>NZ_CP116888.1 GCF_028421645.1 Aneurinibacillus sp. Ricciae_BoGa-3 | reverse complement strand
TTTTTCTCGCTTTCTGGAACCATTTTAACTAATTGATAGCAACCGACACCTTCAAATGAGTCTACTGGATACGTTTTTTCTTCATATTCATATTCAAAATCTTCGTTGCTACGCTTAAGATGACCGATAAGAAGGGTTATCGAAAAAGGCGTGACTCTTTGAACCAAACAATTCTTGCGTCTAAAATCATCACCAAGATTATGTGGGGGTTCTATCAACTGAACAGCATCACCAGGAATCAGTTTCCCTTGGTCAAATACTAATTTACTTGTTAAAAACGAACTTTTCTCCATCGGTTTTCCTCCAAAACACAAATTAAATATTGACTATAGTATAACATTCACAAAGAAAACCGTCTATTCTTTAATTATTTTCTCTTTCTAATTAACTTGATTTTATACTGTTTTCGAGTGCGTAGGGCTTCCTTAAGCAAAAAAGAAGGGGAGGTTTCAACCGAGGACTGAGATGCTAAAATTAAAACTTCCATTGGAATCCGACAAGTACCAGCTTCACGAACTTTGACATCATATAATGAATTGATTCGTTCATTTAAGCAAACCTGATGATATAACCACGCATGAGTCGTCATTTTTATCTTACGGAAGCCACATTTATGAGCATTTTCCAAGGCTTGAATGAATTCTTCCTGAAACCTGCTGGAGATATCTGATTTATTGTTTACATAATCTTTATTATGGTAAACCTGTAAATCTAGAATAATCATACTAATGTGTTTAGTGATACGACTATACACACAAGCGTTACTTAATCGCACTGTGGTCAGCGTCAGAATCGAACTTCCAATAAGCAGAACCCATAGGAGACTCCAAAACCCACCAAAGAAGAGAGCATGAAGTCCCGATAAAACTATCGATAAAGCCGATAGATAGATGATTTCTTGCCATCGAGTACGAAATAAACTGTTCATGAATTTGCTAACTAGTACGTATCGCTTCAACTTATCATGTTCATTAACAAACGTCATCGATTTCATAATCGTCATCACTGTCACTTTCTCCAGTAATACAGGTAAAACATCCGTTCCAATCAGCAACAGCCGACCCGATGGCCCAAATAGGATTCCCGCATTGGATACAAACTGCACCGAACTTTTTGCTGTTTACAGATTCATTGAGTTTATTAGTAAAAGATTTTTTATTTGTACTAGGATTATTCTTGGTGTATTGAGAAACGAATTGTTCAATTGAAATTGGAACCATTTTAAAAACACATCCCATCATTAAGATGTTTACATGGTATCAAATATTGCTGTTTATCGGTAGATTTCTTTGGTTTGAGTCCATCGAATCTTTAATACGTTTTTTACACGTATAATTTCCGAAAAGATGCCTTTTCGGTATAAATGTATTAAGTCAAATGTAAAGAAGATATATCCCACTCTCTCTTTTTAATATAAAAAAGACATGGAATTACTCACCATCTCCTTTTTATAAACTATACTTAGAGATTTATTGTGACTTTAATTTCTTTTTTAGATATGCCACTCAGAATCAGTTCTCTAAGAGTTTTTTGTTGATTTATATGATTAACGAATGAATTTCTTTCAATCGTTTCTATCCATGAACTGATGGTTCTACGATAGACTTCATATTATCCTGATTGTTCTTCAATGATTGTACCAGGGATAATGTACCTGCTATTGAATTTATATTTTGCATGTAATCACCATCGTCTGTGGTCTTATGTAAACAAAAAGCCGACTCCTATTGGAATCGACTCACTTGTTTGCCGTAGCTTATGCTTCATAAGCTCGTACATATTGTTTTACATCTTGAAGCTCAATTCTATCATTTTGATACGGTAAAAAGGTTATGACCGTAGTTCCTTGATAGATTCTCTTACATTCCTGAATCGTACCATTACACAACTCACTGTCGATAACGGCATTTTCGATGTTCAGGTACTTGTCTAATGGCAGGCATATTTCTTCCTGCTTGAACGTCCACACCATCTTCGAGTTTTGTCCATAGCCGTTGATTTCTACACCATGATACGTTTTTAACCATGCCTTGTACTCTTTTTCTGTCCGAAAAGCAGTATAACTTGTGCCTCCTTTTGTAACGATATATTTATAGCCATATTCGTCACCATCTTCCAGAAAGGAAACATGGAATCTATCATGCGTTTTGGTCGTGTATTCATGATTTCCTTCACTATATTCCCATACACTGACTTCGGCAAAAAAGTTGACTGCCCCATTACCACAAGCTCCGTTATGCCCCCAAACGACAAACGCTTTTTCCTTTTTTCCCACATACTTCAGGTTCTTCGGAATGTTTGTCCATGCACCGCCACTTGTGGATGTGTAGAACGCACTTAAATCCTTTTTGTGTCCGACAAAGGGAGTAAAAGGTCTTTCGCAAATGTATAGCTCCTCCCCCTCTTCGGTCTCGATATGAGTATGAGAATAATATTCGCCATACTTATCCGTGAACTCCACCATGTCTCCAACTTGAGGAATGGTTTTGCTTCTACTTTGTTCAATCAATACAACCAGTTGATTTACCGTGTCCACATCTTTTTGTGTGACTCGATGTTCGTAATCATAACTTTCATTGATAGCCTTTAAAGTTTCCATTCTGTACTTTTCCATAAGTAAAATCTCTCCTTTTTATATACATACCTGTTTGATAAATTTTGAAGAAAATACCTGTATATGTGGTTTGTTTATTATATGTGATAGGAATGTTTTAATAAAAAAAGCCATCCATTTAGGACGACTTATGTACCCTGCTCCACTTTTTGATGGATTCACCTTGCTCATTTTTTCTTCTTTATATGTTTTGCATGTTTCTTTAAAATCTTGTTCATTAAAGTATCCAATGCTTCCATCCCGCTTTTATTGACAAATTGCTCAACGAATTTCTTATTTACAGGTGTAAAACTAATTTGATACTTATTCTTTTGTTCAAAATAATTCAGGTCTTTCTCCAAATGTGTGTCCTCTACATTTGTCCACATTTTTCTCAAGCATTTATAACACTTAAGATGAAGATTATCCGTTGGATTATCCGTTGGAGTATCCATGAAAGAATCTTCATCTTCTTCGGGTTTTCTTGGAATTATCGCACAAGAAATTGTTCCATTTCTTTTTCACTTAAATTTTCAGGTGTCGTATCGTGGAGCTTGCAGTAATCCAACAAAGCACGAACTTTTACTCTTGGTTCTTTAGGAGAGCGTGGCACGGCATATACACCGTCTGGAAAAGCATCGTCAAATTCTCGTAAATCGTCCATAATCATCTTCTCACTCACCTTTTTAACAGTATACCCTTTGTGAGTAGGCGTTAAAACATCAATCATCTTTTCCACCACTTTATCCCTCCTTGCAAGTATGTTTGTGCCACAAGTACACCTGTAACTTCTGAAAATGCCATGTTCTGACTATACGTTCGCACGGCTCCCATATTTATATAGAAATTGAGCTTAGAAGACTTCGATGTGAGTTCCACGCAACCTTCCAATTCTTTGTCAATGCTGTACTGACAAGCAAATGCTACTAAGCACTTTCCAACACCGATATATTTTCGCTGGATGTTGGCTATTTGCTGTTTCATCTTTTTGTTATGAGGTGCGGATTCAATGATTTCAACGTCTACACATCGAAAGTCGTCATCGTAATTGGGTTTAACGGCAATCAATCCCTGTACTTCATCAGGATATGCTTCCGTTATCATTCCGTACACTTCAAACGAATTTGTGAGTGGCTTTAACCAATTAAAGTCCCAACCACCTTGGGGATTGTATTTTTTCTCCTTGATTTCCTTCCGTTGTACTTTACGGAAATAGATATTTACAGGTTGGTTTGTCTTGGAATCAATAATCATTCAAGCCGTGTCTCTTTCTATGATTTCTATCTCCTTATTATACCATAATCCCTCTATTATTTCTTCGAGAAAAGATGTTTCAATGGCATGTTCTATTCCTTATTTGTGGTTTTTCCCCTCTCAAAAATGTGAGAAGTGCTACATAAAGTTAAATTGTGTTAGGAAAGAAACATGAAGAAGCCGACCCTTTTACGGAATCGGCTTCTTTGCATATTTGAATCGGTTATTCTTTTCGTTCTGTTGCACGTTATCGAACTTCTGTTTGAAATCTGCCCTATTAACTAATTTTAATAATTTCAACGGTACTAATTTTTACCCAATCGGTAGAAGTATTTCCAGACGTCCACGGTCCAATCGTTAAAGTTGTCCAATGATATTCGTTATTTATACTGCTCCAACCAGACCAAGAATTAAAACCACCTTTAGTAAAGTAGATACCTGTGTATGCACCTTGACCATTCGTAAATCCTGTCTGTAATCCCATTTTTGGGTTGGATGAATCTAAAATGTGGACAACGATTTTATAATTACCATTGGAAACATTGGTTAATGGTATACTGAACGGTTTATCGCTATATTTCACAATCCCGTTATACGTCACGACAAGAGCCTGTTGACCAACCCCCACATTGTTAAAGGTTTGAACAGATGGTATAGCAGAAGTAATTGCGGAAACAGCAGAAACAGAGGTAATTGCTTGTCCAGTTGAGTTGGTGAGAGTGACAGATGAACCTCCAACATTAGCAGAGATGCTACCTGACTGAACCACATTGGCAGATAGAGAAAACTGTCCATTCGCATTTGTCGTTGCAGAACCAGTTAATGCTCCACTTAAGGTAATCGGGGCATTACTTACTACATTCCCATATTGGTCAGTGACCGTACCTGAAATCGTAGTTGTTTGCCCAACTTGTAAATTACTTGGGACGGTAATTACAGCTTTGGAAGCCACATCAGGCACAGTCGTTAAAGAATCGGATAAAGTAACGGTAGAATCTCCGCTTCCTATTGTTAAAGCATCACTTCCTACCTTAGTAGAAGATTGGTAGTCAAAGGAAAAAGTTCCGTTAGACGTATCCGTCCCGTTGGAAATCGTACCATTTTTGGCA
The DNA here is from genome assembly GCF_028421645.1 of Aneurinibacillus sp. Ricciae_BoGa-3. Classification (GTDB taxonomy): domain Bacteria; phylum Bacillota; class Bacilli; order Aneurinibacillales; family Aneurinibacillaceae; genus Aneurinibacillus_B. Next base: position 716,754 of record NZ_CP116888.1, on the reverse strand, counting down.
GATTCCGTGATAGTAGTTCCATCTAAAACTTTATTTCCATATTGGTCTTGTGCTACACCTGTAATGGTTGCCTTTTCCCCTACTACAATAGGTTTGGCTTTATTTAAGCTTATTTTAGAGAGAGCATCAGGTTGTAAAGACAAGACATTGTTCTTTGTCACGTTGTTAAATCCAAAAGAAAGGTTGGTTTTCTGGATAATGCCTTGGCTTTGGTCTAATTTTTGTGGAGCCGTATAATGCAAGGTAAATTGTCCTTGATTATCAGATAATACGCTTTGGTCAATTGAACCGTCCGTTGCTGTGGATTGAATCGTAGTGGGTAATGCCAGGTTTCCATATTGGTCTTTTACTTCACCCTTGATTTCTCCTTGCTTTCCAGCAACAAAAGAGTTATCCGATAAGGCAATTTCACTGGCTTTATCAGGGCTTGCCGTCACTTGAACGGATGAACTCATATCTCCGTCATCAGATGATTTTAAAGAAACTTGAAGTGTCTCTTGTAAACCTTTCGACTGGTCTAATTTCTGAGGAGCAGTTAAATGAACGGCATAATTTCCGTTGTCATCGGTAGTAATCGAAGAATCAACAACTCCATCTGTGGAAACCAAGTTCAATGCAGTGGGTTCTACTGTATTCGTCTATAGCTGTTAAATGCAATTTCCCATCATCGGTAACTCGAATTTGGGCTTGTTCTACCGTTGCTTGAACATGAGTGGCTTCCCCAATGGCTGAACCTGTTTGGAATTGAACTTGTGGAATGGCATCTTTTGCTGTTATAAAGGCTTGAGCTTTTCCATTGCTGTTGACTTGGGCTTGGTATTTGTTCAAATCATCTCCTATCAATAGATAGGCGGTGTATTGCGTGTAACAATTCAACAAGTTGTGTTTTGCTGTCAGGATGATATTCGTTCCATCTGTCGTGTAGGATAGGTTTCCGTTACTTACTGTTTCCAATTCTTGATGGGTTCCATCTGTAATGAGGATACCGAATTTATCTTTAACAGAAGATATATTCTTCTTGTCGTCAGAAGGAACCCCAGGGGTTTCCCCTTTTACGGATACAGAATTCCCGTTAATCATCGCCTTCACAGGGTTATTAGATACAACTTTCGCATGCATCATAAACGTGCCATCTCCCACAATGGTTGCGGAGCCTGTTACTCCTCCATCGAGTGAAATCGTCTGTTTTGCTACGCTTGGGAGATTGTCGGTTAGCACTCGACCTATGACGGTTGTTTCTTTTCCAATCGTTGAGTTCGATGGTATATTTAATTGGACTTCAACATTAAGTTTTTGGTTGTCACTTGTCGCTTGTGATGATTCCTTATCCATCAATACACCATTAACCAGTTTTAAGTGCATTTGGTCTAATATTTTTTGATTCATAGGGGTTGAAAACGTGAGTGTAGCATCGGGTTTTGTATAGCCTTGTGAGGTAAGGGCAGTGGCATTTGTCATACTAACGCCATTATCAGAGAGGTTTTCAGCAAATGCTGGAACCATTGAAAAGGAAAAAAGTGAACTGAACAGCGTGGTGCTTAATACAAAGAAAGGAATAGACTTAAATTTTCTCTTATTTTTCTCGACTTTCTTTTTCAAAAGAGTATCCTCCTATTTTGATATTTTTAAAAACAAGTAATAACGGACGCAATATTTACTACATCATTCATCTCCCTTTATGTGTGTTACCGATAGATTATGTCATTAATGGAATTGACCTGATGGAAAGCATATAGCTCTTCGACTTTTTGTATGTCAACGAATTCCTGAACGACATGTACATTTGACAAGAGATATTCTTTCAACTCGTTTAGAACGTCCTGGTTAGGTCCACCGCTTCCCTTTATCATCTTTTTGAAGCCGATTGAAATCTTCGTATAGACTTTAATGTGACATGAGGGTTTTATCAGACTTAATGCATCCATCAATCCGATAATAATCGCTCGATTTGGACTTGTGTTTGGCATCATATACGATTCATTTTTTAATGCAACCCCTGTTTTATCATGAATTAGGATATACTCAAAAAAACCTGGTTTGTGTTCCTGAAGCACGTATTGATGACCTAAGAGGACAATCGAGACTTTTGGGTAATGGTTATGCAGTTCTTCCGAATAAATGATTTGTTGTGTAAGTTCAGTTCTTTTATTTAATACTTCTTCTCTATTTAAGCTCACCTTCTGTTCTTTCTTTTTTGATAATGATTTTTTCTCACTTTTCACCTTACTTTGTTCGGTTTGTATCATAATTGCTCTCGTTTTATTTTTTCCTCCATTTAGGAACTTTTCAGCATCCTCTATCTTATCAAACCCCTTGAATTGAGCATTTGAAAACCCATCTACATGTTTTTGTACATCTTGCCAATATCCATAAAAAACTCCTGTCCTATACCCTTTTCGTATCGAATAAAATCTCTTCTTCATTTGTTCACCTTAATTATCTGCTTTTTATATATCATAACAAATTTATTGACTATAAACAATAAAAAAGCCGACCCCATTGGAATCGACTATAACCAATCTAAAAATTCTTCATACTTCTTCGCACTTCGTATGATTTTATCTCCATCTTTTAATAAATCCTTCATCTCCCATTTCATTTCATTCATTTCTTGCATGTTAGGGTGAATGAGGTAAATGGTAACTGGAGAGTCACTAAAATCAATTTTATTTTTTACAATAAACTCTTGTTCGTCTGCCATCCTATCCATATAAACTGACAACTGTTCAGATTGTTCGTATGTTGTCATATTCATAATATATTCTACAATTTCCTGATGATTTTGCATCCATTCTTTATTTTTGTATTCAATCGGAATGGATAAATTGGTTTTTTCAAATCGAAAAACCACTTTTCCAAACTGACGGGCTACAAATTTATTTCTACTTAGTGAGACATATCTATTTTTATGGCGATTAAATGCTTTTTTTCCTTTCAATTGTCTCGAATATAAGATGGATATCGCATTTTCAAATGAAGTTCCGTGATACAAATACAATCAAATCATCTCCTCTCTTTAAAAGATTTTTCCTTTCTTGTGAATACTATCTTTTATACAACAAAGGTTAAAAACATAACAAAAAAGCCGACTCATTAGAACCGACTTCCCTCCTTGACTCCTTATTCAATTCATCGAAACATCTATGTACAAAAAAAGTTATTTACTCTTTTTGCGATATGCGATATACGCTTCTGTCAGAAAGACAAAAAGCGTCACCAACCCTATATGGGTAAGTGCTTTACGGACATCATAGTATCCGATGACTGCCATAGCATACATTGCAAAAAACTCTACTTTTTTTAAAGTAGAGTTTCCATGTAAACATGTAAATTAATGCTTGCGTAACTTTCGCACTTCATCTACTGTCAAATTGGTTCTTTTAGCAACTTCTTCATCGTCAAAGGCATCTAGTATGCTTTTTGCAAATTGAATCGCTTGTTCTTTTAAAGCCTCTTGTTTTTCTTGTTCGAAAATTCTTCCTACCTTAGTCATTTTTAACCACTCCCTTATTTCTTGTGCGTAACTTTCGTTAATAAATTTATCAGTCGCAACTAACAGTCCTGCAATTAACTGGACTTGTGTCCGTTCATCCTGAATAGTTCTTGCCAACTCCACGGTTTCCTTAATCAATTCTTGAGTGTTTTTCTTGCTATTCATAAGAGGAAGTATGCTTAATTTTATGATTTCCTCATGTTTTAATACTTCTCCTGCTTCAATTTTACCACGAATTTCATACAAAATATGGTCACCAGCAAATTCAGAAAGAAAAACAGCCTGCGAGTCCAACTTTAAATCGCCTGCGTCTAATGTATTTTCAGCATTTGTTACATTACTTGTATATACTACGACTAATCTAATTTTCTTTACTTCCCTTTGTTCTGTATAATACCTGTCCAAAATGCGGTGAGCGTAATAAAGGTATTTTAGATAATTTTCTATAACCCTACTATTGCTCTCATATTCTAACATGAGAATTGAGTTATCTTCCATGAGAAATAAAGTGTCTGACCGTTTTTCTTCAGCTCGAACCATTGGATACTCGCTCGGTAGCAACTGTTGGATTTTTGGCATATTCTTTAAATGAAATACCTTGAGTGCATCATCCCGATATAATTCACTTAAAGATTTGAACAAAATATCTTTTGCTTGATAAGATATTCCTTCTGTCAACTTTATATTCCCCCACTTTTATAAGGTTAACCTAGAATGTACTGTTTGAAACCAAACTCCTTTCTTATTTTAACCTTGTATATTATAAGCGGTTTGATATGTATATAAAATCATAGAATTCTTTTTATTTTTTATAAAATCACGCCGTTTAATTTGTACATTAAAATACCGTCTCCATTTAGACAATGGACACGGTTTGTAATGGTCAGTAACAACGGTTATAAAGATAACTTTGTCATTTTTTCATAAACAGCTTTTTCATACAAAGGAATGACTTCATGTAACAAATAATACGAACCGAAATAAATCATTTGAAGTTCCGTTTTGTCATCTTTTTAACTATAATAACCCCTTTTTGCTCATTGTCTTTTAAAACAATAAACACAAATTGTATTTCGTTCTCTGCAGTATAAGTTACCATGTGCCGTAATACTGGATTTTCAATCTCTCTATTGTCTTTGATTTTTTGTAATTGAACCATTCCGATTCCTCCCTTTCAGTTTGGTAAATTTATATAGTATGAGGATTGTAAATTTGAAACTGTATCTGTCATAATTATTGTCCCAATCCTATTAAAGTTTTTTGTCGTGCTCGATTTCTTATTCACGAAGCTAATTCCTTCTATATTTGTATTGCGTAAAATTTAATAGCATTTTATCTTATGTATTTTGTTGTTTATTATCACAATGAGATATCTTTCTATGTTCTACATCAAAAAAACACTGCCTACTATAAGCAACAAACAGCAAAATGAAAAAAAAGCCGACTCCTTTTGGAATCGACTTGGTTCTTTATGTTCAATTCATTGTCCTTTATTTTTTTATAAAAGATAAAGGTTTGCGATTTTCGCGTTTTTCTTGAACGTACGCTTTTACATCATCAGAAAGAGTAGCATTCAACCGAAGGTCTTTTGCAATCACATGAAGCATCTTTGCTACATCATCTAGACGGTATCGGTCAATGTCAGGAAACAGACGAGAAATGGTTTGTTTGGTATCAACCAGTTGAAAAAACGGAATTACACTTCCTGCTCGTTGCGCCACGCTCAATGAAACATCAGCCGTGTCTTTACGATAACTGGTTCCACCATTCTGTTGGAATTGGACTTCTCTTTGCAATTCGTGTAAGAAATCCGTATACATTTCCTGTTCTTCATTCACCTTGAATGCCACCTTCATATCTATTTTTTACCTATGGATTTATTATATTCCCATCTTCGTTTCTTCCCCCTGTTATTATTATATACCGTGAAGTATCATCGGTTATACCTACTTTGTAATACGAAGAAAAGAGCCGACTCTGTTATCGGAATCGACTCTCTCTCGCCTAGCCTGCGTATGCTCTCATATACCGTTTGGTATTTTCAAGCTCAATCTTATCGCTTTGATATGGCATGATGGTTTTTACCGTTGTGCCTTTATATAGTCGTTTACATTCCTGAATACTTCCGTTACATAATTCACTATCAATAACGGCATTTTGTACCTCTTCATATTCTTCTAACGGAATGCATTTTGACTCCTGCCTTAACGTCCAGACTATTTTATTGTTCTTCCATTGTCCTTCAACTTCAACACCCTTGAACGTTTTTAACCATGCCTCATATTCTTCTTTTGTTTGAAAAGCGGCGTGGCTTGTTATGGCTCCCTTTTTAACGATGTACTTATAACCGTGTTCATCAGCATCCTCCCGAATTGTCACATGAAACTTATCATGTGTTTTCGTCGTGAATTGAGGATTTCCTTCTGTATACGTCCATACACTAACCTCTGCATAAAAAGATACGCCTCCATTCCCACAAGCTCCGTTATGCCCCCAAACCTTAAACAGTTTTTGCCTGGTTCCTACATACGTAAGGTTCTTTGGAATATGTGACCAAGCACCACCACTTGTTGATGTGGAAAAGGTATTCTTACTCCTATTCTTTTCAACAAATGGTGTATACGGTTGTTCACAGATATACAACATGTCATCCTCAATAGATTCAATGTGTGCATGGTTATAATAATCACCATAGCTGTTCGTGAACTCTACCACATCCCCAATTTGAGGCTTATTTTTGCTCCTGGTTGATTCAATCAATTCAACCAGTTGATTCACTCTGTTTACGTCCTGTTGTGTAACTCGATGCTCATAATCATAACTTTCATTAATAGTCTTTAAACTTTCGATTGTGTACTTGTTCATAAGTAAATCTCTCCTTTTTAATCGTATCCTGTTTGAAAAATTTTAAATAAAATACCTGTATTTCTGTATTTTTTTATTATATGTACGAGTAAATTTTTAATAAAAAGCTCTGTTAATGAGTGTTGTTGATATTCTTGTTTAATAACATGGCGGGTTAGTTGAAGAAGGAATTTCTTATTCCCAAAAAGAATTGTAAAGGTACAGTAAAGTAAGTATACAAGTAACTGTTGCGTCTACATTAGTCATCCTAATGACTATGAAATTTTTATAATGCTTATTAACTTGTATATGGGAGAGAGTTCACTTGAAAAACAAATTAATCTTTCTTATTGGCTTATTTATCTTTGTAGGTATGGTGTTATTAAATGGTTTTGGACCTTATAATGTTATAACAGCTTTAACAGCGAACGATTTGGCTGGTTATCCAGAAATACAAGAACAATTAGATGGAAAGATTAAAACTATAAAATATATAGGACGGGACACTTATCAAATTCATACAGATAAGAAGGATTATGTTCTTATTGATAACGGTAGCAATAGAGAATTTTTGCGATTTAAGGTGTTTGAATTAAACAAAAAGATTGATATTTTCAAGAATCCGATGTGAGTTACAATAGCTAATTCATGTTATAGATGCTTTATCTGAACAAGAAATAATCAATGACTGTGATAAAGCAGTCTTTTTTTTGTCAAAAATCAACAGTGAATTTTAACAGAGCCTACTAAAAAAGCCGACTCCATATTGGAATCGACTATAAAACGAGAATCTACTGGATTTACTTTTCTGATTAAAAAACTATTCTTGCCAGAGGAATCCAATTGAATTTAACTTTTGAATTCGGTCTTCACTCAATGTCCCATTTTTAAAGGCTCTTTTTTGTTCATATACCCAAATTCCCAACTGTTTATCTGTATCTGAATGCACAGATGGATTACAGTTTCCATGCTCATTTTGATAGCGTTTTAATTCATTAAACATGCGACCCCAATTGGCAGGGATGATATTCCACATGAAGCCAATACTGTTTAATTTCGCAATCTTTTCTTCAGTAAGTTTCCCCTTTCTATATTTTTCTCTTTGATTACGAGACCAGATAGCGAGCTTCGCATTCTCCTCATCTTCAGCTTGAATAAGGCAATGACCGTGTTTCTTCTGGAATTCCGCTATCTCTGTAAATTTGATATTCCACAATTCTGTGTCTTCATTCCAAACAAATCCTATTTCATTTAGACGGGCTACCTTTTCTTCGCTTAATTTCCCATTCGTTCTATAACCTCTTTGAAGTTTAACCCATTTAGCCAGTTCTTGATAAGATTCCCCAGGCGAAGAGACAAGACAAGTTCCATGCTGTTTTTTGTACTTTTTCAATTGATTCAACATTTCATTCCATACATGTGCATCTAAATCCCATACAAAACCAATCTCATTTAATGCGTTAATTTTATCAGTATCCAGTTTATTGTTACGGTAATTTTTTCTCTGTGTATAAGCCCAACTTCCTAAAGAATCTTTAGTCGAGCGTGGAACCATGCAATGTCCATGTTGTTGTTTGTAATTTTTTAACGCCTCAAACATTTTAGACCAAGCATCATCTAAAACCCGCCATACAAAACCAAGCTCTTCCAGCAATTCAAATCTTCTTTTATCCATTCGATTTTGTGAATAAAAGATTCGTTGTGTTTGTACCCAACTAGCAAGCGAAGGATATTCTATATATCCCTTTGGAACATTACAATGTCCATGTTGCTCACGAAAGTCCTTTAATTGAAGAAAGTTCTCATACCACTGGTCGAAGAATGTATCCCATACAAAACCGATTTGTTCAAGCCTATCCGTTCTGTTTTCGGGTAGTTCCCCTTTGTTATAGAGTTTTCGTTGTTGACTAACCCAAGTTGCTAGAGTTTTATATTGGTTCTCCCGCTTTAGTACAATACAATGCCCAAAATCTTTTTTGTACTGTACGAGTTGTTTATACATCCTTTCCCAATGTTCTTCACGAGCGTCCCACGAAAATCCTAATTGTTCCAACTTGATTTTCTTATCTTCTTCTAACACACCTTTTTTGTTATTTATTCTTTGAGTAATTACCCAGCCTCCTAAAGAAGGATTTTCAGGGTAATTTTTCGGAACTAAACAATCACCATATTTGTTCTTATAGCTCACTAATGTATCGAACATTTGATTCCATGTCGCTTCATGGTAACTCCATTCGAAACCAATTTGATTTAATTTATCAATCCGCTCTTGTTGCAGTTGAGCGGTATTGTACTGGCTACGTTGTTGAACAACCCAAGAACTGAGTTTTCTATTTTTATAGTTGGTTGGAACCATACAGTGACCGTGCTTATTTTTAAATTCAACCAGTTGGGCAAAGTGAGCCTCCCAGGTATCTTTTAAACGACTTTGAATTTTTTGAAACACATCTAAAACGTCATGAACTTCTTCTGTAATGGTAAAGTCAGGACAAAGATTCCTTAGCTTTAAACGGACTCTTTTTTCCAACTCCACCTCTCTTGAGTTTTTTAAGTCTCCTAAAAGTGGAGAAGATTTGATAGCTTGAAAGTTATTGACCAAATCAAGTATTAATGGTTGCTTTGTATTTCCTGCTTGTAAGGCTCTGCCTATCTGTTGGTAATAAATAATGGGAGAACAGGTTGGTCGCAAAAGAATCACGCCGTCCACATCATCTACATGTAACCCCTCGTTCAACATATCAATTGAGAACATTAATCGAACCATAGTGTCATCGTCGGATTGAGTAAATTCGTCCAGATTTCTATGATTCTCCTCTTTCCCTAATTCATTAACCATTCGATAGGATTTTACAGGCACGTTCAAAGCCTTTTCGAACCAACTTTCAACATCCTGTTGCAGTGCATTTAAATGTTTTAGGTTTTGGGTAAAAACAATGAATTTTTTTACTGTTTTTGGAAGATGTTTTTTCAAAATATGAGCAACGCCCCTACTTTTATTCCACTCCATCTTCACTTCATCAAGTTCTTTTATCAGTTGACTCTTTTCTTCCTTACTGTTATGACTATTATTGATTTTCTCTTTCATTAAATCAATTTCTTCATCCAAGGAATACAGGGCCGATACATAGTGGGGCATTGGAAGAATGCCTTTTACAATCGCATCGGTAAGGCTCATATTCCTTGCTTCTTTACCATCGAATAACTCTTTAGACATATCCCGTGCATTATCAAGGTATCGAACTGGAGTGGCTGATGTGCCAAGAATGTAGGCATCTGGATATTGTAAAAGTATCTTTCTTACCCCTTCACCCCATTTTTTTGCACCGACTCGATGAAATTCGTCCAAAGCTATGAAATCAAGGTTTAAATTTTCCAACTCTTCCCTTGTTAAAAGCATCGCCTTCCAATACGTCATATATATTGTGTAAGAAGATGCAAAACCTGCTTTTTTCTTTGTCTGATTCAAAATGGCTTCAGAGGAAGATAAAACTAAGCAGTTTTTCCCCTTAAAATCATATAAACATTGACTAATTAGATAGGTCTTCCCTGTTCCCGTCGGTTGAACAGCACAAGCGGCTTTGTTTGTTTCCCATATCGCTTTTAAATTCCTATAGGTAGTGACGTTATGAGGCATAAAGTCAATTAATGGTGTTCTTTCGGCACTAATACAATAGCCATTAATTATATCCATCATATCTTTCCAATCATTTAACCTTAAATTAAATTCCTCTAACTCGTAAGCTTTCTTCTCGAATCCATTTATAGAAAACAGACTGAACTTACGATGTGGATATTTATCCTCAAATTCACGTAGCTCTTCTAGCACTTCGACATAGGTTAATGGATGTTCCTCCACTTTTCCTTTTACTACTAAAAAAATATTTTCATCTTCGGTTCCAGTATGCAAGTATAGATAGTTGTTTGATGTTTTGCGAACAATATATCCATTGCCTTTGAATAGTTCTAATAAATAATCCATATAGATAGCATCCCTATCGGTTGTTACCGAATGAAGGAGTGCTTCTCGAATGTCTTCGTATCTTTTGTCTTTTGTATTTTCAATCAACCTATCTCGTATTGAAATTGCCTTCGTTGACATTTTTGAACAACATCTCCCTTTATAACCTCTCATTTTTTCATTCGTGTACATGTCAATGATAGATTACTTATATCATACCAAGTTTACCTCGAATATCCATTCTTTCTTCTCAAGTATTTTATGTAGTAATCAGATACTTCTGATAGGATAATGAAAAATTAGCCTAAACAAGCGAACTTATTAAAAATTCGTCTATATAGGCTAATATTTTATCGTCTTACCTTGCTATCATCTTATTGACCACTTTGTATTGTTTCGCTCTTCTTTTTCCCATATCGTTCTCTTACGATTATCCACCACCTCTTTGATTTGTTTTCGATTTTTTCCATCCGTTCGTATGTAGTCATTAATGGCACTGGATAAGTTATAGTGAAACCGACATAGGTCACCCACTTTTCTCATGCGATGTCTCTTTTTAGGAGTTACCTCAATCACCCGTCCATCTCCTAAAACCCCGTACCAGAGATTCTGCCCGATGACTTTTGCTGTATACTTCACCATTTGTAAGACAAATTCTCCTGGAATCCAAGGCATCTCGTTTTTCACTTTTACTTCTTGATAGTCTCCCTCATAGATTGTAAAACGCATTCTCTTACCCCCTCCATTACTATGTGTGTTTACATTATATATTCATTATACCATATTGTAAAAAATAGTTTCCAAAACCAAGGTTTTTAATGGACTCTAAGACCACGCCTTTAATCAGACTAAAAAGAGGGGAAGCTTTGATAGCTCCCTCTCTTATCATCAGTCTTGCCACTCAAATTCCGTTTTCAAATCTGGTAATTTATCGACAATGTATGATTTTGCTTTTTCCTCGTATACACGAATCTCTTTTTTGGTGATAGCTTTCTCGAATCCCTGGATGCATTCCTTACACATCGCATACGGAATCACGACATGAGGTGTAGTGTGGATTTCTTTGTTTTGATACAGAATAATAGCTCCAACATCCTTAATTTGCCCATTGATTTGCTTAAATCGTTTTTGACAGCAAGGACAAACTTCATTGTAGTTTCTAAGAACTCTGTCATCTACTTTATACTGAGCTTGACTGCTATATGCCCGTAAAATCTGGTTTATCATATTGGTTGTTTTCGGTTCAAAAAAATATGGTTTTATAGAAATTCCTCTCTTTTCTAAATAAATGATTATAGATACGATTCGAGCAATGCTTTTAATTTTTTCACTACACATCATATAATCAATAAAATATAGGCTTAATTTTCCTCTTTAACATCGAATATCGCCTTCAAATCAGGTATGATTTCTGCAATATACTTGGTTGTTTTACGTTCGAACTCCTCCATATGATTTTGAAGCTCTTTTGAACATTTCTTGCATACAGCATAGGGCATGACCGTGTGAGGTGTCGTCTTAATGGCTTTATTTCGATAAGCGACCACGGCTCCTACTCCTTTGATTTGAGTATTACTCTGTTTAAAAGGGGTTTGACAGCAGAGACATACTTCATTGTGATTCAATAGTATCCTATCATCTATCTTGTATTGTTCTTCATTCGCATAAGCGGTTCGGATGGCACGAATCATTGTTGTCGTTTTCGGTTCAAAAAAGTAATTACTCATAGTTCAATCTCCTTTTTATATGGTTAGGTATCTAACTTTATAGTTTTGCTTTCAATGAAAGGAAAATTGCTAAATGAAATGTTGATTTAAGCTTCCTACAGAAGCTCGGAAATCAATAGTATCGATAAGTTCTTCTTTATGAAAGATATTCAATCCAAACAACGGTACAGGTAATTGATTGTTTTGTGGAATCGGGTTATTGAAACGATATAACGGCGTTTTAATACTGGTTACATAGTCGCCTAAGACTCCCAAGACAAAATGAGTTAGAAAAGCAAACATTTCCGTATCAAGGCCGTTATTTCTATTCCGATGTCCTTCAATGTCGATGTAGAGATGCCTTTGTTTTCCTGGATGGAATCTCTGCATTTCAGCCACCATTGTATAGAGTGATTTTGCCGATAATTCGTATCCCTCGTTACTCTTTACTGTGTAATATATGGTAATGCCTTTATCATCCATTAAAAGCCACCTTATTTTATTGTTTTTATACATTATAACACTATTATTGACTATAAACAATATTTGATAAAGAATGAATGTGCGAAGTTTACCATTTTGGCAAATTGTGATACGATATTTTTATTGGAATAGCAAAAAAACACAAAGAGGAATTCTTATGTCAATCGGAGAACGTCTTCGCTCTTTACGGCAACGAATGGGATTAACACAAATGGATGTACAGAGAAAAATCGGGATTCCCAACACAAAACTTTCCCGTTGTGAATCAGATGAAAGAACCCCCGATATGGATGAATTGATTTTGTTAAGTGAGATTTATGAGGTGTCGATAGATTTTATTGTACGTGGTGATACTGAAAGCTTACCTGCAATTTCAAGTGAAAAAGTTGCAAGTTTAAAAAATAAATTAACCGATAGAGAAAAAAATGTTCTGCTTTTGTTCAACCCAAAAGATGTGCTTATCACCCATTTTGGATTTGAAAATCCATCGAATCAAGATGTGGACAAAATGAGAGAATATGCACAGTTCTTACAACTTCAGAAACAAAACAAAGCATAAACTGCCTCAAATGTATGCATCACACAATGAGCCAAATCCTTCTGATGTCGGCTTTTTTCATCATTTATACTCTTTTACTTCAATCGTAAATGGTTGCTGTGAATCGATACGTAGATAATAATCGCCACTACCACGTAGATAGTGTAAAGACGATTGGGTTTCGTTTGAGTTTTTCAGAACGTTAACTAAATAGTTATCAGAAGTGTAAATGTAAATGATAAGTGGTTTATTTCCATGAGCGGTTGACCAGTTTAACGCCCACGTATTGCTTATGATATGAAATGTTTTTGTCTTTAACCCCGTTTTCCCTTTAAAATGAATGACATCTATCCATTTTTGTGTAATTTGTGGATGATTATCTGTGCGAAGTGTGGGGGTAGTTTTTGAATAGAGTGAAAAAATAATGACGGATATTGAAAAAACAGCCACGAAACACAAAAAAACTATGGTGAACCTTTTCTCTTGCGTAGGATAACCCCCTTCTATTTGTTTGCTATCATTATGGAATGATTCCTCGCTTATTTGTATCCAAAACTGGTTTGATGACGTTCTATGTCAGATAAAATTACTTATGTATAATATAGAAAATATGGAATATTAACAGCGTACTTACTTTGTAGGTATTAAAAAAAGAGCCTTCTCTTATTGAGATAGCCCTTGGTCATCATTTCTATCTATTTTGTTGTCGCTCATTCTGTAAAAATGAAAAATGTATACGACTACTTGTAAGACAAAGAAAGCAATACATTCATATACAGGCTTCATATCTGTAATGTTAACCCTAAACCTGTATAAGATACTTGCTAATAGCATGCCAAGTATCAGGTAAAAGCTAAAACATATTGTAAAATTTCGCTTAAATCCGTTTTCTTTAAGATTTTCCTCAAAGCTTTTACCAGATACCAATGCCTCTCCACATAAGATAAGCATGATGAACGAAATAATGCTAGGGAAATAACCTACCTGGTGAATTCCTATTGAATTAAAATCGGACGAATAGATAAAAAAGGCTTGCGGGAAAACCCATAACAACCGTATATCGTTATCAATACTAAACATCAAGATTAAACCTCCTATCTCTCTTTGTGTCTTCTATTATCCAGTCTTGCACTTCGAATGACTATATAAAGTAAGTTTGAGCAGGTTCTATGTAACAAGACTATCCTTCCCAAGGATAGTTCTTGCAAGAAATCAACAGATTGCATACCAGTTTAAACATTAGATGCTTTCTTCAATAAAACGTTTATGGAATCTTCCCGTCTGAAGAAGAAACCAGCCTGCCAAAGCAATGTAGATAGTCAATGAAGTACCTTCCACTACATATCCTGTTTTTTGTAGGGCGAATCCTACAACAAAGCCTACAAAGGATAACAAATTCCAGGCTAACCTTTTTGGGGAATCTGCAATCTCCTCATTAAAGGCTTGGTCGTTACCAAGGATAGATATAATCTTTATCACAAGCACATAGAATAGATTTTCTGTTTCAATCCATAAACTAAAAATGGTTACAAATTCAATGATAAGCCACCAAAATTTCGGGCTTCTTTTACTGATTAATGCTTTTACTTTTTTCATAATTTTACTTGCTCCTTTCGTTTTTGAAGTTTAAAAACAAAAAGGAGCAATTATCACCCCAAACGGAATGAAAAATCACTCCCGTTCGGGAAACTGCCTTATATACGAATATGTCATTGATTTCTTTTATATAATAACAGCAAGCTTCTTTACTGTATTAGTTTCTTTCCTATTGATGATAACATCATTATGTGTTCCCTATTTTTGTTTTTGATAACAAATTATACGGAAAGAGCTAATCAATTATTCAAACAACCTGTTTCCCAGACAGGTTGTTTTTTAGTGCTTTCAATAAAAAAGAAGCCTTCGCAATTTGCAAAAGCCTCTTCTTTTTTTCTTATTTATTACTGAAGTAATACAATCCGTAACCTAATCCTTCGTCTATCTTCTGTACCTTTTTAAAATACCGACTGAGAAAATCAACCCGTTCAGGCATCATATAAAGCAAACAATGTTCAAAATCTCGTTGCAGAGCTTCGCATTGTTCTGTCAGTGTTTTTTTCCTTTCATACAGATACACATTCCATGTTAGACATAACACGGAGACCCCCAAATCCCCTTTTTTAGTCGGTAGCTTACACGGATAATGATTGCAGATAAACTGAAACTTATCTCCATTCCAAAAGTTATCTCTATGCTCGTTTACACCAACGTAATCAAGCCCTTGCTGTAAAAACACTTCGCTTTGATGACCGTGGGCGCAACCAATATCAATCACTCGCTCAATTTCATGTTCTTTACAAAAAGAAGCAATTTGTTCATACGTTTCTAACCCTTTGCACTCAAATAAATGACAAATACTGTCTTCCTCCATAGCGTACAGAATATCATTGGTATCTCGATACAAGTCTAAGCATTGATTGGCTCTCTCGACTAATCGAGGATATTTTAACTCTGTCTTTTGAATTGGTTCGGTAAGTAAACTTTGCATGATTGTTTCCCCTTTCAAATATACAAATAAATGTGCCTTTGTTATCTACGTCGTATGTAATATCTTATGCCTTTGAATCAATCCTATAAGAAAAGAACTTTTTGCGGTTTATTTTTATAAAATCTCTTATTATACCGATGACAATAGTCCATTTAAAATTAAAAACCATCCATTTTAAGGGATGGTTCAAGATACTTAACCTAATATTTAAATCTTCGATAACGTTTGGATTATTTAATGAAGCCATTTAGGATAGTTATAAACGGAGTATATCCTGTTACAACGGTTACGACAGAACTTACAACGCCAAGAACTGAAAAAATTAATGAAATAAATTTAACAACGAAATTATTATTGACTTTATTATAGGTTGCGTATTGCATTAATCCTGACCAATAAAGTAAATATATAGGGAAAGTAACAATGCCTCTTACACCATCACGTAACCAAATAAAAGGATTTATTAGTTCTTTCAACTTGTCTTCCGAATCATTTTTAAGTACCCCGTAGTACATAAGCAAAGAATCATCTATCATTCGGGCTGATTCCTGAAACATACTAATTTCAAAATCCAGCGGTGACCCAATTCCTTGGTACATTCTTCTTGATAATTCATATACCTCTGAAATCCCGTTGAGAATAATCGCATAATCTCGAAGAAGATAGGTTACTCCTGCTGGTTGGTAAGTATCAGCAATCCCATATTTGCCCATCATCTTTTGTATCTTTACTGAATTTATCTTTAACCATTCGTATTTATCAATCTGAACACAGTTTTTAGCCAAATCGCTACAAAATTCTCGGTAAGCACTTAGAAATTGAGTAGTAAATTCGTTCTTTTTTGTAATATCTTTATACTTATTAAAATTTCTCAAAAGTCCTAATACGCATACAAAAATAATAATATATATACCTAACCAGTTTCCCAAGCTTTATCCCCCTATCAATACAATGGAAATTGTCGCCAACTTATTATAGCATGGTAAATCCTGCTCAACATAAATAAAAAAACATCCCTAAATAAGTAGGGATGTTTTCTTTCACAGCTTTTTTATTACCTGACCTTTTTTAATAGGTTCCCGTCTTCAAAACGATAAACCCCTTTTCGCTTTATTTTCACCAAGAATGAGCCGCTAAAGGTTTTACCATTATCGCTCCCACCTTCTGCAATTACAGAACAATCGTCCCTGTTGACCGATTGAAAAACTTTTGTGATGTCTTTATATTGACCAGTTGTTACAAACATGCAATATCGTTCCTCCCTATAGTTGTTGATGATTAATTTTTATATACGGGCAAGCCCTCTATTTCATTGGCAATGTAATCGAACATGACCCATTGACAGTCGTTATCGTAAGCCATTTTGAGGATACCAAGCAGGTCTTTGGGAACAAGATTCAGTTCCTGCGTTTGTTCAATAGAGAAATTCGGAACCTTTATAAACCATCCAAATTCTGACTTATCGTAAACAACCAACACAGAGGAATCATGAATGCTTGCATCAATCCATTTAGTTGTTGCTTCTGATACGTGTGCGGTAGAAAGTTCAAGCGTTTTTACAATCACATTTGTTAGATTAACTTGTACCTTTTCTTTTGAAATATCTGTAGTCATGATGAATCCTCTCTCCTTTTGTTGTTAGTCAACGGAATTTTGACGCCTGTTTTTTATGTTTGTATATATTAGTTTACGACGCTTGCTATTATTCGATAACAAGCTGTTTCTCTTCTCTATGGATAAAGTGTTACTATTGCATGTTTCGTGTTAGGTATTCAAATTCAGATAACGAATCTCGACCTCTCGAAAATTCTTCATCACTGTTATAAAACAGGTCGTACATTTGTTTATCAGATACATTAGGTTGTATGGCTTCATTTAAATATTGATTTGCTTTTACGAGATGATTAACGCCTGCCATAAGTGTTTGGTGTATTTGTTTATCATTTTCAGGTGGATGGAGTTTTGAAAGGTCTTGCTGACATTGCTTCATGATATTCATTTGAGAAATAAAAACCTTCTCTGTATGAAGGTTATGATTTCCTTGTACTATTTCATTTTCTAAATTGACATTACTTTTCAGTTTTGAATAAATCACCATGATTTTTCCCTCATATTGTTTTGTCTCTTCCTCTTGTTTTGATGTCATCTCCGATGACGTATGCTTAAAAGAAGAATTTTCTTTTAATTGTTGAGCGACACTTTTTGTGGGAATGGGCTTCTGTTCATTGGCATTGCCACATGCTGTTAATGAGGATGCAATTGAAATAATTACAAGGGACGTAACAACTTTTGATACAATAGTTTTAGTTGTTTTACTCATTTTATTGTTCCTCCTTTAATGGCTGTTGTTGTTATCGTAGTTTGAGTGATTTCGCTTTATTCAATAGATTTGAACCAATCAAGTTCTCTTTTAGTTTCAAAAAAATTGGGTTGAAATGATAGAGGCAAAACGAGTACAGTTGAGAGAAGAAAAACAAAAAGGCGGGTCATACGATGTTTCTTTTTGGTTTATCCCAACAAGAGGGTTGGTTCTTTTCCCCAACCTTTCATGTCTATCAGCGGGTAAATGAGCGGGTTTATTGCTATGTAAGCAGAATGATGGGGTTTTATACCCTGCAACTGTATGAACGAAGTACAACGGGTTTATGCACGCTAGAAGCCCGTTCTGAAAACAACATGGAAGCTTTATTTGCTTTGGGGGAAAAATGGCTTCAAGACCATTACGATTTTAATCAGAAAAAAATTACGGAAAATCCTTTTTATATCGGCCAACATAATTGGCATGATAAATGCTGGATATAGCCAATGACATAACAAAAAGCCACTCAATGAATTGAATGGCTCTCTACATAATCATTAATTTACTACACTTTTTTTCTGCATTTTCAACGCTTCTTTGTCATCAAAGAGTTGAAGACCTAAATCTTTTATGAACCGTACAGGAATATGAAAATTTTCTTGATGCTCTTTTAACATAGCATCATCTAATTCAAACAGATACCCATACTTCTTTATTTTATTGTTAATATAGGTTTCTACCTGCTCGTATTCGCTATAAGAAGTATTTTCTATCCGTTCAATATTATATCCGTACGCTTTACCTCGGAAGATATCCTCATTCAAGCCAAGGCTAAAATAAATAACATGGTTCTTTATGTAGGATGGCTTCACTATACGCATCAATAATTTATACACCTTGTTTTGAAGGGAGACATTAATAATTTCTCCACCATCTTCTTCTGTTTTTATCACCTGATTAAATATGCCTTGATTCTTTTCAATGAACTGCTTGGCTTCTTCTATCCGCTTCAAGGTAAGCAGTTCAATCTCTATGATTTCCATTCGTTTCTTCTCTTCCATCAATAGATACATGGTTTCTAACACCTGGTCACCTATCGAATCAAAATTTTGGTGATGCAAGAGTAAATCCGCTTCCAGTTTTTCTTTGGTTGCCTTTTGAAAAGGTTCCAGGGTTGCTTTCTGTAACGCTTTCTCCTCTTCTGAATAAGGATGCGTGAAACGATAGTACTCGCCTTTAACAACGTTTCCTTTTGTAGTGAGAGATACATGAATCCCTTGTTTTTCTAAACTTTTGTCTTTCACTTCGTTTGCCTCCTAAATGGTTCCATACAGAACGCCTATTTTATCGATTTGCTGATATTATAGTAATTTCGGCTTCTAAATATAAAACACAAGCATTTCGCATAAACAAAAAAAGTACATCATTGGAGGTATGATGTACTTTACTTTAATGGTATGGACTTTTCTTGGTGTCTTATTGAACTTTGTTTCGTAATTCACTTACTTCTTCTTCCGATAGCCGTGTAATCCTTGCAATTTGTGTATCGTTATATCTATGTAATATCTTTTTTGCATAATGAATGGCATGCAGTCTTAATACACTTTCTTTGTCATACTGAGGTTTCATACTAATTCATCCTTTTCAAAAATGATTTTATAAATGACGTTATCAAAAAAAGACACTGTTGGCAACTTTGTTTGATTTGATACGCTAACTTTACTATACCCATTATAAATGTTTTTTGCGTTTAGGATTCGGGGATTTCCGATTTTATTGAGATTGCGGTATAATCGAACCAACGTTCTCTCTTTTAATTGAAAGTGAGTGAGTCGGATGAAGTCTATGATGTTTCCGCCTGAATATGAAGAATTTGCATCATTAATCAAATATCATGTCGTATACACGTTAGTTCTCCGAGTATTACCAGGAGACCGTGAAACCATAGCAAAGACACCCTCCCGCTTGGGTAAAGCTTATGTGGAAGTGCTTAATCAAATTGAACTTGATATAGAAAAAGAACTCCGAAACATTCGTATGCGGTTACGTGAATTAAACGGAAAAATCGTGGAAGAAAAACAAGAGGAAAGTGCTAGGATAGTCCAATCATCCTTAAAGGGTATTATGTATAAGCATCGTTTCAACAACATTATGTTACACCACGATTGCGAAGATACCATTAAAGCGTTTATCCAGGGTACGAAACCTGTACTTTCTTGATGTAACAGGTTTTAATTTGAAGCAAAAATATCGATATGTTCTTCCTTACCAAAAAACTTTTCAAAAATCAGTCTGGATGCATCTGCGTCTGACAATGCCGAGTGTTCGTTTGCATTTTGGATATGGAGAGCTTGGCAAACCGAACTTAATGTCATACTCTCTAATGTAGGCAACACCTTTTTGGCATGTCGGTAGGTGCAAAAGGCTTCCCCTTTCCATACAGGAATGTTAAATCGCTTACAGTGGTAACCAAGAACCTTTAAATCGTATGAAACATTGTGTCCTACTATGAGCGGGATTTCACCGATGAACCGATAGAGCCGTCGAATGGCTGTCCACGGTGGCGGAGCTTGGTCTACATCATGTTGCTCAATTCCAGTAAGACACCTAACGGCTTTTGGGATTTTCATTTGAGGATTTACGAACGTATGAAAGGTTGACACTTTCCCCTTATCAACTTTTACCGCACCCACTTCGATGATACGGGCAAATGAGGGGTGTTTACCTGTGGTTTCTAAATCCAAGGCTACATATCGTTCAGGCAAGGCGAAAAGGATGGCGGATTGGGTACGTTCAAGTGGAGAAACATCATCCTTCAGTTTTTCCACGCTTTTTTCTTCTAAATTATCTAGCGGAGCGGCGGCTATTTTATCTGTTACCCAACCGTTTTGCCTGATTAGTTCACTTCGACTCCATATTTCTGCCTTCTCCATCGTATGGTCGGACTGTTTCTCCTGGTGAGTCACAAAAGAAAAGGAAGACAATATATGTTCCATTTTTTGGGTAAAGATTTCTCCTAACCATAAAGAGGTAGCGGAATAAGCGGGAAATGACCAGACTAAAGAGGTTTTTTCTTTAATAGAAGCAACCAATTTCTGCAGAATTGTTAGGATTCCATACCCTAATGCCTTTTGAACGGATGTATCCTGATAGGCGACGGCTACTACACCTTTTCGTTGCGGTGAGAGTTCAACAATAGCAAAGACCATGACCACTTTACCCTCATGTATCCATCCCATATGGCATTGAAAGTTGTGCATAGACACATCCACCCTTTCCATCCATCTTTTGCGTAAGCAGTAGTCTAACCATATTTTACTGCAATTATAAAAAAATGTATTTAACTTTCAGTGTAGAATTGAGGGGAAAATCCATCAAAAATCACCTCGCTCTAAAATGTCAGAAAATTTGGGCTTGTTTCTTTTGATATTCTTCTAACGTTCTTATTATCAAGTTATTTTTATCTAATACATTCATCATGCCGAAAATTTCAGTCATCATATTTCTTTTATTATCATCAGTTAATCCCATAAACCCTTTTAAAAACTCATGAATATCCACTTCAAAAACCTCCGTTCTGCATAATATTGGTCAAAGACACATTTGATTCGTATTGTTCAGGAACCTCTTCGATATATTTCGAAATCTAACTTCTTTTAGATATGTATTTTGTCTCGCATTGTTCACTACCCACTCTTATAATAAAGCATTTGTTGCGTACAATAATAGCATCCTTTTACAAAACAAACAGGTGTTTTTACCAAAACAAATAGATTAAAAGGATAAAACCTATTCTCTCAGGAGGAATGTACAAATGGTTTCAATGGGTCTTGTTTATTATGTAGTAAATACCGTTCGAAAGGTAAGAAAAGTAGCAAAGTCAAAACATTTTTACAGAAATTTCATACCGATTTTACTAATTTATTACGGTGCTGTAAATGTTTCTCTTCTTAGCGGAAATATGGTGTATGAAAAAATTGGCAGGTATGTATCAGTCGCCTTAATTGGCTACAATCTGTTTAAGGATTTCAGAAGGTTTGTTAAAAAGAAGCAAGAAAACAAATAAAAGTTTGGGGAGGAAAGTGACATATGCACTCTTTCCTTTTTATTAATCGTAACGAAAAAAGCCCTCCTGCGGAGAGCTTAATTTTTTACGCTGATACTTTTATTTTATCTCGGTAATAGCCTTTATACTTCATCAAATTCTTACAGTACAATTCTTCCTGGTTCACCACATAATTTCGGATAATGTTCCAGTTTTCTTTCCTTACATACACATATCTTCCTTCACCCATATTCAGATAGGCTCCTTCCTGGTCGAACCCATTGGGCATAATATCCCAAACTTTCAACACTGCAAATTCACCTTTTGTAATCGCCTTTACCAAACCTTTTACCGTTCTGCACTTTTTCATAAAAATCGCCTCCCTGTTTTCAATCAATCTTCTGATTACCTGATTTTTTTGCTCTTATGTATGATACGTCATCCCTCTATCAGATATAATCGCGCATTCACTCCTTGCATAAGATAGAACAAACAACAAAAACTTGTAGATTTATGAATCATTTTTAACAGGCATTTTTCTATTAATCCATTTTATATAGGAAAGGTGATAGTCTATGATTTCAGTCAAAGAACAATCCTTTATCCAAGGAAAAGAGCAATTACTAGCATATAAAGAGGAAACCATGTATATCAATAGTTTCGTTAAATACGAATACATGAGGTACTCTCGTTTTCGGATTGCCTGGTTTTATGAAGAGAATACGTTAATCGGTTATGCGTTGATGGGTATTGTGGCATCTGACTTTTTTGATGATGTGGATGATAACGAGTTTCTAAGTCTCGAAAACAAGAACTATTTGTATATCCCCTATTTCGAGATTTTTGAAAGCTATCAACAAAGAGGCTTCGGAAAAGCGTGCGTAAACTGGTTAAAAAATAGGTTCTCAACACTCGACATGATGGTTTATGCGACGGATGATTCCTACGTATTTTGGGAGTATCAAGGATTTGAATGTCAAGACGGTGACTGGTGGTATAAATTTTGTCACTCAGCGGAGGTCATAGCATCTTAATCAGCCATAAGAGGAAGATATGCGCTTAACGTGTATCTTCTTTTTTGTATAATAAGAAACATTCTCTTGTTATTCTATCTCAATGCTCTATATAAACCAATTTGCTGTAAGATTTACTGAAGTTAAACATGAAGAAAAGGAGAGAAGGATATTGAATTACGAGAAAAATAATATCGTCATCCCGAATACCTATAAGGATACGCTTCTCTATGCACTAAATTCGGGTCTATCGAAAATGGAGGAACGGTTAAACACCATTCAGAAAGAAAAAGAAGTTAAAGATGACCCTGATACGACAAACGATGTGAAAGAGTTAATGAATCTCATTGATAAAGAGAATGAGAAAAACGAGGAGTATTTGAAACAAGAACTTTTACGGCTTTATCAACTGAGGGAGATGATTAAATAAGTACCTGTTTAAACACCATTTGTGTTTATATTTCTTCCTGTTTTGTTTCAAACCACTTAAGACTTATTCATACCTCTTACTAACTATGTACGAAAACATGAGCAGTTCTTTTGACCCATGCTTTCTAGTTATTTACTTATGTTTGTCGATAAGTTTAAATTTAAGCGTGTTATTTGGTTTAACCGTTAAGGTTTCATCTGAGATAAATTCAGCTAATGAAGCCATGATTGGAATACCAAGTAAGTTATTAAGCTCCTGTTCCATTTGTTTGGAGTAATCCCTCCCATCGTAGGGCTGATATTCAAAAGCTATTCGTTTTCCACAATATGAATGGAACTTCCACAACATCGGCACTTCCGACAAACTATATACAGCCTCTTGTAAAGTGTACATGTCAAAGGTTTTATGATGGTAGGAGATGCGGTCTTCACTACGACCATAGTGTATCAGAATAGGATGTTCACTCCCGCAACGACATGTAAAGGCTTCCTTGATTTCAACAATATCGTTGTTTGCATAACGTAAAAGCGGCATGCCTTCACGCATCGTAGAAACGACACAATAACCTTTTTGATTTTTCCCTAAAAGATTTCCTGCTTCATCTACGACCTCAATTTTAATATCAGGTCGGTTCAAGTGAAAATGACCTTCTTTACATGTCGTATACAAGATGCCCGTTTCGGTACTACCAAGCAAAGATGTGACAGGTGCGTCCCAAAGGTTCTGTAGAAAGTTTCTCCTAGCAGGGGTTAACAATTCCCCACACACTAATAACGCACGTAACTTCGGTAATGGCACGTTTACACCTAACTTTGTAACAGATTTGTACAGCATTTTCGCTTCGGATGGAGACATAGCGAAAATAGTCGGTTCAATTCGTTTTATTACCTCAGAAACCCGTGGATAAGGGGTTATGGAACTGCCTTTTTCTACCGCAACATGTCCAGATTCCATACGTTGACATGCCCAATACAGAAGAAAAGCAGGTAGAGCTATTGCAAAGGGAAGGCGATTTAGTACCATGTCCTGGTTTGTCAAGTGAAGTTCTGACTCTGTTAAAAGTTGAATTTGCCTTTCAATATCATTGCGACTAAACCAACTAGCTGTCGGTGTCCCTGTCGTACCACTTGTTTCATGATAAGTACTTATATGATTAAAATCCGCTCCCATTAAGTCTATTACATCTGCGTTTCGCAAATCTTCTTTTGTGGTAAATGGAATCTGATTCCAATCATTCGTATTTATATGCGCTAATTTTTCCTGATAAAATTTTGAACCTAAAGCTTGTTTTACAAAATCGTTGTTATCCAATTTGTTAGCCCCTTTCATTTTTAATTTATATACATTTATAGACAATATATCATTATAAATTGTTTATAGTCAATAAAAGAAAAACCACTTAATTATAGTATGTTAATAAACAAATTTGATAACTTTCTCTTTATTTAAATACATTGCCGAAAACACTACAAAAAAAAGAGAATGAACAAGTTTTTTGTCCATTCCCCTTTCCTTAAACCCCTACAAACAACCAATACCTATTCTTTTATCCTCTTAAGGCTATATCTTGTGCTGATAATGCTCTTTCCTGTTCCATGTTTGCTTTAATTCTTCGGTAATCCCGATAGACTTCATCCATGCTTTTCTTACATAACTGAATAGCGGTCTAACAGGCTTTCCACCATTGCACTTCTCACTTCAAAAGAAACAAGTTTTTTAAGTGTTCTTCGATACGTACTAAATACTTTTTGATACCGTTCTAACTCCTTAACCAATGCCTGTTCATGCTCGACCTGTTGAAAATGATGTGCAAAGAACAATTGGGCTGTATCTATTTGTTCTTCTATCGATGTAACGGATAGAAGGACTAAGCTGTCTTCATCTTCTCTAGAAAACATCCACTTTTTCTCAATCTTTTTCGTTAATTGTTCTATTTGTTCATCATAACGTTTATCACGAAAAAACACTGTTTTTCGTTCTAAGAATAATTCGATTTTCTGCGCTTTTTCATCGGTCTAACCAATAAAGCTTTTGCATGCTCTATAACCGTTTGTAGTTTCTTCCTATTACCAAACAAACTAGTAGACCTACGAGACACCTCACATATAAATGTATGATAGAGAGGAATTATCTCACTTAGAAGTGTCATTGCTTTACGGTATTGATATTCCTTGTTCAAACGTTTAATGTGGTCTTTTAGATAAGGAAACGATGATAACCTTCATTATTTTCCACGATTGCTGTCACAAATTTATTAATTGTTTCTGCTACATAAAAGGACAAACAAAAAAAGACTTCTCACATGTTAAATGCGTGAAATCTTTGATAGATGGGAGCGTAAACTAATCTATCCAAGCAAGAAATTCGATGTTTTGTAAACGACTATTAATTTCAGCTTGTTGTTGTGCAATGATAGACAGTTGCCTCATATGCTCCGAATACCGTTGTTCTTCTTCAAACATATTAATGCATTCTTTTAGTGTATCCGCACGTCGGTTGACAAGATAGGCTTCAAAAACATTTAGAACACTAACGTCCCAATAGGCTTGCGGAATTTGAGATTTTGCAAATAATGTCATGCGTTGTCTTTTCCATTCTTTTTCCCATTCCCGCATGTTTTGTTCGTTTGATATAATCCTTTTTGCTACGAACTTTTTGTTGTAGGTATACACGGAAATCAGGTAGAAGGGGATACAAACAAGGAAGATAAAAAACAACACCTCTGCAATGCTTTTATACTGTTCATAGGACATATAACGTTCTACATGAACACATTCACCAAATATGGCAAGCGTAAAAAACACAACTAAAAAAATAAAGACGGGCTTCCCAGTGAGTAACTTTTTGGATTTTTATATAACAAACTTTTTGCATTTCGGTATCTGTATATGTTTTCCAAACAGTTACGGGTTAATCTCAGGTTCTCCAATAACTCTGTCTTATTCACTGACCTTTCCTCCTAATCATCCTTAAAAATCAGTCTATATACATTGACTATAAACAATTATAATAATGATAATGAGTAATTTCAATCGTTATTTGGTTTATTTTGGTTAATCAATCTGTAAATACATCTGTGATTTAGAAGACTGCAATCGAAAACCAAATTAAATGGTAAACAAATAGGAGAATATAAATACCGCAAACGAAATAAACGGCTCTTCGTAACCAATTATTGTCCTTTATCTTTGGATACAAAAACAGAAGAACGATGGGCAACAGCATTTTCCAGCCATAGAACAGTACAACGTTCTTCTCATATAAAAATTTCGCAATGGGATTCCCTTCCTGGATGACCCCAGAAGCTACGCCTATATCCGTAAAATAAGCGTCCAAAAAACTCAATAGCAATAACCATTTTACCATCTTAAACACCTGTAATGGACGTATAAATCCAGTCCTTTCTCTATTACTTCCTGTTACCCATTCGTTTTGTTCAAAACTTTTTTAACGCACCATTCTGATTGGCTAATGTCTCACTTTACAAACATCCAATTTGCTTGACAGTATTCACTATACATATACCAAGCATCATAGGCTTGCTCTTTCGTTAGGTTATAACCCATTTCTTTGTATTTATCCAGTAAAACAACTAAATCTTCTTGTACATCTTGTTCATTCCATAACCATCTGTTCACTGCCATCCCCCCTCACTTCTGCAGTATTGAAAATGAAGTTCTATAGGTTAACTCCCTTATTTCACATTAAATCCCGTTTAATTATTATATAATTATTTTGTTATTATATAAATTATTTTTTACTTTTAATCCATAAAAAAAGAGAACATTTTACTGTTCTCCTTTGATTAAAAGCTGTTCATGCCTGTATAGTTTTTATTTTGATACAAGATAAACGAATTAATATCTTTCATCATTTCTTTGATTTGAAACGGTGAAACACTTCCTTTTATCATGGAAAGTTCTGCATCAAGAAATGAAATGATTTCCTGTTTGATAGGATGCTCCTCTTTCTGATAAAACAACGTGGAAAGAATCTGATTAAACATAGTTTCCAATCCAAGTTCTTTACGTTTGTCATAGTAAGTATGAAAGAGCGTTTTATCTTGCAAAAGGTACATCGCCACAAATCTTCTTTTTCGATGACTATTTGCTATATTTTTAATCAGTTGTTCGAATGGCATATCCCCAAATAAATGAGTGCGTAGCTCATGTATATATTGCCTATATACTTCTTGGTTGAACAACATCCAGGTTCACTACCCCTCCAGAAAACAATTTTTAAAATACGTCCATTTTTGCTTAAAATCCATATCTCCTGTTGAGATTTCGAGAGCCAATTGTGTTAATAGTTCTACATTAACGGTATCAAGTATACCAGAATTTTCTATATCCATCAAATCGTCTTGACTTAATCGTCCAATTTTAGAAAGCACCAAATCTTCATTGCTTAATAGGTGAACATCTAAAACATTGAATGAATCCTGAAAGGGAACTAATCTATCTCGAAAAGAAGCGGATAATTTAGTTACTTCTGAAGCAGAATCGTTAATAGCAAACGATTCCATATACAATAATACGTCTTCATCCAGTTTGGTTACGGTATCAATATCCAACGTAAATTTATTATCGAAACCTTTTAATAAAAATGAAGCTCCGCCACTAATAACAAGATTTAACTTATCCAGATTAGGAAAAATAGTGGATATAAACTGGTCTGCCAATGCTAAGTTTTCTACGACTTCTGATTTTGTGTTCATGTAAATATCTCTCCCTATATAAAATGTTTATACTTGTTATATAAAATTTTTGACTTTAAACAGTTTTGTAGCTTTTAAATGTGATAGCGTTATCCCCTTTTTGAATTGTGTTTTTTTATAATACGCACGAGAAACCCTTGATATAATTGGGATAGTTGCTAGTTTGGCAGACAAAAAAGAGAACCCTCCTGATAATAAGGTTCTCCTATGCGATACATTTTCGGTTTGTCATATATTTAAGGTTAAAAAATAGACTTCAATCGAAATTGAGGTCTATGCTTCCGTTTACTATTTACTTTTTTCAATGAAATTTTTGATAACGTCTGACGCATCGTAAAATCCAAGCTTGTTTGCTACCATAACTAGGTCTTTAAGTTGGTCAACAGTAGAATCCTGTCTTTGAGGGCATGGTGTTACCTTTTCTATTTCTTCTTTCCAATTCGTCATTTGAATCTCTTCCCTTCCTTAATTATGCTCATTACATAAAAGCTACAAAATGGTTGTATTGACGATTGATTTCAGACTCAATAATGCTTTCAATTTCTTCCCATTGTTTCGTGTAATACTCTCTTTTTTGCATCACTTCTACTGGATTCATCTGTTCAGGATGAACACCTCGCTGATAGAGTAAGACACTCTCCAAGTACCTTAATCCCTCACTAAACGATTTAATGCACTTCTCTTTCGCATAATCATCTTTTTCCCGAAGCACGCTTTCTAAAAGCATTTGTACCTTCTTCTCTAATTTCTTTTGTGATTCTTCGTTTTTAAACGTATTTTGACACCAATCTAGCGCATTCATATTCGTTCCTCCTAGCATGATGGTTTCCTAAGAATCCTTATATCTTGGCTTCTAATCCTATTATAGACGAATCAATATTTGACATTCACCTGTTCGTTTTTTAGACTTATTTTCTTATTAAACAGGGTTAAATGGTTTTTAATTTAATTCTTTGTGACGGTCAATATCGAATAAAAGAGATAATAGACCTTCTTTTATGAACCACCTCTGTTTTGTATAGAATATAGAAATTTTATATAAAAACAGGTTGTTCTTTTGGGAACTATTTTAGGAGGTCTTTTACTTATGAAAAGCTTTGGTCAGAAATTATGGTATTCAGCGAGAGTTGAATTTCTCAAGAAATTGGTTAAAAATTTGTTGTATGTTGTATGGGATTTAGTATGGATTCGATATCGGTCAGTGGCTTATTTAGAAGGAATTGATATGGAGAATATAGATGGAAATGCTGTGGCTTTTCGTCGGTTGCAACAGGCTTTTTTGGTTTTACCTGAGAGTGTGTTGAACACGTTAAAAAAACAGCGGGTAACATTTTATTACATGAGAACACCTTTTGGAAGTGAAAAAGTTTCAGGAAGATTTTATGGAGCGGGTTTAGTGATTCACATTTATGATGATGGTGGTTTGTTTGGCAATTGGGATTGGCAAACGATGACTATCATTCATGAGATTGGACATTTTATCGATTTCAATGCAGGCAAAAAACGTTATTTAAGCTGTACGGATACGGGACTTCATGAAATTTATAATGATGAACATCGTTATTACAACAAGTACACAACAGATTATTATACGAGCAATATTCGTGAGTATTTTGCACAAAGTTTTGCTGAATATTTTCTTGTAAAGGGGTATCAAGAAAATTGTCCAGCCACATCAATCTACATTGAAGGCATGATGAAGAAGGCGAGCTAGGGGGCTTGCTTTCTTCTTTTTATGAATGCATAAAAAAAAGAGCCAAAAATACAGGCTCAAATGAAAGATATCGGAATTTATATATACATATGTTGTCTGATAGAAAAACAGTCCTATTTTTTACAAATATTGAGGTTATTTCGCCTGCTTCATCAAAAGCTTTTCATCATACATACGCTTATCCGCTAATGCTAATATCGTGTCTGCCGTTTCTGCATCATCTGGGTAAGTAGCGATACCTCCACTCAACCCTATACCATAGTGATGGCTTACACCCAACTGATGAATGGCAGTATCGATTCGACTCCATACTTTCATGGCTTCTTCATGAGTGGTATTTAACAAAACAACCACAAATTCATCCCCACCATACCGTACCACAATATCTTTATCACGAACTGTTTTACGGATTCTGTTTGAAATGGCACGCAAAAGACGATTGCCTTCTTCGTGTCCCATTCTATCATTGACCTGTTTGAAATCGTTCACATCAATAAATATAAGAGAAAAACAATGCTTTTTTCGTTGGCATCTCACAACTTCTTTACGAAGGAAAGTATGTAGGTAACGTTTGTTGTATGCCTTTGTTAAATAATCTTTGTTACTTGTATCTAATAAATGAGAAAGCATTTTCCAAGCTCCATATAACAAAAGGGCAAATGCTATTACTTCAACATAATCCAACACATCGAGCATCCATATGATGGGTTTTGTTTCAATGAAAAAATTATCGAAAAAAAGATGAAGACTTGAGTTCACAAGCAGAAAAAAGATACCCGCTAAAGCAATTTTCACTTGTTTTTTCGAGTATTGCTTAGACAAATAAAATAATTTTATAAAAAAAGCGAACTCAATGATGAAGAGAGCAAGAAAAAGCCATCCATGCGTTTTAACCATATCATCTTCTCCGTTCTCCGTTCTCTTAATACGTCGCAAATTCCATTTTATTCTTGTTTATTTTATAACGCAAGTTTATTTATTCAATTGTTTTAAAAAATGTGTTTTTTAGTCAATGTGTTAGGAATTAAACACTATGAATTTCGATACTAAAACGCATCCATGATGGCTTTGTCAATATCCTCAAGGATACGCTTAAAGCCCCAATCCCCCATTTTGGTGTGCGGTTGGCTGATTTTACGTTTCAAAGTTCGCCTTAATGCCATCTTTTCCCCTTCCTTTCCTCCCTATTATAACCTGATATTTAAAGCTACTCTTCCGATTTCGTTCTATATTATCTGTTCTGAAATGACACTTTTCCCCAATACACGCTTTTTACTTGGCGAATGGAGTCTGTTCTTGATACAGACCTAATCATAATAAGTTAAAAATGAAAAAGCCGCCATCAATGGGCGACTTATGGTTTTATGCTATTTTTACTCGATACGTAATCGTGTTTTACATAGAAAGCGATAAAGAAAAAGGTGATACCAAATCCAACCATGATAATAGGAATAGAGATTCCTACCTTCATTAGACCCGTAAAAACAAGGGTTCCCGTAAACATCATGAGATTTTCAAAGAAATTTTGAATGGCAATGGTTTTACCTGTACCCACTACTCCACCGCTTTCTTGCAAGATTGTGTTTAACGGAATCATGTAGACTCCACCGAAAAATCCTGCAAAAAAAAGAATAACAACGGTGAGAACCATATGGGGAAATAAACAAACCATCGCAACGGTTAACCCCATACCTCCACCAAAAAGAAGAAGACGTTTCAGGGTGGAAAGTGGAATTAGCCGTGGAGATAACACAGCTCCTATCATGATACCAATGGCGGAAATCCCCATAAACAGAGAAGATTTATCTTCCCCACTTAAATGAAGCGCAAGCGGAATCCACGAAAGCATAGCTAAACGCAGTACCGATGAAGTCATCCAAAATGAACTGGTTCCTAGTAACGCAGACTTGGATTTCTGAACATGAATGAGCGAAACGATGTCTTGTCCAAAATGCTTCCAAGTGTGACGAAATGAGACGTTAGACACCTCTCCGTTTGGGAGAATCCATGCGAACATAAAAGAAACCATATAACAGCTAAGAATCACTACCATTGCCAACAGGAAAGAAGAAGTGCTTAAAAATCCTCCTATAATGGTTCCAATTAAAATGGCAACTATCGTACTTCCTTCAATCAATCCGTTTGCCCGATACAATTCTTGTGGTGTTCTGGTATACGCCTTTTCTTGTAATATCGCATACTTACCTGGACTGTAGATACAGGCTCCAACCCCTACGATAGCGTAAGCAACTGCGGGATTAACCCCTATGAGTAAACAGATAGCTCCTAACAGCTTAAAAAGGTTTCCAACCCATAGAAGCTTTGCCTTCGGTATCCTTTCAGAGAGAACGGACACGTAAGGTGCGAGAAGGACATACGAAAAAAAGAATGAAGCCTGGACAATACCCAGATAAACGCTTCCTAATTGATTCTGAATAATGACATGTAACGTTGCCATAAGGATAGCATTATCCGCCATTGCGGATAAAAATTGCGTAATAAGCAAACGGTTTAAGGGGCTAATTTTCATCTCCTATTCATATAAAGATTGAATTTCTTTTGTAATACGGGTAACATCTACTTTTCCGCTCCCAAGAAGGGGAATCTCTTTCACAATATGAAAACGGGATGGAAAGGATAGATTCGAGTAATTGTGTTCCTTCCAATATTCTCGTAGCCTTTCTTTTGTTGCACTTTCCGATGTAGTGACGAGTTCAATCCGTTCCCCTTTTTTATTATCCAAAATCCGTATAGCTACAAATGTGCCATCTCCAATGGCTTGTTTGGCATATTCTTCAACCACAGCAAGGCTTACCATCTCTCCTCCAACCTTCACAAAACGTTTGGCACGTCCTTGAATGGAGAGGTATTCATCTTTATCCATCTTCACAATATCGCCTGTATCAAACCATTCGGGCGTTGGTACAAAGCCTTGTCCAGCCAACAAATATCCTCTCATAAGATTCGGAGCCTGAATCTGCAGTTTACCGCCCTCTTCTACCCCTTCAACAGGTTCTAAACGATAGCGAACTCCTGGTAGCAAACACCCTAATGTGCCTTTTTTATAAAGCAACGGTGTTTGTAAGGCCAATATCGGTGCGGTTTCCGTTAAACCATATCCTTCCAGTATACGTACACCGAACTTCTCCATCCATTGCGTCCGTACGGCATCCTGTAACTTTTCTGCTCCACAGAAAACATAACGAAGACGTGAAAAATCAAAGGCATCCGCATTTCGTCCATAAGCAGATAAGAATGTGGATGTACCAAAAAGAATGGTTCCGTTTTTCTCATACGTGAGTGCGGGTATCGCTTTGTAGAGGAGTGGAGAAGGAATCAAATACGTGGGTACATGACAGAGCGGACATAGAAATGTGAGAATGAGTCCAAAAGAATGAAAGATAGGCAAGGCATTCATTAGCTTATCTTGACTTGTGAAATCAACTGAAACACGGGCTTGCTGGATATTGGCAAAGATATTATTGTGCGTAAGTAACACACCCTTTGGCGTCCCTTCTGAACCCGAAGTAAACAATAAAATATCCGAAGCCTTTGATGTAACAGGCTGATTTTGATTGGCTAACACCTGTAGTTTTAACGTTAAAGTCATACATTCCTTTAAATCTTCCAGGTACACAATCTTTGCTTGTTTAGCAACCTCTTTGATTAGCTCTTCGAATCTTCCTTTTTTAATGAAGGTACGAGAAGTCACTATGGTTTTAATGTCACCTGTGGTTAAGCAAGAACAAAGTGTGGAGGCGTCCATTGAGGAATTTAAAATGGCGGGTGTTCGTCCACTATGAAGTAGCCCAAAGATAGTAGACATCCCCGCAATGCTAGTTGGAAGCAAAACACCGACTCGCTCCTCTTGAATTTTGGAATCAAACAGGATGGACATCCCTACAACACGTTGCCAAAGTTGCTTCATTGTTACCTTACCAGTCGGAGGCTTTTCAGATAGAGCTTTCCATGTTCGTTTGGCATTGACGTGTTTTTGCTTCCAAAGTTCTTTCGCCGTTACCGTTGATGGCTCCGTATTTTGCAAAGTATCGGAATGAGGATTTGTTAGGCTAACAGTGGTCGAAGGATTTAATAGGCGTTTCCAAAGAAGACTTCCATTCGGCAGTTCTTTTTTGAGTACCCTCCACTTTTCTCAAAACTTTTTCGTTCGAATGTTTGGTATGGTTTCTTCAGCAATAACCAAATTGGGAGCTTCCATCACACGTTTTCGTAGAATCTCCATCAAATGTTCAGAGAATTCCCCTTGCATACGGCAGTTAAGTACAACCTCTTGCAGTTTTCGGTATATGACATGAGAGCCTCTCTCTTTTTTCTCTCGCATTGTATCTCCTTCAATAGAAGAAAGAGAAAATTCTTTACCAATATAGACGGTAGTCGGCGGAAACCAGCTTGTTGGAACCTTTCCTTCTAAATAGGTAAAATTCTTTGCTTTCTCCGCTCCATCAATTCCGATAGGAACGAGCGGTATGCCCAATTTAATGGCTAAGTATGCGACGCCTGGATACACCTTCATTAGTGAGTTCGTCACCGTAATACGTCCTTCTGGAAAGATAAGAAGGGATTTACCTGACCTTAATACTTTAAGCATACTACGAACCGAGTAAGGGTTATTTGTGTCAACGGGTAGGATTTCCCTGCCCCCCATCGCCCAGGCATAATCTTTAGCGATTTGCGTATTAGCAACGCACACGACATTTTCGTCCAAGTTGGTTGCCATCAATACTGCATCTAATAAGCTTGTGTGATTGGGAATATAGATACAAACCCCTTCTCTTTTCAGACGCTCCTTGTGTATCACCTTGCATGAAATCAGCATTTTAGCTAACGCAGGTAAAACGAACTTAGGTAAAACGGGTAAACTCATTCATTTCCTCCTTCTTACCAATTAATATTTTGACTTTAGTCTACCATATTACTTTATTATTTTATAGTCGTTTATTGATTTTTTTACTATTTGTTTGGGGATAATAGATTTGTGTCGGTCAGCATTGAACGCTAGAAATAATTCTACAAAGTGATAAGACTTCTATACAAAGTGATAAGACTTGTATGCAAAATGATAAGATTTTTATTCAAAAACACGAAAATAAATATAGACTATATACGATTTAAGAGTTATAATGTCTAAAGAACACATTCAAGGAAGTTCAAGGAAAGATTGAAGGACAAAAAACTTAGGGAGCAATTATGAAATATTATTTTCAAACACCAAAAACAACATGGGAAACGGCAAAAGAAAAGTTTTCCAATCTAAAAGCGACGATAACAGGCAAGCGACAAATCACCATCCCAAAGGAAATTTCGGATATTTACGGTTTGCAAAATGGCGACCACATCTTATTTCGTCAAATTGGTAATCACACAGTTTTTGAACCTGAAGGTTACACAAAGCCATGTCCAGCATGTGAAGGTACAACCCAATTGGATGATAAAGAGTGTTTTGTTTGCAGGGGCGTTGGTACGTTACAGATTGATTATGTACGTGTTCATTTGCTCATGATGGGACATATTGCCATGACAGCCTTCAATTATAAAATATACATAGAATACGGATTGCAAAAATTAGATGAAGAAGGCAATACACCGCCCTTCCCTGTCCTAAATCTTCGGAGTGATTTTTATTCGAAAGAAGTTGTGGATAGAGTACGGGACTTGGTTCAATACGGAATTATTCAGGACTACGTTGGTGATACAAAAAGCATTATCAACAAAGAAATGATGCCCATCTTTAAAAAACATTTAATCGATAATTTAAGAACAAATGAATACAAACAACTCGCAGAAGAATGGTTACAAACGTTTTAATCAGCTAGAAAATAGTCTTTTCGACTATAGACTTGACCTACCTGTTGCCGTAAAGTAGGGATAGATTCATTTAATGACATAATATAATATAATTAAATAATAAGTTGTTTCATCAACCGAAAAATGTTGAAGAAATTAAGAAGAACCAGGTGCAGGGGTGTTACTCCACTCCCCTACACCAACAAAAAATCTGTCTGCCAACAGATTTTGAAAATAAAAAAGACCCGTCTGCCAACAGGTCTTGAAAAACAATTTGTGATTGAAATTACATTTCAAAAATACTTTCGATGTTGTCATCTTTAAAGGTACACTTCTTAATTTCTTCAAGAACATTTTTCGCTAAATCATTTTTGCTAGAATTTTGAATCACAGACAATAAGGTTGATACCGCAACCATCCCCTGCTCCACTTCTTCTTCCCCATCTTGATAGAACGTACATGCAACTTCTTTCTCAAAACCCTCTTCAGGACGTACCTTTTTCATCGTTGGTGCTTCAATCCCACTCGAATATTTCATTAAATCATAAGGTATCTCATGTTCAGTTAAGAACGATTCGAATTTGGTTAACTGCTCTGAAGTTAACTCACTATGTACTTCCCTTGTATCAGGATTTGCTGGTGCGGCGAATACTTTACCGTATTTTTGTGCTTCAACAAGCACCTCTTTAGATTCAAAAGAAATAGGATAATACAGTGTAATTTGTTGCATATTTACGTCCTCCTTGTAATGCGAGAAAACCATCACCAGTTCTCTCACTCCCTATTAGTTTGTAAGTCTATATTCATTATACTTTTTTATAGCCTAAAGTCAATAACTTTTTGCGAGTTTTGTCGAACCAACCTGTTACCAACAACCTATTTCAACTCTTCCTATTGACCACATATTAAACCATCTGCGCAATCAGAAGAGAGCATTTGCGTTAATTGATGTCGAAATGAATCTAGCCAATTTTTTGCCCACTTTTCAGTTATCACGGTTACATCAGTGAAAAATGTATCAGGAACTTAAACCCATACATTACCCTTTCATTTCCACTTCATCCATAATAAAGTTCGCTTATTTCCGTATGCTCAAGTCTAATACTCCAGTTATATAGTTGGCAAGTCCTATTTTTTAAAAACATTTGTCGAATTATGTAAATCGCTTACATTACGCATTAACACACTATAGTTTATATTTGTTGACTATAGTATATTGTTTTTAATAATCGCTTATAGTATAATCCTATTACAAACAGAGACAGGAGAGATGTGTATTGAAGGATTTTTGGGAGTCTATCAAAAGTTGGGGTCATAAAAATAAAAAGATTATTCCTTATGTGCTCATTTTCGTTATCGTTGCAACCGCAACCTATATCTTTACCAAACCAGAAAAACCAAAAGATGTTCCGTATACGCAGTTCATTCAAATGTTGAACAAAAAACAAGTCGCTTCAGCTACTATCAATTTAGATGCACCAACCTTTCGTTTTGTGGACACCAAAAAGAAAGAATACGTAACCGACAATCCAAAAAATATAGATTTCAAAAAATATTTATTGGAACATCAAGTAAAAGTAAAGGAAATTAGTGCAACACAAACCAACGCTGTGACAGACTTCATCTCCTATGCGCTCAAATTAATCTTGATGTTAGTCATCATTAAAGTGGCTATGGACATGTTTATGAATAGCAAAACGTCCAACATGGATGAAATCAAGCCAGATGGTAAAGATGCTAGTGATAAAAACGGCGTTCCGAAAGTCACCTTTAGTAAAATCGCTGGAAATGAGGAAGCGAAGGAAGAAATGCAGTTTCTTGTGGAGTTTCTAAAAAATCCAAAGAAATATGTGGATATGGGTGCGAAACTGCCAAAAGGCGTAATCTTTTATGGACCTCCAGGGACAGGTAAAACCCTCACCGCAAAAGCCATTGCAGGAGAAGCAGGTGTTCCTTTCTTCTCTATCAGCGGTTCAGACTTCGTGGAAATGTATGTGGGGCTTGGAGCCAAGCGGGTTCGTGACCTGTTTAAGAAAGCCAGAAAGAAAGCACCATGTATCATTTTCATCGATGAAATTGACGCTGTTGGAACCAAACGTGGGCATGACCAAAACTCCGAACGTGACCAAACGATTAACGCTTTGCTGAACGAATTAGATGGTTTTAGCGGAACCGAAGGCGTTATTGTCATTTGTGCAACAAACCGCATTAAAGATTTAGATGATGCGCTCATTCGTCCAGGTCGTTTCGATAAACATATTGCGATTCCTCTACCTGAAAAAAAGGAACGGTTACAAATCCTAAATCTACATGCTGAAAATAAGAAGCTGTCAGAGGATATTAACCTAGAGGACATAGCAAAAACAACGATTGGATTTGCTGGTGCTGACCTCGAAGCCCTTCTAAATGAAGCCACCATCCTTGCGGTGAACCGTGACCATAAAACGGTAACGAAAGAAGATGTAGATGACGCCTTTTTTAAAATGGTGATGCAAGGTCATAAGAAAAAGAATCAAAAGGATAGAAAACAGGAAGAACTTAAGCTTGTGGCGTGGCATGAAGCGGGACATGCTTTGGTTGCGAAACTTTTAACGGACAAAGAAGTACCAAAAGTCACCATCGTCTCCTCCACAAGCGGAGTGGGCGGTGTAACCTTTATTACTCCAAATAAAATGGGGCTTCTATCTAAAGAGGAAATTCTTAATGACATTAAGATTGACTATGGGGGTCGTGTTGCGGAGTTTCTACTTCTTGGAGATGAATCGAGAGTCACAACAGGTGCATCTAGCGATATCGAACAAGCCACAAAAAAAATCAAAAACTTTATCATGCATTATGGGATGGGAGAATCCTTTGGGATGATAGATGTTTCAGCGTTCACGTTGGTCGATGAAAAAATATTATCGGAAGCGACAACGTTAGGAAAAAAACTGTATCAAGAAACCCTGAACCTCTTAACCGAGAAAAAAGCGTTGTTAGCTATCATAGCCAATGAACTTCTCGCTAAAGAAAGTTTAGATGAATCCGAACTGGACAACCTCATTCAGTAGTACCAAGAAAATTCCATGATGTAATGCATGGATTTTCTTTTTTATCACGATGAAAGGAAGAAACTCGATTGTTAAAACTCTATGCTTTTTATGCTGACCTCAAATTTACCCTATTTCAACAACTACCAAACGTTGCGGTGTTTTTAGCCATTATCCTGTTTTCCTGGCTATTCCAACACTTTATTCTGAGATACGCTTTTAAACAGTTGATGTTTTATTATTTGAAAAAACGATTACGATTTAAGAAGGAATTCGTTGAGCAAATTGAGAAACATCTACGCCATCTATTCTTTACGATATGTGTGTTGATAGCGTTTTGCTATGCACTCAACGTAACACTTCTCTCTTTTGACCCCATGGTAAAAATTCTAAAATCCATTGTGACGTTTTATATTATACATGCCTTGTTTGATGTTGGAAGTTTTTTTGGTGAGCATCCAGAAGAATTGAAAAGCCAACTCAATATTAAAGTAGAAAACCTGCTCTTCCCTTTCTTTAGTCGTGTGTACAAAGTTTTCATTAGCGTTTTGGGTTTTACCTTGATTGCTTATGAGTGGGGTTACAATCTAAGTGGTGTGATTACAGGACTTGGAATTGGTGGACTAGCTCTCGCATTAGGAGCAAAAGATATGCTGTCTCATATATTTGGCGGTATAGCCATTGCGCTTGATAAGTCTTTTTCCATCGGTGATTGGATTTCCACTGATAGTAAAATTGAGGGAATTGTAGAAGACATGAATTTCAGAAGCACCAAAATTCGTAACTTTGATAAAGCGATTGTGTCCATTCCCAATGCGATTCTAGCCAATCAGTCTATTTATAACTGGTCAAGAAGAAGGAATCGACGGGTGCGATTCTATTTAGGTGTTGAATATGCTACCCCTCCTGAAAAAATACAACGAGTAGTAGAACGTTTACGCCAAGTCATCCTGGGGCATGCTGGTGTTGATAACGATGCCGTTTATATTGTATTTGACACCTTTAATCAAAGTAGCCTAGATATCTTGGTTCAATACTTAACCAACACGTCCGAAATGAACGAATTCTTAGAGATTAAACAAGATATTAACTATAAAATTATGGATATCCTCCAACAAGAATGTGTGACGCTGGCACTTCCTTCGCAAACGATTTATATCGAATCCGAACCATTTCAAAAAGAATCAAGTGAAAAGCCCTCTTAACATACTAGGTTTATAAGAGGGCTTTTATATGGTCACGCAAATAACGGATAGGTCTATTATCCTTGAATTTCCTTGAAATTATCATAGGAATTATTTCCTTCGTATCATTTAAATATGCAACTTTCGGATATACTGCAAAAAATGAGTATAGTTCTACTATCCTGCTTTTTATATACTAAGTACAGATAGAAGTTACATACGACACGGAGGTTACAACAATGAAATTTTTATTTGTATCTACACAGGAATTAAACCAATTATCCACCGAACTCTATAATAGAACGTGCAAGATAAACTTTTCGGAGGAGTTAGAGGACGATGTTGTGGAAACTTATGATTCTACTGGCTCTTATGTACAAAAAACTACACGATTCAAGGAAATGTTACCCTTACTGAATCAACATTTTAATGTTTTAATTAAAAAGTACGATGTCACTGAGCTGGATGATTTCGGTGAAGGTTTTATTTTCTTTTTTTAAAACATTATTATAATCTTTCTTTTCTATGATGCGACAAGCTCCATATTGGAAAAGATTGATGTTGACCAAAAGACTTTAGAGTAGGAAAAAGGCTAATTGCAAAAGGCAAATCTGATATAGCCCATACAATAGCTTCTTTCCTCTTCTAAAATCAAACTGCTTGTATCAATTCACGTTGAGACAATGGTAAGTTTATGGTAAAAGTTGTCCAATCTTTATTACTTGTCACAGTGATTTCACCTTTATATCCTTCTATGATTTTTTTAGAACTTGCCAGTCCTATTCCTGTTCCACCCTGATTTTCTCGCGTCGTAAATCCATATTCAAAAATACGAGAAAGATGTTCAGGCGCGATAGGTTCACCATTATTATGAATGTCAAAGACTAACAACCCCTTTTTCACCTTCGCTCTTAGAATGACTCGTCGATTATCGTTGGGATTGGATTCGACCGCATGATAAGCGTTATCTAAGATATTTCCTAAAATACGTACGAGATTTGTGATTTTCATAGTATCAAGTGAAACGACTTCGAATCCTTCAAAATGATGTTCAAAACGTATCTGTTTATCCATGCCCTCCGCTATTTTCGCTTGAAGCAAACCATTTAAAGCAGGAATATCAACAGGGATAACATCATTTATCGTGGTCTGGATTCTGGTTAAATTTCGAATATATTCTTGTGCTTCCTCATAACGTCTCATACCTAAAAGACCTTGTATCGTAAAAATATGATGATTAAAGTCATGCCGATGCGCTTTAACCGTTTTGAATAATCGCTCGATGTTATCTGAAAAAATCCTTTGCACTTGTGTTATAAGTATGCCTTGTTTTGTAACATAGCGAGTAAGTAACAACGTGAACAAGAGACCAAAAACAAAACAAATCAAACTAATTAGTAACGATTGTAATTCTTTATTATATAAAGCTTGTTGAATAATATCGTAGTTTGAGGCAACAATGGCTATCATTTTATTATGTACGATGTTACCTTCCAAATTCAATGTAATCGGAATATAGGTTTTTAAAATGTCTCTTCCATTGATATTGACTACACTGGTAAGCGTATTACCACCCTCAATCGCTTTTGTTGCCAAATCTTTCTCTAGTGGATGCTGATAATGCAAATTTCCAAAAGGGACAAATCGGTGCGACAATACGAGTGAATGTGTTCTGAGTTCTTCTTTTGATTTTTTATCCGTTCCGACTAACGCATTATAATTTACAACTCCTATTTCAATCAGAAATGGATTTTCTTTTATAGCATTTTGGATAAGTCCATTGACACCCGCCTCTTTTTGATAGCTTTCGTATCTTTTTTCACCCATGTAGGGGTCAATTAAATAATCCGTAGTTCCATCGTTGTAATATCCCCATTTTTCCATCAGCCCTGGGTGAGTGGAAGAGATGCTGTAAGGACCTGCCCAATAATTGGGCAACGACATACCCCAGTTTTTCTCCAATGTAACGCTGTGTTTATCCATTAACTGAGAAAACATTCGGTTCCAATTGGCTCCCCAATCTTTTGTTTCCGCTCCTATTTCTTTGCTATCACTCGATTTTGCTCCGATAAACGAATGGCTATCCTTGCTATCTTTCACAAGCAAAGTTATATCATCAACACCCAATTCTTTTGAAAGTTGAACTAATTGTTCATTACTTACATCTTTTATATGCGGTGGCAAAGCTTTTTCTACGGCTATGGATGCCGTATACAATTTGTCACCTAACATATCATCAAAGAGTTTTTCACCTCGATAATTCGTTTCGAGGGCACTCTTTACATTTTTAGAAACGATTTCGATTGACTGCTCCTGTGCATCGATTAAGTTTTTTCTTGTATTATAGTAAAACGCCGTATTGATGAAAATAAGAATGGCGGTCATAGCTAGAATAATAGCGACATTAATTTTTTTCAAATTGATTACTCCCCTATGATTACTTCGTCTGCTATTTTTGATGTTTGAAACAACAAAATTCCATTTATCTACTATAAGGTAAGATTGAATCTGCAATATTTATTTTGATTAAAACATCTCCAACTTTTTTGCTCGTTGCGCCAATTCGAAAGCACTCAGTTTTCGAAAACGCCATTTCCAACCCAAACATTTCTTCCCGATTTGTTGTTGTAGATTTCTCACAGACTGTGTTTCTAATTTGAGAATATCTGCAACTTGTTCAACGGAATGCCCTCTGTAAAAGAGTTCAAGCACCTTAATATGGTGAGCTGTTAGCTTTACCATCGTTGATTTTAGGCTGTTACGATAGTCTTGCAGAATAAAGTCAATAACAGTCTTGTCAATCGAATTGTTTCCTTCAACGGCATCCCGTATGGCTTGTGGCATTTTACAATAATCAGATTTAAGTAGGTAGTTACAAGCCACCCCAATTCCCATAGTGCTTCGAACGGTATCTTCATTCAACAGACCACTCAACATTATAATTTTTGTTTCAGGTAATTCTATGGATAGTTCTATCGCCACATCTATTCCATGCTGGTCATCTTTATCTGTAAGGT
The DNA here is from genome assembly GCF_028421645.1 of Aneurinibacillus sp. Ricciae_BoGa-3. Taxonomy (GTDB): domain Bacteria; phylum Bacillota; class Bacilli; order Aneurinibacillales; family Aneurinibacillaceae; genus Aneurinibacillus_B. The sequence continues at coordinate 673,952 of NZ_CP116888.1, read as the reverse complement.
TGATATCGAGAAGAATAACATCTGGTTTTAATTCTTTTGCCATTTTTAAAGCCAGTTGCTTTTCATTTGCGTTTCCGACTATTTCCATGTCTTTTTCATTACTTATGGCTTCTCTTTCAACCTCAAAACATTTTTCATCGTCTTCTACAATCATCACTCGAATGTTCATTGTTACTTTCACCCCTCAGCTCATGGGAAAATCGGCTTCAAAAATTACTATCCTTCCTTATGTATCGTAAAAATTGAAGGACTTATTTACTTGTTTTTTTATTATCTTTAAAGTATTTCTTTCATTTATTATTTCTTTCTTCCTAATCCTCTCCTTACTTTTGTACCTCAATTTCTTAACTGAGCATCCATTTTATCAAGAGTTCTTTTCTTTATCTGTAACCATGGTCACTTCATCATAAAAAATAAGGGCTATCAACTATTAATCTTGACGAAAATGTGAAGAAAATGCGTTTCCTTTTGCCGTTAGCTTTTATGCATTACCTTTTTTTTAAATCTCTTTTATTTGCATAGAATAAAAGAACAATCATAAAAAGGTGGTTTTTTGGACTACATTCACAGGACAAAACCAAAGGGAGCAAAATAAATTATGGTAAAGAAAACAAATTCAGTTTCTAACATGGATTCATTGTTTATGTTTGGACATGAACTGCAGAATGAATCCCTTGTACAGAATGATTCCGAACGATTTTTCAACCTGGAACTTAGTGAAACGATGGGTGAACTTCCCTTTAAGATTTCCATTCATTACGGAAATCGTCAAATGACACATGGAAAACAAACCAAGTCATTTAAGACACTACAGGAGGCTCAGAATGAATTCAATGAACTGATGAATGAACAACTAGAAAAAGGATTTCAGAAAAAAATAGCTTAGTTTTGTTTCAAAAGACTCCCGATTGGGAGTCTTTTTATTCCTCTCTTGATTTGCATATAATCTATAAATTACATGTAAAACAGGAAGTTTTTTAAAACTACATTTCAAAGGGGAAATTTACTTATGGCAAAGGCAGTCGCAATTAATTCGGTGCAGTGTCCAACTTTCAATGTCAGTCGAGTAGCGGAACGAGTGGTACTTAATTATGCTTCCCTACAGGACAACTCAAATAAATTTTATATTGCTGAACTTCAGGAAGGGTCAGGCGTATATCCTTACCGTATCTACACCGAATACGGTCGGATGGGTAAAAATCCACGGAAAGAAGGACGATTCTTTCATTCACGTTGGGAAGCAGATAGTGAATTTCAAGATATTCTTTCATCGAAACAAGCGAAGGGCTATGAAAAAATCGATGTGGACGATGGATTCAGTTTTTCTCCATCTACTTCTGTTAAGGTTACGACAAAGGCTCCAAAACAAAACCTCACCAACATCAATGATAAGGTACTAAAACTAATTGGAAAATTGTATCAAGAAGCTACAGGGTATTTGGTGTCCTCCATCCAAACGCCATTAGGCAAGCTAACCAGCTTCCAAGTTTCAAAAGGACTCGAAATCTTAAACAAGATTGAAGAGCTTTTGGATAAGGGTAGTCATACCAACCTTGATTATTATTCCAATCAATTTTATTCTATCATTCCCGTTATATTTGGTACGAAAGTTGATTATAGGAAGTTCATTATTGACGACTATATAAAACTTAATGATAAGAAAGATTTGTTAGGCGTTATGAGTTCTGTCGTCAAAGTGCAAAATGACCTGGAAAAGACATTAGAGGAGAAATACAAGGCATTAAATATCAAGCTCAAATCGCTTTCTTCTCGAACAAAGGAATACAAACATCTTGTTGAATTCATTAAAAATTCTCAAGGACATAACCACCATTTCAAAATCAATGTACAGGATATTTTTCAAGTAGAAGATATGGTTGGCTTTGATAAATTCAATCCATACAACGTCTCCACTATGGAATTGTTTCATGGTTCCCGAAACGAAAATATTCTAAGCATTATGCAGAATGGGTTAAAAATCAAACCGAAATCTGCCGTTCATACAGGTAGCATGTTTGGCTCTGGAATCTACTTTGCAGACCAATCCAGTAAGAGTGCCAACTACTGTTGGGGATTCAATAACGGTGCTGGCAGTGACTCTTACTACCTATTCGTTTGCGATGTGGCGACAGGTAAAATTAAAGAGTATGAAGATGCTCAACCACATTTAACCACCGCACCTAGACCTTATAATTCAGTTTTAGGTAAAAAAGGACGTTCCTTGATTCATAATGAGTACATTGTGTACAAGGACTCACAAGTTAAGATTAAATACATTGTGGAGTTTAAAAAGGCTTAACTAATAAAAGGGCATTGCTTTAAACGCCCTTTCTTTATATGTTACTCAAATGATATAACAGGAGGAATTAGCAATGAATACATGGGATTATGAAGTCTCTACCTTTTTGACTAATTGGAAGGAAGATTTGATGAAATATTCTATCCCCACTCTCGTTTTTACATTAACGGAAAAAGAGCGGGATGATTTTTCGAGTTTAATCTTTTCAGAAGGCAACTCACAAGTAGAGCAAGAACGATTCGCGTACTTTGTAAATAAGATTGCTCCCGCTTTTCATGTATTCCCTGAAGGCATTTTCTTACGCAATGATAAGCGTTCACCAAAAGACTCCGACGCTTTTTTAAATGGAAAACTTCGTCCAGCCAGGACAGCACAGGAAGCTATCTCCTTTTGCTTATTGAGTGAACGAACATGGGTAGATTTCAGAGATGCAAAGGAACATGGGCATTTACCCATACTGGTAGCTCGTAAATGGATGGATTTTAAACCTGAAAGGGAATTTCGTTGCTTCATAAAAAACGGAAGACTTTTTGCCATTACACAATATGACTATCAGAATCATTATGAATGGGTTACAAACCATGTTGATAGCATCAAAGCACGCATTATCTCATTTATTGAAGAAATAAAGTCGTTACTCCCTTGCGATACATTGGTAGTTGATGTTCATATAAATGACCAGGGCATTACCATTATTGAAACCAATCCATATGGATTAAGCGACCCTTGTCTGTTTGAGGACTATGAACAACTTGAAACTCTGTACCAGGATGAACCTGATTCCATACGTTTTTTGTACAGGCTACCCCTTAAGGTAGAAACCAATCCAGATTTTGATAAAGATGATTTATTTTCCTTGTTAGATTCCTAAACAGTTAAAGCTGACTACCTATCTGGTGTCAGCTTTTTTCATATTCATTATTCGTCTGTTTCAACCCACCCTATTTTTTCTCAAAACCCCCACGCTCGGCTCGTTTCATCCATCGAATCTATTCAATCATCAATCGATAATCTTCAACCGCTTCAACCAATCTATTTGAGCACGAAAAATTGTGTTTTCGTTGTTTTCTAAGGTGCGTTGAACTTGCGCGTATGAAATCACGATACAAAGAGCGTTTCTCTCCTCTATTTTTGCCATCTCCCGTATCCATGATGCATTCACTCTCTTTTTGGGCTTATCAAAGAAGCATTCATAGACCTCTCCATCTTGATTTTCATAAAAATAGCGAACTTCTGGTTCCGTCTCTTTTCTTGTTTTTACGGTATTCATCGTTTACTTTATCTTACCTCTTTCTTCTATTCTTAGTTTACTAACACGTTGGATGGTGGTTGATGATAACTATTTGTTTTAAATGGGGAAAATGAGTTCTTAGAAAGGTTGTATTAAAGTTTGTGAGAGTAAAGGAATAAATATCACCATTTCGGACTTGAACTTCTAAGTGGATAGAATGCTCAGATGGGTCTTTTTCTTCTCAATCCGAATAATGTCCTGAAACGAATACCATGTGGTTTGAAAGAGTTTTTTATCAACTATTCCTTTACTGGTTAAGGCATAGCTAGTGCCTAATAGTTGTGTACCTATGATAAGGAAAGTAATAAGCGAGATTGAAATGTAAAGACGGGCTTTTTTCTCCCATATGAGCAGACCAACAATACAAAAAAGAACAAATACAGTATAGGCAATAAGCACAAATTGGCTATCAAATCCTGTTCCAACTATCTCCCCCTAATCGATATGAGTAAAAAGGCATCAACTTTCTCTCTAGGAATGAGAATGAACAAAGTCAATTAATAAACCAAGATAATGTTGCCGTTTTGAACATAACTACTTCCTTCTTAGTTATCGTTACCAAAAACTATTTACCCCATTTTACCATCTATTTTTGTTTATAGTCAATTTGTTAATATATTGTTCTATAGTAATCATTTACTTTTTTCTTTTTAGCCATGTTTATTATATAAAGCATGTCGGTCAACACAGATGATTAGAAATATAAAGAACAAAAAAAAGACACCCTATAAGGATGTCTTTGACCAATACTGGTTTGCATTAGGCTTTGAAAATCTTAGCTGTTTCGGCAAGTTCATTTGTGAGGTTGTTGATGGTTTCAACCATACCTGATAATTGCTGAGCCATAGCCGCTTGTTCTTCAGAAGTTGCACTTACTTCCTCAACAGAAGCGGATACTTCTTCGGTAGAAGCGGATACGTTTTGAGTATATCCAATAACATCATCTTTACCTTTTTGCATATTGTCCAATTCACCCGCAACCACAGTGATACGATTTACGATTTCCGTTACCCTTGTGATGATGTCATCAAAGGATTCAGATGTTTGAGAAACATAGTGATTTTGGTCTTTAGAGATAGATTGCATGGACTCAATACTTTCAATATTGGCTTTCGAGTAGTTTTGGGTTTCTTTGATGATGCTGTCGATTTCTTTAGCAGATTCCGATGATTTTTCTGCTAATTTACGAATTTCTTCGGCAACTACCGCAAAACCACGCCCTGCGTCGCCTGCTCGTGCAGCTTCAATACTTGCGTTGAGAGCTAATAGATTGGTTTGTTCGGCAATACCACTAATGACTTGGGTAATGTCGCCAATGTTTTGTGATGTTGTTTCCAATGCCTGTGTGATTTCGGACATTTTTTTCATTTCTTCTTCACTTTGCTGATTGATTTTTAACAGGTTATCAATAACCTTTATGTCTTCGTTAAACACTTGGATGATGTCATCTGCATGTTTTTTAACCACTTCTGTTTGCTCATTAATATTGGTGATTTCATCGCCAAGTTGCGTCACTCGCTGTGCTACACCCTCTGCATCCCGTGCTTGTGACTCAACCGCTCTTGCAATTTCAGCCGTAGTCGTTGTTGTTTCCATAATCGATTGAGACGTTTGTTTTGCCGAAGCATCCAATTCGGTCGTACTTTGGTTAAGCACTTCAACAGAACGTTGCATATTGGAAATAACGGTTTTCGTTTTATCAACCATTGTGTTAAAGCTTTCTGCCAGCACTTTGAACTCGTCTTTATAACCTTCATCCATTGAAACATTCAAATCGCCTTCTGACACTTGTTTCATTTTATCTTTCAACCGAGAAAGCGGAATTGTGATGCTTCGTGATAAAAGTACGCCTAATAAAGCGGCAACGATGATACTGATTAACACAACGGCTAGTGTGCTATACAAGAGAGATTGAATGGGACTTTGAACATCTGCATAACTGTCTTCAATCACGACTGCCCAATTTGTACCAGGAACATTTGATATGCTCACAAGAGTTTTGGCACTCCCTGTTCCCCAATCCATTTGCTTAATGTTAATGTTCGTATCATTTGGTACGCTATTTATTCCTTGCATCATTTGAGGACGTTTAGCTTTGGTGTTGATTTTCGTTTTAATTGGGAATGAGAGAATCGTACCATCCCTATCTGCCATTGATACTTGTGATTTCCCAAGCTTAATATGGTCTAAATTGTTAAAGAAATAATCACCAAGTATCGAGTTTGCCATAACCCCGATTACTTCACCTTTATCGTTCTTAATAGGAGCAGAAACAACGATAATTGGTTTTCCACTGGCTCTTGATGTTACCATGTGTCCAACCACGATATTTCCTTGCATGGCTCCTTTGAAATAATCTCTGTCTTTAAAGTTTAATTTTTTAGTCTGTGGGTCGCTGTCCACAACATCATTTCCGTTAGCATCTAATACATAAAAACGTTCATGATTGGTGGTTTTATCAAAACTTTGTTTTAAGTATGTATGTCCCTGTTTTAACAAGTCGTTATTCGATTGGGTTCTTGTATTACTCAACAAATCCGTGATTCTTTTGTTCGTCGCTAGAATACTTGTCAGTTGTTCTTCCCCGACTACAAGGTTTTGCACAATCGTGGAAGTTCGTTCTACATTTGTCGCTAATCCTGACTTAGCCTGATTCATTAAGGCATTCGAACTTGAATTGTAACTGACTACTCCTGACACAGCGAGTGAAGCTGTAACCAGTCCTCCAATATAAAGCGGCAGTTTCCTTTTAATTGACATGATAATGTTTCCTTCTTTCCTATTTGTATGTAGTAAAAACCTGATACTTGTATTATAAATTATTCAAACACTATAGTCAAATATTTTTTACTCATATTCTATATTTAACGGTTTTTCTTGTAATTTAATTTTTACACACCTTGCTACCACTCAAAAAACTTCTTTTTTCACTCGTTTTTTAGCAATGATTTTTTATTATATAAAGGAAGTTTCTTTTTAAATATAAAATAAGCAAAATAAAATCACATATTGTTTATTGACAAAATTTATTACGAAGTTTAATATTGTTTTTAGTCAATTAGTCGTTTATAAATGAATATTGTCGAACGTATAACAAAAAAAGGAGGATGAAAATGACAGACAACAAAAAAGGATTGCAAAGCTATCACAAGATATGGCTTTGGCTAATGCTTGGTTGGACAGTGAGTGCCGCTGACCGTGGCGTGACAGGACCTGTCGTAACATGGATGATTAATCACCATGTGGCGTTTTTCAGCCATGCTTCAAATCCGCACGCTTTAGGAGGACTAATCGGGGGTCTTTTCTTTGCCAGTTTTATGCTGACTCAATTCCCTGGTGGATACATTGGTGACCGCTATGGACACCGCACCACAATTGTATTGAGTCTATTGTGGGCATCACTTGCCACATTGTTTGGTGGGTTGATGTTTACGCTTTTTGGTTTTATTGCTTTACGGGTTATTACAGGCTTGGGTGAAGGAATGTTTTATTCGAATGACCGAGCTGTGATAGCCGAGGTAACACCACCTGAAAAACGTAGTTTTGCTATGGGTTTTGTTATTACAGGTTTAACCTTTGGGGTTACGCTTGCCTATATCGGAACTGCGCTTTTCACGCAGTGGGGTGACAAATTATTCGGGGTAGGAAATGGATGGCAAGCACCTTTTGTCACATTCGGAACCGCAACCCTTCTTGTTTCAATTGGATTACGTCGTTATTTCAAGTCTGAAAACAGAGAGAAAATTGACCTTTTATCGGCTACAAAAGGATGTTTAAAGTTTTTCATTCCTTTATTTATCGCAGTTATGGGCATCTATTATCTTTCTGAACAATTCAAACTAAGCAATCTGACAACCGCTATTATTGAAATTCTTGTGGCTTTTGTCCTTGTAGCGGTCGTTCAAATTAAAAACGGAAGCCAAATAGCTCCTGTTTTGAAAAACAAAAACCTTCTACTTCTTTATATCAGTGCTATTCCATTCTTATGGATTCTATGGTTCTTCAACTTCTGGTCTGGAGACATTATTGCCAAGTCAGGACATGCTTCATTCGTTACATCTGCCCTTCTTTTTGCTCTGTTTAATGCAGGTGCAGGTATCGCAGGTTTCCCTTTAGGCGGATGGTTAGCGGATAAAGCCTATAAATCAGGAATGGGACGTAAAAAGATATACCTAATTTTCATCCCTGTTCAAGCCCTGTTAACCTTCTGGTTCGGCTATTACATCATGCAGGGTGGTCACTCACTCGTTGCCATGAGCCTATTTATCTTTTTCTGTAGTTTAGTTCTAAACCTTCTTCAACCTATTTCACAAGCCATGACAGCCGAACTTGTCGATGAAGAACATCGTGCTTCTGCTTTTGGTATGTGGAATCTCATTGGAGAAATGGGAGCCGTATTATCTCCTGTTATTGGCGGTATGATTGTAGACAAAACAGGACATTGGTATCTCGCTATCTTCTTAGGTGGCATCATTATGCTTGCTTCATTCTTTACGGTAATGTTCGTAAAGGAATCAAAATAACTTCAAAATACAATCAAGTCTATCCACCACAAAATGTGGAGGATAGGCTACATAGGAGGACAAACCATTATGACAACGAATGAAAAAACAAAAGAAGAATTATTAAACGAAGCAACACCGATTTATACAACGGCAGATGCAATGATTGATACACTTGTAGACGCAGGAGTTGACTGCATTTTTGCTAACATTGGTAGTGACCACCCTGCTATCGTAGAGAGTTGGGCAAAAGCCGATGTGCAAGGAAGAACACTCCCTAAAATTATTATCTGCCCACATGAAATGGTTGCCCTCTCAGCCGCTCATGGTTATGCACAAGTAACAGGTCGTCCACAAGCCGTATTTGTTCACGTTGATGTTGGTACACAAAATATGGGCGGAGCGATTCATAATGCAACAAGAGGTAGAATCCCTGTTTTCATCTTCTCTGGAGCATCCCCTGTTACACAGGAAGGTGAATTAAGAGGTGGACGTAATGAGTTCATTCACTACTTACAAGATGTACCTGACCAACGTGCCATTGTTCGTCAATACACCAAGTGGGATTATGATGTTCATACAGGTAAAAACATCCAGAAACTTACGCTACGTGCGATGCAAATTGCACAAAGCGAACCCAAAGGTCCTGTTTATATGATGTCTCCTCGTGAGATGCTGGAAGAAGAAGTTCCACGTATGAAAGTGGACAAAGAGAAGTTTGCCCCTCTTGCCCCTTCTGCGCTTAACGAAGAGAAAGTAAAAGAATTGGCATCCACTCTATCGCAAGCTAAAAATCCACTCATTGTTACAAGCTATCTTGGACGAAATGTGAAAGCTGTAGAGGAATTGGTTAAGCTTGCAGAACAGTTAGCTCTCCCTGTTATGGAGGCGGGTCCTAACTATATGAACTTCCCTGCAAATCATCCGATGCACCTTGGTTATGAAGGTTATTTCGGAGTCAATGAATACCTGAAACAAGCCGATGTGGTACTCGTTATCGACAGCGATATTCCTTGGCTTCCGCTCAATGTTAAACCGAAAGAGGATGCAAAAGTCTTTTGGATTGACGTTGACCCGTTAAAAGATAAAATTCCATTCTGGTATTATGAAGCCGAACAACCGATGCGAGCCGATTCTTATGTCGCCTTAAAGCAACTCAATGACTACCTAGAACAAGTTGTATTTAAACAAACGAAAGAAATCACAGAGCGTTATGGACGCCTCTCTAAAGAGCACGATAGGATACGTGCAGAGTTTGCAGAGAAAGAAAAAATCAAAGTCGCTGATGGATACATCACCCCTCAATTTCTAACTGCAACCCTGCGTGACCTACTTGATGATGATACCATTATCATGAACGAAACCATTTCAAACTACAGTGTGGTATGGAATCATATCCTTCGTGACAAGCCAGGTACATTGTTCGGTAGCGGAGCTAGTTCATTAGGTTGGCATGGCGGAGCTTCCATTGGAGCCAAACTTGCTAATCCTGATAAAACGGTTGTCGCTCTTACAGGTGACGGTTCGTACCTATTCAGTGTTCCAGCATCCGTTCACTTTGTATCCAAAAAATACAATGCACCATTCCTAACGGTTATTTATAACAACAGAGGTTGGCATTCCCCTAAACTTTCTACACTCGGCGTTCATCCTGAAGGCTTGGCTAAACAACAAGACTTGTTCTACGTGAACTTCGGTGATGATATGCAGTTAGAAAAGATTGCTGAAGCGACTGGACAAGCTTATGCCAAACGGGTAGAAAAACCAGAAGAACTTCGTAATGTACTGGAAGAAGCCTTACAAGCCGTTAAAAACGGACGCTCTGCAGTGGTAAACGTAGCAATCAAACCTATCTCGAATCAAAATCTTGGCGAATAACAGATTAAACACCAAAGATACAAGCAATGATTTTTCGTTGCTTGTATTTTTTTTTACCTACTCATACCCACTAAAAAACTTTGTTAGTTGCGAATTGTATCCAGAAAACTACGCTTTTGACGGAGGAAAAAGCCATTGTTAATTTATCCAAACCTACTTTGGATAATACTGCATCGCACTTGGGTATAACAGAAGAATAACCTCTTCATCAATAATCTTCCTTGCCTTATTTAGCAGTTCTGTTCCAATCCCCATTTTCTGATAATCTTATCCACTGGTAAATCGGAAAGGTAGCAACAGTAACTATAGTCAGTTAAAGCATGATATTTGTTAGTCTAACATCTTCTGCTGAAACCGATTGTTCTTTGAATCTAGTAGCCCCCATCATTTCTAACAGATTATCAGCTATTAAGTTTCGGAAAATTTATCTTTAACAAACCTCTTCATTGATTACGCTACATTGTGAACAAGTATGATTTAACCAAGCTAGACACAAAAAAAAACACCCCTATTGTTGATAAGGATGTCTCTTTCAAATTTGGCTTAATCTTAGAAGTTGTACTATTAGGCTTTGAATATTTTTGCTGTTTCGGTCAATTCGTTTGTCAGGTTGTTAATGGTTTCAACCATACCTGACAGTTGTTGAACCATTGCCGATTGTTCTTCCGATGTCGCACTTACTTCTTCAACAGAGGCGGATACCTCTTCGGTAGATGCGGATACGTTTTGAACGTAGCCAATCACATCATCTTTTCCCTTTTTCATGTCTTCCAATTCATCTGCCACTAAGGTGATTCGATTCACGATTTCGGTTACTCGATTGATAATGTCATCGAATGACTTTGATGTTTGCGCTACATATTGGTTTTGGTCATTTGAAATAGCTTGCATGGACTCAATACTGGTAATATTAGCTTTGGAATAGTTTTGCGTTTCTTTGATAATGTTATCTATTTCTTTTACAGATTGAGAGGATTGTTCAGCCAGTTTGCGGATTGAATCAGCGACAACCGCAAAGCCTCGTCCCACTTCGCCCTTCAATACTAGCATTGAGAGCTAATAGATTGGTTTGCTCCGAAATACCGCTAATGACTTTGGTGATATCCCCAATGTTTTGAGAGGTTGTTTCTAACGCTTGGGTTATTTCAGACATTTTTTGCATCTCTTCTGCACTTTGTTGATTGATTTTTAACAGGTTATTAATCACTTTTTTATCTTCGTTAAATACTTGGATGATATCATCAGCATGATGTTTGACCACTTCCGTTTGTTCATTAATGTGGTTAATTTCATCACCCAGTTGTGTAACCCTCTGTGCCACACCTTCTGCATCATGTGCTTGCGATTCAACCGCTTTTGCAATTTCAGCCGTAGTTATGGTGGTTTGCATAATGGACTCTGATGTTTCTTTTGCCGAAGTATCTAATTCAGAGGTACTTTGGTTAAGTACTTCAACGGAACGTTGCATATTGGAAACAACGGTTTTTGTTTTCTCCACCATTGTATTGAAGCTTTCTGCTAGTACCTTAAATTCATCCTTATATGTTTCGTTCATCGTAACTTTTAAGTTTCCTTCTGACATCTCTTTCATCTTTTCCATTAATCGAGATAAAGGACTTGTTACCATTCTAGAAAGATATAAACCTAACAAGGCGGAAATTATAATGCCAAGCACAACAAGCCTAATAACGTTTCTACCATGAGACTTCGAACTGGACTCTGAATATCACTATACTTATCTTCGAGAAAAACAACCCAGTTTGTACCAGGAATATTTGCGAATGTGACAAGGCTCTTATCGCTTCCTGTACCAGCATCTATGGTGGACACATTCACGTTATTGTCGTTAGGTAAGGTTTTCATAGCATCCAAAAGTTCAGTGCGTTGTGACTTTTTGTTGACCCAAGTTTTATCCTGACTATGCCCAAGAATAGTTGAATCCCTATCCATGATATATACTTTTCCATTGGTTCCCACTTTAATCCCTTGGATATTCGACGTGAAGAAATCGGCTAAAATCGAATTGCCAAGCACCCCAACAATCTTACCCTGACTATCCTTAACAGGCACAGCTATGACAATCACGGGTTTACCATTGGTTTTAGAAATGACCATTTTGCCAATAGCTGTTTGCCCTTGTAAAGCCTTACTGAAATAATCTCGGTCTGCAAAGCTTTTCCTCTCATTTTCTGGTAGACTATCCGCAATATCCGTTCCTTTGTTATCTAATACAAAGAAATGGTCATGATTTGTTGTCGTTGCAAAACTATCCTTAAGAAAATTGTTGACGGCTCCTAATAAAACATTGTTACTGGTATAAAATTGTTGGTCATTTGTCTGTTCTTTCATGACAACCAAATCTTGAAGACGCTTATTATTCGCCATAATAGATGCCATTTGTTCTTCGGATTTTTCAAGGTTTCTGATAATGACACTCGTTCGTTCCGTGTTTGTGTGCAATCCATCCTTACTAGCGTTAATAAGAGAATTGGAACTTGTATTATAACTAATAAGTCCCGCTACAACCAAAGATGCGGTGACTAGTCCTCCAATATAAATTGGTAACTTCCTTTTAATCGACATCTTGCTTCTTTCCTTCCTTTTTTAAGAGTAGATATAGGTCTCAATAATTAGTATAACTGTAATAAGTACTATGGTCAAAATTAAGTTAACTTTTGTTTATAGATTTTTTGTTATATACTTACCTTATATTTATCGTTAAATTTTCGTATATTAAATAATAAAACCAATAAACCAGGTCTTGATGTTTCAAGTTGCTATAACAAGGAACAATCATACAGAAGGAGCGAAAAAAGAATGGCAAAAAAGAACTTCTATGCTATTAAAAAAGGATTGAATCCTATCTCTAAGGAAATCGTGGAAAATCTTATTCTAACGACATGGGACGAAGCCAAAAGTTATGTACAAGGGATAAACGAAAAGAAACACGGTGTTACTCCAGATTACAAGGGATTTTTTACCAGGGAAGAAGCGGAATCCTATTTACAAGCGGATGAACCTTTCTTGCGCAAAGCAGATGCAACCTTTCCGATAGATTGCCTGCATTGTTACGTAGATGGTAGTTTTAATTCGGATATTAAAAACTATTCATATGGTCTAGTGTGTGTACTTGGTGGAAAAATTGTTCATACCGATAAGGGTGTTGGCAGAAACAAACAAGCCATTTCCATGCAACAAATAGGCGGTGAGCTTCTCGGTGCGATGAACGCCCTTTTATTTGCCAAGAAAAATGGCTATAAGAAGCTGGTTTTGTTCTTCGATTATAAAGGAGTGTGCCTGCATGCTACTGGCTTTTGGAAACGAGACAACCAGTTTTCCGAAGATTATTACCAGTGGATGCAAAAATTCTTTGAGGAGAATTCCAATATTGAGGTGATTTTTTGTAAAGTGGATGCACATACAGGAGATGATTTCAATGAAATAGCGGATTCTCTCGCAAAGATGGCGTTAGGTATCAAACCAGATGCTATCTTCCATCGTATGGTTGAGAAATATAACCTCTCTATTTAACGAGGAAAGGAATGTAAATAAAATGTCTATCATTTTAACGCCAGTTGCATTACAAAGAGTAAAAAGCGAATTGGCTCATATTGAAAGGATTGACCTTCCCCATGCAAAAGAAAATCTTAAACGACTTCGAAAATTTTATGGAGAAGGAAGTTTGGAGCCTGAATACATAGAGGCTTTGAGAACTACAAAACTTTTTCATAAAAGGATAAACGAGTTAAAGGATATCATTAAAACAGCAAGGATTTTGTTTACTACTTGTTTAAACTGAACATACAAAAAACAGAAAGACGGTAATCTCTTTATTGAGAAACCGTCTTCTTTCATTGGTAAAACGCCTACATTAACGTATTCACCTCAATCTTCTTTCTTCCCATTCACTATTCATGCGTTTTTCCAAGACTTATTGGTTTCGACATAACCGTATGCATCTCCAAACCGTATTTGTTTAGTAGACTTTCCAAACTATTTCGGTCTTCTTTGGAAATATTGTATATTCTCCTATACGGTTTAATATCCACGATTTCATTTCCTTCATCAAGTTCAGCTTTCATTTTCTTATAATTTCTCACCGTCATCCAAATAGGTACTACGAAAATAAAAAAGAGAATCCCAAAAAATATTATAAATTTCAACATTTGAATAACTCCCTTCCTTGGTTATTTAGAAATTGTGTACTTCCCTACAATTTGAGCCACTTCTTGCATCATCTGTACCGCTTGTGTCAGAGGCATATCGATTTCACCATTCTCGATATAATCGAATACATGCAATTCTTCCAACCGTTTTTTATCCGCCTCATTTAACTGTTCGTTATTTTGTTTCAACCATTCAAATTCGACAATTTTCATTACGTTCACCTCACAGATTGATTCCCCTTATAAGTGGGTAAGAATAGAAGATATTACCACTGTAAATTCCTTTATTTATCATGTATTATTTGGTTTCAAAGAACGTGTTTTTGGGTAGGGTTAAATACAGATGACTTCCAAAACCACACAAAAGAGGAAGATAATTCTCGAAAAAAGGAGGCGGTTATCAATTGAAACATCATTATCCACCAGAATTAAAAGAAAAGGTGGTAAAGGAAGCCCTACAAAAAAATGTTAGCCATACGCAGATTGCGAGAAAGTATCATTTAAGCGCGATTGTTCTCTCTTCATGGATAAGACAGTTTAGGAATCAACAAAAACCGAACAATGGATTTTAAGATTTGTGAAATTCTTTTTGTGTCCTAATTTGTCTTAACTTTTCATCTATTCTCGTAAGTACATATTTTCTATCTTCGTTTTTGTTTTCAAAATCCAGGCTATCTACATTTATCGTAAGAACAGGCGAAAAAGAGTATTGAGCAAAGTATTGTCGATAGTTTTCGTTTAACTTTATCCAATATTCTTTTTCTACCACTTGTTCGAAGTCTCTGCCCCGTTTTACGATACGCTTCATGGCTTCCTCTGGAGAAATCTCCAAATAAACCATGAGTTTGGGAACTTTGCAGTGTTCAATCATGTTATGGAATAAATCGAGGTAGATATTAAATTCCTCAACAGACATTTCACCGTTGTCTTTTAGCATTTTGGCAAAAATAAGGTCGCCATAAATACTACGGTCTAGCACAGCATTTGGCTGTAAAGATGCCTGTTTAATGTGACGGAACCGCTCATTGAGGAAAAAGATTTGAAGAGGAAACGAATAACGTTCCCGATTGTAATAAAACTTATCTAAGATGGGATTATTGACAACAGGTTCTTCGTAAGCCAAAAGCCCCTTCTCTTTTGCCAAAATCTCCATTAAAGTAGATTTACCTACCCCTACCACCCCATCAATCACTAACATGTTCCACACATCTCCTTTATGATTCGTTAATCCTTTTAAATGCTCTGCATAAAACACAACGACACCTTCTTTTCTTAAACTCGCCCATTGTCTCCGTTTTCCTTTGTTCTCAAACGCTCTACTTCTTCAAGCAACGCTTGTATATCTTGTTTTGCATGAGCGATAAACGTCGCATTATCGATGGTTAATCCTGATTGTTCGCTTGTGATTATTTCGAGTGCGGATGGACTTACGATGCTGGATTCATCCGCTATATTTCCATGAACATGTTCCGTGACACCGTTTCTCGTTCTTGTACCGATTAACTTATAAGCCTTACACCATACACATTCGCCTGCGGGAATATTTTGTGGTATCCAAAATGGATTAGAACCATCATTTACTGCGGCTACGAGATAGGTTAATCCTGACACCCAATCTCCTTCCGTGGCGTTCGTTAACCGTTCACGTATGGATTCTATCTGTTCATCTGTCATCGTGTTCATCCCTGTCACTCTTTTAGTTCTTGCTCCTGTAAGCTCTTATACATAAAGGCAAAGCAATCATATAGGGTATTGCCAAAATAATCAGGGATACCCGCCGTATATGAGTTCATATAAATGACTTGGTTGTCCTTACCTTCCTGCAAGGGATTTGGCTTCGATAACTTCCGAATGTCATCTAAGATAGCCACACTGCAGATATATCGTTGGGGGAATTGGCTTCGCATATAGCCAAAGCGTCCACATTCTGCACTTAACCCGCTGTCTTCTGGAATCGTAAAGTGGCTAAACAGCATGTTACAGGATTCAACTTCCTTGTTATCGTCATCCACAATCATTTCATTGGTTATTAGAAAATCTGCATCTTTTTTGTTGATGCCCGTATTGTGTTGCGGAAGATAATAATCAAGGTTAATCGCTTCACAAATGTCTGCTATCATTTCAAGCCCTAATCGTCCAAACTCATTGAACATTTGACCGCTCCCGATGTAGACTTTGCATTGATGGTTAAAGTCAAAATCAGTGACAATTTTTTCTATCTGATGTTGCTTATAGAAATGTTGAAGTGCTTGTTCAAAATAAATGCCTTGTGGTTTGTTTCCTAAATTCATCTGTTTCTCCCTTCACAGTTTCAAATTAAATGATTGCATTCTCTTATGACTTATTAGTTTTCATACATCCCTTAATGGTTTCTTTTCAAATTTGATTCCAAGTGTGTCTTCAATTTCTTCCAATACTTTTATGTGCATGCCATAGATGTTTGTTATTTCTTCATAAGACATTCCCTTTAATTCATCTACAAAGTTCACTCCAGCCCTTTTGAGAACGTTATATCCTCGAACTGACAATTTCAAATCTTCTATCGTCATTTTTTGGTTAAGTTCATTCATTAACTCAAGTGCTTTCAAAGCATGCTTAGATGCCCAAGAATCAGATTTCGTTGCTATCGCTTTAAGGTGATGAATCGCAATTTTTAATTTATCGCTTTCCACGTTTATAAACTCCTATAAGATTGAATAATCTATCCATGCCTATACATACAACGTCTTATTGAAACATAGAGCACCTGTATTCCCTGAAATTCCTTGTTTAGAATCCTTTTAGGAACCAATTAGAGGCTTCTCTACCTACTACGTATCTTTATCTCATGAAAGCCTTTGTTTGGTTTCCATTAAGCACTATTTTTAAAAATGCAAACGCCTTTTTTGAAAACACGAACACCCTCAACCATTTCGTTCATCATCTTCTTCGGAACCAATTTACCTTTGCTTTCGTAAAGCACATTATCCCAACCTGTGGTAGACAATGTAATTTCCTTAAATTTGTGCTGATTTTTTAAAAACCATTCCCTAGCTTCAGCCATAGGCAAAACATTGAGTTCTTTGCTTCCTGGAAAATAGTAAAAGAGTACATCTGCTTCGGTATAGAGGAAACAGCCTGGTGTATTCTTTGTACAATTGGATACCGTTTCGATAAAGTAATTTCCTGTTTTATCATACCTATCAACTTTTACTTCCACTCGCTTCATCAATTCTGCGCCTTTATGTTTGTATATCCATAAGAGGTCAATGTCTTTCTTTTGAAAGTCTTTATCTTCCTCTACATCAATAACCCTAAGGGTGTAGGGTTTTTTCATTAAAAAAGGATGGATATCTGACCTCGTATATTTTTTTGAATAGGCAGATGTCTCCTCCATCGTGTACGTTCTCATTAAACTCCTCCATATGATTTAGTCAATGTTTATTTTTTATTGCTTATAGTCAAAATAAAAAAGGGTATATAAAAAGAACGTTCTTAATGAACATCCATGTTTTTAGTATAGCATCGCAAAGAAAATAAATCTATAGATTTAAGGCTATTTTATTAAAATTATTGACCATAGTCAAAAATAATCCTATACTCGATGTATGAAACCAGATAGGAGTTGACTTTTATGTGTACGAAACGAGAAAAACTGTTGGGGTTATTAACCGAACTGCAAGAGTTAGCAGAAAAGGAAAAGAACATTGAACAAATACAAGAAGCCATTCATGCCAAGCGTGGTCTTTCTCTTGATGCCACGCTTCATATTGAAAACAAGGCATACTCCCTAACAAATTTATTAGGCGGGACATCTGCAGATTTATTTCAAAACTTCGAAGGTGACATAAGCATCTTTATGGAGTTTCTATTAAGGAAAAATCGTCTGGAGCAAGAAGAACTGTTGAATAGAATTGAGCTAAAAGAGGACGAAGATATCCATCAGGAAAATAACTCCACTCCATCATCGGATACACGTTTAGAAAAGACAGTGCTGTCACTGGTTGAAAATTATGAGAAAGGAGACTCCATTAACCCAGAAGACATTTATGAAAAATTAGACACCACAATACAACAAGCCTTTTCTCTGTCCGATATTCATGAATTTTTACGTCATTTAGCGAATAAAGGCGAGATGAAATTGGTTTATTATGCGCATTGTCATCGATGCGAGAGCTATCCTGGTAAATACTATGAAAAAATACCACATGCCCTTTCATGTTATAACTGCGGAAATGAGATTGTGGATATCCAAATGCACTATCAAAAGCTGGTCTAATGGAACGAACTGGCAAGGAGCGATTGAACGGTAATAACCCTGTCCTCTTATATGTTTCGGGAAACCGCATAACATAAAGTAATTCAAGAAAACAAGGAGTCTCTTAGATACTTAATGATTGAGACATAACGGAGGATGATAATCATGATTACCATTACAAATGGCGTGTTAGATGTCGAAAGTGCGAAGAAAGTGTTTGCGGAGAAACCTCACTATTTTCAAACCTACCAGATGCAAAAGGACGGTTCCTTGTATCCTGTAGACCATGAGGATGTTGCAGGACAGAGGATAGATTTTTTGTGGATGGTGTCATTCATTGCTGTGAGTATGACTCCATTATTATTTGTGAGGATAAGAACATTCATTGCTTTCAAAATGATACCGTTGAAATATTGATTCATGACGGTGTTAAAGAAGCCCATTCAGAAATTCGTTCTATTAAGGATTCCATCTATCATACTATTTGATAAGCCCCCTTTCTCTATAGAAAAACCTACTCGCTGTTTGGGTAGGTTTTCTTCTTTTATTCCTAAGATGATTTTGGATAAGAAAAACTGCCATCCAAAAAAGAAAAAAGAGACCCTGATAATCAGAATCCCTTTTATACAATATCTTAATTTAATATTCTTGAAGCAGAAGAAAATATGGATGGATTGTAATCCGCAATTTTTACCACATCTCCTGTTTGGGGTGCTTCAATCCATTTGCCTCCCCCAATATACATGCCGACATGGAATGCAGGGACACCCATAAATACTAAATCACCAGGTTGTACTTGGGTGGGAGAAATCATGGTTCCTACATTTTGTTGGTCTTGTGAAACCCTTGGGAGATTTACGCCTATCGAATGAAAAACATACTGCATTAAACCAGAACAATCAAATCCACTTGGTGTTGTTCCACCCCAAACGTATGGAACGCCCAAATATTTTTCAGCAGTCGTAATGACTGTTTTCGCTTTATCAGAAGAATACGTTAGCATAGCGGTATCAGCATAGGGCAATTGAGCTTGTTGAAGTTTTAATTTTGCTTGCTCTTGTTGCTGTTGTAATAACTGCCGTTGCTGTTGTTGCAACGTATTTTTTGAATCGGCTAATTGCTTTAGAACTTTTTGCTTATCGGCTTCAATTTGCTTTTGTTGCAATACCAATTCTTCTTGCTTACTCTTTAAAACAGTTAATTCATTGTCCAATTGTTTCTGTGCATCTAGTAATGTTTGCTGTTTCTCTTTTAACCCATTTATTACGTCAGAATCACTTTGAAGAATTGTCGAAATAGCATCTGTACGATTTAAAAACTCAGTTAGGCTTTGAGAAGACATCAAAAGTTCTGCATAGGTAATAATAAGTGGTTGTGATTGTTCATCAATATTTCTTAGTCTTGCATAAAAAATCTGTTTTTGTGCCTCAAGGTCTTGTTTAGCTTTTTCTATTTCGGTTTTCGTTTCTTGGATTTTTTCTTGTTGTGCTTTTATATCATCATTTAGTTTTTGAGTTTTATCCATTGCCATGATGATTTTGTTATCTAATTGTTGTATTTCTGTTCCCAGGTTATTAATTTTGATTTTGGTGGTATTGATTTGTCCCTGTGTGACTGGCACATTGGCAGGGCTTGCAAATGCAGGGGGTTGTTTGTATCATTGTAGCTAATATAGCAATCGATAGCGAACATTTTAAAGTTTTACTTTTCATACATTGTCTCCTCTTTACTTGTGTACCATTTTTTAGTTTAAAACTATTGTTGACTAAAAACAACTAAAATTTAAAATTTGTAACAATTTGGTAACAATACTTATGATAGATAATTCCGACAATAATCACTTTCAAGCTTTATTTTTTAAAATGTCGTTTTATGTCGATTATTTTATGTGGTTTTATTGACTATAGACACTTAAAACGTTTATAATGACTATACAATATGTACATAGGAGTCATACAACAAAATGAATAGCACATTAGATGAAATTAACGCAGGAAACGAAGAAGCCCTTTCTACTCTTTTGAAAGAAGCAGAAATTCAGATATATAAAATTGCTTTATTTAAAGCAAGAAATGAACAAGATGCAAAAGACATTACCCAAGAAGTTTTAATCCGTGTGTATCAAAATCTCCATAAATTCAAAGGTCAGTCCAAAATAACCACATGGATAAACCGTATTACAAACAATTACTGCATTGATTATTACAGGATGAAGCGGATTGATGTTATTCAAGAAAAGGATGTTTTACAAATCGCTTCCAGGGATACCGTGGAAAAGACCTACATAAACGAAGAGTTTTCACAGCTTTTCCAACATGCCTTTCAAACGCTTCCGCAACATTATAAAAACGTGTTTATTCTTCGATACTTTGAAGATAAATCGCTTAATGAAGTGGCTGAAACCTTACAATTACCACTCAATACCGTTAAATCACATGTTAATCGGGCAAAACACGCTTTACAAAATCTACTCAAAGAGTATCATATGGCAGGATAACAGGCGTATGGATTCATATGCTTGTTTTATGCAAAAAAAAATCCAGTCTAGGACTGGATTCGTTTGCTTAAACTATTAATATTACTTCCATACTAGATTCCCCTTCCTATATGAAAATAAAGGATAATCCTTAAGAAGCAAAACGCATTTCTAACGACTTCTGAATCTTACCATCAAAAACACTCTGACACTCCAAGATGTCTGTTACGTCTGAATGGGTATACATCGAAAGTTTACATGATGCCAATGGAAAGGTTAAGGACGTTGCTTCTTTTGAAATGTCTTCAAATATATCTTCTTGAAGATAATGAGAAAGTCCACAACCAAAGCTGTATTCTGCCATCCCCTTTTTGTAATCGTAAGGAATCTTCATGGCATACTCGCCTGTTGCACGTATTCTCTCTGCCTTTTGATTATATTGCTCAATCGTTTCACACAACTCTAACGTTACATCCCGAACTTCTTTCGTTTTAGAATCAATATAAAAGAATCGTGTCTTGATACGTCCAGAACGGGTTATGTCTTCAATACAACCGATTAAATGCTTCATATCCGTTTGGTCTTTAGGGATTTCAGGAAGTCCATCCTTCACAAATTCACCTGCTAAAAAGATAAACTGATTCGTATACAAGTGTTTTTGCAACAACTCCTGATTCATCACTACCAAATTACGGATGAGATTTTCGGGTTGACATGGACAATCTGCATTATGGCAGTGACGAATATTCATAAGAATTCGAGATAACGCCATATTGATTTCGCTAAGTACCCGTTGTATCTCTTCTTTTTCTTTGCCTGGATGCAAGCCCCGACTTACCTCGTCATATACATCCATTAATTCCGCTAACATTTTCTTTCCTAGTGTTTCATTCATGTGTTTACACGCTCCCTTTTTATGTATGTAGATACATGCCTTCTTTTTCGTTATCTCTTATTATACTGTCTTTGTTTCCATCTATAACTCCCAAAGAAAAAGCACCCTCAACGATAACCTGAGAGTGCTTAAATGCTATTAGCCTTTTAATTCTTTAATCAGTTTTGCTTCTTGTTCTTGCACGGAACGCAATTCAGCAATCTTATCTAAGAAAGCGATGAAGCCTGGTTCATCCAGTGTTTTTTCCGTATCCAGAACATTGACTTTAATATCCGCTTCTTCTGGTGTAATGACAACCTTACTCTTGTTTCCTTGGGTGATTAAACCAAAAGCCATTGACAGACCATTCGGCTCTTGTACTACTTTGTACTTCATACTCTTTTCGTTTAATTGATTAATGACGTTAGCTATCATTTTTTCTTCCTCCTCTGTGGTTTCTTCTTGATTTAATTATATAACATTAATAGAATACGGTCAACTATTTTTTACATATTCTATTATTTACTATATGTCTTAGTTGTGAGTTAAATAAATAACTTGTGTTTAACTACGTTTGGTTTACATAAATGATTATTATGTAAAGTTTAAAAGAAGCACCCCTCCCTGTTTAAGGGAAGCATGCTTTCTGTTTACTACTTAGGCATTGACAACCTCTTACAATGCGGCTTCATCAACAACCGAAGCCCGTTTGCTTCTTGTCTTTGGTTTCGGAACAATTTCAGTTTCCTTTCCATTTTTAATGAAAGAGAGCTTTTTGCCTTTTACCACCATTGTTTCAATGGTTTGAGAAGCCTTTTCCTCATACGAGGTAATGGATTCACCGTTATCCACGAATACGGGATAATCCAATGAAGACAATTGGCTAATCATATGCGAGATTTCAAGTCCTGCTTTAATATTTTCGGAGGTCGAACACACTTTTAGTTCTTTTCCTTCATAGAGAATATCAAAGCATTCTTTCACCTCACCTGTCGATTGAATACTTTTTTCTAATTTCAAGCTAATCGAAGTCAGGTATTTGGAAAGCGCACTGTTCACAATAGCTGTTTTTTGAGCATTGAAGATTTTCATGTGAGAAATCTGTGCATTGATATGCGCTTCTTGTTTCTCAAAACCCTCTAACTCAACTTTTTTCATGTCCAGTTCCTTTTTGTTATCCTCTACTCGTTTTAGTAAAGAAGTTCGACGAGCCTCAATCTTAATGGCGGTTTCCTTCTCTTTACGAAGTTCGGAAAGTGACTGTTGCAAAGAAGCTTTTAACTTACCCACTTGTTCATCGAAGCTCTTTTGGATTTGAGCATTTTCTTTTTCCAATTTATCAATTTGAAGGGCATCAACCTGTGCCATTACTTGTTTTAGTTTTGCTTGTTTTTCGTTCGCAAACTTTTCTTCCAGTGTGGCAAGGTTGGTTAACTTGGTCACGACTTCTTTTAAAGCTTCTTGAATAGAAGTCACTTCCTTCGCTTTCGCTTCTTCAAACGCTTTTCGATTACGCTCGTCTTCCTCTTTTGCTTTGGTGATTTCTTCGGCTAAAGCCTTTCCTTCCTCTGCTAGTTCCGCTAATGTCTTTTGGCGACCCGCTTGTTTGGCAAGCATAACCGTTTTTTCTTCTTTTACCTGTTTTTGAAGTTCGCCATTGAGTACAGAAACCGTTTGGGCGGTAATGATTTGCTTACAGGAAGGGCATTGGTCTCCTTCGTGGAAGTGAATCTGTTTGGAATCTAAAGCGTGAATTTGTTGTTCCAACTCTTTTTGCTGACCAAATACACTTTTGTAATCATTTCGAAGAACCGCTAGTTTGGTATCCAGTTTAGCTGTATCGGCAGGCTTGTATTCTTTTGCCTGAACAACCGCTAACTTCTGTTCAAGAACCGCTTTTTCCTTTTGAAGTTCAAGTTTTATCTTCTCACTTTCAAAGCGTTCTCCCCTGATTTCGGCTATCTTTTTATCAAATTCACTTTTTTTGAGTAGCAAATCCGATAAATTTTTGAGAACTGGCTTTCTGCTATTCACTTCTTCCAGTTGTTTTTCTAACTCGATGATTTTATTATCATCAAATTTGAGTTCATCTGGAATGACAATTTGCTCCTGCAGTTTCGCCATATACCCGTTTAAATATTTCTTCTTGTCTTCGATGTCCGTAAGTTCTTTTCGACGGTTTTTCAGATACTCATTGGTAGTCTGAATATCAAACGTTTCTTTTTCCAAAAACGCCCGCTCTGCGGCATCCAGTTGCTTTAATACCTCTTCCTTTTTCACCCCTGGAAGTAGTGAATAGATGGTTTTTCTGGAGTTTTCAGCATCCATCGATAAGAAGTAAAACGGACTGAAAATAAGTAAAAACATTTCCATTGGTATTTGCTCTTCTAATTGTTTTTGAGATATTCTTTTGCCATCGAATTTTATGGTGGTTGTCCCATTCATCTTACGCTCAATTTCATGAGATTCCCCATTTTCATCCGCAAAGCTTAGTGTACCAATGGCAGTGTCCGAATCTTTGTTGATGATATTCAAGTCTTTTTGTTTCCCTTGAATATTTTTACCCGTAATAATCCAGACAATTAAATCACCGATACTACTTTTTCCCTTACCATTGTCACCAATGAACGTATTTTTACCTGCGTCAAATATAAGTTCCGTTCGTTCTTTAAATCCTTTAAAACCTTCTGCTACCAATTTGCTGATTTGAATTTTTTTAATACCTTCCATTGTAAAATCTCTCCTTTTTAAATAAATGATTTTTTCCTGTTAAAAAGTTTTAAGTAAAACCCTGTTTTATACTTCTCCTATATTCTAGTTATACAGATAGCAAATATTCGCTTCTATTAGCCACAAAGCAACCATGTGCTCAACCCCTTCTTATTAAAAGCGTTACGGTTGCATAACATGATATCATCATAAAAAAATGCAGGTGTTTGAAATCAAACGACATAAAAAGGAGAAGGCATTCATGATTTATGAAGCAACCACTTATGTATCAAAATCAGAAGCAAAGACCGTGCAAGAGATATTAGAGAATGAAGAAGGTTTTGCTGAAGATTATAGCCGTGATGAGGTGATTGCCGCCTATACCGCTACTTTCTCAAATGGATTGGACTTATCATCACACGTATAGCGGAACTCCACAGGGAGGCGTTATGAGTCCTATCCTATCAAACATCTACCTCCATGAACTGGATAAGTACATGGATAAATATAAGAAAATGTTTGACAAAGGAAAAGCCAAAAAGGAAAATCAATCTTATAAAAATGCGAAGCAAAAAGCTTTGTATCATAAGAACAAAATGGCAAAAATATGGGACACCTTAACACCAGAACAAAAGGTTGAAGCAAATAAGAACTATAAGAAACTTAGGAAACTTCAACTACAAGAATCCTATGCAAACCCTATGGATGAATCCTATCGTAGAATACAATACGTCAGGTATGCAGATGACTTCCTTGTAGGCGTAATTGGAAGCAAAGAAAATGCTGAAAAAGTTAAAGCTGACCTCACTACATTCCTTAATGAACAACTAAACTTAGAGTTGTCACAAGAAAAGACGCTAATAACAAACAGCCGTGACAAGGCTAAATTCTTAGGATTTGAAGTGAATGTCTGTAGAGACCAGGCGTTGCGACCTCGAAAAGATGGAGTTACATTAAGGTCTAATAATCTGGTTGTTGGGTTAACCATTCCTACCGATACATGGGTAAATAAACTCAAAGAATTGAAAGCCCTTCGTATTGATAAGCATGGCAATTGGAGAGCCTCTGCTCGCCCCTACCTCAAGAACCATGATGAACTTGAAATCATCAGCATCTATAATGCGGAAATACGTGGACTACACAACTACTATAAGTTGGCAAGCAATATCAATACGCTATCCAAGTTCCGTAGTTTTATGAAGTACAGTTTCCTAATGACACTTGCGTCAAAGAACAAATCGTCTGTAGGTAAAGAGGCTGATAGTCATCGAATTGATGGCAAATTGGGAGTAAAATATGAAACTGCAAAAGGCAGTAAAGTACGATACTTTCATGATGATAGTTTTGAAGTAGAACGTCTTGGACGAGATGACGGATACGGTGTTGACATCGAACCTAATACTCTCAAATACAATGGAAGAAATAGCCTTATTACAAGGTTATTAGCAAACCACGGTGAGTGGTGTGGAAGAGATAACGTAGCCCTTGAGATTCATCATGTGAAGAAGCTAAAAAACCTAAAAGGTAAAAAGGCTTGGGAAAAATTCATGATTTCAAGAAACAGGAAAACTATGGCTATGTGCTTCGATTGTCACCACGACCTACACAATGGAAAGTTAGATTGATAAGTGGAGAGCCGTATACACGGAGACGTGTCTGTACGGTTCGGGAGAGAGTGCTTGAAAACCTACTACTGAAAAGTAGAAAGGCGTTGGGTGCTTATCTCATGGCGATACGCCTTACATTGACCCTGTCCTGTTGACCAAAATGGATGTGAAATCGCAGTAAATGATGTAGAAGAAACGCTTCTTGGTGATTATGAGTTTGAGTACGAAGGAGACACCTATATTGCTCATATAGTTGAAGAACCTTTCAACGGCTCGAACGCAAACGTACAAATTGCATAGGAAGGAAAGAGACCATTTAAATCCAATGGTCTCTTTTTTGTATGGTTAAGCACATGAACCTCCTGTTATAATGGGGATAACCAACTTGCAACTGCATTTCCATTATCATCAAACTACGAGAAGGAGCAGTTTGAATGAATATAAGTGAAATAGTTGAAAATGAAAAAAGGAATACAATTAAGACTTTATTCAAAACACCTGAGATACTTAACAGATGGTTGATATATAAAAACGTAAATAAGAACGTAAAAGAGAACATTATCTTAGATGGTAAACAACGCATGATTATGTCAATGGATAGTAGCAATGATGTGAAATTAGGTTTACTCTCACAACAGCAAGCGCAAGAATTATTGGAACAAATATGGATATAACAAGAAAATGATGAATAAAGATAGCATTCTCGTTATGAGAATGCTATTTATCATCTGCACCAGTTTTTTGTTATTGTAGTTGGGTGTAATCCAAGGGTAATTCGGCTGGTAGATTTTTATCTTTAAAGAGATTTCGATTTAATTTAGAACTATCAGCATTGTATTCTTTTACAAGGCTTTGATATTGCATCATATAACCATCAAGGTTTTGTTGCAGAAAGGCTTGTTGGTCACGTACATCCTTTGTCCAGGTAGTCGGTACTCCATAGGTTGCCTTCAAGTCTGCCATGCTTTTCTTGGTATTTTGGATGTTCATGACTTGGGCTTTTGCACCGTTATACAAATCTTTGAATTTCTCGTAATTGGTAAGCGCATTGTCTGCATTAAGCGTTTTATCCGTCACACCATAAGCGGTATCCACCGCTTTGTTGGCAACATGGGATGGAAACAAAACCAATTTACCTAGAAATACGCCAACGCCTAAAACCAACAAAACCCCTACAATCCATGCCCAAACCTTTCCTGCTTCACTCATTTACTTTGCCCCCTTATCCATCACCACAGTTGGAGTACTTGGCTCTTCCTGCTGTACAAGTTTGGCGTTTGTTTGTCGTATTTGATTGTTATACGATGACCGCTTGGAATCTTCTGATTGGTCAACTTCCGTAGAGATGGTTCCATAACCAAGGTCAATTTTATAAGGAACGGGACTTAAGAAATAATCACCTTTATGTTGGTGATACCTGCCTGCAGGGTCAAACCAGAAAATATAGTCACCACTTGCCCCATACGTTCCCATTTCATCTGGTGATTCAAGCGTATTCCCTGCATTATTAAATTCCGTGGTAGCTGTCAGCCGCTTTCCGCCACTTGTCACTTTCCCCTTCACTGGGAATCGACCAATTACTCGACCTGCTGACATCGGATAAATCCACATCAACGTATTCGGGTCATTGGATACAAGAATCCGTTGACGAATATTTTCCCGTTCTAGACTCTTGTTAATTTGAGGAACTTTTGTTTGTTCAAATACATGGATAGCATTTTGCACTTTTTGCTCTTGTTGAACTTGAATTTCATTTGTTGAGCACCCTACCGAGAAAAGTGTCGCACCTATTATTGTAGCGACAATTGGAAGAAAAACTTTTTTCATATTCTTCATAGATAGACCCCTTTTACATGTTGTTACCTGAAGTTTACCTCAATGATTGTTTATAGTCAACATTTTAAAATATTTCGTTTATATTTAAATTTGGTTAGGAACGGAAAAAATTGAGGTAGTAAAAAAGCGCAAAAAAGAACTTTTCGTTTGTTGAATCGGTTTAACTTTTAGGTTTTAGGTGTTTTTTTATTTTCTTTCCGTGTATGATGCCATCTTACTAAAGTGATAATACTAATTAATATAATTGCGAAGAAAAACGCCATACCTGATACCAAAATAATTGTAACGCTATCCACATTTCACACTCCTTTCCAGAAACGTCTTCTGTATTTAATTAACTCGTTTTGTAAGAAAATAATCCCGTTGGTTTACTGAAGCGAGAGAAAACCCTTGTTGATTATACGTATTAATCAAATCTAAAACGTTCTCGTTCTTGGATTCTAAAACTTGATTTGCCAAGTCGAAAATCTCTGTACACCTATCACCTACTTCTCGTAATCGTATCGTTTGAAATGATACCATGACTACCTCCTTTCCTCTTCTAAAGAAAATAAAAGAGGTGTGAAGGAAACCCCTCACACCCCAAGTCTTAGGCTACTTCTTCTTGTTTTTCTTTTGATGTACCTTTTAAAATTTCATCCATCTTTAGAACGCTGGTAATGCGGTCGTTCGATTGTACAAGATAATCAACGATTCCCCCATTTTTCAGCAGGTCGATGGAATCAATGGGTTTAATATCTTCCGCTTGGACGTTAATAATCTCTGTTACGCTATCCACAATCAATCCTGATTGCGCTTCACTGACAACAATGATTTTAGCGTCGTCATTATTTGCTTGTGGTTCATAGCCTAATCGCTTTCGCAGATTTAGGATGGTACAAAGTTCTCCACGCAAATTAATGACACCTTCTACAAACTCTGCGCTTTGGGGAAGCGGTGTGATTTTTTCCATACGAATAATTTCACTTACCTCTAAAATATCGGCTCCGAATGATTCGCCGTCAACGGTAAACACCACAATTTTTTTGTTTTCTTCCATTTTAAAAAGCCTCCCTTTTTATGTACAACACCTGTTTTTTATTATGCATTTATTATACATTTTTAATTGTCTTTAGTCAATAATATAACAGTAACATACTATAAAATATTTACGAACTATGGTATAATAAAGAAGGAAAATGTAAGAAATAAGGTGGTTTGATGAAGAAAAAAAGAAGTGTTTATTTTCGATTGTTTTTTATGTTAATGGGTTCAGCCCTTGCCTCCATTGCGTTAGAATGTTTACTGATTCCCAATCACATTATTGATGGTGGCATTGTGGGTATCAGCATCATGTTAAGCCACATCTCTCATATCCCTCTTGGTATTTTCACATTCCTTCTAAACATTCCATTTTTGATAATTGGTTACAGGAGAATGGGTAAAACTTTTGCGCTTTCTACACTATTTGCTATCACAACCTTATCCATTGGGCTTAATTTTGCCAAACTGATTCCTGTTATCACGCATGATGTTTTGTTAGCAACGGTATTTGGCGGCATCTGCATGGGTGTGGGTTGTGGTCTTATTTTAAGAAACGGGGCTTCAACAGACGGAATGGATGTACTAGCGGTCATCTTAGATAAAAAGACTAGTTTTTCCGTTGGTGAAATCATTATGTTTTTCAATTTGTTCATTCTAGGAATTTCAGGGCTAGTATTTGGTTTTGATAAAGCCGCTTACTCCTTAATTACCTATTTTATTGTGTTTAAAGTCATCGATATTGTCGTGCAAGGGTTAGATGAAACCAAATCGGTTCTAATCATTTCGGACAAATATGAGCTTTTATCAACGGCTCTACAGACGACTCTTGGACGTAGTGTAACCCTCTTAGAAGGTAAAGGCGGGTACTCACAAAACCCAACAAATATCATTTACGTGATTATCTCTCGCCTGGAAACTTCGAAACTTAAAAATCTGGTGAAAGAGATTGATAAAAATGCGCTGATGATAGTCGGTAGCGTTGAGGCATCAGGGAAAGCCTTGAACAAAAAATGGGTCACAAATCAATAAATCTCGGTAGATATAAAAAAAGCACGGAGAGAAGATAACTCTTTTCCGTGCTTTTTATTGTTTTATTTATGGCAGATAGAGAGCTTGTCCTTCGGCAATACGAATGGACTTGTAATAAACATCGATAGAATTACCACCCATTGAGGTTCCATCTCCTATCATAAACCAATGTTGACCATAACCTGTACCTACTCTAAGAAAGAAAGTTTTGACCGCTTTTCCATCGATATAAAGCGTTCCTTTGTTACCATCTTTTACCAAACGATAAGTGTGATAGCTTGTGCCATTAATAGAAAGAGAAAAAAGAGGTGATGAAAAAACATCATCGTATAGCTCTATTTTATTTGGAAAGAGAGAAAGAACAAACCCTGTATCACCTGTCCGTAATAAAACCATCCCGTTCATACCATCATAGCCGTCATTAGCCAAAGTTTTCGCTTCGACTTCAATGGTTGCTGTTGTTGAATTGTTGATAGCATGGCTATAGTTACCAGATACACCTGGATTTTTTATCTGAATAGCTCCATCATCAGCAAGAGGCGATTGTTTTCTATCCCCACCGTACGTCCATGTTCCAGGATTAAAATTAAACATTCCATTTGATAAAACATTCATATCTTTTTTAATATCGATGGAATAGGTTTCAAGCTGAGCCACCTTTAAAGGGGCAATAGAAACATAGCTGAATCCATTTTCTTTTGAATCAATATGGTAGTTAAAGTCACCTGCAGTAGATGGATTCACTTCAAAAACCACTTGTCCATTTTGTGTTATTACGATTTGAGAAGGTAACGCATTGTTGTCAAAGGACAACGTGAGAGCTTCCCCATCTTCAACGGAATTGCCAAAGGTATCTAAAACGTCAAACACCAGTTGGGACGGCGTACCCGCTTTTGCATCCACCGATTTGGGATTAATTTTGGCGGGATGGTCGGCTCTATTGTATACATTCGTTGTTGCAGATTTTCCACTATCCTTAGCCGAAATACTTAAGGAATCATTACCCTTAATCGTAGAAGGTTGATACGCCAATTCGAAATTGCCATTGGTTGTTTGCGCTCCTTTAAGACTACCACGGCTGGAAGATGATTCGATTGCTGTCCCATCCTTGACGGGATTGTCGTATACATCTAAGGCTTGTCCTTTTAACGAAGAAGCTTTTCCTACGACATAATCCTTTTCAGGTGTCAGATTAATTTTATCTGTATTACCTGGTTGGAATTGGAGTTCAGATGACGCACTTTTGGCTCCATATTGTCCTGTAACCTCGACTTGAACCTGGACTTTTTCCGCTTCGTGGTCATTTGCCCTAAAATCTGCAGAACCATTGGTTAACTGCGTCGGAGACTGAATCATGGTTAGAGAATTGGCTAAACGGTTTCCTTGTTCCGTTGTTTTTACAACCACTTTTACGTTCGCAGGTAAACCATAATCATCTGTGGCTTTGACTACCACATCGGCATTCGTTAACACGCTTGGGTTCGTGTTAAGTTCTGGCAACGATACATGGGTTGGTTCATATAAATCGGAACCAGTGGTGAACAAAGTCGAAATGGCATTTTGATTGCGTGCAACCAGGTGTGTTTTTCCATCTATTGGATTTCTTAGCGTTGTCACTACATCCCCTACTTTATAAGGCTGGACTGACTTCACAAGCGAATGTCCTTCGTAATCCGTATGCACAACGGGAAGCGAAATTGTTCCATGATTAAGTAAAGTAACAGTATCACCTGTTGTATCTACAGCCGTCACCACGTCGATTGATGGCAGGTTTTTCTCTAAATCAGCAGGAAGTAACCGCTTTTCATCTTGTACAATGTTCTCATTTCTTGTTTGCATGCCATAGGCAAGCACCACTGAATATTGATGATAACGAGTTAATAATGGATGTTGTACCGTCACCTTTCCAGAAACGGCATCAAACTGCATTTGGTTTTGAGCTAATGGTGTAGCTGTTTTTCCATCTATGAGGTACGCTGTAACAAAGCCCCTGGAAATTAAGCTGGACATCCTTTTATATTCTTCCGCTTTGGGGTCAAGTTGAACAGTGACGCTTTGGTCAGGACGCACAACCGATGCGCCAATGGAAGGGGTTACGCTTTGGACAAGTGGAATCACCACTTCTTTTTGTTTTAGTTGTTCGATATTTTTTTCTTGCTGGTATCCCTCTTGAGCAAAATGATTCTTTTCAATCAGGCTATTGGTGGTCTCTGCAAAAGCCGTTAGAGGACTTAATACAAAGGCGGTTGATAAGACACTTAACAGCACTTGTTTTTTTAATCGTTGATTTGATTTGTTTGCCAAATTTACTTCCCCCTTTATTAAAAGTTATTGACTTTATTCAATGTACTTATTTTATGGTTTATCATGATATTTGATAACAGCTAAACAGTTTTATCGTGTCTTAGAATGGAGATAAACACAAAAAAGAAGGTTGCATGTAGCAACCCTCTAGTCTTTGTTTCCTCTTTTTAATTCAACAATTTTTGTTCTTCATACGCTCTTTTAAATTCCAGGAGCTTTTGACTTCCCTCTTCTCGTTGACGTTTGGCATCCGATTGAATTTGTTTTGTTTCTTCAATTCCCTTCATAATCGTCTGCCATGTTTTTTCGAGGGTTTCGATTTGAACAAAGCTACCAGAAGCCAATTTTGCGGTTGCCTTCGTTTGAGCAACGGTATTTTCCGCATTTCTCGTTAATAATTCATTCGTTTTTTCATCCAGAGCGGTGATTGCTTTGGCTTGTACCGCTTGACGTTTAAGCATAATGCTTTGAGCTAATGCCTGTTTAAACACAGGTAGCGTGACAATAAAAGCTGAATTGATTTTACGAACCAAGTTGTAGTTGCTATATTGAATGGCTTTAATCATGGGCAACGTTTGAAGCGAAACATTTTCTGCCAACCGCAAATCATAAATGCGTTGTTCCATCATCTCTTTCGCTTGATGAAGATTCTGAACGGTCATTACATCCACTCTATCTCCTGTTTGTTTGGCTCGTTTTTCCCATTGAGGGATTAAACTATTGGTTAACTCTTCAACCGCCATTTCTCCAGCCACAATGTAGCGTTGCAGTTGCTCATAATAGGCGATATTATTTTGATACATATCATCTAAGTTTCTGTTTGTTCCTTGAATTTCAGACTCAAACTGACGGAGGGAAACAAAAACTTTCTCCACTTCATCCCCCATCGTATGGTATTTTTTAAAAAGTTCCTCCAGTTGGTTTTTCGCATTCGAAAATATCTTTTGAAGAAATCCTTGCTTGCCTTCCTTCTCGAAATCTTTCGGGTCGAACTTGTCCATTATCTTGTTTAAAACGAGAATAAGTTGCCCTGCATCTTCTGTTTTCGTAGCTTCTAAGGAGCGAAGGATGCTATCCGATGACTTCGAGATTTCTTCTGCAGAACGTCCTCCAAAAGTCATGATACTGTTTGGTTTCATCACATCGATTTGTTGGATAATGGTTTGTACTTCTGGTGAATTTCGGACTTTCTCGATAATTTGCGTTCGTTGTTGTTCAACCACCATTGGAACCGATTCTTTCGTCAGTTCAAGTTCGGCTTCCACTTCATTTCTTTGTAGGTTTAACATGCTACATTTCCTCCTAAACTTTTCGTTTTTAATTACGTGCTTATCCAAATAGCTTTTGCCATATCGATTTTGGCACTTCTTTATTCTTTGGCATTGGGAGACTTGCAAAATCAATTTCAAATCGAACAGATGGAAGCTGGTGTATGTCAAATCGTTCTTCTTGTATCCCATGTTCAATATTCGTGTAATTGGTTGGTGTAAAAATCACGATATCCGCACCCAAGACATTAAAGAAAGCGATGATAATCGTGTCTTCTTCACTAAATATATCTCGTTGATTGTCATAAACGACAATCTTCGGGACTTTGCTTGTGAAATCAAAGACTTCAATTAAACGTAGAAGTTGCGGTTCCATCGTAATAACTGTCATCAGAATCCGTAACCTCATTTTTTCATCTATCTCTTTTTTAAAGGGTTTGGATGAAATCAACTCATTGATTTTATACACGATTAAATCTTGAATGGATTCCTTTAAATACTTTAGTTTGTATACAGGACTTTTATACAGCAGTTCCTTATCCACAAAGCCTTCTTTTGTAAACAAAAAGGCGGTTGAATACAATTCCTGCTTGCTATAAGTAATAGGAGTAAACGGGACTTGTGGAAGGAGAACCGTGTGTTCGGTAGAGGTAAACATCCGAATGTCCCTGGCATATTCATTCAGGTCTTCATTTGTTCCGTTTATTTTGGCAAAAAGGTTAGGAACATAAACCTTCTCATCCTTCACCTCAAATTCAGAACGGAATTTCGCTTCTTCGTTCCACAATATCTTAAGTTCCTCATAGGTCGTTTTAAGCGTAATAGCTTTTGTTATATCTTTTTCATACTGCCATGCTTTAAACAAGCCTGAATCATTACCATACAATACGGTATCGATTTCTTTAGAAGCTGAATAAGCCACGGTTGTTTTTCGTATTGCCCTTCCTGTTGATGGGAATGCGGGTAATGGTAAACTGTACGGATTCTCAATTTTCTTGGTAAATACGCCTTCTCTATCCACTTCATCAAAAACGCTATCCTTTTCTTTCTCTGTATGGATGAATAGGACATCCATTCCTATTAAGGCTAAAAAGGTTAGGAAGTAAACCTCATGAGGTTTAATATCCCCGTAAAAAACAACTTTGGGTACATCAGATAATGACCCATCCCTTAATAAATGAGGTGCATAGCGTTGGAACCAGGCTGTTATCTTCACTGCGAAATTCTCCATTTTAGAGACGTTTAGCGTTCGTTCGTTTGAGGCGTATAAAGTAATCACCTTACGAAAGGCTTCCGCTATAGAAGGATAAAATATTGGCGGAATACCTTTGTCTAATACATGGGAAGTGAGTATACGTTTAATCACTCCATCTATCCCGTTACCTGCTCCGATTCCAACTTTATTCAATTCCTTTGTGACTTCATTAATTTCGTCACTAGATGGCATTAAAAGATGCCCCTCCATCTTGATATAGCCTGCTATGCTTTTTTCTAGCGACTGATTCAATTCATAAAGGGTATTAAAGAAAATATCCTGTTCCTCTGTATTCAATCCATTAATCCCTACACAACGGTAAAAATAGATGGGCAGAATAAGGCTTTCTCCATCTATATATCCTAGTCTATTTTTTAGTGGAACGGATATATCCGTAAGGATTTGTTTGGATTCTAATAATTTTACGTGGTATGGCTTTACCATCCGCATCCCCTCAATTATTTAAAGTCTATTTATATATATTTATTGTTTATTGTCAATTTTAATTATACAGAAGTAAACCTCCTCTTTCAACCGAAACATAAAAAAGACACTTTCTTTTGAAAGTGTCTAGCTAATATTTTAATCTTTTGTTGTTACTAACGAATCTACTTTATCGTAATTGAGTTGGATGTTGAATGAATCAGGATGGTCACAAATTAGTGTACATACGGTTTGCATTATTGGTCTGCCTTGCGCCCAAAATACTGGTCGCCCTTTAAGATGAACGTGAAATTCGGGTATCTAACTTTCAGGGTGGAATTGATGAAAAAAATCCATCAAAACTCACCTCGCTCTAAAATCTCGGAAAGTGTGGTCATGTCCACTCCACAGTTCCAATTATCAACATC
The DNA here is from genome assembly GCF_028421645.1 of Aneurinibacillus sp. Ricciae_BoGa-3. GTDB lineage: Bacteria > Bacillota > Bacilli > Aneurinibacillales > Aneurinibacillaceae > Aneurinibacillus_B. The sequence goes on along the minus strand of NZ_CP116888.1, from coordinate 638,347 downwards.
ATTTCCAGAGGGATTCACTACAGTTGTTAAGATGTGAATCGGTTCATCGAATTTACCGCCCCATAACTTTTCAAAGCGTTGGAAGTCCATTTCAGGAGTGTACTTTGGTTTCTTAATAGTAGCTTTCGTACCGTATAAAACCTTTGCTCTTAACACGTCAAATGTGTACCCCTTTCCTGCCTTTTCTACCGATTTGATAATGTTGTTAATTGATTCGGTGTAGGCATTCGTAAATGGGCTATCAAAATAGTTAAATATCTCTGCTTTGTTATTTAAAGGTCTTACGAATCTCTTTAAATTCCTTGAATTCGGAGGGAATTTCACTCTCCCCATTCCAGAGCTTCCTGTTTGTCTATAGAGTAGTTTATAAACGTCTCTGATGCCTTCTTTTAGCCAGTAGGCTTTTTCAAGCAGAGGATAGCGTCTAAACCAAGCCATACGCCTTTCAATGTCTTTCCACCCTAAATCCTCTTTGTTACGAAGTAGAACCCAACGGTCTTTTGTAAGGAATCTACGTTCATCTTTAGGAAGACCATTCTTAATCTGCACTCTAATAGCGTTTAAGTCTTCCTGTGCGTACTTGATAACATGGAACTTATGAAGAGTTAACTAACAATCTTTATTTTCTTTTAAAAGGCTATCGGCATAAGAAAACACTTCATCTAAATTCCTCACAGGTTTATTCCATAAAGTCGCTTTGTAACAATCCATCATCCATCTTAAACAACTTTTTAATTCTTCATTTTCCTTTTTTAATTCGTTAACTAAATGTTCCATTTTATAAAATCTCCTTAGTTCGTTTTTTTTGGTCTTTTCCACACTGAAGTTTGCAGAAACTACCTGTATATAAATCAATCAAATTATTTATTCACCACACTGAAAGTTGCATACCCTGAAATTCACATTTAATTTGGTATTTGAATATATTCTTTTCCCTATTTTCATTCAAGAGCCAACGCTTTATCAAGCGGAACCCAATCTTTTAGGTCGCTATTTTTCCGCTGTAACAATGCTTCCTCCTTTTCAATATCCATATCCAGAATATCTACAATTTCATTCTTTTTAAATGCTCCGAAGTCTTCTGTAAGTTGCGCTTCTCCAATGATTTTATCCACGATTTTAGCTCCTTTTCGAACAATTTCAAATATCTTCTCTCTCCAATATTCTAACTAATATAACGCAATTCCTTTTCATTGGCAGGAACAAACCCATACGCTACTATTTCTTTCGCTACTTCTTCCAATGTGTCCCTTTGAAAATCTCCGACAGCGCCGTATTGGTCAAAATAGCTAAACTGAAACGGGGTCTCTCCCTTGGTATTGGGATGAACCAATCCTTCTTTTCGTACCTTTTGTCCTTGATTGATGAAAACAACCCCACCACTGACAAGGTAGTTATAAACTCCTATCAGCAAGGATTCTCGTCTTTTCATATCCTCATAAAGCTCCTGGTCGAATTCTCGAATGATTTGTTCCTCTTCTTCTGAAGCAAACAGTTTTATCATTCATTCTCTCTCCTTCGTCCTTATTCCTTAAGATTTTTGCAATCTTGGCAGATGCCTTCCGTTTGATAAAAGAAGTCCATATTCTCAATCTGCTCTTGAATATCTATCTTTTTACGGCAAGAATCGCATGTTTTAATCATCCTAATCACGCAACCTTAATATCCTTAATGCCAAGGACTTTCTTACCTACTGTAACCATAATGGGGTTCCAGAAAGCATCCTGCATGTGGGATTCCAGGTTTTGAGCCGATACACACTTCAAATATTTTCGTTTATACGGTTTATGAACAAATTCCGTGTGTTCCATTAACTCTAAGGTTTTACACTTATCCCCTAACTTAAAGGTAATCGTTTTGTGTTCTTTATCCAGTTTAATGTACACTTTGTGATACTTGTTATACTTGCTCACATATTCATAATAACCTTCGGTATCTTTTGTTTCATAGTAAATATTTTCATTGAAGTCTACCAAAAATACGCCTTTGTCGGTCACCATCAATACATCTTTAAAGTCATGGTGAAGACTTACTTCCTCTACCTGATTAAACAATTCCTGTACATACGCTTTATCTTTTTTATGCAGGGTACGAGTTCCATCTTCTTCATTGAAGAAATACACCCAAAACTCAGCATCCTCTTTGATATGATTGTCTAAAACAGCTTGAAATTTTTCCTTCATGTTTTTTCGCTCCCTTTTGATTTGTTATGTAAACACCTGTTTGATGAATTTATCTTATATTATAGTTGTTACGATATTGATTGATTATGTACTTACCAATAAATAAAAAGGACAACGCTCAAGCGTCGCCCCCGATGGTGACTTTTATCATTTAAAATTGTAAACTTGGTTATCTCTTATCAAATGAAAATGCCAATTTCAAAAAACAGCAAACAGGTGAATGTGATGATACTATAGATGCAAACCAATTCAAGACCTGTATACTTTTTTACTTTTGAACTGAATACTTTTTCATCTACATTAGCAGAGAATTTGGATAACCCATAAAAACTCAAAATTAAAATAACTGCAGTGATAATCATATATAGAATCAACAAAGTATTTTCCTCTCTTCAAAAAAGAAACGCCATCTTTCATGGCGTTCGACATTCATGCCGTGTACTATCTCCTGAAAAAACTCACAATGTTTAAAATTTCCTCAAAAAGGTTCACAAAATCCAACACCAAATTTAGAACGGCAAAAGGTACATCTTCTTCTGTGATATCCGAATTTCTTATAATGGAAATGTCGTAAAGTACATACGCACTAAATACGATAGCTCCAACGATGGATAAAGCCAAGAATAAGAGAGGTGCATGAAGAAATAGATTCACAATGGAAAAAATAATTATCAACAGCAACGAAAAGAACAACGTCGTACCCCAGGAAACAAAACTTCTTTGGGACGTGCTTGCGTACAATGTCAATCCACCAAACAACGCTGTTGTGATACCTAAAGCCGTCAGCACCATTGTTGCTCCCGTATGGGAAACATGATACACGATTGCGGGGTAGATTCCAACTCCAATCGTAAAGGAAATGAAATAGACGAACCCCATCGATACAGGATTACTTTCTTTATAACTATGGCGGGAACTTCGTGAACCCCGAACCATAACCGCCCATATGATACAGACCAGTGTGATGATTGGTACGATATTTACTAATGTTATCGGCACAAATTTCATTCCGATAACCATACCAATAAAAACGATTAACATGGCGACGAAAAACTTCTGCATCACCACTTTTAAAATGTTGTCTTGATTTGCTCTTTCAGGCGCATCAAACGGATAAGACAAAAACTATCAACCTCCCTTTAATTTGTTTATATTTTATATTATATATATTTTTGATTATATTCAATAATTAAATTTGCTTAATCTTTTATCGCATGTTTTTAAAGTATTGCTCCCACTCTATCAACCTTTCAAAGGATAGCTTTCTTTCCCCGTCAATACGAAAATAATCCACGTCCAGCGTTTTGAAGTTGTCAGGAATCGGTTTATTCCGATTGATTTCTCGAATCGCAAAATCTTTCCCCTCATACATGGTTCCTTTAATGAATGCTTTCGCTTTTTCCTTATCGGTGAAAAGCAAAGCCGTCTTCTCGGTTCGTCCCATTGCTTGGTTCATATGATGAATAATCATATACTTCCGTTCTGTTTGGTTCCAAACACTATAGATTTTAGGGAGAAAGAAAAAGATGTTGTAGAATTTGAAGTTTTCCCGCTTGATATCGTCTTTGGAGGGAATGGAATACACACGCCCTCTTTTACCATTACTTAGCTCAACTCTGATACCTTTCTTATTGTTTTCTTTAGATAATACATTGGCAACGTATCCTCTTGTAAGCTTGACCGTCTCTTTATCTTCGTCTGCGATGATGTCTACGAGCAATCCCTTTATAATGTTTTTTCTTAAAGTCACATCAATGTCCATGCGTCCACCTCCTTTTCTTTTTCTAACCATATCGTGCAAATCCACGAATTGGTCTTATATTATAGAAACGTAAAAATGTCTTTATCGAAGTAAATCGTAGTATGCCTGCTCTATAGTTCAACAGATGATGCATATAATCAAAGAAGTCACAGAAAACAGGTTTTTAAATAAAACATTTTTAAAGGAAATTTACTTTACTTAGGGAGGAACCATGACAATGAGAAAAACAAGACATTCTATTTATGGTCAACAAATCGAAGAACTGAACGTAAGTGACATTTTTATTGATGTTCTGAACGAGTGTGAAGCCTTCGATTGGCACTTTGAATGTGCTTTGGACTTTCAAGACAGGATTCAAAAGGCTATAACCAAATTGGACTTTCATGAATACGATTATTATTTTAGAACGACTACGTATTGGTGCGGCGGATTGTATGCTGAACCGTTTGGCTCTTTATTGAAAAAATACACCGAAAAAGAGATTCTTAATATCATCAAAGATGAACATTTAAAACTGGTGAATGAGGAGTATGGATTAGTCCTTCGCTTCCACAACCCAACCAAATCTCCACTTTATCGCTTTTTCAATAAGTATAAAGAATACGCATATGGTGGAAACGTTACCGCTTCTGTTCAAGACCTATTAAGTAAGGTGCAAAAATACCTGAAAAATGAGTTTGAAACCAACTTAGAAGCCTATGGGGATTGGCAACCCAATGAGGAAGAGAAAGTTGCCTAAATACGACAGTTAAAAGAAAAGGATAAGAAAATAAGCAAACACATGAAATCTTTGCTTGCTTGAAGTATGGATAAAGCAGGAAGCAACGAGAACGAAAAATTCCAAGTCTTCTATAATGAAGACAAGGATGGAGACCAGTTATATTACCAGGTAGCTCAAATGGGAATAGCCACAAGGTTTAATACTGAAAATTGTCCTGATGCGACTTGGCGAATTGTTTCATAATAGTAAAGATACGGACAAGCTCATATAAAAATATGGGCTTCTCTTTTTAGGAGGAAAAACGATGAATAACTTTCCTATTGTTCACATTAATAAGGTGTACCATATCGGTAGAATAGATAACAGTAGAAAAAGAAAGAACAGTTATGAGGGTAGTGGATTATCCATATCCAATCATCCTAACGCATGGTTAAAAATTTCAGATAGAGACCTTGAAAGTTCTTTGTATGAGTTCGTAAAGAACGATGCGAGTTTCCTGGATTTTCATGAATTGAATGCAGTACTAGTGGATGAAATGACAAAATGGGGATTGGAAATGGGATATATTCTCTGTGCCACACTCTATCGTTATACGTTTTGGCATGGCGACCTGGATGAAGAGGCAAGTATACTGTTTCAAACATACGAGGAAGCCCTAGAAGAAAGTAATAAAGACGAGGAAGCAATCGAGCAAATAGATGGCTTTATTGCGACCGAGAAAATGAACAAGAAAGTGTTTGGTGAGCCTTCACCCATTGATGTCATCGATTTGCTATCTACTCTTTTTGCGGAACACGTATTAAAGATAGATGGGGTCTGGTGGGATGACGACTTAGATATTTCGGCTTTATCCGCACCTAGAGGGGTTATTTTTAATAGTAAACTGCAGGAATGGACGAGAACCGAACGAGATTTTAATGAAGTTGAATATGAAGAAGAGTATTGACTGAGAAGATAGGAAACTATCTTCTTTTTTTATTGTTCTGACAACCATCTATACTTAACCTCATGCATTAAAACGATAGGATTCTGCCAGTAGAAGCCAAACTTATATGGTGCTTTTGCCTTTATAGTAAGAAATATTCGTGATATTAGGTTGGCATTCACTCTAACCATTATGTAGAAAGAACTAGCTGTGGTTGTCTACATCAAACAGCCAAACTACTTGCGAAAAGCCCAACTACCTATCTAACTAAAAAAAGAGAAGCAACGAGCGACCACCCGCTACATCTCTCTTTTATACAAATTCCTTAATCATGTAGTTAGGAAACAAACTGTTTAGTTTGAATCAACCCTATCATCTTTACAAGTCCGTCTAATGTCACTTTTGCATCATCCAAAGCTGTATGACGGGCTTCAACAGGCAGATTGAATGTCTCTATCACCTTATCCAGTCCTAATCCATCCGTATCCAGCACTCCCGCCATATTGAGGAAAGCCGTAATGCTCATTAAATCCACATACCTACGGCTAATTAAGTCCTTGTAGGCAGAAAAATACGAGGTATCATTCAACCCCTTCAAGAAGTTTTCGATAAACGCTTTATCAAAAATGGTATTCTGCCCGACAAACATCCCTTTGCGTTCCGAACAATGTGTACCGAGGAACGTTATCATCTCGTGGGCGACTTGTTCTTTCGGTAAAGCTTCCTTATCAAAGGTAACAAGGTCAATTCCATTAACCTCCAAAGCTTTTGCCGTAACATGATACGTAGGATGTTTGATTTTCCATTCCTGTTTGGCAATCACACGGGTTCCATCCAAAACAACAAACGCTACCGTTAGCAAACTATCCCGCTTGGGGTCTAATCCACCTGTTTCTGTGTCAACGACAATCAAAGTCTCTTTTATCATATAAAGCTCTCCTCTTCCCTTTTTCCATAAGTCAAAACAAGATTATCATAGACTATAATCAATTTCAATGAAAACACTAAGGTCTATGCCTGCTTTATTATTTTGTTAATCCTCTTCTTCAGTGAAATTTCGTACAAACATGTCCATTGCCTTTTCAATGTGGCGTTCTATCATCCATTGTTCCATGTCGCTGATTTTTTGATAATGTCCGACATCAATCAACTTATACTCTCCATGCAAACGTTAGCATAACATTTTCAAAGGAAAGGTCTGTTGGTAGATAACCAGCCGCCACAATTTTATGAAGGACATCTCGTAGACCTTGTTCCCAAGTTTCTCCAATGACATCAAAAGGGTTCACTTCATCTAACGTTTCCCCCCCAATTCTTTCCATGACCACATATCTATCTGTCTGATATTTGAAAAGTCTAGGTACGCAACCTGTTGCTTGCAAATCTGCTAATATCAAATGGTCAATACAACCAGCCACTCGGTATTTCTTAATGACTCTATCACCCATTGCATAGACAATGCCAAAATCACCTTCACCTATTTTTTCTAACATTTTTCGATTCCCTCCATCTTAAAGTAACAAAGAAGCAACCACTTATTACTCAATGGTTGCTTTCGCCTTTTTACATGTCTTTACGTTTCCAAAAACCCATATAATCGCCAAGGTTGTGTATCACATTTCGTATTTTTACTGGCTTTACCTTCCCAATGGTCTCTACCTTTTCAAAACGTTCAGCAATTAAGTCTTCTACCCATTTATCTGCTTTGATATAGCCGTATTTGTACCTTGAAATTTCATCTAAAAAAAGATTGATGACTTCTGGATTATCTTTTTGATGGTATAAGGTTCCCCCGTATCCCAATGACATCGATGCAATGAAGACATCACCACCAGGATTCGCATACGGGAAACCACCCGCTACGTACTGATGATGCGGATAGTAACGAATGAATAAGTCCTTCTCACAAATTTCACGGTCTTCTTCTACTCCAATGTACTGGTAGTCTTTAAACATGTAGCTAAATACTCCCCAACAGCATCCAATGTCTACGACGGTTCTTACATCAGGCAGATGTTCTTTCATGTGTTTTAAAGTAAGGGCATAATTGTTCCCAAAACCCCAAAAACCATCCGTCTCAATTTGGTTCATTTTTTCCTTAAAGATGTTTGTTTCTTGCTCATTTCGCAAAAGTCCATAATCATAAACCAATTCTAAGCCTACTTCTTCCAAAAACGCTCTATCAACCTGTCCCATCTTGTATCTCTCCTTTTCCATGCTCGTTCAATAAGAACCCCTGTTATATTGAAATGATTTTCTATTATATGCGTATTTTTTTGGTTTCAAATATTGACTATGGTATCAATTTAATTCATTGTTGTCTATATAATAAGGAGGTCTGTTATGAATATAAAACTAAAGACTGATTTCTCGGATTATTACGACCACTGGTTCGATAGAGAAGGACGGATTCTTGAACGCTATTCAAACGGCGGAATGAAACGTAGTGAGATGCTAGGGTTTTTGAAAAACAAAGGAGAATTTACACCTCGATTTGGACGGGTTAAAGATTTAGCTAAACAACAAATTGCCAGTTTAGTTATCTATACCAATGAAACAGCCCATCGCTCTGAAGGCAAAGTCCTTCTTCCAACTAAACAAGCCTTGGATAACTATACGGATTCCTTTGCATCCGAGTACCTCACTCCTGATAAGCCAAGCACCTCGATTCGTAGACTCCAAATCGGTCAACACTGTTTTTGGCTTGCCTATCAAAGTACCGATAGCTGGCGTTCTAACTTTGGGGAAGTGACGGTAACACTACTACAAAAAGAGTTTGATTATCACCCATCCATTGATGTCGCTCTCTTTGCCATTGATTATGTACCTCATGAGGACAAACATTATGCAGTGGATTTTAACATTGCCCCTCAAATCAAGGGAACGGGAATCGAAGATATTTTATCTGCCAAAGAGATAGTCCAAAGCCTAAAAATCTGCATAAAAAGAGACACAGAAGATTAGTCCTCATGTGCCTCCCTATTTTTTTGATATAGAACCACCCTTCTATTCGACCTTATACAGCCCCCATTTTCTTTATGTATAATCCTTCCTAAAACGTCACATACTAACATCAGGAGGTGATGAAAATGTATACGAGTGATGTAGACTTCATGTGTGACGGCGAAGATTGTGGACATATGATTGAAGCGGGCGCAGAGTACAATATCGGTTACAAAATTAATGATGAAGGTGAGGAAGAAGAAGTGTATCTTTGCGAAGTCTGTTACGATTTACAGTAACCAGCTTCAGAAGGCAAGGGAATGCCTTGCTTTCTTACATAAGAAAAAGAGTCAGGAAATATCCCCAACTCTTCTTGTTCAATCCGTCTCTTCCACAGTAAAGGTGATATAAAATCCCAATCCGATTCTTCCTCTTTAATAATTCTTAACCCTAACTGTTAAATGACTTGTTGCGCTCCACGAGACAAGTCGATATGAACATTCACCTGTTTTTCCACCTCTACTCATCCTTCTGTTTTAACGCCATTCCTTGCACTCCGTACGCTTTGCCTATTTGATTCATATAGTTATCAAGAAGCCTATTTACCGTTATTTGAAGTCTTTGGTATAACGATTCGGTATAAAAGTGAGGAGAACCTTTTGTGTAGCCAATCTTTTGATTGATGACAAACAAAACACGTATAGCTTGTTTTTTATCCTCCATAGCTTCCACCCTTGTAATGATGTCGTTAATCCAACTTTTCATGTGCGAAGTATCGTTTTTTTAACCTAACATGTTCATATCTGGATTAATAAGGTTTTCCCAAGACCTATCATGCATTCCAATCTCTCCTTTATTGATTCTTATTATTCGCCTTTTTCACGAAAGCTCTGCAGTTCTTTTAAAAAACCAACTTTAGTGTCATAGTCCAGTTTGTGCTTTTCACTCGCCGTCTCTTTGTATTTCAGCAAAAGAGAACAGACCGTTTCGATTGTTTCATTGCAGAGTTCAAGCGGAATCTCCCACTCGTTTCGCCACTCCCTCTTTTCCTTACAAAACATGCCAAATGAAAATCATGTTCGTGAGAAGCGACGGTTTGAAGTACATCGTGATAGGTTTTCAAACGACTAAGATTCGTTTCTGATTCCATTAATCGTTTGTTTCGCTCTCCCTCGTCTTCAATGCGTGCCATCAGCCTTCGACCAAAGCCTTCTTCCAACTCAATCTTATCTGCTATGGTCGCAATAATGTTGCTCAACATGATTTTGCGCTGTGTGGTAAGTCTAAAAAGCTTCTTTCTCCCTGATTTTGTTATAGACATCTGCCTCTCTCCTTTTACATATTCTCATAAGGACCTGTTTTTTGTACCTTTTGTATTATAATTTGGTTAACGTTTTTTATAAGACGACGAATTCGTATAGCAAAAAAAGCATGAAACCAAAAAAGGAATCACTGCTTTTTATCTGTGGGAAGTTCCCATGTTGTGTGCAATAAGGTACACAATGCCCAACCTGTATATTGATGGTTGCCTGCTTGATAAACGAATTTGAAAATATAAGCCCCTTTACCATGCTCCCAAAGCGGGAACGGGTCTTGTAACCAATTCGATTGCTGTATGCTTACGATTGTTCCGTGTTCAGATGATACTTTTTGTTGAATTTGATGTTTATAATAGCTCGTGAACCACATTTCTAACCCAAACAAAAGGACGCCTACCACCACAATTACGAAAAATAACGATATAACCTTTTTATTCAATCTCAAGTTCTCCTTTTCATTCATACAAACTAGTATAATAAATAAAAAAGGTAAATTTTTATTACCTTTTCCCTTGAATTCCATTCCCAATTTTACAAAAACTGATATAATAGCTTATAAGGGGTGAGTTAAATGAAAGCAACCGTAAATTATCAAGGGTGCGATGAATTACATAATCAAGTAGAAAAAATATTTAAACATAGAGAAAAAGAGATTACATGGATGGAGAACGGCTTGCGGATACTTGTCCCTGGTCTTCCCTACTCGTTCCAAATCAGTTGCTATGAAGAAATCGGTTGGAACGTATTCTTAACCTCACATACAGACTCTTTTGAGGACGACGAAGAAACCGATAGGTTTTACTCTCAGTTAGAAGATGCCATCGAAGAAGTAAACACCCAATATTTTGATTTTGGCGACCATGAACGAGAAATCATTGCCCAACGTTTCTTTGACTTAAAATTTCTCACTGAAGATAAACTGCAAAAAGTTGAGGGCATTGATGCCATAAAAGATACAGGTCGATATGTATTAAAAGTAGCTTTTAAAGAACCCCAGCAAAACGAAAAATCTGTTTTGGAACTAGGTTATTCCAATGTTTTCGAGAGATGGTATATGGATGTTCCAGAAACACCCGTTTTTCAACATGATGGATTGAAACAGGAATTAACCCAACTTGATAGCTTAATTACCAGTTATAATCAAGCATAAAAGTGGACGAGGTTCAAAAAACCTCGTCCTTTTTATATTCCAAAGGGGGTATTTTTATAATACATTAATTTTAGCATATAGTCAATAATTATTTAAAAATTGACATTGAAAAAACCTCCATCTTAAGAGGCTTTTTTGGCTTTTTTATTATGTATTTATACGATTTCAATATGTACATTAAGGGTTTAGACAGTTACTTTGAAAAAATTTTCCAAAATTAAACTTGTTAAAGAATGATTGAGAAAAAGTGCTGAGTGAACCTGTTGTTGATAGAAAAAATGCTCGTCCTTTTCATATCTTCCAGATGATATGTCCACATTCTCTACGCAAAAAGCTCGAACACTTAACAGAAAATCATCAAGGACTGCTTCTTTTTTTGTGTCGCCCTTTATAACTGTTTTTATTTTGTTAACAGCGTCATTTAAGGAATGATGAATCAACCGCAACATTAAAATTCTTTTATAGTAAAAACTCAAGCTATCCATACTGCCGAGTGTAAGATTGGGGTTGTACTTCTTTAAACAACCAAGCATGCTAGCATAATTTACTTGTTTGTCTGGATGAATATAAGATATCTGATTTTCCATCCTTTTTAGTTGTTCCCCTATTAACGTATCCACTTTACTTCCCCCTGATTTATATGTGGCTTTTTGCAACATTTTCACTCACATTGTGGCTTTATGCCATAATTATAAGACAATGCTAACAAATTTGTATCATATTGTCAATTAAATCAAGGAAAATCATGGCGTAATTTTAAAAAGCTGTCGTTTTTTTAGTTTATATACTATATAATATAGTATATAAACTATAGTCAAATAAAAGGAGCGGCAATGATGCCTGATTTAAAAGAAATAGCCTTCCGAAAACGAAAAAGCATTAAACGAGCCATTGCGAGATTTTGTTATTTAAAGAACATCGACATCTCCCCTGATGAATTTGAAGCATGGGTTAGAAGAACACAAGATTCAGGTTATAACAGTTCGATTCGTTTCTTTGCCCTGTATTTAGAGAAAAAAGGAACACCACTAAAAGAGAAACGACAACTACTTCTCCAATTCACGATAGAATACAATACCGAAATGTATTGCAAACAGTTCCCAAACGCCAACCAATCAGTAGAGCGCATCCTATCTGGTGAACGATTACCCGAAGACGAATCCTTCTTTAAACAATACGTGTACGATATTGTCAAAGCAAATAAACTTCAACTTCAAGTTATCGAATCATACGTATAGGTGTCTTTTAAACTATAGGCTTCCCTTTTATTGTAAGGGAGGTCTTTTTTATATCAAAATACATAACCTTTTCTTTCACCTCTAACCCATTTACGTTATAATATGAACTAATAAAGTTTGGTTCCAAACCTCTTTATTTTTTGTCAGAAATTTTTCGTTTCATTGTATAGAATCACATGCATTGGCAATATACTTTTATAAAGGAAACGAATATAAAAGGAGTGTGTGTTCATGAAAACAGGAAAAGTTTCATGGAAAGTAGAACGATTAGCCAAGATGTTCAAGGGCAAAAAAGTTAATTTTGACTTGGTCATTCAGCGCAAGAAAAACATATGGGATTTAAAGCGTCAATCCATTTTGATTCATAGTATCCTGTCTGGTTATCCTATCCCTGCACTGTTTGCATCTAAAGAGGATTCCGTTTACAACTTCTTAGACGGAAAACAAAGATTAACGAGTGTTTTCTCATACATCTCAGAAAAAGAGGGGTATCCGCTTCATCAAGACACCCCACCTGTTGAGGGTGTAGAAATTGCGGGGCTTCGTTTCTCAGAACTTCCAGAAGATTTCCAAAACCGTCTTCTTCAATACGAAATCGATGCGATTAAAATTGAGGAAGCGACACAAGAGGAGATGGAAGAACTCTTCTACCGTTTCAACAACGGCGTACCGTTACGTCCAATCGAAACAACCAGAGCTATCCTTGGAAGCAAAGTGCTTAAATTTGTTGAGCATATTGCCAGCATGGACTTCTTTGCGGAAAAAGTGAACCTTTCAAAATCCGCAAGACAGCGTTACGTTGACCAGGAACTGGTGCTTCAAATTTTGGCTCTTCTTAAAAACGGGGAGACAGGCTTTAGCGGTAAAGAACTGCAAGCGTTCGTCCAAGAATTACGCAATGTTGAAATTCAGGATGAATTACGGGCGCAAATGCAAAACGCATGTTTTTATCTCAACGAAGCATTTACTCGCAAAGAAAAGTTCTTAAAGAAACTTCACGTTCCGATGCTCTTTAAACTGGTATTAGATATCCAGAAAAAAGGCATCACCATTACGCCTAAAGATTTTGGTGATTGGGCAAGAGGATTCTTCGATAACCTTCCACAAGCCTACTTCGAGGCTAGTCAGTCGGGAAGTGCTCGTAAGGAAAACGTACAAAAACGACTGTCCATCATGGCTTCCGATTTCAACTCCTATTTGGAAAAAAAAGAGGAGAATGAAGAAGGAGATAGTGATGCGGGGCGGTTTCAAAAACAAGACGAAGCCGTCTAAATCCAATATCATTCCCTACCGAAACAAGTCATCTTAACTGGTGGCTTGTTTCTTTTTTCCAGAAAACAACATTCGGAAAACATAAACCTATATATTACGAAAAAAACGTAAAAGCTTATAATGAAATTAATCCCTTCCTATTTTCATCAAATGCCTGTCGCAAAAGAATGATAAACTGTGGCTAACATTCTTCCTACCATCGGTATTCAATGAGATGCTATTTTTCCTCGACAGATAAGTCCTTCAACAATCGCATATACCATACGTTTTCAATATCCTCGTTGGTAATCGCTTGTACTTCGTCTTCACTTTTTATGAACACCCACCAACTTTCTATGCCATAAATGACTTCGTTCAGTTCAGGCACATAAATAGCAGGATTAAAATGCCTCTCAACACTTAATCCCTGTTGTTGGCGAATGCGAAATCAAAAGACCGATATCACTGTCTCCCAATAGTATTCCAAGATAGGATTTATTTTCGTATTTCTCTGCAGATGGACGAATTTTTACCAACTTACCTGTTTTGTTTGGGTTTGTACGAAGCCCTTTCTACTTTGATTTATCAATGCCTGTAATTTCTAAAGGATATTCGATATATCGGGATTTGAACTCTGTACACTCGACTTCAAAACCTTCAATGGTTTCCATTCTGCTTAAATCCCGCTGTCCCTTTTTGCATTGGTAAGCGAGGTTTTCCGATAGCCAATCCACGCTACAATACTGACATCGTTCACACTGCACCCGTTTATTCATTTTCTTCCACTTCTTCTACGGTAACTTTCTTTATTTCTACCAAGCTGTCATAGAGAAAAGAAGGACAACGGTCACTTTGTGTCAAAGATTCCATGTAACCATAGATAAAATGCTTGCCGTTGTAGTCTTCTATTTTATCGCCATCAAATTCTCCAGGTCGGAAGAAATCCTTTGCCGCCTGCTCCCCTTCGCTTTCTTTGATATCAGCGTAGTATTGGGTAATTTCTTCTACTTCAAAGAAACCAATTGTACCCGCATCAATGGTGATTTTTCTTTTCATGGACGGCTCTTTCCCTTCGTCTACCGTCAGATTAATATTGGTCATGGTTGTATCCTTGTCATCCAGATACGTAATGATTTGTCCTTCATCCGATTCACTTATCACGAATAAACTTTTAACATGAACTTCATCTACCTCATATTCCTTTTTCATCTTTTTTAATGTGGTCGAAGAAATCGCCTCCATCAGCTTATTGAACGTACGCACAAATTTTGTTACTTTATCTTCAATCGATACGCTTGTACCCTTTTGATGGGTATACACCCCATACTCTATTTGAATCTTTACGTTTTCTATTCGGGTTACGATTTCTTTATTCATGTGATTCTATCTCCCTTTGATTTTTTGTACCAAACGCCAAGGCTGACAATTATCGCTCGCTCTTTGTGTTGTACTATCTGATAGGTGCTTTTCCCATTCACTTCCTATAAAATCAACTTGCCATCAAACGGTTCAAAACGGTAGGTCTGACCCGTTACATTTTCATCCTGTTTATCATCTGGAACTTTCTCAATAAACATATCAAACGGACGGTGATGGATTTCGCCGTCTTCATACAGGGCTTGATAGGTTACAAGCACTTCCCTATCCCCTTCGGTGTGTCTCCCTACACAAAAAACGTAATAAAGCATGCCTTTAAAGTGTCGGTAACAGCGTCTTACTTCGAGTTTTGTCCAATCTTGGCTGTACATAATAAACCTCATTTTAAGATTCATCCTTTATTCAACAACGAAACCATCAGGCTTCCAGATATCTTTAATCGGAAATGTAACCTCTACACCAACCGTTTTTAATGCGGCTAATCCGATTGCTAATGGGATTTCCGAATGATACTTATACTGTACAACTCCCCTATCCTTTGTATAGAAGCTGGCACACCATACACTTTCATCCGTAACAGGAATACCGTAACCGAGTTCATCTGTTTCAGTGAGACCAAAACAAAAACCTCCGTCGCCTCTCAATTTTTGAACCAATTGAAAAGCGGCTTCTAAATTTGTTGAGTAAGGAGCAGGAGATGTATGAATTACGGGTAGCTGAGTATAAACATTAACAATCGGGTCATTCCCCATAATATGTCTATCCAGCAACACATCAAGTTTGCGATATTGGTCTTCGTTCAAGTCTACTCACCTTTACTTTCTCTTCGTTGTATCATGCGGTGTTTTACTTCTTTTCGAAATTTCAAAGCTTTTTGGTGTAAAATATCACGTTGCTTAGTCGTGACTGCAAACTTCAATGGTTTAGTTAACTTCAATCGTTTATTTCTTCCACGGTTAATCGCTCTCCATCGACAGCGATTGGGAACTTCGTTTTCAAAAGGGTTTTTCATCTTCCCAACTCCAAATAGGCTTTCAACCACATTCATTTTATACTAACTTAATTATAACGTTCGTTTTATATTTTGTAAATTTAAATTTACCTTTTATAATTTATGTGATAGATTAGTATTATACATAAGAAAGAAAGACAAGGAGACAAAGTATACTTTATCAACTTTTATAAGGAGTGACATTTATGTGGAAAATGGTTTGGTTTGAAGAGAATGAAGAAATGTCCATGAGCATTAACGGTTCTTTAGTGGATGTGGAAACCGAGCTCATACGATTAGAAGATAACGGCATCAATACCAATCAGGTAAAGGTATTTACTCCACAAGGTGTGAAATTGAGTTACTTGGAAGCTATGACATTGCTTGTATCTTCTTCAATAGCTAGTGAAGTTCATTGAGGCTGTTTAGCTAAGAGTTCGCTGTTAACTTACGTCATAAAAAAGGAGAAAACTATGCAACAAGCAAAGAAAATTTTAGACCAAAGAATTAAAAAATACGGACTAGAACGTTTCCTTATTCCTGAAAAATCATTGTCAGATATGTCAATCGATGAATTACGTGATTATGCTTCTGCCTTGGAAGCATCGAGATATGACAAAACCGTTTATTCGTTTTTTTCTAACGAATTAAGTGACTATGAGAAACAGTTAAATCAGGAATTCTTTAATCGCCTAAAGCAAAGAGGACTACTTGATATTTATAAGTGGCTGGACACTTTTAATCGTGATAGTGTATGGGAATCCGACATTGATTATCGGGTGTTGGTACGTGATAGCAAACCTTCCCGTGAAGCCGCTCAAGTGTTACAGGTTCTTAAAATCAAGGAATTTCTCGATACCTATCAGGTTCCTTTACCTCAATTGATTGCGTTATATCAGGATGTAAAAGCCACGCACTATTTTGCACGATTTGAGTATAACAGTGACCAATTGACGAAAGGTGAAATGTATATTAACGCTTTCTGGTCTACTTTCTAAAAAGGGTCTTCATTAACTATGAAAGGTATAGACCTCCTCAAATAACCATACTGAGAAAGAAGATGAGTATGTAAAATGAATGAAAACATCAGACAATATTTTGTTATCGTTGGAGACAATGACCCTATTGTTGTGACGGTGAAAGACGATGTTAATCGCCCGAATAATCCTGATTGCGACGAAGTTTTAACATCTTGGATAACAAATAATTACGGCTATGTGAATTATCAATATTGGGAAATTGACACCTGTGAAAAACACGAAATTTAGTACACAGATGTGAATGTAGTCTAGCATTCTTATTTCTGGATAGACAAGGAGAAGAAAATGGAGAAAATACAAAAGGAACAATTAAACGATTATGTAAGAGAAATGATTCAAGCCGATAACGACAAGAACATAAAATCTCTTATAAAGCGTATTGAAGACGAAATCGAGCAGTTACGTAGCGATGTTCTTCACGTTAAGCAAGGCACAACGGTTGCGGTAATCAATGATGCGATTGAACAGCGACAGAAACGCTTAGATGAACTCAACCGCATGATTTCGAGCAAACCCAAAAGGAAAGAATCCAAATAGACGGATAAAAAAGGAGAGAACACCATGAACGTGTTACAAATGATTGAGGAAAGCAATCGAGTTTTACCTGATTTTCTATGGGAGATTAAGCAAGTAACTGAGGCAAAAGATGAAAATGTACCAAAATATACCGACCGCAACCGTATCGGTAAACAAGTACGCTGTTTGTTACCTTTACAGGAAAAAATGCCTCTCCATTTGGCTTATTTTGACGAAGTAAAAACAGGGGTCATTCAACATTCTCGTATTCAAAAAGTAATCGCCTCCCCTACTAGCGTGAAGGTCTACACGGAAAATACAATGGTTGAGTTACAACTTATATCTAATCTAGATTAGGGTAAAACATCGTTCATGTTGACTATAGTGTTTAACTATTGTACGATTTAACCAACAAGAAACTAACTAAAAACTAAAAAAGGTGGTCATTCATTATGCAAATCAATTCAAATGTACAACTTCATACACAAACCGCACATCAAATCAATCAAGTGCAAGCAAAACCAGTTGAAAGCCAGCAACAAGAACAGGAAGAGACACAAAAAGCACAACAACAACCAGCCGTAAAGGTTGAAATCTCTAAAGAAGCTAGAGAACTAGCGAAAGCATCTTCTGCTGGAAAAGAAACCAAGCCGAATGTGGTAACTCAAAGCAATGTAGCGGCTCAAACGTATAGCCCTGCTTCCATTGCCCAACATGCACAATCCGTACAAAAGGCGAAACAACCCCAAGTGGAAGAAGCAACAGGCTCTAAAGCCAGCTAAACAATATCAAAAAGAGGTAATAGGATTTTTTCCTACTACCTCTTTTTTTACTTATTGACATGAACTTGTTGCCAAGGCTCTAACTTAAATCGTTCCTTAATTTGTTTGAAAAAGGATTCCCACTCTTCAATGGTAAAGTTAGTGTCAGGAATCTTAGCATTTACATATTTAACTCCATGAAAGGTCGATATGTCGATTGTACCTATATCGATAATGCCATCCTGTATGAGAAAATATCCTTCAATGATATCACTCTCTTGAGTTTTTCGGCTATACGGATTATTGAGTTAAAAGCAATAAGATGAAGTAGAAGAAATACATCATCATAAAGTTTAAATGGTTCATACTACGAACTAAATAATGCCTTCCTTTTTAGCATTTATTAGCTTAAAAGCATCTGATATTGATTTAGAATCTTTTTCTGACACAATTATTTTTTCTTTTGAGAGAGGGAGGTTAAGCCAAACCGCACCACATTTCCAATCTATTTCAATTGTGTAAGGGACTTCTTTAAAATTTTCAGATTCCATACGTTCACCATCTTTCTTGTTCATAGATTTATTTCTTACGCTTATTCTATTTTCAACACGGTAATCCAATTTATGAAGTTTTATTGCAATTTATTATGACAGGCTATTTCAACACGTTATTCCGAATAGCCAGTTTTTCTATCAATATCTTTTCCATAAACGCTTTCATCTAGTAATTTAAATGTTAAAACTTTTCTTGTTGTGAGACTCATATGACCCACTCCTCTATTGTTATGGTTTACTCTATATCCTATTCATTTTTCAGTAGATTTATCGTTTAGGTTCGTCGAATAAAAAAATAAAGAAGGGCATCTTACTTCCCTTCCAGTTGGTTAATCTTTTTTGATACCACAACGAGTACAATAAAAGGGATGACGAGGCTTCCCTCTTCCTAGAAAGCAGTATCCTTTCCACGTCCAGGCATGCCCTTCTCTCTTACATTGTGAATACCGTAAGATTTGTTTTTCAGGGAATAAAATCAACTCAAAGATTATCACTGCCCCTATACAAATTAACACCCACAAGCAGTCTAAAAAAGACCAGCCTATATTGTTGATGACTCTCCTTATTAACTCCACTAATGAAACACTGCCTTATTCCTGTGCGACGGAAATATCAAAATCTACGTCAAACTCCTGGTACTTTAATTTAATGGAGAGTAAGGGCAATTTACTAAAGGTAAGTTGAATGTTTTGTCCCGTAAGAAGAGACGGCGGAGTAATATCAACGCTTACGCCTTGACTAGCAAAAGCCGTACAAACGCTTCCCATTATCATGTTAGAGAGTTCGGATACTGCGCTTTTAGGAATTTCGTCAAACGCTGTAACAGGCATTCCTCCCATCATATTGGACGCGATTTGCTTTGCAAACTCTTCGTCCAAGTTAATTGCAACTGAGCCTCTGATGTCTCCTGTAATGCCGACCATAACAACAACATCTTTACTTGCGACAGGTGAATTTTTAACCGTTGTTCCAGCAAGCTCTAAAGGCAATTGAGCGACTTGATTGAATATATTTTGACACTCCATAATAAACGGATTAATATGTTCTGCTTTAATGTTAACCCCTCCCTGAATACGAACTGTTTATATTCATTTTAATTCATTTGTTGACCATAGTCAATTGTATTTGAACATTACTACAGACAGTAAAAAACAGATTAGATAGAATCTAACCCCTTCTTTTCTTATAACCAGCGAAAAATCCTTGACTAAACCCGCTAAAAGAAACGAGACGTTGTTAGAACGTAAAAACGAGAATAAATCAAAGGCTATAGACATTTCATTCATTGCATATAAGAATAGAAACAAAAAATAAAGGGATTTCAGATGAAATACCTGATAAAAAGGATGATACGATGAACGGTTTTAAACTGGTTACGCAAAGAGAAGAAATTGAACAACTATCTGAGGAATTGAAGAAGTATAGCTATGGAATGGAATATCCATTTGTATTTTTAAAAGAAGGAAAGGTAATAGTAAAAGGTGAACTTGCTTTTATGCAAGACAATTCCGTTGAGGTTAAATTGATGGAATCTATCCAAAAGAGAAAAGGAAATGGACGAGTCTTTATCGAATACCTAAAGAGTCTAGCAAATGTACATGAAATTTATGGCGAAGCGGTTCCTGAAGCTGTACCCTTTTGGCATGAGATGGGCGCAGAATTTGAACCTTCCGTTTTTGAGGAGTATCTTGCCACACCCGTACATGAGGAGGGCTTTCTGGTTCCATTTCAAATCGCATGCTAGACAGGAGGAATTTATATGTCCATCAGTTACATTAAAGAGTATAAAAACTACCTAGCGTTTTTAGTTCTAATAGCAAGTGGATATGTTCTACTTGATTCAATGTTAATCCTACAAGGAACATTATTAGGTGACATTTTTGGAGGGTTTATTGAAGTCATTCGTGCCATACATTCTACAACAATGGTGGCTACTTCTCTAATCCTGATTTCCGTTTATTGGACTTTAATCATCAAAAAGTGAATGTCAAAAAGAGCCGTCCTAAAACCACGGCTCTTTCTCTTTATATCAATCCTATATCACGATTTAACCAAATTTTAAGCATCCACAAAGTGTGTTTTTTATTTTTTTGTGTACGGCGCATAAAATACAAAAGACTTACAAAAAAGGCGTTTATATAACAAGTTTTGAAAGGAGTCTAATATCATGTTAGAAAAATTATCGGAAACTGGTTGGAGTGTTTTGAAGTTTTTAGGGTGTATTGCGGTTGCTTATCTGGTTTTAATGCTGATTTTAGGGGGCGTCTCCGTATTAATTCCCGATACTTCTTCGTGGTTTGGAACAACTATTTCAAACAGCTTCCAAAAAAACTTGGTGCATTTGGCAATAACCTTGTTCCATTCTATTAAAATGGACGTTTTCTCAGTCTTTATCCTTGGGGTATGGTACGCTGTATGGAAGAAACGCAAGCATTACTATTAAGTAGAAAACAAAAAGCCATCTAGGGAGATGGCTTTTCTGCTTTATATGATATGGTCTTTATAAACAGTAAAGGGGTTCAATGGTCTCTGCCATCTGTTGAGTTGCTGTGACAAGTTCCTTCGAAATGGTATGGATAAGCTCTACATCCTTTCATATTGAACACCAACCACAACGATTTGCACTCATTGCTTACTTTAATTATCGAAGTAAGCCAATATTTCTTGTGCATTATCCGTAAGGTTAGCAAAGACGGACTGTACGTTATTCAAACTTTTTATAGTTAGCGTTTTGTTTCTTTGCCATTTGATAAGCGATTTTTTCGAGATAGGTGTAGATATCCTTTCCATTTTTCTCAATGTCTTTTATTTCTGCCTCTATCATCCGTAAGTTGTCTGGATTCTCTTGGGAAAGAATAAACTCAATAACCGATTCCGTTCCAATGTGATAGTTGATATCACTCAAGTCGAAGTTGAACATTTTACGTTGGATTTCGTGTTCTTCAAAATAAGCGGATAAATACGAGCTATTGCTTGAAAAATTTTTCCGTTTTTCTAAAGCTTGTCGCACTTCTTTGATTTGTTGTTCGGATAGTGACACACTCTCTCCATTCCACAATCCTGTCACAAAAAAGGTTCCATAAAAACCTCTGTCCTTTGGCAAGTCTAACAACATGCCATCTTCATTACAGATTAACACCAAATCGGGTCTACCCACTGACACATATTCCGTTGAACCTCCCACAATTTGGCGAAAACCTTCCAGGGTATGCTCAATCTCTTTAACTACGCTCGGTTTATACGGTTCGAATACTAACACCTTGATGTAGTTGCCCATTTGTCTAACTTCTTCACCATTCACATAACAACTAATTTCTTCAATGGCATCCACTTCTAATACAACAGAACGAAGATGGTCTCGGATAAAAGCGTCCTTTGAATAGCTCTTGAAATCAATCGTTGCTTCCTCTTGTGTTAGTTCATACATTTCATATCTGTCTTCATAGGGATTTAGCCGTTGTCCAGTTGAAATTATCTTTTTGAGAATCAGGAAGTTGTTGATTGCCTCTTTGATTGCATGGACTTCCAACTTTATAGAATTGGTATCTGCCATTACATAACGCATGTATTTCCTCCGTCCTGTCTAGTGGTTCGTTGTTTTTCTCAAAACCATTATAGGCTGCTCACCTGTATATCACAACAAAAAAGAAGGGAATCATCCCTTCTTATGGCTCGTTCGTGTTTTACGAATGTTTTCTATCGGCAAAACCAATTTCTCCTTCTCCCAAATTTTTAGCGTATTCTTCAAAAATTTTACCGAGACGTTCCACTGTTTCTTTTTCGCTAAGATGGTTCACTTTGTAACCTGATAAAACCTCTTTTATCCTTTGCTTCATGACAAATTTCCAATAGTTATGTTTGTTCTCTTCCTTGAACCCTCCCGCCACTTAGCGAAGCTTGAAGTGGGGGATTCTTGTTTATACGAAGTTTGGTAATTAAGTTTCCTCCTAACCAATGGTTAGGAAACCCTTATTCGTATGGGCATGTCCAAGTTGCCTCTACTCTGTAAGGAACGAAGTGCCTTTCCTCCCAGGCTACTTTTACGTAGAATATTGAGTGCGCCATTGCAGTCTGCATTCAAGATGATTCCTTTCGCTGAACGATATTGACCACGACTGATGCGCTTGCCACTAAAGATATAGGGTTTCGTATTCCGTGCATCATATACTGGAATCTCATCGTCAGCAAAGAAATCCGCTTTGGACGTAAAACGCTCCTCCTGTTCGAGAAAAATGATGCCACTGGCTTCGCAAAGGTACTCTAGGTGATGCATCAAGTCACTCGTCGGTATCTGCACAAACGTTTGGTTATTTTGGCTTCCCATGTGACTTTTTAGTTTGATGCCTTTGTTGTGTCCGACTACCAACATGCCAATATCATGTTGGATACAATAATCCATAATGATTCTGGCTGTTTTATGGAGATAGTCTCGTACACGATTGTTTCGCTTTTGGATATGACGAAACTCTTTTTTCGAGAGAGAACGTTTAGCACCTAAGAGTTTATCTCGCACGGATTGCATTTTTTTGAGTTGCTTGTTGTATCCCTGGTTGATGGACTTTAACCGCTTCCCATCTATGATGAAACTTTTTCCTTGGTTGGTTACACATGTAGCGAGGTTGTCTACCCCAAAATCAATGGCAAGTACATGATTTTTGTTACATTCCTTTGGTGATACTTCCACCTCATAGGTGAACTGTATCTCAAAGAACCTTGCCTGACCTTTTGGCAGTATCCGAATTTCCTTGATGCGCTTGCCCTTCAAATTAGATGGTACGTGAATACTGACTTTCCCGTAATTTCGTTTGAATCCTGGAGACATGGGGATATCCAGTACACCGTTTTCCTTAATGCGAATTTGCCCAATAATGAGCGTCATCACCCCATCCTTTGGAAGATAGTGTGGGATACTGACTTTGGCATCATAATTCCCCTTTTTCTTAAGTTTGAGTAACCCAAAAAAGGATTGGAACGCACCATCCGCTTCCTTAATGATTTGCTGTGCCATGTTGCTGTTAAGTGTTTGGTAATTCTCGTTATCCTTTGAAAGATGGTAGTTTTCACCATAGCGAAGATACTCACCAGTCGCAAAGAAATGTTGACGAACGTTATATAACGCTACATTGTGTAGGTTTTTAGCCAAGAAACACAGGGTTTTCAATGCAACATATTCTTTTTTTGAAAGATGTTTCAGTTGTTGCCTTTGTGTTCGATAGACGACCTTGTTCAATTTGTTCACCTCCTTTGTGGAACACCTGCTGTCTATTATTTTTATTATTATAGCAACAGAAGAGAACGTACATAACAAACAGAGAAAGCGATTCAGCCCCCACTTACTTTGTTGAAGTGGGGGTATTCTCGCCGTTTTCAATAAATTTATTTAAATCCATTTCGCCATGTCCTTAATAGCGTTTGTTTTTCGGTTCGAATTCAATGATGTAGCGTAACTGTTGTTGGTTCTCACGGTAGATGATGTATTCATCATGCAATAAAGAACGTCCCTGAACGCCACGTACGCTGTCGTATCCCTTTGGAGGTTCTAGGAAGTAATGGGCATTTTCGACCTCATACACCTTTCCAAGAGCAACTTCTGCAATGAACATGAAGGCTGTAGGATACTTATTGATGGTTCCACCAAATCGACTGCAGGAATATTGGCTTGATTTCGTGGATTGAGAAGCAAAATAGATACCAGGTCCAAACATGGCCCCTGTAATGACCGTTTTCCCACCTAAACTGTTTGGTAAACGTAAATTGGTCGATAAGATACCTGGAAGGTTCGCAGAACGACTTCCGTGAAACAGTTCCTTCACATTGCCGTAGCTATCATCAAAAGCAGGCGCATTCTTTTGAGCCACGGTAAAAATGTTTTTCACCTGTAAATTAACATGGTGATGGCGACTCTCTGTACTATTGACGTAATAGACAAGCTGTTTATATTTCTCACTGTTCGGGTCAAGAATTCCAATGTCTGAATTTAAGGATTCATACTGTTTGTCGATGTTTGTATGGTCAAAAATAACACCACCCATACGTAGCGCATCCTCATAGAATTTAAGAATATCCATTTCTTCGCTAATTCGGTCTATGGAACAAATGGCAATTTGTTCAGGAGAAATTTTGCTTCCAAACACCTTGGGAATGTTGGCATAGTATTCGTTTGTGTAATTTAAAACATCCTGCACACTTAGTGAGCCTTTATAATTCACCATATCCGCAATGGCTTGCAGAATACTTCTCCCTTTCTCGATTTGCTTTGAACTTAGTTTTCCGAGTGGAGAAGCCCCGTCAGCGTTCATATCGCCTTTTACCAAGTGATTGAGTTTCTTGCCAGCTTCATCAAAGATTTGTTGAACAAACGCTTGAATGATGGGGTCAAGCTTGCTCTTTTTCTTTCTAGCGCGAGTGGTCTTTGGTTTAATCTCAGAGACATCAATTAACTCTTTTGCTTTATTGCTACCAGTGGAACTTTGGGCTAGTTCTACTTCTTTGTAGCCTTTTTTAATCTTGCTTTTCGCAATACTCTCAAACTCTCTTAAAGCAAGAGACAAACTATCGGTTTCACGGACTTGTTTGGTTGATGTCATCCCAAGTCGTCCGTAATCCGTGAACACACGATACCTCCCATTATTCTCATGCAATTCAATGGTGTAGTATTTATTGGAGTTTTTTATGGCATCCAAAAAATTAAGCGTCTTTTTTTCGATTACCTTGTAATTTTCAAAACCGCCATCACCTGTGTAAGCAAGGGCTGTTAATCCCATGATTTCTTCCTCCTGTATACGCATCGTCTTTTCATTTTCCATAATTTATTATATAATCTTTATAGACTATGGTCAATATTTATAGTTGTTTTATTTAAAGTGCATATAAAGAAAGCTAAGATGATTGGTTTCTAATTCTGAGGAAAAAATCTGCCTATCATATAAAAATGGCTTAATAAAGGTGGGAATAATATTATGAAAAAACAATTGAAGTCCTTGGCAAAATGGAGCAAATTTGTGGGAGTTATTGAGTTAATAATCGGTGCGCTACTTGCCTTATGTGGGTACACCGTCTTTTATATTGGGGCTATTCCTGGTTTGTTGCTCGTCATTTTAAGTATTCGCTTATTACGAGCCTCTAGAAGTGCCAAACGATTAAATTACAACCTGCGATTGATTCAAACTGAGGACGATATCTATGATGAAACACTTGGTTTAATGGCTTCTTACTTTCGACTACAGGCTTTCTATCTGTTATTTTTAATCCTTTCGTTAGTGGTATTGGTACTGATTGAGTTTGTTTACCATGTATCGATGCTTTCATTGATGTACAATCACTTAATAAAATTCCATATTTTTTAATGTCAACTGGTACTCTTTATGCAGATTTAATCGAATTCACATGTTAAAGTTGGGCATAATGTTCTATAATATCTATTGTCAATGAAGAAATCGCCAATAAAAATGCCAATTTTAAGGAACGACTTGATTTAAGGTGATGATAGATGGATATAGAACAATCTTTATTCTTATATGGACAATTAACAACGTATGAATTAGAAAAACGCCTACTTCCATTAAGTGAAAGAAGGACGATTCCTAAAGACACCTATATTTTAGAACAAGGGAGAAAATCCGATGAAGTTTATTTAATCTTGTCTGGTCTCGTACAAATAGGTGCGCTATCTTTAGAGGGAAGAGAATTGAACATGCGTTTATGTACCCCTTTTGATATCGTTGGAGCACTTGGGCTTTTTCAAAATGATGTGCATCATTTCTATGCCAAAGCCCTGGACGACGTAGAAGTTGGTGTGATTCCAATGGAAAAATTCCAACAGGAAATTATCGCAGATTCAGAACTTGCCGTTGAGATTATCAAATGGTTGACTTTACGGGTGAAATCCAACAAAGTTAAATATATAGATGTGCTATTAAACGGTAAAAAAGGGGAGATTTATTCAACCATCATTCGATTAAGTCAATTGTTTGGAATAAAAACCGATAATGGGATAGAAATCGATTATCCGATAACGAATCAGCAATTAGCTACTTATGCAGGTATGTCCAGAGAAAAAACCAACAAATTATTAAAAACCCTTCGAGAAAAAGGCATTATATCGATAAATAAGAACAAAATTACCATTCAAGACATCGCTTTTTTGTTTCATGAAATTCGTGACCATTAGCAATCATCATAGATAAACCAAAGAGTACCCGAATCGGATACTCTTTTTTGTATTTCCTATTTGACTTCTTCATAGAACGTGGAAGATATTTCTCGAATAAAACTTGATGGAAACATCGGTTTATAACTTTGGGCTTGCCAAGTTGTAAAGCTCAGATGAAGCTGTTTTTTCGCTCTTGTCACAGCCACATAAAATAAGCGTCTTTCTTCTTTGATGGATTCAACGTCTGTACGGCGCAAGGAAGGAAAAATTCCTTCATTCACGTAAGGTAGGAACACAACCTCCCATTCTAATCCCTTTGCTTTATGAACGGTTGTGATAGTGACGACTTCATCCCCCTGTTCTTTTTGTTCCACTTCATCGAGTATCATTTCACTCAAGAAATCCGACAAGTTACCGTATCCCTCCGCCGCCTCTAGCAAATAATTCACATCACTCATTCGCTCTCGGTAATCTTCTTCAGTTCTTTTTAAATAGGCATCATAATACTCTCGAAGAATGCATCGAATCATCGTTGCAATGGTCTTCTCCTCCACAATAGATAGCACAATGGACAACATGGTCGCAACCCCTGTTGAAGCATTTTTGGAGACTTTTATTTTGCCTAAAGCCGTTAAATCATAGCCCGCAGATTTATACCCTTCGAATAACTTCTCAATGGTTTTTTCTCCTATCCCTTCAAACAATCCCGCCATACGAATAAAGGCTGATTCGTCTTGCTGGTTATGGACAAAACGTAAAAACGCTAATATGTCTTTTACATGTTTTCGTTCAAAAAATGAAAAGCCAGCTAAAAGCTTATAAGGTATTCCCTGTTGGCGAAACACCTTTTCAATCGTTCGAGTAAGATAATTTGTGCGAAGCAGAATCGCCATTTCTTTAAAAGAAACGCCGTTTTTAGCATGTTTACGAACCGTCTCTGCTATATAATCGGCTTGCTTGTAATCATCTTGTGTTTCATGTAAGGTCGGTTTATTTTTATAAGGTAAATAAGGGGTGATTTTGGCTTTCTTCCCCTTCTCAAAATTATGGTTTATCGAGTTTTCCGCAAGATGCAAAATGGCGGCGTCTGACCGATAGTTATGCGTAATATAAAGCACCTGACTTGTTCGATGTCGCTTTTCAAACGATTCAATATACTGGACATTAGAACCTCTCCATGAATAAATCGCTTGTTTTGCATCTCCTACGGCGAAAAGATTATGATTGCCTTTGTTTAATAACTCAATGATTTCATATTGAATTCCATTGATGTCCTGGTATTCATCTACGAGTATATACGGAAATTGTTTTGAAATCTTTTTGCGTATTTCCTCATTGCTTAAAAGTACATGAAAGTTAACGAGTAGGTCATCAAAATCCATTCCACTTGCTTCTTTTTTGCGTGTCACATAGGCTTCAATAATTTCAATCATGCCCAATAGAATGTCATACGGAAACTCGTTTTCCTCTTCATTTATCACTTCATACGATAGCTCTCTATTAATCGCACTGGAATAATAATGATAAATCACTTTTTTATCAGGAAATTTACTTTTAGCAATCCCATTCTTTTTCAAATATTTCTTTCGTTCTTCTTCAATTAAGCTTTTCGCATCATCAGGGTCTAGAATAGAAAAGTTCTTTTTGTATCCAATGTATTCCGCATATAAACGAAGAAAAATAACGGCTACATGATGAAAGGTTCCACCCATGATTCGCACCTTTTTTCCACCGAGCATTTCTTGTACTCGTTCTATCATCTCTCGACTGGCTTTATTGGTAAACGTGAGAAGCATAATATGGTTCTGTGGCACTCCTGTAGCCAACAAATACGCAACTCTTGAGGTTAAAACCCGTGTTTTCCCTGCGCCTGCGTTGGCTTCCACTACCGTATCCATTGCTTCTGCCATCACTGCTTCAACTTGTTCATCATCTAACATCTCTGCTAATTTATAGACACTAATTTCATTGGATTCATCTAAAATACTGCTAACTGCCATCCCAACACCTTCTTTATGTATTCTCCATAATTTTTCTATAATCTATTTTATCATGTTTATTGACTATAAACAATTATTGTACAAAAAAAGAAGAGGCTTTTAACCCTCTCCATTTACCTTATCCCAAACGTAATGCGGGATTGCTATGCACTTTACTACGGAGTGAACGAATGGTTCTGTCTTTTAGTTCTTTTTCTTCTTTTAACTGAAGAATCAATCGTTCATTGCCTTTTATTTGTATTTCTTTCGCCTCGATTAGTTCATCCTTTTTACGTAACTTTTCCTCGTTTTGTTTTAGCCTGTTTTCCATCTTCACAATGTAATTCATGAGATAGAGACAATATAGGGATACCCCTATTCCTATGACACCTAGTAAACAACTTAAAATCAGTATCATAGACACAGCTATGCGTCACCTCCTTTATTTATGTACTATAAACAATATAATAGAACATCAATAGCTTTTCAATGTGTTTTGTGTCGAACAAAGAGCTAGTCTTTCCTTAATGAATTCAAAAACTCGCCATCTCATGATAGCGAGCTTTGTCTCTATTTCCTTTAGTTGGCTTCCACTAAATTTCTTAGTAGGGTTATCTGAAAAGATGTACGTGAAACCAATTCATCGTGTAAAGCTCTCTTACTGTCTACCTTTTCAATCCATTCATAATGACCATAATGCTCCATTACTTTTAAAGCCAGTTCTCTATTGGCATAAAGACCAATATTGTTCATAATCCGTACTATTTCTTTTTCTTCTTTTGAATAATCTTTGAGTTCGGCATCCATATATTTCAACTCATACTTCCCATCGTTTAATGGTGTAATCACCACAAACAAATAGTTGGTGTCTGTAACTTTACTACTCCATTTGTTTGGCACAACCATCTTCCAGGTAATCGGTCTTCTTTTCTTTACTGGCTTATTTCTCCAATTCATCTTTTGTTCTTGTACCTGATTCAAAGTGATTGCACTCCCCTTTTTTTAAATATCTAACTAGAAACCTGTTTCGATTGTGTTTATAGATTATATTCTTCCCAAGAGAATCACATAAATCCTAATATCAAAACCAACCCCGTTGCATGATAAAGATTGTTCAATTACTTTTGTGCTGTTAAAATAATAGGAGGTTCACAAGAGAGGACACTGTCAATGAAGGATAAAACGTTTCGACATAGAAAAACAGGGAGAGTAATAACCGCATTAGGACAGGGTTTGGAAGAATATCGAAGGTATGTGCAAGAGCATAGATGCAATGGCGATATGTCTCCAGATGAATTTTTATTTTTGCTAACCAGAGAAGACTTCATTGAGGTAGGCTTAGAAGAACCTGAAAATAATGAGGAATACGAAGAATTAAATGTTGAACATCTGTATGCAAAAGATACAGGATTCTTCCCTGTTACACAAAATCAAAGTTACAGATAAAAACCGTCATTTCTACGGAGGATTTTTATGAATACCATTGGAGAAAAAATCAAGAACCTCCGCATTGAAAAAGGCTATAGCCTACGGAAATTAGGAGAAAAAATCAACGTAGACCATAGCCACTTATCAAGAATAGAAAATGGTCTAAAAACACCAAATCTTGAATTGCTTGATACGCTTTCGAAAGTCTTTGATGTAGATATCGCTGACTTTTTTCAAGAAAAGGAAGATGTCCTGAACAAACCAAAAAATGATTGGCTTTCTTTCGGTGAAGAAATGGAAAAAAGAAAGTTAACACCAGGAGAGATTATCAAAATGGTGGATGTTGTTTTATCTTTGAGTAATACATAAAATGAGACACAGGTGGTATCCTGTGTCCTTTATCATGATGGCTATTCTTGGTGTATGGTTCGATTTAAACGTTGTGATTAACTTTTGACTCAATCCATTCCAATTTAATTGCCCCAAAGTATTGGCTATCACTTAACCGATGACCTTCTGGAAGATAAGGCGTTAATTTTTTGATTTGGTCTTCTTCATTATGCATTTTTATGGACTTATCCTCAATGCTGAAGTTTACGCTGTGTTTTTTGTGTAAGTCCTTTTCATTGGGTTTGTAGTGTCCTACTCGCTCGACACGAAGCTTATAAAAGGATTGGTCACTTAGTTTCTTCACAATGTCAAAAATATTCCCTGAATGGGTTCCTAAATCCTTTGTGGTTCTTCCCTCTTCATCGCCTTCTGTTGTTACCTTCCAAACACCAAACACATCGAAATTCTCTTCTTCCAGTTGTTTTAATCGAGCTTCTTTTTGCTGTAATTCTTCTCGTAATTGTCTCATTTCATCCAATGCGTTCATGAGATTTATCCCTCCTCTCTTTGTTGTAATGGTCAATCCTAATTCTCTTGTTCAATCCGAACCAGGCTAGTTACCATCCACCTAGCACCACGAGTTTTTTAATGGATTCATCTAACCACTCAACCTCTACAAAAACGCCACCAGCGTGAACCACTCGTCCTCTCGCTTCAGGTTTCAAAGTATTCGGCTCACAAACAATATCTCCTAACATAAAATCCGATATTACTGGTACGCCATTAATCGTTGATGTTCGTTTGACTCGTTTCACGTTGATATTCCCCATTCTTCCAGTATAGTTCATTAAATGTTTTCCATTTTTAAGAATGAATCTATTTTCAATATAAAAGGAAGCATAACTTCTTTCACTTTTTGGAATATATCATCCATGTCGATGTTTCCCTTCTCGTCCAGGAAGGAAGATAAATCCTCCACATACTTTGCCTTCATTTGATACAACAAATCCTCCCTCAATTTTCGCCTGCTCCATTGCATCTTCTAACTTCGTGAATCTATATGGCGTTTCGCTTGATTCCCATGTATAGTAATCCTCACGCTATGTAACTTGTTATATCCACCCATACATTTGTTAAATCTGGCATGTCGTTCCCCCTCTATATAGTTGATTAACTCTACCTATCTTTAATCAGTGAGTAAGTTTAATTTATTTCTTTAATGGTAATGAATTAAGTTCAATGATTTGATTGGATGGATAGGGTTTATCATGGATATAAACAGCAATACTATCTCATCCATAGCCCCAAACGCCACTATATGCGGTTGGTTGTTTACTAATAAATCCTGTTTGTCCATCAGGCAACCGTATCTCTTTTTTACTCAAAAACCAATCTTGAACAACTGACAATCTTTGCTCCCAACTCACCTTTTGCTCCCCCTTAGATGTATTTGGTGATTTTGGTCTTGATTTCAGCTTTCGGTTTTTTCTTAAAAATTATTTGAGAGATTTCTATCGCTTGTTGATGTAATTCTTCTAAGGAACCTCGAATCCCCATTGAATGATATGGACTTCCATCCACATACACGAACATCATAAACATGTTTTGTCCTCCTTAATTTTCTTTTAACTGATTCACCATACACAATGGATACTGCAGTGATTCATCACTCACATCATAAATTCGGTCATTAAAGGCAAGATGCTGATATCCCTGTTCTTTCGCTAATTTAAAATGTTCCCGAACATCCTTGCCAAAAGCCTCACTATTTAATGCATCATATACCTCTCTGCCAAACAATTTCAAGTTTTTACCCTCCTTTTTGTTTTCCGTGTATGCTTTATCTCTTTGTTTTTGACAGTCTTCACAGACCCATGTATTTGCTGATTTTCCACAGTCAATGCAATGACATTCACACATATGTCACACCCCTATAATTTTTTAATGGAACATCCACTCACTTATGGCGTAAAAATAATAGGCTTTTTCATCATTGACTTTGTTTTTATTTTAGTAATTTCTCGTTCATAATGAACTTCATAGAGTCGATTACATGATTCGCAAAGTCGAATTTCCAGTGTAAGATGTTGCTCATACTGGATGGTTTCTGTATCACGATGACAATAGGTACAAACGGTTGCATCTAAAGTTTTAGGCGACTCTGCTACACCCAATTCCTCTTTTGTACGATTCAACATGGTGAGCATATAATCAATACTGACATGCTGTTGACCACCAATTTTTTGGTGTTGCTTTAAATCCAAAATCAACAAATCTAATTTTGAATAGACAGTCTGTTTATTCATATACCGCTCCTTAGATAACACAATTCTATCATATATCTTAAACTTAATATTGTAAATTATTTTTTACACATGTGGAAATGTATCTATTGTTTAAATCCAATGTATTCTTCATGTTGATATATTTCTTCTTCGTCTATGCTTACTTTAACAACCAAATAGCGTGAGTCCTGAAAATCTCTTTGGTCTACCACTATTTTTATCTCCTGATTTTGAAACATCTCTTTAAGAGCCTGCTTCATCATTCCTGTGACATCCATTTTGTCTCTCCTTTATCCCTGCGCTAAGAAGGTATCGTCTACCTACCTCCTCTTACGGTTTATAAATATTCATGTTTACATTTTCTGTTTCAAAATTAACGAATATCGGAGATTTATGACGAAGTAGCCGATAAGACACATAGATATCAATGGAACTTTCGAGTAGGTTAAAAAGAATATTTGCATACAATAAAAACGGCACATACGAAAAGGTCATCAACAATGACATGAGAACGGTGAGGAGAATTACAGGAGATAGAAGAATAATAAGCATTTGACGTTTGGTGAAATATAAATCGGGATTCATTTGGTGAATAAAAACTGCCCCTCTTATCCATTTCACATCAAGCTGTGTTTTTCCTTTTCCAATTGCATAAAAAAATCCAATATGAATCATTTCATGAAAGAAAAACACAATGACCACAGCAATCGGTATCAACAGTATCTCGACAATATGAGAAGGATTCATGTAGGTCGCAATCGGAAATGGGTGAACGAGAAAGACGAGGTATCCGATAATCGCTGATACAAGGAGAGTCAACAATCCGCCTACGATTGGATTTTCGGTTTGTTTAATTTCATCTATTTTAGTCACATTTACACTCCTTTCAAAAAAGCACAGGAAGGGAAGAACCTCCTGTGCTTCTCAACTATTAAAACGCTATTCGTCTTCGATTATCCGCCTGACTTTTTTAATCCCTGTGCTAATACGTTGCGCCATTTCCAAAACATGTTTTCTGTCATCAACGTTATTAAACAGAGAACCCAAATCACCATCCATCGTGAGTAAAATGTCCGTTACTTTTTCAATTTCACTTTGTGGAAACCCAATGATTCTTCGCATGTTAAATCGACCTAACTTACAACCGTTCAGATTGGAGCTTGAAGTTTCCGATGTTTACATCTTCATCGAGTTCAATAAGTAAGCACTTCTTACCTTGATGGTTGATAATTTGGCGAACATTTTTCAAGTCTTTTGGACTTAACTGTACATTTGCGGTTTTGGTTGTAATTTTTACGGATTTTGAGGTGAAGTTTGGAATCAAACTGGTTGATTTAAATTCGTAGCCCTCTTTCTCTACGACTTTTTTGAATACTTTCTCTACGTTATCCGTATTTTCAACACCACTGACTTCCAGAAGACGTTTCACATCATGGACATCCAGGGTTGGTGGTTCCTTATCTTCATACCCTTCGACCATCTCATTAACTTTCTCGTAAATATTCGAAAGGGTTTCAGACGCTACTTTATCACCCAATACACCCGTTAACACTTTATCAAAAATATCTTTCTCTTGGCTGGCGGTCATGGTGTAGTTGCAAGTAAGTACGTTTTCAATGAAATAAGGGTTAGGTGCATCTGCTTTCCCAGCGGAGTAAAGGACGTGATTCGCATCCGCTTGGTTTTCGGTAAAGGCAGGATACATAAATCCTTCCAGTGGACTGGTGAGGTTAATCAATGCGTCAACCACTGAATTTGACTTAAATTCCTTTTCCGTGAAATCAAACAGGATGGCTTTTTGGGGTGTAGCAATCTTATTTACACTGCACAAAATAAAATCAAAGCCATACACTTCATCCTCTGCCGCCTCTTCTGCTTCCTCATTTTTCTGTTTCGTTGGTTTGAAGTATTCAGCACGAATAAATGTAAAGACGACATCCGTTTCATAGCTGAATTCTTTATACATTTTAGCAACAAGCTCATTCATGTTAAGTTTCCACTCTTCTACCTTTGCTTTTAAACTGCGAAAGAGAAGATGTTGGCTGTTTTCTTCCGCATCTCGATTAAATTTCAACTCAAAGAGTTTGGAATCTAACTGACCCGATAACACCTTCTTGAAATTGGCGAGGAACAGAACTTGTTGTTCATAATCGAGCATCTCGAAAATCTGACTCTCGGCATGAATGATTTCGCCTGTTTCTTTTTGTGTGTATACGTTGTAGATTTCCTTTACTTTTAAAGCCGTGTTATCTGGTTTAAATTCCTTGCGAATACGAGCCACATCTTTTTTATTCATATATGTACTACCTCCGTTTATATTTTGTTTATAGTCTATATATGTATGTTATCACCATATAAACAATATGTAAATAAAACGTAGGCTATTCTTTAAATTTTTTTGTCTATATTCAAAAATATATACTTTATTGTTCCACACAGAAAAGCTATAGTCTTAAACCATAGCTTTAGTTTATTTTCCTTTCTCTTTATGATGGTGATAACCCAACCATATGCCAGAAGCAACAATGAGAGGTGCAATACTGATTAAAAACCCGATAGAATAAGGTTGTATCATTTACATTCATATACTTTATTCATCTCCTCTTATTTTTTGTTTATATTCTATGTAAATGTGACAATTTTATGAATAAAGGCAAGGATAAGCTTCTCATACTCAATAAAAAAAACCATAGTTTTTAGACTACGGTTGAACAGTTTCGTTAGATTGTTGTTTTCTTATCAATCGGAGCAATAATTTGTATGGCAGGCAATGACGATGGATTTGAATTACGGAGTGCATAGAAAAAGCCTCAAAGAGGCTTTGTTATTTTCAATCAAACAAACTTTTCTTATCGCTCAATTTGCAAAGCTCTTTAAAAACCTTAGAATTTGGTTCATCGCTGTATACATCCAACCATTCATGAATAACCTGTCTCAATTTACTATCAATAGTATCTAAAATTTGTTCAGACATATCTCCCTTTGCTGATTCATCTGTCCTTCTATATCTTTCTAAACTGCTTTTAGCCAATACTTGATTCTCCAAAATTATTCCCTCCTAATTTTTGATATACCTATTTTTACTATACCATGAGAAAGTTTTTTAATTTAAAAAAAGCGGAAACATAGTTCCGCTCTTCCCTATTGAGATTAGTATTCAGTTATCATTCTTCAGACAATTTACGATATCCAAAAAATGCAACCGCCCCAATCGTAACCATAATCCCCAAACCTACTAGCATAAAAGCTTCTTGCATATATAAGTTAATCATTTATTATTATCTCCTTCGTACGTTTTTCCGTTTGTGTTGCTCTATTCCCTTATTATTCCCATATAATTCCTAATTATGCTATCAATCCAATGTATTTAATCCGCTCCTTTTGACAATCTGTTTCAATCAAACACCTGTTATGTGAAAATCTCTTTATTATACGCATGTTGTATCAAAATAATTGAAGGAACTCTTCTGAGTAGTATTCTTATGTATTCATTTCATAATGACTGACAGATATTTGTTAATTAAAAAAACGTACAAAACCGTTTAAATCGGGGTTGTACGTTATATATTCTCTTGCTAATATCGGTTTATTCCTTGGACAAATCTGATTGATTCAAATGTGCATTTATGCCTTTATCAAAATTATGGGATGGGATACCCTTCACAAAAATCCCATCATCTATATGTTGTGTCCCTTTTATGCTTATCGTCATTTTATCATCTATTACCTGATGATTTGTGTTTGAAACAAGCTTCATTGAAGATGGTATCTGGTTGTTCCACCGTATAGGCGGGTCGATAAAACGCATGTGTTTGTGTTGAATAAAAGCTTGCATCGTTAGAATAACAGCAATAATGACGAGGATAGAAACTATGATTACATTAACAGCTTTCTTCATGTCTTCCCTTCTTTCTCCTATAATCTCCTCCTCCATTTTTACATGTTTGACTATAAACAAAAAGAAAAAAGGCGTTCAACCTGGTTTGATACCAAAGTTTGTTGGTTAAAACCTAAAGGGTTCATAGTATGAATCGTTTAAAAACAAAAAAAAGAAGAGGCGACACTGCCTCTTCTTGTGCTTCTTACTCTTCCTCCAATAAATCATCTGGAATCCATTCTTCCTTTTTCGGTTGAGATGCGGGTATCATTTCTCCCAATTCTATTTTAATTCGATAACTGTCTTCTGTTTCAAATGGCATTTCATACGCTTGATTTTCATCGTTCATGAGAACTCCCCCTTAATATGTAAAAAATGGTTCCGATATTTTTAATTATAACATCCCATTAATGGTTGATAAAAGGATGGAATAAGAAAAGAGCTATGTGAATTCATAGCTCTCGTCTTTTATTCGGTAACGTTTAGTATCCAATTATTCTCAGCTCCACCATTCAGACTGTTTCGATGTAATAACTCTTGGTAAATGGTGTATTTATTCGCCGTATCATACCAACCGACAAGTGGTTCAGAAATATATCCCGTAGTTGTCCATTTTGTATCAGGGTTGGTCGATGCGATTGATTTTTGGTCTTGTATATTCACCGCATCAAATTTTATACCCGTAGCCTGGGCATTTACCTTAGAGGCTTCTAATACAATGGTGTGCGTACCTGCATTTAGTGATAACGTCGCCGTGTTAGAAGGGAGCTTCAAATCCCCTTTCGATAAATCTTTCATTCCCTTAATCCCATTGTTATAAACAACTGGTTGATTATCTACATAAGCAATGGCAACCCCATTGACACTTGGCATCGAAAATTTAACCGTAGATGCTTTATCAAGTGTAAAATTCGTTTTGAATAATGCCATTCCGTCCTGATGATTCGGTGCTTCTTTGGTGGAGGTTAACCACAAAGCCCCGTCGATACTGTCTGCTTGCTTGTTAAAACCATTGGGATTCATAACAGGAAGTTGTGACCAATAGTAAAAGGGAACAAACGTATCCGAACTGTAGTCCGTTGATGGCATAAAAAAGGCTTTATTCTTACTTATATCTGTTACTTTCCCTTGTTGAATGATTCTTGTCGGGTCATCAATGTTCGCTGGAAGAAGATAAGAGCCAATAAATTGAGGCATAGTAGAAATAATAAGAGGGGATTTGGTTTTAATATTGCCAATTGAAGCCGTGAAGGAATAGGTCTGGTTTGCCAACGGTGTAAACACCTTTGTAAATTTTCCTTCTTTGGCAGTGACCGTATCGATTTTTTTTGCGCCTTGCCAAATCGTTACATCGGTATCATCCGTCACCCGATTTCCGCCCCCATCGACTACACTTCCTGAAAGTTCAACAGACTTTCCTGGCGTTATATTCCCAACTGGATTAAACAGAATGTTACTTGCGCCATCTGAGCGCACATCAATCGTTGCGGTATCAGTTTTGCCATGATTGTACGTAAAGGTAAGCGTCATGGATTCGGAGCCACCAACATTTTGTTTGAGCTTATCTGGTGCTATAAAATCAAAGCTGAACCGCCCCTGATAGTCAGTTGAAGGACTTGCCAGTAATTTACCATCCGCATTATAAACATCAATCGTGATAGGCAAGACGGTATTTCCATACTGGTCTTTAACAAATCCAATGATTTTGGTTGTTTTCCCTGCAATAACTGATTGCGTTTCAACTGTCACCTGACTCGCTTCATCAGGTTTTAATGTTATCGTTTGAGTAGATATCGTATTTCCATTTGATAAGAGCGACACATTCACACTTTGGGTTGTCCCTTTTTTGGGGTCCAGATTACTTGGAGCATTCAGGTTAATGAGATATTGCCCGTTTTCATCGGTGGTTCCTGTTTTGCTTACACCTCCATCTGAAAAACTAACCGTCACATCAGAATTTTTTAATGGATTTCCATACTGGTCATGGAGTTCTCCTTTAAAGACAAGCTCCGCTCCAGCCACAAATGTATCTCTATCAGGAACCATTGAAACGGCAACCGCTTTTCCTGCTTTAAAAAATACATTAAGTGTAATCGTCTTGCTATCACTTTCATATTTTCCTTTTGTTTGTAGTGTAATAGAGACAGCCTGTGCTTTATGATTGCTAATCGGAATACTTGCTACCCCATTTAATAAACTTACACTTTTTAAAACATGAAAGGTATCGGAAAGCGACGTGTTATCCAGTGTCTTAACATCTGTAATAGACACTGTCCCTTCTGAGGCAGTATTGCCATAATCATCTGTGGCACGTAGCGTAATAGTAGCTCCATCCGTTACGATGGGTGAGTTCGTAGACAAGGTAGCTTTCCAATTGGAGGCTTCTCCTACTTCTGAACCTGTTAAAAATTGAACGCCTGTTACGGCATCATTATCAATATGGGTAAACAGTTGGGCATACCCACTCATGCTTGATTGGGCTTGATAATTAGTGACCACATTTCCAACTAAAAGATGGGCTGTATACTTGGTGTTTCGTTTTAATGGAATATGGTTCGCATTCAAGGTGATGGCATTCCCGTTATCTAACCGTGTTAACATTTGGTTATCAGATGTAGCCAAGTAGAAATCCATGCCATCTGTGATAAGAACGCCAACTTTTGCTCCTTGTTTAATTTGATTGTAAACTGAATTTGATGATTGGGTACTGGACGAAACAATAAAGGAGATTGGCATATCAGGGCGAACCGTTTTTAAATTTTGAACAGAAACATTGCTACTGATATAGGGGGAAGGATGGTCTATTAGAGAAGCATATACAGGATGGACGGATAAAATGCTGGATGTAAGAAACGTGGTACTCAATAGAGAAGTCATCCACTTCGATTTATTTCGATGGTTATTTGATAATTTGCTTTTCCTCAAGCAAAAACACCTCTTTCCTTTGTCTTTTTTATTGTTATATACAAAAATAAAGTGAAAATATCGTGGAATAGGTTCAATTATCCTAATGGGTTGAACTCAGAATATCCATTTTTGATGTTTTTTTCAATTGTCTTGGGTGCTTACAAGGTGTGACTAGTTCTTGTCTTTTTCATATTTATTTATGTATTTTTTAGCAATAAGGATAACAAACAATTAAAAAAGCATGGGGAATTTCCTCATGCGGTCGTTATTTGTCTTTATATTCTAGGAGAATGCTTATCGTTGACCCTTTGCCTACTACCCTTGAATAGTAGTCTAAGGTTTTATCTCTTCGAATCTGCCAGTCGTGTACCCTGTCCTCGATAAACACGCCTTCATGATGTTTGAGATGTAAGGCTTCCAGGTCTCCCCTTTCTATTTTTGCACCAGTAAACGGATTAAACTTGTTGCAATCCCACATCTTTTCTTCATCATATACTGTCCAAAGACGCTCTATTTGATGTTTGTCCACATCAATGCCAAAAGAAAGTAAATCAATAAGCTCACCCACTACAATCTCAATCATTTTCCTCATTTTCCTTACTCCGCCTTCCAAAAACGTTTGAATTCAAACCGCAAGATTTTTGTTAGTATATTTTATACAGAACACATTGGATTATTTTCTCTATGTAAATTTAAAAAAAGCCCTTTATTTGATAAGGGCTTTCGGAATCAATCTTTATACGTGTTGCGTTTTGACCGATACAATATGTATGGATTAATTACGTATTCTGGAATAAAACGAAATGGGTTGTGCTTCGGTTTTCGGCTTTTCTGTTTGTTTCATTGTAGATTGAAGTTGCGTTAAATTGCTTTCGCAATGTTTACATACCTTACCTGTTGTAATCGGTGTCCCACAAGATGTGCATCCATAGGATACTTCACTACCTCCTGCAGATTGTAAGCGACCTTCACGGAAAAACTTCGTAATGAGTTCAACGGAAACGCCTGTTCCTTCCGATATTTGTTCTATTTGGGTCACTGTTTTATTCTTTTTGAGATACTTCTTCACGGTTTCAAACATTTGGTCTTCTTCCTTTAAACAATTCGGGCAAATGTTCTTCACCGTTTTATTAAATAGGTTTCCACATTTTTCACAATTTGATATTGCCATGATTCTTACCCCTTCATAACATTATTATTGTAAATATATTATATTACGTTATTGTTATATAGTCAATTATTTTTTACATTTTTATATAATTCACAAAAATACTTTCCACTGGATAACAAAAAAGGTATACCAGTTTTTTCTGATATACCTTTACAATTGCGATGTTTATTCCCACATGTCTTTTGTAAGTTCTTCCATTTGTTTTTTGCGTTTTTGTGTTTCTTCTCTATCAATAACCACCTTATCTCCTTCGATTATCAAGACATCCCCTTCCTCTACTTCTTTTGGAACCTGCTCACGCTTGAGATTGAAAGTGGATTTGTCTTCCTTTTCACAAACCACAAGGTCTTCTTCAAATCGGTCAACAATAACTCTCATAACAACCTCCTTATTTTGGGGTAAAGGATGTTTGTGTCGTATAAGTATGTCCATTCGATTCTACACTTACATCAACATTGACGGTGAAACCAGGAGTTGCTCGGCTAATACGTACAGGAATGGGACTTCCCGTTGTGCCTGTGTAGACGGTATCCTTGGTTTTATAATGGAACGTAGCTGTAAAAGGTGCGCCAGTCGTACCCGTAACGGTTAAATGAATGGTTTGATAATCATGTGGTTGAGTATCATCAATACTAGCCTCAATACTACTTACACTTTGTGTCTGTTTTGGTGAAGAAACAGGAACTTGTTGAGTTTGTGGTGTAGGAACCTTTGCTACATGGGTAGCAGGAGACACATTTGTTACATGG
The DNA here is from genome assembly GCF_028421645.1 of Aneurinibacillus sp. Ricciae_BoGa-3. Lineage (GTDB taxonomy): Bacteria > Bacillota > Bacilli > Aneurinibacillales > Aneurinibacillaceae > Aneurinibacillus_B. Next base: position 596,738 of record NZ_CP116888.1, on the reverse strand, counting down.
TGTTGTGTACCTGTTGTTGCAGACTTTGGTGTCGTCAGTCGATTTAGAGTCGTAGCAATTTGTGTACTGGTTTTGGCAGTCTCAAAACGAATCGTATTGCCATCAGTAATGGCTTCAACGGTTCCCTGTTCATCTGTTCTAAATGTGTCAACATGGTTGGCATTTAGACGACTTAAGACTTCATCTGTTGGATGTCCATAATCATTCCCTTCTCCAACGGAAATCACCGCATACTTTGGTTTTACCGCATTCAGAAACGCTTGACTGGTAGAACCTCTTGAACCGTGATGCCCAACTTTTAATACATTTGCTTGAAGTAGCTGTCCTGATGCAAGCATATCCTGTTCGGATAATATTGGTGCATCACCTGTAAAGAGAAAGGTTCCGTTTTTCCCGTAGGATAGGCGTAACACAGCAGACCAAGGATTGGTGTCGGAGCCGTATGCTTTAACGGGAGCAACAAAGTGCGCATCTACACCATCCAGTCCCAAGCTCAGTCCAGCTTTTGCTTCTTTCATTTTTAACCCTTGTCTTTTGACTCCTAATATAAAATCTCGATACGTTTTCGTGTTACTTGTCACTTTCGGTGCGTAAACACTATCCACCTTAATATCATGGAGTACCGAGTCAAGACCCCCCGTATGGTCGGCATCTGGGTGAGTCGATACCATAGCGGTAAGCTCATTAATATGTAGATTTTTCAGGTCATGGACAACCGTGGCTCCCATCTGGTTATTCCCACCATCAATGAGTACCGTTTGACCTTTGGGTGTCTGAATGAGAATACTATCGCCCTGCCAAACATCTAGGTAATAAACTTTCAATTGCCCTTGGTTTGCAGAGGTTGTCATTTTGTTGATACTTGCCGTTGTTGTATCAGCAGGCGCACTCGTAGCGGCTGTTTGTGAGTTCGTATAGTTATTATCAGCACTCGCATTGGTGTTTCCGCACCCCATTAGGGAAACACTCATTAGGAGACTTGCACCTATACTCCAAAGCTTATTTTTTTTCATTGAATTGCCCCCTTGTCTTTATGTACGAAAAAGTCCACACTCCCTTATTAATAGGAGCTATGGACTTCAACTTTATCGTAGCCATTTCGCTCAAAATACCTTTTTAAAACCTGATTACGTTCCATATAATCAGATGTCTTCGGAATAAAAATGATTCGGGTATCAAACACTCCATCCAATGTTACTTGACATACATAACCTTTACAAATCATGTTAAAACCCTCCTAAGTTGGTCACCACCTACCATCTACGGTACATGTCACGCTCTTTCATTATATCTCGTAATTGTTCTACTTCATCTTTAATTTGTTTATCGAATGGAAATTCTTCCAGTCTATCCATTGCTCGTATATATCTCTTTATCAGTGTAAGACTTTCTCGTAGATTTAACAGGTCTATTTTTTTAAAGGTGAAAACCTCATGCATTCCTCCGCCGATGTCTATGGTTAATTCATACTTAGTTGCTCTTCTATCTTGAAGGGACACTTTCATCCATTCCAGTAATTCATCAATATCTTCTGGTTTGAGCGAAGAAATACTGGTACGGAGTTGTCCTTTCCGAATAAGCGTTTTAAATAGACGAATTGGTTTCTTTTCCAAGTGTTCAATTTTAATATCTTCGTCTTGCCGAAGAACAAATTGCGTTGCAATCATGAAATCCTCTCCCCTTCCGCATTTAATCTTCTATTAGTATAATATATCAGTATTATAGTTTTGTCAATTATTTTTTACAATATTTATATCTTGTATCGGATTAGAATAAACATATTTATCCTATCTACAATAAAGTATACAAACAAACAAATGATGTTTGGTATCAAACATTTTCGGTTTTCCTCAAAGGAGATAGTCAATTAAACCTAAGTGACACAGAGAAGAGAGCGATTTTGGCTCTCATTTTTACTTGTATGTCAACTATATCCTCCTTTTAATTAACATGTTATCTCTCCTAAAATTGAAATTGGAAAATAAATGAAACGCATTTTTTTGTAATGTTTGTAGATAACAGACAAGTTAGTAAAAACAGACCAACCAGATAAATGAGCATTACGACACTGTCTTTTGCTATAAGGTTCCCCCAATTCACATAGACCAAATATACGAAGAAGATATGAAGTAAGAAAGGATACATGGTTCTCTCTCCTAGTGTTGTATAGAACCTTTTCTTTTCTGGAACGAATGCTAAAAAAGCCATACCCGTTATCAGACTTCCTCCATACATACCCATACGATATAGCCCCGCATACCACTCAGCATGGTTCATTAACGGATACGACGATGATTCATAAAACCACGCAAAGGATATAGGGTGATAGATAATAAAAAAGAAAAACAGAGATAGATAAACGAAATAAATGACGTTAGGTACTTGTTTTATCTTTGTAATCCAAGCTCGATTCGCATAATAGCCGAGGAGAAAAAAGGGGAAAAACACGAAAATTCTCGATAAAGATATATATGCGCCTATATCTTGGATATAACCGACGAGGATACCGACAATCACTGAAATTAAAACGGCATATTTTATCCTCGTAAATCCAATCAACAACAAGTTCCATGCCATTAAACTAACCAAAAACCAGAGCATTTTAAAGGGAATGAATAGGTTAATGGAAAACACTTGATTGTTTAGATAACCAACAAACACGGTATAAAGTACTTGAAAAATAAGATACGGGTACACCATCTGTTGTAGGTATCGTTGTGGTTTCTTCACTCTTTTTGAAAAATAGCCTGATATAAAAACAAAAACAGGCATATGAAAAAAATATATCAGAGAATAGATAGGTTGGAGCATCTGATTGCTAAAAAAATAGGGTTCCATTCCATGACCAATGACAACCAAACAAATCAACAAAAATTTAGCATTGTCAAAGTAAACATCTCTTTCTATAAAAGTTCTCTCCCCTCTTTGTCTTCTTGATTTTCCTAAATTATTATAGCATATAGTCAATTTTAAATAAGAGCCATTTAACTTACCCATCGCCCTCCCGCTATTCATTTCAGCAAAAAGGAATACCCCCGACATTTGTATCTACAATAGTAAAAAAGAAAAACATGGTGTTTTGTTTTAAACATTTTAAAAGGGAATGCGAGGTATTTCAGTTGGAAAAAACGTTAACCGATAGGGTTCAAGCACTCTCAGAAGAAGAATTAAATACCGCCTTTTTGGAGATTGTGGAGTGGAGAAAAACAGGTTTGTTACCTTCGAACAGTATCTTCGTCAGGGTACACATGGATTATATGAACAGTATCGAAGATGATTTCCCTGAAGAGGGAATAGAAAATGAAATTCTATTTGAGATAGCGAAAAGACACTACAAATTCTATAACCTATAAAGGGAGCGATTTAAATGAGTAAAGAACAAATTGAGGGAATCATAGCTGAAGAAGCCAAACAATACAACTGGTCATTGGACGAAGCCTTGAAGCACTTAGCCGCCATACGTTTTTCTGTGGAGGAAGTAGCGGGGGAATCTTGGTTTACGGAATCCCAACTCCGACAAAGTGTGGGGTTTGCTCATTGGGCAATGTAATATAAGCATAAAAAACAGGAGGACAAGCCTCCTGATACATACCATCAAAATCGCAACATTTCTTTTAAAGTTGCTTTGTCATTTAGATAAAGTAAAAATTCATCTTCTGTACCAATCGTTTTGTCTACGCCTCTAAAATACCCATGAATCATGTTTATCATGTGTCCCGTTTCAGGGTCTTCACGAAAGTAGGCAAGTCTTTCTGTTAGATTTTGCTCGTATACCGCCTTAAGATAGCTGAATACCATGTCTTGAAAGGTGAAAAATAGGGTGTTTTCAATCCAATAATCGATGTGTGAACCTTGCACATTCCGCTTTATCATCTGCTCATAGATAGGGAATCCATCCGTTTCATTTTTCCATATGTCTACAAATACATAATCATAACGGTTTAAAAATTCCTCGTTATAGTAATCAAACAAATCTCCGTGTATAATGTCAATCGGTTTGTCCGTATTGAATTGAGGAAGAATATGTTTCTTAAAAATCTCAATGATTCGCTCGTTTTTTTCGATTATCGTAACAGACTTAACCTCGTTTTTTAAGAGGCTCGTGTAAGGGAAATAGCCAATACCTAGTCCAAATGTTAGAACCTTTCCATGAGCCTTATCGACGGCTTCTTGCATGGTGTTACGTTCGGCAAGGGTTGGTGACATCCAGGTTCCGCCCTTCTCCACTATCATCGGAGCTTTGATATCTTTGTCATAATAGGCTAAACGGGTGTAATTTCGCATGTATCTATCTTTGTTTCCGAAATCACTGGGTTCAAGATGTAGCTTTGGCAATTCATAGGTTTTGATTTCTACGTTTTCATCTTGAATGGCATCCAATCGAATTTGTTGATTATAGGGCATCCTATAAAATTCAGAAGCCGACAACCTTAATGTAGATGGCTGGTATCCGAACTTTGCATATAGCTCCAACAGTTTTCTTTCTACTGGAATGGTTGCTTTTTTTCTCTTATATGTATCAAGCACGCCCCAAAAATCCATTGTAGCTACAATATTGGTTTTTATCTTGGCAATGACTTGTTTTATCTCTGCATTCTGTTCTATTTTTATCAAAACGCTGACTCCTCTCTACGTAGATAAAAGGGATATCACCATCCCCCTCTCTACAGGTTACTTAATACGTAAGGAATATAGTCATCTAGTTTTTCAATTAAATCTTGTCTGTTTTCATACTCTATGAATTGGTCGGTTATTACCCGATAACTTCCTGCTATCTTTTTCCCTTTCTTATAGATACAGAGAATGGGAACCCCTAACATGTCTGCCCAACCTAATTCGATACCAAGTCCTGTCGCATGTTCACTGCCCTCTGCAATCATCAAGATACAGTTTTTCAGGTAATCTTTGGAGTTGAATGCCTGTTTACTTTCTTCATGAGGGAAAACGATGTGAAACTTCTTAAACAGTTCAGTCTCTCGAATGGTAGGATAGAGTTCTTCTTTGTATGGGATAGAGTTTGGATGTCCTACATACATGTTTAATAGCTCCAATACGGCATATTCATCATCATCTAATACATTTTTGCCACCGTTATCGTCTATGAATACGGGTACTCCCGTCACTTCTATGTTGATAACTTCGTAAATATTGCCATTTGTTACACCAGCATTATTCACAAGAGCCATCACCAATTTATCCTCTTCACCAACAAACCTGAAAGCTTTTCTGTATGCAACTCCTTTATACTCAACAGTCTCCAAGCTAACAACCTCCAACCTCTCTTTATAAAAAAGAATAACCTACAATCGTTGAAACTTCTTCTTCTGGACATTCGAATTCATAAACCATAAATAAGGCATCCTCTATTTTTCTACGTTCAGGAGTTATCATATCCTTTATGGCTGAAGAAGAGAAAAAACCACACAAGACTTGAACCGCTTCTCCGCCTCTGTAAATGGTATGGTTGACAATTAAAACAGGTGCAAAGGGTAAACGGTGAATAGCATGCAATACCGACTCTACAGATATCAAATAACGGCTTAGTTCATAGGCTTTGGTGGAGCTTCCTATCAATTTAAAGGTAATTCTTTTTCGTTGACTTGCCCTAAAATCAATTCGTTTTCCACCGATTTTCCTCCTGTTTCATCTTTTTTTCCTGGTATAAACCGATACATAACAATTGCTATCCATGCTAAAACTCTGATTTCTGTTACTATTATTATATAATTTAATTTATTTTATGTAAATTATTTTTTACCGTACCGCATATGAAGATTAAGCAAGTTGGTTACATCTTAGAAGCGTATTTATCAACTATAATTTTGTTATACATTCTTTTGTTTTATTTACCTATTTATATATATAAGATTATAGTATTACTCGTTAAATATTTATATAATTGTAATATATTTATGCTTGATAATTAATATATTTGTATAGTATCTTTCTAGACTTATCGATTCCGAAGACCGTCGTTAAACGCAAAAAAGAAGAAGCTCAACTCCGCTCCTTCTCCTGTATTTTCCCTTCTTGTACCAGCGTATCGTAGGATTCAAAACCATGCCTATCCATAAATTCCTCTAGCGCACTTGCCATGAGGTCAATACTGTTGAAAATGCTCCATTCTTTTGAGAATTCTTGCCATCGTTTCCACACCTGGGTGTAGACACGAACACTGGTGGTTGTAGGTTGGTCATCGTTTCGTTTCTTTACTTTTGGTTGGTCATCAAACCTTTTCATAACAAATTCGTAGTTGTACCGAAGATTTTTAAGCATCATAACTTCCTGTTCGGTTAGTTTATACTCTTTTACAAACGCATCTTTTTCTCTTGCGTATCCTAACACCTCCATCTCTTTCACTGCAGTAGGATAACTAAACTCCAATGAGCGACTTTTAAACTCTTTAATCCCTTTCTTCGCTTCCTTCAACTCTTTCAATCGGTCATTGACCAACTGAACCCGTTGAGGCTCTGATAACGCCCGAAATTCATCTAGGTTCATTTGATTACCGCCTTTTTAATTTAGGTTTATCCCATGAAATAAATCGCTATATATATGTTCATATATCATCCTAGCTTTAGTATAAGTTTATTATGTTAATATTTATAGTTATTTAAACTACATTAATGATGTTTATCAGATTTACTTACGTTAATAGCTTATATATAAAAATAGTTAAATAACATAAGAGATTGTTAAGCATGCTTCGACCCTTTTGCCCCAATAATTACTGCTTCTCTTGTGTAAGATAATACAAACCATCAGGTTACTAAATGAAAAGAGGTGTATGAATGAAGATTTCAGAAGTACGATTAACAAAAACAGATGGAGAAGGCACACTCAAAGCCTATGCTTCGGTTACTTTCGATGGCGCATTTGCCGTTCATGGTGTGCGTATCATTGAAGGTAAAAACGGTGTTTTTGTTAGCATGCCAAACCGCCAAGTAAATGGGGAATACAAAGATATTGCTCACCCTGTCACCAAAGAGTTTAAACAAGAACTTACGGATGCGGTTCTTGCAGAGTTTAATAAGTAGTTTGCGAAAGAGGCTTCGATTTCCGAGGCTTCTTTTTTATTTTTTGATTCAACGCTATTACCAGAGCAATAAAAAAAGAGCCACATTTGGTAGCTCCTTTCTTGTGTGCCATTATTAAAATACTTCAACTGTATTGGCGATAATCGTTTCAACGGTCTTTCCGTCACTTTCTTTTGTGCCAAACTCACCTTTCAGCGCAACAACTCCGCCTTTTTCAAGTTTTTCAACACGTTTTACAGCGTCACCGATGACTGTAACATCATAGAATACGCTTGTCTGCGGTAAGTTGTTAGCCACTCGGAAATAAGCCACATCCTGCTTATCTGGACGACCTGTAAGCAGTTTTGGCTCATTTACAACACGACCAACCAATACACCATCCATCTTTTCTTTATCATTCACCATAGTTTTAGTTGAGAATTTCATTACGTAACACGCTCCTATTTGAAATATTTATGTTTAAATTCCTTAGATATCATTTATCTCCTGTATCTTACACAGTTCGTAGTTTAATTATAACTACACATTTAATTTATTGTCTTTAGTCAATATATATGGTAATTTTGTTTATATAGTGATTATGAATAAAGGAGATACAAACGTGATTAAAAGGAAAATGCTTACGTTTTCAACTGCTTTACTAGCTTCAAGCCTATTCTTTGCAGGATGCCAATCCTCTCCACCTCAATCAAAACCAACCGCATCAGCTAATACGCAACAAACGCAATCGGAGATACTAAAGTTAGCAAATAAACCAACCATTACGATTTCTTCCCCTTCCCAATGGAAAACGTCTCCGAATGGTTTATATGAAGCTACGGTGGATGGAAAAGGCTCTACAGGCATTGAAAAAGGGTTCGGCACAATTGTCATTAAGAGTACAAAGGACAATCACACGGTAGCCTTAAAACTTGATAAAGCCTTTGGCATTAACACACCCAAAGTGGTCGAATGGCTAGGCGATAAAAATTTATTTGTTATCGCTGACGCTCCGTTTGCTACGATATCAAAAGGTGGTGCGCTTTATCAGGTGAATATTAACACAGAGAAAGTTATCCCTATCATCACCAAATTGAAAAAAGGAGAAGAAGTCATTTCTGTTCAAAAGCAAGGGAACAATTACGCCTATCAAATGTTTCAGTACAATGATGCGGGTATGACAAAAGGGCATAATACGACAAAAGGATTGATTCAACCCTACATTCCCAAAGACTAATTATTCCTTGAAACGTAATAAAAACCATGTTAGAATGAATGCGGAAATAGTACACCATATCCTGTTTCCGAGCTTGTCTCCCATTCAAGCATGTGTCCAAGAAAAGTCCTGGAAAACAGGGCTTTTTTATTTTGTCCTCCTATCAATTGGAGATAGAATGAACGAATGAGATGCAATATATAATACAAAAACACACACCAGGATTTCGATAGTGAAAACAGAACAAAAAGGAGAGGTAAAGAATGAAAAAGAACACAGCGATTACACTGGCGAATGAACGAAGCGTGGAAAAACAAAAGCCTCATTACGTGGTATATGAACCCGCAACCTATCGTGACATTTTTGATAATACAGGCTACCAAGTAAAGTCAGAACAACAAATGATAGCAGATTATGGAAAAATCCCGTCTTTCATGGTTGTTCATGAAGGTGTACAAATATTATAACAAAGTAAAAGACACCTGTTAGTAAAAAACAGGTGTCTTTTTTCGTTAAAAAGGTGTTATATCATCACACATTCGATGGTATAGTAACTAAAAACAGCCAGCCAATGCTTTAATTTAAAATACCATTCATTTTCTCCTTTATTTTTCAATATTGATTCCATTACTTATGCTACCTTCTTTTGTTGAGGAAGAAGGAAATTCTTTAATATGGATAATATCCATAAAAAACATCATAAGCGGAATCCCCACCAACAATCCCCAAATGCCAAGGAAATGTTCGGAAATCAATAACGTAATGAAGGTAAAGAATACAGGAAGCTTTGTATTCATGGACATGAGTTTTGGATTGAGTACATAACTCTCCAATGCATGAATCACAATAATCATAACAACCACAGCTAATATCTTCATAACTCCGCCTATCTGAAAGGCAATGATGGAAAGCGGAACAAAGGAGACTATCACTCCCGCTACAGGGATTAAACCTAGAATGAATATCATAAAGCCTAACCCTAATACATTCGAAAATCCCATAACAGATAAGCCGATAATAGAAAGCACAGAGTTAATCAAAGCAATCAGAATTTGAACATGAAGTACTTTTCCGAATGAATTCAAAAAGTTTTTCCCGTAATACTTATATTGCTGATAGAGGAAAGAGACCTTACTTTGTTCGAATTTTTTTCCAAACTTGATGATTTCTTCTTTTTCCATGAGGAAGAAGAAACTCAAAATCAGAGCGAGAAATATTTCTAAACTGAATGCGCCAACATGGGTAACGGTTTGCATCAGTCCATTTCCACCCTGTTGCAAATACTGGTCAAACTTAATTTGTTTAATCATGGCGTAAACATGCGGATTTAGTTTTCCTGATAGACTATCTAATTGAAAAGAAGAAACCTGCTTTGCCACACCAATTAATTGTTTCACTAGCATGGGAACATATCGATAAATCAGAAAGCCAATACCCAACGTCAGTATTCCATAGATAGCAACCGTAATGGCTCCTCGTTTAATGGGTACAAATTTGTGCAACTTGTTGTAAATAAAACTCTGCAGGCTATAAAAAATGTACCCGAACATAAACGTTAGCAAAAAGAGATTGAGCATACTCTTTAAACTAAATAACAGAGCCAATAGCAAAGCAATGGCAAAAACCTTCTTTACACTTTCCTCTTTTAAAAACGCTTTTAATGCATTCATATGGTTAGGGTTCCCTCTCCTTTTACGATAACTATTTTTACAAAACTATACCATTTTACAGGCAAAATGTCTATTTTTATTGACTAAAGTCATTTATTATTCTATACTTTTGTTATGCATAAACAGGAGGTTAATGAAAATGGATTTTGTACATGTTACGTTTAAAACAGGTCAAGTAATCAAAGGGATTCTTGTTTCACAATATACACCAGCAAACCAAATCGTTATGTTGGTATTCGAGGACGATAATTATCGTCCTGCTACTATTGCGACAACCATCATTGCAAGGGTGGAACCCGTGCGTAAGCTGACTGAAGAAGAATTAAATTTAGTACAAAAAGTGATGGGCTTAACATTGAGAATGGAACAGCATGAACAAGTCATTCATCAATACCAACTGCAACTCGAACAACTTAAAACGTCACGTCAATATACACTAAATGAACTTACCGCCCTAAACGTAAACGTTAAACCTGAAAAAGATAGACCACTTAAATTTAGTGAAATTGAAGAATTTTTAACGCCTGATGGATATAAAAATTTATATTTGTTACAACGTGACGGGGTTTTCTCCATTTCAGATTTCGACGAATTGATTTTTGCAAAAAATCAACTGCCCGTTAATGCAAAGGACAAGGAAGTTGTCATTAACGTGTTAAATCGCCCCAAATTGCTTACTGAAGGTGTAAACCTGGATGAACTAGCGAAGGGAAATCTGAACCACACTACCGATGTAACGAATGACAATCGGAAAGAAAATGTACAAAATCAAACAAACGGCACACTGAACCTGAATAACTTCAAGGATAAGTTGACTCCCGAAGGTTTTGAAAATCTTAGAGGTTTAGAAAAAAGCGAGCTGATAAAGGTTGAATCGGATGGAACGATTCGAATTGTGGGAGATGATATTCCCTTTATCCAAGAATGGTTAACGAATGAAGATACGCTGGTGAACATTTTGAATCACCCAACATCCTTACCCCTTCCACTGAATTTAGTGGAAGCCATTATACCAGGTCTGCTCAAATTTTTAAAATGAAAATAAGATGATGGCGTGTCAATTCATATGACACGCCATTTTTTATTCCAAGTTTTTTCTAATCCAAAAACCTTCTTTGATATTCAGGAGTTGGAATCACACAATGTTCCCTCTTACCAAACCACTTGTATCGGTTTTTAGCGAACCAATCATAGAAGAAGTCTCGATTAGGACGTGGAATAATAAGAAGAACACTAAATAAACGCCAAAAACCAGCCAAGTTACAACTGATACGTAAAGCCGCACTTGATTTTATATAAGCTTTCTCGTTTTCAATTAATACTAAACTGTTCACTTCTGTTTTTATCCCATGTGCAATCAGGTATTCTTTACCTACATCACTTTGTAGAGATGCAAAGTGAAAATACGCATTCGGGTCTCGCTCAATGATAAATTGAACACTTTTATCACAAAAATTGCATAGTCCATCGAATAACACTACTGTAGACATTCTAACACCTTCTTTCCCGCTTTCTTTTCATTTTAATGAAATCTTCATCTGTTATTCGACTATCGAACACAAAAAAAGAGATGGTTTATATCCCATCTCCCTAATTAACAAGTTGAAGTTGTTTTTCAATTTCAAGTTCCTTTTCAAGTAAACTCTTGAAGGCTAATTCTTTATATACTCTCTTTCGTCCATCCATGTCAATCCGCAAAGCTAAGTCATCCAACTGCACATCAACTAAATCTGGAACCTGACAATCAATCGTCGCTAACGTTTTGCTTAACAGGGCTGACGCCTTCCCAACTAACTGCGTATCGGAGGTTTTTGTTAAGTAAGAGAGCGGTGAGCGGTTAATTCCGAGCGACTTAAAGAAAGCCTTGATTTCTTTTTCAGGTGTATCTTCTATATATTCATAAAGACCTTCTATATTTGTAAATTCTTGTAATAATGGAACAGAGCTTGTCTCCCCTACCCCGCGTATTCCAGGAATTGCGTCTGAGGAATCTCCTTCTAATGCTTTACGGTCGATAATTTGAATGGGGTTAACACCGTACAACTCTTTTACGTAATAAGGCGTTAATTCAAACGTATTGTCAGGGATATCCAACTCTTTCTGATTCATCCCAAATTCCGCATACATATCTTGCGCCTTACTTGTAATCAGCCATAATCGAATGTGTTCATCGACTAATTGGATGACATCCTGGTCTTTACTTAAAAGGTATACGGGAAGGTCATCTTTAAATCGTTTAGAGAGCGTTCCAAGAATATCATCCGCTTCAAATCCATCCAAGACAAACTGAGAAATGTTCATCTCTTTCAATACTCGTTGCGCTAATCCGAATTGGGATTTAAGTGCTGGATTGGTCTCTCCACGATTTGATTTATATTCGGGATACAAAACTCGTCTGAATGTTTCTCGATTTAAATCCCAGGCTACGGACAGATGCGAGGGTTTCTGATGAACCAATATCTTTTCGATATTTTTCATCATGGTAAATACCCCGTTGGTATATTCCCCATTCATTTGCATCACTTTGCTTAATGCCCGTTCTCTATCTTCATCTGTTTTGGCTCGTTTGTAATCCATCGGTAAACTTCCAAAAAAGCTGGTGCTAAGTAAGCTGGAACCATCTATTAATAAAAGTCTCATACTGTTGCTCCCTTTTGTTTTGCCATTTCTCCGACTAGTTTTTTGAGCCGTTCATTCTCTTGTTGTAGTGTCTCAAAATCATCTAACAACCTGACGACTCTATCATTATACATCCCTGACAACTCATAGTGTCCAAATTGAGCGTAATTTTTCATGTGAATTCTTTCCTGCTCTGTTGTTTGAAACATAAGTTTAATCCCCCTTCTTTATCTGATAAATGGTTCTGTACTCCGTCTGACAACCTTAAAGTTTTTTTGTGAAACTACCCTTGGTTCGCCATTCTTTCACATATTTTCTTTCAGATATTTTCTTCTTGATTTCTTTTGGAAGAAAGTAAGGACAACCCAATCCAACAGCTAACCATAAGAAATAACGTTGCCACCAAGAAAATTCCAATCCATCGGATAAACTGAAATCAAAGGTTTTGGAATAAGGGTCATAGGCGGATAAAACAACCGATGCAATAGCTAAAGACAAGTATATCAAAATAATCGTCAACCACATTTCGCAAACCTCCTTTTCTACTAGGAATCTCATATTATAATTATATCATTAATATATTTTATTGTAAATTTTATTTTACATAATCAGAAATAAAAAGCTACTATGTTTACACATAATAGCTTAGAATCCGCCCTATTTATGGGCAATTGGTGCTGATGGAGCTACAGGAAAGTTTGGAGTATGAAGGTAAGAAATACTGTTTACCGTAATACTCTGATTGCTTTGCAATACACCTTGTACTTGAACAGTAAGGGAATGTGGGAATTTACTCATAATAGCCGATGGATTAAACATATCTGCCGAACTTAAATTCAACATGCTTGCCATATTTATCATATTCAGTTCATACTTCCCGTCCGAAGCAACCAGATATAATTTAGGCTGGAACATATGAGTGGTTGTATTGAACCCGAATCCACCAAACAATAAATGTCCCGATTTAAAAACTTGCGTATTTACAGGGGTTTGGTAAACAGGTGGATGAAATGATGGTGGTTGATAAACAGTCTGTTGATAAATAGGTGGATGGAATACTGGAGGTTGATACACGGGTGGATGAAAAAAAGGCGGTTGATACATACCTGGTGGCATTCCATAGTTAAAATGGGGAGCCGTTGGTGGTTGTGGCGGTTGCGGGAATGACATGGCAGATGCATTGACGCCAAGCCCAATCATGGTAGATAAGGCAATGATAGCTGATGCGATTGTTTTCGTTTTTGTTTTCAATTGAGATTTCTCCTTTTAATATTTTTCTAAGAAATAATTTTTTACAAATATTTCTTTTCAGTAGTATTATACTGAGATTGCTATGTATTTATTAGGAACCCCAACCTAAATTAGGCAAACTTCAAATAAAAAAGAGAGGATTTTTCGCCTCTCCTCTTGCAGTAAAATTCTATCTTTCCCTTCCCAATCAGTAGTCCGTAAACGGATTACAACACTTTTATTCTTTTGTTGACACTGACTTTGTTTTCCCGTTCTCTTAAGTTTCTATCCATAATCACATTACGAATGACTGTCTCTAAAATAAGCACGCAATCCCCATATTGTCGATGCATCCTGGCTACAACGGCTATCGTTTGTGTGTCATTTATCATCACAAATTCCTCCCCGTATTTTACATTGAAAAGTTGATTTCCTTTTTCTACAATCAAATCTTCTACATGCATCCATTCGCAATCCCTACCTGCTGTATTGTTCATACGGTCATAGGCATGTCCTGTAAGTGCTACTTTTAAAAACAACGTTTCGGGTTCTAATCCTTCATTAATCTCTTCTTGTGAAAGAGTCTCTTCAATCATTACTTCTTTCACTTCTTTAAAATCAAAATTTAAATCATAAACATCGTTCTTTACCATTCTAAATCGCTCCCTAAATAAAAGTAATTCCAAAAGAAAAACCTGTTATATAAAAATTTTTATATTATATACGGGAGTTGTCCGAGATATAAAAAAAGAACCGCCCATGTCTGGACGATTCTCTATTGGTTATCTTTACTTGATTAAGCGGATTTTTGAAGAATCTTCTGTTCAATCTTCCCAATGAAAGCTGATACTTTCCATTCTCCGATTTCACAAACATCAAATTCTTCCCTATCCAGTTCAATTCCAAACGCTTCTTCAATATGATGCATCATATCTTCCAATTCATCCGTGGCTCCGTACGTAAACAGTATGGCATTCGGGCTGACAGGTTGCATGAAAGCCGTTGAATGGCGGTTTATAATGGTTAATATCGTTGCTAACTTCATGGTTATCTCTCCTTTTTTGTTCTTTTCCTTTTTATTTCGCAACTGCAGTGTCAATTTCCAATTCCTTTGGATTCACCACACAAAAGAGCTTGAACTTTTGATTGAAAAGTCCTGTTGAAATCATTAGGTTATCCACTATCTCATGATGCTTCTTTCCGTCTACTTCAACCAAAACACCATGATAGTTTTTCACATACAAGCCTGCTTGGAATAGTTCACCCCGTATAAAGCCTTCTCCCTTGATACATTTTTCAATGGCTTCCTGAAACGATAAGGTATACCCTTTCATTTATGGAATCCTCATTTTTTGATTTCTTGTTTAATCTTTTTGAGGTGCTTTTCTTTGAAAGGTGTGTCCACAATTGTTACACTTCCATTTGTAAAATCCACCATAGTTTGCTTCGAATGAAAGATTATCTTCGCCGCATTCAACGCAATATAGGTATTCTTCTAAGTTCATTGCAGTCTTATCATTTTGCTCCATGATTACTTCCTTATTTTCTTGAGCATCCAGATAGACGTTCACAGCTTCAATTAGATTTTCTCCTTTATAGCTTTTATACGGGTCTACACGGACAACCACAGAGTCTAGAACCCTCGATGATTCTCCTTCAGAAATATCCATCTCAAATTGAACGTTCAAATAGTTTTCCTGACAAACCTTTACGGCTTAATCGTTATTCGTCACTTTTTTCATCTTCCTCTCTCCCTGTGCAAGAATCTTACTTATTTAATTGATATCGTCTTTTATACTTCAACACCGATTGATAAGAGAATCAAATCCTCTAGAGCTACACCATTTAGTTTCAATTGCTGTAAAACAAATCTTAACCGTTTCACTTTTTCTTCTAATTTTGCTTCCAACTCGGCGTTCTTTTCATACTGAACATATTTAGTGAGGTTAAAAATTTCTTCTTTTAACCGTAAATACTCGTTATAAAACTCCTGTGCAATCCATCCTTTACCTTCTAGTAACATCTGAATCCTCTCCTTGTAAGGTTTTTCATCTCATTTCTCTTCCTCTATAACAATCTGATTAGAGAATTGCATGTTGTCCAAATACCTTCGTAACGACAATGGTCGTTGGCGTATGATAAAGCGTTAAAGAAAAGTCACCAACGAGAAGTATCGGTTCGTTGTATTCAACCGCTAAGATTTCTTCTCCCTTTTTCTCAATAAGATGAATCATATCTTTTAGCTTTATGTTGTGATGTAAAAATGCTTTTTCAATGATTCCCGCTTCAAAAACAACTTCTTTCTCGTTCTCCTGAATTCTAACTTTAACCATAAAAATTCCCCCTACCCTACATTTTTTAAGTTGCTATCATTATACAACCAATCAACCTAGTATGCATACACATATTCGTAAAAAATAATTTACTTTTCTTGTTGTTATAAACATAACCCCTTTTGTCGTTTATGGTATATGATACACGGCTTGTTTGTCGATTATGAGAATAAATATTTTCTTTCCTTCGTTTGATTATAAATAAACCTATGATATAATTTTGACTATAAACAATATGTTGAAAAACGGTTTAAAGGAGATACCATGATAAAAGACCAGAAACTACCCTTAATAATTATTGCTTCCCTATCTTTTCTCTCCATGATAGGAAGTTTATATTTTAGCGAAGTCATGCAATTGCTACCCTGCGACTTATGCTGGTATCAGCGTATTTGTATGTATCCGATTGGTTTGTTAGTGGTCATTTCGCTTTTTATTCACGATAATCACGTCAAACACTACATCCGTTTTTTATCTATAGTAGGATTTGTAGTTGCTCTCTACCATCTCTATATTCAGTATTTCCATCAACACAGTTCATTTTGCAGAATCGGCAGTTATTGTGGGGAAATCCAGATTGAATTTTTTGGATTCATCACCATCCCCCTTATGAGTGCCGTAGCCTTTCTATTTATTTTCGTGCTGACATTCTTTGCGGCTAAAAAATAAGGCTATACGGAAAATCGTGTTGAAAGCAAAAACTAAACATCCAAAATATATGGTTTTTACAAACGCCGATATTGCGAAAGGTGGGAAAGAAAATGGATTTTTACCAAGCGTGTGAATCGATGACAAAAGGTAATGCTGTCGAAAGTCTTGTTTCAAAAACTATTTACGAAATGTCAGAGAAAGGTCTTTTAGCGGAAGGAATGTTAGTTCCACTCGATTATGTAACCGTTGAGGAAGCGAATGGAGAATGGCAGGAAGTAACCATAATTGAAAGCATGGAAGACTTCGAAAAACTTTCTCCTGAACAAAAGCAAAGGATTTTATCAAATGCTTACCAACATGCGAAATTTAACGAAAGACATGGCAGGTAATTTTTCTAGTTTTTACTTGTAGTAAAAAGTAAAAAGCCAATATTCTATCAAAACAGGAAATCGTAAATAGTGGAAGACACATATTGCAAAGTAAAAGGAGTGCTTATGGAAACATACCAGGTTATAAATGAATTAGCCAAACTCAAACAAAAGGAAGATTATGAAGGATTTAAAAATCTCTTTGAATCGCTAAATTTAAACGAGTTGACCAAATTACACATGTTTTCAATTGAATTAAAGAACTCTTGTGAACAATACGCATTACGAGCAAAATACGTCATACCGTTATGACAATATAGTAAATATAAAAAAAGTTACTGGAGTTTCATATGCCGATTTCAACACGATATTCCTCATAGCAAAAATAATAATCCAAACAAAATCAAGAACCGAGATGCATAGCACCTCGGCTTTTTTATTGTTCTAATTATTTGTATCTTGATTTTAATTTATCAAGAAAGGGTAAGAATTCTTTGTGTGGATAAACATTTCTACACTTTTTAACGTGCTGGTATGCTTCGTCATAGTTCCCGAATTCCTCACAACACAACCATAATGCCAACACTGCAGACCTAGAGACGCCCTCATAGCAAGATATAAATATTTTTTTATTATCTTTTTTGTACATTAAAATCTGTTTAAAACGTTTTTCCCATACGATAACAGCTTCTTTTAAGTTTCCATCATCAAACGGTATAGGATGAACGATGACGTTATCAGGTATATGAAGGTGCTTCGGTACATTCGTTTCGCATTTAAAATCAAACCAAACATCAACCAACGGTAGTGTTTTTCGGGTATTTCGAACGCCGCCCAATAGAGCCAGTCAAATATAGGCGTTACATCATCATTACAAGGTCTATCCATTACCATGCATCTCTACGCTCTCCATCCACGGTTGATTCTTCATAAACAATGAGCGTATCAAAATCCAGTTTGACTACACTTCTGATAAACGTTTCTAAATAGCCAGGGTTATGCGCAATTTTTTCAAGCAACTCCGCATCCTTTGGCAAGTCCATCAGAATCCAGTTTTCATAAAGTCTAGACGCCAAAGATTTTTGTATAGAGGATTCATAATATCGTTTGACCATCTCACGATTCCCCATCTTATAAACCGTAAAGCTATGTTTATCAAACAAGATGGCGGGTTCGGTTATTTCCTCCAAAGGACTTTCATCCTCCATCAAAAAAATGCTCCCGTATTTTTCTTTATAATTTCGCATGTTTGTTTCTCCTCTTCTTATAACCAAATGGCTTTTATTTGTCTATAATTTTAAACAGACACTTTTCATTATCTATTTGCCCGTACTTGAAACCTATTTTTTTAAGTCCGTGATGGTATGCGTCTCTTCTTCTATTATCTAACCATCCAACACGTATCAGTTCACCGTTCTTTGTGTATATAGAGGATTCAAAAGCTAAAATCATTCTTTTCGCCCACAGCAAACCCTCTAACCCACATCTTCCTGTTTCTTTTCCCGTTAATACATCTTTTTCTTGCATTATCCATTGCTTAATGTGTTTCTTTTTATTGGCGAGTAACAAAGCAATGTTATAGTGCCTTCTTTTCCCTGAATCATCTTTAAAAAAGAAAATGGAGATGGTTTGTCCGTTAGTTAATCGATGATTCTTGTAAAACCCATAAACGTGGTAGTCTCCATCAAACTGTATCTATCGAAATCCTCCATGCTACCACCTCATCATCTTTTCTCAACTTTATTACCCTGCTAAATCCAGTGTTCCCGTGTAAATTTGATTGTCTGCTCCAACTGAATAGGTTTGTTGGATTCCTTCTTTATCGAGGACAATGCCATGCAGGTATCCACCAAACACGGCTCCCCCATCAATCCCAATTTTACTCTGACAAGGTGAAACCCAAATCCCTTTACTATTGTCACTGTTTAGATTTTTCGTTAGGGTATGCCCAAAGATAATAATTTTCCCCGTTTCATTTTTTCCATAATGGAATGGCTTGCGAATCCAAGTAAAATCCAACTGATTTGAGTTTTTCCAATCCTTTAGGTTGAGATTAACCCCTGCATGAACCAATAGATACTGATTCCATTCATAGTAGTAGGGCAAACTCTTTAAAAACTGGATTTCCTCTGTAAAATAGGTTTTGAGCTGTTTGACAATCTCAGAAGGCAAACGAGTATAGGTAATATCCGTATCAAAAAAAGAATAAAGCGTTTCTCGTCCTCCTTGAGGATAGTACGCTTCTAATTGTTCGTATGGATTCTCCATCCAATCTAACAACATTCCTTCATGGTTTCCCCTTAAGACAATCGCTCCATATTCTTCACGAAGACGTTGAGCTAATTGAATAACTCCGTAGGAATCTTCTCCTCTATCAATTAAGTCACCAAGCAACACGAGCCGTTCTTTATCAGGATTCCACTTGGATAACATCAATTCTAATGTGTGTCGTTTTCCGTGAATATCCCCTATAACAAACAACCGTTCCATCTCTATCACATCCTATTAATCTATCTTGTTTTGGTATATATAATTATACTCCATATATACTTATGTGTAAATTTTATTTTACATTTTGATAAATAACAGATATGATATATATATAAATAATAATCGGATTTTTGAATTGATAGAGAGGTGACTTGTCATGCATATGAAGTATTTTCAAGCGTTAGCCGACATCAGAAATCATTATGATGATATATTGAGATATTTTGATAGTACAAAGTTCGGGCATCAATTGTTAGAAACTTTGGGGATTAAACATACGGAAGAAGATTTTATCCTGGAAGAACGTGAAGTATTGCGGTATTTGATTGGTTGCCAGCATATGTTTGTTCACGATGCCAACGCAACAAAACCTTCACTGGATGTGGTTGAGCGTTGTTTCAATCGCCATTTGTGGTTTTTGGAGAACATTCATCAGTGTAACGCCTATAACGTGAACAAACACCCTTCTAAATTGATTCAAAATCAATACAAAGCGTGTAGACATTACCTGTTTCAATTCTCGCTACCTGCTTGGTATAAAAAATTACCGAACGAGATTTTAACCATAGATAAAAAACATTCTTCCATTCTTAATTAAGTTACTTGTGGAAAGGACGAACCAACATGTTGTATTCTCATAAAAATTACCCACATGCCTTACCAGCCCTGTTGTTTACCAATCATGTGAAAGAAACGATGCATGAACTAAACCAGATAGGTGACTTCTTAGAACGTGCTTCGATGGAACCCATGCTTTTGTTTACCGAATCGTATCGTGTATTAAAAACAGCAAACAATCTCCTGGTGAATAGTTTTCAAACAGAAGACCGTAAAGATGGATTGACTCCGCACGCTTTTCTTATTTTCTTAGGCTCTTTATTGGATAAAGCTTTTACAGAATGGGCGACCACCCAACAACTATCTTTTCAACCATCCGTTAAAGTGCGACAACCCAATACCTTTCCTTCTATCTTTGCCATCTATGTAGAGGATACGGAACTCATGCAGTTTAATATCTTTGAACAATGGTATGGGATTCAACAGAACATCTTAACACCAGAAGAAATCAAGTCCAACCTAAAAAGAAAAGAAGCATCCATCAATAACATGATTGAGGATTTGGATAAGAAAATTGAAAAATGTCAGTCCTTTCAAAAGTCACCGCTATCTAAGGTACGTTCCTTGAAGGATACCCATTATTATCTGTTTAAAAGAAAAGCCCTACTCGAAAAAGTAGCGAAGAAAATAGACCGCTTTGAAGACTTAAAAATAGCCCTGGTAAAAGAGTTGCAAGAAGAGCGGAATAAAATACAAGAACACCTAGAGTTCCATGCTGACAAGCAGGAAAAGCTCAATGGGATTCTCCCTTTCTTCAAGGAACTCGGATATGCATTGCAAGACGAGAAGTACAAATTATATTAATGATAACGAAGGAGAGAACATACGATGAACTTTTTTGAAATCGGATATGAAAACATTATTGAAATCGTATTAGCCAATAGCTCATATGAAGCCTATGGGTTTTTCGTTATTGAACATGCATCTACTATCGAATGCGTGGAGGATGTAGAGGTTCGAGATACCTATACCTATGACCACCAGATTGAAGTCTCCTGTATTGGCATACCTCAATACAAAACATTAAAAGAATTATATGAGGAAAAAACAAACCCACAGGTTCCAATGGTGATTTGTTCCGTTACCCCCTAAACAAAACGCATAAATCCCTATAGTTCTATTTTCTCAGGTAAATGTGCTTAAGAAATTGTTAAATGATACGTTTTCATGTAGAATAAGGTCGAATTGATTAGTTCAGGGGGCTTATTTTTGTGAGCAAAGGAGAGTATGTTTGGTATAAAGGAAAAAAATGTGAAATTGTTTATGATTACGGAAACGGTTACTATGAAATTCGAGTAGACTTGAACGTCGAACTGGTTCATGAATCTAAAATTCAAATACTAGATGAACCTGAATCACCGCCTTCTACATAACAAAAGTCACGAATAAAAAACCAGCCAACTATTGGCTGGTTTTTTATGTTTATATGATAGGTTTGCGATAGTCTTGAAACTTTAACCGAAAAGCTTATTAGCCTGCTCTTTTGTTAAATAAACCAATCCAATTGCATCTTTTTGGACTTCTTCATTAAACTGAACAATGTACATATTCCCATTATCGAATTGCTTATAAATGGTATCAAACTCACCGCCTTCTACCTCTTTATATCCCATACTCATGTATCTTTCTTTTGTCATGTTCTTTCCTCCTATACTTATGGTTTGTCCTAGTTGAAATGATTTAACAGGTTCGCCAACATGTTGCAATTCATCTTAAAGTTCACATTGCTCGTTATCAAACATAGGATAAAAATTCTCAAAAGCACTGCAGACTCCCAGGATTTTTCCCAAAGTCTGTTTGTCAAGAACACTTGATTCATAGGTCATTAGTGGTGTTTCATCCTCTTGAATCATCGGTTTCCACAGCTTGCATTGAAAACATTGGATAGTTTCACATTGTGCTTCCTGCTTCAATTCAATCATCATTATTACACATTCCTTTTCTATTTCTTTGTGTTCATTCTCAACTTTCTATCGCCTATTCTCCAAAATAGTGGCTATCACTTGCCCAAAGTTTCTCAGCCGTCTCATTATCAACGGGCTTGGCATCCCTTGGTAGTTTCTCCACTTCAGTTGGTAATGTGAAATCAATATACCGAGCTTCACTATTAATGGTTGCTCCACTAAGTTGCATATTCCCTGTAATTTTACGATTTATTGTCCATAAACAATCGTGCATTTTTCCATCTTTGCCTTCAAATTGCTCGGTCTTTCCTTCTTTTTTTAGTGTTAAGTAAATTTTTGACATCTAACATCTCTACTTATAAAAATAGTAACCTGCTAGTGAAAATGAGAAATCATTTACCTGTTTTGTATGTGTATATCGTATTATAGTCTTTCTTTCCCCTTCCATTCCGAATGGTTATGTACCAAACCACAAGAGGTTACGTTCGTATAAAATCCACCAATTATAGGAGACCTGATTCCTAACTATAATGAATAATAACTAGAATTTTGGTGTTTTATATAAACATATTCATAAGGAGCGATGGTTCATGAAACTGACAAAGAAAGAAGTAGGATTGATTCGTAATATGGCATTTTTCGTCAATGTCTTAGATAGGAATGCAGAAACAATGGTTCAAGAGCACTTGGATAAAATCCCCGAAAAAAAACGGGAATTAGCTTTAGCTTATTTTCAATTTCTCACCCGTACAGATGGAGTTAAATCGTATGTAGTGGATTTTAAAGCGTCGGGTGCTGGACATTTGACTTACCACCATTGTACAGTGGAAGAAGCCCATAACAAGGCATTATACGCCCTGCAGAATGGAGCGTTTGGTAAGCATGAAAAGCTGGAAGATATTGTCATTCAAAAGGTGAGTCCTGAAACGATTTACCACAATCAATTTGAGGATTTTGTTCAGGCTACATCAGCGGCATAAAGAAAAAAGACACAGGGAAGTATAATCTACCTTGTGTCTTTTTGATATTGTCCATGTTCTAAATCACTTCTACATAACTGCTTTTTCTTGATAAAACACGAGGTCTTTTTCAGAAAAAGAATCGCCCCCAATTGCAGGAACAACATTGCACCAGTAACAAGGAACCCCTAATCTTTCGGTTTCTTCTTCGTCATAACCAACTACATATAAAAAATCTTGCTTACGTTCTAGTTGTTGATAATAGGTGGCACAATTATCACGCTCTCGAATACGAGGTGTTTTATTGATTGCAATAACTCTATCGCCAATCTGGTATTTGTACTCCATTATTTATCGCTCCTTTTTATAGTAACAATTCTATATTCTTACTAGAATTATATCTCATTAATTCTAGTATGTAAATTATTTTTTACAAATAACATATTACTAATGAATCACAGGGGTTCATACCCGTGTCTGTTTTTTGTTCCATGTAACTAAAAGGATTTTTGGCACGGATTATAAAGGGTCAACCTCAATACTATCAACGTATCCATTTTCACCAGTTTTTGTAGAAGGATTCCAAGCACCGAATTCAAAGGTTTTCCAAACATAACCCAAATTAGGAACCTGCCACGATGAAAATCCTCCATTAGTATAGTAAATACCTCTACCATCGTCTGCTGTATCATAGAAGAATGTAATCAAACGGAAGCCTGTTGTGGCTGATAATCCATTTATTTTCATCCTAAATGCACGAAGGTTTTGTGGTAAATCAATAGTGATATGTGGGTCACCATCTTTAATAAAAGTATGAATTGGTAGAACCCAATTATTTCCTACTTTAACCCAATTAAATCCTGTTGAAATGGTTGCTATCGGTTGACCATTGTTATTTGCAAGTGAAATGTTCTGTCCAGCAATGTTTGCTGTGACTGCTCCTGCATCGCCTACTTTCAAATTGGCTGAAAAAGCACCATCGGATGCCGTAGTCGCTGAACCCGTCAACGCTCCACCAAATGAAACGGTTTGATTGTCTACAGGATTGCCGTATTGGTCAGTTATTGTACCTGTTACCGTTGCATTTTGTCCCTTGCTTAACGAGGATGGAAGTGTGACGATAGCTTTTGCAGGGGCGTCATGGGTAATGGATAACGGATTAGGCATATTATAAATTAACGCATTGCTTCCAACTAAAAGTGACATGCCAATGTTTTGAGATTTCGTTGGTGCGGTAAAGCTAAAATCGGCTACCCCATCCTTCACATTAACCGTTTGAGAAGGCAGGATGTTATTCGCAAATTGGGCCGTGATTGTTTCATCATTTTCTACAGGATTTCCATATTGGTCAAGCACATTAAGTTTTACCTCTCCTGGTTTTCCTGCCACAACGGAACCAGCATTTCCCTCAATTTGGGTAGGATGGTCGGCACGAACATATAGTTGTGGATTCATCGTAAAGGAAGAATCTCCTGCTTTGATGGTGAAGGAATCACTTCCTTTTTTGTAGGAGCCGTATAATCAACGGTGGATGAACCTTCTTTGGTTGCTGTCATGTTCTGAATGCTCCCACGTTGAGAGGAAACCTGAATAGCCGTTCCGTCTAGTACGATATTTCCATAGATGTCTTCTGCATCGCCACTTACATTGGAAGCTTTGCCTGCCACAACTGTAGCTGGATTTTTTAGATGAAGTTTTGCGGTTGTTCCAGGTATAAAGGTTTCCTGTGTAATACCTGATTGAACATCCACCCCATCTTGATTCGCATTATCCCGTACTTGATAAGCAAGAGATACGATATTGGCACTGTGGTCATTAAGAGGTACACTGGCGGTTCCCTTTGTAATTTCAATCGCATCAGGAGTCGCAAAGGTGGACGCAACTCTTGCATTACCCGTCCCTTTTCCCGATACCGTGAGGGTTGCATTTGTAGCAGGATTCCCATAATCATCGGTAGCATTGACATTGAGACTTCCGCCCTCTGTTACACGCACGGAATTATTCGCTACACCAGCCGTAACATGAGTCGCTTCTCCAATAGCGGAACCTGTCTTAAATACGCTGGAAATTGCCACTGGGTTTTTCATGATAATATGATTTTTGTTATCAAACGGATTGACTTTGGTGTAAACGACATTGCCCACTTGGAAAATGGTTGATAACTTAAAAGTAGTTTTTGCTTTTTCCAAATCACCTTGGTTGTCGCCACGTTGCCAATCCGCTTGTTGACCTTGCATTTGGAGTCCTTTTACTTCTTTATCAAAAGAAGTATAGGAGATAACGCCACCGTTTAAGAGTGTAACGGTCTTAGTGTTATCGTCTACGGCTGTCACGACATCCATCATAGGCAGAGCAAGTGTTGATTTGCCTTTATCCCCATTATCTTGATGATTTTGCAAATCATTTTCCCCTGCGGTGAGGACAATGGCATGTTGTGTGTAACGCTTCATTACATCATGGGAAATAATCGCTTGGTTAGCGGTCGCATCAAATGTGACATCGGCTTTCGGAAGCACAGTTACCGTTTTGCCATCTAGTACATACGCTTGGACAAGTCCATTTTTAAGCATAGCGGATGCCATGCGATATTCTTTGGAAGTGGGGTCAAGTTGAATCACCATATTCGCATCAGGTCGTACTACGGTTGTTCCCATAGCAGGCGTTACACTTTTTACCAACGGAACGAACGTCTTTTGATTTTGAGTTTTGAAGTCGTTTAATACATTAGGAGCCACGGGATTCGTAACTTGAGCAGTAGCCTCACCACCAAAGTGATTTTTTTCAATCAGGTTGTTTGTAGTCGATGCAAAAGCATGTCCTGTCATTAAGGTGGAAGCCAAGATGGAGGTTCCCATTAACACCTTCAAGGATTTTTTCACTCTTTTTGATTCCGTCTTTCTATATTTCAATCGTCAAACCCCTCCTATTTTATATTTTTCACGTATCAATATTGTATTTAATTTTTTAGATGTTATTTATCAAGCAATACCGCGTCTTATCAAACCTTGTTCAGGATACATCTGTTATGAATAAATCTGCTTGAACATAAAAAACACAAGGCTCGATGATACACCTTGTGCTTTTTTATGTTCAACTATCGGATGTTTGGTTCTTTGTTTTTCATTAATAAGTTACTGTAATATTTCCCAAGCCAACCTGCGTCCTAAAAGACATATTGGGAACATTAGCCTCATAAGTGATGCATTCTATAGCATCTCTAAGACCAGCCGCTCTTAACGTATTGGCAGAAATTGAAACATGCTTATAAGAAGTATTGGGGAAAGTCACCGAGTATGTCCGTCCCATTCTGTCATATACCGTTATACGACCAAAACTACTAACAGGACCTATATCTCTTTGATACGCATCTAAGCTTAAATCTCCTAAAGGTATAAGTCCTCCCAAACTTCTGGGAGGATTGTAGTAGAAATTGCTTCCGTATGGACTACAATATATATCCCATAATATGGTGTTAGTTAATAGCTTAACGGAATTAGAAGCTTGAGTACTAACCGTAACACTTTGTCCCGCACTGTTGGCTAATAAGATGGAAGTTCCATTAATATTAGCGTTTACTGCCCCATCGGAAACCACATTAAGTGAACCTGATAATGCGCCATTTGCATCTGCTGTTACCGTTCCTTTTAAGGCTCCCGTAACAGTAATCGTTTGGTTCCCCACTGCATTATCATACTTATCTTTCAATGTTCCTGTTACAGACACATTTTGCCCAACAGTCATTGTTGATGGTACGTTCAATACCGCTTTGTTTGCTTGACCAGGAGAAACATTGATAGAATCAACCACCCCATAACCTGAATCTGCACCTGTCACGTTAACGGGACTCGCTCCCGCTTTCGTTGGGGCTTTTACTGTGAAAGAAAAGGCTCCGTTGGTTGTGGGAGTTAGGTTAGAAACCGTTGCATTTTGAGCGGATACATTCATTTGTGTCCCGTCTAAAACAGCATTACCATAAATATCATCCGCTTCTCCTGTAAAATCAGCATTTTCTCCTGCTATAATTTTTTGCGGATTTATCACTTGAATTTTGCCTGTTAATCCAGGCAAGAAGTTTTCAGAAACAGAACCTTTTTGCGTATCTACAACATCTTTATAGATGTTATCCTGTACGGTATAAGAAAGGGATACGGTTTCTGCACTATGGTCAGAAAGCGGTACACTACCAGTTCCATTTGTAATACTAATGGCATCAGGTGTTGCAAAAGCAGAAGCTACTTTGGCATTACCCGCACCTGTTCCTGTTACGGTTAGTGTAGCGTTGGTAGCAGGATTGCCATAGTCATCGGTTACATTGACATTAAGTTTTCCTCCATCGGTTACTTTAACCGATGCATTTTCAACTTGAGCGGATACGTGGGTCGCTTCACCAATGGCTGAACCCGTTGTGAAGAAGGTTGCGATAGCGGTTCTGTCTTTTCCAGCAATTTGTGTTCTTCCACTCGCAGGATTTTTAAATGCCTTCACCACATCTCCGAATTTATACTTAGAGGCGATTTTTACACCATTTGTCTGTTTTTCATCGGATTTTTCTTTATACTTTTCATTTTGGGCTTCTTTACTCAATGGAACTTGTTTATCGCTTCCAAAGGATACGGTTCCATGACCCAAAAGCGTAATACTATCGGCTGTGGTATCCACTGCAGTGACAACATCAAGAGAAGGTACATCAATCTTTTTAACAGATTTATTGTCTTCTTTATTACCCGTTTTTTGCTTATCCTCTTTATTAAATCCATGATGTTGGATATCTAACACGATGGCATATTGGGTGTAGCGGTCTAATACGGCATGTTTCACGGTCAATTTGCCTGTGGCGGAATCAAATTCAATATGATTATTGTCAAGCGGTGTCAGTGTTTTTGCATCCATTAAATAAGCACCAATCATCCCTTTAGAAAGGAATTGAGAGGCTAGTTTATATTCTTTAGCATTGGGCTCAAGCTGGAACACCACATCTTGGTTGGGGCTTACCACCGTACTTCCTATAGCAGGCGTCACACTCTTAACAAGTGGGACTTGCACGTTAGTCTCCTTTTGATGGACGATATTGAGCACATTTTTAACTTGTTGTACGTCTACTTGTGCATTCACTTCCCCACCAAAGTGATTTTTTTCAATGAGGTTACTGTTCGTCGAGGCGAAAGCTTGTCCTGTCATCAGGCTCGAAGCTAAGATAGACGTTCCCATTAGTACTTTCAATGTATTTTTTGTTCGTTTTAAATTTTTGTTTTTATCTTTCAATCGTCAAATTCCTCCTAGTTTATATTTTTTTTCATGCACAAATATTATATTTTGACTTTATACTATTTATTATTAAATATTATCTATAGTGCATTATATTAAGTTTGTTTATCAAGAGGTTTGATGTCTTAGCACTTCTGGGTTTGAAAACAACAAAAAAAGAGGATTTCTCCTCTTTCTCTTGACCGCTATTTATGCTTCCTTTTCCTGTACATCTACTAATTGTCCCATGCGATATGTATAAGTGGTTCCGCTTGGCACTCGTAATTTGCTATAAAGCACACGGCATCCGCAATGAGCACATTTTGCATTGTTTAAATCTCTTGGTTTCTTTTGTGGAACAATTGCCTTAATTAAATCTTTCGTAACCTCTACCTGTGATGCTGAATCCTTTGTAAGGACAAACAGTGGATTTGAACACGCATGGCATAATACCTGTGTTCCTGTTGGATATTGTAGTGTTGTGGTTTGCATAACCTTTCGTCCTCTCATTTTTGATTTATAGATTAATTTTTCGATAGATATTGATATTGTCTTTATCGTGATTCAACTTTATATTGCCTTGTGTTGGTTGCTATCATGGCATTTGGCTAATTGTTCTTGAAACTTTGGGTTTTGTTGAATGTCGGTCGCCAACATCGATAAATGGTTGTGCAACAAAACCAAATCGGTTTCTCTATCATTTCCATACTGCATGATTTGTCTGGTAATGGAATGAAGCCACTCCTTGTACATGATAAATTCCCTCCTAATCCCTTCTTTTTTCTCCCTATATTTAGTTACTATGTTGTTCCTTATAGTCTTTTTTTAATTACTTTTCCTTAATCACTAAATACAGACTATCATATGGTTGCGTATTTGTAAATTATATTTTACGAAATAATAAATTTATGTTAGAATGAATACAGTAAAAAGTGGTTATCCAGACCACAACATGACAAGGATGGTTAAAATGAAAAATATAAACGAACCAAAGCGTATCGTTATTCTTTTAGAAAACGAACAATTTTTAGTATCTGAAGGCGATGAACATAATGATGTATTTAACACCACTTCGGATATTTGGAAGCTATTTTTACAGAAAATACACTGCCATCCGTTAAGATTGGCGATTCAATCTATGTAGAGAATAAAGATGCAGAAATCAAGGTCGTGGATATCCAGGAAGTCCAGCTTCAATTGGTTGCTCCAGAAAAGAAGTTTTTTCAACTTTACCAAGAAGGTTCAGTTCAAGCTCACGCCATTGATGACTACATCGATAAATGGCATGACAGCCAATCAAAAGAAGAGTTACACGATTACCTTGGCATGTCCTTTGACAAGTATAAAAATTGGGTCGTTCGTGGCACATTTGTGGGACGATTACTATTCAGTAAAGGAGGAAACGACAATGGAAGTAAAAGATTTGATGATTAAAAACGTGATTACGGTTCATAAAGACATGACCGTCAAGGAAATACTAGCCCTTATGGTTGAACACAGAATTGGTGGCGTTCCTGTGGTTGATAATGAGGATAAACTCATTGGTATGATAAGTGACGGGGATATCTTGCGTTATCTGGCTCCGAAAGACACATCCGTTCGTGATTTATTCATCATGGTATTTGTTATTGAGGCACAGAAGATAGAAGCCGTCCTTGAATCGAAGATAAACAAGACTGTGGATGAAATCCTGCGTCATAAAGTGTCCAAACACATCGTTTCTGCTTCTGCAGACGACGATTTCGAGGAAGCCATACGATTGCTGGCGCATCACCACTTTAAAAAACTCCCTGTTATCGATAGCGAAAATCATGTAATCGGGGTAGTAAGTCGTGGTGACCTCATTCGAAACCTTTCCATGAAAATTATTGCTTAACAAAAAGAGAAGAGTTCTACTCCACATAAGAGTAAAACCCTTCTTTTTTTATAGCTTATTGATAAATCTGTCCAATAGGCTTCTTGTTAGAAACCTAACGGGTTTCACATCGTTTAACAAGGAAATCAAATGAGGGGAAATCAAATAATAGCAAGTGATAAATACACGCCCCATGACATGCTTTCGAAGGGCATTATCCCGATATTGTCGCAATTTCTCCACTTGCCATGCATCTTCATGTCCATACACCGCAGTCGCAATATAGCAGGCTTTCTTTGTGGTTCGGTTGTACACACGATTATATGCCGCTTTCTTCGGATTGGTTAACCATCCATATCCTCTTGGTGCTCGATATTTATTTAAATACATTACATGTTAAAGTTTAAGACACATGAATAAAAAGTTGGGCATCATATCTTTAAATACATCTCATGTTAAGCTCCAACAGGAATATGGCGGTTTGTTAGCGATTAACAAATACATATCATGTTTTTATATGTTTTAGGTTCAAGTATACGTGAGAGTTGAACATGGGAACTTATCAAAGGTACAAGCGACAAATAATTTAAATACATCATATGTTATGGTTCAACCACAAACAATTACAATTTTGGATAAGTACAGATTTAAATACATCGTATGTTAATGGTCACTCTTGTCGAGATGGTAGATTCTAGACAAATAAATAATAGAACAAATGGATGGCAAAGAGTTGCTTAAATACATCTTATGTTTAATTTAAATACCAACTAAGAAAATCGGTCAAAGACTTCGCAATGAATGGAATGATTTTTAAATACATCACATGTTATGGTTCAACGAGATTATCCAAGCCACATTGCGACTCACAGCAATATTTAAATACACATGCTACTCATTCATGAAAGGATTTAACTAGCAATCTTGTCCTATTTAAATACATTGAATGTTAAGGTACTTTTATGAGCGATTAAAAGTTCAGTGAGTTTTCCTTGATTTAAATACATTCTATGTTAGAATTCAAAATTGGATGCTTGCAGTACTGACAGAGTTTTTTAAATACAATGCTTGTTATGGTTGAGTCTCTCACTTCGATGACTGCTGGACTAATGCTTATCGTGTAGGGGGCTGTTCTTTAAATACATCTTATGTTTACAGAAAATCGGTCAAAAATTTCTCAATCAACTGAATGATTTTTAAATACATCTTATGTTTAGACCCTGGAAAGAGGTTATACCTACACACTATTTTAAATACATCACATGCTTATTCTCAATCCACACACGTAGACAAAGTGGGATATCGTTAAGGCTAAATACATCTTATGTTATCGCTGAACCTTGTTGGTCATATTACGATTTAATAAATTAACTATTTAAATACATTATGTGTTAAGGTTTCACGAGAATGATGATAGATTTACCAAATTGCTGTAGTTTAAATACATAGTATGTTAAGAACCGTAATCGTATCAAGGGTTGTAGGGTTTCTCCTTCTTTTTATGGTCTGCAAATATTCATTTTAAAATGGTATAGATTCGTTCAAACTCTTTGCGTTTAAATTTATTGTTTATAACAAATCGTTCACCAGCTTCAATATAAAATAATCCACCTATCGGTTCCAATCCCGCAATGCCTGAACCATAGACCTGATACGTAAACATATTGAGTGTTTCCCTCATGTTCTGCAGACTTATCGCCTTTTCAGCGTAGCCAATCAAAGAGTTTTCAATCAGAGAGACATAATCACTCCACACTTTCTTTCCATCTATCTTAATCGTTTCATCCTGTTTCTTCCCTTCTTTCCTAAGTACATAGGGAACAAAAATTTGAAAGGAGTTGTCTTCTATTAATTGTAGGTGTTTTGAAATGTCTTCAAACTTCATTGTTCTAAGATTAGCGTAGAAGCTGTTCATTCCTTGACGGGATAACTCGTTGTTTTTCAGATGAATCTTACGGAAGTTCTCCTCATAATAAGGTTCAAAGTTTTTGGATACCAGATACTCATAGTACTGGTCGTTAGATAGATTTTTACCCAAGCGTAAATCTTCCTGGTATATTGCCTTCTCATTATCCATATTAAAGAAATAAGCCTTACAGTTTTGTTTCAAACAAGAACGATTAATACGCCCTAAAAACTGTTCGTCATTATCGAGCAAAGCCGTATCTTTAAAGCCAATATCCATATCAATATCGACACCTGCTTCAATGATTTGGGTAGTCACAAGAATGATATTTTGACTGGTATTGTTTTTGATGATATCAAGTATCTGCTCCCGTTCGTATGCCCCATCATCCCCTGTAAGCTCTAAGACCATACAATCAGAGTTGATATTGCTTTGGCAAATCTCCTCATAAAAGACATTAGCACTTTCCTTTTTAATAAATTCCACCAACACCATTGAATAATCAGGAAGCCCCTTTTGCTTTTGACATGCATTACGCTCCTCAACAGCTTCTTTCACCTTTTTTATGAGAAGCTTATGGGTACTTTTCCTCTTCGCCAATGAGGTGTCGATGGCTACCCGATTTGTAAACAAGGGGTGCTGGTAATACAAGCTTGGGTTCTCTATCAATGGAACAAATCTTTCGGAATCAAACCCGATTAATTTTTCCAAATTAGGAAGCGTGGCTGACATGATGATAATTTTGATGTTGAGGTACTCTGAATACCGATAAATAAACTCTATCATCTCTCGCCATATGGTGTTTCGATAACTCTGGATTTCGTCTAAGATAATGACGCTGTTGCACAATTGGAAAAGAGGCATACTGCTCTGTCTTCCAATACCAAAGAATGTCCGAAAGAGATTCACATGACTCGTAAAGACAGCAGGATAATTGAATAGCTGTCTATCCAGTAGGGTCTTGGTATAATCCACTTCACCCGTATCAAAATGACGTGATAATACAGGAGAAATAGAATTGACCGATTCAAACTCAAAATGGGTATCAAATAACTTCTTAAAAGACTTTTTCGTTTGGTCTACCAGTGTATTAAAAGGGAAAATGTAAAACAATTTATCGTATTCGCCTGATTGTAAGAGCTTCAAAGCTAAATTAATCGAGCTATTGGTCTTCCCCGCTCCTGTCGGCATCTCCAAGTTAAAAATCGATTGGTTTTGATGTTGTAATAAATTTCGCTCTGCTTCCAAAAACATTTCGCTTCGCAAAGCGTTGATTGGCGCATCAACAAAATGGGTTTTATTTTCCGCATACGCCTTGATTCCTTGGTAAATATCACTTTTGGTATAAATGTCTGCAATCTCTAAGGAATTTTCTATTAATCCTAAATCTATGTCCACCTCTTCAATCCCATTAAAAAATTGATAAGAGGAAATAAAGTCACTGGAAATCAACAAAGAATGAAGCAACTTCATTAGAATCCACAGGGCTATCCCATCAAATCCAATCTGAAGGCTTTTGATTTTTGTCGGGATTTCCCAAAGTTTTTTAGGTATGTTAAAAACTCGGTTGTAAAAAAACTCATAAGCGTAATTTCGTAACGGATACCCTATTTTTTTCTCAAATGTTTCAGGACTAAAAAGTTCATCGAGATTATAGAGGTTTTCATGGTGAGTATAGATGACAAAGGAAAAACAACACAAAAGATACTGAACAAATCGTTGCTCCAATGGGTGTTTGATTGCCTTTGTGAGTGGATAGAAGATGTCGAGGTAAATAGCGGTCGATAAAAAAGAATGCTTGCTCTCCATTGCGGTTACATTCGGAATGCTAAACTTGGAAGATAGGTCATTATCCATCTTTGTGTATTGGAAGGACGGGTTGATTTTACCGATGTCGTGTAGGTAAATCACATTAGCAAACATGTCTTTAATCAACTGTTTTGCTGAAAGGCTTAACTTTCCGATTCTTTTATCGCCTTGGGACAAATCCAAATCGTTTAGAATTTTATCTACCATCTGGTCGATTTTCTTTTTGTTCGATATATACTCAAAAACCTGAAAGGCTCTTTCGCTATGCTTATAAAGGGTCTCTTTTGTCGTGGCGGTTTTATGCGCATAGAGATAGTCTAAATCTCGGACTAGCTCTGTCATATTCTGTTTGTTCCACATTTCAAACTCCACCTCCCATTTGGTCTATTTCCCTACCTTTTCGAAATCATACGGACATCTTATGTTAATTAATAATTCGGTTTCGATAATCAACTAATGTTACGTGGTATATATTTTTTTAAATACATCTTATGTTGTTTTTCTCAACCTCAAAGAAAATAGAGCGTTTTTTCTTTGTCCTGATATAAGCCTTTTACGGATTCTTTTGCTTCAATCATACAATTAGTCCAGGCTAGTTCTTCTTCCCGATAATGGTTCAAATAGGGTGTGAATCCCATAGGCATAAACTCTTTATAAACATATTCATCTTGTTCAATATCGCCTGTTATCTCAACATCAAACATCTCTGTGGGGAACAAACTATGGATGAACAAGGCATCGTCAGCTTCAGGTATTTCAAGTATCTCCACCTGCTCTATTGAAGCAGGAAAATGGTTCTTTCCTAAAAAAGGTTCAAAGATAGCCTCCCGATTAAGGAGCGACCTTTTTATTTCTTCAAATAGCGTGTCTTCTGTTTTCCCTTTTGCCAGGTAAATATCCCATTTCGGGTTGACGAGATATTGTTCTTTTACAATAAGCGTATCGCCATGATTGAAAAATCCAGTTGTCTCCGTAAAGGTCTTTTTATCTTTGTAGTAAAGACCATCACCATAAGGAACAATCGACACCTGCAGACCTTTTAGTTTTGTATAAAAGTCAGGATACAGTTGGTCTTTTTCTTTGTGTCTATGTCCCTTTAAACCGATAATTGCACCTAATAAACCGAATAACGCAACTTTGTGGATATGTGAGTAGGATAAATTAACGGTGTTTATGTAGGGGCGTTTAAATGTCGCCCCTGTACCTGATAACGTAAACTTAATGGATTCCATAGCTTATACATTCCCTTTCTACCGATTAATGACTGATTTGTCCAAAATGCTAAAGGTTTGCATGTCGAGTTCCGTGGACTCTCCGATAATCGAAGTCGTATAAGGATTAAAATAAACTTCGATGGAAGCAACGTGGTTTTTAAAACCTTTTAGGTAGTCCATTAATCGTGTTAGCTTTATAACCCTTTGATTTTCTTTGTTTTCAAAGGACACATATTGATGGAGATTTGCCATTGAAACTCTAGAGTGATTTTTTAGTTCTACGAATAGGGCAAATTCATTTTCACTGCCAACTTTGGACATGCTTTGCAATTCATTTACACCGTATAGACAACCTTCTTTATAAAGGTCAAAGGCTTCTTGTGTATACCCTTCAAATCCCTCAATCACGTCCTCAAACTCTTTATAATTTAGAGGATTTACACTGAATCCGTAGAAGTAGTGGGCCTCGTCTACAATACTTCGGCTTCCTAACGTAGTTTGGTCAGAATCCTCTTTATTGGAGTTTACGAACGGAGATAAGATTTCTTCTCGAATCGTTTCGGTAAGCTCATATTTGTTGATTCCTTCTGTTAGCTGTACGGCTCCTGTAATCGAGATGTTGTTCTCTTTGCTTGCAAATGTGCCACCGAAATTCATCACATCCACACAAGAAAACAAATCTTTGATAATTTCCCTGGATGTTTTGGGTTTTAGTTTCTTTTCAAAGAGAAATTCATACCGTTCATCCATTAAACGTGGAACCGCTTTTTCTTTATCGACTTTCATACTTTTAATGAAAAAGACCCGTTCCCCTAACTTGTTCCAGAAAGCTCGAATCGGGTATTTACCCGCTACATTGCTTGCAAAATACATATCTCCGAATTTACGTGGGTTTCCAGTGAAATCCGCATTAAAATTGCTCATATAGCTTGCGATACCCAATACACCATATACTTTGTTTGACTTTTTCATCCCTATACTGCCTCCACTTCTCGTTCTTGTGGTTTTTCTTTTTTCATGTAAAAAATATTTGAACCAATGATTCCTGCATGCAACATATCTGTCAGTTCATTATTCATCAAGGATTTTGTAGGTGCATAAGCATTCACCGCTTGGATGGCTTTATTGATGGGTGCTTGTGAATAGACAGGAAGGTTATAAGCGTACAAATCATATACTCTGCGCATTTCTGCTTTTATCTTTTGGCTATTTCTCGATTGAAGGAACGGAGTGAACATTCTCCCGCTCTTATTTTTCGTTTGACTTTGGCTGACAAGATAGGAAGCAATTTGACCTAAAAGAAAATAGTAACTTTCATCATCCTCTACTTCAAAAATCTCTTCGTTTCTTAGTCTTTCTGATGAATCTATAATCAGTTGTTTCAGTCTTTTACTCATATCCTTACGTTTCTTCCCTCCTGAAAAATAATGTAGAACGCTCATTTGCTTATCCCATTTTTCTCTAAGTCCATAGAATGGAAATGGAGCATTTTCTATTTCATAAACCATGATGAATGATAGGATTTTTTCAAAAAAAGCATAGATATCTACGTCGTAATGTTTAACAAAGTAGCCTTTGAGCAAGGTTCGGTTCATCACCAGTTCATTAAACAGATGCATGTCCGTAAATCGTGATTGAAAGGATTTAAGAAAATCAGATACATCCCCTGAATCATCTACTTTGTATACGGCATACAACAATCCTTTTAGAAAAGTCCGATTCACTTCTTCCTCAATGGCAGTTCGACTTCTCCATGTTTGGGCTACCTCTTCCAAAATGTCTGCAGGTTCTTTTACTTGCAAAATATTAAATTCACGGTATAGCCCACCTTTATCACGCCGAATCATTTCATAGTTTTGGACTTCCCCCACGCCATTTACTTCAAATAACTTTGTCGTTTCTTTCTTTACTTCATGGATAATTAAGGACATCTTATAAAATAAAATGGCATCTTCAATGGAGACTCGATACGGAGCTTGAAAAGAGGTAGTTCGCATCAAAAGCGTGGGCTTTCTGGAGTTAAGTGAATTGTTGTAGCCTAAAACACCCTGAATTTGACCTTCTATATCCTCGTTGTAAGTTTTATCCGCAAAGGCTTTTCCCTTCATATACTCATTGAAGAACACTTGATAGTTCATCACCTCTTCGTCCAGGAACATTTTTATACGAGTGTTGTCTTTGGCATTAAGATTGGAAATCAAGGGAATCGCTTCTTTTGCTTTTTCTGATAGCCGTTCTTTATAGGTTTGGTAGTCCACTGTACAATCGTACAAACTCTCCATTTTTTTAAAATGAAGGTCTAGGACAATCTCAAAAAACGCTTCGGATGATAAGCCTGTATCATCCACCGTTTTTAACGTATTTTTAGCCAATCCCTGTATGCTGTCAGGCAAATTTATGCGTTTTAGAATCAAGCTGTACGGATTGATGGAATGAATCTTTTTCTCGTTGGTATCGATACATTTATTCGCATCATCGTAAATGATTTTGCTAAGGAAATCTCGTTCTCGAAACCAACGATATAAGTCGAAATCATACTCTTCATTTTTCTTGGATTTCACAACGAGTATATCGTCTTCCGTAATTGATAAGTCTTTGTTGATTCGGATATAAATCCCTTCTGTTAACACATACTTATCAATGAAGTACTTATCCCCTTCCTGTTCATACATCCTTTTCACTTCTTCAAATATCTCTATCAACAGTCATTCTCCTCTCTGTCTACCATAGGTGCAAAACCCAAGACCGAGCGAATTCTTTTCCAGTAATCCCGAACCCATGACCATGAAGGCTAATTTTTGGGATAGCGAATCCTGTTTCACTTGGATTCTAAATTTGTTCGTAAGAAGTTTTCCTGGTTTTTTATAATTTAGGACGATTACTTTTTGATTGATTTGCTCTATCCGCTCTACAAAATCAACATCAGCTTCTAACTCTTCCCCTGTCCACAATTCATATTTCTTTTTGGCATTAACATGGATGCGAATACGAAGTTCGTCTAACGAAAAATCTTCTTTTGTCCAATGCCTTGGTTTTTTGTTTTCAGGTGTAAAGACAGCGACGGAAGGTGTTAGCGTATAGAGGGCTTGAATGGGTTTGTGAGCGTTACTTTCCAATTCAACAGCGATGACTTGAATCAGGTCGTTCTCAACCATTTTCAATAGGTTTTTTATCTTTAACGCAAATGTTCTGTCCATACAGCGAAATTTAAACGAATACATGTTGCCCTTTTTGTATCCCTCTTTGTTAATGGGATATAAGCCAGAAAACACATACAGTTTGAAGGTATTTAACGCATGAAACTCCTTTAACCGTTCGTCCAGTAGGAGTGTTTTATTGATGACTTTTGAAAGCTGTTCATTCATATCTTTCAGTGATAAGTCCCGTTTTAATATCACGGGAATGGTTAATTCCCAAAACTGCATATTGTTTTACCTCCGTTTTTCTACTAAAGTCATTTTAGTACTTTTTATTGCATATAGTCAATACTTAATTCAGTAAAAAGCACTCTCCCATTTGTTTTTTGGCACAATAAAAGAGCGAGGTCGTTATGACCTCGCTTTGCCATCGCTCTGTTCTTTTTTATAGGGACAGTTGAGTGCTAATTCCAAAATATAGCTCTAGAACATTAGGAGCGGCTCTTTAAATACATCACATGTTTTTGTTCTTTGATTGATTCGCAAGCGTTGGCACAGCACTTGTAAAACTTAAATACATCCATATGTTAATGTTTCTTTATAAGTTTTCTGATTTCGGCTCTGAGCTTCTCCATGTTTAAATACATCCCATGTTTTTTCTTCTTTGAATGATTAGCGAGCTTAAAAATCTTACCATACGAATCATAAAAATCAACGACCTTGTTTTACTTGTTGGTGTTTCATTCACAAAAGGATAGTTTTCGAGAATATGTGGCTTTATAGCCGTCTGATTTTACATATTTCCAACCATCTTTTTTAAGAATCAACTCGTGTTCATCGAATTCTTGTAGGCTTTCATAGTCATATGTCACATATTCAATAGTTTCTATTTTGCGGTTTATTTCTCTCATGGCATTACCATCTCCATTTTAGACATTATTAGCAACAAAACAGCGTGTGACGAATAAGCAAACGGAAAACAATCCAGAGTTACTACCAAATGAATCTCCCACCTATAGAGGAAGTGGACTTCTCGCAAATCATGTTAAAATGTTTCTCTAAAGTCTCCCACAAGTCGAATGGTAACTCTCTATCTTCAACAACACGGCAGGTGCAGGTAGGTGTCGTATAGGCGACTCTTCCATTATCATAGGTTCTCTCTTGTACTTCACCCATTGGGGTAATTTCAAGTATTTCCAATGCATATGGGTCAAGCCAATCCAAAGCTTCTTTGACCCAACTATGTAGTTCTTCTAAATATCAAAATAAATATATTTATAGCCAACTAAAATTTCCGTTGTTTCGCTCATAATCATCCTATTCTACTAAAATCTACTAATCAGGAGCAATTTACATTTTGGTCGCTAACTTTGCTAATTTATCCGCTATATCATTAAAACGTTCTCCACTATGGGCTTTTACTTTAGAGAACCGAATCCGAATGTGCTTTTGATACTTCTCCATCATTCGATGGTATTCTATCGTTTGTGTGGTTTTGGCTTTCCATTCCCCTGTTGCAAATTTTTCAATACCCTCATAATCGTAATATATCATCAACTCTTTGAAATCATTGGCAATTGCCAGTTCAACCGCTCTTTGAGAACCTTTTAGTTCCGCTCCAACGTTGTGAGAAACGATTACTTCTTCATACGGATAGGAACTAAAATCTTTCATTACCACTTGATTACCTTGGACAATAACTAATCCATAGCCTGCTACCTTTTTTTCGTTGTTATAGCTTCCATCCACATAAACATGGAGCATACGTGCATTCATCTTATGATTATTTTCAATTGGAGCGGAATAGTGTTTTTGTTTTTTATGTTTTTGAGGTATCTTTTCCCTATTCAGGTACAATTCGGCTTCAGGTAATGTTGTAAAGCCTTGAAAATCTGCCCCTTTAAAACCTTTTACGTATTGCTCACACTCTGACCACGATAGAAAAATCCCGTTCTTTCTACCGACTCGTACTGCATAAAAATTTTTCTTAGCCATTTCTGACATCCTCCGATATTTATTGTTTCGATTATATCATATTGTTATATTTTAGTAAAATATATTTTACTATTAGTTTGTTGTATACTTCTTATTTAGCTACATCCACTTCTGTATGTACAATATACGGAGAAAATAGCGTAGGTATGATTGTACATGGGCGTGCTGGTGAATAGAATCAATGCGGATGCCAGTGGTTCCCATTCATGAGGATATTGACGAAAGTATATCACTATCTAGGAATCATTATCATAATATTGAGTAAAGTAAATTGACAATCCTTTACTCTGCATATAATCTAGCATCATAAGACGATAAATTGAGGGAGGGTTTATTTTGAATAAAACTTTATATTGTGCCATTACTTCAGTAGCTTTACTATCAACGACTGCTAAAGTGTTTGCTACA
This sequence comes from Aneurinibacillus sp. Ricciae_BoGa-3, assembly GCF_028421645.1. Taxonomy (GTDB): domain Bacteria; phylum Bacillota; class Bacilli; order Aneurinibacillales; family Aneurinibacillaceae; genus Aneurinibacillus_B. Next base: position 556,096 of record NZ_CP116888.1, on the reverse strand, counting down.
CCCATCGTTATTGACGGTAAGACAGTATCAAATGAAGCGATACAAAAAGATAATCGCACACTTGTTCCTTTACGTGGAGTTGTAGACAAACTTGGCGCAAAAATTTTTTGGGAGAGTTCAACCCAGACGGTTACCGCAATTAATTATAGCGAAGGAAAGAGTCTTCAATTAGTGATAGGTAATGTACAAGCAAAAATCAACGGGAAGCCATTTTTGTTAGATGTTCCTGCTCAAATTATAAAGGGTAAAACCTATGTGCCAATAAGATTTATTAGTGAACAATACAATGCCCAAGTAAATTACGACAATGCAAATCGTACTGTAACCATTACCACTGTTAAAAACAATAATGGTATGCCTGACAATACCTTCACCCGTCCTGCTAACTCTTCAACTAACAATGTTATAACGTCTACTAACACAGGTAATGGTACGGTAATCAACTTTAATCCGCCAAAAGAGATAATTACGATAAATTTTCATAACGGTAAATATGTTGGTGAATCCTTAAATTATCTTCCTGATGGACAAGGTAAAGTCTATGATAATCAAGGAAGATTGATGTTTGAAGGCACATTTAATGCTGGCACATTCACCTATGGAAAATTGTATAATGAACAGACGGGTGACTTATTTTACGAAGGGCAATTTGCTAATTGGCTACCAAATGGAACAGGGAAAATATACCTGGGTGGCAAGCTATTTTACGAAGGTGGAATGAAGGATGGAAAACGAAGTGGATATGGCGTTCAATATATAACATCTACAGGACAAATTGGATTTTCTGGTCAATATATAAATGATGTTCCACAATCTAGCCATTAGTATGTAGACCCTATATCATCTATTTTTTACATAAGATTTATATAGGATTGAAAATATGAATAGCGAGAAGTCTCCATCCTTAACGGGTATTGCAAGGTTGGTGACAAATCGCTTTTTTTATTTGGTTTGCTCGGAGGTGAAGCCTTCACCATGTGACGGATTCTCCAAACCCATATCAAATTGGGCTTTTAAAATTAAAAGATGGCCGAACAACGTGGCTACTGACGTCCCCCTGAATGAACGTTCTTGCACTGTTATGGTCACAAAATCATTATAGGCGGGTTTAATAACATCGAATTGTATCAGAAAATCTCGAAGCACTTTTTCTCTAATTTCTACTTCTTCTTTTTGTTCGAGTGCTTTGCACTTCAAATCAAAGAGCAATTGCTTCAATACTTTATAAGGTGTCTGGTATCGATTCCTTCCCGTATCAAACACAAACCATATCACGTCATTTATCTTCCGTATTGAGACGTGTTTGTCCAAGTAATCACTGAATACTTTCTCGTGATAATCCATATCGGATAACACACCAGAATTTGCTTCATCTTTCAGTTCCATATCGTTTGGTATCAAACCTTTTTACCTCCTTTTAGTCAAATAGCGATAGTTGTGCGGGGAGCGTTTCTTGTGGTTTTGGTTCCTCTTGTTTTCGAAAGTCAACCAAATATCCTTTGCTTTCCATATGCTCTCCAACAAGCCCACGGTGACAGCGACAAACGTTCTTGCAGTAGCAAAACAGATAGACCTCAACACCCTTGTCGAGTTTGTCGGCTAACCGTTCAATTGCCCGAACCATATCTGGTCGCTCGACTAATTCACTGATAAACTCTTTTTTATACAAGTGCCACCACACACCATCCTCAAGCTCACCGATATCAAGCGAGTGCAAATAATTCACATCTTCGGATTGATAGATTTTCTTCTTCCATATTTGTGTTTTATCAAACAGATTTAAGGATGGACTTAATTGCGGGATGTGTAGAAAACCTGCAGGTATTCCACTAACAGGCTTACGTACAATCAAAAATTTAGCCGCCCTATCAGGAATTTCTAATTTTTTCGATTCTCCCAAGTACGCAAGATGCAACATCTTTTTATCTCCTATCTTATTATATAAGCTATACACCTATATATTAGACTATATTCGATTTAGTAGTCACACAAAAATGAAGCGATGTCAACCAAGCCAAGGTGTTTGAACCGATTCCAGGATTCGTATGGCTGTTTCAATCGCATCCTGTTCATCCTCAATATGTGGAAGAATAATGGTGAATTCGTCGCCACCTTGTCTTGCAAGTGTGTCGCTATCCCGAAGAATTGACCGTACCCTTTTACCAAATTGTTTAAGAAGTTCATCCCCTACATCATGTCCCAATGTGTCATTGATGTATTTAAATTTATCCATATCCATGTACATGACCGCTAAATTGTGATTATAGCGTTTTGCCTCTTTTAAAGCTTGCTCCAATCGTTCCTTGAACAACCTACGATTCGGCAAACCCGTTAATTTATCATGATACGCCATGTGTTGTAATTTTTCCTCAAATAGCTTTCGTTCCGTTATTTCTCTGGATACAATAAGAAAATGTTGAAAGTTGCCATCAGAATCAAAGATGGGTCTACCTTTTCCCTCTAACCAAATCCAATCGCCTTTTATATTTTTGAAACGAAACTCGAACACAGAACATTCTTTCATTTGTAGCATCGTTTCTAATTTCTTTCTTACTTGCGGGAAGTCATCCTTATGCATCCACTCTCTTGCACGTTTCCCTTTATACCGATGAAAATCCTAACACCGTGAAATGAGAGGGAGACGCATATTTAAAGAAGCCATCCCAATCTATGACACAGACCAAATCTGTCATATTTTCTGCAATTAACCGATAATTTTGTTCGCTTTGACGAAGAGCTTCCTCTGCTCTTTTTCTCCTCGATATATCATGATATATCATCAAAAAGGCGGGTTTTCCTTGATGATTTATGATGATTCCAGAAACTTCTACATCAACCACGGTTCCATCCAAACGAATTAACTTTTCTTCGATAGGTGTGACATTCTCGCCTATTTTTTCTGTTTGATTGATTCGATTTTTAATTAATTCAACAGAATCAGGATGAAAATAATCTAGAATTGATTGACCCATTAATTCTTCTAATGTTGAGGCTCCGATAAGCTTGGTACAAGCTGGATTGGCATATTGGATTCGTCCTTGATGATGAATCATAATGGGTTCTGGAGACAGTTCAACTAATTGTCCATATCCTTCTTCATTTTTCATTAAAGATGCTTTTGTTTGATGCAACTCCTTCTTATCTTTCGCCACACCAAAAATACCGATAATTCTATTGTTTTCCACTAAGGGTACTATTTTTACCTGCAAATGGACATGGTCTCCATCTTTATGAAAAATCTCTGTTTCATATTCACAAGGAAATCCTTGTAAAGCTTGTTGAAAATGCTGATGGTTGACATCTAACTGTTCAGGAACAAGGATATCCTGATAATGGATTTCTTTGACTTCTTCTAATGTATAGCCAAATATCTTCGTTACTGCCTCATTCACTTCCATAAACTTTCCATTTACGGAAAGAATAAAAAGGGCATCTGGATTGTATTGCATAATAGATTTATAGATTTCGATAGAAGAATGGTTTGATAATTTCTCCATACGTTGTTCTCCTTCATTGCCGACCATTAGAACCTTTATGCTCAGGTTTAACGAGGACGGTAGGTGATTTTACTTCTAGATGGCTAATCGGAGGACAGAAGCAACATTGAAATGATTTATACGTTCGTTTACTTTATTGATATCCTAATCAAACAGACATGCGGGTAAAATCAAATATGAAGAATCATACCATTCATTCATACCTCTATCAAACATGAATACACTTATGAAAATTGTATAAAAGAAGGATTCAAGTTAACGAATAAAGTGTTATTGAACGGGCAAACGTACTTCAACTGTAGTTCCTTTGTTAAGTGTGCTTGTAATATGAAGTGTTCCTCCATGTTCTTCTATAATTTTTTGACTGACCATTAAACCTAACCCTGTTCCCTTTTCTTTTGTACTAAAGAAGGGTTCTCCAATATGTTTCAACCTTTCTTCTGAGATACCTTCTCCTGAGTCAATAAATCGAAATTGGATAGAGTCAGAACTATACCGTAGTACCTGGATTTTAAGCATCCCTCCATTTGGCATGGCTTCCACGGCATTTTGAAGGATATTAATAAAAACCTGTTTGATTTGGTTGGCATCGCAAAGGACAAGCTGTAAATCGGAGTCATATTCTTCTACGATTTCAACGTTCTTTAATATCGCTTGTGTCCCAAATACGATAATGACTTCTTTTAAAAGAATTTTTATATCTATTTCTTTCATTTTAGCCACTTGTAGTTTTGCAAGGGCTAAAAATCCCTCAACGATTTCTTCTAATCGGTGAATTTCAGACAATATAATGTCAAAATACATCGGTTTGTCTACTTCTTCTTTCATCAATTGAATAAATCCCTGTATAGAAGTGAGCGGATTTCTTATTTCGTGTGCAACGCCTGAAGCTAATTGCCCTACAACGGAAAGTTTTTCCGATTTCTGCATCATTTCTTCCGCTTTCTTTCGCTCTGAAATATCACGACAGACCACAACGAGATGTTCAACTTCACCCTGTTCGTCCAGTACAGGTGTTCCAGAAGATTCCACGCAAACCCAACCTCCTTTGGCATGTTTATATCGGAATTCAACTCGAAAGGATGCTTTTGAAGAAACCATGCTAATAAATTGTGTTTGAATAGGATGAACATCTTCAGGATGAACAAAATCAAAAGCTAACTTTCCTTCATAAATCTCTGGTGGATATCCTAATACTTTTTCATGGGAGGGAGAGGCATATCGAACAAACCCTTTCGTATCCAACACCCTAATTAAATCCTGCGTGTTTTCTGCAATCAGACGGTACTTTTCCTCGCTTTTGTGGAGAGCTTGCTCTGCCTGTTTTCTTGCTGTAACATCCCGAAACATTCCCTGGATAGCTGGTTCTCCCTCATACCTAATTCCAACGGCTGTACCTTCCGCATGAAAGATAGTTCCGTCATGCCGAATCATTTGATATTCAATAAGTTCCACTTGACCTTCTTTTTCTTGTTCTGAACGTTGTATCCGTTGAATCGCCTTTTTTAGAGAACAAGGATGAAAAAAATCTAAAAAGGATTTCCCAAGGAGTTCTTTAGGTTGATGAAAACCCAAAACTTTCACTCCTGCCTGGTTCATATATTTAATGATTCCTTGACTGTGTACAACAATTGGTTCTGGAGACAGGTTTACCAATCTTCGATAACGTTCTTCACTTTCTTTCAGTTCAGTAATATCCACACACGAACCAATGACCTCCGTCACTTGCCCCCCGCTTCGAATAGGGCGTAAAGAGGCGATATACCAAATACCATTGATATTTCCTTTATAAGAAACTTTATCCTCTCCTGCCCATGCCCTTTCATAATGTTTCACCTTCAACTCGGCTTCATTTTCTGGTAGGAAATCTTTCGGTTCCCTTCCTATGATTTCTTCAGGTGTGAGCTTCATTCGATAGAGTAATTCACCATCACATAATACATGAACAAATCTATTCCCCTCTTTAACAAACTTAAAAATCATCCCTTGTTGCTGTCTGACGGTATCCCGTAATTCTTGACGGGCCGTTTTTAAAGCTTCTTCCATCCATTTTTGATGGTATACTTCTGGAGGAATCCCTTCATTTTTAATAATTTGTTCGATTTCGTTCATTTTTTGTATCAATTTATCTGATGGTAAAGGTTTACTGAATAAATATCCCTGCCCTTTATCACAAAGGTTTTGTTGGAGAAAAACTAAATGTTCTTTTGATTCCACACCTTCCGCAATAACTTCAATTCGCAGTTCATGTGCCATTGCTATGATTCCCTTTACTAATGTGGCATCCTTTGTATCAATCGTACAATTCCGAACAAAAGATTGGTCTACTTTTAGGATATCAATGGGTAATTCCTTTAAGTAAAACAAGGAGCTATAGCCTGTCCCAAAGTCATCAAGACTGATTCTTATACCGATGCGTTTTAGTTCTTTTAAAATAGGGAGAACATGGTCAATATCCATAATCATGCTTTCGGTAATTTCAAGTTCCAGATATTCAGCACCTAACTCCGTTTCTTTTAATATCTGTTCAATTCTGTCAACCAAATCGGATTGATAAAGTTGCCGAGCAGACAAATTGACCCCCATAATCATAGGAGGTACACCAACTTTTTGCCAAATCTTGTTTTGTTCACAAGCTGTGCGCATTACCCATTCGCCAATAGGTAGAATTAAGCCTGTTTCTTCTGCGATAGGTATAAAATCTAAAGGTGAAATCCTCCCCTTTTCTGGGTGTTCCCATCGAATCAATGCTTCAACGCCAATGATTTTTCCTGAAATTAAATCGATTTTAGGTTGGTAATGGAGCCGAAACTCTTCCAGTTGTAACGCTTGCATAAGTTGAGTGTCTAACGGCAATCCATCATCGGAATGCTCCCATATTTTCACTTATATGTCCTCCTTCGAACCAAGCCATCCTAACCATATGTAGTAGAACCATCGGAATTGCGTCCCTGTATTTCGTACAGCTTTCCCTTTTCGATGGCTATCTTCCCTTCACTATCTTTCTGCTCTTATGTAAAAAGTGTAAAAATCTTTTTACACTTTGTTTTTATCTGAATAAAACCTTCGCTACCTTTCTACCCAAAAAATTCAAATTTTCCACATATACGTACAATAATTTTGTTGTACATTTTTCTGTACAATTTTCGTCTTTTTATGAATGAAACATTCTTTTTTTTGTATATTTATGTAATCTCTTTTTTCCTAGTTATTATGCATTACTTAATTATCGGGCAAAATAGGAATAAATTTATGTTCTTTTAATTATTTTTCCAAAAACCTTTCTGACAAAAATAAGTATACCATTAATATTGACTATATACGATGAAATAAATATTATGTTTTTCATGCAAGTCAATTGTTTCTTACTCTCTTTCTTATAATCGTTCTTAAATCCCATAGAATAAAACAAGTGAAAAAACAAGGATTTTACTTAAAACATTTCAAAGGAGTGTTCGAATATGGCACAACAAAAAAAGGTAAGCGCATCTCAATTGGTAAGCATGGATATCTGTCATGTGAAAGGGTATTTTGAATCGCTTGCACTGCATTATTTAAAAGGAAAAAGCTATTCCGTAAGTGTCAAACTCAAAGAGTTGTTTAAAACCATTGATTTTCAAACTTTTACTGGTTCAGATATTGTCAACCAGTTGGATTCGATGCTCGATGACAGCCTTTTTGTTGCCAAACGGACAAAGAAGGAAGAGCTGGCTTTACTTACTGAACAATTGGTACGTTACTTCTCGTATGAACAGCAACGTAATCGTACGGTTCTACAACGTGGTGTGATTGGGGATGTAAAAGTGAAAGACACTCTCATTACGGTAACGGCTGATTTTGTATTCGAGAACAAAGACCATGTGGAAATCGTAAAAATCAAAAAAAGTGAACCGAAACTTTCCTATAGCGGTCGTAAGTTTGAATCAAAAGCCCAAAACAGTATCGAACTATATTTACTCACCCTGTTAGGAAAACAACTGGTTAAAGACAAACCTGTTGTCGCCAGCCTGTATCATCTCAAAAGCAAAGATGATACTCGCACAGAATTGGTTCCTGATTTCGAAGTAAAAAAAGGAAAAAACATTATCTCGCATGTCTTTACGAATGAACAAGCAGATACCATTGAAGAGCGCATCGTCAACATGCTGAATATGGAGCTTTCCTTGGATTCAGAAAAGACCTGTGAGGCTTCTCATTGTGAACATTGTTCGTTCGCAAACATCTGTCACTATGAACAAGGCAAGCAAGTATTGCCCGTAGTGGAAGAAACGAAAAAAGCAGGTGAATTAAAATTAACCAAAAATCAATACGAAGCCATTTTCTTCCGTAAAGGGATTGCCCGAATCAATGCAGGTGCTGGTTCTGGCAAAACAACGGTGATTGCCCTTCGTGTTGCGGAATTACTTCAAGAAGGTGTACATCCAAAAGACATTCTCCTTCTCACCTTTACCAATCAAGGGGCAAGAGAAATGCGGGAACGTATTCTCTACTGGACGAAGGAAATAGAGATAGAAGGCGTCGATGTAAAGAATATGGACATTCTAACATTTAATGCTTGGGGTGAAAAAATCATTCAAAGTCAATATAAAACGCTAGGCTTTAGTGAAGTTCCTTCGTTGGCGGAAAAAGTGCAAGTCTATGATATCATCTTTGAAATTTTAGAGGAAAATGATAAACTGGATGGCTTTGACTACAGGAATCCACTTATCAACTTTCCTAATGCCAGAGGTGTGGTTGTTCAATTAAGCGAGTACTTCGAAACATTAAAAGGAACCCATGTATTGGATGCGATTGCGTGTAGTGAAAAATTAAAACTTACGCCTTCCCTAGCTCAAACCATTTTTGATTTGTATCAGAAATTCAATCAAAAATTACAAGAGCGAAATCTCATTGAATACCAAGACCAAATCACGCTCATCATCGATTTGGTACAAGACCATCCAAACGTGTTTGCACGATATGGGTATCAGCACATCATCGTCGATGAATACCAGGACACCGACAGCATGCAGTTTGATGTTGTCTCCGCTTTAACTGACCTTGAAAAGTTTATATCCCTAATGGTTGTTGGCGATGATAGCCAAAGTATCTTTAGTTGGCGATACACTTCCCAAGAGAATATTTTAAATTTCCATAAGTTCTTTGCAGAGGTAAAAGATATATATTTCTTGGAAAATTTCCGTTCCACACCAGAAATTATCGAAACGGCAAATAAACTCAACGATTTAAACCAGCACAAAATCAATAAAACGTTGGTTAGCAAAGCGGCACATGGACAAAAGCCGATACTCTGGTCATATCGTACCCAAGATGAAGAATACGCAGGCATTGCTACACTGGTTGAAGAGAAAATCCAAAATGGAACAAGACCTGAAAATATAGCCGTGATTGCTCGTACAAAAAGCGAACTTCTTATGGTTGAACAATATTTAAAGGAGAAAAATATCCCAACCGTATTGGATGTGGCGGAAGCACTACTCAACAACAAGAATGTGCAAATCATGATTTCATTAATTGACTTCTTTGAGGATGAATCCTGTACCTACAATTTGATGGAATACCTGTATGTATTTAATCAAGAAATCAAAGAGATGAATCAACAACAGGTAAAAGCATTTGTAGAGGAATATCGGGTAAAACTGATGAAATCTTTCTTAGCGTTAACGGAAGAACAAGACAAAATCGATTTCTATTTCCGTGTTACTGAGGAAATAGCAAAAGTAGACACAGTCGTGGAGAGTTTCCTTGAAGAACTCAAAAGAAAAGGATTTATGACCCTTTCTGCTCTGTTTACCTACTTAAAGAAACTGGTTCTGTATAAGGACGAAAAACCTGTAACGAAAAAAGATGTTCGCTATCAGGCTGTCGTCTTAACAACAGCCCACTCTTCTAAGGGAAAAGAATTTGATGTCGTTATCAATACCATTGACCGATACAAACACGATTCCTTAACGATGAAACCAGAGGAGATTGAGGAAGAACGCAGGTTGCTCTTTGTCTCCATTACACGAGCCAAAAAGTTGCTTTACGTGACGTATCACACCCATCAAGACCGAATCAAAATTAAAGGAACCTACTGCAAATTTGCGGATGAACTGCAAGATGTAGAACGTGTCTCCTAATAACAAAAAGCTACATGATGGAATCCCCGTCATCGTAGCTTTTTTCATTTCCTCGTTCTTATTATGAATAAATTATTCCTCTTTCTCTTGCTTGTCATCGTTTTCAAGGTTATGCTCATCCTTTTCTTTACTGGAACGTTTAAATTTGCTTAAACTAAGGAAACACATTAACGTGACACCTACTGCTCCCATATAAAACCCACATCCAACAGCAAGACCGACACAACCAACCAACCAAATGGAGGACGCCGTCGTCAGTCCTGTTACGGATAATCCATTTTTCAGTATGGTTCCCGCCCCAATGAATCCCAAACCAGAAATGACCTGGGCGGATATACGAGTGGGGTCAACATTATGATAGCTTTCGCTTAAATAGACACCCATCATCATGGTTAAACAAGAGCCGAGACATACCAGGATATGTGTTCGAATGCCTGCAGGTTTATGGTAGGATTCCCGTTGCCATCCTATGGCTCCACCCAATAAAAAGGCTAAAAACATACGAATGAATTCAGTTTCTATACTCATGTTGACTCTCCTTTCTGCAAATAATAATAGGATAACTATATAGAGTTCATCCATTTATATGCGCAAAAAGGAGTCGAAGCACGTTCGAGTTTCTTAAACGAAAAACCACCTGAGAACCAGGTGGTAAGTTATGGATGCCGTTTAAAATTGTTTGTCCATTTCATGTAGCGTCTTATTGGAAATATTAACAACCGTTTTCATTAAACTGTAAAAGTGTTGTTTATCTTCGTTTTGGATAGCATTTGCCATATCTTCCGCATATCTTTGTATCTGTCCAGAAACCAAAAGTAAATCCTCTTTACTCATGAAAGCGTTCCCTTTTAATTCTATATGTATTACAAAAAAAGATGCAGAATCGCATTTAGAATCTGTCTGCACCTTTTTCGTTAACTACAGTATATAAACAAAGTCGTTCGGTATCAAGTAAAGCTTGTGCTGACACCCACATGGTTACAGAATGATGTTAACGATTCTGCCGACACGTTCTTTATCATCGGTGACGATAGTACCATCGTCCAAAGGGTTCTGAAGCCTTACTTTAATTCCTCTGGAATGAAATGATTTATTTGTTAAAATATCCTTAATTTTACCTCTGGTAAGAACGCCAGTTCGTTGGTCTTGCTTTAGCACGATTTCAACGGTCATCCCGTAGTAAAGCTCATTTCGATATTCTCCTGCCATTCTTCTCTCCTCCTTTATCTTCTATTTATGATTTTATTGTATGGAGATTGTTGTCCTTTACAACTCCGTTTTGTTGGGATTAGACACGAGAAGATTTACAAATTTTGTCGATGGCTCATGATTTTAAAACGAAGTTTCCTATGTTAACGTAATATTATGAACATTTACCAAATTAGGGATGAAGAGTAGGATGCCAAGAGTCAAACTATCCAAAATCTCAAACAATCTGGTAATTGATTGGCAACTTTCACAGATACAGATTCCCGTTGTAGAGGTTATCGATGTATCTTTTGATGATGTCTATGCAGACAAAGATAAAACAGCCATTCGAATTGGGTTTCCGTACGGCAATACAGAGAGAATTGTTATTGAGACCACTCAATCGACCTATATCCTATTCACATCAAACGAAGATTCCATCAAAGAAAAAATTCGTTTTTTGATGAATCATTAAACGAACTCACCAATCGCAATGGAGTTAGTTATCCCATCCGATTCAGCGATTTCTGGATATTTTTCCATAAATACAAGGCTCAATGTTGAATCAATGACCTCGGTCTTAAATATCTTAAAACCATGTTTTTCGTATAGCAAAATATTTTTTTGACTTTGGTTTCCCGTAAACAACTCATATCGTGGAGCGGGATGAAAAAAAATCTCTATTTTTCTCAACAATTGCTTGGCAATTCCCTGATTTTGACGGTCAGGATAAACAAACAGTTTTTCGATGTAACATGTCCCTGCTATTAAATAGGCTCGTATAGACCCCACAATCATTCGTTCATCAACAGCCTTAAAGACTGCTTTTTGTCGTATATCTCTTTGCATACTACGAAAAGTCTGCATGAGTGGCTCAATCGTCTCGTCGTTATAGATATCTGCTTCACTCTTATAGGTTATCTTTTGAAGTGCAAGCAATTCTTTCGCATCAGAAACATCGGTTCGCTCAATGACCACAACTCTCCGCCTCCAAGTTCTTTTCTTTTTACTACATTAGATGTTGGAGTGTGTATTCTTATGCTTATTAGTTTTTTGCATAAAAAAAGAAACACCTGGTAGTGAAGGTTCTACCAGGTGTTTCCACACATAAACAGGTTTTTACTTTTCAAAAGGAAAGATTTTTACTTAGGTCAAAGGAGAGATGTCTTAGGGAACATCTTACTTTTGCATAAGGAAAAATGCTTATGAACCTATTATAGCGGCTGAGTATGATGAATGCAATAGTTTCATTGTTTTTCTTTTTAGTTCGCTATTTTCGTATTGATTGTTGCTTTTTGCATAAGAAAAAGACATTGGATAAATATACCATGTTTAATGTGCATTTTGTTCGTTTAGTTCACTCACTAATTAGTCTACAATGTCCGTGATAAATGATTTTGCCTTTGTGTTCCCCATTTTGAACTTTATAACTAATTGCTGTGTAATTTTCGACCCCATAGACTTCTTTTGCATTATACCAGTAAGATGTATTGCCCTCTAATAAATCTGAAATTATAACTTTCAAAAAAAACACACCTTCGCTAAATGAGTCTATTGTCAACCTACATTCTTATTTTTAAAATAATACTTATAAAATTGATGAAAAACAATAATGTTTATGAAAAGAGCCTTTTAGTTAAATGTCCTTTTTCCTTATGGACATTTTTTGCAGTATACTTTTTTCCTTTACTTATGACGGTCAACAAAGAATAAAAGAAATGTTTTAGAATGGCATTCCATATCCCGCCTTTTCTTTCTTCCATTTTCCTTTTAGAGGAAAATACCCTTCCATCACACATTTTATTCTTTCATAAGTGATTTCTTCGCAAATGTTGTCTTCATTGTTCGTGCAGAGAACAAAATGGCGATTAAATGGTTTAAAGTGAAAAATTCCTGGTTGCTTTCTTTTAAAGTAACATAATATATTTTCGGTCACCTTATCAATAAAAATTTGATACCGCTCTTTGTTATTCATTACTTTATCCAATCATTCTTTACCGTATTTAATCATTTATTTATACCCCCAAAATTATCAGAGGTTTCGAAAAACACGTTTGAATATGGTGACCATTTCTTTTTGTGGCGGACGTTCGTAAATGGCAAACACCACTTTCTTAAACTGATTCAGGTATGACTCTTCCTCTAAGATACATCGGAACATTCGTGCCACATCTTCGGTACGATTACGAAATACCCCGCATCCAAAAGCCCCTAATACAATGGCTTCTTGCTTTTGCGCCAATGCTACCGCCACGATTTTTTCCATACGTTTTCTCATGACTGGCGCAATCTTTTTGATACTCTCTTTTTCCTGATTCATCACGACACCAGCATTTACTGCAGGAGATGTAATGACAGATACCAGAAATGGTTTATCCAGCAACATGCCATTGTCTTGCCTGATTACTGGCACATTCGGTGAAAATATCATGTAGTCCGAATACAGGGCTGTGCGGTTGCGCTTGTTGTAAGAATACATCTCGTCCATTTGAGAGATACACGGATAAAGACCCGATGCCCTTGCGATGGTTTCTTCTTGTGCCAAGCTCCCTGTCAAGAATCCGCCTCCTGGTGTTCGAGCGGATGCAAAGTTGAGACAGCTTACCGATTGAAACCCCTCTTCTACCAGCCTTTTTGACGCTTGTAACGTGGTTTCCGAGGTGACTTCAAACACGGTTTTATCTGAATACAATGTTTGCTTCGTTTTTTGTTGTGCCAGTAGCGTATCGGTATCTTCTGGACGATATAGCACGGAGTTTAGAATGGCATCGTTTAAATCTTTATAAATGGAGACGTTTTCTCCATTTTGATTTTGATATTCACCCTTTTTTAAAATCGCTAACGTGGATTCAGCGATTTCAATGGCTTGTTGTTTATTCATTTCTTCCTATTTTCCTCCTCTTCATAGTTCTTTTATTTTAAACTTGAATCCAAAGAAATTATCTTTACCAAGCGACTTTCCTGTTTTGGCATCGTACTTTGTGTCACTGTCCTTCACTGTAACAATGCCATTTTCCACTTTTAAAACAATAGCCTCCTCTTCCGATGTAGTGCCTGCACCGTGTACCAGCAACTTTACTTTTTGTCCTTGAACAAACATGCTTATCCCTCCATTTGTCATGTCAATTTCTTTTTTCGTCTAGCTTATTTCCATAATGCTTCTTCTTTAACGATAATGGGTTCCCCACCCTCTTTGAGTTTGATTAATAAGGAGCCAAAATTCTCTTGTTGGGAATCATCCATTTCGTCAAAATGTGCCACAATCCAATCGTACTGCGCCTGCGTAACTCCTTTATCCCAATTAATACCTACCGCTGAACTATCAGGATAAAAAGGTTTTAAGTCATCTGATAACATCCGACTACTAAATGGGATGTAGGCATCTTCCTTGTACCGTGGAATATTTAATTCCGAAATCAATTGATAGTGTTTCCCAAACTCACACGCATGCCACTTCCCCTCTGGTGTCAGAATGCCGCATAAACCTATTCCCATAATGAATTCCCCTTTCTTATTCCTATTATTTTAATTCAATTATATCATTTATAAATTATTATAGAAAAAATTTTTTACAAAAAACATATATAAAAAAGGAGCTAGGACAGTATATCCTTAACTCCTCAATTGCCTATATCAGAATATATTTTAGAAACCCGTTGCAATCGGTACTTGAATAAACCCATTTGCCACACATTCACCATCTTTTACAACATAGCACTCCACCGAATGGTTTCCTTTAAATTGGGTGTGTTCCTTATGTGTCAATGAGTTTGTACGTACGATTTGTCCTCTTACGCAATTTTTTCGTTTTGCGACATATCCGCTATTTTTAACCTTCCAATAAATCTGGTAAGGTTTCGGTATGTTTAAGTCTTGTATAGAGAAAGTCAATTCTTTTTTTGGCATCAATGGGGTTTGCCTTTGCATAAATTCACGCAGAGTACCTACTCTAAATCCATCCTGCCTTACTTCACAATCAATAACTAAATTGTATTTGATATTAAGAGGAAACATATATTCAATAAATTCTTCTGTTTCATCATAAAGAAACCCGTCTTCGATTTCTTCTCGCACCCTCTGAATCGCAGAATCAGACAGAACGTTGTAGGATTTGGCAACTTTTTGTAATTCCAGTTGCGATTGCCAATAGCTATGGTCGAAAAATTCATTCCATGCTTCTATAGCTTGAGATTCGTTACAGGTTCTTTCAAACAACACCGCCAACTTATCAATGTATTTACATAAACGATTGTATAGGTTTTCCATTTTCACATCATCTTTTTGAACCAAACGAAGATTTTGGGTTTCATCTGTCGGATTTAAAACTTCTTTATTTTCAAAAAGTCTATCTCGTATCGCCTTTATGGTTTGATAAAACAATTCATCCGTTCGGGTGTAGGATTTGAAACACTCATTAGCTAATACGGACTGAATTAATCCACCAGGCATTTTCCACGAGATTCTTGACTTGCTAAACATTTTAAGAAGCCTAACTGCAATTCGCAATTTATAGTTCTTTGCTTTACTCTCCTCCAGAAACCACTTCGTTATAGCTCTTGGGTCTCTTGGTCTCCATTGGCTCCCACAATGCTCATACACATAATCCCCGTCATCATTTTTATACCGACGATAGATGGCAAAATCAACATGATAACCTTGCGCATACTCAATTCTTACACAATTGGTTTTAGCTTCTGGTTCCTTTTTAAACAAGTGACTTTTCTTTTTCAAGGCATTTACAACAATATTTTTAACCTCTATATTTCCTTCGGGTATTTTTTCCTTGTCAAAAATTATGGCAACATCAATATCATAGTCATTGCTTTCATTTTGGACGACGGTTGACATTGCCACACTCCCTTGCACTACCGTATCGACAATTTCATAACTCTTTTTATTCTCTTCATTATATAAAGCCAATCCTTCATTCAACCTTCTAAGATTTTTATTCTTTAAGTCGAATAACCTGCTCTTTTCTTCTTTAGATAAAACAACATGTTGCCTATAGAAAGTATTAAATTTTTTCGATAAATCATACATAGATAAGCATCCACTCCTTAAGCTTGAATAAGTTTTCCTTTCTCATGACCATTTATAACAATTCCCCAGGGGTATCTATGTTGTCCCTGAGCATAAAAATGATAAGAAATAACCTGTTGCATTCGTCTATTATCTATTTCTTTTCCTAATTCTAGGACTAAACAACTTTGGCTTGCACAACAGACATGCACACGTTTTAGTAGTGGTAAGTTAGCCCCAATATCCTCAATTAAATCTGCAATTTTAGATTTATATTCAATGAGTTGTTGCTTATATCGGATGACATTATCTTGTGGTGTAGGTACGGACACACGAACAACAGGGAAACCATTAAACTGGCTTAAATCAGCATTCGTAATTTTCGTGGTGAGGGTTATCGCTATGACAACATCTTCTGCATTTTGGTTGATGGTGTTGAAGTCTGTAATCTGTAATGGAGGAAAATCGTTGCCTTTTACTAATCGGTAGTATTTTTGTGTTTCTTTTTTATCAAATTCCAAGTATTCATCAATTCTTTCTTTCGCTAGAAAAGTACCTGCCATCATAACGAAAGGAATTGGCGCAATACCTGTGTAACCCCTCTTAAATTCTGTACTTTCATCTTTGAACGATTTCACTTTTTCTTGAAGGATTTGAATTATTTCTTTTGCAGAATCAGCATTAACACCTTTACGATACAGGCGTATAAAATCAATATCCCGTTCTTTAAATTCAAAAGAACCCAAGCGTACATCTTGATTATGTCCCTCAATTCTCTTATCCTCATAACCGTTAATATTCAATATGTACAGTTTTTTCTTTACGTACTGTAAGAAATAAACGCCACCCAAAACTAAAATAATACCTGTCACGAGTTCAGGGTAATTCGTTTGGGACATTTCATTTGTAATGTTTATCGAATCTTGTGCCGTTTTACTGTTTTTTATAATCGCAATGGCTTGAATAACTTCGTTTAATGTTGACCCGAAAGACCCAGCAACAAGACCAAGTCCCGAAGCGATTAGCGCACGAGCAAATCCTTGTTCTTGTTTGTTATTCAAAAAGCCTTTAAAAAACAAAACCAAAGCTATAATCACTGTGATTCCCGCAATAATCCAATAGACCAACTTTACATCTCCTTTTGTTTTAGAAGGTTTCGATACTCCTACATGAACATATGTACCATGATAACGAAGTTTTCCTTTATTCGCAATAAATAAAACAAGGTTACATTATTATATTAGACATTAAAAATCTTCGCATCAGTCTACTCTATGGACTTCTTTTCGGCTAGACAACAAAAAAGATGCCACATAGGTAGCATCTTAACAAAAAAACCATACAGTTTGATTCAAAACCACTGAAAAATCCCTAAAAATCAGATGTTGAGTTAACGTTTGCTTCGCTCTATCGTTGTTCGTTCCCTATAGATTTATCCGCTTCATACCTAACCCATCCTGAACCCATCCATTTTTATAGATACGGACTTTTC
Organism: Aneurinibacillus sp. Ricciae_BoGa-3; assembly: GCF_028421645.1. GTDB lineage: Bacteria > Bacillota > Bacilli > Aneurinibacillales > Aneurinibacillaceae > Aneurinibacillus_B. The sequence continues at coordinate 538,778 of NZ_CP116888.1, read as the reverse complement.
CATCTTTTCTAGGTGAATAACACCATTCTTTCGGAAATTGTTTTCTTTCAACTTTAGGAGACAAACGGGTTAATCCATGTGGGGCAAAAACACTCGCTACCACTTCTTCTCCCTTTAAGACTTTTATAAGTTGTCCTTGTGTGACATAGATTGGAATGGTTTGAGTGATTCCACCACCTCCTTTATATACCATTTTGTTCTATCTTATATCTAGTAATTCGTGGATTTTTTTTTACAAATCAGCATACAAAAAAGGCTCTTTCCAATAAAGGAAAGAGCAAAAGAATTCGCGCATAAAAAGTCAACGTATAACAATTGTAGAAAACGGTTGTGCAATCCGTCGCCTACATTCCCTAATTCTATCGTTTTACCTGTTGTTGTCAATGCCTATCTAGCTCTCTCTCGTATTGCTGAACTATTAGATTTTTCCTCTTTGCAAAAAAAGAACGAGATTAATTCTCTTCCTTCCTTTCTTACATAAATGATTATATTTTCATTCTACCGCTTATGCAAAAACTCGATAATTCTTCATAGTTTTCAATGTCGATTTTCTGACCTGTCTGGTTGTGTTTTGCGATGATTTTTAATCCGTTCTCTACTTCTGCAGTGAAAAAATTCCACCCCATTTTTTTAGACCAGCTTATTGCCGTGATAATATCAATCAAATCTTCGAAATCCAAACTTATTTTTTCCAATTCATATTCTCCCCATGAAAAATTTGGTTATGTTAACAAATTGGTCTTTTTATTTTGTTTGTGATACTCCTTATCGATGGATTCGTGAGTATACGTACCAACATATTCATAGTGATATTGCACAAAACACTACAAAGTCCTCAAAGGTTGTATTCTCCTTTTTACGGCTCCATAAGGTGCATCACATAAGATATAATACTCTTCGTTCATTTATTAACCAATGCTTTCCTTGCATCTTTTGCTCCCTTTTTAAGTTTCTTTTTGTTTGCATGCGTATACCTCTTATAATGAAAGTAGGAAAAATAATAATTGTTAGGGATTGTTGATAGGATACAAAAATAGAAAGCAAAACAGGTGTTGAATCCAATACATAACAAGGTGGGACTTATCGTGGCAAAAGAAAAAGGCTTTATCATTTTATTAACGGTTTTGGTCATAGTTTTGCTCTATCACTTGTTTGGTAGCGGTTTGCAAAAGGCAGTAGATGTGAATCCAAATCAACCTTCTGCCTATGCTCGTAATATGCTGGACGACATGACCGATGGACATGCACAAGACGCAATGAACATGTTTCGTCTCAATCAGTAAAAAGAAAGAGTAAGCGGGAATGGGTTCCGACTTACTCTTATTTCTTATCTGTTCAACCAAAAAACTTAATAATTTCCGCTTCAGTTGGCACTCGTAAATCCGCATAGTTGGAGTAACCTGTACGTTTACCTGTTTGGTCAACTATAAGCAAGTGAGTAGAAAACACACGTTCAATGCGATACACCTGTTGGTATTGTTCGCTAAATACGAATTGTTTAGCCTCGAAGGAGTGGTTTGGTTCCTCGCTTTTTGATTCTCCACGTAAACGAAGAAGTTGTTGTTCCAGCCATTCTACATAAGAATAGGGACTTTGCTCCTTAACGTATTTGTTCAAAAGGTTATGCTCTTCTACAAAATGAAGTGGCAATTCTTCTTCAAGTGGGAGATACCAATTTTCTATCCCATCTTTGGGATACGCGCCTGATTCAAACCAGGTCAGCGTAGGATTGTGGTCTTTATCCCACCAAACAGCTTTTGCCACCGATTTATTGTGTGCTTCAAAATCATTAAAATCCAGCTTGACAAATATACATCCCTCTATATTTGTATCTATATTTGCCCCTATAATCCGTGCCATCATTTGAGGGTCTGCTGATTCTAAATCAAGTTTTTCCAGACCTTCATCAAATTGAACAATCGGCTTTTTTCCAGTTCCAACAAGTTTTAATAGTTCAATTCCTGTCATCTTTTTCTCTCCCCATCTATTCTTATTTATGTGCTTATGTTCTTCGACTCGTTCCGTCATCGACGAAACGGGAACGCATACATCTGGATATGAAACCAATCGAACGAAATATAGAGTTTATAGAACAAAATGCTGTTGCATAGAATAAAGCAGATTTAATAAAACAGGTTTTTAATAAAAACAGTTCAAAAGTATATTTACTTAAGAAAGTGAAAAAGTTTTTACAAAATGAGTTTGAATCTAACTTGGATGGATATGGCTACTGGATTCCGTATGAAGAAGAAATCGCTTCATTTGTAACCACAGGCTATGGGTTTAAGACTATATCATGAAAAAGGGTGAGCTGTATGAAAGAGGTAAAAGTAAGTTTTAACAAACAAACATGGGATGGTGCTGGTACGTATTATCGTGGATGTTTGACAATTTCGGAAGAACTTCTTAGTAAGTTCAAAGAACATATCCAACAATACTTGGAACATTATCAAGATAAACGGGTACTCTCCTATGAAGAGTTAAAGGACAAAATGTACTTGCAACCCTTAACGATTGAAACGGAACCATTTACAGGCAAGAAATGTGTCTTCATGAAACTGACCCAACGAGACCGCTTCGTATCTTTTCTCAAATCCGTTGGTGTCAAAATCAATGAACAGCGAGTATTTGGTTGTTTTAATTACTATTTAGAAATCAAACCGATGTAAAGGATGGGTGGAACATGAAAACACATCAAATCTTCGCTTGCTTGAAACCAGGCTATAAGGCTGTATGCAATGAAAATAAACAAGCTGAAGTCTTCTACAACGAAGACAAAGATTATGGTCATGCCGTGTTCTATCAGGTAGATGAATTTGGGATTTCCGTAAAATTCAAACCAGAAAATTACCCTGATGCGACATGGAGAATTGTATCGCTGTAAGTATTATCAAGCTGACACAAATGTGAGGAAATAAATATGGGAAACATCACAATCATAGATACGGTGACAGGTGAATCCACGGTATCGAAACTCTATGACGTGGAATCCGCCTTTAAGATGATGGATGAAATGGATAAAGAAGACGAAAAACAATAATCTTCAGTCTATCAATGGATAGAGCCTCCCCCTTCGGAGGCTTTTTTATGTCTCCCCATTCTCAAACGGCTGTTTTAATTAAGAATTTTAAGGAGCAATATCCTTTCATTAAAAGTCCTTCTATTTGTTGATAATGTATGTTTAGCAATACCATCACCTATTATCGTACACCCAATTTTTGTTGTACGCCTTCAAATCCATCCACTTCTTCATCCATCCTGTACAGACTTGATAGGCTCGATTGTCAGGATTCAAGGAAGCAATTTCTCGCATATCCGAGTAATCTCCATTGACATTGTAAAACACCATTTCGTCTTGATGATGAAACGGTTCTTTGCAAATTTCACATTGATACATAAAACCTCAACCTTCCCTTAGATTGGTATATTTATATTATATAATATAAATAAAATCATGTAAACTTTATTTTACATAAAAAATGCACAAAAAAAACATTAGCCTATCTTATGTTCTTCGCTTCGTTCCTTCACCGACGAAACGTGAGCGCAGAATAAAAGAATCAACGGAATACCAAAGATAACTTCAAGTCCGACAACGCCCACAAACAACTCGACGGGATTCATCGAGAACCCTCCTCTTTTTTACCTTATTCTTAGAATGAATCGCTTTTATTCCACACAGTGCGTATATTCATTTGTTCCATTTACCGCATCATAGAATGTGGGATGCCATCCCGTTTTTCGGTGTTTAAAATGCTCCTGAATCGAACCGAATCCATCCTTTAGTTGTTCCCGCTCCCTTATCACACCCTGTTCCCAATCCAGTGTCAATTTGACTATGCCATCATAGCCATCCTTTGCAAACACTTGACGAATGGACTCGTTTAACGCAAGGGTCGATTCAGTGTTATCGAGCCGCTTTGACTCCGAAAGATATCCTTTCGCCATTTGCCATTGTTGCATAAACGCTTCGGTTTGCCATTCATTAGGATTCCAGGCTTCAACCAACTGTTTAATAATGGCTTCCTGTCGTTGCAACTTTTCTGCAGAAGTCTCTTTTCCATAACAATTTTCTATGTTAATGGCATATTTCTTTTCCTTATTTTGAAGCGTCAAGGTTAAAAAATTCTTCCCGCCGTTTTGTTCAAAAAAAGAAACAAACATATCCAAAAAAAGTTTGGCATGTTCTCCCCCTAACTTCATGTTAATGCCTCCATCATCTACATTCAGTCCATGTAACATTAATTCCTTATCTACTAACATGGTTTCTCCCCCTTATTCCGTAGTTCCTAATTTTTTTTAGCGTGCGTCAAGAAATAGTGCGATTCCCCATGTGTACGAATAAACTTCCCATCATCACTTACATAGATGATGGGATTGTGGTGGGGTTCTTTGATTTCAACACGCATGGCGTTTGTATCGGTTGCCACTTGAATATTAATGGCTTCATCATTATAAACACGAAAAGATGTGGCTTCTGTATTGACTTCACGAATGAATACATCATCTTCGGTCGTTGGACAACGATTCACAATCTGTTTTGCCAACAGGACACAATGAGCGTACAATCCCTCTGATGACTTATTTAACGATTCTGTGAACCCATTCGTATACTTATCATCAAAATAATTGAAAATTTCATCCTTTGTATTGTTTTTGTTTTACGAAGCTGTTGCATCTCTTTTGCATCTTTAGGAATGGATGTTTCCCACTGATAATATAATTGGTATGCATCATACTTCGTTTGACACTTATAAACGTCCCGTAAGCCTTCTTTGACCCAATAAGCGTCTTTTAGTTTAGGATGCTTTTCTAACTCCGTATCAAGTAATTGTAGAGCCTGTTCGTCAAGGTTATCTCAGTTGCTGATGATTAAATCCTTAATACGGAACAAGTCCTTTTTCTCGCCTTCTTTGACGCTTGCACGTCTCTTATTACGGATAACATTAAGATGCATGTTTGCCTTTTGAATAACGTGGAAGTGGTCAACTACTACATAAGCATCTGGAATAGTTTCAAGAACAGCGTATTTGTAACCTGTATTCATATCCATTGCTAATGCTTTAATATCCTGATAACCTCTCATAGACTTTAATACATCAATGACAAGTTCACTTCAATCAGCCTCCTTTTTGATACGTTTATTTATTTTCACTTCTTTTTTTCATTTCTTCTGCTATTTGTGGGAACCCATGTTTTGGACTACTATTAAAGCCAATCCTAACAATATCTTTTAACGCAAACCGATTCATAGTCCCTTGTATGGTTGACAGTTTATAATACTTGTCATTTACTTTGTTGATATAATCTTGGAAAACATCCTCATGCAAATCATCATACCAACCACACATAAATATAAGTGCATTCTCTAATGCCTCAATGTATTCATAATCATTCATATCTATTCATCTCCTTGTATATTTATTAAATGACTATATTTAAGCCTTCACCATGAAATTTGTTATTTAGAATATATTATTTTTAATTTATTTAACTATTTTTCACCAAGATAGTTGGATACCCCAATATTGCCACACTGCAGACAGACAACATCTCTTCTTACGGTATAAAGTTCTTCGTTCGTAGGTTTAGTCATCGTTTCCCTTCTCTTTCTGTTACCCGTTTATTTAATCGATGGAAGTTTTTACTGTTAAATTCTATTTCTTTCGGATATAACAGGTTAATAATTTGATAAATCGCTGGAAGGTAATCACTTGAATCATCAAAATAAATCGCATCAAAGGCAATTTGTAGAGCCTTTAGTTCTTTTTCCGATAATGAATCTAAAAATTGTTCATCCATTTTTTCATCACCGTATATTCTAAATATAGGTGACAGATTGTTTTGATTCTTACTTCCGTTATCCATATCAACGCCTTCTCTTGTGAAAATCTTTGCTGTTTGTTTTCTAACAGCAGACTCACTTAGAGATTCATCCAATTTATTACTTTCCTCTATAATTTTGAGTAGTGCTTCGCCATATTCGTCCAGCGTAACGGTTAACAGTCGCTCGTTTTCATCGTTTGCATCCTGGATAAGTTTCTGTAAACGCTCCACTTCTGCAATGAGATAATCCATATCTTCTTCATCTTGACGGAATGGACTAAAGGTTGCATTTGCCGTATAAAGCGGAGCATTGCATAAATTTCTTATGTGCTTTTTCTGTTCCATTCGTTGTTTGATTTCTTCTAAACGGGTCATCTTTATTCAAGTACTCCTTTTTTGCTTTAATACACCAATTTGCTTATCAAGGGATGTTATTATATTTACGTATTCGTACTCTTCTCTCCCACTCCAAGGTGAGACCAATAGTAAATGAAAGCAACCAGCCATAAACAGATACTTCAATAGGTAGTAGAGCATGAAACACAGCACAAAAACCAAAGAATACGCTTATAACGAGAAACAAAACCACGGCTCCCAACAATACCTTTACATCAAACATCTTATAATTCTTCATTGTGCTTGATTTTCTACAAACACAATCGCTTTTTCTGGCAGGACAATTTCTAATCCATCGGACACTCGTTTTAGGTGATAGATACCATAAGTGGGACTGTATTTTGTGGTCAGATACTCGTCGCCCCGATATAAAACCAATGCGCCTATCATATGAGATTCCTCCTCTTTTTTACTCCACTTCGTCTGCTATTTTGACAACTTCTTCAATCTCAAAATGATTAAAGTAAAAGAAATTTGGCGCAAACTCTATCTTATCGTTTCGCTTGTCAACATTCCACTTGAAACCGTGCTCTGTCGGAACCGATACATAATCCCACGCCCGATAACTATTCGGGTTCACCACTCGTTTACCGATAATCAAGTATTCTGTTTGTTCATCATTATTGGGTGTCACCTTCACAATCGAACCAAGTGAAAATAATACATCTTCCATTCTCCCCCTCCTTTTTGTCTATAAATAGAGAGGACTGCAAACCAGCCTCTCTTTATTCTTCTTCTCTGTCGCCATCCATGATTTTGGATTCAAACTCAACCACACGGACGCTGACAATCATATTTTCAAAGTCTCGCTGAGAATCCACTTCAACAAATAGGTACTCCCCGTCGTCTGTATACATCATCAGTTCAACCAAATCGGATTCTTCATCGTAACGAACACCTGTATGTTTTGAAGGGTCTTCCTTAAACTCTTCCCATAGGTTGTCACCCAAGGAAGACATCAAATCATGGAGCATGATATCTCCTGTATATTCCACAAAGAGCCGCTTTTTCCATTCTTCTGATTGGAGAAGAATTTCCACTTTATGTTTGAGTTTGGTGTTGATGGATTGTGTGGTGTAATAGTTAACCGTCTCATACTCTTTGTAATCAGGGTTAACCGCCACCAAGTAGGTATCGGTTACGTTATGGGATTCTCCCGTATTAATATCAAAGACCTGCTCCTGCTTTGTATACGTTCGGTCTGTTGCTTTTTTATATTTATCAGGCATATAGCGGTTTTTATTTTTATTCTTTTCATCCTCATAAAGCCGTTGAAGAAGAATACGTGCGTATTTTCCATCGTGGTTTTTCTCTTCAAAAGTGTGTCCCAAACTGGTTACAAACTTAGCCATTGTTTATCTCTCCTGTTCCCGTATATGTATAATTGATATTGTTTATAGTCAATTTCAATTTAAGTATAGGACTGTTTTTAGAAATAGTCAATTATTTTTTACATTTTTTATAAAATAAGAAAAAGCCTAAACCGAAGTCTAAGCTTTTTCAACAGAAGAGAGTATATGGTATCCCCTAACAGATAGGTTACCCATTCACTCCTGATTTATTCCAATCGTTAGTTATTTCTCTACGATTATGTAACCATAAATGTTTACATTTTCTGTTACATTTCATTATTAGTAAACTTATTCGTTTCATTTTGTATTTGTTCAGGGAACGATTGACTAATCCCCTATTATCAGGCTTTTTACATCTGATAGCGTTTGGTTAATATCCGTATGAATGACAATGTCAAATAAACGGTCTTTAATCGTTGGGTCTCGATTGACAAGAACCAATTTCGTTTGCCAATCGTATTTTGCATACTGTGGAAGTTCGTTTACAGGGGAAACTTCCAAAGAACTTCCTAGCACAATGAACAGCTTACAGGTATCTATCGCCTTTTCTGCCTCTTTATATCCCATCACGGTATCGCCAAACATCACCATATCGGGTTTCAAAATAAAACCACAGGTTTTGTCTTGCTTCGTTGTAGTACAGCGTGGAATCTCCTGTTCAAGAATGAAATCCAGGTCATATTTTTGTTTGCATTTCGGACAAGTCGCTGTCTTTATCGTTCCATGCAACTCAATGACGTGCTGGCTTCCCGCCATTTGATGTAAACCATCAACGTTTTGCGTGAGTACGGTAACGGTTTTCCCGTTTTCTTCTAACTCACGGATAAATGAATGACCGAAATTCGGCTGATACCCATCCATTAACTTTAAATTGAAAATTTCTTTGTATTTCTTCCAAAAATCTTTTGGCTTCTTTTGGTAGTAATACGTAGAGAGGTAATACTCCCGATTTTGTTCCTGCTTCCAAATGCCATTGTCCGAGCGGAAATCAGGAATACCACTCGCTGTACTGATTCCTGCGCCCGTAAGAAAAACGATGTTTTCGATGTCTTTTATCAGCGTAGCCAATGCGTTAATTTGTTCATCCATCTTCATCCCGCCTTTTTCTTCTCTTCAGAAATGGAATAAAGTAATCCCCATAAGTCAACTTTTTCATCATCGGTTAGCAACGCTATATCCTTTGGTTCCAACTTCATCAGATGACTTTGGTTTTCGTTCATATACTGTAGGATATTTTCTTTGTCGATACGTGTGTTCAGCTTGTACAATGCCGTACCATAGGCTTGAATCGTACAGACCAGATACATTAAGGCATACATCATATATACGACATGGATAAATAACGAACCTTCATGAACCAAACTGCCTTTCATATTTGTCACATAGTGAAAAAGAAAAACAACCAGGGATACCCCGATATAATTGAATATCAATGGAAGAAGAAAGTCCTTCATTTTATGCATTTGGCTAAAGTTCTGTTTGATACCCTGAACTTTTTCCATTATTCTTGACCCTTTTCATTTGCGTTTAGAAATTTCTCCAAAGCCTTTACTTCTTTTAAATCCCCGATATGCACTTTTATTCCTCTTAATTCAAAAAGGTCATCTGTCTCAAAGATGCACTGGTTCTTCCATTCTTCAATCATCACCGATTGAAAACGAGATTCAAGTAAGGATTGGATAAGTTTACGATTGACAGGGCAATCCACTAAATGGCATTCACGAACATTCTGATTAAAATGAAGTTGATATCCATTATCCTGTAGACTTTTTATCCATTCTTTTTCTGAGAGTTGGTCACTTATAGGTGTTTTTGAGAAAACACGACGACGACTAAAGCTAATCCCGAACTCCACCTCTAATTTTCCGTAATTCGTAAACGCCAGTTCTTTCACATAATTAAAACCATCCACTCTCCACCATTGATTGACCAATTCTGATAGGCTTTTAAGTTGTTCACTCAATCCTTCAACGGGATTTTTATTACCTAACTGAGCTTCGAGTGCTCGAATCCTCTGATTTGCTTTTCGAATCTCAGCATGTTTTTCCTCCACATTTTTGGCGGATAGAGAATCAAACCCAATCAACTTGGATAGTTCAGACATTTGGTATTCCACAGTTTGTGACATCGTATGGCTTAATTCAACGGGTAGCGTGTCTTTTTGCAACCATTCATACATTTGTTTTACAGCGAAATAAGTATCTTTCAGTGTTTTTAACGCCACCGCTTTATCATCTGCATTTAGCATTAACATTTTTGTATCTTCCATCTTTATTCCCCTTTTTTATTTGCTGGTCTCTGCCCACGTAAGACGATGGGTGTATCCGCTTCTCTTACCATCCGTACACCTTTCATTATGCCCCGAAAATAAGCCACTTCAGCGATGTGTATGGCTTTAGCCGAGTTGGTCATTTTACCCTTCCCAAACATGCCATCTAACGTAGGCTTCGATAGTTCTTCTTCTGTTAAACCTCTTTCTCGTCCATCCCGTTTAATACGTTCGATATGTTTTCTAAAGGCTTCTTCGTTCATTTCCCTAACATCCAATCTATTTAATATTCGTATTTATATTATATCATTTATATATTTTTTAGTCATTTATTTTTTACTAAAATTAAAAGGAATTTACCGAGTTTCTTCAGCAGGCAACGATTACCTTGTATGCCCCTCTTTTTTTCTTATAAATAGACGACTCCTAACTACAATGAGAAATCGACTAAAACAAAGGAGGAAAATCAGATTGAGCCTAGCTGATAAGCAATATTTACGCATTGTACAAAATGTATTGGAGGACGGGTATTATGATGATAATCGAACAGGCATCCCCACCTACAAACTGCCGCACCAAATTATGCAATTTAACTTGGAAAAAGAATTTCCCATTGTAACGACGAAGTTGGTTTCGTTTATTACTCTTGTAAAAGAACTTTTATGGATATACAAGGAGCAATCCAATGATGTCAGAAGACTTCAAGAACAAAAGGTAAGCATTTGGGACGAATGGATGAAAGAAGACGGAACGATTGGTACGGCATATGGATTTGTCGTAAAGGAATTTGACCAGTTAAACACGTTGATTCACACCTTAAAAACGAATCCACAAGATAGAAGAATGATGATTGACCTTTGGCAGATTCAGTATTTAAAAACGGGAGCACTTCCCCCCTGCGCATTTTTAACCATGTGGGACGTATCCTTTGGGAGACTCAACTGTATGCTGATACAGCGGAGCGGAGATTTAGGACTCGGTATTCCATTCAATACCAGTCAATATGCGGTATTGGTTCATTTACTCGCCCAAGTGACGGGACTAAAACCTGGTTTGTTTACACACGTTATTAACAATGCGCATGTTTATGAAAACCATGTAGAGGCATTAAAAATTCAATTGAGTAAAAAGAATGAAGCCTATGAAGCCCCAAAACTGTGGATTAATCCTTCCGTGACAAACTTTTATGATTTCACCCCTGATGACATTAAATTGATTGGCTATCAACATCACGACAAATTAGAGATGGAGGTGGCAGTGTAATGCTGTCTGCTATTGTAGCCCTCTCAAAAAATCATGTGATAGGAAAAGACAACCGATTGTTATGGCATTTACCTGATGATTTAAGACGGTTTCGAGACTTAACATTTGGACATCCCATGATTATGGGAAGAAAAACGTTTGAATCGCTTCCTCACATTCTGAATGAACGTCACCATATGGTTTTAACACGAGATACGAAGTATGTAGTAGAGGATAAACAAGTCACCATTTTTTCTTCAATTGGAGAATTACTTGCCAATCTCGAATGTGACAAAGAGTATTTTGTGATTGGCGGAGGGGAAATCTATACATTACTTCTCCCCTTATGTGAAACCCTGTATATCACAAAAATTAACCAGGATTTTGAAGGAGACACTCGATTTCCTGAGTTGGATTTTGCACAGTGGTATACGGTTGAAAGCATTGAGGTTTTATCCAATGTAGGAAATGAGCTTCCCCATCATTTTATGACATTAAAACGGTTACACTAAGTGTCCAGGTGTAATTGTTAAACGATTGGATATAGTGCTAAACTAGAAAAAGAATGTTGGTTATTCATCTCGTTTCTACTTGTCAGTTCGGTTCTGATTGAATCGAACTCTTGTTTTGCTAAAAAGTAGGCTTGATACTTGTTTATAAACATAATAATAAAGAGGACTGAGGTCATTTAAGAGGTCATTATAACAAAAAAGGTATATCACGTTGTTTGTGACATACCTTCTACAAATAAAATGTGTAACATTAAATGACTGTTCCTATTGTAACTAATGATTCATGTCTTTTTATATCTTTATATTTACAGAGTATCAGTCCTCTTATAAGGGTAGAATAACTTAACTCACTTTGAGGTGAGACCATGCTAATCCGTTTTTAATTTTTCGTACATGTCCAGCACTAATCCCAAACATGTTACCAATTTCAGCAGAAGTTAACTTACTGTACAACGCCAAGCGTTTTACCTTTAACGCCTTCTCTTCGGATAACTTTGCTAAGTTGTGTTTTTCGCCTTTCTTAGACTCGGACATATGTTGACGATGCTCTTTTGAATAGCATTTTCCGTCATCTTTAACTCCTGAACGTTGATAGTTTAAAGAAGGCTTCAAGGCTTCGATATATTCCTTGGATTTCTCACGCAACGTGTCATAGTTCCCGATTTCTAAAATGGTCACACTCAAAGCTGAGTCGCCCCACTGTTGATACATATCAAGAAATTGTTGGTTGACCATTTTATTTTCTTCCAAGCGACCAATCAGAGAAACAATATTATGCGCTATGGATTTACCATAGGTAATATAATCTTCATCCTGAATGCTGAATTTAAGGATTCCGCTTGTATGAAATAGATTCACATTTTCAAACTCCGCAATGTTCGTAATATATTCTTTATACCCTCTCATCGAAATGCCTCCTACCCTTAAAAGCGGAAGAATTCAAGAATCTTCCCCTGTTCTTTTTTCCTTTTTTATTTTAGGGAAAGACCCTGAAATCTATTCATACCTACTGTAGTGAAAGCAATCATTAACGAATTTATCTATGATACAACAAGGAGAATGATTAGGAAGATGTCATCTCCCCTATTCATCCTTCTTATTATTCTTTCGCAATCGATTACAGATACATTGCAAAGGCTTTGGATGACGCTTCCTCCATTCGAGAAGTTCTTCCTCAAGTCCATCAATTTTCTCCATCAGTTCTTCAAAAGAAGCGGCAGTTTCCTCTGATTCGATAATCTCACCAATGGGACGTCCATCACCCACAGATTTACACACCTCAAAAGTGCCATTGACACCATGTTGAGGCTCTATGGGCTAGTTATCCTAGTCATATATACGAGAAATACGGAATTTAAAAATCAAAAAGCACTATTCAGGTTATCAAATTTCTTCTTTAATTGATGGTTCCATTTAGTTTTCTTGCTTGAAGAATACCTTTTAACTTCACAAAAAGGTATCCAAATATCTCTCTAGTAAATTTCTTCTATCCACACCTGTCCGATGCGTTCATCTATTGGTTTTTGGACAAGCAACCTTTCAGTCTCTCTACAATTTTCATTTTATTTCCAACCCCTTTAAGCTTACACATACTCCTTCATCGTAACGAAGTAGCCTTCCTCTTTTATCGTACCCTTATCCGTGGCAATCCATTCCTCAATTTTGCTCACACGCATATCCACCATCTGTTCAATGTCTGTTACATTTTCCTTGGTTTGAATCTTAAGGAACATGGCAGTACATTTTTGGATGATGCCATAGGGGAACATCTCCTGTTTCTTTGGAGAATACACCCATAACCATTTGCCAATTTGCTCACTAAGTTTGAAATCAATGTTAACGTCTTTATTTTGAATCGTTTCTACAACAAAAGCTGTTTCATCCATCTTGTATTCTTGCGAAAGAAAGATTTCCGCTTCTTCTTTCGTGGCAAAACCGCTTTGTAACACGATTTCTTTTCCTCTTTTGTTGAGATGCTTAATATCCCACATGTTTTCCACTCCTTTCTACCGAACCTTTTGCATTATCTATTCTATCACTTTTATATGTTTTAGTAAATTATTATTTACAAATTATAAGAAGTAAAGGACCTTTTTAGGTCCTTTACTTCTTACTGGCTTTGAATTTTTTGGTAGGGTCAATCGGCACAATCTGTACGTATCCATTGCCTGCATCTACAATACGGTGATTATCCCGTAAATCAATTGCTCCTGATGCCTCTAGACGTTGCTCATAGCAGTCGCTACAAAACGGATTTGAAAGATAGCCAGTTGAGCTAGTCTTCATTTCGCTTCCGCAAAATTTGCAGTGAAAGGTCATTTTATGAAATCGGATTCTTTTCAATGTATTCGCCTCCCTAATGTTATTATATCACTATTATAAGTTCTTATTGTTTATTGTTTATTGTCTATAAATATTAGGTAAATTCTACTTTAATAGGATAAGCGACTCTTTTTTAATGAATACAAAAAAACAGAGCTATTGTTATATTAATAGCTCCGCCAACCTAATATTCTCTTCGTTCCAATCTGTTTTGCCAAGTTCTTTATCAATGATTTTATTTAAAACAACCTGGTATGTTCCAGGTAAGAGAATGACTTCCTCTTCTGTCATATTCCCAATACCTTCTTTGCTGATGTCGCACAACACTTTGTTCTTTGTTAAGTGAATGGCAAGGATAATCCCCTTGTATCCTGTGATGTTGGCTTTCATGTTGAACATCGCTCGTATTTCTTGTTTTCGGATATCGTCATTTTCTCTTGTACCTTTTTGAATGCATCGAGCAAATCGCACCGCATAGTCATGGCGAAGTGTCCAGGAGGTAATTTCCTTAAAGGTAAAGCTGTTCTCTTTTAGGCTTTCCATAAACATCCGATACTCCTGATGGGTTTTAAAATTAATACCTCGATAAGCGATATCATGTCCCTTATGTAAAGGATACTTCTCCTTTAACAGAGAAAGGTACTCCTTTTTTACCTGTTTGTTCCCCACTGAATTTTGGATATACTGATACAGCCAGATGTCTTCTTCTTTACATTTATGTTGCATGTTGTTCATCGGAAAGCGTTTTCCACAGGTTAAGCATGAAAGATTAACTGTTAGTAACTCACACGCATCATCCATAAGTTCTTCAATGCGTTCTTCTGTTATGTTCTTCTCCGACTTGCGGATTAGTTTTATCACTTGTTCCACATTAAAATCTCTCCACGTTTTCATCTGATTTTCCCCTTTTGGTCTTTGAATATCGCTGTTTATGCCGCAGAACACAAATGATGCTCCCTACAATACGAGTTCACCAAATCCAGAAGACTCTTCGCCACTTCTTGGGTTAACGTCTGTTCAGGATAACCCTTTTGAAGCCGAATAGCCAGTTTCTTAATTTCGTGTAAAATATCTAGGATTTCGCATACTTCCAGCATCTTATTATCGAAATTTAAGTAAAAAATACGCTGGGCGACCTTTTCGCCTTTTACAACCTGATTGTTTGTGTCCATACGGTACACTCCTTTTGAAAAATATATAAATATAACCTGTTTTTTAAGTTGATATATTATAGATTTTTAAAGAGGAGTTATTAGTGAAAAAAGAAAAAGCAAAAGAAAGCCGATTTCAGGCTTTCTTTGTTTCCATTATTTTACTAAATGAAATAAGAGAAGCGTTCACAGCTTCTCTCAATTCTTCTCATATTCAAATGTTTGTTCCCCATCAAATACTAACCAGTCAAATTTCCGAAAAAAGTCTGGATTGATGACCAAGCAAACCAGGAACATACCACCATTGTAGTCAATGTAATCCTTATATAGGTTTAACAGTTTGGTTCCTAACCCTTTGCTTTTCTCCTTAATAAACAGCTTTGAGAGGGTAACATATTCCCCATCCTTTTCGGTATCAATGAATACCGCATTTCCATCTGTCAACAATTCATATGCATTCAGGTTCCCCAAGGTTTCTCCTTCATACCAAGCTCCCCACCTTTTACCCGATAGTTTTCGTACTTCTTTCGCTTCTATCTTTTCAGCGATATAACCAAGTATTTCATTTTCCAATATCAATGTTCGTGTTGATATGACCCGATACTTGTTATCCATCCTATCCACTCTTTCTGTGTGGCTGACACACCCCTGTTTTTCTTGTTTATATAAGATATGCATTTTTTGCCTATGTAAAAAGAGCTAACCAGAAGGCAAGCTCTCTTTTTCCATTAAACGATTTTCAGTAACTTATTTTCTTTACAAACCTGCAAGGATAATTGTTTCGTCATGCCATTATCGAAGGCTATTTTCACGAGGTCATTGTCAACCTGCGTGATTTTTCCTTTACCAAATGCTTTATGACTCACCACCATATCCACTTCCACAAGTAAAGTCGATACGGATTTCCCTACAAATTGAGGTTTCTTTTTCTCGGTTAGATTTGGATACAATATTTTTCGTACATCCGAAACAAACACGGATTCCGTTACTTTTTCTTTTCCTTTCCTATTATAAGAAATGAGCGTAAGATGACGCTTCGCTCTTGTCATTCCTACATAAAAGAGTCTAACCGCCTCCTCCATATCAGCCTGCATGCCTCTGTTATAATCCGAAATGTTTTCTGCAGAAGGAATGACCCCGTTGATAAGGTCAATCATATAAACATTTTCAAATTCCAAACCTTTGGAACTGTGGAAAGTAGAAAGTGTCACGGCATTTTTTCGCTTGTTAAATTTTGAAGTTCTCAAAAGTTCCTCCAACTGACTAAGACGAAGTGAAAATTCATCCAATGTGGAAAGAGGTTCCGCAACCTTCTCTAAAGAATCGAGAATTTCAAGCAGTCCATCCAGATTAAAACCAAGACGCTCACAAATGTTTTTTAAATTTTTTTCGTATCCCAATTTGGTACGCATCATTTGGATTGCCTCTACTGGTTTCATGGTATTCATCTCACGAAACATCTTCTTAATCTTACGTAGATTATCCTTCTGCCAGGATTTCAACTCTGCGTGTTCTAGGAGAGAATCAAAGATAGATGTCTTCGTACCCACTCGCTTCAATAAATCCACCTGATACTTTGAGATGTAGCCATTAAATTTCATATGAATCTTTTCTAATTGCTCAATATCCGCATCATCCTTTGAGAAATCCATGAAGTTTAGTACATCTTGGAGTACCCAATGGCTAAAAAATTTATTGTCCGAATCCTTGATGTAAAACGGAATTCCCGCAATGTCTAACGCATTAATTAAATTAATGGAGGAACCATTGTTTCGATAAAGAACCGCCGTTTCATTCCAGTTGTCTATCTTTTTGAGTTGCTCAATAACATACGTTAATTGACCGTCATACGTATCCAAATTCAACATCTGGATAGGCTCTACCGACTCATTTTCCGTAAACATATTTTTGGGATAGCGAACTTTGTTTCGCTTAATAAAAGCATTCGCTGTATCCACGATATCTTTCGTCGAACGATAATTCTGCTCCATTTTTAGGATTACCGCATTCGGATATTTCTGTTTAAACGTCATAAGCTCATTCACATCTGCACCACGCCATGTGTACAACGTTTGGTCATCATCCGCCACCACACATAAGTTGTTCTGTGGTTCGGCTAACTTCTGAATAATACGGTGTTGAACCAGCGAGGTATCTTGGCTTTCATCAGTGAGGATGTATTGGTAGATGTTTTGATAGTGGGTGAGAATAGCTGAATCCTTTTCTAAAATATCATAGGCTTCGGTTAACATGTCATCAAAATCAAGAAGCAATTTAGCGGGGTCTTTACGTTTAAAGGATTCATAGGCAAAGTAAAGGTCAGCAAAGTTTTTCACATTGCTTTTCAATTGCTTGATGTTCTGCAGTGCTAACATTTTATTTTTGACATACCCTAAGTCTTTTAGCAATTCATCCATTTGTTCTTCGGTCACATTTGCTCCATTGATTTCCCGATACAACCTTCTTAAAATGAGTTTTTTATTTAAGGCTGTTTCATAGACATCTCCTGCTTGCGTTTGGTTCTTGTCTTTCTCCACTTCTCCTTCAATTAATTCATATGCCATTTTGTTCTTATAAAAATATTCTCGAACAATCTTAAAAGCAAAACTATGAATCGTTGAAAATTTAACGGGAGTAGGAATGAGATTGTGAAAGAAAGTATCAAATCGCTCTTCCATATCCTTTGCCGAGGCTTTACTAAACGTTAATGCCAATATCGCATTTGGATTCACGTTCTTTTCGAGAACCAAGTAAGCAATTTTCATATTTAACGTGGTTGTTTTGCCTGAACCTGGTGAAGCCAATAACAATAAAGGTCCTTCCGTGTGTAATACGGCTTGCTGTTGAATGGGGTTCAATGTCTTTCCTGTTTCTTTTGCCATCAATTCAAAAAATGCTTGTTCCATCGAAAATCTCTCCTCATTATTTAAATAATATCTTGATTGTCTGGTCTTGAATCGTATACCAACAAACACAAGATTATCTGTTAAGTAAATATGTCATTCACATGCCTTGTTTTTTCTTTTTTACTATTATAGAGACAAATACAAACTTTATTGCTTCAACTCTTTTAAACATCACGTTTGTTTCCAATCACTTATAGCTATATTTTACACGAATATCTATATATAGTGTTTAATAAATTATTTTTTGTAAAATATAGTTGACGTATTTTTTTTAATGTGCTATAACTGAGTCAAGAACAAGATATTGCCAGTCATCCCGATGGAATCACAAGATATGGGGGTGATAAAAAGGAGGAGCATTTGTGATGAATGCCATTATTAACAAAATCAAAAACGATGTTGCTGTAGATATGATTTTCGTTGTTGCTGGTGTCGCTGTTGCGCAAATCATTAAAGCGATGATGTAACAGCATTAGCCACTACATATAGAGTCCTATCCTTCAATGAAGGGAGTTAATCTCTAATGAAGAAGACCAAATCTGTGTAAAAAAGACCCGTGCTCTTATGAGTTCGCTGGTCTTTTTTTATGTCTCCACTCCAAATAATCCTAAAATTTTATCCCCTATCCCTTTCTTTTTTCTTTTACGGGATGTCCTTCGTTTTACTTGCATCGTAACTGTTGATTTTCCGCCTTTTTTATCTGGCACTTTACGTGTCTCCTCTTTGTTGCAGTGATTTCTTTTTAATCCCCTCATGGTTTTTTGAACTTCTAACAATACATGTAGTTCCTTCTCCCGCCTCTTTTTGGAGCTTAGTACATGAATCGCCCCTTTGATTTCTTTTTCTAAATCTAACCAGGCTTTTTCCCAATTTATATTCTTATTTGCCATATACGAGACCCGACCTTCAATCCTAATAGTTTGATGTTTTTATCAAAGTTGGTGTAAGTTTGATATTTTTATAAAACTGAATATAAGAATATACGTTCTATAAACGTTAAGCATTTCCTGTTTTTCTTCTATTTAAGATTATTCCTTATCCAATTTCTACATATTCCCTTAGTTGTTGTTTGTCATTGTTACCACGCCGATTTTGTTTCGATACAGTTGTAAACCTCTTCAATTTGCATAGGATATAATCCACAAAAATTAGAGGAGGTTTAAAGTCAATATGATTCAACATAAATTTTTATCTGATGAATTTTTAAGCACATTTCAAAACAAAAGAGTTCCATTTACTGAGCTTGGTGAATTTGTCTATGTTCGCACATACAGCCGTTATTTGGAACACGAAAATAGAAGAGAACGATGGGATGAAACAATTAAAAGGGCGATTGAGTACAATATAGGGCTAGAAACACGAGTAAATAAGGACGCTGACATAGAAAAGTTAAGCCTTGAAGCAGAAGAATTGTTTGATAACATGTTCCATCTTCGTCAATTTCCAAGCGGAAGGACACTTTGGGTTGGAGGCACAGACGTAGCCGAACTCTTCCCTATCTCCAACTTCAACTGTTCTTTCCTCGTTCCAGACAGCTTTGAAGCGTTTGGTGAAATTTTCTACCTCCTCATGATTGGTTCAGGCGTTGGTTTTCGTACCATGCCGTATGACACGGAGAAATTCCCTGCTTTTCGGACAGGCGTAGACCTTATTTTTAAAAACTACCGCCCCATTCCAAAGAAATTCAGACGTGAATTTACCAGTCTAAAAATCGAAGGCGATAAAGCCGTCATCATTGTGGGTGATTCCAAGGAGGGCTGGGTTTCCGCACTCGATATGTACTTTAAAATCCTCACCTCTTTTCTCTATGGCAACATCAAAAAAATTATTGTTAATTTCGATAATGTAAGAGGAAAAGGGGAGCGTCTCGCCCGATTCGGCGGAACTTCGAGTGGATTCACCAGTCTAAAAACCATGTTTGAGAAAATCCACAAAGTAATGATGCGTACAACGGGAAAGCTAAAGCCAATCGACGCACTTGATATTTCCAACATTATAGCCGAAAACGTAGTTTCGGGTGGCGTGCGCAGAAGTTCACAAATTAACTTGGCTTCAGAATTTGATATGGACATCGAACATGCTAAAAACGATATGTACAGCCAAGACTCAGATGGAAATTGGGTAGAAAACAAAGAAATATCTCATAGGAGAATGAGCAATAACTCCATTTTTTACGAAACCAAACCAACCAGAGAACAACTTCACCAGAACTTCGTTAACATGCGATTTACAGGTGAACGAGGCTTTGTTAATGCAGAAGCTGGACGAAAAAGACGCAAAGATTTTGCGGGATTAAACCCATGTGCTAAACGGTTTTGGCTCATGTAAAAAATCGGACAAAATCGGTATCAGTTAGATAAGAGCGATGAAGCTTTGAGTGGTCAAAGTGGAGTGACGAATACACTGACTAAGAGAACCTAAAGTCCTGAAAATGGATAGTTGGTAATACCGAGGTAAAGCAGAGTTTAAAAACTCTGACTCACCGTAAAGCATAGGGATTGAAACTCTTTTAAAGAGATATAAAATATCCCCACGAGTGTCCGAGTAACATGTATTCTTTTCTAATAATTAGCCAAATAATCGAGTATGATATATTATTAACATACGGAGGTTGATGTAATTTGGTTAGAGGGTATAGCGGATATTATAACGGAATATATTTAAGAAGTTCATTAGAATTTGCTTATGCTTTATATCTTGATTATCACAATATTAAATGGAAATACGAAATTAAAATTTTTGAGTTAGAACACTTTCGTTACAAACCTGATTTCTTTATCTTTGATATCAATGGAAATTTAACTAAAATAGTTGAAGTCAAAGGGGAAGGAAATTGGAAATTGGGAAGAGAAAAATTAAAAGAATTTAAAAACGAATATCAAATTGAAATTGAATTTTTAGGATACAAAGAAATAGTTCAGTTATATCAGAAAGAAATGCCATTCAGATATAACAAAGCTAAACAAATGTGGATTAAAGAATATCATGCCATTCTTAATTGGCAAGACATATATGGACAAAAAAATCCTATGTATGGTATTCACCACAAAGAGAGTACGAAAAAAATTATTTCTGATAAAGCTAAAAAAAGATTTCAAAACCCTTCCTATAAACAAGAAATAACTCAAAAATTAATTGAATTCAATAGAAAAAATAACTTCGCTTCCGTTAGAGGAAAAAAAGTTGAACAAGCTATTGGGAAATGCGAATATTGTGGTTCAGAATTTAAATATGAAAGATACAAGAATAGAAGATTTTGTTCCTTAGATTGTGCTCATAAATTTAATAGTCCAATAGGAGCAAATAAAACAAAGCAAAATTCTAAAGAAACCTTAGAAATTATTAAAAAGTTCGTTTATGAATGGAGCTTTAAAAATAAAAAATTAATCATTGAAACTCCACTAAACAAGATTTCTGGAACATTAGCTCCACTATTTAGTGAAATTGAAACTAAATTTGGAATTAAAGATAAACGAACAATATCAAAAGCTATATTCGGTAAAGATAAAGGTAGAAAAGAACTTCTAATTCACTTAAAGAACATGTTACAAAATGTATGCTAACCTGAATAGGAATTGACCTATTGTATCCCCTATATGAGCAAGGTATAGAGAAAATGAGGAGAAACCTCCAGAAGTATCAGATAAAAAAGCTGATACGATAATAGTTGGAAATCTTACTTGCAAATCGCGGCTTATGTAATTTGACTACAGTCAATATGTTGGCATTTGTTGAAAATGGTAAATTAAATAAAAAGAAATTATACCGTGCCTTCGAATTGTCTGCAAGAGTTTCGTTCCGCATGACGCTTATTGAACTTGAAATCGCCTCGTGGAATGCCCAACAACAAGCTGACCACCTTACGGGTTGTTCCATGACGGGTTACTTCGATATGGTGGATGCTGTTGGTTTATCCGTGGCAGAACAGCGCAAACTGCTTAAAAAATTAAAAAGCATTGTTCGAAACACGGTTGATGCCTATGCCGAACAATTAGGGGTAGATTCAAGCAAACTCGCCACGACTGTGAAACCAGAAGGCTCGTTAAGCCAGCTTCCTACCGTTTCTTCAGGTGCTCACAGAAGTCACGCTCCTTTTTATATCCGCAGAGTTCGTATTTCCGCACAAGACCCATTGGCAAAAGTGGTAATGGCACTTGGCTATCCAGTCTTCCCTGAAGCGGGACAAACCTGGTTAGATGCTAGTACGTTAGTTGTAGAGTTCCCTGTTAAATCAGTCGCTAAAGTTACAAAGTCACAAGTCTCCGCCATTGAACAATTAGAAACCTATAAAATGTTCCAAGAGTGCTACACAGAGCACAACACATCCATTACGGTTACAGTAAAAGCCGATGAATGGGAGGAAGCAGAACAATGGGTTTGGGACAATTGGGATTCTATCGTAGCTGTGTCTTTCCTTCCTGCTGATGATGCGAGTTATCCTTTGATGCCATATGAAGAAATTACGGAAGAAGAATACCTCAAACGTAAAGCAGAAATGAAACCATTCGATGCCTCCCTTCTGTCTCGTTTTGAAAAAGCTGAAACAGAACTGGATTTAGGTAACGATGGTTGCGAAAACGGTATCTGCCCTGTTCGTTAATCGGATGACAAAGGACATACAAATCCTAGAAGTTAAAAAAGAACTGTATGAAAAACTCTGTTCTTTCAAACGGAAATTTCCCTCGAACGAACTTTGCATGGGTGTAGAAGAGGCGATTTACGCCTTTTCTCACATCCTGTTTGAAGACGAATTGTACCAGGTAAATGACAAAGAGCACTTCACTTATCTGGTGCAAATCCTCCAACGTATTCCGCAGGTAGAATCAAATGGGAAAACGATGCTCTTCTTTGTACCAATAGTATCTATTAAGGACTCCATCTAGGAGTCTTTTTTTGTATGACCTCCACTTCAAAGAGTGTCTTAAAAAAGACAACAAAAAAAGAGCATACCCCCCGATATCTCTTCCTTTGCCACAACCTTATACCTGTTCTCCATTCCTGGCTTTCATCTATCCCCATAGAATCCCGTCATTCCTTTCAAGCAAAGCACTAGGCTATGAAATTTTTCATTTACACTATATTGTATGTCATTATCCTAAATTTAAAAACAGACAAGCCCCTACCTATGTTTGACCATGTTTTAAACGGGTATGTAACTTTGATGTGGAAATCTAAGGTTTTACCATTTAGAAATTTCCATCCTTGAAAACTGATAAAAGTCTTTCAATGCTCATCCTGTAAGATAGTGCTAATGCATAACCGTCTACATATTCTCTGTCATTATGAATCACAACCATCACTGGTGAGTTACTTTGCATTCATTAACTCCTTATCAAAACTTGAATTTATAGAAAATTACTTATTTGTGGTGTAAGATAGTGTCCACATCATATTTTTGAATAAATTCTTTAGATAGATAATCTTTTGTAGCATCACGCCTAACTAACCAATAACGTGAGAGTCTGTAGAACATCATATTACATCCATGAACTACATTAATTCCACGCTCATTAACATGAGGTAACTTAACTATCGAATTTTTGAATTTTTCATACTGTTCATCACAGTAAAGGTATTCTTTTTCCATCTCTTCTGTAAAACCATCCAATAGACTTAGCATTTCATCTGTCATTTTGTCGTTAAATCCTGTATTTGGAACTGACATATCGTACCCACTTCCTTTTATATTCTGTTTTTCATGTATCCAACAGACGTATCATTCATTAAGTGATTGCCATTCACCAACATAATTCTTGTATGCTTGAAGCAATTCTTGTTTGCTTTCGATAACTTCTTGAATTGCCGATTTAGCAGAAGGATGGGATACTTTGCCTAAATCTTCTTTAAGCTGTTCAATATCTTTTATTAGAGGTGAGATTAATTTCCTTACCTGCTTCTTCGTCGTGCCTGTAATCTTTATTTCTACCACTCCTTATTTCTCTTCGCTAATAATGTCTACTCGAATAAGTTCTTCTGTGTTGGTACTTGGCATCGGTGTATTAAAATCAACGGTGAATCCACCTTTTGGATTTTTATGCCACGCTATTTTATTGCGAGCTACTTGAATCATATCCCAACTGACTTTGCTTTCATCTGGTGTCTGTTCATTAAAAATTCCGTATGAGGCATTACCTTGTAGTGCAGGAAAATAAGCAGACTTTAGCTGTTTTAAAGCATCCTCCGCTTCGTTTCGTTTTTGCATATCAGGCATGATACCCATCTTGAATAGCATTTGCTCAATCGCATCAACTTGCCCTGTCCCAATACGGGATAACAAATCCAATGCCTCTATCATTATCTTAGCTTGTCTCTCTGACATTTCCATTTGAACTCTCATAACCTATCTCCTTCACCGCCTACTTTGGCACTAATTATATTCTATTTTAATCATTTTGTAAATTTAATTTTACCAATTCGCAAATAAACAGAAAGACACCCGCTCTCATAAGCAGATGCCTTTGTCTTTGTTCAGGGGATTCGTCGTCTCGTTAACGAATTTCAGTATCGGGATTTAGAGCGATTTTTATTTGCCTACCCGCCCCTGAACGGAGGTGAAAAATTATGGACACAAGAAAAGTATAAATCTTATTTTGTCTATTGTCAATAAAATTTTATTTTTTACCGACTAAGAATTGATTTAAAGAAAGATGACCGCCAAACTTATCAATCAAGTTGTGCTTTTTATTATACAGTTTAATGCAAGAATGTGCCTCTTCTAGAATCCAGCCTTTCGTATGACAGATTTCAAAATTCTTGTCTCTCTCTCCTGGTTGCGCAACGCTTTGCCTATAATCGATGGACATATCATCCGCTCCCTTCTTAAACATCATGAATAGATGCAATTCAAATTCATCGGTGTACGCTACTTCTTTTCCTATATCGTCTTTAATAAAAAGCAGTCAGGAAAAGACCTCCCTTTTTTTCCAAGGTCTTACTTTCATTTTTAAATCCCTTCCTTATGTAATCAACATTCATTTTTTCATCGTTTATATTGTACCACAATTGCTATTAGTGACCTAGTTTAATATTATTATTATGTAAAAATTACTTTACCATTGTGCTACACTATTATATAATTTTCATATGATTAATGTGAAATTTAGTAGTCAGAGAGAGGAGCCTTTCAGTGGATAAGAAAAAAGTGATAGGGATAGGTGTGATAGTCCTTGTTGTTTTAGGCGGGGCAGGTTCCATTTTTGCGATGAATAAAAGCACACCTAACACCACCCCATCTGCTAAACAAACCCTTTATACAAAATCCACCACTTTTAATTCCAAAACGTACGAAAATTTATTGGGATTATCCTATAAAGTCTTACGAAATCAACAAATCCTAACACAGGATACACCGAAAACCGTATTCTTTGATATTCTGGTAGATAAGCCAATTTCGGATGACCAGGTCAAAACCCTTGGCAAAGAAGTCTACCGCCTTGCGAATACAAATCTTCAAAAAGGGATAGCGATGGGTTCTGTTAACCTGAATGTATTTAACAATAAAGGAGCTTTTGATAAAACACTTCAACAGAATTACGATGGCGGATACGTGCACGGTCTTACACACAGTTTAAACCTTACTCATTCTTCCGTACCTGAATTAGAACTTAAAAGTTATCATGTGCTTGTTTCCCAAAAATCCATCCAAAAAATTAAAACAAAGGGAACATACAACATAGTTCAAGTGAGTTCATCGGGTAATCATGCCATAAGTGCCGATGTGATTACAAATACGTCTGGTTTGTCTGACCTAGAAGACCTTTCGCAAGTTATCTCTACGTTGATACGAAACGCCAATCCAGAAACACAACAAACTGACCTTACTTTTTATTCTCAACCAGATGATTATGCTAAAAAAGAATCATCCGCAGATTATTCGACTTCAAAACCCAATGTGCTCGTCATCCATTCATATGGTACATTCTAAGGCATGGTTCCCTCCATGTCTTTTTCATTTTGATACAATCCATCTCAACTGAATAAGATAAAAAAATAAACACGGACAAGGAGTTGGTTTTCTAACAGTTTGAAACGTAAAAAAACAAAACAAGGTGATAAAAGGAGAGAGATACGTGTTAAACAAAAAGGAAAAATTGGTTACGGCTATTCTTGTGACAGCGGTTATGTTTGTCGTGATTCTAATGAGATGTTTTCCATTGGCTTCGCATGCTTTAACCAAACAAGCCACAATCCAAAATGAAAACAACAAAATTATTCCGACTAAAATAACTCCTGCACTACCCGTTTTACCTTCTGAATTGAAAAAAGGACAGACTGAAAGCAAACACGTTTCAACTTATTTACAAACAAAAAGTAAACTCGTCATGCAAGTTCCGCCTTCTCAACTGGCAGCTTATGTACCTCCAAAAGAGCGTACACAACCCTCGATTCATCTTAACCTAAATAAATCCCCTGCAAAAGCTTCCGTTCCTTCTTTTCAGCTACTACATAAGAAAGAACAGCCAAATGCAGTGAAGATGGATGTAAAAATCAATAAAAAGGATGTGAAAAACCAAGAAATCATTTCGCATGCTAAACAGATAAATGAACGAAACAAAGCAAACGTAACCATTCAATACTCTGTTCAGGCAACCGTGTCTATGAATAACAAACTTTATAAAGGTGAATTAACTCGTACCTATCAGGAGAATGCTCAACCTACCACATCCGATGTGATTGACTACAACGTAGTACAAGCCAACCTTACCAATCAACAGGTTAAACTAGATATTATATCTACACTGTCTACAGCAGACACCGTGATGTATAAGGTAGCCAAAGACATCTCTTCTTCTACCAAAAACATAAACAATAACATCAAACAGACCGAAATTTATTTTTACCAGAAGAATGAAGATGTAAAAAGCAACAATTTCACCTGGAAGTATTCTGATTCTCTTCCTCATGCGATTACGAGACGAGAGACTTTTACCTACTAGAAAACAAGGTTTGAAGCACAGTAATGTTTTATCTGCTGTGCTTTTTTGTCGTGTGATAAGCGATAATCAAATCCAATTTTAATCCCGTTTTAATTGTTTTTAGTCAATATTTATAGTAAAATAGACTATATTACTGTAACTTTATTATAATAAAACAAATTGAAAGGAGTTTTTTATTTGAATCATTGGGACAAGACGGTTGAGGAATCTCAGAAACTTCCCTTTGAACAGGGATGGCGTCAATTGTGGACAAAAGTATTTTCTTTAGAAAAAGTGATTCTTGCTATTCAAAAACCGCAAACCGTTCAGGATGTAAAAACCCCTGCTCTGTTTATTGGTGAGATAAACAAAACGCCTACTGTTTTTGCTTTTACCGACCATGAACATTTTGAGATTTTTCGTAAAGTAGCGGCGGAGAACAAAGACCCACGGGAACTTGCTCGCCATGAAGTACCTTTACAGGAGTTTCTTGGGTTTACACTGGATATGGCATTTCGTGGTGCGCCTTTATTAATGATGAACTTTGGTTGTGAATTCGCTTTTCATACGCAGATGCAAGAAGTACAACATATGTACAACGCATTCATCAAAAAAGAAACCATTTCAAAACAAAAGATTCCAGAAGGTTTGCCTATAGAATTTGGCATTCTTCCGAATCTACCTGAAATGAAACTTGAACTGGATAGCATCAAACAAAATTATCTCGAACTTATCCATCGAGTCTTTATCGTAGGAGTAAAAATAGGACAAGTAGAAAATGTCATGCTTGTGATAGATTTTACCACAGGATTATCACAGCAACAAAAAGAAGCCACCATCCAAAAACTATTTGAGGATTTAAGCATCTATCAAGCGTTTCAAACTCGTGTCCAAATATCGGAAGATATGAAGATGGTTCCAGACCCTATCAAAAATCAAGTAGTGGTGAATTTTTCCTAAACAAAACTACAAGGTGATGGCATTCACCATTGCTTTGTAGTTTTTCTCATATTTATTAGCTGAATGATGACCACAAGTTATATGAAGGAGGAGTGTCCAAATGAAATATTCCCACCTGTATCAATCTGAACCAGCAGTATTGAAAAGGGAACAGGGAAGCGAAGAAATTGTTAAAGTCAAAAGAAAACTAAACCAAAGACTTATACGCAAATTTCTTGTGTCAATCGCATCTTTAACTCTCATTACATCCGTTGTTTTGCCTACGGTGACAACCGTATCCTATGCACAGACTGCAAAGGCGACAAACACAAACCCTTACAATAGCAAGATTCCTATGAAAAAAGAGTACCAAGAATATTTATACAAACTGTGTCAACAGAGAGGTTTGGATTATCGAAAAGCATTGGCGATTATCCAGACAGAGAGTACCTTCAACCCAAATAGTGTTTGTGCTGGTAACTATGGATTGTTTCAAATCAATCGATTGAACTTTACGAATTATGCTCAAGCATTAGGCACGCCTGTCAAACCGTTAGACCCCTACATCAATATCAATTGGGGTACGTATGAACTCTCCAATCTCTATACGTATTGGAGCAAGAGAGGGATACAAGGAGACCAGTTAGATGATTATGTTTGGAGCAGTTATAATCGAGGTCTTTATGGTTTTAAAAAATATGGGAAAATGTATTCCTATATCCAACATGTAAGAACTCATTTAGCTGAAATTAATCGTCTATTCTAGTCCAATTCCCAACACCTCTTAGGAAACTACAAGAGCCTGATTTTCATTCTTTTGTAGTTTTCTTTTTTCTTTCGAATCTGCCCTACTCTCTTTTGCTTTTTATTAACTTTCCCACCCTCGCATATGATACTACATACCATTTTATATAAAACAGGAAAAAGTTTGCTTTTACTTATGAGGAGGAAAGAAAATTGAATAAGGAGAGTTTTTTACCTACGTATGAAAATCTTGGAGAGAAATACAAAAGGGTACTTCATCAGAAACAAAGAATTGGGAAAATTTATTATCGTAGAAGACGTGTAGCATTAAGTTTGTTGTCGGTTATCACTTTTGGACTTGTATTTTCGTGTGTTTCTTTATATAAAAGCTACGCATCTGAACCACAATCCAAAAAGGTAACGGCACAAACAAAAAATCTCAAACATATCAAACATGTTACAGGTCAGACTTCTGCAGTTAAGAACCTAACCGCAACAACTCCACAGGTTCAATTCAATAATCTTGTTTATCACCCCGTGGACAAGCCTACAACAAAGACCATTCATTTAGGCAAAGCCAAACCTTCCAACCAGAGCACTTATAATCCACATATTCCAATGCCAAAAGCACAACAGGAATATTTGTATAAGCTTTGCAAAAAACGAGGGTTGGATTACAAAAAAACTTTGGCGTTAATTCATCACGAAAGTCGTTTTAACCCAAATGAACTCAATAGCACCAATGATTATGGTTTATTTCAAATTAACCAGAAGAATCATCTACATTTAGCTAAGGTTTTACACACAGACAATAGTGCTTTTAATCCGTACATCAACATCAATTGGGGAACCTATATGTTGTCAAACCTTTATAAAACTTGGGGTAGCAAAGGTTTAACAGGTGCAAAACTGGACAAGGCTGTGTGGAGTAGTTATAACGAAGGCATTGAGGGCTATCGTCACAATGGAGAGGCAACTCGCTATATTACCCAAATGGGAGAATCGATTTCCTTCATCAATCATTGTTTTTACCTGTAATAAAAAAGCACGAAGTATGTTTTAATATACCTCGTGCTTTTTTACATATTTACATAGCCTAATCAATTGCTAGATATCCGACTTTACTTAACACCTCTCTATCCAAAACATCCACTTATGGTTTGGCTCGGTATCCTGTGTACCATCTTCTCATCGTGTTTCGAAATTCTTTTTCATTCGAGATAGTAGGAGATAACTTTAACAATTGTTCAACTAACGATTCAAACTGTTCTTCTGTTAAATTCCGTATTTGTTCTGTTATTTTTATCAGTTCATCTATTTGATTCATTCTTTTTGCGAACCCTCTCAATTAACCTTTTTCATCAACCCAATTCATCACTAATCCTGAATGAGGAAGAACTTCAAATTTATATGTTTTCCCTGCATCTACCGTATCAGTAGCTACCCTGACTTTTTTATTCTGTACCAGGAAAACTGCTAAATGAGTGGGTTCCTGTTGATATAAGATGGGTTTTCCCACAACAACTTCATATTTTCCATTAATAAAGTTCGGAATATCATAAAAAAGTTGACGTTCAGGTTGCGTTACTCCAATGTACAAGCCAAGCATACAGACGAAAAAGGCTATATAACCACCCCGCTTCCAATTCGCTGTACGGCTTCTAAATGTATCTAGCATGTTTTTGGGATTCTTCCAATGTAAATAGATACCAACTGAAAGAAAACACGGCACAAAGAGCAATGTCGCAATCTCCCGTATGAAATAACTGGTCACCTGCACACCCTCTTCCTAAAGGAACTCTATCTATTTACGATTGCTCGAATTTCTGCGAGTTTTTGCACACTTTCATCGGAAAGTTGTTTGATATTGACAGACATGGATGACGAGATACCTGTGAAAAGCAACAAATCAAACCGATTCTCGCTTTCATCTTACCCGTTTGCCCGTATATCAGAAAAGGAGACGCTCTCAATATCATCTGTATCAATGGTCTTGTGTTTGAACAATTCATACCAATTTCCTTTAAAATACTGACTAAAAACTCGCTCTATATCCTCGTTGGTTTTGACTTCTACATAAACCGTTTCTTCTTCGTTATTTGTTAAGTAAACCGTGAACCCCACAAACATTGATGATTTTGTCATTTGAAGTTTTCCTTTTTGCGGCATCATTATGTTCCCTCTTTCCTGATTATTTGGTTGATTTTTCCTGCATATTTCGTATTCTTGCTACCTCTGTAGGCGGAACGTCTTGATGTTTTTCACACACGGTATAGAGAAATCTTGGTTCCTGCCTATTGTCACCAACCTTACCGCAAACCTCGCAAGGTTCATCCGTAAGATATCCAAAAGACTCCCATTCACTCATTTCAGATATTCCTTTCATTTTGTGTTAGTATCTTCTAAGTGGTACTGTAGGCAAAGTTGCTTCAAATCCGAAACGAACTTCCAATATTGTCCTACCGTTATCCTGCCTTCTCTGTATGCTAGATAGTAGGTGGCATGAGAAGACCATACAAGATGTTTTAAAAACTTTTCCGTTGTGTCCACGTTAAGCCAACCCATTTGTCTCCTCATGATAGTACCGCTAGTCCTTTTTCCCTTATTAGAAAATGAACCACCAACCAAACGGAAGACAATATCCATCCTTTATCTATGTAGGATTGAATGATACTGTCTTTTTTAGCACCCCACTCATAAATCTCAACACAGGTATACTCATATTCTTTCATTTTTATCCTCTTTTCCTCTTACGCTTTCCTTCTCCTATTTTACGATATATATTGACTATAAACAATAGTTTATGTTATTGTTCTTATAAAATATTTTTTAAATGACCAAAACGCCTTTTTTCATGGATTCAAAAACCCGTATCATCTCAGACCAGGTATAGGTTATTAACACAGGCTTACACATATCCCATAGAATAATCAAACCCTCCACTGATTATCATATAAAGACATAAGCATCACACTCCGAAAAGATAGCTACTGTGAGGACGGTAGCTATCTTTTTTATTAAAAGAAACCGACTTAGAAGGAGGTTATCCATATCGTCAAACCAGTAGAACTTACTCATTTAGACAAAAGGGACACTTTTTAGGTTCAGGCACATACGAACCTCCTAAAAGTATCTAACTAAACTATTAGAAGTTATCTTCCCACGTAAAAAGCCATTGATTCAATCAACCAATGGCTTTCTCTTTTCTATCCTTTGGATTCATACAATGCTTACATACTTGTTTATACGTTGTCCGATTTCTTCCAACATACAAATCCTTCGGCTTTTCTTTCAATTCAAACTCTGCGTTCGCCCAATATCGACGATTGCATAAATCACAGAACTTAGTCGCAGGAAGCCCATCGCCTTTAGGCATGGGAGGAATGCGATGCCTTTGCTTCCTGCAACTGATAGCTGTACCCATCAAATCGTTGAATGATTTGACAATGTTTATAGTTGATTCCTTGGGCGATTCGTTTGCCCTCTTTATTTTTAATATCAAAGCTTCCCGTTTTGCGACAAGCAACTTCGCCATACCACGTACCTTTGTATTTTCCCTTTGGAACAATAGCTTTTATCATGTCGCCAGTTTGAAATCCAAATACCGTTTTTTGTCGCATCAGGTATCCTCTTGGAAACCCAAATTGATTGACATTCGTGCGACAATGAGAGCCACGACCTTTTGCTTTGATGTGCAATACTTGATTTGTTTTCAATTGCAATGAAGGGGGTGTCGATTCTCCTATGCAACACGCATCATAGTGATGGTCTTTTGGAAGTCCAATGGCAATACGGTTCATTTTGGTTCTTGCTCCTGTGCCACACTCCACAGATAGCCCCGTTGCTTGTAATATTCCATAAATTTTCCAACGTGTCGCATTGACAACGGCAGAATCTTTAAAAAAGGCAACATTTCCTTTGACGTGGGGAAACCCAAATTCCTCTGCTGTTTGGTTCCCTTTCCGTTGATTACAGTCATGACAAGCAATGGTTAGGTTATCTAAACGATTGGAGCCTCCTCTTGATTTTGGAAGAATATGTTCCACTTCCAACGGAATATTCGTTTTGCCACAATACGCACAAGTGCGATGATATCGTTCTAAGAGATACTGACGCACCTCATAGCCCATCAACGTTCCTTGTTGGTATTCCACACCCGTTATGCTTGGATTTTGTAATAGTTGCGTATCAAACTTGACATTTTCATAGGAAATGTCAGTAAGGGGAATGATTTTTTGGAATCGGTTCACCCATGTTGCAATGTTATGGACACGACTTTGTAAGGAAGGGGGAACCCAACCTTTTTTCCGTTTACGATTAACAAAACGTGGTGGACGATATCGCAAATTCTTGGAACGTCTGCGTCTGCGATAAGCCTTTCTTTTTTCCAAAAGCTCTGTAATATCGGAACGGTGATGTAATTGTGCCATAAAAACAACTTTATCTTGCTGTAAAATGGCAAGCCCTGTATGGCGACTACCATAATCAATTTTTAAACGATAATTTTGTGCCTTTGTGGAAATTGATTCATTCAAAATAATGGTAAATGGATACCTTTTGAAAATTTTGGCTTTCTCTTGTTTTAATAGTTTCCTTGCTTTGGCTGAATGACAAGGGTCTAATGGTTTTCTATTGGTATCTAAGACAAAGACCATAATAGGATTACTCCTTTCCTCGCCCGAAGGCGGTAACATTCTACTCGACCATGTTGAAAGAGCTTGTTCAGCTTACCGCACCGACTCGTACCACCCAAGTCTTTTAACGATAAACGACAGAAGCAACGGACTGTAGAAGCATCCGTTGGTGTCATGACCCCATCAACGTAGCGGATTTGCACCGCTTGGTCTGGTCATAATAAGGCTTTTACAAGCCCACGCTTTTAAGCGTGTGGTTTATGACCAATTCAGGAATTAATCTTCACTTGAAATAGGCGTGATTCTAAATAGCTGATTAAAAATCGACTTATCCTTGTCAAATTCGTTTTCGACCTTCTGATTATCGATATAACAAGCAATTTCATCCTCTTCTTCTATCATTTTGATATCCAAACCCATCTGATTGACGATTTCCTGTGCTTGTCTCCAATCACCTCCAACGAATCCATTGCTCCAGTCATCTGAGGTGATACAAAACTTCTCCTTTAACTGATATTTCACCACTAAGGCTAACTGACACAACAGAAGATTATGTCTGCCTGGATAATAGTTAGAAAATGAAAAAAGAGCCTTATCTAAAATCGTGAATATGGCATCCTCTTTTCTTGTTGTGATGTGAAAATGGGCGGGTCGAGTAGTAGGAAAGGCTACCAGGACATGTTCCCTGTCTATCTTGTATTCCGAAACCAACTCACGATTCTTATCCACAATGGTTTGAACCAAATCCAATAACCTGCTTGAAAATTCCTTAACCTCAAAATCCATGTAGAAAGCATGACTTCTACTCATTGTTTCTCCCCTTTTTCACTATCAACTTGAGAGCTAACTAAATGGTTATGCTCATTACCGAACGCCCATTTGGTTCACGCCCAATATTGGGTTCCCACTTCATCCATTGCACCATAGAAACATTCAACATCTTCCTCATCCGTTTTTTTAAATAAAAAATTGCACCTTTCTGAGATGAATCCTAATTTAATTTCTTCGAATAGGATATTTTCCTTACCTAACTCTCTTATTTTTTGATGGATGTTATCCGTTTCAGCTATTCTCCAATCGTGATACAGTTGTTTACCTAATTCAAATTGTGTTTGCACCATAACAAAAAACCCCTTCCTAATTGTGTTCAAAAGAACGACTGTTGTATATAAACTTCTATATCGTATTCAAGAAGGAACAGATATATAAGACAAAAAAGAAACCCTGCATACAAAGTATGAGAGCCTCTTCTGGTCATGCCTTATTTTTGGTTGGCTTTAATTGCCTGCTGAATGGAATTGTTCAGTTGTTGGTTGGCGATTTTTTTGTTGTTTGCGGTATTCAGACTAGATTCGTCAAGTGTTTGTGTTTTCGTTAAATCCAACAGCCACACATTGACATCAGGTGTTACTTTGTTGCCTGTGGCACTAAGTTTCGTAAAGTAGGCTTTCAAATCCTTGGCTAACTGACTATCAGGGTATTTAGCCACCGTATCGTGATAATTTTGAATGATTTGCGGAAGTACCTTATTATTTTTATCTACCAAGAAGCTATTGTTTGTACCAAAGTAAACTTGGTAGTAATAGTTCTTGCTGTTTTGCATGGCTTGCTGGTAGAAAGATTTTGGGAACTTCTTCATATTGCCTTCTATTTCAATGATACGTTGGGCGACCAGGTTCATATCAAAGGAATTGGCATCTTTATTGAAGAATGGTTTTTGGTTTTCTTCCAGGCTAAACATTGCCATTGCCTTCAAATCATCATTCATATATTTACCGTAGTTATCTAAGACCCACTTCACATCAGGTCTTGCCAGGTATTGATTGCCTGTCGGGGAGATAATGAAACGATTAGCATGCACTTCACTGAGGAATGCTTTTAGTGTGGCATCTTGAATCGTGTTTACAGCTTTGGGGTCATTTAAATTAACACCCTGTTTATCGTATTGAGTCAATACCGTTTGAAGCCCCTGAATTTTGTTGTTTAAATTAGGTGTTTGCTGGTGGATAACATAGAGAAGTCCATCCACAGCGTTGGATGCATCCTGTTTGTTCAACCGTGTGATGTTCTTTTGTAATTCTTTTTCAATCACAGATGGTGCAGATGGCTTCAATACCTCTGTCCCAAATGTTTTCATATAGGTCGCTTCTTCTTGTGCAGTAAAGGCGGGTTGAGCGGTAGTCGTTTTAGCCGTGCTACAACCCGCTACCGATACCATTGCCGTAACTGCTAGGGTTAAGAGCAAAGGCTTATTTTTCATGAATAAATCACTCCTATTAATTAGTGTATATATGAGAAGAAAGCCCATTAGCTTTCCTATGTATCTACTTCTGTCATTATAACTATTGTTTTGACTTTAGTCAATATTATAATATAGATGTTTATAAATAAAAAAGGAAGAGGATAATCCCCTTCCCTTACAGTTTGTTATTTTGCGAACTTGAAGAATAGACCCGCTATTCTTCCTAGCTCCATGCTTAGTGCAAATTCAAATTCTCTTGTGCGGTCATAAGCACCAGATTGACGGTGTACCTGCTCGTGAATCAATACCCCCATTAATTCATCGAACGGGTGGGCTTCAACATCGTCTACCAATTCAGCCAATACATAGACCAAATCGGTTGTCCAATTGTATAATCCCCACGTAGAGTCCGTGACAACGTCTGATTTAAATTCCGCAACCAATTCAATTCGATTCGAAAGCCGCACCCCATAGAGTTTGGAAAACAACTCTTTGGCTTTTTCCCATCTTTTCTTTCCTTTTACTGAAAGTTTTTTGGGGTCGAATCTCTTTTTAATCGCATTTTCGTCTCCCTTTAATGTCACCACTTTATCCGCCGATTGAATACCAAGCGAAGATAAGACGCTGACTAACGTTTGAGACAGGCTCAGAATAAGTTCGTATCCTTTATCTCTCGCTACCCCGTCGTAATCCGTACCTGTAGCAAAACAAGATTTCGGATAAACTTTGTCCACCACTTGTTTCCATGTGGCTTTGGATGGAGCAGTGAGATAGAGCGACAACTGGTGTTCCATCTTTTCAAATTGTCTATCCGTGATAAACGTTTCGATGACTTTCTTGTTTTGGGTCATCGACAACATCGTTGCCATCATACTTTTGGCTTTCTCAATGTTCACCGATTTTCTGTCTCGTGACATGAGTTCTTTTGCCGAAAGAAGATTGTAGCTAAATAGACTATCGATGTGTTGAACAAACACGCCATTCACGAATAGGTTCCCACCTGGTGTGTAGATACCTCCTGACATGTCCTTAAAGTTTTTGTTGAACTCCAAAAAGAAGTTTTTAGCTTGATTTAGTTCCTTTTCGGCTCCTATAAAAGTAATATCCGTACCCACTCGTTTCTTGCTTTTAGATAAGTGAATTACCAGTACATCCGCATGATATTGCGTATCTCGTTCAATCGTAGCGGTGTATTCGAATCCTTTCGTTACCACTTTAAATGAACGATTATTTCGGGCAAGTATAAGAGATGCCATCTTCAACCCCTCACCAAACATTCCAATTTGGTCGTCGGTCTTGGTTGAATTACCGAACAAGAGGTTTTGTCGAGAAAGTCCATCTCCTTTGTCACTGATGCTGATAACCCCATCTTTATAGCTGATACTGCAACGAGTATGCGTATCTAATGAATTGGCAATCAACTCCTTAATGGCATCAATTACTGTCCATTGATTTCCGTACTCCTTGGTAATCGGATAAACCAATCGGTCTCCTAAAAGGATTCCTTTATCTTTGTATTTCCTTGCGATTTTATCTGCCCGTTCAATACCATTTCTCTCTAGTACTTTTTGAACGGAATACGGAACATTTCGCAACAAAGTGTAACCAGCTTGCTTGGCAATGAAATCTTCATTATCCCAACCATCCACGGCAAAACACGCTTTCGGAAATACTTTCTTCACGATTTTCTTCCAAACAGCATCGTTGGTTGGATAAAATTGTGCTTGGTACTCCGCAAAACCCGTTTTTTCCTGCCACTTTGTTAAAAACGTTTCAATTACAGATTCATCGCTTGTTTTGGCTAGGAATTGTTCAATCAAAGCATTAAGTTTATACGTATCCACCGCATTTCTATCCCGTGTAATCACGATGCCTTTGTCTTTTACGTTGTAACTAAAAATCGCTTCAATTTTAGCGGTTTCCAGTCCATTGGAATACACAACACCTGGTTTATCCAGGAAAACTTCCATTTCAGGCAATTGAATGCTCTTCCGTCTAGAACCTTGAAATTGAGCAAACATTCCTTTTGCCTCTTCCAGTTCTTCTTGAGTCGATTTAAATACAATAGAAGTACCTTTGGAACGTTTGTTTTTCTCAAAGTAAATGACCAACAATTTGACACCAAACTCTTCATTGTATTCAAGCTTGGCTTCATAGGTATAGCCTACGCTCTCAATCTTTACAGGTGAACCTGAACGAGCTAATACCAGGAAGGCAACTTTCATACCCTCGCCAAATTGTCCAATTGCACCGTCTCCTTTTTGCGACACCCCAAAAATGAAATGTTTTTTCATGATACCCGTCCCGTTATCGGAGATTCTGGTTTCGGTTCCATTATGGGTGATGCGAACCTTATCGCCTGCATCCAGAGAGTTTGCAATAAATTCTCGAATGGCTTCCTTTCTTGTCCAATTGCCAACATAATCTTCGGAAACTGGAAAGATTAGTTTGTTTTTATCGAGAAGAGCTTCTCCTTTATAATCCCTGGCATACACACTACTGTCTTGAAGTCCAAGATACTTTAATACCTGCAGAACGTTGTAAGGGATGTTACGCAACACCGTATAACCCATTGCGGTTGTATATAAATCAGATTTCATATCCGAAGACACAACAGCCTTTGGATACAATTTGCTCAATACCTTCTTCCAATTTTCTATCTTACTTTTATCAGGTAAGAACGAAAGCTGGTATTCATATGCCGTAGGATTCGTCTTAAAAGAAGCCAAGTATTCCCGAATTAATTTCTGGTTTTTCGCTTCACGTAAGATTTTTACGATGTTTTCCTGTAATTTGGCAGTTTCGACGATGTTTCTGTCCCGATTGGTCAATCGCTTGTCCTCAATGTTATAGCTGAACAAGGTGTTGGGAAGCCTCGTCGTCTTAAGCCCCAAGATATAAATATCTCCTGCTGGTAGGTACACATTTTGGTCAACTTTATCCAATTCCGTTAAGGATAAAAAAAGCCTTTTCGATTCATCCAATTCTTCTTGGCTACATTGAACAAAAATTTCCGTACCGTCTTCTGGTTTTCTGTCATTCGGCAGAAAACGTAGTTTCATAATCGAACTCTCAAATTTTTGGGAATCAACCTTTTCAATGACTACGGTGAATCCAACGGTTTCTACCCATACACTCCGATTGTTTCGAAGTAAGGTAATAAATGCCATTTTTAAGATAGCGATAGGTAAGGGTATTCCACGTCTAAAGCTTTTGCTTTTCCGTTTGGAATCCCTTTTCCCCCGCTTCACACTGTACGTGCGACTTTCACCGCATACAGCGTTCCATCAAGTTGCGAAAGCATGGCTAACTTTCTTTACCTGTTATACTGCTAACTTTTCTCTATACACCAGTACTTTTTTCCATTGTTTGCTATTTAGTTCACTTAGATGGGTATTGCCATCATGTAGTTTAATATGACATTCCTTACATAAGGAAGCTAAGTTGTTCACCTTATTAATTAGTTCCATTGGAAGTTTAGGATGAATATGATGTGTGTGCAAATTGTAACCATCGAGATATTCACTGCAAATTTTACATTTCCCTTTGTCTCTATTGAACGCATAAGCTCTGTTTAGAAAATATTCAAAGTTATATTTAGGACTCCATACGAATCCTTTGTTGAATGCTATTATTTTTGCCAGATTTTCTGACATTATCGTATCACACCTTGCATTTAACGGTTTCTTTAATGTTCGCTCACGATGTAGCTTTCTTCCGTTTGCAGAGTATGGGGTTTCGTCTTGATTTTTCATTTTCCCCATTCTCCATTCGCAAAAGGCTAAATCCGTTAGTGCAATTATACGCCCTTCATAGACAAATGCTGGTTCTTTCGTTGTATAATGTTGGTGGATATGCCTTAGATTGTCGGATTCATTGGCTTTAACCAATTTCCCGCCTCTTCGGTTGATAATTCTATGGATAGCACTTGTTTTTATAATCCAAGAATATTTCCTCATAATATTGCTTACTTTTGTAGCAATAGAGTAGTAGTTGATTACACCTCTTATTTTGGAATTCACTAAGTTAAGTTGGTATATTCTTCCTTCGGTTGTAGGATGTCCGTTAATCTTTTTAACTGATTTGAGGATATCCTTAACTTTTGTTTTTAACCGCTGTTCGTCTGGTTTAATACTGCTTATCCATCCGTCTTTTGAATTTCCCTTAACTCGTCTATAGGTGAATCCTAAGAAGTGAATCGGTTGTTTCTTGACGTTTGTAATCTTCGTCTTTTCTCTGGAAAGTTTAAGTTTGAGATTATCTCTAAGGTAATTCTCAATGATATTCTTCCACTTTATTGCATTTTCCCGTGAGTTTGTGAAGGCAACCCAATCATCTGCATATCTAATCAGGAAGATTGGTATAAGTTTTGTATGCTTTTTAAGCATATTAAACTTTGCATCTCTACTTTTGTAGTGGTGTGTTGTCTTCTTATTATCCCAGGCGTTTGCCACGAACCAATCAAAGGAGTTTAGATAAACATTTGCTAAGAGAGGGGAGATGATACCTCCTTGTGGAGTTCCTAAGTCGTTTACCAACTTTTCTTTCATAACTCCTGCTTTTAACATTTGTTTGATAATCATTAGAACCCTTTTGTCGTGAATGCCCATATCCCATAACTTTCTAATTAGGACAGTGTGATTCACGTTATCAAAGAATTTACTAATGTCTCCTTCAATAACCCAATTGTTGTTGGTGCTATGGGCTATGTGAGCAATCCTTGATATGGCATGTTCGGCATCTCTTTGTGGTCGAAATCCGTATGAGTGTTGATAGAATTGAGCTTCTAAGATTGGCTCAATTACAATTCTTACACATTCTTGTACTATCCTATCTTCAATGGTAGGTATTCCAAGCGGTCTCTTTTCTGTCTTTCCAGGCTTATCAATGTGTACCCGTCTAACGGGTTTTGAACGATAACTTTGGAAGTGTTTCTGAAAAGTATTAATGACCTCTGGGAACGGCTTTTCTAAGATGTCCCTTATTGTCTTCTTGTCACTACCAGGTGTTTTAGAACCTTGATTGGCTTTAACCTTGTGAATAGCTGTTTGGATAACTACTGGTGAACAGATGATTTCCAATAGTCCACCAAATGAGATTTTCTTACCTGTATTGAAGTGTTCTTTGCTTTTGGCATAGAAGCTATCAATTAAATCTCGTAGTTGTTGCTCTGTTTGTGGTGTTAGATAGTTAGATTGCTGTACCATAATATCGCCTCCTTTGATAAAGAGGTGGATTATTGGTATGCGTCAGGTATGGCTTCGCCTTCCCTAACAGGTTAACAAGATAACAGTTCAACTTGACTATGGGCCTTCGCTCCACAGGAATTACCCTGCTTCAACACTACTACGCCCTGCTGTCACCAAGATTCAACAGTCATTTCCTCCTGTTTAGACCTCAAACGAACAATGGATTGTTCTCGGTTCTTCCTGGCTTCTAACGTTCCCTATACCGTAGCTTTACATATTACCGTAGGTGTCTCCTCTAACCCGTCTAACAGCCTTTTACCCATGCGAGCGGGTGCAGACCAAAATGCCTTTTCTGGCATAATACAGACATAGCACGAAGGACTACTATATCCATGTTAGAACCTCATTTCTGAGGCAGATAATCTTCTTATTCGACTATCCATTCGTTTCGAGTTTTTACGACAGAGATTCCTCACGTCACCTTAGTAATTTTATAGCCCCCATACTACTTCGCTACCATCACAGGATTGCTTTTCGCATACTTCACCGAGCTTCACACATCACGGAATCCATTCTGCAACGCATGTCGGAGGATTAGGGTAGGATAATGGCTCGCTACATCCTCATGCAAGGAACTTCCCCTTGCTAATTCCAGTATAGAGTTCAACCTTATTAAAGAAGTAAGGTTGCCTGCGCTTTATTGACGGTTTCCCATCAGATTAACGCAGGAACGTTACGCACCCTTCCCCAAATTGTCCAATTTGGGAATCATCTCGACTCGATTCACCAAAGATAAACGCTTTTTTGGGAAGCCCTTCTCCGAAGTCACGAATCACGGCATAGCCATCCACATATTCCGTCTCGTATTTGGCTTTCGTATCCAGCATATTAGACAATAACTCCCGAAGTGCTGAGAGGACGTTCCAATCTTTATGCCCATACTTTAACGAAATAGGATAAATCAGTTCTTCTTCACCATCAAATGGTTTCTTCCTTGTTATCAAAGAAAGCCCATACGAAATTTTTTCTTTCGTATCTCCTGTTACGGAACTAACCAATACTTTTACAGATGACTCTTTTGTTGCGTTGTTAAAAAGAGAAAGTTGTTCCTTTTCCACAATTTGTACCTGTTTGTTTGCCTGTGCCATAAATAAATCTCTCCTTTTTAAGTAAAATAAACCTGTTTATTTAACAAAAAGTTTGTTGCCTATCCTTTTTGTTTGTACTATTATAGAAAAAATTTGATGGTTTATAAGCGAAACAGCGATGACAATACTGCTAAAAATTTCCTCGGGTTATCAATATTTTGTAAAAAATGCTTGACTACTACATATATGTATGATAGGCTGACTTTAGAAGCAAGATATAGCGTGTCCAAAAGAAAACATGCACTACATATAGGAGGAGAAAGACATGAAAGCTTTTTTCAAAGACATCAAAGAAAATTGGATTGCAGAAGCCACTTGGGTTGGAAGCGGAATTATCGTTGCGATGGTGTTGAAGTATCTGGTAACAGGACATATCTAACGAAAGACTCGTGATGCGGGGGGAAAAAATAAGGAAGGAGAAAAGGAAATGCGCACATTTACTAAAGGCTTTGTAAAAGATATTCCAGGAGACGTTCTCTATATTGTTGCGGGTGTTGCTGTAGCTTTTTTGGTTAAACTCTTTTTCTAAAGGATGATACCTCTTGAAAATAATCGTACATACATAGATGCCCTGCCTCTCAACATAAGAGTGCGGGGTATTTTGCTTGCAAAAATTCTCA
This sequence comes from Aneurinibacillus sp. Ricciae_BoGa-3, assembly GCF_028421645.1. Taxonomy (GTDB): domain Bacteria; phylum Bacillota; class Bacilli; order Aneurinibacillales; family Aneurinibacillaceae; genus Aneurinibacillus_B. The sequence goes on along the minus strand of NZ_CP116888.1, from coordinate 496,371 downwards.
TAGAAAAACCCCACTTCAATGAAATTGAACATGGGGCAACAACGCTATTCCTTACGTATGAGCATCACACGAATGGATTCTTCAATAGCAAAGTCTATGGCTTGCATTAATTCTTCATCTTCAGTAGTTAAAATGGCGAGTTCTTCTGCTTTTAATTTGATTTCTTTTTGAAGTTCTGGATTGAATTGTTCACCATACACGCCTTTCTTACAGTTTTCTTCAATCTGTTTCTTAATGGCTCTTTGCAACGGGTTCATTACGCTAATTCCTCCTTTAGAGTGTCATGGTATTCTTTCCCTTCATTGTATTGCTCAAGTTGTCTTACTAATCACAAAAAAGTTGCTTACTCGTCACTATTTAGGTTAGTACAAAAAAAGAGGAATACCATCGTTATAGCATCCCTCTCTCTTAATTAATATTGCTTTATTGTTATCTTATCCGTTTTGGATTCAGACTCATTAAACCGAATCTCAAATCCTTTTAGTAAGTTGAGTTGTTTGATTTTCTCATAGTCCTTTAATTCCTCTTCAAGTACACTTTCCCCAACAACTTGAAGCATAACTTCATAGGCAAATTGCATGTTTCTCATAAAGGATAAATAGCTGTCTGTTCCACAAAGATGATAGTAAGCCGACATGCCTTCATCTGCTTGACCTTCTTGATTCTCGATGGAGCCAGTCTCACCTTCTTTATAAGTCTCCCCATAAAAGCGGAAATGAGAGCACCCATCCCATTTTACGGATACGTCGGCAAAAAATTTGCTTTAAAGGGGGTTGTTCGCCTCTCCCCACGAAACGACCTCAAAAATTTCTCCGTTTATGGCTAGTTCGGCATTTGCATTCGTAACGAAATAAGCAATAACTTTTTCCCCATCCATCAGTTCTGCTTTTATTAACATAGTAAAAAACTCCTTTGTGTATGAAATATATGGTAAAAAAATCGATTAAAAGAACCAAATCCCTTCTTTCATCACGCATCTTTAGCCCTAATAATTCATTCTATCAATCAGCCACCTTTCTTTTATCTTTCGGAGCTTTTTATCATTTTCAGGTAGTTTCCGAGGTGTACCCGCTCCTTCATAGCCTATTGAAAAATAGTAATAAATCATATCTTTATACAGGTTAACTGCAGTTTTTAAGTTGGGCGAATCCAGTAACTTCTGAAACATTTGATTGTTACACCAAGCCCCGCAGAAATCATAGACCTGTCCATACGTTTTTTCAATGTAAGAAACATCCTTACGTATTTGATGGTATTTTTTACTCCAATTTTCCGAAGCCATTAGTCCACCTCCTTTATTACAGCTATTTATGAGCTAACTTCTTTAGTTCATTCGCTTGATTGGCTAATTTGTTCACCAAATGCGATGTATCTTCAGTCGTTACCATACTTTCTTCGATTAGTACGATAAGATTTTTCATATTTTCTATCATACGACTCGCCCTTGAATTATCTTTAAAGTCCACGATTAACAAGTGCTCCTTTAACTAACTTTATGTCTTTTAATCATCTAGATAAGTGGTGGATATGACTTCTTCACCCAACTTCAATTCTAATTTCGTATAGGATTTAGACTCGTACTCCCCACCAACCTTTTGCGTTTCAATGGTTAAATTACTTTTTAAAAACTCCTTCACTTTTCTTTCTAATGCTTTATCATCCACAATTTATCTCTCCTTTTTTCTTACTATCAAGCCAATTAGGGTTTGTATACAGTTCCCAAATGTTTTCATATTGGATACTACTTGCTTTTTCCTGTCCTTCGCTCCGTATAATGATTAGGTCAATCACAACAAAACCAAATTCATCCTTGTATTTACCTAATTTTTGGTAATAAGGATATTTCTTTGCCACCGTTTTTTTAGACATGTTTACTCAACCTTGGCTTCTTCAATGAATTCTTTCAGCAAAGAGACGCCGTCCGTTTCATGCTCAATGACTTCAAATGGTTTTCCTAGTTCTAAATGTTTGAGTGCGACTTGTTGCATATATTTTTCATAGGAATAACCAAGAAACTGCTCCACTTCCCGCTCCGTTGTTTGCGAAAGCAGAATTAATCCTCTTCGATATATGTATAAAAGTTGTTCTAGATTCTTAATTTTTTCTTCCTGTTCGTTCGTGTTGCGCTCTTCATTTTTGTCATCCATTTGATTCACGCTCCCCTCTAACTAATCTCTTATTGATTGTATCTTTTATATTCAATTTAGTCAATTATTTTTTACATAAAAACACATTAGACCCCATCAACCTTCGTTGTTTTATCAATTACTAAATAGAAGCATAAAACATAAGAATAAAACATTTAAAACGGAGGAATATCAATCATGAAAAAGAAGAAAAAAACGTTTCTTGCGATGGGTCTTCTTAGTGGATTGCTTTTAACAGGATGTGCGCAAAACAGTGTTGACCAGCAAGCCCAACCAAATGTCCAAGCGCAACAGCAAGTGCAAAAACAACAAATTCAGGCGAACACAGGCAAGTCTACCAATAACGTACAAACTCCAGCAATTCAACTAACCGCCTCTCAGGTGGCAACCATGAAACAAACTCTTGATGACCAGGATAAGCAAATTAAAGCCTTAACGGACGAAGTGGAATACTACAGAAGTTATGTAAAAGATTTCACCGCTACCTTTTCATCAGATAAAATGAAAACATACATCGACAAAGAATGGACATACACGCTGTCTGTAAACAATGTAGACTTTCCGAAAAACGGCATTTTATCCTTAACCGACAAAAGTTTTACTCTTCAATTGAATGAGCAAAGAGTTAAATACACGATTCTTCCTGATGAAATGAGTAAGCAGGGTAAAATCCAAACCGACTTACCTTCATCCCTATCCTTTGAATCCACTGATATCAAACACGATGACAATCAGAACTTGGGAGACATTAACTCAACACTTACTTATTCATTTAAAGATATCCCATCCAACACCACCATTAAATTTAAAATCAGTGATGACTTGAAGGCGAAGCTTAAAATGGATACGAACGAGTTACAAATTCAGGTTCAATAACAAATTGTAAAAGAAAGGGATACTTAAAAGGTCGCTTTCTTTTTTTATACATAAAAAATAAGCGTCCGTGAACGCTTATTGAAAATCTTTGTATAGCATGCTTCCTTGAATTCCTTGGTTTCCCTGATACTTCCCACTGGTGTATTTTTCGCTTTCACCCTCAATCTCATGGTAGTAAATTTGACCAATCTCTACATACGGGTAAATACGGACAGGCTGAATCACAAATATTTCCAATGTCCAGTAACCCGAAAAGCCATTGTCTCCGAATCCTGCCGTGGCATGGATAGCGATGCCGAGTCGTCCAACAGAGCTTCTTCCTTCCAGCATGGGAACCAGATTTTCCGTTCTGGTATGCTCAACTGTGCGTCCGAGATACAACACACCAGGCATCAAGACGATTCCCTCCTCTGGAATAACAATTTTTCTGGTCTGGTTCTCTTTCTTCATATCCAACACCACTTCGTCGTAAACCAAAAGCTCGTTGTGCAGTTTTAAGTTGTAACTATTTGGATTTACCTGCTTTTCATTAAAGGGGTCGATGAATATCTCTTTACCCAATCTTTTTTTGATTTCTAATCCAGAAAGAATCATTCGTGTATCTCCTCCTTTTCTTAATCCTTTATTTTATGTCAACAGCCCTCACGAAAATAAGAACGTAGCTGTTCTACCTGGTCTTCGAAAGTCGGCACGCCTCCCAATATTTCCAGTGTGGCGTAGGGTACATATTCAAAATGTGAGGTCAAATCCTGTAACCTCAACATACCATCATCTAATTTTCTTGCCACATAGGTTCGGTTGCCATCTCTTTTGATATTGGCTACATGAAGTTCTTTTATATTACGCCATTGAATCTTTTCTAATGTTCGACGAAAAACATCCTGATTAAAACCACATGAAATGAACAATTGAGCGAAATCGATGGTCATAAGATGTTTGGTACTAAACTCGATGATTTCTTCTGGATTGGATAACCAAATTTTTTCGTTGCTTCGATTTTCAATGAACACAGAGATGTCTGTTTGTTGTTCAATGTCCTTGCAGTGAAACAAAAACTCTTCTAAAGACATTTTCTTTCTGAAAGGGGGTGCATCGTAAAGCCCAACACGCTGGTATGTTTAAGAAGAGTCTGTATAATCGTTACGTATTCCTGTTTTCGCTGTGCGATATTGTTTTCACTAGCACCCTTTTTCGTCCAATCCCCATGCAGGATAACGGGAAGATTGGTTTCATACGAAAGAAATCGTGATAAGGTTTGTTCTTTATTCAAACCGCAAATATCTAACTGAATATAATCCGCATTCGCAGATACACGAGGCAAACTCATTTGTCCAAATTTCATATTAACGCTCCTCTCCACGACTACGCAAAATACCATATCGCTTTTTTACACTTTTCACATGTCATACCCGCTTCATCATGCTCTGCCCAAAAGCTAAATTTCGCATAATCTTTTGTAACATATTGACCCCTTTCATCTGTTTGATGTTCTTTGCCTGTTTTATCGTCTATTGGATTAAATGTCATTTCATTACCTCAATCACATATAATCTTCACTCCCTATCCCCCCTTTTCTCAGCAACCACCAATACACTATCGGATAAGGAATATGCATCTCGAATTAAGAAAAGATGATTTTCTACAAGACGTTTAACTTCCTCTTTTTCAAAAGGTCTTTGAAAAGTTTTCACTTGATAACGACCTATCACAAACCCATCAGTATAGGGTTCTTTGTATTTTGTTTTAAGTATCCCATTTTTCTTTCGTACTTCTAAGTACAGGCGTCCACCAGGTTTTAACGAATTATGAATCTTTTCTAGTATCTCGTTTCTCTTTCGTTGTTCGGGGATAACATTTAAAACAAAACTGCAAAGCACGCTATCAAAGTAAGCTTGAGGGAGATATGATTCTGCTGTAAAGATGGACTTAATCGATTCGAGTTCCTGTTGGTGTTGTCTTTGTATTTGCAAGGGTGTGTCCAGTATCGACACATGATGCCCTTTAGAAACTAAATAGAGGCTGTTGCGGAGTTTGCCTGCTCCGTAATCTAGGATTTTATCGCCAATTACACAATCCCTCTCTAATCGCATTGCACTTTTTGAAATCCCTGTACGAATCGCAGTATTTTCTACCTGAATAACCATTAGTAGTTCTCTAAGAAAATAGGACATAAAAATTATGTCCTATTTTACTCCCTTATCTGCAGAATTGGATTTTCCATTGACGGCTGGTTGAATTGCGGCTAACGGAACGATTTTGCCTGTAATCGGCTTCGTTGTGGTCTCAAAGCGTAGAAGCATGTGTGGATTGGTTTGTTTGCTGACCACTTTTTGATTTTTATTGGGTGCAACCACTTCATACTGCAGTTCGATACCGTCTGTTGTTTCTTTTTCGGCATTTAAGCTAATTCCATATCCCGTTGTGTTTCTTACACCGCCTGATAAAAGGACAAACACTTCTTTAGAAGTTTTGACGGTGTAAAAGCCCTGTTTTTTCTCATTAGATTTCATCCATTTCTCTACTTCTGGTGCAAGTTTTACACTACTATCCAGAATCTCAAATTTAACAGGTTTTGGTGGAACCTTTGGGATTGGTTTTGGTTTTGAGAAATATAAAAAGCATCCAATCCCCACAATGAGAACTAAAATAATGGCTATAGCTATTTTGTTACTTTTGATATTCAAATGATGAATCCTCCCAACTTCATTTATGATTGTCTATAAATTATTATATATATTTTATCGACAATAATCAATATCAGTTGTTAGATTCTCGCCTGTTTTATGGTCAAGGTTCTTTAAATCACCTGACAACAAAAAATAAAAGCATGGTTTCGTGTCCATGCCTTTCTATACCTATAAGGGTTATTCACTTATTAACTGATTTTATTTACAACCACATCTGTTTATCTCAAAATGTTTATCACTTAGATGATAGACATCAAAATCACCACCTTTAGCAGCAAAGTACTGAAGTACTTTCGCTTTCATGTCAAAACCTCCCCTTCTACATGTGTACGTAATAAGGCAATGGCTTCATCTCGTTTTGCCTCATTTAACCCCTTATCAAAAAAGCTGGTTTGGACAAGATGTGGTAAGAATTCCTCCATATCATCATCATCATCAATAATGATAAAGTTGGCTGTAGGTTTCCTTAACCGTCTCAGGTATAATTGGATTTCCTTTCCTCTAGGCTCGTTTTGAAGGACTGGAGTTTTGCCAATCAGATATTGTTGCAAGCCATATTGTGAGAAAATAAGCTTTCTCAGTGTTTTCGTTGTGCCAAACTTACGCCATGTCGAAGATAGAACTATCTTAGCGTCGCATACCTTAATGATTTGTTTCAAGTTCTTCACGGCTACTGGGCAAAATTCTTGAAGCGTATGATATTTGCTACGAACATAGTGTTCACGATGATTCATGACACCATCAATATCTAAAAAAATAAGATTCATACCTAGCATCCTTTACATTTGTATTGGAATCGTCTTACTCGTCTAAAGAAATCCCAAAAAAGGTTTCAACTTGTTCTTTTAAGGATTTGCTATCTTCGCCATCCCTTATATGAAATTCTTTTACTTCTCCACCATACAAATGAACGACAATTTGAGTAATCAAACTGGAATTGACGTGTATCGACGGTACAACATAGTTAATCACACACTTGTTTTTCATTTGTTTCATAAACGTACTGAATTCCTTACTGTTCATGGTTTTAGGCATTTTGATTTCTCCTGATAAAGTAGATATTTAATCCACCTATTTATTTGCTCTAATAGATTGTATGTAGGGGAACGGCTTCTTACAAATTACTTTAGCCTGTAGGTTACGATTTTAAGGATTTGTTTATGATGAAAGAAGAAGCCCTTCAGAATATTTCAATGCTAGTTTTTTTGAAAAAGGAAGCCGCAGAACCCTCATCGTTCCGTTAAAACATTTGTTTTTTACGGGAATATATAGGTTTATGTTTTCCGAAAGTTACAGAGTGGGTTTAACCCTGTTATATCAAGGGGTTAAGACGATTTCTTAACCGCAATATATTCACTGTTTGTTAATCCGAACCGTTCTTTTAAAGCATTGGTTGGTTTTACGTAAGAAAGATTAAACCGCACCAAAAGACTCTTCCATATTTTATCCAATTCCTTTTCTCTTTCACCCAAGCTGGTCTTTGGAATGTATTTCTTTGCTACCATTTTTTTTGTGACATAACCTTTGTCACAAAGGATTTCATTTAATGTTTTCTCTAACTTTTTATGCAGAATCGGTGATACTTCGGCTTTTTTCTTTTTATTCTTCTGTACTTCTTGTACATAAATCGATTGTGCAAAGGCATCTCCAAATACAAAGGCGATTTTCGCCTTACTGATGTTCGAGTATTTCACGTTGTTTTCATAAAGAATTTTTGCCTGGTCATTGGCATACTCCAATACTTCAGACATTGGTGGAATGATGTAGTAGGAGATAATGTTGCCCAAACTTCGTTCATCTGCAATGGTTTTTGATTCCTTAAGAAGCTCTGATGGGATGTCTTTTTCGGGTAGTTTCTTAATCAACCCTAGCACCGCAAACAAATTAATGACTTTATTTGTTGTAGACAGGGTATAGTTGCCCAAGAAATTCGCAATATACGAATTCGAAGCGAAGAAGATATTTTGTCCATGATAACTATAGGCTTGATTCTTGATGTTGATATTTGCAATGACATTGATGGTCTCCAATACTTTAATATGCCCGACAATGTAATCGTATAAAAAAGGATACGCCCCTTGTATCCTATTTTTTGCTCCATGAATGAATGTAAGGTTTTCAAGGTATTTTTTATTTTGACTGTCCATCCAGACATCCTCCATAAATTTGATTTGAAAGTCGCTTACCGCATTTTGAATCGTAAGCGAAGTAGAAGTTCCGTAGTAAATTTCCAGCAAATCTATTAGGTCAAATCCTATCGTAGGGCTGTCCTTTCCCTTTGAGAAATAGCGAAAATGACCCGTATTGCTTTTACTTATCCATGCATAATGACCATCAATTAAACCACACGGGAAAAAACGGTCTAAGGAATCTACTCCCTTAATAAAAGCAAACAAATCAGCTTGTGAAAAATAGCGAAACAAATCTTCATAATTGTTAATTTGAAGACTCTTATAGCAAATAGAACTTCTCATTTTTTCAAAACTAAAAATGTCCGTCATTTTTTCTTTTATTTGCTCATGCAACAACCTTTTTTCAAGACTGTCCATTTTGCGGTATTTCTTGTTACTTTTCTGCTGAATCTGCCGCTCAAAATTCTTCATGGTCATGTAATAAAACAAGCCCGTGGTTTCGGTTATGTCCTGTAATGCATGGCTCACCTTCCCGCCCTCCTTCCTTATGTTGTATGATTCACGTTGAAACGATAGGAGCGGTACAATCTATATGGAAATATTTTAGTCAATTTTTATATTACTTTTGTCTATAGTCAATAAAGAGATTATAGCACACGGTTCTTTCTCTCTACAACAAGGTTTTTTAACGTACAAAAAACCTGATTCAAAAAATTGAATCAGGCTTGTTCCATTCATTATAAGGATATACGGAGTTATGGTTTGGTCTGATTTTATACAGCACAGTTCTTGTACCTGTAAATTATCAGCAAGGGATACGATTATCTCCTTATAACGCTTGAAAGAATTCTTTCTTATTAAGAATATACGTGAAAGGGGATTATCTTATAACAGTAAAAAGAGCAGACCTTAGTTTGTCTGCTCTTCCCTGTTTGAGGTCTGTACTTGTTTAGTATCTAACCTGTTAAAACGTTCTTCCTGTTACACATTCTTTACCTGTTTAATTTCTTACCTTGTTCATTTCCTACCTTTGCTATGTCCAGCCTTTGAAATGAATCACCTTTTTAAAATCTGGGCCTTTAATAGTTCTTCACTTTTGTTATCATCCCCTAGACACTCCTACATGTCGTCGGTATTTTCCCTACTTCTCTTTTGAATTTATAAAATTCTATTGGAGTAAACCTACACGTTTTGCTTCTCGTTCCCAAGAGGGGTACTCATTCAGAAGCAGGTCATACAATTCGTCATCAGAGACTAGATTTACATTTTGAATTTCAAAGAAGTTGGCGTTATCGATATAACGTCCACCCATTGTATCGAGGGTTTTTAAGAAGTTGAAGTCTTCGTCTCCAATCCCAATGAATTGGAAGAAGATATTGTGATGGGATGCCTGAATAATGGCTTGTTTTGCCTCTTCCTTATCGTAATTTTCACCATCGGTAATGAATATGACAAATGTCGGAACATTGGAGGGTTCTTCCCGTACATACTTCTGCACAATGTCATGAATGACAGGAGCGTAATCTGTACCGCCCCAAAAATCGTTAGCGGGATTATTCAAGATTTCTCTCTTCACATAATCAAAGAAATCTTGTTCCGAAATAGACTGTAAACGTTTGGCGTTGTCAGCGAAGAGCCACATATCCAGTTCTCCATTATCATCCAAACGAACAGCTACAGGAAGTAATCGTTCCACTACACTTTGAACCGTTCCATCCTTATATAACTTTTTCATAGAACCCGACTTATCCATCGCCACGGCTATTCTAGCAATAACATTTTCCATTGATTTTTTTCGAAGAGAAAGCGCGAATGTTTCTTTTCGCAAACTAAGTGTTTGAATAGCTTCCTCTTTTCTTGTGTTTACTGGCGCATTCGGATAGTTGGGTGCGACATTTGCTGGTGGTGGTGGTGAATAAGTGGAGCCAAGCGGAGGCGGTGCTTTTTCTGGTGCTTTCTTCTTAAAAAAATCAAAGATTCCCAATAGGCTATCACTCCTTTAAACTAGTCGAGCAGGATATGTAAAATGAAGTCCTACTCTGTTGACTTGAATTTATCATACCATTAATTTAGACTATAGTCAATAAAAAATATTATACTTTCATCTTAATTGAAAAACATAAAAAGACCCATCACACGACAGGTCTTTTACTACTTGTTATCGAACCAATCCTACACGTCTTGCTTCTTTTTCCCATGACGGATATTCGGTCATAAGCATATCATACAAACGTTCATCGGATAGGCTATTGATATCTTCAATTTTGAAGAAGTCTGCATTATCGATATAACGCCCCTCTAAATCATCCAATTTTTGTAGAAATTGAAAGCTTTCTCGTCCAATCCCGACAAATTGAAAGAAGATATTGTGCTTAGAGGCTTCGGTAATCGCCCTTTTCGCTTCCTCCTTGTCCCAATTCTCACCATCCGTAACAAAAATGATGAATGTCGGAACAGGAGAAGGCTCCTCAACCGCATATTTTTTAACAATGTCTCGAATAATCGGGGCATAATTGGTTCCGCCCCAGGAGGCTTTGCTCATAACTTCTCGATTCACGTAATCATAAAAATCCCTTTCCGTAATAGATGGGAGCCGTTTATAACCCTCTGAGAAAAGCCAAATGTCGAGTTCCCTATTATCATCCAAACGAAGAGCTACAGGTAAAAAGCGTTCTACCGTGGTCTGAACCGTCCCATTCTTAAATAACTTTTCCATCGAACCTGAATCATCCATTGCTACCCCTACTCTAGCGATTAAATCCAAAGATTTTTTTTCCAAACAAATTGAAAAAGCTTCTTTTCGTAAGTTTAGCGTTTGTATAGCTTGCTCTTTTGATATGTTGATTCCGCCTGCTCCTTCTTGTTGAGGCTGATTTCCTTTCATAAATCGGTCAAATAATCCCAACGATTTCACTCCTTATCATTAATGCTAATCTCGTTGTTTATGATATCATTTTTGTTGACTTTAGTCAAAAATATTTGGTAGTTCTGAAAAAGGAATGTTTCCTCAACAACTCTTTATAATAATAGAAATCACACAAAACAGGGTTTTACATAAAAACGATTTAAAGTCGAAAAAATTCAAAAGGATGGGATAATGATGAATCAATATGTTGAGAATTATCTAAAGGAATCTAGCGAAAAAGACGCTAAAAGAAGGCAATTAGAAACAGAATTTATAAGAAAGAAGCGGAAATAAAAAGTTAGAAAAACAAATAGAAAAACTTCGCAAACAGGAGTTTAGCAAAGCTACTCACGTATCATGGATAGACAAAATCCTTGTTCCTATTGCGGAAGAATTGGCAAAAAGGTTGAATAAACAATACAAGGTGTATGGACCTTTTGGGATTAATTCCCGCACAAGCATTCATTTGATTGATGACGAAAAGAAAAATATCATCGAACAAAAAACCTTATCTATTACCGTTCGACCAACAGATTTAAGAAACGGAATCCTTTATTACGAAACAGGAGAAGTAACAAATCAGTATGCCGATGGGTCACTCCCTGAATTAAATGGAGGAAACCAGGTTATAGCTCCTCTTCCTGATACAATAGAAGAGATTCTAGAATTGTTATAGTAGGTCAAAAAAATAAAAAAAAACACAGGATTTTAATGGTCCTGTGGTTTTTTTTATTCAAACTTATTTGTTTGGATTACTCCCTAACGGTTATATCCTTGTATAATTTGATTTGTTCTTCCTTTTCTTTTGTGAAATTTGAAGAGGTGTCAGCATGGATGGAAATATGATGACCTTCATGTAAGGACATCCCCCATTCTACCAACTTCTTTTCCACAAATGAATCAACGTATCGAGACAAATCCATCTTCTCTTTGCAGGTATGGCAGGCTAGAAGATAAGAGACAGACATCTATAACACTCCTCTTTAGATGATAACCAGGTTCTACATTCTTTTTTCACTTAGCTTTTCATATATACTAAAAGAGAATTCATCAAACACTTTGTATTCGACATCTTCCTCTCCTGTTTCACTTACTTTTACCAGATAAACATACTCTTCTTTGTTTTTATGCTTAACCTTGGCAACAATTTCACATTTCATGGTGTTACTTTCAAATTTATCACCAATCTCATATTCTTCATTTCGTTCTTCTTCCCTCTTAAATTCATCATCAAATTCCACAAGTTCATCCTCTCGAATTCTTCCCTCATTGAAAATCCAAGGACTCCATCCCTTATATTCACATACCTTTTCCCACAACCCTAAGTTTAGAAGTTGGAGAACCGTTAGTTTTATTGTAGCCAATGCGTTCCTCTCCTTTTTTATTTGGCTTGTTATCCTTATTTCTTAAGTTATTCTTTGAAATAACTGTGTATTTGTTCTCCGTTTTCTAATACTCCTTTATGGCTTGCATTCGCTATAACACTTCTTTGATAACCTTCGAAATAATATCAAAGGAATATCCCTTTCGAGCAAGTAGACCCGTTAATTTACGATACTTGGCATTTCTATCATCATTGGATAAAGACTTAGCTTTCTTTTCCGTTAACTCATAAGCTTGTTGATATTCTTCCTCTTCGTTTACACTCTCTTGAAGTACCTGCTCAATGACTTCTTTATCGACACCTTTGTGATAAAGCTCTTGTTTTAAGAGATTCTTTCCTGCTTTTTTAAACTTTTGTCTGTCGTGTACCAGTTGTTTGGAAAAGTCATAGTCATTTAAGTATCCATAATAGACAAGTTTCTCAATTGCCTTATCCATGATGTTTGGTTCATAACCTTTTTGCTTCATTTTGGTGTTAAGCTCACCCTTGCTTCTGGAACGAAAAGAAAGAAGATTTACCGCATAGTTAAAGGCTTTTGTTATCTCTTCTCCCATTAGGACATCCTCTATGAAGGCATCCTCAAGCCCCTTACCAGTAGATAAAGAGAATTTAATCAACACATCTTCATCAACCCCAAAGGCAAATGTGTCATCGAGGTAGATGTTGTAGCGATTTTTGTGTCGCTTTTGTTGTTCTATCTTGGTTATTTTTTTCATGTTTTTTTCTCACTTCCAAAGATGATTCTTTTTATTTAACACAAAAGCCGAGCGTAAGCTCGACTTCGACTGTATGATAATTGGACTTACTTACTTCGAGTCCAAACACCTTGTTCCTTCCAGATGCTTATACGATTACGAAAAATAACTATGCTTAACTCGTTTTACACCATAATAACGGTGAAGAATGGTATCTCTCGCTACAGTGCGGAGTACAGGCGTTGTATCAATATAATAACATCCATCCTGATAGGTTACAAAATGTTGATTACCCTTCAACCAGTATCTTCGTCCTCGATAGGTAAGTTCACTATCCACCACAATGTTTGCCCACTTCTTCAAGAGCCTTTTCCGTTTTATAGCCACGTTTGTCTCCTCGCTTCCGCTAATAGGCTACCAATTCCTCTTTTAATTCGTTGATACTATCCTTAATGATTTCTTGAGCATAGGAATCGGTTTCCGCTCGATTGTCTATGTAGTCAACAGAAATTTCCCCTACGTGATTGCGTATCACTTTTGCAATAACCGTTCCAGCTTCGTTGCCATTGTGAGTTTTCCAGGCATCAATGCAAATCACAACCCCATCGATTCCTTCACCTTCAACGTCCTCTCGATAATCATTTCGAATTTCTTTCCAAATCATCTTCTCTTACCCCTTTCATAGTTCCATTGTTCCTATTCATTCACATAGAACGTTTGCGGATAAACGCCATTTGTGCCAAACAGATTATGGTAGATATCAATAATCGTGGATACAGGTAAGGTTTCTAGGGTTTCTTTCGGCACATTGTTAGCATGATGAATTTCATCGATTAATAAGTTATAAGTCAGCTTTTTCATTTTCAACTCCCCATTCATTTCTTACCTTTTTGTTGCTCTTAATACAAACCCATCTTCTATCCAGTCTCCATCCAATTGATTCATAACAGCCTGTACATCTTGCCAACCCGTTTGCGGTTTATTCTGGATGGTAATAATGCCGCACCATTTGTCTGGAGAAAGGTCATCTATCATCAAATCTGGTTTTGGAATCACACAGCATACAAATTCTTGAATCTTTGCCTTCTCTACAATCTCTAAGGCGTAAGCCAATCCACCCTGCGACCAAATGAATACATTTGCTTTTGTGCTGATTTCTTTTATGGATTGGAGAGCATTCTCGATGAATGTCGCTCCTAAATCTCTGGTTATTGTATTGTCGATATCGATAAAGACATTAGACAAATTAGGATTGATTGTTTTCATCTGGATACCTCTTCTCTTGCGTTTTCTATAAATTTATTATATCATTATTTATATATATTGTAAATTATTTTTTACATGTTTTTTGTTTATTATGTTTAGTCTGTATAAAACAAGCGTTGGTAAAAGGAGTAGCTTGATTACAACAGAACAAGGAGTGAAGATAATGATAGATGCAAAAGAAGCGGCACGAATCAGCCTATACAATAGCAACGAAAGGGTATCTAGCGTGATTTATTCTTTAGAGAGCGGAATTAAAAGTAACGCTAAAACAGGCTTGCGAACACTCGAAGATTACTTTGTGATAAGGAAAAACGACGACGATATAAACATCGCTGACGTTATTGAATACTTTGAGTCTTTAGGATATATCGTCGAATACGAAGTGGGTATTAGCCCGATTAACGGAACAAAGACGTATAGCATACAATTGAAATGGTGAAAAGACGAAAATCTCTCCTACTCTAAAAGGGGGATTTTCCCTACATACCGTACCAAAAGAAAAAACACCTTAAAACTATAGGCTTGGCCGAGCTTCTAGTTTCAGGTGTTTCAACTGTACTGCTGATGTGTACGTGCTTTGGGGAAGCATGTCCACATGTTTTTTAGTAAATATTGTTTCCTATGATTATCGTTTGGGGAACGAATACCCATAGGTTTTAGAAAAGAACACTCTCTATTCTTTTGGGGGGATAAATGATAGAAGGAGCATTCCAGTGGGGTTTTATTCTTCTACTATTTTTTGAGAAAATAGCATTGAACGTACACCCTCGATTATCGTTCCTTCTCATTCCTTTATGTTGGGGGCATAAAGAAAGGTTGAATCCCGATAAAATAAATCTCAACTAATCATCTGCCTATCCTTTTGGTTAATCCGCTTGGGGAACGGAAAAACAACGGATAGAATAAGTCGTTAGTCATCAATTTACTATATTTTATACGGGTGTATAGTTCGTATAACCGCCTGTCGTTCTACCCTTGTTTGATAAATATGAACGGATTATAGTTGGAACAGCTTAAACATATACTAAATACATACAAATAAAAAAGAAAGGACGGTTTCAACCTTTGTTTACGCAAACACACAGATTATTGGCTTACCATATACATTCTCATATCAAAACGCATCTCCATTACGAGCTAAATATGGCTACGTTCTCTTGGGGAAGTATTAAACCTGATATTGTTCCTTCGCTTGCCCTACGAAAACATGAAAAAGAGGATAGTTTTAGTTTTCTAACCGAAAGAATTGTTCGGTTGATGAAGCTACATCCTCATTGTTTACAAGACGAACGGAAGCGACGGCATATTGAAAGTGAATTGGGTATCATTTGTCACTTTCTAACTGACTTCTTCTGTTTCACCCATACTCAACGATGTCCATTCAAACACGGCATGTTCTCTCATATTCGCTACGAATCATCCCTTCATAAACTTGCCAAACAACTTCCGAAAATTGAACCCGTACCTTTACCTGTTCTATCAGGGAAAAGTTTTGTTGATATTGAACGCTTCTTACAAGAAGCCCTCTCTGAATACGAGCAAAAACAGAATGTTAAACGAGATATTATGTATGCCGTAAGTGTATGTATACGAATCGTTTTCAGTTATCCTTACTGCCATTTTCTCAAATGACAAACCAATCCATCAAACTGCCTAAAAAAAAAGACGGGTTCCTCATGTAAACTAGGACTCGTCTTTTCGTATTTTTGTCAGAGTTCTACATCATCATTCTACATTGTTTTTACGTTGCGTCTGATAAAATAGAAAAGGTTCTATTGAGAGTAAATAGCTTTTGCTTATTTCGATTGCAATTCCTGTTCAATCTTTTGAATGGACTGCATGGTTTCATAAAAGCGATTATCAAGACTTCCTAGCTCTCGTTTGTAGACTTCAAACGAAAACGCACCCTTCTGAATGAAGGCAACCAGTTCTTTCAAATAGTCCTCCATGAAAACCAAGGCTTTTTCCGCCTCATTTTTAAAGGCTAGGGTATTCTTTGCAAACTGTTCATCTACATCGCTCTCTATGGGTTGTAACCCTTTTAGGTCTTCTTTCATTTTTTCCTGGAATTTCTCGATACTATTGATTCGTTCTTTCAAGATGGATTTCATTGTTATCATGTTTTGCATACAGTAAATTCCTCCTTCATACATTTCTTATTGGATAGTTAAGTTATTGCATTATACGAAGGATGCATATGATTTAGTAAGATTATCTGGTTCTACCCGTCGTAACTTTGAGCATTTACCCTCTTACCGCCTATGCTTGTCTTCCATTAAAATGAATGAGGAAAGGAAGGATTCTATGGCAAATATTTTGGTTTGCGTTGCCAATAAAGAAACGGTTCCCGTTTTGATAAACATGGGACTTAAATTACAACAAAAGGAGCCAGGGGAACTTTTTGTCCTCCACGTCACCAATCAAGATTTTTCTCGGTTCCCTCAACATATTGATTATTTATACAACGTATGCAGAGAGTACAACGCAAGTTTTGGCATTATAAAATCCAACAACGTTGTTGATGCTATCAAGAGCTATGTAAAAGAACACGAAATTGACACCGTTGTTCTAGGCAAAGCCAGCGACATCACGAAAACAAAAAGTAAAACAAACCAATTGCAACAGTCTTTCGTGGATGACATTCAGTTTTGCATTGTTGATATTCCTAAAGAAAGCGATTACAATATTGCTGTTCAAATCAGATAGGTAGGCGTATCTTTTCGCTTCCTACCTTTTTTTGTGCTGTTAAAGCTCTCTTTTTTAGGCGATACTAATAAAAGAGAAATCTAGAAGGTGTGAAATATGTGAAGAGACAATCCAAATACCTACATAAAAAAGAGGAATGGAAAAATTTATATGAATCAGGACTTTCTTTTACCGAAATTGGAAAACAAGAAGGCGTGGCCTATTCCACGGTTCAGACGGTTCTTAGAGGCGTCGTCACCCCACGCCCCAAACAACAAAACGCCCGTCATGTTGATGAATGGGTGAAATTATATACGGAAAGTGAGATGTCTATCAATGCGATTGGAGAAAAATATGGGGTTACTCCCAATACCGTCTCGAAATATTTGAGAAAAGCAGGAGTGGAATTAAAGAAAAAGGGGCAAACTTCTCCTTTTGAAAAAGAAATACCTACCTGGATAGAGCTTTATAAAAATGGCATGTCCTTAAAAGAAATTGCAGATAAGTATAATACCTATCCGCAAACCATACATAAGCACATCGAAAATAAAGTGGATATGCGAGAATACGCCGAAACCTCGCAAACATATAAAACAGAAAATCCTCATTATCTTGACCATATCGATACACACGAAAAAGCCTATTGGCTTGGGGTCTGGTTTGGGACTGGATTTTTATCCAAATCAGTGAATGGTTTTGAATCTACTTTAGCTTTAGCCTATAAAGACAAAGAGACATTGGAACGATTTCGAGAAAAAATTGCTTTTGATAAACCCATTTCTATTTTGCAAGAAAACGAGACACATATCGCAAGGTTACGTATCCTGAACAAACATATGTATGAAGTGCTTAAATCGCACGGATTGGCTTATGAAAAAAACAAGAACAGCGTGTTTCCTACTCAATTAAAAGAGAAATTTTATTGTAGTTTTCTTTTGGGTTATTACGAAGGGAAAGGAAGCTGTTATACACACTCTGCCGTTGTAAGAGGATATTCTTATATTCAAATTTCGTTAACTTTTTATGGCACAGAATTATTTCTTAAAGAATTACAACGCATCGTACAAAAACAAATCGGTGTTCCACTTTATTTAGGCGAAATGCGACACAATAAAAACGGAAGACTATGGACAGTCCTGCGTTTAGCGACAAGCAAAAGAGAAAGCATCGAAAAAATGGCTTCATGGATGTATGCGCACGTCGATGATTTTGCGAAACACAGGGATATTCGAAAGATTTTATCAGGTACAAAAAGAGACGTATAAAAAAGAGACGATAATCCTTTCTCCTTTTCTTATCCGACTTCCTAAAGGCTGATTAACATAATCGACTCACTGAACCATGATTGACTGCTTCTTTTTACTTTGTATTCATGGTTAAAGAACAAAGAACAGGTAAACAACTGCAAAGAGGGATATACCAGAACACATCAGGCTAATGATTAAGCAATTGATGACCCTCCCTCGATTGGTTATCACACCATCTGCTGTTGATAATTGTATGGCAGAATGGCTAAATACGATTAAGGATACAATTAACGCAATCACAACAATATAAAACAGCATCCGTAATTCACCTCACTTTTCTTTTAGAAAGAATCGTTATTCAAATAATTAATCCGATGTTTTTCCCATCTAATAAGTATTCTTCAGTCATTTTATTCTTCCATCACTATAATTTTTTCTATAAAAACAGGGAGAGAGTCTCTCCCTATGTTATTAAAGCTCCACGTTCTCGATTTCCTCAATCTGTCCCGCTTTGCCTTCAATGATGTTCTTAACCAATCCCATGAGACGGTCAGAATATCCAGCAAGATAAACGACTGACGGGTCTTTGGAAATGCGTGTTTGGTAGGCTTGTAACTGCCAAACAATGAGTTTCGCATCTTTTGGTTTTTTCGCTTTCAACCAAACCCGTTCTAGGTCATCCGCACTTTCAGAATCCGTAAACAGGATAATGTACTTCTCTCCTTTATATTCACGCATAATCTGTTCAAATAATGTACCCGCTCCCACTTTGGTTTCTTCTATTTGATGCGCCATATCGAACAATTCGTCCTGTTTGCGAATAGGCACTTTTTTGATTTGAGATGCTACGGCGTACACTTCAGATTTCGCATGTGCTTTCTTCACCATTGCACCAAAGAGAGTCGCCAACTCAACGCAAGACAAGGAATCCGTTACCTGCGAATTCATTGAAGAAGACGTATCAACAGCCACCTTCAGATTGATAGATTTATCAATAGAGAAGGCTTCGCTTGCCACCTGTTTCAGTACATTGCCTAGAGCCGATTTAAAGGCTGGCGTTACAACCATGCGTTCTGCCGTAATGAGTGCAAAAGGCAACATGTTGGACTTGCGATAAGCCTTAACATCGTTGATTTTTTCCACGACCATTTCGATGACAGCATCAGGAATGTCGGTTTCCACCACAAGCTGTTGCTTATAATAATTGTACTGACCATTTACTCGACGCAATTTGTTAACGGTTGTAGTTTCCGTGGCAAATACACGTTCCAATGCAACCAGATTCAAAATGAGCGCAGAGTAATTCAAACCTTTATACATTTGAGCATAGAGAGCTTGTTTGCCTTCATCAGACAGGTTTTTGGTCGAGTGTTTCAACTCTTCCAACTGCAGACGGTGCTGTTCAACTAGAGACAAGGTTTCATCGTCCACGATGCCTTGTTCTAGCTTTTCAATCACCGATTTTAAGCCAACTGCTCTTGGAAAAGTAAGAGCGTCTTTAGCAAGGTACTGCATAAAGGCTTGGAATTCTTCGCTTTCCTTCTTACTGTCAGGTCTTGTTACCTTAATCACTTCTGACAATTTGCCTTTATTGCGAGATACCTGGTACTCATTGAGTTTGGCAACAAGCCATTTATTGATGACTTTCTTTACGCCTCGTCCCACACCGTCCCGAACTCCGCCCTTACGTGCCATCTCCAGAAAATCATGGAGCATTTTAGGGTTTTGGATAATGCGTGGAAACGCCTTTTTAAAGAGTGTTTTGTCTTCCAGTGTAGATAAATACAACAACCAAACAGAAGGAACCAGTTTCAACGAGTTAACATTGTTTCCGTAAATGGCACTCTTCGTAGCGAACTCTGGCTCTTCTTTCAATGCCCGTTCAAAGATATCCTTTGCATTTTTGAGAACGTCAGCAGAAGATTGATAGAAGTTCCCTTCTAAAAGCCCTAATGAGAAGAACTCCGCAATCGTCTCACGAAATGTTGTTTGATACCCTACACCTCCTTCATAGGTTACGATTTTATTCGAATTCATTTGTTGTACTTTTTCAATGGTTTTCATCGTCTCAACATCTCCTTTAATTTTTGATAGTGTTTGGAATGAAACATGTTAAATGTTGGTATGAGAGAAACGGGATTCGCACCCATGCCCTTTGACAACCAACTGTTCTACTCATTGAACTATTCTCTCATAATCTTTAAGCTAATTTCTTTTGTTTATGTTTATAGTCAAAATCGAAAAGGGAAAATAAAAAGGATAAAACGTGATGTTCTACCCTCTCTATGTAAGATAATCAAAAATGAGGAAAAGGAGAAAGACCTTTTATGCTCCGACCTAGTGATTTTGCCAGAAGGTCTTCAAGGGGTTATTTCTGCTTTCTAGCTACTCAAAAAATTGAATAACGAAATATCGTTTAATTGGTCAATGTTTTTAATGTAGTCTTTCTAGCACCTCAACGTTGATTATCAGAAGAAAGTAGGGAAAAGGGGTTAAGACAACGGTTTTTCTTTAAGCTCCAACCATCTGGCAATGGCGCAAAGCCTTGTTTTTTCCTCAAAGTATTTGATAAGAATGTAGTCTTAACAGCACCCCACGATTATGAAATTGTGTCGGACTCCCGACAAAAATGTGATGGGATTCTTACTATAACAGGCACTAGTCCTTTATAGCCTGATTCTTTGACAGGTTCTTGCCCTTCAAATTCAGAACGAATCCCAAATTGAGTGTGAAAACGTAGATGGCTGTATATCTACGTCTTTTGCCATCGGGTTGAGGTTTTCCCTTAGCCTTCGTTCGTCCTCCAAGTTAGCGTTGACTCTGCGTTGCAACTACGTAACAAAGTACACCAACTCGTCTGGGAAGCACCCAACAAGGACTTAGGATGATGGCGACCCTATGGTGTTAATAGGGAGTTTCACCCTTCCCTTTTGACTCACTCCCAGCTTTTTTTAACGTCCTCCTGGGCGAAGACAAAAATGCCCCGTATAACCTCTTACTCCTTTCACGAGTCCACGCCCAATCTAGTACTAAGAGAATTCATCATTAGTTTTTCAGGGTCTTAACACTTCGGGGGCGGCGCATACAGGGAAGGTTCGCACTTGCCATAGCGTTGACCTACTTTTGTCCACGCCCTGTATCAAGTTTTTGCCTGTGTTGTTTAAGCGTTGGCAAGCTTTCAACTCCACCCACAGGCTTATAGAGGAAAATTACGCCTCTTCACGAGGAAATCAGATGCAGTCCATTCTGCGGTACGCAATGGTACAGGTGTGTCATTCATGTTAATTCATTTTGTGTTTCATGTTCCTTTCGGGGAAGAGGTGTAAGACATTTGTTAAGGTATTCGTGGCTTACATCGTCGTGTAAGGCAGGAAATGTGATTTTGAAATCAAATGTCAACTATTTGGCGAAACGACCGTTGGTCTGCAGTATAAGCGGGCTAGTGGGCAGAAGCCCTTCACCTAGCCCGATACTATTCAATTACACTTCATTGTTCTGTGAGGTAAAAGTAAGAAATTCATAATAGGATGAATGTAGTCTTACTAGCACCCCGAAAGGCTCTGATGGGGAAAGGGTCTGAAAGATACGTTTTTAGCTCGTATGGCTCGTAAGGACTGTAGACATTCCCTTAATAAGGTTATGAAACAGCCCCTTTATAACTCACCCTTCATGGTGGTGAAACACCAACTTTATCGGTCACCCTTTATGGTGGTGAAACACCAAATTAAAACAGATATTGCGATGGTACTCATGATTCATTCTGTAGTTTAAATTTCCACTTGTAATGTAATCTTTCAAGCACCCCATTTTCATAGGGAAGTAGGCGAAAGATTAATTTATGAGTTTATTCCGCAATCGGTGGCAATCTTCCAAGCCTTCTGCCGACCTTTCGCTGTTCAGGAAGGTTTATAGGAATCACCTCTGCTTTTGTCAAAATTCATCTCTTTTAGAATGTAATCTTTCAAGCACCCCATCAGAATTTACTTTTGAAGGAAAAGGCGATAAGACGTAAAATGTGTAGCTGTGGCTGGTAGCCTTTCGCTACCGTAGGAATGTTGGTAGACTTTAGCTACCGCTTGAATCTTGAATAGTGTTGTCAAAATGTAGTCTTATCAGCACCTCAAAAGGTGAATACATACTTTAGGGAAAAGTGGTACAAGACAATGACTCTCTTAGAGAGTTTAGGTATTTGAATAAAATGTAGTCTTGTATACACCCCAAAGGGTTCTGTAAAGGAAAAGGGTTAAGACGTTATGGGTGGCTCTAATATGGTAAGAGCCAAATTTGAAGGTTTTGCAATGTTTTTTAAATTAAGCTTTCACTATAATGTAGTCTTAACAGCACCTCTTACAGAAATAAAGCATGTTCTCTATGAGCTTCTACCTCTTTTTCAAACTGGCATCCACTCAACCCCTTTATTCGGCTTCTACCTCCTTGCTTACTGCTGGCATCCGCCTAATGGGAAGGAACACTTTTTATAAAACAAAGGAAAATGGAAAAGACGTAAAACAACATCTCTTGTAATGTAGTCTTTTCAGCACCTTTTCGTTTTCCTTATAAACAATATAACATTCATATTGACTATTGTCAAATATAATTTGCTTTACTTCAATTACAATTGACAACTTTATAAAACTATCATATACGAGTCTCTCTTTTTATATTCCGATACATTCTGAAAAAATTGTTTTATAGTTGTCGAATATCAATTATAAGGTATAAATGTCAACTATAATTGATATTATAGTATAGGTATGGTATTATATAACAAAAGGAATGTCAATATTCCTTGATGTTCTATAGAAAGGAGGTAAACCTTTGATTCAATCGAATTTACGTATTTTAATGGCGCATAGTGGGATTAAAACATTGAGAGAACTCGGAAGACGTGCAAATGTATCATGGAAAATCATCAGTAACTTGGATAATAACGAAGATATTGATACCATTCAATTAAGAAATTTACTTAAAATTTGTTTAGCCCTCAATTGTACGCTAGACCAATTAATCAGCATTGATTACAAATCCATTCATTCAGACCTATAATGTCTAAAACAAAACAGAGGTGACTCTTCGATGAAACCCTATTCAAAAGAGATACCAACATAATCTAAGATAGTAGTCCTTCAATAAGAACCTACTATCTTTTTTAATTGGAATTTTTCGCCCAGAAAAGCTCATACACATTGAAAAATATTGATTAAAAGTAAAAAAAAGATAGGTTCGTTCTAAAAGAACTTTCTATCTTTGTTTTAGCTATTAATAATGGTGATTCGTCGTTACATGTGTCGTGACAGTATGCGTCGTAACCGCATGATGTGAACCACCATGCTCTTTGACTAATAGAGGATGTGTGGAACGAACATGATTGCTTACAATATGTGTCGTCACAACGTGTTGCGTAACCACATGATGCGTAACTACAGGCGAATGATGAACGATTACATGCTGAACGGGTGGTGTATAGGCATGGTAGTGGGTTTGGGAACATCCACTTAACAAAGCCATAAGTGCGCCAATACTTACTAAATATGCCGTGATTCTTTTCAATAAAATCCCCTCCTTTTGTGTTGATTTTCAATTCATATGATTTTATTGATAGTAGCCAATTCATTTAAAGCAGTTAGATACCAAACTCCACGACAACCTCTTTAACGCCATAATGCTCCTGAATGATATGGAGCAGTTGCTTTTTGATGTCCTCCGCTCCACTCAACAGCATGTCTGTGATGCGAATCTGTATTTCCATTCGATTTTCGTGCTCGTCCATTTTCCAAATTCGTAGGGATTGAATCTCTTCGATGCCTTCTATTTGAAGAATCTCTGCTTTTAATCCCTCAACATCCACACTTTCTGGTGTTCCTTCCATCAGAATATCCAAACTTTCTTGGATGATGGGATAAACCGATTGAATAATCATGGCTGTTATAAGGATAGTGACCATCATGTCTAACCAATAAAGATGATAATGCTGAATCAAAAATGCCCCTAGCAATACAAACAAAGAGGATAAGGTATCACTAAGTAAATGAATGTAGTTTGATTTAATGGTTAAGCTTTGCTTTGCACCATGACTTAACAACAGCATACCGACAAAATTGGCAAGGACACCAATTCCTGCGACGTACATAACCATATTGCCTTCGATAGTTTTTGGGTGAAAAAAGGTTTGAATGGATTCAATCAGAACAAACAAGGAAAGAATAACGAGGATAATCGAATTGAGGCATGCCGATAAGATGGTGGCACGTTTGTACCCAAATGGTCTTTTTGCATCGGGCTGTCTACTAGCAACCTTGATGGAAAAATAGCTGATAACTAAGGAAGCCGCATCGTTTAAATTGTGTATGGCATCCGCCACCAAAGCATTACTTCCTGAAAAAAGCCCACCCACCAATTCAGCTACAGTAATCAAAATGTTTAACACAACAACCAGGAATAGCCTGGATTTGCTGATGTTGGTTATATCATGATGATGCCCATGATGATGGTGATGCATGTGGTCATGTGAATCACCATGAGGTTCATGCGCAGAATGGTTATGCATATCTTCCTCCTTTTTGATTGAGTAAAGAGAGTATTGTTTCTCTGTTAGGCTTGTACCACTTTTAACAACACGGGACTTGAAATTCCATCTTTAGATTCTTGATACGTAATGGTTAACTTCGTTCGTCCATCTTGTTTTTGCTTAGAGAGAAATAAGACGATATCTTTTCCCACATTAAATACACGAATGGTATCTTTACCCTGATGGTTGATTTTAAATTCAACGAGATTCTTATCAACAAATCCCTGAAAGAAAGCTATTTGTGTAATGTTTTTTAACTGACTGTTGGCTCGAATAGATGAATCTTGAATCGTGGTGGCAACATGGGATTGTACTTGAGGTTTGAGTTGGGGTTTATCAGTAGAGCATCCAACAAAAAACAAGGCAACAACACAAGGGATGACGACAAGAGACAATTTCTTTGATATCCGTAAGGCTATCATGAGTCAAATCCTATCCTTTCTTTTTCTTTTATTGCTGTTACATTTAACTTACATTGAGCTTAACCCAACGATTTAAATCTGAATAAGCTAGACTTGGATATTTCGTGTACGTGACATTCAACAGCCAACCCTTTCGAATTTTTTGCCAATTGTTTTCCTGGCATTCGATTTTAACTCGGTCACCTTTCTGCGTTTTTAAGATAATGCTGTAGATGGTTGCCGTATGTGGTGAGTAAAGGTATTCGACTTTTTTGTCCACCACCATAGCATTCTTTTCTTCAACGGTGATATTGTGAGAAGTTGATACTGCCCTATCCATTGTAGAGGAATAAAACCAAACAAAAACTAAGAGAGCAGATAGGACAGCCACAACCTCCCCAACCGTAATAAAGCTATTTGTTTTTCTTTGAACCATTCCTTTTTTTCTTTATCCAAATCTTAATCACCTTCTCTTTGACTATATAATAAACTTATAAACAATATTATTTTAGTTATTGTTTATTGTCAATTGTAGAAAAGAGGGAAATGACTGTTTCAATTTTGATTAAACAACACGGAAAAGGATTTCTTTTGTTTCTACTTTTACTTTTTCAACTTCAACGCTTACCCTATCGCCAAGTGTGAACTGTTTCCCTGTTTTCTTACCTACAAAGGCATGTTCCGATTTCACAAATTCAAAATCATCTTCTTTTATTCCGTGAATGTGGACAAAACCTTCTATGGTATTTTCCAGTGTGACAAAGAAGCCAGATGCCATTACATGGCTAATCATGCCGCTAAATCGTTCTCCGATTTTCTTTTCCATGAACTCTACTTTCTTCATCTCAAACAGAGCCTCTTCTGCTTTTTCGGCAACACGTTCCCGCTTGGAACATAGCTTCGCATTTGCCTCCACGATTTCACTAAGTGCATCTTTTCGTTCTGGCGTCAGGAGTCCGTGCAAGTATTCTTTAATAATTCGATGGATTTGCAGGTCTGGATACCTTCGGATAGGAGAAGTGAAGTGAGAATAAAATTGCGTTGCCAAGCCAAAGTGTCCTTTGCAGACTGCAGTGTATCGGGCTTGTTGCATACATTGTAAAAGAAGGAGGTGAAAAGCAGGTTCTTCTTTTTTCCCTTTTACTTCTTTGAGAATTTGTTGGAGTTGTTTTGGCTCGATATCCTCCAAGTTGTCCAGCGTATACCCGTACTGGCTGATATATTCGGCAAACTCTTTTATTTTCTCTTCTCTTGGATTTTGGTGGGTACGATAAAGGAATGGAAGAGCTTTATTAAAGAAGCTCTCGGACACCGTTTCATTACATACAATCATAAACTCTTCAATGAGTTGATTCGCAATCCCACGGTCATATTTTTTGATATCCTGAACCGTTCCGTCTGCATTTAAGTTAATTTTCGCTTCTGGAAAATCAAAATCAATATTCCCTCTTTCATCCCGCTTGTTCATCAGAATATACGTCAATTCTTCCATCACTTTTATATCCGACACTAAATCGGGATGCCTTTGTGCAAAGCTCGCATCTTTCTCCATTAAAAAATCATTGAGTTCACGGTAATTGAGTTTTGCTCTCGAACGGATGATGGATTCCACAATTTCATGGGCAACCACCTGTCCTTGCTCGTTAATCTCCATAAAGACAGAGAGCGTTAACTTGTCCTCGTTAGGATTCAAACTGCATAAATCATTCGATAGCTTCGTTGGAAGCATCGGTATAACCGTATCCACTAAGTAGACCGAAACCCCTCGTTCCAAGGCTTCTTTATCCACTTTCGAATTTTCTTTTACATAGTGGGATACATCCGCAATATGAACACCTAACTGATAGTGACCGTTTGCTAATCTTTTGATTGAAACAGCGTCATCCAAATCCTTAGAATCCTCTCCATCGATGGTAAAGATGGTTAAGTCACGCAAATCACGTCTACGCCTGAATTCTTCTTCCTCTATTTGACCAGGCATTTTTTCCACTTGTTTGATAACCTTCATTGGGAATTCATCTCGAAGATTGTGTTCTTTGATAACCGAAAGCAGGTCTACCCCTCTTTCAAATTTAAAACCAATGACTTCTTGAATTTCTCCCTCTGGTTTTCGATTACGTTCAGGATATTTGATGATTCTACATACCACTTTGTCATAGGATTTCGCACCATTCGCCAATCCTTCTGGAATATAGATATCCATATTTATCTTCTGGTTATCTGGAACAACAAATCCATATCCATCGTTGTCCATATACGTACCAATAACGGTTTCGACTTCTCTTTCAAGTACCTTATCGATGTGTGCTTCCATCTTTTTGGCTTGCTCTTTTATTAAGGGTGTAGCAACAACGATATCTTCATGAAGGGCGTTACTGATATGTTCACGGGAGATAAAATACACATCTTTTTTGTTGGAAGCAGAGACCAGAAATCCATATCCTTTTGGATTATAATAAAATTTGCCCACAATCATGGAGTTTTCTTTATTCACAAGGACATTGTTTCGTTTGGTCACCGTAATGATTTTTTCTCGTTGGAGTTGTTTCATCGCTTGATAATACACTTTTTTCTCACCAGGAGGCAGGTTAAAATATCGGTCTAACTCACGCTTTTTCAGTTTTTTTGATTTGTTGCCGATAAGAAATAGTAGAATCTCTTCTTTTATCGTTTTCATGGGATACCCTCCTATTTAACAGGCTTTTTTCAGCCGTTTTTTAGATTATACGGAGGCAAATTTTCAACGATAAATAAAAGAAGGTGTAATACTGCTTCGGTCAACGGAAGTAGCCTGAATTGGATATGTTGGTGTGGAATAAATAAGGAGTGGTGAAATGGGCGTATTAGTTCCCTTTGTTTTAAAAGAAAAAGGACTCAATAAAGCTAAATATCCCACAACGGTTAAACATTCCATGCTGAACAGTTCCATAATGGTTACGCTAAAAATTCTACCAGAGGAACTTCATACAATGTTACGAATCCTTTTACAAGAACAAAAAGAAGTACATAACCAGTATCAAAAAGCTATGAGAAATCATCTCCCTGAAGAAATAGCGTATTGGAAACCGATTAGTCGTACCATTTCAAATATGATTGTGAAGTTTAAACAGATTCATAGCTTCAATGTATTACTTGAAGAAATGACATTCATTGAAATGGAATGTTTGATAGGGACAATGGAAAAAGTCCTCCAACAAAATTATTTGACCGTTTGTGAATCAGGAGAAGCACATTCTTCTCTAGTTACATCGCTACTGGAACAAACCTATTTAAAAATATTACCTATCTATGAAGAACAACGCTTGGCGTTAAACAGTATGTAACAAAAAACCCTTAATCATCTCGATTAAGGGTTTCCACTTATTATTTTGTTCGTTTCACGTCAGTTATTAATCCTTCTTTGTTTGCCTTTAGCACAGAATAAGCGATTTGCTGTTGTTCTTCTGGCGTTTTACTAAAGAAGGAAGGATTGTCTATAGTCATTTGGGTAAAGGTTCGTAGAGCAGTTAAGTAATTTTTTTCTTCACGATTGCCGATATACTTTTTAAAGTTTTTTTCCTCACGGGACATCCTGCCTGTATCATTCCTTTCCTTCGAAAGATTGATTTTATTGTATCATCGATTATAGTCAATGTAAATCGCAAGAAGGTCTGATGCCTTTTATCCTCGTTTATTCTGCTGGTCAACTCATACAAAATTACTTGTTACCAATATTTTTTTCATTTAGAAATGTATAGCGAGCTAATCGGTTCGGTTCTGTATAGATGCGGTTCACTTCTTCCTTAACTTTTTCGAAAAAATTAGGATTGGACAGCATAAGCATGACGTATTTATTGTTTCCTGATTGTTTTGTGCCAATGAAATCGCCCGTTCCACGAAGCTCTAAGTCTTTTTCTGCTATTTTAAAACCATCTGTTGTGTCACACATGGCTTTTAACTTAGGATTTTCTTTTTCTTCGGAAAGGAGAACGCAATAAGATTGGTGGCTTCCCCTCCCTACCCGTCCTCTCAATTGATGCAATTGAGCAAGACCAAAACGTTCCGCATTTTTAATGAGGATGACCGTTGCATTCGGCACGTTGACCCCTACTTCAATAATCGTGGTAGAAATGATAATATCATATTTATTTTGAGAAAACTTAGCAATTTCTTCTGTGATTTCGGATTGCTTCATTTTACCTGAAATCATAGCGATGTTTACTTCAGGATATTTGTTATAGAACTTTTTCATTTTATCAAAAGTCGCCTCAACGGAATCCACGTCAGCAAGTGCTTCGGATTCGGAATCCTCAATCAACGGGCAAACCACATAACATTGTCTACCCTGTTTGATTTGACGATACATCGCTTCATACGCTTTGTCTTCGTTTCGAATTTGAATGGTTTGCACAGGTTTGCGTCCTTTTGGCATGGTTGTAATGGTTAGAACATCCACACTATCACCATATACACTCATAGCGAGGGTTCGAGGAATCGGCGTAGCACTCATGGTTACTTGATGAACGCCATGTTTCGCTTTTTCGTTGAGTTCGTTTCGTTGTACGACACCAAAACGGTGCTCTTCGTCCACGATGGTTAAGGCTAAGTTTTGAAAGGCGACATCCTTTTGAATGACGGCATGTGTGCCAACCACCAACTGAATCTCACCTGATTCAATCCCCTTAATGATTTCTTTTTTCTCCTTCGCCTTCATATCCCCTGATAAAAATCCAACTTTATAGCCCATATCTTTTGTTTTTTCTATGAGTTCCAGATAATGTTGTTTGGCTAACACGGTGGTCGGAGCCATTAACACCGATTGAAAACCGTTCTCTGCGGATATGAGCATCAGAATAAATGCAACGATGGTTTTACCAGAACCCACATCGCCTTGAACCAGGGCATTTACCCGCTCACCTTTTCGCATCTTTAGATAGATGGAACGTAATGCTTGTCGTTGTCCATCTGTTAAATCAAATGGAAGATTGTCCATAAAACGCTTAATCGTATTGCAGGTCGGCATGACAAAAGGTGAACGAGATACCACACCTTGCTGTTGGTTAGCTAACTGCATCCCAAATAGAAATAAGTCATCAAAAACAAAACGTCTTTGAGCGATTTGCAGTTCCTTTTCATCTTTTGGTTCATGCATAGCCCGTAAAGCGACCGCATTTTTAGGGATATTAAATTTATTAAGCAATAGCGGTTCTACATAATCCGATTTATCCGCAACCGCTAACGCAGAGCGAATGGAATCCATCAGGTAATCAGTAGACATACCTTGTATCTTTGAATAAACAGGAATAATTCGCTGATAGGCTTTAATATCCGTCCCAAAAAACATGGGACTTGCCATCTGTCGAGTATTGTATTCCGTATCGATTCGTATTTTCCCACAGAAAATATAGGTTTCCTTTGTTTTTAACTTTTTAGCAAGATAAGGGTTGCCAAACCAGAGAACATACAGGTTTTTCCCAGAGTTATCCCGCACTTTCGCCCGTACCAGTTTATTGGACACTATCACTTCTTCCAGTGTGCCAACTATCGCTACAACCTCTTTATCTTTGACTTGGGAAATCGGTGTGATTTTACGAAAATCATAGTACTTTCGTGGAAAAAATCGAGCCAAATCTTCCACCGTAAAGAGGCCTTTTTTCTGAAATTGTGTCACTTTATTTTTTGGAATACCGAGTGTTTCAATCTCCATTTTTTCACCTCACTTCATTTTTTTCATTGCGTTTCCGCATCATTTATGTTGATTATATTATATCTTTTATTATTTATTATGTAAAATATAAATTACAACAACCAAAATTAAAATTGTATCTTTATCGAATTTGTTTCATTAATAGGCATAGAATAGAACAAATTTAGATACAGGTGTTTTTTAAAACAATTGAACAACGGAGGGATTTTTCATGGCAGTTAAAATAGCAGAGAACATCAATTTACTCAATGAAACAGGAATAAACCTAATGGAATTAAAAAAGGTCTTGTTACAAAACAAGAACAATCCACTCATTCATAGCGGTCTCCTTTCTTCTATCAAAGAAGAGGATTATGAAAAACAGGTGTATGAAGCCCTAACGAATGATTCGGTAAACGAGGATGCGTTTCAAGTGGTGCTGATTTCATGGACGCCTTATACCAATATGGAGCAACTCAAAAAGGTCTTTTCTGATTTTCAATCGAAGCTTTCCAAAGCTCTGGAAGCAAAAGGTCAAAAATACTTTACGACCGAATCTTCAGCAAGAGATGGCGGTGTGGTGGTCATTAAAAAGTTTGGAGTGAATTTGAACTTTATTCAACGGGAATTCCGCCTACCCACACGGGAGGCGAAAAAACTCTTAAAAGAGGGTTTTATCGAAACCTATGCCAAGCTCAAACTGAATGCCATTGTGAAAGATATGGTTGAACAGGTAGAAAATAAATTTAAGATGGAAGAATGTATTCAACTTGAAGTATCACCCTTCTATTACGATGAAAATCGTGAAATTTATAATGTTGATTTCAGGATTTTACTGGTATTAACGGAGAAACAGTTGAGAGCAGATTATATATATGTGAAAAAGTTATCGAAGGATTTGGATGAAATTCTAACCTTCGTGCAAAAAGAGTACTACAAGTACATCAACGGCGGGATTAAATAAATAGGGTATCGGATTATCGTGTTGAGGTTGCGAGTCAAGATAAGTAAAGTGTGAGTACAATTTAGAATGGAGAAATAAAAATGGATGATAAACTTCTTCAAAAGTTACAAGGAATGATTGAAGCCGAAAAAGCTGTCGATACTGGTCATCACACATCCTATGACGACTATGGAAATTATTATGAGGAAGGATTGAAGCAGGGTAGGCTTGAAGTCCTCCAAGAACTTTTTGACCATCTGAGTTCAGATGTTGTGGCAACTGTAAAGAAACAACTGTTAGATGCAGGAATGAAAGAAGATGAATTTAATGTACAGACTGTTGACTTGCATGTGCCAGTTACGCCTATTTCAAGAGAATGGCTTAAAACGTACAAACACAAAGATTATGTTAATTACTATTGGTCTGATGTAGATAGACGCGGTTGGTACAAAATACCATTCGCTAATATGGGCGATTATATAAAAAGTAAGTTTCAATAAAATATGACTTCAAATTATATTCAAAAGGATTGGCTATTTGGTATTCAACACGATAATCCGATTAGCCAATAAATACCACGGATATAGTAAAAAACAGCATGGCGAGGATTACTCCTTTTCCATGCTGTTTTTCATTGTTATGCCATTTTGTCCGATTTCGATGGAATAGCGGTTGTCTCGAATGGGAACGTCATTATCAAGCGATAAACTAACCAATTCAATTTTCCCGACTTGCACATCTTGAGCTTTCCATTGTTTCTTCATGCTTTCCGCATACTCTTTGGAACAGAACACCAAGAGCTTTGTTAGGTCATGTGCATATTCATAATGAATATCGGGTCTACCGTCGCTGTCATGGTAATACACTGCTATTTCTACGGTTGCCGAAAACGCAACTTCCTTATCCATTCAATTCCTCCTTTCTGTTTGTTTTCTAACATAAGAGCCTTCCTTTGTCTTCCCCATAATAAAAAACAAAATAAAGTATCTATCACCCTCTGTAGTCCGTGGAATTTACTCACTTCTGATGTCTTTTATTTCTTCTTTGGCGATTTGCCGAAAAACCTAAAGACCTTCTTCCTTGGTAATTCCCATTTCATTATGGAGGACGTTTTTTACTTCTTTATAGACGTTTTTCCGTGTTTGTTGCGACATTTTTGCTTTTCCTTCCTATACGAATCAAGATACAAAACGTTGTTTGGTATGCTTTTTTCAATGTGTATCTCTGAATTTATCTTTTTTGATTTACCGAAACGGTGACTGTAAACCAGACAAGTTCCTATATACCCTAACAATAGGTATCCCAATAATAGAGTAGGATGAGATAAAGCCAATCCAAACGTAAAAGGAAGACTTTTTTGAATCAGTACGGCTACAATCAAGGAACAAAAGTTAAACAGTACATTGGTCACCACAAAATAGGTGAAAAGGAATTGCATAATCTTTGACTTTCTACTTATTCCGTTCACTTTCTATCTCCTTTACATTTGTTAGAGGCTCGACATGAAAAGCCCTTTCTTTTGAAAATCTGTCCCATCACTCTTCAAAAGTCCCTATCACTCTCAGCAATGTACGAATTACATAATCTTTGACTGTCTCGTAAGTCACATCTTCCCTAGGAAATCGTTTATCTCGTTAGATAAGATTGGCGAATTGATAGAGCGGATATGGAATATGCTCACGGTCATATCGAAATGTAACTGCAAAACGACAAAAGGAAAATTTCATACTTAACCAATCACCCCAAACTTCTTTATCATTTCTACCAAGAAATTTAGCCCTTCTTGTGTGTCAATATGATAGGAATCTACATATCTTTCACCTTTGATGACACCCTGCTTAATTAAAGCATGGATATCTTCATTGGATGGAAAGGTTAGATTTAATGACGCACACTGCTCCATTAGGTCTTTGGGGAATGCCCACTCTTCTGGTGTTGTATCTTCGGAATTACCTGCTACACGAATATCAAGATGTCTATCCAGGCTTTCCTTATGAATAGCCTGGGCAATCACTAATGGCATATAACCTTCGACCATCCAATACGACCATCCTCGCTGAAAGATGAAATTGTTACGCTTGCCAATTAGAGTAGTCGGAACTTCACCATCCATCATTCCAACATGAACAGGTGTAATCCCCGCCTCTTTTAATTCACTGCGAATGGTTTTATCACAACCACGAACCCCCGCTAAATTTATCAAACAACCGCCTCCTCTTTTTGTTAGTTTACATAATTATTTATTATGTCAATTCTTATCCATTCACCAAAAATGTGATTCGTTTCTCCGAACCAATGCCCAATTTCCTCACGAAGTTGGCTTTCTTCATACCCCCATATTTCTCGTAGATTGTCCCTGTTTACATCCGTAACTAAACCCGTTTCCCACACAACAAATATCTCCAACCTATCATTATGGTGATGCTCATAAAACAAACCTTCTGGCAGGAAACCAATATCTCGAAAACGGATTAAAAATTGCCCTTTCTGATTCTCTTGTATCGTAAGCAATTTCGATACCTCCTATTATTTATCCCAAGACTGATTATCTTGTTTCATTTATGTAGCTTTTCTTTTTTACCTGTCATCTAGTATAAATTATTTATAGACTATATTCAATGTTTGTTATCGAAAGCACTATAGGATATAATTTTCGTACAGTTAGAACACAAACAACTGTAAAAAATAATTTACAATTATTTATAAAGTGTGCTATGATGAATACAAGAAAAGCTCAGGAGGATGTCAGTATGCAACAGAAAAAATGTAATTTTTGCGATGAACGAAAAAGCCTTATGGAGGTTCAAACCAATCGGGGTGTGATTCCCGTATGCCCTTCTTGTTTAGAAAAGTTACAAATGCAACAGGCACAAATGCAAGAACAGATACAAGAAGAAGCGTCAGAACTCCAATCGTTCACACCACAACAAATCAAAGAAAAATTGGATAAGGTCGTTATCGGACAAGACCATGCAAAGAAAGTGTTGGCAACCGAAATCTATAAACATTACATACGTATCAACAATAAGGAGTACCTAGAGCAAACGGGTAAAAAACTAAGAAAAGCCAACATCCTGTTAACAGGGCTATCTGGAACAGGAAAAACCCTTTTGGCTCAAACATTAGCTGAAATTGTTGGCGTACCATTCTCTATTGGGGATGCAACCTCTCTAACAGAAGCAGGTTACGTCGGAGATGACGTGGAAAACGTGGTGCATGGTCTTATTCGCGCAAGCGGAGGAAACATTGAATGGGCGCAGAAAGGCATTATCTACATTGATGAAATCGATAAAATTGCCAAGAAAGCACAAAACGTCTCCATTACACGAGATGTATCTGGTGAAGGGGTTCAGCAAGCTCTTCTAAAATTGGTAGAAGGACATAATGTACGGGTTCCTGTGGAGGGTGGAAGAAAACATCCTGGACAACCGATGTTGGAGGTCAATACTGAAGACATTCTCTTTATTGCAGGCGGAGCTTTTCTTGGTATTGAAGAGATTGTCGCAGAGCGTCTCAAAGATAACGAAACCAACCGCATTGGGTTTAGTCTATCTGCTCATTCCCATTCGAAATCGACGGAACAAGACCAAACAAAACGGTTGCGTGAAAACATTACCCTTGAAGATTTGAAAAAGTTTGGGATGATTCCTGAATTTTTAGGACGTTTCTCTGTTGTATCCAATCTCGAACCCCTTGAAATTTCGGACTTGGTTCGGATTCTAAAAGAATCGGAAACGAGCATTTTAAATGAGTATGAAGTTCTGTTTGAGATTCAAGGAAAAAGCATCTCCTTTACAGAGGATGCCATGCAGGAGATTGCGAAAACAGCTTTTGATAAAGGACTTGGTGCGAGGGGGCTTCGTCCCATTATTGAAGAACTCATGCTCGACATCGTTTATGAAATGCCTTCATCTGACCAGAACAATTACGAAATTACAGCAGATATGGTACATGGACATTCCTTACGTGCCGACCCACTTGAAAAACAAGAAATTGCATAAGGATAACAGGGCGAGGTGAAAACTTCGCCCCGTTTTTATTGACCAGCTTTCATCTTATTAATTTGGACACCCTACATATGATATAGAAGCACATAATGAGAAAGGAAGATTGAAAACATGGGTGTACTCGACAAATTTAAGCGAAATAAAAAAGAATACATGAAATATGAGGATGGTAAAATCATTCCTGTAAGGGTGGAAGATAAAAACTATAAAGAATACGACATTACTCCATCGGAAGAGGATACCAATGTAAAAGAGGTCATCAAAGAAACATTGGATGTCTCCAAAAGTAAAATAAAACCCTATCTCTCCATTAAAACAGCTAAAACAGTAGGTGCGGTAGTCGTTATCGCTTTGTTTGGATGGACAATAAAAGATGTTTACCAAACATTTTCAACTCCAGATGGAAATGCAACAAAAAAGATGGTGACTTCTTCAAATAAAGTGACGCAAACGGTTTTAAACCAAACTGCAACCGCTGTTTCATCAGCCAAAATACAACCACAGGTACAGAATCAATCAACTACCGCCATTCCCCAAGTGAAGAGTCCACTTAAACAAGCCGTGGATGCCTCAAATGTGGTGAATTCCATGCTGGTGTCGGAGACCAATAAAGAAATGGCTAATCTCAATGATTATCTGCAAAACAAAGTAAATGGTTATACCGTCGCACAAAACATCAATGACAGTCTTGCAACTAAACGACAAGTGATGGATTATCTCACCGCACAAAAGCCACTCTTTGCTTCACAAGGGATAGATGTCTATTACAAAACCACGGAGGATAGGTTAAACAATGCCATTAGCCTATCTCAAGGCTTGGTAAAATCCTTGAATGCAAATGCACCTTCCAATACACTCCTACCAGAAGTCAATGATTTTACCAAACAAGAACAAACATTAAAACAAGCACAGAACGATGAATTTATCCGTGTATTAAAAGATAAACATATCCCGTACACGTTCAATCAACAAAACCAAGAAATAACCTATACATTGCAATAAAAAAAACCGATTTGTGGTTTCTTTCCACAATCGGTTTTTTATTTATCTCTTTGCCTTTTCTTTTTTAATATTCATCTGGTCTTTTCGAAATAAGAAACGCTCTCCTGTGACCAATTGGACACTATATAACTCGTGAGAAAAAAGTGTATGGGAAGGAACGTCTATGATTTCTCCTTCAGTCAGTTTCCCATCAGTATTTTTTACGATAACTTTCGTGCCTATTTTCGGCTCTTTTTGCCACTTCCAAATCATCGGTCACTCCACACTATGCGTATTTCTCAAGGGTTTTAATAACGTGTTCTTCTTGATAGGGTTTCACGATAAAATCAACGGCTCCTGCCCTCACTGCTTCCACTACTTTTGCTTGCTGTCCCATCGCACTAATCATAATGATTTTTGCTTGCGGGTCAAATTTTTTAATGTGTTCAGTGGCTTCTGTACCTTCCATTTCTGGCATCGTAATATCCATTGTAACCAAATCAGGTTGAAGTTCCTTGTATTTTTCAATCGCTTCGACCCCATTTGAAGCATCGCCAACAACGAGATAACCGTTTTTCTCCAACATATTTTTCAATGTGACACGCATAAACATGGCGTCATCCACAATCATTACTCGCTTCAAACCGACACTCCCTTTTCAGTTTCTCTTGTTTGATTTATTATACATTTATAATTGTTTATAGTCAATAATAAAAAAGTTTTGAGATGAAAGAGATAAACAACCTCTTACAACCCAAAACTTATTTAAAATTCTCTGGATTTAAAAAGAAAAACAGAGAGTTTATAAGAGAAAAAAGACACCAGATAAGACAGTACGAGACCAATGACTCCAGGTATCATACCCGATATCACCACTTTGCTGGTAGATTTTACACCAGCAGGTGTAGCAGGCAAGGTGTACATCAATACGGCTGTTGCACCCATTACAACCATCAAAACCATCATATTAAACATCTGTGTTTTGGCATAACCGAACTTGAAAAACAGTGGGAACACGGTAACAAAATAAAAATTGACCAGTGCCAATGAAAAGAAGACATCGGATACATAGACAACCGAATCAAATTTCGTTTGCGGCAAAATGAAGTGAATAGCTAAAAAGACAAAAGCTACAACAACTGAACAAAGTATCGTCACAACGTTTGAAAAGAAATAGCGATTAAAAACGAGTCGTTTACGTGAAAACGGCAGACCACTTAGCATCATCATCGCATTGTTTTTGTCGTCATGTACCATGCTGGTGGTGACAATCATGTTAGAGATAATAAATACACACGAAATAAAACTGAAATTTATCAATAGCCCTTTGATTTCAGGTGTTTTGTTAATAAAAAAGAGACCTAATATCAAAATAACGGTAAGCGGAAGCGTTTTTCGTTGCAGTAAAAAATCCTTCTTAAATAATTTCAAATGTTTTTTCATCGTTTTTCCTTTTGATATGAAACAAAATGATGTCTTCCAGTGTAGCGGGTTCCACTCGGTATCCCATCTTTTCGAAAATCGGGGCATACTCTTGGGTTGCAATCATAACAAAATCACTTGCCCATTTGCGATATCCCACCGCTTGTTTTACCAACTGCTCTGGAAATGTTTCTAATCGACCCTTTACCGAAATAAACTGGCTTTTAATGGCTTGCTTTGTTCCGTTCATAATGATTGTTCCATTATGGATAAAAATAATTTTATTCGCTATCTTTTCAATGTCTGATATGATGTGACTGGAAAACAAAAACGTTTTCTTCTTTGTTTGATTGATTTGAAGGAGAATGTCCAACAATTCTTCTCGTGCGAAAGGGTCAAGTCCTGAAGTTGCTTCGTCCATCAAAAAGAGGTCAGCATCATGCGATAAAGCAACCGCTAACGCAAACTTCATTTTCATCCCTTTCGAAAGTTGTTTTATCTTTTTTTTTTTGCTTATACCAAACGTTCTGAGGTAATGATGAAGCATATCCGTATCCCATTTACTATAAAAGGACGAAAAAAAGTCGCTGGACTCACCAACGCTAAGTTCTTCGTAGAAATAGTTTCCATCAAAGACAAAACCAATTCTATCTTTAATTTTTTCTTCCTCTTTGATATGGTCAAGTCCGAAGACTTGAATTTTTCCACTGTCTTTCTTAATCATATTCAGAATAAGCTTCATGGTTGTGGATTTACCCGCTCCGTTTTGTCCAACGAATCCAACCACATCGCCTTCTTCAATGCGAAAACTAATGTTATCCAGGGTAAAATCGTTGTATTTTTTCGTTAGATTCTCTATCTCTAACATATTTTTATCCTCTCCTTACTTTGTAAACATCATAGCTGTAACAAGAGAAGAACCGAACATAACCACGATGGTAATGAGGGAAACAACTGCCACTATCCGTTTGCGGTTGCGTTTCTTCTTTTTTTCCTGCTTTTTCTCTTTCATTTTATACTCCTTATCTGAATTAATCTTAATCTTCTATTGACAGTAAGTATTCTTTTAAGCGTTCATTGATTTCGACGTGCTTTTCATTGGATGAAAGCTTAAGTTTTGTGAATAAATCCAAGGGTTCACGTTGGAACAAAATGATTTGCATGGTCGCATCCTTAAAAAGGACGTATACCCCGTCACAGAGAAAACTAAGTTTTTTTAAGGTATCTACGATTTCCAAAAAATTTCTTGGACAGGCTTCCCAATACAAGGCTTTTTCTTGTTTGTTCCATTCACGGCACACCTCAATGTGACCCTCGTTAAAAACATAACCGAGCATGTACATTCGTTCTCCTTTCCCGTTGTGTTTTATCCTTTTACTTTATTCACAAGCCTTATCCCCTATCAAAAAATTATAGCTTTATTATTGTTTATAGTCAATATAATGTTATATTTTCAGTCGTGCCGTTAGGTTACAAACCTTATTCATATTTGTTCATACCTTTTACACCCTTCTTTTTATTTTATACCTATCAAAGATGATTTTTGTCGAAACCTATACTTAAATTACATGAAAAATTACACTGTTTTGGTTGATTTTTTCTATACCAGATGATAGCATGGAACCTAGTAAAGTTTAGAGGCTTTGCTACCTACAAAACACATGTCAAGGAGGTTCATCATGGCTACAAGCAAGTCTTCAACAGAAAGTTTATCAAAAGTAGTAGTTGATAGCGGAAAGTTTGCAACCAAAGCGGTTGGTAGAGTTGATGGAGAAAAGAAAACACTCTATTTTGAAACAAAGATGGACAAAACAGAGGAATCAACCACCACTGCAGATAATTGCTATGTTGTCCGTTTTGATGGTCAATCTCACATAATCGGCAGAATTGCCAGTCGTAATGACTTTGAAACAACCAAAGCCAAAGAATTACATAAACTTTCCATTTACACCGCCATTCATCAACTGATTGATGATAACGATAATGTAGACCTTGTTGTGGGTTGTCCGATTTCGGTTTATACGGAAATGGAAATGAGAAAAGAATATCTTGAATTCATTAAGGGTGACGGAACCATTCAACTTACCGTAAATGGTGTTACTAAGACCTTTAAAATTGTAAAAATCAACGCTTTCCCTGAGAGTTCTGGCTATGTTTTTAAACACATGGATGAATTCTTAGGAAACATGATAGCAGTGGTTGATATAGGTGGTCTGAACACGAATTGTTGTCAATATGAAGGTCTCGATATGCTACCAGGTACAGATTTTACGTACAATTTGGGTGCGAACGTATTACGTACGGAACTTAAAAAGACGCTGAACAAAAAATTCGGTGTAAATCTATCAGATAAACAAGTGGAATTGGCAATTAAAGATAGAGAAATTAAAAAAGACCCAGAACGTAGCAAAAAACTGATTAACCAATTCTTAATGGAACACGTTGAAAAACTAATGGAATCCATGAAAGAAAACCAATGGGATGTTGAAAACCTAGATTTCGTTTTCCTTGGTGGTGGCAGTCTCCTTCTTGCGGATGAAATCAAAGCCATCTTCGGAGACGAAGTCATCATCAGTGAAAATGCGGTTTGGGACAATGCTGAAGGTTTTGCTGAAATGATTGACCTATAAGCGAAAATGTTATAGGAGGAAAGCAATGTGGAGAATGCACCCAACAGCCAAGAGACTGTTCAGGAAAACACCAGTAACAAAACAGAACGTCGAACATTCTCTATATCAAAAGAGTTTGAAAGTATCATAGCGGAAATCGATAACATGCCAAATATGTCACGATTTGTGTGTGAAGCAGTCAAGGAAAAATTAGAGCGTACCAAAAATCCAGGAAAAGAAATCGCTCAAGCGTTAGCATCGTACGCTCAACTTCAATCGATTATTTCTCAACCGTTACAGGCATTGCAATCATTTAATATGCAGGGATTGTCGGGAGTGGCAACACCCTCCCCCAACCCATTAGACATGCCTACGGTTGCGCCAACACCCAATTTGGTTGGACAACAACCTCTTCAACAGGCAAATCCATTTCCTACGGAACAACAAAACAACCTAGAACAGGATAGCGTTTCTAATCCTTCAGAAGTTCATAAACAAACGGAAGAACAACCAAACAACGAAGAGAAGACTTATCAGGACAATACCGAATCAAATGAAAAGGAAGAAGATTTTTCCCTCTCCAATCATTTGTTATCGAAAAACGAATCGTCTTCTGTTGAAGAACCCGTTAAGGATTCACCATCCGATACTAAGAGGAATGAAAAAGCAAAAAGTACATCCGAGCAGGATGGCATGGATAAAGAGGAAATTAAGCGTCTTGCAAGACAAAAATACTTTAATAATAACTAATAAGAGAAGACTGGTGGAAAATACGCCAGTCTTCTTTTTGTTCGTTATATCCCCCTATCAATCTGTATAAAATAACAATAATTTATATAGAACAGGATTTTATAAAAATATATCCTACAGGGAGGGTTTTAGTATGGAAATGACAGTGAATGGTGTTTTAAATGAAAAACAACAGAACATTATGCAATGGGCGAAAGAAATGATAAAGCTGTCCGTTAAGGAAAGGGCAGTTAGGAGATATGAGGTTTTTCCGCGCAGAGGTGAGGTCTGGACTTGCAAATTTGGAGAAAATGTAGGAAGCGAGATTAACAACACGCATCCTTGCTTAATTATCCAAAATGATGTGGGAAATGAAAATTCTCCTACCACCATTGTTTTGCCAATTACCCTTCGACCTGACACTCAACCCACTCAAGTAAAGTTGTATCATGGAGACTTTTCTTATGTGGAAAGTCAACTAAAAGGAACCTCGTTAGCTGAACAAATCAAAACAGTTTCCAAGGCTCGTTTGGGGAGAAAAATTGCAGAACTCTCTACGGATGCAATGGAAGTCGTAGAGGATTCTCTTAAAGTCGCTTTAGGATTATCCTAACAAAAAATGAGACCATTTCCTTTTGGAATGGTCTTTTTTGTATAGGTTTAACGAATAAGTTCATTATCCTATCAGCGTATATACATAGGAATGCGGAAACAGCATGATTTTAAACAGCATTGACCCAACAACCGTCATGCAACCTAGCATGAATAGTGATGCTCCTAGTTGCCTTTTTCCACAATGTACAAGTAGTAGGATGAATCCTGCTGACGCTCCAGCTAATCCAAGTATAGCAAAGAAAATAATGAGGCTCATTACTTTTAACACTCCAATCAAAATCTATTCATCCTTCGTATCTATCCGTTCCATTGGGGTGTCACCTTATTTTTCATACACAAATCCTCGTAATCAACAAGAAGACTGATTAGTGGCGCATGATTATCTGCCCATTTTTCCCCATATGTTTGTTCATACCATTCGGTATAGCTCATAAGGCAAAGTAAGGATTATCTATTGCAATTGGATTCATATATGGCATCTGTATTTCCCCTTTGAAATGTACTACGTCCTTATGCCGTTTCTTTTACTTTGTATTTCTTCTTAAAATCTTTAAACTCCATCCAGCCCTTTTCTTCAATTTCAGGAATCGGAGAATCGGCTATCACTGTACCCGCAAAATTCACCATCACCTATTTTTCAACAGTGGAACGTTTTTGTTCATTACTATCGCTATGACGAATCTGGTAATAGTGCTTGTCTGCTTCTATTTCCACTACATGTCCTGGTACAATCTTTGTTTTGCATGGTTTCCCTCCTGATAATCTATGAAATTTCACACCTAATGTTTGACTACTGAATATCTTATGCCCATTCCGATTCTTTCATAAAAAAGGCACAAAAAAAAGACAGTAACACGGTGGTTACTGCCTTTCTTAATATCCTTTTTCTTCTTTATGCTTTTTGTTTTCGTAACAAAAAAGAAAAAAAACAGTTAATGGTATCATCCAAGTTACAAAACCAATAAAAAAGAGCAGTGTATCGTGCATAGGGCTTCTCCATCCTTTCTTGATAGTATTTATATATCCTATGCAAATGTGACGAAATTATGAACGAAGTCAGAAAGCTTTGATATACAATGAAATCTTTCATTCCTTGTCTTTTTTATAAAAGACGAAAAGCAAAACTATAGTATAGGAGCATGAATAAAAAAGGTGATTTTACTTATCTCATTTAGGAGGGGTTTATACAATGCATCATTTAGACTGGTGGCAACA
Source organism: Aneurinibacillus sp. Ricciae_BoGa-3 (assembly GCF_028421645.1). Classification (GTDB taxonomy): domain Bacteria; phylum Bacillota; class Bacilli; order Aneurinibacillales; family Aneurinibacillaceae; genus Aneurinibacillus_B. The sequence continues at coordinate 453,192 of NZ_CP116888.1, read as the reverse complement.
ACAGCAACAAAAAAAGGCAGACGCTATGCGTGGAAACGACATCTTTTTGATTAATCAATCCTTACAAAGAGTGCTTCAACAAGTACAACAGCACATTAATCGTGAGGACTATCGAAAAGAAGCTCAAAAGGTTCAACGTTATTTAGTCCAATGTAGCGTTTGGAAAATTGGATACCGAAATAACATGGAAAATGAAAACGTGGCGTTAGAACAAGCGTTGTTTATTCAATTGATTCTATCAAAAGAAGAGATTCCGCATAAAGCTCATTTGCAGAAGGAAGTTGATAGATTCATGAGGCAATTAGGCAATCTAGATTGGGGTATGTATGGGGAATACAACCGAAGGAAACAAAGCATACGATAATTTTCTGTATAAAAAGGAGAATGAACATGGATAAAGAGCAAGCACGAAAAAAAGTGGAAGAATTTATCGCTCAACGTGGATACACATATACCGTGGAAGACCTTATCGAATCCTACCTGAAGTATTATAAACAAGGGTATTATGTTAGTTTCACAACAAAAGAGTGTATCAAGTATTTGGAACAGGAATTCGAGATTTTAACCAATTCATAAGGGAGGAAGGGTCAACATGAATCACGTCACGATTGGTGTATATTCAAATGGCGAATACAAAGTCAATGTGGTTCAAGGGAACCACCTCCAAGACCATATCGAATATAACCAAACCATGCGACCTGGAAGAGCCTTGTTTGTCGATGGCAAGTGTATTCATCAGTGATATTTAAAGAATGAAAAGGTGTTAGAATGGAAAGAAAAAATCAAATCTTTCCGTATTGATTCTTCAATTCCTTCTAAAACATATGTATAACAATCAAGCACTAAAAAGAACTCTGACTTCAAGTACAGAGTTCTTTTTTATTTTACATACGGATATAAATATCCGATGGTTCGATTTTATTTGCATCTATTCGATTGCTCAAGATAAATAATCTCAATGCTTTCAAAATCACATCATCATACGTTTCATTTTTGTCGTAATACACGCCAATTCGATTAAAAAATTCTCTGTAACGGATAAAAACGGATGCGTGATACATGTACTCACCATTTTCTCATTTTAATTCTTGACCACATTCGGTTGCTATAAAATCGTACTGTTTACTAATATAGTTTTTTCCCTTTTCCCACAGTTAATTGCCATGCATCTAAACAATCTGTTTCTAATTCCTGTTTATCAGTGAAGCAATCATTACATTGTCCACGTTTATACGCATCACATTTATGGGAAACAATCTTTTGTAACACCTTTTTAGACACGAATCTCCCGACTGGCTTATTGAATTTTTCGGATGTATAAACAACAATATATTTAGGGTCATTTACCATATCCACAATCGTTTTTGCCACTCCCAATACTCCTTCCTCTTATGTATGGAATGTCTAATTAGTGTGTTGAAGAAGGCTGATGGTCATAAATATCATTAAAGTCCCTCACGGTGATGCAGTTTCCACTTTGTACCCTTTGGCAAGTCCAGTTATGTTTTTTCATGACCTGTCGGATATCATTTACCACTAACGGTATTTTCTCTTCAGGTATGTTCTCAAAATAATATACACCGTGTTTTTCATCACAATCAATTTTCAAGTTATGCGTGTTAAATATCGTAATCATTTCTTCTGTAAATATTTTTTCGCTATACATGGTCGTCACCCTTACTTTTTAAATGGATTTTTTTGAGCGTTTTTGTGTTATCTATAGGTATCTATTCTGGTATTCCTCAAAGATTTTCGCAGGATGCAGTTCGGTTTTGGGGCTGACGTTGTAGGCTTCTTTCCAACATTCGTCCTGGTGGTTCCGTTCAATTAACGTAAAGTCACTGCACCCGTCCATTTGTTCAAATAGCTCGTCAACGAACTTTTGAATCTCTGGTTTCTTTTCGACTTCTTTTACAGCCCTATCAATGGATTCTTGGTTACGAGTGTGTCTATTTTGATAATGTTCGTATACCTCTCGGATGACGACACCTGACTTCCATGCTTCCATTTTTGCCTTATAGAGAAGCGGGGGTACGTCATCGCTTCCTTCAAAAACATACTCCGTTGTAGGTTTACAATGCATCGCTCCATAATAGGCAAACAAGAAATACAAACTTTTATGCAATTTTACAGGAGAAATATCGTGTTTCAGATGAACCAGATACAAGGCGATAGTTTCAATGTCAAACAAATAGTCTTTATTATCCGCTTTATCCTTACTATCCGTAGGGTTCGCTTTAATCGTACACCTGTGAGACTCAAACCCTGTTTATTCATTCTTCTCTCCACTTCCAAAGGGGAATGTGTAAAGATAATATGGAATTGTCCTGCATACTCCACCAGATGCGTTTTAATTTCAGTCGCACAGTAGGAACCTTCTTCTGTTTTATGTTTGAAAATATTTATTTCATAGGTTAGAGGAATCTCTTTTGTTGCTCCTGTAATGTAGGTTTCTTGGTATATATAATTCTCTGCTACATAGGGTGGGATTAATTTTTTAGACAATCTACATCTCTCCATTTTTCAACAAAAGTATCATTCCGTTCATTTATTTCATTCGCTGTCCGTTTAAATCCAACCAAACTACATCCGTCAATTCATATTCCTTTTTCAAGCGTTCTATCCTATCTTCCACTTGAAATGTCAATTGATTGTCTTCATACAAAGACAAAATCTCTTCGTTGTTTTCATCGTACACATAGAAATTGTATTCGGTCATCGGGGTGTTCGGAGGTTGGTTGCTGTTTAGGCAAACTTCAATTCTGATTTTCTCCTTTTGGTCGTTCGCTTCCACGCTTTTTCCCTCTGCCTCTAACACTTTTTTCACACATCGTAAGGATTGACTTACATCACCAGACACATGCAACCAATTGGCGTAACAAGATTCACTATACATGTACCAAGCATCATAGGCTTGTTCTTTGGTGAGAGAGTAGCCCATTTCTTTATATTTATCTTGCAACACAAGGATATCTTCTTGTATATCTGCTTCATTCCACAACCATCTGTTCATGGTTCCATCCACTCCTTATTAAACACATTTATATTATATCACAAATTCATATTTTAGTAAATTATTTTTTACCTAAAATTTATAAAAAAAGAACCCTGGCTTTTTACATACAGGATTCTCTCTTGTTTCATCTATTACGCATACACATAGACATTGATGCGATGTTTGCCTTTTTTCATTTTCCATGAACATTTTGTATCGTCCAGCATAATTCCAACAAGATTGGCGACTTCTTCAAAATCATCTCCATAATTTGATGCTTTGAAACTGATAACCACCACATTTTGTCTTGATTGCCCCAGAAAGACTTGGTCAAGCTCCGTTAATGCTTTTCCTACATATCCGAGTAAAGACATCTTAATCTCCCCTTGTTCATTACTTTACCTTGTGTTCCCATCTAAATTGCTCCGTTAAAGCAATGACTGGCAGTGTAGATTCCGTAAGTTTTTTGAAATCTAAACATTCTTTTGGTGTTATCTGCTGTGTATCGCCTACGATAAGCACATGCTGATGTTCAACCTTTTGCAGAACTTCGTAAACCATTTCACTCCCCATCATCTGTGACTCAAAGAGAATCAGAAAGTCGCCTTCCAGGTTTGAGTCGTTCGTCAATACTTGAACAGGAAAGCTTAAGCGATGGGTCAAATGATGTTTGCTTTTACCTGTCGCTGTTAGGAAATCAACTTTAACCTTATCATTGACAAGACCTAAAAACTTTATGATGGCTTTCACTGTTTGTGTCACACCTGTCCCTGCAAACCCTGAAAGAAGGGTGACTCGATTTTTTAAAAGAGTCGAATGAACTGCTTTGGATTATTCTGGATTCAGATGTAATACATGTTGATTGTAAAAAGAGAGAAACCCTTCCACTTGTTGTGGAGTAATCTTGGGTTCTGCCTCCTACTGATTAAGCTCATGCAATCGGTCAAAAATTAATTCTTGGATTCCCTTCTTGTTCACAATTGGTTGGTTGGTGAATGGATAAGGCTCCCAATTAGGATAGGACACCTGGTTTGTAGTGACGATACCTATATGTGCATGTGCATCATTTAACGGATTACTTGCTACGAGTTTCCGAAGCTCTTGGGAATCCACATGAGTATAGATTTGCGTAGTAGAGATACTTTTATGCCCCAACATATATTGTCACCAGTCGTTGTACCATCCGTTTATTTAAGCGTGTCCCTTTTTGAGATAGGAATAAGGCATCTTCCTCTTTGATGTTTTGAACCAAACTTTTTTCGTTTTTTAAATAGTCTTTCAAAACGGTAAGACATACTTGATTCAAATAAATCGTTCGCTCTTTATTCCCCTTCCCGATGACCGATAAAACATCTCCCTGGATAGAGGAAAGGTTGATACTGCACAGTTCCGATACACGAAGACCACAATTGAGCAAAAACATTAACAGGCATGTATTTCGACCTTCACCGCCTTGTCACCATGTTTGAACAACGGCTTATCCTCGTTTTTATCTTATTTTTTTTCAATCGAGACTTTATACGTATTTACATCAAGGTCATTTACGACAAATTGAAAGTTGGTGTGGGGAAGTTTAATAAGCGTTCCCTTTCCAATAGAATAATAGAGTTGCTGTTTTCCATCCATTTTTGAGTTTTCATTTATCACAAGCGAATCATAAACCCGTCCACCATATACATACGTTTGCTGATTGTCATGATACAGTACATCCCCTACCTCATAGCCTTTAGCATCAGATGTAGCCCTTGTATTTCCACACGCTGTAAGCATGGTTACTGTTCCTACTATTACAATCGAGGATATTATCGCGCTTAGTTTAGTAGATAAATTCATTGGTAGTTTCCTTCCCTTGTCCTGTTTATTATTTTAATCGTTCAAGTACCACGGAGTCTTCATCAGGCTGAACTGAAATCATTTTTACTTGGTCTTTCTCTTTTAGCAATTCCTCTCTTACTTTTTCCAGTAAAAAACCCAATCGATTTTTGCCTTTAAAGTTTCTTCCAGTACCCCAATAAGAATCATAAGGTGATGTTTCCCGTAATCTGTATCCCTTTGTGTCGAGTAACTTTTTCAGCAAGTTCGGATGTTGCTTGAATTTCTGTCGCAAACCTTCCAACATAACCGCTTCTTTTACCTGCTCCCAATCCATGCGTAATCTCTCGCTGTTTCTGCAGGGGTAGGAAGATTAATAATATAACGTTCTTCTGGATTCCCAATAAATTTCTGACTTTGAAAGAAATGCTCATTGGTTGGGTACGTAACACCCTGAATCGCCATTGGAGCGTTGTAAAAATTACTTAAAAATCCGTATGTACCTTTTGGTGTCCAAAAATCAATCGTTTCCATCTGTTTCTCTCTCCTTTTTATCCACTTCAACTAACACTTCATAATCCTCTGTTTCTAATGAAACCACGATACCAAAACAGGTCATCCCTTTTTCATACCAGGTTGGGTAGGCAATCACTTCTTGTAAGTCATCCATTCTATCGTGTACTTTCAGAATAGAGCCTGCTGGATACCCTTCCCCAACATAGATAGTGGTTAGAATCAAATCACCAATCTGCGCCATACGGTTCTCAATTCGATACGCTTTATTATTAAGGGTTATCATTTGCGATGTTCCCCCCGCTCCTAATTATGACTCAGTATTTCGCAAAGTAAACCTTAGGCTAATTATAATATTTTGATTGTTTATAGTCAATAAATGTACTATTTTTACCTAAACTATTTAAAATAACGCAACAAAAAACTGAGGCATTACGCCTCAGTTCTCTAATTGTTATTAATTTGTTTTCATACCTAATTGTTGTGCTAACCATGAACTTTGACTGTTGTACTGCGACATGGCTTTCTCCATTGCGGCAAAGCGATTATAATAACTGTTTTCCAAATCATTTAAACGTTTGTTTTCATCATACATATTGGTATCCAACTGCTTCATTTGTTTATCTAAGAAACTTTTCATACCAAGTCCTCCTACGTCTCCTGCTTCATTGCTGATTTGAGTCATTGCCTGATTCAATCTGGTGTATATTCGTTTAGCGATACCTGTATCTGAATTGCCTGTACCGTCTTTGGTGAACAGGTTCATTACAGCATCAGGATTGGTTTGCAAGGCTGTCTTCAACTTTGATTCATCAATGTACAACTTACCATTATCTCTCCATGAATTAGCATTATAGGAGCCGTTTTCAACGGATATTCCGATTTCAGCCAATTGCTTAAATCCTGAAGCACCAGAAACAGGATTGGCTAAATCCATACGCATACCTGAAAGCACACCACTAAGCAATGAATCCCCACTTAACATGCCACTTTTGGCTTTGCTCTCCCATTGCTGGATTTCGGTATCCTTCATCTGGCTTTTTTGGTCATCTGTCAATGGAGCGTAGTTACGGTCGTGTGTCTCATTAATTTTTGCGTTCACCTTGTCGATGGTATCGTTATAGGCGTTAACAAAATCCTTGATTTTTCCCATAATGGCATCGGTATCTTGTTCAACCGTGACATTTACCGTCGTATTGGGTGCGGCACTCTTTAAATTAAATTGGGTGTCATTGAACGTAAATTGATTGGAATCAAAGGCATAGGAAGTGTTGTTAATCAGTACATTAGCCGATTGCCCTTGATTTCTCACTGTTGACATGCCCAAATCATTCGTCACAAAACTTGCGGCAGGAGTACCTGCTGTTTGCGTTAAGTCAACCAACGCATTGTTACCTGTGATGGTACTGGCAAAGCTAAGTTTACCCTGCACAGAATCAAAAGAAGCGGTCACTTTTGTATTACTTGATACAGAATTAACAGCTTGTACAAAATCATTGACCGTTGCTCCTGCTTTAACGGTAATCGTTTGTCCGTTAATTGCCATTGAAACATCAGTACCTTGCGTATTTAATGTATCTGTACCTTTTAATGCCGTTCCACCTGCCAATGCACCGCTTTGCAGGCTCGCTCCTGTTGCAAGATTTTGTACACTGACCGCATAGGTCGTTCGTTGAGAATTAATAGAAGCCGTAGCAGATACGATACTATCATCACCAGAAGTTGCTTTATTGGTAAGAAAAGTTCCCTGTAAACGCATGCTTGACATCGTGTTAAAAAATGTATGCAACTGAGCATTCATCGCACGGTAATCATCCTGCTTCCATTGTAACGACTGCTTTTGCTGTTGCATCTTCACATAAGACGCACGCTCTCCAGTCATAATATTTTTCACTAACGTATCTGTATCCATTCCTGATGCTAATCCGCTAATCCTGTTCATATTGATGCTCATTTTACTTCATCCTCTCCATGTTTTTACTTTTCAAATGTTATTTCCTAATCCTAATGTGATAGTGAACGACCATCCCCTTATGCAATTTAAAATCCTTTTATTTTACACAGTTCGTTCCTAAATGATAAAAGACGAATGACAAAGCATTCGTCCGTATGCTGGATTACGAAAAGTTTACGTGTTGCTCAATCTGTTGGATGGTTTCATCCCGTAATTCTTGCGTGCTCAAAATCAACTGGATAGCTCTTAATTGATTAAGAGACAATGTCTTGAAATTTACATCAGCCAACTCGTTTACTAGTTTTGCTCGTTCCACCTCATTACGGATTTCATCCGTTACAGGATTCAAAACACAGCGTGGTGTCCAGGAATTCGATTTCCCCATTTCATATCCATTGCTATCAAAGCGCATATGACCAACATCCATTCTTCTCGTCGGCGTAATCTTTTTGATGGTATCTATTACAGTGCGACCACCCGAAAAACTCCCTATTTGATAACTCACTTCATCGCCTACTTGCAAGTCTTCTAACCAAGCTTTACGTTCTTCATTTGTCATGTAAACTTCCTCCTCAAACTATTCTCTATGAGAATGCCTGTTTTATATAAATTTCTACATTCTATTCATCTATGCGATATCTTATAAATTAATTTGTAATTTTTATTTTACGTTTTTATTATACTAATATAGTTTATATATCTTTATTGTAACTTATAATTATCGCTATTGTAAAGTTTTTGAAGAGGAGATAAACAAATGACAACCACATTAGTTCTGCAGTTAATTGGGGTTGTGCTCATAAATGCATTGAGTAACACCACTGGAACATTAAAAACGATATTTAGTACAAAACGATTCATTAAACCCTTATATGTAGTAACGTTTCTTGATACCATCATATTTGCTACCGCAATGAAACTTCTTTCCAACGGAAATGGCATGTATTTCATCATAGCTTTTGCTATGGGAAAAGTTATTGGAGCTTATGTTGCGGATATCATTGAAACAAAAATGGCATTGGGTATTTTGGAAGTGGATATTTTCATTAATAACAAACAGAAAATGAAGTGCATTGCGGATACCATCCGAGAAAAAGGATACGCAGCAAACACCTCTATCTCTTATGGTAAAGAAGGAGTTAAACGCTATCGAATTGAAGTAACGCTGTTACGTAAGGAAGTTCCTGTGTTGGAACAACTGTTAAGGGAATACGAATATGAGAATCCTACCCTTTCCATCAAAGAGATATCCAAAGTGACAGGTAAAATCACGTTGAGTTCACATCAAGCGTCCTAAAAACGGTGAAAATACATAGAGGCATTGATTGAACTGTTACCTTTGATGTGTTAAACTATTCGTGTTGTTAAGAAAACATTTCTTGGCATCTTTGTAGCGTAGTTATTGACCTCTAAAAAAGACCCCCATACTGCTCCTATAGGGGGTCTTTTTCATGTTCCAAATGATAACACAGCCAGTTCTCCTTAAATCCACGACTCTCTATCACATTTCGCAACCGTGGATAAGTGATTTCATCGAAAATATTGTTCTCGTTATTGGTAATCAGCAGACACTCTCGTTTGCCTCCATCTTCTTCATTTAACTCCATTACCGCTTGTCCCAATGTACCTGAACCCGCAAAGAAGTCCATAATTTTAGCGTTCTTATTGGGATGTAAGGATAGGATTTTCTTCTCTAATTGAACAGGCTTGGGGTACAAAAACTTACCTTTTAGGGGTATCCACTTTTCCAACTCCGTTTTGCCATCTCCCACATATCCGTACTCTTTTCCTGTCCATAAATTAATCTCGACTTGACCGTTACTCTCTGCTAAAAAAATTTTCTTTCTTGGTTGGGCAGTTCCATCCTTTCCCCACCAAATACGGTTATCATAAGCTAGTTTTACAAAAGTTTCTGGTGTAACATTCCAGGGTTTTTCCCACTCCACTCCGCATGGCGAAGTTACTTTATATGATTTTTGGTTTTTATCTTTATATAGTTGACTTGTTCTCCAAGCCCCACGCTTATCATTGTCATGATTTTTATACGTTTTATTCACGTACTCTTGGTTTAGAGCGGTTCTTGCAAACTGTATGTTCTTTTGATTTTTCGCATAAATGAGGATATATTCCGTCAGAGAACTTATGGTTTTCTTATCATTGGCTCGTCCATATTTATTCTGCCATGTAATGTCGGAGACAAAATTACTTTCACCGAAGATATCATTCATCAGGAGCTGAAGATAGGGATGCATCTTTTCATCAATGTGAACCGCTATAAAACCATCTTGCTTTAAAAGGTCTTTGGCAATAACCAACCGATGATACATAAAATTTATCCACTCACTGTATTTGAATTGGTTCTTTTTATTTGAGGAAAAATTATCGGTATAACGTAAATCGTTGTTGCGTGTAAAGTAAGGAGGGACAAAGCAAATGACATCTAAAGAATCGTAGATATGTTTCTTTAATAAGGTCAACGCATAGAGATTTTCTCCTTCAATTAATGTATGCGTAGGTTGCCCTTGTGCTTTTAATATGTGGTGTTCATGATTGTGACGTAAGGTAATATTTTGAGGAATAAACTCCTCTCTTTTTTCCCATACCAACCCATATGGTTTATTTTCTAACTCGTTAATGTGAGCAATGAGTTCTTCTTTTGATAAAGTATGATAATCCATGCTATCCACCGTCTTTCCGAAAAATTTTTATATTATAGGTGGATGGCAATAGCCTTTATAAAGAAAATCGGGTCGATGCGTTCCTATGAATAAAGTCTAGTCAGACGCTATTGAACCGTTGATATGTTGTTTATAGTCTATACGTTTCCTACATTTTTTTGTAAGGAGCGTGAGACATATTGAACAATCTTCAGCACGAAAAGAAACCGCTCAATAAAAATACACCTCATATAGAGGTGCATTAAGTGGTTCATAAAGAAAGCAATCGACAAAAATCCATTCGTGGGCATTCATTAAATCGAAAGGTTGGGGATTTACTGAAGTCGTTACAAGCTAATCACATTATTTTATCCTTCAAACCTGAACCTCGTTATGCCATTGATGGATACACCTATCAGCAATTTAGCCCCGATTTTGAACTGCATCTTCCAAACGGTATCTATCTGATTATCGATAACACAAACACCATCCGTCATGACAGATTAAAACAAAAACAATGGGATGCTTACGGTGTAAAACAGAGTTTAAAAGCGAAAAACCGCCCTTGTCGCTATATTGTCCTAGTTCCAGACAAAGACATCATCGGAACCGACAATTCAAGAGAGAAGGAAATCGTGAATGTGGAGAGAGAAAAGGAGAAAATCAGTGGAGACGCTTATCTTTCGATAATAGATGATATCATCTATTTTTCAGAACTAGAGATGTATATCCAACAGCTATCCTCAATAGTACTGCCCACCCTTGAAGAAACTCCCTGCAGAGAAACACAAAGAAATCCAATTTTGCTATAACAAATAGCCATATTCTATTTACTTTGAGATTACTTCAAGTAATAGCAGAGATACGCCAAGCTATATTCACACTTCTTGGGTATTAGAAAAAATTTCAAGCTATCCAGGCATTTCTTCTCTATTTTTTCTTCTCTTTTTTGTAAATAACTCGATACTGGATGTATCGAAAGGGTAGTATCGTTATCAGGAACAAAAACGATAACAAAATCATCGAACTACCTACAATTGAGGAAAATTGCAGGCACAATAATCCAATCAAACCGAATAAGCAGGAAAGGTTTCGCCAAAACAACGATTTGACCAACAGAGAATAGCCTTTAAAGGTTGTAGGGATAGGGGCTACACCACTGAATAACGGGTCTTGTGTAAATCCACCTTTATATTGTTCGAATCCTTCCAGCGTTGCTTGAAAAACGAATGAACCTTTCATCCATCTTTGTCTTTTTTCTATCGTCATATTTCATTACTCCTCTCTATCTATTTTTTTGTTTGATTATATGCAATCATTCATGGCATCAAAAAAGGAATGACCGCAGTCATCCCTTTACAACGTTTTACGATTATCAGATGTAGATACATTAAGAAGCTTCGAACCCACTGCAAGTACCTCTGCCTACTTCCCAACCAATACGACAATAAGCACCGTTTATTTTATCTATTGATGTCTCGCCCCCTTTATAAGATGCTAATCTTTTGCATGCGACACCATTTTGAATACAACCGTTGAAGCATTCATATTCCCACACAATATCAAAATGCTTCATAACCTCTTCTCTTGTCATACACATTTTTTTATAATGAAGGTAGAACTCATACTTCTTTTCTTTATGGTCATAGGAAAAGCTGGTCTCTTGTCCAACTTTAATTTTGTACTCTTCTTTAAAATCGTCTCTATCTGTATACACAGGCATAATTTCAGCAATTTCTTTTTTACATATACCTCGGATTACCGTGTTCACTTTACCATTCCCCCTTGTCGATGATACCTATTTTCCAAAATCCCATCTTTCAAGATATTTAACAAAGATTTTTGCGATATTTTTGGCATCGTCAATTCCTCGATGTGGTGTCCCGTCGAACGTGAATCCTTCTTTCTTTAAAGCCGCTCCAGTGCCAATAGGACGCTCCAAATTCCTAATTTTTTTGTACTGATGCTTTAAACTGATATGCGACTCAGCCCATTTACTATCCAGCCGATGAAGCAAGGATTCCTCTTTTATTTGCTTTTTGTCATAAAATCCCCAGGAGCAAAGAATATAATCGGTTCCTATCCACTCCCGAAACACTTGTATGACATCTGGAAATCCCTTCGCTGAATCAACGTCTTCTTGGCGAATTTTCGTAAGATTTTTGCAGAAATCGGTGAGTACAGGGTTTAGAATCGGTTTGACGAATCGCTGGAATGTATCGACGAGTTCTCCCCGTTCATTTACTTTTACCGCACCAATTTCAATGATTTCATTTTCAATGGTTTTGTTTTTATCACATGTCGCTTCTAGGTCAAATACAATATAGGTTCTTGTCATTTTTTTGTTATTCTCCTGGTTATTTTTATGGTTGTTTACTGTTACGACTCGTTTAGGGTGAATATATTGTTGTCAACTTGATGGGTTGTCAAGAAATTCGATAGCCTTGGAAAATTCCTCGAAGCTTTTACTTCTTCCCATTCTTGTTTGAAAAGACTATCACTTCCACATTCGTGAAAAGCTTCTTGGCAGAATTTAACCGCTTCATCAAAATTCGTTGTGCCTATTTTAAAAGTTATTCCTTGTTTCAAATCAACACACTCCCGTAAATTTCTTATCTTTTAACAATATAACTTTTCATTTATTATATCATTTACAGTTTTTTATGTAAATTATTTTTTACAATAAAACAGGTGGCTTAAATAGCTACTATTTAAGCTACCTTTCGATGAATAGAAAAATCAAAAGTTTTCCCCACAATGATGACATAAATTATTACCATCATTGTGTGTTTCTTTAATACTATAAATCGTGCCGCACGAACAAGTTCTGTTAATATAGTTGATTTCTTGTTGGATATTTTCAGAAGAAGTAACTACGGTTGTCATTTCATCCAGTTCAATTTGAACTTTATCTTCGTTACTATCGAATCCCGTAACCCAACCGTATTCGCCTTTCAACTTACCTTTTTTAATTTCTGCCCCTCTATCGACTACAACTGGTTTCATCAAAACCGCTCCTTTTTATACGTTATAAGTAACGCCTGTTTGTTTGCTTTGTATATTCTATACAAAATTCTCAATCCTAAAAAAGATAAACTAACTCACTATTAGTTCGGTCTTTCTCTAAATCGTAGAACCCATAGAATGGAACCTGCCACGTAACAAATCTGCCCTACATTATAAAGTATGGTTTCCACTATGATAACAGCAAAAACCAACGGGTTCTCCACCCCATTATGCGCATGAGGCGTCTTCTGTAGGATTTGAAACCCAACCAGAAACAGCAGATAACACAAGAGACTTAATCCGAAGAGAATGGAACTCCCTTTGCATTCGAATCGCTTCGTCAAGATAAAAGGAATCAAAATACCTAACCCCATACTGATACTGACCAATAATAACAATCCTGTTCACCTCTCTTCCTCAAAATGAAAAAAGATGCCCGAAGGCATCTTTGCTTAAGCGGATTGATAAGTTTGATTCACAGGTAATCCGTTTTGTGCAAGATTTTTGTTCTTGTACCGCTTGTCATACGTGACTTCTTCTCCGACCCAGGCAGGCGGGACAAACTGTTTTGCCTCCTCTTCGGATAAAAACTCCACTTCAACCGTAATCAATCGGTTCAGTTCCTTATGATACACATCGATTTCTCCAACTTGATTGCCAAGCAGAGCATAATAACGTGTCTTCTCGATAAAGTTATTTAGAATCATACAGGCATAATACTGAAACTTCTCTTCGGAGATTTCTTCTGACTTTTCTTCTCGAACCAAATCTCCCGTAGATTTATGCGTGAGATAGAATTTATCGCCTTCTTTACCAATACGAGTTTCAGGTTCAAAAGAAATATACCCTTGAACGATTTCCTTGTTCGGCAATACTGAAAGCTCTGGAAGCTTTTTAACCAGGAATTTTCGTTCAACCTCCTTCTTATCCGTAATTGAAACAATATCACGAAGGCGTTTTTTCGTATCTTCCCATTCCATATTTTCAATGACGTAATCGGCAAGGACATAATTGGACAGTTCATTCGTTGCATCCATTTGCCATAATCGTTCTTTAATGGCTTCTTCACTGTCTTCTCTCTTCTTCATTCGCTGTACCATGACATCAATCGGAATATGGAAGTAAATAATAACAACGTCATTGGGAAATTGTTCTTTGAGTTGCTGTACACCAAAAGAATCTACAACAGCAAAGTATTTTCCACCTTGAGCGAGCTTGTTTTGTACTTCATGTCTGGATAAACAATAGAAACGACCTGAATCCTTCGGATATTCTGTCCACTCAATTTTGTCAACGGAATCAAATTCTTCTTTGGTCACATAATGATACGTAACACCAGGAATTTCTCCCTTTCTCATAGCCCTAGTTGTGTGTGAAACCAATTCAGGGATTCCTAATTCTTTTAAGTATTGTCCAGAGAATGTTTTTCCCGAACCACTAGCTCCTAAAAGTATATAAATTTTTCTGTCCTTCATTCAAAATCGCTCCTTTTGATGTGTAAGGTTACACCTGTTCTTTTCTAATTGGTATATTATACGTATCAAATACCGTTATATAAGCAATCATATATATTTTGTATTTTATAGTCAACAAAAAAATAGTGCACTCTTATGATTTAATTTAGTCATCCGCTACATAAAGAATATTGCAACAAACCATCATCCTTTTATATTTTGCCAAGCTATGCATCTTTTTCACAATATCAACAGGTTCCATATATAATCCCACGTCAATCGTCACTTCTCTGCCATCTACCCGTATTAGATAGATTAGAGTGTTGTCTTTTCCATCCGCTTGCTTATTGACGATTTGTATCTTCCTAATGGAACTCCATGAAAGGGTTTTTCCATTCACTTGAATGTATCGAGTATCAATGACCAATAATGAGGGCTTATGGACAGATTGTTTATTCGGATAAAAAACAAGGAGCAAGCAAAAGAGACATAACAGGACAAGCACGGCTACGAAAAAAGAAAACTTTACCCCAACAATAAATAGAAGAAGCATTGAGCATAAGATAATCATCTTATTTTTAATCAAATTATTTAAAATGTGTTTTGTTGAATAAATTCTCCATCTGCTTTTAATGAATATTCTTTGTGGTGTTCATTCATATAAGTTGGACTGTTCCATTCTTTCGTAAGTATAATTTCAAGATAAGAGAAACAGACAAGCAGTACTAAAAAAGCACCCTTTTAACATGTTTTGCGAGAAGTCCCCTTCCTCTATAGGTGGGAGATGAATCGCTCTTTTTTCTTGTATAATAATAGAAATTCATAGAAAAGGAGGTGAATCATCACTATGTATCGAGGGCAAAAGATTTATTTTTCTGCTTCTCCAAGAACCATTCAGCAATTGTTTGCGTGTAACCGTATTTCTGCTGACATTTGGAATGATTGTCTTGTGGAAGCAAAAAATTATTTCCTTACCTACAAAAAATGGATAGGAAAATCAGAACTCCAAAAACATCTTAAAGGGAAGTATCGTCTTCATAGTCAGAGCATTCAAGCGGTGGCTCATAAATATTTGGATGCCAGAGATAGTACCCACAAAGCCATTCAAAAAGGAATCAAAACGGCTCGATATCCTCATAAAATGAAGAATCATTTCAATACGAAATGGGTAGATAAAGCCTTTTCCATTTCAAATAACGGAACGATTTCGTTGTCATTAGGGATATTTCACGGAAAACGTGTTTCTCCCTTGGTATTACGAGCCAAACACCTTCCTAAAGGGGATATCAAAGAAATCGAACTTTGCTATGATAATGGACTCTATTTATCTGTTTCTTACGAAGATGGGCAAGAGGAACAACCTTATGAAAAAGGTTTTTCTTGTGCCGTAGATATGGGAGAAATCCATACCATCGCTTCGTTTTGTGAAAACGGAGAAAGCCTTCTGGTGTCAGGTCGCAAGATGCGTAGTCTGCATCGTTTGCGTAATAAAAAAATAGGCGAAATTCAAAAACGCCAAAGTCATTGTCAAAAAGGCTCTCGTCAATGGAAAAAGTATCAACGAGCGAAACGGTACATTCTTTCCAAAAGCGAACATCAATTGCGAGATGCCTTACACAAAACCACCAAAGCGTTTGTGGATTGGTGTATCCAACAAAAGATTTCCGATATCTATGTCGGCAATCCTGAAGGGGTGCAACGAAAGACCAGGAAAAAGAAACGCAAAATGACCAATCAGAAGCTATCTAATTGGAGTTTTGGCAAAACCAAAGATTATTTGAAATACAAGGGAAATACTCAAGGAATTAACGTTTTCTTTGTGAGTGAAGCCTATAGCAGTCAAACATGTCCTGTTTGCAAACGAAAAAAGAAAGTGTCCACTCGAAATTATCGTTGTCACTGTGGGTATACCTCTCACCGAGATATTCACGGAGCCAAAAATATATTGAGTGAATCATTACGAGGTTCATTTGAACCTTGGGAAGTGGAAGCTCTTCCCACGTATCTACGACCCGCATAGTCGGTGAGTAGTAGAAGGTGCGAATCCACCCATTGAAAGATGTTGCTTCTTATAGAGACGAGAAGATTCTCTTTCTTCGTGAAAGCAAAAGACCGAATGGTCTTTCAGGAACTTCTTGACTTGAAAGAGAAGAAACCACCACTTCAAGCTTTGTTAAGTGGTGGGAGATTCATGAGTGCCGTTATGCTTTAAACATGATGGTGCGAGGAACAATAATTTTTTCCGCTTCTCCATCTTGATTGATACACACTATTCCAATAGGTTCATCGGTGTATTCCACAATTTCCGAGAATTTCTCACCTTCAGCATCTTCGTTGGGGTCATACGAGAAGCAGTAGCTTCCAAATTCCGCTTTTCCGTCCTTCTCGTAAAGAACCGTAACGGTTAAATAATCTTCTTCAGTGGTGACTTGGAAAAAACGTAAGGGATACTCATAAATGGCTTCTTCTGCTTTGTTTGCAGGTATTTCTCGTTGTTTAAATGGAATAATGGTAGCCTTCTTACCTGGGGCAAGACTTGGAAAACGGGTATAATCTATTGATTCGTCATCTTTTTTATTCTTATTACTATCCTTTTGTTCTTTGTTTTTAAGTATTTCCATTTGTTTCCTCCTTAATAGTATTCAAGAAATACGGGAGGTCGCCCTCCCTACTTGCATTTTTATAAAGTTGTCGTGTTCGTTTAATCTATGAGAGGATATTTCTTAGTCCAAATCTTGCTTCTGCACTGCGTTGGTTACTTCTTTTAGGGATGTGACAAGACCCGCTAGATTTTGAATCTCGGATGGGATGATAATTTTTGTTGCCTGTCCGTTTGCCAATTTTTCGAAGGTTTCAAGACTACGTATTGCCAACACTTCTTTTGAAGGCTTCGAATTGTTTATCATCTCAATACCTTCTGCAGTAGCTTTTTGAACGGCTAAAATGGCTTGTGCTTCCCCTTCTGCTTCACGAATTTTCGCTTCCTTTTGAGCTTCTCGTTCACCACCCTTATCTTTATTATATAGTCATTTATATAATATAGATTAACTATAGTCAATAATTTTTTATCAATATAATAAGACTTACAAAAAGGAGCCTTTATATAGGCTCCTGATTTTTAGGCTGGTCTCTCATTACGTAAATGAGAACGAATCACCTTCTGTATGGCAAGTATTTCATCCTTGGTAAGTTTCCTTTCGGTTTCAGCATTAGCAATATGAGAGGAAATATCTTTGTAATGGACAATCGGATATTTGGAATTTTCCCTTCCCCATATTACCATGTCCTGTACGTTTTCCGTTCCAATCGCAAGAATATGATGAAGCTTAACGTCGTTTGGTAATACGTTTTTAAGGATATCCATGATAAGCATTTCATGTCGTTCGATTTGGCTGGTCGGTGTATCTGCTGGTTTACTTATTCCGTTGTAAATTTTGTACCACGAACCATCAGGTTTAATTTCAAATTCCCCTTTATAGGTTTTGGTTTCAATATGAAAGACCCCGTTTTCTCCAACTACGAAATGGTCAATCTCTTGATAAAATCCGTTGTCAGCTACCAAATAAAAACCATTGTAGACCTTGTATCCCTTAAAATCTTGGAGCATTTTAAGTCCAAACTGAACACGTCGCTCTCCCGCTTCTCCAATCTCCTTAATCCTTTCCAATCGTTGCTTTTCTGCCTGTAGTAGTTGGGCTTCTTCTTGTTGTTGCCTACGTAGTTGTTCCGCCTGTTCTTGTTGTTGCCAAATTTTTTGCCGTTCTGCATACCTTTTATCCGCTTCAATTTTATCCAATCTTTCCTGCTCTTTTCGTAATTCCTGTTCTTTTTTGCTTTTTATATTTGCTTGTTTTATTTTTCTTCCAACGAAATAAACAATAAACAAAAAAATAGCGTCTGACCACTGTGCATGAATGAGAGAGTCAATCATTAAACCAAACATGATGAATGGGGTACAGAACTTTAGTACAACCCATCCTTTTTTTTGGATGAAAATGAGGCTAAGTACAACTCCTGTCAGGAATGCCACAGTGAGAATGAACATAAGGAAGGAATGCGTGGAAAAAGAAGTATAGCTCAAAAAACAAGCTATAATAAAAGGGATAGCGGGATGGAGTAAGAACAAGGATAGTATCCCTTTGTGCTTCAAAATAACGCCATATACACCTGCCCAACACAACACAAACCCAATAATTAGCATGGCAATGTCAAGCAGATTCCACCCTGCAGATGAATAGCGCATGATGCCTGAAAGAAAAGCTAGAAGCATGCCTGCTGGAACGGCAAGATAACTATATCTGAGTAATTTTTCATATTCTTTATCAAATTTTTCCACGAATTCAACTCCTTTTATAATCTAGGAAATGCTGTTTTACTGATAAATGTTGTAAAAGCGTACATAAAGAAGAGATGGGCTATCCCCTCTTGAATCCTGGTTGATTGGTACTCATGGTCGCTAAAATCGTTTGATGAATCCGTTCGATTTCATACTCAGTAAGTTTTCTATCGGCTTTTTTGTTCTGAATAAACGTGGATATGTCCCTATAGTGGACAATGGGATATTTTGAGTTCTCTCTTCCATGAACTATCTGGACACGTTTTTCTCCCGCATCTCCTGTTTCTTTCCTTTTGTAGCTTTTCTTGTTCTTCACGTTCATCATTTTGAATCCATACGTAATGCTTGTTTATATTCCTTCCCAGGAGATACATAATGATTGCTAAAAACGCATTGGAGTTCTCCTTTTCAATATTATACATGTACTTTAGTCAATATATGTATTATACGAATCTATGGCTTTTATATCAACCAATAAAAATAGGAGGGCGATATCCCTCCTGACTGAATTCTTATGATGCAGTTGTTTCCATAAAAGCGGTTCCTAAACTTTTATGAATGCGGCATCCGTTACATTCCGCATCCAAGCCAATTTGTTCGAAATCCAAATAATGTGCGACTAACGAAAGGTCAATAACATTTTGCTTGCGTATCCTCTTTGTATCTGAAGTTTGTTCCAGATTTTCATAATCACGCAAAGCCATCCCCAATTCCCCTGCTTTGACAATCGCTTCGCCTAAACTTTTTGTATCTGTTACATCCACATAATATTTGAAGTTTCGTTGACCCAACAGATTTAGCGTATCCGTTAAATGATATTCCCTATACCAGTACGCCGTTAAAAACAACTTTAATGTTGCTTCATCATATTTTTTCAATGATTGAATGAATTCATTGACTAAAATAGGATTATCATGCTCCTCTATCTGAATAGGTAACGCTGATTGCCAATCTGAAATCATCATTTCGTGTCCTTTGTGCAACACTTCTAACTTATTCTGAAGGAGTGTTCTTTCCATTGGAAACGTGAACCACTCTCCATCGGCTGGTGAAAGGACTCGTCCAATAAAAATCTTTGCTTGAATATTCATCAATATCCGCTCCTTAAGTAAAATAATAACCTGTTTGATGTTTTATTTAAAAACCTGTTTTATAAAAAATGTACTATATTCTATGTGAATCATAGCTCTTCCATTCAACGACCAAAAAACACACCTAGTAATATAGGTGTGCCAGTTTTATTATTATGATTTGTCGTTATCCTGTCTGTCCTCCGCTTCTTTTTTCCCTTTTCTTACGTTAATAAAAAAGACGACACCAACCATAAGAATAACCATACCAAATAAAATATCCATGCATCCTACCTCCTTTCTTCTTTATGACTTCTCATTCATTGTTGATTTTTTGCTTTGAATCTCAACAATTTGTCATAGCAAAAAATTAAAATACAACCGATAAGAGGGAGAGCCATAAATCCTAAAAGATATTTAAAAGGTGAATGAATAGCCGTAAAGGTTTCGATTCCATTACCTAAAAAAATGGTCAAATAATACAGAACGATGAAACCAACGACCATCCCAATTGCTTCTTCGATTCGCATAAAAACCTCCTTTATCAGCACAGTCTCGTTATGCTTCAAACGATATGTTTCAAACGCTATGATTCTATAATCAAGCTATTTTTTTATACGGAAATGTAAGGGAAACTATTCCCCTTCTCATGTCTAACTGATTATAAAATACAATTATTTTTCTTGTGTATATAAAATGTAGTTCATTTTAGTAATCCCTGCATGTTGAACAAACGCTTCTGTTTTTTCCACAGATGATGGCTTAGCTGTTGTACTCATAACCTCTACGGCTTCTTTTTCCCCTTCTTTATTGATAAAGGCTCCATCTACAGTTCCAGGGAATTGATACGTTTTCGTTAAGTCATCTCGTGTCATCCAGCTATCTTGTTCCTTCTTGCTTCGTTTCAAATAGAATGCCATGAGATTTAAATCGTGTTCGAGAATAAACCCTCGATAGATTTCTTTGATTTCAGGAAGATTTTCTTTGATGAACTGTTCTCCCTTAGTGGTTAACGTGTAGTATTGTTTAATTTTGCCGTTCTCTTTTACTATCTCTTTTGCCAACCATTTTTTCTCTACCGCTTCATCTAATGCTTGTTCCGTTGCACCTACATAATCCTGTGCCATTTCGAGTTCAATGATTCTGCAACGTGCCAAAGCTTTTATCACTTCCATATTCATATACTATAAACCTCCTTTTCTTATTTATTGACTATAATATATATTAGTTTTATAATCTTACTTAGTCAATAAAACATAGGAGGAATACCATGCAAGTCTATATGGTGAGTGATAGAGGCTATTATGTAAAATCAGTACAGACGAACGGAGCCGTCTTTACAAACCAACCGAAGATGGCTCACAGCTTTAGTGATATGACTATGGAGGAATTCGAACGGTTAAAAGAAAAAGTGGAAACCTCATTAAAATGTGAATTGGTGGTCGAATTTCACTGACCAGCATACATACTTGGCGAAAAATATAATAAAGATGCAAAGGCTTTATTAATAAAATTATATGTATACTACAATGAAAGAGTGGGTGTATATCAGATGGAGCAAGGCAAAATTGCTTTAGCTATTGGCGTTATAATTATTTGTTTAGGGATGTTCACCTATTTATTATTTTCTTCGCATCAACACTTTCAAGAATATCAGAAAGAACAACAACAGCAATTGAATAAAGCAGTTGATGATTATGCAAAAACAGCTTTGGAAGTTAAACAATTTACTATGGATAGGGAAAATGAAGTAAAATTTAAATTAGGTGCATCTACAAATATTCTTACAGAAGACGGAAATTCGTGGACAGCTACGAGCAACGACAAAATGTACACAATCACTTTCGAGGATGCACAAACAAAACCGACAGGATTTTATATCAATGGACAAAAAATTAAATAGAAAAAAAGAAAAAATGAAAACCTCTTAAGTTTTTTAAGAGGCTTTTCTTCTGATGAAAAATATAACAAAGAGATTTGGAGGTCTATCGCAAATGAACATTGTCGTCAAATTTTTACTTCTATTTTTTTTAATGCTGGGCGGTGTAACTATTGTTTTTGGTGGGCTTGCCTATCTATATCTTTCTATCTTCCACGCAATTCAGTATGGTGACGCAATCCCATATGTTAAAGGTCAGCAAAGGCATCAACAGCAACAGCTATCCTTTCATGATTTATATTTAGAAAAGAACAGAAGAAATTAACGATGGATAGGGAACATGAAGTCAAATTAAAATTAGGTACATCTACAGATTTTCTTGCAGAAGATGGAGATGTATGGACAGCTACGAGAAATGATAAAATCTACACAATTGTTTTCAAGGATGCACAAACAAAACCGACAGGATTTTATATCAATGGGCAGAAAATGAAATAGGAAATGAATATAAAAAGGAAAAACCTCTTAAGATTTTTAAGAGGTTTTTTTTCGGTATTCTACGGGTAAAAATTCTCTATCATTACACTCATTTAGCGAAATGTCCGTCATTTCCTGTATGTTATCGTTTTGTGCTGAAATCATACAATCAATGGCATAAAGAAGGATTTCATCCGTTATCGCTTGCGATTTTCTTCGTTTCGCTACTTCTAAAGCTTTGACTACGACATTTTCAATCTCCGCTTGCGTATAGTTTTCGGTCTTATCCGCAAGAATTGTATAATCGGTGACGTGATAAGGAAAGTTCGTCTTGGCTAAATGAATCGCAAAAACTCCTTTGCGCTCTTCTGCAGTTGGCGGAAGAAACGGGATTTTTTTATCGAATCGCCCTGCCCTTTTTAGGGCTTCATCCAACTTATTCGGATAGTTCGTTGCCCCAATCCAGAGAATTTTTCCTCGATGGGAAGGCTCGGACAGAAAGGCAAGGAACATGCCAAACAAGTTTTTGGTGACTGAATTGGAATCACTGTCTCCCCTTGAAAGAACCTGGTCTACTTCATCGATAAAAACACCTACGGGAGCCAATGAACGAAAACAGTTCATGGCTTTCTCCAGATTTCTTTCCGATTCACTTACATATTTACCTAATATTTTACTCATTTTAAATTCAACAAAGTTAATATTGGCGTCACCTGCAAGGCACTTGGAAAAATAGGTTTTCCCTGTCCCTGGAGGACCCATATACAAAAGTCCTTTTGGAACAATAGTTGTATCTCCTTCTAAAATTGGGTCAATGACAACTTCTCGATGATAGGATTTAATGTGTTCCTGTCCAGCAAAGTTATCCAAGGAATAACCCTCTGTGTCATAAATTTCAATGATTTCCCCGAACTCTTTGTAAATGAGTTCCTTCTTTCGCTCCATAATGCTATCTTTATCTAAAACACCTTTGTCTTCTGCCAATAAGTAAATATCCTCAATATTCACTCGTGACAGTCCAGCCGTTAGTTTGGCGAATTTCTTTTCGTCAATCAGAAAACGTACGGGCTTTTGACTGGTGCTTTTTAGATGTTGGATAAACGCATACCGTTCTTCCTCTTTTGGGTAATCAATTTCAATGGGGACGGTACGAGCATTGGAACTAATGAACATACTATTAATACTACTTTTTACTTCGGTAACAAAAATCAGTATGTTGTTGGAAAATAAAAAATCCCGACTGTTAATGACTTTATGAAGGTCGATTAACCGCTTCTTTGTGTCTTCTTCGATATATCCATTATTGGCGTTTGGAACAAGAAATTCAGGATATTCAATGATGTAGGCTACTTTTCCATCCGTGTTCTGTAAGTCTTCTACCATTTGAAGCCAATCACTTACAATCTGCCGTTCTTCTCCTTCTTCCAGTTCGTTTCCAACACGATACACACTTCCCGCTGAATAATCATAGGTAATTATCTTTTCCATCCCTAATTGGGAAAGTTCCTGAACCAAGTAATCCATAAACATAATTCCAGGAACGGCATAATCACCAATATTACCTGTAATCATGAACAGGTTGCTAATTCCTGCGTGATACTTTTCCTTTAGTGTTTCTATCCATTCCGTCTTCATGGTTCCACTCCTCACCCTATTTACAACTTCACAAAATCTCTACCATTTCATCAATGGAAAGACTGTAATATTTTTCATTGCCCAACATGCCACTTTTGTATTTGTTTACATCCGTGTGCTTTAAGGCTTGACCAAGCACATGAAGCATTTCTTCAAATCCATGAATCTCAATGTTTTTCCCCTTCTTTTTTCGCCTTATCGTTGATATAATACATAATCGCTTTGTTGTATTTAATTGAAAAACGACCATTATCAATAATTGATGGCGAAGTAATCAAAAAAGGATAGCGTTCATCTTTTGACTCAATGGCATATAAGGATTCTTTTCCTGTGCTAAAATTTTGATTCAGCCTACGAAGGTCGATTAAGATTTCTTGTTTCACCCGCATAACCTGGTCAAACTTTTGTTCATCTCGTTTGCTAAAATAGATGAATGTGGATTTATCCCGTCGTCGGATTTCTACTGCCTTTTTGTCTTCATCAACGATGTAGTCAGCCCCTTGAAATGCTGAACAAAAATTAAACTGAAGTTGCCGATTGTCGTTTAAAAAAGGAAGATAAAACGTCACGTCTTGCCCTTTTTCTGTTTTCAGTTTAAGTTCACTTATTAACGTTAGAGCCATTTTTATCTCTCCTTTATTTAAGTAAAATTTTTCACCTGTTTTGTGTGCTTCTTTTCATTTTATACAGCGGGAGCTATATTATAAGATGTCGTGAAAAACGGAGGGCAACAAAAAAACATGAGGAATACTCATGTTCTCTGCTAGTGTTTAATTGGAAACTCGTCTATGGTGTTATCTGCAATCTCTTTGATTTTCATAATGTTTAATAAGGCACGGGCTGTAATATCATTATTATCAATCTTCGTGCTGATAATCCCTCTTACTTTGTTATTTTCGAATAAGGAAATATCGGCATTTGTATCGCCGTCCTCACTTTTTACTTTAAACGAGATGCACGATACCCATGCTCTATCCGCACCAAATTCTTTTTTTATCTTGTCCAAAGTTTCTTGCGATATCTTGTTTAGGAATTCTTCGAGGGAATGAAAGGTATCCCTTTCAAACATTGCTTCTTCATCATCTTCCGTCACCCCATGAATGAAGCGATTAATCGAATCAAAACCGTAACTGTATTCAATATACCCGTTAAATTCTTTTGCACCTTTTGCAATAATCATTTGTTCTCTCTCCTTCAATCCTTATTGAACCAAAGCCAGTCGTTCTTGATGAAACAAATTGTCAAAATCCACTTCGTCTAACATTTCATCGATATAAGAGAAAACATCTTCAAAGAGAATTCCATTTGTGTGTACAGTTAACAACGTATGTTGTTTTGAAAGGTTTTCCAATACTTTTTGTACCCCTTCAAGTCCAATCGCAAAATAATTTTTAATATATTCGCCCGTTACTCCAGGATTTACTTTAAATCCTTTGAAATTATCCACAAACTCTTTATGTAATCGTTCCGTTGTGACTTCTTCTTTTGCTACGAGTTGAATCGTCCGTAAAATTTCTTCTTTATCGATTGAATGAAGCACTTCCATCGCTTCCACACATGTACCCATTACTAAATTTTCATTATAAGAAAAAGACATTTCTACATCCCCTTTGTCGCATTATCTATAATCCATTATAGTTGCGAAATTGCCTAAAGTCAATATTGGGCGTAAAAATGTCTTTTTATTTTTTTAGAACCAGCTATTTACCGTTTCTTCGGCTTTCATGGTTCCTTGTACATACTCTACCGCTTTGCCTGTCGTGGCAAAACCACTAATTCCTTTGTTGTAACTACTCCAAACAGCGTCTTTTAACGCCTGTCCAGTAAGTCCTTGACTTTTGTATAGTTGATAGAGTTGAGAAAGCATATATGTTCCCCACTCAATATTGACATAAGGGTCAAGTGGTGCGTTTGGGGTTCCAAGTTCACTCGCTAAATCAGCATGATTCACAATGTTGATTTGGAAATATCCATAATCGTTTGTGCTACTGATTTGGTTTTGGTTGAAACCACTCTCATGTAGAATAACCGCAAGTGTATCTTTTAAATCCAACCCACGAGCCTTCACTTTATCATAGAGGAAAGCTTGTTGCTCTCTTGGCATCGGAACATTTGGATTGTACCATCCATGTCCTGAATCGCTTCTGGATGATAAAGTCGAACGGTATTGTAGATTGTCTGCTTGAAGTTTTGCTTGAGCTTCTGCCCTTGCTTTTGCTTCCGCTTTGGATTTTGTCTCTTGTTCTGCTTTGCGTTTGGCTTCTTCCGCTTTTTTCTTAGCGATTTCCGCTTGTTTTTTCGCCTGAAGCTCTTGTTCTGCTTTTGCCAATAAGCCGTCTTTTTGTTCGTTATTCAAAGAAACAGCGTCATAATTATAACTTGACGACACCGTCACACTTGGGCTTGGTACTGGTGGTTTCTGTACGTCTCCAAAAGCACCATGTGCCATAAAGGTTGCCCCCATAATTGATAGCAAAACTGCACCCGCTATCACCTGTTTCGCTTGATTGGTCGTTGGTAACTTGTCTTTTGTGTTTTCTTTTTTGTCTTTCATCATGGCCTCCTCGTATTCCGTTTTTTTATTGCTTTTTAGAAAATTGTTTCATTATATACACTTGCATCAGGCATCATAAGTTCAACAACGTTTAACAAATAGAAAAAGCCTTGATATTTCAAGGCTTTCCCATAAATGAATCGATATAATGAATGATGCTTAATAATGAAAGCAAAAAGGATAGTGAATCGTTAAATAACTTGCATTGACCGTTTACAGGTAAACCTTATAAAAGTAGACCATTCAAAATGGACTATTTATTTGTTCGGTCTTTTACAAACCAATCAACCGTTTTTTCAGTTGATTTGCCTTGCCCTTGACCCGTTCAAGTTCATTCCCTGAACTTTTTTTCTTATTCGTACAAATCTCTACGGTGTAATCGTCGCCATCTATTTCTGCAATCCGACCTGGATAGACTTCCTTCGTATCATACGTAAACCAAACAAAATCGCCTTTTTTAAATTCCAAAAAAAGACCTCCTTTTTTTATTTCTTACTTCTACTCAAGTTTAGCATCCGATTTTGACTATGGTCAATAAAAGTGATGTCGTACAAGGTTTTACCCCACAAAAAAACGACCACCATCGGTAGTCGTCCTTTAAAGCTCTAACGCATTATTTTTCCACGTTTTCGTTGTCAGTTGTTTTCTGTGTTTTATCATGGTTTGCTTTTACTTTGTGTTCTTTTGCATCTTTTCCATTTGGATGTGTAAACTTTTCTGGCGATTTCGCTTTTAAGGCTTCCCAAATCTGTTTATCGGTTTTACCTGCAGTTTGAATACCTGCTTTCGATGCAGCATTCATGAGCTTTTCATGTTTCGCAGATTGAAATTTTTTCGCCAATTCTTCTTTAACTTGCTTGTCTGTTTTACCCGCTGCTTGTATTCCTGATTTGTTTGCTTTCTCCATCAATTTATCGTGAAACTTAGCTTGAATCGCTTCTTTCAATTCGGTATCCGTTTTTCCAGTTGCCGAAACCCCCAACTTATTTGCCACCTTAATCAAGCGTTCATGTTTCGCTGGCGGTGAGAGTTTCTTTTCTTGAGCGTGTTTATGCCAAGATTGCTGATGATTTACCTCAACCTGACCTTTTGATGCCGTACCTTCTTTGGTGATTTCTTGGGCAAATACAGGGGTAGCCGAAGCCAATAGAATGGCTCCTGCGGCTAAACTAAGCAATGTTTTTTTCATATGTTATCTACTTCTCCTTTTTTTAATATTTTTTTTACGTTCATTAAAGACCGTTTTATATTATAGATAGCTCAGTGGTCATCTATTCCATAAAACGCTATACGAAAAAACCACCTACCTAAAAGGCAGATGGTTTTGCTTTTGATTAAGATTGTGATGTTGTATTTGTTAAAGCGCCGTCTACGGATGTCGTTTCGTCAGTAGAAACCGTTGTAAGTTCTGCACCAGAAGTTGTTGTGGTGGCATCCGTAGAAGTGTTGACCGTTAGGGAATCCCCTGTTGCGGTTTTTTCATCAACACCTACACCTGGTGAAATTTCTTTAAACAGACTTTTAAGTTTCGTAATGATATTTTTATGAAGTTGTTTGTCACTTAAACCTGTCGAAGAAATCCCTAATTGTTTCGCTACATTTAAAAGCCTTGTATGTGCTTGTACATCTTGTTGGCTCTTAACTGCTTGCTTTTTTTGTTTGTGTTTTTTCTCCGATGCGTCGGCTAGCTTCTTTATTTTCTGTGTTAATTGATTTTGAGACTTAGCTTTGTGACTAAAAGACTGATTTTGAAGAGACTTTTGTGAGCTTGTTCTCGTTTGTTCTGCAACCTGTGGAGTTGATTGTGGACTTACCATCTGTACCGTTTGTTGAGTACCTTTTGCGAACGCTGGTGTTACTGCGGATGTCATAACCGCTCCAAGTGCTAATGCAATCACTGTTTTTTTCATTTTTCTTTCTCTCCTTTTGTTTTGTTTGTCATTTGTTGGTTAACAAATTATCCTATTTGTATAGTGCCATTCCCATTAGGGAAAGTAGACAGCATCCTATGAAACTTGTAGTTCAGGTTTTTCCTTTTGGGCAACTTCGCAGACAAACTCATAAAATTCTTTCCATGAGTAAATCCGTTTCAAGCCCTTCAAAAACGCATAACTTCCCTCTGTATTGCGATTCCAGTAATTATCAAATATCACAGGATAACGACATTGGGATGTTTTCAGATTGTGTGGAGCGTCATCTAGCATGATGTCGCCTTTTAACAAATCCTTTCGGGTTATGGGGATGATGTTTTGGAATGGAATAAAAGGAAAATGTTCTTCAAACCAATCGATTTTATCCATAATCCCATTTTTCGATGAGGAAGTAGCAATCACCACATTGTGTCCATCCTCAATGAGTTTTTGAATATAAAATGGAGCCATTTCTTTGACGGGAAGTTCTCTAAAAAATCCAGGTTGTTCAAAACATGATGCGATATTCGTACCTGGTTTTTGGACTAAGCTTAAATCCCAATCCAATACTTGTTCAATTTTAATATCGGTTTGATTTTTCCTGTTATACCAATCTAATGCCTTCTGTGTCGTATCCGCACACACATCATCAGCATCCAATATAAGTTGAAGTGGTTTCATTGCGCCTCCTTGTCTCTACTTCGATGTAGGATAAAGATTCTAAAACGAACCTTTATCGAGTAATACTGTATTATATTGCGTCTATGTCAGATTTAAGCGAAACCGTCCATTTTTCATTGATAAAAGCTATGAATTTCTTTCCCAAATCCCTATCAAATTGCCTGTCTAATCCACTTTCAATTTGTTGCAAGGCAAAATCTACTTGATAGGCATCTTTGTAACACCGAGCATGCGTTATGGCATCAAATACATCACAGAGTGACGTAATTTTTGCTAATGGATTAATTTGTTGACCCTCTCTTTTGAAAGGATAGCCTTTCGCATCCAATCTTTCATGATGTTCGAGAACAATATCGAGAATATCTTTGCTGAAAGGACGTGCAGAAGCGGTTAACAATTTATAACCCCGAAATGGGTGTTCTTTTATAAGTGAAAATTCATCATCTGTGAGTTTTCCTTCTTTAAATAAAACATCTTCAGGGATTTCAATTTTTCCAATATCATGCAATAAAGCCCCGATTTTTAAGTTATTTAAATCACGATAGCCCATTCTTAACGAAATGCCAAAATGGGACGCTAACTCACTGACTCTTTTAGAGTGAGCGGAAAGCTCTTCTCTTCCGTTTAACAACAATGTCACGCTTTTCTGTAATGCGTCCACCTTGACACCTCCACTCCATCGTATAAACAATTATGTCACCATATTAGTCTATAGTCAATATTTATTTAAATTACTGTATTGCCTATATTTCATAAATATCATTTTATACCCTAGAACTTTAACTATTTTCCTTCCCCAAGTCGCTTTAGGATTACTTCCATGTCAAATGCCTCCTACCTGAACAAAAAAACAAGGGGTGTTATCCCCCTTGTCTATCCTGCCTAATCTATCTTAAAAAGCTCCTTTTACTGCCTCCCCAAAAGACAGAAATTGAACTTTTTTTGTTACTTTTAACGTAAACCGAACCAATTCCCATAAGCAAAAAGCTACGACAAAAGCGATAATGCCTGCAAGAATCGATTGAAACAACGCAATCGCTAATTTATCAAACGTGAAAGCTACCACAACCAAAAGAATTAAATAAGTAGAAACAGATTTTTTACTTGGTTTTAATCCTTTAATAATGGATGCCATCACAAGCGCAATGTTTTTTCCTTTTGTATTTTCTTCCGCACAGCTCCGTAAATCGGTAAGGTGAGAACTAAACCTGCAAACAGATAAGGAAGATACGACAATATAAAAGACGTAATCCCCGAAAACAATAAACCAATAATCAAAATTCCTACAATGTAAAAAAATAATTTCTGCACCATAGCTATCATAAGTAAAAATCTCTCCTTGTTTTTAAAAGTATATAAACCTGATTAAAAACCTGCCCCTTCGATACTTCTTATCCTTTATCCATCTGAATCTACTATTCTCCTTTCTTACTAAACTTGCTATATTATACGGATTTTTTAGCGTTCTATAATTGCTATGTACAATCAAATAGTTTGGTTTCAAACTCCATAAAAAAGAACAGGGGGTTGTCCTGTTCTTTCTAACGTCTAAATGATTCTACTATGGTTTTTCTGGTCTCTACAAAATTCAACGCTTTATCATAATCGGCTTCTTCTGTTTCAATGGTTATCGGATGGTTGTACTTGATTTCATTAAGGAAGTTAAACAAACCTTTCACAAAGGTAATGTCCTCTGGATTCGTAGCAAGAAAGGGTAATCCTTGCTCTTCTCGCTTTGAAACAAAGTTGATGCCGTTGGATAGATGAATGAGCTTTAAGGTTGATGCATAGGCATCCAAATAGGATTCGATGGAGACAAACTCAGAACGAGGGTAATGTTGTTTGTTGTAATTTATCACACCAATAGCATGACACGTATCAAGAACTGTACCAATGTTAGGGTCTCGTAATTCCTTCACCCATTGAGCTATGTCATCTTCATAACCGTATCTGAACACAAGTTCTTTTTTGTTTTCTTCCGTTACTTTTGGGTTATTCTCAACCGCTAGGATGATTTTAGGATAACGCTCTTGAATGAACTTCCGTAACTCCATGAGGTCATTTTGGAAGGATTCTTTTTTTATCTGAACCCCACCACTCGTTTCGCTCTCTTGTATTAATCCGCCTGCGTGAATCACTACGATTGGGTTAACAACTTCACACAATCTATCGGCAAGCATAATCGTCTTCTTAATGAGATTCATGTTTTCTTTACGAAGTAGCGGATTCGTTTCGGCTAACGTACAGGATTGTTCTTGCTTATTTTTCATCGGCACATGGAGGGCATATATCGTCATCCCAAGCTCTCGCAACCAATGTTTCTTTTCCATTGAAGCTTGAATATCATTAAAGTCATCAAGAAGGCATTGTATCTCAATAAATTTTACCCCTTTTTTTTCTGTCTATTAATTGACTTTTCTTTAAAGCGGATTTACTACCCAATATCATTTTTTCTCCTCCTTTTCTTTGGTTTCCTAAACGATATGCAAAAAGTAATAATTAATAAGTCAAACCTTGCTTGGAGTGGGCTATCGACAAAATAAAAAAGCTCCTCTACGGGAGCCTTAAAACATCAGAATTATTTGTCCTATACCTGGAATTTGAATAACGCACTTTTCCCCCTATTAAATGAAAAATGTTATAGAACATCACTTTCATCCTGTAGCCGAATGAAAAAACGAATCAGGTTAATAGACACGCAATAATGGTTAAAACGATAGCGATAACAAAATCTTGTTTCACTGTTGTTTTCGCAAGCCGACTCCATTTTCCACCTATCATACTAATTAATCTAGCAACCACAAAGAAAATAATGAAAAACAGCACGATTTTTAGCGACAATATAACGCCTCCCTCCGCCTTCCTTTATCTTCCTCTATTGTGACACGCAAACCCGATAAAGAAAACAAAAAAGTTCGGCTGGAATCCCAACCGAACCCTTAGTTCTCTTATCTTTGAACCAGAACCGCCTTATATTTCGTTAACTGTTGAACTTGCGCACACTGACTGTCTGTTAACCATTTCATTTTCTGCAGAAGCTTCAAGGATGTATGTGACTGTTTTAAAAGCATTAGATTTCTGGAGTTCAAAATCATTTGAAGGGAAGGAGTAATCGCAGTGATTTTCTTCAACTCTTGTCCTGCTATCAGGGTATAAACACCAAATACCCGACCAAACTCAGACAAATAGTGAAGAAAATCTATTTTTTGTGTAGCAAATTCATTTTGCTCATAGTTATAGACGAGTTCATCCAAATTATCTTGCACAACGACCCATTGACTATTATCTTCTTGTAGTAAGTTTAACAAACGTGAGAAATCAAGTAATTTCGTATTGATACTGACAAGCCTCGAATCTTTTAATAAAGTAGCGTTTAGTTGCTCCTCTACATTTACGTAAACACCATTTAGGGAGTCTGTTAGCGAACGAAACGTTTCTTGTGGATGTAAAAGCATGACTTTTTTATTGGAATTCAAAAAAGAAGCGATAATCTGTTTAAGTAATTCGGTTTTTCCTGAATTTTTTTCACCTAAAAGAGCAATGTGTTTCATCGAAATCTCTTTGTTCTCAAATATATTCTCAAAAACAGAAAGATTGGTTGCTTGCACTTACCATCTACTCCTTTTTGGGGAAAGTCATTTTTCCCTTTTTGTATTTTTCATTCTACTTCTTTACAGGTGTTTTCTGAAGAGGTTTTGGAAAAACAGGTGTAAAATTCCCTAGTTCTTTTAATGTTGAAGTCGATTCTTTTATACCGTGATAGACTTCCCCTTTTTCTGCACCTGGATTCACTTCACTCTGCAGATTCGCATCGTTAAGATAACCACTTCCATTCATTTCTTCGTAAGCAATGGAATTTGTGCGATTCAGTGAAACGTCCCGCACGATTGCATTTCCGACATTCCAAGTATCTTCATTAAGATATACGGTATAAGACAAAGCAGAATGATTATCGGGATTCCTGTAGGTTAAGCTTACTTTAGCGGTAAGCTCTATGATGATTCCGTTCTCGCCCACTTTCATCGTCAATACCGACGAATCAACTTTGGATTGATGTAAAAGGTTCAACAACCTTTGTTGGAAAGAAATAAGTCGTTGATTGCTGTCTTCCGCTATTTGAGATTCTGTTTTATGTGGTGTTACCAATTTGTTTTTAATAAGAGCTTCTTCTTTTAATATTTTTTGAACACATGCATCCTGGATGACGTTTGAAGCTAAATTTTGTATCAGAGCATGTGTGGATTCATTTTGACCTTCAACTTTTACGGTCAAGATTCCTTTTTCATTCGCTCCCATATCTTTCGATACTTGCATTGCGGAAGGAGGAAGATGATTGAGATAGGTTTCTGCCACCCCTCTTATCATGGAGAAGGTATTCTTGTTTATGTCTGAACCAGGAGGAAGGGAAGAATGAAAGGTAATGAAACGTTGATACATCGGACTTTTCACAACCAATTGATGATTTTTATCCAAGTGTTCGCCTTTAAATTCCTGACCGTGGCTAGAGAAGTCATACTGAATATCTTCATTCGTACCTGACCTTGTTGTATCCACTACTAAAACAGATGGATTTGATTGAAAACGAAGCGGAGTATTCGTCCCTTTTTTCACATCATCGAAGGAAACAGATAACGATAGTTCACGCTGATAATTGGTTAGTTGTTGATTCTTCTCAATGGTTTGTTTGACAGATTGAGAAGTCACGGACACTGGCTTTATGTATGAATAAACGAAAACGCCTCCAGTAACCAAAAGTGCCGTGAGCAATCCTCCTGTAAGCCATTTTTTCATCTTACACCTCGTCTATTTATAGTTCTGAGAGCATGACAAAATGGAAGATTTAATCTTCCATCTCGTCCTCTTCATATCGTCTATTTTTTCTTTTTCCCTGGCTTTTTCGCATGGCTCGTTCAAAACGGTCGCCATGTTCTTTTTTGGCTTTCTTTTGGCTAGATTCTCTACGCATCCGATGAAGATTTTTTTCCTTCTCTTTATCGGCTAACCCTTCTTTTTCAACGAGTTCTTCACCGTCTGTTTCATCATCGATGTACAAACTTATCTCTCCTTTAGCTCACTTTATTTTTAATTTATAGTCATTATAATTTTTTATATTGTTTATTGTCAATATTTATAGATGGCTATAGGGGTCTGACCTCTTTTTATAAATGAAAGAAGCTTGTTTTGAATATGATAAAGAATGCTTAAGAAATAAGGAGGTACAAACGATGATAATAACAGTAACAGGGCATCGTCCTGATAAATTAGGCAATGCTTATAATGTTAGTCATCCTACCAATCTAGCAATTGGTAAGAAGATGCGCGAATTCATCTTATCGCAAGCGGGTTATGATAATGTCACCCAATCTTTTGTTTCAGATGAAGTGGTCACGCTAATCAGTGGCATGGCATTGGGTGTCGATACCATTTGGGCGTTAGTTGCGTTAAAGTTGCGCAAACGATTCTCTGATAAGTTTAGGCTTGAATGTGCGATTCCCTGTAAGAATCATTCAAGTCGATGGAACGAATCGAGTAAGAAACAATATGCGGATATTCTTCTTCAAGCCGATGTTGTCACGCATGTTTCAACTGAACCTTACAAACCATCTCTCATGCAAAAACGAAACGAATATATGGTAGATAAGGCAGATTTGGTTTTCGCAGTATGGGATGGTTCAAATGGCGGAACTGGAAATTGTGTGAAATATGCCAAAGAACAAAAACGGACAATTTTTGTCCTGCATCCCTTTAAATTAACCGTCAATCGTTTAGCGGTACACATTAAGGAGGAAACAAGGTGTTTCGATTTTTGTATCTATTAATTAGTATAGGCGTCATCGTGTTAGGTGTAGGAATGTTATCTACTATTCCCACATTCTTTATTTCAGGTTCTTTTTTAGAACAGCTTCTTCAATTTATCCTTATGTTAGGCATGTTCTATGGCTACACTATGATTCTCGAACGTAAATTTGATGAGAATCTATCAGGACATGAAGCTTGATTTTAAGCGGTTAACAAAAAAAGAATTACTTAAATCGAGAGCGATGCTGTTAGGATTAATGTCCGTTCATTTCTATGCTTTACACTGGATGTTTTCTTCGATGGCAAACGCTATTCCCGCTTCGTTCTTAATCCTGCTTCTTTGCACGATTTTTGGATTTGCGGTAAGAGGTTGGTTCGATAATCTATATGAAGTGAAAGTCACTGAACGTACACTAAATTTACTTAAATAGCCATTAACCTGGCTATTTTTTTATGTCTTCGTTCTACATACTCCCCTGTATAAGTAATCACCAAAAATATCCTATCTATAATATAAAATTCACCAACAAAAAAATTAGGAGGAATAAAATTTTGGCAAATAAAAATGAAAAACGGACAAAAAAGCTCTTAAAGTGTTAATGGGTACGACTATTCTCGCCTCTTCGTTGTTTACAGGGCAAGTATTTGCCTCCACAACATCGAATACGAATAATCTCATTGAAAAGAACCACTTTGGTGGAGACTCTTCCGTTGAAGTGTCCAATCCCGTAGCTCCAAACGTACTAAACACAGAGAATCTTGCACAGAAAAAAACAGTGGTTCCACTTGTGAAAAGCGTAACCCCTGCTATGGGAGCAACGTTTGTGCGACCTGATGCCAATGTGGTTATTCAACTCGACCCGACTTCGAAAGAATACCATTTGGCATTGGCAATGCTTAAAAATGGATTGGTTAAGGCCTATGTACTGGACGGCAAATCCGTTACTGCCCTCCCTAAATCCGACCTGACATTTGATGCGACCACCAACCAAGTCACCATCTCCCATGATGTATTCAAACGGTACACCCAACAAGCGATTGTCTTGACCGCAGGCGGTAAAGATATGCAAAATCATCAAGATAATGGGGATAAAGGGAAATCATCCATCGCTCTACCCGTGATGGATGTGGTGACCGCTGTGGATGATACCGCTCAAACGGTCACACTGTTAAACGGTGGCGTTATCTCATTTGCTTCGTTGGACAAAGAAGTCAAAGGAATACAAATGCAAAGTGAACAAACAGATTGGCAACAAGGTGAGAAGGAAACTGTTTTGGAAAAAGCAAAATCGACCTTTAAGTTATCGACTCTATTCCAAGTAGGCAACGTGGTGGATACAAAAACCAACACGTTTGATAACAAAATTCATATTGTCATGAAAAACCCGATAGGGATTTCCACACTGTTCACGACAGGCTCCGCCATTGGTGAAGCCACTCATGTTTCAGGCAATGTCGATAACGCATCCGTACGTGTTACAGAAGGTGGAAAGCTCAATGTAAATGTATCCGATGACTATGGCAATCCTGCTACAAACGCTACCTTAACTGTAACAGGAACGGGTGCTGGTAATACAAAAGTGGCTTCGGCGTTTGCAACACCTGATATCGTTACCATCACAAATGGAACGGGCAATGCACCTCTAGCTGACCATAGTGCAGAAACCGTATCCCTCTCTTATACCGTTCAGGATAATACCTACAAAGATGCGGTAGATACCCAAACGGGTTCCCTATCCGAAATCTTTTTGCCTGGACAAACCGCTCAACTAAAAGTAACCAATCCACCTTCCGTAGTAGCGGGGCAAGTTGCAACCTTTAAAGGTGTTGCCGAAGATATATACGGCAACAATGTCATGGATGGTACGCAAATCAAAGAAACCGCACAAAATGGAACGGTTTCAAATGCATCCAATACCACCAATGGCGACTTTACTTTCGATTTTCAGGGAACCAAAGCGGGAGCCAATTCTATCAGCGTTGTTGGAGCCGATTCAGGCTTTAGTATTAACAATGCGTTTAGTGTGGTTCACGATTCTGCAAGTAAAGCCACAATCAATCTCCCTAGTTCCTTAACAGTTGGTCAAAACGCTACGGTTTCTGGTACACTTGTCGATAAATATGGCAATCCAGTAGACAAACAGAGTCTTGTATTTACTGGAGCCTTAACGGGTTCTGTTACCACGGGTTCAGATGGTACGTTTTCCGCTTCCTTAAAAGTGGCTTCATCAGGAAATGTATCCGCCGCTTTTGGAACTACGCCAATTGTACTTGCCACCCCAAGTGGTCAAGCCATAACAACAATCAGCGCAACGAGCGCAACCGTACCCGTAGCCCACTCTGATTACACCATCTATACCTATGCAACGAACAGCATTTCCTTTAATGGTTCAGCAGGTATACAAGGTTATCTGTACGGTCTGAACTTCACTCCAAAAGGAGGAGCGATTGTTAATATAACGGATGGTACACGCACATTCCAAGTCACTACAAGGTCAGATGGTTATTTCTATCTAAGCTGGAGACCAAATCAAAGAGGTACTTTTACCATCACCGCAAGTTATGGTGGAGCTTCCTACTCAAGAACCATCACCGTTAATTAAGGGTATTTCCATACAACAAGAGAAAGCGTTCAAAACTGAACGTTTTTTTGTGCGCTATAAAAAGAAAGAAACCTGAGAAATAAACTTTCTCAGGTTTCTACGGTAATACATTGAGAATATCCATCATTTCGGGATACATTCTGTCTTTGGAAACGACACTAATCACATAGCCACGTTGGTCACTAAATTTGACTGTTCCCCCAATGAACTGCAAATATAGTTTATGGAATGTTCTTCTTTTATTCATGTATTTACCTAACACAGCAATGGTATCAGGTTTTCCTTTTACCATTTCATGTTCCCAATGTCTACGTCCTAACGCTTCTGCAATTTGATGTAAATTAACCTTTTGAGCTTTTGACTGTTTTAAGAATCCGAACATATGTAAATCCTCCCTTGTGAATATGAATCAAACATTCACCAAAATTATTTACAATAGATATTTGATTATATTCAAGGGAAAATCATTTCATTCAACCTAGAGTAAGGTTAACTGCTACTATAATAGCTCGTCCTTTAACGCCTCCAGTTTGGTATTCAACAATTCAGGATAGTGCTTCTTCAAATACAGGGTGTACAACGTCTGATAGGCTCCTCGAATATGAGATGAAAAGTCCACATGCCTGACTTGAATTTCTCCTAATTGCGTCATGAGTTCTTGCCAATGGATTAAATCAGAGGGTTTGTCCGTATCATTTTTCAAACTAGACGCTAACAATTGTAATTTCGATAACACAATTTCATATTCCATTCGATTCTGTACTTCTTGGCGACTAAAACCACTGAATAACTTCATTTTTTCTCTTCTCCTTTTTTCTAGATAAAAAGAGATACAAGCAAACCTTGTATCCCTAACTGGTTATTTGTGATAGGTCACTTTGACATTTTCACCAAAATGTTCTTGAAGTTTACTAAACGTCGCAAAATTTAAATTGATTTTTCCGTTGGATTCAAATGCTTTACCGTTGAAGTATAGATATACAGGTAAATCTCCTGGATTTTGTTTGCAAATTTTGCTGACTTCTTCAAACTGTTGTTTGTGTATAAGGCGTATCCAAATGGCTTTTGGTTTTTCACTTTTAGCTAGAGCTTCGATATCATACATGTTGCGCACAATAATTTGAATTCCGAAGTCATCTTGTTTCAGTTGACCTTCGACAATAACAACTTTGCCATCAACCAGTTTGTCTTGATTTAGTTCGAGGCGGTCATTAAAGACGACGGATTTCATATCACCTGATTTATCCTCCAATAAGTACACATACATCGGTTTTTGGTCTTTTTTCGTATAAAAAAGCTTTAATTCCTTTATAATACCTGCTATTTTTACCTTTTCTCCGTCGTAATTGTAAGAAGCAACGGCACTGCTTTCGTCTGCGAATGATTCGTCTTCCTTATGCGACAAAAACCCAATTTCATATACGCCTTCTCGAACGAAGTATTCCATATAATCGTCCAACGGATGCTCCGTTACATAAAAACCAGCAAATTCTTTTTCCTTCTCCAACTTCAACTTTTTTATCGAACTCTGCAACTTCTGGAATGGCAATATGTTTAAATTCAGCAAAATCATCGGATAGCGAAAACAAATCCAATTGTCCAGATTGATAATTTTTCTTCTCGATAGATGCTGAATCTAATATCTCAGGTAGAACGGATAATTTAGCTTTTCGTGTTCCCTCAAAATCATCCACCGCACCTGAATAAACCAGAGCTTCAAGCATTCGTTTATCCACTTTAAAGTGTTTTGCCATGCGTTCCGCAAAGTCTTGAAAATCCTTAAAGGTTCCTCTAGCATCTCGTTCAGCAATAACATCGGTTGAGACTTTCCCCATGTTTTTAATACCCATGAGTCCAAAACGAATGGCATCTCCATCTACCGTAAACACTTCTCTTGATTTGTTTACATCAGGTGACAACACCTCAATCCCTTTCTTTTTACAAACGGAAAGATAAAGCTTAATTTTGTCTGCTTTTGTAATAAACGAGTTTAAGGTAGCGGTCATATATTCAACGGGATAATAGAAGGCTAACCACCCTGTACGAATGGAGATTTCGGCGTAACCTCCTGCGTGGCTCTTGTTGAACGCATACTCAGCAAACTTCTTCATTTTCGCCCAAATACTCTTGGCGGTTTCTTCTGGAATTCCGTTTGCAATACAGCCTACGATGCCTTTTTTTTGACTTCCATGAATGAAATAGGCTTCGTATTCATTAAGGATTTCTTTTTTCTTCTTTCCCATTGCTTTACGAATAGTATCTGCTTGCCCCTTCGTAAAACCTGCTAATTCCCTAACGATAAACATAACCTCTTCCTGATACACAATGACGCCATATGTCCGTTTTAGAATATTTTCCAATTGAGGTGTTTCGTACGTAATATACTGTGGGTTTAGCATGTTTTCTATATAATGGGGAATTTCATCGATAGGTCCTGGTCTGTAAAGACTTATACCTGCAATCAAACGCTCAAACATTTGTCGTCCCATTTCTTTGAGTTGCTCTTTACTTTTCAGGCTTAAATACTTATTCGCATCTTGGAAAAGTTCTTTCATGAAGGAGGTCATTCCTGGTGATTCCAGTTGGAATACCCCTTCTGTATTTCCTTTTGAAATAAAGTCATATACCTGCAAGTCATCTGTTGGGATGTTTAGAAAATTGATAGGCTCTTTGCCCTCTTTAGCTCGTCTTTTATTGACATCCGCTAAACAACGCCCCACTACACCCATTGTACGAAGACCTAAGAAGTCCATTTTTAACAGTCCCAATTCTTCACATTCCGCCATTGTGATTTGGGTAGTTGGCTCTTTTAAACCTGTATCTTCATTCTCGATTAGAATTTGTGGAATGTAATCACTGACTGCTGAAGGTGCAATAATAACTCCGCATGCATGCTGTGAAATATTTCTAGGCAATCCTTCAAGCTTCATAGCCATATCAATGATTTCTTTGGCTTCATGGTCATGTTCATAGATTTTGGAAAATTCCACGCTTTCCTTGAAGGCTTTTTGGAGTGTCATTTTAGGTGCTTGCGGAATGGATTTCGCAATTTTGTCACCCAATGAATAAGGTTTATCCAGTACCCTTGTCATGTCTCGTATAACCGCACGAGCGGCTAACGTACCAAACGTGATAATGCGAGATACCGCATGTGCTCCAAACTTTTCTTTTACGTAATCAATAACTTCTTCCCGTCTTCTATCATCAAAGTCCAAGTCAATATCAGGCATGGAAATCCGTTCTGGATTTAAGAATCGTTCAAACAGCAAGTCATATTCAATGGGGTCTACTTCCGTAATATAGAGAGCATAGGCAACGAGAGAACCACATGCCGACCCCCTACCAGGTCCTACCAGGATACCATGTCGTTTTGCATAATCAACAAAATCCCAAACGATTAAGAAGTAGCCTGGAAATCCCATGCTTTTAATCGTGTCGATTTCAAACTCTAAACGCTCCCTATACTCTGCACTGGACTGTTTTTCTGTCCCTTCAAAGCGTTCATCAAACCCTTTCCAACACAGATATTCAAAATAAGCGGCTTCATCTTTGTACGGGGCTGGAACAGGAAAGTGAGGCATATAAACCGTATCTAAATCTATAACCAGGTTGCATTTTTCGGCAATTTCAAGGGTTGTATCCAGTGCTTCTGGAATATCCGAAAACAATTCTTCCATTTCCTCTGCCGTATGTATGTGATACCCTTCACCAGGCAACATCAGGCGGTCATTATCATCCATTGTGGTCCCTGTTTGTAAACAAAGGAGAGCTTGATGGGCGAGTTCATCTTCCTTATTCGTATAATGACTCTCTACCGCTCCCACTATTTTTAAATTGAGTTCCCTCGCCAACCGAATGAGTTGCATGTTAAGAGTCAGTTCATCTTGAACCCCATGTCGTTGGATTTCAATATAAAAATTCTCTTTTCCAAAAATAGAAGATAATTTTAACGCCACTCGTTTCGCTGATTCATAGTCTCCATTTAGAAGACATTTTGCAATTTCTCCATCTAAATAGGAAGAAGTAGCAATAACTCCTTCTGCATACCGTTCCAACATTTCATAAGAGACCTGCGGGCTTTCAAAAACGTGTTCGTAACCCATCGTGGTTAGTTTAGTCAGGTTTTTAAAGCCTTGTGCGTTCATTGCTAACAGGAGAAGGTGGTGAGCTTCTTGTGCGCCATCAATGGATTCTGTAAATGCCTCGAATCCAACAATCGCCTTTTTATCTGCTTCTTTCATCTTCTTGTAATAGGTCACCGCACCAAACATAACGCCTTCATCGGTTAACGCTCCGACATGTTCCGTTTTCTCCACGATATCTTTAATGTGACTGCTTGCTTTTAATAAACTAAAACCGCTTTTTCGGTGAATATCTGCCCATCGAACAATTTCTACCGACATTCCCGTTTCGGTTATCTCTTTTACAATCGCTTTGAGTTTTTGCCTTCTTTGAAAGAGGTTAAGGGCTTCTCCTGCTTCAACCGTATCCAATTTAGTTCCATTTGAGGAGAAAGTAAGCAAAGGCTGTTGATGTGTATCTTCTAACATAACATCCAGAAACGAACCTTTTTCTAAAACGACTTCACTCCCATTTTTAATTTCTATCATGGTGCTTCCCTCCCGATTTATCATATAATCATTATATTTAAGTTATTGACTAAAGTCTATAACATATCTATAATAATTTTACACCTCACATACGCATCTTATTTGTGTGGATGCGACCATCGGGTTTGAATCAAGCACATCGAAAGGGAGTGTGTGGTCATCATGAAATTAGTAACGAAATGGCGAAAATTTTACAACTTGTCATTTGGTATGGGAACCTTAATGGCTTCCCTATTCTACTTAACACACCGTGATGGTTGGCATAGCGTGTTTTATTTTCTGATAGCACTGTCTTTCGGTAGTGGATTTTGCTGTTGGCAATTCAATCAGGGTAATCCCGATAAGCGATATGGCTTCCTCCGTATGCTTTTTTTATTCCTTGCTATTCTAATTGGCGTCTTTAAATTTCGGTAAGAAACGAGGCTACTATGGAAACCGTATCAAAGTCACGAAAATGGTTGGCATGGGTATTATTCTCCATGTGTGTTGGGTATGTCGTTCGGCTGGTTAGTATGAACAACTTGGACAACCTAATTATGTACCTTCTCTTCACCGCTTCTTATCTACTTGAATTCATACATTTTGCCTTAAACCAATCAAAACCTTTATTGCTGCGAGTCAGTAGAATTGCGACAATTCTTGCCGTTATCTTCTTCTTTCTTTCGTGGATGCAAAATTAAGCGTTTAAGAATTGGGAATAAATAGAATGGAGAGGAAACTTAATTATGAGCAGAAAAACGTGGAAAAAAGGTAACTTATACATCAGTTATGGAAATCCTTCTATTACGCCTTTTTATGGTGAACATGACGAGGAGCGAAAAGTAAACACAATGAAGGATGTGATGTATTTTTATTACGACATCACAATTTTGCAAAACACCAAAACATTGTTTTCAGCCAGAGCCTGGGATTTTCCTAAAGTACAACAACTGCCTGATTACATTGACCACCTTATCCATTTTGATATGCAAAAGGCTGTCCCGTTAGAGGATGTAAAAGATAATGGGTTTAGGCGAACCATTAAATACATGCAAGTCATCCTAGAAGACAGTTTTGGTTTCGATATGGAGTATTTTTATAAAATTGAGCGGTACGATTACTCCGTCAAACAACAACATGAACAAACACCAAAAGAATGGTCAGAATACGTGTTAACAATAGGGGCTATGGAACCATCCAAGAAGTATGGTGGAGACAATCGAGAAGATTACGGGAAAACCATAATGATTAAAGACTTAACAACAGATGATTTGTTGAATTTAAAGAAAACCGCCTTACAATTCTGTGAAGAAGCGATAAGGCTCCATAATCAGGAATAAACTTTTTTCCACAAAGAAAGAGAGGTCGATTATTCGAACCTCTCTTTTTCTTTATCTCAATTATCTCGAAATGATTTTTTTAAGTGTTTTTACCAGGTTTTTTGTAATTTCTTCAGGA
The DNA here is from genome assembly GCF_028421645.1 of Aneurinibacillus sp. Ricciae_BoGa-3. Taxonomy (GTDB): domain Bacteria; phylum Bacillota; class Bacilli; order Aneurinibacillales; family Aneurinibacillaceae; genus Aneurinibacillus_B. The sequence goes on along the minus strand of NZ_CP116888.1, from coordinate 409,810 downwards.
CTACAAGAAATGATGTTTTTATCATACATATACTTGTACAAGTCGATATTTCCTTCACGGAAACTATCTGTCCCAAAAATTAACGAAACAACATGAATACCTTTCGCTCTAGCTTCTTTAACTGCCTGCTTAACATCTACCATTCCTTCCCTTTGCCCTTTATTGTAATCAGAAGGAAGTCCGTCTGAGAGCACAATCAAAATTCTATCTTTTTCAGGTCGCTTCATAAGCTCTGCAGTAGCCACTCGAATTGAATATCCGTCTTTGTTGCCGCCACTCGCTTGTCTCATTCTGTGAAAGCTATAACTGTAATTTTTCGTCATGCTGTTATCTTTGAAGTCCTTAGCGGTATAGTGCATCACTGCACCTTGAACAGAAAACGTTGTGACCTTAAATGGAATAATTCCTTTAAGCCCTTCCTCCATGACTGACAAAGCTTTAGCCGAATGAAACTGTTTCTCATTAGAGACCATCGAACCCGAACCATCTTGTAGAAGATACGCTACATAATCGGTTGTAATGGGTGGTGTGCGTTTTACAAACAGGTTGTAGTCTTTTACACCAAACTTCCAAAGATTTGTGGTATCCAATATGCCCTGTTTCTGTCCACGCAAGGTCAAGGATTCTTTATTACGAAAAATCTTCTCAACTTCTTTGCGGAATTTAGCCCCTTCACGTTTGATATCTGCAGGAAGCGCAAAAGTTCGATTGAAGCCCTTAATTTCCTTAAATTGCCGAACATATTGATTGCGGTAGAGGTTTTCAATTTCTTTTACTTCTTCAAGCGAAATTTCTTCGTCCTTATTGTTCTTTGAGGATTTCGTTTTAGGATTTTTAAATTCCTCTTCCATCTTCCGCTTGGCTTCTTCCAGAACATCATCCGTAATTTCTTTCATCCGCGCTCTAATTGCTTCTTCATCGATTTCAAAATCATCCTCTTCATCTTGGTCTATGCCTTGTGGATACGGACTTTCTGATTCAGATTCCGATTGAGGCTGTTTGTTACGGGATTTCCCTTCTTCATCCGAAGTGTTGGAGTTTTCGTCAGAATCGCTATTCGAATCAGTGTCGGATTTATTATTGGATTCTTCAGTGGATTCTTCAGTGGAGTTTTCGTCTGATTGCTCACCAAAGTCTCCCTCTGATTTTTCATCCGTTTCTTTATCCGATTCCCCGTTCGCTGGTTCATCTGAATCGTCCTTGCTGTTTTCTTCCGAACGGGAGGAATCCTCTGAATCCTCTTCACCTTCTTCGTTCTCTTTCGAATTGGCTTCGTCCGATTCTTCTTTCTCTTCGTCTTTTCCTCCTTGATTCCCCTCCTGCTGTTCATTCTCTTCGGAAGGTTCCCCTTCTTGTGATTCTCCGTCCGATAACTTATCCTTTTCGGATTTCTCTTTCTCGGATTTGCCTTTTCCTTTTCCCTTTTGTTCCTCTTTATTCTCCTCCTCTTTTTCCTCGCCTGCAGAAGAACCCGAACCTTGACCTTCTTGTGGTTCTTCTTGTTCTTCCTCTTTCTTTTCAGGCTTGAAGTGAGTGGATATGGAACGAGAGGCGTTTTGCTCTTTTTCTTCACTCGTTGTAAATTCATGCTGTTGCGGAATGTTCTGGATAAATTGATTATCTTCTGGATTTTGTTGTCCAATCAATTTAATCAGATAATCCTCAACTTTTTCGATGATTTCTTGGCAAACCATCAAACATTGTTTACAACTAACGGCGTTTATTCCTGTAATGATATCCTTTTTAATTTTTTTGATGTTCGCATCCAGTTCCGTACCCTTATAAAACTTGGCGTAATCTTTTGGATAAAGACCCGTTACGGAAAGCATCGTGATGGTATAGAGGAAATCCCCTAATTCAGATTTGCCCTCAATAGGCTGTGCTTCTCGAATGGAACCATTTAAAAATTGTATTTTTTTGAGATAACCAGGAAGACGATTCACAAGAATCTTCTCAATACGTCCATCCTCAACGGAGTTAGCAACATGCTTTGCTATCTTCTGCCCGTAGGAACCAGGCAGTTTAAGATTTTTAGAAAAGTAGGTTGACATATCGTTTTGGAATTGAACAAACGCTGTAAAATCAGAAGAATTGATGTGTTGCGTTTCGTGTCCTGCTAATGCCCATAACGCCATATACATTTCTTCATAGCTCTTATCATAAAACAACTCAGGAAGCCCTAGTGTTACGGTTTTCCCATCTGTGTAAGAGCCACCACCAGGATTAAGCACCAAATTGATATCGCTTCTATCTGGAACCAAAAAGCTAACCCTTCCCATTAACAGCTTGTGTACATTTTGACGATTAAAAAATCGGCGTACCCGTTCAATCGCTTTTATCGATGCTGTCGTATTCATAAGTAAATCTCTCCCTTTTGTATATATAAACCTGTTATGTGTGACAAGATAAGGGGAAGGTAGGAGCTTTCATTTCTCCTACCTTTTTGTCTTATTCTGAAAGTATTATCCGATGATGTCTTCAATCGAATCCCTAATGGTTTTTCGTTCATCCGTGTCTAGTGCTTTATTCGCAACGTTGTCAATCAAAGCATCCTTTAATGGAATGTCTTGTTCAACTGCTACCGTACAAGCATCAATAAATCCACGAATGGAAATGGCTTTTTCTGATATTTCCCCATCCTCTACGTTCTTTTTAATGCCTGCAAATAATTTTTGGCATTGTGATAACATGCTGTATGGGATACCAGGAACTTTTACCTGTAATACATCTTCAATACTTTTAAGCGTAGGAAACAAAATTGGAACGAAACGGTCAATCGTTGCTTCGTTATTCTCAAACGTTCCTTGATATTCCTTATTTTGGGTGGAAATCGCCATAAAATTATCATCCGCTACAATGTTTTTATAGCCTGGAACTTGTATTCTGCGCCTGTCATCCAAGAGGGAGTTAAACAAGCTCATAACATGTCCAAATGATGTGTTAAATTCATCAAAGTTTAGAATGCCCCCAACTTCTGCCGCTTGAATAATAACATCAGGGTCATAGGACATTTTGTTACGCTCAACTCCATCTTCGCCTACTTCCGATTCAATCGTTTTCCCACCAAGCAGAGAGTTATTATCATGTTGTGAGTTCACGGAGAACTCATACAACGGACGCTTGTAGAGCCATGATAGTGTTTCAACTAACACGTTTTTCCCTACGCCTCGGTCACCTTCAAATAACAGATTCCGTTTGATGTTCATGTAGGCAATGGCTTTTTTGAGGATGCCCGAACTATCTTGATACAGGGTTTTCGGTTTATTAATCCGCTTCGCAACTTCGCTGTCGTACACTTTATACGATTGGAAAAGAGTGGTCATTTGTTTTTCCGTGACCCCAAACTTCTCCATGTATGTCACCCGCTCCCGTACTTCGTCTGCTGTTGCAAGACCTTCCGAAGTTACCCAATCAATGGCATCTTTTAGTGATTTTCCTTCCGTTTTCTTTTTTAATTCGTTTTCGCCAAGCCGTAAGACTCCGATAAAATTTGTCGCCACTTGTGAAGTGATTTTGGCTACTTTTTCTTCGGTTATCAAGTGTTTAAGCTCGTCACCCGTGTAGATGTCATCTTGCTTACGGTTATCTACATAACCGCAAAGACCATTATCAAAGTAAGCTACAATCTTATCGCCTTCACTGACTAGTTTTACAGACGGTTGAATTCCTTTTTTTAATTCATCTGCCAACTTGAATTTATTTGGATATACCGTTTTTCCGCCAGCTAATTTGAATTTGATTTCTTGTGCCATGTTTATAGTCTCCCCTTTTTGGTTGTTTGCTTCGATTCCTTCAAGTTCGCAGATATAGGCATTCGATTCTCTTCCGTTCCGATACCGAACTTTCGTGCTATTTACAATTTTAGCATAATTTGTAATTTCAAACAAGTTATGGATTTGTAAAGCCGATTGACAATTTTCTTGAATGGTATTGGGGCTATTCGCCACATACCCGACGCTTTCGCTTTCATCTTCTAAGAATACATGAATAGCCTTTGCATCAAATTCATTCTCAGGCTCTTTCTTTAATAGAACCCTATCCCCAATCGCCACTTTATACTTTCCAGTATCCTTTGTGCCGTTTCCGACAACCGTCACCAAAATCTTTACCATAAGTAAAATTCCCTCCTGATAAAAAATCTCCCACTTAGAAAATTTTTTGTATAAAAACCTGTTTTATATAAACTTTTTATATTGTAGATTCTAAAAGTAAAAAAATAACGGAGGTGTGTTCCTCCGTTATCGTTGAAGTGCCTTTAACTTTTTGTGTTTCTCGGAGTACTCGTTTTTTCCGAGTGGAGCTATATTCATGTGCATATGAAAATACTTCCGAATGACCTCTTCTGGAACATCTTTGATTTCCAAATAGTCCTCTTTATCCAAGATGTCTTCAATCATATTTTCATAGGACTTGTCCCATATTTGCTTATCGTAACGTTTAATAGCCGTTTGTTGTTCGCTATTTAAAATGTCATCGATTCCTTTTCCAAGACTATCATCCCAATTGAGATAATACACAGGAAATTTTTGTTCCTCATTATCTTCCAGGCAATCCGTCATCTGTTTTGCCTGCGTAAACACTTGCACTTTATAGTTCATATCCGCATCGAAAGCAACAAAAATGGCTTGGATGGCGAATTGTTTGGTTTGTGGCAAGCATTGTTGCAGTATCGGTGAACTTGGAATTCGTTTTAGCTCTTTCATGATACCCCGCCAAGATGCTACCCCTTGCACCGAAATCGCAATTGACCCCTTTTCCGTTGCGATTTTTTGCGCCTTAAACCGACCTTCTGTAATAAAGACCGTATTGTTTTTGATTTCTTTGGGGTATACAACATCAATTGGAGCACCTGACGACGTTCCGTGTTCATATTTTTCATCATTACTGGCAAATGAAGAAGAAAACCATACATATCGATTTTTGTTTTCATCGTTTTTGTCATGCCTAATTTGAATTCCAACCACTTTTCCATTGCCATTTTTAATACCAATACCGATACCCTTATGCTTAGTAAAAGTGAATCGTTGGCTTTCTTTTTCATAATAAAAGCCAGGGATTCGTGTTAGAATTTCTTCGCTTCCATTGTATCTTTCCTTGATTGCTTTTGAAAATTCCTTTAGGATATGACGAGTTGGAAAGGTGAAATACAAACCTTCCTCAATTTCGTCTGGTGTTAAATTCCGTTCGGTTAACAAATGTTCTCGATGTTCATCCGAAAGTGGAGCCTGCTCAATAAACAAACGAAAAACTTCATCTAAAGTATGTTCATCTGCAATATTATTTTCAAACCTTTTTTTATCGATTTCTTCATATCGGCGTTCGATTTTAAGGATTTGTTCTCTAGAATATCTTCTTCTCTCAAAGTACTCTTCGTATTCCCAATTACTGATAATTCCGAACTCTAATGCTAATTTAAACGCAGATTGTAAATAATTGATGCTGTCAAATTCTGCAACAAATTTAATGGCATCACCACCCGCTCCGCAAGAAAAACATTTCCAAATTCCCTTTTTCTCCGTAACCACAAAACTGCCAATGCTTCTATCATTGTGGAAAGGACACAGGGCTTTTATATTTACACCTCGTTGGCGTGGTAAATTAATTCTTGTTGAGATAACCGATACTAATGATAAGCTTCTCACACTTTCGATAACTTCTTCAGCAAATTGGCGTTTATCCATGTTGCGACCCCTTTCATAAGTAAAGCCTAACCCGTTAAAAAATCATTTGATTGCTTATATAAATGACTTGTGGTTAGAAAACAAACAGTAGAAAAAAGTTTAGGTAATTTCTCTATGTTTGACTTCTATAGTAGGGAGCCATCAAATAGGAAATTCGTTAAAACTATCTTTTTCCTTATTTATTCCATCGCCATTTGAATGTTGAAATGAAGTTTCTTCAGTCTGAAAAGATACTTCCTTTGGTTTATATTCTAAGCAATGAAATCGCTCAACAACCAATATTTTTACTTCTTTATTATGAAAATGTCGTACCTCGATGCGACCAATCACTTCGATTAATTGACCTTCGTAACCGAGTTCTTTCATATATTCTGCGTTTTTTCCCCAAAGCTCAATTCCATAAAAGTCGGGTTTTTTATCCCGCCCATTGCTGAACTTCATGGAAAATCCATAGGCACTTAATACTTTATATCCGTTTACTTCACGAATTTCAGGTGGATTACTGGTTAATCTTCCAGAGCCGAGTAAGAAATCCATGATTTTATCTTCACCTTTTATTTTTCGTATAACCTTTTCAATCGTATGCATCGCACATACCTCCTAATAAACTTTTTTAGCAAAATCCTGGTTTTTATCGTAATGTGTTATATTATAGTTTCGGTGGTTCCATTTATTCAGATTCAATAAATATGTACTATAGTCAAAATTATATTACCTATACACTATAAAATGAATCACAGGAAATTGCAACCTTCGATTCCTATGAATCTAGTATTCCCATCCGTTTTTTTTGTAGTCAAAAAAAATACACTTGGGTTTTAATCTCCAAGTGTACCTCGATTATTTCACTTTATGAGGGGGAACAAAACAATTTCGGCAACGGGGTTCATAGTTTTCGCTGTCCCCGATTAATACGATGGGACCTAACTTAGCGGGTTTGCCATTTACTAAACGTTGCGTAAATGCCCCCATTGGTTTTTTACAGCAGGCACAATAAGCCGTTAATTTCACAGGTTCGTCTGCCATCGCAAGAATTCCTCCAATATAGCCAAATTCTTTCCCCCGATAGTCCATATTTAGCCCATCTACGATGACATGCTTCTTTCGATAAGCAAGTTCCTCAACCAATTTCATGATGTTCTTATTAAAAAACTGCACTTCATCAAAAGCTACCACATCAAAGGATTTTGTTTCCTGTAAAATTTGTTCTATGATTTCATTCGTAATTTCTTTCGGAATATTGGTAGCTGGTAGACGATACCCAATACGACTCACAATTTCCCCTTCAGAGAATCGTGTATCTTCTTTTGGTTTATAGGCTTTAACCGTTTTACCGCCATATTTCACCAATTTCTCGCAACGCTTAATTAGTTCTCCTGATTTTTCCGAAAACATAGGTCCCGTAATAACGGTAATGAAACCTGAATTCCCATCAAAATACTGCATACTTACATTCTCACGCTCCGTTCTTTTGGTCTTTCATCGTCAAAAATAATCAATCAGGTTATAACAAAAGGTATTTATCCTCGGTCTTGCCGATTAGACTGAGATTGATAAGGGTTTCCAAACCTTCTTCAATTGCCTTTTTGTCAAAGCGGATATGTTTTTGCAGGGTTTCAACGTTTACACTTTGTCCCTCTTGGCATTTATCCAAAAAGAAAATCAAGGAATAAAGGAGCTTTTCCTGCAAATTTAATTCTTTTTTAGCATCTATGGATTTGATTGCTTTTTTATCGGATATGTGATTTCGTTTTTTAACCGTGTTATCCGCTTTATTGCCCCATTGTCGTTGACTAAATTCCGCTAAATCACCTCGTTGGATATTCTTCGCAAACGATTCAATCAACGAAACATCTGTTTCACTCCAATATCTCGTTTTTTGTTTTCCAATTTTAATGGGTTCAGGAATCAGCCGCTTGTCGCCTCTTTCAGCTAACTCGTTACTCCAGGTATCCCATAAATGAACCGTTAAATGCGTTCGGTTTACTAACATACCGATTTCTTTAGCGGTGTAATGCTTCTTTCCGTCGATAATTTTCAAATTTTCCCCTCCTTTTCTCTCATTTAATGTTTTTATTATTATAGAAAGTCCCCTCAAAATAATAAAAATTGGAAGGTTTGGTGCGGTTTGAGAAAAAGAGACCCTGCACGACTGCAGGGACAGGAAAAATTTGATTTATCTATCTGTTGTGGTGTTTGGTTCCTAACCTTAGAGCCTTGTTACTTAACACCAAAAAAATATTCGTTGTATAACGGCATCAGGCTTTGGGTGATATCCGAGTTCAATTTATCGATTTTAGACACATTTTTCACTGAATTAATCAGGAAGACCATATTTGATTGTCTTACGAAGCTTTGAATCTCTTCTTCCGTAACAGTAGTCGATTGATTCATCATCTCCAACATGGACAAGGAGTACCCGACAAAAATATCAAAATAGGTCTTCCAAAAATCCGTAAACTTTTCACGGTTTATTTCTTTTACCGTCACTCGCCCAATAAATAACGGTTTGATATCTTTTTGCTCTAAGTGTTGGGCAAACAACGTGATAAATTTGTCCTTCCTATCTAGTAAATAAGCCAAAGGATAATCATTTTGATAGGAGTCCGACTGCAAATTTTCAACTTCCGATGGTCTTATACCGATAACTTCTGGTAACTCGTTCGAAAAGGAATGGTTGATGTCGTTGCAGTAATCGGTCAACTCTTCCTCATTCATTTCATCCAAACTATTTAGTAACTTACCAATCGTTTGATGTGCATATGGAAAACTATCTTTTTCTGCAAAATCCTGTAAGGCGATTAAGACCAACGACCACCATTGTTTTTGCACCGATAAATGGGGATGTCTTTTTCGTAATTTCGTTAAAAGTTCTTCAAAGTGCGTTCTAATTTTATTTCGATATCCATCAAATACGGGTGCAACCCAAACCATTTCAAAGGTGTACAAAAAATAATCCAACAAATCTTCTTCTTTGATATGCTGTGGAGCTTCTCCTAGAAATCTGATTTTCACACTCTGATAGTTATTCAAAAGTTATCCTCCTTCGTTTAAAAAGAAACAGGAGAGAAAAAACTCTCCCATTACTTTAAAGGCATAAATTCTGCGGATTTATCGATACGTAATGCTTTAACCATATCGCCATTTGTAGTGTAAACCGCAACTTTGCCATCTTGGTGTTCATAAATATAACCATCAATTTCTACGCCCTTGCCGTCATATGGTATATGTTTAATGTACGTACCTTTATTCAGACTGTGTGGATTTACAGGCAAGACGACTGGTGTTTTATTGACTTTTCCGTTGACATCCTTGAGGGAAGTGATTTCTCCAACATAGACACTTTGTGTATCAGGTTGTTCCGATAAAAGGGTGTTTACATTCGTCTTCATCTCTACAAGGTCATCTATTTTTAAGTCAGTTGGATTGACTTTTAGTAAGACCGAATTGTTCATTTTGGAACCAAATTCCGTTAACAAGAACAGTTTATCTTTGGTGAATAAATAGTCTTGTGCTTTTTCTCCAATGGCAATGTCCATTTCCTGACCATTTTCCCCATTGATTTTTCCAAGCTTATCGCCAAAGGTGTAGTAAAGATAATCTCCTTTGATTGCCCATACATCCGCTTTTCCTTTAAGGGAATACTGTTTGGTTTTTTGAGGATTTGCCAAATCAATTCGTTCAACGGATTGTCCATTTGAAAAGAGGACATATAGATACCCGTTTACCACTTTAAAATCGCTAACCTTCGGCAGATTAGAAACCGTCAGAAGTGTTTTCGCTTCTATCTTGTTACCCTTCATGGACAATTGATAAAGAGTCTTTTCAGTATCATTAAAGGCATACAGTGAGGTTAAATCATCAGATTTTGAGTACAGATAACGTGCTTGTCCTGATTGATAGCTTTTCTCTTGTATGGTGGTGCTTTTAGTCGTAGGGGTGATAGGTTGAGCAGATATAACGGCTTTTGTCGATTGACCATCTGATTTTTCTTTTAAGAAAATCAAAGTACTGCCAGGATAAATGAGGTCAAGGTTCGTCTTACCATTTACTTGCTGAACAAAACTCAACATGGTAAAGATATCTCGTTTAGGTGTCAACTTTTGTTGAATCGTCCAAGCTTTATCTCCTTGTTTTATGGCTACAGGAAATTGGATAAAATCTTTGAAGGTCATAATAGAAGGAGTTGATTGAGGAATGGATGGATGAGTTGGTGGTTTAACCTGTACAACTTTTCCCTTACTCAATGTTTGTAAGTCAAATGTACTCAATACTTTACCTGTTGACGTATCATACAGGGTGACCATCCCATTATTCGTATAGGTCAACAAATTCTTCACCATTTGTTGACCTATTTGGTCTAACACAGTTGATGTATCGGTTTTTTGACTGTTGGGATGAAGATACAAGGTTCCCGCCCCAATGCCCAATAATAAGGCAAGTCCCACGCCAATCACGATACTTTTTTTCTTTTTATTCACGCATTTACCTCTCCTTTCTTCTTGGTACTTTTCCGTTTTTGTTTTTCAGGTTTTTCATCTATTCCTTTCGTTTCCAAGTCTCGCTTATATTTAACGGATGTTATCCCGATGCCGATGGAGTCAGCCTCATGTTCTGTGTCAATCTCTTTTTCCATGATGACGAGCTTTTCCACAGCTTCTTTCACTTCATCTTTTGTGGCTTTCCCATTACCTGCTACATATTTTTTAACCGTGCCTGGAACAAAATCTTTAAAAACGATTTGGTTTTGAGCGGCAATCAAATGCAAAATTCCCGTTGCCATATTGGTGTAGACGATAGAAGCCGATTTGTTTCTGCCACCTGCATTCGTATCTGATTTTTGCTTCGGACTAAAAAATAATCGTTCACAGCCTAATATACTTACATTGTAGTCTTTTGATAACTGGTTAATCGTTTCATAGATTTTTTGTATTCGTGAGGAAAGTTCATATTTTGGATAGGTTTTAATGGTTCCTGAAATCAATATCTTAAGTTCATCCTCTGGTGTTAACTCGACGACAGCAAATCCACAATTTGCAATTCCTTGGTCTACGCCTATCCCTCGAATGGACTTACACACATTGCTCACAGCCATTACACATAATGATTTTGATTCGTTTGTTTCGTTGCTTCTTTATACTATTGATATTAAAAACCAGCAAATCTTTTGCTTCTTTGGTAAGTGTTCGATGCAAAACCACTTTAGACACATCGAAAATATCAATCAAGCAACAACAGAGAACCATTCCCTCGAACAATTCAGGATTTAAAGGTACTTCATTCGCTTTAAAGTCCAATCGAATTCCTAACTTTTGAAACAAAAAATCTTTGTCTAGCGTTTCCCCGTTTTTGTTTTCAATATATAAGCGATTATCTAACTGATGAACATGTATCTCCTTGAAATCAGCTATTTTAAGACCATTCTTTTTGCCTTCTTCTCGCATTATTTCAAAATAGGTGTCTACCCGATATCCTTCTTTAGCATTTTCTTCGTTGGAAAAATACGAGCCATTCTTACTGTGAAAATTGACCAATCTTTGGGCATAGCGTTTGATTTCCTCTTTGTACCCTTTCATATTGAACAGGTAAAAGCTCTCGATTTTTAAGCATGTCATTGTCTTGAAGTATTCTTTTACCAATATTCTTGTGAATGTATAATAATAAGTTGAACGGGATGCCTCTAACATAGCTTGTTTAACAATTCGTTCAGCTTCTTTTTTAGACAACCCACTATTCACAAGTGATTCATGTAAATAATCTCGAAAATACGCATGGGAAAGATAAAAGGCTACTGTGTTGGTAAATTCATCAAAATCCGAATCACTTTCAACATGTACTTCGATTTCATTGTCGTTTTTATATGTCAGCGTAAAGGTTTGGGATTCCAACATCTCTCTGATTTCTTCCAACGATTTTTGGGATTTTATCTCGTAAATCAATCTTTTCTCTCCCTCCTTCTCACGAAAATGCTCAATCAAATCTTAATATAACTTATAGTATATGATACATTTATTATTGATTATAGTCAATTTAAACGATTCGCATGTAAGCACAACAAAAAAACCTATACCATATGGGTATAGGTTGGATTTTGCGCTTTTTAAATTTTTACGCCAACTTGGTTGCGTTTCTTCGTTTTCATGGAGACTAAATCAACAGCTTTCCCATCTATTTCAACGACTGATTCTTTATCATCTGAGCGTAAAAGATACACTTGATTTAACGTATCATCATCAGTTAAGCTAATGGTTTTGACGCCTTTGCTGGTCTTTTTAAGCTCAGGAATTTCTTCTATGGCTATCTTTAAGGCAAAACGTTTATTGGATACCAAAACAATATGAGAGTAATCTTTAACATCTCCTATCACCTGAACCGATAGCAATTCATCTCCTTCTTCTAACTTCGTAGCACTACTCATACTTCGATTGGTATCAAACTCACTTCCATTTAGCCATTTGACCATCCCTTGTTTGGTAATAAACATGAGCTTTTTATCTGCAATGCTTTGGAATGATTCAACCAACACCTCTTCTTCTTTCCCTAACTTTGTTATCGTTTGAATCGGAACCCCTTTATCCTTAACTTTTCCTTTTGGAACATCTGCTAATTTCACGGTGTGAAGATTTCCTTCTTTGGTAAAGAGATACAGTTTGTCTGTATTCATCGTAAGGAATGTATGCTTAAACTCTTTCACCGTATCATCACTAGACCGATTGTAATTGGTAACATCCGTTGTTTTAATGTAGCCGAATCTATCCATGAGTACATATAACTCTTCTTCTTTGAATTTCTCAACATATTGCACAACTTCTATTTCATCAATCTGCGTTTTTCTTTTCTGTCCAAATTTCTTCGCAATTTCTTGTAGATAATCTTTGATGACGTTAAGTAGCGTACTCTCATTTCCCAAAATATCTTCGTATTCTTTTATGTTTCCACGAATTTCTTGGTAATCCGCATTGAGTTTGTCCAATTCCAAACTAATCAACTTCTGTAAGCGCATATCCAAAATGGCATCAGCTTGTCTTTCCGTAAAGTTAAGTTTGGATGCTTCTTTTTCTGATTTCTTTGTTCGAAAGGCGATACCATCTGTCACACCCTGCATCATACAAGCTTTCGCCATTTTCACATCTTTACTTCCACGTAAAATCTCAATAATTAAATCGATGATATCATGCGCTTTAATTAAACCTTCCAAAACTTCTTGTTCGTTATTCGCTTTTGCTAAAAGATATTCATGTTTTTTTCTGGTGATTTCTTTTTGGAATTCAACAAAATGGTGAATCACTTGTTTTAAATTTAAAATTTGGGGCTTTCCATCGACCAGAGCGAGAAAGTTCACTTTAAAGGTATCTTCCAAGGCGGTTTTTTTATAGAGTTTATTGAGAAAATCGTCAATATCGACACCCTTTTTAACCTCTAAAACAATACGTATGCCATCTTTGGAGGATTCATCTCGAATATCGGAAACTTCATCCAGCTTCTTATCTCTAGCCAACTCCTCCATTTTCTCAATCAACTTCGTTTTGTTTCCTGCTTGAGTATAGGGGATTTCTGTAATAACAACATTGCTTCTCCCGTATCCCGCATTCTCGATTTCTAGTTTAGAGCGAATACGGACTCTACCCGTACCTGTCTCATAAATATTGAGCAGTTCATTTTTATTGATGATAATACCACCCGTTGGAAAGTCAGGACCTTTAATGTGTTTCATGAGTTTTGCTACAGTAATATCAGGGTTATCAATGTAATGCAAAATCCCTTTAATGGCTTCATTTAAATTATGAGAAGGAATACTTGTTGCCATTCCTACCGCAATTCCACTTGCTCCGTTAACCAGTAAGTTTGGAAAACGAGCAGGAAGAACAACAGGCTCTTTCAATTTACCATCGTAGTTTTCCTGAAAATCGACTACTTTTTTCTCTAGGTCTTTTAGCATTTCTATTGCAGGATGCGATAACTTTGCTTCGGTATACCGCATTGCGGCGGCACTGTCACCATCTATGGAACCAAAGTTTCCATGTCCTTGCACCAGGGGAAGCAACATACTAAAATCTTGCGTCATCCGAACCATTGTTTCGTAAACAGCCGAGTCGCCATGTGGATGATATTTACCAAGTACATCCCCGACTATCCTCGCACTTTTAAGAAAAGATTTGGATGGGTCTAAGCCCAATTCATCCATTGCATAAAGAACCCGTCGATGAACAGGCTTAAATCCATCTCGAACATCGGGCAACGCCCGTTGGGTGATAACCGACATGGCATAGTCGATAAAGGATTGTTTCATTTCGTCATCGTAAACAACTTTTTGTATATTTTCATCTCGCAGAGCGAGGTTCGTTTTCTTTGGCATTTTTTAAACGCACTCCTTTCAGGTCTATCTAAAATAGGTTATATCCTATGTGTTGTCGTTTCTGTTTATAATACATTATCCATCATTATATTTTTCTATAAACTTACTGTCAATTTTATTTTACGGTATCAGACATGGTTGTCCTGCCCTCTTTTGTCTCTCATTTCATTTCATCGTGTTCGTTTCATAACCCTATGAGAGTACTTCCCATTGTATCATAGACCTATCATAGACCTATCATAAATTCGGAACATAAAAAAACAAGACCTTTTCGTATCAGGTCTTGTTTTCGTTCTCTATCCTCACATTTATGTTTAGTAATGTGTGACTGATTTTATTTTAATGGTCGTTTTTTTCTTTAATTTTTTCAACAATTTATGTACTTCTTTTGTTTCCTTATCAAGTTTTTTTCGCTTTCCAAACATCAAAATCCTCCTTGCATTTTCCGTATCATTTATCCATAGTGTTGCCTTTCTATCAATATTTATACATAGTTTGTTCCAATCGCACATATCTTGTAACATATCATTTTTGATAAGGAGATAAAAATGAGAGCCTATAGCCAAGTCAATGTATTGGGACAACACTATTTGCGCAATCGTAAAAAGAACGGCTTACTCTCTTTCATCAGTCATTTTATCGGAATAGAAGAAGAGGTAAGTCCAACACTCTACGTACAAGTTCCGACTACTGTTGGATTAAGAACCGAAATGCTGTGTGAATACTTTAATAGAAAATACGAACCGCCAGAGCAAATCGGTATTCAGGAGTTTATTATGCTGTTGTATTTTAACTTCTTGGATTCTTCGATTGAAAAATATGACCCTATGAAAATTTATCGAACATTACACAAATCCTATTTGAACGAGGAACCCCTCGAAATCGTCAACAATGGAAAAGTGACCCACTATCAACCAAAGGGATACAATAAAACCCGTTATGAAATTGACATGGACAAGTCCTCCATACGAAAAGGTGAAATATTATTGATGGAATTGGACGAGTTATACGGACATTCTTTGACTGTGGAAAAAATGCTGGCAAGCATATGGATTAACTTTATCGAGGCATACAAACGTGGAGACGATAAAAAATTCAGTGATTCCATACTCAAATTGCTAAAAACCCATGTTAAACATCGATAATTCAGCAAAAAAGACCATCGGTACTCTGTAAACATAAAGATATAAAAAGACATGAATCATTAGTTACAATAGGAACAGTCATTTAATGTTACACATTTTATTTGTAGAAGGTATGTCACAAACAATAATCCGAATGGTCTTTTCTATTTTCATTCGTTATTTTACATTTAACACCCATTTACTGCTGTTTCCAACTTGTTGAGTCCAGAAGTTACGGAATCAAATTGAATTTGATTTTTATCAATTGCACGTACCCATTAACACCTTTAATGACGGTTTGGTTCGTTTTTTTTGTTTGTTTTCCTGTTTCAAGGATAACCCCTCCTCTTTAAAAAATAAAATATTATTATAGTGTATTATCACGGGAATTATGAGAAATTTCGACTATAGTCTAATTTTTTACTTTTGACTGTGGAATACAAAAATGGTTTAAGTCCTTTTGATGCCATCCAAATTTGTGGGTACTGCCCTCCTTTTATAGAAAAGAAATAATTTGAGATAAAGTAAGAATAAGTATGAACTAGTTCTATCATTTTTTTCCTTAATTAGATGTTTTTCTTGTTTATTTTTATTTTTTATGAATGAAATACAAAATAAAAGAGCATGGAGATTATCCCCCATGCTCTAACAACACAGGATATTATAAATCAATTTCAGCTAACAAGGCATTTTCGTAGATAAAATCTCGACGGGGTTCAACCTTATCCCCCATCAATACGTTCGTGATTTCATCAGCCATCACAGCGTCCTCAATGGTGATTTGCTTTAACAGGCGAGTTTGAGGATTTAATGTCGTTTCCCAAAGTTGTTCAGGGTTCATTTCCCCTAACCCTTTATACCGCTGGATTTCGATTTTACCTTTTAGTTTCGGTTTGAGTTCTTCTAACTCCCTATCCGAATAACAGTAACGAACCTCTTTTCCACTCGTCACTTTGTAAAGCGGCGGAACCCCTCTATAAATTAGCCCCTCATATATGAGTTCAGGCATATAACGGTGGAAAAAAGTCAAAAGCAAGGTGCGAATATGACTTCCATCCACATCGGCATCGGTTAGGATAATAACTTTTTTAACCTTTCGCTTTTGAATGTCAAAATCATCGCCATATCCCTCACCAAATCCACAACCGATTGCGTTAATAATGGATTGAATTTCAGTATTTGAGATAACTTTGGCAACCTCTTTTTTCTCTACGTTTAAAACTTTTCCTCTCAACGGAAGAATAGCCTGAAAACTTCTGTCCCGTCCTTGTTTTGCAGAGCCACCAGCAGAGTCACCCTCAACCAGAATGAGTTCCACTTCGTCTGGATTTTTGCTACTTGCAGAGGCTAATTTTCCGTTTCCCGCAAGCTTACTATTGGCAAGGAGATTTGTACGTACTTTTTCTTCGGCTTTTCTTAATTTCAAAGCCTTCATTGCATTATCGATAATACTTTTTAACGTTTCAATATTTCTATCAAAGAATTTTTGACTCTCCACGCTAAATACTTCATCAACGGCTCCCCTTGCATCGGAGTTACCTAATTTTGTTTTGGTTTGACCTTCGTATTGCGGATTCGGATGTTTTACCAAAACAATTGCGGTTATCCCGTTTCGGACATCTTTTCCTTCAAAGTTATCCTCTTTTTCTTTTAGTGCGCCAATTTCTCTTGCATATTGATTGATGATACGGGTAAAAGCAGTTTTAAAACCACTGACATGCGTTCCGCCTTCAACCGTATTGATATTATTGCAGTAAGAAAGGATGGTTTCTGTAAACTCATTCGTATACTGAAATGCAATTTCCACTTCAATGTTATTGGATTTACTTGTTACGTATACCACATCATCATTTAAGATGTCTTTCGTTTTATTGAGTTCACGAACAAGACCGACTATCCCCTCCTCTTCATAATACTCAACTTTTTCACCCGTATTTTCATCCTCAAAGGTGAGCAAAAGCCCTTTATTGAGGAAGGATAATTCTCGTAAACGCTTTTTAATAATGTCTGCTTTAAACTCAACCGTTTCAAAAATAGTGTCATCAGGTTTAAACGAAACTTTTGTTCCTCTTTTGTCTGTATCAGCAATGGGAACCAGAAGCCCATCGACTAAATCGACAGTGGGATTGCCTCCTTTTTCATATCTATCCCGATACAGTTTACCATCCCGATAAACTTCAACTTCTAACCAGCTTGATAGCGCATTGACAACAGAAGCCCCCACACCATGCAAACCACCTGACACCTTATACGTGTCATTGTCAAATTTACCTCCCGCATGCAAGACAGTAAAAAGAATACGTTCTGTAGCGATTAACTTATCGGGATGTCTATCCACAGGAACGCCTCTTCCGTTATCCAGAACCGTAATGGAACCATCTTTCTTTAACCACACATTTATTGCCGTACAATATCCCGCAAGGGCTTCATCAATCGAGTTGTCTACCACTTCCCAAACAAGGTGGTGCAATCCCCTTGAATTCGTGCTACCAATATACATCCCTGGTCGGACACGAACCGCTTCTAATCCTTCTAATATTCGAACGGAGCTACCGTTATAATCACTCATTCATTTTCTCTCCTTTCCCGTTTATCTCGTTTTCTATTTCATATAGTTTTTTTGGTATAGAAATATTCGCTTGGCTTATCGTATGTCCTTTTGATTTGGATAAGTCTCCTTATTGTTCTCATGGCTTTATAAACCGTTTTTTCTCGTAAATTATATTTTCTTTCAATCGGAAAATCAACTTTTAGCATGTTTAATAAACAAAACAGAATTAAACTATATTTATATTGCATATAGTCAATAATAATTATAATATTATTATATAGTCAATGAAAAGAAGGGGGTTTTAATCATTTGAGTATTTTACTCATTGTAAAAGGAATTTTGATAGTAATTGCAACCGTTTTAGCCATTATTTCGCTGGTTCGATTAAGCAAAAAGAAAAAACACTTTCAAATATTCCCTGAGAGTATCAAAAAAGAGTATTTCAAAGAAGCCCGAATGATGACCATTCTAAATCTGCTATCGGTTGCATTCATCTTCGTTTCTTTTTTCCTCATACACAATAACATGTTTTTCCTCCCCGTCACGCTTTCTTTATTTCTGAGCCTAAATGCTTTATTTGCACAAGAAGAAGATTTCGGAGATTTAAACAATGACAAACACACGAAGAAATAAACAATGAAAGGAGGCACAAGATGTACAATGAACGCTGTCATACAACAAGAAGCAATTAAACGAGAAGAAATTAAAGTCGTCAGACGAGGAGAAATTTATTTTGCAAACATTGGCTCGGAAGGCGTTGGTTCTGAACAAAATGGCGTTCGCCCTGTGTTAATTTTGCAAAATGATATTGGCAATAAATACAGTCCAACCACGATTGTCTGCTTAATCACCTCCATGAATAAAAAATTAGACTTACCTGTCCACTTGGTAATCGAAAAAGAAGTTTCTTGCCTACCCCAAGATTCCCTGATTTTATTAGAGCAAATCAGAACCATAGACAAAAAGCGATTGATTCGGAGAGTTTCTAGACTCCCCCATCAAAGGGTTGAAGACATAAATGAAAAATTGCGAGTAAGTTTAGGCTTGAATAATCAAGCGAAATAATACATCAAAAAAAGGCTCTGTTAAAATCAATCAGCAGTGTCTTTTTTATTTCTTGGAATTAAAAAAGAGGCTCCACCCTGTAATTGAGTGACCACCTCTTTTAGCTTATTTTTTTTACAGACAACGATTTTATCTTACCTAATTCAATCCGTGGAGAAAATTCTATCATTTCCACTCCTCCAATCTTTTGTAAAGGAAGTAGGATGTGCAACGGATACATAGGGGCTACCGTTATCATTCTAACATTATCAACCTGGTGTTCGGTTTTAAACTGTATGGGATAATAGATGGATTGCCATAACAATTCCTTATCCTCCGTTACCTTTAACTCAATAATGACGTATTGCTTTTCTTTGTCTCTGGCTAAAATGTCAATTCTTCCATTTTGTATCGTGTATTGCCTGCCTACATACGTAAGCCCTTCTTCGATAACGTCCAAATGTTTTATCAGGTACTTTTCCAATTCACTTTCCGTAATGGTTTCCGTATTAGACGTAACAAACTTCTCTGCATGTATATCGGCATAATAGCGTTCTTCTAAGGTTCGAACAAAGAAATGGTAAGAAGTGGGATAGGTTACCCCCTCTATTTTGTCGGGCGCAATCACATTCGCTTCATACCGTTTGTTTAATAACTGCAGAGCATTCCACTTCACATACGAAAAGTAAAAAGAACTGGATTTATAAGGTTCTGACTTGTTCTTTGCATGCGTCATTAATTTATTCCGTTCTTTCTGGATAAACATCTCGAACGATAACATTGTTCCTTTCGAGCTTGAAACGGGCTTCCTAGAGGCTTGGAACTGCCAATCTTCCAATATATTTTCAATCGAACCATCCACTCCATGCCGTTTGCTTACCGTTTCTCCTTTATATTCAATCCCTTCTTCTGAATACGGAATATGTAATTCTTGGAGTAAGAAATCTACCAAATAGCGATTCCAATTTCCTTTATTCAACTTCCTATCAAGGTGCTCAATTAAGAATCGTAAATAGAAATAGTGAAAAAGGACTTTTTCCTGTTCAATTCCATAAACCCGTTGAAGTTTTTTAAAAAACAATTCGCTTAATTCACTTTCGTAGTTCATCGTGGTATGTCACCTCCTCTCTTACGACAACGTATACAAGGACGAAATGAATAGTTGCTTTCGGAGTCTCGTATAATATCGCATGACCTAAATTTTATATAGTCATTATATGTAGGGTATTGACTATTGTCAATTAATTTAATAGGTATGTGGTAAAAAATAATTGACAAATTATAATTACTACCATATAATAACTATATAGCAGATGGGTTTTAAAAAGACCGCATCACATGAACGATACTAAGGAGGAACAACAAAATGAAACAGAGAAACCCACAACAAATTATTCGGTTCGATGGAAAAAACGTATTTATGGAGGTTATGAACAACGCCTTCAACATTGGAAAAGTGCAAATTAATTTCATGGAGTACAATACGAATGCGGAAGTAAACAGTAGAATCACAAAGAATCTTCCGATTTACATTGACATTCATAAGTTTATGGTACTTGCTAATGACATTCTGTCGGGAAAAATGTCTAAGCTGGCACAGGAAGCCATTCAAGCAAAAGAAAAAGGAAACTATAGATTCGCAAAAGAGATTTATACGGATTTAGGTGGCATTTCTGCCGAAAACCTTAAAAACCGTGACAAAGCACGTCCTGATGGCAAGTCATTATCTCGCCAATTCAAAATCACTCCTGGTGATAAGGCTCCCTGGATTTTATCTGCTGAGTACGGAGCGGGAGAAGAAAATGAAACGGGATTAATCGTACCCAAAGGTCGTCCAGAAGAATCCCTACGAGTTCCGCTTCAAGACGATGATTTTAAAAAATTTGCGATTGTAGTGATGTCGCATATTCATAGCTTCCATGCTTCTCAGTATGCTAAGGAACAATTAAACCAACAAACTGAATCATTAACGCAACAAATACAAGAACTAAAAACGGAATTAGAGCAATACAAACCTGTTATGCGGGGCTTATATAAGTTTCTGCAATCACAGGGAGTTCAAATGAACATGAATAAATAATGCAACACGAAAAGAAGCGAGTTATTCTTGCTTCTTTTTTTGTATGAAAAGGAGCGAGATTCCTTATCTGTCAAGGATTTTTCGGTTCTACAACTTTCGGAAAACATAAACCTATATATTGCGAAAAAAAGTCCAACGCATTTTGATAGAAAATAGCTTGAAAACTTCCAATAGAAGTGTTGAGAGGTCTACCCCATTAATACACCTATCAAAATAAGAAACGTTACCATACAACGCAGAATGTTTTTCATCGCATGCCAAGCATGGAAAAAATAAAACCTTTAAACAAAAGAAAATCCTACATCAGATGGATATAGGATGATGGTTAACTATTTAAGCTTGGATAGCTCGTTCAAAAATGACATCGTAGAATTTAGGTAACCCGTTATTAGCGACTCCAGGAGCGAAAATTTGCACCAATCGCCAACCTTGTGAGGAATATTCCGCAATGATTTTTGTGTACTCTTCTTTCGGAGTGGCATTGAAGATACCACTTAATTCAATTTTGATAATTTTATACTCATACATAATGTTATCGACTCCTTTCAGTTAATTCCTATTGGTTTTATATTGTAGTTGCTACCTCTATCGACTTATAACTTCGAGATGGTTGACACCTCTTGAGCTTTTTGACATCAAAAAAGAGTTTTGCAAATGATTTACACTCACAAAACTCTTTAAGTGTCTTATCCAATTTATCAGATGATAGCCTTATTTAGAAGCTAACCATCCTACTGTGAAATTCATTAACTCTGGTGCGTAAAGAATACCAGCGTACACTACAACAGAAATTGCCATACCCCACATACCTCTTCCGACCAATTGAGAGTTGCCGAATGAGCCTGCCATTGACATAACAGCGCAAAGAATAAAAAAGATAATAGCAATAGGTTCAATCACTTTTTGCAAGAAATGAACCACATCGTACGCTTTCTTTTGACCCCATGCGGTAGCTTGGTCGATGGATACTTTAGGAATCTTTACCGCATTATCTACAGCAGGTTGTATACTTGGAACGTTTGTAGCAGTCGTTGGAGATGACGATTGTGTGTTGGTTTGTGGTTGTGCAATACCCGCAACCGCTTGAGTGGAGAATGTATTTGTCGTGGACGCAAAGGCTGGAACACCCATGCACAAAGTTAATAATAGAATAAATACCAATAAACCGATTTTTTTCATACCTTCACCTCCTTGGTTTTTAATATTATAGTTATCTTAAACTAAAGCTATAATTTAACCACATCCGAGAAAGCGAAACCCCATCCAATGATGGGGTTTGCTGTTTACTTTTGATAATTTGCGTTTTTAAAAGCGGCTGGATTAATGGCAACGCTCGTTGGGTCAATTGGAATGGCATTACCATTGTCCAATTTATCCAATTCAAAATGCAGGTGAGGTCCCGTCGAGTTTCCAGCATGACCACTCAATGCTATCAATTGTCCTCTCTGCACATGCTCACCTTCTTTTACATAAATCGTCATTACGTGACCATACACACTTTGTAAGGAAGCACTGTGCTTGATGATGACCACATTTCCATATCCGCCATAAGAGTTATCACTGACCGTCTTTGTTACCACACCGTCACCCGTTGCATAAACTTTCGTTCCGTCATTACAGCCAAGGTCTATTCCTGGATGGTGTTCTGTTGAACCGTGAGCATTCGGATTATCACGATTACCATACGGGGAGGTTACTACAGGATGTGGGTCATTTAAAGGAGGCTGAAAACCTTTTGCATCAGCTATTAAATCGAGTAGTTGTTGACCATCTAAAGTTGGATTGGATAAAGATTGTCCTGCAACAGGTTGCCATAAGTCTAAATTACTGATGTCATCCGTTTTGGAGAATAGGGTTGCATGGTTCATAGCGGTTGCCATTTTTAAAATCCACTCGTACTCCATTCCACCTGCAGGATGGTCATATTTTATATGTGGTTCGTCATTTTTATACGTATGAAACCAGCTTGAAACGGTGCTTACAACTGAGTTCATGAAACTTGAAGCGTAATTTCCAATACTCGAAAGGAATCCTCCATCAGTGGCAGGAGCTTTTCCACTGTGATTTGCCAATGCCTTTAAATTCGGGTCATTTCCCGCATAATATCTGAGTACATCTTCAAGATAACAACTATCTCCGTACATGATTCCTGTTGTATTAGCTATGGATTTATTGCAATTATAGCTTGCACTATGGGTAATACCATGACCTTCACTTTCACCATTATGAAGTCTTTGTTCCTCTCGGTAGTTCATCCACTGTATAGAATTCCAAGCTTCTGGGTGTCTGTTTTTAATTCCATCGATATTGCCCATGTTATACGCTGTGATAGCTTTTAGTAAATCGTGGTATCTGTCTAGGTTAGACTTTAATTCCGCCACACCCACATGAACAGCGTAATCAGCATTATTGATTTGTGAATTTTGGATAGTTATACTACTCTTTGTTTGTCCATCTGCAAGGGTAGCGGATAAGACCTCACCATCAGGATGACCACTCAATTGCATAAGTCCACCTGCGACATCCGCTTTACCACTTGATTCTTGTGCTATCATCGCAATGATGATATAAGGGTCAATTCCATACATCGCGCCGTATTTGATTGCATCATCCTTATATTTTGCGGCGGCGGCAAAGGAATCAGATTTTATACTTCCGCCTAAATTCATATCGAAATTGTTAATTTGACCAACTCGTTTATCAAAGTTGAAATCGGTCATAACACTTTTAGGCATAAAGCTTTGAAAGTTGTAGAGGTAATCCTTCAAATAACGCTGTCCTGCGTCTTCAAATTTATCCTCTTTTTGAACAGGAATGGTTTCATACACCGCACCTTTTCTGTATTTGTATAGAGGGATTGGCTCACATTTGTCACATGGGTAGGCATAACCGTAAAGAATTTTAATAAAATCTGTGTGTTTGTTTGGTGATTTACCAGCTTTTAGGGTATCAATTTGTTGTGTTTTATTTTCATAGGTGTAATTATGGGTTCCTTGAAAAGTCACAGCCGTTGTCATGAGAAAAATGTCTTTTGGATACCCCTCTAAGTTATCCTTGTAATGTTCTGTATAGGCTTCTTGATGAAGACCATTTTCCTTATCCCAGACATCTCTTTGATAGTAATCGCCTTCTACAAAGTGAAGTTGAACGTCCTTTTTGTATTTAAAGACTGAAGCAATTCCATAATCCGCAACGGATTTTATTTTATTTCCTGTTTCTTTTCCGTCATCTCCATATTCTTTTGATAGAACATTTACAAGATAATGCTCGTCGGTTAAAGGTTTTAAGGTTAACTTTTGAGGGTCATAGTTGACGGGTTTTACAAATTGTTCGGGGTAACGAAATTTGTTTTGATACATGTATTCATCTAACGAAAAGAGAAAGTTTGAATTTAGATTGAACGCTTGCTCTTTCCAATAATAATCATGAAAATCCCCGCCATCATAATTCTTTAATTTTTGATTGGTGGTATCATCAATAGGGATTTGCCAATAGGAAATTTGAGAAAAGTGACCGTAAAATTCTTTGATTTGACCGTTTTCCGAACTCAATTGACCTGTTCCATCTTGCGCACCTTTTGTTTGCATGTAGGTTAGGTTGTTTTTGTTGTCTTGTATCATGTTGTCTTGGTTTTGGGTAGCTTGTTTAAAGGTGTATTCTTGTTGCGTTCCTCTTGTTTCAAATAAAATATAGTAACCTGACACAATGACAGATAAGACAATGAGGATGACGGCTAAATAAGGAGCAAGGACAATCAGGGATTTTATGATTGCTTTTACTGCCACTTTCCCCACTTCTTGCAACGCCTTTTTACCTGCATCTATTACCTTTTTCTTAACGGCATTTCCTACCTTACCTGCAACTTCTTTACCTGCTTTACCCGCTTGTTTTGTCACATCTTGGGAGATATCATCACCCCTATTTTGATTTTGCTCTTCGTTCAAGCTATGCCCTCCTTTCGTGTAAACCTATCAATTTTAGCTACAAATAATATGTGATAATGTTATTTACATAACTGGATAAAAAACGAATGTAAGACACCCCCTCTTTTTTGAAGAGGGAGTGTGTGTTTAATTTTTGTTAGGTCTTCCACCCGTATTGGCTTTATTTACACCATTGGCATTAAAAGTCTTTGTTGGGGTGGGCGTTGGATTAGCCTGAGAAGGTTGATTTGCTTTAGGCGGGTCTACCTTAATGGTTCTTTGTGTAGTCATTGGAGCATTTGGACTTTTTGTTTCGATAATTCGTCCATCTCCAAGTGTTTGAACCGATTTTATACCTAATTTTTCTTTTCCAACGTTGTTGTAGGCAACCATCAATCTACCTTCACCACTTCGTGAAACACGCTCAATACCTTGGTCTTTATAATGTTGAATTCGAGTTTCATCTTGTGATTTGAAGGCACTAACAGTATCCTTGAGGTTGATGCGTTCTTGTTGTGAAAGCTTGCTCGTGTCATACGTATAAACGGCATTCCCCGAAGAATCAGTCGTTGCACGAAGGATTCCCTCGTTTCTCATGGCTTCACCATTTCGATGAATTTGAATATCTCCGTTCGGTAAGGTAGAAGTGTACTGTTGCGTATCAGCGGAAAGATTATGGGAAAGGAATGACTCCGCTTTTGCATTAATTCCCTCCACCATACCAGCACCCGCTTGGGACAAACCTTGTTTCGCCTCCCCGAAACCAGATACCATGTTTGCCGCTCCCACTTTAGCTAAACTTGGATTCACTCCACCTAAAGCTAACGCTGTTCCTGCTCCTAATCCCGCCTTCATAACGCCCACACCCGCTTTTAGAGCACCTGTACCAACTTTTGTGATAGGACTATTCGCTACGGAATTTGTTGCAGATTTTACACCCTCACTTGCATTTGTAATACCGTTTTGGATGACTTGGGCAATTTTAGCTTTGTTGCCATCTGATTCTTTGACTTGCGACTGATATTCGGCTATAGTCTTTTGCCCATCTTTTGTGTGATTATCAGCAATGTGGATAGGCGTCTCTTTGTTCGCCATCGTTTCTTTATGAGCATTCAATTTATTCATGGCAGATGCATTGTTGGCGTTGGCTCGAATTTTATCGCTTTTACCTGCTACGTTGCCGATGTCTCCTGTTTGAGTAGAAGCTTCTCGGCTATTGGCATTTCCAGTAGAAGTTGAACCCGTATTGGATTTGTCATTAGCAGATTGTCTAGCTTTGTTCGCTCCCATCGTTGAACCTACTGCAGAACCAACTGCTGTGGCTCCCGCTGTTAAGGCAGACATACCCATCGTGTGTGCAATTCCGCCACCTTGTCCCATCACTAAAGTCTTAAAGAACTCTGTCATTGGAATCATGGCGAATACAACGACCATTCCTTCAATTCCACGAGAACTGGTTGTAAGAGCAAAGAAGAGACTAAGGGCAAAAGCGTGGAAACTTTGTAAGAAAATATTCCCGATTACTTCACGCATCCAAGTTGAAAAGAGTTGTCGCCACTTAGGACCAAATGCAATCGATACAACAAACATAGGTGCGGTTGCTATCAAAATACAGAGTGTAATCGCACGCATGATATAAACGAAGTTTAAATACAAGTCTACGATTAGATAGAAAAATTGCAGGATGATAGCACCTAGCGCACTGGAATAGTTGTTGACTCCAGACATGTCATTAAAATCGGGGGCAGTTGCTCCAAAAACACCAACTAATTTCTGATTGAGCACCATAAACATACTCAAAAACGGAAAAATGAAGGCTAATATGAAGGCGGTAATCATGAGATTTTGCAAGCCTTCAATTAAGGAAACTCGCATGGAGGTATTAATGGTTGCAAGATTTCGCTGAATGAGGAGTTTTACAATGGCAAAGACAATCATTGACCAGGCAAGACCCTGGAAAATCCATTGATAGTAGACTGCTTTATCTGCCCATGCTTTAGGCATAATGCCATAGGTATACGCTTGAGAACCACGAATACCATTATTGAATACCAAGTCTCCTATGCTATATAACCCTAGCAAGTTACGGAATGAGTTGAACGTACTTTGTAACATGCTAGATACAGCACTTTCAAGAGGACCTGGTTTTAAAACGACATCAGCGTTTTGTGTGGTATATTTCTTTTGAAGAAAAGCATAGTTACCTTGGTACATAATCATGTTCCAGTTGAAGTACGTTACATCCCCTTGATATTCTTTGGAATACAATGGGTTGTCTGCCGTTTTCGGAGCCATATACCCTTTTGGTACTTTGTATACAAATTCGTATTCAGCGGATGCATTTCGGATGACAAGATAATCATCTTTCGTAATGCCTCCTTTATCTGGCTCGTTGCTATTATAACTGGCACGTTGTCCAACAAGAACACTCCAATTGCCAACTACTCCACCCTTATTCTTAATGGCTGTAGAAAGTTTATTTGACATCTCAACCAGTTGTTGAACATTGGTAAACGGTGCGTTATTATTGAGAATTTTTAACGCATCATTTAATCCTGGCATTAAGGTGTTCTGAATATAATAAGCTCGCTCTACATCGTTTTTCGTTGCATTGTTAAGAGACTTTAAATACCAGTTTCTTAAACCGTATGGAGGAAACGTGTAGGGCATGGCACTTGTACCCATGTTTTCTGTATTGGCATCCTTATATACTTGACCATCGGCTGGTGGAGAAACAATAAATTCATCCTTTGCTACGTTTTTAAAGTTACCCATAGTGGCTTCAATATGCTTTGATTCCATTTGAAAATAAGAGACATTGTCTTGAACGACATTGCTCTGATACTGGAATTTATTTTCATCAATTAAGACTTGAAAAAAATAGGCATCATGTGCAAAGGCTTTAAATGGATGAACCAATAAAAAGAATAGAAAAAGGAAACCAAATCCTATCATGTTTTTGGTCAACATTTTTTTCAAACGATTTCTACCTCCTTTCCTTTTTAGTAGAATTAATCTTTACTTACATAGGCTCTAGAGATTAATTCCTTCTCATAATCAAATGGAAGTGCGAATGCTACGGAGCTTTCTCCGTTCATTTTGATAAGAAGCTCGCCTCGTTTGGCTCCAAGAAGGAAGTTTCGTTCCCCATCAGATAGCTTAAACGTATCCTGAACTGCATCAATATCGGTTGCATCTTGTTTTAAGAAGATGTTAACAACGGTGTTGGTCAAAACGGCTTTTCCTTGTGGGTTGTCGGCAAACTCGACGAAGTTTTGGGAGGCTACCAGAAGTCCACCATTCCGTTTCCGAATCCGTCTTGCACAGTTTTCAAGGAATGTAGCGGTATATTCATGTCCAGCCATCCCCTTGTTTACCAACATCCAGGCTTCGTCTGCTACAATTCTTTTTTTGATATGGGGATTTTTCTTGATGAATTTCTCCCATGTCCAAGAAAGGGCAATATACATACCGATAGGTCGAAGTACACTTTCTTCCAGACGGGAAATATCGAATGTCACAATGGAAGCATTTTTGAAGTCTGTAAGGTCAGAAGATGTTTGGCAATCAAACAAATCATAAACCCCACCTTTTCTAAACATTTTTAAGGCGTTTGCCAGTCTCAAAATTTCCTGGTTGTTTTCCGTTTGCGCATATTCTTCAAGTTTGATGTGGAAGTCAGTGAACGTTGGCATAGGTTTTTTCATACCATCATGGTAGAATTCGCCCGTTGCTTCATCCAGATAAAGGTCTGTTACATAAAGAGATTTCGGGTCTTCCGTAAAGCCTCTATCTTCATAGAGTTCCGTAATGACATAAGACACAATACTCTTTTGTTCTGCAGACAATCCACCTGCCATAACCGCAATCAGGTTGAGAACGTCTGCTACCCTGTCTTTAATTTTCACCTCTTTTACACCCTTTTCTAATTCCTCCTCTTCTAGGTCGAATGGATTAATTCGGGTATCGGAATCTGGTGCAATATAGATGTGACTTCCCCCGACGGCTTTGGTTAGCTTGAAGTATTCGCCTTCAGGGTCGATTATTACAGTGCGTACGCCTTTTAATGCAGAACGTAAAGTTAAGAGCGAGACGAAAAATGTCTTCCCAGAACCAGCCTGTCCGAACACCGTTAGATTGGAGTTATTCAGTACGCTCCTATCGTAGAAGTCAATCAATACGGGTGTCATCGTGGCTAAGTTAACACCGCAGAATATACCCGTTTTATGACTGATTTCACTGTTGTAGAAAGGAAAACAAGCCGTTAATGCCCCAGAGTTGAAATTGCGAAACATATCGGTGATGTACGTTTTACCAAATGGAAGAACACTCTTGTAAGCATCATCTTGTCTCAAATAAACTGGCATCAAGTCAATTTTTCTTCCCTTCAACTTGTTATCCAGTTTTGTTGTCTGCTTATCTAAATCTTCTTTTGAACTGGCATACAGGTTGCTTAAGATTTCGATATGGAATAGGTTTTCGTAGTTTTGCTCCAGTCGCTCCCGCTGGTCATACAATTGAGAAACTGTATTTCTCAAACGAGTAACGTTTTTGATGTTACCCTTTTGCACTTCAAGAGAAAGCTGTGCTTCAAACTGCGTAATTTTTGCCGTTAATTCATCGAGTGCGGTACGTTCATCAGCAGGTTCTACATAAATGGCTGTATCCATATCTCCATCGTAATTAAACAGGTTGTCTAGCCAACCTACCGAAACGGATGAAGGATAACCATTCAGAACAAAAGAACGTACGAACTTATTCCCTACTTTCAAGTTGTCCTCTTGGCTTCTATCAAAGGAAGGAGGTGCAAATAGGTCTTTTACACTTCTAATTCCCTTCCCCAACACATTCTGAGAAGCAGTTGAGGCGGATGATTTAGCTGTATCAATGGTTAATTCTTGTGTAGCTTGTTTACTTTTTTTATTGAACAATCCCATTTCTCACATTCCTCCTTACCTTTTCGTATTTAGATGGTTGTTCATTGAGATTTCATCGTCTTCGTCAAAATCGATGGATAGGTCAGAATCAGTCTGACGATAATAACCACTGGTTTGGTCTCGAAGCCTGTCCAAATCAGCAATCGCTTTTTCAACATTTACTCTGATAAAATCAGGAACGGTTTCACCTAGAAGTTCAGTCTTCAAGCGCATTTGTGCTTCATACAAAATCCAATCCAGTTTGGCATCTTCAGTGAGATTTTCAATTTTTCTCTCTGTTGATTGGGTAAGTAATGATAAAAAGTCGCCGTTGACGATGTTCTCAACTTGAGCATAGTTGTCTTTGTGATAGGTGGAATAAACCAGTTCCGCCAGTTCTTTGGTGTCTAAAATCTTCGCTTTTACACCAACAGAACTGAGTCCGTCAACAATTATGGAAGCTCTGGTGTGAAGCTCTTTAACCGAGTAATCATATTTTTCGTCGTCAGATAAATCCGCAAGCGTAATCGCTTCTTCGTACGGAACGATAATGTACTTTTTCTTTTGCTTGTTGTTTCCGATGTATGAATTCAAATTGCTCATTTCGCTGTAATAAATGTTTGCGTAATCTTCCAGGTTCGGAAATTGCTTAACAGCGGCTTTTAATTCTTCTTCCATCAGACTCAACATTTTGGTATTATCCATGACTTTTGTTTGGATGTAGAAGGTGACAGGAAATGTTAATGAATTGAGGAAACGTTGAAAGGAGATTTCAATCAATTCTTTTTCATTGTCCGTTTTGAGGTTATAGTTCGTAGAAGAAGCTTCAATAACAGCGCGGTATTTATGACCACCCATGATAATCATGTTATCCTTAATATCCTCAAAAGGAAGAAATTCCTGGGCAGTTGAAATGTTGTCAACTGTGGATGTATCGGCTTTGGTTGGGTCTGTTTTATTCAATTGCTTCATTACGGCATAAATCATGCCACCAAATACAAGAATAAAGACAACCAACATAATAATTGGCAGTGCCACCTTATAACTTCACCTCTTTTCGCATATTGGGTAACTTTTGTGTTTTTTTCTTGAAACGTCTTTTTCGGGTGAGATATTGAAACAGGGTGAGTCCATGTTTTTTGTAAAGGGCGAATGGCGCACCTGATAGACAAAAAAGACCGCCCATCGTAAGTGCAAGACCACCAATTTTTGTTAGGCTATAGATAATCCCAAAAACAGATGCTCCTAACGCCAATCCACCTAAAACCCAAAAAAATTGGTTAAGATTTAAAATACCGCCTATGACTTTTTCTTTTTCATTCATGTTAGGCGGAATGTTATACACTCTCATAGAAAAAGTGCCAACAGCCTCCGTTTTGGAAGCCATTGACACTATTCACCTCCTTCATTGGCTTTTCTTTTGCAGTTTATTTGTATGCACGGGAAAGTTAGTTGACGGAGTTGTAGAAGAATCCAACGATAATGGATACTGCACCAAGTCCAGCGGCGGCTAATCCAGTCCAAAGAACACCCGTTAAGGCTTGGCTTCTAGCTTGTGGATTACCAGCGGATGCACCCAATTTCATAAATTGCACGATGAAAAACGCAATCATGGAAACCGCACCGATACCAGAAATACCAACAATGAAGTTTCTATATTTAGAAAGGAGGGTATTCCAAGCGTTTGTGTCTTTAGAATCAGATACACCTTTAAAATTCATGGTAGAACCGCCAGTTCCAGTTCCAGGGTTAATGCTAACTGATAAATCACCAACTCCAGCACCACTAGCCGCATGGGATGCAATTGGATGACCGAATACCATAAAAAGAGCTAGAATCATTGCCACTACAATACCCATTGAAAATTTTTTATTTTTAATTGCAGTCACTTTTGTTCACCTCCTCTTCGTAATGTATTTTTATTATAGAAAGGAACGATTTTTACATCAACACTATAATCGTTCTACAGTGTTCTATATACTATATGCAAATAAGCTATCATTATCATGCCATGAGGTTTGATTCCAAACAAAAAAGGATGCTTTAAAACATCCTTTTTGCACCTAAATAGCGGGTAGCGAAATAAGGGGCTTGTAAATCAGAGATAGTGACCCTTTCCCCCACCGCATTTATGAATTTGTTGTCTTTGATATAAATGCCAACATGTGATGCACCTGGTTCATAGGTTTGGAAAAAGAGAAGGTCTCCTGCTTGTAAATGGTTGGTGTCAATCGGTATACCCAGAGCAAATTGTTCGCTTGTAGTTCGAGGAACAATAACGCCTTCTTTTGCAAAAACATATTGAACCAAACCAGAGCAATCGAATGTGTCAGGTCCCGTTGCGCCCCACACGTACGGTTTTCCAAGATGTTTGTACGCTTCATTTAAAATTCGATTGGCTAACGCATCGTTATGCGTCAGATTTTGAGGAGGTGTTTGAACTGGTTGTGGGTGAATCATTTGATTTAATGGTGGTGTAAATGAAACGAAGTCTTTCGGAATAAAAATATATTTTCCTTGGGTTTTTACTTTGTACGTTGCGTTTTCAAATCCATCTATTTCGATTTCATTTCCATCAAGAATGCCATACCCTTCCTCTGCACTGCCTAGCATATATCCTTTAGTGGAAACAGGCGTTTCATTATAGTTTTCATCAAAGGAAGGATTGTATACCCATCCCTCCACTCCTTGTGTTGTTCTCACTTTTATCCATTTTCCTTGTGCATCCATTCCTTTGATTCGGTAAACCGTTTCCCCTTTATTCAAGTTCTCAATGGTATTCCCAAATAAAGATGGCGTATTCTTTAAGGAAGCCCCATCTGCATTGACTCGAAGAGATTGTTCTTCCTGCTTGATGGTCTTTAGGATATTGTTTTTTTCTACTTGATAGTTGTTGTCATTAACGGTGATGGTATAAGCGGTTTCCGTCTCTTTTTGAATGGACACCTTTTGATTCATCTTATATTGCATCACCACATTTCCAGCTTTATCTTTTACAGCAAAATCACTGGTTGCTACCCCTACATCTGCTTGTGCATAGACCGTTGTTCCCGTTAATAAACCAAATGTAAGCAACATTCCGATTGGGAGTTTCTTAAACTCTTTCATATGTCCTCCTTAGTTATTTAATATTAAGATATAAACTTTCCTGAACCCCGACGGCTCCCTGGTTTTTTAACCGACGGAAACTGCTTACCCCTGAATAGAGATACAGGTGTTGGGTATATAACGAGTTCGGAACTTGGTGGGTTTTATCTTCATTTCCTTGAATACCGTCAAAACTTAACGCAAAGCTACAGGGTAGTGCTTCTAACCATGACCAAAACTGTTCGTAGTCAATGGTTTCAAAGTACATGCCTTTTGTACCGAAATAGGGAGGGTCAGCATACACAAAATCTCCTGATTGTAAGTTGAACTCCTGGTATTCTTGATGAATAAATTCGACTTGCTCAATTTTCTTTGACCAGTCCAAAATAATAGAAGCAAGGGTATCAGGATGAATCCCTTTTCTTGTGAAGTGAAAAGAGCTATTAAACTCTCCCTTTTGATTAAAACGGATTAGCCCGTTAATACACGTACGAGTTAAAAACAAAAAATCATCGGGCTGATGCTCTTGATTGAACTCTTTTCGGACTTGATAATAATAATCTTGTCCGATGGATTGAAGAGATTCCCATTTTGTTCGGTAGGAATCGATTAGGGCCTCAGGTGTTTGTTGAATGGAACGGTAGATGTCAATGAGGGGTTTGCACTTGTCGCTGGCTACATATCGTTTTACTTGTTTATCCGAGTGAAGAAGTTCAAATAAGACAGAGGCACTTCCTAAGAATGGTTCATAATAGGTGTTTATTTCGGAAGGAAAATGACGAATAATTTCTTTTGCTTGGCTTTTTTTACTCCCACTCCATTTCACGGAATTATAAGACAACTAATCGGATGCTCCTTTCTTAAGCTAATGTAAAAGGACTACATTTCGTAGTCCCTAAAGATGGAATGGATTTGTGAGTGTTTCCTTTGTAATCACGTAGGATTTAATGTCCGACTGCTTGGGTAACTCAAACATCAACTCATTCATTTTTCTTTCGATAACGCCACGTAATCCTCTGGCTCCGACCTTTTTCTTAAAGGCTTCTTCCACAATGTATTCAATGGCACTTTGGTGAAAGGTGAGTTTGACACCATCCATTCTAAATAAGGCTTGGTATTGTTTGATGATGGAGTTTTTCGGTTTAACTAAAATTTGTGAAAGGTCTTCTTTGGTAAGAGGGTTAAGCGTGGCAATAACGGGAATTCTACCTACAAACTCTGGAATAAAGCCGAACTCAATGATGTCTTGTTGGCTGATTTCCTTGTCGTACTCAACTGTGGGTTCTATTTTGTGGATAGTGGATTGAAAACCAATGTTCATTGATTTTTGTGGTGTTAACCGATTTTTAACGAGGTCTTGGATGCCAACAAATGCTCCACCACATACAAACAAAATGTTTTTTGTTTGTAGAAGAACCTTTCGTTTCGACATCATTGATTCTCCCAAACCAATGGTTACTTCACTATCCTCAATCATTTTTAAGAGGGCTTGTTGTACACCTTCACCCGAAATGTCTTTTGTGCTCTTCCTACCATCTTTCGTTTGATTCGCTAATTTATCAATTTCATCAATATAAACGATGCCTTTTTGCGCTCGTTCGATATCGTTATTTGCTTTTTTCAAAAGTTTTTCTAAAATGGATTCCACGTCTTCTCCCACATATCCCGCTTCAGTTAAGGATGTGGCATCTACGATGACGAGTGGTACATTTAGAATTTTGGCGAGTGTCTGCATGAGATAGGTTTTTCCTGAACCTGTTTCGCCAAGCATCATGACATTCGTTTTTTGTATGTCTACTTTTGATTTGGAATGAATCCGTTTATAGTGGTTGTATACCGCAACCGAAAGAATTTTTTTCGCATCTTCCTGTCCAATCACATATTTATCTAATTGTTCTTTAATCTGGTGCGGTTTTAAAACGGCATTCGGTTGTAGGATGATATCTTCTGTACTTTCATCAAAGGTTTCTAAAGAAGCCAACGCACATTCTCTGCAGATAGTTGCCTCGACTCCTTCAAGAATCTCTACATTGGTATTTTCTGTTCTTCCACAAAAGGAACAGTGTTTAGGCAAACGTATCACTCCCTCCCTATCAAAATTAAGGTCCAAAACCTTTTATTTGATTTCTATTTTCACGATTAATCATCTGCTTCTATAAAATAAATACTATATAATATAAATATTATACTTTGACTATAGTATTATTGGCGATTATAATTATAACAGCATTAGTTCAGACCGTAAAGGTAGAGAGTGTGTGGATGAAGGAGCAATAATACGGGGGTTAGTCGAGAAGGATATCTTCCATATTGTACTGTTCTTTTAGTATTCTTTTTACTTTATCTAAGATACTCTTTTCCATTTTACTAACATTGGCTTGCGACATCCCGATATGATTTGCAATTTCTTTTTGTGTTTGAATGTCACATCCATTTAAGCCATAACGGTTTATAATAATATATTTTTCTTTTGTTGTAAGATGGTCTAATGCTAGTGTTAGGAACTTAACATCATCGGCAACCATCACATCTTCTTCTAAGGAATTCTCGTCATTATCTTGGGTACTTACGGTCTCTTCAAGGGAGAGATTGTTCCCGTTTTTGTCGATAGACAGGACGGTATTCAGTGATACATTGTTTCGCATATGACCTTTTTCTTTTCGGAGGAAAAATAAAATTTCATTTCGTATGCAATTAATCGAGTAAGTGGAGAATTTAACGTTTCGTTCTGTATCGAAGGCGTTCAAGGCTTTGGCGTATCCCACCATAGCAATGCTCACCAATTCATCATAAGAAACACCAGAGTTTTGAAACATCTTGACTACATAAAAAACCAGTGAGTAGTTTTCTTCTGCAATTTGATTTTTTTCTTCATTTGTAAGTAACAACGGTAGGTTTCACTCCTTTCAGGGCTTATGTATCAACTTTAGATTAAAGTGTAGATTTGTTCAATTTGTTTTATTGTCAATATGTTTTCAACCATTGACAAGCCCTATATTAAGTCAATAAAAAAAGGCAGGAGTTTAACCTGCCTTCTTCATCGTTTGGTGTACTTCATTTATCACCATTTCTACCGCTTCTTTGTTTAAATAATTTCCCAACTTCGTTTGGAGTTTGTCACTTAAAAAAATCCTGATTGATAGAGCATAATTATGGATTTAACCTGGTTAAACTGGAATTTATCTTTCAAGGAATGAAACACCACTCCATTGAGATAGGCTTCATAGTTCTTTTTAATCCAGCCATATAAGGAATAAAAGGCATCATAATGTTCGTTATTCTCAATCAAATCCGCTTCAAAAACAATGTAGCCTTTATACAAAACACCCTTGCCCTTCCCCAAGTAAATTTGAGCAAGTTGGTCTTCTGTAAGAAGGTTGTACTCACCGTTTTCACTCTTTTCCCCGTACTCCAAATCCATTGCTGTGTGATGAAAAATATCCAGTTCATCGATAACAATGTGAGAAATGTGCTTAAAGTACACGCATTTTTTCCCTAAAAAATTAACGTTCTTCATAAGTAAACATCCTTCCTGTGCTATGTAAATAAATTCACCTGTTTTTGTTTGTGTTCTTACATTATAGGTATTTTGTTTTGTCTTTATAATTCGTTTTTATTTTATTGACTATAAGTAATATAGGTGATATATTTACCGTATAAAAGACTACATAACTTAACAGAAGGAGGTATTGATTATGAAGAAAAAAGTCATCGCTTTATCATTGTTTGCCATGATGTTGACGACAGCAGGTTGTTCTACAGCCACACCATCCTCTTCATCTTCACCACAAGCTACAACGGCACAAAATCAGCCTACCGATACCAATAAAAAAATCAGCAATAAATTGGATTTTAATACTCTATTTCCTAATGCTGACGAGAAAAGTTATGCTCAAAAGTTTATCGGTACTCAAGCTCCTGATTTCACATTAAAAAGTCTAGACGGTCAGGGTGTTCAATTAAGTAAGTTAAAAGGACAAAACGTTGTGCTGGAATTTGCCCTAACCAATTGTCCCGCTTGTATTGAAACCTTTCCTCAAGTTGAAGTGTTCAAGGCAAGCCGACCAGATGTAAAGGTGTTCACCATTTTCCCGAACGAAACCAAACAACAAGCCGAACTCTTTTTCAAGCAAAATCATTATAAACGGGACGGTCAGATTCTCGCAGGTGAAGGTATGACAACCGTTGCTATGAATTACAACATCACCTTTACCCCGACTTTTCTTTTTGTTGATAAAGAAGGCTACATTCAATTTATACATGTAGGAAGCGCAGATAGCCAAGTGTTAAGCAGTATGGCAGACTTAGCTTTCCATACAAACGGAAATAGTCCAGCCACCATAAAAAAATAAACATTTAAAATGGATATAGGAGTCCTATTATGAGCCTTATCAACTGGATAAAAAGCCTATTTGGTTCAGAACCAAATGTGCAGACAAGCCACACAGAGCAAGCCCATAAGGAACAAAAGCTAGCACACCAACCAAAGCCTCACCCTTCCTCACGGGAGCATGTGGCGACAAAGCATGCGACTCCTACTACTCCGATTCCATCATCAAAAAATGAGAATCGGAGTAGTGACCATTTCTTGCAGATGACGATGATAAATAATCTCAACAATAGTATTTTAGATTCTGTAGACGATGCACCTACTAAGAATGAAAGTCCAACTATTCGACAGTTGGTAATAAACAAAGAAGACATGTGATTCACATGTCTTTTTTTTTGTTTCTATTCAGTTTCTTGTTTATCGTAGAAAATCCATCTGACGGATAAAATGGTTAATGATTTGTTTGCTTTCTTTTTGTAAGGTTTCCATGGTTTCAGAGGTGACTTGAGACATCGGTAAAGGTATATAATTTTTGTCGGGCATTCTCTTCATGAGGTATGCCTTGCTTCCCGATACACTATCAGGAAAAACATCGATAAAAGAAATGACAACGGTATTCTCCATCTTTACCGTTTTTTGAACACCCACAAAAAGGTTTTCGGAGACCATCAAGAATAAAGGTGGTTGCCCCATTTTTGCGTGCGATAAATAATCCATCAAAACGGTTTCTACATATACAGGAGGAAGTAAGTGGATACCATAATCCTCCTCTTTCATCGTTTTATTTAATTGATAACATTCATAGTAGGATGCATTTTTGTGCTTAGAAATTAAATAATAAATACCTGCTACTTCACCTATATAATCTACCTGCATGTCCCTGGTCGTTTTATTTAAAACATCTTTGATTCCTTTTGTCATACGAAAAACATCTGCATCTTGTTGTTGAAGAAACAACTGCAGTTCTTCTTTAGAGACCTGTTCTACTTGATTTTCACGTACTCGTTGAATCAATTCCTGTGCATAATAATGGGGAACTCGCTCTTTTAAGAGTTCCACAAACGCTTGGTCTACTCTTTTAAAAAAAGATAAATTGATAAGCGTGCTTTCATAGACGTACATGCAAACATAAATATCTTCTTTTCCTCTCGTAATTTTGGCTACTTTTTTTTCAATGGAACTGTTCAACATTTCCTCTCCTTTTTTATCATTGATTTTGTTAATTATACACTATAATCAATTAAATAAATTTATAAATTAAAAACAAAAAGAACCGATACTTTTTATCAGTTCCGTTTTGCGTGCTAAATGAAAAATGCGATTCCAAAAATCGTAAGGTGCGCCAACAAGAAACACGGTGCAAATGGCATAATCCCAACCGTTTTTCTAAATAGACATTTAATAATGATGTACATCATACCGTAGGTGCATGATAATGCCACGAATAATGGCGTAATAAAAAATCCTAAATAAAACCCAATTACAGCCATCGCTTTTATGTCTCCGCCCATTTGATGCATTTTTATCATAGCGGGAATGAGCAGAATAAAGAATCCGAATAGAGCACCTGTGATATTTGAGATTGAAAATCCGATAAATGGTATCAATATTAAACGTAGGACGAAAAATACTATATTGACTTTATCAGGGATTTTTAAGGCTTTAATATCCGTATACGAAGCAATCGCTAAAAAAAGAGTCAGTATGGCAACCACATAATAGTTGCCATACAGACTGTGAATATTTTTTATCATCGTATGGATGCTATCTGTAAACAATACGACTCACACTCCTAACAATTAACTCAGTTTCTCCATCTTTTGGTGTTCCATTGAAACTCACAGTAAAATCGGAATTGCTTCTGGAATCATAAAAGACTTTCTGAATACCTGGAAGCGTATCGAAAAGCTTGTCTGTTTTTACACGTAAAATCATTTCACTTCTCAACAAAAGTTGGTTTCCTCCATGTGTGCTTACACCCAAGCCCCAATTATCATTTGCACCACCGTATTCTACATACGTATTAATTAATCCACGAGTGGTGATGTTACTTCCAACTGGAATACTAGAGTAGACCAAATTTTCATAACTTGAGACAATGGCGGATTCATCAAAAACAAATTCTTCTGCTCTTAATTTATGGGTATCCACTCCCTGATGAAGAGCCGACACGCCTGCCGTATCCATGACGGATTGTACTTCATTTAGAATCCATATTTGTTTTAAAATATCCACGGATGCTGTCACAATCAAAGCGCAAATAAGCACACCAACGACATAAAATATACTAATAGCACCTTTTTTATCGGTAAGAGATTGTTTGATTTTCTTCATGGTTACTCTCCTGAGAAATCACTATATCGGTACTTAAATTCTGAATTCACCGTTCTAGTCGAAGTAGTAGAGTTAGAAAGAAGTCCAGGAATAAAGTTACTTAATAGAGACCATTTATAATTGACCTTAATTTGGGTAACAATGTCACCGCCGTAATCGACTGTTACATCAGAACCAAGGTTTGCTCCATTTATCGTCACTTGATAGTCACCCGCTTTTATCCCTGCTTTTTTAAAATTGTCAGCGACTTTTGTGGCGACTTCTGAGGAAGTTAAGTACGCTCTATCTGCACCAGGAAATCCATAAGGTGCGGAAGATGTGATACCTCCTTGTAGCATGGCGGTTCTGGCAACGAACGAATTCGTTTGCGAGATAACGGAAAACTTCCATCCAATAATGGCGATGTCTGTCATAAAACTTAACGCTACGAGAAACATGAACATCCCGATTACAATTTCAATTGCCATCGTACCTTTTTTGTTCTTTTTTAAGTTTTTTAATCGGTTGAGTCTTGTCATGTAACTTTTCTTCACCACCTTACATGCAATTTTTAAGAATTTTAGAAAAGGGAGATACGAATATCTCCCTTGTTCTTTTTCTGCTTATTAAGCTTATTGAACTTGCAATCCGTTTACTTGACCTGTTGCTCTTGTCAAAAAGTCCATAATGGCATTTCGGAATACGAAAAGCACAGTGGCGATAACAAGTACTACTGAAATCCAAACGATGATTTCAATGTTGGATGCACCCGCCTCCCCTGTCATCACAAACTTTGCTCGATTGAATAGATTTTTCATCTGCCAATTCCTCCTTTATAAAATTTTTATGGTTTTAGATTATTACTATAAATTATATTTTATTTATATAGTTTATAGTCAACACAGACTTCATGATTCTATTATAATGTGCGGATTTTTACTGGAAAAGCGTTTTTGTGTTTAACCGTGTTTGATTCTTAACCCATTGAGGATAATGAAGTCATGGAAGATACGGTTGGTAAACCGAAGACTAAGAGGTTACAAAGTAAGAGGGGACCTTGAATGGCGATACCCATCATTTGGCGTTTTCCAATTTTAATTGCAATCATATCCAACTGCATTTCTCTAATCTTATCCGCCTGGGCAGAAAAACTTTCTCTTGCATCTCCACCTTGTTCGAGGGTTAATTTGACAAGAGCGACAAACTCTCTCACTTCAAAGAGGTCAACTTCTTTTTTCAGTGTATCTAAAGCTTCTTCAACGCTATTTACATCTGATTCGACCACGAAGTTTTGCAGAATCGGTCTCCATTCTTCCCCGACATATTTGATGCTTTCTTCTACCGCCTTCGAAAAAGGTACATTTGCAGATAAGTACCCTTCCGTAATGCGAATAAAATCAGGAAAATCGGAAATCAGCTTTTCTTTTCTGTTTTTAACAGAGTTTTTTAACAGAAAATCCATACCAAACACTAACGCAACAAACCAAACCAATGCCATCAACGTAGAAGCATTATACAGTAGCAACGCAAGGATGATACCGAGAGCTTTTAACGTAAGGTTCAACGCACGGTATTGCATAGGTGTAAACTTCTTATCCCATTTTGCCATTTTTAATTTGATTGCGATTTTCTCTAGATTAGCAGGACGAAGATGAGGCAGAATATGACGAATGACGGGTTTTGTTACCTTATCAATAATCTCTGACATATCCGCATCTTCTTTTTTTCCGTTGAAATGAAGTTGTTTTAGTCTTCTTTTATGGACATTGTAGTTTTCCATTGAAAAGAAAAACATCAATGCGCTTCTAGCTAAAAAGAACAACGTAACAAGCACGATGACACTGTAGACCAGTTGCACGATTCACTACCTCCCTTTCTATTCAAGTGGCGCACCTATTTTAGCGTTAACAAACCAGATAGAACCCATTAATACCGCTGAAATTACTGCCGTACCAATCCTACCTGTAGAGGTTTGCGTCATAAAAGAAACATAGGTGTCATTGGTCATGATTTGATAGATAGCGAACATTGGAATGGAACCTAACATAATGTAGGCTTCTCTGACAGGACCTGCCAGTTCTTTTTTCATAGAGGCTTTTGCTTTTCTGTTTTCCTCAAATTGTGAATACGCTTGAGTTAACAGCTTCTTGCGAATTTCATCTGTACCCAAAGAGGAGGCAATTTTATAATAGTCGGCTAAACGAGCCATATACTTATTACCTGTTCTCCGTGCCATGTTATCCATAGCCTCACCTACAGGAACCCCTACTTGGATTTCCAACACCGTTTGCTTAATTTCGGAATACATCGGTTCTTCACCTACGAATTCATCCAGTGTTAGTTTAAGAGATTTACTAAAATCTCTTGTTGTTTCATACCGTTTGATAACCATCTGCATGAACGGACCTATCTGGCGTTCCATCATCTTAACCCGCTTGTTTTTTAAGAAGGTAATGACCTGTCTTGGCAACATATATCCAATTACCAGGAACATGATGGCTAAAAGAGGGTTATTCATGATAATCCCAACTAAGATAGCAACACCTATTGCCGAACCAATTGACATCATGAGATACTCTGCATAAGATAAATGATATCCAGCTTGCAAACAAAGTGTTTCAATTGCATATCGCTTGGAGAATTTAACTTTTTGCTCGGAGAATCGTTCCAATGATTTCTTTAATACATTCTCACGAAGAATATTTTTCGACTGTTGTTTTCGTCTATCTATTACGCTGTCAGATTTCCCATTCATATTGCGTATCAGGATGGTTATCAGCATCAGAACAATAAAGATGACTACATATAATCCCATTTGCTCACCTGCCTTTACTCAATAGTTTTTGTTTATGAGATTATAGATATATCCTCGCATTTCATTCCAGATATATTATAATCAACCCTTAGTTGAATATAGCATATAGTCAAAAAGCAAGGAATAAAAAAAATGCTTTATGCGGTTTTGGCTAATTCTTCGGGTTTTTCCATCCATTTCTCCAACTCTTCAAGTGGAATACCACGTCGTAACATTTTATCCACTTTATCTTGTGAAATTTTTCCTTCTAACACAAAATCTTTTTCTAAAGTCGTATCGGAAAATGGTCTTGATATCCACACGTTTGTTCGTAAAGTCATAATTAACTTCACAAATGCTGGTTATTTTCCGTCCAACACCTGGGATGTTATCCTGGATAGCTACATAGTCTACTGCAGAACCAATGATACGCTCTACAACGTCGATACCAAGTGTAGGCATTGCCATCAGGTATTTGGTTACAAGGCGGTTAACGATATTCCACGGATTTCCTCCATGCATGGTGAAAATCGTGCTGTGTCCAGTCTCCATGCCTTCAACGGCGGCTTCTGCCTCTTCTCCCCGCACTTCTCCAACCACGATATATTTGGGTTTCAAACGAAGTGCCGTAATGATTAATTTGCCTAACGGAACCGCTTGGGCTTTATCATCACTTTTAACAGATACCAACTCCAACGTATGGTCATTTTTCGGAAATAACTCCTGTGTATCTTCACATACAAGCATCCGTTTATTGGCTTTCGTGACGTAATGGTCAAGTAAAGCACGAATCGTTGTGGTTTTACCTGAACCTGTAAGACCAGCATAGATGATGTTGCATTCCCCTACAATCAACATGCCAAGAAAATCGGAAATTTGCTCAGTTAACACATTCCAACCAATGAGTTGTTCTCTGGTAATGTGGTCTTCTGCGTGTTTACGCAGGGTTAAGGAATAATCTCGTGGCGATACACTAGGAGATGTGGCGCAACCCCTGTCTTGATAGAGTTCAAAGTCCACAATCTTCTTATCACCCAGGTTGATTTCCTTACCTGCTTCCCGCATAAATCGTTCCAGTGTGTCTTTAAAATGTTTCGGGCTTCTGAATGTTTTTTGATATTTGACGTTCGTTCCACCCTTTTCTACGTAGATAGTTTTCCAGTCAATGACGTAAATATCCGAAATTTCAGGGTCGGCAAAGGCGTTTTCCAAAACCGAATAACCTGCAAATTCACCAACCATTTCCTCAAGAAAATCGTTTGTTTTTTCACCGTCATACCCGCGTACTC
Organism: Aneurinibacillus sp. Ricciae_BoGa-3; assembly: GCF_028421645.1. Taxonomy (GTDB): domain Bacteria; phylum Bacillota; class Bacilli; order Aneurinibacillales; family Aneurinibacillaceae; genus Aneurinibacillus_B. Next base: position 366,322 of record NZ_CP116888.1, on the reverse strand, counting down.
GAATGTTTTTGCTGAATATAATCTCAGTAAGTAATTGTCGGTAAGTTGATTTTTTTCTTCGTAAATATTCTTTGTCTTTGATAACAATTTCATCTTTTTTAGAAGAAGTTTGTTGATTCACTTCCATTGCTGTTCCTAGCTTTTCTTTTAACTCTCCTTGAATAATTTCAATTGCTTCATCGTAATCAAGTAACGCTCCGTTATCTTGTTTTTGCCGATTCACTTGCGCAATTTGTTTTCTAAAGGAATGAAAATCATTCTCCACTATTTGTCTCCTCCTCTTTTATCGTAATTTTTTTACCGTGAAAAGAATTTGCCTTTTCGCTTTTTGTCATCTTTCGAAGCTAGGTATTCTTCTTCGATTTCTTTAAAATTCTTGATGGGCCAGATTTGGTTGGCGACTTTTAAAATCTCGTATCTCGCTTTTAACGTGTATTTTTTATCGTCCAATACAACAGGCGTTCCCTCGTATAAACGATTTAAGAACACTGTTTTTGGAAGCATTGGCACTCTGGCTTCTAATTTAAAATCAGAGTCATCTAAATGGTCAGCCGTAAAAATAAGTTCCTCAATATCCGAACCCGAAGCCAATGATTCTTTCGGGTCGTTTACAATGTCCTCGTTCAATACATATTTCACTTTGTCGGCAATGCCCATCTCTTTTAGAATGCTTTTATACCTAGCGTTATTACGAACGTTGTTAAAGTCCAGATTGAGCACATAGTAGCAACTTTTTGCCATTTGAAGTAAAGGGAAGGTTGTAATGTGGGTTAAGGAAGAGTTGGAATCCACCACGACGATATCGTATTCTTTGGCAATGGAATCAAGAAGATAAATATAGTAGTAAGGTTTGATGCTTTCAATTTGCTCAAAGGTAAGCTGTGAACCAACTAAAGCTTCGAGGTTTTTCACTCGATAGAAAGGCTTAAAACAACTTTTAATAAATGTGTTTACTTCTTCGGTTTGTTCCAGTGTGCCAACAAAATTACCGTTCTCGTTTACAATGGTTGAGATTTTTTCCATTACGGCTTTGAGGTTCTTTTTATCATCTTCAATTTGTAGAAGTGTACCAACGGATAGATTTTGTAAGTCAGCTTCGATTAGAGCTACTCTTGGTTTTTTACCATCCTTGTTTTCTACACCAAAGTTAGCAATGGCAGTGGCTACATTTGTTGAAAGAAAGCTTTTACCTGTACCAGGCTTAATGGAGGAAACCACATGTAAATTTTTATAGATATCTTCATCCTCTTCGTTCTCTTTTTCTTGAGGAATCTCAATTTCAATCAAGGATTCCTTATTTGCTTTGGATGTGGATTCTTTAACCCGTTTGGTAAGATACGACATGCTCTCGGCATCTTTTGGGTTGTCTAATATGTTTCTAAGCATTTGGACACTAATACTCTTCTCATGTATAATGTCATAAATTCCTGCCATAACGAGTACACCAAGTGCATTCACTTTCGGTTCATCCCGTAAATCAACATGTCCAGCCAGATAGATTATGCGGAGATTTGGAAATTTCATGCCCAATTGAAGCATGATTTGAAGCAAGGATTCATGTCCTGATAGACCTTCGCTCAACAGCAAAATATCAGGAGAAAAATATTCACAGGCTTCCACTACTTCATTTTTGTACTCTACCGCATTAACGACCTCATACCCTTCAAATTTTGCAATCGTTTCATCAATTATTTTTTGTCCTGTTGCTACTAACACTTTTTTCATTAGAAGTGAAAACACGCCATTCACATCGAAATAAACGCAAACAGCGTGTTTTCATTGCACCTCCCTGCCTTTTATTTTTGGTACTGGTTATTATCTACGATAGTTGCTCTTCCTGTTTCAGCACTTGCTTTATCTGCAAATACTTTGCTGTAATCACCCAAGACAAAGCCTAATGTTTCATAAGATTGGTTGTCGTCAAAACGCCCAACCATGCTTACTTTTCCGCCATTTTCTCTTACTTGGATTTCTTCTGCTTGGTCTAAAGAAACAGCCAACGTAACAATGCCGATTTTGTTGTTAGAGCTAGAAGTATCAATTTTTTGACTTGAAGCGTTAGCTCCCGCAATTTCAGCTTTGGATTTGGTGGAGTGGTCAACATATTTGTACCCATCATCGGTTGCTACGTTATATACGTAAACGTTTTGTAGGAAGACTTTTGAGTACTTAAATGGTGTTTGTTGTCCACCAATATTTTTGGTTCCTTCGCCCGTAAATACGAGGTCAACCTTGTCTCCTCGTTTGATGTTACCAGCGAAGCTATCTACGTAAGTGACAGGGATGGATATTTTTCGTAATTTAGACATATCCATGCTGGCAAATGGGTCTGTTTGGTCTTTTCGCACCAATTCTTGCTTGTACACATATTGACCCTTATAAGCGTTTGAATTCAGGTATTTCCCCACAATATCTTTGGGATTAACAGCAAAATTCGTAGATACCGCTTTAGATGGAATTGAGACGGCTGATAAATCCGCTTGGGTTACTTGCGTATTTACCCCAATGTCTTTATTAAAGACATAGACCTGCTTGGGTTGAACTTCATTTTGCGTATAGTTATAAAAAGCGAGGGAGAAGCCTGCAACAATCGCTAATTGCATCCCTAAAATAATGGCTCTTTTTTTCTTCAAAGATTTACACCTCCTATGATTTTAAACAATCAACTTTTCTATTTTTTGAAAAGCCGTTTGTAAGCTTGAATTTTTTGAGTAAAGCGTAACAGGAAGTCCTAAAAAGTTTGCATTAATAAACTCTTTGTTAAAAAGAGGAACCGTGGTTAAATTGCTGACCTGAATCCAATCCTCTATTTCCTTTAGGGACAAATCCGATTTCTCAAATTTATTGATGATATAGTAAAGCTTTTTGTCGAGATTTATTCCTTTCTTGGCTACTTCGTTTAATTTGTAGATAGAATAGCCAATGGTACTGACATCTTGTGTAAGTGTAAGCAATACTTTATTGGAATAAATTAAGGCGTTGTGGGTTACTTCGTGGTTAACATCCTGCGGAACATCTAAAATAATGAAGTCATAATCCAGTTGGAACATGAGGTAGAGGAATAATTCTTTAGAAAGTGACAGATTTACTCTGTTTTCAATTTCATCACCGCTTTGTCTGGTTAGGTACTTTTTGGAGAAAAATAAGAAGTCTAATGTTGAGGGAAACTTCCTGTAATTTTTTTGCATGAGGCTTTCTGCTTGCTTTAAATCTTCTGATTTAATAACCGCTTCTTCTACTTTTTCAAACTGATTGTTTTCCAAAGCGATTAAAGCTGAATCGATGCCGTTCTCCAGATGACCTAATTCATACCAGTAACTAACAGATGGTGTTTTGTCATCAAACTCTACAAAAATTGTCCGTAAACCTTTTCGAGCCAAAGATAACGCAGTATTAAATGCGATAGAAGAATTCCCAACGCCGCTTTTACTACCTATGAATGTGATGATTTTTTGTTTGGTGGTTGCCACCATTTTTTGTCCAAGCGAACTGCTAATATCGGATTTCGTCTTTAACTTATCCAAGAAGCTCTTTTTTGTTGCTTCCCTTGGCGGTTCTTTTTGTTTAGCTGGCTCTTTCGGCGGTTCTGGCGGTGATTCTTTTACTCTTTTTTTCTGAGGGGGTACTTCTTGGACGCTCTCCACTTTATCCTTTTCTTCTTTAACAGGTTCCATTACTTCCGCTACTGGTACTTCTACTGGAACATCAGGTTTGACCAACACAGGGGGTTCGTTTTGAGGCGTTGTTTCCTTAACTGTCTTGGAAGAATCAATGTAAATTTCTTTGATAATTTCCTTTTCTTGAACAACCGTTGTTGGGGCTTGAAATAAAACCTCATTTTTTCTTTCATCCAAGACAGGAACAGGTTGTAAGTGCTGGACATCCTTGTATTCGTTTGGTTTGCGAATCAAAGCGACAATCTCTTGCGCTCGTACCTTTTCTCCTTGCAATATGTCATAGACACCGTAGTTAACAAGTGTAGCAAGTAGAGCATCACCAGGCTCACGTTTTCCCGCAATAAACACAATCCGTTTTTTAGGGAATTTATTTCGTATTTCATAGACAATACTAAGGATATTTTCTTTCCCGTCCAGCGTTTCACGAATAACCACGATATCAGGATTTTTCTGCCCAATAGCCCGAATAATGCCTTCCCTATACACCGTTGTCCCTACGAAGAGAAATTCTTTTTTAAGGTTTTTTTCTAAGAAATCTTCCAATTGACGAAAACCTACCGCTAATAAAATTTTCTCCATGTTCTTTCGACACCTCCTTTTCCGATTGACATAAATCATTGTGAATTCATTATTCCATGATTAAATCGTTCACTCAATGTGTTTTCTGTTTGACCTTGTTCGATAATCTTATTGATTTTATTCAATATATATTCATTTATGTATTATATTCAATATACAAGAAAATAAAAAAACACAGGGCATATTGCTCCCCTATGTTTTCATGATTTTGACTTATAAATGTCAATTACTTATCAAGTTCCTTGTACTTATTGATAAGTTCCATCAACTCTATGGACTCTCTATACTTTGTATCATTACCCCAAACTGCTTCATCCATTTTTGTAATGATTTCTACAATCATTTCTTTTTGTTTATTTGGGATAAGTCGTCCGTTGATAGTAAATCCATTTGAATAGATAACTTGAGCAAAACCTTGAACCTTCGTCGTATCCTCTTTAATGCCAGCGATTTTCAACATTTCTTCAATCGGAACCTCAAAGGCTTTAGCAAGTTTCTCAATGATTCGATAACTAGGAGCTTTTCGCTCACTCTTCTCGATACGATTGATATAGGAAGGACTAATTCCTGTTAAATCCGCAACGGTTTGAAGGGATAAACCTTTCCCTTTCCTTACTTGCTTAATGTAAGAGCCGAAGCCTTCTGTAATCGCTCGTTCAATGCGATTGGAAAGCAAACGAAATTTCCGCTCAAATCTCCCTTTAACAAACTCAAATGCCTTCTCGCTTGGAACGTCTTTTTCTTTGTCGATTCGAAACTCGAAGTTATTTAATACTTTATCAAGTTCTTCATCGGTTAATGTAAGTTCCCCAATCATTTGTTCAAGCTTACCAACAGCTTGCTTATGCGCTTCTTTTGGAATAGGCTCCTGCGTTTCTTCAGCTATCGCCTCTGCTTCTTCTGCTTTCTTTACTTGTTCAATGAGTGGATAAACACTGCTTAATTCTAAAGTTTTTGCCTTATCAACAAATTTTTCATACCAGCCTTTTTTTCCTCTGGACTTGCCATAGGGTCGATTATTACAGTGCGTACGCCTTTTAATGCAGAACGTAAAGTTAAGAGCGAGACGAAAAATGTCTTCCCAGAACCAGCCTGTCCGAACACCGTTAGATTGGAGTTATTCAGTACGCTCCTATCGTAGAAGTCAATCAATACGGGTGTCATCGTGGCTAAGTTAACACCGCAGAATATACCCGTTTTATGACTGATTTCACTGTTGTAGAAAGGAAAACAAGCCGTTAATGCCCCAGAGTTGAAATTGCGAAACATATCGGTGATGTACGTTTTACCAAATGGAAGAACACTCTTGTAAGCATCATCTTGTCTCAAATAAACTGGCATCAAGTCAATTTTTCTTCCCTTCAACTTGTTATCCAGTTTTGTTGTCTGCTTATCTAAATCTTCTTTTGAACTGGCATACAGGTTGCTTAAGATTTCGATATGGAATAGGTTTTCGTAGTTTTGCTCCAGTCGCTCCCGCTGGTCATACAATTGAGAAACTGTATTTCTCAAACGAGTAACGTTTTTGATGTTACCCTTTTGCACTTCAAGAGAAAGCTGTGCTTCAAACTGCGTAATTTTTGCCGTTAATTCATCGAGTGCGGTACGTTCATCAGCAGGTTCTACATAAATGGCTGTATCCATATCTCCATCGTAATTAAACAGGTTGTCTAGCCAACCTACCGAAACGGATGAAGGATAACCATTCAGAACAAAAGAACGTACGAACTTATTCCCTACTTTCAAGTTGTCCTCTTGGCTTCTATCAAAGGAAGGAGGTGCAAATAGGTCTTTTACACTTCTAATTCCCTTCCCCAACACATTCTGAGAAGCAGTTGAGGCGGATGATTTAGCTGTATCAATGGTTAATTCTTGTGTAGCTTGTTTACTTTTTTTATTGAACAATCCCATTTCTCACATTCCTCCTTACCTTTTCGTATTTAGATGGTTGTTCATTGAGATTTCATCGTCTTCGTCAAAATCGATGGATAGGTCAGAATCAGTCTGACGATAATAACCACTGGTTTGGTCTCGAAGCCTGTCCAAATCAGCAATCGCTTTTTCAACATTTACTCTGATAAAATCAGGAACGGTTTCACCTAGAAGTTCAGTCTTCAAGCGCATTTGTGCTTCATACAAAATCCAATCCAGTTTGGCATCTTCAGTGAGATTTTCAATTTTTCTCTCTGTTGATTGGGTAAGTAATGATAAAAAGTCGCCGTTGACGATGTTCTCAACTTGAGCATAGTTGTCTTTGTGATAGGTGGAATAAACCAGTTCCGCCAGTTCTTTGGTGTCTAAAATCTTCGCTTTTACACCAACAGAACTGAGTCCGTCAACAATTATGGAAGCTCTGGTGTGAAGCTCTTTAACCGAGTAATCATATTTTTCGTCGTCAGATAAATCCGCAAGCGTAATCGCTTCTTCGTACGGAACGATAATGTACTTTTTCTTTTGCTTGTTGTTTCCGATGTATGAATTCAAATTGCTCATTTCGCTGTAATAAATGTTTGCGTAATCTTCCAGGTTCGGAAATTGCTTAACAGCGGCTTTTAATTCTTCTTCCATCAGACTCAACATTTTGGTATTATCCATGACTTTTGTTTGGATGTAGAAGGTGACAGGAAATGTTAATGAATTGAGGAAACGTTGAAAGGAGATTTCAATCAATTCTTTTTCATTGTCCGTTTTGAGGTTATAGTTCGTAGAAGAAGCTTCAATAACAGCGCGGTATTTATGACCACCCATGATAATCATGTTATCCTTAATATCCTCAAAAGGAAGAAATTCCTGGGCAGTTGAAATGTTGTCAACTGTGGATGTATCGGCTTTGGTTGGGTCTGTTTTATTCAATTGCTTCATTACGGCATAAATCATGCCACCAAATACAAGAATAAAGACAACCAACATAATAATTGGCAGTGCCACCTTATAACTTCACCTCTTTTCGCATATTGGGTAACTTTTGTGTTTTTTTCTTGAAACGTCTTTTTCGGGTGAGATATTGAAACAGGGTGAGTCCATGTTTTTTGTAAAGGGCGAATGGCGCACCTGATAGACAAAAAAGACCGCCCATCGTAAGTGCAAGACCACCAATTTTTGTTAGGCTATAGATAATCCCAAAAACAGATGCTCCTAACGCCAATCCACCTAAAACCCAAAAAAATTGGTTAAGATTTAAAATACCGCCTATGACTTTTTCTTTTTCATTCATGTTAGGCGGAATGTTATACACTCTCATAGAAAAAGTGCCAACAGCCTCCGTTTTGGAAGCCATTGACACTATTCACCTCCTTCATTGGCTTTTCTTTTGCAGTTTATTTGTATGCACGGGAAAGTTAGTTGACGGAGTTGTAGAAGAATCCAACGATAATGGATACTGCACCAAGTCCAGCGGCGGCTAATCCAGTCCAAAGAACACCCGTTAAGGCTTGGCTTCTAGCTTGTGGATTACCAGCGGATGCACCCAATTTCATAAATTGCACGATGAAAAACGCAATCATGGAAACCGCACCGATACCAGAAATACCAACAATGAAGTTTCTATATTTAGAAAGGAGGGTATTCCAAGCGTTTGTGTCTTTAGAATCAGATACACCTTTAAAATTCATGGTAGAACCGCCAGTTCCAGTTCCAGGGTTAATGCTAACTGATAAATCACCAACTCCAGCACCACTAGCCGCATGGGATGCAATTGGATGACCGAATACCATAAAAAGAGCTAGAATCATTGCCACTACAATACCCATTGAAAATTTTTTATTTTTAATTGCAGTCACTTTTGTTCACCTCCTCTTCGTAATGTATTTTTATTATAGAAAGGAACGATTTTTACATCAACACTATAATCGTTCTACAGTGTTCTATATACTATATGCAAATAAGCTATCATTATCATGCCATGAGGTTTGATTCCAAACAAAAAAGGATGCTTTAAAACATCCTTTTTGCACCTAAATAGCGGGTAGCGAAATAAGGGGCTTGTAAATCAGAGATAGTGACCCTTTCCCCCACCGCATTTATGAATTTGTTGTCTTTGATATAAATGCCAACATGTGATGCACCTGGTTCATAGGTTTGGAAAAAGAGAAGGTCTCCTGCTTGTAAATGGTTGGTGTCAATCGGTATACCCAGAGCAAATTGTTCGCTTGTAGTTCGAGGAACAATAACGCCTTCTTTTGCAAAAACATATTGAACCAAACCAGAGCAATCGAATGTGTCAGGTCCCGTTGCGCCCCACACGTACGGTTTTCCAAGATGTTTGTACGCTTCATTTAAAATTCGATTGGCTAACGCATCGTTATGCGTCAGATTTTGAGGAGGTGTTTGAACTGGTTGTGGGTGAATCATTTGATTTAATGGTGGTGTAAATGAAACGAAGTCTTTCGGAATAAAAATATATTTTCCTTGGGTTTTTACTTTGTACGTTGCGTTTTCAAATCCATCTATTTCGATTTCATTTCCATCAAGAATGCCATACCCTTCCTCTGCACTGCCTAGCATATATCCTTTAGTGGAAACAGGCGTTTCATTATAGTTTTCATCAAAGGAAGGATTGTATACCCATCCCTCCACTCCTTGTGTTGTTCTCACTTTTATCCATTTTCCTTGTGCATCCATTCCTTTGATTCGGTAAACCGTTTCCCCTTTATTCAAGTTCTCAATGGTATTCCCAAATAAAGATGGCGTATTCTTTAAGGAAGCCCCATCTGCATTGACTCGAAGAGATTGTTCTTCCTGCTTGATGGTCTTTAGGATATTGTTTTTTTCTACTTGATAGTTGTTGTCATTAACGGTGATGGTATAAGCGGTTTCCGTCTCTTTTTGAATGGACACCTTTTGATTCATCTTATATTGCATCACCACATTTCCAGCTTTATCTTTTACAGCAAAATCACTGGTTGCTACCCCTACATCTGCTTGTGCATAGACCGTTGTTCCCGTTAATAAACCAAATGTAAGCAACATTCCGATTGGGAGTTTCTTAAACTCTTTCATATGTCCTCCTTAGTTATTTAATATTAAGATATAAACTTTCCTGAACCCCGACGGCTCCCTGGTTTTTTAACCGACGGAAACTGCTTACCCCTGAATAGAGATACAGGTGTTGGGTATATAACGAGTTCGGAACTTGGTGGGTTTTATCTTCATTTCCTTGAATACCGTCAAAACTTAACGCAAAGCTACAGGGTAGTGCTTCTAACCATGACCAAAACTGTTCGTAGTCAATGGTTTCAAAGTACATGCCTTTTGTACCGAAATAGGGAGGGTCAGCATACACAAAATCTCCTGATTGTAAGTTGAACTCCTGGTATTCTTGATGAATAAATTCGACTTGCTCAATTTTCTTTGACCAGTCCAAAATAATAGAAGCAAGGGTATCAGGATGAATCCCTTTTCTTGTGAAGTGAAAAGAGCTATTAAACTCTCCCTTTTGATTAAAACGGATTAGCCCGTTAATACACGTACGAGTTAAAAACAAAAAATCATCGGGCTGATGCTCTTGATTGAACTCTTTTCGGACTTGATAATAATAATCTTGTCCGATGGATTGAAGAGATTCCCATTTTGTTCGGTAGGAATCGATTAGGGCCTCAGGTGTTTGTTGAATGGAACGGTAGATGTCAATGAGGGGTTTGCACTTGTCGCTGGCTACATATCGTTTTACTTGTTTATCCGAGTGAAGAAGTTCAAATAAGACAGAGGCACTTCCTAAGAATGGTTCATAATAGGTGTTTATTTCGGAAGGAAAATGACGAATAATTTCTTTTGCTTGGCTTTTTTTACTCCCACTCCATTTCACGGAATTATAAGACAACTAATCGGATGCTCCTTTCTTAAGCTAATGTAAAAGGACTACATTTCGTAGTCCCTAAAGATGGAATGGATTTGTGAGTGTTTCCTTTGTAATCACGTAGGATTTAATGTCCGACTGCTTGGGTAACTCAAACATCAACTCATTCATTTTTCTTTCGATAACGCCACGTAATCCTCTGGCTCCGACCTTTTTCTTAAAGGCTTCTTCCACAATGTATTCAATGGCACTTTGGTGAAAGGTGAGTTTGACACCATCCATTCTAAATAAGGCTTGGTATTGTTTGATGATGGAGTTTTTCGGTTTAACTAAAATTTGTGAAAGGTCTTCTTTGGTAAGAGGGTTAAGCGTGGCAATAACGGGAATTCTACCTACAAACTCTGGAATAAAGCCGAACTCAATGATGTCTTGTTGGCTGATTTCCTTGTCGTACTCAACTGTGGGTTCTATTTTGTGGATAGTGGATTGAAAACCAATGTTCATTGATTTTTGTGGTGTTAACCGATTTTTAACGAGGTCTTGGATGCCAACAAATGCTCCACCACATACAAACAAAATGTTTTTTGTTTGTAGAAGAACCTTTCGTTTCGACATCATTGATTCTCCCAAACCAATGGTTACTTCACTATCCTCAATCATTTTTAAGAGGGCTTGTTGTACACCTTCACCCGAAATGTCTTTTGTGCTCTTCCTACCATCTTTCGTTTGATTCGCTAATTTATCAATTTCATCAATATAAACGATGCCTTTTTGCGCTCGTTCGATATCGTTATTTGCTTTTTTCAAAAGTTTTTCTAAAATGGATTCCACGTCTTCTCCCACATATCCCGCTTCAGTTAAGGATGTGGCATCTACGATGACGAGTGGTACATTTAGAATTTTGGCGAGTGTCTGCATGAGATAGGTTTTTCCTGAACCTGTTTCGCCAAGCATCATGACATTCGTTTTTTGTATGTCTACTTTTGATTTGGAATGAATCCGTTTATAGTGGTTGTATACCGCAACCGAAAGAATTTTTTTCGCATCTTCCTGTCCAATCACATATTTATCTAATTGTTCTTTAATCTGGTGCGGTTTTAAAACGGCATTCGGTTGTAGGATGATATCTTCTGTACTTTCATCAAAGGTTTCTAAAGAAGCCAACGCACATTCTCTGCAGATAGTTGCCTCGACTCCTTCAAGAATCTCTACATTGGTATTTTCTGTTCTTCCACAAAAGGAACAGTGTTTAGGCAAACGTATCACTCCCTCCCTATCAAAATTAAGGTCCAAAACCTTTTATTTGATTTCTATTTTCACGATTAATCATCTGCTTCTATAAAATAAATACTATATAATATAAATATTATACTTTGACTATAGTATTATTGGCGATTATAATTATAACAGCATTAGTTCAGACCGTAAAGGTAGAGAGTGTGTGGATGAAGGAGCAATAATACGGGGGTTAGTCGAGAAGGATATCTTCCATATTGTACTGTTCTTTTAGTATTCTTTTTACTTTATCTAAGATACTCTTTTCCATTTTACTAACATTGGCTTGCGACATCCCGATATGATTTGCAATTTCTTTTTGTGTTTGAATGTCACATCCATTTAAGCCATAACGGTTTATAATAATATATTTTTCTTTTGTTGTAAGATGGTCTAATGCTAGTGTTAGGAACTTAACATCATCGGCAACCATCACATCTTCTTCTAAGGAATTCTCGTCATTATCTTGGGTACTTACGGTCTCTTCAAGGGAGAGATTGTTCCCGTTTTTGTCGATAGACAGGACGGTATTCAGTGATACATTGTTTCGCATATGACCTTTTTCTTTTCGGAGGAAAAATAAAATTTCATTTCGTATGCAATTAATCGAGTAAGTGGAGAATTTAACGTTTCGTTCTGTATCGAAGGCGTTCAAGGCTTTGGCGTATCCCACCATAGCAATGCTCACCAATTCATCATAAGAAACACCAGAGTTTTGAAACATCTTGACTACATAAAAAACCAGTGAGTAGTTTTCTTCTGCAATTTGATTTTTTTCTTCATTTGTAAGTAACAACGGTAGGTTTCACTCCTTTCAGGGCTTATGTATCAACTTTAGATTAAAGTGTAGATTTGTTCAATTTGTTTTATTGTCAATATGTTTTCAACCATTGACAAGCCCTATATTAAGTCAATAAAAAAAGGCAGGAGTTTAACCTGCCTTCTTCATCGTTTGGTGTACTTCATTTATCACCATTTCTACCGCTTCTTTGTTTAAATAATTTCCCAACTTCGTTTGGAGTTTGTCACTTAAAAAAAATCCTGATTGATAGAGCATAATTATGGATTTAACCTGGTTAAACTGGAATTTATCTTTCAAGGAATGAAACACCACTCCATTGAGATAGGCTTCATAGTTCTTTTTAATCCAGCCATATAAGGAATAAAAGGCATCATAATGTTCGTTATTCTCAATCAAATCCGCTTCAAAAACAATGTAGCCTTTATACAAAACACCCTTGCCCTTCCCCAAGTAAATTTGAGCAAGTTGGTCTTCTGTAAGAAGGTTGTACTCACCGTTTTCACTCTTTTCCCCGTACTCCAAATCCATTGCTGTGTGATGAAAAATATCCAGTTCATCGATAACAATGTGAGAAATGTGCTTAAAGTACACGCATTTTTTCCCTAAAAAATTAACGTTCTTCATAAGTAAACATCCTTCCTGTGCTATGTAAATAAATTCACCTGTTTTTGTTTGTGTTCTTACATTATAGGTATTTTGTTTTGTCTTTATAATTCGTTTTTATTTTATTGACTATAAGTAATATAGGTGATATATTTACCGTATAAAAGACTACATAACTTAACAGAAGGAGGTATTGATTATGAAGAAAAAAGTCATCGCTTTATCATTGTTTGCCATGATGTTGACGACAGCAGGTTGTTCTACAGCCACACCATCCTCTTCATCTTCACCACAAGCTACAACGGCACAAAATCAGCCTACCGATACCAATAAAAAAATCAGCAATAAATTGGATTTTAATACTCTATTTCCTAATGCTGACGAGAAAAGTTATGCTCAAAAGTTTATCGGTACTCAAGCTCCTGATTTCACATTAAAAAGTCTAGACGGTCAGGGTGTTCAATTAAGTAAGTTAAAAGGACAAAACGTTGTGCTGGAATTTGCCCTAACCAATTGTCCCGCTTGTATTGAAACCTTTCCTCAAGTTGAAGTGTTCAAGGCAAGCCGACCAGATGTAAAGGTGTTCACCATTTTCCCGAACGAAACCAAACAACAAGCCGAACTCTTTTTCAAGCAAAATCATTATAAACGGGACGGTCAGATTCTCGCAGGTGAAGGTATGACAACCGTTGCTATGAATTACAACATCACCTTTACCCCGACTTTTCTTTTTGTTGATAAAGAAGGCTACATTCAATTTATACATGTAGGAAGCGCAGATAGCCAAGTGTTAAGCAGTATGGCAGACTTAGCTTTCCATACAAACGGAAATAGTCCAGCCACCATAAAAAAATAAACATTTAAAATGGATATAGGAGTCCTATTATGAGCCTTATCAACTGGATAAAAAGCCTATTTGGTTCAGAACCAAATGTGCAGACAAGCCACACAGAGCAAGCCCATAAGGAACAAAAGCTAGCACACCAACCAAAGCCTCACCCTTCCTCACGGGAGCATGTGGCGACAAAGCATGCGACTCCTACTACTCCGATTCCATCATCAAAAAATGAGAATCGGAGTAGTGACCATTTCTTGCAGATGACGATGATAAATAATCTCAACAATAGTATTTTAGATTCTGTAGACGATGCACCTACTAAGAATGAAAGTCCAACTATTCGACAGTTGGTAATAAACAAAGAAGACATGTGATTCACATGTCTTTTTTTGTTTCTATTCAGTTTCTTGTTTATCGTAGAAAATCCATCTGACGGATAAAATGGTTAATGATTTGTTTGCTTTCTTTTTGTAAGGTTTCCATGGTTTCAGAGGTGACTTGAGACATCGGTAAAGGTATATAATTTTTGTCGGGCATTCTCTTCATGAGGTATGCCTTGCTTCCCGATACACTATCAGGAAAAACATCGATAAAAGAAATGACAACGGTATTCTCCATCTTTACCGTTTTTTGAACACCCACAAAAAGGTTTTCGGAGACCATCAAGAATAAAGGTGGTTGCCCCATTTTTGCGTGCGATAAATAATCCATCAAAACGGTTTCTACATATACAGGAGGAAGTAAGTGGATACCATAATCCTCCTCTTTCATCGTTTTATTTAATTGATAACATTCATAGTAGGATGCATTTTTGTGCTTAGAAATTAAATAATAAATACCTGCTACTTCACCTATATAATCTACCTGCATGTCCCTGGTCGTTTTATTTAAAACATCTTTGATTCCTTTTGTCATACGAAAAACATCTGCATCTTGTTGTTGAAGAAACAACTGCAGTTCTTCTTTAGAGACCTGTTCTACTTGATTTTCACGTACTCGTTGAATCAATTCCTGTGCATAATAATGGGGAACTCGCTCTTTTAAGAGTTCCACAAACGCTTGGTCTACTCTTTTAAAAAAAGATAAATTGATAAGCGTGCTTTCATAGACGTACATGCAAACATAAATATCTTCTTTTCCTCTCGTAATTTTGGCTACTTTTTTTTCAATGGAACTGTTCAACATTTCCTCTCCTTTTTTATCATTGATTTTGTTAATTATACACTATAATCAATTAAATAAATTTATAAATTAAAAACAAAAAGAACCGATACTTTTTATCAGTTCCGTTTTGCGTGCTAAATGAAAAATGCGATTCCAAAAATCGTAAGGTGCGCCAACAAGAAACACGGTGCAAATGGCATAATCCCAACCGTTTTTCTAAATAGACATTTAATAATGATGTACATCATACCGTAGGTGCATGATAATGCCACGAATAATGGCGTAATAAAAAATCCTAAATAAAACCCAATTACAGCCATCGCTTTTATGTCTCCGCCCATTTGATGCATTTTTATCATAGCGGGAATGAGCAGAATAAAGAATCCGAATAGAGCACCTGTGATATTTGAGATTGAAAATCCGATAAATGGTATCAATATTAAACGTAGGACGAAAAATACTATATTGACTTTATCAGGGATTTTTAAGGCTTTAATATCCGTATACGAAGCAATCGCTAAAAAAAGAGTCAGTATGGCAACCACATAATAGTTGCCATACAGACTGTGAATATTTTTTATCATCGTATGGATGCTATCTGTAAACAATACGACTCACACTCCTAACAATTAACTCAGTTTCTCCATCTTTTGGTGTTCCATTGAAACTCACAGTAAAATCGGAATTGCTTCTGGAATCATAAAAGACTTTCTGAATACCTGGAAGCGTATCGAAAAGCTTGTCTGTTTTTACACGTAAAATCATTTCACTTCTCAACAAAAGTTGGTTTCCTCCATGTGTGCTTACACCCAAGCCCCAATTATCATTTGCACCACCGTATTCTACATACGTATTAATTAATCCACGAGTGGTGATGTTACTTCCAACTGGAATACTAGAGTAGACCAAATTTTCATAACTTGAGACAATGGCGGATTCATCAAAAACAAATTCTTCTGCTCTTAATTTATGGGTATCCACTCCCTGATGAAGAGCCGACACGCCTGCCGTATCCATGACGGATTGTACTTCATTTAGAATCCATATTTGTTTTAAAATATCCACGGATGCTGTCACAATCAAAGCGCAAATAAGCACACCAACGACATAAAATATACTAATAGCACCTTTTTTATCGGTAAGAGATTGTTTGATTTTCTTCATGGTTACTCTCCTGAGAAATCACTATATCGGTACTTAAATTCTGAATTCACCGTTCTAGTCGAAGTAGTAGAGTTAGAAAGAAGTCCAGGAATAAAGTTACTTAATAGAGACCATTTATAATTGACCTTAATTTGGGTAACAATGTCACCGCCGTAATCGACTGTTACATCAGAACCAAGGTTTGCTCCATTTATCGTCACTTGATAGTCACCCGCTTTTATCCCTGCTTTTTTAAAATTGTCAGCGACTTTTGTGGCGACTTCTGAGGAAGT
Organism: Aneurinibacillus sp. Ricciae_BoGa-3; assembly: GCF_028421645.1. Taxonomy (GTDB): domain Bacteria; phylum Bacillota; class Bacilli; order Aneurinibacillales; family Aneurinibacillaceae; genus Aneurinibacillus_B. The sequence goes on along the minus strand of NZ_CP116888.1, from coordinate 350,154 downwards.
TAAGTACGCTCTATCTGCACCAGGAAATCCATAAGGTGCGGAAGATGTGATACCTCCTTGTAGCATGGCGGTTCTGGCAACGAACGAATTCGTTTGCGAGATAACGGAAAACTTCCATCCAATAATGGCGATGTCTGTCATAAAACTTAACGCTACGAGAAACATGAACATCCCGATTACAATTTCAATTGCCATCGTACCTTTTTTGTTCTTTTTTAAGTTTTTTAATCGGTTGAGTCTTGTCATGTAACTTTTCTTCACCACCTTACATGCAATTTTTAAGAATTTTAGAAAAGGGAGATACGAATATCTCCCTTGTTCTTTTTCTGCTTATTAAGCTTATTGAACTTGCAATCCGTTTACTTGACCTGTTGCTCTTGTCAAAAAGTCCATAATGGCATTTCGGAATACGAAAAGCACAGTGGCGATAACAAGTACTACTGAAATCCAAACGATGATTTCAATGTTGGATGCACCCGCCTCCCCTGTCATCACAAACTTTGCTCGATTGAATAGATTTTTCATCTGCCAATTCCTCCTTTATAAAATTTTTATGGTTTTAGATTATTACTATAAATTATATTTTATTTATATAGTTTATAGTCAACACAGACTTCATGATTCTATTATAATGTGCGGATTTTTACTGGAAAAGCGTTTTTGTGTTTAACCGTGTTTGATTCTTAACCCATTGAGGATAATGAAGTCATGGAAGATACGGTTGGTAAACCGAAGACTAAGAGGTTACAAAGTAAGAGGGGACCTTGAATGGCGATACCCATCATTTGGCGTTTTCCAATTTTAATTGCAATCATATCCAACTGCATTTCTCTAATCTTATCCGCCTGGGCAGAAAAACTTTCTCTTGCATCTCCACCTTGTTCGAGGGTTAATTTGACAAGAGCGACAAACTCTCTCACTTCAAAGAGGTCAACTTCTTTTTTCAGTGTATCTAAAGCTTCTTCAACGCTATTTACATCTGATTCGACCACGAAGTTTTGCAGAATCGGTCTCCATTCTTCCCCGACATATTTGATGCTTTCTTCTACCGCCTTCGAAAAAGGTACATTTGCAGATAAGTACCCTTCCGTAATGCGAATAAAATCAGGAAAATCGGAAATCAGCTTTTCTTTTCTGTTTTTAACAGAGTTTTTTAACAGAAAATCCATACCAAACACTAACGCAACAAACCAAACCAATGCCATCAACGTAGAAGCATTATACAGTAGCAACGCAAGGATGATACCGAGAGCTTTTAACGTAAGGTTCAACGCACGGTATTGCATAGGTGTAAACTTCTTATCCCATTTTGCCATTTTTAATTTGATTGCGATTTTCTCTAGATTAGCAGGACGAAGATGAGGCAGAATATGACGAATGACGGGTTTTGTTACCTTATCAATAATCTCTGACATATCCGCATCTTCTTTTTTTCCGTTGAAATGAAGTTGTTTTAGTCTTCTTTTATGGACATTGTAGTTTTCCATTGAAAAGAAAAACATCAATGCGCTTCTAGCTAAAAAGAACAACGTAACAAGCACGATGACACTGTAGACCAGTTGCACGATTCACTACCTCCCTTTCTATTCAAGTGGCGCACCTATTTTAGCGTTAACAAACCAGATAGAACCCATTAATACCGCTGAAATTACTGCCGTACCAATCCTACCTGTAGAGGTTTGCGTCATAAAAGAAACATAGGTGTCATTGGTCATGATTTGATAGATAGCGAACATTGGAATGGAACCTAACATAATGTAGGCTTCTCTGACAGGACCTGCCAGTTCTTTTTTCATAGAGGCTTTTGCTTTTCTGTTTTCCTCAAATTGTGAATACGCTTGAGTTAACAGCTTCTTGCGAATTTCATCTGTACCCAAAGAGGAGGCAATTTTATAATAGTCGGCTAAACGAGCCATATACTTATTACCTGTTCTCCGTGCCATGTTATCCATAGCCTCACCTACAGGAACCCCTACTTGGATTTCCAACACCGTTTGCTTAATTTCGGAATACATCGGTTCTTCACCTACGAATTCATCCAGTGTTAGTTTAAGAGATTTACTAAAATCTCTTGTTGTTTCATACCGTTTGATAACCATCTGCATGAACGGACCTATCTGGCGTTCCATCATCTTAACCCGCTTGTTTTTTAAGAAGGTAATGACCTGTCTTGGCAACATATATCCAATTACCAGGAACATGATGGCTAAAAGAGGGTTATTCATGATAATCCCAACTAAGATAGCAACACCTATTGCCGAACCAATTGACATCATGAGATACTCTGCATAAGATAAATGATATCCAGCTTGCAAACAAAGTGTTTCAATTGCATATCGCTTGGAGAATTTAACTTTTTGCTCGGAGAATCGTTCCAATGATTTCTTTAATACATTCTCACGAAGAATATTTTTCGACTGTTGTTTTCGTCTATCTATTACGCTGTCAGATTTCCCATTCATATTGCGTATCAGGATGGTTATCAGCATCAGAACAATAAAGATGACTACATATAATCCCATTTGCTCACCTGCCTTTACTCAATAGTTTTTGTTTATGAGATTATAGATATATCCTCGCATTTCATTCCAGATATATTATAATCAACCCTTAGTTGAATATAGCATATAGTCAAAAAGCAAGGAATAAAAAAAATGCTTTATGCGGTTTTGGCTAATTCTTCGGGTTTTTCCATCCATTTCTCCAACTCTTCAAGTGGAATACCACGTCGTAACATTTTATCCACTTTATCTTGTGAAATTTTTCCTTCTAACACAAAATCTTTTTTTCTAAAGTCGTATCGGAAAATGGTCTTGATATCCACACGTTTGTTCGTAAAGTCATAATTAACTTCACAAATGCTGGTTATTTTCCGTCCAACACCTGGGATGTTATCCTGGATAGCTACATAGTCTACTGCAGAACCAATGATACGCTCTACAACGTCGATACCAAGTGTAGGCATTGCCATCAGGTATTTGGTTACAAGGCGGTTAACGATATTCCACGGATTTCCTCCATGCATGGTGAAAATCGTGCTGTGTCCAGTCTCCATGCCTTCAACGGCGGCTTCTGCCTCTTCTCCCCGCACTTCTCCAACCACGATATATTTGGGTTTCAAACGAAGTGCCGTAATGATTAATTTGCCTAACGGAACCGCTTGGGCTTTATCATCACTTTTAACAGATACCAACTCCAACGTATGGTCATTTTTCGGAAATAACTCCTGTGTATCTTCACATACAAGCATCCGTTTATTGGCTTTCGTGACGTAATGGTCAAGTAAAGCACGAATCGTTGTGGTTTTACCTGAACCTGTAAGACCAGCATAGATGATGTTGCATTCCCCTACAATCAACATGCCAAGAAAATCGGAAATTTGCTCAGTTAACACATTCCAACCAATGAGTTGTTCTCTGGTAATGTGGTCTTCTGCGTGTTTACGCAGGGTTAAGGAATAATCTCGTGGCGATACACTAGGAGATGTGGCGCAACCCCTGTCTTGATAGAGTTCAAAGTCCACAATCTTCTTATCACCCAGGTTGATTTCCTTACCTGCTTCCCGCATAAATCGTTCCAGTGTGTCTTTAAAATGTTTCGGGCTTCTGAATGTTTTTTGATATTTGACGTTCGTTCCACCCTTTTCTACGTAGATAGTTTTCCAGTCAATGACGTAAATATCCGAAATTTCAGGGTCGGCAAAGGCGTTTTCCAAAACCGAATAACCTGCAAATTCACCAACCATTTCCTCAAGAAAATCGTTTGTTTTTTCACCGTCATACCCGCGTACTCGAATGTTTTTGCTGAATATAATCTCAGTAAGTAATTGTCGGTAAGTTGATTTTTTTCTTCGTAAATATTCTTTGTCTTTGATAACAATTTCATCTTTTTTAGAAGAAGTTTGTTGATTCACTTCCATTGCTGTTCCTAGCTTTTCTTTTAACTCTCCTTGAATAATTTCAATTGCTTCATCGTAATCAAGTAACGCTCCGTTATCTTGTTTTTGCCGATTCACTTGCGCAATTTGTTTTCTAAAGGAATGAAAATCATTCTCCACTATTTGTCTCCTCCTCTTTTATCGTAATTTTTTTACCGTGAAAAGAATTTGCCTTTTCGCTTTTTGTCATCTTTCGAAGCTAGGTATTCTTCTTCGATTTCTTTAAAATTCTTGATGGGCCAGATTTGGTTGGCGACTTTTAAAATCTCGTATCTCGCTTTTAACGTGTATTTTTTATCGTCCAATACAACAGGCGTTCCCTCGTATAAACGATTTAAGAACACTGTTTTTGGAAGCATTGGCACTCTGGCTTCTAATTTAAAATCAGAGTCATCTAAATGGTCAGCCGTAAAAATAAGTTCCTCAATATCCGAACCCGAAGCCAATGATTCTTTCGGGTCGTTTACAATGTCCTCGTTCAATACATATTTCACTTTGTCGGCAATGCCCATCTCTTTTAGAATGCTTTTATACCTAGCGTTATTACGAACGTTGTTAAAGTCCAGATTGAGCACATAGTAGCAACTTTTTGCCATTTGAAGTAAAGGGAAGGTTGTAATGTGGGTTAAGGAAGAGTTGGAATCCACCACGACGATATCGTATTCTTTGGCAATGGAATCAAGAAGATAAATATAGTAGTAAGGTTTGATGCTTTCAATTTGCTCAAAGGTAAGCTGTGAACCAACTAAAGCTTCGAGGTTTTTCACTCGATAGAAAGGCTTAAAACAACTTTTAATAAATGTGTTTACTTCTTCGGTTTGTTCCAGTGTGCCAACAAAATTACCGTTCTCGTTTACAATGGTTGAGATTTTTTCCATTACGGCTTTGAGGTTCTTTTTATCATCTTCAATTTGTAGAAGTGTACCAACGGATAGATTTTGTAAGTCAGCTTCGATTAGAGCTACTCTTGGTTTTTTACCATCCTTGTTTTCTACACCAAAGTTAGCAATGGCAGTGGCTACATTTGTTGAAAGAAAGCTTTTACCTGTACCAGGCTTAATGGAGGAAACCACATGTAAATTTTTATAGATATCTTCATCCTCTTCGTTCTCTTTTTCTTGAGGAATCTCAATTTCAATCAAGGATTCCTTATTTGCTTTGGATGTGGATTCTTTAACCCGTTTGGTAAGATACGACATGCTCTCGGCATCTTTTGGGTTGTCTAATATGTTTCTAAGCATTTGGACACTAATACTCTTCTCATGTATAATGTCATAAATTCCTGCCATAACGAGTACACCAAGTGCATTCACTTTCGGTTCATCCCGTAAATCAACATGTCCAGCCAGATAGATTATGCGGAGATTTGGAAATTTCATGCCCAATTGAAGCATGATTTGAAGCAAGGATTCATGTCCTGATAGACCTTCGCTCAACAGCAAAATATCAGGAGAAAAATATTCACAGGCTTCCACTACTTCATTTTTGTACTCTACCGCATTAACGACCTCATACCCTTCAAATTTTGCAATCGTTTCATCAATTATTTTTTGTCCTGTTGCTACTAACACTTTTTTCATTAGAAGTGAAAACACGCCATTCACATCGAAATAAACGCAAACAGCGTGTTTTCATTGCACCTCCCTGCCTTTTATTTTTGGTACTGGTTATTATCTACGATAGTTGCTCTTCCTGTTTCAGCACTTGCTTTATCTGCAAATACTTTGCTGTAATCACCCAAGACAAAGCCTAATGTTTCATAAGATTGGTTGTCGTCAAAACGCCCAACCATGCTTACTTTTCCGCCATTTTCTCTTACTTGGATTTCTTCTGCTTGGTCTAAAGAAACAGCCAACGTAACAATGCCGATTTTGTTGTTAGAGCTAGAAGTATCAATTTTTTGACTTGAAGCGTTAGCTCCCGCAATTTCAGCTTTGGATTTGGTGGAGTGGTCAACATATTTGTACCCATCATCGGTTGCTACGTTATATACGTAAACGTTTTGTAGGAAGACTTTTGAGTACTTAAATGGTGTTTGTTGTCCACCAATATTTTTGGTTCCTTCGCCCGTAAATACGAGGTCAACCTTGTCTCCTCGTTTGATGTTACCAGCGAAGCTATCTACGTAAGTGACAGGGATGGATATTTTTCGTAATTTAGACATATCCATGCTGGCAAATGGGTCTGTTTGGTCTTTTCGCACCAATTCTTGCTTGTACACATATTGACCCTTATAAGCGTTTGAATTCAGGTATTTCCCCACAATATCTTTGGGATTAACAGCAAAATTCGTAGATACCGCTTTAGATGGAATTGAGACGGCTGATAAATCCGCTTGGGTTACTTGCGTATTTACCCCAATGTCTTTATTAAAGACATAGACCTGCTTGGGTTGAACTTCATTTTGCGTATAGTTATAAAAAGCGAGGGAGAAGCCTGCAACAATCGCTAATTGCATCCCTAAAATAATGGCTCTTTTTTTCTTCAAAGATTTACACCTCCTATGATTTTAAACAATCAACTTTTCTATTTTTTGAAAAGCCGTTTGTAAGCTTGAATTTTTTGAGTAAAGCGTAACAGGAAGTCCTAAAAAGTTTGCATTAATAAACTCTTTGTTAAAAAGAGGAACCGTGGTTAAATTGCTGACCTGAATCCAATCCTCTATTTCCTTTAGGGACAAATCCGATTTCTCAAATTTATTGATGATATAGTAAAGCTTTTTGTCGAGATTTATTCCTTTCTTGGCTACTTCGTTTAATTTGTAGATAGAATAGCCAATGGTACTGACATCTTGTGTAAGTGTAAGCAATACTTTATTGGAATAAATTAAGGCGTTGTGGGTTACTTCGTGGTTAACATCCTGCGGAACATCTAAAATAATGAAGTCATAATCCAGTTGGAACATGAGGTAGAGGAATAATTCTTTAGAAAGTGACAGATTTACTCTGTTTTCAATTTCATCACCGCTTTGTCTGGTTAGGTACTTTTTGGAGAAAAATAAGAAGTCTAATGTTGAGGGAAACTTCCTGTAATTTTTTTGCATGAGGCTTTCTGCTTGCTTTAAATCTTCTGATTTAATAACCGCTTCTTCTACTTTTTCAAACTGATTGTTTTCCAAAGCGATTAAAGCTGAATCGATGCCGTTCTCCAGATGACCTAATTCATACCAGTAACTAACAGATGGTGTTTTGTCATCAAACTCTACAAAAATTGTCCGTAAACCTTTTCGAGCCAAAGATAACGCAGTATTAAATGCGATAGAAGAATTCCCAACGCCGCTTTTACTACCTATGAATGTGATGATTTTTTGTTTGGTGGTTGCCACCATTTTTTGTCCAAGCGAACTGCTAATATCGGATTTCGTCTTTAACTTATCCAAGAAGCTCTTTTTTGTTGCTTCCCTTGGCGGTTCTTTTTGTTTAGCTGGCTCTTTCGGCGGTTCTGGCGGTGATTCTTTTACTCTTTTTTTCTGAGGGGGTACTTCTTGGACGCTCTCCACTTTATCCTTTTCTTCTTTAACAGGTTCCATTACTTCCGCTACTGGTACTTCTACTGGAACATCAGGTTTGACCAACACAGGGGGTTCGTTTTGAGGCGTTGTTTCCTTAACTGTCTTGGAAGAATCAATGTAAATTTCTTTGATAATTTCCTTTTCTTGAACAACCGTTGTTGGGGCTTGAAATAAAACCTCATTTTTTCTTTCATCCAAGACAGGAACAGGTTGTAAGTGCTGGACATCCTTGTATTCGTTTGGTTTGCGAATCAAAGCGACAATCTCTTGCGCTCGTACCTTTTCTCCTTGCAATATGTCATAGACACCGTAGTTAACAAGTGTAGCAAGTAGAGCATCACCAGGCTCACGTTTTCCCGCAATAAACACAATCCGTTTTTTAGGGAATTTATTTCGTATTTCATAGACAATACTAAGGATATTTTCTTTCCCGTCCAGCGTTTCACGAATAACCACGATATCAGGATTTTTCTGCCCAATAGCCCGAATAATGCCTTCCCTATACACCGTTGTCCCTACGAAGAGAAATTCTTTTTTAAGGTTTTTTTCTAAGAAATCTTCCAATTGACGAAAACCTACCGCTAATAAAATTTTCTCCATGTTCTTTCGACACCTCCTTTTCCGATTGACATAAATCATTGTGAATTCATTATTCCATGATTAAATCGTTCACTCAATGTGTTTTCTGTTTGACCTTGTTCGATAATCTTATTGATTTTATTCAATATATATTCATTTATGTATTATATTCAATATACAAGAAAATAAAAAAACACAGGGCATATTGCTCCCCTATGTTTTCATGATTTTGACTTATAAATGTCAATTACTTATCAAGTTCCTTGTACTTATTGATAAGTTCCATCAACTCTATGGACTCTCTATACTTTGTATCATTACCCCAAACTGCTTCATCCATTTTTGTAATGATTTCTACAATCATTTCTTTTTGTTTATTTGGGATAAGTCGTCCGTTGATAGTAAATCCATTTGAATAGATAACTTGAGCAAAACCTTGAACCTTCGTCGTATCCTCTTTAATGCCAGCGATTTTCAACATTTCTTCAATCGGAACCTCAAAGGCTTTAGCAAGTTTCTCAATGATTCGATAACTAGGAGCTTTTCGCTCACTCTTCTCGATACGATTGATATAGGAAGGACTAATTCCTGTTAAATCCGCAACGGTTTGAAGGGATAAACCTTTCCCTTTCCTTACTTGCTTAATGTAAGAGCCGAAGCCTTCTGTAATCGCTCGTTCAATGCGATTGGAAAGCAAACGAAATTTCCGCTCAAATCTCCCTTTAACAAACTCAAATGCCTTCTCGCTTGGAACGTCTTTTTCTTTGTCGATTCGAAACTCGAAGTTATTTAATACTTTATCAAGTTCTTCATCGGTTAATGTAAGTTCCCCAATCATTTGTTCAAGCTTACCAACAGCTTGCTTATGCGCTTCTTTTGGAATAGGCTCCTGCGTTTCTTCAGCTATCGCCTCTGCTTCTTCTGCTTTCTTTACTTGTTCAATGAGTGGATAAACACTGCTTAATTCTAAAGTTTTTGCCTTATCAACAAATTTTTCATACCAGCCTTTTTTTTCCTCTGGACTTGCCATAACCCTTACCTCCTCTGATTGTGGAAACGTTCTTAAAACTGATTAAGTATTTGAACCTGGTTAAGCGTAAAGATGAATTATCTAACCTGATTTTTTTCTATTATTTGCTATTATTATATCCACAAATTTATTCCTTTATAATCGACGAAATCGTGTCATTGACTAAAACCAATATCGGTTGACTGATTTTGGTTATTCACATATAATATAGACTATAGTCAATAAAGATTTATATAAAGGAGGAAAAATTATCGTGTCTGATTTTAAGCTTACAAGAGGTACAAAAGAACTCATTAAAACTGCTATCCAGGAAACACAATCCAACAATCGCTATGAACTTTGTGCAAAAATCGCTGAGATGGTTGAAGCCAAATATAGCGGTTTAAATCTGGAATATCAGTTAGAGCGAATGGGGCTTCAAACAACCAAGAAGATTTTAAATGCAATTGATACTTATTTTTACAAACATATCAAAAATTAGCATTCAATATCATGGCTGTATAACGCTCTCGTTACTACAAGTCTATAATAGCAACGATTTCGCTTAAAGTCAAATAATTTTTATGCAATTATTTTATAATTAAGCCTAAAGTCAACACACGATAATATTATCCTTCCTACTTACCTCCTACAACCTACACAAATCCATAGTTGATTATGTTTTAAAATGCCTTTACATACAATAGGAGTAAAGGCATTTTATTATAATGAAACCGTTAAAGAGAGAGGGGAAGAGAATGAAAAATGCCATCAAAGATATTCTAAAATCTCTTTCTCAAAGGGATGTTGAAGCATTACGTTCGATTTACATGTTTCGTTGTTTAACGCAACAACAACTTTATCAATTACATTACAGTAAATCTCTACTGACCAATGAAGCTATTTCCAATGAAACAGCGATAAAAAAAATCAGTGAGCTACTTTCTTTTCATTTAATAGAAGAGGTAGAAAGAATCACAAAAATCTTTGGTGAGTCTGAACCTGTTTACTTTTTAACTCCTCTAGGTATTGAAGTGATTCGCTATTGCTTTGATTTACCTACTAATATATACGATGCGAAAAAACAAGTTGTAAAACGAGGCTATTATCGAGCATCCGAGCTAAAGATTTATCCTAAGAACATTAATCACCAAGTCCATCAAAATCAATTCGTTATCGATTTTATGCTTCAAAATGAAGGAGTTAATTGGAAGTATTACGATGAAAAATATGTGGGTCAATTTACCAGTATCCGACCTGATGGTATGATAACCATGCTTGATACGGATTTTTTTATTGAAATGGACATGGCAACGGAAAGTAAAAAACAACTCTTTGAGAAATGGGAAAACTACCGAAACTTTTTAAATTCAAGAGAATACGCCTATAAAGAAAGAAAAATTGTGGTGCTTTTTATCTGTGATGGAACCGCTCGTACGCAGGAACGGGCAGACCTCGTAAGATATACCATTTATGAACGTATCATTGATATTATGGATGCAGATTTTGAAATCTACATTGGCACAAAAGAGGAACTGCTTACACTCCTCCATGATAAATTAATCCCCTCTTTAAAAGGGGAACTTCCTATCTACCGTTCTATTCAGCAGATATTCACTGAAAAACACAGTTTTGATGTTGCGAGTGGCTATATCCTTAAAGATACTTTTGAAGGAACCGAACATGGGCTTTATATCCGAAAAGTCAAAGACAACAATCATATTTTGGTTGAGAATAAGCGGGTTCAGGAATTCGTTGTGGACGAGTATTCCTATAGCCCACTTTCCGTGATTAGCAAAATCGCTTATTCGGATAAACACAATGCCTTCTTCAAGCGGAAATTCAATCGGGATATTTGTTATATCGTGATTGCAGAGAGTGAACAACAAATCCAGCGAGATTTAAAAGTGGTGGATTTAATTGGTGTAAAAAACGTTTATTTTACTACATTTGAACGATTAAATAGCCTCCCCTTTCATGAAGCTCTTTTTCAGTTCGATTTTTTGGGTAATATCCATCATTTTGCCAATAGTGGTTTGGAAGAACGCATTTTTGAACAGACCATGAAAATAGAAGCATAAGAAAGCCCCCTAACCGATACTTTGTTAGGGGGTCTTTATTTAATCATAAACAACGTTCTTTTATGTTTCATTAAATGTTTACATATTTGTTTACACGTACATTCCTTCTATCTCCATACGCTCTTGCTTCAGTACTCTCCCATATGCGGTCTGAAAAAAAGTCCGTTGTTTTTCAATTCCCACGAATCCACGATTCATCTCTTTCGCCCCTAACGGAATTGAACCTCCTCCCATAAAGGGGTCAAGAATGACATGCGATTCGTCTAAAGAGAATACCTCTAATATGTTCTTTATCAACCCGACAGGTTTTTCAGTAGGATGAAAAACATTCTTTCGATTGGCTGGATAAACAAATTTATTGTCTGGAATTTTACCATCAGGGCAATAAAATCCCCCAATCCTATCACGTAGGATGCAGTCCGTAAGCGTTCCTTTATAGGGTTTCATCGCAAACAAAATGGGTTCAAAAATAGGGGCTAAGTTCCCAATACGGTAATTATCAAATTGCGTGTCATGCATGCCTCTTCTCTCTAGCACCTTTTGAACTCGTTGTGCTTTTTTGTGCGCTTTATCTTTTTCCCATATAAGGATATCCCGAATGACAAACCCTTCATCTTCTAATGCGCTGGCTACTCGATGCAAATAACGACGTGAGGAGAAAAGAAGAATCGGTGACCCTTCCTTGGTTACACGATACAATTCTTTTATCCAACTACGACACCACTCATAATATTCGTAAGAAGCATTGCGGTCATCTTTTGACCAACCGTTTATAGGCTTTCCCCTCTTTTTAAAGGAAGCGTTTTTTAATTGAGCAGGAGAACTTCCAAGTAAGGCGGAGTTTTTGTTTTGGTGAAGAACATCCCATTCATCAAATGAAATGTTGTAAGGAATATCAGATAGGACAATGTCGATGGAGTTTGGTTCCAAACTTTTCAATTCTTCCCTACTGTCTCCATGAATCAGTAATTGTGGCTTCATGATGGTTTTCTTACTCGATAGGATGCCACTCTATCATTAGACATTTCGACATACTCTTTTTCTTGGTCAATGGCTACAAAATCGACACCTGCTACTGCACACGCAAGAGGCGTCGTTCCACTTCCTGAGAACGGTTCTAAACAAACCCCACCAGGAGGCGTAACCATGCGAACCAACTGTTCGATTAAATGCAAGGGTTTCACGGTTAAGTAGGGTGATTCGTTTACACGAATCACCCTATCACCACTCCCTTCGAAATACACCCGTAAATGTTCAGGTATATCGCTTCTTCTATATCCCAATTTCATACCTCCTCTTTTCATTCAAACGCTTTATCAAGGTGTAGCTTCTAATTTTTTAATAAGATTTCTTTTTACAATGAGATTGGAGTTTTGTGACTCTTCTTGTACTCTTGTATAAATATCTTTCATTTGTTTCGTTTTCTTAATCTCTTTTCCAGTATTCATATCCATTGCATATCCATGCTCAAAATCCATACCATTGTTCATAAAAAAGTAGTTATCCGCAAGAAAACTACCATCCTGAAAAGGAATTTTTCGTTGTTTTACTTGACTGAACAAGTCTTGTCCATAAAAGAATGGATATTTTGCTTGAATACCTAGCAAATGAAGCATCGATGGCGTTACGTCAATATGTCCTGTAAGCTGATGGTCTTTTTTAACGACTTGATTATGGGGAAAATGAATAATGAGTGGTACACGTTTTGTGGATACCAACTGATAGGGTTGAATCGAAGGAAATAAAGGCTTCAAATCTTCCTGGCTAAATTCGGCATTATGGTCGCCATACATAACAATTACGGTATTGTCATATAATCCTTTTGCTTTTAAACGTTCGATTAACGTGCCTACCGCTTCATCTATATTATGAGAGGATTGTAGATAATCCCCTATTGGCGTTCCTTCCATTTTTCCTAATGACAATTCTTTTTTATTGGCAGGTAGTGTGAAAGGCGTGTGATTTTGGAGAGTGATTAAATAACTAAAGAACGGTTTTGGTAATTCTGCGAGTTTATCGACGCTTTGTTCAAAGAAACCTTTGTCAGAAATCGCCCAACCAATTTGATTATCAGATGTGACCGTGAACTTATTTTGGAAGTCACTGCGTTGAAATCCATAGGCTTTATGTGTATTGATTCGGTTCCAGAAAACCCCGCTGTATCCATGTGCAGACATCGTATAGTATCCATTGTCTTTGAGGATATTCGCAAGGCTATTGTAGTCATTGTGTCCATAAAGAACACTAACACTTCCCTGCTTTAATGGATAAATAGAGTTTAATACCTCTACTTCAGCATCCGAAGAGTGTCCATCGCCCACTTCTTGATAGTAGTTATCATTATAGTAACTTTCCTTTACCAATTGATTAATATGAGGAGTTATTTCTTGTCCATTTACTTTTAGTCCGACCAGGTAGCCCGATAATGATTCATTTTGAATCATGATGACGTTCTTCCCTTTTGCTATTCCATAAAGTGCATCCTTTGGTGTGGGTTCGGATTGAAAGGAATGTTTAATTTTTGTTAATTCCTCAGGAGTTACGGTAGGAGCGGTTATTTTTTCTTTTGTGAAGTAGAAAATATCTAACAAATGATAGTTGAAAACACCTATCAAACAGGAAGTAACGTGGTTTGAATTGCGATTTTCAAAACCCAGAGAAGATTGGTCAGAAAAATACACTGCTGAATATCCAATGATTAGAAAAGATGTGATAGTTATAATCTTTTTTTGCAAAGATGCGGGCTTTCTTTTTTCACCTATTGCCTCTTTTTTTATGAAAATGATTGGAGTTAGAACCAAAACATCAATAAAAAAAACGAAATCCTTCCAGTGAATCAGTTGATAAATCGAAGTCTTTATGGCATCCACTTGTCCAATTTGGAAGATTACTGCAATAGAGAGAAAATCGTGGAAATATCGGTTATACAAGATATCTGCAAAAAGGAAAAAAGAAAGAAACAAATCAGTAACAACAAGTCCTATCCTTCGATTTTTTGTAGACAGAAAGTAAAAAGCGAAACCTATCAACAATATTGAAAAGATACTAAACGCTTTTCCTTGATTTGTTAAAAACAAGCCTGATACATCTGTTTCCTTTGCAAAAAGTACAATCTTCAAATACATCAATACAACAAAGACTGATACATCCACAAAGGGATGTTGGAAAAACTTCTTGATAAATAGCTCACCCTTCCTTATATTCTTTAATACCAGATTTTTTAAGTTCACCCAAAACATAGTCACGTTGTTCTTGTGTTAAATCTGAACGTATCTGCAAGAGTTCTTCTTCCCAATTCCGCTCTTTTTTTGTGGCTTTTGAGCAGAAAAAGAATCGGCTGGCTTGTGGTAGTCGAGAATGAGATTTCGAGCGTTTTTGATTGGCATGCTGTTCATCTATTTTTTGTCCTGTGACTTCATCTATCATCACGTTAGATGGATACCTACCTTCTTTATGCGGTACATACGCAGTGGCATCATAATGTCCGTATATTCCATACTCACCCGTTGTTGCTTTTTGGTTTCCCGTGACACCATATTCAAATCGGTCATCCTCACCTCTTGGTATCCGACATCCATCGATATTTAACGCACCCGCTTCATGTTTTAAAAGGTTTTGAACGATTGTTTTTTCTTGAAGGGGTTTTCTTGCAAGACAAATCGGTTCGTTGGCTGGTTTTAGTGAGGTATTCCACCCAATCCACTTGGTTGCTTCTTGCTCCGCTTCTGCAGATTGTGACTTCCTCATCTTTTTTGCGACATTTTCACCTTTCGGCATGCCTTGTCCGTATATCCAACTCAACATACCTAAGTCATTTTGTTGGTTAACAAGTCGCTCGAAAGCGGCTACCTGTTCGGGTTGTAAGGATAGGAGGAAGTTTTTCAAATCCTCGTTTCCATCGTAAAAGACATCGATTTTATCACGAATTTCAAAACCTGCTTGTTCAATTGCCATCGTCATTTTGTGGTACGTTGAGGTAGCAGAAAAAGAAGCCAAGTGTCCTCCTGGTCGCAAAACACGCAGACATTCTTTCCAAAAATCTACGTCATAAGCGATTCCTGTCCCATCCCATTCCTTTCCCATAAACGCTATTTCGTACGGAGGGTCGGTAACAATGGAGTGAAAATAATTGTCAGGAAAGGTTTTTAAAATTTCTTTGCTATTACCGTGATAAATATGATTGTGTTGTACCACGCTATAAACTCCCTTCTGCCCTATTTCGCTTCTTCATCTTTGTGATAGGAAGTAAAAAGGATAGTGGGATTCATGGCTTTTAAGTCATCCAACATTTCTTGCTTGGTTTGCGCATCAAATCCAGCAATGTTTACATTTTCTTCTCTGACTTTATTGTTAAGGAAAATTTCTAACAGAAAGGCATCTTTCGCTCTGCGATACACTTTGATTTCACGTATTTGGTCTACATCTAAAACTTTATTGCCTTCAAACTCATTGAAATATTGAAAGGTCTTATTGTTAAAGGAACTTTGAAAGGGATTTTTTCGAAGCCCCATCATGTATTTCATGTCATAGAAGGTAAAAACAAAGGCAAAAAGACCACCTAATCCAAATAAAGCTTTTGCCCACCAGGTTATACCTGAAAACATAATCCCGAACATGCTAATACCTAGTACTGCCATTAGAGAACCTTTCCCTGTGACTTTCGCCATCTGTGTCGCATCCATAAAATAGATTTTGGATTTCTTCAATTCTGGTTCATTCATGAATTCCTTTTCTTCCAAGCGTTTAAGCTCCTTTCTCGTTTGATTTATTCAAAAAAGTTAGCATGGTTGCCATCCCCTTATCTCCTACACAGTCCTCGTTATAAAAGCGGTTCACCCACACTCGATTTACCTCCTACCTGATAGAGTTTGATTATAGTCAAGTTTAATTGACCTATTGTATATAGTATATTATAATTGAGAAAATCAAGATTTTGAATCTCTTGTTTGCTCTATTAACGTTTAATCATCACAGACATCTAGTAGAAAGGGGTTTTAAGGGCTATGCAAGTAATCATTACAGCTAAAAACTTTGAGTTAACAAAAGCAATTAAAGCATATATTGAAGAAAAGTTCGAAAAACTCGAAAAATATGCAGACAAAGATAAAGCCATTCGAGTAAATGTATCAACCCAAAATGGATTCCGAAAGGCTGAAGCAATTGCCTATCTCAATGGAGCCGTCATTAAACTCGACGAGACAACATCCGACCTTTATATCGCCATTGATATACTGGTTGATAAAATGAAGTATCAACTAAGTAAAACGGCAGATAAGCTTAAAGGACAAGAACACCGTTCCATTCGTTTCATGTCGGAGCGAAAAGTTAAGGAACCTGAGTCAGAAAATGAAAAACCTAAAATTGTTAAGCGAAAACAATTTGATTTAAAACCAATGACGGAAGAAGAAGCTTTGCTTCAAATGGAAGCACTAAATCATCAAACCTTTATCTTCTTCAACCCAGACACCGATACCATGTGCCTCTTATATAAGAGGAAAGATGGTAATTATGGAATTATTGAAAGTCTATATTAAAAAAAATGACGCCTCTACTCTGTAGAGGCGTCATTTTTTTTGTGAAGAAGTACGAATTTTTTATGTTTAAGTCATAATAATTCTTTTGTGGCGTGAAAAAGTATTGATTAAAGAAGAATATATCTCACTTTATCTTATATCAATTCATCTTCTTCATCATCCATAAACTTGATTTCTTTCGGTGAATCCCCTTCCTTACCTGTACTCGCACTCTTTGGTGTGGATTGTAACACGAAGTCATCGGTATATTCTTCATCTAGAGGAACATAATCTTTATTTTCTTTAGGTGTTTTTGCAGGAGTTTCTTCTTCAAAAGCAACGAAATTATCAACCGCCTGCTCTTTTACAACAACATCTTGCTGTTGAATAGAAGGTTGAACGGCAACAGGTTGTTCTGGCTCTTTTTCTTGAATGTAGGGTTTCTTGAAGATGTTTTCGTTGTATTCTTCTATCATTTTATCGAGTTTATCATTCAATTCTTTAGGAATGTATTCAATTTTACCAACGGCTGGTGTCTGAATACTATTGTTTTTGATAATACAATAGGTGATATATCCAAATTCACGATACATAATGTCAGAAGGAGAAAAACGGGCTTCCAGCTTTTCTGTTTCTCTTAGGCTCTCATTTGGATAACTGATTTTTTGAAATCCATAAATGGGGTTGAACTTTGCCCGTGATATGCCTTTTTGAACGGTTCTTTTTAAGATTTGACCAAACTGGTCAGAATAGAATTTGGCATCCATCGCATTACCACCAGGATAAATAATGATGTTGCGGGCGTTTGTAGAAACCAGTTCGATGAAGTCCTTCCCTTCTTGTCCTCTACCCATCCCTATCAATGCACGGTTTTGAGTAGCCAAGTGACTAGCCACACGGTAGGAACGACCTTGTGTGAGCATATCAGCAAATCCAGGGTTCGCATAAACTTGGAATTCGTCAATATATAAGAAGTGTGCTCGTCTTGTATTTTCATTTCCTGGTCTTCTGAAAACAGAGGCTTGGAATTGAAGAATAATAAAATAGCCAAGGTAACGTCCTAAGTCTCTCAATGTACCTTGTGCGGTAGCAATCGCAATCACTCCGCCTTCTTCTAAGTGTTTATCAAAGTCGATGTCATTTTTTCCTGCAGGTGGATTCAGTACTTTTCGTAGGTACTTGTTGGATACGATTTTGGCAACCGCAGTTCGTATTCCAGAAGTGTATTCATACGTCTTTGATTTTTCATTGAAGTAATCGTTCAAGAAATAAGCGGATATATCAGAGTTTTCTTTTGCAATTTCAGCGGTATCCACATTCAATCTTGAAAAAGACATGACCATTTTCCGCCCTACTCCACCAGGGTTGGCAATTAGAGTGTAGAGGTCTATGAACGTACAGTCATTTCCCATCATGCGTTTTAATACTTTTAAGCCATTCCGTAGCAAGATTTCATTTTGGTCTTGGAAGAATTGGCTTGAATCTCCACCACTTAACATTTTAAAGGTGGTTGCGATATTTTCAACAACATCTTCTTCCTTACCAAATAGCGGATTGAAGTATGGGCAATCAGGCAGGATAGGGTTGAAATAAAGTACCTTTCTTCCATAGTGTTGCGCCATTGCATACACTTTTTCAGCAAGGTCAGCTTTTGGCTCGATTACCGTGATTCCACATTCAAGGTTTTGCATATCTTGATTAATCATTGGGATAATCGTTTGAGACGTTTTACCTGAACCAGTAGGTCCTAAAATGAGCATATGAAGAAAGCGGTCTTTAAAGAGGAGAACTTCGTCTTTCTTTGTCTCAATATTAACAGCTAGTTTGACATCTCCTGACCTTCTCGTCGTATCGGATTTTTTTCCAAATCCCAACTTTTCTATTAAAGAGTTTTGATAGAAGTCATCTAAAAATTTCTTTGTCTCTTCTTTTCTCATTAGCGCAAATAACGAAATGCCAATGGCGACATTGAGAAAATAACTCAATTTGAATAGAGAACTTGCTTTTGTCTCACTAGTCGAGCCAAATGCTAACAAGAAAAGATTGTTAACCAGCGAAAATAAAAAGACAACCACCGCTAGTTTAAGTATGGTAAATCCATACTTCTTGTTTTTCTCATTTGCATAGTCTTTGCTTATCGCAAACGTTAAAAATAACAGGAAAAATAAGGCAACGGTAATTACAAAGATTCCTTGATGAAATAAATAACCAGATAAAAAATTAGCTATCTGCAAGGTAAATAAACCTGTCATAATCGCACTATGCTGTTCGGTTACAAACAACATGACTTTATTTAGTTTTTCTTTCGGGTCAGACACTTTTTCAACTCCTTTCTATTTTTATGGATGGATTGTGTTCGTATTGTTTGTAGAAGTTTGATTCTCAGCAGAAGAGGTTTGTTGGGACGAACCAGATGCATCAGGTTGCGTATTTGTTGGGGTATTCACGTCTATCCCATCTAATACCCCTTTGCCATTTTGAAGATTTTCTCTCATTTGTCTCCACTGACCAACGGTAAAACCTGAAGCTTTTCCTGTGGGGTCAAAAATGCCGTACAATTGTAGGGAATCATCTGCATTTTGCATGACATACCCGTCATAGGCTTGTCCATCCAAAACAAATTTGATTTTATAGACCATTTTTGTGTCAGGGAGCGATAATTTTATCTCCTTTAACATCGAACCTGATTCAATGGATTTGTCTACAACCGTTAGTTGTTTTTGACTCGGAACGGGGTCTAAACTATCAAAGCTGGCTACTACTTTTTCTCGCTCATCCTGATTCATGGTTAAAAAACCAATTAAGACATCCTCTGGGTCATGCAATCCTTTTACAATATTGACAGTACCCTCTGGCGTAGCGGGTTCATCGCCATCTCCATTGATATTGGACATTAACGAAGCATCATATTGTAAATCCGCTAACCCTTTGGCATTGTTAATGAAGTTATACTTATCAGCAAAAGGCTGTAACGTCGCATTTGCCCCTGCAAAATCAAATTTACGTAGACTGTCTCGTGCTTGATTTTCAGCATTTTTTGCGGTCGCTATATCCATTTCGGATTTATCAGGAGAAGGTGCTTCTGGTTTTCCATCCAATGGATTTATTTCTACTTTTGGTTGTACGGGTGCTACCGCTGTATGGGTTACTTTTTGCATCCCTTTAGGCGAGGACGTATGAGTATTCAGCATGGATTTCGAACTATAAATACTGATAGTTATGCCTGCTACAATGCCTACGGTTAATAGACCAACCACGACTTTTTTGTTTGGGTTAAGCTTTGGAAGTCGGTTCTTTTTCGGCTCTTTACTGCCCACATGTATCCCTCCTTTTTATTGTTTCTGGTCAATTATAGGTCAACATTCGACTATGCTCATATACATAATATGTAGAATCAGGTTTAATAATCAGGTCGAGAATGGTTGATAAAATAAAAGAGCCTCCCATATAGAGAGACTCCATTACTCCGTTTCGGTGATAATTCACCTCATATAAAACAAGGGTTTATCCTATTACGCCGAATTCGTGATAATAATTTAGCGTTTATTCGTAAACACAAAGTCTAATATTGAACCATTTACTTTTAGTTTCGCCTTCCCCTTCTTACCCGATTTCCAGGTAAATTCTAACTCCTTCGTTTCTTTTCCAGTTAGTAGTTTTTTCACTTCTGTTTTAGAAATTTTTGCGCCTAGCATTTCTTTTCCTATGATAAAGTCACAGGATTTTTTGTAATTAGCGCAAAGATAAAAGTTCTTTCCCTCTACCACATTTGCTTGGCATTTCGGGCATTTACCCAAGACTTCTTTATCGGATGTACGGGAAACGGAAACATGGGTATGCTTAAAATCATCCATCATTTGTTTCACATACACTATCATTTCATCGTAAAAATCTTTTGGCTGATAGGTACCGTCTTCAATACTAGATAGTTTTTGCTCCCATGTGGCGGTTAGCTCAGGTAGCGTAATATCTTTTCCGTTTAAGCTTTGGATGATTTCAATACCAAAATCTTTGGCGTGGAAGGATTTTACCTTACCAGAACCTTTACGTTCTATCATTTCAAGTTTAACCAACTTCTCTACGATACCGCCCCTCGTAGCAGGTGTACCTAACCCTTTTGCTTCTTTTAACACGCTGGACAATTCTTCATCTTCCACAAAACGCCCCGCATTTTCCATTGCTTTACCCAATGTTTCATCGTTATAGCGTTGCGGTGGAGTGGTCTTCTTCTGAAGTAGTTTGGTTCCCTTTAGGTCAAACACTTCCCCTTTGTTGACATCTGGAAGAACGTTGTCATTGCCTTTATACGTATAAAGCTCCATGTAACCCATGTTTACGAGTACACTGCCTGTCGTATTAAATTTATGACCGTTACTTTCCGTAACAATGTTGGTTTTGTTTGTAACCATAGGAGGAAAGAAGATAGCCAAAAACCGCCTGCAAACCATCGAAAAAATGTTTTGTTCTTTGGCACTAAGCTTGCTTAAATCAACCGAGACACCTGTCGGGATGATGGCATAGTGGTCTGAAACCTTACTGTTATCTACATATTTCTTATTTTTTGCTACAGACGCTAAAACAGATGTATCTTTCATGACCAAAGAAGCTTTATCCTTCAATTCAGGAACCGATAATACCGATTTTAGATACTTCGGAAACTCTTTGGCTATTGCCTCGGTAATATAGGGAGAATCCGTCCTTGGGTAGCTTAGAATTTTCTTCTCGTATAAGTCTTGGGCGATTTTCAAGGTTTCTGCCATTGTATATCCGAAAGTTCGGTTTGCTTCATTGGACAATTCTTGTAGAGAATGCAGTCCAGGCGCATATTTCGTTTCCTTTTTCTTTTCAACTTTGACAACTGTCCCTTTGTTGCCGAACTGTTTAACTTTGGCTTCTGCTTTTGCTTTCTCAAAGAATTTCGTTTCATTCTCATTCGCTTCATCGAAATAGATGCCTTTGTATTTTCCAAAATCCGCTTCAATTTCCCAAAAATCTTTCGGTACGAAATTACGAAGTTCCAGTTCTCTATCCACAAGAATTTTGAGGACAGGTGTCATCACTCGTCCTACATTGATTTTTTTATTGGCAACTAAGGTAACCGCCCTTGTGCCATTTAAACCAATTAACCAATCAAAATAGGCTCGATATTTTGAAGCGACGGTCATATTCTTAAGGGCGGGTTCGTTTTCATCCCGTAAATTGTCCAAAGCCCGTTTTAGTTCATTTTCCGTTAAGTCTTCATGCCAAATGCGTTTTACAGGCAGTTTAACACCAAGGCTATCATAAAAACTAAAGAAGATATGCTGTCCTTCTCGACCAGGGTCACATGCATTGATGATATAATCATAATCACCATTTTGAATCTCGCTTTTAAGCTCTTTAAACATCGCTTGTTTGTCCTTCTTCGGTTTGTATCCAAACCGTTCAGGAATCATGGGCAACACAGATAAATCCCATTTCCCCCATTCAGATTTGTAATCTTGTGGCTCCCTTAATTCCATCGTGTGTCCTGCAAAGGATTTAAACGTAATGGTATCTTTATGCCCAAGTTTTTTATAGACTTCTTTAATTTCATTCATTAAAGAAGGTTTCTCCGCAATTAACAAAGCTTTCATGATTATTTCCCTCTCTTTCTCCGATAAAAACTATTAACTATATACCATTATCTTATATGCATATATTATAGTCAATTTTATTTTACAAAAAAATTATTGTAGCACGACGTTTGCTACATCACTTAGGTTAACCCTGTCAATTTCACTTAACGGATACACCTCTTTTTGAATGATAATACTTGCAAGCTGTTCATTCCAGTTCACTTGATAATGAAACATGGAGAAAAGATTGTTTAATGGCAGATAAACCTTATTGCCATCCATCACGGCAATATCTTTTCCGATAGCCATACCATTCAGCGATACCGTTTTATCTTTCATGTTGATAGACAAGAGGTTGTCCCTTTCCTGTACTCGGAAAGTATCCCCTATTAGGGACACATGAAACCCTTTTACTTTACTTACATCACGTAGCTCGATATAAGCATTCCCATCTCGATACAACAAAGGTGTATCCGTTTGAATCACTTCGTTATCAACAAAGAAGAACGATTTATTTTGTGTTTGAAGGATACGTGCAACATTTTCATACGCAGTCGTATCACCATTTGTGAGCTTTAATATTTTCTCCTGTATCTTTAAGGCTTGTTGCTGGTCTCCACCTATTTCATATTGCTGACTGAATTTGTTTAGGAGTGTTAGTTGCGGGGCATTAAAAGCACTCATTTCCGCTGTCATTAAACTCTGCAGATTTCGTCCTGCATTGCGAAAATCTTTATACGTAACGACCAACTGTGCAACTAAATTTTTCATGTTTTGAATCTGAAGTTTCGATTGCTCCCCCGATTTTTTCTCTTGTGTTTGCTGAAATAAAGCCATGAGCAATTGGTTATCTTTATTTTCATTATCGCTATCCGTTAGTAGGGCTTGTTGAAGACTGTTCAAATCAGATGGATTGGTTAAAGAGAGCACCTTTTTTTGCGATTCTTTATACAAATTTGCACGTACCGAAAAATACTTTTCAAGCAATATCGATTTTTCACTAAGTGATAAACTTGAAAAGGTTCGTGCATAGACGGTTTGTTCGAGTGTTTTTTTTCGGTTTTGTAAATCCAAATCGATTTTTTGATTCTCTTGGGACAGTGTTTGTACGTTTTGTTGGGAGTTTGCGTTATCACTATTATAGAAGGTAGGCTGAGGGGTTTGGATGTTGCTCATGTTTACGCCACTTGCAAAAACGGGTAGACTTGAAGCCCCCACAAGTAAGGCTGTAAGTATGATAGTTTGTTTTAGCTTCTTCATCGTAAGACTCCTTTAAATTTCAATATTATTGTCTATAAAGTATAAATTAATTTATGTAGTTTTTAAACCACAATATCGTTCTATTTCTATTTGATAAAATAAAAAATGAGCAGACAAGTCTACTCATTTCGGTCTAACTCATTATGCACCAGATGAAAACGCTGAAAGGGAAGCAACACAGCTACTACCTTACCATGTATTTCATCTCGTTTAACAAAGCCCCATGAATGTGAGTCATAGGAATTGTTTCGATTGTCGCCAAGAACAAAGTAACATCCCGCAGGAACCTTTGTTTTCGGATACGTATACGTCGGCTTTTCGTTTAGATAATTCTCTTTTAACGCTACATCATTCACATAAACAGAACCCTTTTTCACCTCAACTGTGTCTCCTGGTAAACCGATAATTCGTTTTAAATAAGATTCCTTTTCGTTGATAGGAAGTTTAAAGGAGATAATGTCTCCACGTTTGTAATCTGACTTCGTGTAAATCAACAGATAATCTTTTACCTGTATGGTTGGAACCATTGATTCTGACGGAACAATTGAGAACTGAAAGAAAAGCGAAAGCAACACCAGAACGATTATAATTCTACCAAGTCGAAAGATATTCTTTCCGAATTTCTTTACAAATAATTCCCGAAAACGTGCATCGAACAACTCCCGAAATTTCCATTCCATTTTATTCACCCATCCTAATCCCTCAAAAAGTTTGGTTTCAAACACCTTGCTTTTTCTCTATGTCTCATTATATGCAAGACCTTTGTGTCCATAAGGAACCGTTCTGTACAGTAAAAAAGATAGCCGTTTTAAGGCTACCTCTTCACGAAGCAATGGGAAGGATTTGCTTCGCAATTTTTTCTTTAATTTTGGAGAACCTAATCGTATTATCGGTTTTATCGATGGCTTTATCCAGTGCGTCTTTTGAGCCAATTGAAACAACCGTCTCTTTTGCTCTTGTCCACGCTGTGTAGATTAAATTCTTATTGAGCATGCCTTCTTGTGAGGAATGGATAGGCATAATGACGACAGGAAATTCACTTCCTTGGCTCTTATGTATAGTTATCACAAACGCCAATTCCACTTCTTCAATGCTTAATTCATCATATGCAACTGTTTTATCATCGAATTCAACCTCTACGATGGTATCCCCTTCTTTGTTTCGGCTAATAGAGTGAATGTATCCTACTTCTCCATTAAACACTTCTAAATCATAGTTATTAACGGTCTGAATAACCTTGTCGCCTTCTCTAAAGAAATTGAGTTCATTCACTTTCCACTCTTTTTTCGTAGCAGATGGTGGATTAAATTTTTGTTGCATCAAACGATTTAATCGCCACACACCTAAATCACCTTTTCTCATAGGCGACAGCACTTGAATATCCCTTAGTTTATAACCCTGTACTTGTACAAATCTATCGACCATTTCAATGATGCGAGATTGTACATCCAACTTGTTTTGGGTCTGAATGAAATAGAAGTCATTTTTATTCGTATCAAAGGTAAGTCCATCTTTGTCAGTTGTTTTGATTCCTTTGATGATTTTATGAGAGTTCATCACGATTTGGCTTTCTCTTGCTTGTCTAAAAATCTCAGTTAAAACGGTAGTCGGAATCTTTTTGGAGTTAATTAAATCCCGCAGGATAAGCCCCGCTCCCACGCTTGGCAACTGCTCGTAATCACCGACAAATAAAATTCGTACGTCTTCGTCAATAGCTTCTAACAATTTATAAAAGACAAACGCATCAATCATGGAGGATTCATCAATAATGACAAAATCACCTTGAACGAGGGTGGTTTTATTTTCTTTTTGAAAACCATTTAACCCAATGGTTCGGTGAATGGTCATCGCTTCCATCCCCGTAAGCTCTGTCATTCGTTTACTAGCTTTTCCTGTAGGCGCACAAAGATGAATGGTAGCGGTTGGTTTAATGGTTCGAATACATTGGATGATGGTGTTGATGGTCTGAGTTTTTCCCGTACCAGGACCTCCTGTAAGGATACTCATACCATTCTGCAGAGCCATAAAAACAGCTTCTTTTTGTTTTTCTGCTAACGGAAACTTATGGGTAGTCTCATACTCCGTGATAAATTCCTCAATTTGTTGCGTGGTTGCTATGGGTGTCTTTGACTCTTCAACCAACTTTTTAAGATGTTTTACAATCTGATTTTCAATGACATGATAAGATTTTGTGTAAATACACTCTACGCCCTCTTCATCCTCTTCAATAACGACTTTCTCTTCTTCTATCAGCATATCTAAGGCTTCATTTACTTTGCCATAAGAGATAAATTCATGATTGGTTTCATCTTTAAATGCCCCAACGTGTAATAAAAAGGAATTGATTTCTTGTGAGAGATTCCTTTTAGTGACATACAAATTCCCTTTGCTTTTTAAATCGTTCTCCAAAAAATAAAGAATCCCCTGTTTAACTCGTTCGATGTGATGGAAGGGAATTCTTTCGTTTTTTGCAAACTTATCCGCTTGTGGGAAACTTATTTTAGGAATTGAGCATAAGGAATAAGGATTCTCTTTGATTCGAATAATAGCGGAATCTCCCAACGCTTCATAGATTCGCAATGCGGTCTTGTATCCACCCCCATTGCTTAATACATACATGGCAACATCTTCATATTTTTTATGGGAAGCCATTTTTTCATGTATTTTTTTTGCTCGTTTCTCACCCATTCCAGGAACTTTTAATAGGTTTTTCCAATCCGCTTCAATTTGAGAAATCGTCTGAAGTCCAAAGTGCTGGACAATTTTTTCGGCAGTTTTGTTTCCAATTCCCTTTACACAACGTTTTAAGAATTCCTGTATTCCCTTTTCTGTTTGCGGAACCAACCGCTTTGCCCACTCTAAATTAAATCCATACCCGTATATATTGTGATTTTTCCAACTTCCTACTCCTTCAAATTCATCTTCTTCAAAGATGGAAGGGAAATTCCCTGCTAAAACAATTTCCGAAGTAGGAAGAAAAGTTGAAGGGTAATCAGTAAACTTTGCTTCGAATATGGTATAGCCGTTCGTATCAAAGCGTTTTCGAATTTTTACGACCTCAAATTTAACAGGGATATCCATCCCTTCCTTTGGAATCATCCTCTCTCCCCCTTTTATTCTCCAACAGATACTTTCTTCGTTCCTTTGACAACAACGGGGGTTTCACACTCCGCTTCGACAACCATGTATTCTTCATTATCGATTACTGTTGGGTTTAGTCGTACGACTAACGCATCGTTTTCCTCTTCATCTTTTTGAGATTTAATGAGCATGGTAAACTCCAGCACATTTTTAGATGTAATGTTGGTAGGTCGCTCAAATTTACGCAACGAACCAATTTTTCTTTCTGCATCCGTATTACTTGCGACGTGAGCAGATATTCTATGTCCATTTTCTATACGTACAGGTAGTGTTAAATCTTTAAATTCGATTCGCACCTCTTCTGTTCCTTTACCTGCATTGTAATGAAGGTACACTTCCATTTCGAAGGTGTCAGCTTCTCCCCCGAAACTCGATTTGTATTTATTTAAAATATTGTATCCCCTTTTACCTGGGATAGTTAATATCTTTAATGGTCTATACATGCGTCCAATCATGGATATTTTTCTCCTCCTATTTTGACCTACAACCTGTTTGTAAACTAATAGCATCATAGCAAACGAATCAAAAATTGTCAATTTTATTTTACCAAAATTAAAATCTATCCAGTTTCGGTTAAATTTTTATAGAACATAGTCAAACACAAAATCGCTTTGTCTATATTCAACGCGATACTATAATAAGAGCACAGATGGTTCATACGACATGTTAAAGTGACTGAAATTTTGAAGGGAGGTTTATACGTGCGATTCAAAACAGTTCTTATTGTAGATGATGCTTATTTCATGAGAAATTTACTCAAAAAAGCATTGAAGGAAGCTGGCTACGATGTCGTTGGAGAAGCTAAAAACGGCAAAGAAGGTATCAAACTATATTTTGAATTGAAACCAGACGTTGTCACAATGGATATTGCGATGCCTGAAATGTCAGGTGTTGGAGCAACAAAGCAAATTTTGTCCAAAGACCCTACCGCTCAAATCATTGTCGTGACAGGTAACAATGATGAAGCCATTCAGCAAGAAATCATGCAAGCAGGCGCAAAAGAATATCTTCAAAAACCATTTCAACCCGCCTTTCTTTGGAGCAAACTGGACAAGATGCAAGAAGGGATGTCCGAAGAACAACCAAAAATGACGGAGACAAAAGAAAGTGTTCAACCGCCTGTGGTTTCTGATGATGGAATTGAAGATAATTTTGAGATTATCATCCAAGACAAACCAGACGAGAGCAAAAGTCAAATATTTGAGATAAAAAATTCAGAGGATGATATTGAGTTCCCTAATTCATTTCAAATAGAAGAGGAACAAGAAGCCCATAAGCTCTCGCAAGAAAATATTGAAAAAATAGAGCAGGAACAAAACGATTTTTCTCCTTTGGAGAAGGAGGAATCTTTCATTGACTTAGTGGAAGAAGAAGAGCCACCCGTAACGGCATCGGATTCACCAGATATCGAGATTCGGGAGCCTGAAATCAGAAACCCTGTTATGGATTCTAGAGAATCTTCTGTTCCATTCACGCAACCGCCAATGGAACCTTCTATTCGGGAACCTCACAGAGACTTCCCTATACGAGAACCAAAAACGAAAGAATCCCCTTCCATCGCTAGGGAATCTTCGATACGAGAACCGCAACATTCTCCGAGAGAAGTCGTTGTGGAACCGCCTCGGTCATCCGCCACTGTTCGTCCAACAGAACCTTTGGTTTCTACTGTGGAGATAACGAAGTCGAAAAAAACCGACAGAAAAATCGAAGAAATCAACATCCGCCCACAGAATCCGATGGTTTCAGAGGAACCCGTCAACATTAAGCCGCCAAGAGGAAGAATCTTGAGGGAAGAATCCTACGATAGATTAGCTAACATGGATATAGAAGAACCCATCCTGAATGATTCTAGTAAAGATAACTATAATAATGGTAAAAATGATGGGTTGTTTGGCATTGTGAAAAAACTATTCAAAAAGTAAAAAACTAAAGGAGGAAACAACTATATGAATACTATTACAGCATATGAAAAAGCCATGAATAACAAGGAAATCCTGAAAGGACTCGTTAAAGTCGTTCAAAACAATAAAGAACTGGAAACTGACGTGTTAGTTCTCGATTTGGACGGCGTGAAAGGGATTATCGTGCGAGACGAAGTTGACCTGGAAGTACAATGGAAGTCTCTCGTGGGTTTCCTTGGTAGAGAAGTAAGTTTCGTTGTAAAGGAAATTGATAGAGATAATAACGTGCTGATTTGCTCTCGAAAAGATGCACAAGCCATCCTTAAAGAAGGCATTGTGGAGCGACTTCGTGAGGGTGAAGTATTTAATGCCCAAGTCATTAATGTACTCAAATACGGTGCTTACGTGGAAATCGAAGGCGTAACAGGTCTGCTTAAAAACGTAGACTTTGCAGAAGATTACACAACCGTTGGCGAAGTTCTCAAAGTTGGTGATAGCGTCAATGTAAAACTGCGCAAAGTATCCTCTAACGATAGACTAATTTTTGAAGCGGTTGAAAAATATAAGAATCCAACCATCATGAGCTTCGATATGTTCGAAAGAGACCAAGTTGTCCTTGGTGTTGTACGAAATGTGAAGCCTTGGGGTGTTTACGTTTGCATCGCACCTGGACTCGATGCACTCTGCCCTATTCCTGGCACGGGTGAAGTTGAAGAAGGCATGAAAGTTTCCTTCCGCATCACACAAATCAAACCAGAAGAAGAACGAGTACGAGGAAAAATCGTAAGAATCATCTAATTTGAGTCCAGAACAAAGGCAGAAGGACATCAATTCTTTCTGCCTTATTTTTAATAGAAGAAAGGAGCGTTACGTGAATGTATATAAAAGAACAGGATAGCCCTATTGTCATTCCAGCCGACCTCAAACAAACCTTTGAAAACAAATTCAATCTTAATATCGGAAAAAACGAAATCATTAAGATGAAGAATAACAATGTGATTACCGACCGAGATATTGAGATTGCAAAGTTTTTGTTCCGCTATAAGTTTGCCACGGCTGACCAAATTTACAAACTCTTGGGCGAAGATAAAACGAAAGTAAACCTAAAAAACCGCTTAGACAAACTGGTCAAATATCGTGTGCTCAATAAGTTCATGCTGTCCGATTTTGAAGAAGAACAAGTTGCACCTGATTCCTACCAGATTTATTGTTTGGATTTGGGTGGACGTTATCTGCTTGCGAACTATTCCAATGAGGACACAACGGACTGGTACAGTACCATCAACATGAAATCTTCCGAGATTATTTCTAAGAATCTATTAACAACAGAAATTTATCTTCGCATCAGAGAAACATGCCCTGATAAACTGGTTTATTTCAAAGTTGAACCTGACTTTCGTGTTGGAAAGAAAAATGTCTTTCCTTCTTTTGAAATGTGCATGAAAATCAATGGGCAAAACCGCTATTTTGTTGGTGAAGCCATTCGTGAGTATGACTTCCCTCTTCACATCCGAGATAAAGTATTCAAATTGGAAAGTTTGATGACGACAAATGCCTGGAAAAAATATTATTACGATGCAGAACAACCACCCGTTCTTTTTGTGTTTGCAGATAGTGATTTAACAGCACTTGAAGCAGGCAAACTCATTACAGAGTCCTCTGAAATTCGAAATTTCAGACTCTCTACGGATGAACGTTTACAACGGGTACTGCATGAGGCGGGGGCATTCTTACGTTATCTTCCTGAACAAGATGTTCTTCAAGAAATCAAAGCGGTTACGTTTAGACCCTAAAAAAGAAAGGAGGTAGAAATGTGAGTCTTCCCATCAATGACTACCTACAAGAAAGACGAATTGAAATGAAACTATCCATTCAACAACTTTCCAAGGAAAGTGGCATTTCTGCCTCTCATATTTCCCGCATGGAGCGAAGGCTACGAAACCCATCTTCTCAAACACTTCAACAATTGTCCACTCCGCTTGGGGTTGATTATATTACCTTACTTAAGGTAGCAAACCTCCTCGATAACCCCAACAGCAATTGTGTAAATTTAGAACATATCCTGACGAATGAAACCTGCATTTTTCATGAAAAAGAGATTCCTCTCCCTGTTAAAGAGAAAATCCTTTCCCTTCTAGCTGAATATGTACATTGAAAAAGGACTTATATTTAAGTCCTTTTTATTTGCCAAATGCAGTTGTTACCAAAATCGAGAATATTACTTCTACAGCCCCTAACATTGCAGTTGTTATACCCGAAATGAGGATGTTATTCAAGATAACTCGTCTAGCTTTTGGATTACTCGCTCCAAGTGAAGCCAAATGTATCATATGCATAATAAACACGAGGAGTGCTGTTAGGATACCAAATCCTATAATTCCTTGAATAATAATGTGATATTCATCCATTAAAGATTTCCAGGCATCTGGCAACTTTGGTTGGGCGAAAGATGGAACCGTAAAGAAAAGAAACATCGATAAAAAAACAGGCATATATTTTACATATCGAGGGGCTACCTCTAAAAATTTGTTCACGTTACGACCTCCTTGCGAGAATTTTTATATTATAGTTTGATTAAATGACAAATATAAACGGAAACGGACTGTATAGTATCTGATGCAATTTATAGAAAAGGCGCGGTTTTACTTTTGACTATAGTCGTGATATTATGAAACAAGCACCGATTAATTATCGAATAAACGCTTAAAATAAAAGCATGAACAGAGAAAACTGGTAAGAATTATCTTACATACAGAAGGGAAAATCAAATGAACACAGGTAAAAGTAATGCGGGACATGTATTTGTCATAGATGGAACGGACAGTAGCGGGAAACAAACGGTATCCGATGCCGTTTATACGAAATTAAAAGAAAACGGCTATCAGGTGCAAAAAGTATCGTACCCAAATTACGATAGTGCCTCTTCTGCCTTGGTAAAGATGTACTTAAACGGAGAATTTGGTGATAATGCGGATGAAGTGAATCCGTATACCGCTTCTTCCTTTTATGCAGTGGATAGAATCGCTTCCTACTTAAAAGAATGGAAAAAGTTCTATGAGTCAGGTGGCATCATTATTGCTGACCGATACACCACAAGTAATGCAATTCACCAAGCATCCAAAATTCATAATGAAACCGAACGATTGGCATTTTTAGAGTGGTTATGGGATTTGGAGTTTACGAAACTTGGACTTCCCATTCCAAGCGAGGTTATTTTTCTCAACATGCCCATCCAAAACAGCATGAAACTGATGGCGGAACGTATGAATAAGATAACGGGTGAATCTGCCAAAGACATTCACGAAAGTAATCTGGAATTTATGAAGCAGTCCTATGAAAATGCTTGTTGGGTAGCGGATAAACAACAATGGAAAGCCATTTCCTGCATTACTACAGAGAGTTGGGAAGAAAAGATTGCCAAAGACATACCAGGAGATTTGCGTCCTCTTGATGCTATTATTACGGATGCCTATACCCTGATTGTTGAAAGAATGAAATAAAAAGAGACGACAGAGGCTTGTGTCAACAAGTCTCTTTTTATATAGCAAAATTGGTAAAATATAATTTCCATGTTTTAAATTACATGATATGATTACTTTAGTCTTGAAAGGGGAGAATTTTATATATGGATACACTGGATAATCAGGAAACACCAACTCTTGTGAAATCAGAAATGACGGAGAACAAGGGGATTCCAATAAAGGTTATTCCATTCATCCTTTCTAAGAAGAAAACGATTCTAAGAAAGACGTTTTTCTTTTTAGTCGGATTTACTTTTTACTTGTGGTACTCTTCACATTGATGACATTCGCCCTTTCTTCTTGGTAAGAAGGGCGTTTTCTGTTTATCTAACAGGTAAACCATGCTTGCCCTACCCTTTCACAGTCATAAATATGAATACATCGTGAGTAAAAAATATTTTACAAATTCCAAATAAACATGTAAAAAATACTTGACAAAAAAAATTGGCTATGGTAGCTTTTACGTAAAGAATTTACTGATATTAGGTAAAAAACCAGTTGAATCTAATAAAGAACGTATTCTTTTCACATACTACACGAAACATAAACGGAGGATATAGCAATGAAGGAGACACATACAAAAGAATCGATTAATAGCTTGGAAGAATTGAAGCAAAGAGGCTTGTATATAATAGATGAAGATGAAGTAACGGTGGAAAACCACATCATGGAAAAACTACAGGAGAAAGGTTTACTCGTTTCAGATTTAGCGAAGCTGACAGGTTTGTCTAGACAAAACATTAACGCAGTCGTTAAAAACAAAATGAAACCTGGTGTCGATTTTGCCTTAAAAGTCAGCTATGTATTGGGACTTACTGTTGAGGAACTCTTCACACTTACCGACAATGCTTGGGTGAAACCTTATAAACAAGAACGAGATGCTACGCTCTATCTTGATACGGTTAATCTCGAAATCATTGATAACACGGTTAAGAAAGAAGCAATTTCCAAAACAGGTCATGAATACTACAACAAAGAAACAAACAAGTTCCTGACAAGAGAAGAACATACTGACCTTCTTAAAGCCTTCCTGGATAAAGAGACTCCAGCAAAAATCGAGGAGTTAAAGGAAGAAAACAGTGACCTAACAACCACGAAGCTCATGTCATTGGCTAAAGAAGAATTACGCAATGAATTTAACAACACCTATACTAGAATTTACAAAAAGTTAGGTGAACGAATTCAACCATACGTCATCAATTCGAAAAAGGTGGGGAGCAAATCGTGAAAGCTCTATTAGCAAAAATCAAAACAAAAGAGTTTGTTCAAAATTTGCTGGTTGAAATCATTGGAGACATTATCATGATTTTAATGGGACTTGGCGCAGGTTATTATATCAAAGTCGCACTCATTGGCTAATAAATGAACAAACCACGAGGAGCAGTAGATTTCTAAATCTACTGTTTTTTTGTTTGACCAACCCCCTCCCTTTTATAGAAACTACCAAATCCCCATAACATATAGGAAGTTAAGAAATAAGGAGGAATCATCCATGAATTATAAAACACATGTTATCGGAGGATTTAGTGCTGGTGTATTTGCCAATGAATATTTACTCCCTCATACAAACGCCCTCTATCATCTTTCACCAATTCTCATGGGTTCCATTTTTGTTGCAGGGTCAGTGATGGGTTCCAAAGTTCCTGACATTGACCATAGAGGTAGCCATACGGGTCGGAATCATCAGGTTGCTTCCTTTGCGGTGAATACGATGTTTGGTCATCGAGGTATTACGCACTCCCCTATTTTTGTTATGGGTATGATGGCTTTATTGATGTTTTTATCTAAAATGTTTTTATCAGGAATATTTCAAGCATTAGGAAATTATTTTGCGATTGGTTTTGGTATCGGGATAGCCAGTCACCTCTTATTGGACGCATTAACTGTAGGAGGCATTCCCCTACTTTATCCTTTCAGCAAAAAGAAGTTTCACATGCTTCCACTTCGTACTGGAGGATTCCTAGAAAAAGTTTTTGCCGTGCTGTTGGTTCTGGCAACAGCTTCGGAAATAGCAACCAAATATGTATCACATTAATCAGACGGAACACTTGCCCATTATTTGAGCAGGTGTTTTTGTTTTCCGTTATCTTTCATGTACGAATTCGCTTTGTAGATGTACAATAGCCAATGTACTAATAAAATTCATTTCCTAAACGTACATAAAATAATTTTATTTTTTGTAAATTATATTTTACGGTTACAAATGAGTATGATATACTAGATATATTGATAATTTCGGGTACGCAACTACATGTTGGGAGATAAGGAGGTAGAGAGATGAAAAAACGCTGGCTTTTTCCAAACAAAAACATTGAAGAACTAAAAAAAGATAAACGTCTGACGGGTGTATCTGACATCACGCTAAAGGTTTTGGTAAACCGTGGTTATGATACACCAGAAAAAATAGAATCCTTTTTATTTGGGACATTAGAAAATCTCCATGATACAAGACTAATGCAGGATGCGCAAAAAGCGATTGATATCCTGAAACACTCCATTAAAAATGGAGAACAAATGGTGGTGTACGGAGATTATGACAGTGATGGCGTAAACAGTACTGTGGTTATGACTGACCTACTCCGTAAGGCTGGAGGCAATGTAGGCTTTTACACGAACAATCGATTTACACAAGGATACGGCATGATGCCTTCAGGCGTCGATGAATTATTAAAACTTTATCCTGATACCAAATTGATTATAACCGTTGATAACGGCATCATGGCATTTGAGGGTGTTGATTATGCAAAAAATTTAGGGCTTAAAGTCATTGTTACCGACCACCACGAACAAGGTGACACCATACCCAATGCCGATGCTGTCGTTGACCCCAAGCGAAAAGATGATGAATATCCGTTTAAAGGACTATGTGGCGCAGGGGTCGCCTTTAAATTAATGCTTCTCCTCTTTTGGGAGATGGAACTACCTTTAGAAACGGTCTATGATACCCTGGATATTGTAGCTGTGGCTACGGTTGGCGATATTGTTCCATTGGTTGACGAGAACCGAGTGATGGTACAAAAAGGTTTGGAACTGGTGCGTAAAGAAAAACGAACCCTCTATAAAATCTTTCGTGAAGTCACAGGGGTAAAAGAAGTAAATGCCCACTATACCTTTGGTTTTATTTATGTTCCCATGTTAAATGCTATTGGGCGACTGGACGGTGACCCACGAAGAGCGATTGAGATGTTCTTTGGGGAAGATGAAGAACTGATGCGGGAAACCATCACCTACTTAAAAGGCATTAACGATGAACGTAAAAAAATGACCGAGCAACAATGTGAACGGGCAGAAGAAATGTTGCGTGAAAAAGGAATTAAGAATGTTCTTGTGGTCTACGATGAAAGTTTCCATGAAGGTATTGTCGGACTTATTGCGGGTCGGCTAAAAGAGAAATACAATCGCCCTACTTTCGTCTTTACTAAAACGGAAAGTGGACTTTTGAAAGGTTCTGCACGTAGCATTGATGGATTCCACTTAAAAAAATCGTTTGAAGAACTGGAAGCCTATATTGTTGGTGGTGGTGGTCATGCAAAGGCCGCTGGATTATCAATCGAAGAACACATGGTGGAACCCTTTGAACAGGCGATGAATGAGTTAGCAGATAAATGGCTAACCGAAGAAGATTACATTAAAAAATTTCACATTGATGCTACCATCGATGCAAACAACGTAACCATAGATATTGTGGATGAATTGAAAGAACTCGAACCGTATGGTGAGTCTTTCCCCAAACCTATTCTGGTTATGGACAACTTCCAGGCTAAAAAGCCCTTCTATATGGGTGAACAAAAAAATCACGTTAAGCTGATAGGCGATTTTATATCGCTGATTATGTGGAGACAGGCGGAACGCTACAGAGCTAAAGGAGAACCGCTGTCAGTAAGAGCTATTGGTTATCCAGAACTGAACGTTTATAACAATAGAGTTTCGTTACAGTTTACCGTTGATGGTGATAACTACATTGATGCTACCAAGTATTGATAAGCAAATGCAGGAACTCATAACGTTATAATCCTAACTTTTAGATATTTGCTTACTGTTTTCCCATAATCCACTACTTCTAACAAAAAGGAGACTCACGAAGCAAATCAATGCCGTGAATCTCCTTTAATTTTATACGTATTTGGTTGATGATGAACTTAATTAATGGAAATCATATATGTAACCATAAATGTGTACATTTTTGTAAACACAATAGTTTACAGAACCTTTTACATTATTCCTCTTTCTCTAGTTCCTGTAATGCCGCTTCAATTGCCAAGTTAATGAATTCAATTTTAAATCCATGCTTTTTCTCCGAAATGGCATCCAGTCGTTCAAGCAAATCATTACGAACTAAGAATGTACGGCGGGTATGTGTATCTTCCACCCGTTGTTTATTAAATCTCGATTTTAATGAACCAAAACGTCCGTAGCTCTGGCTTTCTGCAGTTACAGCTACTTGCTCACTTGTCTGTACTGTTGGATTTTCAGTTGATGTAGACCTTACTGGTGCTACCGTTTGACCTTTATTATCTTCCTGTTTTTTAATATTGGAAGCCTGTTCTTCTGTATTTCCCTCTTCCGTTTCTGAACTGTTAAAAC
This sequence comes from Aneurinibacillus sp. Ricciae_BoGa-3, assembly GCF_028421645.1. GTDB lineage: Bacteria > Bacillota > Bacilli > Aneurinibacillales > Aneurinibacillaceae > Aneurinibacillus_B. Next base: position 313,520 of record NZ_CP116888.1, on the reverse strand, counting down.
CACTCATGATGGCTCGTGTCGGAGAAATAGCGTTTGCTCGTGCGTGAGCCAATCTATCCTGATTCTTTTGAACTGTATTTTTATTTGCCATCTTTTTTACTCACCTATCCTTTCTACCAATTCTTGATAAAACTCCTTAAATTGAGAAAGCGCATCATTCAGTTCAGGATTATCGCTCAATCCGTAAAAAGGAAGCCGACCTGTTGATGCCTTTCTTGTGATGATGGTTTTAAATACGAGGTCTGGATAATCTTCTGCAATCGCATCATTAAATACTTTAGAGTCACTTCTTCTTTTGTCGTTCAGCGTTCGGAGTATGCCCACCACTTCAACGTCATGCGAACTGACTTCTTTTGCGATTTCCAAAGACTCCATAAAGTTTGGTATGGCTGAATAACAGAATTTGGAGCACTCATACAGCACGATAATATAATCACTTGCCACCAGAGCTGAAGAGGTTTGTTCTGATAGGCTTGGCGGAGTGTCAATTAAGATGTAATCATACTTATCTCGTACCTGGTCGAGTAAGATGTCCAACTGTTCCTCTGCTTTACCTTTATAAGGCATAATCTCTTCACGTACTTCTTCGCCCAAAACAATCATCTTTGAAGTATAAATCCAACGACTATACAATGCTAAGAAGTTGTTTGCTGGAATAAGGTCTAGGTTATCGCTAACTTTATGTATATATTTCTCTGCATCTTTATAGATAACGGCTTCATATATAGACCGACCAATAAATTCGTTAGCAGTAACATCCGTGAGTAATTCGGTCACGTTTCCCTGTGAATCCATGTCCACTACGAGAACCCGTTTACCATCATTGGCTAATAGGTATGCCAGGATGCCCGTCGTTGTACTTTTACTCACGCCTCCCTTTTGCAAGCCCAGTGTTATTACTTTACCCATGTCGTTTTTTCTCCCCTTCATTTTATGTATAGCTCCATTTTATAGAAAAAATTCGCTTTTGTTAATGGATTCATAGTACCAAACCTTTTCCTATTACAAAAGGAGAACGCTATACATTTCTTTTTCATTATCCTCTTTCTTTTCCTGTTCCGTAAAACAAAATGGTTATGTAAATGATAAGGTAAGTGATTAAAGAAAATTAAGTTTATCCGTTTATACACTTTATTCCTGTTATCATTTCGATTTTGTTTTAATTTTTGTTTTTGTTTGCATTTAATCAAGCGTATATGTTTTATAGTACGTGTTAACTTGTTTAAACTCATGTTGATAGTATTACTAAATTTATTGCGTTTATTTTTCTGTTTATCATTCCTGATAATTGTTCTTATCCCTTTATTGAATAGTATGTTAAAACAATTGTTATTTCTTTTGTTATTTCTTTTGTTATTTCTTTTGTTATTTCTTTTGTTATTTCTTTTGTTATTTCTTATAGTTTTACTGAATTAAATAATTATTTTTAAATAAAAACATAATCGGAAGGTTAAAGTTAAATTTAATAGCAAACATAATATGATGTGTATAAGTAATATTAAACAAATTCACTTCCAAATAAAAAAACACAAAAACAATAATAAACTAATACACTTTAACAAATGTTTCATATTGTATAAATGTAGATGTGTTCATATATGTAATCTAAAATGTAAACATTTCCTGTTCCATAAGATAATCCTTAAAAGTCAAGGTTTTCATTTTTATACTTTTGTTTTTCCGTAACCAACGTTCCATTTCAAATCTCGATTATTGATACACTTTAGTAAAAAATAATTGACAATAGTCTACAAATAATCTATACTAAATATATAAATTCGTACATAAGAGAGGGGGGACAACATGGCAAAACCACCTGTTAATCCACTACCTAGCAAGAGCGGGAGCGGTATGAGTTATTTTAAAGCGTTAAGTCTAATGGCTAGAGAATACTTGAAAGCAGATGGTATCACCCTTAATTTTCAGGGATACACCGAGACCATCATTGACTATGCGAATATGCAGGAGAATGATATTCATACGGCATGGCGATTAACCAAAGAGTTAAACGCATGGTCGGAATATTTCGCAAGCATTTCGAATCTGATTCAAAAATTCTATTTAGACGCTGAAACCGATAAGATAGAGATTCAAGCAACAGCATCCATTAAAGCAGATGCGGTGAAGGTTGCAAATGGTGAGCGTCTTTCAAATAAAGATAGTCATGTGATACAAGCTCGTAAAAAGCGAAACTGTTTAAAAGCTTTTTATGATGAACTTGAATCTAAAATAAAATTTCTTGAACGGGGTTATTACCATTGCAAAGCCACTTGCGATTGGGCAAACAAACCGATTTACAATAACAATCAATCCCCACAAGCTTCCTAAAAAGAGAATGGGGGATTTCCCGTGAAGAATTACACCGAACATAGCAGTGGAAGAAAGAAGAAGGATAACAACCTTGTTAAATTCCCTGATATGGCAAAAAGAATAAATCAGTATTTGAAAGAAGAGGATTTACGTCTTGATTTTACTGGATATATGCACACCATACATCGTTACTTTAGCATGCAAGAACAGGATTTGTATGAAGTCTATCATTTGATGACCGAATGCAATCTGTGGAGCCACTACCTGTCTGAAGTGGAGAATTTTATCCAACAGAAGCTTTTATCCATCCAAATGGAAGTTGATAGGCTAGATGCCTATTTTGATAAAAAGACACCAAACGAATCCTTGGATAAAGCCATTGAAGCGACAACAGCAAAAGCCAAGGATTTTGCTGTTTTTCATAAACAACTGATGGCACAACGTATCCTCTTTGAAAAGGGATACTGGCATTGTTTTAAAGTATATGGCAAAGGGATAAACACCTTAACCTATAAATCATTGGACTAAGAGGAGAGACACCATCATATGAGCGATAGACAAGCGGCACTTTCAAAGGCATTAGCCCAAATAGAGAAACAATTCGGTAAAGGTTCCATTATGAAACTTGGTGAACGAGAAACCCTTGAAATTGAAGCCGTTCCAACAGGTTCTTTGTATTTAAACGGTGCGCTCGGTATTGGTGGTTATCCAAAGGGACGCATTATTGAGATTTATGGCCCTGAATCTGCAGGTAAAACCACTGTTGCGCTCCATGCGATAGCAGAAGTGCAAAAAGCAGGCGGGACAGCCGCCATAATTGACGCCGAGCATGCACTTGACCCGATTTACGCTAAAGCGATTGGTGTTAACATTGACGAGTTGCTCCTTTCACAACCTGATACAGGGGAGCAAGCCCTAGAAATTGCAGAAGCCCTTGTTGCCAGTCATGCGGTTGACATGATTGTCGTAGACAGCGTAGCGGCACTCGTGCCAAAAGCCGAAATAGAAGGGGAAATGGGAGATAGTCACGTAGGTTTACAAGCTCGATTAATGAGTCAGGCGATGCGTAAGTTGGCAGGTGTCATTAACAAATCCAAGACCATTGTTATCTTTATCAACCAACTACGTGAAAAAGTAGGGGTTATGTTTGGTAGTCCCGAAGTCACTCCAGGAGGACGTGCCCTCAAATTCTACGCATCTGTACGTCTAGATATAAGGCGTATCGAATCTATCAAAATAGGGCAAGACATTGTGGGTAACAAGACCAAAGTCAAAGTGGTTAAAAATAAAGTAGCACCACCGTTCAAACAAGTCGAATTTGACATCATCTATGGTAAAGGCATCGACTATTACGGGGAAGTCATTGATATTGGTGTTGAAAAAGGGTTTGTAAACAAATCAGGAGCTTGGTATTCCTACGGGGAAGAACGTCTTGGACAAGGTAGGGAAAACTCCAAGAAGTTCCTCGAAGAAAATCCAACGTTGTGCAATGAGATTGCCAATAAAATTAAAGGTATTGAAGATATCGGAACCGACATTCCTCCTGAACATGATGAAGAACAGGATACAGAACCACCATTAGCATAATCACGAAGATACAGGCTTACTTTATAGCCTGTATTTTTTATTGTCTTTCCTCCCGTTTTCCTGGTATTTTCCCCGTCATTTCCCCGTTTTTCTGGTGTTAAACTTGCGGTTGTGATGCTAACAACAAAAAAATAAAAATATTCCATTTATGTTTCAAAATATGTATACATATTTTGAAACATAAACACTTCCATAATAATTTGTGGTTTTGCCCATCTCTCACCATACTTACAAAAAGGTGAGAAGTAATCAAATCGTTTTCTGCAAATGCATTTGCAGATAAAAAAAGAAGGGTATTCCCTTCTGTTTCTTTAATCTATATTTAACTTCATTTGTTCATAGGGTTCATCTGCTGTGAGCAATGCTGTTGCTTCTTCTGTAAGCAATACTCTTGTTTCTTTATAATTTAACAAATCCTTACGTTCCCGATTGTCAATCTCATAGAATTCCAAAAAGAATGTGTCACCTTGACGGTGAAAATCTTTCAATGTAATTTCATTTCTCTTAATTTCGGCTAACATTTTCTCAATGATTTTGATGTTTTCTCTTTTCTTTTTATTGGAGAAGTAAAGGATTCCTCTGAAAAAATTGATGTTGGCTTGAAACACAAGCGGCTTTCCTGGTTTCGTTATCATGGAACAACGAATTCGCTCTCGTTGCAAAGGGAATATCGCTATTTTTGCCGAATCTAATTCAAACCTATCAATTCTATCCCTATACATATTAATCGTTTGGTTTTTAATATATTGGTTCACGATATCAATATTGACGACGATTTTAGCAACCTCTTTGTCGGAATTCGTAGCTTTAGCTATGTCTACATTGTCAAAAATTTTAACGGTAAAGCCTCGTAATGTATCGCTGACTAATCCAGACTGCAAATGAGCCATACGAAGAAGACTTTCCTTAACGGACATGTAACTTTTTTGGCTATCGGAGGTATATACATCTCGTACAACATCTCCAATATCCACTAAAATTTCTCTAGTAGTAAAAAAGTTTTCATCTTGTTTGGTCATAACCGATAAAAATATTTTTACATCCATTGCATTTAATGTTTTTAAAACGCTCGCAATCACGCCAGTACGTAGAATTTCCACATTGACTAAACTTTCAAGAACGGTATTATCATCGATATGATACATATCGGAAAAGAATTGGTCTTTTCCTTGTGAAAGAATAGGATTTTGGTTCATCCGTATCCGATTCGTAAAATCAATTGGAATATTACTCATGGAATTAGGAAGTGCGACAATCGCACTCTGCATACCAAAAGGACATTCTTCTTTTATTAACTTCAAGGCTATATACTCAATATCATTATCAAACGCTTTTTGTATTTGGAATCTCTGTTTATCTTTTAAATATGGAAAATCGGATACAGGTATATCATCCATCTCCAACCACGTTCGGAGTTCAGCTAATCGCTTCACTTTTAATTCTTCATAGGTATCGCATTGATAAACAGCTTTAAACTTTTCTGGTTCATCTTGAAATTGTTCGAACAATCCTTTTGCGACAACTTCAATTTCCTTATAAAATAAACCTTCACTATTTAATTCCCTATCCAACCATCTTTTTTTAGTCTTTTGCCGTCTCTTTACAATCGGAGACAACGTATCACTGGTTACTTCAAATAAATGTTCTAAATCCAATGTGTTGAAAATAGTCGTTAAAGTCTTATTGTAATAGGTTTGAAATTCAATCCCGTTTCCCGAATATAAGTATTGGTTATACTTCTTTTCAAGAGAACCGTTCACATTATCCCAAATATTTTGCATCGTAGAATCAGGTATTCTCACTTGCAAAACCTCCCTGTTCCCCTCATTATATCATGTCTAAACTTAATAGAAAGAGTGACTGGTAAGTTGTTAAAACCCTGAATTGTCTCCAAATCTCCGTTCTGACGGGTACATTTTAAGTCATTTACAGATAATTGTCTATTATACTCCGTTCTGACAAGGCATAACTTTTACTTGTCTACAATTATCCGTTCTGACAAGGCAATATCAGTCTTTTTTAACTTTTTCCCATCAAAAAAAATCTTTAAACTTAAAAAAAACCTCGTTATGAACAACCCTATTAAACTTGTCTTCGAATATCCGTTCTGACAAGTCGCTGATACTTTTAAAAAAAATAAAATTTTATTTCGACAAAATTCGACACTTCCATTTCCTGTTTGTCTCTGTTTTTCCGTTCTGACAGGTCATTTCGTAACCATATTTTGGTTTTGTATTAAAATCTCCGTTCTGACAAGCACAACATTTGCTTTAACTTCTAACACTACCATGAAAAAACGTAAAAAATGCTTTTGTAAAAAAGACAAAGTTCGCTACACCTCATTGTTTATCAGTATCAGCATAGTTGTCTCTGTTTTTCCGTTCTGACAGGTCACCTATTATGCCGTACGAGAAATACCGCTAAAAAAAAGGACTCATTTCGGTTTGTCTCTGTTTTTCCGTTCTGACAAGTCTATTTTTTTGTTTTTAGACAACAAAGTCGATATCTCTTACAATGTTGCTATGAAACTTTTATAGGAATTTAGGTAAGGTAGGTGATTTCATTGGATACATGGATGCCCATGAGGGAATTCGCTAGAATCGGGAAAAAGATGCTCATTACCGTATTAGGTGTGACGCCAAACTATAAGAGGGGAAGTGACCAAGGTCATAGTCTCGAAGAAGTAGAAGTTGACTTTTCTACCTGTCCTTCTCATTGTGAACTAAAAGATGTTCCTATTGAGGATAAGGCAACTTACTGCAAACAAAATTGCCAATATCAAATTTTTTCTCTGCCCAAAGGTATCTACGTCAATGAAATGCACCGCTACCGTATTCAGAAAGACGAATTGTTGAAAAATAAAAAGCGTCTTTCTAAATATCAACTACTTCAATTCATACTCTATCATTTAATGACTGTAGATTCGAATGGCTTTATTAAATATGTATCAATCAAAGCCATTGCAAGTCTACTAGGTTGCAACGTGCGAACGGTGAAAAATAACAACATTGAATTAAGTAAGTTAGGGCTAATTTCTACCATGAAATATACCTCTGACATTTTCAGTGTACATATTACAAAATATAAAGAATATCATCAATCCAGAAAACAAAATGGTTCTGGTTATTTTCGCATTTCAAAAGAACTGTTTGTTCAACTGGTGAGTGCAAAATCCGTAAACGAAATAAGAGCAAGCCTTCGATTGGCACTTGAACAAGACAACAAATCCATCAGTGCCGAAGAATACGCCATCACGACTTACCAGGACATTAAGCAATCCTTACCTAAAAATATCAGCTATCCTAAAATCATTAAGAAAACGTTAGAGGGTGTAACAGGTTCCTTTGATATCCAATCCAAGGATTCTATTGTCATGTTCAAATTACGTCCTGAATTTAACGAAAAATTATTACGAGCGAAAAAAGAGAAGCAGTTTACGCAACAAATCCGCTCTATCCTCGGAGAGACGACATACAAATTATCACCAGAAGATATGAATGACCTTGTTCAACTGTCTATGGAGTACGGCGTCACATATCTTTGTGAAGCTCTTTCTCTTTACAAGGAACAAGTCTCTAACGAAGAGGAACTGGTCGTGGAGAATGTAGGGGGCTTTGTACGGTCATTGATTAAAAAGACGGTATTTCAAAAATTTATCGCCTAATCTTCTTTATTTCTTTGCGCCTATTATTTCCATATTTTATCTTATATGTAAATATAATCATTCTAAATAAAGGCTTTTTCGTCTTTTTCAAAAGAGACGGGGAAGTCTTTTTTATTTATGCAACGGTTATCCACAAATTTGTCCACATTTTATACACACGCTATTCACAATGGAAAAATTACAGGAAAAATAGAAAGAAGAATGTCCACATTGGTAAAAAGTATTTCATAATAGAAAAAATAATGTTCACAAATGAAAAAAAGGTAGTCACACATGGAAAATTAAGTGTTCACAGTTGGTAAAAAAGAAGGTTTCTCAGAAAATTTTGGGGTGGATGTGGAAATTTTTGTTTAACTAAAATCATCATCAAGCCTTATGTGTCAAGGGATTGGAGCTTTTTGATTTGCGTAATCTCTGCCTATAATTACTGTATGAATCTATGAAAGAATATATGATGATAAGATATGTTTTTAAGGTATGTTTTATAAGAGGTGGAGGAATGTTTGGAAGTAAGGTTTGAAAGGATTGAAGAAATTACAGTTTTTCTACTATTGAAATAATTTTAAAACCGCCTCCTCAAAAAAATAAAAAGGAGTTCTTCTTATTATAAACGATTGGCTCCTATCCTTCAAACCGATTAAACCCATTTTATATTGCATAAAGTATCAAGAAGTCCTATGCTGATTTTAACAGTATTGACTAAAAACAATATAAGAGAGGGGATATGTTTTTGTCGAAAAAGTTTGTTGCTGATACCAGTGTCCTTCTTTATGATGTCGATGCGCTTTATAAATTTGAAGATAATGAAGTGATTATTCCGTCTGTTGTCTATGAAGAAATTAATCATTTAAAAGATGAGAGTTCAGAGAGAGGCTATTATGCTAGAATTGTTTCCAAAATCCTTGATGAACTATCCCAAAAAGCACCCTTAAAACAAGGGGTAAGATTAGGGCAAACCTTGATTCGGACAAGCTATGACATAGAGAACGAAGAAATATCAAAAGCGTTGGTAATGGATAAAAATGATTACAAAATCATCGCTTGTGCAAAGAACAACAATGCTACGCTGATTTCTAGAGATAGAATGATGCGTGTCATTGCTAGAGATTTTGTTGAAGCTGAAGAATACAAAGCCGACATGATAAAAACTGAAATCTATAAAGGCTATCGTAAACTAACCGTTCCAGAACATATGATTACCCGTATGTTTGAAGGAAAACTTGGCAATGAATTCGATTTGTTTCCAAATGAATTTGTTATCTTAGAAAATCAATTCAATCCACAACACATTGCTATAGGTATCCGTAAACATGACCAAATTATCCCCGTAGATTTTGACAAACTCAATGTCAACGGAATGAGAACACGTCCTAAAAATCTAGAGCAAAAAATGTTCCTTTACCTTCTCCAAGATAAAGACATCACTTGCGTAACCGCAATGGGTGTCTCAGGAAAAGGAAAAAGCCTCGAAGCCATTGATTATTCCCTCTCAGCCATCATAAATAATATATATCACAAGCTCCTTTACACCAAGTCCAGTATATCGGTCGATAAACGAGAAGAACTTGGATTTTATAAAGGCGATGTAGAAGAAAAACTCCGCCCTCACCTTCAACCCTTTTATTCCTCCATTGAGTTTTTATTTAAGCAAGAACTTTATTCTGGAAAGGATTTGCATTCCATAACCAATCGATTGACGGTTGACCAAAAAGTAGAAGAGTTGCTTGCAAAAGATATGCTCGATTTTATCCCTCTTGCAAATATTCGAGGTATGAGTGTCTTTGAAAAAGTCATCATACTCGATGAAGCACAAAACACCACCAATCACATGATAAAAACCCTTGTCACAAGGGTTAATGACGACGGAAAATTGATTGTAACAGGAGATGTGGAGCAAATCGATGACCCAAACCTTAATCAATATAACAATGGATTGGTTCACTTAATTGAAGAAGGAAAAGAGGAAGATTTCATTGGTCATATCACAATGGATATTGACCCCAAAACTAAGCGTGGTAGACTCGCTGAATTTGGCGCACGAAAACTATAAAACCTAAATTCCAACTGAATTTTAGAGAAAGGAGGTTGCAACTTGAAAAGAAAATGGAAAAAATTATCGGTGGCTGTGGTCGGATTTGCTGTTTTAGCTACGCCTTTTGCGGGGAACGTGTTAAACGTCATTAGCCACGCCAACAGCCCCTATTACTCCCTGGATAGCACACAATATGCCAAACAGCTACAAGATGCGAATACAGCCCTACAGAAGGCGTCAGATACAAATTCAGACAGTGACATTACATCTGCCATTGATACCATTATTGCATTGCCTTTCAGTGAAACCAATCCTGACGACAAATCAGCGTTGGTTAGCAAAATGGGTGATTACATTAAAAGTATCCAAGATAGCTCTCTGCAAGCCAAATACGCCTCTTATTTAACCGATAAAGCCATTAAACAAGTAGGCAATAGTTTATTGCAAACCGACTATGATGTCGCGGATATGACGGTTAAATCTCTTCCACAGAGTGATGTACGAACCGCTTATGCGACAAAATTGGCTGGAATCAGAAGCACGATGGATAAGAATCTCATGAATCAGATTTTTCATCCGCAACAAAATCATCCTACGGAGAGCGTTGGAACACCTCCTCTAGATTTTACAGAACTTCCAGCGAGTGCATTTGCTCCTTATAAGAATAGCAATACAGGAGACTACCTCCCAGGGTATGGACCTTCTGCTGATGGCAAAAATCCAAACCAGGATACACAAGGGACAGCACAGAATCAAAATGCCACTCCGCAACCCCAACTTACGCCTGCACAAGACCAAGGTACGGCGAATCTTTCAGGTATTCTTCCAATCGAGCATTACACAGTCTCAACCACTTATGTAAAAGAAAACTCAACCTGTTATAAAGTGACGACTAAAACCATTGCAGGTAAAACCCCGACAGTGACAAAAGAAGTCGCTTCTAAATTGGATGCAAAAGTTTTCTGTAGTGTAGATTTCACCAAACCACATGGAGGAATGGGCTATGACTTTAATCAAGCGAAACCTGTTGCACCAGTAAAAGTGCCAACAGGAAGCTTCGGAGGATTCGCTCACAATGCCAATAGCATCACAAATAGTGCGTATGATATGAGCATTAACCATCCGCATTCAAATGCTAGAGCATGGAACAATCCGTCTAATGTTTGGAACACAAATCCAACGCCATATACCTCTACAGGGCAGAATAAAGCTCCTAAACCTGCTACGACGTTGCACTTCACCTTGGATAGAACCGATAAACAACCGTATTACTTTGATACCGATTTAAAAGTAGCAAGTGACGGAACGGTTTCCTATCAAGAAGTACACGATGTATTATTCCAATTGGCAATTCGAAGCGGTGGTAGAGCCGTAGATGATAAAGACCGATTCGAGATTCTGCTTGAAAACAAAATCGTGGTCATTAATCACACCAAAGATAAAATGTCTGTATCGGTATTTGATGACATTCTTAAAGGCTTTAAAGCCCAAGTTAAGCCGATGCTCTCAACTGTTGGACAAACTTCAGGTCAATAAAATCAACCCTCTTCTTCGTGGAGAGGGTTATTTGTTGGTAAAAAATATTTGACAATAGTCAATAATGGTAGTATATTGTAGATAAAGATAAATACCCTTGATTTACCAATAAAATTAGCGGAAAATGGAAGGCGTGAAGCCAACCTTGAGTTATAAGGTAGTCTGAATTATCTATAATGAAAAAGGTTTGATAAGCAAGGCGTTTGCAAATTACGCAAACAACTATAAAGGAGGAATCTTACTTATGAATGTAAAAGACGTTTTGAAAAGGATTGGAAATCCAAAAATTTTAGCAGGAATTGGAGTTTTTGCTGTTGCGGCGACAGTTCTCAACCATGCAGGTACAACCACAGTGGTTGAGGTAAATGGCGTACCACTTGCTTCTGCAGATGGACAAGCTTTTGTGAGCAATGGGGTAACATATGTACCACTGAATGCGATTGCTCAAAAAATGGGTGACGATGTAACCTGGATTGACTCATCAAACCAATCCATCATTCAAGAACGAAACGGAAAAGTCGTTACAGTTGAAGAAGGTTCATCTTCTGCAAGTGTAAATGGACAAGCTATTCCACTAGAGACGAAATTAATGGGTAAAGTTGTTGTTCCAGTAGATGCCAAAGCCATCATGAAAGACAGCGTGCTTTATGTACCAATTGATTTTGTGAAATCGTTTAAAGGTATGGGTTATGGAGTGAAACAAACCAATCAAGGTGGGAAAACCATCATCAACGTAGCGGGTATGGCTACACAACCAGCACCAAGCAATCCACAAACGCAAAAGCCTGGTGGAGGCAAAACATATCCTGATGGTTGGACGGCTCCTGTATTGAAGTCATCATGGTCTTCAAATCAAGATAAAAACTTCCAAGTGTTCCAAAAAGAACTTGGATTTGATTTTCATGGTCACTGGTTCAATATCCCTGGTCAACCACAAGCTATTAGTATTGCTGATACGCATAACTCATTAGGCAAATATGAAGTAGAGTTTAGATATACTGGCTGGCAAGCCCCAGAAGTTCCAGCAAGTTATCGTATCCCTGTCGTCTCAAAAGAATTGTTTAAATTTTATTTCGGAAAAGATTACATGAAAGTTTGGAATTACTTCAATTCAGGAAATATTCCAAATCAGTTTACAGCTAACGGAAGAACGGTCATGGTGAATTTAAATGACACGGACGGATGTTTATATATACATGTAGGTTTTCAAAAAAAACATTAATAAGCATTAAGGTAAAAAAGCTAAGAAATTCTTAGCTTTTTTTATTTTGCCATTTGCTATACAATCATTACGTTTTTTGATACTTTTATACTTTTGTATATCCTGTATATAATCTATAAACAATGTAAAACAATATAGCGCATATATGCTATATATAAAATAAAAACAATGTCTTATTATTATGTCATAGTAAAAACCTCATAATAAAGGAGGGGAAAAATGAAAAAAAATCGGAAAAAGGTTGCTCTATCAGCCGTATTGGGGTTGTCCTTAATCGGTGGACTTTATTCAATAGGAACTTCTTTCAAAGGACATGCGGTAAATTGGGGGCAATCCCAATTCAAAACCCTGCCAGATACAACAACAAATCCTCCTATGTTTATACGATTTAATTCAGCTTACAGAAATTCCAGCGGGCAACAAATACCACAATCACAGTGGTATGGAACTCAAAAGCTTTATAGAGAAGTGTATCCTGGTGGATTTGTTTGGTATACTGTTTCTCCACCACCAGCGGAACATCTGCCCTTATCAAGAACAGATATGTCGTTGATGCTAGAAAACCGTCAAACGCTTGTGGGCTATCATGGTGACCACCACGTACCAAATATCGATTCCAAGCCTTATGCAAATAACTTGAAACTCGGCTCGGTTGACCCAGGTTCATTAAGTTATAATGGCGATAATTCTGGTTCTAAAACCATTCTTTATGGTGATTTTAAAGGGAAGAACTATGAATGGCGATTCCTTGGATATACACTAAACGGTACTGCAATTGGAAACCCCTATTTTCCTAATGACGTTGATAGTGCAAGATATCAAGGAAATACTAAACCGCAAACAGCTAAAATACTTGCCAATTACAACTGGCAACGTGGTGGATTTGGTTCACCTTTGAGTCAAAAACTATTTGGTGGCTTTACGGTTTACAACCAAGATTGGAACATCAAATATGACTGGATTAACCGACATCTGTTTGTCGATTATCCAGAGTTAAAAGCCGCCCATCCTGACCCCGCTTATTGGGCTGACCGTTTAATGCCTATGAGTAATCCTGATACCGAAACGGGTGTGTGGTTAGGTTGGCACTATGGAGCCGATGGTCAGTTGTATTATCGAACGGTTATTACCAACGCACCGAAACAATCCAATCTTCGACTGATGGATTACAAAATTTATGACGACAATCATAAATTAATAGCTGAAGCTAAGAGAGGGACAGACTATTATGTGAACACGCCAACGGTCAAAAAGTTCCAAACATCTGTTACAAAAGGTGCGACCTACCATGTAGAAGTTGATGTAGAAAATATGCCAGATGTCAAGAAGAACATCACAAACATGCCTATTACATTAAACAACATGGTTTCTTATGACGGGTTAGTTGGAAATATTAATCAATTCTCTGTATCCCATATGAATGCGCAAGGTGCAAAGGCATTACCCCCATATTCAAACAACTTACCAACAGGTAAAACTGCTCACTTCAAATACGATGTGACGGTTCCTACCACAGGTAGTCCTACAAAAAGCATTCAGTTTCAGGCAGAAGTACCATCTAAGTTTGGTCAATTAGGATATAACGTAAATACCAACGATGATAATGCATCAATAATCTTCGCTATTAAACCAAATCCTCCTGAAAACTTAGCGGTTAAATTCAATGGCTACTACGATTGGAATAAAAATCCTGTCGAATCCGTTGTCGCAGGACGTGACTTGTATGTGGAATACACCGTCACAAAAGATAAGGGAAGCAAAACAGTCACCAATCCTGAATTAACCGTAAGAAATACGGATGAAGTCTCCACAACGGAAAATCAAACGGTAACACCTACAGCCGTTTATGACAAGAATGGTAACGTGCTTGCGGATGGAACCATGAGACATCCTGGTGATTATGCGGTATATTGGGTTCCATTTAAACCAAATGTACCAAAAATGTGCTCACAAGCGACCATTCCATCAAAATACAAGATTCTAGGTGTGAATGACGACCCTCAAGATGACGTAGCAAAAGCACCATGTTTGGCAGACACAGATAACATTATCGTTAGCAATTTCCAAGCTAATCCTGCAAATGAATGGTTAGCACCAGGGCAAAGTTCTAAAGCTGTTTCATACAGCGTTAATTTTAACCTGACAAACGATGCCGCACGAGGAGATAAACAAATTCCGCTGGTGTATACCATTGATGGTCGAATTGTTTTCACGGAAGAACTGGTTGTGAAAGCAGGAGCGACTGTAGGTATTGCTCGTACGTTGCCAAACGTGTACCTTGGACAAGGAACACACCAAGTTCAAGTTGAAGCCAATCCAAACCCACGTAAATTTGTCGAATATCTTGGCAATGGACAAGACCCGTATCGTGACAACATCGGTAGCCAACCTGTAACGATAACTCCTGGTCAATCAACCTTTAGTTGTCCGTATCCACACCCGCATAACGAGTGGACTACCCGATTCTATTTCTATCAATGGTGGGGTCATTATGAGTGTGATAAAGATGGATGCTGGTGTGTAACCGATAGAACGGCTCAATGGACAAGAGACATTCCGTTCCATGAAGACATGCGTATCCAACACATTTACTTTAGAAGCAAGTCAACGGTTGATAAAGTAGGTGGAAATGCTAATCGAGATAGTGCTTGGGTAGATGTAGTTAACGGAACACCTGCAGTTATCAAAGCAGGTTATGGTTTTGAACTTCGGGTTGTGACCAATTACAGTACCAACACCTATAATGATACGCCGAAATCTTGGGAAGAGGGATGTAACGGATTAAGTGTTCATCCATCCTACACACCTGTAAATCCAACGGAACGTATTCGGGTAGTCTTCCCATTCAGAGACGATTATGGCAATCAAGTCAGCATGACGCTGGTTGGAGCTACTTCTGGAATTTGGTACGACCAAACGAGTCAGTATACGTTTAATACTAGAACGGTGATTGACCATCCAGAACAAAAACTCTATGTAAGTCCAGAAACAAGAGATGGCGACTACACCATGAGAGTCGAAACTGAACCATTCTACGGTTCCTACGACAAACCGTATTATCAATTCATGGGTACAGTCCTTTGTGACGTGAAAAACGTAACCATTCGAGTTAAAGGTTCTTACTTGGATGACTTACACACTCATATCATTCAATAATAAAAAAGAGAAGGAAAGGGGTTCATTCCCCAACACCTTCTCTTTTTTATATATAGCAAAAAAATGTTCATACTTTTTGCGTAAGTTTTCCTAAAGAAAAGAGTTGATTGAGTGGGAAATCGCTAGGCATTCCCACGAACTCTGATGATTTGTTATGAATATGTTCATACTTTTTGCTGAATCGTTTTCTTTTGTTGGTATGAAAATGTTCATACTTATTGATAAGTTTATCCTGTTAATTTACTGAGATAGTAGGCAGTACATAAGGAATCAAACGCCTTTAACCTATTTTTGACTTTAATCTAATAAAAAACATGGATAAAATATAATCAAAGTCATTTAGGAAGGAGGCGCATTCATGAAACGTATAGCTTCTTGGGCGTTTGATAAGAACGTTTCCGATGTTTTCGATACCCATGTAAGGCAGTCCGTACCGCTCTACGATGCGTTACAGGAAGTAGTCCTACACTTATCGGATTTCTTTATTAAACAAAATGATGTGATTTACGACCTTGGCTGTGCAACAGGAGAAACCATCCATAAAATAAGTCATCGGCATTTTGATAAAAATCTACGGTTTATTGGTATTGATGAATCGCAAGCGATGTTACAAAAAGCAAATGAGAAAAATCTCATTTTAAACAATGTGGAGTTTATCCAGCATGCAATAGAAAATTATGTTTTTGAACACAAAAGTAATTTCATCCTATCAATATTAACGATTCAGTTTTTACCTATCCATGAACGTGAATCCGTACTCCGCAATGTTTATCAAACCCTAAATAAGGGCGGAGCCTTTTTGTTCGTTGAAAAAACCTTTCCCTTCGAAACGCAGACCCATGATATCTTTACCAAAATTTATCATGACTATAAAGAAGAACATGGGCTGTCTACTCAGGAAATTCGAGAGAAAGACAAATCACTAAGAGGTGTCATGCAGAGTCTATCTGTTCAAGAAAATGTTGAGATTCTTAGACATACAGGCTTTGAGAAGGTTGATATCTTCTTCAAATACCTCAACTTCACAGGATTTCTTGCGATTAAGTAATAAGGTCTTTAGGTTTTTAGGTTTTTAGTTTTTTTGTTTTTAAGGTTTTAATCGCTTGGCGATAGATGAAAGAGGGTTTTCATGTTTTTTCAAACAAAGCTTTTCGAAATCAACTATTCTTTTTGAAGCGTTTTAATCATTTCCTATAAAAACCAAGTTTCGTCCAGAAGCGAAAAAGTCAATGTTTTTTCGGCAGTATATAGGTTTATGTTTTCCGAAAGTTGTCAGAAGTGTTCAAGCTTAGAAAAATAAAGGTTTTTAGCGAAAGAGAGGTGAAAAATATCGAATGAAAAAAAGTGATTTATCAGAACCAAGATGGGGGATGATTCAGCAACCTTTTAATGGACTTACCATGATTGATTTATTCTGTGGGGCAGGCGTAGGAGCGTCTGGTTTTAAATTAGCAGGATACAAAATTGTGTATGCCATCGACAATCAGAAGTATGCGGTGGATACCTATAACCGCAACATCGGAAACCATGCCGTTTTAGGTGATATACGAAAACTCAAAAGTGAGGATGTCCCTTGGGCAGATATCATAACGGGAGGTTTCCCATGCACCCCGTTTTCGGTAGCAGGAAAAGGAAATGGCGTACAAGATAAGAACAAGGGAGACCTTGGGTATCATTTCTATCGCATCATTAAAGAAAAACAACCCAAAGCCTTCCTGATGGAGAATGTGGGTGGATTGCTGACCAAAAAGCATAAAAAATTCTTTGAAGAACTCATGAAGTTATTTGATGAAGCTGGATACCATGTAACCTATCAGCAAAAAGAGAATGGGGAACCTGATACCCTCAATTGTTGGGAATATGGGGTTCCACAACTTCGGAAAAGGGTGATAGCCGTAGGGATTCGTAAGGATTTAGGTAAAACATTTACGTTCCCATCGCCTATACCCGAACAAAGCAGAACCACCATTCGAGATGCTATTGGTGATTTGCCTGACCCGAATGGAGAAAACAATCATAAAGGGTATGGCATCCGTAAAGATGAAGCCCCGTACGTCGATAAAATTCCTCCTGGAGGCAATTGGCGAAACTTACCTGTAGAAGACCAAATAGCCTTTTTAGGTAAAGCGTTTTATTCAGGAGGCGGTCGAACAGGCTTTCTCCGTAAAGTAAAGTTTGATAACCCCGCATGGACATTGACCTCCTTTATGAACGGCAAAAATAACGCCCAAATTGTCGATAACCGAGACAAATACACGTCGTTTCCATTATCCAATCACAACGACTATTATCAAGGGGATTTCTCACCCCGTTACAAAAGTCGAAACCGCCAAAAACAATGGGATGAACCGTCGTTTACCATCGTAAGCTCTGCAAGACAACTTCCACTATATCCAGAACCCGCTCGTTATGACATTCGAAAAATGGATAGTTACGAAATCGCCCCACCAAGAAGATTCACCGTTCGAGAGTGTCTTCGTTTACAGACTGTACCCGATTGGTTTTCTTTTGGTGAAGATGTTTCCCTTGCTCACCAATATGAACGGTGTAGCGGTATTCCCTCGTTGATTGCTTATCGATTTGGAAAACAAATTGCTGAACTCTTAAAAGAACCCGCTTAAAATCCGACATTCATACCGTTTGGATTTAAACAACAAAGAAAGGAGAGGAAAAATGAGGTCACTTACGATTAAAGAAATAGAGGATATACCGAAGAAAAGAAATGTTGTTTCACTTTTTAGTGGATTTGGAGCCAATACGATTGGGTATCATTTAGCTGGATTAGATGTAAAGGTTGCGGTGGATTATCAAAGCGAAGTAGGGAAGGTCTATCAATCCAATCATCAAAAAGTACGCTTTATTCAGAAGGACGTAAAGGATATCAAAGGCGATGAACTGCTGAATGAATGTGGGCTAGAAAAATATGAACTGGATATCTTGGATGCATCTCCACCATCTAATTTCTTTTCAAAAAGACAAAATATACCTTTTCACCAACGAACCGATAGTTTGCTTCTTGAAATTGGAAGAATTATAGAAGATATCATGCCAAAAGTGTTTGTTATCAACAATGATAAGAAATTAGGGCTAGGTAAATCCCAACTTGTCTTAAATGAAATGATAGAGCTTCTTAAAGAAATTGGGTATAGGGTGGACTTTGAAATTTTGAATGCTCGTTTCTATGAAGTGCCACAAGATAAGGAAACCCTCTTTATTATCGGGGTTCGAAAGGATTTAAGGGTAAAACCTGTGTTTCCTGAAGCATTGGAATACACGATTTCCACCCAAGACGCCATTGAAGACCTGATGCATATCCCAATGGAATACAAAACCAATAGAGCAAGGGAAGCCTACATCACCAAGTATTTCCGCCCTGGTATAACGGAAGAGGAAATAGAGGATATCATGGAGGCAAATGATATTCATGTGCGTGAAGCTAATTACAAGCGAGATAGATGGGAAGAACCTTACTATGAACTGAAAAAGAATTTTACTCGTCCTATTCACCCTAAAATGGATAGGGTATTGAGTATTTGGGAAGCCATGCGGATTCAAACATATCCAGATGGGTATAGGCTTTCCTCTAATCCTTCGTTAAATTGGCAGAAAATATGTAGTTCAGTTTCCCCTCATTTGATGAAACATATCGCTAAAGTCATAGACAACGAGATATTAGATAAAGTGCTTTAATAAAAAATCCTATCAAAGAGAAGGAAGGAGGGAATCCTACTGAATCAAGCCTTTTTTGAAAAAATGAAACATGTAAAAGCTCCAACTTTTATGAGTAGTTATATGGAAAATGATTGTGTTTTTATGGTGAATGATGGGGGAGAATTCCTTCAAGAAAGCAATAGGTTTGGAGAAACAGGCGAAGTATCAAAGGATGAAGGAAAAAACTTTATCCATTCAAGGGATTATAAAAATGTGTTTTATAAGTCCATCCAAAAAACAGCTTTAAGCCTTGCTCAATATGTAGCGAATCTTTCTCAGTTGATTTTGGAGCAAAAAGGAAAGGATGTCGTTCTCGTTTCGTTAGCGACAGCAGGAACCCCTATTGGTGTATTGATTAAGCGATACTTCCTCCATGGATTTGGTTTGAATGTTCCGCATTACACCATTTCGTGTAATCGAGAGAAAGGGTTAGATGAAAATGCACTGGTTTATATCTTGAAAAAACACCAGACCAATCGCTTGCAATTCCTCGATGGCTGGACAGGTACAGGCACGACACAACAAATCGTGAAACAATCTGTCCGAAAGTTTCAGCTAAAATATGATGTCCTATTAGATGGCGAACTTTCTGTCATATCAGACCCATCGCATTCCACTTTTCGTTTTGCCACTAGAGACGATTTTCTTGTCCCTTCCGCTTGTTTTGATGCCACGATTACTGGACTCTCTACTGTTTTAAACAAAACTCCACTCCATGAGCATGATTATGTACGAGCTACCTATCATAAAGAGTGGGAACCAATCGATATGACCAATTCTTTCGTTAATGAAATAACCAAATATTTTCGATATATCACTCCGAGCATAACACCAAAAGAAGAGGGACATTTTATAGCGAAGCGTGAATTGCAAAAAATTCAAAAGCACTATGGCGTAAAAGAGGGGAATCAAATAAAGCCTGGTATAGGGGAAACCATTAAAACACTACTTCGCAACATTCCTTCCAGAATACTCATTCATCCAAAAGAATCTTACTATCTTGACCCTGTTTTTTTTATAGCAAAGTTGAAAGGGATTCCAATCGAAATGTATCCTCATATGTACTATGCTTGCTTGGCTATTGATAAAGAAGTATAAGCCTATTCTTTCTTGCTTGAATAACCCAAGCGAGGAAGAATATTTTTTTATTTCGCATCCTTTAGATGACCGATTATTCATAAAAAGAACGAACAAAGAAGATTAATTAATAAATAATTCTTATTTATACAGAAATAAACATGAAATGTTCATACGTAAGAGGAATAGGACTACATAACGTTTAAATCTGATGTCATTATCTAAATCAGGAATTCACGACGACTTTCATCAACTAATATCGCTTGAATTAAGTGCATCACCCTTACTTCCCTTTAAATATTAAACGTCCCACAGGTGTTCTAATAATTGCTTTGCTTCATCTTGTGTAAAATATCCTTCTTTATGTAGATGATAAATGGTGTTACTGGTTGACATTTTGGGCTTACCATCTAAAATCCAAAGGAAATCGGTGTTACTGTAATCATTGTCTTTAAATGCTTCATTAAGGATGTTCTCTGATTTAAACAGATTTTTTATAAATTCTTGTTTTATCTGTTCTACTTCACTCATTAAAGAATCCATCATCACAATATTCCTCCTCAATTTTTATTATCCGTATCACTTTTTTTATTATTAAGATTATAAGCAATTTATCTCTAACCGTCCATAATATAGTTTAATTTGTTTTAAATTATGTAATTTATTTTTTACAAATTAATTGACCTAATATATATTACGTTATATAATAAAGGAAGAAAAAATTAGTTAATGAGCGAGCGGAGAACCTTATTTGACGGGTTTATATAGGCATTATTACATCATAGGAGCGATTCGCATGAATGAACATACACAAGTAGAAAAAAATGATAAAGAAATTAATGTATTGGATTTGGTTCTCACGACAAAAGAAGCATCAAGTAAATACGATGTAGCGGATTGCACATTTCGCACTTGGATTAAAGAAGGGTTGTTTCGAGAAGAAGACATTAAGAAAAGCGGGAATACATGGCTGTTGAAAAAAGAGGCAATTGAAGCCGTATTAAAAGAGAAAAACTTATATGGAAAAACATTTGTGCTTGACGGTGAGAAACTGCATGTTGACTACTTAGCGCACCGAGGCGACAAACTGCAAATTTGGTACGAGAATGAAGCTGTCCGAGATGTACTGGATAATCTTCCTCATAAAGAGCTAATTCCTCAAATGTTTGAGGTCTTTAAGAAAGATAATCGAATTAACTTTCAATTCGTTATCATTGATGACAACTTCAATGAAAACGATAACTGGTTGTACAAAAAAGAAAAAGTTTGGGCAATGACCGCAAAAGGTGTCATTGATACGGTTCGGGACTCCTTAAAAGTGAAGGGGTTGGACACTGTGGTACTGGATGCTTTTATTTCGAAAAATGTTGGTTTGATTTCGTAAGGAAGTAGGTGAGATGAACAGATGAAGTTAATTCAATTTGGTGACTATCATAATCGGTCTACGGCTCCTGAAAATCGAACGGATGATTTTCTGGCTTCCATGAATTTAAAAACAGAGGAAATTCTTCGACTCGGTGAACAATATGAGGTAGCGGCTTTTCTGCAACCAGGGGATTTTTGGGATGCACCGAATCCTCCCTTGGACTTTGCCTCAGAAGTTATCCGTAAATGGACAAAGGTCGATGTTTTTGAAATTCTTGGCAAGATGATGTCCAAAGAAAAATACGATAAAGAACTTTTTATCACAAAATATCTCCGTAGAATTTTTACAGGTGAAATTGGTGACATTGAAGAAGCCAGAAAAGAGCTAGTTACGGTCTATTCGGAAGAAGACTTTAAAAAAGATAAAGAATTGGTGCAGAACCAGTTAAAAAATTATCGACCTTTGATTGGTGTTGCAGGCAATCACGAGTTATTCGGTAACAACATCAACACACTTCCCAAAACGATGTTAGGTTTTATGGAAAAGTTGGGGCTGATGCGATTTGCCACAAAAGAGAATCCGTATTTTTTAACCACAGAAGACGGGCTAACGGTTGCGATAACAGGCACGCATTATCACTTAGACGTAGACAGTCCTGAATACCTTGATGATTACATCGTAACGGAGAAGTTGGGGGATATACATATCCACCTGAATCACGGATACCTGTCCGATAAGTCAATGGGGAACTTATTTCGTCATACATTGGTTGACCAGATTAAGCATACTAAGGCGGATTTGACCATCTCAGGTCATGACCACATGGGGTTTCCGATTACTCAAATTGATGACAAGTATTTTGTAAATACGGGAGCCATTCCTCGTCTGAAAAATGATGTGAGAGAAATTAACCGAACGGTAAAAGTTCTTCTCATTGATATTACGAAGGAACATGGGTTGCAACTCAAAGAGATTCCATTAAAATCCGCAAAGCCTGGGAATACCGTGCTTAGTCGTACTAAAATCGAAGAGAAAAAAGCAAGAGCTTCTCGATTGGAGGAATTTAAGAAAACGGTTCGTGATGCAGGAATCAAAAAGGCGACGGATATTACGGAAATCATTCGGGATTTAGCGGGTAACAAACAGCTACCAATTGAGGTTAGAGACCAAGTGATTGAACGAATCAGTGAAAAAATGAGGGAAATCAATCAGAGCACGGATGGCATTTTAAAGCATGCCCGTGTAACGAAGGCAATTCTCGTAAACTTTCAGTCGCATGCGTATAGTGAATTTGATTTCTCTAATGGTTTTAATCTCTTAGTAGGGGAAAGTAAACAAGGAAAAACAGCCCTTCTTCGGGCATTCGATTGGGTTTATAGAAATAAACCGTCTGGTAAACGATTCATTCGCAAAAAAGCGGAATATGCAAAAGTTATCCTTCATCTTTCTAATGGATATATCATTTCACGTTTTGTCGAAGCCAAAAATGGTGGGAAAAACGGCTATGAGATTACCGACCCCAAAACAGGTGAGACTTCTTTCCACAACACAAAAATTCTACCAGAAGTACAGAAAATATTAGGTTACTCGCCTTTAATCATCGATAAAGACTTACAGTTTACCCTTAACTTCTCAAAACAAGGAACAGGATGGTTTTTGATAGGTGACCAGTATTCGGCTCCTCAGAAAGCCAAAATCATCGGCGGGATTTACGGAACCCAATATGCGGATGCTGTTATTCGAGATTTGGATGCCGAAACCAAAAAAAGTAACGAAAAAATAAAATCGGCTCATGAGGTTTTAACCAAAACAAAAGAGCAACTGCAACAGTATGAGTATCTACCCGATTTAAAGAAATCGATTGACGGTGTAGAAGAAATGCTCAAAGAAATCCAACGTTTGCAACAACAAAAAGAGAAGATTGAGAAGCTCTTGGATAAACGGGAGCAATTAGTTTCCAACATTTATAAGAATCAGCAAATCGTGACCGCACTGCAGGATGTAAACCGAACCTACACCCTACTTACAGAAGCAAAAGAAAATGTGGCAAAACGTAACCGACTGGAAGAATTGATAACCAAACGTGATAAGACCGCCCATAGCTTAAAACATATTTATGCGTCGTTGGAAGCGGTGAAGCACTTGGATGAAGCAAAAGAACAGTTACATGAAACTACCGAACTTCATAGCAAACGAAATCAAATAGAAAAGGTTATAGATAAGCGTGAAGAAGTATTAGCAAATATATCTGAACAAACATTGGTGATAACTCATACCGAACAAGTGCAAAGGGCTAGTCGGTTGATTGAAAACCTCAAAAAAGGATGGGAGAAAAGAGAATCGATTGAATCCTGCATAGACAAGAGAGCAAACTTTCTCGAAAACATCAGTAAACAAAACCTTCTTCTCGAACAAACACAACGTGTGGAAGAAGCAAAATCGCTTGTATCGGGCATGAATCAAGCCATTCAAACCCGCAAAGAATTAGAAGTAAAGGTAAAGAGGGCAGTGGAAGTGCAAGAAAAACGAACCACACAAGAAAAAGCCCTTAAAGCCATCGCTGTTACACTGGAACAAACGAGTCGGATTGAGGAAGCAAAAGAGCATCTGTTTCGGATTAAAACGAATCAGCAACGAAGAGAGTCCATTGTAAAACAGTTGGTTTTAAGAGAAAAGTTTGTTGTCCTTGTTCAGAAAGAGCAAGTATCCATTGACCAAGCCAATGCCCAAATTCAAAAAGATGTAAAAATCTATCAGCAGGTTTTAGAGGAAGCAGGTCAATGTCCTGTATGTTTCGGAAAAGTAGATAACACTACGGTTAATCGAATCGTAAAAGCCTATATCAAACACTAATCAAAAGGAGAGCAGACCATGAGTAATGAAGCAACCATGAGCGAGATTCAATCGATTGAGAAAGCAATTAAGGCGTCAGAGGACTTACGCCAACGAGCCTTAACGTCTAAAGGAATTTATGAGCAACAACAAAAGGAAACGGATGAAGAACTAAAAGCCTTGGGAACAACACCTGAGAAGGGGAGACAGGAAATCCAAGAGATTGATGCCAAAATCGAAGAGAACTTGCTAAAAGTAAAGCAAATGATTCCATTTGATTTACTAAAACAGTACAAACTTTTGTAAGTTGATATGTACACATTTACTAAAACATTTATGTGTACGAAAATGTAAACATTTATTTATAAGCGTTTGTTGTCAGCAACATCATACAAAAACGACGTAAAAACAGGAGGTATACATGGCTAAACAATCCAAACACTTCATTCAAAAAAATCGTGATTGGGACTTTAATGGGGATGGACGATTCCCCACCAATCGCATTAAAGGAAAAGACAAGCAGTTCTTAAAAAGGCAACGAAGACAATACGACAAGAAAGAAGCCAAACTCGAAATATTGGATGCGGCTTGCTAGTGGAGGGAGGTTGCTTGTTATGGTAGACACCGATAGTTTAAGGGAGACGCTTGAAATCATGAAGCGGAAATATAGCCAGGATATCGGAATCGTACAGAAGCTTCAAGAAGATAAGAAAAATAAAGAAGAAGAAATTGAATCATTAAGCAAAGATAAAGATACGTTGGACATTCAAAAGATACTTCTTCAAGATGCTTCTGTAGAAGCAAGGAAAAATGCAAAAGATGTTCTGCAAACTATGGCAACACGAGCCTTGCAGTTTATAATGGGGGATTACATGTCGTTGGAAATCAAGTTGGACGAAAAAGGAAGTGCGCCTGTTGCGGAGTTTATCGTAAAGTCCAAGTATAGTGACTACACGGTGGAAGCCGACCCTGCAGATGAAGAGGGAGGTGGGATTGCAGATATCGTATCCCATGCTTGCTTAATCGCCCTTCTAGAATTAACAGGCGAAAACAATGTTGCTCCTATTTTCTTAGATGAACCTTCTAAATACGTGTCTAAAGGAAACTCGGAAAATGTAGCAAGGTTCTTCTATGAAATAAGCTCGGCTATTAATAGACAGGTTATTATGTCTACGCATGATGAATATCTAGCTAAAACGGGTGACAAAGCGTTTCATTTCAGAATCAATGAAGGAAAGACTGAAATCACCGTGTTATCTGCATAGTGGACATTCACTATGCTTTTTATTTTGTCGGTAGGTTTTAATGGTGTTATAAATCTAACAACAAACACATGTTACTATTATAAATTTGTAAAATAAAATTGACTATATAAATAGACAAAACTATAATTTAACTAACAAACCAGAAAAGAGGAGTCCTATGAGTGAAATTTATGTTGTGGGGAGAACCAATGAAAAAGAAGTATATGTCGCTTCTTTAAATCGTCCCTTTATCGTAGACGAGTATTTAATTATTGAAGATGATACACACCAAAATCCCATAGGGGAAATCACCCAAACCTCTTGTTATAACAACATAAGGGAGGATACCTTTCCTGTAGAGACAGGAATTTGGAATAGCCTAAGAGAGGTATTCCACTTCAATAATGTTAAATTCCAACCCGTGTATATTGGGAAAATGAAAATGCTCGACGAATGGCAAACTCCGATGATAACACAGGCTAAAGTTAGCATTCCTGATTATGAGGATATTGAACATTTGCTAATTGGTCAGCGTCCTGAAAAGGGGTTTGTTCTTGGTGTCATTCGGGGTACAGAAGCCCTCTATGAGAAAATTCCTGATGTGTTTAAAGGTGTCGCACCATTAATTCAAGATGGAAAAGTCATTGAACAAAAAGGGATTCCGTATATCCTCGACCATTATGCCTTTCAAAAATACCCTCACATTGGACTCTTAGGTGGAACGGGTTCTGGAAAGTCCGTAGGCTTACGTATTTTAGCTGAAGAAGCGATGAAAAAGGGGATTCCTGGTCTTGCCCTTGACCCCCATTATGAATTGACTTTTGAAACAGCGATGGACGGCTTACCCGAAACTTTCCAAGAAAATTTCACAAAAAAGCATGAGATATTTCAAGTCGGTGAAAATGTCGGCATTAACATTACGGAATTGTCTTCTGACGAAATTATTACCCTCTTATTGTTTATTTCAGATGTAACACAACCCATGAGAGCGGCACTGGAACAGTTACATGAACGTAATGATAGTTTCACAACGCTGATTGACCGAATCAATAAGCTAAAATCTGCTTTTGAGATAATGGAAAAACGAGAGCACGACCGTGAACAATTGGCAGAGGATGTCGCACTTTTGTTTGCCAAACACAAGGATAAAGTAGCAGGAACTAGTACATTACAGGGATTGTCATGGCGGTTAGAAAAACTGAAGAAAACAGGCATATTTGAGGCGGATATTTCATTGGTAGAAGCGTGTATGCTTAAACGACGTTTAGCTGTCATACGTGGTAAACAAAAACAATTAAATATGATTGCGTCTTATTTGATTGGGAAAGTTTACGGAAAACGAAGAGCCTATAAAGATTGGGAACAAAAAAGTAATGGGGTTGGGAAAGAACCAGCAAAGTTTCCTCCATTTATGTTGTTCCTGGATGAAGCGCACAATTATGCACCTAGTGGAGATTATTCAACCCCAACCAAGAGTTTGTTGCGAGAAATATCTCAAGAAGGTAGAAAATATGGAACCTACGAGGTTTTTGCAACCCAACGTCCTGCTCTGCTAGATACCACGATTGTTGCTCAATTAAATACGAAGATTATTTTCCGTACGCAAAATATCGTAGATATACAAGCCATTGCAAGAGAGACGAATTTAAACGAACAGCAAATGACACGACTTCCTGACCTCAATAGTGGGAATGCTTTTATTTCTACACCAAGTTCCAGAAAAACGATGTATATTCGCTTTCGAGCATCGAAAACGGCTTCTCCTCATTCAAGCAATGCTTTTGATGAATTGGATGGTTACGATGCGAACGGAAAGCTAAAATCTATTCTTATCAAATATCTACCATTAGGCGATAATACGATACCAAAAGTTCATTCCGCTATTAATAAAGAGATGGGTAAAGTGATGACTGTAAAAGAAATTCAGGAAGCCCTAGAGGAAATGGCAGGGCAGGGTGAAATCAAAAAAGAAAATTCTCCATTTGGTATTCGATATGAGAATCTATAATTACAAGACTCTTGAAGAGGTGTGAATGACATACCTCTTCTTTTTTATGAAGTCCAAGTAATGAATAATTAAACATCCTCAGTAACTATAATGTCTATCATGAGGTCATTCGAAACGAAAAAAGGTATAAGACTTCATCATTTGCATAGTGTATAGACTATAAGCAACATTTAGTGTAAAATTAAATGTAGTCAATTTCGATAATTTTATTATTTAGGAGGTGTAGTTTTTTGAACGACAAACGATACAAAACTGCCATTGGTTCCATTGTTGGACTATTGGCTCTATCAGGTGGTTTGTTTGCCTATCAAAACGTATACGTTGCCAAACAACAACAAGCAAATAAAGCGACGATTTACTTGGCAAATAAGGACATAACAGCCCATACTGCTCTTTCACCAGACATGTTCCAAGCTGTTCAAATCGGAAAGGACTCTTTTGTTCCTGGATATGTTGATAACATGAACGGAATTGTTGGCAAACAGCTAAAAGGTGGGCTGTTAAAGGGAGAACCGCTTACGGCACAACGTCTTGAAACTAAAAAAGCATCAAGTGAAGGAAACCTACTGGTGAAAATCGCACCCGCTTATTCATCTGAACTGAAAGTTGGAGATAAAATTCGGGTTTATGTTCGTGTAACCAGTCGGGAAACAAATTCCACCACTACTTATTTCTTGTTTGAGAAAACAGTGGTGCAAATCATGCCTCCTTCGTCTAATTCAGGGGATGTAATTAAAGTACCAACATTCCAGGTACATGCTTCAGATAAGGAAGTTCAACTTTTCTATGATGCACAAAAAGATGGGGATATTGCGGTAACGACGGTAGATGAATTAGATAGTACAAAAATTAATTCAGAAAAGAATTATGCGGACACAAAAGCGCAATCGCTAGATGGTAAAGTTTATGACCCAACAACGGCAAATCCAGTCGGACAAAACGGTGGGGCGAATAGTCAATCACAAGCGGTGATGACTTATCAAGTCCAAACAGGTGACACTCTGAGTTCAATGGCGTTAAAATTCAAAACCAGTAACTACGCTATCTCTGCTTTAAACAATAGTCGAACCAATTTCAAAGCAGGAGAAACGATTAATGTTCCTGCAAACTAATTAAAAGGAGGCGTTGTTTCTAAATGGAAAGCAAGGCAAAAATCATCACGGTTTACCCTGTGTTATCAGGAAACGGTGCGAAATTTATCGCAACAAATCTTGCACACTATTTAAAGGGCGCAAACAGTAACAAGCGAATTGCTTTAGTGGATTTTAATTTAAAAAATCCGTATCTCGCACATGCTATTAGCAATAATGACGAGATTCATGGGATTGATAACCTCATTGATAGAATCGATGGCAACATTCTGACTCAAGAATTGTTTTTGGAGAATATGGTCGCAATGCGGGACAATGTGGAAGTTCTCAAAGGAACGAAGCTGATTGGCAAACATAAGGTGTTTACCGAAAAACATATTCGAACCATCATTCAACATCTTCGAGACATTTATGATTTCGTAGTTATTGCTGTCGCTCCTGAAACGGATAATGCGGGAACCGTTTATGGCATCCATGAAGCTGATTCCGTTGTTATGGTTGCTAAAACCAATATTGCCAATGTCAAAAGCGCAAATCGAGTATTGGATATCATTCGCCAATATAAAAAATCTCCAGAATCCGTAAAGCTGGTGTACAACATGTATACGTCTGGTTCTGGTGAATTAACAAACTTTGTCAAAGACAACAATATTGAAGTAATTGGAGTAATCGAATATGACGAAAACGCTGTAGACAATATGGATTTAAATGGTGGTCAAAGCGTAAGAGGTCTATTCAAGTCCAAAAATCGTAATCAAGATACGTTTACGAATATGCTCAAATCATTGTAGGAAAGGGGGTGAGCCCACGATGCAAAACTTTCATCCGAATCCACTTGTCGTTAAATCCAATGGTGTTCCTTATCGCCTAATTGAATTGGCATTAGACATTGAAGAACAAGATTTCACGCTTGAAGTCCTTGATAAAAACAAAACCCTTATTCAACGCCATACGATGGATGCTACTTCGCTCATAGCATTGGATAAGAGCTATGGGGAAGTAACCCTTGTCTACAAGGACAAAGCTGGAAATATTCTGGAACAAGAAACCATTAATTTGAATCATGATGGTAAAAAGGTTGAACTTGAAAAGAAAAACGATGATTTAAAAATGAAACTGGAAAACCTAATCAAACAACAAATGGATTTTCCAAATGGAACAGAAGCTGAAATTAATCATCACACGGAGATGCTTAAAAAAGCAACGACGGATGCGAATGCCAGATTGTATGTAGTGGCTAAAATTCGTACCATTATCGTTTCCTCTAATTTGGTTCCACCAAATGAAGTGGAAAATAATGTATACGAACAGTACGCAAACTTATACGGGATGGGTATCCTTCAAGAACTTGATGATGATGAAGCTGTTGGCGAAATCATGGTGAATGCTTCCGTTTTCCCTCGTTTTAAAAGTGATATCTATTATATCAAAGAAGGGAAAAAATATAAGTTTGATAAAGACTTTGCTAATCTCGAAGAACTCAAGCAGGTCTTTGCGAGGTCTGTTGAGTTTAATAAAAAGGAACTGAATTCTGTTGAAAATGCCATCGTTGAAGCAACGAGAGCGAATAAAGACAGGGTAAACATCCTCATTCCTCAAGCCTCTGAAAACTACATTCTCAATATCCGAAAGTTTTCAAACTTCGTACCAAACCTAGACATGATGCGCAAATCTGGAACGGTTAATGACCAGGTAGAAAAAATCATGAGGGCTTTGGTTCAAGGCAAATCCAATATCGGAATTGGCGGAGAGATGGGAACGGGTAAAACGACGTTCATCAACTTCCTTCTTACCTATACAGAACCGATTGAAAGAAAGGTTGTTATTGCATCTGTATCAGAAACAGATGTAGAGCGGGTTTTGAAGGGACATGATGTGGTTATTTTGAATGTGGATGATGACAAAGGGTTCACATTTGATAAACAGATTCGGGCTTCTCTTCGTACTACAGCGAGTCGGGTTATTATCCCTGAGTCTCGTGGTGGGGAGTTTAAGCAAGTCTATGAAGCCAACTTAAAAACCAAAGGAAACATGTTTACCGCCCATGCCTTAGATGATGTATCTTTCCTGGATATGTGCGTAGATATGTACCTTTCTTCTGCCGATAGTGCCAACGAAAGCAGTGAATACATCAAACATAAACTATCAAAATCCATCGATGTCATTATCATCATGAGAAAAGTCGGGGATAAGATACGGATAAAATCGATTTCCGAAGTGTTACTGGACGAAAAAAGAAATTATGCAGGGATGAATGTGCTGTTTAAATGGTCATTCAATCCTGAAAATCCCCTTGAAGGTCATTATGTAACAGGAAATCACATGTCGGATGAATTAAAACTGAGGCTCAATGAAAACGGCGTGCCTATGTCTCAACTAAAAGACCTGTAAGGAGGTGGCTATTATCATTAATACAACCTTGGCAATAAACGGTGTATTGGGATTACTCGTATTCGTCCTTGTTGTTTACTTGATTGATACCTTAACCAGATATCAAAAGGAAAAACAAATCTATGGCATGTTGAGTAAAACCAACGTAAATCGCAAAGATATCATTCGAAATAATCGATTGCTTAAAAACTATAATCATACACTCAAACGATTTTTTCAGGAGCGTAAGAAAGAGAACTATGCTCCTATCGTCTTTTATTTAACGTTGGTAGTTTGCGTTTTAATCTTTATGGCTTTTATTAGCATGAAACAAATTTTATTTGCGGTTCTTGCACCAATCATTATTATTTGGGTGTTAAATAAAATCTTTTTTTTACTGCTTGTCGATGTGAATGAGAAAGTAGATGACCAATTACCTTATGTCATTGATACCATAATCAAAGTGTTTTCAAAGTATGGTGATTTAAAGTCTGTGGTCTATGAAACGTCGCAAGGCATTGATGAACCCTTGAAATCTCGTTTTGAAAGTTTAGTAAGACGTATGCTTTCTGAGAACCAAGAAAAAGCCATCATGGACTTTGCGGATGAAATGAATAATATTTGGATTTATTCATTAGTATTCATTCTGTTGAGTTATCAAGGAGATACGAAAAAAGAGGAAGTTATCGTAAATCTTAGACACCTTGCCACTATCATCGAAAAAGAAAACTCCCTTAAAAATTCGAGCGTTACGGATAAACGTTATGGAGTTGTTCTGAATTATGCCATTGCGATATTGGCAGGGGCAGGGGAGGTTGCCAATATCTTATTCAATCCAGTAGGAAAGGACTTCTTCTTTGGTAGCATGGGAGGACTTCTCTGTTTTGTTATTGGGAATGGCGCTCTGGTTATGACCATTATCCTCAATATCAAATTAGCTTCTAAGAAAGGAAGGAGGTAAAATTCGATGATAACCGTGATATATGCTCTATTATTGGTTGCGTTTCTGATAGCATTGGGATTGATGAACTCGGTGCGAATAGAGCGAACCAAGATTCACATCAAAAGCCCATTTAAACTTAAATGGGCAAATGCTTTATATCGTTACTCGTACTACATGCCATTTATCTGGTTTATTGATGAAAAAGAAGTTAATAAGAAAACAAAAGACATTAAAAAGAAGTTGGCAGAAGCCAACCTTACGCATGTCTTTAATTACCGTAGTTTCACCACGATGAAAGTCGGACTTCTTATATCCAGTATTGTGTTATTTGGATTTATCCTACTTATCATTAATAATGGCGGAACGGTTGCAAAATTTCTGTTCAACATTAAACAGATTGATATTAACGGAAACACTACAGGCTCATTGACGAAATTGAAGGCGGGAGTCTTAATCGTTTTAGCAATCCTCAATATCATACCGAACATTTATGTAAAGAGGAGAGCCGACATGTACAAGTATTTCCATTTAAAAGATATTCCAGTGGTGCAGTTGTTTATCATCTTGATGTTGCGTTCCAAAAAAACCATTGGTGACATCCTGTTCGCATTATCAAGAATAAATACCAGATATAAGGATATTTTTGATACGGGTTATCGTATGTTTATTCGAAATAAAGAGGATGGTCTGCAGTACATTAAAGAAAGTTTTGGCGAAACAAATTTTAAAGAAACTATCAATGTATTGAAGGAAATGGGCGAATATTCCAGAGAAGATTCCATAAAATTGTTAGAGAATAACATGCAACAAATCATCGAAAAGAATAACGCTTCCAAAAGGCGTACTGATTTGTCCAAGCTTGTTTATTCTCAAAGTACAATTGCCATTCCTTTCATTGCTATCATTGTTCTTTGCTTCGTTCCTTTAGCTGTTTGGGGTATCCATATCTTCTCACAAGCGCAAATGGGATTTTAAAAAACAGGATGGAAAGGATGGTGAATAAGAAAAGGAGGAGTTGATTAATTGAATAAGTTTATGAATTTTTTGCG
Source organism: Aneurinibacillus sp. Ricciae_BoGa-3 (assembly GCF_028421645.1). Lineage (GTDB taxonomy): Bacteria > Bacillota > Bacilli > Aneurinibacillales > Aneurinibacillaceae > Aneurinibacillus_B. Next base: position 280,322 of record NZ_CP116888.1, on the reverse strand, counting down.
AAAGCAGAATCAGGGTTATGTATCTATCGAGACGATTGTAATTGGTGGTCTTGTGGTCGGCTTTGGAGCCTTGCTAATTGGTGCTTTCAATCAAGCGGGGTATATACAGGTACAAAACTCAGTGAGCACCGTGGGTACAAAATTCAATTCACTGTTAACGCAATAGGATAGAAAAGGATAGAAGAGGACATTCCCTCTTCTATTTTTTTTGTTTTTATACAACAAGACTCAAACCATTTAGAAGCTATTAAAACGAATAACCTTCCATTATGCCTACTATATTATAAAAGAATTACTTAATGAAGATTTCTGGCTTCGTTAGTAAAGTTCATATTACAAATGAAGATTTTTCATAATAGATAAGATTAATCGTTAAAAAGGTATGAACTTTTTATAACAAGCTCAAACGAGGGTAAAACAACTTCTGTTGAATAATCTTGCTTTAAGAATCTATTATTATAAAAGAAATATTAAATGAAGTAAACTTTCGAAAAAAAAGGAAAAAGAGTGATTCGTACAATAACAGAGAATTCATCCATCCGAAGTTTACGAGAGCATTTACGTTATTGCCTACCTGTTTTTCTTTCAAAAGTATATAACATGATAAAGCAATCATTAAACATCCTAAAAGTTATAGAAAGAAACCAAGTAGTATATATTATAAAATCAAAAAACAAAAGTTGAAAATTTAAAGGAGGAAAAAACAATGCAAAAAGTAATGAACAAACTAAGAAAAAACGGTGGCTATGTATCTATCGAAACCGTCATCGTGGCGGGCCTAATTATTGGCTTGGGTGCGCTGTCTATCTCGGCTTTCCAACAATCTGCAAATGGTGTAACAACCCAGGCATTAACTCAAGTTCATAACGTACAAGATAACTACAGCAAATTGGCAGGTCCTACCGCTCAGTAATAACTAATAATTAAGTTAGTAGTTGAGTATCATATATTAATATCGTTGCTTATAAACGATAAATAATTTATCGGAATCAGTTTTTATCATAACATGAAAAAAGGAGGTGAATAGAACATGCAAAAAGTAATCAATTCATTACGCAAGAACAGTGGCTATGTGTCTATCGAAACCGTCATCGTAGCGGGATTAATTATTGGCTTAGGTGCGCTGTCCATCTCTGCTTTCCAATCATCTGCAAATGGTGTAACAACCCAAGCATTGGCTAAAGTTCACAGCGTTCAAACAAACTACAATAGCCTAGCAGGTCCTACTGCTCCGTAATAAATTAATAACCGCCACTCTTTGCTAGAGTAGAGAGTGGCTTCCGAATCAAATACTGATAGATATAAAGGAGGAAATAATGATGCAAAGAGTAATGAACAAACTAAGAAAAAACGGTGGCTATGTATCTATCGAAACCGTCATCGTGGCAGGCCTAATTATTGGCTTGGGTGCGCTGTCCATTTCAGCTTTTCAATCATCTGCAAATGGAGTCACCACTCAAGCGTTGACTCAAGTTCATAACGTACAAGATAACTACAGCAAATTGGCAGGTCCTACTGCTCAGTAATGAATGAGCCAAGCCACTCTTTGCTAGAGTTGGAAGTAGATTAAGTTTCGATAATCCAGATAAAGGAGGTGAATCCCTTGTACAAAATCGTGAATACACTTCGAAAAAATAGTGGCTATGTATCTATCGAAACCGTCATCGTAGCTGGACTAGTAATTGGCCTAGGTGCGCTATCTATTTCTGCTTTCCAAACATCTGCAAATGGTGTTACGAACCAAGCGTTAGCTAAAGTTCATAGTGTGCAAACAAACTATAACGGTCTAACAGGTCCTACCGCTCAGTAATAACCGTGAGCAACCAAAACACCTTGAAATATCAAAGGTGTTTTTTTTATATCTAAAACAACATACGATGTGTTATTTATTGAATCGTTGACTATATTATATTATTATGAAATCGAAAACTAAAGTCGAAGGAGGAGAGAGGGTGATGCGTAAAATTTTAAAAAATAAAAAAGGGTTTGTGTCCATTGAAACCATTATCGCTACAACCTGTGCGTTAATGGTGGTACTGTTATCCATTGGATTTTTTACGTGGTTGTTTCCAAGAGTTATGTTACAAATTGAGACTCATGACCTCGCCCAAAAAGCAAAAATTCAGGGTGGACTAACAGATGCAACCTCAGAACCTGTAAATTCTGACGTAGAGCAGTTTAAAAATAGACTGGCACAAATGGGCTACGATAAAAACCAAGTGAATGTCATAGCTACAACAAAACCTGGTAACTTAAATGCAATGGGAGTCACACCACTACATGATAACGGAACTAATTACATTAAAAGAGATTCTAAAGAATTGATTCAACTGACGATTCAAGTCCCTGCGAATAATTCGATTAAAGCACCTATGAGCTTCTTCGGATTGAATCAAAATCTTGTGGATAATAAATATACCATCGTCGAATCCGTGATGTCAGAAAGATGGTAAGCCACATGAAAAAATTTTGGAAAAACAAAAAAGGATTTATCTCCATCTACATGATACTGTGGATGTCTGTATTAATCCCAATTCTCATGTTTACCGCTATCGATTTGTCTCACTATATCTATGAAGGGGTTCACTTAAAGGCGGTTACAGATAACGCCGCCGCTTCAGCCGTTACGCAAATCAAAGAGGATTTAGTTCCACAGGGTATTTTGCAAATTGATGAAACTAGAGCAACGAATGTAGCCAATCAAGTTATTAAAGATGATGTTCTTTTAAACGATGACTATTCGCCAAAAACGCATAGTGATTTGAGAGATAAAGCAACCGTTAATGTATATGTTGTAAACACAACATCCGATACGGGCTACGATTTCGCTACACCTGCTGGAACGGTTAAAATCTATAAACCTAGCGTCGTTGTTTATGCAAAATATCCTGTGAATGGGCTTTTTTATACCAATGCGAATGTTAACATAGAGCGGGTTGGTGTGAGTCAAGTGCAATTTAATCATGATTAGCGAGAAGTCACCTTCCTCTATAGGTGGGGGATGAATCGCTATTCTTTTTTTCTTGTATAATAATAGAAATTCATAGAAAAGGAGGTGAATCATCACTATGTATCGAGGGCAAAAGATTTATTTTTCTGCTTCTCCAAGAACCATTCAGCAATTATTTGAGTGTAACCGTATTTCTGCTGATATTTGGAATGATTGTCTTGTGGAAGCAAAAAACTATTTTTTTGCTTACAAAAAATGGATAAAAAAATCAGAAATCCAAAAACATCTTAAAGGGAAGTATCGTCTTCATAGTCAGAGCATTCAAGCGGTGGCTCACAAATATTTGGATGCCAGGGATAGTACCTACAAAGCCATTCAAAAAGGAATTAAAACGGCTCGATATCCTTATAAAAAGAAAAAACATTTCAATACTAAATGGGTGGATAAAGCTTTTTCCATTTCGGAAAACGGAACGATTTCCTTGTCATTAGGTGTATTCCACGGGAAACGTGTTCCTCCCTTGGTTTTACATGCGAAACACCTTCCCAAAGGTGATATCAAAGAAATCGAACTTTGCTATGATAATGGACTCTATTTATCTGTTTCTTATGAAGATGGGCAAGAGGAACAACCTTATGAAAAAGGTTTTTCTTGTGCCGTAGATATGGGAGAAATCCATACCATCGCTTCGTTTTGTGAAAATGGAGAAAGCATTCTGGTTTCAGGTCGTAAGATGCGAAGTCTGCATCGTTTACGTAATAAAAAAATAGGCGAACTCCAAAAACGTCAAAGTCATTGTAAAAAAGGTTCTCGCCAATGGAAAAAGTACCAACGAGCAAAACGGTATATTATCTCCAAGAGCGAACATCAATTGCGAGATGCTTTACACAAAACGACCAAATCGTTTGTGGATTGGTGTATCCAACAAAAGATTTCCGATATCTATGTCGGCAATCCTGAAGGGGTACAACGAAAGACCAAGAAAAAGAAACGAAAAAAGACCAATCAGAAGCTATCTAATTGGAGTTTTGGCAAAACCAAAGATTATTTGAAATACAAGGGAAATACTCAAGGAATTAACGTTTTCTTTGTGAGTGAAGCCTATAGCAGTCAAACATGTCCTGTTTGCAAACGAAAAAAGAAAGTGTCTACTCGAAATTATCGTTGTCACTGTGGGTATACGTCTCACCGAGATGTTCACGGAGCCAAAAATATATTGAGTGAATCGTTACGAGGTTCTTTTGAACCTTGGGAAGTAGAAGGTCTTCCCACGTATCTACGACCCGCATAGTTGGGGAGTAGTAGAAGGTGCGAATCCACCCATCGAAAGATGTTGCTTCTTATAGAGACGAGAAGATTCTCTTTCTTCGTGAAAGCGAAAGACCGAATGGTCTTTTAGTAACTTCTTGACTTGAAAGAGAAGAAACCCACACTTCAAGCGAAGCTAAGTGGTGGGAGATTCATTCATCAGCCACAACCATAATGTTTAACCAAAAAAAAGGATTAAAATAGTTTTTTTAAATCCTTCTTTTTTTCTTAACAAATACAGAAAAGATTGATAAACGGCTACCTTGTTAGTCGTTTTTTTTATTTATTGAATAAAACTTGAATAGAATAAAGTATTTGAAAGGAGGTCAGACAGATAAAAAAATACACAGTACAAATAGTCTTAACTTTTTTCGCCTTCATCGCTTTCACAATCGTTGCATCCGCTGCATATGCTGACCCCCAACCTGTTTACTGGACACATCCTGTCCTAAGAGATTATGTCGTCACAGAAGGGTATTGGAACACGGTTCAAGTACAAACTGGAACCCAAACAATACAGGAGTGGAAACAAACAGGCGTTGGCTATAACACACAACAGTGGCAACAAACGGGAACCCATACGGTTCAACAATGGCAACAGACAGGCGGAGGTTATTGGTCAACTCGTCAAGTCTATCAACAAACGAATCCTGGACATTATACAACTACTCGTGAATGGGATGTCGTCACCCCTGGATATACGGTAGCCGTTCCATCTGGCTGGTGTGAAGGCTGGGCGGCTGGTCAGTTTTGGTCTCACGCACCGCCATGTCAATACTCCTATAACGCTAAAAACTATACCGACTATGTTACGATTCCAGATAAATATGGTTGGGTGACAAAACAAGTATATGTCCAACCGACCTACGGTTATGTATCACAACAGTACTATGTGCAACCAACTTACGGATGGGTGAGTCATGAGGAGCCAACGTATGGTTATGTAACGGTTTTTGTTCAACCAACATACGGTTGGGTTCCAAGACAGGTTCCTGTCTATTCTTCTCAGCAAGTTTGGGTTCCACCAGTCATTGGACAACATTATGTGGACGAAACCATCTTGGTAAATCCACCTAGCGTAACCATTACACCAAGCACGAATGATTGGACAAATCATTGTGTTGTTTTAAATCTAACAACAGGAGAAGACGCCAGTGGAGTAAGCCAAATCCAATTACCTAACGGTTCGTGGGTATCAGGTACTTCTGCAACCATCACGGCTCCCACAAATGGAACGTATACCTTCGTTGTGAGAGATAATGCTGGGATTGAGGTTACAAAAAGTATCACCATCAACAATCTGGATACTGACGCTCCTTTTGCTCCAACAATTCAATTAGATGGGGTCGAAAATGAGTGGAATACGAAAAACGTTATCGCAACCATTATGGACAATGGAGATAACGGAGTATCTGGAATCAATCGGATTGAGTACAGTTTGTCAGGTGCAGAAACCAAACCGTTTTCTAGCTACAATTCACCTGTTACGATATCTACTGAAGGAACCACAATTATTTCAGCAAGAGCTATCGATAATGCAGGCAATATTTCTTCAATCGTTACTAAAACGGTTCGTATAGACAAATATCCACCGACTTTAACAGTTACGGAAAATATTGACGAATTGACGAACACAGATGTTGTACTTACAGCCAATGCAGTTGATTCTATCAGTGGTATAAAGCACATTCAACTGCCCAATGGAAATTTTGTTTCGAATTCATCTATAAATTATGTGGTGAGCACGAATGGTTCTTATACTTTTACGGCTGAAGATAATGCTGGTCATCTGGTTACTGTAACAAAATTGGTGAGTAATATTAAGAAAAACGTGTTGATTACCAATAAACCATTGGTTGGATTAGTTCTTCATGCAGAAGATACGTATTCTGGTGTTGCAGAAATGCAATTTAGAAATGAACTTGGTTCTTGGTCACCTTGGGAACCCTACCAAACCAATAAAGACTGGATACTTTCCAATGGAGATGGTTTGAAGCATGTTTGGGTGCAATATAAGGATAATGTAAACAATGTATCCAATCCTATCGAGGATATTATTATTCTGGATACAACCAAACCAACGGTATCTTTCTTCCAAATTAATAATGGAGAAACCTATACTACCTCACAGAATGTGACATTGAAGGTAAACGCATCGGATGCCTTAACAGGTATTAAAGACCTGTATGTTTCCAATGACAATGTGAACTGGACGAAGATTCCATATACGGGAACGTTGAATTGGACGTTATCAAATGGAGATGGAAATAAAACAGTCTACCTGAAAGTTTCGGATGGTGCGGGCAACCTTTCAGATGTGCAAACGAGGAACATTTTTCTTGATGCAACGAAACCATTCGTTTCGATTACGATTAATAACGGAGCGTCCTTTACACCGACAAGAGATGTTCAACTTACCTTGGATTATTCCGATGTTGGAGGAAGTGGGGTAGATACCGTCAAAGTCTTCGAAGGAACGAAAGAATATGACCTACCAAAACCATTAGCCAATGCGCCGATTACGATTCCTTGGACATTGGATTATGGGGTTGTTAAAACCGTATCTATTCAAGCCATTGACAGAGCAGGGAACGTAAGTGATTTAGTAAGGCATTCTATTGTCGTCGATAAATTAACGATTCAACGATTTACGCTTGATAATGTGGTAAATCCATTAGTATTTAATGATTCAAATCCATTTGTACCAAAAGTTTGGGCGTTCGAACCACAGCCGATGCTTGCTGGTGCAAACTTTGATTTCTCGATTGACGTGAAGCAAGCCTCAGACCCATCAGCCGTTACAGATAATGTAACCTACAAAGTTGATGTGATGGGCGACAATGGTTATCATCAAGCGTTTGTCGGAAACATGATGAAGAGTGCAGACCACTATACGCAAACCATTACGTTGCCAAAAGATGTTCCAAATGGAGCAAAGGTATATGTAAATGCAGTGGGAACACGGAAGCTTCTGGTATCCCCTTATGACACGCAAACGGTTTATTTCCCTGGTGCGGATGCTTCTGAGCAAGCTCAAATCGGAACGGTAACAGGCAATATCTATAATACGATTCACTTTAATGAATCTCACTGATAAAAAGAGAGACTTTGCTTCTGCGGAGTCTCTCTTTTACTGTGTTGAGATGTTTAGTCCTCGTGAATAGCGTCAAATTGATTATAAACAAATAAAATTGTATAATATACTATAGACTAAATTGTTGATTTCCTATAAAAAACACAAGAAATCGATTGATTAATTAGTGAAAGAGAAAAGGAGGAGAAGCCTAATCAAAAACCAACGAGGGAAAAAATGGATGACATGGATTGCTCTTGCTGGTATCACACTTGGTAATCTTACGATGATGTCCCTCTCTCCGCAAAAGGTGTATGCATCTACGGTCGTAACAAATACCCAAACACTAACTTTCCCATCGAACACACTACAAAATCGAAGCCAAACGATAACCCTTCCGAGTTTAAAGGATATCACAAGTGTCCAAACAGATAACGGAAATGCATCCTATTCTGTTAATGGTAATCAAGTAACCGTCAATGTCAGCAATGGTACGGGAACTGTCGTTCAAACGGGTGGAAGTTATACACCACCAGCAACCAAGTACGTGACAGGACAAACGAGTGCTGATTACCAGGATGCCCAAGGATATAGCGGAACCTTATCACAATATCTGGAAAGCGGAAGCTATTCGCCATCCGACACGAAGTATGTAACAGGACAAACCAGTGCGAATTATCAGGATGCTCAAGGGTATAGCGGAACGTTAACACAATATGTGGAAAGTGGAAGTGCAACTCCTGCAGATACGAAGTGGGTCACAGCACAAACCTCCCCAAACTACAATTCGGGCGGTTATAGTGGAATCTTATCGCAGTATGTTTACAGCGGAACCTACACACCATCGGATAGCATTAGCTTTACGGGAAATGCAGATGGTGGACAATTCTATGCAAAAGTACCCGATACTAATTTCCAAAATTCCATTAATAATTATAATTACAATGGTTATGTAGGGAATCTTTATCGTAACCATGTAGATTGGACGATGCAGTCCCATCAGTATTTAGCTCCAACAGAGATAGAGGTAGATTCAACAGACCCAAGTGGTCTTAACTTCGACTACAATGAAGCTGTTCAAAAAATTGAAGCAATGGGTCTTAGCCACGTAACGATTGAGAATTATTATTGGGCAAATAATCCGACACGAAATGCATATTCAACTGACCCCCCTTATTGTAGTACTTCTTATCCTTGTACATGGGAGAGAATGATGCATGGAGATGTCTATGGTGACCTTTTTACTGCGAATGTAGTGTATACAGGTACACTTATTAAACCCGCTTCCGATACAAGGGTATATCGTTACCAAGGGTATGTGACCAGACCTGCTTCGGATACAAGGGTGTTTAAGTATCAGGGGAATGTAACGAAACCTGCTTCAGACACCAGAGTATTTAAATATCAAGGGAATGTAACAAAACCAGCCGTTGATACCAGGACTTGGGAAACTCGTTACGCATATAATGTCACGATTCATTATACTTCCGCTCCTAATGCTCCAATCCTTAACGTTGATGCACCTGATAACCAATGGGTAAGTCAGGATGTTAACGTCAATATTGCGGATGGTGGAAATACAGATGCTTCTGGTTTTCATGTGGAATATTCACTTGAAGGTGCGACCAATCAAAATTGGACAACCTATTTTACACCTTTCGCCATTTCAGCGGATGGCGTGACAACCATACATGCAAGAGTAGTCAACAATGACGGAAGCATATCCGATGAAATAACCAAGACCATTAAAATTGATAAACTGCCTCCAAACTTATCTGTGACATCCGATACTTCTGATTTAACAAATACGAATGTTACCTTGACGGCTATTGCAACCGATACAGGGACAGGAGTGAAAAGAATTCAGTTACACGATGGAAACTGGATTTCAGGAAGCCAAGCCACTTATCAGGTTGCACAAAATGGAACCTATTCCTTTACAGCCGAAGATTATATGGGGCATACCAAAACCGTTTCTTATGTCGTAAGTAATATCAAGAAAAACGTGTTGATTACAAACAAACCTTTAGTTGGTTTACTGCTTCATGCCGAAGATACCTATTCTGGCGTTGCACAAATGCAGTTTAGAAACGAACATGGAAGCTGGTCATCTTGGGAGCCTTATCAAACCAATAAAGATTGGACGCTCTCAAATGGAGATGGACTCAAACACGTTTGGGTTCAATATGCAGACCAAGCAGGAAACGCTTCAGCTCCAATCGAGGATATTATTATTCTCGATACAATGAAACCAACTATTTCATTGTTTAACATCAACGATAATGCCTCTTACACGAATAACCCGAATGTAACGTTAGCAATTAAAGGAAGTGATTCTTTAACAGGTGTTAAAGATATGTTCGTATCTAACGATGGTGTGAACTGGACGCAAATGCCTTATGCAGAAAGTCTCAACTGGACACTATCTAATGGAGATGGAAATAAAACGGTTTATCTGAAAATATCAGATGTAGCTGGAAATATCTCAACGATTTCAACCGCTAATATCTTCTTAGATACAACAAAACCAGTTGTCTCCATTCAAATCAATCACGGAGCAACCTTTACACCAACAAGAGATGTTCAACTCACATTGAACTATTCGGATATTGGTGGTAGCGGAATTGATACTGTGAATATCATCGAAGGAAATCGTGAGTATACGCTTCCGAAACCAGTAGCCAATGCACCGCTTACACTTCCTTGGACATTGGATTATGGTATGACACGAACGGTTTCCATACAAGCCATCGATAAAGCGGGTAACGTAAGTGATATAGCAAGCGCATCGATTGTGGTTGATAAATTAACGCTTCAACGCTTTACCATTGAAAATGTGGTGAATCCGTTGCAATTTAACGATTCCAATCCATTCGTGCCAAAGGTTTGGGCATTTGAACCCCAACCGATGCTGGCAGGAGGAAACTTCACTTTCTCGGTTGACCTCAAAGAACCATATGACAGTTCGGTTGTCACAGATGGTGTTTCTTACAAAGTAGATGTGGTTGGCGACAATGGCTACCATCAAGCGTTTCTCGGAACCATGAATAAAAGTGCAAACCATTACACACAAACTATTACGTTGCCGAAAGATGTTCCAAATGGAGCCAATGTATATGTAAGTGCAGTGGGAACACGAAAACTTCTGGTTTCCCCTTATGACACGCAAACCGTTTACTTCCCTGGTGCAGATTCTTCGGAACAAGCCAAAATTGGAACGGTTACGGGTAATATCTACAATGCCATTCACTTCAATGAAACCCATTAATAAAAGAGAGACTTTGCATAAAGGCAAGGTCTCTTTTAATTTGACAAATAATAACCATTTAGAAATCAAAATCATTTATATGTTATAATATACTATAGTCAATAAATATTAAATTGAGTTTATATGTTTTAGAAAAATCAATGTTAAAAGAAAGGAGGACGGATAACATCGTTTGTTTTTCACAAAAGAATAAGTCCTGTGAGGAAAGGAGGTGTATTGAACATTGCGAGATAAAAAAATCCGAAAAAGAATTAAACGTTCATTACTGACGCTTTTCTTAGGGGCATCCTTGTTTGCGGGATTAAATACAGTGGAATCTCATGCTTCGCAACAGGTCTGGAACTATGGATTTACAGGTAATGTTCAGACCTTTACGGCTCCTTATACGGGAACCTATCAAGTAGAAACATGGGGTGCTCAAGGCGGTCAAGGTGGCGCACCAGGGGGTTATTCCAAAGGACAAGTTTATCTGTACGCAGGAACCAATTTATATGTTTCTGTTGGTGGACAAGGAGGCTCACCATACGGCGGATGGAACGGAGGAGGAGATGGCGGAAGTTCCTATGGCAAATACGGAAGCGGTGGCGGTGGTGCTACGGATATGCGCTTGTACAACACTAACCTTTACAATCGAATCATCGTTAGTGGAGGCGGTGGAGGCGGTGGTGGTAACATTGCTGTTACCGAAACAGGTTTCGGTGGTGGGAGCGTAGGTGGCGGTGGTGCAAAAAATACCTGCTGTTCTTTCAATGGTTATTATGGTCAATCAGGTTTTGGAGGCACACAAGAATATGGTGGCGCACCTGGTACATCCTATGATTATATCTGGACATCTCCTACCGCAGGTTCATTTGGAATGGGTGGCAACGGTGGTACAGGAAGTATTAACAACTGGTACAATTATAATGGAAACGGCGGTGGTGGCGGTTACTACGGTGGTGGTGGCGGAACAGGAAGCGGATATATGAGTGGATACACGGGTGGCGGTGGCGGTGGTTCAGGCTACGTTGGAGGCGTTCAAAACGGTCAAATGTTTTCTGGAAACCAATGGTTTATATCCCCTTGGGGAAGTAATGAATTCGGACATTCTGGAAATGGCTATGCCAGAATATCGATAGAAGTCGCTCCTCCAACCATAAATTTATCTGCAGATACCTCTTCTTGGACTAATCAAGGCGTTTCAATAACGGCTACAGCTTCAGCTTCGCCTATTGCAGGTTTGAAGGGAATCCATCTTCCTGATGGGAATTTTGTTTCTTCAAGTTCTGTTAACTTTACTGTATACGCCAATGGAAGCTATACATTTGTTGCGGAAGACAATGGAGGAAATCAAACCGCCCAGACCATTATGGTTTCCAATATTGATAAAAACCTTCCTTCTTTGTCTGTTTCGGCTAATCCACAATCGTTTACTTCGGGGAATGTAACCCTACATGCAACAGCATCGGATAATCAAAGTGGAATCAAGCGAGTCTTAATTCCTGATGGTGCAACACATGGGTTAAGAGGGGAGTATTATGCAGAACCAACACCTGTTCCTTCTCCTACGATAAGAGGAACGAAAAAGTTTGAGAGAATTGACCCTCAAGTTAATATGAATTGGGGAGCAGGAAGTCCAGATAGCTCCTTGCCTTCTGATGGTTTTAACGTGGTTTGGACAGGATTTGTTCAAGTTCCGCAATCGGGTGATGTTACCTTCCAAACCATAACGGATGATGGAGCAAGGCTTTGGGTCAACAATACCATGCTCGTTGATAAATGGGTAGAACAAGGAGGTACTGCTTGGAATGGAACTGTCCATTTGGATGCAGGAAAGTGGTATCCCATTCGGATGGAATACTATGAAAATCAAGGAAATGCAGAGGCTGTTCTTCAATGGAAGTATGCAGGACTCAGTGATTTTCAAGTCATCCCAAGTCAATACCTTTTAGCTGGTGATTGGGTGAATGCTTCTTCCGCAACTACAACGGTTTCAAGTAATGGAACGTATCCATTTATTGCCGAAGACAATGCAGGGAATATCAGTTCCCAAAGCGTGGATGTCTATAATATTGATACTCAAGCTCCAAATCCTCCTACAATTTCAACCAATGGACAAGATGGGGCATGGAATGGTCAAGATATTGCGGCAACCATCACAGATAACGGAGATAATGGCATTTCAGGCGTAAATCGAACCGAGTACAGCCTTTCTGGAGTGAATAATATTCCGTGGACAACCTATGGAAGTCCCATTACGCTTTCAACAGATGGAACCACAACGGTTTCGGCAAGAACTGTGGATAATGCAGGTAATATCTCGTCCGTTGCAACCAAAACGATTCGGATTGACAAATTACCGCCAACGATGTCTGTAACAAAAGATATCAATGATTTGACCAATACGGATGTTATTTTAACGGTAAATGCAAATGACCTTGGAAGTGGTGTGAAACGTTTAACACTACCTGATGGAAACTATGTAAATGGTTCTTCTGCTTCTTACCAAGTAAGCACGAACGGAACCTATCGATTTATTGGAGAAGATAATGTTGGACATCAGATGATTGTTGATTATCCAGTAAATAACATCAAAAAAAATGTGCTAATCACAAACAAGCCATTGGTTGGATTAGTACTCCATGCTGAAGATATTTATTCAGGTGTTGCACAAATGCAATTCAGAAACGAACATGGAAATTGGTCGCCTTGGGAAGCCTACAAAACGAACAAAGATTGGATGCTTTCCAATGGAGATGGACTCAAACATGTTTGGGTACAATATGCGGATGCAGTTGGTAATGTTTCGACTCCAATAGAGGATATTATTATCCTCGATATGACGCCGCCAACTATTTCTTCGTTCGCTCTGAACAATGGGAATTCCTACACCAATAATCCACATGTGAACGTAACTTTAAGTAGTTCAGATGCTTTAACAGGAGTTAAAGATATCTATCTCTCCAACGATGGTGTAAATTGGACACAAATGCCTTACACCCAAGCAGTCGATTGGATACTATCCAATGGAGATGGGAACAAAACGGTATACCTCAAAGTTTCGGATGGTGCGGGTAACATATCAGACGTGCAAGCCAAGTCCATCTTCCTTGATACGACTAAGCCAGTCGCCTCCATCCAAATCAATAACGGAGCTACCTTTACCGCAACGAGAGACGTTCAGCTAACCTTAAACTATTCGGATGTAGGGGGCAGTGGTGTAGATATTGTGAAAGTCTTTGAAGGCACGAAAGAATATGACCTTCCAAAACCAATTCCGAACGCACCGATTACGATTCCTTGGACATTGGATTTCGGTGTAAGTCGAACGGTTTCCGTTCAAGTTATTGATAAGGCTGGTAATGCGAGTGATATATCAAGTGCTTCCATTGTGGTTGATAAACTAACGCTTAATAAATTTACCCTTGATAATGTGGTTAACCCGTTAGTCTTTAACGACTCAAACCCATATGTGCCACAAGTTTGGGCGTTCACACCACAATCTATGCTGGCAGGAGGAAATTTTACCTTCTCGATAGACTTGAAACAAGCCACTGACCCAACTGCGGTTACAGATAACGTTATGTATAAAGCGGATGTGGTTGGCGACAATGGCTATCATCAGGCATTCACTGGAACCATGATGAAAAGTGCAGACCATTACACGCAAACCATCACATTACCGAAAGACACACCAAATGGAGCCAAGGTATATGTGAGTGCAGTGGCTACACGAAAACTGCTAGTTTCGCCGTATGACACGCAAACCGTTTACTTCCCTGGTGCAGATTCTTCGGAACAAGCCCAAATTGGAACGGTGACAGGTAATATCTACAATGCCATTCATTTCAACGAAACCCATTAATAAAAAAGAGAGACTTTGCTTTTGCAGAGCCTCTCTTTTTGTATTCCGATATATTAGGATTTATATTGTCTTACTATTCTTTATTGATTATAGGAAATTAAGATTATATAATAGACTATAAACAACAATAAATCGCATAAGCTAATAAAAAAGAGAGGGGGAATGTTGAATCAAAAAAAGGAAAAAATGGGGTACATGGATTGCGGTAGCAGGAGTCTTATTGAGTCAGCTTATAATAGCTTCCATGTCGCCTCCAAAAGCAGAGGCTTCCACAGCCGTATTGAAGACCCAAACCGTTTCGTTTCCATCCAATAACCAACAGAATAGAAGCCAAACCGTTACGATTGCCAATCTTAAACAGGTTCAAAGCGTTAGCGTAGATAACGGGAATGTCTCTTATTCTGTCAATGGGAATCAAGTAACCGTCAATGTAAGCAATGGTTATGGTACGGTGGTGCAAACAGGTGGCAGTTATACGCCTGCAGATACCAAGTGGGTATCAGGACAGACAGGCTCCTATTATAGTGATTGGCAAGGGTATTGGGGTTGGCTTTCTTCTTATGTGGAAAGTGGGAGTTATACACCACAAAGTTGTCAAACAGTCTGGGTCAATATCCACTCTATGTATTGGGATTATTTTGGTCGAGAATATTATTATGCTGGAGGCTATGTTCAACCTCACGTATATAAATTTTATAATGCCTTTTATTACGACAATGATAATCAACCGCTTTATTCTTCAACAGAATTTCCTTACTATGATTATAGTACATGGAGTTGGGCAGAGTGGTTTTATGCAAACGTATGTACACCAGCATCCGATACTCGTGTTTGGAAATATCAAGGAAATGTGACAAGACCAGCAGTTGACAATCGGACTTGGGAATCTCGTTATGCTTATACGGTAACGATTAAATACATTGACCCGCCTAACGCTCCAATCATTGCGCTAAATACTCCTGAAAACCAATGGACTGAGCAAAATGTGAATGTAACCATCACAGATAATGGCAATACGGGTTTATCAGGATTCCATTTAGAATATTCCCTTGCAGGTTCAACCAATCAGAATTGGACAACCTATTTTACGCCTTTTACGCTTTCAACGGATGGTGTGACAAGTATATCTGCAAGAGTTGTGAATAATGATGGAAGTATTTCAGATGTAACAACCAAAACCATCAAAATTGATAAGTTGCCACCAGACTTAACGATTGTACCTGATATATTGGACTTAACCAATACCGATGTTGTTTTGAACCTAACCGCAACAGATGCGGGAACAGGAGTAAAACGAGTTCAATTGCCAGATGGGAACTGGATAAATGGCAGTACAGCATCCTTTCAAGTAGGGCAGAACGGTACGTATTCCTTCCAGGCAGAAGATAACATGGGACATGTTTCTTCTAAATCTTATACCGTTTCCAATATTAAGCGGAATGTGCTTATTACCAACAAACCATTGGTGGGATTAGTCCTCCATGCCGAAGACACTTATTCGGGAGTAGCCAAAATGCAGTTTAGAAATGAACATGGTTCTTGGTCGCCTTGGGAGCCTTATCAAACCAACAAAGACTGGATACTCTCAAACGGAGATGGACTCAAACATGTTTGGGTGCAATATGCAGACCAGGTAGGAAATATTTCGACTGCCATTGAGGATATTATCATTCTCGATACCACACCGCCCACAATTTCTTCCTTTTCCATTAACAATGGGGATTCCTTTACGAACAATCCTAATGTTACCCTCGCACTAAGTGGCTCTGACACCCTAACAGGTGTTAAAGATGTTTATCTTTCCAATGACGGAATCACTTGGTCACAAATGCCTTATAGCCAATCTTTGAATTGGACATTATCCAATGGAGATGGCAACAAAACGGTCTTTGTAAAAATATCCGACGTTGCAGGCAACATGTCGTCAATCCGAACAGCAAGTATTTTTTCTGATACGACAAAGCCATTGGCGTCCATTCAAATCAATCATGGTGCGATATTTACAGCAACAAGAGATGTTCAGTTAACTTTGAATTATTCAGATGTCGGAGGAAGTGGAGTGGATAGGGTTAAGGTGTTTGAAGGGACAAGAGAATATGACCTGCCACAACCGATTCCGAATGCGCCCATTACGATTCCTTGGACACTGGATTATGGCGTTGTAAAAACGGTTTCCATTCAAGTTGTTGATAAAGCTGGAAATATAAGTGACAGAATAAATGCCAGCATCATCATAGACAAACTGACGCTTCAACGATTTACTCTTGAAAATGTCGTGAATCCGCTAGTCTTTAACGGTTCAAATCCATTTGCACCAAAAGTTTGGGCGTTTGAACCACAGCCGATGCTTGCGGGGGGCAATTTTAGCTTCTCGGTTGACGTGAAGCAAGCTACCGACCCATCAGCCGTTACAGATGATGTAACCTATAAAGTGGATGTGATTGGCGATAACGGCTATCATCAAGCGTTTGTCGGAGACATGATGAAGAGTGCAGACCACTATACGCAAACCATTACGTTACCAAAAGATACACCAAATGGAGCGAAGGTTTATGTAAGTGCAGTGGCAACACGAAAACTCCTTGTATCCCCTTATGACACGCAAACCGTATACTTCCCTGGTTCGGATTCTTCGGAACAAGCGCAAGTTGGAACAGTTACAGGAAATATCTATAATGTGATTCACTTTAATGAAATGCATTAACAAAAAGAGACTCTGTTTGAAAAATTACAGAGTCTCTTTTTTGATTAAATGATTAAGAAAACATGTTTTTTATTTTGTATTACTCGAAACGATGATAGCCCTACCTCTCTATCATTCTTGCGGCTCCTAAGACCGCTCCAGTGTGAATCGTGTTGTACTTATTATCTTATGCGGTTTAGGTAAAAACTATGTAAAAGTCCAAAATAAAAGTCACCTATACAGGTGACTAAAAAGATTTGTTTTAGTTATGTTATGCCGTTTCTATCTCACTGGTTATATCTGATACTTCCTGTATGGTTTGTTCTTTTAATTTCTTATTCAACCTATAATTATCCTCTATAATGCCAAAGATTAAACAGCCAGAGCCAACTACGGCACTTAAAATTCCTGCTCCGATATACCCTAATCCTCTTACCCCGATAATCATGTAGTTATAAGCATCGCCACCAACAATATGCCCCGTTGAATCACCCAATGAAGGATAATTAGAGTCGTAGTTGCCATACCTGTACATGGTAACAAAACCAACGATGGCTAAAATGACGGATACCACATAAAGACAAACCCCTAAACTTTTCATTATCTTTTCCACCCTTCTAATCTGTTATGGGAAAATCTCCTATCTTATTTTAAATGATTTAACTCGAAATTTATAGTAAAAATTAACAATAAAATGAATATCTTTCTTCAAATTTACTATGGTCATCAAATTTTATTTACATGACAATAGTCTATAATAAAATTATAATAAAGATAATAGAAGATAAAACGGGGGTGATAGTGATAGATGAAACTTAAAAACAAGACCAGAGAGCATATGCGTAAGAATAAAATACTTTCTCTTTCCGTAATTGCAGGTTTAGTGCTGTCTTCCATACTATTTTTCCCGATTAAAAGTTTCGCTTATAATGCGACGGTTCCAGATATTGTGCAAGTCACTAACAAAGGGAATTCGGCTTGGGTTAAGTGGGGCGTTCCAATGTTACCTGAAAACACAAGGCAAACCATTAACTTTGATGGAGCGGGCAGTTATTCGCTGTACACAGGTGAACGAAACACGATTGGGAATCAATCCATTGTAAGAGAAAGTTACGATGGTTCTAATGCTTTAAAGGTGAACGACACATGGGGACCTCATGGTAATGCCGATTGGTGGCAAGCGTGGAATAACTACCAATATGTAAGAGAATCACGGGTATATGTCCCGTGGGGAAGGTTTTATGATGTACATGATGGAGAATATTTCTCCCTCACGCTAAAGCTACGCACACAAGGAAATCTTAACCATATCGTTTTCTTAGGAGAGGGAGGTCTTGGAAGAAATTCCGTATCATTTGATAACAATGACCCCAATTCTGCTTATCACGCTGGACAAAAGATTTATTTAACACAAACCGCTTATGTGGGAAGTCGATACATTTATGTAGATAAACCCCAACTACTGGAACAATTCATACACACGCCTGCGATTATTTTTTATTCTGGAAATTATGCTGGACAAACCTTTCAAATCATGTCGGTTAATAGAAATACAGGTTTAGTCGAACTGAATGCAGGAATCCCAAGAACCGTATATGCATGGGAAGAATTAAAAACCTATACGTGGCATAACGGGTTAGCGAAAGATGACTCAAATATCAATACCAATAACAATTGGGTCACATACAGTATGAACATGAAAGTACAGGACAACAATTGGAACTTTAAAATTAGCGAAGCAGGTTTGTTGTTCTTTCTTCAATATGAAGTGCCTCCTGGTTCCATTATGTGGATAGATGATATCAAATACGGACTCGCCACAAAAATTCGTTTGTATCGGAACGGAACGCTCCTTCCGATGACGAATGACCAATCATACATGTCCGAATTTGAAGATACAAGTGCCAAAGATTATGCCGCTCCTAATCGTCCTTCTAATGTACAATTGACCCAAACAAACGGGAATTATCGTTTATCTTGGAATTCCTCCTCAGACAATGGAAGTCCCTATACGTATAACATTACAAGCGTGAATAAATATGGCGAAGAATCTCCTCTCAGTGCAAGTAAGGTTGTAACCGTGATTTCTGGATTAGCAAAATATCGAGTTTATAGCGGGTCAACTTTGATAGGTGAGACGACGAATATGCAAATGGATATTCCTTCTTCCCAAAGCACCAATTTAAGTGTAGTAGCCGTCGATAATGCAGGAAATCAGTCAACACAAGCTTTCGTTCCGAACTTAACCATCACACCAAACACATTGAATTGGACAAAGGATGCGATGACATTAAACGTAACGGCATCCGATGTCAACGGAATCCATCATATCCAAACGCCAGATGGAAATTGGGTTTATGCCAATTCTCTAAGTTACCTTGTATCAGCCAATAATGCTTACACCTTTGTTGCGGTTGATAATGTAGGAAACCAATCAACAAAGTCGATTTTAGTCAACAATTTGGATACAATTCCTCCAACTCCACCGATTCTTTCTAGCAATGGTTCATGGATAAATGTCTCGTCAGTTCCCGTTACCATTATTCCTGGTACAGATAATCAATCAGGAGTTAATCGAACAGAATACAAATTAGAGGGGGCAACCAATCAAGGGTATGTTAGCTATACACAATCCTTTTCAATAAAGAATGAAGGGGTTACGAAAATAACTGCAAGAACCATTGATAATGTAGGAAACGTGTCACAAGAAACATACGGATATGTACGGATTGACCGAAGTTCTCCTATTAATACGAGCATATCCATTCAGAAAAAGTAAGGTAGCAAGATGGAAAACGAATAAAACTAAGAAGGAAGAGGAGTAGTCATTACTCTTCTTTTTTCTTTTAGTCTATAAAACTAATATGGTGACAATAGTGTATAATATAAAATATAATAAAGGTATCCTTTACGTCACATCGTTACAAAATAGGGGGTGAAAAAAATGATTTATCGAAAGAAGAGAAAACCAGGAAATCTTACAAAGAAAATGGTTTCCGTTTTATCAATCACTTGTTTATTGCTCTCTTCCATTGGATTTTTTCCGCTAAAAAGTTTCGCTTATAATGGAACGGTTCCTGATTTGATGCAGGTTGAAAATAACGGAAATTCTGCTTATTTACGGTGGGGTGTGGACATGCCACCAGAAAATGTTTTATATCAAACGTCCTTTGAGCCAGGTCAAGAAAGACCGAGTTTACAAGGGGGTGGGAATCCCTATTATGGAAATCAATCGTTTTCAACGGATACCGCCTATGGAGGTAGTTGGAGCTTAAAGCTAACGGATACCGTGTCTGGAATGTCAGGTAATGGTTATTGGTATCCACAAACAAGGGCAGATAATAGTGCTCATATATATTCAGGGAGAAGTATCCCAAATAATTCCCACTTAAGTGTTACCTTTAAAGTAAAGGCAGTGAGTGGTACAAAAGCCGTTGTGACAGCTTTCAATGGAAGTCCTTGGGGTAAACAAGGCATACCGATAAGAACGATATATGGAGAGCAAGTCTATTATGCTCAACGAATAGATTGGAATTATCCGCCGACTACTTTTAGAGTCTTTACCTATTCGGGTGATTTAAGCTTTGATACCAACACGCTTTATCATGTCGTCAGTTCAAGAAATAGCAATCATGATTATGGTATTTTATTTTATCGTTGGGATGCTTGGAACAAACGGTTTGTTATTGACCAAAATGATGTAGGCAGGCTTCCTTGGTCTTCTTCTAGTCCGTTGGGTAGAATTTATGTACCAAATCGAGAGGTTTTTGATTATGGCTCAACGTTAATCGGAAATGATTGGGCAAGCGTTGGTTTTGGTAGTGCAAACATTCCGATTGATAACCAATGGCATACCCTGTCCTTTAATGCAAAAGCCTCATACTGGAATTATGATTTTCAGGCGGATGGCTTTGATATGAGAAACAGTTGGTCTACTAACGGAACGATGTATATGGATGAAATGAAGATGGGTTATGCCACGCAGGTTAAAATCTATCGAAATGGACAGCAAGTTCCATTAACTGAAGACCAGTCCTATTTATCCGAGTATCAAGATGCTCAAGCCAAAGATACCGCACCTCCTTCTTCTCCAACCAACGTTTATTCTTCTTTTACAAACGGAACGGTTCATTTATCATGGAATCCTTCATCTGATAATGGTACGTACTATCAGTACAATGTATCTAGTGTCAATCACTATGGTCAAGAATCACCCTGGAGCACAACGAAAGGCGTATGGGTGACATCTGGATTAGCTAAATATCAAATTTATAAAGGCTCCACATTGGTAGGCGAAACGACGAATAATCAAATGGATATGCCATTGTCGGACGCAAATAATTTAAGTGTGGTAGCCATCGACAATGCAGGGAATAAATCAAACCCATCATATACTCCAAATCTAACGATTACCCCTAATAACACGAATTGGGTTAACGGAACGCTCACATTAACAGCTACGGCATCTGATACAAAAGGAATCCATCATATTCAAACACCAGACGGCAATTGGGTTTATTCGAACGCAGTCAATTACGTGGTTTCATCTAATGGTACTTATCTTTTTATTACGGTAGATAACATTGGAAACCAAAACACAGAGCCGATTATGGTGGACAACATTGACCAAACTTCCCCAACCCCACCTCTCATTGCGAACAATAACTCCTGGACAAATAACTCTTCTGTTTTGGTTTCAATACAATCGGGAGGGGATATTCAATCAGGGGTTAACCGAACGGAATACAAATTAGAGGGAGCGACCAATCAAGGTTATGTGTCTTATTCTCAACCTATTTCCATAACGAATGAAGGGGTTACGAAAATAACAGCAAGAACGATAGATAATGTCGGAAACATTTCGAGTGAAACAACATCATACGTACGAATCGATAGAAGTGCTCCAATTAATTCAAGTATTCTCATTCAGAAAAAGTAAGAGTAAACCATTAGAAAAGAACAGCATTGATGTTTTCTTTTCTACATCTTTTAAAGCGATTAACAATCAAGAAAGAAAAAGTTCTTACCATAATAAAAACAAAAGATTGAAATGAGAGGAGGGAAAAAATCTGAAAACAAAAAGAACAATATTAAAAAAGTACTTTTCTCAAGTGGTTCTTTCTACTTTATTAATCATTTCATCAATAGGTTTGCCAAGCTTTGCATATGCACAGACACCGAACCTCATCTTAACGCCTAACGCTTTGGGAAACTTTATTCATTTGGATTGGAATTCACCTGACAATCAACAACCCTATAATTATATGTTGTATAGGAAACAAGAAGGGGGTTCAACATTTCAAACCGTTCCTGCAAAAGCAACGGCTAACGTATTAAATATTTATCCGCCAGTTTCCCTCTCGATAAGCTTTACCAATTGGAAAGGTCAGAGTTTTACACTTCCAAAATCAGCAAGTTTGAAAATGTGGATGGAAACACCCAATGCAGAAAATCCGAGGGGATATGGTAAAGGTTTAATAAATGTGGATGCTGTATCTATTCCAGATTTTAATAAAAATCCTGATGCGTATTTAAAAAATCCAGACGGTACGTACAAATATGATGCTGTTTTTGAAGGTGCTTGGGATGGTAATGGTTTTCAACCAGAAGATGACTACAGTCCACAAGCGGTTGCATCTTTAAAGAAGTGGATAGCAGATGGAAGAGGGTATTTAGCAGGACATGATACTATCATGTATCAAACTGTATGGAATACCCATACAGACGAATTGCGACAGTGGTTAAACATTAAAGTCGTGGGTCTCGATTCTGCTGTGCCAAATAATATTCCAACGGCTGGAGACTATTCAGGCAATGTGACGGTTAGAGTCAAAAACAAAGGACTATTAACAAACTATCCTTGGAACATTGGGGATGTCGGAACGATTCTAACCGTTCCCGCCTCTCATACCACATCTCAAATTTCATATGGAGATGTTTGGATGGACTACACCAATTTTAATGGAAGTAGTACAGATATTTACGGACAAGGTAATGGAAACTACTATCTTTCCACTTGGAATAACACAGCTATGATTCAAACAGGACATAGTACAGGCAATGCAACGCCTGATGAACAAAAAGTGCTTGCAAATACCCTGTTTTATCTGTCTCAAATCACGAATCAAACCTCATGGGATGAACATTCTGGTCAAGATTTCAATGCGCCAAATGCGCCAACGATTACGAATGTCGTTCCAAATAGCAAAACTTCTCAAATCAGTGTAGATTACAGCTCTGCTTCGGATAACGGAACAACCTATCAATATTATGTTCAAGCAATAGGAATGAATAATAATGCGAGAATCAATTCCAACATCCAGACGAGTACCATTACATCAGGAATCAAAGGGTATTCCATTATGGTTGATAATAACCCGAATACGATTCCAGATGGAATCATTGAAACGACATCGACACACTATGTGTTAAATCAAAACATCAATTGTCGTGATTTTTATGTTCATGTTGCCGCTATCGATAATGCTGGTAATATGTCAAGTATCGCTCATTATCATTATGTGGACAATACGCCTCCGAATTTGTCAGTGGTCGCTTCCACCACGAACTGGATTAACGGAAATGCAACGTTGACAGCAACCGCATCGGATAGTGAGTCAGGACTTTATGGCATTCAACTTCCCGATGGGAACTGGATTCAGAATGGTTCAGTAAGTTATACTGTTTCAGCGAACGGTACGTATACGTTTCAAGCAAGGGATAATGCGGGGAATATTACGACGAAATCAATTACGGTATCCAATATTGATACCACTGCGCCTGGTTCACCTGTCATAACCACAAATTCGTCTTGGATAAACGCCTCTTCGGTTCCTGTATCCATTACATCTGGAGTGGATGGGCAATCTGGTGTAAATAAAACGGAATACAAATTAGAAGGCGCAACCAATCAAGGATATATCAGCTATTCGCAACCCTTTTCAATAAGCAATGAAAGGGTTACTAAAATAACAGCAAGAAGTATCGATAACGTGGGAAATGTTTCGAGCGAAAGTGTATCCTATGTGAGAATCGATAGAAGTGTGCCTATGAACACAAGCATCACGATTCAACTAAAGTGAGAATAAAGTAAAACGAACAGTGGAGGGCTTCCACTGTTCTTGTTTTTAAGAGTCTATCTAAATGAAAGGAGACTATCTTTCATACAATATAAGAGAAGGTAGAACTTTATATGAAATCGAATAGAGGAATATACTCAACCTATCAAATTCCTGAAGAAGAGAGAGGAGAAATAAATGTATCGAAAAAGACCTATTATCTCATTTCAACGGTTATGTGCGATGTTTCTTGCCATTCTTTTCGTTGTGTCTTTTATATATCCACCTATCAAAAGTTATGCAGAGCCACGGATGACATGCACCATTTTACAATAACTTCTGCTGGTGACAATCTTCCTGCATGGAATTGGCATCCACAAGCTACGGTGTCAAAGGATAATTCTTTGGTGTATAGCGGTGGAAGAGGCTGGTCATTGGTCGCTCTTGACCCAAAAACCATGAATGTTATCAAGCAACAGGACTATGACACTTATGGAAACTTGAATCTGGGAGATAATTTAGCCAATGACATTAACAACCTTCCAAGAGGAACGGTTATTTTTCTCGCAATTAATGACGCCATTGGTACATTGACTACAAATCTTAGAAACACCATGAAGGCGATTGGTCTTACGAATGCAAATACCATTAACTATGATGGCAATTGGAGCTATCAACTACCTGGTCAACGCATGAGTTTGGTGTTTGGTGTATATAAGGGTGGTTCTCAAATCCTGTATGACTATGACAACACAGGTTCCACGATTCTTACGAAATCGGTAGATATTCGAGAGCAAAGACCAGCCTTAACCATTACGCCTAACCCATCAGGAAACTTTGTTCATATGGATTGGAATCCTCCTGAAAATGGACAGCCATACAACTATATGGTTTATAAAAAGCAAGAAGGTGTATCTTCCTTCCAAACGGTTCCTGCAAAAGCAACCTCCCACGTATTAAATATCTATCCATCTGTTTCGGACACCATTTCGTTTACCAACTGGAAAGGTCAATCATACACACTTCCAAAATCAGCAAGTTTGAAAATGTGGATGGAACAACCGAATAATGAAGACCCAAAAGGTTACGGAAAAGGATTAATCAATGTCGATTCCGTTTCCAAAGATGATTTCAACGCTAATCCCAATGCGTATTTAAAAAATGCAGATGGAAGTTGGAAATACGATACCGTCTTCTTTGGTTCTTGGGATTGTAACGGTTCGTGCGACATTTCAGGTGATATCTCCACCCAAGCAAGAGATACCTTGATTCCTTGGATACAAAGCGGTAGAGGCATACTTTTTGGTCACGATACCTTGATACAAAGCAACGGTTGGGGAGGACACCCTAATTTTACATCCTTACGTTTTTACTTCAACATTGAAAATGGTGGATTTGAAGTTGCGGATATCCCTTGGATTGGTTCATCACAAGTACAAATACAAAAGAAAGGTCTATTAACCAATTATCCTTGGTCGATTGGCGATATTGGCACGGTTTTGGACACGCCTTATTCGCACTCGACAGGAGATATAGCTGTAGGGGATATTTGGATGCAATACTACCATCCATCTGCTCCATTGACAACGGGTGCTGTGATTTCAGACCCGAATACAGGTCTTGGAACCAATAACTTTTATCTGACAACATGGAACAACACTGCCATGATTCAAACAGGTCATAGTAGTGGAATGGCAACGCCTGATGAACAAAAAGTGCTTGCGAATACCTTGTTTTATCTGTCTCAAACCACAAATCAAACCTCATGGGATGAACATTCTGGACAAGATTTAACGCCTCCAGATGCACCACCCATCACAAACGTTGTTCCTGATGTAAATGCAAATAAAACCGAAATTGGTTATACGAGTGTTTCAGATAAAGGGACAACCTATCAGTATTATGTAGAAGCAATTGGTGCAAATGATAACGTGAGAACCCAATCGGATATCAAAACCCTTACCATCACATCTGGACTAAAAGGCTATTCTATTGTGGTTGATACAAATCCCAATACAATTCCAGACGCAACGATTGAAACAACGTCCACGCATTACACGGTAAATCAACTCATAGCTCATGACTTTTATGTGCATGTGGCATCCGTGGACAATGCAGGAAACATTTCAAACGTCTCTCATTATCATTATGTAGACAATACACCTCCAACTTTATCTGTCGCTTCTTCGAACACAAACTGGACGACAGGGAATGTTGTTTTAACCGCAACAGCTTCAGATAATGAATCAGGTCTGAATAGCATCCAAACACCTGATGGAAACTGGATTCAATCGAGTTCCGCTACCTATACGGTTTCTTCGAATGGAACGTTTACCTTTGTTGCTAAAGACAACATGGGCAATACCACGACAAAAACGATTGTCGTTTCCAATATTGATAAAACCGTTCCGACTGAGCCTGTTATCAACAATAATACTTCTTGGACAAACGTTTCTTCCGTTCCTGTATCTGTTACTTCTGGACAAGACGGACAATCTGGTGTGAGCAAAACAGAATATAAATTGGAAGGGGCAACCAATCAAGGATATGTCACCTATGCACAATCCTTCGCTATTACGAATGAAGGGGTTACGAAAATAACCGCAAGAACATTTGATAACGTTGGTAACGTTTCGAATGAGACGGTATCCTATGTGCGAATCGATAGAAGTGCTCCAATGAATACCAGTATTCTCATTCAACTGAAATAATTTTTCTTCTTAAGGGGTTCCGAATAGGAGCCTCTTATTGTTATTTATGTCATTAAATAAATCACTTAGTTTATGGTATAATTGACTATAATCAATCAAAGTAAATAAAAAAAGAAACAAAAAAGAAATGAATAGTTGTGCTAGTCCATAAAATAAAGAAGAAAAATAAACATAGAGGAAGGGGGAAAAGGCTTGAAAATAAGAACCTATTTAAGCCTGAAACGAATCAAGATTCATTTTTTGTTATTTTTAATCGTTCTTTCGTTGATGACAACGCCATTTAGAAGCTTTGCACAATCCAGCAATTTTACATTAACTGCAACTCCGAATCCCAATCAAAATGGTGTGCAATTAAATTGGAATAGTCCCTATGTTAATACACCCACAACCTATATGGTGTATCGAGTCAATTCGTCGGGTAGTTGGGAGAGTATTCCCTCTAAGTCATCCGTAAAAGTTTTAAATATTTATCCTGATGGCATAGGCATTACGAACACAGGACTATCGGGTGGACAAGTTGACTTAGATGGTAAACCCGTACCTGATTCGGGTATTCTCAAAACCTGGTTAGAAAAAGAAAACATCAATAGTGTTTCGATTGACACCGTATCTCTTTCAAGTTTTAACGCCAACCCATCCCAATATTTAAAAAAAGTAAATGGAGCTTGGAACTACGATGCTGTTTTTTATGGCATGTGGAACTTGCTTCCTGACGTTATTTATCCAAATGATATAGCCGTTGAATATTTAAGAGCCTATATAAAGGATGGGGGAGGGTTTATGACTTCTCACCATACCATCGGATACCGTGCCTTAGATAGAGGGGTAAACAAGTTAGCCAATGAACTTGGCGTCGAAATTTTCTCCAACCAAACGTATTCAAAGTGTCCAGATTATGCGGGTACGGATGCATATGGAACGATGTTTTCCACGGTATCTTTTTTACAACCAGAAAATGTTCCTTGTGACTATTCCAGCTATTGGCCGTCAGGGGATAAGGTTGAAATTGTAAAAAAAGGATTGCTTACGGAATTCCCGTTTAAAGTAGGAGACCTTGGTCAAATCTATCAAATTCCTTATCATCATGGTTTGAATGTGTTCGCAAAAGGCGAAGTCTGGATGAAAACGGTAAACCCAACAGGTTTCTATAACATTCCTTTTAAAGAATTTACGGTTTCACCAAGAACAGGTGCAAGTGGAACGAATAACTTTTACGTTCATACCTTTAACAATACCGCCATCATCAATTCTGGTCACTCTTTCCCTCAAATCTCTCAAGCGGAAGTGAGGATTATAGCGAATACCCTGTTTTATCTCTCTCAAACCACGCCTAATCTGTCATGGTTAGATAGAATTGGGATGGATACAGCCGCTCCAAATGCACCTGCAGTCAGCGTGAGTTCAGATAGAGCAAATGGAGAAACACTCTCTATCGGTAGCACAGACAACGGTGTGACATCCCAATACCTGGTAAAGGCAAGAACTGCGGTTAATGAAATACAGTCCAATACCGCTTCTGTAACCCTAACAGCAGGCATCAAAGGATACAGCTATGTGATTGACCACAATCCAAATACAGTTCCAGATAGTATTGTGGATACAACATCGACAGCTATTGAGGCTCCAAGAGACAAAGCCTTTTATGTCCATGTTGTGGCGATTGATAATGCAGGAAACGTATCCCCTGTAACCCATTTTCATTACCTCGATAATCAACCTCCTTCTTTGACTCTTAGCGTAAACACCTCGAATTGGATGAATAATAGCCATCTAACTATCCATGCGGTTGCTACAGATAGTGGGGCGGGTGTTTTAAGAATTCAGCTTCCAGATGGAAATTATGTAAATCAATCCATTGTGGATTACAATGTTGGGAAAAATGGAACCTATTCCTTTACCGCCTATGACAATGCGGGGAATGCGGTGACAAAACCCTTTACGGTATCTAATTTTGATACGACTGCACCGACAAGTCCTACTATCCAGACCCAAAGCAATTGGATAAATGTTTCGTCCGTAAATGTAACGATTTTATCGGGTAGTGATTCACAATCGGGTGTAAATCGAACGGAATACAAATTAGAGGGCGCAACCAATCAAGGGTATGTCACCTATGCTCAACCTTTCAGCATTACAAATGAAGGGGTTACGAAAATAACCCCTAGAACGATTGATAATGTAGGGAATATATCCAATGAAACGATATCCTATGTACGTATTGACCGAACGGCTCCAGTCAACACCAGTATTACGATTCAGTTAAAACCATAAACAATTTAAGAAGACAGCATTTGCTGTCTTTTTTTTATGGAGAAAAAAGAGCATGATAAGATTTTTGCTGACAAAAGATTATTTTAATCGAAATAGTAAACTTCCTTTTCTCGAATAACATATAGAATACTTTCTTAATTTGAACTTATTATGTTACATCCACGATTGGAGGGAAGAACACAATTATATGAAAAAAATAAAGAAATACTCGAAATTCAAATCGTTAGTTTTAGCTTCTACATTATTTTCAACATTGCTTTCAGGAATACAACCCATTGAGTCCCATGCTTCAGGTCAGGTATGGAACTACGGGTATACAGGCGGAACACAAACCTTTAACCCACCTTACTCTGGAAAATACAAATTAGAAGTATGGGGTGCTCAAGGAGGAGGACGAGTTGACTATTCCAATGGAGGGAAGGGCGGTTACAGTTCGGGGGAAATTTTCCTTTCCCAAGGTGACACTTTATATATAAATGTTGGCTCACAAGGTGAAAACCTACGTTCATCAGGTTCCAGTTCTTATGTAAGAGGGGGCTTTAATGGAGGAGGAGAAGGTGATTATAACGGCTATCAAGAAGCGGGAGGTGGGGGAGGAGCTTCCGACATCCATAGCTTTTCTCAAAAACTCATTATAGCTGGCGGTGGCGGTGGTTCAGGTTGGAATGGTGCAGGTGGAGCAGGAGGAGGCATGAATGGTGTTAACGGACAGGGAGGTTATCCAGGTGCAGGAGGTTCGCAATCTAGTGGTGGAACGGCAGGACCAGATTATTGTTACCCACAAACATCCACATCAGGTTATTCAGGACAAGGAGGAAGGGGTGCTAGTGGAGGTTGCGGCGGCGGAGGTGGTGGCGGAGGTGGCGGTGGCTACTTCGGCGGAGGTGGCGGTGGAACCAGTGGCAACCAGTTAGGCTCAGGAGGGGGTGGAGGTTCTGGTTATATTGGAGGCGTTCAAAATGGACAAACCATTGATGGAAACCAATGGATTCCTTCTCCGAACGGGGAAAGTGAACTTGGACAGTCTGGAAACGGCTATGCAAGGATTACTTCTCTAAATACACCCCCAACTGTAAGTGTTTCATCTCCATCTGCTAATGGACAATATACGCAGGGAAACACTATTGTCATTTCTGGAAGCATTAATGACCCTGATGCTAGAGGCACGATGTCTGTTAAATATTCGATAGATAATGGTTCTCCTGTTACCATTTCCACGTTAACGGATACATCTTATAACCAAAACTTCAATACGACGTATACGATTCCTAGTAATCTATCGATTGGGAATCATAGCATCCAAGTATGGGGTGAAGACAATGAAGGGGGAGTTGGAAACAAACAAAATATCACTTTTAGTGTGATAGATAATGTCCCTCCTAATTTTTCTCTGGTACAAAGCAATGCTTCTCTTACCAATCAAAGTATAGCGATTACCGCATCCGCTTCAGATAATCAAGGAATTAGACGAATTCAAACACCTGATGGAAACTGGATATATAGCAATTCGGTAAATTATGTTGTTCCTCAAAACGGAACCTATCAATTTGTAGCGGAAGACTTGTCTGGAAACCAAACGGTTAAATCCGTTACTGTGGGGAATATTGATAAAAATCCACCATCATTAACACTCACGGCAGACCACACAGCTTGGGCAAATACGAACGTTGTAATAAACGTAACAGCAAGTGATGTTGGAAGTGGCGTAAAAAGAATAAAGCTACCAGATGGTTCATTGGTAAGCGCAAGCTCTTTGAGTTATACGGTTTCTGTAAACGGTACGTATACATTTATTGACGAAGACAATGTTGGGAACCAAACAACAAAATCGATTGTTATTAACAACATTGATACCACTCCGCCGTCTGCTCCTTCCATTTCAAACAACCAGAATTGGACGAGTACTTCTCCTGTTAGCGTAAATATAGTGGGAGGTGCAGATAGCCAATCAGGGGTTAACCGAACGGAATATAAATTGGAGGGTTCAACCAACGAAGGGTATATGACATACGCTCAACCATTTACCGTTGCGAATGAAGGGGAAACCAAAATCACAGCGAGAACGATTGATAATGTCGGAAATACGTCAAGTGAAGTTGTTTCTTATGTACGGATTGACAGAACTGCTCCAGTTAACACCAGTATTACGATTCAACTAAAACCATAGAACCAAAATTGATAAAGAAATGATTTGTAAGACTCTGCCAAACCAGCAGAGTCTTTTTTTTAACGAAATAATCAAGTATATATAATTCATATCCTATAGTCAATATAATAAACAAATTTTGGAATACAATGTAATATCGAAAGCTTTTCTCTAAAAGAAAGGAGGATGATGAATATGCGGAAAAAAATCGTAAAAAAACTCACCACACTTCTTACACTGACCTGCATTGTTGTTGGCAATCTAGCAATTCTTCCTGTTTTTCATCAGGATGCTTATGCCTACACCGCCGTAACAAAAACACAAACTATTTCATTCCCATCTAATTCCCAACAAAATAGAAGTCAAACCCTGACGATTCCAAATTTGAAAGAAGTAAAGAGTGTAACCGTAGATAATGGAAATGTGTCTTACTCAGTGAATGGAAACCAATTAACGCTCAATGTAAGCAACGGTTCGGGTTCAACCGTGCAAACAGGAGGCAGTTATTCACCTGCAGATACGAAATATGTGACAGGGCAAACCTCGGCTTATTATTGGGATTATCAAGGTTATTCAGGCTATCTTTCTTCTTATCTCTATAGTGGAAGCTATACGTCATACGACAGCAAATATATGACGGATACTTCTATTTCGTCTTCGAATAATTTTTCAAGTACGAAATATTACAACAGCGGAGGTTATTCAGGAACACTTTCAGCAAATGGAAATCCGTCTTCTACACTGATTAGCGGAAGTTATACGCCATTAGATATCAAATATATAATGGATACTTCTTATTCATCAG
Source organism: Aneurinibacillus sp. Ricciae_BoGa-3 (assembly GCF_028421645.1). GTDB lineage: Bacteria > Bacillota > Bacilli > Aneurinibacillales > Aneurinibacillaceae > Aneurinibacillus_B. Next base: position 248,205 of record NZ_CP116888.1, on the reverse strand, counting down.
CAAAGTCTTTTGCCAACACCAAGGTATACAACAGTGGGGGCTATTCAGGAACACTTTCGGCAAACGGAAGTCCGACTGCTATCCTTCTTTCTGGAAGTTATACGCCTGCTGATACGAAGTGGGTATCGGGGCAAACCTCCACTTTTTATAATGCATACGGGTATACAGGAAATTTGTCCCAGTATATAGAAAGTGGTTCTGCCTCAAATGCCGATACCAAATATGTGACAGGGCAAGCTTCTGCTTACTACAGTGATTGGCAAGGGTATTCTGGTACGCTTTCCTCTTATGTGGAAAGTGGAAGTTATTCACAACCTACTTGTCAAAGCATCACGGTAACGTTGCATTCTATGTACGCTGATTATTTTGGTCGTGAATATTATGACGGTCAAATGGTAGCGAATAATGTTTATTGGCATTATGGGAGAGGATTTTTTTACACACAAAATGGACAAGAAACGAAACTATATCAACCACCAAGCGAACTTCCATTTTATGATTATGGTTGGAGAATGTGGGCTTTGTATATGTATGGAGACGTATGTTCACCAGCCGTTGATTCCCGTGTATGGAAATATCAAGGTTATGTCACAAAGCCCGCATCGGATACACGAGTGTACAAATATCAAGGCTATGTGACGAGACCCGCTTCTGATACACGAGTTTATTCTTATTCACAAAACTATAGCGGATATACTGTAAGACCCGAATCCGATACACGAGTGTATCAATACACAGAGTCGTATGGTGGAACGGTTGTCAGACCCGAATCCGACACACGGGTTTATCGCTATGCAGGCTATGTCACCAAACCAGCGGTTGATACTCGAACTTGGGAAACTCGTTATTCCTATCGTGTAACCGTTCAATATACAGACCCACCAAATCCACCTTCCATTAACTTTAATGTACCTGAAAATCAATGGTTAAATAAAAATGTGGTTGTAAATCTTGATAATTCTGGAAATATCGGAATTCCTGGGTCTCATGTGGAGTATTCCTTAACTGGTGCGGTAAATCAAGGATGGACAACTTACTATTCTTCTTTTTCCATTTCAACAGATGGAGTGACAACCATTAATGCCAGAGTTGTAAACAACGATGGAAGTATTTCTGATGTCATATCAAAAACGGTATGGATTGATAAATCAAATGCTTCTCTATCGTTATCAGCAAGCCCGTTGGGTTGGACAAATGCAGATGTAACCATAACTGCTTCGGCAGTGGATAATTTAAGCGGAGTGAAACGGATTCAATTACCAAATGGCTCCTGGGTAAGTGGAAACTCTGCATCCTATTCAGTTGGTGCAAATGGAACGTATACGTTTGTTGCCGAAGATAACGCAGGAAACCAAGCCACAAAGTCGATTACGGTAAGTAACATCGATTCGACTCCCCCAACTGCTCCTACGATTTCAAACAATACGAATTGGACAACCCAATCGTTCGTTCCTGTAAGTATTGTAGGGGGTAGTGATAGCCAATCAGGTGTCAATCATACCGAGTACAAGCTGGAAGGGGCGACAAACCAAGGGTATGTCACCTATTCTCAACCTTTTAACGTAACAAATCAGGGAGAGACGAAAATATCGGCAAGAACCATTGATAATGTCGGTAATGCGTCAAGTGAAGCCATATCTTATGTGAGGATTGACAGAAGTACTCCGAGTAATACATCCATAACGATACAGTTAAAACCGTAGTAAAAGATTGAGACTTTGACAATTAAGCGCAAAGTCTCTCTTGTATTCTGTAAAAGAATACATATAGTATAAAAATCATATGTTTGTAAAAGGAGGGAAAATTCTATTAAAAACAGATTTACAAAAAAAATAACGACAGCGATTGCTCTAGGATTAACCTTGGCAAACACTCTATTTACTTCTGCCTTTCCACAGGAGGCTTTTGCATCCACATCCGTTGTCAAAACGCAAAACATTTCCTTTCCGTCCAATACCCAACAAAATAGAAACCAAACGCTAAGGATTCCAAATCTTAAAAATGTGCAAAGCATCACATCCGATAATGGCAATGCTTCTTATTCGATAAACGGAAATCAATTAACGGTAAATGTCAGCAATGGCAATGGAACTGTGATTCAAACGGGAGGAAGTTACACACCATCTGATACCAAGTACGTCACAGGAAAAAGCTCTTCTTATTATGCTGATGGTCAAGGATATTGGGGTTATCTAACATCTTATCTTGTGAGCGGAAGCTACACACCAGGGGCTTCCAAATACGTGTCAGGTCAAAATTCTTCTTACTACAGTGATTGGCAAGGCTATTCGGGGTCACTATCATCTTACGTTTATAGTGGCAGTGACACGCCAGCAGGCGTGAAATGGGTAACAGGAATGAGTTCGGCTAATTATAGTGATTCTTATGGTTATAGTGGAACCTTATCTCAATATGTGGAAAGCGGAAGCTATACCCCTGCACAAACCAAATATGTAACGGGTCAAAGTTATTCTTACTATTATGACTACCAAGGCTATTCTGGATTGTTAACCCCTTATGTAGTTAGCGGAAGCCAAACTCCTGCTGATTCGAAGCAAGTTACCGATTCGAGAACAGGTAAGACAGGAACTTTACCTAGTTCGATTTCTTATAATTCGGGTGGCTATTCAGGAACGCTGTATCCAAGCGGGAGTGCTACCGTTATTAGCGGAAGCTATGAAAATGTTAGCACACAAGCTTTTGATGTTTACGGCGCACCAAATCAGAGAGCGCACAGACTTGCGGATGCGGGGTGTCCTTCTCAACTTTACGTTACGAGAAGCGATTATTATTATCATTATGCAGGATATATACCTGTTTCTGGTTATATGAATGATAGAGATTACGGAGGGATGGTTTGTACGTATGTTGGACGAATTCCTGCTCTTAATGCGGATACACGTGTTTGGCAACAATCATATTCAGGAACCGTAACGAAGCCTGCTTCGGATACCCGTGTATATAATTATGCAGGATATGTCACCAAGCCCGCCATAGACACACGAGTATACAGGTATCAAGGTTACGTATCAAGACCAGAAATTGACTCAAGAGTTTACCGTTATGCAGGTTATGTAAGTCAACCAGGCATCGATACTCGTGTTTGGAATTACCAAGGATATGTAACCAAACCTGCGGTTGACACTCGTACCTATGAAACCCGTTATGCGTACAATGTAACCATAAAATACGTTGTTTTCCCTAGCGAACCCAATGTGAGTTTAAATGTAGCAGATAATACTTGGGTTGGACAGGATGTTGTAGCGACGATTTCGAATGATGCAAGCGATAATAACACGGTTGAATACAAATTTTCAGGCGCAACCAACCAGGATTGGACAACCTATACGTCTCCCATTAGCGTTTCAAATGAGGGTATCACGAATTTATCCGCTAGAGCGGTGAATGCAGATGGTAGTATGTCCGACGAAGTAACCAAAACAATTAAGGTTGATAAATCGTTGCCGAATTTATCCATCACGCCAAGCACAACGAACTGGACAAATGGGAATATCAATTTAAGCATAAATGGTACAGATGCGTTTAGTGGTGTGAGTAAAATTCAACTTTGGAATGGCGGATGGGTGAATGCGTCTTCTGCAAGCTTTATCATTACTCAAAATGGAACATATGATTTTGCAGTATTCGATAATGTTGGGAACAAAGCCACAAAATCGATTACAGTCTCCAATATTGATAGAACCGCACCGACTTTAACCTTTACGCCTAATACAACCTCCTGGACGAATAGCAATGTTTCCATTGAGGTAAGCGCAAGTGACGATGCGAGTGGAGTCAAACAAATCAAAATGCCAAATGGCTCTTTGGTAAGTGGGAATTCGGCGTCATATGATGTTGGCTCAAATGGAACATATACCTTTATCGTGGTGGATAATGCGGGAAATCAAACCTCCAAATCCATTACGGTAAGCAACGTGGACACGACATCCCCAACGTCTCCATCCATTTCAAACAATACGAATTGGACAACCCAATCATCTGTACCCGTTAGTATTGTGGGAGGAACCGATAATCAATCGGGTATAAATCATACCGAATACAAAATAGAAGGCGCAACCAATCAAGGATACACGACCTATTTTCAACCTTTCAGTATTTTGAATGAAGGACAAACCAAGATTATAGCAAGAACCCTTGATAACGCAGGAAACGTATCAAGTGAAACGATTTCTTATGTACGAATTGATAGAAGTGCTCCAGTTAACACTAGTATTACGATTCAATTAAAACCATAGCGGACAAAAGGGCTTTGTATCCAATTACAAAACCCTTTTGTATGACCAATTTAACTCATACGAGTAAAACATCTGTATATAATATGAAAGGTTTTAGTAATAGGAGAGGAGCATCATTTATTTGAAATTGAAAAGAAAGCAACTAGCGTTAAAAATAATAAAAAAATATAGCCTATCATCTGTATTGGTAATCACATTATTTTTAGGCATTAAACCAATCGAATCTCATGCTTTAGAAAAAAGTTGGGACTTTTCGAATTCACAGGCTTACACTTTTACGGCTCCATACACTGGTGCGTATCAATTAGAAGTTTGGGGCGCACAAGGTGCTGGAAATTACTTAGGAAATGGTGGTCGTGGTGGTTATGCATCAGGTTCTATCAAATTGACTGCAGGACAAAATTTATTAGTAAGAATTGGCAGTACAGCTAATAATTATGGTGCAGGATTTAATGGGGGAGGAAGAGGAGGAACTGGCTATGGGAGTGATTTTGCTGGTTTTGGAGGGGGAGGAGCTACCGACATTTCCGATTCTGGAACGAGACTGATTGTTGCAGGGGGTGGCGGCGGCGGAAATGGTGGTGGAGACGGTGGTAGCTTATTTTCTGGTGGTATGTCAGGTTCTCAGGGTGGCGACGGCGGAGATGAAATTGAACATTGGGGTTACGGCGGAAATGGTGGTGGAGGCGGATATTATGGAGGGTCTGGTACAGAAGGAGCGTGGGGCGACTATCCTTCTGGTGCTCGTGGAGGAACCTCTTATATTGGAGGTGTCCAAAATGGGCAAATGATTAGTTCTCAGGCAATGTCTTCTCCTTCTGGTAGCGTTGAATATGGTCATTTAGGAAATGGATATGCCAGAATTACATTCTTAAATGCTTCTCCTGTTGTAACTATTTCCTCACCCTCTTCCAATGGACAATATAATCTTAGAAGCAACATGACTCTATCAGGAACCATTAACGACCCTGATACAAGGGGAACCATGTACGTTAAATATGCCATTGATAATGGTTCTACTGTAACAGTTTCTTCGCTAACAGACACCTCATATAATCAAAATTTTTACACCAATATTTTAATCGCAAATAATTTATCCATCGGGAACCATACGTTAAGTGTTTGGGGAGAAGATAGTGAAGGCGGGGTAGAAGCAAAGCACAATATTCCATTCACCGTTCGCCATAATATTGCTCCAATTTTAACGTTATCACAAAATATTTCAAGTTGGACAAACCAGGTCATTACCCTTACTGCGAGTACGATAAATAACGAAGAAATCAAGAGAATCCAGTTGCCAGATGGGAATTGGATTAGTGGCGGTTCGGCAACTTACACCATAAGCGCAAACGGAACATATTCGTTTGTTGCCGAAGACAATGAATCAAACCAAACAACAAAATCCATTATTGTAAGCAATATCGATACAAGTGCGCCAACTACACCTACGATTTCAAATAATGAAACTTGGACAAGCCAAGCATCTGTACCCGTCACTATCGGAAGTGGAAGCGATATCCAATCAGGAGTAAACCACACCGAATATAAATTGGATGGGGCAACTAACCAAGGTTATGTGACCTATTCTCAACCGTTCAGTGTTACGAATGAGGGCGAAACGAAAATAACAGCGAGAACCGTTGATAATGTAGGAAACGTATCAAGCGAAGCTGTATCTTACGTGCGGATTGATAGAAGTACGCCAACCAATACAAGTATTACGATTCAGTTAAAGCCTTAGTAAATGAGAGATTGCGTTTCATGTCAAAGTCTCTTTTTTAGTATCAATTAACGTTTGATATACAAATTATTATGAAACAAATGAGAATAGTTACCAAATGGTTCTTGGGTAATTGGTAGTTCTGAACCTTATGCGGTTGGTTCAAATCGAACCTATACAATTGACACTAATTTCAAAGGGTGATATATTAATTGCAAGAAAACTCCACTAAGGGGCGGCAATACTGATTGATTCAATACCCAATAAGGGACGGATTTTTTAAAAAAGGGAACGGAACCTAGGTCGTTTCCTTTTTTATTTGTAAAAAAACATTGATATCCGCGTTATATGCAGCAATTAGCAAAAAAGACGTACCCCAAAAGGTACATCTTTCTCCGTGTAGGCGTTGCCAGATATTAATGCGTAATTTGTTGCCGAAGATAATGTAGAAAACGTATCAAGCGAAGCTGTATCTTACGTGCGGATTGATAAAAGTCTCCTGTTAATTGAACATTACGATTCACCTGAAATGAAGCTATTCAACAGTGGAGAATAACTCCACTGTTTTTTTATGTGTAAAAATAGCTAGAACCAAAACGACATTGTTTCACCCAAAAGCCCGTGATAATGTTAGGTTAATAAATTTACTATAATCAATGATTGGAGGAGGGATATGGACTATCTATACGTTATCGTTGTAGCCATACTTGCTCAATTTTTATTAAATGTGGTGAGCACGAAAATCAAATATCCATACAGTTTGGTTTATAAAATTACTGCTATCATCGTTAACGCCACAGCATGGTCATTCACCTACCATAAGTTTGGGTTGACCCCTACATTTGCTGTCCTAGCTGTTGCTGAAACATTTCTCATTGCATCAAGCTTTATTGATTTAACGTACAAAGAGATACCTAATTCGTATAACTTAATTGTAGCGTTATTGGGTGGAGGTTTTATTTTCATTTACAAAGATTTTTACCAACAACTTCTATTAGGAGGCATTATCGCTTTCGTACTCTTCCTCGTCATTATGATGTTAACGGGCGCAATGGGTGGGGGAGATGTGAAGATGGCAGGAGCGGTTGGATTGTTTATGGGAACAGGCTTGATTATGAAATTCATCGTTTATTCTTTCTTTTCGGGAGCGATTATCGCCATATTGCTTCTGTTGTTCAAGAAGAAGAGAAAATCGGACTTCTTCCCGTTTGGACCTTGCATTGCGCTTTCTTCGATATATCTCTTCATTTTTCTTGTGTAAGTAAAAAAGGTAAGTGTTTAAACACTTTCATTCCAAGATAGCTCTTTATGAGCCATTGATTAGTATTTTCTATCAAACAGGTTACTTCTGTAAGAAGTTCATAAAACAGTTCAGACATCGTTCAGGTTTTTATATCAAAAAGGTCAAGCATTACGATATAAAAATTCAAAGATGGAGGACATAAATTTATGAATATTAATACTGTGAATAACCAAGTTAATCAACAAATTACATCGCAAAAGGTTTCTTCGGTAGTCCAATCCAAACAGCAGAAAGCCAACCAGGTTGTAAATCAGGCATATAGCGTATCCATTAGTGCACAAGCTTCTCAATTAGCCCAATCCATGCAATCGAATACTGCCCATGCAGTGACAAACAATGTGAATAATCCATCGGCTCCTGTAGTCAGTAGTGTCGTTAAAACATTGTCTTCAGGTGGAAAATTGAATCTTTCTCATATCGTACAGCAAGCTCTTCAAGCGTACCAGAAAGCAAAAGGTCATGGGCAATCCCCTGTAACCCAAACACCCACTCAAACACAAACACCAGGAGTAGGAGTAACAGCATCCATCACGACCCCCGCTTCGCCAACTTCGACTGTTCAACCGCCAACAAATGGTGTATCCGCTCCTGTTGGTCAACCTGTTTCAACGAGTGTTCCGACAACCGCTAAACCTCAACCCGCTTTGCCTGCAACTCCCACAACCGTAACAGCAGGAGGTTCTTTAAATACCAGTGGAGGTGCTTCGGTATCTATTTCAACGACACTTCCTGCATCAACTTTAAGCGGTACACAACCTGTAGCAACCCCATTCAATAAACTGCAGACCTTACTCTCCACAACACAAAAGGATTCCGCTAAAACGGATGGAAATTCTCGTAATTTGCTGTTACGTTTTCAGCAACCCGAAGTACAAAATCGTTCTTCAGCAAGATTCCTTGAAAATCTGGTTGTGAATCGAAAATTTGCAGATTCTGTGTTACAAAGCCAGATGAAAGAAGACCCAATGATTTCGTTAATGATGAAGTCGAGACCATCCATTCTACAAGTACCCCAACAAAATAATCAACAGAATGGGATTATTTCTTTGCTTCAAAAAACAAATCAAAATCATTCTGTAAGTTCTTTGTTTCCTAAATCCAATCCAAGTTTGCTTAATTTAGGCACGCAAGGCAAACAAACTGAAAACAAAGATTTCATTCCAAAAGAAGTCCTTCATGATGAAAAATTAACGCAGTCCATGATTAAAGAAGTGCAAAAGGAAATGAAAACCGCCTTTCAAATGGTTGTCAGTCAACAACAATTAGAAGAACAAAAAATGCTTTTAGCAAAACCGCAATTAGAACCGCCTAAACAAATATTGGATTTGAAGAAGGCTTCATAATTTTTTACAAGCTAACGATAAAAGGCACATAGTTTTTACTATGTGTTTTTTCTTTGTTTAAATTGAATATAAATAAATGAATTTAATTGACTTTAGTCAAATTTAATTCTAAAATTGACTGAAGAAAATACCTGTAAATGGTGTAAGCAAATAGATAGTAGATAGGAAAAGGGGAGAACAATGAAAAAACGGTTACATACCATCGTAAAATCTATCGGAGAATATTGGTTCATCTTGTGCATTTGTCTCATGCTTATCGGTTCCACGATACTTTCAACAGGTTTTTTTGTCATGCATCACAATCCACCGACGGTTATCACCTACAACCAGTTTCTAAAAAAGGTAGATGACAAACAAATTAAAGGTGTATCGATTGATTTTAGTGCGCCTACTTTTGTCAGCGTCGATAAAGCAGATAATGAGTATATTACAGATAATCCTCGAACATCGGATTTCAAAATGTTCCTTCTTAAACACGATGTGACCGTTTCGGAAGCCATTTCTTCTCCATTCTGGTCATTTTTGCAGAACATACTTGGTTTAGTCGTCATAGGGCTTATCTTTTATTTCATTTCTATATCGGGTAAACGCAATGGTGGAGACACCCAATTTCAAAACAAAATTCTTCAGTCTCGTACACATGAAGTAAAGAAGGCTCCATCCGTAACCTTTAATGATATTGCAGGAAATGAATCCGTTAAGAAAGATGTTCAATTTATCATTGATTTCTTACAAAATCCTGCCAAGTATCAAGAGATGGGGGCAAGGATGCCAAAAGGTGTCATCTTTTATGGACCTCCTGGGACGGGAAAGACCCTTTGTGCAAAGGCAGTAGCAGGAGAAGCAGGCGTTCCGTTCTTCTCCATTTCAGGTTCCGATTTTGTGGAAATGTATGTGGGTGTAGGCGCACGCCGTGTGCGTGACTTGTTTGCCGAAGCTCGTAAGAAAGCTCCTTGTATCATTTTTATTGATGAAATTGATGCAGTTGGTAAACGTAGAGGGATAGATAACAACACGGAAAAAGACCAGACCATAAATGCCTTGCTCACTCAATTAGATGGTTTTTCTTCTACAGAAGGTATTGTGGTCATTGGAGCCACAAACCGAGTGGAAATCCTAGATGAAGCCCTTGTTCGTCCAGGTCGATTCGATAAACATATCGCCATCCCACTTCCTGAATATAAGGAACGTGTGGAGATATTGAAACTTCACTCTAAAAATAAATCGTTACGAAAAGATGTGGATATCGAGAAGTGGGCAAAGTTAACGATAGGCTTTTCAGGAGCAGGACTGGAAACATTGATGAATGAAAGTGCCATAATTGCAGTTAGTAAAGGAAAGTTCTTTATCGAGGACGATGATATCGATGATGCTTATTATAAAGTGGTCATGCGTGGGGATAAAAAGTCCATTAAGGACGTGAAAGAAGAACAATTAAAATTAGTCGCATGGCATGAAGCGGGACATGCGTTGGTTGCCAAGCTTTTAACGAAGAAAAGCGTTCCGAAAGTTACCATCATCCCATCTACTTCTGGTGCAGGTGGCGTTACCTTTATTATTCCCGATAAGGCAGGACTCCACACGAAAAAAGAGTTGATTAACGATGTCAAAGTGAGTTATGCAGGACGTATTGCTGAATATCTACTTACCAACGATGAATCATCGATTACAACGGGAGCAAGTCAGGATATTAAACAAGCCACGAACCTTATCATGGCGATGATTAAAGAGTTCGGGATGAACGATGAATTTGGCATGTTGTATATGGAAAACTTAGATAAGTCAACCGAAGGCGATATTTTAAAAGAAGCCAAGACTCTTTCTAAGAAGATTTACGAAGAAACGTTTAGGTTGATGAAAGAAAACAAACTGTTGCTAAAGTCCATAGCGGATGCTTTGCTAGAAAAAGAAACCATCGATGAAGAGGAATTAAATCAACTGGTCGTTCCACACCTATTACTTAAGGGGTAGAGAAAATCTCTACCTCTTTTTTGTAGAGAAATTGATGTGATAGGTTAATAATAGTTTTTTGTAAAAAATACTTTACACAACGTTTGATTTCATGCTATACTATAAGAGAAATAGGGAAGCTATACGCCAAACCTCACAACAAACAGGTTTTTATTTTGAAAAAACACGCCCTTGAATATAATATAAAAATTTCATGGGAGGTGAACAAATGATAACAACCTGGATACTTATATTTATAGGTGTTGTAGTAGGTATCGCAATTCTTAGTTTTTTAATGAAATCCTTTGTCAAACTGATACTTGTTCTTGGCATTATCTATCTTTTATTTCAATTGGGTTTTATATGGAACGCCCAAGATTTACAGTCCAAGCTCCATTTGGATAAGTTTCTAAAACCACAAGTCAGCAAACAAATTGAGACGAATTACAATCAATTTGCACAAAAGCGAGACAGCACAGGAATCCTTGAAACCAACTTGATAAAGAAAGAAATCAATGACAGTATCAACCAAGCGTTAACAAATGCATCCAATCGCATTGAAAATGTCGATAAGAAGAAACTGATTGCGGATTTGAATGCAAAACTAACAAATTTTGATGCCAAATCCGTATCACAAGTGTTGGATAGCTTGAAAGCACAGTTAGCCAAATACCATGTTACGCCACAAGAGGTCATTAGCGGTAAGCCATCAACACCGTAAACATAAAGATAACAGGTCATAGATTATCTTGATTTAAACGAGATATTTTGAAGGAATGAATTTTAAAAGGAAAGATTATCGAACAGGAGAGATACATATGGTTAGTGCTTCACAAAATATCAATCAAAACAAATTACAATATTTAATGCATCCGCAATTAATTCAGGAAACAGCAAACGGTTTTCGAATGATGTTAAAAGGGAACTTTTTTATCCTAATGGGCTTTTATTTTCTCTGCAATCAATATCCTAAAACGATAGCCACACTAGATTTTTCATTTACGGTACTTAGTGTATTGTTTTTTATCTTTATTAAACCAAGAATGATGAAAGGTGAAATCCCTGCGTACTATCGGAGGGATTACCAATCCATTAAGTTTCTTATGTTCTTTATGAAGGTTTTTATTTTAGGTGGCGTGATGCGGTTCCCTATTCTCGCTTTGTTTTATGGGTTAAATCTTTACCTGGTGCGTAATGACACTGTGGAGTGGGAACACTATAAGTCTACTGTGTATGCCATTATAAACAATCCATCAATTAATGCGCTTGCAGTGGGAGCTTTTGCATTAGCAATTTTCATTCTTTTCTACCAGCAACGTTATGCAAGTATTCAAGAGTTCTCAAATGGTGTGGTTGAAATTTTTTCCCGTAATGTCTACAGCGAAGAGGGTGCAGTTAAAGAATTTATCCGCAGAAAAGACCAACAACTTGAACGCAACACTATCGTACAAGTAAAATATGATGGGACAACAACGATGGCTTCGAAAACGAATCCAATGCCGTCTACAAAACCGTATCGGATTACCCCGATGATGGTTCAAACGAATACTACGATGGTTGAAGAACCTACTGCTGTAGAACAAGAAGTCACACAACCCGCTACACCAATCGATGCAACCGTTTCAGTAAGAAGACAAGCGAGACGATGAAAAAGGAGAGTGAAAACTATGCGAACCAAACAATTAACGGAATCGGAACTTTTTAAAAAACTCAACATTTTAATACTCGATTCCAATAAAGACCAGTTAGAGGAAGTTAAAGAAAAAGCGTCACTTCTGGCAAATGTTGAAATTGATAATTCGGGATTTTTCCGAGGAGTGGTTGAATACTTTTATGCTAATCCTAATGAATTAAAAAAGGTGATTCCTTTCATTAAGGAAGCAAAGGGTTACAACATTCTGGCACAATTCACTCAAATGCTAGAGGAAAACAAAACACCTGAAGAAATCGAAAAAGAGCTTGGAATTGGTGCAGACATTGTGAAGAAAGTAAAAAAGAAATATGAATTATAAAAAATGTATGTCGAATCTTTCAAAGTAAGGATTGAAGAATCAGAGTTTTATTTGAAGTATCTATATGCTGAACGGGATGGATATTTGAGTGCGTTGACCTCGTTGATTATACCCATATTTTTTTAATTTGGCTCTACACCATTAGGGGAAAATCACTAGGTATTGTAGCTATTTTCATTACGGCGGTTTACTTCATTCGAGCGGTATATGGTTATCTCAATTTGGTTATGAAAATCAAGAAACAGCAGGCGTTAATCGCTACGTTTCAAAGATGTCTCGAAATCAATCCCAACATGGTGTAATTGGCATACTTCAAAATTTCATGCACGGATAAAAATAACCCCTTACTTCAATGGTAAGGGGAATTTTTATGCTATAATGAGAGAAAAGAGAATATATGTTCGCTATTTATATGTAATGTGGAGGAATTGAACCTTTTATTTTCCGTGTCTCAGTTCGTTTCCTCACGCCTTGACTTGTCTATCTATTATATTCTCTGTATGCAAATCTATAATACCGATAGAGGCTGAATCATGGCTTAGATAAAAAAAGGGGATATTTCTTTATCAACGCATTGGTTAGGAGGAAGAATGAAGGTGAATCAAGTAAAGTTAGTAGGCATAAGCACAGGTGAATTAACCGTTAACCATTCTTTCAGAGGAAAAGAAAATCGAGAGATTGTTGTTTTGGAAACCGAAGTTGAGTATGTTTCTCCCAATCATATTACCAATAGGATTAAGCTGTTGGTTTATAAGGAAAGTGAATTTGCCAGAAAACTAGTAAAGAAAGGACAGTTTTTTGAAATCTTCGGAACCATTCGCTCTTTTAATAAAGATAGTTTTGGGAAACGTATTTGTGAAATCTATGTGCAACCCACTTATATGCGAGAAATATTCCCTACAAGCCAATATAAAAACGAAATTCAACTATCAGGCATTATCTGTGGAAATATAAATTATAAAATCAGACGAAAAGGAAAAAAGGTAGCGGAAACAAAACTTAAAGTAAGAAGAGAAAAGGGGATAAGGAAATTTGATTACATTCCCATTGTTGCTTTTGGTGAGAACGCAAACGTACTTAATAGATTCGAGGATGGAGAAACCATCGATATAACAGGTAGAATTCATTCTCGAAACTTTCTTTTTAACTATGTAGAAAATGGAATCGGTAGAGAAATCAATCGAACCGCCTATGAAGTGGGCGTTCACGATATTGTAGTTCATCAGGATATGCAACACAAGGAACAAATTGTCTATTAATCTAGACGAAATTCATCCAAAAAAGAAAAACCGCTGGAATCCAGCGGTTTCTTTTTTTGTGTTATTTACTTTTGGCTTTTACAAAAGTCATCACATCTCCCATTTTTAAACCCCCAATGTTTACGTGGTTGATGTAGGCATCCAATTGAAGCATGTTACGAACATCTTCGTTCGGTGTTAATTTCGATTGAATTGACCAAGCAGTATCGCCATTTTGAATAACAACCTGCACTTTTTCAAACTTTTGAAGTTCTTTATCATAAGCTGTATTTATCTGAGCTTGTTGTTTATGAACCAAACCTTTTGCAAAACTACACAATGTAAACAGCGCAATCATAATCAAAGATACGATTACGATTCTGCGAATCATCTTTGTTTTTTGATACTTTGTCTCCATTTGTTGTATATACGAAACCTGTTCTTGATATTTGGTTGCGTAATTCACGCTCTGAGTGTAATAAGCTCCTTTTTCCATTATAAAAATCCTCCCTAAGTAAAAAGTCTTCTCTGATAAAAGTTTTAGCTATATAAACCTGTTTTGTTTTTCGTATGTTGTATTCTATTCATGACCAGACTTGTCTATAATTAAAAAAATGAGAGGAAGAGAAAAGGAGCCAAATATTGTGTGAGAGGCAAACCGATTCACGGGATTACATTCATATGGTCGATGATGCTATAATGGAGAAAACAAGAACGGACTAAATAAGATGGGATGACGAAAGTATGTTACCTGAATGGATGCTTGAATTTTTACATCAAAACCCATATCCTTCTTTATCTTTTTTGCCACTTTCTATGCCTAATGGACAAGAAGAATTGGTCTTTTTTTATCAACATGAAAAAGCCTTGTTGAAATCGTTGATTGGAAAAGTAGCCACTACGATTAGTTTTTATGAGGAACAGGATGCCTATGTACTACGGTTAGATTTTTCCCCGATTGAAACCACCGAGGTTAAAACCAACGAAGTCACTGTGACGCAAATTAAGTTCGATTCTCCCTTCGTAGAATGCGAGTTTTTCAAAAATGAGGCGCACATAAAAGCATTAGAGCGTTTGTCTACGCAGGATACATTTTCGGTTATACTGTATGATAAAGAAACGGATTATATCAGCCAGTCCAACATAGATTTTTCAGTAGGAAAACAAGCCCTGAAGACATTTATCGACTCACGAACATCATTCTAGTAGGAGGAATGCAGATGTTGAAAAAGAATTCTATCCCTTGGACGGTTAAGCAAGTTACGAAGATGGCAGAGAACGGTAAAATGAATTTTGATATTGCCATACAGCGAAAGAAAAACATATGGGACAAGCATAGACAATCGCTTCTTATACAAAGTCTCATTATGGGATTTCCGATTCCCCCGTTTTTCGCGAAATTTGAGAATGGCATCTATTATTTCATCGATGGTAAACAAAGAATGTCTTCGATAATCGCCTATTTAAACGATGAATATGCATTATCTGAAAAAACGCCCGATGTCGATGGGGATGAAATCGTTGGTCTTCAGTTCTCAGAGCTTCCAGAAGACTATCAAAAGTCGTTATTAAGTGCGACGCTTATCATCACACGCTTTGAAGATATTACGGATGAAGAAATAGAAGAGATGTTTTTCCGTTTGAACAACGGGGTTCCATTAAAGCCGATTGAAAGCACAAGGGTATTATTAGGTACGGAAAACATGAAAACCGTAGAGACGGTAGCCAACCATGATTTCTTTAAAAAATCCAATATATCCGCCAATCGCTATAATGACCAGGAAGCCGTTTTACATCTTCTGATGCTTACGGGTAACGAAGAAACAGGATTAAGCAGTAAAGAGGTTCGGACGTTTGTAGAGCAACAAAGAGGACGTACCTTTGAGGAATCCTTAATTGAAACAGTGGTCTCAACACTCGACTTTATGGATAGAGCCTTTGACAAGAAACGGAAATATTTAAAGAAAATCCACCTTCCCATGCTTTATCATGTCGTAAAATCTGCACAAGAGAAGAATATTACACCAGAATACTTTGGGCTATGGGCAGATGAATTCTTCAAGAATTTAGATAAGGAAAGCTTGTACTCACAAGCCAGCCAAAGTGGTAGTGCCAAAAAAGAAAATGTACAAAAGAGGTTAGCTGAAATCAATCGAGCTTTTATTGAATCCTTCTCCGCTTACGAGCAAGTGAGCACCATGTAAATTGGAACGGACAAGCACTCATTGAGAGTGCTTTTTTGTTGCCTTCCTTTTTCCTATAGCGTTAGGTTTCAAACTCTATAATACAGCACACGATGGAGGTGATTCGTTCGCCTCTTTTTTATGAAGACAACAAGAAATAGGGTGATATTATTCATACTATTTCATATTAATAAATGAACAAATCATACAGACTGTAACATTTTTTCTCAATAAAAAGGAAAGAGTGTTACGAATAGAATGGTATAACTATTTGGCATTATGTAAAAATAAATTTACGTAAAAATAATAAGGTGATATAATAATTACAGTAAAATAGAGATAAAAAAGTAAGCTGTGAAAGAGAAAGGAGTAGGATAATGCGAAAACTCCTAATCATGCGTGGAGCACCAGGTGTCGGAAAAAGCACCCTGATTAAAAAACACAATATGGAGCATTATACATTAGCCTCTGATACATTTCGAATGATTTTGCAATCGCCTGTTTTAACACTCGACGGTTCTTTTGGTGTGTCGCAGTCATACGGGCGGGAAGACGCTTGGCATTTACTTTATGTAGCATTGGAAAAGCGAATGCAAAATGGTGATTTTGTTATCGTAGATGCGACGCATTCCAAACTTTCCGATATGCTTACATACAAAGCACTAGCGGATAAATATCGTTATAAAATAGTGGTCGTTGATTTTACTTCCATTCCTCTAGAAGTGGCACTCAAACGAAACAGGGAACGAGAAGAGTATAAACGAATCCCAGAGGCACATATTGAAAAATGTTTTATGCGTTTTAAAAGCCAACGTATTCCTGCTGATATGGATGTTGTAGACTATGAACATTTCGACGATGTGTTAACACTGCAACCCATTGATTACTCTTTCTACAAAAAAGTTCATCATATTGGAGATATTCATGGTTCGTATCAAGTGTTAATGGAGTATCTAAAAGATGGAATCAAAGACGATGAACTCTATATCTTCCTGGGTGACTACATTGATAGAGGATTGGAAAATGCCAAAGTTCTGTCGTTTCTTTTATCCATTCGGCATAAGCAAAACGTGGTTTTGTTAGAAGGCAATCACGAAAAATATTTATGGAATTGGGCGAATAACGAAACCGCCCGTTCAAGTGTGTTTGAAACGCAAACACGAATCGAGTTAGAAAAGAATCAGATAAGCCGAAAAGAGGTTCAATGCTTTTGCAGAGGATTAAAAGAGGCGGTTTATTACAGGTATGAAGGAAAAGAAGTGCTGGTGACTCACGGTGGGCTTCCGTCTTTCCCATCAAACCTCAATTGGGTATCGGCTGACCAACTCATTAAAGGTGTCGGTGATTATCAAACCCAAATTGATGAATTTTTTGATAAGAACGAACAAAATACGTTGCACTACCAAATTCACGGACATCGAAATTTCTTTCTTAAACCAACAAATGCATACCAACATAGCTTTAATTTAGAAGGTGCAGTTGAGCGAGGAGGTGAACTACGTTCCGCCGTCTTAACTAAAGAAGGATTTTCTTTTGTATCTCTCAAAAATACCGTGTATAAACCAGTGGAGGAGAAAGCCATATGATTGTCGATGCCATTCCTTTTGTCTTTGAAAAACATAAGAATCAAAAACGTATCGGTGGGGAGCCGTATGCCACTCACCCGATTGCGGTTGCCATGCTGTTGTATGAAAAAGGATTTCGAGGCAATTACTCGCTTGTTGCCATGTTTCATGACCTAAAGGAAGATACCGATGCTACAGATGAAGAAATTCTGTTACACAGCAACCAGGAAGTCTTAACTGCTGTAAATCTGCTGACGAAGTTTAAAGGCTATGTCATGGAAAGTTATATCGAAGGGATTCGAAAAAATAAATTGGCGAAGATGGTAAAGTTAGCGGATAGACTCCATAACTTATTGACCGCAAAAATAGCAAGCGAATCCTTCCGCCGTAAATACATTAAGGAAACGGAAGCCTATTATGTGGAATTGGCAAAGGGTACACCATTCGAAATGGATATCCATGTTGCCTTAGATGAACTAAAGAAAACTGTCGCTTAGAAACTGACCCAATTTGGGTTGGTTTCTTTTTTTGAGTCTTGGATACTCCTTTTGAATAATCTGTTGGGAAAACACTAAAATATAAAAACTTAAAAAGAAGGTGAAACGTTGTATTTTACTTAATAAAGGTTAATCTAATATACATTAGTAAAATTATTTTGTAATAAATAATTGACAATTATTGTACGAAAATGTATATTAAGGTTATCTCATGTTGTTTTGTATCTAACAGGTTTACATACTTTCAAAAGGGAGATAATAAAAAATGGAAAACACAATTACAAAGGTTAAAGTACAAGACTTAAAAGATGGGGAAACAGCGATTATCGTAGGGGAATTCGCTAAACAAGTCAAAAACGCCAGCAACGGTGATTACGATTTTGTTCGAATCAGTGACGGTACAGCTATGGCAACCCAACGGGTATGGCGCAATCTACCGATTAGTCCTGTTATTGCTGAAATTGAAAATGGAGATTATGTTCAGGCGGAAGTGGTTGCCACAAGAAACGGTGAATTTATCAACGTTGATATTAAGTCCATCGGAAAAGTGGAGCGACCTACTGAAACCTATGTGGATATTGAAGGATTGAAGCAAGAATTGCGGGAAGTCTTAAAGGAAATGAAGGATAAAGAGCTTCATGCTCTTCTGATTTCACTGTTCAACCGAGATGACATTAAAGAGGGGTTCTTTAAAGCTCCAGCCACACAAATGAGTGGATATTCCTTTGAGGGTGGTTTACTTGCTAAAACGGTGCGCCTCATTCGTTTGACAAAGGCGGTTGCCCATACATTGGCGGCTTGGAATCATAACATAGATAACTTCGTTTCTAAACTGAATGTGGATTTCCTTGTTACTGCAAGCATCCTTGTAAATATCGGTAAAATTCATGCGTTTAAATTCAATGGACATAAGATTGAGAAAACGCAAGAAGGGGAACTGTTTGAGGATAGCTACTTAACAATGAAAATCGTTCTGCAAGAACTGGATAAAAGTTCACTTCCTGAAGAGCAAAAAATGATGCTCGAACACGTTGTTGGTTCTGCAAAAGGTAGACAAAACTTTGGAGCCTTGTTCATCCCACGTTCACGAGAAGCCGTAGCGTTTCACTTGATTGAATCCTTGGATGTTCAGATGTCAAACTTTGAATATCTTGACCGTCATGCGGGTGCAGAACAGTCCTTTATGAAGTTGTTTGAAAAAACCATGTTTCTTGGAATCTTTGACGAAGAATAGTGGGGAAGAGACGGGTCAATCAATCACTTATAGGGGATGATAATAATGGAAGAAATTCGAACACTTGTAATGATGATGTTTCTTTTATGTGCATTACCTTGTGTAGCCATCTTGTTTTCACGATAAACTTGGTTTAGACCATGATACAAACTTAGGGGAAAGGGAGTCACATCCCTTTCTAAACTTACTTATTTAAACAGTCGTTTAATTATCAAAAAGGAAAAATTTTACTTATTAAGGAGAGAGGTTTACATGAAAAACCCAATTACTACATTTAAGGATGTTAACAATATTGGATTTGATGCAAAGAAGACAGAGGAATTGGTTGCAGGTTTACAAAAAGATGGCGTTTCAGTTGGAATAGAAGACCTATCTTCTTACCTTCGAACACAAGGCTTAATTGTTCAGGAACATATTGGTCGCAAACGCAATTACGTGAAAGTTTCACCTAAGTTGTTTGGCGTCGATTTGACCCAAAAAGGAACCGAAGTGAATGAGTTTTTCAAACAGCACATGCAAATGGGAAAAATCAGCTTCATTCCTGAAGAGTACGAAGCCAAGCTCGTTAAAATTGACAACGGTGTACGGATGAATCGGAAACGTAATGCCATCGGATATGATTACAAGTTTATGACACTGGATTCCTACAACACATTCGTTGAATTTGTAGAGACCAAAAAGAAAGAGTACTTTGAAACAAGAGATGAAATCTTAGCGAAATGGGACTTCCTCATTGAACGTTTCAAAGAGCTTCTCAAAAATACGCTTGATGACCTTCAAGCGATTGACAAGGATAAAGTGTTTCAGACCATCATGTCCAGGATTCCTTCTAAAACGGAATATGCCGACAGTTTTTACATGACGGTTGGAGCAAAAGCCTTCCCTGTAACGGAAAACTTAGATATGTTCTCAAAAGACATACAAGACCAAATAAAGGATGGCTTAAATCAGGATACGGTTTCTACGCTCTATGAAATTGTAGGAAACACACTAAATGATGCATTTGAAAACATCAATAAGGTGCTTGTTGCGATTCAAAAGAATCAAAAACCAGGTAGCAAACCTTTGACAGCCGTTAAAAGTTCTGCCAAACGGATTGGGCAAAAGAACATCTTTAACAATCCGAAAATCGAAGACATTCGAAAATCAATGTTAGCCATGCTGGAATTCAGCCCTAATTATGATTTCATGTCAGAAGAAGGCGAGATTATCACGGCTGTGATTTATGGATATGCGAAAGAATTAGAAATTGAACACACGATTAACTTGCAATCCAGTCCATTATCGGAAGAAGAACTTCTGGAAATGTATGATTCTCTAGAAGGTACGACGTTTGAGACAGAGAGTGGACGAAAAGTTTCACTGAATAAAATGTCAGCTTAAAGCATGAGAACCCCTTTTATTGTAAAAGGGGTTCTTTTTGTATTCAAACAGGCTTCACCTCTCATGATGGAATCATTATTTAATCAAACCATTATCATAATAAAAAAGAGAGAGGTGACTGTTTTGGAAAAAAATATTTCTTTCATTCGAAAAGAATTCTTTGAATGGGTTCGTTTGTTAGTAGACACAAAACTGATGAAAAGTGACACCGTTTCGATGGGAAACTTGGCGTTGTTTATTGATTATTTTTATCCACGTAAAGTGTGGAGTGAACATAAAAAAACAGTATGGAATTGGATTAAAGAACGAGATAAAAACAAGCTGTATCTCTTTTTATCTGAACATCTTGTAGATATTGCAAGAAAACAAGGATTAAGCAATAACCTTAACTTTAAGATTAACAAAATTAGAATGGCATATAACCGAAAGAGTATTCGTTATTTCGATATCGTCCTAGATAGTTATGAGTTCCCAGAATGGTTTCAACCCATTCAAAAATACCACGAATTATCCAGTAAAGAGGAAGTGTTTCATAAGTTGTCAGAGAAATTAAACAAGCGTTTAGATATGGCTTTTTTGGTTAAAAACGAAGAAAAGCTAAACGTTGTCTATTTCATTGACAGATTTTATGGGCATCCAGAATATCTTCCTGTATTTACGGAGTTGGACGAGAAGCTGGAAAACGATACGGTAAATGAAATCTGTTATTATATTGCCACCAATATATTTAGACCGTACTACCCTGAATTAACGAAGGCTGGTTTAGTTGAAGAACAGAAAATGGCGTTAAAAAAGATGAAGGAATATAAAAAAAGGTATTTAAATAGCCAGTTGCAAACCATCGATTTACTTTCCAAACGGGCTAAAAATGACATGCGTATGGCTAAAGAGGGTCAGACACACTAAATGTAAAATATAATTAACCAAAAATACAATATAAGATATAATATTAGTACAAAAATATAAGCCTAAGAAAGGGAAACGATAAAATACATGGTTAGTTTTTTATTTTCAAAAAAAGCAAAACTGGATACACCCACTCAGATAAAAAAGACCCTAGAAAAAGAAATAAAAAGAAGAGATAAACTGCAAGGTCTCGTAGATTCCCTTAAATCAAGGCTGGACGAGAAGGGGAATTGGTATAAAGAGGTGTATGCTGTTAAAATTAGGCTCTTCGGAATAGTTGGTTGTTTTAAAGATTTGTAGTTTCAATGTAATCGGTTATAAAATCGGATTAATTGGTTGCTGTCTTATCTAATTAATGGTAATATATTCTTAATGACATAAAGAGGGTGATTGATATTGAACTCAAATCAATTTACTGAACGAATGAAGATGATTTATAGATACTTTAATAATCAGCATAAATGGAAAAGAAATGAAGAAGGAGAACTTAATTACTATAAAGGCAAGAAAAATTTGAAAGAACTAAAATTCATAGTAAATGTCATTTTTGATGAAGAATTTGAAGTAATGAAAGAGTCCTTTTTTCTCAATAATGAAGATTCAATAATTGGTGGAACTTTGATAGGTAAAATATATGTAGATGCAGATTTTAATGGAATGAATCAAGGAACAGGTGGTTCATGGTTATTCGTTCAATTCACATTATGTGAAACTGCATATTTTACAAATCAAAGTCAGACCTTCGAGCGTCTTGAAGAAACTATTTAATGTCGTAGTTCGATGGGGAGGAAAATTTGTTGAGGGAAACAAAAAAAATACACTTTAAATATCAACCATTAGCAATAGTTAGAGAGTTAATGAAAATATTTATTGAACAATATTTGGATACTGATGAAGGAAAAAAGGAAACTGATGCTCGCAGATTTGCTAATTTCGAGTTTTTGAAAACAATGATAGATGATGAATTAAACTCTATCCTATATGAATTTGTGAAAAAAGAATGCTATGAAGAAATTACATTTACAGATTATGAACATGACTTTATATCAATATTTGAAATAGTACATGGGTCACAAAGGTTTCGTGATTTAGAAAATGACTATATTAAAAAAGGTCATGCTGGTTTGGGAGTATTTGATGAAAAAACTCAAAAATTTTACCCATGTGATTTAGGAGAACACTGGCACACGATTAGATTAGTGATTAAAGAACATTATTCCCATCTTTACGAAGCATTCAGAAAGCTAATTCGTGTTAAAGATAAAAATGAATTTGATGGGATTACAAGAAAAGAATTAGACGAATTTATAATGTCTAACTTTTTGCTAATAAGTGAGTCAAAGGCATTAGTAGATTATTTATAGTGTTATTGCTACAGACATAGTTTAGAGAGGAACGCATCTCAATGGACATTCTTAACTTATCTAATATCCAAGTTACCAAAATACAAGAAAATGAACATGATTATGCTATATCAGCGGTGCGACCAACACCGCCTTTATTTTGCCCAGAATGTGGTTTTTCTGATTTAAAGAAATTCGGAAAGAAACAAAAATTATATATGGATTTACCTATTCACGCAAAACGTGTAGGTATTTTTATGGAACAACAACGCTTCCAATGTCGAAGCTGTCAATCTACCTTCCGAGAACAATATGAAGATGTAATGGATGAACGAAGGTTTATGACAAAGAGATTGGTAGATTTTATTGAAAAGCAATCATTAAAACGTACATTCGTTTCCCTTTCAGAAGAATTGGGTGTTGATGAAAAAACCATCCGTTCTATCTTTCGAGAGTACGTTAATCGCTTAGAAGAACAAGTCAGAATAGAAACACCTCAATGGTTAGGAATTGATGAAATTCACATATTAAGTAAGGCGAGATGTGTTATCACAAACATAGAGCAACGTACCTTAGTTGATATGCTTACTAATCGTAATAAGGAAACTGTTATTCGTTATCTACACCATTTAGAGAATAAGAAGCGTATTCGTTATGTGACAATGGATATGTGGAATCCCTATCGTGATGCTGTTAAAGAAGTCTTACCACAAGCTAAAATCATAGTCGATAAGTTTCACGTTGTTAGAATGGCTAATGATTGCTTAGAGACAGTTAGGAAGCAATTACGAGCCGATTTAACACAAAAACAAAGGCGACAACTTATGCACGATAGATTTGTCCTCTTAAAGCGAAATCACGACCTTACCGAGCGTGAAATACTCTTATTAGAAGTATGGTCAACACAATACCCTATTCTACAACAAGTCTATGACCTCAAAGAAGGTTTTTATAAGGTTTGGGATAGTGAATCAAAGACAATGGCAAAAGTACGATTAGAAGAATGGAAAAAGGGTATTACAAGCGAATTAAAAGATGCTTTTCTGCCACTCACCAAAGCATTAAAAAATTGGGAGGATGAAATATTTGCCTATTTTGACCATCCTATTACCAACGCTTATACAGAGTCTTTAAACAGCCTTATTCGTGTTATTAATCGTTTGGGTAGAGGATATTCCTTTGAAGCATTACGAGCCAAGATACTCCTTACGGAGGGTGTGAAAAAGAAAACCAAACCATCCTACAACAGGCAAGCCTTTGTGGAATCGAGGATGTTAAAGATGATGGAAGCACCTTTGTTCTATAACTCAATTTCCAATTATGAAAGTCCGAAAGATTTTGGTGTGGACTTGGAAAAATTGGTTCAATGGATTGAAGAAGATAAACTATAAAACAACCATCTACTAAAATAAAAATGGGGAGATTATTTCCCCCCTATTGAACGCTATACAAAACTGTTGCAACAAAAACAACAGAATTTAGTGTCCGTATAATAAAGGGGGCTGTTATGCTCCCTATTATTATATGTATCAATGGAAATGCTGGTAAAATAAAATTTACAATTAAATATTTATGTTATATTATTAAATTATAATATGCATATACATACGAAGTACCTGAGCAAAGAGTACCAGTGATTTAACATGTTTTGCGAGAAGTCCCCTTCCTCTATAGGTGGGGGATGAATCGCTTTTCTTTTTTCTTGTATAATAATAGAAATTCATACAAAAGGAGGTGAATCATCCCTATGTATCGAGGGCAAAAGATTTATTTTTCTGCTTCTCCAAGTACTATTCAGCAATTGTTTGAGTGTAACCGTATTTCTGCTGAGATTTGGAATGATTGTCTTGTGGAAGCAAAAAATTATTTCCTTACTCACAAAAAATGGATAGCAAAATCAGAACTCCAAAAACATCTTAAAGGGAAATATCGTCTTCATAGTCAGAGCATTCAAGCGGTGGCTCATAAATATTTGGATGCCAGAGAGAGTACCCACAAAGCCATTCAAAAAGGAATTAAAACGGCTCGATATCCTCATAAAATGAAGAATCATTTCAATACGAAATGGGTAGATAAAGCTTTTTCCATTTCAGATAACGGCACGATTTCGTTGTCATTAGGGATATTCCACGGGAAACGTGTTCCTCCCTTGGTATTACATGCCAAACACCTTCCTAAAGGCGATATCAAAGAAATCGAACTTTGCTATGATAATGGACTCTATTTATCTGTTTCTTACGAAGATGGACAAGAGGAACAACCTTATGAAAAAGGTTTTTCTTGTGCCGTAGATATGGGAGAAATCCATACCATCGCTTCGTTTTGTGAAAATGGAGAAAGCCTTCTGGTGTCAGGTCGTAAGATGCGAAGTCTGCACCGTTTGCGTAATAAAAAAATAGGCGAACTCCAAAAACGTCAAAGTCATTGTAAAAAAGGTTCTCGCCAATGGAAAAAGTACCAACGAGCAAAACGGTACATTCTTTCCAAAAGCGAACATCAATTGCGAGATGCCTTACACAAAACCACCAAAGCGTTTGTGGATTGGTGTATCCAACAGAAGATTTCCGATATCTATGTCGGCAATCCTGAAGGGGTACAACGAAATACCAGGAAAAAGAAACGCAAAAAGACCAATCAGAAACTATCTAATTGGAGTTTTGGCAAAACCAAAGAGTATTTGAAATACAAGGGAAATACTCAAGGAATTAAAGTTTTCTTTGTAAGTGAAGCCTATAGCAGTCAAACATGTCCTGTTTGTAAACGAAAAAAGAAAGTGTCCACTCGAAATTATCGTTGTCACTGTGGGTATACCTCTCACCGAGATATTCACGGAGCCAAAAATATATTGAGTGAATCATTACGAGGTTCATTTGAACCTTGGGAAGTGGAAGCTCTTCCCACGTATCTACGACCCGCATAGTTGGGGAGTAGTAGAAGGTGCGAATCCACCCATCGAAAGATGTTGCTTCTTATAGAGACGAGAAGAATCTCTTTCTTCGTGAAAGCAAAAGACCGAAGGTCTTTTAGGAACTTCTTGACTTGAAAGAGAAGAAACCCCAACTTCAAGCTTTGCTAAGTGGTGGGAGATTCATAATAAATTAGGGTTTAACAAAAGCCTGGAATAGAGAATGGAGAATGAACTCATGAGCGAAAAAACAGAATCCCTCTTTCACTCGATTAAAAGCCCACTGCGAAAAAAGGATTTGCTACCGTTACGTGAAGATACCTTTGCTCGTATCAAGAGTATGAGAGGGTTAATTGAAAGTTATGAAGAGATAAGACACATGCTAAAAGAGGAAGGATTGTCTCCTGATAAGGTTTATATCTCTAAATCTGGACTATTCCCTTATTGGTATATTGATGGTGACGCTTATGTTCCCGTTCCAGAACTAAGGAAACAAGTCATTCAGGAATTTCGTGTGCAAGAAACTGCAGAACAGCAGAAACATTCGTTGAAAAAACTTTGGGATAATGGGCAATACGAACAGTTTTATGCTGTTATCCATGCTCAATTTGCTTTTGACCATTATCTAACCCATCTTGATGACATTCCAACAGAACAACGATATAACGTATTCCGTTCACGCTACATAAAGAGTGAATATGGTTTTCAAGATATTGATAAGTCCATTATTCGTGGACTTTTTGCGTCTAATCCCGATAGGTTATTTACAAAAGATTTGTTAACGGATGAAAATGGTTATGTAACCGTCTATCGTGGGGTAGAAGACCTTTCTGCAGACGTAACACAGGCGTATTCATGGACGCTGGACTTCGATGTAGCGACAAAGTTTGCTGTGCGATTCAATTCAGAAGAGAGTAAAATCTACCAAGCGCAGGTTCATATTGACCATGTCGTGGATTACATTCGGAGAAGGGATGAAGAAGAAATCCTTGTACTTCCTGAACATGTAGAAAATATTCACGATATGGGTTTCTATAACCTAGATAAAGAGTTAATCGAAGAACTAAAAAAAGCGGGATATATTGATATGTATCAAGATTTCGCTTTCCGCCAACTTAAATCCAGTTGGTTTCATAAACCAGAAGGCATTCATGGCAAGCGTCATATCAAACGGGTTTTGTTCCATGCCTTATTGATGTCTTACCTGGATAGTTTAAGTACATCTGATACACGAATCTTAGCTTATGCCTCCCTTTGGCATGATATCGGACGTACACATGATTATGAAGATGAAGGGCATGGAATGAAGAGTGTCTTAAAAATGGAGAAGCTCAACTTGAAAGGGAAGGGTCTTACTGATGAAGACCTTGAAATTGTCAAATTCATTATGATTTATCATGCGATTCGGGATGAAGTAGGATTACGTAAAATCCATCAGATGAAAAAAATCAAGGACAAAGACCGAGCCATTGATTTGTTTTTACGATTTAAGGACTGTGATTCCAATGACCGCGTGCGACTTGGAGATTTGGACATCCGTTATCTACGGACGGAAACAGGGAAAAAACAACTGTTAGTCGCTTATCAACTTTTACAAAATTTAGAGTAAAAATAGAGAACAAAACCTGTCTCGAATTGAGATGGGTTTTTCTTTTTGTCTTGACAATAAAAGATATAAGATATATCATATATATATGTAAATGTAAAAAATAATTTACAAAAACATAATATGATAACGAAAAAAGACTTGATTGCGATTATGGATGGGTTTCCGATGATACGGAAATATTGATAGACGGTAAAAAAATACAGGATACAGCAGAAGAATTTGAAAAAAAATAATCTCCACGCTAAAAAGAGATAGATACTAAAAAGCAAGAGAGCAGAGAGGAAGACGTAAGATAAGATGAATACATCGTGGGTACAATTATTAGGATTAAGTTTAATCGAAATGCTTTATTTAGTCGGAGCATTAATCGGGGTTGGGTTTTTGTTAGGGGAACTAGAAAAAAGGTCAAATGCGTATTTAGGTCGAGCTTTTGGACAAAAGGCGATACTTGCTACCGCTTGGATAGGAACCCCAATTCATGAAAATGGACATTTATTCCAGTGTTTCGTATGGCGGCATCGGGTAACAAAAGTGCGCTGGTTGCAACTAAATGACCCGAATGGGGTTTTGGGATTTGTGGAGCATTCCTACAATCGGTTGAGCCTATATCAACGTGTGGGCAACTTCTTCATTGGAATAGGTCCCATCTTTAGTGGGATTGCATCTCTAATTCTCTGCATGTATCTCCTGGTTCCTCATTCTTATGAAACATTTAAGAACTTATTGGTATATCATGTGACATCAGAAGCAATAAATCTCAACTTCTTAAAAATGTTAGGTGTATCAATGATGGCAATCGCAAAGAGCTTGTTTACCGTCCACAATTTGATGAACCCACTCTTTTGGTTGTTTATCTATCTTGCCGTTTGTATTTCGTCTCATATTGCATTGAGCAAGGCGGATATTAAAGGAGCGACGGGTGGACTTATCACGATTTACATCCTGATTGTGTTGTTTAATTTGGTTGCCACTCAACTTCATCTCAACAGTTACAACTTAATTGTCAGTATCAGTACATATAATGCTTATGTATTGGCTTTTTCAAGCATAGCGGTTTTATTTTCGTTCATAACCTTTGTGATTAGCTTTGTTCTGTATCAAGTGAAAATGCGATGATAAAAAGGAGAATGGAACATGGGTATTGATGTCGAAACGTTAGCTTCTGTCATGGAGCACATACGTGAAAGTAATTACGCAAAATCCAAACAAGTGAAACAGTTTGTAGAGGATGTCCTTGAACATTTTGGGGAAAAACGGCAGGGTTCGTAGGTACATGAAAGGGCTAATTGTAAAATTACCCTGGATAGACCTGATTTTAGAGGGGAAGAAGCCTTGGGAAATACGAGGTTCACACACAACCATTCGAGGAAAGATTGCGTTGATTAAGAGCGGTACAGGTTGTGTATGGGGTACAGTAGAGGTGTTGGACAGCAGGCGTTTAACAGAAGAGGAATACCAACACAGTGAGCATCTCCACTGTATCCCTAATACCGATATAAACCCGTTACCGTACAAAAGGATTCACGCTTGGGTGTTAGGCAATCCACAACCCTTTAAGGAGCCTCTGCCGTACCAACACCCGCTAGGAGCCGTGATATGGGTTAATCTATCTTAATATGGAAGAGATAAAGAGCAAATAAAAGACGTAGGAGGTCTCCTCCCACGCCTTTTTTTGTTTATTTAGAGCCTACCGTTTCTATTTAGCTTTTTTCTTATAGGATTTTCGCTCAAAGGGACGGACAAATGTTTCACCTTCACGCAGAACGAAATGATACTCTTTGGCGAGCGCCATCGCTTCTTCAGAGGCTTTCCAGCCTTCAGGAAGTCGTCTGATTTGAGGGTTCATATGCGTGATAGACTCTTGATACTTTTGTTTATCAAACAGTCTAAAATTTTGTCCTGTTCCTTTGCCACTTTTCTCATTTTCGCTTTCCTCTTCATATAGAAATTCGACGGAAGGGAGCGGTTTTAAGGATAGGAGGGGAACCTCATTTTTTAAATACAACCGTTTTCCAATCCCTAATTCTTTTAGGCTTTCACTGATGTCAGTTGTCAGATAACAATAATTCTCCAATATGAAATTCTCCATATCAAGATGAATCATTTCACCCATTTTTTGTCTCGTATCCTTCCAAGGTGAAAAGAATAATTCCAACTTATTATCGTAGAATCCTGAGAACTCTTTACCATCTGTGGCGGTTACTTTATAAAGAAGCACAATGCGATTATCGGTAAAGACTTCCTGGTAAAAAATCTCTTGGATTTCTCCGCAGTTCTGATAAATCGATTTGACTCCTTTTTTGGGGAGAAAATACCGTTTTTCTTTTAAGAGTTGTTTATAGATATCCGTCGGATAAGCACTGTCTGGGCTTGAAATTCCCTGCGACACCAAATATAAACTGTTCGGGTTAATTTGGATAGTGTCTTCGTTTATAAAATAAGCCATGACGAGAATCATGTTCGTCAGCAAATGGTCACTAGTTTGGTAAAACATAAATTGCTGTTCATTTTTTATGTTATAGCCAAGTTTATTCAGGCGTTTATATACGTCTTCTGGTTTCATCTTCTTGTCCATCTGTTCATATAGCGACATCATCACGGTATCTAAGTAAGGGAACGGTTCATTTCTTGCCATTGGTTTTCCGTTCTTGTCCAATCCGTACACAAGTTTAGGGTGTGAAACAAAATAATTCATTTGCTGAAAGAGAATGTCATAATAGGCATATAAAGCCTCTGGTACATCCACCGTTATATCAGATTGTTTTGCGGAAAGTGAAGAGTATACAAAGTAACAAAATGAAAAGAACTCCTCAAACAATTGGTTTTTCTTAATGTAACGAGCCGTTTCGGAATAGAAGTCGTGTAGATTGTTTTTAAATTCTTCGGGGTTTTCTACAGCTAGAATCAACTGCGATTCATATTTTCGGGTTAATTCCTTTGCTACTGGATTATCCGTGTGAATAAAGATATTAGACAAGAGAGAACTCAAATCCATGTTGGTTACTCGTTCGAGTATCATTTCAACCGTGCCTCTTGTCCGATTCTTCCTTATCTTGGCTTCAGTCAATATGTTTTTCTTCACCTTTATACCCCCGTCATATCATGACAATGTAAAAAATAATTTACCACTCTTGTCCTTTCTAGTATAGCAATCGATAATCAAATGTCAATTAGTAGTCCAGTTTTCACCGTTTTTAGGTGAGGGACCTTATATGTTTAAATGTAAAATAAAATTTACTAAATGGTTTTAGTGTGTTATCATAGAACTATAAAAAAGTAGCTTCTAAATGGGCTTACAGATTTTCCGAACGAGAAAGGCCACTACGGTGTGATAGCACCCCCTTTAGGGGTGGGATGAAAGTGAGGTCAGATACGGAGTGCCACTAAAAACCACAAGGTTTGGTGGTACTTCAAGTATCTGAAAATTCCACTTTATATTTATTGTATATCTGTTTCAGTTTATAATTATAAACTGAAACAATGTGTATATGAACGAATACAGAAAAACAAACACAACCGTATCATTAATCAACTATCGCTTCGTTTTCTGCCCTCGATATAGAAGGAAAATATTCCTTCATGTTTATGTAGAGAAACGATTCAAACAATTAGTCCAAGAAATATGTGAAGAACTAAAAATCGTTATTGTCGCTTTAGAATGTGACAAAGACCATACGCATATGTTTCTCAACGCACTACCTACACTCAGTCCTGCTGATATTATGGCAAAAATCAAAGGAGTGACTTCTAAAAAATTGCGTGAAGAGTTTCCGCACCTTCGGCACTTGCCCAGTCTATGGACACGCTCCTATTTTGTTTCTACCGCAGGTAATGTATCAAATGAAACGATAAAGCGTTATGTCGAACAACAAAAGACAAGGGGGTGAATGCTATGTCGCAGACCATCACAGTTAAAATCAAATTGCTTCCGACAAAAGAACAGGCAAATATCTTGCAGGAAATGAGTAAAAAATACATTTCCACCATCAACTCGCTTGTATTTGAAATGGTTGCTAAAAAGAAAAGCACAAAAAATTCAAGTAAAGATATTTCAGCTTCTTTGCCAAGTGCCGTTAAAAATCAAGCTATCAAGGACGCTAAAAGCGTGTTTAAGAAAGTGAAGAAAAGCAAATTCACTACCGTTCCTGTCTTGAAAAAACCTGTCTGCATTTGGAACAACCAAAACTATTCGTTTGACTTCACGCACATTTCAATGCCTATCATGATTGATGGAAAGGCAATTAAAACACCTATTCGTGCTTTGATGATTGATAAAGAAAATCGCAATTTTAATTTGCTGAAACACAAATTAGGTACGCTTCGAATCACACAGAAAGCAGATAAATGGATTGCCCAAATTTCTGTCACTATTCCTACCGTTGAAGGAACAGGCTTAAAAGTCATGGGTGTCGATTTAGGTTTAAAAGTTCCTGCGGTTGCTGTCACAGATGATGAAAAGGTACGCTTTTTTGGGAACGGCAGGCAAAACAAGTACATGAAGCGTAAGTACCGTTCTGAACGCAAAGTATTAGGCAAAAAGAAAAAGTTAAATGCCATTCGCAGTTCAAAAGATAAGGAACAACGCTGGATGAAAGACCAAGACCATAAAGTGAGTCGTGCCGTCGTAAATTTTGCAAAAGACAATAAAATTTCTGTCATTCGCTTGGAGCAATTAGCGAACATCAGACAGACGGCAAGAACAAGCCGTAAAAACGAAAAGAATCTGCATACTTGGTCATTTTATCGCTTATCTCAATTCATCGAATACAAAGCGAATTTGGAAGGTATTCAAGTTGAATTTGTGAATCCTGCGTATACAAGCCAGACATGTCCGAAATGTTCTGAAAAAAAACAAGGCACAAGACAGAAAATACAAGTGTAAATGCGGATTCGAAAAACATCGCGATTCAGTCGGTGCTATGAATATTCGATATGCACCTGTGGTTGATGGTAACAGTCAATCAGCCTAAGATGCTATACGCACTGTCTTAGGAGGGGCAATGAGATGCCCTCATCTTGAAGGCTGTTCAAAACAGAAATGGACTGCGAACGCTTAGTCATTCAAGAATCCCACCCGTCACACCGTAAGGTGTAGGGCTTGCGGCTTACAGCCGTGGGAGTCTCAACTATTATAACGTATTAAAAATGTAGACGACACAAATTATGTTTAAACCTTTTTCCTACAACTACTTCATATTGAGATAGTGCTTGCCAACCACTGGTTGTAGTGGGAGTTGTGTAGAGATTCATTTAATAACTGGATGACAAAAAAATAGAGGAGAAAATAGATGTGAGAAACATTAACATTGAAGAGGTACTAACAAAATCAACTGAGAACTATATGCGCAGTTATTTGTTACAGCTTATGCATATTACAGATGATGCCGTATTTAACGAAATCGAAGCCAATGAAGATGTCGGGTATCAGATACGTCAAATCATTGAAAAAGCAGAAAAGGAAATTCTAGCGTTGGGTGTCGGCAGAGGAATTTACGCACCTGAAATTCAACAATCGAGAGGCTATGAAGCCTTTTATCTGTGGAAGTGGTTGAAGGGTGAAGATACCTCCTCGATTACGGATAAACAGGCAATGAGCGTGGATAAAGAGAGCGTAGAACGTTTGATAAAGAGACTGGAAAAGTTGATTGAAGAATAGAAAAGAGGGTGGATATTTAAATCGTATCCATCCTCTTTTTTGTATAATAGGGTTCATTTACTAAACTGGAACAAGAAAAATCTCGTGCCAAATACATCGGTAAAGCTGTAGTCATATACCCAATCAATATCATCATAGGCAATCTCCATTTTTGTTTTGTTCCGTCATCTGTACATGGATAACGTCCATAAGAAAAATTAAGAAGCCCACAAAAAAGGAGATAAAAAACAGAGGAAAATATTGTATAATTAGAAGGTAACAAATTTAGTTAAAAGGGGTAGATACATTGAAGGTTACAAAGGGTTTCAAAAGATTTTGGGCTTTGTTTATCGTCGCTATTCTGCTTGTTGGATTTCCTGTCGATGCTTTTGCAAAAGGAGGAGTGGTTCATGTAAAAGGTTATACTCGTAAAGATGGAACCTATGTAGCACCGCATTACCGTTCTAGTCCAGATGGCAATTTCTATAACAATTGGTCTACAGCAGGAAATGTGAACCCATATACGGGGAAAGAAGGGACGAAAGTGACGCCTCCTGCTAATTATGGAGGAAGCTTGCCTTCTTCTTATACTTTCCCATCTTCGACTTACTCCACGACTTACATACCGAGTTCAAGTTATACGCCAACCTACACCACGACATCCAATACAAACACCCTTACCATTCAACAGTTAGAACAGAATACAAATCGAATCGTGTTAAATGGTGCAAATCAAAGCTCTACAGCGGTTCAACCGTCGCAAGCCGTGATGTTCATCCAAATCCCTACGCAAACCTTGTGGGAGTCCTTTAAAGGGCTTTCGGACACGGATAAAAAGCAATTCATGATAAATGTTGTGCAGAATCACAAAAATGACATAGGAAACGCTCTACATTGCTATACATTTGTTATGTATCAAAATGTGGTTTATGCTTTTGCTGATGTTAACCAATATTCCACGCCTTTGACAACAGCTTTGCTTTATAATCCAAATGGGGTTTCACTTACACAAACACAATCCAAATAAAGAAAAGAGGGGAAGGATAAGAAAACCTTATCCAACCTCTCTTTTTTTACGAAAATCCTTTTATTTTTTTAGAACTTTCATTTGATGCTTTGTTTTTCTCAGCATTTTTCACGTTGATAATGGCAGTCTTTTTAGTCATTTGTTGAATGGCTTTTAACCAATCTATATTCGTAAATGAATCTTTCTTTTTTGCCATTTATATCAACCT
The DNA here is from genome assembly GCF_028421645.1 of Aneurinibacillus sp. Ricciae_BoGa-3. Lineage (GTDB taxonomy): Bacteria > Bacillota > Bacilli > Aneurinibacillales > Aneurinibacillaceae > Aneurinibacillus_B. Next base: position 213,888 of record NZ_CP116888.1, on the reverse strand, counting down.
TTCTGCAGAGTATGACCCTTTTTCTTCTATCATAGGTTTAGCTGTACAATCCAAACAGGCACGTTTCCCATCTTCTTCATACTCCATTAAGTTTGAATGTTGGATGTCAAGACTTCCACACATATTAGAGTGTATGGCAGTTCCCTTGAATCGTATGCTATCTAATTGTTGAAGAAATAGTTCACGTTCTTCCGTAGAAAGTTCGTTGAGAATCCGATTTGAAATCTCTATCAATTGTTGACTCGCTCTTTTCTCTATCACTATTTTCCTCCTATTGTATATTAACGGATGTTTTGTACGAATTTTTCACTATTCACCGATAACCGATGCCTGTTGCAAACGAATCATCATGTGATGAAATAACGCTTTGATTTCCCTGAATTGTTGTTGCATAATGTCAACCAGGTGAGGATTGTGATTTCCAACGTAGGTTTGGTACAGCACCAACAATTCGTCTAACTTGTTTTTCATTACCGACAAGAGTACTTCAAGTTCTTTTGAAACCAGACTGTTATCAGGCTCTTCGTGAAAAAGAGGAACAATCTCCTCTAAAATACCGATTAATTCATCTTTTGTCGGTTCTGCTTCACTAAGTTCAACGAAATCGACACCAAAATGGAAGTCACCTTTTTCATCAAGGAATAACGCTTGCGTATCGATTAAAAATTGAAGGGATTGATGACCTACTTCTGTTAGTTCTCCTTCAATATCCGCTAAGTTCAAGCGGTTGCGAGCGGGTTGTGGATGTCCATCCTTTATTAATTGAATGACATAGCGTTCCTGTTCAAAAGCAAACCGAATTTCTTGGTTAAGTTCCTTTTTCAATTCTGTGATTTTGTTCGGATTTATAGAAGAATGAAATTGGAACATTTCAAAGAGCAGTTGTGCTTTGGTTTTTTCTATTTTGATATGTGTTGAAAGAATGCTGGAAACCTCAATTTCTTCTTTAATCGTTAGGTTTCTAACCACAACAATGTGATGGGTGACATGCAGTGGAATTACCTGATGATTTCCCTTAGTTGAAAGAACCGTTAACGCCTTGCCGTTGTTATACAGAACGATTCCTTCTACTAACTCTATTCCCCCACTTATGATTTTGACCAATTGCATGGTAATCTCTCCCTTTTTAAGTAAATGTGTATTTCCCTGTTTTGTGTAATTTTTATATTATAGTGAGCAGAGAAAAAATCATAAGCAGTAGGGGTGGGGCATTCCATCAAATTAAAAAGCCCCCCGATTGCGGGGGGAGCGGATTTTTATTGATTCTTCTTAACAAATTTTACGAGGTCATCTTTAGAAATTGCACCGATATGTTGGTCTATGACATCACCATTCTTAATAGCCAGGATGGTAGGGATGCTCATAATCTGAAATTTACTTGCTAAACTTGGTTGTTCATCCACATCGACTTTGCCGAATGTGACATCGGATATTTTTTCTGATACCGATTGAAAAACAGGGGCAACCGCACGGCAAGGTCCACACCATGTTGCCCAAAAATCAAGGACAACCAATCTATCGGATTTTTCTACTTCTTGTTCAAAGTTGTTCATTGTCACAGATAACATAAAGTAACCTCCTTATTTTTAATGGTCATATATTTTACGCAATAAGAAGAAGATAATAACTTTGTAAAATTAAAAAAAGCGTATCTACGTGATACGCTTTTGACCAATATGTAGTTGTTTATCGATTATACGACATAGCAACTTTTCCAAGTTCATTAATAATAATAAAATTTGCTTTCTTTTCCATGAGAAAGTTAAATGCCATTTCGATTTGGTCTGATAAACAGGTTACAAAATCTGTTGTAACGCCGTCATCAACAGAATATCGAATGATATGGGAAGCGTGTGTGTAAGGTTTCTCTTTTTTTCCTTTTCTCAATAAATGTTGTAGTTCTTTTCTAGTATCCAATGAAATCATCCTCTTTTTAAGATTTATATGGCAGAGGAGATGGGATTTGAACCCACGCCAGAACTTGCGTCCTGCTACTTGATTTCCAATCAAGCCCCTTCACCGCTTGGGTACTCCTCTATATATGGTGGGCAGGGTTGGATTTGAACCAACGTGTTTAGCACATGGCAACAGATTTACAGTCTGCGTCCTTCAGCCTCTTGGATACCTGCCCAAATCAGAAATAATATGGCGGGTAGAGTTGGACTCGAACCAACAATGTTTCTTACGTTACGGTTTTACAGACCGCTTCCTTCACCAATTTGGATATCTACCCATAATATTTGGGGTGAATGACGAGAGTCGAACTCGCAAGCGTCCGAAGACGCTACTGGATTCACAGTCCAGCGTGTACTGCCTAATCCCACCACACTCACCATTATTTGCATGGAATCATTCATTCCATCGTTCGTGTTCTGAAAGGTATGGATTTCCACCATACATGAGTATCGTAACCGTTTATGTCGCCTTATAGCGTTCATTTGTCTACCACTGTACGTTACAGGGGGCTTGTCAGATAGATTCATAAGGATTCACCAAATGATTTGCGACTATTAAATGCCCTTTTTTCAATCTTTCGACGGAAAGATATATCCATTTTGCGTACTGGTCTCTGCCGACATGAGTAGTATGTTCCCAGGTTCCTTATGAATTCTGCACCTATAGGCTACAAATGAAGGATTCTATAAGTGATACTCTACGTGATAGCGTCTACGTATTTCGCCACAATCAGAACATCAACGATAGGATGAAATTTTGTTTTGTTTGAAATGGTGTCGGAGAAGGGAGTCGAACCCTCACGTCACGAGGACAACACATTTTGAGTGTGCCACGTCTGCCATTCCGTCACTCCGACAATAGTAAGGTTGCTAGATAAATTTATAGGAATTTAACACGCTGTTTTCTTGGATAACAACTCAGAACAAACTATCACGACTCCAAACCCTGCACAGAACAAGATTGAATTCTGTCCAAAAAAACTCCATATTGGTTGCAGAGGGGGGAATCGAACCCCCGAATAAGGAGAATGAATCCTCTGTTTTACCACTACACTACTCTGCGATAATTGGTAGGGGATATCCGATTCGAACGGATGACTTCTTGGGTGTAAACCAAGCACTCTACACACTGAGTTAATCCCCTATGGTCAGAATAGCAGGATTTGAACCTGCGACCCCATACTCCCAAGGTATGTGCTCTAGCCAAACTGAGCTATATCCTGAAAAAAGTGGCGGATAGATAACGAATACATATCCGCCAAAGTGTCTTATCATAAGACAAAACTCTCAACCAGAAAGTTTACGGAATGTTGGGAGTCTCACCCAAGTTAGAAGAGAAAGCTAAGATATATCATTTCACCCAACTTTCTTTCTAAACCTCACCCCGATAATCAAAGGAAGTCGGAAGAGGGATTCGAACCCTCACGAACCATTCGGTTCCACGCTTTTCAACGCTTTGTCTGCCATTTCCATCATTCCGACGACAAGGTGGGGTGCAGAAGGATTCGAACCTTCGACATTCCGATTGCTCTATCACTGAGCGATGCACCCATTAAGTTTTCTATAAACAATTATATTTTGTTTATAGACTAAAGTCAATTTGATATTGCGTAAAAAATTTTTGTATGGTCAGGGTAGTAGGATTTGAACCTACGACCTTCTGTTCCCTATACAGACGTTCTTCCAAACTGAACGATACCCTGATGGTATCGGAGAAGGAACTTGAACCCTTACGTCTTTCGACCTGCTTCTAAGGCAATTGCGTCTGCGATTCCGCCACTCCGATATACAAGTTAGAAAAGAAACGGGATAAAAAAGGAGGAGGGAGAAGTAGGTAGTGAGCCTACCGTGCGACAATCAACGGATTGTCCATTACATTTCAAGTGTTCTCCCATTTGGTTGCAGAGGATGGAATCGAACCACCGTTGTAAGGGTATGAGCCTCACCAGACTAACCAAGCCTTGCCCTCTGCGATAATTGGTAGCGTGTGTGGGAATCGAACCCACGATAATTGGTAGAAAGCCAATTGTCTTAACCACTTGACGAACACGCCATTGCGGAAGGGGAGAGAATCCTCTTTCCCTTCACATTTTTTTGTTAAGCTATCAGTTCTCGTACAACTTGCGAAATAAGCCCGTTTTCAGCTTTACCAGCAAGAGAACCTTTTGCGAGTTTCATCGCATCACCTATCGTCATCCCTTTTACCACACCAAGTTTTTCAAGGGCATCCTTGATTTCTTCCTTGGACATTTGGGCAGGTAGATAGGCTTGTATCACCACAATTTTGGCTGTCTCTTGTTCCACAATATCCTGTCGGTTTGCTTTTTCAGCTTCCGCTAAAGATTGTCGAGTTTGTTTGAGTTCTCGTTGGACGATTGCGATTTCTTCGGCTTCCGTTAGTGGAGAACGTTTTTCTTTTTCTGCATTGGATAATCCAGCACGTAAAAGGGTAAGCACGCCTTTTCGCACCGTTTCTTTTTGCTTCATGGCTTCTTTCATTTCTGCCATGATTCGCTCTTGCATCGTCATGATACAATCCTTCTTTCTGTTTGAGTTTGTATGGTAAAAGACAGTCCTAAATTTCTGTTTTTCCTAGCGATAAATGGTAGCGTGTGTGGGAATTGAACCCACGATAATTGGGAGAAAGCCAATTGTCTTAGCCACTTGACGAACACGCCACATTGGTACTGATGGGTGGGTTTGAACCACCAACCTTACAATTATAAGTTGTATGCTCTTCCGCTTGAGCTACACCAGTATGGAGGAGGGTAAGGGAATCGAACCCCCGCTACGCTCATCACGTAGTCATCGGTTTTCAAGACCGAAGCATTACCTCTCTGCCAACCCCCCATATTTGGTACTGCCAAGTGGAATTGAACCACTGACCTCCATCTTATCAGGATGGTGCTCTGCCGACTGAGCTATAGCAGTAGAATGAAAAGTGGTAAAGCCTGCCTAAAAGGGGATTAGTCTTTCGGTGCTTTTTTACAGCTTGTGTTCACACTTTGAGGAAACAAATCCAACTTCCTGATTGTGTTTTGCACTTTGCGAACCCTATGTCTATTTATTCTTCATCCTGGTCTTTGTTGTCCTCGTTATCACGTATGGTTTTTTGTAGTACAAAAGATGACATGATAAGAAAAGCGGCTGTTACCGCATAATATCCTTTAACGGAAAGCGGTTCTTGCAACGTGTAAATACCGATGTACATGGCAATCACAGCGGCAACAAAGGAAAACCAGGCTAAAAAAGTAAATGCGGTTGTGTTTTTTCGTTTCAATCTTTCACCCCCCTTTTTTTATGTAACGATATACACAAAGGGAATGAAAAATAACGGAATGTAATCGAAGATGTTTTTAATAAGCAGGAACATCTTCATTTGCTTAAAACTGCTTGCACTCAAAGGGATTAAGGAGACCCCTGAACCTCTAGGCTATAATATATGAGTGTCTAACGTTTTGGTACAGGAGAGGGGAGTCGAACCCCCACGCCCATAGGCGACAGATTTTAAGTCTGTCATGTCTGCCATTCCATCACTCCTGTATAATTGGTCGGAGGCACGGAATCGAACCGATAAGCAAGTAGCGACCAAGCGTGTTTTCCATTAACACTATCCTCCGATTATGGCGGTGAATAGGGGAATCGAACCCCTGTTATTCGGTAGACAGCCGATTGTATTAACCACTATACGAATCCACCATTTGGCAGGGGCAGTAGGAATCGAACCTACATCAGAGGTTTTGGAGACCCCTGTTCTACCGTTAAACTATACCCCTATGGCTGAGAAGATGGGACTCGAACCCATGACCATTCGTTTAACAGACGAATGCTCTACCAACTGAGCTACTTCTCAATATTGGTTGGAGAGAAGGGACTCGAACCCCTGCATACACGAGTCAAAGTCGTGTGCCTTACCAACTTGGCTACTCTCCAATATGGCGATGGATAGGGGAGTTGAACCCCTGTTAATCGGTAGACAGCCGATTGTACTGCCGTTGTACGAATCCACCATTGGAATGGGAAGAATTTTCCCTATTTCCATTTATAATACTTCGCCCAATCATGTTCACTTAAACAGAAACGATAATTTCTTGTTCCGTTTTGGACTTGTTTTTCTTCCGCTTCTTTATCGTGTTGGAAGTTTTCATACGAATACCTTGATACATAATCATGGACATCATACGTTTCGTAAATTTTACGATAGGCTTTCCCATTAGGTAAGGCTTGTTTGTATCGCCTTACTTTTCGGTTGGCAAAGTTTTTGCCTGCTTTACCTGAATCGTGGTCTTTAATGATGGGCTGTTTCTTATAACTGCGACTCATTTTCTAAGCACCTCCTTTCAGGTACTTAGAAGGCGGTTTTCTTTATTTTCATCAGGGTTTCTCCTCCTTTATCAATCGCTTCTTCGTTTTTATCGTTACTTATCGGTTTTGGAATCACGGTCAGATTGTTTTCCATCAAAAACAACTTCGTAGTCATCGTCCAATTTGGAGACGTATTCCGTTAGGTCACCATCATCGTCCTCTGCTTCATAAATGTAGTAAGCATTGCCGTATTGATTGACGTATACCTGTCCGTACAAGTGATGATGTTCATCAAGAAAATTTCCAGTACGTTTGTCTTTAATTTGAAAGGACATCTTAACTTTTCACTTCCTTAAATAAGTAGTGAGGTGAGTTGGATTCACACCAACAGGCACTTCCCCAGGGCGTGTGGACGCATCCGTGTGCCTACGCCATGAGCCTTTCACTCATGCGATACCCCTGCGAGTTAACATTTCTAATGTAGTCACCTCATAGATGGCTCCGAAGGTCGGAATCGAACCAACAACCATCTGATTAACAGTCAGACGCTCTACCGTTGAGCTACTTCGGAATTATGGTGCTGAATAAGAGAATCGAACTCCTAACCCCCTGATTACAAATCAGGTGCTCTACCGATTGAGCTAATCCAGCAAAGTGGAGCAAGTGATAGGATTTGAACCTACGACAGATGGATTTGCAATCCATTTCCGTACCAGACTTGGGTACACTTGCATATGGCGGAGAGGATGGGATTCGAACCCACAAAGGAAGGCACACTTCCCGACAGAGTAGCAGTCTGTTGTCTTACCGTTGGACTACCTCTCCATAACAAAAAGGGTTGCTCCGAAGAACAACCCTTGTCATCTCAAATTATTGTGATTGGCAAAAAGTAATCGTATCAAAAACGATGTTTGTTCCTCGTATATCGATGTGTTGAGTTGTCGGTAAATTGGCAGTCAAGAATAAGCCATTGATTATCATGGTTCACATTTTGACTATATGATGGTTGTTCTAAAGTTGATGTTGATAAGAATAACATAATCCAATTACCTCCATTTCTCTTGTAAAATTTTGCTGTTTTGTTGAACTTGAAATCAATATATCATCACTATAGACTATTGTCAACGGTTTTATTCGAAAAAAAATGTCGTAGAGTGGTTCTAGCTTTATCTAGGTTGTCTATGACTTCTCTTTTTATATGCAGGAAAATAACAAGATATTCAATAGAATGGGGAGGGGCTGACGTTTATCCTACGATATCTACACGAACAGGTACTTTTAAGAGTGGTGTGTGATGCACTTTGATAGTGGCATCCACTGAGACGGATGGTTGGGTGGGAACACTAAATTCCACGATTTCTTTTTCTCCTTGAACTTTAAGAAAAAGAGTCCACATCCCACTCCCATCTTTTTCGGGGAACACATCCACTAACTTTCCCTCTGTAAAACTTAAACGATTCCTCTGGAAAGCGAGCAAGTCTTTTTTACATTGATGAATGGCAGGAAGCGTAAAAGCCCCCATGATAACAAAATAAAGAGCAAAAAGGTCATAGGTATATCCAGCCCGCATCCCCATGTAAGCCACACCTAAAGCGATAAGGATGGAGACGCCAAGAAGCATTTGATTTCTTTTTAAACGTTTTATAATGACGGTTTCAACGCTATTTTTTAATTCCATTTGAATCCTCCTTTCTACTCGATTTCTTTAATTGAAAGTTGCTTTAATAGATAACGATTGCCCCTCTCCTATATTCTATTGCACTATATACAAAATAAATTGTAAAAATTACTTTACAGTATTGTAAAAGAGTTATAGTGTGTTATAATGAATTTAGAGAATTTTTTTAGAATCGAGGAACGAAATGGATTTCGAAACTTTACTCCAATACGCCAAAACAAGACTCGACACCTACATGGCGTTATTAATCCAAGCAAAAGAAAATCCAGACGTCATTCTCACCGATTTATTTAGGAGTGGTTCTGAAAATCTACTAACTCATGTCGTTGAACAATCTCCCGAACTGATAGGTGAAACTGTAGAAATCCATGAACTGCAGGATTATCTTTATCAGCTATTGGTTCCGCATTTATCACGCACATTAAAAGACTTTGAATTCATTTATGATAGCAATCGCTATCCCGCTCCATTGTCATTGTGTTACGGAGAAGAAGAAGTAGGTATCCTCAATATTTATGAGAAGAAGTTCATCATTGCACGGCATAGCATAATTGCAAAAGAAAAAACGAAGCTTGCCTCTATGGAAGCGGAGTACGAAACCTTGCTTAAAGGCATGCAAGAATATGAAGGATATAAAAACAATATTCTCTCTTACGCAAAGAACCCACTACAGAAAGCACAAATTGTGTTTCGAAAAAAACACTTTGAAAAAGAAGTGTTGAATAAATACAAAGATTATCTGGAAGCTTCAATGGAAGTGGAACAACGAGTGATAAGTCAACGGTTAGCGGTTGAGCGATTACGAGATGAAATCAAGCCTTTTGAAAACATGCAGTATTCGGTAGCGGAAAGTTTTTCAGCCAAATATGGCTATGAGATTGTCACACCTGAATAAAGGAGGAGAAATGTATGTCGTTTGGAACCTATATGTACAAAATTCGTGGATTGATGCATCTGAAACGTTACCAAAATTTATTTAAGTTTAAGCAACGTAGTGTAGCTGAACATTCCTGGTCAGTGGCAAAGATTGCACAAGGGTTAGCGAAGATTGAAACACAATATGGAAACAACGTGAACATGGGATTGCTTCTAGAACGTTGCATTTCGCATGATGAAGTGGAACTCTTCACAGGTGACATTTTAAGCAAAACGAAACGCATCACCGAAGCGATGAAGAAAGCCGTTGATGAAGCAGAAATTATTGTGTTCAACGAAAAATTTACCAAGATTATTCCGCAAGAATGGATAGAAGAGTATCGACAGTATATTCTCTATGCCAAAGACGGTACGCTTGAAGGGGAAATCCTACGTGCGGCTGACATCATTGATACCATTTTTGAATCCGTTGAGGAAATCAAGTTGGGTAATCAAGAAGACTTTGGCGAAATTTTAGTGTCCGTAACAGAAAGCCTCATTACCATCGACTTAGCGAGCGTGAAATACTTCCTGAAAGAAAATCTAGGCGAGCTTGGTCTTGATATTCGGGAGTATTATGGCGAAAACGTCTATCGTTTCATTGAATCGATTAAAGACGAAAAGAGCTTGATTTCTTAATCAAGGAATTATATTTTTTTCTTTTGTATATGATATATAAATTTGATGAAACAGGCGTAGTTAAAAACTACAAAATTGACCTGAATAGGAAAGGATGTTTTTACTTATGATTAACAATGCAGTTTTAACAGGAAGATTAACCAAGGACGTTGAATTACGCTACACGCCAAATGGTGTTGCAGTTGGTACATTTACATTAGCAATTGACCGTAGAACGACGAATCAACAAGGCGAACGGGAAACTGATTTTATCCCCGTTGTTGTTTGGAGACAACAAGCCGAATTATGTTCGCAGTATCTCAAAAAAGGACAGCAAGCCGCTGTTGTGGGTCGTATCCAGGTTCGCAATTATGAAAATGGGGAGGGACGACGTGTTTATGTCACAGAAGTTGTGGCTGAACAAGTTCAATTCTTAAGTGCTCCTACTGGTTCGAATGCTTCTGCTGGTTCGAATGCTACTAATTCGAATGCTACTCATTCAAATTCAAGTAGTTCACAACAATCAAATGAAAATCCATTTGCTGGTGACCAAAGACCAATTGACATCAGTGATGACGATTTACCATTTTAAGGGAAACAAGTTAAAAAAAGTATCTCTAAAGAGGTCATAATTGACCTCTTTTTGCGTACATAAAACATACAGATAAACAATGAATGGAGACCCCTATAGGTCTCTTTTTTGTTTCTAAACATGATGACAAGGCAGTACAAGGAAATGCCAATGCGATTGAATTTTCGCTTTATCCCATAAAATAACATCAAGAAAGGAGAGAAGCCATTGAAAACAAGAATACGAGTGCCAAATGAATATGAAGACTTAGCGGTACAATATGGAGCCAAATATGATGGGCGGATGAAAAGTTTTTATGTACCAGAAGATAAAGTCATCTCGATTTTTAATCCATTTATCCCTTTAACCGTAGAATTGGTTCCCGCCTCCAATTGGGAACATAACGTGCGCTCTGAAATGAAGGAGGATTGGGATACCTTACGAAGAGCCGTCTACAGACGAGCGGGCTACAAATGTGAAATTTGCGGAGGAGTAGGGGAACAACATCCTGTGGAATCTCATGAAATCTGGTCATATAATAGCAAAACCCAAGTGCAAAGGCTAGAAGGGTTACAAGCCTTATGTGTGAAATGCCATAAGACCAAACATTGGGGATACGCCCTGACACATGGCATGGAAGAAATCGTACGAGAACATATCAAAAAGGTAAATGGATGGAAAGATGAAGATGTATTGAAATATATTGCAGAAGCATTCCAACTCTTTGAAATGAGAAGCAAAATGGAGTGGGAATTAGATTTAAGTGTTTTAACACGTAAGGATTGATTGAGCACATTTTGTATGGTAACGGATGCGTCCTTTCACTATGATAGAAACAAAAATGTGAAGAGGAGGGAAGAATGAACCCATTAACCTTTAGAAAAGCCAACCTCACCTACTTCTTATTTTTTCTTTATTTTATAGCAGGAAGTGTTGGTATCTCCGTTTTAAATCCTTCAATGAACCTTTATGTTCTTCTTAATGAATTGATTTTGGTTGCCCCTCCTGTTATCTTTTTTACCTGGAAGTACAAAAGAAAACAAAGCATCCAATCTTTTCTTAGACTGAACCCAATCGGATGGAAAACCGCTCTCGTAAGCATGATAATCCCGATTGTTATGTATCCTGTGATTGCAGGACTTAATGCCTGTGTTATCTCAATGCTTCCCAGCATGCCCAAAACGTTTGATAACGTGAATCTCATGCAACAGCTAAACTTTTGCATTGGACTGCTAGGTGTTGGGATTCTACCAGGCATCTTAGAAGAAGCCATGTTTAGAGGTATTCTGATTCGTGGCATGCAACATAAGAGCAAACGGTTTGCGATTGTATACATTGCCTTTCTTTTTGGCATGTTTCATATGAACCCTTACAATTTTGTTGCCCCATTCCTTTTAGGAATTTTGCTTGGCTACCTGCTTTATACCACCAACTCCATTATTCCAGGAATGATAGCACATGCCACCAATAATACCATTGCTGTTATTGGCGTGGCGTTACTAGGGAACGTGCAAAAGCCAACACAAAGCACACCCATGCCTTCTTCTATGCCTCCATCCGTTATCGTTTTTGCCGTTATCATGGTCCTTTTACTTTTTGCATTTTCGATTTGGGTGACCCGTTTTCTCTTTAAGAAGCTGAAAAAATGGAATCCCCAACCGCTTATCGAATATGAAGTAATTGAAGAAGAGAAAGAAAAACGAAAAAATAGATGGAGCTATCTTTATGTCAGTGTACCGTTTGTTTGTTATTTCCTTTCAATTTTATTTTTAACGAAACTAACTTAAACATCCCAAGCCTTTCTTACAAAATAGAAAGGCTATTTTATTGCCTGTAAAAAACTATAATGTTATGATTCAAACCCTATAGAACCTGCTATTCGTATCAGTCCATGAGGTTGCTATATTATAATAAAAACATATGAAGGAGGAACCGTATTTGAATTTTGACGAGATAAAAATTAACAACCGCTTACAAATTGAAAGTGAAAATACAGACCATACTTTACGTAATGTGAAAGGCATTGTCTTAGGGGTAAGTGCTCATTCTGTTATACTTGTCACTGACTTTGGTCAATTAGTTGAAATCGACGAAGATAAAATTTTGAGCATCACGAAGATTACGTTTGATAAAATAGTTTCGGATGCCTTAACGGATTTAAAAAATCATTTTAATGACATCTATGAACTTGAAATGAAATTAAAATATATTAAAGAGAATGAGCAGACGCTTCGTGACAAATTATTTGATGCGAATTTTTTAGCGAAATTCAACATCAAAGGGGCGAAAAATCGGCTTGATAATTCCATCGATAAAGAACTGTTATCCTTTGAAAAGGAACTCATATATAAAATATCTTTTGATTCAAACCCTAACAGTGAAATAGAAATTTTCATTCAAGTCTTTAATAACTTTGAATACTACAATCTAAATCCTGGTGAAGTGGATAAAATCATTCGTACCCATGCCCCGAATATCAAAGACGTAATTGAGAAGTGCTTTGCTTTTCAGTCAGATATAGAAGAAATTGAAAAGAAGGTCGTTCATGAAAAGGATTCTATGTATAGCGTCTGTACGTTGTATCGTCTGAAAGTGGAAGTGACAGAGGTCACATTCTTATCCATACGAGAAGAAATCATAAAAGGATTGATGAAATTAAAGAAATAATTTTGGAATAAAAAAGGAGGATGATGCTTTTTGGAACCTAAATTAAACGAACAAGAAGACCCAATTAAACCAATAAAACTATGGAAAGAAGTCAAGGACTGGCTAATTGTAATTGTTATCGCATTTCTTGTGGCTATTATCGTGACAACCTTTGTGAAACCGACCCTTGTAATGGGTACATCGATGTATCCTACTTTACATGACAAAGATTACTTAATGGTGAATCGAACCGCATATCACAATACCATGCCACACTACAAAGACATTGTGGTGTTCAACACCAACTTGGCTCAAGATAAAGTGCTAATCAAACGGGTTATTGCGGTTGCTGGAGATAGAATTCAAATCAAAGATGGAAAAGTCACTGTAAATAACAACATGCTCAATGAGCCTTATATTCATGGACAGCAAACGATTGCAAATGTGGATATTATTGTTCCAAGCAATAAAATTTTTGTAATGGGTGACAATCGAGGCAATAGTCTCGACAGTAGATTCCCTGAAGTGGGATTGGTTGATAAGTCACAAATCATTGGTAAAATCATGTTTCGTGTATTCCCAATCAACCAAATTCAGGACAAATAACCTTATGATAAGCCATGTTGGATTATAGAATATAAAAATTAATGTAAAGGAGGTAGGCTATGAACAAAATCAATCAAAAAGGGATGGAACTCATTCAGTATAAAGTCGAGTTGGAAAAGGAATATCCGAAGCTAATCAAAGATTCATTGATATTATCCCTTGAACAGATGATGGAAAACAAAGTTCTGGATATGAACACGTACATGTGCATCAAAGATGAAGCCATGAAAATCGATGAATTTCAAGCATATCTACTCACCAAACCTGCATTCACAAAAAGCAAAGAAGAGATTTTTGCGGAGTATGAGATTCTTCGTACTGAAGTCGATAAAAAGCTAGAAGAGCATGAGATTAACCACTTGAAAACAGAAAGTGAATTGGATAAGGAAGCCATTCTTCTTACACGTAGATTTTGCCTGGATGGAGAATTTACGATGTCATACTTTGATGTCAAAGAAGAAGACCTTTTGAATTTAATGAAGAAAAGAGGATTTGTTGAGAAGTTTGCTGTTTTACGTTTGGGTGCTATCTTTAATCAACTGAAAGAAATGCTCACATACCCACAAGAATTGTTTGAATATCAGTCAGGACTTGTTTATTTTGATAGAGATGAAAACGGGTACTGCATTGATTTTACGTTTCAAATCAAGATTGAAGAAGTAGAAAAACAAGAACGGTTGGATGTCATTTGTGAGGGCATAAAGGAAGTCAAAAAAGAAGTCGAGGATTTCTATCAGCTTAAAATGGCGATTTAATAGGAAGCGAAGCCTTCCTATTTTTTTATAAAATATTTTGATTTACGCTAACTAAAGGAGGGACGGTGAATGGTGCTATGGGAATTTTTTGCCAGAATCATTATTTTTATTACAAAAGTCTGTTTTAAAGTATTGAGCTTGTTTGTTTTATTGTTTTTATTCGTTTCTTATACCAATATCGGTGGAACAATGGATGCAATCAAATACAAATACTATATGGCAACTGGTAAAGAACTAACCACGCAAAGTGTCATGAATGATATGCAACAAAGGATGCAACAATCTACGGATAACTTAAATCAAGTGTCAAACATGATGAATCAGACACAGACAACCAAAAAATGAACCAGAGAGATGGCGGGAAACAAAATCCTACCATCTTTTTTATTAATATGAACCAACTACATATAATTTACAAACACAGACAATAGACTAGAATATTCTAATTTCATAAAGGAGAGATGAAAAGATAAAAACAGGATTGGCAAGCTGAAAAAAGTTCTTACAGGAAATATTGATGTCAGATGGTATAATAAATCTAAAGGAGTGATTGTCTTGGAGGAACTACTTAAGCAGTTACTTGAAGGGCAAAAACGGATGCAAGAACAAATGGAAAGACTACAGCAAAATCAAGAAAGAACAGATGAAAGATTAAATTCCATTCAGCATAATCAGGAAAGAGTAGAAAAACGCCTAAGTTCTATAGAGGATAATCAGGGAAGAGTAGAAAAACGCCTAAGTTCTATAGAAGATAATCAGGAAAGAGCAGATAAAAGATTTAGTGTCATCGAGGAAAATCAAGAAAGAATGGATAATCGATTAAGCCTCATGCAAAAAGACGTGCAAAACATAAAAGAAACGGTTGACCGTATTGAACAAGCACAAGAAGAATCTGTTATTGGAATGCTTTCTCACATAAAAAAACAGATGGATGTAAAGGAAACCAAAATCCAACTGTTAAATAAACGACTATTTGATGTAGAAGCGAAGACTGAACAGACGCAATAGTATAGGAAATGCGAAAAGAGACCGAATAGGTCTCTTTTTTGCTTCCTCTTTATATAATGCCATTTCTAGCAAACTCCTCTTGTAGCTTGCTTCTTCCTTGTGTATTATCTCCTTCACCCAGGTAAGAAGGGTGGTTAGGAAATACATCTATGGTATCGTTGTAGAGTTTACGGGCATTGTCGATTGTATCAGGGGAACCCACGTACAACATACCTACTAATGCTTGTCCGATGATGATTTGTTGATGGTTGAAAGGAAGCTCTTTACTAACCTTCTTAACGGATTGAGTGGCTTGCTTTCTCCAATCGGCTTGCGTGTAATCAACTGGATAACGATTAGCGGCTTCTCTAAATAAATTTTCTTTAAGGGAATCAATAATACTGATGCCTTCCTGGTGTTGATAGACTATCCAGGCGTGATGTTTAGGCATATCTCCAATTTTAAAAACCCATCCAGAATAGAATTCTAAGGAAACGCCTATTTGTTCTCCGATTAGACGAATGCGTTCGGAGTTGGAATAACAACGTCCAATGGGAAGGTCAATATTATCGATAGCTTTAATCACATCATCTCGTGTAAGCGGAACCGTATTCTCGCTATGAAAAAGCACCAGGTTCTTTTTACTGGAAACGGGATACATCTTGCTTGGAATTTTATACTTAGACTTCTCGTTTACAGTAAAGAAGACTTCCTTGTAACGGATATCCATATTCGTTACATGATATTCGCTCACCATTATTCCTCCCTCTTAAAAGAAAGGCTCCTCTTTAATTAGAGAAGCCTTTCTTTTTAGCTTTATATTTTCTCCTGTTACGCCTCAATTAGTTTATTGAAAGCTTCCTCGTTAAGGATGGTGACGAATTCGGCTAATTCCAAGGCTTTCTGGTGTTTGGAAGAACCTTCTTCACCATCACCCATCAAGAGATAAGTGGTTTTCTTGCTAACCGAACCACTTACTTTGCCACCTAAAGATTCAATTAGTGATTTGAATTCATCTCTACCTTTGGAAAGTTTCCCTGTAATTACGAAGGTTTTCCCTTCTAGAGAGGTTCCTGCAGGAGCTTGTCCCTGATACTCACTTTCCATTGTAAATCCAACGGCTTGAAGTTCACGAATCGCTTCAATGTTCTTCACGTTGGTAAAGAAGTCAACCATACTTTCGGTCATGGTGCTTCCAAAATCATTAATGGTAAGGAGTTTGGCACGGAACGCATCAACATCCTTGGAAAGCTCAATGATTTCATCCATGTTCTTGAAGGATTTAGATACATCTTTTGATGATGATTCACCAATATGACGAATAGACAAAGCATATAGCACACGATGGAGAGGATTTTTCTTCGATGCTTCAATTCCCTCTATCATTTTATCATATTTCTTCTTACCGAACCCATCCATTGTGGTGATTTCCGCTTCATTTTCATGGAGCTTATAAATATCCGTGACGGAAGAGATAAATCCTTTTTCCAACAGTAGTTTGATGGTTTTATCGCCTAATCCATCAATATTAAGTGTTTTTCGACTGACGAAATGTTCAAGCTTACCTTCTAATTGCGGTCTGCAATCGAGTCCTGTACAGAATAGGTTTTCTCCATCCCATTCAGTAGGGGAACCACATGCAGGGCAGTGGGTAGGAGCTTCAATAATTTGTTCATTTCCAGTACGAACATCCTTAATACTTTGAACCACTTGCGGAATGACATCATTTGCTCTGGTGACAACAATACGGTCTCCAATACGAATGTCTTTTCCTTTACGTAACTTCCCACCAACATAGTATTCTTTGTCCGATACATTTCCGTAATTATGAAGGGTTGCACGACTGATTTTAACCCCATCAATTTCCACGGTATCAAATTCAGCAACAGGCGTAATTTGTCCACTTTTTCCAACCTGCTCTACAACCTTATTTAGTGTGGTTGTCGCATCTTCCGATTCAAACTTAAAGGCACAGCCCCAACGTGGAAATTTAGCGGTGTAACCTAACTCCTCACGAATCTCCAAATCGTCAAATTTAAGAACCAATCCATCAATCTGATAGGGTAGGGTTTTTCGAATCGTCTTATGATAGGTGAGACAGTAGTCTACCAAAGCCGTTATGCCTTCTTCAGTGTTGTCAAAGACCTCATATGGAACCACATGGAATCCTTGAGTTTTTAAGAACTCTAACATTTCTACATCGGTAGAGAATTCTACACCTTCTGCAGATACCAAATCAAACACAATTCCCATCATGTTTCGGTCTTTGGCAATGTTAGCATCCAGTTGAGACATCGTTCCAGAAGCCAAGTTACGAGCATTAGCATATTCCCCATTGACATTAATTCGTTGGAATTCCACGAAAGGAATGACTGCTTCCATGCGTACTTCCAATTTTCCTTGGAAAAGAATGTGTTTGGGTACATCTTTGAACGTGCGAACGTTGTGTGTAACCGCCTGGCCAATATACCCATTGCCTCTCGTCACGGCTAACTGTAAGTCTCCATTATCGTAGGTAAGAACAATGGTAAGTCCATCCAGTTTTTGTTGAGCGATAATACGGCTGTTGGCTTTTTTGCTGAATTTCACAATTTCTTCTCCTGTGTGAACTTTTTCCTGAGACAACATCGGAGTCGAGTGTGTTACCTTTTTTTAAACCATCTACCATCACCGCAACAATGCGTTGAGTTGGGGATTCTGGTGTGATGAACTCTGGATTCGCCAGTTCCAACTGTACAAGTTCCCTATAGAGTTTGTCATACTCCGTATCGGTGATAATTGGATTGTTCATTTCATAGAGTTTGTCATGTTTAGTGACTTCCTCTTGAAGAAATGCGATACGTTGCTTTGCAGAATCCTTATCTAATACGATTTCGTTTGCCATTGTTAAGTTCCTCCCTATAAGTAGTTCTTTCCTTTTATTTTTGTTGTGTGCAGAAGTTTTGAACGTTTTCAACTGCAATGGAAGTGATTTCTTTTGTTTGTGCGTGTTGTACGAACAAAATGTTTTCCTTACCGCCTACGATGCTAAATGACTCACCGTTTTGAATAATAGCATTATAACCTGAATTCACAACATCCAACGAGGTCTTCATTAAAATCTCTCCTTTTGTAAAATAAGTAAAAGCGTTACGCACTTTTCACAACGACATCCATACGGGATTTCGTTTTTGCGTCATATTCTTTAACGAGTTCAACAGAATAGGACTGCTCACTTGCCATCATCGTTTCTTTGACGTAATTGTATACATCTAAAGCCGAAGCGTAAGTGCTTCGCATAATGACCTTTGTTCCATCAACTCGAACAGCGTATTCATTTGCGCCTTTCTTTGCCATGTCATAATGATAACCATTCATCATGCTTGCTATAAATATCTCTCCCTTTTCACTGTAAGATAATATCTTTCCTTTTTTATATAAATCACTATATTGTAGATTGTAAAAAGGGGATTGATTCAAAGAAAAAAGAGGGCGAACAGAGAAATTAAGTAAGATTCACTATCTATGTATATTGTTTTTATTGTACTATATAATTAATAAATAGTAAAATATAATTTACAAAAACGGTGAAATAAAAAAAGAACAGCACCCCTAGAAAGGATACTGTACTTTGGTTAAGAACTAAAATGCATTGTCTTTGGGTATTTAAACGCCAATCTACCGTATAAATCGTTATATATGATTAGGACTCTAATACGATATAGCCTAATTCCTGGTTATGCTTTTTCGCTTCTTGTTGGATAGAAAAACTCCACTCAAACTGAAGTGGAGGAAGGCTTACATAATTTGTTCATATAGGCAACTGGAAACAAAAATGAAAGGAATAACGGAACGAATAACGAAAAATATAAAACAGAAGGTGTAACGTAAATCAATAAATAGAGAGGAAAAGTGGAAGGCATAAAGATATAACCTTCATCTACTGTAAGTGTGAATTCTCCTTTTCTTTGCTTGTATCTTCTAAAAACAATCACAGCTATGATTTGAATAAAGATAAAACAGAAGCATCCCAATACATCCCGCATGGGTAAAAAGGACATTTTTGCGTCTATGCATAGAGGAATACCTGCCAGCAAAATATATGAAATGAACAATAAGGAAGAAGAATATCGGCTTAATTTATTAATAGTAATGTTAAAGACTCTCATATTTTATGACTCCTTTACTTATATTTTTACATTATGTTTTTATCGCTTGAGGGTATATGTAACGAGAAGAAAACTCTACTCGTCTGAATGCACTTTAGGATATACCTTCGTACAACTTACTTAGTTTCAAACAATAGTGTTCCTAACCAACTTACGAGAAGACTAAGACCAAATGCAATAAGTCCATGTCCTTCTACACTAATCATGGCAGAAACCATATTCCAAACCAAGAGCAAGCAGTTCCAAATCATTCTTTTGTGATTAAAGAACGGTTGTTTCCAATAATATTTGTCGATAGCAATTATCCCCAACAAATTAGCTACAATTATTAAAGGAAACAACACTGGGAAAAACGTTATAATCTGTGTTCCCACAAACGTTCTCAAACCATTTAGAATGAGATGGCGAAGGTTAAATTTCAAAGTGTTTATCACCTACCTCATTATTAAACTCGAACAAATGAAGTAGATATTCTTTTCCATGAGGAAAGAAAGAATCTACTCCTCAACGGAAATACGACCTATATAAACTGTTATATCCAGTGCGATTCATGATATAATAAGATATATCTTGAATTTCAGTGTGTTGAATTAAGAAACTGTAATTTCTTAATTCAAACTACCTTTTGGATTTCTTTATACAGTGTAAGGTTTTTTCCTATTGAAAGTCTAAACTGGTAAAAGCAACACCTAAATCATGTGTTTCCCGTCTTTTTTGTTCTGTTCTATCTTATATGCAGAATAAAGGGGGAGCATTCTCAAGAGCCAACCTTGTATGTACGAGGTTGGCTTTTTGTGTGGGAAGGTTAGCGATTCTCAACAAAAGACTACTTCCTGTTTGCTCCATTTAAGTTCTCGATTTACCTCTTCTGTGAATTCCAGTCAAAAGGAAGCGTCTGGTAACTCTTTATCAATTAATCCGTATACCGTTTCAAGGGATAAATGAGCAAAGTCACATGTATCACCTATCGTAAAATTCAGTTTGATATCGTATTTTTCTTCCAGGTAATGTTTAATGGTCTCAACAAACGTGCGTACAACATTTTCGATATGTTTAAGAATGGCATAAAACATGTCATTTTTGGTATCTAACGCTACCTCATAAAGTTTAAATTGATATTTGTTTCTGGCTTTTGTTGTCTGATAAGGTTTTAGAAGGACGTTGTCTATTTGTAGAAGACAATCCACCAGGGGATTTCTAATGGTGTGTAGAATTTCTTCTTGTGTTTCCATGAACAGAATATCTTCTTTGTTTATACGTTGTTTAATGGATGCCATGTTGTTGTCTCCCTGTTATTGAATCACACATATAAAACTATCACATTTTATAAAAAATGTAAATTTTATTTTACATAAATAAAAAATAAAAAAGATACTTTTTCTTACATGCTTTAGAACT
Organism: Aneurinibacillus sp. Ricciae_BoGa-3; assembly: GCF_028421645.1. Lineage (GTDB taxonomy): Bacteria > Bacillota > Bacilli > Aneurinibacillales > Aneurinibacillaceae > Aneurinibacillus_B. Next base: position 193,306 of record NZ_CP116888.1, on the reverse strand, counting down.
CATGGTATAATATCTAATAATTTAATATTATGAATAGTGCCGTGTTATTTGATAAATAGGGGGAACTTATTTTGGCTCAAATTATAGCTAATTCAATCATTTCAAGAGAAAATCTTTATCATCGTAAGTTTAAATCGGAAGTAACCAAAACGAATATGCCATCTTTTTATGAGAATGAAGAAGCCATTTTGCCTTTACTTAAAATATTAAATAAGATTTATGAAAGTCACATCGGTATACAATCATTTAAAAACGGAGTAATAGGTGAAACAGAATCATGAAGTCTGCAGTTATGTATGTTCGTTACTCTAGCGATAACCAACGGGAAGAATCTATTGAAGCACAAGTTCGAGCTATTGAAGAATATGCTAAGAAACATCATTTTCATATCATTGAGATTTATGCTGACCGTGCTAAGTCAGCTACCGTTGACAAACGTCCCGAATTTCAACGGTTGATAGAAGACAGTTTTAATGGTCAATTTGAGGCTGTGTTGGTTCACAAACTTGACCGATTTTCCAGAAACAAATATGACAGCGCCTTCTACAAACGAAAACTAGCAAAAAACAAAGTACGCCTAGTTAGTGTTCTTGAACAACTAGATAATTCACCTGAGAGCGTCATACTTGAATCCGTTCTGGAAGGAATGGCAGAGTATTATAGCAAAAATCTCTCGCGTGAAGTCATGAAGGGTATGAAAGAAACCGCTTTGCAATGCAAGCATACGGGAGGGCAACCACCATTAGGTTATGATGTACATCCAGTGACCAAAGAATATGTTATTAATGAACAAGAAGCATCCTGTATACGCTTAATCTACTCCATGTACCTTGATGGATATGGTTATAACCAAATAATTAAGAAGTTAAACGAATTAGGCTATAAAACGAAAAAAGGTAAGCCGTTTGGAAAAAATAGCATTCACGATTTATTGGTGAACGAAAAGTACTACGGGTTGTTCATTTTTAATAAATCAGTTGGAAAAGATATGGAAGGGAAAAGAAGCAATCAAAGAAAACCTGAAGAGGAAATTGTCAAAATTCCAGGGGGGATTCCTGCTATTATTAGCGAAAATGAGTTTATGAAAGTACAAGAAAAAATGAAGCGAAACAAAAGAATGTCAGGTACATATAGAGCGATTACTACTTACTTACTTTCAGGTTTAATCTTTTGCAGTGAATGTGGTCATGCTATGGTAGGAAATCGAAGAGTAGCAGGGCGCAATAAAAACGTATATGTGACGTATCGTTGTGGTAATCGAGATAAGAAAAAAACATGTCATAATAAAGAAATCAATAAGGAATATGTAGAAGATTATGTTCTTCAAGTGTTTTGTCAAAATCTTTTTCAAGAAGAAAGAATCCCATTGTTAACAAACAAGTTAAATGAATTTATTTTTCAAAAAGAGGATAGTAGTCAAGCGGAATTAAGAAGACTTCACAAACAACTAAAACAAACATCAGATGAAATCGAAAATATCGTTTCAGCGATAGCAAAAGGATTTACACATGAATCTTTCCTGCGAAAAATGGATGAATTAGAGAATGTTAAACAAAACCTGATACAAAATATCCATACCTTACAACAAACCAAGTCTAAAACTATCATAACGGACGAAATTATACGGGAGTTATTGTCTCAGTTCAAAACATATGTAAAAAAAAATAACGTACCCGAAATAAAAGTAGTGGTTCAAAACTTTATTAATAGGGTGACGGTACATCCCGATTATGTCGAAATCGAATTCAAAAAATAAAGAGGTCATTTTTCAATAATGAGAAATCACCTCTATCAAATGGATTGCGTCTTATTTTAGAGAACTTACAGCCTTATAGATGTAGGCATAGGGAATGAACAAAGACAGTAAGAAAGGGATGAAACATAAAACGTGAAGAAAATAGGGACTTGTAAAGAGAGAAAAGAGGTAAAAAGGAAATGTCGATGGAAGAAGAACAAAACATTCGTCTGATGTGACAATCTCTTCTTTTTTTCGTTTCTTATATTTTTGAAATGCTATCAGCACAATGATTTGAAGTAGAATAATACCCATTCCTTGTGTGAAATCATGGGTAGATAAGAGAGATATCTGTTGATATATCCATAACGGAAGAGCCGTAAGAAAAATATACAAAAGCAGTAAAAGGGGATAGGGCAGTTTTTTCAATGTATGATTAAATGATTTAAAGATATGCATCTTGTTCATCCTCCTTTTTTTGAAATAAGATAGATGATTATGTAACGAGAATAATACTTTCTCCTGTCTTGAATGCTGTTTGGATACAACTTCGTAAACTTCCTTAGAGGAGAAACTTCTATTCCTCAACGGACTACGACCTGTATAGACTGTTATATCCAGTGCAATTCATGATATAATGAAATTATCACAAATTAATGCGTGTTCATTTAAGAAATGGTAATTTCTTAAATCAAACTTCCTGTTTGGATTCTTAACCAGTGAAAAGTCTTTCCTTTGAAACATCTGAACTGGAAAATGTAACAACTGAAAAATGTGTTTCCGTCTTTTTTGTTCTGTCTTATCTTATATACGGAACAAGTTGGAAACATTCAGAAGAGCCAGCCTGTCAATAGGTTGGCTCTTTCACTATTTCCTAACAAAAACAATTACTGTGTTTAGTCCTTTTAAATTCACGCTTTACCTATTTTTGTTAGACAACGGGAGTTCCTAAACGTATATCTTCCTGGTAATCGGCTCGAATAAGCGATAAATACTCCTTCAGCAAAGGTTCTGCTTTCTTAATTTCCTCTTCAGTAAAATCCAGTTTATAGTCCAGGTTTTCTCCTCTTTGCTGGTCATAAAAGAGAAGAGTAGCTTCAAACAATCGAGCAAATACTTCCGTAGGTTGTAGTAGATACTCCTCGTATTTGGCAACTTTTTTGCACTTCACTTTGGATTTACTGCGGTTTGATTTCCATTCTGCTCGTTTCTTTATCTCGGTTATTGTAGTTTCTTCATAAAGAAGCGATAAGATGTCATTCATTTTATCAATGGCTTTGGTTCGGTCAACCCGTGGACAACCGTATGAGTTCGTATATCGATAAATGCCTTCTTGCCCCGCATCAAAAAGTAAATGCCCGTATTCATGATAAGTAGAATCTCGATTGGCATGGTAGTGTGGGTTCAAGGAGATGGCTAATGGTTTTGCTCCATATTTACCCTTTGCAGTTTTGTATTTTGAGAAAAAAATTTCTCGAATAGCGAAAAATTCAGTCATGGTGAATATTTTGTTGATATTTTTAAGGCAAAACATCAAATCCGAAAAGACCCTTGCTTTTTGTTCATCCTTGACCTGTCCGTTTAATTTAATATCCATCACATTGAATTCTCTAAAGGACTGGATTTGGGCTTGAAGTGGAGTAGGTTTCACATTGCGTTTTTTGGGAAACCAGTCCAACAGAAAGGTGTTTCCTTCGTTTCGGTCATCCTCAAAAATAATGGTTGATTGCCTTGGATGGAGTGAACAAAAGAAATCTTGGTCATATCCAAAGTCAATCGTCACTTTACCATTCTGACACATATGTACATTGAATAGACGGGTGGTACATTCTGTTCCAATGACTTTATCTTCATAGTTCATGTAGAGAAAGTATGTTGTATTAGGATACTGTTTAACCTTGGAATAGAGAGCTTTAAATGCTTCTTTTAATGTAGCGTAATGTTTTTCCTTCATATAAAAGTAATCATTATCTCTTACTACACGAAACCAATGAACTTTCCCAACTACTTCTCCATCCTGTACATTTCCCTTAACATCGAAATGTATTTCCTTCTTTCTAAGAGATAGGACTAACGTATTCATTCAATATTTCCTCCTGGATTACATACATAAACTATATATTAAAACAATAAATATGTAAATTATATTTTACTTAATTGATACACTTTATTTATTTACATTGACACTATGAAAAACAAAAATGTAATTATTGACTATAAACAATATAAATTGTATCATAAAAAGGATGATACATAGGAATGTAAGTGGGCGTTTCCTCACTATAATATAGCAATTAAAAAAACAGGGGTTATGTTCATAACGGAAGAAGGAGGAGAGACCGTGGAAAAAGCAAAAACCACCATAGAAAAAGCAAAAGAAATGAATGATATTCTTCACATAGGCAGTGATTTTGTTGTATTGGATATAGAAACCACAGCCCTTTCACCAGATAAGGGCGGAATGATTATTGAGATAGGGGCAGTCAAAATACAAGATGGAAAAATCATTGACACATACAGCCAACTCATTAATCCTGAACGGAAGATTTATCCCAAGACTACCGAAATAACAGGAATCACCAATGAAATGGTTGCGGGCAAGCCTGTGTACGGACAAGTATTACCAGAGTTTTATCGGTTTTTAAGGAATGCTATTGTAGTCGCTCATAATGCTACATTCGATTGGGATAGATATTTCATGTTCTTCTTCCCTAAAGTGGGTATTTATCCTACGAATAAAGTGGTGGATACTCTGCCACTTTCTAAACTTTATTTTCCCGACAAGTCTGGACACAAATTGAATGAAATGTGTGAGGAATTAGGCGTCCAATTAACTAATCATCACAGGGCCTTAGATGATGCAATGGCAACAGCCGAAATGCTCCTTATTTATAAGAACAAGTATGCCACGCAGTTGTTTAATCCGTCATTTGCGGAAAATCAGCATGAACAGGTTGATTTGTTTAATTATGCGTTACAAATGGAGGTGGAAGAATCTCAGACCCCATCGGTTGACATTTATGCAGACTTGGAGCAGGCAGATTCAAATGTAGAAGAGGAGCCGAAAGAGGAGCAAGAAATTCAGTATCGAGTAAAACGAGTGAAGTATTGGGAGAAAATCGTTTCCAACAAAGCCGTTCGCAGACTTTATGTGACCTTATCTGTAGGCACAGCCTACTTTGATGTTCACACAAGAACCTGGTACAACAAAGATGTGAAGCAGAACATTAACTTTGATGCATTATGTGAAACCGTTCTTCGCTTCTTAAAACTTCAAACCATAGATGATTTATGCAGTTTCAGAAACTAATGAAAAGGGAAAGAAAATAGGCATTCCTCATAATTGTAACGAGTTCTCTTTTGAGGTGCAAAACGTAAAAAAACAGATTAAATAACACACGAAAAAGCATGGCAATTCACGAACGAATTAGCCATGTTTTTGCATTTTCTAAAAATCTTTTGTATATCATATAGTAGTTTCTATGTAACAGGCGTTCTTTTGAACTTAACGAACAGGAAGGAGATAGATAATAAAAGGAGAAAGCAAAAAGTGTGAAACGAATGGGCAAAAACGTTTTTGATAAATTTCACGAAATAGAAAAGGATGATGAAAATGTATGATAAAGGCTCTCTTGCAAACGATTATCAAGAAAGAGGTTGGTTTGCAAATATGACATCGAAGCAGATTAACGATGAAATATTGAAATTGGAACAGGAGACATTAAGAGTTGATAAGAGAACATACAATGGCAAAATGACTCGTACTTTTAACAACGCAAAAATTGCAATAGCCAAAATTATTCTCAAAGCACAATGCGAATAAAACGATAATTTTGTAGTGCGTCATTCAACCAAGATAAGTATATAAAAATACAAAGGTAGATTACCCTTTGTATTTTTTTCTTTTTATTCGTTTATTCACTGTCCACGATTAGCAAATAGAGAAAATTTATTCGCCAGTGTTTATTTGCTTTGCGAATTACCATGCGATTTGGTATGTTAATTTGCTATAAACGTTGGTATACCAACAAAAAACAGGATGCTAAAACATTGCGATTTAGCATCCCATTTATCATGCGATTTATAGTGTTTGCACCTCAAAAGAGAACCCGTTATCGTAATTGAGAATGCCTTTTTTATTGGTTTTAGTTACACGTTAGTTCGTTTGCTTTGATTCCATATAACAATTCCAACAGGTAACCCCTGCTAAATTTTCTATTCTCGAACTATCTTCGGTTAAAGGTCTCCCGCATTTCACACATGTTTCGAAATTCTTTTCCATTGGAATAACGGTTTGATTCGAAAGCTCATTTAGTTCGTATACTTTACCCCGATGTTCCCATACATAGTCGTATGTAATCTCGACATCAGCCATTGTGGTAAAACGTGTAGCATGCGGTGCAAGCGGTTGGTCAAATCGTCCCATCAGAGCAGAAAATTGAAGCGAACCGTTATAGGTTTCAATATCCTTAATGGTTTCAGGTTGAACGCCATACTCAATTAAAAGTTGAAGACCAATTTCCCACGCTTCTTTATTATTCGCAATATCAAATTCAGGAATAACAAACGACACGGTTTGCTTTCCGTCTGGAATACCTTCATGCCACTCCAATGTAGCCAATACTTTTACTTGCATATTTTATCACTCCTCATATTTTAATCTTTAATACAATTGTAGTCTATTTATAATAATATGTAAAATATTATTTACAAGTTTGTTAAGATAAACGTTGTTGCTTAAAGCTATTCGCCAATGTGCAATTTATTAAATCTTTATATTTATTAAAAAGGATTATTTTGGTAAGGTAAGAGCATAAATTCTCCTCAATTCGTCATATAAAAATTGGAATGACTGTGAGAGAAAATCGTTTAAAGGGAGAGAGTAAATTGAGTAAGTTTTTTTTGATTGTGTTCGTACTCATCGTTCTATTACTGTTCTACGGTGGCTTTTTATTTTTCAAATACAGATATAAAAATCCACAGCGACCCATTTACGTTTGGGGTGCTATCTTGTTACTGCCTCTTTTTATTTTAATTCTATTAGTAAGAATCGTTAGTGAAAGGCTAATGGACAATGGATTAATTACGATGATTCTCATTGTGATATCCTTATTTCAACTTCTGCCTTACATCTCAAAATCTGTGAAGAAAAATTCATCTGAGGAAAATTCATCAACTGACCAATGTAAAAATAAGGATGAAGAAGTTACACTTTTTCTAAAAATTTTAAATTCTGCAGAAAAGATTCAAGACTCCACAGTATTCAAAGGAGTGTTGACATTTGTTATGTGTGTAGTTGTTGTCTTTTTTGTGGCTGATGCTTATTTTTTGTCCGATATGATAACCAACAGTATGAAACAATCGAACGTAACCCCTATCCCCGTATATAAATTACCATTTTGGATTGGATTTTTTGCCATCACAGAAAATCTAATCATTATATTGGGGGCGTTAGTCACTACTGTACCATCTATCATGTATTTCTTACAAAAATATAAAACACTACAAGAGCAAGAGAGGTAAGCGAAAGCTTTCCTTGTTTTTCTCCAATCACGGATGGGAGTCTCACAGAATAAATAAAAGGAAGCTCTCTGGCTTCCTTTTATTAGTTCATACTTAAAAATTTGTCATCCATTATTACTTTACTTTCTTGCTCGGATATTTTCAGAACAAAGCCTTCATCAATTGAAACCACTTTGCCGTTTAAAATTGCCCCAATCAATGACTGATGGTATTCATATATAGCTCTTGTCACCGTCGCAGAAAAGACTTCATATGATTCCAGTTTTAAAGGTACTTGGATTTCTGATGGTCTAAATTGATATTCATAACTTCGTTGAAATGCCTCTGGTTTTTGCTTGCCAGCCTCTACGAGTTCATACCTGTCAACAAACGTGATAAAGATGGATAGAGCAGGCATTTGAAGCGATAAACGGTTCTTTTGGATGACCAAATCAAAAAAGAGTACAGGACTTTCAATATAATCAAGTTCGGTTATGTGAGAACCTTTATAATCCTGTAGTGTTTGATTCGGATTGAATGAACAATAACACGATTCATCAATACGGCAAGGAAAAGGTTCCATTAACTGCATAAGAAAAGGTCTTCCTTCATTCATAAAACGAGAAATATAATGGTCTGCCAAAGATGACGTTCCCACGATTGATACCGTCCTTATTTTTATTAAATGGCAATTTTTGATAGTTCTTTTAACTGCTCTTTCGTCCGCTCAATTTCCTGTTTTCGTTCCTCTTCGTTAAAGCAGATTCCATTAGAGGTGAGCATGCACAAAGCACCAGCCACAATAATATCTTTATCCAGTTCATCCAGGTCTTGTTGTTTTACCTGTGAAGCCAGCATGGTTTCTAATGGAACAAAGGTGGTGAGGGATTCCCGTACATCCTGCTTTGTATTCGGAATGAAATAAGCCGTTTCAAAAAATTCACGGTTCATCACAATTTGGCTTTCAAGAGGTTGAAGGGTTGAAGGGGTGGATTGAATAGCTGTAAAGTACGCTTTGAATTCGTCCATTACACCTTCAAATGGGCGGTGCGTAAGTAACAATTGGCGTTTTACTCCTTCAAAAGATACTTCTTTCATAACATCTATTAACATCATCGCTGTGTTCCTTCTTTCAAAATATTTGATTAGGCATGATTTAGCCCGATAAATTGCTTATGGTATTCTGTAAATGTATTATAGCATATAGTCAATAAAATGGAAAGAATTAATTAACTAACCCATTATTTTACCGTTTCTTATGAATTGAATGGACGTGCATATAATGAATAAACACATGAATTAGGTGAAACACACATTCTCGTGTTTCAAATACAAACAAAAGGAGAGGCAAACATGTTACTTAAGGTGGGAACCATCTTACTAAGCTATTTGTTGGTTAAGTTATGTTTTGTACTTATCAACGAAAGCGAAGGGATAAAGTTCAGAATTCCTAAGTTAGCTCAACGTGTTTCTTTTGGAGCAGTTGCTTGCCTGACACAAGTTGCGTTCTTTTGAGGGGGAGAACTACTTGTAACAGGAGATAAGAGGGTGTTTTTTGCATCCCTCTTATTTTTTTTGCCTACGCATACATAAAAAATGACCAAACACATTTACAAACGCAGTTAATCATTCTAAAATATTGTTTATAGTCAATAAAGATGGAAAGGGGGTGAAAAAGTGGAATTTAAGATTCCTAAAAAAATCTTGGCAAAACAGATAGGGATGAACTTAAAGGCGATTCCAACGAAAACTGAACAACCTATCTTGAAAAATCTGCTCGTCGAAGCCAAAGCAGACGGTGTCACCCTAACTTCAACGGACGGTGTACTTTCTGTGATTTCTAACTGTTCGGCTTCCGTTATACAACAAGGAAGCGTGTGTGTGGAAGGTAAACTGTTAGATGCGATTTTGAAAAAAATCAAAAAAGATATCGAGATTACTTTGAGGACAGAGAATGATGAATTGGTGCTTGAAATAGAAGCATCAAAAATGACCATTAAAACAGCAAATGCAGACGAATATCCGCAACTTGAATCGTTTGCGTCTACCACGTCGTTTGAAATAGATGGGGTAAGCCTTATTGAAAGCATTAAGCAAACATCGGGTTCGACGATTAAAAACGAAAGTCGTCCGATTCTTTCAGGAATCTTATTTAAAGTGGAAGGAAATTATCTGACATTAGTCTCCACAGATGGATACCGCATGTCTCTTAAAATTTGTAAGGTAACAGAAGTGACAGGTGAAAAAGAAGTCGTTGTTCCTGTAGATTCGCTGGTTGAAGTTGGGCGAATTCTAGCGTCATATAAGAATGCAACAGTTCACATTTCTTTCTCTGATAAAGGACTATTATTCATTGTTGATGGTGTTAGGATACAAACGACATTGTTAACGGGTGAATTCATCCAATACAAAAAAATATTTGGGATGAAGGCTGTAACAAAAGCGATTATCGATAAAAACGCACTTTTGAATATTTTGGAGCGTGCAACGGTATTTATTCCAAAAAGTAAGTTGGCATTGGTTTCTTTGAAAATTGAAGATGATGTGGTTGATGTACAGATTGCTACGGAATCAGGAAATATCGAGGAGACCATCGAAGCAAATATGACAGGGGAACCCTTATCCATCACGTTTAATTTGAGCTATTTACTTTTAGCCTTAACCGTAATGGCTGGTGAGCGGGTGTCCTTTGGATTTATCAATAACATGAGTCCATGTATTTTGGAAGCGGTGGGCAACAAAGCCTATAAACATATGGTGTTGCCAGTTCGTCCTTCTATCTAAAAAAAATGAGGTGAATCACATGTTTAATTATCAATTACACAAAGCAGACCAAATTCCCGTTATCTTAACCCATCAACGTAAATTTAGCCAAAAAGATTACATGAATATGTTTGATGAATGCGTAGAGGAATATAAAAGCCAGGGGAATACCAAGTTTAACATCCTTTCTGTAGCAAAATTGATGCAAGAGAAATTTGGGTTTGGCTGTAGCGGAATGGCATTAACCATATCTGTAACCTCTTCTTATCCCGCTTTATTTCGAGAAGAGAAAGATGAACCGATAATCAAAGATAATGTCATCGTGTCGGAAATGAATCGGCAATATTGGAAAAAGGAAGAAAACCGTTCAAGGAGGTCGTTATGAATTTTTTTGATGTGTTACAGTTAATGGGGGGGATTATTCTATCCGTTGGTAACATTCCACAGATTGTTAAAATTTTAAAAACAAAATCAGTGGGTGATTTTCATTTAAGTACGTATTGTCTGTTCCTATTTGGTATGGGACTAATGGAGGTTTACGGTATTTATTTGGTGATACATCATGCAGGCATGGCTTTTCTTCTGACCAACTCGTTGTCGTTAGTCATAGATGTCATCATGCTGACCCTGCTTATGGTGTATCGGACACAAAAGTAAAAAAAAGAGGGCGGTACTTTGATAAAAGTAATCCAGCCCTCTTTTTAGTCTACTAATTCAGACTTGCTATAAGTCCTTTAAAATTCTCTCTTCTCTTTTTCGTCATGTCATCAAAAGCCCTCTGCAGTTCCGTTTGTTCTTTTCCATTCAAACCTGATTTGGCAATTTGAAAGAAATGATTGAGCATTTTATCGTCTTCTTTACTCATGCGCTCAATCTGTTCTTTGATGTCAGTGGGAGCGGAAGTAGCACTTACCTGTTCGATTCCTTCTCTTACGATGTCTTGAATCATCTGTGTTTGATTCTGTTGATTTTGTTCCATCGTTGAAACTAGCCGTTCTAGATTGGTTGCAATGCGTGGCATCGTTTCCGAAAAAAATGTTCGTATCAATTCAGTGTTGTGAGACTTTCTCATGTTCATTTCTCCTTTTGAACTGTTTAATCTAAACACCTGTTTAATCTGTTCTGTATATCTTATTCGGTTCTTTTCCAACTAATAAATGAATATAAACAATAAATATAAATATATTGACTTTAGTCTAATATAGTGTTATGATAGAACCATCAAAAAGGAATACATGAGAAGAAAATGTATAGGATATAAAACTACCTTGGGGATATAGCTCAGTGGATAGAGCATCAACCTTCTAAGTCGAGTGTCGCAGGTTCGAATCCTGCTATCCCCGCCATGCGGCTGTAGTTTAATGGTAAAACCTCTGCCTTCCAAGCAGATGACGTGGGTTCGATTCCCATCAGCCGCTCCAATACCACTATTCACGGCAGTGGAGGTGAGTTTTATTCATTTTTCAACCTCAATTCCAGCTTATTATTACCCGATAATCCTCTTTCCATTGATATGGTTAATCACTGGATTTTGGATGGTTCCGAAATTCATAAACAAAAAAAGAAACCCCCAAATGGACATTTCAATAATAAAAAAACAGTTTCCATATTTTGACGAGAAGCAATTTAAAGAACATGTGGAGATTGTGTTTGCTAAAGTAGGAGATGCTTTTCTGACAGGAAAGTTTAGCTTATTTTTAGAAGGAAAATTGTCTAAAGGGTATCAGAGATATCTGGAAGCAAAAAATTATCGTATTCTTGTCTACGGCAATCAAAAATTTGTTGATGCAGATATTATAGATTACACCTACCAGAATGGTCTTTCCTATATGCTGGTTCGTGTTCATCGTGAAACTGACAGAGAGACGGATAGCCTATTTGGGACAGATACGACACCAGATTTGTTTAGTAACGACGAATTTTTAAGCTATGATTACTTACAGTTTGTATTTGAGGATAATGATTGGAAATTGTCTCATTACTCAACGACTAAACCATTTTCGTTTCCTCAATTGCATAAATAATACTTAGGAATGCCCACTAAAGGTTGAGCAAGTAAGGGAGTGGGACAAGGATAAGGAAACCTTTCCTGGAGTGGAGAGAGCGTGTAGCGATTATCGCGTTGTACACATAGACTTAATCCTTCGGCTATCTGAGGGTTGGTAGTCGAGAATCATCCTCGTTGAACTGTTGAACGTTTGGAGACGAGACGCTTCAAGAGGAGTAAAAACAGAGGTGTACCCCATGTCGAAGCACTGGATGGGCATGGCAGAGTCTGAGGGATTTTCAGAGAAGACTTGGGGAGGGAGAGTGCCTGTAATTTAACTCTGCTTGCAGGAACTTAAAGCTACGAAGGTTGGGTCGTAGGAAAATTTGGATTAGGTAAGCCTGATTTCCTGCCAGGAAACAGGTTTAGGGATAATGTTGCAGAGGGAGTGAGGAGGGTCGTGAGTGACCCGCCCCACGCAGATAGGTTATGGCAGTAATCTATCGAGACCTTTGTAACGACCTCAATTGGTGGGGATTGAGTACAATATTTACCTGTTACGACAGGTAATGTTGTCGGTTTTAGTGTACAATTACGAATGTAATTATGAGTGCTGTATTAATTGGCTTTCTTTTGTTTCTCGTTCAACTTGCAGAACGAATTCAGTCGAAAAGTCAGCTTGTTGTTCTACGAGTGGATTCTTTATACGTTATACGTATAAAATCCTCTCCAAACGACATATCTTTCGTATTTTCATTAACTTGTTTATCGTACGTTTCAACCACTTTTTCCTTTGCCGAGAATTAGAAGTGGTTTGAACATTTATTGCTGAAACGGTTTCTGTTCCATCAGATGCCGTTTCTTTTTTTGCCTCTGTATCTACAAGTTTGTCATGAACAACAGTTTCTTTTTGTTCTTGTTCACATACTTCATGCTGTTTAACAAATTAGACTATAAAATATTTGATATTCACTATTGACTAAAATAAAAAATATTGATATGATGTAAACAACCAATCAGAGTTCTCTCTGACGAGGGTAGGTCGGTGGAGCGATAAACCCTCTCCGCTTATTCTGGAGTAGCTCAACGGTGGAGCACCTGGCTGTTAACCAGGGGGCTGTCGGTTCGAATCCGACCTCCAGAGCCATTTAAACATAAAAAGGATGATTAGACACATAGGCTGAATGCCCGTTTACAAGCACTTCTCGGACGAGTATCCAACGAATACAAAGATTTAGCACAGTATGTACAACATACTCAAAAATGGTGTAACCAATAACAACGAGGGGATGGGATAATAACCATCCTCTTTTATATTGAAAGGGTAAAAATGGAACGGACGAGAGGAAGAGAAAATTACCATCGTTCCATTAAATGTGCTATTTTTGATAAGTAGAAAGGATGATAAAAGTGATTAAACAAGTGATTGTCATGCGAAATGATTTGAATATGAGAAAAGGAAAGATGGTAGCACAGGGTGCGCACGCCGCTTTAAAAGTATTTCTCGATAGAGTAAAAACAGATAAAAATTTCATGGACATGTTCGAGACATTTTGCCGTGAAAAGGGATACCCTGTGTTAGAAGAACAAACATATCCAATCTCCCTTACATTAGACATGCTTGATTGGATGGATGATAAATTCACGAAGATATGTGTACGTGCTAATTCGGAGGAGGAATTGGTTTCAATTTATCACCAAGCAAAAGATGCGAATTTACCCGTAGCCTTAATTACGGATTCTGGTCAAACCGAATTTCATGGTGTACGGACAAAGACATGCCTAGCGATAGGTCCCGCTGATGCGGATGCCATTGATAGCATAACAGGAAACCTTACCTTACTCTAATGAAATGAAATAGTCACTAGACGCTGGAAAAACCCAGATTTCTATTGTACCTACAAGAGATAGAAGGCACGACATTGGATTCGTGCTTTTTTCATTGAAAAGAAATATATAGACTATAGACTAAAAACAGTATATAATGGACTATTATACATGGTGTGCGTAATCGTTTTACTTAAAATAGACGTTACATAAAGCCACTAAACATTTGTGGAGGAACAAATTAAATGCAAACAGTAAACATAGAAGAATTATTCGACAGAGTCATGCATCAACCGATTCACCGTTATATCAAGGCTTTTGAGGAAAGAAAAGCACTAAGAATTCAAAGGGCTGAATCATCCAACGCTAAACAAGTTTTGGTGGATATCGAGGAACGCAATTTTACGTTCTATAAAAGCATTCTGGAAACCCTTTTGATTGACCGAAATGAAAATAGAGCGATGCGATTGTTAGCAAATCTCAATGGAAACGCCCAAGAGCATTTTTTTAACACACTGAAACAACACAATAGAAGACGAAGAATTAAATATTGACTATAGTCTAAAATAATGATAAGATAAGCATATAGAACAGATTAGCCATCTGTTTTTCGTTGTTATTTGTGTGTACCACATGTAAACAACTACCCTTTTACCCCTTAGTGGTAACTTCTCCCCCCTATTTTTAAAGAGAGTATGTGTACTCCCCTTCACATACTCTCTTTTGTCTGTCTGGATGATAAATAACTGCCTTTAACATAGATGTAATGGATAAACGTTTTAGAAATAAAGATGGAGGATATAAAAATGGTCATTTTAAAAGTATTTGATAAGCGAGTATTTATACATAGTTGTATTTACCAGGATAACAGGTATCAATTAAAGGCATTCCCTCATTCCCTAATGAATAATACTTTGTTGCGTGACGTTATATGTAATGGGGTGCTTAATCTCAATGCTTTGTATAAAAATTTTATTGACGACAATTATGAATTTCATCAAGAGGTATCCCACCATCAAGTAAACGAATGGTTGGATGAAAATGGAATACTTCATCTCGAAATAACGACTCTCGATTCGCATGTGGTGCGGATTGCTAGGCATAGTTTACAGTTAAAACCGATAACCACCCATGCCAAGAGAAAATTAAACGTAAGGAGGGAGTTATGTGGTCGAGTACAAGCTGTTTGAAATCTTTACCGAAAGGTTTGACGAAACGGTCAGTCTAATAAAAAAAGGAGTACACCGATGCCTTGTTTTTTGCTGACGATTCCTTTGTAGCCATTCCTTATGATTATTCTATTAAAGGATATAGGGATGTATTAGAGAGGATGTACCCCTTCAACGTGCGTCAATTTATATTGACTTCACGCAATGCAAGAAATCTAATCGAACACTATGGAAAGCAAAAATATTGTATATCCCTCTCATTTGAAACAGAACTCTCATTAGAGTTAATGCAAACGATTAATGGGTATCTTCATCGTATTTTCACAGAAAGCATAGAACCCCTTCGTTTATCGGACATAACCCATCTAATTGGGCTACTGCAAAGCCTTTATTATGAGGATGAAGTGGATATTGATTCTCTCTGTTTTGAAGGAGAAGGAACAACTTTCGTCATTTTCCAGAATGGTAGAGTAGAAGTATCTTCTGGTGAACAAGAAAGATGTTTAAAAGAATTGGTTTTAGCTTGTTAACACAAAGGGGGTAAGGATTCTGGAGGTTCCTGCTCCTTTTTTTGTGGTTCCGATTCTTTAACGCATCGGCGTTGAATGAGAGAGGTTTTAAGGAAGACATGACTTTTCAAAAAAAGATTTTCACTATCTTAAAGAAGCCTTTTTCCCAACATAAAAAGCACTGTTTTTTCTGCAATATATAGGTTTATGTTTTCCGAAAGTTATAAGAAGGGTAAACCCCTTGATACGCTTGCGTTGAGAGACGTTTTTCGCAAAATAAATCAAAGGGTTATTGAGTAGAATATAAAAGTTTTCAGAAACAAGGGAAAAGCTTTTTACTTATTAAAGGGAGTGTTTATAGATGGCAAAGGATAGCTGGATTATAACAAAAGAACAGTTAGAAGAGTGGAAAGACAATGTCGAAAAAGGCGACCATGAACGGGTATATGGGGAAATTGAAGATATCCTGAATCAAATGGAGTAACTTAAATTAGGAGGAAAATGAACATGAATTATTGCAGAGTTTGCGGCAGGGTGGTTATCTCGATAAATGGATACGAGGAAGACATTTGCTACGATTGTCTGAATCGAGGCTTTGATTCGGATGATTCCGATGGCCTCGCAGAAGATGATGAATAGATATCGGTACGCTGAGAAAATTTCTTTCATAAAATTATGATTGAAATGAAGTTACAAGTTTATAAAAGAAAAGCCACAGGTTAAAAAAACTTTGTGGCTTTTTATTTTTAATAAATATTTTTGGAATAAAATGCCGATAATAGGGTTTATAAAGAAAAATAATGAGGTAAAAACAGGGGTGTTTTAGATATTTGGCTATGGTACGATAAAAAGAATCCAAAATTACCACAAAAGAAAGGATAAACATTATGTTGATTGATTTTTTATCGAAACAGGACTTCCCTATTCACCAATTCTGTAATGAACTAGATAAATGGGAGCTTCTATTTCTCAATTTTTTGATTTCTCACAAAAGCGAAGAAGAAGTAGACTTGATATGTGACCATCCAGAAATTCTAAAAGATTTCAATAAAATGTCTCAAAAATACATAGGAGCCAAGTTACGAAAACTATCAAAAGAAGAAGTAATGGACAAATTTACCCGCCAATTTGAAGAAACGCAATTAACACCTTTGATATACGTCAATGCTTACCGATTTTCTTTTGACCCCGATGCCGTTGTTTTCAGTACTAAAATTCTAGCTATCCAGCGATTTGTTGAAATGTTATTTCATAAGAATATCACCACCTTAATGGATTCTTATCATGCAGGAGACTTAGAAGATGAGGTTTCACCCGATGAATTTTTAGAAAAATATTGTATGAAAGATAAGCCGATTTTAAATACATTGGGTCTCATTGCGTTGACCGCTAAAATGGATAAGCTCTTGTTTGATGTAAAGGGCAAAGGTGGACTGTCCAAGATAGGTCAAGAATTAAGATTTAGCATTTTTGTTAAGCTATTTCAGAAATTTAATGAAATCAAAGAGTTAGATACCCAACATTATAAGATACTGAGCAAACAACAAGCGATAACCATTGAAAAATTAGAATCCCAAATGAAACGTAAAGAAGATGTTTATACCAAACAAAAAGAAAGCCAGCGTAAACTGACGAATGAAGTAAAGGAATTGAATAAAAAGGTTGCAGATTTAGAAAACAAAACCGAAGATATTGCAGATAAAGAAATGGTGAATCGGCTCTATGCAGACATCCAAAAGAAAGACCAACAAATCGAAAAATTAACATCCGACTTAACTCATTTAAAAGAAAAGCCAATGACGATGTATACAACCATGATTGAAAATCTCAATCTGCAGGTGGCAACGTTAAAATCAGAGTTGAGGGATAAAACGGGGGAGATTCGTGATTGTAAAAAACGAATCCAGGAACTCCAAGATAGAACAGTAGAAAATATGCTTCAAGAGTTTTTAGATACGAATGGTTTCACAGAATCCTTATCTAACATTCTTACACCTTTTGTAAAACCGAAAGAGGCAATTTCCGAAAACAATGAGCTACACACAGATAGCATCAAGCCAACACCAAAAATCGGTTATTGTATGATTGAAAATAATACACATTACATCGTGTTTCCTAATCAAAGTCGAATAGAAATCAAAGACCTCTCTGCTTCAACTTATATTGGGGAATGGCAATTCGTGAAAGTGGATGAAGAAGGACATTTCAGGTGGGCATATGTAAGTAAGTTTGAAGAACATGAACGGGATTATTCGATTCACGAGTTTGCTATGGTATCCATTCAGGGAGCGGATGTGTTTATAGAAAAAGCAAACGGGAGTTTAGTGAAACTAGAAAACATCCCTTCCTCCATCCAATTAAGAGACAAACAAATTGTGGCGGTTGACGCAAAAAATCAATTTATTCGATTTTATCGCCCGTTACACTTTAATGCTGACCATTATTTAAAATCCATTAAATCCAGAGGGCAAAGCGTGTATTATGTCCTAAAGGTATTTCCGAATGGTGTACTGGTACGAGATATTGAGACAGGTGAAGAACTTTTTAAAATGGTAAAGGATTCTCAAGAAGAGTTGAAAGAACAACAAATTCTTTGTCTTCATGAAGATGAAGTCATCAGCGTATATAACATTCCGAAGTTTTATACCTTATCCTCCTATTATCAAAATGGGGAGTTCGGTGTCGTACAAATAAAAAATGAAACACCATACTTGCAAAAGCTCTCAGGTGAAGTCGTTATTTTAAAAGACCTACCCTATGCTGTTGAATCAGGACAAATCATTAAAATCGATGAATTTAACAATTATTTGTTTACGAAAAAAGATGAAGCAACACCAGAAAGTAAACGTAAAACGGTAGGTTCCAATAGTTCTTCTGTTGTAAAAAAATCAAATGCGTATGAAAAAATTGACGTTACGAAAGAAGTACTCATTATTGGAAATATCACCTATGAAAATTCCTATAAGATGGCTTTCCTAAAGAAGGGATGTCGAGCAAATGTTATTGATGGGTATCTTTCGTGGGGGAAAATTAAAAGTGCTTTAAAGGAAAAAGATGCCGTGTTGGTGGTGACGGAATTTGTTTCCCACGACAATATGTGGCGAATCAAAGAGGAACCGTTAGATGTACCTGTCATTTATTCTGAGTTTGAAGGGGCTAATCGTCTTTTAGAACAATTTGAATCCACGGTAAGCGAAGATACGCAAGTCATTTGAAATCAATCGGGAGCCTTCGGGCTTCCTTTTTTTATTCGGACAGATAGTGTTGAAAAACGCTATTAACCTTGTTCGAATCCAACTATAATGGTAAAAATTGAACAGATATAGAATAGGAGGGAAGTAAAAAGTGCAGATACCCGATTATGTTTTTTTTAACCTGGAAGAAAACAAGACAAAAACAGAAATTAATACGGAGATGAAACTGGTTGCCTTTAGAACCAATCCAGAATTACAATTGCTTTCTACGTTTGAATATGAACTGGATAATAAAGTGAATGCATCACTTGTCGGGATGCTGACCGAATTTGAAGCATGGGTTGGGTCACCCTATACGTGCAAATTTATAACCTTTGAGATGGTGGAGATGCAAAGACTGACAGAGCTATCCAAAGAAGTTAACTACAAATCGAAAACAAAAGACTTCTATAAAATTATGAACTACCAATATTGGAATATCAAAAATGAAATGAGTTACCGTATGGGTGTTGGCGATAATCTTTCGCTTGAGGACTTTTTGGACATCTATGGATTAAGCTTTGTTGGCAATGGTACGTCTGCAAAACAACGGTGTTTTAATACCCTCAATTTGGTTCAACATTTTAAATTTGATGTCAAACGCAATAAGGATGTATTTGTCAAAATTAAACATCCAAAAGAAAAAGAGCAACCAAAGAGAGAAATTCCTCGTTTAACCATAAGAAAAGCGAATACAAACGGAGAGGCAATACTGGTTAAAAAAATGGCAGAAGGATGGCATATTTCGATAGAATGTAAGTCCAAAGGAAAAGGTTATGGATTAACGTTTGAAGGAGTTGCTTATCCAACCGATGTTTCGGAAGATGAACGGGTAAATCAAATACGAGTGGGCGAAGCGAAATCTCTTGAACAACTGATGATTCGTTTGTTTGACACAGAGGACGACGACTCGATACAAAAAGAAAAAGCATCTGTGTCTATCTAAACACCAGGTGCTTTTTTTTGTTTAACGAAAGTAGTGCCATAGAAATCTACTGATTAGGATGATAATCGCCCATAATGGGAAGCTGAATAAGATTCCCCATATCATTCCCCTAAAAAATTTGAACTCGTCATTTCCTGTATAATGTCGTTCTTGCATACGAATGCCTCCTCTTTTAACTTTACTTGTTACTATTGTTGGCTTTTTTAGGAATTCCAACCCATAAAATGTGTCGAACAACGTTTGAGCGAGACGAGATGAAGAGAAAACGTCAAAATCAAAGAGGTAAAGTTATAGGATTCGGTGAGCGGTATATAATCTAGCATGAGAGCAACAAGTAGCACGATTCAAATCAAGGTAAATATCTATTTACACTGAAAAGGAGAGTGGCATGAATGAAAGAATTAGAGAAGTTGATACAAAGCAACACTGATTCATCATTTGCTTCATGTTCTTACACCATCTAAATCATTTCTATTCATCTGCTCGTAATACGCCCCAGGGCGGAAGCCCTGGGGTGGGTCTACATAGTTTACAGCGAACACCCGCTTTGGGTGTTTTTTATTTGTAAAATAAAATTGACCTTTTTACTTAAAACTCCTATAATAATATTGACTATAAGCTACATAAATAAAAATATGACTAAATAATAAATAAGGAAGAGTAAACGTTCATCCTTACAGATAGAAACAGGAGGGGAGACCTTTGCAAGACGAAGAAAACCGTAAAGAAATAAAGAGGGTGAAGAAAGAAAAAAGGAAACGACGGTGGAAAAAGGTTAGGAAAGTAACGGGGATAACGGTTTTGTCTCTTTTTGTGATGGGTGTAGGCGCAGTGTCCGTACTGGCATTCAAATATAAACCTGCCATGCAAGCTATCGTGGATGATTCGAACAAAAAGATAGCATCCATTAATGAAGGAACCTTTAAAAGTCGAACAGATACCGTTCTTTATGATAACAAAGGCAATGTCATGACGAAGTTGGCAGACCATCACTATTATTATGTGGATAGCCAAAATATGAATCGGTACACCAAAAATGCCTTTGTCGCCATTGAAGATAATCGCTTCATGCAACACAATGGGGTAGATGTGAAAGCAAACTTTCGAGCGTTGGCTTCGATGATACAACACAAAGGAAGAATTACACAAGGCGGAAGTACCATCACCCAACAGCTTGTAAAAAATGTATTCTTGAATAGTGAGCAACGATTTTCTCGCAAGCTAGAAGAAATGCTTATTGCCATTAAGCTAGAAAAGATATATTCCAAAGACCAAATCATGGAATACTATGTGAACAATATTTATTTTGGGAGTGGTGCTTATGGAATCGATACGGCTTCCAGAATGTACTTTAGCAAACCATCAAAAGATTTAACACTCTCAGAGGTTGCACTGTTGGCGGGTGTACCAAACAATCCAAGTCATTACAATCCGATTCAACATATGAATTATGCGCTCCAAAGAAGAAATCTTATTCTCACTAATATGAGAAATTTGCATTTAATTACTCAAGCGGAATATCAAAAGGCACTTTCCGAAAAGATTGTGCTTCACCTGCAGAAGGAAAAGATAAAACCTGATAGCTATGCGATTTCTTTTGTGTTGAGCAGTGCAACAAAGCTACTCATGGAGCATGAAGGTTTCACTTTTAAGTATGCCTTCGCTTCGGAAGCGGAAAGAGCTACGTACAACGCTAATTTTAACGAATTGTTTAATGAAGTGTATAAGCAAATTCGCAACGGTGGGTATCAAATTCATTCCACCATCGATTTACAAAAACAACAACTTTTGCAGGATAGTATCAACAAAGGTTTAACCGATTTTTCAGATAAAAATTCGAATACAGGTCTGTACAAAACACAGGGAGCGGGCGTAAGCATTGATAATCAAACAGGGGATGTCGTTGCCATTGTAGGTGGCAGAACCCAATCAGAGGTAGCCAATACCTTTAACCGTGCCTTCCTTTCTTATCGGCAACCTGGTTCTAGTATTAAACCGTTAGTTGCTTATACACCTGCCTTTGAGAGGGGCATGTTGGCATCTTCTACGATGGTGGATGATGCTATCACGAATGGACCTATTAATGCAGAGCATACCTTTTACGGAAGTGTTGATATGCGATTTGCTGTCAATCTTTCACTCAACACCATTCCTTTTAAAATTGTTGAGAAATATGGGGCAGGCAATATGGTTAAATATTTAACCAACATGGAGTTTAGTAATATTGTCAACCAAGATAAAAATCCGATTATTGGGATTGGTGGATTTACGTATGGAACAACTCCGCTGGAGATGGCAGGAGCCTATGCTACGCTTGAACATAATGGACAGTACATTCGTCCAACTGGAATCAGTAAAATAGAGGATGTTACCAATACGGTGTTGTATGAAAACAAACACGATACCAAACAAATCTACGACAGCGGAGCCTCTTATTTGATGACCGATGTACTAAAAGGGGTTGTAACGGGTGAACACTCCACTGGTCATGGATTAGGGATTTACAATATTCCAACTGCCGCCAAAACAGGTACGACAGACGATTCAAAAGATGGATGGTTTGCAGGGTACACCCCGTACAATACAACAGTTGTGTGGGTGGGTAACGACAATCCTGTTGCCATTCCGCAATTATATGGAAGAACCTATCCAGGGGAGATTTGGCACAATTACATGTTAGCCATTCATAAGGGACTGCCAAGTAAAGACTTTACGGTTCCGTCCCGCATTTCGTATATGTACCATAATCCATACACAGGAGAAGTGGATGCCAATGATAGTCATGGATGGTGGACAAAAGAATTGATTCCAAAAATTTATGTCGAGCTTCGGGACAAAGCCATAGCGGAGGCAGAAGCTAAGGCAAGGGCTAAGGCAAGAGCCGAAGAAGAAGCAAGGAAAAATGATTATAAGAAATTCGGGTTGACTCAGGAACAGGAAACGCAAAGAGAAACCTATGCAAATACGAATGTCACACAATTAGAGAACGCCCATGTTTTAAGTCCGAATGATTTTATGTTTATAGATGCTCTGATAACTAGCACGAAAAGGCTGATTGACGATGTTAAACATCAGGATGCCTATTATCCCTTAATCGACCGCTACAACAATGAGGTACAACGATTGGACGCAGAACGTTATGCAGTAGAACATCCTGCTCCTGTGTTGCCTCCACAAGTAATGGTTCCTGTACAACCGACGGTTCAAAAGCCAGTGAATCAAGCACAGCCAAAAACAAATGTACCAACGCAAACAAATGTTGCACCTGTTCAACCGAACAACCAAAATCAGATGAATCCTGGTGTAGTAAATGCATCTCAATCACCTGCACCTATTCCTAGTTCTAATCCAGCCGATGTGAGTGGACAAACCACAAATAGTTCGCCTGTTGACCCGAATCAACCCGTCAATCAGCAAGGAGGAACGTCTTCGGTTACGACACCACATGAATCCTCTACATCTACTGGAACGGATACAGGGGCAAGTAACCAAACCGTTGCGCCTCCCGTTTCATCTAGCGGAATTACTGCACCGTAACAAATGGGCTACTATGAACTTCATAGTAGCCTTATTTTATTGTTTATAATCTAAATTGATGATATAATTGATTAAAATCTCAAAAAAAAGGAGCGTCAATCCAGTGAGAACAAGTAAAAATGAGCAAGCGACAGTGGATAATGCTTGTCCCAAATGCAACGGAGAAACGGTAAGCAAACGTGCGACGGTTCATCTGCAGATTAACAAACATACCTCAATGCCTGTAGCGGCTCGTATTCAAAAATGTAAAATGTGTGGAGCCGTGAATTACAGTTCAAAAGAGAGAAATCGATTACAAGAGCTTTTGTCTTTCTATGCGAAAGAAGAAACGGCTGAAGTGGAAGAAAAGGAAAAGGAACAAGCCTTTTTGTAAAAACTCCCTAATAAATGTAGGGGGTTTTATTTTTATCATTTTCTAAAATTGTCTTAAGCGTTTGTAAAAGAATATAAAGAAATATGTAATTGTTCATATAAATAAAGAGGATTTATGAATCTAACATGAAGTGAATAAGATACAAGAAGATTAGAAAACAGGTGTTACTAAACACATACGAGAAAGGATGTTTATCCAATGGAAAAACAACTATTAGAAGGTAAAAATTCAAATCAGATGACTCTTAAAACCACGTTCATAGAATGCTATTGCTGTGAAACCGTGTTTGAACAAATTGTGGGAACTTGTCGTCCTTGTCCGACTTGTGGAAGTAAGAGTTGTGGAGAGTAGAAATATTCGGAGGTAAGTAAGATGATAGGTACTTGGGAAACGATGAAGCAAATTCCGATTTTACGTCCCTTATTTTGGATAGTCGATTTTGGAACATTGGTTGGAGAACTTATAATAGTAATCTTTGCTTTACTTTACCTGTGTGGGAAACTCGTTTTATTTCGATTACCCTTGATGTTAATCGGGTTTTGGTGGTGTCATAAACCACACGCTTAAAAAGCGTGGGCTTGTAAAAGCCTTATTATGACCAGACCAAGCGGTGCAAATCCGCTACATTGATGGGGTCATGACACCAACGGATGCTTCTACAGTCCGTTGCTACTGTCGTTTATCGTTAAAAGACTTGGGTGGTACGAGTCGGTGCGGTAAGTTGAACAAGCTCTTTCAATATGGTCGAGTAGAATGTTACCGCCTTCGGGCGAGGAAAGGAGTAATTCTATTATGGTCTTTGTCTTAGATACCAATAGAAAACCATTAGACCCTTGTCATTCAGCCAAAGCAAGGAAACTATTAAAACAAGAGAAAGCCAAAATTTTCAAAAGGTATCCATTTACCATTATTTTGAATGAATCAATTTCCACAAAGGCACAAAATTATCGTTTAAAAATTGATTATGGTAGTCGCCATACAGGGCTTGCCATTTTACAGCAAGATAAAGTTGTTTTTATGGCACAATTACATCACCGTTCCGATATTACAGAGCTTTTGGAAAAAAGAAAGGCTTATCGCAGACGCAGACGTTCCAAGAATTTGCGATATCGTCCACCACGTTTTGTTAATCGTAAACGGAAAAAAGGTTGGGTTCCCCCTTCCTTACAAAGTCGTGTCCATAACATTGCAACATGGGTGAACCGATTCCAAAAAATCATTCCCCTTACTGACATTTCCTATGAAAATGTCAAGTTTGATACGCAACTATTACAAAATCCAAGCATAACGGGTGTGGAATACCAACAAGGAACGTTGATGGGCTATGAGGTGCGTCAGTATCTCTTAGAACGATATCATCGCACTTGTGCGTATTGTGGCAAAAGGAATATTCCGTTGGAAGTGGAACATATTCTTCCAAAATCAAGAGGAGGCTCCAATCGTTTAGATAACCTAACCATTGCTTGTCATGACTGTAATCAACGGAAAGGGAACCAAACAGCAGAGGAATTTGGGTTTCCCCACGTCAAAGGAAATGTTGCCTTTTTTAAAGATTCTGCCGTTGTCAATGCCACACGTTGGAAAATTTATGGAATATTACAAGCAACGGGGCTATCTGTGGAGTGTGGCACAGGAGCAAGAACCAAAATGAACCGTATTGCCGTTGGACTTCCAAAAGACCATCACTATGATGCGTGTTGCATAGGAGAATCGACACCCCCTTCATTGCAATTGAAAACAAATCAAGTATTGCACATCAAAGCAAAAGGTCGTGGCTCTCATTGTCGCACGAATGTGAATCAATTTGGGTTTCCAAGAGGATACCTGATGCGACAAAAAACGGTATTTGGATTTCAAACTGGCGACATGATAAAAGCTATTGTTCCAAAGGGAAAATACAAAGGTACGTGGTATGGCGAAGTTGCTTGTCGCAAAACGGGAAGTTTTGATATTAAAAATAAAGATGGTAAACGAATCGCCCAAGGAATCAACTATAAACATTGTCAAATCATTCAACGATTTGACGGGTATAGCTATCAGTTGCAGGAAGCAAAGGCATCGCATTCCTCCCATGCCTAAAGGCGATGGGCTTCCTGCGACTAAGTTCTGTGAATGCTAAGTGCTCTGTAATAGAAGGAAGTAAATATAAAAAGACAACATTTACTAACAAAGGAGAGATAAAGATGCGAGCATCGGAATTTAAAGGTAAAACCGTAATTTTATATTATCGGGATAATCAAATCACGGAAGCTGAAAATCCAACAGCTATCGTTCTGGATGAAGTGGAAGGCTTTGGACTGTATGTAGAACTCGAAGATGGAAGCAAAGAGGTCGTTGCTTTTTCTGAACTGACGGGTTGGTGTGAAGTCGAAGTTAAATAATGTCAAACGGTTAAGCTTCCCTATATGGGGGCTTTTTCCTTTTTTATGAGGGTTAGACTTGGTAAACCTTGACTTTTTACATAGTTAATATTAAAATGATAATATCTTCTCGATACTATGTATACAATAAAGTAGAACAGTCAAAACCAATAACAGAGAGGAGATACAAAAATGAACCTTTTAAATTTACCTGATGACATCAAAATTAAAGCCTTTAACGTTATTTTGGAGAAATACAAAAAAGATACCGATTTAAGCGGTTTTGGACGAGACGTTCAAGATGTTTTGAATTCCTTGAATGAATTATATAAATGGGATGTTCTCAAATAGAGGGAATGGCGTATAGGAGGAACGAGAGATGAATAAAGAAAAATTAATGATAAACGAAAAGCAGAGTGTGTTCCTTAGTTTAGAAAGTAAAAGAAAGGTCTATTACGTGGATGGTGTACTTGTTAAAACATTTGAAGCGTTACAAAAGGGTGCGGATGAACGTAGACGCATAGAATCTTTTGATAAAACAACGGGAGAAAGACGTTATCTAGATTATGAAGAAAGAAAATGGTTCAAATCAAATAGTTAAGTGAAAACGAACCTGATGCGATTTGGAATACCCTTTGAAACCTAACCAACAAAGAAAGGAACCAAATAAATGCCAAACATTAAAATGGTTGATGGAAAACCTGAAACTTTAAATGAACGAGGACAAACAGAAGCGGAGTTCTTGGAATGGTACAAACGAGAGGAAAAAGACAAGTATGAAAAACCATCAGTAACAACCGACATGCTTCTTTTTACTGTCTCAGATAAAAAAGAGAGCAATAACCGCAAAGTGCCTGATAAGGAATTGAAGGTTTTGCTCATTAAACGAAAAGACCATCCCTATATCGGAAAATGGGCAATCCCTGGTGGTTTCCTTAACATCAATGAGGGGTTAGAAGCCACAGCAATTCGAGAACTAAAAGAAGAAACGAATCTAGATGATGTCTATCTGGAACAGCTTTATACATGGGGAGACGATGTAAAGCGTGACCCTCGCATGCGTGTCATTAGCACCTCCTATATGGCTTTGGTAGATAGCACCCACCTAAAGGTAAAGGCAGGAGACGATGCGGCGGATGCCAAATGGTTCTCAATTGAACGAAACATTCTCGAAGAAAGTGAAGAAAAGAAAGATGGAGAAGTCTTTATCACGAAGAAAATTGACATCCAGCTTACCAGTGAAGATGGGGAAGAAAGAATCGTCTATACCTTATTGGAGAAAACACATGTCCAACAACGAGGCATTGTCAAAACAAGAGTAGTTAACTATCCAGCTGTTATTGACACCGATAATATGGCATTTGACCATATTAAAATCTTAAACTACGGATTAGATAGATTGCAAAACAAATTGGAATACACGCCGATTGCGTTTAACTTGATGCCGCAATATTTCACCTTTATTGAACTGCAGAAAGTATACGAAGCGATTCTTGGACGAAAACTCATTGTGGCAAACTTCCGTCGAAAAATTAAACCGATGGTCATTGAAACGGATATCGTTCGAGAAGGTTCCGCTCACCGACCACCTAAACTGTTTACCTTTAATGTGGACTGGACACTCAATAGTTTTTAAGGAGAATGACGATGACAAAAAAGCTAAGTGAAATCTTCTCTTCAATGGATGAAGTGAAACAGTTTGTGGAGGATATGAAGCCAACCGCAACCCCTGAACAATACGACGCCTTAAAAAGGTAATGGGGCTTGCGGAACAAGAGGGAGAAGCGGTGGAAATAGAAGGGGTTGGATTGATAGACATTTCTATTGCTCCTTTCGTTGAAAAACTTAACCGAGAGGGATTTACCACACTAGCCTCCTGTTCGGGATTGATGCACGACCATACAATCTGGACGAAGCGGGAAGATGGATACCTTTCTTTCTTATATGAGGAGAAGAACAGCCAGCTTATCAAGCTGATTTCAGAGCAATTGGACTTGGAATATAGCGAGGGTGAATGTTACTTAAAACCTGCTTTTACGTTACGATTTCGAGGAAATTCAGATGAAGCGGTTAGGGAAAAGTGGAGAATTTTTGAAGAAACGCTGTTTGGAAAGCGGGATGCATGATGAACACGGTACTGATGTTTACGGAGAGTTCGGATAAACAAAAGGTCATTATTAAACATCCTAAAGATGTCCAAATCACGATTGAAACCAGAAACGACCCTTATGAATGGCAAGATAGTGAGGGCAAGCGTATCGAAAAACGAGAGTTCGTGGTCATTCGTTATCCTAAAACAAAAGAAATTGACCTATCGAAAGTAGCAAAAACCTACAAGGATAGGGTTGTTTCAGGGTTTCATGTGCAACAGATGATTGAATATGTTGAGGTTTTACTCTATAAACAAATCACCTTTACTTGGAACCTTTTCGCCTTAGAAGAGGCGGGGCTTTTTCGAGTTTCTCAACGCATGATTCCAGATAAGGAACAGGGTGAATATTTCCCTTGTTACATCAATCCACGAGGACTTAAGGAAGTCAGCTACGATGTATTCTTTGGTCTCTTACAACTTCCTTTCCAACTATATAAACAGAAAAAATCAAAGGTTAACCAGTTATAAACCAAACTTTATAAAATAAGGAGGAGAAAAGATATGCCGATTGTTGCGAATGAAAAACGATTTTTAAAGGAGTCAGCCAAAACTCTATCCAATATTTTGACCATTCGGATTAGTGTGTTGAAATTCAAAATTATGTAATCTCTCCATAGTGAGATTGAATATAAACTGTGAAGGAGGGGTCGAATTGATTAGATGGCGGAAATATGACCCTGAACGCCCACCAAAATCGGGGGTCGAATATTTAATTTCTGACGGTAAGTTCGTTGATGTAGCCTTTTTTGACGATAATTTATGGTTTGTGCCTGATATCAGTCAGATTAACGGAAGTGGCGCTATAACTCATTACGCAGAGATAAACTTACCTCATGATAAAGCGAAGTTGCGGTTAGTTTGATAATTTAATATTTCAATTTTTCAACACGAAAATCCGAATACCCAATATTTTAGATTCAATGGAGAATCTACCGTTCTTATCGGTTGTTGACCTACCAAAAGACAAGACAGCCGTTGTTGTAATTGATATGATTAATGGATTTGCTAAAAAAGGAGCGTTATACTCAGAACGAATTGAGGGGATTATCCCTTATCTGGTGAAAACCTTACCTTTATTTGATGGGTATCAAAAAGTCTTTTTTGCAGATGCCCACAATGAGGATTCCAAGGAGTTTGCCTCCTACCCTGTACACTGCTTAAAAGGAACAGAGGAGAGCGAAGTCATAGAGGAGTTAAAGTCCTTTCTTGATGACAATGGGACGTTATGTTATAAAAGCTCAACCAATGGATTTGTAAGCAAAGACTTTGCGGAGTGGATGATGAAAAATCCAGAAATCACAAACTATGTACTCGTTGGAGATTGCACGGATTTGTGTGTCTTACAGTTTGCACTTTCTATTAAGGGCTATTTTAATGAATGGAATGTCACTTCCAACATCATCGTACCCGTACAGGGAGTCGAAACCTTTGATTTAGAAAAGACGAATCACCAAGCTGAACTCATGAATGTTTTTTCTTTGTATAACATGAGAGCCAATGGCATCCAGTTGGTAAACGACATTAGAGCGTAGAAATTGTATATCAAAAAAGCCTCGGAGTATATAAAACTACCCAAGGCTTTTTGTGCTATTCACGTCATCGTAAATTCCTCTTCCTTTTTTTGCACAACCGTGTATTTCTTAACTAAACTGGAGAGAACGGGAGCAAGGTTCGAAATGAGTCCTTTTTCTCTCAGCAGACTTCTAATTTCCTCAACGTCCATTGTCCTTTTTTCTCGTAAGGCTTGTAAAATGAGATAATAACGATATTTCCATGACTTTGGATTAGGTTCTGGTGGGTTATTCAGCAACTCTAAGGCTTCCTGCATCCCATCAGATTCTTCTTGCTCTTCTTTGTCTTGTGAAAAAGACGACATAGTGGAAGTTTGCATTTGTTCGCTAGGATTTTGATTGGCAACTATTGCAAATTCATTCTCTTTTTTATTGCTTTCTTGCACAATTGTTTCATTTGTAGAGGTGACTGGATTGACCTTATTGTTTACAGAATCATTTAATGGGATTTCTCCATCAGGTTCTTGTTCGAGGTTAAGATGGTCTAATTCTCGTAAACGTTGAAACAACCGCTTATATTCCTCTCGAATGGCTTGCATTTCTTCGTCTAGTTTCGTCATTCGAAAGTGAATTGCCTTTCTTTCATTCCATTCATGGTCGTATGTCATGGTGGGAACTCCTCTCCATATATAAAGAAAAAACTGATATGTAAATTCGTCACTATCGTACAGTTTTTCGTATTTTTTTGTCTAGCTTTTTAGCTAAGATAGGGCTTTTGTATTAAAAAGTAGGTTCAGTTAAGCTTTGTTGTTCATCTTTTTCGTTGTAGGAATAACCAAAAAATATTAGAATACCACAAGTAGTGAAATCTACTTGTTGACCAAGCAACATAACAACCTGAATGACTCACCAGACTACGGGTGCTGGTTCGTTGGCAGGCAACATAAAAACTTGGTTTAAAGAGAGGAACCTGATTCAATTTGGGTTCCTCTTTTAATGTGCAAAATTTATATCAAACAGATGTATATGGTGTGATAAGTAGTTTTCCAACAATCGGACGAAAACAAACAAAAATATCCGATTGTTGGATTCAAAAAAAGACTTAAAAAACGTTGATATATCAATGGATTCAGTGTTTTAGACAAATCCCTTTAGATTTAGAAAAAGCACCCTTATAATGTGTGTGTGCTTATAAGCTTTTTGCTCGATAGATATTTTGCATTTCATCTTTATAGGTAACAGAATAACCTATTTTTACGGTGGCTGGGGAAACTCCATTTTTCTTATCCGTATCTGTCAACAAATCCCCTGTAAAGGTGATTGTCCACGCGGTAATTTTTTCATTGGAGACGTTGATAGATATTTGGCATTGGATGTCTTTATCTTTTAGTTGGGGTACGTTATTAAAAAATTCTTTAGGAAGGAGGTTTAATATGTCCTCTCTGTTCTTTAACCCTATCATATACGATAGAGAGTAAGCATTTTTATCCTCTACTAGGTTTGAGTGAATCGAAGCGTGGGAAAGGGTTTTGGCTACTGCATGCGTATCTTGTAACCAAAATAATAAGTGTCGGTTTGCCAGCATGGAGTCTTCCTCTGAAACCTTACCAGTTTGATTTTTTACATAAGCGTGTTCGCTGTTTAACAGATACGAAACCCTTTCTTTTATTTTATCACTAAAGGCGGAGTTGGATTCCAGTGTACCGTCCAGCGTGACATACGACTCCTGGATATCCGTTACACCATTTAGCGTTGCTGTCACAGTGGAGAGAGAATCTACATTGGATTGGGATGTGAGGTCAAAAGTACCTTTAAAACGACTTGTGTTTTGTATGGCTTTATAAAGAGGGGAGAAATTCATAGCAAAGTTTTGTGTATCTGTGTCCGTTGAAGGAAAGGGACTTTGGTTTCTTACGTTTTTTAATTCATATAACGGTGTCTGTTTCTTAAAATAGGGTTTGATGTTGTGATGAATAGATACAGGGGTTAATTTGGCTCTATCGTTGATGGACTCGTGCTTGTCCTGTGCGTAGGCGTTCGTTGTAAGAAGAGGAATCAACAGTACAAGAAAAGAAGCCGTGGTGAGGATTTTTCTCAATTAATTCTTCACTCCTTTTTTATTATTTTTTTTTGCATTACTGCTCAAGGAATTGGATGTTGAGTAGTTGAGAAGGGGAGGTTTTTTGATAGAAGGCTAACAGTTTTCCGTTCTGTTCTTGCACCTGCCAACTTTTGTTCGTAGAAAGGGATAAAGACTCGTTCTGTGCGACATACTGACGGTGGAAAATTAAGGGGTTGGTTATATCTTGAATGTAGATGTATTTGTTGGAGTCAAAAGAGAAGTATACCTTGTCTTTATTTAGGCTTTCGAATTGGTAGATTTCGTTGTTGTCTTGTTTGACAAGTACGTCAGGTGAGGTGAGTGTCGTATGGGTACGAGTATTTATTGCCTTTTCAATGTATAAGAATTTGATGGTTTTTAGATTTACAATTTGATAATACTGTTCTCTCCACCAACAACCATGCCATTTCATCCCGTCACTTGGTGGATTAACCGAGCTTTCTACCACATGTATTTCATTGGGATTGGGAATGTCTGAAACCCAGGCGACATGTCCATAAAAATCACCATTAAAGGCTCCTCCTGCAACGGTATCTAAATCGCTTGGTTGAAAGATAACGAGGCTATTTCTGACGGGTTTATCTGAAAGTTTTAAGGTATACTGCCATTCGCCTTGTTGAACGGTTTGACCATCCAAGGCTGTCCAAAGTCGAGCGTCTCCTACATGGGGTAGCTGAATTCCCCATTTTTCATAAGCCATCTCCCATGCTAACCACACGCAATTTCCTCCGTTAAAATTGGTAAAACTGTATGGGGCGTCAAAAAAAGGTTTGGAATCAACAAGTTGGTCAGCAAATGCCGATTGCAGATGGGTAGTGGTAAAAACAGAGGATAAGAGTAAAACGGCTTTCCATTTGTTTTTGAATTTCATCCAATTGCTCCTTTCATTTTTTCCTTATCATAACGGAACTAGTTCACTCTAAGAAGGTCATTTCTGGTCGATAAGGTTTGATAGGTATGTTTAAAAATTTCGATGTAAGAAAGATTAGAAAATTTAGCTTCATGGTCAGATGAACAACTTGTTTTTGTTGTTATACTAGATTCTAGATTGCTAGAATTGGATTTTCGGTTAACATATGTTTTTCATGTGGTTTGGAAACAAATAAATAGATGTGCAGATTAAGAGAGGTTCTCCTCTCTTTTTTTTGTTCTAAAAAAATAGAAAAAAGTAGAAAAAGAGGGTATACAAGCACCTAAATGGGTGTATAATAAGATTAATAAAGCACCCATACAGGTGTATAACTTGGAGGAGAAACCATCATGGAATTAGATGACCTACGGATACAATGCAAAGGAAGAGGAGAAACGGCTCCAAAAGACCCTACAGAGGGTTGGAAAGATACAGATTTAGAATTTCTTTTTCAAAACTGTAAAATTGCCCAAGAAGTGATTCAATTGACGGGAGATAAGGTTCATCCTATTGAGTATTTTGATAAAAAGAATGTTGAACAGATGCTTTTACATGGCGAAGTGATTTATACACCTGTTATGCTTTTTCGTGCCGTTGTGGGTGAAAAAACCTGTCCGTTATGTGGCGGTACATTCGAAGGATTAGGTGCGATAAGCAGAAGGGATAATGAAACGGAGATTTGTTCGGTTTGTGGAACAAGAGAAGCAATGGAGGACATGTCACCCGAAAAAAAGTAAAGATTAAGTTATTCGGTATGCATTTCGCTTGGATTCAACATAATTTACTCGAAACGTTTGCTGAGAACAGTGGCGTATCCAATCGAACCGAATGGCTTAAAGAGAAAGTGAAAGAGGAGTTTGGGATACAACTAGAAAAGAAAGCAGATTTGCTTCTACTGGACTACCTGGTTCGTGATAACTATTACGTAGATAAAACCGATTGGCTTCGGGAAAAAATGAGGCAAGAAATCAGGAGGGTTCGGAATGAAGTTTGATTTAACAAAACTAGATGGAACGAAGTAAGTTACCTCTCAGTTGAGAGAACAACATTTTGAAAACGTGAATGAGATGGTTAAAAAGGGAGAGAAAGATAACGGACAAGAACGTTTGGTTACGTTGTATCATGGGACAAGCCTGTATTACCTAAATGACATCCTCTTACATGGTCTGGTTCCAAGACAGGTAACAGGTTTTAGTAATTACGAAGAGGCATACCATTCCAACGAGCACTTGGTGTATTTAACAAATAAATGGCATTACTTTTATGCGTATAAAACGTATGAACGATTAAACGAGGAAAACGTTGAACAGATGAATTTTCCTTGTTATGTCGAGTGTAAAGTACCTGCAAGTAACTTAACCATTGACGAAGATTTCTTCCATTCTAAATATGTACATAATCGAATAAAATCGGCAATCAAAAAACGTAATCCGATTCTCGAATTAACCTTTGAAGAATGTTTGAACCTATGGAACAGTCGCCCATATTGGTAAAGTAGAGCGGAAGGATTTTGTAACTTTTTCGATATTGGGGAATGTCCCACTATTCTTTGAGAAGTTTATATCCAAAGACAGCCAGTATTTAAAGGAAGTATCAAAATGGGGAGTAGGGAAAGGTAAGGGGAAATTAACGCTTCAAGACCTATTTGCACTTGAAGATGATGACCAAAATCTTTTCTTTAATGTATCTGACATTCCAGAGGGTTATGTGATAAGCGATTTTATTCCAACGGAAGGTGACACCAGCTACAAATTAAAAGTGAATCGTATCCAGGATGGGGTAACAACCACACAATCATAACAAACGGTATATCTATCGACCTACCACAACTTCGAGCAACGCCTCATAATCAATCATGGTATAAAAAGTAAAGGAAAATAGGTAGTAAAGACACACTATAAACAAGAGGGGAATGATAGAATCCCCTCTTGTTCTTTTATGTTTGCGGTTATCCTACATATGTAAGGTGGTTGTTTTTTTAGGAGAACCAGTGGATGATTTCGTATTCCTTTATCCAAGTTCTCCGTTCCCGTTCTTCTTCCTCTATACGTACTATCAGATACCCATTGTTGCCTTCTCCTACAATGGTTCCTACCTCGGTCTTTACGCCTTTTTCCTAAAATCATTACCTTTTTTCCGAACAATGGATGGTCTTTCATAAAGTTATTTCCTCCTAATATAAGATGTGTGGCTTAAAGCCATCTCTCTTTTATTTATAAAAAAGCGAAAGAACCCTTTTTCATCCTAAAAGTTTTTTTAAATTTTTTTCTAACCTTCTAGATACGCTCGTTTGGTATTCGACACCTTTCCAGCAGTAAGTGGAATATTTTACTTGACAATCGCATAACTTAATATTAATATGATAGTATCAAAAAGATAATATCTTTTAAGTCGAAAGTGTGGTTATCCAGAGTGTTATATTTTTTTACCCTTAGTTAATATCATTTTGATAATAAGTAACACAAAATAAAAGGAGGAAAATAACGATGAGTAAGTTCAATGGAACACGTTTACCAATTGAAACCTTTAAAATGACAGATGAAATTGTAGATAAAATGCGGAGAGGTTGGTATGCGGATGAATACTTCAACAATACCATTCGGGTACTTACCGAGCTTTCCAAAACAGGATACAAATTCGGTGACAAACCAAACGATTTAAACGGGGTCGTATCCGTGGTGGATGTTCAAAACGGAGACATCGTGGTGGAAATGCAGTTCTTCACTCGCAGAAAGCCATTCTCGGTAGTAGCAGGGATTGATGAAGCTCTTGCGATTCTAAAAGTCGGTACAGGTTACTTTGACGAAAATGGAGCCTTTGTCAATACCTTTGACCAGTTAGAAATCGAAGCGGTTGAAGATGGCGACATCGTTACTTTTGATGGTGACCCGTTAAATGTCAAGCCCGTCATGAAGGTGAGAGGTATATACAGATACTTCGGACATTTGGAAACTTCTATGCTTGGTGTATTAACCGTACCCACTCGGATTGCAACAAACGTATACAATGTGCTCAAAGCAACCAAGGGAAAGCAAGTGCTCTTCTTCCCTGCACGTTTTGACCACTACAAGATGCAGGGCTTAGATGGCTATGCTTACTGGATTGCTTTACAACGCTACGAAATGGATTATGGGGAAACACATGATGCTTCGATTTCTACCAATGAGCAGGGAGATTGGTGGGGAGGTAAGGCGGGTGGAACCATCTCACACGCTACGATTGCTTCTTTCTTGGGAAATACAGCGGAAACCATGATGCAGTTCTCCAAATACATGCCAGTGGAAACGCCACGTATTGTCCTGGTAGACTTCCACAACGATTGTGTAGCCGATAGCTTTGCTGTCATTCGTCAAATGTGGAACCACTATTGGGAGCTTACCAAAGCAGGGGAATATCAAGAAGCTAAAAAATATAAATTGTTTGGGGTTCGTCCAGATACAGGCGGAAACATGCGAGATAAATCCATTGAACCGATTTTCAATAAAGAGTTGGATAACGGAGTTAATCCTCGTTTGGTTCACCTGTTACGTACCAAAATCGATGGTTTCTGGACAGAACTGGTTGCGGATATGAACTACACTGACCTTGAAACCGCAAGACCACTGGCGAAAGCCTTTTGCGAAGATATCAAAATCGTCGTAACAGGCGGATTCAATGCAGAGAAGATAAAACGCTTTGAAGAAGTACATGCCGAAGTCGATATTTACGGGGTAGGTTCAAGCCTTCTTGAAAACTCCTCGGCTAATGGCACTAACAATGATTATACCGCCGATATTGTGCAAGTGAAAATACAAGACACCTTCTATCCACTAGCAAAAGTCGGTAGGGGCGTTGCAACCAATCCTGATTTAAAACCATACGATACAACCAAATAAGTGGGAGGGATACCACCCCTCTCCTGGTTAAAGGAGGAGCGTTTAGAATGAATTATTTAAAAGCTTACACCACTTATACTTTTGGTACACCTGCAGGTCGAGATGACGGGTATCCTTATACCGCTTATCAGGTATTTGAGGACATGGAATCCTTGGTAAAAGAGCATGAAAAACGAGAAAACGAACGGTACTTTTTAATTGAAGAAGTAAATACAGTCGCCTTCCTTGAAAAAATTAAGGCAATCCAAAAAGTCTTAAAAGAAAAAGAAGAAGAAGTCATTCGAGCAAAGAAAATGGCGGAACTCGAAAAACTGAAAAAAGAATTGAATATGGAATAAGGGAGGGGAGAAGATTGAAACCTGTACTCGTCGCATTAGGTGGTTCTTTTAATCCTCCCACAACCGCTCATTTCTTATTGGCAGAACAAATCGACAACGATTATGAAATCGATAAACTTCTCTTTGTTTCAGTCGGTGACCGCTATGTAAAGAAAGGGCTTCTCCCATCCCTTCATCGGGTTGAAATGTTGCGAAGGGCATGCGTAGGAAATGATAGGTTTGATGTTTCTACCGTTGAAGTAGAAAGTGCCACATGCTTAACCACGATTGAAACCCTCAAACTTCTCCAACAGCAATATCCGCAACATGAAATTTGGTTTGTGATGGGAGCCGATAACTTACTGGACTTTCCCAATTGGAACGATTATGAAGAAATCCTTGCTACCTTTAAACTTTTGGTGATGGAAAGAGGGGATAGGACGGTTCAGGAGATTATTCATGCTAATGAAGTCTTAACCCGTTATGAATCAAACATTATGGTGATGAACGAGGAAGTCAAAACGACTTGCAGTTCCACCATCGTTCGAAATCGAATCCATGAAGGAAAGAGGGTTCGCTTTCTGGTTCCTGAATCGGTGAATGCCTATATTACAGAAAATCATTTATATCTATGATTGGAGGGATTCAAATGAGCAAAGAAGATATTATTGCCCAAGAATTAAACAAAATCGCCAAACAAAATGAGGAGATAATCAAAAACCAAGAGCAAGTTATCCAAAAACAACGTAGGGATGACGAAGACCCCTATTATACGAATTACTATAAACGGCGTTCAGAAATCGGGATATTAAGCTAGATAGTAATGCAAAATGGTATATCAAGATGAAATTAGACAAGCCGAAGAAATGGTGCGTAGATTAAGGAAGAGTAGACAAACATAGATGGCGTCGAACATATACGAAGTGCCGAAAGGTAGAATACACCTATACACAAAAACCTGTAAAATATGACCCTGACTGCTATTTAAAGTCAGGCTTCTCTATATAGAACTAAAAAAGAAAGGTGGTAGCATGATGGATTTATTTGAACATGGTTATATCCGAGCAGGTGTAGCCGTACCCACTCTTGAAGTGGCAAACCCAACTGAAAATAGCAAACGGATTTATGACATCATAAAGCGTGCAGAACAGGAAAAAGTAAAAGTGTTGGTTTTTCCTGAATTAAGTATTCCTGGTTATACGTCTGCAGACTTGTTTCATCAACGGCTGTTACTAGACGAGTCGGAACAAGCGTTAGGTCGTTTACTAGAAGAAACACAAAATATGGATATGATGATTGCGGTAGGAATGCCGATAGAAGCGGATAATCAACTCTTTAATACTGCGGTTGTCTTTCATAAAGGAAAAATATTTGGGGTTGTGCCAAAGACTTTTATTCCAAACTACAATGAATTTTATGAAAGGCGTTGGTTCGCATCATCTAATAATCGCATTTCCAACATGATTGAACTCTGCGAACAAGTGGTTCCCTTCAATGAAAATCTTTTTTTCGAAGAACGAAAGACGAAAGCAGTAATTGGTGTAGAGATTTGTGAAGATTTATGGATGCCGATTCCACCAAGTTCTTATCACGCAGTGAATGGAGCTAATATCATCGCTAATCTTTCCGCTAGTAATGAGATTGTGGGAAAAGCAGATTACCGAAGGGATTTGGTGCGGATACAATCGGCTAAAACACTGTCGGCTTACCTCTATGTTTCTGCAGGGCAGACAGAATCGACTACGGATGTGGTGTTTTCAGGACATTCCATGATTGCAGAGAATGGCTCTATCCTAAAGGAAATTCGTTTTATCGAAGAATCTACTTTTATCTACCAGGACATTGATATTGAGCGTCTGAGAAATGATAGACGGAAATTCAACACGTTTATGGGCAAGACCGAAAAGCGTGATTATCAAACGGTGCGGTTTTCCTTTGACTACACCCATGTCGTGAAACAGGAACGCTACACCAATGCCTATCCGTTTGTTCCTTCTAAAAAAGAGGAGCGGGATGAACGCTGTAAGGAAATCTTTCAAATTCAATCGACAGGGCTTATGCAACGTTTAGCCAAGACGGGTATCCAAAAAGCGGTGATTGGCATATCAGGTGGATTAGACTCTACATTAGCTCTACTTGTTATGGTGGAAGCCTTTAAGCGGTTGAAATTGCCATTAACGAACATCGTGGGCATTACCATGCCTGGTTTTGGAACCACCGATAGAACCTATCAAAACGCTGTGACACTTATGAAGGAGCTTGGGATTACGTGGAGAGAAATTCCGATTCGTTCTGCAGTCAACCAGCATTTTGAGGATATTGGACAGGACAAAGACCTCCATGACCTTGTCTATGAAAACAGCCAAGCCAGAGAACGAACGCAAATATTGATGGATGTTGCGAATCAAGTAAATGGATTGGTGGTGGGAACGGGTGATTTGTCCGAATTAGCATTAGGTTGGTGTACGTATAATGCTGACCATATGAGTATGTA
This sequence comes from Aneurinibacillus sp. Ricciae_BoGa-3, assembly GCF_028421645.1. Lineage (GTDB taxonomy): Bacteria > Bacillota > Bacilli > Aneurinibacillales > Aneurinibacillaceae > Aneurinibacillus_B. Next base: position 153,984 of record NZ_CP116888.1, on the reverse strand, counting down.
TGCGGTAAACGCTAGTGTTCCGAAAACCTTAGTTCGTTATGTAGTGGAGTGGGTTGCAGATACATCTACGAGTGAATCCATTGCGGTTGCCTTAAAAGATATTTCTGATACGCCTGTAAGTCCTGAACTGCTTCCGCCAGATAAGGACGGAAAGATTGTTCAAAAAACAGAGCAAACAGTTGGCTCCTATGAACTACACGATTTCTTTTTGTACCACATGTTGCGTTTTGGTTATCGACCATCCAAAATTTATTTCTTAACAAGAGAAGCGTTTGGTAACAAACACGATGAAATCGAGGTGTGGACAGTTTTGAAAACGTTCTATCAACGATTCTTTACACAACAATTCAAGCGTTCTTGCCTGCCTGACGGGGTAAAAGTCGGTTCCATTTGTTTATCACCAAGAGGGGATTGGCGAATGCCAAGTGACGCTTCCTATGAAATCTGGAAAAAAGAGTTGGAATCTATTTAACATGATTAGCGAGAAGTCACCTTCCTCTATAGGTGGGAGATGAATCGCTATTCTTTTTTTCTTGTATAATAATAGAAATTCATAGAAAAGGAGGTGAATCATCACTATGTATCGAGGGCAAAAGATTTATTTTTCTGCTTCTCCAAGAACCATTCAGCAATTATTTGAGTGTAACCGTATTTCTGCTGATATTTGGAATGATTGTCTTGTGGAAGCAAAAAACTATTTTTTTACTTACAAAAAATGGATAAAAAAATCAGAAATCCAAAAACATCTTAAAGGGAAGTATCGTCTTCATAGTCAGAGCATTCAAGCGGTGGCTCACAAATATTTGGATGCCAGGGATAGTACCTACAAAGCCATTCAAAAAGGAATTAAAACGGCTCGATATCCTTATAAAAAGAAAAAACATTTCAATACTAAATGGGTGGATAAAGCTTTTTCCATTTCGGAAAACGGAACGATTTCCTTGTCATTAGGTGTATTCCACGGGAAACGTGTTCCTCCCTTGGTTTTACATGCGAAACACCTTCCCAAAGGTGATATCAAAGAAATCGAACTTTGCTATGATAATGGACTCTATTTATCTGTTTCTTATGAAGATGGGCAAGAGGAACAACCTTATGAAAAAGGTTTTTCTTGTGCCGTAGATATGGGAGAAATCCATACCATCGCTTCGTTTTGTGAAAATGGAGAAAGCATTCTGGTTTCAGGTCGTAAGATGCGAAGTCTGCATCGTTTACGTAATAAAAAAATAGGCGAACTCCAAAAACGTCAAAGTCATTGTAAAAAAGGTTCTCGCCAATGGAAAAAGTACCAACGAGCAAAACGGTATATTATCTCCAAGAGCGAACATCAATTGCGAGATGCTTTACACAAAACGACCAAATCGTTTGTGGATTGGTGTATCCAACAAAAGATTTCCGATATCTATGTCGGCAATCCTGAAGGGGTACAACGAAAGACCAAGAAAAAGAAACGAAAAAAGACCAATCAGAAGCTATCTAATTGGAGTTTTGGCAAAACCAAAGATTATTTGAAATACAAGGGAAATACTCAAGGAATTAAAGTTTTCTTTGTGAGTGAAGCCTATAGCAGTCAAACATGTCCTGTTTGCAAACGAAAAAAGAAAGTGTCTACTCGAAATTATCGTTGTCACTGTGGGTATACGTCTCACCGAGATGTTCACGGAGCCAAAAATATATTGAGTGAATCGTTACGAGGTTCTTTTGAACCTTGGGAAGTAGAAGGTCTTCCCACGTATCTACGACCCGCATAGTTGGGGAGTAGTAGAAGGTGCGAATCCACCCATCGAAAGATGTTGCTTCTTATAGAGACGAGAAGATTCTCTTTCTTCGTGAAAGCGAAAGACCGAATGGTCTTTTAGTAACTTCTTGACTTGAAAGAGAAGAAACCCACACTTCAAGCGAAGCTAAGTGGTGGGAGATTCATGAGAAACATGCCAACAACCAAACAAATCGTTAACGTTGAACAATTAATTGAGGAGAAAAAGGCATTTATTGAGCTTAAACATGAGTTTTCTTGAATAAATCCCATTTTTCTCGGTGATAATTGCTACAAAAGCCGTTATGATAATAGTAACTAACAAAAAATGAGGTGTTTGAGATGAACACATTACGAAAGAAGTTGGAAGAATCCACGACTCATGACAATGCCGAGCAACGTGTGACACTTCAAGTCATGGATTTGGAATTAATTAAGTACAAAGGTGTGCAAGAAGGCGATATCGAAGTGGGTGATGACATCGACCTGGCGATAGATAACTGTATTCGTGGCTTTCTTTGGTTATACGATAAAGGATTAACATTAGAAACTAGTGTTGCTGACAAACTTACTGAAGAGGCAGACCAAACGTACTATAAACAGTTTGGAGAGGCTTTCTCAATCTTTAATGATTTCATGCGAACGCATATGCACTTAAAAGACTAAAAAGGAAGAAGACAAGTTCCCTAATGTAATGGGTCTTGTCTTTTTTAATGGGCTATTGGATTACAAATGTGAGAGCTATGTGCTGAGAAGGGTGATAAATTGAATGACGAACGTACAACGACAATAGATGAATTGGTTGAGGAATTTACTTCGAAAGATTTCCCTTTTGTTCAGGATGTCCTAAATGAAATAGAGAGTCTAAAAGAACTTCAAGAGTTTGATGTAAGAGAATGGAATGACATAATAGATGTTTGGTATCATGAAGTATTTTTAGTGTCCAAGAAATCAGGACAAAGAGATAGCATGTTTGGCTATAACGATATCCAATCACATTTTGTTTTTTACTGCTTATATCTTTTGGTTTCAAACAAAGATAAAGCATGGGAACATGCCAAACAAGCCCATCACTATTACATAAAAAATACCTTGTCTTACCAATGGGAGAATATCGTTTATAAAGCGTTTCGAGAAATATATAAGGAATACGTTGTTCCCGATTGTATCCTACCTAATAATAGCAGACCTGATTTAGTCATCAATCCGATTTATGACAAAACCAAATACCACTCAAGAGGAACCGACATCATAAAGGCGGATAAAATTATTGATATGAAAACCAGTATTTATGACATAACAAAAGAAGTCAAACAGTATAAAAAATTTTGCAACGAACTAGTCATCGTGTACATTGATGACCAAAAAAAATCAAAAGATAGAGAAATTACGTATATATCTGCCGAAGAATTGAAACAAATGGTTTCTGATAAGAAAACGGTTGATGGAATAAAAAATGTCCAACGTAAAATTAGGTTTGATTACATCCTTCATGAATTTGAAAAACGGTTTGTTTGAATCACTTCAAAAAAGGAAAAAAGAAGACAAGCTACCTAATGTTATAGGGCTTGTCTTTTTTTTATCGCATATTTGACCATCTTTCCATCTTTCATTTTATAATACGTATCCGCATTATCTGCCAGCACTTTAATGGCATTGTGAATATTCTCCAACATACCAAGAACAGTCACCATGATGATTAACGAACAAAGCGTCGTTGATAAGATATCATGTTGCCAAAAAAGGTAGACACTAGGGAATATCAGCACCACCAGCGGAGAGAGCAAGATAACCATCATTTCGACCTTGGTGTATACATACTCACTTGCATCCGTTACATACCACGTTCGTTTTCCCATCTCAATGGAAATAGACGCATCCCAACGAAGGAGACGGTAGGCAACTTTTTGGCACAATACATGCAAATAGGGAAGTACTGCCTCTAACATGACCGCAAAGACCAATGACCAAATGAAAGAAACGTCAAGCGATACATGTAGACAAAAATAAAAGAGCAGAAAAAACAGTGTTTTCATAACCATCATTTTTTCGAGCAATTTTATTGCGAATTCTTTCCCCATAACCATCAACCGCCCTTTCAAATAGTAGTTGAACCACACCTGTTCCATGTTGTTTTTACATTATAGATGAATAAGAAGCGACCTATCACTGCAAGAAACCTCCTAAACAATGGTAAAATAAAATTTACAAAAATGAACTTTTATGATACAATAAATATATTATATTGAATCGGAAAACAGGTGAGGAGGGGGATATAGCATGGACAATTTTTTTGAATTTGATAGAAAAATGCAGGAAGAGAAAAAAAGGCTCAACGTCTTAGAGGGATATAAAAACAACGAAAAACTGGTAAAAACGGTTATCCCAACGTTTCAAATTTTATTTAAGGAAGAAACAGGGTTTGGTGTTTATGCTTGTGAGGATGAAAATGAACAGGAGTTGCTTATAAAGGGTGCATTTGTTTCAGAATTGGTTGTTGGACAAACGTATTTAGTAGAAGGAACAATCGTCACGTATAAGGGCGAAAAACAAATCAATGTAAATAAAATCAAAAATGTACGTCCCATCAACAAAAAAGGTATCATTGCCTACTTGCAGACGTTAAAAGGGCTTAAATCCAAAGCAGAAACTATCTATGAGGTGTTTGGAGATAAAAGCATTGAGGTCTTAATGGAAGACCCTATTCAGGTGGCAAATCGCATCGTCGGAATTGGGAAGAAATCCGTCATGAACTGGAAAGAGCAATTGGATAAGATGAAGGATTCCCAACACACCATATCGACGCTTTTGGGATATGGACTTAGCATGCAACAGGCTAGAAAACTCTATGAGCAATACAAAGAGGAAATCGTGATGCGAATCGAAGAGAACCCTTATTTTCTTGCGTTGGAAGTCCGTGGCTACGGGTTTGAAAAATGCGACCGCATTGCTCGTGAGATTGGGTTTAATCCAAAAAGTAAATTTCGTGTACAGGAAGGAATCATGCATGTTCTCCAAAAAGCAAGTACGGAAGGTCATTGTTTCCTTCCACTTGATGTACTGATAGATAAATGTATTGACCTGCTTACGATTCGCCTTACTTCCCAAGAAATGAATCAATTGGTCGCTCAATATCGTGATAAAAATGAGTTTGTTTACAGCATGGGCGAGTTAACCTACAACATTTTATATAATGACTTGCGAGGTCAACTTGATAGGTATAAAAGAGAGAAGAACCCGAAGAAGAAAGAAATGCTTCGTTATGTGGTGGTTCCATTCGATATTGAAGATGTTGGTGACCAGTTGCAAGAAATTTCTATGCAACGAAGAATTATTTACGATGACAACCGTGTGTATTTACGCTATCTGTACGAAGATGAACAGCGGGTAGCCGAACGAGTAAGGTTGTTAGCCAATACCTCACAATTTACACGTTCCATCGATTTAGAAACCGAACTGGATACCTTTCTTAAAGAAAAGAAGATTACGCTAGAAGAGAGACAGCGAGAAGCGGTTCTCGAATTCGCCAAGGAAGATGGCGGTTTTCATATCCTCAACGGAAGTGCGGGTTGCGGAAAAACGTTTACGTTGAAAATTATTCTGCAGATTCTTCAGCTTCAATTTAAAAACAATGGAACAAAATTGTGTGTTAAGGTGTTCGCCCCGACAGGGAAGGCAAGCAAAGTGGCAACAAAAGCGACAGGTATCGAATGTGTGACCGTACATCGGGGATTAGGATACAATCCACAAACGGGCTTTACATTCAATGAAGATGAACCGTTAGAGGCGAACGTAATCGTTGTGGATGAAAGCTCTATGCTCGACATCACGCTTACGAAACATTTACTGAATGCGATACAACGAGGAACGAAAATTATCTTTATGGGAGATACTAAACAGCTTCCAAGTGTAGGGGCTGGTAACGTCCTGCATGACCTGATTCATAGCGGTGTCGTAAAAGTGATTACCTTAAATGTGGTGAAGCGACAAGGAAAACAATCAGGAATCATCCGTAATGCCAATAAAATCATTAATGGAGAAATCGTTGAAACCTGTGAAGATACAAAGGATGCTTACGTCGTGAATCGACAAACAACGGAAGGCGCACAAAAAGCAATTCTCCAATCTATTGAGAATATCCTTAAATTCGATGGTTACACGTTTGAAGATGTTCAAGTATTGTGTCCACAACGTACAGGTCTAATGGGAACCTATATGCTAAACTATTTGATTCAGCAGGCGTTTAATCTCGATACGGATGGCATAAAGGTGTTAAATCGGAAATTCCAGGTCACCATTGACCCTAGAAAGGGCGTTGAAATGCTGGAACTCTTCTTTAAGAAGGGTGATAAAGTCATCCATATTAAAAATAACTACGATATGGAATGGTACGAAAAGGGACATTTCGCAGACTACATCAAAGATGACAAAACGATTGGCATCACCAATGGAGAATGTGGGGTCATTGAAGATATTATTAAAATGAAAGACAAAAACGGAGACGAGATAAACCGAATCATCGTCCGTTACGAAAACAAATACGTGTTCTATGATGACAATTTTGATGAACTAGACCACGCTTTCGCCCTCACTATCCACAAATCACAGGGTAGCCAGTGGAGGGCAGTCATTCTGCCAATTATGAAACAAAATTATCAGATGCTTGATAACAATCTTTTTTATACAGGCTATACAAGAGCCGAGCTATTTAATGTTGTGATTGGACAAGTAGAAGCCATTGCGCATGCGGTGAAAACGTATAAGTCTAGAGAACGTTACACGCATTTGGATGAATCCATTAAGCAAGAGAAACAAGTTGCCTAACGATTGAAATAAAGGAGTCTTACCAAGGAGATAAAACAATGGAGAAACTGAGACGAAAATTAACTGACCAATATCGAGAAACCAAAATGAGAACGGTATGGAAATGTCCAGTAAAAATGGGTACACATAATTTAACCGTTGCTTACTTCTTCGAAAAACCCGAAGTTGGGGAATTGACGCAATGTATAGAGGATGAACCAGGTAATATGTATAAACGAGCCACACCCGTCAAAATTGATGAAATCAGAGAAGATGGCATGGTGTTCTGTTCCAAAATGTAAGGAATATTTTTGACTAAAAGGGAATCTGCTTGTATAGGGATTTTCTTTTTTGTTTTATCCAACAGGCGAAAATCCTCATAAAAACGTGTGCCTATTTTCGTATAACGTAGGATGAAGGGACTGCAGAAAACAATTGAAAACGAACAAATGTTCCTATATAATAATCTTATCGCCACTGGACAGGTTGTAAGGATGCTAAAAAAGGAGTGCTTGAAGATGAAATTGTTGTTTTTGACGCCAACGGAATTAGAATGTGTAATAGAAGAAATCCTAGAAGATGAAACGAATGAACTGATTCGTTGTCAATCAGGGTTTTCAGAAGAAAAAGATACGGATATCGTAAAGGTTATGGGGAGCGATAAATCCGATGAACTTCCCATTGAAAATTTGATACCACGACTTAATCGTTACTATGGGGTACATATTTTAGGCTATGATGTATACGAAGTAGGGTATTTTGGAGAAGGATTTTCCTTTGCCATTTTATAAAAAAGAGCAGTGCCTTCACTATACCGTTAATCCTCCGAGTAAAAGAGCAAATCAAATACACTGATATCAAGTGCTTTCGATACCAGAAGTAAGGTTTTCATTTTTAGATGGGAGGGGTCATCGTTCCATAGTTTCTCAATAACATGTGGGGCAATACCCTTTAGTTCACTACAATGTTTAGCTTCATTTAGTGTATGGATATTTCGTTGGTTTAATATGAAACGAAAGTTAGCGTGAAGAGTCATGAAGTAAAACATCTCCTATGGCTAAAGAAATCTAACTATTTTATTATAAAGTGGATTTGAACCGATTATGAAATGAATTTAGGCACACGAAAAAAGCCCCGAATCAAATTTCGGGACTTTCTTTCTGAGTAATTAAGTTTAGATAGGATTTGGAGCAACTACCAGGGATTGTGTATCTCCTGTTGGAAAAAATTGCGAAAAATCCAATACCAGTTCTGGAAACCAAAACGAGTGAAAAACACTTTTAATAAAAAATAGGATAGGAAAGATGGATGAAAAAAGACGAGAATGACTTTTTATCAAAGTATCTCGTCCTTGTGTTCTTTTTATTTTTCGTTTGATTCCAAATGTGCTTGTGAGATAAGGGCGTAGACATCGATATAGCCTTTGGAACTGTAGGCAATCAGGTTATCCATACCTTGGTCTAATACTTTTACCTCTTTACCGTGTACGGTCAAGGTTTTGTATTGAAGTGCGGTGTTTCCTTGGTCATCCATTGTTGCCAAAGAATGATTAACAGATAAGAAGTGAATGTCTTCTTTGCCTCCAAGTTTGTCGGTAAGAATAGAACCAAGTGTAACGCTTTTTGGTTGAAGGCTGACACCGTCGTTAGCGAAATGATTTTTTTCAATGGGGTTGCCTTTTGAAGCCAAAGCAGAATTTTCCACATTCGCTTTTTCTTCTTTAGAAGGGAATACGGGAATTGCTACATCATATAGATTGGCATTAGCGGAAAGGTGAATCATTTGTCTAGCAATCAGATAGTTTACGCTAGTTTTAGCTTTTTCATTGTGTTCATTTTCAAACGATAGAGCAGAATTTAAATCGCCATGTTCCTCATGCCCACCCTTTGAGTTGGCATCCAAAATGGCTTTAATGACATTGGATACCTGTTGGACATTGGTCACTTGCGTAGTTAAATCGGTTTTTCGTTGAGAAATGGTAGCAACTGTGCTATCAGGAAGCGAAGTGACTTCATTTTCAACCACAACTTCTTGAGTCTGAATGTCCTTTAAAGAAGATTGGAGGTTGTCCATTACAGAAGGAGTCGTAGAGGCATTTCCTTTCAGTACATTTTTAATCTTATCCAATATATTTAGCTTAACATCTGTAGCTTTTGCTAAATCTGTTTGGTTTAATGTGGTTTCAAAAGAAGTAAGGGAATCTTTCAATTTGTTCACATCATCAGTCGCTTGAAGCACTTGCTTGACTACATTTATTCGAGTTTGCAGAGCATCTTTTACGCTGGTATCGTTAACCGTATCGATAGCCGATTGAGCAAGGGCTACACTGTCAGTCGTTAGGTTTGTTTCTGCTTGTCCTGTTAAAATAGTGGCTTTAGCTTCATTAAGTTTTTCTTGTAGCGTGGCTAGTTGCTGTACCAGATTGGCTTTTAATGTGGTGTCCGTTACATTTTGATTTACGGAAGTGGTTGTGGTATCCAGTTGGGTTTGTAACTGGTTGATGATATCTAAATTAGTCAAATCTGCTTGCCCAATTTTGGCGGTTAAGGTATTCACATCGATTTGCGCTTGAATAGATTTTGCTTGCTTTAACAAATCCTGTTTACCTGCGTAGGTATCTGAAATAAGGTTGATGGCTTTTACAGCATTATCTAAGCTTGATTGTGATAAATCTTTTTTTGCTTGATTTAAAGCGGTTGTCGCATTTTGGATAAGGGTTTGTAACGAAACGCCATCGGCATATTTAACGAGAATAGCATCTTGCCCACCTTTGTTCATCCCTGCCAAATCACCATTTGTAGAATCTGATTCACCTACTACAACAAATCCGCCATCATTCCCTTTGGCTATGGAGTAGAACGATGAACTACCACTATTTGTGACATTCAAGACGGTAGTTTCTAACTTATTTCCATTTGCGTCATATCTCACTGCAACCGCGTCTTCGTATCCCTTCTTAAGCCCCTTCATATCACCATCAGATGAAAAGGATTCACCTACTGCGATACATCCACCATCAGAAGTAGGGGTTACAGAATAAAAAGAAGTAGAATTTGTTCCACCAAATGTTTTTTCCCACAAATACTGACCATTTGCATCTAGTTTTGCTATATATCCTTTATTGCTACCGTAACCTACATTAACAAAACCAGCCACAAGGAACCCACCATCTGTAGAAGGCACGATATCTCTGAAAATGGGGTAGTTACTGCTTAAACCAAGATAGGGTTTTGCAAATACTTGATTGCCTTTCGAATCATACTTTAGGGCAATTGCATAGCTAACACCATTAGGAATATACGGAAGATTCATTTTCGTGGTGTCGCCATCATGAGAAGAAGAAGTACCAACGGCAATAACTCCACCATCTGCTGTTGGGGCAACACTGTAAAAATTGTCAGTTTGACTTCCGCCAAAGACTTTAGACCATAGTTTAGTTCCGTTCGCATCATATTTCACAATGATAGCATCGGCTTGACCTTTAGAAAGACCTTGCATGTCCTGGTCATTTGATTCGGAACGACCAACAACAACGAATCCTCCATCAGATGTGAGAATCACTTTATCAAACTGGTCACTTGCACTTCCTCCAAAACTCTTTGTCCAAACCTTATTGCCATTCGCATCTAATTTAATAACCACCGCATCGTTGTTTCCGTGACTACCTTTAGAGAAATCACCATCAATTCCGTTAGAATAGCCAACTGTAAGATATCCGCCATCAGGAGTAGGAACAATTGACGCAAAAGAGTCAGCTTGTGTTCCACCGTATGATTTTGACCATACTTTTTTACCGCTAGAGTCAAATTTCACAACGGTTGAATCTAAGAAACCTTTGCTGATTCCAGCCATATCTTTGTCATTTGACCTGCTTTCACCGACTGCAATATACCCACCGTCAGGTGTAGGTGTTACCGATTTAAATTTGTCATAGCCACTTCCTCCGAATGATGCAATCATTGATTTGTTTACTTCTGCATGAGCAGATTGTGGTACGAGTGGAACTAATAACGAGGCGGTTAAAACAACTCCTGTTATCATTTTTGACATTTTCTTGGAATTTTTTTTCAAGATTTAAATTACCCCTTTCTATTTGTTGATTAAATAAAATAAATTATAAACAATAATAAATAAATTATAACATATAGTCAATAAAAATAAACCTATTTAGCAAATTAGGAAAGGACATTAAAAAAGGCGAGATTAAATTTCTCGCCTCTGGTTGTTCTATTTTGTTTTTGCTAGAGTATGTCCTTGGTTAATGTTTGTAAAGATGTTGATATACCCTTTGGAACTGTACGCAATAAGGTTATCTTGACCTTGGATTAATACTTTTACTACCTCACCGTGTACGGTCAATGTTTTGTATCGTAAGGTCGCATTGCCCTGGTCATCCATTGTTGCCAAAGAATGATTGATAGACAAGAAGTGTATGTCTTCTTTCGCTCCAAGTTTGTCTGTAAGAACAGAACCAAGTGTAACGGTCTGCGGTTGAAGTGCTAAACCGTCGTTTGCAAAGTGATTCTTTTCAAAGATGCTTCCTACTGAAACCGAAGGAGCTTCTTTTGCCTCGACTTTTACATCTTTAGCAGGGAAGGTAGGGAGGGTAACATCATACAAATTCGTGTTGGAAGAAATATGAATCCTTTCTTTTCCAAGAAGGTAAACATTTTTTGTAGGCAGAAACGTTTTGATGTCGCCATGTTCTTCCTGAACGGATTTAGAATGAGCATCCAAAATCGCTTTGAGTACGTTTGACACTTGTTGCACGTTGGACACCTGGTTATTTAAATCTGCTTTTCGTTGAGCAATGGTATCTATTGTGCTGTCTGGCAGGGCGGTAACTTCATTTGCCACAACTACGGCTTCGGTTTGAATGTCTTTCAAAGAGGCTTGGAGTGTATCCATGACGGACGGGTTGGCTTTCACGTTTCCTTTAAGCAAATTTTTCACTTTATCGAATAAGTTTAACTTGTCATCCGTAGGTTTTGATAAATCAGTTTGAGCTAAAGTGGTTTCAAATGAGGTAAGAGAAGCTTTCAATTTGTTTACATCGTCTGTCGCTTGGATGACTTGTTTGACCACATTTAATCTAACTTGCAGGGCATCTTTTACTGTTGCATTCCCAACAGTATCGACAGCCGATTGAGCAAGCGTAACGCAATCGCTGGTCAGGTCATTTTCTGCTTGAGCAGTCAAAAGGGTAGCTTTGGCTTCATTGATTTTCTCTTGAACGATAGCTAAACGTTGGTTGAGAGACGACTGTACGGATGTATCCGTCACTTTTTTGTTGATAAAGTCAGTTGCTACATCAACCTTGCTTTGTACCAAAGTAACCGAGTCTAGCGTGGTTAATCCAGCAGAAGCGGTATTTTCAGCATCTACAACGAGAAGTGTTGCTTGGGATTCATTCAGTTTTTCTTGGAGATTGGCTAATTGTTGTAGGAGATTTGCTTTGAGTGTAGCATCCGTCACATTTTGATTCACCGAAGTTGTGGTGGCATCCAATTTGGTTTTAAGTTGGGTAATCACATCCTGGCTGGTTAAGTCGGCTTGTGAAATCTGTGTGGTGAGCGTATTCACATCCAGTTGAGCTTGTAAGAATTTTTCTTGGTTTAACAAATCTTGTTTTCCAGTGTAACTATCAGGAAGGGTATTGATTAATTTTAAGGCTTGGTCTAGATTGCTTTGGGTTAAGGATGCTTTGGCTTGATTAAGTGCATTGATGGCATTCTGTACTTGGGTTTGTAGAGAAACACCGTCGGCATAGGAAACCAAAATAGCATCATATCCGCCCATGAGCGTTTGTCCTTTAACATCTCCATCACTTGACCCTGTAGCTCCAGCGACCACGAAACCACCATTGGAGGAATAGGCTACGGAATTAAACAAATCATATTGACTGCCTCCAAAGGATTTTGTATCGACTTTATTACCGTTTGCATCGTATTTAACAACAATGCCATCGGCACTTCCTTTATTTAACCCTGTCATATCTTTGTCAATTGAATAGGATAATCCTACAACTGAAACTCCCCCATCAGAAGATGGACTTACGGAGTAGAAATAGTCATCTTTACTTCCGCCGAACGTATTTGCCCAAATCTTGTTCCCATTTGTATCAAATTTTATAAGAAAACCATCATTGCCCCCTTTATTCAACCCTTTTAAATCTCCATCAACAGAAGTTGTATAACCTACTGCGACGAATGCTCCATCCAATGTCTGTGTAACCGAGTTGAAATAATCATCATAAGTTCCACCAAATGATTTTGTCCAAATTTTATTTCCATTCGCATCAAATTTTACAGCAATGGCATCTTCTCTGTATCGACTATGGTTTAATCCAGTCATATCACCATCCGTTGACATGGAAGACCCTACAGCAATGACCCCTCCACCAGTAGTTGCGGTGACTGATTTAAAATTGTCATCCCCGCTTCCACCAAAAGATTTCTCCCACAATTGATTTCCATTTGCATCGTATCTAACCAAAATGGCTTGTCCATTGGAACTGCCTGACACAATATATCCACCGTCTGAGGTAGGTTTGATTGCAGTAAAATTAGCGTCACCTAGACTTTTAAACCATTGTTTATTACCTTGTGAATCAAATTTAACAAGAATAGCATCATACCAACCGTTTTTAGGTTTTAGTCCTGCCAAATCCTTATCTGATGAAGCTGTGTAACCAACAGCCATATAACCACCATCTGGAGTTGGAGTTACACCAGTAAAGTAATCATCTTTGCTTCCTCCGAACGATTTTACCCAAACTTTTTGTCCGTTTGAATCATATTTAACTAGAATAGCATCATTTGCCCCGTTATTAATTCCTGTCATATCAAAATTTGTTGAATTGGAATTTCCTACGGCAACATACCCGCCATCAGTAGTAGAGACTACGGAATTAAAATAATCACTTCCACTTCCGCCAAAAGTTGATAAGAATTGCTGATTCATTGACGCATGAGCGGATTGTGGAACAAGTGGAAGTAGTAACGATGCGGCTAATACACCCCCTGTTACCATCTTCGTAATTTGCTTTGAGTTTTTCTTCATGTAAATGTATTGCTCCTTTCTTTATCCTGTTATGATTTTTATTAAATATATTATTACTATAATCAATATTAATAATATAATACTTTACAGTCAATAAAATAACGAAAATGAAATTAGATTGGTCCTAACAGAGAGCGATATAATCTTTTTATTATAAAAATTGTGTCAAGTATATACCTAACGAGCAAGAAACAAGCGTTCGTTCCAATAAAAAAATGACGAGATAATTCTCTTCATCCCTGGCTGTCGACTTTGTCGACAGCCACTTTCTTCCTTAATTTTCAAATCAACATATAGTTGTATATCACTGAAATTCATCTAGATATACTGTAATAAAGAAACAAAAACCACTTTTTCTTGGTTATTCGGAATAACGTGTTGAAATAGACTTTGCAAATCATTGCAAATCGGATTATCGTGTTGAAATCTCTTCACCTTAATAAAGGAGAATTATAATGAGCCAAATCGAACATTTAAACCAAGAAATTGCTTTAAAGAGCATTATAAATCATGCATTACAGGTGTTCCCTAATATTTTCGTTTAGAAGATGTAAATACAGAGTTGGATTTTAAATGCAAAATGTTTGCTTGGGTATCTAGGAAATGATGTAAACCCACAACTAACAATACGATTCGAATCAAACTATGATTTTGCTTTACTTGAACGTAATTAACTGCTAAACAGTACGACTATTCAACTTTAGATTGAAATATTTTTGCAATACTTGAACCTATTGTTTTCAACTCAATAATCCGTATAGCCTTTTTCTTTAGCTCTCTATTTGAAAAAGTGATTTTGTATACACTCTGAAATGACGAGATAATTCTCGTCATCCTTGTTTATCATTTTTCGTTTGGTTGAGAATGTCCTTGATTAATAAGGGTGTAGATATCGATATAGCCTTTCGAACTGTACGCAATGAGGTTATCCATACCCTGTAGTAACAGCTTAACCTCTTTGCCATGAACCGTTAAGGTTTTGTACTGGAGTGTGGTGTTTCCCTGGTCGTCCATTGTTGCCAACGAATGGTTCACAGATAAGAAGTGGATGTCTTGTTTCGCTCCAAGTTTGTCAGTAAGAATGGAGCCGAGTATAACCGTTTTTGGTTGAGGTGCAATGCCATCGTTCGCAAAGTGATTCTTCTCAAAAATACTGCCTGTTGTAGCGGAAGCAGATTGTTCTCCATTCGCTTTAATGTTTTCTTTGGAAGGCAAGACAGGCATGGTTACATCATACAAATTCTTATTAGCAGATAGGTGAATGGCTTCTCTTGCAAGCAGATAGTTGACATTTGGCTTAACTGATTTCATCGCTTTATTATGTTCATTCTCTAACTGGAGAGCAGATTCGATATTTCCATGCTCATTCTGACCACCTATGGAGTTTGCATCCAAAATAGCTTTAAGGACATTCGACACCTGTTGCACGTTGTTCACTTGCGTATTTAAATCCGCTTTGCGTTGAACAATAGTCGCCACGGTACTGTCAGGTAAGGCTGTAACTTCTTTTGCGACCACATCTGCTTGGGTTTGAATGTCTTTCAATGAAGCTTTGAGCGTGTCCATAACCGTAAGTGCAGGCTTATAGTTGCCTTTGAAAATATTTTTCAACCTATCTAACACATTCTGATTATTGAAATTCGCTTTGGATAAATCCGTTTGGTTTAAAGTCTTTTCAAATGAGGAGAGTGAATCCTTTAATTTGTTGGTGTCATCCGTGGCTTGAATGACTTGTTTAACCACATTTAATCGAGCTTGTAGGCTGTCTTTTACGGTTGTATCCTTAACCGTATCGATTGCGGATTGAGCAAGCGTCACGCTATCACTAGTGAGGTCATTTTCAGCTTGTCCAGTTAAAATGGTCGCTTTGCCTTCGTTGATTTTCTCTTGAACCACCGCTAGACGTTGGTTGAGAGTGGACTGTACAGTTTTGTCTGTTACCTTGTTGTTGATAAAATCGGTAGCCGTATCCACTTTGCCTTGTGCTAATGTAACCGAATCGAGCGTAGTTAAACCTGCAGAAGCAGTGTTTTCAGCGTCCACAACCATAAGGGTTCCTTTGGCTTCATTAACTTTTTCTTGTAACACAACAATTTGTTGTAACAAGTTTGCTTTTAGGGTAGCGTCCGTTACGTATTGATTTACAGAAGCCGAAACCGAATCTATTTTTGTTTGAAGCTGATTGACCGTAGTTAAGTTCGTTAAATCCGCTTGATTAACGCTACTGGT
Source organism: Aneurinibacillus sp. Ricciae_BoGa-3 (assembly GCF_028421645.1). Classification (GTDB taxonomy): domain Bacteria; phylum Bacillota; class Bacilli; order Aneurinibacillales; family Aneurinibacillaceae; genus Aneurinibacillus_B. Next base: position 138,134 of record NZ_CP116888.1, on the reverse strand, counting down.
AAGGGTTTTTACATCAATTTGGGCTTGGATGGCTTTGGCTTGAAGTAATAGCGTAGCCTTTTCAGGAGTGCTATCAGGAAGAGCGTTAATTAACGCCATTACTTTATCCAGGTCAGCTTGATTTAATGAGGTTTTAAGTTGATTTAAAGAAGTGTTGATGGATTGAATAGAATTTCCGCCACCATTGTAATGATTAAAACCATATCCATCCAGTGCAACAAATTCATTGTCAGAAATCAGAAGTATCTGGGAAACATTCCTTGCAGATAAATCATAGTAATTGGAAGCGTAGTGAGAGGTATTATTTAAGAGCCACTGTTTGTTTCCGTTATTATCATATTTAATGATGGCTGGAATCAAGCTACGTTGCATGGCTCCAACTAGAAATCCATCGGAAGTAGAGCTTACCGAAGCGAGTTGAGAATCTACTTTTTTCCACCATATTTGGTTTCCGTTTGCGTCATATTTTGCAATTCCACCATACCCATTAAATCCCATTCACGGTCAATCCCTGATACTACAAATCCGCCATCGGATGTGGGAGCGATTCCATTGAAAGCATTTTCCACGCTTGGATTAAAATATTTTTTCCAAACTTCATTTCCCTTGCCATCGATACGAACAATGACTGACGTTTTTGAACCATGTGAAGCGAGATAACCAGCGGCTATAACTCCACCATCGGAAGTAGGCGTGGCAGAAGTCAATGTAAAAGCTTGGGTATCAAAATTAGTCCATATCACTTTTCCATTGTCATCAAATTTAGTCCACCCATGCGGTCCCACGCCGATATAATTTCCATCAGAAGTTTTTGCCACGGCGTTTATACCAATACCCATATCGATTGGAACATTCGTGCTCCAAATTTGATGACCATTTACATCGAATTTTGTAATTACGTTCCAATTCCGATTCCAACCCCAATCATAGGTAGAACCCACGACAATGAAATTTCCATCTGGTGCTTGTGTAATGCCTTTTGCAACAAAATCTTTGTCGGGCAAAACGGCTCTAGATACAATTTTTCCTGATGCGTCTATTTTTACAAGATTGTCCCTCCAGTTTGTATAACCATTCCATTGGATGGCGATTATGCCATTATCTATAGTTTTAGCAGAAACGGTCGCCTTAGTTGCAGAATATGCATTATCGCTTATTCCTGGAAGGTCTGTAAAGGATGTGAATTTAGGTAGCTGGCTTTGTGAATCGCTCACGCTTGCAGAAGTGGCGGCATGAACGGTTAAGGGTGAGGCGACTACTGGAGATAATAGGGAAGTAGCTAAGACACCTCCCGTCAGCATCTTTGTCATTTTCTTTGTATTTTTTTTCAAGATTTAAGAACCCCTTTCTAATTATAGGTAAATATAAAGTTTTAAAATAAATTATAAACAATATAAATGGTATTATAACATATAGTCAATTAGAATAAAGGTGACTAAACAATAAAACTCTTATGTAACCAATTCCTTCTACATAGGATAAAAAAGAAAGAAAGGAGAGAGACATAATGTTTGAAATTAAAGAGGCTCCTGGCGGTGGTTTTAACTTCGGAATTACCAATCATAAATTAGATGCGTTAGAAGAAATTCCCCTCTATACATTCTTAACGAAAAAAATTGTAATTGAACGGGCTTTTACCTACCGAGAAGAAAGCGGATATGGTATTTATCAGGGAGAAGACGAAAAAGGTGACCGAATAAAAGTATCGGGAATTTTTCCTACCGCTTTACTCTTAGGCAACACCTATGAAATGAAAGGTAAAGTCGTCGATTTTAGGGGAGAGAAACAACTGTCCGTAGAGATTGCAAAAGTGACTCGTCCTGTGACTAAAAACGGAATTGTTGCGTACCTAAAAAACTTCGATGGACTTTATAAAAATGTGGAATATCTCTATGAATTGTATGGAGAAGAAGTCCTCGACCTCGTAGCGAAAGACCCTAATAAAATTGCCAATGAAGTCAATGAGATTGAAAAAAAATCCGTGTTAAGTTGGCAGGACACGATTCAAAAATCGGAAGAAAGTCAGGATTCTTTAAATCAGTTATTGGAGTTTGGACTTAACTTACGACAAGCGAAAAAATTGTTTGAACGATATAAAGAGGGTGTACTAGAGAAAATCAAACAAAATCCTTTTCTTCTCACGGATGAATTCCCAACCTTTGCTTTTGAGAAAGCCGATAAGATTGCCAGAGACTTTGGGTATGACCCACAGGGAATGTATCGGATACAGGAGGCTATTCGTCATATTCTAAAAGAAGCCACTTCACAAGGACATTGCTATTTACCTACGGAGGAGATGCTGGAACGAGCCAAAGAAGTGCTTACCGTTCGTCTTACTGAAGAAGAAATGGTGACGTTACTGAAAGATTATCGAGGAAAAGATACGATTTACTATCAGATTGGGGGATTTGTTTTTCCCATACGGTACAAACAGCTTTCGCAACAATTTAAACAATACCGTTATGAAACAAACCGCTTCGAGAAAGAGAAGAAACGATTTGTTGTGATTCGCACTAACCGCTCTGATATTCAAAAAGAATTGGACAACCTAGCGACTCAAAATAAAGTCATCGTGGATGACGACAAGGTTTACCTTCCTGACATCTATGAGGCGGAACGAAAGGTTGCCTCACGGGTTATTGCCTTAACCCATAACAGCACCAAAGAATTTACAAATGCGGAAGAAGACCTCAATCAACTTTTAAAATCAGAAGGCATTTCTTTGGAGGAAAAACAACGAGAAGCGGTAATCGAATTCACCAGGGGAAAGGGAGGATTTTTCATTCTTAACGGAAGTGCAGGGTGTGGCAAAACCTTTAGTTTAAATCTCATTCTTCGTGTTCTTGCGATGCAATATGAAAAATTAAACCGTAGATTAGATGTGAAAGTTTTTGCCCCCACTGGAAAGGCGAGTAAGGTAGCAGGAAAAGCAACAGGGATAGCCTGTATGACCATTCATCGTGGATTAAAATTCAAACCTGATGCAGGGTTTGAACACAATGAAAGCAATCCGCTTGATGCCGATTGCATTGTGGTGGATGAAAGTTCGATGGTGGATATTTTGCTTGCGAAAAACCTTCTTTCTGCCATTCCAGATGAAACGAAAGTGATTTTCTTGGGAGATACTAAACAGCTACCAAGTGTGGGAGCGGGGAATGTGCTACTTGACCTTATTGAAAGTCATGTGCTTAGAATTGTAACGTTAAACGTCGTGAAACGACAAGGAAAAGATTCAGGGATTATCCGTAATGCGAATCGTATGATTGCGGGTGAAATGATTTCAACCTGTCACGATACCCAAGATGCCTTTGTGCTTCGAAAAGAATCCATGCTTGATGCGCAACTCGCCCTCATTAAATCCATTCGAGAAGTACAGAAAGTCAAGCATTATGGTATAGAAGATATTCAGGTTTTATGTCCTCAAAAGAGTAGTTTAGTGGGAACCTATGCGATGAATTATCTCATACAGCAGGAATTTAACCCCGATAATGAAGATACCAAGGTGCTTAATAAAAAAATTGCGGTATTCAATCATCGTACGAAAAAGGAAGAGTTGGTGAATCTCTTTTTTAAACGAGGCGATAAAGTTATTCATATTCGCAATAACTATGACATGCTTTGGTATATCAAAGACAAGTTTGCTATTTATCACCAAGATTATGAGATGACAGGTATCACAAATGGGGAAACTGGGGTTATTGAAGATATCGTCAAGGGTAAAAAGAGTGACCCGTATAAAACACGAATCATCGTGCGCTATGAAGATGGATATGTCTTTTATGATGACCACTTTGCTGAACTAGACCACGCTTTCGCCCTCACTATCCACAAATCGCAGGGGAGCCAGTGGCGAGCGGTGATTATCCCGATTATGAAAGAAAATTACCACATGCTTGATAACAATCTGTTTTATACAGGTTATACCAGAGCGCAAAATTTTTCTGTGGTGGTTGGACAAGCGGCTTCTATTCTTCATGCGATTCGCACACAAAAGACGAGAAAACGTTACACCAGCCTTAAAGAACGTCTTGTTGAAATGACAAGCTGAAACAGGAATGAACAAAAACGTTCCTGTTTTTCATTGACTATAAGCATTGACACGAATTGAGGACGGTGCTATACTTTGTTTATAAGACACGAATTGAGGAAAAATTAAAAAGGGGGTTCGGTATGAAATTCAGGAAATTAGAAAACAAAGACGTTTGGGACAGACGAATTATCCATAGAGGGCGAAAGAAAAAATATGTAGCGGAAGTGATTTATACACCAGGTCATCCATATCATTATTTCTCGATTAAGACACCACAAGGGACATCCTTTAACTCGCATTGGAAACCAACTACATACGGTGAGTACCCAACCCTTGAATCGGCTTGTGAAGCGGCAGAGAAGTGGATTGATTCAGACTTTGAAGCAATAAACAAGAATAGAACTACTGAGATAGAAGGGACGGAGCAACCATAACAACCATTGGGCTACAAATCGGTTTGTTTCAAGAGATGCAATTACCGTTTCAGAAGGATTAGTTGAAGAAAAAAGGAGGGGAAATGATGTCGTTTAACCTTTATGATAACATTTATGATTTAGCGGATGTTTATGGGATTGGTATCACGAGAATATCCGATTGGCTGTGGGTCGGCGGAGAAGATGATGTGGACGTTCCTCTGTATGGGAGAGATTTTACGTTTCAGGATAAAAAGGCTTTGATGGAAGGAAAAACGATTGAGGTTCAACCCAAAGTGAATATCTGGATTGATTTTCGAGATAGCCGACAGGATAACCGTAAAATTTATATTCCGTCTTCTGTTACCTATATATCGATTCCATTTAGGGATGGTGACTTGGAACGAGCAAAATCGTCTTGGAAAGTAGCCAAACGGTTAGTAGATGCCAGAACACAAGAAGATGGATTTCTTATTACTTGTCATGAGGGGAAATCGAGAAGTGCCACATTTGTTTTGTGGTTACTCAGTGAAGAACAGGGATTTGATGAAGCCTGGAACCGCCTGAAAAGAAAACGGTACGGGTTTAAACCAGATAAGGCGTTTAAGCCATTTATAGAGTACCTCAAAACATACGAAACGAAACAATCAGAAATAGATTTTCAGAAAAATAGATGACTACCTTGTACTTTGGTTGTGATGAAGACCCATATGGCAAACTGAATTTGAAGGAGTATAGGATATGTTAAATGATAAATTTAGAATTAAATTAAAAACCAAAGCAGATGGGGAAGAAATAACGATTGTAACTTCTTTGATGTCAGAAATGAATGGAATATTACATTTTCCAATTGATACGAATGTTTGGAATGTTGTTAGTTGCGACCAAACAACAGGTTTTTTCGATAAAAATAATAAAGAAATTTTCTTCTCCGATTCAGTAAAATTTGATGACAGTGATTTCATTTATCAAGTAACGATGAATGATTTTATAAAAGTAGCGGTTGTTGATGGAGACGATGGACAGATGGAATTGCATAAATGCTATAGACAAATCGAAATTCTCTAATGGACAAAGATTTTTTTTGATTCGTCCATATGTAGTGCGTTTAATCGAAAAATGAACAAAAACAAATAAAGGAGTAAATCAACATGCTAGATAAAGAGAATATAAAAGTCATTACCCTTTGTGGGTCAACAAAATTTCAAAAAGAGTATGAGCAATTAAACGAACGTTTAACATTAGCAGGAAATGTCGTTATCTCATGCGGTGTTTTTGGACATGCGAAAGGGCTTGTCCTTACAGAACAACAAAAGGCTGATTTAGACCTGATTCACCTGAAAAAGATTGATATGGCGGATGAAATTTATGTGGTCAATGTGGGTGGCTATATTGGTAGCAGTACCCGTAATGAAATTGCGTATGCTAAAGCACATGGAAAACAGGTTAGCTATCTGGAACCTTTCTCGGAAGAGGTGTAGGTAAATGCAAATTTTCAAGTTTAAAGGAACTATAGTGAAAGCACAACAAGGTTGGTATGTAGCAGAGGAAAATGGAAAAACACAAGAAGCAGGAGATTTATTAACTGGAATTGATTCATTGTCAAATTTCCTCACTCAAGAGGGAGATAAAATTGAAATAATCGTTAAAAGAAGAAAGACAGATAAGTAGAGGTAATAAAAATCACCCATTAACGATAGATAGCCATGAATATAAAGTTCCTATTGAAGCAACCCAATCCTAATGTTAGGAAGTGAACGGTATGAATGCTGTAACCATGAAAGAATTGATTGTGCAATTAGATGAAACGGTCGATGAAAGTAATCTTACTCACCGTGAATGGATTGATTTTGTCAAAGAGAAACAAACGAAAAAGAATTTGGATACACTCGTTTTTCCTGACTATGTAAGAAATCTGCCCTTTAAGAACCTTTTACAAATGGTGATGAACTATATGACACTTTCCAAAGTTGACATTCGTCATACCATCAATTACGTAGGAGATATAGGATTTGAAATGGTGTTAAAAGATAGGAAGCGGTTATTTAATGTCGAGCTTTATAGAAGTGAAAGCAAATCAAGGCAAGAACAAATTAACACGTACGAAGAAGCGATGCAAGTATTAGAAGAAGTTGGGGCTGTGTATGCGTTAGCAACCGATTGCAAAATAGAAAATGAAGACTACATGGTATTCAATGAAGATAACGAAGAACCATCAGACGAAATATTTTGGGGAGTGGTTACAAAACAAAGCATAGAGCGACTTTCATTTGTGGTCATCGGGAAACCATCTGCAGATTTAAACCAAGTGTTATCAGCATCCGAAGCCGCTACATTGTGGGGATTTGAACGCTCTGTTGTGCGTAAAGCGATTGAGCGTGGTCGATTTAAAGAGGGAGAATACCGTAAATCCGAAGGGACATGGTTCGTGACCTATTATGGCATGCAACGAGCATTTGGAGCTATTCCAATTAAGGGTTAACCGAATACATATCATAACTAAGCAAGTGAAGTAGGTGTAACTTTTAAGGGGGTAAGGCAATGAAAGAAGAACAGCAAATTGAAACCAACAAAGGTTTCCAGATGAAATTTCCTTGTAGATGGGATGTTTATTATGAGGTGAAAAAAGAGAAAAAATCGTTTTTTGGTATTTACCTTTGTCATTCGGGAGGGGCACGGTTTATCACCCATCGAACGAATTCCCGAAAGGCTTGTAATGTAGCGAAACTTCTTCAAGAAGCTTATCAAGAAGATTATGAAGACGCAAAAGATTGACTTCTACTTAATGAGAAGTCTTTTTTTGTTTAAATGAGGTCATTCAATCGTTATATATCAAACTCAAAAGACCGATAAAAAGAAAAGAGAATAAAACACCAGGAGTGACTGACAACATGAATTTATTCAAATCGGGCGTTGAGAAACGATATATCATATGGTGTGGAACATGCGATAAATGGGAAATCCTTTTAACGAACATTAAACCCAAAAAGAAAGTTCAGGAAATTGGATGGAAGAAATCGAAAAGTCATGGGTGGATTTGTACGTCATGTCTGGTTGAACATTCCTATGATAAACCGTTAGGTGTGGTTATTAAAGAAAAACTCATGAGATACCAACCGAATCTTTCTTTTCATCTAAGGCACAGATAAAACTTCTGTGCTTTTTCTTTTGTTTTGAATATGTAAATAATATTTTACTAATTAATGTTTAAATGATAGAATCGCTTATAGAAAATACCGTGAAGCAGAGGGAAAGAAATGGTACGGGAAGAAAACGGAACGTATATTGTAAAGGACTCAACAACTGGCGGTTACGTTGGACAAGCAACTGGACACTACCAGCAAGAATGGGTAAGTGTATGGGATAAACAATTCCAGCTCACACAACTACATGTTAACCAATATGACGTAACGGAGATTTTGAAGGCAAAAGACAAAGAACATAGGGATTACCATAAAGCTGTACGGACAAAAAACAGGCATCTAAAAGTGCTAAAAGATTTCCTTGGTATTGAATATAAAAAACCGCAAGAAAAGAAAGAAGAAGACCTCATTTATAGGGAACGAAATCGGTTTTCAAAATTAGATAGACTCGAAGCATTAAAAGGAATCATTCATAAAAAAATTGTTTTAGCCAATGACGGATGGACTCGTTATAAAATAGACGACATATATGTCACAAGAAAAACGCCTGAAAAAGTCGCATTAGCAGAAGAATATAACGCCAAGCTAGAACAGTTCATGGTGTATCAAAAAGAAATGCTGGATAAGATATTTTCAGACTAGAGAGGAGCGGAAGTTATTGAAATCGAAAAAGCAAAAGAAGTTGGATATCTTGCATCGGCAGAAGAGGAGATGCCAACGTGACCCGAACAGTACTTATCAAATTCTTAAACTTATTACGATAGAGAATAAAATCAGTCGATTGAATGGGGGAAAAAGAAAAATGCCCAATCCTCCTGGATTCTATTGATGTAAACGCTGTGAAATTTTAAGTAAAGGGAATCTCGGTTCCCTTTATTTTTTTGTACACAAGCGAACTATAATAAACAAACGAATAAAACAGGTATCTATCAACCGATATGTAAAGAGAGGAGAATTGGAATGAAAGTTTTGGAATGTTCATCTAAAGGGGATAAGCGATTTACTGCTTTCTATGCAAAAGTGAATTTATATGGAAAAGAAGATAGCATCGAGAACCATTACGTGCGACCAGGAAAGTTCTAATACGGGCTGTCCAAGTCTATCACAAAGATAGACCCTCGGACTACTCTATCCATTCAGAGTAACCCTACTATTACCTGCTTCTTAAGTAATTAAGATGTTTGGAAGCTAATAGGACAAAGGGAAGAAGGTGAGTATCCTCATCTTACTCATTCCCCAGGGTAAAGATTCTGCTATGAGTAGCGTAAGCGAACTACTATTTAAGAACCGTAATCTCGACCAAGCGAAACGAGGATGAAACGCTTGAACCAAAAGGTATAAGGGGTGGTTAGGAATAATGTAGTGGATTCCTGACGAATGGACATTTCCCCTTCGGTTTAGAGGTAGACTCTAAGGCAGAGTGAATTGGCTGTATTAGAAAACTGGGTAAGCCCTATATGCTCCCGCAAGGGTAGGAGTTTCGCAAGAAACAACAACGGTATAGAGGGTAAGGGATGTTGGAAAAAGCAAACGCCATTCTGTAATGGAATGGATAGGGACTCAACGTAGTCCTTCCCGAAAGGGAGCAGACTTCCAACTGGTCTACTACTGCAAGAAAGGAGAGTAACCTATGAATAATGGTAAGTCTATAAGCCCGTTAATCAATAACGAGAAGAACACCTTTACACAAGAGTTGAACTGGAACCAGATTAAATGGAAACAAGTCCAACAAAAAGTGAATAGGTTGCAATCTCGTATTGCAAGGGCAACAATGGAAGAGAATTGGAAATTGGTTAAGTATTTGCAAAGAGTTTTAGTAAATTCCTTCTATGCCAAACTATTGGCAGTAAGAAAAGTAAGCCAGGAAAACCAAGGTAAGAAAACCCCTGGTATTGATGGCATCCTTTGGGATACCCCCGCTAAAAGAATGAAAGCAACCTTGAGCTTAAACCCAAAAGGTTACAAAGCAAAACGGTTAAAAAGAATTCTTATTGACAAGAAAAACGGGAAAAAGAGACCTTTAGGAATACCCACCATGAACGACAGAGCAATACAAGCCTTATACGCAATGGCACTTGACCCCATTTCTGAAGTCAAAGCAGATAAAAACTCATTTGGCTTCCGCAAGGGAAGGAGTGCTCATGATGCAATGGCTAAAGCGTTCTCGGTGCTCTCCACAAAAAGGTCAGCTCAATGGATTCTCGAAGGAGACATCAAGGGTTGTTTCGACCATATCAACCATGATTGGTTATTGAAGAACATTCCTATGGATAAAAAGGTTCTAAAACAATTCCTTAAAGCAGGATTTGTCTACAAAAAAGAACTCTTCCCAACAGACGAGGGTACGCCACAGGGAGGTATCATATCTCCTATACTGGCTAACATGACTCTGGATGGAATCGAAACAATAATCAAGAAAAGATATTGGTCTAACTTGAAAGGAACAATTGACTATAGGCACAATAAGCACAAAGTCAATTTTGTCCGATACGCTGATGACTTTATCGTTACAGCAGACAGTGAAGAAACAGCTAAAGAAATCAAGCACCTCATTCAGTCCTTTTTAACCGAAAGAGGGTTGATTCTATCAGAGGATAAGACGGTTATAACCCATATCGACAAAGGATTCAACTTTCTTGGCTGGAACTTTAGGAAATACAATGGAGTTCTACTAATTAAACCAAGTAAAGACTCTATTAAATCCATATCCCAAAAAATCAGGGATATTATCAAAAACTATGATGGGAAGAAACAAGAACACCTAATTGAAAAATTAAATCCCATCATACAAGGCTGGTGCAACTACCACCAAGCGGTTGTTAGTACCGAAACCTTTGATAAAGTCGAGACGGATATGTTCTGGGCATTATGGAGATGGGCAAAAAGACGGCACAAACACAGGTCGAAAAAGTGGATTAAAAACCGATACTGGCAAACTGTCAATGGAAGGTCTTGGACATTCACAACGAATGGTCAAACTTTAAGAAGACCTGGTGATACGCACATTGTACGTCACACCGCCATACAAACAGAACAAAACCCATACTTACCCGAAGGTAGGGCTTATTTTCAAGAGAGAAAGTTCCAATTGGGAATGAAAAAACTCAGTGGCAAATTTAAGAAAGTCTGGTTCAATCAAAAAGGACTATGCTACTTCTGCGGTTTATCTATTAACTCTACAGATGATAGAGACGTTCATCACAAGATTCGTAGAGTTGACGGTGGAACAGATGAAATAACAAATTTAGCTTACGTCCATAGGTATTGTCATCAGGCACACCATAGCCAAGATACTCGACAATAGCCCGTCACAGAAGTGATGTAAGTAGGCTTGAGCCGTATGAGGGGAAACTCTCATGTACGGTTCTTAGGGGGGAAGGAGGTGGAAACACCTCTGACCTACCCGACCAGTTAAGCAAACGCATTCTACAAGAAGATGGTAGTGTTCGGGTTCCTACCTCATGGAAAGATATTAAAGCCAAAACACCCGCTTATTTTGAAGTAAACGGTACGAGATTTCCTTTGGAGTACCTGACACCGTTTTATAAATTGTTGTGGGTAAAATATTTGGATGCTTCGCCTTCACTGGTAGCCTATGCATCCGAGTTTGATGATTTTACGGATAGTTTTCGCGGTAACAGCGTGAACTGCCAAGCGGATGTGGTGAAACAGTACGTAAAGGAGGGGAGGACATCCATATTAAAAGAATGCCAACCCTTCATTAAAGTCTTAAATCAAGGTGGCTTTGTAAAAGAAGTAGTCGGAGATTTATTAAAAAGCAAAGAAAATATCCTTGGTCACCAAACCAACTGTCTTGCCGTTATGGGGGCTGGTATTGCCTATCACATTAGACAGCTATATCCAGAGGTATTCGAGGCTTACGTGCGGTTATGTAACAAACACAATAAACGGCGAAGCTTGTTGGGAATGTGTCAAATTGTACAGACGCATAAAGAGGGACGGTATGTAGCCAATCTATTTGGACAACATGGATTCTCCCGTAATGAAATGCAAACCGAATACGACGCTTTAAAAGAATCTTTACAGGCATTAAAAGAAGAAGCAAAAGCTTTTACACTGTCTGTTGGATTGCCTTATCAATTAGGTTCTGGTTTGGCAGGTGGAGATTGGAACGTAGTCAGAGCCATGATTGAAGAAGTGTTTTCTGATTACCCTGTTACCATCTATAAATTGCCTGGATTGAAATAGTCGCTGTATAACATTCATGGTAACTATTAAACGTAGTATATTCCATTATAAGGAAGTGAATAGATTAAACAGGTTAGAACAGATAAACGACAAATGGGGAAACTACAAAACGGAAACCACAAAAGGTATGCAAGAACTTTGTTTAGATTTTGAATGGCTGTTGACTATGGTTGAAGAATCAAAAGAGTTTCTTGAATGGGCAACAGATATTTCATTAGATAAAAAAGTTGTTCAGAAAGGCAAGAATCTATTAAAAAAAATCGGTGAATAATATTGTATGGAAAAAATGCATTTAAAAAGGTGGGAAACGGAAATGGATATGAACCCGAAAGTAACGGATGTAGAAAGAAATCTTTTGAATAAAATTGTGCCAATGGGAGCGCAAACATATCGTAACCAAAACGTATGGACATGGGAAAATTAATATTGTGACACGAAAAAACGATATGTCTGGAATTTTCGTGTACTTTCTCTCCAATCTCCAAAGTTTTGTGAAATTGGATGGAGAAGATTTTTTGAAGGATGTCATTGAGGTTCATGAGTTAGGAGCATAAAAGAAAGACGGAGCTTCCCAAGGAGGCTCTATTTTTTTGTTAAAACTTAGCTAAAACACACTCAAACACTCTTATCGTTATCATCATTAAACAGTTACATACAATAATAAAAACGAAAGAGGAGTGAACAAGTGATGCAAGAGAATAACAAATTACGAGTACCCGTCCATAAACAATATGTAAATAGTATTTTAGCGGAGGATGTATATAAAGACAAAGAGCTTAAGCTGTTAAGCAAAGGCGAAGTGCTAACCGAACGGAGAATTTTAGCCTTGCAAAAGCACAATATTAACTTTATGTACATTATTGCCGAAGAAGATAATTCAGAGGAATAAGGAAGAGAAGGCACACTCAGCCATTGAGAACGCCCTCTCTTTTTTTGTTCAACGAGTTAGGTAAAAAACAACAGGAGATATATTTCTTTTATTGTAAAATGTAAAAAATTATTTACATAAATATATATTTACAATATAATGATTAGTAAATAAGAAAGGAGAACCCATGTCTTACGAGTATTTAGAATATCAAAAATGGGAAATGCACATGTTGTGCATGGATGAAGAATTTCATAAGTTATCGCCTCACGAGCGATTTGAACAATATAAACAGTACAAAAAACAAAACAAATAAATGGGAGGACTTTAAGATGAACACAAAATGTTGCTATAAGAATTGCGAAAACGAAGCAACGACAACTGGATTGGTTTTTGCGAGACACAAAGAGACAGGCAAGGATGTACCAACTCCTGTTCAAGCGTGTGATAAACACAAGGGTGTTGATGGTTTTTTTGAAAGTGACACCAATACACAGGGGGAAATGTAAATGACAGGAGAAGTGAATAAAAGCTGTAGTCTTTGTAAGTTTTACGACGGTTGTTGCTGTATGTACGATTACCGAATCATGGCAATTCTTGATGAAGAAAAAACCGCCAACAATTGTGCGTACTTTAGCGAAGGTGCTTATGACGAAGATGAATTGGAAAAAAGCAATTTCAAGTAACACGAAAGGTGTGTAAAGGTTGAGAAGCAATCCTATGAACGATTTATCTATCCAAAACATGTGGGAGTCCGACTTTAAAGCGTGGGAAAAAGAAAGGTTGCAAGAAGAAAGTGTATTTGCCCAATTATCCAACGATGACCGTTTAAAAATGTATGAGACCTATCAAAAGGAACAACTAAATCCATACATACAAAGTAAGAATAAGGAGTGAAATAGCATGTCAAAACAGGAAGAAATCATAAAAAAGTATGAAGAATTTGCTAACTATTTAACAAGTGTTAATTTGGAAGAACTTAAATCAACGATGCCTCGCCAAGTATTAAAGGCATTACACACCCAACTCTATGCGATAAATTTACGTTCTCTTGGGTATGAAATTGGGCAAATGGTGGAGGCAATGAAACAAGAAGAATATCCAGAGCTTTTGGGCGTTCATCACTATCCAGACCTTCGGGACATTGATTTTATGTCGGAACAAAAGAAAATTCAACTCGACGATTATCTTGTGTCCGTTCGTAAAGGAAATATCGTGTATAATTTTTGGAGATTTGTGAAGGATACGGACAAACTTCAGTCTTTCTTAGTTGAGAAAGGGATTATCGAAGAAGTCTATTACCTTACCTGTCCGTATCACAATGATGAACGATTGACTTCAAAACTCACGTTGGCGGAATTCAATAAAATTAAGGAAGCCATTCAAACGAAAAATCAAGATAAAATCGATGAATTGCTTGATGGTACTCTCTTAGATTACTGTGATGCTTGTGGGACTGACGTTGAGTTTGGGCAATGGGATGAAGCAATGGGAAACAAAGAATACAGGCTAATAAAAGACAGAGATAAATCTTTGGATTATGTGTGAGGTCTAAAAAAAGAGATGGATAATCAAGTATTTAATGTAAACGGAAGAGATTGGGATGACTTGGCATCGGTTCTCAAACTCGCATTTAAACTATCAGGAAAGAAAGCCAGAGCGTTTCGGATTGATAAGAAAAAAGGTCTTGTCCTGTATTGGAGTGAAAATGTAACGGGTTCGACTGCTTTGGTTGCTCCGATGGATGGGGAACAAATCTTCCCAACTGTAAAAGCGTTTCTTATGAGTGAAAAGGCAGAAATCATTGAACTAGATAAATGGGATAAAAATTTAAACCACGATGGAAGCAATGCTAAGGGATGGCGAGTGTACACCGAAGATTGGGGACATGTAAATGAAGACCACTATGCGTTTTTAGCCATTACCCCCGCCTATATGTGGTACGGCAAATAAATAACCGTTGGGAGGGTGACGGAGTGAGAATCAATTTTATCGAACCATATGACAGCAAAAAGTATCGGGATGATTTTGGGAATAAAGCAAATCCTTTAAAGTCTGTTGCCAGCATTACGTTTGTGAGAAAAGGTCGAGAGACTGAATTGATTCTCAAATTCACAAAAACGCATCCAACAGAACAAGATATTTTGGATAAAGCAAAGCGTTGGTTGTCTGAGAATGGATTAATAGATGCTTAAATGTGCTTTCTTCATCCTACCAGATAAAAACAAGTGAAAGGAAATAAAAAAATGAATCAAACACAAAACAAAGGCTTGTCTGGTTGGCTGTCACCTGATGGCGAGTTCTTCCCATGTGGATATAGTCAACACCACGGCTTTGCTTACGATAAATTAGAGGAACTGAATAAGAATCCATCTGGTGGCATCATGACGGATATCGATAGACTCCAAGAAGAAGAACAATATGCCTATTTCGGCTACAGCGTGGTATCCAGCTATTTGTTTATTTCACTAAAAAAAGGATTCACATCCAAACAAATTGTCTGGATAGAAGCGAATATCGATAAATTAGGAGAGGAACAACGAAAATTTTTCGAAGATGCCAAAGAGCTTCTTGCTAACAAAAACAACGAATAATAGATACAGGATAAAAGGGGAAAGCGGTTGGCTTTCTCTTTTCTATTTGAAGGAGGATATACAGTGGCAAAAGTAAAAACCCAATTTAAATGCAATGAGTGTGGGCATATCCATGCTAAATGGCAAGGAAAGTGTGACGATTGCGGAAAGTGGAATACGCTTGAAGAAGTTACTGCAGAAAGTAGTAAATCGGTGGCTTCGGTAATGGGAAGTCGAAAGGGATTAGGGAATAACAAAAAACCTGTTCGCTTGAAAGTGGTAGAAACAGGTCAAAATGACCGCATTCTGACAAGTAATGGGGAATTGAATCGTGTGCTAGGTGGAGGCATTGTACGAGATTCCGTGATTATCCTATCTGCACCACCAGGAACGGGAAAATCCACACTATTACTTCAAACCGCCAATGAATTAGCGGAACAAGGGTATACGGTTTTATATTGTTCTGGGGAGGAAAGTGATACACAAATCAAGACTAGAGCCGATAGAACATGTAAAAACAATATATCGGATAATCTTTATGTCGTTTCAGAAACATCCATGAACAAGATAGAACAGTATATTGAAGAATTTGACCCCGCTATTGTCATCATTGATTCCATTCAGACTGTGTATTTAGAGGATGTTCCGTCGAGACCAGGGTCTCCTACTCAAGTGAATGAATGTACAGCAAAAGTTATTGAAATGGCAAAAGACAGTAAGAAGCCAAGAAGTTTTTTCTGCGTCGGTCATATGACCAAAGAAGACGAGTTAGCTGGTAGTCGGACACTTGAGCACGCTGTAGACGTTGTGCTTTATCTTGAAGGAGATAGAACGGAACAGCTTCGTATACTCAAAGCCGTTAAGAATCGGTTTGGGGATACGGGAGAGACAGGACTGTTTCAAATGGAAGAAGACGGTCTCATTCCAATAGATAATCCCTCTAAGTTTTTTATAACAGAGCGCATGGAACCTGTGGCGGGTACTGCCTTAACCATTACGAAGGAAGGAACCCGAAATATTGTAGTGGAAGTCGAGAGTTTAGCAAGTAAGTCTTTCTACGGCTTCCCAAGTAGATTAGCCACTGGTATTAAAAAGGAAATACTATCGATACTTGTTGAGATTCTCGAACAGCGTGGTGGCATCTCCTGTAATGATAAAAACGTGACAGTAATGGTATCAGGTGGATTAAAACTCACAGAACCATCCGTTAACCTTGGTGTCATCATGTCGATTGTTTCTTCGGTTTATAACAGAGCTATTCCGTCGGATACAGTCTTTGTCGGAGAGGTAGGCTTAACAGGAGAAATTAAGAAAGTGCCAAATGTAGAAGCAAGGATTAAAGAAGTGGACAGAATGGGATTTAAAAGGATGTATATACCAAAGGGAAATATGAAAAGCCCTGTTGCGAGGAAACATGTTGAGGTGATTGAAGTTCCTTCTCTTCATGAAACCATCAAAGCCATTTATGGTCTCATAGAAAAGAAACCACGAAAACAAGCATAAGAATATTGCGGGAGCCATCGTAAAGTGTGGCTCTTTTTTTGCGCATAACAGGGAATGTTTTTCCATTCTCACAAGGTTTAAGTCTGTCGAACTTACTTCTTCCAATAACAAATTGAAAGCTCTTTCCTATTTTCTTATACTTTATCCATAGACAATAGTCAATGGACGAAAGGAGATGATAGTTTGTGCTAATCGATTTTGATAAAAATATACTGATTAATGGAGAAAACGTAGACGGACTAAAATTATTGGAAGGATTGGTGAGTTATGATTTTATACTCATTGACCCACCATATCGAACGGAGAATAAAGATTTTATATATAACGATAGATTAAGTCGCTTGCAATGGATTACCTCCATTCAAGAACGGTTAGAAAAAGCGCATGGACTCTTAAAAGCAGATGGAGCGATTGCGGTTCATATCGATGATAAAGAATACGCTTCTCTAAGAATGGTCATGGATGAAGTCTTTGGAGAAGATAATTATATCAATACATTTGTGATTAAAAGAGGCATTAAGAGTCTAAACAATCAATTTGAAAAGGTAAGCCGCTTAAATCGAGCGTTTGAATTTTTAGTTGTGTATCAAAAGAGTGACCAATTTTACTACAAGAATCCCTATAAAGAATCCTCTGAACAACGAAAACAAGGGTATTGGACTTCTTTTAAATCGATTGTCGATAGACCAACCATGCGGTATGTACTCGATGGGTTGACATTAGATAAAGGTCAATGGAAATGGTCAAAAGAACGAGGTCTTCGAGCTTTACACAACTACAAAGAATATGAAAACCACAAACAGCCAATCTCCATTAAAGAATATTGGGAACGCTACAAAGAAGAATACCTCCACCACACAGGAAACCCCTTAGAGTTTGTCAGACGACATAAAAATTCCGCACAGTATTGGGTACAACCATCCGAACAAATTTACATGGATACCAACATGATGGAATACATTGTAAATGATTATAACGGCAAGAAAAATTACGGATTTGATACGGTAAAAAATCTGAATACCATTAAAAATATCATTTCGATATTCACCAATAAAGATTCGAAGGTATTGGATTTCTATGCAGGGTCAGGAACCACAGGACATGCCTTAATGGAACTAAACGCTGAAGATGGCGGCACACGTACCTTCACTCTCATTACAAATGATGAAAACAAAATCTGCTCAAATATCTATTATCCACGACTCAAAGAACAAGCGAGTAAGCGAAAACAATCCTTCGGTTATATTGTGTTAGAATCCTAATGGAATCATTATCCTTCATTTAAAAAATCGTGTATGGCACACAAGGGAAAAAGGAATATCCTTTACATTTATTAGGTAGAACATGACATTGAATATTCAGTTGATAGCGTATCAACTTTATTATATAAGCGGTTTATCATATACAGGAAGTGAAAGGAGGCAAAAATGTCTCCTTTTTTTATATGTCCGTGGCACACGAAAATTATTATGTCACATAACCCTAATATGACTATGTAAAATAAAATTTACTAAAACGAAAATAAGTGATAGAATATAGTCAATAAGAAAAAAGAGACAGGAGAATTTTATCATGGCACAAGTTCAAATATCCCAACACCCCTTAATGAAATGGGGAGAAGAAATTGTTGGAGCACCTAAACCGAAACCAAAAAAATATCAACGAAGAATCGTTGTAACCATTCCAGATGATGTCGCGAAAGCCAAAGAAGTACAGCCTGTTTTAGATGCGTATGCCTTGGCAGTAAAGAAACCTGAATGGGTTGGTAAAAATATGGCATGGTACGAGCAAGAACAGTTGTTATCCTTGGGTTTTTATATGTTATCTTTTGATGATGGTACACCTATCAACTAGACAAAAGGAGGGTGGAAGTTGACAGTTGAGCAATGGGAAACGGGAGATTTTTGTGAATTGATATCCACAAGGTTTGAAGACAGTGGGCTTCTTTTTGGTGACACTGGAAAAGTGATTGATGTACAGCAAACCCGATTTTGTACAGATATTCGTATCCAGTGGGATAGTGGAGCCGTAACCTGTTGGATTCCTGTGGAGGATTGTTTAAGGATTTCCTAAAGATAGGGTGAATAGATTGGTACTCATAAGAGGAAAAAAATGGGTATTATCCATCGAAAGCTTTGTTACATGGCAGAAGATGAAGGAAGAACCTGAAGCTGTTCCGTACTATGGTAAGTGGGAAGGCATAGATGAAAACAACGAAAATCGTTTATTTCGAGGTTATTATGCTTTCCCCTTTGCACTACGTTTGGTAATAAACAACAGCATCATTCGGTTTCGAAATACACATGAGAAAAGGTGAATCAAAGAATGGATAGTCCATTGGTTGAGGGAATTAAAGCATTAGAAAATGAGCTAAAACAGTGGAAGAACCAAATGGCTCAAATTATGGCTGTTGTTGGCGTTTTACTAAAAGAGCGGGAAGGTGAGCAGGTCACTTTTTCGATTCAGGAGCTTTTTGAAGCCGCAAAAGGTGATGTAAAAATAACGGGTGATGACCCAAGCCACATAACCATCACCTATGTGAGAACGGAGCAAGACAGTAAAGGACAAGTCGATAAATCATTGAAGGAGGAAATATAAAAAATGGATACCAAAGAAAAACGATGGCTTGAATTAAAAGCAGAGATTGAAAAAAGAGGTTGGACACTAGATGTAATGGAGGTAGCTCGTCTTGCCTATGAAATGGGTTATATGCAAGCGGGTTATGACCAACAGACCGATGAAATTATTCGAGGTCTTCCTACACTTAAGTGATTTGGAATGAAAAAATAAAGTAGGAGGTATAACAAATGTCCGTCAACTTTAATCACTTCATGGAAATAATCAAAAGGGAAGACATAAAAGAAGTCCACCTTATAGAAGGTCAGGTTCCATACTTGGTGGTTTTAACAAAGTTAAAAGAACCCGTTCTCTTAAACGGAAATTACATTGAAGAAGGAATTGAGACTGTGCCTTTCCGTGAACTAGGGGTGGTTACAAGGGAAGATTGTTTGAATATAGATGGCTTTCAAAAGAGAGAAGGGAAGAATTTACTTCCTAACGACAAGGAACACATCGTTGATTATCAAAATGAACAATTTAGATTGGCTGTAGTTGATTCCTCTTTATCTCCTGGATTCGTCATCCATTACAGAAAGTTGATAAAAAGGAACTGGATACGATTGCAGGATAAAAACCATTATTAGGATTCATATCTATAAGCAGACTTATTAAAAGGAGTGATTTTATGACGTATCAAGAAAAGTTGGATGTCTTAAATAAACTTGAAGTGATTCATAGTGAAAGTGGAGATGACCTATGTGTGCTTGTTGCAAAAACGAAACACAATATCGACACCTTGCAGTCTATTGGTATCCCCAAAGAAAAGTTAATGATTACGGATGATTTCATAGATATTGTGCCTGTTGCGTTTGAACAGTGTGGGGCATCGTATTACACAGGTAGTAAATTTGTGATTGACCGAGTGAACGACGCTATTCATGACTTACAGGATGGATTGAATGAATACTGGAATGATGTACGGGATAAAAAGACACATCGCCCTGATTTATTTGCAGAATTAGATGCTTCCGCAAAGAATTTGTCACAAGCCATAGAAGAGACACCATTACGTATCAACGAAGGGAGACAATAAAACATGCAACATTTGATTCGGGAAAAAGCACTGAAACTAGCCAACAGTAAGGTGGTCAAGGGTTTCTATCCAACTTTGATTGCCATGCAAACGAAAACGACAATCCAAGAAACGGAAGAAGTACTTGAACAATTGGTAGCCGAGGGTGAGATTAAACGAAAGCATCAATTGCTCTGTCACAACGACAATTGTCTGCGCCAATTGGATATGGTTAACAATATCGAGGATTTAAAATCGGAATACAGTTGTGATTTTTGTGGTGAAGAGATGGAGGAAGTGCTCCCTGAGTATATTCGTCATTTCTACACTGGTAAAGATAAGTAGATTAAATGAAATAACCGATTCAGAAAGTTGAAAGAGGAGGAAGTTATGTCATCATTTGAAATTTCATTCTTGATATGGACTGCAATTGGAATGTTGGTAGGAGGAACTTGGCTAATTGAAAAATATGAGTGGAAAGGGGTTCCGTTGTTAATCCCTTCCAAATTAAAAGTGTACCATCTTCTAATGCTCTTCTTTTTTTTACCAATGATTTTATTCTTTCAATTGATGCTCTTTGTGTTTTACTTGGGAGCCAGGGTTGGAGTTCTGATTGGGAAATTAGGGGATAAAACGGTGTGGGAATTTAAATAAGGGAATAAAAATAGTTAATTGTATGGCAAAAGCTGAATAATACTAAAGTGGAGGATTGATAAAAGTGAATGGAACAGATTTTTTGATAATATCACCATTCATTAATGACTGCCCGAATTGCGGAAATAAGCTTGTTGGTAACGGGGAGGGCATGTTGGAAGTTGAAAATAACATGGTTAAACGAAGCTGTAAGTGTGGTTTTAAGTTTGAATATGATGTAAACAATGGAACAAGCAAAAAGAAAATTATGCATGCGATTGGTGAGGCTTTAAAGCAAATGTAGATTCGTTATAGGAAAATTGACAACAATATGGAGTGAAGTTAAGTTGACCCCATATCAAATGGGAAAGAGGGGAGCATTTTTAAGCTGTTCCCCATTCCGAATTTATATATTTAGTAGTTACTTTTGAGAGGATTCATCTCGTATCATTTGATTGATTAACTCTATGTTATCTTTAATCTCTTGAGTCCAAGTTTCAGGATTGTCATATTTAATTTCAGGCTCAAAATTGAGATAATTGATAACATCTCTTAGCATGACATGATAATTTTTCTTGTCAAAGTACTCAGGAATTTCTCGTTCTTTATTTTGTAGAGGTTTCTTTAAATCTTCGTGACAGTCATTTTCAATGAAAGCATAAGCATATTGTTCAGTGTTTAGTTGAGCAAAACAAACATACGTTAGATGTTCATTTTGCAAGAAAAGTTCTTCTGAATCCAGGTAGACAGCCGTCACATCAATTACTTCATTTTTGTCATCAACAATAAAGCAGTGGCGAACAAATCCACCATTTTTTATCGAAGTGTAATAACCGTAACCAATGCGATAGGTTCCATTTTGAAATTCATCAGGATAAAATTCGGTTAAAACAATTCTGGAATTCGCATAGCAAGTATCTTTCTGAATTAAATCCTTCGACTTCCGAAAAAACTCAATGGATTTCGCTTTATTTATCGGCAATTCCTTGATTGACATGGTTGTTCACCCCTCTTTATTAAGTAGTCATTATAACATAAAAATAACGGATTATTGGTAATTTGCTTCGTTTGGTAATAAGTTCTAAGATACAAAACAACTAAACACAACGAATAAAGAGTAAGGGGATAGCTATGAGCGGCTGGACAATGGCAATTATCGTGCATGTATGTTTTATCGCTTTTGCAGGAACCATTTGGTATTTCTATAAAAAGAACAAAGATGAATTCTAACAATGAGGAGGCACGAAATAACGTGTCTTTTCTCTTGCTCTCATATCTTAACTAGAGTCATCTATAATATACAAATTATACAAAACAGGTAATGACCCCATTTACTTATTAAAGGAGAGAATAACATGGATAAAAAAATTCGAAACCACATGAAAAAGGCACTGAAAAAGAAGATTCAATCAATACTTCCAGAAGAAGCTGGATTGGGTGCTTCATTTGATGATGAAACAAAAACCTGGAAGGTAGGTTTTTCAATGGATTTTGAAATACCTGCAGGCTTGGAGCGTCGTGTAAAGGGTATGAAACAGGATGAAAAACGTTCAGATGTGATGGGTTATATGGAAAGTAAACAAAAAGAGATAATTCGTCTTATGGTTGAACATTTCTCCGCTATCTATATTCACCCCATTGAACTCGACTTTAATTTCACCGTTCCTTTCCCGCCCATGTATATCACCCGCCATGATGGAGAGACCGTACGGTTTTTAACGGAAGTTGAGAAGCAAGAGTTAAAACAGATATCACCAACTTTTAAACAAGGCATTGAATACGACGAAAGAGTGCTAAAAGATGGCTTTTATTCGTTTGTAGAAGGGATGGATAACGAAATGGAGTGCTTTGTTGCTAATAAGTATTCTACCCTTCGAGCTAGATACACCTTCCTCATTTCCCTGGAGGATACGGGTTTAGAGCATCTGTTGGAGAAACAAGCTGTTTAATGGGATACAGAAAGGTTGTGTGGTAGGTGAGCTATTTTCACAGCTTAAAAGAAACAAAAGACGTTACCATTGCGGATGGCACGGTATCTAAGTTAGGAGAAAAGTTGCGATGTCTTAGAAAGCTGGGCAAATACAAAATTTACGTTCACCAATTTATGAGCGTGAAAAATTATTATGTGTTAAACGAGGAAACAAACGAGATTAAATACGCAGGAGCATGGGGTTTTACAGAATTGGTTCGTGATTTGCAAGAGGATGAAGGGGAAAGTAACCCCCCTGTTAAAAAACAGAAACAACCGATGAATAGTTACAAGTTTATCTTCACGGATGGAACATACACTTTGCAGTCAGGTTTGACGATTGTCGATGCCATAGAGCGTTATGACCAGTTCAAAAGTGACTTAAAAAAGGCTATACATGAGATAGTGAGCGTGAGCCAGGTATCATCAGAAAATCAATAACATCATTCAACGTCGAGAGAGGGAAAGGGTAAAACTTTTCCTTTTTTTGTTGGGGCTGATTGGTACATATAGGATAATTCCTGTACATAGGTTATCAAACGATGTTTCACATCTTGAATGTTGAATTCTTCATGAGGTTTGATTTCAAATAACAAGAACGGCGTGTCTTCCCTTTCGAGTTGAGTAATACAATGGTTGAAACCAATAAATATCAGATAGGGTTTTCCTTCGTTGTAAATCATAACGTCATCTACATTTTGGCGAATCAAATGTGCCTTTTCTCCTTCTTGTTGGACAATTGCAATACTGATAGCGGATACTAAGGCTACGGGATGACCCGAAAAAAACGAATACTGAACTTCCCTTTTATCCGTTATTTGCTTTACAATCTCAAATGACTTTGTTATCCATGCCATACATAGCCTCTTTTCCTTTTAAATTCCGCTAAACCTTTGGGTACAGTATATTCATTTTGAATCACTATTATCCATGCAGATAGAGTATACAGGCAAAGAATAGGCTTCAGACAGAAATATATAATAGGGTATACACACATAAAATCAGGGAAAAAACACTTTTACATTCAAAAGGAGAGATATGACATGAGTTATACCATCGAGTACAACAAACAAATCTTTTTCATTCCAAATGGAGAAGAAAAATTGTATTTCTTGTTTGTTCGTCAAGGCGATAATAACGTATATGAAGCGAACAATACCGTACGAGCAAAATCCTGGTACTTCGTCGAGGTGGGAACAGAAAAAGAGCTTTGGAAGCGCATAGGAAGTTGGGCAGGTGCGGTTGAAGGTGGGGGCATTCAAAAAGCAGTGGGTTGGCAGGATACGAAGTGGTATACCATTGAAGAGTACATCAAGCAGTATCGGAGTAAGTTCAAAAATGCCAAGCCATTAGAAACCATGCTGGATACTTTTGAAGCCGTTGCCAATATCTTAATGCGCAACACCTTTACCAATGAAAGAGATAAGGAATTCGAACCTACTCTTCGTCATTTTGTAGAGAAATATCAGATGCAAGAGTCAGGTTGTGATTATTACGATAAGGAGAAAATTAGGTATCGTGTTTCAATTAAAGACACGGAGATGTTGAAAGACTTCTTGCTTAATCTTCCAGAAAGATGGGGAAAAGATTATAGTGTCGAGTTTGCGATTGATAAACAAAGCAAACGCAGAAGGCGACTCTGGTAGTAAAAAAAGAGTACTTCGTAAAGGAGTTTTAAAGTTGAAGTTAATTGAGTGTTTAAACCAATTTCCTGATGATAGTCGATTCAAAGACTTACTAGAGTTAAATAGAGGGAAAAGAATCAAGAGTATTGGACAAATTAAACAAGAGTTGCAGGATTATCATGCAAATGAATCTGGCTATGAGATTCGTGAACAGCGTAGTAATTACGGAAAAACCATAAAAAAGGAATTGGACAAGTTAATTCACCGTTCATTTATATCGAAGAATAATAAAAGGGAGAGATACACATGCAAGCAGTGGTTGAAATGGATAGGATTTTATATACGTTTGCAGAGGGAAGACATGAAAATAAGCTTCTATTGGTTAAAGAAAAAGAAGCGAACAACACCATTGGTTGGAAAGCGGTAAGAAAGGGTTGGGAGTATAACATCTGGCAAGAAGTTGGTAACCGTGGAGGGCTTTGTGAAGCACAAGAAATCCTTCTTTTGGAAAATGAGGGAGAAAAGAAAGCTCCCATCGAAGCATATGTTCAACTTTACCGAGAATTGATGGAAAAACAGGTTCCCATAGCCAACGTCTTCGACAGATTTGCGATTAAAGTAAAAGCCTCCAGAAAGAAAGAGGGGGTAAAAGATTATATTCTAGAGCGATTTGACGAATACGAGATGGAGCAAGTCGGGGAAGATGAAGAAACCATCTATTTCGAAAAAGATATTACAACGGCAGAACAGCTAGAAAAAATCACCATTGGCTGGAAAGAGGATACATTTAGCTTCGAGATGTTTTTTACTGAAAAAGAAGTTCTAACATCCGATGTTGACCGACGAAATAAAGATGGTCAAAGTTTAAGTGCATAATTCAGGTAAAGAGGTGATACTAATCACCTCTTTTCTTTTTCTATCATGATTGACCTGTTAATTACAACTTAACATAATATAATTACATATAAAACTTCTTGATTATTATTTTGACTTTAGTCTACAAATTAATTATAATTGACTATGTAATAACATATTATCTGGTAACGGGTACACAAAATAAGGTATCCACGACAGAGTTAAAAACTCTTCTTATCTGTAAAAATAGGAGGCATGTACATTGGGAATCGAAAGTAATACAACATCAACCCCATCTATTCAATTAGGTGGAGGCGCACCTGCAGGTGGCGGAATTTCTCTCGCAAAGGGCGGGAAAATCGATTTAACGAAAGGAAATCCTGGACTCGACAACATCTTAGTTGGACTTGGATGGGATGTTTCTTCGTTAGGAGAATTTGATTTGGATACAGAGGTTTTTTTACTTGATGCATCCAAAAAAGTTGTTTCTTCTAAACACGTTGTTTTTTACAATCAACAAATCAGTCCTGATGGGGCGGTAAAACATCATGGTGATAACCGCACAGGAGTCGGTCAGGGAGATGACGAAACGATTTCCATTAAGTTATCTAAAGTATCACCAGAGGTAGAAAGAATTCTCTTTACTGCAACCATTCATGAAGCCAATACACGACGCCAAAACTTTGGACAGGTAATGAATGCTTATATTCGTGTCCTGGATGAAGCAAATGGTCAAGAACTTGTGCGCTTCGATTTAAGCGAAGATTATTCAACTTCTATCTCTCTAGTGGTTGGTGAAGTTTATCGACACAATGGGGAGTGGAAATTTGGTGCATTAGGCAACGGCTCTACACAAGACCTTTCGGGTCTTTTTGCCCAATATGGTGTACTGTAATTTTTTTAAATTAATTTTTAATGACTATAAACGATAATAAAAAATAATCGCCCATAAAGGAGATGAATAGTCGTGAATAATGGAACCCCTCAAGAATCATTAAGTTTGCGTAAAGGGCAAAGCCTTTCACTCAAAAAGAACAATGCCAATCTTAAACACATTGCGATTGGTCTTGGCTGGACAGCGAATACGACTGGAAATGTAGAGTTCGACCTGGACGCTTCTGTTTTCTTACTTGGAAGCGACAAGAAAGTACATCGAGCACGTCATCTTGTATTCTTCAACAATTCTACCAGTCCTTGCGGGTCGGTTCGCCATTCGGGTGATGACCGTGTTGGAAATGTAACGGACGACAAAAACAAAGATGTGGAAGTCATCGAAATTGACTTAACTTCCATTCCCGCTAACGTTACGGAATTGATTCCAACCATTACGATTTATGATGCTCATGCGAGACGCCAAAACTTTGGTCAGGTATCCGATGCGTACATTCGGATTGTAGACCGTGATACCGAAAGCGAAGTTGGGCGATTTGACTTAACCGAAAATTCTTCAGCTTATTGCTCCAACATTACCGCTCGTATTTATCGGGATGGAGACGGTTGGGCTTTCCAAGGTCTGGATGAAGGATTGAAAGGCGAAATCGAAGAGGTGTGTGACCGCTTCGGTTGGAATAAGGACTTGGGTTAATCCCAAGTTCGGATTCCCTACAAAAAACAATAAAAGGAGTGAGATTTCCTGTTTAATTTAAATACCCATGCTGAATTATTTGCGAAAGCCGAAGGAAGTGGAATATTCTTCGCCAAAAAAGGCTCAATGGTTGCTGACCAAGGAACATTCAAATATTCGAAACGATTACTCGGAACGAATCAGGGAAGTTTTGTTGGACAAGTGATGAATCATCTAGCTCGAAGATTTTCAGGTGAAAACCTTGAAATGATGGAAGTGCAAGGTTCGGGAACCGTCTATCTAGCTGACCAAGGGGCGCATGTCACCGTTGTCAGTTTAGAGGCTAGTGGGTGGTTTCAAAGCCTTTGTGTTGAGAGTGAGGATTTACTAGCCTTTACGGATACCTGCCAATATGGTGTGACACCGATTGGAGTAGGTGTATTGAGCCAAAGAGGAATATTTACTTCAAAGTTGTCTTATAACGGAGCCAATGCTCAAGTTGCCATTAAAACGAATGGCAACCCACTGATTTTACAAGCACCTTGTCGTGTAGACCCTGATGCGGTGGTGGCTTGGACAGGCAAAGCCCCTAACGTCAAAGTGGATGTGAACTGGAAAACTTTCATTGGGCAAACATCTGGTGAAAGTTACATGTTCGAGTTTAACGAACCTGGTCAGATTGTGATTGTTCAACCGTTTGAACGTCAAAGTGGACTCCGAGTGGGCGTTGATGATAACCGCTATCAACCTGATATGCAAGAGAGTGCTTTTGGTAACACCTTTGGAAATGGTGGCGGTGGTATTTTCGGTGGGCTTATTCACTAATGGACAACGAAACTGGAATGCAAAAACATCCATTTTAAGTAGGCGACGCACGTTTCAAAAAAGGTAAGGGAGAAATCCTTTACCCTGTACATACAAACTGAAAGGGGGGATAAAATGAAGCGAAATTCAGGATATGAAGATTTGCTTTATAAACAACGTCAAAGTAAAGCGAAAAAAGCAGATACACAACAAGAAGAACTAAGCGCAGATGAAGCGATGCGACAATTGTTTGGTCATGAAGAAGAAAAACCAACCATTTCTTTTACACCAAAGAAAATGAACATTGAAAACCTACCCATCACGATGAAGGATGGAATTGAAAAGAAAGGATTTATTGCCATCGGCATTGTGTTGTTGGTGACGGCTATTTTCTTAATGGGTGAATTTCGTTTTTTGCCTTTTTTAGGAGGTACGGCAATGGCAGTCCTGTCATTCGTACTTGCATGGAAAGTGAAATATCGTTATACAGCTATCACCAATTTTTACTTTTCTAATTTCACGGTGACATTGAAAGGGTTGCTGGAACACTATCGAACAACCTCTATTTTGATGGAGGGTTCGGAAAAAATCATGATTTACAGCGTTGCACTGATGGCGGTTCAGCACTTCTTTTTATCATGGTTTAGCCTTACCTCTCTCCTTTATTCACTTGGTTATTATGGATTCTTCTTAGGTATCATCTTAAATCTTGCGAAACGAAAAACCATGTTGATATACAAAGGATTGTTTCTCAATTGTCTGTTGCAAGTCTTGTTTGTTCTCCAAAATGGATTTGGGGGTTCAGACATCAATTACTATACCGTATCATCCTTGCTTCTGTTCTGGTATTTGGCTTGTTTTTTTAAATATATCAGGATTACAGACGTGAAACGGGATGAAAACAATGAAGAAGATAAAGAGGAAGAATAGACACGCCTATTCGCACTTAACAGGAGGAAATGAACGTGAATGTGATTTTACAGTGGTTGTCAAGTTCGTATGGAGCCTATTTTGACGGTGACATGTGGATGCATATCTTTACAAGTCCTCAAGCATGGGGGTTGATTGGAACACTCGTTTTAATGGAAGGTTTGCTATCCGCAGACAATGCCATTGTGCTTTCAGCGCAGGTTAGTGTATTGCCCGAAAAACAGCAAAAGAAAGCTCTGCTCTATGGATTATGGGGTGCATATATCTTCCGTTTTATCGTCATCGGATTTGGAACAGCCCTCATTAAACTATGGTTTATCAAATTGCTCGGTGGATTGTTTCTAGTATGGAAGGTTATCGAGTTTTTCAAAAATCGAAATAAGGATGGGGAAGGCGAAGAAGACGATGCCAAACCAAGTGGTCTTGCTAAATACATTGGACTTTTCTGGTCAACGGTTGTTTCGGTTGAATTAATGGATATCTCATTCTCGGTTGACAGTGTAATGGCGGCGTTCGGGGTATCGAACATCGTAGGTATTGTCTTTATCGGAGGATGTCTAGGTATTCTCATGATGCGTGGAGTAGCCCAATTGTTTACGGTACTCATGGCTAAAGTTCCTGAACTAGAAGTGACAGCCTATGTCATCATTGCGTATATTGCGGTCAAAATGCTACTGGAAATCCCTTATATCGGAATTGAACTGCCTGATGTTCTGTTCTTCTTATTCTTGTTAGTAAGCTTTTCCATTACGTTTGGTATTCATTTTGCCAGAAAGCCAAAACTGCAAAACTAGCACAAAGAAGAATCCCTGCCGAATGGTGGGGATTCTTGTTTCTTCTATGCGATATTGACCGTCTTCATGGAATAACAATCAATAGACTCTTCATATAATACATAAATACAGAAAACAGGCATAACAAGGCGTTATGAAAAGAAAGGGAGAGAAGGGTGACTAGAAAAGTGGAACCCATTCAGCCTATTTATCCGATTGCCAAACAACTGCCAAGACCGAATAAAGATATATCGGTTGCCAAGCAGGAGGTAAAAGTATCAAACGGTTTCGATGCGATTTTACAAGAATTGGAAAAAAAGCTAGGATTGAAAAACGAAGAATAATGCTTGGTGATAAACCTACGTCTTATTCTTTTTACATAAATGAAATAAAAATATGTACGCTCTAAGTTGATTTATAGGTTTGAAGAGCGTGTATATAATAGTAGTAAAACAATCATAGTTGCGGTGTCTTCATGAGACATCCTGCTTACATGCTGTATACAAGCTAACGCTTGTGTAGGCATTTTATATAGAGGAGAGATTGGACTTTGTTTCAATCTCTTTTTCTTTTTCACTCTGAATTTATGGGAAGGGCAGGGGGAGTGTTTATTTCATCAGGAAGGTTCCTTTTTATTCAATATCATTGGATTTTTGCCCCATCATTTTTTCTCCTAAATGCCCACCAAAGATAAGGGCTAAACCGATAAAATATCCGATGCAAAATACATCTCGCAGGATACTTTGATTAAAACTCATGACATGTACACATAAGAGAAAGCTACTTGGAATTAAGATGGCAATGCCCAGGTTTTTCATCCTTTTATTTCACCTCACTTTTTTGATTTGTGAATCAATTTATATTCTATTGTCTATCTATCAAAATTAAAAAAGAGAGAGTGGCGAACCTTTCACAACTCACTCTATCCAACGCATTTATACTTGAACAATAAAAAAGACGTTCACACATCCATGCGCAACGTCTTTTAAGGCTGTTCAGTTCTTTACTGTTGTACGGCTAAATTGTCCATATAAATATGGTTAATCGAACCTGACTTAACCAATGGTTTAATGGCTTTAATGATACGAGTTTTTGTGCTATCCAGGTTTTTAGCTGTAAAATCTGCTTGTTGCAACTTCATGACTTCTGAAATAATTTTGTCCCGAATGATAGACGTATTGTTTTTTAATTCGGCATCCGCACTTCCTGTATAACCAATATTCATCGAAATGGATGCGTAACTTTGGTCTGCAAGCTCTATGGTAAAGGTAGAGAGCGGGAAAAGTTTATCCTGTTCAGGTGCTTTCGCAAACATACCAGCAAAAGGGGATTTGCCTTTTGCCGCATGTGCGCTACTTGTGAAGAGGGCATATACACCGACTCCTGCGGCAACAAGAATTATAAGAAGTATCACAATGATACTTTTCATCACCAGTTGTTTTTTTGTTTTCTGTTTTGGGGCGGTTGCTGTCTTTGCCAATTGTTAAGTCTTCCCTTCTGTTGTTTATAAAATAATTATATCGTTACTGAATTAAATTGTAAAGTATTTTTTACAAAATCGAACATGTTTTATATCGTATTAAAAGAACGGAGTAGACCTCCGTCAAATAACCAAACGATAAGGTAGGAATCCCATCTTTCTTCTGGATGTTCAAGGAATTAGTGTTAATAACGCTATCTTCATCCTCCATCCGTAAGAGAAGAAGAAGGGGGCAACGCCCCCTTCTATCTACTTCCATTGTTGTTTTTCATCACGCAATATCGCATTCATCTGCTGTTCGGTAAGGGTGTAATGTACGCCTCCACCGTTGATGATGTATACTTTGAATTTACTTCCTGATTTTTTGCCAACCACAACCTCTTCGATATTGCCTTTGTTTTTAAGATAAGCGGTATCGCCTTCTGACCAGTTTGGTTTCATCCAATCCGCACGTTTACTACGGGCCTCTTCAAAGGTTGCGGTGGAGAGTTTAAATGCTTGTGGCGCACCTTGTACCATACGGTGTGCAGTCAATGTAACATTGATGGTTTTTTCATTCAGAGCCGTAATAATACCGATACCTTCTTTTGTTGCTACAATAGTTCCAGGTGTAGCTTGCTCGTCTGTCAGGACGTTTGCGTCGTTGATAGAGACGGCAATGGAAGGAAACTGTTTTTGAAGTTGCTCTAACATGGCTTGCTTCGCATTTTCTACTAATTCTTCATTTGTTTTTCCTTTAACCACGAACGTCATCGGGGAAAGGGTAATTGTCACTGATTTTTCCATATGTATTGGCTCCTTTGATAAATCTTATGTTATTTACATTATACAATATAAACATAAATATGTAAATTATATTTTACCATATAAATATAAGAGAGGATGGAGACTTCATGTTGTTAGGATACAAACAATGGGATGCCTTTTGCCTGCAGATTATGGAATTTACTTTGTCCATGTCTCAAGTTAAAATGAATGGATAAAAGGCTTGATACGGAAACAGAGGAACGGAGGAACTTATTATGGCAGGATGTATGGCTGATGGCTGTAAATTTGATGATGAATTTGTATTAGCAAGGATTGATAACGGAGAAAAACGAGTGGTTCTTTGTACGAATCACCAGATTGTCTTTGCGGATAATTTGTTTGATAATCCAGAAGCAAAGGCGGAGAAGAGTGAAACCCAACCCATGAATTGTGAGATATGTGGGGATAAAGGAATCTCCTATGAGGATTCAGATACGGAATTCCACTTATGTGAATCTCATTTGTTTAGACTGCTTAGAAGGGATTTAAAACCGTTAGAATTTAAAACCCTCTATAATCGGGTAGGAGACGTATACCTGCTTCATTCGGATTTTTATAATCCTAGAACAGGTTATGCTCGTCAACCCGTAAGAGTAGAGAAAAGCTTTGACAACTAAAGAAAAAGCAAATGAAAAGACCATTGGGGAGTGCTTTACCTCAATGGTCTTTTATTCTGGAAGCTTATAAAAGCAAATGTCGATGTCTCGTATAGAATGTTTGCAAACGGAACAATGTACTTTTTTCGGAAGAGGTGGGTCAATGTAGTCCGTAACCAATGAATGCCCATTCATACATTGCGTACGATATTTCACGATTAATACATCTTGGGCAATTAAATTCCATGCTAAATCATTGATTTCTTCTAGTGTAATGCCTTTTCCAGTCTTTTTCTGGACTTTTTCCTGGATTTCTTCAGGTAAGATGATGTCGCCTTCTTTGTATTTGTAGAACTCTTGGGCTATGAGTTTGCGTAATGCTTGCTGATAATTTTCTTTATCCAGGATGCGGGAGGAAGTCAATTGTTCCGCATTCAGTACAAGAGGTGAATCGTCTTTCTCAACCATTGGTTGCGCTTCTTCATATGAAGGTTCTATGAATTGAGGAACGCTTTCTACAGGCTTATTTTCTTCCTTCTCTTGTACAGGTGATGCGGTGACTTCTGATAACACAAGGGGTGACGTTTGTTGGACAACTTCCTCTTCTTTAGTTTCGAGAATCAAACCATGACTGGAAAACTCAACAGGAAGTGAGACCGATAACGCTTTTTGTTCCGTTTTCTCTGGATAAGAGAAAGAAAGGGGTGGGCGTTGTTCCAAAAAAGACTTGGTTTCTGTTAACTGTCCATTACTCCAGTTTTTTTTTACGTCTTCACAGCCAATCGGTGCTTGAATCTGTTGATAGTTCGTTTCGTTTGAATTTAGATGGGCAATTTGAATGTTGGCTAGTAGGTTTTGTTGGTGCTCTGCATTTCCTTGAATAAGATAATCCACATATTGATTCAACACCATTCTAAAATTAGAAGCAATGGCAGGCGGAACGTTTCTTCCTAGCTCATTTAATGGAATACGCATGTTCCCAACTTTTACTTCACCTTCTACATCGATTGTCGCATTCAGGCTGATTTGTTCTTTAGCCAGTTTAAGGTCTTTATGGCGAACCTCTAACTCCTCGATGCTCTCCAATACGTTTTTGAGATACATCAATTTATCACTCACAGTATCAACTCCTTTCCGTTCGAATTCCTATAAAACATTATACGTTTGATTTAGCATATAGTCAATAAAAATGGTTTTGGTGATTTACTTCTTGTTTGCTTATTCAAATAATAATTGACTAAAGTCAACAAAATAACTATGATTGTGGAGTAATCTTTATCAAAAGTAAGAGAAAATACAGGAGGTGAAAAAATTATGGTTTGGTTGGTTTTATCCGCTATTCTCTCATTGGTACTCATGATGATTACGCTATTCATAACTTCCTTTATATTCGTACGTATGGGATATTCTCTAAAGCACCCTGAAAAGATAGAAGGTGAATCTATCGAAAACATTAAAGTAGTTTACAAGCGAATAAAGGCGAGCTTTGGATTGATGATTCCTACGTCTGTTCTCGTCACACTATACGACATTTTGATTTTTGTGGATGTGTCCATTCGTTCTTATACGCTTTCATTGGTTATTATCGGAATTCAATTGATTATGTGGATATACGGTGGCGTTGCACTGACTATTATGGAAAAAATGAGTATTGCCGAAAAAACGAAATCTACAATACTGAAATCGGCTCTAACTTATCTATACAGCGTTTTAATGTTAATAGCTGTCTATCATGTAGGTACAAACGCTCCTGATGTTTCAAAATATGCGTCAGCGGCAATTTGGGTATGGGTTATTAATTTGATTTTGAGCACCGCATTTAAAAATAAAAAGAAGTTAAGTAATAAGTCCAACGACTTAAGATGACCACCTCTGGTGGTTTTTCTTTTGCCTGATTATAAAGAGGGAGAGAATCTTCTGTCCAAAATAAAAAAGTAGCAAGGGATAGAACCCTGCTACTCAATTTTTGCGTAATTTTTTAAAGGAAAACATGGCTTTTACTTCATTAAACTCTTGGCTTAATGGTTTCGCATACCATTTTGCTTCTGAGGTGAGGCTGTTTACAATCCCTGCCAAACGTGTGAGAAACAACAAGAAACGATAGGACATCATCCCAAAGGAGACATACTGGTTTTTCTTGATATAGGAACGAATCGGAGAGGATTTGTCGATAAATAAGAGGGCCATTCGTTGATACAAAAGGCTGTTTCCAATGTAGATGGCATACAGCATCGCCAATCCTGCTACGAGGTATGGAATCGGATAGTTGATGGTGAGGAAATACACCAGTGTGCTTACCCATATGGCACGAAGGAGGAGTAAGGTGTGGTCGAGGATGAATAGGCGCATTAACGGTTTTTTAAACAGGTCAACGATGCCTCCTGTGTGATACTCTTTAAACATTTGTGCCATTTCAATTACGGAACGTTGCCATCTTTGTCGTTGCATATACAGCTTGTCCAAACTCTCAATCGGGTCTACATAGATAAATGCATTTTCACATAAGGCGATTTTACCTTTTTCCTGATTTCTTACCTGCAACGTCATGTGTGTATCCTCACCAA
Source organism: Aneurinibacillus sp. Ricciae_BoGa-3 (assembly GCF_028421645.1). Lineage (GTDB taxonomy): Bacteria > Bacillota > Bacilli > Aneurinibacillales > Aneurinibacillaceae > Aneurinibacillus_B. Next base: position 103,164 of record NZ_CP116888.1, on the reverse strand, counting down.
GTGTATCAAAATTGTACAAACTCGTTTTACCAATCACCTCTCTTCTAAAGCAGGAAAAGGCTCCTGCTAATGTATAGAGGTTGTTGGTTGTGGACTGAAAATTACGCCCGACTAAAAAGGACTCGATGTATTCAAAGAACTCACATTTCTGCAGACGTTTGAGTGATTTGCTCTTCGTTTGTTCAATGAGGTGCGGGTCAGTAAGGACAACCCCTGTCATACAACTGATATCAGGGGAGGTTTCAAAACGAGAAACGACATTAGATAACGCTTCCTTGTCTAACCATCCGTCACTATCGATATTAATGATGTACTTGCCTTTACTTAAAAAGATACCTTTGTTTAAGGCTTTGGATTTTCCAGCTTTGGTGTCAAGCCACCACATGTTTAGTTCAGGGTGCTCGTTATGAAATGACTGGAAGATTTCATGACTTCCATCATCTTGTCCATTATTAAGCAAGAAGATTTCTATTTTATCGGCTGGATATGTCTGATTGGCTACCGAATCTAAACACATTTTTAATGTTTTGGCGGAGTTGTATACGGGGATTAAAAGAGAAATAAGCGGTGTTTCAGTTGATTTAGCTCTTTTTTTAGATTTGATAGCACTATATAAAACGGTAGGAACCATGATACTGTTTTTAATAAATTCAATGGAGATGGGGAAGAGGAAGGCTCCTCCCCAAAGCATGGATTTTGCAAGTAGTTCACTAAGCATGAGATGTTCGTTCCTTTCTTAACTCAACATGAGGTTTTGTAAATACCAGGTAGTATAAGGCGATGATTAAAGCGAAATAGATTAAACGACCGATAACCATATGGCTCAAGAAGAAAGAGCCATTACCAAAAATTTTGTCGGTGTAAATAATGAATAGCAAACGCAAGAGGTTACTACCAAGAATACTGAAAAAGCCAATCAAGAGAAGTTTTGTCTTTTTGATTCGGGAATAGGTGGGGAAAAACAATAGAAGACTAGCAAAAACTAGAAACTCAATGACACCCGAACATTCGTAACTAATGAAAAAGGAGAGGGCATCCGTTTTATGAAAAACGGTAATGGAATTGGCTCCGATATAACTTTCAAATGTATGTGTGAGGTTTCCGATAAGAGAAAGAATCGTCATGAGCACTTTGACAAATACGTTATAAAGCGCATCTCGTAGAAGGGCAACGGTGAAAAGAAAGGTTCCGATACTCCCCATTAAAAAAGTGAAAAAATTCAATCCCCGTTTGTGAAGCGCATAGGTAAAGGCTCCCCACAAAACTAAGGCAAAGAGAGTTACTATCATCATGGATTTAGCAAACGCCTCCTTTTTTACGTCGTTTTGCAAGGATGAATCCAGCACCAATGGTAGCGACCCCTATGCCGTAAACGGTAAAGCTCGGAACGGTGTTTGCTGTGGAGATAACAACAGGAGGGGTTTGTTTATCATTACAATCCTTGATTTTCAACTCAAATCCAGAAGAAGCGGAATGTGTGATGTGGTCAAATGGGATGTCTGCTTGAAAACTTTTGCTATCCGTTACTTTTGTAGGCTCGGTATAGACCACCTTACCGTTGGCATCTTTTAATGTATTAATGACTTCATTTTGATTGCCTTGCCGTTGGGAATCTAACGTCATGCGTCCATATTCGGTATCTATGTTATGAGAAGTTTGATAGTTCGTTGGGATTTTATCTTCCCCTTTAAAGTAAAGGTGCAGATTATTCGAATCCATTCCCCAATTGGAAAGGGAAGGAGTAGGCGTTGGTTTAGCCTGGATGGAAGGGGTATCTTCGTGTGTATCTAAAATCCCGCCCAACAGATGATGGATAAACCCTCCAATTCCCGTTTCTGGCTGATTTACTTGTTGAGTGGCTTGTGTAACATCCGCTTGTACACTCGTAAAGCTTAGACTTGTTAATAAGAAGGCAACACCTGCCATTTTCGTTGTGAATTTTTTCATATCTTCTATTTCCTCCTCAAATATTTGTGATTTTAAGCAAAACAAAAAGGGCTATATCATTTAGGAATGCGAGCAAAACAAATAAGGAAGAAATGATTTTCTATCCTGCTGATTTGTTCTGTTGTGTGCTTTCGCAACCTGTTAAATGATATAGCCCTTATAGATATGTTTTGGATGCCACGACAATACCGATGGTAACGGCGGTAGCAACTCCAATTCCAATTTTAACCTTCTTGTTTCGTTTTCGTCTTATCCTTTCTCGCTTCGTTTGGCGAGAATCTTCATATAAAGAATACTCAAATTCCTTTTTGCTCTCGATGATTGAGGCGGGAGGAACTCCTTTTTTATCTTTGTTTTCGGAAGTTAGTGGGGGAGTCAACTCTTCCTGTTTGTCTTGATTGATTTTATATCGTTCTATATCTGCCTCGACTTGTTTTCGTAAGTCATGAAAATAACTTTCATATTCATTTACGATATAGGTTCGTGTGGGATTTTCGCTAATTTGTAATGTTTCAAGTACCCGTCCATATTCACTAAGAATATTTGACAGTTGCTTGTAGAAGACCTTACCGATGTTTTCGGTTGTGGGATTAAGCAGATTGAAAGGAGGAATGTCGTTAATCAGTTGATTATCAAAGTTGTCAAAGAAGGCTTCTATTTTTTTTTCGACTTCCCTAAACGTTTTCTCTTCATCCTGTTTGAGAATAAACAAGCCAACCTCCCAGGTATGAGGGGAAATCTCCGATGATTTTCCATTTTCATTTAGAAAATGTCGGGCGTTTAGGTAGAACTTGAGTCTGTATCGATTTTCCTTGCTCAATTTTCTCCTCCTTTCCTCTCCGTTTTGTTAATTCTATTTTAAAATGCCTGGGCTTTAGCGTCAATCGAATACACGTTTTACCCTTGTTCAACCTCTTGTATCTCAATTTCTGTATGTCTGAAATGTAAAAAATAAATTACACAATGATATATACAACATATTTTGTATGTGATAAAATTGGAATAACAGACAATACATAGAGAAAAGAGGGACAGACGATGCAATACCTCCATACCATGATTGACCACCAACTTCAAAAACAATACAAATTATATAAAGTGAATGCAAAAGAAATGAGTCAGCGCTTACAGGTAGGATACAATCTTTCACCTATGGTGCTACAACTCTTCAACTCAGATTCCAAACTTGCGGAAACTATTATGAAGATTAAGCAACGGAAGATGAACGGTATCAAAGTTAATTCGGACGATTTGCTTGTGAAAGAAGCCAGAAGCATTGTGAAGGAAATCAAGCAAAATCAGACCGAAATGGACGGGATGACAAAGAAAGGGATTTCCTTTGGCTATGAATTGATGCCTATTGCCGCTTCCTGTGACGGTAAATTTGAAAATCATGATTCGAAATTAGAACTTTTAGATGGGTTTAAGAGGATGTTTTGTAATGATGAAGTCCCTGACATCGATATTCTCGTGAAGGTTTATCCACCACTCAATGATAGAGAATGGATTAACGCCATGATGATTTATAATTCATGGAAGTTTGTCGATAACGAAGGAACTCGCAAATATATGGACAGAGGTTTTCAACTTGGTTTGTATCATCGGTATCGGCTGTTGTTTGCGACAAAGATGGCTCTTCCAGAGTACAGCATGTTTCATGCGTTAAATATTTATACAAAAGGCAATGATTTAGAATCCTATCGGATAGTAGCGGGGAGTGCTAAAGGAACGTATAAAACCTTATGGAATAACGAGTGGTTCCATGATGATGTAAAAGCCATTTACGAAATATTGACGAGTCAACCAACTTTCCAAGTGAAGAAAAAGGGGCAAGTTGAGCAGTACGAGACAACGGATAGAAAATATGGGGCAAATCTTTATCGTATCTTGGAAGTCTTTGTGTCCTTGCTTGGTCAAATACGAAGGTTAGAGCTTAGTAAGGGAATTGAAAAACGTAAACGGTTTGACCGAAGCATCTTAACGAATTATTTTGCTGACCCGAATTTGCAAAAGGATTTTGTGAAAATCATTAACATGAAGGTAGATGGATTTATCGTTAATTATGTGCGAGACCATCTTCGTGAGGATATCAAAAAGAGAACGTACGAAGGCATGGGGTACAAATATGTACCAAAAGAAAAGAAGGTTATGCAAAAAGTTGATTGGAAAGACATCAAGTTATAATTAGCCTTCTTCTTGTTCAATTTAAACAATCTCTAAGAGGTGCTAAACGAAAGAGAAATGTGTGAGGTAGGGTGGAATAAATACAGAATATCGTGGCAATGAAGGTAAATTTGGATGCAAAAGAGGTGAAAGTATGAAAGCAAGGGGTAACACAAAAATCATCCTGGAAAAAGTGAATGAAATACAGAAACTTGTCGGTCATGCAAAAAGTTTGCATGAGAATGATAGGGATACGGACGCACATTCATTAGCCCAAGAAAAATTACAGAAAGCCTTTCAATTATGCGTAGAAATAAGAAATATCTACGATGCCATATAAGTCAAATAATCATAGAAAATTGAGTTAAGGTTTATTACTTACAGCAGGAGGTTAGCTAAGATATGAACATAAAAACGATTATCGAAAGGCTCAAACAAGCGGGCTATACCATCGAACTGGAAATTGGTGACTTGTACGATTTTGTAACGGTAACAGGGCAGAACGTAATCGGTGGATTTTGTTCTCCGCATGACCCAAATAGTGTAGGAGCTTCTTACTCGTACCTTAATGGGAAGATTGCGATTGACCATGTCGATTGTTTTGATAAATGGAGCAAATGCCCGTTAATTTTACCGCTTCCAACGAATGATGGGCAAATGGATTACCTATTAAGCCAATTAAAGTTTTGGGATTCTAATGATGGATTAGAGGCTTCAAGAAACTATGAATATGAAAAATGGGTTGATGACTACCCCAAAACGTTACAGGTTTGATTTTGACTGTTAGCGGATAATCGCAAATGAACAAACCATTTGATATCTAACAGGAACTACTATGTAAAAAGCGAGACCTAACCCAAGAGGTGGGAAATCTCGCTTTTGTTTTAATTAGAACGTTACATGTTAATTAAAAGGGATTCCAAAGTATCTACGACCCGCATAGTCGGGGAGTAGTAGAAGGTGCGAATCCACCCATCGAGAGATGTTGCTTCTTATAGAGACGAGAAGATTCTCTTTCTTCGTGAAAGCAAAAGACCGAATGGTCTTTCAGGAACTTCTTGACTTGAAAGAGAAGAAACCCACACTTCAAGCTTTGCTAAGTGGTGGGAGATTCATTAATGATTCTGCCTGATGAACGTTTTATATAAAACCTGACTTATGAAACTTCTTATATTCTACTTACGGAAGTGCTAAATATTCGATAACGAAGGATGCACATTATCCGTTCTTTCTCACTCATTATACGGTAAATTAACCGCTTATCATTCTTCGATTCATTTATTTTTTTTCGGATTTCTATAATATAGGAGAACCAAAGAACAAGGTGGCAGAGCTAGATATAACAGGGCTTATCCTAAGAAAGGTGGACGAACATGAGTACCGTCATAACAGATGGCTATATTTTCAAAAGAAAACTTTCGTTAGATGAACTACAGGCATTTTCGATGGAGTTACGAACCAAAATGCAAGAAGTGGCTGTTGAAATATGTGAACGTCTCGTAGCAGAGCGAATCACCGACATGATAGATACGGTTACACTACAGGGAGAACAGGCAGTAAAAGATAAGTATGGGGAAAAACAAGTTGATATGGACTGTGCGGTGGTTTCAGAAGCCTATTGTGATTTACATCGAGAACACAGAAAGTTTAAAGCAGGCGAAACCTTTGATTTGGATGCCAATTTTGATTGTCGTATGGTTGTATACCCTATGAAGAGAAAACTTTTGGCGGTGTTTCTATGCCAGCATCAGGAGTACCGCAAAGCGTGGGAAGCTCTTGAGCTGATTAGCGACTATCATTATCAAAACCAGACAAACAGACCTGAAACGATTACGAAAAGACAATGGGAGAAGCGAAAACAAGATTGGGATGTCGCCCTACCTGGATTGGGTCACCTTTCATTAAACGGTATGGTAATCGACATTGTGAATCATATCCCTGTTATTCAACAACTTCACAAGGAAAAAATTGTGGAGCATATCCCCCCTTTGAAAAAACGGGTAATTGAACAGGCAAATCAAATTTTGATGGAGAAAAAATGGAAGGAGTTAAAAATTGAAAAGAACGAAGAGGGTTTTGAAAAATTTATGGCGGTACAAAGTTGGTTGCGTTCACCAGAAGGCAAGGAAAAATTACTCGGTGAACAAAAGAGACTACTAAGCCTTATCAATCCATTGATTAGTACGGAAGATGTCATGAAACCACTCAAACAACACGTTGCGAGTGATACAAATGATAATAGTCAAAAAACAAAAACAACCGTATAGTAAAGGACAAACAATAACACCTCATACAACGGGGTGTTATTGTTGACTATAAACGATACGAGAAGGTAATATAGATACATATCAACTACGGATTAGATTTTTTTAAAGGAGGCGTGTAAGCATGTGTAAATACTGTGATTTAAGCGAAGCTACAGGTGAAAATCTACCGTTGGAAGTAAAAACAGATGGAACCAAACAACATTATGAGGCTTTTATTCTTGATGATGTTGAATATGAACAATTTAGTTTGAATATTTGTGGGACTTTTAGTGATTTGAGGATAAAAGTTCATTACTGTCCAATGTGTGGGAAAAAGTTATAAGATTGGATGACTATCTGTGTAAATATTAGCAATATGCCTGGGTGTTTTTGTTCGAAGCGGTAAGGAGGAAAGAGGATGAAACTCATTGTATTGGTTCTGGTTATCTGGTTTGTTTGGAGAGCCTACAAAAAATACAAACAAAGAAATGAAGAAATCGAAAAACAACGTAAATCTGTATTAAAGGATGAAAAACCGCAAGTGGTTTCTAAAGTTGAAAGGGTGGAAGAAGATACGGATTCACGCATCATTCCGTTTCACTTGGTAGGCGGGATACAGTTTCATTTGCAAGAAAACGGAGATGTCCGAATCGTAAGTGAAGGGCAGTGGGTAAAAAATTTATCCTTTAAATCGAAGGCGAGAAACCAGCGTACCTTCGAAAAGGAGTGTTTAGATTTCATGAAAGGTCCCACGTATTTTGAGGGTATGAGAAAACACCATGATTGGTTAGAAAAATTACGTAGACAAGGATGGAACGGCTAGTTCTATGTCAATACCGTATAGCGTTTGATTCAGACTTAGGACTTATGAAATACGTTTTTAATATTAAGGAGTACAAAGAGACCCTGATTTTTCGAGGGTCTTTTCTTGTGCCACGGATTGCCCGAATAAGAAAGTAGAAATAATGCACATATAATAGTGAATATCATGTCGATGCATATAGCGTGTAGGTTTTCGATGGGTAATGACATAATTATGAATGTTCATAGGTGTAAGAAACTCAGGGAATACAATCTCAAAACTGTGGACAAATCCTTTGTTTTTATCCCGCACTTCTACATACAACTTTATTTTCCCGATTTTTTGTATAAAGATATATTCTTCGGAGTGGGTAGCGGTTACATGAAGGACAACATCCTGTTGAAGAATATCTTTATTGGTAAAAAGATACTCCTGAATCGGTGTTTCCCTTAAGTCTAAGTCTATGATTTGATTTTCAACATAAATACGATAATTCTTTTTCGGGTCTTCTCCAATTTCAGCCCAAGTTCTGTAGTTGACTATATCCCCGATTGTTGTACGCCCTACCTTATAGTATTCTGCCAACGTTTGTTGTGTAACCTGGTGCAACGAATATTCTTCACGGATTCTCCGTACGATTTTTTCGTTAAGCTTTGATGAAGCATTTTGTTTCCCCTTCTTTTTATCCGAGAGCTTGGTTGACCATTCTTTTGAATAGCGATTATCCCGTATGCCTCGAAGGAGATTCACTTTTCCTTGCGCGGACATGTTCTGGTACGCTTCTTTTCGTTTTTGTCGAAAGGCTTCATCCGTCTCATAGGTGTTTATCATTAGATTTGATTTTGATAGATTGGTATACGTCTTTTCCTTGAAGTAGACGCTATCCTCTTTGGTAGCTCCAACCAATAATTTGTGTAAAGAAATAGTCTTGTCTTGATTGCACACAATATAAAAGATAGCAGGCGTTTTTTTTAGCAAAATCCACCGTCCTGAAATCGAAGAAACTTTCCCGATGTCTTCTTTGTCAATTTGAATCTCTACCATGTTCCCTTTGTACGGCACTTCAAGAATGGCAAACTCGTCTTCAATTCGATAACGATTTTCCACTATCTCCATCCTCCTATGTTGTCCGTCATACTGTTAGTATTATAACACGATTATATGGGTAAAAAATACAATAAATCTTATGTAAAAAATAATTTACAATATTAATGTAAAAGAATATAATGGTAATGCGAATAAGAAATACACCTAAACACGAATGGGAGGGCTAGTTGATGTACACCAATATGAACGGAGCAAAGTTATTCTTTATCAAAAATCGATGTGATGAATATTTCGACCATGTTAAAACACCACCAGAGGGTATGCAAGAGGCAGAAGAATGGATAAACCGAGAGGGATTCGGTAAAGAGGAAGAGGGGTATCTGGTGACACTCGATGACCAGTTTGGTTATCTCTATGACGAAGAATATTCTCATGACAAACAGAAATTTGAGATTGACAGAGATTTTGCTATTGAACGAAACTTGAAAAGCGACGAAGTGTTAGCCAAACTAAAGCGTAAGGCAGAAATCCTTTCGAAAGAAGTAGAACAAGGCATTGTGGTGATGGTAGGGGATGAAACAGGTTTTGCCGAACGACATGAACTTTGTATTTTCTTTCCGCTTGGAACCACAAAAGAAACGTATAGGCACACCTTAGAACAGTTAAAACAAGTTGCTGAAGATTCATTGGCGTAATCAAGCAATTCTTTAAGAGAAGGAAAATTAATCATCCAAAAATAAGTGGACAAGGAACTGCAAAACAATAACATTCCAGACACGTTCACAGCAAACGGAAGAACAGTGAAGGCGTCTTATAATGATTACGACCATGCGTTGTATCTACAAGTATGGTATCCTAACAAACCTTTCTAATAAATGAATTGACGTTTTGATAAACCACACAGCCAATTGGATTTTCGCTGTGTGGTTTTTTTTTAGCAAAATGTATATATTGTCTCGATATCTAAAGAAGTAATTGGTAAAAAATAATTGACATAAAAATTAATTACAGATAAAATGAAATTATGCAATCAGCCTAAATCACACATTGAATATGGAAGAAACACCTTGTAGATATCGAACTTAATTGGCTTGAAAACAAGTATTCCGAACCAATGAAACAATAACGATTGTGAAGACTAATACATCCTTATCTTAAAGGAGTTTTTTGATATGTATAAACCGCATACGACAAATAAGTCTGAACCGTTTACGATAAACATACGACTCTATTTAATTGTTGCATTAGGGGCAAGAACGTTCCTCCATGAAGAAATTGATACCATCTATGAAGCAAACAAACTGGATTATTATGAAACCTATAAAAATAGTGGCTTCTATGATGATGTCACCTTTACACGTTATACCATAGATAAAGAAGTGCGGATGAAGAAAGTGGCTGGCATTGTCGAATGGTGCTACAACCATAATGATTTTGACCTGATATATAAGTTGATTAAAAAGGGATACAAATTCTGTTGGAATTTTATTAAGAATAGACAGCGTGTTCGAATCGACGATTTTTCAATGGCGTTCCAACGAAAAATGGGCGGGGAAGATAAAACAAGCGAAAGCGATTTGTTCTTCCACAATGTTGTTTTGTTGTATCTTTGTCAAAGAGAAGGCGTACATATCGATATGCAAACCGAATACGGTCAGTACTTTCAAAGCCTCTTTATTCGGTACACAGAGGATTTGCTTGTAAAACAGATGTATTTTACCGAAGAGAACTTCAATAAGAACCGAGAACGTATGGATAATTTGTATGAACGTTATTTTATTGCGAAGAAAAACCGAACCATTCCACTTGATATTCTATTTGACGGGATAATTAATGAGGAAACCAAAAAAATCAATTCTCTTAAAGGATTAACTAAAGAAGAATACGAAGAGGTACGAACAAAAGTCTTTAATCAAGGGATATCGAAGTACATTGGAGCTTATTCTGGATGGTTAAAGGTGTTGGGGATTAACGAAATGGATTTAACCTCTTCGAATGTTCTTACACCAGAAGACCTTGAACAAATTATGTTTGAGGCGATTAACGGACAAGAAGGCAACCAAATGGGAGAAGAAGACCTTGATAACTTCGTCATCGCTTGTTTCTTTATGAAAGCTCTAGCGGGTGAATACAACCGAGCGAAAGGCATTTACTTTAATCAATTACAGGATGACTTTTATTATGAACTGCGTGAATATGAAAAAGAATTGGCTGTGAAAGAAGAGAGAATAAAAAGCCAGCAAGAAGAAATGAAGGCAAACGAAGCGAAATTGAAGGATGAAAACAACAAGCTATGGGAAGAGTTAAAGCGTCTGCAGAAAGAAAATGCGTCGCTAAAAGCTGAAAAAGAGCAGATGGAGGACAAAAGCAAGGAGGTACATGCGCTTTGTGATTATATTTATTCCTTGGAACAGGAGAATCAAGAAGAGGAGAGTCAGGCTATCGATTTAGAGGGTATGGTGGATAAGCTACAACAGCACAAAGTCGTCATTATCGGAGGACATCCGAATTGGCAGAACAAAATCAAAGAAACCTTACCATCCTTTATCGTTATCCATCCCGATGCTATTCGTACAGATTTGAAAACGCTTGATAGTGTGGATGCTGTATTTATTAACACAGCAATATTTTCTCATAAGTTTTACGAAAAAGTTATGAACCAAATGAGTAAGAATGACACCAATCTGTTTTACCTTAATGCCAATAATAATATTCGGGTAAGCGTGAAAAACATGTATGAAAAGATTTCACCAAGTAGCAAATGCGGTTTATCATTATAAATTCAAAAAGGAGGGAAATAACATGAATATATCAAGTTTGGAACAAAACTTACAAACCTACCTTCAAGATAGTTTTCCTTCTATGTTGGTTTCAGAACAACAAGCTCAGGATGAAAGAGATTATGTAACGATACAACGACACTTTACACTGGATAACCACACTATCAACATGGCTCATGACGAGTTCGAAATTCTTGCGGGTTTATCCTTAGAAATTTGCGATGTGTTTGCTACCATCTTTGCGGATAACGACATCTGTTCCTTTACAGGATTCAAAGTCATACAAAAGTCACCAAGTCCGTCTCAACAGACGTTCGGCATCGAGTTTGAGATTCAAACTCAAGTAAAGCAATAGCGGTGTGAATAGAGAGGGTGTATAAGCATGGATAGTGTCTTACATGAGATGGTGAAACAATTTATTGAGCAGAATATGGTTCTACCTTTTAGATTCTTAGAAGATAAGAAAATCAGGGCAATGATTGAGGAAAGTGGCAAATATGCGGTTCCTTCTAACGGTCAAATGGTGAGGACAATGGAATACCTGCAGGTTTCTCCCGACAACCTTCTTCTTTCAACGAATCTGCTGTTCCCGTATGTCTATCATGAAGACTTGATATATGTAGAAATGATGAATCTCGACCAACATACACTTGAATTTTATCGGATTAAAGAGACAATAGCCGAACGCAGACAACAGATACCCCAATTATTAGCAGAAGGGGATTATGATAAAATTTTGGTTTTAGCAGAAAAGCGTTTTGCCTTGTCTGTCTTTCATGATTTGTATGAAGAAATTCCACTCGACAAAAAATATGAGGTATTTAAAGAACTGTATGTAAGGATGGAGTATGGTTTTGATTTGATAGACCGAAACATTTTAGAAGACGTTTTAGAGTTAAATCCAGATAAGAGTTTTAAACGGAAGTTAAAATCAGACAGCGATGGGTTTATCACAGTATTTCGTGGAGAAGGAAGCCGTTCAACTCCCTATAGAGATGCCTACAGTTGGACAACCAATCAAAAAGTAGCGAATTTCTTTGCCAATCGTTTTGATACAAACGGCATGGTATACCAGGGAAAGGTACATATTGATGATGTCATTGATTACATTGACGACCGCAATGAGCAGGAAATACTTATTCATCCTGAAGCGGTATTGGATGTAACAAAGATAGACAGCTAACAAGTATTAAACTTATGAAATAGAAGGAGCTTTGCTATGAGCGAAACAGGATTCAAGCATATTTTAACCAATCTACCCGTACATCAATTTAGTGGAACCGATAAACAAGAGAGAAGCAAAGTATTGGGTAGAATCGCTGAACGGTATCAAAACCAGACAGGAATACAGGTTACCACAGATTATCAGTTTCAACTTCTGCATATTGAACAAATCTTAGCTTGGGAAGAAGAAAATGAGGAACAAGGCGAAAATCCCATTGACCATCTTTTTTCTTTACTTTCTACAGGGAAAATAAAAAAGAACATCATCGTGTTACAAGTGAAAACACAAGATGATATACAACAAATAAAAGATAATTCACTACGATTATTGATTCAGGAATCGTGTATTTTTATTAGGGAATAAGCCGTGTCCACTTAATTAATGAAATGGGAGTTCTCTAGTAGTGCTCATAGAAAAGAGGTGGTACTATCGTACCAACCTCTTTTTTAAATTTATTCAATGACTTGATAAACCAAAACTTCACGCCAACTACCGCCAATTGCATCAGTTACAATTCTTCGCTCATTGTATCCTTCATCAATTATCTTTGTTACGGTAGAAACCACATATTTTTGGGTTGGTATATGGTATAAGAGTGTCCTATTTTTTTCATCATCCATAATTACCACTCTATCCCCCACTTCTAAAGGTCTTTTAAAAACCTCAACACTATTTCCAAACTTGTCTTGTAACGTGATAATCTCTGCGTTTTGTTGCATGGCAACCGCCTCCAATATGAGGTTTTTACGGTTGTTAAAAGTAGGGGGAAGCTCCGAAATCCTGACCGTGTTGGGAAACGAAGCTATTGGACGTATAAAGCCATTGCGGAAACGATTCAATGGTATAAAGGTAGCGGATACTTTCATAGTGTTGTGATTAGCGGAGAGTGTCAGGGTGAATATTTCGACATGGTGCTAACCGAATAATAGAAAGGTAGATAGGGAGGATATTGTACCTCTCTATTTTTATATTAGCAATCTAATAGACGATGGAAACAACGCATATAATACATCAATATTTGATAATAAAGGTGTTTATGATTTGAACACGATTAACCAGGAGGTATTCAGATGAAATACAGAGATATCCCTCAATTTACCCGTGTCGGCAGTTGGGAAGTGGATTACGATTTAGAACAATTCGTAATACAGATTGAAAAGTGGCAAAAAGAGTATGGTCTTGAAATGAATCCTGATTTCCAAAGAGGTCCAGTCTGGACGGAAGAACAACAGATACGTTACCTTGAGTTTTTGCTTCGAGGAGGAAAAACGGCACGGGTCATTTATTTAAATTGTCCGTGGTGGCAAAGCGAAGCAAAAACCGCCTACAAAGCGTTCGTTTGTGTAGATGGGTTACAAAGAAGTATTGCCATCACACGCTTTGTAAACAACGAAATCAAGGTGTTTGGAGCTTACTCTAGGGATTATGAAGATAGACCAAGAATGAATCAAGGGATAAAAATCAATATCAATCAATTGCAGACACGTAAGGAAGTTTTGCAGTATTATATTGATTTTAACACAGGGGGTGTAGTCCACACAGATGAAGAAATCAATCGTGTAAAAGCATTATTGGCTTTAGAAGAATAGTTCCATTAGGGGGCTTTTCGTTTTCTAACAGAAGGAATGCAATGTCATTGTCTATAATAATAAAACAAAGAGAAAACAAGATAATAAAATGAAAGGAGAATGCTTTTATATCAGCACTCTCCTTTTTCTGTTATTGCGCTATTGTCCATCATAAACATTTCAACAGATTACTTACATTTGAAGTTGGAACATATATTATCGACTAAAAAAACCATTCATATTGTTCTATTTCTTTAAAGCGAATCACCAAGCAATCCATAGAAGCAGTTGCGTTGTTTTTCTGATAGGGCAGGGGGATTCTGCTTAAGAATCTTTTCACAGATAGCGATGAAACGTTCATTGTATCGTTTTGCTTTTATGGCTTGTTCAGCTTTTTGCATCAGTCCGTTATCATCCAGTGATTCCATCTGATACTGTCTTTCCTTTTTCTCCCGCACGATTTCCCGTTCAGGGTGCATATGCCGTTGAAATTGACGCTCGATGTAATAATCAGCGATTTCGCCCATTGTTTACGCTCCTATTGTTAGATTCAAAAAACCAAAGATAAGAAATGACTTATCCTTGGTTTGTCGTTTCTGCCTTTGAATCGCCTAACCTCAATATCTAGTCTTCTAAAGACCACTCCCGAATATGGTTATCGATGACATTGACCACTTCGGTGTCAACCATTTGCATGATATCTTCTTCCGAGGCGTTTGGTTCTTGTCTTTTTATTTCATCGGCTTTGGCTAAAAGAACATCTACTACATGGCGGATTTGATAGAATTTAACATCATCAAAAGTGCCATTATCTTGGAACGCCTTCTTCACGGTTGTGCGAATTTTTGTTTCAAGAGAGGGGATAGGTTTGCTGACAATAGCCTGCAGAGCTTCACGGAACTCTGGAACCTCAATCAGGGAGAAGCTATCGAGTTTCTTTCCTTCATCTGTCCAAATATCAATTGCCCAATCATGGAGCACATTGATATCCAGCCCGTTGTACTGCTTGAGTGATTCCAAGAAGAACTCTACATTTACAAATAGATTTCCACTTTCATCAATCCCGTTGTATTCTTTCCATGCAAACACGGGAATGCCAAAGAATGATTCTACGTGTCTCTCCTTGATACGTTTTAATTCCTTTTCTGCATCGGACATGACAAGGTGATAATCTTTTGCTTCATCTGGGACTAAATCCGTATCATTGTCCACAACATAGTAACATTCGGTATAATCGCATCCTCTATCTAAATAGGGTTTAATGTCTTCCCAAGCGACTACATCCGTGTACTCACCATTTTCAATGATTAAATAACCTATTTTAATTCCGTAGTTCATAATAGAACCCTCCTAAATAAATGATAAAGTGTGTTTTTATCCTGATTATTTATATCCTTTTATTATAAGGGGGAAGCTTGTAATTTATATCTTTGTTTCTTTTATTATGATTCAATAAATTTAACAATTCCCTTCGTTTTATTTAAGCCAATTTCTTTTACCGCAACTTCTTGCGCTTTTCTTAGGATTTCTGTAAGATTAATCGCTATTCCTTCGATAGAGGATACATCGAAATCTTTTAGCAACCTTTCTAATTCCTCTTTTACAGATTGGCGACCAGAATCGTAATTTTCCTGTTGAAAAGCGATATCATTTTTTAGGATTTGTAGTTTGTTGTCCATATGTATCCGTCCTTATCTATTTTAAGTGCTAATAATTTAGGTATTTATTATTTATATAATATCATGTAAAATGTATTTGGTAAAAGTAAATTTACAGATTGGTCAAACTTGCATATTGATGATAATATGGATTTATCACGCATAAATAACCAAACTGAACAGGATTGCAATGGATTAAAAAGATACTTAAAAGGAAAAAAACTTATGAGTTTAGAGGAGCGATGAATATGGATAAGAGTAAATACGGCGTTCACGAAAGACATTGTTGTGTGCGGCATGGTTGTAAGTATGGAGATAAAGATTGTCCAGTGATTAATGAGTTAACGAAACAGGATAATATATGCGAGGAGTGCTCTGATGAAGGGATTAAAACAGTTGATGAACTAGTAACAAAAAAAGATATTGAAACGCTTCGAAATATATTGGAACATTATCAGGAAATGACGGGCTTGAATGTAAAAAATCTTTCTCATAAAATAATAAAAACACTGGAGGGAAGCTATTACTACTGATAGTCCGTTAGCTGAAGCTAGAAGGAATATAACATCATAAGCTGTTTACAACTCCGACTTAAATTTGCGATGATTCATTTGTTAGTTCATTGAATATAATGAGCAGTGATAAATAGACATACATCATAGGAGGATGAAGAAAAATGGCAAAAAAGAAAACGATGGATATGAGTTTTACGGTGAAAGTTGACCCTCTGAAATTTAGAAAGTTTACGACTTCTGAAATAAGCAGAGGAACGGGCATTCACAAAGCAAGCAAAGGAAAAGGTTCGTATAGCAGAAAAGCGAAACATAAAGGACAGGCTCACAGAAATGATGACCTGTCTTTTTTTGTGCGGTAACACGTTTTATCCGCTTCGTATGAGAACTCCTAAAACCATCACACCTCAACAAATAATTCTTAGTTAGATTCCTCTTCTTTTTTAAATCCAAAGAACTTAATTTCAACCGTATCGTCTTTCTTCTTATATATATGGTAATTCTGTAGCCGATATGTTAATCTGAATCTATCTTATATAAAATAAATAGTAAAATAAAGTTTACATAAATAATAATAAACCTTTGTTTTTTTTCTATAATATAAAAACGTTATAAACAAGGGAAATGCTTCATTTTTTTCTTATTGGACTACAGCAAATTTTACTTAGGAGGAATACGATGATTGTGAAAAAGCAGGTCAATCAATTCTTTCGGGAATTACGCAAAAAGGGTTATGTGGCGAAACAAGCTGTTGGAGCAACAAATAGCTCTGCATGGGAAATACTACACGGTGAACATGTGAATACAGATAAGGTTGTGTTTTATACCAAACAGGGTGCTGACGCCTTTACCAAACAAAATGAATTGGTTTCGACATTGTGGCTATCCTGGTCGGGTAACGGAAAAGAAATTGTTCAAATTGCAAATCAGTGTGGATTACCAACACGTTGGAAAGGAACCTCTCAGTACTGCATTGGAATTGTTCCAGAAAATGAAGAGGTTCTAAATTTGCAATCGTTTAGAAAAATAGGATAAGGCAAATGTATAGCCTGAAAAATGTTTTGGGCTTTTTGCTTTCAAAAGGAGAGAGACGAATATGTCAGCAGTAAAAAACTTAAATTGGAACGTAGAACAAACAGGTGGAGATGAAGTAAATTCTTTTCTGTTTGAGCACCTCATTCTCACGAGTGAACAGAATGATAGACTGGAACAACAAGACGTTTCTCTGGAAAGCCTTGCTGAACAGTTGCAGGTAGACTTCATATCCGTAGTTTTTTCCATGCATCTTCCGTTGAAAATTATGATTCCATCGATAAGAATGGTATAACCGTTAGGGATTCGGACGATTGGGTTCATGATTTAGGCAAAGGCATTTACGGTGTTGGAAAAGACAATGATGATGGTTTAGATAATCTCAAAACGTATATAGGAAATTCTGTTGAAGAAGAGTACATCCTATTGGTACATGGCACGTATAAAGGTTCTTATTTAGAGTGTCTGTACGGGGAAGGGCATGAGGGCTATATCGTATTAAAGACGCATTGCGTGTCTGCAGATAGCCTAACTGATTTAGAAGAAATCGAAATGGATAGTTTTTTACTTTATAGCTGAACTTAAAGCAGTTTGGCAAAACTCAATAATAGAATCAAAACAATACAACGCACTAAGCGTTAGAGGAGCGGATTGATATGACTAAAAAAGAAAAACCATTCACAGATGCAGACATACAAAAGCTGCAGCAGAGCAAGTAAAAGAAGCGATAGATAAAATGGCAAACGTTGAGTCAGATGAAGGCGATTTTAATGGACTTGACGTATTCTTTAAAAAAGGGAACCTTTAGGAGGCGGAGCAACTATGCACGCAGTGGACAAAAAAGGATGGCTCTCTGAATCTGATTATCAGGAGTTAAGACACGAGTTATTTGTTAAATTTGGATTGACGGATACAAAGTACCAGAAAAAAGCCGAACATGCATTGTTTCTGGCGATTAAATGGAACAGTCGGATATGGGATATCGAAGAAACATTCAAAGAGTTAATTCCGCTTTTTAAAGAAGAAGAATGGGAATCTATTCAATAGGTTCACGAGTACGAAATCATGGCTAAAATCGGAGCGTTTAATTTATCGGTTGCACAATACGGTCTTTTATAATAATAAGTAAATATAGTTCGGAACTTTAGTATTAAAAAGGAGGAAACTGTCGTGTTAAAAGGAGAGTTTGACAGATTAACTACTTTATTTGTACGTCATATCACACCAAAATCATCTGAGAATGTAGATAAAACGATAGAATTTGTTGTAGATATGGGCGGAGAAGAATTTATTTTACGTGCTTTTGCGCCGAGTAATTATAGGCAAGTATGGGTCAAGATTCCCAAAGAAAGATTAAAAGAAATACTTGATAAAAATGACTGGTGGAAGAATAACATGATGAATGGTTGGCTCAAAACTGCAGACCATGATTCAGGATGGACAGAAGGTTTTGATTTAAGCCGTATTGTTGGTTGGTATAGAGAGCTTACATTAAAACAAATTAATATTGGAACATTACCCAAAACAAAGGAGCTTGGTGGAAACTTTTACGTAGACCAGAATAAAGGTGAACATCTTGCGGATACCTTAACAGAAAGTATCAGTACGGATAATCATTCACTCGCAGAAATTTACATCCTTTTTGTTGTTCGTGTCTACCAGGATGGTGACCAGTTGAGTCTTATTTTTGATAGGACAGATGGAAAGAAGACGAGGAAAATTCAAGTCGTAGATAAAACAACGTTGAAGAGACTTTCAACTCCAAGAGATAAAATATCTGAAAAAGAAGCGAGCTTAAATGCAGATGGATTAGTAAGTCTTCTTGGAAAAGGGGAATGGACGTTATTTAACGTGTCGCACAGGAGGGAAGATACTCATTTTTTTTAAATTCGCCAAAGTATTTTTCAATCAAATATAAGATAGGATGAAAACAAAGGGGTTTACAACTTCCTTTGTTTCTTTATTGTTAAAGTGGACAACACCGAGCTTTCTAAGTAACATATATGTAGTTTAAACCTATATTATTTGCTTTCGATATGCATTTAATATATGGTAAAAAATATTTTACTTGTTTATATTAATAAAGTATAATTAAATTATAGATAACGGTGAAAAAATAAAAGAAAGTGTGGATGCGATGAAAAACGCTGATAATAAAAATAATGAAGATAAGACACAAAGCTTCATTGAAAAAGCCTTCAATCCTACACCTGTACGTCTGGACAAGCTCACTGTAGAAGCGATGAAGAACCTTCAAAACAATGAACAAATCGAGATAGAACATCCGAATATAGATAATCTCACCCTAAAAATACGAAGAGATTTTAACGTACAAGGGGTACTTAATGTTCCCACTGTTTTCTACGGCGAAAAATATATTATAGAAGATACAATGAACAAGGTACACCCGAAACATAAACTATTCATAAACGAAGAGGAAATGGTGGCGTACATCCACGATTTATTAGAAGTCAAAACGATTTCTGCTTTTGGTTATGTACGCAATTTACGTGAACAGGACGTTAAGCTCAATGATATTGTGGAATTTGAAAACGGGAAGCGGGGAGTTATTGCGATGCCAGAAGAAGAATCCTATCCCCCAAACTTACGTCACATTCCACTTAAAGCAGATGGACGGATAAGTAAACATAGACCCCGCATCATTTATGGTGGTGACAAGTTTAGGGTAATCGGTGAATACAAACAGGATGACCAATAAAAGATAGGTGACGGTTTAATCAGCGATACCTGTTAGACTATCTAGGGAGGATACCCCTTGGAAAGCAAAGAAAACATTCGTTTAAAACAATTACGAACTCAAAAAAACAAAAAAGGTTATGAAATCGCAAAAGTGTTAGGCATTTCACCTCAATATTATTCTGGTATTGAAAAGGGGAAAAGGAAGCTAACCGCCGACATGGTGGAAACACTATCGAAATTTTACCAGGTATCCGTGGATTATATACTGGATACCGATTTCTCACAGGAAACGATTGTGGTTACAGATAAACAATTATTAGAGAATTACAGGGTTGAAATAGATGGCATAATTGCATCAGAAGAAGAATTGGTTTTCATGTTTGAGATGATTCGTAAAAAGCGAGAGTTATTTAAGGATAAAGAAGAGTAGTACCGATTGCTATTAGAAATGGAGTACCCAACATGGAAAAAATACGCCTGATACGCTATGCAGATGAAGGGTTTACAAACTATGAACAACGGCACATCCATGCTTTTGGTGGAATGATTCAGGGGTGTTATGCTTTTATTGATAAAGAACAGGAAAGCCTTCTTTCTTACACGGATGCCTACCGTAAAGAAAATCCAAGCGTAGTGAATCGCTTATCTCAAACCAGACATGAGTTGTTGTTATCGGGCGATACAATGGTGTACGTAAAAAACAAAAAACTGGTTGGACCACAAGACCGATATCTATTTCAATCAAGAAAAGGATTTTGTGGTAATTCCAGAAGAACCGATTAAAAGGGAAGTGAAGATTTACGGAGAATCCTTTCCACTTGCACCAGACGCTTATGTAAAAGTTCCGCTTTCTTTTGCGAAAGAACAAGTGGATAAGTTGTATGACGGTATGAGTTGATTAAAGAACAGGTGGATAATCCTGTTAAGGTCACCATTAATACAAGAGTAATGGATTATTGCGAATGTATCGTTCAAGTAGATTTAGTTAATAAATAGAATCAGAAGGGAAGGAATAAGTTAGATGGATTTCGGAGATTTTTACTTTAGCGCAAATGAACAGTTGCGATTAGCGGATTTATTGCCTGTGGGTGAGCGTTATTATAAATCGTTTCCGAAATCAACCTGGAAAGCGGAATATCAATCACTTTCCTTCAATGAATGGAAAAGGTTATTGAACGAAAATGGATACGATACAAATCGGATAAAGTATAATAAAAACCTAAATTCAATTCGGAATTTGTTTTATGTAGGCGATTATTTTACCCAGGATATTGGAACGGTTGACCCCACATGGTTACTCAACGAAATTGGAATCAAACGGTTGAAAGCTGACGAGCAAGCGAAAAAAGCATTTGAGAAAAAAGACTATTCGCTCATATTCTTTCCTGAATGGAATATGTTTGCCATTGACTATTTTATAAAACTTTATAAAGAGATAGATAAAGTCCAACTGTATGAAGTTTTTAAAGAGGTTTATACTTTATCAAACTATGGATTTTCCATGTTTCCAGAAGAAATTTTGGAAGAAGTATTTCTTCATGCGCCTACCCAAGATGCGATTAAAATACTAAAAAGGTTAAACATCACCGATAAAGATGGTTACATAACGGTATACAGAGGAGAAGGAAAACGTTCCACTCCTGTAGAAGAGGCTTATTCATGGACATTATCTAAAAGCATAGCCACTAAATTTGCTCACCACTTTGGCGTGGGAAACGTCTATCAAGCCAAGGTAAAGCTAGAAAAAATTATCGATTATGACAATGAAAGAAATGAAGAAGAAATACTGGTACGATATAGAGATATCGAAGAGGTTACGATTGTATAAAATGGAAGGAGGAGAGATTTCGGTATGGTGGTTGTTAAACTTTTGTACATAGAAGATGATGTGGCAGTGGTAACCGTGGATGGCGTGAGAGAACGGTACAACATCCAAGTGGGTAGAGAGAACTTCATTGAGGTTCCAGACGATGATGGCAATCTCATTGTTTATACGATACGAGAACTGCAACAAGACTGGTAATTACTTAACTTAGCATTCTTAGCGTGAAGTCTCCTTTTTGCATGCCCCTGGCGTGTTGGAGATGAATCGCTTATTTTTTTTGTTTTTCTTTCTATAATAATAGAAATTCAGACAAAAGGCTGCGAATTTTCACTATATATCGTGGATAAAAGTTTAGGTGTTCAGCTTTAAAGATGTTTTCAAGAAGTGAAGAGCAATATTACTTTACTATTGTTTAAGGATTAATAATCAAAAATAAGGGAGAAGTGACTATGGTTAAGATACAAGAAAAAGAAGCAGAAATTTTATTAGGAATTGTTTCTGGTGCAGAAAAGGTGTTTGTGGAACACCAATTCGAAGAAGGATTTACTGAAATAGCAGTAAACTTTGCTAAAGCAAGGAACAATGTTGCTTTAAACACCCGAATAAACACGATTAACGAGTTGGTGGATGCGTGTAAAACAAAAAATCCATCTAAGTGGAATAAATTTATCGACATATTAAAAACAGATGTAAAAATACCAGGTTTGAAATACTTTAACTAAAAATCGAAATAAACGGTAAGATATTTAAGAAGTCCGAAAAGAGAAAAACATTGAACAAGGAGAGGGGCTATCATAGAGGCTACCCTCTCTTTTTTCAATTCTTTCCAGTTGTATTCAAGTGTTTGTTGATTTCAGTAATGCACTGAATTCTTTCATATTAATCCCTTTAGGTGACACTAAAAACAACTTCCTTATCCCCTTTAATCAAATGAATATGTCGAGGTTTATCGTCTTTTAGATACATATATGCTCCAGCCATCATCCTTATTATATAACTTACTGTCATTTGTTCTGCATCCGTAACACCTCCTGAAAGTCCGAATAACTGTAAACATTGCTGAAGTTACGTCCTGGTGATAAGCCTCAACGGTTACACAATAAAAATAAAATTAAGTAAATACTTATCCTACTTACTTTAACTTCTATATTTTAATCAAGCATCAGCTCTCCTACTATATTGATAGTAGATAGACAAAGAAAAGGAGGCTTTATAGTTGAACGCTTTAGTTTTTGCTGATTTGCATGTCGTAGATTATACGACTTGGCAATCATTCTTAAATATTGACCAGACACGATTTGATACCGTTTGGATTCTTGGTGATATTGATATTATGTTTCTGATATCCATTAAAGAGCATTTTTCAGATAAACCGATTGTGGGTGTGCATGGCAACCATGATTACCTTGGAGACCTGGAATACTGTAATATCCCGAATCTACATGGTAAGCATGTTAGAGTAGGAAATTTGCAACTAGTAGGAGTAGAAGGATGTGTGAGATATAAGAGAGGGAAGGCTCCTATTCATACACAGGAGGAAACGAACCTTGTACTTGGTGAACTTCCTTTTGCGGATGTTGTTCTCTCACATAACTCACCCAAGGGGATTCATGACCGAGGAGATTTAGCGCATGAGGGGTATGAGGGATTGCTTACGTATATGGAGACCAAAAAACCCGCCTATGTATTGCACGGACATCAACATAAGAACATCAAAAGTCGATATCAACAAACAGAAGTGATTGGTATGTATGGTGGCGTTATATTGAATACTGAAACGGGTGAAACAGAAATAGTGTTAGATTTAGAGAACTACTAAGTTTGAAATCAAACGGGTAGAGAGGAGTGTGGAGTATGATTGAATGGATAAATGTGGTATAATAGGAATAGGACTTTTTAGATGTTATTGTAATATCTCCAACCTTTATTGTGTCCTAATAATGGGTAAGGGCGTATGCTTGAACGTGGACAAGGTATTGGAGGTATTACGATGAATAATGAGACAATCATTGCGATTGTTTCAATTGTAGCAATGGTTATAGTTGGAGCAATTGCGTTTGTATCAATCTTGGCTGTTTTCTGCTATAAGCAGGAAAATATTCGCTTAAATGCAAAACAAGAAAGCTTAACGGACTTCGTGAAAGGGAAGGCGAAAACCTTTACGACATGGCGATTCGATAGCAAACCAAACCAAGTTGAGAAAAACAAAAAGAAGGAGATGGGTCAGCCTGCGAAAACTTTCCCATCTCCTTCTGAAGACATCTAAAGACCACTAATGTAGGCATACGCCTTTACTTACCCTTTATTATACCACAAGATTGTAAAAAATACACAATTTGAAGGAAAGGGAAATAGATATGGGACTGATGCTGGTTGCTATCGTTGCTGTTGTACTAATCATTGGTGGCGCACTTTTTTCATCAAATGTTATATTATCAACTCGAAACAGACGAAGAAACAAATAGTTCCTGTATATCCTTACTGAAGGATGACTTCACTTTTTTATCTATTAAAATTATTGGGTAGACGCTTGTTGTGCTTGTTGTTGTAATTCACTTACTTTTTGGTTGTAATCGGATAAAGTTCCTAGCGTAAAAGGTACAGTTGAAAGTTGACCGTTCGCTGGTATAACAAGCTCTAATTCCTTTCCGTTTAAATTGCCTGTCCACGTTTCCCCTGACCATCCATTCGAGATATTCTTCGATAGCATTAGACTCAGGTTGTTTTTACCGTGTGAGCCCGTGAAAGGGTGACTGTCATGATGAAGGGTATTGGTATTGTCTAAATAGGTTTCTTGTACCTGACCTGTTAATTGGTTATTTGTGTCTGCCCACTGAATAAACATGACTATGTTGTTCTGCGTATACAAATAGCCCTCTTCACTACTGTTCATTTGAAACGGGTCTTCAAACCATTGATACAATCCCCATACAGCAAAAATAGCGACCAAAATAAAAAAGGACGGATAAGCTTTAAACTTTACTCTTCTCATATCAACCGTTCTCCACTCTATATATTCTTCTCTATATCCATTTTATAACAAAAAAGAAATTTTGCATATTATTACCTCTTATAAGAACAATTAGGGAAACTAATTCAAATTTCACTTTACACACGTAATCCCTTTCCTTTGTCTATCTGTTTTTGTTAAAGTATAACTGTGGACTATATGATATATACGAGGAAAGAGTTGAAGTAGAACATGCTCAGTGTAGAGGATTACAATATGCTCAATGTAGAGGATTACAAAAAATATAGTTTGGAAGACTTGTTTGAATTAGAAGGACATAAAGTAGTGGGTACACCCGATGAAGAGAATATTTTTTTCGTGCTGTCACAAGGTGGATTTGTTTTTATACAGGGAGAACAGGATTATGAAGTCCAGGAAGAAGGGGAGCGGATAATGCTAACCAAAAGAAAAGATAGAACAAAGAGACCCATTACGAAAGAGCAATTGTTTGAATTTTTATCGATTGTGCGCACCGATGGAACACTACTTGCTTTTACTTTGCTAGATGATTTCACCTTTTATCGGTTAGACAAACAATCCAGTCGAAGAAAAAGGTAGTAAAGGTATTTCTTTCAATACATAATCCTTTTTAACCTTTGCTATTGACGTTAGCAGAGGTTTTTTTCTTTAGTAAATACAAATAGTTTTATTGACTATTGTCTAAAATAACTGGTATACTTTTGTTAAAGGTCAAATAACCTTTCTCTTTTTTTACCTTATATAAATTGACAATAAACGATACGTACAATTATTTGACTAAATAACGAAAAAGGGTGAAATAATGAATTACAATCTTGATAATCCACATACTTTACAACAAATGTTCCGCATCCAATTTTATATTGAAGGAGCTAAAAAAAGGAAACAACTTCTTTTTGCAAAAGAACTGCAGAAAAGGTTAGATGGCGTTCTTTTGGATTTTTCCACAATTACAAAAGAAGAATTACATACACTTTACATCAAGGAAGGGTTAGCGGATAAGCAAATCGCTTTCGCCTATGAAGTGAATATACAAGAGGTTCGAAATAAACGAATGGAATGGGGAATAAACGTAGATTATGCCACTTTTACCCGAAACGGTAAGTCCATTGCTTAATTGAATTACTAGGAGTATAACTCATGCACTTGTTAAAAATGCTTTCACCATTTTTGTAGGCATCACTTATGTTTTCATAAAACTGTCGGGAAGTGTACACTGACAGATACTTAAAATTAATGGTTTGGGAGAAAAAATCCTATGAGTTTTGATAAAGGTATCACAGAAGTACTCGTCATTTCTTTAATCATTTTATTTCTATCTGGATTATTTGTCACGTTACTTAGCTATGTTGGTAAAAACCATGAGAAAAATGTCCATATGGTAAGAGAAGAGGTCTTGGAGTTTTCAGCACTTGGAATAGGATTGGTCGTTATATTTCTTGTACTTTTTATTTGATTGCGGATTAGGAATGCAAGACATAATGGAGGCTTCGATTATATTAGGTGCAATTCTCCCGTTATGTATGTTCATTTAGACAGGATTACTAGTATTTAGATAGGTATGACCATAACGAAATGAAAAACAATCAATTAATAATTAAATTTTTTCTCTCGGTAATGAAAGGATTAATCACAATAACTGCATGCATATCAGCCATGTATACGTTTTATGACCTCTTAGCAAATCACATTCCAGAGTTTTTGGGAGATAATATATTTCAGAACTTTGTTTTTTTACTTATTCCAGTAGCCTGTCTTTTGGTAATCCCTATAAATTTCATTAGGGGTATGATACAAAAAGACGAGCCATTTGGCGTCATTGAATGGTATACATGCACATTACTTATTAGTGTTGTAATCCACATTTACAAATATATCTAAATAAAGAAGGTGTAAACGAAAATGAAAGCCAACGAATCTAAAAACAAAACAGCTTATGCAACTATCTTTTCCGCAATCATGTTTGCAGGTGGGATGGGTCTAAGTTTCTATATTATGTACACGCTGTTTCAAGCGATTAGTGCAACACCGATTCATTAAGTTGATGTCGAGATAAGGTCATAGAATACCAATAAGGAGGAAGAATATGTTTATTTCAATGCCATTGTTAATTATGCTAATTGCAATTCCTATTACGATTGTCATTGTAACTGAGATTTTACGTACAAAGAAAATCTGCTATTTTTCTGATGATTCATTTAGCATTTTAATTAAAACAACAGCTTGCGAAATCGCTATGGTTTTCATTGCGAAAGTATTCCTAATAAATGTCTTATAATAGGGTTAGAAAGGAATACAGTGAATATGTGGTTACAAAAAATCAAAACCATCCTAGCACAAGCTTTACTTTGGCTCGTTACGTTATGGGGCATTTGGGTTCTCTTTTATATTGGTTATTCCATTTTTCGTCTTATGATAGCAGGAAAGTGAGTAGGAAAGGAGAGGAAAGTAAAATGAAGCAAAAATATCTGTGTTTAAAAGATTTTAAAATGAGTAATGTTATCTATTTTGAAAAAGGAAAATATTATGATGGCAAAGAGAAAAAGAATAACATTGGGAACGGGGTCAAATCAGCCACAATAACTGGTGAATTTGCAAAGAGAGTGGATTTCCATACAGGAAGTGAATATTTTAACATTGATTAATTCACTAAACGAAACTTTACACCACATAAAGTGGTGATTTTTTATGGATTTCCCCATCATTTCCGCCCTGAAAGTTATTTACCCTTATAAAATAAATGAGAGGGGTTAAACATGAAACAAATAATTAAATGGGATGACATTGACAAACTATCACAAGAAGAACAACTTGCATTCTATAAAAGCGAATTCGAATCGTTACATTGTCGTTTAGATGGATGTGGAAACGAAGTTAATCATAATTGGGTCATGTATGACAGCCTTCTCTATTGCGAAGATTGTTTTGAATGGAAGCGTAATGAGGAGGTAGAAAAAGCGATAGCACAAATAACAAAGATGAATGAGAGAATTCAACAATTAAAGGCGGAATATGATATTCCTTGATGTTTTGTAACAAACGAGAAGAGTAGCTCAACGTAAAGTAAATGATTTTTTGCTCTTCGGATTATGCGGTGAGAATCAAAGATTAGAATAGCAAATTTACAAATAAAAGGAGTGTTAGACGAATGAATAAAAAAGCGGAATTTGGAAGTTACGAAGCACATCAGCCGAACTACGAAAACTTCAAGCAACTCGGTAAACTGGATGATTTCATTTTTCAATCATTAGCACATATGGGTAACGCATCTTCGCAAATGTCATGGGCTAATACAGTATTGGAAAATGAAAAACACGTACCTAATGAACTTAAAGAGGAAATGAGATGTGTAACTGCTCAAATTAACGCCCTGCAAGAAAAATTACGGATGTATCAAATAGTAAATTGAATTATATGATATAAAATTATTACGCTTGATTTCCTTTGTTCGTTGTTGACCGTCACAATTTTTATATATAAGATTAAAAAATAAAAAGCAAAGAAGAGGAAAGGAGATTTCCCAACCTTCTTTGCTTTTTTATTTGCCTGTTAACAAATGCTTCAGAATGAAATAGGGGTAAGCTACGATAAACAATGGAGCCACATAGAGTAAAAACTCGCCCCAAGGGTCGTTTATAACATGGTAAATCAGCAGTCCAATACCGATAAGCACATAGAGTAGGAACCCCGCAATAATCCAAATGAACATCCACATCCCTCCAAAGGTATAATCATTGATTTTTACCACGAATTTAACACTTTATTCTATGCAGTTTTTACTTTGTAATAGATTTTTGATTGGTAGAGGTTTGCGAGACAGAGGTGGATTTATTTGGATGACACTTGTAATAGTCACAAAAGCTATAAACCCCAACCATAGCTGTATCTCCTAGTCTGGGGAAGAATTCTTGATACTCTTGTTCGTTTTCAAAATGCATGACGAAATGACCGTTTTTATGGTCTAATGGGTAGGCTGTGCTGTATCCAATTTTTTGTGGGTCGGGAATACTATAGTTCTCTTCGTCAGAATCGTGAATAACATACCCATCCTTTGTTTTGTCAGTAGGGAATATTTTATAGTACGGAGACCGCGCATTTTGTAACTGAAATACAAAAAAACGATTTTTTGGGTATGCAACTTTCAGTGTGGTGAATAAATAATTCGGTTGATTTATATACAAGTAGTTTCTTGAAACTTCAAGGTGATAAGAGAGGAGGAATTAATATCGCTAAGACAGAGGAAACAATCCAGTTGGAACGACAAATATATTCAGCGACAAAGAAGCAAGGAGTATTTGGTTGTTTTGAAGTAACTATTGGCTGGTTCGGGGAAGAACGAGTGGATTATATGACTTTTGACACTAAAGGGATTTGGCGTTGTTATGAAATAAAAGTATCGGTTTCGGACTTTCGCAGTAAGGCAAAGAAAACCTTTTGCGGACACTTCAATTACTACGTAATGACAAAAGAGCTTTATGAAAAAGTGAAAGATGAAGTACCTTCTCATATAGGTGTTTATGTAGGTGGAATGTCGGTGAAAAGAGCTAAAAAACAAGATTTGACTATTGACGAAGAGATTTTAAAAAATTCTATGATTCGTTCACTTTCAAGAGAAACCGAAAAAATATTTAAAAGCGAAAGTCCTCTTTTTACAGATTCAATGAGTAGGCAATTAAACAACGAAAGAAAAGAAAAGGAGAAGTATAGAAGTCAGTATTGGGAGTTATTGCGAGAGGTTCAAGAGATGTACGATACAAGATGGCGTAAGACAATATAACTCACCCTGATAGTTCACCAGCACTTTGAAAGTAGTATTGCTTAACCACACTAAATGAAATTTTGAAAAGAGGTGAGTTTTGATGGTTAATTCCATCAATTCCACCCTGAAAGTTAAATACCCGATTTTTCCCAACTAAACTTTCATAGCCATTTGCTACATAATAGTCCACAGGTACATTTGCGGGGAACTTAGTTGGCTCTGGAATAGACGCATGAAAAATGAGTGGTTGAACAAAGGATAGTTGTGGACTTTGTGTACTACAGGAAGCCAGTAATCCCATACAAATTAAAAGTGAAACCAATATTAGGGGTTTGTTTATAAACATCCAATAGCATCCTTCTTTTTTAAAAATTATATTTTGATACTCGTTCCAATACGATTTCATTCTTGGCAAAATGAAGCTCTTTTACTACAAATTCAATAGGTGATAAATTCCCGTATTCATAAAGAGAAATAGTTTGTCCTTCTTCGACAAAATAACGATAAGGTTGACCCATATGGATGATGATTTGAGAAGGGTTTACAAAACCTCCGAAAGTTGGTGTATCTATGACATATCCTCCTGTCGGTATGAATTGGGTTGGGTGTAACCTCAAAACCGTTGAATCTTTAATGACCTTCTCTTCTGTTTGTTCTTTTTGTTTTGTAAACATCCTATTATTCACCTCATGAAAGAATGATATATTGATATATTAAATATACTACAAAAATAAAATATTGACTATAAACAAATATATATATATTTTGGTTGTTTCAATATGATTCATGGACTAGTAAGGTCTAAAAAAGAACTAATTGGGTATACCAATACTAATGGGGAATATCTACGTTAATGAAGGAGGGGTATTATCCGATGGATGACAACCTGATAACCGTTTTTCTAAACCCCATTTCATATAAAAACTATCAAAATGGAGACACTGTATTAGCGTCTACTGAACAATTAGAAGAACATGATATTGCCTATTGCATTCCGAAAAAACAAGTCCATGAACAAATGTATGAAGGTGTTTTGGTTAAGATTGAGGGTGCGGATTTCGAAAGAAACAAGGACAGTTATCGGTAGGAGGCGGTGCTTTTACGGGAGCACTTGAAAAGACGATTCAAGTTTAAAGCCAATATACGAAACGAAAAACAATCGTACTTCACATAAATGCGATTGTTTTTTTCAATTCTATAGATTATTTGTGTCCGTATCATTATTGATAGATGAAATCATAACGATTTTGTTAAAGTGTCATACGTTATGGAACCCTCTATCGCTTATAGCTTCCTTTTGTACCCAATATAATAGGATACGTAAAAAGAAGGGAGTGGACATGTCATGAATCGAGAAAAAGCCCAAAGAATAAAAATTGTGCTGATTGCCGTAGGGGTTATTGTAGTGGGAGGGATGATTATAGGTGTTGCCTCACATGGGACGAAAAAACAACCTGTACCGATTCCTACTTCCGTCCAATCTTTTGATTCCGCAAATATGTTAGGTAGCATTAAACAATATAATCCAGTTGGACAATGGTTTAAAGGAGAGAAAGGAATCATTAGCAGCACACATGGGCAATATGATGTTTATATGGAAAACGGACAGCTTAAAGGGGTTTGGGATAGTGTTACCAAACAACCATTACTTAATCAAACCACTTCTAATCAACAACAAATTGACGGTTCGGTAAATGGCACGAAATATCAAGTGATAAATGAGAGTGTGCCATCAAATCGTGAAGCTCTTTATGGTACGATTTTGATTCCGAACTTCGATAAATCTACCATGTCTCCAGTACAGGCGGAGCAGTTGTGTAAAGCCATACTGGATAAAGAACACTTAGATGAAGGAAGTTTTTATATGAATCAAGAGGCATATAGTGCGGATACGGATAAAGCCTATAACGATGCCCATCCTGATGTTCTTAAAACAGGCATGATTGGTATTTACCAAAACGGACAGTTTAAAAATTGGCAAACGCTAGGTTTTTAACAGAAAAGCCCTTGAAAAATTTCAGGGCTTTTTTTGTTAGCGATATTTGAATTGAAAAGGAAGGTTGTTTTGTTGTATTGATGCGCTTGTCTCATGTCCAATAGAATGCTACAAACAATAAAAGATAGAGAAAGAGCCGTCACAAGCATAGTGGTTTCCCTTCTCTTTTTTCTTTTAAAATCTGAAAGTGATACTATCTTTGCCATGAAAATAACCTCCTTTTTATTCGTTTATAAGTTGGTTCGTGTTTGTCCTATTATGTTTCGGTATAGTCTATGATTGATGAAAAGGAATGATGAACAGGAAACGGCAAACATTGCACATAATGAAGAACCTAACGAATGCTAGGTTCTCTACATGAATTTATGCGGTTTTAAACATCCGATACTCACCAGGATTATTTTTGTCTAAATACTCTCTGGTATAGGCAATCCACAAAGAATGGAGAAACTCACGGTGTGTACAAAGTGAAAAGTGAATATTTTTAGGGAGTGACTTTGCAAGTTCTTGGATTTTATCGAAGTTTTTTGGTTCGGTTACGATATAGATATTCCCCTGGTTTTCTTGGTTTTCATCGTAATGTGTCCATTCTTCAATTGTAGAAATCTCAATACCGTTCAAATCATTCACCCACTTGCGAACTTGATGCACCCATTGGCTTTCTTTGTCGGAGCGAATTCGCACGTTTAAATGTAGTTCTTTAGGTAAGTCTTTTTCCTTTTCTTCTATTAAAGGTGCGTATTCTTTATCTATATCGATATAAAGATTTCCGCTTATTTCATCGTTTTTGTTAAAAAAATAGCTTTTGGTGATATCCCGTTCGGTTAGAAAAGGAAACTGTTCTAGCCAGTGATAAACCAAACTCCATTGCTCCGATTGTTTCTCTTCTTTTCTTCTTATACGTTTAACAAAAACGTATTTCCTTACCCATGAGATAACTAAATATAGGATAGGAATATAGAAGAAACAAATGAGGTGGAGGGGTGTATGGGCAGGAGACAGAAATAAATAGCATAGCCCAAGTAGGAGAGAGCAAAAAGCGATAGCTTGTGGAAGCATGTACCCAAATATATATAAAATATTGGCTCCTGGAGAAAAGAGAAAGGAGCCACGCCATCCATAACTTGTATAAAAGAACAAGGCTCCTATAAAGAGAACACCAATAATGATGGTTTGTATGAGTATCCAGTTCATATCTGAACTCCTTTCTTATGAAAAGACATGTTGATTATTCATCTTTTTCTTTCTTTATTTCATAAATAAGAATAAGCACAATAACAAGATGAAAGAACATTCCGATGATTGGGATAAAAGCTAAAACGTTCCCAACCATTCCGATAATGTGTCCGATTTTTCTACGATTCGTCATAAAAGCAAACATCAAACCAACAGCATGTAGAATAAACATCACAAGCAAAGGAGTCCAGGCATGTGCGAGAATAAAGACGCCGCCGATAAGGGGAAGTCCAAGAAATAATTCCATCAAAGATAAAATTATTTTATAGGGTCGAATGATTGCTATCATTTTTCTTTCTCCTTTCTTTTAAATAAATTTTGCATTCACTTTAGTATTATATTATCATTTGAATAGACTATAAACAATAAATAGTGGTTAGAGGTGAATATCGCATCGCAATCGATTCAGTGATAAGATGGGGGAAGAGAGCAAATGAAAATGAAATTTGAGAATCAAGGTGGAAATAGCAGGGAGACCATCTACTCTCTTTTAGATTATGAGAGAAATCAATGGGGAGAACCCATTATGTCTATAGAATTTAATCATCAAACGAAAGAGTGGTCTGTATTAAGTGTCACCAAACAATTGATGAATCTTGACCACATGGAGGCGTTACAAGAATTGCTCGATTCATTGTTGAATAAAGGGTAGGAGAGGGTATACGGTTATGATTCTAACGACATCACAATTTTTTAAACACATTAAGTTACACCCATCGTGGGAAGCATTCTTTTCTGAACCGAACGTGCAGGAAGAGCTTGTTAAAATCGAGTCGCTGATTGGACAGAACTATACACCGCAAACTGAACGTGTTCTACGTTTTGCTACAGTGGATTTACAGACTGTCACTTGCGTCATACTTGGAAAAGACCCTTATCCGCAACCAGGTGTCGCTACAGGGCGTAGTTTTGAAGTGAGCGGGGTAACATCTTGGTTTGATAAAGGCGTCAATAGCTCATTAAAAAACGTGATTAAACTGATACACAAAGTGTATACAGGACGAGAAGTGGGAGCGGGAATAGGGGACGTAAGACAGGCGATACAGGAGGGAAGTTTTGCTATTCCTACACCAGACAAAGCCTTTTCGTATTGGGAGGAACAAGGGGTTCTTTTTTTAAATACAGCTTTTACTTGTGAAGTAGGCGGTTTTGCACAAGCAGGCAGTCACTTAAAGATTTGGAAGCCATTCTTCCTGCTCTTATTAAAATACATGGCAGTAAACAACCCAAACATCCGCTATTTTTTATGGGGAGACGCTAGAAAGTATGCGAAGAACCTGCAGAAATGGGATGTAGATGAACAGAATCTCTATATGAGTAAACATCCTTGCACCAACGGAGATAACGGTGGGTATCGAAATGGTTCAAACTTTTTAGAATGTCCTTGTTTTGAGGAGACAAAAGAAACAGTTCGTTGGATTTTAAATTGAAAGCAAAAATAGTGGGGGCGATGCCTCCATTTTTTATTGATAAGCAATTTCTTTCATCCATTGTTGACCGTCATAATAAGTAAATATAAAACCAGAATAGGTATCAAAAAACAGTCGTAGTTTACCATAAATTAATTATGTTTAGTTCGCAAAATACACACTTTCCAGTATGTTTGGGTATATTGTAAATTTATTCCTTCTTTGGTATACTCAAGTCATTATATCATTCGTGAGTAAAAGGGAGGAGGAAAAAGGTCATGCGTGAAGAAACTTTTGTTTATACACTAGAAAAATTGTCTCCGTACTTTGATTTAACATTGGAAGAAATAAACGAACAATTTATTCAAACGAATCGTATTAAAGTGGTAAAAAACGAAGGGAAAAATTATACAGATAAAGACGGATTGCAATGCATCGTGAAAGATATTCTTGATAGAAAAGCAAAATGAATCGTTTACCATTGAAGCTGGTGAAATAGTGGAGCCAGTGGAGGCGACTGAAATGCTTTCCATTCTTCAACCATTCGCCCATCAGATGCATTTGGTATAAAGAAAATGTATCATTAA
This sequence comes from Aneurinibacillus sp. Ricciae_BoGa-3, assembly GCF_028421645.1. Taxonomy (GTDB): domain Bacteria; phylum Bacillota; class Bacilli; order Aneurinibacillales; family Aneurinibacillaceae; genus Aneurinibacillus_B. The sequence continues at coordinate 68,683 of NZ_CP116888.1, read as the reverse complement.
AACTGGAAGCTCTCAAAACAGAATTGGTAGAGTCGTTGTTAGTGAATGAGTGAGTGATTGGAAGGACTGGTGGTAGCATGGGTTTAAAGCGTGGGTTAAAACGAAAAACACACTTACCCCATACGAAAGTGAATGTGGTTAAGGGGTTTAGTGGGGTCATAAGCAAAATAGATAAAGCCATTTCTCTTTTGGCGAAGCGAACATGAATAACCATCTGATTTTTTGAATGCTCTGATTGCCACAGAAGGTGGAAACGTAAGTCTTTGCATCCCTGGATACAATTTTAGCTTTTTCAAATTCAGGAGGCTTTTCTATGGATGACCATATACTTGACGGGGTAAGAGAAGAAGTACGAAATACTGTAGCAAAAAGTCTCTTGGAGCAAGATGTAGACATACAAGTGATTCATAAAGCTACTGGATTGGATATTGAATTGATACGAAGGTTGAAGAGTGGTGGAATGAACAAACATTCTCTTGTTCCAAAAGCGGAGCCTTCGTTGTTGTCGTATGAAGAATTTTCGGAGGCTATTCCTGGAGATGGTCAGTGGGAATTTTATTCTGGCGTCCCATTTGATTCCCAAGGTATCGGTAGAGATACCTTAGCTCTCTGCTTGATACGCTCGATGGGACTTAGACGTTTACTGCATATTCTACCAGAGGAATCAAAACAGATACTAAAAGCTTTACTCCAAGAGGAATAAAAAACCGTAATAGGTGCAAGATGATACCGACCGTGCCAAGCGTAAATCCCTATATTCTTCCCTACTGAAACTTCACCTGAATCTGGGTGAATAAATATCTTTTCCAAATCAGAAGGACTTAGGTTTCGTAAGAGGTTTACCTAGCGTTTGTGGAAGGCTTCGAGCATGCTGTAGAAAGAATGTGTTTAGGTGGTTGCTGTATAACAAAAAACCAGGACAAGTCATGTCGTCCTGGTTTTTCTAATTTATACTGATATCCTCGCAAGGAAATCAGGGAGTTTCCATTCGTATACGAACCACGCATGGTCTTCATATCGGGAAACCGTTCACTCTTAATTTATGCTAGAGAAGTTAGTTTTATAAGTTAGGTAGCTTTTAACAAGTCCTCAATACTTACACCTGTGAGTTTAGCGATTTTCTGTAATTTCTCTACGCTCACGGAAACAGAGGATTCTTCGTTTCCATCCTGTTTATAATCAAACTCCTGCATGGATTTTGACCGTCGTTCTTCCGCAGGGTCAGCATAGAACTTACGAGTGGTTTCAGCAGAGTTATGTCCCATGATTTGAGCGGTTAAATACATGTCTCGATAGCGGTTGTAGTGTTCTGTGCCAAACGTTCGTCTAAATACATGGGGTGTAACCTTCATTTCAATGCCAGCCCGTATTCTATACTTATCCAACATGGCTCGAATCGTTTTCGGGTCAATCCGTTTCTTATGTAAGGAGATAAACATGGCTTTCGTGTCGTATTCTAGAGCTTTTCGTTGTTGAATGTAACCCGCAATGTCTTCCATAACCCGTTCAGGAAGCGTTAATTTTTCCTGTTTGCCACCTTTTCGTACCACAATCATTACTTTTTCATTGATTCCAATGTCATCGATGTCGAGTTGCACCAATTCAGATATGCGTATCCCTGTATAAGAGAGTAGAAGAACAATGATGTAATCTCGAAACTTCACTTTTTGATGGAAAATCTCCATACGCTTGTTTTGGATATTTAAATCATCAAGTATGGTGCTATAAAATTTCTGCATATCTTCAGGGGTCAATCGATTTTTGATTACGGCTTGTTTATCGACTTTCACATCCACTTTTTTGGTGACATCTTTTTGAATCAGTTCTTCTTCCAAAAGATAACTAAAAAATTCATGCAGGGTGGCTATCTTTCTGGATTTTCCCACATCTGAGTTGGTAAATACCTGGATTTTATGCTTGCCTGTCTTTGTTATGAATTCTTTTTTATAAGAGGTGAGATAACTTAAAAAATTACCGATATCCCTCGCTTTAAGTTTATCCAAGTCGGATGGGGTAATGTCTTTAATCTCTTCACAGGATACGATTCTTTCTTTATGTAAGAATTCTAGAAAAAGTCTAAGGTCTTTTGCATATTCAATCCTTGTACGTATCTGTTTTTTTCGGAATTCCAAATCAAAAATGTAATCGACCACAAACTCAGGAAGACCCAAGAGTTTATCACGTAAATTTTCTTGTAATTTCACTTCAATATCAGCCTTCATACTACACCTCCCAATGAAAAGCCTTAGTTTCATTATACCAAAGCTATCCATGTTCTAAAACAAAAAACATGAATGTATGTTCGGTTTAGAGAAAGAAAAGACACAGAAAAAATCTGTGTCTCAGCTTTTGCTTTCACCTTTTTTATGCAATTAGCTTAATAAATTCATCTGTAACATCCTCGTATGCTGAATGCCCAAATTTACTTGCATATAAACAAATTTGATTCAATTGATAACCCAATAATTGAATCGCTTGTATTGCCATGTTTACTTTTTCACGATTCGTTCCATGTAAGTTATCTTCATCAGGCAATGCAATTCGCTTATCAAGTGAATCCCACTGACAGATTGTAAAATCATGTTGTCCATCTTCGGTAAGGTAGGTGATGTCTACCATAGCCGAATAGCCATCCCATTTCATCCACACATGATAACGTCCAATTTTATGCTCCGCTACATCGAATTTACCTTCTAAAACCGTTTTAAGTGCTTGTTCAATAAATGTTGCCATTGTTATTTCCTCCCTAGTATATAAATTATTCTTTTTGGTGTTTACAAAGAACCTTGAGCTTAAAGTTACCTTGCACTTGTTGGTTCAAACCTTTTACTTCTGAATGTTCCTGTTGCATGCGTTTCAACTATAGAACACCTGAATCATTGATTTTTACTATTATAGACAACACGAAAAGAAAGATTCTTTATGAAATTCGTTGTTGCTTATGGAGGGACATAAGTCTTTCAAGACAACTATTGGCTTTTTCAGGACAAAACTTCCTTATTCTAGAACCAAAGTTCAAATGCTAGAACATGGTTCGACACGATTAACCTTGTAGAATACACCTAACCGTTATATATTGACTATAAACAAAATTAAAAGGGAATAAGGAGGAATTTTTTTATGGAAAAACCGATTTTAATTGCTAGAAGATATGAAGGGGAAGAAATTTATTTAGAGGAGAATAGTCGCTTTTTAAACACCATCGTGGTAGGTCCTGCTGGTTCTGGAAAAACATATTCTGTGTTATTACCGATGATAAAGCAAGATATTGAAAACAAAAGGGGCGTCACTATCTTTGATAACGTAGGGGATTTAGCAATAAAAGCTTATGCATTAGCAAAAAGTAATCGAAGAAAAATCGTGTATATTAATCCGTTCGGAAATATAGTGAAATTTAACCCCATGAAGGGAACAGAAGAAAAAGTCATTAACTTACTTCAAGCATTATTTTCGAGCTATTATAAGGATAGCGATGAACTCTTTAAGTCAATGGGCAAACTCTTAATTTCGAACGCTGTTAAAGTGTTAAAACGGCTTCACGGGGATAACGTAACCTTAAATGATTTGCTACATTTTATTCAAAATACAGGAGGTGTGGGTAGAAAAAAAGTGGTGGAGTTTACTCGTGTAACCACAAACAAAAAAGACCCACAAGAAGCAACTATTATCCAATCCTGGTTCTTAAATGAATACTTTCATGAAAAGGGAGAAACCTTTCTTTATGGCATAAACGTTCGGATTCTTTTTTCAAAGCTTTTAACCGATAGTGACGTGTATGACATGTTGATTGAAACACCTGATACAGACCGAGTTGAACTTGACTTCTCTCAGCATATTCAACGAAAAGATGTTGTAATTATTGATTCTCAAAGCTATCGTAAGGGTGATGCAGGAGAACTTTTGATGCAACTTCTATTCCTGTCGTATCAAGAAGCGGTTATAAAGCAAACGAATAAGGTCACTCCAAATTTCTTATATGTAGATGAAGCCGCTCGTATTGATAAAATTGCAGAAAACTTCATGCGTGTGTGTCGAAAATACAAGGTTGCGCTTGTGGCTGGAACGCAAAGTTATGCGCAAATACCAACCCTTTTGTCCAATGTAAGAAACCATATTTTAATGCCATTTCTACAAGGTAGGGATTTGGAAGAGGTGAGCCGATTCCTGTTGGATATAAACCGTGCTGAGATAGTGAAAAAGATGCAACTAGGTGAACTCTTTCTTTTTCTAGACAATCGTGTTCAAAGCGATAGGGTATTAGGCAAAGCAGAAGCGATTCCGCTTACAAAAGAAGAACAAGAATTTATAGCAAGAAGAAGCAAGCGATATGAAAAAGAATTGCAATTGAGTTAGAAAACGAACCGTATGGAATTAGGAATCAACTTCTGGTTGGTTCCTTTTTTTGATGGGTTTAGCTTGTTAGGAAAGGAAGAAACAACGAAAAAAACACAGGTGAATTTACCTGTGTTCTTGTGCTGTTAGGAAATTCCCCAAATCCTATAATGCTTCTTGATAATCGAGTGTAGTTACCGTTCGTTGTGCTAACAAACCGAAAGCAAAAGGTTTCACGGTTACTTTGTCTAAGAACCAGGAAGCTACGAATTTTTCACTAATCAGTTGATTGGCAGTCCGAATCGCTTCTTCGTCATGTGAAGCCTCTATATTCATGGATTCTGAAACCAAATTATCCTCATTCCATGTCATTACATATATAACCTGTTGATTGTTCTTCTTAAGTAAATTCCTCTTTTCTCACAAATATGTTTGATAAAACGCCTTTATTTATTGAAATGATTTACTATTTTATACAGCGGATAAGTTGTTTATAACGAGTATGTAATAGCCATAATGGAACCTTATTGATAGCAAAAAGACTGGCTATGTTAAACCAGTCTTTCTCTTTGTTTTATTAGAGACGTTTGGCATAAAGGAGAATTGCATATTATTTACAAAAATTTTTCAAGGATTTGCTTTGGTTTTTCGTTATTTTGAATAAACACTGTCCGTTCTCTGTACAATACATTAACAATCAGAAATTGGATTCCTATCAGGGATAAATTCGGGAGGTATTGATATGAACGAGTGCCTATTACGTATTGAAAAATTAAAGAAAGAAGATGAAATTCTTCGTTTGCAACAAGAGGTATTAGAACTTGAAGTGAAGATAAACAAAATCGATAAATCGAAGGAAATCAAAGAGCTACAAAAAATCAGGGCTGAAAAATGCTTTGAACGGATTATGTTGGAACAGTCGTTTGAGAAAGAAATTGGGGAAGCGATTGTAGCCTAACGAAAGGATAAAGAGGTGTGAAAGCCTCTTTTTTTTTTGCAAACTAATAATTCTTTAGGGTTTTTCTATAATATATGAGTTTACAAAATACAGGCGATGCAAGTCATCAGATGATAAGGAAGGCAGGAATCAATAATGGGAGAATACCTAAAACATCCAAACGCTTTAGAGGAAGAAGAAATCAAGTATGCCGTTTTCAGAGGAATGGATTTCTCAAATTGTAGTACCTGGTTTTCTAAAAAGACATTAAAAGAACTACTGGCATTAGGTTACGGTAATCACTATGGGACATTTAAAGGAAACTCGGACACATTGAAAAAACTCATTGATAACTATGAGGCATATGATACTTCTTATGTCCAATACGAGGATTTTTTGGTGATTGAAGTACCTACCGAACATGTCGATAGGTTAAAAGAGTTTCTCTTAGTTGAGAATATCGGATTTGTTCTTTACAAAGAGGAACAGAAACTCCTGGTTATTGATAGCCGTCAGCTTCATCGAGTAGAAGGGTACGGTAAGCAATTAAGCATACACATCAAAGCTATGCCTTATGAATATGTTTCCGAAAGAAACTAGCAATAAATAAGGAGAAGAAGAGGCAATTTTATTGTTCTCTTCTTTTTAAAATTGACAACGGGAAGGAAGAAATATCATGGTCATTCGTACAGATTATATGGGGCAAGAACAGTTTACAACTGATTATTATTCAGAAAAATGGACGGTTCTCTATGATGTAGACGGAGTCAGCCTATACAAATTCTTTTGCAAACTAGATTGGGCAGAGCGTTATGCGGTTGTCTATAACAACCAGACAGTTAAGGAATTTGAAGATTATGCTACCGCCCAAAACTTTATGGATGGTGTTGCCGTAGGTTTCAAATTAAGTCAAAAGAATGGGACACGTCTTAAGTGTGAGTAAGAAAAAAGTATAATGCAAGCTAAAGACATAAATATAAAGGGTGGGAATATATGTTATTTGACTTTTTAAAGACAGGAGCTTTATTAATTTCAACTGACTGGTCAAGATTGATTGTATCCTGTCTCTTTGTCATTACTATACATGAAATGGGACATGCTTTCGTCATTGCTTTATTTAAAGGCAAAATTAATAAGATAAGTATTGGAATGGGAAGAGAAATTATTCGATTCAAAAAGTTATCGATTGGCGTCAAGTTTTATCACGGCGAAGTGAATTGGGATGCTTCTGCTCCACACATAAACAATATACAAAAATTTTTTATATTGATAGCGGGAGCGTTGCCAACTTTAGTGGCTGTAATACTATTGTTTTCATCGGTCGATTTTCACTCGATTTTACTTGAAATGAAGGAACTAAAGCCGTTTCATTTTGTAGAAGCATTTGTATTGGTCGCTATGTTGAATTTGGTTAATTATATACCAGTAAAAAAACTAGGAACAGATGGGTATTTGATTAAAACGTTATTCCAAAATGGAGTCAAATCATAATAGATTTCTTTAAAAAGCTCTTTTTAAAAAGAGCTTTTTTATATGTCACGTATGAAAAAATAGACAATAGGAGAAAATGATGAAAAAAGGTAGAGGTGATGACGAATGGCAATACCTGCAGAAGCCAGCATGGTTGAAAAATCCCCTGTTGAAATCTATCAGATGGTCTTACGTAAAGAACTTAAACGGTTTCCAATACGATTTTGGGTTCGACCGCATCTTTATTACCACACAAAAGCAATAATGACGTATGTCCTCGAAGAACTATTTCGTTGGAATGAAGAGGATGTTAAAAAAAAATTAAATGTGGATTTCTTTGCTGAATATAAATTAAGCGGGTTACTCTCCGCATTTCATGGTTCCGTATTTTTGGTTATCGATTGTGTCTATCCAAATCGGTATAGTAAAGAAGATTTTCAGGACAAAAAACCCGTAAAAAAATGGGATAAAGAAGCGGGCATCGTTGCGATAAGAGATTTGATAGAGAATCGATTGAAATGGACAGAGGAAGAGATAAAAGAGAAGTTTAGCAGAGCATTATTGACCGAAAATGGGATGACATCCTTGCTCAAACTACATAATGATTCTATCTTTTCTGTATTGGATACAGCCTATCCCAATCGGTACAAGGTATGGGAACTGAAAAAGCATCGGGTAAATGACTGGAACAAGCAAAGAGCAAAAGAGGCAACGAAATGGCTAATCGAGCAAAAGTTAAAGCTCGACATCGCTTGGGAGATTCCGTATCACTTAACGATTGCCACTTTTGTTCAACACGGGCTAATCAACATGCTTACTGCTCTATATCCAGAAAACCCTAGTCAAGCCGTTTCAGACGCCTATCCAGATGAAGAGCATTTGCAAAAGATTAAGCTACATCCCTACTGAAAGTGATAGCGTTTGGTATATAAATAGAGATTTAGAATCGAGAGCGTAGTGGGTACGCTCTTTTTTGTGCAATAAATTTTCAATACTTATAGATAAAAATTACTAGACCGTGAACGAAAGATTTGAATGGAAGTGGTAAAGAGGCGTAAAAAACGCCTCTTTTTTTAAACCACTTAAACAAAAAAGAACCTCTCGGAAAGAGAGGTCTCGGTAACTTAAATTTTGAAACGCTGAATGGTTGTTTGAAGGGTTTCAGCCATGTTCGATAATGTTTCAGAAGAAGATGTGATTTCTTCCATTGAAGCCAATTGTTCTTGCGTAGCCGCAGACACATTTTGTGTTCCAGCCGATGCTTGTTGTGCAACTTCCTCAATAGTTTGGAACGATTCAACAATACGCTTGGTTCCATGAGATAGTTCAGTAGAGGAAGATGCGACTGATTGAATTAACTCACCAACCTCGTGTACCATTTTATCAATTTCATAGAAAGAATCTCCCGCTCCATTGACTGCTTGCATTCCTTGTTTGACTTCTCCTAATACATGCTCCATTGACTCAACTGCTTCATTTGTTTCCTGTTGTGTAGCGTTTACTAATTCTGTAATTTGATTAGCGGAGTCTTTGGATTGTTCAGCTAGTTTACGAACTTCATCGGCAACAACGGCAAATCCACGTCCATGTTCACCTGCACGAGCCGCTTCGATGGCGGCATTGAGAGCCAATAAATTGGTCTGATTTGAAATATCGGTTATCATTTCTACAATGTTGCCAATTTGAAGGGAACGTTCGCCTAGACCTTTAATCATTTCTGCTAACCGATTTACGGTTGTATCAATGGATTCAATTTGTTCAACGGCAGACTTTACAGAGCCTTTTCCATTATCAGCTTTATTCGCTGTTTTTTCTGATTTGGTAAAAGCAACACTGGTATGGGTATCAATTAATTCAACAACTTCGGATACACGTTTAACAATATCAGATGTTTCCTCAATGCTTGAGAATTGTTTCTCGGTTCCGTCTGCAAGCTCCTGAATCGTATTGCTAATATCTTCGGTAGCTTTGCTTGTTTGTTCTGCACTTGCATGAAGTTGACTAGAGTAGGCACTTAACTGTTCGGAGTTTTCTCCCACCTGTTCAATTAACTGAGCAAGCTGGTTTCTCATGTTGTTGAAATCATTAGCTAGTTTTCCCACTTCATCTTTTGCGTCATCTTTAAGTTCAATTGTAAAATCGCCTTTTCCTGCTTCAGTCAAGGCATTAGATACATGATTAAGTCTCTTTCTTAGCCGTCTAGTATAGAGCATGACTAAACCAACCGATGCAATAACGAGAATAATAAGAACTGTAATAAATACTTTTAAGATGTTATTGATTGTGGAAGATACAAGCTCATCAGATGCCCCGATATACAGAAGACCAATTGGTTTACCTGTTGCATCTTTAATCGGAATATAAGCGGTTTGAACTGTCTTACCCGCTACAACCGCTTCCCCAAAATAACTCTGTCCTTGTGTTTCAGCAAGGTCTACAACGTTTTGTGATACCTGCGAACCTTCTATTCGTTTTCCATCTTGGTAAACACTGGTTGCTACTCGAACATTGCCTAAAACAATACTAAAGTTGTCTCCTGTTATTTTATTAATAGCATCAACAATATCATCATTACCGCTGATTTTTGTTGACCCTTTGTACAGTTGATTATTCTGATTATTCCAGTCACCAGGAAATTTAGCATCCATTATCATTTGAGCTAGTTTTACATCACCTTTTGCTTTTTCAATACCTGATGCCTTTACTCCTTTTGAAACTTCATTGAGTACGACATAACCTAAAACTGCGGAAAGAATCAACATAATCGCAACCACAATCAGATTGATTTGCATTCCAATTTTCATGTTTCTTAATTTATGCATTTTTCTACTCCTGTTTATGTTTTTGTTTTTTTGATAGGTCGATTTTAGGATATGTTTAGACTTTAGTCAACAAAAATCGACACATATTTTATATAATGTGACAAAAAATAAAACTTATCAAGGTTGATAACGCTTTCTGCTAATCCATTTGGCTTATTATGTCGATATAGAAAAAAGGACTTATTGAGTATGAGAGGCGGAAGTATGGAACTTATTGAAAATTTACAAGTCGGAAACAGAATAGGATTACGGAAACGTAAAACATCAGAGTTAATAGAAGTAAAGATTATCGAGAAATATCCACGATATCTTGTTACGCAAATGTTAGTTGGAACACAGGAGCAGAGTAACATGGTTACCGAATGTTTCTTGCTTACCGATATACAATATCAAACCCATTCTAGTTATGAATTCGTGTTAGGAAATTAAAGGGGTGTAATGAAGCGAATGGCGATACAATTACTCGAAAAACGATGCAAGAACAATGCGTGCCAAGTGAAACTTACTCAATTTGAGATGGAAGAAAAAGAAGGCTATTGTATGGATTGTTACAAAGACCATCATCCAAAAATGGAATCTGCAGAGAAATTTAATATCTTTAAACGCAAACAAATAGCAAGATAATTTCATAAACCCGTTTGTAACCTAAAAAGAATGGTGAGTAAAATCGTCATTCTTTTCTTTATGTATGGCATATAAGTATCGAACTCCATCCTCCCTTGAATGTGCTCTCAATTTGCATACACTGATTTTTCTTTTGTAAATGCATATCATAATAGCAGTTTATATAAAAAAGGTAGATAACATCTCATTCTAATAGGGGGAACAATATATGTTTAAACGTTTTCGTAGTACAGTAGAAAAAATAATTGTAAAACATGGTCATATCAGCTTGAAAGATTTTTATGCTTCAAGCAACGTAACAATCAAGGTACAAAGACCACACTTTTTGGACTTCGTAATCGAGAAAACGGGCAACACCATTTTTGTCGGCTACTATCGCAAACAAAATGGAGATTTGATTTCTGACCCTATTTTCGTTTTTGAGTATCGTGAAGAGACTGAGTATGGTGAGGATAAATGGTTTCCGATTCGCTTAGAGCAGGTACTTGATGATAGAACCGTCGGTCTTTTGGTGAACGAGCAATATCGCTATTATCCAAGTGCTTTTAAAGATGTTAGGTCGTTTGCGACGAACTGTGCAACAGAATGGAAAGCCTACTACTTAGAATAGGGAGGAACATCAAATGACCGTATCAACTAAAGCAACTCCCATAAAAAATAGAGGGTGATTAAAATGAGCGAAGTTAAATTGCTAAGAGGTATCATTCCAGAAAGCCTTGTTTGTCCTGATTGTAAGAAAGACAAAATGTATTACACGGGTGAAAGCATTGTGCAATTGGATGAAAAGGGTATGCGTGGAGCGTATCTTGTTTTTCGCTGTCTCAATAGAAAAGAAGAATGTGATAGCAACGATAGACGTTGGATTTATTATCCTGACGATAAACGTATCGAGTTAATGAACAAAGGAATAGTAGCAAAATAAATAGGAGGCATACAATATGCAAGCAAATGCGATTTATGGAATCATCGGCAAACAACTGACCCTTCAGGATATCGAAAACCATAAGCGTGAAGGTTTTGTTACGAATCAATCCGACTTAACCCAATACAATGGCAAAAAGTTTACGATTGTTCGTTCATTGGTTGAAGGAGAAGTGGATTTAGTTGTTGCACCGATGTTCAAGGTAAGATTTGAAGATGGATTCGAGACAGACGCTTATATGGATGAAGTGTACCAAGAAAGTTTATTGGCATTCATCAAGGAAGAGAATTTGGTTCGAAATTAAATGAGAAAAAGGGCTATTCGGTTTATTCAGTTGAAATGAAAATTAAAAAATCCATTTTAACAAGAAAATGGTAGAAAGAAGCTTAATGAATACAGAAGAACATGAGGTGAAATAAATGCCGCTTTACGAAAACCCTGAACGAATAGCAGAAGTCGAAGAGGAACTTTCTCGCACATGGACAAAGTTTCGGGCGGGAGATACATGCAAGGTAGTCGGAGGTTATCCCGATTTAATTGGATTAGAGGTCACAATCAAATTCCCTTATGCGTTTCCGATTGACGGAGAGCAAAGCTATATTTCAAACCAAACGCCATGCCCGTTCAAAGAAAGCGAATTGGAATTCGTTCGTCAAAACCTGTATGGGCGATAAGCACCGTATGAATATTTTGTTTCATCAGTTGGAAATTGAATCACAGCTTTCAACCCTAAAATCCGAACACAGAAAAAGAAAGAGACCGCTTTTATTTTGTCGGTCTCTAAGATATTAAAAAAGAAGAGCGTTAATGCCTCTTCTTTTTCTTTTTATTTAGTTTCCAATTATTTTGCCAAACATTTTCTGTTAGAGCATTCATACTATGTGTACAATATTCAGTAACATCACCAATATCCCACTTTACATAGAGAACCGTACCTCTACAACTTTCAACTTCGCAACATTCATCGAAGTCTGTAGTAACAATCCCTTTTTCTGTTCCCTGGGCATTGATAACATAGACAGTATCTTCGTCTGTACAGTCTAACCTCTCCCATAATGAAGGTTCTTAGTCTTCCGTATTTTCTTGAAAAATCGGAGTCTGTTCCAACATGGTCTATTTTAAGAACGCAATTGCTTCTGCCTCATGTCCTTTATAAAAGGTATCCAATGGGTCAATTTCCCCTTCTTGTTCAACAAAAACCACATATAGAACTGCATCCTGTGTATTTTTTGTCCATATAAATCCCAACAGAACCATTTCTTCTTAGTGTTGTTTGAAATCAAACTGCATAATATATAAGAGTTTTAATGAAAAAGGTAAGATTTGTTCTTACTTATTCATGTAAAAACAATCCGAATAAAGGTGGAAAATTGATGGCAACCAATCAGAAATTAGTTATTGTAGAAAGTCCATTTGCAGGGGATGTTGAAGGAAATATCCAGTATGCACGTATGGCAGTAAGGGATAGCTTGTTACGGGGTGAAGCTTCTATCGCATCCCATCTTCTTTATACACAAGAGGGGATTTTAGATGACAATATCCCTGAAGAAAGACAACATGGGATTGATGCAGGATTAGCCTGGGGGAAAGTCGCTGAAAAAACGGTGGTTTACATCGACAAAGGAATTAGTCGGGGAATGGAATATGGGATTCAACGGGCTATAATTGAAGGTCGCCCGCTTCAGTTTCGTAGTTTACCTGAATTTGCTGGTCGCATAACAATAAAAGAGTGTGAGGAAAAATATTTAAAAGTTCACGTTTAGGTCTGATAACATACAGAATGAACGGTATTCGTTATGGTATAATAACATAAGAATAATCCAGCTATAAAGCGAGGGATTGTAATGAGCGACATCGATAAAAAACTTGACATTATCTTGAATACGATAGTTGAATTTAAAGAGGAATTCAACACCTTTAAAAAAGAAACAAATGATAAGTTAGAGCGATTAGAAAATACTATGCTTCGTATGGAATCTGACCAACCAAAAGATATCAAAGCCATGCTTCAACAAATCAATGAGAAGCTGGATGAACGTGATTTTGATATACAGGCACTTAATAAGCGAGTGTTTAAAGTTGAATCACAAATTGAACGGTTATCACAACAATGAAGGATTAGGAGAGAGCGTAGTCAACTGCGCTCCTTTTTATTTATTTCACTAAAGTACATATAAGGTTAATAACCGAGAACCAAAAATGTGAATAAAGAAAGGAAGGGGAGGAAACATGGTAAAATTACTCGTTTTTTATCTTGTTATTATCAATTTAATGGGCTTGTATGTGATGTATGCGGATAAAGAAAAAGCCAAACGGGGGCAGTACCGTATTCCAGAGAAAACATTGTGGAGAATTGCCCTTGTAGGCGGAGCATGCGGAACGACTTTGGGCATGCGTTGGTTCCACCATAAAAACAATAAATCACCGTTTAAAGTAGGATTTCCAACTGCCGCTATTGTTGAAATTGTACTTATGATTTTTCTATTTATCAAACTGTCTCATTAAGGAAAAGGAAAAAGAGGCTTCCTTCTCTTTTCATTTATAATGGGTAAAACAAAAAAAGAAGAGAAAACGTGAGCGATTTCTCTCCTTTTTTGTTATCCTATTTGAATGAATAACTTAATTTTCTTCAGCTTTTCGATAAATCTCTTCTACTTCAGCTTGATTCAATTTCCCTTCTTTTACTAATTGTTTAATGGCTGTTTGAAAATCCCCACTTTTAAGGGCTAAAATCAAAAGCTCTTCCAGGTTTTTTTTAATAATTCCTTCCATTTCCTCTTTGATAATATCCATCTCTTTTAATACCTCCCATATCCTTTTTTGACCGCTATCACTTAAATATTTTTTAACGAGTACAAAAAGAGTGCCAGTTAATTTTGCTTTTTCCAATTCATCAGCCATTTCTTGTATATCTTTAACAACAAGGATAGTATCCCTCTCAATATCTTCCTTATTCTTATTGAAAAGAGGGCGATATAGAATAATCATTTTTTCTTCTTCAGTTAATTCGACGTTTGGATTAAGGCGAATTTTATCAATGATTTCTATATATGACTTTTGTTGATGAACTTCATTTAGAAAAATAGGAGTAAACCGATATTGTATAGCTCCTATATCAAACAAAGAATTAACAGTACCCCTTCGAATATGAGGAGCATAAATCACTACAGTATTAAAAGTGAATTTTGAGATACGTTTATCATCCTTATACTTATTATACAAACCCATTACATATCCTGCAAATCGAAAAGAATCATGTTTCTTAACTGTTGTTTGATACTCAACATGAAGAAATGTGTCGTCTTCTAATAAGTAGAGCGTATCTGCTTGGTCATCTTTTGTTGAGACATTTAGTATCTCTGTTGGCAATACTTCCTTAACTTTTGATGATTCATAGGATAGAGCCTTTAATGGAACTTGTCCAACCATTTTTTGTGCCATTAATCGTTGTACAATATCCATTCCATTACGATGTATTTCCATGCCATCCTGTTTCAAATTATCATCTCCAAATTATACTATTGCTGTTCTTTTGAACTCCTTTCTTATATTTCTTTTATATTTTACTCAAAGAACAATTCAATTAACATTCCTCCCTTAGATAAGTAAAAAACCTGTTTTATCAAAAAGACTATAAAAAATAGAAAATGAGTCTGAATATGATTTACCACTTCATTAGAGAAGTGGTCTTTTTTTTGTTCGATTGTTTAGAGAAGGATTCGCATATGATATATGGTCATTTATTTGAAAACGGATTTCTATTTGAAAAAATTACTTAGGAAAGATGTAAAAAGGGAGAGGAAAATGATAGTATTTCATGGTTCAAAAGAATTTTTTGATACGTTTGATTACAGCAAAATTGGTTTAAATGGAACAAGTGAAGGAAAAGGATTTTATTTTACGGATAGTATGAGTATTGCATCAGGCTATGGAGAAAATGGATATTTGTATACGGTGGAGTTTAATGGAAAGAAATCACTTAGCAGTGAAAAGAAAACCATTACACGTCAACAGTTGAAGAAATACCTGTTAGCTCTGGATAAAGAAACAGAATACCTATCCAATTGGGGAGACAAAGACTATGAAGGTCTGGAAAAGGTATTGAATGAAGCAGTTCGTGGGGAATATGAACAAAGTGATAATGATGTAGACATGATTTCTGGTATTGCGAACACATGTGGAGATATGGAAACCAGTTTATCCTTGGTCTATCAAATGTTAGGTTATGACAGTATTATAGTAGATGCTGAATGGGGGAACGGTCAGCGAATCTATATTGCATTAACTAATGACATTATTGAAATGGTTGATGTGAACACATTAAACATAGCGTAAAAAGAAGGTAGGTATCTATTATATCGATAATACACAGAGATTTCTGAGAAAATGCAAAAAAACATGGCGAATTCATATGCGAATTGCCATGTTTTTTTGCATATTATTTAACCTGTTTTTTTACATTTTGCACCTCAAAAGAGAACCCATTATTGTAAAAACAAGATGCCTCTTTTTTGTTAAGCTACTAGTTTAGAAAAATAAGTGGTATAGTGTTCCATTCCAATACTATTTCTTCGTTTTACGGAATCTAATTTCGCAGTACCAGAAGTAGTAGCGTATCCGCTTTTCTTGTAGTCTTTCACAAAGAAAGATTCAATCCAATTCGCAAATTCTTCATAGGAACGGTTCTCTTCTTTTGCTTTTCTTGCTACATATAAAAGCGTTACGGTTTTGGATGCCCCAAAGGATTTTTTAACCGCTTTTTCTTCTAACAATTTGTATGTTTCGTTTAGATAGTGACCAAGCTCTTTCAATTCCTCGATATTTTCCGCTGTAAAACTCTTTTCATCGAGAAAACGATTGAGGGTGTTATTATCTAATCCTGTATTGTTGTCTGTTTTTAATACAGATAATGCTTTTAACAACATATCAGAATGAGTGTCATTATTCACGGCACTTTCACTGAATCCTGCATTAAAAACTTCCAGTTCTTTAAGTGACGCAATTCCAAAGAGTAATTCATACGACATTTTTGATTTCCGTAATTGAGAAGGTTTGAGAATTTCTCCATTATTCCAGCGTTGGAACAATTCAGCTTTCATTTTTTCATCAAGGTCATCATAGCTCTTAATATCTAAAATCAAAGCCATAATACGCTCTTGGAAATGCTGAGGCAGGTCATCAAAGGACATTCCACTAATATCTATCTTTACTTGATTTCCGTCTGCATCAAAACAACGAACAAAGGCATTTACCAAAGCAAAGCGACCCCGAATATAGTCTCGAATTGTAGTTAAACGCTGTTTTCCATCCAATACGTTTCTGAATTTCTTCTTATTGTGACGAACAATTTCTGTTTTAATCTCCCCAATAGAAACTTCTTCTAGAATCGAAACAATTAATAGAGATTTTTTGATGATGGGCCATACACAGTTGCGTTGAATCGGGTCATTGAATTTAAACACTTCCAAACGATTCATAAATTGTGCTACGCTCATTTCATCTCTACTTACATCGATGGTGAAAAATCCCCATTTCATACCAGGTTGAGGAACAATAATACGAATTTCTTCTTCTTTCATTTCTGTACCTGTTGTCATCATTGCTGTTTCCATTATCAAATCACTCCTAAGTAAAATATGTTGATTAAACGCCTGTTTTATAAAAAATTTTTATATTATATGCCTTTTGCTTTGATTTAATAAAGAGAGAAGGAAATAAACGTAAACAAGTAGGGCTGAAAGAAGATGAATGGACGAGTTTGTTTGTATGTAATGCCATCTTGAATGACGGTAATTTTTACTATATACTTACATAAGTATCCATCTGTTTTATTTTTGTATAAGGGGGATTACTATATGAGTGAAGATTTAAGTGATTTTCTAAAACAAAAAGAGAGTAAAGCGAATGAAGAACAAGTAAACTGGATGAAGGTTAAAGAAAATTATTTAAACGAAGTATCGATATTTTTTGACACCATTAATAATTGGATTAAAAATGAAGTAAAACAGGGTTTGTTAAAAGAAAACAAATATAAAAATTCTCTTCAAGAATACCAGATAGGTACATACCAGGTAGATGCTCTTGGTTTACAAACAAAATATGGTAAAGCTATTCGTATAGAACCTGTTGGAGCAAATTTCATGGGAGTAAAAGGAAGAATTGATATCTATTTAAACAATACCAGAATGGATAATCCTGATTATTATGTTGTTCTGACGGATAGTGGTTGGAGACTCGTAAAAAATGGACAAACCGTAAGAAACAGTACTGAATTCAACCAATCTGCATTTACAAATATTCTTAAGGAAGCATTTCAATAAAAATAGCTATCAATGAGCTTCCGTTCATATACGGAGGCTTTTTTATTGCTAAAAAAGTCATAGATTGAATCTATGCCTCTTCATCTTGCATTCGTCTTAATGCCTCATTCATGCCATTATTAATCGTGTAATAACAACTTTTGCATAATTCATGCCCATAGGCTAAATAAACACTCTTCTCCTTTCCGCAAACCGTACACAACTCTTGTTCTTCTTTTTTATTATGAAGCTCACTTGTTGTCATACTTAAGACCTCCCATGTTCTAAAATGAACACCTTATCTGTTACGTTTATTTATGATATGTCCTTCTCTGAAACTCATAACAATCGAGTTAATTCTCACCAAGCTTCGTTAAACCGAACTTGAATTTCCCAAGAAATATATGTTATCTTTGACTATTGTCGTTTTAATTATATCATAATGACAATAGTCAATATATGTGGTATATTTCTTTTATAAAATCTTAAAAGAGGAGTGGAGTTGAGACAGTTAAATCCATGATTTGAGAAGTTTTGAGTAAATAATTACCAAGTACAAAAGAATGAAGATGGTATACAGTGAGAGGGTAGAAGCAGGGTATAATTTGCCTTCGGTGTAAGGTTGAGTTCAAAGCGGTTAATCCAGAATTCTTGCTAATCGTGATGCCCAAGAGGTAATGTAAATACCTCTCTAGCAAAATTTATAAGAAAAAAAGGGGAATTTCAGAAGAGTGTCTAAGCAAGCAGAACAAGAATGGCGAAAAGTTATTAAACAATATGAAATACCGCACCACATGAAGAGTATCTGGCAAATGATAAACACATTGGTTCCGTTTTTTGCATTGTGGGTTGGAGCCTATTTCTGTTTATCCGTATCGTACTGGTTGACTCTTTTACTTTCAGTCATAGCGGGTTTCTTTTTAATAAGAGCCTTCATTATTTTTCACGACTGTTGTCACAAATCGTTTTTTAAAAGTCGAGTAGCCAATAATATTGTAGGAACACTCACGGGAATATTGGTTTTCTTTCCCTATCAGAAATGGGCAATGGAGCACAATATTCATCATGCGACCAGTTCCAATTTGGATAAGCGAGGTATCGGGGATTTATGGATTTGGACGATTGATGAATATCAAAAAGCTCATGGTTATAAGAAGATATTATATCGACTATACCACCATCCAATCCTCATGTTGGGAATAGGTCCTGCCTTGGTGTTCCTGATTCAATATCGGTTTAATCGAAGAGGTGCAAAACTGAAAGAACGGTTGAATACGTATTTAAGGAATATTATCCTCACAATTCTTGTTGTCTTCCTATGCTGGTTAATCGGTTGGAAGTCCTTCCTTTTAGTCGAAGTTCCTATCTTTTTCGTCTCTGGAGCGATTGGTGTTTGGCTGTTTTTTATCCAACATACGTTTGAGGATACGTACTTTGAAAGAGATAAAGACTGGACGTATGTGAGAGCCGCCATGCAGGGCAGTTCTTTTTATAATCTCCCGCTAGTTTTTCAGTGGTTGACAGGAAACATCGGATTTCACCATATCCATCATTTGAGTTCACGAATTCCAAATTATAATTTGAAGAAAGCCCATGAAGAAAATCCAGACTTTCAGCAAGCTGAGACGGTGACACTAGCAAGAAGTTTACAGTCAGTTAAGTTGAGCCTATGGGATGAACGGAATAAAAAATTCATCAGTTTTAGAGAGTTGCCATTATAACTTTGTATGGAATAAAGTTCACTCTCTATCGAAAGCACCAAGTCCGAAAAGGATTTTGGTGCTTTTTTTATTTCAAAAGCTTGTTCTTCATAGTACGAGAAATGGACAGCATAGTTATTATTTCGAATCTCTTCCAAGTGGGCGACGTGGTTTACAGAAAAAGCAACCCGTTTGATAACAAAAATCACATTGTGGTGAAAAACCCGATTTCACCTTTAAATCCTGGTAATCAATATTGTCAAAGAGTATAGAAAATATTCCATAAATATAAGGAGAATCCACTATATAATCCGATTACCCCTAAGAATCAAGGCATGTTTGAATTCCAACTTCAATAGTTTCAAATCGAAAAACTGACACGATTGTCAGCTTTTTATTATTATTGTTACGAGTTCTAATAAAAATAACGGAAGCGAGTACAATGAAGTATTCATAATAAAATAGTGGTCTTTGGTGACAAATTCATTAGGGAGGAATTCAAATGAATCAATTTGTAACCATGTTTAGAGAAAAGGAAAACTTGGAGTTACGGGATATTATTCAGTGGAAAGAAAAAGGGACAAGCAGATACTCAACCCGTTATTTGATTTACAAAAAAGAAAACGGACATATCGGGTTATTAGATGTTCAATCCGCTGTTTCTAGTGGACTGGATTTTTGCAAGATAGAGGATTTAGAAGACTATCTTCTAAAACTAGAGGTGGGTCACAATAAAATTATCGTTACACCATCATCAGAATGGGTGGTTTATGTTCCTTAAGAATGAATAAAATTCTCAAAAATATCCTGCGCAATATATGTGCAGGATATTTTTTCTTTTCAAAATAAGAATGGGTTCGCTTTTTGCTAAACATCATCTGGCAATTTTTTCTGTGATATACTAATTCCATTAAATCAAATGGGAGGAAGTATATGCCAAATATGATAGGTCTAGAAAAAGGTTATCTCATTAAAGATGTGGCAATCTATTTAAGAAAAAGTAGAGGTGATGTAGACTTAGACTTGGATAATCATAGACTTGCATTAACTGAAATATGTGAGGCATATGGCTATAGATATAAGGAGTTTGCTGAAATCGGGACAAGTAACAGCGTAGATGACAGACCCATTTTTTTAGAAATGTTGGAAGAAATTCAACAAGGACTTTATGATGCTGTTGCTGTGGTTGAAATAGAAAGATTGGGAAGAGGCAACGATGAAGACTGGGGTAAAATTGAAAGGATATTAAGAGATAATGAAGTGTTAATTATAACACCTGAAAAAGTGTTTGATTTGGAAAACGATGAAGATGAATTTCAATTAGACATTAAAAAATTCTTGGCGAGAGTAGAGTATAAACAAATTTCTAAGCGATTACGTAGAGGAAAAATACTAGGAGCAAAACGAGGAGAATGGACGAATGGAAAACCACCATTTCCTTATTTTTATAATCGTGATAAACATAGTATTGAAGTGGATGAAAGCAAGCGTGAAATATATAACTTAATAAAAGGTAGAGCCTTAAACGGATATACAGCCGAACAGATTGCTTGGGAGTTGAATAAATTAGGACATCAAAGTCCAGGTGGGAAATCGTGGACTTCAACTGCTGTTTATCGTTTATTATATGACCAAACGCATTTAGGAAAGATAGTATTTGCAAAACAAAAGGGAAGCGGACATAAAAATAAAAAAACCAAAGCGTTAAAGGTTTTTCCGCAGGATGAATGGATAGTAATAGACGGGAAACATGAAGCAATTAAGACCCTGGAAGAACACAATAGAATATTGGAGTTGTTTGCTAAAAGAAGGGTAATTCCAAGAGCATCGAGGAGAGGTGCGTTTACATTAAGCGGTTTGGTTTATTGTGCGAAATGTGGTCACTCCATGCAGTTTACATATAATGGACAAAACGACATTGAATACGTAAAGAAATGCCAGAAGTCGGACGAACTTGGAAATAGGTGTGGTAATCCAGGCACAAACGTAAACGAAATCATTAAGACTGTCTTTCAAGAAATAAACAAAATAGAAGATAAACGATTAAACGAGAAGTATGATGTATTAGAAAGTGAGTTAATTGTGCTTAGAAGCTCTATAAAAGACAAATATGATGCGATAACTAAGCATGAGGAAGCGATTAATATTCTACAAGAGCAGAGGGAAGATGGGGAAATAAGCAAAGAAAGATTTTTGGAAAGAAAGCGAATAAGGGAGGAACAGATTCAAGCATTACAAAATGAAATTGTTGAATTAGAAAAAAGGTGTGAAAAAAGACCAGAAGTGAAATCATTACAAGAAGCTTATTCTGAGTTTGAAAACTTAAACGATAATAAGTCTAAGAATATCTTTTTGAAGAGCATAATTAATAAAATTTATTACACAAAAGATGATGACGGAATGATTACTGTAAACATAAATTTTCGATAGACATATAGATGCCGTGAAAGTGAATGGAATAACGAACCTTCATACATTCCAATTTTCTTAGCCTATTCCAGGAATTTGGCGTAACAGTATTAAAATATTACATTTTCAGGAGAGTAGTGAAACTTCTCTCTTTTTTTGTTGTTTCAATAAATAGGAAGATAATAAAGTAGTGGTGTTTGTAAATATATAGAGAGATACATATAATCAAATATCTTTTTATATAACAGGAGGAGTTTCTATGGCTCTATTTTTGGATGGCGACATCATGTTTTATGTTGTTTTGTTAGGAATTTCGCTCTTTGCTCTGTATTGCTATGTGTGTTCACATGAGATGGGACACGCATTGGCAGTATGGTTTTGTGGAGGCAAGGTAGACAGAATTGAATTCGGCAGGGGCAGACCATTATTAAGTTTTGGGAAATTTTCATTTGGCGTTCAGTTTTGGGATGGGGTTTGTCATTGGGATGATACACCTCACCATCAATTGACAAATGGAGAAAGATTATTCATTTGTTTGGCTGGAATGGGTTTTAATTTTGTTATTGGCATCTGCACTTTCTTAATGATGTGGCATTATCATGTTGGATATTTTACGTTTTGGGGAATGTATGGGACATTAACGATAATAAATCCAATAAACACACTCATTCATAAAGGGAAAGAAGGGACAGACGCTTATCAAGCGAAAGATTATTGGGTGAGAATGAAAGAATCAAAGAACAGTCAAATAGCTGGTTAGTTCTTAGAAAGGAATCAACTTCGGTTGGTTCTTTTTTATGTTTTGATGGTGGTGGGATTGGTATAACGCGGTAACAAAAATATTGATATAAGCACATATAGGCCATATAATACATAATATAAGATGTAAAATTTAATTTACAAAATTGGTAATTTGGAGATATAAAAATGTTAAAAATAAAAGACGCAAACAGATTATCGATGACACATCCAGTTATCGCACAAGAATGGGATATGGAGAGAAATGGTGATTTAACTCCTGATGATGTAAGCTATGCCAGTAATAAAGAAGTTTATTGGAAATGTAAAAACAAAGATTGTAATCATTCATGGAAAACTCGTATAGATAGTAGAACTGTTGCTAAAAAGGGATGCCCTGTTTGTGCAAGAAAAACAGACAAAAAACGTCTGAAGAAAAAATGGAAAGATATTAAAGTCGGAGACATTTTTGGAGCTTGGAAAGTTTTAGATATAAGCAAAAACAATTCTCCAAACAAGTATGCTGTATTGTGCGACTGGAGTAAATCGAGATATACATGCTGTTCGTTTAATAAATAACTTAGCAAAAAAATGTAAATCTTGTAATGTTAAAGAAATTGGTAGAAAAAGAAAGTTATCGCATGAAACATATATTCAAAGACTTAAAGAAATGGGTGGGTTCGTTAAAGTAAAAGAAGGGGAGCGTTATCAAGGTGGAGCAAAAAAAATATTGCATATATGTTCGATTTGTCATGGTGATTGGGATGTAGCACCAGGAAGCATTTTAGAAGGAACGTATATGTGTAAAGAATGTTGTGTTTCTGTCAGAGAATCATTAATGGCTAAAGTTGTTAAACAGGTATTGAAACATTATTATCCTCAAACAAAATTTGAATATGATTTAGGTTTTCGTGGAAAAAATGGTGGAGTTAGTGCATACGATGCATACGTTCCAGAAATCAATACCGTTTTTGAATTTCAGTCAGCTTATCATGATGATGAAGAATCAAAAGAAGATGATTATAAAAAAATGAAATATGCAATTGAAAATAAAAAGTGTAACTATCTTGCTATAGACCATAGAAATTATACCCCTTTAAAAGCAATTCAATTTCTTTTTCCTTGGATAGAAGAAATCCCTAATTATGTCGATGTTTCAAAAGATACAACACGTAGATGGGATATCAAACAAGCTCAAGAACTATTAAATCAACATTTGAGTTATCAAGAAATTGCAAAGGTACTCGATATAAAACCACATTGTATACAAGACGCAGTTAGAAGAGGCTTTCTCATAAAGCCAAAAGGGTATATGACAGTTATTGATAGGTGTTGGGATATAGATAAAGCTCAGAAATTGCTAAATTTGAAAAAATATACACATCATCAAATTGCGAAAAAATTGGGGAATGGATGTACGGAAGGAGCAATTAGGGCATGTATATTTAGAGGATTGTTGATAAAACCAGAAGATACAAAATTAATTATACCAGAAAGGCGAGTGGCTGTAGTCCAATTAGAAACGGATGGTACATTTTATAAAGAGTATGAAAGTTGCTCGTTGGTAAATGGATTTAATTACCATTCAATTTCAAGTGCTTGCAAAGGAGAATATTATAAAATCGGACATTTTTATGCTGGATATTTGTGGTTTTACAAATCGGAATACGAAGAAATGTTGAAAAAATATGGGAAAATTCATGTGGCTGATGCCCTAAAAAATAAACAATTAGCTATTTTTAATCCTGATAGCAGAAAAATTCTTCAGGTAAGTTTAAATGGTGAGATAGTAAACGAATATGACAAAATAATACATGCAGAAAAAGAAGGTTTTAATCGGAAATCCATCTCTATTGCATGTCAAGGGAAAAGTGGAAAAAACGAAAAAAATGGGCATTCATATAAAGGATACTTGTGGTACTACAAAGCCGATTACGAAAATGGAAAATTTGAGTTGCAAAAATGTACAAATCAACAGAAAAAAGCGGTTGTTCAATTGAATTTTGATGGTTCTTTTCACAAGGAATATCACTCATTAAATTCTGCTGATGGATTTAGAGCAAATTATATATCAAAAGCGTGTAAAGGAGGGGCTGGACATAAATATAAAGGTTTCTTATGGTACTTCAAGACCGAATACGAAGAAATGATAAAAGAAAGTACAACAGTTGCCATGTGAATAAATCAACAAAAACGTCGCCAAATATAGATTTGGTGATGTTTTCTAATTGGAAGAAATGTTAAAAATTATAAAAACACCTTTTCTTGTCTATAGGTTTAGAGGAATTAGTAAAAGCAGGCGTGTATAAAATAGAGAAATACTTATAACAGGTGATAGCTTTATCACGTAAAAAGGAGAGTCGTATGACAAACAACGTGTTTGAGGTTTATGTTGATTATGCACAGCATCCAACAGTTCCAGCACTTATTCAAGTTTTTGTAGATGCAAATTCTGGACATCAGATTAAACCAGAAACGCTCATTGGATACACATTAACGGAAGTTTTTCCCGACTCCATTGGACGTAAAATTATGGTTTACAAAATGCTATCAAATCATTGACTTAAAAAGCGAAACGAACAAATTGAAGTTCGTTGGGTCGCCGAGAAAACATAAAAAAAGGGGAGAAAATCATGAGTAAAAAGGCATCTACTGCTTGGAACGACGCAATTCGTGAAACGGGGAAAAAACAACAAGAAATTGACAATCTGTTATCTCCAAGTAAAGGTCAAATTCCATATATCAAGGATTATGCGAAGGCTCTTTTAGAAAACGCCACGCATATTGATATGGCGTCTGCACTTGCTCATGAAAAAGTCATCAGCTTTGAACAAGCACAACAAATTATCAACTTTCAAAAGCAAGAAATGATAAGAAAGATGGAATATTTGAAACAATATTTGTCTGACGAAAATTAAACGCCAATCACGGCATACCCTATTCAATGAATGGAGTATTACATAGCATAATCCTGGACTGTGTTCATGCCGATATTAAGAAAAGTGTTTCGCACAATGGGTAATGGTTCGCACAGTAAATGTGTAAAATATAACGTTAATGAACAGAGCAGGAGATACGATTATCTGATGAAAAGGAACGAAAATAAGAAAGGTGGATTTTACATGGAAGAAATTAAAGTAAGATGTATCGCTGAAGATTACGGAAACCGCACCTTATATAAAAACATTGAAAGCGAAGATGTCTATGCAGAGGTTGATGGTCGTCTCTACACGATAAGCAATGAAGGGGAACCGATTAGTCGTTTAGGAGATGATTTAAAGGTTACGATGGTTATCTAAAAGGGCTATTAGGATTATCTTAAACGGTTAAGGTCATTAGAGAAGTATACAAAGTTCAATATCGACGACTCAATATTTGTCTAGACAGAGAAGCCTTCAACATAGGTAAAAAAATTAAAAAGGATGGTGCATATGTATGTTACATTTAGTTCCTGAAAAATATCAAAGTTTGTTTGAGGATAATGTTTGGATAGAAAATATTAAGGAAGCGTATTTGACTTTAAGTATGAGCTATGAAATCACCGAAATTGTTCCGTTGTATTTAGAAGAGTTTATAAGGTCGAATGCAAACGATTTGTTCGTTGGAAATGTATCCAAAGCACATACAGACTGTATAGATGTTATGACAGTTGAAAGCCTTTATAAATACAAACGAGTAGATATCGGTAAGAGCGGTTTTTCGTTAGGAACCCGTTATCAACATAGTATCTATGGAAAATATTTAAGTAACGTAAGCCAAAATACAAAAGGATTTTCTATTGTTAAATTGGACGAGGAAGATTTTGTATTCCAGCCTTTGCAACGGGTTGAACATAGTGATAACTACAATGAATCTTTTATCTTTCGCACTAAAGCAAAGGATATGAAGAAAATTCAGTGTGACAATCCATCTCTGGCATTTCTTGAATCGCTTTTAACGCATAAAGAATCTCAGACGGCAAGAAAGAACTTCAAGATAATCAACAGCGAAGGAGAACTTATAGGGGGTGCAAAAGGACAGAATACAAACAAGGTAAAAGAGAATCAAAACAATGAGAAGAGGATGTTAACCATGAAATTAGATATAAAAATACCGTCATTAGATGAAATGGATAACATGTCACTGGAAGAACTAAAAGAATGGGAACGAAAGTTAGCTCCTTATTACGGCAGTCGCTTTCAAATGAATCAAGAGGATTACCTGAAAATCATGGCATATCTGTCATTCTCCATGATGATTGAGAATATCGAGAGTGGAATTAATAAATGGCATCGAATTGCTCCAAGTAAGATGAATAAAGAGTAGGATTGAGAAGGCATTGGATATTTCAATGCCTTTTTACTGTGTTCTTTTTTGAGGTATTACTTAACTACTGTCAATATATTCATTTATACATTTGTCATATTTATAAAGGATAAACGATTCAGAATAGCTTATAAACTACCGATGTTACGGTTATAAACCTAACAGTAGGAGTGTGATTTTGTAATTGAGGTTAGATATTGATGTACCAACCTTGGATGAAGTAAGTAGAATGTCATGGGAAGAATTAAAAAAGTGGGTTAACATCTTGCTACCCTATTTCAATCAACGTCATAAGATGGTTGAGGAAGATTACCTCAAAATAAGCATTTATTACACAATCGAGTTCAAGATTCTAGATATGGAAAAACTGTTAATAATTAAGTAAAAGACATTGTGGGAATCCGCCATGTCTTTTTTATTTGGCTCAAAATGTCGCCCTTGGTTATCCTGCCATTCTTCTCTTATAACACTGTACATGCCTGTATAGAATAAAGAAGCAAATTTTATATATCAGGTGATACGCTTATCACGTAAAAAGGAGAGATTTTTAATGGTAAAAGAAAAGAGAAAATTTACGAAGGTATTAAATGAAACAACAGGTGCTTATGGAATGAGAATTGTAACCGTAGAGATTTTGTCCACGGGTAAAAATCAGGAATACAAGGTGTTCAATGATATTTGGTATCCAAAACAAACAGCAGACAGCTTAATTTTAGTATTAGACCGTCTTTATAGTTTGGATTCACGCTTCCGTTTGCACTTAGGAGATATTGAAACAGGAGAAGATTGGCTCGAAGAAAATGATGTAATAGGTACAATGGAAGTAACAAATGGAGAAATAAAAGCTCCAATGTTACTTGCCACACAGCGTAGTACAGGAGGTTCACTTATTTATACAGATAGCATTGTGAAAGTGGTAGATATTCGGAGTGGAAGCGTCTTATGGGAGCTACCGAACTACCAAATGCCGACTTTTGAGGTAAAACAACGCGGGGAAGATGGATTCCCTCATGATTTGCCTGTTGAATACACCACTGCAGTCTTTCTTAAAGGAGAAAATGTCGCAAACTTCACAAATCCAGAACGGGCAAATGGCTATATGGCATTCTTGCGTAGTGAACAGCAAACGACTCGTCCAATTAAAAAAGTGGCGTAAAAACTGATTTTTAGAGAGGATGAACATAAATGACAGTGTGTAACTTTTTTGAAGTGACGAATGGAGACTATAAAGGTACGTATATCTCGATTAGTAAGGAACTGCCTTGGGAACAGCAACGCCAAATTATGTCTGAGTTCCAATGCGGGGCAATTGGTGAGTATGCTTTTTCTTTCTACAAACGACATGGATATATAAAGGATGGAAAGCAAAATGCATGGGCATGGAGATTAAATTCCTATGGCATGCTGTCAGTACGCCCTGAAAAAATAGTTAAAATTCAAAACAAATTAAAAGGAATGGGATGCATCTTTTCTCAACAATATGTTACTCAAATTGCAAATTAAATAGGCTCGTCGGATTTTATAGTGGAAAGTGAATTCTAAAATAACAACATTCGCAATAGAATGATATGATGAATGAAACAATGATATAGAATACGCTGGGCAATTAAAATAAGTCTTTATTAAAAGGGTGTTCGGATTGAGTAGTGGAAACAAATCCTTTGAAATTATAGTGGTAAACAAACTGGTGAGAAATTGACACAAACTGTGCAGTAAAGGAGAGAGGTAAATGAGTACGACACAGTTTTTCAAAAGGGAACAAAAACCTATTCATGGATTAAATGAAGAACAACTTAGAGAAGCCTTTGACATTTATGAAAAAAAGGTTGCAGAAAAAATTTTTGAAGAAGTCAAAAGTGAGTATGGGGTTGAATTAGAAGAAGGAGAAATCAAGGATTTTATTAAAGTGTTCATTAGCAAAGGAATGACAAAAGGTATGGAGTTAGTAGCCGATACGAGTTTAGTGACCGACTACTATAAACATGTAAAGAATATAGTAACAGACAACAGATGTGGTGTAATTGATATATCCGATAATTCATTTTATCCTTGCAGAATAGGTGAACATTGGTCAACGATTTCAAAGATTTTAGAAGAAAAATATAAAGACTTATATGAACCGTTTATAGAACTAATGCACATTCATAAGGGAATGAATGAATATAACGGCATCACAAGGGATTATCTCGACAAATTTATCATCTCCAATTTTAAATTTGTTGCTGAATTAAATAATCTTAATTCATATTTAGATAATGCTAAAACGGAATGGTAGTTGCTACATATTTCGTAGATGAGACTAAGGAATAGTTTATTAAAATATTTTAATTTATGGGTATTCCACCATATAATTCGAATACCCTATTAAAATTGGGGGAAATAGAAAATGAATAATACAAAGGTAATGAAAAAAGTAATTGATTTAGATTCTCAATTTTTAGCAACAAGGGAGCAGAGTTTAAGAGTAATGGTACAGATTGCAATCATTAGAAAAGCATTTGGTGTGAAAAATAATGAAACTAACAAGCATGTTAGAGATTATGAGAGAGAAATTGTCTTATCTGATGACGATATTAAAAAGCAATTTAATGAGTATATGGCATTCTGGAATTGGGCTAAACAAAAGAATGATATGGACAAAGCAAAGGGGTTTGAAAATCAGATTTACTATTTTATCGATGGTGTGAGATTTTTCAATGCTAATTTAGCAAACGAATTTCAGCAATCTATAATTGTTGAAAGAGTATCATAGGATGTCAAATTATGAAAATTGAATAGGTTGGATTATGAAAAATGACCTGTGCTAAAACGGGTCTTTTTCTTTCCATTTCATTTGGCGACATTTTATCATGTACAATGAAAATATAATCAAACCAGATGTAGAGGAGTCACTATGAAAACCTATTATCATGTGAGTCGAGACATTGAAAATATAATCGACACTTTTGAACCTAAAGTTCCAGAATCTTATTTAATCCACGGACATGGAAACAGTGATATTAAAAGAGTATGTATCAGTGAAGATATTATGGATTGCATGAATGCCATTTCTTATATTCGTGATAGAGATGTCTACAACGAAAAGATAAGTTTGTATAAACCATTACGAGTTTATCGGTTTGAGTTAGACGAAGAGGAAATTGTTCAACCAGAAGAAGTTTATAACTATGGAGTCTACGACGCTTTGAATAATAAAGAGTGTTGGAGTTTAAAAGAAATAAAGCCTGTCGAGTCTTATATCATTACACCAACTTATATTGCAACAGAAAGACTGAATCCTAATCGCATTGCACTACTGGAATTTGAAGATGGACATTTTCCCGATGGGATTCCAGATGAAGATGAATAGGATTAAAAGAAATTTTATAACCAATTGGCAAGGTTCTTTTTATGGGAAAATGGTCAAGTGTAGTGAAGTCTTTCAGCCCTAACTATAATACAAGATAACTCAAATAAACAGGAAACAAACAAGGTTGCAGACAAAAGGAGAGAAATACATGAACAAAATGACAGACGGAATTAAAAACGTATTTTAGACAGTCCAAACCTTCTATACTTTAAAAAAGGTGCAATAATTAAGGTGGTTAAAGGGAACTCATTAAATAATGGCTCCTTTCTTTTAATTGTTTAACCCTTTATACTACCCATAGAGATAAAACGGATACTTGATAGTAAAAGGATTCCATGAGGAGGGACTTATAAAAAAGATTGGCTGGATACATATTCAGGAGTTAGGACGGTACGGAAAGATGTGGATGTTTTGAAAGAAAAAGGGAAAGTATATTCGATATCCGTTGAGAAAAGAACGGGTACGGTTTGGCTTAACTTTTGTGAGGATTGTTGGTGAGGATTGTTGGGAAGAATTGAAGAGTAAAATAAAATAGCTTGGTAAAAGCAAAATGGAAGGATGGCTTCGTGTGCCTGAAAATCGATTAAATCAGTTTGATGATAATAGATACATTAACCGAACATTTTTAGCAAAGTGGGAAACCGAACCAGAATTCATGGATATGCTTTACAATAAGTATCATCTGGTTATTTGGAGGCATCCTGACTTTGGGAATTTAAACGGGTATGTCGGAATAAAGAGAATCCATCCATATTTCGGACGGGGCATGCACCATAAAAGCATACAGGCATTAGAGGCGCACGGAGGGATTACCTTTGCGTCAAAGGCTGTTGGTAGTGGCTTTAAGAAAGGATTCTGGTATTTTGGTTTTGATACCGCACATGCTTGGGACTTCATGCCTTTGATGCAGAAGCATTTAGCTGAATTGCCGAAAGAAGCAAGTGAATTAATGGAAGAGATGAATGGAATGTTTAAAGAACTCCTTGGAGAGAATTCTTTTCAATCCATTAACAAAAAGGAGAACTACAAAGATATCAACTATGTAGCAGAGCAAGTGCAAGGATTGTACCAACAACTTCTAAAAGCGCAATCTCTACATCCCAATTACAAACTAAACCATAAGAGAGAATACAGACAGGCACATAAAGAAAAGGTACGGATGAAACGGAAGTTTAATTATCAATCATAAGGACACGATACACAAAGCCTCGCAAACAAAGCGAAGGCTTTTTTTATGTTAATTTTGCGCTCTTTTCCAAACGAATATTGTCCTATCCCCTTGTATAAAATACAGCATCATTAAAAATAAGGTGTTTGAAATCAAACAAATTACAAGGAAAAGAGTGATAATATGAAGGTTTTAAGTAAGCCGCTAACGATTCAAGAGATACAGGAACAAGCCGTTGATAACTACATTGAAGGCGTTGTTGCTGTTGCGTTAAGTGAGATTATCGAAAGGGATTTTGAGGGGTTCCTTGATTTGGTTTCTGAAGCGTTAGTCGGTAGTTCTTTACTCATGAATGTCAATTATTCAGTGGTTGGGAATCAAGACGAATATACGGTTTTAATCAATGTCTCTGGTGATGTAAGTAGTATCGTAAGAGATAAACAGGACGAACAGGACGTAGAAGACAAGGAAGAAGAGTACCAAGCCTCTATTAAAAACGGGTATTCGGATTAAATGGTGGAATACCGTTTCGTTTTGTTATGTCACTATATATAGTCGTACTGTGTGTTAATCAGCTTTCTTTGTAGGCAACATTGGTTCTAAATTTCCTTTTAATCCCTCAAGAGCTTTTAGCATGATTTGGTCTGTGTTTTCATCAACATAAGCATCTAAAAATCGAACAAGTGTCATGATGTAAGATGCTATTGCCTTGTTGCTCGGAAGTGCTATTATTACTGCGTTTTCTGACTTACTCTCTTTATCTGAGAAGTAAATACCAAAAGGTTTTTCAGATTCATCAGCACTAACATTTCCAGTGAAAACAGTACCTTCCCCTAATGTAATTAACGTGTTTCCGTTCTTTAGTTTTTCAATCATTTCCTCACTCCTTTTTAATGAACAGAATGTGTCTACTGAAATTTATTTTCCACTACATATTCCGAAAAGCCTAATATTTTCATCCCATAAGGTTTCTTCGATAAACCTCTGGGACAAACCAACTTGGAAATTATCTGATAACCTTTTAGC
The DNA here is from genome assembly GCF_028421645.1 of Aneurinibacillus sp. Ricciae_BoGa-3. Taxonomy (GTDB): domain Bacteria; phylum Bacillota; class Bacilli; order Aneurinibacillales; family Aneurinibacillaceae; genus Aneurinibacillus_B. Next base: position 36,582 of record NZ_CP116888.1, on the reverse strand, counting down.
CATTTATATTACTCCCTTTCTTTCTGTTCTTTCCCGTATCCTATAGATAATGATTCTTCTATTAAGAATGTTGATTTTGTAAGGTAGTCTCCTCCTCTTTAGTAAGAAGAACATAGGCATCTGAAAAACATTGATAGAGATATTCCAATGTGTTTTCAGCATCGGTTTGGTTATAAAAAATGAGTCTTTCGTCCTCGTTATCAGTAAATTCGAGTTTTCCATCCTCTTCTTTTTTCAACCATTCACCTGTCCTAATGTTTTTAAGGCTATTCGGAACATCGTGTTGAAATCATAAATATCAATCCCCTTAATAAAAAGTTTTAAAATCGGATTATCATGTTGATATTAATCATTTGAACTGGTGTAATGTAGTGGAATAAGCAAATAATAAAATCCATTATTATCAAAATAGGAGTGGATGGAAAATGAATAACTTTCAAGAGATGGTTTCAAAACTTGACGAGAAAGATGTTGAAGAAGCTCAAATAAGAGATTTCAATAGCTGGCTAAATTTCCTTGTTGAGTACCCGCAAGGTCTTTATGACATGCTTCATACGGATGCTGACCCTGAATGGTCTGGTTTATCCAAAAAAGAAGTAAGGGAGAGAAAGGCAATATTAGATGCGGCTTTCTTATATATTCAATCAACTATGGAGGATATAAGTGCAGTATTAAAAGAAAAATATCCAAAAGATATGATGGAAAAACATAATCGGATTCATATTTAACTGGGGATTAAGAGAATTATTCCCAACACAAAATCGTATAACCCAAAAATGACTTCAACATTCTTAGGCTAATTTATGGGGGGTCTTCCTCTCCTATTTCAACACACTAATCCGTATAGCCGATATTATTTGGACGAAATCCAATCTAAGCGATTCATTTTTGCATTGGAATTTTGAAGGATGGGAATTAAAATTTAGATACATCCCAACGAATGAAGTGTGGGGGAAAATCAAAGGAATGAAAAACTCTTTTGAGATACGAGATTATTTAATGAAAGAGGTTCTCGATATTTATATTAGAAAATGTTTACGAAGAAGATGATGAAGAAGAATAAAGTAAATCTTATTTACTAGAACAAAAGGTGACTTGCCCTAGTCACCTTTTTCTATCAAAAATGGCGAGAGGACTCAGACTTCAACATTTTGCGTAAGTCGGTGGTGAATCGCTTTTTATTTTATTTCCTTTATTTGCATACTATAATAAAGGAAAAGGAGGTGAAATCATGCCAAAAGCAAAAATAAAAAATGTCTTATTCGGTGTCCAACGTCAACAACTAAAACACTTATCTAAAACGGAGTACCTATCGTTACGAGAACTATGTCGTTTGTCTAAGAACATGTACAATGTCGCTTTGTATCAGGTTCGGCAGTATTACTTTGCCGAGAAAAAATACCTTTCCTATGAAAGCAATTATCATTTGTGTAAAGATAACGAAAACTACCAATTCCTGAATAGTAATTCGGCTCAACAAATCTTAAAAGTGGTAGACCGTAACTTTGCATCCTTTTTTGCATTAATAGAAAAAGCAAAAAAGGGAGAATATCAATTCAAAGATATTAAACTTCCAAACTATCTTCCCAAGGATGGGTATTTTACGCTCATCTTTAGTGAATTCAACACCAAAAACGACAACTTCCAAGTTCCGATGTCACCCGCTTTTCGTAAGCAATACGGAAAAGTGGTGTTTGATTTACCCTCTAATCTAAAAGAAAAACGTATCAAAGAGGTTCGAATTCTTCCTAAATCCAATGCAAGGTATTTTGAAGTGCAATATGTCTACGAAGTAGATGTCATTCAAAATGAGAATCAATCAAACCGTGTACTTGCCATTGATTTAGGTGTAGATAACCTGGCTACATGTGTCACGAATCAAGGAGATAGTTATATTATTGATGGCAAACGTCTCAAATCCTATAATCAATGGGCGAACAAAGAAAATGCTCGTTTACAAGCCATCAAAGATAAACAAGGCATTAAAGGAACAACCAAGGCTCAACAACGCTTATGGAACAAACGAAACCATCAAGTACGGGATTATATCAATAAAACCAGTCGTACCATTCTTAACTATTGCTTGGAACATGGAATCGGTCAAGTCATTATAGGGTACAATCCTACGTGGCAAAAGAACAGTCACTTAGGAAAAACAAATAACCAAAACTTTGCTCAGATTCCGTTAGGAGATATTCGTACCAAGTTGGAGTGGCTCTGCAAACAACATAATATTCACTATATCGAGCAGGAAGAAAGCTATACATCAAAGGCAAGCTTCTTTGACCATGATAGTATTCCTGTATACAAACCTTTTGATAAAACTCACTACACCTTTATTGGAAATCGCATTCAGCGTGGCTTGTATCAATGTAACGATGGGTTCTTGGTGAATGCTGACGTAAACGGAGCTTTTAATATTATGCGGAAAGCAAAAATAAAGAACATCGTAGTTGACCGAAAAACAGTACAGCCCAAACGCATCCTTATTGCCTAAAAGTAAAGCAAAACAGAAAAGTAATGTATAGGAGTGACTTGGACACACTCAAACGAATAAGGCTTCCACTCTACAGTGGTTAAAAATAATAGCAAACTTCGTGACAAAAAAGAATCCCCCACTTCAAGCTTGCTAAGTGGCGGGAGGGTTCAAATGCGTTTCACTTTGAATTTATCTTTCTAACACAAAATCACCTATACATTGCTACCATTAAGCGGTAACCTTGTAGATGGGTGGTGAAAATAATGGAAGTAGAAACACCGAAACTTTTAAACGATTTTCTTATCTACATGACAACAATTAAAGGAAAATCCAAGCGTACTCGACAGGAGTATGAATACGACCTGTCCTTGCTGATGCGATTTTTAAAAGGGGTAAGAGATGGAGGGGAAACATCTTCTACCCAACCAATTTCCATAAAAAACGTGGATATCACATTTATTAAAGAAATCACTCTGGAAGATTTGTATGCGTTTCTTGAATACTGTGAGGTGGCAAGAAACAATAGTGCTTTCGCAAGAGCAAGGAAAGTCGCTTCTATTAAATCATTATTTACCTATTTAACAAAAAAGAAACGTCTTTTGGAATATAACCCTGCAGACGAACTCGAAACGCCAAAAATTGGGTCTAGAAATCCCATTTATTTAACACTGAAAGAAACCCATCAATTTTTATCGGGCATTGAGAAGAATCACCACTACCATCGTAATTATTGCATGATGATGTTTTTACTCAACTGTGGGCTTCGAGTATCTGAACTATGTAGCATCAATCTTTCCTCTATCCAGGGAGATAAATTATCGGTCATCGGCAAAGGCAACAAAGAGAGAACCATTTATCTTAATGACATCTGTCTATCGGTTCTACATAACTATATTAAGGAGGAACGAGGTTTGGTTCATAACATCAAAGACCAAGATGCCTTATTCCTTTCGCAAAAAGGAACACGTTTAAATAAGCGAACCGTTCAACGCCTGGTTAAGAAAATCAATGAGGAATCACATCTAAATAAAAACAAATTAACACCCCATAAGTTGAGACACACTGCCGCTACGCTCATTTATAAGCAAAATCCTGACATAAGGGGTCTGCAATACATTTTAGGACATGAAAGCATATCCACGACGCAAATCTATACGCATGTGGACTCCAATGAGCTTCGAACACTTGTTGCAAGCCATCCGTTAAATCAACCATCATAATAGAGCGTATACTAGAATTAAACGGTTTTGTAGCATGAATTATCCCTATTCAATCTATAATGAAAGAATAAAAGCATAGACAAGGTATTGCATTTCAACAATAACTTTAGTGGAGGAGCGATTATTTATGTCAGAAATTACGAACCAGAAGCAACACATTCCTTCTCAACGTCAAACAGAGTTTAACAAAAACTTTATAGAGGAGGGTGATTCTGCTCAAACCGAACAAAAGTTAGGGATTCTGGTTTTGACTGATGAAGAGATTATTATTCATGGAGCCGTTCAGAATATGAATGAACAGGATTTAGAGAAACAGGATGCTCTGTTCTTAGATTTTGAAGATGCATCTGAATATGATAATGCTCTTGCTGAAAAACGAGAAGAGTTTTCATCATTTGAGGTGTATAGCTGTTAGAAAAAGGAGTTGCAATATGAGCAAATTATATTGGATAAAAAGTATGATTTGGACAAACCACGAAGCAACGAATCCAGACAGACAAGATGTGTGGTTGGGTGAAAATTTCAATGGCTGCACCAGGGATAGAAGAAAAAGCTGGTATCTATACAGAAGAACAAGTTAAAAAACATGGTGACAACCATCATCTAGAAGATACCGAAATTGTAGAAATACCTGATGTGGAAGAATGGTCAGAAGAACAGATTATATCCTGTCAAAATCTTATTAAAGAGGATGTAACTAAGTTAGAAGAAATGGAGAATACCGTAATAAAATATGAAGAATTAGTAAGGGAAGCCAGAAGTTCTATCGATAGAAACAATGATACAATTGCTGAATTAAAGTGGCTTTTGTTAATTCAAGAGAAACTTAAACAAACAAATCGAATATCATAACAGAATAAGTAAAAACAGCAGGTGGCTAGGTTCCACCCTGCTTTTTTATCTATTTGGATAAAAGATAGAGAGAGATAAGCGATAATAATAGAGGTTTCTTACATAATTTTTTCCATTACACTGCTTACAATATAGCAAATACAAAAAAAGGAGTGAAATTCACAATTTAAAAAGTCAGAAGTGAAAGGAGAGAGGTTGACTTGTCACATGCCGAATTATTAAGGTGGTTCATAATTGGAGTCGTGGGGATTAGCATTTTAGCTTATGTACTTTCCCTTATCTGGAAAGATTGGTTCAACAAACAAGTTTATCATTTTAGAGGGGTATGGTATCTACTATCCATTATTACGATAGGTGGTTATGTCTATCAAAATACGATTGATTACTCCAAATGGAAAGATTTTATTATTGTTATCTCTGTTTTCATCTATATTGACTTGGTTATCTTTACCCGACCCAAAATCAAAAAAATATGGGGAGCCGAGTTTAACCCTGACGAAGTTACCCAAGTAGGAAATCAATTCGAAGAACATATTATCGCCATCAGAGAAAAATCAAAAGTCTATGGCGACCTAATCGGAAGAATTGATAAGACGGCATTGAAATCGCTTGAGTGGCATACTGTTCAAGAATATATGGATAGTTTAAAATTGTTTTTAATGGAATACACCGATAAATGTCACCAAGAAATTTGGGTAGTAAGAAATATAAATCATACCGTTATTACTACCGAAGCACGAACAATAGGTGTAGATTTACAACCAGAACATCTTGTCAATCTAGATGATGATACTGTAGCACAAATCAGCGATAGCGTATGCCTAGTACCGAGCAAAGTTATCCACCCAATTGTGATTATCGTTAAACAAAAGGAAGGATTGCTACAGGATATAGATTTTTCTAACATCAAAAATTTAACAACCGTTCATAGTTTTTGCCAAATGTGATAGAATAATAGAGAGAATGAAAGGAGTGAGCTTTGTATGGCACAACAATCCAAGCCCATTCAGGAACGAGAACCTAAACAAGGACAAGTTCAACTGTTAAAAGAAAGTGTGAATCCAGTAAAGATACCGATGGCTTTTTCAACAAAAAATACATTGAACAAATTTCATAAATTAAAGAACCTCCTTTAAAGGATGGTTTTGTCACCAAGCTCTGATTATATTCAGAGCTTTTTCTTTTTCTCGGCTAACCCGATTATTTATCCAGCTATATTTCTCATTTTTGTATCGACTCTCCTATAGTTTTAGAATCATAATGTAGTTTGGAATATAATGCAACAGAAGGTTGAAAGATTTATCTTATTACATCTATTCATTTATTAGGTTTAAATTGATAGGGATGTCCATATACTGTAATAACAAGATAATAATCGGGAGAAAAAGGAGGCAAGTAACGTTGAGCGATAGTGAAAACCCTAAACAAACACGGAAGATTGTCCTTGATGAACCACCTTTCCCTCAGACTAAAATCGATTGGGAGAATGGACCATCAATGAAATTGTTGAAAAAACTTAAAGCAGAAATTCAAAAACTTAAAGATAGTATGAGTTAATCTAAATACACTCACTGAAAGTTGAAAACTTTCTGACAAAAGGAGAGTTTTTTCGTTTTCTATATTCAAACTGTGATGGTTCATATTGAATGAATATCATCTAATAAGCCAACAAACAAGGTGTTACAAACTGTAATCACGAAACGATGTAGAAAAGAGTTTTGAGATTCGAGAGCTGTGGAAGAATGATAAAAAATTGATGGAATGGGTAGGAAGAAAGATTATCCAATGATGAAGTAACGCTATTCATTGGCAACAAGGAGTTTCATTTCGAAACCAACGGGTGGATTATCGGATAAATGCCTGATGAAGGATTTTCCGATTTGGGTTATAAAATACTAAGAGAATTGCTACACTTAATGTAAGACCAAAAGCAGGGGAAGGAGAGGGGTGAATGATTTGTTTGAGAAAATCAATGAGTTAAAACAGATTGTCGATGCTCACCGCCCCTTTCCGCTAGGTTTGGAACAAAACATGCGAGAAGTTACCCGCATCGAATGGATATATCATTCCAATGCCATAGATGGAAATACATTATCCCTACTTCAAACTAAATTAGTGGTGGAAGAGGGCTTAACCATTGCGGATAAAAAGATAAAAGAACATATTGAAGCCATTAATCACGCAGAAGTGATTGATTATGTAGAAAAAGTGATTGCGAATACTGAATCGTTTAATGAATACATTCTAAAACACGTCCATAGCTTGCTTTATCAGAATCTCGACAAAATAAAGGGTGGAACGTACCGATGTTATAATCTTGAGAGCATCTGTGAAGAAACGCCCGCTCAATTAAAAATAAAACAAGAAGTAAGGGAGCTATTCGTCTGGTTTGAACAAAATAAACGGCTTCTTCATCCCGTAGAATTGGCTACGGTTTTTCACTTTAAATTGCTATCCATAAGCCCGTTCTTTGTTGGCAATGGGAAAACCGCCAGAGTTGTTATGAATCTCATTTTGATGAAAGCTAATTATCCACCTGCCATTATTAAAGCAGGTGAAAGCTATTATGTGCTATTCGAGAGGGCTAAACAAAAAGGAGATATCACACCTTTTATTGGCTTGGTTACAGCCTGTGTGGAAGAAAGTTTACAACGAATCTTATACGGACTAGGTAGTTAACACAAAAGACAAGCGAGTACCGCTTGTCTTTTTATTTCTCCTATAGATTTCTATCCGCTAACCATTTATTTGTAACTGCCCCAAAGGAAATACGCCCCTTGTTCATGGTCTTTGCTGTTCTTTTAACAAAATAGACGATTTCGCCCGTAGAGTCCTTTTCACTTGTCACATATAAAATTTCAATGGTGTTATACTTGGTTTCAATCTTTTCGCCAACTTGATGCATGTTTGTGCCTCCTATTATGTAAGTACCTTCAGAAGTATAGAAATTCTATTCCTTCGTTTTGTGTATCTCTATACTTTATGCAAATCAACTCGCTTTATAAGTTGGAAGAAATCTTCTCGATGCTAATAATTATTTTTGTATTTGTAAAATATAATTTACAATATATTTATTTAATAGTATAATTATTACTAGATTTAAAATGCATCGGTTATGCTAAAGAGGCATAAAATGGAGGAGATAAAATGGCTAAAGATAAAACTTTAAAAGAGTTTAAGACTGAAAGTAATGGTGAAGAAATTTCCGTGCGAGTGATTGAAACGGACAAGGGAATACAAATATTTGTTGATGGGCAAACTCCTGATGTATTTGTAAATGGAGAGGTTTTATATAGTAAGTATGACAAAGAAGAATATAAACTAATTCCACCAACATTAAGAAGTTTTGTGGAAGAAAGATTTATGAGTTATAGTGAAATTATCAAAGAAAAAGGAACGGTTATTGCAAGAGATTTATCATTTTTTGGTTTAGATTATGATATCGAATTTTCGTCAAATCGTGCTAAAGAAAAGAATGTCCGTATAACTAATTGGTTAAATGATTATGAAAAAATTAACGATTATCTTGTTGAGCCAATTGCCGATGGAAAAGAAAATTTTAAAAAACTAGTTTCTTCTATAAAAGAGTATGGTTATGATTTTCGTTTTGCTTATGGTGGGAATGAGTATGATAACATATATGCACTTGTGGTTCCTATATCAGAGTTCGATGAAGAAAAAATCAACAACTGCATAAAACTATGGCAATCTTATGACGAACAGCTTGAAAAATACACGAAATAACTAGCCCCAAATGGGGTTTTTATTTAGATAAAATCAGTAATTGAATAGGAAAAGGAGATATAATATAACGTTTGTTCCAAACCTGTTATGGAACCTGAAAAGGAATTGCTTCCAATACATAAAAAGGAAGAAAGAGAATAAAAGGGGATGAAATAAATGAAAGGGTAATTAATAGTTCAGGGGGAAACAACTGAAATTTATTAAAAGGAGTTACTTATGTGCTGGCATAAATGGAACATATACAAAGATAAGAAACTTATATGTGGTGGAAATAACACGCATACACGTACAACTAAGATATGTCGCAAATGTGGAGAAAAAAGAATAAAGGAAAAAATAAACTGAAGTTGAAAACAGCCATCATAGAAGCAGGGTAAGAAAAGGAATTTATTCCAATACATAAAAAGGAAGGAACAGAACAAAAGGGAGATGAATTATGAAACGCTATGTGATTCAAAAAGGGAACCAGTTCGTAAAAGACGCTTGGATTCTTTCAGTCAAAGGAAAAGTAAGTATCCGTAAGACTGACTTTACATCCCACATAATGGATTCTCAAGTTTTTACGGAATACGATAAAGAAGAAGATTTACATGCTTGGGAAGAATACTTTGGTTTTCAACATGGACAAAGGTTTTGCTATGAGGAAATTAAATTTACACGCCTATCAGATGACAGAAATTAAAGCTAAAAAAGACTCCGCTTTTTTGAGTAGCCGAGTCTTTTTCCTTTGTCAATGCGAACTATTTCAGCATTTGTTTTCGTCGATTGTATTGTCCATATAATCCCCAATCCACATTACCTAACCGCCTCATGAGCGTATCCACTTCCTGCTGAAGGTCATGCTTGTTGGGCAGTTCCTCTTTCAATAGAACCTGTTGAATGAATAAGGCTTGTTCTAACGCCACATTCTCATTTTCCATGTTGTTTCGATAACCAAGTCTCCAAATGCTTGATTGCACGAGGTGTCGATTAACTTGTTGAGCTTCTTTTTCATAATCCTCTCTGTTGATATGCTGTTCAACTCTGTGAAGCACTCTTTGTAAATCTCTATTAATCAAAGAGATAGCATTCGCCTTCATTGAATCTTCTCTCTGTTTTTCCTGTTCTTGATACCAATCAAAAGGATGCATATTCTATTTCCTCCTATATCAATGAGATAGTAAAATCACCTTATTTATCTTCTTGTTATACTATAGTCATTTGTTCATTGATTATAAACATATTATTTTATTTTTCCTGTAAAAAGTTATAAAAACTATTGCATATAGTCGATAACTATATTATACTTTATATGTAGTCAACAAGCGGAAACAAGGACGTAACTGCTACATAATAAAAGTGGTCGAAAGCAGAAAAACATGGAGGTTATCTGCTTTTTTTAATTGTTTTTAAAACAATGACGGGAGGGAACATCCATGTCGAGCGAATCATCTTTTTTTCTTGAAAAAATCTTAACGGTAAAAGAGGTTTCAGAATTAAAAGCAGATAAGAAAGCGTACCAACAAGCTCTAAAAGCATACGATGAAGCCTATATCCAATCCGTTGATATAGTCCCTATAAAAGACAAGCGATTTGTTGTCGATAAAAGTGAAAGACCGAAACTTCCAACAGGGTGGCAAAACACACTGTCCTCATTAGCAGATAATGAGGAATTGGAAAATCCGATATTTATCTCGGTGGATGAAAAGGGTGTTTTATTGGTTCAATAATAGATTGTGCATGACGGCTCTTCTCGTAGGAAGAGTCTTTTTTTCTAAACACCTAACATTTTATAAAATCGACTAAAAAACACTATGATATACAAAACATATAAAACTAGGTGTGAATACTCACGCATTAGTAGGAGGGACTTTCAATATGAAAACGAAAAAGGAAAGAAAACAGCTTAACATACGATTTAGAAAGGGTCAGTAAGACTTAAGCAAAATGGAGGGGTATCCGATGCAAGCACCTACAATTTTAGATGAACAGGAAACAATAATTCAGTGGGCTAGAACGTTAAGAAATAACTATATGAGTGTTTCTTCAATCATTTATTTGTTGGTCACAGACAAACTAGACAAAAAGAAAGCAGATGCTCAGACGCTTATAGCAAGACAAATTTATCAGGGATACAACAGAGGGTGGCAAGATAGTATTCTTTTTGCTATCCAATTAGACGCTTACCGTAAAGAACACGATATACAAGAAGGTCAAATTGTCACCGATGGAGAGTTTGTTGGCTTTGCCTCTAAATTTAATTGGAATGAACGAACGTTTGGTTTATTTTCCAACAAGTCTTGTGCAAAGGATTCCTATATTGGAAGGTTCACGATTGACCCATTTAAAGCCATCCGCCGATGACTAGATTTTTACCAGAAAGCTCTCTTAAAAGGGGGCTTTTTTGCTTTAGTAATGACGACAGATTCTCTTTTCTATAATAAAAAAAAGAGATAAAAAAGGAATTGGATACAATACATAACAAAGGAGTTAAACAAGTTGAAAAACATCTTGCTAATCGTCGATATGGAAGAAAAGTACTTAACGGATGATGACTATATGGGGCTTATGCATAGCGATTCTTGGGAAGAAGTTAGACAGGATTTAAAAAATGGCTACATGCACATTATCGAACGAACAGGCTAAACAGTTAAAGAAACAAGGCTATCAAATCCATTTTACTGGCAAAACGGAACCCTATGGTGAGTTACAGAATATCGTGGACATCGTTTTACCTTATTGGGGAGAACACTACTATTTTACGCGTACGTATTATGACAAGGATGACCGAATTTTACTCGCAGGATTATTTCGGGAACGTTGTGTACATGCCGTTAACTTATTGATACCAAACTCCATCGTTAGTAAAGAATTAACCATCAGTCATTGGGTAATTGGTGATTCTGAAGGTTATTTCTATGATTATGATTTCTTCAACCAGGAGAAAACGGTGGATGGAAAGTTCCACTCAAGTATGAAATGTAGCATTGAGAACGAAATAATAGGTATTTGGAAAAGAGAATATCCCGAAGAGTCACCTTATTTTCCAACCGTGTATCAATGGGAAATGAAGGAGATACCTATTCAAAATATCCGAAGACATTTGCCTAATGACGTAGAAAAAGCATCTGATTTTGCCGATAGGATAAAAAATGGAGGAGTTTTCCCTCCGATTATCGTGGAATCAATGAAAGATGCCGAATACTTTTTGTTAGATGGCTACCATAGGGTTTATGCCTATTCCAATTTAGAAGGCATAAATACCGTTAAAGCTTATGTAGGAACTATGAGGGGATAAGGAAAGGATGAAGGTCGTTATGCCATTTATGAACCCAGCTGCAGTAGACAATCCATACTTTGCATTAGGGAGTATGACAAAGATTGCACCAGGGATTACAGGTCATCTTGTGGATGAAGGAGTAAAAGGCGTTTATATCATCACTTTTGGTTCATTGAAACAAGGGAAAGGTAACACAGGACGATTTATTGATGAACTCAAAAAGAAATACCAAATCGTCAGATTCCCCAACATTGTGAATCCAATTGTTGAAGGCATGCTTTTAAGGCGTGGATTTAAGAGAAAACGTGAATATGTACCAGCATTAAAAGCACATGCTAATGTGTATGTATGGAAAAAATAAAAGATTAAAAGTGTCTGTTTACTTTTCCTACGTGTATGTGCTTTCCTTAAGTTTTGGAATCTCCTGTTATTTTAGAATTTGTTAAAAGAGAGCAAGAGAATCGTTTGTTTGAACGGTTAAACGGGTAAAATCACGCAAGTTGAAAAAGGGAATTTAAATCACTCTTCATTGAAAAATGGTGGGTGATTTTTATATAAAAAAAACGAGCCTGTTGTGGTTTGTAAAACTCAGCTAGTTGCATAAAAATCTGTCCAGTTTGAAAGATTTGCCTTTTTAGACATGTTACCAAGGGTGGATTCAACGAATTTCCGTTGTTCCTTGTTAAGAGACAATTGTATGTAATTAATATCAGCCATTGGAACGGCTACAATCAGTTGTTCTTCGTCACCATCGTTATTTTCCTGCAGTTTTATCATCATTGATGCTGGGTCAATACTCTTAAATCCTTGATGTTCCTTTTTATCAAACATCTGAATAATATTTTGCAAACATATGTTACATACCGCTTCATTAATATAAAAATCCTCATATCGTTTCACATTAAAACCAAAATAGACAGGAAGTAGCGTGGCGTCGTTTTTTCTTTTTTCTGTATAACCACAGACGTTACATCTTCTTTGTTCCATTTTTTCCATCTCCTTTATTCAATAGGCTAACGTCCTATTTATATTTTATCAAATTCCTCTTTCTTATCATGGTTTTTGAAACATGACGTTTGCATTATCTTTAACCTTATTAATTTACAACCAATTACTTAGACAATAAAAAAGACTCACCCCCAAATAAATCGGGAGTAAGTCTTTTTGCGTTTTTTTATTTCAATGGTTTATTGGGATATCCGATTAATGCAGTAAGTCCATCTTGATTATTCCAGTACACTTTTACTTCCCTTCCATTTAGCGTAAATGAGCCGTTGTTAGGAAACTTTCCTGTATTGTAGTAATTCCAGATGGTCATATATTCTTTTCCAAAATACAATTTAAATAATTCTTTCGACACAACAGGAATTCGATAGTTGCCTGTCATATGATGTACTTTGTCAAATGCCTCATCATGCCATAAAAAATATTGTAATTTTAATTCATATCCATCTTTACTTCCCGATATGGTAATTGCATTTCGGATTCCAGTAGGAATAGAATACGTCAAACCTGTAGGTGTTTTCTCAAATCCGAGTTCATTAGAAAGAATTTGGAAATTTTTCTGTTCATCATTTGTCCATGAAGATTTCAATACTGGAGCCGTCCAACCATCAGGATACGTCAACCCCACACTGTTATCTACTACATTGGTAGGAGAAACACTATTTTCACTACGTTGTTGTTGAGTAACCGTTGAAGATGGGTTGGACTGTGTAACAGCCTGCGATTGTTTCGAAGATATTTTCGGGCGTGCCGATAAACTTCGATTGCCTTTATCCTTTAGGTTCTTAATGAACGTAACAGCTTCAGCACGAGTCAAGTTACCTGTAGGGTCAAAGCTTTGAACACTTCTATCACTGGAATTTTTCCCTTTCGCAATCCCTTTATCCATGAGATACATAACCGCATTATCTCCTGTATAATCCAATCCTTGCGTACCAGCAATGAGTTCTGCTACTTCTTGACGATTGATAGGGTTGTTTCTTTTTGCTGTATCACTACCGCCATTTGTAACATAATTCATTTGGTTGGCAAATGCGTAGTACTTATCTGACCAATTCACCGAGTTCGGCATATCCCCTGGTTTTGCAAAGGCATTAATCAGCATGGTCAAAAATTCAGCTTCTGTTACTTTATCATCTGGATGAAAAGTTCCATCTTTGTAACCATGAGCGATACCATTTTGCAAAGCCCATTCGATGTTGTTTTTCGCCCAATGATGTTGCGTATCAGAAAATCCAGTTGAAGCAGAAGCACAAGCCGAAAGACTTCCCATCATTATGCTTGCAATTAAAGTCGTTGCTAATACACCTTTTTTGTACATTTTTAAAGTTCCCCCTGTTTTTTACGTGTTTGTTTTAAACACCTTGTTATTTTTGCAATCCACTTATTATAGATAGGTTGCAAAAATTTTATAATTCGTGATTTTCGTCATCAATATGTAGTATTATATACTATAGTCAACAAATAGGATAGAGGCTTCTAATCTAACGAGGAGGATTTAGCATGGAGACCGCTATGGAAAAGGATAAAACGATTGCTAATACATTAAAAAAAGTCATGAATATGTATCAGAATACATTAAATATGGGATTGGAAGACCAAGAACGATTGATTTTGACTTACTTCCAATTAACAGGAGAAAAGCATGAAGACTTAGCTCCTTTAAAGGAAGCGTGTATGCAAGTATTGAACCAATGGAAAACAGGCATGCCACATGACAGTACCTTGATTGATGAAGTGAAGAAATATTTGAAACCACCGTTTATAAGGGTTCTGCCAAAAGATAGATTTGATAGGGACATGTTGGTATACAAGTTATCAGATGCTCTAATTAAAGATGTGTTTGCTGGCTTAAAAACGCTAGAATTGGACAAACAAGACAAGCATATCCTAGCTGGATTGTGGCATTGCGTTCATAACACACTCGTAGCAAATCCGAATTTTAAAGGAGAAAATTCATACTACAAACGAAATTACTCGGAGTATTGGAGAGCGAAGGAATTGTCACTGGAGCTTCTGGATAATGATTTTGTATCTTATATTGCATATTTTGAGGAGGACAAATAATGCAGGACAACAAGAGGAATGTAAAAATAGGTGATACGGTTTTATTTCAAACGGGAAATCGTTTTAAAGTGGTTCCTGATGGACAAGCCGTGCTGTATGTGGACAAGGACAAGATTACGATTTCTGATGTTCAATTTTATCTCGAAAATGATGCCTGTCACGTCGTAAGTGAATAATAAAGAGTTACGTGAGAGAAACACAAGATAAATTCAAAAGAAAAGGAATGAGTGTCAAACCATGAAAAAGTTAGATAAGGATTTATTAAGGGAAGAAAGCGAACATCGGTTACAAGACGAAGTGTTTGGAAAAATTTCTAAAACCGTTCTGGAACTGTTAGATGAATTGGATAGGAAGGACAAAGAAATAGACGAATTAAATAGCTTAGAAAAAGTAAAAGTGAGTAGAGAAGTCGCAAAAGCCTTGGATATACAAGATAAAGATGATTGGACGAAACAATTTAATCTAATTGCCCATTGTAAAGGCTTTTCAGGCGGCGTATTAATGGCTACTATTTACAAGGATGAATTTGAAGTTCTTCACACCTTACAACCTCTTGAATACGCAAAATGCATAACTGTAGGTTATGAGGCGAAAGAAGACTAATGTTATAGGGTATAAGGGGTTCGAATTAGTGGGAAAGAAACCGTATTAAATAATCTAAAAAAAGTGAGGCGTAGCCTTGTGCTTGTAGGAGATAAAGTCAAAATCATTGATAAAAATGATATGAACTATGGAAACGTTGGCGTCATTTCGGTTCGGGAAGAAGAATGGGATATTCCAGATGACGGTATTCACATGGTCAAAGTTCAATTCAAATATACTGAAGTTCCATATACCATGAATCAACTGAAAGTGATGCGCTAAACCAACTTAAAAAGGTGAGGAGAATAAATATGAACAGTATGATTCAACACTTACTGGAAACAAAAGTGCCTAAGATTAAGAATTTGAGCGAAAAAGAACGGAATATATATGAGGTTGGACTCAAACTGTTTGCAAGGGTAGTAAGTGAGGATTTTTTGGACATTCCTGAATTACCTGCTGACAAGTATGGAAAAGACGGGCTTTTCTACGAAATTCCGTATTTCGATTCGGAACAGTTATGGGAGGACGACGGTAAACAACGAATGCTTCTTGTTGTCTGTCAAATTCAAGATAAATCTTCTTTTTACCCATTGCGAATCGATTTTAAGTTCGATGTTGAGGAAAAGCTGAACTTTTGGTTTTATGTGTATGACCAATCAGGAGAACGAACGGTAAAAAAAGAACTTATTTCTTGTGAGAATGATGAATATTTTAGTCAGATAAATAATTACAATACCGTTAAGTTGTCTGAACTCGTACAGAGTTTCAAATTTCAGAAGTGAAACGGAGGACACAACAGTCGGAAAAGAGGACACAACAGTCGGAAAAGACGATTCGAAGTGGATATCGACTAAAGAAGAAAATTCCAAGAATAACCGTGATTACGTGTTAAATAAGGAGGTAACCTATGGCTAGTAAACCAAAATCAAGAACGTATATCATGCACCATAGAGGTCGAGCGCAACATGGTGGCTTTACCGTGTTGGGGCGATATAAGGTAGGAGCAAGAAATGAAAAGGAAGCCGAAACCTTTTTAAGGGAAGTCGTCGGTAAACATGCAAAAGTAAGCGTGTATTATGAGGAAACAATAGATTTAGTCCATCATAGAAGCGTAATCCAACAAAGTGGAATCAAGCGTTCCAATGTATTATATTCAGATGTATTATAGCTGAACAAATAGTATGAATAAACTTACTTTTAACCAACTGAATCAAAAGACCGATAAAAAAAGAAGGGTTAATCAATCGACTCACCCTTCTTTTTCTGTTTTGTCGTCTAAATCCTGCATCTGTTGACTGTGTTGCTCTACCCATTCTTCAGAAGAACAATTCAGGCGTTTAGAAAACTGGTCTACATATTTATTTATGGTTTTCTTTGGTTCAGAAAAACCTTTTAACCACAATTTATCAGGTACTTTGCCAAGGATGTACGGTTTGGATTCAAAGTCAAAAAATAATTCTTGTTGCCGAATACTCATGTCAATAACCGCTTTGTCAACACAAATCCAAGCGTGTGTGCCTGCGTGTTCGTTTCCCATGAGATAAACAAGTGGGTCATGAGACTCCGTCTTATGCCAATAGTAGCCTTGTACATACCGCATGGATTTATCAGTCGTTACGTTGTGATGAAGAAGCAAACAATAAGTAAGAACGGACAAATATACGCACAGTTTTCCTTCCTGCTCATAATAAGACCCTTCTTCACGAATTGCTTTAGAAATATTTGTTGGATAGTCCTGCTTATAACCGTTTAAAACGGCACAATAT
The DNA here is from genome assembly GCF_028421645.1 of Aneurinibacillus sp. Ricciae_BoGa-3. Classification (GTDB taxonomy): domain Bacteria; phylum Bacillota; class Bacilli; order Aneurinibacillales; family Aneurinibacillaceae; genus Aneurinibacillus_B. The sequence goes on along the minus strand of NZ_CP116888.1, from coordinate 19,605 downwards.
AATTGGGATATGTAAAGGATTATTTTTATGAATTCAGGATGTGTCAGTACCACTAAAGGTATTTGGTCGCCTTTAAAATATTCAAATCCATCCACCAGTTTTATCTGACTATTCCAGTTCTTTTTTAAATAATCCATTGTCTTTTTTTCATACGTTTTGAGATTGAGATTTGGGGAGTTACTCATAAGATGCACCAACTTTCCTTATTGAGTATACCAGAGAACTAGGATAAAAGTCGCTTATTCTTTGATAAATTTCAGGAAAGTGTCACAAACGTTTAAAATAGTAGGATGCATGTCACACAAATAATTGAATAAAATAAAGGAATTCAATAAAACAGGAACTTCTACAGAAGTTTATCAGGAAGAAGGAAGTCTCAACTATGAATGATACAGAAGGTAAAATAGCAAAAGGTTATCCACTGAAGACATTTGATGCGTTATACCATGTAGGGGAAATGAATCCTGGTGAAAAGAAGAGTGCAACAGGTTTACCTGTGACAACAGAACCAGATGCATGGAAGCGTATGTGGAAGCTATCGGGTTCACTGTATGAGTTAACCAAAGAAAACCATGCTTTTTTAGATTTTTATCGATTAACCAAGAAAGAAAAAAAAGAAATTGAAAAATGGGGATTGGAACAAGGTTATCTCAAAATAACCGATGTCTATCGAGTATCCTGGTATGATGATGAATACGATAGGAATGTCACCTTGGATTTCACGAATAAAGAAGATGCAGAGAAAGAAACCTTAGAATGTGGATATAGCGCAAGGGTACGTGAGGTGAAGAAATACGAAACAACCGCAAAGATGGATGCAAAAGTACAGTATCCTTCGCTTTCACCATCCATAGCCATTGAGTTATTAACTACTTTATTTGCCGATGAAGTCTTGCACATTGATGGCGTGTGGTGGGATAAAAACCTCAACATCATTCAGTTATCCGCACCAGAGGGTTCCATTTGTCCAAGCAAAATTCCCGAATGGAGTAAACATTTGGTAGGGTAAACAACTGAAAATAAGGACAATGGGCTTTCCTAAAATGGAAAGCTCTTTTTTTTGTGTCCTGAACTGCATATTATATAGGAGTTTTAAAAAAAGGCATATCTATTATATATGCAGGGACTAAGCGGATGTTGCTCAACTTAAAAATCTGGTGAAAAGGGTGAAACAAATGGTGATAAGTGAAGGACATAAAACGGCGGTTATAGAGGAAAGGATGATGGACAAGTTTATACTCGACCTATATGAAAAGGAGAAAAACGGGAACTTCAAGCGTGAATATGTTACAGGATATGTTATCCCATCTGTTCGCAAATTTCTCAACAAAGAAGTAAGAGACATCGATGAATTGAATGTAAGAGGACATGTTCCGATTTGGGATACACGGAACAATAAAATCATCAAAAAAATTCTCGAACACTATTTGCAAATTGAATTAACAGGTGTAAAAAAACGAGATAAAGTAACATTACAAGCTTACTTGGGAGCTATGTAACAACTGAGAAGCTCGTGAAGAGGAGTGGTGGTTCATCACTCTTCTTTTTTGTGTCTTTTTTTCGAACTCTAAAGTGATAGGTATTAAGATATAGGACGAAACGACCGATAAAAAAGTGAACACGAGTATTCAAGAAATGAAGGTAAACAAAGGGAAACACGAAGTTAAATCCATTCACAGAAACGATAATAGAGAATTATCCTATCATCACATTCCAATCGTTATACCATGTGGGCAATGTGAGTTCAGCAAATGACAAAGCGCTAGATTTCACTGTAACAACAGAGCCAGATGCTTGGAAGAAAATCGCTCAATTAACGGGTTCAGTATATCGTTTGACGAAGGAAAAACATGGATTTTTAGATTTCCGTCGTATGACGAAAGACCAGAAGCAACAAATGGAACAATGGGGATTGGAACAAGGCTATCTTCAAGAGGTCACAATACGCGAAGCAGATTGGCTTGATAATGACCAAGATAAGCATTTTCCGCTTGGTACTGGTGGTGAAGATAGCAGAGACATAGAAGCATTTAAAAATGAGTACGCTTTACGGACAAAAGCCGTTAAGAAATATCAATCCACTAAAAGAATGGACGAGAAAGTGATGTATCACGCTTCCTGTCCATCTCTTGCTATAGATTTTCTCGCCATACTTTCAGTAATGAGGCGTTGGGTATAGACGGCGTATGGTGGGAAGATAGCATGAACATTGTACGGTTGTCGGCCCAAGAGGCTCTATTTCTTTAACTAAGCTATCCGAATGGAGCAACAATTAGTTGGTTAACATGAATAATTTAGGGGCAACAGCATTTTTGCTTGTTGCTTTTTTTTATGTCTGCCTTTTGTTCGTGGCATGCGGTTCATCACTCCAACTCGTTTGTTTTCTAACTATATGAGGCTTTTTTGTATAAGTTGGCGAGTTGCATATGATAGTAAAAATGCAAAAAGCAGGCATATCGTTTATATACATTGAGGAGGAAAAGAACAATGGCAATATTTTATCATGTTTCCACAAATCTAAGACATCCAGGGGTTTTTGAACCAAGAATCCCTTCGTTCAGACATAAACAGGCAGAAGATACGACAACTCCACGCATTTCGGTAGCCCCGACGATAGAGGACTGCTTAACTGCTATTCCAAACGGTGGCGCAGGTCTTGAGGAGCTAAATACGGAGCAGAGAGGATGTTATCTGATATTCAAAATTGATACCGAAAAGTTGGGTATTACAGACGACCAAGTGGTGACTTCGGAAGTACTCTACGAGAAAGACCTCGTTCGAGACGCCGATGTAACCAACGAACATTGGATAACCGTTCCCTTCACGGTTCCAGCAGAAGACCAGTTTATCATTAAGTTGATAGATTGGGAGGTCACTCCGCTGGATATTTTACCGCAATCCATTTATCAAATTGCAGACGAGCAATATGAGGGTGACTATTTAAGAGCCTACATGGAAGTCTATGGAGAGCATGTTCCATGTTCAGTTGGGATTGTAAATGCGAGCTGTATTCACGAAGACGTATTGGTAGGACAAGAAATCACCTTCTATTTTGAAGATGAATTTGAAAAGAACATGATTCAAGAGTTTATTAAAGAAAACTACCCGATTGAAATTACGGATGAATCAATGGATGGATTAACGATGTTTGTACAGGAAAATTGTAATTTGCGAGAACTATTTCTTTATCATGAGCAATTGGTTCACATGTACGCATAAAAAAGGAAACCGATAATAGAATCGAAGAGCTTTAAAATGTCGAGAATATCAAGAGGAGAGTTCAAGCAATGATAACAGCAAAAGAATACCTACAAGAGTACTTAGACGAGAAATTTAAAAATGGGAGTCTATTACTTGGACTATCACACTATCCAAGTAAGGGGTAAGAAATACTATTAGATATAGAAGCTCAACTCGTTCCGTATGCAGATTCTACGCTTCATCTCCTTTCACCCTATATGTATCATGAACGAACTTTGACGTATATGGTAATCGAAGAAATGATTCATCTATTTGATGAAATCAAAACAGAAAAAATCATGGATTCAGCTTTGCTTTCTGTCTTAGAAACCTTGTTGTTAGGTTTAGATTTTCTGACACACGAAAAGTTAATCAATACACCTTTCCAAATCAGCCATCGAGACCGTATTCAGGAGATACTCAAGGAGTGTTTTGAAAAAAATAAAGCACCACGGTTTTTACCTTAATGCAGGGCGAGAACGATTGAATGCCTCAGAGATGTATGAGAAGGAAGGTAAAACGTATTGTCTAGATAAACGAGAGGATAAAACTCGTATCTATATGGCAGTAATCTATAAAAAGTCAAATAACAGGATGGAACCCTTCAAAAATGTCGGGTATTTGCTTCAACAGGTTAATTTGAAGCCAAACAGTGAACGTGTCGAGTACCATGAAATGTTGGCTGGACAGACAGACCATCAACTTTATCAGGACTTGCTATTCTATCTAAACATGGTTATTCGTACGCTTTGTTGGTTAATGAACAGTGCATCTTGGAGAAACAATCAGTTATTCCCATTCGATGAAATCGAAATCCGTTCTAAATTAGGCATACGATAAGGTTCAAAACCTAACAGACACTCCGCTATGGTATGTTTTTTTATATTTTCAAATCGTAACGGTTCAACACAAAAAAGCCTCTCCAAAACCGTTGGAAGGCTTTTCATGCATATATTATGTTCTTTCACGGTTGAATAATGTGAACCTTAAACAGATGCATAGAATAAAGGAACACAAAATAAAGGGCTTTTATCGACGACAGTTTTTAAAAGGGTTTGAAGCACAAAAGGAGAAGAAGTTATAATTATTACACAACTTCTTATCTTGTTTTATACATGACCTCATGGCACGGATACGCTATGTAATAAAATGACACGATATCATTAGAATATAGTATAGAAAAAACAAGAGGTGATATGATTGGATATCATAGGAGAAGCTTTTGGATACCATAGTTTGGAGCAACAAGAGTGCAAGGCAAGGTACGAAGAAAAGAGAGATAAGGATATCGAAGAAAAAATCAACCAGTGGAATCGGATACTTGAACAGTATCAGAAGAACATTCAACCATCACATGAGGATTTGCTCTTCATGACCAAACAAGGGAAATTCTCAATCGATAGTTCACTATCTGCATAGCTTCCTTATTTGAAAGAACATGTTCAGCGTTTGAAAAAAGAACTTCAGTATGAGGAGGCAATGAAACTTTTCCAAGAAATTGTTTCGGTCTATGATGCACTTATTTTGGAGGTAGCAGACCTTGATATTGGTCTTTTTGGAAAGAGGAAGAGACTGCAGTCGGTTATCAACCAAGCGAAAAAGTTCCGTTTGGAGAAAGCAGACGCTCTATCCAAGTTAGATAAATACGTCAATGGTGACTATTCATTTGAAACGGAATGGGAAGAGAACAAAGAAAAAATGGAGGAACTGGATGTAAAAGTTCAAAACCATCAATTACTTACAGGGGAAGAAATAGAGTGGGTCATGTGGTTCTCTAAAGTATTCATTCTTAAGCAATTGGAGAGCATTGATTTGTTCTTTGCTCACCATTTTCAACAGGTTGAACACAGGCAAAACCTTGCGGGAAAAGTTAGAGTCTATAAGGACGTTTTTGTTTCGTTTGACAGGTTAATGGAAAGGTTGGAGAAAACGGAAGTTAGCTTGTTTACTGTTAACTATACAATCCAACATCTAATGGAGTTAAGTAATGAAACAAAATACGATATACGTTTCAGCTACCAAAAGATTCAACGATACTTGACAAAAGGAGCTTGAAGCCAAATTAAGGGAGGTTATAGGTATGGATAATCTTATCGGTAAAGCCGAAGAAAAATTGGCATATCTAAGTGCAGATGAAGAGATTCGTAGACAGTAAGAATTACGGGAGAAGTATTGGTCAGACCTAACACAGTTAGCAGGTGCTAAGAAAAAAGGGAGAGAAGAAGGTAGGGAACAGGAGAGACTTGAAACAGCCAAAAAACTATTAAAAAGAGGAGATTCATTAGAATCTGTACACGATATTACGGGTTTAAGCATAAAAACTCTCAGGAAATCCAAAATGAATTAATGTAGACGTTAACGCAAAACAGTTGGGGAGGATAATTCATGGAAACTGTATACGTAAATGAATCACATGAACAAGAATTAGCAGAACTTTATCCACTTCAGGATAGTTTAGATAGTGGCGAGTTAAGTCGGGATGAATATGAAAAACAATTTGCTTCTAAGCTTGAAGCGATAGCCAAACAGTATAACATTGACATGGATTGCTGTTCAGTTTGGATTGAAAAGAATAATGATTTGTATTGTTTAGGATATGAAACATGTTAAACTAAAATAAATGCAAAAAAGCATCTCTCTTACCAAGAGATGCTTTTTTAATTGAGAAAATCATAAACTATCTATTTTCTAATGAGCAATATCAATAGATGAATTGATTAGTTAGATATTTGGATATTTGCAATCCCAACTTGGGATTGCTCCCAAGACTCTTGGACAAAAGATATGATGTCTATATTAAATAGTCCAGCTTTTTTCAAATCATTTTTAGAAATGCTGATATGTTGATATTCTTTGTCAGGAACAGGGATAGTGTAGTACAAATTGTGGTTATAAGAGTCAAAAACCTTTATAAAGCCACGACCAGTCATCGTTTGACCATTTGCCTTTGCTACTTGAAACAAATCAAAGTCCAAATTTCCGAGAGGACTTGGTTTAGGCAAAGTCCAACCGTGTACATGATAAAGCGGATTATAAGCTTCTCCGAGTGGCCACCAGTAAGTCCACCATTGGGTATTTTGTGGAGGGGTTAGTGTTGTAGGTGTAGAAGCTACAACGGAAATACTTTGAGAAGGAGTATTTATACTGCCTACTGATGCACTTAAACTCAAATTTCCACTTGTACTAGGTGTATAGTTTGCAGAATATTTTCCTTGAGTGGTAGTAGCATTTGAAATGACAGTGGAGCCGTTTTTAATGCTAACAAGTGTACCGTCTGCCACATTGTTGGCATATTGGTCAACCACCGTTCCTGTAATTTGAATAGGTGTTCCTGCCTTTGCATTAGTTACAGGATTTAGCGTAACTTGTTTCGCCACATCAGGGTTAACCGCTACTTGAATGGTTTGTGTAACATCTCCTGAAGCAGATGTAAGGGTGACAGGGATGCTTTCTGTAACACCAGTAGCTTGATTTAATTTAGTAGGAACTTGGAACGTGAAGGTGAAGTTTCCATTTGCGGTTGGGGTGACATTCGAAACCGTTCCTCGTTGGGATGTGACCTTAATTTGTGTCCCATCCGCTACGATATTGCCATACTTATCTTCGCCAACACCTGAAACAGTTATCGTGCCACCTGCTTTAACGGATGGAAGCGTGGTGACAACAATTTGCGCCAGTTGTCCAGGTTCAACCATGATGGAATCATTGGTGCTGTAACCTGAATCTGCGCCTGCTACAGAAAGAGAATCTGCTCCCGATTTGGTTGGAGCTTGAAGGCTAAAGGAGAAATCACCGTTTATCGTAGTTTTTACATTCGACACCGTTCCCGCTTGAGCGGATACATTCATTTGTGTGCCATCTTTTACAGGATTACCGTAGATATCGCTGGCAACGCCTGTAAAATCAGCATTTTCTCCTACTACAATTTTTTGCGGATTGTTCACTTGAATATTTCCTGTTAAACCAGGTAAAAACATTTCATTAGCCGAACCTTTTTGGGTATCCACAGCATCTTTATAGGTATTGTCCTGTGATGTATAAGAAAGTGTAACCGCTTCGGCACTATGGTCAACAAGAGGCACAATGGCGGTTCCATTTGTAATCGTAATGGCATCAGGTGTTGCAAAAGCAGAAGCAACTCTGGCGTTTCCTGCACCCGTACCCGTGACATTCAACGTAGCGTGGGTAGCGGGATTGCCATAGTCATCCGTAACCGTAACATCCAGTTTCCCACCATCGGTGACTCGCACAGAAGCACTTTCTACTTGTGCGGAAACATGAGTCGCTTCACCAATGGCAGAACCCGTTGTGAAAAACGTTGAAATAGCGGTCATGTCTCGCCCAACGATGTGCGTTTTACCATCCAATGGATTCTTTATGGCTGTAACCACATCCCCTACTTTTAAATTAGTAATGGATTTGTGGTCTTTATTTTTTTCTGCGACTCCTTTAACAAAGGGAAGGACTTTGTTTTCAGTTGCCAATGAAACCTTGCCATGCCCCAATAGCGTGATGGTATCAGATGTATTATCTACTGAAGTTACTACATCCATAGCGGGTTGGTTGTTAAACTGTGCAAAGGATTTAGCTAATTCACCTTGTTTACTAAGCTTCTGTTGAATATCGTTAAACAGACCATGTGGTTGTACATCCAACACGATGGCGTATTGCGTGTATCTATGCAACAGGGCATGTTGAACCGTCACTTTTCCTGTAGTGGAGTCAAATTGAACTTGGCTTTTCGCAAGCGGGGTCAGTGTGTTTCCATCCGATAGGTATGCGCCAACCATTCCTTTTGCAAGTAAATGAGAAGCTCTTTTATATTCTTTGGCGTTTGGGTCAAGCTGGAAGACCACGTTTTGATTAGGGCTAACCGTTGTCTCTCCCATAGCAGGGCTTACGCTTTGAAGAAGCGGTACTTCCGTTTTGACTTGTTTTTTCCCAACGATATTGAGTACATTTTTAATCTGTGGTATCTGTTGTGCTTGTACATTCGCATCTCCACCAAAGTGATTTTTTTCAATGAGACTATTTGTGGTCGATGTCGTCGATGCAAAAACTTGCCCTGAAAGAAGAGAAGAAGCGATAATAGACGTACCCACCAGCACTTTTAATGTGTTTTTTGTTCGCTTTAGCTTTTTATTTTTATTTGTCAAAATGAAGCCTCCTGTGAATTAAATTTTTGTATTTATTATAGATTTGAGGGGGTAAAATATGCCCACAAACCCTATTTGTTGTAGGTATTAATATTGACTATAGTCTATACGTTTACTAAGTATTTAACAATAGAATTTGTGTTTGACCCTGCTTTGCTGTAGCCTCTACATATGTTGTCAAACGATTACTACCGCGCCATTATCTCTTTAACTAAAAAAACACCCTTTAAAAGAGACTATAGTTCAAATAAAGAAAAACTCCCCTGGATTAATCCAGGGGAGTTTTTCTTACAGAAATTACAAATTGATTTTATAGTTGTATCGTAACGTAGTTAACAACAAATCCTGTGATTCCGCTATTTGCTCTCCAAGACGTAAAGGAATAAATATTCTTTAATCCTGCTTTTTGTAGTGTAGCCTTAGAAACCGTAAAAAATTGTCCAGAGAATGAATTTGGAACCATCATCTCATAAGTGTGTCCATAAAAATCACTAATATCAAGATAAGCTCTACCAGTCATGAACGAGAAAGAATAAGCTGATTCAGCATATTGGAACTTTAAATCACCTACAGGGGTAATTTGAGGGAGAAAGGAGTCTCCTTTCCATGAATTACCGAACATTACCCAAGGGCTTTGGTGAATGAAAAACTGTAAACCAGTCACATTTGAAGCAACAGGGTCGCTTACGCTAGGCGAAGCCACGCCACCCGCAGATGCACTTAACGCCAAGGTTCCGCTTGTTGTAGGCGTATAGGATGTGGAGAACGCTCCTTTTGTAGTGGCAGTAGTGGCGATGGAAGTACCTCCGTTTAGTATGGTAACAGATGTACCATCGGCAACAGCGTTTCCATATTTGTCATTCACCGTTCCTGTAATTTGAATCGCTGTACCTGTCTTGGCATTGGTTGCAGGGTTTATGGTTACATTTTGAACCACATCAGGGTTTACGTTAATTTGAGTTGTCTGTGTTACATCTCCAGTAGCGGATGTCAGAGTGATAGGGATACTTTCTGTAACACCAGTAGCTTGCTTTAATTTAGTTGGGGCTTGGAACGTGAAGGTGAAGTTCCCATTTGTGGTTGGGGTGACATTCGAAACCGTTCCTTGTTGGGATGTAACCTTAATTTGTGTCCCATACGCTACAGGATTGCCATACTTATCTTCGCCAACACCCGAAACTGTTACCGTACCACCTGCTTTAACGGATGGAGGCGTGGTGACAACAATTTGTGCCAGTTGTCCAGGTTCAACCATGATGGAATCATTGGTGCTGTAACCTGAATCTGCTCCTGCTACAGAAAGAGAATCTGCTCCCGATTTGGTTGTTAAAGGAAAACGCTCCGTTTGTTGTGGTCGTTATATTCGAAACCGTTCCAGCTTGTGTGGATACATTCATTTGTGTGCCATCTTGTACAGCGTTACCGTAGATGTCGCTGGCAACGCCTGTAAAATCAGCATTTTCTCCAACTATAATTTTTGTGAATTGGTCACTTGAATATTTCCTGTTAAACCAGGTAAAAAGTTTTCAGATGCGGAACCTGTTTGGATATCCACGGCATCTTTATAGGTGTTATCTACGACAGAGAAGGTGAGAGCAACATTTTCAGCCGTATGGTCAACGAGTGGTACACTTGCAGTACCATTGGTAACGGTAATGGCATCAGGTGTGGCAAATGAAGAAGCGAGTTTAGCGTTTCCAGTACCTTGACCTGTAACCGTTACAGTGGCGTTGGTAGCAGGATTGCCATAGTCGTCTGTCGCATTGATGTTTAATTTACCACCATCGGTTACTTTTACAGAAGCATTATCTACACTGGAAGTCGCATGGGTAGCTTCACCAATGGCAGAACCCGTTGTGAAAAGTGTGGAAATTACCATCAGGTTTTTCATGACGATGTGGTTTTGGTTGTCAAACGGGCTGACTTTGGTATAAACTACATTTCCCACTTGGAAGAGGTTCGAAAGTTTCAGAGTGCTTTTTGCTTTTTCCAAATCCCTTGACTTTCACCCCGTTGCCAATCTTCGTGCTGACCTTTCCACTGCAGTCCTTTGACTTCTTTGTCAAAAGCAGAGGCATAGGAGATGACGCCTCCATTTAAAAGAGTGACGGTTTTCGCATTATCATCCACAGCGGTGACGACATCCATCACAGGTAGAGCCAATTTAAGTTTTCCTGCAAGCCCATTCACGGTTTTTTCTAAATCGGTTTCCCCTGCAGTGAGCACAATGGACTGTTGGGTGTAATGTTTCAGTGCATCGTGGAAGATGGTGACTTGATTCGTAGTCGCATCAAATGTCACATCTGTTTTTGGGAGCGCAACGACTGATTTACCATCCAGTACATAGGCTTGCACGAGTCCGTTTTTCAACATAGCCAACGCCATTTAATACGTTAGGAGCGACTGGATTACTGACTTGAACTGTAGCATCTCCGCCAAAGTGATTTTTTTCAATCAGACTGTTTGTATTTGATGGGGTTGATGCAAAGGCTTGTCCTGTTAGAAGGGAAGAAGCCAAAATGGATGTACCCACCAGTACCTTTAATATGTTTTTTGTTCGATTTACTTTTTTATTTTTATTTGCCAAAACAAAACCTCCTGTTCATTAAATTTCGTAGTTATTATAGATTTAAAACAGTATGCCTATAAAATTATTGACTATAATCTAAACTATAATTTGCGATTTGACAATGCAATGATGTTCGCAGTCTTCTATGTGGGCAAATAGGAAATTGAATTCTTAATATAAAAAAGAGCCGTTCAATATGAGCGGCTCAACTATTTGAATTCGTTCTATTAGTTCAACTTGTAATTCAGCGTATTTTAACAATGCGTATTTTCCCTCTGTGGGCATTTCCCCATATATCTCGATGATTCTTTCTAAACTTTTATCTAGTTCTTTAGGAATTTCGTTATATAGCATCCGTTTTACCTGTCAGTAAATAGTCCAGCGACACCACGAAAAACTCAGCTATCTTTTCGATTCTATCATGTCTAGGAAGTCGAGAACTGTCACTTTTTTCGTAATGCGTAATCGAGGTTCGTGGAATGTTCAATTTATCGGCAAGAGCCTCCTGTGAAATCCCTCTTGATTCCCGCAATTGCTTTAGTCTTGTTTGGAAATCCATATTCTTCACCCCATTCATATCAAAATATCACCATGATTTGTTCGTAAAATAAACATATTTTTGTGCGATAAATGAACATACATCCTATACGAGCATATAAAAAAGCATCTCTCCGAATAAGAGATGCTTTTTTATAAAATTTTAATATATTAAGGTTACGTTCGTAATACCAACCTGTTCATTCACATACGACTGTCCAGTATAGATAAAATACCGAATATCTTTCAAACCCGCATTTAGTAAATCTGATTTGGTTAAATGAAAAGTTCGTGTATTTGCCCAAACAGTCGGATTTAACACTTTAATGGTGTGTCCCACACTATCAGACACGCTTACAGAAAAGTTGGAAGGAAAATCAAATCCACCATGAACAAGCTCGAACGTCAAGTCACCAAGTGGAGCTTGGTAATACATGATATCGAATTTTGCCTGATAACCCATCGTACCCATCCAATATGTGTTGTAAGGATACCATGTATAAGTTTGAGTAGCGGCTGTGGCACTGATACTGGTAATTGGTGCTCCACTTGCATTAGCAAGAGATACAGCTTTTCCACCTACACTTGCTGAAACGGAACCACTACTTGCGACTTTTACACTACCTAAATACGAACCGTTTGCATCACTTGTTAACGTTCCTGTTAACGCTCCACCAAACACAATCGATTGATTATTTACTGGATTTCCATATTTATCAGTAATTGCGCCAGATACCGTAACATTCTGACCAACTTTTAGATTGCTTGGTAAGTTAATAGAAGCTTTGCTAGTGGCATCATGAACGACGGTGAAACCATCATTAATAGTAAAGCCAGAATCGGCTCCTGAAACCTTCACAGAATTAGCTCCCGCTTTTGTCGATTGAACGTCAAAGGTAAAAGCTCCATTAGCTGATTTGGAAGCATTTGAAATTGTACCGTTTTGTACGGTTTCATTCATTTGCGTACCATCCATCACTGTGTTTCCATACGAATCTTTTGCCATACCTTTGAATGTAGCCGTTTGTCCAGCTATAATGTTTTGTGGATTTGTCACTTGAATTTGAGCGGTTTGTCCAGGGGCAACGTTGATGCTATCGGTTGTCTTATAGCCTGAGTCGGCTCCTGTCAGGGTTAAGGCATCAGCTCCTGATTTGGTTGAAGCTTGGTAGTCAAAAGAGAAATCACCGTTGGTTGTCGGTGTTGCATGGGCAATCGTGCCTCTTTGTGCGGCTATATTGACTTGTGTGCCATCTGCCACGGTGTTGCCATAGATGTCTTCTGCAACGCCTTTAATAGAAGCTGTTGTACCCACGACAAATTTAGAGGGGTTTGTATATTTTAATTGCGCCGTTTGACCAGGAAGGAAGTTTTCTACCACGTTACCTGATTGATTATCTACTGCATCTTTAAACGTGTTATCTTGCAAAGCAAAAGTGAGAGTCACTTTTTCAGCCGTATGGTCAACAAGTGGTACACTTGCTGTACCATTGGTCATCGTAATAGCGTGTGGTGTGGTAAATGACGAAGCGAGTTTAGCGTTGCCAGTACCTTGACCTGTAACCGTTACAGTGGCGTTCGTAGCAGGGTCGCCATAATCATCGGTGGCGTTCACATTTAGTTTTCCACCATCGGTCACTTTCACGGATGCATTGTCGAGACTAGATGCGACGTGTGTCGCTTCGCCAACAGCGGAACCCGTTGTGAATAAACTTGAAATTGCCATTGGGTTTTTCATCACGATGTGGTTTTGGTTATCCAATGGGTTGACTTTGGTGTAAACCACGTTACCCACTTTGAAGAGGTTCGAAAGCTTCAAGGTATTTTTTGCTTTCTCTAAATTACTTTCATTGTCTCCATGTTGCCAAACTTCGTGTTGACCTTGCCACTGCAGTCCTTTTGCTTCTTTATCAAAATTGGCATAAGAGATAACGCCGCCATTTAAGAGGGTTATAGCTTGTGCCGTATCATCTACTGCAGTCACGACATCCATTTGAGGCAGGGCGAATTTAACATTGGCTTTATCCAATTTATCTTGAATATCTTTTTGTAAATCATTTTGTCCTGCAGTCAACACGATGGATTGTTCGGTGTATCGTTTCAGTACATCATGCGAAAGGATGACTTGATTGGTAGTGGAGTCAAATTGGATATCGGCTTGCGGAAGTTGCGTAACGGATTTTCCGTCCAGAACATAGGCTTCCACGAATCCATTTTTAAGCATTGCCAATGCCAAATGATATTCTTTGGAAGTAGGGTCAAGCTGAATGACCACATTGGCATCAGGTCGTACAACGGTTGCTCCAATAGCAGGTGTAACGCTTTTTACTAATGGAACCATCACTTTTTGATTTTGCGTTTTCGCATCATTTAATACGTTTGGAGCTACTGGAGTGGATACTTGAACGGTTGCATCTCCACCAAAGTGATTTTTTTCAATAAGGCTGTTTGTAATGGATGCAAATGCCTGTCCTGATAGAAGGGTAGAAGCAATAATCGAAGTACCTATCAATACTTTTAATGCATGTTTTGTTCGTTTTTTATTTTTATTTTTCAAAAGAAAACCTCCGTTTAATAGTTTATTTGATTAATTAATTGACTATAGTATATGTTTTTCATGTTTACTTTACAATGAATATTGTTTGTTGTTTTGCTTTATGTTGTCCTACCAAACACATCCTATATCTCATTTGATTTGTTCATGGGATAATAGAGTGGAGGTGTTGCAATTGTTATTCGAACCGATTAAGCCCATGCTTCTTACAATGGGAGAAAAAGAAGTCGTGGATGATGATAATACGCTGTTTGATATTAAATGGGATGGGTGGAGATTACTTATTCATAAGCAGGGAGACCGCATAGAGGCGTATACCAGGCACGGAAATGTAATTTCAAACAAACTGCCTGAATTACAGGAAGCAATCCATCATATAAAGGCACACACCGCTATCTTGGACTGCGAGGGCGTTGTATTGCGGGATGGTGTGTCGAACTTCGATGACTTTGCGTATCGGGGGAGACTTTCGAATCCCGTAAAAATTCAAAGAGCAATGCACACCCAACCTATTACCTTTGTTGCATTTGATGTATTAGCAACAGATAAGCCCCATATAGGTGAGTCCTTAATGTTTAGGAGACAGCGACTTCAATCGATTATTGAACCATCCGATGTCCTCATAACCACGCCATCTGTTATGGGTAGTGGAAAACAACTCTTTGATTTAACCAAACAGAAGGGGATGGAAGGCATAGTTGGAAAGAAGATAAATTCGACATATCAGATAGATAAAAGGTCGGAAGATTGGATAAAGTATAAGTTCTACAAGTTCATGGATACGGTTATCCTTGGCTATAAAGAGAATCCCTTTACCATGATTGTTGGGTGTCAATTTAAGACTGTAAAAAATAAGGCTATTGCAAGCGTGGAGTTTGGTTTCAAACCCGAAGAGAAACAAGCCTTTCGTAAAATCGCAAAAGATATGGTAGTGAAAGAGGATAGGGGAGTAAAATGGATAGAACCTGTCCTTTGCTGTAGGGTTCAATATCTAGAGAGAACGGATAATCACCATTTGCGGATTGTATCATTTAAAGGATTTAATTTTGATAAAAAAGCGGAAGATTGCAAATGGGCTATATAATGACAACAAAAAAAAGAAGTGATAAAAAATTCATCGCCTCTTTCCTAACAATTGAAAAAAATCCCCCACTCGCTAAAAGTTGAAGTGGGGGATTTTTTTCAAATACATAAGCGTGCATTTTCACCGTTTTAACGTTTGCCTTTTTCTATTCACAGAAGGGGGAAGGAATAGTTCGTCTTCCATCCACCCTCGTTTTATTCTAGCATGTAACGTGTGTAGGGAAATACCCATTTCTTCTGCCCATTCAATAAGTGGTTTGACTTGTCCTTTTACGGTCAACATTTTTCTTTGCGTACGGGATGGTAACAAAAGTTCATCATCATTACAACCCTGCTTAATTCTATACTGTAATGCCAAACGGGAAATGCCAGTTTGTCCGTGAATGGTCAACAGTTGTTTCGAATAAGGTGGGACAAGAAGTTCATCTTCCATCCATCCTTTTTTAATTCTAATTAATAATGCTGGACTACCAATACCGATAATTTCAGCCCATTCGATAAGGGTCTTAGTTTCTCCTTTTATGGTTAAGCTTTTAATCTTGCTTTGGGAGCTACAGGGAAGAAGAAGCTCTTCTTCTGTCCAGTTTGCTTTTAAACGATTCTTTAAACCGCTAACGGTTATCTTTAAAAAGGATGCCCATTCTATAATCGTTTTGGTCTCACCCTTAATCGTGAGAGAAGAAACAGATTTCTTAGTTCGTTCTGGTAGCTTTGGATAATCAAATACAGCTTCATCAGTCCAACCCCTTCTAAAACGTTCTAAAACAGTTGGAAATGGTACATTTGTTTCTTCCGCCCATTGGTACAATGGTTTTGTGATTCCATGTATGGTAATGGGACGTAAAGATACGTCATTGCGATTGGATGGATTCAGGGAACCTGAAGCATACGGATGATGTTGTCGTTGTTCTAAGATAGACGAAAGCGATGGAAATACCTGAAAAGGAAGCTTGGCATCTTGGTAACGTTTTTGGTTAATGGTAACAAAATATTCTATCAGAATATTTTCCAACTGATATAAAACAAAAGCACTCTCAGAATTTAAACGACGCCGAGAATAATTAATATTCAGCGTGACCTGGTTTTCTTTTCCCCTGGACAAACTAAATGTCACAAGGTATCCATGTATCCATTCCATGACCTTGTTTATATTTTGATAGGGAAATGTACCGAGAAAAAACAAATCCATGTTCGTTGTTTCTAATGGAATATACCATTGATAAATTTTTTGAATGGTGGTATAAGTTAGCACAAAATACATATCCGCTTGTTGCGAGAACGAGTCATGGGGAAGAGGTGGGAATTCCATTGAAAAGCTTATGTGGTTCTGATACTCTTCGGGAACGGTCAATGGATAGTCTTTATAATAAGAAAAATAAGACGTATGATACCACGATACAGGCGTTTTTGTTCTTTTCTTTTCTCCAGTAATAAAGAGATATATTGTGCATGGAAGGAACCAGCCGTTGGAAGTTTTTGTGTCAATATTTTAATCTTTTCACGAACTTTATCCATCTCCTCAAGCACCATAGCAACCACTCCTTTGGTATAAATTGAAAATGAATAGATGATACTACCAGTTTTGCCAAAAAGGAATGGAGATATAAGTGAAGAGCCTTAACGAAGATGGTGTTGACATTAAAAGAAATCTGTTTCGAACATGAATTTGGGTTTCGAACCACAAGAAAGAAACATTTGACAATGTGAAGGAGATAGAGAGTGGGGGATAGATATCACTTTTATTACACTACAGATTTGAGCACAAATTAAGGTAATCGGGTTTAACAGAATATGTAACAAAAAGAGATTATTTTCTCTTTCTGTTTCTGAATGCTTTAATGCACTCCAGCAACACAACACTTAGGGTAACAGCCCCTATGTGCCAAAGCAGATGACGTTCGTCATACTTCCCTTTGGAGTATTCGAACACACCCAACATTTACGCTCCAAAGAGTGTAGCATCAGGGAGCTTGTCATATAGCTTGGCGAATGCTTTGATGATATTCATCAAAATTTCACCTCCTTCTGTTTTTTATGTCTTGGAATAAACAAGGAAAGTTCCAAAAATAAATTCCAATGACATATAAGAAAAACAAAAGGAACCGCTTACTTAAGGCAACACACCGTAGATTTTCAAAACACAGAAAACCAATGCAAGTATCGAAAGAAATTCGGCAGTATAGAACATCTTGTGCATAACTTTTCTTTCGTTATTGTTGCTAATCAATTTAGGTAAGTGATAATCAGTGAAAACTAAAAGCAAAGTCAATATTGCTAAAGAAGAAACAATGACATACATTAAAACATTCACCACCTATAAAAATAAATACCTACGTATTCCATTTGAATTGTAAGATTTTTTATTATACTTGGTATCTCTGTAAATTATTCAGTTATACATTTTGAAGGAAGTTCTCTGATAATCAAACGAGTCGCTTACTTTTATTGAATACCCAATCGAAACGAGTAAAATTATTTGCATCATGCTAAAAACTTCCACCTTAAGATAATAGAATGGGCTACTATATAATCACCACAAAAAAGAGGTGTAGAATTTTCTACGCCTCTTTCGTATTTATCAGCAGGGAGTAGGTTTTATCCCTTCAACAATCGTTGATAATCTTCATAGGACGAATCCAGAAAAATATATTTATCGTCCAGTAATGTTTCATCCGTCTCTATCGCAGTTACTCGGTAATCCGACCCGAAAATTTTACTCAACACGGTTTCCGCATTATTATAAGGTGCGTCAAAATTTAAACCGTTAGCAATCAAGGTTTGAACCTCATCATCCGATAGGTTCTTTGTGTCCTCAATATTTATTAAGACACGGATGGTCGCATCTTGGTTACCATTTAGTAGTTCTATTTCTTCATCTGCACCGACAGAAACTTCAACGTTCTTTTGAATCAGTTGAAAAATAATGTCTTCTGCAATTTCCTTAAACTGTGAAAATGCAATCGAAAACCTAAGATAATCGGGTGTAAATTGTTGAATATAGGTCATAACATGTTACCACCTTTACGTATTTTATGTACAAAAAAATATACCACACCTTATCGATATTGAAAATTATCTTTTACAAAATTAACACAATATGAAGTGGGTCAATTATTCTAGCGATGGAGAGGGAGGATATTCCTCACTGATTTAACGCTCTTTTAATCTGCTTTGCTTTACCTATCACATGGAAGGATTTTTTGTTATCTGATGTTATTAAACGTGTTGAATTAGAAGTTGCCAATACGATATTTTCGTGATGATAATAAACCCGAAATAGCATGGCATTTTCATTGCCAATAGCCACAAGTGACAATTCACCATTTTTAACATGTTTAGTTGTTTCAATTAATACTAAATCATCTTCTATGATTCCATCTGAAGCCATCTTATTATCGCTGACCTTGAACCAAAATTGGTGGGTATCATCTTGTGTAATCAAACCACTTTCATGACCTGTTATCCTGGTAATCTCATCTTCCTCAGTTCGATATATTTCCTCAACAATAGGAAGGAGGGTTACAAACTTCTCTATAGAATTTTCTGATGAAGATTCGTCCGTTCGTTCTAGTAAGTAATCTATGGACACATCATAAAAATCAGCTAGTTTGATTAATGTGTTTAAATCAAGTTGCTCTTGACTTAATTCTAATTTAACGTACATTTCTGTTGAGCAGATTAGAATTTCGGCAATTTTTTCTTGAGACAAATTTTTACGGGTACGTACTTCTTTCAATCTGTTACCTAACATAAAAAATACCTCATTTATCCATTATTTTCTCTTGATTGTATCAGGCTTAGAAAGAGTTGCAATACTTTTTTTAAAATTAGGGAGGGGTATGTTTAAATAATTTGCCCATTCCTCAATCGTTTTCGTTGCACGTTTAATTGTAAGGGGATAGTATTTCTTAAGTTGTTTCGTTGCAACTTTAAGAAGAATAGGGTTCAATTAACTTTCTCAAATCATCTAAATTCATAGAGCATAAGTAGTTCTTTAGAATGTAAATTTTCGTTTTATTATATCAGTTTGGAATAAGGATAAATAGATGTATTTTAAAAACACAAGCCAACTAAAAACACTATTTGGGATATATTGGTATTTATTCCGAAAAAGACGATTTTCGACAAAAATCGACAAACAAAGGACAACAAAAACCACTCTAAAGGCTTTGAAAGAGTGGTTGATTGCTTCATTATTTGTTTAAATGATGCGTTATATAAAGCTCTTTACAACGACCAAAACAAAAACGGATGTCTCCGAGAGTGGGGTGTTCTTTGTTCTCATATAAATATTCCTTACAATATCCGCATTTATTGTTATGTCCACGTCGTTGCAGTTCGCTTCAATTTTGGCTAAATATGGGTTCTTCATCAAAGTTTGGATTACAAGAACCAACACCTTCATTTTCCGCAGAATGATAGGTTTGCAGTATATCTACAAGCTCATTTGTGGTGAAATCCTTCAT
>NZ_CP116887.1:4337500-4981254 GCF_028421645.1 Aneurinibacillus sp. Ricciae_BoGa-3 | reverse complement strand
TTTTCTCCCCCTTCTTCTTTGTGCGGATTCGGCTGCCATCGTACATGTATGAATAAGAAGAAGTCGTGAATTCCTTCTTAATGATGGATACATAACAATTTATTATCTGTGGATAACTATTTTTTGCAAATGTCGCATTCTGTATGTAGTCCCAGACCTTTTTCGACAATATCCACAAAAAACGCGAGGTGGTTTTCCACACCTCTTAATAAATGTCCACAATTTTATCCACAGGCTGTGGATAAAGATAATTGTATAATAGAGTTATCCACGGGTTAAAACAAAGATATGATAGCAAAAAAAGCGGTGTGCCGCAATGATTTTTTATTACTTATCCACAAAGTCTACAAGTTGTGGGGCTATAATATTCACAGCACTAGATTTTGTGAATAACCTTATTTCCCGCCTGTCGACAAAATTCACGGGAAATAAAAGTTGTTCACAATCGAGTTGGGAAATAGAATGGTGTGGATAAACAAGAGCTTTATTGAAGCGACTTGACATTTGGGGAATTGAACTATATAATAATCTAGACTGTCTATTGAAATGGGCGGAACCTTCACGAGGAGGTGGAATATTTAATGAAACCAACATACAATCCCAATAACCGTAAACGTAGTAAAGTTCACGGCTTCCGCGCGCGTATGAGCACAAAAAACGGCCGCAAGGTTATTGCGAACCGTCGTAGAAAAGGAAGAAAAGTACTGTCAGCTTAAGGCCACTCGATAGTGGCCTTTTCTACAGTTTGGCAAGTTCTATAAATTTGAACGAGTTTAAGGAAGTGTACCCCTTGTATCGGGAGAATCGTCTGCGAAAAAATGAAGAGTTCCAGGAAGTATTTAAAAAAGGCAAGTCCATTGCTAACCGGCAGTTTGTCGTTTACTTCATGGAAAAGAAGGATCAGGATTCTTTTCGGGTAGGTGTGTCTGTCAGTAAAAAGATGGGCAATGCCGTCACACGGAACCGCATTCGAAGATACATTAAAGAAGCAATCCGGGCTCGTACTGATGAAATGAAACCTTCCTATGATGTTATCGTAATTTGCCGCTTGCCCGCTGTCGAGCTGGAGTATGCGGAGTTTCGCGACAGTCTTTATCACTGCTTGAGAAAGGCCAAGCTGTTCACAACCAGTAAGAAACAGGGGAATATTTCGTGAGACTCGTTCAAAACTTTTTCATTTCTACTATTAAGTTTTATCGTAAATGGTTATCACCGTTGAAACCCCCTACGTGCCGGTTTTATCCAACTTGTTCGCAATATGCGATTACAGCAATTGAACGATACGGCCCGCTACATGGTGGGTGGATGGCTTTCAAAAGAATTTTGCGGTGCCATCCTTTCCACCCGGGTGGAATTGACGAAGTTCCATATAAAGATTGTAGAGAAAATACATAGCTGCAGGGAGGAATTGTTCTTGCTATCACGGCGCGCTAAAATTACGTTGCTCGTACTGGGCATAGCCCTGCTTACTGCCGGGTGCAGTGCGGCGAACCCGAACCACCCCTTGCCAATAAATCCGAACGGCGGAATATGGGACCGATATATTGTTTTTCCGCTGTCCTGGTTGCTGCAGCGTTCGGCTGAAACTTTTGGCGGAAGTTACGGGATTGCTATTCTTATTGTAACCATTCTTGTTCGCCTGGTTATTTTACCGCTTACAATCAAGCAGACCAAAAGCCAGAAGAAGATGCAGGAATTGCAGCCTGAGATGAACAAAATTAAGGAAAAGTATAAAAATGATCCGCAGAAGCAGCAGCAGGAAATGATGAAACTTTACCAGCTGCATGGTGCTAATCCGCTTGCGGGATGCCTGCCGATTTTTATACAGATGCCTATCCTGCTTGGGTTTTATCATGCGATCATTCGGACAGCCCAAATCAGACAGCATGATTTTCTGTGGCTGCAGCTCGGTGCAAAGGATCCGTATTATATTCTCCCGGTTCTGGCCGGGCTGACAACGTATTTGCAGCAAGTAATTATGATGCGGTACAACCCTGCCATGGGCGACAATCCGCAAATGAAAATGATGACGTATGTGATGCCGGTTATGATTTTTGTAATCGCCATTTCTCTTCCTTCTGCACTGTCGCTGTATTGGGTGTATGGGAACATTTTCACAACAATTCAAAACTATTTCCTCTATAGAAATAGGGATACCGGAGCGGCTCCAAAGGGAGGCGTTAGCAAGTGAATACGGTGATCGCAACAGGCAAAACCGTTGAGGATGCAATTGCCCGCGCGCTTCGACAACTGGGGGCCAGTCGCGAACAGGTTACGTTCCGTGTGCTTGAAGAACCGAGCAAAGGATTCTTTGGTCTAATCGGTGTACGAGAAGCGAAAGTGGAAGTCACGATAGTGGAGCATGAACAACCCAAACAGAAACAGCCAGTAGGCATTCCAGTTGTTAAGGCTGAGGTGCAGGAAACTAAACAGGAAGAAAAACAGCCTGCAGCTGCAATGCAGTCCGATGCAGCTGAGGCTGTTTCCTCCGATTTCACCAAAAAGGATGCCTTTGAGGAAGGTCGGAAGTTTCTCGAAGAAATACTTCAAACGATGGAGTTGGATGCGAGAGTTGAAGAAGTAACGAAGGACGGAACCCGGGTATTGACCATTGCTGGCGAAGGCATGGGCCTCATTATAGGGCGACACGGCCAAACGTTGGATTCTCTGCAGTATCTTGTGAATATTGTTGCGAATCGTTATTCCGATAAACGTATCCACATTGTTGTGGATGCGGAGAATTACCGGGCAAAGCGAAGAGAGTCTCTTCAACAGATGGCTGAAAGATTAGCCAGGCAGGTTAGCCAATCACGCAGATCGGTACGCTTGGAACCGATGTCTGCGACGGAGAGAAAAATTATTCATAGCTATCTCCAGGGCCGGGGAGGAATCGAAACCCACAGTGAGGGTACGGAACCGAATCGGTATGTGGTCATTGGCTATAAGCGAAAATAAGAAAATAAAGTTATCCACAAGCCTCTCGTTTAGAGAGGTTTTTTTGTCAATAAAGAAATAATATGTTACGTTAAGGTGTTAAATTAATTGTTGTTTTTTAAATGGGGACCGTATGGTCCCCAAAATGCTAAAGAAAAACATCGCGAGGCAATGCCAGCTCCTTTCTTTCCCCTTTAGGAGCGTCTGGAACAGAGGGCGAAAAAGACCGGCAACCTGTCTCCATCACCCCGATACCCGGATGTTGCACCTAAACGGAATAAAAGAAATCTAAGGTCATTGCCTGCGCTTACGCTTGCCACTGACCAAGATTCCCTAATGCCGGTCCGCCCGTCGTGACAGAAAGCGGCCGAAAAAACTTCTGCGGGGGGAAAGGACAGAGCGGCATGTCCGCGGTGTTTATTCTTATTCTCAAATATTGTGTAAGTATGGTATTCTATACATTTAGGGAAAGCTTTAAAATAATATGCTTTTTTGCGTGGTGAATAGGATGGAATTTGATACAATTACAGCGATCTCGACACCGCTGGGTGAAGGTGGCATTGCCATTATTCGCGTCAGCGGCCCTCAGTCGATCAAAGCTGTGGATAAAATATTTAAAGGTCGGCATTCGTTATCCACTGTGGATAGTCATACCATTCACTATGGCCATCTTGTTGATAAGGAAAACAATGTAATAGAAGAAGTTATGGTTTCTGTAATGCGCGCCCCCCGGACATTCACCAGGGAAGATGTGGTAGAGATTAATTGCCATGGGGGAATCGTTTCTGTTAACCGTGTTCTGGATCTCGTTTTGGAGCAGAATGTGCGACTCGCAGAACCGGGAGAGTTTACAAAACGGGCTTTTTTAAATGGGCGCATCGACCTTTCCCAGGCGGAGGCGGTCATTGATTTGATTCGGGCCAAAACAGATAGAGCGATGAAAGTTGCAGTTGGCCAGGTGCAGGGTAAGCTATCACAACTGATCAAACAACTGCGCCACCAGCTTGTGGAATTGATGGCCCATATTGAAGTCACTATTGATTATCCGGAACATGATGTGGATGAATTAACAAGAGGGCTGTTGTCGGAAAAAAGCCGCTGGGTGCAAAGTGAAATTCAAAAACTTCTCCAGACTGCGGCACAGGGCAAAATATTACGGGAGGGCTTGTCTACCGTAATTGTTGGAAGGCCAAACGTGGGAAAATCTTCGTTGCTTAACAGCCTGCTGCAGGAGGCGAAGGCAATCGTAACGGATATTCCGGGTACAACTCGTGATATTATAGAAGAGTATGTGAATATAAGAGGAATCCCACTGCGGCTTGTGGATACGGCCGGCATTCGTGAAACCGAAGATATCGTAGAAAAAATCGGTGTAGAAAAATCCCGCGAAATGCTTGGGAAAGCCGATTTAATTCTTCTGCTGCTTAATTATGGTGAAGAGCTTACCGAAGAAGACAGAGAGCTGCTGGGGCTGGTGAACCAGATGAACGCCATCATCATTATAAATAAAACAGACTTACCGCAAAAAATTAACATGGAAGAAGTGAAGGGGCTTGTCTCTGAACTTCCGCTTGTTACAATGTCTGTGAAGCAGGAAGAGGGCATTGATCAGCTGGAAGAAGCCATAGCCCGCATGTTCTTCTCCGGACAGATACAAAACGATGATTTAACGTATGTAAGCAACGCCCGTCATATTCAACTGCTTAAGGAAGCATCCGCGGCTATTGGCGAGGCATATGAAGCGGTGGAAAGCGGTCTGCCTGTGGACATGGTTGCTTTTGATATTCGCAGGTCATGGGAGCTTCTTGGAGAAGTTGTGGGAGATACCGTGAGTGAAGATTTGATAGATCAGATTTTTTCCCAATTTTGCTTAGGGAAATAGCAGGCGTTTACCACGCCAGAGGAGGAAACAAAAAGTGAGTTACCAAGCAGGTGAATTCGATGTTATTGTCGTTGGGGCCGGACATGCGGGCGTGGAAGCAGCGCTTGCAGCCGCGCGCATGGGTACATCTACACTCTGCCTAACGATTAATCTAGACGCGGTGGCCTTTATGCCGTGCAATCCATCAGTAGGCGGGCCGGCTAAGGGGCATGTTGTTCGGGAGATCGACGCACTTGGCGGAGAAATGGCCCATAATATCGATAAAACGTATATTCAAATGCGGATGCTTAATACAGGAAAAGGGCCGGCTGTGCATGCACTGCGGGCACAGGCAGATAAGTTTTCGTATCAGCATACAATGAAGCAAACGATGGAAAAAACGGAAAACCTAACGCTTCGCCAGGCAATGGTGGAACGTTTAATCATAGAAGACGGGGAATGCCGCGGTGTAATCACAAATACAGGCGCGCAATACCGGGCCAAAGCCGTCGTCATTACCACTGGCACATACCTGCGGGGAAAAATTATTATTGGTGAACTTCAGTATGAGAGCGGGCCTAATAATATGAAGGCATCGGTCAAACTGGCTGAGCACTTAAAAGAATTAGGGTTTGAACTTGTCCGTTTTAAAACCGGAACGCCGCCGCGGGTGCATAGTGATTCGATTGATTATAGCAAAACTGAAATTCAGCCAGGTGATGATGTCCCACGAGCTTTCTCTTATGACACAACCGAATTTCTGCCTTTAGACCAGCAGCTGCCATGCTGGCTAACATACACAAGTCAAGATACGCAGGAACTCATCAATAGCAACCTGCACAGGGCGCCAATGTTTTCGGGAGCTATTGAAGGAACAGGCCCACGTTACTGCCCTTCCATAGAGGATAAGATTGTTAGGTTCAGCGACAAGCCGCGCCATCAGATTTTTCTTGAACCGGAAGGCCGAAATACGGATGAAGTATATGTACAAGGCCTGTCCACCAGTATGCCGGAAGAAGTGCAGCTTGGCATTCTTCGTTCTATATCCGGTCTGGAGAATGTGCGGATGATGCGCCCTGGTTATGCGATTGAATATGATTCAATTGTTCCTGACCAGCTATGGCCATCACTTGAAACGAAGAAAATACCGGGTCTATTTACGGCCGGACAGATCAATGGAACATCTGGCTATGAGGAAGCTGCCGGGCAGGGGTTAATGGCAGGCATCAATGCGGCGCGCAAAGTGCAGAGAAAAGAGGCTGTAATTCTGGACAGATCTCAGGCCTACATTGGCGTTCTGATTGATGATCTGGTTACAAAAGGCACCAACGAACCTTATCGTCTCTTGACCTCGCGTGCGGAGTACCGTTTGCTACTTAGACACGATAATGCTGACCTTCGCCTAACGGAAATCGGCCATGAAATTGGCCTTATTAGCGATGAACGTTATGAGCGCTTTCTCAAGAAGAAAGAGGAAATTGAAAAGGAAAAAGAGCGGCTTGAAAATGCAAAAATAACGCCAACTCCTGAAGTACAGGCCATGCTGCGCCAAGTTGGCTCGAAAGAACTGGACAATGCATACAGCGCGTATACGCTGCTTAAACGTCCAGAGGTGACTTATAGCCATATCTCAGCGCTTGTACCTGCAGAAACTCCTGTGCTGGAGGATGTGGCTGAGCAGGTAGAAATCCAAATCAAGTATGAAGGATATATTAAGAAGCAGCTGCAGGCTGTAGAGCGGCTGAAAAAAATGGAGAAAAAACGCATCCCTGAAAATCTTGATTATATGAATATTCATGGTCTGGCTATGGAAGCAAGGCAGAAACTGGATAAGGTGAAACCACTTTCCATTGGCCAGGCTTCCCGCGTCTCAGGCGTAACACCGGCGGATATATCCGTGCTGCTTGTTTACCTTGAATCATACCGCCGGGTGGCGAACTAGGGGAGAAATAGATGGATGCACGAAAGCTACAACAGCTTGCCGCTGAGCATGGTATAACCATCACGGAAGACATGCTTGCGCAGTTTGAGCGGTATTATGAGCTGCTTATTGAATGGAATGAAAAAATGAACCTGACTGGCATTACCGAGAAGAAACAAGTATATGAAAAACATTTCTATGATTCGATAACACCTTCTTTTTATTATGATTTCACAAAAGTTGGAAGCATGATAGATGTGGGTTCAGGTGCAGGGTTTCCCGGTATTCCGCTTAAAATCTGTTTTCCTGCTCTTTCGCTTACCGTGCTTGATTCCTTAAAAAAGCGACTGCTTTTTTTGGAAGAGGTATGTAAGGAGTTAAAGCTTCAGGATGTGACTTTCCTGCACAGCAGGGCGGAGGATGCCGGGCAAAATCTTGCTTACCGGGAAACATTCGATCTGGCAACTGCCCGTGCCGTTGCCCGGTTAAATGTACTCGCGGAGCTCTGCCTGCCACTTGTGAAACCGGATGGCGCCTTTCTTGTGATGAAAGCTACCGGGATAGAAGAGGAGCTAAATGAAGCAAAGAAGGCTTTAAAAAAGCTGGGTGGCCGTACAGAGAAGGTGGAAAGTTTTCAACTTCCAGAGGAAGAATCAGATCGGAACCTTATTATTGTACGAAAGCATGGGAAAACGCCGTGCGCGTATCCGCGAAAAGCTGGAACGCCAGCTAACAGCCCAATTTTATAAGCTTTGATATAGAATGTAAACAGCCGGGAAACCGGCTGTTTGTTTTTGCTCAAAAAGATGTGCTGGAGAGGATAGGATGAAAAGGATCACAAAAGGGAAAGAACCAAAAATCGATGAACACCACAACGCTTCTAACGAAGCATCCGGTTTTTCATCCCACTTCCAGTTGTTTCACGTGGAACAGGGAAGGAGAAAGCCATTACACTGGCGAATATATTATTTTGGAATGTTAGAGATTAGGTGGTGTCATCCTGAATGAAGGATCAGTTTGCTCGTTTATTTGGCTTAACCGATCGAGTAGGACACGAAGAAATTCGACAGCTGCCGGTTGACCAGATTGTCCCCAATCCATATCAACCGCGAACGATTTTTGACGATGAACGGATTGATGAGCTGTGTAAAACCATAAAAATACACGGCGTGATTCAGCCAATTGTCGTGCGTGAACGAAACGGAAAGTTTGAAATCATAGCCGGGGAGCGCCGTTGGCGAGCTGTTAGCAAACTGGGTATGGAAAGTATCCCTGTGATTGTGAAGGAGTTTAATGATGAACAAGCTGCTTCTATTGCTTTAATTGAAAACTTGCAAAGAGAAGGACTGACACCAATTGAAGAGGCTTTTGCTTATCAAAAATTAATTGCTCTTCATGGCTTGACGCAGGAACGGCTTGCACAGCAGCTGGGTAAGGGACAATCAACCATTGCAAATAAACTGAGGCTGCTCCAGCTTCCGGTAGCTGTACAGGACGCACTACTGACACGAAAAATTTCAGAGCGCCATGCCAGAGCCATGCTTGTATTAAAGGAAAATGGGCTTCAGTTAAAAGTTCTTCAGGAGATTTTAAATAAACAATGGAATGTTAAACAGACTGAGCAGCGGATTAAAAACTTGCTTGATGCTGAAAAGGCGGGCCAGAAGAAGAAGCGCCGCTCGTTTTCAAAGGATATGCGGCTGGCTATTAATACAGTCCGTCAATCAGTTGATATGGTCGTGCAGAGTGGTCTGTCCATAGAAACAGAGGAAGAGGAACTTGATGACTTTTATCAAATTGTCATCAAAATACCAAAGCCCAAATCGGAGTGAAATGGCTTGCAAACCATTGTTTTTAAGCGGGGTGAAAGCGGATGGGCAAAATTATAGCGGTAGCAAACCAAAAGGGCGGAGTTGGTAAAACAACAACCTCTGTCAACTTAAGCGCATGTCTTGCTTTAGAAGAAAAAAAGGTTCTTCTGGTGGATATTGATGCTCAGGGAAATACCACAAGCGGTATTGGGGTAGATAAAGGCAGTGTTCGTTATTGTATTTATGACGTTTTAATTAACGATATTCATCCTCATGATGCCATACTTCCCACACAAATTGATAACCTCTTTATCCTGCCTGCGACCATTCAATTGGCAGGTGCAGAAATTGAACTTGTTTCTGTATACTCTCGGGAAAAGCGATTAAAAAGTGCTCTGGAGCTTGTAAAAGACACGTATGACTATATTATTATCGATTGTCCACCTTCATTAGGCGTACTTACGATTAATGCATTGACAGCAGCCGATTCTGTTCTGATTCCCATCCAGTGTGAGTATTACGCATTAGAAGGATTAAGCCAGTTGTTGAATACCATCCGGCTGGTACAAAAACAGTTGAACCGTCACCTTTACATTGAAGGCGTTCTTTTGACAATGCTCGATGCGCGCACCAACCTTGGTCTGCAAGTTATAGATGAAGTGAAGAAATATTTTCAGGAAAAAGTTTATCGAACGATTATCCCGCGCAATGTACGGCTTAGTGAAGCGCCAAGCCACGGCCAGGCAATTGTTACGTATGACCGACGATCTAAGGGTGCCGAAGTCTACAGCGATCTTGCGAAAGAGGTGATTCAAGTTGAGTAAACGACTTGGACGGGGACTTGACGCCTTAATCTCAATCAATGCTGACGATCAAGATGCAGTGAATGAAGTAAGTATAAAGGAAATTCGGCCGAATCCATACCAACCGCGCAAAGTATTCGAAGAAAAACCTTTGCAGGAACTGAAAGCATCCATTCTCGAACATGGAATTATTCAACCCCTTATTGTACGGAAAAGCATAAAAGGGTATGAGTTGGTAGCGGGTGAACGAAGGCTCAAGGCGGCCCAGTTAGCCAATCTCGATAAAGTTCCAGTGGTCATCAAAGAGTTCACAGATGAACAAATTATGGAGATTGCACTCATTGAAAATTTGCAGCGGGAAAATTTGAATCCTATGGAAATCGCAGTGGCCTACCAAAAGCTGTTGAAATCTTTTTCTTTGACACAGGAAGACCTTGCCCAGAAGGTGGGGAAAAGCCGACCCCATGTAGCTAACTTTCTGAGGCTTTTGCAGCTTCCGGAAGAAGTCCAAACATTTGTATCGGAAGGACAACTATCCATGGGACATGCTCGAGCGTTATTGGGAATTGAAGAGGACAAGCAGCGAATCGAAATAGCTAAAGAGGCCGTGAAAAAAGGATTAAGTGTCCGGGAATTATAGGAACTCATCAAAAGATTAAATGGAGAAAAGCGTGTTCCACGTGAAACAAAAACTCCAATAACCTCGCCTTATATTCGAAATTTCGAGGAAAGGCTGCGTGAAAGACTTGGTACTGCAGTTACTGTAAAGTCTGCTGGAACAAATGGTAAGGGGAAAATTGAAATTTCCTTTTTCTCCGAAGATGACTTGACAAGAATTCTAGATTTACTCGAAAAAAACAAGTAATACAAGCAACTTGCCATTCGGCAGTTTTTCTTGCTTTATAAGTATCTATATACCTTGCAACTAAACCACAAACGAAGGCGGAATTCCTTGCGGCAAGGCTTGGAATCTGCCTAATTTTTTTTAGGTCGCAAAGCATATTTTGCTATCCACGGCGTCTAGGCTAAGGTGGCTGACCTGCGCCCGCGGCTTTAGCATCAACCAAGTTTTCTAATGCAATTGGATATAATAGCAGCAGGAGCCAAAGCATCGTTGTGATTGGCTGTTACATCTGTGAGAGGGGGATCACTGGCATGGAAATTACCTATTTGGACAATGCTGCTTCAACCTGGCCTAAACCGGAAGGAGTAGCCGAAGCCATGATGGAGGCTGTTCGCGACTATGGGGCAAATCCTGGGCGTGGTGGCCACCAATTATCTATGAAAGCCAGTACAATTGTTTATAAGGCCCGGGTTAAGCTAGCCCAACTATTTTCCATCAAAAACCCAAATGATATAGTGTTTTCAGCAAATGCAACAATGGCGCTGAACCAAGCGATAAAAGGATACGTAAAACCGGGTATGCATGTTATTACTACATCATTAGAACATAACTCTGTGCGACGTCCGCTTGAATTTCTAAAGCGTACCGCTCAAATAGATATCACTTACATTAAACCTTCCAATAAAACTTCCATACTAGATGATATTGCGAAGGCCGTTCATAAGGATACAGGCCTGATTGTGGTGAGCCACGCATCCAACCTGTTAGGAAGCATTCTTCCTGTGGCGGAAATTGGCCAGCTTGCTTATGACAATCGCGTTCCGTTTCTTGTGGATGCATCGCAGTCTGCAGGTGTGCTTACTATCGATGTCGAGAAGATGCATATTGATATGCTGGCATTTCCCGGACATAAAGGTTTATATGGCCCGCAGGGAACAGGAGGGCTGTATATAAATCCTAAAATTGAATTGGTCCCGCTGGTTCATGGGGGTACAGGAAGCCAATCCGAAGCGATTGATCAACCGGCGACAAGGCCGGACCGGTTTGAGAGCGGTACGCTGAATACGCCTGGAATTGCTGGTCTGTTGGCTGGATTAGAATTTGTGCTGGAAACGGGAGTAGAGGCTATTCACCAGAAAGAAAAGAAACTGGCTGATAAAGCGGTAGAACGGCTTTCGTCGATTACTGGAATTGAAATAATCGGCAGGAATGTGGAGCTGGAGCGGCTGGGTGTCATTTCTTTTACTATGAGTGGAATAGAAGCGAATGAGCTGGCTTATGTGCTGGACCAGGAATATGGGATTGCCGTAAGGGCCGGATTTCACTGTACGCCGCTTGCCCATGAAACGGCAGGCACAATGGAAACAGGAGCCGTCCGGATCAGTTTTGGTTATTTTAATGAGGAAAAAGATGTTGATAAGCTTGGAGATGCTTTAGAAGAGATTAGAGAGGGTTATATGTTGTAGGAGGCGTGAAGTATGGTTTTGTTCGGTACCATCGTAAACGCGGTGGCGATTGCGGTAGGAGCCCTGCTGGGTACTCTACTGTCAGGAATTAAAGAAAGTGTGAGAACAACGGTAATGCAGGGCATTGCATTAGCCGTACTGATACTTGGAATAAAAATGGGAATGGAATCCGATAATTTTCTGCTGGTTATTTTTAGCCTCGTTGTTGGAAGTATACTCGGCGAATGGTGGAGGCTGGAGGACAAGCTGAATGCCCTTGGTTTTTGGCTGGAAAACCGGATTGGTGGCAAAGGAAAGGGCAGTGTGGCAACCGCCTTTGTAACGAGTACACTTGTTTATTGTGTAGGTGCGATGGCGATATTAGGTTCAGTAGACAGCGGCCTGCGCAATGACCACCAAATCTTGTTGACCAAATCCATGCTTGATGGTTTTTCAGCCATCATATTCGCCTCAGCGCTTGGGCTAGGTGTGCTCTTCTCTGCTATTCCTGTTTTTGTTTATGAAGGGATAATGACGCTGGGTGCGCATTATATAAACCAAATTATCAGTAAGGATATGCTGTTCGCCATTGTTAAAGAAGTAACCGCAGCGGGTGGTATTATGATTATTGCTATCGCAATAAATCTGCTAGAACTTAAAAAAATAAGAACGGCAAACATGCTGCCAGCTATTGTTATTGCAGCTATTGGTGTACCGGTTATCCATAACTGGCCCCACATTAAAGACTGGTTTTCCGGTTTATTTTAAACAAACAAAAAAGCATATGTTTCACTGCTTATCTCATAGGGAGCCGTGAACATATGCTTTCGTTTTATTCAGGAATTGTACCGAAGACCGGATTTAATGTCATCGATGGTGTCACGTAGCGATATGAATTCTCTCGCAGTGAACCCGTCAGCTTGATGGCCTTGTTTAATGATTGTGCGATTGTGTCAGCCATTTTCATTACAACGCTTAGGCGGGTATTCTGCAAAACGAAGTACTCCATGAAACCACCGATATTCACTATACCTGTTATGTGGAAAATACCGACCTCAGGCAAATTCTTTTTTACACCTGCACCGGGTTTAATCGGTCCGTGTGAAACGGTAATTTTACCTACGCTGCTTAGCTGGCCAAGACATGCATCTATCGCAATTACGAGTGGTTTGTCAAACATGGAATGAACACGATCGATCGTTTCAGAAAGGTTTACCGCATGAACGGGATCATCAAGTGTTCCGAATACGGTAAAATGCCGGGGATATAAACTTTCAAGTTTGGTTCCGATTAGCGGGCCAAGGGAGTCACCGGTTGATCGGTCAGTGCCGATGCAGAATACAACAATGTCCGAATACCCCCGGTAGAATTTAAGCCGTTGCTGTATATTTTTACTTAGAGAATCAATGGCTCCATCCTCTGAATGGTCGATGCGAAAAGGACCGGGTGGAAACAGTTGTACCATTCCATCGTTATTCATACGAGCCTCCCATACAACATAATAATTACAGTATATGCCAGATAGAAGCCAGATATACTTGTGTAATAATATATTCAAGCAGAACAAAAAGGGGACATTAGTAACACCTTACAAAAAGGGGTATAAAGATGTTTACCACGTTAAAATTGTTTCAACACGCGCAATGGAGTGCAAATACGCGGAGGGCATGGGCTTCTCTCAATCTCCACTATGATTTATACTAGAAAGTGTTCAGATGAAGGAAGAAGAGCGGATAGCGATAAAGACCGGATTGGAGAGGGGTTTAGCCATTGACGGCTGTAGAGAAATATTATAGCGATTTAATGCTGTATCTAACAAACGTGGAAAGATGGATTCTGCTGGGGGAAACCCTGCTAAAAATTATTGTGATTCTCATTGCTGCCCGGATTGTCGTGGGTATATCCGGTGCTGCCGTCCATAAAATTCTGCGGGATCGGGAAAGCGGACCCCTGCAGCGTATTCAGATGGATTCCCGCCGGAGCGGGACCATGCGTACCCTTATATCAAATATTATTAAATACACGGTGTATTTTATCGCATTCTACAATGTGTTTACCTTTATAGGCTTTGATCCGGGACCTCTGCTTGCGAGTGCCGGTGTGCTTGGACTTGCCATTGGCTTTGGCGCACAAAATTTGATTCGCGACATTATTACAGGTTTCTTCATTATTTTTGAGGATCAGTTCGCGGTAGGTGATGTGATAACGGTCAAAAATGTTACCGGCACCGTACAGGCAATTGGTCTGCGGATCACAAGAATTAAGACGTGGACGGGTGAGGTGCATATCATTCCAAATGGAAGTATTACAGAAGTAACAAACTTGTCCATGGAAAATTCCATGGCTGTGGTGGATGTAAGTGTTGCCTATGGAGTGGATATTAAACATGTCATTGAAATTCTTGAGGAGATGGCCTCTCAATGGATGATGGAGATGGATGATATCGTAGATACACCATCTGTTCTTGGTGTAGAAAAATTCGGGACGTCAGACATCGTAATTCGCGTTATCGCCGAGTGTAAACCGCTCAAACATAATGATGTTATGCGTACGTTACGTGCTGACATCAAGGAACGGTTTGACAAGGAAGGAATTAAAATCCCTTATCCCCATATGGTACTCGTATCAGCCAATGGGGAACTAAATGAGCAAAATACAAGCGGAAATCGATCCGGCCAGCCTATTCAATAAAGGGGGATTACAATGGAAGCAAAACAGTACGGACTAGGGGATATCGTTCAAATGAAAAAACAGCACCCTTGTGGAACGAATGAATGGAAGATCATTCGCCTTGGGATGGATATCCGAATTAAATGCATGGGTTGTGAGCATAGCGTGCTCATTCCGCGGCAGAAATTTGATAAACGGGTAAAGAAAATAATTGTCCAAGCTGAGCCGAAAGAAGAACAACAAGAAGGAATATAAAAACAAAACCATAACAAGCGGACAAGTAAGAAGGGGCTGTCCGGAAAGTGATATTTCAGCCGAAACCTTGATAAAAGGAAAACCCAAGAATGCTATTAAATCAACATTCTTGGGTTTTTGTTTTGTGTGCATTTTACTCTTAAATGGACTTTTTAGACAGCCCCTTTTTTAGGCTGCTTTTGTGTGGATGTTGAAAAAGATTTGTTTCAGTGAAAAATTATCCATTCCTTCATTAAAATTTTACATGTAATTAAAATATCTTAGCCGTTTCAATGGTATGAATATAGTAATAACAAATCATGTTCCATTGATAGGTAATAAGATACAGAAGGAGAGTAGAAGGGATGAAATTTCTTCGAATCAACCATTCTATAACACGTAAAATTTCCATCGGGTTTATTGTGCCATTTGTGTTATTTGCTTTATTTTTTAGTACCCTGCTTTATCAAACTTCCGCTTATATTATCAATCAACAGGTGATCCCGGGTTTTGAAAAGACGCTTAAGGTGTACGCGGATGGGCTCGGGAACACGGTTGGCCCGATTCTAGTAAAGGGCGCTATGGACAATGATGCCCAGTATGAACAACTGGCTGCCGTACTGAATAGTTATCAGAAAAAAACAGGCGTCGAGAATGTGTATGTTATTGTCAAAGAGAACGGAAAGGCAAAGCTTGTTGGCCTCTCTAACTCGAAGGCACATAATATTCAGTATCCTCTGACACCGGAAATGCAGGCTTCCTTTAACAGCTCTGCTCAGATCAGCGGAATTTACACAAATCAGCTGGGGGTACATAAATCTATTTTTACGCCTATTTTGGGAATGGATGCGATTCTCGGCATAGATATGGATGCAAGTTTTATTACTGGTTTACAGAAAAACCTCTTAATCGGCAGCGTGCTCTTAATTGTGTTAAATATTATAATCGGTTTGATAGTGGCATCGATCCTGGCAAAGAAAATTACAAAGCCGATTATCTCGTTAACACAGCACGCTAATGCATTGGCGTCCGGTAATCTAAGCAATAAAATTACAACGAGCAATGAAGATGAGATTGGGATGCTTGCCAACAGTTTTGAGTCGATGAGAGAGAAGCTTCATACGCTTGTGCAGAAGCTTTACACGAGTTCGGCACTTGTGGGTGAGACAAGCCAGACACTGTCTGATGCATCTCATCAGGTATCTGCTGGTTCCCAGCAAATCGCGGCCGCAACACGCCAGGTTGCCAGCAGCCAGAACGACCAGCTGGGCTACATTCAAGAAGTATCCAGCATGTTTACGGATACTTCAGAGAGGATTTCTTCTGTAAGTGAAAAAATTCAAACAATGGCCGATGGGTCTCTGGAAGCTAAAAACCTGTCTCAGCAGGGAAACGAACAGGTTGCATTAATATCAGATCAGATGGAGCGGATTATCTACCTTGGAAATCAAACCGCAGAGGAATTAAAACGACTGGGAAGCCGTTCACGTGAGATAGCTGATGTCGTCAATATTATTAAAGATATTGCTTCTCAGATTAACCTGCTCGCTTTGAATGCTTCCATCGAAGCCGCACGTGCCGGGGAGGCAGGCAGGGGTTTTGCTGTAGTTGCTCAGGAGGTAAGGCGTCTTGCTGAACAGACGAATTCTTCTACCATAAGCATTATTGATAACATCCAGGCACTGCATACCGCTTCCGATGCTGTAATTGATAAGAATGAGAGCAGTTTTAAAGAAATTATAAGAGGCGCGGAATTAATCCGCAAAAACGGTGAAATATTCGAAACGATATCTGCGGAAGTATCGGCACTTGCTGAGGGCACAGCCAGTATTGCGAGGGAAACGGAAGAGATTGATGGACGAACCCAGCAGGCCATGGCTTCCATTCAACAGGTTGCGGCTATCTCCCAGGAGGAAGCTTCCGCTATTAAGGAAATGTCTGCCTCAGCAGAGCAACAGAATGAATCGGTAACCCAGTTGAAGACACTGAGCACGGGGCTCACCGATTTATATAAAGAGCTGGAGCAGTCATTTAATTCATTTACAATGGAAATCAATAAAGAGCAAGCAGATGAAACTGAACCACGTGATTTTGAAACGAGTAACTTGGAAACATGTGAACCTGCAATAAATGAAGAAGAAAGAGAAGAGGTTCAAGCTCAGTAGACTGTCTGTTGGAACACCGGCCCTGCCGGTGTTTTTCTATACCTGAACATGCTATAATGATAAAAGTGTATTTTGGGAAATTATCGAAGGAGTGTTTATATACATGGCTAATTCTTGCGGTATTGTCGGTCTTCCGAACGTTGGAAAGTCGACTCTTTTTAATGCAATTACACAGGCAGGCGCTGAATCGGCAAATTATCCGTTCTGCACAATTGACCCGAATGTGGGGGTTGTGGAAGTGCCGGATCCCCGGCTGGATAAACTTACGGAGATGGTAGTGCCAAAGAAAACGGTTCCCACTGCCTTCCAGTTTGTCGATATTGCTGGCCTCGTGCGCGGTGCAAGTAAAGGGGAAGGGCTCGGCAACCAGTTTCTCTCCCATATACGTGAAGTGGATGCTATTACGCATGTCGTCCGCTGTTTTGAAGATGAAAACATCACACATGTAGAGGGAAAAATCGACCCTATTAATGACATAACGACGATTAACCTTGAGCTTATTCTTGCAGATTTAGAATCCGTCGAACGGCGGGTTGAGAGGTTGGGAAGAAAGGTTAAGTCAGGGGATAAAGAAGCGAAAGCGGAATATGACGTTCTTGTGCGCCTAAAGGATGCGCTTGAGAATGAGAAGCCTGCCCGCAGCCTGGATTTCAGTGAAGATGAGCAAAAGCTCGTGAAGCACTTTCACCTCCTAACGGCAAAGCCAGTTCTTTATGTAGCAAACGTTAGCGAAGATGGCATTCATGAAGCGGAAGAAGGCGGTAACCCATACGTGGAAAAAGTTCGCGAATTTGCCGCTTCAGAAGGATCTCGCGTCGTGATTATATCCGCTAAGGTAGAATCAGAAATTGCGGAGATGGACGAAGAGGATAAGGCAATGTTTCTTGAAGAGCTTGGGTTGAATGAATCTGGATTGGATCGGTTAATTCGTGAAGCCTACGCACTTCTTGGCCTTATTACGTATTTTACAGCGGGTGTGCAGGAAGTACGCGCATGGACGATTCGCAGAGGAACCAAAGCGCCTCAGGCTGCGGCTGTCATCCATAATGATTTTGAACGCGGCTTTATTCGTGCAGAGGTCGTTGCTTATAGCGATTTAGTGGAGGCTGGCTCCATGAATCAGGCCAAGGAAAACGGGAAATTCCGCTTAGAAGGCAAGGAATATGTAGTTGAAGACGGGGACATTATGCATTTTAGATTTAATGTATAAAAAAGGCTAGACATTATTACCAATAAATGGTAAATTATAGACAAGAAAACTAAATCAAACTTCTCGTACAAGCTTTCGATTAAAGTATTGCAAATGACGCTGGGCTTTGTTATAATTTTGAAATGCGAGTTTTGAAACGAATTTAGTGATTTGCTCGCTCCTTGCCCTATTTAGGGCCGTTTAGTCCAGAAGGAGGTGAAAGGTATGCGCAAGTATGAAGTAATGTACATCTTACGTCCAGACCTTCAAGAGGAGGCTGTTAAAGCCGACGTTGAACGTTTTGCAGCGGTTATCACTGATAACGGTGGCGAAATGGAGAAGGTTAATGAACAAGGTAAGAAACGTCTTGCATACGAAATCAATGATTTCCGCGAAGGATATTATGTATTAATGAACTTCCAATCCGAGCCAGCGGCTGTCAATGAGATGGAACGTCTGATGAAAATCAGCGATGACGTCATTCGTTATTTAATCGTTCGTGAAGACGAGAAATAAGTTTGAGGGGAAGGGGTTATTATGATTAATCGTGCGATATTGTTAGGTCGCTTAACCAAAGATCCTGAACTTCGCTACACGCCAAATGGAGTTGCTGTCGCTACATTTACCCTTGCGATTGATCGAAGAACAACCAATCAGCAGGGTGAGCGTGAAACGGACTTTATTCCGGTTGTAGCCTGGCGCCAACTGGCCGAATTGTGTGCCCAGTATTTGAAGAAAGGGCAGCAGGCGGCGGCAGAAGGGCGTATCCAGGTTCGCAATTATGAGAATAAAGAAGGACGTAAAGTTTATGTTACGGAAATCGTAGCAGACAATGTTCAATTCTTAAGCGGTGGACAAGGACAGTCATCTGGCGGTCATACTGGCGGAGGGTTTGAATCAGACTTTGGCGAACAGCGCAACAATAACAATCGTCGCGATTCCTTTAATGATAATCCCTTTGCCGGTGACCAGAAACCGATCGATATTTCGGATGATGATCTGCCATTTTAATGAAAAGCTAAAAACTCACAAGGAGGGAAATTCTCATGGCACAACAACGTCGTGGACGTGGTAAACGTCGTAAAGTTTGTTACTTTACTTCCAATAAAATCACTCATATTGACTATAAAGATATTGAACTGCTTAAGAAGTTCATCAGCGAGCGTGGTAAAATTTTACCTCGCCGTGTAACAGGAACTTCTGCAAAATATCAGCGTATGCTTACCATCGCTATCAAACGCGCGCGCCAAATCGCGCTTCTACCATACGTTAACGAAGCTTAATAGCAGCAAGCAGCTGGCACAACGCCAGCTGCTTTTTTGTGTTCTCGTATAAGAAGGTATGTTTCGACTTAACGGTATTAAAGTTATTTTCTGCTGGGACGAAAGGTTCCTAAACACCGTAAAAACTTCTATGAGGGGAAAGGAGAGAGCGGCATGGTCCACGATGTTTTTCTCATTATATGATTCTATATTTTTGTGTGGTGTAGTGCTTAAGGACATCATCCCAGGTCATGCACAGGCGCACAATATCTTCCTCGATTAATTCACTGCCCGTCTGCACCTCGATAAACTCCAGATCTGTCACGGCTCGAATGGCATGCTTCGCGCCGACCGGAATTTGCAGAACATCTCCGGTTTTTACCCGGTATAGCTTATCATTAAGTACAAACTCTCCTTCACCGCTGACGATGGTCCACACTTCACTGCGTTTATGGTGCAGCTGGTAGCTCAGGTTCTTGCCGGCAAGAACGCCGATTCGCTTCGTCAGTACTTCATGATTGTCACCAAGTTTGCAGTAGTCCAACACCCGGTACCAGCCCCAGCGGCGTTCTTCAAACATTGGGCGCTGGTTATCATGTTTCATGATTTCCTTAATCCGCGGGCTTGCTTCCTTATCGGATACCAGGATGCCATCAGGGCTTGCTGCGACAACCACATTGGAGAGCCCCAGCACCGTTATAGGAATATCCAATTCATTATCCTGCAGCGATATTGATTCCGATTCCAACCAGCGAAGTGGTAATGAATTTTAGGGCGCGAACCTTTAAACTTTCTACTTTTGCGTCTGCCCATGTGAATCTATCATTTTAGAAAAAAGTTTGAGAGCATAGCAGAAAAAGCTGACAAAGTACCTGCTAGCATGACATTTATATGTGCCTGAAAAAGCAGATTATAAATCATCATATTAACCAGTACACCGGATAGCCCAATCAACGCGAACCAGTAAAATCTGTGATCTTCCGGGCTGTCCTTCCACAGGGTAAATAGATGTTTGATGTAGATCCACTGCTCGGTAAAAGACATTTTCGATTCACCGGCAGCCCGCGGTTCGAACCGGTAAGGAATTTCCGTAACCTGGCTGTATTTTCCCCGCGCCAGCACTTCAATGAAAATTTCCAGCCAATCGGCCGCAAATCAACATCGTTTATTACGGATTTTTTAAACATGAAATATCCGCTGGTTGGATCGTTAATGGGACGCAATACTTTTAGAAATATTTTTCCCAGATAACGCGTACCAGCTGATATCACTTTGCGTACAATGTTTAGCCCATCACAACCTGGTATAAAACGGCTGGGAATTACGATATCCGCTCTGGCTTCTATCGCGCCTAGCATCGGAATAAGCATCTCCGGTGGATGCTGCAGATCGGCATCCATGACGGTGACGGTATCACCCTGTGCCAGTTCAAATCCCCGGACAACCGCTGTGCCGAGCCCTCTTTCATTTGTGCGGTGCTCATACCTGACATGCGGGCCTTGTCTACTTAACTGTTCAAGTATTTGCGGGGTTTCGTCTATACTGTCATCTACAAATACCAGTTCATATGAATACTCACCCAGTACTTTTTGAATGCGATGTGAAATGGCCAGAACGTTTTCTTTTTCGTTAAACGTTGGAATAATTATGCTAAGCAAGATGGTAACCTCCTATGCGACCCAATACACAGCTGCGAACCTTCCCATATAAAATAGAAGCACAAGAATACTCACAATGAAAATGGATGTCTCTATGTATCTGGTTCTTATCAAATGAGCCAGATAGATGAATCCCGGAAATAACACGATGGTAAAACGCGGCATGCTCATTAATAACCCATGTGACACCGAGCTTAAAGGTATCATTAACCCAAAAAACATATACAGCCAGTGTTCAAATTTTAAATTCCTGAAACCAAAAATAAGAAGCAGCAGAAAAACGGCCGAAAAAGAAAATTCCACTAAGGAGAAGTGAAGACTGTGCCATAGAGAAACCCATGGAAACACGGTTTTCCTAAACCAATACTTCTGGGCATCAACAAAGGCAAGC
Source organism: Aneurinibacillus sp. Ricciae_BoGa-3 (assembly GCF_028421645.1). Classification (GTDB taxonomy): domain Bacteria; phylum Bacillota; class Bacilli; order Aneurinibacillales; family Aneurinibacillaceae; genus Aneurinibacillus_B. Next base: position 4,960,066 of record NZ_CP116887.1, on the reverse strand, counting down.
TTGTTTGTGCCAAAGGAAAGCCCAATTGACTTTGCGTACATGACCAGCAGTGGGAAGATAAGAAAAACTCCCAGATTTCTCGTTAAAGCTGCCAGCCCTGCAAAGGATAAACAGCCAGCAGCATAACCGCTTTATTGGCTACTCTTTCTGAGTACATATATACACAGATTTTGTAAAAGAAAAACAATGCAGCAAGAAAAGCCGCATTCGCCAGCAGAAGACCTGCGACAATTAAGGACTCTTTATGGTCAGGAAGAAATAAATGTATGACTTTTCCTAAATACCGCGTGATCATTGGGGATAAAGGAAAGAAAGCGGTGGGTTGTTCAGTTGGGTAGCCGTTCATGGCGATTTTTAAGTACCACACACCGTCCCATCTGGAAAAAGCCTGCAGGAGTTTTCTTAGGGGGCTTATGGTATGGGACCATGCACGGTGTAAAGAAGACAAAAGTAACGGTGACGACTGCTGATACGAATACAAGGAATGTGTGGAGAATGTAAGCAGAAAGAATGTTAAACATATGGCGACGATTAAACATGTTACACCACCTGAAGAGTCGTTGGTTTAATGGTTCTGCGATTGCTGCTGCGTATCATGAAAGCCCCTTCCTTCCTATACCCCTGATACTTGTTGGTTAAATCAAAAACCAGGTTTTCTAATGAAATTCTAATAATACATTTCAATTTCGCGAGTTCGCATACTATAATAGGACAATATGAAATAAAAGGAGTCTAATGAAATGAAAGGAGGCGGAACCCATGAGATATAATTTGAGGACGTTGCTGGAGGGCGCTTATATGAGTGCGATATCCCTCGTTCTGTTTCTTATAGCGTTTTATACGCCGATCAGTGTAGCGGCAGTATTTGCCCTTCCTGTCCCTCTCACGATATATGGATACCGCCATAGCCTGCGTGCATGCCTGCTGGCAGGACTTGTAACATTAATACTTACCTTAATTTTTGGGAATGTGTCCGGCCTTACCATATCTCTTCCTGGAATTGTACTGGGCCTCACAATGGGAATAAGCTACCGAAGGGGAAAGTCGGCTGTCCAGGCACTTATCGTGGGCACGATTGTTTCTCTTGCCCTTTTTCTGTTAAGCTTAGGCGTATCTAATGTCTTATTACATATCGATCCGATCCAGCTGTTGTTTGATCAAATGAAGCAGACGGTTCAAATGATGAGAAATCAGGTAAATAATTATATGAATATCCTGCCGCCAACGCAGGGTACGCAGAGTTCACCAGAAATGGCAAAGCAATGGAATATGCGATTGGACCAGATGTTGCAGCAGATCAATATGATGATGAACGTTCTCCCGGCTATGTTCATTTTAGCCTCATTCATCTCGGCGCTGGTCAACCACGCACTAAGCAGGCACATTGCGAAAAGAATCGGCCAACCAATCCCTGCTCTACCTCCGCTGCGCGATTTGCGTTTTTCACGATCAATTCTGTATTATTATTTTATCGCCATGCTTATTATGAGAATACCGGGCCTCAGCCAGATCCACTTTCTCAATACTGCGGCCCTTAATGTATTTGCCTTGCTTACCATTCTTTTTTATATTGAAGCCGCTGCCTTGTTTTCTTTTTTCAGGAATCGTAAAGGTTTAAGCAAAGGGCTGTGGATTGTTTTTTTGTTGTTATTCCTTCTTCAACCGTTTACCTATATACTAATATTATTAGGAATGATAGATGTTGGATTTAATCTCCGCAGTCGATTTTTTGGGAAATAGGAGCTGAGTATATGCCGAAGTTCCTGTCAAAACGCTGGTATGGCCTACATCTGATACTGGCTTTTGCTTATGGATTAGTTGCAGCCGGCCTGCTGGCTTTTTATGTCCACTGGTCGCTTGGTTTGCTAGGCCTGCTTGTATTGATTGCGGCTGTTTTTTTTACCATTCGCAATTATAATGCCACCGTGCGTGAAATGGAGTCATTCATCCGTACGCTAACCCACCGGATTAAAAAGGCAAGCGACGAAGTTGTTAATGAAATGCCAATCGGTATTGTTCTTCTTAACGAAGATAAATTAATTGCGTGGCATAATCCTTATATTCAACAGATCACACAAAACAACGAGTTAATCGGTGAGAATTTGCTCGATGTGTTCCCGCCTTTATCCGAAGCTAAGGAAGGCGACAAAAAAGCCGAAATTACGTACCGGAGCAGGGTGTATAGTGTTTTGATCCGGCCTGAGGAAAGGCTGCTTTATTTTACGGATATTACCGATTACAAAGAACTCCAGATGCATTACAATGAGGAAAAGCTGGTTATTGGCATTGTGCACATGGATAATCTGGATGAGGTGGCCCAGGGGATGGATGAGCAGACGCGAAGCATGCTGCTTACCAATGTTACCGGGCTGATTACGAAGTGGGCCAATAAAAATGAAATTTATTTGAAACGCTTTGCCTCAGATAAGTTTCTTGCTGTGTTTGATCAGGCTACTCTGCACCAGCTAGAGGAAACCCGTTTTGCCATACTTGATGAAGTGCGTGAGATGACCGGCAAGAATAAAGTGCCGCTTACGCTTAGCATAGGAGTTGGGGCGGGAAAGGATCTGTTTACTGAGCTTGGCGAAATGGCCCAATCGAGCCTGGATGTTGCGTTGGGGCGCGGTGGTGACCAGGCAGCCATCAAATATAAGGATAAGCTGACGTTCTACGGCGGTAAATCCAATGCGGTCGAGAAGCGCAACCGGGTACGCGCCCGCGTGATTTCGCATGCCTTAAGCGATTTGATGCTGGAAAGTGACCATATACTGATAGTGGGCCATAAGATGCCGGACATGGATGCTATCGGCGCCGCCATTGGGGTACTTAAAGCTGTTCATGCCAATGAAAAAGATGGATATATCTTATTAGATGAGAGCAATCCTTCTATAGAACGGCTCATGCAGGAAGTGGAAGAAAATGAGCTGCACGATTACTTTATTACGAGCGAGCAGGCTATGCAGATGGTCACCCGGCGCACGCTGGTGATCGTTGTGGATACACACCGTCCGTCTATGGTAATTGAACCCCGGCTTCTTTCCGCTACAAGCAAAATTGTACTGATTGACCACCACAGAAGATCTGCCGACGAATTTATCGCGGATCCGGTTCTTATCTATCTTGAACCGTACGCTTCTTCAACGTCAGAGCTCGTAACAGAGCTTCTTCAGTATCAGAATGATAAACTGACGATGAGCACGCTTGAAGCGACATCCCTGCTGGCTGGTATTGTTGTAGATACCAAAAGTTTTGCGTTCCGCACGGGTTCGCGGACTTTTGAAGCGGCTTCCTTTCTGCGGCGCAAAGGGGCGGATCCAAATCTGGTGCAAATCCTGCTGAAGGAAGACTTGAACCAGTATGTTCGCCGTTCAGAAATTCTCCAGAATACAGAAATTATCAACCACACGGCCATTGCAAAAGGCAAAGAGGGCGAGACCTACGGACAGTTGCTCATCGCGCAGGCTGCTGATACGCTTCTGACGATGTCAGGCATCGAGGCTTCTTTCGTTGTCTGCAGGCGCCCGGATGATATGGTATCTGTGAGTGCCCGATCGCTGGGAGATTTTAATGTGCAGGTCATCATGGAACAATTAGGCGGCGGCGGCCATTTAAATAACGCCGCCACCCAGATAAAGAATACAACCGTTGAGCAGGTTGTTATACAATTAAAAGAAGCACTGGAAACTTGTCAGGGAGGGAAACAAAAATGAAAGTAATCTTTCAACAGGACGTTAAAGGGCAAGGAAAAAAAGGGGAAGTTAAAGAAGTATCGGAAGGGTATGCCCGAAACTTTTTATTGAAAAAAGGGCTTGCGAAAGTTGCAACAGAAGGCAACGTCAAAATGCAGGCTGCCCATGAGAAAAGTGAAGAGAAGCGTAAAGAGCAGGAATTTGAAGATGCCAAGAGGCTCGCAGAAGTTGTGGAGCAAACGACGATTACAATTAAGGCCAAAGCCGGGGAAGGCGGCCGTCTATTCGGCGCAGTTAGCTCCAAACAGATTGCTGATGAACTGAAAAAAACAAACCTTAAGATTGATAAACGCAAGCTTACGCTTGATGAGCCTATCCGTACGTTAGGCTATACCAATGTCCCTGTTAAACTGCACCATGATGTTACGGCAACGCTAAAGGTCCACGTAGTGGAAGAGTAGAATTGAGGGATAGACCATGAGCGATCTTTTTCAGGATCGTATTCCGCCCCAGAACATAGAGGCCGAGCAGGCCGTTATTGGGGCTATTTTTTTGGAACACGAAGCACTGATTAATGTGCAGGACATTCTCCTGCCGGAAGACTTCTATCGAACGGCGCACCAGCGAATTTACCATGCCATCTTAAGCCTGGCTGAACGTTCAGAACCGGTTGATCTGGTAACGGTAACGGCAGAGCTTGAAAATAGAAAAGAACTTGATGATATCGGCGGCGTCACCTACCTGACGGATCTCGCGACATCGGTGCCTACCGCGGCCAATGTGGAATATTATGCGCGCATTGTGGAGGAGAAAGCCCTGCTGCGGCGCCTTATCCGGGCTGCAACAAAGATAGCGGCAGATGGCTACACCTCGGCAGAGGATGTGCCAGGCCTCCTAAATGATGCAGAGAAAAGCATCATGGAGATCGCCCAACGTCGCCACGCTTCATCCTTTACACATATTAAAGATGTTTTAATGGAAACGTATGAGCAGATTGAAGCACTAGCAGCCAATAAAGGCGAAGTATCCGGTGTTCCTACGGGCTACCCGGATCTCGATAAAATGACATCGGGCCTTAAGCCGTCTGAGCTTATCATTCTGGCAGCCCGCCCCAGTGTAGGGAAGACGGCGTTTGCCTTGAATGTCGCCCAGAATGTAGCAGCCAGGGCGGGGGCGCCTGTGGCCATATTCAGCCTGGAGATGGGTGCCACTCAGCTGGTTCAGCGTATGATTTGCGCGGAAGGCAATATAGATGCCCAACGCATGCGGACCGGTTATTTTGCCGATGAGGACTGGCATAAGCTGACGATGGCGATCGGGACGCTCTCAGCGGCACCCATCTATATCGATGACACACCAGGCATCACGGTAAGCGATATCCGGGCCAAATGCCGGAAATTGAAAGCAGAAGCTGGGCTTGGGCTGATTCTAATCGACTATCTCCAACTGATTACGGGCAGACGCGGCGGAGATAACCGGCAGCAGGAGATTTCTGAAATATCCCGTACGCTTAAGCTGATTGCCCGGGAGCTGGAATGCCCGGTTATTGCCCTATCACAGTTAAGCCGTGCCGTTGAGCAGAGGCAGGACAAGCGGCCCATGTTGTCCGATATTCGTGAGAGCGGAAGTATTGAGCAGGATGCAGACATCGTGGCGTTCCTTTACCGGGATGATTACTATGATAAAGAGACGGAGAAAAAGAATATCATTGAAGTGATTATAGGCAAGCAGCGAAGCGGGCCAACCGGCACTGTCGAGCTCGCGTTTTTAAAAGAATACAACAAGTTTGTCAGCCTTACCCAGCAAAATGAAGGCTGATGCATGCATAGATTATGCGAGTTAATCCCCATCTTATAGAGAGGGGATTTTTTTCTTTTACTTAGCTTGAACAAATTGAACCTGTGCATTCTACAATATTGTCGAACGAATTATTAGAAAACCTGTAGATTGTTCGTGATTTAGTTGACACAGGGCATAGTCGTTGCTAAACTTAGTATGTTAAAAACGTAGGAGGTGCTCAGCCGATGTCAACGGTAGTTGTTGTAGGTTCCCAATGGGGAGATGAAGGAAAAGGTAAAGTTACCGATTTTCTTGCTGAGAAGGCTGAAGTGGTAGCCCGTTATCAGGGTGGTAACAATGCAGGCCATACGATTGTATTAAATGGCGTACGTTATAAATTAAACACAATTCCTTCCGGGATTTTCTATAGTGATAAAATTTGCGTGATCGGCAACGGAATGGTTGTCAATCCAAAAGCACTTGTGGATGAACTTGAATACTTACATAGCTACGGCATCACAGCGGATAATCTTCGCATTAGTGACCGCTGCCATGTGATCATGCCTTACCATATGAAGCTTGACAGCATGGAAGAAAGCAAGAAAGGCGAAAACAAAATCGGTACGACCCTCAAAGGAATCGGGCCGGCTTATATGGATAAATCAGCCCGTATCGGGATACGTATGGCTGATTTAATGGATAAAGACGAATTTGAGAAGAAGCTCCGCCGCAATCTGGAAGAGAAAAACCGCCTTTTTGAAAAATATTATGAGACGGAAGGCTTTAAAGTCGAGGATATCCTCGATGAGTATCTAGGCTATGCGAATCGCCTTCGCCAGTATGTGACGGATACTTCTGTTGTGCTAAATGACGCTATAGACGCAGGAAAGCGCGTGCTGTTTGAAGGGGCACAGGGCGTTATGCTCGATATTGACCAGGGTACGTACCCGTTTGTAACGTCTTCTAATCCGGTTGCAGGCGGCGTCTGCATTGGTTCAGGTGTTGGCCCGACAAAAATCCGCCACGTTGTAGGGGTAGCCAAATCTTATACAACCCGCGTAGGTGACGGGCCATTCCCAACAGAACTTCATGATGAGATTGGCCATCATATCCGGGAAACAGGCAGAGAATACGGTACGGTAACAGGGCGTCCGCGCCGCGTCGGCTGGTTTGACAGTGTGGTTGTACGCCATGCCCGCCGCGTAAGCGGAATTACCGCTCTATCTTTGAATTCACTTGATGTTCTGACAGGACTTAAAACAGTGAAAATCTGCTCGGCATACCGCTATAAAGGTGAAATCATGGAGCACTATCCGGCTAATCTTAATGTACTGGCGGAATGTCAACCGATTTATGAAGAACTGCCGGGCTGGACAGAGGATATCACAGGTGTTCGTTCACTTGATGAGCTGCCGGTGAATGCCCGCCATTACGTTGAGCGTGTAACGCAGCTGACAGGAATTCCGCTTTCCATGTTCTCGGTAGGGCCTGAGCGTGAACAAACCAACGTTGTAAAAAGCGTATATGCGTTATAAAAATATATAGAGCAATTAAGCCCGGCTTAACCAAAAGCCGGGCTTTGTTTTGTACGAAGCGAAGTCCGCGATGTTTTCCTTACTTAAGGCTGATGAACAATAACCGGCAGGGATTTATAATAGAGGGTGGAAGTTGATAGGGTGAGGTGAGTGAGACCGTTGAAACAGAAAATACTTGTGGTCGATGATGAACGGCCAATTGCGGATATATTGGAGTTTACGCTGCAGAAGGAAGGGTATGACGTAATCTGTGCTTATGATGGTGAAGATGCCCTTATTCTGGCGGAAGCGGAGCACCCTGATTTAATTTTGCTCGATATTATGCTCCCTGGAAAAGACGGGATGGAAGTGTGCCGGACGATCCGGAGAACAGCGAATATGCCGATTATTATGCTTACGGCCAAAGACAGTGAACTGGATAAAGTGGTGGGGCTTGAGCTCGGGGCGGATGACTATGTGACCAAGCCATTCAGTAGCCGTGAACTTCTCGCAAGGGTCAAGGCGAACCTGCGCCGGCATGTGAAGACTGAAACATCTGCTGCCGCGGAAGATACGGATTTCATGATGAAAATTGCAGATATGACGATTGATACAAAGTCTTATACCGTGCGAAAAAGTGGCCAGCCGATCGAAACGACCCACCGTGAATTTGCGCTGCTTCATTATCTTGCGAAAAATTGCGGCCAGGTTCTTACCCGCGATCACCTCCTGCAAGCCGTGTGGGGATTTGATTATTTCGGCGATGCCCGCACTGTAGACGTGACCATTCGCCGCCTCCGAGAGAAAATTGAAGATAACCCCGGTTCTCCCCAATATATACTGACGCGGCGGGGAGTTGGGTATACGCTGCGCAATCCGCTGGAGGAATAAACCATGGCGCGGGTTCGTTTCTTCCAAACCGTACAGTGGAAAGTAGTCGTGCTTTATTTGCTGCTTATTTTAATTGCGATGCAGGTGATTGGCGCCTATTTTATACGTTCGGCTGAATCGTATTATTTGAATAATTTTAACGATACACTCAATACCCAGGCGAATCTGCTGGCGGTTAATTTGGAGCGGTACATGGACGGGCAAACCAGGCAGACGGTATCCAAACAGGATATGGACAACCTGATTCATAACTTATTTGCCCTCCGGGGTGCGGATGTTCAGCTGATTGACCAGAATGGCATTGTGGTCACAACAACGGAAGAGAATAAAGTGTCGATTGGACAGAAAAATACCGCGCAGGCGGTAAACATGGCCCTCATGGGCACCCGAAGCGAATCAATTCAATACAACCCGGATACAGGCCAGCGGGTAAAGGTACTGGCGCTACCAATCAAGAAGGGCAACCGTCTGCTTGGCGTACTGTACATGGTGGCTTCCATGGAAGAGATGTACCATACGATGCAGCAGATTAATAGGATTCTGGCAACCGGGACGGGCATCGCTCTTCTGTTGACGGCCGGGCTTGGTGTGATACTGGCCCGCACTATCACCACACCGGTTAAAGAAATCACCCGCCAGGCCATCGCGATGGCGAATGGGGACTTTAACCGGCGGGTTCATATCTATTCCGGGGATGAAATCGGACAACTGGGCACTACTTTCAATGACCTCGCAAGCAGGCTTAAGAAAGCACTGGCCGAGACTGAGGCGGAGAAGGAAAAGCTGTCGTCCATCCTGGCCAACATGAGCGATGGTGTCATCGCGACAGATAAAGATAACCGGATTATTCTGATCAACGTTCCGGCGCAGCGGATGATCAATATGCCATACCAGCAGGTCATAGGAAAAGACCTGTATGAACTTCTGCGGATTCCTAAGCAGGTGGATGAGGCGGACTCTCTTTTTGAGGGGACAGGAACCCTTGTGATGGATATGCAAATTGATGGAGAAGACCGCCTTGTTCGCCTTACCTTTACTTCGCTTACGCGAAAGCAGGAAGCAGAGGAGAACGGTTTTATTGCCGTGCTGCAGGATGTAACCGAACAGGAAGCGCTGGAGAGGGAGCGCAAGGAATTTGTCGCCAATGTCTCCCATGAGTTGCGTACACCTCTGACCACACTTAAAAGCTATCTCGAGGCCTTAGAGGAAGGCGTGGTCGATAACCCGGAACTTTCCCGCCGTTTTCTGCGTGTGGTCACAACGGAGACGGACCGCATGACGAGGCTTGTCAATGATCTGCTGCAGCTTTCCCGGTTTGATGCGGGCCAGCATATGATTGATCAGCGTGCGATTAACGTGAGACTGCTGCTGCTGGATCTCGTCGAGCGTTTTGCGGTTAGAACCCGGCAACAGAATATCCGGGCGCTTATTGATGTTCCGCCGGACGATGAGCTGCCGCTCATCTGGGCGGATCGCGATGGCGTTATCCAGGTGTTGGACAACTTGATGTCTAATGCCCTCAAGTATTCAAACGAAGGCACAAGTATTACGCTGCGAGCGCACAGAGAGGGCGACTGGGTGCGGATTGAAGTAGAGGATCAGGGAATTGGCATTCCAACACGGGATCTGGAACGCATATTCGAACGTTTCTACCGGGTAGATAAAGCCCGCAGCCGCAGCATGGGAGGCACCGGGCTAGGGCTTTCCATTGTCCGCCAAATCGTAGACGCACACGGGGGCAAGGTTGATATTGAAAGCGAATGGAAAAAAGGCACAAAGGTAAGCTTTACACTCCCGATTTGCGAGGAGGTTGAGGAAGATGATTGAACGGGTGAAAACCTTCCTCCTCATTGCATTGATTGCCGCGAGTTTTGCTCTGTCCGGCTATCTATGGAACATTCAGCCAAGGCTCGATAATCTTGGGCCTTCACGCTACATTGCGCCGCAGCTTGTTGGCCATACTGTCGCAATGGCCGATTTAATAAAACCTTCCGCTGTTGTTTTTCACACCGGGGATGGGCGGCATCTGAAAGCCGCAGTCGATACGGTTTCTTATAAAGCCATCATCGACAACATCAGTAAATGGGACTATTACAATTTCACTGTGTTAAAGCCTGGCGAGGAAGACTGGGACAGGTTGTTAAACAAGCGCAGAGGAATCGAAATGATTTACCGGGCAGCATTGCCGCTTGATGTGTTTAATCGCTTTTTCAATTCCCGGAGCCAGCTTGATGCCCACATACCTGAGATTAGCAGGGTGTGGTTTTATGAGAGCCGGGAGCAAAATGCAAGCTACATTTTGTATATATCAGACGCGGATAAAACCGTTGTGCAGGCACGCACTTCATTATCGTCTCATGATTTTGAAGCAATGTTTAAGAAACCCATCGCAGAACATCTGCCCGAGCAAATGGTATTTCATGCCCAGGCAACTGCCCCTCATGGGGAGGGCCACCCTTATATGAGGCCGATTTACCTGCCTAAGTCTGAGGGAACGGCGTGGCGTTATCGCCAGTTTTTCCAGCCTCTTACTATCCGTCAGGTGATTGCTACCCTTTTCGTGGACCCCAGCCTAACGCGGGAAGTCACAGAACGGGATGGAACGATGATCTATACAGATGGGAGCCGGCTGGTGTCATTGCCGCGGAGCCAGCGGTATTTGCTGTACCGTGACGCTATGCAGCAGTCCAGTGGAGGACAGGCAGTGGCAGGATCGCAGTCACTGGAGACGGCAATTGATTTTGTCAACCAGCACGGCGGCTGGACAGGGGATTACAGCCTGGAACATTATGATGATCAACAGCACAAACATGACTCCATTGTTTATCAGTTCAGGCAGCAGATTCAAGGGTATCCTTTGTTTAGCGGGGATGAGGGCCAAAGCATAATGGCCGTGGAAACCGATGGTTCTGCTGTGTTCGGATTTCAGCGTCCAATGCTCCAGCTGGATACATATTTTGAACGCGTCCCGGTCCACATTAAATCGGGTACCGAGCTGCTGAATGAGCTTGTCCACAGGAACGTACATCAAAAAGATATTACAGGCATCGAACTCGGGTATAAAGAAAATATTGTAAATGATTATATGGTTGTACAGCCGGTTTGGGTCATCCACAGGGGAGCAAACAGCCCGCTGTTAATCGATGCGATAAAGACTGAAGAAGGAGGCAGCGGAAATGGACTGGGGTAGAGCGAAGATCATTTTAATCCTTTCATTTTTGCTGCTTGATATCTTCCTTACCTATCAAATTATAAGCGTAAAAAACCGCATTCAGGAAACGGCTCCACAGGGCGAGCTTATTCCGTCCAGCCTGGATGACCTGCTTAAAACACGCCACATTGTGATGAATGTTGAAATTCCGAAAGAAACGCCGGATATGCACTACATTAATGTCCGGTTCACACCGATTGCGGATTATACGGAGCAGCTTATTGGCCAGCGATTGGAACAGCAGAAAGGAAATGAGATTATCGCGCTATTCCAGCAGCCGTTTCCACTGCTTTCGCCTTCGAGTTCAGGCGGTATAATGAAGGATCTAGGCAATTCCATCGCTTTCTCGCAGGATTACCGGTATGATAAAGAAACAAGTACCGCCGATATGAAACGATTCTATCAAGTAAGCCATACATTCCCACTTTTTAGTGCGCCGCTGGATATTGTGGTTGCTCATGGTCGTGCCGTGGCGTATCGCCAAATTCATGTTCAGGTTATTAATCAGGGTGTAGGCCGTAAAATGATATCCGCGGTGACCGCTGTCCGGACATTAATTGATAATGGATATATTCGCTACGGCGAGGGAATTTCAGGTATCTCACTTGGTTATTACGGGCACATTTATGACGCTGATATTCAAGTGCTGGCCCCGGTTTGGCGCGTTGTCCACACCCATGACACCCACTATGTAAACGGGATCACCGGAGCAATTGAACAGGCGCCGCCCCTTGAAAAAAACAGCAACTTCTCTAATAATAGTGATATAACAGGGTAAGGAGCGTTCAAACTTCATGAGATTTAGTGTGCTTGCCAGTGGAAGTACTGGCAATTCATTTTTTATTGAGTCGAAAAACAGTAAAGTGTTAGTGGATGCCGGATTAAGTGGTAAACAAGTAGAGGGGCTTCTTGCAGAGGTTGGAGAGGATGCAGCTGATCTGGATGCCATCCTGATTACACATGAACATAAAGATCATATAAAAGGTGTGGGCGTGCTCGCGCGCCGCTACCAGCTGCCCGTTTATGCGAACAGTAAAACATGGGACGAGCTGGATGGCCAACTAGGGAAGATAACAGACGAGCAGCGGATGATTATGGAGGTCGGAGAAGTTGTCCAGTTCGCTGATTTATCGGTTGAATCCTATGGCACTTCACACGATGCGGCAGAGCCGATGGGGTTCTGTTTCTATGAGGAAGAAATGAAGGTGAGCCTAACAACCGACCTTGGGTATGTAAGCCAGCGCATTAAAGAAACAGTAAAAGATTCGGACGCCTACGTTTTTGAATCGAACCACGATGTTGAAATGCTGCGAATTGGCGGCTATCCGTGGCACCTGAAACGGCGTATTCTAAGCGATGTAGGCCACCTGTCCAATGAAACCGCAGGGGAAGCATTGAGTGATATTCTCGGTGGCAATGGGGAAACGGTGTACCTTGCGCACCTCAGCAGAGAGAATAACATGACAGAGCTTGCCAGGCTTACGGTAAATAATATTCTGCAGGAGAACGGATTTAATGTGGGAGAGAGTGTCATTCTGGCCGATACTTCTCCGGTGCGGCCGACTCCGATGAAGGAAATTAAGCGTAATTAACCAATTTTTTGCTTTATGCCTTTCTAATTAATACTTAAGAAACCTCAGTCATACTCATTTAAGATGAAATACTACTTCGATTAAAACATGTTATAGAGAAAGGAGATAAAGTAATGGGCTACTATGAAGACGATTTTGACTCCAATAGAAGAAATAAACGCGGCGGCCCTTCCGGCTTTATAACCGGTATAATTGGAGCGATTATCGGCGGGCTTGTTGTGCTGATGCTCGCACCAACCATGATAAAATCCGGTTACCTGCCTATGCCAAACACACAAACGGCATCTCCGGCGCCGCAGACGGCTCCTCAACAACAGGGAGGAAACGGCCCGGTTGCCCACTATAACGTGGATGTTAATTCATCCATCGTAAACGCCGTGAAGAAAACGGAAAATGCGGTAGTGGGGGTTATCAACCTTCAGCAGTCGCAGGATTTCTGGGGCAAGAGCAGTGGCCCGGTTGAACAAGGAACCGGATCCGGAATAATTTTCCGTAAGGCCAACGGAAAAGCGTATATCGTAACGAACAATCACGTAATTGAGAATGCTAGCCAGGTAGAAGTGTCGCTTCAAACCGGGCAGCAACGGTTGAAAGCGAAAGTGGTTGGAGCCGATCCGCTCACCGACCTGGCTGTTCTTGAGATTGATGGGACGAATGTACAACAAGTCGCGGAATTTGGTGACTCCAACAAACTTCAGGTGGGTGAGCCTGCTATAGCGATTGGGAATCCGCTCGGCTTGAAGTTCTCCCGTACCGTTACAGAAGGTATTATCAGCTCCACGGAGCGGACGATGCCGGTTGACCTGAATGGGGACGGACAGACAGATTATGAAGAAAACGTTATTCAGACGGATGCGGCGATTAACCCGGGGAACAGCGGTGGTGCGCTCATTAACGCGGCCGGCCAGGTTATCGGCATTAACAGCCTGAAAATCGCGCAGACCGGTGTGGAAGGCCTTGGATTTGCGATTCCGATCGACGACGCCAGCCGGGTGATTGATGATCTGATTCAGTATCATTCCGTGCAGCGGCCGTACATTGGAATTGATCCGGTAGATCTGCAGCAGATTTCGCCGGATGAATGGAAAAGCACACTCCATATCCCGAACAATGTCCAGAGCGGAGTGGTCGTACGCGCTACAGTGCCTTATGGCCCTGCTGAGAAAGCCGGTATTAAGCAGTACGATGTTATCGTGAAGCTGGATAACCAGTCGGTTGAGAATTCCGCACAGCTACGCAAGTATATCTTTACAAAACGGGTCGGCGATAAAGTAACCGTGACGTTCTATCGCGGCAGCACGCAAAAAACAGCGACCGTAACACTGGTGAAACAGGAACCGCCTAAACAATAGACGTAAAAGATTTCATCCCAAAAACGTGTCCTAATTAGTATTACCTAACCATAGGACACAGTGTATTGGGTAGTCCAACTGGAAAGCCTGCAGGTCACCTTAAGAATTCTAAGGGAGATGTGCAGGCTTTAGTTCTCGTATCGGAAATTATATTTTGCTTGAACGTATTGAAGTGCCTTGAGTGATTTTTAAATGGGACCTCCGGTCCCAAAACAGCCAAGGAAAACATCGTGAGGCGCATGTCCGCACCTTCCTTTCCCCCTTGTGGAGCGTGTGGAACAGAGGGCGAAAACGACCGGCAACCTGTCTCCATCATTGAGATACCCAAATGTTTTGCCGGTCCGCCCGTCGTTCCACAAAGCGGCCGTAAAAAATTCTATGAGGGGAAAGGAGAGAGCGGCGTGGCCCGCGATGTTTTTCTCAGTATGATGGGTCAGGGAAAAATGAAAAACAGGATAAACTAGGACAGCGGAGATTTTGACTGGAGGGATTATGAGATGGATCCAAAGAAGAAAGAGTATCTTGAAAACGGGGGAGAAAATGTAGAGGTGTGCTGTGAAGAGCATATGGAAGTAGCGCTTGAGGATTTTATTGATGAATTCGAAGCGGCTCCCGATGTTTATATGCTCAAAAATGTCACCTTTACGGCATGGAAGGCTCCTGAGCACTGCGCCTACTGCACAAACAAACCGAAGTATATTGTGGTTTAACTATCAGGTGTTTGTACGTTATTCACAGGCAAAAATGTGGATAAGTTGTTGATAAAAACACACAAAACAGGTTATCCACATGTATATATCGTGAATAAGATCAAGAAAACCTTGTCCGATCAAGGTTTTTTGCTGTATAACGGGGTACTGCTATTCACATAAAGTTATCCACAAAATGTGGATAACATGCAGAAATCCGGGGATAAGTATACGAAATAGTGGAAAAATAGCAAGGAGTTTGTATAGTTATGCACATTAGGATTGTTGCGGTCGGCAAATTAAAGGAAAAATATTTAAAGATGGGGATAGATGAATACACGAAGCGGCTGTCCGCTTATGCCAAAATCGAAATCATGGAGGTCGCCGACGAGAAAGCGCCGGAAAACCTCAGCGAAGCCGATATGCTCAGGGTTAAAGAAAAAGAAGGCGAGCGCATTCTGGCTGCCATCAAACCTGACACGCATGTGATTGCGCTTGCCATCGAAGGAGAGATGTGGTCCTCGGAGAAGCTCGCCAAAAAGCTGGACCAGTGGGCCACCTATGGGCAGAGTTCCATTGCCTTTATCATCGGTGGCTCGCTCGGGCTCTCAGACGCTGTGATGCAGCGGGCCAATGAGTATTTGTCGTTTTCGAAGATGACGTTTCCTCACCAGCTTATGCGGCTGATCCTCGTGGAGCAGGTGTACCGGGGGTACCGAATTAACCGGGGGGAACCGTATCATAAGTGAGGGCTTTTTATAAAACATAACAGGCTTAGGATATTAGCCATAATTTTTTTACTTGCACTTCTATCCTATATACCAAATGGAGTCCGTACACCGAAATTAGCAGGACAATGAAAGCCTTTAATCGAATTCATATGTATGCAATGAGTTTCCAAAGTGTTAGAAAATAACATCCTATATTGCTATGTATCACTCGGTATTACTTCTAGTAGTGTCTGGGCGATGATATCGGTTACTGTCGATTACATAAAACCAAAAAGGAGGAATTACTTCATGCAATTTCACTTTTTAGTAGGGAACGATAATGGTAATAGTGAGCATGATATTTTCATTGATGGGAGGCTTATACAACAGCCTAATGTAAATTGTACGGTAGATGCACTTCCCTGGAGTGAAGACCAGGCACCGGAAAGTATTATTAAAAATCTTCAAGATCAACTCATTGTCACAATTGATTCCCCGTCCGCACGGCCTGGAATGTATTACATTGGAAAGTTTGCATTAGAAAGCGGCGAATTATTGGATACCATGCAAGTAGGTATTGATTTTAAGTACGATGTGGATTTACCAGTTATTAATACTTTAGCGCAAATCGCAGCCGTAGCCGTTCAAAAGTCTTTTGAGGAACAAAAGGGGATTCTTGAGAATATTGAAGTGACAGTGGATATGGCCACAGCACTTCCTATTACGCAGCATACGGATGAATCATCTTCCGTATTTGAAAGAAGATTCACAGTAGCACCTCATAATGTTACCGTTCATCTAGGAAAAATGCGCGTCACAGTTAAAATTGTATTCGATTTTACAAAAGTTGTCCCTGAGGCTACCCCTGTAACCTTTGCGCTTCAGAAAGATGAAGAAGGCAACTGGAGAGACGGAGATATTTTTGAAGAGTTTATAGAAACATATAATCAACCAGCAAATTTCAATGGTAGTTATTTTAAAAATAAAAGGATCCTGCATACTGATATTGGAGATGGGTCTACTGAATATCCGATTACAGAAGGGAATAAACTCCTGCGTCAATTCGTTCATGGCAGCAATCATGGGGCAGGCTATGCAATTGAAGAGGCATTAGATGAGTTCAATAGATTGATTCATTTATCGGATAGTCCTAGACAATTTTTTAGTGATGTTATCAAAAACCCAAAACATAAGTATCACGCTAAAGCGATCAAAACACTTAAGAGGCCGCTAGAGGGGCAAGCTAAACAAATTTTAAACAATATTAGAAAGCAGCTTACTAAAGCTAGAAATGAAATCGATGTGATTTGTGTATATGGCGGAGGAAGTATTTTAATGCGTTCTATTCTTTTCCCGATGCTTAAAGAATTATGTAATGAGCGTGAAATTAAACTTCTCTATATTCCTCCACAATATGCTGTTACGATGAATGCCCAGGGACTCGATTCCTTTGTCAGGGGAAAAATTTATGAGGCATTAAAAGAAAGGGCAAAGCAAGCAGTTTAATCCTATCTTTTGTTCACCATCGTTTATTGCATAAGGTAAGACGGTTGCAAAGGGGGCCAGTTGTATGAAAAAGCCCAAAAAACAGGGTGATAATATCAGCTTAAAAACCAAAAAGAATGAATCCCCTATTATAATAGAATGGATTAACTGTCAAACCAATTTAATGGATTCTATTCGTTATCTAATTGAAAATGAAGTAACAGTTAATGGAATTAGAAATTTACAAAATCATATTCCAGCTGAGAGAGCAATTGCATTTAAACAATTACCTAGTTCTCCTAACAATGAAAATGCAATTGAAAATTCTCAGAGCCTGAACATATCCGCTACTAAGGATAATGTTGCACAACTTAATACTTCATTACAAGTTGAATCGGGAACATCCCATTTATCCGTGTCGGATAAGAAAAAAACTGAAGAAACTTTTGCTGACGATAATATTGACGACGAAGATATAGACTCATGGCTTTAATTAATAGGTTACTGCAAAATAAATCATGTCACCCTAAGTAATACTTTGCATTACAAGGTGTTACTTAGTGAAAAATCAGAATCAATATTAGAGATAATATGCCTAGAAATTGAGTAATTCTAGTATTGCCAAGTAATACGTGTTTGAAGTTTCAATTTATTTATTTAGTATAGAAATGGAATAAGTCGCCAAGTACGCTTCCTATATTCTTCGTATGCTCTTTGAAATTGTGCTGCAAGCGCGGCTTCTTCCACTTTAATGCGGTAACCGTAAATGATCGCAAATATCACAAGCAAAACACAGGATGCAAGCCAGGAATTTAAACCAAGCCCTAATCCGATGAGCGTAACAAGTGTACCTGTATACGAAGGGTGACGGATATATTTATAAGGTCCCTTCTCAATCATTGTATGATTATCATCGACGGAAACCGCGAGCGAAAAATGTTTCCCCAGGATTCGGATTGCCCACAGCCTAAATGCGACTCCCGCAATCATCATAATTGTCCCGATATTAGCAATCGATTGGCCAACCCATCCCAAATGGAAAAAATGCAGTTGAAAAGCGATTGCGCTGCCTAACCAAATACCAACCAGGATAATAAACAGGGAACCTTTGTCTTTTTTGCTGGCCGTTATTGTACCACGCATACGTTTATTTCGTATTGCAATGATAAACTCCGAACCGATCCAAATGTAAAAAGCAATCCAAAAAGGAATTCCAATATCCATCTTTGCCACCTCACGGAAATGAATAACGGCACTGTGCGAACAATAATTTGAAATTTCCTATAACTTCACTATATATCAAATACTACTGTTAGGGTAATAAAAGAAGAACAACCAAAGAAAAGTTATGAGTGAGTGCTAAATGACAGAAAAAAGGCCGCCTCACAAATAAGAGGCGGCCACACTAGTTAGAGCGAATCTCCTGGCAATCTATTAAGGTAAAACTACGATGGCATCCCCAACCGGACGCTCGCCTGTTGAGTCTGACGGATGGGTTATCAATTTCGAACCAATCGTCATCGTCGTAGACCCACCACCGTCCAGGTTGAGGGCATCAGTCGCCCCAAGCGATTTCATAATCTGCGCGCTTTCCTCGAAGCTTGCACCCACGCTGTAGCCTGGATGGCGGCCATCCACAGTTACGAGCAAGATGGTTCCATCCGCTTTCACACCAGCAAGAGTCCGGGGATTGCGGCGCTCACCGAATCTGTAGAAGAACTCCGGATTATCCGGCCAATTAAAACCTTCTGCCATAGCTGGAATCTTTACTTTGCCACCTGCAAGCAAGCGGGGTCCGCCGTTAACGATTCCAGTTGTGTTGTTTACGCGAAGTTCCGATCCATTTGCCAGAACTTCTTTCTTTACGTTTATTTTCATTCCTACTTTCGCATGAGTGCGCAGCCAATCAACCGCATTCCCAGTCCCGGCCAATACCGATCCGTCCTTCGGAATAGCTCCTCCGCGATGATCACGGAATTCAATCACCACTCCGGTTGCGTCTAATACAGCCTCTACCCCTTCGCCGGGGTCGCTGGTTTGGCCAAATTTAGAAGTAAACTGAATGAGTTCATTCGGATTTGTAAATGTGAAATCCTGTTTAGGTTTGTCCGATGGAAGGTCACCCGGCTCGCCGCCATCCCGAATCAA
This sequence comes from Aneurinibacillus sp. Ricciae_BoGa-3, assembly GCF_028421645.1. Lineage (GTDB taxonomy): Bacteria > Bacillota > Bacilli > Aneurinibacillales > Aneurinibacillaceae > Aneurinibacillus_B. The sequence continues at coordinate 4,941,006 of NZ_CP116887.1, read as the reverse complement.
ACCAGGTTTTCTGTTTAATCCGTTAATATCCCGCTTTGCCCCATCTGATGCGGCTGCAGTTAGCTGCGTCACAACAGAAGCAATCCGAGCATTCTTTCCTGAGCCGGAAAGAATCAGGCTTGTCCTGCCATTTACCGCCTCGCTGATCAGATCTCCATTAATCATCGAAACACCGGCAAGATCCCCTTCTGTACCATCGCTAGGACCCATTACGAAATAACCGCCATTTGTAGCGGCAAGAGCATGGGTTCTGGCCGCTATGCTGCTTACCTTTTCTCTATCCGGGATAATTTCTGTGCCTAGATCAGGCGTAATTCTGCCTTTGAATTGCTTGGGGTTTATTTCAAGTACGTTAACAACCCACGGACCCGTTGTATTCCCTCCATCCTCCCCGGAATACACAACATGCAGATTCTGATATCCCTTTGCCGTTAGGTCATCACGAAGTTTGTTCGCTTCACTTTCCGTTTTAAAAGATCCAACACGAACCAGATAGCCAAGTGGTCCATGCTGGGGATCGTCAGCAGCCCGTTTCGAGATCACTTCAACTCTGGGTTCGCAACCATCAGATTTCAGGCGCTGAACCAAAGCATCTGCTTCATTACGTGTGTTCAGAAATGCAACGTCGACGATGTAGACATCTTTTTGCGACTGAGTCCCGCGGACAATGTGCGTGTATGTAACTCCCGGTGCAAGATTTGTTTTCTCACGGGTCTCTTTAAGATTGGCTGCACCAAGCTGAAGTGTTTGGTTTTTGAATGTTGAGGCTTGTCCAACCTGGGGCAAAATCACAGGTGAAACTACAGGAGTTACGGCCATAGCCGCAACTACGGATAAAGCAAAAATACTACGAGAGGATCGTGTTTTGTTTCGTTTCATTTGGTGGTTCCTCCTTGTTAGGTTCCCGTATTTTCTGAAAAAGAAAGAGTAGTCTCTATCAAAAATAGATTCCTAAACTGTCCCTTCCGCTGTGTAATCATGCGATAGTAAAATCATAGAGAAACAATATTAATCAATTGGGATCATATTTTGAAGCTATGTTGGTATTTATGTAAATTCGATCTTAACTTTAACCATAACTGAATATAATCCGGACGAATAACAGTTGAGAGTTTTCCCGGGGAATATTCGCTAGGATTCGACCATATTTGTGTCTATTTTTTGACATAATATGTACTCTAAATAGACGAAATGTGCTATACTATTTTTAGCATAGAAATATAAATAAACACACGAAAAGGAAAACGCTTACGATGGAGTTGAAGGGAAAGGAGCTAGAGGTGGATGAAGAGCAATTATCGTTTTTTTATTATGGGTATGATAGTTTTTATGACAGTCATCAACTACATTGACCGCGGTGCCATTTCTTACGCACAAGCCACCATCATCAAAGAGTTTGGTTTGAATCCAAAATCATGGGGTGAAGTGTTAGGTTATTTTGGTTACGGTTACATGTTTGGCGCTTTGTTCGGTGGCGCGCTTGCCGACAAAAAGGGACCCAAGTTTGTTTGGCTATTGGCCGGAACGCTCTGGTCTTTATTTGAAATTGGGACTGCCTTTGCAGGTGATATTGGTATGGCTCTTCTTGGTGGATCGGCTCTGGTTGGTTTCGCTATGTTTCGTATCTTATTTGGTCTTTCAGAAGGTCCAATCTTTTCAACGATTAACCGCACGATGGCTAACTGGGCCGCTCCTAAGGAAAAAGGCTTCGCAGCCTCAATCGGCCTTTTAGGAACTCCGCTTGGTGCGCTTCTGACGGCGCCAGTAGCGGTGGCTTTACTTTCTTTTCTAAGCTGGAAGAGCATGTTTATTATTCTCGGTATTGTTGGGTTAATCTGGGTTTTCATTTGGTCTAAGATGTTTACGAACCGTCCGGAACAGCACCCGAAGGTGACAGCGGCAGAATTGGCCGAGATTCGTTCGGATGCCGACTTGCTAAGCAGTGAAACGACATTGGTACAGGCTGAACAGGAAGATGTTCCCTGGTATCACTTCTTTAAAAATCCTACTTTAGTGATGAATGCCATTGGCTATTTTGCTTTCCAATATGTAAACTTCTTAATTTTAACCTGGACGCCGAAATATTTGCAGGATACGTTTAATTTTAAGTTGTCTGCCCTGTGGTATCTGGGCATGATACCGTGGATCGGCGCCTGTATTACCGTACTTCTTGGAGGAAAAATCTCCGATGCTTTACGCCGCAAGACTGGCAGCCTGCGAGTAGCCCGCTCCGGATTAGCGGTTGTTTCGCTGCTGTTGACTGCGGTGTGTTTCATGATTATTCCTACCGTCCATAGTGTAGGGGCTGTGCTCACCCTTATGGCGATCGGAAATGCATTTAACTTCCTGCCTAACTCTGTATATTGGACCGTCATTATTGATACCGAACCTTCCCGCGCAGGCACATTCGGAGGCGTGACTCACTTCTTTACCAACATTGCTACTGTAGTTGCTCCTACACTGACAGGCGCATTGGTTGCAAGCAATGGATACACCGCGATGTTTGTGGCTGCTGCTGTAGCATCTGTGATTGGGATGATCGCGATGCTATTCGTTAAGCCTGGTAAAAGAACCATTATTAACGCTACACATAATAAAGCAGTTTAAATTTATCTACCCTCGTGCATGCGGGGGTTTTATAATTTAAATAGACAGTCATATGAACTAAACAGCATCGTATTGAGTGAGTTTTCTACTAATAAAGAGGGGAGATTACAGATGACGACAAGCGATATAGTTCGGATGGATTTGCATACGTTATCCCAGCATATCGAGGAAAAGAAGCTGTCTCCGGTTGAAGTTGTACAAGCGCTGCTGGAACGCATAGAACAGTTAAATCCAACCTTGAATGCCGTGATAACGGTATGCGATGGGGAAGCACTCGAAGCAGCTAAGCAGGCGGAAGAAGAGATTAGCAGGGGAAATTATAAAGGTCCTCTGCACGGGGTGCCGATCGGGTTAAAAGATTTAATTTTCACCAGGGGTGTCCGCACTACGATGGGATCAGAAATCTATAAAGATTTTGTTCCTGAAATAGATGCCACTGTCGTCCAAAAGTTGAAAGAGGCCGGAGCTATTATCATAGGAAAATTAAATACACACGAATTTGCTTACGGCCCTACCGGTGATATTTCTTATTTCGGCGCTGTGCGAAATCCGTATGATACAACAAGGATAACAGGCGGCTCCAGCAGCGGCTCGGGAGCATCAGTGGCAGCGGGACTTGCCTTTGGCGCCCTGGGTACAGACACCGGCGGATCGATCCGGATTCCGTCCTCTGCTTGTGGAATAGTGGGCATGAAGCCTACGTTTGGCCGTGTTAGCAAGCACGGCGTGTATCCGTTGGCGTTTACTTTAGATCACGTTGGTCCAATGACGCGAACAGTTTACGACAACGCACTCTTACTCAATGTATTAGCAGGCTTTGATGCACAGGATGATTATTCCGTACAGCGGGATACTGAAGATTTTACGCGGTTAATTGGTGAATCGATTAAAGGAAAAGTGGTTGGAATTCCTACCAACTTCTATTACGATCAGCTTCAGCCTGAAGTTCGTTCGGCAGTGGAAAACAGCTTTGAAATCTTTCGTGATCTGGGAGCAACAATCGAGCATGTGGAGATTCAAAATCTGAACCAAATTTCCTTAGCCCAGCTGAAGACAATTCAAAGTGAAGCGTATGCCATACATCAACATCATGTAAAAGACTGTCCTGATAAATTCCATCCTCAAGTGTTGGAGCGTTTAGAAGCCAGCTTCACCGCGCGTGGCTATGAATATGTAGAGGCCCAGCAGGTTCGCAGGCAGATTCTAAATTCGTTTAAGGAAGCATTTGAGCGAGTGGATGTGCTGCTTACGCCGACGCTTCCGATCCTTCCAACAAAAATCGATGAGCGTGAGGTTGAGATCGAAGGGCAGACAGCGCCGGTTCCTGCGTCACTGCTGCGCTTAACAGGGCCAACCAATACAACAGGCCTGCCAAGCTTATCTCTGCCTTGTGGATACTCTTCGGAAGGTTTGCCTATGGGGATCCAGCTAATCGGCCCATCATTTGCCGAAGCTTTACTGTACCAGTTCGGCAGTGCATTCGAGCGTGCAGTCAATTTTAAAGGGTTCCTGGATAAAAATTTATCCGTAACCCCACTATAAGCAAAGACCTCCGAGCAGGAGGTCTTTTGTTATGTTTTGCCGATCCGTCCGTCGTTCCACAAAGCGGCCGTAAAAGCTTCTATGAGGGGAAAGGAGAGAGCGGCATGGCCCGCGATGGTTTTCTCATGCCCTTTTTGCCATTTGTATGGAGAGATTTTTATAACTGTCCGACTCCTCTTTCATCCCCTTTTCCTGATATACTTTGCTCAGCCAGCGTATTGGATCAAGCGCAGTCGGGCTTAATTCCATCTCCCATGTGAAACACTCAATGGATTTATCGAGCAGGCCGAATTGGTAGTATAGTTCCCCGAGCGCCATCAGATGGTCGAGATCATTTGATAATGCCTGCAGCTGCTGGAGCTCATCAAATACCGGCAGATCAGGGCTGGTTTCTTTTATCGGCTGCAGCCACGCCTGTACTTCATTGATATCCAATTGTTTAAGCAAGCCGCCAACCACTCGGCGCACAAGGGCTTCTTTTTGTTCAGGTTCAGCTGGGTGCAGGCGGCTAATAAGTTGATTGATGCCGGTTAGCGCTAATAGGGAAGGGGTATCCACGTGATCGATGATGGTTTCAATCATCTTATAGTGGGCAGGCGAGAGGGTAGAAATATGATTAAGCATGAGAGCTAAAGCTTCGGGATATCGCTGTAAACGGATTTGCTCCTGGAGAAGGTCATGAGTCAATGGAGGGTAGGCGGCTGAACATTTACACAGAAAGTTTAGCACGCTATATTGTTCATCCGGATTTAGCACGGCCTGCAGTAAACGAATAAATTCATCATAAGCATAGAAGTCATGTTTCATTTCAAAGAGATTCATGAACAGGATGACTCGTTCAAGAGGGCGTGATTGTGCTTTAAGCAGTTCGTGGAGTTTGATTTCGTATTTTCGTTCGCTGCGGTTTTGATAGCACAACGATTCCATAAGCAGGGGAGCTTGTTCAAGGAAGGCGTCTAGACTCTTTTGCTCTGCTTTGCGGTGCTTTTCAAACTCGGATGTTCGAATGATTTCTTGTATCGCTTTTGTCTCCGGGGAGAAGGTGAGCAGTATTTTTGCAATCTGGTAGGCGTTAAAAAACTGCCCGTTTCGTTTAAAGTGGTCAAAAATTTGCCGAATGATGCTGACCAGCTGCTGCTGTTCAATAAAATTATCCATGTAAGTGGCTGCAAGGGCAACCTCTGGCAGTGATAGCTGATTCTGTAAGTGATTGAATACATCGCTGACATCAGGGACGTGAACATTTCGGTTTTTTGGCAGGAACACGGGAAAAAGAGGATGGGAAGTATCAAGTAAGATGCCTTGTGCCCATACCTTGTCCAGAAAGGTTGCCTCTTTTATTTGTTCAACCTTTCCTCCGCCAATTAAGATGTTCTTAAAATAGATGAAATAAAAAACCGAGTTATTCGAATCGATAATCTCCAACACTTTACTTTGAAGATAGATCGCGACTCGATGAACTCGGCCTTGAGAAGTTTCTGCTGAGGGTCTAATGTTCCATTTCATTCTGTGGGAATCACTCATATCGATACCTCCCTTTTTTTCAACTATACCACACTCTATTTTTTAAAAGCAAACCGGCATAGAGTGCCTAAAGAAGCTTTTCCCTATAATTGGCACGGATTGGATTAACGTCAGCTGGCCAACTATAGGGAAACGTTGAGGGCTATCTTTTTTCCCGGATCACCTTTTCTATCGCTTTTTTCATGGTGATACCAGCGCGGTTCCAGGATAGTTTGAGGATATCCTTTCTGCCTTGCTGTCCCTTTTTTCTGCAAACGCCGGGGTGGGCATAAGCATATCGCATCTGTTTCTTCAGGCTATGGATATCCGGTTCCGCCCATAGTTGTCCTTTCTGCGCGAACAGATACCGAAACTTTTGTGATATAGCGTGGCGGCTGTTCATGCTAATTGCGGGTCTTTTTAGCTTATAATCCAGTAAAAAAGCGTTTCTATTGGTTAAGAAGTCCATGTGTCCTCCCCACCTGGTGGTGATAACGGGAACACCGCTTGCCAGTGATTCGAGAAAAGGCAAACCTACCCCTTCGCCCCTGGTAGGCAGGACAAATGCATTTCCACGCGTGTATAGCCCTTTAAGCTGATTTAGATTTTTAAAACCTGTAAGTATAACAATCGGAGCTGTCCTGGCGCCAAACCCCAGTTGTTTCTTGTAAGCTGAAATTTGTTTTTCTATCCATTTGTGCGTTTCGTGCCGCCTGTAACCATTTGTTTTGATGACCAGTATCACTTTATCCTTTTGGGAAAATTCTTTCCAATAGGCCCTAAGCAGCGTTTCGGGATTTTTGCGGTGTTGAAAGCCAAACACAGAAATAAATACGAACTTTCCCTCTGTATTCTTTATAGAGAGCTTTGGATTCGCTGGCTTAAACTGATTCGCGTAAACACCGTGCGGCACAATATAGATGGGGACTTTAACACCACTGTTGATCAAAGCGTTCTTGTTTTGCAGAGATGGCACAATTACGGCGTCAAATTTATTTATGTTTGGAAACCAGTTATTGGGGATTTTTGTCGTTTCCCAAACCGTATTGAGGATGATATACGTAAACCTCTTTCTTTCCTTTTGCATATTGATTGTGTTAGGGGAATGGTGATAGATTAAAACCTTGCGTTTATTTCTAGCATACGGCTTCTTTATTAAAGGGTTCAGTGCTGCTGTATTCGTTCGTTGTGTTTTCATATTGGTGAGTACTTTCACATTAACACCCTGCCTGCTTAATGCAAGAGCATACTCTCTACTCGCTTTCCCAATCCCACTTGCTCTGTGAATAGGGCCTTGCCAAATGACTTGATAATTTGTCATCTCCTTATACCCTTCTTCACAATAGCCTTTGTCTTGACATTCGTTTTCTTTGTAACGTTAACCCTCTTAAAATAAACTCTGCGTTCATGTAAAGATACCGATCTTGCATAGCCTGCTGCTTTTTCCAGGTTGGCTAGTGATAACTTGATACCGCGCTTGCTTATTGCCTTGTTTAGTGCCCTTTTTAAAATAAGCTGGCCAGGAAAATTGGCATGAAGAAAGTTTCCATACGTTTCAAATTCGGAGAAGGTAATTTGTTTTGATCTGTCAATGTTTCGGAGAATGGCCCCAAACCAAGTTGTTTTGTGCCTCGTTTCAATAGCCTTTTTCAGCTTAGCAACTTTTGCTTTTTCAAATAGCATGTAGTGGGTAACAAATGAGCGGCTTGAGGTTTTATTTCTACCCAGCAGTTTTCTGTATGTTTTGAAATACTCAGGCCGGCTCCAACCCCTGCAGTAAAACACGGTCTTCTCATTTTGTCTGAATACATGAGGGCGAGTGAGCACTGTGTCAGCATCGATAACCAGATAAAACTTCTGGGAACATAATTTATCGCCGCTTAGCTTTAAAAATTGCTGAAAAAGCCAGCCAGATCGATTCCACCTATTTGTGCGGTAGTTAATATGTTTTTTCGTAATCGGAAGGACGAAGTTTTCATTTATAAACTTGCAGTTCTTTTGCTTGCATAGCTGTTTTATTTTTACACTGTTAGGGGAAACGATCAGGATATCGCCAATTGGGTGTTTTACATGTTTTCTTACGCCATCAATCACAAAAGGGAGAACCTTTAAGTCCTTCTCAATAGCGGGTATTAGCACATCAATTTTTGTCCTGCTCATGTATTGGTTGTTTGGTCGAAGTGACATTTTTTCATCTCCATTTGCAAGTATCTACACCATGGTATGTCAGGGTAGATGCAAGCAATTGTACTAAAGCGGATAATGAAAAAAATGTGTGGATAACGGGGAAGCCTGCAAAGCCAGAGGCATAAAGGGAAGGGCTAAATACTTTGAAGTTGTTGAATAAGTAAGACATATTTGTCTAAATGCTGGCTTAGCTGTACAACTTCCTCATCTAAAAAGGTTCCCTTCTTAATGACTAACTGTGTTAATTGTATCCGCAATTCTTCTACAATAATAAGTAACGCATCTACACCAATTACAGAATGAGTTTCCATATGTGACCATTCAACAATGACGTTCTCATTCAAGGAAACAAGCTGTGGTTCTTTTAAATGACGTCGTTGTAGCTGGCACATTAGATAAAGTCCCCTTCCCAGATAACTAGGTATAAAGATCCAGTAAATCGTTATGTATTTATTCTACACATAATTGAATTAAATGGAAGCTGCTTTTTTGCGGCATTTATGAATAATTTGTTCAATTTTTAATTATGTTGACATATGTGAACGGATAGTAAAATGTGAGGCGAGTTAACTACTTAAAACACTTCCAGCATTATTTTTGAAGCTGCCGGAACCATATTGAAGTAAAATGGGAGGAGGAAGATGAGGATAACACGGACCGGGGAGGTGATCCCATATGGGCTTTTTTAAAAAATACATACAAACATACGGTAGGCTATTCTGCCTTGCTGTTGTTTTCTTAACGATAGAGACACTGTGCGATCTGATGCAGCCAACCATCATGTCCAAAATCGTCGATATCGGCGTGGCCGGCGGGAAGATGGATTATGTGCTGCGCATGGGAGGGCTTATGCTGTTTATTACAGCGGTAGGCGCGACTGCGGCATCGATACGTAACGTCATCTCAAGTAATGTATCACAAAATTTTGGGGCCGGCTTACGCGCAGACCTGTACAGAAAGACACAAACGCTTTCATTCAAAGATATTGATAGATTTGACAGGGCTTCTCTGATCACAAGGCTGACAAATGACGTGTCACAGGTGCAAATGTTTGTGAACGGCCTTATGCGGGTGTTTGTGAAAGCTCCGCTATTATGCGCAGGCAGCCTGATTATGGCTATCCGTTTAAATCCCCATTTAGCGGTCGTGCTTGCCATAGTTGTTCCGATTGTTGGCTTATTAATTATCGGCAATATGCGAATTGGCTTCCCTTTCTTTATCAATGTCCAGAAGGCGCTTGACCGGGTGAACCGCGCAATGAGAGAGTATTTGTCCGGGGTGAGAGTCGTAAAAGCCTTCAACCGGTTTGATTATGAAGTAGACAAATTTAATGAAGCCAATAAAGAGTTTCAATTAAAATCCACCACAGCCATGCGGGTAATGGCTGTGTTTAGCCCTGGAATCGCGCTTACCGTTAATTTCGGTATTATCGCGGTTCTCTGGCTTGGAGGGCTGGGCGTGAGCACGGGGCAGATGCAGGTCGGGCATATTATCGCGTTTATCAACTATATGACGCAGATCCTTTTCTCTCTGATGTTGATTTCGATGGTTTTCAATATGTTTGTCAGAGCGAAGGCGTCTGCCGGCCGCATCGATGAAGTCTTTGCGGTGCAAAACTATATGACATGGGGCAATGAATTTGTGGGATGTAAGGAGATAAAAGGAAGGATAGACTTTGAGCACGTATCCTTCTCCTTTGAGAGGGGAGCAGGCGAACCGATCATTAAGGATGTTACGCTGACCTGTATGCCGGGCGAAACGGTTGGCATAATTGGCTCTACAGGATCAGGCAAAAGCAGTCTGGTAAGCCTCATCCCCCGTTTCTATGATGCGGCATCAGGCTGTGTAAAAGTAGATGGGCAAGATGTGACAAAAACAGATCCGAAGAAGCTACGAGAGAAAATAGCGATCGTTCCCCAGAAAAGCATACTGTTTACCGGCACGATACTGGATAACCTCAGGTGGGGAAAGGATAATGCCACGCAAGACGAAATTGAGGAGGCGGCGAGGGTTGCGCAAGCCCACGATTTTATCTCTTCCTTTCCGGAGGGGTATAACACGAGACTCGGACAGGGGGGCGTGAACTTATCAGGGGGACAGAAGCAGCGTATATCTATCGCCAGGGCACTCATAAGACAACCCGAAATTCTAATCCTAGATGATGCAACGAGTGCGGTTGATGCGGCCACGGAATCCAGAATAAAAGAGTCGCTAAAGACCTATGCGAGAGGTCTTACCTGTCTCGTTATTGCCCAGCGAATTACATCTGTGATGGACGCGGATAAAATTGTTGTACTCGATAACGGTGAAATCGTTAGCATAGGCAGACATGCGGAACTAATGAAATCGTGTGAGGTTTATCGGGAGATATTTCAGTCACAGTTAGGCAGGGAGGTGGCGCATGATGTCCCAACAGAATGAGCAGCACGAAGAAAGTAAAACCCAACGCGATTATTCCATCGTCAATAGACCGGGCAGGCCTGGGGGAAACTTTGGCGCATTTCGCAGAGGTGGACCCATTGTTAAACCAAAGGATCTGAAAGGGACGCTTAAAAGGTTATGGTCATACTTTGGTGAACAAAGAACATTATTAACGGTTATCTTCCTTTTTATCGTGGTTGATTCGGTGATTACGCTTCTAGGGCCTTATTTAATTGGCATTTCCGTTGATGCTATGTCCGGTCCCAGGCACCTCGTTAACTTTAATGTGCTGGGCATTGCCGTTCTAACCCTTGTTGGGACGTATGTTGTCGATGGACTGCTGACCTTTCTGCAGGGCTGGCTGATGGCGGGTGTCTCCCAGCAAATTGTGATGAGGCTGAGAGAAGCGCTATTTGCAAAACTCCAGAAGCTTCCTGTTGCTTTTTTTGATACACATCCACACGGGGAACTGATGAGCAGATTGTCTAATGATATTGATAATGTCAGTACGACGATATCTCAGTCAACCACACAGTTAATGTCGGGATTGATTGCGATAGCAGGTTCGCTTATTATGATGCTCTGGCTAAGCCCTGCGCTCACATTGGCGAGTTTTATCACCGTACCGCTCGTTTTCCTGCTCACCCGCACCATCGCCAGAAAAACAAGTTCTTTATTCAAGGAACAACAGGTACAGCTTGGCAGACTGAACAGCCACGTGGAAGAAACCATTTCAGGTATACAGGTTGTTAAAGCGTTTAATCATGAAGAAAAAGCAATCGCGGAGTTTGATGAAGTCAATTCGCGGCTGTGTGACGTAGGATTGAAGGCGCAAATCTGGTCAGGCTTTCTCATGCCGCTTATGAATGCCATCAACAATATTGGCTTCGCCGCAGTAGCAATTGTGGGCGGTATTCTAGCTGTGAAAAGCCTCATTACAGTTGGCATTATTGCAAGTTTTTTAAGCTACTCCAGGCAATTCGTCCGGCCTTTGAATGATCTGGCCAATATTTTTAATGTCCTTCAATCGGGAGTAGCCGGCGCGGAGCGGGTGTTTGAGATTATGGATGAGCGCGAGGAACCTGCGGATTTGCCGGGTGCAATCGTACTGGAAAATCCCCGGGGTGATGTCGCATTTGATAAGGTTAGTTTTGGGTATAGACCGGATGTGCCTATATTAAAAAATGTAAGTTTTCATGCGGAAAAAGGCAGCAGTACAGCGCTTGTTGGCCCTACAGGAGCCGGTAAAACAACGATCGTCAACTTAATAACACGCTTCTATGATGTAACCGGGGGAAGGATTTTAATCGATGGCAGGGACATTCGGGAATACACAAGGGACAGTGTAAGGAAGTGCTTCGGTATTGTGCTGCAGGATACGTATTTATTCTCGGGAACAATTAGAGAGAATATAAAATACGGCAAGCCGGATGCTACAGATGAAGAGGTGGAGACAGCGGCGGGAATGGCAAACGCCAGCGTGTTTATTGGGCGTCTGCCTGATCAATATGACACCGTACTTTCAGAAAACGGGGGAAACTTAAGTCAGGGTCAGAGACAGCTGTTGGCCATTGCACGGGTTATTCTGGCTAAGCCCTCCATACTTATTTTGGATGAAGCCACCAGCAGCATCGATACCCGTACCGAGCTTCACATACAGGAAGCTTTGTTAAACATTATGCAGGGGCGGACCAGCTTTATCATTGCCCACAGGCTCAACACGATTCGGGATGCAGATACCATTATGGTTATCGATCGCGGGCACATCGCAGAAGAAGGGAACCATGCTGCCCTCATTCAGCAGCAAGGGCTGTATTATCGCATGTTTATGAACCAGTTTAAAAACATAGAGGGTGTCCTGGATTAAATATTGATTGGCCTTCCCGGTTGTTTTTTAGTGTCAGATGGGGTAAAAATAAAAAACGGAGACGTTACATGAGCGTCTCCGTTTTGTGTACGATATGTATGGCGTAGCTTCCATTGAATTTCACAGTATTCTATGCTAAACTGAAAAAACATCCGCTTTTTAATGTTGATAAAAATAATTATCCATTATAATAATAACACAATGAATCCGGTCTGTCAAATCTTTTCTGGCAGCAGCCAGGTTTTTAAGTAAAGGGAGGGGCAGGGATATGGAGAAGCAGAATTGGCAGAAAGAGCAACAGCGGGTTGACAGGGTTATTGGCATTATTGATCAGCGGCTCGATAAGCTGGAGCAGCATGTCAGCGAGACAAAGCTCGATATTGTGCAAATAAGAAAGAACTTTTGGGATGATGTTACCGTTAATCTTGAGGATGTGTACGAATTAGCGGAAACGCATGCAAGTATTAAACAACAGGTGGAGGTACTGTCCGAGAGGGAACGCAGCCATCGTCATGCGCGCAATCAGCTGCTGGCGTTAAAAAGGCTGAGGCAGTCACCTTATTTTGGCCGAATCGATTTTGTGGAGGCCGGTAGGCATGAAACTGAGCGTATCTACCTTGGTACCGCTTCACTCATGGATGAGACGGAAGAGAACTTTCTTGTTTATGATTGGAGAGCGCCTGTATCAAGCCTTTACTATGATTACCCGCCGGGACCGGCGCAGTACGAAACGCCTGGCGGCACAATAAAGGGAACCATTGATTTAAAGCGGCAGTATGTTATCCGCGATGGTCGTATTCGTAGCCTTTTTGACACGGGCATCACCGTTGGCGACGAGCTGCTGCAGCAGGTACTTGGTAAACAGGCAGATTCTCAGATGAAAAGCATTGTCGCGACCATTCAGAAAGAGCAAAACCAAATTATTCGAAACGAAAAAAGCCATCTGCTTGTCGTGCAGGGAGCTGCTGGGAGTGGCAAAACGTCTGCAGCTCTGCAGCGTGTGGCCTACCTGCTTTACCGCTATCGCGGCATGCTGCGAGCTGAAAATATTGTCCTCTTCTCGCCTAATCCAATGTTCAACAGTTACGTTTCGACAGTTCTGCCGGAGCTGGGTGAGGAAAACATGCAGCAGGCAACGTTCCAGGAATATCTGGAGCGGCGGCTTGGTAAAAATTTTCGGCTTGAAGACCCGTTTACGCAGATGGAATACACGCTTACGGCTATGGACCAACCAGGTTATATAGATCGTATCGAGGGAATCCGCTATAAGGCAACTGCGGATTTCATGCACGTTATTGAGCAATATGCTGCGGCTCTGGGACGGGGAGGAATGGTATTCAAAGATGTGAAATTCCGCGGCCAGATCCTGTTTTCTGCTGCAGATATAGCCGGGCAATTCTACCGTATGGAGCAATCCCTGCCAATCCCGAACCGCATGAAGCTGCTAAGCGAATGGCTTCTGAAGGAATTAAAGGAGCAGGCGCGCAGGGAACGAAAGAAAAAATGGGTTGAAGATGAAATCGAATTGCTTGATACGGAGACGTATGCGCGCGCGTACCAGAAACTGCGCCGCAAAAAACAATACACAGAGGATACGTTCAACGACTTTGACCGGGAAAAGGAACTGCTGGCTTCTGTTGTTGTGCAGGAGCGTTTGAAGCCAATCCGGGCACGTATTAAAAGGCTCGGGTTTGTAGATATTCCGGCTATATACCGGCGGTTATTTGCAGAACCGGCCTACATAGCCCGTTTTGATGGAGCGCCGGCCTCTGGGAATTGGCCCGGTATTTGCTCACAGACATTGGATAGGCTTGAGCGTTCTGAACTGGCTTACGAAGATGCAGTGCCTTATCTTTACCTGAAGGAGCGAATCGAGGGTTTTGAGACCAATACTTCTATTCGCCATGTATTTATCGATGAGGCGCAGGATTACTCCCCTTTTCAGTTTGCTTTTATTAAGCGGTTGTTTCCACGGGCCAAGATGACTGTGCTTGGTGATTTGAACCAGGCTATCTTTGCGCATGTCGGCTCGGGCGAAGCGTTTTCGGCCCTGGCTTCCTTATATGAAGCCGAACAGGCTGAGACCATCGTATTAAAGCGAAGCTATCGTTCTACGCGCCAAATTATTGAGTTTACAAGCAGCATGATTGAAGGTGGGGAAGAGATTGAACCTTTTAACCGTGAAGGTAGTAAGCCCGTGGTTAAACAGGCCGCAGACAAACCCCACCTTGCTCAGTTTATTAGCGGAAAGATCAGGGAACTCCAGGCTGCTGGCCACGAAACGGTTGCTGTTATTTGCAAAACGGCTCAGGAAAGTGAGGAAGCCTACGATGCCCTCAGGAACGAAGTGCCGCTGCGCCTTATCAAAAAGGAAACCGCATCGTTCGAGTCCGGTGTACTGGTGATCCCTTCTTACCTGGCCAAAGGCGTCGAGTTTGATGCCGTGATCATTTACAATGGTTCACTGGAACAATACGGAAGGGAAAATGAACGCAGGCTATTCTATACGGCCTGTACAAGGGCGATGCACGAACTGCACATTTTTTTCCTTGGTGAAATGAGCCCGTTTATCGCTGGCGTCTCCGCGGACACCTATCACTTGCAAAGTTAACGTTAGCTTGAATAGCCTACTAGAAAACTTGGCTGACGCCAAACCGTAGGTGAAGGTCGATAGCCTTAGTTTCTCTTTGCTTGTCCATAAAGAAATTAATGTTACTTTAAAGCGCTATTTCTTACCCGGGGACCGGATGATCCCCAAAACGCTAAAGAGATACCCAGATGTTGCACCTAAACGGTATAAAGGAATCTAAGGCTATCGCCTGCGCTATGCTTGCCGATAGCCAAGATTCCCTAATGCGGTCCGCCCGTTGTGACAGAAAGCGGCCGAAAAAACTTCTGCGGGGGGAAGGGACAGAGCGGTATGTCCGCGATGTTTATTCTTATTAAGCAAGCCTAAAACTTTATCATTCCTTTACATTAATTCAACGTTTCCGCCTTGATAAAAAAGTACAATAAGGGTAGATAATTTAGGGGAGACCCACTGATCTAGTATACCTGGAGGGACTCATTGTGCTGAAAAAACGTGAGTTGTCGGATTGCCGTGTTTTGTTCGATTTAATGAGTGATCCTGCTGTCTTCCCATTCGTGCGTCACAAAGCAAGTTCCTTCGGGGAGTTCCTATTTATCACGAAGCAAATAATCGAACAAGAAGAGCAGGGTAACTTAATATCCCGCACAATTCTTGACGAATGCGGGCATCCGATTGGCACGATTACTTTATACGACATTGAAAATCGGGCAGGCTTTATTGGCACATGGATTGGTAAGATGTATTTTGGGAAGGGCTACAACCAAGCCGCAAAAGAGGCGTTTTTAAGTGAATTGTTCTATGAGCATCAAATGGAGACGGTTTATATGCGAATTCGCAAGGAAAATGTCCGTTCCCGTACAGCAGCGGAAAAGTTGCCTTACTGTCAACGGCTAAACGAAAATCCGAAGCACTCGTTTGTGCATAATCATGCAAACGCCGACATGTATGAATTTTACTATATTCAAAAAGTTCGTTACACCATGCACATTGAAGCGCAAGCAGCCATGAGCGAAGTTATCTAACACGAGCCATGGCTGCCGTGTCCTTGGCCATCTACACGTTAGCGTTCCTGCAGGCTGTTTAACGGCACTTCCTGCTCTTTTTCCGGGTGATCAAGCGGGTAAATTCTTGCTGTTTCTTTCTTTTCGTCAACGTGTTGAATATATACGGAAACCCCCTGAAAGGTAACATCTACTACCTGAGGTGATGTGGTAATCTCCTTAGCCCGCTGTGCATTCATGAACATAACCTCCTTATTTTTTATTGCTTTAATATTTACAGGAAGCGGCTTGCCTATTCAAAAAAGTGCACGCAGTAAAATTCCCATCTTAAGGTTGATGGGAGATTTTATTGCTTACAGGGACATCCAATTTTCGGTTCCATGCAATCAGCAATGCATTGAGGAAAAGAATGATCATGGTTATATAGAAGACATCCCGGATATCATACGCAGCTGCAACCGAGCTCCCCAGGAGCGGACCAAGAAAGTTGCCGAGGAATTGGGCACTGGAGTTGAAGCCGAATGCTTTCGCCTGGATATTCTTCGGAGCCAGCTTCTTAACCAATACATTTAAGGATGGCAGCATACCGCCTACAAACAAGCCAAGCAAGAAACGGCCAATGATCAGAACCGTAATGTTGTTGGTTAATGCCTGAGGCAGGAAGGACAATCCCGCCATAACGAGTGAAACAATTAAAATCTTTCGCTGCCCAACTTTGTCGCCAAACCGTCCAAGAAGAGGGGAACCGATTAAGTTGGCTACACCGGAAGCGGCGACAACGAGTCCCGCAATAAATGCCAGGTGGGCGCCGTGGTATACCGTCTTGGTGTAAATTGTAAGAATAGGCTGAATGGACATCATGCCCAATTGGGTAACGGTTGTCGCAACGAACACAGGAATAAGCGGAATAAGAAGCCGCCAGCTGTGCGATTCTGTATCGTTTTCCATTTTGGCCGCTTTCTCAGGCACGATTTCTTTAACCAGAATCATCACGATGATGCTAGCCAGGAGAAGCAATAAACCCGTTAAAATAAAGACATCCCGAAAACCAAGCACTTCAGCCAGAACCCCCCCGATAAGCGGTCCAATAAGTGTGCCTGCCATCTGGCCGGTTTGTAAGGTTCCCAATGCTTTTCCTGAATGTTCATCTGGCGTAATGGAAGCCTGCAGGGAAATAGACATGGAAATGAAACCGGAGAACACACCGTTAATTAGCCGGAGAACAAGCAATTCCCAGGGTGCATGAACAAACCCCATAAGAATGGTCATGATCCCCATCCCAATTCCGGCCCGCAGAAGCATGGGTTTTCGCCCATATTTGTCAGCCAGCGATCCCCATAACGGCTGAAACAAAACCGCCGTAAGCATTTGGGAAGAGAAAATGGCCCCTGACCACTTTTCAACATCCGCCATTTGGTGAACGCCGAGGTCCTCTATAAATAAAGGGAGAAATGGAAGGATTAAGCTTGTGCCAGCGACCGCGATAAAGTTAGCTATCCATAAAATAGCTAATGTACGTTTCCAATTCATCTATTCGCCTTCTTTATATAAATATTTACATATATATAATAAATATTATGCGGATGAAAATAAATGCTCTATTCGCGGAAATAGAAAAGAAACTCTCTGTGTCGTAAGAGTTTCTTTGAAAGGATTACCTAACAGCTGCCATTAGATACTTGGAAATTTTAGAGTACGGGATAAAAAATTCGGGCATTCCGTTTACGTACGGCGTATATTCGTAGAGGCCAAAATAAATAACGATTCCCTGGTTGGTTAAATAATAACGCTGATTAGCCGGTATTCCTTTGAACGGGGTTTGCCAGAAGTACTCTTTTTGCGTTTTTAACTGTGCCCTTATCTCCGCGTTTATAACGGCCGTATAGTTTGTGCCTTTTTTAAATAAGTCTTTCAACTGATAAATCCTGCCGCTATTTGCATCAACCGTATACGCCACTTTGTCATACATCCCGTGCGCGCCGCCCGTATATGAATAGTCGGTGAATACCGCGCTTACGATGCCATTCTTATTGCGTTTTACCGCATATTGCGTCTCTACACTTAGTTTTGCTTCCGGACTGTAGGAGCCCTGTGCTTCTTGGTTGAGCTTTACAGCAGATGCTTTCACGGTCTGGGCATGGGCTAAAAACAGGGTGTTAAGCGTGTTTTGTACCTTGCTGTTCTTGATTCCTTCAAACTTGGGATACGTGATCTTTCCTGTAACATGCTCAAGATTAATAGGCATGCTTTGTGAAATAATTTTAACTTGGGAACTGGTTACAGCAGCCGGAGCACCATATACAATGGGCGCTGCCCCGATACAGGTGCCAGCTGCTGCAGCTGAAAGCAAAACGGCAGATAGCAGTCTTTTCATTACACTCCTCCTTGCGCGCTAGCCAAATTTAATGTTGCAACAGCATGGAACATGATGGAAAATGCTGCTTCTTCTACTATAATAAAAAAAGAAAGTTTTGAATAGCCGGCTAATGTAAAATCCCCCACCCAATGATGAGTGGAGGATTTGTTTACTCCTCTATTTTTTCCAGCGGCCTCTCAGCAGGCCCTTCGATAACTTCGCCCGTTATCGAGAAGCGGGAGCCATGGCAGGGACAATCCCATGTGCGATCCCCACTGTTCCATTCGACTTCACACCCCATGTGTGTACAGGTGGTTTCAACCATATGCAGTGTGCCCTGCTCGTCCCGGTATGCACCCGCTCTTCTCCCAATATCGACTACCGCCCCTTCGTCGTTTACTAAGGTCTCTGGCCTCATCTGAATGAGTTCAACTTTGCCCTCAACTAAGTGTTTGGCCACATCCGCGTTCTCTACGATAAGCGTTTTAATGCTCTGTCCGGTGCTTGACCTTGATGGGGCATAAAGTTCCCGGTATGGATTATCCCTTTCCAGCACTAAATCACGTAGCAACAACGCTGCAGCCGTTCCATTGGTCATTCCCCACTTTCTGTAGCCAGTCGCAACTAGAATGTTTTCTTCGCTGGATGTGATAGGGCCAATGTATGGAACATTATCCGGGGTCACCAGATCCTGGGCGGACCAGCGATAAGGGATTTCTTTTATGCCGAAGGTTCCGGCGGCAAAATCTTGAAGAGCTTCGTAGTGATTAATTGTGGGGATTCCCTGGCCTGTTTTATGGTTTTCACCGCCAAACAACACCAGTCTATCTCCATTTCCCATGGTCGTATAGCGCAATGAGCGAGATGGTTGATCAACACTAAGGTACATCCCGCCCGGAAATTCCTTTTCGGTTTTTACACCGAGTACATACGATCGATACGCGTACAGCCTCGCAAAGTAAAACCCATGTAAATCACAGAAAGGAAAGTGGGAGCAGGCGATGACATGCTGGCATGTAATTTTATGCCCATCCCGCGTAATGACTTTTGGCTTGGATCCTAGGTCAGCCTCAACCGCTATTGTGTTTTCGTAAATGGAACCGCCTGCGTCAATAAAAGCATGCATCAACGCAGTTAAGTATTGGAGCGGGTGAAACTGAGCCTGATCCTTCATAACCACAGCGGCTTTTGCCGGTACTGGGATAGGGAGGCTGTCCAGGAATTCGCCGGGAATTCCCAGCTGTTTATAGGCGGCAAACTCTTTCTCCAGTTTTTCGATAGCAGAATCGGAACTGGTGTAAAGGTAGGCATTTTCTTTTGTAAGCTGACATTCAATGCTGTGCTCCTGAACGGCTTTTCGAATAAACCTAAGCGCATCCTTATTCGCTTCGTAATATAGCCTAGCCTTTTCTTCGCCTAACTGGTGAATGAACTGGTCATAAATAATGTCATGCTGCGCCGTAATTTTAGCCGTTGTCGAAGCCGTTGTCCCGTTCAGAATAAGGCCTGCGTCAATCAAGGCTACCTTTACCCCTTCCTTCGCAAGCAAATAGGCGGTCGTAATACCGGAGATGCCTGCCCCAACGATGGCCACATCCACCGTTATATCTTCGGAGAGTTTAGGGAAGGCGGGGAGCCTGACCGACTCCCTCCAGTATGAATCCGGAAATTGAGGCATTGCTTTGTTGTCCATAGCATGGCTATCCATTACAGGTTTCCTCCAATAAGAAAATGTATCTTAACCTTCCAGTAGCAGTGTTTCCGGATCCTCCAGTAGTTCCTTTACCTTTACAAGAAAACCGACAGCTTCTTTGCCGTCTACAATCCTGTGATCATACGACAGTGCAATGTACATCATGGGCCGGTTCTCTGAGTGCTCCTTATCTATCGCAACAGGGCGCAGCTGAATCTTGTGCATGCCGAGAATGCCAACCTGTGGTGCGTTAAGTATTGGGGTAGACAACAGGGAGCCGAATGTTCCGCCATTGGTGATGGTAAACGTGCCTCCCTGCAGATCGGATAAAGCGAGTTTTTTGTTTCTGGCCTTCTCCGCCAGCCCGGCAATTGCCTGCTCCAATCCGGCAAAGCTCAGCCTGTCCGCGTCCCGCACAACAGGCACCACCAGTCCTTCATTCGTCGAAACCGCAATTCCGATGTCATAAAATTTCTTAACGAGAATTTCGTCTTCCTTGATCTCCGCGTTTAGTAGCGGGAAGAATTTAAGCGCACCGACAACTGCTTTCGTAAAGAAAGACATAAAGCCCAGCTTTATATTATGCTCCTTGACAAATTTCTCCTGGCGGCGTTTGCGCACATCCATGATCGCGGTCATATCCACTTCATTGAATGTGGTGAGCATTGCAGCGGTGTGCTGTGCATTCACTAACCGCTCGGCAATGGTTTTGCGGCGCCTTGTGAGCGGTATGTGCTCCACCGGTTTATCGAAGCTGCCGGATGATGCTGCTTTTCCGCCTGCCTGCCGGTTCTGGGCAGCAGGAGCCTTTGCCTGTCGTGCTTGTGGCTGTCCGGTTTGATTCGCCTTGAAGTCCTCAACTGTGATTCTGCCAAGCGGATCCTGGCCTCTTACCTGATTTATATCGATGTTCAATTCTCTAGCGAGCCTGCGTGCAGCAGGGGTGGCCAGCCTGCCGCCCTCTCCATGGGTGTCTGCCCCGGCTTCTTCGCCATATGCGGAACGTACTGCATTTGCAGTAGATGCCGGCTGTGCAGCGTTTGCTTCGATACCGGATGGTACATGAGCCGGGGCGGGCGTTTGCACGGGAGAGGCAGCCTTAACGTCAGCAGGAACAGCCTCGATATCAGGAGAGGCAGCCTTAACGTCAGCAGGAACAGCCTCGATATCAGGAGAGGCAGCCGTGCCCTCTTCATTGCCAGCTCCCTGGCTGATAATGGCCACCACTTCTCCTACCTGAACGGTGTCGCCCGGTTCACGCAAAATTTTTGTAAGCGTTCCATCTTGTTCCGCACTCAGTTCCACATTAACTTTATCAGTCTCCAATTCAGCCAGGACTTCCCCCTGCGAAACCCTGTCACCCTCTGCCTTTAGCCAATTCACAATGGTTGCTTCTGTTATTGATTCAGCCAATTCCGGAATTCTTACTTCACTCACGATTATCCCCTCCTGGGTTACCTGTATTCATTTCCGTAAGAAAAAGGGCCTCCCTTAGAATGCGCTGCTGTTCGACCTTATGAACATCCGGAGACCCTTCTGCCGGGCTGGAGCGAACGGGCCGTCCAATATACCGTACATGCACACTACCTAATTCCCTTAGCTTTGGTTCGATATAGGACCAAGCCCCCATATTCTTAGGCTCTTCCTGTACCCACGCGATTTCTTTAAGCTGGGTGCAGCGGGAAAGCAGTTCCCGAATCGCTTTGGATGGCAGTGGATAGAGCTGCTCTACGCGAACCATATGAATTTTTTCATTGTTTACATTCAGTGCTTCCCATTCCGCCTCCAAGTCAATCGCCACTTTACCTGAACAAAGGATTAATCGCTCTGCAGTCGCCGCGTGTGCCTCCAGGCCGGGCTGCTCTAACAGCGGCTTAAAGGCGCTTTCACTTAATTCGGACAGCCTGGAACTTGCACGCGGGTTGCGGAGCAGGCTTTTAGGCGTCATCAGGATCAGTGGCCGCGCCTCCTCTCTTCCAACCCTTGAAGCCTGCCAGCGCAGAATATGAAAATATTGGGCTGCACTTGTTAGGTTGGCGATCGTCCAGTTTTGGCTTCCTGAAAGCTGCAGGAAACGTTCCAGACGGGCGCTGGAGTGTTCAGCCCCCTGCCCTTCATAGCCGTGCGGCAGCAGCATCACCAGGCTCGACTTTTGTCCCCATTTAGCCCGGCCCGGGGCAAGAAATGTATCAATGTGGACCTGCGCCGCATTGGCAAAATCCCCAAACTGCGCTTCCCACAACACCAGTGTGTTTTTAGCCAGCACGTCATAGCCGTATTCGAATGCCAGCACGGATGCTTCGGACAGCGGACTGTTATAAACAGCATACGAAGCTTTTGCGTCCTTGAGATGCTGCAGCGGTGTGAACGTCTTCCCTGTCTTATAATCATGCAGAACAACATGGCGCTGGGCAAAAGTTCCCCGCTCGATGTCCTGGCCAGTCATGCGGATGGGAGTTCCATCGGCCAAGATGGTGGCGAAAGCGAGCGTTTCCGCATGTGCCCAGTCGATGCTTGTTTCGAGTGCCTGTTCTCTGCGCTTTAAGATCTTCTCTAATTTAGGATAGACCGAGAACTCTTGCGGCCAGGTTAACAGCTCTTTGTTTAACTGAGCCAGTTTGGCGGCTGGAACGCTTGTTTTAATGTTGAACTCGTCTTCATCCTTGTCCAAGTGGTAGGGGACGTGTTCTTCTTTCTGATCGGTTTTCACCTGTTCATACGCGTTTTTAAGCTGGTTCTGCACATCCTGCCTAATGCTGGCTGCATCCTGTTCGCTGATCACGCCATTTCCCTTCAGCTTATCCGCATATAAAACAGGGATGCGCGGATGTTTCGATACTTTTTCGTAGAGCAAAGGCTGTGTCACGTTGGGGTCGTCCATCTCGTTATGGCCATACCGCCGATAGCCCATTAAATCAATTAAGAAGTCTTTCTTAAACGTTTTCCGATATTCATAGGCGAGTGAAATCGCCTGAAGGCACGCTTCGGGGTCATCGGCATTAACATGCACAATTGGAATTTCGAACCCCTTTGCCAAATCGCTGGCATAAAGAGTCGATCGCGAATCTCCGCTTTCAGTGGTAAAACCAATCTGGTTATTGGCGATGATGTGGATGGTACCCCCGGTGTGGTAACCTTTAAGCCGGCTTAAGTTCAGTGTTTCCGCGACTACGCCTTCACCCGGGAAAGCCGCATCCCCATGGATCAGAATCGCTAACGCTTTCGTTGTATCCTGTACAGGCTGCCCGGCCACCTTCCGATCCTCCTGGGAGGCACGTGTGAAGCCTTCCACAACGGGATCTACGAATTCCAGGTGGCTCGGGTTATTTGCAAGTGTTAACCTTATGCGTGCCGCATTATCCTCTTGAATTTCACGGTCTGCTCCCAAATGGTACTTCACATCGCCTGACCAGCCGTAATTGATGCCCATTGACCCTTCAGAAGGAACCAGTTCCTTATTGGGTGAGTGATGGAATTCAGAAAAAATCTTTTCATAAGGCTTGCCTAAAATGTGAGCAAGCACATTTAAACGGCCGCGGTGGGCCATGCCTATCAGAACATGGCGGACACCATCGTGTGCACCCTGCCGAATCAGTTCGTCCATCATCGGCACCAGGACCTCTAACCCCTCAAGCGAAAAGCGCTTCTGGCCGACAAACGTGCGATGCAGGAATTGTTCAAATTCATCAGCCTGGATGAGATTGCGCAACAGTGCGAGCTGCTTCTCACGGGACATGGACGTCTTCAGCGGAAGGGTTGCGACCCGATGATTTAACCAGTGTCGCTCCTCTACATTGTTAACGTGTGTAAATTGATATGCAGTTGAACCTATGTAAACCTGTCGTAGATACTCAATTACATCCCATGCCGTACGAAATTCGTCCGGTGCTTTGGACCAGGCGATTTTTGCAGGGATGGATTCTAAATCTTCTCTGGTCAGACCATAGTTCGCGATCGAAAATAGGTGTTCCTTATTTTCGGAAAATGAATTGGTCCTTGCTGCCAGATGGCCATTAATTCTAACATTTTGAATTAATTTCACGGCTGATACGGCTTTTTTCATAATGCCTAACATATCCAGGGTTTCCTGGCTTGCTATCGCATACGGCTCCTTCTGAGGCAGGGTTGGCGCGCCCCACCTCTCAAACAGTGCTCGCATCTGTTCATCCACTGTTTGCGGGTCTTCGAGATACTGCTCATACAGCTGCTGTACATACCCCAGGTTTGGACCAGACAAATCCTGCCACGGTGTATTGCTTCCCATATCGTTGCGGGCCAAGTTTATGACACCTCCAGCTTTTTTCTAGATGCAGAACTACTCAATGTTACTTTTCCCTTACAACCCAATAAGAAAACAAATCTGCTCCATTTTTGCGTACAACTGCTTTTTTGTTCCAGGTTATTTAATGTTTGTCTGCTGGTGGAAGCCTTCCTCAAGGAGATACTGCTCAGCTTTTGTATACGATTCAAAAGCCGCCTCAAGATTGCTGCCCGTATAGATGTTCCAAAGCTCATCTTCGTAGACGAGCAGCAGGGCGTGATTGTCGGGTCCAATCCAGTATTCACGCCGTTGATCATCGCTTGAACGGGCGGCTTCAGCTTCAATTTTACCGTCTTCAGTTGAGAGGGAATCAAGTGAAGCCTGGATCAGGTTTCGCAGTTCATCTGCGGAATAATCCGAAATATTCACCATTCCTTTATCATTTGCATCAGCATGAGCATGAGCAAGGTGTCCGGCATAAACAAAGCCGTTGCCATTCGGATGCAGGTGGTACACAACTGTTTTCTTACCAAACGCACTTTCTTCATAATGAAAATTTACACGGCCCAGCGATACATCTCTTCGTTCAAGCTGCGGGAATGATTCAATAATCGTTAATTTCTCTTCAAAAGTCAGCATGGATAGATCTCCTTATTTGTCATGATAGCCAATGTATGGCGTCACTTATCCTTTAAGCAATTGTTATTTATGTTTTCTTTTGGATAATCCACACTCATGCCGTAATATATAACAAGAAGGAACAGCGATTGTGGGGGCAGTATTTCATGCTTTATCTATTAATTGACCAGCTTGAGCGGGTGGGCTTTATCATCGCTACTGCTTTTTTTCTGTCCAGACAGCGAAAACTGAGAAGTTTTATGCAATACCAGGGCAAAAGAGAAGGGCTATGGCAGTTTATTTTGTTGTTCAGTTTCTTTGCTATTCTAGGAACGTATTCAGGCATTCGGATCACAGGAGTGGGTTACAAGCCTGAACCGCTGATTTTTGACGTAGCGGGCACAGAAGCTATTGCGAACGCCCGGACGATTGGCGTGGTCATTGCCGGGCTGCTTGGAGGGTGGAAGACAGGGCTAACGGTAGGGGTGATCGCGGGTGTTCACCGTTATTTGCTTGGCGGATTTGCCGCTTTACCCTGTATGGTTGCACCTATCATACAGGGGGTACTGGCAGGCTGTATGAAAAACACCTTAAAGAAGCACCATAAACATTCTTCATCTGTATGGGTGGCATGTGCCGTAGGCTTCGGGGCTGAAATCCTGCAAATGCTGGTGATTTTGCTTCTTGCCCGGCCTGCGGGTGAGGCGATTGCCCTTGTTGAAACAATCGGCATCCCTCAGGTTTTTTCTAACGGGTTGGGGGTGGCATTATTCTTCGCCATTCTAATCGAAGTAGAGCGTGAGGAGGAACGGATTGGCGCTGAATATGCCAGCAAAGCTATGCAGTCTTTACTTGTCGCTAATGCGGAAATAAAAGCGCTTCAGGCGCAAATGAATCCGCACTTTCTGTTCAATGTCCTCAATTCAATCAAGGCACTGATTCGAACCAACCCGGAGAATGCACGCCAGATGATTACCCTGTTCTCGAAATATATCCGGAAAAATATGCAGAGTGCCGGCCAGGATCTTATTCCGATTAGAGAAGAACTTGCACATATCAGGGTGTATCTGGACTTAATAAAATTCAGAATGGGTGATCTTATCGATATAAAATGGGATGTGGATGACTCATGCCTTAGTTATGAATTGCCGCCTTTAACCATTCAGCCCATTGTCGAGAATGCTTTCGTGCACGGGCTAAAAAACACGGTGAAAGCAGGGCAATTGCTGATTTCGGTGAAGGAAGCACAAGGAGGAATTACTGTATCTGTCGAGGATAACGGGTCTGGAATGGATAACAAAAGCGGGAAACTGGAAGGAGAGGAGCATATGGGATTCGCCTTGGTGAACATCCAGCAGCGGCTGCGGCATTACTTTGGTGAAGATGTTACGCTTATGATACGCTCCTATCCAGGCATAGGCACAGCGGTTTCTTTTACCCTGCCAAAATAAAGAGGGGGGCAATACGATGGCATGGCGGGTTTTAGTTGTGGACGATGAACATCTGGCACGTGAAGAGTTAGTGTATATGCTCGGGCAAATCCCTAAATTTGAAGTGGTAGGAACGGCAGCCACCGGGATGGATGCGATTAAAAAAACGAAAGAATTAAAACCTGAGTTTGTTTTTCTGGATATTCAGCTTCCGGATTTAACCGGGCTTCAGGCTGCTGAATTAATCCGGGAGCTTGGTTTAGATGTAAAAATTGTTTTTATTACCGCGTACGATCAATACGCAGTGGAAGCCTTTAAACTGCGGGCGTTTCATTATCTATTAAAGCCTTATGATAGAGAAGATTTGGAGCGGGTTGTTCTGTCTTACAGCCAGGAGGTAAAGCGTGAAAATCCGCACGACAAGCGTGACAGGCTGCCGCAAAATGCAGATTATAAGCCGAGGCTGGCAATCGAGATAGATAGTGATATCAAATATCTCTCGCCTGAGGAGATCGTCTACATCGATAAAGAAGGGCGCAAGGTCCGGGTACACACAGAGAAGGAACAGTTTGATGCCCAGTATACCCTGCAAGAACTGGAAGGAAAATTGAAGCCTTTTTCGTTTTTCCGCACGCATAAGAGTTATCTGGTGAACCTGAAGTTTATCAAGGAACTCCACCCCTGGTTTAACGGTTCCTATAATGTGTACATGAATGATGCACACAAATCGATCGTGCCAGTTAGCCGCAATTATGTGAAAGACCTGCGGTCAAGGCTTGAATTATGATAGTTTTATAACAATCAAGTGACATTCTGGTGTATTTTGCGAGCGTTTTCCTGCATCTCAGGTGCGCTTTGCGACATGTTAGGAATAAAGCGCTTTCTTAAAACAAGCTCTCCTGTATAATGACAGCATAGTATATCGCAGGCTGAATGATAGAGAAGGAGGGTTTGATCATGAGCAATTTTTTAATCGTTTTACTAGTTGCGATTCCTTTTTTGGCTCAGTTGGTAGCGCTTCCATTCGTTAATCATATTCAACCGATTATAATCGGATTTCCTTTCCTGCACTTCTGGCTGTTTATCTGGATGCTGCTAACCCCGGTGTTCACCTGGGCGGTTTATCGTATCCAAAAAGCGAAGGGGGATGTTGACTGATGAAAGGGAATCTTACCGCGCTGCTTATTACATCCATTATTGTGCTGGTCGTTGTTGCACTCGGATTTATAGCAGGAAGAAATAAAGCGTCCCGCAGTTCTGTCGAAGAATGGTCTGTTGGCGGAAGGCGGCTTGGCGGGCTTTTTGTCTGGTTTTTAATCGGAGCTGATGTTTATACCGCCTATACGTTTCTGGGGCTGACAAGCCAGGCCTACAAGGGCGGAAGCATCGCTTTTTTTGCAACCCCTTACGTTGTACTGGCCTATCCGTTAGCTTACTTTTTTCTTCCAAAAATTTGGAAAGTTGCCAGTACGCATAAGTTTATGACACTTTCTGATTATATTAAAGGACGATTTGACAGCAAGCTGTTTTCTGTTCTGGTAGCCATTAATGGCGTATTGATGTTAATTCCTTATATTGATCTGCAGTTAAGCGGTATTCAGGATACGCTGAAAGTTGCAGGCACAGGTTATATCAATGTAACGTTCGTCGTCATTGTGTCCTTTGTGCTTGTTGCTTTTTATACGTTTTTCAGCGGCATTAAGGCACCTACTTATACAGCCATTATTAAAGATATTCTCGTGTGGGTGGTTATGCTGTTCATGGTTGTATCGATTCCCACGATTCACTTTGGCAGCTGGACCAACATGATCAATACGTCGATTCATAAAGTGCCGCAAATGATGGCCATTCCTTCAACAGGTTCCAAAGGGATCCTCTGGTTTTCTACAGCCGCGTTAATTTCAGCCCTGGCGCTGTTCATGTGGCCGCACACGGTAACCGGTACGTTTAGCTCCAAGAATGCGGAATCACTTCGAAAAAATGCGATTGTGTTGCCGTTTTATAATATCGTTTTAATGCTGGTAACATTTTTAGGGATCACCGCTTATTTAGTCGTTCCTAAAGGGACAGACCCGCGCTACGCTTTTCTTGAGTTGATCCACATGTCGTATGGCGGCACGATGCAGGGGTTTGCCTATTCAACCATTGCGCTGGCGTCTCTCGTTCCCTGCTCGATTATGGCGATTGGGGCGTCTAACCTTTTTGCGAATAATATCTACAGGGATGTAATCAACCCGAATGCTGCGCCAGGCAGACTAACAATGGTTACGCGGTCGATGGTGTTTGTGGTAATTGGTATGGCGCTGCTGTTTGGCCTGCTGTTCCCGAGCGCACTTGTTTCCCTGCAGCTAATGGGAGTATCCGGTATTGTCCAGGTGTTCCCGGCTGTTGTGTTCAGCCTTTACTGGCGCAATCTAACCAGGAAAGCTGCGTTAATCAGTTTTATCGCGGGCATGGTCACTGTGTTTGTAGTCTACGCCACAGGAAAATCCTTTGGCATGTATGAAGGTTTTATAGGATTAGTGGTAAACATTGTCGTTATGGTTATCCTAAATCCTATGTTTGTCCGGAAGGGCCAGATGCGCAACAATCCTGTCATGGAAACGCTGTTTGGTAAACAACCGGAAGAACCGATGCGCAAAGCGTTATAAAGAATTGAAGCCTCAGGGATATCCTGGGGCTTTTTCTTGCATAAGCAGGATACGGGCATGGATATTTTATCATGTACAGCCTATAATAAATGTGGTTTTTACCAGGACGATTCAAATCCCGTAAATAAATGAGGTGTTGTGTTGGAGGATTTTAAAGAGCTGGGCATCAGCCCAAGCTTAATTGAAAAATTAACGGCCAATGGAATCGAGGTTCCCACCCCGATTCAGCAGCAGGCGATTCCTGCCCTGCTATCAGGAGAAGATGTAGTGGCGAGAGCCCAGACGGGAACAGGGAAAACGCTGGCTTTCGTTCTGCCAATTTTGGAGAGGATCAATGCGGATAACCAGCAAATTCAGGCGTTGGTTGTGACACCGACAAGGGAATTGGCGATTCAAATAACGGCCGAAGTCAAAAAAGTCTTACCGCAAGAGTCCGGGATACATGTGCTGGCCGTATACGGAGGGCAGGATGTGTTAAAGCAGATGCATGTGCTTGCGGGCAGCGTACATATAGTGATTGCCACACCAGGCAGGCTGCTGGACCATCTGCGGCGGGGCACGGTGGAGCTTTCGTCCGTATCGATGCTTGTGCTGGACGAAGCGGATCAAATGCTGCATATCGGTTTTCTAACGGAAGTAGAAGAGATAATTAAGCAGACGCCAGCCGCCAGACAGACGATGCTTTTTTCCGCAACCATGCCGGATACCATCGTATCGCTGGCCAACGCCTATATGCGAAGCCCGCAGCATATCCAGGTGCAGCAGACGGAAATCACGGTACGCGATATCAAACAAATTGTTATCGAAACGACCGACCGGGCCAAGCAGGCAACGCTATTCCAATTGATTAAGCAGTACCGGCCTTTTCTGGGAATTATATTCTGCCGCACGAAGCGAAGAGTGAGCAAGCTTGCGGAAGCGCTTAAACAAAAAGGGTACAATGCCGAAGAACTTCATGGGGATTTGTCACAGGCTAAGCGTGAAGATGTCATGAACAGGTTTCGCGAAGCAAGAGTGCAGTACTTAGTGGCCACAGATGTGGCGGCCAGAGGCCTTGATGTGGAAGGTGTGACGCATGTGTTTAACTATGACATACCGCACGATGCAGAAAGTTACATTCACCGGATAGGCAGGACAGGCAGAGCCGGGGAGACAGGCCTCGCCGTCACACTGGCTGCACCTAAGGACCGCCAGTATCTTGAGTTAATTGAAAAAGGAATCCGCCTCACGCTGGACAGGCACACCGTTCAGCTGCCCCAAAAGCGATAAGCTTCCTTATCATTGCAGACTTTTTTATGTTTGCACTGATAAGGAAGCTTTTTTTCTGTCCTGAGCGCAGTAAGATATAAAATGAAACCTTGACTCATAGGATAGATTCTAGGCACGGTCTAACAGGCAGAACAGTTATGTAAGCGTTTTAAGCAAGTAGAGTTGTAGAAAAAATAAAAAGTTTAGGGGGGTCCTTATGAAAAAATTATTTCCAGTTTTGCTTGCCGGAACATTATTATCCATTACCGCCTGCTCCGGCTCACAATCTAGTAGCTCAAGCAGTGGCGGTTCTGCAGCTCCGGCATCAAGCGGTTCAAATTCCAGCACGGGTAAACCTACCATTGGTGTTGCCATTTATAAATTCGACGATACGTTTATGACCGGGGTCCGCAATGCGATTTCCGACGCCGCAAAAGACAAAGCAGAGGTTGATATTGTGGACAGCCAGAATTCCCAGCCGACCCAAAATGATAAAGTTGACCTCTTCATCACGAAAAAGGTCAACGCTCTGGCGATCAACCCGGTTGATAGGACGGCGGCGGGCGTCATTATCGATAAAGCAAAGGCGGCTAACGTGCCTGTTGTGTTCCTCAATCGCGAACCCCTACCGGAAGATATGAAGAAATGGGATAAGGTGTATTACGTAGGCGCCAAAGCTGAAGAATCGGGGACGCTGGAGGGCCAGATAGTAGCCGATTATTTTAAATCCCACAAAGAAGCTGACAAGAACCATGATGGTGTCCTTCAGTACGTGATGCTTAAAGGTGAGCCTGGCCACCAGGACGCGGAATTGCGCACCAAATATTCGATTCAGGCGGTTGAACAGGCCGGCATTAAAACGCAGAAACTCGCGGAAGATACAGCGATGTGGGATCGGGTAAAAGGCGAGGAGAAAATGGCGGCGTTCCTCGGATCGCAGGGCGATAAAATCGAAGCGGTTTTTGCTAACAACGATGATATGGCACTCGGTGCAATTGAGGCCTTAAAGGCCAAGGGTTATTTCCAGAATGGAAAGTACATGCCCGTTGTTGGGGTGGATGCAACGGCACCCGCTATACAGGCGCTCCAGGATGGCACGCTGCTCGGAACGGTATTAAACGATGCGAAAAATCAAGGAAAAGCCACGCTCAATCTTGCTGCTGTCCTGGCACAGGGCCAAACACCGAACAAGGCAAATACAGGATACGACATTACGGATGGCAAGTACGTATGGATCCCTTATAAAAAAATCACCAAGGAAAATATAAACGACGCGAAATAAGCTTCTGGATCGCAGGCATTTCGCTTACATGTCAGCAGGGGGCGCATCGGGTCCAGATAGCAAACGTGTCCCTTGCTTTTTACTATCTGCGTAACAGCACCGGTCCGCTCGTTGGAAAAGCCAGGTTAAGAGGGGGTGTTACAATGAGCAACAACAAACATGTGCTGGAGATGAATAACATCTCTAAAGAGTTTCCAGGTGTTAAGGCTCTCGATAATGTGACGTTGAAAGTGCACGCGGGGACGGTACACGCCCTAATGGGGGAGAACGGGGCTGGAAAGTCTACCTTAATGAAATGCCTGTTTGGCATCTATAAGCCGGATGCGGGGGACATCCTTCTGAACGGTGAAAAAGTGGAGATTAACAGCTCCAGCGATGCTCTTGGAAATGGCATTTCCATGATCCATCAGGAACTTCATCCGGTCCCGTTTCGCAATGTTATGGAGAACATCTGGCTGGGCCGGTTTCCTCTCAAATCCTGCGGTCCTTTCAAGTTTGTCGATGAAAAAAAGATGTACAAGGACACCCGGGAACTCTTTGCTGAGCTTGATATGGATATACAGCCAGAGACCATTATCGGCAAACTATCTGTTTCTAAAATTCAATTGATAGAAATCGCAAAGGCGGTCTCCTATCATTCAAAAGTGATTGTCATGGATGAGCCAACGTCATCCCTGACCGGCAATGAAGTGGTGCAGTTGTTTACTATTATCGGTCAGCTCAGAAGCCGAGGTGTCTCTATTATTTATATATCCCATAAAATGGAGGAGATTCTTCGCATAGCGGATGATGTGACGATTATGCGGGATGGCAAATTGATTGGTACATGGCCTGCGTGTGAGCTTACTACGGACCTTATCATTTCCAAAATGGTGGGCCGTGATCTCTCACAGCGATTTCCGGAACGCAGCAACATTCCTGGCGAGGTGGTGTTACAGGTGGGGGGTCTATCATCACCTGCTCCCAAGTCTTTTAAGGATGTTTCTTTTGAATTGCGTAAAGGTGAAATTCTAGGAATCGGCGGACTGGTTGGCTCACAGCGAACAGAGTTGATTGAGGCGCTGTTTGGGCTGCGAAACGTGGAGGCAGGGGTCATATCGATAAAGGGCAAGCAAGTGAAAATTAAATCACCAATCGTAGCAAAGAAGCACAAGATGGCGCTTCTGACGGAGGAACGCAGGGTCACAGGCATATTCCCTATTTTGTCTGTGCTTGAAAATACGTCAATTTCGAACCTCATTCGTTATCAAAAACCATATCTATTGCTTGATGATAAGAGGAGAGCGGAGGATGCGGAAAAAGGGATTAAGATGTTCCGGGTTAAAACGCCTTCCAGTAAGACATTGATTCAAAATCTATCAGGCGGAAACCAGCAAAAAGTGCTGCTAGCCAGGTGGCTTTTGACAGAGCCGGAGATTTTGTTGCTTGACGAGCCCACCAGAGGCATCGATGTAGGGGCTAAATATGAAATCTATGCAATTATTTCGGAACTGGCCGCACAGGGCAAAAGCATTATTATGATTTCGTCTGAGATGCCTGAGCTGCTCGGCATGCCTGATCGGATCCTCGTAATGCGTGGAGGCCGAGTTTCCGGCATTCTAGATGCAAAAGACGCAACGGAGGAAGCCATTATGCGTCTTGCCGCAGAGCTTACAACATAAGGGGGGCTGCTGGATGAACCGATTGCATCAAATGAAAAACTTCTTTTTTCAAAATGCTATTTATTTCGTGCTTCTGATTCTCGTGATTGCTATCGCCTTATGGGATCCTCGTTTTTTATCCGTAACGAGTATACGTGATATTTTGCTGCAATCATCCACACGGGCCATCATTGCCTTAGGCGCGGCGTTTGTATTAATAACAGGGGGCGTTGATCTGTCAGCGGGCCGGGTTGTTGGGCTCACCGCTGTCCTCTCAGCTTCCATGCTGCAGATCGATGACTACTCTCGCAAGTTCTTCCCGGGTCTCCCGCACCTGCCTCTATGGATCCCTATCTTATTGGCAATTATTGCTGGACTTGTGGTGGGCTTGCTCAACGGATTCATCGTATCTAAATTTAGGGTGCCGCCCTTTATTGCCACACTGGGCACAATGGTTATGGTGTATGGCATGAACTCGATCTATTTTGATATGAAACCGAATGAATCCCAGCCGATTGGCGGTTTGCGGCCAGACTTTGGCAATCTTGGCACCGGCGCAGTTGGAAGCGGTGCTTATTCCATCCCTTATATTGTCATTATTGCGATTGTTATATCGCTTATCGTCTGGGTCATTTTTAATAAAACGCGCCTTGGAAAGAACATGTATGCGATAGGAGGCAACATCCAGGCCGCGACAGTCTCTGGGATTAACGTATGGAGCAACCTGCTCTACCTATATGCGATTGCCGGGGCGTTGTACGGGGTTGCCGGGGTACTTGAAGCAGCAAGGACCGGCGGGGCAACGAACAACTATGGCAATATGTATGAACTCGATGCGATCGCAGCCTGCGTGGTAGGGGGCGTCTCCACATCAGGAGGCATCGGGACCGTACCGGGTGTTCTGGCAGGCGTCTTAATATTTGGTGTCATTAATTACGGCCTCACATTTATCGGCGTGAACCCCTACTGGCAGCTTATTATTAAAGGGCTCATTATTGTCGTCGCGGTTGCGTTTGATATAAGAAAATACCTGGCGAAAAGATAGAGAAAGAAGAGGGACCAGAACTGTATAAGAGTGCCCACATGATGTGTGGCGCTCTTTTTTGTCTTAAACTAGTTATCTTGAATCCTTGAACAACAAAAATCCTCCCAAATAGGGAGGATTTTCAAAATATAGTTACAAATTAAGTTGAATACTATAGAATAAAAAATAAAAACCTACCTACAAAAAATGGTAGTTAGGTTTCGGCCGATTTGACGCGTTCCTTGGAACGAGCTACTTTGCGGCCTTAATATTATTTCGCACTCCTCGGAATGAGAACATAATATACATTGACAATTTACCATGTGCAGTAAAGATTGTCAATGGAGTTATTTAATATTACTACAATGGTATCGATAAAAAAGTAGACCTCGAACAGAGACTGATCTTTTGTTAGGTATTGTTCGAACAATTCTGTTTAATTCTCCAAATGAAAAATCAAAAGGTGTAGCTGCAAAAAATACACTGGTAATTGAATTGTTGAAAAATTCTAAGTTTCATTCATTTTTGTCAGACATTCGATATTATGAATGGACGAGTACAAAGCAACTAGCTGAAGTTTCTTTTGATGACTACATACAGTTATTTTTGGCTAACCATCATGAAACTTGGATGGGGACAGACAAAAGTAATTAAAGCAAGGAATCTAGCCTTCCTTCATTAGTTTAGAAACGTTATAAGTTGGTATTAGACATGCTAATATCAAGCGGCTAATGATGACGTAAATTATTTTGTGTAAGGTCTTTTAGACAAAGAAAAAGTAGGGGTATCCTCGGAATTGTCCAGATTCCATAAAAGAGAGGAAGTTACCTTACTTATGCCATCTAGTATAAACAATTCCGACCTTACAAATCAATTAGAAGATGTTTTACGAAGCTTTGTCAAAGAAAAGCTTGAACTGATTATGCGGGAAGAACTGACAAACTTCCTTCACGTAGAAAAGCCAGATGCCTCAAACAGTCGAAATGGGTATTATCAGCGTTCATTGGAAACACGTTATGGAAAAATTGAGAACCTTACGGTTCTCCGCGACCGAGAGGGCGCGTTTCAAACCGCACCGGCATCACAGCAAGATGGCTATCGGGACATTCTGGGCTTCTACGTGGGTGGACAAGAAAGTGCGTCAGGTTGGCGTGATATTTTGCTTGATTTGTACAATCGTGCTCTTTATCAGGTTCTGCTGGGTGTGTTTGATGGATTAGGCGGCCTAGAAGATGCATTTCACGATGTGTATCCAAAAGCTGATGTGCAGCGTTGTGTGATTCACAAAGTGCACAACACGCTTAATAAGGTTCGTAAGAAAGATCAGTATGAAATCGCAGAAGACATGAAAGCTATTTATCGTTCGTTAACCACAGAGGCCGCTCTTGTACAATTTGAAGCCTTCCAAAAGAAGTGGGCAAGTAAATACCCAAGAGAGGTGGCCTCCTGGGAGCAGGATTTACCCGTTCTTCTTACCTTTTTGTCGTACCCTTCTTCAATCCGAGGTGTCATTTATACAACCAACTGGATTGAACGTACAAACAAAGAAATTCGTAAACGCCTAAAGCCGATGAACAGCTTATCGAATCTCAAAGCGGCAGAGAAGATCGTTTACCTTTCGCTGCAGGATTTACAGGAGCGATGGTCTACCCGAAAATTCAATGGAAAGGGGAAAATTGAAGCAACTGTACAGGAGATCCAGAGGCTCAAAATCTTGGCGAAGAAGTACCTTGTCCAAAATGCGAAGGCAAGGGTTACATTCTAACAGCGCTAGGGCAAACCCTTTTGGATTTCGTAAAAAGAAATCTGTAATCCTATCTCAATTGTGGGGAGTGTAGGCTCAGTGGATTATTCGGTTATTCGATCAGCGGCTGGTTTAAGCAAGCATCAACAGCAAGATGCTGGGTGGAAGAAATCAGTCAAAACATTGTGGAATTCTCATTGGACGGCTGACATATCCTTGCTGCTTGTAGCACTAATATGGGGTTCCACGTATTCCATATCAAAAGATATTGTAGCTACCATTCCGGTATTTGAATTTTTGTTTATTCGTTTTACGCTTACTGTGCTGCTCATGCTGCCTTTTACAGTCCGTTTAGTTTGGCGGGCGACCGCTGCAACATGGATTAACGGGTTGATTTTTGGTCTTTTTCTATTAATCATCTATTCACTGGAGACATTCGGAGTTGTCTATACCAGTGCTTCAAATGCTGGTTTCATTATTAGCTTGTGTGTGGTGCTTGTCCCGATCGTGGACAGCATTGTGTATCGAAAGCTTCCCCGCATTTCTTTAATGGGTGCTGTGCTGCTTTCTACGGTCGGAACAGGCCTTTTGACACTAAAGGCCGCGTATGTTTTCAATCCAGGCGATTTTTTGATTCTTGGGGCAGCCCTTTTTCGGGCGATTCAAATGACCGTCACAAAGAAATTAACAGAAGGCAAAGAGATAGAGCCGGGCGCATTGACCACTATTCAACTATTAGTTGTAGCCGTAGGTGCTGGAATTATATCCTTTGCTCAACACCCCGCATCGGTGCAATTGTCCCCTAAATTCTGGTTGATTACAGGCTATCTAGCCGTATTTGCCACCATCTTCGCGTTTTATGTGCAGCTAGTGATGATCCGGAGAACATCGCCTGCCAGAGTTGCTCTACTGCTCAGCAGTGAACCTTTGTTTGGCGCTATGTTTGCCATGTTGCTTATGGGCGAGCATCTTTCGTTCGGCTCGCTTATAGGGGGGGCCTGTATCATACTGGGGATGATTTGGGGCAGAAGGCTGCAATCCGAAAAAAATAACAGCTGAAGCCGCCTTAAAAAAAGAACGAAAAGCCAAAATCCACCTTTGGCCACACCATTCATGGTGAATGGCTTTTGGTGGATTTTTTCAACTAAAACCCTTTATAGGGGTGTAGAAGCGAATAAACCGATCGTATACATGGAACGGAAAGACCATGTTTGGCACTTAGCTTGTATACATAACCCTGGAGGCTATCAATCTCCAAAGGGAGCCCTTTCTCTAGGTCACGGTGTAAAGAGGATGTCATCTCTGGTGGCAAACTTGCGACCCGCTGCAAAATCTGCTCTTTCGTATCCGCTGGTATGCCAATTTTCTCCGCTTGTGCCACAGTGACAACCTCTTGGATCATATCTTTTAAAAAGCCGTATGTAACAGGGTCCGTGAGTATTTCTCCGATTGGTTTGCGGGTGGCTGCAGTAATCCCGCTCATGATCGTCAAGAAGATAAATTTCTGCCAGATGTCTACAATAATGGAGTCGCTCAATCGCACATTCGCCCCACTGTCCCGTAGGATTGATTGCAATTTAAGCATCCATGGAGCATGGCTTGGGTTAAAGGACCCGAAAATAATGTCTTGCATTGGGCTTGTCTGTAGAATCTTTCCTTCAGTGTCTAAGGTTGATTCGATGTAGCATAACCCGCCGAGCACCGTTTCCTGGCCGAATTCGGCAGTTAGTGTCTCGTAATGTTCAATACCATTTAATAATGGCAGGATTTTGGCTCCTTTTTTAACAAGCGTACGAATCTCTGGGAGTGCACTTTGCAGGTGATAGTTTTTTAATGCGATTAAGACAACGTCAGGGTTGCTGATTTCTTCTGCTGAGCGCGCTAAAGCAGGTTGTAAGCTAAAGTCCCCGTGAATGCTTTTAATTTGCAGACCTTTGTCCTGCAATTGCTGAAAACGTTTTTCACGGACAAGGAACGTAACCGGTACATTGGACAGCGCTAATTTCCCGCCAAAATAACCTCCCACAGCACCCGCACCTAATACTACAATATGCATAACACTTCCCCCTAATTAGTCGATATAGGAATACTATTATCGATAGATACAAGAAAACCCTTTTTTACGGCTAGGGCCCAGGAAGAACAAGATCTATGAACGGCCCTTATAGGGCTGATAATCAGTATAAGAAGGCTTGCGAGACGCCGAATGACTGTATCCACGCACCGTTTATATATTTAAAGACCAGACTGCCCAGGCCGTATGCCGAAACCGATACACCTGAAATTAAACCTTTGCGCTCCGGGAACCACTTGATTAGATTAGACAACTATGTAATGTAGGCCGTACCATCCGCAAAACCGACAACAACGCCCGCCAACAGATACAGCATGGTTAGCGAAGACGCTAGCGAGCTCAGCATAAATCCTATCCCAAGTACGATTCCTGACACAATCACGAGCTTACGAATGCCCCACTTTTCCTGGAGCCTGCCAGCAAACAAGGTGGAAAAAGCTAGGGCAAAACTGGTAATCGAGAAGGTGAAGGAGACGGAACCAAGATTCCAGCCGAATTTGTTGACCAGCGGCTGATTAAAAAGGCTCCATGTATAAATCGTACCAAGCCCCACCTGTACAATAATGGTTCCCAGTACCACAAGCCACCGGCTCACAGGTTTGCTTGTAGATCGACTTTCCTTGCCAGATCGCAAGCTAGTTGCCAAGCTGGGACGGGTTACTTTGCCAGTTGGTTTCATTTCCGAAACAGGTTGGTCTTAGCAAGTTCGACCAACTCATCGCCGCGCCCATTTAGAACGGCTTTAAGCATCCAGAGGGTAAACCCATGAGCTTGCTGTAACGTTATCTTTGGCGGCAAAGACAATTCCTGGCGGTTCACAACAACATCAAGCAGAACGGGTCCGTCATATTCAAATGTCCGCCGTACTGCATCTTCCAGATCACCCGGATCTTCAACCCGAATTCCCTCAATTCCAATTGCCCTTGCTACGTCAGCAAAGTTTGGATTGTTAAGGTCCGTACCCGTCTCCAAATACCCTGCAGCTTTCATTTCTAATTCCACAAAGCTAAGGGCACTGTTATTGAATACCACAACCTTCACGGGAAACTTGTGCTGGCGCAGCGTTAACAGATCGCCCATCAACATCGCAAGGCCGCCGTCACCGGACAATGAAACAATCTGGCGATCCGGGTTTGCAACCTGGGCGCCGATGGCTTGCGGAAGAGCATTGGCCATTGTACCATGGTTAAACGATCCTAATAGCCTCCTTTTTCCGTTCATCTGCAGGTAACGGGCAGCCCACAGCGTTGGTGTTCCCACATCACAGGTGAATACAGCATCCTCGCTTGCCAGGTCACTTACGATTTTTGTAAGATATTGCGGATGGATGGGTGTACGGCCTGGCGTGCCGACCGCAAGCTGGTCCAGTTCCTTGCGTACATTACTGTAATGGGAGACAAACTTATCTAGGTGACGGGAGTCATGAGCCTCTGTTAAATGGGGAAGCAGGGCTTCCACCGTATTTTTTACGTCTCCGCACAGTCCGTACGTTAGAGCTGTTTTTCGGCCGAGATGCTCCGGCCGAATATCCACCTGCAGGATGACGGCTTTTTCCGGGTAGAACTGCCGATACGGAAAATCTGTACCAAGCATCAGCAGAACATCACAGTCCATCATGGCGTGATAACCGGACGAGTAACCAATAAGACCTGTAAGCCCAACAGAATAAGGATTATCATATTCAAGATGTTCTTTCCCGCGGAGCGCGATGACCATCGGTGATTGCAGCTTTTCACATAGCTGCATAACCTGCGCATGCGCACCCTCGCAGCCGGCACCGCATAGCAGGGTAATACGCTTTCCACTATTTAGATATCCTGCCAGATTCTTCAATT
This sequence comes from Aneurinibacillus sp. Ricciae_BoGa-3, assembly GCF_028421645.1. Classification (GTDB taxonomy): domain Bacteria; phylum Bacillota; class Bacilli; order Aneurinibacillales; family Aneurinibacillaceae; genus Aneurinibacillus_B. Next base: position 4,901,432 of record NZ_CP116887.1, on the reverse strand, counting down.
CGCCCTCGGAGGGATGTATGACCGGTTCTGTAATATGCACAACGTGATCAGGTACAGGATGATCGGCCGCTTCATTACCTGCTACGTCCCCAGGCAGGACGATGATGGAAACCCCTTGCTTTGCCACTGCGGTTTGCATCGCGACCGTAACTGTACGGGGCATCTGCTGGGCGGTTGTTACAACTTCACAGTAGTAGCTGCAATCACCGAATAGTTGTTGCGGATCTGTGGACTGAAAATAACCCGTACCGATTTCGTCGCTTGGAATATGTGCGGCAATAGCAAGTACGGGAACCCGGTTGCGGTGGCAGTCATACAATCCGTTGATAAGGTGGAGGTTACCGGGCCCGCTGCTTCCCGCGCACACGGCAATGCTGCCGGTGACGGCGGCATCGGCACCGGCAGCAAAAGCCGCAACCTCTTCATGTCGAACATGAATCCATTCAATTTTGCCGGAACGGCGTATAGAATCAAGCACAGCATTTAGGGAATCTCCCACAATGCCGTAAATCCTTGTGACACCTGCATTGAGCAGTGCCTCAATAAGTGAATCCGCAATCGTCCTTTTCATTTTCTTCTCCTTCGGGTGATCATTTTCTTTTATTTTGATCATGCTGTCATCGTCCTATTCGAACGGAGAGTCTGAAGCAGAACGCAATAACGCAAGGAACAGCACCGTGTATGGTAAACTTGGAGTAACGATTCATGTAAGATGTAATGGAAGATATACGGTTAGCCGTGCCGCTTAAGGAGTGAATATCATCATGCAACTTCCGATCGAATCAGCCTTACCCGCCCTGAAGGAAGCGCTTCATAGGCAGGAAAGCGCGGTGCTTGTAGCACCTCCAGGGGCTGGGAAAACCACTAGAGTTCCGCTGGCATTACTTGAGGAACCGTGGCTCGCTGGGCGCCGTATCCTGATGCTCGAGCCTCGCCGGCTGGCCGCCCGATCCGCTGCGCGCTATATGGCGGCATCCTTAAGGGAACAAGTTGGACAGACGGTTGGGTACCGGGTTAGGATGGATACCCGGGTGGGGCCTGCGACCAGGATTGAAGTTATTACAGAGGGTGTTCTTACCCGGTTCCTGCAGACCGATCCGGCCCTCGAAGATGTGGGCTTGATTATATTCGATGAATTCCATGAAAGAAGCCTGCATGCGGATCTGGGGCTGGCACTCAGCCAACAGTCCCAGTCTGTGCTGCGGGAGGATCTGCGCATCCTGATCATGTCTGCCACGCTTGATGCCGAGCCTGTGTCTGCCCTGCTGCGTGATGCACCCGTTGTGGTCAGCGAAGGCCGGGCTTTTTCAGTGGAGACGCATTATATAAATAAGCCGATCAACGGACATATCGAGCCTGCTGTTGTACAGGCCATTCTGCATGCGCTGGACACCGAATCCGGCGACATTCTCGTCTTCCTGCCGGGGGCGGCTGAGATCAAGCGGGTGGAGGCAGAGCTTCTGCAAAAGCGATTGGGAAATGACATTCGCATCGCCCCTCTGTATGGAAGACTTTCGCGGGAAGCGCAGGACATGGCTGTGTCGCCTTGTCCGCCGGGGGAGCGCAAGGTTGTGCTTGCGACTTCCATAGCTGAGACAAGCCTAACAGTGGAGGGGGTACGCATCGTGATCGATAGCGGAATGGCCCGAGTACCGCGTTTCTCACCAAGAACCGGTATGACCCGGCTTGAGACGGTTCGCGTCTCCCGGGCTTCAGCGGACCAGCGGAGAGGGCGAGCGGGCCGGCAAGGTCCCGGTGTGTGCTACCGACTGTGGACCGAACAGGAACAACGGCTTTTCGCTCCGCGCAGCACGCCGGAGATTCTGGAAGCGGATCTTACAGCACTTGCACTCGAACTGGCTGCTTGGGGCATATCCAATCCCGATGAGCTGCTCTGGCTGGATCCGCCGCCGGGTGCGGCGTTCTCCCAGGCCAGGGAGCTGTTGACCAGGCTGGGTGCACTTGATGAAAGGGGACTGATTACGACGCACGGGCGGCGCATGGCTGATTTCGGCGTGCATCCAAGGCTGGCACATATGCTGCTTAAGGCGGATGCACTTGGCCTGGGCAGTCTCGCATGTGAACTTGCAGCCGTTTTAAATGAGCGAGATGTATTAAGGGACTCCGCTTTAAATGCGGATCTGCGGCTGCGTATTGAAGCGATTCGCAACAGTAAGAAGAATGGACCGGGTTTTGGCAGCGGTCCTCATATGGATTCAGCCGTCAGCCGGCGTATTCTAGCTGAAGTGAACCAGTGGCAGAAGATGCTTGAATTAACCGTTGAAGGTGAAGAGGACAATGGTGAAATGGACGATACTGATCTGGAAAAATGTGGGCTTCTTCTTGCCTTTGCTTATCCTGATCGCATCGCCCAGCGAAAACCAACCGGCAAGTTCCTTCTCCGAAATGGACGCGGAGCCATTTTGCCCAAACTGCAGCCTCTGTCAAACACTAGCTATCTAGTAGCGGCTGAATTAGATGACCAGACGTCTGAGAGTCGGATTTTACTGGCTGCTCCGGTGGAATTGAGCCTGTTGGAGCACCATTTTAGCGAACAGATAAAGACCGAGCGCACGACAGTTTGGGATAAGGAAAGGCAAGCTGTAAAGTCAAGAAAACGCATGTGGCTGGGTGCGCTTCTTTTGCAGGATGTTCCGATTACGGATGCGGATATGGAAATCCTGCTTAATGCGCTTCTTAGCGGAGTAGCAGACGAAGGATTGGAGATTCTCCCATGGACGAAAACCGCTCGGCAATTCCGGCAGCGGCTAGCCTTTATGCACACGCTGGATAACGTGTGGCCGGATGTATCGGATGAGGCGTTGATCGCTTCTCTTACAGATTGGCTTGGGCCGCACGTGTATGGTTTAAGAAGCCGTTCGGATCTACAGAAACTGAACATGGTGGAAATTATCCAGTCCATATTACCCTGGGAGCAGCGACGTGAGTTAGATGAACATGCACCTTCGCATATTACCGTTCCAAGCGGCTCACGCATTCCAGTCGACTACAGTGACCCGTCTTCTCCGGTATTAGCTGTCAGGCTGCAGGAGATGTTTGGCCTGAAAGAGACGCCTCGAATCGGCCGGGCCAAAATTCCACTTATGCTTCACCTGTTGTCGCCTGCGCAGCGGCCTGTGCAGGTCACACGCGACCTGGCGAGCTTCTGGAAGAATGCTTATTTTGAGGTGAAAAAGGATTTAAAAGGACGATATCCTAAGCACTATTGGCCGGATGACCCGGTAGGTGCTGTTCCGACAAACCGCACTAAACCAAGGCAAGCGTAATTTCGTTTGGATCGCTGAATAAATTAGCGGTCCTTTTTTGTTCCTGCAAGATCGGCGCTTACTATATTCTCAAAAGTAAGAAAATAACATATACTTGTGGACATAGCCTAAATTCAACCGTTATTTTGAAAGTTAGAAGGAGCTGTTTATCTTTGTCGCGATTATCAGGTGTAACAATTTGGTTAGCTGGGGTTCAGTGGCTTTTTTTTATGTTTGCCAACACGGTTGTCATTCCAATATCCGTTGGGGCGGCATTTCATCTGCCGGCCGCTGAGGTGACTTCAGCGCTTCAATGTTCGTTTATATATACGGGTCTGGCGTGTGTGCTGCAGGCTTTGTTTGGCCACCGCTTATCGTTTATGGAGGGCCAGTCCGGCCTCTGGTGGGGCGTTATCTTAAGCTTAGCTGCTTCAGCGTCTTCTACACAGATGAGCCTTACCCTTTTGGGGGGTGGGCTGGCGACGGGGATTATTCTGTCCGGCGTACTCATTGCGATTCTTGGTGCCCTGGGTATGGGCAAGTGGCTGAAAAGGATCTTTTCACCCGTAGTCATGAGTGTCTTTCTTATTTTGCTGGCGAGCCAGTTGATTATCATTTTTGTTAAAGGCATGCTGGGTTTGTCTGCCGGTGACAAGATCGATATGGGCACAGCTGGCCTCTCCATTTTATTGATTATCCTGGTTTCCTGGCTAAATGTGAAAGGCAGAGGTAAAGTCAGCAATTTTTCCATTTTAATCGGGATTATGGTTGGCTGGATTCTATACAGCGTTCTCTTCCATGCCCACACGTCTATCCAACCTCATACCACGTCTCTTATAAGCTTGTTTCCGTGGGGGCAACCGAATTTCGAATGGGGTATTGTGCTGACCGCTTTATTAACCGGTTTGATTAATACTACTAATACAGTGGCGACTCTGCGAGGCGGGGAACAGTTATTCGGGGAGCCGGCGACGGATAGGCAGTATCAGCGCTCCTTCATTCTGACCGGAATCAATTCTATCATTTCGGGCTTGTTAGGGATGGTTCCCTATGCGCCGTATACGTCGTCGCTGGGGTTCCTTCAATCGACCAGGATTTTGGAGCGGTCGGCCTTTATCGCAGGCGGGTTGCTTTTTATGGTGCTTGGCCTGATTCCCTTCCTGGGTTCTTTGTTTGCCACTATGCCGGTGAGTGTAGGAGATGCCGTGTTGTTTGTGGCCTATCTGCAGCTGTTTGGCGCTGCGCTGAAAAATATCGAAGGTATTCGTTTTAATTCAAAAACGATATACCGGATTGCCGGACCTGCGCTGCTGGGAATTGCTATGCTGAGCCTGCCTGCTAAAGCGTTCGGTTCGTTTCCAATGTTGATCCGGCCGCTTCTGAGCAACGGACTCCTGGTAGGGATTCTGCTGTCTGTTGTACTTGAGAATATCGTCAATTGGTCCCACTATGAAGAAGCTCCGGCTAGCAGAAAAGCAATATGAAGAAAGGGGAATAAGAAGATGAGCGCCGAAACATTGAACCGGACAGCCGAAGAGGCCAGAGAGGATGTGATCGGGTGGAGAAGACACCTTCACGAACATCCTGAGCTATCTTTCGAGGAAGAAAAGACCGCACAATTTGTCTATGATACATTGGAGTCTTTCGGTAATCTGGAGCTTTCCCGTCCAACCAAAACGAGCGTGGTGGCGCGGCTAATCGGATCGAAGGCTGGAAAAACACTGGCCATCCGGGCGGATATGGATGCGCTGCCTATTCAGGAAGAGAACACATTTGAATTTGCCTCGAAGAACCCTGGTGTCATGCACGCCTGCGGCCATGATGGGCATACCGCTATGCTGCTTGGAACAGCGAAGGTCCTGTCGGGAATGAAGGATCAGATTCAGGGAGAAATACGTTTCTTATTCCAGCATGCGGAAGAATTGTACCCTGGCGGAGCACAGGAAATGGTAAATGCAGGTGTAATGGATGGCGTGGACATGGTAATTGGGTGCCATCTGTGGTCACCGATAGAGATTGGAAAGGTCGGCGTTGCTTACGGCCCGATGATGGCGGCTCCGGATACATTTTGGATTACCATTAAAGGAAAAGGCGGGCATGCTGCGCTGCCGCAACAGACGATTGATTCGATTGCCATCGGCGCCCAGGTTGTTACGAATATTCAGCACATCGTTGCGAGAAACACAGATCCACTGGATAACCTGGTAGTTTCGATCACACAGTTTAACGGGGGGTCAGCCCACAACATCATGCCGGGTTCAGTTGAGATGTGCGGAACGGTTCGTAGCTTCGATGCAAAACTTAGGGCGGCGGTCCCGCAGTTGATGGAACGCATCGTCAAGGGCATTACAGAAGCACATGGTGCCGAATACGTATTTAAATATGAAAACGGCTACCGTCCCGTTATTAACAATAATGAGGTTACCAGAATCATCGAGGCAACGGTGATTGAAGTATTTGGCAAAGAAGCGCTAGACCTTATGAAACCAAACATGGGCGGCGAAGATTTCTCTGCTTTTCAGCAGAAGGCACCAGGTGCCTACTTCTACATTGGAGCCGGGAATCCGGATAAAGGGATTATTCATCCTCACCACCATGCCCTTTTTACAATTGACGAAGATGCACTTGAAATAGGTGTGAAAATGTTTCTGAATGCTGCATTTAAACTGCTTGCCTGATGCATGAAGTAAAAAAAGGAGAAACACGATTATGACGTAGATTAAATACGCTTAATCCTGAACTGGATTAGGCGTTTTATTTTTGTATGAAAAAAGGAAAGCTGCCATATTGTTTTTGGCGCCTTCCTGTGTAAATCGATTTCAATGTCCAAGCCAGTTGCGGAACATATTCGTAGTTGGGCCTGGGGGATAGATGACGTAGAGGAGCAGGAACACAGCAAGTCCGCTTGCTGTCGTAATAAACCAGATTACTACCGTCCACGGCCCGATCTTTTTATGCTTGGAAAAAGCCTGCACGTAAGCGAACCGGAGCGTTACAATGCCTAGAATTGCTCCTACAGTTGCAAGTATGGTATGAGTCTGAAGAAAAATTTGATAGGGAGGTTTAAGGCTTGCAGGGCCGCCGAAAGAAGTATCGCCTACTAACACCGTTTTGGCAGCATAGCCAATAAAGAATAACGCCGCCATAACAGTGCCCAGCAGCATGAGCCGTCTGTGCGCTTCTTTGCGGCCCCGTCGGATTTGGTACCAACCTATCGCCATAAAGAGGGCGCTGAGCAGCATAAAACATTCATTAATATACGGAATAATGTGAAACATGCGTTTTCATCCTTTCAATGTTAAAGGGAAATAGTACAGCCTCACTACTAGGAACACATTTTATCAGACCCGATGTAGGGCAGCAAGGTTTGAAAACAATCATTTGATATATCGTCAATAATTCATGGTAGATGTTGTTTTAAAGTGCTGTAAAGTAGGTAAGGGGTAGATAGTTTTTCATGGCTAAGTAAAGCAAATCCATTTATACATAAATTTATAATGGAACTGCTCTACAAGGCCAATTTTTGGGGATATTTATCTAAGTTGTGGAGAAGAGGTGAAAACTTTTTGTCCGAATGTGTGACAAAATGATGAATAATGCAGAAACAATCATAGCAAGCATGCGGCAGCTTTGATATTATAAGAACGTTACTAAGTGCGGCAACGTTACTGGTGCGTTTGAATCTATCATTATTTAATCCACAAAGTATTAGGCCAGTTGCCCCAAAATTTTAGTGGATGCATAAGAGAGGAGGAAACAAGGTGAAGAAACAAAAGCTGCTAAATCGTGTTAGCCTGTTTTTTGTAGCAGCCCTGACGATGATCATGATGTCAGGATGTAGTAGCAATTATATTGTTCTTGATCCGAAGGGACCCGTTGGTCAAACCGAGCTTCATTTGATTGTAATCTCTACTATCCTGTGTGCGATTGTCGTTATTCCCGTTCTGGCCATTCTGGTTTACATTGTTTATCGTTTCCGTGACAAGCCAGGTAATGATGCACCTTATACCCCGGATTGGTCGGACAGCAAGGTACTTGAAATCATATGGTGGGGTATTCCGGTGATAATCATTGGTATTCTCGGTTACTTTACTGCGAAAGACACGTATGCTCTTACCAAACCACCAGTTACGGATGCTAAGCCGATTACCATTCAAGTTACTAACTTGAACTGGAAATGGCTGTTCCAGTATCCGGACCAAAAAATTGCAACAGTCAACTACTGTGAAATTCCTGCAGGTGTTCCGGTGCAATTTGTGCTTACTTCCGATGCCCCTATGAACTCTTTCTGGGTTCCACAGTTAGGCGGTCAGGAATATGCCATGCCTGGTATGGCGATGCGTCTGTGGCTCCAGGCCGATCATCCTGGTAAATACTTCGGTTCTGGCGCGAATTTTACTGGTAAGGGATTTGCACATATGCAATTCCAAGTCGAAGCAAAGCCGCAGGCTGAATTTGATGCATGGGCGAAAAGTGTAAAACATACAGCTCCTGCGTTAACTAAAGAAGGTTACGTGAGTCTCACTAGCAAACAAGACACATCCAATGTGCAAACGTTCTCGTCTTATCCTGATGGTTCTTTTGAGGAAACAGTTAGCAAGAACGGTGGTCAATACTACCATCACGATATGCCGGGTATGTCCAACACTGACATGCCTGGAATGAAAATGAATAAATAAGGCAAAAGGAAGGAGGAAAACCTTAATGGATACATCACATTTCTTTGTCACGGGCGACCCCATGATTTATGGTGCAGACGTTTCAATTGTGCTTGCAAGTCTGGCAGTTCTTTTGGTGCTAACGAAACTAAAAAGATGGGGCTGGCTCTGGCGTGAATGGATCACAACTGTCGACCATAAGAAGATCGGGATTATGTATTTGCTCGCATCGCTATTAATGCTGTTCCGCGGTGGGGTGGATGCTATTCTTATGCGCATACAATTAGCATTCCCTAACATGCATTTCTTAGAGTCAGAACACTATAACGAGATCTTTACGACACACGGTACGATCATGATTCTGTTCATGGCGATGCCTTTCATGTTCGCGCTGTTTAATATCGTAGTTCCGCTTCAAATCGGTGCGCGTGACGTTGCGTATCCGTTCCTTAATTCAATTAGTTTCTGGCTTTTCTTCATGGGCGCAATGCTCTTTAACATATCTTTTGTAATCGGTGGTTCTCCGAATGCAGGCTGGTTGAGCTATCCTCCGCTGTCTGAATTAGATTTCAGCCACGGACCTGGCGAAAACTTCTACATCTGGGGTGTTCAAATCTCAGGTATCGGTAGTTTGGCGACCGGTATTAACTTCATGGTGACCATCTTAAAAATGAGAGCACCAGGCATGAAGCTGATGAAGATGCCGCTGTTTACCTGGTCTGTACTTGCAACCTCTATTTTAATTATTTTCGCGTTCCCGGTATTAACCGTAACGCTTGCGCTTCTGTTTATTGACCGCTTCTTTGGGGCTCATTTCTTCACCATGCTGCATGGTGGTAATCCAATGATGTATATTAACTTGATTTGGATGTGGGGACACCCAGAGGTATATATCGTTATCCTTCCGGCTTTCGGTATTTTCTCCGAAATCGTAAGTACATTTGCTAAAAAGACGATTTTTGGTTATAAATCTATGGTATTTGCGATGTTGGTTATCAGTGTGATTGGTTATTTCACCTGGGTTCACCACTTCTTTACGATGGGTGCAGGGGCTGATGTAAATGCATTCTTTGCCATTTCTACGATGGCGATTGCAATTCCAACCGGGGTTAAGATATTTAACTGGTTGTTTACCCTGTATCGCGGGCGGATCAAGATTACACAGCCAATGTTGTGGACGATTGCCTTCGTGCCTTGCTTCGCAATCGGTGGTGCAACTGGCGTCATGCTTTCTGTTGCTCCTGCTGACTATCAGTATCACAACAGCTACTTCTTGATTGCTCACTTCCACCAGGTGCTAATCGGTGGTGTAGTATTCGGATATTTGGCGGGCCTTTACTACTGGTGGCCAAAAATGTTTGGTTTCAAACTCAATGAGACGCTCGGTAAATGGGCGTTCTGGTTATGGAATATTGGTTTCTACGTCTGCTTCATGCCACAGTATGCTCTAGGTTTCATGGGTATGACCCGTCGCGTTTATACTTATGGATGGGATATGGGCTGGGGCCCTCTGAACTTGGTATCTACCATTGGTGCCTTCTTAATGGGTATTGGATTCGTATTCCAGGGCTGGCAGATCATCTACAGCATCTTCAAAGGGGAACGCGTATCAAACGACCCATGGGATGCACGTACGCTTGAATGGTCTATTCCGTCACCAGCGCCAATGTATAACTTTGCTGTCATTCCACAGGTTGAAGGCGCAGATGATTGGTGGCTGAAGAAACAAAAGCAATTGCAGCAAAAAGGTACGAACAAGGAAAAGGCGCATTATGAACCGATTCATATGCCGAAGAATTCAGGAATACCTTTTGTCATGTCTGTATTCTGGTTTATCGCAGGATTTGGCTTTACATTTACCTGGACCTGGATGGGTATTATCGGACTAATCGGTGTAGCCGGTTGCCTAATCGCACGCTCTTTCCAATACGATACAGATTATTACATCCCTGTTGATGAAATCGAACGTACTGAAGCGGCATTTGTTGGGAAGGGGGCTGTATAATGGAACACGCTGTATCCCATCACGATCACCATGATCACCATGAGGAACACGATGCCTCACTAAAGATACTGGGCTTCTGGATCTTTCTCGTAACAGACTGTATCTTATTCGGAACTCTGTTTGCAACCTATGTGGTACTGCGTACACATACGGACGGCGGCCCTATCGGCAAAGAGCTGTTTGAGGTCCCCGGGTTTGTGGCAGAAACATTTATTCTATTAACAAGTAGTTTCACTAGTGGTTTGGCTACACTGGCTATGCATAAAGGCAATAAGAAGGCTCTTATAGGCTGGCTGGTTATTACCGCTATCCTTGGATTAGCTTTCGTTGGCTTAGAAGTTAGCGAATTTACCAAAATGGTTGGGGAAGGTGCAACGATCTCCCGCAGCGGATTTCTCTCCGCTTTCTTCGTTCTGGTTGGAACGCACGGATGCCACGTATCGCTTGGTTTAGTCTGGATGGTTGGACTTATCTTCCAGCTTAATAAACGCGGTATTACAGGTGTCACGAAACGGAAAATCACGATTATCAGCTTGTACTGGCACTTTCTTGATGCCGTCTGGATTTTCCTCTTTACTGTTGTATACCTGATGGGGGTGATGTAAGATGTCACAGCAAGAGAATCATGGTTCAACCAAAGCATATGTGATCGGGTTTATCCTGTCGATTATCTTAACGATTATCCCTATCATGCTGGTATTAAATCATGCAATGAGTGCTGTACCGCTCGTTGTGACGATTATCATCGCAGCGGTTCTACAATTCTTGGTTCAGTTAATTCTGTTCATGCATATCAGAGAAAGTGAAAAACCGGGTTGGAACGTGATGGCACTTATACTAGGCATGATCTTCGTTATCACAATTGTTGGCGGATCTGCTTGGATTATGACGTTTAACTCCCAGAGCTTCTAATGAAGAAAAAATACCTGCTCGGCGCAAGCCTGGCAGGTATTTTTTTGTTTTCGTTTAAGTAAGTTGGTAGAGACTTTGAAGCTCTAATTGAGGAGGCTGAGCTGATGTTGGAGGATGACTCGATAAAAGACAAGGTGAGGAAACAGTTTGCCAAGAATGCTGAGAAGTATGTCACAAGCGAATCTCATGCCAAAGGTAAGGATCTCTCGTTGTTGATTGAGTGGGCGAAGCCGCAGCCAGACTGGGTCGTACTGGATATTGCCACAGGAGGCGGACATACCGCCAGAACATTATCCCCCCATGCAGGGCACGTGTTTGCTACAGATATGACCCGGCAAATGCTTGCGAATACTGCCAGGCATTTGCGAAATGCACACCCGAATATTTGGTATGTGGTTTCAGATGCTGAACAACTACCCTTTTTGGATGATACGTTTGACCTGGCAACATGCCGCATTGCGGCCCACCATTTCCCCAATCCTGACCAATTCATCAGCGAAGTTTTTCGGACGCTGAAAGCCGGCGGAACCTTTATTTTAATTGACAATGTAGCACCAGGAGAAGCTCGATTAGCCGACTTTATGAATTCGATGGAAAAGCTGCGTGATGAAAGCCACGTCAGGTGTTTATCTATTAACGAATGGAGAGGTTTATTTGCTGCAGCCGGCTTGGAGGAGGCAAAAACACTTACGCGTAAAAAGACATACGATTATCCAACATGGGTGAATCGCACAACAGTTAACAGTGAACAAATTGCAAGGGTCACCAACTTTATCTTGCATGCCGATAAAGATATACAGGGTTATTTTTCAGTGGATATTCATAATGATGATGTTCGATCCCTCCAAGTGGATGAATGGATGGTTCTTTGTAGAAAGCCATGTCCGCCAACAGGTGGATAGACCGGAAAGGTTTTATTTACTATTATTAATAGGGTGGGGAGAAAGATTACAACCATATAGAAATATAATGTAGCATTCACATAGATAGATAAGAGGGAGAGATGTAAGAGGATGTCCACGATAAGTACGCCTGCTTCGACAGGTTTTTTTCGAAATCGCTTTGTGCAGATCATCATGGTTTCAGGAATATTCTTGCAGACTGGCATATGGGTGCGAAACTTTGCTATTTTGCTTTATGTCATGGAGAAGACTAACAACGACCCGTTTTCGGTTTCCCTTATTTCTGTAGCCGAGTTTGCCCCGATTTTTCTGTTTTCGATTATAGGCGGAACGTTTGCAGACAGGTGGCGTCCTAAGAGGACTATGGTCTGGTGTGATGGGCTCAGTGCGGTGTCCGTTTTTATCGTGCTGCTTGCCGTTACTTTCGGCTCATGGAAGGCCGTTTTTTTTGTTACCCTTGTTTCTGCCATTCTTTCGCAGTTTTCTCAGCCTTCCACAATGAAGCTGTTCAAAGTACATGTGTCTGAAGGCCAGATGCAGATGGGAATGGCGCTTTTCCAGGCACTTATGTCCATTTTTATGATCATCGGCCCACTGCTGGGCACGTTTGTGTATCAGAGATTTGGCATTCATTTTGCCATCGCTGTGATGGGGATCGCGTTTATGCTGTCCGCTGGGGTGCTCGTTTTCCTGCCGCCCGATGTAAGTGAGCAGAAAGAGAAGCAGGAGGGAAACTTCTGGCTGGAATTAAAAGACGGGTTCCGTTATGTCTGGTCAAAAAAGGTATTGAGGCTGCTTGGCGGCGGATTTATCGTAGCCGGTTTTGCTGTGGGCATTATTCAGCCACTTTCCATTTTTATTGTTACAGAGCGGCTTGGGCTGCCTAAAGAAAATGTACAATGGCTTATGATGGTGAACGGCGCAGCGATGCTGATAGGTGGCGGTGCCGTTATGGGACTATCAAAGAAAATTTCCCCGCAGAAGCTGCTCCCGGCGACAATGCTGGTAAGCGCTATTTCCATTACCGGCGTTGGCCTGTCTACCAGCGTCACGTTTACACTTGTGGTTCAGTTTATTAATGGGCTGTTCTTTCCCTGTATCCCAATTGGCATCAATACGCTTATCCTGCAATCGACCGAAGAATCTTTTGTAGGACGGGTAAATGGGGTACTTAATCCGCTGTTTATGGGTGCTATGGTTGTCACGATGAGTATGGCTGGTTGGCTTAAGTCACAGTTCTCGCTCGTCTCCATGTATGGAGCGGCTGGCGTGTTGTTTTTAATCGGGCTGTTTTTTATTCTGCCATTGATGGGCAGAAATGCTTCTGGACAGAAGCCGGTTGCAGTGGAAGGGGAATAATACGTTGCTATAATGGGAAGCAATGGGGAACAAAGTAAAACATCTCCGCGATGTTTTTGTCAATAAGTGAAGGTGAAATAGATGGGTATACAAATTAAACGCATATATGAACCGCCTACTCCTGAAGATGGCAGCAGGATCCTGATTGATCGAGTCTGGCCGCGGGGAATATCCAAAGAACAGGCTTGTATAGATTTATGGCTTAAGGAGGCTGCGCCAAGTCCGGAGTTGCGGAAGTGGTTTAATCACAAACCTGAAAGATTTGAAGCGTTTCGCAGCCGCTATGAAGAAGAGTTAGCGAGCGATCCGGTTTGCTGCGAGGCGGTAAAATGGCTGTATGAAGCAGCCGTAGATAGATATGTTACGCTGCTGTTCGCAGCGAAGGATACACAGCATAATCATGCAGTCGTACTCCGGGATTGGGTCGCCCGCAAGATTAACGCTCGCAATAAATAAAAAGGCAGCGAATGAAGGAAATAATGGCTAGACAATTTCCTTCACCGCTGCCTTTGTGCTATCTAAACATGAAAAACGGTCTTCAGCTAATTAAAATGCTGCTAATGAACAGCTACTTTTTCGACAGCGAACTGTGCTTGACTCCGTAGAGAAAATATACGAATAACCCCAGCACCAGCCAGACCGCGAAGCCGATCCAGGTAATAGAAGGAAGCTGCAATACAAGATAACCGCAGGATACAATTGCTAGCAAAGGGAGCAACGGCACAAGTGGTACCCGGAACGATCTTTTTAAATCTGGCCGCGTTTTGCGAAGGACGATAACGCCCGCCGATACGACGATGAATGCGGTAAATGTACCAATGTTGACCAGTTCAACCAGTCTGTCCAGCGGTAGAATACCCCCGAAGAATGCTGCGAGAATCCCGGTAACCCAGGTGCCTGTAGCCGGTGTTTTCGTTCTTGGGTTGACCCTGGAAAAAACTTTCGGAAGCAGGCCGTCCCGGCTCATTGAGTAGAAAAGACGCGTTTGTCCATAGAGCATCACGAATAAAACGGTTGTAATACCGATGATTGCACCCAGTGAAATGAAGCCGGCAACCCAATTCTGATGAATGAATTCAATCGCGAAAGAAACGGGATTTTTCACATTAAGCTGCTCGTAAGGCACTATACCAGTCAAAATTAAAGAGACAACAATGTACAGCAGAATGCAGACCGCTACAGAAGCGATGATGCCGACTGGCATGGTACGCTGCGGATTTCGCGCTTCTTCTGCCGCCGTGGCCACGGCATCAAATCCAATATAGGCAGCAAAAACAGTAGCTGCGCCGGTAGCCACTCCTGAAAAACCGAAGGGCATAAACGGTGACCAGTTAGCTGGTTTTACATATTGGACCCCTATAACAATAAAAAGAAGAATAATCAAAATTTTAAGGATAACCATAATAGAGTTTATCCGAGCTGATTCCTTTACTCCCCGCGTTAAAATAAAGGTTATTACCAGTGTAATCAGAATAGCAGGTAGATCAATAAGAGTTCCCTTGGCTGGGTTATAAGCGCTGGATATGGCTGTTGGCAGATGTATTCCGAACCCTGCGAGCAGGCCCTGTGCATAGCCGGACCAGCCGCTTGCAACCGTTGAGGAAGCAAGGCCATACTCCAGAATTAAATCCCATCCGAGAATCCATGCAATAAGTTCCCCAAACGTTGCATAACTGTACGTGTAGGCACTGCCCGATGCAGGCACCATGGAAGCAAATTCACAGTAGCAAAGCGCCGCAAAGATGCAGGCAAGCCCGGATAGGATGAACGAAATAATTAGAGCAGGTCCTGCATGTTCCGCAGCGACAACACCAGGCAGGACAAAAATACCCGTTCCGATGGTAGCTCCAATCCCAAGCATCGTGAGATCAAAAATACCCAGATTTTTTTTGAGTGATGATTTATCAGTGTCCGATTGGCCAACCAAATCGGTTATAGACTTTTTCCTAAACAAATCCATTTCCCAATTCTCTCCTTATCTTAATTTTCTCTCTTCTATTTCTTTATCTGTAACCTAATATCGGTTGAGTAATACTCTGAAGTTGATAAAGAAACGATTGTATTGCGTCTATTTTCTATATATTTAGTACATTGCGGGTCCCATCAAGAGAAAACAACGATAAAAATATTATAGTAAATTTGTTGATAAGTAAAGTATTTTTTTATTCAGTTTATTATCTTGCTGCTCCAGGGGAAAAACAATCGATTTTTAGGTTTTAAAAAAGAGAGAAACGGATAGAAATGGTATTTGATAATGTAATTCACCCAAGATGCAAACATAGAAAGGGGGTAAGTCAAGGAAATGCTGAAAGACAAAAAAAGATTTATAGCTGGGCTTGCATCTTTTGCCTTTCTGCTCATCTTTGCAACAGGATGTGGGACGAGGTATTCTGTGTTGAATCCGCAGGGACCGGTGGCATGGAGCGAATATAAATTAATTATCTGGTCTTTAGTGGTTATGTCGATCGCCGTGCTGGTCGTGTTAGTGCTGTATACGTACATAGTCGTACGCTATCGTGAAAAACCGGAAAATATGAATTATGAGCCTCCAGAGACAAAGTCAAGCAAAACGCTTGAAATTATATGGACGGCGGCACCAATTGTTATGGTTATGGCGCTGGCGATTCCAATGGCTAGGACAACGTTTTCATTGGAAAATCCGCCTCCCCATCCAGCGAACACTTCACCTATGACCATTTACGTCACATCTGCTGACTGGAAGTGGATATTTAAGTACCCCGGGCAGAATATTGAGACCGTAAACTATGTACATATTCCGGTCAATACACCCATAAAATTTGAGCTGACCTCGGCAACCTCGATGAACTCGTTCTGGGTGCCTACACTGGGCGGACAGGAATACAGTATGCCCGGCCAGCGCCTGCGGTTGTGGCTGCAAGCGGATAAGCCGGGCACATACGGCGGTCGAGGCGCTAATTTTACGGGCAGAGGTTTTGCGCATATGTTTTTTGATGTTGTGGCACAGCCGCCGGCAGATTTTGCGAGCTGGGTGCAGACTGTGAAAAATACCGCACCTAAGTTGACCGACGAGGGTTATCAGAAACTGTTGATCCCAGGCCTTGTACCGAAGATGACATTCTCTTCTATGGATCACCGGCCTTTGGAGCAGGAAGCTGTATTGTCACCGGCTCCGGGAGACCAGGGACAGTCTAACTCAAGCAGCAAGCAAAATATGCCGTACATGCCTAACATGTCGAATATGCCAAAGATGCACGATACAACCCATCATCCATAGGTTGTAGAAGAAAGGAGGAAAAAGCATGAGCACAGGTAAGTTTTTTGTTACAGGTGACCCCTTGATTTATGGGGCGGATGTATCGATTGTTCTCGTCACATTGGGAATTCTGTTCGTTCTCACTTATTTCAAGAAGTGGGGATGGCTTTGGAGAGAGTGGCTGACAACGGTTGACCACAAAAGAATTGGCGTGATGTATATGATTGCCGCTATCATTATGTTTTTCCGCGGTGGCTCAGATGCCGTGCTGATGCGCCTCCAGCTTGCTGCACCGAATATGAAACTTTTGAATGCAGAGCATTATGATCAGATTTTTTCCACCCACGGAACCGTTATGATTCTGTTCATGGCGATGCCGTTTGTAATCGGTTTAATGAACATAGGTATGCCCTTGCAGATTGGGGCGAGGGATGTTGCCTTTCCGGTGTTAAACGCGCTTAGTTTCTGGCTTTTCTTTATGGGGGCAATGCTACTTAACATTTCATTTGTTATTGGCGGATCTCCAGATACTGGCTGGACGAGCTATGCCCCTCTTGCGGAAGCTCTCTATTCGCCGGGTGTTGGTGAACACTATTATCTCCTTTCTCTGCAAATATCCGGGATCGGAACGCTCGCGAGCGGCATTAACTTCCTCGTGACCATCATAAAAATGCGGGCGCCTGGTATGACGTTGATGAGAATGCCCATGTTTTCGTGGTCGGTGCTGATTACGTCAGTTATTATCATTTATGCTTTTCCGGTGCTAACAGTGGCGCTTGCGATGCTGTCCTTTGACCGTCTGTTTGGCGCCCACTTTTTTACGGTGCAGGGCGGGGGTATGCCCATGATGTGGGCAAACCTATTCTGGATCTGGGGGCACCCGGAAGTATACATTGTCGCTTTACCTGCCTTTGGTGTTTTCTCAGATGTCGTATCTACATTCTCAAGGAGAACACTATTTGGTTATTCGGCGATGGTTGTCTCGATGGTAGCAATCGCTGTGCTAAGCTTTATCGTCTGGCTGCACCACTTCTTTACGATGGGTGCGGGGCCTGCTGTTAATGCGTTCTTTGGGATATCTACGATGGCCATTGCGATACCTACTGGTGTTAAGTTGTTTAACTGGCTGTTAACGATGTATAAAGGTCGGATAAAACTAACCGTCGCGATGCTCTGGGTGCTGGCCTTTATTCCAACTTTTGCGATCGGTGGACTGACCGGTGTCATGCTTGCGATGGCACCCGCCGACTATCAGTATCACAACAGCTATTTTCTCATTGCCCATTTCCATAATGTGCTTATTTCAGCGACCGTATTTGCGGCATTTGCAGGTATGCATTACTGGTGGCCTAAACTATTCGGATTTAAGCTGAATGAAAGAATTGGCAGATGGTACTTTTGGTTTTTTAGTATCGGATACATTATTACATTTGCGCCGCAGTATGTGCTTGGGTTGCTGGGTATGACCCGGCGCGTCTACACCTATCCGCCGATACCGGGATGGACGTCTTTGAACATGCTTTCAACGTTCGGGACCATTCTGCAGAGCATTGGCTTCATTCTGATGGTGTATATGTTCTATTGGAGTGTGAGATATGAACCGCGCACCTTTGAACCGGATCCGTGGGATGGGCGTACGCTTGAGTGGTTAATACCCTCTCCTGCTCCGCATTACAATTTTTCGCGTCTGCCTGAAATCAAAGAAGTGGATGTTTTCTGGCATATGAAAAAGCGCGGCCAAGTGGAAGCTCAAGGTCCAATCCAACCGATTCATATGCCCAGCAGCTCAGGACGTCCATTTATTATGTCCATCTTCTTCTTTATTGCCGGTTTTGGCCTGGTATTCATGTGGTGGTGGATGGCGTTTTTAGGCTTGGCAGGCATCTTGCTATTCATGGTGCTGCGTGCCTTTGAATACGACGATGGGTACTATGTAAGCGTTGATGAGATTAAGCGCACTGAGAATATTACAGAGGGGGTGTAACAAGTGGCCAATTCTGAAACAACTTCGATTCATCATCATGAACCGGCACAGGCAAAAGGGGTGCCGCTGGAGTACTCGACAGAGGAAGGAAGGCTGACGATCCTTGGCTTCTGGGTGTTTCTCGGCGCCGAGCTGGCCCTGTTTTCTACGCTCTTTGCAACCTACCTTACCCTTCATGCAAGCACGGCAGGAGGGCCGACATCTCGCGAATTGTTTGAGGTAATGCCATTTGCCATTGAGACCCTTCTTTTGCTGGTCAGCAGTTTTACAAGCGGCCTCGCCGTACACGAAATGCGCGCGGGCCGTGTGAAAGGGCTAATTGTCCTGCTCGTGATCACGCTTCTTCTGGGCGCAGGTTTTGTGGGCATGGAGCTCAATGAGTTTATCACTTATGTAAGCAGAGGGGCGACCTTAAGCAGAAGCGCCTTTTTATCGAGCTTCTTCCTGCTTGTTGGCACCCATGGAGCACACGTGACACTAGGGATTTTCTGGATGATTACAGTCGTAATACAGTTGGTTCAGCGGGGGCTCACACCGCGGACAACAAGAAAGGCCTTCATCGTAAGTATATACTGGCATTTCCTCGATGTTGTGTGGGTGTTTATCTTTACCGCCGTATACTTGACAGGAAAGGTGACATAAACAATGGAAGCTCAGCAAAGTACACAGAGCGGGAATCAGAGCCATAAAGGATTTCCTTGGGAGTATGTAATCGGATTCATTCTTTCTCTTGTCCTCACTGCTATCGCATTCTGGCTGGTATTGAGTTCGCCTCTTCCGGTGAATATATCGCTTACCATAAGCGTATTTCTGGGTATTATTCAGGTGTTTATTCAACTTTTGCTTTTTATGCATCTGAATGAAGGCAATTCTGCCTGGGTTAAGAAGACAGCCATCTATTTCGGTCTGTTTATTGCATTCACCGTGGTTGCCGGGTCACTATGGATTATGGAAGTGGCCATGGATCAGCGATTTTAAGCAGCAGCAAGCCTGTAAGAAATGAAAGCCCGCAAAGTGCACCCGCTGTATAAAGGGGAGGACATACTGCGGGCTTTCGTTGGTTATCGGCCGTGAGACATCTATGAGGGGAAAGGATAGAGCGGTATGCCCGCGATGTTTTTCTTATTTTTGTACCATCATTTAACGATAATCATTTCAGCTACTTCTCTAAGAAATGGATTAAAGAAACCGGCAGTCTTCATCATTGTCTTTCCTACTGGAATGATGAAACTTCTTCGTCCTGCTTCGCTCTGTGCAATCTGGATTATTTCTCTGCCCGTTATAACTCCGGCGCCTGGAATGTTCCAGCTCTGCCCATAGCAGGATTCCTTGAGAGCAAGGTTTGCCAGCTTAATCACTCCTTCTTATTAATTGTCCATCGGTCAATAATTGAGAAAAAAATTAAGTAAGGCTGCTTAATAATAATATAACATGGGATTTAGCAAGTTGAGAGAATCATACAAGCAACTACCGAGTAGGATTGACACTCCATGACGTGTCTTTCTGGTTGTCTAATGCTAAAATAAACGTACAGCATACATCTGCATGGAAATGGAGTGATAAGATGAGCAGCGAAAAAGAGCCGCATTTTGAGAAGGCAACCTTTGCAGGAGGCTGCTTCTGGTGCATGGTCTCTCCGTTTGAAGAAATGCCGGGCATTCAGCGCGTTGTCTCCGGGTATACAGGCGGACATAAAGAGAATCCGACTTATGAAGAAGTATGCTCGGATACAACAGGGCATTATGAAGCCGTACAGATTACATTTGACCCTGAGGTTTTCCCGTATGAGAAGCTACTGAGCATCTTCTGGCAGCAGATCGATCCTACTGACCCGGGCGGGCAATTCCATGATAGGGGTTCTTCGTATAGAACCGCGATCTTCTATCATACGGATGAACAGAAACGCAGAGCTGAAATCTCTAAAAAAGAGCTGGCGGAAAGCGGCCGGTTTAGTAAACCGATAGCGACCGAAATCCTGCCCGCGTCTGCGTTCTATCCGGCAGAGGAATACCATCAGAATTACCATAAGAAAAATGAACTTCACTACAAACTTTACCGCAAGGGATCCGGGCGCGAAGACTTTATTAAGGAGAACTGGAGTATGAAAAAGGACAAAGAAGAGCTGAAAAAGAGGTTGACGCCCCTGCAATATGAGGTTACACAAAACAATGGGACGGAACCGCCTTTCCAGAACGAATTCTGGGATAACCACCGCGAAGGGCTTTATGTCGATATCGTATCCGGTGAGCCGCTCTTCAGTTCCCTTGATAAGTTTGACTCCGCATGCGGCTGGCCTAGTTTTACGAAACCTCTTCATGAAGAAAATGTGAAGGAAAAGTCGGATTTCAGCCACTTCATGGTTCGCACAGAGGTAAGAAGCAGGGAAGCAGATTCCCACCTGGGGCACGTTTTTAATGATGGACCGGGTCCAACCGGCCTTCGTTACTGCATCAATTCCGCCGCTACACGCTTTGTACCAAAGGAAGATCTCGAAAAAGAGGGCTACGGCCAATATAAAAAGCTTTTTGAATAAGGATATAGAAAAAAACGACCGCGCTGGCTGTGAAAAGCCGCACGGTCGTTTTTCTCATTTCAAGACAGCTTGCTTGATTTGTACAATATTTTTATCGCCGCGGGATACGCGGGAACCCGGTTCCACAACGACTTCTTCACCTTGTGCCAGGTTTGTGAAAATAACCGGTGTAATGGTAGAAGGGACTTTCGCTTTTACTTTATCCAGGTCAACGCGCAACAGCGGCTGGCCTGCTTTTACTTTATCACCCTGTTGAACAAGCGCCTCAAATCCTTCACCTTGCAGGTTAACCGTGTCGATACCGAAGTGAACCAGTATTTCACGGCCGCCATCAGACACAATGCCGAGTGCGTGTTTGGTCGGGAAGAACGTTGTAACTGTACCGTCTACCGGTGAAACCACTTCACCATTAGCAGGCTCGATGGCAAACCCGTCACCCATCATTTTTTGCGAGAATACCTGGTCAGGAACATCTGCCAGAGATATGATTTTTCCGTCCAGCGGAGATACGATCGCCTCGTTTTTAGCTTCATCCGCTTTAGCAAGTGTGTCCGGTGTAACGGCTAGCTTAACAACAGGTGTGGCATCAACGGTATCAACCGGAACTTTTCCTGCGATTACATCTTTAATTTGTTCTTTTAATTGATCGGATTTCGGTCCGAAAATGGCCTGGATGCTGTTTCCGACTTCGAGTACGCCGGCAGCTCCCAACTGTTTGAGTTTATCTTTATCGACCTGTTTTGGATCTTTTACAGCAACGCGAAGGCGCGTAATACATGCATCAAGGTTGCTGATGTTTTCTTTTCCGCCAAGTCCGGCTAACACACCAACTGCAAGAGCGCCTGCATTTGTATTGCCGCTGCCCTGAACAACTGCATCATCATCTTCACGTCCGGGTGTCTTCAGGTTCCATTTGCGGATTACAAAACGGAAACCAAAGTAATAGATGACCGCAAACACTAAACCGACAGGGATTACAAGCCACCACTGCGTTCTATTAGGCAGGATACCAAACAGAATGTAGTCTATCACACCGCCAGAGAATGTCATACCGATTTTAACATTGAGAATCTGCATGATCATGAAGGACAGACCTGCAAAAACGGCGTGAACTGCAAACAGAAGCGGTGCTACGAATAAGAATGAGAACTCAATTGGTTCTGTAATACCTGTTAAGAAAGAAGTTAACGCAGCAGAACCAAGGATACCGGCAACAAGCGCCTTTTTCTCTGGTTTTGCTTCATGGTACATGGCAAGTGCTGCGGCTGGAAGGCCAAACATCATGAATGGGAACTTACCAACCATGAATGTCCCTGCCGTTAATTTGACGCCGTCTTTAACCTGGTTAAAGAAGATCGCCTGATCGCCATGTACAACTTGTCCGGCTTTGTTTGTATAAGAACCAAATTCAAACCAGAACGGTGCATACCAGATATGGTGCAGGCCGAACGGGATCAGTGAACGTTCAATTAAGCCAAAGATGAAGGCTGCAAGTGTTGGGTTTGCATCGATCATGTTATGGGAGAACGAATCCAATCCGTATTGAATCGGAGGCCAGATAATCGTCATGATAATACCGAGAACAAGAGCTGAAACGGCTGTAATAATTGGTACGAAACGTTTCCCGGCAAAGAAGCCCAGGAATTGCGGAAGTTCAATGTTGTAGAATTTCTTGTACAGGTAAGCGGCAAGAATACCGACAATAATACCGCCGAATACGCCTGTCTGCAGAGTATTGATGCCAAGTACATTCGCATACGCCTGGCCGTGGGCGACCATGTCCGGTGTAACATTCATGATGATGCCCATTGTCGTATTCATAATTAGGAAGCCGATAATCGCAGCAATGGCTGCAACGCCTTCACCGCCGGCTAACCCAACAGCTACCCCTGTGGCAAACAGTATGGCAAGATTTGAGAATATGATACCGCCCGACTGCTCCATTACCTTGGCAACCATTTGAACACCATGGCTGTTCAGGAATGTAAGCCTTTGCAAGAGAGCGGGATTTTGAAGCGCGTTACCGAAGGCAAGAAGAATACCAGCTGCCGGCAGAATCGCGACGGGAAGCATTAGCGCTTTACCAACCTGTTGGAGAACGCCAAAGATCTTCTTAAACATTTGATTTCCCCCTTTGTTTCCTAACTATTTACACAAACCAGCCGATGGTGAAACGCAAAAAGGCATGAGCTAGAAGGAATTATAGCGAAACCCCTAATGATAAGGATTCCATTCTAATTTCCCTTCGCTCATGCCTGATCGTATCAGTAACACGGAAGGCCGTGTAAATATTCTATTAAAATGTGCGATGCTGAATCTATACTAGGATTATTAATATAATGGCTGTATGTAATTCATCATCCTGTGAAATCAATATAGCACACGTGAAATGTAAGCGCAACACATTTTTTATGAACCTGTGTGCACCCAGCAATTGCGGGTAAAAGTTTGACAGGCAGCAGAGGAGAATTCAATCGTTCACACTCTCTACAGAAGCGAATAGATTAGTAATAGGCGAAATCATCAAGTGAAAGAAAGCGGTCCCCTTTTTCAATCCAAAAAAAGGAGGGTGACACCGTGATTACGTTACAGGGACATTCCCTTACGCTGAAGGAAGCCGAGGCGGTTATATGGGATAACGAGCTTGTGGAGGCTTCACCGGAGAGCCTGGAGCGGGTGCATGCCAGCCGTCGGGCGGTTGAAAAGATTGTAGCGGAAAACCGGGTGGTATATGGAATTAACACGGGATTTGGAAAATTAAGCGATGTGCGGATTGAACAAAAAGATGTGGAGAGGCTGCAGCTTAACCTGATACGCAGCCATGCATGCGGGGTGGGCGATCCGTTACCGGAGGTTGTGTCCCGCGCTATGCTGCTCCTGCGGGCGAACGCGCTGCTTAAGGGTTATTCCGGGGTACGAAGAGATGTCATAGACATCCTGATCGCGTTGCTAAATAGGCGCATACACCCTATGGTGCCGGAGCAGGGATCGCTTGGTGCAAGCGGAGATTTGGCACCGCTCTCACACCTATCGCTCGCGCTCATCGGGGAAGGCCATGTGTTTTACCAGGGAAAAGTAGTATCGTCTCTCCATTCTTTACAAGCTGAAGGGATAAAGCCGCTTGTACTGTCCGCCAAAGAAGGGCTGGCGCTTATTAACGGAACACAGGCCATGACTGCAATCGGGGTAGTGGCCTACCTGGAAGCTGAACAACTGGCGAGGCAGTCCGAATTGATCGCGTCGATGACGATCGAGGGGCTGCGCGGGATTAGGGACGCATTTGCGGAAGAAGTGCATATCGCCAGAGGATATCCGGAGCAGGCTGCAGTAGCTGCGAGAATGCGGCAATACATGGCAGACAGCCAGCTTGTTACAGCGCAGTGCGAGATCAGGGTACAGGATGCCTATTCGCTCCGCTGCATCCCGCAGGTGCATGGCGCTTCCTGGCAGGCACTTAACTACGTGAGAGAAAAACTGGAAATAGAAATCAATGCGGCTACCGACAATCCGCTGATTTTTGATAACGGGGAAAAGGTCATCTCAGGTGGCAATTTTCACGGCCAGCCGATCGCATTGGCTATGGATTTTCTGGCTATTGCCATGGCGGAATTCGCCAGCATCTCTGAGCGACGCATCGAAAGGCTCGTGAATCCGCAGCTAAATGACCTGCCGCCCTTCTTAAGCCCGCAGCCTGGGCTGCAATCCGGTGCGATGATCCTCCAGTATTCTGCCGCTTCCCTTGTCTCGGAAAATAAAACACTGGCGCACCCGGCAAGTGTGGATTCCATCCCGTCATCGGGCAACCAGGAAGACCATGTCAGCATGGGCACGATTGGTGCCCGGCATGCTTACCAGGTAATCCAGAACTGCCGGCGTGTGCTGGCGATCGAATTAATTTGTGCCATGCAGGCGGTCGAGTATCGGAAGATCGAAAAAATGGGGCGTGCCACCCGCAATCTTTATACGCTAGGGAGAAAAGTTTCGCTGCCGCTCACGCAGGACCGGGTCTTCGCCAACGATATTGCGGCGGTTGAGAAGTTCCTGAAAGCAACGCCAGTGGAAAGGCTTGCGGGGCAATAAATTGCGGGCCGATTGCCTGACAAAAAAGGCCGTGCTTTAGGAGCTCACAGTCGGCTCCAGCACGGTCAATGTGGCATTATCAGCATTTAAATTAACGGTTGCGCCTATGGGCATCGCGGCTTTAAAACGCCCGTGGGCGGTTGCGACGTTTGTCAACAGCGGCTTGCCAAGCGGTACAACAAACGAGTCGATCAACTGGTTATAGGTCACACCGTACGCGGCTTCGCATCCCGTACACTCACCCATAATGATACCCAGGCACTCATCAAATTTGCCCGCAGTCTTAAGCTGAAGCAGATAGCGGTATACGGTGTTAATCGGAGCATGCGTTTCCTCTATAAGAAGAATTCTGCCCGTTGTATCGATTTCATAAGGCGTTCCCAGTGACCCGACGAATGAAGTCAGGTTTCCGCCCACAAGAGGACCGATCACATTCCCCGGAACACGGCTTACCATTGCCCTTCCCGGCGGGTTCTGAATTTGCCTGGGAGAAGCCGTAGAGGTGACGGCAGTAAAGAACTGGCTGAAGTTATATTCCGGTGTATCGGGTCGAAAATCAATCAGCAGAAGGCTCTGGAACGTTATCAGTCCTGTAAACAGATTTAAAACATTGAGCAAAATCGTATCGTCGCTGTATCCGGTTATAATCTTAGGGTTGTTCCTTATGACCCCATAATCAAGAAAGGGAAGAATACCTTGTACCCCAACGCCGCCCCTAGTAGGTAAAATCATTTTTACTGCCTTGTTTTCAAACATACTCATTAAATCAGAAGCTCGCTGTTCGGGAGTACCGGCAAGAAAACCGGTGGCTTCGTATACGTATTTTCCAAGCACCACATTAAAGCCCATGCTCTTTACCGTAGCAATCCGCGCGTTTATTGTTTCCGCCGCGAGCGGGCTCCCAGGCGTAACGATCCCTATCGTATCTCCCTTGCGCAGCAGAGGCGGAGCTGTTGCCATCTTACCAATCCCCCCTACAATACTTTTAGTTATAGATATAGGAGCAAGGGGAGCAATATGCCTTATTCTACACGCGGTTTATCCGGCATGCAGGTCGGCTTCTCTACTTCGGATACCTCAGAAAGTTTTGTTAGATAATAGCACTCCTCCCGCGCCATGTGGTCAGGCATCAGCGGATTCAATACGCCGAGAAGCTGATCGGTAAGCTTCATCTCCTCAAGTTCGTTTAGGAATTCAAGGAATACGATCATTTCCAGCTCTGCCTGGCGGTTCAGGCGGGACAGTGCCGGAAATCTATCAATGTTCGTGCGCAGATAACCTGCGAACTCAACAGCCTTCTCAAATAGATGCTCGAAGTTCCTTATGAATTTGTTGCTTTTCTCCTTTATATCGTTTTCCACTATATCGACGGAGCATGTAATGGTCGAAGCATGGCCTACTGCGTCTAGCAGCCACAGCAGATGATGATACACAGGATTGCAGGCGGGCGGCGTCTGACCGTTAAGAAGAAAGGACAGAATTCGGATATACTCATCCAGCTCGTTAACCATATGATTCATAAAAGTGGGCGGAAGCTGTATGTCGATTTTGCCAATGAGGTGCCGACTTAAGAGGTGCAGTTTAAATGCCCGCAGCTGGCAGGCTTGTGCATACGCCTGCCGGGTGAGCAGATCCAGGGCCTGATCGTCAGCAGGCAGCTGGCGGGCTGCTGACAGCAGGTTATCAAATATCTGGATAAAGTAGGCTGCCTTTGCGATTTCTTGCTGTTCTTTAACAGCCAATGTCAGTTGGATAAAGCGGGCGTGATCGCCCAGTATTTGCAGCCAGAAACGATGCTCAAATAGCGCGGTATCCTGGTAATCTGTCATAGTAATCCCTCCCTCACCTACTATATGTGCATTCGCCTACAAAGGTTCATTCTGCGATAATAATAGAAAGATAGGATTGGAATAAGACAAGCAGAAGGAGCCCCGATGCATCATGGAATATTTGAATAAGCAGCTGGCGCACGAGATTGTTGAGCGTACCGCGAACATAATTGACCGGAATATTAATGTAATGGACCAGCGGGGGGTCATCATGGGATCGAGTGATCCGGAGAGGATTGGACAGATTCACAAAGGCGCGCTTCTTGTAATCGAAAGTGAAGAGAAGGTAGAAATAAACAAGGAAGAAGCCCGGCTCCTTAAGATTCGGCCGGGAATTAACCTGCCGATAACCGTAAACGGAAAAATCGCTGGCGTAATCGGTATAACCGGCATTCCGAATGAGGTCAGAAATTATGCCGAATTAGTAAAAATGGCTGCGGAGATGATCCTTACACAATCCTTTCTAATGGATCAGCTTCAATGGGACAAGCGTTTAAAAGAGGAAGTTATTAATCAGATCATTCATGGAGAGGCGCAGGCGGATCCGTTGTTTATTGATCGTGCGAGAAGGCTCGGAATCAACCTGGAAATTCCCCGTATAGCCATTCTTATTGACATCCGTTCGGAAGATATAAGCCCGGAAAACATGAGCCTTTCCCGGCAGAAGGCTGTCTCTCTTATAGAGAACAGCATGGATCTGGACGATCTGCTGGCAACCACCCCTTTGATGGACATTGTGCTTCTCAAGCGAGTCATGCATAAAGAACAGGGCAGGGAAATGGATCATGCTATCCATTTTGCAAAACGGCTCGCACAGAAGTTGGATAGTATACCCGGGGTTTCGTGCAAGATTTCGATTGGCGATTATCATGGAGGACTTGAGGGAATAGCAAAATCCTATCACCTTGCAAGAAGAACCATGGATGCTGGAAGAGTCGTGCAGCCGCAGACTGCGCTTTACCTGCATCATGAATTGGCCCTTCCTGTGCTGTTATCCCGGTTGGCTGGCATGGACGAGCATGGCATTCTGCGATCCCCGTATCAAAGGCTGATCGACAATGATCGGAAAGGGGATCTGACCGCAACCTTTCAAGCATTCATTGCGTCCAATGGCGATGTTAATCTGACGGCTGAACGGCTTTTTATTCACAGAAACACGCTTCGTTACCGATTGGGTGTAATCAAAGAGATAACAGGAAAGGACCTGAAAAACTTAAAAGATTTGTTTGAGCTGTACATTTCGATGCTGCTCTACCGTCTGGATAGGTGAGCTGCCTGGATATTTTTCTTGGTCATTTGCACAAATGAGCAGTTAAATTCCAGGTTAATATTTAGCAGGATAAACAATGAAAAACAAAAAGATAGCGTTTACAATGAGGGGGTAGGAGAAAAGTAGAAGCCTTATAATCATTTGGAAAGGGATGAACAATATATGAAAATCGTAATTGCGCCCGACTCTTTTAAGGAGAGTTTGACTTCTTTGGAAGCAGCTCGTGCTATTGAGAAAGCCTTTCGGGAGGTATTCCCAGATGCAGAGTTAATTAAAGTCCCCATGGCAGATGGCGGGGAAGGGACCGTTCAGTCGCTTGTTGACGCGACAGGGGGACGCATTGTAACCAAGGTGGTGACCGGTCCGCTGGGGTTGCCGGTGGAAGCCTTCTTTGGCATCTCGGGTGATGGAAAAACCGCGGTGATTGAAATGGCGGCTGCATCCGGGCTTCATCTTGTCCCGCCGGATCAGCGAAATCCCCTAATTACAACAACGCAGGGAACAGGCGAACTTATGATAGAAGCAATAAATCATGGCGTTTCCCACATCATCCTTGGGATAGGCGGCAGCGCCACGAATGATGGCGGTGCAGGCATGGTGCAGGCTTTGGGCGGCCGTTTGCTTGATAGAGAGGGAAAAGAATTAGGGCCGGGTGGAGGATCGCTTGACCAGCTTGCGGCCGTAGACCTCTCAGGATTGGACAGCCAGTTATACCAGATTGATATCGAAGTGGCGTGTGATGTCGATAACCCATTGACTGGACCAAGGGGAGCTTCCGCCATTTTTGGACCGCAGAAGGGCGCAACCCCTGAAATGATCGATGTGCTTGATAGAAATCTCGGACACTATGCTTCAGTCATCGAGCGGCAGCTTGGAAAAAGTGTACGGGATATACCTGGCGCAGGAGCGGCTGGCGGGCTTGGAGCCGGGCTGCTTGCATTTCTCCCGGTTCGCTTAAAGAGAGGCGTGGAGATTGTTTTGGAGGCCGTTGAGCTTGAGAAATATGTGCAGGGAGCTTCTCTCGTCATTACCGGTGAAGGAAAGATTGATGGCCAGACCGCTTATGGAAAGACGCCGATTGGTGTTGCGTCTGTTGCCAAAAAATATGGGATTCCCGTTTTGGCGATTGCTGGCAATGTATCAGAGGATAGTGCAGCAGTCTATGAACACGGCATTGATTGTGTTTTCAGCATTGTCCCAGGGGTTCTAAGTCTCGCTGATGCCTTCGAAAATGCCTTCAACTACATGTACCGGACATCTTATAACCTGGCAAAGTTCTGGAGAGCTGTAAGCAAACAGAAGCTGGATGCTCCTTATCAATCGTAATGAATGTTTAAAATTTAAACGTTTTTTAAGTCTGGTATTGAACTTTTCGACTAATTAGAGTATTTTTTTATTAAAATTAAACATTTTTGTTCACATTGTTACACAAGAAAGGAGAGATTCACTCACGAAGTGTTTTTATTTGAAACTATTTTGGCGCTGGTACTCTATGGATGGTTCACTTCTTAAGAGATTGTAAGCGGTTGCGTTTTTGGATTCTTTCATCGAATATTACGAAGTGTATGTTGCTAAATTTGAAAGCGCTTCATGCCATTAGTTAAAAAAAGGGGGAATTGTAGTGGAAACTTCTAAATGGGCGAAAATCATTCCAGTGGCTTTCGTTATGTATATGCTCGCCTACATGGATAGAATTAACGTGGGCGTCCTGATTCCATATATGGAAAAAGATTTGCATTTATCGGCCGGCTCCGCTGGTGATATTGCCGGTATTTTCTTCTGGGGTTATATGATTCTGCAGATTCCGGGCGGGATTCTTGCATCTCGCTGGTCAGCTAAGAAATTTGTATTTATTCTTATGATTGTGTGGGGAGTATTTGCATCAGCATGCGGGTTCGTACAGAACGAAACACAGCTGAAAGTGATTCGCTTCTTCCTTGGCGTGGCGGAAGGCGGCGTATGGCCGGCTGTGCTTGTGCTGTTGGCTTCATGGTTCACCACCAAAGAAAGGGCACGCGCGAATGCGTTCTGGATGGCATGCCTGCCTTTTTCAGCGGTGATTATGGCGCCGCTGTCCGGTGTACTGCTTGCGCATTTTGATTGGAAAACAGTCTTTATCATTGAAGGGCTTCCACCGTTTGTCTGGGCGTTTGTCTGGCTCGCCTTTGTCAAAGACAGACCAGCAGATGCGAAGTGGATGGGCGAAGCGGAGAAGAAGGCGCTACTGAAGGAATTAGCGGAAGAACAGAAGAAAGCCATTAAGTCCGACGGTTACGGAGCCGCTTTTAAAAACGGTACGGTATGGGGACTTGTCGTAACTTACTTTTTCTGGATGACCGGTTTTTATGGCTATACGCTCTGGGTACCGAGCGTGGTTAAGTCCTTCACGAAGGATCCGGTTACGATGGGCTGGCTGACGGCGATACCATTCACCTGTGCGTTAATAGGGATGTTCGTAAACTCTATCTGGTCCGATAAACGGATGAACCGAATCCAGCACGTGATTATCCCGCTACTTATTGGGGCGGCAGGCATGATTGCCGGACAGTTTGTTGACTCTGCCGCTGCAAAAATGATTCTGCTCTCTATTACGGCTATTGGGGTGTACGCGCCGTACGGTCCGCTGTGGGCCATTCCAACGGCTATTATTCCTGCTACGATAGTAGGCGCTGCGCTTGGCCTCCAAAACGCAATTGGAAACCTTGGGGGATACTATGGCCCGTCAATTTTTGGTAAACTTAAAGATGCTACAGGAGATTATCATACCGGTTTTTATTTTCTTGCCGGCTGTCTCATCGTCTCAGCGATTGTAACCGCTATTTTGGGCCGTTCCCTAAAAAGCGGGCCTATTTATCAGCAGCCAAACAACGAGAAAAAAGCCATAGGGCAGTAAAGGAGGCAGGGTGGTGAGTTTACCGAAGATTGCGCTTATTAAACAGCATTTTAAGGGACCTGTAGTCTCTGACATTGACGCTGCCATGGCAGAGCAGCTGTCAGCGGTGAATATTGAGGAAACCATTAAACCGGGCATGAGGGTGGCGATCACGGCCGGAAGCCGGGGGATCGCAAACATCGCGGTCATTATCCGGGCAGCTGTGGCAGAATTAAAAAAACTGGGTGCATCGCCCTTTATCGTTCCCACCATGGGCAGCCATGGCGGCGCAACGGCGGAAGGCCAGGTGGAGGTGCTCCATAGCCTAGGCGTCACAGAGGAATTCTGCGGCGCCCCCGTACTTTCATCAATGGATGTCGTGCAGATTGGCGAGACACCTGCCGGTATGCCCGTCTACATTGATCGGAATGCGCATGAAGCTGATGGCATTCTGCTGATGGGGCGGGTAAAGGTTCATACCGATTTTAAATCGCCCATCCATATTGAAAGCGGATTAATGAAAATGGCAGCCATCGGGCTCGGCAAGCATAAACAGGCGCTTCTCATCCACAGTTATGGAGTGCACGGAATTCGTGATCTTATGCCTGAGGTCGCCGCTGTTGTGTTAGAAAAAGCAAATGTGTTATGCGGGGTTGCCATTACTGAAAACGCCTTCGAACAGACCGCAAAGATTGAAGCGGTTCCGACAGAAAAAATTCGGGAGCGGGAAGCTGAACTTCTGCAGGAATCTGCTGCCTTGATGCCGAAACTGCCTGTAGAAGATATCGATATTCTTCTGGTTGATGAGATCGGAAAGAACTACAGCGGGACAGGCATGGATACGAACATAATCGGCCGCATACGCATTCTTGGGGTTAAAGAACCTGAATCTCCCCGAATCAAATACATTGTCGCCAGCAATTTGAGTGAAGAATCACATGGGAATGCATTGGGGATTGGGCTGGCTGATCTGACCACGAAGCGACTTTTTGATGTGATCGATTACCAGAAGATGAATGAGAATGTGATCACAAGTTCCTTTCTCAGCCGGGCCGCGATCCCGATTGTGCTTGAAAATGACCGGGCAGCCATTCAGACGGCTCTGCGATCCAATTGGGGTGTGCAACCGGAAAACGCGCGTTTTATCCGGATACCGGATACGCTGCATCTGGAGTACATCTATGTGTCCGAATCCCTCCTTCCCGAATTAAGAGGGCTGGATCATATAGAAGTTGTCCGGGAACCGGAAGAAATGGTGTTTAATCAGGACGGATATTTTGCCAAGTGGCATGTTGACGAGAAATAGAACGGTTTGAGGAGGGAGAAGTATGAATCTTCAAGAAAAAAATGAGCGGCTGGGCCAACTATTAAGAGGCATGGACAAAGCAATTGTTGCCTTCTCCGCAGGCATTGATTCCACTTTTGTTTTAGCCCGGGCTGCGCAAGAGCTGGGGGATAACGTACTGGCAGTAACTGCCGCTTCCGAAACATTTCCAGAACGGGAATTAGAAGAAGCGATCTCCCTTGCACGTGAACTTGGGGTGCGGCATGAAATTATCCAGATTGCCGAAATGGAAAACCCAATGTTTGTCCGAAACGAGCCTGACCGGTGCTATCACTGTAAAACCGGCCTCTATACAAGCCTAAATAATTTTGCGGAAGAAAAAGACATTCCATGGATTCTCGATGGCGCGAATATGGATGACCTGGGCGACTACAGGCCGGGGCGTAAAGCGGCGAAAGAAAACGGAGTTCGAAGCGTTCTCCAGGAAGCAGAGCTGTATAAAGAAGAACTTCGGCAGCTTGCGAAGGAAATGGGGCTGTCCAATTGGGACAAACCTTCTTTTGCATGTCTGTCATCGCGTATACCGTACGGCAACTTCATTACAATCGATAAAATTAGACAGCTGGATAGGGGCGAGGATAAGCTGCGCCGAATGGGCTTTCGAACGCTTCGCATTCGGCACCATGATGATATTGCGCGGATTGAGGTAGCGCCTTCTGACTTTGAGCGGGTTATTCACATGGCACCCGAAATCACGGCGATACTTAAAGAAGAAGGGTTTGCGTATGTCACATTAGACCTGCAGGGGTACCGCACCGGTTCGATGAATGAAAAGCTTTCGAATATGCAGGAGGAAGCCAATGAGCACGCGTGATGACCAGGGATTTTGCGGGGTGGTGCAGAACAATGCCTAGCCTGTATCTGGACTGTATTTCAGGTATTGCGGGGGATATGGCACTGGCCGCGCTCATTGACCTGGGAGCGGATCCTGCTTACATTATCCGCCACTTAAGAGAACTGCCTCTGGATGATTTTACTTTTGAGATTGAGGAAGTAAATAAATTAGGCATTACGTCAAAAAAGCTCAAGCTATGCTTTGGGCAGCAACAGCAGACGGAACACACACATAGCGGCCATCACCATGATCCTGACCATCACCATGAGCATAATCATCACCATCATGTTGAGTCTGCAGACGAGCATACACACCACCATGAGCATCGTGAAGCATCTGCCATTCTTCATATGATCGAACACAGTAATTTGCCTGAACGCGTTAAGGATAGAAGCCTGGCTATTTTCCGGGAGATTGCGCTGGCAGAAGGGAAAATCCATGGAATATCAACCGATGAAGTCCATTTTCATGAAGTGGGGGCGATGGATTCTATTATCGATATTATCGGTGTCTGTCTGGCACTGGAAAGTCTCGATATCGAGGACATCTATGCATCGCATGTACCTACGGGCTCCGGATTTGTCAGAATGGCCCATGGTTTGTATCCGATCCCTGCGCCGGCCACGGCACAACTTCTAAAAGGCATTCCACTCGCTGAACTTAATGTTAAGGGTGAATTGACTACCCCTACAGGAGCCGGCATATTGAAAGCGCTTGTGAAGGAGTTTGGCACGCTGGGATCGGCAACGATTCTCCACATTGGCTATGGGGCCGGTGACAAAGAGTTTGGCCATCCAAATGTACTGCGCGCCCTCCTCGTCGAGAAAATGCCCACCGCCGGAACTGAAGGCAGCATACAAGCTGCCGGGGCAAAGCCGGGGGAGTCCCTTTGTATTTTGGAGGCACAGGTTGACGACATGACCGGAGAAGGCTTTGGCTATGTAATGGAGCGGTTGCTGGACGAAGGCGCCCTGGACGTCTATTACACGCCCGTTTACATGAAAAAGAACCGCCCTGGCACCCTGATTACGGTTCTTGCTTCTCCCGAAAAAGCCGAGCGGTTTGAAGATATCCTGCTTATGGAGACGACCACGCTTGGGGTTAGAAAAATCCCGTGCACAAGGCGAATACTGGACCGCAATCTAACATACGTCGATACGCCGTATGGGAAAGTCAGCGTAAAGCAGGCCATTTTGAAAGGCGAAGTCATTAGGCAGATCCCGGAATATGAAGATGTGAAAAAAGCGGCCATCCGGCATGGGGTGCCATTCTACAAAGTGTACACAGCAGCCTTACAGTTTTAAGGCCTAATGCAAAGTGAGTAAGAACCTATAAATTAGAGAAGACTTGGCAAAATAGGTGTTTTCTGGATATGATGTTAGTTCTGGATACGTTGCTTTTGTTAAGAGTAATTCATAAGGAAGCGGGGCTTATTAATGGACGCACAGGCAAAGCAATTTTTAACGGACTTGTTGGCAACACCTTCTCCTTCCGGTATGGAAGTCGAGATACAGAAGAAATGGATGAACTATGTAAAGCAATTCGCCGACAAAATGGAGACCGATACGGCAGGCAATGTCATCGGTATTTTAAATCCGGATGCTGATTTTAAAGTACTTATTGCCGGACACTGTGATGAAATCGGCTTTATTGTCAACCGCATTGACGAACAGGGTTTTGTCTATGTGGACAAAGTTGGCGGGATAAGCCACAAGCCTGCGATTGGCATGAAAGTCGAAATACTGGGTGAGAAGCAGCGAATCACCGGCGTAATAGGGGCCAATGCTGAACACCATGGCGGCGTAAAAGATGACTTCGAATTTTCCGACTTATACATAGACTGCGGGGCCAAAAGCAAAGAAGAGATAGCGCGGTATGTGCAAATCGGAGATATGGCGGTGTATAAGCGTCAACTTGAGTTTTTGCTCAACGGCCGAATCAGCGGCAGAGGGCTGGATAACAGGACCGGAGCCTTTATTGCTGCAGAGGTATTGAGAAGTCTTGCCCAGAAGCAGCCAAGTGTTGGCGTCTATGCAGTAAGTACCGTGAATGAAGAAACAAACATGGGCGGAGCTTATTTTGCCGGATCCGCGGTTATGCCGACGATGGCGATTGCGGTTGATGTAACATTTGCAACCGATTATCCGGGTGTTAACACCAACAAATATGGCCTGGTGAACCTTGAGGAGGGCCCAGTACTTGCAAAGGGTGCGCCAGTAAACCGCAAAATCAATAAGCTGCTGGAAGAAAGCGCGCGGCGTCTTGGTATCCCACTGCAATACGAACTAACCCCGCGCTCAACAGGGACAGATGCCGATAAACTGCGCTTAACGGGCAAGGGCGTACCGGTAGCGCTCGTTTCCCTTCCTCTTCGCTACATGCATTCACCTGTTGAAACAGCCAGCCTGCATGACATGGAGCAGGAAATTGCGCTTCTGATAGATATGATTTTAAATTTAACCGGTAAGGAAGGTCTCAAGCCATTAGAAGATTAACCGTGGAATACAAGGCAGCAGCAAGGATGATCCATCCGGGCCTGCTGTTTTTTATCTTATAAGTATGTTCCGCTTTAAAGTATAAAGTTATTTTCTGCTGGGACTGATAGGTCCCTTTCTCTTTAACCACATGCAAAATTTATGTGCTTCACAGTGTTGAATTGCCTTGAACGATTTTTTAAATGGGACCTTCGGTCCCAAAACACCCAAGAAAAGCATCGTGAGGCGCATGTCCGCACCTTTTTTTTCCCCAGGCCGAAAGGTGTTTCCGATTTTACCTTTCGGCATAAGTGCAACTTAGGTTGCTGCCAGCGCTACAGCTTAGCAGCAACCTAGTTTTCTAATGGAGCGTGTGGAACAGAGGGCGAAAAAGACCGGCAAACTGTCTCCATCATTGAGATACCCAGATGTTTTTGCCGGTCCGTCCGTCGTTCCACAAAGCGGCCGTAAAAACTTCTATGCGGGGAAAGGAGAGAGCGACATCGCCCACGATGTTTTTCTCAATTGCGCTAGTAAAAAAAGCTAAATATGCTTTATGGAAAATAAATCTTGTATTGTTTTTGTAACTGTCTAACTTTACAATTAATAAAATAAGCACCACAGAAATGGTCATAGAATGTAGGAGGCGTTAAGGTGATGGAGTTTACCCCGCTCGGTGATTCAGCTGTTGTTATGCGGGTCGGTAACACTATATCTGAAGAAACCCAGATTAAAGTGTCAAACTTATGTGCCATTTTAGATAAATACCCCTTTAATGGCATGATTGAATATGTACCCGCATTTACAACCGTAACGGTTTATTATAACCCCGTAATCGTTTACGCAATGGCATCTGGAGAAAATGAAAATACCCCAACTCCTTATTCCATTGTTTGTTCCCTTTTACAGAACATCCTGCAAAGTTCCGTAGAGGCGATGAAAGAAGAAGCAAGGGTTGTTGAAATTCCTGTCTGCTATGGAGAAGAATTAGGGCCCGACCTGGAATTTGTTGCGAAGCATAACGGAATTACCGAGGAGGAAGTCATCGAGATTCACACGGGAAACGATTATCTCGTTTACATGATCGGATTTGCTCCCGGTTTTCCATTTATGGGCGGGATGTCTGAGAAAATTGCCGCCCCGCGTCTGGCTTCTCCCCGGCTCGCTATTCCTGCGGGGTCAGTAGGCATAGCCGGCATGCAGACTGGTGTGTATCCCATTGAAACGCCAGGCGGCTGGCGGTTGATTGGACAGACTCCGCTTGCTCTTTTTAAGCCGGAAGACAATCCACCTTCCCTTCTGCGGGCCGGTGATCATGTACGGTTTCGCCAGATATCCCGGCTGGAATTTGACAAATGGAAGGAGGCAGCGGTATGCAAATAACCGTACTGCGTCCAGGGCTGCTTACTACCCTGCAGGATGGGGGAAGGAATGGCCTGCAAAAGTATGGGGTAATCATGAGCGGTGCGATGGACTCGTTTGCTCTGCGCATGGCTAACCTGCTGGTTGGCAATGAGGAGAATGAGGCGGTTCTGGAAATCACGCTGGTCGGTCCGCAGCTGCGGTTTGATACCGACGGATTTATCTCAATCTGCGGCAGCAGCCTATCTCCTGAAATTGATGGGGAACCCGTTCCAGAATGGCGGCCTGTGTACGTACGGGCGGGAAGCAGCCTTATCTTTAAGCAGTGTCGGGCTGGATGCAGAACCTACCTGGCTGCTGCCGGAGGCTTTCATGCGGAGAAAGTGTTAGGAAGCAGGAGCACTTATTTACGCGCAGGGATTGGAGGCTATAACGGAAGGGCGCTGCAAAAAGACGATGTGCTGGTGACCGATGCTCCCTCTGAGCAATCGGAAGCCAGGATGGAGCCGATCAAGGGTCAGTGCTCGGCATCCTTTTCCAGTGTAAATTGGAGCATAGGCAGGGAACTTATGCCTGATTACCGGGAAAATCCTGTTGTTCGGGTTGTAAGAGGGGCTCAAGCCGAACTGTTTACGGAGCAAAGCAGGCATGCGTTTTATAGCGAGCCATTTGCCGTGCAAACCCAGTCCGACAGGATGGGCTACAGGCTTAAAGGAGAAGTACTTGAGCTGGCGCAGCAGCAGGAACTCATCTCAGAAGCCGTATGCAGAGGCACGATTCAGGTTCCACCGGAAGGACAGCCTATTCTGCTTATGGCAGATTGCCAGACGACAGGAGGATATCCTAAGATTGGACAGGTCATATCGGTAGATTTGCCGGTGGTTGCCCAGGTAAAACCAGGTGAGACGATTTCTTTTAAAGAGGTGTCTCTGGAAGAAGCCCAGAGGCTATTGCTTCAGCGCGAGCAGGACATTGAGAAAGTGAAACACGGAATCTATCTTCAAACGAAATAGGAGGGTTGAGCATGTATCGGGTAGATATCAACTGCGATATGGGGGAAAGTTTTGGGGCCTACAGCATGGGATCGGACGAAGAAATCCTCTCTTTTATTACGTCCGCGAATGTTGCGTGCGGGTTCCATGCAGGGGATCCGGCCGTCATGAGAAAAACAGTAAAAATGGCGCTGGAAAGAGGCGTTGCGGTTGGCGCGCACCCGGGACTGCCGGATCTGGCAGGATTCGGAAGGAGAAATATGGATATTACCCCATCAGAAGCGTACGAAATGGTTGCGTATCAGATGGGGGCCTTATCCGCGTTTGTCAAAGCAGAGGGTGGAAAGCTGCAGCATGTCAAGCCGCACGGTGCTTTGTATAACATGGCGGCGAAAAGTTCTCAATTATCAAATGCCATTGCTGAAGCGGTGTATGATATCAATCCGGAATGCATCCTGTTCGGACTGTCTGGCAGCGATCTGATTAAAGCAGGCCAGCAAATTGGGCTGCGCACAGCAAGCGAAGTTTTCGCGGATCGCACATACCAGCCGGACGCATCACTTACATCCCGCAGAGAGGCAAACGCGCTTATTACAGATACAGAAGCAGCCGCAAAACAGGTGATAACAATGGTGAAAGAAGGCAAGGTAACAACTGTGACAGGGGAAGAGATTACGATTCAAGCCGATACGGTATGCATTCACGGCGATGGCGCGCATGCGCTTGCATTTGCCCGCCGAATTCAAGAACTTCTGCTAGAAGCGGGTGTATCCATACAGGCAGCTGGAGTATAAAAAGTAGAGAAAGAAAGAGGGCATATGGAAAGAAAAACAAGAACAAGTATTTTGATTGGCGCAGCTTTTTTGATGGCCACATCGGCTATCGGGCCCGGGTTTTTAACACAAACGACAGTCTTTACCAATCAGCTGGCAGCAAGTTTTGGATTTGTTATTTTAATTTCTATTATTCTTGATATTGGTGCACAGCTGAACATCTGGCAGATTATCGCCGTCTCTGAAAAAAGGGCGCAGGATATTGCGAACATGGTGCTGCCGGGATTAGGCTATCTGCTATCCCTATTAATCGTGATTGGGGGGATCGCGTTTAATATCGGCAACATAGCAGGGGCAGGCCTCGGACTTAACGTTATGTTTGGCATGAGGCCTGAAACAGGCGCGGTTATCAGCGGTGTCATTGCAATCGCGGTATTTGTTGTAAAAGAAGCAGGCAGGGCAATGGACCGTTTTTCCCAAATTGCCGGGTTTGTCATGATCTTGCTGACGATTTATGTGGCTATCATTTCATCTCCGCCTGTGGGTGAAGCAGTCGTAAGAACTTTTGCACCGGTTAAAATTGACATTCTCTCAATCGTGACGCTTGTAGGCGGAACGGTAGGCGGCTATATTACTTTTGCCGGCGGCCACAGGCTGCTTGATGCTGGCATTCAAGGGAGAAAGGTGCTGCCCCAGATTCAAAAAGGTGCCTTATCTGCTATCGGCATTGCTTCGATTATGCGGATTGTGCTGTTTCTCGCAGCGCTTGGCATCGTTGCAAAAGGCCTGGCCCTTAATCCGGCAAATCCGCCAGCCTCTGTGTTTCAGCTGGCAGCAGGAAATATCGGGTATATCATCTTTGGGGTTGTTATGTGGGCGGCCTCTATCACGTCTGTAATTGGTTCTGCGTATACGTCTGTTTCATTTATTCGTACTTTTCATAGCAGTCTGGAAAGAAGGCAGAACTGGCTTATTATTGCATTC
Organism: Aneurinibacillus sp. Ricciae_BoGa-3; assembly: GCF_028421645.1. Lineage (GTDB taxonomy): Bacteria > Bacillota > Bacilli > Aneurinibacillales > Aneurinibacillaceae > Aneurinibacillus_B. Next base: position 4,861,762 of record NZ_CP116887.1, on the reverse strand, counting down.
ATTGTATTATCTACGATCATCTTTGTATTAGTTGGAAAACCGGTAAAAATTCTCGTACTGGTAGGATCACTCAATGGCTTAATTCTTCCAATTTCACTTGGGGTTATGCTCATTGCCGCTTACAGGAAGAAAATTGTAGGAGATTACAAACATCCACTCTGGCTTACCATTTTTGGCATCATTATCGTGGTTGCCATGGCCTTTATGGGCGTGTATACCATGATCAACGATGTTCCAAAGCTTTTTAAATAAATCATTTTATCCCTAGGAGGTCATAACATGATTACTTCACCTATACTTTCTCCGGCAGAAGCACGTGAACAGATTCGAAGAGGAGCCTGGACCAGCCCGACAGCGGGAATGGCACCAGGCTACACGCAGGCAAACCTGGCCATTTTAAAGAAGGAGCTTGCGTACGATTTCCTTCTCTTCTGCCAGCGCAATCCAAAACCGTGCCCGGTTCTGGATGTAACGGATGCGGGCTCAGCCATTCCCCGCCTTGTTGCTCCCGGTGCCGATCTGCGAACAGATATACCCAAGTACCGGGTATACAAGCATGGTGAGCTTGTTGATGAGCCCACGGATATCACCCGCTATTGGGAGGATGACATGGTTGCTTTCCTCCTCGGCTGCAGCTTTACGTTTGAGCAGGCTATGATTAAAAATGATATTCCTGTTCGCCATATCGAGCAAAATTGTAATGTTCCTATGTATAAAACAAGCATTCCGTGCTTAAAAGCCGGACAGTTTGAAGGGCCAATGGTAGTGAGCATGCGCCCTGTTCCAGAAAAGGATGTGGTACGCGCTGTGCAGGTTACAACGGGTTTTCCTTCCGTACATGGGGCTCCTGTGCATATTGGCAATCCGGCTTCAATTGGCATTGCAGATATTCATAAACCAGACTTCGGCGATGCCGTGATGATCAAAGAAGGAGAAGTTCCTGTATTCTGGGCATGCGGTGTTACGCCCCAGGCCGTAGCGATGCATGTAAAACCCGAAATTATGATTACCCATGCGCCGGGCCATATGTTCATTACAGATTGCAAAGAAGAACGCTATAGCATTTTGTAAGAATTTTGTTACAATAAAGTGGAAACCAATCGTTACACAGAAAGGGAGATGCCGGTTGAGTAGCACACTTTTATTTGCGCAGTTTACCCATGCACGCAACTCGCTGTTAAAAAATATTGAGAGTGTAACGGAAGCAGAGGCTGATCACCAGCCGGAGGGGTTTAATAACACGATTCGCTGGAATATCGGCCATATTCTTACCGTGGATGAACAGTTCATGTTTGGATTTCCCAATAGGACACAGCATCTTCCGGCAAATTACAAACAACTTTTTGGGAACGGCACGAAACCCTTTGAGTGGACAGAAGAACCGCCTTCATTGGACACGTTGAAGGTGCAGTTGCAGGATCAGGCAGACCGCATTACCAGCACCTATGAAGGAAGGCTGGATGAAAACCTGCCAAAACCAGTAACCCTGGGATCTGGCAGGCAGTACCACACTTATGGTGAACTGTTTGCGCTTGGTATTTATCATGAAGCCAGCCATACAGGAATTGTGCAGGCTTTAAAAAAGATTGTCGCAAATGAACTGCAAACAAAATAACGAACGGGGAGACTGATTATGCCAGTCTCCCTTTTTTAGTGTCCGCCCGTCGTTACACAAAGCGGCCGTAAAAACTTCTATGAGGGAAAAGAGAGAGCGGCATGGCCTGCGATGGTTTTCTTATATACATAATTGGAACATTTTCCAGCGATACTAGTACAGCAATCAGCTGGAAATGAGGTGTTTTTGTGGGGGGTTCCTGGGTTTCGCTCCTTCCTTTTTTAATCGTCATACCAATTTCAGTCCTAACGAAACAGGTACAGCCCGGTTTATTTGTAGCCCTTTTGCTGGGCAGTTATTTAAAAGATCCCACTTTTCTCGGTGGTATTCGGACAATGCTGGCTTATATGGTAAACAACATTGTGAAACCGAGCAATATCCGGATCATTATCTTTCTTTACACATTTGCAGGTTTAATTAGCATTATTAAATTAGCAGGGGGGATAAAGGGATTTGTCCACCTGGTCAGCAAGAAAGTCAAGTCTAAGCGAAGCGCCATGCTGCTAACATGGATTTCTACCATGTTCACATTCAGCGACCCCGATTTCCGCATTGTGACCATTGCACCGATTATGAAGGCACTCAAGGACCGCTTGAAAATGTCCTCTCAGAAAATCGGCTTTGTCATTGAAGTAACATCGAACCCTGTCGTCGGGTTAATCCCGCTGGCAACTGCGTTTGTCGGCTACATGGTGTCGGTCATCGCGATGGCGCTTCGGGAAAACGGCATCCACGATAAACCATACACCGTATATGTAAAGAGCATTCCTTTTAACTTTTTCTCTTTTGTTATGATAGCTCTCGGACTTTTTTATACCTTTTTTAAAAAGGATGCAGATATAATCAAAACGGAGAATGAGAACCCCAATGCTGAGCAGGGAGAAGAGGGGCTGCAGTCCTGCTATCGTGCCTATGAGAAGGAGACACCAATTAAGCCGTGGAATCTCCTCCTTCCTCTGCTCTTTGTTCTGTGTGCGACCTTATTCCTCAGTTGGTGGGATGGGCGAAGGCAGGCGACAGGCTTCTTTGACGCCTTCCTGCACAGCGACGCGCTGGGCGTTATGCTTGAGGCATTGTTCCTGACTTTAATCCTTACCCTTATCTACTTTCTCTTTCAGAAGATTCCTGTCTCCAAGCTTGTCACGCATTTTGTGAAAGGCGGCAATGAACTAATGTCTGTCATTATCATGCTTGCCCTTATTTGGGGAGTTTCAGCGGTGGCAGAGGACCTTGGGTTTTCTCGCTATATTACGAGTCATGTCAAAGGGTGGATTCCTCACTTTTTTGTGGCCCCTGTCTTGTTTCTGCTTGGCGGGCTTATCTCCTATTTTATCGGGTCGTCGTGGGGCACGTGGGGATTATTAATGCCGCTTGGCGTAACGCTTGCACATCAGGCGGGGGCGAATATTTTGCTTGTCATCGGTGCCGTCTTCGCAAGCGGAACTTTCGGGGCATTCGCCTCGCCGCTAAGTGATAATACGGTTACGCTGTGTACGATTCTGGACTTGCCGGTTATCGCATATGCGCGAACAAAACTGATTCCTGCCCTAATTGCTGCTGGAATTACAACGGTGTTGTTTGGGATCGCCTCTTTCTTTTTGCGGTAAGAAAGGCCCGCGTGTCAGCTTCTTTTCCAATTGACCGCCAATCGTATACAATCATAGTGAAGATCCTAACGAAATATGGAAAGGGAGGCAAGGCTTATGAAATTTAGCGAGTTTCCTTATAAACGGCCACAAATAAAGGAGATTGAAGACAAATTTAACGATCTGCTGCGTTCTTTTCAATCAGCGTCAAGCTTTGATGAGCAGGATAAAGCACTGAAAAACATCAATGAGCTACGAAGTGATTACGAATCGATGGCTGAGATTGCGATGATCCGGCATACCATTGACACGAATGATGAAACGTACAAAGAGGAACAGGAATACTTCGATGAAGTCCAGCCGCATTACCAGGCGTTAGTCTCTAACTATTACCAGGCACTCGTTGACTCTAAATTCCGCCGCGAATTAGAGAATAAGTGGGGAAAGCAGCTGTTTAAAATTGCAGAACTTACTTTAAAAACGTTCTCTCCTGAGGTAATTGAAGACCTGCAGGAAGAAAATAAACTGGCAAGCGAATACCGCAATCTTATCGCATCTGCAAAGATTATGTTTGAAGGCGAAGAACGAAACCTGGCGCAGCTCGGCCCTTTCATCCAGTCTGCCGATCGGGATGTACGCAGGAAGGCCAGCGAAGCCAAATATTCTTTCTATGCGGCCAATGAAGAGAAGCTGGATGATATTTATGACCGGATGGTAAAAGTGAGAACCCGAATTGCACGCAAGCTTGGCTTTAAGAACTTCGTGGAGCTGGGGTATGCGAGAATGACCCGGACCGATTATAACCGGGATATGGTTGCCGGTTTCAGGGACCAGGTCAAAGCGTCACTTGTTCCAGTCGCCACCAGGTTGAAGGAGAAACAGCGGGCCCGCATCGATGTTGATACATTAACTTACTATGATGATACGTTTCAGTTTAAATCGGGAAACCCGCGGCCAAAAGGTGATCCGCAGTGGATATTAGAGAACGGTAAGAAAATGTACGCTGAGCTTTCTCCTGAAACCAACGAGTTTTTTACGTTTATGAGTGAGAACGAACTGATGGACTTGGTGAGCAAGAAAGGCAAAAGCAGCGGCGGCTACTGCACTTATATCAGCAAGTTTGGTGCCCCGTTTATTTTCTCCAACTTTAATGGAACATCCGGTGATATTGACGTGCTTACACACGAAGCAGGCCATGCTTTCCAGGTATATACCAGCCGGGGATATGGGGTACCCGAGTATTTCTTCCCCACCTATGAAGCGGCAGAAATTCATTCCATGAGTATGGAGTTTTTTACGTGGCCGTGGATGGAATTGTTCTTTCAGGAGGAGACAGATAAGTATAAGTTCTCCCACCTGAGTAGCGCACTCCTGTTTATTCCGTACGGTGTATCGGTCGACGAGTTCCAACATTTTGTGTATGAAAATCCAGATGCCACTCCTGCCGAGCGAAAACAGGCGTGGAGGGATATTGAACGTAAATATCTGCCGCACAGGAATTACGCGGAGAATGATTACCTGGAGCGCGGCGGTTTCTGGCATCAACAGGGCCATATTTTCTCTTCCCCCTTCTACTACATAGACTACACGCTGGCGCAAATATGTGCCCTGCAGTTCTGGCAGAAGTCTCAGGAAAACAGAGAATCTGCCTGGGAGGATTATGTGAGACTATGCGAAAAGGGCGGCAGCCTTTCCTTTACGGAACTTGTGAAGGTAGCGGGTCTGGTTTCACCATTTGAAGATGGCTGTATCAATGAGGTTGTGAAAGGAACTGAAAGCTGGCTGGATAAGGTAGAAGATGCCAGTCTATAATGGCAGTCACCCTTCCAGGTGGTAGATAAAAGGCATGTACGGGTCTAACTGCTGGATCTGGAATGAGGTGACGTTGTGAAACTACCACAGGAATTTTACAGCCGCAACACAATTGATGTGGCCAGAGATCTGCTGGGGAAGTATCTAATCCATCAGTCGGATAGTAGTTGCAGGGCAGGGAAAATTGTCGAAACGGAAGCCTACATGGGTCCAGAAGATAAGGCGGCCCACTCCTACAACGGCCGCAGAACCGATCGCAACGAGGTGATGTATGGCCCTCCAGGCTATGCTTACGTCTATTTTATATATGGAAAGCATTTCTGCATTAATGCGGTAACCGCTGCGGTTGGAAGTCCGGAAGCTGTGCTCATTCGGGCGCTTGAGCCGGTATCCGGCATCGAAGAAATGGCGCTGGCCCGTTACGGAAAACCAGGGCCGCTTACAACTAAAGAACGGTACGGTTTAACGAATGGGCCAGGCAAGCTGTGCCAGGCGCTGGGCATAAACCGTTCGGACAATGGACGCTTTCTAGGCGGGGATGGGCTGTATATTAGCTCAGGGCTACCGTTCCAGCCGGAGGGGGAGCATCCACAACTGGAAGGGCAAGATTTGCAACTGCCCAACCCGGCACAATCCTTTGAGGTTGTTTGCGCACCGCGCATTGGTGTCGATTATGCAGAAGAGGCAGCGGCGTATCCCTGGCGTTTTTATATAAAAGACAGTCCCTTCGTTTCCAGGAAAGTGAAACGAGAAACAAAATGAATGCGGACAACATATACAGCCGCTGAATGCCAGCGGCTGTTTTTCTTATTATTCAAAAGGGAAGTAATTTAACAAAAAAGTAGTTTACGTAAAAAGTATGTTATCATACAGGAAAGTGTTTTTTCAGCGTAGACATAAGTTTTTAAGGGGTGAACATTATAAGATGGAGACAGAAGGCGGGCTTAAAAAAGAGATTGGGTTAACGGTAGCGATGTCGATCGTCATCGGCACTGTTATTGGTTCGGGAATCTTTATGAAACCGGGGAAAGTGATTGCGGCTTCCGGCGGATCGAATATGGCACTGCTTGCCTGGGTCCTGGGAGGAATTATAACCATTGCAGGCGGGTTAACGGTTGCGGAATTAAGCACCCAAATTCCTAAAACAGGCGGGCTTTATGTCTATCTAGAAGAAATTTACGGTAAGCTGTGGGGGTACGTCAGCGGCTGGGTACAAACGATTATTTATGGACCGGCTATCATCGGAGCGCTTGGCCTCTACTTTGGATCGTTGATGGCGAATCTCTTTGGGCTGCCTGCATCGTGGAAGATGGCATTCGGTCTCGCAGCTGTGCTCTTCCTGGGCGTCGTAAACAGCCTTGGGACAAAATATGGCGGAATGGTCCAGGCGGCGGCTACAATAGCCAAATTGATTCCGATCGCATTAATTGCAATTTTTGGTATCTGGAAAGGGAATGGAGACATTTTTGGTATGGCGAGCGGAAGCAGCCAGCCGATCAGCATGGGTGCGGCCATACTTGCAACGTTATGGGCCTATGACGGCTGGATGCTCGTTGGTTTTGTCGCAGGTGAGATGAAGAATCCAGCTAAGCTTCTGCCGAAAGCTATTATTGGTGGATTAGTGCTGGTGACCGCTGCTTATCTGCTGGTTAATGTAGCGATTTTGCATGTGCTCCCCGCTTCGCACATCGTAAGGCTCGGTGAGAACGCTGCAGGAACAGCGGCAGCTATCTTATTTGGCGGAATCGGCGGCAAGTTGATCAGCATCGGTATTTTAATTTCAATATTTGGATGCTTGAACGGTAAAATATTAACATTCCCTCGTGTGCCTTATGCTATGGCCGAACGTGGCCAGTTGCCGGCTTCAGGCCTGCTATCCCGCGTCCACAAAAAGTGGGGAACGCCGGTGAATGCCACCCTTTCCCAGATCATCTTGTCTGTTGTTATGATGGTGCTCGCTGATCCGGACCGTTTATCTAACATTGCTATTTTCGTCGTATACATTTTCTATATCCAAGCGTTTATCGGCGTTTTTATCCTGCGCAGAAGAAACAACAGCGAGTTAAGAACATACAGTGTGCCACTGTATCCCATCGTTCCGCTCATTGCGATTGTAGGGTCCGCGTTTGTCGTAATCAGTACGCTTTTTGACAGTCCAAGAGATAGTTTGTTGGCTATCGGATTAGCTGCGATCGGTCTCCCTCTTTACTGGATTTTAAATAAACGGGAAGAAAAAAGGGCAGGAAACGCAGCGGATATTCACCAGCCTTTAAAAGGTTAAGACAGGGTACCGGATAAGCATGTAAGCAGCGTTTCAAACACTTACAATTTCACAGTAGAGATATTGTAAAAAAAGGATTGTATAATACCATATAAATGTTCCATTATTTTGGAAAAGTAAAACAGCCATCGGCCTTGCCTATGGCTGTTTCTTATCTACATGGGTTCAGTCTTAGTTCACTGCCAGTGTCTGCCGCTCTGATGGGACCGAAGTCTGCTTAGGGAATGGTGATGCTTTTATGCGGATATTTCAGGATTTACTCTGGTATTTTAAAGAAGAGAAGAGAAGTTATGGATTTGGTGTACTTTTCTTGTTTTTTGTTTCGCTAATTAATCTAATCCCTCCGTACATTACATGGAAGGTGGTGGACGGCATCAAAGACAGGTCGATGGGGTCTCAGGAGCTTATAATATGGCTAAGCATCATCGTGCTGCTTGCTGGACTCGTTTATGGATGCCGGTATGTATGGCGGGTTTTTCTTTTCGGGGCGGTATTGATGACCTGAGGCTCCACGGATAGAAGTTTCATAATTCTGTCATATGACGCGCGGCCGCGCCCGCCAGAAGGTACTTCGGCGCCTCTTTGGGTATATGAGTCCGTACAAAAAACAGCTGCTGCTTGCTTTTATCACACTGATTCTCGCAACGGGAACGAACGTTGCGGGACCCGCTATTATCCAGCGGTTTATCGATCAATACCTGATTCCGCGCCACTTTCCCCTGCAGCCCATTCTCGCCCTGGGGATACTCTACCTGGTGCTGCATTTTCTTTCGGTAGGCCTCATGTTTTACCAGCTGGTGAGCTTTAATAAGATTGCCTTATGCGCCCGTGTATTCCATACGGCAAGGGAGAAACTCAGCCAGCTGAACGCAAAATTAAATGAATCACTCCAGGGAATGTACATCATCCAGGCGATGCTGTCAACCATTCAGGATGCGGACCTTATCCTCGTTCTTCATAAGGGAGAAATTGTCGAGAAAGGCAATCACCAGGAACTGCTCGTGAAGAAAGGGGTATATTATCGTATGTATCTCCTGCAGCAGGGCGTTAATCTGGAGGATCGATCGGCTGTTTCTGGGCAGAATAAATAAGCCCGAGGAAAAAAATTCTTTCAGACAGCCCAATTTGGCTATTTTTATTTTTAAAAAGTAAATACTGTGGTTAAAAATAATAGGGAGAGAAAAGGCTCACACGAACAGTTTCTCTGCATATTTAAACAATAAGGGGGAGAGATCATGTTTAATGTTTGCCTGCTTGGATGCGGGGGAACGATGCCGCTTCCCGGCAGATATTTAACATCTCTCCTTGCAGCCTACAGAGGCAGCATGATTTTAATTGATAGTGGAGAGGGCACGCAGGTCACCATGAAAGAGTTAGGGTGGGGTTTCAAATCGATTGAGGCGATTTTTTTTACCCATTATCATGCGGATCATATTGCCGGTCTTCCCGGCCTCATGCTGGCTATAGGTAATGCGGGCAGGGTTGAGCCGCTTATGCTGGCCGGGCCTCCGGGGCTTAAAACCATTGTCCAGGGCTTGCTGGTCATTGCGCCTTATTTGCCTTTTTCCATAGAATATAGGGAACTGTCAATTAGGGAGCAATCCTGTGTTACGGTTGGGGATATCCATGTACACACCCTGCCTGTATCTCATACGACCCCATGCCTGGCGTATAAGTTGGAGATCACCCGCATGAGAAAATTTAATCCTGACCTAGCTAAATCACTTGAAATTCCCGTATATTTGTGGAAGCCCCTTCAAACTGGGAATAAAGTTGTATATAATGGAAGGACCATTCACCCGGACATGGTACTGGGGCCTGCGAGAAGAGGAATAAAAGTTTGCTATTGCACAGATACAAGGCCGATAGAAGGCCTGGTTGAATTTGTTAAAGAAGCAGACCTTTTTATATGCGAAGGAATGTATGGAGAACAAGAAAAGCTGCCCAATGCGATTGAACATGGCCATATGCTGTTCTCGGAAGCGGCATATCTTGCACGGGAGGGAGAGGTGAGGGAGCTCTGGTTGACGCATTACAGCCCATCGATAGCTGATCCTGAACCGTATATGGAGACGGTTCAAGGGATTTTTCCAAATTCGTTAGCTGGCAGCAATCGTTTAGTTGCCCGTTTAACTTACAGAGACGAACCGCTTTCATAAGGAGTGATAGAGAATGACTGAACAATACTTGAAAGAAATACGCTGGATATGTAGCCAGCCTGGTGCTTCCGAGCCCCACGCGATTATTCTGCTGGATGAAGTAGAGCGCCTTCGCGATGAAGTTGCGAAACTGAGAAAGCAAATGAATCGTTTGGAGAATGCACAGGAAAGTGAAAATGTATCTTAAATCAAAAAGGACGGCCTCTAACCCTTGAAGTTAGAAGCCGTCCTTTTCTTAATTGCATTAGAAAGTATATTTCGCTGTAAAGCATTAAAGTTATTTGTGTTGGGACCGATAGGTCCCTTTCTCTTTGATAATATGCAAAGTTTATGTGCATCAAAATGCAACGGAACCTCCGGTCCCGAAACACCCAAGAAAAACATCGTGAGGCGCATGTCCGCACCTTTCTTTCCCCCTGTGGAGCGTGTGGAACAGAGGGCGAAAAAGACCGGCAACCTGTCTCCATCATTGAGATACCCAGATGTTGCACCTAAACGGTATAAAGGAATCTAAGGCCATCGCCTGCGCTTTCGCTTGCCACTGGCCAAGATTCCCTAATGCCGGTCCGCCCGTTTTTCCACAAAGCGGCCGTAAAAACTTCTATGAGGGGAAAGGAGAGAGCGGCATGGCCCGTGATGTTTTTCTCATTTTGCTGCGTTCTCCAGCGCTTGTCCCTGCTCGGCTTTTAAAGCTTCCTGTTCAAGAACATAGCGGTTAAGTTCGTGTTCTTCACATTCCTTCGAGCAGGAACGCTTGTGTTTTGGTTCGCATTCTTCGCAGCAGACGTACTGGATGTTACATAGCGGGTTTGCACAGTTAACGTAGCGGTCTTCCGGTTTGCCGCAATGATGGCATTTCGCCACGATTACATCTTCGTCTGTTCGGTTAATTGGAACGGAGATGCGTTCATCGAATACATAGCATTTGCCATCAAACAGCTTGCCCTGTACTTCGGGGTCTTTGCCGTAGGTAACAATACCGCCTTCGAGCTGGGCGACATCCTGGAATCCTTCATTAATAAGGAAACCGGATAATTTCTCACAGCGAATGCCGCCTGTGCAGTATGTGAGAACTTTCTTGTCTTTAAACTGCGATAGATTTTCGCGGATCCATTCCGGAAATTCACGAGACGATTTAACACCCGGGCGAATCGCGTTGCGGAAATGGCCGATTTCATATTCATAATCGTTTCGGCCGTCAATGACGATCACATCGTCGCGCTGAAGCTGCTCGTAGAATTCTTTCGGCGACAGGTGTTTACCTGTTACTTCGTTCGGATTTACATCCTCCTCGAAACGCCAGGTTACAATTTCTTTCTTCGGCCGAACAAAAATCTTCTTAAAGGCATGTTCTTCCGACTCGTCGATTTTAAAGAAGATATCGGAGAAACGCGGGTCCTTGCGCAGCTCTGCCATATAGGCGTCTGTTTGTTCCACGGTTCCTGACAGTGTTCCGTTGATGCCTTCCTCTGCAACAATAATCCGGCCCTTTACCCCAAGCTCTTTGCAGAATTCAAGGTGTTCGGCTGCGAAAGCTTCGTAGTCTTCGATGTGAACATATTTATAATAAAGTAAAATACGATATGGTTTTTGGCTTTCCATTATACTCACCTATCTATTTTTTGAATTTGATGTAGACCATAGAGGCATGAAATCCACGGAAAGGCATCAATATCTGTGGGCAAAATTAAGGAAAAAATAGGGACAGGCGAAATAATTTATAATTACACGCTGTCAATATTATAATGTACCACACTCCGATACCTATGTGGAAGTGGTGAAAGTTAGAAATACAAAATGATACAAAATCTTAAGTAACGGGTAATAGAGGGATAAGCGCAAAAGGAGGAATGCATGATGAAAGAAAACCAGCATGATAAGGAACTCCAACAGAAAAGCCGGCAGGTAGCCGATCAAAAATATCCGTCTGCCGAAAATAAGAAGGACCAGCACGCTTCTACCGGAATGGCAAAAACGCACAAACAGGCTGCAGATACGCTGACAGAAGGGACCATTGAGCATAAAGGCGGCAATTCCAGATAAACAAACCAGAAAGGGCCGGCCACTGAGCCGGTCCTTTCTTCATATAAACACGAAAGCATTCTATTTTAAAGTATTAAAGTTTTGGCTCCTGGGAGGGCTCGTACTCGAAATTAAGCTCATCCCGTGCATCATCATAATCGACGATTAAATCGTTCCCGTCAAAGTACCACAGATCTTCCTTCTCAATGAAGAATAGGATTCCTTCCTCATGAACTGAGGAACCCACAACCTGAGGTTCTTCCAGGGAAACCCCTAGCGAGAAACCGCTCTGGACGGTACTGCATCCCCCATAACGCACGAAAAAGCGGCAGCTGGATCCTTCTGTTGCCCCTAATTCATTTTTAAACCATTCCATGGCTGTTTTTTTAATGGATATTTTCACCGGTAGCATCTCTCCTTTACCGTCTTAAAACCACACTTTGGCATTATTATAACACGTTTAAAGAATAGCAAAAGGAAGTGGGGATATACCCTTCGTGCAAGTTGGGACAACCTTTTGCGATTTCTATGATAAAATAAGGAGAAGTAAAGTATTTTTATGATTTAGCCGAGAACACTCGTGAATTTATTCGTGAGATCAATCGGCTTCAGACAAGGGAGGGTCTATCCCTCTCGATTATCCGATTGTTCAAGTGCATATTGAAGAAGGTAAATAATAGTTTGGGTACGGGTTGTAAAACCCTTCCGCGGTTCAAAAGCAAAAAGAACAAGGTTCAATCCTATACAACGAAACAAACGAACGGAAATATTGCGATTGTAGAAAATAAAATAGAATAAAATCAAACTCCCGAAACTTGGTCTTGTCCGCTTTGCGAAATCAAGAGAAGTGGAAGGTCGTATTTTAAACGCTACAATCAGGCGAAGTCCATCTGGCAAATATTTTGTATCGTTGTTAGTAGAAACGGAAGTTCAAGAGTTACCGAAAACAAATTCTGCTTGTGGTAGAGATGTTGGCCTAAAGGATTTTGCCATTGTTTCAGACGGAACAATCTACTCCAATCCAAAGTTTTTCCATACACTGGAAGAAAAATTGGCGAAAGCACAGCGTATTCTTTCCAGACGTACAAAAAGCGGTTCCAATTGGAACAAGCAACGAGTTAAGGTAGCGAGAATACATGAGAATATTGCTAATGCAAGGAAAGATTACCTAGATAAGATTTCAACAGAGATTGTCAAAAACCACGACATTATCGGGATTGAAGATCTGTCTGTTAAAAACATGTTCAAAAACGGTAATCTTGCAAAAGCAATCAGCGAAGTGTCTTGGGCACAATTTAGAACCATGCTTGAGTACAAAGCGAGATGGTATGGCAAGCAAGTCATAGTTGTAGGAAAAACGTTCGCTTCTTCTCAACTGTGTTCAAAGTGTAACTACAAAAACAAAGACGTTAAAAATCTCAATTTGCGTGAATGGGATTGCTCTTCTTGTAATGCCCATCATGACAGAGATTTGAACGCAAGTATTAATCTTAAAAATGAAGCTATAAGACTTCTAACCGTAGGAACTATGGGGTTAGCCTAATCAGAACTGACCGTTAGGTTGGTGTTCTTAGGAATCTCGGTACTTTAGTGCCGAGTAGTTCAATTCAGTACAGAGGTGAAAAAAATGTCAGTTCGCAGAAATGATCCGTGTCCATGTGGGAGCGGAAAGAAATATAAAAATTGCTGTCTAAAAGAAAACAACATCGTTGCCATCCGGGAACTCCGTGAGCAGCGGCTTGCCCAGGCAAAAAGCCAGCTTACGCAAACCATTACCGAATTCGTAAATAAAAAAATAAACGAGTCGGAAGAGCAACGCTTGCGGCACGCATTCAAGGGAAATATTATAGAGTGGGTAGAGAGCAGCGATGCCGATCGCTTCTTCTCTTTCTGGCTCATCCATCTTCACCGTTTTGAAAATGGGCTGCGGGGGATTGAGTGGTTCTGGGAAGAAAAACGTTCCGCACTGGCGTCAGATCAGCAGCAGATTCTAGAGAACTGGCTAGCTATCCATCCGCGTATTATTCAAATTGTAGAGAAGTCGGAACAAGGGATAATGGTAGAAGATCTCATCACGTATGAGCGATTTGCTATGCCTTATGCTGAGACACTTCAGTACGCGATACCATGGGCAGCCAGCCTCGTCATGATGGAACGAAGCACGGAGGAAGACACCTATAATATGCATGGGGTCTATGCCTGGTTATCCCCTGAGTCCGTTCAGCGGGCAATTTCGGAAGTGAAAAAATCAATGGCGGATAATCATGCCTCCTATGAAAGAATCATGATTGATCAATATGTAGAATTGTTCAGGCTAATTTTACACGATAATCAATCGATTCCCCTTGCCTTGCCTGCTGCCCACGGAGTGGAGCTTATATATGATGTCCTGAACGCGGATGAGGCATTGACGTATCTGCTGGGTCAGCCGTCTATTCTTGCGGGCGATATAAGGGAGCAAACCCACACGTTTACCGTAGCAGGGGAATGGTACCAGTATACAGACAGCCTGATGAGCGGGCTGATATACATCACGCCTTTGCGCGCGTCGCTTGAGTTAGCAGGAAGCATCCTTACTGCGCATGTCATTGATAAGCAGTACACAGCAGAAGTGAAAGAACTGCTGGCGTCTGCCCCGGCGCTTGTTTTTCATGAAGAAAAACCCGGAGCGGAAGGTGAACTTACATACAGTATGTTTGCAACGGCTCAAGATAAAAACACACCTGTATTCGCTGGTTTTGCCCAGAATCAACTTCGCCTTAAAGATGCACTGCAGAGGCCGCTGGAACAGTTCGGCAACGAGTCACCTGCAGCCCTGCTGAAAGCGGGAAGGATAAAGGAAGTCGAGGGATGGGCCAATATGGCTGAGTATGCCAGCTTCATGGCGCAAGTTAGAAGGACAGGGTCCTATTTCCCTAACTTTATCGACGACTTCAACCCGTTCCGGGAATCGCTGGGAGTCAAGAGCCCGTTCACTGCGGGCATAGACAGGGCGACCGCGCTGGAACCTTGTGCGAATCCGTTTAACAGAAGTGAATCAGCGGGCAGTGCTGACAATAACAGCGAGGCCAGCCTGGATGCAGGTACGCCGGTGGAAGCAGAGTGGCCGCTTGGCATTACACCTCAGCAAAGTAAAGCTTTCTACGCGAACGATATCGTCGCCTTCTTTACCGAAAAGACAGAAGGAAAATCTTCGTCCACTTTAAAAAAATACGAAAAACATCTTGGAATACTGGTGAGCTATCTGCAGGGTGTGGGGGAACAGGCCCCCGACTGGAGTGTTTACAGTGAATCATTCTGGTCGGGTATGGTGAAATATGCAGCCGATGATTTAAGCCCGGCGCAATTAAAGGTTTTTGTTTCGGTGATATCAGCTTTTGCGAAATGGCTCGATAAGCGCAATGGTACAGAACTTCAGGCACGGGTGGATACCGCATCGGATGCACTCAAAGTAAAATAAGGAAACAAGAGGGTATCCAAATTTGGCTAAAAAGGAGATTCGCATGTTTCGGTTATTTATTGTTCTTGGCAGTTTAAATATGTTCTTATCGGTTGCACTCGGTGCGTTTGGAGCCCATGGACTGAAGGGGAAAATATCGGCTGATATGCTCGCCGTATATGAGACGGGCGTCCATTACCACATGATCCATGCCATCGCACTGCTGATCATTGCCTTTATTGGGGAAAAATTTATTGGAACATCCCTGCCAGCCTGGTCAGGCTGGCTGATGCAGATTGGCATTATTCTTTTCTCCGGGAGCTTATATGCGCTGAGCATAAGCGGGATTCGAATTTTAGGGGCGATCACGCCCATTGGCGGTGTTGCTTTTTTAGCCGGGTGGGTCCTGCTTGTGATCGCTGCAATTAAGGGATAAAATATACTGCAAAACCTCGCGAGGCTGAACCCGTGAGGTTTTTTAGTGCGCCCGGCATGGGCATTATCTATAGGGTTCAAGTCCCGAATGGTGAAGGCAGTAGTAACCATAGCTTAAGGCAAGGGTGTCGACCGTGAGGTCGAATCTGAAGGAAGCCGGCGGCAAACCTCCGGTCTGAGGAACACGAACCTCATATAAGGCTAACATTCGTTGGATGAGTCTGCTAAACAAGACGAAGTCCATACTGCCGAAGGCGAATGAGAGTAAATGAGGCAGATAGATGGAGGGGAAGATAATGTTCTTACCCGGGGAGATCTGTCTGACATGCCGAGTTCCCTTGGCAACCTTATCCGTGAGGATAAGCTGAACAGACAGAAGTCAGCAGAAGCCATAGTACATGGGTTGTGACGACAAACCATGGAAGGGCTGAACATTATGGAGAATGAAAGACAAGGCGTTCGAAGACACGCGATGAAGGCAGACAATCCGAAAGGACTTATCTGAAGGAAGAAGTGGTGAATCCACGGGGAACTTCAGAAGGGCGGAGTGTGCGTTCGGCACAAATTGGGCCTTTCATTCACGCAAGGAGTATACGTTATGATTGAACAATTGCTGTCACGGAACAATCTCTTACTTGCCCTAAAGCAAGTGGAACGGAATAAAGGAAGTCATGGCGTGGACGGTATGTCAGTTAAACTCCTACGAGCACATATTAAGGAACACTGGCATGACATTCGTCGTTCCATCGAGATGGGCTCCTATAAACCGAGCCCAGTCCGTCGGGTCGAAATCCCGAAACCGAACGGCGGCGTGAGGCAGTTAGGCATCCCTACCGTGACCGACCGTTTCATTCAACAGGCACTTGCGCAAGTATTGACGCCTCTCTTTGACCCTGGCTTTTCTGACCATAGTTATGGATTCCGCCCTGCAAGGCGTGGACATGATGCCGTAAGGAAAGCGAAGCGCTACATGCAGCAGGGATATAGGTGGGTGGTCGACATGGATCTGGAGAAATTTAGCGATATTAATTTAGAGTGGCCCTCGCCTATTTAAGTTAATTAACGTTTATTATCTATGTTTTTCTAATTAAATCGCAGTATTTCAGAATTACGTACCCGTTCGGGCACCGTAAGGTGCTTGAAAACAAGTTACTGGTTTACCGCATAAGCCTATGACAGTACGCATTTTACGCATCGGATGGCGTTGAGAAAGTTGTTTTAAGTCTGTAATGGTGATGTGTAGATAAATTTGAGTCGTATTTAGGCTCTTATGGCCTAATAATTTTTGAATGGCCACTAAATGAGCGCCTTCTTGCAAAAGGTGAGTAGCACATGTATGTCGCAATTTATGGGGAGTGACTTTCTTATCGATACCAGCTCGTGCCGCATATTTCTTAACCATAAACTGAATAGCTCGAGAAGTTAGCGCACCTCCCTTTTTGCTGACAAAGAGCTCAGAAATAGTGCTAGTTCTAGAAGTGAGGTAATCCTTAATGACGTCTTCAACGATTGAATCCAGTGGTACATATCGGATTGACCCCCGTTTTTTGGACAATTCTCCTCTTTTCTCGAGTTTTCTTTGCTTTTCATTTTGGCATTTTATTGCCACCGCACCATTGGCCATTGACAGTGAGCCTCTGAAAAATCGAGTGGGGTCTTCAAGCCCGGTGCCTCTAATAATTCTTTTGAAGCCCTTACGACGCACCGGAAGGTGCGAGTGTACTCGATTTTCTTCTCACTGTAAACGGTTCGCTACGCCCAACAGTTCTGGATCCTCTCATACCCTGATTGCTTTCTTCGGTTGCAACCCGCTTTCCAGGTGACGTCTGTGAAACTCCTCAGGTGTCAAGTAATGTAAGCTGGAATGAATCCTGCGCTGATTATAAAATTGCATGTATTCAACGACAGTCTCATATGCTTGCGCATATGTTTCAAACTCCTGCTGGGACAAGCGGTCTTCCTCTAACCACCGATGAAAGGATTCAATATGTGCATTCATATTCGGAGTGCGAGGTGGAATTCTTTCATGTTCCAACTTCCATTCCTTGCAAGACTCCCCAAAACGATGACTCACAAATTGTGGCCCGTTATCCGAGCGAATCACTGGCTTTTCTTCGGCTTTCCATTGTTTTCTTTGCATCAATGCTTGTTGCAACGCCTGGACCGCATGTTTCGCTTCACACCGCAATCCGATATGATAGCCAACAATTTGTCGATCAAATACATCCAGATAGGAGAGAATATAGAAAAATCGGTCTTCTCCTGCAATATACCCGTATTTGATGTCGACCTCCCAGAGCTGATTGGGTGCCGTAATATCTCGGTTGCGTGCCAGTTTCCGTGGGTGTTTGCTTTTTATCACGCGTTGTGGTTTCAGTATTTGGAGTTCTTTGCATAGACGATAGACCCGTTTTTTGTTAATGACCAATTGATGCTCGTTTCGTAGCCAATGGGTTAATTTCACGTAGCCATAGGCGGATTCATCACTTGCGATTGCTTCCATGATCCATTCTTTTGTCTGCTCATCCGAAACTTTTTTGCCCGATGTCGTCAGACAGTATCCAGGTAGTGGTCGTCCAGCCCCGGATTTCGTTTTCTCTGCTTTCTCGGATTTTGGCTGTATTGAATTATAGTACGTGGATCTTGCTACCCCCACAATGCGTAATACCAGAGATACTTGATACCCGGCTTTGATCCATTTGTCTGCAACTTCTAGTTTTTCAGCAAGTGAGGGTTTTTCTTTTTTACTAAATCACGAAGAACGGCTATTTCTAAGTCTTTTTCACCCAATAACTTCTTTAACTGGTCGTTTTCTTGCTCAATCTGCTCATGTTCCTGCACCAGTTGTTGATGCTCCATATCGGTGACACGGGTGGGACGTCCTTTGGTTGGCGGAACAGCACCTTGCTCTTTATATTCACGAACCCAACGTCCAATTACATTAGATCCCACATCATGCTTTCTCGCAACAATTGAGATATTCCCTGTTTCTAAGCACTCTTGAATGACTTGCATTTTAAATTCTGCAGAAAACTTTCTTCGTACCATGAAAATCCCTCCTGATATTTATTATCTTTAGATCAAGAGGTTTTGTCCATATTAATTACGGGGCTTAAGAGATATCGCTCCCGTCCCCCCTTTCCTTGAATCAGAATTCGTTTCTCTTCCCAATGGACATTACGTAGCTGGAGGGAGCAGATTTCACTTACTCGTAGTCCAACTGAGTAGATCAAAGTAAGGATTGCCCGGTCACGGCGGCCTAAAATAGTTGTGGTGTCTGGTTGGGTGAGTATCTGTTGAATTTCTTTGTTTTCTAAGACCACTGGAAGTCGTTCCGGTGTATCGAGAAGTTTCGGCCATTTTTTTCGTTCATCTTGTTTAGGAGTTATTATCTCCATAAGAATGAGATAGTCGATAAATGCTGAAAGGGTGGCCAATTTACGTTGCACAGCAGAAGAACCATTCTTACGGTCAACACGAAGGTAGCGGATATAATCCACAACCATTTTAGCTTTGGAGGGATTGTCCATTTGTGGGTAGTCATTTCTACAAAATGTTTGCCAAACTTTCATATCGATGGCGTAGGCATCGGCGGTTTTAGGACGACAACCTCGAACAAATTGGGTATAGTCGAGAAATTCTCTAAGAATGGCTTCATTATTCATGCTTTTTCTCTCCTGACACGGGTGGAATATTTCTGCGAAGTAGGCTAACGGCTTTTCTGATATCCTCGAAATCGGCGTGAGCATAGGGGGTGGTTTCTTTTAATGACTTATGTCCAAGTGCTTTAGCTATGACTTCTACTCTTCCACCTCGTTGGATAAGATGAGCCGTAAAAGTATGACGAATGGTATGAGGGCTAACAGGCTTTTCAATATGAGCAGCTTCGGAATATTTTCGTATACGCCTTGTTATGGTCCATGGTTTAATACGAGTTCCTTTTTGATTCAATAGGAAAGGGCCCGATTTGGCTTTGCGATAGAGCCCAACATACTTTTTTAAGTCGCCAATAGCTGCTTTAGGAATAGCTGTTTGACGATCACCTGATTTTCCTTCTCGTACATGAATCCAGCCTTCTTTTAGGTCCACATCTTCGATGTTTAGAGCACTCA
Organism: Aneurinibacillus sp. Ricciae_BoGa-3; assembly: GCF_028421645.1. GTDB lineage: Bacteria > Bacillota > Bacilli > Aneurinibacillales > Aneurinibacillaceae > Aneurinibacillus_B. Next base: position 4,842,301 of record NZ_CP116887.1, on the reverse strand, counting down.
GTTCTCCGACACGGAGCCCTGTTGCATAGAGTACCAAAAGAGTAATAAAGTCCGTAAAACCTTGGTTAGTTGAGCGATCAGGTGCAGAAAGTATACGTAGCATCTCTTCTTCCGTTAAATAGGTTTGTTCTTTCGGTTGTTTGGGTACCATTTTAAGTGCCTCCATCGGATTTTCAGTTCTCCAGCCACGGTCTATGGCGTAAGCCATAAATGAGCGAAGGTGGGATAGATTTTTGTCTATCGTACAAGGAGAGATTCCGGCTTGTCTACGAGCACTAAGCCAGCGAATGATGTCTACGGCACGTAACACCTCAATTCCTTTCTCCAGACAATGTGGACAGCCTACGGCAAATCGAGTAAGACTAAAACGAAATTCCTTTAACGTACCCTTCGAATATTTCTTCATACCCTCTGCAGTTCGAAGGAATTCTTGAATTTGTTCTGCTAATTTTCCTGTAAGAGGTTCAGCTATGGGAGTCATCGTATATTTTCGACGTAGTGGTTTATTTTGGCTAGATACGTTAACAATTTCCAACTTGGGTTTTGATGAACAAGACATTTCGTTGATAGGGTGTGACTCCAGTGTTGCTTCTATCTCTGGGTTTTGAATCCGAGTATAATGAAGGGTTGTTGTCAGTCGTTTATGGCCTAACCAGTCTTTGATTTGTACGATATTGCCTCCTTGTTGATACAGATGACTTGCACAAATATGGCGTAGTTGATGGGGGCGAAGGGATTTTTCCCACATCTCATGATATTTCCTAAAGGTAGCACCTATTAAGTTGTTGTCCATCGCTTCTTTCCGCCAGGTTAAGAATAGCGGTGCGTTAGGTTCAAGATCATTACGCGTAGCTAAATAAATCTGAAGTAATTCTAATATCTCATTAACGACGGGAACTCGCCGTTCTTTTCGCCCTTTTCCTTCTCGAATGATGAGAACTTGTTCTTCCCATAGAATATCTGTGATCTGTAAGTTTGCTGCTTCTCCAGCTCGAATGCCGGAGGCATACAAAAGAGCAAATAAGGCCAGATTACGCTTTCGGATAGGGTCGAATTGACGACGGCTCAAACAACTGTCGATTTGCCTTTTTAATTCCTTTAGGCAATCTTGAATTTCCTCTATTGAAGCGATCTCAGGTAAGGATTGATAAAGATCTAGATTCGTATACCTTAGATGACGAGCAGGATTTTCTAAACGTAATTCTTGCTGCACTAAATAATTAAAAAAAGAACGAAGTTGACTAATGATTACATTTCGGTATCCAAGAGATTTACTTTCTGTACGTTCAATACAGTAGTTCTCCAGGTGAACGTGGTGTTACCCTGAATAAGTGGACTGTTTCTTAGACACTTCGTATAATCATCAATGAAGTGTGAAAGAGGGAGATTACCATGGCAAGAAAACAGTATGATATGAACTTTAAACAAATGATTGTGGAGCTAAATCAGAACGGGCAGACAACGGCTTCACTTTCCCGCGAATATGGCATAACCGAGTCTATGATTTACAAGTGGAAGAAGCAATTGACACCTACGGTGCAAGCAGACGGTTCAACGATGAATCCTACTGACGTTAAACGACTTCAAAAGCGAATTGATGAGTTGAAAATGGAAAATGAAATCTTAAAAAAGGCAGTCGCCATATTCGCCAGTCCACCCAATTCCATCAAGTAAAGCTGATTGTTGATTCTTTCAGGGGGACGTACTCTATTACACAAGTACTTCGCGTCCTGGGGATAGCTAAATCGAGCTATTATGCGGCGTTTAAACGCTCAGAGAGCAAACGATCCCAACAAAATAAAGAACTCTTGACCATGATTAGACAAATCTGGTTCGACTCAAGAAAGCTTTATGGGGCTCCAAAGATTCACGCTGAACTTCGGAAAAAGAGTAAGCGTGTTGGGATCAAACGTGTGCAACGCATCATGAAAGAGAACGGAATAAGGTCCATTGTTCAAAAGAAATACAGACCAGCTCATGGTGCTGCTTGCTCGAAAGAGCAACCTGAACGCCTCAATTTAGTGAACCAAAATTTCGATGTACGAACAGTTGGCAATGTCGTGTTTACCGATATCACCTACATCTACACCAAACGAGACCGTTGGGTCTACTTAGCCTCATTCTATGATGCGAAAACGAAGCGAATCGTGGGATGGAATATGAGCCGCACCATTGATACAGCACTTGTACTCGAAGCGTATAACCGTATGAAGGTGCAGCTATCTTCTACTAAGAATCTCATTATCCATAGCGATCAAGGCGTTCAATATACATCAACTGCATATATCGAAGCCTTAAAAAACGACGGCTACCGTGCCTCTTATTCACGAAAGGCCTACCCCTATGATAATGCGTGCATCGAATCCTTCCACTCTGTTCTAAAAAAAGAATTGGTGTATCGTATGCAATTTAACGATTTTGAGGACGCACATCTTCGCATCTTTCAGTACATAGAAGGCTGGTATAATAACCAACGAATCCACAGCGCCTTGGGCTATCGAACACCAAACGAATATGCCAAGCTGTTAGCTCAACAAAAGGTGTCTTAAAATCGGTCCATGATATTGACGTAACATCAAACGAGTTGAACGTTTTGAAAGTTGATGGATAAGTTCTCCAGATATTGAGCTAGCTTTTTGAGTTCCCGCCAAGTAGCTTTCACCACTTTTGGCGTATATCCTCGAATAATGGTTTGATATTCTCGATAATCCTCGATGATAGATTCCATAAGATGTGTACCTCTCTGAAGTTAGTTTACAAGATCTCACGATCTTGTCTAGGGATGATCCTATGGGTCTATCTTATATCGCTAAAGAGAAATTCTTCGACAAAGTGAAACATGATCGGTTGATGAGGAAGGTAGCGGAGAAAGTAGAAGAGGATAAAACAGTTCTTCTCTTGATTCGTCGATTTCTTCAAGCGGGTGTCATGATACATGGAGTTGTCAGAGATTCGGAAGAGGGCACGCCGCAAGGTGGTCCACTAAGTCCGTTGCTTTCCAACATCGTATTAGATGAACTGGATAAGGAACTGGAGAAGCGAGGACACAAGTTTGTCCGCTATGCAGACGACTGTAATATTTACGTTCGTACACGTAAAGCGGGAGAACGGGTGAAAGCATCGGTGACCAACTTTATTGAAGAAACACTCAAGCTTAAAGTGAATCAGGAAAAGAGTGCGGTAGACCGTCCATGGAAACGCAAATTTCTAGGATTTAGCTTTACCTTCCATGTCAATCCGAAAGTCCGCATCGCTCCCCAATCTCTGAAAAGAGTTAAACAGAAAATCCGCGCGATCACGTCCCGGAAGAGTCCGATGGCTATCGATGATAGAATTGAGGAACTCAATCAATATCTCATGGGATGGTTGGGATACTTTGCGCTGGCAGATACGCCAAGTGTTTTCAAAAGTCTTGATATGTGGATTCGCAGACGATTGCGGATGTGCCTATGGAAACAGTGGAAACTTCCCCGTACAAAAGTAAAAAGGCTTATCGCTTTAGGTGTTCCTAAAGCAAAAGCCTTCGAGTGGGGTAATTCCCGCAAGGGATACTGGCGTATTTCCAACAGTCCTGTCCTGGATCGAACGTTGAATAATCGATTCTTCGAATCGCTTCAGCTTAAGAGTCTGGCAGAACGATATGACTCGTTGCGGAGTACATAATGAACCGCCGTATACCGAACGGTACGTACGGTGGTGTGAGAGGTCGGGGGTTAATCACCCCCTCCTACTCGATTGTTCGGAACATCCGTAAAACGGCGTTAACCTGGCCGCCGATAATAATGATCATCCCGGAGAAATAAAACCAGATCATCAGGATGATCACTCCGCCCAGGCTTCCATAAGTCAGCGTATAGTTGCTGAAATTGTTCACGTAAAACGAGAATCCCACCGATACAGCAATCCAGCCAAGCGCTGCAAGTACTGCGCCCGGGAGAACCTCCCTAATCGTTGTTTTTGTATTTGGCCCCAAATAATAGAGAACCCCAAATATAAGTATGAGAAACACTAAACTGAACACCCACCGAATGATGTTCCATACAAGAATAACAAAAGGTGGGATGATGAAGTGAGTCGTCGCAAATATTTCGATGGTTTTTCCGAAAACGGGCAACAGCAGTGTAATCACTATTGCTATTACCATGCCAATGGTGAACAGCAGAGCCATGCCGCGCGACACCCAGAAGGATCGCTCATGTTTGACGTGGTATGCCTTATCCAGCGCAATCAGAATCGCCTCAATCGCGCTTGAGGCTGACCAGAGGGTTCCAATAAGCGCAAGAACGAGCAGCCAACCTCGCCTGGCATTGAGGAACATATGGAGATTGGCTTCCAGTAACTGTGTAACTTTTTCGGGAGCGAACTTATCGACGAAGGCCAGCGTACTCTCGGTGGAAATGGGCAGGTAACCAATCAGGGTAAAGGCAAAGATAAAAAAGGGAAAAATGGATAACAAAAAGTAGTAAGCAAGCTGGGCTGACAAGCTTGTTACATCCACTTCAATAAAACGTTTATACATTTCATATAAAAATGAGAAAAAGCGACTTTTTTTCCTTGTTTCGAGCATAATGAACTCTCCAGCATTCAGGATACTTATCCTTATCTTACCATAGTGAGGAGCCAGCTTTTTTACTATTGTGTGTCGGACTGTCCTTATTAATTATTTTCCGTATTTATGGCTTGCGTGCATGTTGTGTTAGAATGGCAGAAGTTTAGGATTAAAGAGAAATGGAGTTGAACAGCTTGATTAAGGTTTACTTAGTGCAAAACCGCAGAAAGCGGATTGAACAGGGGCACCCCTGGATTTATCAAAGCGAAGTGGAGCGGATTGAAGGGGAATTCAATCCGGGAGATGTAGTGGATGTGGTAAACCATCAAGGCCATTTTTTGGCGCGGGGTTATATAAATCCGGCATCTCAGATGATTGTCCGTGTGCTGACTTTTAATGAAGAAGTGCAAGTGAACGAGCAGTTGTTTAAGGATCGAATTCTGGATGCCTGGAATTTTAGACAGCGTTTTCTGCCGGGTGTAAGGTCATGCAGGGTTATGTATGGTGAAGCGGACTTTCTGCCGGGGATTGTGGTTGATAAGTTCGAGGACGTGCTTGTCGTTCAAATTCTTTCATTGGGGATGGAGATTCGTAAAGATTGGATCTTGCAGGCTCTGCTCGATGTATTCTCCCCGCGGGCCATATACCTGCGCAACGATGTCCATGTACGTGAGCTGGAAGGACTTGAACAGGAAAAGGGATTCTGGTACGGGCAGTCAGAGACCGAGATAGAAATAGAGGAAAACGGCCTTAAGCTTGTGGTTGACATAGAAAATGGCCAGAAGACGGGCTATTTCTTTGACCAGCGCGAGAACCGTTCAGCCATTGCGCCTTTAATGAAAGGCTGGGGAGGTGTGCATGGTATTCGGCTGCAGAACATTGAAGACGATAACGGGGAGAGTACGGTCAAGCCGGTAGACAAGCGCGGCAAACCGGTGAAAAATCCTTTCTGGGATGGCGCGGAAGTTTTGGATTGTTTCACGCACACGGGGTCATTTACGCTGAATGCATGTAAACACGGGGCAAAAAAGGTGACAACGCTCGACATCTCTGAACTCGCGATTGAAACCGCCAAACGCAATGTTCAGTTAAACGGTTTTCTGCACCGCGTCAACTTCGTGGTAGCTAATGCGTTCGACTATTTGCGGGATGCCGTCAAGGAAGAGAAGCTGTGGGATGTGGTGATCCTGGACCCGCCGGCGTTTGCCAAATCACGTGGCGCAGTAAAAAGTGCGCTGCGTGGCTACAAAGATATCAACCTCAATGGATTGAAGCTGGTCCGCGATGGAGGCTTTCTTGTGACAGCCAGCTGTTCCTACCATGTCGATCCGCAGGCTTTTCAAGAGATGGTAAGGGAAGCGGCGAGGGATGCGAAGAAAATGATTCGGCTTGTGCATTGGAGCGGAGCGGGAATTGACCACCCGCAGATTGCAGGCGTAGACGAGGGCCACTATTTGAAGTTTGGCATCTATGAAGTGCGCAGCAGAGGATAGAAAAATATCACGTCTACATGCGCGTGACCACGGTAAAAGACGACAAGCCAGAGGCCTGTCGTCTTTTTTTTCAATTCGGTGTTTGTTCAGCTGCAACTGGCTCAGGCAAAGCATGCTTGTTTCGCTTGCCACCGGGAAGCGATGATATGAGGACGCCAAGCAGGATACATCCGCCCCCTGCAAAAAAGGATAAGCCGAGGTGTTCACCGAGCATAAGCCAGCCTAGGAAGGCCCCAACAAGCGGTTGTAGGAAGAAAAATACGGAACCTGCCCCCGCTTCAACCATCTGCATGCCTTTATTCCACAAATAAAAGGCACCCGCTGTCGACACGATCCCGATATACAGAACAGACAGCCATACAGATGGAAGCCCAAGACCGCTCACAGGTAGATAGCACCACTCCACCAGCATGGCTGGCGTGGTGAAAATCCACGCCCAGAAAATCGCGTAGGCGGTTACAACCAGCGGCGGATATTGGTCAGATGCTTTTTTAGCAAGTACCGATAACAGCCCCCAGGTAACTGCTGCACCGATGAGAGCAGCATTTCCCAGGATGGCTTTGGCATTCATGCCGCTTCCCTCCCATCCGACAACGATCACGACTCCAGCTGATGCAAGCAGCACAGACAGGACTTTCTTCAAAGTCAGCGCTTCACCCAGCATAAAGTAGGCGAAGATGACGATAAATACGGGGCTGGCTGAAGTAAGAATCGCACCCATATGGGCTGTGGAGAGCCAGGTGCCGATAAACTGCAGGCCAACCGATAAGAAGTAGCCAGTAAATCCAATCGAAATAAACATAGGTCTGTCTGCTCTGGTGGGCCTGGGCAGTCCCTGCTTCTCCGCCAGGATGTAAAGCACAATAAACCCAACCAGATAGCGTAGCCACAAGAGGGTAAAAGGTGGAATGTGATCGAGGGCGAGCTTGCTTACCACATACATGCCGCCCCATATGCTTGCCGCTATCCCCAGTGCCAGGCAGCCGAAAATTAACTTTCTCTTTTGTGTATTCATATGTTAATACCTCCGTTCGATTGTTTGTGCAGGAACGGGGGTATAGGCCCCGTTCTAGTAACGGAAGCCGGGTACATCATATTCAAACCGTATCGGTCTCATGTATGGTTCCTCCTCTTGGCTATCATTTGATCCTATTGTACCGTTTTGTTTAAACCCATGTAAATCATTTTCAGAATACTCCATCTTCCAACAGCATTTGTTTTTATGTGCTCGCTTTCTACAAAACGGGCCGAAGAAGTGTGTGAATTGTCGGACGATTTATATTCCCTTACTCTACTGGCGTGTCCTATACTAAATTTAACAAAAGGCGAACGAGGGGGATTTAACGATGAATCAATCATGGGAGATGCAGGTATTTACTTACTACCAGAATGGAATTTTACGTTTTATACAGCTGGGGAACTACCTGAAGGAGAAAGGATTCAGACCGATTGAAGCGATCAGAATGGTGTTTCGTTTTATAAATAAATACGCCGAAAACCACACGGCAAGCAGGAAAAATGACATGCCATTTGAACCATTACCGCAGCGGGCTATGCAGGCTTTTACGATAAAGAACAAGATGAGAAAAGGAAGCAGGTCTTTGCAGATATTCCAGTCCTATATTCATACGGGGTAGGTAGATGGCCAATGGGAAGCTTGGGTGGCGAGTTGTTTTTCGGTTCAACGTGTTATAATGAGAGGAGGATGAAACCAAAAGAGGAAAGGCTGTTACAATGAATCCAATTTTACAGGTTACACATGTTACGGGAGGCTATCAGCGAAACAGACCCATTATCCATGATGTTACCTTTCGCGTGATGCCGGGTGAAATGGTGGGACTGATAGGGCTCAACGGAGCCGGTAAAAGCACAACGATAAAACATATATTAGGACTTCTAGAACCTGTTGAAGGTTCTATTCTTGTTAATGGCAAAACGCTGCTGGAAGAGCCGCAGGCGTACAGGGCTTCCTCTACGTATGTGCCCGAAGCGCCGCTCGTGTACGATGATCTCACCTTGTGGGAGCATTTGGAACTTACAGCTATGGCCTATAATATACAGAGGGCGGACTTTGAAGAGCGAGCTGCTAGATTGCTCGATGAATTCAATATGAGAGAGAACCGCGACTTGTTTCCGCGCCATATGTCCAAGGGCATGCGGCAGAAAATGATGATTATGAGTGCTTTTCTCGTGCAGCCGCCCCTGTATATCATTGACGAACCATTTGTAGGACTGGATCCGGTTGGCATCCGCTCGCTGCTCGAGTTAATGGTTAAGGTAAAAAACACCGGCGCCGGAATTCTTATGAGTTCACATATTTTATCCACAGTAGAACGCTACTGCGATCGCTATATTGTTTTGCAGAAAGGGAGGATGATTGCTTCAGGTACGCTGGCAGAACTGCGCACACAAGCTGGAATGCCGGGTGCGAGCTTGGATGACATCTTCTACGAAATGACAAAGGATGGAGCCCCCAGATGAGTGTGCAACAACTTTGGAAACAGCGGGCCGCATCGTTCTGGGGTGAAGCGCTTCAATATTCCCGTTACATTGGAAACAGTGGCACGATAACCTTTCTTGTGTTTGCTTTTATCGCAGGGGCGTATTATTACAGCGTGTTTATCAGATGGCTGCCGCAGGCGTATCCAGTTGAATGGGGCATGGCGGCTGTTTTTGCGTTCGGGCTTTCGTTTGGCAGCGTTCGCACTTTTTTAAAGGAAGCGGATACCGTTTATCTCCTTCCACTGGAGTGGAAAATGGGCGCATACTTTCGTCTGTCCATCCGGTATAGCTTTATCCTGCAGGCGCTGTACCTATTTGGCCTGCTGCTGGTTGTCTGGCCGCTTTACCGACACAGAATGGCTGATCATGCATGGCCGTTTATTGCGCTTCTGTTATACCTTCTATTTCTAAAGGCGGGCAACCTGCTGGCCTCCTGGCAGGAGCAGCGTTTGAGGGAGCAGGGGATGCGCAGGCTGCATTTTCTGGTGCGGCTTGCCGCTAACTATGCGGTAGCAGCCGTGCTTTTCTCCCGGGGAATTGGTACAGAAATAGCAATCCTCACGCTCGTTTATTTTGGCGGAGGCTGGGCGTATTACCGTTTGCTTGAGAGGAAATATATCAACTGGCAGCAGTTGCTGGCGGCAGAGGGTAAAGCAAAATCCAGGTTTTACTTTTTTATAAACTGGTTTGTGGATGTGCCGGGTATCGAAACAAGGGTTAACAGGCGTCCCATTCTTTCATCCCTTGCCGGGCGTACACCTTTCATGCAGAAAAACACGTATGCTTTCCTATACGGAAAGGCTTTTGTTCGCTCTGACCTGCCCGGTATGCTTTTTAGATTAGCGGTTGTCGCGATATTGCTTATATGGCTGGTCCGAAATCCATGGGGCAAGGTTCTGGTGTATGCGATCTTTTTATACGCGAGCGCCATCCAGCTTGCTACGATTCGCCAGCTCCACCGATATGTATTCTGGCACCACGTCTATCCGCTTCCGCAGGGCTTGCGGGAAGAAGCACTTGTACGGATCGTTTACCGTGTCCTCCTGGTTGTCGCGGGAGTGCTGTTTGTGCCAGTAGCTTTAATGGCTGGAAACCTTTTGCCAGCAGCAGCCGCGGCGGCGATCGGTGTGGCCATATCGTACCTTTACAGCCACAGCGTGTTTTTGCGTGGCCTGAAGCAAACCAGCCTATGACCTGCACCCTAGCCACCCTGCCGGGGTTGTCGCATTTACGCCGTTCTGATCAGCATGTATGATAGTACTAATTCGCAAAAAGCGGTGTACAAAAGGAATGAGTTTATGATGATGCAACCCCAGCAGCTAAACAGGTTTGAGAGAAAGAAGCAGGCAACCCGGAACAGGATTAGGGAATGTGCTGTACAAGTCTTTTTAGAGAAAGGCTACAGCAATACAACGGTACAGGATATTATGGAGCGGGCTGATTTAGGCTATGGAACCTTTTATAAGCATTATAAAAACAGGCAAGATGTTTTGGTTGAGCTGACATCCGAAGTGCTTGAGCAGATTACGGTGAACTATACGAAACCGCCTAAAACTGAACAGGATATTTACCGGCGCACGCTGCACAGCATCCGCAATGTTATGCGTTCCTGTTATTTATATCGTGAAATTTTTTTGGTGCTTCAATCGGTGCGCAGCAATGATGAAGAACTGAGGCAATTGCGTGATTCGATTTATGGGGAGCTTTTTATACGGCTTAGGAATGATATTTCCTGGAGTATGGAAAAAGGATTATGCCGGGATGTGCGGCTAGCGACGGCCCTTGCTGCACTGGAGGGCATGATCCATGGCGTGATTAACTACATTATCGAAAACAGCGGCTTAACGATTGAGGATATCGATCAAATAGCGGAAGACACCGCTCTTCTTTTTAAAGAAGCGATCTTCACTACATCTGTAATGCCTGAGAAGAAGTGACAAACACTTCTTTACTGTCATGAATTTTTTAAATATTGCCAAATCGTAAGGAATTTCTTTATAATAAAGATACAGTAAAGTCATAAGTGACAATGTTATCACTGTATAGTGTTTATAAAGGAGGCTTTTCTTTGGTGGAAAAAGGCTTGCAAACAACGCCCGGCGGAGGTTTTATTGTTCGAGGTAGCGCGCCTGAGGAAGTATTCACACCTGAAGAATTTACAGAAGAGCATCAGATGATTGCGAAAACAACTAACGATTTCATTGACAATCACGTCTTGCCTAACATCGATAAATTAGAGAACCACGATTTTTCCTTGCTGGTTACGCTGCTGCGCAAGGCCGGTGATCTCGGCCTGCTGGGGCACAGCGTACCTGAGCAATATGGAGGCTCAGGACTTGATAAAATCAGTGCCGCCGTGGTGTATGAAAAACTTGGCCGAAGCGGCGGGTACAGTGTGGCTCACGCCAACCATACCGCGATTGGAACGCTCCCCATTACATACTTTGGCACGCCTGAACAGAAGGCGAAGTATCTGGCGGATCATGCCATCGGCGCGCGGCTTGGCGCTTACTGTTTAACAGAGCCGTCAGCCGGCTCAGATGCCCTTTCCGGGAAAACAAAAGCGGTTTTGAACGAAGAAGGAACCCACTATATTTTAAATGGAAACAAGCTTTTCATTACGAACGCTGGGTTTGCCGATACGTTTATTGTTTATGCGCAGGTGGATGGAGATAAATTCACCGCGTTCCTGGTGGATCGTGGGACTCCAGGCCTCATTATCGGACCGGAAGAGCAGAAGATGGGGATTAATAGCTCGTCTACTTGTCCAGTTATTTTCGAGGACTGCGCAGTGCCGGTGGAGAATGTGCTTGGTGAAATCGGCCGAGGGCATGTTATTGCGCTAAATGTATTGAATCTCGGCAGATTTAACCTGGGAACCGCGGGGTTAGGCGGTTCTAAGGAAGCGCTTTCTCGTGCTCTTAAATATGGCAGGGAGCGCAAGCAGTTTGGCAGGGAGCTGACGGCGTTTCCGGCTACACAGGAGAAGATTGCAAGGTTAGCGGCGCGCATTTATGCACTGGAATCGCTTCAGTACCGCACGGCTAATCTGCTCGAGCAGGCGCTTCGTGATCTGTATGAAGAGAAGCCGGACACCGGAAAACGCTTTGCAAAGCAATCCATGGAATATGCAATCGAATGCTCCATCTGCAAAGTATTCGGTTCAGAAACGCTCGACGAAGTGGTAGATGAATCCCTGCAGATTCATGGCGGCTATGGATTTATTAAAGAGTATCCGATTGAGAGGATGTACCGCGATTCGCGGATCAACCGCATTTTTGAAGGGACAAATGAAATCAACCGTCTGCTGATACCGGGCATGCTGTTCCGCCGCGGGGCACTGGGCACTCTAGCGCTTGAACAAGCGGTGAAGCAGGCATTTAGCGAAATCACCCGCGAGCCACAAGTGCCGCAGCAACCGGTGGGAAGAGAGCGGGGAATAACAGACAGCATCCGCAGGGTACTTCTCTACAGTGCAGGGTTGGCCTATGAGAAGTATGGCAGCTCGCTGGAGGAAGAACAGGAAATACTGATGAAACTGGCTGATCTGGCCATCTGGCTTTATGCGCTGGAAAGTGCGGTTCTTCGCACCATGAAAGCGGTGGAGAACAATGGGGCCGAAAGAGAGTGGCTTAAGATTGAATTTGCAAAGGAATTCGCCGATCAGGCGGCCTCGAACGCGGAAGCGGCTGCGCGCAGTCTGGTGAGCAGTCTGAGTAAGGAAGAACAAGTGTTAGCTAACGTTGAAAGCGTTTACCGCCAATTTGCTACGTTTGCCCGCACTGGAAGTATAGAAGGAAGACGAAAAATTGCCAGAGCTCTTGTTGCTCAGGTACATAATCTATGAGGTCAAGGAGAGAGGATCGCGATGAGCGTTGAAAACATCAAAACAGTGGCTGTAATTGGTTCTGGAACAATGGGTTCCCAGATTGCAATGGTGTCAAGCCTGGGCGGTTACCAGGTATTTCTGCACGACAGCAGCGAAGAAAGCTTAAAAAGGGCGGAAACACAGCTCCACGGGCATATGTCACGATGGAAGGAAAAAGGCAGAATATCCGAGGAAGGCTATCAGGATGCATTTGCCCGTCTGGTCTTCACAAGCGATCTGGCGCAGGCAGCTTCCCATGCAGACCTCATTATTGAAGCGGTTCCGGAGAAGCTGGAACTAAAGCGCCAGGTATTTGAGCAATTGGATGCACTGGCGCCGAAGCACGCGATACTTGCGACCAACAGTTCCTTTATTCCGAGCTCTAAAATTGTGGACGTAACCAAGCGGCCTGAACAAGTATGCAATATGCATTTCTTCCATCCGGTACTTGTTATGCAATTCGTTGAGGTTGTACAGGGTCCTCACACATCGGAGGTAACGGCCAAAACCGCTTATCAGTTCTGCAAGAAAATCGGAAAAACCCCTGTTCATATGAAGAAAGAGATTGAAGGGTTTATTGCCAACAGGATTCTGAATCGCATCATTGAAGAAGCTTTTTATCTGGTTGAGAACGGGGTGGCAACCATTGAGGAAGTGGACTTGGCCTGCACCAAAGCATTGAACCACCCTATCGGACCCTTTGCTTTGCTTGATCTGAGCGGATTGGATATCGGGTACTATAATGCGATGGATAAATACAAGGAAACCGGCGATGAGAAGGATCTTCCGCATCCGCTGCTGCGCGAACGGGTAGAGCGGGGGGATCTGGGGCGTAAAACAGGTAAAGGTTTCTATGACTATACGGAGAAGGCGGCAACAACGAAATAAGGAGGGCAACGAAGTGAACTTTGAATACTCGGATAAAGTAAAGAATCTGCAGGCAAAACTCAATCGATTCATGGAAGAGAATGTGTATCCAAATGAGAAACTGTACGAGCAGCAGTTAAACGAGGCAAGTGATCGGTGGACGATTCCGCCTATTATCGAGGAGCTGAAATCCAAGGCAAAAGAAGAAGGCCTGTGGAATTTATTTTTACCGGAAAGCGAGCGCGGCGCGGGATTAATCAATCTGGAGTATGCACCGCTGTGTGAAATTATGGGAAGATCGCTGATTGGGCCGGAAGTGTTTAACTGCAATGCCCCGGATACGGGAAACATGGAAGTGCTGGAGCGCTATGGCACTGAAGAGCAAAAGCATAAATGGCTGGTGCCCCTGCTCAATGGCGAAATTCGCTCCTGCTTCTCAATGACGGAGCCGGATGTTGCTTCATCTGACGCTACCAATATTGAAGCCAGCATTGTGCGGGATGGTGACGAATATGTGATTAATGGCCGTAAGTGGTGGTCTTCCGGTGCTGGTGATCCGCGCTGTAAAATCGCTATTTTTATGGGGAAAACAGATCCTACTGCAGCGCGTCATGAGCAGCAATCGATGATTCTCGTCCCCCTCGATACACCGGGAGTGGAAATTGTACGCGTGCTGCCTGTGTTTGGCTATGACCATGCCCCGCACGGCCATGCGGAAATTCAGTTTTCAAATGTGCGTGTTCCTGTATCCAACATTTTATGGGGAGAAGGCAAGGGGTTTGCCATTGCACAGGGACGCCTGGGACCGGGCCGGATCCACCATTGCATGCGGTTAATTGGCGTTGCGGAAAGAGCGCTGGACATCATGTGCGAACGGGTGAAAAACCGGGTGGCATTTGGCAAAACGCTTGCTGAACAAGGCGTTACGATGGAGAGAATCGCGGAATCCCGAATTGAAATTGAACAGGCGCGTCTGCTCACGCTTAAAGCGGCCTATATGATGGATACAGTTGGCAACAAAGAAGCGAAGGCGGAAATTGCGATGATTAAGGTTGTTGCACCGAACGTGGCGCTTCGCGTGCTGGATCGGGCGATTCAGGCGCTTGGTGCTGCAGGTGTATCCGATGATTTCCCGCTGGCCTCCCACTGGGCGAATTCCCGCACGCTGCGCCTTGCAGATGGCCCGGATGAAGTCCACCGTAACGCGATTGCTAAATTGGAACTGCGGAAGACGGGCTCATCCGGCAAAGCCGCTGCGAAAGTTTAATCAGTATGGCTATGGGAAAACTGCATGTGGTCTTGCGTAAAGAGGATATTGATGAAGTAAAAATTCAATGCACAACTGCTGTTGTACTGGACATTTTATTGGCAACCTCCACCATTACAAGCGGCTTGTTTTTTGGTGCGAAGGAATTTATTCCGGTTCTCGACGGGGAGGAAGGACTGCGGAAATCGGCTGAGCTTAAAGACGGTGAAAACCTGCTAGTAGGCGAGTATGCAGGCATTACACTAGATGGCTTTCTTTCGCCTAACCCGGCTGCCCTGCAGCCAGCAGTTGGAGGGAAAGGGGTTATTCTATCCACTACGAACGGGACCGTTGCCATTCGAAAATGCGCTTCGGCCCAGGAAGTTTATATCGCCTCGCTCTTAAACGCGGAGGCTGTTGCCAGGCACATAAACAGCCAGCATGGAGAGGATACGCTAGTGATTGTCTGCTCAGGTTCCTCTTCTCTATTCTCCCTGGAGGATTTCTACGGTGCGGGCTACCTGTTGCACTGCATCCAGGAGCAAGCAGGAAGCGGGGTATGGGATCTAACGGATGCGGCGCAGGCTGCGCTTGGATACTACACAGCCTACCAGGAACAGGCAGGCTCCATTCTGCTTGCGTCCCGGGTAGGGCAGATGATTGCGAACATGGGGTATGAGGAAGAAGTGCGTTTTGCCGCACGCAAAAGCGTGATGGATATTGTGCCTTATCTGGATGGCGAGCGTGTGATACTAAAATAGGGGCCGCTATGGCCCCTTATATCTTTTGTAAAGGAAAGTATATTTTGCTCTAACGTGTTCAAGTGCCTTGAGCGATGTTTTCCTCATTGTACGGATACGTGGTATTCCCGCATCCAGCGGTCAATCTGGATAAGGAAAGCGAAGAACTGCGGCACATTCATAAGCTGCCCAAACCATGGCATATGGATTGCGGAAACATCTGCAGAGGCGAATTTCCGAACGGCCGGTACATCTATAAATGGGAGAAGCGGGGACGCATAATCATCCAGAATGTGCAGCACCCTTTGCTGCACGGCTGCTAAATAGGAAGGGTTATGTGTTTTCGGGTAGGGGCTTTTACGCCTCTCCAGCACGTCATCCGGCAGCATACCCGCCAGTGCTTTTCGGAGGATGCCTTTTTCCCGTTGACCGTATGTTTTAAACTCCCATGGAACATTCCACATGTACTCCACCAGACGGTGATCACAGAAAGGAACCCGGACTTCAAGGCCTGTCGCCATGCTCATCCTATCTTTTCGATCGAGGAGGGTGGGCATCCAGCGGGTGAGATTCAGGTAAAACATCTCACGGATGCGTGCATCCTGCGCATTCTCGCCTTGCAGCCGCGGTACTTCATCCAGCGCCTGCTGATAGCGATCTGTTACATATTGTTCCGGTTTGATTAGCTCTTTAAGTTCGCTTGAATAGAATTTTATTTTATCCTGCACATTTCGCGCCCACGGGAACGTTGTCGACTCAAGGGCCTCTTTGCGATGAAACCATGGATAGCCGCCAAAAACTTCATCCGCGCACTCGCCGGATAGCGCGACCGTTACTTCCTTTTTGATTTCTTTGCAGAAAAGGTAAAGCGATCCGTCTATATCCGTCATGCCCGGCAAATCTCTGCCGCTGACAGCTGTATCAAGCGATTCAATCAGGTTTGGTGTATCAAAGAATATGTTGTGGTGTACGGTTCCGAGGTAACTCGATACTTTCTCAACCCACGGTGCATCCGGGTTTGGCTGGAATTCATTGGCCTTAAAAAAGATGTCGTTATCGACGTAATCAACGGAAAATGTATGGAGAGCCCCTCTTCCTTTCTCCTGGAAGTATTCAGAGGCGAAAGCGGAGATAGCGCTGGAATCGAGCCCTCCGGACAGCAGCGTGCAGACAGGTACATCTGCGACCAGCTGCCTCTGTACAGTGTCCCGGAACAAGTCTCGGATATGTTCAATGGTTTGCTCTAATGTATCCTCATGCGGGCGGCTTTCTAGAGACCAGTAGGCCCTGGTCTGCAATCCCTGGCGGCTGTATCGCAGGAAATGGCCTGGCAAAAGCTCATGAACATTATGGAACACCCCGACGCCAGGTGTTCTTGCTGGACCGAGCGCGAAAATCTCCGCAAGCCCTTCAGCCTTCATTACCGGGCTTACCGACGGGTGAGCCAGTAAAGCTTTTAACTCGGATCCAAACACCAGCGTTCCGTTCTGTTCCGAATAAAATAACGGTTTTACACCCAGGCGATCCCTGGCCATAAAGAGTTCCTGGGCTGCCTCATTCCAGATAGCAAAAGCAAAAATACCGTTTAAACGATCCAGGCAGGCTGCACCCCATTCAATGTAAGAAACAAGCAGCACTTCCGTATCGGAGGTCGAGATAAATCTGTGGCCCCGGACGGTTAACTCATTGCGTATGTCATCCGTATTGTAAAGCTCCCCGTTGTATACCATTACAAACTTGTTATCACCATGCTCGCGGATCATCGGCTGTGCGCCTCCGGCAGGATCTACCACAATCAAACGCCTGTGCCCGAAAGCCGTATGTCGCCCTATCCATGTTCCTTCGTTGTCAGGACCACGTGGAACTAACGTGTTTGTCATGGCTGCAAGCAGATTTTCATTCTGTTTTGCATCCTCATTCCAATTAATCCAGCCTGTGATTCCACACATGTAATATCCCTCCACTTATGAACCCAATTTTTCCCGGTAACTTACACTATGCAGGCGCCTATAAACCGGAAACCCTGAAGCGAAAAAAAATCATGATAATTTCGCTGCTGATGTAAACAATAACACTATCTTTTACACAGCGGGGTGGTATTATGGAATCCGGTCCAAATCGACAAGGAAGCGCGCACAGCAAGAAGGATGAGGTGGAGGCAGCAGTTCCCCATCAAATGCGATCGCCGGAAGCCTGGGAAGCCAGGCCTGATTTAAAAGAACCGTTTGTTAATGAATATGGGGTTGTGATCGGTGACAATTTCTATGATTCACCTCAGTCGCCTTTGAATAATTGGAGTAAAGATGCAGATCCGGCCATCATGGCGGGTGATCAGTGGGTTCACCCGACTAACGATATTGGGTGGAATACCGCTGAGAATCAAGAACTACTAAAAGAAGGAATCCTCCCGCAAAGCGGCATCTTCATGCATCCAACAAAGGATGTCAGCTATCGCAAGGACTGAGAAAAATTGTGGGTCTAAACTGCCCATATAAAGTATCGAGTGTAAAAACGCTGCGGCAACATGCCTGCAGCGTTTTTTTCATTATAGATAGTGAAAAGGAACCATTAATGAATGCAATAAGCACACAATTTATGATAGGGCTAAACTTTTGATTTTCATATACCGTTAAGAATAATATACTAGGACTAAATGAGTGAACAAAACTTGTATGCTGCAGCGTCAATTTGAGTTGTATATGCAGAAGGTTTGAAATAATAAACGCTTCCCCATAGTCTTCTAATAAGAGGTGACAAACTTGGAAATGAACCAATACCTTGATATGTTCGTTGAGGAATCAAAGGAACATATACAGGCCATAAATGACCATTTACTTGAACTTGAAAACGCCCCGGAAAGCATCGATATTGTGAACGAAATCTTCCGCTCCGCCCACACCCTTAAAGGGATGGCAGCTACGATGGGTTTTGAAGATATGACGACGTTGACGCACGAGATGGAGAACGTCCTTGATCAGGTGCGCAACCACAAGCTCGTTGTAAACAGCGATATGATGGATGTTATTTTCCGTTGCGTCGATCTGCTGGAAGGCATGCTGTATTCCATCGCCGGCGGTGGAGACGGACGTGAAGATGTGTCGGCCGTAGTCGCTCAGCTGCACGCTATCCTGAACGGGGAGACGGTTGTGCAGGCAGCGCCGAAGGTCCTGCCGGAGGACTCAGCGGCAGCGAACCCTGAAGCGGCACCCGATGTTGAAGCTTCCGCTGCTTCCCGGCTGCATGCGTTTGACCAATTTGAGATCACCGTACTGGATCAATCCGTTCAAGCGGGCCATCAGGCTTATTGGATCAAGACATCCGTGCGTGATGACTGCGTATTGAAGGCAGCGCGGGCGTATATGGTATACGACAACCTGGAATCGCTTGGTGAGGTGATCAAAACCACGCCTTCGGTTCAGGATTTAGAAGAAGAGCGGTTTGAGAAATCCTTTGAGATTGTGCTGATTACCAGGGAAAGCCAGGAGAAAATCGAGTCGACTGTCCTCAATGTTTCCGAGATTGAAGGGGTAGAAGTTGAGCTTATCGATATCCATTTATATAAGGCGGACCACCTGAGAGAAGCAAAACCGCAAGCCCAGGCTAAACCAGCGGCAGGAACAAAACAAGCTGGTGCAAAACCTGCAGATGCGGATAAATCAGCCCCCAAGAAGGCAGCTGCCGGCAAAACCATCCGCGTGGATATCGAACGGCTGGATGTGCTCATGAATTTGTTCAGCGAGCTTGTGATTGACCGGGGCCGGCTGGAGCAGCTGGCGCATGAGCTCAACAAGAGCGCCCTCACCGAAACGGTGGAGCATATGAGCCGCATCAGCGGGGATCTGCAGAGCATCATTCTCACGATGCGGATGGTGCCGGTTGAACAGGTGTTTAACCGTTTCCCGCGGATGGTGCGCGACCTGGCTAAAGAGCTCAACAAGAAAATCAACCTTGAAATTATCGGGGCGGAAACTGAACTCGACCGCACGGTAATCGATGAAATAGGCGACCCGCTCGTGCATCTGCTGCGCAACTCGCTCGACCATGGCGTGGAGCCGGCAGACAGGCGGCGGATGGCGGGCAAGCCGGAAGAAGGGCTTGTGCAGTTGAAGGCGTATCACAGCGGCAACCACGTCTTTATAGAAGTAAAGGACGATGGAGCCGGCATTAACCGGGAAAAGGTGCTGGCCAAAGCGCTGGACAAAGGCGTTGTAACCGAGCAGCAGGCCCAGTCGCTTACCAACAAGCAGATCGATGAATTGCTGTTTGCTTCCGGCTTAAGCACAGCCGATAAAATTTCTGATATTTCCGGGCGCGGCGTCGGGCTCGACGTGGTGAAAACCAAGATCGAATCGCTCGGCGGAAGCGTCAGTGTCGATTCCAACCCGGGCGTAGGCACGACGTTCTTAATCCAACTGCCGCTAACCCTGTCGATTATCTCTGCGATGCTCGTGCAGGTCGAAGATGAGAAGTATGCCGTACCGCTGAGCTCCATTATCGAGACCGCCGTGTTCTCACCGGATCAAATTATGCATGCCCACAGGCAGGATGTCATTGATTTCCGCGGACGGGTCGTGCCGCTTGTATCGCTCAAGAGCCTGTTCTCCATACCGGACAACGGCATCGCGAAAGAAGAAGACATCTCGGTTGTCATTGTACGCAAAGGCGACAAAATGGCCGGGCTGGTGGTGGATTCTTTCATCGGCCAGCAAGAGATCGTCTTAAAGTCGCTGGGCAAATACCTGACAAATGTGTTTGCTGTATCAGGCGCAACCATTCTTGGAGACGGACAAGTGGCGCTTATTATCGACTGTAATGCATTGATTAAATAAGGGGGGACGAATTTCATGTTCGATCAGTCAACTGTAATGGAAGAAATCAAGGTAATCGTTTTTCGCCTAAAAGAAGAGGAATACGGCGTAGAAGTACATCAGGTCCGATCTATAGAGCGGATGGAATCCATTACTCGCGTGCCGCGAACCGCCGATTTTGTTAAGGGGGTTATTAACCTGCGCGGCGTTGTCACTCCCATTGTGGATTTGCGCGGCCGCTTCGGACTTGAAGAAACTCCTTACACCGAATCGACCCGAATCATTATTGTTGCAACAGGTGGGCTTGAAATCGGCTTAATTGTGGATGCCGCGAATGATGTTATTGATATTCCGGTTAACGCCATTGCGCCGCCTCCTGAAGTTGTAGGCGGAATTGATGCGGTCTATCTTCGCGGGGTCGCCAAACTCGAAAAACGCCTGCTTATCCTGTTAAACCTGGATAATGTGCTAAACAAAGAAGAGCTAAGTGTGCTTGCAAAATTATAACGTGCTTGACCTATATTTGGGGTTAGGAGATATTGCGGATGAATAACACAATTTTGGTTGTAGACGACGCAGCCTTTATGCGCATGATGATTAAAGGGTTCCTTACGAAGTCCGGCTTCTCGCGGATAGAGGAGGCCGCTAATGGGGTTGAGGCGGTAGAGAAGTATAAATCGGCTCACCCTGCTTTGGTAACAATGGATATTACGATGCCTGAGATGGACGGAATTGAGGCAGTCAAGGCCATCCGCCAGATCGATCCGAACGCCAATATTATAATGTGCTCCGCCATGGGGCAGCAAAATATGGTCATACAGGCACTGCAGGCCGGCGCTAAAGATTTCATTGTTAAACCATTTCAGGAACAGCGCGTTATTGAAGCTATTAAAAAGGTGCTGGGGTAATAGTGTTGGAACGATTTTTACTTTATCCTGTGCCAAGTCTTAAAGCGGCAGCGGCCAGGAGATAACAGAATAATAAGGGTGTGGGAATGGCGGGTGGCTGATGGCTCCCGCCATTTTTGCTGGATAGCAAAAGTATTGCTTTCCTATCCACATCAGAGCAACTAAGGCTGTCGACCTTGGCTTGGTCCCAAAACACTCAAGAAAAACATCGCGAGGCGCATGTCCGCACCTTTCTTTCCCCCTGTGGAGCGTGTGGAACAGAGGACGAAAAAGACCGGCAACTGTCTCCATCACCCCGATACCCAGATGTTGCACCTAAACGGTATAAAGGAATCTAAGGCCATTGCCTGCGCTTACGCTTGCCACTGACCAAGATTCCCTAATGCCGGTCCGTCCGTCGTTGCACAAAGCGGCCGTAAAAACTTCTAATGAGGGGAAAGGAGAGAGCGGCATGGCCCGCGATGTTTTCTTTTGCATACCGCAATTGTCGCGTGCCCTATCGTCAATGTGATATGATTCTTGTGAGGAGAACCTTCAGGAATAGAAAGGATTTGTTTGGTATGCCTACTGAATTTCGTGTTTGTGATGAGTGCAAAATGATCAATATAAAGTCGATGGTTCCACTGTTAAAAGAAATAGACCCGCAGGCTACGATAGAGATGGGATGCCAATCCTACTGCGGTATAGGCTTTAAAAAACATTTCGCTGTCGTCAACGGCCGCTACATAACGGCACCTACCGAGCAACAGCTCATTGAGAAAATAAAAAAGCACCTTGCCCGGAAAACCATTTAAATTTATATATAAATGTGCTCAACGACCAAAGGACCAACCTCAGCTATGCTGTGTATTCGGGTTGGTCCTTTGGTTCAAGCTATATAGTAGCAGACGTGTCTCGTAATTAAATAACCTGAATTATTCAAACGCTGGAGCTTTCGGCTGCTCAGCAATAGCTGCAATCAACAGATGGATGGCCTGGTGTTTGCGCTCCTGTATATCGTCCACTTCATTTAGGCTTTCAATGAATTGTTCCATCTTGTTGCTCATAAAAT
Source organism: Aneurinibacillus sp. Ricciae_BoGa-3 (assembly GCF_028421645.1). Taxonomy (GTDB): domain Bacteria; phylum Bacillota; class Bacilli; order Aneurinibacillales; family Aneurinibacillaceae; genus Aneurinibacillus_B. Next base: position 4,820,269 of record NZ_CP116887.1, on the reverse strand, counting down.
CTCCTCCTATCAGGATGGTGTTGTTCTTTTATTTCCCACCAGAGAAGAGGTTGAAACTGTCTTTATTTTACAAGCAATACGTCACATTCAGCGTGCTGGCTGATCGTTTGGCTCACGCCGCCCAGCATAAGGCGTTCATAATTGGACAAACCCCGGGAGCCCATTACGATCAAATCAACTTCCAATTCCGCTGCTTTATCCAAAATAAGCTTTTTCGGGTCTTCTTCCTGTATAACTGTATCGATGGAGATGGACTTTTGTTTGAATAAAGGTTGAATCTCCGCTGCCTTTTCTTCCCAATAGCGAATAACTTCCGCATCATTAAGCTTTGATCCAAGGAAAAATGGGGAAATGGAAGGATAAGCAATAAGAATGGTGACATGGGCACCGTCTGCGGTTGCAATCTCTGCCGCTTTCCCGGCTGCTTTTCGGGCGTGATCGGAACCGTCATAGGCAAGTAAAATATGCTGGTACATGTTACACCTCCACTAGTTATCGGACTTATGTTCATTGTAATAGCCGGTCCTTTTTTCGTCAAAACGTAGTTGTAAAGGATTTGCTGATGATTTGCCGAAATTAATCTAAACGAAAATAGGCGGATCAATCATTGGGGCAAGGGAGATGAGGCATACATGCTCGAAAAGATTCTAGCCAGTTTTGGAATTGGTTCGGCGAAGGTCGATACGCGAATAGCGGAAGCGCGCGTCCGCATAGGGCAGGAGCTAACCGGGGAGATCCACATTACGGGGGGAGTGGCCGACCAATCTATCTCGCAAATCTATATGTCTCTATACACAAACTACTACAGGGAAACAGCGGGAACGAATGAGTTAAAGAGGGAAGTACTGGTCTCTATACGGGTGTCCGATTCCCTTACGATACAAGCAGGTGGGAAGAAGGTTATCCCATTTAAGCTGCAGATTCCTTATCACACACCTGCCTCGTTTGGCCGCCAGCATGTATATATCAAAACGGGGCTCGATATTGACCTGGCCGTTGATGCAACGGACCGTGATACCGTTGTTGTTCTGCCCGATCTGTTGATGGATCAGGTGCTTGCAGAACTAGAAAGTATGGGTTTCCGCCATACAAATGAAAGCGGTATATGTACCTACCGTAAGCATATCCACCGCATGGTCCCTTTTGTCCAGGAATTTGAACTCGAACCAACAGCGCTTTTTAGAAGCGAGCTGGATGACATTCAACTTATCTTCGATGTGCACCCCAGCGGTGTCGACATTCTAATGGAAATTAACCGGAATGAGCGGGGATTGAAGAATCTCGTAGAAGAAATGCTTAATTTAGATGAGGAATATACCCGTTTTTCACTCGACAGAAAAACCGGTCTTATTCCAGGCGTACTGGAAACGAGGATACGCGAGGCCATTAACAGGGGCCGGGAAGCGAGGAAAAATAAACTGTGAGAGATTGGAAGATTCGTGGCAATTGGCTGGAGTATACAGTCGGAGAGCAGGAAGCAGGGCTGGATGTAGAAACGCTTCTTAAGGGACGCCTTTCTGTTTCCGGACGTATGCTTCAGCGGTTAACCCGCAGGAAAGGTATTTTTCTCAACCGTAAACAGCCCTTTCTTAAGAGAAAAGTGAAGCTTGGGGATGAAGTCAAAGTATTAATTGGTGATAGAGCTGAAGCCTCTCTTCCACCAGCCAAGATGGACTTATCGATTCTGTTCGAAGACGACGCTGTCCTGGTTTTGAACAAGCCAGCCGGGATAGCCGTCCATCCGGTGCATCCCGGGCAACATCATACTCTGGCCAACGGGATTGCTCATTACTGGCATGAGAAGGGTATAAAAGGTGCGGTAAGGCCGCTGCACCGCTTGGATAAAAACACTTCAGGAGCTATTTTGTTTGCTGGAAACAGTTTTATCCATCAACTCCTTGATAAGCAGCTTCGTGAACATTCCATTCAACGTGTGTATTATGCGCTGATTAGCGGCATGATTGGCCAGACGGGAGAAACAGGTACATTCAACAGCCCAATCGGACGGGAAAAGGGCCATCCTGTGCGGCGCTGTATTAGGGAAGACGGGGACCCGGCCGTAACGCATTACCGTGTTGTTGAATGTTTTCCTTCTTCCGAGCTGGCAGGCAAGGGCGGCGCGACACTCGTTGAAATACAGCTTGAAACGGGGCGGACTCACCAGATTAGGGTGCATTTCAGTTCCAATGGGTATCCCTTAATCGGGGATGCTTTATATGGAGGACTTGCTTTGCCAGCGTTTACGCGTCAGGCCCTTCACGCTGCAAGTCTTATGTTTTGCCACCCGGTAACCGGAGAAGAGGTGGAATGCAGGGCCCCTCTGCCATCAGATTTGGAAGAGCTTATACATAAGTTGCGTTCGTAAGGAGAGAAGCCACAATGACGGGACGATTGCAGGAGGAAAAGGTATTTAAAGACCCGGTTCACCGCTATGTACATGTGCGGGATAAATTGATATGGGATTTAATCGGTACCAGGGAATTCCAAAGGTTGCGCCGCATTCGTCAACTGGGAACCTGCTATATGACTTTTCACGGTGCCGAGCACAGCCGGTTTAACCACAGCCTCGGTGTCTATGAGGTGATGCGCAGAATCGTCAACAATTTCGAAGGGCGCATTCACTTTACAGATGAAGAGAGGCTGCTGTGCCTCAGTGCCGCACTGTTGCACGACATCGGGCACGGACCCTTCTCTCATTCCTTCGAAAAGGTGTTTCATACGGATCACGAGGCATGGACCCAGCAGCTTATTAGAGGTGACACGCAGATTAACAGTGTGCTGCGAAAAGTTTCGCCGGATTTTCCCGACTATGTTGCACAAATTATCGGCAAGACTTATAAAAATAAGTTAATTACCAGTCTGATATCCAGCCAGTTTGATGCGGATCGGATGGATTATCTGCTGCGTGACACCTACTATACAGGAACCAATTATGGCTCATACGACATTGAGCGCATTCTGAGGGTGATGCGGCCCTATAATAATATGGTGGTAATCAAGCATACCGGCATGCATGCGGTGGAAGATTATATTGTTGCCCGCTATCAGATGTACTGGCAGGTATATTTTCATCCTGTCACCCGAAGCGCAGAAGTCATACTGCAGAAAATTTTTCAGCGCGTTAAGTTTCTTTACCGGCACGGATATGCATTTGCCCGAAAGCCCGATCATTTCCTTACATTGTTCGATCAGAGTATTTCGCTGGATGAATACCTTGCGCTTGATGAGTCTGTCGTATTATTTTATATGAGTGAATGGTGCAAGGAGAAAGATGACATTCTCCGCGATTTATGCGATCGCTTCATCAATAGGCGGTTGTTCGTTTACATCGAACATGATGATCGGATTAAAGATGCAGCCTGGAAGCAGGGGATCGAGGAGCTTTTTCGCAAGGCTGGCATTGATCCGGATTATTATCTTGTCGAAGATTCTCCATCTGACCTGCCGTATGATATATATGGGGTTAGCGAAGAGAATGGCGAGAAAACCCCTATTTATCTACTGATGCCGAGTGGGAATCTGGAAGAGTTATCTCTTTGCTCACCTATTGTAGAAGCTATCTCCGGTAAGAGGCGTTTTGATCACAAGCTGTATTTTCCACTAGACCTTCTGGAGGACGGTACGCGCGAATCTGAAGTCATGAATAAAATCAAGCATATGCTCCGTATCTAGTACGGCGCTGGCGAAAGGGAGTAGAGAAAATGGAGCTGTTTAACAATAAAGGCAAGCAGGGCGGCTTTAATATTATAAGCAACAAGAATCAGGTGCATGGCGGGTATGGTGCGGGAACCATCGATCTCGGCAACGTTTCGTCCATCATCGTGGATGAAGAGACAGCGGTGATTGACATTGGTGCCATGCATGCGAAAAGCGCGGTGGAGAAGGGTATCAAATTCTCCGCGAATAAAGAAGATGTTCCAAACGGAAAAACCTATTGGCTTGTCTGGGTGGCGGTTGATCAGGCTGAAGGCGGCGCTTACTACGCGGGCGTTACCGCCTGTGAAATGCTCATTGACAGAGAAGCGCGCCGGGGATGGAAAATCCTTGCCGATCACGTGAACAAAATGGACTATGCAATGAAGCGCCGTTACATCCTGGAAGGTTTAGGCGAGAAGGAAAAGAAAAACCTGCGTGAACTGCTGGAGAGCAACAATCCGATGATGTGGGCGAATTCCCCGGATGAACTCAAGAAGAAACTTTCCTAATCAACATCCTTGCCTCTTCATTAAAACCCGAAAGAAAAAAATTGTGAGGCAATGACCGCTCCTTTCTTTCCCCAAAGCGGCCGTAAAAGCTTCTATGAGGGGCAAGGAGAGAGCGGAATGCCCACAATTTTTTTTTGCCTACCAGAATTTCAGCCTATCCCAGAAAGATTTCTTCTCTGTAGTCGGTGGTGGCGTTACGTTATTACGCCGGTGGATGACGCAATATTCGGTTGGCTGGGTGCCAGGGATAAAGTACATCAATTTAACGTCCGGACAGGCTTCCGTAGCCAGTTGGCCGCTTTCCGGGTCCACATAGGCAGAAACGACGCCTGGTGGAACCGTAAAGTCCATGGCCGGTTTGCCTTGAAGAGCACCGTTCATGAACTGGGCCCATATAGGTGCCGCCTGCCGGGCATCATCAAATTCATCGATTTTTCGGTTATCATCATAACCCACCCAGACGGATGCCGTTAGATCCGGCGTGAACCCCGTCAGCCATGCGTCGTAGTCGGTGGTCCCGGTTTTCCCGGCTACCGGGCGCTGGATCATGTTGGCTACCCGATGGGCGGTGCCTCCGTTATCAAACACACCTTTCATCAGATTTGTTAAGATAAAGGCATTCTCAGGACTGACAACCTGCTGCAGGCGAGGGTGATTTTCCAGTATGGTATTTCCTTCCCTGTCAACGATTTTGGTAACGGCAATGGTATCTGCCTTCTTCCCCTGGTTGGCTAACGTGGAGAAAGCGCGGGCCATCTCAATGGCCGTAGCCGGACTGCTGCCTAAAGCCGACGAAGGAATGGGTTTCACGGGTGAAACGATGCCAAGCCGTTTGGCCATGCTCACCATTTTATCCTGTCCGATTGTGAGGTCAGTCTGCACTGCGTAGATGTTATCAGAACGGGCAATGGCCTGATCCATGTTGATAAAATCATGCGCATACTGGCTGCCAAAGTTTTTGGGTGCATAAACTTCTTTTTTGTTCTTCCCGTAGGTAAACACAGTTGGCTGGCTCTTAATCCGGGTAAGAGGCGTAAACCCGTTCTCCAGCGCAGCCATATACAAAATCGGTTTAATGGAAGAGCCAGGCTGCCGTTCAGCAAGCGTCCGATTATAAGAACTCTCCTTATAGCTGCGCCCGCCAACCATGGCGCGGATGTAGCCGGTTTGCGGCTCCATCGCAACCAGTGCGGCCTGAAGCGTCCGGTTGGCCGGCAGGTATTTGGCCACGGCAGCTTCTGCCTGCTTCTGCATAGCGGGATCAAGGGTAGTGTAGATTTTCAAACCGCCATGCTCAATCAAATCGGGGTCAATGTGATAGGTGTCCTTCAATTGCTGGACAACGAAGTCCCTGAAATAGGGGGAAATCACAGAGTCCCGGTTTTGTAGGGGCGCAAGTTTAATCGGCGCGTTTCGTGCATCTGCCGCCTGCTGAGCGGTTATAAATTTAGCAGTAACCATCGCGCTAAGAACCATATCCTGCCGTTCTCTGGCAGCCTTCATATCCACAAATGGTGAATAGAACCGTGGACCCTTCGGAAGACCGGCAAGCATGCTTGCCTCTGCCAGGGTTAATTCCCCTGCATTTTTCCCAAAATACGTTTTGGCTGCTGCCTGGATCCCATATGCGCCTTGCCCGTAATAGATTTGGTTCATATAGAGCTCAAGCAGCTGCGGTTTCGTATAATTCAATTCCAGCTGCATAGTCAGAATAGCTTCCCTGAGTTTTCTTGACCACGTTTTGTCGTGGCTTAGATAAAGGTTTCGCGCCAGCTGCATGGTAATCGTACTGGCTCCCTCCACTTTGGACAGATGCCGTATGTCTGTAAGTGCAGCCCCTGCGATTCTCTTGATGTCAAACCCGGTATGGTTGTAGAATTTGCGGTCTTCAATGGCGACCGTGGCATCCCGCATGTAAGAAGGGATTTTATCCAGCGGAATAAAAGTCCGGTTTTCACCTTTATAAAGCGTTGCAATCACCTGCCCATTATCACCGTACATAGTGGTGGTTTCACTAATAGAAACAGGGGGAAGCGGCTTCGAGCGCAGATAAAGGAGAAAAAGGGTTAGGGCCCCTGCCAGTATGGCGGATCCCAGCATGAAATAACGCAGCGTTTTTTTAAATGTTCGGTACCAGCGTACAAGCCGGTGTTCCGGAATAACTTCCATTAGGGATACCCTCCCTCTTTAATTTGCTGTTTTTGGTTTATCTAGCAATCAGTAAACGGTCTACTTCTATCAGACAGTATGGCGACTTTTGGTAGATTGTATACAGACTGCGGTAAGCAGAAACTGTACGGTAAGGATGTTGTATGCAAATTGCGGATAAAAACTGTGGAATCGCGGAAATAATAAAAGTATGTTTTGATTTTTGTGGAGGGTGTTACTATAATTGAACATGGTTCATGAATTCTTGCTATGAAGCATGAAAAACATGAAAAGGATCGTTCCTTTACAAAGAGGAACAAAGAAAGGGGACGAAGTAAATGGGCGGAATGTGGTACACAGAAAAGCAGACGGAAAACTTCGGAATCACGATTAAAATAAACAAAACTTTACATACAGAGCAGACGGATTTTCAAAAGCTGGATATGGTGGAAACGGCTGAGTTCGGCAATATGCTGTTCCTTGATGGCATGGTAATGACCTCGATAAAAGATGAGTTTGTTTACCATGAAATGGTCGCGCATCCGGCGCTTCACACGCACCCAAATCCGGAGAACGTTCTGGTTGTAGGCGGTGGTGACGGCGGTGTTATTCGCGAAGTGTTGAAGCATAAATCCGTGAAAAAAGCCACACTTGTAGAAATCGACGGCAAAGTTATCGAATACTCGAAGAAATATCTGCCTGAGATCGCAGGGGAACTGGATAATCCACGCGTAGAAGTAAAAGTGGATGACGGCTTTATGCACATTGTAAAAAGCAAGAATGAATACGATGTGATTTTCGTTGATTCCACGGAGCCGGTGGGTCCTGCAGCGCCGCTCTTTGAACGTGGCTTCTACCAGGGGATTTATGAAGCGTTGAAAGAAGACGGCATTTTTGTGGCACAGACAGATAATCCGTGGTTTAAAGCTGATTTGATTAAAAAAGTAAACCGTGATGTAAAAGAAATTTTCCCGATCACAAAAGTTTATATTGCGAACATCCCTACGTACCCAAGTGGCATGTGGACGTTCACCATGGGATCGAAGAAATATGATCCCGAAGCGCTTGACGCCAACAGTATTCCAGAGCTCGAAACCAAATATTACACACCGCGCCTGCATGGTGCAGCATTTGTCCTTCCGAAATTTGTGGAAGAGCTGACGAAGTAGGGAGGACACAATATGACGATGCACTTTTTTAATCCTTCCTACAGCGGCCACGCATTCTTTGAAGCGCAGAGCAGCTATGAAGATGCGCAGGCTGTGATCTACGGAATGCCGATGGACTGGACCACAAGCTTTCGCCCGGGTTCACGTTTCGGCCCTACCCGCATTCGCGAGGTATCGATAAACCTGGAGGATTACAGCCCGTATGCGGACCGCGAGCTTCAGGAAGTCAACTATTTTGACGCCGGTGACATTCCGCTGCCTTTTGGAAGCGCACAGCGCAGTTTGGAAGCCATTGAAGAATACGTACGGAGAATAGTAGCCGACGGAAAATTCCCTATCGGCCTCGGTGGGGAGCACCTGGTCAGCCTGGCTCCAATCAAGGTAATGGCTGAGAAATATCCGGATCTTGTAGTGGTGCACATCGATGCACATACCGATCTCCGGCATGAAATGGAAGGGGAGGAACTTTCCCATTCCGCGATTATTCGCCGTGCACTGGATTATGTCAAACCGGAAAACGTCTATCAGTTCGGCATTCGCTCCGGCCTGAAAGAGGAATTTGAGTATGCCCGTGACCACCTGCACCTTCATAAGTTCGAGGTTATCGAACCGCTCAAGAAGTGCCTGGATGAACTCAAGGGCCGTCCAGTGTATGTAACGTTCGATATTGATGCGGTTGATCCGGCTTTTGCCCCTGGCACAGGCACAGCAGAACCAGGCGGCATTACTTCCGCTGAAGCGATTGAGTCTATTTACCTGCTTTCAGCTCTCAATGTAGTGGGTTTTGACCTTGTAGAGGTTGCCCCTGTGCTTGACCAGTCAGAACGTACACAAATCCTGGCGTCTAAGTTGATCCGTGAAGTTATTTTGACCATGGTGAAATAGGCCAAACCGTATAAATATAGCGAAGCCCGCAAACCAGACAGGATTCTCCGACAAGGGAGACAGTTGCGGGCTTTTCTTATTGATAAAGAAATTGTATGTTACTTTAAAGCGTTAAAGTAATTGTTATTTCTTAACCGGGGACTGGATGGTCCCCAAAACGCTAAAGAAAAACATCGCGAGGCAATGCCGGCTCCTTTCTTTCCCCTTCAGGAGCGTCTGGAACAGAGGGCGAAAAAGACCGGCAACCTGTCTCCATCATTGAGATACCCAGATGTTTTGCCGGTCCGCCCGTCGTGACAGAAAGCGGCCGAAAAACTTCTGCGGGGGGAAAGGAGAGAGTCGCATGTCCGCGGTGTTTATTCTTGCATTTGCTAAAGACAGGCGCACGAGATAAAATAGTACTATTATTATGGACAGTAACGAGGAAAGCATGGGTGATACGGTGCAAAAACCCAGTCAGCAGGTTAACATACATCTGCGAAGCATATTCCGGCTTAAGACGTCCTCACCGGATATACATAGAGTCAATTATGAAGGTCGGCTGTACGCACTAGGAGACAGCTGGCTTGTCAAATTTGTTGAGCATGAAGAAGACGGCAATACAAATACAACCTTAAAAATAAAAGGTGATGAAATAACGGTCATTCGCCAAGGTGCTGTTACGATGCGCCAGCATTACCAGAAGGGTGTTAAAACAAGCGGTACATATGAAGGCCCGGCAGGTATGCTCCAGATGGATACCGAAACCATTGAAGTATTGCATCAAAATGGCCAGGATGGCTGGCTGAGGCAATGTTCGTGGAAATATGACATGTATCTAAACGGCCAGAAAATAGGCCGCTATGAATTGGAATGTATGTTTACCCGGAAAGATACCGTTATTTTTCATTAAGGGGGCCTAGAAGATGAGTGTTATTGAACAGACAAAGAGCAAAATTATAAATGAAATAAAACGCGCCGTGACAGCAGCTGGGATCGTGGAAGAAGCGCAGATTCCAGAGTTTGTACTGGAACTCCCAAAAGATAAAGCGCATGGAGATTATGCGACCAATATCGCCATGCAGCTGACCCGCATCGCGCGAAAAAACCCGCGCCAGATTGCCGAAGAGCTGGTAAGCCATTTAGATAAAAAGGCCGCCAGCATTTCCAAGGTTGAAATCGCAGGACCTGGCTTTATCAATTTTTATATGGACAACAGCTACCTAACGGATGTCATTGGACAGGCTTTACAGGCCGGCGACAACTACGGCCGTACAAATACAGGCCAAGGATCGAGAGTTCAGGTGGAGTTTGTTAGCGCAAATCCTACAGGCGATCTCCACCTGGGACACGCACGAGGGGCGGCATTTGGGGATGCCCTGTGCAATGTGCTTGATATGGGCGGCTATGAAGTATCGCGCGAGTATTATATAAATGATGCAGGAAACCAGATTGTAAACCTGGCCCGGTCCATAGAAGCCCGCTATTATCAGGCGCTGGGACAGAATGTTGAAATGCCTGAAGACGGATATTTTGGGCAGGATATTATCCAATTCGGTAAAGAGCTGGCTGAAAAAGACGGCAATAAATACGCCCAGATGGATGACGGGGAGCGCTTTGTCTTCTTCCGCAACTGGGGCCGCGACAAAGAACTGGAGAAAATCAAAAAGGATCTGGCTGATTTCCGAGTTCGCTTTGATGAATGGTTCAGCGAGACGTCACTGTATGAATCAAACGCTGTGCAAAACATCGTAGAAGAGCTTCGCAACCGCGGCTTTGTGTATGAGAAAGATGGCGCAACCTGGCTGAGGTCGACGGACTTTGGTGATGATAAGGACCGCGTGCTGATTAAACAGGATGGCTCCTATACGTATCTCACACCTGATATCGCGTACCATGAGAACAAATTTAAGCGCGGCTTTGAGCAGTTAATCAACATCTGGGGTGCCGACCACCATGGCTATATTCCCCGTATGAAAGCGGCCATGCAGTGTCTTGGTCATGACCCGGAACAGCTTGTTGTGCTCATTAACCAGATGGTGAGCCTGTACCAGGGCGGGGAAAAAGTCAAAATGTCGAAGCGCACCGGCAAAGCGGTTACGATGCGCGATCTTATGGAGGAAGTCGGAACGGATGCGACGCGCTACTTCTTCGCGATGCGCAGCCAGGACTCGCACCTTGATTTTGATATGGACCTTGCTGTGTCGAAGTCCAATGAAAACCCGGTGTTCTATGTGCAATACGCACACGCGCGCATCTGCAGCATCTTCAGGCAGGCTGAGGAGCAGGGGGTTGGATTCGACCTTGCCAAAGCGGACTTTAACCGTGTATCCAGCGAGAAGGAAGTGGACCTGCTGAAGCACCTGGGGGCCTTCCCGGGTGAAGTGGCCAACTCAGCTGAAATGCTCGCGCCGCACCGCATTGTACGCTATGTGCATGAACTGGCCGGCATGCTGCACAGCTTCTACAACGCAGAACGTGTGATTACAGAAGACGAGGGCCTAACGCATGCCCGCCTGGCGCTCATGAAAGCCGTCCAAATTACCATTCAGAACTGCCTCAAGATGATCGGTGTTACCGCACCTGAAAAAATGTAAGAAAATATCAAGCAACGGACAAGCGTACATGGCAATAGATTCTAAGAAATTCTGCTGGAAACAGCAGGATTTTTTGGTCGTATAGAAAGTATATTTCGTTTTAAAGTATTAAAGTTATTTTCTGCTGGGACCGATAGGTCCCTTTCTCTTTGTTATATGTAAAGTTTATGTGCTTCACAGTGTTGGTGCCTTGATCGATTTTTAAAGGGACCTCCGGTCCCGAAAAACCCAAGAAAAACATCGTGAGGCGCATGTCCGCACCTTTCTTTCCCCCAGGCCGAAAGGTGTTTCCGATTTTACCTTTCGGCATAAGTGCAACTTAGGTTGCTGCCAGCGCTACAGCTTAGCAGCAACCTAGTTTTCTAATGGAGCGTGGGGGACAGAGGGCGAAAAAGACCGGCAACCTGTCTCCATCATTGAGATACCCAAATGTTTTTGCCGGTCCGTCCGTCGTTCCACAAAGCGGCCGTAAAAACTTCTATGAGGGGAAAGGAGAGAGCGACATGGCCCAAGATGTTTTTCTCAAATTTTTTTGTTTTTCATGCAGGAGAATGAGCAAAGGCGTCGAAATTTTCTATCTTATAAGAGATTTTATTGATAATCGATAATTTGATTATTTTGGTGACTGAATAGTCATTCACTTTTTTTGGAAAGTCTGCTATTATAGAGTTAAGACTTTTTACCATTGTCTGATTATTTATGAGTGGGATATACAATAAAGGAGTTGAGAGAGATGAATATTCTGCCGGTCGTAAATTTAATCGCTTTCTTGGCAGTAGTAGGCTATGCGCTGTATCTATTTGCCCACCTGGTCTACAGCCGAATCACCTTCATTAAACTCGGCAAACCGGCCAATTTGCGCGAAGATGCTGGCAAAAGGCTAAATGTCTTCCTTGTAAACGTTTTCGGCCAGAAGAAATTGCTGAAGGACTCCAAAAGCGGCGTCATGCACGTCGTGCTGTTCTATGGGTTTCTGCTTGTACAATTTGGTGCCCTTGACCTGATCTGGAAGGGGCTGAAGCCAGGTTCCCACCTACCGTTCGGTTCCGCGTATCCGTATTTTCTATTATTCCAGGAAATTGTTGTCGTTGCTATTTTGATTGCCATTATCTATGCATGGTACCGCAGGAACGTGGAGAAGCTTAAGCGGCTTAAAAGGGGCTGGAAAGCCAACCTGGTCGTGTGGCTGATCTCTATCCTCATGGTTAGTACACTATTTGCTGAAGCATTTGAAATGGTATGGCGTGAACCGGGCCATTTAGGATTCCACGGCACCCAGCCGATTGCCTCAAGCCTTGCGACGGTTTTTGCAGGGGTTAGTCCTGCCGCAGCTGTCGGGGTCTTCTATTTCTTCTGGTGGATTCACCTTCTAACCCTGCTATTCTTCCTTGTTTACATACCGCAGGGTAAACACGCACACCTTATATTCGCTCCGTACAACTGGGCAATGAAGGACAAGTCACGCCCTGTAGGCCGGTTGAGCAAAATCGATTTTGAAAAGCTGGAGGAAGAAGGGGCAGAAGAATTTGGGATCGGGCGCGTTGAGAACTTTACTCAGACACAGCTTATCGATTTATATGCGTGCGTAGAATGCGGCCGCTGTACCAGCATGTGCCCGGCATCGGGAACCGGTAAAACACTTTCCCCGATGGATTTAATCGTAAAAATGCGTAACCACCTGACGGACAAGGGTGCAGCTATCACATCCCGCACACCCTGGATGCCTTCCTTTGCGTTTAAGAATAAGACGGGGAATTTGCTGGCCATGCAGAGTGCAGCAGCGGGCGCTAATTCCGAGGTGGCAGCTGCTATTGAAGGAAACACCGCCTTAGCTATCGACTATGATGTAAATCTAATTGGCGATGTCATTACAGAAGAAGAACTGTGGGCCTGTACGACCTGCCGCAACTGCGAGGATCAATGCCCGGTAGCAAATGAGCACGTGAGTTTGATCGTGGATATGCGCCGCTACCTGGTGATGACAGAAGGACAGATGCCGTCTGATGCACAGCGGGCCTTAAGCAATATTGAACGCCAGAGCAATCCATGGGGCATTAATCGTAAGGATCGGATTAAATGGCGCGAAGGGATGGAGGATCTGGTACCAACCGTGAAAGAAGCGGAAGAATTTGAATATCTCTTCTTTGTAGGCTCTATGGGCTCATTCGATAACCGGACGATTAAAATTACCCAGTCCTTTGTTCGTGTAATGAACAAAGCTGGCATTAAATTTGCGATACTGGGCAATGAAGAGAAGAATTCCGGGGATACGGCCCGCCGGCTTGGCAATGAGATGCTCTTCCAAGAGCTAGCGGCAGAAAACATTGCCAACTTCCAAAAATACGGCATCAAGAAGATCGTTACGATGGATCCGCACGCTTATAATACATTTAAAAATGAATATCCGGATTTCGGCCTGGAAGATGTGGAAGTCTATCACCATACGGAGCTGCTGGCGAAGTGGATTCACGAGGGCCGGATTAAACCGGTGAATGAAGTGACAGAACGCGTTACCTACCACGATTCCTGCTACCTGGGACGCTATAACGAAGTGTATGATGCACCGCGAATCATTCTTTCCGCTATTCCTGGCGTGCAGATCGCCGAAATGGAGCGCAACAAATGTGATAGCATGTGTTGCGGTGCCGGCGGCGGGATGATGTGGCAGGAAGAGCATCAGGGAACACGGGTCAACCTTGCCCGCACGGAACAGGCGTTAGAAGTGAACCCCACGACAATTGGAAGTGCATGCCCGTACTGCCTGACGATGCTTTCTGACGGTACAAAAGCAAAAGAAGTAGATGAGCAGGTTAAGACACTTGATATGGTAGAAATTTTGGAAAAATCACTCTAAAATTTACTATCTTATTTGGCACAATATTGGTAAAATAAAAATAGAAAAACGGGTATCCGGCGGTAAGTTGACTGCCGGGTACGTTTAAGAGGACAATCTGACCGAGCAATCGCTCGGTTTTGCGGGAGGAATGTATTATGGCTGGCAAATCAGTAATTGTAAGCGCTACACGGACTCCTTTTGGCAAGTTTGGAGGCGCGTTAAAATCCCTACAGGCAGTGGACCTCGGCGGCATTGTCATTAAAGAGGCAGTCCGGCGGGCGGGCATTTCACCGGATACGGTAGATGAAGTCATTATGGGGATGGTATTACAGGCCGGAGCAAAACAAATTCCATCACGCCAGGCCGCCCGCAAAGCCGGGTTGCCCTGGGAAGTACCAACGGAAACCATAAATAAAGTGTGCGCGTCAGGGCTTCGCAGCGTCACACTGGCTGACCAGATTATCCGTGCCGGAGATGCATCGATTATTGTAGCTGGCGGCATGGAAAGTATGAGCAATGCGCCATACCTTCTTACCGATGCGCGGTGGGGAATGCGGATGGGCAATGGCAAGGTCGTAGATGCGATGTTGAATGATGGATTAACCGATGCGTATGATGGGCTGCATATGGCTGTTCACGGCAGCAATGTGGCGGCAGAATATGAAATCTCCCGCGAGTCCCAGGACGAATGGGCGCTGCGCAGCCAGCAGCGTGCCATCGAAGCAATGGACCAGGGCAAGTTTAAAGACGAAATTGTACCGGTTCATGTGTCACAGCGCAAAGGTGACCCGATCCTTGTGGATGCGGATGAAGCGCCGCGTGAGACAACGCTTGCGCAGCTGGCAAAACTGCCGCCTGTTTTTACAAAAGGTGGTTCGGTAACAGCCGGCAACGCGCCGGGCGTAAACGATGGAGCAGGCGCCCTGGTGGTGATGTCCGAAGAAAAAGCGCAACAACTTGGCATTAAGCCGCTTGCCGTTATCCATGGCCATGCAGCGGTTGGTCAGGAAGCGCCTTATATTGCAACAACACCAGGCCTCGCCATTAATAAGCTTTTGAAGAAAACCGGCCGGGAGCTGGATGAAGTAGACCTTTTTGAGGTAAATGAGGCGTTTGCGGCGGTTACGCTAACAAGCGGCAAGATCGTGGGATGGGATCCGGATAAAGTGAATGTCAACGGTGGTGCCATTGCCTTTGGCCATCCTATAGGGGCCAGCGGCGCCCGCATTTTAATGGCGCTGGTTTATGAGCTTCGCCGCCGGGGTGGGGGGCTTGGCATTGCTGCCATTTGCTCAGGAGCGGCACAGGGAGATGCGGTTATGGTAGAGGTTTATCCGGCTTAAGGGCACTTCGCATTCCATGCTTAAACCGATATAGAGGAGAGTGGAGAGAAGATGGAAATCAAGAAACTTATGGTGATAGGCGCCGGCCAGATGGGTGCGGGAATTGCCCAGGTTGCCGCGCAGGCTGGACTTGAAGTTATCCTTCATGATCTATCAGATGAATTCGTGGATAGGGGTCTTGGCGTCATTACAAAAAATCTTTCCCGCGATGTACAGAAAGGCCGCAAAACAGCAGATGAGAAGCAGGCCATTATCGGAAAGATTACACCTTCTACTGATTTGAACGCTGCAAAAGACGCGGATTTTGTAGTAGAGGCCATTGTAGAGAATATGGATGTAAAAACGAGCCTGTTCAAGCAGCTTGACGAGATTACACCCGCTCATACGATTCTGGCAAGCAACACGTCATCACTGCCTATTACCGAAATTGCGGCTGTGACGAAGCGGCCTGAGAAGGTTATCGGGATGCATTTTATGAATCCGGTGCCGGTTATGAAGCTTATCGAAGTGATTCGCGGGCTTGCTACATCTGATGAAACTTACCGCACGGTGGCGGAGTTGTCAGCTGCGATGAACAAAACAGCGGTGGAAGTCAATGATTTCCCTGGATTTGTGTCGAACCGGATTCTACTGCCTATGATCAATGAAGCCATCTATTGTGTATACGAAGGGGTTGCCACACCTGAGGCGGTAGATGAAGTGATGAAGCTTGGGATGAATCATCCGATGGGCCCGCTTACGCTGGCGGATTTCATCGGCCTGGATACTTGCCTGTACATCATGGAGATTCTTCATGAAGGGCTGGGCGATTCTAAGTACCGCCCATGCCCGCTGCTGCGTAAATATGTTAAAGCTGGCTGGCTCGGGCGTAAATCGGGCCGCGGCTTTTACAAGTATGAATAAATAATACGCGGGCGGGTAACGATTGTTACAGCCGGGAGGAGATATACGTGCAGCTTTGTTTTACGGAAGAGCAGGAAATGATGCGTAGGATGGTACGCGATTTCGCTCAGAATGAAATCGCTCCCAGTGTAGATAAAATGGAGGAAACGGATGAATTTCCGCTGGAAGTTATCCGCAAAATGGCAGAGTATGGCCTTATGGGAATTCCTGTGCCGGAAGACTGGGGCGGATCCGGCATGGATTTTGTCTCTTACATTTTGGCCATCAATGAAATATCCAAGGTGAGCCCGACAGTTGGCGTGATCCTATCCGTCCATACTTCTGTCGGAACCAATCCAATCCTCTACTTTGGAACGGATGAACAGAAGAAGAAGTACCTGCCAAAACTTGCATCCGGGGAATATATCGGTGCTTTTGCCCTTACCGAACCAAATGCCGGTTCAGACGCGGGCAGCCTACGTACTACAGCGGTTAAAAAAGGTGACAAGTACATTTTAAACGGCTCCAAAATTTTTATTACAAACGCCGGAGCGGCGGATACGTATATTACATTTGCCCGCACAGATAGGGCGGAAGGCAGGAAAGGAATTTCCGCTTTCATTGTCGAAAAAGACACACCAGGATTCTCCATTGGCAAGAAGGAGAAGAAAATGGGCCTCCATGGATCCAATACATCGGAATTGATTTTCGATAATGCCGAAGTTCCGGCCGCAAACCTTCTTGGCCAGGAAGGGGATGGCTTTGCGATCGCCCTCGCTAACCTGGATATAGGCAGGATCGGCATCGCCGCACAGGGGCTGGGGATTGCGCAAGGCGCTCTCTCCCACGCCGTCGCTTATGCGAAGGACCGGGTCCAGTTCGGCAGACCGATTGCGGCGCAGCAGGCCATAGCTTTTAAATTAGCTGATATGGCAACCCAGACAGAGGCCGCGAGACTGCTTGTGTACCGTGCGGCAGATCTGCGCAGCCGGGGCGAGAAATGCGGCCTGCAGGCATCCATGGCCAAACGTTTTGCTACCGATACCGCAATGAAGGTTGCGACGGAAGCGGTTCAGGTGTTTGGCGGGTACGGCTATACAAGGGACTATCCTGTTGAACGCTTTTTTCGCGATGCCAAAGTCACACAAATATACGAAGGAACCAACCAAATTCAGCGCATTGTCATTTCGAAATATCTGCTGGATTAAAAATATAAAAATAGGAGTGGAGAACATGGATTTCAGATTGTCAGAAGAGCATGAAATGATGCGCAAAATGGTGCGGAATTTTGCGGAAACAGAATTGGCGCCCAAAGCGGCAGAGCGCGATGAAGAAGAACACTTTGATATGGATATATTCCGTAAAATGGCGGAGCTTGGCTTAACAGGAATCCCGTGGGAGGAGAAATACGGCGGGGCCGGGTTTGATTTCTTAAGCTATGTCATCACAATAGAGGAACTTTCCCGGGTGGATTCTTCCGTTGGCGTAGCGCTGTCGGCCCACACCTCGCTTGGAAGCTGGCCGATTTACAAATTCGGTACTGAGGAGCAGAAACAGAAATACCTGCGTCCGCTGGCGGAAGGCAAAATGATGGGGGCTTACTGCCTGACTGAGCCGGGTTCGGGTTCCGATGCGGCCGGCATGAAGACAACCGCGAAAAAAGAGGGAGATGCCTATATTCTAAATGGAAGCAAAATCTTCATTACAAACGGCGGGCTCGCAGACGTTTATATCGTCTTTGCTGCAACCACTCCTGAACTTAAGCATAAAGGCCAGACGGCTTTTATTGTGACTAAGGATATGCCTGGGTTCAAAGTAGGGAAAAAAGAGAAAAAGCTCGGTATCCGCTCTTCTGCCACGACAGAAATTATTTTTGAAGACTGCCGCGTGCCTGCGGAAAACCTGCTGGGTGAAGAAGGCCAGGGCTTTAAAATTGCGATGATGACGCTTGACGGCGGACGCAACGGGATAGCAGCCCAGGCCGTCGGGATTGCGGATGGTGCGCTGACACATGCAACCGCTTATGCGAAGGAGCGGGTCCAGTTCGGCAGGCCGATTGGCTCGCAGCAGGCTATTGCATTTAAACTGGCTGACATGGCCACACAGGTTGAAGCAGCCCGACTCTTAACCTATCAAGCTGCCGTGCTAGAAGATCAAAAACTTCCGTATGGAAAAGCATCGGCCATGGCGAAGCTGTTTGCCGGCGATATTGCGATGGAAGTCACCACGGAAGCCGTCCAGGTGTTTGGCGGTTATGGCTATACGCGCGAATATCCGGTTGAGCGTTTTATGCGCGATGCGAAAATCACACAGATCTACGAAGGAACCAACGAAATACAGCGCCTTGTTATCTCCAACTTCTTATTGAAAGACTAAATGAATTTTCTGATAAGAATTGCTTTTCGGAGATATTCTCTGTATAATATATGGAAAGAGAAGAGGCATAAGCTGCCTTTTCTTTTTCCATGCCTACTGAGCAATCGCTCAGTCGGAACGGAGAAAGGGGTAAAGAATGACACAGCAAAAGAAAACCATTCCTTCTATGGTGAAAGATCCAAAGCTTATTGAGAAGCGGCGGGAGCAAATAATTGAAGCGGCCGTGGGGCTGTTTATTTCAAAAGGCTTTCACAAGACAACAACAAGAGAGATATCACGTGCCTCAGGTTTTAGTATTGGTACGTTATATGAATATATTGAATCGAAGGAAGATGTTCTGTATCTGGTATGTGACGCGATACACCATGAAGTAGAGGCTGGGCTTGAAGCCGTTCTCGTTGAAACAAAGAACGGGGCCGATAAGCTTAGGGCCGCCATTAACGGTTTCTTTCACGTAATGGATAAATTACAGGACCGTGTGCTATTAATCTACCAGGAAATAAAATCACTGCCGCGCGAAGCGATGCGCTATGTCATGGCAAAGGAAGAACAGATCACCTCTATTTTTGAGGAAATTCTCAGTTGCGGCATGGAGGATGGTTCACTGCGGATCCAGGAGAGTGCAGTGAAGCTCATGGCGCATAACATTGTCGTGCTTGGAGAAATGTGGGCCTTCCGGCGTTGGAGCCTTAAGAAATACTATTCTCTTGAACATTACATTGATATCCAGACATCTTTAATTTTACGCGAATTGACGACTGATTAAGAGTCAAGATTATAAGGGGGAACTCTCGTGGAAACAACGATTTATCGTCCAAAGTATAATGTGCGTTTTGTAACCGCGGCAAGTCTATTTGATGGGCATGATGCTTCCATTAACGTGATGCGCCGCATTCTTCAGTCCTCAGGCGTTGAAGTGATTCACCTTGGCCACAATCGATCTGTAGAAGAAGTCGTGAACGCTGCGATACAGGAAGATGTACAGGGAATTGCCATAAGTTCCTACCAGGGCGGCCATGTAGAGTTCTTCAAATATATTGTGGACCTTTTAAAAGAAAAGGGCGCCCCCCATATTAAGGTATTTGGCGGCGGTGGCGGCGTTATTGTTCCTTCGGAGATCCAGGAGCTTCATGCGTACGGTGTAACCCAGATCTTCTCTCCGGATGACGGGCGCAGAATGGGCCTGCAGGGCATGATTAATTCGATGATCGAACAGACGGATTATCCAACAAAGAAAGATGTAGAAAAAGAGATCAAACAACTAAAAGCAGACAACTGGAATGCAATCTCCCACCTCATTACGCTCGCGGAAGAAAATGTGGAGAAGCAGGATAAAGAAGTAGCTGCTACGCTTGAGCTTATCCACGCGCAGGTCAAAAAAGTGACGGTTCTGGGGATTACCGGAACGGGCGGTGCCGGAAAAAGTTCACTGACAGATGAGCTGGTCCGCCGTTATCTCGACCAGTATCCGGATAAAACCATTGCGATTCTGTCCGTTGACCCGTCCAAGCAGAAAACAGGCGGCGCCCTTTTAGGCGATCGGATCAGAATGAATGCGATTAATTCGCCCAGGGTTTATATGCGTTCGCTGGCCACCCGCAAATCCCACAGCGAGCTTAGCAAGGCAATTGGCGAAGCGATCAATATTGTAAAGGCTGCCGGCTATGACTTTATTATTGTCGAGACTTCAGGTATCGGCCAAGGCGACGCGCAGATTATGGACATATGCGATACGGCGATGTATGTCATGACAAGCGAATTTGGTGCAGCTACCCAGCTTGAGAAGATTGATATGATCGATTATGCCGATATCATTGCGATCAATAAATTTGAGCGGCGCGGCTCCGAAGACGCACTGCGTGACGTGAAGAAACAATGGAAACGCTCCCGCAATCTTTTTGATATGGACGATGAACAGGTGCCGGTAGTGGGTACAATCGCCAGCCAGTTCAACGATCCGGGTACAAACGTCTTATTTGCGAAGCTGATGGGCATTGTGCAGGGTAAGTCTGGTGGCGACTGGGGTACATCGCTTGTCGTTCCTGAAAATCAGGTATCTAAGAAGCAGTACGTCATTCCTGCGGATCGGGTAAATTACCTCGGAGAGATCGTCAATACAGTAAGAGAGTATAAACGTCAAACAGCGGAACAGGTAGCGATTGCCCGCAAGCTTTTCCAGCTTAAGGGGACGAAAGAAGAGTTCTCCCGCCGGGAAGGTGGCATGGCGGAGGAGCTACTGAAACAAATCGATGCATGCATTGCTCACTACGAGGAGAAGCTTCACCCGGAAAGTAAAAAAATACTGGCCAACTGGAAATCGCTTAAGGAAGCCTACACCCGGGATGAATACGTCACCAAAGTCCGCGACAAAGAAATCCGGACCAAGCTGTACACAACCTCATTATCTGGAACACGTATCCCCAAGGTATCCCTGCCTAAATTCGAAGATTGGGGCGAGATACTTCGCTGGTCGATGGAAGAGAACGTGCCGGGTGAGTTTCCGTACACGGGCGGTGTGTTTCCTCTCAAACGGGATGGGGAAGACCCGAAACGCCAGTTTGCCGGAGAAGGTACACCGGAGCGAACCAACAGGCGCTTTCATTACCTGTCAAAAGACGATGCAGCCAAGCGCCTCAGTACGGCATTTGACAGCGTTACCCTCTATGGAGAGGATCCGGACTACCGCCCGGACATCTACGGCAAAATCGGAAACAGCGGCGTCAGCGTCTGCACGCTGGACGATATGAAGAAGCTGTATGCAGGATTTGACCTCTGCCATCCGTCTACGTCTGTATCGATGACGATCAATGGACCGGCCCCTATCATTTTGGCGATGTATATGAATACGGCTATCCAGCAGCAGCTGGATAAATTCGCAGAAGTGAATGGCCGCCATCCCAATGAACAGGAGGCACGCCAGGTACGGGAAATGACGCTGCGCAGCGTGCGGGGTACCGTACAGGCTGATATCCTTAAGGAAGATCAAGGCCAGAATACGTGTATCTTCTCGACTGAATTTGCCCTGAAAATGATGGGAGATATCCAGCAGTATTTTATCGATCACCAGGTGCGCAACTATTATTCGGTCAGTATTTCGGGTTACCACATCGCAGAGGCGGGGGCAAACCCCATTTCGCAGCTCGCTTTCACGCTGGCGAACGGTTTTACGTATGTCGAATACTACTTGAGCCGGGGCATGCACATCGACGATTTTGCGCCGAATCTATCTTTCTTCTTCAGCAACGGGCTGGATCCGGAATATACGGTGCTTGGCAGGGTTG
The DNA here is from genome assembly GCF_028421645.1 of Aneurinibacillus sp. Ricciae_BoGa-3. Lineage (GTDB taxonomy): Bacteria > Bacillota > Bacilli > Aneurinibacillales > Aneurinibacillaceae > Aneurinibacillus_B. The sequence goes on along the minus strand of NZ_CP116887.1, from coordinate 4,798,568 downwards.
CCCGCCGAATCTGGGCAACGGTTATGAAGAACAAATACAAAGGTAACGAGCGCAGCCAGAAGCTTAAATACCATACCCAGACATCGGGAAGATCCCTGCATGCACAGGAGATGGACTTTAACGATATCCGCACGACGCTTCAGGCGCTCATGGCGATATATGATAATTGCAATTCGCTCCACACGAATGCATACGATGAGGCAATTACAACGCCTACAGAGAATTCTGTGCGCCGCGCGATGGCCATCCAGATGATTATTACAAAAGAGCTGGGACTCGCAAAAAATGAAAATCCACTGCAGGGATCTTTCATTATTGAAGAATTGACAGACCTGGTGGAAGAGGCAGTCATGCAGGAATTTCAACGGATCAGCGACCGCGGAGGCGTGCTGGGTGCCATGGAAACGCAGTATCAGCGGGGCAAAATCCAGGAAGAATCGCTGTATTACGAAACAAAGAAGCATAACGGGGAACTCCCTATTATCGGTGTCAATACCTTCATTAATCCGCATGCGGATGAATCTGATTATGAAATCGAGCTGGCCCGTGCGACGGAAGAGGAAAAAGTACAGCAGATCAATAATTTGAACGCCTTCCAGGAACAGCACAAAGACGCCGCTTCAGGGGCTCTGCAGCGATTAAAGGAGGTTGCGCGCAATCACGGAAACATCTTTGAGGAGCTTATGGAAACGGTAAAGGTGGCCAGCCTTGGTCAAATAACAGGTGCACTTTACGAGGTAGGCGGACAATACAGGAGAAATATGTAACAGATCGAAACCGGGTGGATGCCCGGTTTCTTATCATTTGCGGGAGGGGAAAGGCAAGTTTTTTGGCATTCCATTTTGTCACCTTTCCCATACGAGGGAACCAGTAGGATATTTACAGTTGTGAAAAGTTAAGATTCGCTTGGCTCATTGTTGCTATGAACATCCATAATTTTTCTTTTAATGCTTGCCTTCCATGTACTATTTTGTATAAAATAAGGAATACTGGCTACTAACGTTTTTTTCGCCTTTCCTTTGGCGAAATCTATTGAGGAGAAGGGAAGTGCCGAAGTTGAGTAATATAGTCAACCTTGAACCGGAAAAGATTGAGGAAATGGCAATGGTCGATTTGTCGTACCAGCTTTTAAGCGAGACCAAAAAACCGCAGTATTATCGTGACCTTTTTAATCAGGTTGTAGAACTAAAGCAAATTTCAGAGCAGCAGGCGATGGACGTGATCGCACAGGTATATACAGAGATTAATCTCGACGGGCGCTTCATCTGCCTTGGCGATAATCTATGGGGCCTCAAACGGTGGTACCTTGTTGAAACGCAGGAAGAGTCTGCGGAAGGCTCGCTGCGCGGGAAAATGTTCCTTGATGATGACGATGAAGATGAGGAATATGAAGAAGAAATTGCGGATTATGACGCTCTTCATGCCACCAAAGAAGCGGATGAAGAAGATGCTGATATAGAAGACGAAGATTTAGATGAAGAAGAAGCGTTTGAAGAGGATGAAGAACAGGACTTCGATGAAGAACTGGAAGATGAATCTGAAGAGGATGAAGATGAGGAACTTGACATGTAATTGCTGTAAGGATAAAATACTTTTTGGGCTTTAAAAGTAAACGAAAAAAGCAAAACAAAAGTGCCCCCTCTCCGAACATTCGGCTGGGGAAAACTTTTGTTTTTTTATTTTATATTGTCCTTCATATAGAGCTGTTCTTTGGGAAAAGTATTAAATGGGCGAAGAAAGTGGGGATCATTGCATGGCAAAATATATTTTTGTTACCGGCGGGGTTGTATCCTCGTTAGGTAAAGGGATAACAGCGGCTTCTCTAGGAAGGCTTCTGAAAAACCGGGGTTTAAATGTTACGATTCAAAAATTTGACCCGTACATTAACGTAGACCCGGGTACCATGAGCCCTTACCAGCACGGTGAGGTATTTGTAACAGAAGACGGGGCTGAAACAGACCTGGACCTGGGCCACTATGAACGATTTATTGATATAAACTTAAATTCCAACAGTAATGTAACGACGGGCAAAATTTATTCTTCCGTAATCACGAAGGAACGCCGCGGTGATTATCTGGGGGGGACTGTTCAAGTTATTCCGCATATAACGAATGAAATTAAAGAGCGGGTTTTTCGTGCGGGGCGGGAAAATAATCCTGATGTTGTCATTACAGAAATCGGAGGAACCGTCGGGGATATCGAAAGTCTTCCGTTCCTAGAAGCCATTCGGCAGATTAAAAGTGATGTAGGCCGTGACAATGTGATGTACATTCACTGTACGCTTATCCCTTATCTGAGCGCTGCCGGTGAGTTAAAAACAAAACCGACCCAGCATAGCGTCAAGGAACTGCGCAGCCTTGGCATTCAGCCGAATGTGATCGTGTGCCGTACAGAAAAGCCCGTATCCCAGGATATGAAGGACAAAATCGCGCTATTTTGCGATATTGATCCCAAAGCGGTCGTTGAGGCATCGGATGCCGATACCCTGTACGAAGTTCCACTTATGCTTAAAGAGCAGGGATTGGACGACTATGTATGCAACCATCTTAATCTAACCTGCCCTGAAGCTGATATGAAAGAGTGGAAGCAGCTGGTCCATAAAGTGCGCAACCTCTCCGGAAAAACAACTATTGCCCTTGTCGGTAAATATGTAGCGCTGCATGATGCTTATCTCAGCGTTGCAGAAGCGCTCTACCATGCAGGCTATGAGAATGATGCGGACGTCAAAATCGAGTGGATCGATGCGGAGGAAGTAAATCAGGAGAATGTGCGGGAGCTGCTTGGACATGCTGATGGCATTCTTGTTCCTGGTGGGTTTGGGGACCGCGGGGTAGAAGGCAAGATTGCCGCAACCCAATATGCGCGGGAGAATAAGGTTCCATTCCTCGGGATTTGCTTAGGGATGCAGGTTGCTGTGATTGAATTTGCCCGCCACGTCCTTGGCAAGTATGACGCGCATACATCTGAAATTGATCCTTCCACACTGAATCCAGTGATTGACCTGCTTCCGGATCAGAAGGATATTGAGAACATGGGCGGAACGATGCGCCTTGGCCTCTATCCTTGTAAGCTTGAGAAAGGCAGCCGGGCGTTTGAGTCTTATACCCAGGAACTGGTTTATGAACGCCACCGTCATCGCTATGAATTTAACAACGCATACCGGGAAGAAATGAAAAATGCGGGGCTCAAATTCAGCGGAACTTCCCCGGATGGACGCCTTGTAGAAATTATTGAAGTTGTTGACCATCCCTGGTTTGTGGCCAGCCAATTCCATCCGGAATTCGCTTCTCGTCCAAACCGCCCTCAGCCGCTGTTCCGCGATTTTGTGCGGGCGACGCTGAAGTAAATTGAACGGTTAGCATAGGGTTTTGCATTCCTGATAAAATCAGGAGTGCAAAACCCTTTTTTGTCGTATAAGCAGAAAGTATATTCGCTTTAAAGTGTTAAAGTTATTTTCTGCCGGGACCGATAGGTCCATTTCTCTTTGTTGATATGGAAGTTTATGGGCTTCATAGTGTTGAAGTGCCTTGAGCGATTTTTTCAATGGAACCTCCGGTCCCGAAACACCCATGAAAAACATCATGAGGCACATGTCCACACCTTTCTTTCCCCCTGTGGAGCGTGTGGAACAGAGGGCGAAAAAGACCGGCAAACTGTCTCCATCATTGGATACCCAGATGTTTGCACCTAAACGGTATAAAGGAATCTAAGGCCATTGCCTGCGCTTACGCTTGACACTGACCAAGATTCCCTAATGCCGGTCCGTCCGTCGTTCCACAAAGCGGCCGTAAAAACTTCTACGAGGGGAAAGGAGAGAGCGGCATGGCCCGCGATGTTTTTCTCAAATATAGGCAGGAATTTTTTGTAGGGCGGCGAATCCATATAATTAAGAATATAGCGCTTTCTTATCGGAGCAGGAACATTAGGGGGTCAACAAATGGAAAGCAAAAAAGTGCTCGTGGTAGACGATCAGTATGGCATACGTGTTTTATTATTCGAGGTGTTTGGTAAAGAAGGATATCAAACATTTCAGGCTGCCAATGGTAAACAGGCACTTGATATTGTCGCCAGTGAATCGCCTGACCTTGTGATTTTAGATATGAAAATTCCGGGCATGGACGGGTTGGAGATATTAAAAGAAATAAAAAAAATAAACCAGAGTATTAAGGTGATTATGATGACGGCCTACGGGGAACTGGATATGATTAAAGAAGCAACAGAGCTTGGGGCTGTTTCACATTTCACCAAACCGTTTGATATTGATGAACTTCGCAGTGCTGTCCATAAGCAACTCGCATGCTAAAACGCCGTTGTGCTATAATGGGAATGGTTGTGAATATGGAGCAGTTATGAGGAGGATACTACATATGCCATTAGTTTCGATGAAAGACATGCTGAATAAGGCGGTCGAAGGAAAATACGCGGTAGGCCAATTCAACATAAATAACCTGGAGTTTACGCAGGCTATTCTGCAGGCGGCACAGGAAGAAAATGCGCCGGTTATTCTTGGTGTTAGTGAAGGCGCTGGCCGCTATATGGGCGGTTTTAAGCTGGTAGTAGCTATGGTTAAAGCATTAATGGAAGAATACAAAATTACTGTTCCGGTTGCTATTCATCTTGACCATGGGTCTTCTTTCGAAAAATGTGTGGAAGCCATTCATGCAGGTTTTACATCGGTTATGATAGATGGCTCTCATTTCCCGCTCGACGAAAACATTGCATTAACTAAGCGCGTAGTGGATGTGGCCCATGCTCTTGGCATATCCGTAGAAGCTGAACTGGGGCGCATTGGCGGCCAGGAAGATGACCTCATTGTTAATGATGCCGATGCAATGTATGCCATTCCGGAAGAGTGCGATCGGCTTGTTCGCGAGACTGGCGTTGATTGCTTTGCACCAGCGCTTGGTTCTGTTCATGGCCCTTACAAAGGCGAGCCAAACCTTGGTTTTGGACGCATGGAAGAGGTTATGAAGCTGACCGGTGTTCCACTTGTACTCCACGGTGGTACAGGCATCCCTACAAAAGATATTCAGAAAGCAATTTCGCTTGGAACAGCAAAAATTAACGTAAATACAGAGAACCAGATGACCTCAGCGGCTACTATACGTAGGGTGCTTGCGGAAAAACCTGATCTGTATGATCCGCGTAAATACCTCGGACCTGCCCGGGATACCATTAAAGAAACGGTTCAAGGCAAAATCCGTGAGTTTGGAAGCAGCAATAAAGCTTAATTCGTAAAAACATAAGGAGTGTGCCATGAAATTCTTTATTGATACAGCAAATGTTGAAGAAATTCGTGCTGTGAATGAATGGGGAGTACTGGCCGGAGTTACGACCAATCCCTCCCTCGTAGCTAAAGAAGGCCGCGACTTTGAGGAGACCTTAAAAGAAATCATTGATATCATTGACGGGCCCATCAGCGCAGAAGTTATCAGCCTTGAAGCTGAAGGCATGATAGAAGAAGGGGAGCATCTCGCTTCACTTTCTAAAAATATCGTCATTAAAGTACCGATGACTGTTGAAGGCCTCAAAGCTGTGAAACACTTTACAAAGAAGAAGATTAAGACCAACGTTACCCTTGTCTTCTCCGCAACCCAGGCCCTTCTTGCCGCTCGTTCTGGTGCCACCTATGTTTCCCCTTTTCTTGGCCGTTTGGACGATATTGCCCACAATGGGGTTCAACTTATATCGGATATCGCGCAGATTTTTGCCATGCACGATATTGAAACGGAAATCATTTCAGCAAGTGTACGCCATCCCCTGCATGTTATAGAATGTGCAAAATCAGGTGCGGATATCGCCACAATCCCTTATGCTATATTTAAACAAATGGTGAAGCATCCGCTTACTGACAGCGGAATCGAGCGTTTCCTTGCTGATTGGGATAAAGCCAAGCAAAAATAAAGAAGGAAAAGCACCTTTTCATAACGTAATATGAGAAGGTGCTTTTTCCGATACGTTAGGGGTTTGATCCATGGAGAAACTTTTCATAAAGGGTGGACAGAGACTGCATGGAAATATCCAAGTTAGCGGCGCGAAGAACAGTGCGGTCGCACTCATACCTGCTTCTATCCTTTCAGAATCGGAAATCATCCTGGACAATTTGCCTGAAATTAGCGATGTGCACATTTATGGTGAGATACTGAAAGAGCTTGGAGCCAGTGTAACGCTTGAGGGAGAAACGATGCGGATTGATTCATCCAACCTTCGGCCGCAGGCTATGCCAAACGGAAAAGTGAAATACCTAAGAGCTTCCTACTACTTAATGGGTGCCATGCTGGGCCGCTTCGGCAAGGCCACCATTGGAATGCCGGGAGGATGCAATCTGGGACCACGTCCAATTGACCAGCATATCAAAGGGTTCGAAGCGCTCGGCGCCGTCATAACCCATGAGCAGGGTTCACTGCACATTCAGGCCAAACAGTTAACTGGAACCCGAATTTATCTAGATGTTGTAAGTGTCGGTGCCACTATTAATATTATGCTGGCAGCGGCGCGTGCCAAAGGTAAAACCATTATTGAAAATGCTGCCAAAGAGCCGGAAATCATTGATGTGGCGACTCTGCTCAATTCAATGGGCGCGAATATTAAAGGTGCGGGTACGGATGTGATTCGGATTCGCGGCGTCAACAAGCTTCACGGGTGCCGACATTCTATTATTCCAGACCGGATCGAAGCGGGAACCTATATGATAGCCGCTGCTGCAACAGGCGGGGATGTGAGGGTGGAAAATGTGATCCCGAGGCACCTTGAATCTCTTACAGCTAAGCTGCGGGAAATGAATGTTGAGGTAGAAGAAATAGACGATGCGATTCGGGTCACAGGAAACAAGGATTATCACTCTGTTGATATCAAAACACTCCCTTACCCAGGTTTTCCAACCGATCTGCAGCAGCCTATGACTGCGCTGCTTACACTGGCACAGGGTACAAGCATTGTTACAGATAATATTTACCAATCTCGATTCAGGCATGCTGACCATTTGAACAATATGGGGGCCAGCGTTAAAGTGGAGGGCCGCTCTGCCGTCATTGAGGGCAGGCGGGACCTGCATGCAACGAAGGTTACCGCCACCGACCTGCGGGCAGGAGCCGCTCTTGTGATTGCAGGCCTTATGGCTGATGGGATTACAGAAATCTCGGGAGTTTACCATATTGATAGAGGCTATGCCAGGCTGGAAGAAAAACTTAAAGGGCTCAATGCCCAGATGTGGCGGGAATCCAGATAATTTGAACACACGAAATGATAGTATCGCACACTAACAAGATGGGAGAATAGACAAAATGGATCGCAGTTTATCATTAGAATTAGTTCGTGTAACAGAGGCAGCAGCGTTAGCATCAGCACGGTGGATGGGCCGGGGTAAGAAGGAGGAGGCCGATGATGCCGCAACTACAGCTATGCGCGCCGTGTTTGACACCGTTCCGATGGAAGGGACCGTTGTAATAGGTGAAGGTGAGATGGATGAAGCGCCGATGCTGTACATAGGCGAGAAGCTGGGCCAGGGAAATGGGGGCCCGCAGGTGGATGTTGCAGTTGATCCGCTTGAAGGAACCAATATTGTGGCAAAGGGTACATGGAATGCTTTAACGGTGCTCGCTGTCGCTGACCGTGGCAATCTGCTGCATGCGCCGGATATGTACATGGATAAAATTGCAGTTGGACCGAAAGCAGCCGGCAAAGTTCATATTGACGCCCCTGTTATTGATAATTTAAAAGCTGTAGCCAGGGCAAATGGAAAAGACATCAGCGATCTGGTGGCTGTTATCATGGATCGGGAGCGCCATTCCAAACTTATTCAGGAAGTGCGGGACGCTGGAGCCCGAATTAAGCTGATAACGGACGGAGATGTTGCGGGGGCTATTAACACGGCGTTCGACCATACGGGTGTCGATATATTGTTTGGCATCGGCGGCGCGCCTGAAGGAGTTATTGCGGCTGTTGCTTTGAAGTGCCTGGGTGGCGATTTCCAGGGCCGGCTTGTTCCGCAGAGCCAGGAAGAATTGGAACGCTGTAAAAAAATGGGGATAGCCGATCCGAATCAAATTCTCCTTTTAGAAGATTTGGTGAAGGGTGACGATGCCATTTTTGCTGCAACCGGCGTGACAGATGGAGAACTGCTGAAAGGTGTCCGTTTTAGCGGATCGAAAGCGATGACGCATTCGATTGTAATGCGGGCCAAAACTGGAACCGTGCGCTTTATCGATGGGCAGCACAGGCTTGATATTAAACCTAATTTTGTTATGGAAAATTAAACTAAAAAAGCGTGGTGTTCATGAATTAATGGAAATGAACTTGGTCCAACTGGAAGAAAAGAAGTTAACAGAGCTGTATAAACTGGCAAAGCAGTTTCAGATTCCGTATTATGCAACCTTTAAAAAGAAAGAGCTTATCTTTGCTATCTTGCAGGCACAGGCAGAAAAGCAAGGAAACATGTTTATGGAAGGGGTGCTCGAAACGCACCCCGACGGTTTCGGATTTCTCCGGCCGATTAACTACCTGCCAAGCGCGGATGATATTTACATATCCGCTTCCCAAATCCGCCGCTTCGACTTGAGAACAGGGGATAAGGTTTCAGGTAAAGTTCGGCCGCCTAAGGAAAATGAACGATATTTTGGCCTTCTGCATGTGGATGCGGTAAACGGCGAACCGCCGGAAACTTCCCCGGAAAGGGTGCATTTTCCTGCACTTACCCCTCTATATCCCGAGAAGAAAATTGTTCTGGAAACATCGCCGGATAAGATCTCCTCACGAGTGATCGATTTAATCTCACCTGTTGGCATGGGACAGCGCGGTTTAATTGTGGCACCTCCAAAAGCAGGTAAAACGGTTCTTCTAAAGGAAATCGCCAACAGTATTGCCACCAACCATCCGAACATTGAACTTATCGTCCTTCTAATAGACGAGCGCCCGGAAGAGGTAACGGATATGCAGCGTTCGCTCGTGAAGGGTGAAGTTGTAAGCTCGACATTCGATGAAGTACCGGAGAATCATATCAAGGTTGCTGAGCTTGTGCTTGAACGGGCAATGCGGCTAGTCGAGCACAAGAAAGATGTCGTGATTCTACTGGACAGTATTACAAGATTGGCGCGGGCTTATAACGTTACGGTCCCGGCAAGTGGACGTACACTGTCTGGCGGTATCGATCCGGCAGCTTTTCATCGGCCTAAAAGGTTTTTTGGGGCTGCGCGCAATGTGGAAGAGGGCGGCAGCCTGACGATATTGGCCACGGCGCTTATTGAAACCGGATCGCGCATGGATGATGTCATTTATGAAGAATTCAAGGGAACGGGAAATATGGAACTTCACCTGGATCGTAAACTGGCCGAACGCCGCGTGTACCCGGCTATTGACATTAGACGCTCCGGAACGCGCAGAGAAGATCTGTTGTTTACAAAAGAAGACCTTGAAAAAATCTGGGCCCTGCGAAAATCGATTATGGACAACAATGAATTTACGGAAGCCTTCATCAAGCGAATCAAAGGAACGAAAACCAATCAGGAATTTCTGGACTCCCTCATTTTTGAACAAGTTAAAAAATCTCCTGGTAAGGCACGATAGTCTCCTACTTATAAGCAACCATCTATGTTTGTAACCAGCCTACTTGATGTGAGCAGTTGACAAGAAATTTAATACGTGTTAGAAAGGCCGCTCCATCAGTGAGCGGCCTTTTGTATGATATCTGCTGCGGATGTCTGTTCAGGGAAGGCTGCACGCCCATTAACAACTGTAGCAACTTTGACTTTTATGCTGCGATTGCCGTATAATGTATCGAATAGACTACGCTTATTACGCCTTTATGTGAATGAATCAATAAGGAGCTTTGATAGATATGTATCTTGTATACGCGGATGAGAAGGGCCAGGTTTATGATCATCCGGAACTATTCGGTCTGGGCCGAAGTGGAAATGTTCTCCAGGAAATACTTGAGGATGAACTTATTCCGCTGCCCGAAGGTGCAACGCTTGTCAGCTTGCCTTTTACACGGCCGGTTGGACTCAATCCGGACAACGGAGAGATGGTTCCGCTTGAAGGTTATCAGGCTGTCGGTGCGCTTCTGCCGCAGGGATTTACCCGTCTTATGTTTCCTGGTTATGTGAAGGAAAACAAGGAAGAGAAGCTTCCGCTTTTTGGTTATACAGCAGTTGTCTGGCACAATGACGGTTTTTACGTAGCCGCAGAGGCATCTGATGATCCGTATAAATGGAATCCTTTAAACTTCCCAATGCCTGAACTGGAAGGTAAAGTGAAGGAAGTCCTCGCCCAATACCCGGAAAACAGGGTATTTGATCATTTAAGCAATTGCACGCTCGGCTATGGCTGTCTAACAGCCTCGAACACATTCATGAACCGATGGGAAGCTGGATTACCTGTTTCTTACTCCTGTAATGCAGGCTGTTTCGGTTGTATCTCAGAACAACCGGATGACAGCGGCTTTCCTGCACCGCAAACCCGCATGAACTTCAGGCCAACAGTTGAAGAACTGGTTGAGGTTATGATGCACCACCTGAAAACCCCGGAATCGATCATCAGCTTCGGCCAGGGTTGCGAAGGGGAGCCATCCACGCAGGCGGCCATTATTACTCAGGCTATGCGGGAAGTTAAATCCCGTACGAAGACAGGCTTTATTAATATCAACACCAATGCAGGGCTGACTGATCACATCAAAGCCATTGTAGATGCCGGCCTTGATCTTATGAGGGTGAGTACGATCAGCGCCATCGATGAACATTACAATGCGTACTACCGCCCACGAGCTTACACGCTCGCCAATGTTGAACGATCTGCCGCCTATGCCAGCGAAAAAGGAGTCTACACGTCGATTAACTATCTGGTATTTCCGGGTGTGTTTGACCGGGAAGAGGAAATGGAAGCGATGATCGACTTTATTAAAAGAACAGGGATTCGCCTGATCCAAATGCGAAACTTAAACATTGACCCGGAAAGCTACCTTGAGATGATCCCGCCGGCTAAAGGAGAAGTGTTCGGTATGAAGCAGGCACTTGAGATCTATCGTCAGGAGCTTCCGGATGTTATAATAGGATCCTACACGCACGTCCCGCCTGTTGAATTCCAGGAAAGGCGCCGTCAAACGCTTAACGTTTAAAATACAGTTGAATATATTTAGTAGTGGTGATATAATTTAATTATTGTGATTGAAACTCTGTTTCGTAAAGATTCAGGGCAGAAAGGGTGAAAACAATGAAAGCGGATATCCATCCAAATTATAAACTTACGAAAGTTACCTGTGCATGTGGTAACGAATTCGAAACTGGTTCAGTTAAAGAAAACCTTCGGGTTGAGGTTTGCTCCGAATGCCATCCGTTCTTCACTGGTAAGCAGAAGTTCTTAGATGCTGGCGGACGTGTAGATCGATTCAAGAAGAAATACAACATGAAATAATAGAACGTATGAAAATGGACAGGCAATTATGCCTGTCCATTTTTGTGTCGGCAGATATAAAAAACTTCCTGGATATGGACAATAGCACAAAACAATATGCTGGATATGTTTTTCTTAGCACAGATGCAGCGGTGGAAAAGAAGTCATGGATGAGGCGGAAGGAGAATGATCGATGGCGCAGCTATATTTTCGATATGGGACAATGAACAGTGGTAAATCCGTAGAAATTTTAAAAGTAGCCCATAATTATGAAGAACAGGGGAAAAAAGTTTTAATTTTTACATCTATCGTCGACAACCGGTATGGTACGGGTTATGTAGCCTCCAGGATCGGCATCAAGCGAGAGGCGATTACAGTAGCTGAGGCTACCGACATTAGGCGTGTTGTTGAGCAACACCCGGCGGGACTTCCTGATTGTGTGCTCATCGATGAGGGACAGTTTTTAAAAAAACAACATGTTATCCAGTTGACAGAGATTGTAGACGAACTGGGTATCCCTGTTATTGTATATGGCTTGAAAAATGACTTTTCTAATCATTTATTTGAAGGCAGTGAGGCACTTCTCTTATACGCTGACAAACTCGAAGAAATTAAAACCATTTGCTGGTTTTGTACGAAGAAAGCAACCATGGTGCTTCGTGTTAAAGATGCAACACCGGTGTACACAGGGCAGCAAATTCAGGTCGGAGGCAATGACAGTTACATCCCGGTTTGCCGGCCCCACTATAACCACCCTACTCTGTCCAAACTTCCGGTAAAACAGGAAAAGGAATAACGATGCAGCGGGCCCTTTGGCAGGCATTCACGAAGAAATAGCTACACATAAGTTTTTCCCTCCTGCGGACACAATAGAAGTAGGAGGTGGGCTTATGCATAAGTGGCTTACTGGTGCAATGATCGCTAGCTTTATATGGGCAGCGGGCTGTACGCAGCAACAAGCGGGGCCGGGTGGAGGTCAGCACCAGAGTAACACCTATGTTCAGTCGGTTCCGAATCCGGCACATGACAAAGGCGTCGAACAACCGGATACCCAACCACAGGCTCAAGCTATAGCGAATATGGCGGCAGGGGTGCCTGGTGTGAAGCGTGCTACGGCAACGATAAATGGGCGGATTGCTTATGTCGGCGTTCAACTGGAAGATGTTGTGCGCAATAAGGCGCGTGCTGATTATATCACGCGCCAGGTAGCGGCCCGTATTAACCGAACCATTCCGGGTTATACCATTCGGCTCACATCCGATAACCGGGTGTTTCATTTAATTGAGAATGTCAGGGAAGGGATTCGCAGCGGTACTCCAAGCAATAACTACCGCATGAATCTGCTCGATATCGACAACCGGCTATCGCAGCATCAGGTGCAGGCCATGGCACGTTAAAAGGGGTATACCAAACAAAATATCGCGGGCAATGCTTCTACGGGGAAAGGACAGAGCGAGCATACCCGCGATCTTTTACTTCTTTTTTCAAGATGTTGACAATTGATAGGAATGTGTTATGCTTTAGATATCAACCGATATGAGGTTCATGATTCACATAACACAAAGAGTTATCACTTCATGATTTTGTATTGGAACTTTTTGTGGTATGTGAATTTTTTATTTGCAAGAAGTAAATAATGAATACGACATATCAATTATTTTTTGGAGGTTTTACCCACATGAATCAAGGTACAGTAAAATGGTTTAACGCCGATAAAGGTTTTGGCTTCATCGAGGTTGAAGGTGGAGACGATGTATTCGTACATTTCTCTGCAATTAACGGAGAAGGTTTCAAATCGCTTGAAGAAGGCCAACGAGTAAGCTTTGACGTTGTTGAAGGAAACCGTGGACCGCAAGCTACGAACGTAACGAAACTGTAAACCATAGATGAGATCAATCCCCCTGTTAGCCTCTGCTGCAGGGGGGTTTTTGTTTTGACTAAATCCTTGTATTCATTTATAATTATAATGTTACGGACTTTTTGAAATGAGGTGAACCAACCGTGCTACAGCGATTAGAATCTGTTGTTGAGCGGTATGATAGGTTAACAAACCTACTGTGCGATCCGAACGTTATGAACGATCCCGCAAAATTGCGTGAGTATTCGAAAGAACAATCTGATATTGAAGAAACCGTACAGGCGTACCGTGAATATAAATCTGTAAGTGAACAGCTCGACGATGCGAAAGCCATGCTTGAAGAAAAGCTGGATGATGAGATGCGCGAGATGGTTAAAATGGAAATTGGCGAGCTTGAAGAGCAGAAAGAGCAACTCGAGGAGCGTATCCGTGTGCTGCTTCTGCCCAAAGACCCCAACGATGATAAAAACGTGATCATCGAAATCCGGGGTGCGGCCGGCGGAGACGAAGCGGCTCTCTTTGCGGCTGATCTCTACCGCATGTATACCCGCTATGCGGAAAAGCACCGCTTCAAAATGGAGGTGCTTGAGGCCAACTATACTGGCATAGGCGGATATAAAGAGATTATTTTCTCCATCAACGGAAAAGGCGCATACAGCCGCCTGAAGTTCGAAAGCGGCGCGCATCGTGTGCAGCGTATTCCTTCAACCGAATCCGGCGGACGCATTCATACGTCCACCGCTACCGTTGCTGTCCTTCCAGAGGCAGAGGAAGTGGAAGTCGAAGTTAACGATAACGATATCCGGGTTGACCTGTTCTGCTCAAGCGGCGCGGGCGGCCAGAGTGTTAACACCACGAAATCCGCAGTTCGGCTGACCCACGTCCCTACCGGTATTGTCGTAACCTGCCAGGATGAGAAATCCCAGCACAAAAATAAGGACAAGGCAATGCGCGTGCTTCGCGCCCGGCTATTTGACAAATTCCAGCAGGAAGCCCAGGCTGAATATGCTGGTGTGCGTAAATCAGCAGTAGGAACCGGTGACCGCAGTGAGCGGATTCGCACGTATAACTTCCCGCAGAGCCGTGTCACCGACCATCGGATTGGCCTGACGCTGCATAAGCTGGACCAGATCCTCGATGGCGAGCTGGATGAGGTTATTGATCAGTTAATTCTCAGCGAGCAGGCGGAATTAATGCGGAATGCGGAAGGTGCATAATATGGCAGTATCCATACGGGAAGCTCTGAAGAGGGCTTCTCTTTTTTTAGAGGCAAAAGGCATTGAAGATGCTTTGTTTTTAGCGGAGTACGCCATTCGGCATGTAAAGGGATGGGACAGGACGCGCTTTTTTGCTTCGATGGGCGATGAACTTAGCCAGCAGGATTGGCTTAAAGTCGAGTCGATCATAAAGCGAAGAGGAGAAGGAGAGCCTTTTCAATATATTGTTGGAGAACAGGAATTTTACGGCCTTACCTTTAAGGTAAATCCATCGGTTCTCATTCCCCGCCCGGAGACAGAACTTCTCGTAGAAGAGATTCTAAAAAAAGCAACCAGCCTCTGGCCTCCTGAGGAGAAGCTGGCAGTAGCAGACATCGGAACCGGCAGTGGGGCGATTATTGTAACGCTTGCCGTAGAGGGAAACAACAACTGGGAATACATCGCGACGGATATCGCGCAGGAATCCCTCGACACAGCGGCTCTCAACGCGAAGAACAATGGGGTTGGGGATAAAATTTCTTTTGTGCAGGGTGATCTGCTTGCGCCTTTGCGTGAAAGGGATCAGCGTGTGGATATCCTTGTATCCAATCCGCCTTACATTCCCTCATATGATGTCACCCAGCTCGACGTCCAGGTTAAAGCTCATGAGCCGCTTCGGGCGCTTGACGGTGGCGAAGATGGGCTTGATTTCTACAGGCGAATGGCGCGGGATCTCCCGGACGTGCTCCAGAACAAAGCACTGCTGGGCTTGGAAGTTGGCATTCACCAGTCTGAAGCGGTGCGCGGATTGCTGCTTGACACCGGCCTTTTCCATAAGGTCTATATTATAGACGATCTGCAGGGAATCGGCCGCCATGTACTCGGGCTGCGGGATAGCAATAAATAAAGTATTCTGAACGTTTAGCATTCGCCTTTTCTGCTCATACTGTTGACAGGGAGAAGAAAGGGTGAGGGGAAATGCAACGTTCAATGCTGCTATTCTTTTGTATGTTTATACTTGTGATGAGCTGGGAAGGACAGCGGGATGCGCTGGCGGTGTTTGCGTCTTCCCATGTACCGCAGAATTCGATTCGGCTCCGCATTCTTGCCAATAGCGATTCTTTGGAGGATCAGAACTTAAAGAGGCATGTTCGTGATCAGGTGATACAATCCGTTAAGAAATGGTCCGGGCAGGCGCAGGATGAACAGGCTGCCCGAACTATCATAAATCAACATCTGCCGGAATTACGCCAGGTTGTCAATGATGATATCAAACAACAAGGATTTTCCTACACCGCGCACGTGGATCTTACACCAACCGATTTTCCGACCAAGATGTATGGGTCGCAGGTGTTTCCGGCCGGCAAATACGAAGCAGTGCGAATTTCTATCGGGCAAGCTGAGGGGGCCAACTGGTGGTGTGTGTTGTTCCCGCCCTTATGCTTTGTCGATATTGCAAATGGCGACACCACTGACCACATCAAAAAGACTGCAGATGGCCACGCCACGACTGTGGCGGCCAGTACAGGCATCCAGAACAAGGATAAAAACCAGGTTCAGGTGAGGTTCTTTCTTGTGGATATGTTTTATAAAATCGCTGACTTTTTCAAGGCGTAAACCATTACCCCAAACAAACTCGGACTCTGCCCACAAGCAGGGTCTTTTCTACATAACCAATCACAAAGCGGCCGTAAAACTTCTATGAGGGGAAAGGAAAGAGCGGCATGCCCGCGATGTGTTTTTATGTTTATCCACAAGTTATTCACAAGTTGTGGATAATAGGTATAATAAATGGGGATGAAGTCGTCGTAAGTAAATAAATCAAAGAACAGAGGGCATAGAATGGACAAGAAGACAGCATACTGGAATGTGGATAACCTTGTGGATGAGTCGGATATTTATCCACAAACGCGCAAATCCATTGTGGAAGCAGCAGAGTTGCTGCGGAATAATGAACTGGTGGCTTTTCCGACAGAAACCGTATACGGGCTGGGCGGCAACGCGCTTGCTGACGACACGGTTGAGAAAATTTACGCGGCCAAAGGAAGGCCAAGTGACAACCCGCTCATTCTACATATTGCGGACAAAGAACAGCTTAATGATCTTGTGCGGGAAGTCTCCCCGCTTGCTTCTCTATTAATAGAGGCGTTCTGGCCGGGCCCTCTTACGCTTGTGATGCCAAAAAAACAGGGGGTTGCACACCGGGCCTCTGCCGGGCTCGATACGCTCGCTATCCGCATGCCGGACCACCCGCTTGCCCTTGCGCTGATTCGCGCAACAGGGCTGCCGATAGCCGCTCCCAGCGCCAATCTTTCCGGCAGGCCAAGCCCGACAACGGCCAGGCATGTTATGGAGGATTTAAATGGAAGAATAGCCGGGGTGCTTGACGGAGGGCCCACAGGAATTGGTGTGGAATCAACGGTGGTGGACGTTACCGGGAATATTCCGGTGATTCTTCGTCCAGGTGGTGTGACGGCAGAACAGATTGCGGAAGTTGCTGGGAACGTCGCGGTAGACCCTGGAATCACAAGCGACAAAGTGGCACCCAAGTCGCCGGGCATGAAATACAGACATTATGCACCGGCAGGCGAGATGACCCTGGTTGAGGCTGATTCACAGGAGCAAATGATTCAGGCTATCATCCGTTTGGCTGAGCAAGCAGCCGCAGAAGGGAAAAAAGTGGGCATACTGGCTGCTGAGGAATCGGCCTCACGCTACCCTGAGGGGTGTACTGTGATTGCCTGTGGCCAACGCGCTGATTTGCATTCGGTAGCCCACCGGGTATACGATGTACTGCGGACGTTTGATGAGCGGGGTGTCGATGTCATTTTCTCAGAAACCTTCCCGGCTAAAGGGGTTGGCGCGGCGATTATGAACCGGCTGAATAAAGCCGCAGGCGGAAAACGTTATATTTGCTAGTTGTCCCGCATATCCTGCCTTAGATATGTAAAAGTACAGGCAGGATGGGAGTGATGATTTTGGGTGTTATTCAATGGGGTGAGATGATTACGATCCTCATGATTGGCATAGCACTCGGAGCGGATGCATTTTCGCTTGGCATAGGCATGGGAATGGGCGGCATTCGTCTGCTAACTGTTCTTAAAGTAAGTATAATCATTGGAATTTTTCATGTTATTATGCCGCTGATCGGGATTGCAGCCGGTCTATTCCTTACTTCCGTAGTGGGCAATGTCGCTTCCTACCTTGGTGGGGGAATCTTAATTGCGCTGGGCATTCATATGCTGTGGAATGCTTACTTTAACGAAGAAGAAAGTCCCTTGTTGAAAACAAGCTTCTGGGGAATCATGCTCTTCAGTTTCAGCGTCAGTTTGGATGCACTGTCTGTCGGCTTTTCCTTTGGCTTGTTTAATGTAAATATTGTAATGGCCGTCGTTACATTTGGCGTGATCAGCATGGTGCTGTCCATGTGCGGTCTTTTACTGGGCAGACGGGTTGGCGGCTGGATGGGTGCATACAGTGAAATAATCGGGGGGCTGATACTGTTAGCCTTCGGGATTAAATTCCTTCTGTAGGGGGCCCGGCTATGACGGAAACAGTATTTATCAGTATGATGACGGGGTTAACGACCTTGCTGGGATCCATGGTGATTCTGTTTATCGGGCCTCCTGGCAGAAAACTGCTGGCCTTTTACCTTGGCCTGTCTGCCGGCGTTATGACGCTTGTCATATTTGTTGACTTGCTGCCTGCTTCTTTAAGAGATGAAGATGTGTATGGCGCGCTGCTCGGGTGCTGTGCAGGTGTCGCTTGTCTGATGTTTGTCCATAAAGCCGCTGATTTTGCCCAGCGTAAAACTGGTAATGGACGTAACGATTCAGAAGGCATGTGGCGTAAAGCGGGATGGATGATGACCATAGCGATTGCTATGCACCATATACCCGAGGGGATTGCTATCGGCGCCGGGTTTCAGGCGCATGAAAGCATAGGGGTGATGATTGCGCTGTCGATGTCTCTGCATAACATTCCGGAAGGGATCGGTTTTACAGTGCCGCTACTTATGGGAAGAATACCAAAGCTAGTCATCCTGCTGCTTGCCTTTATTATCAGCCTTTGCATACCGCTTGGTGCATGGCTGGGAGAATTATATTTTTCTTCTACCCCATGGGCCATCACGTTTGGACTGGCGTTTGCGGCTGGTGCAATGGCCTATATCGTTTGGAAGGAAATTGCACCGTCAGGTCTGAAGCAGGACCGCCTAAGCGCTCAGGCCGGTATGCTTGCGGGTCTTGCGGTGATGGTTGCGCTTCACTTATTAGAAGGATAAAATTTCTTGCAAAAAGCGCGTTCTTCGTACACCATGTAAGGAGAAAGCTGGAAAGGGGAGAAAGAAATGCGCATTTTATTTGTTTGTACAGGAAACACCTGCCGCAGTCCAATGGCGGAAAAACTGCTGAGAAAAATGGCTGCGGAGAGGGGAATGGATATTGAAGTGAAATCTGCCGGCCTCTTTGCTTCCCCAGGTTCAGCGGCATCGCCGCAGGCTGTTCACGTACTTGGGAAGCGGGGGATTACGGAAAGCCATCAATCACAGCCTGCTACCAGCGAACTGCTGGATTGGGCGGATCTTATCTTAACCATGACGGAATCACACAGAGATTCCCTTCTGCAGAAATATGAACATTTACAAAGCAAAATCTACACGTTGAAAGAATATACCGATATTTCCCTGGAGGAGCTCAGCCGCGGAGAAGAGTTGGATTCCCTGTACCAGGAAGTAGAGAGGAAGCAGGAAGCATTCCTGAACAGCCATCGTGAGGAAATCCGCAGACTGGAAGACGAGTATCAGGAATTGTACAACCGGCTGGAGGTCGTAAGGGAAGAGCTGGACGAATGGAAAAACCGCCTGATGAAAGAGACGACAGAAGAACGAAATCGAATCGCCATACTGGAACAGCAAGTGCCTGGCTATGATATTGTCGATCCTTACGGAGGAACGGTGGAAGACTACGAAACATGTGCAGGTGAGATAGAACAAGCGCTGCACAACCTTCTTAAAATATTGAAAAAAAATACAGAAAATAGTTGAAGTCCACCCCTTTTTATTCCGATATTAATATACAGCTATTTTAATGTCGTTATCTATAGGGGGAACCATGATGGACGAACAATCAAAATACCGTTTTGGTCTCGTAAAGAAACTCGTGATTGGCATCAGTCTGCTGTCTGCAGTAACATACAGCGTCAGTGCCTTTTTTATCTTTTTTCTAAGCAGATATACCGCAGATGTGATGCCTTCCTGGCTTTTTACGCTTCTTACCCTTTCGTTGGGCGTCATCTGGTCTGGTATATTTGGCTATCTAGTCGCCCGCTGGCTTACGAAGCCGCTTGTTGCGCTTGAGCGAGTGGCGAAGGCGGCGTCCACGGGAGATCTGCGGTCTGAAGTGGATATACCGAAGTCGGATGATGAAATTCGCGCGCTTGCCCAGTCCGTATCCACCATGATTTTAAATTTAAGAGGCATGCTGAAGGATATTAACTCTTCTTCTGAGAATGCAGCCGTAAGTGTTAATGAATTAACGTTTGCCTCCGAGCAGGCCGCTGTACAGATCGAACAGGTAAGCGTAACAATGGATCAAATTGCCCGGGGAGCGGAAAGGCAGGCGGCCCATACCGCAGCGGCCGTTGAATCCCTGGAACAGGTAGTGGGACTTGGCAGGGAAGTAAATGAGCATGCTGTACAATCCCGCCAGCTTACCCGGGAAATGCTTTCGACCCTGCAGGAGAGCAGTCAGGTCGTATCCATTCTCGTAGAAGGCATGCATAGCCTGGCTGAACAGAACGGGCTGTCCATCCAGTACGTGCAGCAGCTTGAACAGAATGCAGGCGAGATTGGCAAGATCACAGGCGTTGTCAGCGAGCTTGCCGGGCAGACCAATTTGCTCGCGCTTAATGCAAGCATTGAAGCTGCACGGGCCGGTGAACATGGAAGAGGTTTTGCTGTTGTAGCGGAAGAAGTCCGTAAACTTGCAGACGAGAGCGGAACAGCGGCTTCAAATATTAATACGTTGATTGAACAAATGCAGCGTCAGGTTGGAATTGTGGTAAAACAGATTGGCGAACAGGTCGCAATGGCGGATATGGAGTCCAAGCGCGGGGAAGAAACCACCCGTGCGCTGGGCAGTATAGCAGGATCTGTTAACCAGGTTGTTGAATCGGTTGAGAGAATCGCGGGGCTCATATCGCGCCAGCTTGACAGCATGGAGCGTACGATGCAAGATGCCCGAGACGTCGCGCGTGTCGCTTCTGAAACATCCGAGGGGGCGGCCACTGTGTCTAACGCTGCCCAGGAGCAAACGGCGTTTATGGAAGAAGTGGCGGCCGCCGGCCAAGTTCTGCGCGAGCAATCGGATCAGTTGAAAGGATTTGTAAAGCGATTTCAGTTTTAACATTCCTGCGGAGGTGATTGCTTGGCCAGAGAAATAACGTTGAACAGCGTAGAGCTTGCGAATGGAGAAACCATTGCGTATCGGCAAAGAAAAGGCGGCGATCAGGTTATCGTCCTTGTTCACGGCAACATGACATCCTCTGTTCATTGGGATTTGCTGATGGAGAATCTTGACGAGGCCTACACAATCTATGCCGTTGATTTGCGAGGATTTGGTGAATCGAGTTATCGTCAGCCCATCAGCAGCCTGCTTGAGTTCGCTGCGGATGTTAAGGAGTGGGCTGACAGGTTACACCTAACCTCTTTTGTGCTAGTGGGCTGGTCAGCAGGGGGCGGTGTAGCCATGGAGCTTGCAGCTGAGCATCCTGAGATGGTTGAGAAGCTCATTTTGCTGGCATCTGTAAGCACCCGGGGATTGCCGCTTTTTAAGAAGGATGCTTTCGGACACCTTCTTTCGATACCGCTGCGGACGAAAGAAGAAATCGCGCTGGATCCGGTGCAGGTTGTTCCTATTCTCAGTGCTTACAAAAATCGTGATAAGCAAACGCTTCGGTTTATCTGGAACGCTACGATTTACACGATAAACCAGCCGGAACAGAGCCGTTATGAGAAGTATCTGGATGATATGCTCACACAGCGCAACCTGGTGGATGTAGATTATGCATTAGCTACCTTCAACATTAGTGAAGTTACAAATGTGATGGGGCCAGGCAATGGCCGGGTGAACCGGATTACGATGCCTGTGCTTGTTTTATCCGGAAAAAGAGATTTAGTTGTACCGCAACAAGCGGCGCTTGAAATCCGACAGGATATTGGCGAGAACGCCTCTATTCATTATTTAAACGCCGGGCATTCGCCGTTAATTGATGACTTGGATCACTTAATAGAAGAAATAGATGCGTTTATTCGTTAGAAACGATAAGGAATGGCACAGAAGAAGACTTTTTGCTTAAGGTAAGCAGGGAGTCTTTTTTTAGTGGGCAGGAAAGAAAATTACTCTTTAAAGCGAACATTAATGTGGGTTATAATGATAAACGTAAGGATTTTAGTACATATCAGCTTGCGCAAATTCCTCTATGCAATCTCAATGATTGGGTTATAATACTTGTAGACATGACTTAAGCAGAGAGAAACGGGGGAGAATACATTGAAAGTTGCGCTAGGAGCCGACCATGGCGGTGTTAATTTAAAAGAAGAAATCAAGAAATTCCTTGAGGCTGAAGGGATCGAGTATGAGGATTTTGGCTGTACCTGTACCGATTCTGTCGATTACCCGGACTTTGCCCTGCCAGTTGCCGAGAAGGTGGCATCGGGGGACTTTGAACGGGGGATTCTCATTTGTGGTACAGGCATAGGGATGACCATTGCCGCCAACAAGGTAAAAGGAATTCGCTGTGCACTTGTGCATGATTGTTTCAGCGCGAAGGCGACACGGGAGCATAACGATTCAAACATTCTGGCTATGGGTGAGAGGGTAATAGGGCCTGGCCTTGCATTAGAGATTGTGAAAATTTGGCTGGGAACGGAATTCATGGGTGGAAGACATCAACGCCGGCTTGAGAAAATTAAAATGCTAGAAGACAATCAGTAAGGTTGTGATTCCCATGAATATAGAGAAGCTTCAGAATGACTTGCAGTCGATACTTGATGACCTATTGGAAGCCGCACCACTTGGAGAGCACAGGGTATTGGTAATCGGAACAAGTACAAGTGAAATCGTTGGCCAGCATATTGGAACGTCAGGGAGTGCGGAAGTGGCGGCTGCTCTTTATGAAGTGTATCGCCGAACGAGTGAAAAGCATGGGTTTTCGCTGGCTTTTCAATGCTGCGAGCATTTAAACCGGGCGCTTGTTGTGCCACGTCGAATTGCCGAACAACGCGGCTGGCCTGAGGTGGCCGTTATCCCGGTTCCAAAAGCCGGTGGTGCTATGGCATCGGCAGCCTATCGAAAGATGGAAGACCCGGTAGTTGTGGAACGGATTCAGGCTGATGCTGGAATTGATATCGGTGATACGTTCATTGGGATGCATTTAAAGCCGGTTGCGGTTCCGGTACGCCCGCGCATCAAGCAGTTGGGCGGCGCCCATGTCACAATGGCACGCACCCGGGCGAAGCTTATCGGCGGACCACGGGCTGTATACGAACTTCCGCCAGAAGATAAAAGTTGTACATAACTTAATTGGAGAAGGGAATGTGAGAAATGATTGAACATGTAAAAAGACAGGACAAGGAAGTAGCAAAAGCAATTGAGTTGGAACTCGGACGCCAGCGGAGCAAGATTGAGCTTATCGCCTCCGAAAACTTTGTCAGCGAAGCTGTTATGGAAGCCATGGGAACCGTCCTCACGAATAAATATGCGGAAGGTTATCCAGGCAAACGCTATTACGGCGGCTGTGAGTATGTAGATATTGTCGAGAATATCGCAAGAGACAGAGCCAAACAGCTTTTCGGCGCGGAGCATGCTAACGTCCAGCCGCACTCGGGTGCACAGGCCAATATGGCTGTTTATTTCTCCGTTCTGGAACCGGGTGATACCGTCCTTGGCATGAACTTATCGCATGGTGGCCATCTAACACACGGAAGCCCGGTAAACTTCTCCGGTAAACTGTACAATTTCGTTGAATATGGTGTGGATAAAGACACCCAGGTGCTTGATTATGACGATATCCGCAGAAAAGCGGAAGAGCATAAACCAAAAATGATCGTAGCGGGGGCAAGCGCATATCCCCGGTTTATAGATTTTGAAAAATTGTCTGACATCGCAAAAAGCGTAGGCGCCTATCTGATGGTGGACATGGCCCATATCGCCGGCCTAATTGCAACCGGACATCATCCGAATCCGGTTCCGCATGCAGATTTCGTGACAACCACAACCCATAAAACCCTGCGCGGACCACGTGGCGGGATGATTCTCTGCAAAGAAGAATATGCGAAGGCTGTTGATAAATCCATCTTCCCGGGCGTTCAGGGTGGCCCGTTGATGCATGTAATCGCCGCAAAAGCGGTCGCTTTTGGCGAGGCGCTGCAGCCGGAATTTAAAGACTACTCCGCCCGCATCATCGCCAATGCCAAGCAACTGGCTGAGTCGCTCACTGAAGAAGGATTTACGCTCATTTCAGGCGGTACCGATAACCACCTGTTGCTTGTAGATGTACGCAATCTTAACCTGACCGGGAAAGATGCTGAACATCTGCTGGATGAAGTCGGGATTACCTGCAATAAGAACACCATTCCGTTTGACCCGGCAAGCCCATTTGTGACAAGCGGTATCCGCATCGGAACACCCGCTGTGACAACCCGCGGGTTTGATCAGGAAGCTATGAAAGAAGTAGCGGCCATCATGGCGCTGACACTGAAAAATCCACAGGACCAACAAAAACAGCAGGAAGCCGCCAACCGCGTTGCTGCCCTCTGTGAGAAGTTCCCGATGTATCCTGGCATCTAATTTTATCTTTTCTTGTTTGCTGTCCACCCGCTCTTACCGATGAGTCAAACCGGTAAGGGCGGGTATTTTTAATTGTTATGTATCTACTCCCACATTTGATATAATATAACGCAGTGTAGATTTTCATATTGAACAGGAGGCCTGTAAGGTGGGTAAAGTATATGTGTTTGACCATCCGTTAATTCAGCATAAGCTATCGTATATTCGTGATAAAAATACCGGAACAAAAGAGTTCCGTGAACTTGTAGATGAAGTGGCCATGCTGATGGCATACGAAATAACCCGTGAAATGCCGCTCGAGGAAGTCGTGATTGAGACGCCGGTTACGACTTGCAAAACCAATGTGATTTCCGGGAAGAAGCTTGGTCTTGTACCGATTCTGCGCGCCGGACTTGGCATGGTGGATGGAATGCTTAAGCTTATTCCAGCTGCCAAAGTTGGACATGTTGGTTTGTACCGTGACCCGGAAACGCTTGAACCGGTTGAGTACTACGTTAAACTTCCAAGCGACATTCAGGACCGGGAACTGATCGTGATCGATCCGATGCTCGCAACGGGCGGTTCGGCAGCTGCGGCGATTACCGCGCTGAAAAAACGGGGAGCTCTTAACCTGAAGCTCATGTGCCTTATCGCAGCGCCAGAAGGAATTGAGCGCCTTCAGCAGGCCCACCCTGATATTGACCTGTATGTTGCTGCAGTGGACGAGCAGTTGAACGATCACGGCTATATTGTTCCGGGCCTTGGTGATGCAGGTGATCGCCTGTTTGGTACGAAGTAATTGAGGAGGAAACTTTCGTGGCTAAAAAAATTATGACAGTGTTTGGCACGCGCCCGGAAGCCATTAAGATGGCACCGCTCGTACACCAATTACGCCAGTATCCCGAACTCGAACCGTTTGTCTGTGTGACCGCCCAGCACCGGCAAATGCTGGATCAGGTACTGGATATCTTCTCCATCACCCCTGATGCTGATTTGAATGTAATGAAAGACAGGCAGACCCTTACCCAGATTACCACGAGGGTTCTAGAAGGACTGGATAACGTAATGAAGGAAGTTAAGCCGGATATGGTCCTCGTACACGGGGATACAACGACAACCTTTGCCGCCAGCCTAGCCGCTCTGTATAACCAAATTCCCGTTGGGCACGTGGAAGCAGGCCTGCGTACGTGGAATAAGTATTCGCCTTATCCTGAAGAGATGAACCGCCAGTTAACCGGCGTGATTTCTGATCTTCATTTTTCCCCGACCGCCCAGTCTGCGAATAATCTAAGGCAGGAAAATAAACCGGAGAGTTCCATCTACATAACAGGAAACACGGTAATTGATGCCCAGAAGACAACGGTGCAGAAAGATTACAGGCATCCCATTCTGGAGGAATTTGCAGGGAAAAGGCTGGTTCTGGTGACCGCCCACCGCCGTGAGAATTTAGGGGAGCCCATGGCGCGTATGTTCCGGGCGATCCGCAGGCTTGTTGATAAGCATGAGGATATTGCGGTGGTGTACCCGGTGCATTTGAATCCGCTTGTTCAGGAAGCGGCTGAGAAATTCCTTGGTAACCACGAGCGCATTCGCCTCATTGATCCACTCGATGTGATCGATTTTCATAATTTTATGTCCCGTTCCTATTTAATCCTGACCGATTCGGGCGGCGTGCAGGAAGAAGCGCCTGCTTTTGGCGTGCCTGTACTTGTTCTGCGGGATACGACTGAGCGCCCCGAGGGAATCGCCGCAGGAACGCTCAAACTTGCAGGAACGGATGAAGAGAAAATTTACGCGCTTGCCGATGAACTGCTATCCAGCGAGCAAGCTTATGAGAAGATGGCCAAGGCCGCTAACCCGTACGGGGACGGGGAAGCATCCCGCCGCATTTGCGAGGCGATTTTACATCACTTCGGGCTGCGCAGCGAACGGCCTACACCTTTTAGAGTTTAAAAAAAGTATAGTAAAACATCAGAACCATGCGGGTCTCACCAGGCCGCGCATGGTTTTTTATTTTAAGTATGGTTTCGTAAATGAAACAATTCCCTGTTTTTGGCGTCTAAGTAAATGGTGCAATAGAGACAAAAAACAGAGGAGGAATCAAACAGGATGAGCAGGGCTTTACGAAGGACGTTTGCCACGTTTCTTGCTATAACAATGATCATTGCGCTGCAAATGCCAGCCATCGGCCAAGCCGCGGACCTTTCATTAACTGAAACTTCTTCATCACCGCTTGGTGAAGGAACGACACTGCACGAGTACAGGGCTTCTGTTGGGGGAAAGACATCCCTCGTTCATGTAACAACGGTTGATTTACATAACCAGTACGTCCAGGTCGGACCTGTGTATGGCACAGCCGGCAAGCTGACGAACAAACAAACGGTGAAAGGAATGGCGGATGAGCGGGGAGCAGTGGCAGCGGTTAATGCTGACTTTTTCCGAATGGACCGCAAAGGTGCGCCGTTTGGCATTGTTCTCGACAAAGGAAAACTTGTGTCCTCCATGGGGAAAATCAACAACTGGTATTCGTTTGGAATTTTAAACGATAACACGGCCATCGTTGCCCACATGAATTTTCAGGGAACACTTGAAACGCCTGATGGCGCAACGAGTGACATCATGGGTGTCAACAAGGAAGAATACAATCCGACCAATGACAAAAGCCATTTAGGCAAAATTAATTTGTACACAAGCGATTTTGGCACGACCAGCCTTGGCGCTATCAAAGGGTATGAAAGTGCGGTAGAAATGCTTGTGGTGGATGACCACGTATCTGATATTCGCATCGGAAACCCTGGCTATACCATTCCGTCAAATGGCTATGTGCTGTGGGGCGACGGAGCAGGGAAGCAGTTTCTGCTTGATCACCTCCACATCGGCGATGCAGTAAAAACGACTCTCCAGACAACGCCCGATGTTGCGTTGGGGGATCGCAGCCTTGTCAGTGCTGTAGGCGGCAACATGCTGCTTGTCAAAGATGGACAGGCCCTAACCAACATTCCTTCAGACAATATTGCGGGACTTGTGGCGAGAACAGCATTTGGCGTATCACAAGACGGAAAAACGCTCTATATCGTGGCTGTGGAAAGCTCCAGCCGCAGCACAGGGATGACACTTGATACACTGGCGCAGCTTCTCCAGCAGCTTGGTGCGTACAACGCGGCCAACTTTGACGGAGGCGGTTCAACCACGATGGTTGCGCGCTACCCGGGAGATAAGCAGACGACTCTGCTTAACACACCTGCAGCAGGTGCAATGAGGCAGGTGCCTACCGGTCTGGCAGTATTCAATACGGCGCCTCCGGGGGATTTTGCTAACTTCCTGTATACGACGAATGGAAAGACTACGCTTGGAAAATCGCTTCCCATAACAGTCAAGGCGTATGATACACACTACAACCCATTCGACCTGAATCCGTCTAATATAACCTGGTCAGCTGATCCGGCTGACGGGACATTCACAGGGAATGTATTTACGCCGAAACGAAGCGGCCAAATCAAGATAACCGGCGAGTATAAAGGACTGAAAAAAGACCTTACTCTTACGGTAGCGAATATTCCGGATGTTCAGGATCTTGTGGTTAATCCGTCTCCGGTTGCCGTGGACCCCAACGGCCAGGTAACTTTCTCGGTGGCGCTTAAAACCAAATCCGGTGATCTTATTCCTGCGACACAGGATATGATCAAAGCATCTGTATCTCCGGATTTAGGGATTGTCAGCGGCTTCACCTTTACTGCAGGCAGCGAGCAAAAAACGGGTTCAATGCAGGTTCAGTATGGTTCCATTACCCGCAATGTACCGGTAATAATCGGGACGATGTGGTCATCGTGGAACGCTGCAAATGCCTTATCGAATCCAACTTACACAACAACACCGGCCTCTCTTGCCCCACAGGGTTCTTTCCGGCTCACCACAGGCGATGAACCGGTGAACGGCTCTACTAAAGCGCTGCGCCTGCAATACAGCTATGCGGGTGCTCCCAACACATCCATGCGGTTTGCGTACGGGAACTTTGGGACAGCGGGTGTGACTTTGCCAGGGCAGCCCCTTGGCATAAAGCTATCAGTTAACGGGGATAACAGCGGCCACTGGCTGCGTGCCCAGTTAGCCGATGCCAGCGGCCAGATTTATTATGTGGATTTAGCCAAACAAATTGACTGGTCTGGATGGAAAGAAGTACAAGGACAGTTTCCGTCCGGTATGAAATATCCGGTTGCACTACGGAGCCTTTACGTGGTGGACCAGGAGGATTCTACGCTTTCTGAGCAGGGCACGCTTTACTTTGACAGCTTCGCGCTTAAGTATCCAAATAGCCCGGCGCCAGCGCCCGCCCCTGCGCCAACGCCAGTGCCTGCTCCGGCACCTAAACCGGTACCTGCACCAACCCCGGTGCCGCCCAAACAGGATGGTCCGGGAAATAGCAGTGCGGCCTTTTCCGATTTAAAGGGTCACTGGGCAGAAGCAACGGTCATGAATATGTTCAAAAAAGGAATTGTCAGCGGGATCTCTGCCAACAAAATGGGGCCAAACCTTCCGGTAACACGCGGCCAGTTCGTTGTGTTTATGGATCGGGCTTTTGGCTGGACCAAAGGCAAAGCGCCGTCAGGAAAGCTGTCTTTTAAAGATTCTATTCCAGCGTACGCCCAGGCTTCTGTTCAGGCTGCTGTAAGCAAGAAGATTATCTCCGGCATGACAGACGGTACTTTCCAAGCTGACAAGCCGATCACCCGGGCCGAGATGGCTGTCATTATGTACAATGCACTCAAGCAGGGATATGGTACGGATCATTCGCCATCCGCAAGTGTATCTTCTTACAAAGACTTCGCGTCGATTCCTGCATATGCACGCAGCAAAGTACAGTATTTAACGCAGAGAGGTTTTGTTTACGGTTCGGAAGGAATGTTCCATCCGCAGAACTCTGCCACCCGGGCCGAGGCGTTGGTTATACTTAACAGGCTTTTGAATGACTAAGGCTAATTTTCTAAAATTTTAGCAGGATTGGGTACAACATTGTCGAATATAGTACGGGTAATTCTCAATTTTTACAAAAAAAAGTGTGGAGAGAGGGAGTCGTCTATATGAATCAACGAGATGTTGTAATCGTGAGTGCTGTTCGTACTGCTATGGGAAGCTTTATGGGATCCCTAGGTAATATTCCTGCTGTGGAGCTTGGCGCCATCGTCATCAAGGAAGCTTTAAACCGCGCCGGTGTAGCAGGGGATCAGGTAGACGAAGTGATTATGGGCAACGTGCTGCAGGCAGGAACAGGTCAGGGTCCGGCTCGCCAGGCTGCAATGAAGGCTGGCCTGCCTCAGGAAGTTTCCTCTATGGCGATCAATAAGCTGTGCGGGTCAGGCTTAAAGGCTGTTCACCTGGCAGCGCAAGCTATCGCAGTTGGAGAAGCAGATATCGTAGTCGCAGGCGGAATGGAAAATATGAGCTTAGCTCCGTATCTTCTGCCGAAAGCCCGTACAGGTTTCCGCATGGGCGACCAAACCGTGCAGGACAGCATGCTGACAGACGGCTTAATCTGCGCTTTTAACAATTACCATATGGGGATTACCGCTGAAAATATTTGCGAGCAGTATGGCTTGTCCCGTGAAGAACAGGACGAATTTGCTGCATGGAGCCAGCAAAAGACCGAGGCGGCTATTAAAGAAGGCAAATTTAAAGACGAGATTGTTCCGGTTCAAATTCCGCAGCGCAAAGGTGACCCGGTTATTTTTGATACGGATGAATTCCCGCGTGCAGGCGTTACAGCTGGGCAGCTGGGCAAGCTGAAACCAGCTTTTAAGAAGGATGGCTCCGTTACGGCAGGCAATGCATCCGGTATCAATGATGGGGCCGCCGCGCTCGTGCTGATGAGCAGGGAACGCGCTGAAGCGATGGGCATTAAGCCGATGGCTGTTATTAAAGCGAACGCAAGCGCCGGGGTCGATCCGAAGATCATGGGTATCGGGCCAGTGCCGGCTACGAAGAAAGCCCTCGAAAAAGCCGGACTGTCCATTGAGGATATTGACCTGGTTGAAGCTAATGAAGCTTTTGCCGCTCAATCGCTTGCAGTAGGCCGCGATCTTGGCATTCCGCGCGAGAAACTGAATGTGAACGGTGGCGCGATCGCTCTGGGACACCCAATTGGAGCAAGCGGTGCACGCATTCTTGTCACGCTGCTGCATGAAATGAAGAAGCAGGGGCTTAAGCGCGGTTTGGCCACCCTTTGCATCGGCGGCGGACAGGGTGTTTCTACCATTGTTGAAATGGAGTAAATCTTAGATGTGTCAAGGTTAAAAATGCAGCGGGGCGGGATAAACTATGCGTAAACCCCTGGTTATGTCGAAATAGTGACAAAGCCTTTTCAACTTGTTGACAAACAATAAATGCTTAAGTACTATGGTTAGGGGCAATGTTAAAACTAACAAAAAGGTTGCATTGTCCCTGACTATTTTTTTGAATTTTGCTGTCTGCTTTTGGAAACCGCTTTTACAATAACAGGTATAATCCTGAGATGATGGCGGGGGGAAGAACAGTGAACCAGAACAAGAACGGACCGATGCGCGCTTTTGCGCTGGTCGGAACAATAGGGATAGAGATGGCTATCTCTGTATTGTGCGGTTTCTGGGCGGGGCGCTGGCTTGATGGGTGGCTCCACACAGCACCGTGGTTTTTGCTTGCCGGTATTTTGCTCGGTCTTGCGCTGGGAATCACCGGGATCCTCTTCCTGATCAAACAGTTTTTTGGAGAGTGACATGGAAGAGTTTATTGCCTCATTCAAGCAGATTTGGCGCATCACCTTTATATTGTTCGCAGCCATTGTACTGCTGTGGGTTTTTATGCCGCAGCGCGTCTTTTTCCAGGGTTTGATTTTAGGTGTGCTGGTAAGTATACTGAATGGGCTGATTCTTTATATCAAGACTTTGCAGGCTGGAGAAGCCGCAGTAACACCGGGTAAACGGGCTAAGGGCCTGGGAATGCTTCAGAGGGTGCTACTCGCGGGCTTTGCTATTTATGCTGCAAACAAGCTGCCCCACTATTTTTCTGTTTATGGGGTTTTAATCGGACTTTTTGCGGTGCAGCTGGTGACCTTATTTCATGCTATCTCTCAATATGTTTCTATAAAAAAATAAAAAGAATGAAAGGGGTGAAATAGAGAAATGGAACATTTTCCTCCGTCAATAACGATAGCCGGTCTGGTATTTGATATCTCCACCGTGATTATGTCTGTCTTTACCGCCCTGTTAGTCCTCTTGATTGTCTGGATTTCGACCAGAAATATGTCCGCAGGTGTACCACGAGGCTGGCAAAATTTCTTCGAATGGGTCATTGACTTTGTGCGTGGGATTGCAGGCCAGTTTATGGACGCGAAAACAAGTACGAAGTTTATAACCCTCGCAATTACGCTTTTCCTCTATATATTTATTGGAAATCAGCTTGGCGTAATGGCCAACTTTACCACAGCATATACCGCACCAAATCCCGCTATCGGTCTGACACAGGAACAATTTGCCAAGCATGCGCATGTTGTAGTTGAGCATGGGCAGAATGTAAGAGAGGTAACAGTGGCATGGTTTAAATCACCAACCGCTTCACCAAGTGTTACGTTCGGCCTTGCTTTTATGGTTCTTATTTATGCACACATCCTAGGGATTCGTAAAGACCCCGGCGGATATGTTAAGCATTATTTTGAACCTCAGCCATGGATGGTTATCCTTCATGTCATGGAGGAATTTATCATCAAACCGCTGACACTGCCATTGCGACTATTTGGTAACATTTTTGCAGGTGAGGTACTCATTGCATTCCTGCTTGCCGGTTCCGTAGCAGCTGTAACTCTGCCGCTAATCGTCTGGCTTGGCTACTCCGTTTTTGTTGGCGCTGTACAAGCCTACATCTTTACTACTCTTACTTTGGTTTACATTTCACAGAAAGTTGTGGATGATCACTAGAGCGGAAGCTCGGTTACTAAAATTATTTTATATATCTTGAGGAGGAAATCATAAATGCATACAATGGATTTCGCTATTGCAGTAGGTTTAATTTTCGGTCTCGCCGCTGTTGGCGCAGGTATCGGTAACGGTCTTGTTGTATCCCGTACAATTGAAGGGGTTGCACGCCAGCCAGAAGCTCGTGGTTCTCTGATGGGTCTTATGTTCCTTGGTCTTGGTCTGGTAGAGGCCCTGCCGATCATCGCGGTTGCTATTGGTTTCATGGTATTCGGCCGACTTGGCTAATTGTAAAGAACAATAAAACGTTAACCTTAGTGGTTGAACTTTAGCCGGGCGGGGACTATCATCCTTCGCCTTCCCTTTTGTACTGAAACAATATCTCCTGCATTGATAGGAAAGGAGTGACAGGTATGTTGGATTTGGGAGGACTCAGAATCGAGTATGGAACGCTGCTGTTCCAGATTGTTCTGTTCTTAATCCTTTTATTCCTTGTTAGCCGCGTCGCGATGAAACCGGCACTGTCTGTATTACAGAAGCGCCAGAACCACATCGCCGATCAAATATCTGCTGCTGAAAAGGCAAATGCTGAAGCTGCGTCTTTACTTGAACAGCAGCGTGCTGAATTAAAGAAAGTCCGTGAGGAAGCACAGGCTATTTTGGACCGTGCGAAGAAGCAGGCGGACATCGAATCACAGGAAATTATTGCTGCCAACCAGGAACGCGCTGAACGAATGATTGAAGATGCAAAAGTCGAGATTAATCGCGAGAAGGACAAAGCGCTCAGTTCGGTGCGCGACCAGGTTGCTGGATTGTCTGTTCTGCTTGCTTCTAAAATTATCGAAAGAGAAATGACAGAAGCACAGCAGCAGGAGACGATTAAGCAGTTTATCGGTCAGGTGGGCCAAGTATGAGTGCTGTTGCAAAACGGTATGCGCGCGCCCTCTTTGATGTAGTCAATGAACATGGCACGCTTGAAGCCACTGAACAGGAACTTGTACAGATTAACGGAATCATCCGTGAGAATACGGAGTTTGAGAACCTTTTGACTCACCCGAAAATCTCTGTGGATGAGAAAAAGAATTTAATCAATCAACTGTTCCAGGGCAAAGTGTCTGACATCACGTTGAATTTTGTCAACCTGCTTATTGAGCGGGGACGCGAGCATGAACTTGGACAAGTGACGGCTACTTTTACGGAACTATCGAATGAAACACGCGGGCTGGCAGATGCTATTGTAACAACAGCCAAACCGTTAACGGAAGAAGAAATAAAGCAGCTTGCCGATAGTTTCGGCCAGAAGCTAAATAAAACACTGCGTGTAACGACAGTAGTGGACCCCACTATTCTCGGCGGCGTGGTAGTGCGAATCGGAAACCGCCTGTATGATGGCTCCATTAAAGGCAAACTGGATCGGTTTACGCAGCAAATTAAGCAAGCCCAAGTATGATAGATAGGGGTGAACCATAAGTGAGTGCAATCAGACCTGATGAGATTAGTTCTCTAATTAAACAGCAGATTGAAAGATATAAATCAGACATCGAAGTTGTGGATGTGGGTACTGTAGTCCAAATTGGTGACGGTATTGCCCGCGTGCACGGTTTAGATAATGTTATGGCCGGTGAACTTCTTGAGTTCTCAAACGGCATTATGGGTTTGGCCCAAAACCTTGATGAGGACAATGTAGGTGCGGTAATTCTTGGACCTTACACAGCAATTCGCGAAGGTGACCAGGTAAAACGCACAGGCCGCATTATGGAAGTTCCTGTAGGGGAAGCCATGCTCGGCCGGGTTGTAAACCCGCTTGGCCAGCCAATCGATGGGTTAGGCCCAATTGAAACAACACACTTCCGCCCGATTGAAAGTCCTGCACCGGGTGTAATGGCCCGTAAATCGGTACATGAACCGCTGCAAACAGGTATTAAAGCAATCGATGCTATGGTCCCGATTGGCCGTGGCCAGCGCGAGCTTATTATCGGTGACCGTCAAACAGGTAAAACAGCCATCGCCCTTGACACGATCATCAACCAGAAGGGCAAGAACATGGTATGTATCTATGTGGCGATTGGACAAAAGCAATCAACAGTTGCCGGCGTTGTGGAAACCCTCCGCAAACATGGTGCTCTAGATTATACAATTATAGTATCCGCTACCGCTTCTGATCCGGCTCCGCTCCTCTATCTTGCACCATATACAGGTGTATCGATTGGTGAGTACTTCATGTACAATGGCGGACATGTTCTGTGCGTATACGATGACCTCTCCAAACAGGCTGCCGCATACCGCGAGCTTTCCTTACTGCTCCGCCGTCCTCCAGGCCGTGAAGCATATCCAGGGGACGTGTTCTACCTGCATAGCCGCCTGTTAGAGCGTGCAGCTAAATTAAGCGATGATCTTGGCGGCGGTTCTTTAACGGCACTGCCTTTCATTGAAACCCAGGCAGGAGACGTATCTGCCTACATTCCAACGAACGTTATTTCGATTACAGACGGACAGATCTTCCTTGAAGCAGACCTGTTCCACGCAGGCCAGCGTCCGGCTGTAAACACCGGTATCTCTGTATCACGCGTAGGTGGATCTGCGCAGATTAAGGCTATGAAGAAGGTCGCCGGTTCTCTGAAGCTTGAACTTGCCCAGTATCGTGAACTGCAGGCGTTTGCGCAGTTCGGTTCCGACCTGGATAAGGCTACCCAGGCGACATTAAATCGCGGCGCCCGCATGACTGAAATTATGAAGCAAAGCCAATTCGACCCAATGGCGGTTGAGAAGCAGGTTGTTTCGATTTATGCGGTAACGAAAGGCTTTTTGGACGACATTCCTGTTGAAGATGTTCGCCGCTTCGAAAAAGAATTGCTTTCTTATTTTGAGCACAACAAAAAAGATTTGCTCGATACGATCGCAAATACGAAGGGATTACCACCTGAAGACCAGTTGAAAGCAGCAATTGAAGACTTCAAAAAGGGCTTCGCAGTCTCCGAGTAAAGGAACATGGTCAGCTCCATTGGCGGCCGCTAATGGAACGTTACTAAGGATGAAAAGGTGGTGAATCCAATTGGCTGGAGGAATTCGTGAAATAAAGCAGCGCATCAAAAGCACGCAGAACACACGGAAGATTACCAGAGCGATGAAAATGGTAGCGGCGGCAAAACTTCGCCGCGCCCAGGAACGTGCCGAGGCTTCCCTTCCGTATGCTGAAAAAATGCGCGAGGTTGTGATGAGTATTGCGGCAGGCGCTAAGGGTGTCAAGCACCCCATGCTGCAAAGCCGCCCGGTGAAGAAAACCGGTTATGTCGTCATTACCTCAGACCGTGGACTTGCGGGGGGCTACAACAGTAATATTCTGCGCATGGTTACCCGCACGATCGCTGAGCGTCATCAGAACAAAGATGAATACACCATCATCATACTCGGGCGGAAAGGCCGCGATTTCTTTAAAAGGCGTGGCTATCCGATTAGCGAGGAGTATGTGAATATACCTGACTCCCCGAATTTCGCCGACATCAAAACTGTCACGCGTAAAGCAATTGGAATGTTTGCGGATGGCGAAATTGATGAACTCTATGTTGTTTATAACAAATTTATCAGCGCAATTCAGCAGGATCCAACCGAACTGCGTCTGCTTCCTCTTGGTGACGTAGAAAAAGTGGACAACTCAACGGTATATGATTTTGAGCCGTCTGCTGGTGAAGTTCTTGCCGATTTGCTGCCAAAATATGCAGAAACATTAATTTTCAGCGCGCTGCTTGATGCAAAAGCAAGCTTCCAGGGGGCGCAAATGACGGCGATGGGCAATGCTACGGATAACGCTTCGGAGATGATCGAACGCTATACGCTGTTCTATAATCGTGCCCGCCAGGCTGCAATTACACAGGAAATTGCCGAGATCGTAGGCGGAGCGAACGCGCTGCAATAGGTCGAAGAGACAGGAGGGAAACAAATGAATAAGGGACGCATCCTTTCAGTAACAGGCCCGGTTGTTGACGTTGAATTCGACCGTGGAAACCTGCCTGATATCTATAATGCGCTTAGAATTAATCAATCACTTGAGAACGGAAGAACCATTGATCTTACGCTTGAAGTTGCACTTCACCTGGGAGACAATGCAGTACGGACTGTCGCGATGTCTTCCACCGATGGGCTTGTTCGCGGTATGGAAGTTGTTGATACAGGTGCCCCTATCTCTGTACCGGTAGGGGAGGCAACCCTTGGGCGCGTATTTAACGTACTGGGTGAACCTATCGACTTAAAACCGGCTCCAGAAGGTGTACAACGGGATCCGATTCACCGCCGTCCACCGGCTTTTGAAGAGCAGTCTACAGCCGATGAAGTGCTTGAAACAGGAATTAAGGTCGTTGACCTGCTCGCCCCGTATGCAAAGGGCGGTAAAATTGGATTGTTCGGTGGTGCGGGTGTAGGCAAAACCGTACTTATTCAGGAACTTATCAATAACATAGCACAGGAGCATGGTGGTTATTCCATCTTTGCTGGTGTAGGGGAACGTACCCGTGAAGGGAATGACCTATACTATGAGATGGTTGACTCCGGCGTTATCGCTAAAACATCCATGGTTTTCGGACAGATGAATGAGCCGCCAGGTGCCCGCCTTCGCGTAGCGCTAACCGGTCTTACAATGGCTGAATATTTCCGTGATGTTGAGGGCCGCGACGTACTTCTCTTCATCGATAATATCTTCCGTTTCACGCAAGCTGGTTCTGAAGTATCCGCGCTTCTCGGCCGTATGCCTTCTGCCGTAGGTTATCAGCCTACGCTTGCGACAGAGATGGGCCAGCTCCAGGAGCGTATTACCTCTACGAAGAAAGGTTCTGTTACATCTATCCAGGCTATCTATGTACCTGCGGATGACTATACAGACCCGGCTCCTGCGACAACTTTTGCCCACTTGGATGCCACAACCAACCTTGACCGTGGTATTTCTGAACTTGGTATTTACCCTGCAGTTGACCCGCTTGCATCTACATCACGTATCCTTTCTCCAGATGTTGTTGGCCAGGAGCACTATGATGTAGCACGCGGCGTGCAGCAAATCCTGCAGCGTTACAAAGAACTTCAGGATATCATCGCCATCCTTGGTATGGACGAATTATCTGATGAAGATAAACAAATTGTTGCCCGTGCACGTAAAGTTCAGCGTTTCATGTCACAGCCGTTCCACGTTGCTGAACAATTCACAGGTTTTCCTGGGAAATATGTCCCGGTTAAAGATACGGTTCGCAGCTTCAAGGAAATTCTTGAGGGCAAACACGATGACCTCCCTGAAGGTGCATTCCTTTACGTTGGAGCGATCGAAGAAGCCGTTGAAAAAGCGAAGAAAATGTAGGTCTACCCTGATGATGGGGAGGGTTTCGTAAATGAATACAATCGCAGTCGAAATCGTTACTCCGGAACGGGTTGTCTACCGCGGCGATGCTCGCATTGTGGTAGCCAAAGGAATCGAAGGGGATCTTGGTATCCTTCCGAACCACATTCCAATGGTTACACCGCTTAAGATTGCCCCTGTCCTGGTTAAGAAGCAAAACGAAAACGATGAAGATGCCATCGCGGTAAGCGGAGGCATCATGGAAGTTCGCAAAGATAAAATCACCATTCTTGCGGAAAGTGCAGAGACAGCAGAAGAAATCGATGTTAGACGTGCAGAGGCCGCGAAAGAACGCGCCGAAAGCCGGCTTTCTAACAAATCTGGCACTGATGTCGACGTGAAGAGAGCAGAAGCTGCACTCCAGCGTGCTGTTACCCGCCTTTCAGCCGCTCGAAAATAATACAGAAGCTCCCGTTTTCCTAAATGGAAATCGGGAGCTTTTTTTGTTCTATTAACAAAATGAACCAATTTGAAATGACTTTTAACACCTAAGAAGTATTTTAAAGACGTTCATATGGGAAAGAAAAACATCCCGAGGCAATGCCAGCTCCTTTCTTTCCCCTAGAGGAGCTTCTGGAACAGAGGGCGAAAAAGACCGGCAACCTGTCTTCTTCATTGAGATACCCAGATAATTTTGCCGGTCCGCCCGCAGTGACAGAAAGCGGCCGAAAAAGCTTCTGCGGGGGAAAGGAGAGAGCGGCATGTCCGCGGTGTTTTTCTGATTCTTATTGAAGGTGGTGTTCACTGATAATGGAATTCAGGAGGTTTTCACATGAGCGATGGATAATGTTATAGGTTTCCTGAAACGCTTCATCACCCTGCGCCCAAGGATCTGGCACATCACCAGATCCTTGCGGGTCGAATTCCCGCAGAAGATGCACATTGCCGCCTGCCTTGCCAAGCTTATGTATATTTGCCTGGTTAGAGGCGTCCATGGCGATGATGTAATCCCATTTAGCTAGATCATCCGCTGTAAATTGTCTGCCGTGCTGGTCTTCCAGAGAAATACCGTGTTTTAACGCGATCCGGCGAGACCCGGGGTCTGGAAGTTGGCCAACATGGTAGTTGGCCGTACCAGCCGAATCAATAATAAATCGATCACTCAGATTTCGTTCCTCAACCATTCTGCGAAAAATGGCTTCTCCTAAAGGGGAACGGCAGATATTCCCCAGGCATACGAATATTATCCGAATTTTATCGTTTGCAGTCATTGTATCACTTCCTTACTAATATAGTAATTTTAAGACGATGATGTTTATATTTTACTATACAAATTAGCCTTAAACATGCTTAGTTACTTCATTAGACACTCTTCTTTTCATCTGTTATAATTGGTTTGAAATTCCCAATTCAAATTTTTTCAACTTATTTTTAGAGTCAAATATTTTGGGGGTAGAGGTAATGACAGCACTATATTCTAACAATTATTTGATTGTTGTCATCTTTCTGTTTCTTGGTGTCCTCCTGCCGGTGGTTGCGCTTACATTTGGACGGCTCTTGCGTCCATATAATCCAACGGAAGAGAAGAGAAAAACCTATGAAAGCGGTGTCGATCCATTTGGTTCCAGCCGTGTCCAGTTTAACGTCAAGTATTATATTTTCGCATTGCTATTTGTCATATTTGACGTCGAAACGGTATTTCTTTATCCATGGGCAGTAGCGTATGACAAGCTAGGTTTGTTTGCCTTAGTAGAAATGCTTATTTTTATAGTCTTACTAGTCATCGGGTTAGTCTATGCCTGGAAGAAGAAGGTGTTAGAATGGAACTGAACTTAGAGGGCATCACCCTGGAAGAGCAAAAAGAGCTTGAGCGCAATGTCTTTTTCAGCACGATTGAACAACTTAAAGCCTGGGCTCGCAGCAACTCAATCTGGCCCCTAACCTTTGGTCTGGCCTGCTGTGCTATCGAAATGATGGGTACAGGCGGCGCCGACTGGGATACAGACCGTTTTGGCGTTATCTACCGGGCATCTCCGCGCCAATCTGACTGTATGATTGTGGCGGGAACGGTAACGAAGAAGATGGCACCGCTCTTAAGGCGCCTGTATGATCAAATGGCTGAACCGAAATGGGTAATCGCTATGGGTTCATGCGCAACTGCGGGTGGACCGTATGTGAGATCTTATGCCGTAGTGAAGGGTGTCGATCAGATCGTTCCGGTTGATGTGTATATTCCCGGATGCCCCCCAAGCCCGCCTGCTCTTATTTATGGAATTAATAAACTCCAGGAAAAAATTCGCTATGAAGCGAAGACCGGAAAGAAGGTGACCGGTTAATGAGTGACGATACGCAGAAACCTACACCGGAAGAGAAAGCAGCCGCCGCCGCAAAAGCGAAAGCAGCCGCCGCTGCCAAGGCTGCAGCAGAAGCAAAACGTAAACGAATGGCAGAGGCCGGGCAAGCAGCTCCGATTGAAAAGGAAGCCACTCAATCAGTAGCAGAGGCCAACGGTGACGCTGATGCCAAAGCGAAGGCCGCCGCTGCAGCCAAGGCGAAAGCCGCAGCAGCCGCTGCCGCGAAAGCAAAAGCAGCCGCCAATGCAGGAACAGGTGCTGGCGATGATGCTGCAGCAGAGCCTAAGAAGCCTTCACCCAATCAACCGGTTCTGGATAAGTTTGTGAAACTAATAACAGATAAGTTAGGGACAGATGCAATACAGAAATCGTATATTAACGAGCTTAGCGAACACATTCCGACTCTGATTGTTCCCCGCGATCAATGGCACAGCGTTGCCCGCCTGCTCCATGACCATGAGGACCTGGCTTTTGACTATCTATCCATGAGCCTCGGCGTTGACTACGAAACGTACATGGAATCTGTCTGCTATCTTTATTCTTATAAACATAATCACAACGTATGTATTAAAGTAACAACAGACCGCGACAATCCGATTGTTCCTTCCGTGACCGATATTTGGGCAGGTGCTGACTGGTTTGAGCGGGAAACATATGACCTTTTGGGCATCACATATGAAGGTCACTATAATCTAAACCGTATTCTCCTGCCTGATGACTGGGTTGGGCATCCGCTCCGTAAAGACTACGTGCAGTATGATGAGGAGGTGTGAGGGGATGGCAGAAGCAACGGATAAGAAATTAAGAACAGAAGAAATGCTCCTTAATGTGGGGCCGCAGCATCCGAGTACCCACGGGGTATTCCGGCTTGTGGTAAAGATTGACGGAGAGACAATAACAGAAGCGATTCCGGTTATCGGTTACCTCCATCGTGGAACGGAGAAACTGGCTGAGGATTTAAACTATACGCAGATTATTCCGTACACGGACCGCATGGATTACCTTGCTGCGATGTCCAACAACTATATGATGGTACATACTGTTGAAACAATGATGGGACTCGAAATTCCCGATTACGCCGAATACCTTCGCATTATTGTACTGGAACTGCAGCGGATAGCCAGCCATCAGGTATGGTTTGGCACGGGCTTGCTTGACCTTGGGGCAATGGGGCCCTTCCTATATGCGTTCCGTGACCGGGAAAAGATCGTCCGCTTCTTCAATGAACTGTGCGGCGCCCGCCTGACATACAACTATATGCGCGTAGGCGGCGTGAAGTGGGATGCGCCTCCAGGCTGGCTTGATAGAGTGCGCGCTTTTATTCCTGAGATGCGCAGGGAGCTCGAAGGCTATCATAAGCTGGTCAGCGGCAACGAAGTATTCCTTAAGCGTGTGAAAGATGTAGGTGTGATCACGAAGGAAGAAGCGATTAACTATTCGCTTAGCGGGGTTTGCCTGCGGTCCACAGGTGTAAACTGGGATCTTAGAAAGAACGCGCCATACTCTCTTTATGACCGCTTTAAATTCGAAGTTCCTGTGTATGATTCCGGTGATTGCTACGCCCGGTACCTGATACGCATGGAGGAGATAGAGCAGTCACTTAACATCGTCGAGCAAGCGCTCGACCAAATCCCGGAAAGCGGCGAAATTATGGCGAAGGTTCCGCGTGTAATACGCGTTCCGGAAGGTGAAGGATTCACCAGAATCGAAGCGCCGCGCGGTGAGATTGGCTGTTACATCTCAAGCAAAGGAAAGGATAAACCGTACCGCATTAAATTCCGCCGCCCTTCATTTGCCAACCTGCAGATCCTTCCCAAGATGCTTAAAGGACAGAACATCGCGGACATGGTAGCTATCCTTGGCAGTATCGATATTGTGCTAGGGGAGGTCGATGGTTAATGGAACAATACTTATCCCAGAATCTTGGTCTGACAAATGGCCTTGTCTTTGTTATTTCAGCGGTTCTTCTGCTGGCGATTGTACTGGGGTTTGTTACGTACTCGATTTACTTCCAGCGTAAGCTTATTGGCTGGATGCAGCTGCGGATTGGCCCCAACCGGGTAGGGCCGCTTGGCCTCCTTCAAACCGTAGCAGACGTTTTAAAGCTGCTGCTTAAAGAGGATATTATTCCAAAGGCCGCGGATAAGCCGCTGTTTATTATTGCGCCGGTCATCGCCTTTATGCCTGCCTTTGGCGTGCTGGCGATTATGCCGTTTACGAAAACCCTGCATTTCGCCGATATGGGAGTAGGGCTGCTGTATTACATCGCGCTTTCCGGCATTACCGTATTAGGTGTAATTAGCGGCGGCTGGGCCTCCAACAATAAATACTCGCTGATTGGAGCTATGCGTTCCGCTGCCCAGATGATTAGCTACGAAATCCCGCTCGTCATGTCAGTAGTTGGCGTGATCCTGCTGTCAGGCAGCCTCAATCTAATCGACATTGTCGAAAAACAGAGACAAATGCACGTATGGTTCTTTATCCCGCAAATTCTCGGCTTTATCATCTTTATTATTGCACAGCTGGCTGAACTAAGCCGGACGCCCTTTGACCTTACTGAAGCAGAATCGGAGCTTGTATCCGGCTATCACACAGAGTACAGCGGCTTCCGCTGGGCGTTCTTCATGCTTACTGAGTATGTCTATATATTTGCAATGGCATCTTTAACTACCGTTCTGTTCCTGGGCGGCTGGCTTCCGCCTTTTGCCTTCTTAAGCTTTATCCCGGGAATCATCTGGTTTATCTTGAAGTTTGGTGCGATTGTCTTCTTTATCTTCTGGCTGCAGGCAACATTCCCGCGGATGCGTGTGGACCAGCTGATGCAGCTTGGCTGGAAGGTCCTGCTTCCGCTGGCGCTGGTCAATATCTTTATCACCGCCATTGCCAAAACGTTTCTGTAGGAGGGCGATAGTATGTTAGGCTTTGCCAAAGGATTA
Organism: Aneurinibacillus sp. Ricciae_BoGa-3; assembly: GCF_028421645.1. Lineage (GTDB taxonomy): Bacteria > Bacillota > Bacilli > Aneurinibacillales > Aneurinibacillaceae > Aneurinibacillus_B. The sequence continues at coordinate 4,755,758 of NZ_CP116887.1, read as the reverse complement.
GCGTATACCTTTAAACGAATGACAGAAAAGAAAATTACCCATATGTATCCCGATCAGGCGATGGAGTGGCCGGAACGTTTTCGTGGCATCCAGTATTTTGCTCCGGAGAAATGCATCGTGTGCAACCAGTGCATGCGCATCTGTCCAACAGGCTGCATTGACCTTATCGGGAAGAAAAGCGAAGATCCGAACAAAAAAGGAAAAGTAATCGACACGTATGATATTAACTTTGAAATCTGCATCCTGTGCGATTTATGTACGGAAGTCTGCCCGACAGAAGCGATTGTCATGACGACAAATTTTGAATTGGCGTCCTACAGCCGGGATGAACTTTTCAAAGATATGAAATGGCTCCACGACAACAACACAAATGTAAGGGGAGGGAAAGAGTAGATGACCGGACAGTTTATCGCTTTTTTCCTGCTTGCTTTAATTGCAATGGGTGGATCTGTCTTTATGATCAGTTCCACCAAGGTTGTACATATGGTGGTTTCTCTTGCTTTCACGTTCTTAAGCATTGCCGGCCTGTACATCATGCTTGAAGCAGAATTTGTCGGCATGGTACAGATACTTGTTTATTCCGGAGCTATCTCGATTCTCATGCTGTTTGGCATTATGCTTACCCGCCACGACCAGGAGGAGGTGCCCGCCAAGAGGGGGCGCAAATTCATAGCGTTTGTGGCTGCGGCTGTATTTTTTGGATTCGTATTCTGGGGCATTCAGAATACGAATTGGACTTCGCAAGCGAAAGATTATACCACCCAGAATAACGTGAAGGAGATCGGGATCCAGCTGTACACCCAATACACGATCCCGTTTGAAATTGTTTCGGTTCTTCTTCTTGTCGCCCTTATCGGTGCGATTATTCTGGCGAAAAAGGAGGACCCAGAGGACGTATGAATGTACCGGTTACCTCTTATCTGCTTGTCGCCCTAATTTTGTTCTGCATCGGGTTATACGGGGCGCTGAGCAAGCGCAATGCTGTCATTGTACTTTTATCCATCGAACTTATGCTAAACGCGGTGAACATAAATCTGGTGGCTTTCGCGAAAATGGGGCTTAACGCCAATATTGCCGGCCAAATCTTTTCACTGTTCACGATTACGGTAGCGGCTGCCGAGGCATCAGTGGGCCTGGCCATTCTTATCGCGCTCTATCGCAATCGACCAACGGTTAACGTGGATGAGATGGATTTAATGAAGCGATAGAATGGAAAAGGACTGGTGACAGAATGGATATATTAGCGAATGCCTGGCTTATCCCGCTCTTTCCGCTTATAGCTTTCGTCCTGCTCGTTAGCTTCGGGCGCCAGCTTAAAGAAGCTTCGTCCTATATCGGAATACTGGCAACGGCCGTTTCTTTTGTGATGGCACTCCTGGTATTTGCGAGACGTTTTGCCGGAGGGGCCGAGGATTACAGCAATCTTAATTTCAACTGGTTAACGTACGCGGGCCATAAAATAGCGATGGGCTTTGAAGTAACGCAGTTGAACGCCATGATGCTTGTTATTGTTACACTTGTGAGTTTGCTGGTAAATATTTATTCCAAGGGGTATATGCACGGAGACGAACGCTTACCGGTGTTCTATCAATACCTGGCACTGTTCACTTTCTCCATGCTTGGTGTTGTTCTTTCGCCAAATATCCTGCAGCTTTATATCTTCTGGGAGCTTGTAGGGGTCTGCTCCTTCTTGCTTGTAGGTTTCTATTTCTCGAAGCCCGAAGCCCGGGCTGCAGCGAAAAAAGCGTTTATTGTCACCCGTATCGGTGATGTTGGCCTTTTTATCGGAATTGCCCTGATATATTGGTGGGTTGGAAGCTTTGCGTATGCGGATATCTTTCACGCGATCCACGCTGGAAGCCTCGAGAGCTGGAAAATAACATTAATTGGGATCCTTGTGTTTGTCGGCGCGGTTGGAAAATCAGGCCAGTTCCCGTTGCATACGTGGCTGCCGGATGCCATGGAAGGCCCAACGCCTGTCAGTGCTTTAATCCACGCCGCTACCATGGTTGCAGCCGGTGTATACCTGGTTGCCCGCATGTATGATGTCTATCTCGCATCCCATGTTGCCGCGGATGTCGTGGCTTACATAGGTGGTTTTACCGCAATTTTCGCCGCTTCAATCGGCCTAACCCAAAGAGATATCAAAAGGGTGCTCGCCTACTCAACGGTAAGCCAGCTTGGCTATATGATGCTGGCCCTCGGTGCAGCCAGCGCTGCCGGTTATGTGGCCGGTACCTTTCATTTAATGACCCATGCCTTCTTCAAAGCCCTGCTCTTCCTCGCCGCAGGCAGCGTTATACACGGTGTCGGAACGCAGGATATTTTCGAGATGGGCGGCCTATGGAATAAGATGCGCACCACCGGAATTGTATTTCTTATCGGATGTCTGGCTATTTCCGGGATTTTTCCGTTTGCCGGATTCTGGTCCAAAGAAGAAATTCTTACGGCAACGTACGCTTCCGGCCGGTTGGACCTTTTCGCCGCTGGTGTTATCGCCGCATTTTTTACCGCGTTTTATATGTTCCGCCTGTTCTTCTTAACCTTTACCGGGAAAAGCCGGACGCAGGGGCATGCGCATGAATCGCCGGCGGTTATGACCGTGCCGATGATCGTGCTTGCTGTACTGGCCGTTATCGCCGGCTTCATCAACACACCATGGAAACCGGTGCTTGGCGAATGGCTTACGTATAATTTCACAGCCCTGCATCAAGCGGGAGGCGCAGAGAGCGGAGGGCCACTATGGATTACAGTCCTTGCCCTGCTTGTATCGCTGCTAGGTATCTTCCTCGCCTGGTCCATGTATGTTAAACGCCCGATTAGCGACAGCACGGAAGGCGGATTCTTCTACAGGCTATCCTACCGCAAGTACTACATCGATGAGATCTATGATGTCGTATTTGTCCGTCCGCTTCGCGCAATCGGCCATGCATTGAACGCGTTTGACGTTTATATTATTGATGGAATTGTCCGCCTTGTTGCAGCCATTACGCGGGGAATCGGAGGAACAGGTGCACGCGTACAGAACGGTCAGGTTCAGACATACGGCGCAGTTGCCTTAATAGGCCTCGTGCTGCTGATTGCGGGCCTGACTTTAGCAGGGGGGTACTTCGGATAATGACGAACAATTTTCTTATCCTCTTAACATTTTCACCGCTGCTGGGCATTTTGATACTTCTGTTTACACCAAAAACGCTGGCAGGGACCATTAAATGGATTGGAGTGCTTGGCACGCTTATCCCGCTTGTTCTGGCTGTTATGCTGTACGGCTCTTTTGACCAGACGGCAGCAGGCCTGCAGTTTGCGCAGAAACTGAACTGGATTGCCATTCCGGTCAATCCGCAGGCGGCCTTCCACATTGATTTTGAGATGGGGGTAGACGGCCTGTCCATGCCGCTTGTTGTCCTCACAGCTATTATTGCTTCAATGGCGGCGGTTACAGGCCTGACTGTGAAGAAACGCTGGAAAGCATTCTACATTCTCCTGTTAACCATTGAGATGGGCATGCTAGGCGTCTTCACGTCCCTGAACCTGTTTCAGTTCTTTATCTTCTTTGAATTTACGATCATCCCGATGTTCTTCCTCATGGGCATCTACGGATTTATCGAGCGCGAGAAAGCGGCCATTAAGTTCCTGCTGTATAACGGCGTAGGTTCCGCCATTCTGCTCATCGTTTTTGCCACGCTGTTTATGACAACGATGTCGATGAATATGTTTGATCTTAAACACATCTTGACGGACCCGATGAACCAGCTGAACATGCCGGGTGCGCCTGGTAACTTACCGGAAAATGTTCGGCTGGGGTTATTCGTGGCACTTCTTATCGCATTTGCGATTAAAATCCCAGTGGTGCCTTTCCACACCTGGATGCTTAAAGCGTATCAGGAGGCACACCCGGCAGCCATTATGATTTCATCCGGTGTCCTCATCAAAATCGGCGCCTATGGCTTAATCAGAATGAACGCCGCATTCTTTCCGGAATGGATGAACCAGCTCTCTGCCGTAATTGCCATCTTTGGCGTGATTAACATTCTGTATGGCGGCGTGCTGGCGCTTGTACAAAATGATTTAAAACAAATGCTCGCGTATTCCAGTGTGAGCCATATGGGTGTGGTGCTGCTCGGCCTTGCCGCTATGAATGAGCAGGGCTTCCAGGGAGCCGTGTTTCAGATGGTTTCACACGGCCTCATCGCAGCGCTTATGTTCTACATGGTGTCGATCTTTTACAACCGTACAGGCACAACCGATATTCGCGAACTGGGCGGTCTCGCCAAGTCGATGCCCATTATCAGCGGGGTGTTCCTGACGGCGATGTTGGCCTCAGTAGGCCTGCCGGGAATGTCTGGCTTCGTCGGTGAATTCCTCTCTTTCGTTGGCCTGTTTGGTTCCAAGCCGGCCATAGCCGCAGTGGGGGCACTTGGTATTATTCTTACCGCCATCTACTTGCTTCGGGCAACGCTTGCTACAACCTTTGGGCCGATGCAGGAGAGGCATGCCGCCCTGGCGGATGCCCATTCTGTAGAAGTCATCCCAATGATTGTGCTGCTGGCGCTCGTTATCGTAATCGGTGTATATCCGGCCGTGCTCAGCGAACCGCTGCAGACAACCCTAGTAAATATCGTGCCGAGGATAGGAGGTTGATAGCTGATGAATGGTGTTAGCAAATGGGGGGCACTGGCGCAGTTTGATTGGTCGGTTATGACCCCTGAATTTACCATACTGGGTGCAGCAACCATCCTTTCCCTGCTCGACCTGGTGATGTCGAAGAAGGCGGATCGAAAAATATTCGCGTGGATTGCTTTGGCGGCGGTGCTGCTTGCGGGGTATTTCGTTTTGCAGAACACTGGCCGCGGCGTCGTTTCTATCATGGCTGATATGTTCCGCCTCGATGGTTTTGCGAATGGCTTTAAAATCATATTGCTTGCAGGTGTAGCATTTGTCCTGATGATATCCACAGCGTATGTGGACAGAGCAAACATTATCTACTCAGGAGAATTCTATTACTTGATTCTGGCAGCCCTGCTCGGCGGAATGGTGATGGCTTCTTCAGCAGACTTGATTACCCTGTTTGTTGGCCTGGAGCTATTGTCCATTTCTTCCTATATTCTTGTCGGGACAAGAAAGAACCATATTCAGTCCAACGAATCAGCCTTTAAATATGTAGTGTCGGGTGGAATCGCAACGGCGATCACCTTATATGGCATGTCCTTTATTTACGGAATAACAGGGTCGACCAACCTTTATGTAATCAGTGACCGCCTTGTAACGGAATTTCAGAACGGCTTTCAGTTCATTACATACCTTGGGCTTCTGCTGATGCTTGTGGGGCTTTCTTTTAAACTGTCAACTGTACCGTTCCATATGTGGGCCCCAGACGTCTACCAGGGCGCCCCAACGCCGATTACGGCTTTTCTGTCTGTTGTATCCAAAGCGGCTGGATTTGCTCTCGTAATTCGCGTATTTCTTGTTCTTACATTAAATCTGCAGGAGGCTGGCGGCGCAGCTGGACAGCCGAATCCGATTTTGCTTGGCAAGTGGGGCCTCATCCTTGGACTTGTTTCCGCCGCTTCGATGATTATCGGAAACACCGTTGCCTTGCGCCAGGTTAATGTGAAGAGGATGATGGCCTATTCCGGCATTGCGCAGGCCGGCTATATACTTGTCCCGTTAGCCTCATTTACGATGCTCCTTTACGATCAAACGGTGTTCTATTTATTTGCCTACCTGCTGGCGAATATGGGGATTTTTGCGGTGATCACGATTGTAAACCGGGACCAGGGTACAGAGGATATCAGCTCATTTGCCGGGCTATACCACCGTGCGCCCTGGGTGGCGGTGGCAATGACATTCTTTGTCCTGTCACTTGCAGGTATCCCGGTGACGGCCGGCTTCATGGGTAAATTTTATATCTTTATGAGCGCTGTTGCTTACCATAAATTCTGGCTGGCAGGGATTATGATGGCCACCAGCGTGGTATCGTACTTTTATTATTTCGGCTTTATCCGGCAGATGTATATGCGCCCGGGCAGGACCGAAGCACCGCTTAAAGTGCCAGCTGCCATTGCTGTCGTGCTTGTCATTGCTTTGGTCGGCACAGTAGCTGCTGGCGCGGTTCCGGGCAGTGTCATTGGGTATATCCACAATCATTTCCCATTTGAACAAATGATTCAGCAAGCTGGCCAATAATGTATTATGATAGAGGGGAGTACGAAGCGTATTCCCCTCTTATCTTTTATACAGGCCAGGAGAGGATGTGAAAAGGCATGGCAATGTCGGGTGCCGTAAATATCATAATGTCGCTTGTTTTTATCGGGTTAAGCTTCTGGGCCTTGCAGGCTTTTCGCTTTGACCTGTTTCTTAAGAACCCTAAAGGAGGCAAGGCCAAGCTCCTGCAAATCCTTCTATCTATTATGATTGGCGGAGCAGTAGCGAGCTTTTTCAGCGAATATTACGGCTGGACCAAAATGCTCCAGCAAATCTCGCAGCAGTAACACTTCTAAAAGTGAAGGCAAGAGCGGAATCGCCTGAGATGTGTTTCGTAACGCATAGGGCCCTCTTTTTTTGACCAAACTAGCTAAAAAAGAATGGTTGGGAGAGGGCAAAATGAAAAAGTTGATACTGGTTGTTTTGTTTGTCGTGTTTGCCGGGGGATTTACCGCATATGCACAGGAACAGAGCGGCTCAGCGAGGCTGGAATCGGCAGCTGCTCAGCTTGATAAAATGGCATCAACCGTTGTCAAAACAGGGGCGGAAATTGCCAGTGTTCAGGTAAGAATTAAAGCGGAGAAAACCTTCCGCAATGTACAGGAAACAGAGGCATGGAAGCGCCAGACGGCCCGGCTTCTTTCTGCGCCAGACTTCCAGCCTTTACAGGGGACGCCGCAGTCCTGCCATACCCAGGGTGTCTATCTTGGAGTTAAAACAGACGTCTACCTGACGGTTGAAAGCGAAACAAATAACTTTCAAACGGTTGGTTTATCGCTAACTTTTTCGGGTAAAGATAGACAAGTTGCTTTGGTTGAAGGCGTGACAAAAGTAGCAGGGGAAAAGGTAATAAATGGTTATAAGATAAACCAAATTAACACTTGTGTTATTGGAAAATATGGTGGTAAACTGAAAATTGACTTGCAAACAGAAAAATGCAGGGAAATTCTCGCGGCATTTAACAGTACACCTGTTGAATCGCTGCGTGAAGACACGGTTTTAAGTTATTCAGCTTATTCACCCCAAATTAAGGACTATATTTTAACAAACCGAAACCGAATGAATTTGCAGGTCGCCACACATATTGATGATATACATCAGAAGACAACCGTAACAGTTGGCGTACCAATTATTACAGTTGAGTATTAACAGGAAATTAGCAGGAAACTATTGCAGGACGCGGGGGGAAATGTAACGTGGATAAGATTGTCATCCGCGGTGGACAACGTCTGTCGGGAAAAGTACGGGTACATGGAGCAAAAAATGCAGTGCTGCCTATCATTGCGGCATCAATTCTTGCAGAAAATGGCGCAAGCACAATTCATGAAGTACCTGGGTTGGACGATGTTTATACCATCAGCGAAGTAATTCGAGCCTTGAATGTAAACATACAGTACAATAAACAAACGGAAACGTTAAACGTCGACGCATCAACTTTATCGGCAACCGAGGCACCTTATGAATGGGTTCGTAAGATGCGTGCATCTTTTCTAGTCATGGGTCCACTGCTGGCTCGCAAAGGAAAAGCAAAAATCCCGCTGCCAGGAGGGTGTGCGATCGGTTCACGCGGAATCGATCAGCATCTTAAAGGATTTGAGGCAATGGGTGCAAACGTTGAAATTGGCCAGGGGTATATTGACGCAACAGTTGAAGGACGCCTCAAAGGAACGAAGATTTACTTGGATATCCCAAGCGTGGGCGCCACGGAGAACATTATGATGGCGGCATCCATGGCGGAAGGCATTACCACTATTGAGAATGCGGCACAGGAACCGGAAATTGTGGATCTGGCCAATTACCTCAATGCTATGGGCGCCCGCGTTCGTGGGGCAGGCACAGGAACCATTCGGATTGAGGGTGTGGAAACACTCAGCGGTGCTACACACTATGTGATTCCGGACCGAATCGAAGCGGGAACATTCATGGTAGCGGCCGCTATCACGCGCGGCGACGTATTGATTGAGAATGCGATTGCTGATCATTTAAAACCTGTAATCGCCAAGCTTCGTGAGATGGGGGTAACGATTGAAGAAGTGGACAATGGACTTCGTGTACATACCGAGAGGGAACTTAAAGCGGTGGATGTGAAAACACTGCCTCATCCCGGATTCCCGACGGATATGCAGGCTCAATTCATGGCGATTATGCTGTCTGTGCCTGGTACAAGCATTATTTCGGAGACCGTATTCGAAAATCGCTTCATGCATGTTGATGAGTTTAAGCGCATGGGTGCGAAAATCAAAATTGACGGCCGGATGGCGATAATCGAGGGAAAATCTCGTTTAACCGGAGCTAAAGTTAAAGCGACTGATCTCCGCGCTGGTGCAGCCCTTGTATTAGCCGGATTGATATCAGACGGGGAGACAGAAGTGACAGAACTCCGCCACATTGACCGGGGATACGTGGACCTCGTCGGCAAGCTAAAGGCGTTAGGTGCCACAATTGAACGCCATACCACACCTGTTGTGCAGCTTGTAACAGAGGACCGGACCGGGGAAGAGACGGTAACAATCCCGACGTCAGCATCATTAGCTTAATGCAATTATTTATATATGTTATGAAGAAGGCCTGCCGGTTAGAACCGGCGGGCCTTTTTACATGTTGTTAAAATATTTACTTTCCCTATAAAAAAAATTTACCTGAGCCTCACACTTTCTTGTATCAGGTGTTTTACGATAAGAAGGTGTCAGTTACAGTCTATGATTTCAACCAAAAAAAGGGGATCGAGTAATAAAGGTGAACGTCAAAATGGATATGAAAACAATTTTACAACAGAACCGGATCATCGCAGCAACTGAACAGGACAATCTGTCCCTGGCTCTGGACTCTCAAGCAAGCGCTGTTTTGCTCATGTACGGAAAACTGATCAATCTAGTCGAGGAAGTCTCGCGGGTGGATCAACAGAACAAGCCGATTTTTCTTCATGCTGACTTAATTAAGGGATTGTCTACGGATAAAGAAGCATTCCGATTCCTGGCGAAATATGTCAAGCCCAGTGGAATTGTGACAACGAAGAGCCCGGTGATCCGCGCCGCGAAAAAAGAAGGAATGTTAACCATTCAACGCATTTTTTTAATTGATACGGCTTCTTTTCTTACTGCGATCCAGAATGTAAAGGATAATGAACCGGATGCGATTGAAGTCATGCCGGGGATTGCCCCGTCCATTATTCAGGAATTTAAAAAACACGTTGACCAGCCCATTATCTCCGCAGGGCTAATCTGGTCCAAGGATCAGGTACACGCTGCCATTCAGGCAGGGGCGGATGCTGTATCGTTAAGTAAGCCTGAGTTGTGGAATATGCAATTTTAATATTCTCTTTATAATTCATTAACGTGAAATTCAAATGAATTTGTTACTTTTAAAACAACAAAATAGTTGTGCGAATGATTGGGTGGAGACGAGTGAAAACCCATAATTCCCTTTTTTGCTGATAGGTTACCAGAAAGAGGGTGAGTTATGTGTTTTTTAAAGTCTCTGCCTTTTTGTGTTGTTTTTAAAATCAAAAATCAAAATGGGGGTAATAACGATGATGAATAAGCTGAAGCTTGGTCTTGCAGTGTCGGCTTTAATGGCAAGTTTGGTTGGATGTTCTGCTGCTTCTGATACAGCGAAAAATGCGGCAAACACACAAAAAGATAACGTAGTGATTGCCTACAACAATCCATCGAAATGGGCGGACTGGGGAACGCTGCATGATTCGTTCAAGCAAAAAACAGGCATTTCTGTTCCAGATGACAATAAGAACAGCGGACAAACCATTACCTCCCTGATGGCAGAGCAGAGCAGTCCGGTGGCGGATGTTGCCTATTATGGCATCGTGTTTGGCCCGCAGGCCGCAGATAAAGGCCTTGTTGAAGGCTACAAGCCGCCAAAATTCGACGAAGTTCCAGCATCCTTAAAAGATCCGCAGGGAAAATGGATGGCTATCCATTACGGTGCTGTTGCGTTCATCGTAAATAAGCAGGTGCTAGGAAATACACCGGTTCCTGCGTCATGGTCAGATTTATTAAAACCTGAATACAAAGGAAAATTCGGCTTCCTGGATCCAACATCTGCCGCTATCGGCTATAGTGTGGCCACAGCAGCCAATCTAGCCATGGGCGGTACGCTGGATAACTGGCAGCCGGGGATTCAATATTTGCAGCAATTAGAGAAAAACGGTGCCATCCACCCGAAAGCCACTGCGAATGCTAAAGTGATGAAGGGCGAGATCCCTATCTTGATCGATGCGGATTTCAATGGATACAAAATGAAATATGACGATAAAGCACCAATCGATGTCGTGATTCCGAAAGAAGGTTCTTTAAAGATTCCGTACGCGATTTCCCTCGTGAAAAACGCACCGCACCAGGCAGCCGCAAAACAGTATCTCGATTATGTGCTCTCTGATGAAGGCCAGAAACTGTTTGCCAAAGGCTACGTTCGCCCTATCCGCAACGTTGATATACCAGCGGAAACAAAGAGTAAGTTCCTGCTTGACAGTGATTATGCCCGGGCAAAAGATGTAGATTATACAAAAATGAATCAGGTGCAGGCTGGATTTATCGAGAAATGGAAGAGTCAGGTAACGGCCGGGTAATATGAGGAACACACATGTTAAATAAATGGAACATTTTATGGTTGCTGCCGATTGTGATTGTGTTCGGCTTTTTCTTCCTGTATCCGCTGGTGATGCTCATCATCACCAGCTTTCACAGCGGGAGTCACTTTACGGTTCAGCATTACACAGACATCGTCACCAATGCTTACTATGCGAAGGCGCTGTTAAACAGTTTAGGACTGGCGCTGATTGTCACGGTTGTAGCGCTGCTTTTATCGGGTGTACTGGCTTTCTTTCTTGCCCGGCATGATTTTCCCGGTAAATCGATCTACTTTACGCTGCTCACATTTCCGATGTCTTTTCCAGGGGTGGTCGTGGGGTTTATGATCATTATTCTGTTTGGTTCAACTGGTATTGTGCCCATGCTGGTACAGATGCTGACAGGAGCAAAAGCCATGGTTTTTGCCTACACCATCCTGGGAATCTTTTTGGCTTATCTTTATTTTGAAATTCCCCGGATTGTCATGACGCTCTACGGGGCGATTAAAGAATTCGACCATTCCTTGGAGGAAGCGGCCCGTACAATGGGGGCCACACCCTGGCAAGCCATTTGCTATGTGGTTGTGCCCACGATTTTTCCAATTTTTGTATCAGCAGGCGCCCTCGCATTTTCTACTTCTATGAGCGCGTTCGGCACCGCTTTTACACTGGCGGATCAGTTCGAGATTCTTCCGATTGTCATGTATAACGAATTTACCCTTAATTTTAACATTGAAGTAGCCAGCGCAATTGCTATCGTCATTGGATGCATCTGTGTATTAATGAACACGGCGTATCGGATGATGCTGGAGAGGGGAGGGCGGTAACGGTGCAATTCATAGGAAAAAGTCTGATGTATCTGCTCATTGTACTGGTAAGTGTGTTTATGATCCTGCCTCTTTTCATCACCATTCTGGGTTCGGTTTCTGTCTATTGGGGCTCCGCGATGTTTTCTTCCGGATGGACCCTGCAGTGGTACAGGGAAGTATTTAACGAATACGGCCAGACGATTATTTTTACGCTTACCATCACGTTGCTTGCAGTAATCCTTAATGTTTTATTGGGAACGATGACCGGCTATCTGTTTTCGAAATCTACGCACCCTGCGGTAAAAGTTCTGGAAGAAATTCTTACACTTCCCATCGCTGTGCCGGGAGTCGCGATCGCGCTGGCTCTCATCCAGACCTATGCGTGGATGCGGGTGTCCGGCGCATTGATTCTTGTTGGCCATGTGGTTGTTACGTTTCCGCTCATGTTCAGAACCGTGCTCGGAACGCTTCGCACGAAAGATTTTCGCCTGTTGGATGATTGCGCCGCCAGCCTGGGCGCGGGGCCATTCTATCGGTTCTTCCATGTGATTTTGCCCAGTATCAAATCAGCCGTTCTGTCCGGTGCGATTATGGTGTTTATGCTTTCGCTGGGCGAATTTAATATGACCTTTTTCCTTTATACGCCATTGAAAAGGACATTAACGGTTGGCCTATACGAAGCGTATTCCAGTCTGCGCATCGAAGTGGGGAGCGCCTTTACGGTTGTTTTCTTACTGCTGGCCATCCCGCTTATGTATTTCTTACACAGATCGAACCAGTCTACGACGTTTTCCAGAAATGGAGGGGTGTAACATGCAGCAGACCCATATTGAGATCAGAGGTGTACACAAAACCTTCCGGGATGGCACGAATGCCCTTCAACCGATTGATCTGGAGATTAACACAGGTGAAGTACTTGTTTTGCTTGGCCCTTCCGGATGCGGGAAGAGTACCTTATTGCGAATGATCGGGGGATTGGAACAGCCAACAGGCGGTTCCATCCGGTTTCATGGGGAGGAGGTAACCCATCTTCCGGCAGAAAAAAGGGGTATCGGGTTTGTTTTCCAGCAGTATGCGCTATTTCCGACGATGACCGTCGCACAAAATATTGCCTTTGGCATGAAATTGCGTAAACAGAGCAAGCAGCAACAGGCGCAGAAAGTAAACGAAATGCTGGAACTCATGAACCTTGCAGAATTAAGAGATCGCAAGCCTTCTCAGTTGTCCGGCGGCCAGCAGCAGCGTGTGGCCGTGGCCAGAGCATTGGCAATTGAGCCCAGCGTTCTGCTGATGGACGAACCGCTTACGGCATTGGATGCCAAGTTAAAGGAGCATCTGCGGATTGAGCTGGCGCAGCTGTTCCGCAAGCTAAAAATTACGACGATTTATGTCACCCATGACCAGGTGGAAGCGATGGCCATTGCCGACCGCATTGCCGTGATGAACAAAGGGGTAGTCGAACAGATAGGCTTCGCTAAAGACATTTATCATCGGCCTAAATCTCCTTTTGTCGCCCAATTTGTCGGCCAAATCAACCAGCTAAAAGGAAAAATCATCGCGGATGGACAGGGCCAAGTGGCCGACTTCGGTCTCTGCCGGATTCCTTATGAAGGAACCGATGGATCGTTTGCTGAAGTAGAAGCATTTTTACGGCCGGAAGATATCACGCTTGGCGGTAACACCGGCTTTCCTGCAGTTGTCCAGGAGGTCATATTTTTAGGGGAACGTTTCCGCGTCATTGTAGACGCACAGGGGCAAAGGCTCATGATGGATGTACCGAATGATATTGTGCTAAACCACGGGGACCAGGTTCATCTGCAGGTCCAGCAAAATAAATTGATCTATGCATAAGGGGTGCGAACGATGAATAAAGAAATTTGCTTTTCAGACTTACCTTTGTTAACCCATTCCATTGGAAAAAATGTCGAACAGCTAATGGAGTATGGCGCGGATAAAATCGAGCTGCTCATGGACGGCATTGAATGGGATGAGATGGATGAACAAATCAAACGTATGGCGGCAGTTTTCCGTCAATATCAGGTTGGATATACCGTCCATCCGCCTGCTTGGGATACGAATTTGACAAGTGAAAACAGAGCGATCCGCCAGGCTTCTTATGATGAGTACAGAAAAGCCATTGAGTTCGCCCATGCCATCGAAGCTGAGCATGTAGTCATTCACCCGGGCTTTTGTTTTTCGCCGGTTTTTGACAAAGCCATTGCACGGAAAAGAGCGGCAGCATACATCAATGAGTTATGCCGGGTGGCAGCTCCGCTTGGGGTAAAAATTGCAGTAGAAAATGTCGGCTACAAAGGGACATCGATTGTGACGGAAGAAGAATTTGGAATGTTCCTTGACGATGTGGATGAAACAGCAGGCTATCTCATTGATACCGGCCACGCCCATTTGAACGGATGGAATATTCCCGCTGTGATCCGCCGCGTTAACGACCGTTTATTTGCGGTACACCTTCACGATAACAGCGCCGAGGGTGATGAACACCTGCCTATCGGAGAAGGGACGATCCACTGGGAACCGATTTATGGCGCATTAAAAGAATTGGGCTCATCCTGCCAATTGATCTTGGAATATGCGCCTGGGACTGATTTGAGCAAATTAACATACGGAAAAGAGATTCTAAAACATAACCTCGGTTTGTGATAGGAGAATTTTTTCCCCGAAGGAAGGGATTGAAAGGGATTGGTTCAGTTTACTTCATTTGATGCGTACTTCTTCGATCTGGACGGAACGATTTTTATCGGGGACAAATTGCTTCCCCATGTACAAGAGACACTTTCCTATTTGCGTGATCAAGGCAAGAAAATTATGTTTCTTACCAATACATCCACCCAGACTCGGCATGACTGCTGCGAACGATTGCAGCGTCTGGGCGTGCAATCAGCTGTAGAGGAAATTATCACCGCACCCTATATTGCGGGGCTTTATCTGCAGGAATTCTATCCGGACGCCAACGTCATGATTATTGGGGAAAGGGCGATAGGGGAAGAGCTCAGCGGGTTTCCTGTAAAGCAAACGCAAAACCCGTCGGAAGCGACACATCTGCTTGTTGGGATGGACCGCGCGTTTACCTACCATAAGCTGTATACAGGAATGAAAGCTGTGCGCAATGGTGCGCGGCTGATAGCGATGAACCCGGATCCTTACTGTCCGGTTGACGGCGATGTCATCCCGGATACGTGGTCGATTGCAAAGGCAATTGAAGCCGCGGGCACGACCCCTATCCATGCTATCATGGGTAAGCCGTCCACCTATTATGCAGAGAAGGTACTAGAGAGGTTAAATCTTCACAGTCAACGATGCTTAATGGTGGGAGATCGGTTAGAAACAGATATTCTTTTTGGCATTAACAGCGGTGTAAAAACAGCCCTTGTGCTTACTGGAGTCGCCGGGCCTGATGATGTTAAGAAACTAAGCATTATCCCCGACTATATCATTTCTACGATGGGCGATTTGTGCCCGGAAATCAAAGCTTAATAGGCGCATTACAAGAGTACCTCGAGCTCATAGCTTGCGGCATTCCGATATCAAGGGCTTCCTCCTAGGTGGGGAGCCCTTGTTTTTGTTCTCGTATAAGAAAGTGCTCTAGAGTATTAAACTTATTTTCTGTTGGGACCGATAGGTCCCTTTCTCTTTGTTATTATATAAAACTTATGTGCTTCACCGTGTTGAACTACCTTGAGCGTTTTTTAAATGGGACCTCCGGTCCCGAAACACTCAAGAAAAACATCGTGAGGCGCATGTCCGCACCTTTCTTTCCCCCTGGGGAGCGTGTGGAACAGAGGGCGAAAAGACCGGCAACCTGTCTCCATCACCCCGATACCCAGATGTTGCACCTAAACGGTATAAAGGAATCTAAGGCCATCGCCTGCGCTTACGCTTGCCGCTAGCCAAGATTCCCTACTGCCGGTCCGCCCGTCGTTCCACAAAGCGGCTGTAAAAACTTTAATAAGGGGAAAGGAGAGAGCGGCAGGGCCCACGATGTTTTTCTCAGCAGTCATATTTTTTTGTCCCGTTCATATGCTTAATTATGGGTTTGTCCATAGCAGCCAGAAGGGGGAAGAGATTTTGAAACAGAACAAGCATTCGCTCCAGTTGATCGTATATGGCATCCTTGCTATTGTTGTCGTCCTGCTCGCCGTTCCGTCCGTACTCGTTTCCCTCTCAGGAGGTCCGGCCCAAATACCGGTCACTTCTCCGGACATTCATCCGGACTCCCATTCCGTGCCCGCTGACACCGGGCAGCAAAAAACAACGGTAAAGACGGACTATCCAGTCCGGATTTTTCGTGTAGAATTCGGAAGAGTGGACACGGTTAACATGGAGAATTATGTGACGGGAGTAGTATCCGCCGAGATGCCCGCAGAATTCGAACCGGAAGCGTTGAAAGCGCAGGCTTTGGCCGCCAGAACCTTTATTGTTGGCCGAATGCTTGAAGGCAAATATAGCGATGTTCCCAAAGGCGCATATGTAACCGATACAGTCAAGCACCAGGTTTACTATGACGATGCCCAGCTTCACCAGAAGTGGGGGGCTTCCTATAGCTGGCGGATCCAGAAAATCCGCCAGGCGGTCACTGAGACAGCAGGTCAAGTCATCGCCTATCAGAACAAGCCGATTGACGCGACCTTCTTCTCAACGAGCAACGGTTACACCGAGAATTCCGAAGATTACTGGGGCAGCAAAATTCCTTACCTGAGGAGTGTGCCTGTCCCCTGGGACAAAAACGCGCCCCGTTTTGACGCAACGGTTACCCTTTCTATGACAGAGTTTGAAAAAAAGCTCGGCACGAAAATCACCATGACCGCTTCGACAGGCAATGGCGGATGGGCGCATGTGGATTCGCTCACTGCGGGAAAAAGAGTGAACAAGATACGCATTGGCGATAAAGAATATACCGGGCGGGAAGTAAGAGAGAAGCTTGGCCTCAATTCCTCTCAGTTCTCTTTTCAGACGGATCACGGCTCTGTCATCATCCACACGAAGGGATATGGCCATGGTGTGGGCATGAGCCAGTGGGGGGCCAATGGCATGGCGCAACAGGGGAAAAAAGCGGAGGAAATCGTGAAGTATTTTTATCAGGGGGTATCGATAGAGACTGAAGAGAAATGGTTGAAAAAAACTTCTTAACATATGCTAATTTCGTATGTTTATAACCTTACTATCCTGTCAACAATGGGATGTGAGGTGATAAATAATGAGTGACAATAAGAAACAAACAGCCCCGGGCCCCGTCCAAAAAATCAAGGTTGGCGGCTGGCGGCGTATATTTGGAAAGAAATGGGCTTTCCCTGCAATCTACATGGGCATCGCTGCTATTATTCTCGCATCTATCATGTGGTATCAGGGTAGCAAACAGTTTTCAATGAATAGGCAGGATGCCGGCATTCCGGCCAAGCAGCAGGATCAGACCGCACAGGTTGCGCATGATCAGCCTGCGGTTCCAGTAGTTTCCCAGGATAAACCTTTCATTTGGCCAGCTAAGAAAGAAGCGGACACCAAGACGGTGATGAACTTCTTTGACGAAACAGCCGATAAGCAAGCGCAGCAGGCTGCCCTCGTGAAGTATGATAACTCCTACTGGCCGAACACAGGCATTGATATTGCGGCAGGCGGCAAGAAATCTTTTGACGTTCTCGCCTGCGCCGACGGCAAAGTAACGAAAGCTGAACGCAACCCCATGATGGGCTTCCAGGTTGAGATTGAACATCCAGGCGGCTTGAAAACAGTGTATGCAAGCCTGGATGACGCCAAGGTAGCTGTAGGAGATACGGTATCTCAGGGTTCCGTTATCGGAACGGCAGGCCGCAACGTATTTGAGAAGGGCCTTGGCATTCACCTTCACTTCGAAGTGCAGAAGAACGGGGAGCCGGTACAGCCGGATAAATATGTTGAACCCGTATCTACCGCTTCTGCCGCCAAGTAAAAAGAATCGAAATTAGAAGAAAAACAAAGAAAAAAGGCTGATAGCATGTACCTATCAGCCTTTTTTCGCATATATGGACTTCTCCCTCAATATAATGTATCAGACTAATGAGCATTAGGGAGGCGAGGGGCGTGCACGATTACATCAAAGAGCGAACCATTAAGATAGGCCGCTATATTGTAGAAACCCGCAACACGGTTCGTAAGATTGCCAAAGAATTTGGCGTGTCCAAGAGTACGGTGCACAAGGATCTGACAGAGCGATTGCCTGAAATTAACCCGGAGCTAGCAAATGAAGTAAAAGAGATCCTCGAGTACCATAAGTCCGTCCGTCACCTGCGCGGCGGCGAAGCAACGAAAATCAAGTATAAAAGTAAGGGCGATGAACTGGCGGAAAAGGGCGTGGAGGAACTGGCATAGAGGAAAAAACTCCTTGTACCATGACAAAATGCATAGTAAAATATTCTGATGAATCATCTGTTGCAGGGAGGCTCTTAAATGTTAGGCAAAGATATCGGAATTGACTTAGGAACGGCCAACGTACTTATATTTATTAGGGGACAGGGTGTTGTACTGGATGAACCATCTGTTGTAGCGATCGACAACTACACGAACAAGGTGCTGGCTGTAGGGGAAGAAGCGCGCCGCATGGTTGGTCGCACGCCTGGTCACATTATCGCAATTCGTCCGATGCGTGACGGGGTTATCGCTGACTTTGATATAACAGAGGCTATGCTTACCTATTTTATAAAAAAATTAAATGTAAAAGGATTTATGTCCCGGCCGCGTATCTTGATCTGTACTCCGACAGGCATTACTTCCGTAGAGCAAAAAGCAATCCGGGAAGCTGCGATCCGATGCGGTGCGAAAGAAGTGTTCCTCGAAGAAGAACCGAAAGTGGCTGCTGTTGGCGCCGGTATGGACATTTTCCAGCCGTACGGCAACATGGTGGTCGATATGGGCGGTGGGACAACAGATGTAGCCGTGCTTTCCATGGGAGACATCGTCACCGCCTCTTCTATTAAAATGGCAGGGGACAAGTGTGATGCAGCGATTATGAAATATATTAAAGAAAAATACAAGCTGCTGATCGGAGAGCGCACCGCAGAAGATATCAAAATTCAAATTGGAACCGTATTTCCCGGATCCCGCAAAGACGAGATCAATATCCGCGGCCGTGACATGGTAACGGGACTTCCGCAAACCATTACGGTCACCTCCGCTGAAGTACAGGAAGCGCTGGAAGAAGTCGCGCAATCTATCGTGCTTGCTGCCAAGAGCGTACTTGAACGCACGCCGCCGGAGTTATCAGCCGATATTATTGATAGAGGCATAATGCTCACTGGAGGAGGCGCGCTAATGCATGGCATTGACAGGCTGCTGGCTGAGGAACTGAAGGTGCCCGTAATGGTAGCGGACAGCCCGATGGCATGTGTAGCAGTGGGAACCGGCATCATGCTGGAGAATTTGGACAAGTCACCGCAGAACCGCAACCGTAAAAAGTCCTTTACTTAGGACGTCCCTCCCAATCATTAATTTCCCAAGTCTGCTATACTTGAGTCAACTCTTATTCCGATAGCTTTGTGTACCATTTAAGAAAGATGGGTGAAAGAATATGCTGCGTGGAATCGATACAGCGGCTGCCGGCATGATAGCCAACCAGGCACGCCAGGAGGCCCTAACGAACAATCTGGCGAATGTGAACACGCCTGGTTATAAGGCGGACAATTCAGTTTATCGAACATTTCCGGAAGTTCTTCTTGATAGAATAAATGATACATCAACTGTGCAGGGCCGGCCTGCGATCCCTGGCCAGCCGCAGCGAGTCGGCGCCCTTGCGCAGGGGGTATATACCCAGGAACTCGTGCCGAGCTTTACGCAGGGAGACATCGTGGAAACGAACAAACCGCTGGATTTTTCACTGGCGGATCAAGGCCTGGCGCCGGCTTATGTGAATGCGGACGGAACGCCTGCGCAGGCGGTTAACGGACAACCGCCGCAGGGAGCCCATGCTGTCCAGCCGAAAGTTTTCTTTGCGGTTCGAAAACAGGGAGACAACGGGCAGGCTGAGATCTCCTACACCCGCAACGGGAACTTCACCATGAGCCCGAATGGACTGCTTACAACACCTGAAGGATACCCGGTGCTTGCCGCCAACGGCCAGCCGGTGAACATTCAGCAGCTGCTCGGTGGCCGCCCGCTTGACAGCCGAAATCTGCAGATGAGTGATACAGGCCAACTGTATGTACAGGGAAGCCCGGCAGCGCCGGTCCAACTGGCGCTCGTGCAGGTCACCAATCCTGATCAGTCCCTTGCCAAAGAGGCGGATACTACGTTTCGTTTTACCGGGCAAGGCCAGCCGCCGGCCCTCACTTCCGGGATTGTTCCGGGAATCTCGGTAAAGCAGGGATATATCGAGAAATCCAATGTCGATGCGGGGCGCACGATGATTGATATGATGTCCGTCATGCGCAGCTATGAAGCGAACCAGAAGGTACTTGCCGCGTATGATTCTACCCTGCAGAAGCTCAATGATGTCGGGCGCGTATAGGATGGAGTGAATAGATGAACAGTTCAATCATTAATGCATTAACCGGTATGCAGGCGATGCATGCCAAAGTCGATACGATCGCCAACAACATTGCGAATGCCGCCACCGATGGTTTTAAAAGCCGGGAGACGCAATTTACAACGCTATTAACAAGAGAGATCAATAACCAACCCAATCCCGCATTTGAACAGGGGCGCCTGACGCCTTATAATGTCCGGCCTGGTGTCGGGGTTAAAGACACGGCGCAGCAGATCGACTTTACGCAGGGAACTTTAAAGCAGACAGACGTTCCCACGGATCTAGCTCTGGAAGGCAGCGGATTCTTCCGGGTACAGCGGGCGGGGGAAACACAGCCGTCATACACACGGGACGGTAATTTTAAACTTATGCCGGCGGCCGGGGCTGCCGGGCAGGTAGAACTCGTTACAGCAACCGGTGACCCGGTAATGAGCGCGGCCGGGCAGCCTATTCGCATCGCCGCACCCTATACCGATCTGAAAATTGTAGCCGATGGGCAGATCACTTACAAAGACTCCATCGGCCGGCAGCGTAATGGCCCTAAAATTGGCGTATATACCATTCAGAATCCTAACATACTGGAGAATACGGGCAGCAATTATTACCGCATTCCCGCGACGGTACCGCCGCAGAATGGCGCGTTGTTAGTGAATGGCGGCGCAGCAAGAACAATGCCGGCTGGCATAGCCGTACACCAGGGAGCACTGGAGATGTCCAACGTGGACCTGCAGAAGGAAATGACCTCCCTCATTGAAGCGCAGCGGGCCCTGCAGTTCAACTCTAGGGCGCTTACGTATTCGGATCAAATGATGAGTGTCACCAATCAAATCTATAAGGGCTGATACAATGGCTGAACAGCGAAAAACGTCAGAAGCCGCAGCGGAGTCAGAGCTCGCGGATAACAGCCGCAACAAACCTGAAAAAAGAAAAAAACATACGCGGGATCCGCTTCCGCTCGTTCTCAAGCTGCTGCTTGTGCCGTTTCTTTTATTTGTATCCCTGCTTATCGGGATGCTGGTGGGCTATAGTTTGCTGGGCAAGGGAGCTGCGATTGACGTGTTCGATCTCCACACATGGACGCATATGTATGACCTGGTGTTCAAATAACCTTGAACATCTCTTTTTACAATACGAAGGCAGAATGCCCTATACTTTAGTGAGTGGATGAATGCTATTTTTGATCATCGAACATATGTTCGGTTTCTGGTAAAATAATGCACAAGGAGGTGAAATATTGGCAACCGTAACACACCTTGTGAAAATAAAGAAACCAACCAAAGCCAAACATAAAGAATGGATTCATGCCCAACAGAAATATGCAGCTTGTATTAATTTGTGTATTGCTCGTATTTTAAATGGAGATTCACTTTCTTCTTCCAATGTTGAAGCTGAACTCAATTCCTCTATTAAAAACGAAGCGATTCGCAAAGCGAAAAGGGCTGTGGCAGATTATAAACAAGGACCTGCTAAAAAGGTTCCAACCTTTAAATCGCGCGTCCCGATTAGCATCAATAACCAAAACTGGGACACGAAGTGTGTTAAAGGTAGATGGTATGTTGGTTTTGTGGTGGACAAAAAGAAAAAATACCTTCCTGTTGAAGAGAATGCGTTTGTTACTCGGTATTTTTCTTTTTTCCAACAAAACATTACATACGAGATGAAACAAGTTAAAAACAAAGCCACAAAAAAGTTGGTAAAAAAAGAAGTTCGGGTAGACAAGAATCGAGAAAATCGTTCAACTATTCAGCTTTTGCGAAAAGGATCCGATTGGTATTTTGCCATCCCTATTGAAATTTCTTGCGAAATTCGCACTTTCTCAATTGTTCCCCAAACTTTTATTGGGGTGGATGTTGGGCTACGTCATCTTGCGGTTATATCTGAACCAAAAAGTGGCAAAAGACAATATTTTTCAGGAAAAGAAGTGGGGTACATTCGTCGACATTTTCGTTCCCTACGGCGTTCTTTAGGTAAAAAGAAGGCACTGCGTGCCATTAAACGCCTGGGTCATAAAGAAAATAGATGGATGCAAGATTACAACCGAAAACTAGCCAAGAAAATTGTTGATTTTGCCCTGCAGTTTGATCGGCCTGTTATTAAAATGGAGAAATTGTATAACATTCGTCAAACATGTAAAACAATGAAAAAAGCAGATCGCACCATTCACTCGTGGGCATTTTATCAGCTACAGCGATTTATTATACAGAGAGCTGAAAAGTGCAATGTTCGGGTGATCTTTGTTAATCCAAAGTACACCTCTCAAGAATGCCCTAAATGCCATCATATTGAAAAGGCAAATCGCAACAAAGATGTATTCCACTGTATGAAATGTGGGCATCGCGATCATGCCGATCATAATGCTTCAAAAAATATCGCCTTGAGCACGAGCATAGCGGTGTAGAAAATTCCGAAAGGCATTTTTGATAGACTATGTGCCCGCAGAGCAAAGCCTTTGCAGGAGGGTAAGCGTGACATTACCTATGGTGTCTGCGATGAAGGCAGGTCAGAAATGGAACAACGGATCATGTCGTGAGATATTATCTCTGCCAGAGCAAGTCACTACCGAGCCTCCACAAGGAAGCCCATCACTTTAGTGTGGGGAGGAAGTCACCTATAATTGTCTGAAGATTATAAGAAATAGAATTATACTGGAGAGGTAGGAGAATTCCATGGAGAAAAGCAAAATCAAAGAGCTGCTGCATCTGCTGGAGGAGAACAGCAGAAGAACGACAGAAACGATGGCTACCATGCTGGATGTTCCGGTTAAGGAAGTCGAAGAGACAATCAACCGCCTGGAGAAAGAGAAGGTTATCATTAAATACCCGGCAATTGTGAACTGGGAAAAGGTCCAGGAGAATGATCTGGTCACCGCGATGATCGATGTCAAGGTAACGCCAAAAAGAGATGTTGGGTTTGATGATGTGGCGGAGCGCATCTACCGTTTCCCGGAAGTTCAATCCGTTTACCTGATGTCGGGCGCATATGATCTCTCGGTTGTCATCGAAGGAAAGACGATGCGCCAGGTTGCCCGCTTCGTATCCGAGAAGCTCTCGGCACTGGATTCTGTCATTTCGACAACGACTCACTTCATTTTAAAGAAATATAAACACGACGGTGTTATTCTGGAGCAGCCTGAAGACGACAAAAGGATGGTCGTATCACCATGAGCCCAATTTCCCAGCGCAAAGGCAGGCTGTCGCAGACGATACAGACGATTCCGCCGTCAGGCATACGCCGCTTTTTTGAACTGGCTTCCTCGATGGAAGGCGTTATTTCCCTCGGGGTCGGCGAGCCGGATTTTGTTACGCCGTGGGGCGTGAGGGAAGCGGCCATTAATTCATTGGAGCGGGGCTACACCTCGTATACTTCTAACAGTGGGCTTTACGAACTGCGCGAAGAGATCTGCCAGTACCTGGCTTCTTCGTTTCAGGCCGTGTATG
This sequence comes from Aneurinibacillus sp. Ricciae_BoGa-3, assembly GCF_028421645.1. GTDB lineage: Bacteria > Bacillota > Bacilli > Aneurinibacillales > Aneurinibacillaceae > Aneurinibacillus_B. The sequence continues at coordinate 4,732,214 of NZ_CP116887.1, read as the reverse complement.
AACCTGCAAAAGAGATACTCGTGACAGTAGGCGCCAGCGAAGGAATTGACCTGGCACTGCGGGCCATTCTCGACCCGGGCGATGAAGTGCTTGTGGTTGAACCGTGCTATGTTTCGTATGACCCGGTCATCCGGCTAGCCGGCGGGGTGCCTGTCCCGGTGGAGACCGAGCTTGAGCAGAATTTTAAAGTAACACCGCAGCAGCTAGAGGCAAAAATCACGGACAGGACGAAAGCAATTATTTTCTGCTTCCCGAATAACCCGACCGGATCCATTATGACGCGGGAAGAGCTGGCCGGCATCGCTTCGGTGATCGAGAAGCATGACCTGATCGCGATCTCGGATGAAATTTATGCCGAATTGACGTATGACACGCGTCACAGCAGCTTTGCAGCGCTTCCGGGAATGAAGGATCGCACCCTTCTCCTCTCCGGATTTTCGAAGGCGTTCGCCATGACGGGTTGGCGGCTTGGGTATGCAGCCGGGCCAGAGGACATTATCGCGGCCATGACGAAGATTCACCAGTATACGATGCTGTGCGCCCCCATTACCGCCCAGATCGCGGCGCTTGAAGCACTGCGCAGCGGGATGGAAGCGAAGGACCGCATGGTAGAAAGCTATCGCCAGCGCCGCAACTATATCGTGAAAGCATTCGAGCAGATAGGGCTTGCCTGCCACAAACCGGAGGGCGCGTTCTACGCATTCCCGCAGATCGATGCGACGGGCATGAGCGCGGACGAATTTGCGGAGCAGCTCATCCTCGAACAGAAGGTCGCCGTCGTACCGGGCCATGTGTTCGGGCCGGGATGCACTGGGCATATCCGCTGCTCCTATGCAACGTCGATGGAGAACCTCGAAATGGCGATAGAACGAATTGACGCCTTTCTACAAAATAGAAAATAGAAGATAGCAGTAGGATAATGCCAGTAGATCGTCATATCTGCTGGCATTTTTTATTATGTGGAAAGCGTATGTGCTTCACACTGTTGAAGTGCGTTGAATGATTTTTTAAATGGGACCTCCGGTCCCAAACACAGAAGAAAACATCGTGAGGCACATGTCCGCACCTTTCTTTCCCCCTGTGGAGCGTGTGGAACAAAGGGCGAAAAAGACCGGCAACTGTCTCCATCATTGAGATACCCAGATGTTGCACCTAAACGGTATAAAGGAATCTAAGGACATTGCCTGCGCTTACGCTTGCCACTGACCAAGATTCCCTAATGCCGGTCCGCCAGTTGTTACACAAAGCGGCCGTAAAAACTTCTATGAGGGGAGAGAAGAGAGCGGCATGGCCCACGATGTTTTAATTGCCCGGATGTTATAATGGATCCAGATAATTTTTAAGGGGGCATGCGGCATGAGTGAGGAAAGATTCAACCGCATCGAAGATATGCTTGGAACGTTAGCTGAAATGTTTGAGCAAATTGATGCGACGAGGGATCTGATACGAAAGTTCAAGAACCCGCAAATGATCTAAGGGATTATCGTGAAGAAGTAAACGGACGGCTTGATGAAATGGAACACAAGCTACGGAGATGGAAGTGGATGAAGCTGTATGTTGACTTCGCCTTTAAGAAACTGTTCGGTTCACGGGGAAATGAACGCATTCTAATAGCCTTCCTCAATGCAATGATCAAGCCGCCACCTGACAAACGAATAATGGGAATCACCTTGCTGGATAAGGAGATGGGCAGGGAATACCAGGATGACAAGAATGCGATTCTAGACATTCACGCTCAGCTTGATGATGGAAGCAAAGTCAACGTAAAGATTCAGCTTGCAAACGAACATAACCTGCCAAAGCGTACTTTGTATTACTGGAGCCGAATGTACATCGAGGACATTCAGAAAAATGAAAATAATAATACGCTTCCGCGAACGATTTGTATCATCATAACGGGTTTTTCACTGTTCAATGAGACTGAAGAACGCTATCATCTCATATTCGATGTAAAAGAACGTCAAGAAGGATTTCGCTGGGATGATACGCTTGAGATTCATTTGGTGGAGTTGCCAAAACTGGTCAAGCTATGGAGAGAAAAACGAATTGGTTTTGGCGATGACGAGCTGGTAGAATGGTTACTGCTACTTGAAGCAGGAGATAATGAGGGAATACGGAAAGAACTGGAGGTACGCGCCATGGATAATCCAGCGTTGCATGAGGCAATGGAGAAATGGGAGAACTTAAGCCGTGATCCGGACGCAAGACGGGAATATGAAGCGCGCCATAAGGCGATGATGGATAGATTATCTATCATCGCAGAGAATGAGCGAAGGCAGCAGGAGTACGATCGCATAAAACAGGAGTACGCGCGTAAAACGCAGGAAATGTATGAGGAAGGATTTCATGAGGGGCGAATAGAAGAGAAGCGGGCAATGGCCCGAACCTTGTTAGCTAAAGGTCTGGATGAAAAAATGCTAGCAGAAGTCACAAAGCTTACGCTTGAGCAGATTCAACAGTTGCATAGGGGGTAAAGGATCAATCTACAAATAACTACACAGCATGTCATGGATCATCTGACGTTAGATGGAGCGATGTAGAAGTAACAAACTTGACAAAAGGATTATCGATTGAAAAAGGTCTGTCAGGCATAAACCCGGCAGGCCTTTTTTGTATGCACCCGGCATGCGGCAGAACGAACAAAGGTGCAACGGAATTGAAACGATGCTTTACATGTTGATTCAAATGGTTGGCAATGTGAAGAAATGACTCGACTTTTGTACAGCTACCACAACAAATTGCGGAGCCAGTCTAACGGTTATTACTTGTCTAATCGTAGGAATAATAAGGATAGATTAGCATGATTCCGTGGATAGGAATCCCTTTCCAGCTTGCAGGTAGTAACCGGAAGGAGTCTTTAAAATGAGTGTAGCTGAAATAACAGTACGGGTTGTGTGCTCATTTTTTGCCCTGTTGATCCTGACAAGGCTCATGGGGAAAAAAGAAATCGGGCAGCTCACTTTTTTTAATTTTATATCCGCGATTGCGATTGGTGATATTGCTGCTGTTGTCACGCTAGAAAAGAGCATCGACCTCAAAGGAGGCCTCCTGGCATTATTGGGATGGGCACTGCTTACGCTTATCACGGGATTCATCAGCATCAAATCCAAAAACGCTCGGCGTTTGCTTAATGGACAGCCTATCATTTTAATTAAGCAGGGAAAAATTCTGGAGAAGCATTTGCGGGATGCACGGTTAGAAATCAATACGCTGCTTGCGATGCTGCGCCAAAAGGATGTGTTCTCCATTGAAGATGTCGAATATGCCATCTTTGAAATCGACGGCAAACTATCCGTCCTAAAGAAGGAAAGTGAGCAACCAGCGACCCGAAGCGATTTGAATATCCAGCAGAGTAAAATCAACCTTTTTCCCATTCCAACTGAACTCATTTCAGACGGAAAAATCAACCGGGAAAATTTGGCGAAGCTGCACCTCGATGAGAATTGGCTGCAGGAACAGATCAAACGGGCAGGAGCCAGTTCCACACTGGATGTGTTTTATGCTGAAATCCAGAGAGATGGCACCTTGTACGTTGATAAAAGAGAAGATAATTTGCATTGAGGGTAAGATTTTGCTGCAATAAGGATCAACCTTAAGTTGTCGATTGAGGTCTGCCAGGAATTTACCGGCAGGCCTTTTTGCTACGATTCTGCACGACAAAAAATCATTAAGTTTCATTTTGCGGTAGTAAAGACAATTGTTCTGTGTGCTTAAAGGTCTGTATAAAAGTTCTTGACGTACTTCTGACACATTTTGGGCTTATTATTTTTCATTAAGCATTTACACCTTTTTGAAGAGGAGTCTAAAAGTATGTCAATGGAACCTACATCAACACAAAATGAAGTGATTTTCACCCCCACAATAAAATTACAAAAGGAAATTTCGGACGTTATCTTTTTAGATGTAGAATTAGCTGGTGATGTGACCGGTAACGGTGTCTACCAGCACGAAGAAGTAGTAGGGCGAGCCAATTTGCAAATTTTTAATGAAAAATGGATTTCAGGGTCATTAACAGATTATGTAGAGTACGCTTTAAAAAACGCATCTGCTTTACGGTATAATGAACTTCAAATTCTAAAGAATTTATTAACTTCTGAAATGATTCATTTAGTTAAAGATAAAGGAACGATTGCTTATCTCCATCATTTTGAATTATTCCCGCAATACAGAGGAAGGGGGTTAACTAAACCATATTTGTGGTTATTATTAAAATGTCTCAAAGAAGAAATTCGCGCTGATTATGTGATGTTAATGGTGCATCCTGAAGGTGAATTTTATGCAGATGAAATAGCGAATGAGCAAAAGAGATTAATACAACTATATTCGCGTAATGGATTCAGTAAAATTAAAACGAAAAAACCAGTAATGAATAATTCAGGAATTCCTACTGTATATATGTGGAGTAATTTAGCCAATAAATCATTTGATAAGTTTAGTTAAATTAAAAGACATTTACTTCGTGTCGTTATAGCGTTAAACAACGCAAAAAACTCCTCGGTGATCACTTTCCGAGGAGTTTTTTTATGCTTAATAGAAAGGGATTTATTTATGATTTTGGATGCTGTTGATGAGCAGTGTGCCTTTATTGTTAGTTACCGTCATCTCCTCATCGATGTTTGAGCTTCCAAGATCTTTGTTTTGTTTGTCGCTGTGATAGGTCGTATGGGCAGTAACTTCAAAAACATACGCCCCATTCTTTTCTGCAAGAGGGGTAATCTTGACGTTTTCTTGTTTTACTGAGAGTTTATTGGCGGTAATAAACTTAAATTTTCCGCTCTCACTCTGCTGCTGGGACTTCGCCAGATTGGGCGTCAAATACTTATCGCCGGCATGGTAAGAAGACGGGTCCTTATAACTGATGTTGCCCTGGGCAGCCATGTATTGTTTCACAACTTCAGCTGCTTTCGTTTTATCGTTTCCATTAGAAGCTTGCTGCCCTGTGGCAGAAGCAGAAGATTGGCTGGCAGATAGGCTATCAGCAGACGAAGCCTGTGAAGCTGTATTTTTGCTGCTGCAGCCTACCGCCAGTGCGCCGGCTATGAACGTCGTTAATCCCAGGTACACAAATTTCTTGTCCACGTGAATACCTCCAGAATGATTTCATGCAGACATCATCTAGGATGTCTCCTACTCACTTTACCACAAAATAATGAACGAAATAGAAGCTAGAAATGGACACGAAGGAATTTAAAGGGCCTGAAATACAATGGAAAATCATCACCTGGGAGGGCGCACTTAGTGTTTGTCTTATAGGAAAAAGTTGGTGAAATATGAGCAATTTTCTCGACTTCTGTGATAATATTGAATAATGTGTAAGCACTTTGTTATAGGGAGAAGGAGGAGTAAAACAGTAAATAAAACATAATCAAATATTATGAAATGGGATATAATGCAATCATGGAAAAGATATACAAGCCAAAAGAGTTTGCTTCGATGCTTGGTGTCACGGTTTTAACGCTTCAACGATGAGATAACTAAGGTAAAATAATTGCTCACCGAAACACTTAAGGAAGGAGGATATTACACAGAAACGCAGTACCGAGAATACATGGGGATTTCGGAAGAAAATAAAGTAGGTCAAAACAATTATTTGCGCTAGAGTATCTAATCGAGGTCAAAAAGATTATTTAACCAATCAAATTGAGTTTTTAACACAGCATGCAAACGCAAAAGGAATCATCGTAGATGAAGTTTTTACTGATGTTGGCAGTGGGCTTAACTACAAACGTAAAAAATGGAATTAAGATTTAGCTCAAAAAAGAGAAATAAAGACAATCATCATTTCTCATAAAGATCGCTTTGTCGTTTTGGATATAAAACATTTGCAGAAGTTTTTACGCAAATGTGGGGTAGAAATTTTAATTGTGAATAATGAATCTCTCTCACCAGAAGAAGAACTCGTTCAAGACTTAATTTCAATCATTCATGTTTTTTCTTGTCGCATTTACGGTCTAAGAAAATATAAGAAAAAACTGAAAGAAGATGCTGATCTATGAAGAAAGCATACAAAACCGAAATCATCTTGAATGAAAAACAGTGTCAAAAAGCCCATCAAACTCTCGGTGTTTGTAGATACGTTTACAATTTATACCTTTCCACGAACAAAGCGTATTACGAAAAAGAAAAGAAATTCCTTAGCGGTATGGATTTCTCCAAGTGGTTAAACAATGAGTACACCAAAGAAAAGGACCAATGGATAAAACTTGTATCTAGTAAAGCAGTTAAGCAAGCTGTCATGAATGGTGAAAAAGCTTTTATTAGATTTTTTAAAGGCTGGAGCAAGTTTCCTAAATTTAAGAAAAAGAAAAATCAGGATGTAAAAGCCTACTTTCCGAAGAATAATCCTACGGATTGGACAGTGGAAAGGCATCGCATTAAAATACCCACACTAGGTTGGGTTCGTTTAAAAGAGTATGGATATATTCCAGACAATGCGAAGGTAAGCAGTGGAACAATTTCATATAAAGCAGGCAGGTTTTTCGTGTCCGTGCTATGTGAGGTTGAATTCGTTAACTCGCAAATTAATCCCCATGTTGGTGTAGGTGTGGATGTAGGAGTTAAACATTTTGCTGTGTGCAGTAATCATACCGTATTCAAAAATATCAACTACACTACCAAAATTAAAAAGGTAGAAAAATCATTAAAACGACAACAACGAAAACTTAGTCGAAAATACGAATATAAAAAGAAACGAGGTGAACCCTGCTATAAAAACATACAAAAACAGATAGCGATGATTCAAAAACTTCACGTTCGATTAGCTAATATTCGTGAAGAATATGTTAGATACGTCGTTAATGCCTTGGTAAAAGCCAAACCGAAGTATATAACGATTGAGGATTTGAATGTTAAAGGTCTGATGAAAAATCGCCACTTAGCTGATTCTATTCGCAAGCAAAAATTCTATCGTTTTAAAGAGTGGTTGACGTCCAAGTGTAATGAATATGGGATTGAACTACGCATGGTTAGTCGTTTTTATCCGAGTTCAAAAGCATGTTCATGTTGTGGGTACAAGAAAAACAAGCTAAGTTTATCTGAGCGAATTTTCAAGTGTGATTCTTGTGGAGTAGAATTAGACCGAGATTTTAACGCAAGTCTCAATCTAAAAAATGCAACAGAATATACATTTATCACCAGACGATAATGTATATATGTACGGTGGGCTACATCGGAATTAACGCCTGTGGAGTGCTATATCAACCAAAGTAGCGAGTAAGTGGTGAAATGGAGTACGAAGAAGCAGGAAACCGTCTAGCATAAACGGATTATATTTGTTTATGTTTTTAGTAGCAGTGACACGATAATGAAGCGGGTAAAACGTTCGATAATTCCGTTCACCTTTGCAGGACTTATGTCCGTAACCAGTTTAGGGTGGACGACAACAGCTTTTGGTGCAGTGAACTTTTCAGACGTACCGGACAACCACTGGGCCTCCCAATATATCACGAAAATGGGTTTGCGCGGCGTAGCGTCCGGGTATGAGGATGGAACCTTCCACCCCAACTTTACCGTTACACAGGCAGAGGCACTGTCGCTGGCCATGCGAAATATGGGATTGAAAAGTGCGGCTGAAAGCTACAAGGGAACATCAGGAAAGTCATACAACGCTCCAGCGTGGGCGAAAGGCTATATCGGCCTCGCCATTGATAAGGGGCTGATCAAACCGACGGAGAACCGTTTCACACCAGGCCAGCCTGCCACAAGAGCGTGGGTGGCACAGTTGATGGTCAGAATGATAAACAAAGACAGTGAAGCGGCAGCGAACACCGGGGCGAGCAATTTTCTCGACAGCAGTTCAATCCCTTCCTGGGCAAGCCGTTACGTAAAGACGGCTGTCGACTACGGCATTTTATCCGGTTACGCCGACAACGGAGGCTATGTGTTTAAACCGAATCAGGCCATTACCCGGGCGGAAATGCTGACGCTGTTAAGCAACGGGGAGAAGTATCTCGATATTGAATCGAACCAGACGCAGGTAGGTACACTGCAGGCGATTAATCATACAGCTTTAGCTATCAAAAGCAGCAACAACAATACCGTTCATACATATGCCATCACCGACCAAACCATTTTTTACGATCATAAGAAAAAGGTAACGGTGGATGACATTAAGCCGGCAAGCGAGGCCATTGTCATTGGCGATGGGACGAACGCTTCTTATGTAGAGCTTACAGGCGATACTGGAAATTCAGCGGGCACCGGGGGAGCGGGCAATACCGGCAGCAACGGAGACACTTCATCTGCCAACACAGTAATGAAGGTAACGGTGGAGAAAGTATATCCGGAAGCCAACACGTTGATTGTCAAAGACGACAATTCCAAGCTTACGACGTATGCGGTGGACAGTCAGGTTAAGCTGAACGGAAATGGCGGTACATTGACCAACATCAGCCAGCTTATGAGCGGAGATGTGATCCAGGCAACGGTTTCCCCGGATGGCAAGATTATTGAAATTGCCCGTACAGGTGAAAGCCAGGCCAGCCCGCTGCAAGGGACAGTGTATGATGTTGACGCATCCAGCAAGCTGATTACGATCAAAAGCGCTTCAGGCAAGCTGGCGGCATATCAATATAGTGATTCGACCACCGTAGACTATAAAAACCATCGTTTTCCGACCGTCGGTGACCTCAAGCAGGGGGACAGTGTCAAGCTTGTAGTGGATGGCCAGAACATTGTCTCATCCATCACGCTTCAGGCAGCACAAGATGCACCGGGTGTTACGGGCACAGTCAAGACGATTCTGCCGGACCAGAATTTTATCACCGTACAAAAGGATGATGGAACCCTCCAGGCTTATAAAGTAGATCCGAATGTAACGGTTACACTTAATGGGACGAGCAGTGCTGCCATCTCTGATGTCCAGAGCGGCGATCAGATTTCCTTAACAGCGGACAATGGTACGGTAACAGCCATTGCGGTAACAAACCGGACAAGCACCGACCAGCCAGGAATGATTAACGGAACGGTGTATGCCGTTGACCAGACGAACCGGATTGTTTCCCTTAAGATGGCAAGCGGCGATTTAAAAGCGTATGAGCTGGCAGCAACCGCTCCGCAAATTGTTGTGAACGGGATAACAAATCCAGCTCTTTCCGACTTAAAGAAGGATATGAACGTATCTGTCCAGCTGGATTCGGATAATAAAATTATTTATATTAATGCGGACAACCGGGTTAAAGCCCAGATTTCACGCATTGATATGGATAACCGCCTGCTGACCGTTAAGCTTACAACGGGTGAGTTAAAAGTCTACATAGTCAGCAACAATGTCACTATTGTCGCCCATGACCTGCGCACCATTGATATCGGCGATCTGCGTGTCGGTGATAATGTATCGATGACCTTGAGCGGCTCACAAGTTGGCAAGATTGAAGTGGAGCGTGCGATTGTTTACCGCATAACCAATGTCAACACGTCTGTGAACCTGTTAACCGGACAGGACGATGCCGGCAATATCCGAAACTTTGATCTCAGCAGCGGCATTACATTCACGGCACCTGGCAACCCGTACCCTAAAGCATCCGATGTCAAAGTAGGAGATGTTATAAAAGGCACGTACCTGGGTGACACCCTGAAATCTATTGCGCTCCTCCCAAGCATAACGGGTACCGTTGTCTCCGTAGATACCGACAACAACAAGTTCAGCGTAAGGGACTATAATGGCGTATTAACAGATGTTCCATTCAACACAGGAAGCATCATTAATTCCGGTGACCTGCAGTATGCGTCACTCAATGCCCTGCATAAAGGTGACCGCGTACAGGTAGCGGATGCAACCAATAACACCAAAACGGTTTCGGTGATGAAGGCGATTCAAACCACCTTTACATCCCTCGATCCGCTGGGAGACAGGGTTTATACCACAGTGGGCAGTTACTATCTGCCACAGTCGCTTTTCAACCGCCTGCCTAACCTGGACACCACACTCAGAGGGATCAATAAAAACGACAAAATCGTCATTTACCAATTCAATAACGAGGTTTATGACATCTCAACCGGCAATTAACAGAAAAGAGGCCTGCTTCCGTAATCGGACAGCAGGCTTTTTGTTTGTGAGAACGCTCAGTTTAAAGTGTTTGGATTGGAAAGGGTGGAAGGGGGCCTTAGGGTCCCAAAAATATCATAGGAAGACATCGTGAGACACATGCAAGCTCCTTACTTTCCCCATTTAACATTTTCATCGTTTTTTCATCTTTCTTGGTTAAAGTTACAGACATGGCGGAAACGTATAGAAAAGTACGCAATGTCAAACGATTAGGCTGTGGAATACTTCTTCTGGATCAGTTGGAAAAAATGCGTAACTTACTTTCTTTTGATTGTGATTTCCTAATGCTTGGTATAAAATGAATTCGGTATAGATTTACGGATAGAACAAAGCGTGAAGCTGGAATGGATGAAAAGGATTATGAATACATATAAGCGGGTAGAAATCCTCCAGGTTCCTTTTTTGCAAGCTGGCTTCAATGAGACCGTTGAGCTGCTCACCCGGAGCGTTACCAGCAATGCCAAGATTCAGGTGGTGACAGCGAACCCTGAGATTGTTATGATGGGCAGGCAGGATCCGGAGTATATGAAACTTCTTCAACAAGCTGGTATCATCACACCGGACGGGATTGGAATTGTACTGGCCTCCCGCTGGATAGGCCAGCCGGTGTCGGAACGCGTCTCCGGCTATGACCTGCTGCATGGACTGATGAAACAGGCCAACCGCTACGGTTGGAAATACATGCTTGTTGGGGCTTCCCCTTCTTCATCAGATGGAGCAGCCTTGAAGCTTAAGGAACTGTACCCGAATGCTGTTTATGCAGGGCATTACAGCGGGTATTTTACAGAGGAAGAAGAGCCCGACATAGTGAAACACATACAGCAAGAGAAGCCGCAGCTTTTATTTGTGGCGCTGGGTGCACCCAGACAGGAAAAGTGGATTGCCAGACATCTCCCGGATTTACCGGTTAATATAGTGATGGGTGTAGGAGGAAGCTTCGATGTGCTGTCCGGCACCGTGAAGCGGGCACCCGAGTTGTTCCAGAAACTCAATCTGGAATGGTTTTATCGGCTGGTGAGCCAGCCGAAGCGCTGGAAGCGGCAACTGTTGCTGCCTAAGTTTGCGATAAGCGTGCTATGGAACCAGGTATTGCTCCGCAGAAATTAGACCACAACCACTAAGGAGAGAAAACATGAACAGTTATATATACGGGTTTATCCTCTCACTTGTCGTAACCGTACTGGCTACACCTCTTGTGAAACGGTTGGCCATTGCCATTGGCGCCGTGGATAAGCCTAATCATAGAAAAGTACACCAGCGCGTTATGCCGCGTCTCGGCGGCCTTGCGATCTACATCGGTTTTTCTCTAGCGTATCTTCTGTTCTTTCCATCATCGAAGGAAGCAATGGGAATATTTCTGGGCGGAAGCATCATTGTACTGGTTGGTGCGCTTGATGACCGTTTTGAACTATCTCCAAAACTTAAACTGTTAGGCCAGATTGCAGCTGCGCTTGTCGTCGTCTTCAACGGCCTCCAAATAGAATTGATTAACCTTCCGTTTGAAGGGGTGCTCAGCCTGAACTGGGGTTGGGTAACGATTCCGGTTACGGTATTTTGGATTATCGGAATCACCAATGCCGTTAACCTGATTGACGGATTGGACGGACTGGCTGCTGGCGTATCCGGCATTGCGACAGCTGCCATGATGATCATCGCCCTTATTATGGGCAACATGGTTGTTGCCCTTTACTGTGTGATCCTGCTCGGCGGAATTATCGGATTCTTATTTTATAATTTTCACCCTGCGAAGATCTTCATGGGGGACACAGGTGCACTGTTCCTTGGGTTTAACCTGGCCGCACTGTCGGTTATGGGTTTTAAATTTGCAACGTTAATTATGTTCGTTATTCCGATTTTGATTCTCGGCGTTCCACTCTCTGATACAGTGTTTGCCATGCTGCGTCGCTTCTTAAACAAGCGGCCGATCTCTGTAGCGGATAAGGAACACCTGCATCACTGCCTGCTTACGATGGGTCTTTCCCACCGTGGTGCGGTGCTCGTGATTTACGGCATTAGTGCTGTGTTTGCCACAGCCGCTATTATTTTCTCGCAATCTACCCTGTGGGGTGCACTTGTGATTGTAGGACTTGTGATTATCATGCTTGAAGTTGTGGCCGAGTTGATTGGCTGGGTCGGCCAGAAGAAACCGCTATTGAATGCACTCCGGAGAATTAGACGGTTATCCCGGCAGGGAACGAAGTAAATATAGTTAAGTAGGAAAGAACCTCTGATTATTTCAGAGGTTCTGACTGTAGACAAAATCCAAAAGAAAACGGATTTGTCTGCAGTTTTTTTGTATAATTTAAGATACAAACTATTTATTGGGTGATGAAAATGCTAACGCAACATACTGGGACGAATCGTGAACAATTAGAGATGATTACATTAGAACAACTGGTACCTAAAAACCACCTTGTCCGAAAAGTCGAGGCTTCTATAGATTTTTCATTTATTTATCCACTTGAATCAATTTCATAACTCATAGTCCTTGAACCGTAAGGTTCAATAAGGATGAAAAAAAAGGAGTACCTCCCTAAATCTCGAATAGAGTAGTTGCTACCACAACTCAATGAGAAAGGTTTGTCTCCTCGTGTACTCTATTCGTCAAGGACATTTGTTTTCCCTGCAAGATTTGTTAGATTTAGAACCTACCGAACGTTACAAGGCGATTTTTGAAGGCATTAATATTATGCCGCTGCTTAAAATTACGTCTAAGAAAACATCTGCAGGTGCCCCTCAGTCACTTAATTATCCCGCGATGATTTATGCCATGTTGGCTCGTATTTTAGAGGGGGTCCCAACGATGGCACTTCTTGTTCGCCGTTTAAAACAGAATGTTCTTTTCCGTCTGGATTGTGGTTTTTCCTTTTCCGATCGGGTGCCATCTGAATCTTCTTTCTCACGTTTGATTCGAAAGATCAAAACCTCAAATGTGTTGGCTGAAATGAATGATCAACTTCTATCACAAGCGATGGAAGAAGGTTTTATTGATGGTATCCATATTGCCATTGACGCAACGCACATCGAAGCGCGAGATCAAGCTCCACAAAAAGATGAAGTGGAAGGGGAAACCGCTGTCAAAGAACCGAAAAAACGAGGCCGCAAAAAGAAAGAAGACTATGAGGCCTGGAAAAAAGAACAGGAAGAAATCCAAAACAACCTGCCTATTTTTGAGCAGAAAATCGAAAAACAATTGGATTACACCTTCGGTGAGCTTCAAAAAGAAATGACAAACGCTCCCAGGTGGGGAATTAAGAAGAACTCCGAAAATAAAACCTTTTTTGGTATGGCTACAAACTTCACTTAGCTGTAGAAACGAAAAGTCAGTACATTTTAGGACATTTGCTTTCGTCAGGAAACATGAACGATGCCAAAGCTGCGATTCCGCTATTAAAAGGTATAGCTGAACGTTTTCCTATTCTGAACATCACGAAAGTGATGGCGGACGCCGGATATGATTACAAACCGATTTATGAGCAGATTTACCGTATGAAAGCAGTTGGGATCATCGCTTATAATAAGCGGAATGAAGCGCCACCTATCGGTGTTGATAAGTATTTCGCACCGACCTGTGTCCGTGAGTATTCCTATCGTTATGATAGCTATGATAAAAAATACGAAACGCTCAAGTATACAAGACCGAAGGAATGTAAGGATTGTCCGCTCGCTCACGACACGCTCTGTCAAAGGAGCATGAAAATCAAAAAAACAGTGGATTTGCGCCGGTATCCAGCTCCCGCCCGTGGAAGCGAGTCGTGGAAAGAGCTTTATAAGGAACGTACTTCTGTTGAACGAGTGAACGCGTACTTAAAAGAATATTTCCAGTTGAACAATATCCGGTATCGTTCCGGAGAATTAGCGAAAGTCCATGTTGATTTACTGTGCCTATTGTTTAATGCTTCTAAATTAGCTGTTGATCGTATCAACACCAAATTGAGCGTTAAAGCCGCTTAACAGAACGCGACCTCCGGTCGTTTTTTAAATGAATACAAAAATTCTGTAGGTATTGAGATTTTTAAAAAGCAATTATGAAATTGATTCACTTGTAAAAGATATGTATTCTACGGAACGCGGTCGTCCAAGTATCGATCCTGTCATTCTAATTAAAATGACCTTCATTCAATATATGTTTGGTATTCGTTCAATGCGTAAAACAATCGAAGAAATCGAAACGAACTTAGCTTACAGATGGTTCCTCGGCTTTGGATTCCATGATAAAGTTCCGCATTTCTCTACCTTCGGTAAGAATTATGAACGTCGCTTCAAGGATACGGATTTATTTGAAAGGATTTTCCATCGGATTTTAAAGGAAGCGTCAGAGAAGAAATTGATCAGTAGCGAGCACGTTTTTATCGATTCAACGCATGTTAAAGCAAGTGCAAATAAGCGTAAATTTGAGAAGAAAGTGGTTCGAAAAGAAACGAAAGCCTATCAGTCCCGGTTAATAGAAGAAATCAATGGCGACCGTGAAGAACATTGTAAAAAGCCCTTCCCACCGGATAAATTTAAGAAGGATGAATATAAGGAGATTAAAGAAAGCACTACTGACCCAGAGAGTGGCTACTATGTAAAGGATGAACGAACGAAGCAGTTTGCCTATTCTTTTCATATAGCTGCTGATGAAAATGGCTTTATCTTAGGGACCATTGTGACGCCTGGTAATACTCATGATAGTACAATGTTTGAACCTTTACTTGAAAAAGTGATTGAGAAGTGCGGGAAACCTATTGCCGTCGCTGCGGACGCTGGATATAAAACACCTGCCATCGCTGAATACCTAATCACAAATGAAATTCAACCGGCATTGCCTTATACTCGCCTTCGTACGAAGGAAGGGTATTTGAAGAAACACGATTATGTTTATGATGAGCACTATGATTGTTATCTTTGTCCGCAAGGACAAGTTTTATCATACAGCACAACCACAATGGAAGGTTATCGACAGTACTTCTCCAATCCTAGTCAGTGTAAGGATTGTCCTCTGTTGTTAAAGTGTACTCAGAGCAAAAATCATCAAAAGCTTATTCAACGACATGTCTGGGAAAGTTATCTTGAAGAAGCTGATCACCTTCGCCATACAGAAGAGATAAAGAGCATCTATGCACGGCGCAAAGAAACGATTGAGCGTGTATTTGCAGATGCAAAATAAAAACATGGTATGCGCTGGACAACCCTTAGGGGGCTTAAAAAATTGTCCATGCAGGCGATGCTTACTTATGCTGCAATGAATTTAAAGAAGATGGCTAATTGGACATGGGTGAGTCCCAAAATGGCATAAACATAGACCTCTTCGAGGTCCATATAAAGAAAAATAAAGCTTGAAAATGAGCAAAGGCATCCGAATAGGGTTATTCGGATGCCTTTTGTCGACAAACTGAGAACCTCTGATTATTTCAGAGGTTCTTTTTGTTTTGCGCGAATGACTATTTAAAGTTCCACACTCTATTATCGGTTGCGGGAATAACATGATACATAAAGATATTTCTAACAGAAGGTCTATGTAATTCTATTAAAATGGTAAACATCACATATCGTATTAATTAATCACTACTAATTTACCGAGACCTTTAACTCATAAAAAAACGATTAATCCGACAAAAGTTATACACAAACAGCGCGAATGGTGGTAAAATTTAGATGCGACTTGATTTTTGTCCTAAATCTTGTAGATATATGTAAGCAAGATAGGGTCAAAAAGAGTTAGTGTCATTTAGTAGACTATCATGGTAGGAGGGGTAAGATGAAGTTTCGAAAGGGAGTTTATAAGGGACTATCTTCAGTTTTAATTAGTGGTTCTATGGTAATGGCTATCGCAGGCTCTGCATTAGCCGATGTTAAGGATGTTAGCGGGCATTGGGCACAGGCCCAGATTACAAAGTGGGTAGACAAAGGATACATAAGCGGGTATGCGGATGGAACGTTCAAACCGAACAACAGCATCACTCGTGCAGAATTTATGACGCTTGTTAATAAGTCCTTTGGGTTACTGAAGAAGCCTCAATAAACTACAAAGATGTATCGAGCAGCCAATGGTTTTATAAAGAAGTTGCTAAAGCCAAGGCAGCTGGTTATATTTCCGGTTATGCAGATGGCACAATAAAGCCAAACAATAAAATCACACGTCAAGAGGCAGCTGTAATAATTTCAAAATTGTTGAAATTAAGCCCAGTTTCGGAAGATAAACTAAGCAGTTTTGTAGATGCTAGTTCCATCGCGCCTTGGGGCAAGGAGTTTGTTGGGGAAGTTATGGGACAGGGAATCATGCACGGATACCCGGATAAAACGTTCAAGCCAAACAACAACATTACCCGGGCTGAATCCGTATTTACACTTGATGAAGCGTTAAATTCACAGTCCACAGACAATGGAAATACTTCCACGACCGGAGACAGCATTAGCACGACTACACCTTCAACGGGCTCCACAGGTGGTGGCGGTGGCTCCAGCAGCGGTGGATCCACTAGCGGTAGCTCCAGCAGCGGTAGCCTTATCCTAAATAATTCCTCTTCTTCGACTATAACCTACAATTCAGGTTCAATTAACCGAACTAGCTTTGCAGGTATAACAACTGTTCAGATCACAGGCCCTGTTAGCTTTGGTTCAACATCACTTATACCTTCGAATGTGACAGTTGTTATTAGAAAAGGTGCATCGTTAACAGGACCTGGCACCATTGCAGGTACTTTAAATATGGTAGATGATCCGACTACGTCGCTCAATAACGTTACTGTAACTGGACAAACAAATATTATTGCTCAATAGGGGAAGGAGACTTTAAATGGGGAAGCAAATAATTAATTTAAAAGCGGTTGCTGTCTTATCAACAGTTGCGTTAAGTACGATGTGTACATCGGCTTTTGCAACTACTATAACTAATTCGCAATTGTCCGGCGGCTTGACTATCAAAGCTTCTAATGCCACATTATCACTTGGGGACAATACTGCAGTAAATAATATTACGGTAGATTCTACGGCAACAGGGTCGCAAATTACTGCTACTGCTAGTGCGAGAGTCACTGGGAATGTCGTACTGAATGCTCCTGTAACAATCGGTGGTAACAGCAGTGCGTTTAATAGTGCCAATGTTACAGTGAATGCTTCACAAGTTACTGTTAATGTTCCTTTGAATAACGTTAAATTTAATAATAATAATACGACGATCGCTGGTACAAGTGCGCAGCAGGTAATAGACAATGCGGATCGCTCAGGCTATACTCCAACACGGACCAGTAGTAATCCACCATCAGCGACATCTATCACCGTAAATAATACAACATCAGTGGATACGGTAGTCGTAACAGGCTCGTCAACCGGAGACACGATCAAAGTTTATGCTACCGCAACCGATCAAACTCCAATTGGAACGGGTACGGCTGGAAGTAACGGTACAGCCAACGTGGTACTAACAGGTTTACTTGCCAACAGCGGTGAACTATATGTAACCCGTACAGAGGCAGGTAAAACTGAAAGTGCAAGAACAGCAGTGACATATGGTCAAGTAACAACAGCTCCAGCTGCACCAACAAGCGCAGCATTAACAACAGGAACTAATGCTGGTACAACCAAACTAACAGGTGTTAACAACACAATGGAGTATACAGTGAACTCTGGCTCTTACCAACCGATCATCAGTACTTCTGCAGATAATATCACAGTTAGTTCAGGTGATGTAATCTCTGTACGTGTTACAGCAAACGGGGCAACGCCGGCATCGAATGCTCAACAGCTGACAGTAGCTCTAGCCAACATTACCCCAGCGGCTGCACCAACAACAGGGACACTAACACAGGGAACTACCTCTGGTACAACCCAACTAACAGGTGTTGACAACACAATGGAGTATGTGGTGAACACTGGGTCTTACTTACCCATCACCGGTACGACAGTAGATAACATACAAGTAACTTCAACCGACACAATTTATGTACGTATAGCAGCGACCGCACAGAAACCAGCATCTAACGCACAAGTGATTCCTGTTCAACAAGCATATATTAAGCCTTTTGCAACACCAGCTGCACCAACAAACGGAGCATTAACAACAGGAACTAATGCTGGAACAACCAAACTAACAGGTGTTGACAATACAATGGAGTACACAGTGAACTCTGGCTCTTACCTACCGATCACCGGTACTTCTGTAGATAGCATACAAGTAAGTTCAGGTGATGTAATTTCTGTACGTGTAGCAGCAAATGGAGCAACACCAGCATCGAATGCTGAACAGCTGACAGTAGCTCTAGCCAACATTACTCCAGCGGCTGCACCCACAGCGACACTAACACAGGGAACTACCTCTGGTACAACCCAATTAACAGGCGTTGACAATACAATGGAGTATGTGGTGAACACTGGGTCTTACTTACCGATCACCGGTACTACTGTAGATAACATACAAGTAACTTCAACCGACACAATCTATGTACGTATAGCAGCGACTGCACAGAAACCCGCATCTAATGCACAAGCGATTCCTGTTCAACAAGCATATATTAAGCCTTAGGTTAAATGACTAAACGGTCCGGAGATTGCTTTCACTCGTCATCAAACAAGGCGACTGAACTCTGATGCGTTAAAATGATAAAATTAATGAAAAAGTCTTCCAGGAAAACTGAACTGCCCCCTGTCAAGTAGACAACGGGAATAAATAAACGAAGCTAGGCGGCTTTAACCCTGTATTCCAAGGGGCTAAGGCCGTTTAGTCTCTTTTGTAATCGTTCATGATTATAAAACTGTATGTATTCCTCAATGTCTTTCTTTAATTCTTCAAACGTGGTGTACTTGTTTAGATAATACTTCTCACACTTCAATGTTCCCCAAAATGCTTCCATCGGTCCATTATCAATGCACCTTCCCACCCTCGACATACTTTGCGCCATTTTTGCCTTTTCTATTTTCCTTTTAAATGCTGGGGAAGTATATTGAAATCCCCTGTCACTATGGAGAAGAGGAGTGGCTCCTGGATTGGCTTGTACTGCTAAATCTAGGGTTTTAAACACCAATGCATTATTATTGGAAGTACCTAATACATAGCTTACAATTGACCCATCGTGTAAATCTAATATCGCAGAGGAGATAAAGCAACTATATGAGAAGGTGGGCGGCATATATGGATACCGTAGAATGACAATGAACCTCAATCGTACCTTGTCCAAGCCTATTAACCATAAACGTGTGTATAGATTGATGAGGATCGTTGGAATCCAGTCGGTGATTCGACGCAAGCGCAAGAATTATAAGCGCAGCAACCCACAACATGTGGCCGAAAACGTATTGAACAGGGATTTCAACGCAGCAAAGCCAAATGAGAAATGGCTAACAGATGTGACCGAAATGAAGTACGGAGCCTCACAGAAGGCTTATTTAAGCTCCTCTAGAATTTCCTTATTCCACTCTTCATTCCCGGAGGGAATGTGATGAAGCCACTTATAATAGGCAGAACGTGCAATTTTAGCAACCTTGCACAATAGTACAATAGAGAAATTCTCTTCCTTATGAACTTCTTGAACGGCTACATATTTATCCGTTAATCGAATCTGGCTTAAAGACGCCTTTTGAAACGCCTCCTCTCCAATTCCTCCAACTTTTTTAAGAATGCATTTTCCGCTCGAAGACGCTCATTTTCTCGCTCCAATCGCTTTATTTCGCGCTGGGCCCTCTCTTCGGGGGTCAACTCTGGCTCCACCTTACGGTGGCCACGCTGATCTTTTAGACCGTCTTCTCCTTCTTTCTCATACTTCTTCACCCATTGATACACCTGTTGATAGGAGACATTGAATTGTTCAGATGCTTGATGATAATCTTTCCCGTTCTGTAAACAGTACCTAACGATTTCCAAACGTTCTTCTAGTGTGGTGGACCGCCCTTTAGTCATAGAGTTCTTCATCCTTTTTGTCTCTTTTAAATCTCTATGACCATTATAATTCTTTATCCACCTCCTCAACACAGATCTGCTGGATATTTCATACTTGCGTACAATCTCATACTGAGAATAGTTCTCTGAAAGGTAATCAAGAACGGCAGACATTTTTAGTTCTTTGGAGTACCCTTTCCACCCACTGGAACCATGAAGTCCATTCATTCCATACGCCTCAAATTGATAGACCCATTCTGTGATTGTTAGTTTGGATATATTATATTCAAGACAGAAGTCTGCAACCGTGGTTTGTCTGTTCTCATACGCGACAATTAATGCGTACTTTTCTTGAGCAGAATAAGCACTTTTTGCCATAGAAAAAGCCCCCAAACAAGCAAACAGATTTTTGTTATTTCATCTGTCTACTTTATTGGGAGCATATAAACCCTGGAGGGCTTTTTTTGCTACATAACCATTGCCGAACATACGATGGTAGACATCCATTATATACGACAGAAGGAACCAAAAAGATTAGGGCATGCCATTTTTGTCCGCGAGGAACTTTATCGAGGATGAATAGTTTGCTATTTACTGGGTGATGATATTGTCCAGGCTGAAAAAACATGCATGCGGCAGATGATAGAGTGCTATGAGCGCTATCGTTCCTCCATTTTCGGTGCGTTGAAGGTGCGGGATGATGAGGTCTCAGACTATGGAACCGTTAAAGCTAGAAAAATTATGAACGATTCTACACGGTTCAAGACTTAGTTGAAAAGCCTTCTAAAAAAACCGCTCCATCTAAGATAGCGATTGTGAGGAGTTACATTCTTATGCCGCGAATCTTTGAAATACTGGAGAATCAACAACCAGGGGCAGGCGGAGAAATTCAGTTGACAGATGCCATTGGTGTTACCCTGAATAAGTGGACTGTTTCTTAGACACTTCGTATAATCATCAATGAAGTGTGAAAGAGGGAGATTACCATGGCAAGAAAACAGTATGATATGAACTTTAAACAAATGATTGTGGAGCTAAATCAGAACGGGCAGACAACGGCTTCACTTTCCCGCGAATATGGCATAACCGAGTCTATGATTTACAAGTGGAAGAAGCAATTGACACCTACGGTGCAAGCAGACGGTTCAACGATGAATCCTACTGACGTTAAACGACTTCAAAAGCGAATTGATGAGTTGAAAATGGAAAATGAAATCTTAAAAAAGGCAGTCGCCATATTCGCCAGTCCACCCAATTCCATCAAGTAAAGCTGATTGTTGATTCTTTCAGGGGGACGTACTCTATTACACAAGTACTTCGCGTCCTGGGGATAGCTAAATCGAGCTATTATGCGGCGTTTAAACGCTCAGAGAGCAAACGATCCCAACAAAATAAAGAACTCTTGACCATGATTAGACAAATCTGGTTCGACTCAAGAAAGCTTTATGGGGCTCCAAAGATTCACGCTGAACTTCGGAAAAAGAGTAAGCGTGTTGGGATCAAACGTGTGCAACGCATCATGAAAGAGAACGGAATAAGGTCCATTGTTCAAAAGAAATACAGACCAGCTCATGGTGCTGCTTGCTCGAAAGAGCAACCTGAACGCCTCAATTTAGTGAACCAAAATTTCGATGTACGAACAGTTGGCAATGTCGTGTTTACCGATATCACCTACATCTACACCAAACGAGACCGTTGGGTCTACTTAGCCTCATTCTATGATGCGAAAACGAAGCGAATCGTGGGATGGAATATGAGCCGCACCATTGATACAGCACTTGTACTCGAAGCGTATAACCGTATGAAGGTGCAGCTATCTTCTACTAAGAATCTCATTATCCATAGCGATCAAGGCGTTCAATATACATCAACTGCATATATCGAAGCCTTAAAAAACGACGGCTACCGTGCCTCTTATTCACGAAAGGCCTACCCCTATGATAATGCGTGCATCGAATCCTTCCACTCTGTTCTAAAAAAAGAATTGGTGTATCGTATGCAATTTAACGATTTTGAGGACGCACATCTTCGCATCTTTCAGTACATAGAAGGCTGGTATAATAACCAACGAATCCACAGCGCCTTGGGCTATCGAACACCAAACGAATATGCCAAGCTGTTAGCTCAACAAAAGGTGTCTTAAAATCGGTCCATGATATTGACGTAACATCACATTGCGCAATTAAATAAATATGAATGGGTTTGTCCCTATGAATTCTGGAGACCGTTATGATGTGGGTGACAAGATAGGCTTTATCTAGACTACGATTGAATTTTCTTCACAAGAAGAAGAGTTAAGAGAAGAGTCGCTGGATTATTTAAGAAGGACAATCAGCCAATTGATATAAAACGGGTTAATTAACTTTTCATTTGAGTGATTTAGCTTGCCATTTGCTGACACTTTTATCGATTACTAGTTTGAACCCCTGACAATTTAGGGGGTTCTTTTTTGGCCTTAACTTGTCATGAGAAATTTGGTTGACCCTGTTAAGTTATTCGAGTAAAATTATTACTCGGAGAGCTAAGTATATTTAACTAGCTTTATAAATGCGTTAATGGAGTGAAGATATGCTAGATTACCTAATCACTTCAAAAACTCGTATAAAACTTATCCTTAAATTTTTTCTTAATACACAAATGAAAGGGTACTTGCGGTCTTTATCCGAGGAATTTGGGGAATCAACCAACGCTGTACGGGTTGAATTAAATCGACTTACGGAAGCGGGCCTTCTTGAATCAAAGAGTGAGGGACGTATGAAGGTCTACCAGGCTAACAGTAAGCACAGCCTCTTTCCCGATCTGCATAACATCGTAAAAAAGTACATAGGCATAGACCTCTTGATAGAAGATGTCATAAAGAAGCTGGGAAATGTAGATCTTGCTTTAATAACTGGCGACTATGCGAAAGGGATTGATTCGGGAATAATTGACCTGGTTATTATAGGTTCGGTGGATAAAAACTATCTGCAGGTGCTCGTGGAGAAGACGCAGACCATCGTTAAGCGGAAGATTCGAACTCTCGTTTTGGATAATGGGGAGTTTGAGCTGTGGAATCCAAAATTTAAACAAGAGAAAGCCCTGGTAGTATGGAATAATTCTGTACCTAGTAGGGAAAAGGAGCAGGCATGAGAGTACGAAAAGCTATTATTCCAGCAGCAGGGCTTGGCACCCGGTTTTTACCGGCAACCAAAGCTATGCCGAAAGAAATGTTACCTATTGTAGACAAGCCCACAATCCAATATATTGTGGAGGAAGCGATAGATTCCGGAATAGAAGATATCATCATTGTGACTGGTAAAGGTAAACGGGCCATTGAAGATCATTTTGATAACTCATTCGAACTTGAGAATATCCTGCGAGAAAAAGGAAAGTTAGACATTCTGGAAGAAGTACAGAAACCTTCTAAAATGGTAGACATACATTATATTCGCCAAAAGGAACCAAAAGGACTGGGACATGCCATCTGGTGTGCACGAAACTTTATTGGGGATGAACCGTTTGCTGTGTTGCTAGGCGATGACATTGTACAGGCGGAGAAACCTTGTATTAAGCAGATGATAGAATGTTATGACCGGTACCAGTCCTCCATCCTCGGTGTAATGAAGGTCCCGCATGATCAGGTATCCCGCTATGGAATCGTGCAGGCCAGGGAAAATGGCGAACGCTTCTATATGGTTGAGGATTTAGTTGAGAAACCGGCTAAGGAAACGGCTCCATCCAATATAGCGATTATGGGAAGATATATTCTCACCCCGAGAATCTTTGAAATACTGGAGAATCAAGAACCTGGAGCTGGCGAAGAAATTCAGTTGACGGATGCGATTGCCGAGTTAAATAAGTACGAAGCGGTGTATGCGTATGAATTTGATGGGCAGCGCTATGATGTCGGTGAGAAAATCGGATTCATTAAGACAACAATCGAACTGGCGTTACAGAGAGAAGAGTTGAAACAGGAATTGCTTAATTACTTGAGGAAAACTGTTGGTCGACAAAAATAGTGGTGTGCAGGTCAAAACAATATAGGTGATTTGAAACAAAAAATTAAAGAGGCAGGGTTAAGCTATAATGACAGCAGTAAAGTCGATCTTTATGTTTATATTAGACATCTTTGGAAGTCATCGATTAATTTATGAATTAGCCAAAAAAGATGTGAAGTCAAAATATCTTGGATCTTATCTAGGAGTTTTATGGGCGTTTGTCCAACCCACTGTTATGATTCTGATCTTTTGGGTTGTTTTTCAACTTGGATTTAGAAGTATGCCAGTGGATAACTTTCCATTTATCCTTTGGTTGCTGTGCGGAATGATTCCGTGGTTCTTTTTTAACGACAGTGTAATAAGTGCTGCTAATTCTATTATAGAAAATAGTTATCTCGTTAAAAAAGTGGTATTTCGGGTTAGTGTCCTCCCTCTTATAAAAATTGTATCTTCACTCTTTATTCACGCTTTCTTTATTGTAATACTCTTTCTTATTTTTTTCGTATATGGTTATATGCCATCTATATATAATATTCAAGTGGTATATTATTTAATTGCAACCATCTTTCTTGTATTAGGTATTTCATGGATTACTTCATCTTTAGTTGTATTCTTAAAGGATATCGGACAAATTATCGCAATGGTTCTGCAATTCGGATTCTGGTTAACCCCTATAATCTGGGCGTTTAATATTGTTCCTGCTAAGTATCAAATTTATTTTAAATTAAACCCAGTTTTTTATATTGTACAGGGCTACCGTGAAGCTTTTATCTATCATACGTGGTTTTGGAAACATACATTTTTATCGGTTTATTTTTGGACATTTACGTTTGTTTGTTTAATGATTGGTATTTTATTGTTTAAAAAATTACGTCCACATTTTGCTGATGTTTTATAAGGAGGTGCTTGGACGTGGATAACGTTTCTATTGATGTGGAAAGTTTAACAAAAGCTTATCGTCTGTATGATCGCCCTATTGACCGTTTAAAAGAGTCATTGAATCCAATGCGTAAAAGTTATCATAAGGAATTCTATGCGCTTAATAATATTTCGTTTACCATTAACAAAGGTGATACAGTCGGAATTATAGGAAAAAATGGATCAGGCAAATCAACGCTGCTTAAAATCATTACAGGTGTTTTAAATCCCTCATCTGGTAGTGTCAAGGTGAAGGGGAAAATCGCTGCGCTTCTGGAATTGGGTGCGGGTTTTAACCCGGAGATGACAGGGATGGAAAATATTTACCTTAATGGGACTATTATGGGATATAGTAAAGAAGAAATGGATGAGAAATTAGATGATATCTTATCCTTTGCAGACATTGGTGATTTTATATACCAACCGGTTAAAACATATTCAAGCGGTATGTTCGTCCGATTAGCCTTTTCTGTTAATGTTAATGTCGATCCTGATATTCTGATTGTTGATGAAGCCTTGGCTGTAGGTGATATGCAATTCCAATTAAAGTGCATCGAAAAAATGAAAAGCTTCAAGAAAATGGGAAAAACCATTTTGTTTGTTAGTCACGACACCTATTCCATCAGAAATTTCTGTACCGATTGTATATGGATGAAGGACGGACAGATTCATATGCGTGGCAATGCGAAGTTGGTTACTGATGAATACCAGGATTTTATGAAAGATGGGCATGGTAAAAAGACAGAGGTGACAATAGAGCAAAATGTAAGAAATGACATTCTCACAATAGATAGGATTTATACAACAGATATGGAAGGGAATGCACGTAGTTCATTTAATTATAAGGAAAATATAAAAGTTGTCATAGATTACTCTATTCATAACCCGATGAAAGGAATAGTCGGTGGGGTAGCGCTTTTTGATAGACAGGATACCTATGTCTGTGGATTAAATACCAAGTTAGATCAATACCCGCTACCTAGCGAACCGGGCAAATACCAACTGTCAGTTCGATATGAGGATGTTTCTTTACTCCCAGGAACTTATTTTATTGATGTCGGCTTCTTTGAAAGCTCTGGTTTGGTAAGATTAGATTATCAATCCAAAGCTGAACAATTTGTTATTACTTCGAGTGATTATCTTGCAGAAGGGATGGTTTGCCTTAAGCATCATTGGCATAATAATGGAGGTGATCGCTAAAGATGAAATATAATTTCAATATAGATATGACAGAGGAGAGTTCACTCTCTCTGATTCTACGGAATATAAAACCAAACTCGAATGTTCTTGAATTTGGCCCGGCAGCTGGTTATATGACAAAGTATATGCAGGAAGAATTGGGTTGTAGGGTTTATTGTGTTGAAATAGACGAACAAGCTGCACACATAGCAGAATCGTTTTGTCAAAAGATGATTATTGCAGACATTGATAAAATGGACTGGGTAGATGAATTGCCAGTTAACTTTTTCGACCATGTTATATTTGCTGATGTACTGGAGCATTTAAGAAAACCATTAGAAGTTTTAAAAAAAGCTAAAGGATTTCTTAAATATGGTGGCACCCTTTGTACGTCTATTCCTAATATAGGACACAATGCAGTGCTAATGGGGTTATTAAAAGGTGAGTTTGATTATCAGCCAACCGGATTATTAGACGAAACGCATATTCACTTTTTTACAAAAAAAAGCTTTTTGGAAATATTGAAAAGAAGTGGATTTTCTCCTGTTGAATGGTCTGCAGTTTACTTATCACCAGAAAATACAGAACTTAATCAAAGATATGAGGATTTTCCAAAAACCTTACAGAATGTGTTAAGACATCAGGATGATGGATATGTTTATCAGTATGTTGCGGTTTCTAAGAGGCAGGAGGATACGAATGAAGATGAGATAATAATGGATTATTCATTAACCTCCAGTCAATCTTATTCTAATTACTTGCAAATATACTGGAGTACCAATGTATCCGATTTTTCGGAGGAGAACTCAGTACGCGTTCCACTTTCTAAAACAGAGGAATTTATGACATATGATATAAATCTCCCTGCTGTGGTATCTGGAAGGTTTCGAATAGATCCTTTAAATGAAATGTCCATGATAGAAATAAGAAGCATAGCCATTGTAGATTCAAACTTTCAAAAGCGGGATGTCCCTTTTTCGCTTTTACAACCTGGCAGTGGACTTATTCATATTAGTAACGATCCGGATTATAAAGTTATTGCGACATCGGATGACCCCCAAATCCTGCTTGAAACGGGGAATATTCCAACAAATTTGCCATTCACATTAAAGATCACAATGAAATATTGTGTGGATTTTTTTAATATCTTTCAGTCGTTGGCCAGTCATGTAGATACTGCGCAACAGAAAGTGATTAGCCTACAAAGAGAGTTGCAGCAATTGAATTACAAGTTAAGTCATATCGAAGAGGAATTGAATATTAAAGAAAATGAGTTGAATAGTAAAGAAAATGAGTTGAATAGTAAAGAAAATGAGTTGAATAGTAAAAATGAAGAGTTGAGATTAAAAGCATCACAATTGTCACAAATTATTAATTCCAAATCATGGAAAGTCACAGCGCCCTTAAGAGCTCTCCGAAATAAAATGAACAAATAAAAATACTTCTAAGGAAAAGGTATGAATAATGGAAATGCTCGATATTGTTCTAGTCTCTTATAATTCACAAAAGTGGATAGCTGATTGTCTGCAAAGTATTGAGAGTGTGGATTACCCGTTGAAGAATATCCATCTTACCTTTGTAGACAATAGTTCCACCGACGAAACGGTTAAATTGCTCAATGAATATCCTAACAAAAATTTGTTTGGTAGTTTCGCTGTGCATGCACTGGATCGTAATGTTGGATTTGGCCCCGCCAATAATATCGGTGTAAAAATTACTTGCCAGCCTTACGTGTTATTCCTTAATATCGACACTGAATTAACGCCTAATAGTTTAGCCGAGTTAATGAAAGTTGTGAAAAGCAGCCAACAAGATGTTGCCTTGTGGGAACTTAGGCAATTTCCTTACGAACATCCAAAGTTATATGATCCGCTGACGATGGAAACCAGTTGGTCGAGTGCAGCAGCGTGTTTAGTGCGTCGTGATTATTTTCTAGAAGTCGGCATGTTTGATGAAAATATTTTTATGTATGCAGAAGATGTAGATTTAAGTTGGCGGTTTAGGGCCAATGGATATAAAAATTTATATGTCCCTCAAAGTGTGGTTTACCATTACACATACCAAAATGCGGGTGAGGTTAAACCAAACCAATTTTATAATAGTACATTTAACAATCTTATGCTTCGTTATAAATTTGGAACGGTTAAAGATATTATAGCAGGCTATACATTATTTCTATCGCTATTTGGTATACAAGGTCCATCCCCCGATCATAAAAAAATACTGAGAAAAAATATAATTAAAAGTTTTAAAAGGGGAATGCGATTTAGAAGGTGGTTTAAAAAGAACAGGCAAAAAAATTTTGTGCCGAATTTTAGAGGCTGGGATTATGAACTAATTCGGGATGGGGCTTTTTATGAGAATAAATTAGCAAAACAAGAACCTCTAGTTTCTATTATCGTAAGAACTTGTGGAAGGCCAAGCGTGTTGAAGGAAACGCTGCTAAGCTTAAACAACCAAACGTACAAAAATATTGAAATTGTAATTGTTGAGGACGGACCGGATGTTTCTCGTTGTATGATTGAACAGGAGTTTAGTCACCTGAATATTGTCTACCAAGCAACGACAGAGAATGTTGGAAGGTGTAAAGCAGGGAATATGGCGTTAGAATTAGCGAGTGGAGACTTTTTTAACATTTTGGATGATGATGATCTTTTTTATGCGGACCATATTGAAGTACTGGTCACATCAGTAGTAGAAAATCCTAAATATAAAGCTGCTTATTCCATTGCCTTTGAAACGCCAATAGAAGTTACGTCTGTTAATCCGGATTATCAATATAAGGAGCTATTCCACAATGTGGTGTACCGTGAAAAATTTAATAGATTAGTCTTGCTACACCACAATTACTTTCCTATTCAGACGGTATTGTTTTCTAGGGACATTTATGATGAATTAGGAGGATTTGATGAATCCTTAGAAGTTCTGGAAGATTGGGATTTATGGTTGAGATATGCTTTAAAATATGATTTTTTATATACGGAAAAGTTAACTTCGATCTATCGAGTTCCAGCTTCACCAGAAAAAACATATCAAAGGCAAGCTCTGTTTGATAAATACTTAAACATTGTTAGGCAAAAACACTTCAGTAATAATATCGTCTTATCTGTAGAAGAGATATTCAAAGACATTGAGGCAATCTTAACGCGACCGCAGCCAATTATTTATAGAGTTAGGGAAATGACCCCAAAAGAGTTCGTATTTAAGGCGAAAAATAAAATTTATACAAAAATGAAGAGCTTATTAACCAATAGATAGCTGAGTTGAAAGTAATTTTTATTAACTAGCCACAAGTTATATTTCTCGAGGCGAGTAATAAGGGATGGTGTGAATATGAAAGGAATTATACTTGCAGGAGGAAGTGGCACACGCCTCTACCCCCTAACAAAAACTGTATCAAAGCAACTCTTACCGGTTTATGACAAACCAATGATATACTATCCATTATCTATATTAATGCTTGCAGGTATTCAAGAAATCCTTATTATCTCAACTCCTGATGACACGCCGCGATTCGAACAACTACTGGGTGATGGCAGCAATTTAGGAGTTTCACTTTCGTATACAGTTCAACCATCTCCGGATGGACTTGCCCAAGCTTTTATCATCGGAGAGGATTTCATTGGTGATGACAGTGTCGCGCTTATCCTTGGTGACAACATTTTCTATGGTGGCGGACTTACCAAAATGCTGCAGCGAGTAGCTAAAAAGGAGTCTGGGGCGACTGTCTTCGGTTACAATGTTAAAGATCCTGAGCGGTTTGGTGTTGTTGAATTTAACGAAGCGGGTAAAGTTATTTCAATTGAGGAAAAACCTGAAGAACCTAAATCAAGCTTTGCAGTAACAGGGCTATATTTTTATGATAACCGTGTAGTAGATATTGCGAAAAATATTATGCCATCTTCCCGCGGTGAGCTTGAGATTACCGATGTTAACAAAGCCTATTTAGAGATGGGAGAACTTGAAGTGGAACTGCTTGGCCGCGGCTTCGCCTGGCTTGATACAGGGACGCATGAATCACTTTTACAGGCCTCTCATTTTATTGAAACGATTGAAAAACGTCAGAGTTTAAAGGTCGCTTGCCTTGAAGAAATCGCTTATCGTATGGAATACATCTCGCGTGAAGATTTACTGCGGCTAGCCGAACCGTTGATGAAAAACGAATATGGTCAGTATCTGCTTTCTCTTGCTAACCGGCCTAAAGAGTTAATAACAAAGGGGTGATAGGCGATGAATGTAATAGAAACAAAACTAAACGATGTGATTCTTCTAGAACCTAAGATTTTTGGAGATGCGCGTGGTTACTTTATGGAAAGCTACAACAAGCAAGTTTTCTCTGAAATAGGGCTCGATTTTGAATTTGTGCAGGACAATCAATCGCTTTCAGCTGAAGTTGGGGTGATTCGGGGATTGCACTATCAATTAAATCCCAAAGCACAAACAAAGCTTGTACGTGTACTGCAGGGAGCGATTTATGATGTGATTGTTGATATTCGTAAAAGCTCCTCCACTTTCGGACAGTGGCAGGGTTTTATTTTGAACGAGCATAACAAAAGACAGCTTCTTGTACCAAAAGGTTTTGCACATGGTTTTTGTACGCTTGCACCTAACACGGTTGTGGCTTATAAAGTCGATGAATACTATTCGCCAGAGAATGACAGGGGGATACTGTGGAATGATCCCACATTAAATATCGATTGGCCAACCTCAAACCCTGTACTCTCAGCAAAAGATAAGATTCATCCTTTGCTAAAAGACGCAGAAATCAACTTTAAATAGGAGTATATACAACCATGAAAATATTAATTACAGGTGGAGCCGGATTTATCGGAAGTAACTTTGTGAACTATATGGTAGATAAATACCCCGATTATGAATTTGTAATCCTTGATGCGCTTACCTATGCGGGTAATTTGGAGAATTTGAAAAAGGTTGAAACCAAGTCAAATTATACTTTTATAAAAGGCGATATAACTGATCGGGCATTCGTTGATTCTGTTGTATCCGATAAAGTAGATGTGATTGTGAATTTTGCAGCTGAGTCCCACGTTGACCGAAGCATTACCGATCCAGAAGCCTTTGTGAAAACGAATATTCTGGGCACTCAGGTATTGCTGGACGCAGCCAAAAAATATAAAGTTAAAAAATATCTGCAAGTATCCACGGATGAAGTGTATGGAACGCTGGGGGAGACAGGCTTGTTTACGGAAGAAACGCCGCTAGCCCCGAACAGTCCCTATTCATCCAGCAAAGCTGGTGCGGATTTGCTTGTCCGCGCTTACCACGAGACATACGGCCTTCCGATTAATATCACGCGCTGTTCCAATAATTATGGACCCTTTCATTTTCCTGAAAAATTAATTCCACTTATGATTATCAATGCTTTACATGATAAGGAGCTGCCTGTATATGGCGACGGTCTTAATGTAAGGGATTGGTTATATGTAGAGGATCACTGCGCGGCTATTGATCTCGTTATTCATAAAGGCGAACCCGGTGAAGTATACAATGTAGGCGGTAATAACGAGCGGACCAATTTGGAAATTGTAAAGCGGGTTTTATCCGAATTAGGGAAACCGGAAAGCTTGATTCGATTTGTAACCGACCGTCCAGGACATGATCGGCGCTATGCGATCGATGCCACAAAGATTAAAATAGAATTAGGATGGGAACCCAAGTATGACTTTGAATCGGGGATTGTCAAAACCATTCAATGGTACTTAGACAATCAAGAATGGTGGCAACGTATTATTACAGGTGATTACGTAGACTATTATGCCAAGCAGTATGACACACGTGTAAACGGGGTTGAGTAGATGAAAGTTCTTATTACGGGTGGGAAAGGACAGCTTGGGACAGATGTCGCTCGGATTCTACAGGAACAGGGCCATGAGGTTTATGCACTCGGAAGAGATCAACTAGACATTACGCTTTTAAAAGAAACTATTTCTACCATAAGTGAAATGAAGCCAGACGTGATCGTGCACACGGCTGCCTATACGAAAGTAGATGCAGCAGAAGAACAAGTGGACCAGGCTTATCTTGTGAATGCTATAGGCACACGAAACATCGCGATAGCGGCGGATAAAGTGAAGGCCAAGCTGGTTCATATTAGCACTGATTATGTGTTTAGAGGTGATGTCGAAACCCCATATCGTGAATTTGATTCTACGGATCCTCTAACGATGTATGGCAAATCGAAGTTGGCAGGTGAAGTATTCGTCCGCGACTTCTGTAA
Organism: Aneurinibacillus sp. Ricciae_BoGa-3; assembly: GCF_028421645.1. Taxonomy (GTDB): domain Bacteria; phylum Bacillota; class Bacilli; order Aneurinibacillales; family Aneurinibacillaceae; genus Aneurinibacillus_B. The sequence goes on along the minus strand of NZ_CP116887.1, from coordinate 4,700,004 downwards.
GCACTATTTTATTCTGCGGACATCATGGGTGTATGGAAAACACGGCCAGAATTTCGTGAAGACCATGCTTAAGCTAGCGGAAACGAGGTCGGAGTTAAATGTTGTCTTTGATCAGGTTGGATCCCCTACATATACGGTGGATTTAGCTCGCTTTATTCTGCAAATAATGGAGACGGAATGCTATGGGACATACCATGTTTCAGATAGTGGTCATTGTTCATGGTATGAGTTTGCCCGTGAAATCTTTGAATTAGCTGGGAAAGATATTAAAGTAAATCCAGTCACAACGGCGGAATTTCCCCGTCCAGCACCACGCCCGGCATATTCTGTGATGGACCATATGATGATTCGGTTAAATAGGCTGCCGGATCTTCCTTCCTGGCAGGCTGGACTGCGTTCTTTTATGGAAGAAATCCGGGAAGACTAGGACTCTTTCAATCGTTTATGGGAGAGGTCTAATGAAAAAAGTTCAAATTTTACTCTCTACTTATAATGGCGAGAAGTATGTTGCGGAACAGATAGACAGCCTATTATCACAAAGTTACCCTGAAAGTGAAATATTGATACGGGATGATGGCTCAACTGATAAGACGCTACCCATTTTACAGAACTATACGTGGGGAAATAACAGGATAGGTATTATGCCTGAAAACAATATCGGAGTAGTGGCCAGTTTTCTTGAACTGCTGATGAAATCGTCCGCTGAAGCGAGTTATTTTGCTTTCTGTGATCAAGACGATGTTTGGTTCAAGGATAAGCTTTTGAACGGTATTGCAATGATAGACTCGCTACCTGAAGATATGCCCGTGATGTACTGTTCGCAGCTGGAAATCGTGGATGTAAAGCTTTCCACTTTAGGGCAAATGCCTGTACCTCATCGTGGACCATCTTTTGCAAATGCTTTGGTACAAAATATTGCGACAGGCTGCACGATTATAGTCAACCGGGCAGCGAGGGATTTTTTGCTGAAGCAGCTACCCCATCCCTCAAGCATTATTATGCATGATTGGTGGGTGTATCTCGTAGTATCGGCTTTTGGAAAGGTTGTATACGATAAAAGGCCCCAGCTGTACTACCGTCAGCACGGTTCCAACTCAGTCGGAGCCAAGGTGGATTTTCTGCAGAGGTGGGTTGCGAGAATCAAGGGCTTCTATAGAAGAGGAAGACGGCTGCGACTATCACAACAGGCTAAAGAATTTCAGCGTATATTTGCTCAGCAGCTTCCTCAGAATAAGGCAGAATTCCTAGATCGATTTGTAAATAATAGGCGGACTTTTATACAGCGTTTATGGTATGCCTGTGAACGTAATGTCTACAGGCAATCAAAGGTAGATACGTTTGTCTTAAAGATACTTATCCTTTTCAATAGAATTTAGCCAGAAATTATGTTAGCAGGGAATGTACACGCTATGAAAATTGCCTATATCATCACACGTTCTGATTGGGGGGGAGCGCAGGCTCACCTCTACGATATTATGAAATTTATTAAGAGCCATACCCGGCATGAGTGCTGTCTTATCATCGGTGAACAAGGGTTGCTTGCTGATAAAACCAGGCAAATTGATATTCCGGTAACAATTGTATCAAATCTGGTTCAGCCGATTGATCCTTTTAAAGATGTAGCGGCAATAAAGGATACGGTTGCGATATTAAAAAAAATAAAACCGGATATTATCCATCTCCACTCTTCTAAAGCAGGGATCGTAGGAAGAATAGCAGGCAGATTAACTGGAATACCCGCTATTTTTACTGCACACGGGTGGGCTTTTACAGAAGGGGTATCAGTTTCCCGGCAACGGATTTTCCTCCCCATTGAGCGCTTCATGGCCCGTTATACAAGTAAGATAATATGTGTATCAGAATACGACAGGCATATTGCTTTAGAAAAAAACGTTGGAGATCCAAATAAATTAATTGCCATCCATAACGGAATTCCCGATGCTTATCCCCATCAATCGGTTAAGGATGCATCTAAAATCAAGTGCATTATGGTAGCTAGGTTTTCCACACAGAAAGATTATGGCACTCTATTGCAGGCTGTTCATAAGATGCTGCCTGGTTCAGATTTGAAGTTCGATTTGGTCGGTCAAGGTGAGCTACTTGAATCAACTAAGCAACTAGCCAGCCAATTAAATGTAAATGAAATGGTATCCTTTCTGGGGCCTAGAAGAGACGTTCCTGATTTATTGGTGAAAAGCGACATCTTTTTGCTGATCTCCAATTATGAAGGGTTTCCGATCAGTATTCTTGAAGCGATGCGGGCGAGTCTACCTGTAATTGCTTCTGATGTAGGGGGAGTAAAAGAAGCTGTAATTGATGGTGTTACTGGTTTTTTAATTCCCAGGGGCGATAGTGAGAAACTAAAAAGTAAGTTAGAACTGCTCACAGGCAATCCGCAGCTTCGCATGAACATGGGAATGGCTGGACGAGAACGCTACCTAAAGTATTTTACCGATACAACTATGCTTAAAAAAACGGTGGCTGTGTATGAATCAGTAGAAGAGAACATTTATCTTTAGGATTAGCATATAATTCGATAATTTTCGCTTGAATTTAATGAAATTTTTACAAAGGTAAAGTAATATTGTAGGTGGACTAAGAACGAACAAGTAACAGGCAGGGGGAATCAGCACATGCCAGGTGATTATCGCATGCGCTTTTATAAGGTTATACTGGCGCTTTTTGATATATTTTTAGTGAATATAGGATTTATTGTTTCATTTTGGGTGAAATTCGTCTGGAGCGAAGAAGAGAACTCTGCTCCTTTTAAGGTTAAACTTTTTGGTACTCTTATTCCACAGAATAATTTAGACCCCTATATTCATCTGATTCCTTGGATTTCTGCTGTTGCTTTTATCATTTTTTATATGTTTGATCTCTATTCGAACTGGCGTCGTAAAAGCTTAACCCACCTGCTGTCAGCAATTTTCCTTTCAATTATAAGCCTTTCTCTCATCACCATGGCAATTACTTTCTGGTATCGTGGATTTGCTTTTCCACGAAGCGTATTAATTGTAGCAGCTGCGGTGCAAGTTTTTGCGTTTGCAATTAGCCGGACATCGATTTGGTATTTTGCCAAAAGATTTTATGGGAAAAGACAAGTAGTGATTATCGATGCAGAACTGGAAAACGGTCTTAATCTTGTGGAAAAGTTTCTCAGGCATGCTGTAGGTTGGTTCATTGTGAAGGATTTTATTTTGCTTAATGATTGGAAGACTAGCAAAAGTAGAATAGATAGCGCAGATGTTGTACTTATAGGGGCAAATGTTCATCGGCAAGAAAAAGCTGAAATCATCAGCTTTTGTGCGAAATATGGCAAAGAAGTATTGGTAGTGCCTGAACTTTATGAGTTATTTATTCTAGGAGCTGAGTCACAGCAGATTGATGATTTGCTTGTATTGTCAATTCAACCACCTAAGTTAACGCCTGCGCAGTTATTTACAAAAAGGATTTTTGATTTGGTCTTTTCAGGGTTGCTTCTGGTTTTACTGAGTCCTGTAATGTTATTGGTAGGATTGGGCGTTCGGTATACCTCACCTGGACCTGTGATTTTCAAACAAGAACGCCTGGGGAGAAATGGTGTTCCTTATACAATCTATAAGTTTAGAAGTATGGTAAATAATGCTGAAAAAATATCAGGCCCTGTGCTCGCAACAAGTAAAGACCCGCGTATAACCCGTTTTGGCAGTTGGATCAGGGCAACGCGATTGGATGAAATTCCTCAGCTATTTAATGTGTTTAAGGGAGACATGAGTCTGGTGGGGCCCAGGCCAGAGCGCTCTTTCTTTATCCAGCAATTCCAAAAAACGCTGGCCGACTACTCTTACCGGATGTCTGTGAAACCAGGCATTACAGGTCTTGCTCAGGTGATGGCAAAATACAGCACAACAGCCGAGGATAAATTGCGCTTTGACCTTATGTATGTAAGAGGCTATTCCTTTGGACTGGATATTAAAATTTTGTTGCAAACCCTTTTTGTTGTTTTTCGTGGAGAGCAGGCTGCAGGTGTTACAAAAAAGGATGCAAAACAAAGAGAAGAGCTTGTAAAAAGTTTTAATTATGGATATTTAACTGATATAAAATATAAAAAGTAATAGTTATCAGGGGCTAGACATCAAAAATCTAGTCTTTTTTATATAATATTAGTTTGTAATCTTACTTATATGTTTAACGGAGGAGATTGACGTGGGTAAAGAATGGACCGGGGAGAGACGCAACCTTGTTGTTTACGCGTTACTTGGTATCGCGATTGTGTTGATTGTTATTACCATCGTAGTGAGCCAAAATCAAAATCAGCAGTTTAGCCAGGATTCACAGGATCATCAAACTGCGCAAAATTTGTTGAAGCAAAACAAGTTTGGAGAAGCGGAAAAATTGTATAAAAGCTTGCTTGACACTCACCCTGATAGTTACCTTTTGCAATGGGAATATAGCCTGAGTCTATACATGCAGGGAAAGTATAAGGAAGCGGATGATAATTATGGACGGGTGAGGGAGTTACGTCCAGCTATTATTCAAGATGCTCGATACCTTATCCAATATGCAGAAGTGCTGAAACGAGAAGGTAAAGTGGATAAAGCGACAGCATATGCAGTGCAAGCGAAAAAAATCAATAATGATCCGGCATTGAATAATGAAATTGCTCAATTTTTTAAAAAGAAATCATAGTACCAAATTGAATTAGAGAGCTAGGAGTGAGAAAATGACAAAAATGAATTTGAACGTCGATCAAAGGCTTATGCTTGACCAGCAAAAAGCGGTCGATAAAAATATCACGAATATATTTATAGCAATGTTACTGATTATCCCCTTGATCACGAGAACTGCAATAGTGTCTCATGTTAGCCCGGTTATCGGAGACCCAATACTGCAGACTGCAATGAAGGCAGATGTGTTTACTTACTATAAGTTTATTTTTTTAGTAATAGGGACTCTGCTGCTCATCGGATTTTTTCTATATAAAACACTTGCAAAAGACTATATAGTTTCCGCAGGATATATGAATCTTCCGTTGGCCCTGTTGTTTCTCCTTATAGCATGTTCTGCTGTTGTGGCTCCGTATAAATCGCTTGGTTTATTCGGACAGTATAATCGGCATGAGGGTACTATCGCGTATCTTTGCTATTTTGCGATGTTCTTTATCGCGGCAAATGTGGCGTACACAGAAAAAAAACTAAGGGCATTATTTTACGCGCTGTACCCTGTCATTATTATAAATACTGTACTTGGGTTGTTGTATTTTTATGGTGTTAACCTGCTTAAGTATTCCTTTATACAGTCCTTAATTCTTCCTCCGGAAATCAAAGCTAGTGCAATTAAAGGTGGGTCGGCTTTTAATAGCACACTGAACAATCCAAACTATGTAAGCGGAATTGCTTCCGTCTTTCTGGTTCTTACCTTGGTGAAATCATTATTTGAATCTTCTTTATTACATAAAACGATCGCACTTGCAATGTCCATACTATCGTTTGCGTTATTGTTAACTTCTTTGTCCACAAGTGGCTTTTTAACATTTATTGTATTACTACCGATAGTCGTCATCTTAATTATTGCGGGGATGACACCCGGTCACTCATTTGCAACCCTTCTTGTCGCATTAGTCCTGTATGGTGGTGTCTACATACAGATGGAACAACACAATCCCGCTGTCTGGACCAATACATTTGGTTTTTTTGCTGGCCAGAAGGCGGACGGTACACCTACATCCAGCCAGGTAGTCTCAACCTCCGAGTTAGCCGCTGAGATTTCACCATTTGCCCTCTCAAAAGTTTATGCAGCGGATGCTACGTCGCCACAAGACGATTTTAATCTGCCGCAGCCTGGCTGGTCTGCAGGTACTGGACGTACTTATATATGGAAAAATACAATTGAATTGATAAAGCACAGGCCATTATTAGGCTACGGGTTGGATACGTTAGCTTATCAATTTCCTCAGAACGATGTTAACAAGATATCGAATTTACATGATGCCACTACGATTGTTGACAAGCCCCATAATATGTACCTTGGGCTTGCCTTTGGTTCTGGAGTTATTGCACTGTTGGCCTTTCTGTGGCTATTGGTCAGACATATGTGGGCATACCTTTCGGTTCTGCGTTATCGTATTACGAATGAGAAAGAAAAAATACTCGCTGCACTGTTTGCCGGCTGGTGTGCATATTTGATTCAGGGACTCTTTAATGATTCTATTAACGGAACCTCACTGATATTCTGGATTCTTTTCGGGGTCAGTGTTTCTCTAATAAAGGAACTTAACACGGGTTATGAAGAGGAGCTTTAGCCTTTAAAAAAATTTTTTAGAAGCACGCAACCTTTTTCAAAAAACGTCGTCTATATATGTGTAAATCAAATGCACTGGGTTATACAGGGTGCAGAGAGAAAGTCTGCAAAAAAGTTTTAAACACAGTGCAACCTTTTCAAAAGATTTACGTCTAATAGTATGCAAGGTGTACAAAAGAAGGAAGTTTGAACGATTTTTTCAAAATCTAGTATTTACTTCTTATGTAATGCTTTGTATACTAGCCTATGTAGCAAATAATAACAAAAAAATTGCTGCATCTTCCCTCTTTAATGATATATACCTAAATAGAGATAAAGAGTAACTCTCCAAACCGAGGGGAGAGACAGGTACATACCAGGAGAGGGGCTCAAGGCACAAGCGTAAGACAACACTCTCAACCAGAAGTTAATGCGGAAAGTTATCGCGTAGAGAAGTTTTGCTTCTATACAAAAGAAACGACCGCAAAAATTATATTTTAGGAGGAAAAGACATTGAAAAGCAACAAAACGCTTAAAGTTCTTGCAACATCTGCTTTAGCTGTATCTATGGCTGTTCCAGCAGCATCTGCTTTTGCAGCAACTTACAGCACTCCGAACGTACTGTCTGTAAGCAATGGCCAAACAAATGCAAACCTCGGAAGAATACAAGTACAATTTAATGGTTCTGAATTATCTTCTGCTGCAAGTGGGGACTTCCTGATTGTTACACTTCCTAGTGATTATGATTTACATCTACCTGCTCAACACTATACATTTGATGCTAGCGGGAATTTAGTAGGAACTGGCGTAACAGCTGATCATGCTAATCATTTAAGTTTAGATTTAGGTGTGGGTGATAACTACCTTACTTCCACCTCTTATAGCAGCATGAGTGCAGACGTACTTGCTAACAATCAAATCAAAATCAACTTTTCATCAAAAACAGCTTTAGATGCTGCAAATACAAACAATAAAGCAGTTGGTGTGTTCTACATTAATCTTAACAACATTGCAATTAACGGTGCATCTAACGGCCCTGTTAATGCAAGTGTTGAAGGTTTATCTGGTGGAGCATTCAATAGTGGCAGCGTTACTGTTGCTAACATCGGAACTGGTAGTGTATCTACATCGATTGACAGTGTAAAAACGATTACTAGTGGAACATCTACAATTGATTCCATCCGTATCAAAGAAGACCGCCCTGGTATTTTAACTACTAATAGTGGCGACAAGATGAAGTATAAGTTGCCTGATGGATTTAAATGGGCTGTTATTAATAGTGATGGTACCGCTTCTGCATTAAGCAACACAACGGTTCAAGATTTCAACACTGCTGGGGCTCCTAAAGCAGTAGATCTTGCAGGAAATCCTTCTACAGTAAAGCTTGGCTACAGCATTGATGATGACGGACGTACATTATATGTAAAGAACACCGGAACAACTAATACTCAACAAGCTGGCTACTGGATGCTTGAAAACCTCGGCGTAGTTGTTAACGATGAAACGGTGGCAAAACAAGGCGATGTTGACGTAGCGGTTTCCGGCAAAGGAAATGTTAGCACGACCAACTCCGATTTGATAGTTGCTAAATACGGTGACTATTCAACAAAAGTTTACGCTGTTGGCGACCCTAAATCTGTATACGCAGGTGCTAAAGCTGTTAAAGTTGGTGAGTTCGCTATTGAAGAATCAGCTCCAAACAGCCTGATTGCTGGACGTACTATTACTTTAACACTTGATGGGAATGCAAAATGGAGTCAAGTATCCTCTACTGATGCACTGTCAGTTAAGGATTTGACAACTGACAATGCTCAATCATCTTATCCGAATTCTGCTGTTATTAACACTAGCAGTAGCAACAACGGAGCACAAGCCTACGTTGTAGGAAGTGATAGAAAAACGATTAAGTTTGTCATTGGTTCAAATGCTAACCGTTCTAATGCCATTAAACAAGTGTTGAAAAACGCTAACATCGATGTTGCTCCAAGCGCTTCTGGTGACATTAAAGTTAACGTGGGCGGAACAGAAGGTGTTACAGGTTCCTTCACAGTAGCAAAAGTTGTCGCTCCTGTGTCAGCAACACTTGCTACTGACCCTTCAAATGTTACAATTGGTACTCAAGGACAATCAATTCCTGATGTTACGATCAAAGAAGCCGGTGCTGGTGCAATCGACTACTCTTCCGGTCAATCTAATAACATTCAATTGATCTTCCCTCAAGGTGTAATTCCAACAGTACCAACTAGCGTTTCTGTTACTGATGGTGATTTATCCTTAGATACAACTTCTATCTCTCGTTCAACAAATCCGAATGATGGTCGTTGGGTTATCACAATTCCTGTTAAATCTGGCAGCACAAAAGCAAGCACTATTAAGGTATCTGGCTTGACAATTACTGCAGACCGCACAGTTCCTGTAGGTAACATTGATGTTCAGGTTGGCGGTACTGACTTGAATGAAACAGGATCTATCTTTGGAAACTATGATGGAGTTACTTCTTTTACAGCAGCAAAAATTGCTACTCCAGCTCCAACAGATTCTACAAGCTCTAACATCGTATTTAAACTTAACAGCAAAACATTTACGATTGATGGAAAAGAAACTACAATGGACGCAGCTCCACTTGTAAAATGGGATCGTGCATTCCTTCCAGTTCGTTTTGCAGCTAATGCCTTAAACGTATCTGATAGCAACATCATCTGGGATGATGCTACTAACACAGCTACAATTTTCAAAGGTGCTACTGTGATTACCGCTCGCGTTGGTGATAAGTTCCTCACTGTTAACGGTACTAAAGTATCTATGCCTGTACCGGTATACCGCGATAAAGCAGCAACTAACAACCGTGTAATGATTCCTATCCGTTACCTGTCTAATGCACTTGGTGCAGACATTCAGTGGAACACTACTACTGGTGAAATCACTATCAACGCTGCGAAGTAATTTTTGATAACTTAATTAAAGGACTCCCAATGGGAGTCCTTTTTTAAAAACTGGATATGAAAGCTTGTTCATATACCAACCTTTATAAAGAAGAAGGTATGCAAATGAGAAAAACAAGTGGTATTTTATTAACTTCTATGCTTCTTATTCCTGCTGCCGTCCCTGCATATGCGGATTCGGTGCCTGCACAATCAACAGGTGTGCAATCCACACAAACTCAGAGCACGCAGAAAACTCCGCAGGGATTAACGTTGCAGCAAGCCATTGATACTGCATTAGGTTACAGTTATTCATTAAAAGAGGCCGCAACCAATATCGACCGGGCTGCAGATGTAAGAGATCAAGCTGCAGATAATGTCAAATATAATGGTGTCGTTCCAGTAGTTCAACCAGGTGGAAATTTTACGTATTCCACGTCTACGGTAGCGAGTAATTCGGTGTTTTCAGGTGCAATCCAGGCCGGAATTGGCTATCAAATGGCTAAACGCACATACACGGCTCAACAGGATGGGGTTGTGTATTCAGTTAGAAAAGCATATAATGCAATTTTGCAAGCTCAGGCAAAATTAAGTGTGGATCAGTTGGCAGTCAAGAATGCCCAGGTTCAAAATGATGTTGCCCGTGCTAAATATAGTGTGGGAACGGCAAGCAACTTTGACAGTGTGAACGCTGAAACTAGTATGAATGCTGCGACTAAAACAATAACAGTGGATGAAACTGCGCTTTCCAGTGCCTATCAGGCGTTAAATCAATTGATGGGATATAAATCGGGTGATCGTCCACAATTGGCCGAACAGCCGAAGTTTGAACCATTACAGGAATCTGATCTTGAAGGTCATGTAAGTCGTGTACTTTCAGATAGTCCAACAGTATGGAATGCGCAGCAAAACATTGATGTAAAGAAACTCAATTTGGATTTGTATGTCTTTAACAATCATACAAGTACAACGCCTTATGAAGCGGTTCAAAAAGATGTTACAAACGCAGTAAATGAATATGCAAATGTAAAGGACCAAATGGCTGGGGCAGTCCGCTCACTCTATTACAACATTCGACAATTAGAGGACCAATATACGGCTGCGGAAGCACAGCTTCCTGCTCTTGAAGAGGCGGCACGAATTGCTAAAGTTCAATTTGATGCTGGTGTGGGAACGCAGGCTGACATGGTCGCTGCAAATTTGAAAGTTGAACAATTGCAGGAAAAGCTGTATGAACTTAATATCGCACATGATAATGCGATTGCAGCCTACAATAAACCTTGGGCTGCTGCTTCAGGCGGAAGCAGTTCCAGCAGTCAGTCATCCGGCAGCTAAGCTGTAAACACATCTATAGTTTAATAGTTTTATATACAAAACCATCGTTTTTAGGAGTGATTCTATAAACGATGGTTTTTTTAAGCATATTTATAGGCACATTATAATATATTTTCTATTGCCAATTTGCCAATACCTGATATAATTTTCTCGTATGCCATTATTTATCAGGCGAATTATTTTTATCCAAATTAATATATTTGAAAGAGAGGAGAGAGGCATGGAAGGGGCGTCGAAACAAATACGCATGCTGATCCGGCAAATAAACCATAACATCTTTGAACTTCTGGCATGTGAGCTTTCAGCTGTAGGCATTACGGTTCCTCAGCTGTTGGTTCTGCGGACATTGAAAGAGGAGCGCCGCAAAATTTCGGAAATTGCACAGCAGGTTAACCTATCCAGCAGTACCATTTCAGGAATCGTCGACAGACTGGAAGCAGAAGGGTATGTACAGCGTGTCCGCGACACAGAAGATCGACGCATTGTTTGGGTGTATCAGACAGATAAAGCCAAAGAACTTAAGAATCTTGTGCCTGTATTGGGAGACAGTTATTTTGACTCGTTTCTTGAAGGGATATCCGATGAGGAAACAAAAGCAATTCTACATTCTCTAGATTTGCTGTCTACCCATCTCAAAGAAAAGCTGTGTGAGCGAAAAAGTCAGAAATAATTTTTGATACATATTTCGCTTTCAAATTATTTTTAGATAAAACGTTTGGAAGAAAGACGAGGAGAGTAGGAAGCATGAAACGTAAACCGGTTCTATATTTAATCTTGGCAGTTCTCATAATCGGTGCAGCGGCTATCGGTTATTATTTCTGGTACCAGAGTACGCATTATGTGAAGTCAGATGATGCGCGCATTACCGGAGACCAGTATAAAGTCATGCCGCAAATCGCAGGTGCTTATACCCATATTTTTGCCAATGAAGGCGATCAGGTGCAGCAGAATGAAGCCATCGCCCAGCAGGACACTTCTAATCTGGACCCTAGCATGGTTCCGAAAGCTGTCGTTCGCGCCCCGATCACAGGAACGGTTATTAAAGTGTTTAACAAGGTCAATGAAATTGGTTCGCCAGGGCAGCCTGTCGCATTGATGATGGATATGAACAATTTGTATGTGTCAGCGAACATTGAAGAAACGTACATTGGAAGCCTGCAACTCGGGCAACCGGTGGATATTACAATCGATACGCAAAATGGACTTACGCTAACCGGTAAAGTTAGAAAAATAGGGGATGCATCAAACTCAACCTTCTCGCTGGTTCCAGCTGTGAATACAAGCGGCAATTTCAACAAAGTAACGCAGCGCATTCCAATTGAGATCTCGCTTAAGCGCCCGGCAAACCTTAAGTTGATCCCAGGTACTAACGTAGAGATTAAGATTCACATTCGATAAGAAAGGAGGATGCTCTAGTGGAAGCTACAACGACTCCTCCAGCCGCGGAAAGTTCTAACAGTGAGAGATGGCTAGCACTTATTGCCATCATCATTGGAGCTTTCGTGGCGATACTGAACAACAGCTTGATTAACGTAGCCATTCCGAAGCTGATGAATGTATTTGGTTCAACACAGGACAAAATCCAGTGGGTTCTGACCGGCTACATGCTGGCATCCGGTATTATTATCCCGATTAGCGGATTTATGGGTGACCGGCTCGGCTATAAACGGTTTTTTATTGTAGCCATTTCTGTATTTACCGTAGGATCGCTGTTATGCGCAGTTGCCTGGAGCGATATAACGCTTATCTTCTTCCGGGTCATCCAGGGGCTTGGCGGTGGTGTCATCATGCCGCTAAGTATGGCGATTATTTACAAAGTTATGCCGCGCGAACAGATCGGTACGGCGCTTGGCCTGTGGGGGATTTCGGCAATGGTAGCACCCGCAGTAGGGCCAACACTGAGCGGTTATTTGATTGAATGGTTTAACTGGCGGATGCTGTTTATTGTCAGCATTCCGGTTTCGTTATTCGCAATCCTTATGGCAGCCGTCCTGCTTAAGGAAACCGAGGTTATTAAAGATAAGAAATTTGACACTTGGGGATTTATTCTAACGGCCATTTCTGCGGGAACCCTGCTTTATGCGCTGAGCCAAGGCCAATCTAAAGGATGGACTTCTTTTGAGATTGTCATTCTGATGTTTATCTCGCTTATGGCAGCCTTGCTGCTGATATGGGTAGAGACAGGGCGGCCCGACCCGCTTCTCAATCTGTCTTTGCTTAAGAATTTTACCTATTCGTTAAGCGTAGCGTCCGCAAGCCTGGTGACGATTGGTTTGTTTGGCGGGGTATTCTTGACGCCGATTTACCTGCAGAACATTCAGGGAATGTCTGCTATCGATACGGGGCTACTCTTGATGCCCCAGGCTATTGCAATGGCGATCATGATGCCGATTGCCGGGAAACTGTTTGATAAAATAGGCGTAATTCCACTGGGACTTGTTGGGTTAACGATTCTTAGCGTGATGACGTATGAGCTCCATACGTTAACCGTTCAGACGCCGCAAGCGTGGCTCAAAACCGTGCTGATGATTCGGGGGATTGGCATTGGGCTGTGTATGATGCCACTATCGACCGCAGGCATGAATGCAGTGGATCCGCGTCAGGTAGGGAATGCTTCTGCCCTCTCCAACCTAATTCGCCAGGTGGCCGCATCTATGGGAATTGCAGTTCTTACGAGTATCATGCAGAACCGGACGGCGATGCATGTGCAGCATATTTCAGATACGATTACCCAGGAGACGATCGGGCTAAACCAGGTGTTTCCCGGCAGCAGCGGCATGAGCAGCTTAATGGGGCTCATTCAGCTTGATGCCCTTTCCCGTGGAATCGCGGACACCTTTCTTTTGTCCGCCGTTCCAGTGTTTATCTGCATACCGCTTGTCCTGTTGTTTAAGAAACGTAAAGCGCCGGCTAAACCGGCGGAACAATGATATTGAAGAAAGAAAGGAAAGAATAGCATGCGGAAAGTATCTCTTTTGCTGGCTCTTAGTTTATGTGCAAGCACGGCTGCTATTGCGGGGTGCAGTACAAACGCCGCAGTGACCCAGGACATTCCTACCCAGGTCACAACAGCGATAGCGGCAAACGGATCCATAACCATGGGACCGGTTTATACCGGAACCATTCAGGCCTCTGATGAGGTGCGCATCCTCCCTAAGATAGGCGGAAAAGTTGTCTCCCTGCCAGTGGATGTCGGTACATCAGTAAAAAGCGGCCAGACTCTTTTTACAATTGATAATAAGGATTATCGCAACAATGTAGCCAAGGCCGAGGCAGCCGTTCAGTCAGCTGTGGCAGGCGTGCAGGGGGCAGAAACCCAGCAGCAGGCCAGCCTTGTGCAGGCCAAAGGAGCTGCAACTGCAGCACAGGGTAGTATGGTGCAGGCGAAAACCGGCATTATTTCCTCTCAGGCGGCTATCAATCAGGCGCAAAGCTCGGTTGACACCCTGACACATAATCTTGGCACGCTCGATAATGCAGTGAAAACAGCCCAGCAGGCGGAGAAAGATGCCCAAACAGCGCTGACCCGGGCTCAATCGCTATTCAATGCGGGGGCAGCTCCGCAGTCAGCCCTTGACCAGGCGCAGACAGGTTACGTCAATGCTCAGGCAGCTGTGAAGACGGCGATGATTAACCGTCAGAATTGGCAGGTCGCACTCGATGCAGCCAAGAAGGCGCTTGTTACCGCACAGAACAGTTTGCAAAATGCGGGCAGCGGCTATAGCACAGCTGCTAGCGGCTACCAGAATGCGGAAAGCGGAATTGGTGTAGCCGGCAGCAACGCAGGCATTGAAGCGATGCAGTCTAATGTAAATGCGGCTCAGGTGAACTTGAAAATTGCGCAGGACGCACTCGGTGATACGGTTGTATACTCACCAATTAACGGAATTGTTAGTGCCAAGAACATTCAGGCTGGAGAGATGGTATCACCACAGTCTCCAGTGGCGCCGCTTGTGATTACCAATATCGATACCGTTAAGGTGCTTGTGTACATTCCGGCAAACCAGATTAATGGCATTAAGACAGGGGATAAAGTACAGGTGAAGGCTGTAGCACTTAACACGGTTGCAACCGGAACTGTAACGAATATCAGCCCATCTGACAGCCAAGGTAAAGGTTACCCGGTAATGGTAACTGTACAGAATCCTACCCACATCTTGAAAGCGGGTATGGTTGCGGATGTCACGTTGGTTGACCCGGCAGCCAAACAGGGCATTATCGTACCAAGCAGCGCGATTGTCAATGAAGGCGGCAAAATGTATGTGATTGCTGTGGAGAATGGGATAGCTAAACGCAAAGCTGTAACGGTAGGACAGCAACAAGGCTCACAGGCGCTTGTTACGGCTGGCATATCTCCAGGCACACGGGTTGTAACCGACAATGCGGCAGGTTTATCTGATGGAGATAAAGTTGTGATTGATAATCAGGGACAGTAGGAAAACAAACGAATCAGTCATTATACAAGAAGCCGATGCTCACCTGTATGCATCGGCTTCACTAATTAACTCCAGAGTTTTTTTACAAGCTTATTGTTCCCCTGCTTATATTTACTCTATTAAGATGGATATAAAACCTACTAAAGGGGTATCCAGAAATAAAAGCGGTTCTCAAATTTTAATATCTTTGAAAATAGATGCAGAAGGGCATGTTGTAATTAAGACCAGGTTTGTATGATAGTATATCTATGAGGAATTTCTTTTTCCTCGTCATGTAACAAGGTAGGAAAATAATAGTAAAAACGTTGCGGAGCCGATTATGGCTCCTTTTTATTTTTCCAAATAAGAAGGTTGAGGGGATGTATCAATTCTTCGCCGTTTTTCAGAATTCAACAGAAGCGATTTTTAGAAAGCGCTACTGAACGGTAGGGTTGATGATACGCGAATACGTACCAACTCCTTGGATTTCCAGTGTGTGTACACCAGTGACATCAAACGTAAATTTCTTCAGCCCTTCCAGGGGACGGATGCCAGATGTCGCTCCAATGATTTTAAATTCCTTTGTATCTGGTTCGGCTATTATCTCTACCCCCTGATTGTAACTTTGTTCATCTTTAGATACCAGATAAACCGTCAGGGTCTTATATTTACCGTCTAGATTCCAAAGTGCAATTTTGTTTTGTCCGAGGAAAAGGGTATTTTGATAAGCTGTATCCTGTACTTGAAGTGCTTCCTTCTTACCTTCTGATTTCACAGCCTTTAACTCATTTAGTAAATCCACCTTTTTCGCCACGCTCGACATAATATCGACGGTTTTTGTTTTGGCATCATATTTTACCTGACTGTCAAATGTCTCGGTTATGAAACGCAAAGGAACATATGTCTTGCCATTAACCATTAATGTTGGTGTATCCAACATTTTTAAAGCGCCGTTAATGTACGCTACGCTTCTCCCGATTGGAAGTTGTATGGTTATGTTGTTCTTTGAAGCAATTGCCATTCTTTTCTGCTCGTCAAAGTTAACTTGAATATTCATCTTCTCCAAAACGCCACGCAGCGGAACCATTGTTCTGCCATGGTACTGAATCGCATCGTTAGACACAGTTTCCCCATCAATCTTTACAGGTGATGCAGTTACATAGGATGGCACTGCCAAACAGCTAGATAAAACGAGGGAAATAATACACTTTTTTATATTTATCTTTTTCTGATCCATATTTTTCTCCCTTTATAAGTATTTAATTTATGCTATTTTGGGTGAGCAAATTTTAATCATTTAAATTTTTTATTGAGAATTACACATTTCGATTATTAGTTGAATCAATTTCATAATTGCTTTTTAAAAATCTCAATACCTACAGAATTTTTGTATTCATTTAAAAAACGACCGGAGGTCGCGTTCTGTTAAGCGGCTTTGACGCTCAATTGGGTGTTGATACGATCAACAGCTAATTTAGAAGCATTAAACAATAGGCACAGTAAATCAACATGGACTTTCGCTAATTCTCCAGAACGATATCGGATATTGTTCAGCTGAAAATATTCCTTCAAGTACGCGTTCACTCGTTCTACAGAAGTACGTTCCTTATAAAGCTCTTTCCATGACTTACTTCCACGAGCGGGAGCTGGATACCGGCGCAAATCTGCTGTTTTTTTGATTTTCATGCTCTTTTGACATAGCGTGTCGTGAACGAGCGGGCAGTCCTTACATTCCTTCGGTCTTGTATACTTTAGTGTTTCGTATTTTTTATCATAGCTGTCATAACGGTAGGAATACTCGCGGACACAGGTCGGTGCAAAATACTTATCGACACCGATAGGTGGCGCTTCGTTCCGCTTATTATAGGCAATGATACCGTCCGCTTTCATGCGATAAACCTGCTCATAAATCGGGTTGTAATCATAACCAGCGTCTGCCATCACTTTCGTGATGTTCAGAATAGGAAAACGCTCAGCTATCCCTTTTAATAGTGGAATCGCAGCTTTGGCATCGTTCATGTTTCCTGAAGAAAGCAAATGCCCTAAAATGTACTGACTTTTCGTTTCTACAGCTAAGTGAAGTTTGTAGCCATACCAAAAAACGTTTTTATTTTCGGAGTTCTTCTTAATTCCCCACCTGGGAGCGTTTGGCATTTGTTTTTGAAGCTCATCGAAGGTGTAATCCAATTGTTTTTCGATTTTCTGCTCAAAAATAGGCAGGTTGTTTTGGATTTCTTCCTGCTCTTTTTTCCAGGCTTCATAGTCTTCTTTCTTTTTGCGGCCTCGTTTTTTCGGTTCTTTGACATCGGGTTTCTTTTCCACTTCATCCTTTTGTGGAGCTTGATCTCGGGCCTCTATATGCGTAGCATCAATGGCAATATGGCTACCATCAATAAAACCTTCTTCCATCGTTTGGGAAAGAAGTTGATGGTTCATCTCGGCCAACACGTTTGAGGTTTTAATTTTTCGAATCAAACGTGAGAAAGAAGATTCAGATGGCACCCGATCGGAAAGGGAAAAACCGCAATCCAGAAGGAAAAGAACATCTTGTTTTAAACGGCGAACAAGAAGTTTTATGGTTGGGATCCCTTCTAAAATACGAGCCAGCATAGAATAAACCATTGCTGGATAGTTAAGCGACTGAGGGGCACCTTCACATGTGTTCTTTGACGTGATTTTAAGCAGTGGCATAATATTAATGCCTTCAAAAATCGCTGTGTAACGTTCGGTGGGTTCTAAATCTAACAAATCTTGCAGGGAAAACAAATGACCTTGACGAATAGAGTACATGAGGAGACCACCTTTCTCATTGAGTTGTCTGAGCAACTACTCTATTCGAGATTTGGGGAGGTACTCCTTTTTTTCATGCCCATTGAACCTTACGGTTCAAAGGATTTGAGTTATGAAATTGATTCAGTTATAAAATGAAGTATCCGTATGGGTCACCATTTTAGACCAGGGATTAAATTTTTAAAACACATGTTGCGTTAATTATATCTCGGTATTAAAAATTATCACAATACGTCAACTCGCAACGAAAGGTATTATATAACGCATTGGCTATGGTCTTACCACAGGGATATTTTTTATGGCATATTGACAAAGGGGTGTACGCATTAATGCTTGCAAAGCTTGACCCAAAGTAAAGCATGAATACTTTACTTAGATTTAGTGCAGTATTGCAAAGGTAACAAGTTGGCAGATAAACGTGTTTAGTAGTGAAAATTAGAGCAGCCATCCTAGATATAGGATGGTTGCTCATTTAAACTGATTGGGTTCTATTTCTGAACGGTTGTTGTCTGCATATTCGTATGTTGTTGGATATCCATCGAATCAGTTGTGGTGGTGTGCTGCATATTCATGGGTAGTTGGATATCCATTGAATCATTTGTGGTCATGCTTGGGGCGTTGCCTGGTTGTGCTGCTGGGTCAGGCACTATTTTACTTTGCTCATCCTTTGAGATGAAGTAGAGGTGGACATCATAATGAGGCACTTCATAACCCGCGTGTCCGTGGGGATTCCAATTTACTTCCGCATGATCAATACGGCTAGGTGTTGGCGCTCCCTGGTTGCCACCCAGCACTAAATCTCGCTCCGTATCTTTCGCGAACATATATTCAAAAAATACTAATTTTCCTTTATAAGCGCCCCAGATTGGCCCATATGGCATATCATCGAGTTTTGCCCAGTGTTCACCCATATTTGGGACGGCCGGACTAATCTGCACGGTACCTTTTGGAAAAATCGCGACATTTTCTGTTTGCGTGGCAGAATCAAACCCAGTTTCATAATGTTTCTGATTGTTATCTGTACCAACAGCTGCAGCCATTGCTTCAATAGGTGCTATTAGCGTTCCTTGACTATTATTTGACAGACCATAGACGTTCGATATCACTGTATTATTCAAAGTCAACTGATGTTTTGCCGCGTTCCAAGAATATTTTACTCCGTAATAATTAGCAAAAATATCTACAGATCCAAAGGCTCGATTATTTAATTGAAAAGCTAAAGGATCTTGAACATCCACCCCGTTATAATTTAGATGTATACCCCTTATCGGCATTTGCTTATCTTTAACTACGTTATTATCAGCAAAGACTGAAGAAGAGATCCCTAAACTCGCTATCATAGCTCCCAAAACTAATCCACAAATTTTCTTTTTCATGAACATTTCTCCTTATTTTATTCGTTATAAAGAACAATTTGAGTTTAACACATGGTAATAAAATGATCAAAATAATTTTAATAAACGAAATAAAGTGACTTTTATTCGATGAGAGGTGAATAGCAAGTAACTTCTAAGTAAATTCGCCAACGGATTGGAAGATAAACAAAACCCACCAACATAGGCCGGTGGGTTTGCTTTTTATTTCTTCGGAATTCCAATGTAATAGGTGTAACCATCCCAAACATAAACTTGGTTTTTCCGTTTGTCTATTCCAATTTTCCAGTTTTTATGTTCTTGGGCATTGAGCAAGATTACAGGATAATCAGCGTCGCCTTTTTTCCATTTTCCTTTGATTACTTTTTTATCCCACGAACTATTCCATACATACGTTCCGTTAGCATTAATGGTTAGCCATGATTTTAATTTACCACTGCCGGGTGAAATTGTAGTGGTTCTTGTATGATTAACGTAATCGTCGGTAGTAGAGACAGCACCAGGTACGTAGAGATTGAATGTTCCATAACAGGAGGAAGGATCGACTTTTTTCGCCTGCCCCTTTTGGCTACTGGGTGGTTGCGTTGGTTTAACTTCCTGGGCTTTATGGACTGGAATTTCCGTTGATTGGTAGAGTGGAACTTCTGTTGAGTGATACGGCTGAAGCTCTGAAGCAGTGTATGGCTGTATTTCTGTGGCTTTGTGTACTTCAATAGCAGCAAAAGCAGGTGAAGCACCGGTAAAAAGTAAACCAAGAGATACCAATGGGACAAAGGCTTTACCATTAAAACTCATTAAAAATCCCCCTTGTTTTTATAGAAATTGGATAATTTTAGTAGTGCAGCACTAGTTAACTGTATATATTTACTATTCTATCTTGGATAATTTGCTCAAGTAAAGAAATAGTATTTGCAAAAATTGCACGAAAACCTTCACAAGAAAGGTGCATGCGGTCCCATGGCAAGTGATCTTGATTCTTTGGACGTTCTACTTTTGATCTAGAAAAAACAGGCCGGATGGAGTGGGTTAAAAATGTAAGTTAAGCCTATTGGTTTCCTACATATCTGTCGATAACACTAGTAGGGATAGAGGAGGGATTATAACTAAAATAAAAGATTCATTTCGCTTGTCGGTTGTCTTGTGCGATTGTATAGGGGAGAGATGAGATAGTGAGAAAATGGTTTTCTTTTTTTCTAGTGTTGCTAATGTTTATGGCTACGATTCCTTTTCATGCAGAAGCGGCGCCTTCTTCTATGGGAAGATATATCGTACATTTTAAAAATAAAGCAGATAAAAATTTAATTACAAATGCAAAGGGAAATATTCATTATCAATTCGCGTCCATTCCGGCGCTGGCTGTGTCCGTTCCGCAAGAGGCGATTCAAGGGCTCTTGCATAATCCCAATGTCGCGGATGTGGAACCGGATCAGATCGTTCACGTGAATGGGCAGGTAACGGATTGGGGAATGGATAAAGTGGCAGCTCCGTATGCATGGAACTCAGCCTACACAGGTAAAGGAGTTAAAGTTGCGGTTGTCGACACTGGTGTCGCAGCTCATGAAGACCTAACGGTGGCTGGCGGTACTTCGTTTGTGTCCTACACAACTTCTTATGCGGATGATAACGGTCACGGTACACATGTTGCCGGTATTATCGGTGCTAAACGAAATACGCTTGGTGTAGCGGGAGTGGCTCCGGATGCAAGTGTTTATGCAGTAAAAGTAATGGATAACACCGGTTCGGGCTATTTATCGGATATTGTATCAGGGATTGATTGGTCTATTACGAACCATATGGACATTATCAACCTAAGCTTGGGAACTTCAACAGATTCGCTTGCCTTTCACCAGGTTATCGACAAGGCCTACAACAATAACATTCTTGTGGTAGCAGCCGCAGGTAATAACGGCACAGCGGACGGAAGCGGGGATACGGTCCAATATCCAGCGCGTTATGACTCCGCGATAGCGGTAGCAGCCGTTGACTCAAACAACCAGCGTGCTTCTTTTTCGGCAACTGGCAGCAAAGTCGAAGTGGCGGCACCAGGCGTGAATGTTCTGAGCACATATTTAAATAACAGCTATGCTCCTTTAAATGGTACGTCGATGGCCACGCCTTTCGTAGCTGGGGACCTGGCTTTATTGAAGCAGGCGAATCCTACTCTTTCCGCTACAAGCTTGCGGACTAAGCTCCAGCAAACAGCAACCGATCTAGGGACACCGGGAAGAGATACATTCTATGGTTTTGGTTTGATTAAAGCCCCGTATGGATCGGTACCCGCGCAGACCGGTACAACCATATCGACTTCTGTGTTAACGAATCAACATACGTATGTTGCAGGCAATGAAGTAGATATGTATGTGAAAGCTCAGGGTCCAGGGCTCCTTCCGTTAAACGCAGCAAGTGCTAAGGTAACCATCACCACACCAACTGGTGCGGTATACACCGGCACAGCGGTAACAGATGCGACAGGTGAAACAGTATTCAGCCTGGGAACAGATGCTACAAGCGCTAAGGGAACCTACTATGTGAAAGCCACTGCAAGCAAAAGCGGGTATACCGCGGGTACGGATACAATTTCTTTTACCCTGCAATAAAGGATACACAGCTAACCGATTAAGCGGTTAGCTGTTTTTTTGTGCGTTTTGGGCTGGAATTGAGTAAGTAGAAGCTCGTGTGGATTTACACGATTGGTGAGAGCGGAAATTTAAAAAAACAGCATCTTCCGTTCGTTCAATATAATGAACATTTCGTTCTTTATAAAGCTATAAAACAATAGAAAACGTTAGAAAATTCATTTAAAAGAACATTTAAGTCGTTAAATTGGCTATTTTCGTTCGTTATAAGCTAATTTCCCGCCTTTAAATTTTCGCTACGTTCGTTGTATACTGTGTTTGTGGTTCTTAAAAACGAATTTGGAGGGATTGTTTAAATGAAAAAGAAAATTGTTTTAACGACGGTAGTAGCAGCTTCTATGGTTCTCGGTGCAAGTTCAGTTTTTGCAGCCGACCCCACACAAACTCAATCAGCTGGCTTTAATACAACAAGCACACAAAGCAGCTTGTTTAGTGAATTGGTTGTACAGGGACAAGGAAATACAGGCACAGTAGGGCAAGCTCAGACAGGCGGATCCGCAAGTGCAACAAATCAAGGGCAAACTTTTGGTGGAAATGTTAACCAAGGACAAACTGCTGTTGTTGATGGAGTTTCACAACAAGGCCAAACAGCTGGCACGACATCTCAACAAACGCAAAATGCAGGAACACTTAGCGGTTTCTTCGGTCTTCCAGGGGGCACTCAAACCCAAAATGGATCAGCTGCTACAACTCAAAATCAAGGAGCTACTGGTGTTGCTATTGGTCAGGCTCAAAACTCTAACAATAGTTCAGCTCAAAATCAAAGCGCATCTGGTGTAGGCGGATTTTCTGGTGTGGCAATTACGCAAACTCAAGGGTCAGCTGCAGCTGCAAACCAAGATGCTAATGCAGTTGGAGGCGACTTATCTCAAACACAAAACTCAGCTAAGAATGGCTCTCAATCATCCGATGCAACTGGATTTGCCATCGGTCAAGTGCAAGGCTCAACTGCAGGTACAACTCAAAGTGCAACTGCAGGCGGAACGGGAGTAACGCAAACTCAGGGTTCTACTAACACTGGTTCTCAATCATCGAATTCAGTAGGAGGTTTCATTCTTCAAGGGCAAGGTTCAACGGCAGGCACAACTCAAAGTGCAACTGGAACTGGAAGCAACATCACTCAAAAACAAAATTCTAATAACGTTGGTTCTCAATCATCCACGGCAGTAGGAGGTTTCATCGGTCAAGGGCAAGACTCAACTGTAGGTACAACTCAAAGTGCAACTGCTAATGGAAGCAATATCATTCAAACTCAAGGGTCAGCTACGAACACATCTCAAACACAATCATCTGGTGCTGTGTTTACAGGTCAAACTCAAAGCTCTGGAGTTACAATTACACAAACCCAAAAGGCTACCAACTAATTTTTAAATCTCCTACATAACTCCATCTGGTCCTTACTGGATGGAGTTACTTTTCTCTTACTTGCCGTTGTATTTTTGGATACATATTCTTGGTAATTTCGAAAGCAAAAAATATAACAAATAGGTTTTAAGTTTTGTTAACCAGACCATAATAGACTAATGTTCGTTTTACAGAACAACTAGTAATTCAGATAATTTAACGGATAAAAATCGGTAATTTAATTAAATCAAAGGGGTAACCAAATGATGAACAAAAATATCGTGATTACTCTGGCTTTTGTTTTAGGTATTGGTGGGTTATTTATTAACACGGATAATACGTTGGCGGAAGCGGTTGATACATCCTCTCCCGGTGCTAGTCCAAGTGCCAGTCCAAGTGCTAGTCCAAGTACCGGTTCAAGTGCCAGTGCCAGTGCCAGTCCAAGTACTGCTTCAGGTACTGGTTCTGCTAGCAGCCAGAGTGCTTCTGCTACTAGCAGCCAGGCATCAACAACCGGGGTAAGCTCATCTTCTTCAGTGTCCCAGGGTGGTCAATCATCTAGTCCGGCCCAATCAGCAAGCCAGGGTACTCAGACACAAACTACAAGTAATGCCAGCCCGGCAACGCATGACACCTCTAATTCTTCATCTGGAAATGATTCAACCAACTCCGCGACCCAAAGCCAAACAACTAAATCTGACACTACCGAAACCACGTCAGTTGTAACAGGGGGGGGAGGGCAAAGTCAACAGGGTCAAGTGATGGGTGTGGAGGTTTCCCAAAAACAAGGTCTAAGTACTGTGCCCCAGTCTGAACAAACGAATACAAGTTCAAACCAAACACACAATTCTAGCGCACAGGAACCTTCGACCTCTGTCCCAACACAACAGGCAGGAAGCAATACGAATTTAAACCAGACTAAACAAACAACTGCAGGTAGCCCTCCAAAACAGGATACAACTATCACGACTGGTCAAGTCCAAGATTCAACATCAACTGCAAGTGGCTCGCAGGGCCAAAATACAGTAGTAATCGCTGGTCAATCACAAGCGGCAACAACATCCGGTGCGTCCACAGCCTATGAGAAACAAGGGAGTAATGTTACTGCTGTTCAAGGGCAAACAGTGAATGCGGCGTCACAAACACAGGGTACTGAGGCTAACATCACTCAGGTGCAGGGGGTTAAGATAACGGACGCTGGTACAATTAGCCAAGAGCAGTACACCGCAATTGATACCCAGCAAAATCAGACAACTAGCACTTCACCTTCAACTGACCTGTTGAAGCAATCACAGGGTACCAATGTCATCGCTACCCAATCCCAGAGTGTAGTGACTGCAGGTTCGGCCGTGATGGTTCAGAAACAGGTCGCAGACATTGCCGCTGCTCAAAATCAAAATACACCGGCATCACCATCGAACCCGACTCATTTTGATGCGGAAAATTTTGTGAAAATTATTAAAAATGCAGCAAACAATTTTGTGTTAAATATTACACAGTCTGCAAAAGTAAGCCAACCAGGTGCTAAGCCAATTGAGTGGACACCCGGGCCCCTACAGGTTACAGTCGGAGCGGATCCTGTGCACCAAACAAATGAAATTCAACAAGATTTTGACTGGGGAAGTATCAAAGCCTCCATAGAAGTATTTGCATCCAAACAATTGGATGCAATTAAAACCGACATGAAAAGTGCCTTTTCATTTATTTTTTCAACTAAACAAAATACGCAAGTTACGAGAGGTCCGGGTCAAGGGCCGCTCCTGCCATCTGTGCCTGAACAGCAGCCTACAACTTTTAGTAAGGATGCATACCAAACACTAAAAATGCAAGTTACGGATAAGTTCGGCAACCCTATTCAAGGTTTTGATTCATTGGATGGAAAGATTATGAAAGCGGTTATGGTTAGCAGAGATTTGTTGTATTACAAAAATCTGGAGCCTACATATCTCGGAAATGGTGTGTTTGAGATCGATCCGCAGTTCTCTCAACTTTTAAAAGATGGGGACTATCAGATTAACTACTTCTTCACCCCGGCGGGTGGGAAAGTGGAATCCAGGAGTCAATGGATCCATGTGGTGGGAAGCCAACGAACACCATCCCAAACGGAGACGAAATTGGTTCAAACTGTAAATGGAAAGCAGTTTAACCTGAATTTTATCAACAAGGATCATGACATCTATTTTACCGATTCTAACATCACATCAGCTACCTATGTGCCTGCCACCAATTCCTATCAAGTGTGGGCCCGTTACGCGGTAGACAACGGTCAATCTGTTCAAGTTCCCTTTATTGTGAAGAATCCCTAAAGGTTGAACCCCCAACACCAATGAACGTTGGGGGTTTTTCAGTTAACAAGAGAGCAATTATAATTTCCTAATGAACCTATTTTTGTTATACTTAAATAAAATCAGGTTAAAGGAGTTATCCATGATCGGTAAACGTATTCAACAACTCCGCAAAGATAATGGTTTAACCCTCACCCAATTGGCAGAAAGGGCAGGAATTGCTAAATCATATTTAAGTTCGATTGAACGAGACATTCAAAAGAATCCCTCGATTCATTTTCTTGAAAAAATAGCTGATGTACTAAATATAGATGTGAAAGAATTATTAAACGATGAGGAGCCAAAAGAGAATAAAACAACATTAGATAAAGAGTGGATAGATTTGGCATTAGAAGCAATGGAATCTGGAATAAGCAAAGAACAATTTAGGGAATTCCTCGAGTTCAATAAGTGGCGTCTACAAAAACCAAAACAGTAACCTCCCTTAGGCGAAACTACTCATTTTTTCCTGCGCCTATCCCATCGGATTTGTTCATTTTACTCGTATGAAAGAAATGGCGAATTTCTTCAGGTGTCAATCCGAGTTCGCGTGCACGGCAAAGGAGAGTCACCCATTCATTATCAAGTTGTTTTTTTGATTCATCTTCAATTTTAGCAACCATCGATTTCCCCCTGAGAGTGTTCCGTTAGGTAACCCAGCCACCATTGTACTAATACGTTAGGTCTGTAGTTTTGCGCACCTTCTTTTCAGAGAGGGTTGCCCTTTTCTAAACGTTATATTTGTACTGTTACGATAGAAATTATAGTCTAATCTTATGGCTAAGTCTGTCGATTAATCGGATTTATATTGGTGAGTTGTTTGAAATGTTTCGACGTATTTTTGCTCTCAGTTAAGGCCCTCATCTATTGATACGTGAACTTAGACTTTATATTCTGGTCTTTTTTTATCTTCGTATTCGTAATTATAGTTCTATCGTATGGTTTGCTTGTGGCTAATATGATACTCCTCACCAAAGAATAAATTCGTGTATCATGTAGAGGCAGCTTTGTGTTTATTGCATAAGTATTTTGAACTGGTCTAAACTGCACTATTGCAAACATACTAACATACATAAGTTAGAAAAGTGTGTCATAATTTGCTTTGACAGATGAAATTTCATTACTTTTCTAAAGTTAAAAATTGTGGCAATTTTTCTGTTTGTGTGATATAAATTTACTACGATTGAAACAATCTAATTTACTACTTAATGTAATGTTGACTAACTATTTGCCTATCGCTTGGTAATACGCAGCAATGATAGTCCAAAAAATCCCCATCACAACTAACCGTTTATAATGCCTTCGCTCAGCAAGTTGAGAAATGATAAAATATTACCATTATTACTGCCCCTGCTGGGTATGGTAAAACGACGGCGCTAAGCCAGTGGGTGAAACAATGTGATTTTGTTGTGGCATGGGTTTCGTTGGACAAACAGGATAATAGTTTTACTCAATTCTGGAATTATGTACTCGTCGCAACCACGAATGCGCATCCTGATTTGGAAATTGGCAATTGGCCTAAAAAAGACAGCTTTCACGAATCATTTTATTCACCTATGATTACCGCGTTGATTAATGGCCTAAACGCACTCCCGCATGAACTGGTACTAATCCTTGATGATTTTCACGTGATTCAACAGCCCTCCATCCACACATCTTTGTCGTATCTGCTTGAAGTTTTGCCTCCTCATATTCACCTGTATATTGCAAGTCGTTCCCACACCCTTCCTGCCAACAGCTCGGCTTCAAGCAAGAGGCGAGCTTCATACCATTAGCATTGATGACTTACGATTTGAACAGTATGAAGCCAGTATCTATTTTGAAAACTGTATGGATCTGACTCTATCGAAAGACGATGTCTACCGGTTAACCTTGCAGACAGAAGGCTGGATCAGTGGACTGCATTTAGCCGCACTATCTCTAAAAAGAAGTCCAAATCCGTTAGATTTGATTCGTAAATTCAACGGACAACAGCGGGATATTGCATCTTATTTGCTGGAAGAGGTGTTTCTTCATCAGTCGGAACATGTGCGGACATTTTTAATGAAAACTTCTATTTTAAAGAGAATGAATAGTTCGTTATGCGAAGCAGTAACAGGTGTGGCTCAATCTCAAGAGACATTGGAGATGTTGGAGCTGCAGAATTTGTTTATAGTCCCCCTGGATGAGCAGAGGGACTGGTATCGCTATCACCATCTTTTTGCGGATTTCCTGCAGCGTTATTTGCAGCAGAAACATCTGAAAGAATGGATGATTGCGCATGAAAATGCCGCCAGATGGTTCGAACTCCATGGATTATAGAGGAAGCGGTCGATCATTTTATAGTGGGAAATTATTATGTCGAAGCAGTTGGATTGATAGAGAAGCTTCTTCCAACAATGGTGCAAGCGAATTGGGCGGTTTTACATAGATGGATAGCTGTCTTACCAGAAGCCTGTATTTCTGAAAAGCCGATGATAGAAATTTATTATATAAGCGTGTTAATAGGATTTGGAGAATGGGAATTGGCGAAAATGAGGGCGGAGCAAGTGGGGATACGGCTGGCTGGCATGAAACATACGCTGACAGATGAGGATTGGGGGAAGGCCATAGGCAATCTGTACTGGGGGTATGCAATGATCGCGTATACCCAGCGTGATCTTCAACGAGCTATCGACTGTTTAGATATAATCGAACAGCACATGCCGGAAGGAAGTTATCTGCAAACGCTTGGCGGCAATGCAGCTGTCGGCAGTAAATATGATGATATGATCGCACACATCAATGATCTTCATTTAGCGGAATCATTTATTAAGCGATGGGTAAAAACGTGGGAGAATAAAAAGAATTACCGGTTCGGAGGTTATTTTTATGTTGCTTACAGTGAATTGTTGTACGAATGGAACCTGTTGGAGGAGGCCGAGTTATACGCTGAACGAGTGCTTCAACAAAAGGATATGCAGCAGCTCTCAAGAAACCTGGTTCGTGCTGTTGCAGTAGCATCCAGGATTCAATATATTACAGGATGCCCTGATATGGCACACGAAATGCTGGAGCAGGTAAAGTCAAAAATCAATTCTCCTGATTACCTGATTTTCTCCATGAGAATTGAGGCACTTAAAGCGAATTTATGGATTCGGCAGGGCTCCAATGATGATTTGGCCCATTGGCTGCAAACATGCGGGTTCAGCTATAAAGATGACATCCCGCTTTACCATGTCGGGGAATACATGACACTGGCAAGAACGTTGGCACACTGTGGACATCTGGTAGAGTGCGAGTACCTCCTGGAGCGGTTACATCGTCTTGTTTCAAGGGAAGACCGATTGCGAGACAGAATCAGGGTGCTGATCGGGCAATGTATCATGCTTTACTTGGGGGGCAGAGAACAGATCGCTTTAATAAAGCTTGAAGAAGCGCTGTATCTGGCGGAACCTCATGGATATATCCGAAGTTTTATTGATGAGGGTGAGAGCATGGCGAATATGCTGACACGGTATTTAAACCTTAGGCAACTAAAACACATTCGTTCATCCTTTCCGGTATCCTTGGCTTACGTAGGAAAATTGCTGCTGCTAATGAATGTAAGTGTAAAAGGGAACGTGACGAGTACTTCTCTATTAACCGAGCAAGAAACAAAGATTTTTGCGCCTGATTGAGAAGGATATGTCAAATAAACAAATAGCCGAACATACTCACGTAACTGTTGGAACCGTAAAAACACATATAAAAAATATGTATAAGAAGCTTGATGTTAACAGCAGACTTAAAGCTTTGCAGCGTGCAAAAGAGTTAAATATAATCTAAATGGAAATACACGGATGTTAGATCCCCCCTTATCTCCCCCCTTTGGGAGATTTTTTTTTATAAAGACAGGGTTTATAGTTATAAAGGTGGAAAAAGAGTATTTCAAATTTTTCTTGTAACCATCTATGAAATATAACCAATTAAAGTTGCTGGTCAATTGTGTTAAATGAAAAACATTTTATAAATTCTATGGTATTGGGGTGTGTTTTTTATTGAAACCTTATACGAATGAGGAAGAGCAAGAATGGGTCGAATTAATAATGGAAGCCCGAAGAATAGGTTTATCAGTTGGAGAAATAAGATTATTTCTGACAAACACAATACAGCTGAAACAAAATCTAGGATTGTGTGAAAAAATACTATATTTTGAAGAAGAAAACAATATAGATGAACGGTTGAGAAAGGTGCTTATGCTGAGAAGGTATAACGCTATGTTGAAGTAAGATTAATCCAAAGTTTATAACCGATTTTCAAAAAAATACGCTGATAAAAGGTAACTACTTAGGTATCTCAAATGTTTTAATAATCTTTAAAAAGGGTATAGTCATCTAATTTCATTGAACGGAAAATGTTAATGACGTAGTATATAGTCCCGAAGGTGACGGCGTTAGTTGTCCGCAAATTGACGAATTTATTGTCCAAGTGTCATTTGAAAAAAGGGAGAATCATGATAATTCTCCCTCAATCACCCGTTTGACCATGTGATCATCAATAATTCGATGTCCGTGCTGTGCTCCATAAAGTAAACCCCTTTCGGCCCCTTTTTAAAGGAGCATCAGGTGCAGGAGGAGGGGTTTTCCATTCCTCTGCGCCTCGAAAAAGAATTTCAAAAGCAAAGCAGCTAACCTTGGCGAGCGATTCATTCTGCACAAAACCGCCATACTGCGGTTTCTTCGAGATGATCGAGTGCCTTTTGACAACAGTCAAGCAGAACGTGACATTCGAATGATGAAAATCAAGCAGAAAATTTCTGGATCCTTCCGTACAGAAGAGGGAGCCAAGCAATTTGCGCGCATCCGCGGCTTCATTTCCACGCTTCGAAAACAAAAACTGGATGTACTCGCTTCTATTATTTCTGTCATACGCGGTCAGTTTTCATTCGGCTCACTGACCTAAGTAGTTACGATAAAAGTATAAATGCACCAAACGACATAAAATTTAACTGATGTGCGCTATAATTTACTGTGAAGATCTAAAGCTTATCGATTATTAGTTCAATAAGCTTTTGGATAATAATCTAAATTAATGGCTTACAAAGTAGGGTTGAATCACAAGAAATCTAAGATAAGCTCAAAGAAAGGAAACTAAATGCTAAGGATAACAATTTCCTTTAGCAAAAGGGGATGAGGCACTTGCTAGAGAAAAAGTGTATATACTGTTTACAGGTTTCATTCGGTAGTACAGAAAGGGGTTCCTGGATTTGTCCCTATTGCAAAAAAGATATCAGTTTAGTTCACTGTAAAAAACCAGATTCTAATCTTAAACTTATTTCTCCTCACCCCAAACAGTAATATCATCCCCGATCTATTCTTTTAAGACTTTTAGAACCAAGAGATTCATGCAAGTCCGTTTCTGATCCTTTCTCAACACATCATCCGTTGCCACGGGCAAGCTGGAGTTCGTTGGTGCCGGATTGGGCGATTTATTTACAAGTAGAGAGTATCGAAAATCTTTAAGGCCAAAACCGATCCCGACCGTCTGGCCGAAGGCAGGAAGTGGTGCGCGTTTCCACTTCACAGGTGAACGAAACAAAGTACTTACCGATCAGTGTAGGACTGTTCGTTTTATTGCGCTGTAAAGCGAGGGAAGCCTTTCTTCTCAAGAAAAAACTTCTGATAGGCGGCATTGCAGCACGATGGAGTCACATTTTGAAGCCAGCTCACGGATTTCTTCAGCAACGTGAGTGAAATCTCTTTATTGGAAAGAGTCTTTCCGGTTTCGTTATAGACTCGCTTCTTTTCCACAAGGAAATCCGCTGAACACATTACAGCAAATTCAACTCTTTTGCACGCTGCAACGCCTGCAATCTGCTGTTTACTTCAAGCTTCCTGTATATATTTTTCAAGTGCGTCTTCACGGTTCCCACGGTCACATAGATGTTGTCGGCAATTTGCTGGTTCTTGAACCCTTGCTCAATCATTCGCAAAATCTTCATTTCCTGCTGCGTTAGTAGAGAGGGGAGAGGCAAAGATCCTTCCGTTTGACCATTCATCAGTTGCAGCAATTTCTTTACGTAACGCAACGGTACGGGTAGAGAATTTCGGAGTGAGCTATGCTGCCTATGGTCTAAATATTGGGCAAGCAGATTCGCCAGTTCCACGCCTTCATCAACGAAGCTGCGGATGTATCCTTGTGGCTGCGCGAGGTGCAGAACGGATTCCAGCTTCATAAGTGCATCCGTTGTATCTCCCTTTCGATGAAGAGCGATGCTTTGTAAAATGCACACTTTTATCTTATATCTGAGTCGATCTTCATTATCGACGAGCCGATGTAAATGCTCCAGCAGTTGTAAAGCTTCGTTAACCGACCCACATTGCATAAGCGCTCTGGCCAACTGAAGATATTCGCTGAAAAGATACAGTGGGACCGTATCGCTATGCTTTAATCCACAAATCCCCAGCCAAGCGGTCACATCTTTGAAAGAACCGTTTGCAAGTGACAAATACGCCTTCTCCGCATCCAATTTTTTCAGGGCTATAGCTCTATCCGGTGAATCGATGTTAGGCTTAATCTGCTCAAGCAGATCAAATGCTTTTGCCGAATTCCCCTTAGCTAGAGAAACCCGTGCAGCGTAGATAGCAGCACGTCCAAAAATAAGGAAGTATGGCTGCATGCACTTTTCCCGCAGTGCCCTTTCCAAATAGACTTCAGCCTCTTCCAAGCGATTCCATTCATATAAAAGCTCACTATATGCGACATAAAAGAAACCAACGTAAGGGTAATTTTTCTTGTTTTCCCAAACCTTAATCCATTTATAAAAGAATTTCTCTGCTTCATGCAGATCATCGAAAAAAACCAATAGCGAATCAAAATTTACAGTAAATGTATTAGCCTCAATCATCTGTATATAGCTGCCTTCCGGCATATGCTGCTCAAATAGTTCCAAATATTCCGTCGCACGCTGAAACTCTTTCCGGTAAAAAGAAACGGCCGCATATAAATAAAAAAACGTACCAACAAACGGTTTCCACTCAGGATCGGACAGATTGTCTTCCATCAGGCGAAGTCTTGATCCAGCCAGTTCCAGTCCTTCGGATTCGGCCAGTATTTTTACATAAAGAAGTTGAACTTCTGGTGTTGCCAGAAGGGAAGACTCTGGCAGTGCGCTAAACCATCGATACAGCACCCCTCTCTTTAATTGTAGGCCGTGTAGATGCTTTCCAATCAAGGAAACAACTTCGGGGTAATGCCCTCCCATAAGGAAATGCTCTACCGCCTCTTCAAAAAAGCCATGCTCTTCCAACCAATTAGCCGCCCGAACATACAATTGTTTGGCCTGTTCCGGATGCTTTTGCTGGTATTGCCTTTGCAAAAACTCAGAAAACAAATGATGATAGCGATACCATTGTCGTTCATCGTCCAAAGGAATGATGAACAAATTCTGTTGATCCAGCAACTCCAAGCGTTCCTGACAATTGGTTTGTCCGGTAACAGCCTCACAAAGTGCGTCGTTCATTCTGTTTAATATCGATGTCTCCAGGAGAAAAGACCGCATCTCATCGGACTGGTGGCTGAACACTTCCTGAAAAAGATAATCTGCTACACTGCGATGTACACCGCTAAAAGCATTGATAAAATTGGAAGAATGATCGCTTTTTTTCAGTGAAATCGCCGCAAGATGCAGTCCACTAATCCATCCCTCCGTACGACTGACAAGTATAGATACATCATCTTTAGACAGCGAAAACCCCATGCAATCACGGAAGTAACGAATTCCTTCATCGAGTTGAAATCGTAAATCCCGAATTGTAATTTTAACCACCTGGCCCATCGTCTGCAATCGAGCCGTTGGAATGGGCAATTCAAAACGACTTGCTATATATAAATGAATATGAGCGGGCAAATGCTCAAGTAAAAACACCACCGATGCGTGAATTGAAGATAGATGAATTGAGTGATAATCGTCAAAAATAAGTACCAATTCATCGGAATGGCTGCTAAACTCATCTATCATTGCTGTGATAAATGTCGCAAATGCCCCAGATTTAAGCGTTGGTAGATATGTATTCATTGCCTCAGCAAAACCCGAGTTCTTACTGTCGACAGCAGCAATCACATAACTCCAAAACTGGATCAAATCATTATCTTGTGGGTCAAAGGAAACCCATACGGAAGGTATCCCGCTCTGCTTCAGCCAATGACTCAGCGCTGTTGTCTTGCCATAACCACCAGGAGCCGTCACGGAGGTTAGTTTTGTTTTTAGCCCTTTATTCAACAGCTCGGTTATCGTTGGACGCTCAACAAGTATATCCCCTCGCAATTGCGGAATATGTAGTTTTGTACTTAGAATCACGGCTTAACACCTCTATTTTGCTGTCAGTATCGTTTCTTAAAATTATATTTTATTTTTCTGAATTGAGGTAGAATTTGTCTAAGAAAAAAATAATAATTCTTTTCTCTAAGGCTCCGAGCAAACGGCTTTTCAATCACATTATCTCATGTCACCACATAATGATCGAAAGGCCTATTGTAATTCACTCAAGTTGTAAACTTATGGACGACTGATATTTCTTACTCTTTGTCGCAGTAATTTGGGGAACCAACTATAATGCGGTAAAAGAAAGTTATTTGCTACCTGTTATGCAATCTCTATTTATCCTTTTACCGTTTAACTCGATTCCGTTTACGCTACGTTTGGCAGACCGAGTAAATGCTAAACACAATTACTTTCATAGCTCTATTTACATTAGAAACCTTTGGAGTAGCGAATACAACAGCCTAACTAAAATGGACCCTATCGTGAAGACGCCGTTTTTACCAATTTAGGCTGGGCAGAACGAGGAGGTTGACAGTGAGTGGAAATTTAGATTTTGGTTGCGGGGAACGGTTCCTAGCATGTGATGTCCTTACCGTGTCTTGTCAAGAAAACTCTAGGGTTGAAAGGTGAGCCTGTGAGAAAGATTGACAAGAACAAAGTTAGCTTCTTTACAAAAGGAAGGGAGCAGTGGGTGTTTTGTATGTCTGACATTGATGCGGATCCTCATCATTATAGAACGTCAGAAAATTCGTCAGTTCTGATCGAGATTCATTTCCGTCGTCTTTCAAGTATAACGTCTTTATATTTCACTGTACGTTCAAGCCTGCAGTACAGGGAATTACTGAAAGAAATATACATTAGTATGAAAGGCACGTTTCGCGGTTGCCTGAACAAAATCCATTTCAAAAGAGTGGTCTAATTCAGAACCTATTACGCGTCCATATCCCACTAACTATATCTCATATGTATTATTGAAAGCCATTTCTTTCGTGATGTGTGGCAATAATAGGGGACAGAGATACGGTGAAAGTACGAGATGAGTGAAACGACTGTAAAACACCGAAAAGACCGAAAAGACCTTCAATTATAAAGAATGGGCAGCAAAATTAATTAAAATATATCAATGCGCGTCAGCGCCAGATAAACTTAAATTTCGTACCGTCAGGTCACTGCACCTTTGCAAGCCACCACTAGTAAGCAAGTGACGGGTAGTTTATCTCCCTATGTTGTACGTTCTCCTTTATTCTTCGATTTCTTTATTCGTTAACATTGTTAATTGTAGCTGTTTCCAAAGAAAAAACGAATTTCATCACAGGTGACACCAATTGTTCGTGCGTAGGAAAGCGTACCAGTCATTCGTAATCTACATCCTTTTTTACTCTATACACATTACTGTCCTCCTAATAACCTGTCACCGTAGCTACTCCGGCTTTAGGTCTGTGGTTTTGCCTACCTTCTTTTCAGAAAGGGATGCGATTTTCTCGATATGTATTTTGTTTTTACTATTACTACAGGCATTATAGAACATCTGTTTGGGAAAGTCTGTCGAAAACAGGAATTCGTATAGAATATAATTTCCGAAATTTAGACTTAATATTTTAAGCAGCAAGCCTTCATTTGTTGCTTTATGATCAATTCGCTATATCTAGCTGGTAGTCTTGTTAGTTAAAAACGGCTGAGTAATTGTGGAAAACATTTCAATATGAATTATAATGTATTTAACGGTGTGGTAAAATTAGCTGTGCACCTGAAATCTCTTGTATTTCGCTCCCTCGGTTTAAATAGTTTTTCTCACGCAAGCTCGTAAATTCGCAGGATTTCAACCCTTTTAGAAGTGGTAATTAGCACGAGGGCATAGAAATGATTAGACTCGGCTGTTAGAAGGCATGCTGAAATAGAGGTGAGGAAGTAAATCGCCAAATTATTCCATATACTGCACGTATTCTCCACACAGCCCTTAGAGATTTTCACTCCCATGACTCAACGGTCTTTGCCCTTTCATTCCTTCGTTACATCTATCTAAAGGGTGGAGGTCGGTCTTTCTAACGGAACGGGTCTGAGCCCTTTTGCGAAATACTTCCGATACTCCGTGCTTTCTTTGTCATCCTGCGAATCAACCAACTTGCGTGAGCTGTAGATAATTTTAAGCGGCTAGTGGCAAAATTTTATGACAGTTGTAAGGTTCTCCACTGCGTGCCATGCCAACTAGAATACGAGCTAATTTCCCACATAGTTTCATAACCGATTTCATTTTCTTGAGCTTCTTATCGTAGACATTTTGATGGTGCATGTTCTTGAATTCCTGGTTATTTATTATTAGACTCATAGTCGTAATAAATATGAAGCGTCGGAGACGCGGACGTCCTCTTTTGCTAAGCGCAATCTGTCCTTTCCATTTACCAGAACTGGCTTCTGAGAGATTGAGTCCTGCGTGTCGTAATAGTGAATTTCCATGAGAAAAGGCACTTAGATCACCAGACTCTCCTAGAATTCCTGCGATTGAAATGGTACTCATGCCTTTTATAGCGAGCATTTTCTTGGCGTAAGGAATTCGGTCGAGAACGGATTCAATCTCTATTTCTACTTTTTCAAGCTGCTTTTGGGCAAGGTCGTGCTCCTCAAGAAGCTGCTCTAAGTGTAGTCTGTATGCCCGAAGGGCTTTCTTGGGACCGACAGTTCTTTTGGCTACATCGATTAAAAGTTGTGCCTTACGTACACCAGCATGTCTTTTAACATGTGATTTCCAACCCTTGATGATGTCCGTAACCTTCATGGTTTTTACATCTTCAGGTAAGGGGAACAACCGAAGTGTTGCCAGGGAGCTGATACATGTCACGTCCTTAAAGACTTGTCTTAATTCAGGAAAAACAATATCCACCCATCGGATAATTTGGTTCACTGCACTAACCAAACGTTTCACGATGGTATCGCGGTTAGCTATAAGAACGCGAAGTTCTTCGAAAGCCTCTGCAGTTGAACGGACGGGAGAGTAGTAGCCGTTTTTGACCATATCTGCGATGACCAAAGCATCTTTTTTGTCACTTTTCGAACGGGTATTGTCGCGGTTTTCTTTGTTCTTTTTCACCAGGTGTGGGTTTACTAGCACTGTTTCTATTTGCATTTCATCAAGCCAACGAGCTAAGCTAAACCAATAATGACCCGTAGGCTCCATTCCAACAATGGTCGTGGTCAGTCTATGAGAAGTATGTAAGTCTTGAATCCAACGTTTCAAAGATTTAAAGCCAATCTCATCGTTACTGAATTCCAATGGATGACCAAGAGCGATTCCACGAAAATTAACCGCTCTAGCGACATGGGTTTCTTGAGCTATGTCTACTCCGACAACAAGATGGTTAGCGGTAATATTTTCAATCCGTTGATTTTGTTTGTCTTGCGCTTTAAACTTCATAGTAGAGTGTCCTCCTGATGTGAATTTAAGGGCTTTTGACCCGTTGCGTATTCCCATCGTATAGGGACACTCTTTTTTATTCAAAGTCCAAATTATTCAACCTACAGGAATCTAACGATGTGCTGTATGCTTCCTATACCATCCTATCTCTTCAGGATTACTATGGTTTAATCAAAAGTTTAACGTATATTTGTTCTAGAGATATCCCCATCCCTTGCTTTAATTTTGATTGTTATTGATACCCGAAAATAACCCAAAGTTGATGGGATTGCCTGTCCGGAAGTTGACGAGTATAATGTCCTCGTATCATTCTGGAGAAAGGAAAAAGACGTCCCCCATTTCGTATAACTGCACCAACAGTTACACAGGAGACGTCCCACAAAAACAATATGATTATTGTATCAGATTACAAACTGGTTGAAAACACCCTTTTGGGCGTTTTTAGTTAGGGGTGCGGCGGAAATTCCTTCTCCCTGTTGTGCAAAAAACATGAGAGTCATCGGAACGAGAGACCGAAAATCTAAAGAAAGATCGGGGGAGATAAAGGTTTATAATATCCGCCGTCTTAGCTGTAATCATTGTGGGAGAATTCATCATGAATTACCAGACTTTCTGGTGCCTTACAAGCGATATGAATCAGCGTGCATTGAAAGGGTTCTATCGAAACCTTCTCATCATGATATTCCTGCCGATGAATCTACTTTATATCGGTGGTTTGACTGGTTTAAAAATTTCGTAGATTACTGGGTTGGTTGTCTAAGATCCATTATGCTTCGCACTAAACAGGAAAATATCCCTTTGAATTTGACGTCCGCAGATTCACAGACCGCACTCCAAAGAATAGGACGTTTAGTGGGCGATGCCCCTAGATGGCTGGAGAGAATTGTCCGGCCGATCGTAAATATAAATTTATGGGTACATACCCGTTCTGCATTTTTGTCCGAAGGAGGCTGATTTACACTCATGATGAACACATGGAGAGGAGTGTTAATTCATGAGGGATCAGAAAAAAGCAGAAGAAATAGCTGCAGGGCGCTTCCAGCTTATTGCACCTCTACTAACCGAGGGCCTTGATGCTGGAAGAGTGAAGCAACTCAAGGATCAAATCTGTAAGACCAGCGGTCTGTCTGAAAGAACGATTAGACGCTATCTATCCCAGTATCGTACCGAAGGTTTTTCAGGATTAAAGCCGAAGGGGAAATCAACACAAATTAAATCAGAGGCGTTGCAGGCACACCTATTGGAGCAGGCTATTCTCCTTCGAAGGGAAGCACCCAGTCGAAGCGTGGCACAGATCATTCAAATACTTGAGTGGGAGGGCCTGGCAGAACCGGGTCAGCTTAAACGTTCCACCCTTCAGGAAAAATTGACGGAAAAAGGATATAGCACGCGCCAAATGAGACTCTATGCTGACTCAGGCGTTGCAGCCAGACGGTTTCAAAAGAGGCATCGCAATCAGCTCTGGCAATCAGACATTAAATATGGCCCATATTTGCCTATCGGTCCAAATGGAACGAAAAAGCAAGTCTATCTGGTAGCTATATTGGATGATGCAACTCGATTTGTTTTGCATGGTGCTTTCTATCCAACGCTCGATTCTAGGATTGTGGAAGATGCCTTTCAGCAGGCCATACAAAAATATGGCGTGCCCGAAGCGGTTTATTTTGACAACGGCAAGCAGTACCGAACCAAGTGGATGGCGCGAACATGTTCAAAGCTCAGCACCCGTCTTGTATTCGCAAAACCCTATTCGCCTGAATCAAAGGGTAAAGTTGAACGCTTTAATAGAATCGTAGATTCTTTTCTGGGCGAAGCTGCACTCGAGAAGCCGAATACATTGGATCGGTTGAATGAACTCTTCCAAGTATGGCTCGCCGAATGTTACCAAGGAAAGCCTCATTCCGCACTCGGTGAGAAAACAAGTCCGGAATCCGCCTTCCGAAGTGACAGGAAAGCTCTTCGTTTTATCAATCCGGATGCATTGGCAAATGCTTTCCTCCATTGTGAGACACGGAAGGTAGATAAATCTGGATGCATCAGCTTTATGGACCAAAAATATGAAGTTGGACTGCCATTCATTGGCCGTCAAGTGGACGTTGTATATGATCCTTCGGATCTAGAGGAGCTTACCATTGAGTTTGAGGGGCAATCCCAGCGCGGAAGCTCGTCATCGGTGAAAGAGCTGGCAAACGACCCACAATGCCCACACATCTTCAAGCACAAGCGGCTGATTCATCCCGACTATTAAAAGCAGCAGAACAGAAACACCAAGAGCGTCAGGTGGAACAGGCGCCTGCTGTTGCCTTCCGTGCGATATGGAAGGAGGATGGCCAGGATGTTTGAGGCTTTTTATGGCATGCAACACACTCCTTTTTCAAGGGATGTCCCTACGGAAAAGCTGTACGATTCCCCTCCGATGCGTGAAATTTTGGGCAGGCTTAAGTATGCGGCGGAACGCCAGCTATTTGCAGTATTGACTGGTGATTGCGGTACGGGGAAAACCACCACCATTCGAAGGTTTGTGGATCGGCTGGATCGCGGGAAATTTCAAGTGCTCTATTTGTCGGATTCTAAATTAACCCCTCGTCATTTTTATAAGGGAATGTTGGAACAGTTGGGCTCTGAAGCAAAGTTTTATAGAGGGGATGCCAAACGGCAACTACATCGGGAGATTGAGTTGATGAAGGGAATCCATGATATTCAGCCCGTCGTAGTCGTAGATGAGGCTCACCTTTTAGATCGTGAGATGCTTGAGGAAGTTAGGTTCTTACTCAACTTCAAAATGGATGCCCAAAGTCCAATGGCCCTCATTCTTGTAGGTCAGAGTGAATTATGGGATCGCCTACGTCTTCAATCATTTGCGGCGATACGCCAAAGAATCGACCTTCAATGCAGACTGGGTCATTATGATCGTGCACAGGTTGATGAGTATGTGGCACGCCATCTTCACTATGCAGGAGTGGACCAACAAATCTTTTCTGACGGTGCATTAGATGAAATCCACCGCTATTCCGGAGGGGCCGCAAGGCTCATCAACAAGGTGTGTACGCACTGTTTACTTTATGGGGCACAGAACGGACATCGAATTATTGATGATCACATGGTCAAACGGGTGATTGAGGGAGAATTATCATGATTCTCCCTTTTTTCAAATGACACTTGGACAATAAATTCGTCAATTTGCGGACAACTAACGCCGTCACCTTCGGGACTATATACTGCGTCATTAACATTTGATATCTTGCCAATAAAACCTTGTTACACTACCGTCAGTTTCTTCCTTTTTATCCTCCATAAGTTAATACTTAGAGCCTGCGTATATGCAAGGTAAAAAATGATTGCTATTATGTAAAACTGTATCTAGTAATCTAAAAGTGGGCCACCGTAGTCACCGAAAATTCCCCCATTATATAATTAAACCCTACAGATATTATTTCATAATGTGGGGAGCCTGGAGTGTTGATTACGTTGAGAAAGAAACAGGAAGTCTTACTGATGTACTTAAGGGAGGCAAAGTCGCAAAGGGAGATTGCAAGAGAGACAGGGATTGACCGCAAGACGGTAAGCAAATATATAAAAGAATATGAGAATAAAAAGATTGAAGTGGAACAATGTGGTGATTCTGTACATACAGGAGAATTGATCCAGGAACTTGTGGAGGCCCCAAAGTATAAGGTGGGCATTCGTCAAAAGCGAGTGATGACGAAGGAAATAGAACAAAAGATAATACGATACCTTGAAGAAAATGAACAAAAGCGGAAGAAAGGGCTGCGAAAACAACTAAAAAAACCTATTGATATTTTTGAAGCGCTAGAGGCAGAAGATATCGGAGTCAGTTACAGTACCGTCCTTCGGACCATCAGGCAGCTGGAGAAAAAAACAAAGGAAGCATTTATAAAAGGCACTTATCTACCCGGTGATATATGTGAATTCGACTGGGGCGAAGTGAAGGTCAAAATAGCGGGAAAATGGCGTAAGCTGCAGATGGCTGTTTTCACTTCGGCTTTTGGAAATTATCGCATGGCCTACCTGTTCATGACCCAGAAGATGGAGTGTTTCCAGGAAGCACATGCCCTCTTCTTCCAGAACACCGGCGGTGTTTACCAAACCATGGTCTACGACAATATGAGAGTCGCCGTCAAACGGTTTGTCGGAACTGAAAAGGAACCTACCGATGGGCTAATGAAGCTATCCCTGTATTATGGATTCAGACATCGCTTTTGTAATGTAAGGAAAGGAAATGAAAAAGGACACGTTGAGCGGAGCGTTGAGGTCGTTCGAAGAAAGGCGTTTGCTTTTCAGGATAGCTTTGCATCTTTGGAAGAAGCAAATGAATACTTAATGAAAGTCTGTGAGCGGCGAAACCGAAAATCCCAGCCATCCCAACAAAACCATACTGCCGAAGAGTGTCTGGAAATCGAGCAAGATGAATTCCTCCCCCTTCCCCCTCCATTCGATGCCGCACGAATCCAAAACGTGCGTGTCGACAAGTATTCGACGGTAGTAATTGATCAAAGCCATTATTCGGTCCCCGATCATTTGGTTGGCGAAATTGTAAAGGTGAAAGCCTACTCAAACCGGATTATTTTTTTCCACGAAGAAAAAAGAATAGCTGAGCATCTTCGCCTGACAGGATGCCATGAATGGAGTGTGCACTTGGAGCATTATCTTGAAACACTAAAGAAAAAGCCTGGTGCATTAGCTGGTAGCACAGCATTACAACAGGCAGACAAAAAGATAAAATCAATTTATACGACTTATTATAGCAGTCGGGAGAAGGAATTTATAGAGTTGATGCAGTTTTTGAAGGAAGAATCAAGCATAGCCGAGATTGAACAGAGCATCACGAAACTCAAAAAGATCAATGCAAGCCATGTGACGACGGATAAGATAAAGATTCTTTGTGCCAAAAACAGAGAGATAAAGCCTCTTGACTCTGCCCTTTCAAAGGAAACAAAGGACATCAGTGAACAATCGAAAGCACATTTGAAAATGTACGATGCCCTGTTCAAGACGGAAGAAGTAGGGAACAAGGAGGCCATCGCATGAGCAAACAGAAGGAATGGGCGGAAGAAATCTTCAATTACAGCAAGGATCTTAGGCTCCCCATCGTCCGCCAGTGCTTCCAGGAACTGATCAAAGAGGCGAATCAAAAGGATGCGAGCTATGAGGAATTCCTGGCAGCCTTATTGCAAAAAGAGTGGGACTCCCGACAGGATTCCGCGCAATACAACAGGATCCGGAGGGCTGAGTTCCCTTATAAGAAGCATTTGGAGGATCTATCGGTGTATGATTTGCCGGAAGATGCCCAAAAGAAATACAAGCGTTTGAAGACCCTTGAATTCATCAAGGAAGGCAGGAACCTCATCCTAGCCGGAAACCCCGGAACCGGAAAGACACATATGGCAATAGGCTTAGGGATGAAGGCGTGTGTAGAGGGTTATAAGGTTTGGTTCACGACCGTCCCACTATTGATCAACCAAATCAAGGAGTGCCGGTCCGAGAGGACCCTTCGGGCTTTCCAGAAACGCTTTGAGAAATACGACTTGGTCATCGCTGACGAGATGGGATATATCTCCTTCGACAAGGAAGGGGCGGAATTATTGTTCACGCACCTCTCTCTCCGTGCGGGGCAGAAATCCACCATCATCACAACAAACCTATCATTTGAGAGATGGGAGGAAATATTCCAGGATCCCGTGATGACGGCAGCCATGATTGACCGGCTTACCCACCAGGCTTATCTTGTCAATATGAACGGGAATTCCTATCGAATGAAACAAACCAAGGAATGGCTGGAAAAGCAGCAACTGGTGTAGCGGAAACCGAAAGTTGATGAATGAATTACTAACCAAGTTGGAATACTTCCCTTTCTAATGGAAAAATAGACATTCCTGCGCCTAAACGGAAAACTTAGGCGGGGGAATTTTAAATGATTAAGTGGGGGAATTTTGAGTTGACAAATACATGTAAAACTTTGTGTTTTTTACATAAGTATCTTGAACTGATATGAATTACACTATTGCAAACATACCACCATACATAAGTTACAAATATGTGTCATAATTTGTTTCGAAAGATTAATTTTTGCGTTTTTCTAAATTTGAAAATTATGGCAATTCTTTTGTTTTTGTGATAAAAATTTACTGCGATTTAAACAATCTAATTTACTATTAAAGTAAAGTTGACTAACTATTTCTCTATCACTTGGTGAGGTTAATCTAGAATAAAGAGTAGTATTTAACTCTTGGGAGAGTAGAGGAGTGTGAATATGTCAGTTAT
This sequence comes from Aneurinibacillus sp. Ricciae_BoGa-3, assembly GCF_028421645.1. Lineage (GTDB taxonomy): Bacteria > Bacillota > Bacilli > Aneurinibacillales > Aneurinibacillaceae > Aneurinibacillus_B. Next base: position 4,656,654 of record NZ_CP116887.1, on the reverse strand, counting down.
TAACGCGATGGAAAGCGTAGTCAATATGATTTTTCTCAGTTTGAAGAGAGGCAACATTTGAAATGTAACTGTGAGTACTGTAAGAATGAATTTATTGCTATTGTCTTGAATCAATTCCTTCCAGGTATGTATCGGCTGATATAGGAAAAGTATATATGTAAACGCTGATAATGGATAAACAAATAGAATCGGATGTTCTAAAAGAAATTACGAGTGCGGCAATCACGGTGGAAAAAAATCCTCATCATAATTAGTAACGGTTAACACGAGTAGCTATGGTTGAAAGATATGATACGTTTAAATAAATAGCCACCAAATGTAGGCTAGTAGCTAATGGAACGGATTTTATTGTACTTGTTCAATGCTTTGTTCACCTCCCATCGTCTGCCCACTTGATTGCTAATTATTTGAAGTGTCTAACCCAAACAGTCCACTTATTCAGGGTAACGGCGAATTACTGTTGACGTCTATTTAAATTAGTTGACAGGAATTATAAAAGAGCTGTCAATCTAGCTGTTAGTATAATGATTTTACGTTCCCATTAATTTTTTTGTTGTTTTATTGTTGATGAAAGGGTAATATCAAATTAATCAAGTTTATTTTATTTTTCTTCGCTTTGCGGTTTCTCGCTCTGGGTGGAGTAGTGACAGGAGAAACGGCAGAGGAGCTTATAAAGTTGCGGTAAATCAAGCTTTATTTGCGAAAAGTGGAAGAGACCATGAACATCCGGAGTCGCCGCGAGGCTCCATGTAGGTGAAGATGGTATTGAGGAGACCGAAAAAGTATCCGGTGAAGGTATGTAATGCATGCACGCCATCTTTGTTCGGCAACTACTCTTAAAAGTATTTACCCCGTTTTTTTCTAAAAATGACGTGCTTGAATAGTGACACGCGATAAAAACTAGCAAGTTGTGTAGTATTTACACATTAGATGCTATTTGTAATCGGAATTTATTCTAAATGTGTTAAAAAGGGTTATGATGTAAAAAGGATTTTACTAATAATAGAGAATGCAATAATGTCTTTGTTTGTGTAGATGAATTTGATCATCAAACATATATCTATCAACAGTTTAGTTACTTTCACTAGAGTAAACGAAAAATACATATATCTCGTTTCTTATCGAGAAATCCAAAACGTACCTAAAGATGGTGCGTTTTTTTTGTTGCCATTTTTCGCGGTCCATGTTAACCCGGGCATGATGGATTATTGTATTACAACGGGAGTCTGTGTAAACAAAGGAGGGTTGCCATAAATCGTAACATGTTTTGTTTTCGGTTCTGTAGTTCCATTGGAGTTGTGGAAAACATGTAGTGAATTTTTGTAAGGTCACCCCGCCGGCACCACTGGGGTACTCTTTAAGACAGTCGTGAGTCACCAAACACGAGGTGCGAAATGTACCTGCCGATGCTGTAAAGCAAAGGCACACGTAACATAAACCGAGCCGGCAGAGTTGTGCTGGCCAGTAAGTCTCGGTTGTGGATTATTGTTTCCTATGCAACTCCTGGAACTTGTTTTTTATTTTTAGAATCTAAATACTAGTGTTTTCTATTAACGAACATTAAAGAAATTGGAGGATATTAAAATGAATAAACAAGAACAATATGAACGAAATTTACACAAAATCGACCGTGTGTGTGAAGAGGCAAAGAAAAAGGGAGTCACCGTTTCCAAGAAAAAAGGACGCCTTGCGGGAAAAACATACAGGAGATATAAAATTGGAATCAAGCAATATGCTCGGTATTTGTACACAAATTACGGAATAACAGATATTAGCCGGGCAAAGCCAAGGCATGCAGAGGAATATATTAGGGAAAAGGTGGAAGGGTATAAAAACACCGCCGAGTCGGTTTGGACGATCAAAACGTTTTTTCATTCGATTGAGTTTTTTCGTGTCGCAACCCGGGTGACATCTGTGTACAAAGGAGAAGTGCGCTTAGGTGATAAACGAAAGTTTCTAACAATGCTAAAGGAAGAGAAAATATTTAGAAAAAGTAAAGAAAGCACCGTGCTAAAAGCGACACGATCTGAATGCGAACTGGTGATTCAAGGAATTCTCAAGACAAGATCTCCGATTAAAACCATTGTCGCGGATCTTTTATTTGCCATACTTTATACTGGTTCGAGATTAAGTGCTTGCCTACGATTGAAAGTTGAAGATATTGATCTAATTAATGGCACAATCACATTTCATAATGATAAAGGTGGATTGACGCATTCGCATCGGTTGAATAGTGAAGCCATACAACTTTTCACGGAAATTATTAAAGGAAAGAAGCAAGGTGCTCCAGTGTTCAAGATAACATATCGAAACGGACAACAGAAGTCAATAGATGCTGCTGCTAAACAAATTCAATCACTGATCGCGCCAGCTGCAAGACGGGCTGGTGTGAACCACACAGATGAGAGGGGGAGAGAAATAACTCTTAGTGCGCACAGTTTCAGAAAAGCGTATGCCTCCGGCCAATATGAAATTTATTTAAAAAAGAGTGAGCGTGACTTGAAAAAGGAAATTGCAAGCAGGATAAGGGAACGGCCCTGTATTAGAGGAAAGTATAAAAAGATGGTGCGGAAAATCAACAAAAATACTAAGAAAGGCAAAAAAAGATGGCCTAACAAAGGAGAACTGGCTAAGTTTTTGACAAGTTTAGATATCGCCCATTCTCGAGTTGATGTGGTGAGATATTACATTTCACCTAGCAAAGCAAAGTATCCAAAGCGAATAATAAAGAGACGTATTCCTCACAAATAACACAAATATTAATGTTTACTATAGCAAGATAATGATTTACTGGGTCAAAAGTCTGGAAAGATGAAATGAACTGCCTCCTGTGAGTAGACATTGGAAATAATAAACGAAACTAGGCGGCTTTTGCCCTGAATATTAAGGGTCTAAAGGTCGCTAGTCTTTTTTGTATCATGAACGATGACAAAATTGTATTTATTCCTCAATGTTTTTCTTTAATTTTTGAAACGTACTGTACTTGTTCATCCCAAAATGCTTCCATTGCTCCATTATCAATGCACCTTCCCACCCTGGAAATAGTTTGCACCATGATTGCTTTCTCAATTTTCCTTTTAAATGCAGGGGAAGTGTATTTAATCCCCGGCCACTGTGGAAAAGGGGAGTGGAACCCAGATTGGCTTCTGCTAAATTCAGGGTTTTAAACATCAACGCATTAGTATTATTGATGTACCTAATGCATTCTTACAATTGACCCATCGTCACTAGTGTTGCATTAATTATTTTTTAGTATTAACTCAACTTTCGCAGCATACATTCGGCAGGTAAGCCTTGATGTAGCTGGGCAAACCAGAAATCCATTGTTGGAGTTGATTTTGAATGAATTTTGGTAACTACTTAGGTCAGTGAGCCGAATGAAAACTGACCGCGTATGACAGAAATAATAGAAGCGAGTACATCCAGTTTTTGTTTTCGAAGCGTGGAAATGAAGCCGCGGATGCGCGCAAATTGCTTGGCTCCCTCTTCTGTACGGAAGGATCCAGAAATATTCTGCTTGATTTTCATCATTCGAATGTCACGTTCTGCTTGACTGTTGTCAAAAGGCACTCGATCATCTCGAAGAAACCGCAGTATGGCGGTTTTGTGCAGAATGAATCGCTCGCCAAGGTTAGCTGCTTTGCTTTTGGCCTTTCGGCCCCTTTTTAAAGGAGCATCAGGTGCAGGAGGAGGGGTTTTCCATTCCTCTGCGCCTCGAAAAAGAATTTGATCGTAGCGAGTTTCCAGATCAGCTATTACCTTTGCTTCAACTGGTCTCTCAGCCCTCCGTGTTTTTTTGTTTGCTGCCAGGCTTCCCGGAGCAGCGCTTGGATGTCGGCTGCCCATTGATGTTTATCATAATCGATAATTCCCTGGCATTCGCGGAGAAGATGAGCGCCACAAAGTGCATGCTCGAATCGAAATTCGTCAGAGAAGTACGGTGCCCAACAATCGTGGACTAGGATGCCGGTGTAATTCGGTAAAACACCGTTGGTGTTAAGGGCTTCTTTACCTCGTTTTTTATGGACATTATACAATGTCCAGTCGATATTGCTCACAGTATGCAGCCACTGCGTTTTGTTTTCGATACGCATCCCGGTTTCATCCGCATGCACCAAATCACTGCTAACCAGTTGTTGACGAATTACTTTCTCGATAGGTTCCAATTGAACGGAGAGCGCTTCAAGATGACTGAGCAAGGTAGCTTCGCTTGGACGGTGTCCGGTCATGTCTTCGAACAATTGGCAGATGCGTTCAAGAGGCAGGTGTTGATAGTTGTTTAGGTATGCACACCACGCCTTCCAGCTATCTCCATACTGAACCGGTGCCTGCACGTTCTCTGGGAATGCAGAGTGCTGTTTGGTTCCGCAATTTGGGCAACATTTTGAAACTGATCGGTGCTCTGTAATAACTAGGCGGGGAAGCGGTAGATCGACCACTTGCCGACGTGTATAAGCCTCCACTGGCAAATCGACAAGGGAAGTGGCACAGCGGGAACAGGATTCGATGGTATGCCATTTAATTTCATCAGGTTGGCTTACCATTTTGAGAGTATGCCCATCATGCCCCTTCGGGGCACCTTTCTTCCCACCAGAAGGCCGAAGGCTCTTTGGTTTTCGCAATCCATCGCTCGATGGTGGTTTACTACTATTACTGCTATTGCTTCCAAGCTGGCGTTCCAGCTCTTGGACACGGGATTCGAGTTGAACAATACGTTTCGCCTGTTGTTCAACGGTTTTTTTCAACTGTCGGTTCTGTTCAAGCAATGCAGTAATGAAATCGGCGATCTCTTTGTCACCTTTGCTTATTTGCATGACTTGTACCGGGGTAAATTCCATCATCATCATCCTCTTTCTTTTCCGTTCAATGAAATTAGATGACTATACCCTTTTTAAAGATTATTAAAACATTTGAGATACCTAAGTAGTTACGAATTTTGAGAGTTTCTTGCTGGTTTTTTTGGCAATATCCGTGATCAACTCGAAGAGTTGATGTAATGCAATCGCCCAATCCAGTTCGCTAACTTCATCGCAAAGCGCAAGAAATAAACCGCCCAACGAACGCTCGTCCGTACTTTGCCGATGCTGCCAGGCCAATACAATATAGCGAGAAAACACAATGGTCGTATGACTAATAAGCAGGTCGTAAGAACGACCCTGGAACTCTTTTTGCAGACGAAGCAAGGATTTTGCGCATTTAAAGAAAACCTCAATATCCCAGCGGATCCCATAAGTTTGAATAATCTCTTCTTCCGTTAAGGATAAATCGGTGCACAAAATGGCCAACCATTCCTTTTTCTTCGAACGGTGACGCACAAAGACCATGGTAATGGGAATGCCTGCTAAGGTGGCGCGAATGGAACGTAAAACGCCTTTGTTTCTCCTCTTAACTGGCGCTGCGGCGTAGTAAAGTTCCTGCAATGACAAACGTTGCACTCCTACCTGGTAACGTTTATTATCTGCTTTGACCATGCCGACGGCATGGAGTCCTCTTTCGACGATTTCCTTGACGAGGGGGGCATGCGTAAACCAACTGTCCATGAGTACATAGGAAGCCGTCACGCCTGCATCCATAGCACGATCCAGCATCTCAGGGATCAATTGCGGGGCGGGCCGCAAGGCTTCTATTCGCCGCTTATAGCCGGATGTCCGCTTATCCATCCCTTCGGTGATGCCATTGATTTGCGATTTGAGGGAGCTAAGCAAAGAGAAATCCACAGGAATGAAGGTATGACCGTCAGACCAACCGAGTGTGAGCATCCGGTATCCCTTGTAATAACAGCCTGTCGCATGATCTTTGAACCGCCCAAGCAGTTCGACCGCCTTGCTTCGATTCCGTTCAAACATGGAATCATCGACAATAAAAGCCGTTACGCGCCGGGTTGAAGTTAAAGGGCGAACCTTCTCGAGCGTAGTGGTACTTAACAAGGTCAGAAAACGGCGCCATGGATGTCCGGCATGATTCAAAAATCGATAGACGGCATCCTTGCCAGGGAAGGATTCTCCCCGGTCACTTTCCAGCATTCGAAACCAGTTTTTATGATGAAACAAGAGCACAAAGACAAGTTGAAATAGATAGGAGTAAGAAAAGCCAAATCGCTTTTTAAAACCTACGGTTTTCAAGTGTTGTAGTACTTTCAACTGCGTAAAAGCGGACTGAATTTCTTTAGGAAGTTGATTCTTCTGTTGTTTTTGTTCTATCATATAGAGGACACCTCTTCCGTATGGTAGTTATTGCTCGCACAATTACTTTACCAAACGGAGTGGTGTTTTTCTATTTTTAGTACATATTTTAGTGATGTTGTCTACTTGTGTTTCTGAATCGCTATCAAGCCTTATATAATAAGAATCTTTATAGCCTATCTCTCTGCGAAAGTTGAGGTATTAAGAATCATCCTTATATTTAAATTTATTGTTTTTGACAATAAAAAAATCCTTTACAATGGAAAGTACAGGTGGTTCCTGTCCAAATCCAATATAAAGGATCAACACCATGGACAAGAATACACGAAATTCTTCATTTGGTAAATGGATTTCACCCATAAATTTTCAAGATCTAGATGAACAGATTGAAATCCACAAGCAAGATTATTATACAAAAAAACTGACGACTGAATCTTATATCAAGCTTCTTCTTTTTTCACACTTACAAGAGACGGAAAGCCTACACGCTTTAAGCGATGCTTTACTCAATACTGACCTTCAAAAAACCGTAGGTTTTGATTCGATTAGTGTTTCGCAGTTATCCCGAAAAAATAATAGCGTAGAACCCGCCATACTTTCCCGTGTGTTCTTAGATCTCGTGCAAAAAATCCAAGTGTTCCATCAAAAAAGCGTAAAGCCCATGCCATTAAAGGTCATTGATTCCAGCACCTTACCCTTGAACCTCACTCACTATAAATGGGCGAAGTTCCGGAAAACAAAGGCAGGCGTGAAACTTCACCTTCGGTTAGTTTTCATGGATGAAAAGACGGCCTACCCGGATAAAGCGATCATTACAACAGCCAGGGAGCATGATCGAGGCCAGCTGGAAGTGCTGGTCGATGATAAAGAAGCCATGTACGTGTTTGACCGTGGCTATGTAGATTACGAACGCTTTGACCGGATGACCGATGATGGATACTTTTTTGTCTCGCGTCTCAAGAAGAATGCCTTCATCCGTGAGATCTATTCCTTCTCTCTTCCGAAGGAAAGTACCGTTTTATCAGACCGAATGGTGTGTATCGGTACGACGCAGAATCGGACAGAAAACGTCTTTCGACTTTTGGAAGTCGTGGATACCAAAGGAAACCAGCTTCGCCTGATCACGAATCGTTTCGATATAAGTGCTGAGGAAATCAGTGAAATCTACCGATCTAGATGGGCCATTGAATTGTTTTTCAAATGGCTAAAGCAGCACGTAATGATCAAGCAATTTTATGGGATGAGTGAAAAAGCCATACAAAATCAAATTTTTTCAGCACTCATTGTATATTGTTTGCATGTATTGGTTCAACTTGAGACAAACAGCAAAAAGAATGTCCTTCAGATTAGTCGATGGCTCAAAGCTGCTTTATGGAAAACATCTACCGTTTGGATTCGTCGATTTTCTAATCAAACCATTCCGTAGGAATGAAGCAGTCGTTGTTGCACAGGTTTAACTGTATAAAAATACCAAATGGACAGAGCGACCTTTACAATAGTCTTTACCTTTTTGGCTTATAATTAAGGGAAATATTAATCTGATAATTCTGTATTTATTTATGCAACATTAGTGACCCATCGTGTAAATCCTAAAATCGTACTTAAATAAGCCTTCCGTGAGCTCCGTGCTTCGTTTCGGTCACATCTGTTAGCCATTTCTCATTTGTCTTTTCTGCGTTAAAATCTCTGTTCAATAGGTTCTCGTCCCAATGTTGTGTTATTCTGCGCTTATATTTTTTCATGCGCTTGTGTCCAATAACCGACTGGATTCCGACATCCTCATCGTCACGCTGCCATCGTTTTAATCATCGAGTGAATATCCTTTGAGTCTCTTTTATAGAAAAATTGTTTACTTATATCACCCTCACCCTCACCGATTTCTCCCCATTTATATATATGAGGGCCTCCTAGAGTTTTTAAGAAATTTCGAAGTATCAGATGAAGAGATGAGAAGAATAACGTGGATTTGCAATCGTATTACGAAAAGGTAATGGAACATCCCCTTTTAAAGGGATGGCATCCACTCGTTCCGGTATAAGTATTACAAAATTTCTCCTGGTCATGATGCAGAGTTTTGGGAAGAATGCATTCAAAATCGATAGATTCCCAAATGTTGGGGTGAGATTGGGATATTCGTTAATTTGGTGAATATACGGATTTTAAAGCTGCCTTTCAGACCTAGAATCCTGAGAAAACCCCGGGGAGAAATAAGGGAAAGGAAAACGAACTTCGGCAGTTTTACCCATTAGTGGCCGGTGATAAGGTGTTATGCGATTCTGAGTCTTTTGGTCCCCTGTGTGGATTTTATCTCTTTTGTTACTACATTTCCGCAAACCTAAGGTGGACTATGTGTAAACTCTCTTTCACCTTACATCTCATATTTTTATCTCTTACTCCTGAGTGTTATGGTATTTTTTTAAGTTACAATGGATAAAAAATACCATAATGCAAACATTAATGATAACGGAGGTAAAAAATGAAAATTATAAAGGAGATGCGATATCAGATCGTTAAACCAATCGATTCAGACTGGAAGACATTTGAACAGGTGTTACGGGTTTTACAGCAAGAAACCAGAACCGCATTAAATCGTACAATTCAATTGGCGTGGGAGTATCATGGGTTCAGTGCATCTTATAAAGACACACATGGGGTGTATCCAAACAATAAAGACATTTTGAATTATCAGCGCGTCCATGGATATGCCTATAAAAGAATCAGAACAGAATGCCCAAACATGTATAGCAAAAATTTATCCCAAACTATTAAGCGCGCTGCGGACAAGTGGAAAAGTTGTTCGAAAGATGTACTGCGAGGAGATAGTTCAATCCCCAGCTATGGAAAGGACCAACCTCTAGATCTGGTGAATACATCACTTAAGGTATTTAAAAATTACCAGCATTACATTGTTGAAATAGGTCTAACCTCAACAAAGTTTCGTGAGGAACTCGGTAGGGCAAATAACAGGTTTCAAGTCTTAATTCACTCCGGGGAAAAAGCAAAACGGATCATTCTTGACCGCATTATTGATAACACTTATAAATTGGGCGTTGGAAAAATTATAAAACGACATGGCAATTGGTTTCTCCATCTTAATTATCAATTTGAAAAGAAAGAAGCAACGCCGCTTGATCCCGATTCGATAATGGGCATTGATTTGGGACTCAACAATGCTGTTTATATGGCTTTTAATCACGGGTTGCAGCGATATAAAATTGTTGGTAGCGAAATTGAAAATTTTCGAAAACAAATACAACAGCGAAGAAAGCAGTTGCTTGTTGAATCAAAGTACGCTGGTCCAGGACGAAGTGGTCATGGTATAAAAACCAAAATAGCACCTTTGGATGTTTTAGCAAATAAAGTTGAAAATTTCAGAAATTACATGAATCATAAGTATGCCAGATATATTGTTAAAATGGCCTTAAAACACCGGTGTGCTACCATTCAAATGGAGGATCTGACAGGAATAAATAAAACTTCTGCCTTTCTTAAAAACTGGTCTTATTATGACCTTCAGAAAAAAATTGAATATAAAGCCAATGAAGTAGGAATTCAAGTAATTAAGATGAATCCACAATATACATCACAGCGTTGCAATCGATGCGGATACATCAATAAAGAGAATAGAGATAAGCAAATTTTTGAATGCTTGGACTGCGGACTCAAAATAAATGCTGATTTTAATGCCGCCAAAAATATCGCAACAGCAAATATTGAAAAAATTATAGCGGAAACTATAATAAAGCAAACTTCCTGGGGCGATTCAGACCGTCCTAAAATCGATGAAGTATCGCAGAACGTGGGCGATAACACTCGGTTAAGGTATCCGCAGTAGCGGTGAAACCCTATCCACAAAGACCGGATAGGCACTCCACGTCACCTGACGAACAAGTTGTCGATGTGCAATAATGCGTAAAACAGGGAGATCGACGACAAGAGAAAGTGTATGATTTCAGCATCCCATGAGCCTTTTGCATTAGTTACGCCAATGAGGACTCTTTAAAAGTTAATCTTGGTGGGCTTTCAATGGGTTTGTGCATGGAACATATAGGAGTGTGAGCTTCCAATCCTGGCTAGAACCAACTGGTGGTGTATCAGTTTGCATGGAACATATAGGAGTGCGAACAAGTTAGCATAGTGCAAACAGAGGCAATACATGTTTATAAAATAAGTAATGCCTGTCATTTTTGACAGGCTTTTTATTATGCTTTTGCAAATGCTAGCATATACTAGCATTAATAAAAGTATTTTGCTTTAATATCACTGTCACTATGCTAGCACATGCTTTTATACTGAAAGTATGTGCTGATACGGAGGCGAGGATATGCTGGTTAAAGAACTAATTAACCGATTAATCAACGGAGAAGCTATGCCGAACATAGCCAGCGAGCTAGGTGTAAGTAAAGATACATCAGAAGACGGCTCGAAAGTATCGGCTATAAGTTCAATAATTCCAAGAAAATGTTTGAGTTCATAAGAGAAGGTGAACAACCTTTAGAGGCTGATTTTACCGAACTGGTGAAACCAAAGAGACCGGGCTTTGGCACAAATCAAAGAGAAAGAAAGCCAAGTGACAGCGTAATGAAAGCATATGCTAGTGTGAATGAAAATTCACAAGAGCATACTGAAAGTATAAGAAAGAAATTATAATGCTAGCATAACTGCTAGTACAAACGAAAGCAAAGGCGATTATATTGACCTTCTTTTAAACAACAAGAAAAAGAATAAGAAGAGAACATATCGAGGGTTTTATTTTGATCCTGAGATATTGGAGATAATCGACAGCGTTCCAGAAGGTAATAAATCTGAGCTCATTAACCAAACTCTAAAAGTTTTTAATCAGGTGTGGCATAATTTTAAAGTGGACCCCATCGTCAAGACTCGGTTTTTAAGAATTTAAGGTGGGGTAGAACGAGGAGGTTCTACTAGGTGATAGCCAGTGGAAATTAGCTTTTGGCTCCAGGGGAAGGTTCCCACCGTGTCCTGTTCTTACCGTGTATTTTCTTTCTTAGCGACTAGCCTGTCAAGCAATTTTTAGGGCTTGAAAGGTGAGCCCGTGAGAAAGATTGAGAACAAGAAATTAAGCTGTTCTACATAAGGAAGAGAGAAGCGGGTGTTTGGTACCTGAGAGATTGGTGCGGACGCTCGTGATTATAGAACGTCAGAAAGTTTGTCAGTTCGCGGCGAGCTTCTTTTGGACTTCCGTAGTCCTTCAAGTAAACCCCTTCATATTTGACTGTACGCCAGAGGCGCTCGGTGATGATGTTATCCAATGCTCGACCCTTGCCGTCCATACTAATCTGAACACCTTTTTCTTTCAGTAATTCCGTGTACTGAGGGCTTGTGAAATGGCTCCCCTGGTCGCTATTGAAGATAACAGGTTGATGCTGATGCAAGGCTCGTTTTACGGCTGCCAGAACAAAATCCATTTCAAGAGATTGGTCCAATTCCCAACTTATGACGTAGCGAGAATACCAGTCAATAATTGCCACTAAGTAAAGCCAGCTCCGCTGCAAGCGAATGTACGTAATGTCAATCCCCCACCCATGGTTGGGACGGTCAATGGTGAGACCCCGCAACAGATACGGATAAATCCGGTGCTGGTGGTTTTTTCTGCTTAGGTTTGGTCCTGGTGCAATGCCGGCGAGACCCATTTCTCTCATGTGGCGTTGTACGGCTTTTCGATTGACTGTGAAGCCATCTGTTTGTAATTGAATCGTGATGCGTCGAGAACCGTAAAAAGGATATTTCGCATAAATCTCGTCAATCCGGTGTTTGAGTGCGACCTCTTCTAGTGAAGGCCCTACGGGCCTATAGTAGAGACTTGAGCGATTAAGACTCAACAGTTCGGCCTGCGCCTTGATGGAGAGTTTAGCATTTTGCCATTCAATCATGGCGATGCGCTCATCTCTCGTCTTTAATGCCAGATTTTTTTTTAAGCCACGACAATTGCGTGGTTAATCTTCCGACCTCGGCATATAGGTTTTCGATCTGTTCTTCATACTGTGTTTTAACCTGTTCTACCTTTTTGTTTTCGTTAGAAAATAGTTGTGGCATCTGTTCAACGGCTGCTTTTTTCCACTGCCGAAGTTGATTCGCATGGATCCCATGGCTGGAGGCAATTTCGTTTATGGTCTTTTCCTCCCGCAAGATTTCTAGCACGATTTGAGATTTAAATTCAGCTGTATAGCTTTTTCTTGTCTTCATAAATCTACTTTAACATCTCCTTATTTCGTGTCTAGATTCTTGGGTCCATTATATTTATTAAGCATCTGCAACCGAGATAGAGATACAAGCAATTTATCAATTTATTTTTCTTAATATTTAGCATACTATTTTGTGCTTGGACGTTATATTAATAGAGAACTTGTAATCCTGCGATAAACGGCAGGAGTACTCTCGTATAAGGAACGTAACAATGAAAATTATTGATGTCATTCCTCATGTGTTGACTATCCCTTTATCCGAACCATTTGCTTTTTCACAAGGCTGGGTGGAGAAGCGAAGTTCTATGATTGTTGAGATTGTAACGGATGAAGGGATCACAGGCTGGGGAGAATCTTTATGCCACGGATTACAGCCACCGGAGATTGCGGCTTCATTTGTCCAGTTCTGCTTCAAGGACATGTTAATCGGACGGGATCCGTTCGACGTGGAAGTGCTATGGGAGGAAATGTACAACCGCACACGCCCATTTGGCCAGTATGGTGCCGCGGTGAATGCAATCAGCGGTGTAGACATTGCCTTGTGGGATGCCATCGGGCGTTTCTTGAACAAGCCGATACATAAGCTGTTGGGCGGGGCTTTCCGTACAGATGTTGTTCCTTATGCAACCGGGTTTTACCGTGTGAAGGGAAAACAGTATCCCCAAGCAGGGGTGGAAGAGGCCAGGCAGCATGTATCCAATGGTTTTAAGGCACTGAAATTAAAAACCGGGTTCGGTGTGGATGAAGACATTGAGTATGTGCATTCCATCCGTGAAGCAGTGGGTCCGGATACCATCATTATGATGGATGCGAACTGCGGATATAATGCGGCAACTGCCAGACGGATCTTGTTGGAGTGTCAGCAGGCAAACGTACATTTCTTCGAAGAGCCCCTGGCTCCTGAGGACATGGAAGGGTATAAGAGCCTGCGGAATCTAACAGGCACTTACATCGCCTCTGGAGAAAATATATTTGGCAAGACTGGCTACCGCCAATGGATTTCTGGCGGAGTCTTGGATATTCTGCAGCCAGATTTGATGTCTGCAGGTGGATTTACTGAATGTAAAAAGATTGCAGCAATGGCACAGGCTTGGAATACAATGCTTGTTCCTCATGTATGGGGGTCTGGAATTGGATTAGCCGCTTCCCTACAATTTATCGCCAGCCTTCCGCCAACGCCGCTTTCGTTGAACCCGCAGGAGCCCATGTTAGAATACGATCAGTCGGCCCATCCATTTCGAGAGGATCTGATTTTTCACGCGATCCGTATGACCGAAGGAAGGGTGAAAATCCCGCAAAAGCCTGGCATCGGGGTAGAGGTTAATCGAGATGTCATTGAGGCTTATGGGAAAAATATATTTAAATAGCATATCGCATGCGAAAAATTCAAAGCAGTTATATTGAAAACTACCCGACAAATATGCTCTGGATACATAATGCCTCCTTCCAAAAATTATGATTAAGGGAAAACCGTTTCGATATGGACTGACGGATGCGTATTTAAATCGACAAATTCATCTCCGGTTTTGATTATGGGAGTAGTCGGATAAAAAGGATGAATAAATGTTATTATTCCTTCTCTTCCATCAGATAAAAGGGCTGATTTTCCGACAAGTGAGTTCATAATCTGATTCATAAATGTATGCAGGATGTGGGGATTCAATTTACCAAACCGCTCAGCATGCATTTGATTGATAACCTCGTGAAATGGTGGGGGATCCCGGTATACTCTTTTAGATGTAATCGCATGGAAGACATCAGCAATGGCCACAATTTTGCTAAATGGGTGAATTTGTTGCGCTTTTAAATGATAGGGATATCCACTGCCGTCTTCTCTCTCATGATGCTGTAGCGCAACAGTAGAATAAACATCTTCACATCTTTTCGTGTTCCGTAAGAGTTCATGACCAAAGTGTGTATGCCTTTTCATTATTTCAAACTCTGTGTCTGTTAATTTTCCAGGTTTATTTAAAATATGATTGGGGATCCCGACCTTACCAATGTCATGAAGAAGGGCCGCAGTACAAAGACAAGATAATTGTTCAGTGCTAAGGTTTATCCATTTGCCTATTAAGGTAGAGAGTATGGCAACGCCGATGTTATGTTTGTAAATATAATCATCCTTTGATTGCAGCAGGGATAGAATGGAAAAAACATCCTGATTCTCCGATAACTCATAAATGGCCGGGGTCAGTACACGTTCAACTTCTGTTAAAGGAATTTGGTAGTTTTGCTTTGCAAACTGAAAAATCTCTTTTATTTGTCCAGCGGTGTCCTGGATGATGGCTTCTTCTGGATGTGCTACATCCTCTTTTTCGAGGAAAATTTGGTGTTTAATCAGAAGTTTAACGTCTACGTGTTGCAGAGAGATGTTCTTAGGAAGCAGGAATCTCCCATCCCTTGTGATAATATCCCGTTTCAATCTCTTGCCAATAAAGGCTTGTTGTATTGCCATCATCTTCCCCCCATTGACCACGATAAGTATTATTTAGACCGAAATGTGTTTAATATCTATGAATAAGTAAAGCAATGCTATGCTGTAAAACTTTGTACTTAATTCATAAGTATTTTGAACCGGGATAATTTACACTATTTCAAACATACTAACATACAATTGTTAGAAAATTATGTCACAATTTGTTTGGGAGAATAAAATTTTTCATTGGTCTAATGTTAAAAACTGTGGTAATTTTTGTGTTTGTATGGTATTAATTTACTACGTTAAATACGATCAGAATTTACTGGTGAAAGTAAAGTTAACGAACTATTTGCCTATCGCTTGGTAGGGTTTATCTAGCAGCAGGAGTAGTATTCTACATCTGGGAGATTAGGGGAGTGTGAATATGTCAGTAATTAACGCTATGGAAAACGTAGTTAAACATTATTTTTCTGAGTTTGAAGAGAGGCAATATCTGAAATGTAACTGTGAGCACTGTAAGAATGATATTCTTGCGATTGCCTTGAATCAATTGCCATCCAAATATGTGTCTACTGCTATAGGAGAGGTATATATGAAAACGCTGATGATGGACAAACAAGTAGAATCAGATGTGCTAAAAGAAATTACGAATGCAGCAATGATAGTGGAAAAAAATCCTCATCATAACTAATAGTTTAGAGACTGGGTGGGATGTTTAAATGAAAACCCACCGGCTGTATGCTGGTGGGTGAAGGAACGGAATTTATTGTGCTTGTTCAATGATTTGTTCTTTATAGCACTCTATACAAAAACGTTGTGTTTCTTGAATTTCGTATTCAGTAAGTTTGACTCCACAACTCTGGCATGTTTTATCTGTTAGTATAATATTCATTTTTTTTGCTCCTAATTTTCGTATTATTATTTATAATAACACTTTTATGTAAGTTAAGCTTGTATTTTATGTGAAAAAATGATGAATTTTGTCGAAATTATGGCGGAGGAAATAAAAATTTCTTATAACAGAGGGGGATTAAACGGCTGTCAGCCAGTGCGGCTACTGGGAATCATACGCAGGTGGTGGAATTTTCTGCTCCCCAATAGGTATGAGTTGATCCCTTGTATGTGTATTTTTCAGTTATTTACAGCAGGGGATAAACACTACATAATGGTATCAGAATATTTAAATTAATGATGGAAGGAATGAAGAATATGTCATTTGCGAATTTTGACGATATTAACAGGATTTGTATCGAAATGGGTGAGGACAAAGAAGTGATTGGTACGATGGAAAGAATGGTTGTTAAGCTTCAGCCCGGCCAGGAGGAGCAACCATTTAGCAAACGTTGGCCTCTTTTTGAAGATGAAGAGATGTTCCCCTGACATATAGAAAGGGATATTATCAAATGAATATCATGATTTGGTGGGGTACTCTTTTTTATGGATTAAGACAATTTGGGAGTACCCTACATTTTTCATCTTTGTAGAACTTACAGAATACCATACTCAACCACCAACTTCGGTTCAGCGGACGTTTTAAAACCGTTGACCCAGTCAATTAAAAATTGCTCACACTCGCAAACAAAACTCTCATGGTTTTTTAGCCGCAACCCTGACATGAAAATCAGGTTTAGCGGCTCTTCTTTTCACCTACACTGGTAGTAACTCAGAGGTTGACGAATACGTGGTTTTTTATGGTGGCTTGACCCTGGAAACAAAACTGTTTGGAAAGACGTGGAGCACAGCCCTTTGTTAACATCCCTTCGGGATGATTACGGACAGAAAAATATCATTCGTTCCGTCTCTCCAACAACCTCTGGAATTTTCTAATAGGAGTAAAATAGATGGAAGCCATTGTTACTCATTGTGCAGGCTTAGATGTTCACCAAAAAAACATTGTGGTAGCTGTCATGGCTGGAAAAGAAGATGAAACCCCAGAAACGGAAGTCCGTTCTTTTCCTACAATGACAAGAAATCTTTATGAGATGCTTCGTTGGCTTGAAGAAAAAGGCGTGACGCATATCGCCATGGAAAGCACAGGTATCTATTGGAAACCAGTGTATAACATCCTTGAAGGATACTTCGATATTACACTCGCGAATGCACAGCGTATCAAAAATGTTCCCGGTCGCAAGACCGATGTCTCCGATGCCGAATGGATTGCGAAATTGTTACGTCATGGCTTAATCGAAAAAAGCTTTGTTTCTTCGGCCGATATACGTGAACTGCGCGACTTAACAAGACTTCGCAAAAAATGGATCGGTAACCTGACAGCGGAGAAAAATAGGATTCAAAAAGTATTAGAGACTTCCAATATTAAATTGTCCAATGTGATCTCTGACATTTTCGGTGTTTCAGGTCGCAATCTTTTAGCCCGACTGGTTGAACAGGGATTTCTCGAATTACAGGAGATCGAATCTTGTGTAAAGGGCCAGGTAAAGAAGAAAGTGGACGCGATCTCCGACTCCTTGTTTGGAACCATTGATACCCATCAAATGTTTATGATTCGCCATTCATGGAACCACATTGAATTCCTTGAGGAATCCATTCGTCAGCTTGATGTAGAAATCGATAAACACCTTGAACCTTACCGTAAAGAAGTAGAAATTATCCAAAGTCTTCCGGGTGTGAACAAAATTACTGCTGCTTGCGTTATTGCCGAAGTCGGAGTAGATATGAATCAGTTTCCTACCGCACATCACTTAGCTTCCTGGGCAGGAGTGGCGCCTGGAAACCATGAGAGTGCGGGTAAAAAAAAAGCACACGGACCACAAAAGGGAACCCGCATATAAAGGCGGCTCTCTGCGAATCTGCTTGGGCGGCTTCAAAGACAAGGAACACACAGTTTTCTGCAATGTTTTGGCGATTGGCTTCCAAACGTGGGAAGAAAAAAGCTCTAGTTGCATTAGCTCATAAGATGTTGCGGATTCTTTATTTCATGCTTTCTAATCAAGCATTGTACATGGAGATGTTACCCACGGCATAACGGATCATCTTTTCCAAAAAAGATAGTGATTAATCAAGGGAATTTAAAAAAGATCACCCTTGCTTTCCCATTGTCTTTTCTCAAAATGTGTATGTGCAATCATACTTTATCACTTCGTGATTTTCACAGAAAAAGACACAGACTTCTGTCTGTGTCCATTAAACTATGCAAACATTATTTAATATTAAATTTGGCAACTTCACTTTGTAACTCTTGCGCAAGCTTACTTAATGATTCTGATGAAGCTGCGATTTCTTCCATAGAAGCTAGTTGTTGTTGAGAAGCTGCAGCAACTCCCTGTGTGTTGGTTGATATGTCAGCGGATATTCCGGTAAGTTGCTCGACGGAAGCCGTTAATTGCTCAGTACTTGCTGATATTTCTTCGGTTGCCGCCGATACTTCCTGTACCTGTCCAGTGACTCGTTGAACCGAATTCAAGATATGATGGAATGCTTGTCCTGCCTGAGCAACAATCTCAGATCCAGACTCCACTTCTTTTGTTCCTTTATGCATCACCGTTATCGCATGGGTTGTATTCTGTTGAATTTCCTGGATTAAGGATGCAATCTGTTCAGAAGATTGCTTGGTTTGTTCCGCCAGCTTTCGTACTTCATCCGCAACGACAGCAAATCCCTTGCCATGCTCGCCTGCTCGAGCCGCTTCTATAGCGGCATTCAGTGCGAGGAGATTCGTTTGGTTTGCGATATCACTAATGACTTCAATAATTTGCCCGATTTGCTTTGAGTTTTCACCTAAATCTTCAATAACAGCAGCAGCACTCTCTACTGACTGTGTGATTTCTTCCATTTGATTTACCGTTTGACTAATAACCTGATTTCCTTCCTCTGCCTCACGTAATACCTCAATCGATGACTCGGACACGTTAGAAGCTGATTCAGCAATCCGCTGTAACCCAACTGCACTTTCTTCCATTGCTCTTTTGTTCTCTTCCATGCTTTTCATCTGAACATCCGCGGAGTTGGAAATATCCTGAATAGATGCAGCCACCTGATTTGCCGCATGGGCAGATTGTTCAGAGCCGGCATATAGCTGTTCGGAAGAAGCGGCTACCTGTTCTGCGCTTTCAATCACTTTTCGAATGAGTTCATGGAGATTATGTTTCATTTGATTGAAGGAATCAGCCAACTGCCCAATCTCATCCCGGTTTTTTACAGCGATATCAGCCACGGAAAGATTTCCATCAGCAATTTCTTTTGCAGCGTTGGATACTGCTGTGATAGGTCTAGAAATGAGACGGCTAATATAGAAAGCAATCACTGCTCCTAACAATAAAGCAATAATCGCGACGCTCCATACTGTGGTTTTAACTTGGAAGACTTGATCCTGTGTTTTTTTTGTTTCCGAATCGAGTAGATCTTGTATCGATTTTTCCAGTTGTATACTCTTACCAGTGAACTGATTGCTCAGTGGAGTTCCTTTTTCAGTAAGTAGTTTTGTAAATGCCTGTACATTATTTTGTTTTTTGTATTCGATAACCTGGTCCATCACTTGTACATAATCGCTATGAAGTTGATCCATCTCCTGATGAAGTTTTATACCGCCTGGTGTATACAGGAGTTTTCCAAGTTGATTGGATGTTGTTTTGTAGTCATCTTTTGCCTTATTGTACTGCTGGATAAATACATCATTTCCATAGATTAAGTAACCTCGTGCATCTCTTGATTCTAAGGTTGCTAAATACTTAAGGTCCTTGGTTAGGAGGGCTTTTTTTGCTTGCTCGTTAATTAATTTGCTATAAGTCGTATCTACAGAAGATAATTCCGTCAAACTAATTACTGCAATAGCAATCAATAATACAAGAATGATTCCAAAACCACTAAATAATTTTTTACTGATATTCATCTGAAACCTCACATTCCAATTGTTTTTTGCGTTCCTTCTTTTAAATGAGTTTGTCCTATAACTATGTTTTAGGCAAATTTATTAATGATAATATATGTTTCGTCATAATTCGACAATAATTCTAGTCTAAAGTATTACGGTTATGTGACAATTTAACGACATACAGTCAATTGTTTTGTTACAAATTTCTGGGTGGGCAGTGCTGACCTGTATCTCGTAAGGGTCCTAACATACGTTGAGAAGGATCTAGCAAACCATTTGTAAACGTATTAACAAACACCGTTTCACAAGCGTATGGTGTTTCATAGAAGGGATTGTATTACGCCATATCAGAGCATATAAATAATTTGGAGAGAAAAGATGGTGATTAAATCCTGATGGAGGAAGAACGATATGCCTTCAAAAATTTACAAAGTACACAGTGACAAAGAAAATGGTCGGCTTGTTTGGTTGGTCACAAGAATAGGGCATATGTCTAAAGGAAATTATGTGATGGCTAAGTTCTATGATAGGGCTGCTGTTCAAATTTTTCTTCAGGCACTTGAAGATACAGGATATAAACAACAATCGTAGTTTGTTTTTTATAAAAACCTGCCCTTTTGATGAGCAGGTTTTTCGTTCCCTCTAAACGAGTATTTAAAGCTGCGTTAAATCATAGATACGACTTCCATTAGAATTTGATACTATGGGAATATACGCAACAAAATGGGGGGAACACCATGTCCTTTTGGCAAAAGTTAAAACTAACAATAAAAAAATGGCTGCCTGCAAGACAGGAGGAACTAGAGAAACAGAAGGAACAGAAGGACATTGCATCCGACCGGTTGGACTCTGATGTTCCTATTCCTGATCTTATCAAGAATGAAGCTGTACAAGTTCCCCCTCCGATGCGGCCGATTCCAACAGGCCGTGCCTATCAGGTGCTGGAAAGGTTCTATGACAGTAAATACTGGGGATGGACAGAACGGATTAGAGGGTATCAGGATCGGTTAACGCAGGAAAAGTTTATTCCGGAAAATGAATGTAAAGATGAAGAAATCACTCGTTATTTTGGATCGCCGCAACCTTCTTCCTATCATGTACTTCTGCATTACTTGCCTGCACCAAAGAAATTACATCAAAATCCGGTTTTGCTTGTGCATGGTGCGTCACACAATGCGAATCTATCCTGGTGCCAATCTTTACAGCAGGAAAAAGGCCTTGTTTATTCGCTATCAGCGTCAGGAAGAGAGGTATTCGCGGTGACGTTTGCCCATTCCCATGGCGATAACTGGCAGCAAGCAATTCAACTATCAAACGTTATTAGACGAATCAAGGAAGTCGTCCATGCGGATAAGATCGATTTGATTGCCCACAGTAAAGGTGGTGTGCCTGTGTGGATGTACCTGGCAGACCTCTGCCGTCCCTGGGATGCGGGATATGGAGGCGAAGTGGAAAAGTATATGATGCTGGGCACCCCGAACCGGGGGCTGGATTTTCCGTTCCGTCATGTCTCCCCGAACTGGTCCGTGATTAGGATGGGGATCAATGCGCCGATTGCTTGTGATTCAATGATGTATTATGGCCTTTACATAGATACGACGGAGCGAAGCATTTATCGTGATGGTGCGTTTCCGGGTTCCAGTCAACTTCTGTATCGCTGGGACGATAAATACCCCGTTCAGGTTCCGTCTAAAACTTTGTACTACGGTGGACAAAATCTTTTTCTTCATTCCCGGGGTATCGATGCAGCGATTGATGACGGCGGCCATCTAATGGACAAACTACTGTCTTCACCGATTGATAGCGACATCGAAGTACAGATACTAGCGGGCAATCAACCTTTTTTTAATGGCATACCTGGGGAGCAAGATGGCCTAAGCGATGGGCTTGTATTTGTGGACAGTGTCCAATTTGCCGATGGAATTGCACGTTCACCTGATCAAGTCAAACGAAAAGATGTCCTGCCTCTTAATCATTTGGAACTGCTTTATCATCCCGATGCGCATCAATGGGTGCTGGATGGATTCTTACCTTGATAGAAATCAAATCAATGTTTTTAATACTAGAACATACGCAAATTAGCCTTTACACAACTTTAACAATAAATTTTATAGATTCTCATTTTTCTCCTATATGGTTATAAACGTGATAAAAGCAGGGCCATCACAAATCTTTTTTTGGTAGCGTACATATTTTACTATAGGAGATGAATAACTGTGAAACTAGCAAAAATATTACTGCCTAGTGTAATCATTATAGGTGCAATTGTTCCATCAGTGGTTCAAGCGGCATCCAATACGGCATCAGCTGCTGAACACAACTACATACAGTACAACGGCCATTATTTCACTCTGGTAGAAAAAGCAGGTTATGATGCAAAGGCCTGGTACTTTCAGAACAATGCAGCGTTTATGTCATCTATTAAGAATGGTACGAAGCTGTGGTGGAATAACTATCATACGAAGTTAAACGCTTGGAACGCTGTTACAGGGAATGCGTACCGCCTTGTTGATGTTCCCGCTAAATTTTCGATCGCTAATAAATACTTTCAGCGCGCTGTAGCTGCAATGAATGACGAAAAGATGACTTACAATGAGTATGTCAATACTGCCGCTTCTAATGAAAAATACGCGCAAAAATGGAATGCCAAAACGAAGAAGGTTCAGGCAGCTAAACTTAAAGCCTTGTATAATCGTTTACACAACGATGAACTGGTCTATATGGCTAATAAAGAGAAATACACTGAACAGCTTAACCAAGTAAACAAAGTAACTGCAGCCCCGATTATAAAATCCCTTGTGGGCACTGGAACGGTTACAACGATTAATGGTTTTAAAGCCAGCCTATTTGCTCAAGGTACACCCGCAAATAGCAGTGCTGATGATATCACAGTTTTAAACTCTCATATATTTGTGGTCTATCAAAATGGTGTTGGATCCAAAGGTGAAGCTAGCAAGTCTGGAGCCACGCAAAGCACAATTGTAGAATATGATAATAGCGGAAAAAAGATTAATAGTTGGAATGTAACGGGGAAAGTAGATGGAATGACAGCGGATGCTTCGAATGATCGTGTGCTGGCCACTGTTAACGAAGATGCAAATTCAAGTATGTATATCATTCGGCCTCATGCCGCACAAAACCAGCAAGTACAGCATATCACCTATTCTGCACCTCTTGCTCATGGTGGAGGGACAGACAGTATTGCCATACAAAATGGAGCCATCTATGTTTCGGCATCTGCGCCTGCTGCTGACGCAAGCGGCAACTATACAAAGGCTGCTTTATATCAGGTAACCATAACCGGAAGTACTGCGTCTTTAGACCCTGTACTAATGGGTAATGCAGCAGCGACAGATGTAACAACAGGAAAGCCGGTAACCTTAAATCTATCAGACCCCGATTCAAGTACGGTCGTTCCAACTACGGATACCCAATATGGCGGAGATGTTATGCTCGACAGCCAGGGAGATTCAGAGCTCGTGTTTATCAAAAATCCAGGAAAAAGCGATCAAGCGCAAACGCGGCTTTCTCTTGGTACCCAAGTCGATGATGTAGCGTGGGCAACCAGTTCTAGGGGAAATCTATATGTAACAGACGGCAGTGACAACAAAGTATATACAATAACCGGGAACTTTACACCAGGCACTGTATTTGTAGCATGTCCGAGTGATTCGGGAGTTGCTGGGTTTATAGGCACTTTAGATTTAAGTACAGGTACGATTCATCCATTTGCATTGGGCATTAAATCCCCAAAAGGTTTACACTTTGTTCCTCAAACTAATTAGCGCGCAAAACAGCCTGGGTCCAGATGAATTTGGACTCAGGCTTTTTTTTAATAGTCGAAGTGATTTGATGAAAAGGGTTAGAGATGGACGCTGAGAGAATCAGCTGTCGTAGGTTGGGAAACTGGTGTCGGAGCTGGATCTGGAGTGTTAGAACCACTAATGATTACATTTAAGGCTGCCGTTACACTTTGCTTGGTTGCTAGAATTTGCTGCTTAGTCATGAGGATTTGTTGTTTTAATTCAACGATTTGTTCAAGCGCATTGGCGGCGGCTGCATAGTTTTTTCCTTTCATTGCTTGACGAAACGTATCCCATTGGGCTTTCTTTTGAACTTCTAACGGTTTAATAGAAGCCCATTGAGTTTTTTCCTGTGCCCATAGGGTATGTACGGAGCCAAAGGATTGTTTGTTATCGCTCACCCTATCTTTTCGAGAAGCTAGAACTTGTTTATATTGGATTCGTAAAGCATTTAAGCGGGTGTTGTCTTCCTTGATTTTGTTGGTAATGGCTGCAAGAGCTACTTTATCTTTTCCTTTTTTAGCTGCCTTTGCTAAGTCATGTTGAGCTTTTAAATCATCACGAATGCTTTTTCCTTGCTGAGCTAAAGATTGAAGTTTTACTTTAATAGAAGTATTATCGTCTTTGCGAGCACCTGATAGTCCTTTGAGTAAACTTTCATTTTTTGCTGTTTGGTCTTTTAATTGAGCATCGATTTGTTTGTCCTGCTGACGGAGCTGAACAATTTGGGCATAAATTTGCTTTATGGCTTGTACCTGGGGGTTAACTGCTTTACCGGTTTTGGGAACCGATACTGTAAATGGAGCAGCCGTAGGCGTTGCTGGACCGCCGGTAGTAGATGCATCAGAAGTTATGACTGTAGAGGAGTTCGTAACCGCCGACCCATTTGTTGAATCAGCAAAAACAGAAGAAGATACCATCGATAAAGACGCAAATACAGCAAAAGCAACTACTTTCTTTTTCATTCCATTTTCCCTCCCATAATTTACATTTCAATTTAAATCTTTTAGTTCATTTACTTTATAGTTGTTACAACTAAACTATAAGTCGAAACGATTAATACATTGTTAGAATTTGGTTTACTTTTAACGAAAGATCTATGAAAATTGTCCTTATAACGTGTAACAACTAGCAGGTTACTAATGGACATGTAATAATTGTCGCGAAGAGCACAAAATAAAGAGCCGTGTTCACACACAGCTCTTAATACTAGATAGGGTTCGATTATTTTGTTTTCTGCTCTTGAGGAATAGGAGAAGCGGGAAGTGCGGCCATGTTGTAGCCTTTGCTTCGGAGGTATTGGATGACCTTTGGCAGCATCTTAACGGTCTGCTTGCGTTCATGCATGAGAATAATGGAACCAGGTTTTACGCCGCCACGCTGGATATTCACAAGAATTTTGTCTGGGTTACGCGCTAAACTCCAGTCTAAACTATCAATCTGCCAGAAAATAATGTATTCGCCAATGGCCTTGCTGACTTTGCCTGTCTCCTTGTTTACCGAGCCATAAGGCGGGCGCATGTAAACAATTTTATGGCCAATTTTTTTCTCAAGGAGTGCGGCTGTTGCGGTTAAGTCCTGTGACTGTTTACTGGCACTTTCTTTACCGAGTGCGTCGTGATGCATCGTATGCGAACCGATCACATTGCCTTGCTGGATCAGTTGGTGGCCAATCTGGCCGAATTGATTCGTCACCTGGTCGCCGATCCAAAAGAACGAACCATGGATGCCATATTGCTGCAGAATGGAAGCAATACTCCTGGTGTATGTTCCGGGGCCATCATCAAATGTCAGGTAGATGGTTTTATGGTCTTTGGTCGGGATATTCTCAATTAGCGTACCTAACGGCGGTACTACGTTTCCTTGCGCGGGTGGTGTCACTGCCACAGAGGCTCCTGTGGGCGCGTTCTCTTTGTCAGGAAGCGTCTGCTGCTTGTTAGTTGTGTTCACCTGTAATGACGCTACAGTTTGTGCATTTGTGCTAGTTGGCTCAATTTTGTGGGCCTCACTTGCTGATGAGATAGATGCATGGTTAAAAATAAGATTTATGACGGCAATAATGGCTAAGCAGGCAAGTGCCAACCAAATCACGACGGATTTTCTTTGCCGTTCCATCTCGATGTTTCCCTCCCCCGACAAACCTGTATATCGATGTAAAAACGCTTTGCATAAAAATAGAATAAAAAGATTGGCACCTGGGCGCTGTAGTTTTCATATCGTATGCAGGCGTTCCGTCTTTGGTGACTGGGGAAAACAAAAGCCCATGGCATTTAAACCATCTTATCTAAAGAATAAAATTAGAGAGTTTCTTTCTAGACATCAAACAAAAATTTTCCTATACTGATGAATGTTATAAAAAGCATTATTAAATGGATTGACGAGTATGTAAGACAAATGCCTACTTATTACTCCATCGTGCAAAGGATTCATCTTACTATTAAGAGATGGCTCCTTTCATCGATGGAGTTTTATTTTTTTTTTTTTTTTTTTTGAGGTATGAAACAAAAAAGGAGCATTCCTGTTAAGGGAAAATTTGAGGTTCGATAAAAAAAGTACCTCCTGTTAACATACGAGGTGTCAGCCTGCAGGCGACCTTTAAATAACAGAGGAGGTACACACCATGAATTATAAGCAAAATCAGCGTATCGAGCAAATGAATGAGTTTACATTAGTGGTAGGGGTTGACATCGCCAAGCACAAACATGTTGCGAGGGCGCAGGATTATCGAGGCATCGAAATTGGGAAACCTTGTACGTTTGACAACTCACGGTCTGGATTTACTCATTTGTGGAAATGGACACGTTCGCTTATGGAAGCCCATTGTAAAACTCACGTTTTATTTGGAATGGAACCGACGGGGCACTACTGGATGCCTCTAGCTCAGTTTTTACGTCACGAAGGCGTTCCCGTTGTTCTGGTTAATCCGCTGCACGTTAAGCGTAGTAAAGAACTTGATGATAACTCACCAACCAAAAATGATGTGAAAGATGCCCGTGTCATTGCACAACTTATGAAAGATGGTCGTTACTCTGAACCCCAGATTCCGCAAGGAATCTATGCCGAACTTCGTGTCGGAATGAACATACGAGAACAGCTATCTAAAGACTTATTGCAAGTTAAAGGGCGAATTCACAACTGGCTAGATCGCTATTTCCCTGAGTTTTTAACAGTCTTTAAAGATTGGGAGGGAAAAGCAGCGCAATCTACACTTCGTCATTTTCCTTTACCAGAGGATATTGTACAGCGAGATGCAGAAGGTATTGTCCAAGTGTGGAGAGTTGAGGTTAAACGTGCTGTTGGGATAAAAAAAGCCTCTCAGCTTATTGAAGTGGCTCAGAAGTCTATCGGGCTTCAGTCTGGAGTAAGAATGGCCCGACAAGGACTCCAAGCTCTGTTGAGCCAACACAAGTTGCTTTGTGAACAGCTTGAAGCGTGTATGGAACAAATCAAGTGTCTGATTCAAGAGATTCCTGGATCCGCTCAGATGATGACGATCCCTGGTGTAGGACTGGTTACAGTGGCAGGCTTCCTTGCGGAAGTCGGGGATCTTATGGGTTACTCTCACCCTCGTCAGATTCAAAAATTAGCTGGCTTTAATTTAAAAGAAAACAGTTCAGGCAAGCATAAAGGCAGAACCCGTATTACGAAAAGAGGTCGTCCGAAACTGCGTGCCCTCCTGTTTAAATGTGTGATGCCACTTGTCGCTAAAAACCAGCAGTTTAAAGCCCTACACCATGAGTTTACTACCCGAGCTGTGAACCCGCTTCGTAAGAAGCAGTCGCTTATTGCTTTATGTTGTAAATTGATTCGTATTTTCTTTGCATTAGGGCGCAAACAACAGCCATATGACGCTACGCTTGTGAGTAATCCATCTCAACATGCACTTAAAATAAACGTTGCGTAATCTATTTTTTCTTGAACATACTTAGTTTTTCTCATTCATCATTGTAAAAAAGTAAGCACGGAGAAGCTGAGCGTTATTTTTTACCATTCGGGCATTTGACCCTGCAAAGGAGCTTTTTCAGCCTCCACCCCACGGATAGGTAGAACGAAGGAATGTAAGGGCCGTAAGGACCCCGTGAGACATGGGAGGGTACACCACCTGGGCTATTGTGGAGATCCATTGTGCTACCATAATTTTTATTTTTTATAAGAAAATTCGGTCACCCCGTTTTTGCCCTTTTCTTCTATCCATATAAAACCACTTCTTATTATTTTTGGTTTTATAACGTTTGCTGACTTGCAAGAAATACTGAGAAAATAAGAGTATTCAAGAGAAAAACTTATTTTATAGAGGGAGGATATTATGCAAAGTCGGTTTTCGGTAGTAACGAGCATTGTTATCGCTATGCTCATCGCTTCATTAGATACAACGATTATGAACACAACATTGCCTGTAATCGTTAAAGAATTAGGTGATTTTAAACTTTACGCGTGGGTGTTTGCTTCCTATATGATAATTAGCACAGTTACCTCACCTATTTATGGAAGGCTGGCGGATATTTATGGGCGTAAGCGAATTTTTGCGATAAGTGTCGTTCTTTTCATGATTGGTTCTCTTTTATCTGGATGGTCTAGGTCAATGGTGCAACTCATTTTATTTCGCGCGATTCAGGGAATAGGAGCTGGAGGTATTCTTCCGCTCGCTGTTATCATTGCGGGGGATTTGTATTCTGTGGAGCAAAGAGGGAAAATCCAGGCCTTGTTTACTGGCATGTGGGGATTGGCAGCTGTTTTAGGACCGATGCTAGGTTCAGTGCTCGTTGAATATGCTACCTGGCGTTGGATTTTTTATATCAACATCCCTCTCGGAATTATTGTGTTACTGTTATTAATTCGATTTAAAGAGGAGTTTAAAGGCCATAAAACGCCAGTTGATTATTGGGGAGCTCTTATATTCACCATATCCATCAGTTTATTGCTGCTTGTTACAATCGTTACAACCAATCAAATGATGTGGTTCATAGCTGGTTTAGTATTATTGTTTCTATTCATTCGTTTTGAACAGAAGCAGAAGGATCCATTGATTCCATTAAGTTTATTTAAGAACCGCACTGTTTCGGCAATTATTATTAATACCTTTCTGGCCTGTACCGCTTTATTTGGGACAAGCAGTTATGTTCCTTTATTTTTACAAAAAGTAGCAGGGGAATCCATATATCAAAGCGGTCTTGTGCTAGTAGGCACGGCCATAGGGTGGATGGCAGCGGCTGTACCTGCTGGTAAGTGGATCATTCGTATGGGTGGAAGGCTTCCGTTAATCATTGGTAATGCAAGTCTAGTGCTATCAGGTATTATGCTTTTGTTTCTTAATAATGGCACGGGTTTTTGGTATGTGTTTCTCATCATGATAGTCCAGGGGTATGCGTTTGGTTTATTGCTAACCGTTTCGATTATCTTATGCCAACAACTTGTGAGGCCAGAGGAAAAGGGGGTTTCAACCTCTCTGCAAATGTTTGCAAGAAACATGGGCACTGCCATAGGTGTTACCATCATGGGCTCGCTCTTAAACCATGGAGCTTCCATTTTGATTGGCATTCAACATTTGTTTGAATACGGCTGTATTCTCAGTGTAATCGCGTTTATTTCTGCGCTCCTTATTCAGGAGAGAAAAAAGTTAATCATGTGAGCTACAAAATAAAGAGCCGTTTGCGAAGACGGCTCTTTATCTTTAATAGATTGGAATTTATTTGCCCTTTTCCACTTTAGGAATAGGAGAAGCGGGAAGTGCGGCCATATTGTAGCCTTTGCTTCGTATATATTCGATAACCTTCGGCAGCATTTCAACGGTCTGCTTCCGTTCATGCATGAGAATAATAGCGCCCGGTGTTAGGTGGTCTTTTTCGATATTGGTAAGTATTTTTTGTGGGTCATGAGCCAGGCTCCAGTCTAAACTATCAACCTGCCAGAATATAATGTATTCGCCAATCTCTTTGCCGACTTTTTTGGTGTCTCTGTTTACCGAGCCATAAGGCGGGCGGATGTAGTCAATTTTATGGCCGATTTTCTTTTCGAGCAGGGTGGCTGTGGCGGTTAAATCCTCTTTTTGTTGTGCGGCATTTTCCTTGCCAAGTGCATCATGGTGCATCGTATGCGAGCCGATGACATCGCCTTGTTCAATCATTTGATGGCCAAACTGGCCCAGCTCATTGGTGACCTGGTCTCCAATCCAGAAGAACGAACCATGGATGCCATAATGCTGAAGGATGGAGGCGATATCCTTCGTATAGTTTCCAGGGCCATCATCAAATGTTAGGTATACTGTTTTGTTGTCTTTGGCCGGGATATTTGCAATTAATTTTCCCAATGGGAGGGCTGTATTGCCTTCCTGAATTAAAGCCGACGCTGTTGGAGTATGCTTCTCCTGTATCTTCTGCTGCAGCTTCTTATTTGTGTCCCCCGGCAGTGTATCTGTATTTTTTACATTGGCCTGGTTCGCTTGATCGGTTTGGGCTGGACTTGCAGATAACGGTGATGCGTGGTTAAAAATAAAGTTTACAATAATAATAATAGCGAGGCAGCCTAGTGCTGACCAAATGATGATTGCCTTTCTTTGCTGTTTCAATTTTATATCTCCCTCTCCTAATAATCTTGCACTCTATCATAAAGGCCTTTTCTTAGAATAGAACAAGAGATTCGATAAATTTACAAAAAAACAACAAACCCCTTGTGCCATGAACGGCACAAGGGGTGTAAACTATCGACAGCTGCTAGGATTCCACCGCGCTTTTATTCATGTTCAGTTTGCGATTACCAGCACCGAACGAACTCTGGTTCGCAATGAAGACCCCGAATAACACGAGAATACCGCCAATGATTTGGGTTGTATGTATGGCATCGCCCAGTACATAGTGCCCCACGATAAGCGCGATGAATGGTGGGATATTCATGAACATCGAAGCGGTTCCTGCACCGACTACAGCCACGCCCCGATTCCACCAAAAACCCGCCATGCCCTGCGCAACAATGCCGGCGATACCCATAAGGATCCAGGCCAGTAGACTATGGCTGATTTGGATATGGGAAAACAAGTCTTCCCCGATAGCGGCAGGCGCCATCAGCACACTACCAAGAATCGTAGAGAAAATCGTGACTGCGTAGGATGACATGCTATTGGTAAGTCCTCTGATAAACAACAGGCTGATTGATAGGCCTAGCATCGCGAACAGCAGATACAAGTCTCCCATTGTAATGCCCAACGACTGGCCTGCAAATGCGACGATGATAAACACCCCAGCCAGGCAACATACGGTTCCAGCCATTTTTGCCAGCGTCATCGGGACTTTTAGAAAGATACGTTCCAAAATGGTTGTAGCTACAGGAGACATGGCTATGATCAATGCCGCGTTGGATGCCGTTGATTGATGCAGACCGGTAAAATAAAAAATTTGGTTGAAGAGCGTGCCGAAGATGCCTACACCGGCTAATAGCAACCATTCGTGCTTCGTTGGCCGTCGCAATCCTTTCATTTTTAGCGCCACGGCAATTAGAAAGAGTGACGTCATGGAGATTCTAGCAAACGATAAGAAGATAGGAGAAAAAGCACGGAGCAGAAACGCGCTCATCACATAGTTACATCCCCAAAGCAAAGAAACGCCAAAAAGGCCCAATAGAGCCGATTTCTGAACAGACATGTTTTTACCATCCTTTTTGATAGTTGATTCACGACCCACTGCTTATTGTATGCTGCTTTCTAATCATACAACACCATCCAGATAAAACAAACCAACTCGTACCCCCTAAATTACCCTGTGAAACCAAATAGCCTTAATATTTACCTGAAATTAAAATTTTAACAGTGTATCAATATTTAGATAATAAAATGATCACATTTTACCTTTAAAGTAAGATAAGAACAAAGAGAGTGTCGAGGTTCACCTTAAATGACGCTAAACATCGGAGGGGTAAAAACAAGCATGAAAAAAGCGATTTTAGGTTCTCTTATTCTAGCAGGCAACTTATTTGGAGGAGCGGTGTTTGCATCCTCAACTACTACATATACGACTAACGCGCAAGATACATATTGGAAGATTGCTCAAAAATACAACGTTAATGTGAATGATTTAATGAAAGCGAACCCCACAGTAAAGGCTAGCAATATGTATGAAGGGCTTACGATACAAATTCCTGCCAGGCCGGCTTCTGATTCCGGGTCATGGCAAACAAAAGCGGACGCGATTATTGCAACCGGCAAGACCCAGCTTGGAACGCCTTATGTTTTTGGCGGAGACACGCCAAATGTCGCGCTGGACTGCTCAGGTTTCGTACAGTATGCGTTCAACAGCCATGGCTATAATCTGCCGCATTCCGCTGCATTGATCAGCAAGATGGGCGTTTCTGTATCCAAAGATCAGCTTCGCAAAGGAGATCTTGTCTTCCTCTCCGGCACCTATAAAGCAGGAGTCTCTCATGTGGGGATTTACCTTGGGAACAACCAGATGCTGCAGGCGAGCTCATCCGGCTGCGTGAAGATTAGTTCTTTGTTTGGCAATCCGTATTATAATGCCCATTATTGGGGAGCGAAACGGCTCATTAATTAAGAAAAATCAAGAATATCCAGCGTGACTGTGGACGGACTCTACTAGCAGGGTCCGTTTTTATTTTTCGAGCTTTCCGGCTAAATGATAATCACTTATAATGAAGGGAATATCTTAAATCTGCTTATGCGTGTAGGAGGAGTAGGCCTTGCTTCCAACGGACAAGAGCTCTAATAGTGGGACTTTCAATTATAGTTCATTTGTGGCAAGGGAAGAGTTAAATCACCTTTTTAATCTGTCTGTAGATTTGTTTTGCATCATATCTGTAGATGGCTATTTTAAGACCCTTAATCCCAGCTGGGAACATACGCTTGGTTTTACGAGAGAGAGATTATGCTCGGAACCTTTTGTAAATTTTATCCACCCTGATGATCAGCGGGCAACGCTTCATGCTCTGGACAGGCTTTCGCAGGGAGAGAATGTATTAAACTTTGAAAACAGATATCGTTGTAAGGATGGCACGTATAAATGGCTGATGTGGAATACTATTGTCGAGAATGAACGGTTCTATTCCGTGGCCAGGGACATTACCAAACAGAAAGAAATGGAAAAAGAACTGAGAGAAAGCGAGGAGAGGTACCGCAGGTTAGTCGAACTCTCTCCGGATACGGTTGTTGTACATACAGACGAAAAAATTACATATCTAAATGAAACGGGTCTAAAACTTGTTGGCGCAGCTTCTCTGGGAGAAATAGCGGGCAGGTCGATCATGGATTTTATCGATCCTTCCTCCAGAGAATCAGCATTTGAAAGAAAACGGCGGATACAGACAGAGGGGAAACTCACGGATTCTGGTGAATACAAAATCCGTAAACTCGACGGAAGTCAGATAGAAATGGAACTTCAGTCCACGACTATTACATATGATGGGAAATCTGCCGTTTTGGCTGTTATGCGGGATATCTCGTCGCGAAAAAAGATGGAAAAAGAACTATGGGAAACCCAGGAAAGGTATCGGATTATTACTGAAAATGTATCGGACATCATTAGCATTTATGACAAAGAGGGGACGTTAAAATATACATCGCCTTCGAGAGCGTCGATTTTAGGAGGCTTCCCGGAAGCATGTACTGAGAAACAGCTGTTCTCGGGTATGCATCCGGATGATAGGAAACGCGTGGAAGCTGCCTATGAGCGCATGGTTGCTATGAAAGAGCCGATTCGGCAGGAGTTTCGCTATCGCCACATAAATGGCCACTGGATTACATTAGAAACCATCGCGATACCTGCAATGGAAGAAAATGGCTCTATTGAAGATGTTGTGCTTGTATCGCGCGATACCACGGAACGGAAGCGGATGGAAGAAATCATACGCAGGACAGACAAGCTGGCTGTTGTTGGGGAGTTAGCAGCTGGTATCGCCCATGAAATTCGCAACCCTTTAACATCTTTGGTGGGTTTTACCCAGCTCCTGCAATCCAGAGATAAAGAAAATGAGCAATACTTTGAAATTATGTTATCAGAGTTGAACCGCATCAATTTAATTGTTGGCGAATTTCTTCTGCTCGCCAAACCCCATATTTTAAGTTTTGAAATGAAAAACCTTGCGGCATTATTAGGCAATGTTGTTTCGATATTAGAAAGTGAAGCAAACAAAAACAATATTCAAATCATTACAGACATCCCGGCGAACATTCCGAACATAAAGTGTGAACAAAACCAAATGAAGCAAGTCCTCATTAACATCCTAAAAAATGCAATTGAAGCGATGCCCAATGGGGGGCGGATTTTTGTCAAAGTAAAAATGGAAGACGATCAGAACATTCTGATTCAAGTGACCGATCAGGGGTGCGGGATTTCTGAAGATCGCCTATCCAAATTAGGAGAGCCTTTCTATACCACAAAAGAAAAAGGGACTGGTTTGGGACTAACGGTTAGCTATAAGATTGTACAAAATCATCATGGGAAAATGAGAATCAAGAGCGAGAAGGGTAAGGGCACGACCGTTGAAATTGTGTTGCCTGTATAATCGTGGTAAATATATAGCCGAAAGCCCTGATGAGAATCATCAGGGCTTTGCAGCTTCTATAGTAAAGGATTTTTCCGTTCTGCAGTACGAGGATAACGGCGGGCAGCAATTTTGACGATTTGGCGCCATCTCATTTCACTCTGCTCGAGTTCTTCCTCCATTTGTTTTCGTTCCGTAATGTCTACACATGAGGCGATAACTTCCACCACACACCCGGCCCTGATGATAGGTCGCAGAGCGGCGAAATAATAAACTCCGTTGAGTTTTCCTTCATAGTTTACGCAGTGTCCCGCCCAGGCTTGTTTATAATACATTAACTTTTTTTGCGCTTCTTCAGGGGGAAGAAAGTCAAATAATTCTTTGCCAACCATTTTTCCGGGAGATAGCCCCATGCGGTAGAGCAATTCGCCGTCGCCAAGTGTATGAATAAACGCGCCATTGTTTTCTTTAAATTTAAAAGTCATGCCCTGCTGCATACGTATGGTGTCGTGAAGATCCTGCCGGGCCATCCTAAGGGCCTCCTCCAGCCACAACTGCTGGTTTATGGCCTCGGGGACGCCACACTTTGCAAGAATGGTCTCCACCTTGGCAAACTTGTGCTCGAGTTCGTCAATGGATACGGGTTTGCAGAAGAGATACCCCTGGGCTTCATGGCATAAATGCTGCTGAAGAAAAGGTAAATGTTCCTTCGTTTCAACCCCTTCAGCAATGACACGAAGGTTTAGATTTTTGGCCATGGAAATAATGGTTTGCACAATGGTGGCATCACTTGAGTTTTTCAAACAATCCCGGACAAACGACTGATCGATCTTCAACTTATCCACCGGGAATTTTTTAAGGTAAGCGAGTGAGCTGTAGCCTGTGCCGAAGTCGTCGATGCTGATTTCGATGCCTAATCTTTTTAAATCGGTCAGAATCTTAATGGAGCGGCCCACATCCATTGTAATGCTCTCCGTAATTTCTAATTCTAGATACCCCGGAGCCAGTTTCGTTTCCTTCAGCACCTTGCACACCATTTCAACCAAATCCGTTTGATAAAATTGACGGGCGGACAGGTTAACGGCAACACGCAGGGGAGGCAGACCCTTGTCCTGCCATTCTTTGACCTGTTTGCAGGCGGTGTATAGTACCCACTTACCAATGGGAACAATGAGCCCGGTTTCCTCTGCTAAAGGGATAAATTCCCCCGGTGAGACAAATCCCAGTTCAGGGTGATTCCAACGAATAAGGGCTTCTAAGCCGCAGACTTTGCCTGAATGCAAGTCAATCTGAGGTTGATAATGAAGCACAAATTCGTTGCGTTCCAGCGCTCTATGCAAGTGAGTTTCCATTTGCAGTGTTGCCTGCGCCTGGGATGTAATAACCTTTGTATAAAATCGAAAGGTGTTTTTTCCTTCCCGCTTTGCCTCATACATGGCTAAATCAGCAAACTTAATCATTTCTTGTACGGATATACGATTTTCTACATTCTCGGATATACAAATACCGATACTGGGTGAAATAAAGATGTCGTTACTGTCCAAATTGAAGGGTGTACTATAATGGTCAATGATCTGCCGGGCTATTTGCTCGCATTCCTTCCGGTTCGTCTCGGGTATGACAACGATAAATTCATCACCTGAATGGTGAAAAGCTGTTCCTTTGGCAATCCCGTTCACTAAGCGCTCGGCTACCATTTGCAGCAATTGGTCACCAATTAAATGTCCCAAGGAGTCATTTACAATTTTGAACCGGTCCAGATCCATAAATAGAATCGCCACGGGACTTGATTGCAATAGCTCCCTGTCGAGCACTTCATACAGATACCTCCGGTTTGGCAGACCTGTCAGTTCATCGTGGTAAGCCAAATGTTTAATATGTTCTTCGGCGATTTTACGATCGGTTACATCCCGGCCAATAACAATCAGGCCCTTGCGATGCCCGTCCGGATAAAAAAGAGGTACCCGAATGACATCAAATGTTTTTGATGTCCCGTCAACCTGGGGGATCTGCTCTTCACAGCGCGAAACGACCCCGGATTCCCATGCCCTTTTATCAGACTGTTCACAGTATAGAAAGGCATCCTTAAAGAATGGGGAGTAAGTGGCCAGTTCGGCATCTGTTTTCCCTACATAAGGAATGTGTTCGAGTTCAAATAGTTCAACGGAGAATTGATTCGTTTTCAGCCAACGTCCTTCTCCATCTTTAAAACAAACAAAATCTGGCATTTCATTTATTAAGGCACTCAACTGTTGTATGTTCTCTTCTAATTCCTGTTTCTCCATGCGAACCTCCACCAGTTAGCGTTAAAAACTACTTCCAGAATGAAAGAGTCCCCTCACCATTTTGCTATAAAAAACCCATTTCCATAGTGCAAAGAGGAGTAAAGCTCTTAAAAATGTTATCGGGTGATTCAGCAAAGACCTTTAATTGATTTAGGAGTTGGTAGATATTATCTTTAAGTGTCTGGCCACGAGAAACACCAACAAGAACGCTCAAAAGGGCATGTAATGGGTACGCTGACTTTCAAAAAGAACAATTCGTTGTATGAGAACTGCAGCTTATGTAATAGGTTATTGTACCCATGATCTTTGATTTATTCTGTAACAATTAAACTAATCAGATTGTTTTTAACGTTTCCACATGGTATATATTGTTTAGGTAAAAAAAGCTATATGGCTGCGAAAGGAACGAATCATCCATGTCATTATTCAGGAAAAAAGTCGCTCTGTCGTTTTTCTCTAAGAATCTTATTTTTTCGATATCAAGCATGGTAGTGACCGGCTTAGTCATGTCTATCGTCAGTTTTTTTGTGTTGAACAATGCGCTTACCAGCACGTTAACGCAACAGGCAAAGGGGGTAGCTAATCTCTGGGCCACTACCTTACCGCTCCAGGAAGTACTGGACGCGAAAAATAACCCTGATCCCAATTCTGATGCCCAGCGGAAGATCACAAGCCGCTTGAATGCAATCTCAGCGAATAATCCAAATGTATCATTAGGATATATTTTCTATCCGGAAGTTTATCAAGGAAACAAAACGAAATGGATTGCACTGGATAAGAATCTATCGAAAGATGGGCTTAAACCAGGCCAATTGTTTGATCAGCCTCCAGAAATGGTTAATGCTTATAACCAAATTAACCAGACAAAAGCGATCACAACACCGCCAATTTACCAGGATAGCGTGGGCACGTGGATGACGGTTATGGTGCCGATTTTTGACAGTAACCATAATCTCGTTGCTGTTTTTGGCGCTGATTCCGATGCCTCATTAATTAAAAAACAGGAAATGAATCTTATTTATATATTGGCGATTTCTTTTGCTGTCTTTCTGATTCTTGGCATTATCATTCAAGTGTTTGGTATCCGGAAGCTTCTGCAACCTGTGAAAGATTTGCTTGCAGGCATGGCAAGAATGAGCCAGGGGGATTTAACCCAGCAGCTGGCGGTTAAATCTAACGATGAACTTGGTCAGCTTTCTCAGAATTTTAACACGATGGTGAGTTCTCTCAGAGACACCATTCAGCAGGTAAGCCTGACTACCGAGCATCTTGCTTCATCATCCGAAGAGCTGGCTGCCAGCGCAGACCAGTCAACCAAAGCATCTGAACAAGTGTCTACCGTGATGCAGGAACTGGCTGCCGGGACGGAGGAGCAGGCCAGCAGTGCTGCGACTACGAGCGAAGCCATTCATGAAATCGCATCAACCGTTCAACACATAAAAGTACTGTCGCAATCTGTGTTAGGCCAATCAAGCGATGCCACGGGACTTGCCCATTCCGGGGATGAATCCATCCAGCAGGTGATCAGCCAGATGAATTCGATTTATTCAACGGTAAATGTCTCAGGTGAATCGATTAAAGAGCTTGGTGAACATGCCCAGCATATAGGAACGATTGTGGAAGCCATTACCGATATTTCCAGCCAGACGAATCTATTGGCGCTTAATGCTGCGATTGAAGCAGCAAGGGCCGGGGAACATGGCCGTGGCTTTGCCGTTGTTGCCGATGAAGTCCGCAAGCTTGCTGAGCAATCGTCCGCTTCCGCGCAGAAGATCAACGACTACATCACCACTATTCAGGAAGGTATTTACAAAGTGACCGAGACCATGGAAGCGGGCACGAAAGAGGTAACCCACGGCATCACGGTCGTAAATAAAGCTGGGGATACGTTCAGCCAAATCCTTCATTCGGTAAATGAAGTTTCAGGTAAAGTGAGCGAGTCTTCCGGCGCTATCGAAAAAATGTCGTCAAGCATTGACGAAATTGTTAGCTCTGTTGAAAGAATTGCTCATGTTACAACTACCGCAGTCGATGGCGTTCAGAATGTGTCGGCCTCAACCCAGCAACAGTTAGCGTCGATGGAAGAGATCACGAGTTCTGCCGATTCTCTATCCAGGCAGGCCGAGGAGCTCCAGCAGCAAATTAGCAAGTTTACAATCGCGAAAGAGCCCACTGAATAAGCGCAGTCAATAAAATGAGTACAGAAGGTGTTGTTATGAATAAAAAATTAACGTACATAGAAGCCATGGCCATATCTGTAGCGATTATGGCTCCAACGGCCGCGATGGCGCTGAATGGATCGCTTGCAGCGGGTACGGTGGGACACGCAGTTCCGCTTACCTTTCTTCTGGCCATGATTACAATCGGGTTGGTATCTTATACGTTTATTCAATTCAACCGGCATTTCGCCCACAGCGGCTCGGTCTATGCTTTTACCAGTGCATCCCTGTGTGCGCGGACAGGCTTTTTATCCGGATGGACGCTGCTTCTGACCTATTTGCTGTTCACGGCTGCTTCAACAGCGGAAATAGGCGCCTTTATGCAAAGTTTTCTGGAGTTGCTCGGGGTTAAAGTCGGATGGCTTCCCATTGCGCTCGTTAGCGGAATTTTGATTTGGTTTTTGGCCTTTTTAGAGGTCCGGATTAGCGCGCGCGTGCTGCTCATCTTCGAAGGGCTGTCAATCCTTCTGATCGCCATACTGGCCGTTGTGATTATCGCAAAAGGGGGAGCGGCCCACCATTTAACCGCGGAACCTTTTACATTAGGCGATACAAAGCTGTCAGCTATCGGGCTTGCGGGTGTGTTTGCTTTCCTGTCATTTGCCGGTTTTGAAGGGGCTTCAAGCCTGGCGGAAGAAACACAGAATCCGAAGAAAGCCATCCCGCTGGCGATAGGGTCGGCGGTTTTCTTCACCGGTATTTTCTACTTGATAGTCAGCTATGCGCAGTCTATCGGGTTTGGTATGACAGCAGCGGGTATTAAAACATTCGCTGGTTCTTCGGCTCCGTTAGCTGACTTGTCCAACATTTATGTATCCCACGGCTTTGCGGTAGCAATCATGTTAGGTGCGGCATTATCCGGGTTTTCCAGTGCGCTGGGCACAGCCACAACGGGTTCGCGCCTGCTTTTCTCCATGGGAAGGGATGGATTGTTCCATGCAAGCTTAGGAAAACTGCACCCGAAATTTGAGTCTCCACACATTGCGCTTAGCGTGGTGATGATTATTGCCTTTATTCTGCTTTTTGCGATGTCTTCGTTTTCGGGAATCGAGGTATTCGGCTACCTTGGAACGATTGCCGTACTCGGGCTTCTACTAGCCTACCTGGTTACTACGGTGGGTGGAATTTATTACTTTACCAGAATCAAAACGTGGAAAGGCCCGCTTCTTATTGTACCGATTTTGTCCATTCTCGCGCTGGGTTATGCCCTGTATTCCAATGTTTATCCGGTACCGGATGCGCCGTATAAGTACTTCCCATATATCGTGTTAAGCTGGATCGTACTTGGTTTTCTGTATAGTGCCATGAAAAGAAGCTCCGTTTCCAAATTCCATCAGCAGGAGATAGCAGAATTGGAGGAGCAGCAATGAAGCTCATTTCTGTAGAACGGCTCGGTGTAATTAACCGGCAGGCCAGCCTGCCCCGCACGCTGTCGTGGATCAATCGGAAAATCCGTAGAGGAACAGCGATTTATCAGAGCACGCGGGATGTAAGGCTTGCCACTTCTGCCTTTCCTGAAGGGCACACCTATCCTGCCGGAACGCTGCTGGCGGATGTGAATGAGGTACCTGAGTACGTGTATGCGGAGTCAATGGAAGCTCCCGTTGATTCCACGTCCTGGCGAAGGATGCGCCTTCCGGTAAAAATGGCCATCTACAATGGGCTAAACGCCGCTCCATTTTGTTTTGATCCGTATAAAGCATTCTGTGAATTATATGATCTTCCATATCGGGAAGTTACTGATAAAGATATCCGGGATGGGGCGCTTAGTGAGTTCGATCTGTTTATCGTACCAGGAGGGCCGGATGCCGGGGAATCCTACTACGCGGGGCTTGGAGAGAAAGGGATGCTCGCGATTCGCGCTTATCTGGAGAGTGGTGGAAAATACCTGGGTTCATGTGCGGGTGCGTATCTGCCGCTAACTGCTAAGCCGGGCACACCGGAAGCCAGAATGTGGTTGAATGCGGTTGAGGCTACGGATACAAGCGCTTTAGACTACTGGCGCACCGGAACCGGTTTTGTGCGCATTCGGCTAAGCGAGTCTGGGTCGCCTTATACGTATGGCCTTGCCTATGGCTCTGCAAGTTCCCATGATGTAATCTACTGGGAAGGGCCTGTATTTGAAACCCTCGGCGAGGGCGTAAAAGTGATTGCCACCTATGAAGAGTTTCTTTTCTCAGGGGCAGAGCCTCCAAAATGGGAAATGCATAATAATAGCTGTGCGAAGGATGCTCTTGCCTGGACAAACCCTTTAACGGCAGAGCGGTTTGCCAACTTTATGAAACACAAACCTGCTGCAATCGAAGCGCATTATGGCAAAGGAAAGCTCGTGTTATATTCTTTCCACCCTGAGTTCGGCACGCCCAATCTTGCTGCCTGGAAAGACAGTGTGACACATCTGTTTATTATGAACGGAATTTATGAACTCTGCTCTTAAAATAAGAATAAATCGTGACATGATAAGCCGCCCCTTGGATCTGGGGGCGGCTTTTTTTGGCGAAAATTGCTGTCAAACCCTGTAGAACAACAAGGGAAAATGCGGTCAATTCTTTCAAAATATTGTAATTGTTTGGGTTATAATACAGATGTGGAGGTTTTTGTGTCTAACCATAAAGGGGGAGGTAGTATGCAATTTAGAAATGTTGAACAATTGGCGCGTGAATTCTGGGATACCGGACATTATTACTGCCCGGTGCAGACAGACGTAGGCGAGGTGACGCAGGTGGCACTGGGCAGTTCTATATACGGCGCCCGATGCAGTGCAAGCCGTTTCCTCTTTGAAATTGCAAAAGCTAGATGGCTATCACTCGACCTTCTGCGCAAGCAATCGCGAAGCTGGCTGCAGCACCGCAAGCATGTGCCGGTCATTATGGAAGAGAATCTCGTTATTCTGCAGTTTCCTTTCGGCACATCGTACAGTAAAGCTCATCGAAACGCTGGCGTCCGCCTCTCTTCCATCAAGAATTACCACATGCAGCTGCTGCATAGCTGCCAACTTGTCCTCGCAGATTCCCACTCCCTTGTGATTCCCTGCAAAGAACCGATCATTCGCCGACAGCTTACATGGGGTGAACACATCCTGTCATACTATAAAAACAACCGTTTCTCTGCCTCTGCTTCAAGTCTGCATCATGTCCGCTAAGACTTCCGCTTTTACCGTCTTCCGTCATTTACATAACAGCTAACGATTGTTTACTGACTCCTGCACAAGCGCTATCTTTAGATAGGCTGTGAGCGCTCCTGATCCTTCCGCTGTATGCTTGTCCTGCGCGCAAATAACGGAGGCCGGCTTCCTCTAAGGCGGAGTCATGATGGATCAAGAACAATGGACAGAATGGTTCAGCGAGTACGAATTTCTTTTGAACAGATGGACATCTCGGTTTCCGAAAGGCCCTCTGCAAGAGGAAGCCATGCAAATCGCACGTATTGCTTGCTGGCGGCGCCTGCCATCTTACGACCCGGCGCGCGGTGCTTCCCTGCAGACTTATCTTTTCAGGGCTGTTCAGGGGGCGCTGCACAATTGGTATCGCAGGTATGAGGCACGCTGGCTTGAACGGCATTATCTCCCCGCCCCTGTTGAAGGCAGGGAACTCTGGGAGAATGAGGTGGAGGATGATGCGCTGCAGCCACTAGATGAAGACCTTGTCTGGCAGTCCTATTTGGAGGGGCTGCCCCAAGACGAGGCCCAATTTCTTACCCTTCATTATAAAAACGGTTTTTCATTGCCTGAAGTGGCCCGGATAATGGAGATCCCATACGAGCGGTTAAAGAAAAGAAAGCAGCGCTGCCTGGTTAAACTCCGCCAGAAGTATGGGTACAAGGAAACCATTTAACCCTTATTTACCATATTATAGCATATATACAGTAAATGGTAAAATTATTTTGGTTATATTTTGCATAGCTGCCGCAGACAAGATTATCCGATAAAGTTATGCTTCATTCTTCCTTGAAACAAGCTATAATAACATTAGATAAAAGGAGGATATGGCATGGCATTTTTCAAAAAAAGACGTTCTCCCGCCGAAGCGGAATCATCATCTCAAGTACAGCAGGAAACAGCCAGTCAAGAACTGGATGTGGCAAGTGAAAGTACGGAAGAGCTGCTCGTTCCTGAACAGGAACAGGCTGCAGATCAAGTAGCGAACACAGAAACCGAAGAGACCGAGTGGGTTGAACCGCAGACACGGCTTGTATTTCCGGAGGGTGAGGACATTCCTAACGAGCAGCGCTATGTTCTGCAATTTGCCTTTTCAGACTTGCCGCCAATTCCGGACGGCCACCTCGCCATTAATGGCTACAAGATAGAGCAGACTGCTTTTTCGCTTGACGTAACGGCGTTTATTCGCAACAACACGGAAGAAATGGTTCACCTGACCTTGATTCCGCTTGTGATTCTCGATGGCAACCAGAATGCAGTGGCGCGAAAAATATTTAATATGGATGCTTTCGAACTGGAAGCGGGCACGGGAATACCTTATGTGTTTAAATTCTTCCATGAGGATATCATCTCTTTCAATCTCGATTTATCAGCATGGTTTGTAGGCTTCCATATGCAGAACGGTGAGTTGCGGAGCACTACGCCTCTAGCGGATCCCTTCGAGACCAATCCTCAGTTCAACTGGAACCAGCATATCTCAGAAGAGGACCAGCAGGTATACAGGCAGTTCCAGCAAATTTTAGAGCAGACGGAGGATCAGGTGAATTTCATCGCGACGCGGATCCATGTGTCTGAGCAGGACGAGCTATCCGTAGAACTCATGCTGCGCAATGGAACGGATGAGGCCGTAAGTTTCCGCGAGAATATGACATTCACGCTCAGAGACGCAAACGGTGACGTCATTGCGAGCCAGGCATTCGACCTGTCAGCCATTTCGGTGGATCCGCAGACAGTCGCGCTTACTACGCTGACATTTGATGACGGCAACTGGATTAAGAGGGATGCCAATCTGGCGGATTGGACGTTAGAAGTGGAATAATACAATTAAACGCACGTTTAGGAGGAACCTGACTAAGGTTCCTTTTTTTGTGGCCAAAAGAGATGGGAGACTAACAAAATCTTCTTACTGCCCTAGAAAATTCATCCAATTCTAACCTTGCTGATATATGGCTGACACACTTTGTTTTTAAAATTATCTCATCAAATATGAAAATGAGGTGGCACACATGAAAAAATTGGCGACAGCAATATCGGTTATTTCTTCACTTTCTTTAACAGCAGTACCTGTTTTTGCCCAGGGAAATATCCATGTTAAAACAAATGGATATGCCCATCATGTAAATCAAAAAAATATCAATGTTAAAGCCAACAAAATCGCTCATCAATCGATCAAGGTCAACAACAGTGTACATACAACCAATAATTATATTTTTAACGACATTAAGGGGAATTGGGCTGAGCAGGACATCCTGGATTTGGTACAGAAAGGCATCCTTACAGGGATGGGAAATAACAAGTTTGAACCAAATGGTCAGGTAACGAGGGAGCAGTTTGCCACAATGGTTTCGAAATTTTTCAGTCTAAAGAATACCTCTTCGACCAAGGACTTCAACGATGTATCTTCTGATAGATGGTCATATACTAGCATTGAAGCTGCAAAAAATTATATCGATGCCTATGAACACTCCCCCACTTAGCTCCTTCGGAGCTTGAAGTCGGGGTTTCCGATCTCACAAGACGAATGGTTTGGATCGAAGAAAGGGTTGCCTTTCTTCTCACACGTTGCCGTGTGCCAATCCCAACGGCAGGAGCGATCGTCAACACGAATCCTTAATTCGTGGGCCGTGACAAGCCATCTACTTCTTCTTGCGCTAGGCAATCCGAAGATACGTTGGTTTTTCAATTGTAAACGGATGTGATTGTATTTTTCCGTGTAACACAAGCGCAAGCTGGTTCGCCGCACCGTGTAGATCCCGATGTTGGTGGTACCCACAGAAGCATTGATAGATTCTACCAGCGGCTTTTTTGCGCCGGCCACAAACCGGACAGGTTTGCGAAGTATACCGTTCATCTTGCTTTGTGATGGTAATGCCATGCGCCGCCAGTTTGTATTCGAGATAGGCGTACAGCTTTCCAAATGTCCACTGGCTCATCCGTTGGTTATGCTTACGGGAACGTGGCTGTTTTTTAGATGGTTTGTTTTTGCGAGCCCTTGTATGGCGCTGAACCCCTTCCACATCACCGAAGGTCACCTGTTTAAGACATTGTGTTCGTGCCCAATCCACAAACTGCTTCGTGGTTTTATGCAAAGCATCGGTGAGTTGACGGTCACTTTTAGAGAGAAGATACAGCTTGGCACGGCGATACTTTTTCCATTGGCGACTTCCTTTCTTGCAACGGGACATCTTACGCTGAAGCTCACCAAGCTTCTTGTTGCGCAGGCGCTTGATACTCCGAAGTTTACGTCCGGTGATGATCAAGCTTTCACCGTTCGTGGCTACGGCCGCAATTGAGTGGATTTCCCCGCGGGATCAATCGCACAAACGTGAGAACC
This sequence comes from Aneurinibacillus sp. Ricciae_BoGa-3, assembly GCF_028421645.1. Classification (GTDB taxonomy): domain Bacteria; phylum Bacillota; class Bacilli; order Aneurinibacillales; family Aneurinibacillaceae; genus Aneurinibacillus_B. The sequence continues at coordinate 4,611,736 of NZ_CP116887.1, read as the reverse complement.
TGTCGGGTCCGTTCCCTTTTTTTCGTCATCATAGGAAATCGCCAGTTTCAAACCGCGATCATAAACCAGCTCAATTTCTTTGAGGCTACCAGCCGGAAGTTCGGATATGCGAACCACAAGGGGTGCTTGTCGTTTACCGTTCCAGATCCCACGAGCCAGTTCGATGCGCCCATCTGGATGAACGGTAAAACCATCTTTTGCCCACCGCGTATTGAAGTGCCGCTTCTGCTTATACGGATAGCGTATGTTCGTAAACCCGGCTTTTCTCGCCTCCCATGCGCCCTGCCGGGCGCAAAGGTAGCGGTGGCAGACCGATTGGACACACTGGCTGTGCATCGGGAACCGTTTCTTCAGAGCCTTCTGCAGAGTAGACTTGTCGATCCACTTTCCCTGTGCAAGGTGGTGCGCACGGCCTTCATTCAGGCAGGTGTTCCATACCTCAGCCGACAGCCGATTGAGTGCAAACAACGCATCCACCGTCGTTTTGGATGAGATAAAGGATACTTTTTGCGTGCGATACATGAGCGGCACCCTCCTTTCTTACTAGGAATATGTACCTTCATTATATCACAAAAGCAAACGTATGTACGAACGATTCATCCCCCACCTACGCCAAAGGCGATGAGGAAGGGGACTTCTCGCTGATCATGTTAAAATAAGAAACCACCGTCCTACAATATATGGACGGTGGTTTCTTGCCACATTATGAATGTATTATATTAATCAGGTTGCCTAATTAACCGTTGGCTATTACGCGGCGATCTAACCATGAAGAAATGTTACATAAGACATCTTCTCTGCCGATTTCATCATGCGGGTTGTGGAGCATTTCAGGGTATTCTAACCATGTCTTATCCGAAATAGAAACGGAATTAAAGAACTCTTGATTTGTCTTAGCGGAAACAATCGTGTCACTTGCTCCTTGAATGATTAGCAGGGGAGTGTGCAGGCACTCCGGATGGTTTAAAATCCATTCTATGCGGGACAGGCCCACTCTCATCAGTCCCACAGTAATGACGTTGTGGCGAAGTGAGTCTGCATCCATCCATTTGATGACTTGCGTGTCACGGGTGAGCAGCGGATAATCCGGGTCGCTTTCTATTGTATATTCGTCCGGCACTTCCTTAGGGATTTGCTGCAGGGCAGCCCGGAATTCGTTTACGATTAGTGCAGGGGCAATTGCAATGACTCCTTTTATCGCTTCCGGTTTGTTCATGGCGATATCCAGGGAGACAAGCCCGCCCATACTATGCCCAAGCAGAAATAGAGGGAGCGTTGGTTCTTCTGCCTGAATGATTTCCAGGAAACGCGCAGCATCATCTAAGAAGTCCGTACTTTTGTTAACAAAGGCTTGCGGGCCCTCAGACTTACCGTGCCCTCTTATGTCAAACGCATGTATCACGTACCCTCTAGGCACTAAATAGTCAACAATATGTTTTAGGCCGCCGCTATGGGATCCCAGACCATGGATCGCAGCTACAACCGCACGAGGGTTATCGGGCCTCCAGGACTGCCGATAAAGCCGGGTACCATTACTTTCAAAGAAGTTCTCTGTATGATCCACTTGAGTCCCCTCCAACTTTATCTTGTATCCTACGAAATTCTCCATGCCGGGGCGTTTATCCTTGTTGTGAGCAATGTCGGCCTGTTTTGAGTTTGAAAAAAGGCAGAATTCTTACTAAAAATTAACCTCATTGACTTACCGCTGACACATCGGGTGCATATGATATCAATGGTCACATATCCACACATATGTGTCTCTCGATTCCCCTGATAACTCGATCAGGGGCTTTTTTAATGCAAAAATTTAACCACGGCGTTGGCCCCTTTGGTGTTAAGGTGGTTGGCGTCGCGGAAGTTGCTGTTATCGAGCACAGGGGGAATGATGAGGAACGGAGCGTGGTGCTGGTCTGCCATCCGCTGTATCCGATCCCGGAACTGCTTCTGTTGTGTGCCGTACTTACCACCGAGTACGGATTCCAGATCTCTGGTGCGGGGAAGCTGGATGAATTCAAGCTGAATGCCTCTGCCGGCGAGACCTGACACAAGCTTTTCCATGGCTTGCGTATGAGCCCCCTCCATGCGATAGTCCGTCATCCACCGCTGGCCTACATCATTACTATAAGCTGGCCCGATGTGGGATCGGTCGATGGCTGTCACAGGTGGCAGCCCCCAGCGGTACGCGTATTGGTCGGAAGGCGGCTTTGGAAGCTTGCCCTCCGTGTACAAACTCAGCATCTGGGTCCATACATCGCGCATGCCGTATGCATAGAGCAGCCAGCCAAATGTAAGATCCGCTTTTTCTTCAATAGTCCCTGCGCTAAGCCGCTCTCCAAGTGTGGCATTGTAACGGAACAGAGTGCTTTGGCCGTAATGGCTGTTGTTTAAGTGATGCTCATTGACCGATATGATCGCCTTCTGTACGTTGGACAGCTGGCTCATATCGAGCTCGTACATACGCAGCATATCCACAGGTTTGCCGCCGCTGACGCTTAGATTAAAGACCTCATCGGGTTTGTAGCCGTACTGTTTGGCGATCAGCGGGGGCCTCAGCCCGTCCATGCTTTCGGAGTCGCCGAAAATCACCATTTTGATTTTGGTTTTGTCCACCCGGGCCAAACGCTTCTGCAGGTCATCCACCTGCCCAATGAAGCTGGTGGGTGCAGCCCCGTAAAAAGACAGGTTGCGGAAGATAAGCGTCTCGCAGAGTACAAGAAAGAGGATGGCAAATGCAAGTCCGCCCATCCACCATTTTCGCGAAGGGCCTTGGCCTCTAGAATTGGAAGTAAATGAATTCATGTTTTTCCCCTTTTATCATGGCAATAACGAATAGCACAAATGCTGCGTAGAGTAGGCCGCGTACGGGCGAAGGAACGTGGCGCTGCCACCACTGCCCAATTTTTACTTCATGGGTACGCAACAGGTATTCCAGCAGATGAAAGCCATACAAGGCAGCTGCAAGCTGAAGGTACAGCCGCTGATCGGCAAGCTGCCCGCGCAGGCCCGCCCACCCAGCGGGACCCAGCATTCTGGCGATATACACAAAGGCATCATGTACACTGTGGGCCCGGAAAAATACCCACGTTACCGTTGTGATTTGGAAGAACACGAAGACAGTAAAGATATGATAGAGCACCCCGCCGATGTTGCGTGCTGGTTTGGCAGGCTTATTGCTGGCAGGCGATCGATTACCCAGCAGCTTTTTAACTGCTTCGGTATACCACTTGTGCAGGATGAGCAGCAGCCCATGCAGAAAACCCCAGATGACAAACGTCCACATCGCGCCGTGCCAGAGGCCGGATACCAGCATGGAAGCAAGCAGGTTTACATCTTTTCGGATGCGGCCTTTTCTGGAACCGCCAAGCGGAATATAGATATAATCCCTGATCCAGCTGGATAAGGTGATGTGCCAGCGGCGCCAAAATTCGGTGGCACTGCTGCTGATATAAGGCGTCATAAAGTTGATGGGCAGTCGGTAGCCGAACAAATAGCCGATGCCGACCGCCATATCGCTGTAGCCGGAGAAGTCCGCATAGATCTGAAAGCCGAACAGGTAGGCGCCTGCCCAGGCCTGCATGGCAGTGAGCGATCCGGGAGAGTGAAAATATTGTTCTATAATTGGTGAGAGCCTGTCCGCAATCATAATCTTCTTGAGGAGCCCCCACATAATGAGGTACACACCGTATTTGAAATCAGCGGGGTGCAGCTTCAGTTTCTTTGTTTGCTCCACCTGGGGCATGAATTCGCGGCCACGCATAATGGGACCGGCCAGCTGGTGGGCAAAAAATGCGATAAATACCCAGAATTTCAAATAAGTACGGGATGGCTCAATCAGCCCTTTACGAATGTCAACAAGGTAGGCAATCAGCTGGAACGTGTAAAATGAAATGCCTACCGGAAGGACGATCTGGGACCAAAAGCTCCCGGGTGTAACAAGTGGGATGCCGGTAACCGATTCTATATTATGCAGGGCAAACAGCGAGTATTTAAAAAATACAAGGTTTGCAGCATTGAGAAGGATGCCGGCAACCATCCAGCCCTTGCCTCTGGGACCGGGAACCCGTTTGCCAATAAGATAGGATGCAAATGAAACACCCAGAAACAAAAACAGGAACCCCCAGCTGGCGGCAGCATAGAAAAGGCAGTTGGCCAAACCGAGCAGCGCCAGGCGGGCATCGCGAAACAAGTGATACAGAATGAATGTGATAATCAGTAGAAAAAAGAATTCCGGTGTATGAAACAGCATATGTATCCACCTTAGTTAAATAAGCTTCATTTTACCATACCTTATTCTTTCGTTGAAATGATGGCGATGAATTGTTGTTCAAAATGAGAAGGACTAATGGATAGTACGTCGAATCCTATTCTGAGGGTGTGATAGAAACCGGAAGTTTTTTCAGGATGCTTATCATTTCACAACAGTGAGAGCAGAAAGGGACTATTATGAAAAAAAGCATACAGCGATTGATGATGGCAGGTGTGGTTATTAGCGCATTTTTTCAGCCGTGTACCGGAGTTTTTGCCGCGGCTTCTGTACCGAGTGATACTACATATAAGCAGCAGGAAGCGCGCATTGATGAGGTGCTGCGCAAACTGATGGAACAGCATCTCAATAGCAAACTGGATATTTCCAAGCTGACCGATGCAGCGATCCGTGGAATGGTTAGCGGGGTGGGTGACCCGTACACAGACTATTATACGGATAATGAATTTAATACGTTTATGGATGGCATTCAGGGAACCTACACCGGAATTGGCGTCTATTTACAAAAAGCAGGCGAACGCCTTCTTGTTTATTCCGTTATAGATAAAACACCCGCAGGAGAGGCGGGGATTATGGTGGGCGATGAAATTTTATCCGTGAATGGTGAAAACATCGAAACGCTCCTCGTGGACCAGGCGGCGGATAAGCTGGCGGGTACCCCTGGAAGGGTTTTAGATATAAAAGTTAAACGAAATAACAGGATCATTAATTTTCATGTGTCTGTGGCTGCGATTCAGGCTGCGCCCCTTGACAGCCTGATGCTTGACAATGGCATTGGCTATATTAACCTATATACTTTCTCCGATCAGTCTCCTGTCATTTTGCGCCAGCAACTGAGCGCGTTAAATGATCGCGGGATGAAGGGTTTGATCCTTGATTTGAGGGATAATCCGGGTGGGTATGTTCAGGCTGCAGTTGATATAGCGGGAATGTTTATCGGGAAAGGGACGGCTGTTAATATCGTGGATCGCACCGGCAGTAAACAGGCGGTTGCTGTGAATGGAACGAAGTGGCAGAAGCCCATGATTGTTCTCGTAAACAATGGAACAGCAAGCGCGGCAGAGATACTGACCGCGGCCCTGCAGGATTATGGAGTAGCAAAGGTGATGGGCACGCAAACGTACGGCAAAGGGGTTATTCAGCAGGTGCAGCCGCTTAATGGTGGCGGTGTGCTTAAGCTAACCGTTGCGGAGTATTACTCTCCCCTGATGCACAAGATCAACCTCCAGGGTATCAGGCCTGATATCGCGGTTCAGGGAACAGATAATCAAATTTTGCAGGCTATTAAGAGCCTCAACGGGGCCGTCTCGCTGAACTTGATGGCCGATGGGTCTGCTACTCTTTCCGGCTATCCCGTGGCAGAAAAAACGCTTGTGCAGCGAATAGGAAACGGATGGTTTGTGGCACTTCGGTCATTCGCCGATACGTTTAACGGCAGTATTTCCTGGGATGGACGAAAAGGGCAGGTCACGTTTCAGAGCGGGAATACGAAGAAAAGTTATTTTCTAAATAACCCGGATATCCGATCGATCAACGGCACGACGTATCTTTCCGTTGACAGGCTTCATAAGGATTTCCCTTCCATTATTGTACAAAAACAGCCCGACCGAACGGTGATCCGGCCAGGAGCGTAGGTTCCGATTGCGGCTGAATCCGTAATTATAGGCATTTCACCAGGTTGATTTAACACAGCCTGGATTTGATTTTCACATACAACACAGCAACGGAGGAAATACTATCATGAAGAAATGGGGATATGCTATTGCCGGCGCGGCAATGGCTTTTACAATTAGCGCGATCTCTTCCGGGATCGCGGCCCAAGCGGACCCGTCCAACAGCGCAGCTCCCGGTACGGACGGTGATCCTGTGGTCACCAAGAGCTATGTGGACCAGGTGAAAACGGACCTGCTGAGCGTCATCAACAGCATCAAGTCACAGCCGGCACCGCAGAACCCGGCTAAGCCTCAGACTCCAGCGAAGCCTCAGGCACCGGTACCTGCACCAGCGTCTTCTGGAACGGGTGATCTGGTGGTAGAGAAAGTTCCGCCCGGCAAAACCATTATTGGGTATGCGGGAACAGAATTTATTGTTCGCGTGGGCACGGTAACAGCTGTAACCCAGGCGGGGGACGGGTATGGGCTGCCGGATATTACAGGCGGCTCCAATCTGGATAAAGGCCAGGAAGTGCCGCATAACCATTTGATTCTTCTGCCATATAATGATGGAAGAGGCGTCAAGGCGCAGACGTCTGCGTATGTGATGATTCGCGGCAAGTATTCCATTCAGTAACAATTCCTAATTGGCTGTTGACAAATATCTGGCTAATAGGATATGCTCGTTTGGAATGAATGGAATATGTTATTCAATTTTTTCAAAGTTTAGCAGCGGAAGACCCTTATATCCCGAGTAGGCGGAGGGACTGGCCCGATGAAGCCCGGCAACCTTACTGTTTTTAAGAAGCGGTGAATGGTGCTAACCAGCAGGAGAGGGGAATGCTTGAACAACCACAATCCTGGAAGATAAAGGGCAAAGGACGAGTAAATTTCAACCTTTTCCTACAGGAAGCACATCCCTGTGCGTCAGGAAAAGGTTTTTTACTGCTTTGCAAGGGAATGCGAAGGGAGTACCGTATCTTAGCAAGACCATTAACATAATGTGGTTGAAGGAGGTACATCAATTGGCGCTTAAAAAAGGACGTCATCTCTTCACATCGGAATCTGTAACGGAAGGACATCCGGATAAAATTTGTGACCAGATTTCAGATGCAATTTTAGACGCAATAATCGAGAAAGACCCGAATGCACGCGTGGCTGCGGAAACATCGGTAACAACAGGAATGGTACTGGTGGCCGGTGAGATTACAACGAGCTGCTATGTGGATATCCCGAAGGTCGTTCGCGAAACCATCCGTGAAATTGGATACACCCGTGCAAAGTATGGCTTTGACGCCGATACATGCGCTGTGTTGACTTCCATTGATGAACAATCCCCTGACATCGCGCAGGGTGTAGATAAAGCACTGGAAGCGCGCGAAGGACAAATGTCAGACGAACAAATCGAAGCAATCGGCGCCGGAGACCAGGGCTTAATGTTCGGGTTTGCCTGCAATGAAACAGAAGAATTAATGCCGCTTCCGATTTCTCTGTCCCACCAGTTGTCCCGCCGATTGGCTGAAGTCCGCAAGAATGGTACGCTCGCTTACCTTCGTCCGGACGGAAAAACACAGGTAACAGTGGAATACGATGGGGATAAACCTGTTCGTGTGGATACAATCGTTATCTCCACGCAGCATGACCCGGCTGTAACGCTGGAACAAATTCAAAAAGACTTAAAAGAGCATGTGATTAATCCGATCGTTTCGGCTGAACTGCTCGATGAGAATACGAAATACTTTATTAACCCGACTGGCCGCTTCGTTATCGGCGGACCGCAGGGTGATGCAGGCCTCACAGGCCGCAAGATCATTGTGGATACGTACGGCGGATACGCTCGCCATGGCGGCGGCGCGTTCTCCGGCAAGGATCCGACAAAAGTCGACCGTTCCGGTGCTTACGCTGCACGCTATGTAGCGAAGAATATCGTCGCTGCCGGCCTGGCAGAGAAGTGTGAAGTACAGGTTGCTTATGCAATCGGTGTGGCTCAGCCGGTATCCATCAACGTGGATACATTTGGCACGGGTACAGTTGATGAAGAAATTCTTGTTCAGCTGGTGCGCAAGCATTTTGACCTTCGCCCTGCTGGCATTATCAAGCAATTAGGCCTTCGCCGTCCGATGTACCGCCAGACCGCTGCATACGGCCATTTTGGCCGCAACGATCTGAATGTACCATGGGAGCGTACAGATAAAGCGGAAGTCCTAAAGAAAGAAGCTTCTGAACTCACTTTATAAGAAAATGTTATAGTTATCACCCTTAAGACCCACCACATTCATAGTGTGTGGGTCTTGTTTTGTTTATGTGGGATGAATGGTACAATATAAAAAGGTGTTTTGTGTGTTTTGTCGAAATTAGGTTAGATAGGAAGAAGCTACAGCGGTGAAGCGCTGGTTATAAATGGTACTTCTTGTCTATTGGCAGGGAAGGGGATTACCATGGACGAGGTTAATATAGATGTAGAGGTTTTGGATGAGGTATTCAAAAAAACCGTCTCTTCGGTGGAGGACAGCAAAGAGAAGATATTTGATATCTCTGAGAATGCACGCCAGGAGAGTAACCACATTTCCCTCGAACTGGAGAATCTGAAAACAGAAATCAATGAGGTTATAAACCATACTGACCAGCTAGAGGTGGCAGCCAGAAGAGCGAGGCAGCAACTAGCGCATGTAAGCCGAAATTTTCATAAATTCAATGAGACGCAGATTCGCGAGGCCTATGAAGAGGCAAGCCAGGTACAGATCCAGCTGACGTTATCCCGCGACAAGGAACTGCGGTTAAGGCTGCGGCGAGATGAACTGGATAGGCGGCTGCGGAGCTTGAAGAATACGGTGGAGAAGGCCGACACACTGATCACCCATATAAGCGTAGTCCTTAATTACCTGCAGGGGGATCTGCAGAAAGTAGGACGGGCTTTAGAATCAGCCCAGAACCGCCAGCAGCTTGGTTTTAAAATTATCCAGGCGCAAGAAGAAGAAAGAAAAAGGGTAGCCAGGGAAATTCATGACGGACCCGCCCAATCCATGGCCAATGTTGCGCTCCGCAGTGAAATTGTGGAACGTATGCTTAACCAAAACCGGATTGATGAAGCGAAAACCGAACTTCGGCTGCTTAAGGAGCTTACCCGTGCCAGCCTGACAGATGTCCGCAAAATTATTTTTGACTTGCGTCCTATGGCACTCGATGACCTGGGACTTGTACCTACGCTGCGCAAGTATACAGAGGATTTCCAGAAACGGCAGGGCGTGGAGGCGAAGATGACTATCATTGGCTCTGACCGAAGAGTCCCAAGCACCATCGAAGTCGCGATTTTTCGACTGATACAAGAATCATTAAACAACGTGGCTAAGCACGCCCAGGCGCGCCATGTAGATATACGTATTGAATTTAAACCGCAGGTTGTGCATGTGCGCGTGATAGATGATGGTGTCGGGTTTACTCCCCCTGAGAAAGGCGGCGGTCTTCAATTCGGACTCATGGGGATGAAGGAGAGGACCAAGCTTCTACAGGGAAAAATGAAGGTGGATTCGACAGTGGGCAAGGGGACGACGCTGAGTTTTAGCATCCCTCTGAAACACAGGGACGATAAAAATCCCGCAGCAACGGAAAAGACTACTTAAATTCCAAAGAACGAAGCAGGAGGACAAGTAATGACTGATAATAATATTACGATACTGTTAGTAGATGACCATAAACTATTCCGTGAAGGTGTAAAACGGATACTTGAAATGGAAGAAGACTTTCAAGTAGTGGGTGAAGCTTCCGATGGTGAAGAAGCGATGAATATGGCGGCCGAATTCCAGCCGAACGTCATTCTGATGGACATTAATATGCCAAAAATGACAGGTGTACAGGCTACGCAGCGCATTAAAGAAAAGTCGCCGGAATCCCATGTCATTATTCTGTCGATTCATGACGACGAGAACTACGTATACAAATCTCTCCGCTCCGGTGCTTCCGGTTATCTGCTGAAGGAAATGGATTCGGACGCGCTAATTGATGCGATTCATTCGGTTGCCCGTGGGGAAGCTTACATTCACCCGAAAGTAACCGGCAAGCTGATTACCGAGTTTCGCCGCTTAAGCAGCATTGAGCAGAACGTGGAAGAAAACGTGCTGATGAGCGATGTGAGCGAACTGGGTGGAAGCGACAAAGAAAACAACATTCTTGCGCTTACACCGCGTGAGCGTGAAGTCCTCCAGCTGATGGCTGAAGGAAAAAGCAACCGGATGATAGGTGAAGAGCTGTTTATTAGTGAAAAAACAGTTAAAAATCACGTCAGCAGCATCCTGCAAAAGCTTGATGTGCAGGATAGGACGCAGGCTGTGGTTATGTCCATTAAGAACGGATGGGTGAAGCTGTCTTAACGGTTGCTGCACGGCAACTGATGTACCGTCAGGCTGAAGATTGCCATTCCTCACCATGATCCCCTTCTTTGCATACCCTGAAAGGAGAAGTTCAGGGAGGGGAATGCCGTGTTAGCTGTATTTGCCGGTACGGCGATTACCGTTATAAGTATATACTTCGGATTGGTTTATTTGTTTCACCTGATGAGCAAGAAAATTTTTACACTTCCATTGAGGCAGGATGTTTCCAGAGAGAAAGCTTCGGGAAACCCTTCGATATTGGTAAGTATGCTGACAGGAAATTCGGAAGGCCAGATTGAACATACGGTACGCAGCATTCACTGGCAGTCCATTGACAAGGGAATTATATACTCTGTTTCTGTGAAAGATTGCGGCTCCACGGATCAGACAGTTGCCATTACGCGAAAGCTAAGGCGCAGCTACCCCGGCTTATTCACACCGGATATGCCACAATCGCAGGTGAAGAATCCCGCTCACAATGATGGAAGGGTAGAAATCGACCTGAGAACCCATGAAAGACCGTAAAAGAAAAAGATAGCCTCCTGCAAATCGCAATGCGGGAGGCTATCTTTTTTGTTTACTTCGCAGGTTTCTATTGAGGTGTGAAGTAGTCCAAAGTTTGTAACGTTAATAAGTTGTTTAAGGTCATAAAGGGAATAGACGTTGCATAACCTTTACATAAGTATGGTTTGAAATTTACCTACTTATCGAGCGGAGGTGTTGAGCAATGCCAAATAGACTAAAAAATGTTGCATCCTTACATGTCGTTTCACCACACATGTATATAAATCCAAGTGAGTCGACGTATTACGAAAAGCTGCTCCGAATAAATAGCCATAATCCACGTGCGCTTTACCAGCTGGGATTAAAGGCGGAAAAAGCCGGCTACAATACCATAGCGAAAAAATATTATGAAAAATCTGCCTCTGTTGGCTCCTATCAACCTGCTTTGGGGGCTTTAATTCTTCTCAAACAGAAGGAACGCAAGGTGGAACGGATACAGCAGCAAAAACGCCAGGAAGCCTTTTGGCTGCTCGATGAACAGGACAAGGCACGGGAGGGCAGACGTACAAGGAGCGTAATACAGAGTTTGATCGTGATGCTGTTCATTTATTTAATCACCATTGTGTTTGTTATGGGGATACTCCTTAAATAAGATTAAAGTGCATTCGCTATTTTATACACCCGTTTAATAAGTATGGCAGAAAATCTGACATACAGCTTTTATTCGTGATCGCGATATGATATTTTCACATAATAAAAGTGGGGGGTATAAAAATGACAAAACAACAGACCACAACAAATAACCTGAATGTTTCGGCATTACTTAACGAGCTTAAAGCAGCAACGAAACAAATGAAGAATGTCATACAAGCCATTGACCATGTGGCTTCCCAGGCCAATTTACTCTCTCTGAACTCAGCGATCGAGGCAGCGCGGGCAGGAGAAGCCGGGCGAGGCTTCTCAGTTGTCGCAAATGAAATCAAGCGATTTTCACTGCAGAGTAAAGAGGCGAATGACAAGAGCTTCGAGTTTATTGCAAACATTGAGCATAAAGCCAATGAAGTCATAGCGGTGCGTACCGCAGATATCGCCTTCGACACAATCGACAAAATCGATCGTAATTTATTTGAACGCAATTGTGATGTACAAGCATGGGCTACATTTAAAGAAATCAAGTTCTGTCTGCTGCACGGTGATCCAGCAAGTCAGGTAAATGCAACAAAGTTTATGAAACAAATTATCGATATTTATGAAGTGTATTATGATATGTTTGTCGTGAATAAAGAAGGGGTTGTCGTTGCGTCCGGTGTGAACCAGGGGTTGGTAGGACAAGATATGTCAAACCGGACCTGGTTTAAGGAAACGATGGAGACCAATAGTGTGTATGTAACCGATATGTATTTTTCAAGGGCGATGAATGGATATACGATTGCCTATTCCTGTCCGGTACGCGATGATAACGGTGAGGTGCTGGGTGTGTTCACCACAAGATTTAATTGGTCCTATATTTACGAGATTATTGACTCTGTCAAAATAAACAGCGACAGTGATTTGTTTGTCATTAATAATAAAGGAATCGTGATCGGATCACGGGATCGAAAGGGAATTCTAGAGAAAAGTCTCATCTCACTCCAGGCTGTAAGAAATTTAATGGCAGGCGATAAATATGGCTACACCATCGAAAAGGAACATGGCAGGGACAAGATCTTTGCTTTCTGCCGCACGAAAGGCTATAACGCTTACAAAGGTAAAGAATGGTCGGTGATCGTAAGTGAATGCATTGATTAATTGGTTGAAAACCACCCTGCATATATTTCTTTTAAAGTAGTTTCTAAATCTACATACTTAAAAACAAAACCGCTTTTCGTAAATTTCGCTGGAATGCAGTTTCTGCCCGTAAGAGCTAAACCCGGATCTGCCCGCATTACAACGTAAGCGCCAAGCCATACAAGAGGTGATGGAGCGGGGGCTGCCCAGCCTTTTCCAAGCGCAGTCCGTAAGGCCTTCATGAACACTTGGTTTGTTACGGGACGAGGGCCTGTCGCGTTATAAGCGCCTGTGATCTGGCTGTTTTCAATGGCAGTCAAAAACATTTGATTTAAGTCTTCTATGTGTATCCAGCTAATGTATTGTTTCCCGGATCCGATTGTGCCTCCCAGGTTTAGCCTGGCTAACTTCTCCAACGGTTGCAGTGCTCCGCCGTTTTTGGCGAGAGCGAAGCCAATTCGCAGTACCGCCTGACGTGTCTCGGGCAATGGATGTGTAAAAAATTCTTCTTCCCATCTTTGGCAGACCTGTACGGAGAAGCCGGTTCCATGCACCGATTCTTCATTGCAGACAGCTGTCGTATCCCCAAAAATAGCAAGCGAACCTGCCTGAATAAAAGCTTTTGGGGGATTCTTGCAAGCTCTAATCGCCTGTTTGAGCACCCTAACTGAATCCACACGGGATGAAATGATTTCTGCCTTATTCCTCGGGGTGTAGATGCAGTTTACGCTTTTGCCTGTCAAGTTAACAATCGCTTCGCAGCCCTCTAATTCTAATGTCCAGCTATTAATGGTTTTACCGTCCCATTGAACATATTTGATATGATTGCTGCTAGTAGCAGTTCTTCTCGTCAATACAACTACCTCGTATCCCTTTTCTATTAAATAATTGGCCAGCGATTGACCCAGGAAGCCTGAGCCGCCTGGAAGAACGACTTTCTTTGCCATGTTGCATTCCTCCTGTAGATTCTATTAATAGAAAGTACGGATACTTTAACCACGAATGGGCAAACACATGACATCAACTGGTTATATTAGATAGGGTTAGTTTTGCAATTTCTCGCGGATGAGAGAGACGTCTGCTTCCAACGTATCAACACGTACGGCCGTTTTATTTTGCCGTAATTCTAGCCGTTCGATTCGATACGTGCCGCGTTCTAAATCTTCTAAGCGTGTATTGATTTGTTTAACCTCTCCATGAAGTTTGTCAACGTCCAGTGATATTCCCTCTAATTGTGCTTTTAACTCTTCTTGCCCATCCCGTAATGCATAAATGATTTGATTCATCTCTTGATATCTTTGGTTCAACTCTTCATATTTTTGATTTATAGGATTTAGTTCTTCCTTGATCACAGCGCGCATAAGCTGAACCAGTTTCTTCTCGTCCATTTTTTCTCTCCCCTTTATTGCCTATTTGCCATTTTTGAGCGTCCTAAAGTCGTCCATGTAATTTTAAGTGTTAATTAAACTATACAGCGGATGGAGGGGGTAATCAATACAATCCGCTTCCTAAATTTGATAATAATTGTATTTTTATGGATGTGATAACTTGGTGGATCTCTCACTCAAAAGTAGTCAGTATGTACGGGTGTTCTATTTACAAAAATATCGTGAAAGTCCAGCCGTATACCGAAAAAATTCCGCCGTGATGTTTGAAATAGAATATTTGCTTAATATGCCCATAACGAGTGTAATCGTAATAAGATAGATCAACAGCATAATTATCAAACTCTGCACCATTGTCCTGCGGCGCCAGTTCTTTCGTGCGGTTGTATTTTCCCATTTCTTAAACATGTTGGAAGCCTGCCTTAGTTTCTGTTCCCGCTGCCTTTCTTCCTGTATCTCCTTATGTTTCAGCAGGATTAACGCGCCAATCGCCGGCTCATAGGAGGCGACAGAAGCGGACTTCTCATAATATTGCTTAGCTTTCTCCCTATCGCCAGCCTTTTCCGCTTTTCTTCCAAGCTGATACAGCGCGCGCGGATTATGGCGGTTAACCCGCAGTAGTTTTTCATAGTACCCGGATTCAATTGGATTGACATACATATTTCGTGAAAGCAAGTGCAAGGATGATGGTTTCTTTTTGATTTTACTGGTCATTTGGCTGCACCTCCTGTGATACAGTGTGGGCAAAAGTCATGTGCAGTAAACGACGTATTTCGTCGTATTCAGTCGAAATAAAAATAGAGAAATATTGGTAAATACATGTTATATTAGAAAGGAAAAAAATGGATTTTGTCGATTGCTATTACTAACCGCAGAAGAGATGGCACCGGGGGGACGTCCCTACTATATCCCAGGGGGAGCGGATAAGTATGAGAAGGATAGTGAACATGGATGGCATGGGGATGATTCAGATTCCAAGCGAGATTCTCAGTGAAATGGGGATCCACCCAATGGACGAAATCGAATTTATCGTCACAGAGAATGGAGAGCTTGGCATCCGCAAAATCAGTCCTCACAAGGAGCGGGTCGCGGAACAACTGCAAGCGTTATACGGAGACTTATAAGCGCGCCATGAAAGGTACAGAAAGGTTCACCCGCATCTACGAGACTATAAAGGGACGGGCTCTACTTGAGGATGAACTATGGTGGCTGCTCGAATCAACCGCCAAAGCGCCACATCTTTTGCAGCGAGAAAAGATCATGGGGATGGTTGAACAGCTCATATTGGATAAAAAGATTGTGCGTAAACAGGGGGTAGAACGTGTCTGCCAGCACATCACGGATGGGGAGAGATCAAAGCTCTCCTTTTTGTTTTCTCTACTTGGGGGGCATCAAAAACAAGCTTCTGTTTATCAGTGCAGCCGGTGCGGCGCAGCGGACAGTGACATTGCGGAAGTTTTCTGCCATCGGTGCGGCGGTTTGTGCAGGTACTGCAGGCGCTGCCTTTCAATGGGGCGGAGTACATCGTGTACATCCTTCTACCTTATTCCTTATGAGGGACCCAGCGATTGCATTGAAATTGAACGCACGGATGCTGGCGAGGATATCGTTCCCGACCCTTTCGATTCTCTTAATCAATTTGCAAACCTGACAACTGCCCAGTTGAATGCAGCCAGGCAGGCATTGGCTTTTCTATACAGGCGCGAACACATCCAGGCAGATGAATTTTTGATATGGGCGGTATGCGGGGCGGGCAAAACGGAGGTCATGTTCCCCATACTGCATGCGGCTCTGCGTCAGGGGCAGCGGGTTTTATGGGCCACTCCCCGGCGGGATGTGGTGTTAGAGCTCGCGCCACGGCTTGCGGCGGCATTTCCAGAAGTCCCAATCGGCGTCCTTCATGGCAAATCTCCGGAGAAGTGGAGCCCGGCGGCGCTAATATTAGCCACTACGCATCAAGCTCTGCGATTTTTTCGCTCTTTTGATGTTGTAATTGTTGATGAGGTCGATGCCTATCCCTATACAGCCGATGATTTGCTGCCCTTTGCGGTGAAGCGGGCCAGGAAATTGCCCGGAAAGACCATCTATCTAACCGCCACGCCGCGCCGGGAACATCAGCAAAGGATGAGGGTAAAGGAAGAATCCAGCAAAAGGCTTCCACATGTAAAAATACCGGTTCGCTATCATGGCCACCCGCTGCCGGTTCCGGTGATCCGGCTGGAGTCTAAATTAAACAAATGTTTGAAAAATGGCATTCCTTCCTTGGCCATGCGGCGTTTTCTGGACAAACTCAAAACGGAAGGTGCACCGGGCTTTATTTTTGTGCCGGCAGTCCATGAGCTTGACCTGTTAAAAAGATATATCCTCAACATCGACAGCTACTGGGCGGACCATATCGAAACGGCACATGCATCAGACCCGGGCCGTGAAGAGAAAGTGATGGCGATGCGCCGCGGTGAGCGACAACTCCTGCTGACCACAACGATTATGGAGCGTGGTGTGACTTTGCCTAATATCTCTGTGCTGGTATGCCGTGCAGACGCTGCCGTTTTTGACGAGGCAGCCCTTGTCCAGATCGCGGGACGAGCCGGACGGTCTAAAGACTACCCGAAAGGCGATGTTATCTTTCTTGCGGCAGAGCGGAGTGTCGCGATGAAAGCCGCAATCAGGCAGATTACGGACATGAACAGACTGGCCGCGAGAGAGGGGTATTTTCAATCCCAGGCGGATGAGCAGAGGGGGTGAAGTATAGTGATGCAGACTTTTAAACGGTTGATCAAATATTTGCTAGTGATTGCTTTTCCAAAGCCAGAGGGATGCCTGCTATGCGGGATGGCCGCGAGTGGGACGGGGAGGCGCATTGCGCAACTATGCCTCCGGTGTGAACAGCGTTTTACCTTCCATACTGAAATCTGCAGCCTCTGCGGCAGACAGTGGACAGAGGAGATGGCTGATGGTGACCATTGTTCTTTTACTGACGATGAGCGGGTGTGCGGGGATTGTCTCAGACGAACAATACACGACCTCATCCTTTCCAGAAGTGCCGTGGTCTACAACAAGCCAGTTAAAGACTTGCTTTCGCTGTATAAATTTCGCGGTGACCGCATGCTTGCGCCTGTCCTTGCGTTTTTTCTTGTGTATGCCTATAACAAATACTATGGTTCAGGTGGAGTCGCTGTGCCAGATTTAATTACTTACATACCTGTTCATCAAAGCAGATTAGAAGAAAGAACGTTTAACCAGGCGGAAGAACTCGCGGCTCTGTTAGGCGCCACGGTTGGAATCCCTGTGATGGCGCTTCTCGAAAAAACAAAAGCTACCGATAAGCAAAGCCGCAAAACCAGAAAAGATCGGCTGCATGCGCTTGATTATGCGTTTTGCTTTAAACCTCCTGAACCGGGTCACATAACAAACGACGAGCTCCTCCAGAAACCGGAACTAGACATTCTGCTTGTAGATGACGTATATACTACAGGCAGCACACTTCACGAGGCGGCGCGCGTCCTCAAGCACAGCTTGCCGCATGCGAGCGTGTATGGATTAACTGTGGCTAGATAAACCTAAGCTGGATGTTGATCTTTTATGATAATAGCTATGGTAAAATACTCATAAGAGAATTCGGAAGAGGAGCAAGAGAAATGAGCGATCAGTTGCTTCAACAAATACTTGAAGAACTACAGGGAATTAGGAGCGGGCAACAGGCACTGACAAAAGAAGTAAACCGACATTCGGACGAACTAAAAGCTATTAAGAGCGGACAACAAGCATTGGCAAAAGAAGTAAACCGACATTCGGACGAACTAAAAGCGATCAACAGCGGACAACAGGCATTGGCAAAAGAAGTAAACCGACATTCGGACGAACTAAAAGCAATCAACAGCGGACAACAGGCATTGGCGAAAGAGATGAACCGCCGTTTTGACGAGTTAAAAGACTCCATGGATCGTAAACACTTCGAAAACATTGAATGTGACGAATTAATACTTCGATCGCTAAAAGATTTGGAAAGTAGAAATTCAGGATGTACGAAGCGAAATGCATGACGGATTTGCGGAAATGAAGCGCATGCACCTGTAAGCACAGACTAAAAAGCAGGAGCGAGATACCATAATCCTGCGGAAACTGGATGAGCTACAGGAAACGGTGCGGTACGCGATTGATACGGCGCACGGAAATCGAGAGGAAATCCATCGGCTGAAAAACAGGCTCAGTTGAATTGGTAGAAATAGAGTTGCAAACAGCAAGCTGCAATTTTGTAAACCCTATCAAGATGTTGTATTTCTTCACCTACTCGTCTACAATGGAAGTTGTGATGACGTTAAAACTTACCAGGTAACGGAGGTATGAACAATGGCAACAGAAAGAAAAGGTGCAATTACTTTCAAAGGAAATCAAGTAACGCTTCTCGGTGAAGAAGTAAAAGTTGGCGACACAGCAAAAGACTTTACTGTCCTGGCTGCCGGTCTTGCTCCATACTCTTTAAATGACGGAAAAGGCAAAGTTCGCCTGATCAGTGTGGTTCCTTCTATTGACACTGGCGTATGCGATGCCCAGACCCGCCGTTTCAATGAAGAAGCTGCAAACTTGGGAGACGTAGAAATTCTTACAGTGAGCGTTGACCTTCCGTTTGCACAAGCCCGCTGGTGCGGTGCTGCTGGCATCGATAAAGTAAAAATGCTTTCTGACCACCGTGATCTTTCCTTCGGGGAAGCATTCGGGGTTGCCATTAAAGAAATGCGCCTTCTGGCACGCGCCATCTTTGTCCTCGACAAAGACAACAAAGTTACATATGTTGAGTATGTATCAGAAGCAACCAACCACCCGGATTACGAGAAAGCAATCGCAGCTGCCAAAGAAACAGCTGCAAAGTAACTCCATAAACAGAACACGAGCGGGCCGGTCTACTGGCCTGCTTTTTTTTATCCAAAAAAATTGTTAAAATAGTCCTCTCATTATCGGGACCTTTGCGCTAAAATATATAGTAAATATGCGGATATAGGAAATGGGGGAGTACAGCGTGCCGTCTCTAGATAATGTAACGAACTGCCCGCGTTGCGGAAAGATTTTTATGAAGATAAGACAGCCTGTGTGTCCGTCTTGCGTGAAGGAAATCGACAAAGAATACGAGAAATGCTCTCAGTTTCTTAGAAAGAAAGAAAACCGTGGGTGTACGGTATATGAGCTGAGTGAGAAGACAGGGGTAAATGTTGAGTATATCAAACAGTTTATCCGGGAGGGGCGCCTGTCCATTGACAATGCGCCTAATCTAGGTTATTCTTGTGACTCATGCGGGAGACTTATTCGTTCCGGAAGCCATTGTACATCCTGCCAGAGTGAACGCAATAAGCTCGCAGACTCGTTCCATGAAGAAGTTAAGCGGAAAGCGGATCGGCAGGAGTCCAACCACCCGGGCAAACTTTACCGAACTGGACTCGATCAATAGAAAAACTAAAATATTAACGATAAAATGCCGATTACTTTATTAATAAGTAGTCGGCATTTTTGTTAACCGCCGATTATAACAGCGGGGGACAACGTAGAGGTGTAACAGATGTAAACAAAGGGAATGAATACGATAAATGAATCTTTAACTCAAAGAGGTGAATATTTCATGAGAATTGACCGTCCGAATGGTATACAACCTGTAAATCCTTATAACAAACAGAATGCCAAGCTAGAAGAAGCGAATCGCACTAGAGGCCAGGATAAGCTTGAAATATCCCCGGAGGCGCTTGACCTTCATAAGACACAGGAGACGGAAGCCCAGCGTGCAGAGCGTATTGCGAAGCTAAAACAACAGGTACAGGCTGGAACATACCGCGTTGATGCGGATAAAGTTGCCGAAAAGATTATAAAAGGCGGCATATAAGTAATTGATGAATGGTGGGAACGACCATGAGTGGACTGTATGACATTATTGATGTTCTTGAACAACTAATTCGAGAACATGAACGCATGCTCAAGCTGGCGAAGCAGAAAAAAGAAGTGTTGATAGCTGGCGCAATCGCAGATCTTGCCCGGATCATCCAGTTTGAATCTCGTTCCATAAAAAACATTCAAGCACTTGAACTAGAGCGGGAACGGCATGTCTCGCTCTATTTTATGCTACGGGGCGTTCGTAAGGAAACAGTTTATTTAAGTGATCTAATTGAGGCGGCGGGGGATTCCGAGGCAGGAAGAGCGCTTCATCGGTGCCAGCAAAGATTAAACAACCTCCTCAAGGAGTTAAAGAACTTAAACGAGTTAAACCAGCAGTTAATTCAGCAATCTCTCGCCTATGTGAATTTAACGTTGGAAGAAATGACAACCCCTGTTGAGGACCATTACACCTATAGGAAACCGGTGGAACCACAGTTTACTAACCGCAGTGGGGGTCAACGTTTTTTTGATAGCAAGGCATAAAAACTAAACGATTGTATATCTTGTTTGAATTTGAGAGGAGAAGAAATATGGGTTCTACTTTCGCAGGACTAGAACTTGCTAAACGCGGGTTGTTTGCCCAGCAAGCTGCTTTATATACCACGGGACACAACATCTCCAATGCGAATACGGAGGGGTATACACGTCAACGGGTAAATCTGACCGCTACAGATTCTTTTCCGTACCCGAGTATTGTGAACGATCGTCAGGCTGGACAAATGGGTACCGGTGTTACGGTTGATTCTGTACAGCGGCTACGGGAAGGGTTTTTAGATTCCCAATACCGTGGCGAGAATAAGAATGTTGGGGAATTTGGAGCGAGATCGGATACACTTGAGAAAATTGAAACCATCATGCAGGAACCGTCAGATTCAGGACTTCAACATACAATGGATCAGTTTTGGACATCCTGGCAAAAGTTATCACAAAATCCAAGTGATGCTGCAACTCAGGAAGTGGTTGTACAAAATGGGAAAGCTGTTGCTGAAACGTTCCAGTTTATTAGCAGTGAATTGAAATCCCTTCAGCACGATGTAAATGATAACGTAAAGGTAACGGCAGACTCCATGGATACGATGGCTAAAAATATCGCCTCGTTGAACACCCAAATAAACAATGTTGTTACAAATGGGAATACCCCCAATGATTTATATGATCAGCGTGATCTGTTAATTGATCAGCTGTCTAATCTTGCTGATGTTACCGTTACGCCTGTTTTGAATGGTACCGTTGATACGGGAATGGTGAGCGTTACAGTGAATGGCGCCACTTTGGTAGATCCAAATCTTGCTTCAGGCTATAATACTGTATCTACCGTTGGTAATGGAACAATAGCTGATGGCTCTCCTAAATACGATGTCCAAATAGGGAGTACTACACTGGGTGTGGGAAGCGGGAATGGGAAACTTAACGGGCTTTTGACATCCCGCGATCAAATCATTGATGACTTATCAGGAAACGGGAACGGGTATTTAAATAAAATCAATACGTTAGCTAGCACACTTATAAATAAAGTTAATAGTGTTACACCATTCTTTTCAGGTACTGACGCCTCGGATATCGATGTCACGGCAAATGATGCCTCCCTTACACCCAGTAACCCGGGAGATAATACAATGGCTTTACAGGTGTATTCATTAAAGGAAGACCCCGCCATTTCATTTGGTACGACAACAACTTCTTTTGATGATTATACACGTCAGATTATTTCGGCGCTTGGGGTTGAAACGCAGGATGCTCAACGATTACGAGATAACTCCAAAATTTTGGTCAATGACGTGGATAATAGACGCCAATCCGTGTCCGGTGTCTCACTCGATGAAGAAATGAGCAACATGATAAAATTTCAACAGGCGTATAATGCTTCCGCTCGCATGATGACCACAATGGATGACGTGTTGGATAAAGTAATAAATAACATGGGCCTTGTAGGCAGATAGGGGGTAAGATAAATGCGCGTCACTCAAACTATGTTAAACAATGACATGTTATACAATCTGGATAACAGTCAACAGAACATGGCACGTCTACAGGACATGCTTTCCTCGGGAAAAAAATAACCAAACCATCACAGGATCCAATTGCAGCAATTCAAGGCATGTATTATCGAACAAATTTGGCCGAAAATCAACAATTTAAAGATAACACAAATGAAGCAACAAATTGGATGAATCAATATGATTCGTCACTTTCCGAAGGGGTAAACATTTTAAGTCGTGTTAAAGACTTATTAACACAGGCAGCAAATGATACAAATACGGCCACGGACCGACAAAACATTAAAACTGAGATTGAGCAATTACGTGATCAGTTAGGTACGGTTGCTAATACAACACTGAACGGAAAATATATTTTCAATGGAACGCAAACATTAACACCACCTTATGATCAAAACTTAAATCCACCAGATCTAACCGGTAATATCGATAATACGGATATAAATCTAGAGGTTTCCCAAGCGTTGAAAATACCCGTAAATATAAAACCTGGTGATGTTTTCGGAGCACAGGGGACTAGCGTCTTCTCCACGCTCGGTAAAGTCATTAACGATTTAAATGACCCAACAAAGACAGGAACCAATATCTCAACTGATATAGGATCCATTCAAGGGCATTTGGATACGTTCACTAAGGTTCAGGCGTCTGTAGGATCTCGCACAAATCGTATTCAATTAATCCAAAACCGACTTGATACACAATATAACGGCTCAACTAAAATGCTTTCAGATGCAGAAGACGCTGATATGGCTAAAGTTATTACGGACCTGCAAAATGCTGAAAATGTGCAGCGGGCTGCACTGTCTGCCGGTTCACGTATTATTCAGCCTTCGTTGGTTGACTTCCTGAAGTAAGGAGGGATGGCGTCTGAACATACCTCATATTCAATTGAACCAATCCTTTGCAAAGATTGGTTGGGACGTACAACGACCAGTCTATACGTTTGAACCTGAACATACGCAACTTCATATTCAACAAAAAACAACGGAGATGATTTTCCATCGTACACAACCGGTTGTACAGATTGATCAGAGTCAGTGTTGGGCGGATATGGACATTAAAAGTAACGCACAACAGAATGCCGAGCTTGCAGCAGATGGGCATCAGTCGGCCCTTGCTTATATTGCACGAGTTGCGGCAGAAGGGGAACAGTTGGGTGCCATTGAAAATAAAGGGAATGCCATAGCCAATATTGCCAAGGGAAAAAAGTTCTTCACTGATCATCAATTTAGTTACGCAAATGTTCCTGGAAACTTTTCTTTACATCTGAATGGAATACCTGGTCAATTAAATATAGAATGCAACCAGGGTGGTACGGCGATTGATGTACAACAAACACCGTCTGCACAGAATTATGAAAAGGGTAAAATCAATTATTACATTAGACAAAAAAATCAACTCAGTATACAGGTAAGTGGGGATATTTTAGATGCGTCATATTAAATATGACCATAAAAAAGGCTTATCGGGTAGTCAAGAAGTGTCCGTTCTTTATCAGGTGTCAGATTAAGGTAATTGAAAAGGAGATTCAGGATTGATGTCTTTAAAAGTTATGTCTAGTCTTTTTGGTGAAGTAGAGTATATGGAAGATGAGGTATACCATTTCGAGAATGGAATTCCGGGTTTTGAGAAGGAGAAGAGTTTTCTTCTGCTTAAAGTTGAGGGGAGCGCATTTACAATCCTTCATTCTACGTCTGCCGATTTATATTTTTTCCTAATGGATCCCTTTACATTATTTTCTGATTATAAATTTACCATTCCGGATTACGTTCTTGAATCGCTCAAAATCACCGAACGGGAGCAGGTTACTTGTTATGTGATAGCGGTCTTACGTGAGCCGTTATCGAATTCTACGGTGAATCTTGTAGCCCCTGTGATTCTTAATTCAGTTAATCATCTAGGTGTCCAACTCGTTTTGGAGAATACCTCATATTCTGTTCGTCACCCGCTAGGCCTTTATTCGAATCAAACTTCATCAAAAGAAAAGAATGTAAAGGATAATGAGACGATGGGTAAGGCGGCTACCGAATGAGAGGACGGGATGGGCGATGCTTGTGTTGACGCGTAAAATCGGAGAATCCATTATGATTGGGGATCATATTGAAGTAAAGATTGTTAGTGTAGACGGCGAACAGGTTAAAATAGGTATCGAGGCACCGCGCTCTATATCTATTTATCGGCAGGAGATTTATGAATCCATTCAGCAGGAGAATAAATTGGCGGGAACCTTATCCTCGGTAAACATTGAAGAGTTGAAGCGATTTGGAAAGATTAGTGGTTTAACGTTAGAAAATGAAAAATAAGAATGGTCCAGAAGAAAGCTCAACCGGGAGAAACGGGAGCTTTTTTCTTTTCCATTGGATATAGTGATGTGTACTCTATCAAAAATATTTTTTAAAAGGGATTAAATAGTATTAAGGACTTTCCGATAACTAAAATATAGGAACAAATATCCCAGGCGCCACATGGATTCTTTGTTCTAATCATTTAAGAAAACTATGAACAAGGACGTTCATAGAAAAAATCAAGGAGGAATAAATAATGATTATTAACTACAATGGTATGGCTGCTAACTCTTTACGGATGTTAAACATCAACCAGGGTAATCAAGCAAAAACAACTCAACAACTTTCTTCAGGCCTTCGCATTAACGGCGCAGCGGATGATGCAGCAGGTCTTGCCATTTCCGAAAAAATGCGTGGCCAAATTCGTGGATTAGACCAGGCTACTCGAAATTCACAAGACGGGATTTCAATGATTCAAACAGCTGAGGGTGCATTAAATGAAACACATGATATTCTCCAGCGTATGCGTGAATTAGCGGTTCAATCATCCAATGATACGAATACAGACCAAGACCGTAAAAATATCCAATCTGAAGTGGGTCAACTGGAAAAAGAGATTGACCGGATTGGAAATACCACTCAATTCAATACGAAAAACCTGTTAGATGGTTCGATGTCAAAACAAAATGCTGCTGCAGTTGCAAACCAGAACATAAATAAATCTGTAAACAGCGCTACGACTGCGGCCACCAAATTATTTAACTTAACAGATAATAACGGCAATAGCCTGGGTATTAAATCGACTGATACTATTACGATTAACTATACTGTCAATGGTGCGTTGAATACGCAAACACTTACAGGTAGTGCAGACATTACTGCTTTAGCTGCTAAAATTGGTGGGGCTACACTTTCTGCTTCAGCAAGCGGGTTAAAGCTAACTGCAGCCGCTGCTGGAACTGCTAATGCAATTGAGGGTATTACAATTTCTGTTGCTGATGCCCAAGGAAATGTTAATTCAGTTGCTGGTAGCAAATTGTCTGCGTTCAATGAAACAACAGAAGCTAGAGATGTACAAGCTAAAGATGGTAGTGCTACATTATTAATTGGAGCTAATGGTGGTCAGAATCTTAAAATAGATATTAACGACATGCGTTCGCAAGCACTTGGTGTTAATAACCTAGACGTTTCAACACAGGCAGGGGCAAATACGGCTATTAAAGTTATTGATAATGCCACACAAAAAGTTTCGGCTGAACGTGCGAAACTTGGGGCATTCGAAAACCGTTTGCAACATACCATTAACAATTTGGGTACATCTTCTGAAAACCTCACTACTGCTGAATCCCGTATCCGTGATGTGGATATGGCGAAAGCTGTTATGGAAAATACGAAGAACAGTATTCTCGCGCAGGCTGCTCAAGGTATGCTGGCTCAAGCCAACCAACAACCGCAGCAAGTTCTTCAATTGCTCCGTTAATGATAGTTTTATTATGGAGGGAGATCCTAGTTTGCTGGGGTCTCCCTTCTTTAGTAGATGAGAAAGTATAGCTTTCTTATCTACTAAAGAACAACTAATGATTAATGCTTACGGTTTACAGCTAGCGATCTTTTATTTTGTATAGTGAAATAGGGCGGGAGGATATTTATGCAGACAACATGGGAAGATAATTTATCACGGCTTTATGCAAATAGCCATCATTATATTGAAGAGATGCCTGAACAAAGCGATTTGGTCTATCAATATATTGGAATAGATGCTGGCGAAGAGTTTTTTACGGATGATAAAGGTAAGGTCTATCTTGTAAAGGATGAAGTGGATAGGAGCTATGAAATAAGGCCATTTTTACGTGAACTTCATGTCATTATAGGAATCACTAGTGTTCAAGAAATTTCATATTTAATTGAAAAAAGCAATAATAATTCTCATTTTCTAATCATTGAACCGAATTCTTCTCTTTTTTTCATGCTATGCAACATAAAGAAATGAAATTTCTTGATCGGAACAATGTATGTGTGGTTGCTAATCAAAATATGAATGATATCATGAATCTTTTAAATGGTTACGTTCAACAATTCCCAATTCTGACACGAGCACGTAATCTCCGTGTATATCCAACCTACTTTTACCGCACATATCAAATGGAAACCGTTAAGCATACGGTACAACAAGTTATACAAGCTGTTAAATACATGGCTGGTAGCATAGGCAATTCTGTAGAAGATGCCCTTATTGGTACACATAATAACTTAATGAATATTTCTCGCATCTTAACATCTGAAAATGTAAGTCGGTTTAAAGACAAATATAAAGGAAAACCGGCTGTTATTGTGGCTGCTGGACCATCACTGGATAAAAATATTCATCATCTAAAAGATATTCAGTCTAATGCCATTATTATTGCAGTAGATACGATTATTGAAAGACTAATAAAAGAAGGTATTACTCCTGATTTTGTAGCATCCATTGAGCGCATTGAAGAGGTATACCAATACTTTTATAAGGATAAATATATCCCTGGAAGTGTATCATTGATTGCCCCCCCAGTAGTTTCCCCTAACGTATTTTCATCCTTCAAAGGTAGAACTATCATGCCATTCCGGAAAGGGATGATAGATTATAATTGGTTGCAAGAGATGCTAGGTCTGCCGGATAATATTTTTATAAATATTGGGAAATCATGTGCCCATGTAGCATTTGGTTTTGCCGCTTTTACTGGAGCATCTCCTATTATATTAATTGGTCAGGATTTGGCATATGGGGAGAACGGTGCGAAATCCCATACAAGCGGCACAGTTTATGACAAAAAAGACATTCCCACACACCACGAATTTGTAGAGGTTGAAGGGTATTATGGTGGACAGGTCCGTTCTAATGTTATATGGAATTCGTTTAGGGAATGGATTGAATTACAAATATATAAACATCAGTTTGCTGTTATTAATGCTACAGAAGGTGGGGCCAACATAAAATATACTACACAAATGACCTTGCCGGAAGCGATTTCCACCTATTGTACGTCTTCTTTTTCTAAGAGGGAATTACTTGATGAAACTTCATGCTATGTAAATGATGTTCAATCAACGACTGAAAAAATTGAAAATGAAATAAGAGGTTTTGAAGAAGCTCTAGACAATTGCCAAAATGTCTACCAAATGATCCATGGTTTAAAAATAAAGTCTTCTATGGACCAAAAAAGATTAATGTCATCTTTGCAAAAGCTTGAGGAAGCTAATGCGATTATAGAATATATTAAAGGTCATCCTTTATGGTTCACTATTATGCAGGCTGAAGTTGTGACATGTTATTGGAAATTATACGAAATTGAGGAACGATTACTACCTGAGACACTTGCTGAAAATCAAAAAATTATTGTTCATTTTTTACA
This sequence comes from Aneurinibacillus sp. Ricciae_BoGa-3, assembly GCF_028421645.1. GTDB lineage: Bacteria > Bacillota > Bacilli > Aneurinibacillales > Aneurinibacillaceae > Aneurinibacillus_B. The sequence goes on along the minus strand of NZ_CP116887.1, from coordinate 4,584,207 downwards.
GACTTTTTCTTTTGTAATTGACCGAGTGATTAACTTTATGAAATCGGCAGTTGAACAATTAAAAGCTATCGAATAGTATATAATAACTTTAAAGACTAATACCCAGTGCACCTATATGAGGGTGGACTGGGTATTAGCAGTTTAAGAATATATATAGGGAAAGCAAGCTTCTCCTATAGAATGGTGGTAGAAGGTATTATAATATGTCTAATGTAACTGGTGTGCCTTTCTTAACATCACATGAAACTTTTTTTCCTAATAATGTTTCATAGTATTTAGGAGGCAGTCCAAAACCCGGACGAATGATTCGTAAATTCTCTTTTGTAAACACTTCTCCCATTTTAATATCCTCAACTATATACAGGGAACGACGATATTTTAAAGACGGCTTTTCTAGATTTGTTGTTCCGTATTGCACACAACCAAGTGACTTCCATGCCCTTGTCGTTTCGGTTATTAGTTGCTCCATTTCTTGCGGTTCTATCGAAAAAGCTGAATCTACCCCTCCGTCAGCACGTCGCAGAGTGAAATGTTTTTCGATTACTGTAGCGCCTAATGCAACACTTGCTACTGCAACCCCAATACCCATTGTATGATCGGAAAGTCCTACCTGGCAGCCAAATGACTCACGCATGTGGGGAATTGTCATAATGTTCGTATTTTCTGGTGTTGCTGGATATGTACTTGTACATTTTAGCAATATAATATCCTTGCAGCCGGCCTCCCGTGCGGTACGTACTGTTTCATCAATTTCAGCAAGGGTTGCCATCCCTGTTGAGATGATCATTGGTTTGCCGGTGGATGCAACCTTGCGAACAAGTGGTAAATCTGTAATTTCAAATGAGGCAATTTTGTATAAAGGTGCATCAAGTGATTCAAGGAAATCAACAGCCGTCTCATCGAATGGTGAACTAAAACAAATGATTCCTAGCTCTTTACAACGATCGAAAATTGGCTTATGCCATTCCCATGGTGTATATGCCTGTTGATAAAGGCTATACAAAGAATTCCCTTTCCATAAACTGTTAGGGTCATTTATAAAAAATTCTCCATCAGCTATATCGAGTGTCATTGTATCAGCTGTGTAGGTTTGTAACTTCAAAGCATGTACGCCTGATTTTGCGGCGGCCTCTACAATCGATAAGGCACGCTCTAACGATTGATTATGGTTACCAGACATTTCAGCAATGACGAACGGAGGCTGGCCCGCACCAATAGTTTTATTATCAACCTTTATATCCACTCAAGTCACCTCACTATTAAACAACTAGATTTCTTCCTAATATAAATATTTCAGTAGCATTAAGTAGTTCCCATCAATTTTGCTAGATATTCTAAAGCCACAATAGAACGGGCTGCGGTCAACAGATGCAAAATTTTTTATACTAGCGTCGGTTTGATGTGATTATCACTGGTATTTATCAAATTTGCGACTATTTATAAGTTTTTAGATTCCCACTGATCACTGAATAAGGCAAAACATACTATATCTTCGTACTGACCATTTTTTAAAACATGTTTTTTAAAATACCCTTCCTCTTTAAATCCAAGCTTTTTATGATAATTAATACTTACTTTATTAAAATTAAATACTTCTCCACAAACTTTTCTCATTTTCATTTCCGTAAAAGCATAATGCAAGCCTAGACAACCCATAATATATCCCGTTCCTTTAGGGAGGTTTTCTTGTCCTAAATAAAATCCCCAGAGACAATTTTTATTTCCATAATCAATATCTGAAAAACTTACTAGACCCCGTGGCTGATTATCTATTTCAAAAATAAGATATAGAGCAGTATTATTTTTCTCTAGGTTTTGAAACCAATTTCGATGTTCATCTATTGAAATCTCATGGTCTGTGAACATATTACGACGAACCTTTTCTGAATTACGCCATGATAAAATTAACTTTAAGTCATTTTCATTTATAAGTCTAAGTTTATAATATTTGTTTGTAACCATCTCAGTGTCCTCTTATGTTTATAAAAATTAAGGGCTATCTAATTAATTGAGTGCTTACACGGTCAACACCTTTTCCATCGACAAGTTGCATTAATGCTTTTTGCTTCGATGCTAGATGTACAGAATTGCATAATATTTGATCTAAAGCGTCCCTAATTTTTAAAACTGTTAAATTGCTCGATTCCCCAATATAAGTGCAAATATTGTTTTTTTGCAAGTATTCACATACAACTATTTGATTATCTGCAATGGCAACTAATATGGAATATAAACCTAAACAACATCGCTCCCAGGTTGCCGAACCCCCAGCTCCAATAGCAAGATCAGCTTTTCCCATTAGTTCAGCCATATTACTGACTTGACAATGAAAATTTACATTTCCTATTTGTGTACAACAATTTTTGATTTGTTCTTTGTTAGGGTTTGATTTGCCTACCACAACATCGACAGTAATATCCGGACGAGTTAATAATCGAATCGCTTTAATTGTCTTCATCGTTTCGTTAGTCGGATCGCTTCCGCCAAAGAAAACAAGCATGCGTTTAATCTGTTCCTGTCTCTTATGCAACGTTTTTCTTGCCTCGATAAACTCTTTACGCAATAAAGCAAATGAAGGTCCAAATAATGTTTCACACTCAATAGGAACGAGTCCCGTATACCTTACTTCCATATCGTCATACAAATTCTGATCGAGTAACACATCGCAATCATGCTTTCGATTTGCCAAGTCATCAATGACCATAATTTTCCTGGAGTATGGCCGAAGTTCCCTTTCCCATCGTTCATCTAATGCATAATGGTCAACAATAATCCAATCTACATCCGCATCTTGTTTAATCAAAATTTGTTGCGTTTCATATGCATCTTTTTCTATCGATGTACCAAGCCATCGCTCGTACAAGGCCCGTCTCTCTGTACAACTACTTTGCCATTCAGAGTCAATTGCCAGCTCATAAATAGAAAAGTTTTTTTCATCATTTATCCATTTGTTCAAATTTCCTTCGTGAGAACGCGATATAAATGAGACATTCGCTCCCAGTTCTCGCAGCCGTTCTGCCAGTGTTATACATCTCATAACGTGGCCTGTTCCGATTTCTACCGATGCATCCGCTCGAACGAAAACATTCATATCACTTATTCTCCAAGCTTTTTTGTTCAATATGCTGATTGATTAATGGCCATTCTGGGTGGTGTGTTAATAGTTCAAAGACATCCAGCATTTTAAAATCACAGTTAATGGGATATAAAGACTCAATAATATTTTTAATCAACTCGAAATCTTCCGGAGTATCTACGGTCCATCTGTAAAAACTCTTATCTTCTTTATACCCCAGGTTTCCTAAGCGAAAATTATTATGTGGGTGATAAATGTATGGTGTGACATGTTCGATTTCAGCAGGGGATGAAGCCCTTTTGTACGCCTCCGATAATGCTGCTATTGAGAACACCTCAACATCTAAGCCGCGTGGATATGTTCGAGTTAAAGTGTTAGAAACATAATCATAATGTTCGGTACCATGAAGATAAGCATTAATAACATCGTCTACTACCTGAGGATCGATCAGTGGGCAATCAGATGTTAAACGCACCACAATTTGCGCTTGAAACATATGTGCGGCTTCATAATATCGAGAAAGAACATGGTTTTCTGATCCTCTATAATAGTTCACTTTCAATTTTTTGCATAAATCAACGATGGGTTGGTCCGTTGTATTTATTGTAGTCGCTACTACAATATTGTCTAACATAGTAGTTTGCGTAAGTCTTTCCAATTGATATTCAAGCAAAGATTTTTCTAACACTGTTTTTAAAGCTTTTCCGGGAAGGCGAGTAGATGTCATTCGTGCTTGAACAATGGCTACTATCCTTTTGTTATTTGCCATAATATTTCACAACCTTTTGCGCAGCTTTTACAACATCCTCTACGTCTTTTTCGTTCATTCCTGGAAACAAAGGGAGGGTAATTATTTCTTCATATAACTTTTCCGCTTGTGGACAGAGGGATTTATTGTAACCTAGCTCTTGATAATATGGTTGTAAATAAACTGGAATATAGTGAACATTGACCCCGATATTTTCTTGTAATAATGCTTGATAAATCTCTTTTCTCCCCACTCGTAATCTATCTAAATTGAGTCGCAAAATATATAAATGCCAGCTGGAATGACAGTCTGGTAAATGGAAAGGGATTGCGATTTCTTCAATATCCTTGAAAGCCTCATTATATATGCTAGCAAACTGTCTGCGTCGCGCTAAAAAGTATTCTGTCTTATTTAATTGACTTAGACCAAGTGCAGCTTGTATATCTGTCATTCGATAATTATACCCTAAAAATTGCATTTCATAATACCAGGGTTCATCATTCTTAGCCATATGGCTAGGGTCTTTCGTAATGCCATGCGATCTAAACTGAGCAAGTTTTCGATAGTATTCTTCGTTGTTCGTTGTAATGATGCCTCCCTCACCGGTTGTTATATGTTTCACAGGATGAAAGCTGAACATCGTCATATCGCTAAGTGCCCCAATCTTCCTGCCTTTATACGCTGCTCCGAAACTATGTGCAGCATCTTCGATTACAATCAAATTATGGCGCTTAGCTATATCTGAAACTTTATCAAGATCTACAGGTTGACCTGTAAAATCTACAGGAATGATGGCTTTTGTATTCTTTGTAATAAGTTTCTCTATACTTAAAGGGTCAATATTATAGGTATTATAATCAATATCAGCAAAAACGGGTTTGCCTCCTTGATATAAAATACAATTGGCACTTGCAGCAAAAGTAATAGGGGTTGTAATCACTTCATCCCCTGTATGGATTCCAGCTGCAAAACAAGCTGCATGTAAAGCTGCTGTTCCACTTGAAAAAGCTACAGCATATTTGGCCCCAACATATTGAGCTACTTTCTCTTCAAACGCTTCTATACTAGGACCAGTTGTTAAGTAATTACTCTGTAAGACATTCATTACCGTTTGAATATCTTCTCCGTCAATCATTTGTTTACCGTAAGGCAGGTAAGTGTCACGAACAGGTATCCCCCCGTGAATGGCCAAAAGATCTGTACTAGACATTACGTATCTCCTTTAATTCGTTAATGTATCGTTATACTGTTTTAACTCATCAATCGTTAGATAATGCTCATTAGTGAGTGAGTTATATTCAAATCCGCGTTTCACAGGAACGCCTTGTTCACCAAGTAAGTTTAATTCATAATCAACCTGGTCTATAAAGTTTATCGTAGGCTTTATTACATAATGGTCTTGGAACTCTAATGTTAAATGCGAATCGTCAGATGGGCACATCACTTCATGTAGTTTTTCACCAGGCCTAATTCCAACCACTTTGACGTTAATGCCGGGTGCTAAGGATTCAACCAAATCAATAATTCTCATCGATGGGATTTTTGGTATGAAAATTTCACCGCCTTGCATACGAGCGAAATTTTTCAATACAAAATCTACACCTTCTTGTAACGTAATCCAAAATCGAGTCATTTCCAGATCGGTGACAGGCAATTCTTTCACTCCTTCAGCAAGAAGCTTTTTAAAGAACGGCACAACGGACCCTCTTGATCCCGCAACATTTCCATATCGAACAACAGAAAAGCGTGTGCGATGTCCACCTGCTATATTATTCCCGGCTACAAAAAGTTTATCTGAAGCTAGTTTTGTTGCACCGTACAAATTTATTGGATTAGCCGCCTTATCGGTTGACAGGGCAATTACTTTGTCAACTTGATTTTCAATGGCAGCATGAATAACATTTTGGGCACCATTGATATTAGTTTTGATACACTCCATAGGATTGTATTCAGCCGCTGGAACCTGTTTTAAAGCTGCTGCATGAATGACATAGTCGACTCCACGCATAGCTTGAAATAATCTTTCTTTATCTCGAACATCACCGATAAAATATCGCATAATTTCTGAATCATATTGTTGACGCATTTCAAATTGTTTAAGTTCATCACGAGAAAAAATGATAATTTTTTTAGGGTTATATCTATATAGTAATGTCTGTACATATTTTTTTCCAAAAGAACCTGTTCCGCCAGTGATTAAAATTACTTTGTTATTAAACATTTTAGTACTCCTTCTATACAGGGATATTTAATTTAAATCTAACAGAATAGTATGATCTTGAATATACTGTAATGGAAACATCGGTACTGTTTTTATTTACTCACCAATTTTATTGAACTTGGTAGAACTAGTAATTTATAAGAAGATAAAAAAAGAAGGTCAATATGTATTATCGGTATTTTAACGTCTAATCTTTTCATTTAATTTTTCCGATATTAGTGGTAATTAAAGGATTTGAAGGAGGATCACAAATGATTGAAGGGCAGGTTAATGGAATAAAATTCGGCCAAACCACACACACAGAGCTAAATACACCATCGAAAATGTCCGATACTTTTATTGAAAATCCTAATTCTAGTTCTACATTAAATGTAGATGCTAATAATAAACCAGGCGCGGATCAGCAGATTACTAATCTGACAGAAAATCAGCGTCAACAACTCAAGGATAGAGCGGATAAGTTATTCGAAGAGCTAAATACGGGGCTTGCGTTCAAGTTTCACGAGAGAAGCGGCAAATGGTATGCGGTTATTGAAAACAAAATAACACAGCAAGTTCTAAAAGAAATACCGCCCCAATCTATGTTAGATCTTGAAGCAAGCCTAAAAGAAATGATGGGTGTATTCCTTGATAAAAAATTATAGGGAGATGAAGCAGAGATGGATTTTTCATCTGGCATTACACGGGTTAGCGGGTTAGTCTCGGGTATAAATACGGACTCCATTGTGCAAAAGTTAATGACGGCAGAAAGTGCCAACTACAACAAAATGATACAGCAACAGCAAAAATTAAACTGGCAAAGTGATGCTTATCGTCAATGGAATACGGACCTTCTGTCTTTCGTTTCTAATTTGTCTAATATGAAGTATTCAAAAAATTATTCCAATTTCAACATGACTTCATCGGACTCAAATACGGTGTCTGCCGTGGGGACTCCAAATGCGGTGGAAGGGACACAAACGATAAGAGTTGCGCAAATTGCTCAATCGGCAGCTTTTAAAGCAACTAATGTTAATATTGATAATACAAAGAGCTTGAGTGATGCAAGCCAGAAGAACCCGTTAACCATTGCAAATGGGCAGACATTTGAACAGTTAAATCTTACAGTCACAGACAGTAATGGAACAAGAACCGGAAGTATTAAGGTGAATCTGTCAGATACAATTGGCAATGTGATTAGTAACTTAAATACAGCAACGGATGGCTCCGGCAATAGTCTTGGAATTCAGGCTATGTATGATAGCAATTTACAGCAAGTTATTATTAAAACGCAACAAACCGGAGCAAATACCAAAATCGACCTGTCTGCTAACGATTCCAACTCAAATGTTTTTAATGTACTCGGATTTACGAACAACGGGAATAACCCTAATGGAGTTACTGGAAATGCATTGGATCCGAACACCAAACAGCCCACCGGTGCAGCCATTAGTGTAGATACTTCACAACCTAATAGGTATATCATTACAGGTGCAGATGCATCAATTACATTTAATGGGACACAGGTGTCACAAAGTACGAATAATGTAACGTTACTAGGCGTTAATTATACGTTCAAAAGGCCGATGCAAGCTTCTGAACCTGACATTACGGTTAATGCGTCGCGTGATATTGATACAGAGGTAAAAAATATAGAGGATTTTATCACCCAATATAATACGATGAATGATAAAATCTACAACGCTCTTAATGAACCGGTGTATTCAGATTACCAACCTCTAACAGATGATCAGCGCAGCGCAATGAGCGATACGCAGATTCAGCAATGGGAAACAAAAGCGAAAAGCGGGTTATTACATGGAGATTCTATCTTAAACGATCTTTATAATGGAATTCGAAATGCTACATCTTCTACGGTTAACAACGGCAGTAAGTATAGTACGCTTGCATCCATTGGCATTACGTCGTCTAGCTACCAGGATCACGGAAAACTGACTGTGGATGAGACGAAATTACGTGCTGCAATCCAGGCCGATCCAACTGGTGTGCAAGCTTTGTTTTCACAACTAAATCCTACTGATCCTGATAAAACGAAAAGTGGAATCATCAATCGTTTATATGATACTTTCAACGCGGCGCTTCAGCAGACCATTACCAAAGCCGGAGCTGTCGGCAACGCTGTGAATGACCAGAGTACAATAGGGCAAATGATAACTGACATAGGCACACGAATTAACAATGAAAAAAGTCGGTTAACGAATGTGGAAAATAGCTATTACCAGCAGTTTACCGCTATGGAAACTGCAATGAGTCAATATCAGTCGCAGTCCTCGTGGTTGACGCAACAACTTGGAGGAGGAAAATAGGATGAATCAAAGTGCTGCCCAGCAATATCAACAGAATAGTATTTTAACAGCCTCGCCAGGTGAGTTAACCCATATGTTATATAAAGGGCTAGTAAAATTTTTACGGATGTCCCTCCTAGAATTAGACCGGAAAAATCTTGAGGGTATCCATGCTAATCTCATGAAAAGCCAAAGTATTATAGAGGAATTGCTGTTTACTTTAAATATGAATATATCCGTATCCGAAAACATGGCTTCAATGTATCGATATATGCTTGAACGATTAATAGAGGCTAACCTTAAAAAAGACCGAACAGTTATAGAGGAATTGCTAGGTTTTGCCGAGGAATTCCGTGATATCTGGTCGCAAGCAATGAAAGTTGTAAAGTAAGGGCCTATCAATGACAGAAGAGTGGACAAACCAAAAAGAAAAGCTTTTTGTTGAGTTTAAAAAACAAACACTGATCCAATTATCGGCGGTACGTGAAGAAGATACTTGGCGTTTTTCTCAAAGTGTGGCAGCTTGCGCCCAGTTGATAGCTCAAATAAATCAATTAGAAGTTCAGGATTTGGATGGCTATAAAAATACGTTACAGCAAATTGGACAAGATATTGTAAATATGCGAACGGAGATATCAAACTTGTTGCCAGCTTGGCATGAAAAAGTGCGACGGAAAATGCTACAAGAACAAACGAGTAGAAAAGTAAAAAATGTGTATGAAGAGGAAGAGTATATCCCTCCGATTTTTATGGATAAAAGAAAATAGAGAATGGCTTCTCCTGCCGGGTTTAATTTATGTGGGAGAAGTTTTTTTTATGTCTAATTTTTGCTGCAGCCTTCTTCAATTTTATAATTAGCGGTATCAAAGTGATAAAATTCTTCCGATATTACTTAATAGGATAACTGCATGAGAAAGGGTGGATTATAAATGCAGATTACAGATCGGATGTACGGAACGAACCAAGTTCCATCAACAGGTAAAGTCACTGAATTGCGCCTAGATCAGTTGATCACTGTGAATATCAAGCAAAAATTATCTTCAAATGAAGCAATAATTGATGTGCAGGGACAAGAATACAAAGCGACCTTTGACAAAGGGGTTCCGCCTGAACAGCAGGTTACGATTAAAATTTTAGGACGTGAGGGAGAGTCTCTTCATGTAGATACCTTATCAAACATGTCAAATGCAAAAACAAAAAATTCTTCAGAATTAAGAATTGAACCGATTTTGAATGAGTACGGGATCAAAACTTCACCTGAGATGAAAAAAGCTGTTATGGTGCTGCTTGCAAACCGGGGGTCCATAACGAAGGAATCTATGCAAAGCATTCAGGATATTATCCTGAAGGGGGAAGGTACTTTAAATCAAAAGTTAGAAGCATTGGCTATTATGGGTAAGCGACAAATTTCGATTACAGCTAAAAGTTATGAATCAGTGTATCGCACACTCAATGGTCCGGCACTTGATCAGATTTTAGAGCAACTTAGAACAGAAGCGCCTGATTTGTTACCCAATAAATTAAGACAGGGCAGTTATAACGGAAGTGCTGAGCAAACAACTACTCAGGTTTCTTTGCAGGAGGCCATTGACAGTGTGAAACACGACGAGGCCTTAGTGCATTCCTCTGCGGGCAAGGATTTACAAAATTTTGCTCAGAAATCGTTAAAAGATTCGCCCATATCAATGAATTATAACAGAATTTCAGAAACTTTGGAACGATTGGGTTCTGTTGTAGCTCTTGCCAATCAGGAACTTGCTGCAGGTTTAGGATTCACTGGAGAGATTAGCAAAGGTAAACCCCAAAGTTTAACTGATTGGGGTTCGAATCCTCGCAGTCCTAAGCAAATTGTAGCCGATCTTATGCAAACCCTAAGAAAGGCTGCTGGGGAGGAAATGATATCTGATAAAGATGTTAGTAAAATGGAACGCATTCTACATCAGGTTGAAGTAGACTCCTCAAGATTGCAAGAGTCTAATACAAGGACTGATTTACCTTTCTCATCAGATGAGAATAACCAAGCAGTTCAGCCTATAGTAAATCAATTGAAGGATCTGGAACAAATGTTTATACAGTCAGGAGAGAGAGCAGCATCCCTTACGTCTGTGCAGAGCGCAAATTTTGAACGGGTGTCTCAATATATTCCGGGTCATCTTCGAGAGGTTGGCAGTCAATTTAACCAGACAAAGTCAGAGATCATTAATAATGTTTCACGTATGGGTCAGTTTCTGGAGAAAAACATTCCGCAGGCCTCTTCCTATATTCAACGAATTGTCGAGCCAACCATTGAAATGGTAAATCGCCTTGTATCCAAAAATGAATTTGCAATGTTTGCTGACATGGGGTTTGAACACGATGTACTCCGCATCAGTGGTGAACTTCAACAAATAAAAGGAATGCTGGAAAAAGGAAAAAGTGAAGATGCTTTACAGGCTTTTCAGCGTATTCGTACAGATCTTGAAAAATTGAATTGGCAGCCATCCTATACAAAAGTAGAACGCTTTTTCTCTAAAATGACAGGTGATGCTCCCATGCAAAATCCATTTCAAGTATACGGGAGGGATTGGCAGCAAGAATCGCTTACCGGCCGAGGAGTTCAGGAGTGGATGCGTGCTATGGGTTTAAATCATGAACGCGATGCTTTGGACTGGATGGTGCACAGACAAGGGCCAGGATCACAAATAACGGACTCTGATTCGTCCCAGCCTGGGAATAGAAACGATGGTGGAGGGGGAATGCGTGACGATGGAAGACCCCCGCAAAATTTCAAGTCCATTTTAATAGAGGGTATAGATACCGCATTTACTCCACGGGCAAAGGAATTGATGGAGCAGGCGTTATCAAATGTAACCGGTCAACAGCTCCTTTCTAAGCAAGAACCGGGAACCCTTATGCAGTCATTGTATGCACAAATTCCCCTTCCATGGGAGGAAGGAACAAAAGCCGTCAATGTTCATGTTCAATCCAGAACGAGTGGTACGCAAATGGATTGGGAGAACACGAGTTTATATTTTCACCTTGATACACCGAAATATGGAGAAACCGGCATTGGGATTACAGTAGTAAACCGGGAGATGGCTGTGCGTATCAAAAATGATCATCCGGATGTCCAGAAAGCATTTGAGCCATACCTTTCTCGTTTAAAAGAAGAACTTCAAGGCATCGGTTATAAGACGAATTCAATAACATTCGGCCCTATTGCACAAGGAGATTCGGAAGGAACATCCGGACAAAATTTGCCGACTGTTGACGCTAAGGCCGCGAGAGTTAAGGTCAATAATCAGTCGGTTCAGGAAGGGGTCGATTTCTCTATATGATTTATAAACATTTTGAACAAAACAAAAAACAGGGTACTCCAACTCAAGCTGCCGTGATTCTTTATGACAAAGAGAAGGATTCACCTACAGTTGTTGCGCAAGGACGTGGAGAGATTGCTCAAAAAATTATTGAACAGGCAAAAAAGCATGATGTGCCGCTCCAGGAAGACGCCCTTTTATTAGAGAATCTATTACAACTTGATTTGGGATATAATGTACCACCACAGCTCTACCAGGTAGTGGCTGAGGTACTGTTGCTTGTTCGGAGGGCAAATGTAGGGGGGAATAGCCTGCAATCTAATCCTGTGCGTCCCGCCCTTCAGAATACTTCCTATTGGGAAGATGAAGGATGCAAAGATAATATGGATATGGAGGATATCCGTGTTGAAGATTTGTTGAATGCGATTCGAAAGATTTGAAGAAACGGGTTGTTCTGATAAAACCTTAAATTTTTTATACAAGTTTTCCGATATATAGTATTGAATAAAGAGAATTGTAGAGGGGATCAGTATGAAGGAGATTACTCTGCAGAATGTAGAGTTAAGCGATATCCATAATCGACCGGAATTAATAACGTCCTTGATTTATAAAAAGTTGCTACAAACTATTGATGAAGCCATAATTTGCATAGCTGATAAAAGATTTGACAAAGTGAATTACTGCTTACAGTTATGCAGCGACCTATTAACACGCCTGGGATTTGGAATAAAATATGAGGCAGGCATACTTGCTGATCGTTTGGAAATGCTTTATCAGTATTTGTTTGATTTAATTATTACGGCTAACATGAAAAAAGATGCGGCATTGCTTTCCCAGGCAAAAAAAATTATTGGAGATTTAGATGAAGCATGGGACATTGCCATGAAAAATGAAAAAGCTGCTTCTTTTACAGGGAATTCTCAAGTGAGTAACACTGCTTTGCCGCTGAATCCATACCAACAGCGTGAAATTTTACAAGAAATGTATGATCTAAAAAAAGAAAAAAATAAATGATATTCTAATAGATTCTTTATTAAGGAGTGTTTTTATGCGTATTAATCATAATATTGCTGCGTTAAACGCCTATACACAATTAACACAAAATCAAGAGGCGACTCAAAATGTTTTGGAAAAGTTATCATCGGGCTTACGAATCAATCGAGCTGCAGATGATGCCGCTGGTCTGGCTATTTCTGAGAAAATGCGTGGTCAAATTAGTGGGTTAGACCAGGCAAATCGAAACGCCCAAGATGGTATCTCTCTCATTCAAACGGCTGAAGGTGCATTAAACGAAACACAAGCCATGCTACAGCGTATGCGTGAACTTGCTGTTCAATCAGCTAATGACACCAATACGGATCAGGATCGGCAAAATATTCAATTAGAAATGACGCAGTTGGAAAATGGAATTGATCAGATTGGTAACACAACACAGTTTAATTCCAAAATGCTATTAAATGGTTCGATGGGTGCTGGACAAAACAGTGCGGTCGCAAATGTTAATACCAGTCAAAAAATAGATTCAACTTCTACCACTACAACTCCGTTAACATCATTAAATGACCCGAATGGTAATTCACTGGGAATTACTAGCACGGATAGTATTACCATTAGCTATGTTAAAAATGGCACAACGGTAAGTAATACGTTCACAGTAAGTGGTTCAACAATTGCGGCCCTTGGTACGACTAATAGAACTAATCCCAATCTAGATTATAGCCTAGCAATTTCATCTGGTAGTCAGTTAACTGTAACAGCTGCAAATTCGGGTCTAGCAGATGCAATCAATGGACTTACTTTAACGGTTAAAGATGCCAGCGGCAATGTACGTTCAGCTGCTACAAATGCCCTTTCATCTTTCGTAGAAACTAAGGCAGCTAAGGATGCTCAAGCCGATGGAACGTTATCACTTCAGGTAGGGGCAAATGAAAATCAAACAGTTACAATTGACATTAATGATATGAGGGCATCAGCACTTGGAATTAATGGCCTTCAGGTCACTACACAAAATGAGGCAAATACGGCAATCAAAGTGATTGATACAGCCATTCAAAAAGTTTCAGCAGAACGTGCAAAATTTGGCGCATTCCAAAATCGTTTGCAACATACTATTAATAATATAACTACTTCCTCTGAAAATCTTTCTGGCGCTGAATCTCGCATACGTGATGCGGATATGGCGCAGGAAATGACCGAATTCACAAAACTCAACATCATCAACCAATCTGCTACCGCTATGCTGGCGCAGGCTAACCAGCTTCCACAGGGCGTCCTGCAGCTGCTTAAAGGTTAATTATAAATTAATCAACCGTTTAAAAGCCGTTACCCGGAAACGAGCCTCTATTCCTCGTATCCGGGTTTTTGGTTTTACCGGGAAACGCAAGCGATTCCCGCTGGTTCCCATTTTTTCTTTTATCCAGTAATTTAGGATGTTACCAGATTAAGGTTTGTGAAAAATTTCTTTGATTCAAATATTTTCGTTGCGTGCTTGTTCAAAGGGCTATATAATGAAAAAAACAATTTTATATGTCAAGAATGCTAACATCTGTTCATGCATTATTAGGATAAAGGAGGGGAAAAACAAAGCCGTACATACAAATCATACGTACGATTCGCTCCAGTTGCATTCAAATTTATACGATGTTATCTACACAGACGTTAGGGGGATATTAAATGAACAACAACACACAGAAAAAAGAGTTTAAGTGGTTGCCAATCATTGCCATTCTGGCAATCATGGCGCTGCTTACAGCAGCTTGCGGAACAAGCAAAAGCCCGGCACCATCTGGCGACCAGAAGTCGTCCGCTGGCCAGACCAACGGGGCAGCGGCCAAGAAAGTAATCCGGGTAGGTACGGACGCAGCATACCCGCCGTTTGAGAAGCAAGGTCCAGATGGTGTGCCAGTAGGGTTTGATATGGATATTATTAAAGCGATAGGCGAAGCGAACAATTGGGATGTACAGGCTGCACATACGGGCTGGGACCCGCTGTTTGAAGCGATTAAAACAGGAACCAAAGACGTCGGCGTTTCCGCCATCACCATTAAACCAGATCGCCAGCAGCTGTACGATTTCTCTGATCCATACTTTGATGCTTATCAGCTCATCATGGTGCCGGAAAATTCCAAGGTAACAAAGGCAGATGATCTTAAAGGGCTTCGTGTGGGCGTACAAAAGGGAACAACAGGGCAGGATCTTGCTGAGAAGGTGCTTGGCAAAGGAAGTGCAAACATTAAAGGGTATGCCGATACGCCTTCTGCTGTGGAAGATTTGTACGCGAAACGTGTTGACGCTGTAATTGCCGACAATGGTGTGTTAAACGACTATCTCAAAAACTCAAATACAAAAGGCTTTAAGGTTGTTAAGGATCCAAGCGTTCAGCCAGAGCATTACGGCATCATGGTCAAGAAGGGCAACAAACAATTGCTTGATCAAATTAACAAAGGGTTAAAAACCATTAAACAAAACGGTAAATATGATGAGATCTTTAAGAAGTATTTCGGTAACGCGAAATAATGTTATTGAAAAATTAAATCTTTTTATCAAACGTTTTAATTTGAATCTTTATCCGTTATAATGAATACGTCATTCAAAAGTGCGTTGCTGTATAAAGCCAACGCACTTTTGATGTCAGCCTTTATTTTTTAAAAAGTGCAACTATTTATGCGTGAGAAGGCAGGCTGCCTAGGGAGAGGGCAAGTGGCCATGCTCTGAGGGGGAAGTGAGCCATTTGAATTGGAGCGTTATTTATGAATACAGGGATCTCTTTATAAGAGGTTTCGGATATACGATTCTTTTCACGACGGTTGGTGTAGCGTTCGGGACGCTGCTGGGTCTTATTTTTGGGCTGGGCAGGTTATCAAAAAATCCTATCATGCGCCTGCCATCGATTGTCTATGTTACGTTGTTTCGTGGAACGCCGTTGTTTGTGCAGATTCTTCTGATTCACTATGCAGTCATCCCAAGCGTTTGGGGGCTGTTCACAGACGGGGAACCGCCTTCTGCTATATTTTCAGGATTTGTGGCCCTTTCTCTAAATGCGGGCGCTTATATTGCGGAGATATTCCGTGCAGGTATCCAGTCGATCGACAAAGGCCAGATGGAGGCAGCCCGTTCGCTAGGATTGAACCAAAAAATGACGATGCGGCATGTTATTCTTCCTCAGGCGTTTAAACGGATGATTCCGCCATTGGGCAATGAATTTATAGCCCTGCTTAAGGATTCTTCCCTGCTGGCGATCATTGCGGCGCCTGAGTTTGCTTACGCGGGAGACACGACTGCCAAATCAACCTTTGCCCGCTGGGAATCTTACCTGACACTGGCTGCCGGCTATTTGATTTTGACCCTTATTATTTCACGTTTCGTCGCCTATATGGAAAAAAGGACAGCAACTGAATAAATATGCGCCTATTCTTGTCGAAATTATGATTCATTCGTCGAGTGATTCCATTTGACGGGACGTTTTCCCAGATGGTATAGTCAAATTGTGAGAGGCAATGCTGATCATACTTTATTTCGGAAAGGGATGTATTGGATGCAAGGTAAAGTAAAATGGTTTAATGCAGAAAAAGGTTTTGGATTTATCGAAAGAGAAGATGGAGACGATGTGTTTGTTCACTTCTCCGCAATCCAATCTGAAGGTTTCAAAACGCTTGAAGAAGGCCAAAGCGTAGAGTTCGAAATCGTTGAAGGCGCGCGCGGACCTCAAGCAGCAAACGTAATTAAGCTGTAATACGCATCACCTTTCCATTACGAAAATGAGAAAGCCTTTACAGGCTTAACGTATATAAGGTTGAATGATGCAACGATAAAACCCCCGGACTCCGGGGGTTTTTGGCTATCCTTTCTTCTAAACCAGCAGTTCCTCTATGTAGATATCCCGCTCCTCTTTTAACTCCACAAACACATCATTCTCGACTTTAACCAAAGGACGAAGCGGCTCCTGTTCATTGTGCAGAACAATTACGCCTTCTTCACCGGTCGACAACCTCACAGTTGCTCCTGTATAAGACTTCAGTACAAAGGAGATAAAGGGCGTAACGATTTCCGGATTTAATCTCCCATTAAATTGAGATTCGTTTAAATAGGTGCACGCCTTAAACGGCGACAATTTTTTGTGATAAGGCCGGTCCGATGAAAGAGCATCAAACTTATCCGCGACGGCTACGACCTGGGCAGACAGTGGAATGTTGTTCCGCGTCAGACCGAATGGATAACCTGAACCGTCCATTCGCTCGTGGTGAAAGAGTGCCACGTCAGAATAGGCTTTGGGCAGGTCGGGCACTCTAAGCAGCATGGTATGGCCGTGCTGCGTATGCTTGCGCATAATCGCTTCTTCTTCGCGAGTGAGTTCGGATTCCTTGTTGAGAATGGCATCCGGGATAAGCATTTTTCCAATATCATGCACCAGTCCCGCTTCCCCCAATTCGAGGCATGCTTCGTCCGGCAAATATAGCAGGCGGCCAATAAGTGCGGAGAAGATTCCGACATTAATGCTGTGTCGAAATGTGATTTCATCTTTTCCTTTCATACTTTGCAGCGGATGGATGATCGTTGGGGTTTCCAGCGCCTGCTCGACTAGAGGGGAGAAACGGCGCGTAATCTCATCCGTATTGGGCGGATTGCCTGTTTTGGTTTCCAAAAAAAGCTGCTTAATCTGAGACAGCGTCTTTTTATATAGGCCTGCCTGAACAGGGTTGTATGCCCAGACAGTATGGATT
Source organism: Aneurinibacillus sp. Ricciae_BoGa-3 (assembly GCF_028421645.1). Taxonomy (GTDB): domain Bacteria; phylum Bacillota; class Bacilli; order Aneurinibacillales; family Aneurinibacillaceae; genus Aneurinibacillus_B. The sequence goes on along the minus strand of NZ_CP116887.1, from coordinate 4,566,861 downwards.
TCATCCATGATCTCTTCTGATAGGTTATCGAACACGGGCTCTCGAATGGAGACTTCGTGGACGTTGCTGTTCAGCAATAAATCCAGATCCGTAGCTGTGATGGATTTGCCTGCGCTAAGCAGCAGAATTCCCTGCTCGTTATAGATATCAGTCTCCAATATTTGTCCGATCAGTTCATATGATATAGCCTGTGGCATCTTCATTCCACCCCTTTGTAGTTGGGAAAGCACTTCTATTCTTATTTATACCATATTTTATAGCATCACAAGGTAACTCTTCTGCTTCTAACTAACTTAAATTGGGGAAATTTTAGGGAAAAAAATTCTGCGGCCGAGAAGGATTTACAGAAGTGAATAGGGAATAATTAAGCATAGACGAAAGGAGGAGTATCCATTATGAATTACATCGTCCGTGGAGAAAACATTGAAGTAACACCAGCGCTTCGCGATTACGCAGAGAAGAAATTTGGGCGGCTGGAGAAATACTTCGAAAATACTTCCTCATTTACCTGCCATGTTACCATGCGCGTGCTGCGCGGCGAACAGACTGTAGAGGTTACCATTCCGATGCCGGGTTTAATCCTGCGTGCGGAAGATACGCATAGCGACCTGTATGCAGCCATTGACCTGGTAGTTGAAAAGTTAGAACGTCAAATTCGCAAATATAAAACAAAAGTAAACCGCAAAAGCCGTCAGACTGGATCACCCGCCCCGCTTTTTGTTGAGCTTGAACCTCAGGAGAACGGAGTAGAGGAAGAAGATGACGCAGGCATTTCCGTTGTGAGAACAAAGCGATTCAACCTCAAGCCTATGGATGCGGAAGAAGCGGTTCTTCAAATGGATATGCTTGGCCACAGCTTCTATGTATTCAGCAATGCTGAAACCGATGAAGTAAACGTGGTGTACCGCCGCAAAGACGGGCGCTATGGCCTCATCGAGCCCGAGCGGGTTTAATGTTCAGCAGAATTCAATTGTGATGTTTTAGACACATAATTTTAGCCATATAATAAGGAAGGAATAAGAAAAGGCCCGCATCTACGCGCTTCTTCTTCTTATCCTCTGTGATCAGAAAGGCGCCGTTTACCCGGCGTCTTTTCCCGTTTCTGCACGCCCCCTTTAATTGCTGATTTGATAAATCCTCCACCAAAAATGGCATTTTCCACTTCTATCCGGATTTGACCGGCGCAGCCTTCCTTGTCAAGCATCCGTGATACTGATAAAATGAAAATTTAGAGAGCATACTCTGCCGTCCTACCTGCAACCGACGGCCGGAAGGAGATATCCGATGTTAGGATTAATCAAAAAAATTGTTGGGGATACCAATGAGCGCGATGTAAAAAAGCTCGCCAAAAGGGTTGAGAAAATCAACGCGCTGGAGCCTTCGATTCAAGCTTTAACAGATGAACAATTACGCAATAAAACAGAAGAGTTTAAAGAGCGTCTTGCTAAAGGTGAAACGCTTGATGATATATTATACGAAGCATTTGCTGTCTGCCGGGAAGCTTCACGCCGCGTTCTTGGCATGCGCCATTACGATGTACAGCTGATCGGGGGCATGGCTCTGCACGAAGGCAGAATTGCCGAGATGCGTACCGGGGAAGGTAAAACACTTGTTGCGACCCTGCCAACGTATTTGAATGCACTTGCCGGTAAAGGGGTTCACGTGATTACGGTCAACGAATACCTGGCTGCACGCGACGCGGAAGAGATGGGCCGAATCTACAACTTCCTTGGCCTGACCTGCGCGGTGAACCTGACGGGTATGTCGCCCGAAGAAAAACGTGAAGTGTATGACGCCGATATTACGTACGGTACAAACAATGAGTTTGGCTTCGATTATCTGCGGGATAACATGGTGCTGTATAAAGAGCAAATGACACAGCGGCATCTAAATTACTGTATTGTCGATGAGGTTGACAGTATTCTCATTGACGAAGCGCGCACGCCGCTCATTATCTCAGGGGAAGCGGAGAAATCAACCGAGCTGTACTACGTGGCCGCCCGTTTTGTTACCCGTTTAAAAGAAGAAAAGCATTACACCATTGACTTAAAGGCTAACTCGGTCGCGCTCACAGAAGAGGGTGTGAGCGAAGTCGAGCGTGCTTTTAATATTGATAACCTGTATGACACAGAACATATCTTGCTGAACCACCATGTCAACACGGCGCTCAGAGCCCGCGTTCTCATGAAGCGCGATGTGGATTATGTCGTCAGCGACGGTGAAATTATTATTGTGGATGAATTCACCGGCCGCCTAATGCAGGGCCGCCGTTACAGCGACGGGCTGCACCAGGCGATTGAAGCGAAGGAAGGCCTTGTTGTACAGAATGAAAGCATGACGCTGGCTACCATTACGCTTCAGAACTACTTCCGTATGTATGATAAACTGGGCGGAATGACCGGTACGGCCAAAACAGAGGAAGAAGAGTTCAAGAAAATATACGGCCTCGAGGTTATCGTCATCCCGACCAATAAACCGGTTATCCGGGAGGACAAGCCGGATGCGATTTACAAGTCCGAACGAGGGAAATACGATGCGGTTGTAAAGGATATTGTCAAGCATCATGAAGTAGGCCGCCCGGTGCTTGTAGGTACGACTTCCATTGAGAAATCAGAGTTAATCTCCGACCTGCTTCGCAAACAGGGCGTTCCTCACCATGTGCTCAATGCCAAACAGCACGAGCGTGAGGCTGAAATTGTTGCGGCTGCCGGACAGCGGGGCGCGGTTACCATTGCGACTAACATGGCCGGACGCGGAACCGACATTAAGTTAGGTGAGGGTGTCGCGGAAATCGGGGGCCTTCATATTATAGGTACGGAGCGGCACGAAAGCCGCCGAATCGACAACCAGCTGCGCGGTCGTGCCGGGCGCCAGGGAGATCCAGGTTCATCCCAGTTCTTTATTTCGCTGGAAGATGAATTGATGCGCAAATTTGGTTCAGAAAACATTATGAGCATGATGGACCGGCTCGGTATGGAAGAGGATATGCCGATTGAAAGTAAAATGGTTTCACGTGCGATTGAATCTTCCCAGAAGCGTGTGGAAGGTGCGAACTTCGATATGCGCCGGGTTGTCCTGCAGTATGATGATGTCATGAACCAGCAGCGGACTGTTATTTACAAGCAGCGCCGGGAAGTGCTTGAGTCCGAATCGCTGCGTGATGTTGTAATTGGTATGATTATGTCCCATGCCGAGCGTCTGGTGGACGCGCACTGTCCGGATGAAGTGGTCCAGGAAGAATGGGATCTGGATGCGCTAATGGATCACTTTAACGGCACCTTCCTGTATGAAGGCCAGCTGGATAAAAAGGACATTTGGGGTAAGGATAAAGAAGAGATTGTTTCTATTATTCGGGAACTGGTTGAAAATCTGTACACCCAGCGCGAAGCCGAAATCGGCGATGAAACCATTCGCGAGTTCGAGAAGGTTGTCGTTCTCCGTGCCGTCGATAGCAAGTGGATGGAGCATATCGATGCCATGGATCAGTTCCGCCAGGGTATCCACCTTCGCGCGTATGGCCAGACCGATCCGCTGCGTGAATACCAGATGGAAGGCTTCGAGATGTTCAATGAAATGATTGCCACGATTGAAGAAGAAGTGGCAACCTACATCATGAAGGCCCAAGTTGGAAACAACCTTGAGCGCCAGGAAGTTGCAAAAGGCCAGGCGGTTATGGCTTCAGATGAGCCCGCACCGAAGAAGCCTTCCCGCCGCAACGAGCCAAAGGTAGGCCGCAATGATCCGTGCTACTGCGGAAGCGGAAAGAAATACAAGAACTGCCACGGATTGCAGGAGGGATAATATGTCTGTTTCGTCTTTAACAGAAGCCAAACAGCAGATGACGACAATCGGTAACCGGTTGGATGATATCAGGGGGTCTCTTTGACCTCCCTGAGAAGGAAAAGCAAATTGCGGCCTTAGAAGTAAAAATGGCTGTGCCAAATTTCTGGGATGACAACGATGCTGCCCAGAAAGTCATCGCAGAGGTAAATGCCTTAAAACAGGCGGCTGATGCGTATAAGGCGATGCAGAGTGCTTATGAGGATATTCAGGTCATGATGGAGCTGGCTGCCGAAGAGGACGATGAGTCTCTGCTTCCAGATATCGCTTCCTCTGTTGAAGATCTGAATAAAAAACTCAACGATTATGAACTCGAACTGCTGCTGAGCCAGCCGTATGATAAGAATAATGCCATCCTGGAAATTCACCCGGGGGCTGGCGGTACGGAGTCACAGGACTGGGCGGATATGCTGCTGCGCATGTATATGCGCTGGGCAGATAAACAGGGTTTCAAAGTTGAAACGCTCAACTACCTTCCAGGTGATGAAGCGGGTGTGAAAAGCGTGACCCTTCTCATTAAAGGCCACAATGCATATGGCTATCTGAAGGCGGAAAAGGGCGTGCACCGGCTTGTGCGGATTTCTCCGTTTGACGCGTCAGGCCGCCGGCATACGTCTTTCGTATCCTGCGAGGTGATGCCTGAACTCGATGATGATATTGAGATAGAAATTCGCCCGGATCAGCTTAAAATTGACACGTATCGTGCGACAGGTGCTGGCGGGCAGCACATCAATACGACGGATTCAGCGGTCCGCATTACCCACCTTCCCACAGGGGTAGTGGTAACGTGCCAGACCGAACGTTCTCAGATTAAAAACCGGGAACGTGCGATGAAAATGCTGAAATCGAAACTGTATGAGCTGAAAATTCGCGAGCAGGAAGAAGAAGCGGCGAAACTGCGCGGCGAGCAAAAGGAAATCGGCTGGGGCAGCCAGATCCGCTCGTATGTCTTCCATCCGTACAGTATGGTAAAAGATCACCGCACCGGCGAAGAAACAGGCAACGTGCAGGCCGTAATGGATGGAGATGTAACGCCGTTTATCGATGCCTACCTTCGCCAGCAGCTGCGCAGCTGATCTACCCACCGTTTAATCATGTAGATATCGTACGCTAGACATCAGTCAGTAGCTCTTTTATTTATAAACCGAAATAGAGATTTCCATAATAAAAACCGCTATCTTCTCGATAGCGGTTTTTATTGTGAAATGTCTATCCGACTGCTTGAGGCACGAGCACTCAGAGTCAATGCCTCTTCTAAGCCACTTTGCAAATCATGAACGTTACATTAATGCGATTGCCTTACAAGGCCGGCTTGCGTCCGTTTTTTGATTTGGGGAATCGTAAACAAAACTAAAGCTCCCCATATAAAAACAAACGCAACCAAATCCATGGTTGTAAACATTTCATGATACAAGAAAACTCCAAGCAATAGCGTAATTGTGGGCGACAAGTATTGAAGGAATCCTAGTATAGAAAGGTCAAGTATCTTAGCGGCAATACCAAACCAAAGCAGCGGAGTCGCGGTGGCAACGCCTGCCATAAGTAACAATACCATGCTAAGAGGAGGTAAGGTGAAAACTGTGTCCGTTCCTTTCACATGAAGTACAATAACATAAATTAAAGAGAGCGGGAAAACGATCATCGTTTCCCAAGCAAGACCCACAGTCGAATCCACGGAAACCTTCTTTTTTGCCAGTGCATAAAAACCAAAGGAAAATGCAAGCATAAAGGCCATCCATGGAAACTTGCCGTATGCGAATGTCATGATGGAAACACCAACCAAAGCCAATGCAATTGCAAGCCATCGTAAAAGCGAAAAACGCTCTCGAAGAAAAACAACCCCAAGGAGCACATTGATAATGGGATTCATGTAGTAACCGAGGCTTGCTTCAACCATGTGTCCAGAGTTCACAGCAAAGATGTAGACGACCCAATTAGTCGTGATTAACAACGAAGACAGAACCATCATGAACAAACGTTTAGCGTCTTTAGCAGCTTGCAAAAAATCGTTTAACTTTCTAGAAGCTACAATCAAAATTAAAACAAATACAAAAGACCAAATGATGCGTTGCGCAAGTATCTCGGTCGCGATCATTTTATCAAATAGTTTCCAGTACAAAGGAAGAAGCCCCCAAGAACTGTACGCTAAAATCGCATAGAGCGCGCCCTTTTTATTCATTTCCGATGCCATCCTTTCTGCTAGTAGCGATGAAATCATAATCATAGACTCCTAAACAAATTATATAGAAATTAATACATATGTAAATTTGGAGATATGTTATTAGAAAAGTAAAAATTCGATATAAACTTATAGCGATTGTTGTATCCCTCATTGAAAGTGGAAAGCTATATACAGAAGACACAAACATAAACATGCACTTGACACCTCAATCTACGATGTTTAGTATTTATAGTAACTTTTAAAAAGTTATCTACTTGTATTTGTTAGATGGACAATGTATTGTTCGATCCCATGTCAAAAATGGTGTTTCACTTTGCTCATTTAAGGGATAAATAAACTTTAAAGGATGATTCATATGAAATTGAAGATAAAAGTTTACTCGGATTATGTCTGCCCTTTTTGTTTTTTAGCAGAAAAGCCGCTTGAGGAAGCGATTGAAGGTAAAGATGTAGAAGTTGAGTGGATGCCATATGAGCTTCGTCCTTATCCTAATGAAACGCTCCGCCCAGAAGAAAACTATTTGCAAAGCACGTGGAAACAAGCTGTCTATCCAATGGCTGAGCAAATGGGTATTGATATTGTATTGCCCAACGTTTCTCCACAGCCTTATACGCATTTGGCCTTTGAGGGATACCAGTATGCAAAAGAAAAAGGGAAAGCAAATGAATATAACGATCGGATGCTTCGTGCCTTCTTTCAGGAACAACAGGATATCGGAAATGTTGACATCCTAACAAAATTAGCGGGTGAAATCGGTCTAGATGAAACGGAGTACCGGGAAGCCCTGGTAACAAGAAAATACAAAGAAGCCCATCAGAAAGCTTTGGCACACAGTTATAACGAAGCAAATATTACGGCTGTCCCAACATTTGTGATAGGAAATACAACCGTTACTGGCGTTCGATCAAAGGAAACATTAGAGCAGATCATAAATGACGAAATGAAAAAACAGCCTCTAGAAATCTTAACGGAAGGCATGGCTTGTGGAGTTGACGGTTGTAAGTAAACATTTGCGCCAGTTCATTCTTCTCACAGCCGGTTCCTTCATTGTGGCCGTGGCGTTCAATCTTTTTCTAAATCCATTTCACATTGCTTCCGGCGGTGTGAGCGGCATTAGCATCATTGCTGGAAGCAAGCTCGGGATTCGTCCTGCTTATACACAATGGGCGCTGAATTTCCTGTTCATTATCATTGGATTTTTCACACTGGGCCGCCAGTTTGGCATCAAAACGTTGTATGGCACATTTGTGCTGCCGCTTTTTGTTCTGATGACGGAGCATTGGCCGACCATCACCCATGAGCCGCTGCTGGCCGCCCTGTATGGCGGGGTGGGGATCGGCGTTGGGATTGGGATTGTATTCCGCGCTTCCGCTTCTACAGGGGGAACAGACCTGCTGGCCCAGATTGCCCATAAATATTTAGGGATTGGCTTAGGGGTAGCCGTGTTGTTTATTGACGGCTTAATAGTGTTGACAGCCGCCTTCGCTTTTGGGCCGGAAAAGGCGCTCTATGCTCTGATCACGCTTTTTATTACAGGAAAGACAATCGATGCGGTTCAAATTGGCCTAGGCTATGCGAAGATGGCGTTCATTATTTCAGATAAACGCGACGAGATTCGCGATGCCATTTACAATGAGATTCACAGGGGTATCACTCGCATATCGGCACAGGGCGGCTATACGGAGCAGGATCGGCCCATTCTCATGTGTGTCCTCAACCAGAACCAGATAGCGCGCCTGAAAAATATTGTAAAGCGGCTTGACCCGGATGCATTTGTTATCGTAAGCAATACGAATGAAGTGCTGGGCAGAGGCTTTAGAAATACTTAATGAATCACGGAAGCCTCCAGCTTGCATCTTTAAATTGATGCAGGCTTTTTTGACTTTTTTGAAAAAGTTGGATTTAAAAGGGTTTTCCTGAAGTATGATGAGGGTAAGAGATAGCAACCATCAAAACATAGGCGCATACGCTAGTTGAAATGAAGGCGGATACCCAGACCTGGAGAGGGTGAATCAAGCGATGCAAAAAGGCAGCGGAAAGAAATGGATTCTGGTTCTCTTATTTACGGGGACACTTATTAATGCGATTGACCGGGCCAGCCTGGCAACGGCCAATACAGCTATCGCAAACGACCTTCATCTCAATATGGAGACGATGGGGCTTGTTTTATCGGCATTTGGCTGGACGTATTTGTTGTTCAACCTGCCCATGGGCTGGTTGTGCGACAAGTTTGGCACGAAGAAAGTGTATGGGATATCGGCGCTTATCTGGTCATTGGCTTCAGCGTTAACCGGTGCAGTGAAGGGCTTAAGTATGCTATTGTTCAGTCGGGTTATGGTCGGGGCGGGGGAGGCCGCCAATTTTCCTGCCGCCACCAAAGCAATTGTCGACAACTTCGATGAATCGGAGCGCGGAACAGCGACAGGCATTTATCTGTCAGGGCTGCGGCTTGGCTCTGCGATTACGCCCGCTTTAATGGTGGCCCTTATGCTGTTCTTTGGGAACGAGGCACATCCTAATTGGCGTATTGCGTTTTATGTGACAGGTTTTGGCAGTCTTATATGGGTAGTGCTCTGGTTTCTGACATTTAAGAACAGCAAGAAGCGGAGCCAGCCGCTGCAGTCGTCTGTCCGTACAACGAGTGAACAAGCACCTAAAATGAGCCTGATGCAGCTTCTCAAATACCGGAATACGTGGGCGATTTTCTTTATTAAATTCTTCCAGGACTATTTGTACTATTTATTTCTGACATGGCTTCCAGGTTACCTCTCAACTGCTCGCCACATGGATCTCAAACACGTGGCCTTCTATGCTACGCTTCCCTGGATTGCTGGCATGCTGGCGCAGCCGCTCGTCGGGGTTATATCGGATCGGCTTGTTAAGCGGGGCTATAACGTTACCCGGGTCAAAAAGACGCTGATTGTTATCTCTCAGCTGCTATCGGTGTCCGTGATAGGGGCGGCTTATGCCGGCTCAGCCATATCAGCTGCTGTGCTGCTCGTGATTACGATGGCTGCTGAGTCTGCGTCGACGGCAATCCTATGGTCCATTCCGCAGGACCTGGCACCGGAGGGGAGTGCCGGTGCGCTAGGAGGCCTCATGAACACCGCAGGGGCGTTTGCCTCTATTGTATCTCCCATTCTCACAGGCTTCATTGCCCAGCGGTATGGTTTTGCCTCTGCACTTGTGCTGGGGGGAAGCATGATGATTGCGGCAGCGCTTTCTGTTGTGTTCTTCTTAACAAAGATAAGACCTCTCGATATGCTGAAAAGCGAGCTGCAAATCGAACCCATCGCCTTTAACACAAAGACAGCGGCGAAAAACTCAGCGAACCTCCCGTAATAAATTGAAAGGTCTGCTATTGTAATAAACAGGCCTCAACACAAGCCTCGAATCAATAGAAGCTCAGCAATCCTATAGATGTTGCTGAGCTCCTTTTAATTCTTCATACATTTAAAGTGGATACAGTACCTCTTTATGTTCCCGCATTTTGATTATTATCAATACACTTGCTTCCATTTGAAATATATTTTATAGCTAATTCACCTATTTCTTCCTCGCCTATTATGCTAGCGTTGTAGAGTCCTTGAGCTACTTCCCAAAAGTAGAACATCTTACGTACTTTATTTTTTGTTCTACCAGCGGGGTGAGGTAAATAATAAACATGCTGATGGGGCATTAAATTTTTAACCCATTTGTGTACATTTTTGCTAAATGCAAAAATAACTTCTGGCTGTACAATCTCGATTTCCTGTTTGAGAAAATTGTTAAAGCAGTTATGAATACATTCTGAAGGGTAATATTCTATTCCTTTGAATTCACCTTGGTCGTTATTCAAGCCGCATTTTACTAGATTGGTAACATAAGCATTCTTTAATTTAAAGGTGTTTATTATACTGAGTACTAGGTTTCCATAGTGCTTTCCTTCAAAATGTTGTGGAAATTCTTTATAAGTTCTATCTCTATGAATCCAATACCACTCCTTCACCGGCATTTTTTTTACACCTTCATATGTAATGGACTCATAGGTTTCATTTATTTTGCTTGGTGACTCGAATATAAACATAACCGATTGTTCGTTCCATGAGCTAATGTCGGGTTTGTTTATGTTGATTGCATCAACAAAATCGATGGTATGTGTCCCGTGTGAAATGGTAGATAACTTGTACTCCAGTGATTTTAAGGAGGAATTAATATTTTTCTCTTCACAAGAAGTACAGAAGCCATGTATGTTATGTTTGAAACCATTCTGGCGATAGTTATTAAACGAGTAATTGGAGACATCTTCGTCCGTAATTTTAATTAAATTTGTGAAATTTAGCTGTTTTAATTTATCAATCAATATTCTGTTTCTCCTTACAATTATTCCATTTTCTCATAATATCCACAGAAACTGCTGCAAACCCAAGCTGGATGAATTACATCGATTTTTGTCGAGCCGTCAGGTAAAAATTCAATCTCTTCGAATGCATCATCGATCATTTTACTTTTGCATAGTGGGCAGAACTCAATTCTTTTGTGATACATTTCATTCATAAATTACTTCACGTTCCCTTTAGGATTAAATAAATATCTTCTTCATAACTTTTATGATTTTAATATCCGACTCGTTAATTGATCCCCTATAGACACCTGATGTAGAAAAATTAATTTCTTCCCCATCCTCAAAAATACCATTTACAAACATTTTACTTTGAACTACAAGACTTTCATATAATTTTGTTTCCATTAACAGTCTCCTATCTATCTTCGAATGTGGGGCCACCTGCGAGAAAGTTAATCCCCGTGAATCACAAGCTGATAGCCTGTTCCTGTTACCGTTTACCTATTTGTTACTATATTAACCGCAGTTGCTTAAATTGGCTAACATAAATTTACATATGAATAAAAGTTATGGGAGGATGCATGATTATACTTTTTATTCTTGAATTATTATGAACTAAACTGTATAATAATTCATAAATTGAATCGTACGTAGAGATGGGAGAGAGAGACGGTGAACATTTCAATTATCGGGGCGACTGGATACAGCGGCGTAGAGCTTATTCGTCTGCTGCTCCGGCATCCGGAGGCTAACATTACAGCAGTATATTCTAATTCTCAGGCAGGAAGCTATCTGCAGGATATTTACCCTCATTTAAGCCATACAGCGGTGGATACTCTACAGGAGATTGACACCGCTCGAATTCAGCAGGAGTCGGACGTTGTATTTATCGCAACCCCTTCAGGAGTAAGCGGCAAGCTCGTGCCGCAGCTGATGAATGATACCCTGCGGATTATAGATTTATCCGGCGATTTTCGCTTAGAAACTCCGGAATTATATAAGAAATGGTACGCCAAAGATACCGCGGAGCAGCCGTATCTGGAGCAGGCTGTATATGGACTAACCGAGTGGATGGCGGATGCGGTTCAAGGAGCAAGGCTAATCGCCAATCCGGGGTGCTATCCGACGGCTTCGCTCTTAAGCCTTCTGCCGCTTACGGTTAACGGGCTCATTGATGAGAAATCCATCATTATTGACGCTAAATCCGGTGTAACAGGCGCAGGGCGCTCCGTGAGCCTTGGCAGCCAGTTCTGCGAAGTGAACGAAAGCATCGCCGCTTATAAAGTGGCAAAGCACCAGCATACGCCGGAGATTGAGCAAACGCTGGGCAGGCTGTCAGGCAGAGAGGTAATCATCTCATTCACACCTCATCTTGTACCAATGAACCGGGGAATCCTGACGACCGCCTACGCTTCACTTACTCCGGGCACGGGGCATGAGGCTATCCATCAGGCATTCCACTCGGCATATGAGGGAAAGCCGTTCGTGCGGCTGCGAAAGCCGGGTTCGAATCCGAAAACAAAGGAAGTATACGGGTCCAACTACTGTGACATTGCCTGGCACGTTGATGAGAGGACCAACCGAATTATTGTGCTCGCGGTCATCGATAACGTTGTAAAAGGCGCTGCAGGCCAGGCTGTCCAGAATATGAACGTGATGGCTGGGCTGCCGGAAACGGCGGGGCTGGATTTCACGCCAGTATATCCATAAAAGTTAGAATACCTGCAAAAATCAACCAACCTTGAGAGAGATGGAGGCCTTATGGATAAAGTAGTCATCAAATGCGGCGGAAGCACGCTGGACCAGCTGCCGGACACTTTTTACAGCGATATCGTCTCCCTTCAGAACAGCGGGTTAGCCCCCGTCATTGTACATGGCGGCGGACCGGCAATTTCAGCGGTGCTACATCAGATGGGAATCGAAGCAAAATTTATTGACGGGTTACGGGTCACAGACGAACAAACCCTGCAAGTCGCCCAGATGGTTCTTATCGGGCAGACAAACAAACAGCTAGTCAGGCGCATCCAGCAGGCTGGCGGCCGATCCGCAGGCATCAGCGGCATTGACAGCTCAACCCTGCTGGTTGCACAGGGGCCGGAGCACCTGGGATTCGTTGGCATCGTGGAAAAAGTAGATCCATATCTCATCGAAGCCTTATGCGCTGCCGGGTGCATTCCGGTGATTGCCCCAATCGGTGTAGACCAGGGGGGCCAATTTTATAATGTGAACGCGGATACGGCGGCAGGCGCTGTCGCCGGTGCGCTGGGTGCAGCCAGGCTTCTGATGGTGACCGATGTGCCAGGTGTGCTGCGCGAGAGAAACGGCGTTCGCGAGCTGATTGCCGAATTAAACGAGAGCGAAATTAAGCAACTCATTCAGGATGGCGTAATATACGGCGGGATGATCCCTAAAGTAACAGCCGCGCTCGACGCGCTGGGCCAGCAGGTAGAGGAAGTTGTTATTGTGAGCGGATATGAACCAGGCATCCTTATCGAAGCAGCAAACGGAGCAAAAGAGGGGACAAAAATTATAAAACAAGGAAAGGCGGTATTAGGATGAGTAGTTTATTTCCAAACTATGGTCGCTGGCCAATTCGCATTGTACGGGGAGAGGGAAATCTTCTCTATGATGATACGGGCAAAGAGTATCTGGATCTGGTATCGGGAATTGCGGTTACTTCCCTTGGCAATGTTCCGCCTAAAGTAAAAGCAAAGGTTGCCGAGCAGCTGGATACGCTGTGGCACTGCTCGAACCTTTTTGAAATACCGGTACAGGAACAGCTGGCCGAGAAACTGGTGTCTCTCACTTGTGGGGATAGGGCGTTCTTCTGCAACAGCGGAGCCGAAGCCAATGAGGCAGCCATTAAACTGGCGCGCAAATACACGCAAAAGGTGCTGGGTGAACCTCGCTATGAAATTATTACGTTTACCCAATCGTTTCACGGCAGGACGCTTGCGACCCTAACCGCGACCGGGCAGGATAAAGTAAAAGTTGGTTTTGGCCCGCTGCCGGAAGGTTTTGTCACGGTTCCTTATAATGATGCTGACGCACTTCAGGCGGCGGTAAACGAAAAGACATGTGCCATTATGCTGGAGATGATTCAGGGTGAAGGCGGGGTTAACCCTGCAGACGCGGGCTTCGTGGAACGGATTAAACAATTGTGTTCGGAGCACAATTTGCTGCTGATTGTAGATGAGGTGCAGACGGGAATTGGGCGGACTGGCAAATGGTTCGCCTATCAGCACTACAATATCGAACCGGATATTATCACCATGGCGAAGGGGCTGGGCAGCGGTTTTCCGATGGGAGCGATCGTCGGCAAGGAAAAACTGGCGGAAGCTTTTGGACCGGGCAGCCATGGAACGACATTTGGCGGCAATCCACTGGCTTCAAGCGCAGGGCTTGCCACACTGCAAACGATGGATGAGGACGGCTATTTGCAACGCGTTAAGGAAATGGGGGCTTATCTACAGGTGAAGCTCGAAGAACTGGCACGCGATAATCAAGAGATTAAAGCCGTACGGGGCCTTGGCCTCATGATAGGTGTCGAGATGAAGGAAGATACAGCAGGGCTGGTAGCACAGATGCGCGACAGGGGCATACTACTGCTCCAGGCTGGCCCGAATGTGCTCCGCATTCTGCCTCCATTCACAATTGAGAAGGAACAGATCGATTGGGCTGTGGCCGTTCTCGGTGAAGTGCTTGCCGGGGCAAAGGAAGCAGCAGCCAGTAAATGATAAAACAGCAGCAAGAAATACATGCAGGGTCCGCGCAGGCACACGGCGGGCTCGGACAAAAGGAGTTGGAGACATGAAGGGCTATCTGGTGTTAAGTACGGGAGACATTTTCGAAGGGGAATGGTTTGGATGTACGGAAGCCTGCACAGGAGAAGTCGTATTTAATACAGGTATGACAGGCTACCAGGAGGTACTGTCTGACCCCTCCTATGCCGGGCAGATCGTGACATTCACTTATCCCCTTATTGGGAATTACGGAATAAATGACATGGATTTTGAGAGTGTAAAACCCGCCTGCAGAGGCTTAATCGTAGGGGATCTGTGCCAGGAACCAAGCCATTACCAATCCGGACGCACGCTGGCGGAAACGGCGCAGGAATTTGGATTAGGCGGACTGACTGGCGTGGACACACGCGCGATCACCAATATTGTCCGGACGCACGGTGAGGTGTATGGACTGCTCACATCGGATCCGGCAGCCATTTGTCCACCGCAGCCGCTGCTGGGTGCCGTTGCCCAGGTTGCTGTAAAAGAACCAAAGAGCTATGGCACGGAAGCGGACGGTCCGCATATTGCCCTCTTTGATTTTGGATATAAGAAGTCGATTCTCACCTGTCTACTGGATCTTGGCTGCCGGGTAACGGTTGTCCCTTATCATGTATCTCCGGATGAAATCAACAGACTGAAGCCGGACGGAATCTTTTTGTCCAATGGGCCCGGAGATCCGAAAGAAATGACGCCTTACCTGAGCGGCCTCAAAACAATTGCAGAGAAATACCCAACGATGGGCATCTGCCTGGGCCATCAGCTGATCTCGCTGATGTATGGCTGCGATACGGAGCGCCTGCCGTATGGGCACAGGGGCAGCAACCACCCGGTTAAAAATCTGGAGACGGGTAAAGTTTATCTAACCTCACAAAATCATGGATATGTTGTAAAGACAGAGAAACTGGCCAGTACGCCGCTAATCCAAACGTTCCGCAATGTAAACGATGGTTCGTGTGAAGGGATCCGCCATAAATACCTGCCGATTTCATCCGTACAGTTTCATCCGGAGGCACATGCGGGCCCGCAGGATACACACCATCTGTTTGAGCAGTTCGTACAGCAGTGCCAGGTAATAGGAGAGAGAAGCTATGCCTAAAAAAACAGAGATAAAGAAAGTTCTGGTGCTGGGCTCCGGCCCCATCGTGATTGGTCAGGCGGCCGAGTTCGATTACGCGGGCGCGCAGGCCTGTCTCGCCCTGCGGGAAGAAGGGGTGGAGGTTATTCTCGTTAATAATAACCCTGCAACCATTATGACCGATGACGAAGTGGCGGACCGGATTTATATGGAGCCCCTGACAGTGGAGTCCGTAGAAAAAATTATCGCCAGGGAACGCCCGGATGGCGTGCTGCCGACACTAGGCGGGCAGACTGGCCTGAACCTTGCCGTGGCACTGTCAGATGCTGGCGTCCTGGAGAAATACAATGTAGAGCTTCTTGGTACCCCGCTTGATACGATCATGAAAGGCGAAGACCGGGAGCAGTTTAAGCAGGTGATGCAGGAGATAGGTGAACCTGTAGCGGAGAGCGAAACCGTACAGACGGTTGAAGATGCGTTGGTCTTCGCTTCCCGCATCGGCTATCCGGTTATTGTCCGGCCGGCGTACACGCTTGGCGGTGCAGGCGGCGGCATTGCGGATACAGAAGAAGAACTGTTAGCGGTGGCTGCACGGGGACTGCAGGCGAGCCCGATTCAGCAAATATTAGTGGAGCGAAGCGTAAAGGGCTGGAAAGAAATTGAATATGAAGTGATGCGAGATGCGAATGATACCTGTATAATCGTCTGCAACATGGAAAATTTCGATGCGGTAGGAATCCATACCGGTGATTCGATTGTATTTGCCCCGTCCCAGACGCTGACGGATAGGCAGTACCAGATGCTCCGTTCGGTTTCATGTAAAGTGATTCGCGCACTTGGCGTAGTAGGGGGCTGCAACATCCAGTTTGCCCTTGATCCGAACAGTGAACAGTATTATTTGATCGAAGTCAACCCGCGCGTGAGCCGTTCCTCCGCGCTGGCTTCCAAGGCGACAGGGTATCCAATTGCCCGGACGGCGGCTAAGCTGGCCTTGGGTTACCACCTCGATGAAGTGATCAACCCGATTACAGGTTACACATACGCTAGTTTTGAACCGGCCATCGACTATGTCGTAGCCAAAATTCCACGCTGGCCTTTTGATAAATTCCCGCATGCAGACCGTGCGCTTGGGACGCAGATGAAGGCAACCGGTGAAGTGATGTCGATCGACCGGACACTGGAAGGAGCCCTGCTTAAGGGGATTCGCTCCCTTGAAATCGGCGTGCAGCACGTTGAACTTTCCTATGTAAAAGAGGCTGACGAGGCCGAGCTAGAGGAAGCTCTGACAGCTGCTACGGATGAGCGTATTTTCTATATTGCTGAAGCGCTCCGCCGCGGCATGAGCGTGGATGACCTGTACGTAAAAACACAGGTGGATCGCTATTTCCTCCGTGCGCTTGAGCGAATTGTCGCTATTGAAAACAAATTGAAGGATGTTCGCTGGGCTGGAGTAGACCGGGAGCTTTTAAAAGAAGCGAAATTGCGCGGCTTTGCGGATAGCACGATTGCCAGCCTGTGCGGGGTAAGCTTCGAGGAAGTACGGGCCCGGCTGAAGGAATGGGGGATGGCGCCGGCTTTCAAGCTGGTGGATACATGTGCGGCCGAATTTGTCGCACAGACGCCATACTATTTCTCAACTTGGCAGGGTGCGGACGAGGTGCCTGTTGAGACAGCGGATAAAAAAGTTCTCGTTCTTGGCTCCGGCCCAATCCGTATCGGGCAGGGAATTGAGTTTGACTATTGCTCCGTGCACGCGGCGAAAGCGTTGCGCAAACACGATGTAAAAGCGGTTGTCATCAATAACAATCCGGAGACCGTATCGACGGATTATAACACGGCGGATCAGCTTTATTTCGAGCCACTCTCGCTCGAAGACGTGCTAAATGTGATAGAAAAGGAAAAAGTAGACGGTGTGATGGTTCAGTTCGGCGGCCAGACAGCCATTAACCTGGCAGATAAGCTTCTCAGAGCCGGCGTACATGTATACGGTACATCCGTCGATGCGATTGATAGGGTAGAGGACCGGGAGCGTTTCTATGAAATGCTGCGAAAGCTGGAAATCCCGCATATCCCGGGTGAGGGCGTGAACAGCCAGCAGGGAGCCCACCTTGTCGCTGAAGAAATTGGCTATCCGGTGTTGATTCGTCCGTCCTACGTAATTGGCGGGCGCGGCATGGCAGTGCTTAACAATCCGGAAGAGCTGGATCAGTATTTCGCAGACTGGAACCGGTATACATCATCCGGTGCACTGTTCCCGCTTCTCATCGATAAATATGTTTCCGGAATGGAAGTGGAAGTCGATGCGGTCTGTGACGGCGAGGATGTGCTTATCCCAGGTATTTTTGAACATATCGAGCGGGCCGGCGTGCATTCCGGCGACAGCATGGCGATTTTTCCAACGCCAAATTTATCGCAACAACAGTGCGGCGAAATCGCCCGCTATACGAAGCTCATTGCAGCTGAGATGCAAGCGTGCGGCTTAATTAATATTCAGCTTGTTATCGATACAGAGGGTACGATTTATGTGCTGGAGGTGAACCCGCGCGCATCCCGTACGATACCGATTGTAAGCAAAGTGACCGGCATTCCGATGGTGCCGCTGGCGACGCGTGTGCAACTGGGCGAAAAGCTGGCAGACATCGGCTGCGGAACGGGGCTTATGCCGCGCATTCCGTTCTTTGCTGTAAAAGGGCCAGTCTTCTCCACGATTAAATTAAACGGGGTCGACCCCGCACTAGGGCCGGAAATGAAATCGACCGGTGAAGTTATCGGGCTGTCTTACTCAGTCGAGGAAGCTGTGGCCAAGGCGATCGGCTGGAAGGAAGGAATTTGTGATTGGCTCGAACCGGAGGACGCTATCCTTATTTCACTGTCTGATCCGGATAAACAGGCTTTCATCCCATATCTTCCTAAGCTGAAAGAATTAAATCTGTCGATTCTTGCGACGCCGGGAACCGCCGCTTTTCTCGCACAGCATGATGTTCCAGTAAAAGAAATTGTGGAAACACCTGAACAGGTGAAAGAACTATGCACGCAGATGCCTGTTAAAGCGTTTGTAAATACACCAACACTCGGAAATAAGCGGGGCCGCCTTGGGTTCGCGCTGAGACAGCTGGCGCTTTCGCTTAATATTACGTGTTTTACCTTCCTTGATACGTTTGCTTCATACCTGGCTGTTCATGGCCATAAATTAGGTGAAGCACAGGACTTGGGCCGGTATCTGCTGGAGGAGAAAAGAAAGGAGCCTGTACAATGATCGCAACACAACAATTAAAGGGGAGAGACTTTCTTTGTCTCTCTGATTATACAAAGGAAGAAATCTACTATTTGCTTGACCTGGCCGCTAAATTAAAGCATGAGCAGAAGAATGGAATTTCCCATCCTCTGCTTGCGGGCAAAACGCTCGGGATGATTTTTGAGAAGTCCTCAACCCGCACGCGGGTATCATTCGAGGTAGGAATGTTCCAGCTTGGCGGATCAGCGTTATTCCTGAGCGGCAGGGATCTGCAGATTGGGCGTGGGGAACCGATTCCGGACACAGCGCGTGTTCTGTCGCGCTACCTGGATGGCATTATGATTCGGACGTTTTCCCATGAATTGGTGCAGCAGCTGGCCGAATATGCGGATATTCCGATAATTAACGGCCTCACCGATCTACAGCACCCCTGCCAGGTAATGGCTGACTTCCAGACGATAATCGAGCACAAAGGGAAGCTGGAAGGACTAAAATTAGCTTATATCGGGGACGGAAACAATATGGCCCATTCGCTCATGATTGGAGCTGCAAAAGTCGGCATGAATGTGGCGGTAGCGGCACCGGAAGGCTATCTTCCTGATAAGGGTGTGACCGATCAGACGCGTTCGTTTGCTGCGCAGAGCGGCAGCCAGGTACTTGTTACAACAGACCCGCTGGAAGCGGCAGCCAATGCGGATATTATTTATACAGACGTATGGGCAAGCATGGGCCAGGAGGCGGAACAGCAGGAGCGCATTCAAAAGTTTGCGGGATTCCAGGTTAATGCGGAGCTGGCCCGGGTGGCGAAACCGGATTACCTGTTCTTCCACTGCCTGCCCGCCCACCGCGGGGAGGAAGTGTCCGCTGATGTGATCGACGGTCCAAACTCCGTCGTGTTTGATGAGGCCGAGAACCGTCTGCATGCACAGAAGGCGATTTTAGTAGCGACTATGGCATAATCGATTAAAAATGCGAAAGAGCCCCGGATCAACCTTGGGCTCTTTCGCATTTTTTTGCAGCGTACGTTACCGCGGACGTGGTATTTTTTTCGTTTCCGCTTTCTTAACTTCTGTTTTTATTTCCCGCAATTCAACTTCAAAACGGTCCATGCGGTGGTTTAGCAATCTCAATTCATTCAGAATGTCATGCAGAAGCTCCTGGTTGTTCTTTTCTTCTGCTTCGCGGGGATCCACTTTTGGGGGAACCGTTTCCATGCTGTACCGGACATAATCATTAACCCGAACTGCGAATGATAGGCTGTACCGCTGGCCGGATACCTCATACAATGTATCTTGCAGCAGTTCTTTTAGGCGGGTTTCTACCCACTGGCGTGTGAATTCATTTTCTACGCCTATAATAATTTTATCCCGATCAATGGATTGAATGGAAAGCTCTTTAATCCAGGCATCAAAACTGGGGCGGGATAATTTGGTGCGAAGGCGATTTACTACCTCTCTCCAAACCTGTTCAAACGTCTTCATCGTCTCGTCCCTTCTTTATTCACAGATGTAGGGCTGTATACTATAGTTTTCGGATCGTTTTATTGATTTTGGGATAGGTGATCCCTCAAAAAAATTTTTGTGCTATTAGACCGGGCTCTCGACATATTCCTGACATGATACACGATTATTATAACAATATCCTTACATAAGGACCTACGTTACAGGAGGTAGTGGTTATGAAAAAGAAATTGACAGTACTGGCGGTTGCCGCTTCTCTTTCAATGATGTCTGTTTCGGCGTTCGCGGCAACATCGCCATCATCGGCCCAACAGGCATCTGCAGCCGTGCAGAATGTCCATAAGGCATTGAATCCGCAGATGCAGGCTGTTCAGAACCTTCAAGACTCCTTAAAGGGACTCCGCCAGCAAGAAAAGCAGATAAATGCCCAGCTAAAAGAACTGTGGAGTAAAAACAAAGCAGCCGTTAAGGCCGTACGCGGACAAATTGACTCGGCTAAACAGGCGGAAATGAAGTCCCTTGCACCACAAATAAAGGCGGTAAAAGAACAGATCCAGCCGATCGCAGCGGATATCAAAGCCGAAAAAGCAGCACTGAAAACAGCTAAAGCGAATAAAGATACAGCTGGAGTTCAAGCTGCTAAAGATAAACTAACAGCTGATATGGCACAATTAAAATCAATTCAGGCATCACACCAAGCGGATTTTGATAAGCTAAAAGAGCTTCGCGGTACAGTAGCCTCACAGAAGGCCGGCGTAAAATCTACGCTACAGCCGCTGCAAGATTTATATGCCCAGTCTAAAAACGCACGCAGCCAGCTTAAAACGCTAAATCAGAGCATGAAAGCACAGCTTCAATCTCTGCGCACAGCAAAGAAGAACAAAGACGTAAATGGTGCCACACAAGCCCTAAACGAGCTTATCACGTTGGAGCAGCAGACGATTGCACAGAAGCAGGTTCTCCTTAATTTTGCTCAAAAGGCCAACACTGCCCTTCAGGCGACAACGCCGACCGCCTGACTTCAACTGCTCACCAAATTCAAAGCTTAAACGTTGTTTCCTGCCCCCGGCTATCTTAGCCGGGGATTTATTTATGAACAGGGATTGATATCACTTTAACCGTAACAGTGTTCACCTCTTACATGGGGACCGCAGTCCTGTGCAAAGGCTTGGCGTTGGCCGAATTTTCTACTATGATTAGTTAAAACATAGATGCGAATAAAAAGTCAAAGGAGCCTAAACGATGCAGCGTATTCTGATTGTGGAAGACGAATTTCCAATTGCGCGCCTCGTAATGGCCTATTTGAAAAAGGCTGATTATGAGGTGTGTCATGCTTCAACAGGTGAAGAAGCGGTTGCTTCTTTTTCTTCCTATAAACCCGATCTCGTACTGCTCGACCTGATGCTGCCTGACATGGATGGGTGGGAAGTGCTTCGGGCGATCCGCCAGAACAGCAGTTGTCCGGTGATTGTCATTACAGCCAGGGGCGAAGTGCAGGACAGGTTATACGGATTCAAACAGGGGGCGGACGATTACATGCCGAAACCGTTCGACCCGGATGAGATGGTTGCACGGGTACAGGCTGTATTACGGCGGCCTGCCCATCTTATAGAAGCGGAACAGGTCCAGTTTGGCAGGCTTGTGCTTGATTTTACGGCAAGACAGGTAACGTGTGGGGGGAATTATATCCAGTTAACGCCGCGCGACTGGGATCTGCTTGCTTTTCTGGCGCGCAATCCAAACCAGTGCTTCAGCAGGGATCAGCTGCTGGACCACGTGTGGGGAATGGACTATGACGGGGGCGATCGGGCAGTAGATGTGGCGGTGAAACGCCTCCGCAAGTCTCTGCAGGAATGGCCTTCATCCGAGGGTGAAATCGTTACAATCCGGGGAATGGGGTATATGCTGCGTGTTACGTAAAAAGAAAACCGAATCGTACCCGCTGCTTCGTGTTTGGACAGGCCGCTATCTGCTCATGCTTATCTCCGGGCTTTTTGTGATTGCTTTGCTGCTGGGCATTTGGGTTAGGTCCAATGTTTATGAACAAAGCTACCAGCTGCTTACGGTGCGGGCCGAACAAATCTCCGAGACGTACCAGAGGCTTGCAGAAGAGGATAAGTCCATCCCCATTAATCTGTATCACTCACTACAAGCGATACGGTCACGTCAGTTTATCTGCCAGGTTGTCAACGCTTCTGGAAACGTGGACATTGCGATTGGCATCCAGCCAGTTCCGCCTGATCTGCTGAAGGTTCCGCCAACCTACCAGGAAGTACTGGCAGGACAGGTTACAAGGGAAGTGACGCAGATTAACGGGCAGAACTGGCAGCGGGTCGGTGTTCCCATATTTGAAAATCAGCAGATCACGAAAGTTTTGTACCTGAGCGCTCCCGCTAAAGGGACGCTGCAGGAGATGCAGCGCCAGTTCACATTACTCGGTATTTTTACAGCTGGAATCGGGCTTGTAGGCTGGCTGGTAATCTACTTCTTATCCCGCCGGTTAACCCAACCGCTGCGGGAGCTTGCAGAGGCAGCCAGGGAAGTTGCAGAAGGGCAATACCATCCCGTGCTCCCTGATGAAAATATGAAGGAAGAGGAGCTGCGTCAGCTTGTGATTTCATTCGCCTATATGGCTTCGCGCTTAGAACAGCTTGAGAGGCTTCGCATTGATCTGCTGGCGGGCGTTTCCCACGAACTTCGCACGCCGATCACTTCAATCCGGGGAATGATACAGGCGGTGCAGGGGCGCGTGGTAACAGGGGAAGAAGCGGCTGAATTTCTCGAAATTTCGCTGGGGGAAGCGGTTCGGCTGCAGGGTATGGTAGAAGATTTACTTTCCTTTTCTTCGCTTGAGGCGGGGGCTGTGCAGGTAGAACGACAGCCTGTGGAACTAACCAGAATTATCAAAGGCATTATTTCGCAGATAAAATCGCTGGATGAATTTTTGGGCCTTGCCCTTAACATGCATTTGCGCTTGGAAGAGGGGGAGATCTGGGTACTGGGCGATGCTGATAAACTGCGGCAGATTCTTATGAACCTGCTTACAAACAGCCGGGAAGCAGGAGCGAACAACATTACGATCACCCTCACCCCCCGGGAAGAACAGAACAAGATCTTTATAGATGTGCAGGATGATGGCAAAGGCATTCCGGAAAACCAGCAATCCTATATTTTTGAACGGTATTACCGTGGAAAGAAAGAACGGGCAAAAACCCACGGCCTCGGCCTTGGCCTTCCTTTGAGCCGCCTGCTCGCCCGCGCGTTAGGAGGAGACCTGCAACTGCTTCATACATCAGAATCAGGCACGGTGTTTCGGCTGGAACTTTCTCTTTAATATGCGGTCTCATAGACGATTATTCATCTGAATTGCGCGACTATTGGTAAATGACAAAAACGGTATTGCATTTTTATAAATAAAGATGCATAATATTGCATAACGATACAAACGCATTTGCGAGGGGAAGGGTGTAAACAATGGCGAAAGATAAAATCGTCCTAGCATATTCTGGTGGATTGGATACTTCTGTTGCTATTAAATGGCTGCAGGAGAAATATAATTACGATGTAATCGCGGTAGCGCTTGATGTAGGGGAAGGAAAAGACCTTGACTTTGTGCGTGACAAAGCGCTGCAGGTTGGCGCTATTAAATCCTATGTAGTCGATGCAAAAGAGCTTTTTGCAAACGAGTTTGTTCTGCCTGCATTGAAAGCCAATGCGATGTATGAAGGGAAATATCCGGTTGTATCGGCGCTGTCCCGCCCGCTGATCTCAAAAGTTCTGGTCGATATTGCGGCTGAAGAAAGCGCGGTGGCTATCGCACACGGCTGTACGGGAAAAGGAAATGATCAGGTGCGCTTTGATGTGTCGATTGGCGCATTGAACCCGGATTTAAAAATTGTGGCGCCTGTACGTGAATGGGGCATGAGCCGGGATGAAGAAATCGAGTATGCCATTGAACACAATATTCCGATTCCGATAGACCTGGATAATCCGTTCAGTATTGACCAGAACTTGTGGGGACGGGCCTGCGAATGCGGAGAGCTCGAAAACCCATGGAACGAGCCTCCAAAAGGTGCCTATGATTTAACCGCTCATCTCGAAGATACGCCGGATACACCGGAAGAGATTGAAATTGAATTTGTCCAGGGAAAACCGGTTGCTGTAAACGGAAAACAGCTTCCGCTTAGCGAACTGATTCTTGAGCTGAATAAAGTAGCAGGTAAACACGGTGTGGGCCGCATTGACCATGTGGAAAACCGCCTGGTAGGCATCAAATCCCGTGAAGTTTATGAAGCGCCGGGTGCTATGACACTCATTCTGGCACACCGTGAATTGGAATTCCTGACACAGCCGCGCGAAGTGGCTCAGTTTAAGCCTGTTATCGAACTTAAAGTAGCGCAGGCCATCTATGAAGGACTCTGGTTCTCTCCTATTATGGATGCACTGAAAGCTTTTGTCGAAGAAACCCAGCGTTTTGTTACTGGAACCATTCGCGTGAAACTATTCAAAGGACACGCTATCGTGGTAGGCAGAAAATCAGAATCATCCCTGTATGATGAGAAGCTGGCCACATACGGTAAGGAAGATACATTTGATCACAATGCGGCGCTTGGTTTTATTAAGCTATATGGCATGCCGACACAGGTCTATGTACAGGTAAACAAAGATAAACTCGATAACACGCCAAAAGCGGTTGTAATCGATAAGAAGGAAGCTATAAAACAATGAAGCTGTGGGGCGGAAGATTTACTAAGGCAACAGACAAACTTGTAGAAGAATATACAGCATCGATTCAGTTCGACCAGCAGCTGTGGAAAGAAGATATTACAGGTAGTCTCGCCCATGTAGCTATGCTTGGAAAATGCGGCATTATACCGGAAGATGAGGCGGCGGTTATCGCGGAAGGGCTCAAGCAAGTGGCCGCTAAAATCGAAGCCGGTGCAGCTGAATTTACTGTAGCCAATGAAGATGTGCATATGAATGTGGAGAAAATGCTGCTAGACCTGGTTGGTCCTGTTGGCGGCAAGCTCCACACCGGCCGCAGCCGCAACGATCAGGTTGCGACCGACATGCATCTTTATCTGCGTTCCCGGGTTGTGCAACTCGTCGAGTTAACGGTTAACGTGCAGGAAGCCCTTCTTGCGCAGGCCGAGGACAATACGGACACGCTGCTTCCTGGCTACACGCATCTGCAGCGGGCGCAGCCTGTGCTATTTGCCCATCACTTGATGGCGTATTATTCGATGCTCCAGCGCGATGCGGAACGCTTGATGGACAGCTTTAAGCGGATCAATGTGCTTCCGCTTGGAGCCGGGGCTCTCGCCGGGACTACTTTTTCTATTGATCGCGAATATGTCGCACAACTGCTCCGGTTTGATGGTGTGTATACAAACAGCATGGATGCGGTTAGCGACCGGGATTTTATTGTCGAGTTTTTGTCAGCATCCTCATTGATGATGGCTCACCTCTCGCGGCTTTGCGAAGAGTTCGTGCTGTGGATGAGCAACGAGTTTAATTTTGTTGAATTAGACGATGCATTCTGCACCGGCTCAAGTATTATGCCTCAAAAGAAAAACCCTGACGTTGCAGAGCTTGTCCGCGGCAAAACAGGCAGGGTGTACGGCAACCTGATGGGAATGCTTACGGTACTGAAGGGCCTGCCGCTCGCCTACAACAAAGACATGCAGGAAGATAAGGAGGGCATGTTCGACACGGTTGCTACGCTTCATGGAGCGCTGTCACTGTTTGCCCCAATGATTCGGACGATGAAGGTGCGCAAGGAAAATATGCGCCAGGCTGTCGCTGAAGACTTCTCTAACGCAACAGATCTTGCTGACTACCTCGTTAACAAAGGCATGCCGTTCCGCCAGGCGCATGAGGTAGTTGGCAGAAGCGTACTGTACTGCATTGAAAACCAGAAATACCTTCTCGATTTAACACTGGAAGAGTTCAAAGAATTCTCCGGGCTATTTGAGGATGATATATATGCGGCTCTTGATCCGGTCCAGGTCGTAAATGCTAGAAATGTACTGGGTGGAACCGCGAAAGTTCAGGTTGAGAAACAAATAGCCGCTGCAACCAGCCAACTTGTTCAAACAAAGGACTGGGTGGAACAGCATGGCAGCAAAATTAAAATAGATTTACTTTGAAAAAGGCTGCCCTGTTAAAAATGTGATAAAATTGAGAGAAAAGAGAGCTGAGAAGCTCTCTTTTGAGTTTCACGGTTTGTTTAAAATGAAAAAAGGAGCTACTGAAATTATGGAATTCTATATGAAAGAAAATGGGTTTGCAACAAAATTCCCATTTGGTGAACTAAACATTTCTGGGGACGACAATTTCGGATTTCGCCCTTATCAATTATTAGTTTCTTCCGTCGCTGTATGCAGTGGAGGTGTACTAAGAAAAGTGTTAGAAAAGATGCGGATGTCTTATGAGGATATTAAAGTAGCTGTAAATGTAGAAAGAAATGAGGCGGAAGCCAATCGTGTTGAAAAAATTCATCTGCATTTTGTAATCAAAGGGGAAAACCTCCAAGAGGCAAAAGTCGGAAAAGCTCTCGAAGTAACCCGAAAAAATTGCGCGATGGTGCAGTCTGTTAAAGATAGTATTCAAATTACGGAATCTTTTGAGTTAATCGGATAAACTAAATGTTAAGTTGACATATAGGAATTATCAGTTTAGAATAAAGAATAATTTTATAGCGGATTCATTCTTATCAAGAGAGATTGAGGGTTCTGGCCCAATGACATCTCAGCAACCTGTGTACACAAGGTGCTACTTCCAGCAGAGATTTTTCTGGCAGATAAGAAGATGGAAAATAATTTATTATAAATCCTCTTCTATCTCGGAAGGGGATTTTTGTTATTCATCGATGGGAAAGAAGCAAAGATAGAAAATTAGGTATTTAAAACCGAGTAAATAAATATAAAAAGTCCATTTTGAGAGGAGTGTTCCGTGTGACATCGATAGGTTATTGGTTTGTTGGGTTTGCACTTGCTTATACGATTTTGCTCATATCAATCGGCAGAATTGCGAGAAAAAGGGCAGGCAGTGGAAAGGGGTATTTCGTAGGAGGGCGAAATTTCAGTTCGTTTTTTGTTACCGTATGCATTACTGGATTGTTTTCTGGTTCTTCTTATATTTCAATTATTGAATTGTCTTACTTAAAAGGGGTATCCGCTATATGGTATGGTGTAGCGGAAACGCTGCAAGTGCTATTGATTGCCACATTATTGCTTGCTTCGTTTAGGAAAAAACTTGTGGTTACGATTTCAGGGTTAATTGGCGATCATTTCGGGAGAAAATCCCGGGCGCTTGCCGGAGTGATTACAGCTTTTTCCTTCCCGATGTGGTCGGTGGCTACCGCACTGGCATTTGCTTCGGCTCTTCACGTATTTACCGGTGTTTCCCTGCTCAGCGCCGTGGCTATTACAGCAATTCTCTTATTCGCGTATTTACAGTTTGGAGGTATGTGGGCAATTGGGTATACACAGTTTTTAAACACGATTGTTTTTTATATCATGCTGATCGTTGGATTTACTGCTGTGTTTATTTATCCCGGAGTGGAAGGTTTGAAGCAGTTTGCCTTAGCTAAGCCCCAGATGTTTTCTTTCTCAAGTGTGGGGATTCAAACGATTGTTGCCTGGTTTGGCACATTCATTGTCAATGTGATTTTAGCACAAGCGGCCTTTCAAATGGCCTTGTCCTGCCGGACACCGGAAGAAGGGAAAAAAGGCCTGTTATGGGCAGCTGTTTTAGGTATCCCTCTTATTATAGGGGCTGTTGTATTTGGCCTGGCGGCTGCTAGTGTTATTCCTGGGGAAACCCTTGGGCTAGTTGCTATTCCTCATTATCTAATGCGGGTACTTCCCGCCCCGTTTGTTGCGCTGTTTTTCCTTGGATTCTGGGCTTGCGCATTAAGTTGGGGTGCTCCATGCCAATTTTCTGGGGCAACAAGTCTTGGGAAAGATGTAGGAGAGGCGGCCTTTCCCGGACGAAGCGAAGACACTTATATCCGTTATACCAAATGGTCGTTAGCTCTGCTTACCGTATTTATGGTGATTTTTGCCTCTTTACGCGCTGAACAGTCGGCATGGTGGAATGTTCTTGCATGGGTTGCGCGAAATTCAGCTACCTTTGCTCCTGTCGTAGCGGCCCTTTTTTGGCCGCTGGCTACCTCACGTGCTGTGCTTTCATCGATGGTGGTTGGAACATGCGCAGGTCTGCTTTGGTATCATCTTGGCGGATGGCAGGTTAATCAATTTTTCTTACAAGTCCATCCGGTTTGGCCAGGAATGATAGCCAACATTATGACGCTAATGATTGTTACGTTGGCTGAGAATGCAAGCTGTATTACATGGAGGGCAAATGTAGCCTACGCTCGTGTGGGGGTTTTATATATTGGGGTTAGTCTATTAACAACTCTGATTTCTATTTTTAATTTCGCCTGGCTGTATCAAAAAGGTCTGTTTGGCCTTTGCCTATTTATTATCGTTGTAGGTCTGTTTGCTGCCACTATGATATTTGCCAAGCAAAAACATCAAGCGCGGCGTACTGAGGGCAAGGAAAAGGCTGAGGCTGTTTCATAACTTCGGTTAAAAAACTAGGTAAATAAAAGTCGCCATGAGATGGCGGCTTTTATTTTTTCATGTGCACCTGGCATGGGCATTATCCATAGGGTTAGAGCCGCAAACGGCGAAGTCAGTAGTAGCCGGTAGCCAGCAGAAAGGCTTTGGCCTGTCTAAATTGTGAATAATCTTTATATAAACTGCTCTAAAAGTTAACATTCTATTTATCTTCTATTTACACCTTATTGATAGAGTTATTAACGGAACAACTCTAACTGATAAAAGGGGATGGATGTAATGAAGTGTAAGGGCAACAAGCGTAAAAAAATGATTGCTGGAATTGCACTGGCAACAGTGCTGGTTGGTTCTAGTACAGCATTTGCCGCTTCTATGATGGTGGCCGGCCCGCAGGGTAATGGTACAGGAGTTACACCTAACCACTGGATGTTAACGCCCGCAGGAAAACAATTAAACTTGGGGAATAAACCTTTTGGCGCTGCAGTAAGTCCAGACCATCGGTATCTAATCGTTTCAAATGATGGATCTCCTAAATCCTTGCAAGTAGTAGACTTACAGCAACAAAAGGTTGTTTCTGAGGTAAAACCCCCAGAAGGACTTTACATAGGAGTAGCTTTTAGCCCGGATGGAAAGACCGTGTATGCATCCGGAACAAAAAATAAAATCGCGGTCTTCAATTTTGACAATGGAGTTCTTAAAGAACAAAACCCTATTGTCATGAAAAATGCCGGCAGCAATACAACTTATTCACCTGCAGGAATATCAGTTTCTGCTGATGGGAAGACGCTGATTGTGGCTAATAATCTAAATCAATCGGTTTCACGCGTTGACCTTGCAACAGGCCAGTTGACCGCAACGACTCCGGTTGGGAAAAATCCTTATATGCCGCTCATCACTAGTGATGGAAATACTATCTATGTAAGCAACTGGGGAGAAAGCAGTGTAAGTGTATTAGACGCGAAGGATTTGACTGTGAAAAAGTCGATCCCAGTCGGGTTACATCCAAATGCGATGATCCAAAATCCTGTAAACGGATTGATATATGTAGCTAATTCGGATAGTGATGAAATTTCAGTGATTAACCCGGATACACAAGCGGTGGTTAAAACCATTTCTCTGTCTCCTTATCAGGGTGCCCCGACCGGGAGTCAACCTAACGCTTTGGCCGTTAGCAAAGATGGAAACACCCTTTATGTTTCTAATGCGGGAAATAATGATATTGCTGTCATTGATTTAGGCGAAGAAAAGGGTAAATCAGAGCCAGCGATCAAAGGACTCATACCAACAGCGTGGTATCCTTCAGGTGTTTTCCTTAGCGAAGATGGAAAACAGCTCATGGTCTTGAACGCTAAAGGACTTGGAGCAGGACCAAATGCACAACACCAGTATATTGGCAGTTTAATTAACGGAACGATGTCTTTTATTGATGTTCCCGATAACCAAAGTTTAAAGAAATATACAAAGCAAGTTGAAGAAAATAATCAAATGGATAAAACGGAAGGCTCTGGCTGGCTGAAGCAGCTAGAGGGAAAGAAAAGCGATCCAATTCCACGATTTGCGGGTGGAAAGTCTCCTATTAAACATGCTATTTATGTTATCAAAGAGAATCGTACCTATGATCAGGTGCTGGGTGATTTAAAGAGAGGAAATGGTGATGCAAGTTTAACAGAATTTGGGCAAACCATTACCCCTAACCAACATAAGCTTGCGACTCAATTTGTAACCCTGGATAATTTTTATGTGGATGGAGAATGCAGTGCAGATGGACACGATTGGACTACTGCAGCTAAGGCGAATGATTATAAGGAAAAAGGGTACAGGGCGTCCGATCATATCTACGATTTTAGAGGGCAGGATCCTGCAGACTATTCGAAAGAAGGCCATTTATGGAACAACGCGGCTAAGTCGGGTGTTTCTTTCCGAAATTATGGTGAGTTCATGACTTTTAATAAGACGCAAAACCAGTGGACACCAACAGATAGTACGATGCAGAATAATTATGATCCTCTTTATCCCGGCTGGGATCTGAATACGCGTGATGTTGTACGTTACAATGAGTGGGAAAAAGAATTTAAGCAATTTGAACAAAATGATAACTTACCACAGCTTGAAATGGTGTATCTACCGAACGATCATACATCTGGCACGACGGCCGGCAAGCAAACACCGCAGGCAATGGTTGCGGAAAATGATTATGTTCTAGGCAAGCTTGTTGATACCGTAAGTCACTCGAAATATTGGAAGGACACAGCGATTTTTGTCGTAGAAGATGACGCACAGGCTGGCCCCGATCATGTGGATGCCCACCGAACAATCGCACAAGTTATTAGTCCCTATACGCAAATAGGAAAAGTAGATAGTACTTTCTATGATACTGCCTCAATGATTAAGACTATGGAGTTAATTTTAGGTATGAAA
This sequence comes from Aneurinibacillus sp. Ricciae_BoGa-3, assembly GCF_028421645.1. GTDB lineage: Bacteria > Bacillota > Bacilli > Aneurinibacillales > Aneurinibacillaceae > Aneurinibacillus_B. Next base: position 4,535,957 of record NZ_CP116887.1, on the reverse strand, counting down.
CCAATGAGTCAATTTGACGCTGCAGCAACACCCATGCTAAATGCTTTTACCAATCGTCCAAATTTAGCCCCGTATGCGGTGGAAAATCCACAATATCCAATTGATGCCATAAATGGCCAGAGTACACCAGCGGTAGCAGTCTCCAAACCGTTGGATTTTTCAGCTCCAGATGCAGCGAACACTGATGAGCTTAACCATCAAATATGGAAAGCAACGAAAGGAAACAAGCCCTACCCTGTAAAGGGATAACAACATTTTATAATTTAACCATGTGATGCATTACACCCCTAAAGGGCATTGGATATTCCTAGAGGAATTCCAATTTCCTATAGGGGTGTTTTTGGATGAAAGAAGCAGGTGCAGTGGAAACATTGAGACAGGGTATTTCAAATTTTCAAATCTACAAAATGAAAGGTATGTTGGTCCCCTTTCAGGAAATGAACTGATAGCCTATCGACTGGCTTCAAAACTGCACTTACCGGCTGCCCGCGTGGAAGCGGCAACGATTGAAGGGCGGCTCGGTGTTGTATCACTGGCACGACCTGAGCCTCGACTATATAGTTGGAACCAATTAAATAGACAGATCGACCGTAATATTTCAAGCTTTATTGTTCGACCCGAGAGATTGCTCAAAATGTTTGTTTTTGATGTTTGGATTTGTAACATTGACCGGCATGGGAGAAATTTGATTGTTTATCCGGTAGGGGGAAAAGAAATTGCATACAATTGTGCAACAGTGGATCAAAGATTACAAAAAAACTCCAGAATCATAATCTGCTAGGGTTATATGTTTGTTCATTAGTTTCTGAACACCAAAACATCTTTTTTATTCACAAGAGGGTTTTGGTGTTCAGCATGAGTTTCTTCGGTACCCAGAGTTTTCCCACTAAAAATGTGCCAAAAACCATGCGTTTTCGCGGAACAATGGTATAATAGTGTAGGGTTTTGGTGTGGAATGGTGTCATTTCCTAGGCAATAATTGCGGAATCGCGTGAGATAAACGCGAAATTAATAGTAGTTTGGGTGATATTTTTGATAGAAATGCAGGATGTTTGGAAAACGTACCCGAACGGTACGATTGCGCTGCAGGCGATAGATGTACATATTAAAAGCGGCGAATTCGTGTATGTTGTGGGTCCCAGTGGAGCAGGGAAATCAACTTTTATCAAATTGATGTATCGGGAAGAAAAGGCCTCAAAAGGCCAGATTGTGCTGAACAACTTTCAGATTAATAGATTAAAAGAAAAGCAAATACCGCTTGTCCGGCGGTCGATAGGCGTTGTATTCCAGGACTTCAAGCTTCTTCCCAAGTTGACAGCCTATGAAAATGTCGCATTTGCTATGGAGGTTATTGAAGCGCCTCCCAAGGTTATCAGACCGCGTGTCATGGAAGTTTTAGAGCTTGTAAGATTGAAGCACAAAGCCCGCTCTCTACCAGATGAACTGTCTGGCGGCGAGCAGCAGCGCGTTGCGATTGCGCGGGCAATTGTCAACAGTCCGGGCATTATCATTGCGGATGAACCGACGGGTAACCTCGATCCAGAGACCTCGCTCGACATTATGGACATTTTCCAGAAGATCAACCGGCAGGGAACCACAGTGGTCATGGCTACACACAACAGAGAAATTGTGAACAGCAGACGAAAGCGCGTTATTGCTATTGAAGGCGGCCGTATTGTTCGCGATGAGCAGAGAGGGGAATACGGATACGATGAATAGCGTAACTTTCAGGCGCCATTTTCGCGAAGGTGTCCGCAATCTGCGACGAAACGGCTGGATGTCTTTCGCTTCTATTAGTGCTGTAACGATAACCCTGCTTATTCTGGGTGTTTTTCTTTTAATTGCTATGAACGTTAACTACCTCGTATCGAACGTGGAGAAACAAGTTGAAATACGGGTGATGCTCGATGTTACGACGAGCCGAACGGCCGCTATGGATATTGGCAATCAAATAAAAGCCATTCCTGGCGTTGGAACGGCGACATTTGTATCGAAGGAGGAAGGCCTGGCCGAGCTCAAAAAAAGCTTCGGCAGCAACGGATCGGTACTTCAGGGTTTAGAGAAAGAAAATCCGCTGCCAGATTCGTTTACGGTTAAGGCCAGTTCGCCTCAGCAGACGGGTACGATTGCCGAAAAGATTCAACATATCCAGGGCGTAAAGAAGGTCAACTACGCCCAGCAGACTGCCGATAAACTGTTTGCGATCACCAGCGTGATTCGCGTTGTGATTATCGCCTTTATCATCGCGCTTGCGTTTACGGCCATGTTTTTGATATCGAATACGATTAAGCTGACCATTGTCGCGCGGCGCAAAGAAATAGAAATTATGAAGCTTGTTGGTGCCACCAACAGCTTTATTCGCGGCCCATTCTTTGTAGAGGGAGCGTTTATGGGAATTGGTGGAGCTCTTCTGCCGATTATCCTGCTTTTACTAGGTTATGATTACTTAATCAATCTATTGAAACAGCAGCTTTCCCTTTATTTCATAGATTTGCTGCCCTTATATCCGCTAGCTTTCCAGATTGCACTTATCCTACTGGGCATAGGGGCGTTCATAGGGATATGGGGGAGTATCATGTCCGTGCGCCGTTTCTTGCGCATCTAAAAATATAGAAAACTCGGGAGGAACGAATGAGAAAGAAGAAAGTCCTGATTCCACTTGTGACGACGATGGTTATGGCCGCACTTCTGCCTGTAACAGGTTATGCAAACCAAATCTCCGATGTTTCTAATGAAATACAGCAGATTAAGAAACAGGCTGCAGCCAAGAAAACGAATGCCAATGCGATCAAAAATCAAATTGACGCCGTAAAACAGCAGCAGCAGAATACCAAAGATGACATTATGAGCCTGGATTTAAAAATGAACGATACACAGGCAAAAATAGATGACTTAAACGGACAGATCAAAAGCGAATCGGCTAAAGCGAAGCAGGCGGCCAAAGATCTGCAGGCAGCGATGGACCGTGTCGCCAAGCGGGACGGGCTCTTGAAAAGCCGGGTCAATGCCATGTATGAAGGAGGCAACATCTCCTACCTCGATGTGCTGATGGGATCCCAGGGTATTTCTGATTTTATCAGCCGTCTTGATGCCGTGCAGTCTATTGTGGATCAGGATGTCCAAATCCTGCAGGATAATAAACATGATCGCGATACGATTCAGCAGAAGAAGCAGCAGATTGAAGCTAATCTCGCGAACCTGAAAAAATTAGAAACGAATGCGCAACAGCTTGTTGCCACATTAACCGAGCAAAAGAAAGAGCGGCAAAAGATACTGGCCGATCTACAGAAAAAAGAAGGCACTCTGGAAGAAGCAAAAGCAGCTCAGGAACAGGCGGCACTCGATCTCGTTAACCAGCTCCAGCAAAAAATCGATGCACAGCGCCAGGCTGAAGCACAAGCTGTCCAGGCAGGCGGCGGCTCGTACACACCTCCTGTCCAGTACACCGGCGGTCGCTTTGCCGTTCCGGTTCCTGGAGCGGTTATTTCTTCCCCGTTTGGATGGCGGGAACATCCGATCTTGCACACCCGCAAATTCCATGATGGGGTAGACTTTGCAGCGCCTGAGGGCACAACCATTGAGGCGGCCGCGGACGGCGTGGTTGCATCAGCAGGCTATATTAGTGGATATGGAAACGCGGTTGTTATTTATCATGGAAATGGAATTAGTACGCTTTATGGACATATCCGCAATGGCGGGATTAAAGTTTCCGAGGGACAAAGCGTGAAAGCAGGCCAGAAAATTGCAGAGGTTGGCAGCACCGGCATGTCCACCGGCCCGCACTGCCATTTCTCTGTTATCGTAAATGGCCAAAAAGTTGATCCGATGAACTATTTACGATAATCCAACAATTGATAGATATATTATTTCTAATTTTGTCATATACTACTTGTTAAAGTCGGATTAGCATAAAGGTGGTGCTGTCGATGTTAATGAAACGTCGTACGCTTTTCTTAATCATTCTCGTGACTGTATTATCGACAGGCATCCTTACTCTTGCGGGCGTTAAAATCTATGGACAAGTCTCGGGGCGGCAGGTGGATTCCCAGACAGCGAAAGCAGTCCTTGGGACAGGTGATTCAACTGGAAAAAACGCTGACCTGAAAAAGGTGATGGAAGCCTACCTGATGATCCAGAGCACGGCGCTGGAGAAAGTGGATAAGAAGAAATTGATTGACGGTGCGGTTGAAGGAATGGTTTCGAAATTGAACGACCCGTTTTCAAACTATATGAACCAACAGCAAACCAGCGAGTTCAATTCATCGATTCAATCCACTTTTCAGGGGATTGGCGCGGAAGTCACACTGAAAAACGGCAAGGTTACAATTGTTTCGCCGTTTAAAGGCTCTCCAGCGGAAAAAGCTGGCCTGAAGCCGGATGATCAGATCGTTAAAGTTAACGGTTCTTCCACGGAAGGTTTAAACCTCAATGAAACTGTGACCAAAATTCGCGGCCCTAAAGGTACAAAAGTTGTCCTGCAAATCATGCGGACAGGGCTCTCCAGCCCGATGAGTGTCTCCGTTACGCGTGATGATATACCGATTGAAACGGTTTATGCGGATACCGTTACGAAAGACGGCAAAACGTTCGGGAAAATTGAAATCACCCAGTTCTCGGAGAATACGGCCAAGCACTTCCACACGGAACTGCAGAAGCTTGAGAGCAAGCATATTGCCGGTCTCATTGTAGACGTGAGGGACGACCCGGGCGGCCTGCTTAACGCGGTGTCAGCGATAGGCAATGAGCTTATTCCGAACAAGGGAATCATCCTCCAAGTTCAGTATGGTGACGGCCAGAAGCAGATTTTCCATTCTCAGCTTCAGAAGGCGCCATTCCCGGTTGTAGCCCTGATTAACAAGGGAAGCGCCAGCGCCTCGGAAATATTGGGTGGGGCTCTGCAGGACAACGGGTATAAGCTTGTCGGCACACAGTCTTTTGGCAAGGGTACCGTGCAAAGTACAATCCCGCTCCAGGACGACAGCCAATTAAAGCTAACGGTAGCGAAATGGCTGACACCTAAGGGCAGATGGATCCACAAAAAAGGGCTTACGCCAGATGTGAAAGTGGACCAGCCGGAGTACTTTAGTGCCGCTCCGCTTCCGGCGGGGAAAGAGTTGAAGCTGGATATGAACGGAGCCGATGTTCGGAATCTGCAGGTCATCCTCAAGGGCTTAGATCTTGCTCCGGGACGATCCGATGGTTATTTTGACAACGGCACGATGCAGGCGGTGAAGACATTCCAGAATCAGCATTCTCTTCCTGGGACAGGGGTGGTAGACGCAAAAACCGCTCAAAGCCTTCAGGCGGAAATTGTGAAACGGATTAAGGATCCGAAAAATGACCTGCAGCTGCAAGCGGCGATCGATGTGCTTGCTCAATCGGCAAAATAACCAGTTTGCAGGGATCATACCGATTCATGTCGAAAAGATAAACCACGGCCTTTTCTGTGCCGTGGTTTATTTTGTCCTATGAGAAACTATATGTTTCTTTAATCGTTATACTGGTTCGGGATGGGGACCACTAGGTCCCTCTTTTATGGAAAGTTTATTGGCTTCACAGTGTTGAAGTGCCTTGATTCATTTTTTAAATGGGACCTCCGGTCCCGAAACACCCAAAAAAAACATCGTGAGGCGCATGTCCGCACCTTTCTTTCCCCCAGGCCGAAAGGTGTGATGTTGGACCTAAACGGTATAAAGGAACCTAAGGCCATCGCCTGCGCTTACGCTTGCCGCCAGCCAAGATTCCCTAATGCCGGTCCGCCCGTCGTACCACAAAGCGGCCGTATAAACTTCTGGAAAGAAGAGAGCGGCATGGCCCGCGATGTTTTTCTCAATTTGCAACTAGAGGGGAGAATTCGATTGGACATCTGGTCAATTCCTCGTTTTTTTATGAACCCGGCCTTGTACGTTTTTATCGCTTTTATTTATCTTTTATTCCGGCGGCAGGTGCTGCTGGAGCGGAGGCTTTTTCACGTGCGCATAACAACAACGCGGGCTGAAGTGTTTCGATCGATCGGATTTGGCCTTGTCGGTGGCGTGGGAGCCTCTGTTGTGCTGCTTGCTTTCGGCGTTTCTTTAACATATAAAGAGCTTTTATCCCTATGGGTGATAAGCGGGGTCCTGGCCCTTATCCATGCCCGTTTTCTTAGCTTTTCCTATGCGGGAGGGCTGCTAGGTGTTCTTGCCTTTGTGGTGCCGCTTTTTGAGGGGATGCATTCGCCGCTGATTGGGTGGGCTGCTGATTGGCTAGGTGCGCTTAACATTCCGTCCATCCTGGCGCTGGTGAGCATTCTACTTATGGCAGAAGGGCTGCTGGTGCGTTGCCAGGCCGAATCTGGCGCTTCACCTGTGCTCGTCGCTAGCAAACGTGGAAGGATAATTGGTGCGTTTCAGTTGAATAGGTTGTGGATGATGCCGCTTTTAATATTCACGCCCGCTGCCTCAGGCGGGTTTGACCTGCAGCATCTGCCTGGCTGGTGGCCGTGGTTTTATGCGGGCGCTGCGTCGCTCAGCCTGCTGCCTATTCCTGCTGTTATTGGCTATCAGGATACGGCCACAACCGTGGCTCCTGGTGAAAAAGCGCGCCAGGCTGGAAAGGTTATTTTTCTTTATGGATTGGGTTTGCTTATGATTGCGTACGCGGCAAAATATTGGATGCCGCTCGCCCTCATAGGTTCGCTGGGTTCATTCGCTCTGCCTGAAATGATGAGATACAACAGCAGACAGAAGGAAAAAATAGAAAAGCCGCTGTATGTGCAGGCGGGCAACGGGGTGAGAGTTCTGGCTGTTATTCCAGGAAGCCCGGCAGACTTAATGGAGATCGTAACAGGGGACGTTATTATTAAGATAAATGGTGTTCGTGTTGTGACCAAAGACGATATTTACCCCGCCTTGCAGCAACAATCCGCTTTCTGTAAAATGGAAGTAAAAAATCGGGACGGAAATATCAAATATGTACAGCGCTCCTTATATCAGGGAGAGCACCATGAACTTGGCGTTATTTTAGCTCCTGACATGTCAGCAGCGCAATATGCTGACGTCAGACGGGCAAGCATTTTTGACTTGTTCCGAATCAAATTGAATTCGATTCAGGGAACAACAGAAGTCCGTCCAGACGAACAGCATCAAGGGCTGGAACAGCAGGGAAAGGATGTATCTCTTTGATTCTCAAGTTTATCATTGCACTCATTCTGCCATTTATTCTGGTAGCCTTAATTTCGCGCATTTCGTTGAATATCTGGGTTGGCCTTATCGCTTCGCTTGGTATTCTAATGGCTGCATTTAATGGGGCTCATCAGCCGATATCTGTCATTTTGCTGGGTGTGGTCTCCGGATTGGCAGGAGCATGGTTCGGATCCAGACTCATTGAGAGAAAAAATCGCACGCAATAGCAGGAATCATGCTTTAGAGCCGCCTAACAAGGAGGCTCTTTTTTGTAAATAAGCGCGGCATGTCCGCGATGTTTATTCTTGAGAACGTAGGTTCGAAAATTTAGCCGGGGAACATGTTTTCGTATAGTGAATGTGCTATAATGGATTGCAGCATCTTATGAAGACTCCCCCACTTAGTTCCTTCGGACCTTGAAGTCGGGGTTTCTGATCTCACAAGACGAATGGTTTGGGCGAAGAAAGGGTTGCCTTTCTTCTCACACGTCGCAGTGTGCCAATCCCGCCCGCAGGAGCGATCAGCAACACGAACGGTTTTCTTTCGCCGACCGCAAACCGGGCAGGTTTGCCCATGCGCCCTGCCGGGCGCGAAGATAGCGGTGGCAGACCGATTGGATACACTGGCTGTGCATCGGGAACTGTTTTTTAACTGTCTTCTGCAGAGTGGACTTGTCGATCCAGATTCCCGTTTGAAGGTGATGCGCACGTGCTTCATCAAGGCATCTGTTCCAGACCTCAGCCGACAGCCGGTTGAGTGCAAACAACGCATCTACCGTCGTTTTGGATGCAAGAAACGGTACTTTTTGGGTGCGATACATGAGGTAGCCTCTATTCGTATGGGGATATCTACCTATAGTATACCACAAAAGCAAACGAACGTATGGACGATTCATCCCCCACCCACGATAATAGTGTTGAGGAAAGGGTCTTCTCGCCGACCATGTTAAAAAAGGATGGGTGAACAAGTGGAAAAACTGGCAAAAAAATTTGAACTGGCGTCTGAGTACGAGCCAAAGGGAGATCAGCCTACAGCCATTAAGCAGCTGACTGAAGGCATCTTTAACGGCCGCAAACACCAGACATTGCTTGGTGCGACAGGCACGGGGAAAACCTTTACGATGGCACAGGTTATTTCGAAAGTAAACAAACCGACGCTTGTCATCGCCCACAATAAAACGCTGGCTGCCCAGCTGGCGAGTGAATTTAAAGAATTCTTTCCGAACAATGCGGTTGAGTACTTCGTCAGCTACTACGATTATTATCAGCCTGAAGCTTACATTCCGCATACGGATACGTATATAGAGAAAGACGCAAGCACGAACGACGAGATAGATAAACTGCGCCACTCCGCAACGAGTGCGCTTTTTGAACGCGACGATGTGATTATCGTGGCCAGCGTTTCCTGTATTTACGGTTTAGGTTCGCCGCAGGAATATGCGTCGATGCTTCTTTCGCTGCGCCGCGGCATGGAAAAAAGCCGGGACGAAGTGCTGCACAAGCTGATCGATATTCAATATGACCGCAATGACATTAACTTTACGCGCGGTACGTTTCGCGTTCGTGGGGATGTCGTGGAAATCTTTCCGGCGTCTAACAGTGAGCATGCGATGCGGGTTGAGTTTTTCGGGGATGAGATCGAGCGTATTACAGAAATTGATACGCTGACAGGTGAAATCATCGGCGAACGGGAGCACGTAGCCATTTTTCCGGCTTCCCACTATGTTACCGGAGCCGGCAAGATGCAGCAGGCTATTAAGAGCATCGAAGCCGAACTGGAAGAACAGCTGGCGAAGTTTAAAGCGGAAGGCAAGCTGCTCGAAGCCCAGCGGCTTGAACAGCGGACACGGTATGATATTGAAATGCTGCAGGAGATGGGCTTCTGCTCAGGCGTTGAGAATTACTCGCGCCATCTGACCGGCCTTCCGGCGGGAGCGCCGCCGTACACCTTGATTGACTATTTTCCAAAAGATTTTCTTATTATGGTGGACGAATCCCATATTATGCTGCCGCAGATTCGCGGGATGTATAATGGGGACAAGGCGCGTAAGGATATGCTGATTACCCATGGCTTCCGTCTGCCGTCCGCCGCAGATAACCGGCCATTAAAATTTTCGGAATTTGAGGATCATGTAAACCAGATCGTGTATGTATCGGCTACGCCTGGCGATTATGAGCTGGAGAAAGCACCCGATGTGGCTGAACAGGTCATCCGTCCCACAGGTCTGCTCGATCCTACCATTGATATCCGTCCAAGTAAGGGACAAATTGATGACTTGCTCGGGGAGATCAATGAGCGCATCGCCCGCAATGAACGGGTGCTTGTGACCACATTGACAAAGAAAATGTCTGAGGATTTGACGGACTTTCTTAAAGATGTCGGCATCAAAGTCAATTACCTGCATTCAGACATTAAAACCATTGAACGGATGCAAATTCTTCGCGATTTGCGGCTTGGAACATTCGATGTGCTGATTGGAATCAACCTTCTGCGGGAAGGATTGGATATACCGGAAGTATCGCTTGTTGCTATTTTGGATGCAGACAAGGAAGGTTTTCTCCGCAACGAACGTTCTCTTATTCAAACGATCGGCCGGGCTGCGCGTAACGCAAACGGCCATGTTATTATGTATGCGGATAAGATGACCCGCTCGATTGAGGCGGCATTAAGTGAAACGAACCGGCGCCGGGAGCGCCAGATTGCTTATAACGAAGAGCACGGCATTACGCCGCAGACCATTCAGAAGTCGATTCGCGATGTGATTGAGGCGACGAGGGTTGCAGAGGATTCAGAGGACTATCTTCCGAAGAAGGCTTACAGCAAGCTGACGAAGAAAGAGCGCAAGGATCTCATGATGCGCATGGAAGAAGAAATGAAGGAGGCAGCCCGCCAGCTCGATTTCGAGCGCGCAGCCGAACTTCGCGATTTAATTATGGAGATGAAAGCGGAAGGATGATAAGAAGCCGATGAGCCGCGAAAATATAGTAATCAAGGGCGCCCGCGCCCACAATCTTAAGAATGTGGATATAACGATTCCCCGCGACAAGTTTGTTGTGTTAACCGGCCTGTCCGGTTCGGGGAAATCCTCGCTTGCTTTTGATACCATCTACGCCGAGGGACAGCGGCGTTATGTGGAATCTCTTTCCGCGTACGCCCGCCAGTTTCTTGGTCAAATGGAGAAGCCGGATGTAGATTCCATTGACGGTCTGTCACCGGCTATCTCGATTGACCAGAAAACGACCAGCCGCAATCCCCGTTCAACGGTGGGTACGGTTACTGAAATTTACGATTACCTGCGCCTGCTGTTTGCGCGCATCGGCCACCCGCACTGCCCGGTGCATGGGATCGAAATCACGTCGCAGACGATTGAGCAGATGGTCGATCGCATCATAGGTTACCCCGAGAAAACGAGGCTGCAAATTCTCGCTCCGCTTGTGCAGGGGCGCAAAGGTGAACACAAGAAGCTCATTGACGATATCCGTACGCAAGGCTATGTTCGTGTACGAATAAACGGCGAAGTGCGTGATTTGTCCGAGACCATTGAGCTGGAGAAAAATAAAAAACACTCTATTGAAGTTGTCATTGATAGGATCGTTGTAAAAGAAGGAATTGAGGCGCGCCTCGCCGATTCACTCGAAACTGCCCTCCGGTTAGCAGATGGCCGGGTGCTGGTAGACGTTATGGGTGAAGAGGAACTTCTCTTCAGCCAGAATCTCGCCTGTCCGATTTGCGGTTTTAGCATTGAAGAGCTGGAACCACGGATGTTCTCTTTCAACAGTCCATTCGGCGCCTGCCCAACATGTGATGGGCTGGGAAGCCGACTTGAAGTCGATCCAGACTTGATCGTGCCACACCCGGAGAAAAGCATTGAGGAAGGGGCGCTTGAACCGTGGCACAACTCGACGTCTAACTACTACGAGCAGATTATTGACTGTGTGGCGAAGCATTATAAGATCGACCTTAATAAGCCATTTGAAGAGCTGACAGAGAAACAGCAAAATGTCCTGCTTTTCGGAAGCGGCAGCGAGAAGCTTCATTTCCGCTACAAAAGCGACTTTAGCACGAAGATCCGCGACACATATATGGTTTTCGAGGGCGTTGTGCATAATGTGCACCGCCGTTATCGGGAAACCGGGTCCGAACAAATTCGTGAGCAGCTTGAAACGTATATGAGCCAGAAGGATTGCCCGGCCTGTAAAGGACACCGCCTGCGTCCTGAATCGCTTGCTGTGCTCATTAACGGGCAAAATATCGCGTATGCAACGGATCTGCCTGTTGTGGAGGCTCTTGCGTTTTTTGATGGGCTAACGTTGACGGAGAAGGAAACGCAGATCGCCCGGTTAATTTTAAAGGAGATCAAATCACGCCTTGGCTTCCTGGTGGATGTCGGCCTGGATTACTTAACGATGAGCCGCGCTGCAGGCACGCTTTCCGGAGGGGAAGCACAACGCATTCGGTTAGCGACCCAGATCGGTTCCAGCCTGATGGGTGTGCTGTATATCCTGGATGAGCCAAGCATAGGCCTGCACCAGCGGGACAATGAACGTCTCATCAAGACGCTCAGCCATATGCGCGACCTCGGCAATACGCTCATTGTGGTCGAACATGATGAGGATACGATGCTTGCTTCCGACTATATCATCGATATCGGGCCGGGTGCCGGTATGCATGGCGGCGAGGTGGTAGCACAGGGCACGCCGCGGGAAGTCATGGACAATCCCAAATCGCTTACGGGCCAGTACTTAAGCGGGCGCAGGTTTATCCCTGTACCGCTGCAGCGGCGTGAGCCGAACGGCAAATGGATTAAAGTGCTGGGTGCGAAGGAAAACAATCTGAAAAACGTGAACCTGAAAGTTCCCCTCGGTGTTTTCACCTGTGTTACCGGCGTATCTGGCTCAGGCAAATCCACCCTGATTAATGAAATCCTGCATAAGTCGCTTGCCAGGGAACTAAACCGGGCCAAGCAGAAACCCGGCGCTTATCGGAAGCTGGAGGGCCTGGAAAATCTTGAAAAGGTGATTGACATTGATCAGTCGCCAATTGGGCGAACCCCGCGCTCGAACCCGGCTACTTACACCGGTGTATTTGACGACATCCGCGACTTGTTTGCGCAGACCAACGAAGCAAAAATGCGCGGCTACCAGAAGGGGCGGTTCAGCTTTAATGTAAAAGGCGGGCGCTGCGAAGCTTGCCGCGGGGATGGCATTATCAAAATTGAGATGCATTTTCTCCCTGACATTTATGTCCCTTGTGAAGTCTGCCACGGCAAACGTTATAACCGGGAGACGCTGGATGTAAAATATAAAGGCAAAAACATTGCGGATGTACTGCATATGACGATTGAGAACGCGGTGGATTTCTTTAAAAACATTCCGCGCATTAATCGCAAGCTCCAGACGCTGTTTGATGTAGGGGTTGGCTATATGAAACTCGGCCAGCCTGCAACCACGCTTTCCGGCGGGGAGGCGCAGCGCGTGAAGCTTGCCTCCGAACTGCATCGCCGCAGCAATGGCAAAACGCTCTATATTCTGGACGAGCCGACAACCGGTCTGCATGTGGACGATATTGACCGACTGCTGAAAGTGCTGCAGCGGCTCGTAGATAACGGGGATAGTGTGCTCGTTATCGAACATAATCTGGATGTGATTAAAACCGCTGACTATGTCATCGATCTCGGGCCTGAGGGAGGCTATCGCGGCGGTACCATTGTGGCTGAAGGAACCCCTGAAGACGTGGTAACTGTTCCAGAATCGTATACAGGCCGTTTCCTAAAACCTGTTCTCGAGCGTGATCGCAAGCGTTCCGAGGAAAGGGTGAAGCTGCACGCTTCAGCCCAGTAGAACGATACACGCGGCACAGCGAATTACAGGCTGTGCCGTTTTATGTGTTAAAATGGAACAAGACTGCCAATAGAAGGGGAGAGCATCCTTTGAGAAAAACATATGTTCGAGATATTGTTCAGCATTTCCACTGGAAGGTGATAAGCGGTCAAGACGGTCTGATGCGCGAAGTCACCGTAAGTGATATTAGCCGTCCAGGTTTAGAAATGGCCGGATATTTTAACTTTTACCCGTCGCAGCGTGTCCAGCTTCTGGGTCGATCTGAGCTGAGCTTTTATTACACACTCCCGAAGGAAGAGCGGATGAAGCGAATGGAAGCGCTTCTTGGTGAGGACACGCCATGCATATGTGTCGCGCATGGGTCAGAGGTGCCTGAAGAGCTGATCCAGTATTCGAATGAGAAGCAGGTACCTGTTCTTATGACGACGCTGGCTACTACTAAATTATCAAGCAAATTAACCACCTATCTTGAAGGGCGGCTAGCCCCTACTACCACCATACATGGCGTACTTGTGGACGTATATGGCGTCGGTGTGTTGATTGTTGGCCAGAGTTCCATCGGAAAGAGTGAAACGGCACTTGAACTAGTGAAGCGAGGCCACCGTCTCGTAGCGGATGACGCGGTAGAAATCCGGCGGACACAGGAAAACCAGCTGGTTGGGAGCGCGCCTGAACTGATTCAGCACCTTCTGGAAATTCGTGGGCTTGGGATCATTAATGTGATGACACTATTTGGCGCGGGTGCTGTGCGCACCTACAAAAGTGTCTCGCTTGTGATTAGCCTGGAAATTTGGGATCCGCAAAAGATGTATGACCGGCTTGGATTGGATGAAGAAAAAATGGAAATCCTTGATGCCCATGTTCCGCAAATTACTATTCCGGTACGCCCTGGACGAAATCTGGCTGTTATCGTTGAGGTAGCCGCTATGAACTTCCGCCTGAAACGCATGGGCTACAATGCCGCGGTCCATTTCAGCAAGAAGTTAACGGATACAATTGAAGAAGCAGTTGAAGATATGTAACAAAGGAGAAGAATAGATGCTTAAATATACGCACGTCTTGTTCGATTTGGATGGCACACTCATTGATACGAATAACTTAATCATTACTTCTTTTTTGCATGCGCTGGATAAATATTTTCCAGGTAAGTACACAACTGAGGATATAATCCCGCACATGGGAAAAACTCTTCATGACCAGATGGCTATATTTGGTCCGGACCGGGTAGAGGAACTGGTACAGGTATATCGGGAGCATAACGAGCAGGTTCATGACGAATTGGTAAAAGAGTTTCCGAATGTTTTGGAGACCATCGAAGAATTAGCTAAGCTGGGTGTCAAAATGGGCATCGTAACAACCAAACAGCGCAAAACAGCCGAAATGGGCCTCAAGCTGTTTGGGTTGGACAGATTTATGGATACGGTGGTGTGTTTTCAGGACACAGTGGAGCACAAACCGCACCCTGCTCCTGTACTAAAAGCAATGGAGGCAATTGGCGCTGTACCGGGAAGTACGCTAATGGTGGGGGACAGCCAGTTTGACATTGGAGCGGCCCATAATGCTTCCATCGATTCCGCAGGTGTTGCCTGGAGTTTAAAGGGCGCCTCTTTTCTGTCCACCTTCCACCCTACTGTTATTTTACAAGATATATCTGATTTGATTCAGGTTGTGAAAAATCCTGTAAACAGCTGAGGAGTGCGGGCATGACAAAACGGCAAACCGAGCGTTACCCTGTTGAAGGGCCTAATTCCCTCTGGCAGCTCTATAAGACGGTCAGTTTCTGGAAGGTTGTCAAATGTTTTGCGGTTGCTCAAACAGCCCGGTATGTACCGTGGATGTCTCTGAAAAACTGGATGTACAGGCGCTTGCTCGGCATGAAAATCGGCGACCATACAGCCGTCGCGCTGATGGTGATGATGGACACGATGTTTCCGGAGAGAATCTCGATCGGCTCGAACAGTATAATTGGGTACAATACAACCATTCTGGCTCATGAATATTTGATCACTGAATACCGGCTGGGCGATGTCCGTATCGGTTCGCGGGTTATGGTTGGGGCGAACTCCACCTTGCTTCCCGGGATTTCTATAGGGGATGGTGCGATTGTGTCGGCAGGCACGCTCGTAAACCGCGATGTACCAGCCGGAGCTTTTGTCGGTGGCAACCCGATGCAGATTATCCGCCTGGCTGATCCTGTACAACAGACGTCACGAACTTAATTGTATCTGGCGTACTAACTATCACGTACATACCATAAGGAGTTATGAAATGCTTGTATATAAGGATGGCGCTGTGGCAAGCGTCGATACGAGAAAACCTGATGAGGGGGAAGTTGGCTTTCTCCAGCTTTTAAATCCTACGGATGAAGAAATTCAGCGGGTGGTGGGTGAGATGTACGGCTGCCATCCTCTCGTAGTGGAGGACTGTGTGTATGTAAACCGGCAGCGTCCTAAGCTGGATATGTACAACGACCATGCCCTTGTGGTTTTCTTCAGCATGAAAGAAAACTGGGCTGCACGTCCTTTTGCTATGGTCATCGGCAAAAATTTTGTCATTACGATTTGCAAAAAGGAAATTAGCACACTGGATAGGGTTCGCAAAGAATTTGTGGAAACGCCGGAAAAGATGCGGCAGCCAGGCCTCATTGTGTATCATCTGCTTGACCGCTGTGTGGACGAGTACATGACGGTTGTGGATGGGGTGGAAGAAAGGCTGGAACAGATGGAAAATAAGCTGTTTGCCAATCCTTTTGAAAAAGTGGGGCAGCGGATTTTCAACATGAAACGTACTTTGCATAAGCTGCGCCGGCTTTTTGTTGAGGAAAGGGACGTAATCGGGATGCTGATGCACTCCCAGTTTCCGTACATAAAAGATGAGACGAATGTGTACTTGATTGATGTGGCTGACCACCTGAACCGTGTGGTTGACTCCATTGACACGTTTCGTGAGTCATTAAGCGGTTTGATTGAACTGCAGGTTTCCTTAAAAGGCGACCGCATGAATGAAATCATGAAAACATTGACTGTAGTCAGCACATTCTTTCTTCCGCTTACGTTTATCGTGGGGCTGTACGGAATGAATCTGAAAGTCCCCGAATTCCAGTGGAAGTACGGCTACGCGTATGTGTGGGGACTCATGATTACGGTTGTTCTTGGCATGGCCATTTATTTTAAACGGAAAAAGTGGTTTTGAATCAACCAGCAGGCGACTAGTGGAGGCTGGTAAAAATCTTCTTCCAGTTATTCACGGACTGTGTATCACTGTCACTGTCAAGATTGCGCAGCCTTAAGTGCCATTTGTAAATGATCGACAGAATCCTCAGAACGGAAATAACGACAAACAGCACAAATAATTGGCCGGAATTATCTGTCTGTATCCATCCTTCACCAAGGATCAGGCCTACGATTAACGCCCATACCGCATAAATCTCCTGGGAGAAAAGGATGGGCTTTCTTCCCGCCAGTACATCCCGGATGATTCCTCCGCCTATTCCTGTTATAACCGACGACAGGATGATACCACCGAGGGGAAGGTTCAGCTGGATAGCAAAAATGGCTCCCTGTATCGTAAAGGCTGATAGCCCAATGGCGTCAAAAAAGTCATTCCAGCGGTTCCAGGAAGTAATCCATTTCCTTGGAAGAAAATAAATAACCGTAATGGCAACGAGTGCTGTCTGCAGCAGGATACCCTGCTCCCAGATCGGTTTAATCGGAACGCCAATTAGCAGGTTGCGTATAATCCCGCCGCCAAAAGATGCTGTCAAACCCAATATATAAACACCAAAAACATCATATTTTTCCTGCAGGGCAACAATTGCGCCGCTGAATGAAAAAGCAATAATCGCTATGATGTTTAAAACATTCCATTCCACTGCGCTCACCTTTTCATGACAATTATTTGAAAACACACGTTTTATAGTATAAATCCATAGCCTCTTTTTGTTCTATGTGCAGGATAAAGAAAGTATCCTACTATCTTTGTTGATTTCCACAAAAAACAGTGCGGCATTTAATTAAATAACGCTAAAAGGTTGACGATTTCTTTTACCTCATGGTAGACTACATTCAACAAATGCTTTAGTTCGCTACCAAGCTAAAGCGAAAGACTGGAGTGAAAACAGATGTCAAAGCCTCTTGGATTTGAGAAACCGCTTGGCATGCGTGATGTGCTGCCGAATTCGCTCGAAAAACAACGGTGGCTGGAAGCCAGGCTTAAAAGCTGCATGAAGCAGTGGGGGTACCGCGAGATTTCAACCCCTACCCTTGAATATTACGATACAGTGGGAGGCGCGAGCGCCACCCTTGATAATAAGTTGTTTAAACTGCTCGACAGGGAAGGCAAGACACTTGTGCTGCGTCCGGACATGACGGCTCCAATCGCCCGTGTCGCCAGCTCGCTCTTAAAAAATGAACCGCTGCCGCTTCGCTTGATGTATACGTCTAATGTATTCCGGGCACAGGCGAATGAAGCGGGCCGCAATGCAGAATTTGGCCAGACGGGGGTCGAATTAATCGGATCCGGTTCAGTTGACGCAGATGCGGAAGCGCTGGCTCTCGCGATTTCGGTATTAAAAGCCGCCGGGGTTGAGACGTTTAAGATTGCCATCGGCCATATTGGATTCCTTGAAGGCCTTTTTGAAGAGACGGTTCCAGAGCCCGATGATAGAGTAGCGTTAAAGGAGTTCCTCTATTACCGCGATTATGTAGGATTTAAAAAATACGTAAAGTCGCTATCGCTAAGCAGGGAAAGTGAATACCGCTTATGCGAACTGCTGACCCTCAGAGGCGGACAGGAATTGCTGGATAAGGCACAGTCCATAACGGTGAATGGAAGGGCCCGCAAAGCCGTCATTCATCTGCGTGAACTGTGGGAAGCATTGGAAGCATACCAGGTCGCCGACAACATTTTATTCGATCTAAATCTCCTAAGCAGCCTGGATTATTACACAGGCATCTTCTTCGAAGGCTACGCGGCCAACCAGGGATTTGCGCTCTGTATGGGTGGACGCTATGACGGATTGATGGCCCAATTCGGCCGCCCCTGTCCGGCTACCGGATTTGCTGTGCAAATGGATCGCTTAATGGAAGCGGCTGTTTATGAAGCCGAGAAAAAAGACAAAATTCTTGTTCTATACAGCGTGGAGAACAGAAGAGATGCGCTTGAGCGGGCAAATGAACTGCGCAGAAATTCAGATGCCATTGTTGTCACCGAGCGTGTGGAAGACTACCAGCCTGATGGCCAGCATGAGGAGTATATCGAAGTTATAAAAATGTTCAGGGAGGAGGATGCAAAGTGATGCATGCTGATGAGAAGTTGATCATTGCGATGCCGAAAGGCCGCATTTTTGAAGAAGCGGCAGATTTGCTCCGGCGCGCTGGTGTGCCTCTCCCGCCAGAGTTTGACGACTCCCGCAAATTGATCGTACCGGTTCCTGAAGCAAACATGGATTTTATTCTCGCAAAACCAACAGATGTACCGACGTATGTAGAATACGGAGTAGCCGATATCGGCGTTGTAGGCAAGGATGTGCTGCTTGAAGAAGACCGCGATGTCTACGAACTGCTGGACTTGCAGATTAGCCGCTGTCGCATATCGGTAGCCGGCCTTCCTGGATGGAAGCCTACATCGTCTTCACCGCGCGTCGCCACCAAATATCCACGCGTGGCTTCGAAATATTTTCGCGAGCAGGGACAGCAGGTTGAGGTTATTAAGCTCAACGGCTCCATCGAGCTGGCGCCTCTGATTGGCTTAGCCGATCGAATTGTGGACATCGTCTCAACTGGGCGGACGCTGCAAGAGAATGGCCTCGTCGAGCTGGAAGAGATTATGCCGATCACCACCCGGTTAATCGCGAACCGGGTAAGCTACCGGATGAAAAGCAATGCGGTTGACTACGTTTATGAGAAGTTTGCTTCCATAGTAGAGAAAGGGGAGCAACGCTGATGATGCGAATCGTGGAAGCTCATAATTTTTCTACGCGGCGTGATGTCGAAACAGGTACAGAACAACAGCGGCGAGCCGTTTTGGATATTTTAGAGTCGGTAAAAAAGGATGGGGACCAGGCTGTTCTGGCCTATACAGAAAAGTTCGATGGGGTGGCGCTATCGGATATGAGAGTTTCCCAGGAAGCATGCAAAGCCGCCTGTGATAAAGTTGAACCAGACGTGCTGCAAGCGATCCGGGAAGCGGCCGCTAACATCCGCGATTACCACAGCAGGCAAATGCGCCAGTCGTGGCTGACCACTAAAGAATCGGGCACGATGCTGGGCCAGATCATCCGACCGCTGCAGCGGGTGGGACTGTACGTACCGGGTGGGACGGCAGCCTACCCTTCATCTGTTTTGATGAATGCCATCCCGGCTCAGGTGGCGGGGGTTGAAGAGATCGTGATGGTTACGCCACCGGGTAAAGACGGCCAGCTAAACCCGGGCGTTCTAGCCGCGGCCCATGAGTTAGGCGTTAAGGAGATATACAGCATAGGCGGAGCACAGGCGATTGCCGCTCTGGCATACGGAACGGAAACGATTAAACCGGTCGATAAAATCGTTGGACCAGGCAATATTTATGTCGCGTTGGCTAAACGCGAGGTTTTTGGAATGGTTGACATTGATATGGTCGCCGGCCCTAGTGAAATTGTTGTACTGGCGGATGATTCAGCGAACCCTGCCTTTGTAGCAGCTGATCTGCTGTCCCAGGCCGAGCATGACCCAATGGCATCAGCTGTGCTCGTGACACCGTCGCGTCCGTTTGCTGAAGCTGTCAGGCAGCAAGTAGAAGTGCAGGTAAGTACGCTCCCGCGCCGGGAGATCGCGGAAGCATCGATACGGGATTACGGTGCAATATGCGTGGTAGACAGTCTGGACAAGGGTTTTGAGGTCGTAAACCGACTCGCGCCCGAGCACTTTGAATTAATGGTCCGCGAGCCAATGGATCATCTGGGTAAAATAAAAAATGCGGGCGCTATTTTTATCGGTCCATACAGTTCGGAGCCTGTCGGTGATTATTTTGCGGGACCGAACCATGTTCTGCCTACGAATGGCACAGCGCGGTTTTCTTCCCCGCTTAATATAGATGATTTTCTGAAAAAGTCGAGCCTTATTGCCTACAGCCGTGCTGATTTTTTGGCCAATGGCAGCAAAATCACGGCTTTTGCGCGGCAGGAGGGCTTAGAGGCGCATGCCCGGGCCATCCAAATACGGCTTGATAACGAACAATAAGGAGGACAACGAATGCGTCAGGCATCTATTAACCGTAAAACAAATGAAACCGACATTTCCCTTACGTTTGGGATTGATGGAGAGGGAACGGGAAGCCTAGACACAGGTGTCCCCTTCCTCGAACATATGCTGGATCTGTTCACCAAGCACGGCCAGTTTCATCTGGATGTTAAAGCAAAAGGCGATATTGAAATCGATTACCACCATACAACGGAAGACATTGCGATCTGCCTTGGCCAGGCGCTTCGTCAAGCGCTGGGGGATAAGAAGGGCATCAAGCGCTACAGCAGCGTGTTTATTCCGATGGACGAAGCGCTGGCGCAGGTTGTGGTTGATATTAGCAACCGCCCGCATTTTGAATACAGAGCGGAATATCCGTCAAGCGTGGTAGGTGACTTTCCAACCGAGCTTGTACATGAATTTTTATGGAAACTGGCGCTGGAGGCCCGGATCACGCTCCACGTCATTGTTCATTACGGCCGCAATACGCACCACATGGTAGAGGCTGTTTTCAAAGCGCTGGGCAGGGCGATTGACGAGGCAACCACGGTAGACCCGCGTGTTAAAGGGGTACCTTCGACGAAGGGAATGTTGTAGATGATTGCGATTATCGATTATGGCATGGGCAATCTTTACAGTGTCAGTAAGGCAATAGAGCGGCTCGGCCATTCGTACGAATTTGTATCCAGCGGAGAAGATTTGCTTCGTGCAGATGGTGTCATCCTGCCCGGGGTAGGGGCATTCGGCGACGCGATGTCGAATCTGCGGGATCTGAAGTTGGTGGATCCAATTCGACAGTATGCAGGGACTGGTAAGCCGCTGCTTGGCATATGCCTTGGCATGCAGCTTCTTTTCGAAAGCAGCAGTGAATACGGGGAGCATCAAGGCCTTGGGCTATTACCCGGACATATCCGCCGTTTTACAGGTGATTATAAAATTCCACATATGGGCTGGAACAAGCTGTCCTTTTTGCAAAAAGAAAACCGTATTGTTGACGGAGTTGATCAAGGTTATGTGTATTTTGTGCATTCCTACTTTCTGCAGCCGGATGATACAAACAGGGAGATCCTATTAGCTGCCGCTGATTACTACCAGGAAGTGCCGGGTGTAGTGGGACGCGGCAATGTGTACGGGATGCAGTTTCACCCGGAAAAAAGCGGCGATGTTGGCATGAAGTTGCTGGATAATTTTACTGATCTGTGTGCAAAAGCGCGCGTATAAGCGGTGAGAAAAGGGGAGAAAGTCATGAGTTTCACGATATATCCGGCCATTGACATACGCGGAGGAAAATGCGTTCGCTTGCTCCAGGGCGATTACGGGAAAGAAACTGTGTATGGGGATTCGCCGCTTGATATGGCCAAAGAGTGGGCTTTCCAGGGAGCCGCCTGGATTCACATGGTTGATTTGGATGGAGCCAAGGCGGGCGCGCCGGTTAATGATGAACTTGTGCTGTCGGCTGCACGGGCGCTCGGCATCCCTGTGCAGATTGGCGGGGGTCTTCGCCGGATGAAAGATGTTGACCGCTACCTTTTCGGTGGTGTGCAGCGGGTGATTATTGGGACTGCAGCGATACAGGACCAGCCTTTTGCAGAGGAAGTGCTGGCTAAATATGGCGACAGGGTAGCTATTGGCATTGATGCACGAAACGGTTTTGTAGCGACACACGGCTGGCTTGAAACATCCGAAGTCACTGCGGAAGAATTGGTGAAGGTGCTGGTAGGTAAAGGGGCACAGACGTTTATTTATACCGACATCTCGCGTGACGGCACACTGGAAGGTCCCAATACAGAGGCGACAGCGGCGCTTGCCAAAAATACCGGCGCTGAAATTATTGCGTCGGGCGGGGTGAGTGTTCAGCAGGATCTGCTCGAACTTGCAGGCTACCAAGCTGAAGGGGTAACCGGTGCAATTGTTGGAAAAGCTCTGTACACCGGGCGCATTCGGCTTTCTGAGGCAATTAAGCAGGTTAAGGAGTTGAAGTAAATGCTGGCAAAAAGGATTATTCCCTGCCTCGATGTAAAGGACGGCCGTGTCGTTAAGGGAGTGAGCTTCGTTAATCTGCGGGATGCAGGCGACCCGGTTGAACTGGCTAAGCGTTACAGTGAAGAAGGGGCTGATGAGCTTGTGTTTCTGGATATTTCCGCTTCTCATGAAGGCCGCGAGACCATGGTAACCGTGATAGAACAGACGGCCGCAAATGTAACCATTCCTTTTACGGTAGGTGGAGGGATTAATTCTGTTGAGGATATGCGGCGCGTATTGCGGGCGGGAGCGGATAAAGTATCGATGAATACATCTGCGGTTAAAAGGCCCGAACTGATAAGAGAAGGTGCGGAGGTATTCGGCAGCCAGTGTATAGTCGTGGCGATTGATGCGAAGGCGAAGGAAGGCGGCGGCTGGGAAGTTTATACACATGGGGGCCGCCAGGCTGTCGGGTTGGATGCGGTTGAATGGGCCAAAAAAGCCGAGGCGTTAGGTGCAGGTGAAATCCTGCTGACCAGTATGGATTGTGACGGTCAAAAAGCAGGGTTTGACCTTAATTTGACCCGCGCCATCTCAGAGACGGTCCAAATCCCGGTTATCGCTTCTGGCGGAGCCGGCACCCGGGAGCATTTCTATGATGCCTTTGCATCGGGAAAAGCAGATGCTGCACTGGCCGCATCAATTTTTCATTATGAAGAAACATCCATCAATGAAGTGAAACAATACTTGCAAGACCATCACATTGAGGTCCGTCGATAGAGGAGACGATATATATGGATTGGCAGAACATTAAATTTAACGAAGATGGTTTAATTCCGGCTGTTGTTCAGGATGCGCAGAGCAAAGAAGTTTTAACCCTGGCTTATATGAATGAAGAATCACTGAAGAAAACCCTTGAAACGAAGGAAACCTGGTTCTGGAGCCGTTCCCGCCAGGAGCTGTGGCACAAAGGAGAAACTTCCGGCAATAAACAGCAAGTTGTAGACATTGTGTACGACTGCGACGGTGATGCCTTACTGGTGAAGGTGATCCCAGCTGGGCCTGCATGCCATAATGGCCGTTACAGCTGCTTTACTGATTCCCTTCTTAATGGGGCAGGCGGTGAAAAGGCGGCTGAAGATGGCGCATTAAAAAGCCGCTTTGATATTATTAACCGCCTGGAACAAGTTATCGCGTCAAGAGAAGCGGAAATGCCGGAAGGGGCTTATACAACCTATTTGTTTACCAATGGCGTAGACAAGATTTTGAAGAAGGTTGGGGAAGAAGCCGGGGAGGTCATTATCGCCGCTAAAAATAGAAGCCATGATGAGCTGCAATGGGAAGTGGCGGACTTGGTGTTCCATACGCTTGTTTTGCTTCGCGAACAGAAGCTTCCACTGGATGATGTTCTTCGGGTGCTTGAAGAGAGACATGCGAAGTGAGGTTATAACTTTTAAAAACCCGGCCGACGTGTAAAATGCTGAAGCCGGGTTCTTCTATGGTTGATAGTATGGACATGTTTTCTTATCCACACAACAGCATCTAGGTTTTTCTTCCTTCGCCTCGCTTGGCGTCAGCCGCGTTTTCTAATGTTAAAAAATGTTCTTGCCAGCTTGCTTAAAGGATGATATATTATTTCTTGTCGCTGTGAATGAATAAGTTGTCCAAGCGAAGTGTATAATAAAAGGATTTAGTAAAAAAGCTTGACTCATTCGTTGATAAGTGATAAGATATAAAAGTCGCTGATTGAGTGGCTGACTGATAGAGTTCCTTGAAAACTGAACAGTGAAATGCCAAATGTGCGATTGACCCAGAATTCAATTCTGGATATAAAGTAAGACCAGCTCGTATGAGCAGATACAGCATCAGACCTTTTTGGAGAGTTTGATCCTGGCTCAGGACGAACGCTGGCGGCGTGCCTAATACATGCAAGTCGAGCGGACTTTGGAAAGCTTGCTTTTCAAAGTTAGCGGCGGACGGGTGAGTAACACGTGGGCAACCTGCCTGTAAGCCTGGGATAACTTCGGGAAACCGAAGCTAATACCGGATAGGATGCAGAACCGCATGGTTCTGGATGGAAAGTTTTCGGACACTTACAGATGGGCCCGCGGCGCATTAGCTAGTTGGTGGGGTAGTGGCCTACCAAGGCGACGATGCGTAGCCGACCTGAGAGGGTGATCGGCCACACTGGGACTGAGACACGGCCCAGACTCCTACGGGAGGCAGCAGTAGGGAATCTTCCGCAATGGACGAAAGTCTGACGGAGCAACGCCGCGTGAGCGATGAAGGTTTTCGGATCGTAAAGCTCTGTTGTCAGGGAAGAACCGCCGGGAAGACCTCCCGGTCTGACGGTACCTGACGAGAAAGCCCCGGCTAACTACGTGCCAGCAGCCGCGGTAATACGTAGGGGGCAAGCGTTGTCCGGAATTATTGGGCGTAAAGCGCGCGCAGGCGGTTTCTTAAGTCAGGTGTGAAAGCCCACGGCTCAACCGTGGAGGGCCACCTGAAACTGGGAGGCTTGAGTGCAGAAGAGGAGAGTGGAATTCCACGTGTAGCGGTGAAATGCGTAGAGATGTGGAGGAACACCAGTGGCGAAGGCGACTCTCTGGTCTGTAACTGACGCTGAGGCGCGAAAGCGTGGGGAGCAAACAGGATTAGATACCCTGGTAGTCCACGCCGTAAACGATGAGTGCTAGGTGTTGGGGACTCCAATCCTCAGTGCCGCAGCTAACGCAATAAGCACTCCGCCTGGGGAGTACGGCCGCAAGGCTGAAACTCAAAGGAATTGACGGGGACCCGCACAAGCGGTGGAGCATGTGGTTTAATTCGAAGCAACGCGAAGAACCTTACCAGGGCTTGACATCCCGCTGACCCCTCTGGAGACAGAGGCTTCCTTCGGGACAGTGGTGACAGGTGGTGCATGGTTGTCGTCAGCTCGTGTCGTGAGATGTTGGGTTAAGTCCCGCAACGAGCGCAACCCTTGTCCTTAGTTGCCAGCATTCAGTTGGGCACTCTAGGGAGACTGCCGTCGACAAGACGGAGGAAGGTGGGGATGACGTCAAATCATCATGCCCCTTATGTCCTGGGCTACACACGTGCTACAATGGATGGTACAACGGGCTGCTAACTCGCGAGAGTATGCCAATCCCTAAAAACCATTCTCAGTTCGGATTGCAGGCTGCAACTCGCCTGCATGAAGCCGGAATCGCTAGTAATCGCGGATCAGCATGCCGCGGTGAATACGTTCCCGGGTCTTGTACACACCGCCCGTCACACCACGAGAGTTTGCAACACCCGAAGTCGGTGAGGTAACCGTAAGGAGCCAGCCGCCGAAGGTGGGGCAGATGATTGGGGTGAAGTCGTAACAAGGTATCCGTACCGGAAGGTGCGGATGGATCACCTCCTTTCTATGGAGAATCGGCACACTGGCACTTTCACTGTTCAGTTTTCCAGGAACGTCTGGAATTAAATAAGATGTGGGGGTATAGCTCAGCTGGGAGAGCGCCTGCCTTGCAAGCAGGAGGTCAGCGGTTCGATCCCGCTTACCTCCACCATGTCTGGCAATTACGGCGAAGGGGTCACACCTGTTCCCATCCCGAACACAGAAGTTAAGTCCTTCAGCGCCGATGGTACTTGGGCGGCAACGCCCTGGGAGAGTAGGACATTGCCAGGCCGGCAACCTAACGGTTGCTGTCACATTGCACTTTGAAAACTGAATCATGGAAGAAACAATGCGCAATAGGAAAATCCAATTGTAAAAACCTTTTAGGTGAAACCGGATTTCCATGAAAGAAAGCGGCATGAGAAACGAGAGATTCAAGGCGCGGCAGGACCGAGCAGCGGAGCGTATGATTTTGATACGTGAGCAGCGCAGGGATAACGCAACGCAGAAGATCGACGTTGATCAGGACGCTTGATTGGAAACCAGAGGTTAAGCTATAAAGGGCACACGGTGGATGCCTTGGCGCCAGGAGCCGAAGAAGGACGTGGCGAACTGCGAAATGCTCCGGGGAGCTGTAAGCAAGCGTTAATCCGGAGATGTCCGAATGGGGAAACCTACGATTCGTAATGGGATCGTACTCCTGCCTGAATCCATAGGGCAGGTAGAGGCAGACCAGGGGAACTGAAACATCTAAGTACCCTGAGGAACAGAAAACAATAGTGATTCCGTAAGTAGCGGCGAGCGAACGCGGAGAAGCCCAAACCGGAAGGTTCGCCTTCCGGGGTTGTAGGGCGTCTCACATGGAGTTACAAAAGACGGTCATAGATGAAGCGGCCTGGAAAGGCCCGTCACAGAAGGTAACAACCCTGTAATCGAAATGGCCGTCTCTCCGAGACGTACCCTGAGTACCGCGAGACACGTGAAACCTCGTGGGAAGCTGGGAGGACCATCTCCCAAGGCTAAATACTACCTGGCGACCGATAGTGGACCAGTACCGTGAGGGAAAGGTGAAAAG
Source organism: Aneurinibacillus sp. Ricciae_BoGa-3 (assembly GCF_028421645.1). GTDB lineage: Bacteria > Bacillota > Bacilli > Aneurinibacillales > Aneurinibacillaceae > Aneurinibacillus_B. The sequence continues at coordinate 4,509,318 of NZ_CP116887.1, read as the reverse complement.
CACCCCGGGAGGGGAGTGAAAGAGAACCTGAAACCGTGTGCCTACAACTAGTCGGAGCACATTAACTGTGTGACGGCGTGCCTTTTGTAGAATGAACCGGCGAGTTACGGTTGCGTGCGAGGTTAAGGTGAGAAGCCGGAGCCGCAGCGAAAGCGAGTCTGAACAGGGCGAGTGAGTACGCAGCCGTAGACCCGAAACCGTGTGATCTACCCATGTCCAGGGTGAAGGTGCGGTAACACGCACTGGAGGCCCGAACCCACGCACGTTGAAAAGTGCGGGGATGAGGTGTGGGTAGCGGAGAAATTCCAATCGAACTCGGAGATAGCTGGTTCTCCCCGAAATAGCTTTAGGGCTAGCCTCGGATTTACTGTACCGGAGGTAGAGCACTGATTGGATGCGGGCCCCTCGCGGGGTACCAAATTCAGTCAAACTCCGAATGCCGGCTACAGATATCCGGGAGTCAGACTGCGAGTGCTAAGATCCGTAGTCAAAAGGGAAACAGCCCAGACCACCAGCTAAGGTCCCTAAATCTTCACTAAGTGGGAAACGATGTGGAGTTGCCCAGACAACCAGGATGTTGGCTTAGAAGCAGCCACCATTTAAAGAGTGCGTAATAGCTCACTGGTCGAGTGACTCTGCGCGGAAAATGTAACGGGGCTAAGTGAAGTACCGAAGCTGTGGCTTGACACCGTAGGTGTCAGGGGTAGGGGAGCGTTCCTGCAGCAGTGAAGCTCGACCGAAAGGACGGGTGGAGCGGCAGGAAGTGAGAATGCCGGTGTAAGTAGCGAAAAGAAGGGTGAGAATCCCTTCCGCCGAAAGCCTAAGGGTTCCTGAGGAAGGCTCGTCCTCTCAGGGTTAGTCGGGACCTAAGCCGAGGCCGAAAGGCGTAGGCGATGGACAACAGGTGGAAATTCCTGTACTACCTCTACTTCGTTTGAGCAACGGAGGGACGCAGGAGGGTAAGGCAAGCAGACTGCTGGTTATGTCTGTCCAAGCAATGAGGCGTGTGTATAGGCAAATCCGTACACTGTAACGCCGGGTTGTGATGGCGAGGGAAATTTAAGTACCGAAGTTCCTGATCTCACACTGCCAAGAAAAGCTTCTAGCGAGAAGTAAGGTACCCGTACCGCAAACCGACACAGGTAGGCGAGGAGAGAATCCTAAGGCGCGCGAGAAAACTCTTGCTAAGGAACTCGGCAAAATGACCCCGTAACTTCGGGAGAAGGGGTGCCCCGCTAGCGTGATAAGCGTGAGGGGGCCGCAGTGAAAAGGCCCAAGCGACTGTTTAGCAAAAACACAGGTCTCTGCGAAGCCGCAAGGCGAAGTATAGGGGCTGACGCCTGCCCGGTGCTGGAAGGTTAAGGGGAGCGGTTAGCGCGCAAGCGCGAAGCTGTGAACCGAAGCCCCAGTAAACGGCGGCCGTAACTATAACGGTCCTAAGGTAGCGAAATTCCTTGTCGGGTAAGTTCCGACCCGCACGAAAGGCGTAACGACTTGGGCACTGTCTCGGCAAGAGACTCGGTGAAATCATACTACCTGTGAAGATGCAGGTTACCCGCGACAAGACGGAAAGACCCCATGGAGCTTTACTGCAGCTTGATATTGAATGCTGGTATGATTTGTACAGGATAGGTGGGAGCCTTTGAACCCGGACCGCCAGGTTCGGTGGAGGCATCCTTGGGATACCACCCTGATTATGCCGGCCTTCTCACTCGCATCCCTTATCGGGATGGAGGACCGTGTCAGGTGGGCAGTTTGACTGGGGCGGTCGCCTCCTAAAGTGTAACGGAGGCGCCCAAAGGTTCCCTCAGAATGGTTGGAAATCATTCGCAGAGTGTAAAGGCACAAGGGAGCTTGACTGCGAGACCTACAAGTCGAGCAGGGACGAAAGTCGGGCTTAGTGATCCGGTGGTTCCGCATGGAAGGGCCATCGCTCAACGGATAAAAGCTACCCTGGGGATAACAGGCTTATCTCCCCCAAGAGTCCACATCGACGGGGAGGTTTGGCACCTCGATGTCGGCTCATCGCATCCTGGGGCTGAAGTAGGTCCCAAGGGTTGGGCTGTTCGCCCATTAAAGCGGTACGCGAGCTGGGTTCAGAACGTCGTGAGACAGTTCGGTCCCTATCTGTCGTGGGCGCAGGAAATTTGAGAGGAGCTGTCCTTAGTACGAGAGGACCGGGATGGACGCACCGCTGGTGCACCAGTTGTTCCGCCAGGAGCATCGCTGGGTAGCTATGTGCGGCCGGGATAAGCGCTGAAAGCATCTAAGCGTGAAGCCCCCCTCAAGATGAGATTTCCCACAGCATAAGCTGGTAAGACCCCTTATAGATGATGAGGTAGATAGGTTCGGGGTAGAAGTGCGGCAACGCATGGAGCTGACGAATACTAATCGGTCGAGGGCTTAACCCAATTTTTAAGGAATTCCTAACGCATCGTTCCTTCCAATTCAGTTTTGAAAGTGCAAATCTTCAGTTTACATAAGCAGGTTCTGCTAAAAAAGAGGCTTAATCTTTTTCTGAGACAGAATGACTAACACCGTGTTATTCCGCAGTAGCTCAGTGGTAGAGCAATCGGCTGTTAACCGATCGGTCGCTGGTTCGAGTCCGGCCTGCGGAGCCATATTTTCTTTGTGAAGAATACATATTGCTACAGATTACGTTTGGGCCCGTTGGAGAAGCGGCTTAACTCACATGCCTTTCACGCATGCATTCAGGGGTTCGAATCCCCTACGGGTCACCATAATATCCTGGTTTTTATTGGAGGATTAGCTCAGCTGGGAGAGCATCTGCCTTACAAGCAGAGGGTCGGCGGTTCGATCCCGTCATCCTCCACCATTATTTAACTAAAATGCGAACTATATGGCCGGTGTAGCTCAACTGGTAGAGCACCTGACTTGTAATCAGGGGGTTGAGGGTTCAAGTCCTTTCGCCGGCACCATTAATGTTGATTTTAACTACGTCGAATAAGCCTCGGAGTTAAAATCAAATCAGTAGTACCCGCAGGGTGAACCATTAATATTCATTCTATCTACGTCGAATAAACTTCTTAGCAAGGAATGAAATCAGTAGTACCCGACAGGGTGCACCATTAATATTGTGGTACGCGTATACGATGCACCACTATTTTTTTTTGCGGAGCCGTGGTGAAGTTGGAGTTCACGCTGGACTGTCACTCCGGAGGTCGCGGGTTCGAGTCCCGTCGGCTCCGCCATTAAATAATAATGTAGACGGCACTCTCACCCGAGAGGGAAACTACATAAAGTTGGCTCGGTAGCTCAGTCGGTAGAGCAGAGGACTGAAAATCCTCGTGTCGGCGGTTCGATTCCGTCCCGAGCCACCATGTATTTTGGAGGGGTAGCGAAGTGGCTAAACGCGGCGGACTGTAAATCCGCTCCCTTGGGTTCGGCGGTTCGAATCCGTCCCCCTCCACCACTTTTGGGGTATAGCCAAGCGGTAAGGCAACGGACTTTGACTCCGTCATGCCCTGGTTCGAATCCAGGTACCCCAGCCATTTTTTAGGTACGAGCCATTAGCTCAGTTGGTAGAGCACCTGACTTTTAATCAGGGTGTCACTGGTTCGAGTCCAGTATGGCTCACCACATTCAATTAAAGGTGATGAGTATGATCATCTGCAGACTTCGTAAATAATGCAAACAGGACTCTCACCAGAGAGGAAGTTCTGCTAAAAGCGCAACGTCGTGTTGCAACGCAGAACCTTGCACATCCTGTGCATCGGAGTCCAGTATGGCTCACCACATTCAATTAAAGGTGATGAGTATGATCATCTGCAGACTTCGTAAATAATGCAAACAGGACTCTCACCAGAGAGGAAGTTCTGCTAAAAGCGCAACGTCGTGTTGCAACGCAGAACCTTGCACATCCTGTGCATCGGAGTCCAGTATGGCTCACCATTAATACATTCAAATAACAAATAGACTGAAACCATTTTCTTACGAAAGTGGTTTTTATTTATTTTAAATGAACAAACATGTAGGATTTTATGATTTACCTAACATACACTCAGGTTGTGTAAGTGGGTTATTTTGAATTATGATATACTTGAACTATGAGTAAGAAAACAATGGAGGGACATATGGGCAAACAGCAATACGTGCCAGCGAAAAAGAATAACATTGTTCCCATAAAAATGGATGCCTCTTTCTACTATGAAAGAGCAATGAAATCATTAAACAAATTAAATTATCAAAAAGCGCTGCGCTACTTTCGTAAAACATTAGAATGTGAACCAAACAACCCCGTCCATTACTGCAATACAGCCTGCCTGCTGGCGGATTTAGGCAAGTTTGAGGAATCAAATCGCATTATATGGCATGTACTTGAGAGGATCGATTCCGACCTACCTGAATGTTATTTTTATTTAGCAAGCAACTATGCTAACTTAATGGATTTTGAACTGGCTGAACAATATGCATTAAAATATTGCGAGACCGCTCCGATGGGCGAATATATAGAAGACGCAGAAGATATATTGGATTACGTGGCGGAGAATTTACAATTTCCTCCCAGGGAAGGCGGCCATGAAAATCGGGAACTTTCCCTGAGCCATGAGAAGGCTCGGAGGCTTCTGGAAGAGGGGCGATTCGCCGAGGCATCCCGCCTTCTGCAAAAGCTTGCGGGGGAAAATCCTGACTTTATCGCTGCTCGCAACAATCTGGCACTGTGCTACTATTATATGGGCCGCTTTGAGAAAGCGATGGAGACCGTTAGACAAGTGTTAGAGAGTGAACCGTTTAATATTCATGGGCTATGCAATCTGGCTGTCTTCTACTCGCATATTCAAAATCAGAGTAAGCTTGATGAGTTGCTTGCCATGCTGAAAAAAATTGTTCCTTACCATTATGACCAGACATATAAGCTTGCAACTACGCTTGGAATCCTGGGAGAAAACGACGCAGCCTACTTTTTGTTTCGGCTAATGATCGCTCATACGGGCTACAGTGACCCTTATATCATGCATTATTGTGCCGCTGCTGCCTATAACACAAAGCGTTTTGGAATAGCGGAACGCCTATGGGAAAAGATTAACCGCCTCGATCCAGGTCAGCCGGTTGCATCGTATTACTTACAGCACATTCAGGCGAAAAAAGTTGGCAAGCCTGCTATAGAAGAGGCATCTTATCATTACGAAATTCCGGATATGGAGAAGCTGCTCTGCACGGAATCACTTAAAGGTGAGGGCTTAAGCGAAGAAATGAAAAAGAACCCTTTAATTCGCTCTTCCTTTTTGTGGGCTCTCCGCTTTGGGGATAAAGATACGAAGCTTCAGGTTATCCAATCCTTTGAGCATATTGCGGATAAGGAAGTCGAAGAGGCTCTACGCTTGTTTCTCATGAATCCGGCCGAGGATGATTATTTAAAGAAAGTCGCCGTATTTGCCCTTCGCAAAATGGGCGCAAAAGAACCAATCGACGCCATTATTAACAACACAAAGCAAACCATCGATCCGAATGACATGCCAGAAAAGCCTCCCGTGTGGCTGGATAAATGGCAGCGGGTTATGGATTGTGTGTATACAAGAATGGATGAACGCTATGACATATTCCAACAGCAGCAAGCGCGCAACCTGTGGATGCAATATATTGATGCTGTGTATCCGGATGTTCCCGTTATCCGAAAAGAGGAAGCCTGGGCAGCCGCCATTGAATACCTGGTTGCCAGGCAAAACCGCGCTGCCGTTACACAAGCGGAACTCGCCAAAAGGTATGGTGTTTCAACCGCATCACTTGCCCGCAACTGCAAATTGATTAGTCAGGCTTGCAGCCTGCAGGAGTAGGTGGAAAGCATGCTGAACACTGTAGATAAGCCCCGGTAACCCGGGGTTTTTGTTTTGACTTTTTAGCGCTTTGGCTTTATGATAGAACTATTAAATCGAAAAGAATCGATGAAATCGAATAGGTTATCCCATATTGAGGTAATCTATTATATATAGGAGGGAAATGGGATGAATGAAGAAAAAATTTATGACGTAATTATTGCGGGGGCAGGGCCCGCCGGCATGACAGCAGCAGTGTATACGTCTCGTGCAAATATGACCACGCTTATGATTGAGCGGGGAATTCCAGGCGGCCAAATGGCGAATACGGAAGAAATTGAGAACTACCCTGGCTACGAATCAATCCTTGGACCTGACCTTTCTAATAAAATGTTTGAACATGCGAAGAAGTTTGGCGCTGAATACCAATATGGCGATATTAAAGAGGTTATCGACGGCGACCCTTATAAGATTGTTAAAGTTGGAGACAAGGAATTTAAGGCAAAATCCGTTATTATCACAACAGGTGCCGAACACCGAGAACTGGGTGTTCCTGGTGAAAAAGAATTATCTGGACGTGGTGTTTCGTACTGCGCCGTATGTGACGGGGCCTTCTTCCGCGGGAAAGAACTTGTTGTGGTAGGCGGGGGAGACTCTGCGGTTGAAGAAGGGACCTTTTTGACCCGCTTTGCGACAAAGGTAACCATCATCCACCGCCGAAATGAACTTCGTGCCCAAAAAATTCTGCAAAAGCGCGCGATGGAGAATGAAAAAGTTGATTTCATCTGGAATACAACCGTCAAGGAAATTCGCGGTGAGGGCGTTGTACAGTCTGTTCTTCTGCAAAACACGGAAACGGGAGAAGAAACAGAGTTTAAGGCAGATGGCGCTTTTATTTATGTCGGTATGGATCCGTTATCGAGCTGCGTTAAAAATCTGGGTATTACAAATGAAGCGGGCTATATTGAGACAGATGAAAGAATGGCCACCCGTATCCCAGGAATTTTTGCAGCGGGTGATGTTCGGGAGAAAACACTACGCCAGGTTGTAACGGCAACTGGCGATGGCGCCGATGCGGCATTATCTGCCCAGCATTATGTAGAGAATCTGGATGAGCGCCTGAAGGAAGAAGCAGCAGCCGCTTCCAAATAACCATAATAAAATTTTAATGTCTCTGTAACATGAATGAAATATTCCTCGGGTATTCTAAAGATACTTAATTGACCCCTTTTATAATATACTTTAGCGCAGACGAAAGTCTGCGCCCTTTTTTTGGCCTCCTGTTCGCTGGATACGGTTGATTTGACAGAAGTGGTATGCTTAAATTAGCAGGATAGCGTTAATTTGCTTATATCCTTTCCGTAGGAAGTGAATATAGTATGGAAAAACCAGTGAATCAAATAAATCTTTTGATTATTACGGGGTTGTCAGGTGCCGGAAAGACGGTGGCCGTTCAGAAGTTGGAGGATCTGGGCTTCTTCTGTGTCGATAATTTGCCGCCTGTTCTGATCCCTAAATTCGCTGAACTTATCGATCAATCGGGCCGGGGCAATATCGAACGCGTTGCCCTTGTTATTGACCTTCGGGGACGGGAATTTTTTGACTCACTCTCGGATTCGCTGGAACGTCTGAGCGAAATGGAGCATATTTCATACCAAATTCTCTTTTTAGATGCCAGCGATCAGGCGTTGGTTCGCAGGTACAAAGAAACAAGGCGACACCACCCGCTGGCTCCGAATGGTCTGCCGCTCGATGGCATTCGTTCTGAGCGGAAGCTTCTTGAAGAACTTAAAGGCCGCGCCAATCTAATTATTGATACGAGCAGTCTGAAACCTGCAGCACTGAAAGAAAAAATCAGCCAGATGTACGCAAACATGAACAACGGGTTGATGGTAAACATCCATTCGTTTGGCTTCAAATACGGCATTCCGATTGACGCCGATTTGGTGTTCGACGTGCGTTTTCTACCAAACCCCCACTATGTTGACACGCTGCGTCCGAAAACAGGGAAAGACGAAGAGGTTTATGAATACGTTTTTAAATGGGATATTGCAACGGATTTTATGGAGAAATTAACAGGCTTAATCGACTTCACGCTTCCGCACTACCAGAAAGAAGGCAAAAGCCAACTTGTGATTGCGATCGGTTGTACCGGCGGTAAGCATCGCTCAGTAGCCATCGCTGAATATCTGGGGAATCGTTATCAGGAGCAGTATAATGTTCGTGTAACGCACCGGGACATGGAGAAGGGCCGCTCATAGAGGTGTAGGATGGGAAGAAAAAATGGCAAACCACGCGTGGTGGTTATCGGAGGCGGGACAGGTTTGTCTGTTCTGCTTCGCGGATTAAAAGAAAAACCTGTGGCGATTACAGCAATTGTAACCGTCGCTGATGATGGTGGAAGCTCTGGCCGGTTGCGTTATGAAATGAAGATGCCGCCTCCTGGAGACATTCGAAATGTGCTCGTTGCACTGGCTGACACGGAACCGGTGCTTGAAGCGCTCCTCCAGTACAGGTTTGTTTCAGGAAACGGGCTGTCAGGGCACTCCATCGGCAATCTGTTACTGGCTGCGCTGATGGAACTAAGCGGGGATTTTGTGACCGCGATTGAGCAGATGAGCCAGGTATTGGCTGTACGAGGTCGGGTTCTGCCTGCAGCAGAGGAAGCGATTGTTCTTCATGCGGAAATGGAGGATGGCAGCATTGTAACCGGTGAATCCATTATTCCTAAATCAGGCAAGCGAATCAAGCGCGTTTTTATTGAGGACAATGTGGAGGCGCTTGAGGACGCCATAAAAGCCCTTAAACAGGCTGATGCCATTATTATTGGACCAGGGAGTCTATATACAAGTATTCTTCCAAATCTGCTTGTTCCAGGGATTGTAGAAGCAATTCGGCAAAGCAAAGCAACCAAAGCGTATATTTGTAACGTCATGACACAGCCAGGAGAAACTGATGGCTATAATGCGGCTGACCATCTTGCCGCTATTCACAGCCATGTTGGAAATTCCTTATTCCAATATATTATTGTGAACAATGGCGTTGTACCCGATAATGTCCGTACCATGTATAAGGAGCAGGGACAGGAACCCGTTTCCTATTCTGAGGAGGACCTAATCGCTAAAGGATATAAGGTAGTCGCTGAAGAACTTTTGCTATACGATAAATTTTTGCGGCATAACGCGGCTAAACTAAGTGAAATCATTATGGAGTTAATCGGCAAAAAAGCATGAGGTGATGGTATGTCTTTCGCTGCACAAACTAAAAAAGAGTTAACCCAACTCGATACCTCCCCTTGCTGTGAAAAAGCGGAGTTAACGGCGCTAATTCGCATGAATGGAGCATTGCAGTTTGGCGGCAAGCGTTTCGTACTTGATGTATCTACTGAGAACGCTGCAATTGCCCGCCGCATCTATACGCTGGTAAAAAAAATATTTCAAATACACGTAGAACTTCTTGTTCGGAAGAAAATGAGACTCAAAAAAAATAATGTCTACATGGTTCGGATTCCACAGCTGGCTCGTGAAATTCTTGAACAGTTGGGTATTATGGAAGCAGGGGGATTTTCCTATGGGATATCTCCTGAAATTGTGGAGAAAGAATGCTGCAAGCGCGCATATCTCCGCGGCGCGTTTCTTGCAGGGGGTTCCGTCAATCATCCCGAGGCATCAAGCTATCATTTGGAGATTTTCTCCTCCCATCATGAGCACTGTGAACACCTTGTGGAGTTGACGAACTTTTTTCATCTGAACGCGCGTTGTATCGAACGTAAGAAAGGCCATATCATGTATATTAAAGAAGGAGAAAAAATTGCCGAATTTTTGCGTGTCATCGGCGCCAACCAGGCCCTTTTCTTTTTTGAGGATGTCCGGATTGTAAAGGATATGAAAAATTCCGCAAACCGGCTGAACAATTGTGATATGGCAAATTTGAATAAAACAGTGTCGGCAGCTATGCAGCAGATTGAGAATATTCTGCTGATCGACAAGGAACTTGGACTGGATAACCTGCCTGATCGGCTGCGGGAAGTAGCAGAACTGCGGCTTAAGCATCGCGATATGAATCTTACAGAACTGGGAGAAATGATTCCCAGCGGAAAGGTAAGCAAATCCGGCATTAATCACCGTTTGCGAAAAATTGGTGAAATCGCGTCTAAACTTCGTATTCCACAGTAAAACCGTAAGGATAAACCCGCAGTATCATGCTATAATGGAAAAATATAATCACTCTAATTGTCAGAATAGGTGGGGGAGGTCCTACTATGGTCCAAGAAAAGGCCACTGTAAATCTAAAAACAGGGCTGCAAGCTCGTCCTGCTGCTTTTTTTGTACAGGAAGCGAACCGATTTGTTTCCGATGTTTATTTGGAAAAGGATAATAAACGAGTAAATGCCAAAAGCATTATGGGAATTATGAGCCTTGCTGTTGGTTCAGGTGTTGTGATCCTCATAAGTGCTGAGGGAAATGATGAGGAAGAAGCAGTAAAAAAGTTAAAAGAATTTGTAGAAAAAGAAGAATAACAACAAGAACAATAAAAAGAGTCGATTCCTATTTGGTATCGGCTCTTTTTATGTAGATTATATTTGTTTTTGATTACAGAACATCCGGGTCTTTTTTGCTGAGACTTTCAATAACCTGGTCAATCAAGCCATACTCTTTCGCTTCATTAGCGGACATGAAATAATCTCGGTCTGTATCTTTTTCTACTCGTTCAAGCGGCTGGCCGGAGCGATCCGCGATAATCCGGTTTAGCTGATCGCGCATCTTAAGAATGCGGGTGGCAGCAATTTGGATATCAGATGCCTGCCCCTGTGCGCCGCCGAGTGGCTGGTGGATCATAACTTCGCTGTTAGGGAGTGCGAAACGTTTGCCAGGCGCACCCGCTGTCAGCAGGAATGCTCCCATAGAAGCGGCCATTCCAACGCAAATAGTGGAAACGTCAGGCTTAATAAACTGCATCGTATCATAAATGGCCATACCTGCTGTAATGGAACCGCCAGGACTGTTCACGTAGATGCTGATGTCTTTGTCAGGGTCTTCAGCAGCCAGAAAAAGAAGCTGGGCTACGACACTATTAGCAACCTGGTCGTTGATGGCGGTACCAAGAAAGATAATCCGGTCTTTTAAAAGACGGGAGTAAATATCATAGGCTCTCTCACCACGGTTGGTTTGTTCGATTACTGTAGGAATTAGATTCATTGTTTCTTCCTCCTCTCGGGATTTATCTATATAGTACAACAATGGTCAATAAAGGTCAAATATGAAGAGCTGCACTATACCTTTTCATTTATATGCGTTTTTCCCGGATTTTACACATGCGAAACAAATTTGTCGAGCCGTTGCTTTTTGCAGGAACCTTTGTCGAAGATAAGGCATATTCTAATTAAGTATGCCATAATATTTGAAAATACAGAATTGATTTCTGAAGGGAGCTATCATAATGAATCAATACGATGAATGGACCGGTAAAATGGTACAATTAACATACAGCGATCTGGACGGTGAAACCGTCCAAGGAATCGGAAAAATTCTCTATACATTGAAGAATCGGGCTTTTGTTTTTGAAACTATAGAAGAGGGACGCCAGGTGATTGTGTATAACCGACACGTTATGGACATTCATCCTACATCCATGATTCCCCCGATCCTAACGGGTGACGAAATTATACAGGATGATATAAGCAGCAGGTAATCTAGTTTAGGTACAAGGAGAGATTCGATGAAGCAGTCTTTTCAACTAGTGCGTAAAGAAGGATTAACCATTCGCGGAGATGTTTATCTGGAAGAAACGGAGCCTTATCGTAAACCAGTCATTATCATATGCCATGGTTTCAAAGGGTTTAAGGATTGGGCCATGTTCCCCGTTGCAGGTACATACTTCGCACGGCACGGCTTTATCGCCATTACCTTTAATTTCTCAGGGAATGGAATCGGAGAAGACCTGCACAATTTCACAGAACTAGAGAAGTTTGGGCGCAATACGTACCAACAGGAATTAAGCGATCTCGATTTCTTAATTCAGATGCTTAAAGAAGGACGTCTTCCCTTCGCTGAACATACGGACACAAGCCGCATCGGGCTGGTCGGCCACAGCAAGGGCGGAGGGGACGCGATTCTGTATGCGACCTCCTATCCCGAAAACATCCGCGCTACTGTTACCTGGAACGGCGTTGCACACGTGGATGTCTTTGGTCCGGAAATTCGAAAACAGGTAGAGGAAAACCAGGTGGGCTATGTCGTGAATAGCCGTACAGGCCAGAAGATGCCCATTGAAAAAATGGTTCTTCAAGATATTGATATTAATGCAAGACAGTACGACCTGCTGAGCCGGGTGGCTGAAATGGAACAGCCGTTGCTTATCATCCAGGGCAGGGATGACTCTGAGAAGCTTGTTCGCGGTGCTGAATCGTTAAAGCAGCATGCGCGTAATGCGCTCCTCCATTGGATAGAAGGAGCGGGCCATACTTTTAACATGGTCCACCCGTCTAAAGGCTACACGCCACAAATGCTCGAAGCGCTGGATGTTACGGCTGGCTTCTTTAGCGATCACCTGTAGAACTCTTTGTTTGTCCCTGCGAAAATACGGGTAATTCATCTCTATAACGCCATTTACTTAAAAGGAGGAATCGCAGCATGAACGACGACAAACTAAAAGGCAAATGGGATCAGGTAAAAGGTGAAGCCAAAAAGCAGTGGGGCGAGTTAACCGGTGATGAATCCACCCGTCTCGAAGGAAACGTAGACAAGGCAAAAGGCAAAATTCGTGAAGGATATGGCGATGCCAAAGAAAGTGCTGCCAGAAGCATCAACAAAGCCCTCGACGACGATGATCTATAATATTCGGTAATAAGTATAGAATTAGATAAGCGGTAAAGAAAGGATCGGGGCCTCCCGATCCTTTTCAATGTACTTACACCAAAGTATCTACTTTGAGAGAGGGAAGCAAGAGCGGGCATCAGTCACGAGGTTTTTTAGAAATTGGCAGGATTTTTGCTAGTGAAACAAGCCAGCATTGATGTATAATAAAGAATATTACAAGCAATTTGTGAGTAGAGGGTGATGCCAATGCAAATGGGTTTCGGATTATATCAACAGCAGACACTAAAATTGGTCATGACACCTGAATTACGCCAGGCGATAACGATTTTACAATACTCATCCGTCGATCTCGTTGATTTTCTACACCAGCAGGCTAGTGAGAATCCTGTACTCGAGATTACAGAGAATGATAAGAATTACCTTCGGGAGACGGCTACGACAGACCAGGTTGCAGCTGCTAAACCGGAAATTGACTGGCTGGAGTATGCCCGTGTGCGTGCCACAGGGGATACCACCTATTCCTCAGGCGCAACTCGCAGAACCGACGTGGAGCCTCTTGATTTTGTTCGTGCAGATGACTTAACGCTCGAACGCCATTTATCTGAACAAATCGCAATTATGAAGAACCTTTCAAAGCTTGAACGAAAAATATTACGATTTCTTATTGGAAACTTAAATGAAAGCGGTTACCTATACATTGATGCAGCAGAAGCTGCTTCTATACTGGATGTTCCGCTGGAGCAAATGGAAGACATGATCACTTTTTTGCAGGGTTTAGACCCGGTTGGAGTAGGCTCCCGCAATCTGGTGGAGTGCCTCCAACTGCAAATTCTGGCGCGTGCGGATGCCCCCCCACTTGTTTATGAAATCGTAACGCATTACCTTCAGGATGTAGCTGACAGGCGTTTTCCAAAGATCGCCTCGGCTTTGGGTGTTACGGTTCAAAGTGTGCAGGAAGCAGCCGATTACATCAAAAGCTTAAACCCTCGTCCCGCGGGACAATTCGGCGGCAGTTCCCCGCGTTTTATTACGCCTGATGTTACCGTTGAAAAGGTTGGAAATGAATATGTCGTAATTGTTACGGACAGCATGACACCGAACCTATCAATAAGCCGTTTTTACCGCCAAATGCTGCAGGACGGTGATCAGGCAGGCGCCCAGCGCTATATCCAGGAAAAACTCAATTCTGCTATGTGGCTCATCAAAAGCATCGAACAAAGAAGGATGACGCTCTATAGAGTTACACAGGCGATCGTTGAGGAGCAGCAAGCTTTCTTTAAAAGTGGGATTACTTCTTTAAAGCCGATGACACTAAAGGACATTGCCCAAAAAGTAGACCTGCATGAATCGACCATCAGCCGGGCAACCAGCAACAAATATGTGCAGACCCCTCGTGGATTGTTTGAACTCAAATACTTTTTTACCAACGGGTTGGGCCGCTCGGATGGAGGGGATGCAGCTTCTGCGCTCTCGGTAAAGAAAAAAATAAAAGAGCTAATTGACTCTGAAGATAAAAATAAGCCTCTTTCCGACCAAAAAATCATGGATATACTGGTGGCAGACGGTACCCAGATTTCCCGCCGGACGGTAGCGAAGTATAGGGAGGAACTTGGAATTGCCGGTTCTTCAAAACGCAAAAGATTTTAATTCGAAGGAGATCCTGGGGTGGATAAGATAAACAAGAAGATTGTGGTTACCATTTACACCCGCAAAGGCTGTGGGTTATGCGAAGAAGCAAAAGAAAAAGTACTATGTGCATCCCGGGAATTTCCCATCCAGCTTGAGGTGGTTGACATTGCGCAAGACCCGCTTCTCGTTTTGGAATATGACCTGTACATCCCTGTCGTATTCATTGATGGGGAGAAGGCCTTCGTTTCGAGAATGGATGAGAAGTGGCTGTATCGGGAATTAGAAATTCGATCACGGAAGCAAGTTGAATAATGAAGTGGAATTTGATAGAATAAGTAAGGAAATGAATACCTGTTTTTATCAGGTATTTTTTTAACAGGCCTGTTGGGACATAAAATATCTTATAGGGACAAAAAACGTCCCTTAAAAGGTGAGACGAGTGCCAGAGTATAAATGGATTTCCCTGCTTCAAAGGATGTCACCTGAAGCAATCGACGTTCTTGAGAAGCGCTACCGGATTCTGCGCCAAATTCGCCTGCTCCAACCGGTAGGGAGAAGGCTGCTGGCTGACGTTCTGCAGAGTACGGAGAGGGTCATACGGCGTGAAGTTGACTTTTTGCGTGAACAAAGGCTAATAGACTCTAATCGTGCAGGCATGTTTGTTACGCCAGATGGTGAAGAGATGCTCGTGGAATTCCATCCTCTATGGAAAGAAATCGGCGGCATTGGCTACCTCGAGCGAGAGATGGAGAGACGTCTAAAGATACGGCGTGTCATTATTGTTCCCGGAGACTCCGATGACAGTGATTGGGTTAAAGATGATATGGCCCGCCATGCGGCAGAGGAGCTTGCTAACATTCTGGCTGATGGTGTGACCGCGGCAGTAGCAGGAGGAACTTCTGTTGCGCGCGTAGCTGATCACCTGCGCCCTGTGCAGGGGCTTGACAGAGTCACTATTGTTCCCGCCCGCGGTGCACTTGGCGAAGAAGTAGATATACAATCCAACACGATTGCAGCCCGGATGGCACAGAGACTGAATGTTTCCTATCGGCTGCTACATATGCCGGATGTAATGGAAGAAGAGATACGCCGCAATCTGAAACGCGATCCAGTTATTTCAGAAGTATTACAACTCATTGAGCAGGCAACTGTATTGATTCACGGTATTGGTGAAGCGGCAGAAATGTCCCGACGCCGCGGTTTGAATGATGATATCCTTCATATACTACAGAAATGTAAAGCTGTTTCTGAAGTGTTTGGTTATTATTTTGACCGTACCGGAAAACTCGTATACCGTATGAGCACGATGGGTCTGCAAATGGAGAAAGTTCAACAATTGGATACAGTTCTTGCGGTAGCGGGCGGCAAAAGCAAGGCGGAAGCCATTCTATCCTACATCGAGAACCGTCCTAACTATGTACTGGTTACCGATGAGGCTGCCATGCGCGAGTTGCTGGCGTGGACGGCTCATGCCTGAACCGCACGCTTCCCCGAGAATCTTTTTCGTCTATAACAAATTTTATACTTGTGTTATAGACCATAAGGTAACAAAGGCTGATTGCCCACGCGAGGCTTGGCATCAGCCGAGTTTTGTTCACACATAAAGGAGGAAGTAAAAATGGTTAAAGTTGCAATTAATGGTTTTGGAAGAATTGGGCGTAACGTATTTCGTGCTTCGATGAAAAACCCTGAAATCCAGGTAGTTGGCATTAACGATTTAACGGATGCTGCCACTCTTGCACACCTTCTGAAATACGATTCCGTTCATGGCACCCTCGATGCTGACATTCGCGTTGGCGAAAACAGCATCATCGTGAACAATCAAGAAGTAAAAGTTTCCGCTGAGCGCGACCCGGCTAACCTTCCTTGGAAAGAGTGGGGCATCGACATTGTAGTTGAATCAACCGGCCGTTTCACAAAACGTGCGGATGCTGCAAAACACCTTGAGGCTGGCGCGAAAAAAGTTATCATTTCCGCACCTGCTACAAACGAAGATATTACGATTGTTCTTGGTGTTAACCAGGAAGCCTATGATCCGCAAAACCACCATGTTATCTCCAACGCTTCCTGCACAACCAACTGCCTTGCTCCGGTAGCGAAAGTGCTTGACGATACATTCGGCTTAAAGCGTGGTCTGGTAACCACTGTTCACTCATACACAAATGACCAGCAAATTCTGGATCTGCCTCATAAAGACCTTCGCCGTGCCCGTGCAGCTGGCATGAACATTATCCCTACAACAACAGGTGCTGCCCGTGCAGTTGCTCTTGTACTGCCGCATCTTCAAGGTAAATTAAATGGCTTTGCTATGCGTGTTCCGACTCCAAACGTTTCTGTTGTCGACCTTGTAGCTGAGTTTGAAAAAGACGCAACAGCAGAACAAATTAACGAAGCGCTGAAGCAAGCAGCTGAATCCAGCATGAAGGGTGTACTTGGCTTCACGGATGAACCGCTTGTATCCAGAGATTTCAATGGGGATTCCCGCTCTTCTATCGTTGATGGCCTGTCTACTATGGTTCTGGATGGCAACATGGTGAAAGTTGTGTCCTGGTATGACAACGAATGGGGTTATTCTAACCGCGTAGTAGACCTGGTTAATTTTGTTGCAAGTAAAGGTCTCTAAACTATAAAATAAATGAAGCTACCAGGAGGAGGAGAAAACGTGTTGATTCTCTCCTCTTTCTCTTTATTTAAGGAGGGCTTTTCATGAACAAGAAGTCAATTCGTGATGTAGATGTGAAGGGAAAACGCGTATTTTGCCGCTTTGATTTCAACGTACCTCTTGAAAACGGCAGGATTACGGATGACACGCGGATCCGTGCGGCGCTGCCTACCATTGAATATTTAATGAACCACGGTGCCCGCATTATTATGGCCAGCCACCTGGGACGCCCGAAAGGACAGGTCGTTGAAGAACTGCGTCTGAATCCGGTTGCGGACAGACTGGCCGAGCTTCTCGGACGCGATGTGCTCAAAGTCGATGAAGTGTACAGTCAAACCATCCGGCAGGAAGCAGACAAGCTTGCGGATGGCGATCTTATGCTGCTTGAAAACGTACGTTTTCTTCCAGGCGAAGAGAAAAACGATCCGGAGTTAGCGAAGCAATTTGCATCACTGGCTGATTTGTTTGTAAATGACGCATTCGGAACCGCTCACCGGGCCCATGCCTCAACAGCCGGAATTGCCGCTTATGTTGAGAGTGTAGCAGGCTTTCTGATGGAGAAGGAAATTGAATTCATGGGCAAGGCTCTTTCCAATCCGGAACGTCCTTTTACTGCCATTATAGGCGGAGCGAAAGTAAAAGATAAAATCGGTGTCATTGAAAACCTTCTTGATAAAGTGGATACGTTAATTGTGGGCGGCGGCCTTTCCAACACGTTTATCAAAGCGGAAGGCTACGATGTGGGAAATTCTCTGCTTGAAGAAGAGAAAGTAGACCTCGCGAAGTCGTTTATCAGCCAGGCCAAAGAAAAAGGCGTTCGGTTCCTTGTGCCAGTTGATGTGGTGGTTGCGGATGCCTTCTCAAACGAGGCCAATACGAAAGTGGTAAATGTAAGCGGAATTCCTTCCGGCTGGCAGGCGCTTGATATCGGACCTAAAACCGTTGACTTGTACCGCAAAGCCATCGTTGAATCGAAGACCGTTATTTGGAACGGACCGATGGGTGTGTTTGAAATGGATGCTTTTGCCAATGGAACGAATAAAGTAGCAGAAGCGCTGAAAGAAGTAGACGGCACCACAATTATCGGCGGCGGTGATTCGGTAGCTGCAGTGGAGAAAGCAGGCGTTGCAGAAGCAATGACCCACATTTCCACAGGCGGCGGTGCTTCCCTTGAGTTTATGGAGGGTAAAGAATTACCGGGCGTTGCTGCGTTAGCAGATAAGGAGTGAATCGTAATGGCTGAACGGACACCAATTATTGCGGGCAACTGGAAAATGCATAAAACCATCGAGGAAGCGCGCGCTTTTGCCGGCGCTGTAGCAGCAAAACTTCCTCAGAAGAATGTGGATGCGGTCATCTGCGCTCCTTTTACCGCGCTGCCATCGTTAGTTGAAGAGCTGGGCGGCAAAGCGGTTGGAATCGGCGCGCAGAATATGCACTGGGAAGAATCCGGTGCTTTCACGGGCGAAATCAGCCCTGTTATGCTTAACGAACTTCGCATCGAATATGTCATTCTGGGGCATTCTGAAAGACGGCAGTACTTTGCAGAAACAGATGAAACGGTCAATAAGAAAGTCAAGGCGGCTTTTGCCCATAACCTGACACCGATCGTTTGTGTGGGAGAAGACCTGCAGCAGCGCGAGTCCGGCCAGACTAAAGAGTTTGTCCGTGAACAGGTGATGAAGGCGGGTGAGGGCCTCTCTTCAGCTGATGCGAAAAAGCTGATCATTGCTTATGAACCGATCTGGGCGATCGGGACTGGCAAATCTTCTACCGCAGACGATGCACAGGATGTCATCGGATTCATCCGCGGCACCGTGGCGGATGCTTTTGACCAACAGGTGGCAAACGAAGTCCGCATCCAATACGGCGGCTCGGTTAAACCGGACAATATCGCGTCATACATGGCGCAGCCAGATATTGACGGGGCCCTGGTGGGCGGTGCAAGTCTCGAAGCGGTTTCCTTTCTTAAACTTATTGAAGCAGTTGTAGGGGGCAATCAATCATGAATCGACCCAGACCGGTAGCATTAATCATTATGGACGGTTTTGGACTAAGGAACGAAAATTACGGGAATGCAGTAAACCAGGCGAATAAGCCTAATTATGACCGCTATCGTGCAGAGTTTCCAACTACTCAGCTGCAGGCCAGCGGGGAAGCGGTTGGACTTCCTGAAGGGCAGATGGGTAACTCAGAGGTTGGACACCTTAATCTGGGTGCCGGACGGGTTGTCTATCAGTCTCTGACGCGTGTATCCAAAGAAATTCGTGAAGGCAACTTTTTCACCAACGAAACGTTTTTGGGTGCAGCCGAGAACTGTAAAAAGCATAATTCCGCGCTCCACCTGTACGGGCTGCTCTCGAATGGCGGCGTTCACAGCCACATTAATCATCTGTTCGCCCTGCTTGATTTTGCGAAGCGGCAGGGACTAACGCAGGTATATATCCATGCATTCCTGGACGGGCGTGATGTAGAGCCGGATAGTGCGGTGAATTACATCGAGGAATTGCAGGAGAAAATTAAACAAATCGGCGTTGGCCAGATTGCTACCGTACAGGGACGCTATTATGCGATGGATCGCGACAAACGCTGGGAGCGTACAGAAAAATCCTATCGTGCTATGGTGTATGCGGAAGGTCCCCAGTACCATGATCCCATTAAAGCCGTGCGTGAGTCGTATGAAAAAAGCGTGTACGATGAATTTGTGATGCCTACCGTCATTATCCATGAAGACGGCACCCCAGTAGCAACGGTTAAAGACAACGACAGTGTGATCTTCTTTAACTTTCGCCCTGACCGTGCGATCCAGCTGTCCCAGGTGTTTACCGATGAGAAATTCACTGGCTTTGACCGGGGCGATAAGCTGCCGCACAACCTGTACTTTGTCTGCATGACGAGATTTAGCGAGTCTGTGAAAGGCTATGTGGCTTACAAGCCAGCCAATCTGGATAATACGCTGGGTGAAGTAGTGGCAAATGCTGGCCTGAAGCAGATACGCATCGCGGAAACTGAGAAATATCCGCATGTTACGTTCTTCTTCAGCGGCGGCCGGGAAGCCGAATATGAGGGTGAGAAGCGGATCTTGATCCCTTCGCCAAAAGTGGCGACCTACGATTTGAAACCGGAAATGAGCATTTACGAGGTAACAGATGCTCTCCTTAAAGAAATTGAGAATGAAACAGCGGACGTGATTATCCTGAACTTTGCCAACTGTGACATGGTAGGGCACTCCGGTATGATGGCGCCGACTATCAAGGCTGTAGAAGCCACAGATGAATGCGTGGGTAAAGTAACCGAAGCGATTTTGGCAAAAGGCGGGGTTGCGCTTATTACAGCGGATCACGGCAACGCTGATATCATTCTGGATGAGAAGGGCAATCCGGTTACCTCCCATACCACGAATCCTGTGCCGTTTATTCTGACGAAGAAGGGCGTCGAGCTGCGTAAAGATGGCATTCTTGCCGATATCGCACCCACAATGCTTAAATTGCTCGGAATTGAACAACCTAAAGAAATGACCGGAAAACCTCTTTACTAATCCGGAAAACTGCGATAAAAATAAACCTGGGCAGCCATATAAGAGAAGAGCTCCTCAGGCTGCCGGGTACCTTACATATAGAAACCTAAAGGAGATGAAGCAGCAATGTCTATTATATCTGATGTTTATGCTCGCGAGGTCCTGGATTCCCGTGGCAATCCGACTGTAGAAGTTGAAGTTTACCTGGAGTCAGGCGCAAAAGGCCGTGCTATGGTACCATCCGGCGCTTCCACCGGTGCGCATGAAGCGGTGGAACTGCGCGATAACGAACCAACCCGCTACCTTGGCAAAGGGGTATTAAAAGCGGTTGACAATGTAAACAACATCATTGCACCTGAAATCATCGGCTTCGATGCTCTGGACCAGGTTGGCATCGATGAGATGCTGATTGAACTGGATGGAACAGAAAACAAAGGCAAATTGGGTGCGAATGCGATTCTGGGTGTATCCATGGCGGTTGCGCGTGCTGCGGCAGATTACCTGGATATCCCGCTTTATAACTACCTCGGCGGATTTAATGCCAAAACCCTGCCTGTGCCGATGATGAACATTGTAAACGGCGGTGCACACGCGGATAATAACGTTGACATTCAGGAATTCATGGTTATGCCAGTAGGTGCGGAAAGCTTCAGCCATGCCCTTCGCATGGGTTCTGAAATCTTCCATAACCTCAAATCCGTCCTGAAAGAAAAAGGGCTCAACACGGCAGTAGGGGATGAGGGCGGTTTTGCTCCTAACCTTGGCTCTAATGAAGAAGCGCTGCAAACCATCATCCAGGCGATTGAAAAAGCTGGCTACAAACCTGGTGAAGAAGTTATGCTTGCGCTCGACGTTGCTTCAACAGAAGTGTTCAAAGATGGCAAATATGAGCTCGCCGGTGAAGGAATCACGAAAACAACCGATGAAATGATCGATTATCTTGAAATGCTGGTTAATAAATACCCGATTATCTCGATTGAAGATGGTCTGGCTGAAGACGATTGGGAGGGCTGGAACAAACTTACCCAGCGCATTGGCAAGAAAGTACAGCTTGTAGGGGATGACCTGTTTGTAACGAATACAGAGCGTCTCTCCAAGGGAATTGAAGAGGGTACAGGAAATTCCATCCTCATTAAAGTAAACCAAATTGGAACGCTTACCGAAACATTCGATGCGATCGAAATGGCGAAGCGCGCTGGCTACACAGCAATTATCTCCCACCGTTCAGGTGAGACAGAAGACAGCATCATTGCCGATATCGCGGTAGCAACAAACGCCGGCCAGATTAAAACGGGTGCACCGTCCCGTACGGACCGCGTAGCGAAATATAACCAGCTTCTTCGCATTGAGGACGAATTGGCTTATATCGGACGCTTCGGCGGAAAGAAAGCTTTCTACAATCTTAATTTAAAATAGGGTAAACCAGGACGAAAAGTGGCAGGGTTCTCTTAATGAGAATCCTGCCGCTTTTTTTTGGCAAAAATAAGGAACAGCATGAGCAGGCATCGCCTACGGTGTCTATCCAATTTGTAATGAATTCTAACAGATAGTATATTATAATAGGGAAAACCTTTGCAGCGCCAAGTATTCAACGAGAAAAAACGGAAAGGAGGACAACCGATGAATCCAGGCATTATTGACACGGTTATTCAGCGCATCAAGGAAAGAGGAGGGCGTGTAACCGTTCAGCGACTTGCGATCATAAACGTTTTAATGAGGCTGGACCATCCGACCGCAGAAGAGATTTATCAGTACATGCGTGCAGAGTTTCCCACCCTTTCCTTTACAACGGTATATAATACGCTTAAATCCTTAAAAGATTTGGACGTCGTTCGGGAGTATTATCAGGATGAGCGGTCCCGCTTTGAAATAAGCGAGAACCTTCACCATCATTTTCACTGTGTTCATTGCAATCGGCTCATTGATATAGAACCCGGGGGCATTTCAGTGCAAATAAGCCCTGAAATCGAAGATGAATTCGGCCCTTTTGATAAAGAAGTCATTTTGCGTGGTATCTGCCGCTCATGCCGGGAGAAACGAGCGGAATCTTCTTGAAGCGAAAATAGGTTTATGATACAGTAATTTAGGGTATCTCTATAAATTGTATGTCTCCGCGAAGGAGGAGGAACGGAAATGGCAATTGCATTAAAAATTCTGCTCGTTATCGTATCGATCGGCCTGATTCTCGTTGTATTGCTTCAATCAGGCAAAAGCGCAGGCTTGTCTGGCTCAATTGCGGGCGGCGCTGAGCAGATTATGGGTAAGACGAAAGCTCGGGGAGTGGACGCTCTCTTAAATAGACTGACTGTATTTCTCGCTGTAGCGTTTATGCTGCTTACTATCGTTGTGGTATATGTAACCCACTAACTTCATATCGATTAGCAACATATTCTTGAGACAGCAAGTGAAGGACTTGCTGTTTTTCTTTTTCATTAAGTTGGGTATGAATATCATACATATTAGAAAGTTTCAAATCCGCCCGTATAATAGACAGCGGGAAGCATGTACGGGGGGCTGGGGGAAGCGAATGAAAAGCAGAGAAAGGGCGAACGACTATGATAGGGTGTCTGCTTATACACGGTTTTACCGGGAGTCCCTATGAAGTGGAGCCGGTAGCCAGAAGGCTTGCTAAATATGGCTGGCGAATTGAATCGCCAGTATTAGCCGGCCATGAAGGCCATTCTGAATCCCTTGGAAGGGTAACCTGGCATGATTGGGTCCACACAGCCGAAGAAGCACTTAAGAATTTGCTCGCTGAATGCGAAACCGTGTACATCGTGGGATTTTCTATGGGCGGATTGATTGCAGCCCACCTATCTACCCGCTATCCAGTGGATAAGTTGGTGATGTTGAGCGCTTCCCTTTTTTACATCAATCCGCAGCAGCTTTTTCATGATGTAGCGTCTCTCATCAAAAGCAATTTTAAAAATGCTGCGGGCAGTAAAGAACTTTTCCGGCGCTATGCGGCGAAGGTGAAGACCACGCCGCCACGCGCTGTTATTCACTTCCGCCATCTGGTCAGGGTGCTTAAAAATGACATTTCGCACGTTACCACTCCCGCACTTATTATACAGGGTGGCAAAGATGATCTGGTTGAGCCGCGGAGCGCGCACTATATATATGACCATATCGCGTCTAAAGAAAAAGAATTACACATTCTTCCTGATTCGAAGCATATCATCTGCCACGACTGTGAACAGGAAATGCTTCTTTCTTTGATCGAATCCTTTTTATTGGGGGAAAAAACACCACAAGGGGGAGCGCATGATGAAGATTAGGCCGCGATCACCGGAGCCTTTTTTATATGAAGGAGGGGAAACCGGCATTCTCCTTATTCACGGCTTTACAGGCAGCACGGCTGAGATGCAGCCCATGGGCCGATATTTCCAGCGTGCCGGCTATACGGTGCATGCTCCACTTCTGGCCGGACATGGCACAACACCCGAAGATATGGCCACAACAAGGTGGCCTGACTGGTGGAACAGTGCGCTTGCGGGCTTTCAAGCGCTTAAGCGGCGCGGCTGTAGAGCCATTATTCCAGCAGGCCTCTCTATGGGCGGCCTGCTTGCTCTCCGTCTCGCCATCCACCAACCAGCAACAGCCGTCATCTCTATGAATGCGCCAATTGAGGTGAGAGACAAGAGGATTAGGTGGGCCAAATATGTCCGTTTTGTTAAACCCTATATTTTGCGCACAGAGAAGAAAGCGGATCACATTGAAGCTGGCATGTTTCCGTACGACCGCAGCCCGTTAGTCTGTACGGCCAGCTTGTGGGATTTAATCAAAACCGTAAAAAGAGAATTGGACCATGTCACAGCTCCGGCCCTGATTATACAGTCTGAACAGGATGAAACAATCGAGCCTGACAGCAGTGGTTATATTTATTCGACTATTCGGTCAAACTATAAAGAAATCAAGCTGTATGGAAAATCAGGCCATATTATTACACTTGACCGAGAGCGGGAACAGGTATTTCAAGACATCGCGAATTTTATGGAGGGTTTACCAGGAAACGATGCAGCAGTTTAACTGCTGCCGAATCAAAGGAGGCGACAAAATGCCAGATGAAGATAAAATTATAACATTTATGCGGGAACAGGCTTACCGGCCTATGACCATCAAAGAGCTGGAAGAGGCATTTGAAGTGGACTCAGCCAGTTCTTTTAAGGAGTTTGTCAAAGTACTAAATAAGCTGGAAGAGGAAGGCAAGGTTGTCAGGACGCGGACAAACCGATACGGTGTACCCGAAAAGATGAATTTAATTAAAGGAAGACTGCAGGGCCACGCCAAAGGGTTCGGCTTTGTGCTGCCTGAAGAGGAAGGAATGCCGGACATTTACATTCATGCCAACGACATGAACGGCGCCCTCAACGGCGACACGGTTCTGGCCCGCCTGAATCCGAACTCCCATGGCCCGCGGCTGGAAGGGGAGATTGTCCGGGTTGTCCAACGTGCAAACCATCAGATCGTCGGAACATACCAGGACGAGAAGCATTATGGTTTTGTGATAACGGATGACAAGCGAATTAACAAGGACATTTTTATTCCGAAAGGCGCATCTATGGGTGCTGTAGATGGCCATAAGGTTGTGGTGGAAATTGTAAAATTTCCGGAGACCGGACGCGGTAACCCTGAGGGCGCAATCGTTGAAGTACTTGGCCATAAAAATGATCCAGGCGTCGACATTTTATCGGTGATCCGCAAGTACCAGCTGCCTGAAGCCTTTCCTGAAGATGTTATGAAAGAAGCAGAGGCTGTTCCAGATGAAATCAGCCCGGCAGAAATAGAGGGCCGCCGCGATTTAAGAGAGCGTACGATGGTGACCATCGACGGTGCGGATGCAAAGGATTTGGATGACGCCGTTTCAATTGAAGTGCTGGACAACGGAAATTATCTTCTGGGCGTCCATATCGCCGATGTGAGCTATTATGTACGGGAAGGGTCAGAGCTTGATAATGAAGCGTTTAAGCGGGGAACCAGCGTATACCTGGTTGACCGGGTTATCCCGATGCTGCCGCACCGCCTCTCCAACGGAATATGCAGCTTAAATCCGCGGGTAGACCGCCTTACATTGACGTGCGATATGGAGATGGACAGCCAAGGCAATGTGGTTAAACATGAGATTTATGAGAGTGTCATCCGCACAAATGAGAGGATGACATACAGGGATGTATATAAGATCCTCGAGGAAAACGATGAAAAGTTGATTGCCCGGTATGATTACTTGGTCGATCATTTTCAGAGAATGAAGGAGCTGGCGCTCACACTTCGCCACAAACGGATGGAGCGGGGGGCCATTGACTTTGATTTCGGTGAGGCCAAAATCCTGGTTGATAAGGAAGGAAAGCCAACTGAAGTGAAAATGCGTGAGCGCACGATTGCTGAGCAGATGATCGAGGAATTTATGCTGGCAGCGAATGAAACAGTAGCCGAACATTTTCACTGGATGCGCGTACCGTTTATCTACCGGGTTCATGAAGATCCAGACGCGGACCGGCTGCAGACTTTTCTCGAGTTTGTTACGAACTTCGGTTATTATGTGCGAGGCAAGGCCAGCAGCATCCATCCGCGCGCTCTGCAGACTTTATTGGAAGAGGCAAAAGGGACACCTGAGGAAATCGTCATCTCAAAAGTGATGCTGCGTTCCATGAAGCAGGCCAAGTATGAGGCGGAGAATCGGGGACACTTCGGGTTATCCACCGAATATTATACGCATTTTACTTCGCCTATCCGCCGGTACCCGGACTTAATCGTACACCGCATGATTCGTGAATCGCTTAAGCCAGGCGGATTTACTCCAGAGCGCGCTGAAGAGTGGACGATCAAAATGCCGGAAGTGGCGAAGCACTCTTCTGAGCGGGAGCGCAACGCGGTTGATGCTGAGCGGGAAACAGACGATCTGAAAAAGGCCGAATATATGCTTGAACACATGGATCAAGAATTCGATGGAATCGTCAGCAGTGTCGCTTCGTTCGGAATGTTCATTGAACTTCCAAATACGATTGAAGGTATGGTGCACATCAGCTACCTTTCTGATGACTATTATGATTTCCATGAGAAGCAGTATGCCCTCATCGGCCAGCGGACAGGTCGCATGTTCCGCATCGGGGACGAAGTGCGGGTTAAGGTTGTTAATGTTAACGTAGATGAGCACACGATTGACTTTGAAGTCGTCGGACTTCCTAAAAGTGGCAAAGGGGGGCCTCGCCGCGGGAGAGAAGAGCGTAAGCCACGCGTTATTGCCGTTGATGCCCCCAAGCGCAAGAAAAAGACGGGGGCCAAGCCAAGGGCCGGTAGAGACAACCCGTTCTGGATGGACGCTGTTGAGAAGAAAAAGAAGAGAAAAAGCAGTTCGCCCTCTGTCCCTAAATCGGTAAGAAAGAAAAAGAAGAAATAAGAGAGGCATGGTAAGCAGATCACGTACGCCCGAATTTTGCCTTCTTAGGATGGCGGATTTGGGCTCACGCGCTTGGAACCGCATTGTTGAGATCTTTTTCACACAGCGAAACTGTGGTAAGATCTATTAACAATGTTGTTTAAGGAGAAGGCCATGAGCAAAGAAGGAATCAAAGTAGTTGCGCAGAACAAGAAGGCGCGCCATGACTATTTTATTGAAGAAACATATGAAGCAGGAATTGTACTGACAGGTACAGAAATTAAATCGATTCGCGCGGGGAAAGCCAACTTGAAAGACAGCTATTGCAGCATACGCAACGGGGAAATCAGTGTGCTGAATCTGCATATCAGCCCGTATGAGCAGGGCAACCGATACAACCACGACCCGCTGCGTCCGCGAAAACTTCTGCTGCATAAGGACGAGATCAACAAACTGTTTGGGCACATGAAAGTAAAAGGGATGTCGCTTATCCCGCTTCGCTTATACCTTAAGGGTGGCTTCTGTAAAATAGAAATCGGACTGGCTAAAGGTAAGAAAAACTACGACAAAAGAGAAACGATCAAGCAAAAAGATGCCCAGCGCGATATTCAGCGTGCCCTGCGTGAGCGCAACCGATAATGCTTGCATCGTATATCAATTTGTGATATACTCAAGCTATAACTTCATAAGAGGTACAAATGCTCTGATTTCCCAGGAGCGACCCTTATTATATGGGGGCGTTCTGGATTCGACGGGGATGGTTCGAGCATGAGTAGCGAGCCGGTGGGTTGCGATTCCGTAAACAACGCAAGCGTAAATACAAACGCTAAAGAACAAAACAACTTCGCTTTAGCTGCCTAATAAGCAGTAGCGGTCCTCTCTCTCTATCGTCCATGTGGCGGGAATAGGACTCACCTTTTAGTGGACTACGCCTAAGGCTTCCGTCTGGAGCTGAGGGAAGAGACTAATCAGACTAGCCTATCAGGTAGTGGGTTGCCTGGCAGCCGGGTAGGCGAAACCAACCACAGGTAACTGCGCTCGGAGAAGCTTATGTGTCGGAGTCTTCGGACGTGGGTTCGATTCCCACCGCCTCCACCAATACATATGTGTGGAGCAGGTACAAATGTGTGATTTGAAGCATAATTTTGCCGCAACGGCAACGGTATGCTTCAACAATATAGCAATGCAGAGGTCGACTTTAATTAGTCGGCCTTTTTGATTAATGACTCTACATTTAACGAGTGCCCGAAGAACATCTCTTATTGGCGTATTTGTAAGATACATTGATTTATCTTCGAGTGAAATAGCAATGAATAAAATTCTCAAAACGATTAATGAGAATACCAGATAAATAACGTAAAAAAGTGGGAAGCATTCTTTTCCCACTTTTTTTGATAATTAGTGTGTGTTTAGGTTGATTTACTTTTATTAAAATTACACCTTATTCAACTAATGATTATTATCGAAATCACAGGGACCTTTACTTTCATAAGAGATCTGCTTCGGCGGTCCTTTTTTGTTCTGCTAACGGGCAAGATACGCAACAATACAAAAAATAATCCGTCCTATCCTATAGTAAAAATAAATCAATAACATATTACTTAGTGAATATGGAGGTTATTATAACAATGAAAGAAAGTATTGTTATTGCTTGTTAGGAGGTCTGCATTAAATGAAGTTGATTAAAATTATAGTACAAGTTGCATTGTTATACGCTTTTTCTTTTGTTGGAGATTGGTTGCGAAACATATGTATTTGTCAACTCAAAATTCCCCCACTTAATCATTTAAAATTCCCCCGCCTAAGTTTTCCGTTTAGGCGCAGGAATGTCTATTTTTCCATTAGAAAGGGAAGTATTCCAACTTGGTTAGTAATTCATTCATCAACTTTCGGTTTCCGCTACACCAGTTGCTGCTTTTCCAGCCATTCCTTGGTTTGTTTCATTCGATAGGAATTCCCGTTCATATTGACAAGATAAGCCTGGTGGGTAAGCCGGTCAATCATGGCTGCCGTCATCACGGGATCCTGGAATATTTCCTCCCATCTCTCAAATGATAGGTTTGTTGTGATGATGGTGGATTTCTGCCCCGCACGGAGAGAGAGGTGCGTGAACAATAATTCCGCCCCTTCCTTGTCGAAGGAGATATATCCCATCTCGTCAGCGATGACCAAGTCGTATTTCTCAAAGCGTTTCTGGAAAGCCCGAAGGGTCCTCTCGGACCGGCACTCCTTGATTTGGTTGATCAATAGTGGGACGGTCGTGAACCAAACCTTATAACCCTCTACACACGCCTTCATCCCTAAGCCTATTGCCATATGTGTCTTTCCGGTTCCGGGGTTTCCGGCTAGGATGAGGTTCCTGCCTTCCTTGATGAATTCAAGGGTCTTCAAACGCTTGTATTTCTTTTGGGCATCTTCCGGCAAATCATACACCGATAGATCCTCCAAATGCTTCTTATAAGGGAACTCAGCCCTCCGGATCCTGTTGTATTGCGCGGAATCCTGTCGGGAGTCCCACTCTTTTTGCAATAAGGCTGCCAGGAATTCCTCATAGCTCGCATCCTTTTGATTCGCCTCTTTGATCAGTTCCTGGAAGCACTGGCGGACGATGGGGAGCCTAAGATCCTTGCTGTAATTGAAGATTTCTTCCGCCCATTCCTTCTGTTTGCTCATGCGATGGCCTCCTTGTTCCCTACTTCTTCCGTCTTGAACAGGGCATCGTACATTTTCAAATGTGCTTTCGATTGTTCACTGATGTCCTTTGTTTCCTTTGAAAGGGCAGAGTCAAGAGGCTTTATCTCTCTGTTTTTGGCACAAAGAATCTTTATCTTATCCGTCGTCACATGGCTTGCATTGATCTTTTTGAGTTTCGTGATGCTCTGTTCAATCTCGGCTATGCTTGATTCTTCCTTCAAAAACTGCATCAACTCTATAAATTCCTTCTCCCGACTGCTATAATAAGTCGTATAAATTGATTTTATCTTTTTGTCTGCCTGTTGTAATGCTGTGCTACCAGCTAATGCACCAGGCTTTTTCTTTAGTGTTTCAAGATAATGCTCCAAGTGCACACTCCATTCATGGCATCCTGTCAGGCGAAGATGCTCAGCTATTCTTTTTTCTTCGTGGAAAAAAATAATCCGGTTTGAGTAGGCTTTCACCTTTACAATTTCGCCAACCAAATGATCGGGGACCGAATAATGGCTTTGATCAATTACTACCGTCGAATACTTGTCGACACGCACGTTTTGGATTCGTGCGGCATCGAATGGAGGGGGAAGGGGGAGGAATTCATCTTGCTCGATTTCCAGACACTCTTCGGCAGTATGGTTTTGTTGGGATGGCTGGGATTTTCGGTTTCGCCGCTCACAGACTTTCATTAAGTATTCATTTGCTTCTTCCAAAGATGCAAAGCTATCCTGAAAAGCAAACGCCTTTCTTCGAACGACCTCAACGCTCCGCTCAACGTGTCCTTTTTCATTTCCTTTCCTTACATTACAAAAGCGATGTCTGAATCCATAATACAGGGATAGCTTCATTAGCCCATCGGTAGGTTCCTTTTCAGTTCCGACAAACCGTTTGACGGCGACTCTCATATTGTCGTAGACCATGGTTTGGTAAACACCGCCGGTGTTCTGGAAGAAGAGGGCATGTGCTTCCTGGAAA
Source organism: Aneurinibacillus sp. Ricciae_BoGa-3 (assembly GCF_028421645.1). Lineage (GTDB taxonomy): Bacteria > Bacillota > Bacilli > Aneurinibacillales > Aneurinibacillaceae > Aneurinibacillus_B. Next base: position 4,478,879 of record NZ_CP116887.1, on the reverse strand, counting down.
CACTCCATCTTCTGGGTCATGAACAGGTAGGCCATGCGATAATTTCCAAAAGCCGAAGTGAAAACAGCCATCTGCAGCTTACGCCATTTTCCCGCTATTTTGACCTTCACTTCGCCCCAGTCGAATTCACATATATCACCGGGTAGATAAGTGCCTTTTATAAATGCTTCCTTTGTTTTTTTCTCCAGCTGCCTGATGGTCCGAAGGACGGTACTGTAACTGACTCCGATATCTTCTGCCTCTAGCGCTTCAAAAATATCAATAGGTTTTTTTAGTTGTTTTCGCAGCCCTTTCTTCCGCTTTTGTTCATTTTCTTCAAGGTATCGTATTATCTTTTGTTCTATTTCCTTCGTCATCACTCGCTTTTGACGAATGCCCACCTTATACTTTGGGGCCTCCACAAGTTCCTGGATCAATTCTCCTGTATGTACAGAATCACCACATTGTTCCACTTCAATCTTTTTATTCTCATATTCTTTTATATATTTGCTTACCGTCTTGCGGTCAATCCCTGTCTCTCTTGCAATCTCCCTTTGCGACTTTGCCTCCCTTAAGTACATCAGTAAGACTTCCTGTTTCTTTCTCAACGTAATCAACACTCCAGGCTCCCCACATTATGAAATAATATCTGTAGGGTTTAATTATATAATGGGGGAATTTTCGGTGACTACGGTGGCCCACTTTTAGATTACTAGATACAAACATACTCCATTTGCCTATTCCAGGTAGCATCATTGGCTTAATGGTATTGTTTATGGCACTGATTTTGAATATCTGTCCTTTACAATGGATCGAAACGGGGGCTGGATTTCTACTAAAGTATTTGCCGATGGTATTTATACCTGCAACTGTAGGCGTTATGAATTATACCCCTATCTTTGCCGGTCATGGTGTCGTACTTCTCCTTATCGTTGCTATAAGCACAGTGATCGTGATGATTTCAGCTGGATATACCAGTCAATTTTTAGCAAATAAAGTTCAAAATAGAAGGGACCAGAAATTGTGGCAATCCTCATGATTGTATTAACGGTAGTTGTTTACTTAGGTATGAATCGGTTGTATGGACGTTATCGTTTTCCATTTTTAATCCCAACGTTGACAACGACATTCACAATTGTTGTTCTTCTAGTGGGTTTCCAGGTTCCTTATAAAACGTATATGTTGGGCGGCCAATGGATTAACCTCCTACTAGGACCATCAATTGTTGCTCTTGCGTACCCCTTATATAACCAAAGGATGATCTTAATTCGAAATTTTATTCCGATTTTAAGCGGTATACTTGTAGGATCAGTTTTTGGAATTGTCAGTGGATTATTGTTTGCAAAATATCTTGGTGTGGAAAAAAGTCTTATTATTTCTATTGTCCCAAAGTCCATCACCATCCCTGTCGCAATGCGTCCCATGCAATAGGAATTGCTAAGGCCTTCGAATATGGTGAACGTACTGTATCAATCAGTTCCGTTGCGATGACGTTAAGTGCGATCTCTGGGGCAATTTTTGTACCTTTGATCGTATGGTTATTTTATGTGTAAACAACATTTCTTTATAAAACGTCCCTTCGTGTGCAGCAGTTGGCGGAGCGGCAAGACGTTTGCGTTCAGCGCGCTACCCGGCAACAACATGAGCCCGGTGGCGAACACAGACAGTCTCATACCGTTCTGCAGAAACATTGGCAGAATACTCATACTCGATAAGATGACTATCATACACGATAGCACCAAAAGCAGCCCAACGATGTACATTGGATACTTAAACACGCGCAGATTCATCATCGGATCGCGCATAAAAGTCTGCCGCAGGGTGAATAGCACGAGCGCGACTAGCCCGATGACGATCGAAGTCAACACGACCGTGTTGGTCCAGCTTTCCGCGCCTTCGCCCGCCTTGCTGAAGCCGAAAACAACTCCTCCGAATCCGATTGTTGACAATGAGACGGACAGTATCTTTATATTGATTTGTCCGGTGTTGTCATGATGGATACGATGGTGTCCCAACAAATTTTCCGTCTTATAAAGACATTAAATCTACTCGGGCTAAAAAGCACCTTGTCCGGGATAAGACCCGAAATTGCACAAACAGCTGTAGGCTTTGGAATTTCCATTGAACCAACGGGTGTCAATACTTGAGGAGCAGTTGTATTACTGCTCCTCATTTATGTGTTTCCGAGTATATCGAAAAGTTTATCATGCAAATAAATAGTAAATAAAAAATTATTTTTAATCGGATATAGTGTTGATTTTATTTAAATTTAGTAATAATATATTTACTAAATGGAGGGTTGTTAATGAATGAAGAAATTGCTAAAGAATACATTTCCTTGATACCAAATTTATTTGGTAATTTTAGCGAATTAAACAAGGATTCGGTAAAGTTATCACACATGCAGAATCACGTAATTGAGTTTATGTACATGCAACAAAGGGCTTTGAATCTTAAAGAAATTAGCACTGGTTTAGGTATAGCAAAGCAACAATTAACGAATATCATTAGTGATTTAGAAGCTGGTGGCTATTTGGTTAAGGTGCCTGACACAAAGGACAAACGTGCAGTTCTGGTTTCATTGACACCTACGGGTAAGGAGATTGAAGAAACAAAATGGACTAAGATTTATCAAAGATTTAGTGAAAATCTAACTAAGTTAAATGATGAAGAGAAGTTAGATTTAAACTTTGCTCTTCATAAAGTTAATGCCTTATTAAAAAAGATGGAGGATTGAATAATGAGTCAAAGAGAACGAGTTTCAATCATAGTTTTAGGTGTGATTATTGGTGTAGTGTTGGGTTTAATCTTTAAAGATATGTACAAATGTCTGGTTACTGGTGCTATAGTATCTTCAGTAATCTTGGTAAGATTAAGCCATCAGGCTAAAAAGCACAACTCGTAATGTATGGTTTCTCCACAGTGCAAAAACAATAGCCCATGGTAGAGGCTGGTTGATTTTGAGACTGTGGAGAAAGTGTTATCAGTGTGTTTTTATCAAAATTGGTTAATTTATATAAAATAAGCTTAGATTCGGTCTGTTAAATACTTAGGTAAAATAGTGAAAGCTAAGTTCAATAAAACCAACGTGAAAACAGTTGCTGATCCGCTTGGATCGTAATGAGGTAGGTTGTGGTTCATTATCCATATTCAAAAGGAAGGAAAAAAACAATGTATTTTCAGTTGACCCAACAGATGATTAAATCGTTGTGCGGCCCGCTTACTTATGAAAAAGGAGAAGCCTACTACCATGCCAGAAAAGTGATCTTGACGAATTACGACCCCGAAACGTCTATATATGAAGCTACGGTTAAAGGAAAGAGCAGCTTCCAGGTTACCGTCAAAATCAATCAAAATGGGGATGTGGATGCGGAATGCACCTGTCCCACGCTTGATTCTTATGATAATAATTGTCAACATATCGCTGCGGTCTTATTGAATATCATAGAGATTGAACAAGAGGGATTCTCGGAAGGAACCGGATATGTCGAACCACGATTTGCCGTTTCTGCACCTAGACCATCTGGGATAATGTCAGAAGATATTCAACTTACCAACAGCGTGATGGAACTGTTTGGTGGCAAGCCGCTTCGTCCGAGGAGTACCCGTGCTCTCTTCGATACAAGGGTACTCCTTGATGTCGAGTTTACCTGCAGACCCTTCGCCTATGGTCATCGGAAGTACATGTTCGCCATTGAAATTAAGGTTGGGCCTAAAAGACTGTACACTATACAGAAAATAAGAGAATTTCTCGACCATATCGACCGGAGAGAAGCGTATACATTTTCCAAGCACTTCACTTACGATCCCGACCTGCATAGCTTTTCAAAAGAAAATGATGCGGTCATGCGGCAGTTAATTCAAATTTATCACAACGAAAACGTGTACACTGAAACTGCAAGCCTTTCTTCCGTTCATGCTAATAGTATTAGCGGCGATCGAATGCTTCTGGTTCCTCCTTTCTCATGGGAATCCCTTCTTCCCTTGCTTGCCAAGGCTCCATCAGTACAACTTGAGCAGGGTGATAGCAGATTCAATGGGATCCATTTATCAGACGAACCAATTCCGCTCCATTTTGAGTTCGATCAAGCCCAGGACGAAGGCTATCAATTGGACGTTCAAGGTTTGGAGAGGATTATAGTTATGGAATGGTATGGGGTTGTCCTCTCCGAAGGAAAGCTTCTGAAGCTGCCAGCCGATCAGTGCAAGCGTCTCTCGCAGCTGAAGCAAATGCTCGAAACTTCTCGCAAGCACCAAATCCAGATTCCGAAGGAGCAAATGGAACATTTTATGGAGAGGGTAGTACCCGGTTTGATGAAGTTGGGCAGCATCCAGGTCACCCAAGCCGTTTCTGATCGCATCATGCAAACACCGCTAAAGGCCAAGCTATATTTGGACCGGGTGAAGCATCGACTACTTGCCGGACTGGAGTTTCGATATGGCGATATTGTCATCAATCCGCTAGAAGGACATGATCAGATGCGCGGCACGGATCGCATCCTCATGCGGGACGGGGAGCGGGAGCGACGAATCCTAGAGCTTATGGAGCAAAGCTTGTTCTCCAAGACGGAAAGTGGATATTTCATGCATGACGAAGAAGCGGAATACGATTTTCTGTACCATGTCGTTCCACAGCTGGAGAAGTTGGTGGAGGTATATGCCACTACCGCCGTGAAAGTAAGACTTCACACGGCACATGTGACCCCGAAGGTGACTGTGGATATGGCAACACGACCCGATTGGCTGGAATTCCAGTTCGAAATGGATGGGATTCCTGAAGAGGAAATCCGCAATCTGTTGAAAGTCCTCGAAGAAAAGCGCAAATACTACCGGCTGCCGAACGGAGCGTTATTACCGCTGGAAAGCGCAGACTTTCAGGAAATCATCCGTTTCATGAACGGAATGGGCATTCATAAAGAGGATGTGAAGGGAACGAAAATTCGCCTTCCATTGGTCCAAGGACTACATTTGGTGGATTCCGAGAGACAAGGAAAAGCCGTCAAGCTGGGTAAATCGTTTTGCCGGCTCTTGGAAAATATGCGGAATCCGGACAATCTAGATTTCCCCGTACCCGACACTCTGGAACCCATACTTCGGGATTACCAGAAGTATGGGTTCCAATGGCTAAAGACGCTCGCCCACTACCGTTTCGGCGGCATTCTAGCAGACGATATGGGGCTAGGCAAGACACTGCAAAGCATCGCTTTTATCGTATCGGTGCTACCTGAAATCAGAAATCAGAAGCTGCCGACGCTGATCGTCTCTCCCGCTTCTCTCGTGTATAACTGGAAAAATGAGCTGAAGAAATTCGCACCCGAGATTCGGGCTATCATCGCCGACGGCAGCAGAGAGCAGCGCAGCAGTGTTCTGAATGATGTATCCCAGGCGGACGTCATCATCACCTCCTACCCACTTTTGCGTAGGGATATCGAATTGTATGGCGAGCAATCATTCCATACTGTCATCTTGGACGAGGCGCAGGTCTTTAAGAACCACGCCACTCAGACGGCGAAGGCGGTGAAGCAAATTCAGGCCCAATACCGTTTTGCCCTCACTGGAACTCCCGTGGAGAATTCGCTAGAGGAACTATGGTCCATCTTCGACGCGGTGTTCCCCGAGTTGTTCCTTAGTAGAAAGGCATTTAATGACTTATCCCGGGAAATCGTATCCAAACGAGTCCGTCCGTTTCTGCTGCGTCGATTAAAGACAGACGTGCTGAAGGAGCTGCCAGAGAAAATTGAGTCACTGCAAGCCTCTGAGCTACTGCCGGATCAGAAGAAGCTGTACCTGGCCTATTTAGCAGAACTGCAGCAGGAAACAGTGAAGCATCTGAACAAAGGGTTTCAGAAAAACCGGATCAAAATCCTAGCCGGATTGACCCGACTTCGACAGTTATGCTGCCACCCTGCCTTGTTCGTCGAAGGATATGCCGGAAGCTCGGCCAAATTCGAGCAGCTGATGGAAATTGTGGCGGAATGCCGAAGCACGGGGAAACGGGTTCTGATATTCTCACAATTTACCGAGATGCTGGGCCTGATCAGGCGGGAACTTGGTTATCTAGGAGTACCGTATTTCTACCTGGACGGCAAAACCCCTAATTCCGAGCGTGTTCAGCTGTGCAGCAGGTTTAATGAAGGCGAACGGGACTTGTTCCTCATCTCATTAAAGGCCGGCGGTACCGGGCTGAACCTGACCGGAGCGGACACCGTTATTCTGTACGACCTATGGTGGAACCCCGCCGTGGAGCAGCAGGCAGCTGATCGTGCACATCGCATTGGACAGAAGAAAGTAGTGCAAGTGATTCGCCTCGTCACCCAGGGCACCGTGGAAGACAAGATGTACGAACTTCAACAGAAAAAGAAAAACCTCATTGAGGAAGTAATCCAGCCTGGCCAGCAGGAATTGTCCACCCTGACCGAGCAAGATATCAGGGAAATTCTGATGATATGATTATATACGGATACCTTTAGTCGGTCTTTTTGTTTTATTGATCTTTTAGCGATACGCTCTTATTATATTTGAAGTGGGATTCCCATACAAAAGCTATTGCTCTTGCGTCATGACGAAACTATTGCCTTCACTGTCCTTAAAGATGGCCTGTATCCCCCATGGCTGAGGCTTCGGAGGTTCGATAAATTCCACCCCTCTGGACGTAAATTCATGGTAGGTTTTTTCAATATCATCGGTGACGATTGAAGCCATCGAGAAGCCGCCAACCCGGTCTTCCATGCCAGGTGGGGTGAAAAGTACAAACGCGGTTTCTCTCTGCGGCCATGCCACCTCAATCCATCGCATTCCATTCCCAAACGGTTGATCGGTGAGAACTTCACATCCAAGTTTTTCTGTGTAAAATTTTAAGGCCCTGTCTTGATCGGCTACCGGGATCGTGCAAAATTTAATTTTTAGCATATGTATCCTCCTCGTACTATAGCTTTACCCATTGTACACATATTGGATACTTTTTCTCCATGCAAAGGCAGACAAACCCCTTTTCTGAACGGGTACGATCCAAAGGGGGCGATGCAACAAGGTTTGATTTCTTGTATAATAATGGGAAACAATAAGTTCTAATAGTATGTCGGGGAGGTGGTTAAAATGGCAAGCAAGGTTGGGTTGCCAGAATCCGCAGCGTCTCATGCAAAGCCTGGTATTGGAGGCGATACTTTGCATGGGGCGGACATTTATTTAAAATAAAATCGCCCAAGTGAGCATAGATCATTTCTAATATTTTGGCTTTGCACCTTATTTTCATTCTTAACTAATGAATAAGGGGCTGGCAGAAATGAAATATGTAAAAGCAACCGAAATTTTACCTGAAGATTTGATCGTAGAGATCCAGAAGTATGTCCAGGGAGAAACCATCTATATTCCTAAACAAAAAACGACGTATCGAAAATGGGGCACACTTTCTGGAGGAAGAAAGTCCATTGATGACAGAAATGCCGATATAAAAAACGCATTTAAAAGCGGCAGCACGTTTAATCAATTAGCGGCGGAGTATTTCCTTTCGGTAGAAACGGTCAAGAAAATTGTTTATTCCAAATAAATAGGTGTGGCACTGTAGCACTGACCATCTTAAGAAGAGAGGATCAGTGCTTTTTATATGCCGAGTTTGGTTCTTACTCATCTTCCACATTTCGTAAAAGAAGCGAATCCTTTAAACTGAAAAGGGAAGAAGGAAGTACCAAACGAGTTTGGAGGGAAGGATATGGTTGAACCATTTATTCGCAATCATCACTATAACTTTATTAAGAAGCAAATGCAGATCGTACAGCACGCTTCGAACACGGTTCCTGATCCAACAATCATTCAAGCAGTAAAGGATAGTGCGCAATCTAAAGTAATCGAAATATTTTCTGATGTTCCAGATGCCCAAAAACAAATCGTAGCAAGAATTTCTGCTTTAAAAACAGTTGAAGAGTTTCAGGAATACCTGAGTTCTTTGGTACCCTATTTAGCAGAATTCCCTCAAGTGACGGAAAAGCAGGTAAAGAAACTATTTCCTAAGAATAAGAAGTTGAAGATGCCTGATTTAGCAACGACCAATTTCCGTCCCTTAACCTATCTTGGCTGGATTGATATCTCAACAAATAAATGGTTTATGGTTTATGATTTGGACGGAAATGTTGTGGGGGTCGAAGGCAAATTTACACTGACAAACAAGAAAGATATGTGTTCATTATGTAAAGGGTATGGCGAAGTGGCTTTGGTTTCAGCGATATCCAAATCAAGGGCCTCCCATTCACCTGATTATTATAAAGCCGTTGGTAATTACATGTGCATGAACAGCCTTGAATGTAACAAGAATATTACGAATGTTGCTGATTTAGAACGATTCATTCACAATGTTATCGGCTGAAAAAGCAGGCTGAGACCGACCTTGAATATTCGGTCTGTCTGTCTTTATTGCGTTGGACTTGTGGTTATTCCTTTGAGAAGATCGGCTACAGCGGTACGGCTCAATTTTTGGTGGCCCGCTTTTATTGCATCAAGCGTAGCGTTGGCCAAAACAAGAGGAATTTGGCAAAAAGTAAAAATGGGTCCACGTTTTATGCCTTTTAGATAAGTATCCGCTAAGGCCAGGTTCCGCTTCGCATACTCGAACATGTCGTCCAGTTCCCATCCATCTGGCCAAAAATTGACCCCGCGGGATAAATCTTCCGTACGATTTCGGATAATATTCACAGCCTGCAGGCCTCGTCCAAAAGCAACGGCGAGTTCGCGGTCGGTGTCAACCTCCTCATGCCATTGCCAAATGTCTGCAAGAAGCAGGCCAACCAACCCTGCGACATAAAAGGTGTAATCATTTAAATCCTCTTCACTCTTAATTTTCCACTGCTTAGAAACCCATTGGGCCATCCCCTTGGACATTCTTGCTGTTGCCATTTTTACGTTTGGCAACATGGATACCGGACACAGGCTTGCCCAGTCTGCCAGCCGTAACGTCACCTCCGGCAGGACAGACTTGTATGGTTCAAATAGAACGTTTAATTTATTGTTCAGATTAGATTCCTCGATAACCAAACTTATCGTATGTAACAAGTGAATTTTTACATCGGATGGAAGTTCCGGGTGATCTTCTATCTCGTCAATAGCCCGCATACATAAATACGCTGCCGCGACAGTTTCCTTTAATTTTGATGGCAACAGGCTAATCGGAATAAAGAACGTCCGACTGGTATGTAATAACATGTCCATGGCCTCTTTGTGCAAACTGGATGTGTCTTTCATGGGAAAACGCTCCTTTTCTTTAGCAAAAAGCCGATCTTCTTAGGTGTGCCCTTGCATATAAATCTTTATAATAGTTTGTGCAGTTGGGCGGCCCTCATTCTTCATGCTAACCCGCTTCACCAGCGCGTTTTTGTTCCACGAATGCAGAGAATGTTTAATAATTACCCTTGCACTTGTATCCGAAACATGGTTAAGTCATAATTTGTGCCAGAGACACAAATTTCATCTGAACCTATCAGTAAGCACATGTCAATTTTTATACTATTACATTAACATGGTATGTGGAGAGAATAGGGATGAAACGGTGGGTTATTGTGACAATTTGGACCTTGTTACTGGTTTTAGGGTGGAAAAAATGATAAAACAAAAGCCCATAGCTAACCCAACTATGGACTCTGGTTTTCAAATGGAGACTAGAAACTAGATTAGGAGTGGAGAGCTAACGTCTACTATCGTTAGCAAAAAATATTATACCACTTCAGAAAATCAAAAAGCCGTATTCAGAAAACGGTCACTTAATGTTCAAAAAATCCCCGATTGTCATTACAAGATGAAGAGGAGAAATGAAAAATGAAATCGCTCCAAGATAAAACCAGCGAATCGAGTAGTTTGGAAGATAAGAGGATGGGCAGCCAACCGGTTTGGCGTTCCATGTTTAACTTTCTTATACCCATGATATTTAGCAATGCACTTCAATCAATCGGCCAGTTGGTTGGCAGTGTCGTTGTTGGCCGTTGGCTTGGCGTAGATTCCCTAGCTGCCATTTCGGCCTTCTTTCCTTTGTTCTTTCTGCTGGTTTCTTTCACGATTGGAGTAGGATCTGGCAGTGCAATCTTGATTGGTCAAGCGTATGGTGCACGGAACGAGGAGAGGTTAAAAGCAATCGTCGGCACAACGCTCACGTTCACTTTCTTTTTGGGATTGGTGCTATCCATAATTGGCGGTCTATTTACCTGGGATATCCTGCGGTTAATAGGCACACCGGAAAATATTATTGCCGTCAGTGTTCATTATGCACGCATCTTATTCTGGTCTATGCCTGTTATGTTCCTTTATTTTGCCTACACCACGTTTATGCGCGGTATAGGTGATTCTAAGACACCGTTTTACTCGCTTATCGTCAGCACGGCAATAAACATAGGGATGCTGCCTCTTCTCATCTTTGGGTGGATAGGTTTGCCCAGGCTAGGTGTGTATGGATCAGCATACGCCTCGGTATTTTCAATCGTCGTAACATTTATCATCTTGCTGGTCTACCTGCGAAAAACAAAGCATCCGCTGCAGTTTGATGCATCTGTTGTTCAGTGCCTTCGCATGGATTGGGGACTGTTAAAATTATTATTGCGCCTTGGCATCCCATCAAGCATCAATATGATCCTGGTATCACTCGCTGAAATTGCCGTGATAACGTTTGTGAATCGCTTTGGTTCTGACGCTACCGCAGCTTACGGTGCAGTAAATCAAGTGGTGAGTTACGTATCAATGCCAGCAGTAAGTCTGGGTATCACCGTCTCTATATTTGCCGCACAGTCTATTGGAGCAAACCAGTTTGACCGGCTCAGGCAGGTCATTCGGGCGGGCGTGGTGCTCAACTATGTAGTGGGCGGCATTTTAATCATACTCGTCTACCTCTTCTCTCAGGACATTCTCTCGTGGTTCCTAACGAGTAAAGGTACGCTTGATATCGCCCATCGTTTACTCATGATTACCCTTTGGAGTTATTTGATCTTTGGCCATACAATGATCATTGCCTCAACGATGCGTGCAAGCGGAACTGTACTCTGGCCAACCGTATTTAGTGTCCTGTCGGTTTGGTGTGTTGAAGTTCCTGTGGCATACGTACTTTCAACTCACACGAGTCTCGGGATACAAGGAATATGGATTGGTTACCCGGTCGCTTTCCTCGTAAATCTTATTTTGCAATTTTCGTATTACCGTTTGTCATGGAAGAAGAAGCGAATTACCCGTATGGTTGAATGAAAAGGTAAATAACGAGTGGTCAGCCTAACCTTAAAGCGGGTTAGGCCAGGGAGGGGAAAAAATGAATGCCGTGCCCAATATTGCCGAAGTAGCTGCGCTTATCGCAGATTCTTCACGAACAACTATTCTCTTTAGCTTGATGGATGGAAGAATGCTGCCGGCGAGTGAGTTAGCCCGCAGAGCTAAAATTTCACCACAAACGGCAAGTGCCCACCTGGCTAAGCTAGTAAACGGAAAATTGCTAGATGTTGAAACGAACGGGCGGTACAGGTACTACAAATTAGCAAATGCAGAGGTAGCCCATGTGCTTGAAGGGATGATCAGCATTGCTCCGGTTAAAAAAATCACCTCACTTCGGGAATCTGAGCAAGTAAAAGCTCTCAAGTATGCACGAACTTGTTATGACCACTTGGCAGGTTTGGCCGGTGTAAAGTTAACGCAATGCATGCTGGATAATGGGATCATTTTGCCTGTCGAGAAAGATTTTACAGTAACCAAGCAAGGGGAAGATTTCTTTGTACGGTTTGGCATCGACATACAGGTCTTAAAGAAGAGTAAAAGGGTATTTGCCCGTCAGTGTCTTGATTGGAGTGAGCGGATGCATCACTGCTCAGGAATTTTAGGTGCAGCCATAACGAGGCAATTATTTGATTTGGGTTGGATTAAACGAGTGCCGGACACCAGGGCTGTACAGGTGACACGTGAGGGGTATAGTGGGCTATATCACACGTTTGGCATGAAATTGGAAGATAAAATAGCACACTTCGACACGCAGCGAACCTTTTAGTGGCTACAATGGAACTGACCACTAAATTGGAGAAGGGGAGAAGCGTTATGAACCAGCAAACTCAGTTTCAGCGCACTCAAACTGTCCAGCCGACTATTCTATATTTCGGCACACCAACCGTATTGCTCAACACCTTAAATGAAGATGGAACCACCAACATCACACCCATGTCATCTGCCTGGTCTTTAGGGAAATGCCTTGTACTGGGCCTTGGTATGGGTTCTAAGGGATTACAAAATATGCAGCGGCACCCCGAGTGTGTTGTAAATTTACCCGATCCTTCCCTTTGGAAAAATGTTGAGGCGCTGGCTCCTCTAACGGGTCTTAATCCAGTACCCAATCATAAGCGGGGCAAATTTGTTTTTGAGAAGGATAAGTTTGCAGCTTCCGGATTAACACCCGCAGACTCTCTTTGTGTAATGCCCCAAAGAATTTTAGAATGCCCTCTGCAAATTGAAGCCAAGGTAGCTGATATTCGAATGCCAGACCATTCGCCTTTTGCCATTATTGAGGTGTTGTCTGTTCACGTCCATGCCCATGAAAATATTGTAATCGATCAGCATCACATTAACCCTAAAACGTGGTCTCCGCTCATTTACAACTTTAGACACTATTTCGGCTTAGGCGATGAACTGGGTAAAACATTTCGTGCTACAACCTAATGTGCAGTTTTTCATCTTGCTATTGTGTTTTATCCTGATTTCTTGTATTGTAGTTGTATGAATATTGAACTAAAAGCAGAAGATGATATGCGAGTCAAGATTTTTAAGGCTTTGTCAGATCCTACACGAATTGAAATTATTCGTACACTATACACGGTGAATAAAGAGATGGCTTGTGGGGAGGTAGGCGAATATTGTTCCATCTCAAAGTCCAATGCTTCTTACCATTTCCGAACGTTGCGTGAGGCAGAACTGATAGAAGTGCGAAAAGAAGCCCAAACCAAGTACACCAAGTTAAATCAAGGTACGTTTCACAAATACTTACCAGGATTCCTGGCGACTTTGTAAAAAATCCAGGATCCCTTTTTTTCATCATTAGTTCAATAGTTATTTAACTACTTGATAATAAATGAATGGATGGAGGGTGTATGATGAAATTGCTTAGTTTACTTTTTTTGATTATGTTTCTGATTGGAACGGATACTTTTCTTATTTCACCTCTTTTGCCTATGCTGAGGGAAGGGTTTCATATCACTGCGGAAGCATCCGGCTGGATGGTGGGGGCTTATGCGATTGGCTATGCGGTGTCTGCTCTCATCTCAGGGCCTCTTTCAGACGGCTGGAATCGCAAGAAAGTAATGGCCTATGGAATGTTGGGTTTTACAGTCTTTACGTTTTTGTGTGGCTTAGCAACAGGTTTTTGGTCCATATTTCTTTTTCGGGCATTGGCAGGAATCTGTGCCGCCTGTGCTGCTCCTCAAGTCTGGGCCACTATCCCCGCTATCGTCCCGCCGCAAAAAATCATAAAATCAATGGGAATCGTAACGGCAGGCCTTGCTGTTTCCCAAACAGTTGGGGTTCCAATCGGTACGTATTTGGCTATTCGGTCATGGTCAACGCCATTTTTTATTATCGCCGCTTTTTCTTTAATACTTGTCTTGCTAATCGTTTCATTTGTTCCAAATATTCCACCGGCCGCGCAAGATAAGAAGCATTCGTTACTGGAGCGGTATGAAACGCTTCTCAAAGAGAGAAAAGCCCGACGAACATTTCTTGCATACTTTATTTTTCAAACGGGAAACTTCGCCGCATTTACGTTTTTAGGCAATTGGCTTGCGGATAAATTCACAATGAGGGTAGATGAAATTGGCAGTGTTCTGGTATTTTTGGGGCTTGGCAATATAATTGGCAGTTTCTATGGCAGTATGGCTGTTAAAAAAATCGGCCAGCACGCTTCTCTTGTAATCGGAATCATTTCCATAACGATTCTCTATCCGGTAATCTCTTATGCCCCTTCGGTTGTCTACGTAAAGATCGTCTATTTTATCATCTTTTTAATTACGGGTACCATATTTCCAGTTATGATGGCATTGTTGCAGTCACTATCTCCTACGGCTCGGGGTACAATTGCTGCCTTAAGCAGTGCCCTTATGTATGGGGCAACAACGGTAGGTGCTTATTTAGCCGGATTATTTTATGGACATTTTAGTGGCTTTACTTCGGTTTGCCTATTTACCGCCGTTTGTTATCTGATTTCAACTTTTCTGTGGGTGAAAAGTACAGTGCTTACAGCTGAACCGTTGCAAGCGAAGATAAAAGAAAATTCGAATGTACAATAAATGCGTTATCTCCAATATAAAATAGCCGATACTCCACTGTTTAGGAGTATCGGCTAATCTTTTTTTTTAAAACTTATTCGAAGACACGTGCACAGATAATCATCTATGCTATCCTAAATTACTTATTTAAAATGCTTTCTTCTAAAACAGAAAATTTATCACCATATACTTTGACAATATGGTTTTCTCCCCAGGAACAAAGAGAGTCCAAAATGTCTTGTAAACTCCAGCCATATTCGCTAAGCTCATACTCCACTTTGGGAGGAACTTCATTATAACTAATTTGATTGATGATTCCATCTTGTTCCAATTCCTTTTACCACACTGATGTTATGTAGATACGTCCTAGGAGAGATTCAATTATTTGAAGGGAGGATCAAATAACCATGGATAAAAAACGAAGTACTTTGGCGCTGCTGGCATTGGCAGTGAGCGCATTTGCAATAGGAACAACAGAATTTGTCAGTGTCGGGCTGTTGCCCCTTATCTCTCAAGATATGCATGTTTCAGTTACGACAGCGGGTTTAACCGTCATTGCTGCTTTTTCACATGGTGTAATGGTGTACAAATGCCATGGTTTGGTTTGGGAGTATTTAAAGTAGAAGAAGGCCCGGAACTTGTGAATGCGGTAAAAACAGCGATCAAGCATGGCTATCGCAGTATTGTCACCCTATGGTTAATCAAGTAGAACACCATCCACGTTTAACCCAAAAGGAACTGCAAAATTTCTGCAAGGACAAAAGCATTCAATTTGAAGCATGGTCACCGTTAATGCAAGGACAATTACTTGATAATCCGGTGATAAAAGAAATCGCAGATAAATATCAGAAATCTGTTGCCCAAGTCATTCTACGCTGGGATCTACAAAATGGTGTTGTAACGATTCCTAAGTCTACAAAGGAACATCGAATCGTTGAAAATGCGGCGGTGTTTGATTTTGAGTTGAGCATAGAAGATATGGAGCGAATTGACGGTTTGAATCAAAATGAGAGAGTTGGTCCTGACCCGGACAATTTTGACTTTTAAAATAAGGTTGGAGGTTCTAGACACGATTTTTGTTGTCTAGAACCTTTTTAATTGCTTTCTTTTTTGCGAAAGACATATTTCTTTTTAGCTTTGGGCTGTAATAATCCTGTCGATTAAGCCATACGATTTAGCTTCTTCTGCGCTTAAAAATTTATCCCGATCTGTGTCACGCTCAACTTTTTCAATAGGCTGCCCGGTTTGTTGCGATAAAATTTGGTTCAGGTGGTTGCGCAATCTTATAATTCTTTTCGCGCTGATTTCGATGTCAGAGGCCTGCCCCCGCGCACCTCCAAGTGGCTGATGAATCATAACTTCGCTGTTGGGAAGAGCCAATCTCTTCTCCTTCGCTCCGCTTGACAGTAGGAAGGCCCCCATTGAAGCAGCGATACCAACACAGAGCGTGCTTACATCGGGTTTTACATGCTGCATCGTATCATAAATGCCCATTCCGGCTGTAATGGAGCCGCCTGGAGAATTGATATAGAGGCTGATGTCTTTGTCTGGATCTTCCGCCTGCAAAAATAATAGCTGTGCAATTACACTGTTGGCTACGTCATCGGTGATCTCACCAGCTAGAAAAATAATGCGGTCTTTGAGCAGTCGAGAGTATATATCATAAGAGCGTTCACCGCGGCTTGTTTGTTCTACTACATAAGGAATCAGATTCATGTATTTGCCTCCAAGTGTATGTTAGTATAGAGCACCGTCAATTCTGTACTTCTTTTCTAAGTCTGATAATTGACTGGCTATGTACTGGATTTGTATCGGCTGTACAGACATTCCTTCATATGCATTTGCTTCGCTTAATTTTTTTAGACGGGATACTACTTCCTCATCAATGGCTGCATCATCCATTTCATTTTCTGCAACGAGCTGCAAAGGAATAGAACTTGTAACCTGCACAAGCTGGTTTTGCTTATCTTTATAGCTTAAGCTCGCCGTAATTTGAGTTTTCTGGAGTGGAACTTCCTGTTGCGTGTAAATCTCTATCATAATTTCCTCCTGCTGGATAACACTTCCCAACAATATAACCCCCTTTTCATCTTCAAAATAGCCGTTAAGGTTTTCTAAACGGTATACTTCGGGAGGTAAGTGAAGAGTTAGCCGGGCGTTTTTTAAATGATAGGAGGGGGGAGGCGTAATTTGAATCCATACATGATTCATCCCTTCTTCGTTTTCCATTTTGGATTTAGCTAGTCGGATAGTTAGCATCACTGTTTTTCTCCTTTTAAGATTTCAGAAACCGAGTTAATAACTTTTCCCCTGGTTTCTGCCGATATTTTGGGACTTAGCGTAATAAAGACATCATCGCTTATCTTGTGCGTTTCATTTTCAAGCAGGCGTTTGGACTGGTAAAGAGGCATTTGCTGGCTTATTTTTTCAATCGCTTCAAGCGAGAGGGATTGCAGTTTTTCTTGGATCGATGCCAAAGATTCACCGGTTTTTGCCAGAGTGAGAACGGCGCGGAAATAATGAATATGCTTGTCAGTATAGACTCTCTTGTGACCAACGAGCTCCAAAGGAGGGATGACGCCAATCTGGGTGTAGTACCTGACAGTACGTAAGTTTATGTCCTGCCCTTCACTCTGTAAAATATCTGTAATCTGTTTTGCAGTATAAGTATCCATAAGAGGTGCCTCCGTATATACAGTTTACTGTTTTATAATCAGTTAAATGTAACAGTTACAGTATACTGTAACGTATGTATTTTAGTCAACCAAATTTTGGATTTAATTCTGTGCGTAAATGAAAACAAAAAAATGCCGGAAAACATAAACGTTTTCCGGCTTATACTGCCATCTGCTATCAATAAGTTGGCCTCATATCAGTTACCGCACGAACATGCTATGACAACAAGTAGAATAAAGAGCACCAGAATAACTCTAATTTCTCTTCCTTCACCGCAACTTAAACTCATACATCTTACCCCCTGCCCTAAGTTGAGTACATTTCATACTATGTGAATGCCTATAGACCAGTGTTAAGTATGCATCAATTTTTTTTACAAGGAATGGATTTGAACAGGGCGTGAGCAGAAGATACGCTGGCGGTTTTTATCGAAGCCTGGCTGGTTGTGTTTGAACGAACAGAATACGTGGAAATCCCGTATTGATAGCTGCACAGTCACAAGATTAATCGCATGCACATGCAATAATCACGAGCAGGATAAAGAGTACCAGAATTACACCGATTTCCTCACCAAAGCCACCACATGACATATTCATTCACCCTCTTTTTTAGTTATTTGGTATGGTACTACATTATGTAGATGAGACTAGACAAGTGTTAGGCAATGGCCCTTTTTTATATTTGTTAACTTAAATATAGTTGCTTGACATTTGTAAGTAATATCCGTTAATATACTTACATAAAGTTAGTACTAGATAATACTTCATTTAAAGGAGGGCAAAAAATGATCAATCTTGGACTTTTACTTATTCGTTTGGTTATTGGAGTAACATTTATGGGGCATGGGACACAAAAACTGTTTGGCTGGTTTGGCGGCCACGGTTTAAAAGGGACTGCCGGATGGTTAGAATCTATTGGTGTGAAACCCGGTGTTCTCATGGCATTCCTGGCCGGGGCAGGGGAATTTGTTGGAGGCCTGTTGTTTGCTGCAGGTGTTTTAACGCCAGTTGGAGCGGCTTTGATCATCATTACTATGCTTGTCGCGATTTTTACTGTCCATGGTAAAAATGGATACTGGGCAACAGAAGGCGGGTTTGAGTACAACCTTATGCTCATTGCTGTCGCTCTGGGTGTCGCTTTGATTGGCCCTGGTGCTTACACTCTTTTTTAAGCAGGCAACGAAGAGGGACTTCATTTAAGAAGTCCCTCTTCGTTACTACAACTTAGACATTGGTTGCAACAGGTTGGTGCAGCGACTGAAAGGCATGGGCAACACGCAATACAGTATCATCTTCACCATGTTTTCCAACGATCATCATCCCTACAGGCAGACACTCGGATTTTTCACAGGGAACGTTGATTGCCGGATGGCCTGTAACATTGAATGGGGCAGTATTATGAATCATCTCTAAAGCTCTACTAATAATTTCTGCCTTTGAAGCATCTGAAGAAGGAATTTTTGTTGCTTTCATCGGTGTAGTAGGCATAATGAGCACATCGTATTCTTGCAGTGCGTTATCATACGCTTGTTTTAATTTTTGACCCAGGTTTTGTGCAATGGCATAATATTTCCCATTGTATTGCTCTGTCATGTATTGTCCAAGTAACATAGTCATTTTCACGGTTTCTGAATATTCATCTGCTCTGATTTTTCGACCTTTGCCATATGCATCTAAAAGTTTCGTGCTATAATGCCCCTTCCAGTTCGTTCCCATACCATTTCCATTTACCATTAACGAAGTAAGACCCTCTATACCAATCCCATTCCATATGTGAATCCCATCTCGATGCATGGGAATGGAGATTTCATCTACTATTGCTCCGCTAGCCTGTAAAGAAAAGCCCGCTTCCCTTACTACATGGTCCACATCTTCCTCTGACAATCCATCCCAGCCAAAGCCTTCCGTTACGATTCCGATTTTAATATTGTTCGCATTGCCGACTAATGAATCTGTGTACGGTTTAACTTCTGCACCTGATTGCCTTGGATCTAAGCCATCGTCACCTGCAATGACTTCCAGCAACAAAGCGACATCCTCAACCGTTCTGGCAATAGGACCGGTATGATCGATTGTGAGCTCTATTGGAAAGATTCCGGTATAAGGAACAAGTCCGTATGTAGGTTTTAGACCATACAAACCGCACCAGGAGCTAGGCATCCGAATCGATCCTCCCTGGTCACCCCCGATAGCCATATCAATTTCACCCGCAGCAACCAGCGCTGCACACCCACTGGAAGACCCACCTGTTGAGCGAGTAAGATCATGCGGATTTAAAACAGGTCCTGTAGCAGAGGTATGGCTTGTGTAGCTTGTATCATTCCTTGATAGGAAGATAAATCCTCATCCGTTACATTAAGATTAAAACCTTCTGCAATTTTTTTTAATTGTTCAATGGTTGGTTTTTTTACACTCATTCTATTATCCTCCTAAACAAATAAAATAGGTGTTCCCGCAATTTCTCAGTCGTCGATAGAAATATTTATGCTTTTACTACTGGTACTATGCTTTTTTAGTTCATGGTTTAAGTAATAGCTCTTTGTTTTTATTTTAATTTTTTGTAAACTCTAAAGGTAAACTTGTGTTAGGTTGTCTCACGTAAAATCTTCTATCAGTACGTAACAACATGAATTAAGTGATTATAGCCTAACGCAACCGCTAACTTTTAGAATGTAAGTGAATTGCTAGATTTAATAAAAATTATGTATAATGAAGTAGACAGTATAGGTGAAATATTATGTACAATTATACCGACAGAACAGATAGAGAAAAATTTGATAGAATGGGGGCAAAAATTATTTCAGTACATCTTACGAACTATTTGCCTGTTGATACAGAGTATTTCAAGAATGAAGAGCCTGTGGAGAAGTGGATGACCGCTGATCCTTATACGATCAGCCCGGGGGAACCTTTGCGAAAGGCGGTTGCCTTACTTGAAGACCATCACATTGATGGGCTGCCTGTAATTGATGAAAAACGCAAGGTAGTGGGGTTAATTACGAAATCCCGATTAATGAAATGTTTTGTGGATGGGGTTTCACCTGAATCACCGGTTTATGAGGTCATGACTCAATCCGTGATAACGATTGGGAGAGACCATTTAATCTCTGAGGCTTCCCAGATACCTGTTGGAAGGCTGCCTGTGGTCAATGAAGAGGGGACGCTGGTAGGAATTTTAACTCGTACGGATATTCTTCGTTCCTATTCTTATCATCTGGCACGCATGAAGGAGGCCGTGAACGCATCTGAAACATTAAACACTATTTTAGAAAGCGCTTACGAAGGGATCGCGGTCGTGGATTCGGAAGGGATTATCCTCGAATTCAATGATGCGTACTGCCGTTTTTTAGGGAAAAAGAGAGAAGAGGTAATAGGCAGGCATGTCACGGAAGTCATTGAGAACACCCGGATACACATTGTAGTCAAAACAGGTGTGCCGGAAAGGGGCTATATCCAGCGTATTCATGGGCATAACATGGTCGTTCACCGGATTCCGATACGAAAGGACGGCAAGGTGATTGGGGCCATAGGCATGCTGATTTTTGAAGGTGTAACGGAGCTCTATAACATTCTTGGCCGAATGCAAGAGTTATCGCGTCAAGTTGAAAAGAATGCAGTCCCAAGTAAGTCAACAAGCCACGGCTTTGACCGGATTATCGGGCAAAGCGATGAAATGCTTTCCCTCAAAGCAGTGGCCCGTAAAGCAGCCGGTTCCCCTTCTACTATTTTAATTACAGGGGAGAGCGGTACAGGCAAGGAGCTGCTTGCGAATGCGATTCACGAACTGAGCTCGTTTTCTGAAGGCCCCTTCATCAGTATGAATTGTGCAGCTATTCCCGAACAGCTCCTCGAAGCCGAACTGTTTGGATATGAAGAAGGCGCATTTACAGGGGCAAGAAAAGGTGGAAAACCCGGTAAGTTTGAATTAGCCCATAAGGGGACCCTCTTTTTGGATGAAGTGGGTGATATGTCGCCCCTGATGCAGTCGAAGATTTTACGCGTCCTTCAGGATCGAGAGGTAGAACGTGTAGGCGGTGTGGCCAAGCACCATGTGGATGTGAGGATTGTAGCGGCGACCAATCGCCCGTTGGAAGAGATGGTAAAAGAGGGAAAATTCCGCGAGGACCTTTACTATCGGCTCAACATTATTCGTCTTCGTATTCCGCCATTGCGCCAGCGCAAAAGTGATATTCCAATGCTTCTTCTACACCACCTTGAATCATTCTGCAGCCGTTTTGGGATACCTCAAAAATACTTTACGCCTGAAGCGATATCGATTTTGACGAACTATGATTGGCCTGGAAACATTCGGGAGCTTGTGAATGCCGTGGAAATGCTGGTTAGCCTGGTCGATTCACAAGAGATTGGGGCGGGGGATTTACCTTCTCAATATTGCAAGAATGGATCCATTTCTTTAACACCTGTCCAGGCTGTTCTACCGGCTTATCCGGAAGTTAACCAGTACAGGGAAACACCTTTGCACCAGGTGAAACATAAGGTTTTGGAACAGGAGAAGGAAGTTATTTGGATGGTTCTTAGTGAGGTAAATGGGAATAAGGCTGAAGCAGCACGAAGGCTGGGAATTCAACGTTCCACACTGTACGAAAAGCTGAAGAAATACGGATTGATGTGACATAGTGTATGTAGGAATAATCATACATATTCGGACACATTGTGTACGATATAAACTACACATTCATACTAGAAACAGTGATTTTTGGGGATTTGTTAATTGGCACGCTCTTTGCTTATATCTAATAGTATCTTCTGAAAAATATAAGCAAGGGGTGCTTTAAATGAAAGGGTTTACAGAATTTCGCATGCCTCAGGCGGTATTTTACGGCCGCGATTCGCTCACACAGCTGGGAGAACAAGCCGCATTGCTTGGTAAGAAAGCACTCTTAGTTAGTGATCGCGTGATGGAACAGATCGGAAATGTAAAGCGCTGTGCGGAATATTTGCAAGTAAAGGGAATTTCTTATGTGTCTTACCTTGATGTAAACTCTGAGCCTACCGACATTCATGTTTCTGAAGCGCTGAATCTCTGTCTGCAGCATCAATGCGATGTGATTATTGCGATCGGTGGCGGAAGCTGTATAGATGCAGCAAAAGCGGTGTCGGTTTTAGCGACAAACGGCGGGTACATTGGTGATTATATGGGGAGCAAGAAAGCGATCGTGAAGCAGCCCGTTCCTTTAATTGCAATCCCGACAACCGCAGGGACCGGATCAGAAGTTACGAGCGTAACGGTGATCTCGAATACTAAAGATGATATTAAAATGATGATTCGCCACCCAAAATTTATTCCGGCTGTAGCCATTGTGGATCCCATGTTGACTTTATCGATTCCACCGCATGTTACGGCTGCTACTGGAATAGATGCCCTGTGCCACGCAATTGAGGCCTACATCTCGCGCCGGGCGCAGCCGGTAACGGATATCCTCGCATTGTCTGCCATTGAATTAATAATGAACAACCTCCGGACGGCCTATGCGGATGGCAATGATATCGATGCAAGAGAGAACATGGCCTTAGCGTCGATGCAGGCAGGGGCAGCGTTCCCTAATTCATCCGTAACGCTTGTTCATGGTATGTCCAGGCCGATAGGCGCATTGTTCCATGTGCCCCACGGGGTTTCGAATGCCATGCTGCTTCCTGCGGTGCTTGAGTTCACCAGGGAGAGCGCGATTGAAAGGCTCGCAGTGATTGGACGTATTATCCGTCCGGAGTTAAGTGAGTTATCGAATGAAGAGTTGTCGGATGTCACGATCGCTGAGATTAAGCAGCTTTGTCAGGACCTTAATATTCCGAACATGAAAACATGGGGGATTGATAAGGGCAAATTGGATGAGCTCGTGTCAAAAATGGCAACAGACGCGATCGACAGCGGAAGCCCTGCAAATAACCCGAAAGTTCCATCGCACGAAGAAATTATCGAGCTTTACTACCGCTGTTATGATTATGATTTCAGCATTCAAGAGAAAGTGAGCCATTAATAGATAGATTCATTCATAGACTTTCATTTTCAATAAAAAGGAGAATAGATATGACGACAAAAACGGAAACGAAGACATTAAAGAACTATATTGGTGGACAGTGGGTGGCTTCTACATCAGACAAAACGGATGCGGTTCCAAATCCGGCAACAGGTGAGACGCTGGCTTATGTTCCGATTTCCAACCGGGCTGATTTAGACCAGGCCGTTCAAATAGCTAAGGAAGCTTTTAAAACTTGGAGTAAAACAGCTGTTCCTAAGCGGGCACGCATTCTGTTCCGCTACCAACAACTGCTTGTTGATCATTGGGACGAATTAGCCCGCCTGGTGACCCAGGAGAATGGGAAGAACTACGATGAGGCTTATGGAGAAGTGCTGCGCGGCATCGAATGCGTGGAGTTTGCTGCAGGCGCACCTACGTTAATGATGGGAACTCAGCTGCCGGATATCGCCACAGGAATCGAATCCGGCATGTACCGCTATCCAATCGGGGTTGTTGGTGGCATTACGCCCTTTAACTTCCCGATGATGGTGCCTTGCTGGATGTTTCCGCTTGCCATCGCGTGCGGAAATACATTTGTATTAAAGCCGTCTGAGCGCACGCCGCTTCTGGCAAATCGCCTGGTAGAATTGTTCTCTGAAGCAGGATTGCCTGACGGCGTTTTGAACATCGTTCATGGCGCACATGATGTTGTAAATGGCATACTCGAAAACCCGGATGTAAAAGCAGTGTCTTTTGTGGGCTCGCAGCCTGTTGCTGAGTATATCTACAGAACGGCCGCTGCCAATGGCAAGCGCGTTCAAGCTTTGGCTGGTGCGAAAAACCATAGTATTGTTATGCCAGATGCGAATCTTGACCTAGCTGTTCAGAACATTATAGGCGCTGCCTTTGGTTCTGCCGGCGAACGCTGCATGGCTTGTTCCGTTGTTGTGGCGGTGGGGGATGTTGCGGATGAACTTGTGAACCGCCTGGTAGATGAAGCAAACCGCATGACGATCGGAAATGGCCTTGATAAAGGTAACTTCCTCGGCCCGGTCATTCGTGATTCGCATAAAGAAAAAACTATCAAGTATATCGAAATAGGAGAAAAAGAGGGGGCTGTGCTCCTCCGCGATGGACGGAAGGATGCTTCTGTAACCGGCGAAGGTTATTTTGTTGGACCTACCATCTTCGATGAAGTAAAACCCGGTATGAAAATCTGGCAGGATGAAATTTTTGCGCCTGTTCTTTCCATTATTCGTGCGAAGGATATCAGCGAGGCGATAGAAATTACCAATCAGTCTGAGTTTGCAAACGGCGCCTGCCTGTTTACAGACAGTGCCAAAGTTATTCGCCAGTTCCGCGAAGACATTGATGCGGGCATGCTTGGTGTAAATATGGGAGTTCCGGCGCCCATGGCTTTCTTCCCGTTCTCCGGTTACAAGAAGTCTTTCTACGGCGATTTGCATGCCAATGGACGCGATGGCGTAGAATTCTACACGCGCAAGAAAATGTTGACGGCTCGTTATTAATTTATTTCTAAAAAAAAATTCTCGGATGGGCCCATTCCGTAGAGTGGGCCCGTTTTTTAAAGAAGGAGGAAGAATATGAGCCTTGTTTTCTTAATTATTGGTTTGGGCCTGCTTATTTTTATGACAATGAAGGGAATTAACATCATTGTTTCGGCGATTGTTGCCACGTCTTTTATCGCACTTACCTCAGCGGAAAATCTAGCAAAAGCCTTAACAGAGACATATATGAAAGGGTTTTCAGGATATTTTGCATCCTGGTTTATTTTATTCCTGCTGGGTGCTATTTTTGGTAAGGTGATGGAGGATACAGGTGCAGCGGATTCGATCGCAACCTGGATTATGAAGGTTCTGGGTCCTAAGGGTGCAGTCATGGCCACTGTGCTTGCCTGCGCAGTGATGACATACGGAGGAGTATCCCTGTTCGTCGTTGGGTTTTCCGTTTATCCTTTAGCTTTATCTTTATTCCGTGGCGCAAATCTTCCGCGCCGGTTTATTCCTGCCGCTCTCGTATTTGGCTCCATCTCATTTACCATGACGATGCCGGGCTCACCGGAAATTCAAAACTTAATTCCGACCAAGTTCTTCCATACGACACCGTGGGCTGGATCCTGGATTGGTATTTTAATGGCTCTATGTATTTTTGTAACCGGTTCCATCTATCTCACTCGTACAGTGAACAAAGCGGTAGCAAGAGGGGAAAAATTCGAAGAAAGCCTGTCTGAGATCGAAGCGGCGCAGCGTGAGATTGCAGCGGCAAGTGGCACAGTTTCTGTTAAAAATCTTCCAAATCCTCTGCTGGCAACCATTCCGCTGATAGGGGTAATCGTAATTCTCGCTGTACTGTCTCAGCATATTGATGCGTCTTCCGCGGCTGTTTATTCGCTGGGTTCAGGTATTTTCCTTGCATGGATCTTGATGTTTAATCATGTTAAGAAATTCTGGAAGTCACTCGCGGATGGGTCACAGGAGGCGATTGTTGCCACATGTAACACGTGTGCTGTCGTAGGCTTCGGCAGCGTTGCGGCGACAACAAACGGTTTTCATCAAGTGGTACAGGCTGTTACGCATATCCCTGGACCGCCGCTCCTTGGCTTAGGCGTCGCAGTCACGTTAATATGCGGGCTGACTGGTTCCGCTTCCGGCGGCCTTGGAATCGCTCTGCCGATTCTGTCCCCTATTTATATGGCGATGGGGATCGATCCTGGGGCAATGCACCGAATCTCTGCGCTTGCTTCCGGTGGATTGGATGCGCTTCCGCATAACGGATATATCGTCACCACCATTCGTGCCATTTGCGGAGATACCCATAAAAGGGCATATGGACCGGTATTCGTTGTCAGTGTTGTAATTACCACGATAGCTATGTTTATCGCTATTCTACTATTTTCATTCTTTAGTTGAGGAATAGAGCCTGCCGTCCTAGTGGATGGACGGGCTCTATTATTATGTAGATAATATTTCGAATAAATAGTATATTAAAATTGTGAGAATAGAAATAGGGAGATGTCAGGAATAAATGTAACTTGCAAGCTTATCATTAAATCGGAATATGAGGAGGCAATAGGATGAAGCTGCAAAGCAAAGCAGAGGATGTAATCGACAAAGACCGGCAGTATCTGTGGCATCACATTGCGCCGTATAACGAGGCGAACCCTCCAACGGTGGCGGTTGAGGCTGAAGGCTCATGGATTACGGACATTAACGGCAATCGCTATTTGGATGCTATGTCTGGACTCTGGTGCGTCAACGTGGGTTATGGCAGGGAAGAATTGGCTCAGGCTGCATACGAACAGTTAAAAACCATGCCGTACTTTCCATTGTCGCAAAGCCATCTCCCTGCTATTGAATTGGCTGAGAAACTGAACGAATGGCTTGAAGGGGAGTATGTCATCTTTTTTTCCAATAGCGGATCGGATGCGAATGAAGCTGCGTTTAAAATCTCGCGGCAGTACCATGAGCAAAACGGTGAATCAAGCCGATATAAATTTATCTCCCGTTACCGGGCTTATCATGGGAATTCCATGGGAGCGCTGGCGGCTACAGGCCAGGCTGTGCGCAAATACAAATACGAACCGCTGGCACCGGGGTTTGTTCACGTCCGTCCGCCTGACAGCTATCGCCGTCCTGCAGGCCAAAGCGTGGAGGAATTCAATTTACAGTGCGCCCAGGCAATTGAAGAAGCAATCATCTGGGAGGGAAAAGAAACGATTGCAGCTGTCATTATGGAACCTGCCATTACTGGCGGCGGGATACTCGTTCCCCAGCCCATTTATATGGAAAAAGTACAGGAAATTTGCAGCAGACATGGCGTCCTGTTAATCATTGATGAAGTGATTTGCGGTTTCGGACGTACAGGCAAAAAATTCGGCCATATGCACTTTAATATTAAGCCGGATATCGTCACAATGGCTAAAGGGCTGACAAGCGGATACCTTCCACTCTCAGCCACAGCGGTTCGCAAAGACATCTACGAATCCTTTAAGAAATCCGAAGAATACGGTCATTTTCGCCATGTGAATACGTTTGGCGGAAATCCAGCGGCCTGTGCGCTCGCGCTGAAAAACCTTGAAATAATGGAGAGGGAACAGCTCGTTGAGAGGGGACGCATACTTGGGGAACGGCTGCGGGAAGAGATGCAGGAACTACAAGATCATCCGCATGTGGGTGACATCCGGAGCTTTGGCTTCTTACTGGGAATTGAGCTAGTAGAAGATAAGGCGACAAAAGAACCAGCATCCCCAAGCAAAGTTGGCCAGGTAGTAGCTGAATGCAAAGCGAATGGATTGATTATCGGTAAGAACGGTGATACGGTAGCAGGGTTTAATAACGTCATCACGCTTTCCCCTCCGTTATCGACAACGGATGAAGAATTAAATTTCATTAGCAATACGTTGAAAGAAGCAATAAACAAGTTAGTTTAAATAGGCGCAAAACGAAAAAGTCCCAAAGTTAAGGGACTTTTCGTTCAAGTAATAGCCCTTTGCCTGATGCGAGTGAACGATAAGTAAATTGCTTTCCAGTGGTTTGTATCGGACTACAGAAAAGGAGGATTTACTTTGGAACAAAAAACAACCCATCTAAAAAAGGATTTACAAATCCGGCATATTACGATGATTTCAATCGGAGGAGTTATAGGGGCGGGACTGTTTATGGGGAGCGGGGCGGTTATTCATTCAGCTGGCCCGGGTTCACTAGTTTCATACGCTTTAGCGGGACTACTTGTTGTATTTGTTATGAGAATGCTTGGTGAAATGTCATCTATTAATCCTACTTCCGGTTCTTTCTCCACATACGCCCGGGAAGCCATTGGCCCATGGGCGGGTTATACGATTGGCTGGCTTTATTGGTTTTTTTGGGTCATTGTCATTGCCATCGAAGCGACGGCCGGCGCAACGATTATACAGTATTGGCTGCCATTGCCTTCGTGGTTGACAAGCCTGGTGCTCACCATATTGTTAACACTAACCAATATATACTCCGTTAAATCATTTGGAGAATTTGAGTACTGGTTTTCCCTTATTAAAGTTGTCACCATTGTCTTATTTCTATGCCTTGGACTCGGTGTTATGTTCGGGTTGATACCAGGTACCGGAACTCCAGGGCTGTCTAACCTGATTGGCAAAGGCGGATTTATGCCAAATGGGCTGGGATCCGTGCTGGTGGGAATTACTGTCGTGATCTTTTCTTTTATGGGAACGGAAATTGTTGCAATAGCGGCAGGGGAGTCAGCGGAACCGTCTAAAGCGATTCGAATCGCTACTAACAGTGTAATTTGGCGCATTCTCGTATTTTATATCGGATCAATTGCAGTGGTGGTCACCTTATTACCCTGGAATTCCGCTAATCTGCTAAAAAGTCCCTTCGTTGCCGTACTCGAGCACGTTGGCATACCAGCGGCCGCGCAAATCATGAATCTGATTGTTTTGACAGCCGTTCTATCATGCTTAAACTCCGGGTTATATACCAATTCCCGGATGCTATTTGGCATGGCGCAGAAGGGAGATGCACCGAAATCATTTTTGAAGGTTAACCACAATGGTGTACCGGTGCGGGCTGTTCTGTTCGGTACAATCTTCGCCTACATTGGCGTAATTTTTAATTATATCTCTCCCGATACTGTTTTCTTGTTTCTCGTGAATGCTTCCGGGGGAATTGCTTTACTGGTGTATCTGGTTATCGCTTTCTCTCATTTAAGGATGCGCAGAAAGATAGAAAGTGAAAATCCAGACAAGCTAAAAGTGAAAATGTGGTTATTTCCTTATTTAACCTATGTCACCATTGTAGGAATCGTGGCTATCTTAGTGGCGATGCTCTTTATAGACTCTATGCGTTCCCAGATGCTGCTTACGTTCCTTATTACGGCCCTCGTTATCGGCTCTTACTTTGTGACGCGAAAAAAAACGAACCAGGAAGCAATAAGTGATAGCATAGAAGGAGCAGAAGCATAACAATGCACGATGTATTCAAGAGAATGTAAACTTTTTTTACCGATGTACTGCAGGAAATGACCGAACTTGTTGAGTTCGGTTTTTTGTTTTATCACCATGTCAGGAACCATTGCCTTTTAAAAGCAAAAGTAATCTATTTAAATGGATTAGGGGATGTGGTAGCTCTTACCGACGGTTCGGGCAATGTGGTTGTGAGCTACACATATGACCCATGGGACAAACCGTAAATAAAACAGGTACCTTGTATAATCCCTTTACGTACCGCGGATATTATCAGGATGATGAAGCAGGGTTGTATTACCTTATTAACAGGTATTACGATCCTCAGGATGGCAGGTTCTTAAGTCAGGACACAATTGAACCTCTTAGTGCAAATCTATATTCCTACACCAGTGATGATCCAGTTAACTTCACTGATCCAAATGGAGAAAAGTATGGATCGCATAATGTGGAAGAATTTACCAATTTAGGTCAAGCTCTTCTTGATATGTATTTGTCATATACGAATAGAAACACAAAAACATTATGGGATATTAAGAAAAATGCTAGAGATAAAAAATCATACAATTTTCACGGACAAAAAGTAATGTTATACCAGGATAATACAAAAAAGGTTATTGGTGGGCTAAAGATACAACTAACCACGCTGGGTCTGCATATAAAGTGTATGAAAAGAGCGGGAACACTTTCATTGGGTTGCTGATGCGGATGCATATGGTAACTTTATTAGTGGTAAGCACAAAAGTCCTACCGGAAAGAAAATTAAGATAAAGTAAGTTAAAAGATTGCATAAGATTAGTCTCAAAGAGAAGACTGCTAAGGTCTCTCTTTGAGACTGCTTATCTTCTCTTAAGAGGTGAATGTAATGCATCCTAGTGAATTAGAATAATATCTGTTCGATCATTTCCCTAAACTAGAACTTAAAAAACCTTTATTTTATAACGCTTCTTTTGGCATAAGATTTGAATTAGGAGCGGGTCTAGATATGGTTGAAGTAAGAATGGAACAAGTGAACTATCGTTCAAAAACATTATTTCATGAAATAAATTCTGACGATGATGAATTATATTTTGTTATATTCGCAGATTCTTGGGAAGATGAACCTGTATCAAAAGTTGAAAGTAAAATTATTGATGTTTTTGTTAAATATTCAAATAAGTTTTCAATCGACGATGTAGATAAAGCTGTTTTACCATATCGGTATCGAGATGATGAAGATGAAGATAATACTATAACGCTTCGATTTTGTTTGAAAAGGAAAACTAAAGATATTCAAATAAATGATCTTTTAACTGCAAAAGCAAATGGTAGTATTTATGGAGATATTTATTTAATTAACTCAATAAAACATGTGATTTATCATTTGTATGATGATAGGGGATTAGACATTATTTCAAGTCAAAAGAAACCCTTGGAAAAATTATATGTTAATTATAATCATTGGATATTAGATGGATTGACGTGCTCATTAAGCTCAATAAAACGCATAAAATATTCGCAATTATTAGATATAATTTTATAATGAAGTAAATGAACAAAAATGGGGTGTGCTTTTGAAGGATCGAAATCGCTTAGAAGAGATGTGGAAAGGTTTTATCTTTGAGAAGAATCTTGATCCGGAGCTAAATCCAATCATTAAAGAATCCTGGCAGAGGTCTCTGTTCTATGAGGTAGATCCTTACAAAAGAAAGGGCGAACGCACCTTAACTTATTTCGAGCTAGAACAGCTGAAGAAGGACAGAGGCGATTTTTATTCCATTGCCCTCGCCGTTATGGAGAATTTGTATTCTTTTGTAAAGGGATCTGGCTTTCTGGTGATCCTTTGCACGGAGAATGGTTTTTTAATCAAGGTGATTGGGGACGAAGAGCCGCTTAGAAATGCCAGGAGCATTGACTTCGTGGAAGGTGCGGATTGGAGCGAAGAATCAATGGGTACCAATGCGATTGGAACTTGCCTGAAAACCAACAGGCCTGTTCAGGTTTATGGTGCCGAGCACTTTACACAAGTATGCCAAAGCTGGACGTGTTCGGCTGCCCCTATCCATGACCCTTCAGGAAAGCTGATTGGAATCTTGAATATGTCTGGTCCGTTTGAACGCGTTCATTCACACACACTGGGAATGGTTGTGTCGGCTGTCCAGGCAATTGAACAGCAAATGAAATTGATAGAGAAATCAAGGAAGAATGAAGTGATGCAAAGCTACATTGAAGCCACCATCAATACATTGACAGACGGTGTACTCATCACCAATCAGCAAGGTTTGATTCTAAAAGCGAACAACAGTCTGCTCCGTTTATCAGGGTTAAGCGAATTACAAATTGTTGGACAAACACTGGACATCTTGTTTGAAGAAGAAAGAATTATAGATAAAGCATTGGACTGTCCAAAGATCATCAACGAGGAAGTGAATGTAAAACAAGTGCGGAATGGCCAGTTGATTCCGTGTTTGCTTCATATCAAACCTATTTATGATCAGGATGGGCAATGGATGGGTTCGTTAATTTCCTTGAACGAAGTTAAGAGTGTCCGTAAATTTGTCAATGAAATAACAGGCAGTCAGGCTAAGGTTACATTCACAGATATTGTTGGATCCCACCCGCTTTTCATGGAATGTATAAAAGAAGCAAAATTGGCTGCCCGGACTGCCAGCACGGTCCTGTTGATGGGTAATAGCGGAACGGGAAAGGACCTTTTTGCTCAGGCCATCCATCAGGAAGGCGGAAGAAGCCATAAGCCTTTTATAGCGATCAATTGTGGGGCCGTTCCTAGGGATTTACTTGGAAGCGAACTATTCGGTTATGTTGAAGGAGCCTTTACAGGAGCAAGAAAAGGAGGCAGTGCTGGCAAATTCGAACTGGCGGATGGAGGAACCCTATTTCTGGATGAAATAGGAGAGATGTCTCTGGAAATGCAGGTACTTCTCCTGCGGGTCTTACAGAATCGGGAGGTTATCCGGATGGGTGGACACCGGGTGATTCCGGTAGACGTCCGAATTATATCCGCTACGAATAAGGATTTGGAAGAGGAAATGAGGAAAGGCCATTTTAGGGAGGACTTATTTTATCGCCTGAATGTGATGCCCATTAAAATTCCAGCACTGCGTCAGCGCAAGGAGGATATTTCACTGCTCGCTAAAAGTTTCTGTCAAAAGCTCAGTCAGAGGTTGAACAGAGATATCCGTGATATTTCACCAGAACTGATACGTCTGTTGGAAGGGCATGACTGGCCAGGGAATGTGCGGGAACTGCAAAACGTCTTGGAACGAACGATACTTCGTTCCGAGGGAACCGTTTTATTACCACAATTTTTACCGGCAGAGCTGCAATCCTGGCCGCGAGTTGAAAAGCAAGAAGACATGCTTTCATGGAAGGAAGAAATGAAAAAACAAGCACTGTTACAAAGCATTCAAGAATGCAAAGGAAATCTAAAAAAAGCCGCCACTCTTCTTGGAATTTCCCGAAGCACGCTTTACCGTCAGATGGAGAGGTACGGATTGCGTTCATCCTTTTAGTGTCCCACTTTGTCTCAATGTGTCCCATTTGTATTGCAGGACACTTGTCCCGAAATGGGACATTTTTAGTTAGATAGGAAGCTGAAGAAGTAGGAAAACCAGACTTGAAAGAGCTGCCGTTGGCCAAGCGAGTATGGCATGCTATTTGCACTTGCTTGTAAAGTGAACAAAACATGAAAGGGGAAGTGTCTATGTCAATCCCGGTGAATCAGATGAAATGGATGTACGAAACCATGTACAAGATTCGTTATTACGAGGAAACAATGGTTCAGGCTTATATGGAAGGGAAACAGCCTGTATTTAATATTGGCGCGGGGACGGTACCAGGAGAGATGCACCTCGCTCCTGGCCAGGAACCGGCAGCCGTTGGGATTTGTGCGCATTTGCGGCCGGAAGATACGGTTACATCCCCGCATCGCCCCCACCACCACGCAATTGCTAAAGGTGTTGATTTGAATCGCATGACAGCTGAAATATTTGGGAAAGTTACAGGTTTAGGAAAAGGGAAGGGCGGTCACATGCATTTGTTTGATCCTGCTGTAAAGTTTTCTTGCGGAGGAATTGTTGCTGCGGGGGTGCCGCATGCTGTTGGGGCCGCATTGGCTGCAAAGATGAAAGGAAAGGATTGGGTTGCTGTTGCCTTTATTGGGGAGGGAGCAGCTAATGCCGGAGCCTTTCATGAGTCTCTGAATATGGCTGCATTATGGAAGCTTCCATTTATTATCGTAGTAGAAGATAACGCATATGGAATCTCTGTCGCCAAGAAAGAATCGACGGCAGTAGCCTCCAATGAAATACGCGGGGCTGCTTATGGTATCCCAGGTTACCTTGTGAAAGATAATGACCCGATAGAAATGTATCGGATTTCCGAAGAAGCGGTATCCAGAGCGAGACGTGGTGAAGGACCTTCCATCATTGAAATCGAGACGCATCGCTATCTTGGACACTTCCAGGGCGATCCGGAACTGTACCGTGACAAGCAGGAAGTTCCGGGACTGCGGGAGAGGGATCCAATTGCACGATTAGAAGCCAAATTGCTTAAGGAAGGCGCTGCCAGCCAAGATGACATTGCGCAGATGCAAGCCCGCGCTGAAAGCACTGTCCACGATGCTTATACATTTGCGAGAGAAAGTGCTTATCCTGCCCCTGAGGAAGCGCTGCAAGGCGTTTTTGCTTAATCGACGTTTAGCTGCAGGTATAAATTACAGTGGAGAGGAATGATGTACATGGAAACGAAGGAAAAACGCCTGCTCACAGGCAATAAAGCGTTGGCTGAAGCGATTGCTTTAGAAATGGAGAGAGACCCTAATGTGTTTGTACTAGGTGAAGACGTTGGCAAATATGGCGGCATCTTTGGGTCTACCGAAGGGCTGCTCGACAGATTCGGACCGGCCCGCGTACTCGATACGCCTATTTCTGAAACCGCCTTCATTGGAGCGGCGATTGGTGCAGCAGCGGAGGGAATGCGTCCCATTGCAGAGCTGATGTTTGTCGATTTCTTCGGTGTGTGCATGGACCAAATCTATAATCACATGGCTAAAATCCCGTATATGTCCGGCGGAAATGTAAAGCTGCCTATGGTTTTGATGACGGCAGTCGGAGGAGGGTATAGCGATGCGGCTCAGCACTCGCAAACGTTGTATGCAACCTTTGCCCATATGCCGGGAATGAAGGTTGTGGCACCTTCTACTCCATTCGATATAAAAGGGATGATGATTTCCGCCATTCGTGATGATAATCCGGTTCTATTCATGTTCCATAAAACGCTGCAGGGGCTAGGGTGGATGGATCAAATCGATGCTTCCCTCGGACATGTTCCAGCGGAGTCTTACACGGTACCGTTAGATAAAGCAAAGGTGGTGCGCGAGGGTAATGACGTGACCATTGTTGGCCTTCAGATGACGCTGCATTACGCTTTAGAAGCCGCACAAAAACTGGCAGAACAAGGGATCGAGGCAGAAGTGATAGATTTAAGATCCCTTGCGCCGCTAGATACCGAAACGATTATTCAGTCCGTTAAAAAGACCCATCGGCTGGTGGTTGTGGATGAAGATTATAGATCCTACGGAATGACAGCGGAGGTATCCGCCGCTGTTGCCGAGCATGCGCTCTATGATCTGGCGGCTCCTATTCGCCGCTTAGCCATACCAGATGTTCCAATTCCGTACAGCAGGCCGCTGGAACAGTTTATTCTTCCTAATTCGGCCAAAATTATCGAAACGGTTTTGGACTTAATGAACGAATAAATTTAACAGCTTCATAGATAGGAGGGAGATTCGTTGTATTCTTTTGTCATGCCTAAAGTTGCTGAAGACAAAGCAGAAAGTTTAATTGTTTTCTGGCATAAATCGGAGGGGGATTTTGTCAAGGAAGGGGAAGTTCTTGTTGAAGTCCAGACCGAAAAAGCCGTATCTGAAATTGAATCACCCATTAGCGGAAGATTGACAAGAATTGAGGCCAAACGGGGTGACGTCGTCGCTGAAGGCCATTTGCTAGCTGTAATTGAGGCGGCGGCGGAGCACCTGGAATCGCAAAAAGAGATTGCGGCTTCCTCAGCTGTGCTTGAGAAAGAAACAAAAGGAGGATGCCAACCTGTTGCAGCTGGGTCATCTTCTTTTGTTCAAGCTTCCCCGTTTATTCGCCGCTTAGCCCGTGAATTGAAAGTTGATCTCGGCGCTGTGCAAGGCTCAGGTCCGAAGGGAAGGATTACTGAACAGGATGTAAGAGCGGTAGCTCAAAATCGACAAAACCCACCTGCAGCTCTTGAAACGAAACCGGAAGTTCGCAACAGCACGGAAGCAACAGATCGCACGCAGCTCGCTCAAGCTACTGGCGAGAGGATCAAAATAGAAGGGACACGCCGTATTATTGGACAACGTATGGTGCATAGCGCTTCTACTGCACCCCATGTAACCCTGGTTGCTGAAGTGGACATGGGCGCTTCTATGGAGTTGAGGAACAGGCTCCTTCCTGTCATTGAGAAAAAGTGTGGATACCGACTTTCATACACGGAAATCATTATCAAGGCGGTTTCTCAGGCACTTACGCTACATCCAAAAGTCAACGCGTCTCTTGATGGGGACTTTATTATCCTACATCCTGAAGTAAACGTTGGTCTCGCCGTAGCTGCTCCCAATGGATTAGTGGTACCGGTGGTGCAACATGCAGATAAAAAAGGGTTAGCTGAACTAACCACGGAATGCAAAAACCTGACAGGGCTAGCTAGAGAAAATAAGCTGACGCCGGACCATATGTCGGGCGGAACGTTCACCATTAGCAATTTGGGTATGTATGCGATCGACGCGTTTACACCTATTATTAATCAGCCTCAATCCGCCATCTTGGGGGTAGGCCGAATTCATGATAAACCAGTAGGTGTAGAGGGAAAGATTGAACTTCGCCCGATGATGACACTCAGCCTTTCTTTTGACCATCGCGTAATCGATGGAGCACCAGCCGCTGAGTTTCTTCAGGCTGTAAAGGATGTATTGGAAAATCCATACCAAATGATAGTCTAGTACAACCAAATTAATTATCGCAATATTGCCTCTACCTTTAATGCACGGGGCGATTTAGTTCAACAGCAAAAGCCGCTGGTTAGGGATTTCCTTGCCAGTGGCTTCCTCCAATCCGAAAATGCTATTTTATGCGAAAAACCCGCTGTGGCCGGCCGATGGCCCCATACACTAATTCTTCATCAGCTGAATTTTCTTCAACAAGGTATGCCAGGTACGTCCGGGCGGTTGATCGGCTGACACCTGCTGTTTTGGCGATTTCTTCTGCACTCTGCGGTGTTTCACTTAGGGATAAACTGCTTTTGATGCGCTCCAGTGTTCGGAAGTCAATTCCAGATGCCATAGGTTTAACGTGGGAGGCCGAGCGCATTTTCTTGAGATCGTCAACCATGCCTTGGTTGACGCTCGTTAAGCTGGAGAGCCGGGATTTGAATTGCCCATACTTTTTAAGAGAGTCCTGCAGATGATTTAAATCAAACGGTTTAATCAGGTAGTCAAATACCCCGAACCGAAAGCCCTCTTCCACCACCTCTAATTCGTTAGCCGCTGTAATCAGAATCGCATCACATGGAATGTTCAGTGCCCGAATCTCCCTCAATACATCAATGCCGGAGCGATCAGGCATGAACACATCGAGCAGAAGGAGATTGGGGTTTGTTTCCTTTACAATTGACAAGGCTTGTTCATAATTATGCGCGATTCCAACCAGCTGGTACCCTGGCTGGGAGTCAATGAATTTTCCATGAAGCCTCGCGATCATAAAATCGTCATCCACAACAACCGCTCGTACCGAAACATGAGTCAAACGTATCACCTCTCTAACGAAATAATTCTAATTTGGCAGCTTCGCCTCCAAGATAGCACCCTCATAAGAAGACAGAATGGATAAATTACCCCCTGCATCCGCTACGAGTTTGGATAGAAGAGCTAATCCAAATCCTCTGCCAGGGCCTTTGGTTGTCATCCCATCTTCAAAGATGCGTTCCTTTAAAGAAGGATCAATCCCAGGCCCCTTATCTTCTACGTTTACAATCAGGTGCTCTGTTTCATCATTTATAAAAACATTGATTTCCGGCCTGCAAAGGGGATTCTGCGAGCCGGTTATCGATTCAATCGCATTCTCAATGGCGTTGCCCAAAATGGTAATGACTATTTCCCGGTGCTTACATGGGTCAGCTAAATGTGATTTTGGGTCAATTGAAAGGGTAATGCCCTGCTCCTTCGCCCGATGGACTTTTCCGATTAAAGTTCCGACTATCGCAGGGTCGCGAATCCGGCTCATAAAGAAAGTAAGTACTTGCTGCTGCTCTTCATTGACCTTATGGATCAATTCTCGAACTAATTCGTATTCTTCCAGCTGAATCAGCCCAGATATGGTATGGAGCTTATTCATAAATTCGTGCCGCTGGCTGCGAAGGGCATCTGCATATTTTCCAACATCCGCCAGACGTTGATCGATTTGCTCTAACTGAATCTTATCGCGAAAGCTGGCGACAGCTCCAATGACATGGCCCTTTAGCGTGACAGGCACGCGATTAACAATCACAAGTGTATTGCTGATAATCATGGGCTGGTCGTTATGCGAAATGCCCTCCTCTAAAACTTCGGGCAGCCGGGAATTGGGAATGATCGTTTCAATAAATTGCCCAATTATATCACTGGATTCTACGCCTAATAAGCGCTTTGCTTCCTGGTTGCAGGTTGTAATCATGCCCTCTCTGTCGACGGCAATAATTCCTTCGCGAATGGATTCCAGAATGCTCGCCTGTTCCTGAGAAAGGAAGGCAATCTCAAACGGCTCCATGTTAAAGGTTTGTTTCTTAATGTGACCGGATAGCAGATAAGCGCCCCACAAGCCTAGGGCCAGGGCCACTATACCTGAACCTATCGTTCGAAGCAGAAAGAGGGAAATCTTGTTCCAGATATCACTAACGAGGAAGCCTACTGAGACAAGGCCAATTTGATGGTGCTGTGAATTAAATACCGGTGCTTTGCCTCTAACGGACAGGCCAAGGCTGCCTGTCGCACGGGAAATACTTGTTTCTCCTTTGAGCACCTTTTGATCGTCCCCTGGGTCCGTACCCATGTTTTTTCCGATTAGCAAAGGATTGGGATGGCTGTAACGAATCAAATTCATATCGGCCACAACGATAAACTGAGCGCCTGTAACAAGCTTAATATTTTCGGTTATCGGCTGTATCGCGGCAGCGGGATTCGACTGCTCAAGACCGCGCTTTATTTGCCGCATGTCAGCAACCGTTTTGGCCAGTGCAACAGCCCTTTGCCCAATATCTTCAAATTCATTGTTGATAAACATGTAGCAAATCACGGAGATCACCAGGGTTAGCACCAAAACAATATTCAAGAAGACTAACCAATTGATTTTAGCCCGCAATGTCATGCGTTTACTCGCAAGCTTGTGCTGTCTAAACTGTTGCATCTGTTTTGACCCCTCGTTGTCAAAATCAACGAAACTATTTTTACTGTTTTATTCGGAGTATTTAGCAAAATATTCTAAATAAAATATTAACTTATTATACTACTAACTGTAAGCGGTATCAATTCACAAATAGAAAGGGGTTGATTGTTAGCAATGGGAAGCCATGAACCAGTTCGCTACGCATCTTCACCGGTTCAAACACCAATGATAGAACTTAAGAATGCCTCAAAGGAATATGTGAAGCCTTCTGGTGAGGTTCATACTGTTTTGCGAAACATAGATTTGCGCATCGAGAAGGGGGAGTTTTGCTCCATCGTAGGCCCGAGCGGCTGCGGTAAATCTACCACGCTAAATTTAATTGCCGGGTTTGAAGAGACAACGGGAGGCAAGGTGCACATTATGGGAGAGCCTTTAAAAGGCATCAACCCGCGTGCCGCCTGTGTGTTCCAAACAGACAATACGTACCCGTGGAAAACGGTGATGGACAATGTTTCACTCGGACTGCGTCTTAAAGGTCTAAAGAAGGGAGAAGCTTATCGCGAAGCAAAACGCTGGATTGAGCGGGTAGGCCTAAAAGGTTTTGAGAACCATTTCCCGCATCAGTTATCCGGCGGCATGAGGAAGCGCGTTGCACTGGCACAGTGTTTAATTGTACAGCCGGAAATCCTGCTCATGGACGAATCATTTTCCGCGCTTGATGTTCATACCCGTCAGTTGATGGAGGATGAACTGCTGAACATCTGGGAAGAAACGTCGGCATCGGTTGTGTTTATTACGCATGATTTGGAAGAAGCGATTGCACTTAGCGACCGCGTGGTGGTATTAACGGCCGGTCCGGGCGCAACCGTCAAAGGTGACTACCGGATTAACCTACCCAGGCCCCGCAATGTAGCGGAGATCCGGTTTCAGCCGCAATTCATGAGCTTGCATGAGCAAATCTGGGATGACTTACGAGATGAGGTTATGATTAGTTATGCAAACGCAAATAAGTAGCCAGGCAAAAAGTCTCGAGCAGACAGCAGAAGTGATTTCGCGTAAGAATGAGCTGCGCGCACAGGCTATGAAGCGCCGGGTTCGCGATTTAAGCTTACAGATTGCCGTGTTTATTGTGATTATGGGCACCTGGCAGGTTTTGACCAGCCGCAAAATCATTGATCCTTTTTTCTTCTCAAGCCCTTCTGATATTGTGCTGCATATTTGGAGTTGGGTTGTGAAAGGAACGAGCCAGGGACCTCTCTACATCCACTTTGTTGTTACGTTTGAGGAGACGATTCTTTCTTTTCTCTTAGGCGGAATTGCAGGGATCATCTTCGGTTATGCATTAGGCGTAAATGAATTGTTGTCGGTCGTTCTAGGGCCTTATATTAAAATGTTAAACGCGATCCCCCGGGTTGTCCTTGTACCGATTTTTATTTTATGGCTGGGACTTGGGATGTCATCGAAAGTCGCTTCAGGATTTGTTCTGACCTTTTTCATTGTATTCTTTAATGCTTTTCAGGGCGTAAGAGAAGTAGACCGAAATCTCGTGAACAATGCCCGTTTGCTGGGAGCCAATAAAAGGCAGTTAGCCCGGCATGTGATTATACCATCCGCTTTAACCTGGATTTTGTCCAGCTTGCATTCCAGTTTTGGCTTTGCGCTTATCGGAGCCGTTGTCGGTGAATTTATTGGATCTACTGAAGGGCTGGGCTACCTAATCGCGCAAGCACAGGGCTCATTTGATACGACTGGCGTATTTGCCGGCATGGTCATTCTGTCGGTAACCGCGCTGCTCGCTGATTGGCTGGTAACAAAGCTGGAGAAAAGGTTTATAGCCTGGCGACACGTGCGCAAATAAGAATCAAAAACTATCGATAAAAGGGGAGAACACAATGAAAACAAGCAAAAAAGTAAGTATAGGGGTTTCAAGCGCAGCGCTGCTCGCCATGCTGGTTACAGGTTGTGGAACAGGAACAAACACAGCGCCTACGTCTGCTGGAGCAGCAAAAAGCCCCTCAACCACTACGGATACTGCTTCATCCTCAGGTTCGGACAGGGTTGCCATTATGGTGGGCGGCCTTGAGAAAATCATCTACCTGCCGTATATGCTAACGGAGAAGCTGGGCTATTTCAAGGATGAAGGTTTAACCGTGACGCTGGTAAATGAAAGTGCCGGGCAAGACGCTGAAGTGGCTTTGCTTTCCGGTCAGGTAGATGGTGCAGGCGGATTCTATGATCATACCATTGATCTGGCAAGCAAAGGAAAGAAAGTAGAAGCTGTTGTTACAATGGCTGACGTGCCTGGTGAGCAGCTGATGCTGGCAGATAAATTAAAGGACAAAGTTAAAACATTAAAAGATTTAAAAGGGTTGACCATCGGGGTTACAGGGCTAGGTTCATCTACAAATATGCTGGCAAGCTACAATGTAGTAAAAGGCGGAAATAAGGAAAGCGATTACAAACCTCTGCCTGTTGGAGCTGGCCAAACATTGATCGCAGCCATGCAGCAGGGGCGAATTGACGCAGCTGTAACGAGTGAACCAACGGCTTCCATGCTCAAAGCCAAACATCTCGCTTCTACTTTTGTCGATATGAACTCAAAACAGGGAACCGTTGAAGCGCTGGGCGGGAAATACGCATCTACCAGCCTCTATATGACAAACGACTACGTAAAAGCACATCCGGCTGTCGTACAAAAACTGGCCAATGCGTTTGTAAAGACACTAAAATGGATGAACATCCATACACCGGAGGAAATCGCATCTAAAATGCCAGAGGAATATTATGCAGGCGACAAAGCTATGTATATAACCGCTCTTAAGGGCCAGCTTCCAATGTTCACCCCAGATGGAAAAATGCCGCAGGGTGATCCGGAAAATGTATTAAAAATACTGTCTTCATTTAAACCGGAAGTAAAAAATGTGAAGCTTGATGAGACTTATACAAATGAGTTTGTTGACAAGGTTAAATAATAGCGTAGATTGATAATGGGGAAAAGGAGGCTGCTGCCTCCTTTTCTGGATGTTTAGATACCAGTAATAAAAAAACATTGCATAAAGATGCATAACGTTCCGTGATGAATCATATGCCATTCGTAAGCAATTTCCTAAAAATCGCTTTTAATAATTTGAATAATAAGAATAAGGAGCAGTAAAATACACCTGCTCCTGAACAATCGAATCGAAATGACCATTAGTTCTATTTTTGGAGGATGTTCGCCAAACGTCTCTGTGCTTGTTCTGCCGTTGAAATCATTTCATCAAACAGTTCCTGAACTGTAGGG
Source organism: Aneurinibacillus sp. Ricciae_BoGa-3 (assembly GCF_028421645.1). Lineage (GTDB taxonomy): Bacteria > Bacillota > Bacilli > Aneurinibacillales > Aneurinibacillaceae > Aneurinibacillus_B. The sequence goes on along the minus strand of NZ_CP116887.1, from coordinate 4,437,283 downwards.
ATACTATTAATTAGTCCAATAACCTGACCAGCCCACCCGAACCCTTCTGCATTATCACCATCATAAATAAACCTGCAATTTGCTTTTCCGCTAATCACATCTTTTAGGTCTTCATAAGTTGCTCCACTTTGTTCATGTTTAATGATATTAAGGGTAAAGTCTGATTTAAGAACACGCCCCGGAGCACCTAATGTCTTTTTTATAATTACTGTGTCTGTCTCTTTCGCACCTAGAATCGCTTGTTTATATTCTGGGCTTGCATGAACACACTCTTGCGTAGCAATAAAGCGAGTACCCATTTCAATTCCTTCTGCGCCAAGTGCCAGAGCCGCCAATAAACCACGTCCATCGCCAATACCCCCGCTGGCAATTACCGGAATTGATACAGAATCGACGACACGAGGAATAAGTATCATTGTACCAATATCGTCACGTCCTAAATGCCCGCCGCCTTCCTGTCCAACTGCCATTACCGCATCAGCACCAAGTTCTTCCGCTTTCTGTGCTTGTCTAACACCCGCAACAAGGACAAGAGATCTAATATTTTCTCCTTTAATTCGTTTAAAAACCGGTTGTGGATTAGCTCCGGTTATAGAAATCGCAGGTACCTTTTCCTCGATAGCAACTTCGAGCAATTCCTGATATTGCCCGTCGTGTCTTGCAATAGCAAAATTTACGGCAAAAGGTTTATTAGTAAGTCTACGTACTTTACGGATTTCCTCCCGGAGTCTTTCGGGTGTACCTAGCGTTGCCGCAGTAATTTGTCCGAGTCCACCTGCATTCGAGACAGCCGAAGCTAGTTCGGCATAAGCTAGGTAAGCTAATCCTCCTTGTATAATCGGATACTCGATTCCAAAAATCTCAGTCACCCTTGTTTTCATGTCTCTGGTCTCCTTTGTATATTATTTTAGATTTCTATCACGAGTGAATCCAAGATGACTAAATTTATCTATAATATTACGGTTATATTACAAAAGAAAATTGAAATTTTTTGTTAAATGAATCAATTTCATAACTCATAGTCCTTGAACCGTAAGGTTCAATAAGGATGAAAAAAAGGAGTACCTCCCTAAATCTCGAATAGAGTAGTTGCTCAGACAACTCAATGAGAAAGGTTGGTCTCCTCATGTACTCTATTCGTCAAGGACATTTGTTTTCCCTGCAAGATTTGTTAGATTTAGAACCTACCGAACGTTACACGGCGATTTTTGAAGGCATTAATATTATGCCGCTGCTTAAAATTACGTCTAAGAAAACATCTGCAGGTGCCCCTCAGTCACTTAATTATCCCGCGATGATTTATGCCATGTTGGCTCGTATTTTAGAGGGGGTCCCAACGATGGCACTTCTTGTTCGCCGTTTAAAACAGGATGTTCTTTTCCGTCTGGATTGTGGTTTTTCCTTTTCCGATCGGGTGCCATCTGAATCTTCTTTCTCACGTTTGATTCGAAAGATCAAAACCTCAAACGTGTTGGCTGAAATGAATGATCAACTTCTATCACAAGCGATGGAAGAAGGTTTTATTGATGGCAGCCATATTGCCATTGACGCAACGCACATCGAAGCGCGAGATCAAGCTCCACAAAAAGATGAAGTGGAAGAGGAACCCGCTGTCAAAGAACCGAAAAAACGAGGCCGCAAAAAGAAAGAAGACTATGAGGCCTGGAAAAAAGAACAGGAAGAAATCCAAAACAACCTGCCTATTTTTGAGCAGAAAATCGAAAAACAATTGGATTACACCTTCGGTGAGCTTCAAAAAGAAATGCCAAACGCTCCCAGGTGGGGAATTAAGAAGAACTCCGAAAATAAAAACCTTTTTTGGTATGGCTACAAACTTCACTTAGCTGTAGAAACGAAAAGTCAGTACATTTTAGGACATTTGCTTTCGTCAGGAAACATGAACGATGCCAAAGCTGCGATTCCGCTATTAAAAGGTATAGCTGAACGTTTTCCTATTCTGAACCATCACGAAAGTGATGGCGGACGCCGGATATGATTACAAACCGATTTATGAGCAGATTTACCGTATGAAAGCAGATGGGATTATCGCCTATAATAAGCGGAATGAAGCGCCACCTATCGGTGTTGATAAGTATTTCGCACCGACCTGTGTCCGTGAGTATTCCTATCGTTATGATAGCTATGATAAAAAATACGAAACGCTCAAGTATACAAGACCGAAGGAATGTAAGGATTGTCCGCTCGCTCACGACACGCTCTGTCAAAGGAGCATGAAAATCAAAAAAACAGTGGATTTGCGCCGGTATCCAGCTCCCGCCCGTGGAAGCAAGTCGTGGAAAGAGCTTTATAAGGAACGTACTTCTGTTGAACGAGTGAACGCGTACTTAAAAGAATATTTCCAGTTGAACAATATCCGGTATCGTTCCGGAGAATTAGCGAAAGTCCATGTTGATTTACTGTGCCTATTGTTTAATGCTTCTCAATTAGCTGTTGATCGTATCAACACCAAATTGAGCGTTAAAGCCGCTTAACAGAACGCGACCTCCGGTCGTTTTTAAAATTGAATACAAAAATTCTGTAGGTATTGAGATTTTTAAAAAGCAATTATGAAATTGATTCAAATAAAAAATTTATTGAACTAATCTACCCGATCGTAAATAGCAAAAACGCAAATAAAAAACTGTCTTACATTGACAGGCTAATCTTAAATTGGTATAAATTCATAAAGAGTTATAAAAATACACTCAATACAGTTTCTCGACACTCTCGAAAAGGAGGCTGATATCTCCTTTTTAATTTTGATATTTTTGCGATTAGTTGGTATGCAATGTTTATCACAGGTATATAAACCTCTATAAGTAAGCGCATTAGACAAGCACAAGGATTTGTTTATTCTTAAAATAAGTGCTATGCTCTTCTGTGACTTCCTCCCCCCACTAAAGTGAGGGGCTTCCTTGTGGAAGCTCGGTAGTGACTTGCTCTGGCAGAGATGATATCTCACGACATGATCCGTTGTTCCATTTCTGACCCGCCTTCATCTCAGACACCATAGGTAATGTCACACTTACCCTCCCGCAAAGGCTTTGCTCTGCGGGCACATAGTCTATCAAAAATTCCTTGTGGGAATTTCACAAGAAGTTTCAACAGCGATGGCTAGATACCAATCTGCTCCTTTTCGCAAAAGCTGAATGGTCGAACGGTTTTCTCGATTCTTGTCCACCCTAACTTCTTTTTTTACCAACTTTTTCGTTGCTTTGCTTTTAACTTGTTTCATCTCGTATGTAATGCTTTGTTGGAAAAAAGAAAAATACCGGGTAATAAACTCATTCTCTTCAACAGGAAGGTATTTTTTCTTTTTATCCACAACAAAACCTACATACCATTTGCCTTTGACACACTTAGTGTCCCAATTTTGGTTGTTGATGCTGATAGGGGCTCGTGATTTAAAGTAAGGGGCGTTCTGCCTTCGTATCGTAAAAGAATTATAGGAGATGTTGATATGGTAACCGAGGTAATCTTAAATGATGTGCATATAAACGTAACGGGATATAAAGAGGATGAGATAACGGATGAAAAAAGCGGCCATCCGCGGCATAAGATTGCCTTTGATTTTAAAGTTAGAAGTGGTGAAGAGTATCATAAAATTACGACGCTGTTATACAAGCAGACTTTCGATGTTGCTGTGCCTGAGCGTAAACTGAAATTTAGAGGAACGATAAGCAATTATTCGACTTCCTTTACAAACCTTTACGAAGAAAATGCAGTAGGTGATTTTAAACTTGAGCTGCTTGAAATTGGCTAGGAAAAAACGAACCAATTAACTTTCAACAAATAAAAACCTATTCGACTCTGCAGCGGTCGCTGACTGCTTATAGGGGGATTCATACTTCGCATAAAACTAACTAAAACCCGGAAGACAGAAGTATAACTGTTTTCGGGGTTTTTATCTATCTCTATCTTTATAATCCTTGCCCATGAGCATGGTCACTATAAAAAATAGGGGAACTGAGCACGCACCTATAACGATAACTGCCGTCCCGATCACACCGATCAACGCCAGCCAATATGGCGCTGTAGCAAACAAAACAAGGACAATGCAGGTAAGGCAGAGCAGATAACGCAGCGCTTTCCTTTCCAGATAAAATGTCAACACCCTCACCTCCGTTACATTTTTCCCGTTCATATTCATGATAACAGTTGATGTAAAAATAATCCAGCCCAATAACAGGTTGATTAACCCTTGCCTAAGTAGCCTTTGCATAAATGGCTCGCTTCATAACGTTTATTATTGCTATGCATAGGCAGTGATAACTTATAATAAACAAAAACGCGATCGGGGAGGAGCGTACATCCTTACTTTAACTGATTGAATATTATATAATTATCGAGAAAAGATACATAAATGATTTCACAACTATTTTAGGAAAAGAGGTCGTTATTGTTGGTTACAATTCATGCATTTTTTAAGGTTGATCCTAAACATCGCGATGAATTTCTGGCGCTGGCCAAAAAGGTTGTAGACGGTACACGAACAGAGGAGGGCAATATTAGCTATAACTTATTAGAAGATACTGAACAGCCAAATGTGTTTGTGTTTTTAGAGAAGTGGCAGGATCAAGCCGCTCTTGATATCCATGGAAAGACACCTCATTTTGGAGAATTTGTTAAGGGAGTCAAGGGGCTTCTGCTTGAGCCTTTTACAGCTGATGTTTTTGAAGTGGTGGCAAAGAGGTAAAAGATGTATACCCTTCTACAAAACTTGTAAAAAAAGCCGATGGATATCAACTGTACCCCAATTGTGAGACACAGCTAACAATTGGGGTACAGTTCAATACTACAGATGTAGCATAATCGGTTTTTTTGCTTTTATCGACTAGTTAAGCATATTCTACATAAAACGTTAAAGTTTCTCTTACGGTTACTGGCTGGCTACCGATCCGCCATCCACGCGAAGATTTACGCCATTAATGAACGAAGCCTGGGTTGATGCCAGGTAGAGAACCGCGGAAGCAACTTCCTCAACCTTGCCCGGCCGTTTTACTTCAATGTGAGGCCGCTTTTCCCGTAAGAATTGCTGAATCGCTTCCTCAAATTCGATATTTTGTTTCCTTGCGTTATCCTGCAGTAGATTTTCCAATAGCGGTGTCATGATAAAAGCAGGGGAGACGGTATTGACTAGAATTCCCTGCGCCGCATATGCTTTCGATAAGCTTTTCGTGAAATTGATTAAAGCCGCTTTAGAAGCATTATAATGGGGCATAAACGGATCAGGCTGTACGCCGGATTCAGAGGAAATGTTGATAATACGGCCGAATCCTGACTTTTTCATAAAAGGGATCACCGCTTTTGTTACCCGCACGGTTCCGAACAAATTCACATTGAACAGTTCCTGCCACTCTTCAATGTCTATTGACTCGAAATCGTCAAATCCCGCGACTATTCCGGCATTGTTGACGAGGATATCAATCGATTTAAATCGATCAATAGCCGCAGAAATGAGCTGATCGACATCGCTCTGTTTTGAGAGATCCGCTTGAACGGCAAGTACCGTTCCCCCATTGTGCTCAATTTCTTTTCTGGCTTCGTTTAAAGCTTCCTCGCCGCGACCGCAAATGACCACATTGGTTCCTTCTGCTGCAAAAGCTACAGCGATGGCTTTGCCAATCCCTTTTGTGCCGCCGGTTACAAGTGCAGTTTTATTCGTTAAACCCAGATCCACTTCAAATCCATCCCTTCAGCGTATAATGTCTAATGGTTGTTCCAAGAAGTGATTTGCTGTTGCTAAGATTTACTATACCGAACTTTGGACATGTAAAGCAACGAGACAACTTTTTCGGACGAATTGGTTTCTTTATCATTGCATGAGGAGATTAATTTGACAAAACATAGTTGACAACACGGAATAATAGGTATTAAAATCAGGTTTATAAAAATTGCGAAAATATAGAGACATAAACTGTAGTTGCTGCATAGGCTGAAGCGTAGGTAATGTTGATTATATCTATCAAGATTATAGGGAAAGGAGGAGTATGGAGCGATTTATTGCCACAAATCTTAAAATTCCACCATTAGGAGGCGTAAAGCATGTGTAAACATCTTAATGATCGGGGAGTCGAGTTTATAATGCAAGCGCTCGAGGAAATTCAATTCGGCTCCCTGCTTATTACCATTCATGACTCAAAAATCACACAGGTAGACAAAACAGTGAAAAGCCGCTTTCCCTTAGAGAGCAGAACTACTTCTGTAAAAACTGCTCCATCTTTGTCCAACAAAAAATAAACATGAACAATAGAATATGCCGATCGGGCTACCGAAGGCTCCTTGTTTGCTGCATACCGGTTAGGGATGCACATGACAGGAGCCTTTTTCTATACACCAGACCAAACAAAGGAGGAATTTATAATGTCTGACATCATTTTGCTTTCCGGCAGTCCTTCGCTTACTTCCCGCTCTACTGCAGTCCTCACCTACATCGAGGAACGAACATTCGAAAGGAGGGAATTTCTACTTGCGCCATCACTCTTCGAGACCTGCCAGCAGAGGATTTACTTTACGGGTTGTATGATAACAGGCACATCCAGAAGGCAGTTGACAGAGTAATAAAAGCAAAAGCGGTGATCCTCGCGACCCCTGTTTACAAAGCTGCCTATACAGGTTTTTTAAAAACCTTTCTGGACCTGCTGCCCAGCGATGCGCTGCATGGCAAAATTGTGATTCCTATAGCGGTAGGCGGTACGCTGGCTCATCTGTTAACGATTGACTACGCCCTTAAGCCGGTTCTTAACGCGCTCGGCGCACGCTACACCTACAGCGGGGTTTATATTCTTGATTCACAGATTGCCCGCGAAGGTTCAAATGTTCGAATTGAGGACCAAATCAAGCACCGCATTGATAAAACGGTGGAGCAATTAGTAGTTGAATTCAGGCAACAAATCCATCCAATCTTTCAAACGAGAGGGGAACAGCGATGAAACAGTTAACAAAGGTGCTGACACTATTACGCGTTGTAATTATCACGGCACTAGCTGCTTTCATGACGTTGACAGGCTGCTCGCAGGGGGCGACACAACAGAAAGCTTCAGGCAGCCCCGATCAGCATACCGTACGTATTGGCTACCAAAAGTTCGGCACGCTCAACATCCTTAAGGCCCAGGGAACACTTGAAAAACGTTTAAAATCTCTCGGTGTCTCTGTGGAGTGGATTCAATTCCCAGCAGGGCCCCAGTTGTTAGAAGCCATGCATGTTGACAGTATTGACATCGGTCATACGGGAGAAGCCCCCCTATTTTCGCACAGGCAGCGAACACGCCACTTGTCTATGCTGCAAAAGAGCCACCGAATCCTGCAGGAGAGGCCATACTTGTTCCTAAGAACTCTTCCATTCGGTCATTGGCTGATTTAAAGGGGAAAAAAGTAGCGCTCAATAAAGGATCCAACGTCCATTACCTTCTCGTTAAAGCCCTGCAAGCGCCGGGTTAAAATACACAGACATTCAGCCAGTGTATCTGCCACCTGCTGATGGCAGGGCAGCTTTCGAGAGGGGAAGCGTGGATGCATGGGTGATCTGGGACCCGTTTTATGCCGCTGCGCAGCGTGCAACACAAGCGCGGGTAATTGCCGACGGGAAGGGATTGGCGGCAAACCGTGAGTTCATTGTGGCCTCTCGTTCCTTCGCAAGGGAGCGGCCCCAAGTTCTCACAGATGTGCTTGATGAGTTGAAGAAAACCGACAGCTGGGTGAAGCAAAATCAGCAAAAGGCCGCAGAATTCTTATCGCCCCAGGTTGGTATTGACGCTGCTTCGTTAAAGGAGGCGCTCATGCGAAGAACATTTGATGTACAAAAGATCAACTCAAACGACATGAATGAGCAGCAGAAAATTGCAAACACCTTCTACCAGATTAAACTCATCCCAAATCAGATTTCGGTTAAGGATGCTATTTTAAACAACTAACGACAATTTTTAAAAAAAGGAGAGAGCATGAAATGAACATTTTCTGGTTTATTCCCACGCATGGCGATAGCCGTTATCTCGGAACACAGACTGGGGGACGCGCTGTTAGCTTTTCATATATGCGCCAGATTGCGCAGGCGGTAGATGAACTCGGTTTTGCAGGTGCTCTGCTGCCAACCGGCCGTTCATGCGAAGATGCATGGGTTGCCGCATCTGCGCTCATCGCAGCAACCGAAAAAATGCGCTTTCTGGTAGCCATTCGGCCAGGTATCATGTCGCCTGCACAAGCGGCGCGCATGGCGGCGACCTTTGACCGCATTTCAAATGGCCGTCTGCTGATTAATGTAGTAACAGGTGGTGATCCGGTTGAGTTGGCCGGAGATGGGCTGCACCTGAGCCATAGTGAAAGATATAAACTTACCGATGAATTCCTTACGGTTTGGCGTGAAATCATGGCAGGCAAAACCGCAAACTTTTCTGGCGAGCATCTCGAAATCAAAGAAGCAAAGCTAATGTACCCACCGGTACAGCAACCCTATCCGCCGTTGTACTTTGGCGGTTCATCTGCCGCGGGCCATGAAGTGGCAGGCAAACATATTGACGTGTACTTAACATGGGGGGAACCGCCGCAGCAGGTAGCCGATAAAATCAAGCATGTTCGGGAACTGGCGGAGAAGAACGGCCGTACAATACGGTTTGGGATCCGTCTTCACGTTATTGTACGGGAAACAGAAAAAGAAGCGTGGGATGCGGCAAACGAACTGATCAAGTACGTAGATGATAATATGATCACGGCAGCCCAGCGTACGTTTGCCCGTTTTGATTCGGAAGGCCAGCGCAGGATGGCACAGCTGCATCAGGGAAACCGGGATTCGCTTGAGATTAGCCCTAATCTTTGGGCAGGTGTCGGACTTGTGCGGGGTGGTGCCGGTACCGCTCTGGTCGGTGATCCAGCAACCGTTGCGGCACGCATAAAGGAATATGCGGAACTTGGAATCGAAACCTTTATTTTGTCGGGTTACCCGCATCTTGAAGAAGCGTATCGGGTGGCTGAACTCCTGTTCCCACATCTTCCTATTCATACGAATAGAAGAAGGGAAGAGACCCAGATCATCAGTCCGTTTGGTGAAATCGTTGCGAATGCTTATTATCCGAAGAAAAAAGAGGTGCGAAGCAGTTGAAGAAAACAGTTCATAAACGGATTAGTGATTTGATTCTTCCATGGATGCTGCCATTACTTGTATTGATTGGCTGGCAAGCGGCGGCTTGGAGCGGCTGGCTTTCGTCCGGGATCCTCTCTTCTCCCTTTGATGTGCTTCGAGCGGCTTTCCGATTAATAAAAACCGGCGAACTCTTTCAGTATATTGGCATTAGTTCACAGCGAGCATTTATCGGGTTTGCTATTGGGGATTCAATCGGGTTATTGTTGGGTTTGCTTACCGGGCTATTCAGTATTGCGGAAAAGCTGTTTGATACATCGGTACAAATGCTGCGAAATATTCCGCATCTGGCGCTTATTCCGCTTGTCATTGTGTGGTTTGGAATTGAGGAAGAGGCGAAACTATTTCTGGTCGCGCTTGGGGTGCTATTTCCCGTCTACCTTAATACCTTTCACGGCATCCGTACGGTAGACGCAAAGTTGATTGAGATGGGGCGTATCTATGGACTGCGGGGATTTGCCCTATTCCGCCACATCATTTTTCCAGCTGCTCTGCCGTCCATACTGGTTGGCATCCGATTCGCCTTAGGGATTATGTGGGTGACGCTCATTGTAGCAGAAACGATCTCTGCCAATTCCGGGATCGGCTACATGGCCATGAACGCGCGCGAGTTTATGCAAATTGATGTGGTCATCGTCAGTATTTTGCTGTACGCTTTGCTCGGCAAACTATCCGACTCTATTGCAAAGCTGGTAGAAAAAAGATTTCTTCAATGGAATCCAAGTTATAGGAAAAGCAGAGCGTAACTTCTAGTCATTTGAAAAGAAAGGAGAGAACAGTTTATGGGGCCGCAACTGCATGGTTCACATGTAAAGCTAACGGAAGTTAGAAAATCATTCGGCAGTCATAACGTATTGCAGCAGATTAATTTGGAAATTAAACCGGGTGATTTTATAGCAATAGTCGGGAGAAGCGGCTGCGGCAAAAGTACGCTGCTTCGTCTTCTGGCCGGTCTGGATCAGCTTACAGAGGGAACCTTACTTGTCAACGGGAAGACTCTATCTGGCATTGACCATACTGTGCGTATGATGTTTCAAGAGGGCAGGCTCTTACCGTGGAAGCGGGTACTTGACAATATTGGCCTAGGTCTGCCGAAGGGCTGGCGCAAAAAGGCAGAACAGGCGCTTGGCCATGTAGGCCTATTAGATCGGGCTGATGAATGGCCAACCGTTCTCTCAGGTGGACAGCAGCAGCGGGTTGCTCTGGCACGTGCACTTGTAAACGAACCGCGCCTGCTTTTGCTTGATGAACCATTAAGTGCGCTGGATGCGCTGACCCGGCTGGAGATGCAGGGCTTGATTGAACGTCTCTGGCTGCAGCATCAATTTACCGCTGTGTTTGTTACACACGATGTGGAGGAAGCTGTGGCGCTTGCGAACCGGGTGATTCTAATAGAAGAGGGAAAAGTAACCATGGACTATCCGATCCAACTTCCACGTCCCCGTCAGCGCAGCCATGCGGTCTTCGCCTCCATTACCGGCAAAATACGAGAACGTATCATCGGGGCGGACGAAAATGCAAGAAACACCGGTGCTGCTGTTAATTCACAATAAAATAGAAACAACAGGGAATGATACAAATTGTCTCTTTATAGAAGCCGATGGATTCCTGCAAATGTAGGAGTCATCGGCTTGTTTGTAATCTTAAGTATGCTTGACGGTCTTTTTATTGGTATTTTAGTTAAACCGATAATACGGGTTGGTATTATTGGATTTTCCAAAGCTGTTTTGCTATAATAGATCTATCATTTTTTTAGAAGGGGGAACAAATTGTGTCGGCTCACGCTAACGAATTACAAATGGTTACAGTGCACACAGAGCCAAATCACAATCGTATATACGCAATTATAACGGCGGTTTTGTTCGTTCTTGGAGCTCTGTATCTTACTAAAGTGGTCTCGGGCACGCAGGGGCTGCTTCTGCTTGCAGGCGGGGTGCTCGGCCTGGCTCTTTATCATGCGCATTACGGTTTTACAAGTTCGTTTCGGGTTTTTCTAACAGATAGACGCGGTGCAGGAATCCGGGCGCAAATGATCTTGTTTTTCATCACGAATCTGGTGTTTCTACCGTTTTTTCTAAAAGGGTCAATTTTTGGCCATCCCATAACAGCAAGCGTATCGCCTGTCGGTATATCTTTGTTGTTTGGGGCCTTTTTGTTTGGGATTGGTATGCAGATGGGCGATGGATGTGCGTCCGGAACGCTTTACCATATCGGCGGTGGTGATGCGAGAGGGATTGTGACGCTTGTCGGCTTTATACTTGGTTCCGTTATTGGAAGTGCGAACTTCACGTGGTGGAGCAATACGCCGCATATAGCGCCGATTTCTTTTATAAAAGAATTTGGAGCTTTTGGCGGACTGTTAATCAATGTGGTGATTATGGTGATTGTTTTTGTGGTTACTGTCATTGCCGAACGCAAGCGCCACGGAGCTTCACAACCTGCATTTCATAAGGAACCGTGGAGTTTAAAACGACTGGTGCATGGCCCCTGGTCCTGGATGATGGGAACGGTGGTTCTGGCAATTGGAGCCCTCGCAGTACTGCTGCTTTCAGGGAAGCCATGGGGCGTTACGTTTGCTTTTGCCCTGTGGGGTTCTAAAGTCGCTCATTTCGCCGGGGTGCCTGTTGAGCAATGGGGTTACTGGCAGACGGCTGCCAACGCCAAAGCATTGCATAGCAATGTGCTAAAAGATGTAACAACAGTGCTGGATATTGGTGTGATATTGGGTGCCTTTCTTGCCCTGGCACTGTCTGGCAAGAAGATCTCCTTCTCCCTGCGCCAGTACCCTGCCCGCATGATTATCGGGCTTTTCATTGGAGGCATCATGATGGGGTATGGGGCCCGCCTTGCTTTTGGATGTAACATTGGGGCTTATTTTGCTGGTGTTGCTTCATTCAGCTTACATGGCTGGGTATGGTTTGTAATGGCTATGCTTGGGAGTTTGGTTGGCATCAAGTTCCGTGGCTATTGTTCTTTTAAATAAACGAGAAATCGTAATATCGGATGAGGGCTGCTTCCCATAGCAGCCCTTAATTTATTTCTTTCTTTTTAACTGATACACGAAAACCTCGAATGCAGGCAATGTATGCAGTACAATATAAGAAAACTTTGCCACAGTTAAACAGGCGTTGGAACATATCAATAGCTAAATGGAAGAATTTTCACATATGAGGAGTCAACGAAATGAGCAGACAAGGCTGGATCGTTTACAACGGCAATCTCAACGCGGAGAAATTCCTGTACCAGGTGAGGTGGCTGGAGCGGACGGGAAAGGAACTTGGTTTTGACATGAGAAGCATTAAAAACAACGAATTGATTGCTTCTATTATAGATGGCGTTTCTGTCATCAAAGGAAAGTATGAAGGATCTCGTCCTGATTTCGTATTCTTCTGGGACAAGGATATCAGGCTGGCCAGGCATTTGGAGAAGATGGGCTTTAAACTATACAACAGCGCGAGCACTATAGAGATCTGCGACGACAAATCCTTAACCTACCAGATGCTTGCTGATCATCACATCCGCATGCCAAGGACATTGATTACCCCCAAAGTATTTGATAACTGTCAAATAATTGATTTCAGTCCGTATGAATATGTGGTGGATGAATTAAACTTCCCGCTCGTCATTAAAGAGGTGTTTGGCTCGTTTGGTTCCCAGGTATATCTCATCCACAATAAAGAAGAAATGATGAGCAAAATTGTGGAGCTGGGGAGTAAGCCTTATGTTTTTCAGGAGTTCATTGAGACAAGCTTTGGGCGGGATATCAGGCTCAATGTAGTGGGTGATAGGGTGGCAGCCTCCATGTTTCGAAAATCTGAGAACGACTTCAGGGCCAATGTAACGGCAGGCGGAAAAATGTATAACTATACACCTACTGATTCAGAGGTTGAACTGGCTGTTAGATGTTCCAAACTGGTCGGGGCCGACTTTTCCGGTGTGGATCTGTTATTTGGAAAAGACGACGAACCTGTTTTATGCGAGATCAACTCCAATGCTCATTTTAAAAACATTTTTGACTGTACGGGAATCGATGTAGCGAAAAGCATGATGCAATACATTAAGGATGAATTGGACGGAATAAAGCATGTATAAAGCGTGGCTTATCTACAACCAGCGTGATGCTGAAAGAAATCGGGAATTCATTCGGTGGATGGTGGCAGAAGCAGCAGAGTTGGCTATTGATCTTAACGTTATGTATAAAGAGAAATTTACAATCGGTGTGAAAAATGCTTCATTGTACGCAACTTATGAGCAGGTGCAAATAGATAAGCCTGACTTTGCCATCGTGCGAAACATCGATGAACTATTCAGTTCGCAATTACAGTATCTCGGCATCAACGTATACAATTCTGCCTTTGTCTCAGAGATAGCTAACAATAAAGCGAAGACGCATCAATTTTTGGCCCGGCACGGCATTCCGATGGCCGACACGGTGTTTTTAAACACAGATGATTTTCGCAAAGATTCCTTTTCCATGGCCTTCCCGTGTGTCGTGAAGAAAGTAAGGGGCAGAGGAGGCGAACAGGTATATAAGATGGAGTGCCTGGATGATATCTCCTTATTTTGTGGGAAGGAGAAGAATGAAAATATTATTGTTCAGAAAATGGCCGCCCCCGGCAGGGATGTCAGGGTTTTCGTTGTGGGTAAGCAAATTGTGGCGGCTATCCTAAGAGAATCTAACACAGACTTTCGGGCAAATTATTCGCTGGGGGGAACATCCAGCGTCTATCAATTATCGGCGAGGGAGCAGCGGATCGTGCGTAAAATAATGGGCCTGTTTGACTTCGGCATGGTGGGCATCGATTTCATATTTGATGAAGCCGGGAATTTTCTATTGAATGAAATTGAAGATGTTGTGGGAAGCAGGACATTAAGCAAGAATACAGACATTAATATCGTTCGCATCTATTTGCGCCACATCTTGGATAACTGCCTGCACGCGAACTAAAAAAGAGACGTTTCCCCGGTTCCGGGAGAACATCTCTTTTTTTTTCGACATGATGAGATAGTGGCTCTATTGCATCATGCGTACAAGTATTCTTGAGATGGCCAGAAGAATCAGGCCGAATACAATCGATAACACACCGATTAAGCTAAATACCTGGAAATAACCTAGGGATTCAATGGCCGATGCCAATTGTCCGCCTACGATGTTGGCCACACCAGTGCTTGCCAGCCAAACACCCATAAGCAAGGAGACCAGGCGCACAGGGGCTATTTTACTTACGAGTGATAAACCTACCGGTGACAGAAACAGCTCACCGAGCGTATGAAGCAGGTAGGTGAACACGATAAATAAGATATTTGCTTTGGTCATAATGTGCTGCTCATTGCTGCCTGTTTTCGTTACAGCGACAAGCAGCACCATGTAACCCACACCAAGCAGCACCATACCGAGTCCCATTTTCGTCGGGATCTTAATGTCGCCTCTTTTGGAGTTAGCGAGTTTATACCACAACGCGGAAAGAATCGGAGCTAAGATGACGATAAATAATGGGTTTAACGACTGGAACCAAGATGTTGGCACTTCCCAGTCAAATATATGTCGGTTAATAAATTTGTCAGTGTATAAAGTCAGCGAGCTGCCTGCTTGTTCAAATCCAGCCCAGAAGAAGACCACGAAGCAGGTTACAATAACAATAACAGCAGTCCTCTGCTTCTCTTTCTTTGTTAAAGGCGTTTTGGCTGATGTAGCATTGGTTTTCGCTTTCGCAACTTTTCCAGTTGCCACTTTACCGATATTGCCGAGGTATTTATTGCCCAGCGCGTTAAAGATAATTTGCCCGATAACCATGCCTATACACGAAGCTAAAAATCCGTACTTAAATCCATAATGAATGAGCCCGTCAAAAGATGTTTTAAAATACGTTTCGGCAAGGCCGCCGCAAACGAGCGGCGCGAAGAAAGCACCAACGTTAATACCCATGTAGAAAATGGTGAAAGCACCATCTTTACGTTTGTCATTTTCTCCATATAATTCACCAACAAGGGTGGAAATATTGGGTTTAAAGAATCCATTTCCGATAATTAACAGGGCAAGTCCAACATACAAAGCCATTTTGCTTTGCTGCGCAAATAAAGCAAAGTTACCGAGCGCCATGATTACGCCGCCAATGGTAATGGCCCTTCTTCTGCCAATAAACCGGTCTGTCAAATAACCGCCAAGCATAGGGGTAAAGTAGCAGGCGCCGGTATAAAAACCATATATGCTTACCGCAACACCTTCATCGAAACCCAGTCCGCCGCTGACGAGGGCTGTTGTTAAGTATAACGTCAACAACGCTCTCATACCATAATAACTGAACCTCTCCCACATCTCTGTAAAAAACAACAGGTACAAACCTGGTGGATGTTTTTCTTTTTGCGGCTTGTTTAGTTTTTGATCGTTTTTTTGTAGCTCTAAAGCTGCTCCCACTTACCCAACCTCCTGGCTCTTATTCTTTAACAATAATAATAATTTTATTTTACAAATAATTTACACGCAATGTTTTTTTGTGGAAATAGACAAAAATATATGTCGTTCCTGGCGATGTGGAAGAGATAGGGAATTGCTTATACATCTATTACTATTAAGGAATATTTGATGATATGCGAAACTTT
This sequence comes from Aneurinibacillus sp. Ricciae_BoGa-3, assembly GCF_028421645.1. GTDB lineage: Bacteria > Bacillota > Bacilli > Aneurinibacillales > Aneurinibacillaceae > Aneurinibacillus_B. The sequence goes on along the minus strand of NZ_CP116887.1, from coordinate 4,421,550 downwards.
TGCAAGTAAGTTTTTTCGATAGTCAGGGGGTGAAATTAGAAAAATAATTTATAAATCAATCAAAAACACGGAATATATTATTGTGATCTATGTCGTATTTTACGGGAATATGGCGCTTGTGCCGAAAAAAGTGTAGATGAGGGGTGCGCTTTTGCGGGAAGTTAACTATAATATTGTAAGTAGGGGTGAGTAGGGGAGGGTATAGGTAAACGATTTGTCATATTAGGTGTCAATTTGTATAAAATGGGGTAAACGGCTTTTTAGAGTCAACAAGAATAAACGGATGGCATATCCATCTCTTTTAATAAGCCAGCCTACCCGGAAAATGCCAGGTGGGCTGGTTGTTTTGGTGAGCAGCGCATGAGGAAGTACTACAATAAAGACGTGTTTTTTCGGGAAACCTATATGAGACAAGAAAGCAAAAAGGTCATATTAATATGGTGAATGTATGAAGACAATGAAGAGGGATAAGATACTTATTCTTTTTGGAAATTACGGAGACGGACACCGGCAGGCGGCTTACGCGATCCGCAAAGCAATGCGTATGCATTTACCACATGTTGAATCGGTCGTTTTGGATTTTATGAAATGGACACATCCTTATCTTCACTCAATTGCTCACTACGTTTTCATGCAGGGGGTGAAAAAGTTCCCTTATGTTTACGGGTATTTTTATGAAAAAACCCGCGAAGGAAACCCTTATCCCAGGGTTTTAAAAACATTTAATATATTTGGGCTCAATAGAATATTAAAGCTGATCCAGAAAGTTCAGCCATCGATTGTGATTAGTACATTCCCACTGGCGGCTGCGGCCATGTCCCAATTGAAGTCGCTCGGTTTGACTGATTGCCGAACCGTGACCGTTATAACCGATCATACGGATCATCGTTCCTGGATTCACCCGAATACGGATCAATATATCGTAGGATCAAATCCGGTCCGGCTTGCTCTTCGGGAACTCGGGATAGCTGACACCCAAATTGCTGTCACTGGCATTCCTGTGCGTCCGGAATTTACGAAATCCTACAAACGGGAGCAGCTGGCAGCGAAACATGGCTTGCAGGAAAATGTGCCAACGGTTCTTCTTATGGGGGGCGGAGCGGGGATTATTGGGGAAGGAAAAGCCACTTTTAAGGCACTCGAAGCGCTGCCCGAGCCCGTACAGTTCATTATTGTATGCGGGCATAATCAGAAATTAAAGCAGCGCTTGGAGGAAAAATTTAAAACTTCCAAGCACCGCGTGATCCTTACGGGCTACGTGAGCCACATTCATGAATTTATGGCCATCGCTGACATTATGATTACCAAATCAGGCGGGGTTACTACTTCAGAAGCGATCGCGATGGAACTGCCCATGCTGCTTTATAAATCTCTTCCCGGCCAGGAAGAGGAGAACGCCAAGTTTCTTGTGGAGGCCGGCGTTGCCATGCAAGCGGAAGATCCGCTTGATCTCGTGAGAAAGCTTGAATTTTTATTAGAGAATCCGAACTGGCTATCCTGTATGAAAGATAGATCCAGACAATTTCATACCAAGCTGGCCGCTTTTCACGCGCTAGACATCATCTTCCAGACGAAAGCGGAGGTCAGAATATAAATCCTGGGTAGGATATGGAGTGTGACCAATGAATCCAGATATTAAAGTGCTCATTCTCTATGCAAGCTACGGAAAAGGCCATATTCAAGTATCAGAGGCCCTTATGAAGCGGTTTCAGGATAGAGGCATACGAAATATCGTTCTGATGGATTTATTCGCGCAGGCCCATCCGTTGATTGATGCGATTTCCCGCTATATCTATATAAAAAGCTTCACCGTTTTTTCCTCTGTTTATGGCTGGCTCTATGATCGCACCAAAGATATGCGCCATGATACACCGGTTTCCAGCCGATTTAATGCTTTTGGAATTCGGGAGCTTAAAAAAATAATCGAAGAAGAAAAACCCGATCTCGTCATCAATACATTCCCCATGCAGGCGATGGCGGAACTGTGCAAAAAGATTGGTCAGAAAATCCCGACTTATACGGTTCTTACCGATTTTACCATTCACAATCGCTGGCTTCATCCGGGTATCGATAAGTATTTTGTGCCAACAAGGGATATTAAGCTAAAGCTGGTAACCAAGGGAATTCGGCCGGAAAAAATAAAAGTCAGCGGCATACCGCTGCGGGAGGGCTTCGAGAAGCAAGCACCCCTTCCTTATTCATATGAAAGGTTTGGTCTTTCCCCCTTGAAGAAAACGGTTTTAATCATGGGCGGAGCATATGGTGTATTAGCTGAATTAAAACAGCTGTGCGAGGCGATTTCCTTTATCGACGGGGTTCAGGTTCTTCTTGTCTGCGGCGGCAACGACAAGGTAAAGAAAGAGATGGATGCCAGGTTCGCGCGCAACCAGGATGTAAGTGTGCTTGGTTTTGTTGAGGATGTACACAATGTGATGCGAATGGCCTCGTGTATTGTGACCAAAGCGGGGGGAGTTACTTTATCCGAGGCTTTGGCTGTGACACTGCCTATCGTAATTTTCAGGCCGGTTCCGGGACAGGAAAAAGAAAATGCAGATTACTTGTCCCAAGCCGGAGCAGCCATCACTGCTGAGCATATTGATGAATTAACCAAGAAGGTAAGCCATATTCTTGCTGATAACCAACGTCTTATTGAGATGAAAAAAGCGATTCTTCGGCTGCAGAGAAGGAATGCAGCAGACACCATTGTTACTGATATTATGAACAATGTTCTGATACGTCAATAAGTAAATGTTTCTGGAGGGTATTATGGGAGAATTTCTGCTGTGGGGAACCCTGCTCCCAATCTTTGCTTACTGGGCCGTACCTGGAATCATTACAAGGATTTTTGGGATCGGTATTTTTAGAAAAAGTGAGGGAGGCAGAGAAATTGCGCTGACATTTGACGACGGCCCTGATCCATCTTTTACTCCGCTGCTTCTGGACCTCCTGCAGAAATATGGGGTGAAAGCAACGTTCTTCGTGCTGGGTTCACAAGCAAAGACGTACCCAGAGCTCATTGCCCGGATGCATGAAGAAGGACACCTGATCGGGATGCATAATTACGTACACAGGACCAACTGGCTCATGTTTCCTTGGACAGTCAAAAGGCAGCTGCAGGAAACGGCGGCAATCATTGAAGATATTACCGGCAAAAAACCGGCTTTTTACCGGCCGCCATGGGGACTTTTAAACTTATTCGACTTCCGGCTTAGAAAGCAATACCAATTAATTCTCTGGTCGGTGATGGCTGGTGATTGGAGCTGCAAAGGAGGAAGTGAAAGAATAAGAAGGCAGTTGCTGAAGAAAATGAAGAGCGGTTCTGTTATCTGTCTGCATGATAGCGATAAAGCGTTTGGCGCGGATGCAAATTCCCCCACCTACATGCTTGAGGCTTTGGAAGATGTCCTGAAAGAGATCTATTTCCGTAATTATATATGCAAGAGGATCGATGAAATGACCGGTATGAAATACAGGAGTTAGATGCCCGGGATCGAAGAGAGGGGACATTACATTGGGCAAGCGGAGAATTTTTCGCCTGTGGATGAAGTGGGAGCAATTATTTCATTTTCTTTATAAAGTAAAGCCCATAGATGAAGAACATCCACTGCTTCAGATCAGATTGCGCACCTATAAAGGTCAGCCGCTCCTACTGAATGATGGTGAAGAACTTCGCAGGGGTGACCGAATTTTTGAATTGCATTTCGACAATGAAACGCTTGCTGCACTGGCAGCTGGCTCAAAATCTACCGTCCACCTTGCCATCCACCTTATCCGCGGAACCGAGCAGTTGCTCCCACAACTAGCGGATCGGATTCGAACGCAGGCTGATTATCAGGATATTAAGGCTTTATACGGCATCTCACACATTTACAGGGGAACAGAAAAACTTGGTTTTACCGTAATTGAGATGCAGCGGGGTATTTTCCGCTTCCTGACGACGCATTACCTTCGCCTGCTGTTATCCGTTATCCATCCTGAAGGGAAAAAGAGGGTAACAGCAAACACTGAACTTATTGTGCCTAAAATTATAGCTTTTTCATCAAAGAAATTGTTGGAAAAATATTAACAGCCGACCGCATAAGCGATCGGCTGTTTGAATCCCGTTAGATAAATTTAGTAAGCAGAATGATAATGCCTAGACCCCAGCAGTAGTAGGCGAACGGTCTCATGGCATTAATTTCGCGTTTCTTAAACCAGCGCATTAAAATCCAAACGCTTATCAATGCGAAGACACCGGATAAGACTCCTCCTAACAAGGAGTTCGCGAATAAGCCCGGAACATGTGATTTATACAGTTTAGGGAGCTCTTTTACGCTTGCACCTAAAATAATAGGGGTGGCCAGCAGCATGGAGAAACGGGCAGCAGCCTCATGCTTTAGGCCCATCCAGAAACCGGCTGTCATACTGGCACCGGAACGGGAGAAACCCGGAACGAGAGCCAGCGATTGGAAGAACCCGATCACCACTGCTTGCTTGTATGATAAATCTTCGAGTTCTAATTTGCCTCTGGAGCTTGCTTTTTCACCGAAAAACAAGAGAAAACCGTTTAAGATCAGGAAAATTGCCGCGCTTGTTACACTGCTGAACAGGAGCGTAAGCCGCTTTTCCAGCAGAAGTCCCAGTATCGCCGCCGGAATCGTGCCCACCACGATTAACAAGAATACCTTGCGGCTGTTGCGCATGCTTCCGTCAAAGAAGGAACGAATGATGGCAACCCATTCCTTCCAAAAAAATAGGAGCAGGGCTACTGCGGTTCCCAGATGCAGCATTACTACATAGGCAAGAAAGTGTTCTTTTAAGAACTGGGGATCAAGATCCCAGCGGAACACGTAAGGTGTAAGAACGCCGTGCGCCACGCTGCTGACCGGGAATAGCTCAGTAATGCCCTGGATAATAGCGATAATAACCGTTTGAATAAATGACATATTCGCTTGTCCTTTCTGTACGGGTTGATATGCAATTCGTACTAATTATAACAACGCATTGTTAAGATTGGGTAAAATTTTATGGGGATTATGAGAAAAATCGACAGCGTTCATGATACATGCCGTGTCACTTTTTGCAGAATACGTTCTATTTTAGTAGAATAAAAAGATAGATTATGGTGTTGGAAGAAGGTCTTTGTGTGAGTTATTTACAACAGGGTTCCCCTGCTTTTCACAAAGCGAATTATGCTTTGTTTGCCGGTGGTTTTGTTACATTTGCTATTCTGTATGACGTGCAGCCGCTTATGCCGATATTTTCGAAGGAGTTTAATGTTTCGCCCGCTGTCGGAAGTCTTTCTTTGTCAGCAACGACCTGCGCACTTGCGGTGTCGATGCTCATTGTTGGTTCGCTTTCCGAATCATGGGGACGAAAACCAGTCATGGCGATTTCGCTCCTGGTTTCATCGATTCTCGTTATGCTAACGGCTTTGAGCCCGAGTTTTATGTCGCTGCTGGGTATGCGGATCATACAGGGCATTGTGCTGGCGGGGCTGCCTGCCATTGCTATGGCTTATCTTGGTGAGGAAGTGGATCCGGCAAGCCTTGGCGTTGCAATGGGTTTATATATCAGCGGCAATTCAATCGGGGGAATGGCTGGGAGAATTATAACGGGATCAATAACTGATTTTTTCTCCTGGCGCATCGCGATGGGGTCCATCGGTATCATTAGCCTGGCGTGCAGCCTATGGTTCTGGTTCAACCTGCCTGCATCCAGAAACTTTAAACCGAAACCGCTCAATTTGCGAAATTTATTCTTTTCACTGCTGCATCACCTGCGAGATCCCGGGCTTCTCTGCCTATATGGCATATCCTTTCTCCTTATGGGGAGTTTCGTGACCCTATATAATTATATCGGCTTTCAGCTGGTGGAGCCGCCTTACCGGCTTAGCCAGACAGTGGTAGGCTGGATTTTTATCGTGTACTTAATGGGAACATTTAGTTCCACCTGGATGGGCAGGCTTGCTGACAAGATAGGGCGGCGCAAAGTGTTATGGATTGGGCTTTTAATTATGCTTGCAGGAGCGTGTATTACGTTATCTCCGAACCTTGCGCTTAAGATCGCTGGGATTGCTATCTTTACGTTTGGCTTTTTTGGCTCCCATTCCATCGCCAGCAGTTGGGTTGGAAGACGGGCCAAAACGGAAAAGGCGCAGGCCTCGTCACTTTATCTATTCTTCTACTATCTGGGTTCAAGTGTTGCTGGAACGGCAGGGGGCTTCTTCTGGATGCACTTTGGCTGGCCCGGCGTTATTGGGTTGATTTGTATCCTGCTTCTGCTGGCTTTTCCTTTATCTAAAAAGCTTTCCTCATTGCCGCCCTTATAATAAGCAAAATAAAAAGCCTGCTGGAACGAATCCGTTCATTCTTAAGCAGGCTTTTCCTCTTTATTAAGCGTTAAGGGTCGTTATAAAAGATTCAAGTCGATTTAACCCTTCCTCCAGTATTTCCATGGAATAGGCATACGAAATACGGATAAATCCCTCGCCATGAGCGGAGAAGGCATCTCCGGGTACGATAGCCACCCTTTCTTTTTCTAATAGCGATAAAGCGAAATCAAAGGAAGGCATATTGAAATTCTTAATCGAAGGAAAAAGATAAAAGGCACCATTCGGTTTTACCGCAGGAAGCCCCATCTTTTCAAGCCGTTCCATGACATAATCCCGTCTTTTTCTGTATTCATCCCTCATTATCGCAGCATCGTTGATTCCGTTTGTTAAAGCTTCTATCGCAGCATACTGGCTGATGGAACTGGCACATGTCGCATTGTACTGATGGACTTTTAACATCTGGCCAGTTAAATAGGCAGGGGCAAAAGTAAACCCGATGCGCCAGCCGGTCATGGAGTGTGACTTGGAAAGCCCATTGATGACAATGGTTTTTTCTCTCATGGATGGAATAGAGGCAATGGACTCATGTCTGCCTTCGAAAACCAATTCGCTGTATATTTCATCCGAAACCACAAAGATTGGCTTATCCTTCAGCAACTCGGCAATTTCCTCAAGATCTGAACGGGACAGTGTAACGCCTGTGGGATTGGATGGATATGGTAGGATAATGCAGCGGGTTTTTGCTGTAAGATGCTGCTCTATTAAAGAAGCGCTTAGTTTGAAATGAGTAGACGTTGTATCTACATGTACAGGGGTCGCCCCGCACAGTGTAATGATGGGTTCATAACCCGGATACACGGGCCCGGGAAGAATGACTTCGCAGCCTTCTGTTAAAATGGTGCGAAGGGTAATGTCGATGGCTTCACTGGCGCCGTTAGTTGTTATGATTTCATCTTCGGCCCGGTATACCAGTCCGTACTTGGTGGATAAAAAGTCAGCAGCCGCCTGCCTCAACTCAGGCAGTCCTGCATTGGGTGTGTATGTTGTTCTATTTGTTTCAATGGCTGTTTTGCCGCTGTTTTTTATATGTTCCGGTGTTGGGAAATCAGGCTGGCCAATTGTAAGCGATATGGCATCCGGGTAATGGATAACCCTGTTAAAAAACTTACGTATGCCTGAGATCTGAATGCTTTGAACCTGTGGGTTAATGAGGTGCTCCATCATCTGCAATCGTCCTTTCCGCTTATCATGGGGAAAATCTTATTTTTCTATTCTACTACTATTTGGTTTTAAGCGGACATAATTATTCAGCAATGCGCTTAGTGTGGCCAGACAACGTGAGAAAAACACCGCGGGCCATGCCGCTCTCTCCTTTCCCATCATAGAAGTTTTTACGGCCGCTTTGTGGAACGACGGACGGACCGGCAAAACATCTGGGTATCTCAATGATGGAGACAGTTGCCGGTCTTTTTCGCCCTCTGTTCCTCACGCTCCACAAAGGGAAAGAAAGGTGCGGACATGCGCCTCACGATGTTTTTCTTCGGTGCTTCGGGACCGGAGGTTCCATTTAAAATATCGCTCCAGGCATTTCAACACTGTGAAGCCCATAAACTTTTCATATGAACAAAGAGCAAGGGACCTAGTGGTCCCCATCCCGTACCAATTTAGCGCTTTAAAGCAACATGTAGTTTCTTATAAGATAAAAAAGGCCCCGTTTCGTTACGAAACGAGGTCCTCCTTACCGGGTTTTACGCACCGGCAATGTTTGAAATATAGCCGGTCATGACGCGAATAGCAACTTCTATTGCCTGCTCGCTAGGTTCTATTTTGGCGTGGTGGAGGCCGTATGGCGTATCCACACCAAGCCAAAACATAAAACCGGGAATCTCGGAGAGAAAGTAGCCGAAGTCTTCACCCGTCATCGCTTCCGTGCACTCGATGACTTCTGCCTTGCCGGATTGGCTTACCCAGTCCATAAAGCCCCGCACGAGTTTTTCATCGTTATACACCTGGCAATAGTTCGCCCCGTAATCGATGTCTGCCTGGCACTCAAATCCAGTCTCAATTCCTTTGATTAACGATTCAATTCTGGACTTTATTTTGCTCATGGATTCCAGCGATAGCGTGCGAATGGTTCCTTCCAGCCGGGCCTTCTCCGCAATAATGTTCTGCTTCGTTCCGGCTTCGATCTTTCCGATGGTGATCACACCGGAATCAAGCGGATTTAAATTTCGTGAAATAATGCTTTGCAGCTGTGTGGCAAGGTGTGCAGCAGCCACAACCATGTCGTTAGCTGTGTGGGGAAATGCCGCATGGCCGCCTTTTCCGGTCAGGTCGATGAACAGTTCAGAAGTATTGGCAAAGAGAATGCCCGGTTTCGTGGCAATGGTGCCGACCGGATACTCAGGAGCAACATGCAGGCCAAAAATGCAATCCGGTCGCCATGCCTGAAACTCCTCGCTATGCATCATAGGCAAGGCGCCGCCAGGGCCTTCTTCCGCCGGTTGAAAAATAAAAAGCAAATCATCGTTTACTTGATGCTCCACGAAGTAGGTCAGCACGCCAAGGCCAATGGCCATGTGCATGTCGTGGCCACAGGCGTGCATATATCCAGGATGGCTGGACCTAAATTCGTACGATGTCTCTTCTTCGATGGGAAGCCCGTCCATATCTGCGCGATAGGCGATGAGTTTAGTCGGATTTTTCCCCTTAATCTTCACCAATATGCCAGTCTTCCACGTCTTTAGTTCCATTCGGTCGTGCTCAAGAGTGGACAGGTAATCAAGCAGAAGCTGCTGTGTTTTAAACTCAGCGAATCCCGGTTCTGGAATTTGGTGGAGACGGCGGCGAAGCTCAACGAAAGGACTGACAACAGTTGTCATGCTCAGCTCTCCTTTCTATGGTGTCGGTCTTAGCCTCGCAGTACTTAGCAGACAATTAGAGCTGGCGAAGCTCTTGTTTAATTTCTGTTTTTGATTTCGTTTTGTCATCAATTTTTTTAATGATGCGTGCCGGTGTACCTGCTACTACGACATTTTCCGGTACATCGTCAATAACCACAGCGCCTGCGGCGACAACTGACCCTTTACCAACTCGAACGCCTTCCAAAATTACCGCATTAGCGCCTACAACTACATCATCTTCAATAATAACCGGTGTAGCAGAAGGCGGTTCAATAACACCCGCAACAACCGCGCCTGCGCCGATGTGGCAGTTCTTACCGATTGTGCCGCGTCCGCCAACGACCGCATTCATATCGATCATGGTGCCTTCGCCAATCACAGCTCCAATGTTGATCATTGCACCCATCATGATAACGGCATTGTTTCCGATTTCTACCTGATCTCGGATGATGGCGCCTGGCTCAATGCGGGCCTGAATATTTTTTGCGTCAAGAAGAGGAATCGCAGAATTCCTACGGTCGCTTTCGACAACATAATCTTCAATTGAAGTTTTATTTTCTTCAAGCACCGGCTGAATTACTTTCCAATCCCCGAAAAGTACGCCAACATTTCCGGTTACAAATGCTTTTGTTGTGGGCCCAAAATTAACTCCCTCTAGGTTCCCTTTTATATGTACTTTCACCGGTGTTTTCTTTTCGCTTTTTTGAATGAATTCGATAATCTGATTGGCATCCATTAAATTCATCTTGTTTCTCCTTTCACTACGCTAAAGTATTTTGCATGCTTGCATTATAACATCCTGTGAACAAATGTTAAAAGCAGCTACGAATAAAACATTCATGCTTATGGGGAAGAGTATGCTATTTTGTTTTTAATCCATACTATTAGCAGCATAGTTTGGGAGGCGGTATTCATGAACAAGCCTTTTGATATTTCATTGGTGCACAGGCTGGCTGATCAGTTGGAAACGACAGCCCAGAGCCTGAAAAAAACGGTCAATTCCCCATCTGAAATGCAAACGCACATGGATAGGCTACACTCTATAGTCGGCAGCATGGAAACCTTAATAGGGCAGGCGCAAAAAGCGGGAGCCAATCCTGTTTCCAACAGAGGCGATATCCGCTAGGAAAGAATGAGGGGGGTGCGAAATTGCATCTGCCCTTTTTTTGTTTTGAGTAATCAGGTAAAATACATGGTAAATATTATAACCTTAAACATATTTATTTTATTTATTACGTTTGCAGATTGGAAGGGTGAGGACACATATGAAAACTTCGTCAGGGACCAGTGTAATAGTCCGGCTGGAAATGGAAGCACATAAGGTCAGTTTTGTAGATATTGCAACCGCCGTCAGCGATGCCGATGGCGACATTGTTGCAATTGATGTAATCGAAAGTTCTAATGAAATTACGGTTCGCGACTATACGATTAATACGAGACAGCAGAGTCAGACTGATGTCATCATAAAAAAAATCTCCGAAATACCCGGCGTAAAAGTGTTAACGGTATCAGACCGGACATTTCTCGTACATATTGGCGGTAAAATAGAAATGCAGGCAAAACGGCCAATCCAGAACCGGGATGACTTATCGCGTGTGTATACACCGGGGGTTGCGCAGGTGTGTGAAGCCATTGCAGCAGATGAAGAAAAGGCTTACAAATTGACGATTAAGCGTAACACAGTAGCCATTGTCAGCGATGGAACAGCTGTTTTGGGACTTGGCGACATTGGACCTTATGCCGCGATGCCTGTTATGGAAGGAAAAGCGATGCTGTTCAAGCAATTCGCAGGTGTCGACGCCTTTCCGATTTGCCTGGATACGAAAGACACGAATGAAATTATAGAAACGATCGTTAGAATGGCGCCTGGTTTTGGCGGGATTAACCTGGAAGATATCTCAGCTCCGCGCTGCTTTGAAATTGAAAAAGCGCTACGCGAGCGCCTTAACATTCCGGTTTTTCATGACGATCAGCACGGAACAGCCGTTGTTATTCTGGCTGGACTCCTAAACGCGCTTAAAATTATCGGCAAAAAAATTGAGGACTGTAAGATTGTGGTCACTGGCATGGGCGCTGCCGGGGTAGCCTGCACCAAAATTCTCTTAAGCGCAGGCGCAGGAAGCGTAATCGGAGTGGATAAGGATGGAATTTTATCCCGCTCGGAACATTATTCGAATCCTGTATGGACTGAAATTGCTTCCATTACAAACCCAGATAACATACGTGGCAGCCTTGAGGATGCCTTAGTTGACGCAGATGTGTTCATTGGTGTGTCCCGAGGCAACATTTTGTCGAGGGAGATGGTTAAATCGATGGCACAGGACCCGGTGGTGTTTGCCATGGCCAATCCACAACCGGAAATCGAGCCCGAAGAAGCAGTGGGCGTAGTGAGGGTGCTTGCGACCGGCCGATCTGATTACCCAAATCAAATTAATAATGTACTGTGTTTCCCAGGTATTTTCCGCGGGGCTTTTGACTGCCGGGCTACAGATGTAAATGAAGAAATGAAAGTGGCTGCCGCACACGCAATTGCTTCGATTATTACGGATGCGGAATTAAACGAGCAGTATATTATTCCGAGTGTATTTAACAGCCAGATTGTAGAGCGGGTTAGAGATGCTGTGGTTGAAGCGGCAATAAAAAGCGGTGTTGCACGTAAAGTGCCTCGCGAATACAGATAATTTGGCAACTATGAGATAGTGGTTTGAACTTTGTGATGAGGTTTGTGGATAGCTGTGTGAATTTTGTTCAGAGACCACGGTCACCATAAACCTCTCACTTTTACGGTTTTGGAAGGGGATTTTTATTTAAAAAATAATGCTTGCTTTGTAGATGGATTTCATGATATATTATTCATTGTCGCTGATGGAGCGGCTTGAAACTAGTAAACGTAATTTGCTCATAGATAGTTTTTTTATCAATTTGTTTCAAAAACAACTTAACAAAAAACTATTGACACTGCGTTTGCGAAATGATAAAATATAAAAGTTGCCGATTTATTCGCTAATGATAATTGAGGCGCTTGGATGTTCCTTGAAAACTGAACAGTGAAATGCCAAATGTGCGATCGACCCAGAATTCTATTCTGGATATAAAGTAAGACCAGCTCGTATATGAGCGAACAGCATCGAACCTTTTTGGAGAGTTTGATCCTGGCTCAGGACGAACGCTGGCGGCGTGCCTAATACATGCAAGTCGAGCGGACTTTGGAAAGCTTGCTTTTCAAAGTTAGCGGCGGACGGGTGAGTAACACGTGGGCAACCTGCCTGTAAGCCTGGGATAACTTCGGGAAACCGAAGCTAATACCGGATAGGATTCAGAACCGCATGGTTCTGGATGGAAAGTTTTCGAACACTTACAGATGGGCCCGCGGCGCATTAGCTAGTTGGTGGGGTAGTGGCCTACCAAGGCGACGATGCGTAGCCGACCTGAGAGGGTGATCGGCCACACTGGGACTGAGACACGGCCCAGACTCCTACGGGAGGCAGCAGTAGGGAATCTTCCGCAATGGACGAAAGTCTGACGGAGCAACGCCGCGTGAGCGATGAAGGTTTTCGGATCGTAAAGCTCTGTTGTCAGGGAAGAACCGCCGGGATGACCTCCCGGTCTGACGGTACCTGACGAGAAAGCCCCGGCTAACTACGTGCCAGCAGCCGCGGTAATACGTAGGGGGCAAGCGTTGTCCGGAATTATTGGGCGTAAAGCGCGCGCAGGCGGTTTCTTAAGTCAGGTGTGAAAGCCCACGGCTCAACCGTGGAGGGCCACCTGAAACTGGGAGGCTTGAGTGCAGAAGAGGAGAGTGGAATTCCACGTGTAGCGGTGAAATGCGTAGAGATGTGGAGGAACACCAGTGGCGAAGGCGACTCTCTGGTCTGTAACTGACGCTGAGGCGCGAAAGCGTGGGGAGCAAACAGGATTAGATACCCTGGTAGTCCACGCCGTAAACGATGAGTGCTAGGTGTTGGGGACTCCAATCCTCAGTGCCGCAGCTAACGCAATAAGCACTCCGCCTGGGGAGTACGGCCGCAAGGCTGAAACTCAAAGGAATTGACGGGGACCCGCACAAGCGGTGGAGCATGTGGTTTAATTCGAAGCAACGCGAAGAACCTTACCAGGGCTTGACATCCCGCTGACCCTTCTGGAGACAGAGGCTTCCTTCGGGACAGCGGTGACAGGTGGTGCATGGTTGTCGTCAGCTCGTGTCGTGAGATGTTGGGTTAAGTCCCGCAACGAGCGCAACCCTTGTCCTTAGTTGCCAGCATTCAGTTGGGCACTCTAGGGAGACTGCCGTCGACAAGACGGAGGAAGGTGGGGATGACGTCAAATCATCATGCCCCTTATGTCCTGGGCTACACACGTGCTACAATGGATGGTACAACGGGCTGCTAACTCGCGAGAGTATGCCAATCCCTAAAAACCATTCTCAGTTCGGATTGCAGGCTGCAACTCGCCTGCATGAAGCCGGAATCGCTAGTAATCGCGGATCAGCATGCCGCGGTGAATACGTTCCCGGGTCTTGTACACACCGCCCGTCACACCACGAGAGTTTGCAACACCCGAAGTCGGTGAGGTAACCGTAAGGAGCCAGCCGCCGAAGGTGGGGCAGATGATTGGGGTGAAGTCGTAACAAGGTATCCGTACCGGAAGGTGCGGATGGATCACCTCCTTTCTATGGAGAATCGGCACACTGGCACTTTCACTGTTCAGTTTTCCAGGAACTTCTTCTTGGAATTGAATACAAAATGAGATACACTAAGTATCTTGCTGTCTGGCAGTTATGGCGAAGGGGTCACACCTGTTCCCATCCCGAACACAGAAGTTAAGTCCTTCAGCGCCGATGGTACTTGGGCGGCAACGCCCTGGGAGAGTAGGACATTGCCAGGCCGGCAACCTAACGGTTGCTGTCACATTGCACTTTGAAAACTGAATCATGGAAGAAACAATGCGCAATAGGAAAATCCAATTGTAAAAACCTTTTAGGTGAAACCGGATTTCCATGAAAGAAAGCGGCATGAGAAACGAGAGGTTCAAGGCGCGGCAGGACCGAGCAGCGGAGCGTATGATTTTGATACGTGAGCAGCGCAGGGACAACGCAACGCAGAAGATCGACGTTGATCAGGACGCTTGATTGGAAACCAGAGGTTAAGCTATAAAGGGCACACGGTGGATGCCTAGGCGCCAGGAGCCGAAGAAGGACGTGGCGAACTGCGAAATGCTCCGGGGAGCTGTAAGCAAGTGTTAATCCGGAGATGTCCGAATGGGGAAACCCACGATTCGTAATGGGATCGTACTCCTGCCTGAATCCATAGGGCAGGTAGAGGCAGACCAGGGGAACTGAAACATCTAAGTACCCTGAGGAACAGAAAACAATAGTGATTCCGTAAGTAGCGGCGAGCGAACGCGGAGAAGCCCAAACCGGAAGGTTCGCCTTCCGGGGTTGTAGGGCGTCTCACATGGAGTTACAAAAGACGGTCATAGATGAAGCGGCCTGGAAAGGCCCGTCACAGAAGGTAACAACCCTGTAATCGAAATGGCCGTCTCTCCGAGACGTACCCTGAGTACCGCGAGACACGTGAAACCTCGTGGGAAGCTGGGAGGACCATCTCCCAAGGCTAAATACTACCTGGCGACCGATAGTGAACCAGTACCGTGAGGGAAAGGTGAAAAGCACCCCGGGAGGGGAGTGAAAGAGAACCTGAAACCGTGTGCCTACAACTAGTCGGAGCACATTAACTGTGTGACGGCGTGCCTTTTGTAGAATGAACCGGCGAGTTACGGTTGCGTGCGAGGTTAAGGTGAGAAGCCGGAGCCGCAGCGAAAGCGAGTCTGAACAGGGCGAGTGAGTACGCAGCCGTAGACCCGAAACCGTGTGATCTACCCATGTCCAGGGTGAAGGTGCGGTAACACGCACTGGAGGCCCGAACCCACGCACGTTGAAAAGTGCGGGGATGAGGTGTGGGTAGCGGAGAAATTCCAATCGAACTCGGAGATAGCTGGTTCTCCCCGAAATAGCTTTAGGGCTAGCCTCGGATTTACTGTACCGGAGGTAGAGCACTGATTGGATGCGGGCCCCTCGCGGGGTACCAAATTCAGTCAAACTCCGAATGCCGGCTACAGATATCCGGGAGTCAGACTGCGAGTGCTAAGATCCGTAGTCAAAAGGGAAACAGCCCAGACCACCAGCTAAGGTCCCTAAATCTTCACTAAGTGGGAAACGATGTGGAGTTGCCCAGACAACCAGGATGTTGGCTTAGAAGCAGCCACCATTTAAAGAGTGCGTAATAGCTCACTGGTCGAGTGACTCTGCGCGGAAAATGTAACGGGGCTAAGTGAAGTACCGAAGCTGTGGCTTGACACCGTAGGTGTCAGGGGTAGGGGAGCGTTCCTGCAGCGGTGAAGCTCGACCGGAAGGACGGGTGGAGCGGCAGGAAGTGAGAATGCCGGTGTAAGTAGCGAAAAGAAGGGTGAGAATCCCTTCCGCCGAAAGCCTAAGGGTTCCTGAGGAAGGCTCGTCCTCTCAGGGTTAGTCGGGACCTAAGCCGAGGCCGAAAGGCGTAGGCGATGGACAACAGGTGGAAATTCCTGTACTACCTCTACTTCATTTGAGCGATGGAGGGACGCAGGAGGGTAAGGCAAGCAGACTGCTGGTTATGTCTGTCCAAGCAATGAGGCGTGTGTATAGGCAAATCCGTACACTGTAACGCCGGGTTGTGATGGCGAGGGAAATTTAAGTACCGAAGTTCCTGATCTCACACTGCCAAGAAAAGCTTCTAGCGAGAAGTAAGGTACCCGTACCGCAAACCGACACAGGTAGGCGAGGAGAGAATCCTAAGGCGCGCGAGAAAACTCTTGCTAAGGAACTCGGCAAAATGACCCCGTAACTTCGGGAGAAGGGGTGCCCCGCTAGCGTGATAAGCGTGAGGGGGCCGCAGTGAAAAGGCCCAAGCGACTGTTTAGCAAAAACACAGGTCTCTGCGAAGCCGCAAGGCGAAGTATAGGGGCTGACGCCTGCCCGGTGCTGGAAGGTTAAGGGGAGCGGTTAGCGCGCAAGCGCGAAGCTGTGAACCGAAGCCCCAGTAAACGGCGGCCGTAACTATAACGGTCCTAAGGTAGCGAAATTCCTTGTCGGGTAAGTTCCGACCCGCACGAAAGGCGTAACGACTTGGGCACTGTCTCGGCAAGAGACTCGGTGAAATCATACTACCTGTGAAGATGCAGGTTACCCGCGACAAGACGGAAAGACCCCATGGAGCTTTACTGCAGCTTGATATTGAATGCTGGTATGATTTGTACAGGATAGGTGGGAGCCTTTGAACCCGGACCGCCAGGTTCGGTGGAGGCATCCTTGGGATACCACCCTGATTATGCCGGCCTTCTCACTCGCATCCCTTATCGGGATGGAGGACCGTGTCAGGTGGGCAGTTTGACTGGGGCGGTCGCCTCCTAAAGTGTAACGGAGGCGCCCAAAGGTTCCCTCAGAATGGTTGGAAATCATTCGCAGAGTGTAAAGGCACAAGGGAGCTTGACTGCGAGACCTACAAGTCGAGCAGGGACGAAAGTCGGGCTTAGTGATCCGGTGGTTCCGCATGGAAGGGCCATCGCTCAACGGATAAAAGCTACCCTGGGGATAACAGGCTTATCTCCCCCAAGAGTCCACATCGACGGGGAGGTTTGGCACCTCGATGTCGGCTCATCGCATCCTGGGGCTGAAGTAGGTCCCAAGGGTTGGGCTGTTCGCCCATTAAAGCGGTACGCGAGCTGGGTTCAGAACGTCGTGAGACAGTTCGGTCCCTATCTGTCGTGGGCGCAGGAAATTTGAGAGGAGCTGTCCTTAGTACGAGAGGACCGGGATGGACGCACCGCTGGTGCACCAGTTGTTCCGCCAGGAGCATCGCTGGGTAGCTATGTGCGGCCGGGATAAGCGCTGAAAGCATCTAAGCGTGAAGCCCCCCTCAAGATGAGATTTCCCACAGCATAAGCTGGTAAGACCCCTTATAGATGATGAGGTAGATAGGTTCGGGGTAGAAGTGCGGCAACGCATGGAGCTGACGGATACTAATCGGTCGAGGGCTTAACCCAATTTTTAAGGAATTCCTAACGCATCGTTCCTTCCAGTTCAGTTTTGAAGGTGTAAAATACAATGTAACAAGCCTCTACTTATTCAGTAAAGGCTTTTTTGCTGTGGATATGTGGATAACTCTGTGCATAACCAAACGCTTGTTCCTTGGCTGACATCTTCTTATTCCAAACACTTCGCTAATTTACAGAAAATACAGATTTTTTATCTCCGATAATAGTAGAGATTACTGATTAGTTTGCCGGACATAAATTTTCGTTGGATCACCGTTAAAAATATACCCGCTGGATAAATAACTCCAATTATACTTTTCATAGAACCCATCCAAATCTGTACATAAGTAGAGGTTTTTAAATCCTTTCTCAGTGGCCTGTTGAACAGCGTGTTCAAGCATCAGCGACCCTAATTTGTTTCCTCTTAATTCCGGAATTATGTATAAGCAAGCAAGCCACGGAAATAGATCCTGGCGGCTTATTAAATCATTTCTCAGCAATGCATAAGTTCCGATAATGGAGTTGTTTTGAACAGCTATATAGAATCGTGGTAAATCGCTGTCTGATTGACATGAATGTCTTATACAATCATGGTAAAACTCATAGTTTTTTGGATTTCCCCATTGCTCCCAGAATAGCTCAACAGCTTGATTAAATAGATCCAATTTTTGATTTAATTCGACTATCTCTATCATCCTATTCCCCTTTCTACGGTTCGCATTTTTCCTTCGTATCCAACTCCACCTCGCTGTTACTTGTAGCAGATAGGAAAGTATAGCTTTCCTATCCACATAAGCTTAGGCTGCGGACCTGTATCTGCAGTTGGCCTCGGCAAGGTTTTCTTTAGCTCATTCGGAGGACAATCTTGCCTGTGTTTTTATTCGCTTCCATATACTGGTGAGCTTCGTTCACATTTTCCCACTCATACACAGAATCAACAATCGGCTTAAGGCGTCCATCAGCAAACCGGTGAAGTGCAAATTCGCTGAACTTCTGTGTTAGCATGATTTTATCTTCGACAGACCTCGAACGGAGTGCTGTGCCAATTACCTGCAGACGGCGGGCAAGAAGCTGGCCAAGGTTGATACTATCGGCTTTAGCCCCTCCCATTGTGCCTATTACGATGAGCCTGCCGTCAACAGCGAGCGAAGAGATGTTCTGTTCTAAGTATGGGGCACCGATAAAATCGAGTATGATATTTACCCCTTTTCCATCGGTAGCCTCTTTAACTTTAGGGGCAAAGGGGCCCGCTTTATAATCGATAGCATGGCTTGCTCCCAGATCCATACAGGTGCGGCGTTTTTCCTCACTTCCTGCCGTTATTACGGAGCGCGCACCAGCCTCACGCACAAGCTGGATGGCAGCTGTGCCGACTCCGCTTGCACCCGCATGAATGAGAACATTATATCCCGCCTTAAGGCCACCAAGAACGAATAGATTTAGATAGGCAGTTAAGAACACTTCCGGAATGGCCGCAGCTTGTTCAAAGGAAAGGTTATCAGGAATTCTCATCGCCATATCAGCGGGAACAACCGCACGTTCAGCATACCCGCCACCAGGGAGCAGAGCAAAGACCCGGTCGCCTTCTTTCCATCCGTTCACATCTTTTCCAACGGACCGTACGGTTCCTGCCATTTCAAGCCCGATTATAGGGGAAGCACCCTGCGGTGGTGGATAGAGACCTCGTTTTTGCAGAAGGTCGGCTCTATTTAGTGCGGTCGCCTTAATATCAACAACTAAATCATTATCCCCGCCCTTAGGCTCGGGAGCATCACCGATATAGAGAGTCTGCGTCTGTTCATGAACAAGTACTGCTTTCATATTGTGTTGCCTCCTTTTTTCGTGTGATAAATTCGATGAATCTCACCTAATATGATATCGTATAGAGTGGATGTATACAAAGAAAGGACGAGAGTTATGAGCACATCACTCCATACCCTTAAAGTGGTCCCGCAAGAAGTTCTGCAAAATCGAATCCAGACGGTAAAAGAGCTTACAGGTGACGAACATAATAAATACAGCATCGTAAAGGACAACGAAACAGGAGAACATTATATACGCTATACATATCATCACCTGAACCTAATGGAGGGTGGTACTGAAGAAACCTTCGATCACCTTCTGCCGGTGGAATCGGATGAAGTAGTGGCTGTTGCGCTTGGAGAAGCATCTTATGAGTATCCAGACTCGTGGAACCGTAAATATCTGCAGGGAAGCCATGCTGAACCGTACCTATGGTTCGACCCATCAAGTTTACAGGAGAAGGAAGATGAGCAGAAGGGAGAAGCGTTTACATCGATGTTGACTGATTTTAAGAAATCAGGCCAATATGATGAAGACTCTATTAAAAACCTGCTTAACCGGATTGATCAATTGTGGAAAGATCAAGAATAAGAATATCTTTGGGAGTAAAAAAGAGAAGGGAACTTATGTCCCTTCTCTTTTGCTATTCAACGGATTATACTTCAGCTGTTTCAGCAGCAAGCTGGCGAAGTACAGTTTGCAGGATACCACCATTGCGGTAGTATTCAATATCCACAACACTGTCAAGGCGGACAACTGCATCGAAATCGAAAGAGGTGCCGTCTTCACGAGTAGCTGTTACTTTGATAGTTTGGCCAGGTTTGATATCGTTCGTAATGCCAAAGATATCGAATGTTTCAGTACCTGTAATGCCAAGTGTGTCAGCGCTTGTTCCTTCCGCAAATTGAAGTGGAAGTACACCCATACCTACAAGATTGCTGCGGTGAATGCGCTCGAAGCTCTCAGCAATAACCGCTTTTACGCCCAGGAGGAATGTACCTTTCGCTGCCCAGTCACGGGAACTTCCTGTACCGTATTCTTTACCTGCAATAACAACAAGCGGTGTGCCAGCATCTTGGTATTTCATAGAAGCATCATAGATTGGCATTACTTCACCTGTAGGCAGGTAAGTGGTTACGCCGCCTTCTGTACCAGGAGCCATTTTGTTGCGGATGCGGATGTTGGCAAAAGTACCGCGCATCATCACTTCATGGTTACCACGACGTGAACCGTAAGAGTTAAAGTCTTCTTTTGGAACATCATGGCTTTGCAGGTACAGGCCTGCGGGGCTGTCAGCTTTGATGTTACCAGCAGGAGAGATATGGTCGGTTGTTACAGAATCTCCAAGGAACGCCAATGCTTTTGCGCCGACAATTTCATGAATAGATCCAGGCTGAGCGCTTAAGCCGCTGAAGAATGGAGGCTGTTGAATGTATGTGGATTTATCATCCCATTCATACAGCTGCCCTTCAGGGAATTCGATTGAATTCCAGCGTGGATTTGCTGTGAATACATTGCCATATTCCTTCGCAAAGGATTCCGGACGGAGTGCTTTTGCGATGGTTTGTTTGATTTCTGCGTTCGTTGGCCAGATATCTTTCAGATAGACAGGCTGGTTGTTTTGGTCGTAACCGAGCGGCTCTGTTGTCAGGTCGATGTTTACTGTACCGGCAATGGCATAAGCCACAACAAGCGGTGGAGAAGCCAAGTAGTTTGCTTTTACTTGAGGATGGACGCGGCCTTCAAAGTTACGGTTACCGGAAAGAACAGAGGCAACCGTTAAATCATTTTCAGCAATGGCATTGCCCACTTCTTCAGGCAGCGGACCGCTGTTACCAATACATGTAGCGCAGCCGTAACCTGCTGTATAGAAGCCAAGTTTTTCAAGCGGTTCAATTAATGCAGCGTCCTGCAGGTATTGTGAAACCACGCGGGAACCTGGAGTTAAGCTTGTTTTCACGTATTCAGGTTTTACAAGACCTTTTTCCACGGCTTTTTTCGCCACAAGGCCTGCACCGAGCATAACGCTTGGATTGGAAGTGTTCGTACAGCTTGTAATAGCCGCGATCACAACGGCACCTGAAGTGAGTTCAGATGTTTTGCCATTCTTGTGGACAATTGGAACTTTCTTCTCGATTTCTTCGTCGCTTAAGCCGAAGCCGCCTTTATCAAGCGGAGTGCGAAGAGCATCGTTAAACGCTTCCTTCATGGAAGTAAGCTCGATGCGATCCTGAGGGCGTTTCGGACCAGCAAGAGTTGGCACAACCGAACCAAGATCAAGTTCAATTGTTTCAGAGAATACAGGATCCGGCGTATTATCTTCACGATATAGACCTTGTGCACGGTAGTAAGCTTCAACAAGTGCCACCTGCTCCTCGGAGCGGCCAGTAGCGCGAAGGAAGTGAAGCGTTTCGCTATCAACCGGGAAGAAGCCCATTGTTGCGCCATATTCAGGAGCCATATTGGCAACAGTCGCACGGTCTTCGAGCGTAATGGCAGAAAGGCCTGGGCCATAGAATTCAACGAATTTGCCTACTACTCCTTTTTTACGGAGAATGTTAACCACTGTTAAAGCAAGATCAGTAGCTGTAGCACCTTCAGCCAGGCTGCCTGTCAGTTTAAAGCCGACAACTTCCGGTGTTACGAAGTACAGAGGCTGTCCAAGCATACCGGCTTCTGCTTCAATACCGCCGACACCCCAGCCTACAACGCCGAGGCCGTTAATCATCGTAGTATGGGAGTCTGTACCAACCAGGGAATCCGGGAATACTTCAACCACGCCGTCAACTTCGCGGGTAGCGGCTACAGAAGCGAGGTATTCAAGGTTTACCTGGTGAACGATACCCGTTGCAGGAGGAACTGCGCGGAAATTGTTGAATGCAGTTTGAGCCCAGCGGAGGAAACGATAGCGTTCCTGGTTGCGCTTAAATTCAAGTGTCATGTTATTTTCAAGAGCGTTCGGGTTGCCGAAATCATCAACCATTACAGAGTGGTCAATAACGAGATCAACCGGTACGAGCGGGTTAATGCGCTCAGGGTTGCCGCCCATTTCTTTCATAGCAAGGCGCATAGCTGCGAGGTCAACAACGGCAGGGACGCCTGTGAAGTCCTGCAGAACAATGCGAGAAGGTGTGAAAGGAACTTCCTGATTTGCATCGCGGCCTTCTGTCCAGGTTGCAAGCTGTTTTACATGATCTTCTGTGATTGCCACTCCGTCAAACTGGCGGACAGCAGCTTCCAGAAGCACTTTAATAGAGAAAGGCAGTTTAGACACAGAACCTAACCCTTTATCTTCAAGTCCTTGCAGAGAGTAGTATGCGTAAGATTTGTCGCCAACTTTAAGGGTTTGGCGAACGTTGTAGGCATCTTTTTTAGCCAAGTTAATTCCTCCCCGTACGTTTAGGATAGTTTCATACAATGAAACCCGGTTTCTCTTACCGATACTATTATACTTCCTTTTGTACGGAACGTTCAATAGTCTTTTTAAACTTTTTTGAGTGTTATGAAGCCGGTTTACTGTATTGATTAAAGTGATGTATAATGTGACAATAATGCAACGTGGTTTCAACAAGCGAAACGCAACGGAAGAACAGGGAGTGAGTATATGCCTGAGGGTAAAAGTACGGTGCGGGCAGCCGACCGGGCTCTCGATATTTTGCTTTGTTTTATAGAAGAAAAAGAATTAACGTTAACGGAGATATCCCATCGGGTAGGATTGAATAAAAGTACGGTTTACCGGCTGCTGGCTTCTTTGGAAGGGAGAGGGTTTCTGGCACGTCACCAGGATACGGAAAAATACCGCCTCGGCTTTCGCATCTGGGAGTTGTCTGCGAATTTGATTCAGGAGGATGACCCAGCTACCATCCTGTTGCCTGAAATGATCCGTCTGCGCGACCAAATCGAAGAAACCATCAGCCTGTATGTCAGAAGCGGCAATGACAGGGTGCGCGTGCAAGCAGTGGAAAGTACCCAGACCATCCGCAGGGTGGCGCCGATCGGGGTCCGCCTTCCTTTATACGTTGGGGCTTCGAGCAAAGTGTTAGTCGCGTATGCGGATAACGAAACAGTAGACAGCATTCTGTCGGATCCCGACTGGCCTGAATCCATCGAACGCACAGCTTACCTTCAACAGCTCGAGGAAATCCGCCATAAAGGGTACGCCATTAGTGTGGGTGAAAGGGAGGAAGGCGCAGCAGCTGTGTCTGTCCCGCTTTTTAACAGGCGGGGGCAGCTTGTGGCGGCACTATCGGTGTCCGGCCCTTCGAACCGCTTTACCATGGAACAGATGGAAGAAATCGCGCCCCGGGTAATAGAGGCAGGCAAGCGATTAGGCAAGATGCTAAAATAAATGAAAACAATCCATTTTGTAGTAAGTGAGGAAATAAGCATGACAGAATATAAGCTCAACCTGACAGACTTTCAACTTGCCATCTTACTTGATACGGTTAAAGGGTTCGTGGACAATAAAAAGCTGATTCATGTGCCAGTTGGCGGAGGCGGCGTGGCAGGGCTTCCGTTAACACAGGATGCGCTCGAATGGATGCTTGATGCTTATGAGAAGGCCGGCCTGGAAGAGCCAGCGGCCTATACGGTGATGGTTGAGGAAACGCAGCAAGGCCCGGCAAGCATTACGATCGATTTTGCTCAAGCATCCAACGCCTATGCATACAAAGCGAATCTAGCGGAATTTGATGAACAATAGCTACAAAGGAAGGCATGAGAAAACATCGTGGGCCATGCAACTCTCTCCTTTCCCCTCATAGAAGTTTTTACGGCCGCTTTGTGAAACGACGGGCGGACCGGCATTAGGGAATCTTGGCTAGCGGCAAGCGTAAGCGCAGGCAGCAGCCTAAGTTGCACTTATGCCGAAAGGTAAAATGGATACACCTTTCGGCCTGGAGGAAAGAAAGGTGCGGACATGAGCCTCGCGATGTTTTCCATGGGTGTTTCGGGACCGGAGGTCCCATTTAAAAAATCGCTCAAGGCACATCAACACGTTAAAGTAAAATATACTTTCCTATAAGATAACAAAAAGGCAGATCCGTTAAATTGGATCTGCCTCTATAATTTAGTCATAACCAGTCCGAGCAGCGCGGCAAAAATACCAAACACCTGATATATTTTTAGTCTTTCATTAAAAAGATAAAGGCCTGCCAGCATCACAATTAAACAATTCAAACTGACAACGGGAAATACAATGCTGGCTATTCCCGTTGTCAGTGCAAAATAATAGCAGCTGAAGCCAATAACGCTTAAGAGCCCCACAGTCGCGCCCGTTGCTACTTCCTGAACGTTTACTTTTTCTCTTCCAAGCCAGGCGCTGAGATAAGCGCAGCCTCCCCCGTACATGGATACAAGGACATCCAGTGAGTGGATGTGCAAATAAGAAGACCCCTTCATCAATATACCCAGCAGACCAAATGAAACGATCGCCAGCGCTACCCGGACAATCCAGGGTGCGTAGTTTGTGTCTGTGCCTTTATGCGGGCTGTACTGGATAATCACTGCAGAACCGAGCATACAGACGATGCCAATCCAATGAAGGAGCGGTATTGATTCATGAAATATCACACCTGCGGCCAGAACCGGAAAAATCGCGTTGGCTGCCACAAGAGGCGAGGTTAAACTGGCGGGGCCTTTCTCGAAAGCCCTGGCCATTTGAATGTTGCCGTTTGCATTTAAGATCCCAATTGTGATGCCCATAATTACTGAGAGAATGGATGGGCGAAAAGAATGGGTGCTTGTCCCATAGCTCATGGTGATGATAAACGCTGCAAGGTAAAAGAAGAACTGAATGTTTACTTTAGATAAATGCCGGGTCGTGCTCCATTTGAATATGGAATTATTTGTGCCAAAACAAATGGCAGTTGCAACTGCTGCCATAAGCCACATAGTTGTCATCCTTCTTTTATGTAGAGAATAAAACTGCGCATAACTAGAATAAACCCTCGCATGAAGCAGTGCAAGCCCTACCTAGAATTCGCTGATTCATCCTGCTAAAGTGTTAAGCCGCAAATAAATGCTATGGAGATAGTGAATGAGCTTTTTACAATCTTCCTTATCGTCTGTCTCTAACAAAATCCGACTGATACACTTAGATTCGACAATTAATTTATCAATATCCGTGCATTTGTTTATAAAAGTCTCATCTGTCATCCTGTTTGCTCCTTCAGATCGCTCTTTCTAGGAATGTGATCAGGTATGTATACCTATCTATAATTCTAGCATTAACACTGTAACCATGCAATTAATACTTTAAAGTCGTGGAAATATAAAACATAAGACCTATTATTTTGGATGAAACACGGACAAGGGACACAATTTGACAACTCCAGGTGCAATTGGACTGCCGCAATTAATGATGGCAGGAAAACTGCCTATTGACGAACGGGGTGGTTCTGGCTGATAATTATAAAAAATGAAACAGAATAACTTCTTATCAAGAGCAGGCTGAGGGACTGGCCCGATGAAGCCCGGCAACCGGCGGTGATTCCGCACGGTGCCAATTCCAGCAGGGAAGGTTTTTCCTGGGAGATAAGACTAGCTTGATCTTACCTCAACATGTAGAGACCTTTCCATTGGAAAGGTCTTTTTGCGTTTATGATAATCCATCGAATTGGTAAGGGGCATCAGGGCCCGGAAAGGAAATGAAGCAGATGAGCGAAACCGCAGCATATACGAGAGTAACCATACAGGAGAGGCTAAAGGAAAAAATCCTTGTGATGGATGGGGCGATGGGAACCATGCTCCAGCAGGCTAACTTAACCGCTGAAGACTTCGGCGGAGAGCAGTACGAAGGCTGTAACGAGATTTTAAACCTTACGCGTCCGGACGTCATTCGCAGTATTCACGAGGCGTATCTGGAAGCGGGCGCGGATATTATTGAAACGAATACTTTTGGTGCGACCGCGGTTGTACTGGCTGAATATAACCTGGAGGCTAAGGCATCGGAGATAAACAGGAAAGCGGCCAGCCTGGCAAGGGAGGCTGCAGAGGCTTATTCTACGGATAGCTGGCCAAGGTATGTTGCCGGAGCGATGGGTCCTACAACAAAAACGCTTTCTGTTACCGGCGGGGTGTCATTTGACGAACTTGTGCAGAACTACTACGAACAGGCCATAGGGCTTATCGAGGGTGGCGCTGATGTGCTCCTTCTTGAAACATCCCAGGATACACTTAACGTGAAGGCTGGCGGCATCGGTATCCGCAGGGCGTTTGAGACGACAGGGAAAACCATCCCGCTTATGATCTCGGGTACGATTGAACCAATGGGCACCACGCTTGCGGGACAGAATATCGAAGCATTCTACCTCTCGCTGGAACACCTTTCTCCGGTGGCCATCGGGCTCAACTGTGCAACCGGTCCTGAGTTTATGCGTGACCATATCCGCACGCTGTCTGGATTGGCATCTTGTTCGGTATCCTGTTATCCCAACGCCGGCCTTCCGGATGAGGATGGGCATTATCATGAGTCACCGCAGGGCCTGGCCGCAAAGTTGGCAGGCTTTGCTGAGAAGGGGTGGCTGAACATAGCAGGTGGATGCTGCGGAACGACTCCGGAGCACATTCGCGCAATTGCCGAGGCGATGAGGGACATCACTCCGCGGCAAGCTGAGCAAAGAGAGGGGCACGCGGTATCCGGAATTGAGCCTGTATATCTGGAGAAAGATAACCGGCCTCTTATGGTCGGAGAAAGAACGAATGTTATTGGCTCGAAGAAATTCCGAACGCTTATTGCGGAAGGCAAATATGAAGAGGCCTCTGAGATCGCCCGGGCCCAGGTTAAGCGGGGCGCTCATGTGATCGATATATGCCTGGCCGACCCTGACCGCGACGAGCGGGGTGACATGGAGGAATTTCTTCAATTTGTAACCAAAAAGGTGAAAGTGCCGATCATGATTGATTCAACCGATAGTTCAGTCATCGAAATGGCGCTGACGTATTCACAGGGCAAAGCGATTATCAATTCTATCAACCTAGAAGATGGCGAGAAGCGCTTTGAAGAAGTAACGCCACTCATCAGGCAATTTGGCGGGGCGGTAGTGGTTGGCACAATTGACGAAGAGGGAATGGCTGTAACCGCGGAGCGCAAGCTTGAGGTTGCCAGGCGTTCCTATGATCTGCTAACGGGTAAATACGGACTTAAGCCGAGCGACATTATTTTCGACCCGCTTGTCTTCCCAGTTGGAACAGGGGACGAAGCTTACATTGGATCGGCAAAAGAAACGGTAGAGGGGATCCGGCTCATTAAGCAGGAACTGCCCGAATGCCAGACCATACTTGGCATTAGTAACGTTTCGTTTGGCCTGCCTGCAGCGGGACGCGAAGTGCTGAACGCCGTTTTTCTCTACCATTGTACAAAAGCCGGCCTCGATTACGCCATTGTAAATACCGAGAAGCTGGAGCGCTATGCGTTAATTCCGGATGAGGAAAAAATGCAAGCAGAAAGCCTTATTTTTGATACGAACGATCAAAATCTTGCGGAGTTTACGGCTTTTTACCGTGAAAAGAAAGTGGAAACGAAAGAGGCCGATTTGTTAAATCTGACGTTAGAGGAGAGACTTGCGCATTACATTGTAGAGGGTACAAAGCAAGGGCTTATTCCCGATTTAGAGAAGGCACTGGAAAAATATGCGCCGCTCGATGTTATTAACGGGCCGTTAATGGATGGGATGAGTGAGGTAGGCCGCCTGTTCAATGACAATCAATTGATCGTGGCCGAAGTGCTGCAGAGTGCGGAAGTAATGAAGGCGTCCGTGGCTTATCTGGAAACATTTATGGAGAAAACGGAAAGTGCTACAAAGGGTAAGATCATGCTCGCTACCGTTAAAGGCGATGTACATGATATTGGCAAGAATCTAGTGGAGATTATCCTCTCTAATAACGGATACAAGATTATTAACCTTGGTATAAAAGTACCGCCTGAACAGATTATTCAGGCCTACCGTGAACAAAAGCCTGACATGATCGGACTGTCCGGCCTTCTTGTAAAATCGGCGCAGCAGATGGTTACGACCGCACAGGACTTACAGGCGGCAGGCATTGATGTGCCGATACTCGTAGGCGGAGCGGCCCTGACGCGTAAGTTTACGGAAAACCGCATCACTCCAGAATACAACGGCCTGGTCCTTTATTCGAAAGACGCGATGGATGGATTGGAGCTGGCGAATAAAGTAAGCAATCCGCAGGAAAAGGAAAAGCTTGTGCAACAGCTGCTGGAAGTGCGCAATCGGAGGTTAACAGATCAGGATGCAGAATGTACGGCAACACCTGCAGCGCAGCTGAAGCCTGTCCGATCAGCGGTCAGCACCAATGGGCCAGTGATTTTGCCGCCTGACTTGCACCGCCATATCTTTACTGATTATCCGCTGGCTTATCTGCAGCCTTACCTGAATCTGCGGATGCTTCTTGGAAAGCATCTAGGAATTCGCGGGAACGTCGATAGACTGCTCGCAGATGGCGATCCGAAAACGGTAGAACTTAAGGAACTGGTAGATGAGTTGCTCGAAGAGGCTAAAACGACCGGGCTGATTCAGGCGAACGGTATGTACCGCTTCTTCCCAGCGCAGTCGAAGGGAAATGATATTTTCATCTATGATCCGGCCGATCCCAGCAAGGTACTTAAAACCTTTACCTTCCCGCGTCAGAAGGAGGATCCGCATCTGTGCCTGGCCGACTTCGTTAAACCGGTGGAGAGCGGACAGATGGATTATGTAGCGTTTCTTGTTGTAACAGCAGGCCATGGGATTCGCGACCGGGCGGAAGAACTCAAAAATAAAGGCGAATACTTGCGTTCCCATGTGCTTCAGGCGCTTGCGCTGGAACTGGCAGAATCTTATGCAGAGAGGATTCACCACATTATCCGGGACGCATGGGGATTCCCGGATCCGGCGGAGATGACGATGCTGGAACGTTTTGGAGCCCGCTATCAGGGGATCCGCGTTTCGTTTGGCTATCCTGCCTGCCCGGATCTTGAGGATCAAAAGCTGCTCTTTGATTTAATGAATCCAGAAGAAATTGGAGTTGAGCTGACAGAAGGATGCATGATGGAACCGGAAGCTTCCGTTTCTGCGATGGTATTCTCTCATCCGGAAGCCCGCTACTTCAATGCGGAGCAATAAAAGGAGGGAAAAGAATTGAAAAAAGAAAAACTTACATCTTATCTCTCCAACCATTTGCTGATTGGGGACGGAGCCATGGCAACCTGGCTGTACGGTCAGGGCATTCCGGTGGGCGTGTCTTATGAAGAACTCAATCTGTCCAACCCGAAATTGATCGCTTCTGTCCACAGAAGTTACTATAAAGCAGGGGCCCGGTTTATTCAGACCAACTCATTCGGTGCCCACCGCGACTCGCTGTCCCGCTATGGATTTGAAAACAGTGTGTCTGCTATAAACCGGGCAGCCGTTCGAATTGCCAGGGAGGCTGCTGGGGATGACGCCTATATAGCGGGTGGCATTGGATCGATCAATGCAGGCCGGGTTAGAGACAACAAAATGAAGGGATACCGTGAACAATTTGAGGAGCAGGCAACGGCTCTCCTCTCTGCTGAACCGGATGCTATTCTGTTGGAAACTTTCCTTGACTTAGATGAATTGCTGCTGGCTGTCGATGTCATCCGTCCGCTATCGGATATTCCAATCGCAGCGCAAATCGCATCAATTGATGTGGGAAGAACCCGTGACGGTTACACCATAAGCCAGGCGTTTCGCGCGTTGAAAGAGGCGGGGGTTGATATTGTAGGCCTGAACTGCCGAATGGGACCAGCTGAAATCCTGCGTTCGATAGAGCAGGTTGTTGTGCCGGAGGAAACGCCGCTTTCCGTTTTTCCGAACGCAGGGCGACTTGGCCTCTCCGATGGGGAGTATGCCTACAAATCTATCCCGCAATATTTTGCTGACAGCGCGCTGAAGTTTCGCGAACAGGGGGCACGCTTAATTGGCGGGTGCTGCGGTACGACCCCGGAACATATTCGGGCCATGGCGGATGCGCTGGAAGGCCTTGCTCCAGTTTCCCGGATTAATCCTAAAGAGATAATAGAGGAAAATGTGCCCGTCAGACTGGCTATTTCGGAGCGTGAACCGGTGAAACGCGGCATTGTTGAAAAGGTTGCTGAGCGCCATACAATTATAGTCGAGTTCGACCCGCCAAAGGATCTGGATGTCGAACAATTTGTTCAAGGAACGCAAGCTCTATATGATGCCGGAGCTGATGCTGTGACACTGGCAGACAATTCGCTGGCTACCACAAGGATGAGCAATATGGCTTTAGGCTCGATTATTAAAAACAAAGTGGGTGTTGAACCCCTTCTGCATATTGCCTGCCGAGATCGAAACCTGATTGGCCAACAATCCCATCTCATGGGTCTTCATGCCCTGGGGATTCATCAGGTACTGGTCATTACCGGTGACCCGGCGCGCTTTGGTGATCTTCCGGGAGCAAGTTCTGTGTTCGATGTTTCGTCCTTTGATTTAATCCGCATGGTTAAGCAATTAAACGATGGTATCACGTTCTCAGGAAAACCGCTGAAACAGCGGGCGAACTTTGTAGTGGGGGCCGCTTTCAACCCGCATGTCCGCCAGTTTGATGCAGCCATCCGCCGTCTCGAGAAGAAGGTAGACGCCGGCGCGGATTTCATCATGACACAGCCGGTATATGACAGGGAAACGATTGAGCGGATCTACCAAGGTACCCGTCATATTGATGTCCCGATTTTTATGGGGGTTATGCCGCTAACGAGCGTTCGCAACGCCGAATTTCTGCATAATGAGGTACCTGGCATTAAGCTGTCTGATGCTGCTCTTGAGCGCATGCGCAGGGCGGGCAGCGGACCGGCAGCACGCAGTGAAGGGGTCGACATTGCGCGTGAACTCCTGGATATCGTAATGGAATACTTTAAAGGCATCTATCTGATCACGCCTTTTACGAACTACGGGATGACAGCTGAGCTCACCCGATATGTCCATAAGCAATCCAGCGTTCCCACACCGGTGAAAACATCGGCCATATAAGATGAGAAAAACATCGTGGGCCATGCCGCTCTCTCCTTTCCCCTCATAGAAGTTTTTACGGCCGCTTTGTGGAACGGCGGCGGACCGGCATTAGCAAAGCTTGGTCAGCAACAAGCGGAGCGCTGGCGATGACATTATACGGACATGTACCTCACGATGTTTTCCTAGGGTATATATAAACTGCATATCAACATAGAGAAAGGGACCCTTCGGTCCCAGTAAAAAATAACTTTAATTAATAAAACGAAATATACTTTCTAATGTATGAAAACAAAAGCCTGAGCACGTTGCGGAATAAACGGGGTGCTGCAGGCTTTTTCTGTCTACAGTTTCGTCTGAGCTAATTCATGCCAATAATCACAAAGCGTAAGCATTCCTTTGTCGAAATTTTCCAGGTGGAAATGTTCGTTTGGTGCGTGGAAATTCTCGCCAGGAAGGCTAAAACCCATCAACACGACTGGCAGGTTAAGCAGGCGGCCGAAGGCTTCCACAATCGGGATCGATCCGCCCATTCTAGTTAAAGCAGGTGTGATTTCGTATGCATGTTCATAGGCGCGCATAGCCGCCTGAATCACTGGATGGTCTTTCGGAGTAAGAAATGGCCGCCCTGTATCCATCTTTGTTATCGTGATGTCTACCCCTGGCGGCGTAAGTTTGCGGACATGGTTTTCAATCAGTTGCTGGATTTTTACTGGATCCTGATCGCCTACCAGCCGGCAGGATAGTTTTGCATGTGCTTCTGATGGCAGAACAGTTTTTGTTCCTTCCCCTTGGAATCCGCCATACATCCCGTTAATTTCAAGCGTGGGGCGGGTCCACGTGCGTTCCAGGAAGGAGTATCCTGCTTCCCCATACAGTTCTTTTACGTGTAACTCTTCTTTCACTTTATCTTCATCATATTGCAGGGAGCGGATGGATTCCCTTTCTTCAGCTGTTAATTCAGGCACGTTATCATAGAAGCCCTCGACTGCAACACGCCCACTTTTATCATGAAAGGAAGCCACGATAGAGGCGAGAGCATGCAGCGGGTTTTGCACACCGCCGCCATATAGGCCGGAATGAAGATCACCTGCGGCTCCTTTTACATCAATCTCCATGGCGCACAATCCGCGAAGCCCATAGCAGATGGCTGGTTTGCCTTTCTCGAGCATGGGTGTGTCTGAAATTACCAGTACATCAGCACTTAGAAGCTCCTTGTTTTGTTCAACGAATGGTTCAAGGTTGGGACTGCCTACCTCTTCTTCGCCTTCTATTAAGAATTTTACATTGATTGGAAGCTTTCCTTCTGTCGCAAGCAGGGCCTGAATGGCTTTTATATGCATGAATACCTGGCCTTTATCATCGCTTGAACCTCGGGCGTATATCTTTCCATCCCGGATGTCCGGCTCAAAAGGAGGGGTCTGCCACAGGTTAAGCGGGTCTACAGGCTGCACATCATAATGCCCGTATACGAGTGCGGTCGGCGCGCCTTCCGCATGTATCCAGTCCGCATAAACAATGGGGTTTCCTTCGGTCTGCATAAGGTTTACATGCTCTAACCCGGCTTCGGTTAACGACTCCTTCAGCCATTCGGCAGCGGTTTGAATATCTTTCTTATGGGCAGTAAGCGCACTTATGCTTTCAATTTTTAGGAACGCTTTCATCTCTTCTAGATGCCTGTTCCGGCTTTGTTCAAGGTATGAACGATAATTACTTGCCACCTGAGTATCCCGCCTTTTCTGTATGGTATATATCATTCTCTACGGTTAAGCATAGTACAACAGGTAGAAATTTTCAAAGCGTGGAAAAAAACACGTAAGGGAACCCTAGAAGAAAAACAAAAAGGGGATGAGCTGATGGAGGTTCGGCTAGGATATGTCGCCATGAGTGTACATGTGGCAAATGCTTCTCCTTCTAAAACGATGACGGCCGCCCAGTTCGACAAGATTGGGGACAAAGAGGCAGGATTGCATAAATTGGAGCGAATCGCAGAAGAAAATATCCATAATTGCATTCGGCTGCTGTACCATAATCGAGCTTATAACATTAAATTCTTTCGCCTGTCATCCAGGTTAATCCCGCTTGTCGGACATGAATACACGCATGGTTGGAACTATATGGACGAGCTTGCGCCCCACTTTCAGAAGCTAGGGGAAGTTGCACGGGAGGACGGTGTTCGGATTGATTTTCATCCGGATCATTTTGTGCTGTTAAATTCGCCTAGAAAGCAAGTGTTTGATACTTCCCACAAGGTTCTTGAACACCACATTCGGATGCTTACAGCTATGAGCCTCTCTCCAAAGCACCGCTGTGTCATGCATGTAGGAGGTGCTTATTCGGATAAAGAAAAGGCGCTTAAGCGATTCGTGGCTAACTGGGACAAGGTATCCCCTGAAGTGCGGCAAGCCATTATGCTTGAAAATGATGATAAGGTATATACAGCCAGGGATACTCTTATGCTTTGCGAAACACTAGGCATTCCCATGGTGCTCGACATCCATCATCACCGCTGCAACCCGGGGCAAGACGCGGATATTTCTTCGCTGTTGCCGCGTATTCTTGCGACCTGGAGCCGGTCTTCTCTCCCGCCTAAAATGCATATCTCAAGCCCGCGCAGCGACAAAAACAAACGTGCGCATGCAGATTACATCCGGCCGGAAGAACTGTTTCCTTTTCTAAAGGAAATGGCCAGGATGACTGAGCGCCTCGATATTATGGTCGAAGCCAAACAAAAGGATGATGCGGTACTTAGGTTGATGGACTGGGTTAAGCGGGAAGGTGAAGTTCATGGAATTCAAGCAGTTAATGGAGGGGCTTTTACAGTATAATAAAGAAGAGGGAAGTATTATCCAGCCGGCAGTGAGGTGACCGAACGTGATTATTAATAAAGTGATAATCGTTGAAGGGAAAACCGATAAGAAAAAACTTGAAAAAATATTGGCCGAGCCAGTTGAAATCATCTGCACCCATGGAACGTTAAGCAGTAAAAAGATTGAGGACCTATACGAAAAGACGGGTGCGGAAGAAGTTTTTATCTTTGTAGACGAAGATTCATCCGGTAAGAAGCTTCGTTCTCAGCTGAAACATGAGTTTCCGAATGCACACCATTTATATACCAGGAGAAGTTATGCAGAGATAGCCCGTACACCTTATGAATATTTAGCTAAGGTGCTAAGGGATGCGTATTTTCAAATTGATGAATCTGCCATATAAAGGGGAGGGGATCCGGAAAATGATGGAGGAAATCTACAGTAAAATGAACGCAAAAGGCCGGCCGTTTAACCTGTTCGGCTTCGCCCCGCTGATGCGTGCGGCCGTCATGATTCCTCTTGTTGAAATTGATGGCAGCGTGCATGTGCTATTTGAAACGCGTGCACATACGTTAAAGAGGCAGCCAGGGGAAATTTGCTTCCCGGGCGGAAAGATTGACACGGGGGATGCCTCAGAGGAAGCCGCGGCCATTAGGGAAACGTGTGAAGAACTCGGCCTCCAGAAAGAAGACGTCGAGATTATTGAACATCTGGGCGTGCTTATCCCGCCTCATGCTTCCTCTATCTACTCTTTTGTAGGCAAAATTAAAAATTACGAAAAAATAGTCCCAAGCAAAGATGAAGTAGAAGAGATTTTTTATGTTCCGCTTGATTTTTTTCTGAAACAAGAGCCGGATACGCATTATATCCGGCTTGCCATTAATCCTGAGGAAGATTTTCCATTTGAATTGATTCCGCATGGCAAAGACTACAAATGGCGTACGGTCCGCATGCCTGAATTTTTCTATGAGTACGAAGGCCATATTATATGGGGGTTGACCGCAAGAATTTTATTGGAATTCGTCACACTGTTAAAATAACGAATTACGCTCATTGATGAACGCTAAGGAAGGGTCCGACGTCTGCGCCCTTCCTTTTTGCATGTAGAGGTTCCTACACAAAATCGACACTTTTTAATCACAATTCGACCACATATAGCAGTTGATATATAGTCTGCCTCTCGATATGCTAATTATAGCATGTACGTAGTGAAAACCTGCTGTGAAAGCTGCTACATTGACACTGTTAAGCAGCGGACACTGCGGGAGGCCACTTCGTGGTATGTATAGCATCACTAGAGATGGATATAACTGGAGAGAGAGAGTGTTTTTTTCGGAACAATTCCGTTGCCTGTAACAGGATTGAGCGATTCTCCTGATTTTCAAAGCTCCTCTAACGTTGTATAATTCTATGGGTATTCCTGTATTTTGCGTGCAGCACTATTATTACGTTATATAGTTGACACCAGGCTTTAGCTAAAGTGATGGTAATTTTTTTGGAAACTCATGAATGGGAGTGGTAGTTATGGGTTATCGTTTGCCTCTGGTAACAACAATTTCGATTTTCCTGCTCCTTCTGGCCGGTAGTCTGGTGGTTAATTTTGATGCCGGACTGGCCTGTCCGGACTGGCCTCTGTGCAACGGTAAAATCATTCCGCCTTTACAGGGGAAGGTTGTTATTGAATATTCCCACCGGATGCTGACAACTGTTGTAAGCTTATTGATTTTCGTTAATGTTTTTGTAGCATGGCGTAAACGCAAGCATAATGGACTTCCATTTAAGCTTTCGCTGGTAGCCGTTGTGCTTTTATTCCTTGTAGCTGCAAGTGGAGCTATAAATGTTATGCTAAAATTGCCTCCAGGATTTACAGCGATTGATGTAAGCGAGGGAATGCTGTTATTCGCAACCTATGTTGTGATGACTGCCGTTACGCTGGCTGATCATCTTAAGAAGCAAAACAGCTTTCATCCAGCCAAGCTGGTAAAAGCCATCTACAAACCGGCTCTCGTTGCCACTATTGCCACTTTCTTGGAAGTCGTATTAGGCACATTTTTTGAACATAGCAAGGCAGGAAAAATCTGGATAGCAGAAGAATACCGCCTCCTGAATCATGTCATCAGCTCAAAAGAAATTGCAGCTGCTGTCGGATATACCCACATGTTTACGACATTTATCGTATGTGGTACTATTCTGTATGCTTTCTTTCATTCCATTCAAAAGAAAGTGCTTAAAGGAACTTCGATTACGCTCATCGTCCTGCTTGTCCTGCAAACACTGGCTGGTTTTGCTGCGATTCTTACCAAGCTGTCGATCGTATCGGAAATGGCGCATCTTGCATTGGCTGCTTTAACGCTAGCTGGTTGTGTATTTTTGACCGCGCAGGCAAAGTTTGGGGTCGATTTGCTGGTTCATAGTCCTAAATTGAGTGTTGTACCTATTAAGAAACAGAGGACGCACCTAAAAGCTAATTAATGTTGTGGAGGTAGATAAGAAATGGGCGCTCCTGTTGATCAAACGATTGAGAATAACAATCTAATAGAAAAACCGGCCGAATTAATGAAAGCCAAAGGCACATGGCGTGATTATGTGGAGGTAACCAAGACGGGCATTACGGTTTCAAATCTGATGACCGCGTTTGTCGGTTTCTGGATTGCAACCCAGGGCCCGCTCGATATGGTAACCATGCTTCTCGCTATGATTGGTACCGCACTCGTTATTATGTCCGGTACGGCTCTAAATAACTTTATTGACCGCGATCTGGATATGCTCATGGAGCGTACGAAAACACGCGCGCTTCCTTCAGGCCGGCTTGAACCGGCTAATGTTCTGCGATTTGGGATTATTCTAGGCGTATTAGGCACCATAACGCTGGCATCGATAAATGTTCTTACAGCTGTCCTTGGTCTTGTTGCGTTATTTTTCTACGTTGTGGTGTATACGCTCTGGACAAAGCGGACGACTACGCTAAATACGCTCGTTGGCGGTATCTCCGGTGCCATGCCTCCTATAATGGGATACGCAGCGGTAAAAGGCAGCCTCGATGAAACCGCGTTAATTCTCTTTACTGTCCTGTTTATCTGGCAGGTGCCTCACTTTCTTGCACTGGCTATGCGCAAGGCGAAAGATTACAGTGCCGCCGGATTTCAGATGCTCCCGTCTGTCTCCGGATTTAAGGTAACCAAGCGTCATATTCTGAGCTATACGATAGCCCTTCTGCCGGTTTCGCTTTTCCTGTATGAAGTGGGTGCTGTCGGCATTGTTTATTTTATTGGAATGGCACTGCTCGGATTGGGTTATGTGGTCCTTAATATGAGCGGATTTTTTATGAAGGATACCATGAAGTTTGCCAGAATGTCATTCATTTACTCCTTAGTGTATATTATGATGTTTAGCATCCTGATCATTATGGACCATGCATAATCAATTTTTTAGGTGAGTTAGATAAAACTGGGCTCTGACAAGGAGTCCGGTTTTTTTGGTTTTTCCCATGTTTCTGTCAGCGATGATGAAAGCGGGATTGGTGAGAATGGGTGCTCAGATATGGGACGAAAAGTTTAGAAAAGAAACACTGGAGGAATAATAAATGGAATGGATTGAATATCATTTGACTTTTCCATCTGTAACAGATACAGAATCAGTCATGTATCTGCTAGAAGAAATGGGTTATGAAAAAAGTTGGCTTGACAGCCCGATAGAAATTGTGCAAATACCGGATGGATATGACTACGCAGTAAAGGACTCTGATGTTACCGTTGTAACCTACCAGTCCATCCAACCGGGAACAAACGCTGTAGAAACAGCTGAGCAATCGCTTATCCTTCTCAATGCAAAACTTGAACCATTTGGGATAAAGAAAGTGTCATGGCAGAAGCCGCTTCTGCAGCAGGGGGATGAATGGAAAGCGTTCTTTCAGCCTGAAGCCGTCTCAGATGAGCTGGCGCTTATACCTGCCTGGCGGAAAGAAGAAGCGGGTTCTTTTCCGCAGCGTTATCATCTGATACTGGAGCCGGGCGGCGCATTTGGCACAGGCAATCACGGCACAACCAGAAGTTGTCTGCGTTTTATTGAGCGGGTCAATCTTGCGAACAAGGAAGTGCTGGATATTGGCGCCGGCTCAGGCATTCTATCCATTTACAGTGCGATGCGCGGCGCCAAGTCGGTATTAGCGATCGATATTAATCTTTCTTCACCTTCCGAGATCGCTTATAACGCTGCGTTCAATGGTGTTGCGGATAAAATCCGGACACATGTGGGGGACGGAAATAAGCTGGCCGGTGCGGAGCAATATGATTTAATCCTTATTAATATTGGCGGGGAAGAAGCTATCCGGCATGCGGCTACATGCCGGCGCCTGATCCGTGCAGGGGGTACGCTTATTGTTTCTGGAATCGTAGAATGGGCAGAGACAGATGTTAGGCAAACATATGAAAGGTTAGGATTTGTCTACTGTGATCGACAGACGGACGATGAATGGATAACGCTGCTTTATCAGGTTAGTGAACAGCTTGACAGCTAGAATTGTTAGTACTAGTATCAATGAGTAACAAAAAACCTATCATGCTGAGGGAATAACTGGGGGTAATAGACGATGAAAAAGATATACGGATTACTTGCTGTCCTTGTTGTTTTTGCTATGGCCCTTACGGCTTGCAGCAGTTCGAACCAGAACAGCAGTGAGAATACAAACCAAGGCAGCAGCCAGAATGGCCAACAGGCCGGCGGGCAGAACTTGCTGCAGAAGATAAAAAAAGCGGGTGTTATTAACATCGGAACAGAAGGTACATACGCTCCGTATACGTTCCACGATAAATCCGGAAAGCTTACAGGCTTTGATGTAGAGCTGGCGCAGGAAGTGGCCAAGCGCATCGGCGTAAAACCTAATTTTGTTGAAACCAAGTGGGATGGCATGTTTGCCGGACTCAATGCGCAGCGATTTGATATGGTAGCGAACGAAGTGGGCATCCGCCCTGACCGCGAGCAAAAATATGACTTCTCTAAACCGTATATTTTCTCAAAGGCTGCACTTATTGTCAGCCAGAACAATAACACAATCAAAACGTTTGCTGATTTAAAAGGCAAAAAAGCTGCGCAATCACTTACAAGCAATTTTGCGGATATCGCAAAGAAAAATGGCGCAACGATTGTTCGTGCAGATGGCTTTAATGAAGCGGTAAGCCTGCTAACATCCGGCCGTGTTGATGCATCAATTAATGAGGAATATTCCTTTAAGTCCATTAAGCAGGAGAATCCAAGCACATCGATTAAAATTGTGGCCGAGCAGCCTGCAGCAGGCAGCGGATTCCTCTTTAACAAAGGAAATAAAGAACTGGTTGACGCTGCAGACAAAGCGCTGGATGAGATGAAAAAAGATGGCACATACCTGCGCATCTCTAAAAAATATTTTGGCGCAGACGTTTCCAAATAAAAGGGTTGATAACGAGTGGCGACTGACCGTATAAACCATATTATAGGTATCCTGAAAGAGTCTTTCTTTCCGATGCTGACGGCGGGGATTGAGTTCACGGTTCCCCTGACGCTTATTTCCTTTGTGTTGGGGTTAATCCTCGCTTTCCTTACGGCCCTGGCCCGCCTGTCCAACATAAAACCGCTGCGGGCGATTGCCTGGTTTTATGTATGGATTATCCGCGGTACACCGCTTCTGGTCCAGCTCTTTATCATTTTCTATGGACTGCCAAGCGTGGGAATTACAATCAATGCTTTTCCAGCTGCCGTGATTGGTTTTACGCTTAGCGTAGGGGCTTATAACTCTGAAATCATCCGGGCTGCGATTTTATCCGTCAACAGAGGGCAATGGGAAGCGGCCGCTGCGCTAGGGCTTGCGAAGGCTCAGGTTATGCGCTGGGTTATCATTCCGCAGGCCCTGCGTGTTTCTGTTCCACCGCTTGGTAATTCATTTATCAGCCTGGTTAAGGATACTTCATTGGCCGCGACCATTACGCTTACCGAATTGTTTGAAGTGGCACAGGAGAAAACCGCAACCAATTATGAGCCGCTGTGGATGTACGCGGAAGCCGCTTTTATTTACCTGATATTCAGCAGCATTCTTACAGCGTTGCAGAATCGACTGGAGACGCGGTTTGATCGGTATACAGACAGATAAATATTAGTTATTGACTATTAAAGCAGCAAGTGATATTATTATCTTGTTGCTTTAAAAACATGTGCGGGTGTGGCGGAATTGGCAGACGCGCTAGATTCAGGTTCTAGTGGTGGCAACACCGTGGGGGTTCAAGTCCCTTCATCCGCACCAATAATATCGAATTCTTCTACGTCGAGTTACCTTCTCAGTTGAATTCGAATCAGTTGTACCCGCAGGGTGCACCATTAACTTAAAAAACCATTTACTTTTAAAATGACGGTTCATCTTAAAAGTAAATGGTTTTTTTTATACGTAAGCGCAGCACCGCGCGAGCCGTCCCCAGGAGGTTGTGTGCTATACTGAAGGAAGCGGAAGTGTAGGGGGAAAAACAATGGAAAACGTCGAATTCTCGGATTTAATGGAACTGGCTGAAATGATTTCTGAGCGGCTGGATAATCCGATTACGATAGAAGATATGAATCATCGCGTGATTGCCTACAGTACGCACGGCGACATGACAGATCCAGTTAGAATGCAGACCATCATGAAGCGCAAGGTGCCGGAAGCCGTCCTCGTACGGTTCTGGAAAGAAGGGGTAATTCAGGCGCTGATGCACACGGATGAACCTGTCCGTATACCGGCTATTAAAGATGTTGGCCTGGACAACCGGGCGGCTATTTCGATTCGGCGCGGCCAGGAA
This sequence comes from Aneurinibacillus sp. Ricciae_BoGa-3, assembly GCF_028421645.1. Taxonomy (GTDB): domain Bacteria; phylum Bacillota; class Bacilli; order Aneurinibacillales; family Aneurinibacillaceae; genus Aneurinibacillus_B. The sequence continues at coordinate 4,380,861 of NZ_CP116887.1, read as the reverse complement.
GTGCTTGGCTACATATGGGTTCAGGAGGCTGTGCGCAGGATTGAGGATGCGGATCTAGACGTATTAAAGTGGGCGGCCCGTATGGCGATGCCGCGCATGATTCACCGCAAGACTCGCCACTCGCAGAATGAAGAGAAGCGGAGGGAGCTGTTCTGGCAGCTTCTTTCAAAGGGCGCAATGGATCGCCGTGAGATAGAGAAGCAGGCAGCAGATCTGCAAGTCCACCTTCCCGCTGTGATGGAAGTGCTTGTGTTTGAAGCAAAGTGTGCGGCAGATATCTGGCGGAATGTGCAAAAAGAACTGGAATATCTGTTGTCCAACCTTAATGACTTCATCCCTTTTCAATCGCTGCCGCTTTGGACGTTTGATCAGAGGCAGCTTATCGTATTAGGCGGGTTGGATAAAAAAAATGAAGGCAAGATACAGGCCATAAGCATGCAATTTATTGAGCAGCTCCTGAAACGCCTGGACCAGCGTTTTAGCGGGGAGAAACTGATGATTGCCGGCTACGGTCAGCCTGTTTACGATGTGTTGCAAGTATCCAGAAGCTATCAGCAAGCGCTTGAAGTGATCCACTTAAAACAATCCCTTTCCGATGAATTGGGTCATGTGTGCGGATACCACCAGCTTGGTGTATATCATATGTTCCCGCAAATGGCCCGCCTGAATGAACAGATGGGATACCGGAACGAGAAGCTGGAGCGGCTCATGGAATACGACCGGCAGAACAACAGCAACCTTGTGGAAACACTTGAGGCTTTCTTAGATGCAGCCGGAAGAATGAACCGAACAGTCGAAGTTCTTCATGTACACCCCAACACACTTAGCTACAGGTTAAAGCGGATTGGTGAAGTGGGGGATATCAATTTGAATGACCCGAATGACCGGGTCACGTTATTTCTCGATATTAAACTTAGCAAATACAAACCTTAGCATCCGCCTCTGTGGGCGGATGTTTTTAATTAGGCTATTTGCGGGTGCATAAAGGGATAAGTTTTCAACAATAAGGACATGGAACCGCTATTTTGTGTAAATACACAAATAACATTATACAATTTTAAACTTTGAAACAAAGAAATTATGACGAAATAAACATAAAATATTTATAAGAAAGACGTGCTAATACTGAATAGACATTATAGGTCCTTTAGGGCTTATAATAGTAGGAGGAATTATTGCGATGATCGTTGGGATTCCTAAAGAAATTAAAAATAATGAAAATCGTGTAGCTATTACGCCAGCCGGTGTTGCACAGCTTGTGCATGCTGGCCAGAAAGTTATCATTGAAACCAACGCAGGTCTTGGCAGCGGCTTTAGTGACCAGGAATATAAAGCAGAGGGTGCCAAAATTGTTGCAACCGCAAAAGAGGCCTGGTCTGCTGATATGATAATGAAAGTGAAGGAGCCGCTTGAAGAAGAGTTCCAATTTTTCCGTGAGGGGCTTGTGCTGTTTACGTATCTTCACCTTGCTCCGGAACCAGAACTGACGAAAGCCCTTATCGATAAAAAGGTCATCGCGATTGCTTATGAGACCGTGCAGCTTGATAACGGTGCGCTGCCGCTCCTTTCTCCGATGAGTGAAGTAGCAGGCCGCATGGCTGTTCAAATAGGTGCTCAATTCCTTGAAAAATTTGAAGGCGGCAAAGGCATTCTGCTCGGTGGTGTGCCAGGTGTTGAAGCTGCTAAAGTAACCGTAGTGGGTGGCGGAATTGTTGGTACAAATGCTGCAAAAATCGCACTGGGAATGGGTGCCCGCGTGACTTTGCTTGATATTAACCCCGACCGCCTACGCTACCTCGATGAGGTGTTTGGCGGGCGCGTTCAGACACTCATGTCTAACCGCTATAACATTGCCAAAGCTGTAAAAGATGCGGATCTCTTAATCGGTGCTGTGCTGATTCCCGGCGCACGCGCTCCTCGCCTTGTTACGGAAGACATGGTTAAACAAATGGAAGAAGGTTCTGTAATCGTTGACGTAGCTATTGACCAGGGTGGCTCTATTGAAACCATCGACAGAATCACCACCCACAGCGAACCGACATACGTAAAACATGGCGTTGTTCACTACGCTGTAGCCAATATGCCTGGTGCTGTAGCCCGTACATCTACGCTCGCTCTAACAAATTCTACTATGCCGTATGCCGTGCAGCTTGCAACCAAGGGTTACCTGGAAGCGGCACGCAGCAACAAAGCCCTTGCAAAAGGCTTCAACGTGATCGATGGCAAAATCACCTTTAAGGGTGTAGCGGACGCGCTTAGCTATCAATACATCGATATCAACGACGTATTAGCGGGCGGAAAAACCGTCTAGCCTAATAAAAACAGAGCCTTCACCATGTAAATTAAAAGAGATACGACTGCTAAATCCATTAGTTACACTGTTAGTTAAGGGGCTAATACCCAAGGAGATGTAAATGATCCTTTGGGTGTCAGCCCCCATTTTATTTAATAAATTTATTTGAACATTTTGGCATATATTTCTTTATGAAGCTGCTGTGAATTTTAAATGAAGAATCATTTAAGCTGATTGTAAATATTCCTTATACTTCATATAAAGTGTAATAACTTATCAGTATGTTAAAAGCGAATATTGTATAACGGAGGAGAAAAGAGGATCACAAGGAGGGTGATAAAATGCGGCTTGCGCTGTTTACGGATACTTATTACCCGCAGGTAAACGGAGTGGCCTTAACGCTGCAAAAGCTTGTCAGGCATCTTGAACACCGGAAAATTACTCATCAAGTTTTTATCCCGGACGTTACTGACCAAGATTTATTTGCAAGTAATATCCATCGTTTTGCCAGCCTCCCTTTCTTTCTATATCCGGAATGCCGTATTGCTTTTCCCAATTACTTTTCCGTTCGCAACAGTCTGCAAACATTTCAGCCTGACCTCATTCATATCGCTACCCCTTTTAACATCGGTTTATGCGGTCTGTACTATGGCAAGAAATATAAAATCCCCCATATTGCTTCCTACCACACACATTTTGAACGTTATTTGGAGTACTACCGGCTGCAAGCCGTCTCATATTGGCTATGGCGTTACATCCGCTGGTTTCATCACTCATGCGCGATGACATTGGTGCCTTCCGAAGAGACCAAGAGACATCTGCGAAGCCATGGGATTTTCAGATTGGGACTTTGGAAGCGCGGGGTTGACTGCCATCTTTTTACCCCTGCCAAAAACAATGGCCAGATACGGAAGAAATACAATATTAATGCCCGTTTACTTTGTCTGTATGTCGGCAGAATGGCTCCGGAAAAAGACCTCGATATCCTATTGGAAGTAATGAGACGAATACCCGCCCCTTTATCCGGCGACATTCACTGGCTTCTGGTTGGTGATGGGCCCCTGCTCGATAAATTACGTACCCAATTCCCCACAAACAATGTGACATTTACAGGTTACTTACAAGGAGAAGCTTTGGCCGAAGCCTACGCGGCAGCAGATTTGTTCGTTTTTCCTTCCAGTACGGAGACCTTCGGTAATGTGGTGCTTGAAGCGATGGCATCAGGAACGCCGGCCGTTGGAGCTCAAGCCGGGGGGGTGCAAGAAATCATTCAGCATAAAGTTACCGGAATGTTATGTCCGCCGCGTGATGCTCAATCATTTGCCGATGCGGTTACGGCAGCAATAAAAGATGCGGACCTTTTAAAGGAAATGAAACAACAGGCGCGCCGCTATGCCCTAACCCAGTCATGGGAAGCGATTTTCGACGAACTGCTTACCTGTTATGAGAGGGTTATTTTTCTGAGTAAATCCCCGGATGATGGAAATATAGACTCGGCCTGAGCAGAGAGAAGGGGGACTTGTCAGATGAAAGTTACTGTCATAGGAACCGGATATGTAGGTTTGGTTACGGGAGCCTGCCTGGCGAACCTGGGGCACCAGGTTATTTGCGCTGACATTTCCGTCGAAAAGATCACCACCTTGACGTCAGGCGAACTACCCATCTGGGAAATGGGACTGGATGGTCTATTAAAAGAAGCGAGAAGAAGTGAACGAATTCGCTATACAACCAACATGGATTTTGCCATTGAAGAAGCTGAAGTTTTACTCATTGCGGTTGGTACGCCATCTCAACCCGATGGAGACGCTGATTTGTCACACTTATGGTCCGTGGTACATGACCTTGCAGCTTATAATCTGACAAATAAATTACTTATCATAAAAAGTACCGTGCCGGTTGGAACTACGGATGCAATTGATGTTTTTTTACATCAGCTGTCATCCGATCATCATCCAATTGATGTGGTTCATAATCCCGAATTTCTTCGTCAAGGGAATGCCGTGCATGACTTCTTCCATCCTGACCGGATTGTTGTGGGTTGTGCCTCAGAAACGGCGCGAAATATAATGCGCACCCTTTACAACGGTGTTTCAGCCCCGTTTCACTTCTGTAACCGCTCCAGTGCAGAACTTATTAAATATGCCTCAAACGTCTTTTTGGCAATGAAAATTTCGTATATCAACATGATTGCAGACTTGGCCGAAAATCTTGGTGCAAATATTGAAGATGTCGCAAAAGGAATGGGATTAGATAAACGAATTGGAGCTTCTTTCCTCCAGGCCGGAGCGGGATACGGCGGTTCTTGCTTTCCGAAAGACATCAAAGCGCTTAAAACGCTTGGACAAAAGTGGGAATGTGAACTTCCGCTTCTTGATTCCATAGAGGCCATTAACAATGAACGACCGCGCGCTATTGTAAACAAAGCAAAAAAGTATTTGGGATCCTTAATTGGTAAAAAAATTGCTTTATTTGGTCTTACATTTAAACCGATGACGGACGACATTCGCGAAGCCTCTTCACTCGCAGTAAGTCAGTTATGTATAGCCGAAGGGGCAGATGTACACGTTTATGATCCGCTTGTTCATACGTATCCGGTGCAAGGGGTGACCGTGCATCGCGATATGTACCTGGCTGCCGATTCCTGCGATTCGCTTATCATTCTAACCGAATGGGAGGAATTCCGGGATCTTGATTGGAGTATTATCAGTAAAGCGCTTCGTTTTCCTCTTATCATTGACGGGAGAAACATGTTCTCTTGGGAGTATATGCGGCAGCATGCAAAAGAACATCATCTTATTTACCTTTCTATAGGCCGTCCTCCAATGTAAAATGGAGAGGTAGTAACGGAAATTTGGCCGGAGAATTAACCTCATTTCTTTCCGTTTAGATAAACAAGAAACTCCCCTGTAACCGCATGCTGCAGGGCATATTTCTGCTGGGCGATGTGAAACGGCAAACTCTACGTACAAAGTAGGATAGAGTTAAGGGGATAACAATCCGTTTAAATCTATCCTCTATTTTTTGTATTTTGCTTTTATTAGCATATTTTAAGCTTGTTTTTTTGAAGTTGCATATTGACACATGATTTTTTAGGGTATATAATATTTTTCGTTGATAAAAATTGCTCCTATAGTTAAACGGTATAACAGATCACTCGTAATGATCAGTTCGTGGTTCGATTCCGCGTGGGAGCACCATCCACAAACACTTAATATTACTGCGTTTTGATACATAAGGCCACTCATCCGAGTGGCCTTTTTTTTGCGGCTGGTGTGTCTATGGTGTGCCAACTTTTTAAAGTGCTGTGTCAGGGTTTATTTCAACAACATGCTTTCTAATTTCTCAGCAGCCTTTTCTGCATATCAGGAAGGACATGCAATATAAAGGCTCTTTATCACCGCTCATTTTGTATTAAAGAAACGGTTGTCTATATCACCTCATAGCTTGTTCTCATATTTATATAGGGGAGGTGATAAAAATGGCAACAACAGCTACGGTGGAAATTGGTTCGAGATGTATTATTAACAACAATGGACGCTTTTTCTTATTGGCTGAGATTGAAGCAAAGGCTCCTGGAGTAGAAATTGACCCGATTATCATTATTCGTATTACGGCTGAACAAGCTAGACGACTTCTTAGTGGTGGATTAAAACTATGTCCGATCACAAATAAGAGACCGCGTCCTACTCCAGGTACTAAAGTGGAGTTTAAATGTATCTTTATCGATAATGGTCGTGCGTTTTCTATTTTTGATGTGGAAAACAGTACAGATAATGCTGTACTGTTACGAATTCCTTTAGCGCTAGCTCGTCGATTAATTGCAAAAGGGGTTCGTCGTTGTACGGTTATCCGTCGCCCCTTTTTAGGTAGCTAAAATACCGTTACATCATATGAATCAGCCGTTTCCATGAAACGGCTTTTTTGTCTTTTCCTCTATTTTTATTCTTCTTTTAGTGATACCAATAGTTCAATATTATTCATGGTGCTTAATTTTTTAATGAACGATTCCGCGGTAACTCATTTCCCCTGAATACTTAGTTTCTCTAATTGAAAGACCTTATGGAAATAATAAAAAATCATATATAAGAAAAAATTAGCAAGGTATGACCATCCATAATTCCACCATTTCTCATGTGTCATATGGTGGGTAACCACATGTATCCATTCAATAGTGATACCAATGGTTGCAAAGACCAATATGTAAAGAGATAGCCAGCAGTATGTCTGCCGTTCAGGTAGCCATTGGATAAATAAGTATGTAACGACAATATAGATACCCCAGTCATCGCCTATAAGGGGGATTAAGGGATGATTTGTTGGATAAGTCCATAAAGCGTAATGCTGAATAATATTGTCTGTTGTAGCACCTAAAAGCCCTGCAAAGAACATACAGGAAATATCTCTCTCCATCGTTCAAAGGATGATATTCCCCCTTGTTAAGTTAGGATTATTTTCGCATAATTTACTAAATAATTGAAATATATAGAGGTGATAAACGTAATAATTTTTACCTATACATGGACGGAGAGAAGGACTTTTTGTTATTATAAAACTGTTTACATAGATTAATTAAAAGGAGAATTCAAAATTGCAATCATTAAGGTCAGAATTGCATATCGTTGGAATATGTGGGAGTTTACGTAAACATTCTCATAACCTTGGATTATTACGTGCTTTCGAGCAGGAATTACCAGATAATATTAAGTTTACCTTAGCGGATATTTCAGAAATCCCGTTTTTTAATGAAGACCGAGAACAACCCTATCCAGAAGCGGTTTTAAAACTTAAAGAAACATTGGATTCTGCTGATGCTTTGGTAATTAGCTCACCTGAGTATAATCTGTCTTATACAGGCGTACTTAAAAATGCATTAGAATGGGTATCACGCCGGTCGTTACAAACAAAACTAGCAGGTAAACCTGTTGCTCTTATTGGGGCTGCAGCTATTGGAGTTGGAGTGTCACAAAGTCATCTGCGAGATGTAATGTTCGCTTTGAATATGAAGGTGATAAATAGACCGATTGTACAGGTTGGATACACTCGTGAAAAGTTTGACAGTGAAGGGAATTTGAAAGATAACGTTACCAGGGATTTGCTAGTGCAGTTAAAAAATGCATTAATCGATGCTATTGTTACTTAGGTAATCTGAGGAGCAGGTTATTTTACTCAGTGGTTCCGGAGAGCAGCACGGGCATTTTATATAAGGTATTAGAATAAAAAGTCGATTACTTAATTCAAGTAATCGGCGAGCGAAAGAAAAGTGTAATGGGCGCCTAAGATTAAAATCCTACGGTGTTTTGTACTTTCATAGTCTTTTTCAATTGGTTTTATTATCGGTTCCGATATTTTATTTTCTCCTCTCATACTATATTACTCCGTTTTCATAATGAAATTTAAAATTCATTTAATTAATGTCTTCCACTGTTGATGCAATTCGAGCCAATTTCTCATAAATCTGCACCAAATTTTCCAGTTGCTCCGACTCTAAATGCTTAAAATAATAAGAAATTATTTCAAATCGCCTTTGTTTGGCTTTTTCTAAGACTTCTTTTCCTTTCTCTGTTAAATGGATAAAAACAACTCTGCGGTCATTTTCATCTCGGTCTCTAATTACCAATCTGTTTTTATGCAACCGTATCGATTTACTGAGTAAAAATACGTCAGTAATTTTTCGAAAACGTTTATATACAAATGATATTTAATCGTGTAAAAAATCTATTATTTTATCTAGCCACTCGAAAGATGCATTATATCAATTACAATGACGCATAGGTAGTATTGCTTATCTTTAGAGAAATACGTTTAATAATTTATAAAAAACATATAAAATGCATTAGTGTTAGGGAAATATATCTACAGAAAAAAGGGAGATGAGTGTATGTAGACGTGTGATTAGTTAAGAAATCCCGTTATTTTTACCTAGTCACATTTTGAATTTATACAAAGTCTGAGTGTTGCTTTAAGGGGAGATTAACATGAAAAAACGATTTGGAAAATCTTTAAGCATCAGAGGTAAATTAATTCTATCTTTTGCCCTTATCCTACTTTTGCCAGCCATCTTTATTGGATATTTCTCATATGAAACCGCAAAAAGTCGCATAGGAAACGAACTAATTAAAGCAGCACAACAAAATACTTCTCTATTAAATCAAGCTGTTGATCAAATGATCAGTCCGAAATTAAGCGATGCAAACTATTTAGCTCAACAACCGGTTATAAAAAATAATAATCTTATAAATTTAAGTCAACTTAAAGACAAATTTGATGAGTATCAAGCCTTACATAAAGAAAGCCAGCTTGTCTATATCGGTACATCAACTGGTAAATTCATTAGCTCTCCTTTTGTTGTGAACCCTCCCGATTACGATGCGCGTAAAAGGGGCTGGTATAAAGATGCGCTTGCCCGCAAAGGAGAAGTGGTCATTTCGAGCCCCTATGTCTCAGCTTCTGCTAAGAATATGGTGATTACAGTTTCTAAAGCATTAAATGACGGATCTGGTGTTATCGGGATCGATATTAGTTTAGCTCAATTAGGACAGACCGTAAAAGGCGTAAAAATTGGAAACAATGGGTACGTTACGATGTTGGATAAAGAAAAAAATTACTTGTTTAATCCAACTATAGAGGGTGGTACTGCCGCAACCGGTTCTTATATTGATCAGATGTACGCTTCAGATTCCGGCGAAATGCAGTTTACCCTTCAAAACAAACCAAAGGAAATGGTCTTTCTAACAAATCCTACTACTGGGTGGAAACTTGCCGGTGTCATGGATTCTCAAGAGATTCAAAATGAAGCGGCCCCTATTTTCAACAACATGTTAGTGGTTATACTTGTATTCTTAGTGATTGGCGGTATTATCATTTACTTTAACATCCGCTCCTTCACACGGCCTCTTATGCATCTTATGTCAGCCACGAATAAAATAAGCAAAGGTGATTTGAAAGAACGCATTGAAATCACTTCAACGGACGAGTTCGGCAAACTCAGTAATCATTTTAATGAAATGGCAGATTCCCTTCATGCCGTTATTAACGAAGTTTCAGAAAACACAACGCAATTAGCTGCTTACTCTGAACAACTGACAGCCAGTGCTGAACAAAATAGCAAAGCGAGTGAGCAAATTGCTGATGTTATTCAAGAAGTAGCGGTAGGCTCAGACAATCAAGTACAAACCGTAGAAAAGACCACGGAAATCATTATGAACCTATCACAAAATATGAAGGATATTGAAGTTAATTCAGAAAGCTTAACGTACAAGGCCGTTGAAACAGAGGAAAAATCACAACAAGGAAACAAAGCGATTAGTACTACCATGAATCAAATGAGTGAAATTAACGAAACCGTCATGGGATTATCAACCGTAATTAAAGAGTTAGGCGAACATTCGGAAGAGATTGGGAAAATTATTGAGGTTATTACCAATATTGCCGAACAAACCAACCTTTTAGCTTTAAATGCGGCTATAGAAGCCGCTAGAGCGGGAGAGCACGGGCGTGGATTTTCAGTCGTAGCCGATGAAGTACGGAAATTAGCGGAACAATCCGGCCAATCCGCTCAACAAATTGCTGTGTTGGTTTCCGCCATCCAAACAGAAACCGTAAAGGCTGTAGAAACAATGGAAACAACCACCGCTCAAGTGAAAGAAGGTATTGATGTAGTAAATACAGCTGGTAAATCATTCAATGATATTCAGGAATCTATCAAAGAAGTTACGGAACAAATCAAGGGGATTTCAGCTTCGATGGTTAAAATGTCAGCAGAAACAGAAGACGTGTTCCAATCTATTAATCTCATTAAAACTGTATCAGAGGACACTTCCGGCGGGATGCAAAATATATCGGCTTCTACAGAAGAACAATTAGCTTCTATGCAAGAGATTACAGCGTCGTCTAGTTCTTTATCAAAAATGGCTGAAAACCTGCAAACCTTGATAAACAAGTTTACTTTATAAGCGTACAAAGTTATAAGCACAGTAAGAATGAAATCTATTACATATTTCTTAAGAACTGGGGGCTTTTCTAGATGAAACCAACATTTAAAAAAATTCTTAGCACCACTCTTCTTATGGCGTTAGGCGCATCAGGTTTTCAAACCGCATCTTTTGCCGCGACAACGCCAGCCAACAACAAAGCGGTCACTTTATCACAGTCGGCTGCTAACCATCTTAAAAATATTAAAATTTTAGCTACTGGAGGAACCATTGCGGGTACGGGAACTTCCAATACACAAACTACCGGCTATACAGCTGGGGTTTTGGGCGTCGATGCTTTGATTAAGGCCGTTCCTGGCTTAGATAAAGTCGCTAATATTTCAGGAGAACAAGTTGCGAATATTGACAGCTCCGCTATGACAAACGAAATCTGGTTAAAACTCGCAAAAGAAGTCAATGCTCAGTTAGCGAAACCAGATGTTGATGGGGTTGTCATCACACATGGTACGGATACCTTGGAAGAAACAGCGTATTTCCTTAATCTTGTTGTGCATTCTGATAAACCAGTTGTTTTAGTAGGTTCTATGAGACCTGCTACGGCTACAAGTGCAGATGGCCCAATGAACCTTTATAATGCGGTGGCACTTGCTTCAAGCAATGCGGCAAAAGGGAAAGGGGTTTTAGTTTCCTTGAATGATCAAATTAACGGGGCCCGGGATGTAACGAAAACGAATACTACGAATATGGATACATTTAAAAGCCCTGAACTCGGATACATGGGATATATGCTTGGTGGAAAAGCCCATTTCTATAATCAATCGACAAAAAGGCATACAACTAACTCTGAGTTTTCTGTTGATGATCTAAAATCCTTACCGCGAGTTGATATTGTTTATAGCCATGAAAATGATGGCCGTGAATTCGTAGATGCAGCTGCTAAGGCAGGAGCCAAAGGGATTATCCATGCTGGGACAGGGGATGGTAGTGTATACCCGGTAACCAAAGAGGGGTTGCTAGATGCACAGAAAAAAGGCATCGTGGTTGTGCGCAGTTCACGTGTAGGAAATGGTATTGTTTCTCACGAGGCCGATGATGACGTTAATCATTTCGTAACCTCTGATAACCTTAATCCTCAAAAAGCACGCGTTCTGCTTATGCTGGCTTTAACCAAAACAAATGATCCATCTGAAATCCAAAGAATGTTTGATGAATATTAAAAACAATATTTAAGTAAACATTAAAAAAGAATTTGTATGTGGCGACCTTTTCTCGGTAATCTCAGAGAGAAAGGTCGCTATTTTTATTGGGATCTCTTTGAGCAATAATCAGCTTGCTCATAGTTCAGCGTCATGGAATGTACTCGTTGTATATCACGAAGGCAAAAAAAGAGCCCATAGCCTGTGGCTATGGACCAAAAAAGGGTGGAGAACTATATAGGAGTTGAATAAGCTAACGTCTACTCTCGTTAGCAAAAAACATTATAACACTAGACAAAAATAATAAGCCGTATTCAGAAAATGTTCACCTAATGTTCAAAAAGATCCGGAGACATAGAAAGATAAATCTCACTTTTCATACAGTTCAAGTGGCAGTCCATCCGGATCATTAAAGAAGGTGAATTTTTTATCGGTATGTACATCTAAACGAATCGGTTCAACAGAGATGCCCATCGATTGCAGTTCATTAACCGTTGTATGGATATCATCGACTTCAAAAGCTAAGTGCCTCAATCCACTGGCTTCTGGATAGCTTGGCCTTGCCGGAGGATTCGGAAAGGAAAATAACTCGATTTGATAATCCTCACCTACTTGTAAGTCCAGTTTGTAAGAATTCCTTTCGGCACGATACGTTTCTCCGAGAATTTTCAAACCTAATAACTCAACATAAAAATGCTTAGACGCCTTATAATTGGCACAGATGATCGCTACGTGATGAATCTTGTTTAACTTCATCGTACACCCCCGCTTCAATTAGCTTGTGATTTATTGAATGTTGCACACTTCATTATAACTTGCAGCGTTATAAGGGTATAACACCCAGGAGGTATTGGTATGATAAAACTAAATGTAAAATCTCTCGCGATTGGTGTCGTCATTGGCAGTGTATGTACTACAGGAGTTAGTTTTGCAGCAGTTGCGGGATTAACGCAAATTTCAGTTGATTTAAATCCAGTGGCCATTAAAATTGATGACAAATTGGTCGAACAGTCGAAAGCTAACACTTTCAACAATGGAAAGACGACGGTTCCGCTATCCATGGTTTATCAGGGAACGACCTATGTCCCCCTCCGTTTTTTGAGTGAGGCTTTAAACAAACAAGTCGAATGGAGTGATCGTTCAATTTCTATCAAAAATAAAGGCATTTTGGCCGGTTCCATTGAAAGTTCTCTCACATATGATGGGCAAGGCTCATTATTGTTTACTATTAAAAATCAAACAGAAGACGTTCAAGCGTTAACATTTAACACGGGCCAGAGATATGATTATATCATTTGGGACGATAAAGGACAAAGAATTCAACAGTATTCATCCGGCAGGATGTTTAATCAGTTAGTCTCAACAGAAAGTTTAAAACAAGGGGAAGAGAAAACATATACGGCCCCTCTTAGCCGCTTGAAAAAAGGAAAGTATAAAGCGGAGTTTTGGCTTGCAACGCAAAGCGCTAATTTGAGCAAAACGATCCCATTTGAAGTAACACAGGATTTAACGGACGCTTCTGAATAGGATTTAAAAAATACAGTTTCAATAAAAAACCCGCGTATCGGCGGGTTTCTTTCATGTAGCATAACTTTGAGGGACTGCAATCGGCTTAAACGGATTGTTACAACCACCGACTCCGCACTGGATGTGCCTAAACTATTGTAATAAAAAAGGAGCCTACTTAAATATAAAATCGCAAAATATTTAGCCAATTTACTTCTATCCCAAAGGGTTGCACATATAAACTTATAATAAAGTTGATGATGTTGGTATACTAGCCCAAATATTACATGTGGAAAAATACAAAACATCTGCCACAATAGTCATAGTAATAATTTGTGGAGAGCAGAGTGATAGAATGCAGTGGTTGATAGAATTTTTCGTAGACATAATCGTTGATCTCATTTTGAAAGGTATATTTATCGGGGTCTCCACATTAATGAAAGGCATAGTCCAATTCGTTTCCGTTTGCTCAAGTTACCTGGTAAACCGAGGCAAGCCGCAATAAAAATTGCTGTCTAAAGGAGCGTATCCATACAAAGTAGAAAGAAGAACCGTTTCAGCTGGGAAACGGTTCTTTAAATCTTAGACAGACAAAATCAGGGAATTACGCTGTCTCTTGCTTCGTTTGTTTTAACTTATCTAATTCTAGCTGTACTTCTTCTTGAAGGGCGGAGTCTACCAGATAGGGAGAAACATCCTTTGATGCCTGATACAGTTGGCTGCCTGCTTCGGCCTCAGCTTCCATCCTTATAATTCTTTCCTCCGCACGGGCAAAGCTATGGGCTATATTATCGCCACTATTAAATGAAGCAAATGACTGATTCATCTGTTTGATAGATTGGGCGACATTCGCTCGAGATATCAGAAGGAGGCGTCTATTCTGTAGTTCATTATACTTCTCTTTTAATTCATTTAACTTATCAAGCAGCAGCGCGGTCTGGTTTTTGATCGTTTCATATTGATCCAGATACAGGTTTAACTTTTTTTCCTGGAGCAATTTTTCCTGGAGAGCCAGCTTTGCGATGGCCTCTTCCCCTTGATCCACAGCCAGCTTGGCCTGTCGCGTCCTCTTCATAACGGAAAGGTCGGCGTCAGCGATAAAAGCCATTTGCCTCTTCTCCAAATACAGCTGGTTCGCATATGCCTGCTGTCCTCTGGCAATTTCCTCTTCCATCTCCCGCACGTAATGATTCAGCATCTTAATCGGATCCTCTGCCTGATCGAGCAGGGCATGGATCTCTGCGGTTGCTATGTCTTTAATCCGTTTTACTATTTTCATAATTATGGTTCCTCCTTATGTTTTGTTTGGCGTTTTTCCCATTCGTCAAGGAAATCAACTTCATCGCGGGTAACCGTATGATAGGTAACAGGCAACTCCATTAGCGATTGGCTTACTGATTGGTTCCTTCTTCGCTTCTGCAGCCATGCAACGACAAGCACCACAGCGGCTAACCAGAACAAAAGGGTTACAGCAGTCCCAATGAAATGAAAACCTTCCATAGCGTGGTATTCTCGCATAAAATGGTGTCCATGCATAACGTAGATTTGGCGATAATCATCACCTGGGTTCATTGTCTTTCCTCCTCTTGCTTGTCCTGCTAACGGTTTTGATTATAGAGAGTGAAAGTGAAAAATAGGAGAAATCAAGCATCGACAGGGAAAGTGCCGGATAATGGCAAGGACAGCTGTGTTGGTGATGGCCTTCTATCAGAAAAAAACAGCGTGCCGGGTTACGTCACGCTGTTTCATCCACAACAGGCATTATGATGGTAAATGTACTTCCTTTTCCTAACGTACTGGCAACCTGGATGGTTCCATGATGCGCTTCTACGATCCACTTCGCGATTGCCAAACCCAATCCGGTGCCTCCCATTTGTCTGGATCTGTTCTTGTCGACTCTATAAAATCGGTCAAAGATGTGTTCCTGTTCTTCCGGCGGAATACCGATGCCTGAATCCTGAACAACGATCTGCAGGGCCGGTTGTTTTTCATATGCTTGAACTAAAAGCGTAAGGCTAACCTCTCCGCTATCTGGCGTGTATTTGATCGCATTATCCAGCAGGATATAGAGCAACTGTTTTATCCTTTCATGGTCACCTTGAATTACCAGGCGTGAAGGTGCTTTTAAGCGAAGGCTCAGCATCTTCGAATTGGCAAGTGTTTGCGTGGATTGAACCAATTGCTCGACAGACGGAACCAAATCAAATCTTTCGAGCTGAAGATGAGGTGATCCGGAATCGGAGCGTGCCAGTGTTAATAGATTACCAACCAAATGGGTCATCCGTTTTACTTCGTCTTTCATATTCGACATAATCTTTTGTGAGAAATCCGATAGATGTTCCCCTTCCTCCATCTGCAGAACATCCAGCGACGAATTTAGGATGCTGAGAGGCGTGCGCAGCTCATGAGAAGCGTCCGCGACAAATTCGCGCTGCCGGTTGAACGATCTTCGTATCGGAATCATGGCCCTTTTGGACATGAAATAACTAAGAAGCAGCGCGATCCCAAGAAACAAAACGCCTAATATAACCAGCGTGGTGAGCAGCTGGTGAATGAGCTGGTTGTAAAACGAAATATCTTTTCCTATATAGAAAATACCTACCAGTTGGTCCCCCTGGAAAAGGGCCCTTCCGGTCATCATCAAATCGATGGACCGGTGCCTGTCATGTCCGTGGGGGTGAATATCAACGGTTGCATAGCGTATATCGTTTTCCTGTGGCACCCAGCCCTGTAAGAGTTGCAAAATCTGAGGCTGTAAAGGGTGAATGACTTCGTCTCCAAAAAGCAGCTGTCCATTTGGGCGGACTACATAGTAGAAGAATTGGGTTCCGCTTTCTTGATTTGCGCGAAGATTGTCAAGCTCCCGCGCGCTGATTGCATCATCTTGTATGGCGTTTCGAATAATATTTCCCTGCTGGAAGGCGATTGATTCGAGCTCCTGTTTCTGTTGATAAGAAATAATCGTGTTTATTAAGAAGTAAACAATAAGAATAAACAGCATTAGAAAAACCATAATCAGCACGCTGTACTGAAGGGTCAACCGATTTTGCGTGTGGATAAAGAGATCCTTTTTCCAATCACGAATGCGTGACTTCCAATCAAAAATCAAGTTTATATCCCACCCCGCGAATGCTTTGAATGATGTCTTTTGAATCGCGGCCGTATAATTTCTTGCGCAGCAATTTAACGGTCGCATCAATCGTTTTCATAGACGCTTCAGAATCATATCCCCAAACTCTGTCATAAATAATCTCGCGCGATAAAACCTGTCCTTTGTTACGAATAAGTAAATCCAGCAGTTGAAATTCCCTCGGAGTTAACAGAATTTCTTTATCTTCATAAGAGACCGTGCGATTGGTAAGATTGACTATGATATTTTGCAGTTGAACAATCTGCTCCTGAATCGGAGCATAGTTGCGGCGTGCCAGCGCCCGGATTCTGGCCAGAAGTTCATCTGTTTCAAAAGGCTTGACTAAATAATCATCCGCACCAGCATCGAGCCCTTTGACCCTGTCTTCCAGCCCATCTTTCGCCGTTAGCATAATGATCGCCCCTGAATAACCTTTTTTCCGAAGCCGGCTGCAAATGCTAACTCCTTCTTCACCCGGCATCATCCAATCAAGAATAAGTACATCATATGGCGTTTCCACCGTGTAATCATATACATCGTTGCCGTTTGTAACCCATGTTACCTGGTATCCTGCTTTTTTTTTCAGAAGGTGGGTAATCAGTTCACCGAGGCGTATATCGTCTTCAGCCAATAAAATATTCAAAAATAACACTCCCTATATAAAATAAGTACGCGTTAAATCGCTGCTTATCTTTTTGATTGTATACGATGTTGGTGAAAAATGAGTAAAAATAATTTCCTTCATAATTTCACCATTTTTTCACCAACCTTGTCTAAATTAATTACTGTCCAAAACAAAACCTAAACATAAGGAGTGTTACTGATGAAAAAATTACTTACCCTTGCTTCTGCTGGAGTGGCTGTTCTTGCCATAGCAAGTTCTGCTTATGCTGCTACAACCAGTACAACCACTTCAACTGGTTCAACCGCTACTGCAGCGACACAACAAGCAGCTGTGGCCCATCAACACAAAGGGCAATTTAACAACCAGCAACTGTTGACATTATTGAACGTGGATGCCACCACACTGCAGCAGGATTTGAAAGCAGGTAAGTCTTTAGCAGATATCGCTTCTGCGCAGGGAGTAGACGAACAAAAGGTAATTGACTTATTGGTAAGCCAACAGTCTCAAAGATTGGACCAGGCTCTGCAATCGGGAAAATTAACACAGGATCAAGTAACCAAAAAGAAAGCGGATTTGCAAAGTGAAATCAAGAACAGAGTAGAACATAAAGGCGAATTTGGTTTTGAAGGAAAACATGGTGACCGCGGAGGACAATTCAAGGATGCAGCATCTGTGCTGGGAATGAACCCGCAGGACGTGTTGACCCAATTAAAGTCTGGAAAATCTCTCGCACAGATCGCGCAGAGCAAAGGCATCAGTGAAACCGATTTAGTAAATCAATTGCTTCAAAAGGATAAAGATCGCTTAACTAAAATGGTTGAACAAACATGGAATCAGAAGCAGCACAGAACGAACGCCGATGGCGAAACGAATGACGCTGCTACAGCATCCAGCAGTACGAATACCCCTTCTACAAGCACAACCTCTGACACAATTAGCAATGCACAATAAGAAAAAACCCCGCTTCTTCTGGAGCGGGGTTTTTTTATGACTCCCATCATAAACAGGCCTGGGCTGAAATTCTTCCCACTAATGTCTGTATTATCTTACTTTCTCTTTGGGTTGTAAGATATAATAGAACTATAATGAAGGTGGGGATGTGGGAATTATGAGCCCGATTTCAAAGGTTGCTAAATATTTTATTGAACACGCACAATCATTGGCTGCTGAAATCGTTGAGACTATCATTGATAGAATGAAGTTGGAGCCTGTTCTGCTTGAAGGCGAAAAAGAGCAGGCAGTGAACGTATACGCGGAATTTTTGGGTTTTCTGGGTCGCTCTTTTGCATCCAAAGAAGTAGAAGCACCTGAGGGGCTTGTAACCTGGAGTAAAAAGAATGGGGAGCAGGAGGCCTCCTGCCGTGGGAAAATTTCTGAAATTATCATGCGTTATCCCGCTACGCGAATGGTTTTCGCGGAATATGTGATGAAAGTTAGCATCCTCTATGGATTAACGATAGAGGAAGTTGTATTTATAAATACGCGAATTAATTATTTGCTGGATATTAGTATTAATGAAACGGTTCTTGCTTTTGAACGCCTCAAAGACAAAATCATTAAAGAAACACAGGACGAGATCAATGAGCTATCAGCACCTGTGGTCCCTATTGAAGATGGCATTGCCGTACTTCCGTTGATTGGGTCAATCGACTCTTACAGAGCCAACTATATCGTTGAAAAAGTTATTCCCAAAATCACCGAATTGAGCGTTACATGCCTGGTAATTGACTTTTCTGGCATCCAGATTATCGACACAGCCGTTGCGAATCATGTGTTTAAAATCCACAGCGTACTTCGGCTGCTAGGGATAAATGCCATCGTAACAGGGATACGCCCTGAGTTAGCACAGACAGTCGTTGGGGCAGGCATCGATTTTTCAACGATTGAGGTATATGCTAATGTTCAGCAGGCATTGGAAGAGATAAAAGCAAAGTCATAACAAACACATCGTCCTGAGCATGACGTAAAAGGGCTTTTTTTTTGGCATAAAATACATAGCTTGCATATAGTATAAGAGAGTTAAAGTATACAAATTTTTTATTTAGTCAAGGGTTAAATAAAATATTAATATAAAATTTACAAAAACTTAACAATGTGTTACAATAATTTTACAAAATAAAAGGGAAAAGGAGGCGGACTGCATGTTTCAGTTCATGAAGGTTAATACTAAGAGAGGTATTGAGAAAATTTTGCCCCACTATGGTACTGTAGTTAAGGAATCGGAGCAATTTGTCTACCTTCTATTCCAAGACGGTCTGTGTAAAGTTCCTGTAGAGGAATATAAGAAAATGTAGGTCAACAAAAAAGAGCCAGTCTGCCTGAGGGCACTGAAAAACCGAAGGTTTTTCAAAGACGGTAAAAAGCAACATTAAAAAAGACGACTTTAAAATTTCTAAATGTGAATTTTAAGTCGTCTTTTTATATTCAAAGGGGCTATTTCGCCACTATTCTTCATCGATTCGTTTCAATATTCTTTTTGTTCTGTATGTTCATTTGATTTGATACTTACAGAATAAGTTTTACTTTTAGCACCTTCCTTATAACATCCATCTTTAAACGGGCAGTGTTTACATTTTTCTATATTAAAATAGTACGTATAAACTTGGTTTGTACCTTCCCCTTTTTTTCCTTGTTTTGCTTTCCTGATAGCCATATGTCCTGCCTTACAGACATACATTCCAGCATCTTTATTAAATTCAAATTCATCTTCTTTTGAACGAAAACCTTGCGTGACAGAAGGGTTTAATTTAGCTGAATCAATTTCATAGTTACTTTTGCTCGGATGCTAAGACTCTCAGAATTTCAATATTTTCATTTTAAAACGACCGTAGGTCGTAATGTGTTACGCTGCTTTGCAATTTAATCTAGTGTTAATACGGTCAACAGCAATTTTACAAGCGTTGAATAGTAAGCATGTTAAATCTACTTGAACTCTTGCAAGTTCTCCTAAGCGATATCGTAGGTTATTTAGCTGGAAGTATTCTTTTAAATAGGCATTTACTCGTTCAACAGAAGTGCGTTCTTTATAAAGTTTTTTCCATGCTTTACTACCTCGTGATGGAGCAGGATAACGTCGTAAATCCGTTGTCTTTTTGATTTTAATAATTTTTTGACATAGCGTATCATGCGCAAGCGGACAATCTTTACATTCGTTCGGTCTGGAATATTTCAGCGTCTCGTATTTCATATCATAGCTGTCATACTGATAGGAATGTTCCCGTACACACGTAGGGGCAAAATGCTTGTCAACACCGATAGGTGGTGCTTCGTTGCGCTTGTTATACGCAATAATACCGTCCGCCTTCATGCGATAAATTTGTTCATAAATTGGTTTGTAATCATAGCCAGCATCCGCCATCACTTTCGTGATGTTTAGGAAAGGAAATCGCTCAGCTAGTCCTTTTAGCAAGGGAATGGCGGCTTTAGCATCATTCATGTTCCCTGAAGAAAGCAAGTTAACCAGAATGTATTGGCTTTTGGTTTCAACAGCCAGGTGAAGCTTATATCCATACCAGTAAACATGTTTGTTCTCGGAATTTTTCTTAATTCCCTAACGAGGAGAACAGGGCATCTCTTTCTGAAGTTCACCGAAGGTATGGTTTAATTGTTTGTCAATTTTCTGTTCAAAAGAGGAAGTGCGTTTTGAATTTCCTCTTGTTCTTTTTTCCATGATTCCACGTCTTCTTTTTTCTTGCGACCCGTTTTTTCGGTTCTTTGACAGGTCCTTCCACCTTACTTTCTTGCTTTTGTGGAGCCTGGTCTCTCGCTTCAATGTGGGTAGCATCGATTGCAATATGTTCACCATCTATGAAGCCTTCTTTAATTGCATGTAAAAGAAATTCATGGTTCATTTCATTCAACACATTGGATGTTTTCATTTTTTGGACCAAACGTGAAAAAGAAGCTTCAGACGGAACTCGATCCGAAAGAGCAAAACCGCAGTCTAAAAAGAACAGCATGTCTTTTTTCAATCGACGAACAAGAAGTTTAATCGTTGGAATGCCTTCTAAAATACGGGCAAACAGTGAATAGATCATGGATGCATAATTAAGCGATTGTGGAGCACCCTCTCTTACCTTCTTGGATACAATTGTGAGTAGCGGCATAATATTAATGCATTCAAAAATTGCTTCAAAACGATGGGTAGGTTCTAAATCTAATAAATCTTGCAGGGAAAACAAACAGCCTTGACGAATTGAATACATGAGGAGAACACCCTTTCTCATTGAGTTGTCTGGACAACTACTCTATTCGAGATTTGAGGAGGTACTCCTTTTTTCTATGCTCGTTGAACCTTACGGTTCAAGGGTTGTGAATTATGAAATTGATTCAGCTACTAATTTTATTTCATTCTCACTAGCATATTGGATATTTCCCTTTTCAGAGTAAGCAGCATCACCGATTATAGTTTCAATCTGCATCCCCGCTTTAATACTTTTTTCAATCAGTGTTTCTAATTGTAGCGAGCTTTTGTATGGGTGGCATCCATGATAATGGATTTACTTTTGATAATTTCTTTTTCAATAGCAATTTCAAGCAGTTTTATTGATAAGCATGTCCAAGAGGTTTATATCTTTTAAACGAAGCTTTCGGAACTTAGTTAAAGAACTGGGTTCGATTACTGGCTCCTCTGGAGCCATGTTAAGAAAATACTTAAAAGACATGTCGTATTTAGAACGCTCAACCACATCGGCATCAAACAGGTCATAGATTGACTTCAACAATAAATATTTGAACATACGAATAGGGTCCACGGCGTTCCGACCATTATCATGGCAATATTTGTCTTTAAGTTCATCATAAACAAAAAAGAAGTTGGTCAAATCGTTAATTTTACGCAACACATTATCCTTTGGAACAACCAAATCATAAATAGCCGAATATGGACTGAAAATCATTGACTGTTGATTTTTAATCATAGTACCCACCCGTTTGAAATTGATACTATAATTATACAGCAAAAAAGGTATAATTCCCTCAATAACGGGGTATTATACCTTTTTCACATTTAAGGGCACTTTTTCAGTGCCCTCGTCTGCCTTGGCTCTTTTTTTATTTATAGGAAATTAAATGGGTTCAATCTACTATTTCCCTGTAACGGCTGAAATATTTCTCCGTTTTCAGCGCGCTGCTGCGTCCGGTTAAGTCGACATCGGTATGATCGTCGCCGAATTTATCGGCCATATGTTTTGCTAGGTGCAATTTTAACCCCGCATCTTCGTAATCCCTAATAATTGATTTCAACTCGCTTATGACAACAATCGTCGGTTTCCCCAAAAGAATGAACGAACCTTCCTCGCTGCTGCGGCTTGTCTCCAGCAGTACCCAGCCACTGCTTAAATGTTCATTAATTGCTTTTGTCTCTGAGTCATGAAATCTTTTTGTTTGCAGTATATGCTCCATAACGAGACCCTCCTTCTTCATAGTACTGCGGCTGTTAGCTATTACTATTTACGAAAATGATCATCAATAAACAGAAAACGGCCGGGAACAAGGAAAAGCGTGTATGTTTATATTCCCTAATGTGTAAAGTTGAAAACGCACAGAAAGACGGCTGGATTCTCCTGTCAGTAGAAGTAGATGCCAATCTTGCGTCTTTTCGAATTGAAACGGAGTTGGAGGAAGGTGAACTTGTCGTATAAGCTTTACAAGTGTAGTTTAGCAATAGAGCAGGTGACAACGGTGCCCAATTCCTGTTTTAGCTTCTCTTTTGTAAATTTATGATAAAATATGGCTATTAACGTCTATTTTTCATGTGAACAATTTTCTAAGAAATTAAGGTGGGAAAAAATGTCCGTAAAACCTCAACAAATATTTGAATATCTGCTGGCCATAAAAAATATGACATCCCCGCCGATGCGGGATTTCCGCGATTATGAATACTATCGATACCTGGAAGAACTCCCACAGGGAGAAGGGTGCTATCTTTTAGGAGAAGGAAACGATACTGATGCATGGATAGAGGTACATAAGCAGCAAATATCACCGCCTCCACGCCCAGCAAAAATGCTGGAGGCCTGGATAACAAACGGTTTTCGTGATGAAACAGTTGTTCCAGAAGTGTATGAAGAGAAGAAATTACCTCCTGCACAAACAGATTACCACGAAGAACCCACTCAAACCGAAAAGTTTACCGATGACATTGAGCGGGCCCGTCTTTTCGATGACTGGCTGGACATTTGGAAGGGATGGGCCGAAGATACAAAACGAAAGAAACAAATTCAGGAATTTTATGGTTTTCTATTTGCCTTGGTTCAAAGGATTGAACGCGAAGGGGAATCCATTGAGTTGGGTTTTGGCCACGGACTCCTTTCCTGGAAACATCCACAGGGAGACGTAATGCATCCTATCCTAATTACACATGCAGAGCTTACATTTGATGCTGGCAAGGGTATTTTTTGTTTAAAACCTAACCAGCGCGGGACCGTTCTAGAAACGGAAATGCTAACAGGTCTTGAGATTCCGAATCATGCCCATCTTCATAAAATGAAACAATCGATTGGAGAGGCTGGGATAGATCCAAGACACATTGAAAGTGTGGCAGGTTTCTATAAAGAGTTAGTTCAAACGCTTGATCCAGATGGGGAGTACGGCAAGAAGCTGGATAAAGTTACGCTTTCTTCTACCCCTTATATAACTGAAAAGCCCGTACTATTTATAAGAAATCGTTCCGCCCAGTTGTGGAAAGAGGAACTTTCCCAGATTATTGAATACCTCAATAACAATGGTCAAGCCCCAAAAACAATTCAGGCTCTGCTGCAGATAGAACCCCTGTTGCAAAATGAATCGGAAAAAAGAGAATGGAATGCTATTGGTGAAGATTTACTGTTTCCGCTGCCGGCTAATGAAGATCAGAAAGAAATTGCCCGCCGCCTTGCGGGGAATTTTGGTATCACCGTTCAGGGACCACCGGGCACAGGGAAAAGCCATACCATTGCCAACTTAATTTCGCACCTGCTGGCCCATGGCAAAAAGGTGCTGGTTACAAGCCATACAGAGCGTGCACTTAAAGTGTTGGCAGATAAAATACCCGAAGAAATCCGTTCTCTGTGTGTTCCTGTACTGGGCGGAGATGCCCGTTCTCTGCAGGTGATTGAAGATGCCGTCCGTTCTATCTCGGATAAAATGGAATATTACGATGTAGAAATGCTAAACAAGGAGATAGAGATTTTTCAGCAGCATCTGATAGGGACGCGAAATAATATTGCACAGTTAAAGGAAAAGCTCCGACAAGCTGCTTCTGCATCCCACCAGACTGTGGATTGGAAGGGAAAAGAACTCTCTGCAATAGATGCTGCGAAGAAATTGCATGAGGAGCAGGCACATAACTGGCTGCCTGATGCCATTGGACTGCAGGCTTCTTTTCCTTTATCCGACAAAGAATTTAATCGTTTATGGGAGCTCCGGGGAGAGCTGCAGGCTAAGGATTCCTCCATTGTGGAGCAATATCTGCCGGATGAAGAGAAAGTCTTATCCCCACAAACCGTGAGGGAGTTCTTTGTTGAAGGAGAAAATTTAGAACGGCAGGTAGCAGATGCTCAGCACCATATTACACGGTATTCGATCCCGCTTGAGGAAAACTTTCTTGCAGAAGCTGCCGAACATGTAGAGGCTATTATAGCGGAGAATGAGATATTAGATACTGCTTATCTAAGTCAGATAATAATGGATGTAACTGCAGGAGGAGAAAGGGAAAAAACGTGGGTAGATCTCACAACGGATGCATCAAATGAGGTCAATGAAATTAGCATGTTAACTCGCAGACTGGCAGAGTATGAAATTACGCTGCCTGATAAGGAACTCCATGAGATAAAGCAGGATTTATATGTTATTAAGGAGCGCCTTGCTAAAAGGAAGCTTGGGAAGCTGTACTTGATGACTTCCGGTCGAAAAGTAAAATACCTGGCAGAATTCGGGGTTATTAACGGCAAACATATTGAAAACCTACAAGAAGCGGAAGTCGTACAATCCTTCATCAAACTCACGGAAAAGAAAGAGCGTTTAATAAGAAAATGGAATGCAACTATCCAGGAAGTGAATGGTCCTGTGTTTAAACAGGAGGAGGGTAGGCTGACAGCCCGCTTGGATGAAGCAGTTGGTCATATTAAAAAGGCAGTTGGCTTGGCGTATAAGATTATGAAAGCGCAAAAGGTCATGCAGAGGTTACGTCCGCCCTCAGGTTTCTCTTTTTATTCATCTGAACAACTTCACGATTTAGCCCATGCATTAGAGGAAGCAAAATGGGCTGTCAAAAAAGAGTTATGGGATAAATCGTTTGCACAGCATGAAGCTAATCTTGATACGCTTCTTTCCAGGGACAGGGCACATAGTAATTGCCAGCACTTATTAGAGGTATTTCGTTCTAGAGATATAGACGGCTGGGCCGAGGCATACGAGATTATGGGGAGGGTACATGAACTCCGAGATAAGCATCGGGCGTTTAATGAATTGTTGGATAAAATCCAGTTGGCTGCTCCAAACTGGGCTAGCCACATACGGACAACAATGGCAAGCGCAGTTGATTTTCCAACCGATTGGAAGCAAGCATGGGAATGGAGTCAGTTGAACACGTGGCTTACCATACTTAACAGTGAAGGCCCTGAGAAGATGGAGGAGAAGCTGCAGGCAGAACAAAAGCACGAACGAAAGCTGATAGAACAAATTGTGGCCAAATCAACTTGGAAAAAGCAGATTGAGAGAACAACTGAGCCACAAAAAAGGGCTCTTCAGGCATGGAAACAAAAGATAAAAAGGATCGGTAAAGGAACGGGGAAATATGCAGACAAGTTTCGGAAAGAAGCACGTGAGGAAATGGATCAGTGCCGTCCCGCGATTCCTGTATGGATTATGCCAATTCATCGGGTTATTGAAAATCTGTCTATAAGTGATGACAAATTTGATGTTGTTATTGTGGATGAGAGCAGTCAGTGTGACCTATTTGCTTTGTCCGCTTTACTACGTGCAGAAAAAGCTGTGATTGTCGGCGATGACGAACAAATTAGCCCCTCAGCAGTAGGGGTTCATCAGGAAGAGGTCCGCTCTTTAATTTCCCGCTACCTGGTTGATGTCCCACAAGCCAATAGTCTTGATATGCAGACATCCCTTTACGATATAGCTGCTCGTGTGTTCCCGGGAAAATTGATGCTCAAGGAACATTTTCGGTGTGTACCGGAAATTATCCAGTTCTCCAATGATTTAAGCTACGGGGGAGAGATTATTCCTCTACGCCTTCCAACTCTTAAAGAAAAGATTGAACCCGCTGTTGTCACCAAGAGAGTGATAGGATACAGGAGCGAAGGAACAAGAATATTCAACGAGGCAGAGGCAGAAGAAATAGTGAAAGATGTAAAAGAAATGGTTGCAGATCCGGCTTTTGAAGGGAGAACGATTGGGGTCATTTCATTGCAGGGCCAGCATCAGGCACAATTAATCGAATCGAGACTCCGCGAAGAAATTGGTGAAGAAGAAATCGTAAAAAGAAAGCTTATTTGTGGTGACTCTTACGATTTTCAAGGGGATGAAAGAGATGTTATTTTCTTATCGCTTATTGTTGCAAATAATGTTCGCTTTATGCCATTAACCAAAAAAGATGCACAACAGCGCTTTAATGTGGCCGCCAGTCGTGCGCAAAATCAACTGAGGTTGTACCATTCAGTCGATCTCTCCGAGTTAAACCCTGAGGATATGCGTTATCGTCTGCTTGCTTATTGCCTAAATCCATCAAGAGTTATGGAAAGGGTAGAAGAAGCGGAAAAGTTGTGCGACTCTCAGTTTGAAATTGATGTTCTCCGAATGATTACTGCCAAGGGATATCAGGTGCGACCGCAGGTTCAGGTTGGCCGCTTTCGAATTGACTTAGTAATTGAAGGGGTAAAAAACCGATTGGCTGTAGAGTGTGACGGTGACAGGTGGCACGGAATTGATAAATGGGAGGAAGATCGTGAAAGGCAGCGTATCCTTGAGCGTGCAGGGTGGATCTTCTGGAGAGTTCGGGGCAGTAAGTTTTATCTGGACCAAAAGAAAGCGATGGAGGATTTATGGATAAAGCTTGACGAGATGGGGATCGATCATGAAGCTGTCTCATAGTTGCATTCTGGATAAACAAAAGACAACCGGTCCAATTTGAAGGCCGGCTGTCTTTTTATTTGATGTATTAATGAGTGTCGGTCGATTCAATCAGCGTGATTTTATCTTCATGTACCCAGAAGCCCATATCTTTTCGGTGGTCTTCAATGACATCACCGGTTATAATGCTTTTTTTAAACATGGTTGGGGCCTGCAGCCCTTCATTTCTGTCCCCTGTGTGAAGACCCCATGCTTCAGGGGAGATTGAGGTTAGTGAGTTTTTCTTCTCCTGTGTTTTCATATCATACTTCTCCTTTGGCTGTGGTTATCTCTTATTTACTCGCTTTTCTTTACCACGCATTAGGTCCTTTTGTAACCTGAATCAGGGGTGATTGTGCAGAAAAAAGTCGGAAAAGATACCCGAAGTGAAACGCTTAAAAACAGGCTTATCCAAAAAAATAGGTTGTCTGATTTGCATATAAAACAAAGGGAGGACTTATCGTGATTGTATATGAGCAAAACAATCAGTGGGTTATGATCACGCAACATGACCATGCTGCGGTATCGGGACAGGTGGCGAAAGTGTGGCGCAAGGATGTGTTTGAGGGTATGCACGTTAGAGATGATGTGCTTTACGCGATTGCCCAGCACGATAGGGGCTGGATTGGCTTGGACCAAACACCCTTTTGGAATGATGGCGAAAAGAAGCCGTATTCCTTCCAAGACTTCCCTGCTGTTCCCAAGCTGGCGTTTTACCGCAAGGGTGTGGATGAAGTGGAAGCTCACAGCCCATACGCAGGACTGCTGTGCAGCCTTCATTATGTCTCTTTTTTCCCGCATCCCGATAGTCCGGATGTGATGGCGTATCTTGCCGACGAAAAAGCGAGACAGAATAGAATTAAGGGGGAGCTTGAGTTTAACCAGCGAGAGCTCGTATTTCATTTTGATCTGCTGCAATTTTGCGATAATCTTTCGCTTTATATGTGCATGCAGGAACCGGGAGTGACTAAGGAAAAAGAGATAACCTGGTTCCGCAATGGTTTTCCGCAGCAGTTCCGTTTTACACAGGGAAAGAAAGTCATGGCAAGATGGGTGGATAATGAACATGTATCGCTGCATCCTTTTCCTCTGCAGGCTGAAACATGCGTGTCGGTTCCGGCCCGGGCGGTTTCCATGGAAGCTGCCCACAGAGCAGGCATTGCAGCTGCCTATCATGATGCGCCAAGGGATCATATAAGGGTCACATTCGTGCAAGGTTAACGAGCCTATTAATTGGTTTTTTTATCGTATGGGAAAGTATTTGGCTTTAACTTGTTGGTGCGTTGAGCGATTTTTTAAATGGGACCTCCGGTCCCCAAACACCCAAGGAAAACATCGTGAGGCGCATGACCGCACCTTTCTTTCCCCTTGTGGAGCGTGTGGAACAGAGGGCGAAAAAGACCGGCAAACTGTCTCCATCACTGAGATACCCAGATGTTTTTGCCGGTCCGCCCGTAGTTCCGCAAAGCGGCCGTAAAAGCTTCTATGAGGGGAAAGGAGAGAGCGGCATGGCCCGCGATGTTTTTCTCATTGCTAATTAAGGAAACTTATGGGTGACTCCCGCGTCCAATTATGTAGAGCAGGAACAGAACCTGCAATAGATGGAAGGGAGTTATACAGAATGAAAGGGAGAAAGGTTGTGCTGCTTCTGTTGGTCATGCTTCTGGCAATTGGAATCAGTCTGCCAGTCGCCGCCCAGGGGCAGAAGCCTGTAGTCAAGCTGGGGGATGACCTCTTGCTTAGCAAGTATAGCAGACTAATAGACGGGAAAAGGATAGGTTTTGTAACGAACCAGACTGGAGTCAACAGCTTCGAACAGAGTATGATCCAGCTGCTTGCTGCTTATCCGAAAGCAAAGCTGACTGCTTTGTACGGTCCGGAGCATGGCATTGATGGCAAAGCATCAGCGGGAGCTACTGTGAAGACTTACATGCATCCGACCCTGCACATCCCGGTGTACAGCCTGTATGGGGATACCCGGATGCCTACAGTGAGTATGCTGAAGAACGTGGATGTGCTGGTTTTTGATATACAGGATATTGGGGCGCGTTCTTATACGTTTATGTCAACCCTGAATTATGTCATGCAGGCTGCCAGGCGTGACAATAAGCCAATTGTAGTTTTGGACCGTCCGAACCCTCTTGGCGGTGTTATTGCTGACGGCCCGGTACTGGAGGATAGATTCAAGACGTTTGTAGGGGTCGATAACTTGCCTATGACACACGGGATGACGCCGGGTGAACTCGCACAGTTCTTCAATCGTAAAATCGGTGCGTCTTTAACTGTGATTCCGATGCAGGGCTATAAACGAACAATGATTTTCCAGGATACGGGGCTTAAATGGGTTCAGAGCTCGCCGTTTATTCCAGATCTCGCTTCAGTTTTTGGCTATTCTGCTACAGGGCTTGGGGAAGGGACAACCATTTATCAGGCGGACGCGTTTAAATGGGTAGGCGGCCGAGGCATTAATTCACAGAGATTTGCTTCCCTGTTAAACGCCGCCCATCTTCCTGGCGTGCGTTTTGTGCCCTATTCCCGTGGTTCTGCTGGAGGCGTCAAGCTTGCGATTACAGATTGGCATGCGTTTAACCCGGCTAAAACGGGAATTTACGTGCTTGCGTATGCCCATTCACTGAACCATTTTTCGGTGCCGACAAGCGGAAAAACGCAGGCAAGCATTGTTATGTTTGACAAGATCATGGGAACAGATAAAATCGGATCGTATTTAAAGCAGGGATTAACCGCTCAACAGATTGAAGCAAAATACGCTGCCGGGCTCAACAAGTTTAAACAGGATCGGCGTAAGTACTTGATCTACCAATGAGAAAGTCGGTGACACCAAGCGGCAGGGGTTAAGGCAGCAGCCTTGATTTTAACCCGGTAAGAAAGGGTAAGACGAAGGATAAGGAGGGATGATCATGCCTTATAAATCAACTTCTGATCTGCCTGATACAATGAAGGACAACCTGCCGGGCCATGCGAAAGAAATTTTCAAGGAAGCATTTAATTCGGCATTAGAGGAATATAATAAAGAAGAAACCGCTTTTAAGGTTGCATGGAGTGCGGTCAAAAAGAAATACGAAAAAAACGATGACGGTGATTGGGTGAAAAAAGAGTAGCATGATGCGGGTGGTCAATCCACCCGTATTTTTGATTGCCTGGCGTTACACAAAATACCCGTATACTGGTATAATCGAATGAGGTATGAAATAAACGAGGTGTAGCGCAAATGAATCCGAAGCAAAATATCAACCTGCATGACTTAATCGCTAAAGCGGAGAGCCTGGGAATGAAAGTGAAAGTGAGCCCGGGAAGCGAGCTTCTTGTACAGCAGCCTGCAGGGAAAAAGAAAGCACGTCCGCATGACGAGAGGGACAGAAGAAAAGGAAAAGTTAAGCTGTTCACGCACAACGACACAGACGGAGTAAGCTGCGGAATACTTGCTAAACTTGCATTCGGTGACCGTATACATATTGACTACTGCAATTATGATGACATAAACAATAAAATTCAAAGGTTTATCCAAGAGTTTATGCACCGCTATGACCAAGTTTTTATTACGGATATCTCTGTGAACGAAGAGATTGCAGCGCAGATTGACGAGTTAGTGAAGCAAGGAAAGATTAGATTCCAGCTGCTGGACCATCACCAGACTGCCGGCTGGCTTAATCAATACGAATGGGCGAGTGTGCAAGTAAGGCATGAGAATGAAAAACTTGCAAGTGGAACCAGCCTTTATTATCGGCACCTGACAGACAGCCGTTTGCTGGCAGAAAGCGAGAAACTGTCTGCTTTTGTTGAGCTGGTGCGACAGTATGATACATGGGACTGGAAGGAACTAAACAATCAGCATGCCAAACAACTCAATGATCTTTTCTATATTACAGGCCGCGACCGATTTTTAAATCGCTTTGTATATGACAGCTCTATTGAATTTACGGAAGCAGAGGTCATGCTGCTTGAGCTGGAGCAGGATAAAATTGATAAATACATAAAGAGCAAATCCCGGGATGTCATTTTTAAAGAGATTTGCGGGTATAAAGCGGGCATTGTGTTTGCTGAGCAATATGTGTCTGAGCTGGGCAATGCACTTGCTGAGCAGCATCCGGAAGTGGACTTTATTGCAATGGTGAACGTAGGCCGCGTGATTAGCTACAGAACGGTGAAAGAGGATATCAATCTTGGCGATATAGCCGGCGTATTCGGCGGAGGCGGACACCAGAAGGCTGCAGGCAGTCCCGTGGCTCCGGAATTAAGGGAGAAGATAGTCCATCTGCTGTTTAGCGAGGTAGAAGAAGCGCTGACCCTGTAGATTCACAATAAAGAAAGTAGAAAAAAGGGCGCCTGGGCGCCCTTTGCATTATTTTTAGGGAAGATGAACCGTATTTTGTATGCAGGTTTTATGTATGTATGAAGGTTCATTCACTTAATTTTTATGGCAATGAAAGGACTTTTACCGTTACGTTGCGAACGCCCCAGTTATTAACCGCGGCTTCATCGGAAAAACCTACATCAATCCTTGTCCCTGTTATCGCCCCGCCGGTGTCTTCTGCCACACATTTTCCGTATCCTTCTACCCACAACGTTGTGCCAAGCGGAATGACGGCAGGATCTACTGCTACTACGCCGTGGCGAACCCGGGTGCCTAAACATGTGCGGCCCGTACCTGAGTATGCTGTCGCATAAGAAGTAAAAGTAGCCCCTGGGCGAATCATGGATCGCAGTTCGGAACGTGAAGACTTTTTAACTCTTTTCTTGGCTTTGGAAGAAAGCTGTATAACTGCTGCATCCTCATTAACAGCGGCTGCAAGGCCGAGAGGAGCTAATTCTTTTGCTGAGACTTCTCCGTTAGGAAAGGGGGCTTGTGCCCGGTCGCTCGGGATTTTTAAAGGAAGATCCTTTTGTATGGAGTGAGAAGTTTCAGCAAGAGAACTAAAGAAATAAACTGTGAGAAAAATTAATGCCGTGCCGACGCCGATTATTACAGACCAGAGATTCGGACTGAAAACCCTTTCTTTCTTAGATAAAACGCGCTTCTTGTACTTTGTCATAACAACCTCCCTTTTTGAAAAAAGATAGTTGTACTACCTAAGTGCTACTTGAGTATACCACAGGGTGATAAAAAAGTCACTATTTTTTAGAAAATTTTGTTTTTTACAAATAAATAAATGATTCGCCGCATTGTGTAACTTGCCGTGAACAAGGATATTGTATTTGTTTGAAGGATATTCTATTTGTTATAATAAAGAAACGGCGAAAAATTTGCCGTTTATCTAAAAAAGCAAGGAAGTAGATATATATGAATAAATCTCCACAAGATACCCGCGTTGTTGTAGGTATGTCTGGTGGCGTTGACTCCTCGGTCGCTGCTCTCTTGCTCAAGCAGCAGGGATATGATGTCATTGGCATTTTCATGAAGAACTGGGATGACACGGATGAGTTTGGCTATTGCACAGCTGAAGAAGATTATGAAGATGTAAGGCGTGTGGCCGGACAAATTGGTATCCCTTATTATACCGTTAATTTCGAGAAAGAGTACTGGGATCGCGTGTTCACGTACTTCCTCGATGAATATAAAAAGGGCCGCACACCTAATCCAGATGTCATGTGTAACAAGGAAATTAAGTTTAAGGCATTTTTGGACAGGGCACTCGAACTCGGTGCCGATTATCTGGCCACCGGGCATTACGCTGCCAATGATTTTAAAGACGGGGAGTACCGTTTGCTTCGGGCAGCTGATATTAGAAAAGACCAAACGTACTTTTTAAATCAGCTTAGCCAGCAGCAGCTATCACGCGCGATGTTCCCGCTGGGCCACCTGCAGAAGCCTGAAGTTCGCCGGATCGCTGCCGAAGCTGGCCTCGCAACGGCAGGCAAAAAGGACAGCACAGGCATTTGTTTTATCGGGGAACGGGATTTTAAAGGATTCCTGCAGTCTTATTTGCCCGCTAACCCAGGTGAAATGCGTACCCTGGATGGGGAAGTAAAAGGCCGTCATGACGGGCTGATGTATTATACGCTCGGTCAGCGGCATGGCCTGGGCATAGGCGGCTCAGGTTCCGGTGAACCATGGTTTGTGGTTGGCAAGGATCTGGAACGCAACATTCTGTATGTGGCACAGGGTACCGATCATGGTAGCCTCTATTCCGATAGTCTAGTGGCAAGTGATATCCACTGGATTAGCAAGAAGGAAATGCCCGAGACTTTTAGATGCACCGCCAAGTTCCGCTATCGCCAGCCGGATCAGGGGGTCACCGTGCACCGTAAACCCGACAACACCTGTGAAGTTGTATTCGATGAACCTCAACGGGCCATCACACCTGGACAGGCAGTCGTCTTCTATAAAGATGAAGTTTGCCTCGGTGGAGGTACGATTGAGAAAGCCTTCAAAAATAACGAAGCGGTTCTAGCCTAAAGCAAAGCGGCCTGTCCCCAATACGGGACAGGCCGCTTTTTCGCTAGGTATTTCGAATCCCCGTGTCGCTTTTATCCTGAATCAGATTTCGCAGAACCATGGGCAGGATTCCGCCGTTCTTGAAGTAGTTGACTTCTACGTCGCTGTCGAGGCGCACGATACAGGGGAATTCAAACGATGAACCATCGGTGCGGACGGCTTCTATCGTGATGGTTTCACGGGGTGACAAATCATCGTTAAGTCCCACCAGATCGAACGTTTCATCACCTGTGATTGCCAGTGTTTCGGCACTGATTCCTTCTTCAAACTGAAGCGGAAGGACGCCCATTCCGACCAGGTTGCTTCGATGGATTCTTTCAAAGCTTTCTGCAATTACCGCCTTCACGCCAAGCAGGAGGGTGCCTTTTGCTGCCCAGTCACGGGAGCTGCCTGTGCCGTATTCTTTACCGGCAATAACAAGCGTTGGCGTATGATTCTCCATGTACTTTATGGCAGCGTCAAATATCGACATCACTTCACCGGTGGGCAGGTAGGTGGTGACACCGCCCTCTGTACCGGGTGCTATTTTGTTGCGAATCCGGATATTGGCGAATGTTCCCCGCATCATCACTTCATGGTTGCCCCGTCTTGAACCATAAGAATTAAAATCGTGCACATCCACCCCTTTATTTTGCAGGAATAGGCCTGCAGGGCTTTTTGGCGAGATAGCGCCAGCCGGGGAGATGTGATCGGTAGTAACGGAGTCGCCAAGCAACGCCAGCACCCGGGCTCCTTTTATTTGTTCAATCCCATGGGTATCCAGCGAGAAATCCGTGAAAAATGGCGGCGATTGAATATACGTTGAATCCCTGTCCCATTTATATAATTCTCCGGTGGGCACCGGCAGCTCATTCCATTGTTCATTGGAGCGCAGCACATTTTCGTAATTTGCGCGGAAGATGTCCGAAGTGAGCGCCTGGGACATCGCCTGCTGAATTTCCTCCGGCGATGGCCAAATGTCGCGCAGGTAGACCGGTTGCCCATCCTTGCCGTGTCCGATGGGTTCACTATACAGGTCAATATCGACAGTCCCTGCCAGGGCGTAGACCACAACAAGTGGAGGGGATGCCAGGTAATTCGCTTTAACAAGCGGATGAATGCGCCCTTCAAAGTTTCTGTTTCCGCTGAGGACGGCGGCGACGGTTAAATCATTGTCCCGTACAGCCTCCGTAACCTCTGGTATGAGCGGACCGCTATTGCCGATGCAGGTGGTGCACCCGTACCCGACTACCTGAAACCCAAGCTTATCCAGATACGAAAGAAGTCCGGCGTCCTCCAAATACTGCGTTACGACGCGCGAGCCAGGCGCCAGACTCACTTTAACATTTGGATTGCGCGCCAATCCTTTTTCAACCGCTTTTTTAGCGACGAGGCCCGCTCCAAGCATGACGGAGGGGTTGGAGGTATTCGTACAGCTCGTGATGGCTGCTATGACAACCGAGCCAGTCTCGAGCGTAGAGCGGCTTCCATCGGCATAACTGACGGGTACCTCTTTCCCTATTTCCTCGTCTGAAAGGCCGAACCCACCTTCATTGACAGGTGTGCGCAGGGTTTCTTCAAATTGCGTTTTCATATCCGTGAGATTGATGCGATCTTGTGGCCGTTTTGGACCGGCAAGCGATGGTACAATGGTCGATAAATCGATCGTCACAACTTCTGAATATTCAGGGTCAGGCATATCGTCAGAACGGAAAAGCCCCTGAGCCTTTGCATAGGCTTCAACCAGTGCAATGCGATCCTCACTGCGCCCGGTGGTCCGCAGATAATCTAGTGTCCGGTTATCAATAGGGAAGAATCCGGCAGTTGCCCCGTACTCAGGGGCCATATTGGCGACAGTTGCCCGGTCTTCAAGCGACATCGCATTGAGTCCATTACCAAAAAACTCAACAAATTTGCCAACTACTCCCTTTTTGCGGAGAATGTTGGTTACGGTTAGTGCGAGATCGGTTGCCGTAGAGCCTTCGGGGAGTTCGCCTGTCAGCTTAAAGCCTACCACGCGTGGCACCAGAAAATAAGTGGGTTGTCCCAGCATAGCCGCTTCCGCTTCAATTCCACCCACACCCCAGCCAAGCACCCCCAGCCCATTCACCATTGTGGTGTGGGAATCGGTTCCCACCAGGGAGTCTGGAAATAATTCCAGCCCACCCGGCGTTTCCTGGGAAGCCACAACGGTGGCCAGGTATTCTAGGTTGACTTGATGGACAATGCCTACAGAGGGTGGAACAACGCGAAAGTTTGTAAACGCCTGGGTAGCCCAGCGCAAAAATTTGTAGCGCTCGTTGTTACGGGCAAATTCTAAATCCATGTTCACAGTCAGTGAGCGGTCTGTTCCGAAATGGTCAACTTGAACAGAATGGTCAATAACGAGGTCTACCGGAATTAATGGATTGATCTTTCCGGCATCCGATCCCAGCTGATCAACGGCCTTGCGCATAGCGGCCAGGTCCACAACAGAGGGGACACCGGTGAAGTCCTGCAGCAGGACGCGTGCGGGCATAAAGGGAATTTCATGAATGTCTTCCGGCCTTGGGTTTGGGTTCCATCCTGCCAATCTTCTTACATATTCTTCAGTGATGATTTTACCATCGTTTTTTCGGAGTACCGCTTCCAGCAATATTTTTATTGAGAAAGGCATCCTGGAGATGTTGCCGATTCCCTGTTCTTCAAGCGTTTGCAAGCGGTAATAATAGGCTTTGCGGCCATTTACATTTAACTCTGTGCGGGATAGATCACGGAGTCGCTGTTCTTTATGCATAATACCCGTCCTTTCAACCTTATTTTTCAAGTATAGTATGTGCCAATTTTCAGTGGTTATAAGTGGAAAAGGGGGCATACTACATACGCGATTTAAAGTTTACCTGAAAGGAGGCAGCCTCATGAAAGCAGAAAATTCGCAGGGTCCAGACTCGCAGCACGGTGTGTATACAGAGGATACGGACGAGGGAATAAGCCGCATGGAAGACGAAGGCGGCGGGGTGGTTGACCAGGTCAACCCTGCAGCCGATCCTGTGCTGCGCACTTTCCTTGTGGACGTGGGTGAACCATCGGACGAACAGGCTAAATAAATTGGTGATATCGCAGCAAATCATAAAAAGCCGGGGATCACCTGGCTTTTCGCTTTCCTTACATATTTCACTTCGCTGCGTGATTATGTATAATAGAGAATGAACGGTTGACAATTGAAGGGAGGACATGGTTTTGATAACAATCATTAGCTCGATTGTGGCATTATGCATGGCTTTGATGGTTTTCTTTGTCCGCATGCGAGCTGCCAATAAACCGGCGTCCGTTAAAAAAATTATTCTGCCCCCATTTTTTATGAGTTCAGGGTTCTTGATGTTTTTATATCCGGGTTTTCACGTCCCTGTAGAATATGCGATAATTGCTTTTTTTGTGGGTATGTTATTTTCATATCCGCTCATTATTACTTCGCGTTTTGAGGTGGTGGGCAAGGATGTATACCTTAAACGTTCGAAAGCATTTGTTTTTATCCTTCTGGGCCTTGTGGTGATCCGCCTTGTCTTGAAAACTTACATTAGCCAGTACATTAATGTTATGGAAACAGGGAGCCTTTTCTTTGTTCTTGCATTTGGTATGATTGTTCCATGGCGTATTGCGATGTATTTTAGTTATCTTCGCGTTCAGCGCGAATTAGATGATAAAACCATATTAACTTGATCGATAAACTTTACTTGAAGGTTAAAGACCAGAGCTGCGTGTGCTCTCCATTTACTGAACAAATGCACCGTGAACTGCTGGTCTTTTTTTATGGAATAAGATAAATAGCCTACCTTAAAGGGTCAAAGTGGTTCTTGTTTTTTTTTTTTTTTGGAAGAATATTGACAAAAGACTGAATACTATATTAAGATAAAACCACTTGCTACACATCTGATGACCTGAACGCAAACCAAATAGGGGTTGAAAGCGTTGCCACAGTTTAAAGTTAAAAAAACATATGAGGAAGTAGCAGACTATTTAAAAGAGCAGATTATATCTGGAACGTATCGGCCCGGTGAAAGGCTCCCATCCCTTAGAGAACTCGGGGAAACCATGGGGGTAGGCCAGTCCACTGTCAGGGAGGCGATTAGTTCTCTTAAAACAATTGGCCTGGTTAAGATCAAGCAGGGAGAAGGGACATTCGTTACAAAGATTAATCCGGAAGAGTTGTTAAGCGCCTTCGAAGGCATTCGTCTTGTGACCAAACGGGATATTTACGAACTGCTTGAAGTCCGCAAAATTCTCGAAACAGGAACGGTTCGGCTTGCAGCAGAGAGACGATCAGAAGAAGAACTGGCCAGAATTGAAAGGGCACTTAAAGAAATGGAAGAAGCGTTGAAGCTGGGTGAATTGGGAGATAAGGCAGACTGGAATTTCCACTATTCGGTTGCAGATGCCTCTCATAACGAAATTTTAAAGTCCGTAATGCTTTCCATGTCAGAAACCATGGAACGGACGCTAAAAGCCAGCAGGCAGAAGTTATACAGAACCCGGACTAACCCTGAACAGCTGTATCAGGAACACCGGGATATTTATGAGGCCATCCGGCTTCAGAACAGCAGTAAGGCGGAAGAGGCCATGCTGTATCACTTGCTGGGAGTAGAGAAAAAAATGCTCAGCTAGTTTTTTTGGCCAAGTTATCTGATCACCTTACGTATATGCTTAACATCAGATCACCCGAGAACTATACAAAAATGTACCCAGGTTGTTTCGCCTTCGGGCGTACACATAAAAATTAAGAGGTAAAAGAGGTGTTGCGAATGCATACTTGGACGCAGGTTTACAATCCACTGGGGAACATCTGGCTATCTGCTTGTGTCGCACTTATTCCGATCGTATTCTTCTTCCTTTCGCTGACTGTTTTTCGCATGAAAGGGCATGTAGCCGGCTTGTTAACGGTGGTGATTACCGTGATTGTAGCGATCACTGAGTATCAGATGCCTATCAAAATGGCCTTGGCTGCTACAGGTTATGGTTTTGTTTATGGGCTGTGGCCGATTGCCTGGATAATTGTAACCGCTGTCTTTCTGTACAAAATTACGGTTAAGACCGGTCAATTTGAGATTATTCGATCTTCAGTTGTTTCGATTACGGAAGACCAGCGGCTGCAGCTCATACTGGTTGGCTTTTCGTTTGGTGCATTTCTTGAGGGAGCAGCTGGTTTCGGTGCTCCGGTAGCCATTACAGCTGCCCTTCTCGTTGGTCTGGGCTTTAACCCGCTTTATGCAGCCGGATTGTGCCTTATTGCTAACACGGCGCCGGTAGCATTTGGCGCCATGGGGATTCCGATTACGGTTGCGGGTCAGACAACCGGGATTTCAGCGATGCACATCGGCCAAATGGCCGGGCGTACGCTTCCGCTTCTGTCTGTATT
Source organism: Aneurinibacillus sp. Ricciae_BoGa-3 (assembly GCF_028421645.1). Classification (GTDB taxonomy): domain Bacteria; phylum Bacillota; class Bacilli; order Aneurinibacillales; family Aneurinibacillaceae; genus Aneurinibacillus_B. Next base: position 4,342,251 of record NZ_CP116887.1, on the reverse strand, counting down.
TGTTCCTTTCTGGCTTGTGTTTATCATGGATGGCATTCGTGGCATTCGTGAGACCTGGCCCGCTGTACTGGTAGCCGGGGCATCCTTTGCGATTACGCAGTTTATCACTTCGAATTTTGTCGGACCTGAGCTTCCGGATATCACATCCGCGCTTGTCAGCTTAATCTGTCTGGCTTTATTCCTAAAAGTATGGCAGCCGAAGCGCATTTTCCGTTTTGACGATAAGAAAGCGCCAGCCCACCGGGAAGTGGCGGCAGCTGCGGAGGCTGTACGCTATACAGGCGGCCAGATATTTAAAGCCTGGTCTCCGTTCGTTGTATTAACGATTATGGTGACCATTTGGAGCGTACCGGTATTTAAGAAGCTGTTTGATAAAACAGGTCCTTTGAAAGATCTTGTATTCCAATATAAAGTTCCTGGCCTCCATAATTTGGTGCTTCAGACCACACCTATTATGAAAAAGCTAACACCTTACGCTTGTATATTTAAGTTTGACATTGTGTCTGCGACGGGAACGGCGATCTTGCTCGCCGCCATTATCTCGATGGTTATTCTCAGAATGAAGGCAAAAGACGGCGTCCAATTATTTGGCGAAACGTTAAAAGAGCTGGCTAAACCGATTTTCTCCATTGCAATGGTACTTGGTTTCGCCATGATTTCTAATTACTCAGGCATATCATCTACGCTTGGTCTCGCGCTTGCCGCAACGGGTGGATTATTCCCATTCTTCTCGCCTTTCTTAGGGTGGCTCGGGGTATTTCTTACCGGTTCGGATACGTCGAGCAATGCATTGTTCTCTAATCTGCAGAATGTTACGGCCGCACAGATCGGTGTTAAGCAGACCTTGCTCGTAGCAGCCAATACAACGGGTGGTGTAACAGGGAAAATGATTTCACCGCAGTCGATAGCGGTAGCTTGCGCGGCTGTAGGTCTTGCGGGTAAAGAATCTGACTTATTCCGTTTCACCGTTAAGCACAGCCTATTCTTCCTTGTTATTGTCGGTATAATCACATATGTTCAGGCTTACTATTTAACTTGGATGATTCCATAGAGAAAAATCAGGAGTTAGTTTGAGTACAGGGGAGAGATCCACCGTTTTAATTACGGTCGGGGTTCTCCCTCTTGCTTTTGACGTTATGAAGGAGAGATGAATCATGAAAGTTTCTATGTTTATTACGTGTTTATCTGATGCTATTTACCCGAAGGTGGGCGAGGCCATGGCAAAAATTCTTAGCCGATACGGGGTGAAGCTGGATTTCCCCGAGGTACAGACCTGCTGCGGCCAGCCGGCTTTTAATAGCGGGTATTGGGATGAGGCACGCGCTTCTGCCCGCACGATTATCGAGGCTTTCGAAGACAGTGATTTTGTGGTAGTACCATCCGGATCTTGCACGGGAATGGTGCACCATTATTACCCTACACTTTTCAAAGAAGACCCGGTTATGCTGGAGAAGGCGAACCGTTTGATTGAAAAATCGTATGAGTTCAGCCAGTTCCTTGTCAATGTGCTGGGTGTCAAAGACCTGGGGGCGAAGTTTCCGCATAAGGTTACGTACCATCCATCTTGCCACGGCACCCGGCTGCTCGGGATAAAAGAGGAGCCGCGTACATTGCTTGCGAATGTGCAGGGCCTGGAGTTTGTAGAGCTGCCGTTTGGCGAGGACTGTTGTGGATTTGGCGGAACTTTCGCGGTAAAAATGCCGGATATCTCGGGCGCCATGGTGGAAGAGAAAGTGGATCATATTCTTGAAACGGAAGCTGAAGTGCTTGTTGGTATGGATATGGGATGTCTGATGAATATATCTGGCCGGCTTCATTATGAAGGCAAACCGGTAAAGGTTATGCATCTCGCAGAATTGCTGTATGAAGGAGTGAAAGAGGCATGAGTGATTTCAATCCAACCCTTACTTTAAAGGAGCGCGCGGAGGTCGCGCTTAACGATGAATTCCTGCGCAATGCGGTTAAGTTTACAACGCAGAAACTGCGCACCGGGAAGAAAGTGGCGTCTGATGAGCTTGGCAACTGGGAAGATTGGCGCGAGCGGGCGCGGGCTATCCGCCTGCACACCATTGCCCATCTTGATTATTACCTCGGTGAATTTATAAAAAATGCCAGAGCCAATGGGGTGCATGTCCACATTGCTTCTAATGCGGAAGAGGCAGTCGATATTACCATGAAGATTGCAGCCTCGAAAGAAGCAAAGTCCGTTGCCAAATCGAAATCTATGGTGTCGGAAGAACTTCATATCAACCATGCGCTTGAGCAGCAGGGGATTGAAGCGGTGGAAACCGATCTGGGCGAATACATTATTCAGTTAGCGGGTGAGACCCCTTCTCATCTCATCATCCCGGCTATTCACAAGAACAAACAGCAGGTTGCTGATTTGTTCTCCGAGGTGAGTGGTGAGACGCTTCCTGCGGATACGAAAGTTCTCGCCGGATTCGCCCGGGCTAAGCTTCGAGAAAAATTTCTAGAGGCCGATATCGGGATGACCGGGTGTAATTTTGCGATAGCCGAAACGGGTTCCATGGTTCTTTTCTCTAATGAAGGCAATGCCCGGATGGTGAGCACCCTGCCCAAGACGCAGATTACGTATATGGGTATGGAGCGGATTATTCCGTCACTGGAAGATCTGGAAGTAATGGCGACCATGCTGCCCCGTTCCGCTACGGGCCAGAAGTTAACGGTATATATGTCCACCATTACAGGTCCTCGGAGAGCGGAAGATTCAGATGGGCCGGAAGAGATGCATATTATCATCATCGACAATGGCCGGTCTGAGCAGCTTGGCGACCCCGAATTCCAGGAAGTGCTTAACTGCATTCGCTGCGGGGCGTGCCTGAATGCTTGTCCGGTATACCGCCATGTTGGCGGCCATACGTACGGGTGGGTATACAGCGGGCCGATTGGGGCTGTACTTACTCCGCGCCTCAATCAGGACATGGAGAAGTGGGGCGAAGTTGCCTACGCTTCAAGCCTGTGCGGTGCTTGCCATGAAGCATGCCCGGTGAAGATTCCGTTGCATGATATGCTTGTTTATATACGTCGCCAGAAGGTTGAAGAAGGCTATACGCCTTCCACAGAACGAATGGCTTTTAAAGGGTTTAAGTATGTCATGTCGGATTACAGACGATTTAAACGATCCATGAAGCTGGGTAAAATTGGGCAAAAATTTGTTGCAAAAGATGGTGTGATTAAGTCGAAAATGGGTCCGCTGAAAGGGTGGAATACGTACCGGGATGCACCGACGATGGCTGAAGAGTCTTTCCGTGAATCCTGGAGCAAGCTTGACTGGGAGCTAAGCCGGGACACACCATCAATGGATCCAGAAATATTAAAGCGCATGAATGAGGCTATTGCAAAGCGAGGTAAAAACAAATGAGTAATCAGGATATTATTAGGGAACTGGATGAGCAGGCCAAGAAAAAAGAAGATGAGTTTTTAAATCACCTTGCTGCCCGGTTAAAACGTCCGCGCATTACGAGTAAACCGGATCAACCGTTTCGCGGTGCGCCGGATTTCTGGACATCTTATGAGTTGCCACCCAATGAACGAATAAAGCTTTTTATGGACAATTGGACCAGCATGGGCGGCGTTGCAGAGCGGTTTGCCGACATCGACGAAGCTGTTGCGTATATTGCGGAACTTGCAGGCAAGATGCAGGCAAAATATGTAGTACGCTTTGATGATCCGGTATTGGAGCAGGCGAATATTGATGATCGAATTCCGGGTACCGAGATGACCATCTGGAATGAAAAATCACAGGAAAATATCATGGCTAAAGCTGCCGGTGCGGATATTGGAATTGCGGTTGTGGATTATGGGATAGCCCATACCGGAACGGTGGTCGCCGTATCCGGCGCCAAACAGGGACGCTCGGTAAGCCTTCTTCCTACTGTATTTATTGCCATCGTACGAGCTTCTGATATCAAAACCCGCATGGGAGAAGTAATGACTGATTTACAGCGGAGATTTGGAACTGAACTGCCTGCGGGTGTGCATTTTATTACCGGGCCGAGCCGTTCATCCGATATTGAAAACGACCTGACTATCGGGGTGCATGGACCTGGTATTGTGTATGCGTTGGTTATTGATTAAGGAATCTTTTTAAAACATTTGATAACGAAATGATTAGTAAAGCCCGCGTGGTTTCTATAAATTAGAACTCTAGGCGGGCTCTTTAACGATTTTCCGTTTTGACCTACAAGGAAGGCTGACGCATCCACCTCCATATCCGAGGGTGCATTCCAATTCACCACCACACTCAGGTGCGTTAGTGTTAATCTTAGTTAAATCAACCTTTTCTCCCCTTATTAATGTATGTACCATGTGAGAACCCCTTTCTCAAAAAAGCAGTTGGTTAATCGGATTTTCTTTGTATCGATAAGAACTATTGCTAGCTTTGTAATAGATGACGCTTAGCTCTTTGCGTAATAAAATTGAAATTCTTTAACTTATTCTACCATTGACTCTTCATTATTCCAGTAATAATTGAGAGTTGCCCACTCCGTAGCCTCCACTAAAAGGCCGTGTAAAACACCTTGCTATGGGCGTGATTATTCCGGCATAGAGCCAACAACGTTGTGCATGGGAAGTAAAAAAATTATTGATTAAATGATTAAATCGTGTTAAGCTATGCACCTACCTTCCAAAGGGCTTATTCTACTAACTATAGTAGTAATGGAAAAAATAAGTTATTGATTAATAAAGTTAAATGTTATATGATAGTTAAGTCGCCGCTGATAACTGAT
>NZ_CP116887.1:560000-4335000 GCF_028421645.1 Aneurinibacillus sp. Ricciae_BoGa-3 | reverse complement strand
GAAGGTAATAACCCTGTAATCGAAATGGCCGTCTCTCCGAGACGTACCCTGAGTACCGCGAGACACGTGAAACCTCGTGGGAAGCTGGGAGGACCATCTCCCAAGGCTAAATACTACCTGGCGACCGATAGTGAACCAGTACCGTGAGGGAAAGGTGAAAAGCACCCCGGGAGGGGAGTGAAAGAGAACCTGAAACCGTGTGCCTACAACTAGTCGGAGCACATTAACTGTGTGACGGCGTGCCTTTTGTAGAATGAACCGGCGAGTTACGGTTGCGTGCGAGGTTAAGGTGAGAAGCCGGAGCCGCAGCGAAAGCGAGTCTGAACAGGGCGAGTGAGTACGCAGCCGTAGACCCGAAACCGTGTGATCTACCCATGTCCAGGGTGAAGGTGCGGTAACACGCACTGGAGGCCCGAACCCACGCACGTTGAAAAGTGCGGGGATGAGGTGTGGGTAGCGGAGAAATTCCAATCGAACTCGGAGATAGCTGGTTCTCCCCGAAATAGCTTTAGGGCTAGCCTCGGATTTACTGTACCGGAGGTAGAGCACTGATTGGATGCGGGCCCCTCGCGGGGTACCAAATTCAGTCAAACTCCGAATGCCGGCTACAGATATCCGGGAGTCAGACTGCGAGTGCTAAGATCCGTAGTCAAAAGGGAAACAGCCCAGACCACCAGCTAAGGTCCCTAAATCTTCACTAAGTGGGAAACGATGTGGAGTTGCCCAGACAACCAGGATGTTGGCTTAGAAGCAGCCACCATTTAAAGAGTGCGTAATAGCTCACTGGTCGAGTGACTCTGCGCGGAAAATGTAACGGGGCTAAGTGAAGTACCGAAGCTGTGGCTTGACACCGTAGGTGTCAGGGGTAGGGGAGCGTTCCTGCAGCGGTGAAGCTCGACCGGAAGGACGGGTGGAGCGGCAGGAAGTGAGAATGCCGGTGTAAGTAGCGAAAAGAAGGGTGAGAATCCCTTCCGCCGAAAGCCTAAGGGTTCCTGAGGAAGGCTCGTCCTCTCAGGGTTAGTCGGGACCTAAGCCGAGGCCGAAAGGCGTAGGCGATGGACAACAGGTGGAAATTCCTGTACTACCTCTACTTCGCCCAGCCCTTTATATAATGAGGGGCCCCATGAAAGTAAATGAATCTGCTTCAAAGCCTTTTCATCACTTTCATGGGTATAGTGACGGAGGGACGCAGGAGGGTAAGGCAAGCAGACTGCTGGTTATGTCTGTCCAAGCAATGAGGCGTGTGTATAGGCAAATCCGTACACTGTAACGCCGGGTTGTGATGGCGAGGGAAATTTAAGTACCGAAGTTCCTGATCTCACACTGCCAAGAAAAGCTTCTAGCGAGAAGTAAGGTACCCGTACCGCAAACCGACACAGGTAGGCGAGGAGAGAATCCTAAGGCGCGCGAGAAAACTCTTGCTAAGGAACTCGGCAAAATGACCCCGTAACTTCGGGAGAAGGGGTGCCCCGCTAGCGTGATAAGCGTGAGGGGGCCGCAGTGAAAAGGCCCAAGCGACTGTTTAGCAAAAACACAGGTCTCTGCGAAGCCGCAAGGCGAAGTATAGGGGCTGACGCCTGCCCGGTGCTGGAAGGTTAAGGGGAGCGGTTAGCGCGCAAGCGCGAAGCTGTGAACCGAAGCCCCAGTAAACGGCGGCCGTAACTATAACGGTCCTAAGGTAGCGAAATTCCTTGTCGGGTAAGTTCCGACCCGCACGAAAGGCGTAACGACTTGGGCACTGTCTCGGCAAGAGACTCGGTGAAATCATACTACCTGTGAAGATGCAGGTTACCCGCGACAAGACGGAAAGACCCCATGGAGCTTTACTGCAGCTTGATATTGAATGCTGGTATGATTTGTACAGGATAGGTGGGAGCCTTTGAACCCGGACCGCCAGGTTCGGTGGAGGCATCCTTGGGATACCACCCTGATTATGCCGGCCTTCTCACTCGCATCCCTTATCGGGATGGAGGACCGTGTCAGGTGGGCAGTTTGACTGGGGCGGTCGCCTCCTAAAGTGTAACGGAGGCGCCCAAAGGTTCCCTCAGAATGGTTGGAAATCATTCGCAGAGTGTAAAGGCACAAGGGAGCTTGACTGCGAGACCTACAAGTCGAGCAGGGACGAAAGTCGGGCTTAGTGATCCGGTGGTTCCGCATGGAAGGGCCATCGCTCAACGGATAAAAGCTACCCTGGGGATAACAGGCTTATCTCCCCCAAGAGTCCACATCGACGGGGAGGTTTGGCACCTCGATGTCGGCTCATCGCATCCTGGGGCTGAAGTAGGTCCCAAGGGTTGGGCTGTTCGCCCATTAAAGCGGTACGCGAGCTGGGTTCAGAACGTCGTGAGACAGTTCGGTCCCTATCTGTCGTGGGCGCAGGAAATTTGAGAGGAGCTGTCCTTAGTACGAGAGGACCGGGATGGACGCACCGCTGGTGCACCAGTTGTTCCGCCAGGAGCATCGCTGGGTAGCTATGTGCGGCCGGGATAAGCGCTGAAAGCATCTAAGCGTGAAGCCCCCCTCAAGATGAGATTTCCCACAGCATAAGCTGGTAAGACCCCTTATAGATGATGAGGTAGATAGGTTCGGGGTAGAAGTGCGGCAACGCATGGAGCTGACGAATACTAATCGGTCGAGGGCTTAACCCAATTTTTAAGGAATTCCTAACGCATCGTTCCTTCCAATTCAGTTTTCAAAGTGTGAAATTTTGTCCCCGGAAGGTTACTCTCCGGGGTTTTTTTATGTCTTGGTTTGTTAGATGTTTATAATCATATAACAATTACTCATTAATCATTCTTTTAATTTAATAGGATAAATCCGACTATAAAAATAACGAAAATTTACTATTTTCAATACGATAATAATTGGATAAATGTTTTTGGGGGAGATAATGATGAGAATCTTAATTGTTACCCATCATTTAGATGACTTTGCCGGTTCAGAAACTTAACCTTTCGTTGATTTAGGCATTCGGAAAGTCGTTGCTGTGAGCACTGAGGTAAAACATCACCTTCAAAGGGGAATATTGGAAAGCATGGCTTGCGGGCGGTCTGTCATGGTCTACGACATGCATGGAGCTGATGGATTATTAACCGAGGAACTATTTTGGTTAAGTATGGAATGTAATTGTTCAGGAAGAAAATTTGCCCATATATTAAATTTTAAAGATATCGTTTATGAATTTAGTAAATATGATGCCAAGATGGGCGAAATTAACCGAACGATTATCGAGAACCACTTTACTTTAGAAAACCATGTGGACCAGATGTTAAGGGTATATGAGAATGCTATTAAATAAGTGCAATTTGGGCCGGTAAGTACTTACGTGTAATAAAAGCATAGGTGGCGATATTTCCGCCAGAGTTTGGCATACTAATCCCTGTGTCTTTTATTACGTGGACGAGGTGAACTTAGGTGATGAATAATTATAGGGATGCCGTGCAGGATTATAGGCAGAGCGTTGGAAATTTTGAGGAGATAAGCCCCGATTTTACTCAGGCATACAATGATTTTACAGGCATGTGTTTCAAAGACGGAACCATTTCTGAGAAAGATAAGCATCTGATCGCACTCGGAATCAGCCTGGCTTCGCAGAATGAATACTGCATTTTGTACCATACGCTTGAAGCGCTCCATAAAGGTGCAAAAGAGCAGGAGATATACGAAACACTCCAGGTTACAGCAGCACTGCGCGGCGGTTCGGCATTCTCCCAAATCACACTGGTCCAGAATGCGCTGGCAGAATTCGACAATACCGTTCACTAACGCTAATGGTTTGGCCTTCATGGAGGAAAGGGTATGAAGAAGTAAAGGATCATGAAGGAGGCCTGACAAATGGCTGATACAGATAAAAATCTGGATGAACAAAAAAATAGTGAAGATAGGCAGTGGGATCCACTAAATACTCCGCAGATCGCCAATTCCAAACGTGCGCAGCGCCGATTAGGACGTGGCGCACCCATGCCGGGCGTATATATCGGCAATGATAACCATGAAGGTGACGACGAGGAAGATGCTACGATAGATGAAAGGTTGTCATCCATTCAGAAAAACATGCAGCAGATTAGACAGGGAATGTCGGAAGAAGCGGAAAAAGCGAAAGATATCCTAGAAGAATTCCAGACCGCAGTAAAACGTGATAACGGTGAAAATACCGAGTAAATTCAGGCAGGGATGATGGATCCCTGCTTTTTTTTGATGCATAAAAACCACAAATTATTTTGGCGGGTTATGCCCTTTTTTTTGGCAGTGCAAAGCTAATTTGCACACTTCAACAGCTTCACTTGTCTGTTTTTCTTCTGTGCATGCGGTGCTCAGAATTGGCATATTTCTTGCATTTGATTAAAAGAAAACCTAACGGATAAAAAGAGCGGGAAAAACGAATAGTTTTCCTTGCCGCTTACTATATTGCAGGGGGGAATCCATATGCGTCAAACGAACAAGATTATAGAAAAAACAGAGAAATTCGGGGCCCACAACTACCATCCGCTGCCGATTGTCATTTCAAAAGCAGAAGGTGTATGGGTAGAAAGTCCGGAAGGTACGAAATATATGGATATGCTGAGCTCGTATTCTGCGCTTAACCAGGGACACCGCCATCCCAAAATTATTCAGGCACTCAAGGACCAGGCTGATAAAGTCACGTTGACGTCGCGGGCTTTCCACAGTGAAACGCTTGGCGATTTCTATGAAAAAGTAGCAAGCCTTACCGGCAAAGATATGGTGCTTCCGATGAACACAGGAGCCGAAGCGGTGGAAACAGCCGTTAAAGCCGTGCGCCGCTGGGCTTATGATGTAAAGAAAGTACCTGATAGCCTGGCAGAGATTATTGTCTGTGAGGGAAACTTTCACGGCAGAACGACAACGATCACATCCTTTTCTTCAAGCGAAGAATACAAAAGGGGATTCGGCCCCTTTACACCCGGCTTTAAAATTATTCCTTACGGTGATATTCAAGCGCTTCGGCAGGCTATTTCGCCGAATACGGCAGCTTTTCTTGTTGAACCCATTCAGGGTGAAGCAGGTATTGTGATTCCGCCGGAAGGCTTCCTGAAACAGGCAGCTGCGCTATGTCAGCAAAATAACGTTCTGTTAGTAGCGGATGAAATTCAAACCGGGTTTGGCCGTACAGGACGCCTTTTTGCGAGCGATTGGGAAGCGGTGACACCGGATATGTATATCATGGGCAAAGCGCTCGGAGGCGGTGTGTTCCCGATATCGGCAGTCGCAGCTAACAGGGACATACTCAGCGTCTTTGAGCCTGGTTCCCACGGCTCCACTTTTGGCGGAAACCCGCTTGGGTGTGCTGTTGCGATTGCCGCACTTCAAGTAATTGATGAAGAAAAGCTTGCAGAGCGCTCACTTGAGCTGGGGGCTTACTTTACCTACAAACTGCGTGCGATCCAAAATCCGCTGATTAAAGATGTGCGCGGGCGCGGCCTGTTCATTGGGGTGGAACTAACATCTCCGGCACGCCCGTACTGCGAGCAGCTTAAAGATCTGGGGCTTCTTTGCAAAGAGACCCATGAGAATACCATTCGCTTCGCACCTCCGCTCGTGATTACGAAAGACCAGCTCGACTGGGCACTTGAGCGCATTGTGCAAGTGCTGGGCAAGGCTTAAGTATTCCATACTTGAAAAAAAACGTATGTCGTTGTACGCTAATAAAAATGGTATACGGCGCAATAGGTGCCCTGATTTTCAGGGAGAATAGGGAAGTAATCACGCGGGCCCGCCACTGTAACCGGGGAGCTGCCGCAAGCCACTGGCTAAACGCTGGGAAGGCTGCGGCATAAAAGCTAGGATCCGGCAGCCAGAAGACCTGCCTATTGCAAGAAAAGCGTTTTTTGCGTGGACAAAAATCGCCGCCTATCTCTGGAAAATGGCAAGTCCAGGTCTTTTTTGGCCTGGGCTTTTTTGCGTCGGACACTCATTTTTCCATATTAAATAATGAATAATGGAGGAGAGACGATGATTGACAGTAAACATTCTATCCGGGAAGCACTTGAACGCATTGCCCCGCCTGATGCCAGCATCATGCAGATTGTCCAGGCCAGGGTGGACAACTTAACCAAACCCCCGGGAAGCCTGGGTGAATTGGAGCGAATGGCTGTGCGGCTCGCCGGCATTCAACAGAATGAACACCCCGTGCTTGATAAGCGGGCTGTCGTCGTCATGTGCGGAGACCATGGCATTGTAGAGGAAGGCGTAAGCGCTTTTCCAGCAGATGTAACGGGTATGATGATGGGAAACTTTGCGCGGGGCGGGGCGGCAATTAATGTGTTTTCCAGGCTGATGAACGCAGATGTACGTGTTGTGGATATCGGAAGCAAGCTTGAAGAACTTCCGGAAGGGATAATCCCCGCTAAAGTAAAAAAGGGGACCGGCAATATGGCTAAAGGTCCGGCGATGAGCCGGGAAGAGGCGCTAGCCGCAATCGAAACGGGGATTCAAATTGCGGAAGAGCTTGCGGATGCCGGGTACAAGGCCATTGCGCTTGGTGATATGGGGATCGGCAATACAACGCCAAGCGCAGCCATTATCGCTGCCATTACAGGTACGAGCGTTCCAGAAATTACGGGAAAGGGGACAGGCATTGATGAGGCCAGGCGGCTTGCTAAAGCGAAAACAATCGAGCGATGCCTTGCTGTCAACGGACTGGAAATGGGATCGGCAGCCTGTAAAGATGGTTTACAGGTGCTGGCCAAAGTTGGCGGACTTGAGATCGCCGGCTTAGTCGGCTTAATCATCGGCGGGGCCGCCAACCGTCAGGCGGTTATCGTAGATGGTGTGATTGCCGGAGCAGCTGCACTGGTAGCGTATGCAATGTGTCCAGAAGTAAAAGGATACTTATTTGCTTCACACCTGTCACAAGAGCCGGCGCACCTTGCAGCGCTTTCGTATATCGGAATTGACCCTGTGCTGCATTTAGGAATGAGGCTTGGCGAAGGATCCGGGGCCGTTCTGCTGTATCCGCTGCTGGATGCGTCGCTCCATATGCTCAATGAGATGGCGACATTTGCCGATATTGGGTTATAACAAACCATTCGTGTGACCCCCCGCTCGATTTGAGCAGCACAGCCCGCAACGTTTTTTCAGGCTTGGAGGTATGGACTAGATGAAGGAAAACAACGGCACATCGAATACCGGCGCATTTTATCCTATCCTGCTTGCTGTTGATCAGACAAAATGCGTCATCATCGGCGGAGGAGAGGTTGGTTCCAGAAAGGCTGCCGCTCTCGTAGAAGCGGGGGCTTGCCATGTTGTTGTTATAAGCCCGCAAGGAACCCAGAAGCTTCATATAATGGCTCGGAATGGGAGCTTGCAATGGAAGCAAAAAAAGTTTTCAGCTGATGATTTGATTGGGGCGGCTCTCGTTTTCGCTGCTGCGGATGACCCCAAGGTAAATATGGAGGTATACTGCGCTCTTTCACCGGGGCAGTGGATTAATATGGCGGACAGGCCGGATTTAAGCACGTTCACAGTACCGGCACATTTTAGGCGTGGAAAGTTGACAATCGCGGTATCGACAGGCGGGGCCAGCCCCGGCCTTGCCCGCAAGATTAAACAAACGCTTGAGCGCCAGTTTGGCGATGAGTTTGAACGCTACATTGCCTTTCTTGAAGAATGCCGGGCAGACGTACTTGCACGGGTCGGCAATCCCGGGGTGCGCCGCCGGATTTTCCAGCGGCTGCTCGATGAACGCTTTTTGGATTCTTTTCGTGCGGGTGATGAAGATAAAATAGAAGCTATGCTCAGAAGAATTTTGGACGAAGAAACATAGCAGAAGAGGAACTGGGGACTGATTGCTTATGAGAATTGAACAATATGGGCATGGCGGAGACCGGATAACCGCTGCGGAGGCTTTTAATAGAAGGGAAGACGAGTTTCTGGATTTCAGCGCCAACATTAACCCGCTCGGTCCGCCGCCCCATGTGCTAGCGCGAATTCAACATCACATTTCATCTATCATTCATTATCCCGACCCGGCCCACCGCTTGTTTAAACAACGGCTCGCGGATAGACTGCAAGTAGACGAATCCAGTCTGCTAGTTGGCAATGGGGCGGCTGAGTGCATGGCCTTGGCGCTTCTCGCATTCCAGCCTAAGAAGGTCGGCGTGATGGATCCATGTTTTTCGGAATACCGCAGTCTGGCAGAACAGTTTGGTGCGCAGGTGGAAAGCGTTCAGGGCCTGCCAGAGGAAGGATTTCTCCCTGAGCTTGAGCAAGTACATCCGTTGTTCTCCAGATGTGATCTGATTTTTGTGGGCCATCCTAATAATCCAACAGGGATGATGTACACCCTGGAAAGCCTGCAAACGATGGCGAGATGGGCAGAGGCATCACATACCTGGCTCGTTATTGACGAGGCATTTATTGATTTCTTGCCGGAAGCGCAACAACTAACGCTGCTTCATTCGCTGGATGTCTATACAAAGGTGATCCTGATTCGGTCCTTGACAAAATTTTATGCGATACCTGGCCTGCGCCTTGGCTTTTCGGCCGCGCACCCGGAGGCGATCCGCCGCATGAAGGGTGTACAGGTAACGTGGAGCGTGAACAGTCTGGCCCTGGCGGCTGGAGAGGCATGCCTTCAGGAGACTGACTATCACCAAAACACTCGTGAGCTTATCGCAACAGAACGCGACTACCTGTCCGGTAACATTCAAGAAGAGCTTGGCTGGAAGGTGTGGCCCGGCAAAGCAAATTTTCTGCTGGTGCGCCTTCCGGATGGCCTGACTGCAGAAGAGCTGCAACTTCGGCTGGGCCTGCAGGGGATTTTGATTCGAAACTGCAGCATGTACCGGGGGCTGACCGCCCATGATTTCCGGATCGCTGTCAGGAACCGGGAAGATAATGAAAAGCTCCTGCATGCTTTCATACAAACGGTGAACGAGCGGGCAGAGGGGGAAGCAGAATGAAGCTTATTGTGGTCACCGGCGGTGTGAGATCCGGCAAAAGCCTGTTCGCCGAACAACTGGCCGCCAGCAGTTCTGCACCTGTTCTTTATGTAGCAACCGGAGTGGTTACCGATAAAGAAATGGCCCACCGCATTGAGCGGCACCGTCTCCGAAGGCCTGATGAATGGGGAACGCTTGAAACTCCGGATAGCCTTGGGACGGTGCAAGTGTTCAGCAGCTATCACACCGTTCTGATAGACTGTCTGAGCACATGGATAACGAATCGGCTTGTGGACACCCCGGAAGCGCAAATTCGGAATGCTCAGGTTACACAAAGCATTCTGACTGATTTAAGGGAATGGCTGGAGGCTATGAAGAAGTATTCAGGCACGGTTATCCTTGTTACGAGTGAAACGGGCCTGGGAGGTATCGCCATGTCCCGCCTGGGGCGCTGGTTTCAGGACGTTCTCGGCGAAGCAAACCAGCTGCTGGCCGGACAAGCCAATGAAGTGTATGCGGTCCTCTCAGGGATTCCGTTAAAAATTAAAGGGGACCATGCTGTATGAATGCGTTCTTTCACGCGCTTGCGTTTCTCACCCGCATTCCGGTTCCGCATCTCTCGCAGTCAGCTCATCATTGGCAGAAGAGCGTTATTTTTTATCCGCTTGTTGGCGCTTTAATGGGCGGGCTGCTCTGCCTTTGCGGAATGGCCGCGTGCTTTCTTTTTCCCCGCGCTGTAGCTGCTGTCCTCATTCTCGTATGCTGGGTGTTCCTTACTGGAGGGCTCCATCTGGATGGGTGGATGGATCTGGCTGACGGAATCGGAAGCAGCCGTCCCAGGGAGAAGATTTTTGAGATTATGAAAGATAGCCGTGTAGGGGCCATGGGTGTTATCGCGGCTGTTCTCCTGCTGCTGGTAAAGGCAGCCGCATTGTATGAAATAATGGGCGAACAGCACTTAAGCTGGCTGATTGTTCCTCCGCTAATGGGGCGACTCGAACTCCTTATTGCGATCCGGTTCTGGCCTTACATAACAGAGAAGGGTCTAGGAACCGGGCTGCGGATGGGCTTAAGCAGATCGGCGTTGCTTGTCAATTTACTACTGGCCGCATGTGTGCTTTATGCGCTTAACGGGGCAGCAGGGCTCGTTGTATACGTGATGGCACTCGGTTTCACTGTTCTATTTATTCGGATGATTGTAAAAAAACTTGGCGGTTTAACCGGGGATTGCTATGGTGCCGTCGTAGAATGGACGGAAGCGCTATCGCTTCTGCTGATTGTGGCGGCAGGGAGGTGGATGTAATGAAGTGGATATGGGTCAGGCACGGGCAAACCGATATGAACGCGTCAGGAAAATATCTTGGGCATTACGATGCTTTTCTTAATCAAGAAGGGAGCAGGCAGGCCGAAGCCGCCGCGCAGCAGTTAGCAACGGTACACTTCCAGCACTTCTACTGCAGCGATTTAACGCGCTGCACCCAAACGGCGGCTATCGTTGGCGCCGCCCACGGCAAATCTGCTTCCCCTGTGCCCGCGCTGCGGGAACTTCACTTCGGGGAATGGGAGGGCAGGACGTATGATGAAGTATTGGAAATGGATGCGGAGAGGCTCAAGCAGTGGTATGCCCGGCCGCATCTGATCAGCCCGCCAGGAGGGGAGATGCTGCGCCATTTGCAACAACGGGTCGATGGTTGGTTGAATTGGCTGAAATGTGGCATGAAGCAGGATGAAACTGCGGTGCTTGTCAGCCACGGCGGCCCTATTCGCTGGTTTGAAGCCAAATGGCTGGAGGGTGATGCCGCGGCCTTCTGGAAAGTGGAAGGCGTGCGCCATGGCCGAATTCTTGCAGCAGAATGGGACGGGCATACATGGAGGGCAGAGCGTTTGTGAGAGGTTATGAGGATGAAAGGGGTGAGTGAGATGAAAGTAGGAGAGGGGCGTGCCTGCTATACATTTGGCGAATTGCTTCAGGGCCAGATTTGGGGATACCCCATGCTGGTATCTTTGCCTGTCGAGAGTTATGCGCATGCCGTCTTTTATCCGAGCTCATCTGCAGAGTTGCTCACTCCGGCCACTAAAGTAAAAGTGCGTCAGGCCGTCAATCAACTGATGCGGGACTATAAAATGGATTCGGGCGGAGTGTTCTTTATCGAATCCCCACTGCCTGAAGGTAAAGGTTTCGCGACGAGTACAGCCGATATGATAGCGGCCTGCCGCGCGGTGGCCAGCGTACATAACTTACGAATCTCTCCGCACTACCTTTCTTCTTTAATTGCGGAGATTGAGCCGACAGATGGAACGATGTACGAGGAAGTGGTAGCGTACAGGCATAGGCAGGGCAGACTGCTTGCCCGCCTCGGCCACCTTCCGCCCATGAAGGTAATTGGAATAGATCGGGGCGGCCATGTTGATACCCTTATATATAATGATCAAATGGTGGCCTACACGCAGGCAGAAGAACAAGTGTGCAGCCACCTATTGAAGCAACTGCAGAAGTCCATCGCTCTAGGGGATTGCCGGGGAATTGGAGCGGTTGCAACGCAGAGCGCGATCATGCATGAGCCCCGCTTATCCAACCCGTTCCTCCCAGCTTTGCTAGAACTTATGGAGGAGACAGGTGCGGCAGGCGTCGTCACCGCTCACAGTGGGACGGTTTCAGGGCTGTTGCTGGATGCAAGTTCTCCGTTTTGCGAAACACAGGCTAGCTACATTGTGAAGATAATGGCTGAATGGGGCTGTCAACTTTATAGCTTTGACACCATCAGCCGCACAGAAAGGGGAGTGGAAAATGACACAGCCGTTTCGGACGGGCAGCCTGTATATGCCTCGCATCTGGCCAGGCTTGTCGATTACACACGCTGACAGCCATTTGCTTATCCGCTCAGACCGCGCTCTGCAAACGGTCAGCAGTGCTTTATGGAATGGAGGTTCTGCCAGCGCAACCCACTTTGTTAATTGGCGGGTGCCGCTCACCTACCGCAGCGATGATCCGGTTGATATGGTGGGCAAGCAACTTGATAAATGGGGATACCCGGTGGATAAGACCATAGGGCTGGCAACAGCCGCTAAACTGGAACTTGGTTCGGTTATCGAAGAGATTGGTGATGAATTCGACATGGTGTGTCTGGCGACAGCCGGTACAGGAAACAGCTCACGGGCAGGGACCAGACGAAAGACATTCTCCGCTTACCAATGCTGTACGATCAATGTGTTTATTTTCATAGAAGGCAGCCTTTCTCCAGCGGCTATGATCAATGGGATTATTACAGCAACCGAAGCGAAGGCAGCCGCTCTGCAGGACTTAGCAATCCACGAAGAGAGCGGTGCGATTGCGACAGGCACAACGACCGATTCTGCGGTGCTGGCAGTAAGTCAAAATCCACAGCGCCCGGTCCATCCGTTCGCCGGGCCTGCGACAACGGTTGGCAATGCCATTGGCCGGCTTGTTTACGGGGCGGTATATGAAGCGGTTTCCGGCCAGTTCCAGAGAGAGGAGTCCATATGATACACGCATACCTCCTGCTGGCCGCTTATATCATAGACCTGATTGTAGGCGATCCACGGTTTATCCCCCATCCGGTTATTGTGATAGGCAGGGGGATTACATCTGTAGAGAAGATCATTCGCCGGCTGGCAGGAGAGCAGATGTTCAGGCTCGCCGGGGTCCTATTTCCGCTGATTTTTGTCGGGGGCAGTTATGTATTGACCGCTGTGCTGCTGAAAGTGCTGGCGGCCATTCACCCGTGGCTTGGATGGGCTGCGCAAGCCTGGCTTATCTCGACAACCATCGCCATCAAAGGGTTGGCCCAAGCTGGCATGGTAATTTATAGACACTTAACGAAAGGAAACCTTGAAAAGGCGCGCCGTTCATTGTCGATGGTGGTTGGCCGCGATACAGACTCGCTGGATGAAACAGAGGTGGTGCGAGGAGCGGTGGAGACGGTGGCTGAGAATATTGTGGATGCCATTATTTCACCTCTATTTTATGCGGCGATCGGCGGGGCTCCACTTGCCATGGCTTACCGCGCGGCGAATACGCTTGATTCGATGGTTGGCTATAAAAACGAACGGTACCGCCATCTGGGGTGGGCTTCAGCCAGATTTGATGACCTCGTCAATTACATACCGGCCCGGCTTTCAGCGGTTATTCTGGTGATCGTTGCTTGTTTATTGAAGCTTGACTGGCGGAGAAGCTGGAAGATTATCAAGCGTGACGCGAGGCTGCACCCAAGCCCGAACAGCGGTTTTACAGAGGCCGGTGTTGCAGGGGCGCTTGGCATCCAACTTGGAGGCCTTAATTACTATCAGGGAGTGGCTTCCAAACGGGCCAAAATGGGAGACAGGCTCCGTCTTATGAAGGCAGATGACATAAAAAAAACTGTCGCTATTATGCATGGTGTGGGCGGGGTTTTTTTGTTGATTTGTCTGGTATGTGCGATTTTCTTTTATCGTTTGTAGGCTGGCTGCATGCTGCCAGGCCGGACACTATGGTGCATACGCAAGATGGCTAGGCCTGCCACCTCTCTTATCTTCCTAGAATATCGTTGCGGTGTTGGTAAGCCCTCTCAAACAATTCAATCGATGAAAAGACGATGTCCCTGTAATCCGCGTACAGTTTTTCCACCATCCTCAGCTTTTCCGTGTCGTCTGCCTGTTTGATGTGGTTGAGACGCTCACGATCTTCTTCAGACAGGTTTTCTTTGGCTTCCATTTTATCTGTGAAAAAGATTTCATTCATATGCGTTATAAAGAAATTAAGCATATATTTCTTTGTTATTTCATGGGCATACTGCTCAGAATGCCCCTTGTCTCTCCTGTTGCAATATACGCCCAGCAAGTCGGCTTCATCGTCTCTATACATACCGTCACTCCTTCCTCCGTTTACCTTTCCTTCAATTATCGTTTAAAAAAGAAAATTTTTAAATATCCGATCACGAAAAGTGGAGCGACTTTCCTGTACCGAGTGCGTCAAATATTGGTAAGAGTAAAACTTTATGAAGTGCAGGTTCAGGAGGAGAGACAGGTTGGATAATAAACAAAAGATCCGCTATGCGCGGGAAGATGATAAGAAGACATCAGGCGCCGTCATTTACCGCTTGCCTTATGATCAAGTAGAACAGAAAAAAATCCGAGCTTTGCTTCCCGGAAAGAAAACAATAAAGAAAATTCGCAAGGGCGTTATTATGGCGGTTATCGCTATCTTGCTAATGGCAGGCGGCGGTATAGCGGGCAAGTTGCTTCCTGTTTCCTCACCCGTAGACAGCCAGACGATTATTCAACAAGTCAGGCAGTTATCTTACCTTACGACAGCTGAAGCCGTTATGACGACTACATTAGAGGAAGAGCAAGATTACACGTGGAATAACTTGAAAATTCCGGGGACAAATCGTTTCTACCATATGGATGTACCCGCCAAAATTCTTGCTGGCGTTGATTTATCCAAACTTAAGCCCGGCGATATCAGTATTGACCAGGACAGCAAGCAGATTACGATTGTGCTGCCGCACGCCCAATTTCTCCAGGAACCAAACATAGACATAAGCAAAGTCA
This sequence comes from Aneurinibacillus sp. Ricciae_BoGa-3, assembly GCF_028421645.1. Classification (GTDB taxonomy): domain Bacteria; phylum Bacillota; class Bacilli; order Aneurinibacillales; family Aneurinibacillaceae; genus Aneurinibacillus_B. The sequence goes on along the minus strand of NZ_CP116887.1, from coordinate 4,320,550 downwards.
AAATAATTACACAGCAGGGGATATTCAGCAAGCGGTTTACACCTAACGAAGAAAAACGTTTTCTTACAGAAGCGAGGGATAAGCTGCGCCAGGAAGCAGCGGCCAACGGAATTCTTCCATCTGCCGAAGACAGAGCTGTAAAAGTGCTTCAGCAGATCTATAAACCGCTGAATTACTCTGTAAACGTGGCTTTTAAATAATGATACTGAGGCTGCAGACGCACATTACAGCGACTGGCCTTTACTTTTACCTCGATGTTCAGTACTTGAACCATCGGGGTTTTTCTTTTGCATATAAGTATGAGAGATAAACTTACACACTAGCGGTATGAATTTATTTATTGTGTAACAATTAATTTTACTAAATCGAATAGGTATAGAATATTGCCACTTCTAATTATTTGAATATCATCGGAAAAGGAGTGTTTAACGTGAAACAACAAAAATTGTTGATTAATGGAGAGCGGTTAAAGAACGAGCTTGAACGATTTGCAAACTTTGGCCGTACAGAAAACAATGGCGTAACAAGGTTATCGTTATCAGAGGAAGATCGTTTAGCTAGAGATTATTTTTGCTCTTGTTGTGAAGAATTAGGTATGTCCATCAAGATAGACGACATGGGGTGTATTTATGCCACCCTTGAAGGCGTGGAAAATAAAAATCCTATCGTTATCGGTTCACATCTGGACACGGTAAAAAAAGGCGGCCGATTTGATGGCGTATTAGGAGTAGTAGCTGGTTTAGAAGTGGTCAGAGTGCTGGTAGAAAATAATATTCAAACCCAGACACCGATCACGATCGTTAATTTCACAAATGAAGAGGGGGCAAGATTTGAACCTTCTATGATGGCCTCTGGTGTGCTCTCAGGGAAATTCAAGAAATCTGAAATGCTGAAAAAAATGGATTCAGGTGGGATTACATTTGAGCAAGCTTTAAACCAGAGTGGGTATGCAGGTGATAGAGACAACCGCCTTACAGATGCTTCAGCGTTTTTAGAATTACATATTGAACAAGGTCCGATTCTTGAAAAGGAGTCTACTTCCATTGGCATTGTTGAATGCGTACTTGGCATGGTGTGTTATGAGATAGAAATTACAGGAGAATCCGATCATGCAGGGACAACTCCTATGGATATGAGAAAAGATGCCCTTTTTACGGCAAATAACTTAATAACTGAAATTCGGAAAAGATTGAGTGGCCTTGATAGTGAATTGGTGTACACCATTGGAAGAGTAAGCGTTCTTCCCAATATACACACCGTTATACCCAATCAAGTGAATTTTTCGCTAGAAGCAAGACATAAGAATCCAGACACAATCAGGTTGGTTGAGGAAATCATACAAGGGCTCCCTCAATCAGAAATGAAAGAAGGCTGCGAGGTCAAGACGACAAAACTATGGGATCGGGAGACCGTTTGGTTCAACGAAGAAATTTATCATTTGTTACAACAATCGGCGGAGTCATTAGGCTATTCGTATAAAAGAATGGTTAGCGGTGCAGGACACGACGCCCAGTTTATCGCAAGCTTTATACCGTCTGCGATGGTTTTTGTTCCAAGCATGAACGGAAAAAGCCATTGTGAAGAAGAGTTTACACATTGGAGGGATTGTGAAAAAGGCGTAAATGTACTATTAGAAGCGGTTCTTACGATGTTAGGTAACGAAAGGCAAGTTTAAGTTTAACTCCATAGCAAAAAAGAACAGTCAGGCAGAGCTCATTATCTGCCTGGCTGTTTTTCTGGGACTAAATCGGTCTATCAATCTCCCGATTTTCACACCACAACTATCTTACAAGTTCGATGTCAGCCTGTTTTGTTGTGTTGGTTAAATGAGGTGGAGCTTCCATAATGGTAATCTTCTCGTATTCACCCTGACTTAGAACACTTTTGTCGTCTTTCATTAGATAGGTGTAGGCAACAATCGCCGCGAATAAGCCAATTGTCCAAGCGTTATCCCATAAAAAATGAAGGCCGGGAATAAATACACCAAGTAGAGGGATGGCTACCCCGATCAAAAGCGCATAAACGCCATGTTTGTTAAACCCAGTCGTGTAATTGTAGCGGCCGTTTGGTTCATATAATTCTTTGAGGCTCATTTGTTTCCGGCGAACAAGCCAGTAGTCTGCAATAGCAATGCCATCAATGGGACCAAGTAATGCTCCATATGTTCCAAGCCATCCGAAAATATAGTTTCCAAAGTTGGACATGATGTACCACGGCTGCATCAAGATGGCGAATACCCCGGTGATCAGAGCGCCGATACCAAATGTAATGCGTTTTGGGTATAAGTTCTCGATCGCGCGGGCAGGCGCTACAATGTTAGCCCCCACGTTAATCGTTAAAGAGGATATGACAATCACGATGGTCCCCAAAAATATAACGAACGGTGGAAACTTAGCCAGCAATTGCACTGGATCCCAGATCGCCTGGCCGAAAACGACTACAGTTGCGGATGTAACGGCGATACCAATGAAAGAAAAGATACTCATGGTGAGGGGAAGGGAAAAGCTTTGCGCAATCATTTGTGATTTCTGGTTTTTGGCGTAACGACAGAAGTCGGGTATATTCAAGGCAAGTGTAGCCCAGAAAGCGATAACCCCTGTAAGCGCCGGAAAAAATACTTTTAAAAACTCAGCCGTGGTTTTAAATTTTGATGGTGTTGATAGAATAGGTCCCAAACCTCCCGAGTGGGTATATGCCCAAACGAAGAGTATGATGGAGGAAATACCTACTACAGGGGCGGCAATGAGGCCTAAAATTCTAATTGCCTCGGGGCCTTTATAGGCAACGCCGACATTTAGCGCCCAAAAAAAAGCAAAGACAATGGCCGTATGGCCGGAGAAGTTGCCCCAAATAGGGAATGAGGCTGTTAATAAAGTATCGATGGCACCCGTTCCAATCCACGTATTAATGCCGAACCATCCGGCAGCCACAATCGCACGGGCTAAAGCCGGAATATGCGCGCCTTTGGCTCCGAACCAGAGTCGTGCAAAAACAGGATACGGGATTCCGAATTTTGTTCCGGCATGTGAATTTAATAAAATCGGCACGAGGACAATGGCATTGCCGAGAAAAATGGTCAGAATAGCTTGCCACCAGTTCATTCCTAAAGAAATCATACCGCTGGCCATCGTGTAGGCCGGGATGCATAGACACATCCCGATCCACAAAGTAGCGAAGTTTAACCCTTTCCATGAATGTTCTGTAAGGGTTGTAGGCCGCAAATCATCATTCCACAATTCACTGCCACTCAATCTTGCCGTCACTTCTTGCGTTAACGTTACGATACCATTTTGTTCGATCTGTGTTTTCATAAAGCAGCCCCCTTTTCTGGCGCACTAAATCATTTGCAGTCCGGTGTATGTACCGGGAAGATGAACTGGACCTGTTGCTGGCGTGTTCCCATACATCGAATACTTGTGACGCTTTACGTACTTTCCATGTCCTTCTTTGCCAACAAATGTTTTGTTTCGAATAATACAGGTACCGCGTGAGAGAACGGTAATGACTTCTCCCTGGACTTCCATTCCCTCAAATGGATTGTAATCGACATTCATATGGTGGGTTTGTGCAGAAATCGTTCGCGTTACAGATGGATCAAACAGAACAAGATCGGCGTCTGATCCTATAGCAATGGTGCCTTTTTGCGGAAATAATCCAAATATTTTTGCTGCTTTTGTAGAGGTCATATCTACGAATTGGTTCAGGCTTAATCGCCCGGCTGCAACTCCTTCCGAGTACATGATGGACAGGCGATCTTCAATCAGCGGTCCACCGTTAGGGATTTTCGCAAAATTTCCTCTTCCCAGCTCTTTTTGGCCATTGAAATTGAAGGAACACATATCTGAACCAACTGTTTGTAAAATGCCGCTTTTTAACCCGTTCCATAGTACATCCTGGTTCCGCTTTTCCCGTAGAGGTGGTGACCAGACATATTTTGCACCTTCAAAATCCGGCTTTTGCAATGCTGTCTGGTCCAGTACAAGGTATTGTTGGCACGTTTCACCGTATACATCAATCCCTTTTTTTCGAGCTTCAGCAATCTTATCAACAGCTTCCGCGCATGATACGTGAACGACATAAAGCGGCGCACCTGCCAGAGCGGCTAATTCGATGGCTCTTCCTGTTGCTTCCCCTTCTGCTGCAGTTGGGCGGGTTAGGGCATGATAAATGGGCTCCGTTTTCTCTTCTTCCAATGCCTTGTTGACCAGGTAGTCAATCATATCTCCGTTCTCTGCATGTACTTGTACGATTGCGCCCAATTCTTTAGCGCGGACAAGTGTTTTGAACAGCGTTTCATCATCTGCTTGAAAAACGTTTTTGTAAGCCATGAAAACTTTAAAAGAGGAAATGCCCTGTTCCACTATGTCTGCAAGTTCAGCTAATACCTGCTCATTAATCTCTGAGATCATCATGTGGAAACCGTAATCGATCAATGCTTTGCCTTCTGCTTTTTTCCTCCAGATCTCGAGGGCATCATGGAGAGACTGTCCTTTGCTTGAAAGACAGAAATCGATGATTGACGTTGTTCCCCCGAACGCGGCTGCTTTCGTTCCTGTTACAAAATCATCTGCCGTTACTGTACCGCCAAATGGCATATCGAGATGGGTGTGCGGATCGATGCCACCGGGGAAAACGTATTGTCCTGATGCATCAATAATTTCAGCATCCGGGTCAGTCAAATGTTGGCCAATCGCGACAATTTTTTCCCCTTCAATTGCGATATCGGCGTTATAGATATCTGCAGCTGTTACAATGGTACCGCCTCGAATAATGGTTTTCATGATTATCCCTCCATTAATTAGTAGATAACAGTGCCTGTCTTTCATTCCAGGTAAGCGGTTTTTGATCAGTCGTTACTTCTACCATTTCAAGTGCCCCATCGACTGGGCATACGAGAGCGCACAGATTGCATCCTACACAGGTGTCTTCGTTAACGACTAGGGTGTCTTTCTTCTTTCCTTCTTTTTTAATCTTTAGAATACTCTGGTGGGAAGCGTGGTCACAGGAGACATAGCATTTATCGCAAAGGATACATTTATCTTCATTGATTTTTGCAACCACTTTGTAATGCAAGTTTAGATCTCCCCAGCTTCCATAACGTGGAACGGAACGGCCTACGATATCCATAACAGACGCGGTGCCTTTTTCATCTAAATAGTTATTCAGCCCTTTAATCATTTTTTGTACAATGCCAAAGCCATGGTGCATGACCGCTGTGCATACTTGAACACCGGTGGCTCCCATGAGAAGAAACTCCACCGCATCTTTCCAGTTGGAAATGCCCCCAATTCCGGAAATCGGAATTCCCACAAGAGGATCGCTCGCACATTCTGCCAGCATCCCTAAAGCAATTGGTTTGACGGCTGGGCCGCAGTAACCGCCATGTGTGCCTTTTCCGTTCACAGAAGGGATGGTTTCCCCCGTGTCAATATTCACACCCATTAAACTATTAATCGTGTTGATGAGGCTTATGGAATCGGCACCACCTTCACGTGCTGCCCGGGCCGTGTACCGAATGTCTGTGATGTTGGGCGTTAGTTTAACGATAACAGGGGTTTGCGCTACCTCTTTAACCCATTCCGTTTGCTGACGGACTAATTCAGGCTGTTGCCCGCTTGCGGCCCCCATGCCGCGCTCAGCCATCCCGTGCGGGCATCCAAAGTTTAACTCTAGGCCATCAACTCCGGCTGCCTCTACTTTCTTTACGATTTCGTGCCATTTGTCGCGAGTGGGCTCGACCATTAAAGAAGCGACAATGGCGTGATTGGGAAACATCCTTTTTGTTTGTTCAATCTCTTGTAAATTTATCTCTAGAGGCCGGTCGGTGATCAACTCTATGTTGTTGAGTCCTGCCATTTTGCGTCCCATATAGTTGAGAGCGGCAAAACGAGAGGAAACATTCATAATAGGTTCCCCTAGTGTCTTCCAAACAGCGCCGCCCCAGCCAGCATCAAACGCTTTTTGTACTTGATATCCAGAATTGGTAGGCGGAGCGGAAGCCAACCAGAAAGGATTCGGCGCAACAATTCCACCCAGATTAATTTGCAAATTTGCCATAATCTCACCATCCTAGTTTTTTAATAAGTTACTTTCCCTCCAATTATTCACGCTTTAATAACCTTTTGATGTATTGCGTACGATCAGAATAAAACAAAAACAATACAGCAAGACACTGTATTGTCAAATTATCTTACCTATAATTTTTTAAAAAAGGTAAATCACCGTTTTAAGTTCGAAACTCATCAAAGTAGAACATGATTGGCAAGTTTCTCAAATTAAAGAAGCGGTGAAAGGAGACGGGCGACAGATTCAAACAGCCGGTGATACCAGGGGCGGCTATGGAAATCTTCCAGCGTCAGCTCTTTGCTGTCCCTTAGGTCGAGGAGGAAGTCTTCCTCTAATTTATAAACAGAAAGTGTATTATAGAGAATAGCGTTTACTTCAAAGTTATGCTGGAAACTGCGAATATCCATGTTGGCGGTTCCAATAGAAGCAACCGTACCATCCACAAGCAGAATTTTTGCATGAATAAAGCCTGGCTGGTACATAAAGAAGCGGACGCCTGCCTCCAGTAGCTCCTGAATGTAGGAACGAGAAGCCCAGAAAACGGTATAATGGTCTGGACGGCTCGGCAGTAGAATGCGAACATCAAGGCCACTGAGCGCTGCAGTTTTTAGTGCCATGCTTATCGAATCATCCGGAATAAAATAGGGCGACGTAATATAGATCTTGTCCTGGGCTGTGGCGATAATGGAGAAGTACATCTGCCAGATGGATTCCCAGTCTGAATCTGGCCCGCTGGAGGCGATTTGAATCAGTTCTTTCCCGGCTTCCTCCTTAAATTCGGGAAAATATTGTTCCCCCTTAATGGTTTCATCTGTAACAAAGAACCAGTCCTTCAAAAAAATATTCTGCAGAAGATAAACCGATTCCCCTTCAATCCGAATATGGGAATCACGCCAGAAACCAAACCGGGTGTCTTTGCCCAAATATTCATCCCCAATATTCAAACCGCCCACAAATCCGATTTTCCCATCTATTACAATGATCTTGCGATGGTTTCGGTAGTTCACCTTATTGTTGAGAAACGGAAGGATAACAGGGAAGAAGCTTACCACTTCCACTCCCGCTTCCTCCAGCTCGGCTATATAGCGGTTATCAAGCGATATGCTGCCTACCCAGTCATAAATAACACGCACTTTTAGACCTTCCCGCGCTTTATCGATGAGAACCTGTTTGAACTGCTGTCCGGTTGCATCGTGGCGTATCGTATAGAATTGAAAATGAATATGATTTTTTGCTTCGGATAAGTCCTGAATCATCTGCCGGAATGTTTCGCTGCCGTTCGTAAGTACTTCGGATTTGTTATTGAGCGTGAATGGTGATTGGGAGACGTTAACCATCAGTTTCATTAACCTGCGTTTAGACGTAAGATCCGGATACTTCCACAGTTCATTCTCTTCCCAGAGAACCGTCTGCTGTTTTCCCAGATTCCGCAGCACTTCTGTATTATTAATGTATTTATTGCTAAATAGCTTGCGCTTGCGTACATTTCGCCCAACCAGCAAATAAAAAATAAAGCCTACAATAGGCTGGAAGTTAAGAATGAACAGCCAGGCAACCGTGCGTGATGGATTCCGGTTCTCAAGCACGATCAGGATGGCAAGTAAAAATACGCATACGGAAAAGACGAAAGTAAGATAAGGTTTAATCGCCCGCCATATAATGGCTGCTTCTTGTGTGTTTTGCTGGATAGAGTCCGGCATATGAGTCGGGAAAGATAAAAAAGCCGTCCATAAAATCTCGCTCATTGCACACCAACTTTACATGTTATCATGGTTATATTATATCCTTTTATAGCAGGAGAGGCGCTATTTTTTTCGAACCGTATAGATAAATTCCCCTATCCTACTGCCACTGAAACGCTAAAAATGTACCAGTAACAGCTTCGTCTAATGAAATATGCACAGAAAGGAAGTCCTATATGCTTCAGCGTTATCTAACTGTACGGCCCAGCGGGGAAGCCGAAATTGAAATCAACCGTTCCCGTTTTATCAGTTCTGTAAAACGTGTTGAATCACCTGAAGAAGCGATCAATTTTATTCAAGAAATAAAAAAGAAATATTGGGATGCTACCCATAATTGTTCCGCTTATATATGCGGGGGCAATGACCAATTTCAGAAAATGGATGATGACGGGGAGCCAAGCGGCACAGCGGGAAAGCCGATTCTTGAGGTCATCAAGCGCAACTCTGTCAAGGATACAGCTATTGTTGTTACCCGTTATTTCGGCGGCATTAAGCTGGGGGCGGGTGGCCTTATCCGCGCTTACGGCAAATCGGCCAGTGCAGGGCTTCGCTCAGCCGGTATCGTTGAACGCATTTTAACCCGCCAGCATCACTTTTCTTTTGATTATACATTCCTTGGCAAAATCGAAAATGAACTCAACGCGGCCGATGTTCAGATAATCGGCATTGAATATACGGATAAAGTAACCGTAACCGTTGGGGAAGAAGAAGGGAAAGAAGCCTGCCTGATTGAGCTTATTAACAATCTTACAAGCGGTCAGGCCACCTATGAGCCCGGGGATCTCGCATATATTGAGAAGCTTAAGAATGGCATTAACGAGGAGGAAGAGGAATAAAAAATTTTTGCAATCCTATGACTAATTTTGTGAAAAGGGGTATGCTTACCTGGGAGCCCTTTGTGCTTGCAAAAAATCATCTCAATCGGATAAAGTAAGGAGAGGTTGCAAAATGAAATTTGTTGCATTGTTGACTATTGTGGATCAGGAGAAAAACAAAGAAGTCAGACCGGCGCATCTTGATTATATTAATGGCCTTTTTAAAGAAGGCAAGGTTACGGCGGCCGGTCCGTTCACAGATGGAAAAGGCGGAATGGTTATTTATGAAGCGGATAGTTATGAGGCGGCCTTACAACTGGCGCAGAACGATCCGGTAGTAGTAGAGCAGGCTCGTACGCTTGAACTGCGAGAATGGAGCGCTCTTTCCTTTCCGCTCGATTGAATTAATATACTTACCAGAGTGGGGGTACAAGCATGGAAGTAATCAAAATATCGCCCCGCGGTTATTGCTATGGAGTAGTGGACGCTATGGTGCTCGCTCAGCAGACGGCCAGAAACTTTGACTTTCCGCGGCCGATCTATATACTCGGCATGATTGTGCATAACAGCCATGTAGTCAAAGCGTTCGAAGATGAAGGGATTATTACCCTTGATGGTGCAGATCGCATGGAGATCCTTGAAAAGGTTGACAAGGGAACGGTTATCTTCACCGCGCATGGTGTTTCTCCCGATGTGAAAAGGCGGGCAAGGGAAAAAGGTCTCACAGTAGTCGATGCCACCTGTCCGGATGTGACGAAGACACACGATCTAATCCGGGAGAAAACGGCGGAAGGCTATCAGGTAATATATATCGGCAAGAAAGGGCATCCCGAACCGGAAGGAGCCCTCGGCGTTGCTCCCGAATCCGTTCACCTCATCGAGCGTGAAGAGGAAGTGGATGCACTCGACATTGCCACAGACAAGATTATCGTGACAAACCAGACAACGATGAGCCAGTGGGACATTAAACACATAATGAACGCGGTTATTAAAAAGTACCCGCATGCCGAAATTCATAATGAAATCTGTATGGCAACCCAGGTTCGCCAGGAAGCGGTCGCGGAGCAGGCGGGCCAGGCAGACCTGCTTATTGTTGTGGGTGATCCGCGAAGCAATAATTCCAACCGGCTAGCTCAGGTTGCACAAGAAATTGCAGGCGTCCCAGCCCATCGCATAGCCGATGTAACGGAACTGGATATCGAATGGCTGAAAGGGAAGAAGAAAGTAGCCGTTACATCCGGCGCTTCCACCCCTACCCCTATTACAAAAGAGGTTATCCGGTATCTGGAACAGTTCGATGAGGCTGATCTTGACACATGGGCTATTGTAAGAACCGTTAACCCTAAAAAAATTCTGCCTGTATACAAAGGGTAGGTATAAAGTGGGCAAGCCTTACACAAGGTTTGCCCACTCTTTCGTTGTCATAGAAAGTAGATTTCGCTTTAAAATATGAAGTGATTTTCTGCTGGCACCGATAGGTCCCTTTCTCTTTGTTATATGTAAAGTTTATGTGCTTCACAGTGTTGAAGTGCCGTGAACGATTTTTTAAAAGGGACCTCCGGTCCCGAAACACCCAACAAAAACATCGTGAGGCGCATGTCCGCACCTTTCTTTCCCCCAGGCCGAAAGGTGTTTCGATTTTACCTTTCGGCATAAGTGCAACTTAGGTTGCTGCCTGCGCTATAGCTTGGCCGCAACCTAGTTTTCTAATGGAGCGTGTGGAACAGAGGGAGAAAAAGACCGGCAACTGTCTCCATCATTGATATACCCAGATGTTGCACCTAAACGGTATAAGCGCAGCTAAGGCCATCAGCAGCGCTTCGCTCGCAGCTGGCCAAGCTTTGCTAATGCCGGTCCGTCCGTCGTTCCACAAAGCGGCCGTAAAAACTTCCTGAGGGGAAAGGAGAGAGCGGCATGGCCCGCGATGTTTTTCTCAATAGGAGAGGTTGAATAAGCATGAAAAATACACAGGCTGCTGAAGCGATACAAATAAACGGTATGTTTACTTTTATTTATTTTTCTCTCGGTGCTATGTATCCGCTTCTGTCGCATTACCTCCAGAGTATTGGCATGAACGGAACCCACATTGGGCTAATTGTATCCGTGGGGCCTATCATAGCCATTGTAGCCGAGCCGTTCTGGGGAATGATGTGTGATCGCTTCCGAATCCCCAGGCAAATTCTAATGGGGATTCTCGCCATGACGGCTGTTATGTCTGTCATCATTCTCGACGGGAAAACATTTCTTTCCTTCGCTCTTTTATATGCCGTTTTACATTTTTTCCAGAGCGGGGTTGTTCCCATATCAGATGGAATGGCTCTTCGCTATGCTGCGCGGGAGGGGATTGATTTTGGGCGCGTCCGCCAGTGGGGCGCCATCGGTTTTGCCCTTGCCACGCTGATTGTAGGGTTATTAGCTCAGAAGTATTCTTTTCTGGTTATTTTTTATGTGTATGGCCTGGCCCAGTTAATCGCCCTGCTTTTTCTTTATCGCATGGATGTCGCTCAGGCGGGGGAGAAGGTCAATATTTGGAAAGGCCTTCTGCATCTTATCCGAATTCCCCGTTATATCTTGTTTTTGCCCAGCGCTTTTTTAATCTTTGGGCCGATAAACGCCCACAACGTTTATTTTGGACTGTTATATGACAAACTTGGCGGGAATATCGCGGGCATTGGCCTGGCTTTTCTCCTTTTTGCCGGCAGTGAAGCGCCCTTTATGAAGTTTTCGGGCTTTTTTATTAGAAGGCTTGGGCTGGAGCGTACGATTTTGCTGGCCGGCCTCATTTCATCGGTTCGCTGGTTTTGGTATGGCACAAGCCCAACGCCTGCGGCGGTACTGGCGCTGTTCTTTGTCCAGGGGCTCTCGGTCGGTTTGTACCTGGCTTCAGCCACCCAGTTTGTGAAGGAGAATACACCCGATTCGCTGCGCGTTACCGCCATTGCCATCTACACTTCGATGGGGCTGGGTCTCGGCTCGATGGCGAGTAACCTAATTGGCGGGATGATCCTTGACAAATGGGGGATCTTTGCAACCTACAAATTCTTCGGCCTGTTAACTGCGGTAGGGCTGATTCCGCTGTTTTATGTGTATATAATTGGCCGAAAACAGCAGGGAACTGTATTGCTATAATTTTCGAAAAACTGCTTGCTGTTCTATTACAGGCTGTGTTATACTACAAACAAGAAAAAATACGGCCTGGAGGGATTGTGTTATGAAACAGTATGTAGGGAATCAATATCGCATTTCACGAGAAATGAAAGCATTCCGTGTAGAGGAAGCGGATCGCCTGTTTTTTGCCTGCCGGTATGAAGGGTCGAATGAAGGCTTCGTTATCGAGAGAGATGTGTTTCACCGCCAAATGAATCGCGGCCGCATTGTGCCATCTATGAACGCTGATTCCGTAACCATTTAGGTAAAGGCGGAGCACCATCTGTTCACACCTTTTTTTCTCTGGCATATCCTGTGGAAAAAAGGGATGGTGGCGGATGGGAACAAGAAGTATGGGCAGTTGGCGCCAGGACCCCTGCAGACAGGTGCATACGGGGCATGTAGCCGTGCCGGAAGATTTTATTGCTATACAGCATTATGTTGACCGGGGAGGAAATCCCTGGAGACACGATCCTGTGCAAACAGCAAGAATAGTGGGAATGGCGCACCTCGGATTTACAGCTGACTACGTCTTTCGGTTTCGTCAGTATTATCGCGACTATGATTCCGGGCTTATGCACGCACTCGTTGATGCTACTAACGGGCCCTGTTTGTTTTTAGTGGAGCTTTATCAGCCTGTTAAACAAGGACGGGATGGAATCTGGGCGGTACTGAGTGTTACGGATTTAAGGTGATCGCTTAAGCATTGCAATAGGAAAAAAAGCACGGTACATAAAGTACGGTGCTTTTTCTCTGCCAACTAATTAACAATCAATTCACCCTTATATCCGGGTTCGGGGAATCCTGGAGTATCGGATATAATGGGAAAGGTTCCTTTTTTCACAGCCTTGAATTCCATGGTCGTCACTTCACCGGGCTTCAGGTCACGTGAAAAAATATAGTAATCCCGAATGATAAAATTATGTGTTTTGGAATCGATATTATGAACGGAGAGCGACACGGTGCCGCCTTGCCGGTAAACCAGTTTATTTGGGCTAAACCCTGCAGCTGTTATCGCAATTGCCTGCGGGGTGCTGGCATGCGTCTGCACGCGCTGAGCATGTTCCCGGCTGTATACGAAAAAAGCGGCATTTAGCACCAGGAGCATAACGGGCAGGATTAATTTTTTCTTCATACTTATCTGGCAGGGCTTTCCGGACCTGCTCCTGGTTGGGTTTTGCTGCGGAACTGTTCAGCAAGGTTAATCGTAAACAGGCGGTGTGTTGGATAGAAGTATACATACGGTTCAATGCGGCGGGACTGCGGATCAATCCGAATCATATACATATCGACAGTTGTCAGTATCCGTTCATTCATGCGAACGTTGAAATAGATGGTGTCCCTGTATCCGTTTTTATAGGAGAGAAGCGTGAGTTGCCCGTGCAGCCTGGCCAGCGTTTCGGTATAGCGCGGATCACGAATAACGGGTGCTGGAAAAGCCGGCGTGCGGCCGTTTGCATCTGTTTTTACCCGGTATCCATTCTCGCCCAGTACAACCTCGGTATTAGGGAGCGGAGCTCGTGTGTGAAAATCAAGAACACGTACCTGAAGCATCGCCCACTTGTCCCATTTCTTTGCCCCGGGAATATCAGGGCCTGGCTTAACCTCAGGCAAATAATTCAGTGCGCTGTTGCCCTGGCGCTTCTGAACCTCGTATTTATATTCCGGAAGCGGTGCTTTTTCAGCGTTTGCTGGTTTGGTGAATCCCTCAAAGCAAATCAGGAAAAGGCAGATGGTTAATAACACAAACCAAATTTTTTTTGTTTTCGGTATCATGGAATTCTCACCAGCTTTCGTCCTTCGTAGTAGAATTGAAGAATCTGCAGCATATTTTGGCCACGCTTATCGGCCAGGTACTGGGAACCGTTCTGGGACATTTTCTGAGCATTGCGGTACTGGTAATTCGGGTCATTCGGATATCCGGCGCGGTAGTTAAGCTCGATGATTTCATCGTTGGCCTTTACATACGCCAAATTTTCCACATCATCGAATGCTGCGTTTGTGCGGGGCATATCCGTACCCTCCCGGAATACCTGGAAGTTTACCGTGTTGTCCACATCAAATCTCTGGTTTTCCAGCGTAATCGGGTTCAGATGGTGGTACCAGGCAAACATTTTGATTGCAATGGCTCCTGCTTTAAGAGCTTCCGGTTCCCACGATGGCAGCCACTCATTTGGCAGTACATTACGCAGATACGTCTCTGTGGGGACCTCCTCCACGTACAGGATTCTTCCGCGCGGATTGGGCTCTCCCCCTGGCCTGCTTTCACGGATGGCGACACGGATGGAGCCGGGAAAAGGAGTTTCCCCAACCTTCGCTGTCTGCTGAGCCTGAGCTTTAGGAGCGGTTGTTAAAAAAACCTGAACAAGCAGCAGTCCGGTCAGCAGTACCGTTGCTAAAGTAATCATAGAAAAACGCATGAACTTTCCTCCTTTAATCCATTTGTAGCGCATGTCTACAGGGATAGTATGAGGAATATGCCAGAAATTGTTTCGTGTAAAAATTGGAAAATTGTTAAAGACAAATGAGGAGGGGTAGAAATTGCGGATTGAGATAAATGAGCACACGTTCATTCAGGATATTGAGGAAGAAGATGCTAATGAAATTTTTGCCGTGATTGATAGGGATCGGCAATACCTGCGAACTTTTCTCGGCTGGGTGGACTTCAACCAGAGCGTGGAGGATATAAAAGAATTCATTGAAATAGGCAAAAGAATGGAGAGGCTAAATAGTGGGGGAAACTATCTTATCCGCTATAATGGGAAGTTTGCTGGCATTGTCAGTTTGAATCAGATTAACTGGACAAACCATTATACAAGCATAGGGTATTGGCTGGCGAGCCATGCGCAGGGAAAAGGCATCATGACTGAATGTGTTAGGCAATTGATTCGGTACACGTTTGACGATTTGGGATTGAACCGGGCGGAGATACGCTGTTCAACGGCCAACCACCGGAGTGAGGCGATTGCAATCCGCCTCGGCTTTAAATGGGAAGGCAGAATACGAGAGGCTGAGTGGCTTTATGACCATTATGTGGACCACCAGGTGTATGGTTTGCTAAAAAGAGATTGGGTTCTTACCTAGAACAGCAGCCCTCGCTTGAGCAGGATGGGTAATCTCTTCAAGCCGTCCAATGGGAAAAGCTTTTTCCTCTTCGGATGTACGGAAGTGACCCCAGGCCATTACACCATTTAGATACCGGACGTAGAACGGCTCATCGTAGCCAATTACGCTATATTCCTGGCCGCTGAAATAATCGTCGGGATTAAGAAGATAGGAGCGTGCCATGAAAAACTTGGTTTCCAGGATGGATGCTTCTGATATATAACCGGCCTGGTATTTACGCATACCTTCTGCGCGGAGTTTCTGCATTTCGGATTGTATTTCGTCATGGGTCATTTCGCTGTAGCGTTTCGTCATATTAATACCTTCTTTCCTTTGATAAGCTATGTAGATTATAACATATTCAATTTATATTCAGGTTGATGATAGGCCGCAATAGGTTAATAATATAAGAAACATAAGTATGGAGGTAACTTAATGAACAACGAGGGTAAGGGAATACCGGATTTAGATGGTCTTCTGTACAAATTTACAGAGCTGCTAACCGGGGAGGCGGATGAACAGCGAGTTGAGATGGTTAAAGCTTGGGCCATCTACAGCCATTTGCTAAAAGTGATGCCGCCCGTTGTGAAGCATTGGACAACTGAACATCCGGAGGGAAAACAGGGGATGCGTAGCATATTTGAGCAAATTCAGGAATGGAATCAGGCGAATAAGGTTAAAATCCGCGAGCAGCAGAGCAAGTTTAATGCTGCCCAGGACCAACATAAGTGATCAGAAAAACATCGCAGGGATGACCGCGATGTTTTTGTGTTAAAGTGCTTTCAGCCATTTCTTAAATGGGGACCGCATGGTCCCCAAAACGCTAAAGAAAAACATCGTGAGGCGCATGTCCGCACCTTTCTTTCCCCTTGTGGAGCGTCTGGAACAGAGGGCGAATAAGACCGGCAACCGTCTCCATCATTGAGATACTTAAATATTTTGCCGGTCCGCCCGTCGTGACAGAAAGCGGCCGAAAAAACTTCCGTGGGGGAAAGGAGAGAGCGGCATCACCCACGATGTTTTTCTCATTGAAGTGGACTGGTATAGGGGAACTGGGAAGAATAGTTACTGAACTGGTTGAAGGTTTGGGTTAGTTTGGATTGGTCTTCTGCTTCGATTTTATACCAGCCTTTTTGGAACATCATTTCAAATGCATCGCGCGTGCATTGATGGGTTTCATTCAATATGGTCATAATATCCCGGTGAAGCTGGGCATGGCTTGCCTCGCGTGCGGCAATGTTGAACCCATCTGTGAGATATTTTTCGGTAGCCAAAATATCGTTCATGCGGTCGCGGTCATTCATCTGCGGCCCTTTAACTTTTGGCTCATTGGTAGGTTTTGGGTTCCCAATCATATTATTTTGCTGTGGCATGGCATGGCTCCTCCTTACTGTTGAGGCTGCGGCACGCTGGCCATTGCCTGTGTATTGTTATTCTGGCAGTGCTTGAGCAGCATGTTGTAATGCCGCTGGTGCATTTGTCCTGCTTTTGTGATGGCCTGTTTAATATCGGTGTCTGTACATTCACCGGCAAAATGGGCACATTTTTTCATAGCGAGAAGCAACCAGGACATTTGGTCTTTTAAGTAATTTAAATCCTTGGTTGAAATAATCTGGGGAGGGGCCATCATCAGCGGTTGCTGTTGCTGCTGGCCGATTTGTCCCATCTGCTGCTGCATGTAGAAAACTCCTTTCATATTCGAGTGATTACGCCCTTTAGTCTGCACACAAAAAAACCGGAGCATTCAGGCTCCGGCAAATGTCAGTTTGCTGATTCGCACATTAATGGCGTCCAGCTCTATATTCAAATGGTTAATATAGGCGTTATATATGCTATCAATAATCGTGTCGCTAAGCATGTGCAGCGATATCTTTTCATTTACTGTTACATGAATATCCACGTCTATATGCGGCAGATCGTTTAGCACAACGTCAATTTTTGAAAGTTCAATCCCGGTTATGTTGCGGCAGCTGAGCGATACAATTTTCCGCAAAACGTTCGGTGTCACGTGAATTCGGCCCGCCTGGAAATCCGGTTGCACGATCGTTGTCTCTCCGATCATCTCTTTCTTAGCGGAAAAAATTTTTTTGCCCTGAGATACAAGCCGCTGGAAAAAATGCTGATCGACCTCAATGTGCGGAATCGGAATGACATGTTTTCCTTCTGTTCTGCGCGTGTAGAGAGCAGCGCGGATTTCACTCGATGAACGTATATCTTCGATTGAAATATACGTATTTATCGGCCCTATACATAGTGCGTCTGCGATACGGTTCACCATCTTTTTGGACGTGCCTATAAGGAGAATTCTCGGTATATCTAACTGATTGATTGTTTTTTTGACATCTTCAGCATGCTCGTTATAGAAAAAAATGGCCCGTTTTACAGCCTGGATCGTGGTTTTCTCATACTTGGCGGATGTTCCCGCTATTTTTCTTCCTTTATAAATTAATAAACCATCATCGATAATAGCGGGAATATTGTATTTATGAGCAACCGCGAGCGCGCTGGTACTTTTTCCTGTTCCGCTGGGCCCATACAGTCCGTAAACATCCATAACGTTAGCTTCTCCTTTGGCTGGGTGTATTTTCAGCGGGAGGAAGCATGGGCAGAACTGTGGGCTGTATCTGCCCCCATTTCTTCCGAGCGTTCCACTGCGCGCCGTATACAGGCGTCCATCGCTTCTTGAAAGCGGTAGCGCTCCAGTATTTCAATCCCTGCTGCTGTTGTCCCATTGGGGCTTGTAACCTGCTTTCTAAGTACGGCTGGTTCTTCATTGGTCTCCTGCAGCATATGGGCGGCCCCGATAATCGTCTGTAGAATAAGACGGCGCGCGGTTTCTGGCGGAAGGCCAATTTTGTCCCCGGCAGCCTCCATAGCTTCTACAAGATAGTATACATAAGCGGGGCCGCTCCCGGAAAGACCTGTTACAGCATGCATTTCATTTTCAGTAACAATTTCCGCAATGCCAACGGCTTCAAACATGGCCAACGCATGTTCCAGGTCATCTCTTGAAGCATATTTGCCCGGTGAAATGCCAGTTGCCGAAAGCCCAATGGCCGCAGAAGTGTTGGGCATGGACCGGATTACAGGTGCATGATGGCCCAGGGAACGGGAAATCGCGTCGGTTGAAATACCTGCAAGTACAGAAATAAATAATTGATCAGGGCGGGTCCACTGCTTAATCTCTTCAATGGCTGTTTCGATATCTTTGGGCTTAACGGCAAGCACAATGATATCTGCTCTCGATACCGCTTCTTCTCTTTCCACGACTGCAATGCCATACTTGGCGGATAATTGCTCTAGCTTTTCCCTGCTGCCTCTGTTTAGCGCGCAAATCTGGCGCGGGTTGATTAGCTCTTTTGAAATCAGCCCGGAGATAAGGGCCTGGGCCATCGATCCGGCACCTAAAAAGCAAATGTTTTTGTCTTGAAGCATAATCGATCCTCCTCAGCGTATTTGGCCGGTGCCATAGATGACATATTTAGATGAAGTAAGCGCCGGGAGACCCATTGGGCCGCGGGCATGGAGCTTTTGTGTGCTGATGCCGATTTCAGCTCCAAATCCAAATTCAAATCCGTCAGTAAAACGGGTGGAAGCATTATGATATACGGCTGCTGAGTCAACCTGGCGAAGAAATTTATCTGCATTCTCCTTAGAACTTGTAACAATAGACTCCGAGTGGCGAGTGCTGTAGCGTGCGATATGTGTGATCGCTTCGTCTACAGAGTCCACGACGCGCACAGCCATCGTATAATCCAAATATTCGGTTTTAAAGTCGTCTTCCACAGCCGGAATAATGTCTATATCGGGAGCAAGCGCTCTGGAACGCTCACACCCATGCAGTTCTACACCCTTTTCTTTTAAAGCTGACAGAAGAGATGGGAGGTGCTGCTCTGCCCAGTTGTGATGAACCAGCAGTGTTTCTGCTGAATTGCATACAGCAGGCCGCTGTACTTTAGCGTTCACCGTAATCCGTTTCGCCATTTCGGGCTCTGCGGTTTCATCGATGTAGATGTGGCAATTGCCGGATCCTGTCTCAAGCACTGGCACTGTGGCATTGTTGACCACCGATTTGATAAGGCCGGCGCCTCCCCGCGGGATAAGCACATCAATGTATGCATTTAGTTTCAGCATTTGGTTAACTTCTTCGCGCGTGCCTTCCTCGAGAAGCTGCACAGCATCAGCGGGCAGTGTGGTGGTCGAAAGCGCTTGATGCAGTACCTCCACTATCGTCTGGTTGGAATGGAGGGCAGATGAACTTCCTCTTAGCAGCACGGCATTGCCGGTTTTCAGGCATAAGCCGGCAGCATCCACGGTTACATTCGGGCGCGCTTCGTATATGATACCGATGACGCCTAACGGCACGCGGACTTTCGTAATGTTGAGCCCGTTTGGCCTAACCCATGATTCAAGCTGTTCTCCAATTGGATCGGTCAGGCCAGCTACCTGGCGCAGTCCGTCTGACATATCCTTAATCCGCGCTTCCGTAAGCAGCAGGCGATCGACGAGGGAAGGCGACGTTCCGTTCTCCCTGGCAGCCCGGGTATCCGCCTCATTGGCTTCGAGGATTTTGTCCACGTTGTGTTCCAGTGCGCTTGCCATACTGAGCAGGGCTCTGTTTTTATCGTCTGTAGAGATAAGTGCCATTGTAGCCGCGGCCTTTTTTGCGCGTGCCGCTTTGTCAAGCAATGTCATTTAACCATCTCCTCCTTGTTTTCGTCTACATACAGTGTCACCCAGTTATCGCGGTGAACCACTTCATCGCGATCGATTTGGAGCAGTTCCCTGCTAGCGGCGGTTGATTTTCCTTTTATTTTCTGAAGCTGTGCGGATGAAAAATTGATTTCGCCTTTTCCAAGAAGCCGTCCATCCAGATCGGTTACTTCCACCACCTGGCCGGCTGAGAAGGTTCCCTGGACGCCAATGACACCGGATGGAAGCAGGCTTTTTCCCCTGTGAAGCAAAGCGCTTTCGGCACCGCTGTCTACCTGCACCATACCACTGCTTGGCGCATGAAACGCAATCCACTGTTTGCGGGATTTGAACGTTCCTTTTATGTCATTGCGAAAGTAGGTTCCAGCCCCACTTCCATTTAAAATATGAATCAATTTATCGGGTCCGCTGCCCCTGCCGACAAACACGTCAATGCCGAGCGATAGGGCAAGTTTCGCCGCGTTGATTTTCGAGCGCATGCCGCCTGTTCCGACGCTTGAACCTGCGCCGCCCGCCAGCTCTTCAATCTCCGGCGTGATTTCCTCGATAAGGTTGAATTTAACGGCATCGGGATGGGTTCGTGGGTCTGCAGAATACAGTCCGTCCGTATCGGTCAGAATGATTAGCCCGTCTGCATGCAGCAGTCCGGCTACGAGGGCCGAGAGCATATCGTTGTCCCCAAATGTTAATTCATCGACGGCAATGGTATCATTCTCATTAATAATCGGAAGGGCTCCTTTTTTTAAGAGGACCTGCAGCGCGCTGTATGCGTTATGGTAGCGATCTCTTCTGGAAAAGTCATTGCGTGTGAGCAGGATTTGTGCGCCGATTAAGCCATATTCCTGCAAACATTCATTATAGGCCTGGATAAGCATTCCCTGGCCGACCGCCGCTGCGGCCTGCTTGCCGTCAATGGATACGGGGCGTGCGGGAAAGCCAAGCGCTTTAAACCCCGCTGCTACTGCACCGGAAGAGACCAGAATCACTTCATGGCCTGCCTCCCGAAGCTTAGCCAGTGCAGCTGTATGGCCTTTTAATTCATCGAATGAAAGGCCGCCGGTCGGATTCGTAAGCGAGCTGCTGCCTATTTTGACTACTATGCGATTCTTCCGGGAACTGTCCACAGTTAACGCCACCCTTTAATTTCTTTATCGATAAAAAAAGCCTTTCATCCTTTTAAAAACAAAGGACGAAAGACTTTTAGCTTCCGCGGTACCACCTTCATTGGCGTTCAACAGGAACGCCCGCTCGTTTCTTTTTTGGTAACAGGGAAAGAAACCCTGGCCGGGTTATCGGCACTCCAGAGCGGGTTCCGTCAGTCCGTGCGGCAAATCTTCCACCATGTGATTTGCTCTCTGAACGCAGGTTTCTCACGTACTATTCTCCATCAACGTTTTTTTAATTATGATGAACCTTTACACTTTTGTCAATCTGTATGAAAAAAATTGCACTGCATATTTTACCAGTATATGCACAGCATAAAACTGATAGCAGGCAGGGGGGATTGCAGTGGCATTTCAGACACAAAAGGAACTGAAGAAACGAAAAGCTTTGCAGCTTCTTGACAAACCGCTTGAAGAAGTTGGCATCGATCCAGACACAGAAATAAATATGGAACTGCTGCAACAAATATTCCATGATATCGATGTTTTTATAACCCATCCGTTACTGATAGAGCCAAAACAGGAGCAAGTGGGTGATGGGCCGAACAAAACGCTCAAAGGGTCTGTTTTTTTTATGGACGACCTGGTGGACGAAAAAATTATTGATTTACATGTAATTCGTCCTATTTTAAACATGGATCCTGCCAAATTCGATGGACATCTTGAAGACACGATTATATCGGCTAAGAAACTAACTAAAATAAAGACGATAAAAGAAGCTGTACAATTTATCTCCATGGGTGTCACGTTTGTGCATGTAGATTCCATGGATTACGCGGTCGGCGTTATCGCCCCTTCGCTGCCAGCGCGTTCCGTAAGTGAGCCGGAAGCGGAACCGCTTGTGCGCGGCCCGCGTGAAGGTTTTACGGAAAAGCTGCAGGACAACACAGGCCTTGTTCGCAAAAGAATTCACTCACCTGATTTAAAATCCGAAACCATGAGAATTGGCCAGCGCAGCCAGACCACTGTTGTGCTCATGTATATGCGAGACCTTGTTGATGATGGCGTGCTTAAGGAGGCGAAGCGGCGCCTCAAGAATGTGGATTTGGATGTATTGATCGAAAGCGCTCAAATTGAAGAGGTGATAGAGGACAATGGTTTATCCCCTTTTCCACAAATCATGAACACGGAGAGGCCTGATAAAGTCGCGGCTGGTCTGGCGGAAGGGCGAGTGGCCATTTTGATGGAAGGAACGCCCTTTGCATTAATTATACCGAGCGTTTTCTCAGACTTTCTTCAGGCAAGTGAGGATTACTATCAACGCTTCTGGTTTTCCAGCGCGCTTCGGCTTCTCAGGATTTTTACTTTTCTTGTCGCTCTAACAGGGCCATCGCTTTACATCGCCATTACAACTTTTCACCAGGAATTAATTCCAACCCCGCTCCTTTTTACACTCGTGTCAGCGCGCAGCGGTGTTCCATTTCCAGCGTTGACTGAGGCACTTATTATGGAAGTTTCGTTTGAAATACTCAGAGAGGCAGGCGTACGGCTTCCTAGACCTGTAGGTTCTGCGGTTAGTATCGTAGGCGCACTCGTTGTAGGCCAGGCCGCTGTCCAAGCGGGTATTATCTCTCAGGCGATGGTGATTGTTGTGGCTTTTACCGGGATTGCGTCTTTCACGATTCCCGCTTTCAACCTGGCTATGACTACTCGTCTGCTTCGTTTTGCCATGATGCTTGCGGCAGCTGTACTTGGGCTGTTTGGGATAGCGTGCGGGCTGATGATCATTGGCCTGCATATGTGCGGTCTTCGTTCTTTTGGAGTTCCTTATATGGCCCCCCTAGCTCCAACCGAATTCCGTTCCTGGTCCAGTGAGGTATTTCTAGCCCCTTATTCGTGGCGAAAATACAGGCCGGGGTATCTGCAGCGAAAGGACATCCAGGAGCGCAGTGTCCGGGACAACGGGGAAAAAGAGAAGGACGGTGAGTAGCATGAAAAGAAAGTGGATCTTCATCGGCCTGTGTTGTTTGCTCATTCTCACTGCGATTACAGAATACGGATCGGCACAGAGCGGAAATCCTGTGAGAGAACTAAATGAGCTTAACATCGTGATGACTACGGGAATCGATTATAACCCAAACACAAAGAAATTTACGCTCACCATTCAATCTCTCAAGCCTGGCCGGTCCAAAGGCACAGCGCTATCCGAGGATAATATCTTTGTAGCCAGCATGGATGGACCCACCATCATGGAAGCGGCCAGAACGATGCGATCGAAAACATCCGGCAAACTTATCTGGTATCACAGCAAAAGCATTGTTCTGGGCCGGCGCCTAATTGACAGCAATAAGTTGAAAGAGGTGGTTGATTTCTTCGCACGAAACCGCGAAATACGGTATTCAAGCTGGGTGCTGATCGCCCAGAAAGATGCCAAAGATATATTAAATGCCAAGCCAATTAGTGAGGTCACCATTGGCGATGAGATATTAGGCATTATAAACAACCAGTCAGAGTGGAGCCGGACCGCTGTGCTCACCTTGCGGGAGATGATTAACCGCTTTAACGATCCAACCAGCGCTTTTATTACAGGCAGAGTGGTTCAGACCCCTACCAAGGATAGAAAGAATAAACAGATTGCAATAGAGGGCGCAGTTGTGATCCATAATGCCAAATATGCAATGGATTTAACCGGAAATGAAGTTCGCACGCTGCGACTGATTAATAAAATTACACCGCAGGAACCTGAAGTGCTTTACTCCATTGAGGAAGATACAAAGGCGGATGCTCCCGAGAATAATACCGCGGTTCAGGTAAAGATTCGGGATCGTACGGAAAATGTGACGATCAAAAACAATCTTCCTGCGATTCGCTTAAAAGTAACCATCGAAGGTACAATTATGGAAACCGGTACGGAGAAAAATTTAATGAGTAAGCAAGCAACAGATGAATTAAAGAGGAAAGTTTCAAACAAGGCCCAGGAAGAGGTATTATCTCTTACTAAAAAGTCAAAAGAGGCAAACGTGGATATCTTTGCGTTCGGCTCTCTCATTCATCGAAAGCAAAAAGATTATTGGAACGCCAATAAAACGCAGTATGGTTCGATATATCCCAGGATGCCGGTTAACGTGTCATTCGAATGGAGAGTTATTCGAAACGGAATGATCAATCAGCTGGGAGCAGGTGAAGCAAGGTGAAAGAATTTTATTTGATTATCGCCGCAGTTTTGATCTACTTGATATGGCAGGGAAATGAACTACACAGGGCGAAACGGCTAAAGGAATTTTGGCTATTTGCCCTGTTAAGTGCAGTTGCTCTCTATTACTTTATCGGCAGCAGGTATGTCTGGAACCTGTTTCACCCCATGCTTTATGTAAAGGAGTTTAGTGAACCACTCTCCAGATGGATGATCCGCTATGTATTCGGTGTAAACGTGTAACCCGGAGGTGAAAGGCATGTCAGACGACAAAATTTCCGCTGCACAATTTTTAATTCTGATACTTTTGTATATGACTTCCACTGCCAGCGTTTCGAATTTAGATATTTATTTCGCAAAGCAGGATGCGGTTTTCGCAAGTTTGTTTGCGATTCCTTTTGGATTGCTATCCTATTATATCATCGTCCAGCTGCAGAAACGGTATCCGGGAAGGACGCTTTATCAGTATAGCGAAGACATATTGGGACGCTGGGGCGGGAAAATTATTGGGCTCGTCTACATCTATCTTATGCTTGAAATTTCTGTCCTTTTTGTCAGGGCGTTCAGCGAGTTTATGGTATCGGTACTGAGTCCGGAGATGTCAACAGATGCTTATGCGCTTGCGATTATTATCATAAGCGTTTACGCCATGTTTAAAGGAATCGAGGCAATTGGGCGGATCGCACAGCTCATTTTTCCGTTTTATCTCTTCATTCTTCTGTTTATTGGTATTCTTCTTATCGGACAATTTCGGACGGAGAATATTTTTCCTTTGCTGGATACCCGGATAGGGAATGTGGCATTTGCCTCTTATTTGCAATATATTTTGCCGATGGGTGAAATTGTGCTTTTTTCCTGTGTATTGCCCTTTGTGAAAGATTCTAAAAATATTTTTTCATTAGGTGCGTTAGGCGTTGTGCTTTCCGGGTTGTTCCTGACGCTTCGGGCGTTCATTTCCTTAGGTGTGCTGGGGAGAGAAACAGCGGCCATTTCCAATTACCCATTTGTTTCAGCCATTCGTTTTATTAGAATAGGTGAGTTTGTCGAACGGATTGATATTCTCTACCTTGGGATTTATGTGATGGTAGGGCTTATCGAATTTATTATCGTGTTTAACATGTTTGTCAGAGGCGTTGCCACCTTATTTGATGTGAAAAATGAAAAACCATTGGCTGTTCCGCTAGGCTTGCTTGTAGCAGGTTTAGCCGAAACGGTTCTGCGCAGTACAGTGGACCTTGGAGATTACATTGTAAAAGTCAGAACAATAACCTCTCCGCTGTTTATGCTTGTGATCCCGCTGCTGCTTCTGTTCGTAAGCCGGATGCGCCATGGTAAAGGCCCTGTAAATAAAGTAAAATAGTCTGGTGTCCAATGAAAGGTAAGGAGGAATATCCGTGCATCGGACAGCTTCATCTGGCTACCGTTTTTTGATTCTCATACTGGTTGTTATTGTAGCAGGTGCCAGTCAAGGGCTGCTTCTGCCGCTGCTGACGATCTTGCTTGAGAAGTCCGGCGTTTCGTCCGGAACCAACGGGCTTAATGCCGCGGCTCTATATATAGGTACATTTCTGGCCATGTTGTGGATAGAAAAGCCTGTAAGACGACTGGGATATAAGAGAATCATCGGGGCGGGTATTACGCGCCGTGCCGTTAGCCGGCAATCATCCCTGCAGCTGTTTTCGTCCTGTTTTTGCTGGCGGGTGGGCTTGCATTTTACAAATTAACGATTTTTCCTTACAATGAAACAAAATAGCGGTGTTTGGGGAAGGAGCACTATTGTTGATCATTCAGGTAAAGAACTTGCACAAAAACTTTGGTGATCTTGAGGTTCTCAAGGGAATTGACTGTATAATCAATGAAAAAGAAGTAGTCAGCGTAATCGGCCCTTCCGGCTCCGGAAAGAGTACGTTTCTTCGATGCTTGAACGGCCTCGAAGAGCTGACCAGCGGGCAAATTATTATAAACGGGCATGATTTGTCAAATCCGAAGGTGGACATTAACCAGGTGCGCACAGAAGTGGGTATGGTATTCCAGCGTTTTAATTTGTTCCCGCACAAAACGGTAGTTGAGAATGTGATGCTCGCACCGATGAAAGTGCTAAAGGAAAATAAAGAAAGCGCTCGTAAAAAAGCGCTTGAGCTGCTGGAGAAAGTTGGCCTGCGTGATAAAGCTGACGTATACCCTGAGAAGCTGTCTGGGGGCCAGATGCAGCGGGTGGCCATTGCGCGGGCACTGGCCATGAATCCGAAAATTATGCTGTTTGATGAACCGACGTCGGCGCTTGATCCTGAGCTTGTAGGGGAAGTGCTCGCAGTTATGAAGGATCTGGCGCGCGAAGGGATGACGATGGTCGTTGTTACGCATGAAATGGGCTTTGCGCGTGATGTGTGCGACCGGGTGATTTTTATGGATCAGGGGATTATTATGGAAGAGGGGAAGCCGGAAGATGTATTCACACATCCGCAGAATGAGCGGACGCGTGAATTCTTGCGCAAAGTGATCGAGCTTCCTGAAGAAGTGAAGTAAACAGATAAACATCTGTTCCGGGAGAGGAAATCGTGACATATAAAGGGTTTTTACAAGGATTCAAGCACCGTTACGAGAATCCTGTTCAATATGTGCTGCCGCTCGGCGAACAGCAGATAAACATGAATGAATACATCGGCAACAAAGTGCGTTTGGCTTTTACAGGTAAGATGGAGTGCGTGAATTGCGGGCGTAAAATTAAAAAGACGTATAACAGTGGATACTGCTACCCATGTTTTACAAAACTGCCGGAAAATGATTTATGCATTGTTAAGCCCCATGAATGCCATTATCACTTAGGGACATGCCGTGATCCGGAATTTGCAATTTCCCACTGCATGATTCCGCATTATGTGTATCTCGCTATTAGCAGCGGTGTAAAGGTAGGACTCACTCGAAAAAATAATGAAAAGAAACGGTGGATAGACCAGGGAGCTGTACGGGCCATCCCCATTGCAGAAGTGCCGGACCGCAAAACCGCCGGTGAACTTGAAGTTTATCTGACCCAATTCCTTGCGGATAAAACAGATTGGCGTAAAATGCTTAAAGGCCAAATAGAATTAGTCGACCTTATAGAGCTTCGTGAGGAAATCCAGCAGAAATTCCCGGAGCGATTTCAGCCTTTTATCCTGAAAGAAGACGAATGGAATGAATTCGTGTACCCTGTGGCGGAGAAGCTTGATAAAGTCAAAGCTTATAATCTGGACAAGCAGCCGGAGATCGAAGATGAATTAATCGGAATCAAAGGTCAATATCTCATGTTCAAGAACGGGGTGCTAAACCTCAAAAAGTATTCCGGTTACGAAGTGGAATTCTCCGAAGAGTGACTGGTGCCTGTGCCCCAATGCGGGCCCAGGCGTTTTTTTAGTTGATAGGAAAGTATGCTTTCCTATCAACATAAGCGCAACTAAGGCTGTCGACCTTCGCCTGCGGCTTGGCGTCAGCCAAGTTTTCTAATAATGGAAAGGGGAAGAGAGTAGACGATGACAGGAAAAATGGGAGCACTATTCGTAATTCCGCTTGCAGCTGCCACTCTTGCTGGCTGTGGCAATCAAACACCTGACAAGCCAGCGCCACAAAGTCAACCGGCGGCATCTTCAAACGCGCAGGGCGGATTTCCGATGGTGATTAAAGACAGCACAGGCACAGATGTGAAAATTAATAAAAAGCCCGCGCGCATTGTGTCCATCATGCCGAACACAACGGAAATCGCCTATTCATTAGGACTGGACAGGGAAATTGTCGGAGTCTCTAATTATGATGATTATCCGCCACAGGTTAAATCCAAACCAAAAGTTGGGGATTTAAATGCAAGCGCAGAAAAAATAGTAGCGATGCAGCCGGATTTAATACTGGCGGATACCGGCAATGGAAAAACCATTCAATCGCTTCGCAAACTGGGGCTCCCCGTACTTGTTACAGGTGCCCAGAATATAGATGGCATCTATCAATCGATTGAAGAAATCGGACAGGCGACTGGAACTAAGAGCAAAGCAGATGGACTGGTAGGCAGGATGAAAAAAGATGTTCAATATGTTACGGATAAAACACGTGCACTGCCGGCCAACAAAAAACCAAAAGTATGGGTGGAAGTGGATCCAAACTTGTACACCTCCGGCAAAGGCACGTTTATTGACAGCATGATTAACATGGCCGGCGGCGTAAACATTGCTTCAGATATTAATGGCTGGAAGCAGATGTCAGAGGAGAAAATTATCCAGAGCAATCCGGATATAATACTGGAAACATACGGTTATTACATGAAAGGAGCGGTCGATAACATTAAACATCGCCCCAAATGGCAGAACATAACAGCTGTTAAAAAAGGGCAGGTGTACGAAGTGGATTCGAACACCGTCACACGCCCAGGAACGCGTATTACCGAGGGTCTCAAGCAAATTGCCGGCGATTTACACCCGGAACTTTATAAGAAATGAGCTATCCGCATAAAAACAGGAGGCATGCAAACTGGGCTGTGCGTCTTGCTTTCTGGGCTGTAATCATGCTGGCTGTACTTATCGTTGCGGTAGTGGCGAGCGTTTCATTTGGAAGCGTCCGCCTGCCCGTCGACGCAGTGTGGCGAATCATCTTCATCCATTCGAATGTGTTTTCGAATGGGGTGCAACAACCAGCCACGGCGGCGGATACGATCGTGTGGAGTATTCGAATGCCCCGCATACTGCTGGCTATGCTGATTGGTTCAGCTCTCGCTTCTTCCGGCGCTGTTTTCCAGGGTGTGCTGCGCAATCCCCTGGCTGATCCCTATATCTTAGGCGTATCGTCCGGGGCCTCTCTGGGTGCAGCGCTGGTGATAATGTTTAGCTCACAACTCGGACTTACCTGGAACGGGGTGCTTCCTCTTGTTGCTTTTCTCGGTGGCGTTTGTACATTGTTCGTGGTGTACAGGCTTGCCTCAGCTGGGAGCAAAGTCAGGATGGAAACGTTGCTTCTTTCCGGTGTTATCATTCAGGCCTTTCTTGGGGCCGGCCTGTCACTCGTTCTGGCTATGTCTCACGATAAAATGCAGCAGATTATCTATTGGCTGATGGGCAGTCTGACACTTAGCGATTGGTCGTCAGGAGCGGTGATTGCGCCTTATTCGCTTGCTGGGTTTGTCATCATGTACGGCTTTTCCCGGGAATTAAATATTTTGTCACTTGGGGAACGTAATGCCCACCATCTGGGGATGAATGTAGCCGCTGTCCGTTTTATTCTTCTTGCAGTTGCCTCGCTCACAGCAAGCGCGGCGGTTGCCGTTTCGGGTGTGATTGGTTTTGTCGGGCTGATTGTTCCGCATATAATGCGCTCACTGGTTGGCCCTGATTACCGTGTGCTGCTGCCTGTATCTGCGCTGGGCGGTGCCATTCTGTTAATTGTTTCAGACACGCTTGCCCGCACGGTTATGCAGCCGCAAGAACTGCCCATTGGCGTGATTACGGCTTTTCTCGGTGCTCCTTTCTTTGCGTATCTGCTCCGTACAAGAAAGCTTCAGCAATAGCAGGAGGTATCGGTAAACATGATCCATGTAAAAAACGTTCATTCCACGATTGGCGGCATAAGTATTTTGCGTAATGTTTCCTTTTCGATTGGGAAGGGGGAAATGGTCGGAGTCATCGGGCCTAACGGTTCTGGAAAATCAACGCTTATTCATATCCTCTCCCGCCTGCTTAAACCTGACTGCGGTGAGATTGAAATTGACGGAAAGCCGCTTCAAGCTTATTCGGTAAAAAGCCTGGCTCGCAAGCTCTCTGTCGTTTCCCAGGGCGGCTTTGAGCCGCTTGCGCTGACTGTGCAGGACGCTGTTGCGATGGGCCGCTATCCTCATCAGCATTTTTGGCGGCGCGACACAGCGCATGACAGAGCCATCGTAGAGGAAGTGCTAATAAAAACACAGCTTACAACTTTAGCGGACAAAAGGCTGGAGGAACTCAGCGGGGGTGAACGGCAGCGAGCAGCGATTGCCTGTGCATTTGCCCAGGAACCAGAGATTCTGCTTCTGGATGAACCGACTACCTACCTGGATATCGGCTATCAGGTGGCCATTCTTGATCTGGTGCGGGATTGGCAGAAAACCACCGGCGGAACCGCTGTGCTTGTGCTGCATGATTTGAATCTGGCCGCTCAATACTGCGAGAAGCTGCATCTTATGCAGCAGGGTACTTTAACATTTAGCGGATCGGCGGAACAAGTAATGGATGCTGGTCTGATCACACACATATACGGCACAGAGCCGCTCGTAGTAAGGCATCCTACGCTGGATATTCCACAGATTCTGCTGCAGCGGTCATCCTAAATCCCGCCATATTGTGTCTTCAGGCAGTTCGTTGTTGTGTTATTCTTTTGCGACTAAAGGAGAAGTGTATGATGACAGAAATTAAAGCGTATTTGTATAACAAATGTGGCACATGCAGAAAAGCAAAAAAGTGGCTCGATGAACAGGGAACCGACTATAAAGAAATTCCGATTGTCGAACAGCCCCCATCAGCGTATGAATTGCGCCAATATTGGAAGCAAAGCGGGCTTGATTTGAAGAAGTTTTTTAATACGAGCGGCCAATCGTACCGGGAGCTCGGCCTTAAAGATAGACTAAAGGAAATGTCTGAAGAAAAGATGCTTAACCTGCTTGCGTCTGACGGTAAACTTATCAAGCGTCCGCTGATCGCAGGAAACGGAAGGGTAACGGTGGGTTTTAAAGAAGAGGACATGGAAAACAATTGGAGTTCCCGCTGATTCAAAAAGCGGGCGTAGTG
Source organism: Aneurinibacillus sp. Ricciae_BoGa-3 (assembly GCF_028421645.1). Classification (GTDB taxonomy): domain Bacteria; phylum Bacillota; class Bacilli; order Aneurinibacillales; family Aneurinibacillaceae; genus Aneurinibacillus_B. Next base: position 4,289,890 of record NZ_CP116887.1, on the reverse strand, counting down.
GTAATACCAAAGAGTGCCTATGGCCTGCCATGGCAAAGATAACTCCGAATCTTCTTTGTTAAACCGGCAGACGTGTTAGGAAAAGTTGCGCCGAACGGAAGAATCGGAATACTTCCCCGATAACGTGGCTAAACTATATAGCGGGTTTGAAGAAAACAGCTTAATTATAATAGTTGTTAGTTTATATTGACTATTATATGTTTACTTGTTATGATTTCTTCGGAAAGACTTTCCAGACCTTCGTGTTATGTTTTCCGGTTTCACCGGAAGTTTTAAATACTTTATGGGAGGTAGTTACATATGGCACAACGTTTTGTTGGCTTACCTGCACCAGATTTTGAAATGGAAACAGCATTGGGTGACGGGGAGAACTTTGGAACAGCTAAGCTCTCTGATTACAAAGGCAAATGGTTAATTATGTTCTTCTACCCGCTTGACTTCACTTTCGTTTGCCCGACAGAAATCACAGCAATGAGCGATGCCTACGATCAGTTTAAAGAGCTCGACGCTGAACTGCTGGCAGTTAGCACAGATAGTAAGTACTCCCATCGCGCCTGGATCAATACGCCTCGTGATGAAAATGGTCTCGGCAAGCTAAACTTACCAATCGCATCTGACAATACTCATAAAGTTTCTCAAGAATACGGTGTTTATATTGAAGAACAAGGTGTGGCGCTTCGCGGTCTGTTTATCATTGACCCAGAAGGTGTTGTTATGTACTCCGCTATCCACAACCTTGATGTTGGCCGCAGTGTTGATGAGACGCTCCGCGTGCTTCAGGCATTCCAATCCGGCGGTCTTTGCCCGGCTAACTGGAGACCTGGTCAGGCTCTCCTTAAAGGGTAATAAAAAAAACGGAGAGTTCTTCGTTTGTTTATACTCCAGGAAGGACCTAACCCATTGTTAGGTCCTTCTTTTCCAATCCAGTCAATCAGGGGGGCCGTACTGCGTGAAATTGCAAGAGGATATGCCTGAATTTTCAGGGGTTTCACAGTGGGTCAATGGAGAAGTGAAAAAAGCTAGTTTAAGGGGAAACCCTGTGCTTGTTCACTACTGGTCTATTAGCTGTCACTCGTGCAAAGAGACGCTTCCGCAGTTAATCGAATGGCGAGACCGTTACAAGCCTAAGGGGCTGCAGGTGATCAGCATCCATAAGCCCCGGTCGGACAAAGATACGAACATCTCGGCGATTAAGGAAGCAATCCAGCGCTATAAATTGACGCACCCGGTAGCGATTGACAATTCCTACAAGCTTGTCGATGCTTATCAGAACCAGTATGTGCCTGCTTATTATTTGTTTGGCGCAGATTTGAAACTTCGCCATTATCAGGCGGGGGAAAAAGGGCTAAAGATGCTTGAGAAGAGACTGGACAGAGTCTTTCACACTGATGCAGCTGAATAACAAATAGATAAATGAAATGTGATAAGGAGGGCCAGCCAGTCATGAACACACCGGGTAATCTTAAATACAGCAAAGAGCATGAATGGGTTCGTGTAGAAGGAAATAAAGCGTATATCGGCATATCTGATTTTGCCCAATCTGAGCTTGGGGATATTGTATTTGTAGAACTCCCATCAGTCGGTGCCGAAATCAAGCAGGATGATCCATTTGGCAGTGTCGAATCAGTAAAGACGGTATCTGAGCTATATGCTCCATTGAGCGGAAAAGTCGTAGAGGTAAACGGCGAACTCGAAGATTCTCCTGAACTGGTGAATGAATCCCCTTATGAAAAAGCGTGGATGATTGCCGTGGAAATCTCCAATGAAGCAGAGCTGCAAAAGCTAATGGATAGTGCGGCTTATGAAGAACTGGTAAAAGAATAACAACTGCCGAAAGGGGTGTTCATTTTGGGGCACTCCTTTTTTGCTACCCTTGCCGCTGCATGATGCATTCGCTGCCTGATAATTTAAGCAGGAGGATAAAATCTGCCGTGATACGGTAAAATAACATTATTATCATTTATCCTTAACTGAGGTGATCCTATGGCAGACGTATCCCGAATCGATATTACAAATCATGTTCGCGGTGAAATGACCGATGACTGCATTGTGCTCACTCATAATGGTGAGGAAATTGGCCACATTCCTTATGATAGCACCAATTTTGCTATGAATGCCGGGTTTGAGATGGATCAGCAGCGCATTTTCCGCATGAATAATGCGGACATTGTACAAGTAGACAGTTATGTAGAACATTGTGATGGAGGGTGGTGCTAACAGCACCTCCTCTTTTTTTGATGTGCCACCCGCTTTGCATAGTTACTCTTGTGTAGGTCCAGACACGCGGTGGTAAAAATTAAAAAACAAGCGTACCATATTTTAGGGCTGTTAAAAGTTATAAATAACGTTACAATAGGGTATGGGCGTTTAGAGGAGGAATCGAGATGAGTTTTTGTTGCGGAGCTAGCATGATTGGAACGTTTGGCAGTTTGCGCCATTTTAAAACGCAAATCCATAACGTACCCATTATGTATTGTCCGGTTTGCAGCCGGGTAGAAGTTCATCCCGAGATTGCAGAAGAGTATGATATTTTATCAGAGTACGCACATGCTGACATGGCCCCTGAAGTAGATTTTCGAGAGTATGTTTCCGGTGAAACTGTGGCCCAGATTTTTGAGAACTGCGTTTCAATAGATAACGGCAATTTATTGTTTATTCTTCGCAATCAGATTGATAATGCGCTTGATTTAATGACGATGGCCAAGCAATTGAATGATGAAGAATGGGTTGCTGCCTTAAAGGAACGACTGACCAAATTGAGCGAACGCTTAACGAGATGGGAAGCTCAACTAAATAAATAAACAGCCCTTACAATATAGAAAAGGCGGCCTGAGATCAGTTGCAGGCCGCCTTTTGTTGTTGTCACCCCCAAAAGCTGGGATAGAACTTCGAATACCTTTTTAGCGAGGTGAAAAAACAGTTGTTACTTACACTTTTTCTTGGAAAGAGAAAGCAAAAAGAGAAACCTCTGCAAATGGATCACAATAACTCTCTCCTACGGGCTGTAGCGCAAATTCAGGGAGGAGATGAACGGCTGCGCAATGAATTGCTGGATAACTATAAGCCGTTTATTGGAAAATGTGTGGCGGCAGTCTGCAAACGTTATATTTCTCAATCCAGTGATGAGGAATTCAGTGTGGGGCTGGAGGCTTTTAACGAGGCGATAACGCGGTATGACAGCACAAAAGGCAGTTTATTTCTTTCGTTTGCGGGTTTGGTTATTCGCAGGCGGGTGATTGACTATATCCGAAAAAATAAACGAAAAAACCTTCTGGTTCCCTTGGATAACGCTTTTGATAGCACATTTACAGACCGCGATCAGGAGTCAAATGGATGGGACGCCCGGCTATCACTGGAGGATTACCACAGACAACTGGAAGCGGATTATAGGCGGGAAGAAGTGCAGCACTACAAGGATCGGCTGGAGGAATTCGGGATTGAACTAGAGGATTTGCCTTATGATACACCTTCTCACACAGATGCACGGCAAAATATGATTCAAATAGCTGCCGTTATTGCAGAGCTTCCGGAACTACGGGAATTCTTTTTGCAAAAAAAGAAAATACCCGTAAAGCGCCTCATGGAACATATTTCATTTTCCAGGAAGACCATTGAAAGAAACCGAAATTACATAGTAGCCATCACGATTATTTTACTGGAAGATTACCGTTATTTACGTTCTTATATTCAGCCTAAGTCAGCAGGAAGGGAGGATGGGGCACATGATGAAGGGAGTTGTGCTAAAGACAGGGAAGCATCATTTGACCGTGATGGCGGCAGGAGGGGAATTTTATAAGGTTCATGCAGTTAATGGTTCCAAGAGAGAGGGGGATACCATTGAATTCTTTGCTGAACAAATTGTCCAAGGCCCGCGTCCCTTGAAGAGAACGGCCGCCATCCACTCTAAATCTTTTCTTACAGTTGCGGCCGTGGTTTTACTGCTGTTATTTAGCATTCCAATGTGGAATCGGGCTGAACCGGTATCTGCAGCGGTGTCTATCGATATAAACCCAAGCGTACAACTTGAAGTAGACAGTAGAGACCGCGTTATGGCAGCAACAGGAGAAAATGCTGATGGCAGCAGCCTGTTAGCCTCCATTGATTGGAAAAATCGCCCGATATTAGAGGTGACAGATCTAATCATCAATCAGGCCCAACGGGAGGGTTATCTGACGAAGGGGACCCATGACATACTCATCGTCCCCGTCGCAGTAGCCGACAACAAAGATGCAGCCAGTATAAAAAAGCTCTTTCAATTATCACTTCCCGGCCTTGCTGCTAAATTGGGCGATGGGACGACCATAACCTTTATGGAAGGCAATAAGGAAGAGCGAGAGCAAGCCGGTCGTGAAAAAATATCGATTGGAAAATATAAACTTTATGAACTGGCAAAACAAAAAAAGATTAACATGAGCAGCCGGCAAATGGCACAACTCAGTATTTCTGAGATTTCTTCCCGTCTGGGCGGCATCTCGGCAATCACTGGTGCCCTACAGTACACCGGGAAACAAGAGGCAAGCCCAGCGCTCAATCAAAAAAAAGCCAGCCAGCAGCACAAACGGACGGCAACCACAAAGCCTTTGGAGCATGTTCCTGTGAAAACGCCGCACCTGGTTAAGCCAGAGCCATCTGCCATATCGCCGCATCCTATTCAGGCTTCTGATGGCGCCGCTGTTAAGCCGGTTCATAATGCGCACGTTCATCCATTGCAGGGAGCAAAAGAGACGATGCCTGGGAAGAAACAAGAAGAGAGAAACAGCAGGGAACCGCAAGAGCATAGCTCGGGCAAAATCCAGCACGGCCGCGGGAAGGGAGAAGGTCGTCAGAAAAATGGCCATCTGCAAAGTGAGCATCCACAAAACGATCATGAACAAAGGCATCATGAACAGACTGATACTCAACAAAATCGCCATCATGATTAACTAAAATATTCACATAAAACAACGGTAAGGGAAAAATTCCTGCTAAAAATGACAATAAAACGGGAAGAGAGTAAAAATCTCTTCCCGTTTTATACTATGATGTAATAAAGTATCTAGTTTGTAAACGCAGCTATACTTTTTAAACAAAATTGTTTAAAAAATATAGTTATAGGTCTTTCGTTGATTTGCAAGTGTGTTATACTATATAGTATAAATGATATGCATGGTCAACTTGGACATAAATATGAAAATTTTATGGCAAGTTCAGCAGACAAACGGTAATGGAGGAATGTATTCATGGCTGGAACACCGCATTTAAAAATAGAAAATCTACATGTAGCAATCGATAGCAAGGAAATCTTAAAGGGCCTGAATCTCGAAATAAAAGGCGGAGAAGTGCACGCCATCATGGGACCGAACGGAACAGGGAAATCCACGCTTGCTTCAGCTCTGATGGGCCACCCGAAATATGAAATTACTGAGGGAAAGGTAAGCTTCGACGGCGAAGACTTATTAGAGATGGATGTAGACGAACGCGCGCGCAAAGGCTTATTCCTGGCGATGCAGTATCCAAGCGAAATAAGCGGTGTAACAAACGCTGACTTCCTCCGCAGTGCACTTAATGCCCGCCAGGAAGAGGGCAAAGAAATATCACTCATTAAGTTTATCCGGCAGATGGATAAACAAATGGATTATCTTGAAATGAACGAATCTTTCGCACACCGCTATGTAAATGAAGGTTTCTCCGGCGGGGAGAAGAAGCGGAACGAAATTCTCCAAATGATGGTGCTGAAACCTCGCATTGCCATTCTGGATGAGATTGACTCCGGTCTCGATATAGATGCTCTGAAAGTTGTAGCCAAAGGCGTTAATGAACTGCGCAGCCCTGAGATGGGCGTACTTATGATTACCCACTATCAGCGCCTGCTTAACTATGTAAAACCTGATTTTGTACACGTTATGATGCAGGGCCGCGTTGTTAAATCCGGCGGTCCAGAACTGGCTCAGAAGCTTGAAGAAAATGGATACGATTGGGTTAAGGAAGAACTCGGCATCAAGGACGAAACAGTAGGCGCGGAAGCGTAAGGCAGGGGGGAACGTAATGAGCGTAGAAGCCAACGTGCAATTCGATATTGAGACGGTTAACCGTATCTCTCAGGAAGGGCAGGAGCCTGAATGGGTGAACCAGCTTCGTGCTGACGGCCTAAATGGATATGAACAGCTCCCTCTGCCCAAACTTGAAAAAACGAAAATTGACAAATGGAACATTGACCGGCTTGTCCCTTATAAAAAGGAAGAAGCGGTAAATACCCTTGAAAAGCTGCCGGAAGAAATCAAACAGCTGCTTGATGAGGCGAATAAAAACGTAATCATTCAGAAACATTCATCCGTTATCTATTCCGGGCTTTCCGATTCCCTGAAACAACAGGGTGTCCTGTTCATGCCGCTTGCTCAGGCGGTTCGGGAGCAGGAAACGCTCGTAAAAAAATACCTATTCCAAAGCGGAGTAGAACAGCATAAAGTAACCGCTTTGCATCAGGCATTATGGAATGGCGGCGTTTTTGTTTATGTACCGCGGAATGTGGAAATTACCGAACCGCTTCAGATTGTCCTCTGGGCCGCAGAGGAAGAGGTGGCTCTGCTGCCTCACATTATTGTGGCAGCCGGAGTCAACAGCTCCGTAACGATCGTAGAGAACGTTGCCGGTATTCAGCATGAGAAACCTGTGGTAATGAACAGCATGGTTGAACTATTTGCAGAAGATGGAGCGAGAATCAGTTATTCATCTTTGCGCAACCAGTCGGCCAATGTTACAGATTATACGCACCGCCGCGCCATTGCGGCAAAAGATGCACGCATTGAGTGGCTGCTCGGCGAAATGAACAGCGGCAATACCGTATCCAATACGACCACAGTACTGGATGGAGACGGCTCGAATGCAAGTCTTAAATCGGTCGCAATCGGAACCGGAACCCAGAAAGAAAACTTTATGGCTCGCGTTCTGCATAAAGGAAAATCTACCGACAGTGATATCCTGGTCCGCGGCGTTATGCTTGATGAATCCACCGCCATTTTCAATGGACTGACGGAAATGAAAAAAGGCTGTGAGAAGGCAAATGGACAGCAGGCAGAAAACATCCTCATGATTGGCGATCGCGCCCGCGGAGATGCCAACCCGATGCTTTTGATTGATGAAGATGATGTAATGGCGGGACATGCCGCTTCAGTCGGACCGGTTAATCCGGAACAGGTGTACTATTTAATGTCCCGCGGGATATCACGGCGACAAGCTGAACGCCTTGTTATTATCGGATTCCTGTCACCTGTGCTCGATCAGCTGCCCATTGAAGGTGTGCAGAAACGACTTCTAGCTATTACAGAAGGGAAGTTATCCTAATGAATGCGAAGGAGATTCGGGAACTGTTCCCTATTTTGAAACAGGAAGTCAACGGACACCCGCTCGTGTATTTAGACAGTGCGGCTACTTCTCAGAAGCCGGTACAGGTGATCGAAGCCGTTGACCGCTATTACCGCGAATACAACTCTAATGTACATCGCGGTGTTCATACGCTCGGAACACTTGCTACGGATGGGTATGAAGGTGCCCGGGAAAAAGTCCGAGCGTTTATCAACGCACGTGCAATGGAAGAAATCGTCTTCACGCGGGGTACGACTACTGGATTAAACCTTGTAGCGTGGAGTTATGCCCGCAGCGTGCTTAAAGAGGGAGATGAGGTTGTAATCACTCAGGTTGAGCACCACAGCAACCTCATTCCCTGGCAGCAGGCTGCAAAAGCCATCGGCGCAACGTTAAAATATATTCCGTTGCAGCCTGATGGAACGATCACCCTCGAAGCTGCAGAACAAACCATTACGCCGAAAACCAAGCTGGTTGCCATGGGGTATGTGTCCAATGTTCTGGGAACGGTTAATCCGGTTAAAGAAGTGGCAGATATCGTCCACCGCAATGGCGGTGTTATGGTCGTCGATGCCGCGCAGGCTGCCCCGCACATTCGTGTAGATGTGCAGGATTTAGACTGCGACTTCCTCGCCTTCTCCGGCCATAAAATGGCGGGACCGACCGGAATTGGTGTACTCTATGGAAAGCAAAGCCTGCTTGAATCCATGGAGCCGATTGAGTTCGGCGGAGAAATGATTGACTTTGTTGAACTGTACGATTCAACCTGGAAGGAACTGCCCTGGAAGTTTGAAGGCGGGACGCCTATCATCGCCGGGGCAATCGGTTTAGGGGCAGCGATAGACTTTATCGAATCGATCGGCCTGGACGCTATCCGTGAGCATGAATTGAAGCTTGTAAAATATACAATGGAACAAATGCGTGCCATTGAGGGCATGACGATATATGGACCGGAAGAACGCAGTGGTCTTGTTACCTTCAATATTGAAGGGGTTCACCCACACGACCTTGCCACTGTACTGGATACGGAGGGCATTGCAATTCGCGCCGGACACCATTGTGCTCAGCCGTTGATGAAATTCCTTAAAGCTTCGGCAACCGCACGCGCAAGCTTCTATCTCTACAACACGGAAGAAGATGTGGATACTTTCGTTAAAGCATTACTTAAAACAAAGGAGTATTTCGGCAATGTCTTCTCTTGATGATCTGTATCGCCGCGTCATTATGGATCATTACCAAAACCCCCGCAACCGGGGTGCTTTTGAAGATGACGCGCTTACAATAAATATGAACAACCCAACCTGCGGAGACCGTATCTCTCTGCAGCTTAAAATAGACAATGGCAAAGTAAGGGATGCTAAATTTACCGGTGAAGGATGTTCAATCAGTATGGCTTCGGCTTCCATGATGACGGATGCCATCAAAGGGGTGGACGTTGATAAAGCGTTAAATATGGCGGACCTCTTCTCCCGCATGATGAAGGGCGAAGATGTAGAGGATGAACTGGACGAGTTAGACATTGGTGACATTGAAGCTCTTCAAGGCGTATGCAAGTTTCCAGCCCGGATCAAATGTGCTACGCTTGCCTGGAAAGCCATGCAAAAGGGCGTTAGTGAGACGGCAGATCACGACAAGGCGTAAAGGCGCCTTATAGGAGGAGATGCAAAGTGAGTAAAAAAGCTCCAGAATTGCAGGAATACCAGTATGGTTTCCATGATAGGGATATATCTGTATTCCGTGCCAAAAAGGGATTAACAAGGGAGATAGTTGAAGAGATTTCACGGATTAAGGGTGAAGAACAGTGGATGCTTGATTTTCGCCTGAAATCGCTTGAAATTTTCCAATCCATGCCTATGCCAACATGGGGCGGGGATTTAACTGAACTTGATTTTGAAACCATCACTTATTATGTAAAACCGTCTGAAAAACAAGGCCGCGATTGGAATGAAGTTCCGGAAGAAATTAAAAACACGTTCGACCGTCTCGGTATTCCGGAAGCCGAGCAGAAATTCCTTGCCGGTGTATCCGCGCAGTACGAATCAGAAGTTGTGTACCACAATATGCAGAAGGACCTGGAAGATATGGGTGTTATCTTCTGCGATATGGACACAGCCGTGCGTGAATATCCGGAGATTGTGAAAGAATACTTCAGCACGGTTATCCCGCCGACTGATAATAAATTTGCGGCATTGAATAGCGCAGTTTGGTCTGGAGGCAGCTTCATCTATGTTCCGAAAGGTGTTAAGTGCGAAACACCACTTCAGGCGTACTTCCGCATTAACTCAGAGAACATGGGCCAATTCGAACGCACGCTTATTATTGCCGATGAAGATAGCTTTGTTCACTATGTAGAAGGCTGTACAGCACCAATATACAGCACGCATTCTCTGCACAGTGCAGTAGTTGAAATCGTGGTGAAAAAAGGTGCGCGCACCCGCTACACAACCATCCAAAACTGGGCGCCAAACGTATATAACCTTGTTACGAAGCGTGCCGTTGCGGAAGAGGATGCCACAATGGAATGGATCGATGGCAACATCGGAAGCAAGCTAACCATGAAATATCCTGCCGTTATTATGAAAGGCCCTCGCGCCAAAGGCGTGGTTATTTCAATTGCGGTTGCCGGCAAAGACCAGCACCAGGATACCGGCACGAAAATGATTCACCTGGCTCCTGATTGCAGTTCAACTATTATTTCAAAGAGCATCAGCAAACATGGCGGTAAAACAACATACCGTGGATTAACTACTTTCGGCCGCAAGTCTGAAGGATCAAAATCCAATGTAAAATGTGATACCATCATTCTGGATAAACTCTCTACTTCGGATACGATTCCTTACAATGAAATCCTGAACAACAATATTACACTCGAACACGAAGCGACTGTATCAAAGGTAAGCGAAGAGCAGCTCTTCTACCTCATGAGCCGCGGCCTGAAAGAAGAGGACGCAACGCAAATGATTATTATGGGCTTCATCGAGCCGTTTACCAAAGAACTTCCAATGGAATACGCTGTGGAAATGAACCGCCTGATCAAATTTGAAATGGAAGGTTCAATCGGATAATAGCTTCCACATAAATGACGTGCGAACTTGAAACAGTTCAGCACGTCATTTTTTTTGCTGGATAAAAAAATCAAAGATGACTTCGAACATCCAGTGCTTGCCATTGTGCTTTCTTTTATTGTGGGAATCGTATCAAGTATGTTTGGTATTGGCGGGGGGACATTATTTTGTGGTTCTTTTATCTCACATAGGATACAATGATGAAAAGACGGCGTGATTTTAACACAGGGGGTAACACTGTTGAAACTTATTGAGGATATTTTCAACCTATATAGAGACCGGTTTACCGGAAACGATGATGATGTGATGACAGTTGTGATGGGCATTCTTCAGGAACAGAATAAAGAAGCCATGATCGACTGGATCAGTGACATGCAGGAGAGCGAAATTTATCAAATGCTAGGCCTTTATCTGATGGAGATGCTGCGCATTAAATTGTTGGAAGAAGGAATCGAGGCTCCCCAATCAACAGATAAATCGCCGTGGTATCACTAAACATTAGCGTAACCAAGCGCTGGTTGCCTTCATAGTATAGGGAGGAGCACACCCTTGTATGAAACATTTTACGGATGTTTGATACAGAATGAGGAGGCAGCCGTGTATGATAGAGATGAAGCCTATTGAGATGAATGGCAAACAGGTTATTGCCATATCTGTGCAGTTACCGAAGACCACCCTGCTTGTTGTAACAACAGATAAGGGATATATCATGTGCGGGGCATTGGATATTGCCCTGCTTAATGAGCGTCTCGCAGACCGAAACATTATTGCAGGCCGGGCCCTAGGGGTTCGGACAATTGATCAACTGCTGGAAGCACCGCTGGAATCGGTTACGTTTACAGCTGAACAGATGGGAATTGTACCGGGCATGAAGGGGAAGGATGCTATTCTTGCCATGCTTTGAAAGAAGGAGTTCCCTATTCAGGAACTCCTTTTCTATAAACACAGAGGATGAGGGTAGAGAGATGAGACTGATCGCTACAACTAAGTGCGAACCAGGGATGATACTAGCAAAGGCGTTATATACGGAGACAGGCTCTGTACTGCTTGCTAAAGATGTTGAATTGACGGGTAGTTTGCTAAAAAGGATAAAGCAGCTTGGCATTGATACATTATACATACGCGATAAGGCAACAGAAGATATTATCATAGGAGACCCCATATCCGATGAAACGCGCAGAGTGGTCTTGCATGCTATTTACGACAGTTTTACAACTTTGGTCAGGTCCGATAAGAAGTGGAAAGCGCGCCTTTCACCAACACATGTCAACAGTTTCCGTCAGGCTTTTGAAGGGATTTTGCAGGATCTTAAGACAAATAAAAACGCGATAAACCTGCTGACTAATATTTGTACATACGACCATTATATATACGCCCATTCTATGAATGTCGCTGTTTATTCCACTGCGCTTGGCATTCAGCAGGGCCTAAACGATAAAGAACTGGTGGAACTTGGCATGGGGGCAATGCTTCACGATATTGGAAAAATGTTGATTCCCTCTGAAATTTTACATAAAGAAGACCGGCTTACTGAAGAGGAATATGAAGTCATTAAAAGGCATACAGAATATGGGTTTGAAATGCTGCGCGCGCAGGAAGGCATATCGCTTCTATCCGCGCACTGTGCTTTCCAGCATCATGAAAAAATCGATGGGACAGGATATCCACGCCAGTTAAAAGGCGAAGAGATTCACAAGTATGCAAGACTCATGGCAGTGGGTGATGTGTTTGACGCTTTGACTACACACCGGGTGTACCGAAAGGCTATGCTGCCCCATGAGGCGATGGAAATATTGTATGGCGGGGCAGGGAAACACTTTGAAAGTTCATTCGTTGAAGGCTTTGGAAAAACCATTGCAATATACCCTATCGGTATTACCGTTACGCTGAATACCGGGGAAACAGGCGTTGTGGTGGATTATAATCGGCATCTTTCATCGCGGCCAATAGTCCGTATTATAAAGAATCCGGATGGAACCGATGTAGAGGAGTTGTACGAAATTGATCTATCCAAGGCATTAACTGCGTTTATCGTGAATTGCGAGTCAATTATTTAGTCTTATAAAAGGTGAGGGTATAGCATGGACGGATTAAAAAACTATGTAACGAGTACAGAGGATAACGTATACGCAATAAAAAATGTGCCAACCGAAGTGGCAGGTGCGGTTTTTGCCAAGGTAAGCCGCAGCCCGAAAAGCTTTCGGGATAATCTGTTTGACCTTATTAAGGAGGATATGCTCCGCCTGCCGGATGTCGATATGATTGCGATGTTCAAGGATTCCGCGGCACACGCCGGGGGCTTTATGAAGAAATGGGGCGTCGATTATGGCCATTCAAGCATCAAGGAACACGCCTTTGCCCAATTCTGTATTGAGGGTGTATCCCGGTGGTTTACGGAGGCGCTTGAAACCGTGCAGGCTGCTAAATGGCTATCTTTTACGGAATTCTCACTTCGTTATCAGAAGCCACAAGATTTTGTAGTACCGGCAGAGCTGGACATGCATCCTGAGTTAAAACAGAAATTTGTTTCTTTCGGCGAAAGCTGCTTTCAGAAGTACGAAGAACTGGTTCCCCTTTTTTTCTCTTTAATAAAGGCGAAAAATCCGGATATGAAGGATGGGGCAGCTGAAAAGCTTGCATATGAGAATGCCCGAAATGTACTGCCGCTGGCAACTAAGTCTAATGTTGCAGTAACAGGAAATGCCCGGGCCATCTCGGATGCCATCGCGGAGCTGCTTTCGCATGAAGGGTTTAACCAGGAATTTGTGGTGACGGCTGAAAAAATTAAAAAGCATACAACGGATGTGCTGCCTTCTCTTATCAGCCATACCGAAGCGACGCCTTTTATGCGTTCCTATACAACCAACTTTTATCGCCGCAGGCACACAGCGGCTGATCTTCCAATCTATAGTGGGCCTTTTCTTGAGGTGCAGGAAAATGCCGCCCACCTGGAATACCAGGCCGATGCAGAATTGAATCTGGGGGAACTGGGCGAAATGAACCGCTTTAGTGAGCTTCCTGCTACAATGCGGGCATTCGGTAAAATGGTGGCTGTTACCTGCTCAGAAGGATGCCACCATCAAATTATTCGGCATAGGGCGTTTGACTTTCAAATTCAGCTGCCGGATACAGCGTACGGTTTTATCCTGCCTATTGAAACAGTCGGAGCAGCCGGTAAGGCCGCCGCTGACCAGATCAATGAAATCCTTCTGACAATGAGAGCCCGTTCCCATGAACTTTATGAGGAGCTGCATGCTGTGGGCCTGCCCGGAATCGCCCCTTATGCTGTCCTTAATGGAAATGCGCGCCGGCTGCCATTCTATGCCAACATGTATGGACTGGCCCACTTTGTATCACTTCGGAAAGAAGAGTATGCCCAGGACGAAATCCGGAGTGTAGCAGCACAGCTTGAGAGAGTTTTCGCAGAGGAAGAAGCGAAGCTGGCCGGGTTCAACTTGGACCGCCATTTGAGAAAATAACGATTTAGGGATATGATGACTCTAGACAACCAGGTTGGTTGTCTTTTTTCTAACTGAAAGATGGGGAGAAAGATGATAACAAAACAAAATGTACTATTGGCCATTGTTACCCTGTTGGTTTTAGGTGTGTGTGCCTTGTCAGTTTTCTATATGTATTCATTTACTAACCAAAAAACAACGGTCCATCATTTTATCTATGAAGACCAACCTTATTTAGGTAAAGAAAATGCGCCTGTGCAAATCGTTGAATTTGGTGATTTTAGGTGTCCGGATTGTGCAACTTGGGAAAGAAGTTATTTTCCTCAATTAAAAAGAGAATTTATTGACACAGGAAAAGTGAAATTTACGTTTATGAATTTTCCGATTCTTGGCCCTGATTCTTATACGGCGGCCTTGGCCGGAAGAGCGATTTATCATCAAAATCCCAAAGCTTTTTGGCTGTTTTATTCTACCGTTTACAACCAGGGGAGCAAGGCTGAGAAGTGGACTACTCCGAAGAATTTAACGGGCATCAACTACAATCAGCTGCAAAAAGACATCATGAACCAAACATACCGGCGCGAAGTAGACCGGGATAAGGCGCAAGGCCAGGCGGCTTCGGTTCCAGGTACACCCGCCTTTTTTATCAACGGAAAGTTAGTAACGTCTATTAACTATACCGACTTTAAGACACTTATAGAAAGAAATTGAGAGTAACAAATAAATTTACATGCATTCTTAAAGTTCGTCGAATAGACGAACTTTTTCAGAGTGTGGAGTTCTTTACCACCATTAAATCTTTCAGATGCTGCGGAGTATTGGGGACATGCATTGAACCCCGAAGTGATTCTATTTGTCGCTAAAATAAACAATCAGATAGTTGGAAGTGTACAGCTACATTTATGTATAAAGCAGAACGGTGGTCACAGAGCGGAAATTGGTATCTAGTTATTTATATCTCCTCGCAACAAAAAATTCAGATAAAGGTCGCAGGACCAGTGTAAAACAAAGAATAACAAACAACGTTACATTTCCGAAATCATTCGCTCTCATAAAAATAATTCGATCTGCAATCCAAGCGAGAAACATCGTAACAATTAAAATATAATAAACGGACAGTTTAATTTGGTTAAGAAATCAGGCTATACTGAATGAGACAGCTGTAACAAAAATTGAAAGAGGGATTATTTAGCGATGAACAACCTTACGAAAATTAAAATATTCAAGCCAGCTCATGAAGTATTTGAAGCCTTCGTAGACCCTGTAAAAATCGGGAATTTTTGGTTCTCATCGAGTTCTGAAAGATGGGAACAAGGAAAGACGATTACATTGAGATATGACGAATACGATGCGCAAGGGGATATAAAAATATTGGAGATCGAAGAAAATAAGAAAATCGTTTTCCAGTGGGGTACAGATGGAAAAGGACATATTGTTACGATTACACTGAAAGAGTTGGATAACGACAGTACAATTATAGAAGTTAACGAAGCAGGTTTTAATGAGAATGATGAACAACTAATTGGTATTTTGTTAGATAACAAAGAAGGATGGGTTTATATGTTAACCTGTTTGAAGGGTTATTTGGAATTTGGCATTAATAAATTGAGAGCAGGATTAGTAAAGGATTGACACGTAAGGGAGCCATTCGGCTCTTTTTTTATGTAGTTTCTTCTTCAACTAAAGGGGCTCTCTACCTCGATAAGTTGGGCTGTTTCGGCGGTCCTTTTTTAATCCGGAAAAGGACAGGATAGCATATGTGGTAGGCTTATACTTACTTAAATAACTTATATTGGTTAAACTTGAGGAAAATAGGAGCATTATCCGAACAAGGGGCGGAGCTATTCTTCCTTCATTAACGAAGGAAGTCCTCAATTATGAACAACGATTACTTGATGAACCTAAAGGGAAAAGAGAAATTGGACGGTTAGCTGCCACCCTCATTAAGGACAATGAGTATTTAACATGAGGGGTTGTCCATTCCCGATGCAGAAGAAGCCTATTGGGTGAGAGAAATGATCCGAAGAGTTGACCAAGTTATCGTATTAGCAGATACTTCAAAGTTTGGTCGCAAACTTTTTCAGAATGTTTGCGGTTGGGGTAGCGTTGATATTTTGATAACAAATAATGAACCTGACTTTGAAATGAATGAAGTGTTAAATCGTCATGAAATAAATGTAATGGTGGTTGGATCTACGAATGATGACTAACTCTTTTGTCTCATTAATCGGGTAAACTTTATCAACCTAAAGGAAATAAAGATAATAAAAGATTGGAGTGAAAGGTATGATTCATAAAGAGTTAAAGTCATTTCCGACAAATTTTCTGTGGGGATCTGCATCAGCAGCATACCAGATCGAAGGTGCTTGGGATGAGGATGGCAAGGGGCCTTCCGTTTGGGATGTGTTTACTAAAATTCCCGGTAAAACATTTAAGGGATCGAATGGAGATGTAGCGGTAGATCATTACCACCGTTATAAAGAAGATATTGCGTTAATGGCGGAAATGGGTTTAAAGGCATATCGATTTTCTGTAAGTTGGCCCAGAATCTATCCCAAAGGAAAGGGCGAGGTTAATGAGGCGGGGTTACAATTTTATGATAATCTTATCAATGAGCTATTAGTTCATCATATTGAGCCAGTTTTAACGCTTTATCATTGGGATGTACCATACGCTTTAATGGAGGAATATGGCGCATGGGAATCCAGGCAAATTGTTGAAGACTTCAATAACTATTGTATTACTCTATATAAGCGATTTGGGGATCGTGTTAAATACTGGGTATCATTAAATGAACAAAATTATAACACGAATCATGGTTTTATCACGGCTATGCACCCACCGGGTGTAACAGATCGAAGGAGATTTTATGAAGCGAATCATATTGCATTTTTAGCAAATGCAAAAGCGATTGAATCATTCAGGAAGTATGTACCTGATGGGAAAATTGGACCTAGCTTTGCTTATTCCCCAGCGTATCCTCTAACCAGTGATCCAAAGGATATATTGGCTTATGAGAATGCGGAAGAATTTACGAACAACTGGTGGCTTGATGTGTATTCGTGGGGAAAATATCCGAAAATTCCATACCAGTATTTACTGGAACAGGGACTAGCCCCTACCATACAGAAAGGTGACCTTGAGTTACTTCAAAAAGGAACACCTGATTTTATAGGGGTCAATTATTATCAAACCATTACGTACGAATTTAACCCAATTGGTGGTGTGGCAGAGGGAAGATTCAATAGGACTGGAAAAAAAGGGAGTGGTGAAGAAACAGGAGTGCCGGGATTATACAAAACGAAGCGTAATCCTAACCTAGAAACTTCAAATTGGGATTGGGCAATCGATCCTATCGGTTTACGAGTAGGACTGCGACGGATTACTAGCCGATATCAACTCCCCATTTTTATTACTGAAAATGGTCTTGGGGAGTTTGATCTTCTAGATTCAAATCATTCAGTTGACGACGATTATAGGATTAACTATCTCCATTCCCACCTTGCGCAATGCAAACAGGCGATAAACGACGGTGTTGATCTGATTGGTTACTGTAGTTGGTCATTTACGGATTTGTTAAGCTGGTTAAATGGTTATCAAAAACGTTATGGATTTGTCTATATAAATCGTGATGAAACCGACGAACGAGATTTAAAACGTATCAAGAAGAAAAGTTTTTATTGGTATCAAGACATAATTAAAACAAACGGAGAGAAAATTTAACTCTACTATTATTATTGGAGATAGCTTTACCCTTAGTGGCAGATTTTGATCTGTCACTTTATTTTTTTTCAACTCGCGTTTTTCATCTTTTTGACATATTTATCGAAAAATTGTCATTCGGAATAACTAGACAGCGAAGTATAATTTAACTATAAATAACAAATCAACAGGTAATAAGTCCCTTATGAAAGGGGGAGATATACACGTTACAGAAAAGTGAAGTACAACTCCGTTTGCTTATTGCCAAGGTTTTCGAAAATTCGAGTGACGGCATCATGATTACAGATGCCCGGGGCGTTATTTTGTGTGTGAATCATGCTTTTACGCGTGTGACCGGATATGCAAGTGAAGAAGCCATTGGCCGAACCCCCCGCATGCTGAAATCAGGCAGGCAAAGCCAGGCATTTTACAAAAATATGTGGGCGTATCTTCTTAAAACAGGGAGCTGGCAGGGGGAAATCTGGAACCGGCGGAAATCCGGTGAGATCTATCCAGAGTGGTTAATGGTCGACGCGATAAAAGATGAAAAAGGAAGTGTCACCCATTATCTTGCTGTTTTTATGGATATAACCGAGAAGGAGCAGTTAAAGAAGGAATTGATACTTGCCGGAAAAATACAGGCAGAACTGCTGCCGCTTGATTTTGAAGAGAGAACTGCTACAGTTCGCACGATCTATCAGCCGTACCGTTATGTAAGTGGGGATTTATATGATTACAAGTGGAAAAAAGAAAGAACCATTCTCTTCGGTTATTTAATGGATGTAATGGGGCACGGTCTTGCAACAGCCTTGCAGACATCGGCCTTGCGCGTATTGTTTCACCAGATCATGAGTAAGGATGATTCGCTGACAGATAAGCTGTTCTATATTAATAATGAGGCTCTCCGTTTTTTTACAGATGATACATTAGCGGCGGCCATTTGCTTTGAATTTGACTTTGAGAAGCACACGCTAACGTATGCATCTGCGGGCATCAATTATTTCATCTCTTCAGCAGAACACCTTATTAAGATAGAGGGGACTTTTCTAGGCGTAATGGAAGATGTTTGCTTTGAACAGCACGTGCTTCATTTTAATGCAGGGGATTGTTTTTACTTTATGACAGATGGCTTATTCGATGCTCTCCCGCAATCTTTCCGCGGCACAGATAGTTTTGAAAGGACGGTTAAGGATTTATGCACGTATGCGGCCAATAAAGGATGCAAAGACGATGCGTCGGCAATTTGTTTAAAAGTAAACGACAATCACGTTGTACGAAGGAGCGGGTGAACCACGGTGTACGAATTACAATTTAGGTTTAAGGATCTTGGAGGATTTTCCTGTATCCGCCGCTGTATAAGTGAATATATACGGCAGGTGCTGCCAGAAGAAGGCTGTATGATGGATGTTGCTGTTAATGAAGCGGTTAACAACGCAATCAACAACGGCAGGCGGTCCGGCGAGAAATTTATCACCCTAAAAATGAGAATTATGAATGGAAATAAACTGATAATCCGGGTTAAGGACGAGGGCCCAGGTTTTGCGGCCAGGCGTACTGTAGAAACCTTTTCAAAACAGGGTTCCAGATTATTCGATAAAGGGCTCTTGGATGAATCAGGACGGGGGATAAAAATCATGCTTACCGTTGCGGATTCTATTCTTTACAACCGTATAGGAAATGAAGTAATGATAATTAAAAGAGTCCCTGCTGCCATCTTCCCATATATCCCGACCACCATGAGAAGAGAACAAAAAATGAGAGGATAAACATCATGAACAAGAAAATAACAGTAAAGTTAGTCCTGTCTTATATGGTCATTTCAACTTTGATTCTGATTGTTGGAATTTATTCTATTTTGTCGGTTGGACGTATCAATGCAAATGGCGAAAACATGTATCAAAACCGCGTAATTCCGTTGACCCAGCTTGCAAGCATTAGCCGACTTTCTGAAAATACACGGGTCAACATGCTTACCGCGGTAAATACAAAGGATCCTTCCTTTACAAATAAGGCTGAAGAAGATATAAACCAAATTACAAATGCCGTTGCGACGTATGGGCGAGGGCAAATGACCCCTGAAGAAAAACAGGTATTTGAAAACTTCAAAAAAGACTGGGGTGATTTTACGCAGATTGTAGCCGACAATATTCGTTTAATTAGAAGTGGCAATTACCCGGCAGCAAGCCAGGGCCTTAAAAAAGGTGGGGTACCTTTTACTAAGGCAAGTACGGAAGCACAACAGTTAATCCAAATCAACCAACAGGTAGCCGAACAATTGAAGGTGGACAACAGCAATGCCTATGCGTTTACACGCATGATTCAAATCGTTATGATGCTTGCGGCTACCGCCCTTGCTATCGCGATAGGCCTTCTATATGGAAGAGCCATTGGCCGCCCGCTTCGCGATCTCGCCAAGCATGCCAATTCGGTGGCTGAAGGAGACTTAACCGTTGATCCCCTAACTGTTAAAAGCAGCGATGAGATAGGCCAGCTGTCAGAAGCCTTTAATAAAATGGTGGAGAATCTGCACAGAATTGTGGCAAATGTGGAAAGAGCGGCAGATGAACTCGCCGCTACTTCGCAAGAAATGGCCGCTTCTACAGAGGAAGTTACTGCCGCAGTAACGGAGGTATCGTCCAGCATTTATACAGTTTCGGTAGATGCGGAAACAGGAAGTCAGTCGGTAGTGGATGCTTCTAAGGTGCTGCTTGAACTCTCCTCTCTGATTCAAATTGCAAAGGGAAAAGCAGCTTCGGCAGCAGACAGTTCTGAACTAACAATGGCCACCGCCTCGAAAGGAAAGGAAATTGTTAATGAAACCATTCAGCTTATGGAAAATGTGAAAACCCAGACCCGTGATACCGAGAGTCTCATGGCAACGCTGAATGACTATTCCACAGAAATAGGCTCGATAACCGATACCATTACGCAAATCGCTACCCAAACCAATCTTCTTGCCCTTAACGCTGCCATCGAAGCCGCCAGGGCCGGTGAAGCGGGAAAAGGGTTTGCTGTGGTAGCCGATGAAGTCCGTAAGCTGGCTGAACAGTCGAATGAGGGGGCCGGGCAGGTTGCGGAAATTGTTAGAAAGATTGCCCAGAGCACAGGGGTGGCGGCAGACTCTACCCGCCAGTCGCGGGAGGAAGTTGAAAACAGCGTAACGATTGTTTCTAAGGCAGGGCAGGCACTTGATGATATTCTATCGGCTGTAGACGGTACGGTTAAAGAAATTCGAAGTATTGTAGAAGTGACAGATGAGGAAGTAGCCGGGTCAGATAAAATTGTAGCTTTAATTCATTCACTTGCCTCTGTTGTCGAACGGACTTCTCATAACGCAAGCGAGGTGTCAGCTTCCGTCGAAGAAACGTCTGCAGCGATGGAAACCATTGCCGCCAGCTCACAGGAGACGAGTGCGATGGCTAACGAACTAAAGATAAGTGTGGAGACATTTAAAATTTAAACGACGAGAGGAAAGATACAGACATGATTCGGGATGTTAAAGTGTCCAATAACCAGGTTCTCGTTACACTTTCAGGAGAGATATATGTTGAAGAATCGACAGTTCTTCGAGAGCAACTCCTTCAATGTCTCGAAAAAGGGCTCAGTCATTTTGTTTTTAATTTATCAGAAGTGAACTACATTGACAGCTCAGGTCTGGGAGTTCTTGTGGCTATTCACAAACGGGCGCTGCAGAATAAAGGTCAAGTAACTATCCAGGGACTGAACGGATCGGTAAAAGAACTGTTTGAATTAACCCGGTTAACGAAGGTGTTCCCAACAGAATAAA
The DNA here is from genome assembly GCF_028421645.1 of Aneurinibacillus sp. Ricciae_BoGa-3. Taxonomy (GTDB): domain Bacteria; phylum Bacillota; class Bacilli; order Aneurinibacillales; family Aneurinibacillaceae; genus Aneurinibacillus_B. The sequence continues at coordinate 4,268,537 of NZ_CP116887.1, read as the reverse complement.
CACCTGTTATCAACAGGCCGTTGTTTAAAAAACAGCGGTTTTTTTCCATATGGCAACGGAGGCTTTCGTACACGCTGTCGCGCGGCGCAAACGCCGTGGTTTATGGTATAATTAGTTCAAAAAAAGAACAGGTCAACTTTTGTTCACATATTTATCTTTTCGTAGACTGAATCGGTTGATTTTTTGTAAAATAAGAGTAAGCAATGTGGATGCATTATTCGGAGGTGAGTCCCAAGCGGGCTGTAGATGGGGAGTATAATCAATTTACTGGGATCGGTTGGCCGATTGATAGGAATAAATCCGACAAAGGATGATGAAGAAGGGCAGCCGGAAGAGGAATTGCGTTTTATCCTGGATCAAAGCCTGGATAGAGGGGAGATCAACTCTAACCAATACACCTATCTGATGAATATTTTTAAATTTGAGGAGCGGGTCGCACGGGAAATCATGGTTCCGCGAACGGAGATGGTATGCCTTAACGTGGATGCTCCGCTTGAAGAAAACATCGTTGCCATAAAAAAAGAGGGATACACCCGTTTTCCCGTTATTGAGGGAGATAAGGACCACATCATAGGCATACTGCATACGAAAGACTTGTTTTTCCACTACCTAGACAATCCGCGCATCGATATAAAAACCTTAATTCGCCCGGCTATCTTTGCAAACGATGGGAGTCCGCTCCAATCACTTCTCCAAAGAATGAAAGAGGAGAGAGCATCGCTGGCTCTGCTTGTGGATGAATATGGCGGTACGGCAGGTTTGGTGACGATGGAAGATATTCTGGAGCAAATCGTCGGTGAAATTCACGATGAATTTGATCAGCATGAGACTGATCCGATTCAAATCATCGGAAATGACCATTTTCTGGTGGATAATAAAGTTCTGTTATCGGAAATAGAAGATTTGACAGGCATTGCGGCCGATCCGGAGTTTGATACGATTGGAGGATGGGTCGCGGCACAGGTTATGGACATTCAAGAAGGAAAGCAGGTTAAAGAAGACAACTGGCTGATTACCATAAAAAAAACCCGCGGTCTCACAATTAAACAAATCGAAGTCAAGCGGCTTGCAGAAAGCTGATGAACGGACAAAAGGCATACCCTGAAGGGCATGCCTTTTTCACATGTAAAAAAAAGACTCCCAATACGGGAGTGAGGGGAGGTGTAATCAGTTGTTCAAAGGGAGTTACTTATAATATTCCCTGTATAGAACTTGTTAAAACAACTTTTTTAAAAATTTTTTTGTTCTGTTCCTTTAATATGTCAGGTATAATAAGAAAGTTTTATAGGGTCAAATGAATAGGACATCAGGTTTCGGGGGTCTACTATGTATTACGTTACAGCCTATCTCGTGTTGCTGTTGGCCGTTCTGGTCAGTTTTTTCGGGGTCCGCAGGATTGTTGCCTATCGGAGGATGAAGAAACAGAAGCTATCATTCAGCCAGCCAAAGGATAAAGGCGATCTGGCTGTTGATATTCTAATCGTTGTCAACGCTGTTCTATGCATGTTTTTTATTGTTCATAATGTACTGCATGTTGTGTAGACAGCATACAGATGTGGGTTAAGCCGTACGATCACAGAATCTGCGGCCTTTTTTGCGTTTTTTTTTGCGCGTAGCTTTATAAAAAAATTTCTGGCGAATGTTTTTAAAAGATAAGCGGTATGTAACCAATAAATAATGGTCGGCAGCGCTTATTTTTGTGGCGGCATGAGAAAATTTGTCCGTTTATGTTAAAATATAAGGTAGAGGGAAAATATCCTTACTGTGTAGAATAGACCGAGGTGCGTTTATGATTGTAATTAAGACGAAAGAAGAAATTGCCCGGATGCGAGAAGCCGGTAAAATACTTGCAGCTTGCCACCAGGAGATCGCCCAACGGATTAAGCCGGGAGTGACGACACAGGAGATTGACCAGTTTGCGGAGCAGTTCATCCTTAAGCATGGTGCTACCCCTGAACAAAAAGGATATCATGGGTATCAGTATGCAACCTGCGCTTCTGTCAATGACGTGGTCTGCCATGGATTTCCAGGTAAGTACGAACTAAAAGATGGGGATATTGTGACCATTGATATGGTCGTTAATCTAAATGGCTGGCTTGCTGATTCCGCTTGGTCATATGGTGTCGGAAATATTTCTCAGCAGGCAAGGCACCTGCTGGACGTGACAAAGAAATCTCTTTTTCTAGGAATTGAGCAGGCGGTTGATGGAAACCGGCTTGGCGATATTTCGCATGCGATTCAGGTATATGCGGAATCGGAGGGCCTGTCAGTTGTCCGGGATTTTACTGGGCACGGAATCGGCCAGGAAATGCACGAGGACCCCTATGTGCCCCATTTTGGACCGGCCGGCAAAGGACCACGTCTGAAAGAAGGCATGGTCATCACCATTGAGCCGATGCTTAACACAGGCAAATTCCATACTAAAGTAGATGAAGACGGGTGGACAGCCAGGACCCGCGATGGCAGCCTTTCCGCTCAATACGAGCATACTATCGCGATTACGGCCGATGGCCCGGTCATCCTGACGGAATTGTAAACAATACGAAGAAGCTCCCGTTTGAATACCGGGGGCTTCTTTCATTCTTGCAGAGCAGAAGATGTTCTCACTGGGAATTGGCTACCTTACTATATAGATCTTCAAGTGTGTTAATATCCTTCCGGCGGCACTCCTCCAGTACATATAGCCATAATCGGCCTGTCATTTTCGCATCTCCCAGCGCAGTGTGCCGGTTTTCTTTGTCAATTCCAAAGTAATCCAGCGTTTCATCGAGATCTGTAAAAGTGCGTTCCCACATTTTTTCTACAATATTTTTTATTTCAATGATTCGCTGCGTTATACGAGTCCTGTGATGGTACCACAGATACGCGTTAAGGAACGTAATGTCATGGCTGATGTGATAACCTGCGATAACCCCACCGCTTACAAAGTGGAGAATGTCGTGGATTACATCGCGCAGACGAGGGGCATCCTGCAATGAAATATCGGATAAACCGGTAAGCTCTGTGATGTGTGCGGGAACAGAGGTAGAGGGTTTGACTAGCGTCTGATACACGTTGGTTGTCATCTCCCCGAAAATCACTTTCACAGCTGCAAGCGATATAATCTCATCTCCATGATAGGGATGAAATCCGGTTGTTTCCGTATCAAGGATAACAAAGGGAATCTCCTGCAGGGGCGTGCTTAATTTTATCTGATTTTTGTTTGCTTCTTTCATAAGGCTGCGGATAAGCGCTTCGATGTGAAAATTAGGGGAGCTGCCTTCGCTTCCTACGGGAATCTGATTTCGCTGTAAACCAAGTGACAACATACGGGAAATAAATTGTTTCCAGTTGCCCTGGTCCGGCGGTTGAGGATTCATCATGCTCACCCCTTATGAACGTTAAATGCGATTTTCGCTTTGCGCTGGAGAGCCCGGGCTGACTTTAAGGCGCGCTTCAGCGTGCTCATATCTCCTCTGGATAAGTGATTAGGGTTGATGTGATTGCGGTGTAGTCTATTATCTTGCTTCTGATTTAGATGATTCATAAGGCGTAAATACATCACATCCGTAAATGCTATTTCGGCCTCTTTCGCTTCTTCAGCCCGCCAGATATGCGAATCTTTCAGTCTGCTTATTCTGGAAAGGGTAGCTGTATCAGCAATTCCATTAGACAGCGACCAGAGACGCACACAGTTGACGAACTGAACATACGCGGCATATTTAATGTTTAACATCCCTGCATGTATTCCCCATTGCTCTGTAAAGATTTGCCCAAATAATCCGGTTGGAACGGTAGGCAGGGCCGCGTGTTTCGCAATAAGCTGAAGCAGATGAGGTTCATGCTGGAATAAGTTAAGAAATGACAGCTTTACTCTGTTTCCGATCGCCTTATTGCCCCGGAGTACCCGGAAATCAGCGGCTATCAGTAAAAATCGAACCGCTTCATCCGTTAAGGATCGAGCCCATGTTTCAAACGTGGTGATCCAATGTTCTTCCGGTCCGCACCATTTTTTATTCGTAGCCATAACATTGCCAGGGCATAAAGGGTATCCGATTTGCTCCAGGCAATCGACAGCGATCCTGGCCATGTGTTCCATATAGGCATCCACTTGCCGGGGGTTTTGATCCGGTGGATAGCTGTAAATAAGCCCGTTATCCTGGTCCGTCCATAAGGTTTGTTCCTTTCGGCCACCGCTGCCCATTACTACCCAGCAGAACTCCGGATGCTCTCCTGGAATCGTTTCTCTTACAAGGGACTCAGCATATTGTAATGCCTGCTGCATGAGTGCATCATGGATTTGGCTCACCTGTTGATATAACTCGATTGTTTTATCGCGGGTAAAAGAAACCGATCGTAAGTAATCAGGCAATGAATCATGAATTTTACGAAGCTCGTCAGGAGAGTTGGCCTGCCGAATTTTTGCCTGCAAGGAATCATAATTTTGGGTGTGTTCCATCGGGCACCTCATCCCTGAATAAATAAGCCGGGCTCTGCAACAGGGCCCGGCTTACAGTAAGACAGCTGCTAGACAGCTGATTTATTGGCGGAATCAGCCTGAAGTTGTTCAGGATAACCGTATGCGCCATGCTCGCTTAGATCAAGTCCAGTGATTTCCTCCTCAGCTGTAACCCGCAGTCCAATTGTCTTCTTTAAGAGGTATAGGATGACAAAACACACAACGGCCACGTACACGGAAGCTCCTACTACCCCGACTATTTGCACCCATAATTGATGCACACCGCCGCCGTAGAATAGGCCGGCTTGCCCAACACCTGTCTGTTTAACAAGGCGAGGTGAAGCGAAGAAGCCCGTTGAAAGCGTCCCCCATATTCCGGCAATTCCGTGAACAGAGAATGCGCAGACCGGATCGTCGATACCCCGGCGTTCGAAATAGATAGAAGTAAAGAAAGTTATAATGCCAGCGAGTGCGCCTATCACAACAGAAGCCCATGGTTCAACAAAAGCACAGGATGCAGTGATAGCCACCAGCGCGGCAAGCACACCGTTTAACATATACGTAATATCAGCCTTACCCAGAACCGTCCATGCCATAAACATAGCCGCAATGGCACCAGCCGCTGTGGCCAGGTTGGTTGTGAGCGCCACGTATCCAAAAAATCCATCCTTTACACTCATGGTGGAACCGGGGTTAAACCCAAACCAGCCTATCCAGAGAATGAGCACGCCAATAATCGAGTAAACCTGGTTGTGCCCCGGCAGAAGATTCGGTTTTTTATCTTTGGTGAACTTTCCAATGCGGGGCCCAAGCAGCATGGTTGCGATTAAAGCCGCGATCCCGCCCTGCAGATGAACAACCGTCGAACCTGCGAAATCCTGCATGCCCATTTGGCCCAGCCAGCCGCCACCCCACACCCAATGGCCGATGACGGGATAAACAAGGGTGGTAAACAAAGCGCCGAAGATAAGATATGCGGAAAGTTTTGCCCGTTCCGCGAAGCCACCCCAGGCGATAGCGATGGAGACTGCTGCAAAGGACAGCTGAAAAAGAAATTTAAGGGATAATGGCACGCCTGCCCAGGCAAGCGAAGCGAATACTTTATCTACCTGAGTATCCGGAACCTGCAGCGCCCAGCCGCTCAGCCCCATAAAGCTGTTGCCTTCCCCGAATGTAATGCCGAACCCAAACAGCCAAAAACATAGGCTGACAACAGCGAAGCTGATGACCTGTTTGCCGGCAACATGCCCCGCGTTTTTCATTCGGGTTGATCCGGCTTCCAACAGCGAGAAACCGATTTGCATGGAGATGACGAGCAGAGCTGCTACAAAAACGTAGAACGGGTCGATAAGCGTTAAGACCTCTTCCTTTTTCATTGTTCTCTCCTCCTGATTGTTAACTTTTATCACATTATAATAAAGGAGTTGAGCAGGTACATTTATATTGTGAGGAAATCTAACATACTTTTTAACAAATCTCCGTTCAACGTGATAGAGGCAGCTCTGTCAGCCAGTGGGCTTTTGCCCAACATTAAAGAGACCTTCCGGCCAGCGATGGCGGAAGGTTACATTTTGCGGGAGGGGAAAGCAGCGTTAAGCTGTCCTGCAATCATTTTGTCCCGGATTTGGGCATTCGTTTCTTTTAAATCCTGTTTTCTGATCTCTGAGGTTTGCCAGCCGTCCTCTATCTGATTGGCAATGCGGACGAGTTTTTCCACATCGTCAAAAGAGAATTTTCTTGTACCGCCCTTCGATCTGTCCGGGTGAATTAAGCGGCGCTCTTCGTAATAGCGGATCTGGCGTTCCGACAGACCGGTTAACTCTCGCATCAGAAATATTCAGTTTTTCGTAAAATTACTCTTGTCTTTTCCTATTATACTGTTACCCATCCACTTAAGCGGTCTATCGGTTTCGAATATTAGACTGAATTTAAACGGTCTATGTCCTAATTCAATTAAAACATACGTATTTGAAATTCAACAATTTTATATTGAGAGTAAAAATTAAATAATAATTCATTAATATAAATATTTTTTGAATATTGCGTGGCCGCGGACGCCACGGTTCACAGACCCCTTGCGTATCTCCGGGGAAATGTTGTCCTCTATGCATGAAGGGGGGGGATAGGCTATCGCCGGAGCGTATGTAAATATTTTCCATAATTCCGTTGGCTTTAAGGTTGGGGATGCTTTTGAGTGGATTTTCACATTGGGTTCAATTGGTTGATGTAGAAATCGATAAAAACATTATAGCATACTGGGAGGAGAATATGGTACGTCTAAAATTATATGATCCTACATTGGTAGGGAAAACGAAATGTGAAATTTTCGAGGTTAAAGGGGGTGAAGAAATTTCTCTAGGGTACTGCTTGCTAGATTTAAAATCTAAGAAAAACTTGATATTACTAATCGCTTGGATTGACGGTTACAGGGGGAAATCAAACGGGAAGATTTGGTCTCCGTTTAGGGGGAGGTTCCTTCGCACGTACAAGCTTGAGTCAGGATATAGAGTATTTAATTGCAAAGGCACTCAAATATCTGTACACCGCTTCAATTATCAATGCAAAGCAATAAATGAGCTAGAGGATGGGTTACGTTTGGCATCTGATGTGCAGAGCAAAAAGAAAGTGAAAAACAAATTTGTTAAACAGCTAAAGGAATTATTTGATAGTGAAAATTGCGTGGCCCATACAGGAGACACCAAGCATAATTATTACAGTGTTCTCACAGTGAAAACTAAAAAGGCTAACAGGAAAGAGCAAAGAAACCGCAGGAAAAGTAAAAGATTTACATTTTAATTTTGCGAGCCGTCCTCGCGGCGGCTCTGCGAGCCTACTGGTGCCTCTGCCAATCCGTTCGATATAATAGGTGCATTCCTTTAAGGAAGGAGGGGGGCGGAAAAAATTGACAATGGAAAATATTGGAATTTAAAATTAGGATAAGATGCTGACGGAAGGTTGAGTACAGGATGCTAAGAAAAAAAGATTTTTCCCGAATTCTAGGGGTAAGCTTGAATACAGTACAGTTCTACTTTGAGAAGGGACTTCCTCATTATGTACTTTCCAAAAATATAACTGTAATAAATCCTCAAGAAGCAGCTGAATGGTTCAATAAGTCGGCAAAATTTAGCAAGCATGCTCATGTACTTAAACAAAAACTAAATTCCTTACCCACCTGGCGGGGTGGGCAAGGAGGGAAGGAAACTAACAAATGAGTACTATTTCTATTGTAAATCAAAATAATAATCATGAACAAGAAGTAAAAGAAAAACATCAAGGAACAATGGTTGATTTGTTACAGGAAGAGGAGGCATTGCAACATAGTCAGGTAAGAATAAGCTCAGTCCTTCCCAATCATCCTATAAACATAGATTTAATCATCCCGGAAGGGTTTATGTTAAATCCAGCCAATGGTATTGTTCAACAAAAATTTGTTGAAGGAAAAATATATTCTAAGATAGCTTACCCTTCAATTGTACTGCCTTATCAAATAATTAAAGATTCTGCAGATACAACTGGGGACAAGCTAATAAAATTAATAAAGTATGATGCTGAAACTGGGACTTGGGAGCACCATCCATTTCCAGTGTCAATTAAACATTTGGTCTCTTCCAAAGAAATTATCAGAGTAGACGGTGCTGGTATTATCGTGTTTGGTGAAGACTATAAAAAACCAATGGCAAGTTTCTTTTTAAAGCTAATTCATAGTAATAAAATGCTCAAGGGCTTAAAAGTTGAAGAAGCAGTGTCAGTATGCGGCTGGACAAGCAAGGGAGATTTTTTCCCGTTCACTACTAAATCTGACATTACGTTTATTGGCGAAAAGGGAACAACTGTTTTTGAGATTGATAAAACTGTTAAAACTCTTCCAAAAGGAAATTATGTAGAGGCAATAGATGTTTTAACGGAATTACGTGATAATGCAGTTTTTCTCATAATGCTAGCTGGTTGCTTAGCTTCACCTCTTGTCTCTAAGTTAGAAGGTGTGCTTGATGAAAATATAGGTATTGACCTGTATGGAAAAACAACATCGGGTAAAACCACGATCCAAACCATAGCCATTAACCTAGTGTACGGGTTAGGAGATGCTCTCAAAAAAAGGTGGGGTAAGTCCACTCAAGCTGGAATATGGGGGTTTGCAAAAGAAGTTAATAACTTACCCTTTGTGCTAGACGATTCACACCGCATGAATGAAAAAAGGTATGAAGGGGTTCCGCACGATTTGATCAACGGAAATGAGGGTAGCAAGCAAGTTGAAACTGGAAAAGGAAGATGGCAGAGCAGGGCTTCTGGAGGTAGGGATTTTAACGGGGTAATTTTTTTTAATGGCGAGATATCAATTGCAACAAAAGTTGAGGCTACTTCTGCTGGCATTTTTGGTCGAATTTTGTTAGTAAATGAACCTCCTTTCCCCAAGGAATTTGACGCAAAGAAGGTAGAGGCTTTAAGCCTAAAGTCACTTCGTAATGGTGGACAGTTTGCAAAGACGTGGCTGAAGGAAATTGGAAAGTTAGACTCTGATGCGCTCATCAATCAGGTGCAAGAAGTTTCTAAATTGGTCTCTCAAGATGACGATGAGTCATTGGTGCAACGTCTTCGAATAAAAGCAGCTTTACTTATTTGGTCGTTGGAAAAATTTAAAGCGATGGTTGGCGTACAACTTAATGTCGAAGCTGCTGTAGACCTACTAAATCGGTCAATGAGAGCAGAAACAAAACAGGTAAATATTGCTGACCGCATTATGCGAGAAATTATCGAAAGGATATGGGGGATAATTACCGCTTTAAGTCCAAATATTAAAGATAAAGATTATATGATAGCTGTTAAAAATGATCTTAGCGTGGATACAATTGTATTCAATGGGATTCCTACCTTATATTACAAGACTGGAGAATTTCTTGTATTAAAACAAGAAATTGTTGAGTCCATACTTCAGAAAAAATATGGAGATATGACTCAAGTAAGACAGCTTCTGTATGTGGCTGGATTTATAAAAAGTAATAAATTACAAACAACACAGCGGCCTCGTGTAGAGGGAGAGACAGCACAAAATCCTAGAATTACGGGTATCAAATTCTTTTTTGACAGCTTTGAAAAATTCATCCCTAGAGATGAAGATGAGAATGGTAGTAGTAATGTACAGCAAGAAAAAGTAGATAACTAATAACCGTGGACTCTCTCCGGCATTGGAGGGAGTTCTTTTGTTACCATGTTTCTGTTTGGAAAAACCTTTCACATTTCTTATGTAACCATCCATAAACAAAGTAATCAACCGCCAACCCTTAGGCTTCTTCCACGTTTGTGTAACCTTCCTCAACAGTATCTTTATTCTAAACCCGGTTAACTTACCTGTCATGTGACTCCTCCTGTTTAACCCTTTAAAGACCAAAACTTTAAAATACCAAATGTTAAGCGTGTTTACCCAGCCACAGTAAAAATAGTTCATGTAACCAGAAGACTCACTTTCCTTGTGTCAGTTTAACTATTTACTTCTCCTCATTCCACAGATCCTACATGCGTTGTTCCTATCCTTACCGAGGCCAAACCAATGTTTCGAATCCAGCCACAACCCAACACCAAACAGCCTGATGATCATGTGTCCATCCACGAGCAATGACTAAATCAGATGCCCATCCACATGACATGGGCAGAAACATGTCAAAGATCCAGCCGCCATCATGGATGCAAAGATGGGCAGGTACAAATTGGTACAAGGTTAGTACAAAGCGAACGTTTGTTTGTATTGATATGTGTCTTTGACCTTGGGAGGACGGAAGACAGTTAAAGTACAAGGGTACAAGTAAGTACAAGTAAAAAGTAAAGGTTTTTGTGTTTGGGGATACGTATATTTGGTGGGATGGGGCTGAAAGAGGGGGGGTTTAGTTTCGGGCTTGTACACTTGTACCTCGCAAGATCCATCTTCTTAGCGTGTGAGGGAGTGTTGTACCCTACCTTGTACTACACTTGTACTAACTGTCCGTTGCCTCGTTTACATACTTGAGTGTTCTTGTAGATGAGAAGATGGAGGAGCAGCGGATCTATAGCCGGAGGCAGTGTGAGAGAGGCGCAACGGTGGTGCTGTGGTGGTTGAGTTTAAAAGCAAATCCAACAGAGGTTTTGACTAACTGGTGCGCATCATGAGTACCCAGGCACTGGAGTAGACTAGAGTGTGGCTGGGTCCACATAAAGTAAAATTCAAAGTCTTTTAGTTAAGCTAACTGGAGTATCCCGGTTTGATGTTACAGAAGCTACTGGAGAGGGAGATTTTAGGAAATACTCAAGATTAGGAGATCAATTGTTGGTAGCAAGGGAATCAATGTTTACACTAACGCTAGTAAAACCAATACCTTTCTGCACCAACTTAAGAATTACTTCTGCATGATCTGAGATTGTTTTCGCTCCATGTGTTTAACTGTTGCCAATCCATCCCAAGTATCTACACTTGACCCCCCATTTCTATCCGCATCCAGGCAGCTGGCTTGGTTAGGATTTACAAACTGAACCGCTGTTGTTCCATTCCGCTGTGTTCTTGTTGCTTTGTGGATGAGTTTAAAAGCAATACAAATTCCAAGGATGCTTTGATCAAACGAAGTGGCTCATGATTCTATATGTTGGTTAGGTTACTTTAGAGTGTGGCTGGGTTAACATCAAGTTTAAATTTAAGGTGTGTTAGCAAAATGACTGAAGTATCCCATTTTGTTGTCACAAAAGCATTCTAAAGGGGAGATTTTAGGAAATACTCAAGATTTGAGACTAGTTGTTGGACACAAGCAAAATCAATGTTTACTCTAACTCTAGTAAAACCAATACCTTTGAAGACTCACCATCAACTCAGTTTAACTTTCCCATAAGAAAATTTACTCAATCATCCCAGAATTGTGATATGGTAATTATAACCAGTTCCGTTGGACCTTTTTGAAATAAATCACAATGTCAAAAGGCAATGCTTATTAGGGATAAGGGGAGTTTATTTTTGTATTGACAGGAAGAGGTGTAACTATTGTTCGATAGATACATAGGAATTGATTATTCTGGAGCTGGTAACCCGCATAAATCAAATGAAGCTATTGCGGTAGCTGAAAATGATGCACACAATAATATACAAATAATTCCAAACCCAATAAAGAACAGAAAATGGTCTAGAGAAGACATTTATATATATTTAGAACAAGAATTCAAAACTAATAAAAAGCGCATTATTGCTGGAATAGATCACGGTTTTTCTTATCCAATCTCAATGCTTAAAGGATTTGCCAATTGGGATAAATTCTTAAAATGGTTTGATAGCCAATGGCAGACTTCGGAATATAGTGTAGCCGAATGTATGAAATCAAACGGTTATAAAAATTCCAATTACAGAAGATTGGTTGAAAAGGCTTATGCGACGAAAGCAAAAAGTGTTGTTGATCTTGATAGAAAGGTGCACGGGATGGTTTCTTATTCAACTCATGCAGGAATTCCTTGGCTATCGCGCCTAAGGAAATTAAAACATGCAGGGCATATAAAGCTTCATTTTTGGCCATTTGATGGAGTTGTAATTCCGGAGAATAGTCATGTACTGTTTGAGGCATATCCTTCTTTATATAAAAAGACAGTACAAATAACGGGCTGGTCAAATGAGCATGAGCGAGATGCTATGGCTATAGTCAGTTGGTTAAATTATCACGATCGACATAACACTTTAATAGATTACTTAAGTCTAAAAACATTAACACCGGCTGAAATAAAAATAAGTCAATTAGAAGGCTGGATTCTTGGTTGCTTGTAACCGGATAGGTATTGTAAGTGTTCTTAAAGGCTAGTTCAACACGGATACCAAGGAATGGCGTCGTTGGGTTTTTAAAGAAAAACAAACTTCAAAGAGGCTCTGGCCAACTCGAGCAGATCAGCAGTCTGCAACTGAGAGAGTATCTGGAGTGTGGCTGGGTCCGCATCAAGTTTAAATCCCAGGTCTTTTCGTGAGCTAATTGAGATATCCCAATTTGTTGTTTTAGAGGCACTTTTGCAGGGGGGATTCGAAGAAGTAGGAAAGGTTTAAATGTATCAGTTAGAAAATCAATCTTTGAGACTAACGTTGCTAAAACAACAACCTTTCTGTGCCCAGTTGAAATTCCTTTCTGTGTCAGTTAAAAATGTTTAACTTTTTCGTTCTTACATACCCCAAAATAAACTTTTCTTATAAGCGTTTAACTTTTAAGTTGTCCCTATTATGCCAGTTTAACCCTTTCTTCATTCAAATAGGTACATTCTAATCTGTCGCCAACCGACTGATAGGTGACTGTCGGATCAGCATACCTGTCTTAACTACACGAGTTTAACCAAAACTCATCGATGGCCAACAACCTGGGTTGTGCTTGTTTAAATATTTATTTGTGTTCTGATACCAGTTGCGTGTTTTTCGTTTATAAATTTTGCACGACTGGATTCGGTCTGTGGATGGGAAATTTTAAGGGGTAAATATGCTTCATATGCGAAAGCAAAACGAGATATTGCAAATGACTTTAATGTATGGTGTGTGGCTCAGCTTACAGGTAATAAAATCTTTTGCACTTTTGTGAGCTGGATTGGATCCTGAGATTAAAATTCGACGGAGAGGTGTAGGCTATGGTGGGTCGACTTGAAGTTGAGAATGAAACCTTTTAAGTGAGCAATGTGGGATGGCCTAATTTGATGTGCAGAAGCATTTGATAGGTAAGGTGTGAAGAAGTGGCCAAGATGAAAGGGTAATAGCCCCAAACTAAATTGAAGAATGTTTACGCTACATGACACTAAAGCAACACCAGTTCCAGTTTCCTGGCCCTCCTTTCATCCAAACATTTTTCACTTTGTCACGCGCACATGTCACCCTGTTAACCTAGTCCCACCGTAACTTTTTCAGTATCCGTGATGCTGTTTATCTTTCCTGATGGAAAGCGTAATTTGTAACACTGATCCTAGATTTTTTCCCACCCACATGCCATGTTGAGTACATGGCAAGGCTATATTTGAAGGGGTAGTTTTTGGTACCAATAGATTTTGCAGACTATAGTATAATGTTAAAGTGTGTTTTTGTTCCCTCGGACTAATGGTTCGAGGGATTTTTTGACCCCCGGGGTCTTAATTTTACGCGATAATAAAGTAGAATTTATACGACATTATCTGTAAAATTATTGTAAGAACATCTGTAAAACAGTACGAAATATGCAAAGTTATTTTAGTTGTTCAAGTTATAGTTGCGAAGCTAATTCAGAAATAATAGAGAACGCATTATTAAAAAAAGCTTTACCTGGAATGATTAAATGCATGGGGTGATGTGAAGGTATGGTTAATCAGAATCCAGAACAAATAGCTAGAGATAAAATTGATTTTATGTTAAAACAAGCAGGTTGGATTGTGCAATCAAAAAATAAGGTAAACTTGTCTGCTGGATTAGGCGTTGCTGTTCGAGAATATCCAACAGATGTAGGTCGGCCTGATTATGTTTTGTTTGTAGAGAGAAAACCAGTGGGTGTTATTGAAGCAAAAGAAGAAAAAGAAGGCCAAAGACTAACAGTTGTTGAAGACCAGTCAACAGGTTATGCAAATGCTAAATTAAAATATAACCTAAATAAAGAACCGCTGCCTTTTGTCTATGAAAGTACAGGAGTACTGACCAGATTTACTGATTATAGAGATCCCAAACCACGTTCAAGACCTTTGTTTCATTTTCATCAACCTTCAACACTGTTGGAATGGTTTGGTCAGAGTTCAACACTTCGAAGCCGCTTACGGAACCTTCCTAAATTAGATATAGAAGGGTTGCGTCCGGCACAAATAAAAGCAATTGAAAATCTCGAAACCTCTTTTAAAAACAACCGTCCTAAGGCGTTAATTCAAATGGCTACTGGTGCGGGTAAAACATTTACTGCATGTACCTTTGTATATAGACTATTAAAACATGCAAACGCTAAACGAATCCTTTTTCTTGTAGACACTAAAAACCTAGGAGAACAGGCAGAACAAGAATTTCTAAAATACCAGCCTATTGATGATAATAGAAAATTCACCGAATTATATAATGTACAGCGCTTAAGTTCCAGTTATATTGCTTCCGATAGTCAGGTATGTATATCAACCATTCAAAGGCTGTACTCCATATTAAAAGGGGAAGAGTTAGACGAGTCAGGAGAAAAAGAGAACCCTAATGAGAAAGGATGGCAGTGGCAAAAGAAAGAACCTTTGCCTGTAGAGTATTCACCAAAAAACCCTATTGAACAGTTTGATTTTATAATTATTGATGAATGCCATCGATCTATTTATAACTTATGGAAACAAGTACTTGATTATTATGATGCTTTTTTAATTGGCCTTACAGCAACCCCAGATAAACGAACATTTGGTTTCTTTAATGAAAATGTTGTAAGCGAATATACTTATGAAGAATCAGTAGCAGACGGCGTAAATGTGCCCTATGATGTGTTTACCATTGAGACAGAAATTACAAAGGCTGGGGCAAAAATTAAGGCGAAAGAATACGTTGATAAAAGAGAAAAACTAACTCGTAAAAAAAGATGGGAACGACTTGATGAGGATTACGAATATACAGCTAACAAGCTTGATAAGGATGTTGTTAACCCAAGTCAAATTAGGCAAGTTATAAAAGCCTTCAAAGAGGCACTGCCAACGATTTTTCCCGATCGCTTTGATGAAAATGGTGAATTTGAAGTACCTAAAACTTTGGTTTTTGCCAAAACGGACAGCCATGCAGACGATATCATTCAGATCATTCGGGAAGAATTTGACGAAAGCAATGACTTCTGTAAAAAGGTTACTTATAAGATTGATGAAGACCCTAAGTCGGTGTTGAACCGCTTTAGAAACTCATGGGCACCTAGAATGGCTGTAACGGTAGATATGATTGCAACAGGTACCGATGTAAAACCATTGGAAACTCTGCTCTTT
The DNA here is from genome assembly GCF_028421645.1 of Aneurinibacillus sp. Ricciae_BoGa-3. GTDB lineage: Bacteria > Bacillota > Bacilli > Aneurinibacillales > Aneurinibacillaceae > Aneurinibacillus_B. Next base: position 4,253,182 of record NZ_CP116887.1, on the reverse strand, counting down.
ATGAGGGATGTGAAAAGCATCAATTACTTTGAGCAGATGAAAGGTCGCGGAACACGAACTATAGGTTTTGATGATCTTAAACGAGTAACCCGTACTGCCAAACATACCAAAACCCATTTCGTAATCGTTGATGCTATTGGTGCTACTAAATCTAAAAAAACAGATAGCAGACCGCTTGAACGAAAACCAAGTACACCACTAAAGGATCTTTTGGGTGCGGTAGCTATGGGAGTACGAGATGAAGATTTGTTTACATCCTTAGCAAACCGATTGACCCGTTTGGAAAAACAACTTACAGACGATGAAAAGAGTAAATTTAAAGAACTAAGCGGTGGTAAGAATATAAGTACAATTGTAAAAGATCTACTAAATGCTTATGACCCAGATATTATTGAACACAAAACAAAAGCATTGGTTAATGAAGTTCCTGTGCAAGAATGGTCTCCTGTCAAAGAGGAAGAGTGTAAAAGGCAGGTTCAGGATGAACTTACAACTAATGCAGCTAGAACTTTTTCCGGGGAACTGAACGCGTATATTGAAAATGTCCGGAAGGTACATGAACAAATTATGGATACATTAAATATAGATAGGGTATTGCGCGCAGAATGGGATAGTTTTACAAAAGAAAAGGCAGAAGATATTGTAAAAAACTTTAAAGAATACATTGAAGCAAACAAAGATGAAATCGCTGCATTAAGTATTTTTTACGACCAGCCCTTTCGTAGAAGAGAAATAACATTTAAGATGATTAAGGATTTACTTGAAAAACTGAAATTGGAAAAACCTTTGTTGGCTCCGCATTATGTATGGGATGCATATGCTCAATTGGAAGAAGTCAAAGGTGATAGCCCTAAAAATGAGTTAGTAGCATTAGTATCATTAATCCGTAGAGTAACCGACATTGACCAACAACTCACTCCTTATAATAAAGTAGTGGATAAAAACTTTCAGGATTGGGTGTTTGGTAAACAGGCAGGGGCGTTAAAATTTAACGAAGAGCAGATGAACTGGTTAAGAATGATTAAAGATCATATAGCTACTAGCTTTCATGTTGAATTAGATGATTTGGACTATACACCCTTTGATGGACAGGGTGGAAGAGGTAAGATGTATCAACTATTTGGAGATAATATGAATGAAATTATTAATGAACTAAATGAGGTATTAGTGGCATGATGAGAGAAGGTTGGTTTGAAGTTAAGTTAGGGGATGTTTGTTTCACAACTTCAGGAGGAACACCAAGTAGGAAGATACCTGATTACTACAATGGTAATATTCCCTGGGTAAAATCAGGTGAACTTAACTACAATGTAATCAGAGATACAGAAGAACACATTTCAGACGATGCAATAAAAAATTCTAGTGCAAAGGTATTTCCTGAAGGCACACTATTGATAGCTCTTTATGGAGCGACTATAGGTAAACTCGCTATTCTAGGAATTCCGGCTGCAACTAACCAAGCAGTATGTGGTATTTATCAAAATGACCATTTTGAAACAAAATTTTTGTTTAATTACCTATTTCACAAAAAGCAGAAGTTAATTGAACAAGGAGCAGGCGGAGCACAACCCAATATCAGTCAGACAATCTTAAAGAAACTTTCTGTCCCGATTGCTCCCCTCCCAGAGCAACGGGCTATTGTAGCCAAAATAGAAAAGCTTTTTAGCGAGTTGGATAATGGTATCACCAATCTTAAGAAAGCTAAAGAGAAGCTTAAAATTTATCGCCAAGCTGTACTGCAAAAAGCGTTTGAGGGGGAATTAACGAAAGAATGGAGGCAGAAGAAGCCTAATTTGCCCACAGCAGATGAGCTATTGGAACAAATTCAAGAAGAACGGTTAAAACGGTATGAAAATCAACTCCAAGATTGGAAAGAAGCGGTTAAACAATGGGAAGATAATGGTAAGGAAGGAAAACGCCCTACGCGAATCTCAAAACATAATACATTAGATGGGCTCACTGAGACTGAGATTGAAAATTATGGTTGTTTGCCTGAAAAATGGAGTTGGACAAGGTTTTGCAACGTAACATATAAAATCGGTGATATAGATCATAAAATGCCAAAAGATTACCCCGATGGCATGCCCTACTTGTCAACTGGTAATTTGAAAGCGGATGGAACTATTGATTTTGATAATGCTAAAACCATTTCTCCTGAGGATTTTTATAGGCTATCATTGAAAATCAAACCTGAAAAGGGTGATATTATCTTCCCGCGATATGGTACTATCGGAAGAAATATATTGATTAATACTGAGAAAAAGTTTTTAGTATCTTACTCTTGTGCTATCATCAAGAACATCCTGAATTTTATGGATGAAAAGTTTGTTTATTACTATTCCGTATCTCCAATAGTTAAAAAAGAAATTAAAAGATATACAGTACAGACAACACAAGCAAATGTTGGAATATCGTCTATAGAAATGTTTGTTTTTCCACTTTGTTCAAAACAAGAGCAGATTGAAATCGTTAAAGAAATCGAAACTCGTCTTTCCGTTTGTGATAATATTTTAACTAATATAGAAGCTGGGCTTGAGAAAGCCGAGGCTCTTCGTCAGAGTATATTAAAAAAAGCATTTCAAGGTAGGCTACTAAGTGATGGTGAATTGGAAGCTTGTCGAAACGAGCCGGATTGGCAACTTGCAGAAAAGCTTTTAGATAGAATAAAACATGAAGGAAAGGGAATGGAGAAGTTAAAAGCATGAGTAATGAAACAAGTATAGTATCAAAAGTTTGGGGTTTTGCGAATATTCTTCGAGATGACGGAGTAAGTTATGGAGATTATTTGGAACAGCTTACCTATTTATTATTTCTTAAAATGGTCAATGAATTTGCGAAGCCTCCGTACAATCGTAAAATCAATGTGCCCGAAGGTTGTGATTGGGAAAGTTTAAAAAGTAAAAGAGGCGCAGATTTAGAATCAAGTTATACTGAAATTTTGAAACAACTTTCCAATACCAAAGGAATTTTAGGTCAAATATTTATCAAATCTCAAAACAAGATTCAGGATCCTGCTAAGCTTTATAAAGTTATTGATATGGTGGACAAAGAAAAGTGGAGTTTGATGGGAGCTGATCTTAAAGGGAAGATTTATGAAGGGCTTTTAGAAAAAAACGCCGAAGATACCAAAAGCGGAGCTGGCCAATACTTTACACCAAGATCACTTATAAAGGCAATGGTTTCTTGTATGCAGCCGGAACCAATGAAAACAATTGTAGACCCGGCTTGTGGTACGGGCGGTTTCTTCTTGGCAGCATATGACTATATTACAGATTATCATCAGTTAAATCGAGAACAAAAAGAATTTTTAAAGAATAAAACTTTTTATGGAAATGAGATCGTTGCCAATACACGTAGACTTTGTTTAATGAACATGTTCCTCCATAATATTGGTGAAATTGACGGAGAAACTTTTATTTCTTCTGCAGATGCTTTGGTAGCTGATGAAGGAAAACGATATGATTATGTACTTGCAAATCCGCCTTTTGGTAAAAAATCTAGTATGACAATTACCAACGAAGAAGGAGAACAGGAAAAAGAAGATTTGGTTTATAACCGACAAGACTTCTGGGTAACAACTTCAAACAAACAGTTAAACTTTTTGCAACATATCAGAACACTTTTAAAAGAGACTGGTGAAGCTGCAGTTGTTCTACCTGACAATGTCCTTTTTGAAGGCGGTGCAGGGGAAACCGTTAGAAAACAATTACTTGAATCAACAGAGCTACATACCATAATACGTTTACCAACCGGTATATTTTACAGACCAGGTGTAAAGGCAAATGTGCTTTTCTTTGATAACAGGCCTGGAGCAAAAGATGCTTGGACAAAAGAGGTTTGGTTTTATGATTATCGAACCAATGTACACCATACATTGAAGAAAAGTCCAATGACACTTGATGACTTGAAGGATTTTATTCGGTGCTATAATCCATCTAATCGTCATGACCGCACAGAAACCTGGTCGGAAAATAATCCCGAAGGAAGATGGCGTAAGTTTACTTATGAAGACATTGTAGCAAGGGATAAGACAAATCTTGATATCTTTTGGATTAAAGATAAAAGCTTGGCCGATTTGGATAATCTGCCTGACCCAGATCTTCTAGCAAATGCGATTATTGAAAACATTGAAGCCGGATTAGAGAGTTTCAGGGAGATAGTGGCGACTTTAAACGACAGTTCTGAAGATAAACAAGAAGAAGTACGTCTGAGACTGCTTAGCTAAAAAGGCACTTTGGAAACATGAACATGTATTTGATGATAAACCAACGGCTATTCTGAATGTACAAGAACAGGCAAAGGTACAGGCTGCTAATATGTAGGTGTTATAAATGGAAATTCAAAGGTCTATGATTAAGGCACTCACTTAGGGTGTCTTTTTCATTAGAGTAAAGACAATTGGTTCGTTGTATAATCTCTGCTGGATGAGCACTTTTTGGTAATGCGGGTTAAGACTATGAAAAAGACCTACCCCTGTCTCAAAACTGAAATGGATCCAACGACAGAGGAAGTAATATTTTATCAAAGGATGAAACTTTTAGTGCAAAGCTGGGAACCCGATGATGCTGCTGTATAGACGTGGTCTCTTTTTCTTGAGAAAAACAGTGATAAGAAGTAATAAATATCAACTTAATACGCAAGAGTTTAGCTACCTGTTGTATAATACTTAAATTTAACTAATCGAAAGAGTGAGCGGCTGAATTGAGTCATCCTTTTAATATCTTATGTTAGATCCCAGTAATAAGCTGAATACAATTTTTCGGTATGGAAAAAGCTTGTTCAACACTTTCGCTGAAAAACAAAATAAACTAGTCACCTATATTCATCGTAAATATACAGTGCAAATTTATATTCGTCGGGATAATTAAATATAATAATTGTCGGCTGTTTAACTGCATGGTAAAATTTTACTAGAGATATATTGATTGGAGGTATAGGAAGGTGAAGCTACTCAAAAAAAGGAATTGGCTACTGCTTTAGGTGTGCATCCTCGTACAATTGCTCGTTGGGTTAAACAACGATCATTGCCGGTTAATATAGGCAAGAACCATACATATTACTTTGACTTTGAGAAGGTTCAACAGTGGATGAGAAATGAATCAGAAGAAAGGCAAGGTGTTTACAAAAGTGAAAATATCTAAGATTGATGAGATAGTTCGACATGTAGGTGAGGAATATAAAGAAGTTTTAGAGTACTACTTAACTAGATTAGATGATGAAGACAAACGAAACAGGTACGAGCAAAAGGAATTCCTACATATATTTGTTGAGCTGGAAAATTTGAAGAATGTTAATTTTGACGAAAGCTTCGCTGTGTCAATAAGAGATTTAGGTAAACAAGATGATCCTGATCGTAAGGAAATTTTACTCCACATAGTTCATGGTGAAGGGCAAAAATTTATAAAAATTTATTCTCTAAACGATGCAAAAATCCAACCTATGATAGACAAAGTCATGGTGGATTATGCTAATAAATGGCACGATAATATGAAAAGAATGCTAGCACTTGAAACTGTAGAAGATGTAAGTCGAAAGAAAGTAAAACAATGAGAATGAAATCAGGTTGCCACTTGGAGTGGTAACAGCCGCAAAGCTAGCAGGGGCCCAAGTTAGTCCAGCCACTGTTGTTATAGTGGCTGGACTTTTTTCTTTTTAAGCCTAGATGTTTTTTTCAATAACCAAAAATAAATCATTCCCACTACGCTTCATTCCAAAAAGTTGCTAATGTTTTTCATGTATTAACCTTATATAATAGAAAGAAAACTCACCTCTTGCTTTGTGCTTGTTGAAATACACTTCGTAAGCACAACGGAGGAGGTGACAAAAGTGAAATTTACACATTTAATGCTTTATAAAGTGTTTTATTTCCTTACTACTTGGTATGGCACTGAGTTATCTGTAGTCCTATTATGGATGATTTTAATTCTAACTCGGTGATTAGTAAGGGGATGCTTTCTACCTTGTTGTAGAATGCATCTTATGATAACAATAAAACATTGTATAAAGTATTAAAATAAATGGGCAAAAACCTTGACCGCTGCCATTTATGGTGGCGGTTTTCTATGTTTTATGTAAAATCTCAAGCTTCTCCTTTTTACTAATCCAGGATCTCACTTAAATAAAAACACAATGTAAACGAAATGTTGAATACAACAAATACTTGCAACCAACCTCTTTGTTCTTTGTCCTAGTTGTAAAAAACTAATTAATCATAATTTTTAAGTCCATTCACAACAATATTGTTGTGAATGGACTGTATTTAGGATGAAATTCACTAGGGGATAGTAGTTGAAAAGAACCTTTGTTGGCTTGTTTTCTGTGACTAACTAAATGCTTTGTAACAAATTTGCCCAAGAATATTTTTGGCACGAGTAGGACCGGATTTCCACCCGAAATGCTTTGCTATGTCTATTAAATCGAGCCCCTGGATGAAAAACATATCATATACTTTAGATTCAAGTGTAGTTAGATTGTTTGGTTTTGGCATAAGTGAGAATCCTCCTGGTTACTTTTTTAGTGGCTGGACACCTACTGGAATGATTGTAGGAAAAGTGTTTGAAATAAACAATGAATGCCTTTGGACCCAACCACATGCCCTGTCAGGGGCCGCCTGCGCGGAAGGGAACCTCTTTTTAAAAGGCAAAAATATATCTATAGTTCTATGCTGTTTTGAAAATGTAACTCCAATTTACTTCTGAAAAGTAGGGAGTACGGATATTGTTCATTTTCATGAAAATTAAAGGAGACATCTAACTGATCGGACAAAAGGGGAAAATAATGGGCTCATTGAGCTTAGTAGATGCAAATTGATTTGTGATGAATCCTTCCGAAAAAAGCTATCGGTTTTTTGATTTTATTACGAGGCTTAACCGAGCTATATTATGAATAAGGAGTATGTTACAATTGGATATAAAAGGAATCAGTTATGATAGTGTAGAAGTAGTTTTAATACGAACTAATGGTTTATTCTCAACCACGAATTGCTTTAGGCAATTCTTACAGATAACACTTAGGTCTTTTTTTATGATTCACATTCAACATAAATACCCTACCTCAAAGAAAAAGGCCAATAGTAATTGCAAACTATCATCCATAATATATTAAAAAAAACATTATTTTTTATAAGGAGAGATAACCTTGCTAATTACACCAGGAACTATTGTATATGATGAGGAAGAAAACCTGTATGAAGTAAAAAGTTTTATAGGGAACGGAGCTTTTGGGCATGTTTATCGGATTGAGAAAAAGGATGATCAATCCCAGTGGGCTCTAAAAACTTTACCATCAACGTTTGCTTCCAATTCCAGTGTACAAAGTTTTATTAATGAAAGTAAGATGGCAATGCAAATTTGTCATGACAATGCCATTTCATACTTGTATGTTCACGATGGGCAAAGGTACAATAACCTTCCGCCATACATAATAATGGAATTCGCTGAAAATGGTACTTTGTTAGACATAATCAGGAATCATAAATCAACTGGTGAATTTATTTCAAATGGACAATTGAAAGATTATTTCATGCAGTTAATTAATGGAATGGAGCATATTAACAGTCATATAATTCACAGAGATATTAAACCGGATAATATACTGGTACAGAAAGATTGCCTCAAAGTATCTGACTTTGGTTTATCAAAAATTGTCTCAGAACAAACAAGAACTATGACCTTCAAAGGTGTTGGTCATATTCGTTATCAAGCACCGGAAGGTTGGAAGATGGACCAAAACACTATACAAATGGATATATATGCAATGGGAATTGTGTTTTATGAACTGGCTACATTAAAACATCCACTCTCCGTACAGCAGGAAGGTGATATTCAAGCATGGCGGGATGCCCATTTGTTTCAGAATCCAGTATCGCCACATTCTATTAATCGAAGTTTAACTTCCGTTATGAATCAAGTGATCCTAAAAATGATGGAAAAGAATACAACGCAACGTTTCCAAACTTGGGACCAAATTAGAACTCAATTATTAAAGGATGACGACCAACATACACCCAATACGACCATTGTAGATAATTTAATTAACATAAGGGTTCAAAAAGATAGTGCAAAAAAGGCCAAAGAATTAGAAGAACAAAAGAAAAATGAAGAAATGGTGGAGGGTTACAAGCTTGTACATTACCAATTTTCTAATTTTGTATATCAACCAATCAAGGACCTTATCGAAGAATTTAACCATAAATACGATGGAGGTCAAACTATTAGTATAACTACCTTTAATCCCTACAAAATGAACAATAAGAATTTTACTGTTCGTATCAACCTTATCTCAGGAAAATATCTAGAAATACGCATACAATGTCTGGTTGATGAGGATTTTTATAGAGATGTACCAAGTTATCCGTTTGGCAACATGGTAAAAAAATTATGTAGACCTACTTTAAACAATAAGAAAATACTTGCTTGGGGTTACTTAAAAGACATTGAAGATGGTGGTTTTAATATCATTCTTGTGCAAAACGAAGGAGAACTGTATGGGGAATGGTATACTTTATATAACACAAATAGCGGAATTACAAATCGCCCACGTCTTCCACAACCATTCTATTTTGACTTTAATGAAATAGAAAAAGAGTTACCATTAATTTATGCAACTCACATTTACAATACTGAGGTTAAGCCTTTACAAATGGACATGTTTTTGAGATTTCTCGCTCAGGAGATGTAGTTTGAACCCTAGATAACACCCCGTTCTTCTAAAAAAAAAATCGTTGTTTAAAGCTCTGGTTTGCAGCAAATGCTGTGGGTTGGAGCTTTGTTTATGCTTATGACCATATGCCTCGAAATGCAGCAAAAACCTACATATATCTGGATATGACAAAAAGGTAAAATTATACACCCGTAGAACTTTGAAACTTCAAAGCGATATATTAAGAAGTATTCTGATGAAGGAAACTGTCATCAAGCACAGCCACATACCCCAATTTGTCGGAGTACTAACTATGATTAATTCGAAACCAAAGTCTATTTAGTTTTCGTATGTATCTGGAAAATAATCCTTCCGAATTTTAGATGATGTTTGTCTGGCGTTTGTTGGCTAGTTCCAGGTCAACATTTTTAGCTTGGTTAGTGTAAAAGCCCGCCATTTTTCACGACTTCAAGGGCAAATTTTGCTCATGAACCCCCGAGCCAGGTTCACAAATCGGCCTGAGCCGCACCCTTGGAACAGAAGGTCTAGTAACTAAAAGTCTAAACTTACAAGCTGTATGCCTCAAAGTAGCGTGAAACTACAATTATGCAAACTTGAATAAGCCTCGGCATTCCTCCTGCTCTAGTACATTTGCAATCTTTAAAATATACTTTACTCCCTTGCTTGCTAACGTGTTTGGAATTGGAACTCGAATTGTACCGAGCCATACCTCCAAAGCTCTTCATCAGATTGCAAACCTATGGCGCTATCTGACTCACCAACTGGTCAAAAACTTTTAAACTCACACACAATATACTTTAAAGTGTCTCTGTGAAATGTGCTTTTGCTTGCTCATGTCCTTCAAATTTGCCCATCCACAAATATACTAGGAAATTGTGCGAAATTTGTAGTCGAAACCAAGTGCAAAAGGTACAAGCATGGTACAACTTAGGGTACAACAGCCTCTCAGCCGCAGACAAGGCGAATCAGGACATGTACAAGGGTATAAGTCGAAAACAAACATACCCATCCACAAACATCATCTATACGTAGCTCTACCACTCCAAAGAGTTTAATTTTTACTTGTACTTACTTGTCTACTTGTACTTTAACTGTCTTACACCCTGCCAAGGGCGCTTAGGCCAATATATACAAACGTTTGTTTGTATTGTACTAATGTTGTACCATCTTGTACCTTATCTTCTTTGCATCCATGATGGTGGCTGGATTGAAGTTTGGTATGTCTACTTGCTGTCTACTACTGTTCAGGACATAAGAGGCCCGTTGACAAGGCGATGTCTAGCTTCTGCCTTTTGCGCTCTCATTGCTACGTATCCTCTTTAAAGCAAGAAAAAACATTATTTTTAACTGGACAGACTACACAAGTAGACAACTTGTCTCTTGATCCCTTGTAGAATGAACAACCACAAAGTAGAGAACGAATGTTTGCCTAGACATGTACTAGACATGTACTAGACATGTACTCGACAAAGCTAGACACAACCTTAACAAAAAAGCGATGCACTTGTTGCTCATTGCTTGTGGCTGTGTAAAGTCTCTTTTTTGCATTGTTTGTGGTTGGGTTAATTCTTCTTGTTTTCCTAGTTGTCGGTGGACCATCTGATTGTCATTGGCTAATATTTGCCCCGTAACAGGGCCTTTTAGGAGATGGAACTCGACAGTACATTGTTACACTCAACCGGTTGAGGTAAAATTTGGATATAAATGGGATAGGAGGAAGTATATGAGACTAATTGGCAGGAAAACTATCGCAGCGTTTTTTGGAGTAAGTACAAGAACAGTTTCTGACTGGATGAAGATGGGGATGCCATACACAGAAGTTTTAAAAGATAGGCTTCTGTTTGTTGTAGTCGATTCTGATGAAGTAACAGCTTGGAAAAATTCAGGAGCACGCTTATCGCGACCACGTCCAGACAAGTTAAAAAGAAGAAACAAAAAGGGAGTTGGAAAACGATGAAGATCAAAAAAACCGTGCTAGTAGGAATGGGAACAGTAATTTTGCTAAGTGGGGCTGTATCTGCATCCGCAGCTAGTTTCAAAGATGTGAAGCAAAACGCTTGGTATGCATCTGCGATCAGTTGGGCAGAAAACACTGGGATAGTGGCTGGGTATCCTGACCATACCTTTCACCCTAACGCGCCTGTAACGGAAGCGGAGTTTGTGACGATGCTTCTCAAGTCTTACCCGTCAATTTCGATCCCTAAGACACAGTGGCCCCAAAACGTGTTCACTACAGCGAAGTCATTTAACTATCCGGTGCAAGCCTCTAACAGGCCGGTAAGTCGTCTGCATGTGGCTGAGCTAGTTGCTGCATCGCAAGGAGTTCTTTACCAAGGACGTGAAGCAGAGCAGTACATCCTGCAACAGGGTTTGGCTAACGGTAAGACTGGACTACTGACAATCAAGGGCTATGCAGGGTTTGACACTCTAACCCGAGCAGAAGCAGCACAATTCATCAAAACACTGGTAACAAAAGGTTTGCGTACTCCAACTCCGGCAGTTGCGCCTACCGAGCAGCTTACTCAAGTAACTGACACTCAGGTAATCGGAACCCCACATCCAGCGCCTTCTCCTGCGCCTAGCAGATCGAGTGACCTATCTATTGAACAGATGCTCCAACAGCTTAACGACAGCGTATACGATACTAAGCCGACTCTTCCTGCAGACCCAGCAACACAGCCTGTAGTAGACGCATTCGTAAAAAGCTTGAAAGTCGTTGGCGATAAAGTAACAGGTAAACTGCCAACTGCTTCACAAGGTTACACTTGGACAATTAACTACGTATTAGGAAACCAATATACTGCGTGGGGCAGTGGTGATGGCAAGAAAGGTCAGGATTTCAGCATTCCTCTTAATGCTAATGGAATCACATTGGGTATCTTCGACAACAGAGAGAATGGAGTTAACGGAGTGTCCGTCAAGTTTCCATCAATGAAAGTGGTATACGATGCTAAACAGTAAGCATCAATAGGAAGGGGAGTACACAAGCAATATGTGCAACATAAAAAACAGAATATCATCCGTATTGATCTCCGGTGTTCTCATGGCACAAGTGGCGTCACCTGCTTTTGCAGTGCAGCAAGACTATGGACCCGCATTCACCAACACCAAGGACACAGCATTGCCAACAGTGAAGGGAGATCTTTCCGGAGCGGGCTTGCAAGGTCAAGGCTCCTTCCGGAAGGCTATGCCAACATTTCATGGTCTGTCTTACTTCGATTACACAGCAAATGATGTAAACTTCAAGCCAGTTAATCCAAGTAAGTCTTCCACTATTGATGGTAGTGCTATGACCACTGCAGCAACGTATAATCTGGTAAAGAACGGACCAAATGACAATCTCCACACTGCTACTAATGGGTTCTTTGCAATGCCAGTGACAGAGGTTCCGCGTTACGTCGCCAGTGCGAAGGGCAACCCACAATTTGTCATGAGTAAGCTATTGGCTGCTCACTACAAGCTGCAGGCATCTGGAACCGCAACTGGATCGGTTAGCTATGATGGAGTCACATGGCGTTTCTACACAGTCAGCAACATTCTGTATGTAGACGTCCCATCAGTGATATGGGAAAGTGCCGGTACTAACTTGGCTAGTGATAGGAAAGGTGCGGAGAAGGTTCTCGATTACGTTGGTGGCGATGGGGTAAACACTCCTCAATGGTGGGCAACTTTCCCAACTACTGTTGCACCAACAATAGAAACCTATGCGCCAGTTATTCTTGGTCAACATGTTGACTACTCAACAGGCAATGTGAAGATCCCACCTATGAGCCAGAGCGATTATATTGATTTTTCTGGAACAACTTGGGGCTTCCTACGGAATACTGCTACTCTCACTTTGTGGACAAGTCCAGGAAAGCCAAAAAAATTATGGTCACCGGGCAATGGCCCAGCCAGCATCGGGCCAATGAAGGCAGGCAAATGGGCAGGGGTTGACACAGTACCGGGCAAAATTTACTTGCGAGATATTCAAGACATACTTCTACCCGGTAAGAATGTTGTTACTGTCAAATTGGATGATGCATTCGGACGATCTGTTACTAAGTCACTGGTGATCATGTACCAGCCTAAAAACAATCTTTGGGCAAAAAATATTTGGTATGCACCGGCCACAGTGAAGTCCGGTGCTAAAGTTACCATTTCTGCCGAATTGGGCAGTGACATGGGCGACACAGCCAGTGCACTCCAAGTATACGTGGATAAGAATGGTAACGGTAAGCTTGATCCTAGTGACATTATCGCTGCACCAAGCAATATAACAATTGAAGCTAATGGAACAAGGACAGCTGGATATTCGTTCTTTGCTCCAACAGACAAGCAGCAAATTCTCGTGGCGTTCAAGGTTAACCCAGGCAAAACCAAGCCAGATAACGAAAGTGACTGGAAGGATAATCTGGTAGCGAAAGAAATTCCAATTGAAATGCCTTGGGTAACGCCACCGATTGACGTTAACAATATCGATTACAACAATGCCACTCCGTACTGGGCATCCGTAGCGCAACCTCAGCGACTTGATCGTTACATTGTTGACTGTGGTACAATCAATGGTCCACTTTCGCAAAAGTACGTTGGCAAAGACCGGAATTTCCGATTAACTGGGCTTAGCCCAGGAACGACTTACAAATGTCAGATTCAGGCAATCTCAGTCACCAATCAAATTGGTGGAACTAAATCGACTACGTTCACCACACCTGACATACCAGCCAACACTGGAAGTGGGTACTGGGATGACTACGGAATAGTTCGCGAAAATCCGACTCCCCATGGTACTGCTCAGTCTATCAACTCGATTCCGGCACGTGGATACAATTACTACCAAGGTGCACCACAGAATATGAGGTCAATGGCAAATAGTTATAGTCCATACTTTGGCGAAGAAGTCTCGACTTGGGCGAAGCCAGTGATTAAGACCACATGGCATACTTGGAAGTTCTACTACACTTGTGGTAAAAGGACTTGCGTTGGTACAGACTCTTGCCCGATCTATTTCCCAGGCGCAGCCCCAGAAGCTTGGGCAGGTATCAGACAGAATCCATCTGGATTAACCATCAATGTGACAGGAAGTTGGACAGGCAGCACGTCTAAAATGGCAGTGACTGATTATCAGATGAAGCCATGTAGAGGATCGAATTCACTCGACCCCACACCATTCCAGTTCAATTACTATGTTCCAACAATGTACAGGGCAGTGCCAAATCTGCTGATTAACAAAGGATTTATTCCGCAAACGCAGACCATTGACCCTACTTTCCAGCACATGAACTTGAAGATTTACTCTAAAGCTATCTCCATTGATCGTAATGCTAACATGAGTGGCACTAGCATTACATCACCAGTTCCTTTCTCAATGTTATGGAGCAGGTACGGTACATTCTCAAGCGGTAGATAGAAGGAGGCCCATCCAGAACAACTCCTGTGGATGGGCCTCGCTCTTGGTGTGAAGCTTATTCCGAACGTTAAAGCAATTGCTCTGTTTGTCCTTTAGTGCCCAATTGATTTTTATGTTTTGGGCGCTAGCATTTCTTCAGTTATCAACCCTGTTAGTTGATTTTACTTCGGAAGTAGTTTGACTATACTTGACTATTGGACAAGATATCCAGTATACTAATGAAAGGAAAATGGAAAAAGGATGCAAAAGGTAGCCCTTTCCCATCCTTGGTGTTACTTATGTATTTTTGTTAATGTAGCAGTTATCATGATACATGAGATTACAGAGTAAATCAAGTTGGCTAACACATAGGAAAACAGATGGGGTCTTTTACAGACTTATCCACTTCCATCACATTGTAAAAAGGAGTGGTAAGGATGAGCCACAATGGAAACCATGGGATTGATCCTCGTCCCGACAAAGGTAATGACGGCAAAGGACATCAGGACAGCGGGAACCACGGAAAGCCTCACGTGAACCCTGTAGTCCCACACCCATCGCACGCGGCGGCTCCCGATGTTCGAATCCCTCGTCGATAAACTAGCGAGGGAGTACGACATCATCGGCACGAAACAAGAGGGTTGGTTTGTTGTGCGAATCAACCCTTTTCCTTCGCCCGAGGAACTCCCTCTAGTCGTGTCAGATATTGAGCATGTTCGTGTGGTCGGCGTGTCTGGTCAAGAGGTGTTACATTGGGAGCATTGCCAGTTTGAACATGATTTACCTGAACTGATAGCCCAAGTGTTACCTGCTCTTAAAAGTAGAACTTATACCCTTGCTGTGTATCCCTATGAAACCAGCGAACAGTTTCTAAGGAAGCAACCTGTCATCATTAGCTTAGATCCGGAGATTTCATACCGTAAGTACCCGGATCATCCTCACTTAAACGTACCGTTCACCGATACAAAGACAGGCTTTCATATGCCAGCTTCGTTCTGTTATACTGACAATCCAGATTTACTGGGCGATGACAACTATTCTCGGGTAAAATCGTCTTTGCAACAAGCGACGTTATGGTTGTTAAGGCATGAGGTTTGGTTGGAAACAAGGAAACGTGTGGCCAAAGGAGTTTGGATTGGTCCGAATGCTGAGTTACTGCCCTCTTGGGCATATCCAGGTATCATTGATACGGAAGGGAAGTGTCATTGTGGCAGTGGCAATCTTTATAAGCTCTGTCACTATGAACGAGACCTCAAAGAAAGGGAAGAACTATTATTTAAGGACTCCCCTGAACAAATGCATAGCATTAAGTACTTGAAAGACGATCCTCATTTATTTTGGTGTAAAGTAACGAATATACCATCCAGAAAGTCTCTGGATTGGCTTAGGTCATAGTGGTTAAAGACGCTACCGGCTGGTAGCGTCTTTACAGAGTGTTGAGAAACTTGCTTTTTTCGAATTTATATTAATTAAAGATAAACCCGTCTACCTAAGACGGTTTTTTTACTTGTGTTTTTGCTATTCAACTATCTGGCAGTTATCTCCAATAACTGTAAATGGATATGGGGAAAAAATGGGGTATCAATTGTTTGCAATTTTATATTGTCATCGTTTTATTAGAACACAGGCTCTTGACCATTATTGCGCATTTTGCATCCCTTTAAATAGGCAGTTGCATAGGATAAAGCGGTAAACAATTATGAGAGGGGAATGCATATGTTCAGTAATTCCTGCTGTCACTATCAATGGCATAATCCAATGCATAACAACTGGAATAACAATTGGAGTTATAATTGGAACCCTTATTATTACAATTGGAACCATAACAATTGGAATCCCTATTATGGAAACATCGAATTAGGAGATTATGGAACAAGACCATTTGTAGTGAATATTCACCAAGTAACTATGCGAAACAATACTTACCGCACCGCTTTATGGACAGGGAAACATCTTCAAGTGACTTTGATGAGTATTAATGTTGGAGATGACATCGGTTTAGAAGTACATCCAACAACTGATCAATTCATACGGATTGAAGCAGGTCAGGGACTTGTTCAAATGGGTGATAGAAAAGATAATTTAGATTTTCAAGAAATGGCGTATGATGGCTATGCAATTATGATACCTGCTGGAAAATGGCACAATGTAACCAACACGGGTAGTCAACCACTTAAAATTTACGTTATTTATGCACCGCCTCAGCATCCATATGGTACAGTTCATGAAACGAAAGCAATCGCAATGGCTTCTGAAAGAAACTACTGACATTAATCGATTGAAAAATGTATATAAGGATAGGGTAAAAGTTTTATTGTTTCTTGATATTCAACTAAAGGGAATCAATAATGGAGGAGTCAGTGTACTGGCTCCTTTTTTCGTTGTTCAACTACTGGGCAGTTATCTTCAATAACTATGTAAAGAAAAATTTATTTATTTGAGGGGACTGCAAAAGAAATGCCAGTATAGATATGACTTTTTTACTGATAATGTTGCATGAAGATGTTTCTGCGTTTGACTATATACCCCATGGAGTATACAATTGATTTGTAGTACACGTTGAGGAAGTGAGCAATTTGTTGTATTTATTTATCTTGTTAAACGTAGTTATAATCACCAGTCTGATTTACAACCGATATGCTCCAGTTCGAGGGATATCTTGTATAAAGATTGAAAACGCATTGGTTAATAAAAAGGTTGTATTAGTTGATTTGAGGGATTATAACGAAGCGGCAAAACAACCAGTATTCCAAGCGTTAAATATACCGTCTGCTTATTTAAAACGATATTATCACTCCATTAAAGATCAGGATATAATAATCATTACTGCGGATGAAATATCAAAAAATACAGGTATTCGTTTCCTGCGTCGTAAGGGATGTCACGTCGTCGCTTATTCATACGCGGTTAAAAGTGAAAAGCGACGTATAAATAAAAGTTGTCTGGAAGGCGGAATTGCAAGTGGAATATAATCAGCAGATGCGAAATCGATTAAAGCGGATTGAAGGGCAAATTAGAGGCATTATAGCTATGATGGAACAAGGGAAAGACTGCAGAGACCTTGTCACCCAATTATCAGCTGCACGCAGCGCCATTGATCGTACAATCGGCGTTATTGTGAGTTCCAATTTGGAACAGTGTATTCGTGAACAAATTGAAAAGGGTGAAGATACAGAGCAGCTAATTAAAGAAGCAGTCAATTTGCTCGTAAAAAGCCGATAGAAACGGCGAAATTTACCTGCTGGACAAATTTTTATTTACCATGTAATATACCCATGAGGGTATTTGATAATAAAAAATTTACATCGCGAAATACCCGTATGGGTATATGTGGTGCAACAAGCAGCCCGATAGTACGAAGGACATTTTTATTAAAGAAAAAACCTAAAGGGGAAATTAAAGGTGAGTCAGCAGAAGAAAAAAACAAACATTATCTTGTTTAGCGGTGATTATGATAAAGCGATGGCTGCCTATATCATTGCAAACGGTGCAGCAGCTTATGATCATGAGGTAACAATCTTTCATACGTTTTGGGGATTAAATGCGCTCCGTAAAGATGAATGGGTCCCGGTTAAAAAAGGATTTCTTGAGAAAATGTTTGGGAAAATGATGCCACGTGGCGCCAATAAAATGACTCTTTCCAAAATGAACTTTGTTGGAATGGGTCCCCAAATGATCAAACATGTGATCAAGAAACACAATGCTTTAACGCTGCCTCAATTAATTGAAATGGCACAAGAACAAGATATCAAACTAGTTGCATGTACAATGACGATGGATCTTCTAGGGTTGCAAGAAGCAGAGTTGCTTGACAATATCGTATATGCTGGTGTCGCTGCATATCTAGCGGATGCAGAGGATGGTAGGGTTAACTTATTTATTTAATGATATCCAACCAATTTTTTGAAACCTTTAATACCCTTTGGGGTATCAACTTAAAGCAGGGACAAATAGCCATGAAAGGAGCATTAACATGAGTGAAAAACAGCGAGAACTTTGGATCAATATTTTGCCTGAAGACGTTGAGAAAATGTTAGAAGACAAAGGTAATTTTCAACTAATTGACGTTCGAGAAGTGGATGAATATAAAGCAGGGCATATCAAGGGAGCTGTCCTAATTCCTCTTAGTCAATTAGATGTTCGACATTTTGAAATTGACCGTGATAAAGAAACGGTTGTAGTATGCCGCAGTGGTGGTCGCAGCACAAAAGCGTGTGAATACCTTTCGAGTCGTGGTCATTCCCGACTTAAGAATATGACGGGCGGCATGTTGAATTGGAAAGGCGAAACAGAGTAAAGGAGGAATGGTTATGGAAATTTCAGTGGATAAAATAGTGGATGCTAAAGGATTAGCTTGTCCGATGCCGATTGTCAAAACTAAAAAAGCGATGGACAGTATAGATGCTGGGCAGGTCTTAGAACTGCAGGCAACCGATCGAGGTTCTTTAGCTGACATCCAGGGCTGGGCAAAAAATACTGGACATCAGTATTTAGGTACAAGGGAAGAAGGTGATGTGTTAAAACACTATATTCGAAAGGCAAGGGCAGAAGAGACAAAAGAAGAAACCAAATATCCTCATACCATTCAAAATGAAGAATTGGAAAAGAAACTTCTAGAACATCAAGATATTACGGTACTGGATGTACGTGAACCTGCGGAATACGCGTTTGGTCGAATTCCCGGTGCGAAATCTCTTCCTTTGGGGGAATTAGAAAGCCGTATCCACGAACTTAATCCGGAAGAAAAAATACATGTCATTTGTCGCACAGGCACCCGCAGCGATTTAGCGTGCCAATTGTTAACTGAAAGAGGGTTTCTACATGTGACAAATACACTGCCAGGTATGTCGCAGTGGAAAGGGAACCTCGAAAAAGATTAAATAAACGGAGGAAACAAAAATGAGTACAAAAGTAGCGATTATTGCAAGTAACGGAAGTTTATTCGATGCGTATAAAGTCTTCAATATTGCAACTGCTGCCGCAGCCACAGACGCAGATGTGGCAATCTTCTTCACATTTGAAGGCTTAAATCTTATTCATAAGCAAGCGTACCAACAGCTTCCTATACCAGAAGGCAAAGAACATTTTGAAAAAGGCTTTAAAGCAGCGAATATTCCTTCGATCCCAGAATTGGTTGCCACCGCTCAAGAAATGGGCGTTAAAATTATTGCCTGTCAAATGACGATGGATGTCATGAATTTAAAGAAGGAAGATTTTATTGATGGAATTGATGTAGGCGGCGCTGTAACCTTTTTAGACTTTGCTAAAGATGCTAATACAACAGTAACCTTTTAAATAAGGGAGGGGCGTTTTATGAATGTTGTTAATAAGCTAACACCTATGTCCTCTGGAGAATTAATGCAGATTGTTTTAAATAAAGAGGAACTTTTTATCCTGGATGTCCGCAATGAGGATGACTTTAACGATTGGAAAATTGAAGGGGAAAGTATTGAAATCATTAACATACCCTATTTCGATTTGTTAGATGGTGTAGAATCTGCTCTAGAAAAAATCCCCGAAGATAAAAAAATCCTTGTGGTTTGCGCGAAAGAAGGCTCTTCAAAGTTTGTAGCTGAACAAATAGTGGAAGCGGGAAGAGGAAATATTTCTTACCTTATCGGGGGAATGAAATCCTGGAGCGAACATCTCGAACCTGTGAAAGTAGGAGATTTAAACGATGGCGGGGCGATTTACCAATTTGTCCGCATCGGCAAAGGCTGCTTATCCTATATGATCATATCAGATGGTGAGGCAGCCATTGTTGATACAGCGAGAATGACAGACGTTTATGAATCATTTGCTGACCAGCATCAAGTCAAAATAAAGCATCTGATCGATACACATCTGCACGCTGATCACATTTCCGGTGGTAGAAAACTTGCAGAGCAAATTGGAGCCTCCTATTGGTTACCGCCTAAAGATGCAACTGATGTGACGTTTACCTACAATCATCTTGAAGCTGGGCATCAAATCACAGTAGGAAATACGAAAGTAAAAATTTATCCGATTTATTCGCCAGGTCATACAATTGGAAGCACATCGTTAATTGTGGATGAACGTTATCTTTTCACGGGGGACATCCTGTTTGTTAGCTCTATCGGTCGACCCGATTTGGCAGGCAAGGCAGAGGATTGGGTTGCAGATTTAAGAAATACCCTCTACAATGTGTATTCCTCACTTTCAAAAGAGTTGGAGGTTTTACCCGCGCATTTCGGTACTGTAAAGGAATTAGGGGAACATGGAAGAGTATCTGCAAGACTAGGCGACCTCTATAAACAAAATCCTGGACTTAATATTGCGGTTGAGGAAGCATTTAGAAAGGCTGTAACCGAGAATTTACCTCCACAGCCGAATGCGTATCAGGAAATACGTCAAACAAATATGGGGAAGTTGGAACCAAACGAAGACGAACAACGCGAAATGGAAATTGGACCAAATCGCTGTGCTATACACGATAAATAAGGAGGACAACACGATGAAAAGTGACAAAATTCTAGATGCCAAAGGTTTAGCTTGCCCGATGCCAATAGTTAAAACAAAGAAAGCAATGGATGACCTGCAGAGTGGTCAGGTTTTAGAAATTCATGCTACAGACAAAGGCGCTAAAAATGATCTTGTTGGCTGGTCGAATTCTACGGGACATAAATTACTTGATAGCAAAGAAGAGGATAATGTCCTTAAATTTTGGATTCAAAAAGCATAATATAAGGCACCCCATATGATGGGGTGCTTGATTTCTTGTTTTAGTTTTTATAAATAATCCGTACTCCTAAATGATGATAAGTTTCTTCCGTGAAATGCCCATTTGGACAGGATTTTGTATAAAAAAGATGATTGCTGCTGTAGTTTAACGCATGGTTACACTCAGGGCAATTATCGATAAATAGTTTTTTAAATGAACGGAGCATAAGTTCCTCCTTCAAATCGCATTTGTTTACTTGGTATTATACTCCGTTTGTTGTTTTGAATACAATCTATTTTTTTACAGGACAGGCTAACTTTTGTAAAAGGGGGTGACCCTGTGACATTAATAGAGAACATTGTCTCACTGCTTATTGGCTTGGTGGGTTCCTTTTTTTCAGGCTTACTTGGGATAGGCGGCGGTATAATCAATTATCCTTTATTATTATATGTCCCTCATTTGTTTAGGTTAACGGGATATACACCTCATGAAGTCTCGTCGATAAGTATGTTTCAGGTTTTCTTTGCATCCTTAGCCGGAGTGCTTGCTTTTCGTAAACAAAAACAAAGTGGTAGCTCCCTGGTTCATAAAAAACTCGTTTTGGTAATGGGAGGCAGCATTTTATTTGGTAGTTTATTCGGTGGATGGGTTTCTGCACTTTTACCAAGTTTTGTGATTAATATTATCTATGGAACAGTTGCCATCGTTGCTGCTATTCTCATGTTGATTCCAAATTGTGGATCTGAGGGAGACACTGAGATAAATACCATTCCTTTTGATAAATGGGTCGCTTCTGTTTCTGCCTTTTTAGTAGGCATGATATCTGGAATTGTCGGTGCAGGAGGAGCTTTTATTCTAATTCCCATTATGTTAACGGTGCTAAAAATACCGACGAGGGTTACGATTGCTTCTTCTTTAGCCATCGTGTTTATATCTGCAGCAGCTGGAATTGTCGGAAAATTGACTGCTGATCATATTCCGATTTGGGCAACGTTATACGCGGTTGTAGGTAGTCTTATTGGCGCCCCCATTGGTTCATATCTAAGCCGCCGTATCAGTGCCAAGGGTTTAAGGGTTGCATTAGCCGTATTAATTGCTTTAACTGCCCTAAAGATATGGACGGATCTATTGGGGTAAAGCATTCTAAAATAGGTCAACATAAACGAAACGCATGTGTTGTTTAAAAGTCCCCAATTTAAATCCAAGGAGGGTTAACTGTGGATTTTCACTATACAGTGAGTACAACTAAAACCATTGAGGAAGCAATAATGACACTTGAGCAAAATTTAAAGCAACATAAATTTGGTATACTATGGCAACTGGATCTTCCTGCAAAATTGCAGGAAAAGGGAGTCCAAACTTTTTCTGCCCCCTATCGTATCCTTGAAGTATGTAACCCACATGAAGCAGCGAGAGTCCTAAATATAAACAAACAAGCCGGGTATTTTCTCCCTTGTAAAATCACGGTTTATGAAGAAGGAGAGACAACCTATATTGGGTTGCCTAAACCCACGGCTATGATTAATTTGTTGCATGATGCGCAACTCAAGGCGATTGCTGAAGAAATTGAACGGACGCTGATTAAAGTGGTGGAAGATAGTAAGTGAATTCATTAGGGGAATTTTGTTAGAATAACGTCCTAGTCGAATAGTGATCACAGTCTTAGCAATTGTATTGACTGCGATTACTATTCATGACCGGATGGAACATGGATCCATTTTATAATTGATTAAAAAGTGCATTCGTAAACTATATGATGCAAAAGGGAACTTGTGATTTATGGAATTTACTAGTTACTAAGCTAACGGGGATCAATAGTTCGATAAAACAGATATTGACAATAGCTTTTATGAAAATGGATTTTGATGGAATTTTATACATCGCTATACACTTAAATGTACAGTTTCTGAGAACCTGCAAAGACGCTACACGCTGGTAGCGTCTTTGATTTTCTATTTCCCAAGGATCACCTGCCCGAGTCCGTTGAAGATATGGCAGCTTCTTGCATAGGGTGAAAGGACAAAATCTGCACCCCTGCGACAACCTCAATGCCCATCCAGACAGTAATGTGGATGGGCTGCTTTGCGAGTGGTATAAATTTTGAGTATATATGTGTACTTTACAATTGAACTATGTCTTTCATGACTTGTTTTTCAACATAAGGGTGGATGCCAGTACCTACGTCTACCTTTCGCCCCAGCAAACTCTCTACTTCATTTTTAAAAGCGATGAGATCAAATAAGCTTTTTGTTTTCTCTATATCAACCAACAGATCCACATCGCTATCGGCAGTTTCTTCTTGTCTTGCCGCTGAGCCGTATATTCGAATGTTGGATACACCGTATTCACCAGCTATTCGAAGAATCTCATTTTTCTTGTGCCGGAGTTCATCTAGCAGACTCATGTGGGATCAATCTCTTGATTCCGATTGTTTGTCGCAACCATGGTACTAATGGCTTTAAGAGTCATTTTCAATTCGTTAACCTCATTCCTGATATCTTCAATTTCAGATTCCAATTGGGTGTATCTTTCAGCCTGTTCTCTGATCGCGAGACCTTTCAGTGTGGAATCATACTTTTCAAACGCTTCATTGATTCCTGCAATGAATGTTTCGTGAAAACTCGATTTTTGTGTACCAGAATTCACATGGAAAATCCTCTTTATGAATCTACCGATCTCTTCAACCTTATTATCTGGAATTTTTTCCAGCAGTTCCTGAATGTCCTGTCTAGTCATACGCATTGCTTCAGCCTCCTTATATTCGGTAGCATTAGTTAATTCTCCGCTAGAGAAATGAAGTGTAATTCCCTCACGTTCTACCTTTCGTTTAAGGAAGGGATTGACTTTTTTAGCTTGGACCCAGTCATGTTCGTTAAAATATAGGCAGCTTAGGCTCACACCATGTTTAACATTTATCTCAGCCGATAGATCAGACAACTTCCACTTGTTGTCATTTGTGTATAGGAGTTTTCCTAAAACAAGCAAATTGACGTCCGAGTACTCTGTGGCCTCGCCTCTAGCCCTTGATCCAAACAAAATAATTTTAGTTACATCCAATTCAGTGTGGGATTTTACAAATAGTTCTTCAATGGCCCGCTTTTGCAACCTATCAATCTGCATACAACATGCACCTCTATATGCTCTATGTCGCACAAATCCAAGTATTGTTTTAACGCCTAGACAGACCATCCACTTCACTTTTTATATGAAGTGGATATGCCCGTTCTATAGTACAAAAGTCAAAATACCACTTTCCAATCAGATGCTATTGTTTTGTGGTAAGCAAGAATTTTAATGAATAACCGTGTAATATGAGCATCACTGAGTGTCCCAGGAGGGACACTGTTATATAGACTGATTAAGCCGGCGAAAGCTCTAACCCTGATTGTTTGACCATTCCCAGCATTTCCACTAAGCTGTTTAATTTCATACAGATCACCCTCACCCAAGTAACTTATCCTAAACCATACACCTAATATTTTCCATTTTACTATGTGTTCAGCAAAAAATGGTAACTTCTGTTGGGAAAGTGTTTCTTGATCTAAATCAAGATTAATACCTTCCTTACGAATAGTATTTATTAGTTTGCTAGTGCGTCGTCCACCTTCGATAGTTTGCCAGGTCATAAAATGATTCAGGTAATTGAAATCAAAAAGAGCTGTTTTTTGACTAATGCGCCCAAAGAAGGATTTAATAACTATTGTCGAAGTTGCGTATTGATCCACTTCACATCCGGCGACAATCTCTCCATCTAGTGCCATGCAGTTGCGGCCGATTAATTCTATCCGTTCCTGTTCCCCAAGATACTTATTAATAAGTACTTCCAATGTGTGTCTGTCACTAACAAATGGTCCCACGCGCTTATTCCATTCATCAAATGCATGTGGAGATACCTTGATACATCTACATTTTGTGATAGTTGAGTAGTTTAATTCTGAAAATTTTACTGCTTTTTTTGAGCGCATGTTGAACATCTCCGCTTCATTAGGTGTACTGTAGATAAACATCACTGTTTTTTGCTATTGATCGTTGCTTTTGATTAAGATATCTTTTACAATTTGATAGAGTGTTATATTGTTGTAGACCCCCAGAAATAATTCCATATTTTGGGGTTAATCCGACGCAGATATCCGTCAAAACCGGGCCTACCTTTCTTACGCTCATAATCTATTAGCTGACGCATGGCTTTTAAGGCTAGGGGTGTTGCCAAAGTGTCTAGTTCTTTCATTAAAATGGTAAACTTCCATTTAGGTTTTTTCATTTTTTAAACCTCCTTAACTGTTTAGGACTTTATTCTAAACCCTTCTGTAAAGGAGGTAAAATTCGATATTGGTTCATTTTTGACCGTCATATTGGATCAAATTATTTGCAAATATTACCTTTCTACATCCGCTTACGTCCCGCCCGCGTCTGTCTCTTTATTGTAGAAACTTTTAGGAATTTTCTGTTATGTCTCCAATTCTTAAAATATCGCCCTGATTCCTCCGAAGTCCATGGCTTGCTTTGAAATCTATCAATTGCATTGTATTATCATTCGTTGAAGAGAGTTTGAACGTAGAATCTAATTTCAGAATCATCATCTTCAAATGTAATGATTAACGCTAGTTGTTGATTGTCTTGGTTGGGAACAGAAGTTGTTACCTCGCTAGGAAGAAGGACTTTTGCATTTTTCCAAAATTTAAATTTTACGCTGTTTTGAGTACCTTCAACCTCGAAACTTTCGTTGGTTCCGATTGGATCAACTCGATTGACTACTCCTAATATAAATTCAGCTTCGATAGGACCCTTAAGTTTGACATATATATCTTTCCCTTCTAACCCAAAGATCCTTGAAGCATAAAATAGTTCTTCTGCATTGTACATCCACAAGCAACTCCTTCATTTGTTAGTTGATTCTATAGTAGCCGTTTCATTTAAGAAAAGAAATTTTGATATTCGGGCATTTTTAACTGTTACAAAGGATTATCATAATGGGTGTTCACAACCTCTCTCGTCCCGCGAGCGTGACGCTTATAAATTCAAGACTCTATTTGAATTGCCTATTTCGTAATATTTAGGGCTAACTCTATTATTGACAGGAGTCTTACAATTGTGGTGGTCATGTAATTTAAAACTTTCCTGTGCCTGCGTCCGTATTTGTATGTTCTAAATGGATCGGGAAATATATCACTACCTTCCTCAAGGTGGTAACCCGAGAATATTTAAGAACTATTTAGGGAGCAAAATTAAGAAAGTATTTAAAACTCCCAGCTTTTGATGCCCCCCAATGTATCTTTGTAACAATCGGTTAAATTCTCCCAACGCAAGATTTAAAAGTGACTTTGTAAATTTTAGTTAGGTAATTCAAATTATCGTACACCCCTTTTAAACGTAGGTTCTTCCCAGGTTAAAAGCCCTGCACGTTAACTTCAACAGGGCTTTATGTATTTACATACCGGCAAGAGGGCTATTTTTCTCATGTTGTTCTATCAAGTCATTTTCGTTCATCTGAATGTATTTCCTTACCATGCTTAAGTCGTGATGTCCCAAAATCTTTTGCAAGGTAAAAGGATCACCCCCATTAAGAATGTATATTTTTGCAAAGGTATGACGGAAGGTGTGAGGGGAGATTCGCTTGTTTTGAATCTTAACCTTTTTTCCATATTTTTTAAGACGATTGTATGTTTGGTGATACTGTAACCTTTCCCCATAAACAGACAAGAAGATAAAGTTAGAGGACTTTTCAAAAGTCTGTTCATTGTTTTCCGTAATGAGCGTTGCTAAAAGTTCACCTGTCTTTTGGGTAAAAGGGACATTTCTGGCTTTACCGTTTTTAGCTTGCTCAGCAGGGATGTGGATGAGGTTATTGTTAAAATTAACATGATCAACTTTTAGGTGTAATACTTCACTAATTCGCATGCCCGTATCAAATAAAAGGTGCATCAGTACATAATCTCTGAACCCACAATATGTTCGTTGGTTAGGAGCTGAGAGGAGAGAAAAGATCTCTTCTTTTGAAAAAGATTCGATTGTATCTTCGGGCACACGTTGAAGTTTTATTCGCTCAGCCACATTATTTTTGAGATGTCCTTCACTGTGCAGAAAATGTAAGAAGCATTTGAGGGACTTTGTCCTAATGTTTACTGTACCTGGGGAAAGACCAACTTGGGAGTTGAATTTGTAGGCATCAGGGTGTCCTTCAAAGTGCTGATGTTCTTTTAGCATGTAATGAATGTATTCACGTATATGGTCAGCTGTTAGTTCTTCAAGTGATAGGAAAGGGTAACGTTCAACCAGCCATTGCTGCAGATATTTGTAATGATTTTTGTGATCCTGAATGGTTCGTGGTTTAAGGCCTTCAACTTGCTTTGCTCGAATGAAAAGGCCGAAGTAGTAATCAAATGGATGGAGGAAAGAAGTATTTACTTTGGTCATTCTTCCTTTGGCATACGTTTTATTGGTTTGTGGTCTGGACATTTACTTTACTCCTTACATTAAATTGTAAGGACATAAACGGCTTTAAAACGGTCTTAAATTGTGGATGGGTAATAGGTCAAGCGACAATATTAGGTTATTTTTGTTGATCCGGCTTCCAACAGCGAGAAACCGATTTGCATGGAGATGACGAGCAGAGCTGCTACAAAAACGTAGAACGGGTCGATAAGCGTTAAGACCTCTTCCTTTTTCATTGTTCTCTCCTCCTGATTGTTAACTTTTATCACATTATAATAAAGGAGTTGAGCAGGTACATTTATATTGTGAGGAAATCTAACATACTTTTTAACAAATCTCCGTTCAACGTGATAGAGGCAGCTCTGTCAGCCAGTGGGCTTTTGCCCAACATTAAAGAGACCTTCCGGCCAGCGATGGCGGAAGGTTACATTTTGCGGGAGGGGAAAGCAGCGTTAAGCTGTCCTGCAATCATTTTGTCCCGGATTTGGGCATTCGTTTCTTTTAAATCCTGTTTTCTGATCTCTGAGGTTTGCCAGCCGTCCTCTATCTGATTGGCAATGCGGACGAGTTTTTCCACATCGTCAAAAGAGAATTTTCTTGTACCGCCCTTCGATCTGTCCGGGTGAATTAAGCGGCGCTCTTCGTAATAGCGGATCTGGCGTTCCGACAGACCAGTTAACTCGCTTACAACGCCAATCGTGATCACCTTTTTATCCCGGTAGGACACCATACCAGCTCCTTTGTCGATTTTCTCTATGGTAAGAATATAACATGAATGTTAAGAAAAATCTTATGTATTGTTAGATTACCTGACATTGGATGCACCAGCGTCCTAATGGGTGCAGCTTTCGCATATAGTAGCACTATGGGAGGTGGAAGAATGATGAGAAACCGCCGAACAAGGAACAAGGCTCCAATACCTGCGAAATATATGTTTTTGTTTTCTATCATTATTTTTATTGGCCTGAGTCTGCAGACATTCTATTATGTGGAACGCAATTTAGCACCCGTTATTAAAGATATCGCCAGAATCCGTACAGAGCAGCTGGCCACCCAGGCCATTAACGACGCCATCAACAAAAAAATCGCCCAGAGTATCAACTTTAAGGCGCTGGTGGATTTCCAAAAAGACAAAAACGGCAACATACAGGCCGCAACGTTCAATTACAACGAATACTCAAGAATTGTAGGGGAAGCTACCATTACCATAGACCAATATAAAAAGGAGCTTAGTTGAACACCAGCTCCTTGATGTGTACGGTTTTAATTCGTTTTAATCGTTCTTCATTGTCTATTTCGATCGCCATCCGATTCACTAGGATGGATACGAGTTGTTTCTTCTCAAGTTTGGTTGCATGCGGCCAAACCTTTTTTATATTCATGATGATACTATGGATATCAGTGGGCGACAACGCCTTATCCTGAACTGTAAACTCGTTCAATTGTTCTTTTAGATAATTCTCCTGCTCACGAAGTTCATTGATACGGTCACGCAGTTCATCGATTTCAATTAATCCCTCAGAAAAGGCAATTTGCATCCTCTTCCTCTTATCTGTTATTTTGCTTAGTTCCTTTTCAATTTGCGAACGATTACCCTCGACCTTTTCCTTCTTAGGTTTTTTGCGAGAAGAAGTCTGAGCTGCTGATTCAAATTCATTAGCAAACTCTGTTAGGCGCTCGATAAAATACTTTTCTAGTAAATGCTCAGGCACCATGGGGGCATCGCACTTTTTCTTTCGCACGTTTACACAAACATAGTGATACATAGCATAATCTTTACTTTGATGCCGACTTGTCTTGCCGTTCATCTGCCCACCACAACGAGCACAATAGGTTTGCCCTGAAAATACAAAATCAGAGGCCAATGCACGCGGATGCTTGAGTTTACGACTACCGATGATAAACTGTACTCTTTCCCAGGATTCGCGGTCTATAATGGCGGGATGTACGTTATCGATGATTATCCACTCATCTTCAGGTTTTACTTTATTTCCCCGGCCACCGACACGGGTGTTCCACCTGAGGGCACCGTAATAGCTTTGGTTCTGAAGAATGTTCATGATCGTAGTTTTACTGAATTCAGCCCCGTTTCCGGTTCGGAAACCGAGTTGATTGCACTCTACAGCTGTTCCGTCGAATCCCACACCCGACAAATACCGGTCAAATATAAAGCGGACGATTTTAGCCTGGTCCTCGTTTATTTTCAGTTCACCATCTACTAGGTCATAGCCAAATGGGGGACGGCCACCCGGGCGTTTTGCCTGGTGCACCATTTGTTCCATACCGAATCGGACGCGTTCTGCTAGATTCTCGCGTTCCCATTGTGCCAAAGCAGCCACCAATGTAAGGAATAATCGTCCGATTGCAGATGTTGTATCGTAAACTTCGGTTGCTGATTTAAACTTAACATCGTATCGTTCGAATTCCTGCAGAATACTGTATAGGTCAAGCACAGACCGGGTTAAACGGTCCAATTTATAAACAAGCACGACATCTATTTTTCTCTGCCTTATATCGTTCATCAGTCGCTGCAGTTCAGGCCGGTTGGTATCTTTGGCGGACACACCTTCATCGATGTAGTAATCGAAGATATCCCAGTCCTGCGATTGAACATACTGAGTGAGACGTTCCTTTTGAGCAGGGATGGAGAAGCCTTCCTTGGCTTGTTCGTCTGTGGATACGCGAATATAGATTGCGGTTCTCATTTTGCACCTCCTTGTGGATATTGTGAATGTGGATAACCATGTGAATAACAGGAATGTATGTTCGAACTTTGTCGAAAAAAGAAAAGCCCTAAATAGGGCGTAGCTAGGCAGAACGGTTTGCTGGTGTTTCTGTTTCTGTTGCTTTGTTATCAAAACTAAGCGACTGTAGCAAAGCAATTATAGTAATGCAAAAGGCAGCGATTATGGCAACGATAAAGAAAAAATAAATTATGAATTGAGATGGGAAGGAGTTTGCGATATGGTTAGAAACATTAAAAGTGTACATGAAATATATGAATACTCCTAAACCGCCATACATAAGAAACATTACAGCAAAAACCGGCCCAAGTATTTTAGCAACCTTTAGAATTGTGTCGATAGCTTTGTCTGTATCCACTAATTAATGAACCTCCTATAAAGCTTATCTACAGAAAACAAAAAACCGGTTATTGAACACAAGATAAATGCAAAGAAAGAATCGGTTCGAGCAAGGGCAACTCCAAACATACATAATATGAGAAAAATTGTTGCGCTACTAAGGAAAAGGATGGTTGCAACATTCAAAGTCAAATTTATATAATTCAACGGAATCTTCATACCCGCTTTGTCTTCCTCCCTTCCTCTGTCTAATATACTAGGTTTTATTATACTATGGGAGGAATGGGGATTGTGTTTTATTTGCATCAGGTTGATCTCTGGTTCAATCACGACATCTTTTTCTATTTTCAGTATCCAGGTAACTTTCTCATCTGGATTAAGAGTTATCGACGGAAATTTAACAGTCTTATTTTCTCCTCCTGCCCGCACCGTAAATTGTTGATCGGTTGCAGCTTCTAAAATATTAACAGTTTGGGTAACTTCATCGTCTTTCTTTTTGAAAGTCTCTACTTTACCAAAGGGTTTAGTTTCATTAACAGGAGCATAAATTTTGTTTCGCTCCTGAAATTTAACAGGTTTCGTAGTATCGGATAATTGCCAAGCCAATTTAACTCTCCACTCCTTTTAGATAACGTTTTACATTATCGTTAAGAAACGTATCAGTATCAGTGAAAAGATTTTGTAATCGATTTTTATTAATATTACTTCTAAAAGAATCAATATCAACCAGCAAATTGTGATATAACGTTTCGATTTGACCTGTATTTGCTGCAGCTTCAAGTACTTGTTGATACCCAACAGTCATATTAAAGTGAACTTGACCCTTACGTCCTGAAAATTTAATTGCTGGGTTAGATATCTCATCGGCAATTAACGATGTATCTCTAGCATTTGAAGAAAAATATTTTTGGAAGATATATTGATTTATTTCATCGGCACTATTTATTTGTGCAGTTAAGAGAGAACGGATGCCTACACGAATATATGAGCCAATTTGAAGGATTTTAGATATGGTATTAACAACTGGCAAAGTGAAATTTGAAAAGTCTTTAAAAGAAATGGGGGCATCCCAATCTATAACCATTCGATTTATCTCTATATGTATTTGAAATCTTTTTTCAGTATTTAATAGGGAAAGCACCTCCGCTTGATCAGCATTGTAAGCTGTGTATTTATTTTTGAGGGCTTCTAAAATTTCGTATTTTTTGGTAGGGAGCGTAAATGCTTCACCATATCGGAGCTCGATAAAAATTTTACTAAAGTTCAAATTATCAATATCTAAATGCAACAAAATTTTTCACCTCGTTAACCATATTTTTTTGAAAAACAAAAATGCAAACCCTTTTCATTTGATCCCTGGTAAAAACGCGAGGGAAAGCTGTGTTGTTTGCGATAATTTTTTTATTTAAGCCCATCTGCGGCAGTTTCGCCAAAAAAATACATTTTTTATTTAACTACTTCACTAGGAACCCATACTTCTGCTCCTGCATATGGTCCCTCTGTAATCTTAGCTTCAGTTGTGATTAAACCTCGGTCTACGAGGAGAACTTTTGTTCCTTCGGGTAACATCAGTATTTCTCCGTTAACCACCATCTGTTTTACTGCATCTTGATTATTTCGCGCTATTACTTTGCCCATTAAATCATATGATTCCTGGCTCGTAGCTGCCAGTCCAGAAATCGTAGCATTGTCACCTGATATTTTTGGCGAAGAAGCTTGAGATGATTGATCAGTTGCATTTTGCGTATCTGGTTGAGAATTGGGTACCTTTGTATCGCTAGTTTGAGCTGATGGGCTGGATGCTTCTTTTGTATCGGTGGTTTTAGATTGGCTGCTTGATGTTTGTTCAATGTCGCCAAAAGTTGTGTGTACATAAGTTTTGGCTGGTTGCTCTGTAGTTGTACAACCAATTAATCCTACAGGAAAGATTAATGCACAAGTTAAACAAAATCTTTTCATTTTATTTCTCCTCCATTTTTTCAAATGTTTATTGTTTATCTGTAAACATTTCACGGTAAAACGTGTTCAAACCATCTTTATCATCCCAACACGGCCTTCGCCTCGAACAAGCATATCGGAAAACGGCTTGTAATACCCAACCAGCTCGACTGGAACCTCAGCTTTATTAGCAATGATGTGGTTGGTATCTCTTATTTCTATTAATGAGCTATCGATTAATAGAGCAGCGGCAAACTCATTCGCTTCTCGTTCAAAACGGCCAGGCGAGAATAGGGAATGCTCCTCGATAAAGCGGTAGCTGCTACCAGGGTGAAGAAAATGATGCCCCAGTTCATGCGCGCACACAGCACGCTGCTCGAAGTGATGCATTTCTTGATTCAGGATTATGTATTTTTGTCTTAATGCTTTTACAGCCATCCCCCTAATGCTACTTGGCAATTCTGAAAACTGTATATGTATTTTTTTATACTCTGCAATTTCGAAAGGATTGCGCGTTTTATACTGGGTGATTAGTTTTTTCACAACCTTCCCCACATCCATTGCCAATACCCCCAAGCTTTTCCAACCAAATGGTGTAAAAAAATGCGACACTATTTTAGTGCTTACAGTGTCGCTATTTTCTCTTGTTGCGCTTCTTTGCATCCATAAAGACAGCGGCCAAAACATTTTTCACTTTTTCCTTGTCCTCATCGGTAAGAGGAACACCCTGGAACATGACTTCTTCCCTGTCGAGGAATTCGGCCATATCCTTTGGACGAGGAGTATTTGCGCTTGTCCCGGCAGGATCGTCTGTAAATCCGCCGAGGTAGTCTGGGGTCACCCCAAGCAGGTTGGCTAAATTAAAGAGGGTAGTGGCACCCGGGAGTCTTTTAGGTTCATTCATAAGTTGTGTTATGTATTCAGGTGAGACGTCGCATTCTTCTGCAGCCTGTTCAATCGTTATGTTTTTATCATGAAACCCGTTTTTTAGGCGGGAGGAGAAGGTATGGAGGTTTATTTTTTGATCGTCATCATTGGATTTCGCATTAGATTCTCCGTTTAGAAGCCAGTCGTAACTTACTTTATATAATGCGGCCAATGTTTTTAGAGACTCCAAGTCAGGTTCGCTAACTCCGTTTTCATATCCACTAAGAGTTTTGTTATTTATACCAGTACGTTCCTTTACTTGGATTTGCTTAAGCCCTACTTTTTCGCGAGCAGAACGCAATCTATTTCCTAAATCAGACATTTTATTCTCACCTCCTAAGAAAAAGATAGCATGTTTCTTATTATTTTAGATAATTTTCTTAGATAATTAGAATTTCTTGTTGACTTCTTAGAAATTAAGAATTATTATATAAACATAAAGTTCTTAGATTTTAAGAATGGCGGTGATGCACATGAAAATGTATGAAAGAATTAGAAATTATGCAGAAGAAAATGGCCTAAGATTTAATCATCTTGCTGATAAAGCAAACATAGAGAGGAAAAGATTTTATCGAATTATTAATGGCCAAACGGCGATGACAGCAGAAGAGTTTGAAAAAATATTCATCAATGGGCTTTCTTTAGAAGAAAGAGATTTTTTTAACAAAAAGTTCTTAGTTTCTAAGAGTATAATGAATGATTCAGCCTAATTTTTTTATCTATCCTCGCTGGAATAACCATCCTCAACTGGAAGGGGGTGAGAAGGATGAATGAAATCGAGCAAACGATTGCCAGTTTAAATATGTGGATTCGTCGGTGTGTGGAAGAAGGTTCCTCCAGCGAAGAATTGAAAATCTTGCCGGAGGTTATTAAGGCAACAGCGGAATTACTAAAAGCTTCTAGATAACTATTCTTGGTTTCCCACAGTGTCCTTAATGGTTTGGTAAACGTTTTTGAACACTCTTACTGTAAATTCTTCAGCTGATTCTTTGGAGTAATTTAAGTTTGTTTTCTCAAGGATGTGCAAAGTTAATTCCTTAGCAGATTCAAGTATTTTTTCATCCATATGTCATTCACCACCTTCTGTCTGTGCCATTGGAAGAACGCCAACTCGCCAAAGTCCGGTTCTTCCGAATCTAATCATTCGACAGGTAAGTGGAAAATCCTACAAATTACAAGCCAGTAAGGTTGTCCGATCCCTTCCGGAGCATATCCATATACAAAGCGAAAGGGGAGAGGGAAGAATGAATAAACCAAAACAAAAGGTTGTGACTCACGAAGATGGTTCAATCACCGTTTTGCCAACAGAAGAAACGATGATTCGTTTTTTTGATTACATTATCGAAAACATCCTGCCCCGAATTGTAGCAGCAGAAAAGGAGGCACAAAGTGAAACGCCAGCTTGACCCAATAGCAGAGTCATCATTTCTACTGAAAGAAAAATGCAGCGAAGTAATTGACCTTCCTGCATCGGAACGGAAGCTGCAAGAACTCGACAGACTTGAACAATACACAACCAGCTTCGCGCACCACATACAACGCAAGAAGGGAGGTGAAGAAGTATGAATGAACTCCCCTTTGGTGTACAGCTAGCACTTCTCCATGGAACAAGAATGATGCTAGAGTGCTTTAACTCTTCGCTTTACCTAGCTGAAAACTCTTTGAAAGAGAAAGATTTCTACCGGCTTTATCTTGATGAAAGCTACAGAGAATTAAACGAAGCGTTAGAGTACCTAAAATCCTTGAACAATCTTGCTTATAAAGAGCAAATTAAAGGATTCGAGCCACTTCAGCAACGCTATCTAAAACTAAAAGAATCTTTGTTGACCGAGAGAAAGGCAGGTGAGCCAATTGGATCCCGTTGAAACCACCATCGCCGAAATGCGAAAAAAGCAGT
This sequence comes from Aneurinibacillus sp. Ricciae_BoGa-3, assembly GCF_028421645.1. Lineage (GTDB taxonomy): Bacteria > Bacillota > Bacilli > Aneurinibacillales > Aneurinibacillaceae > Aneurinibacillus_B. Next base: position 4,218,194 of record NZ_CP116887.1, on the reverse strand, counting down.
TCTACTGGCAAAATTATTCGGACATGCAGCAGCTTACGATCTGCGAAATGATGTCTCTTGAACGTTGGCTTTATGTAGCAGAAATTGCTCCCGATCTAGTTGCTGTAAGTCAATCGTAACATGGCTGCTGTTCAAATTTGTTGACAAAGGAGGCCGGTAACAGTGTCTATCGGTGACAAAATTCGAAGCTATCGTCACAGCAAACGCCTAAGCACTCGTGAGTTTGGAGAACTGGTTGGTTATGACTATTCAACGATTTCGAGATATGAAAACGGAACGAGATCTTGGCAGGAAAGTAGTGACGCGCAGCTGGCTGCAGTAAGTTGGCAATTTGCCTTGGCGCTAGCTGATGAACGAACACATGGCTTTATCATTGATGTCCTGAAATACATAAATTTAGATTTGCATCCTGGGAACGTAAAGGACATGGCCATGAAGGAGTTGGAAGAGGGGCTTCAAGCCTTAGATGAGTATCGCGTTTCTGGCGTTTATCGAAAGCGGATCGTGAACGATCAGAAGGTTTGGCAGGAGCTAAAAGACGCGGCAATTTTTGCCCTCATCATGTGCGGTGTAATCGAAGAACGATATACGGCTACTGAAATTGAATCATGGAATAGGGAATACATTGAACGGATTAAATCCGGAACATTTTGAGGAGTGAACAAGGGTGCTCATAATTGCAAAAGATTGGTTAAGCATTCCTAAAAAGACACGACTGCTGATGCTTAAAGCAGTATCCGAACATCAAGCTAAAAATAGAAAAACCGCCTGCAGCGAACAGACGGCTTAAGCAAAAATATCGTTACTTGAATATTATCACAAAGTCGGATAAATGTCGAAACCTGCGCCCATTTGGGCGCGCGGTCCACCGGAGGTAGCCTACCGGTGCTGATGAGACAGGCGTAGAAAGAAGGTGAATAACATGAGCGTAAATTTTGGTACAAGCTATCCTCCCGGCGTTGAGACACTACCGTTTGACCCAGTCGGAAAGCTTACTAGATTTGGTCAGAAAATTGCTGATGTTGCCGACCAGGTTGCCGAGATCCTCTCAAAACGCTTGGCTGTGAATCTGCCCATTAGTGAGAGGGTGTTTACCCGGGTGCTTATCGACCTGGTAGGCATCAATGATGCGGAAGAGATTGGTGATCGGGTATACCGGCATCAAGTGATTCAGGATACATTCGACCAATACTTTGCGGAACTGGAGGAAATTCCTGAGACACCATACAATCCTTGGTACGAAACGGGAATGAGCCAGAGTGATTTTATATAAAAAATGACCTGCTCGCAACAGGTCATCTAATGCACAAATATATTTACCACTTTTAATCTACCACGGTTGAACTTTGAAAATCAAATAGGGAGTGATTCACATGCAAGCAAATGTACTGGTGTCCACATTAAACATGGACAGGCAATCATGGCTTGAAATCCGGAAGGGTGGCATCGGTGGATCCGACGCTGCAGCTATTGCCGGCCTGAGTAAATACAAATCACCGGTTGTTGTTTATCTTGAGAAAACGGGTCAGCTGAAACAGGACGAGCCCGGGGAAGCAGCTTATTGGGGCAATGTCCTTGAGGATATTGTCGCAAAGGAATTTTCCTCTCGTACAGGGCTCAAAGTAAAGCGCCGTAACGCAGTTCTGCAGCATCCAGAATATCCGTTTATGCTCGCCAATGTGGACAGGCTCATCGTTGGTGAACAGGTAGGCTTGGAGTGCAAAACGGCCTCTGCTTACCTCAAAGAACTGTGGGAAGGCGATGAGGTTCCCATTCAGTACCTGATTCAGTGTCAGCACTATATGGCGGTCACGGGCTTCCAATCTTGGTGGATTGCCGTTCTGGTCGGCGGCAACACGTTTATCCATAAAAAAATTGATCGTGACGAGGAATTAATCGCACAGCTCATCGATATTGAGAAAAACTTCTGGGAAAATCATGTGCTTGCACAGGTTCCCCCGGTTCTCGATGGTTCCGAGGCATCTACCGAACTGTTGAAGAAAATTCACCCGGTCGGAGAGCCGGAAAGTGAAACGGAACTTCCTCTCGAAGCTGATGATTTGCTTGAGAGACTCGACTATGCCAAGAGCGAGGCGAAGGCTGCTGAAGAGCGCGTGGCCGAGATTGAGAACCAGCTGAAAGCCATGATTGGTGACTTTGAAACAGGAATCGCTAGTCAGCATATTATCACCTGGAAAAACGTCGAAAGCCGGCGCATCGATTCAAAGGCGTTGAAAACTGAACACCCGGATATCTACGAAAGATTTGCTAAAGTATCCACCTCGCGCCGTTTTAGCGTGAAGGTAGCGAAATAGGAGGGCTGGATAATGGAATTATCAGTGATGCAACCGGCATTCAACCCGGAACTGCTAGGTAAAGCGGTTCGTATCAAGGGGCATGACGAGGAAGGGCAAATAATTGATAGCCTGTTTTTAGTGAAAAACATTGTAGCAGATAAACTCATTGTCACAGGTGTTTATGTAGAGGAAAGAAATTTTTATCTTTTCGAGTTTGACCAAGAAAGAGAATGGTTTTTAACACTTACTGTTTTGGAGGAAAACCTGAATGGCGACAAATAACGATGCAAAAAACGCATTAGCAAACAGGCAAAACGCCGCGGCAACAAAGCCGGCTACACCGGAGCAAACAATAGCAGCTTATCTAAAGAAGATGGCGCCGGAGATTGAGAAGGCCCTACCAAGTCACCTCAATGCTGAACGTCTTGGTCGAATTGCCTTAACAACGATTCGAACCACACCAAAGCTTTTGGAGTGTAACGTGCCCTCTCTCTTAGGTGCTGTTATGCAGGCTGCACAGCTTGGCCTTGAACCTGGATTAATTGGTCATTGCTACATCATTCCTTACGGACGAGAAGCGCAGTTCATTATCGGCTACAAGGGCATGATTGACCTAGCTCGTAGGTCCGGCCAGATTCAAAACATTTACGCACATTCAGTCTATGAAGCTGATGATTTTGATTATGAGCTGGGCCTTAATCCTAAGCTGGTACATAAGCCGGCTCCTGGACGCCGTGGTGAAATGAAATACGTATACGCCGTGGCTCATTTCAAGGATGGTGGCTATCAATTTGAAGTAATGGATACAGAAGAGATAGAGAGACGCAGACAGCGCTCCAAGGCGTCCAAGAACGGCCCCTGGGTGACGGACTATGAGGAGATGGCCAAGAAGACGGTTATACGGCATATGTGGAAGTACTTGCCGATCAGCATCGAGATTCAACAGCAGGCTTCCCAGGATGAAACGGTTCGTAAAGATGTAACCAGTGAGCCCCAGAGCGTTTACAGCGATGCAATTGATCTTGAACCGGCAGCTGCAGAGGATATTCGGGAGCCAGAGGTTGGACAGGTACCTGCTAACTCGCAGGAGCACAAACCGAAGGATGAATTGGATGAAGCTGCACAATTGAATTTTGACTAAGGAGCGCCTAAGCGCTCCGCTCTATCAATCTAATAGGGGGAGTAGGCTATGAAACAAGGGAAAAGGCCAACACGAAAACAGAAAGAAGCCATGCTGCTTGTACGTTTAAATCCTGAAAACTGGCTTGTTACCAAAAACGTATCGGACAAGCTGCACCTCGTTCATCGTGAGACTGACCGGGAACGTATTATACCGGCGTAGGGGCGAGCTACATGGAAGGGTGGATAAAACTTTACCGTAAAACTTTACGTAGCCCGATGTATAGACAGTTAAACAGCAAGCAACGGGATGTCATGATGACGGTTCTCTTGTTGGCAAATCACCAGTCAAACACATGGGAATTCAAAGGTGAAATCTATCAGGTGAAGCCAGGACAGTTTGTTACATCGCTAGAAAATCTGAAAGAAAACTGCGCTTCTGACGTCTCAATTCAAAACATAAGAACCGCATTAACCAAACTGGAATCACACGGTTTTCTAACAAACGTATCAACAAAGCGAAATAGGCTGATAACCGTTGTGAACTGGGCGTTTTATCAAGGTGATGATGAACCTGCTAACAAAGAGATTAACCATCAACTAACAAACAATCAACAGACAACTAACAGACAACTAACAACTAACAAGAATGAAAAGAATTTAAAAGATCTTAATACTACTACTCCTACACAAACCAGCGCACATGAAGATCTGAATCCAATAGTTGTTTATGAACAGGAGATAGGACGTTTTACAGACACCATTCGAGACAAAATGATTGATTGGTTAGACGGAGGTTACTTCGATGAACCAGATGCAATTGTGATAGCTGCCATTCAAGAAGCAGCCATTTACGAAAAGAGATCATGGGCTTACCTGGACAGGATTCTACAGGAATGCTTAGTGAAAAACATCCGGACAGTTGAGCAGTTCCGGCAGAAAAAAGCCGAAGCAGCTGCCTTGAAGGATAAAAAGCTGATTCATCTTCCGAAAGGAGAGCGAAATGAAAAGCCTGAAAGAGATTCTAAAGACTCCAAATACGAGTATAAGTGGTGAACAACTCGAGGCCTTTAAACGCCAGCGAGAAGCAGAGGAAAGGGAGATGCTGCAGCAAATCATGCGGGAAAATTTAGCTGCTCGCCAAACGAACCTGGAGCGAATCTTTGACGAAAACAGCCTAATCCCCCTAGCGCTCCGGAACGCAACTTTCGAAAACTACGAGTCAGCTAACATACACCTGAGAAGGGCAAAAGAAATGGCATATGGCTATGCGGAGACGTTTAAGGCTGACGAATCGAAAAACCTTTTACTCACAGGAGATTACGGAGTAGGCAAGTCTCATCTGGCTGTATCGGTTCTCAAGCGACTCATCAAACGGGACTTCACCGGCATCTTTATCACGGTACCTGAGCTGCTGACGAAAATCAGGTCCACCTACAACAAGGAAAGCAATCATACAGAGCTTCAACTCCTTGAAATTATCAAAGGCGTGGATTGCCTGGTACTCGACGACATTGGTACCGAGAACGGCAGCGATTGGGCAGTGTCCAAGCTGTTTGAGGTAGTGGATGGCCGGCTGGGCAAACATACGATTTACACCACCAACTTAGACAGTAAGGCCACGGAAAAGAAGATTGGTGAACGTAATTTTTCCCGGCTGATGTTTGATACGGTACCGGTTGTAATGACTGGTGAAGATTATCGGCGCCGTGGATTCGGGAGGGATGGACAGTGAACGAAGCAGAATACAGCATCCCGGCTAATGTACAGCTCGAGGAGGAAGTGCTGGCCAGCATGATTTTTGAGCCCGAGACAATCGGGGAAGTTGCCGGTACCCTTCAACCCGAACAGTTCTACTCGGTACCCAATCGCAAGCTTTACCAGGCGATTGTAGAAAACTGGGAAGAAGACTCTAACTCGATAAACCTAGTAAAGCTGGTACCGACATTTGAACAGCTTGATATTAGCGCCAGCCACTTAACTGATGTCGCAGGCTCCATCGCTTCGTTCTGGGAAATCAAACAGAGGGCTGAAAGGTTACAGCAGCTGGCCACACTGAGAAGCGCGATGAGGGCCGGCAACCAACTAATTGCTAACGCTCGTAATTGGCAGGCGATGGACCAGGCTGATATCCAAAAGGTTGTGGTAGACGCACAATCTTCACTAGAAAAAATCGGTGACGACAACGTTCGGAACACAATGCATAAGATTCGTGATGTGGTGATGGACTACGTAGACCGAATTGGTGAGAGATTGGACAACCCCGGTCCTGTGAGTGCGCTGGCAGGGATACCAACTGGCCTGAATGATCTGGACAAGCTTCTGGGTGGCTGTTCACCCACTGAGCTTATAATCTTAGCGGCTAGGCCATCAATGGGAAAAACGGCGTTGATGAATCAGTTGGTACTCAATATGGCCGGGAAAAGCTCAGGGGCAATACCGATCTTCTCACTTGAAATGTCAGCCGATAAGCTGGTGGCTCGGATGATTGCTAATCTCGGTAATCTGTACAATCTGGAAGGGCGAGAGATCACCGAACAAGATTACTTGAAGCTGACCATGGCTGCAGTTGATCTAGCAGAACGGAACATACTCATCGATGATGAGCCCCGACAGACGGTGGCCAAAATTAAAGCGAAAGCGCGAAGAGTTCAGCAGGAGCATGGCCTAGCTGCCATCTTCATCGACTACCTGCAGTTCATCGAATCGCCAGTAAGGGGCATGACCCGGGCAGAGGCCGTGAGTACGAATACAAAAGCGTTGAAGAACATGGCGAAGGAGTTTGGGGTTCCAGTGATTGCACTAGCGCAGGTTGGCCGCCAGGTTGAACAGAGGCAGGACAAGCGCCCGATGATGTCCGACTTGCGCGAATCGGGTGAGATCGAACAGACGGCCGACAAGGTCGCTTTTCTCTACCGCGACGATTATTACGACAAAAGCAGCGAGAAGAAAAACATCGTGGAAGTCATCGTGGCCAAGAATCGGGACGGAGCAGTAGGAACTGCTGAACTGGCTTTTCTCAAGGAGTACGGGAAATTCTTAAACCTGGAGGGACACCATGCTGAACAAATGGCATGTTTATAACGAGCTGATTGAACACTATCAGGCAACCAGGGAAGTGATGGATCCAAATACTTTTCAAAAGCGATTTTCCGGACAGGTATTGAGCAAAGATGCCATTGAGGCGTTATACGAGTTTGATAGATTTTTAGAAAAAAGCCGGGTGGTTACACAATGATTTGTCGGGTTTTGTTTCCAGAGAGAGCATGTGCTTCTCAGTTAGCCGTCTCTTTATCAAGTTTGGCTAACCAACTAGCAAAAGTAGACGCGCGGAACCGGCGTGTTACGGGGATGCGATTTAATAAGCAAGATAAAGCCATCGAAGTACAACTGGAGGAGATACCGGATGCCCAACTTTTATGACCGAGGACGTAATAGAACGCTGGTTCCTCGGGAGATTCGTGAAAATAACGCGCCGGGTGTTGTTCTTGAATACAAATTATCGCCGGCTGAATTAGAGAATTACCGGACGTTGCCAGTACCGAAAGGAAAGAAGCCAATGACGCTAGGGAGAGGAAGGAAGAAAAATGAACAAAAACTTAATGCGTGATGCAAATGCCAAGTTGCAGCTGCAGGTAATCGAGCTAAAACAGCAACGGACTGAAATACAGCGGAAACTGAATGATGCAAATGGAATGATAGAAAAATTGACGATGGAAAACAAAGGATTACTTGCTACCATCCGGGATACGGCAAGGCGAGAAATTCAACTTGGCAGGCAAATAGATTTGCTACAGGAGGAGATTCGAAAATTGGCCGGTGCTTCAAATGAGCAAGGCAGCCTGATGGAAGCTTACCGGAAAGTGCTCGGTGCCGAAATGACCCGGCAACCTCAACCAGTCCCTGTACATATCCTTTGGACCAAGCATGGAGGCGTAAACCATTGAGTCGGCGCTACATCGGGATTGACCCCAGCACCAAAACCGGATTTGTAGCCCTCTCGCCTTCTGGTAGCTTGCTGGATGCTCGGGAGATCGAAGGGAAGGGCAATGACCCCCGACGCATGTACAGCATCATACAGGCCGTTTCTGAGGCTGTTAAGCCGGATGATGTTATCTGCGTTGAAGGGTTTGGGTTTGCCTCTCAATCTGGCTTCCTGCTGGGTGGTATAGGCTGGGGGATTCGGATGGAATTGTACCGACGCGACCTAACTTATACAGAAGTAGCACCAGCTGCTTTGAAGAAATTCACAGGATCCGGGGGCAATGCCAGCAAAGAACAGGTTGCTGTTCATACTTGGAAATCATGGGGGTTTGAATGTAAATCCAATAACGTTACAGACGCTTTTGTTCTTGCCAGGATCGCTTTAGCCATGCATGAACCTGTGATGTTAAGAAAACATCAGTCACAAGTAATTGACGTAATAAAAAATCCACCACAGAAGATGAAAAAGGAGAGAAAAAAAGCATGAACGCAGATTTTAGAGCCCGAGTAGCCGGTCTGAATGTTACCGATAAAAAGCTGAAGTTAACACTAGAACTGGATGTTGAAATTAGACCGATAGCTCTTTCTTCCATCACACAGATGATTGGTGAGGACGTCACCGTCAACCTCGGCAGCCCGCAGATGGAAATGGATTTTGATGGACTTGACAATCATGAAATGGATTTTCAACCACATGAAGAACGGACAACCTACCAAACCGATGCATCTGGTGTAGTGGTTCATGTATTTCCATTGCCAGAATCCAAGCAAGAGGAGCAACAGAAAACAGAGGGCGAGAACATCATCGAGGGTGAATTTACAGTGATAACGGATGGAAAGGATATGGAACAATCGCCATCCGAAGAAGAAATCGAAGAGTTTATCCTCAGCGGTCATGCTCCTCTTTTCGATGACATCCCATTCGATTTTCCGCAGTTGCTGCACACTAAGAAAAATTTAGGCAGCTGGACGAAGGTAGCGGCCCACCTTGGGGAGTCTGTAGGCAAACTGCGACGTGATTACAACACTTATAAGGAACGCATCGCTGAGGAAATGCGTCGCGGGGATACGGCGTAATAGAATCGGTTGCCTGCCGGCGTCCTCCGGGGCGTTGGTGGGTACCTGCATCAAAGTTAAATTAGCCTGCATCAAAGTTGGGAGGGAGAAGAAGAAATGAGGATGCTAGATTTATTCTCAGGTATTGGTGGGATAAGCCTGGCAGCTGAATGGGCCGGAATTGAAACAGTGGCCTTCTGCGAGATTGAATCTTTCCCTCAGAAAGTGCTAAGGAAAAACTGGCCAGATGTACCGATTTTTGAAGATGTAGAAAAGCTATCAAAAAAAGCATTGATAGACGAAGGGGTGATAGACGATGAGCGAACAATTGACATTATTTGCGGAGGATACCCTTGCCAGCCTTTCAGTCATGCCGGGAAGCGAGGAGGCAAGGAAGATGACCGTCACCTCTGGCCAGAAATGTTTAGGCTTATTAAAGAGATCAGGCCCGCTTGGATTGTTGGAGAAAATGTTGCTGGACACATCTCTTTGGGGCTCGACGATGTACTTGCTGACCTGGAAGGTGAAGGCTACCAAGCAAGGGCGTTTGTACTTCCGGCTGCATCCGTCGGTGCTCCACATCGAAGAGACAGAGTGTTCATTGTGGCCGACTCCGAGAGCCAACGATGCACTGAAGCGAGGGAACATCAATGTCACCGATCCAAGGAACGGGCTTCCAGCAGCAGTGAAGAAGGCTTGGCCGACTCCAAAAGGAACGCTGAGAGGGGATTGTCCCTCGGAACGCGGGAGAAGGACGCCAGATTTGCATGCTGCAGTAAAGATGTGGCCAACTCCAGCGGCTCAAGATGGAAAGAACAGCACGTTTCCACCGAGTCAGATAGCAAGGGATACATTACCGGGTGCTCTGCTAAGGGCATGGCCGACACCCCAAGCTTCAGACAATCGGGACCGAGGGAATTTATCAAGCCCTTGCATTCAGAAAAGAGTAGAGAATGGAAAGCAGGTCGGTCTATCGATGTGCGCATCAGAAAAGAGCGGCCAACTCAATCCAGAATGGGTGGAATGCTTGATGGGATTTCCGAATGGCTGGACAGACATCAGTGGCCTGCAGGATTAGGGCAAGAACAATTTGGATGGGAGCCTCCAAGAGTAGCTACTGGAGCAAAAGATCGGGTCGGAAGGTTAAAAGGATTAGGAAACGCTGTAGTACCCCAACAAATTTATCCATTTTTCTTGGCGATAAAAACAATAAATGACATAGAAGTAAGGGGATTAGCATGATAAGCCAAATGACAAGTGAACAACTCAAATCACTGCGCTGGGAACTTTCCCAGCCATGGTGTCCGGATGTTAAGGCTGCTGTTGCATTAAGTCTTGTGGATGAAGTTGAGAAATTACAGGCATCGCGTGCAAAGATTATACATCTTAGCCAACTGTCTGCACTGCAACGAAATATGAAAGGGGAGAATGGAATGAACGTGAGTAATGCGGTATATGAAGCAACCAAGGTGCTAGCAGAGTGGAAGGAAAGCCAAAATAAATAACCCTTCTGTTGAACAGAAGGGAATCAGGGGGAGTAAGTTCTAGGGTGTTGCTTTACTATTACCCCTAAATATCTCACTTAAACAAAAAACGCCCCTTCCGGTCGGCCAACCGGTGAGGGGTTCCCTGCTTACTATCTAACAAGAATATTTTACCATGAGCAGGGGGAGTAGGTCATGCAAATCTCTTTTCTTCCTAAGATAAACAGAAAAGAAACACAACGACGGGTAGAGGAAGCACTGGACACTGCGAGGATTTATAGACGGATTGGATTTGTGCGGCGTGAGATTAAGAGTACTCCTTCATATGACCCTCGATATCACGGCCCTACCAATTTAACAAGCGATTCGGTTGGAGATAATGCTAGCTGGAACGTAGACGCCGAGGAGCGCATAAAGGAGCTCACTGAACGTGTGGAGCGAGCAGTAAATAAGCTGCCGAAGAGACAACGCGAAATTATTAAGCTGCGCTACCTGAACGATGATGTCGAGGGAAACTATGATTATATCGTCTGCATGGAGTTGGAGATATCGGAGCGCACTTATGGCCGTGAGAAATCTCGGGCTGTATATACTTTGGCCTTTATGTTGAAGCTGGAAGTTTTGGATGAAAGCCCGGATCCAGTGTCAGCATAAAAATAAGTGGCAGACTTTTGGCGGGAATATGGCGTGAAATTGGCTGGATTTTGGCAAGGTTTTGGCGCGGTGTTTGGAGGTGAACGTGTTACGATGGTAGTGTCAAAAGATAAGCGAAAGCGAAGGGGCCGTTCCTAAAAGGAGCGGTCTTTTTGTTTGCTTGAAAGTGGTGAGAACGATGTGAAGCGCACCAGATCAGAGAAAAAGGAACATAAGCAGCAGTTGGAGAAATGCCGAACATGCCCTTGGGGAACGAAGTTGGCTGGGAAGATTATGTGTATTCGGATCACATGCGTGAAGGGGGGTGAAAGCAAATGATAGGTTATGCATACATGAGTAAATCAGGTACGCTTCATATCGTGGACAAGCGATCAGACGCAGAGGAATTCAGTGTGAGTGGAAAAATTGTGGAGACTGATCTACCACATCGTGGGGGTTATGAAATCGATGCAGCCGGCGAAAATCTTATCGCGGAGGATGGCGTGGTACATATTGATGATGCACACGCAGCACCGGTGAGTCTGGATCGTTTCCCTGAATTAAAAGCGTTGTATGAGCAAGTAAAATAATTTTTCGAGTGTATGAGTGCACGTCAGGCCCTCCAGCCTGGCGTTGACTGCTCAACCAAATTAACTAGTGGTCGGGTTGAGTGGTCAACGGTTGGTTGAAATAATTCTTTGTAATCATCAGTTTCTAAGAAAGGGATGTGAGGCATAGGAAGCGAATAAATTAGACGAAGAGGTGAAAAATGGATACTTTTTTAGGTACTTTAATATTCCTGCTTCCGGGGTTAATGCTTTATTTTTGGCTACAATCATTTGGAATAAATCCAGTAGTAAAACATAATCCAACAGAATTTACAGCAGTCACAATACTTTTATGGTTTCCTGTTTCCCTTACGTCTTTATTAATTTTTAATGTATTATTAAAACATCAGATTATCCCTCAAACTCTAAAGCAGATCTGGACAATTACACAGTTTAAATCTGAATCTGATAACTTGTTATTTTTAATTTTATTCTTAGGAATAAGTTTATTAGTAAGTATTATTTATGGAACGATATGGGCTTTATGGTTAAATTCTATTCTTTTAAAGTGCGTTAATAAAATAAGGACCTGGAGAGGGATTGCTCCTCTATCCAAGACTGCTTCTGTATGGGATGAAGTATTTTTAAATAACGATGCACAGGTTATTGAATTTGGTAAGATAGATAAAGAGAACCATATGATTGGTGAAATAAAAAAAGCGTCCCGGCCATTTGAGCCTGAACGCAATCTATACCTTGAAGAAGTAGAGTTTTTTACAGATCTGGTCACAAAATACAAAATTCCAGTTTCAAATGTTTTTTATGACATAAAGTCGGGAACATATGTAAAGATATTTGATCCTGAATCTATAAAACAAGCTCAAATTGAGAATTTGAAAGAGAATGGCTCTACTTCTTCTGATCAGACGGAGAAGATTGACTGACTTTTGCTGAGGGTTTGTTAACTGAATAATCTTGTTTATAAATTTTAGCAGAAGGTTTTTCACAAGAATCAGTTACAGGCCTTTCTTTACTACTCATATATCCCACCTCCTTTTCAGAGATATCTTTTATTTTACTTTTTCTTTGTTGGCGGGGGTTTTAACCTTGCTGATGGCTTATCCACAGATCCGGTAACGCGTGCTGAAGGTTTATCAACTGATTTTCCTAAATCTTTTCCAATGAGCTTTGGATTAAATTTTTTATTCATCACTGTTCCTCCCTTCTTTGTTGTACGGTCTCAAAATTCGACGAATATAGGTGCATTTCCTTTTTAAGTAATAGGACAAAAGAAGAGATAGTGAGAGCAGGGGAGGTGATAATAGATGGAGCATCTTGATCAGGCTGATTGGGAAGGTATCCGAGGATACCGTGATCAAATATTTATGGTTGAAGCGGAAGGCATTGGAGGATATACACAGTTAGATGCGGTAGATAGAAATGCTCTCTTGTATGTGAGCAAATATGTAAGTTACGTAAACAAATCCTTTGTTCACGTACATGAAATTATTGACCGTGTTATTGATCAAAACAATAATCTTATCCTCTTTGTTAAAACAAACGGAATAGATTTAGATTTTAAGCCGCTCTTTTAGAGTGGTTTTTTCTTTTATTTTGCCTTAGGAGGTGGGTGATATGACATGAGCGACCAAATAAACGCCCGATCCTTTCAGAATAACATGCCAGAAACCGTAAAGGTATCAGTCGAAGTCAAGCCTGGCGAGTCCATTAAAGCATTCCGACCACGAATCTTTAAAAACTTCGACTTCACGATGGTTTTCCATGCTAATAACCGGGAACTGGTCCGCAATAAGAAGTTAAGCGATGACGAAAAGTCATTGCTTTTTTCTTTGCTCATTTATCTAGATTATGACCAGTATGTGAAGGACGAGAGCGCAATGTTCTTTAATGTAGGCCGGGTAGCTGAGCTTTTAGGATGGAGTAGGCAGCGTGCCGGCCGGGTTCTGGAGGGTCTGTGCAGCCACTCAAAAAGGCTACTTGCTTACACAAAAATTGGTCGAGAGAAGTATTACATGCTTAATCCTCATTTTATCTTCCGTGGCGATACTTCCAGCATGGATACGGCCATTAAACTTTTTGAGCAGTCGGCTATTGACATTGCTGAAAGTGACGTTCTCTAGTTTGGAAGCAGAATCCAATATGTTACGGTAACATAACTTATATGTTACGCTGGCATAACATATTTTTTGGCCAAAATGCAGTAATGACGAGGCTTCTGGCACTTTACCCTTTCTTATCCCCTATTGATGGGGGTTATTAAAATGCTGTAGAGCCTTAAAGAACTCTAAAAAGCACTAAAGAAACAGCCGTCGTCAGAAGAAAAATGGAGCCAACGAGGCCGAAGAAAATATTTTCTTTCAAGGCTGAGGAAGGCTAAAGCAAGCGAAGCGCGGTAGAAAAACGCGGCGCTTATTTTATTTCGGGTGGTGGTGATGATGTAGTGGCCAAGTGGACAGATGAGCAAAAACAAAAGGCACTGGAATTGGCTGCAGCTGCAACAATCAAACAGGCATCTGAAGAATTAGGCATTCCGGAAGGGACGATAAAACGGTGGCGGAATGAGACGCAATCTAAGCGAACCGAACCACAGAAAAATCAGCCTAAACCGAACCGAACCAAAAGCGAACCGAACCATGATAAATCGGAGCCGTTAGATGATTCTGGCTTAACACCCAAGCAGCGTCTTTTTGTGCAGGAATACTTAATAGACTTGAATGCTACTCAGGCAGCAACAAGGGCCGGTTATGCATCTGATTCGGCTCATGTACAGGGCGCACGCCTGCTAACGAATGATAAGGTTAAGCTAGCAATCGACGTGGCGCAGGAAGCCCGTCAGAAACGCACAGGCATCACGGCTGATCGAGTCGTTGAACAGATAGCCAAGATCGCCTTTGTGGACATTCGAGACATCGTAACTTGGGAGGAAGGAAAGATTCGAATTCGTCCCAGTGATGAGATTGACGGTACCGTTCTGGCCGAGATCAGCGAGACGATCTCTGAAGGTGGGGCTGTTTCTAAAAAAGTGAAAATCAATGATCGAATGCGTGCGCTTGATATGCTGGCTAAGCATACAGGGCTTTTGGATAGCCATCGGCGCAAATTGGAAGAGTCGAAAGAGAAAAGGGCCACTGAGAAGCACGCTTTGGATATGGCCAAAGCCAATGTGGACCAGGACACCGGAGATGTCGTGATAGTCGTGGACCTCGAGGATGATGACGATGAAAGTTAACGTCAAAATCAAAAAGAGTGTGTTCAATCCCTGTTACGTGCCGCTGCTTGAAGACCAAAACCGTTATCTGATTCTATACGGCGGTGCTGGTTCTGGTAAATCGGTATTTGCTGGCCAAAAAATTTTATATCGTCTGTTGTGTGAAGAAAAACACCGTTTCCTGGTGCTGCGGAAAGTAGCGCGTACTATTCGGAACTCGGTGTTTATGCTTTTTAAGGACACAATCAATGCCTGGGGATTGCAGAAGCTTTTCAAAGTCGTAGAGTCTAACATGGAAATTCGCTGCGCGAATGGTAATAGCATTATTTTCGCGGGGATGGATGATCCGGAAAAGCTAAAATCTATTACCGGCATCACTGGTATATGGGTGGAGGAAGCTTCTGAATTTGACCAGGCAGACATTCAGCAGCTGGACTTGCGTTTGCGGGGCAAAACGCGCAACTACAAACAGATGATTATCAGCTTTAACCCTATATCCCATCTGCACTGGTTGAAGCGCGTCTACTTCGACAGTCCAAAGGAAAACGCAACGGTAAAGCATACGACTTACCTGGACAATAAATTCATTGATGAAGCATATCGCCAGGTACTTGAGGACCTTAAAACGCAGGATTACACCTATTACATGGTGTACGCAATTGGACAATGGGGTGTGCTTGGGAACCTCATCTTTACGAATTACGAGGTTAAAGAGATTCCGACGGATCCGGAGTATTACAATGCCCGTTCAAACGGTCTGGACTTCGGGTTCGTGCATCCGAGTGCGTTCCTAAAGCTCGCATACAAAGAGGATGCCATTTATATTTTCGATGAGGTGTACGAAAGTCAGCTGACAAACCAGCAATTAATACAGCTGATAAAGCCCAAGAGTGGCAATGAATACACGATTGCTGATTCTGCCGAACCTGACAGGATAGCGGAGTGCCGGCAGTCTGGCATGCGGGTCGTTCCGGCTACAAAAGGGAAAGACAGCGTAAAAAACTCAATAGATTGGTTAAAGCGGAAGAAGATTTACATTCATCCACGCTGCATTAATACCATTCGCGAGATTCAGATATACAAATGGCGTGAGGATGCCAAGGGGAATGTGCTGGACGAGCCGGTAAATGTGAAAGACGATGCCATGGCTGCCCTGCGATATGGGTCAGAGCATTGGAGGAAGCAAGAAATGCTCACGAGTCAATCAGGCAAGCCATCTGCAAAAGTATCAGGTAGGATAACCACTGCCGATGTTGATTGGTAGTTTTGTTAGGAGGTGAAACAAGTGGAAAAATATCATCCGTTAATCGGGCAGATCGGTTCGCAGCTGTATACGACCTTCTTCATGTTCGACAACTGTATTTTAAATCCGGAGACCGTGCCAATTGATGAATACGAACGAATGGTTGATACGGATGAAACGGTGGCGGTCGGCATTCAATTTGTGATCTCGAGTGTTCTGATGAAGCTAGGAGAATATCAGCATTCAAACAAAAAGATAGCAGACTTTGTAAATGAAAACTTTGAGGAGATGAAGGGAAATCTTCATACTGCCTGTGAGGACATTTTATCTGCGCTTTGGTCTGGTTATAGTGGTACAGAGATTGTTTGGAAGAGTAGTGGCAGCCATATCGTGTTAGATCGGCTGGCTACTTACCATCCAAAAACCATTTACATTATGGTAGACCGTGAGACAGGGGAGTACCAAGGCTTTAAGCAATGGCGCTGGTTCGCTGGTAGCCCGATTGATATTCCTCCAGAAAAGGCCATTCTCCACACGTATAACCCACGTTTCGGGAACTTGTATGGCCGGAGCATATTAAAGCCGATCCGAAAAAACTGGCTACTAAAGGACCCTGTTCTTAAAATGTGGACCCGGGCACTTGATCGATATGGCACACCCCTTGTAGCCCTTTTCCTACCAGATGAGCAGATTGAGGACCCGGAAAACCCAGGAATCATGATCAATCAGATGGAATGGGGAAATCGGGTTTTAAAGGATATGCAGAACGGGACGGGATTCGTGTTCCGTAGCGGTTCTAAAGATTATGGTACCGAAACGAAAGCTGAAGCAATTACAGCTGGTGGTAGTGGTATTGGTGATGCCTTCGAAAAAGCCGTATCCTATTTCAATAAAATGATTTTGAGAGGCATGCTGGTCCCCTCGTTGGTATTTGATGAGGGTGGCAAAGGTAGCGGAAGTTATGCGCTGGGTCAGAGTCACTTTGGCATTTTCAATCTTGGTGTTAGCAACATGTATAACTCCATTACAGAAACGTTGCTTGATCAATTGGTTCGACGTCTGGTTGATATTAACTTTGGTCCACAAAAAGATTATGGATCATTCGTTGAAAACGAGATTGAATCAGAAGATATGAAACTGCTTTATGAGGGATTCATCGGACTAACAAATTCCGGGTTTATCGATCCGACTATCCAAGAAGATTTTGACGAGGTGCGCCATAAGATGGGGCTTCCTCAACGCAAGGTGGTGACACCGGATGAGAAAGTGGCTGCCGTGGCAGAGAACGAATATGCTCGCTACACGCAAGACGGTCGAGATATCGGAGACCCGCTTGCACAGACGAATGATGCGGGATCTGATGCAGCGGGAGAAGGAAACGCTCAAACGGCTTAAAATAGCCCTCACAGCGTTCATTCATCTTCCTGTTGTCTTTACTCATGAACAAGTCGTTTCGTGGTATCCTGCCCAGGCTGGAACGCTAGGTAAGATTTTAAAATTATACATCCATGACACATTCGGATATGGGCAGGCTCACGGGGATGTGCTGGTTCGAGATCTACATCGTCGATTTGATAAACGGATGTTGGCCAGTTGGCAGCCGTCTATTCGCTTAGCCGAAGATGACGAGCTCCCGTACTGGCAGGAAGATACCTGGTTTAAGCCAGAGAGGGCGATTAAGGCCTTAGAAGCTAGGGAGTTGGTGCTCGCCGGTTCATGGGAGTCCGATATCATAACAGCCGTTAAGCAGGTTGCTATTCAGGTACTGCACGGGATGCCACGAAAGGATGCGCAAGCGCAAATTCAGGACCTGCTTCAAAAAAATATCAATCGGGCATCGCTGATTGTTACAACAGAGACGACTTATGCGTATAATCGCGGTCGTCTTTCTTCGTTTAAAGCGAATCAGGTGGATTACGTAAGGTTTTCAGCGATTATGGACGCCAGAACAAGTCCACAATGCAGAAGCCGGAACGGATTGGTACTGTCAATGGATTCACCAGAACTTGGTGCCAATACACCTCCGTTGCATGGCCGTTGCCGGTCTGTGTTAACGCCAATTTATTCAGCTTATCAGCCAGAGCTTATCACACCTCAATTGCTGGATTGGTCAACAGTTAAACCGTTGCCGAAAGGCTGGAGGACAGCCTGAATTAATTATAAGAACTGAATTTGCCTTCTTTATACTCTTTTACCCAGCGATAGATTATAAAGCTGTTTAGCTGGTGTTTTCTTGCTACAGAGCTGGGTTTAGTCTCAAGCGCTTGCCTTATGATCTCGCGTTTAAACTCAACTGTATAGTGTTTTTTATGCATAGAAAGAACCCCTTTCGATAGTCCGGCCATCATAGTTGCGAACCTTAGATCCGTGACTTTGTGTCCTCACCTTTCGATGAGTTTACCTTTTCGATGGTTAAAATTTCATAGAAAAATATAACAAAAGAATGTTAATACAATGTAAATAGTGAAAAAGCTTATTTATTCGCAAAATTAACTCATCACTTTATATTACCCAGAAGGGAGGTGAATGAATTGGGAGTCTTAAAAATACCGTTCTTCCGTTTGGGAGAGTGGAAACACCCGGTATACGGAAAGCTTGAAGGAACGCAGCAAATGTTCTCGCAGATGATAGATAACTTCCGTCAGAATAAGCTTGGCCGTCCGCCATATGTGCGAATCGGCCATGACAAGGGCAATGAAACAACCTTTGGCGGAGTGGAAGCCCTTGGCTGGGTGCAGGACCTTGTAGAAGAGGATGGAGTGCTATATGGTCTTGCTGATCCAACCACACCACAGGCGGAAGAGTTTGTACGCGATAAGCGGTATCGTTTTGCTAGTGCTGAATACAACTCGAACTACACCGATAAAGAGACCGGGCTTTCTATTGGCCCTGTACTTACTGCAATTTCACTCACAAATGAACCGTTTTTAACCAGGCTGCCAGAAGCTGTTGTGCTATCTGAGCAGCCTGATTTATTTATCATGGATTATCAACTTGCGGATCCACCGCAAAAGAAGGAGGATGAGCCAAAAATGGGCGATGAAAGCAAAGGAATTTTAACAAAGCTGTCTGATATGTTTGCGGGATTTATGAAAAAGACGGAGGAAGTACAAACTGCGACCCAGACGCAGCTTGCGGAAGTGAACAAGCGTATGGAAGAGCAAGTGAAGTTGGCCCAACAACAGGCGTCTTTTTTTGAAACACAAGCCAAAGAGGCAGAGGCCAAACGTTTGCTGGCTGAAACAGACAAAGCAGCTGCAGATATGGTTGCGCAGGGAATACCTCCGGTGATGGTGGAGCAATGGAAACAACTTGCGTTTTCCGATCAAGGTAAAGCAATGGTGAAGCTTGCTGATAACAAGGAAGTCAGCACGGCTGAAAGCATGAAGCAAATGTTGCTGGCTATGCCAAAAGAAAGCCGTATTCCAATGGGCCAAGCCGGTTCACAAAGCACTGTCACTGAAGCAGAGAAGGTAGCTCTGGCAGCCCGTGAAGACATTATGGCGCTTGGCGGCAAAGTCTCAGAAGACGGTAAATTCATCATTTAAGGAGGAATTAACCAATGCCTAATACACCAGGTAGTTCAGATATTTATTCTTACCAGCGGAAAGAGATACGTGCCGTCCTTAAAGAGGACGTGCGATTGGGGATCACTATAGCCCCAACAGCTGCAGCCATTGATGTCGGCACAGTTTTAGGACTGGTGACAGCAAGTAATCACTATGTTCCCTATAACAATACGAATACCGATGGAAGTGAAGTGGCGCGTGTAATTCTCGCAGAACCGGTTGAAGCTTCTACAGGAACCCAAAACGTATCGGCCTTTGTTGAAGGTGTTTTCTATAAAGATCGATTAATCGGCCTGGATCCAGACGCGATCACAGACCTCAAAGCCCGCGAACCGATTCCAAATATTTTACTCATGTCTTAATCGTTTATAAAAAAAGGAGCGTGAAATTACGTGACATTACAATTTCCGACTACACAAGAGATTACCCACATTGTCCGAAACCGGGTTGTAGACCCTTCGATGTTTATTGGGCGTCAATTTTGCCCAATTGTTCCCGAGTATGTGCTGGATATTCAGTATGATGTGCTTTATCCATCCTTCGGTATGACTAAGCCGCATCAAATCGGTACCGAGCCGAGTACCATTAACGTGCCGGTAATGGATACGAAGCGTTTTGGTACGGCTTATTGGAAGGAAACATACCGCATTAATGAGCAGGAACTCCTGTATGCACGCCAAGCGGGATCCTACAACCAGCGTGCAGGGCGCGACCTTGTAGCTCAGCGCTCAATTCACATGGATACACGGCTGGAAACACGCCTGGAGTGGTTAACATGGCAGGCTGTAATCAACGGAACCCTAAACATTGACGATAATGGTGTGCAATACGCTGTGGATTATAAGATTCCTGACAGCAACAAGAAAGACATTAGTGCGGTGACAGGGCAAAAATGGAGTGATACCAAGAACTCCGACCCGATCGCGGACATTAACGACTGGATTCTGCTTTACAGGGGAACCGGGGCCAAGCCGCGCAAAGCGTATTTCAACGCATCGGTGGCAAAACTTCTGAGCACCAATGCCAACTTCCGTGAGCTACTGAAACGTTATAACGTACAGTTAACTGGCCTGTCTAATGTGGCCGAAGGTTTGAAAATCCTTATTCCGAACCTTGAATTTGAAATGTACGACGAGGGATACCTGGATGAGAGCAAGAACTTCCAGCTGTTTATCCCGGATAATCAATTTATCATCATTGGTGATTACCCGGGTGAAAAAATGATGGACTTCGTTTCAACAATCACACTCCACAATGGTGGTGTAGGAAATCCACAGCCAGGTAAATTTGCGTTGATTGAGGATAAATCACAGGCGGAGAAAAACCCACACCTTGACTTAACGGTTGGTATCTATGGCCTGCCTCGCATGTTCCATCCGAACTGGATTGTAACGGCGAAAGTAGCGTAGGTGAAGTGGGATGTACTGCCTACCAGCTGATGTAGAAGTGCTGAGTGAATTGTTTAGGGATGAAAATGATGATTACTTTACCTGGGCGATTAAAAAGGCGACTGATTTCATGGATAGTCGCCTGTCGCGACGGTATGTTACTCCCATTACGGCCCCTATTCCAGGAGTAATAGCAGTTGTATGCGCGGATTTAGCAGGCAGCTATATTTTAGATAAGTATACCGGCGAGCGGTCCAAGGAGCAGACCTATTATGGTGATTTACTCTTTAAGCGTGCTGTTAACACCATGGAAAGAATTATGGATAATGGGGAATTGGATTTTAATGTTCCCCTGTCCGCAGGTAAAGGGTCATCTAGCTATCGTCCGGCTGTTCGTTCAACCAACTATGGACAAAAAAGTTTGATAGATGAAGCCCTTGGAAGGTGGAACCATTGAATCTTCGTATTGTAGTTGAAGGCTTAACGGCTGTGCAGCTGCAGCTGGAGGAAATGGCTAGGCGTGGAATGAATATGCGTCCAGTGATGGGTGTTATCGGCCATATTATGCAGCAAAGTATTATGAAAAACTTTGAGCATCAGGGTAGGCCGGGGTGGAAACGACTTAGTTCTTTTACCCAAATGATTTATGAAGGCCAGGCAATAGATAAAGCCCGAAGCACGAAAGCTTGGCAGAAAGCTGGGGCAAAAGGGAAACAGGGGATTGAAAATAGAAAGATCGCAAGGGATGTAAGCGGGGGGAAGATTTTACAACGCTCGGGTGATTTGAAAAAGAGCATCACGGTTGGCAATGTCACCAATTCATCTGTAGAAGTCGGTTCGCCTCTGGTATATGCGAGAATACACCAAATAGGTGGCACAGTACGGCCCAAACGTTTTGATGCGCTATACATTCCTACGAGTAGGGGATATATACGTAAGATGCAGTCTGTGATACCTGCACGACCTTATCTGATGCTGCAAAATGAGGATCAAACATTTATCCTGCGGGCAGTTCAAGCCTACATGATTGGGGGTGATCAGGCATAGAAATCGTGGATCTTATTTATGATCACTTGAAGTCAGACCCAGCTTTTTCGGAAGTGAAGGACTGGAATAAAGCGAACGGGTTTATTTCGCTGAAAGATTCCGGGATTAGTCTGGGTATTCCCAAAGAAAAGTATGAATCTCTGAACCGTGATGAAGATACGAACAATACAACGGTAATGATTGTCTGCTGGCTTAAAAATAAGGATCAGGCAATCGGAGAGAAGTTAATCCGACAGCTGGCAAAAGAGATTCGCTTATCTCTGGGAAGTGACGATGGAAGGCTCCTTAATGGCGGTGTAATAGGCGGGTTTGTGAGTGAAATCAACTATTTAACAACCGAAGCACAAAACAGCTTACTTCTTCATCTTGCGGAAATCACATACGAAGTTGAGTATTACGAAAGCCGTATGCGCCCCGAACAGGCCAATACGGTTCTTTCTATTAGCAATGACATTGATATAGAGAGGTGATAGTAAGTGACACTAGATTATATCGTTCCTCGCGTAGGAATCGACGAATCAAACACAGGACCACGGCCTACGCCGGGTGTAAGTCTATCAAAGATTAGTATCGTCGGCGCTTTTCCAAAAGGTCCGGTAAACCAGCGCATTTCAGTCGGTTCTGCCGAGCAAGCGGCGTCCTTAATTGGTGAATATGACCCAGCTTTTAGTGGCTGGCTTTCCTTACAAGGATCCCTCAACCAAGGTGCTGCAGATTTCGACGTGGTACGTGTTGGCGGAACCGGAATAGCAACAGCAAAATTGACGCTGAAAGACGCAACGGGGGCTGACAGTGTAACCTATACGGCCAGTTCTCCTGGTAAGTGGGCCAACGGAACGGAATCAACGGGCATTAAGATTGCTGTAGTCAGCGGCACGTCAAATGGAACCGTAAAACTAGTTGTGATTTCAGGAGGTCAAAGTCGTTCCTATGACAACATTGATTTAACCAATGTAGATGGACTGAAAGATGGCCAAGATGGTGTATTTACACCACCCGGCCCGCCCCCCCTCCCTTCCCCCCTTTCTTCCCCCCCCCCCCCCCGGGGGTGGTTGAACCACCCCCCCGACGTTGACATCCTTAGTTCCATCGGGTCTGATGGGAGTCGAACAGGAGTGAGGATCGTTGAGCCGTGTAACACGTCCCTCGTGTTGGCGGCTCAACAGTCAAGTGCCGCCGTTCAAGCGGCCCTGCAGACTCATGCGGCTAACGCTGGACTTGAGGAAGGCCTGCGGATGGTAATTATTAATCCGGCGAAGGGGACAGCTCCTAATGATGCGGTTTCTTCAGTTGCAACCATGGACACCATGCGCGCCATTATGCCGTATCCTTGGCTAGAACCTCAGGAATACCAAGGAAACTATGTGGCTCCAGATGGGTATCTGGCGGGTCGCCTTGCAACACTGGCGGCTCATAACAGCCCAAGTAATAAAGAAATTACCGGTATTCTTTCCACTGAACGGCTTCTGACAGGGGCTGAATTGAAAACATTAACCACAGGGCGCATCATGCCGATTACCCCGGTTAACGGCCGTGGCTTCCGAATCCGTAATGGGGTCACACTTTCGAGTGATCCAGCGTGGAACCAGGTTAACATCCGTCGCATCTTTGACAAGATCGAAATGCAGGTGTACAGCGGCACACAGTGGGCCATCTCGGAAGATAATACTCCTGCTTTATGGGCAGCTATTGCGGATCAAATTGATATTATGCTCGCTATTATGAAAAGCAATGGTGAAATCTACGATTTTAAGCCAACCATTTGCGATTCGACTACCAACACACCCGAGCTGGTGCAGGCGCGCATTTGTAAATCAAAAATCCGTGTTCGCCCGATTTATGCGGCTGATTTTATCGACCATGGCATTACCCGCTTAGTCGGGAATGAATAGTAGGTGACCAAATGATTACAATTGGAGAACTTTGTACCGGATGCTGGGCATGTCTTGATTCTTGCCCGGTTTCTGTTTTGGTAGCAGATGGAGCAAAGGTCAAAGTTGAAGGAAATTGCATCGACTGCGGGCTTTGTATTCCAACATGCCCGATTAATGTAATTAGCATGGCACCGGTTGAAAAGGAAACAGTGACTGCTGGAAAGGTAGAGCCAGTGCCTCTAGGTATTATTAGCAAAGCAGTAGATCAGGTGAAGGAGGAGAAGCCGAATGAGCCAACAACCAATTCAGGGGTATGATGTTTCCGTTACTCTTGTCGGTCCAAACGGGCCGGAGCTCGTTGGAGAATTTCAGGAGTGCGACATCAATATTAAAAACGATACAGAGACCTACCTAGAGATGAATGAACGTATCTCTATGATTCTAGATGGTGAGATTACGATTGATGGCAAGCTGAAAAAGGGTTGGATTAACATGGACATTGTTCAGCGTGTTTATGGAACGCCTAGCATGCAACGTGGGGTGAAAATTCCTCAACAGCCTCGTTTCACCATGACAACATTGGTTGATGCACCTCAAAAGGGTTTAAACGGCCAAATTAAATTATTAAACGTAATCATTCCAGAACTAAGTCTGACAATGAAATCTGGTA
This sequence comes from Aneurinibacillus sp. Ricciae_BoGa-3, assembly GCF_028421645.1. Classification (GTDB taxonomy): domain Bacteria; phylum Bacillota; class Bacilli; order Aneurinibacillales; family Aneurinibacillaceae; genus Aneurinibacillus_B. Next base: position 4,194,053 of record NZ_CP116887.1, on the reverse strand, counting down.
AAGCTGTCGTCGATAGTGACTTTACGTATAAAGCCGAAGGTATTGCTTAATCTCAAAAACTAAAATCTACTAACTTTGGAGGATGAATAAACATGGCAGATCAAAAAGTATACGGACCACTCACATTACCATCTGGAGCAGAAGTTTATTTTCGACGCCCTACCGGATTAGACCGAGCAAACGTAATGGACGCCATTGAGATTAATGATGAGCAGTTTACCAAAGGCTCAATCCAAGTAGAGAACGGTATTCGAGCAAAATGTCTGGTGAAAGTGAACGGTGCGGATCCGGATGTAAACTTTAAAAATGTATTTAATGCCTGGGATGATGGAGACGTTCAATTTTATACAGAAGTTTTTGTTCAGATGTTTGGTATGACTGATGAAAAACGCTCATCTGCCAAGCAAGCTGCAGCTTTTTTGCTGGGGAGCTCGACCTCTACCGATTTATCCAACTCGACGGCCGGATCGACTACGACTGCTGGTTAACGCTTCCTGAGCAGCAAAAGGAAGCGATATGGGAATCATTCGAGTGGTTGTGTGAGGAAGAAGCAAAGCAGATAGAAAACGCGAAGGACGCCAATTGAGCGTCCTTTGTTTGTTTGAGCATTCATGTTCTGAGTGCTGAAGCAAGCAGTGGAGAAAGGAGGGACAGTATGGCAAGAGATTTTACCGTTTCACTTGTGCTACAGGCGAGGAATAATATGTCTCCATCGATTCGCCAGGCTGTTAACGATATAAGAGGTCTGAGAGATTCTACACGTAGTATGAGCAGTGAGATGGGAGGAAATAGCCCTTTTAAATCATGGCAGCAAGATATAAAAGAGGCTGGAAGTTTGCTGAAACAAGCATTTGCCGGTGTCGGCTTGGCATGGACCGGAAAAGAAATGCTCGGAGGCCTTTCAGAGCTGGCTAAAAAAGCAGGCGAAGTTCAGATGCAAATGGTCCAACTCAGCAGTGTGTATGGCTTAAATATTGATGATTCTAAACTGCAGGAGATTACAAAAACTGCACAGACGCTTTCCCAGCAAACTTTGTTTTCGCAGAAAGAAACATTGGGAATCGGGGTTGAACTGGCTCATGCCGGTATTTCGCGTCAAGCACTCCCTAAAGTAATGAAAGAATCTACCTACCTGGCAGAAGTAGAGGTAGGGATGGGGAAATCCTCATCGGCGAATCAAACGGCTTATAACTTTGCGAGGATGGCTGAGGACGCACGAATAACGAATAGCGAAGCTAGAATGGCTAAGTTTGCAGATACCATGAGCCGAGTCATTAGTGTTACCCACGCTTCTTCTGAATCGCTGGGTGAAACATTTAAATATTCCATGCCGGTAGTGAAAAACTTAGGGTGGAATGAAAATGATTTGCTAATGGCATCCGGTTTGGCGGCGCGCGCCGGTATGGAAGGGTCAATGGCCGGTACCCATATCAAAGATTTTGCGGAACGGATTAATCCCTACAAGTACCTAAATACTAAAGGTGGTCAAAAACAGTTAGGGGCCATGTATGAGGCGGGACTAATCGATAATGTTACTTTTGCAAAAGATAAAAAAGGTAAGTTAACCAACAATATTATTGGTTTTGGTAGTGCTGCCCTTCTTAAAAATCACGATCAACTTAAATCGTATGAAAGTATGATTCCAATACTGTCCCAAAAGCATGATGCCTACATAAAAAAGGGGCATGGCGAACTGGAATGGGCGGCTTTAATGAATAAAATTTACGGTGAACAAGGGCAAGATTTTGCTATTATTTCGTCTCATAAAGACATGTTTGAGAAGTTAAAACAGCAAATGAATGTTCAAAAGAGTCTCCATCAGCAAATTGCAATGATTCGCGGAACCTTTGTTGGTCAATCCCATATTGCACAATCTCAGCTTCAAACATTAGGGTTGCAGTTAGGTCAACCACTCATGCAGTGGGCAACACCGGCGCTAAAGACATTCACAGATGGTCTTTCGAAACTAATAAATGTTCTTCAAAACCACCCTGCCATTGCAAAATTCGCAGCGGCAACTGCTGGTGTCGTGGCCGGATTAGTGACCCTGACAGGAGTAGCTTTAAGTGTAGTAGCAAGCATTAAAGCCATTAAGTTGGCAGCTAAACTACTTAATCCAGTATCCTTGTTCAAAAGGCAGCCAGCTTCATCGGGTGGGCAGCGTGGCGTCAGACAGATGACTCGCAACCGTTTGACAAGCATGTCAGTAAATGCGGCTCGTGTTTATGTTAATGGTCCTGTATCTAGTGCGGTTGGCGCAAATAGGGGGAGAAACGTTGGTGGATCCGGACGCCGTGGTGCTGCTCAGCGTGAACCTATTACTTATCGTGAAAGGCGTCGTTTTACCGTGAGCCGTCCTCCTGAACCTCCACAAAGACGAACTCTTGCACAGCGTATCTTTCGAAGGAGGTCGGCTGTTCCCACCACAGGACTCGAGGCAAGGCAAATATCACGAGTTGCTAGAGCCGGAAGAGTTGCTGGTGTAGCAGGTGCAGTAGTAGGGGCTGGTATGACTGCTTACGGTGCCTACCAGGATTATAAACAAGGAGGATGGAAGCAAGCCATTTCCAACAATGGCGCGGCTGCCACGCTGGGTCTTATTGGCGGCGGAGTGGGCTTGCTCGGTGGACCGGTTGTATCAGCCCTCGCTGGCATGGCAGGTCAATATATTGGCTCCATGATTGACCAGAGTGGATTTACTAAGAAAATAGTAGACTCCATATCTGGCTGGTGGACCAAAGGGAGCAAAGATACCAAAGACGCTTCAAAGGACATGACACAAGTCCGCTTATCCACTGGACAAACTGCATCCTTCACCAAACAACAAGTGGTACAGCTGGCACAACAGTTTCACATGTCCACCGAACAAACCAAAGCGGCAATGAACCAGGTTTCACAAATATCTTCCCAGGGTAATGCATGGGGAACAAAGATGATATCCGGCATGACAAGTGGCGTTTTGGCAGGCCTTCCAGCATTTGAAGCAGCTTTGAGAAAGATGCAGGAAGCGGCGAATATTCACATTCAAATGCCAAGTTTCTCTACTTCGGACCCTGCATTAAATACACCAGCTCCTATGGCAGCATCAGCGTTTTATCATGGCGTGACGAACAAACCAACCGGTCCTTCTTACTTTCCAAAGATGCCGCGAATGAATGCCAACGGGAATATTCTTGGGTCTCATGGCGGCATTATTAACTCTGCTCATTGGGTTAGTCCTTATGATATTGCTGGGGAAGCCGGACCTGAGGCCGTGATTCCCCTGTCTTCAGGTCGCCGTTCTAGAGGGATCCAATTATGGCAGCAGGCCGGCCATTACTTAGGTGCCTTTAATAGCAAAGTCAATTACCACGCAAATGGTGCTATATTACGAGCAAGCGGACTGGGAAGCACAACGCTTATTGGCAGACAGACGGAGGGTTACACGAATCAACAGCAATATGACTGGAAAGACACCGTTTCCGGTCTTGTAGATGCCGCAAAAGAAGTGAGCGAATACGTGGGGCATGCTTCTTATGCCATGCTGAAAAGAGCCTCCATGCCTGTTGCAATCACCAGTGAGTTCATGGATATTGCGCAAGCCGGTAATAAGGCGAAAGCTGCGCTGGAATCCGTGTTCAGTCTTGGTGGTGCCCTGGCAGGAGCTCGGTATGGCGCTTCTCTTGGATCTAAATTTGCTCCTAATCCCATTTTAGGAACGGCTGTTGGAAGTATTCTAGGTGGAACAATCGGAGGAATAGCCGGTCGACTTGGCACACGGACAGCTGCTTCTGCTGCTATGAAACCGAAGGCAGCAAACAAGCAATTCGTTCCACGTGCACAGGCTGTTCACCATGACAACCGGAAGATTTCAATTGCGATTCACCCCACCAACGCCAAGGAAGCGGAAGAAGGCGTAGAAAAGGCGCTTATGCTTTCTCCCAAATATATTGCTTCCAGAGGTAAGAAAAAAGCTGCATGGGAGTTTTGATAAAAATGAGTACATTCCCTCAAGCAGGAATCCTTACGTCGCTTAATGTTGATTCAGCAGAAGCGAAGGTAGCGATTCCTCTTTTTAATTTTGAAACGGACTGGTGCCCGATAAGTACCCACTTGCTTTACCAAACAGATGTGGAGTTGAGTAATGTAACGCTTCAGAACGTTCAAATTGGTACGGTCAGTAGTGAATCCGGCACTATTGAGAGTTTAAAAGCCGAAAAAATCAAATTTAGTACGCTAAAAGTCGGTGATGAAGTCTTGCTGACCTTCTTAAACGGCGACATTCACCGGCCAATAGTAGTGGCTCGATTGTGAGGTGAAATAGATGGCTTCTGTTGTCTGCAAAGTTGGTATTTTCGTGTTTCCTCTGTCTCCAGAGCGTGAAATAGACATCAATGATAGTCGGGAAGTGGCCAAGCTGGATATTCCGGGCGCTCCCCCTAAGTACCAGGACATGGGCAAAGGGGAGAAAACCATTAGCTGGGACGGCGCGTTGGTGGGGGATAGCGCGATGGCTTATGCTACGGGGATCCAATTGGAGATGCACAAAGGGACTCGGCTCCATTTTACCTATGGTCCGTTAAACACAATGGTTCGAATTAAAAACTTTGACAAAAAAGTCCGGCGTTTTGATTACATCCGCTACTCCATTCAGTTGGTTGAGGATTTAATGGATCCTGTACAGCATACGGCGGGAACGGCGAATAATGTGATTAAGCCTAAAACGCCAACAGCTGTTAAAAAGGCCATTACTAAACCAAAAACGGTTCAGATTAAACAAGGAGAAACCCTTTCCTTGCTTGCTAAACGGTATCATACCACCTGGCAGACCCTCGCAAAGTTAAACGGCATCGTAAATCCTCGTAAAATACCGACAGGAAAGATTATAAAGCTGCCATAGTGAGGTGAAAAAATGAGTTATGAGAATCCAAGGGCCATTGTGGAAGTGGCTGGGGTTGATGTGCGTTGGTCAGAGCTGCAGACATTGCAGGTTGAAAATAATCTTTATATGGCAGCAGATTCCTTTGAAGCCACTTTCGACAACAGTGCAATGCTTTCGGATTGGTTTCGAAAAGAGCACGAAGTAAAAATTTATCTAGGATACGTTAAGGATCCGAATCAGTGGAGCAAAACAGAACTGACCCATGTGTTCACCGGTAAAGTGGATGGGGTTAAACCGAATTTTGGCAACCCAAATGTCGTTCAGTTAGTAGGGCGAGACTATGCTTCACGAATGATAGATACGCAGAACACAATGGCATTCAAAAATCAAAAGTCCGGTCAGGTAGCACAATATTTCGCGAAGAAGTATGGCCTTAAATTCGTTGGCCAGATGGGCGAGGCAGATTTAGATCAACAGCTGATCGTAGATAAAAAAGAATGGGATGTCCTACAGGCGCTCGCAGATCGCGAGGGCTTTATTTGTTATGTGGATAAAAACAAAAATCTTTATTTCGGCCCTCGTCAGGTCAGTGATGAAACATCTGTTGCAACATTTAGCCGGGTTGCTGGTCGGATTAATTGCAAGATTGATTATGATGACAGTTCTGTGGGGGTCATCACGAAAGTTACGGTGAAGCACTGGTTAAAGAAAAAGCTTATTCAGGCAAGCTCTGAAAACAAGGCATTGTCTAAGAGTCTAGGCCAGGTTAAGGAGCGCGTTGTTTACGATTCCAAAGCAAAGACGCCGGCGGCTGCGAAGAATATAGCGGATCAGAGACTAAAAGAATGGAGTCGCGACGTGGTGACCGCTAATGTCACCAGTGTTATGATCCCGGAGCTCATTGCAGAGAAAAAAGTTACTACCGAGGGTACAGGACGGTTTAACGGTCTTTATTACATTGACCATGTGACGCATAACATTTCAAAATCCGGAGCGACATCAGAAACCGAAATTACAAATCTGCGGCCGGACACCGCGGAGCAGTACCGCCAGGATCTATACAACACAAATGCTAAAACAATGTGAGGTGAATAGAAATGGAGGATGATTGGGCGGGAACCGATTTTTTATTAACCGATGACCTAAGTACTTCTAATCAGGGAGACTACGTGCTGATTGCGGATACGGATAATGTGGATCAAGCCGTTATTAGAAGGATCATGACGCCGTTAGGTTCCCTCTTTTATGATGATACCTATGGAAATGGCGTTTACGATATTCTGAGCGATCCCATGACCCCTGCTTGGGCAGCAGATGCACAGCAAAAGATGCAGGATTGTCTTTCTTATGAGGTACGCATACAAGTGATATCTGTGCATGTGGTCCTTTTAAATGAACAAAGAAAGGCCTTTTTTTCTATCATTTATCAATACGCCAATGGGGGAACCAATACACTGCAAGGAGGGATAACCGATGCCGGACTTTCAATTCAAAACGGCGGATGACATTACGGCTGATATTCTACAGTACCTGACAGATGCCGGAACTCCTGTTACCGATTGGTCATCCGGATCCTCAAACCGCACTTTTTGGGAATTGGTTGCGAAATTAGGTTCAGATCAGCAGTATATGTTGGAAAGACTGCTTAATCTTTTCTTTGCGGATAGCGATGAATTAACGGATAGTTACCTAGATCGTCGGGTCATGGAACGTGGTCTTACAAGGAAAATTGGAACACAGGCGTCGGGAAGTTTGACATTATCACGGTCAACTCCGGCGCCTTTTGATATTTTGGTACCTGCAGGAACCGTTTTTTCCACTGTTGATCGAACAGTTTCAGTAGAAACTTCACAGGATGTAACAATGGTAAACGGACAGCAAAGCGTCACGGTAAATGTAACGGCTTCTGATATTGGTGCAGCGGGAAACTTGGTAACAAACACCTCTTTGATTCAATCGGGCGTCGCTATCATGGGGGTTGAATCCATTGTTGTCGCTTCTCCAGGTCTATCAGGAGGTGCCAATACGGAAACAGACGATGAGCTGCGTGCTCGATATATTGAAGATATTCAGCATCCGGAAAACGGAGGCAGCATAAGTGACTATATCCGCTGGGCAAAACAAGTTTCCGGTGTAGAATCAGCAAATTGTATTGAGTTGGCCCGGGGTCCTGGCACCACTGATGTCGTCATTTTGTCAGCTAATGGGCTGCCATCCAGCGACCTCATTACTTCCGTTCAAAATTATGTAAACACAAAAAAACCGACCTGTGCGGATGTCCTTGTAAGAGGTCCGCAAGCTGTGGTGGTAGATATTACACTCACCTATTGGACAGACTCTGTTTCTCCGCTTGAACAAACGATTACGGATGCCATTCAGAAATATATTACGAGTGTGGGTGTTGGTGGAACGGTGCGCGTTTCTCAAATTTACAATATTGTCATGGATATACCTGAGATTAAGGATATGACGCTTACTGCTCCCACTCAAAATCTGGTTCTTACTCAGGATCAAATCGCAGAATTAGGCCATATCACGTTAACAAAGGGGACTTAGCTGCATGGATGAAAATATAAGCATGCTTGATTATATTCGCACCCTTTGGCCAGATGTGCCTGATTACTTTGGGGATACCACAAATGATACAACCCTACGAAAAAAGCTTTCTGTTCTCGGTAAAGTTTTTGAAAACAACGAAACCATGATTGAACAGGCCTTTGACGAAATCTTTGCTCGTTCTGCCTATGCGCTGCTTCAAAGGTGGGAGATTTTTGTTGGGCTTAACTCACAAAATGGACTGCCCGATGCAAACCGACAGGCTCGTATCTTGGGTAAAACGAGGGGGTCAGGGACAACAACTCCAGCATTAATCCAGTCCGTTGCTGAGGCATACAGCAATGGAGAGGTGCAAGTGATTGAGTACCCGGCTGAGTATCGTTTCGTTGTAAAGTTTACCGGGACACGAGGTATTCCCCCAAACCTAGATGATTTAAAAAAGACACTTCAGGAAATTAAGCAAGCTCATCTTGTAATGGATTTTGCATTCACATACACCGTTTGGAGCGAAGTAAAAGCTACCACATGGGGCAATTTAAAAAATTACACATGGAATGACGTGAAAACAAGGAGTTGGAGCTGATGCCAGATTTAACACCTAATATTGGATTAAAAAAGCCATTAGATACAGAGACAGCTGATATAAGCGTTGTGAATGGAAACATGGATATTATCGACACAAAACTCCATGATGCTCAACAGCAAGCAGCGGGAGCTATTCCTGCAACTGGCGGGGCGATGACCGGACCTCTGACACTAAGCGCGGATCCGACAGAGGCAATGCATGCCGTAACAAAACAATATGCGGATCAAAAGTTGAGTAATGCAGCGGGGGCCGTTGGGGATACCAACATTGGCGAACGCACAGCTGATCCGGCACAAGCACCAAGCGGGTTAACGGGCACACTGACCAATTGGCTTTCGTGGTTCACGAACCGAATTAAAGCCATTCTCGGCACAACTAACTGGTATGATGCACCTCCAACGACACTGACAGCAGCAAATAACCATATCAACAATACAAGCAATCCGCATAACGTTACACCTGCGCAAATAGGCGCTGCTACTGCTGCGCAAGGAACCAAGGCCGATAATGCACTCCCGGCATCCAGTTATACAGCAAGTGATGTACTAGCGAAAATCAAAACAGTTGATGGTTCTGGTAGTGGATTGGACGCAGATCTAGTACACGGATTAAACCTAAGTATAACTAATACACCCAGTACAATTCCTGTACGTGATTCAAACGGCAACATTGCTGGTGAGGAGGTTTTCTCTAAGTTCGCTGATATTTGGAATGATTTGGTTGTATCCGGCTTACTGCCTACTACAAGTTCCAATCTTACGACAACAACTCCTGCTGGATTGGCATATGTTTTAGGAAAGCGTGTAACTACGGGCAATGATTCGCATACCTATGCTGCTTCTTCGGACACCTATATTGACCTTAGTAATGCTGGTGGATTAAATTACATTGGAGTAGCAAACGGAGCGACTACGCCTGCTGTAACGGCAAATTCAATGCGTATTGCGAAAGTGGTTACTTCTGCAACCGCGGTAACTGGTGTAACGGATTTATCGAATAGGTTTATGAAAGTTAATGGAAAACTATCTACTCCATATAATGTGCTTGATGATGGCACCGGAAACATGGGGCTTGGTATTACCCCGACCTACGGACTACACCAACTCGGCGGAGGTGCTCGGGTACAGGCCCTTGTAGATCCGGCTGCTCCAACGGTAACAGCGTCGGGAACAACTGGCACGACTTCCTATACCTACTACATTGTGGCAAAAGATCGAAACGGAAGGACGACAAATGTTTCTCCTGCTACCACCATCGCAAACGGAAACGCAACACTAGGCGGAAGTAACTACAATCACATTACATGGACTGCCGTTCCGGGAGCCGTTTCCTATGACGTTCTAAAAGGGAGTACATCAACCGCATTGACAACTGGGTACTCTGGTGTTACAGCTTTTAATGACATCGGGCAGGCGACTTCTGCTTATACGGCTCCGACAAGGAATACAACGGGCGACGCGGCGATTGACGGTTCGCTATTTACACAAAATAACCATCTTGATGATGGAACTGTTAACGGTAATGCCTTTTTTAAAGGTGGTATTGCTTGGAACAATGGTAATTTAGGTGCGATTAATGCACCTGCCCTTACTACAGATCAGGGCGGCTCTATAGAGATCGGTAGCATAGGAACTACTGCCGTAACTCCTTATATCGACTTCCATACTGGTGTCGGGCAAAATGATTATGACGCAAGGATTCAGGCTACTGGAGGTACTAGCGGTAGTAATGGAGCAGGAAACATAACTATTGTTGCTAAGGTGCTACAACAAACCCTATTTGCCAGCGGAACAGCTGATGGCTTTAAAACGGTTGCCCCTGATAATAGACAAGTATTATTAGTTCCTAGTGCGGCTGTAGGCAACTATAACCCGATTACACTGGCAGGGGATTCACTAATCACAGGTGGACAAGGAGCGGCAGGTGGTGGACCAAACGGAACGAGTAGTATTTTAACAATTGCCCCTTGGTCTACTGCAAAAAGTGGTATACGTTTAGGCGGCGGGGGTACGGTTTACACAGCTAATAACACACTAGACGATGGGACAGGTAACGGCGTTGATCTTGGATGGGTACACATTGTGCCTAAAGGAGTGGCAGGTGCACCAGTTTCCCCTTCATTGGGGCAAGGTGCGTATCTGTCCTGGAACCATAGTGCAGGAACAGGAGAGACGAACTTCCTTAACCATCCGGGTACAGGTGGTGGCGGCTGGTATTTCAAACAAAGTGCCAACTCTACGACTTCGTCCTTTACTACCGAAGCCTATATTACAGGAACAGGCCAGGGGTATTTTAATGGAACGTATTCTATCTCTGATGAACGATTAAAAAAGGACATCGTACTGATTGATAACGCACTGGAGAAAGTAAAACAAATCCAAGGCGTGCATTATCGTTGGAATGAGAAGTACCTCGAAGCCTATCCATCCAGAGAAAATGCACTTCAAGTCGGGGTGCTGGCTCAGGAAGTCGAGAAGGTCCTGCCCGAAGCTATTACGGTCATGGAAGGAATCGAAATAGACGATGGAGAGGAATACAAAACGGTTGATTATGCTCGCCTTGTTCCTCTTTTAATCCAGGCTGTGAAGGAATTGAACGACAAAGTAGATAAGCTGACTAAAGAAGGAGGAAGTTAAATGGCTGATGCAACGATTTCTCTTTCTGTCACAGAATCTACAACGCAGGTCAGCGCATTAATTGTTACTGCTGAAACAAGTGACGGAAAGGACTACGCGCTGTCTTACACCATTGGGGAAACAAACGGAACGGTACAAACAAGCGCCGGTAAGGCTTCTCTCACACTCCAACCGGACGAATCCGTAGGTATGTTTTCTGTGCTTTTCACCGGGACCGGATTGACCGAAGCCTCTATCATGCTAAATCAATCATCTGCAAGCCCAGCTATTGATGTTAAGTACGTAACCAATGCTGATGGTTCTCTATGGGTGGTGCCGCAAGATCCCATCTATATGAAAACCTATTTCCAAAGGCAGCTTTCAAACGATACGTATGATTTAATTTCTGAGCTTACTTATGCTGTTCACATGCTGTATGACTGGATGATTATAAAAGACAGCGGCGCAACACCAACAGCAAACCAGCAGGCCACCATTGACGATATTAAAGCCAATTACGCTCCACTTTTATCCTTGACGCTGGAAAAAGCCATGCAAGCAACTGAGTGGAGGTACACCAAAGCATTAAAACCAACCACGCAGCTGATGAACCAGGTGCAGGCTGATTACTTGCAAAAAAAATTAAAAGCATATGGTTCCATATAGGAGGTCAGGTGTATGAACTTACAGCGCTATGACCTCTTATTTGTTAAGGGAAAATCACTGGTGAGCCGTACAATAGAGGGAGTCACGCATTCCCTCTATTCCCACGTAGCGATTGTGCTTGACGAATGGCACATCGCTGAGACGGACTGGCGCGTTCCACTGCAGGTGAAACACATCCACTACACGCCAACAGAGTATGACGTATTCCGCTATTCTGGTGAACTCACCTTTGCTCAGATGGATGCAATGGATACATTTTTACATGAGAAACTGAATACGCGCTATGACACGGTACAGGCGCTTTCAAACGGGTTATATCTTTTGACCGGCCTGCCAATTCGGGACGCACCAGATAAAATGGATTGCTCAGAAACAGCAGCCCGAATGTACGAAGCTGCGGGGATAAATCTTGCAGCTTTTTCGTGTACGCCTGGGGAATTAGCGAAGGTGATAAATCTAAAGATTATCTCATGATAGTTGCTCAACTTAGTTTTTCAATTAAATGTCCACTTAACTTTACCCTCCATGTTACACTAGGAGAAAAATCTTACTGGAGGGAAGGGAATGTTTCAAAGTTATAACCTGTATATATCTCTTGGAAATATTGTTGCTGTAGTAATCATAGTATTAACCCAATTTATTTGGTCAGACAAACCCGAGTTTATCCCCGGGTTCTCAGCAAAGGTGGGCAACATACTCTTTAATATTAGTATGTCTTATATAGTCAGTTATATATTTTATGTAATTGTCACTTATTTACCTGATAGAAAAAATAAGAGATACATCAATACTCATGTACAAAAGCTATTAGAGAGCGTAATCAGAGATTTTAAACAAGTAACAAACTATATGGAACAAGCAAGTAAGATAACTATTGATTTGGAACATCTTTCACAAAATAATATTGAAGATATGTTGAAAAATATTAACCCAAATTCACATGCACCTGTCATCACTTTTAATAATAATCTAATAGTAAATCTGAGTTGGTCAAATTATCTTCTTTCACACATAAAAAACGAAAAAGAAAATATAAATAAAGTATTTTTGTATATGCCGTTTTTAGATGCAAGATTGATTTTAAATTTAAACGAAATAATCTCATGTGATTTTTATCAGAGAGGAGAACAAATTTTTCAAATCCCGATTTCAAATACTGATTTAAGTACCTTTAAGCAAGAATTTTTTAATTATTGCAAGTTGATGATTCAATTTGAAAAAAAGACCAAAGGTTTAATTTAGGAGTCACTTCGGTGGCTCCTTTTAAATTTCCCCTGAAGGGGGTGAGGGAGTTGAGGGGATGAGGGAAGCTTTTACTCTTATGTTTGGCCTGTTGGCTAGCGCGGCCACGTACTTTTTTGGGGGGTGGTCGCAGTTGTTGGATGTACTGGTTTATATGGTTATCATCGATTACTGTACCGGATTTCTAGCAGCATGGATGGAGCAAAGGTTATCCAGTTCAATTGGGTTCAAAGGTATCGGTAAGAAACTGCTTATCTTTGTTGCTGTCACTGTCGCTCACAAACTGGATATTGCTTTAAACTCGGCCGGATTTCTTATGAATACGGCTATTTATTTCTATATTGCAAATGAGGGATTATCCCTGTTTGAAAACATTACTAGGGCTGGGCTACCTGTACCCCGATTTATACGGAATGCTTTAATTCAACTAAAGAAGCAGACGGATGGTGGCGAAAAATCACCAGAAGACAAGGAGGCGAGTTAAATGTTAGACAAAATCAAAACAATATGTATTGACCCTGGCCACGGCGGTTATGACCCGGGAGCGTGTGGCAATGGCCTAAGAGAAGCTGATTTAACAATGGCTATTTCGCTGGAAGTCTCACGAATACTCGGGGTAAATGGGATTACAGCCATTATGACCCGGACCAAGGATGTTTCGCCAAGCGGCGATAGCAATCTTGGCCATGAATTGCAGGCGCGCTGCGACATTGCGAATCGGGCAAAAGTTGATTTCTTCCTAAGCGTTCACATAAATGCGGGCGGTGGCCATGGTGCTGAAATCCTGGTTCACAATATGAACTCTCAGGCTGTACCTGTAGCCACTCGCATTGTCAATCGAGTCGGCAGTTTGATGGGACTCCATGGTGAACCGGTCAAAGTTTCAGATCGAAATTTATATGTTTTACGCGCTACCAACATGCCGGCTGCCCTGGTGGAAGTCGGATTCATCGATAGCGCAGGTGATGCTGCAAAAATTAAGGCGAACGTCCGACTGATAGCTAGGCTCATCGCTGAAGGTATCCTAAACAAGTCACTTGTTCCTCAGAATGCTGCCCCAGCGCCGGCTCATACGACAGAATCTGTGCATACTTGCAAAGTTAAAATAAACGGACAGCAGCTGCCACTTCCCGGGTACCTTCGTGGAGGGAAATCGTATTTACCGGTTCGATTAATTGGGGGTTTATCCGGTGCAGGTGTAGGTTGGGATGATAAAGCCCACCGGGCTTCGCTTGATGGAAAAGTGCTCGAAGATACGATTCTTATAGAAAGCACAGGGTACGCCTGGACATGGGATATTGCACAAGTACTAGGTTTTAAAATCGGCTGGGATGCTGATACAGGAACGGTCTTATTAACCAAAGGGGGATGTTAAGAATGGATAAATTTAAATCACGTAAATTTTGGATGGCTATCGTTGGGACACTTATCATAATCTTAAATCAGGGCCTAGGCCTGAACCTTCCAACTGATAGTGTAATGTCTGTGGCCGGTGTCGTGGTGGCTTATCTATTCGGCCAGTCTATTGTCGATGCGAAAAAAGCAGCGATTTCTCCAGGTGCATCAAATACCGTAGAAGTTCCAATTCACGATTTTGTGAATCCACCGGTTGCAACTACCGATGAAGAAACCACACAGCCGATTACTGAGCAGGCTGCTATTGCGCCACCAGCTGAAGTACAAGCGCAGCCGGATCCCAATCAGGAGAAACTGGCTAAAATCGCTGCGCTTCAACTACAGATTAACCAGCTCAAAGCCGAAGTTACACAATGACAAAGTGAAACCCGCTGCCCTTTTTGGGTGTCGGGTTTTCATATTATATAAAAGGGAAAATACACATTTAATGAGGTGATTCAAATGTTAGACATTGCTTTGGGTTTAAACAAAACGGAATATGGATTTGTCCTATTTGGAGTGAAAGATGATTATAGAATAGATAATGCAGATTGTTTTATTAAGCCCGTTTGGAAAACTGTCGAGCAAGAAGCTAGGAAAATGGTTGAACGGACTGCTAATCTAGGTGTTATTAATTTTCGTATCAAGAGTATTGAAAATCATCCCACCAGAGGAACGGTTGCGCATTTCAGTTGTGTTTATATTGATGGAATGTATACGGAGGGAACTGTCCCAATTGAACAGTGCGAGGAATCTTTTTTAGAGCTTCTTAAAGATTTAAAAAATATTATGTAATGATTTACTATTTTAATTTAATATTAGGAGGTGACAATTATGTTAGGGAGGAAGGAAAGGTATGAAAAAGAGAATTCCTGCAGTATTTTTTACCGGCGCGGGGGCAACAAGAGCAGATCCAATTAGTCTTCCGACAATGAAAGAATTTTTTCAGAGGATTATGGATGAAAATAGAGTTCCGAAATCACCTAGAATAAGGGATAGAGAATATTTTAAATTTATATTCGATACTCTTTATGGTGAAGATACTAACTATGATTTAGAGAGAGTAATGGGTGCTTTATATGAGCTTGCTGGGTTTACAGATAATGATTGTTGGAAAATATTCCACAATCCAGAAATCTTAGAAAACATAATGAACAAAATAAAACAGTCACAATATAGCGGACTTATGCATACATCAGGAGTTCAACATCCCATTGAAAATGCAAGAAATTTAATAAAAGTAGCCATTGATGAAACCCATGATAAGTATAAAGAAGCCGCCAAAAGGTTGATCTTTGATTTGGAATGGATCATCCGTGAAACTTATGAAGAAATTCCTAATGAACATATCCGAGCTGTTTATGAACCTTTGGTTGAAATACTAATAAAAAATGCCATAGAATGCGACGAAGAAATGGCCCCTTTAATCCCTTTCTTCACTACGAACTATGACATGAGTATCGACTGGTTTTTCCAACCTTATCATGATAAAGATATCACGACTCAAGAGGAATGGGAACGGCAATACAACAAAAATATTAAATTCATTGATGGATTTGCAAAAAGAGGATGGGATACAAGGGAGTATACATCACTTGATGAAAATAGCACTGATTCTATTTTTATTCCATATTTTAAACTCCATGGTTCTTTGTACTGGGAAAAAGTAGCCGGTCGTATAAAGGTCGGAACTAACACAGCAAATGATCCACACAATCCTAGGGATCTAATGATTGTATATCCATCTGATAAAAAAATTCTTTATGATGAGCCTTATCATTTTAACCATCGAAGTCTTGATTCGTATCTCAAGAGAACTGATAACTTATTCATTGTTGGTTTTTCGTTCAGGGATCCTGGTTTAGTAAGATCATTTGAGACAGCATTATTAGATAACGAAAATTTAAATATTTTTGTAATCTGTCCTGAATTTAATGAGGATTATTTCCCTGAAATGGCAAAATTCTTTAATCAACCTAGGGTAATACCCCTATATGGTTATTTTGGTACAGCAGAAACGAATGATCAGATTGCTTCACAATTATCACTACGGTTAATGGATAAACGATTGAAGATTATGAACTCACCACTGGTATAGTTTTTAATGAAATTGCAAATACCCGCTAACCTCATGGTCGGCGGGTTTCTATTACTTTATTTAGGATTTGTATTTGCTCATCGATGCTTAACCCTGATTGGTAAAGAACCTCATGCAACTGCAGCTCTACGTACATTAGTTTAATTCCCTTCGCCATTTCCTCTTCATTAAAAGCCTCAACTTTTTCCATTTCAACCTCACTTATGCCGGTAGTTTTATGATCTTAATAGTGCGTGGCTTTGTCGGATCCCTGTGAATGAACCCTTTCCTCTCCAGACGGTCCAGGTGGCCATGAACAGTAGAACTGGAAGCCAAGCCAACTGCTACCGCTATTTCCCTTACTGTAGGCGGGTACCCCTCAACTTCCACTTGCTCCTGAATGAATTTCATAATCTCAATCTGTCTCTTTGAAACCTTCTCCAATTCATTCACCTCTTTTACAAACGTTTGTTCTTATTTTATCTTTATTGAATGGAAAAAACAAGAATTACATTTTTGTTCGTTTTCGGATAAAATAGAAACAAATGTTCTTGTTTGGAAGGATCAATAATGAATGGAGCTATAGAAACGAACGGCAAGCTTTATCCTCCGGAATACGAAGAGTTTGCAAAGTTGGTGAAAAAACATATTGTCTATACACTTGTTCTGCGTGTACTTCCATCTGAGATACAAACGATTGGTCGAGCGCAAACTAGGCTTGGGAAAGGTTATATTTCTATTTTATTTAGCATCCAAGAGCCGGTATTAAAAGAACTGAACGCTACAAAGAAGCGCCTAAGGGAAATAGGGGGCAAAATCATTGAAGAGAAACAGGAGGAATATGTGCGGGTCGTTACATCAAGTCTTCAGGGTGATACATATACGCATCGTTTTGGGAATTATGTGCTTTTATCAGAGTCAGAGGAAACGGTGAAGTCTTTCATTCAGGGCAGGCAGCCGTCATTAGCGTAACAAATTAAAAGAAAAAATTAACAAACATTTCAAAATTACCCCAGTAATTAATTTCCTTTCCTGTTATAATTACAAAAAAAGGGAAGAGGGGGAAACATATGAAAGCGACAGGTGTAGTTAGAAAAGTAGACGAGTTAGGGCGTGTAGTGCTCCCAATTGAGCTTCGCCGAAACTTTGGAATCGAAATAAAAGACGGTCTCGAAATTTTTGTGGATGAAGAAAAGATTGTACTGAAAAAATATGCGCCAGCGTGTCTGTTCTGCGGATCGCTGGATGATATCCATTTGTTTCATGGTAAAAGAGTATGCGACCGTTGCATTGATGAGCTTGCAAATTTATAGGGAAATATGATCCCCTACGCCGGTGGGGGAACATTCTCTATTTACTAAAAGACATGTTTGTAATCACATACTCCAGAAGTCATCGTAGTCAACACCGCTATCCAATGTTTTAAGTGCGCTAATTATTTTTTTAGCGTTTTTAAAATTTGGTGTGTTTGCATCATCGCTGCATAGTCTGCTAATTGTTCCTCGGCTGACTCCGCTTCTTTTTTCTAATTCTTGTTGCGAAATACCCCTCCTGTCCAACCACTTACCTAACTTAGAACGCTTTTTCCCGAGTCCAAACCATTCCATTTGAAGCACCCCTTTTTTATTAACAGCCTGGACATTTTTTCAACTTTTGATACTCGTTTTAAAAAGTTGGAATTATGGACAACCAGTACCCCATATCCTAAAGCATGACATGATATTGCATGAGATGACACAGCATCACATGACATGGGGAGGGACCTAAATGGCTGTTATGAAGAATAAGCCGGTTAGTTTTAACCTGGAAAACGAAGAGGACAGAAGGCTGCATGAGTATGCTATACGAATCAAGAATTTTTCCGGATACATTAAGCAGCTCATGAAAGAGGAGATGAAAAAAGAAAAGTCCGAGGTGATTCGCACACCTGGGGGAGGCATCAAAATCACGCGAAATGGTTAAACATCTTCCCAACTGGAAAATTAAAGTAGGAACCCCGGCACAGAGTTCCTAACATTTTTCAAAAAAATTGAGGAGAAATTTATGAGTATAGGGGAGAAAAAGAGAAAAACGCGAAGTGACAAAAAGATATCGATCGCTCCGTTCATCGCAGACAGAGAGAGAGTATGGATCCATCGGATAGGGCGTTACATGGAACTTCCGGAAGGAGAAATTGGTTTTCGACTCCTTCAATCATCAATACAAAATGAGCGATGTATAGATTTTTTTGCTGCCTATTTTCGTCGGCCGTATCAATTTTCTGAAAGAGTAATTTTTCCCGGAAGAAGACATGCAGATAACGTTGAAGAATACATACAAATTGACGAGAACCAGAATCGTAGCCGTTTTAAAATAAAGGTGTCACAGGACTTTCACCTTGCCCTGAGTGAGTTCCAAATCGCGCTTGGTACTCCCTATTTGGCTCGCGGGACATACGCAATGCTAAAATACTCGCTTGTTGAAATGGACATCATCCAGAATGTCGCCCCCGGTATTCAAAAAAATCACATTTATGGCCCCGTAAAAACAGCTTCTCAACTAAATATGTCCCAGGTCTCCTCTAAGGCTTACAGTGTGTTAAAAAGTAGGAGGAATTGAATTGGGAATCTTTTATGATTTATTTCAGGAATCCAGAAAAACAAAATCCCTTCTGGTGAAGCTATCGCGTGCTGATTACTATAGATACACCCTAATTTGTGAGTCCATGAACAAGTCCCTCAATAATGAATATGACATTACTCCGGAAATGCTGGCTACGCGGATCCTCGAAACGTTTATAGAAGATGCGTATGAGGATAGTACAAATAAAATGGCGAAAAGGCTGCTATCGGATTTGTAGCCCTAAAACAAGCGCACAAACATTAAACATTGGTCTATGGTTAATGTAGGGGAAACCACAAACCGCGTAACGAACACACTGGATGACATGGAACAGGTACCGCAGACGATTCCACTTGGCCAGGTGCTCGGTAGCAACCTGCTTTCCCAGTTAGGCCCCAGCATCCCGATTACACTTATCCCTTATGGAACCGTGCAGGTTGACCTGGAAACGAAAATGCAAGAAGCCGGCATTAATATGGTACTCATCACAGTGGTCGTCGTCATTCAGGCCAAAGTAAAAATCGTGATCCCGTTTTCTACCGAGCCGGCCTATGTAAAATCAGAAATTCCGATCTCCAATGCATTGATAGTCGGCAATGTACCCCAGTTCTACTATGACGGCAATGGCAAAGCCATAGGCAGTGAGGTGCCGGGTGTTCCCGCTCCAAATATTGTGCCTCCCGTAAAAATAAATTCAACAAAGCCGCAGCAGTAACAGAAATGGAGCTGACCCAAAAGTTCTGAGTGCTCTTATTGTAGGGTCCTGGGTAAGAGCTTTTAAAAAACACAATGGTTGTTGATGTAAGCAAAACTAAATATATAATTTTGTATTTAACGCGCAGAAGATTGCGTATGGAGTCTTAGTGGCTTTTTTTTGTTTTGGATAGCGCGGTTAAAGTTCATTGTTTATTTTTTTATTTCAGGTAGGCGAGTGTCTATTCAAACCTGTTCACGGACTCATAGCATAACGTGAATAGGGAGGAATAAATCTATGGCAAACAATGACCAATCACTTTGTCGCCAGTTTGCAAAAATTATAGGTGGGCAACCTGGTTTTGCAGGTGGAAAATGTGTGGCTACAATAACACGTAGTGAAATAAAAGAAACAATTTTGGGGAAAAAGTTTATAGTCACGACTTCTTTCTCATTCGAATCAAAAAATAAGAGAAGTGGCAGAGCGTTATGTGTAGGAAGAATAGCACTATTACAAAAAGAGGTCCAGCCGTTTATTTCTGCAATTCGCGATCAAAAAATAAAAGTTTCGTCTGTGCACAACGAGTGGTTATTCGAAAATCCCCGTTTGATTTATGTTAACATCGAATCTGTTGAAAAACCATTGACGTTTGCGATAAAAGTCAAGAGAGCGTTAAGAGCTACTAATGGGAAGCGCTAGTTCAATAAACCGTCATCTAGTTTGGCATAACTGGTCAAAAATAAAAAAGACGTGCCGTTATTGACACGTCTCGTGTAGGGTGAATAGCCACAGCGTAAACAGAGGATGACCTTGAATATTATTTACGATTTGCTGTGATTATCAAGGATGGCCAGTGTTTTATGATTCAACAGTAACCCCACTTTTTATGTAACAGTATGGGCAAGGTTTAAAGGAACTGTAACCGTCTGAATAATCATCATTTGTGTCGATTCGGTGATTCTCTCTCATACTTGAGATCTTGCATTTAGCTGTAACATTCTCGCTGACATGGACTTCTTTCTTGTACACATTTACGATATAAGTAGCCAAATTCTCACCTCCTACTTGTTGCTTCGACAAAGGGAAGGAAATACCTTCCTTTTTGTAGAATAGTAAAGCAGGGAGGGATGAAAATGAAACATCACGCATTACACATGTATGATTATCATGTATGGGCGAATCAAAGAATCTTGAAGCATTTGAAAGAACTTCCGCAAGAAATTTACTCTCAGGAAATTAAAAGTGGATCTTCTGTTTCAAATATGTTACTGCATATTTATCAAACCGATACGTTATGGTTGAGCGTTATGAACGGTGACAGCTTTGAGGAAATAATGGTTGTGGTGAATCGACTATCAGAGGAAACAAAAGCTAAAGTGATAGAAGAAATGGAAACGAAGTTTTTGGACATATCACAACGATACAAAGAATTTTTCGACTGCCAAAAGGATTTGGATATAACCGTTTCTTGTGAACATCCTCATTTCGGAAGATTGGAAACCAAACTTTCCCAATTGGTTCAGCATGTAGTTAACCACGGAACGTACCATCGGGGGAATATCACCACTATATTACGTGAATTGGGGCACCCCAGTGTTTCGATGGATTACATTGTGTATTTGTATGAAATGGATAAGAAATGAAAACTTTTATGATTTAGGTTAAGCCTCTCAAGCGAGCCTTTTTTCATTTCATGAAACTAATCCATTTGTTGGTCGTATAAACATCATACAAATAAATCCAGGTGGTGATAGCATTGAGGAGATCCACTAAAATTGGGTTAGGAGTACTTTTTGCGGTTATTCTGATTATTGCTGGAGCTGTTTATTGGTATGTGAACACTGCATCTGGAGAACGCGCGATAAAGAATTTTAAGTCTAATAATTCTGGTGGGCTTGAACGAACAGTTAGAGTTTATGGTAATAATGGTCAACTAATCAAAGAGTATCAAGGAAAGTTAGATATTCAAGACACTCAATATGGAAACAAGGTATTGTTTGATCTGAATGGAAAACGAGTTGTAATATATAATGCAACCGTCATAACTGAAGAAAAATAGATGTAATGGTCACTCTCTGGAGTGGCCATTTTTTATTCCAAACAAAAAACCCTACCAATAAGTAGGGTCAAATACTTTTCTTCATGCCACACTTCCTGCATTCTCTGAGGAAAACATAATCCTTCACAGAACTTTTGAAGTGAGCGTTGCCGCAATTATCACAGCGTCCGCTAACAACATCAGGTTGTTCTTTGTAATCATAAATAATATTGGTGTCGTAACCTTTATACTCAACTGCTTCTGTTTCAGTACTCAATGTGATCACCTTCATGTTGAATTTACGTTATACATTTTAACAGATTAATAGAAGGGAGGTAAGCGATAATGTAGGGCGTTCCCGCTCCAAATATTGTGCCTCCCGTAAAAATAAATTCGACAAAGCCGCAACAGTGACACAAATGGACCCCTCAAGAATATGAAGGGGTCCATTTGAACTGGAGCTTATTTGCTGCTTAGGAAAGCAAGAATCTCATCAAGCGTTTGGCCTGCTTTTTCGGTGGTCAGGGGAGCAAATAGGTCGCCCTTATCTTTGATACGGTTGGGCATACTAAAAATGGTAAAATCAGTGGGATCAATACCATGCTGGACTTCTTCCCAGGTAACAGGGGTGGCAACCGTGGCCTGCTTAGTGGCTCTGACGGAGTAGGGAACGGCCAGGGTCCTTCCTGCCCACAGTTGCATCCAATCGAAATAAATCTTGTTCTCCCTTTTGTCTTTTACTCGTTCAATGGTTACAAGCTGAGACATTTTTTCTACAAGGAAATCTGCAATAAATTTGTTTATCGGTCTTACTTGTTCAAACGTATAGGTACATTCTGCAAGAGGCACATGGATGTGAAGCCCGGATTTGCCTGACGTTTTTGCCACACTTCTCAGCTGTAATTTATCCAGAACTTCTTTGACGGCAAGCGCAACTTCACACACCTGTTCAAAGCGATTTCCATCTCCATCGATATCGAGTATCAATTCGGTTGGATAGCCCGGGCAGTTTACTTTGTCGAACGGTACATGTAATTCTTTAATATTGCCTGATGCTACCCAAAGCAGCGTTTCCCGGTCATTGAGCAGCACACGAGTTTTTCCTTTGTATGTAATTGTGGCGAGCCATTCCGGTGCACGTTCTTCCGCTCTAATAGAGCGCCTCTCCACGCGTTTTCCAGTGAGGCCCTGTGGATAGCTAAACCACATCGCCATCCTATCTCTCGTATAAGGCAGGAGGAATGGGGCGATAAAGTGAAGATACCTTGTATACTCTGTTTTAGTTAAGCGTTGTTCTTTCTGAATTGTCGAATCCATTTACTCCCTCCTGTTCAACAATATGTTACGCAAACAATCCTTAAGTTAATCGCAAATAATAGGGCACCAGTTACCACTTCTTAAGAACTAATTTTTGTAAAAAAACATGTAAATAGATCGAATGATGTCGAAAAAGTACTGGTAATCTATTACTATTTATACTAGAATATTCAGTGTTTGGTATTTCTATATAACTACATTCCGATAATAGCAAACCTGTCGAAAGATAGGGACGCAAAGCCGCGGGTCTACAGCATTATGCCATGACAGCCGGGTTGCCGAAGAAGATAGATAAATACATCTTTTAAAGATGTTTAAGTCCACCTTTTTCGAGGTGGACTTTTTTAGTACTGGACCAAAAATACTAATGGAGGAACAGTTTATGCAAGTCGAGCAAAGCGAGATGGATGAATTTATTCAGGAAGATTATTTTTATCATTACTTTCAGCCCATATTTTGTCTTGAAAGAGGCGAAAGACAGGGGATGGAGGCGCTGCTACGTGCTAAAAAAGGCACACCGGATTTGATTTTTGAACATGCGAAAAAAACAAAAAGGCTTTATGAACTCGATATCAAGTCCATTTATAAAGCGTTAACTACCTGTTATTCGGCAGGCTACTTAAATAGAGAGGGTTTATTATTTCTAAATGTATTTCCTTCCACTCTTCTAAATCCTAATTTTCCTCAATTTGTCACCGATGTAATCGAAGAGCTTATGCCGCCCTGTCAACAGATTGTATTCGAATTAAACGAAACAGAGCAAACGTTTGGTGCGGAGCAATCCATCCTTCTAAAAGAAAGGATAGCCATTTTAAAAGACTATGGTTTTTTAATCGCGATAGATGATGTCGGCAAAGGATGGTCATCTTTAAGCACACTCATTGACCTTGAACCCCATTTTGCGAAATTGGATCTGTATTTTTCGAGAAATCTTTCCGTGTCAAAGAAAAAGCAGGCGATGATACAAGCTCTCATTCAATACTGCAGCAGCAATTGTATCAAGCTTATTTTAGAGGGGATTGAAGAAGAAATAGACCTTGATATGGCAAAAACGCTTGGGGTTCATTTTGGACAAGGGTATCTGTTGGGTAAACCACAATTATTAGATGTATAAATAAACACATCGAGAACAGCGCTTCATTTGGTAAAGGGATTGTGACAAGCAATCACTTTACCAAATGAAGCGTTTTTATATGACTTGCTTCTATCCATATATTCGGAGCGGTGTGGTTAACAACCGTTATTTTATTTGCTTATAGGTTAACGATAAGAACTATGTGAGAAAATCTCACGGGATTTTTTTAATTTTTCTGATAGATGTTAAAATATTTAACGTTACCTCGTTGATTTTGAATTTGCCGAAGGAGGGGAATTTTGGATGAAATTGACACTTCGTGAACAAGAGAAGCTGTTCATTGTTGTTGCGGCAGATTTGGCCAGACGCCGCAAAAATAGGGGATTAAAACTAAATTATCCGGAAGCGGTTGCGCTCATTACGTATGAAATTATGGAAGGTGCAAGAGATGGGAAGTCTGTAGCCCAACTGATGAGTGAAGGGGTAAATATCTTGCCGCGTGAAGATGTCATGGATGGCGTAGCAGAGATGATTCGTGAAATACAAGTGGAGGCTACGTTTCCGGATGGAACCAAACTTGTTACGGTACATGAACCGATCCGTTAATACAAAAAACGTAAAAAATAGGGGGATGGCCTTTGATTCCGGGGGAATTTGTATTGTTGAAAGATGATATTCTCTGCAATAAAGCAAAAAAGGCGGTTAAAATTACAGTCCTTAACAAAGCAGACCGCCCTGTGCAAGTGGGTTCGCATTTTCATTTCTACGAGATAAACCGTGCGCTGGAATTCGACCGTGGCCAGGCGTTTGGCATGCACCTTAACATTCCGGCAGGCACAGCCGTTCGTTTCGAACCGGGGGATGCGAAAGAAGTGGAACTTGTCCCTTTTTCAGGGTCACGGGCAGTGTATGGATTAAACAATCAAACCAATGGCCCGCTTGATTAGCGAAAGGAGAACCAAACCTATGAGCTTTCATATGTCAAGAAAGCAGTATGCCGATATGTTTGGACCTACTACCGGAGATGCTATCCGCCTGGCAGATACGGATTTATTCATTGAAATCGAAAAAGATTATACCGTGTATGGTGACGAAGTGAAATTCGGCGGGGGAAAGGTTATTCGCGACGGAATGGGCCAACATCCCCTGGTTACACGTGCGCAAGGGGCAATTGATGCTGTCATTACCAATGCGATTATCGTCGACTATACAGGAATTTATAAAGCAGACATCGGAATTCGTGATGGCCGGATTGCAGGGATTGGGAAAAGCGGAAACCCTCTGATAATGGATGGGGTAGATCTGGTGATTGGCGCTTCAACAGAAGTGATTGCCGGAGAAGGTATGATTGTTACCGCAGGGGGTGTGGATACTCATATCCATTTCATCTGCCCGCAGCAAATTGAAACGGCCTTAACCTCGGGGGTTACAACCATGATCGGGGGTGGTACCGGGCCTGCGACAGGAACGAATGCCACGACGTGTACACCAGGTGAGTGGAATATCCACCGTATGTTAGAGGCGGCTGAAGCGTTCCCTGTGAATCTTGGATTTTTAGGTAAAGGAAATGCTTCATCAGAGGCGCCATTAATTGAGCAAATCCGCGCCGGCGCCATCGGGCTTAAACTCCATGAAGACTGGGGTACCACTGCTTCGGCCATCGATCACTGTCTAAGCGTAGCCGATCAGCATGATGTTCAGGTTGCTATCCATACGGATACTTTAAATGAAGGAGGATTTGTTGAAGATACCCTGGCAGCGATCAATGGCCGGGTGATTCACACGTACCATACCGAGGGAGCAGGGGGAGGTCATGCTCCGGATATCATTAAAGTGGCAAGCTATCCCCATATTTTGCCGTCTTCGACCAATCCAACACGGCCTTATACGAAAAACACGTTACAGGAACATTTGGATATGCTGATGGTTTGCCATCATTTAGATCCAGATGTACCAGAGGATATTGCCTTTGCCGATTCCCGTATTCGCAAAGAAACGATTGCAGCAGAGGATATTCTCCATGATTTAGGCGTATTCAGCATGATCAGCTCGGATTCTCAGGCGATGGGACGAGTGGGAGAAGTCATCGTCCGAACCTGGCAGACAGCAGATAAGATGAAAAAGCAAAGGGGAAAGCTTTCCGAGGATACAAGCATTGGCGATAATGTTCGCGTTAAGCGGTACATAGCAAAATACACCATTAATCCGGCTATTACCCACGGTATTTCAGATGAAGTCGGATCGGTGGAAGTTGGGAAAATAGCGGATCTGGTAATCTGGGACCCTGCGTTTTTCGGTGTAAAACCAGAGATGGTGATAAAAGGCGGGATGATTGCCCACAGTCTGATGGGTGATCCCAATGCTTCTATCCCTACGCCCCAGCCTGTGCTGTACCGTCCCATGTTTGCAGCGTTTGGAAGAGCGAAACACGCAACTTCTATAACATTCTTATCGAAAGCAGCGCTTGAGCTGGGCGTCCATGAAAAGTTACACCTGCAAAAACAAATCAAACCTGTGCAGCGCATCCGTCAATTGACGAAGAAAGATATGGCGTTCAATTCTGAAACGCCAAATATTGAGGTGGATCCCCAAACATATGAAGTAAAAGTCAACGGTCAACTTATCACCTGTGATCCAGTTGACACGGTTCCCATGGCGCAGCGCTATTTCTTATTTTAGGAGGCAAATATGATTATAGAACGTATCGTCGGAAATATCGCGTATGCCGATGTAGATAATCGGCATGTTGAAAGAGTCTATTTGCGCAGTGATGACCTCGTTAAACGAGTTCAGCGGGTTACCACAGATTATGGCAATGAAATTGGCATTCGGTTAACAGAACGAAAAAATCTAACCGACGGCGATATTTTATATCTGGATGACCGGAATACGATTGTCGTGCATGTGATGGCAGACGATTTGCTTGTTATTCGGCCTGTCAATATGACCCAAATGGGGGATATTGCCCATCAACTGGGCAATCGCCATTTGCCCGCTCAATTTGAAGGTGACGAAATGCTTGTCCAATACGACTATTTAGTTGAAGAACTTCTAAAGCAGTTGGACATCCCCTATGAAAGAACGGAAAGGAAGGTAAAACAGGCCTTTCGCCATATCGGACACCAACATGGATAGCCGTTTGTTAACCTTACTGCAGCTATGTGATTCTAACTTCCCTTCAGGCGCTTTTTCTCACTCCTTCGGATTAGAAACCTACATCCAAGATGGGCGGGTACATAACAAGGCGACGTTTGCCCGCTGGTTGCAGACCTATTTACAGAAACAGCTGGTTTGTACAGATGGTCTGGTCTGCCGGC
This sequence comes from Aneurinibacillus sp. Ricciae_BoGa-3, assembly GCF_028421645.1. Taxonomy (GTDB): domain Bacteria; phylum Bacillota; class Bacilli; order Aneurinibacillales; family Aneurinibacillaceae; genus Aneurinibacillus_B. The sequence goes on along the minus strand of NZ_CP116887.1, from coordinate 4,167,013 downwards.
TTTGTTATGAAGCGCTGGAACAAAACCGGATAGAGGATATTTGGCAGCTGGACCAGCTTGTTACTGTACAAAATAGTGCGCGGGAATCCCGGGAGGCCAGCCGACGAATGGGGGAGAGGATGATTCGGCTAGGGATGGATTTGTTTTCCATTGCATCACTAAACGAATATGAAGAAAAGCTGCGCGCTAAGTATTGCTTTGGTCATCCGGCGATTGTGTTTACGATCATTGCTTATCATTTAACGATAACCAAGCAGGATGTACTGCTTTCCTTCTTATATTCCAGTATGGCAACGCTGGTTCAAAATGGGGTCCGGGGCATTCCGTTAGGCCAGACCGATGGGCAACGCCTTTTGCTAGAATTGCAGCCGTTTTTGCTTCAGGCGGCAAAAAGGATTCAAACAATGGACTCGGCTGATCTCGGGGTGGTATCTCCGGGGCTTGAGATTTCACAAATGCAGCATGAACGCCTGAATGTTCGCCTGTTCATGTCTTAAAATATCATTGCGGAAGGGCGGGAAAATATGAAACCGATACGTATTGGAATTGGCGGTCCTGTAGGGGCGGGAAAGACGATGCTGGTCGAGAGATTAACCAGATTTATGCATCATCAGTATAGTATGGGTGTGGTCACCAATGATATTTATACAAAAGAGGACGCTGAATTTTTAATTAAAAATAGCGTTCTGCCAGCCGAACGGATTATCGGGGTGGAAACAGGGGGATGTCCGCACACAGCGATTCGCGAGGATGCGTCTATGAATTTTTCTGCGATAGATGAATTGAAATCTAAACATCCTGACCTGGATCTCATCTTTGTAGAGAGTGGCGGGGATAATCTGGCAGCAACCTTCAGCCCGGAACTTGTAGACTGCTCCATCTACATCATTGATGTGGCCCAAGGGGAGAAAATTCCGCGTAAAGGCGGGCAGGGAATGATTAAATCAGATTTATTTATCATTAATAAAATTGATTTAGCCCCCTATGTCGGTGCATCTCTTGACGTAATGGAGGCCGATACGAAGGTTGCCCGGGTTAACAAACCTTATATTTTCACGAATTTAAAAGAGGATATTGGCCTGGAGGAAGTGGTGGATTGGATTAAGAAAAATGCCTTACTGGCAGGGCTTGATTAGGATGGACAATTGGACTGGATATTTAAGAATGGTATGTACGAAAAAGGATGAAAGGAGCATTATACAAGATTCCTATTTCGAAGGGGCTTTTAAGATCACAAGACCGGTTTATCTAGAACACAACGGTCAAGCCTATTTATATGTTATGAACCCTGGAGGCGGATATTTGGATGGCGATTCCTACAGAATGGAGGTGCATCTGCACCCAGAAGCAGAAGTCCTTCTTACCACCCAGTCTTCTACTAAAATTTATAAGACGTTAACATATCCTGTATTTCAGGAAACGGAGATCGTCTTGAAAAATAGAAGCCTATTAGAATATCTTCCAGATCCCATTATCGCATACGAGCAGGCGCGTTTTATGCAGCAAACAGTCATTCAAATGGAGTCGGGAGCATCGCTCGTGTATGCTGAACTATTCACTCCAGGCTGGGCGCCGGACGGCTCCTGGTTTCGTTATGATTTGCTTCAATCACGAATGAAGGTGTACATGGATGGTAAGCTTATCCTATTTGATCACTTAAAATTAGAACCGGATCAGGACATTCGTGGTTTGGGGCAGATGGAAGGTTATACGCATTATGGGTCGATGATCGTCATTAATGAGGATATCGATAGTCCGTTTATCGATCGGCTCACCCAAATGCTGCAGCCTTTTTCTGAGGCCGCGGTTGGATTGTCCATGCTGACAGTGCCAGGATTTACGCTGCGCGTATTGGCTCATCGGACGCAGGACGTTGAAAAGCTTTTTCATCTTTGCCATGGATTGTTTCGGGAGTGCAATCTCGGCAAGAACGCTTTGTTTTTGCGTAAATATTAAAACCTTTCCTGCAAAACGAGATATGAAAGGGCTGCTTCCACAATATGAGAAACCCGAAATTTGGCCGTGAAAGGCTAAATTTCGGGTTTCTGTGTTTTAGAATTTCTCTGCTTTAGAATTTCTGTGTGATAACCACAGTACGCACAGCAGGATTCCAATTTACATTGGCGCCGAGTGACTCGCTAATAAAACGAACTGGAACCATGGTCCTCTGATTTATCACCTGTGCTTTTTGGAGAAGTTTTATTGCTTTGCCATTTACAGATGCTGTGGGCGCTCCGACTTTTAACAACACATTGCGTGCACCCTTTTCAGCTTTTACCGTATTTGTTTTCGCATCCCAGTTGACTTTTACGCCAAGGTTTTCGAAAATTTCGCGTAAAGGAACGAGGGTTGTCCCATTAATGACGATTGGCTTCTGAGCAAAGGTAAGTGTTTTGCCGTTGATCGTTACCTTGATTTCATTGGAGATAACGATAGGTGTGTTAATGGAAATGGTATCTCCTGTGCTCGTGGTAGGAGTCACAGTAACTGTGTCTGAGGTTGTAGTAGGAGGGCTAACAATGATATCATCATCGGTAGTTTCGCGTTCTTCGTGTTTTTCCAGGTTTTTGCGAATCACTTGTTTTGCTCGTTCGTTTTTTACATGTGATAGAGCATTTGTAAGCCCGGTATATTTAACATAGCTGGCCGAACGGCTTTGTTCGTGTTCTTTTTCATGCTTCTGCTCGTGTGCGAAAACAGTTGAACTACTAACTAGCAGGGATGCGGTTACTAAACCTGTAACAAAATTTTTTTTCATGTTGATTGCTCCTTTTGCATATGTATTTCCTTACCCTAAATCATTCGGTCAAAGGAGAGAAATTGTGGGGGGTATCCCAGTTTATTCTTCTTTTATTTCAATAAACGTGATCATTTCCAAATGAAAATGAAAAGAAAGGCCGATTTCAAATGAAATCGGCCCGTATTTTATGCAGGGTGTTCCTGGCGGTCAAGTGAAGCTGGTGGCTGTTTTTTTCGGTTTGCCCGTTCTTTCATGCGAAGTTGAAAGCTTTCAAAAAGAGAGTACAGAACAGGTACTAATAGTAACGTAATAAGCGTGTGGAAAATCAAACCAAAAATAACGACCGTGGCCAGTGGCGCTTCCAGGGCACTTCCTTCCTCGTAAGCTAAAGCAAGGGGTAGCATGCCGAGAATGGCCGTTAACTTGGTCATCAGGATTGGCCGGACCCGGTTGCGTATAGCTTATAGCTGGCTGCAGCTCAATGCCGTCCCGGACACGCAGCAGATTGATACGGTCAATAAGCAGAATGGCATTCGATACGACAATGCCGATTAGCATGATGGCGCCTACCATCCCCAGTTCATTCAGCGTTCGCCCTGCTTCTTCAAATCGCCAACAGTTTCTATCTTGTAACCATTAGGAATGGAGAGAGATGGCAGCTTCTGTGAGATTAGCTTGGCAACTGTACCCACATCAGAGCCCACGAGTTCGGCCTGTACCGTCGCAACCCGATCCCCCTGCATGAGTCCTCCTTGTTATTTAACATTTTTATGCAATTTGTCAATTAACATGGATAATCATACCAATTGATTTGTGCTATATCCTCCGCCCTGAGGCGGATTACAAATTAAGGTCTTTTTTCAAAACACGTCTTACTTATGAATGGGTACTCCTCTAGGAATGCAAAAGAGCTTATAATAATCCAAAAGCACCATGAAAAATGATATAGATTTGTGAAAAATAAGTTAGTAATCTTCCGATATAATATAGTAGGCAGAAAAGAATAGGCAATTGAGGGTAAGGAAGGGAACAGATGTGGACGCAAAACAAATTAACTCAATTTTATATGGTACAAAGAGCATTCTCGAGGGTCACCTGGGGCTTAATGTAATAGCAGGACAACCTAGTTTACGGAAGGACCCGGTAGCTTCAGGGCAAGTGTCTGTTATTGTAGGGTTAACAGGCGACATGACAGGTGAACTTGTTCTCGGCATGGAAGAATTGACGGTTCGCACCATTATTGGTTGTATGTTCGGTGGCATGGAAATTAATGAGATTGATGATATGGGCTGGAGCGCATTTTCAGAGTTTGGGAACTGGGTAGGTGCTGCATGCTGTACCGAGCTAATCAACAATGGCTACAGCATTAATATAACGACACCTATCATTAATGAAGGACACACTAAATTCCACTCGGTGCACAATTTCATTAGTATACCGCTGCAACTGGACAGTAATGAAATCATGGTACATGTAAGTACACAGAATTAAGTGCGCAGGATAGAGAAGGTGATAGACTCTTTTCTTACGACAGACAGGGCATACAAACGTTGGCCGCGGATTCAGGGTGCGGCCATCTTTTTTTTGTGAACGGGAACGTATAGTTGATTTGAAGGGTATCGATTGACGTTTTCCTTCACTGCGTGCAAAATTGAAATTGCATAGATGGGTGGGTGCTGCGTATGAAACGAGAAAAGGAAAACGAGCGTCTGAAAAAGCTAATTAATATCTATCAATTTATCTTAAATACATTGAACGAAGGTGTTCATGCGGTTGATCAGGATGGCGTCTCTATCATTTATAACCAGAAGATGATGGAGATGGAATCCATGAAAAGCGAGGATGTGCTTGATAAGAATCTGGCGGACGTTTTTCAATTCTTAAGCGGGGAAGACAGCACGTTGCTCCAGGCTTTGCGGGAGAGTAAAACAACAGAAAATGTAAAGCAGACCTACTTTAACGATAAAGGGAAAGAGATAACAACTGTGAATAATACCTTTCCCGTAATGGATAACGGCCGCATTATTGGTGCCGTGGAGATCGCCCGCGATATTACCCGGATGGAGCAGTTATTGCGTCATAATGCCTCAAAACGCAGCGATACACGCTACACGTTTGAAAGTATTATTGGCACTAGCCAGGCTATTATGGAAGTAATAGAAAGTGGCCGGCGAGCAGCCCGAACTTCATCTTCTGTGCTCATCATCGGGGAAACAGGTACTGGCAAGGAACTGTTCGCCCAAAGCATTCATAGTGAGAGCGCGCGGGCAGCGTTTCCGTTTATTTCACAGAACTGCGCAGCTCTGCCTGAGACATTAATCGAAAGTCTCTTGTTTGGAACGGTAAGGGGTGCGTTTACAGGTGCTGTGGAGCGGGCGGGACTATTTGAAACGGCCAGGGGTGGTACGCTGCTGCTTGATGAAATTAACTCCCTGAGTCCGCAGCTGCAGGCAAAGCTTCTGCGCGCCATCCAGGAAAGAAAGATTAAGCGGGTAGGGGACACGAAAGAGATAGATGTAGACGTCAGGATTATCGCCACAATGAATGAAGACCCGGTGGATGCGATTACAGAAAACCGCCTGCGCAAGGATTTATATTACCGTTTAAGTGTGGTGAGCCTTTTTGTACCGCCGCTGCGTGATCGCCGCGAGGATATACCCGTGCTGGCGCGGCATTTTATCCACAAATATAACCGAATGTTCAATATGCAGGTGGCAGGCGTGAGCGACGAGGTTGAAGCCTTTTTCAACGCTTATAACTGGCCGGGAAACGTGCGTGAATTGGAGCATGCGATTGAGGGCGCGATGAATTTGATGGAGGGTGAAGAAATGATTACGTTCTCCTGCCTGCCTTACCAGTTGCGCAGGCGCTCCCAGCCCCCCGCCGTTCACACAGCTGAAAATGTAGCTGCTTTTCTGCCTGAAACCGTAAAGGTTGCCCCTGATCTAAAAGCGCAGTTGGAGGCGTTCGAGAGGCAGTATATTGATAACATCATGGAGAGCTGCGCCGGCAACGTATCGCGTGCTGCAAAGATTATGGGCATCAGCCGGCAGAGCCTCCAGTACCGGCTGCGAAAGTACGGGGTTAACGTTAAACCAGGATGATGGCAGCATTAATCAAATTAAGCTTCTGCCACTATTTCTGGACAAAAGAACATATTCTTTGAATGACTTGGCAGGGAACGGTTTCATCGCCTGTTCCGTGTATGAGCAGAACGTTTGCTGTGTAATTTTTCGCGCGGCCGAACACATCGATTTGCTGCAGGTCGTCCATTGGTTATGTTTGTTTTCCGTTAACCGACTTCACAATAGACTGTTCTTCTTCATTGACAAGCAGTTTAAAAATATCAGGCCGCGCATAGTGGCCTACAACATCGAAATCAAGCCTGCTATAAGGAATGAGACGCAAATCGAGGTCCGCTAGCAAGATATCTTCCTTTCCATAGACAGGCTTTACAACATACTCGCCAAGCGGTCCAACGATTGCGCTTCCACCGCAGGACATTTCCTCTGGAGATGTTTTGAGTTCCTCGTAACCGGCTAAATCCTCCGGGTACATATTTTTTGTCACAAACTGATTGCAGGATAATACAAAGCATCTGCCTTCCAGTGCAATATGACGAATCGTAGATTGCCACGTTTCCCGGGCGTCAGCTGTAGGTGCTATGTAGATTTCCACACCTTTTGCGTACATGGCAGTCCGTGCTAAAGGCATGTAATTCTCCCAGCAAATGAGGCCACCTATTTTTCCGAAAGGTGTTTCAATCACCGGAAGCGTGCTGCCGTCCCCTTCACCCCAAATTAACCGCTCAGACCCTGTCGGCTTTAACTTGCGGTGTTTCCCAAGAATCTTTCCATCTGGTCCAAAATAGAGGACGGTGCAGTATACCGTTCCTGAACTGAATTCCTGGTCTCTTTCGATAATTCCGATGACAAGATAAACGTTTGCTGCTCGTGCGGCTTCGCCTAAGATGGCGGTTGTTTCGCTGGGAACCGGTACAGAATTCTCCCAGTATCGCAGCCAGTCCCTTCGGCCGGATTCAGTTCGGCTCCCAACTTTCATCCCAAATGACAATCCGCGCGGGTAGCCGGGAATAAAAGCTTCCGGAAAAATGACGAGTTTGGCACCTTTGCCTGCAGCTTCATGGATTAAAGCTACAGCTTTCTCGGTTGTGGCTTCACGATCCATAATAACGGATGCGGCTTGTATTACTGCTACACGAACTTTATCTTGTTCCATCGTTATCCCTTCCTCCAAAACAAAAGTTATATGCTTGATTAGAATAAGAATAATAGAGGTACAAATAATTAGCAATAATTATCAATATATTCAATCATATTTAGTCATATTTAATTGAGAAACGTAGGTAAGAGTGCAAACCAGCCGAATTTCTCACAGGCACTCGGAAGGTTAAACACTGAAGCTGTTTTTGTTATAATGGGGAAAAAGGAGGTTGACAGGAATGAGACCACTCCAAATATCAGCGGAAACTGCCCTTAAATTATCAGAGAAGCTTAAACTGCCCGTTGAACAAATTATGCATATGCCCCAGCATATTTTAATAAAAAAACTTTCGGAAGCTGATGCCGCTGAGCAGCAGGCAAAAAGCGAAGAAAAGTAATTTTTTTTCGTATATGATGTTTGAAAGGGATTCAGAGGGGGAATAATAAATTTTAGTTGCATTAGCAATTTGTTTCTCCCTCTTTTCTCCCCCTAAAACTTGGCCACTGTTCTATGAACGGTGGTATTTTTTTATTATCATTCTGGCTTTAAAAAGGTCTCCCTATTCTCAATATCATGTTCCACTTTTTTAGCCCCGACTTCGATTAACTGGATGGTTACCTTTGGATAAAGACGGTGGAATTCCGCCAGCACTCTTGGAAAGAAATGAGATAAAATAAATACTTGCAATTCCATATATGCATTTTACCTATAGAGTTTTGAGATGTACAATTTTTAATATTGAACATCAGAAGGAGCGTAACCATGAAAAAAATAATCAAGGGAATTAGCCAGATCGGGATTCTTATTATAATATCTTTCCTCGGCAGCATGATATCGAATGCTCTTCATCTCGCTATCCCTGGAAGTATTATCGGGATGTTTATTTTGTTTGGGCTTCTGCAGACAGGGGTTCTCAAACTGAATTGGGTCGAAATGGGAGCAGGCTGGCTGTTGGCCGAACTTTTATTATTTTTTATTCCTTCGGCGGTAGGGATTATCCAGTATAAACAGCTGATGATCGAGCAGGGATCGAAATTCTTGCTTGTGATTGCAATCAGTACGTTTGTGGTAATGGCCGCAACGGGTTTGTGGGCGGAGTTTGTTTCGAAGTATAGCAAGTCTGACCGGACGGGATAATGAACCGTTTTCGGCTGCCGGTAAGTGAGATCAAAGGGGCATCAGCTGTAAGCGAACCGCTCTTTTTTGCTTTTATAATTGCTTTCCTGCCAAAGCTTTCTTACAATAAAAAGAAACAGCCTTAGTTGCACTTACACGGATAGGGGATATTTCTCTTATCTGCTAAAGAAATGGAGTGACGAGCGCATGACAGAACGCAAACCAGAGTGGTTGAAAATTAAATTAAATACAGGCGAGAACTTTAAAGATCTGAAAAAAATGATGCGTGGAAAAACACTTCATACTGTGTGTGAAGAAGCAAAATGCCCAAACATTTATGAATGCTGGGCGAATCGAACCGCAACATTTATGATTCTCGGGGATTTGTGCACACGCGCGTGCCGTTTCTGCGCGGTGAAGACAGGCTTGCCAACTGAGCTTGACCTGGCAGAACCTGAGCGGGTAGCAGAAGCAACTGAACAAATGCGTCTGCAGCACGTTGTCGTCACATCGGTAGCCAGAGATGATTTAAAAGATGGGGGAGCGGCTATTTTTGCGGAAACCATTAAGGCGATTCGCAAACGGACGCCGCTGACCAGCATAGAGGTGCTGATTCCTGATTTTATGGGGAACTGGGATGCGCTTAAACTGGTCATGGACGCTAAGCCGGACATTCTCAACCATAACATTGAAACGGTGGCGCGGTTATCGGATCGCGTACGCTCGAAAGCCAAATACGATCGAACCATGCAGCTTTTGAAGAAAGCGAAAGAAATGCAGCCCGCTATTCCTACAAAATCCAGTTTAATGGTTGGAGTAGGTGAAACAACCGAGGAAATCTTATCCACCATGGATGATTTACGTAAGGTTGGAGTCGATATCATGACGATAGGCCAATATTTGCAGCCAACTTCTAAGCATTTAAAGGTTTTGAAATATTACCATCCCGATGAGTTCGCCTGGTTAAAAGAAGAGGGTATGAAGCGTGGATTCAAACATGTCGAATCCGGCCCGCTTGTACGAAGCTCATACCATGCCCATGAGCAGGTAGAATCAGCCGCTGGTATTGCAAAATAATTGGAAACCCCGTCCATAAACAGACGGGGTTTTTTGCTGCTTTAACGGGTACTTGTGCTTCCGCCTGTTGGGCTTGCGCTCGCTTTGGTGCCGCTTGTTCCAGTTGTAGACGTAGTCGCGTGAGTTATGCGGGACGGGTATCCAATCATTTGCTCGAACTGCTTATCCGTCTTATTTGCATAAGCAGTAGGATTTTGGTGTATCTTGTTGGTAACCGTTCCATCGTTTGTGCTATACACTTTGTAGTAACGTGGGCAAACATTTTCAGAGGCAGTGTGCGCCTGGCGAAGTACCCGGTGAGCATCGGAAGCACTTAGTCCGGTCGTGTCACAGCCAACAAACGCTTGATTATCTGTTGTGAGAACGGTAGCTGCCTGGCAGCCTGGAACAGCCTTCACCGCATTTGCAATCGCATACGCAAGATTCTGGCGATCCACATACACCATTGGCGTGCCGTGCGGGGTCATTGTTTGACCTTGTGGACCGGTTGTACCAGCCGCAGTGCCTGCACCGCCGGTTGTACCAGCCGCAGTGCCTGCACCACCGGTTGTACCAGCTGTAGTGCCTGCACCGCCGGTTGTTCCGGTGATACCAGAGGCCATGCCAGTAGTGCCAGTTGTTCTAGAGGTAGAAGTTGTGCCTGTGCTGCGAGCCGTTGCGGACGTTCCGCCTCCCGCAGCCTGTGTTCCTTTAGCGCCAGTCGTTCCGGCGGTTTTGCCTATATAAACAAATCCCACCTGATGGCCTGCTGATTGGGTTGATGTGGTTCTGCCATCGTGCGCGCGGTAAACAGAATATCTATCCAGCCCTGTAGCTGCAGTGCCTGCTGATCCCCGGTAACGGTCCGGGGTTGTGCTATAGCCGCGGTAACCATTGGTTGTCGTTCCTGTGTTGTTAAATCCTCGAGTCTGGAACATTCCATCACGGGTATCCCTGACGTTTCCATACGTGTCTGTTCTGTAGCGGCCGGAATCACGGGTTCTGGGGTCATATCCTGGTGTTAAAGGATCGGTAGCTCCAGGACCAGGTCCCCCATAAATACCAGTGCCTGTACCATAATTGCCTGGTGTGGCTGTTCCGGTTCCAGTTATACCGGTTGTGCCGGTTGTACCTGCGCGGTAGCCCCTAGTGTCAGTTGGAGCCGTTCTTGTTCCGTTAACGCCTGTTCCAGGAAGTGCACGGGGAGCTGTATAGTTGGTGGCTCTTGTTCCCGTTCCCGTATTATCACGTGGCGTACATGCGGCAAGAGAGACGGCTAATGCTGCTGCTGATAGTACAGTAAATGTTTTTTTCATTTGAACACCTCCTGATAGTTAGGCTAACCAGATGGGGGGCAGACTTTTCGTGGCAAATTTGTGTGCTTTCCCGAAAAATGTGGTAAAATAGGAGGCAGTACACCCAGAGGAAGACAGGAGGGGATCGAAGTGATACGAGTCCAGGGAAACGTCTATGAACTAATTGAAGAAAACAAAGAAGGATTTAACCTTGAAGCATTCAAAGAGCGATACAGCGATATATTGGATAAGTTTGATTATGTGGCGGGAGACTGGGGATACGGACAGCTTCGATTGAAAGGTCTGTTTGAAGATACGAATCGCAAAGCCCCTTACGATTCCCGTTTGAGCTTTTTTGATGAATATATACTGGAATATTGCAACTTCGGGTGCTCTTATTTCCTGTTAAAGAAAAATAAAGAATTAAGCCAGGCCCTATCTGAAGAAACGGCCGATAAGGAATATGATAAATCGGAGAGTGCATCGGCTCATGCGGATAATCGAGCCAAGGATGGCCGCGAAACAAAGAAACGCGACAGACGGAGGCCGCGCCCACGAAGGAAGAATAAAGAACCGCGCGAACGTGTGACAGAATATACACCCCAACAATGAGCAGCCTAGCTTAAAGGCTGCTCATTATCTTCTGCAGGATTATCATGCATTGGGTGAGCCGGTTGTTCGTGTCTGGGAATACCTTCGTGGAGGCTGCGGTATTCATAAGCGTATGCCGACTGTGGCCTTTCCCCGGTCTCCCAGCTTTCTTTACCTAACTGTCCGGTAGAGGAGGCCGAGGTTCCGTACGGGCCTTCAGGAAATTCCTCCGGATACCGCGTATGCAGCATGCTGTATTCGGTTGACAGCGGCTTATACTGTTCACGCTTCGTCATAATAAAAACCCCTTTCCAACAAGCAGGAATAGGGGTAGTTTGCCCAAAATGACGGGAGTTAGATGCTTACATACAGAAATTCCCGCAATTCAGCGGCTTCGGTCTCGGACATGTTAAACACTTCTTCAAGATAACCCGGTTCATCCAAATCTTTCTGTCCCAGAATGGCCATTCTGTTGCTTTGAATATTCAGGACAATACTTTTTCCGTAAAAGTTACCTGTTTTAATAATAGCCAGGTCATAGCGGCCAACTTCACCCATAAAACTCACATATCGCGTTTTTGTTTCCTCAGAATGGTCGTACAGAAAATCCCAATTTTCATTTTGCATCAACAATTTTCCTCCTCAAGTGCCATGAATCATGTTTTATCTATATGCATTGTAACATACAGGAAACCGAAATCGTCCTAGTTTCCTCATGATTTTCCCGTTGTACTCGTGTATACTTAAGTAAGATAAAGTCCCATAACTTCAATTCGAGCTAAAGAAAAATAACAGGGAGAATCATCATGTATCAAGTTAATGTGTCGAAAATCGAGCAAACGCTTCAATATTTAGAACAAACGCTTGGTGTGATTGAACCGCTGCTCAAGCAAGAGCATGGTCCGCAAAGTCCAATAGAAAAGCTGGCTCTTCAGCGGGCACTCCACATTGCCCTGGAATCCATTGCAGATACCGGAAACGAATTGATTGACGGATTTATTATGCGGGATCCTGGCAGTTATGAAGATATAGTGGAAATACTTCGCGATGAAACCGTTATACCCGACGCAGCTTCAGCTGCTCTCAAAGACATCGTGAATGCCCGCCGCGATCTTGTAACCCATTTTATTCGCATGAACGATGGCAGAATTTTTGAGCTTCTTCAACGTCATTATGCAACCCTCCTCCAATTCCCACGGCAAGTTCGTGAATACCTGAATAAAGAACTATAGAAGTTATTAGCAACATTAGGATAGTTATTATATATATATTTATATAAATTTACTTATCCTGCACATTCGGGTACAATAGAGTAAGAGGAAGGTGAGGTAAGGATGAACAAAGACAAGTCCTCTTCTACACGCGATCAGATTTTGCACATGTTAAAAGTTAAAGGGTCTTTGACCGTTGGCGATATGGCCGAAGAACTGGGAATTACAGAGATGGCAGTCCGACGCCATTTAAATACGCTGGAGAGGGATAATTTAGTACAGACCCGCCTCGTCCGTCAGGCGATGGGCAGGCCCACGAATGTTTATTCCCTCTCTGAAGCAGCCGATAATATATTTCCTAAGAACTACCACGATTTATCCCTCGAGCTGCTGCAGGACATTCAAGAACTGCAGGGACCACAGATGGTGGAGGTTCTCTTCAACCGAAGAATGCAGCGCTTTGAAGAATCATATGCTGGCTCCGTTTCTGCGAATCCCAGCTTTGACGATAAAATGAAACGTTTAGCCCAATTGCAGAATGAAAAAGGGTACATGGTTCAAATTGAAAAAGATGAAAAGACCGGAAAATATTTTTTTGTTGAATCCAATTGCCCGATCTCAACCGTTGCTAAAGAATACAATTATGCATGCAGCTGCGAGAAAGCTTTATTCCAAAAAGTACTGGATGCTGAAGTAGAACAGGATTCATGTATGGCAACCGGTGCAGAAAACTGTGTATATGTAATACAAGAGAAAAAAAGCAATCAAATCGAGCAGCCAGAATAATGGTTGCTTTTTTTGATACATCAGAAAGAGAAGAAGGGTAAAGGAGTGGGATTTGATGGAGAAGAAGATGTACCGCGGATACTTGTTCGATCTTGATGGCACCGTATATAAGGGAGGACAGGTCATACCGGAAGCTGTAGATTTTATAGGAGAATGCCTGGCAAACAACATCCCCTACCAGTACGTTACAAACAACTCAGCCTTAACGCCTTATGAGCTCGCACAGCGCCTGTGCGGTATGGGAATAGAGGCGGTGCCAGAAGATTTTTTTACATCAAGTATGGCGGCAGCCGGATGGATACAAGAGAGGGAAGGGAAAAATGAGCATAATAACTTCGAAGCAGTTACCGTGCTCGCCATCGGTGAAAATGGCCTGCACACCGCTTTGAATCAGGCAGGTGTAAACCTGGTAGACAAAGCACCGGCAGATTATGTGGTTATCGGTATTGACAGGCAGTTTACATACGAGAAGATGAAGCAAGCTGCGCTGGCAATCCGCGGAGGTGCCGTTTTTATTTCCACCAATAGCGATCGCGCGGTACCTTCCGAAGAAGGGCTGTTGCCTGGAAATGGCGCACTTACCGCTTCGATCGCCACGGCAACAGGGACGGATCCAATTTTTGTAGGGAAACCGGAGACAGCCATTATCCAACTGGCGCTCGACCGGCTGAAGTTAACTGCCTCCGATGTCCTCCTCATCGGGGATAACCTTGAGACAGATATAGCAGCTGGACACAAAAGCGGGGTGGATACACTGCTTGTTTTTGGAGGGTTCAGCAGCAGGGAAGATGTAGAAAAATCGGCAATCAAGCCTACCTATACAGCAGAAACGCTGAAAGGATGGCAGCGATAAAATGATTTGAGTTTATTTATACGGGGTAACATACTGATTACCCCGTATTAACAGCTCCCGCAGAGAAAGAAGGAAAAATAATGAAACAAAACCTTATATTCGATTTAGACGATACATTGTCCTACTGCAACAAATACTTTGAGCTTGTCATTAATAAATTCATTGACCAAATGCTTGTGTATTTTAAGGATTATGCTTTGACAAGAGAAGAAATAAGAAAAAAGCAGCTCGAAATTGATCTCGCTTCCATTGATCAGAATGGATTAACTTCTCACCGGTTCCCGGATTCCTTTGTGCAAACGTATAAACATTATTGCACTAGCTTGGGCAGAGGGACTGTCAGCGCAGAAATGGACTTTCTGTGCGAGTTAGGGGAGAGTGTGTTTAAAATCAAAGTCGAGCCCCTTCCAAGTATGTATGAAACCCTGCAACAGCTTGTCAAGGAAGGGCATGAATTATATCTGTACACAGGTGGTGACGAAGAGAATCAGTGCAGAAAGATCAACCAGCTCGAGCTGTCGACTTTCTTCCACCACAATATTTTTATCAGCATTCACAAAGATACGAAGGCATTAAAACATGTGTTGGACACCATTCAAGCGGATCCGAAAAACACGTGGATGATTGGAAACTCGCTGAGAACCGATATCAAACCCGCGCTTGAACTCGGAATTAACGCCGTACATATTCCGGCAGCGCTGGAGTGGGAGTACAATATCGTCGATATCGATATTGAGCCAACAGGTGCTTTTCTCACCATTGATTCGTTGGAAAAGCTTCCCGGCGCTATCCGCGAATACATCTCAACCACTCGGAAGGAATATAATGGCGCAGGAATCACCCGGGAATTCGTAACAAATGCCGTAGCTGAAGAAGCGAAAGGATTTTAGGGCACCTTGATCAAGGTGTCTTTTTACTTCCCCTGCATGTGTTTAGCCAAAATGTCTTTACCCCCGGTTATTTCTAGGACTGCACCCGTTATGAAATCAGATTGCTCCATACACAAGAAAGAGACAGCTCTGGCGACATCCTGGCCAGATCCGGGACGTCCTACCGGCGTGTCGGGGTCATGTACCGAAGCTAGCTCCGCAATTGTTTTCTGTTTGGCTTCTCCAATAATATCGCCAGGACATATCATGTTTACAGTGATCCCGTACTCAGCTTCTTCCAGGGAAAGAGAACGGGTTAACGACACAAGGCCGACTTTGGCGGCGGCAAAGGCAGACCGATACAGCCATCCCGGTGCATTCATCGCCCTTTCAAATCCAATGGTTATAATTCGGCCCCAACTGTTCTTCCGCATGACAGGAATAGCGGCCCGGCATATATAAAAAGCGCTGGACAGGTTTCCGTTTATCATCGCATTCCACTCGTCATCCGTATAGTCCATGAGTTTTTTACGTTCTTTTATGTAAGGGCCGGCATTCAAAATCAGCATATCTAAGCGCCCCCAGCGTGTAACTGCGGTTTCTACCATGTTTGCTGCCTCATGTGGCCTGCTGACATCTCCCGGTATCAAGAGGACTTCACAGCCGTATGTATTTTCCAATTGTTGTTTGAGTGCCTCCGCCTCAGCAGCGCTGGAACGGTAATTAATAGCTATGCGGATGCCGCTTGCAGCCAGTTCATGGGCGATTTGGACACCGAGTCCTTTAGCGCTTCCCGTAATCAAAGCTGTCCGGTTTATTTTCAACGGAAACCATGCCTTTCTGCTTGGAATATTTGGTTGGGTCTGATTTAATTGTATTATAGAGAAAGTAAAGAAAGAAAGTCTGAAAGTGTGGCGACGGTCAGTGAGTTATTGTTTTTATGATAAAAGCGGGCATTTTTTCTCCCTCACGTTCAATGCAGAGAACTTCCGGGATGATGCCAAACACGTACTGGTATTTGTTTCTCCCAGAAACAATAAACAGCAGATGGTGTTAACCCGGCATAAAAGGCGGGGGTGGGAACTTCCTGGCGGTAAGGTAGAACCAGGGGAAACGCCTGCAGCCGCTGCGTGCCGGGAATTATTCGAAGAGACGGGTGTAAAATCAAATGATCTGCGCTGGATTGGGCAGTATGTAATTGACCCGGGAAAATGCGGCGAATTAATCGTTAAAAATATATACGCTGGTACAGTTTACGAGTGGTTGGATCTGCCGCCGGGATTTGAAACGCTCGAATCCCGTATATTTACCTTCAACCTTCAGCCTTTTGCCAGGGGATACAGTGATTTTATTCAGGATAACCTGTTCCCTCTAATTAAGCAGTTTTTGCTTAACCGCACTGAATCTAAACCCGGGGTAGCAGACTAGCGGAATGGGCTAAAGGCCAGGGCAAACGCTTGGATGCTTATGGTTTTTACGATGATTGATGCAAAAAGAGCCCTGTAAACAAAGTTTACAAGGCTCTTCTCAATTATATGCCAAACAGCAAATATTTTGATCTTAGAAAACTTGCTGTACTTCTGTAATTCCTTCCACTTCTTCCATTAGAGCGCGCTCAATACCCGCTTTAAGCGTAATTGTTGAGCTAGGGCAGCTGCCGCATGCACCATGGAGACGAAGCTTTACTACACCATCCTCAACGTCAACTAATTCACAGTCCCCACCGTCACGCTGTAGAAACGGACGCAATTTATCTAGAACTTCTTGTACTTCTTCTTTTTGAGTCATTTCAGTCATCGTTTTTTCACTCCTTTTCGGTACATACTTATATTATAATACCGTTTTATTTATAAATCCATGTTTTTGCGCCTTTTCGTTCCAGTTTGCAGGGGGGGAGTATTTATTCCTATAAGAATACTGTAGATTAACGCTTTCGATTTTAATATGATAAAATGATAGTGGTATTTTCAACAAACCTGAAAGGACGAATCCTATGAAGGTATTCAGCAACATTAAGGAGCTAATTGGGAACACCCCGATTGTTGAAATTACAACGTTTAGGCTTCCTCAAGGGGTTAGGCTATTTGCTAAATTGGAGTATTTTAATCCGGGTGGAAGTGTTAAAGATAGACTGGGTATTGAATTGATTCGGGACGCCGAACAACGCGGTGCATTAAAGACCGGAGGCACCATTATCGAGCCCACGGCGGGTAACACAGGAATCGGACTGGCGCTCGCTGCTGTAGGAACTGGCTACCGCGTCATGTTTGTCGTACCGGAGAAATTCTCCCTGGAAAAACAGGATTTAATGCGGGCGCTTGGAGCCGAAGTCGTGAATACACCTACCGAGCAAGGAATTAAAGGGGCTATTGCGAAGGCGCAGCAGCTTGCAGCTCAAATTGAAGGGGCATTTGTTCCGCAGCAGTTTGCCAATCCTGCGAATCCGGCTGCACACTACAAAACGACAGGCCCGGAGATTTGGGAGCAGATGGGCGGGAAAGTGGATGTTTTTGTCGCGGGTGCAGGATCTGGCGGAACCTTTATGGGATGCGCCCGGTATTTAAAAGAACAAAATCCGCACATTAAGACAGTGATTGTAGAACCTGAAGGATCGATCCTGGGCGGTGGGGAAGTTGCTCCGCATAAGGTTGAGGGAATTGGCATGGAGCTTATTCCAGATTTTATGGATAGATCATACTTTAATGCCGTTTACACGGTACCGGATGCTGAATCTTTTCGCCTGGTGAAGGAACTGGCTGCACAGGAAGGCATGCTAGTGGGCAGCTCATCCGGTGCGGCGATGTTTGCTGCACTTGAAGAAGCGAAGAAGGCAAAGCCAGGCAAACATATCGTGGTAATCTTCCCGGATAGCAGTGAGCGTTACCTAAGCAAAAAAATATACCAGGGGGGCATGTAATCATGCGCATGAAAACCAGGTTGATTCATGGCGGTGTTGACGGAGATCCGGCAACAGGCGCCGTAAGTGTACCGATCTACCAGGTAAGCACGTACAAACAGGAGGCAGTTGGAAAACATAAAGGGTATGAATATTCCCGAACAGGTAATCCGACGCGTTTTGCGGTGGAGCAATATATTGCCGATATCGAGGGCGGTATAAGAGGCTTTGCCTTCGGATCGGGTATGGCCGCCATTTCTTCGGTTGTGATGCTGTTTGACAAGGGCGCGCATTTTGTGGTGGGCAACGACGTATATGGCGGCACCTTCCGGGTGTTGAGCAAAGTGTTTAACCGGTTTGGCATCGAGGCGACGTTTGTCAATACCACGGATACCAACGCAATCAAAGCAGCTATTAGGCCCAACACAAAAGCAATTATGCTTGAAACACCAAGTAACCCGCTGTTAACGGTTACCGATATCGCTGCCGTATCTGAAATAACCCAGGATCAAAACCTGTACCTCATTGTGGATAACACATTTATGACGCCGTACTGGCAGAATCCGCTGGAATTAGGTGCTGACATTGTGGTTCACAGCGCAACCAAATACCTCGGCGGTCACAGCGATGTTGTTGCCGGTCTTGCAGTGGTAAAAGACCAGGCCCTAGGTGATGAGCTTCATTTCGTACAAAACAGCGTGGGAGCTATACTTGGGCCTCAGGATTCGTGGATTCTGCTGCGTGGCATGAAGACGCTAGGTGTGCGCATGGAGGAACACGAGAAAAACGCCCGTCGCATTGCGGCCTGGCTCTCGGAGCGAAAGGACATTACGAAAGTATTTTATCCGGGGCTGACTTCACATCCGGGGCATGATATTGCAGCCAGACAGGGTAGGGGTTTCGGTGGCATGATGTCTTTTGATGTGGGCAGTCTTGAACGTGCCAATCAGGTACTTTCACGCGTCAAACTATTCACGCTGGCAGAAAGCCTCGGCGCTGTAGAAAGCTTAATTTCTGTTCCTGCCCAGATGACCCATGCGTCCATTCCTGCGGAGCGACGGGCCGAACTTGGCATTACAGACGGCCTAATCCGTATTTCTGTCGGTCTTGAGGATGTGGAAGATCTCATTGAGGAACTTGAGCGGGCGCTCTCTTAATACGAGGTGATTAAATTTGGTTATTCGTGTATTCGGCGCAGAACAAATCTGTGCAAGCTGTGTGAATTTGCCGTCAGCTAAAGACACTTCCGAATGGCTTCAATCCGCTTTAGACCGCAAATACGGCCCCGGTATTGAAGTTCGGTATATTGATATATATAGCCAGCTTGAAGGGGAGGATGCGGAATTTGCCCGCCGGATTCAAGCTGACGAATACTGGTATCCGCTTGTCGTATTAAACGGTGAAGTAGTGGGTGAAGGAAATCCGAAGCTAAAGGAAATTAAGCAGGCCATAGAGAAAACGGGAATGCGCGCGATTAGCTAGGGAAGAAAGGGGGAGTTTGATTGCGCCCCATGGTTGAATTTTGTGTAAGCAACCTGTCCAACGGGAGCGACCGGGTTAAGAAAGTGCTGGAAGAGGAAGGGGAAGTCGATATTCTCGAATATGGCTGTCTTGGAAACTGCGGCCAGTGCTTTATCCAGCCGTATGCCCTTGTTGAGGGGAAATTAATTGCTGCAGATACGCCGGATGAGCTTTTGATTGCGATTAAGGAGTACCTCAAGCAGAAGCAGGATGAAGATAAGTTATGGGAAGAACTTGGATTTTAAAAAAGGGCAGCCGGCTGATGGCCTGGCTGTCCTTTTTTTATTTATAGCTAAAAAAGCTAGTATTCCTTTATTGCGTTGTAGAAAGTATCGCGTTCGATTGGTTGTCTGCCAGCGCCTTTAATGAGCCATACCAGTTCATCTCGGGTAAGAGCAGACTGTGTAAGGGCACCTACAGCATGGCTGATGCGCTCCTCAACAAGTGTACCATGAATGTCCGAAGAACCAAAGTTTATCGCCATCTGAGTAAGCTGTGTACCGATATTGATCCAGTACGCCTTCACATGCGGGAAATTATCCAGCATAAGTCGGCTGATGGCCATCGTTTTCATGTCATCAAAAGCAGAGTTCCTGCGTTTAATGGAAGCGGTAATTTTCTTAGGCTGGATGGCCAACGGGATAAATACCATAAATCCATTGGTTCGGTCCTGCAGCTCACGCAGACGAATCATATGTACAAGCCGCTCTTCTAATTTTTCGATGGATCCGTAAAGCATGGTGGCGTGGGTTTTCATTCCCATGTTGTGGGCCAGCTCATGCACGTGAAGCCATTGGTCAGTGCTGGCCTTCTCAGGACTCATTTTGGCCCGGTATTCTTCTGTCAGAATTTCAGCGCCGCCTCCAGGCATCGTATCCAGTCCTGCTTTCACTAATTCATTCAGTACTTCCTGTTCGGTAAGTCCGGAGATTTTAGCGAAGAAAACAATTTCAGCTGCTGTGTATGCTTTTATGGTAACATGCGGATAATGTTTTTTGAGGGTACGAACAGTATTCACATAGTACTCAAACGGAACGGTATGATTATGTCCGCCTACGATATGAAATTCGCGCAGAGAAGAGGAATAGCCCTTCTGAACGTATGCTAACAGCTCCTCTTCATTCATCGTGTAAGCGCCTTCTTCTCCGGGATCCCGGCGGAAACCACAGAATGAACAGTGGGCCTCACATACATTGGTCGGATTAATATACATGTTTTCGATAAAGTAAACATTGTTGCCGTTCTTCTGGGTGTTCACCCGGTTGGCCAGTTGTCCGATGGTTAGAATATCGTTCGAATTATAAAGCGCTAAACCATCTTCTAGAGTCAATCGTTCACCGTTTTCGACTTTCTCGATAACAGGAAGCAGGGTCTCATCCTGCACAAATTGTTTCACAAAAGTATTCATACTTTCACCTCTTAGCTTTAATAAACACGCTGCACGTAGACTCATCCATCTTCATTATTATAGAGATAATTTCCGATTCAAACAAGAGATGTACTGTATAGGTAAATTACATTTAGTTAGTAAACATTTTTGTTTGGTAATATTGGAAATCTTGAGCGGCCGGATTATATGGAGTATACTAAAGACAAAGGTTTCTTTTGAGGAACCACAAGGAGGGAATCTATCCAATGATTACACTTTCTGAGAGTGCTGGAATTAAAGTAAAAGAACTTTTGGCCGCTGAAGAGAATAAAAATCTTTTCCTGCGCGTAGGTGTTATGCCTGGTGGATGCAGCGGTTTTTCATATGGAATGGGTTTTGATGATGAGATGCGTGAGGGCGATACTGAATTCAACCAGCAAGGTGTGAAAATCGTTGTGGACAGCGAAAGCCACAAATATGTAGACGGTCTAAAAATAGATTACAAAGAATCGATGATGGGCGGCGGATTTGCAATTGATAATCCAAACGCGGTTGCAACATGCGGTTGCGGATCTTCTTTCCGTACCAAAGAAAATGCGGGTGCGCCAAGCGAGTGCTAACGTTTTGATTCGTTAACATCTTCGGACAATGTACGATAGTTTAGGCGGAGAGTTACGTATTCATTTGATGAGGGATGTAATACGTTACCCCGCAAATATATAGTGGTTAGGCTTTGTATAGCGCCTTTTGACGTATATCAGATACGTTAGGAGGTGCTTTTTTACGTTATGGCAGGGTCGCGTAAAGGATGATAAGCATGCAAGCGATGAAGGAACCTCGGGAAAAAGACATACAATCAGTTAAAGTGAATGGCGAATAAAAAGGGCACTATACAGCACCCTCTGAACAGCAAAGATAGTGCAGGATGCTATCGAATGTTGCACGTAACTTAGCCTAAGTATAAATCTGCAGCGAAAGACAGCCCTGCTGGATTAAACGCATTCGGCGGATCAATGTTATAGTTTACAGCTTCGAAGGATAGCACAACTTGAAAGGTGTCTCCATTGCGTGTATCTGGAACAGGAATGCTAGTGTTTGAATAATATTGAACGTTTAGCCAGTTAAAAGGAACATCGTCGGTAGTTCCAGTGTTGGGATCTAACATGCCATCTGAAAGATTGTCAGGTGGAGAAATAGTTGTAAATGTATCACTTTGAGTCAGATCAAAAACGTCAATTTGCACGTCATGGGCGTTATCACAAAATACCCATAAATCGATAAGAACCTGCTGCCCTGTCAACAACTGAAAAGTTGTTGATGATATAGCAAAGAATCTCATTTGCCCCGCGGTTGTATACGAGTCCCATACATAAGCAGGCTCAATCTTAGTAAAATTGCTGTTGTCATTTCTGTACGGCGTTAATTTGGGCCATCCTTGAAATACACGACCTTCGTCAGTTGCCACAGAATCGGCTTGAGCCACTAGTGCGAATGCCTGTTCACCTTGATTCGCTCTTGCTAGGGAAATAGCTGTAGGTCTATCTAATGCAACAAAAGTTCTGCGGGGTGCAGGTGTTGCTGAGCCGCTGCTGACTAGTCTCGTCAATGGAGTAATAGCCAATAAAATTCACCTCTTTCAATTGATGATTTATTTTATTCCATTGCTCGCTTGTTGGGACGGGCTATTGATTCAGATGATCTGTGCATTTTTTAAAGAAAAGGTAATTGTTAGGAAGTCTTATTGTGTGATTTGACTTTAAACGTAATCGTAGCAGAAAAAAGACACAGACTGGAGTCTGCGCCTGAGAGAAGGTATAAGGGTTGTTGCTAATTAGGGAGCAATTTCAATATAGCAAACCTTTATTAAGTAATTGTGATTGATTGTTTATAAATTTACGTCCTGGCCCCTATCAGAAGCTAACACTTTTTATTCCGGACAAGAAAGCTGAAAGAAACAGCGGGTTTCCCCGCTCCGTGATTACTCTTATATAAGTTCTAGTGAATTTGGTTTCTTTGCGCCTCTCGCAGTAAGTTCACGAAACATGTTGCGATACTGGACAATCGATAATTCACCTTGGATATATCTGCGTTGGATAAAATCTAACAAATCATTTGCATTGGAAGGTTGAATATTTTTGACCTGGATAAACTCGTTAATTAAATGTTCCATTGTCATAAAAAATACCTCCTAATTATTGTTAGTCCTTTCACTAATAATAACATTGAAAGCCGTTTATCTTCTTGTTTTTAAAAATTCAAACTTCCGACATATTTTTCTACTGTTTTTTAGGAAAACGATAAATTTGTCGTTTTAAACAAGTTATGTACGCCATTTTCCGGCTTCATTAAAAACAGGGCCGCCAGAATTTCCTGGATTGAAGCTTCCTGCAAGTTGAATGACGGGTCCATTTTCACTGTTTTTCTTCGCTGTAATGGAAGCATCTGAATAAGATGACACTAGCAGGCTTTTGTCATCCAGGAATCCCTTTAAATCCGCCGAACCCGGATATCCTGCGACGTTAGCCTTGTCAGATGTAAAAGGAAATAATTTTTTGTTTGTGCCGATATCATTTAGAGGGGGTGACAAAATTGAGGAAACAAAAAGAAAGGCTAAAGAAATTTGTTGGATTTATGTGGAGGCAATATCAGAAGATAGGTGCATCAGGGTTGGCGATGTATCACTAACATTTAAGTGTGCGCAATACATACATATCATGGGCCGGAACCAGAACACTCACACATACGCAGTGATGACTGAATAAACCTCTTAATAATGAGAAAGCGGAGGTGGCGACTTTTTTTCGTCCCCCCGCTCTTTTATTTAGTTGTGAAAATGCATTGACTAGTAAGAAGCTAAAAAGTTAGGACAGCGATTAGTCGTAAACGTCGGGACCCATCATTTCCTTCACCGTAAATGTCTGCTGGCGGCCGCAGTGAGGACAGCTTAGTACATGTATACATTCGTGGTGCGCCACATCCAGATAGCCATTAGACATCTTAATATCGTTCCGCTCCCGATAAGGAGTGTATGGACCGAAAAACTGTTCAATGTTGCCTGTGTCTTCCATCATGTGGCGGCAAGAGGGACAGGATTGTTCGAGGTGGGAAAAGCCATTGCAAATGGGACATATCGACATTGTGCCGCCCTCCTTTTTGATTAACTGCGCCTATTCAACAGGTTGGAATACAGCGTATAACTGAGCAGAATGCCAAATGCAAGCACAGCAGCTAGTATGCCCGATGGTTCGTCCGTGCCAAAAAACAGCAAGAGCGGGATGCCTACTGTAAGAAGTATAATAAATACAGCATAAACAGCTGAGATAGAACTGCGCGTCATGCTTACCCCCCTGGGTCGTTGGTTTTTTATGTTTTGCCACTATAAGATAGCCTATGCAAAAAAACCCGCCTTTTAAAAGGCGGGTTAGCTTGTTCGTATTTACTTTACATTTTTAAACTGGAACTGTGTGCGGGTTGAACTTTGGCATCCGGGTCCATATACGACTTGGCATTATTGACCGCTGTCGGTGCTTCGCCAAAACCTACAGCAATTAATTTAATCTTGCCCGGGTAGGTTGCGATATCCCCTGCCGCATAAACACCTGGGATATTGGTTTCCATTTTTGTGTTGACCTTGATAGAACCTTTCTCTAACTCAAGCCCCCAGTTTTTTATCGGGCCAAGGGAAGAAATGAAGCCAAAGTTTACTATCACAGCATCCACTTCTTCCGTTACAAGTTCTTCCGTCTTACTGTTGCGGATGGTGATCTTTTTAATTCTGTCTTCGCCATCTATTGAATGTAAATCATATGGTGTAAGAACGTTGACTTTAGATTTCATAAGGTTTTCAACGCTGTGTTCATGCGCCCTGAACTTGTCCCGGCGATGTATGAGGGTGACTTTTTCAGCAATTGGTTCAAGCATCAACGCCCAGTCAACGGCAGAATCGCCGCCGCCAAAAACAACGACTTTCTGTCCGGCAAATTTATTTAGATCATCCACAAAATAATGAAGGTTTGTTTTTTCAAAGCGCTCCGCACCTTCTAATTCGAGCCTGCGCGGTTCGAATGCTCCAACACCGGCAGTAATAATAACCGTTCGGGAGAAGTGAATGCCTTTATCTGTGGTGATTTCGAATACATCTTCTTTTTTTTCAATGCTTTGCACTTTCTCCTCGAGAGCACTGGCCGTTTCAAAATGCGCGACCTGCTCCTTTAAACGATCCACTAATTCTTGAGCGCGCACCTTTGGAAACCCCGCTACATCATAGATGAATTTTTCCGGATATAGCGCTGCTAATTGGCCGCCAAGCTGAGGCATACTTTCTATAATTTTGCAGCTAGACTGGCGCATACCCGCATAGAAAGCGGTAAACAGCCCGGTTGGTCCGCCACCGATTACCGTAATGTCGTAAGTTTTTTCATCCCGATAGAGATCCATATCTTACACCCCCGAAAATTTTAGAAAACTTGGCCCCAGGCCAAACTTTAACGCAGCCTGGCAATAGCTGTAGCTGCGTTTAGGATAAGAAAGGGTTGTACTTTCTTATTCATTAAGGAAAAGATGTCTCTCCAATTATATAACCGCTTCCCCGGGTTGGAAAGCTAAAGTTGGAATTTTTCAAAAGCGAATATTTTCTAATCAATTGTCCCTAATATTCGCGTTACAATCAAAATTATAACAAAATTGGCCCGCAACCAAGTTACATAAGGCGGTGAACCATAGTTTTCCCCATTTTTTGTATGGAATAGCTTAACTGTAGGCGATATAAAAAAACGTGTTTGTGCATATTTTCACTTGAAAAAACGTATAAACCGACTTATGATAAAAGTGTGAACAATTTAATGGAGACTGGGTAATTAATCCATGGGTGTGATTTTTTTGTCAGGGTATGCTAGTGAAAAAAAGCACAATGGATTTTCAAATACTTAAGGAAAGTGGTTGAGAAAGATGGCAAATCCAAAAATCCTAATTCTTGGCGGCGGTTACGGCGGTTTAATGACTGCAGTGAAACTGCAAAAAACCATGAATTACAACGAGGCAGATGTAACGCTGGTTAACAAGCATGATTACCATTACTTTACGACATGGCTGCATGAACCAGCAGCAGGTACGCTTGATCCGGATAAATGCCGGGTTGAAATTAACAGCCTTCTAGATTCCAGCAAAGTTAAGTTCCTCAAAGGAACCGTTGCTAGCATTAATAAAGATAAGCAAACCGTTACACTTGAATCTGGCGACGAGCTGTCCTATGACTATCTGGTCATCGGCCTCGGAAGCGAGCCTGAAACATTTGGCATTCAAGGTCTTAAGGAACACGCATTCAGCATTCGCAGCATCAACAGCGTGCGTGAGATTCGCGAGCATATTGAGTATAATTTTGCCCGCTACAAAAATGAAAGAAGCCCTGAGCTTATTACCTTTGTAATCGGTGGTGCTGGCTTTACCGGGATTGAATTCCTTGGAGAATTAACGGACCGTATCCCTGAGCTGTGTGAAGAGTTTGATGTTAATCCGAGCGACGTTAAGATCTATAACGTAGAAGCAGCCCCTACGGTGTTGCCGGGCTTTGACCCTGAACTTGTGCAGTATGCAATGGATATTCTCTCCAAAAAAGGTGTAGAGTTTAGAATTGCTACACCGATCAAAGAATGTACGCCAGACGGTGTAATTATCGGTGAGGGTGAAGAAATTAAATCCAAAACTGTTGTTTGGACTGGTGGTGTCCGCGGTAACTCTGTAATTGAGAAATCCGGCTTTGAAACCATGCGCGGCCGTGTGAAGGTGGATGAATACCTTCGTGCACCAGGGCATGATAATGTATTTATCGTCGGTGACAGCGCGCTTGTCATCAACGCTGCAACAGACCGTCCGTATCCGCCAACTGCCCAGATTGCTATTCAGCAGGGCGAGAACCTCGGGCAAAATCTTGTGGAGCTTATGCGCGGCGGAACGCCTAAACCTTTCGTATTCCATCTTAAAGGTACAGTCGCTTCTCTTGGTAAAGGGGAAGCCATTGGGCTGGTTGGAAATAAGAAAATCTTTGGTGGAACCGCAGCATTTATGAAAAAAGTTATTGATAATCGCTCTTTGTTTATGCTCGGCGGACTTTCACTTCTCACTAAAAAAGTGAAGCTGTAAGCTACAAATAAAAACGATCAAAAACCTTCCAAACATTCCATTTGGGAGGTTTTTCTTTATATACACTGATTTTCGCTTTCAAATAAGAAAATTTCGCTGCCACTCGTATAAACGGGTGTTTTTTTTATCCCCATGAGCGAAAACGCAAGGCCTGACGCGGTTAATTTTTTGTTCTGCATGTATAGGCTGCCCAAGTATGGGAGATTCTTAAGATAAGAGGAGGCTAAAAGAGTGAATTCGATCTTAAAAAATGTGAAACCTTCTTTGCCATATCTCTTCATCTCGATTGTGTTTACCATGCTTGGCCTATACATTCTGCTTGTACAGCCGCAGGCCACCAGGGAGCCCGCACATGGACAAAGTGTAAAGAAGACTGTTCAAATTGATAAACATAAATTAAAAACAGAGAAAATCCCGGCTAAACCGGTTTCAGGTGAGGGATTGACAATACCCGTTC
The DNA here is from genome assembly GCF_028421645.1 of Aneurinibacillus sp. Ricciae_BoGa-3. Lineage (GTDB taxonomy): Bacteria > Bacillota > Bacilli > Aneurinibacillales > Aneurinibacillaceae > Aneurinibacillus_B. The sequence goes on along the minus strand of NZ_CP116887.1, from coordinate 4,139,891 downwards.
AGTCGCTGGAGCAATATCCGAAAGTGTCTGTGGTGGCCACAGGCTACTATCCGGGTCCGGAGTCTACAGGGAAAGATGAAAGCCATCCTGCATACAAAATAACCTATTCTGGCGTCAAAGTGAGACGGGATAGAGTTTCCACCATAGCAGCAGATTTACACGTTTTTCCGCTGGGAACTGTTTTATATATTCCCGGATACGGCTACGGCATTGTAGCGGATATTGGTTCGGCTATTAAAGGCAATAAGCTGGATCTGTATTTTGAGAAGAAACAGGACGTCTTTAAGGAATGGGGTAAGAAGCAGGTAGACGTGTATATCATTGAAAAAGGAAAAGGAAAAGTGAGCGAAGCGATGGTACGGGATTTAAACCAAAACAGAAGCATTAGCAAGCAATAGCAAATGGTGAAAAGCCCTCAGGCTGTCGGTGTACTTGGACAGGCAGGGGCTTTTCTTTATTCTTGCGAGCCGGGGTGCCGTGTGCCGGCTGAGTTTATTTCCATAAGAAATAGATGACTGCGGATAAGATAATGCCGAGCCATGCTCCTACGAGCACTTCACTTGGCTGGTGCCCAAGAAGTTCCTTTAGTTTCTCTGCTTTCTCCCGCCTGGGGTTTATGCGCAGGGTCTTTAGTTCTTCGATCAACTGTTGAAAATCCTCTACGAGAAGGTTCAATACGGCAGCATGTGTTCCAGCATGTCTTCTTACACCGGCAGCGTCGAACATCACAATTATAGAAAAAACAACGGCTATCGCAAAGGAAGTTGAACCGATTCCATCGACAAAGCCGACTGCAGTTGAAAGGGCTGTAACAGCGGCTGAATGAGAGCTGGGCATTCCGCCAGTACTGAATAAAAGCTTTGCATCCCATTTTCTTGATCTAAAATACGCAATGGGGATTTTTATCGCCTGGGCCGCTACAATCGCAAGCAGGGCAGACCAGAGCGGATAATTCGAGAATAATGACGGCATCGATCTGTTCCTTTCTAGTTTTCTCTATCCTATTTTATCAAATCCCAGCAGCACATACATGCTGAAATCTTTCCTTTCATATTAATTATTGATAAAATTTTTGTGGAGGTGGGTATTAACAATGGAAATTAAAGTGGTTACAAAAGGACTTCTCACACAGCAGGCTGATTGTCTGGTTATCGGTATTGTTAAAGGGACCATAAAGGCAGAAGGCGCACTGGCGGAAGCCGATCAAGCGCTGGGTGGCAATATTGCCGCTTTATTCTCCGATAGTGAAATAAGCGGCGATCGAAACGATACTCAGTTTATACATACTTACGGCAAAATTGCCGCCCGCCGCATTCTTTTGGTTGGCCTTGGGGACGAGGCTGAGCTCTCTTTTGAAGAACTGCGCGAGGCAAGCGCACGCGCTGTGAAAGAAGCGCTTAAAGCGAAGCTGACCAAGCTGGCATTCGCACTTTCTGATGCTTGGAGCGGCCTCGACGCTAAGGAAGCTTCGCATGCGATCACCGAAGGCGTGCTGCTGGCTGACTACCGCTTTCCAGGCTACCACCAAAAGGAAGAATTAAAGCCGGCTCTGGAGTCCCTTGTTATATTCTGTGCTGAACAGGGTGCCGAGGATGCACGGGAGGGTGTTCGAATTGGCCAAGCTTTTGCTGAAGGTACGAATCTTGCCCGGGATCTTGTGAACATGCCCGGCAATTATTTAACGCCAACTGTACTTGCCGAGAAGGCGAAGGAAGTGGCTGAACGGTACGGCATGGAGGTTGAAATTCTGGAAAAACCCGATATGGAACGATACGGCATGGGCGGGCTGCTCGGTGTCAATCAGGGCTCGGTACAGGCGCCTAAACTTGTGGCGATTAAGTACCAGGGAACCGATAAGTGGGAAGATGTGCTCGGTTTTGTAGGAAAAGGGATCACTTTTGACTCGGGTGGTATTTCTCTGAAGCCAGGGCCCGGAATGGATGAAATGAAGGGGGATATGGGGGGCGCCGCAGCCGTAATTGGGGCTCTTGAAGTGATCGGCAGGCTGAAGCCAGACGTCAACATAGCCGCCGTTATCCCGACAACGGATAACATGCCAAGCGGGTCCGCTTTAAAACCGGGCGATGTGATTACTGCGATGAACGGAAAAACGATTGAAATATTAAATACGGATGCTGAAGGGCGTTTGATTCTTGCTGACGGAGTATGCTACGCCAAAGAAATGGGCGCTGACTATGTGGTCGATCTAGCGACTCTTACTGGTGCCGCCCTTGTTGCACTTGGAACCTGTACGACAGCTGCGGTGACCAATAATGAAGAATTTATGGAAGAAGTCATGATTTCGGCGGCAGAGGCAGGGGAGCTTCTCTGGAGGCTTCCTGCGTACAAACCGTATAAAGATCAAATTAAAAGTAAAATTGCTGATTTGAAAAATACCGGTGGCCGCAATGCGGGTTCGATTACCGCTGGCCTGTTTGTAGGTGAGTTTGCGGAAGAGACGCCGTGGGTGCATTTGGATATTGCGGGTACATCCTGGGCGGACAAAGACAATGATCTCTCCCCTGCAGGAGGGACCGGGGTCATGGTGCGTACGCTCGCCACGCTTGCCCAGCTTCGTTCGGTTAATGAAAAAGAAGAATAAACGAAAATTAACGAACACTTTCGTTATGAAAACCAATAAAGTTCGGATTTTTTAAATCCGAACTTTATTTTTTACCCTCTCTTCTGTATAATAAAAACTGCATTAAGCAAAATTCCATAGTTAACTCGTATAATCTTGGGGATATGGCCCAAAAGTTTCTACCAGGTTACCGTAAATGATCTGACTACGAGTGAAAATACTTGAGCCTAGCAGCAGGTAGACGCATCGTCTATTTGTGTTTTATTTTATGATCCGCGGGACCTTTTTTCACTTGTACAGAAAAAAGGGCCCCGCGGATTTTTTGTTTAACTAAAGAGAGGAGAACGAAAACATGGAGTTACTTAAAGCAGCAATCCGGGATGTCGGACAGGTGCTTAACGATAATGTACTGAAAGTTGATTCATTTTTGAATCACCAGATTGACCCCGCTTTAATGATGGCAGTAGGGGAGGAATTTGCCAGGCTGTTTGTGGATGAAGGCATCACCCGTATCCTAACCCTCGAATCATCCGGTATTGCTCCGGCGCTTACAGCCGGATTAAAGCTGGGGGTTCCGGTCGTTTTCGCCCGTAAAAAACGTTCAGCAATTATGAATGAGCAGGCCTATCATACACAGGTCTATTCATTTACAAAACAGGAAACGAATGAGGTCACTGTTCTTAAGAAGTTTTTGCCTGCAGGGGAAACCGTTTTGATAATTGATGATTTTCTGGCTAACGGAGAAGCTGCCCTGGGGCTTGCATCGCTCGTTGAGCAGGCAGAGAGCAGCGTGGCGGGCATCGGGATTGTCATTGAGAAAGCTTTTCAAAATGGCGGCGCAAAGCTAAAAGAAGCGGGTTATCGGGTTGAGTCTTTGGCACGTATTGCGTCTTTGTCAGGTGGACACGTTGCGTTTGTAGAAGATCTGGCACAAGTGAAATAAACAAAAGCTACAGGAGGAAGAGTAGTGAAGAACAAACAGGGATTTTTGAAGTTAGGTGCGCTTGGTTTTCAACATGTTTTAGCGATGTATGCGGGAGCCGTAGTTGTTCCTTTGATTGTGGGGCCGGCTATCGGGATGAATGCCGAGCAGGTAGCTTACTTAATTTCGATCGATTTATTTACATGCGGAATCGCTTCGCTGCTTCAAGTAATGGGCGGTAAATACTTCGGCGTAAAGCTGCCCATCTTAATGGGTTGCGCATTCCAGGCGGTCGGGCCGATGATTGCGATAGGGAAGATGCAGGGGATAACAGCTGTATATGGCTCGATCATTGCATCCGGAATCATCGTGCTAATCCTCTCACAGTTTATGAATAAGATTATCAGATTTTTCCCGCCGGTTGTAACCGGATCGGTTGTCACAATTATCGGGGCTTCTCTAATTGGTGTGGCGATGGGAAACATAGTTGGCCAGCCTAATTCACCAGGATACGCAAGCTCCTCAAACTTATTTCTGGCTGCCCTTACCTTCGTGTCCATTGTTCTGATGCAGCGCTTCTTCACGGGTTATCTTAAATCAATCGCTGTTCTCCTGTCATTGGTGGTAGGGACGGCTGCGGCTTTCTTCATGGGAATGGTTGACTTTTCGACAGTAGGCAGAGCGGGATGGTTTCATATGGTGACGCCGCTGCGCTTTGGTATGCCTACGTTTCACATAACAGCTATTATCAGCATGGTCCTGGTCGGAATTGTCAGCATGATTGAATCGACAGGTGTGTTTTTTGCGCTGGCAGATGTATGCGGGAAAAAATTAGACGGCGATGATATTAAGCGGGGCCTTAGGGCAGAAGGTCTGGCCCAGGTCATTGGAGGTATTTTTCAAGCCTTCCCTTATTCAACCTTTTCCCAGAATGTTGGGTTAGTGGCTCTGACAGGAGTGAAGACGAGAAAAGTTGTGGTTTCTGCGTGTGTAATTATTATGGGTTTAGGGCTCTTGCCCAAAGTCGCCGCACTCACTACCATTATCCCTAATCCTGTGCTTGGCGGTGCAATGATTCCGATGTTTGGCATGGTCCTGGCTTCTGGAATTAAGCAATTAACGACGGTAAACTTCAAACGGCTGGAGAACATGTTTATCGTGGCGGTTTCTGTCGGGGTTGGACTCGGTGTGTCGGTGACGCCAGCTGTGTTTGCCCATTTACCCGAAGGCCTACGCGTCATCATGGAGAGCGGAATTGTATCAGGCAGTCTCATTGCTATATTCTTAAACCTCTTGTTTAACGGTGTCAAGGGCCAAAGAATAGAAGAAAATACCACCATGTACGGGGAAGAACAAAGCCTTGTTAGCTGATGAAGCGAATGTTCCACATGAGGGAAAAAGCCCATTGCAACGCCCACTCTTACGGTCGTGGGAGTTTTCTAAAAAATTTTTAAAGTCAACCTGTTGACACAATGCAAAAGGGTGTCTATAATTGCAGATAATATAACAACTCGTTACAAAATTTAGATGAGATTGATAATTATAAAACAGTAGAACATTGATGAGGACGCGTATTCAGCCGCTGCTTAACAGAGAGTCCGGGAGGGTGGAAACCGGATAAGAATGCTGAATATATCTCACCTCGGAGTTGCTTTCTGAACGACATTTTGTCTAGTAGGAATAGCCGTACGCACGCGTTATGTGCTAGGTTTTATAACCTGCAGAGGTTGCCTGTCGGAAGGTGGGCAATAAACTTGGGTGGTACCGCGAAGCTCTTTCGCCCCAACTGACATGATAAAAGTCAGAGGGTGAAAGGGCTTTCTTTAATTTGTTGGGATAGCAGTGCACAGTCATAGTGGATACATGTTTTAGCAAAGATACAATTTTTTGATTATTTTTACTTTGGAGAGAGTTACAGGATTCCTAAGGAGGAGAAATCATGAGCACAGAGACGGCGATGGCTGAGCAAAAAGCCTCTTTTCCGCCAATCAAGATGGGAGAAGTAATGACCGGGGCAGATATGCTTTTACGATGCCTGCTACTAGAGGGTGTTGAGTATGTATTTGGTTACCCGGGTGGAGCGGTTCTCCCGATTTACGATTCCTTGTACAGCAGTCATCTTAAGCATATTTTAACACGCCATGAACAAGGGGCCGTCCATGCAGCGGATGGTTATGCACGAGCCACAGGGAAACCGGGGGTTGTCATTGCAACTTCGGGTCCCGGGGCAACAAACCTTGTAACGGGGATTGCGACCGCCCATATGGACTCCATACCGATGGTGTGCATCACAGGCAATGTTGCACAGAACCTCATTGGCACAGACGCTTTCCAGGAAGCCAATATTACCGGCATCACACTGCCGATTACCAAACATAACTTTTTTGTCAGAGATATTAAGGATTTGCCCCGTATTGTGAAAGAGGCTTTCCATATCGCAACAACCGGCCGCCCGGGTCCTGTGCTGATTGATATACCAAAAGACGTAAACAATGACAGTGCCCCATTCTATTATCCGGAAAGCGTGAAACTGCGCACGTATAATCCAACGGTCAAACCGAATACCATGCAGGTTGACCGAATGGTAAAAGCCATTGCCGCTTCTAAAAAGCCGGTTATTCTGACCGGTGGAGGCACCGTTACATCCGGAGCTGAGAAAGAACTTCTTGCTTTTGCTGAGAAGGCGCAAATTCCAGTGATCCCTACGCTTATGGGGCTTGCTGGTTTTCCAGGCACACACCCGCTGTGTCCGGGTATGCCAGGCATGCATGGTTCTTATGCATCCAACCAGGCTTTGCTGAATACGGACCTGGTGATCGCTATCGGCGCCCGGTTTGATGACCGGATTACGATGGGACGCACGAAGGAATTTGCTCCGAATGCGAAGATTGTCCATGTCGATATCGACCCGGCAGAAATCAGCAAAAATGTTGATACGTATATACCTATCGTAGGTGACGTAAAGAGCGTGCTCAACGCAGCGCTTGAAAAGATTGAAAAAACAGATTCAGATGAATGGGTAGCACAAGTGCAGGAATGGGGCCGCATGCATCCGTATAGCTACAAGAAGAGTGCTGCAGGAACGCTGAAACCCCAGCGTGCCATTGAAATCATGTATGAGACAACTGGCGGCAATGCAGTCGTAACTACCGACGTTGGCCAGCATCAGATGTGGGTGGCCCAGTACTACAAATTTAACCAGCAGCGTTCTTTTGTCACATCGGGCGGCCTGGGTACAATGGGTTTCGGTTTCCCGGCCGCTATCGGGGCGCAAATTGCAAATCCTGATAAGCTCGTTATTTCGGTAAGCGGGGATGGCGGGTTCCAGATGAACCTGCAGGAGATGGCCGTTGCATCCATTCACAACCTGCCAATCAAAATTGTTGTCATTAATAACAGTTGTCTCGGCATGGTCCGCCAATGGCAGGAGCTGTTCTATGATAACCGCTACAGCCATATTGATCTAAGTGAAAGCGTGGATTTCGTTAAGCTGGCAGAAGCGTATGGAATTAAAGGGCTGCGCGCTTCTACAGAAGAGGAAGCTGAGCGAATCTGGCAGGAAGCCCTGCAAACGAATGGCCCTGTGCTTGTTGAGTTCGTGGTAGAGCCCGAAGAAAATGTTTATCCAATGGTGGCCGCAGGCAAAACACTAGATCAGATGGTTCTGGGAGATGAGAAGTAAGATGGAACAAAAACATACCATATCCATACTCGTAAATGACGAGCCGGGAGTGCTAGCCCGGGTGGCTAATTTAATGGGCCAGCGGGGGTTTAACATTGACAGCATCACCGTTGGACAATCCGAGGAAAAAGGGCTTTCCCGCATGACAATCGTCACAAGCGCAGATGAGCGTATGCTGGAACAGGTGATCAAGCAGTTCCATAAGCTCATTGATGTTTATAAAGTGACCCATCTTAGCCAGGCTGCTTTTGTTGGCCGCGAACTTGCCCTCATTAAAGTGGAGGCTAACCCTGCCACACGCTCAGAAATTAACGGCATTATCGATCCGTTCCGTGCCAGCATAGTAGATGTCAGCCCGACATCTTTAATTATACAGGTTACGGGCGATTCAGATAAAAATGACGCCCTGATTGAGCTCTTAAAACCGTACGGAATTAAGGAACTATCCCGTACCGGTGTAACGGCCATCAGCCGGGGTGCCGCATTTGCAAGAGTATAGCCTTTACCGGGCTAATTCGTTTTAAAAAAAACAGAAAACATAATTCGGGAGGAACATCAAATGGTAACAATGTATTACGAAAAAGACGCGAACCAATCATTCCTGCAAGGTAAAACTATCGCAATCATCGGCTATGGCAGCCAGGGCCATGCACAGGCACAAAACCTCCGCGATAGCGGTTTAAAAGTAATCGTCGGCCTTCGTCAGGGCCGGTCCTGGAAGCAGGCTGAGAACGATGGTTTTGAAGTATATACAGTAGATGAAGCAACGGCTAAAGCAGAAGTCATTATGATCTTGCTTCCCGATGAACAGCAGGCGTCAGTATACCGTGATCAAATCCGCACTAATCTTAAAGACGGCGCTGCACTTTTCTTCTCGCATGGTTTCAATATCCACTTCGAACAAATTGTTGCGCCTGAAGGCACGGACGTTGTTATGGTTGCACCAAAAAGCCCAGGCCACATGGTTCGCCGCGTATACACGGAAGGCTTTGGGGTGCCAGCACTTCTTGCTATCTACCAGGATGGCACAGGCAAGGCGAAAGAACTCGGCCTCGCATATGCAAGCGGCATTGGCTGTACGCGTGCAGGTGTAATCGAAACAACATTCCGCGAAGAAACGGAAACGGATCTGTTCGGTGAGCAGGCAGTTCTTTGCGGTGGTACAAGTGAACTGGTAAAAGCCGGTTTTGAAACGCTGGTTGAAGCGGGATATGCACCTGAAATTGCTTACTTCGAATGCCTTCACGAGTTAAAGCTGATTGTGGACCTTATGTATGAAGGCGGTCTTGAATATATGCGTTATTCCATCAGCGACACAGCTGAGTTTGGCGACTACAGCATTGGAAAACGCATTGTAAATGACGATACAAAAGCAGAGATGAGAAAAGTCCTCAAAGAAATCCAGGAAGGAACGTTTGCGAAAAACTGGATTCTTGAAAACCAATCCGGCCGTGCAGCGTTCAGCGCACGCCGACGCATCGAAAAAGAGCACCAGCTGGAGACAGTTGGAAAACAGCTTCGTGAAATGATGGCCTGGATTAAGAAATAAACAGATAAGAGTTTTAAAATAGCTATACAAAAAACGCGGAGGTGGATAATATCATGCGGACAATAGAGATTTTTGATACCACTCTGCGGGATGGAGAACAATCCCCTGGAGTCAACTTGAGTTTGAATGAGAAACTGGAGATTGCGCATCAGTTAGAGCGCCTGGGGGTTAACCGGATTGAAGCGGGCTTTGCGGCCGCTTCACCCGGTGATTTACAATCAATCCGGGAAATCGCAAACCGCATTAAAAATTCCACCATTGTGAGCCTTTCCCGCTCTGTGCAGTCGGATATTGATAAGGCGTGGGAAGCGCTTAAGGATGCGGAATCAGCTTGTCTGCACGTCTTTATTGCGACCTCGCCGATTCACCGGAAACACAAGTTAAACATGACCAAAGAGCAGGTTATTGAAAACGCAGTAGCCGCTGTGAAATACGGAAAGAAATATTTTGATCTGGTAGAGTTCTCCTGTGAGGACGGGTCACGGACTGAAATTCCGTATCTAATCGAAGTCGTGCAGGCAGTTGTGGATGCGGGTGCCCGCATCATCAATATTCCGGATACGGTGGGATATACGACCCCTATGGAATATGGAAATATTTTCCTGAAGCTGTCAGAGAACGTACGAGGCATTGAGAATGTGAAGCTGAGCTGCCACTGCCACGATGACTTAGGTATGGCTGTAGCGAATACGCTGGCAGCTATCCAGGCCGGTGCTACCCAGGTCGAAGGAACCATTAACGGAATCGGAGAGCGCGCCGGAAATGCTTCGCTTGAAGAAGTGGCGATGGCCCTTGATACACGAAAAGATTTCTACCAGGCTCTAACCGCTCTGAAACTTGATGAAATTGCGCGCACGAGCAAGCTTGTCAGCCGATTAACGGGAATGATCGTGCCGCCGAATAAAGCCATCGTAGGCGCCAATGCTTTCGCCCATGAATCCGGTATTCACCAGGATGGTGTGTTAAAAGAGGTAACAACATATGAAATCATTCGCCCTGAAAAAGTCGGCATAAAGTCCAATAAACTTGTTTTAGGGAAACTCTCTGGCCGTCACGCCTTCAAAGAAAAGTTGGAAGAACTCGGTTACCATCTGGAACAGGAAGATTTGAATGATGCGTTCAAACAATTTAAAGAATTGTGTGACAAGAAAAAGGATGTTAGCGACGATGATATCATTGCACTGGTAGACTCTGAGCTGGCTGAAATCCCGGAAAAGTACAGCCTGGAAAACCTCCAACTTTCATATGGGAATAATTCTATCCCTACAGCTAGCATACGCGTTAAAAGAGCAGACGGTGTAGAGCTTGAGGAAGCGGCGACAGGCAATGGTTCCGTTGACTCTATTTATAAAGCGATCGATCGTGTGACGAATGAAGAAGTGGAATTGGAAGACTACAAGATTGTCTCCATCACACATGGCAGGGATGCGCTTGGAGAAGTGTACGTCCGCCTTAAGCAGAGTAATTTAACGGTACAGGGCCGCGGGGTAAGTACCGATATTCTTGAAGCAAGTGCAGAAGCTTATTTAAACGCAATTAATAAAATCATCGTACTTCGCGGCGACGTGGTTGAAGCGCTTGTATAAGGCTGGGAGGAAAAGACAAAATGGGTCAATCGTTTAAAATAACGGTACTTCCCGGTGACGGGATTGGACCGGAAGTAGTAGCAGAAGCCCTAAACGTATTGCAAGTCGTAGAAGAGCTTGAAGGTGTTTCCTTCAGCCTTGAGTATGCCAAACTTGGTGGCATTGCGATTGATGAAGAGGGCACACCGCTGCCCCAGGATACTATCGATAAAGCCCATCGCTCAGATGCAGTTTTGTTAGGAGCGGTTGGCGGACCGAAATGGGATAATAATCCGGCACATCTTCGCCCTGAAACAGGTCTGCTTGGCATTCGCAAGGAACTGGGGCTTTATGCAAATCTGCGCCCTGCTTTCATGCTCGATTGTATGGTAGGCGTCTCTTCTTTAAAAGAAGAGGTGGTTAAAGGCGTTGATCTCATGGTCATTCGTGAGCTTACCGGCGGCCTTTATTTCGGCGAGAAGAAGCGGTATGCAGAAGAAGGCGGAGAAGTTGCGTCTGATGAGATGATTTACCATGAACATGAGATCGAGCGGATTGTGAGAAGAGCGTTTGAAGTAGCCCGCCTCCGCAGCAAGCGGCTTGTATCTGTTGATAAAGCAAACGTTCTGGAGTCATCCCGCTTATGGCGCAAAGTGGTGGATCGCCTCGCACCGGAATACCCGGATGTTGAGCTGCGCCACCAGCTTGTGGACTCCTGCGCGATGGAATTGATCCGCTATCCGAAGCAGTTTGACACCATTGTAACGGAAAACATGTTTGGTGATATTCTGAGCGATGAAGCTTCTATGCTCACGGGATCCATCGGCATGCTCCCATCGGCTTCCCTGGCTGACGGCAATTTTGGCCTGTATGAGCCTGTCCATGGTTCGGCGCCTGATATTGCTGGAAAAGGCATTGCCAACCCAACGGCGACGATTCTTTCCGCAGCCATGATGCTGAAATACTCTTTTGGCATGGAAAAAGCGGCAGCAGCCATCGAAAAAGCGGTGCATAATGTACTGAACTCCGGTGTGCGCACCGGTGACATTGCTGAGAACAAGGAAGAAGCAGTCGGCACGAAGGAAATGACAAGCAAGATTATCGCAGAAATTCGTTCGATATACGTTCAAGCATAAAGTAATTTATGGTCCCCTTTGCCTAATCAGCGAAGGGGATTTTTACTTTTGAGAGTGTGATAGCATGTTTGGCAAGTCGTCATGATAAAAAAGATTTATTAAAAATAGGGAGTGTCTTTAAGCTAATTGCTAAATTTAATCGGTCAGTGTCATTTTTCAAATCGACTTGGCAAAGTCGCTCAATGGTTTCAATCCGATAACGCACTGTATTATGATGTACGAATAATTTTTTTGCCGTTAACCGGAAATTGCCTCCTGTTTCCAAAAATACTTGTAATGTAACAAGGAGATCGTTATTCTCTTTTTTATCTGATATGAGCGGTTCAAGCATCTCTTCACAAAATAACTTTAATTCCTGCCGAATTTCATCATGATACAAAATTCTATAAAGCCCAAGTTCGGAAAAGCTGATAATTTGATTTTTACCGAATATCTGGCTCCCTATTTTTAAAGCCTTCACCGACTCTTTATAGGTTGTCCGTACTCCCTCAAAGCCTGGATGGAATCTACCGTACCCAATACTGATTAGTGTTTTTTCTTGAGTCATTTCCTTAATAAGTTGAGTAATATTCAATTTCAACTCTCTAGTGAATTCATCTATCATGCATCTTGAAAGTGTTGTTGGATTTACAGGATGAAGGAAAATTAAATGCTGCTCTCCATCAAATCCACTTATTGTCGTGGAGGAAAATAAACGTGAACAGTTTCTTAGAATATACTCGTTGATATCCTGGATTGCCATTCTAGGTTGGTCATTTGATATTTGCTCTTCTAGTGCAACATCCACGGCGAAGACTAAATAATGTTCACCCAGTTCCCATCCCACCTCTCGAAACGACAATTTTGCCGATAGATAAGGTAAGGAATCATCTTCTAGAATGCGACGAAGAAGATGATGGCGGAGGTTGCGTTTGGCTTTTCGATGTTCTTCCATTTTCTCAATTTCTAAAGCTGCTACAATTGTCGCCTGTTCAAGAGGAATAATATCTTCTAAACAAAACGGCCTATTCTGTTCGAGAATAATGATATAACCCGTTTTCATTCCAGCTGCCTCAATTGGGGCAACTATTCGAGATTGCATACCGTGGATCCGGATAATTTCGGGAGTATGTTGAACCACGGTAAATGACTCACCCTCAAATAAGCGATAAAGTTCAGATGAAAGAACTGTTTCCGAAAGATTAGGCAATTTCGTGTTGGAAAACGGTTGATTGCTAGCCAAATCTATTATTGCAACTGGATTTTCAACAAACTCTTCCAGTATACACGCAATTTCACGAATTCCTCCTTGACCAAGCATTTGTTTGATAAGCCGCTTTCTTATTGTATCTGAACGTTGCAGTTGGGCTGCTTGTAAGTTAATAATTTCAGTCATAATTGGGTTAATAATATCGGTCCAGGAGGACTCATAAGGAATAGACACAATTGGAATTCCTAACTCATCAGATATAGCGCGCACAGATTCCGGCAAATGAGTCAAATAGCGGTTGAATTTGATTCCTAAACCACTTGCATTTGATTCTTTTAAAGTATGTATAATTTGACCCAAACTTTCTTCATTTCCCTGAAAGGCAAATCCAGTTGATAAAATAAATTCATTACCGCGTAACCACTGAAAGAAATCTGGAACATCCGTGACGGTTACGGAAGATATCTGGCATCGTAAACCGGAAGCCCCTGCTACAACTTGTGCTCGTTTAAGACATGGCATTTTCAGAACTTCAGCTAATGTTAACATGGGTTACCTCCCGACTTACACAATTTGTCACAGCAGAATGGTTATAAATTCTCTGAATACTACTTTTATTCCTTTTTATAATACATACTGATTGTATGCAAGTAACAAAAAATTATCATTAATCTTATATTCTTGCACAGTTGTAAAGAATATTTTGATTGTTATAATTAATTTATATCAAAAGGGGGTGTTGCAATTGACAAAGAAAGTAGTTTGGAGTAAGGATGCTCCTCAGCCGGTAGGCCAGTATTCTCCCGCCACGCGTTTTGGAAATCTGTTAATAGTAGGGGGGAATGGCCCTTTGGATCCCAAAACTGGTGAAGTTTTACGCGGTAATTTCGAAGAGGAAGTCCGTTTAACGTTAAAAAATATGCAAGCAGTTATAGAGGCAGGAGGTTCATCCTTAACCAAAGTACTAAAAGTAACTGCGTATTTAGAAGATATCAAAAATTTCGATGTTTTTAATAGAGTGTATTCGGAGTTTTTTCCAGATGCTCATACAGCGCCAACCCGTGCGGTCGTTGGGGTATCGGGTCTTTGGGGCGGTATTTCCGTGGAGACGGAATGCCTGGCTATTATCAACGACGAAGAGTAAAATTCTCATTTAATATGTTAATAAGGGGGCATATTCCGATGTCATTAGAAATTCGTATCATGAATCTTGGTGATATAGAAGCGGAATCAAGTTTTACAGTGTTAGGTCATGAACCAGGTAAAACAGTGAGGGTGCCTACGTATTCTTTTCTTATTTTAGGTGCAGAAAAACCGATTTTAGTTGATGCCGGATTTCGAAACACCGAAATTATGGGGCGCCTGGGGATGAAGGCTACTCAAACGGAAGAACAAAAACTCGAAAATCAACTCGCGAAATATGGCTTGGAGCCGAAAGATATCGGCCATGTCATCCTCACTCACCTGCATCTTGATCATGCAGGTCTGATTTATCAGTTTCCGGAGGCTCAAGCGGTTATTCAACGCAAGGAAATAGAAGCTGGTTTTAGTGGGGTAATGGTAGGCCAGTATGTCTATGAAGACATGGAACATATATTCCAGCGACTTTATAAACCAGGTTCCTTGTGGCTGTTGGATGGGGAAGAATCGGGGCCTATAAGTGTTGTTCCGGGTGTAAAATGCGTTTTTGCGAAAAGCCATTCTCCAGGAATGCAATTTGTCTACATCCAAACCTCAAAAGGAACAGCCGTAATTTGTAGTGACGCGATTTATAATATAGGTTTGCAAACCCGGCATTATCGAGAAATTTATGGGAATTACTGGCCAAGCGGCAATCATTATTGGACGAAACGAGATGAGATGGCTGCTGTTGCACGTGCCTGCAATGATGCTGATTTTCTGCTTGCCTCTCATGATTACGAGGTTGAGGAAAAATACGGGGATCGAATTGTCTAAATTAGTATTCCACAATTTAGATAGGGTACTAATCATCGGCTTTTGAAGATTTCTTAATGATAGAATGCCGAAAAAAGGTGGGATTTATTAATGGAAACGCTTACGAAAATCTACGAAGTGCAAACCGAAATCAATGTCCCGATTGTGATGCGAGACGGAGTAACGTTATATGCAGACATTTACTATCCCAAAGCAGATGAATGTTTTCCTGCTCTGCTTATGCGGGCGCCATATGATAAGACACATTCTGAATTTATGAGCTACCTCCATCCCGAATGGTATGCAAGGCAGGGATATATTGTAGTAACCCAGGATACAAGAGGCAAATTCCAATCGGAAGGAGAATTTCATCCTTATCATTATGAGCGTCAGGATGGACTCGATACCATTCAATTCGTTAAAAATTTGCCAAAGTGCAATGGAAAAGTAGGCATGTATGGATTTTCGTATGTAGGGGCGACCCAATTACAACCGGCTGTTGACAATCCTGATGGATTAACGGCCATTGCCCCAGCTTTTACCAATGATGGGTACTATGAAGATTGGTCGTATAAAAATGGAGCTCTCAAGCTTGCTTTCTTACAATCGTGGTCAGCTCTGCTGGCGTTGGATCAAGCTGTACGGAGAGGAAAACCGGAAGCGACCCGTCAATTAATAAAAATCAATAATAACAAGATTACTGAGGAGTATGATCATTTGCCGTTCACTGACCATCCAATGGTCGACCGTCATATTTCTCCTTTTTATTATGAGTGGCTCGAACATCCAACATTCGACGAATACTGGAAAACGTGGCATTTGGGAGATAAATACAATGAGATGAAGGTTCCTTCTCTACATATCGGCGGATGGTATGATACTTTCATTGAGGGAACCATTCGAAATTACATGGGCCTCACTAAAACGAATAGTAACCAGAAACTAATAATTGGTCCTTGGTATCATATGCCATGGGCTAATTTAGTCGGAGACGTTGACTTTGGTGAAGAAGCAAATAACGCAATTGATGACATTCAGGTTCGCTGGTTCGATTACTGGTTAAAAGAAAAGAAGAACGGTATTATGGATGAACCACCTGTTTCTATTTTTGTGATGGGTGAAAATAAATGGCGTAAGGAAAATGAATGGCCGCTGGCTAGAACACAATATACGCCATTTTTTATTCACAGTAAAGGAAGAGCTAATTCTCTTAGTGGAGATGGATATCTGAATTGCACGAAACCTGCTCAAGAGATAGCAGATATCTATGTTTATAACCCGCTGGATCCTGTACCTAGCATGGGTGGGCATAGCTGTTGTAATGCGGCCCTAACCCCAATGGGTCCTAAAGATCAACGTTCAGTAGAGATTCGAAACGATGTATTAGTGTTCACATCGGATGCTCTGACTGAAGAGCTTGAGGTTACCGGTCCTGTAGAAGCTATCCTCTTTGCCTCTTCTACGGCGGATGATACTGATTTTACGGTTAAACTCGTGGATGTCCACCCGGATGGCACGGCAATTAATCTATTAGAAGGCATTCAAAGGGCGAGTTATAGAGAATCAAATGAGAACCCAACCCCGATTGTTACCGGAGAAATTTATGAATATCGCTTTCATGTAGGCAGCACTAGTAATGTATTTAAACAAGGACATAAAATCCGTATCGAAATATCGAGTAGCAACTTCCCAGCTTTTGATCCTAATTTAAATTCTTTCAGGATTGATAAACAAGGAACTTATTCAGATGTAAAACTGGCAACCCAAAAAGTGTATCATGATGAACAGCATCCCACCCACCTAATTTTACCGATAATCCCACGTTCTCTTTAGATTATGATAACGATTTCAGAAATAAATAAACAGCTGCCCTGCGTTGATAACCGGATAGCTTAATTCATAACAACTGTCTTACAGGCTGACTCATAACCTTGTGTGTCAGCCTCTCTATCGTCATTGCTTATTGGAAAGACGTTATCATTGCTGTTCTCAGTATAAGATTGTACGTAAATATGAAATATCCGACGATCTGTGTTGAGACGGTGGATAAAGAATTATAATGTCATAGAGATTAATATCAGCATAACTTATTGAATAATTTACTCCTATTTCGGGTTAAAGGAGTCTGATCAATTTGTTTAAATCCCTTCTGATTGGAATTGGAATTTTAATGGTAATACTTATTTTGTCATTGATATCAAAGAATTTCACCTTTCTAATCTATGTTGCTGGAATTATTGGGTTAGTTTTTCTTTTATTAGCTGGAATTTTCTCTTACGCCTTTGTTAGTGGAGATCGTATGAGAGCAAACCAAGCTATCGAATCCACAATTGATCGTAATCAACGATTGAAATGGTCAGCTATCTGCTTTCTAATTGGATTACCGAACCTATTTGTAGCTGTATTAACGTTTATTTTATCCAAAGTATAAAACGTATCCGGTGAATTAATCACCGGATATGTTTTTCATGTGTTATGAATTTTTCTGAACATATAAAGTTAGATTCCATGAGGTTCCGTGCCCGTTAAGAGTTGCACTTGTTGTTATACCAAAATTTCTTGGCATATAAGTAGTTGAAACGTAGTAAACCGGCACCCAAGAAGATGGAGCAAAGTAATCAAATGTGTTTTGTGTTGGATAAAAAGAGGTGGCTTGTTGTTTATATCCATAATAACTATTACCGTTTTCACCCATATTTACTTTCTTATTTGTTACGCTTATTGTTGAATCTGTCGTCCAACCTCCAGTTGCTTCTTTTAGCTGTGTATAAAGATGACTGGGTTGATTCGAATAATAATAGTTATCCCAATAGATTGTTCCATATGCCTTAATAGTATAAGTTTGGGTATCATAAGCTGAATTAGAAGTTGAACCGTCATAAGACGCAGCCGAAACGGCTTGAGACGAAGCGATTTGAGCAGAATTAGTACTGGCAAGTTGAGGGACAGCGAATTCAGTTGTGGCATAGGAATCTACCACTCTACCATCACTTAACTTTTCGCTTTTAATATGTTGTGTAGTCTTAAATAGTTTTAAATGTTTTGAATCAATTTGTCCTTTCTCATCTTTTAATTCAGCTGTCAAGGGTATGTTGTCATTAATTAAATCAGTTTCACCTTTAAGAGCACGTTTAAAAAGGTTGTCAGGATTTGTTTCAACTTGTTTTTCAAACGTAACAATCGATTGTGTAGGATTATTCTCTGGTTGTGAGGCCATGGCCGATGTTGGGGCAAATAAGAGAGTGGACAAAACAGCCGCAGAAGAAAAGCCATTAATGAGCGATTTTTTCATAGTATTACCTCCTTGTGAATGTTGGCAGATATTATAAAAAGTGACCAGAGATCACCAATTACCTGATAAGGAATAATTTATAAATAATTCTATATAATAGTATAATATCGTAAACTTTAGGTAGGTTTATTTTCCGTTTTTTAGAAATTTTTTGATTCATTAGAGGTTTTTATAGTTTTTTAACCTTTTCCTACTATAAATATTCTTCTGTGCATATTTTAAGGTGAATTACAAAAAAGGATGGGAGCATTATTTTGAATAGTAAAATGGATTAAAGATTGGGTTGTGAAAAGCAGATTTGGCCACTGGATTAATTTGGTGCTGTAGTAGATTTAATTCTCAATCAATAATATTGGTTTGCGGGTACCGACGTTTGTGCGAAACTTAGATGACATGGCGCATGGTTGTCCAGAATACCTATCTGAAACTCTCATATGAAATGTCATGAATGGAGTAGTTGTGCAGACCACTCAATAAGGAAGCTGGGTCCTTCCACTACTCAAAATTGAATCAAAGAAGAGACTGCTGATGCCTAAGCCTAGAACTCCATGCTTCCCCATTTCATTAGAAAAAGCATCGGGAAAAGTGCTATACTGTCAAAAGTGAAGATTAGAGAAGAAGTTAAAAGGAAAATGAGGTTTATATATGAAAGTAACGGTAGCTACGCTTAATGCAAAATATATTCATACGTCGCTTGCCATACGTTATTTAAAAGCATACAGCGAGAAAGACTTTGATATTGATCTGGCTGAATATACGATTAAAGACCCGGTTATGAACGTTGTATCGGACCTGTTTGGGCGCAGGCCGGATGTGATCGGATTCTCCTGCTATATATGGAACATAGAGGAAACCATCCGCATCATCAAGATGCTCAAGAAAGTGATGCCTGAAGTAACCATCGTGTTAGGAGGACCGGAAGTCTCCTATGATGTGGAGCACTGGATGGACCGCATCCCGGAGGCCGATTTTATTGTAGTAGGCGAGGGAGAAGAATCATTTCATAACCTGTTGACTGAAATACAGGGTGAAGGAAAATATCACTTTGTTTTTGGCGTGGCCTATCGCAAAGATGGGAAAACCGTGATCAACCCGCCGAACCCGAAGCTGGATTTGAACGACATTCCGTCACCGTTTCATTTCGCTGAAGACCTGCCTAATTTAGCAAACCGGGTGACGTACTTTGAGACAAGCCGGGGATGTCCGTTTTCCTGCCAGTTCTGCTTATCCAGCATAGAGGTAGGGGTTCGCTATTTTGATATTGAACGGACGAAGAGAGAGCTGCTGTTTCTTATTGAAAGCGGAGCAAAGCTCATAAAATTCGTCGATCGGACATTCAATATCAAACGCGACTATGCCCTTGAAATATTTGATTTTCTGATTAAAAACCACCGGGGCTGTGTGTTCCAGTTTGAAATTACGGCGGACATTATGCGCCCGGAAGTGCTTGATTTTCTGGCGGAGAATGCACCGCCAGGTATTTTCCGCTTCGAAATTGGTGTCCAATCAACCAATGATGCCACAAACGAACTGGTAAAACGAAAGCAGAACTTTACGAAACTAACCCGGACGGTTACAAAGGTAAAAGAAAGCGGCAAAATCGATCAGCACCTTGATTTAATCGCCGGCCTGCCTGAGGAGGACTATAACTCTTTCAGCAAAACATTTAACGATGTATTCGCATTGGGACCGGAGGAACTGCAGCTTGGGTTTTTGAAAATGCTGCGGGGAACCGGGCTCAGGATTAACGCGGCTAAATACGATTATGTGTATATGGACCATTCGCCTTATGAAATACTGGGTAATAATGTGCTGCCATTTAGCGATATCGTCCGCATTAAAAGGGTAGAGGATGTGCTGGAGAAGTACTGGAACGCCCACCGCATGGATGCGGCTATCCACTATCTCATTGCGCATGAGTTCGCTTCAGCTTTTGATTTCTTTCAGGAGTTTGGCGACTTCTGGGAAGAGAGAGGCTGGTCGCGCATTGGACACCAGCTTGAGGATTTGTTTACGCGCCTGCATGCTTTTCTTCTGCAAAGAGGCACAAAAAACATGGATATAATAGAAGGTTTAATGAAATACAGCTATTTCCTGAACCATAAATATAAGCCGCGCAAAACATGGTGGCGTTATGATATGGACAAGAGTGTACAGACTGCGGCGATTAAGCTGGCGGCAGAAAGACCTACATTGTTCGGAGATGGCCTGGCATCGCTCGGTCTGGACGAGAAACAGCTTCACAAGCATGCGGTAGTGGAAACTTTGCCATTTGACCTGGAGCATTACGAGCACACCGGTGAATGCAGGCCGCGGCCAACTCTGCTGCTTGTCATTTACAATCCCGAAGAGTATGATAGGCCGTTAGCTTACACAGCTGGCCTGGATGCTTCAAACGTTACGGTTTCCAAAAATTAATTTTGTTTCCTCTAAGTAGTTGCCCTCCGATGTAACATGACAAAATGGTGGGCGACCCTTTCTATAATTCCGAGCGCGGCACCAGCAAAAACAGCCCCGGAAACGGATATATTGCTGCCTGGAAATAAGATGCCGGAAAGATACAAAATAGCCATTATGGCTCCAGCCCCCTGGATGGTGGAAGTTTCAACACCGAACAGCGGCAGTATCGTTTCGTCTGCCAGCACCCCGATTATGGTCAGCAGAATACATACAAACGCCAAATGCAGAACCCCAGAAAACGAAAGAATGCCTGGCATCGAAGCTGACATGCCTACAAGCACAGCGGGGAAAAATACAAGCTTATACAACGTGTTAACAACCATGCGAAGTTTCATAAAATGCGCGGCCTCCTTTTGCTTAGTATGGGCATAAATGGTAGGATAATAATGAATGCTAACGGTAAACCTTGGAATACTATACCAGATTAACAATTGGAGGGAAGACGATGGAGCAGCATGTTTCTATGTATAAGGAATTAACCGAAACACCTGGCGTTCCCGGCCATGAGGGCAAAGTGCGGGAAGTTATGAAAAAATACATAGCGCCGTTTGCGGATGAAATTACAACCGATAATTTAGGCAGCCTTATTGCGCGCAAAGGCAATAAAGGCCCGAAAATCATGGTTGCCGGCCATCTGGATGAAGTTGGCTTTATGATTACGATGATAACAGATAAAGGCTTCCTTAAATTCCAGACGCTTGGCGGATGGTGGGGCCAAGTTATGCTGGCGCAGCGTGTGGCGATCCAGACACGCAAGGGAGTGATTGAGGGGGTTATCGGTTCAGTCCCGCCTCACATTCTGCCGCCTGATCAGCGAAAAAAGACGGTTGAAATCAAAGATATGTTTATTGATATCGGGGCTTCGAGCAAGGAAGAAGCAGAAGAATTCGGGATCCGCCCAGGGGATACCGCCGTGCCTATTTGCCCGTTTACGGTAATGAACAATCCGAAAATCATGATGGCAAAGGCATGGGATAACCGCGTCGGAATTGCGATGGCCATTCAGACGCTGGAATCGTTAAAAGGCGTAGATCATCCGAATACGGTGTATGGTGTGGGCAATGTTCAGGAAGAGGTTGGCCTGCGCGGCGCGCAAACATCAGTAAACGTCGTTCAGCCAGATATCGCCATTGCGGTAGATGTGGGCATTGCGGGAGACACGCCCGGCGTTAAAGAACAGGATGCCCAATCTAAAATCGGCGAAGGGCCGCAGATTCTTCTATATGACGCTTCTATGATTCCGCACGAAGGGCTTCGCAATCTCGTGATTGATACCGCAAAAGAGCATAACATCCCGTTCCAATATGACGCGATGGCGGGAGGCGGGACCGACGCAGGTAAAATGCATCTGCACGGCAAGGGTGTACCTTCCATCGTGATCAGCATTGCAACCCGCTATATTCATAGCCATGCAGCTATTCTGCACCAGGATGATATTGATAACGCTGTAAAATTGATTCATGAGGTTATCAAAAAGTTGGATGAGGAAACTGTGGCCAAACTAAAACGTGGAGAGTATTAAAAAACATCGTGCCATTTTGCCAGTACAAAACCCGCAGCACAAACGTGTGCATGCGGGTTTTTGTAAAATAAAGCGGAGTGTCGGCTATTGTACTTGCTTTTGGATAACCTGGATCATTTTGTTTTTATCCTGTTCGCTCATCTGTCCCCAGGCAAGCTCGAATAGGACACCAAGCCCTGGCAATAACTTTTCTTCTCTGCTGGATATGGCATCCACAATTGTATGGCGGACATCTTCCTCGGATGCGCCCCGCATATTGTGAAGTATCGCATCGCGCAGATCTAAGTCAGCAATATTCATGTTAATCACTCTCCTGTTTTTTAAGGTAATGAATAACATTAGTTTGGCACAGTAGGCTTTTTTCATCCCTTCTAAAAGAAATAAGCAGACATAGGAGAAAATTGCAGTGGGATATACGCCCACGTTTGCAGTTGGAGGGCAATAATGGAGATTATAACGTCCGCGCAAAACCCGCGGGTTAAACAATGGAGTAAGTTACAAAAGAGAAAGGAACGGGAACAAGCCGGGCTTTTCTTAATAGAAGGCCCGCACTTGGTGGAGGAAGCATGCCGGTCCGGCGCAGACATCGAGTCGCTGCTGCTGGAAGAAGGAATGCAGATCCCTCGGTGGCTTGCAGAGTATCAAAGCATGGCGGGGCGAGCCCGCATGTATTGGGTAAGCGCGCACGTGTTATCTAAACTATCGGAAACCCAGGCTCCACAAGGGATAATGGCCGTGATTCGGATGCCGGATGATGGTGAACTGCAGTTGAAGGACAACCCCATGCTTTTGCTAGTGGACCGCCTGCAGGATCCAGGCAATCTGGGCACGCTAATCCGCACTGCCGACGCAGCCGATTTCGATGGAGTCGTGGTAGGGGACGGGAGTGTCGACCTCTATAACAGCAAGACTGTCCGCTCAACAATGGGCTCCTTGTTTCATATACCCGTCTGGCGCAAAAATCTGGCTGGGTTCATCGCAGCGGTAAGGAAACAGCAGCCATGCATTCGGGTGATCGGAACCAGTCTGCATGAATCTCTTCCCTATACGGAAATTGATTATTCCGGACCCATTATCCTGGTTATTGGGAATGAAGGAAGCGGAATGAGTGAGGATCTGCTGCAGATAACGGATCAGAATGTCATTATTCCGCTGTATGGCCGAGCGGAATCTTTAAATGCCGGAGCGGCTGGGTCGATTCTTATGTATGAGGCAGTGAGACAGCGGAATCTGAGAAAGATGAAATAAAGCTACCCGGCTGGGTCTTCCCGGGCAACTTTTTCTCTTTTCATGTCTTCGCGCATGGTTTCCCACTGATCACGGGCGGCTCGCACCATTTGCGGATCGGTGTCTTTTAGCTTGTGGTGGATAACAGAGGAGAAATAGTGAACGGCCTGCTGCGGGTTTCCGAGGTGGCGGTAGAGTTCCCCCACCAGATACAGAATCTTTAACTCTGTCATGTCTGTATTGGCGTAATCTCCTTTTTCAAGTGAGAGCTCATATTCGTGCCTGGCTACTTCGAGGAAATGATCTTCCTTCACTTTCTTCTTAAGGAAACGGTACATCCAGGCAAGCCGCATGCACAAGCCCGCCAGCACGCAGTGGCTTTCACCGCGCACATCTGCTGTAAATATTCCTAGTTTATAAGCAGCAATGGCTTCAGGGACGGTCCGCATACCGGTATAGTCCTTTTTTGTCCAATTGTCCGATATTTTTTCTTGTATCCGCTGTTCAACGGTTGGGTCCGGAATAAATGTCCGAAAATTATCGTTGAATGAAAATCCGCATTCTGGGCAGACTATTACGTGGTATAGCAGCGGATTCTCAGATTGGTTTGCATAATGAACACAAAAGTCGGGATCACGCTGAATTGGATGACCGCGTCGTAAGCGCACCTTCTTGCTGGTAAATTCGTGATCGCAGTGGGCACACTTGAATTTCTTATCGTAAAGAATGGTTTCGAGGTCCGCCATTCGTTCCTCCTCCTTCTGTGTCTTCGTTGTTGGGTAGCTATTCCGGTCTCGATTATAGTATATGATAAAATTTATTATTAAGGTAGGAATAAATAAGGACATATCCATTGCTGTAAGCTTGTAATTGACTCCGATCTTCCTTATAATAAAGGCTAAATGTTTCATCATTCATAATGTACAACGCGTTGACGGAGAGTAGTAAACCGGAATGCCACTGACAGGGAAAGGATGCCGCTGACTGAAAGCATCCTTGAGATAGGCGCCGCTTGAATTCACTCCTGAGCTGTCCCTTTGAAAATTGAAGTAGAAGGGGATCCGGATAGGCCGATCTATCCGTTATCAATGAAGAGATAAGAATGGAGTTGCATGCATTCTTACTAAGGGTGGTACCGCGACCTTTCGCCCCTTACCGGGTGGAAGGTCTTTTTTGTGTTCAAAATCGTAAAGGAGGTTTTACCGTTGCGTGAACGATTGGAAGAAGTAAAGAATCAAGCGCTGGCTGAGCTTGAATCGGTTCAGGAGTCCTCACAGGTTCAAGAGTTGCGTGTCAAGTATCTGGGAAAAAAGGGCCGTTTAACTGAAATACTCCGCGGGATGGGTAAATTATCGGCAGAGGAGCGCCCGCTAATCGGGCAGCTGGCTAATGAAGTGCGCGAAGCCGTGGAAAATGGTCTGGAGCAAAAGAAACAAACCATAGAAAAAGCAGAAATAGAAGCAAAGCTGGCGAAGGAAACCATTGATGTAACCCTGCCAGGCAGAATGATCCATACGGGCAACCGCCATCCGTTGACCCTGGTCATCGAGCAAATTGAGGACATCTTTCTGGGATTAGGGTTCACCGTTGCGGAAGGCCCGGAAGTGGAGTCTGATTACTATAACTTCGAAACGCTTAATCTGCCTAAGGAACACCCCGCCCGAGACATGCAGGATTCCTTTTATATAACGGAAGATATCCTGCTGCGTACGCATACTTCTCCTGTACAGGTGCGGACAATGGAGAAGATGCAGGGTAAAGTTCCCGTGAAAATCATTTGCCCGGGCCGCGTATATCGCCGCGATAATGATGACGCTACCCATTCACACGTATTTACACAGGTGGAAGGTTTGATGGTGGGCGAGAATGTCCGCATGAGTGACCTAAAAGGAATCCTGCTTGAGTTTGCCCGCCAGATGTTCAGCGATGATGCTAGCATCCGGTTGCGTCCAAGTTTCTTCCCATTCACAGAGCCAAGCGCTGAGGTGGACGTTTCCTGTATGTTCTGTGGCGGCCACGGATGCCGCGTCTGCAAGCATACAGGGTGGATTGAGATACTGGGCTCAGGGATGGTACACCCGCGCGTACTTGAGATGGCGGGATATGATCCGGAGAAATATACAGGATTTGCTTTTGGAATGGGTGTGGAGCGCATTGCGATGCTCAAATACAACATTGATGATATCCGCCATTTCTATACAAACGATCTGCGTTTCCTCAAGCAGTTCAACCGGGTTTAAGGAGGAGATAAAAAGATGAAAGTATCATATAACTGGTTAAGCCAATATATCGATTTGTCCGGAATTTCCCCGGAAGAACTTGCTGAGAGGCTGACGCGGTCCGGGGTAGAAGTTGACGCTGTTGAAGTCCTTAACAAAGGCATAACCAACGTAGTAGTCGGGTTTGTCAAAGAGAAAGAAAAGCATCCGAATGCAGATAAATTAAATGTGTGTCAAGTGGACGTGGGCACAGGGGAGATGCTGCAGATCGTATGCGGAGCCCCGAATGTCGCAGCCGGCCAGAAAGTGCCGGTAGCCGTTGTGGGAGCCCATCTGCCGAACGATGTGAAAATCAAGCGCGCAAAACTCCGCAGTGTGGAGTCGCAGGGAATGATTTGTTCAGCTAAAGAACTCGGCATGAACGATAAGCTGTTGCCGAAGGAGATCCAGGAGGGTATCCTGGTTCTGCCTGAGAATTTGGAGCTTGGCCAGCCTATCGAGCAGGTATTGAGCCTGGATGACACGGTGCTTGAGCTTGGCCTTACCCCTAATCGCTCCGACTGCTTAAGCATGATTGGTGTGGCCTATGAAGTGGCAGCTATTTTAAACCGGGAAGTAAAGCTGCCGGAAACCTCCCTCACTGAGACCGGCCCATCTATTGCAGATAAGGTTACCATTAAAATAGAGGCACCTGAACACTGCCGCCGTTATATGGCACGCATGATTTCGGGTGTTAAGCTTGCTCCATCTCCGCTGTGGATGCAGAGTCGGCTGATGGCAGCGGGTGTGCGGCCGATTAACAATGTGGTCGATATTACAAACTATGTGATGCTTGAAACTGGGCAGCCGCTCCATGCTTTTGACTACAGTGCGGTGGAAGGCGGAAATATTGTAGTCAGGCTGGCAGAAGAAGGCGAGACCATCACAACGCTCGATGATGTCGAACGTACGCTGGATGCTGACATGCTCCTCATTACGGATGGAACGAAGCCGATCGGCATTGCCGGTGTGATGGGTGGAGCAAATTCAGAGATTGGGGAAGATACTCGGACCATCCTGCTCGAATCTGCCCATTTTGCTGGACCATCTATCCGGCGGACGTCCCGAAAGCTGGGATTGCGTTCTGAAGCCAGCCTTCGTTTTGAGAAGGAAGTCGACCCGAAAGCGGTAGAATTGGCACTCGAGCGTGCAGCCCTGCTCATGGCAGAACTAGCTGGCGGGGAGATCGGCCAAGGTATTGCGGACTCAGTTGTTGAGATTCCGCAGGATAAGCGTGTTGCCCTTCGCATGGATCGCTTAAATACAGTTTTGGGAACAAACCTGTCCCGTGATGAAGCAGCAGCGATATTTGATCGTCTGTCTTTTCCGTATGACATCGACGGCGACACTTTCCATGTTACAGCGCCAACACGCCGCCAGGATATTGTCCGGGAAGTTGATTTGATTGAAGAAGTGGCCCGCCTGTATGGTTATGATAACATTCCGATTACTATGCCTTATGGCGAAGGCACGCATGGTATACTTACTCGTGAGCAGGAACTGCGCCGCTTAATTCGCGAGGTCATGAATGCGGTTGGTTTGGATGAAGTGAGCACTTACTCGTTTACTACCCCCAAAAACTTAAGCTCTTTTGCGAATTTATATGGAGATACCTGCGCTATTCCCCTTGCTATGCCGATGAGTGAGGAAAGAAGCGTTTTGCGGACCAATCTGATCCCGCACCTTCTGGAAACGGCGGCTTATAACATCAACCGCAATCAACGCGATATCATGATTTTTGAACTGGGTAATGTATTCTTGACGAATGAAGAGGTCCTAACCAAACTTCCTGAGGAAAAACTGACGCTTGGTGGACTTCTCACAGGAAACCAGATCGCAGAACATTGGTTAGATGCGACCCAGCCTGTTGATTTTTACCTTGTGAAAGGCATGCTGGATGTGCTTTTAAACCGGTTGGGTATAACAGGTATTCAGTACCATCCTGTCAAAAATTTGCCGGGCATGCATCCAGGGCGGACGGCTCAAATTGTTCTTCAGGGCCGGATTGCCGGTTACGTAGGGCAGGTTCATCCTGAAACGCAACAATCATACGAAGTTGAAGAAACGTATGTATTCCAGCTTGATGCAGGCTTACTAATAGAACTTGCCACCGTGCACCCGGGAATGGTTCCTCTGCCGAAGTATCCGGCTGTAAGCCGTGATATTGCGGTCGTAGTAGACAGGGAAGTCACGGCAGGCAAGCTTCAGGATACGATTGAGAAATCAGCGGGAAATCTTCTGGAATCGGTTCGCATTTTTGATGTGTACATCGACGACAGGTTGGGTGCCAACAAGAAGAGTGTTGCCCTGTCCTGCACATACCGGGATCCGGAAAAAACACTGACCGATGAAGAAGTACAGGCCGCCCATGAGCGGGTAGTGGAGGCTTTAGCTGCGGAATGCGGTGCAGAACT
Source organism: Aneurinibacillus sp. Ricciae_BoGa-3 (assembly GCF_028421645.1). Taxonomy (GTDB): domain Bacteria; phylum Bacillota; class Bacilli; order Aneurinibacillales; family Aneurinibacillaceae; genus Aneurinibacillus_B. The sequence goes on along the minus strand of NZ_CP116887.1, from coordinate 4,112,159 downwards.
TAGAAAATAGGATGGAATAGGGAAAGAGGTTTCTACCCTCGTGGGGAGGAACCTTTTTCATCGTCAGAAATTGGATGTCGCTTAAAAGTTGTAAATTTTTTGTTACTTAAACGGGGACCATAGGTCCTCAAAACACCAGAGAAAAACATCGCGAGGCAATGCTCGCTCCTTACTTGACCCATGTGGAGCGTGTGGAACAGAGGGCGAAAAAGACCGGCAACTGTCTCCATCATTGGGTTACCCAGATGTTTTGCCGGTCCGCCCGTCGTTCCAGAAAGCGGCCGTCAAACTTATATGAGGGGAATGGACAGAGCGGCATGCCCGCGATTTTTTTCTTATTCTTGACGTACGGCGCTACTTTCTTTACTTTAATGTAGAGGATATAGTTAGAGGGAGAATAGATCTTAGCCGAGGGGGACTATAAACCGTGCAAGGAGACCAGAAAGAACGAGTGGTAGTTGAGATATACGGACAATACTATACGATGAAAGGCGAAAGCAGTTCTTCTCACATGCGCATGGTGGCAGGCTACGTTGATGATAAAATGAGGAGAATCGCGTCCGCCAACCCTAGATTGGATACAAATAAACTTGCGGTACTAGCCGCTTTAAATATGGCTGATGAATATTTTAAACTGCGTCAGGAATATGAGGAGTTAATTAAACTGCTCGAGAACAGTTCCCGTGCGGAAGAAGAGGAAGAAACACTTGAAATACCGGAAACGGAGAATCCGGATAAGGAGTAATCAACTATGAGTCTGCTGGATGTCGTATTGCTGCTTCTCTTAATTGGAGGCATATGGAGCGGTTACAGGCAGGGGCTTGTAGCACAGCTTGTTAAGCTTGTTGCCCTTGTGCTGTCGTTTGTTGTTGCTTTTATGTATCACAAATCGTTAGCGGCCGCGTTAATGAGCTGGTTCCCGCTTTCTAAAATCTCGGGAAACAGCAGCTTTTCATCACTTGCGGGAATGCTGCCTGTGGAAAGTGCGATCTATAACTCTGTCGCATTCTTTTTCCTGCTTATTTTTACAGGCTTTGTTGTAAGGTGGTTAGGTGGATTCCTGAATGGGATTGCGAAGCTTCCTGTGCTTTCCCTTATTAACAGGATTTTAGGCGCAGTCGTGGGCTTTCTTAAGAATGGTCTCATACTTGCCCTTATCATTGTTATCGCGAACGTTCTTCCAATATCGGCCCTGCACCAAACGCTGAACCGATCGGCTATTGCTTCGCTAATCACGAAGAACACGCCTTCTATAAGCCAGATTTTTACGGATATGACCAAAAAGCCTGTGAGCAAAGCGACCCTATAAGCGCTTCTCCAGGCTTTTTATTTTCGCATAAAATGACGCTTCCAAGGGAATGTTTTCCTTAACGACACTTGGGAGGACATTATGATTTTTAACACTGAACAACTACGAGCAAGGGCACACGAGTTTGCCTTGACCCATGAATTATGTACAACCAACCGGCCAATTGCTCGATTTTGGCCGGCCTTTCGGTCAGATATGGCCAGTTTGCACGCGTTTGCCGAGCATTTAAGCAACAGCAGAGTGCACTGTAAACAACCTGCAGAAGATTGGCTGCTTGATCATATCAACTTCCTGGAGACTCAAGCACAAGTTGTCATTCGAAAACTGCCCCGGGCAACGCTTCAACAGTTGCCAAGGTTGCGATCTACTGGAATGCCGCGGATATATGCTATTTGCAACGATTATTTGGAGCATGTGGACGGATGCTACGACGTGCACTCGTTTGAAAACTACCTGCAATCCTATCAGGAAGTTTCTGTTCTCAAAATTATGGAATGTTGGGCGTTACCGAGCGCCATGCGCGTTATCATTATTCGCCGTTTGGCGCAAGCGATGCGCAAGGTGCGGTATCACCATGAGGTATGTGATTCAATCGCATCCTTGCTTGAACGAATAGGCGTAAAGAACATGTCGGACGCCAAGATACGTTCCATATTGGAGCGAGAAGCACGAAAAAAACCGCTGGGTCCAATCGAAGTCGTACATTTCATCCGGCACTTGAGTGAATGGGAGCCAGATATTCGAGTGATCCACGAATGGCTTGCGGCCCATGTTGAGAATAGTGAATCCAGCCTTGAGCAGATGGTCTCGTTTGAGCATCAGCTTCAGGCAGAACTGCAGGTGACTTGTGGCAATTTGGTGCAAAGTTTACACGTTCTAGAGCGCCTGCCATGGCGATTAACGTTTACGAAGATTTCTCATGTGGAGCAAATTCTTCTTTCTGACACAAATAGCGAATATGAACATCTAGATTTTGCAAGTCGCGACTTACTACGTGGACGTGTTGCCGAATTTGCGCATCAACTAAATGTTCCGGAAACGTTAGTGGCCCAAACCGTCGTGCGGCTTGCCGAATCCAGACAAATATACCTAGATCAAGCAAATTTGCTGCCCCGGGATGGGTGTCTTGCTTATTATTTACTCGATGCGGAAGGAATCAGGGCTATGCGAGCAGCGCTCTGCACGGTGACGCGCCCGCGCCGCCTACCGCACCTTGCCATCCGTCGCCGGCCACTATCCGTATATTTGTTGAGCTTAATTTTACTGTTTGTTGGCCTAATGCTGCTTGCTGGGGGATGGGCGACGTACGGGACGACCGTTCGCCCTATATCTTGGATTGCGGTCGTAGCAGCTCTCGTTTTGCCTGTCAGTGAATGGGTTGTAACGATTGTACATGGAGTAATTGTTCGATGCTTGCGCCCTATTACGCTTCTGCGTTACGATTTTTCTGAAAAGCTGCCCGATGATGCCTGTACGATGGTCGTCATGCCGGTTATTTGGTCCAGCGTTGAAGAAGTGGATGACGTGGTCAATCGACTCTTGATTCACTACCTGGCAAACCGTCAACAGAACATTTTTTTCGGCATATTAGCAGACTTTTCAGATGCACCGACCGAGAGGCAGGCAGACGATACGAAGATTCTTACGCACGCGATCGGACGAATTGACGCTTTACGTAAGCAGTATGGAGCTGACAAATTTTTTCTATTTCACAGATCCCGCCTTTACAATTCAGTTGACAACATTTATATGGGCTGGGAGCGCAAACGCGGCAAACTCGTCGAGTTCGTCGAGCTTTTGTCGGGCAGTGACCATACCAGTTTTACAACGATACATGGACAAAAAGATATCCTGAAAAATATTCGTTATGTATTTACGGCCGATCACGATACACAACTTCCGATTGGTGTCGTGAGCCGACTGGCGGGTACCATTCATTTTCCTTACAACCGGCCGCGGCTCAATGACGCGGGAACGCGTGTGATCGCAGGGTTTGGTGTACTGCAGCCCCGTATTGGCGTAAATTTTGATTCGACACACACATCCCGTTTTGCCTCACTGTGGGCTGGTGAACCTGGTATTGATCCATACGCTTTTGCTGTCTCGAATGCTTATCAAGATCTGTTTGGCCATGCAATCTTTGTCGGCAAAGGCATCTTTGACGTTGAGGCATTTCACACGACCCTGGTGAACCGCATTCCGGATCATCATGTGTTGAGTCATGATTTACTTGAAGGAGGATTTCTACGCACTGGATTGACATCCGACATCGAAGTGGTCGAGTCGCACCCGGGCACATTTTATGCTTACGAGCGACGTGCGCACCGATGGATTCGGGGGGATTGGCAGCTCATTAAGTGGTTGGGCACGAGCTGTAAAGATCGCCATGGTGAGAGCCGACGAGTTGATTTGTGCGGGCTGACCCGTTGGCAAATCATTGATAATTTGCGCCGCAGCTTACTTGCGCCAGCCCTCTTATTGGTTGCACTGCTCGGACTGGGGGTGCTGCCTGGCCGGGTATGGGTGTGGGAAACAATTGTGCTGTTAACGATTTTTCTCCCATTTCTGCGGGCTATTCCACGAGGAGCGGTTGGCCGGAGCAGGAGCCGTACGATTGGCGTGACTTTCATGCAAAGTGCTGTACAGCTGTTGCCGCTGCCGTTTGCCGCTGTTCTTACCTTAGACGCCATTGTGCGAACGATTTACCGCCTGTTTATCAGTCGGCGCAATTTGCTGGAGTGGGTCACATCAGCCCAGACGGATCACAGTTCCGTAAAAGGACGCGTGTTTATGTTTGAGCCAGCCGGCTACATCGCCATTTCCTTATTTGCCGTAGTAGCTTGGCTTTCCGGTGGGATTTTTAATCGCGTGATTGGTGTTGTGGCTCTTGTCATTTGGCTTCTAGCCAGACCCGTCATGCAGCAATTGAACCGTCCGCAAAAAGTAGATGCTCGCACATGGCTGAATGTTGCGCGTCCTGAACTCAGGGAATTAGCGTTACAAATCTGGTCGTTTTATGAGCGATACGTTACGGCGGAAGAGTCTTGGCTTCCGCCCGACAATGTACAATATCATCCAAAGGAGATTGTTGCACATCGCACGTCGCCGACTAATATTGGACTCTACCTTGCTTCTGTCGTGGCTGCACGTGATCTGGATTTCATCGACACGCTTACGATGATCAAACGGATTGAAGCAACGATGAAAACCTTGGTAAGCATGGAAAAATGGAATGGGCATCTGTTGAACTGGTATGATACGCGTTCAGCTAAGCCTCTTGTACCTCGATACGTTTCCACGGTTGACTCTGGAAACTTAGTCGCTTACCTGATGGTCGTGCGGAAGGGAATACATGAATGGAGTCGTCGCAATATAAGTTTTCAATATAGCATGGAGAAAATCATCAGAGAAATCGACCAGTTCATAGAACAGACTAACTTCAAGGCGCTGTATAACTCGGATGAGCGACTGTTCTGTTTGGGCTATCATGTCGACACGAACCAAAAAGATACCATTCTTTATGATTTGCTGGCATCGGAAGCTAGACAAGCGAGCTTTGTCGCTATTGCATTAGGGCAAATTCCAGTTTCTCATTGGTTTACTCTGGGACGAACGATGACCATTTCCGGTAACTGTAAGACGCTGTTATCTTGGTCTGGCACAATGTTTGAGTATTTCATGCCGAGTCTTATTATGCGGACCTATCGAAACACGATCTGGGACTCTACTTACCGGGGTGTTGTTCATCGACAAAGGGTGTACGCGGCCAAACACCAGGTGCCGTTTGGCATTTCGGAGAGCGGCTATTATGGGTTTGACTATCAATTGAACTATCAATATCGGGCTTTTGGTGTTCCCGGACTTGGACTTGAACGTGGCTTGGAACGCAATTTGGTCGTTGCACCGTATGCCACCATCATGGGTCTGCCATATGCGGGGGATGCCGGGCTCGCAGCGTTGCGTAAGTTTGAAGATTATGGTGCGAAAGGCATGTACGGGTTTTATGAAGCTGTTGATTTTACAAAAACACGTCTGCCGCAGGGTAATCATCACCAGGTCGTGCAAAGTTACATGGCTCACCATCAAGGCATGAGCATGTTGACGCTTATCAATTTGTTGGCAGATGAAATCATGGTGAAGCGATTCCATACCGATCCACGCGTATGCGCAGCAGATTTGCTTCTACAGGAGAGGATACCTGTGAACGCAGCGCTGATTGAAGAGCCGATTGGGCTCCATGCGAAGGTGCCGGAATTTGAGGGCCAGTCGGCCGATGCGGAACGCACGTTTACTGAACCGACCCTTGTACCGGAAGTCAACGTGTTATCAAACGGCCGCATGACTAGTTTGAACACGAACGATGGAACCGGTACACTCACATGGAACGGCCTTGCGGTCACAAGGTGGCGGGAAGATCCAGTTGTTGATACATCAGGTGCTATTGTTTACATTCATGACGCCACGTCAGAGAAGACTTGGAGTATGACCAGATTCCCTTCCCAGGTGGTTAGAGACACGCGAGCCGTGTTTCGTCTCGATAAAACGACTTATGAAGGGACTTATAGCGACATTTCATCCAAACTTGAATTGACCATTTCTCCGGATGTTGACGCGGAGGTACGGCGTCTTCGATTGGTCAACAACAGCAGCGAAGAGCGTACGTTGGAAGTAACCTCCTTTCTAGAGTTAGCGCTGGCAAGCCCATCGGCAGACCATGCACATCCGGCTTTTAGCAAGTTATTCATAGAAACGGGCCACGACGCAAAGACACAATCTTTGTTGGCGAAGCGGCGTCCGAGAGAGGATGATGAGCAGGAGACATGGGCCGTTCACACCGTCTATGTCGATGGAAGTGAGACAGGCGATTATGAGTTCGAGACAGATCGCGCTCAGTTTATTGGCCGCGGTTATTCACTCCAAGCACCAAAGGCAATAAACGCACGACTACGTGGGTCCGTTGGTTCTGTAGTGGATCCAGCTTTTGTTATGCGCCGTTGTATTCAATTGGCACCGCAGGAGTCGGCTACGGTGTATATTGTGACAGGGGTTGCAGAAAGCCGTGAGCAAGCACTTGACATTGTACATCGCCTGCGTGAGCCGAAGCAAGCGGATCGAACTTTCCATTTGTCATGGGTACGCGCGCAAATCGATCTTCGACATCTACATCTTACGCCGATACAGGCATCAGATGCACATCTTTTGGCGGGCCGTCTCCTTTTTACACCGCCGCTTACGCCCGTGCGACGGAATGCAATCTCACACAATGCTTTAGGCCAGTCTGCCTTGTGGTCGCATGGAATTAGCGGCGACGCGCCAATTGTTGTGGTTTCAGTCAGCAACCTGGCGGATTTGCCTTTCGTCACTCAATTAGCACACCAACACCAGTATTTGTGTATGCTTGGATTGGAAGTCGACCTTGTGGTGCTCGATGAGACCATCGGTGGCTACCAGGATCAACTTATGAACCGTTTGCGGGACAATCTCGCTGCGCGAGGAATTGGACAGATGAAGCGAATTGTAGGATTGAAGGCGTCTCAACTGTCAGAGAATGAACGAACTCTTCTCACAGCGGTTGCACGTGTCTTACTGCGAGCGGGAGGGCCAAGCTTGCATGCGCAGTTGCGAGTCGACGAAGGGAAAATACGGCTTTCGCAGCGACGACCTGTACAAATCCGAGAAAGGCATCGGAATCAACAACAACCGTCCGGTATTTCCGCAGAAGGTGAATTTTTCAATGGTTGGGGTAGTTTCACCGAGGGAGGTCGAGCGTATCAAGTTCACGTACGGAATGAATCGTATCTACCGAAGCCGTGGAGCAATGTACTCGCCAATCCTCGTTTTGGTTGCATCCTTACAGAATTTGGAACGGGTTATACATGGTGGCGTAACTCACGGGAGTGTAAACTCACGCCCTGGACGAACGATCCGGTTCTTGACCGACCTGGCGAGTGTCTCTACTTGCGCGACCTTGACACCAATGAAGTCTGGTCGGCTGCCCCCAAACCAGCAGGTGGCGAGCGAACGTACAAGGTCAAACACGGATGGGGGTATAGTCAGATTGAACAACTGGATGGCGATGTCGTGCACACGATGGAGACGACAGTTCCATTGAACGATTCGCTGAAGCTTATCCAACTCCGTGTACGCAATACAAGCGAAGCCATAAAGCGGATTTCCATTACGTATTACGCTGAGTGGGTTCTTGGGGTTATGCGGGAAGCACAGGCACCCTTCATTGTTACCGAATGGGATAAGGAGCATAGCGCCTTGCTTGCTCGTAACACGTATCAAGAGACGTTTCGTGATGCGGTTGGCTTTATGCATATCGCACTGCCGGATCCGATGGCGAAGATACCGGAACAGCTCTATTCTTGGACTGGAGACCGAACAGAATTTATCGGTCGTGGTGGTACATTAGAGTGCCCGACAGCACTTTTAGAAGAAAAACTATCTAAGCAAACCGGTGCATTTTCCAATTCATGTGGGGCTCTGCAAACTGTGGTTGAACTCCCCGCAAAAGACGACATTACGGTTACTATTTTACTAGGCTGTGCGTCGTCGAAAGACGAGGTACATTCGCTTATTAGGCAGTATGGCCAACCTTCTGCCTACGAGGATACGCTTGCAAGTGTGACACAATATTGGAAGCGCGTTCTTGGGCAAGTGCAGGTGAAGACACCGGATCGCGCGATGGATTTGATGATGAACGGCTGGCTCTTGTACCAAACGCTGACTTGTCGATTGTGGGCTCGAACCGCGTTTTATCAGGCTGGCGGTGCATTTGGATTTCGAGATCAATTGCAGGACTCGCTTGCGTTCCTACATGCGGACCCGTCGATTGCCAGGAAGCAAATATTAATTAACGCTGCTCATCAGTATCAAGAAGGCGATGTCCAACATTGGTGGCACGAAGAAACACACAAAGGAATTCGTACAAGGTTTTCAGATGATCTACTCTGGCTCCCATATGCCGTATCTCGCTATCTAGAACAGACGGGAAACTTCGATATTTTGAAAGAGAACGTGCCATTCCTGCATAGCGATGTGCTTAAGGAGGGGGAATTGGAGCGATATGAAGATACGGTTAAGTCTGACGAAACGGGATCGCTGTTGGAGCACTGCCTGCGAGCCATTCGCCATGCTTTAAAATTCGGCGAACATGGGATTCCGCTAATGGGCATTGGCGACTGGAATGATGGGATGAATCGCGTCGGTGCGAAAGGGCGTGGGGAAAGCGTCTGGCTTGGCTGGTTCCTGCTGGACATCCTGAAGCGGTTTACGGGAATGGAAGACGGTATCATTCCTACTGATGCGGTAGACCAGTTTGAACAATCAGCGCGCGAACTGGAGCAGCACCTGAACGATTATGCTTGGGATGGCGCTTGGTTTCGCCGGGCGTACACCGATGCCGGAACATGGCTTGGCTCGATTAAGAACAAGGAGTGTCGAATTGACGCTATCGCACAGTCGTGGGCGGTCCTCTCGCAGGGGACATCTGCCGACCGGCAATCGCGGGCGATGCGCTCGTTTGATCGTGAGCTTGTGGATCGAGATTTGAATCTTGCGCGGTTGTTGACAAAAGCGTTTGATGAGACGCGTCCGAGCCCAGGATACATCCAGGGCTATCCACCGGGAATTCGCGAGAACGGTGGACAGTATACCCATGGTGTCATTTGGGGGATTGTTGCCTGGGCGATGTTGGGGCGGCGTGACAAGGCATTTGAGCTGTTTTCCATGCTCAATCCAATCTCACACACGCGAACATCCCGAGAAGTCCAGACGTATGCAAATGAACCGTATGTGATGTCGGCTGACGTGTACACGGCAAATCCTCATCAAGGTCAAGCTGGCTGGTCGTGGTATACAGGAGCTGCTGGTTGGATGTACCAGGCAGGGTTGGAGTATGTATTGGGTGTCAAGCGCCGGGGAGATCAACTGTATATTGAACCCTGTGTGCCGCCTGAATGGAAATCGTTCACCATCGACTACAGATACGGCGAAACAACGTATTCGATTGAGGTCTACTGTGGACAAAGTCTTAGAGTCCCTTTAACATGGATGGTTGACGGTAAGGTAGTTGGGAATCAGCCGTACTTGCAACTTGTGGATGATGGTAAAGTGCATCAAGTAGTCGTTCAAGCAAGTTTGGAGCGTTCAAGTACAGTAGGGTAACGGAACTGTGTGCAAGAGGAGCAAAATAAACAAGGGAGCCCTAGGGCTTCCCTTATTTTCAAATATTTACTTAACTTGAGAAGTGAAATAGATGAATACCACATCGAGTGTAAAGAGATTTACTTATATTTTCGTCAAAGCATTCGGAATTCTAAACTAGTCATTCAACTTCAAAAGTTAGGTGTTCCAGCAACATTACGCAACTGGAAGGCAATCATAAAGCTTAAAACTATAGTTGTGAATGAATATTAAATTTTCAAGCTTTGATTTTCCCAATAAGAATCGCGTAATACCGTTTTTAAAATTTTACCCGAAGGATTACGTGGGAGTTCATTGACAAAGTCTACTGATTTTGGTTTTTTATACCCGGCCAATTTTCTTTCACAGTATTGAATGATATCTTCTTCTGTGAGTTCTGCTCCTTCTCTTGCCACAACAACGGCTTTTACTTTTTTGTTTAACTAATAAGAGCATAAAACAACCTCTTTTTTTTTGAAGTTACTGTATATTATTGCCGCCTGACAGAAGATTAGGAACTTCAACAGCAGCTACGCGAGAAACCTGGGCTTAACATATAGAGGAAAACCGTAAAACGATCTCCAGATCGCTTTTTGACGGTATTGACGTTCTGCTATTGCCCACCGCTGCGGATGTCATACCAATCATTGAGGAGGCCTAGGTAAGAGGGGCGCAGGCGGTATCTGCAGCAAATACATTCTTCTGTAATTACTACGGCTTGCCAGCAATAAGCATACCTTGCAGTTAAATATTCTTATGAGCTCATTAACTCTACACTGAAAAGAGGGTCCGTGAGATAGATGACGATTTATATCGCGCTGTTACGGGGTATTAACGTAGGCGGAAAGAATATGATCAAGATGGCTGAATTGAAGCGCACTTTTGAAGAAATGGGCCTGAGTCGAGTTCAAACGTATATTCAAAGCGGCAATGTTCTGGGCCGAGATGTCTTCCTTTTATTCCGTCATAGCATACGCAATTCCAAGCTTGCCGACAACCTTCAGAAGCTAGATGTCCCAGCGACCGTGCGTAGCTGGGAAACGTTAAACAAGCTCGTGGCTCTGGCAAGTGCAATGGAGGTTTAATGTTTAAACAGAAATGAAATCAAGCTTCATACCGTCGACTAGAATCTGGCGTTCAAGTAAAGGCCCGCAATTGACAATTTACTTTTAAAATTTAAGGTTTCTCCACAACCTGGATATAAGGGGAACCCTAGGACCCCTTATTTTATGTGGTCTTCGATTGCAGCTCGCATCTGCTGTGTTTTTGTTTCACAATCTGTCTTGCTCGTTCCGCGTGCGGCCAAATAAGTTTTGAGCTTGGGTTCTGTGCCAGATGGACGAACCGCCATCCATGAACCATCCTCATATAAATACTTCAATACGTTGGAAGCCGGCAAAAGCAAAGCGTCTGCAGTAGAAGTTGGATTGCCCTCATCATCAGCGAGAATACGTTTCAATGTAAGGTAATCCTCAATAGCCACCAGTTTAAGCCCTTCGACTTTTGGCGTTTCCCGCCGTAATACGTCCATCACCAAGTCTGTTTGGTTCGGCGCATCTGCTCCTTTTAAGGTCAGGCTGAACAGCTCTTCTTTATAATAACCAAACCGCTGAAATAATTTCTCCAACGCGTCGATCAGCGTTTTGCCCAGGCCCTTGTAGAAGGATGTCATTTCAGCGATGGCCAAACAAGTCTGCACGGCATCCTTGTCGCGAACGATAGGCGAAACTAAATACCCGTAACTTTCTTCATAGCCAAACAAAAATGTATGTTCACCTGTCTGCCCATAACGAGTAATGCCTTCGCCAATATATTTGAACCCTGTAAGTGTATTTTCTGTCACGATGTCATAGGATGAAGCCACAGCCTGGCCAAGTGTAGAGGTGACAATGGTTTTGAAGACAATGCCGTTTGTGGGTAGTCGATTTTCCGCTTTTCGCCGGCTGAGAATGAATTCCATTAAGAGGGCACCCACTTGGTTGCCTGTAAGAAGGTGATAGGAACCGCTATTGTCACGGACCGCGATACCAACCCTGTCCGCGTCCGGGTCAGTTCCGATAACTAGGTCAGCTTGAACTTCGCCGGCGGTACGAATACCTAGTTCCAGTGCTTCCGGTTCCTCTGGATTCGGACTCTTTACAGTTGGAAAGTCACCGTCTGGTGCTTCCTGTTCTTTCACGATATGCACGTTGGCGTATCCAGTGGCATGTAATACCTCCCGTACCGGAACATTCCCTGTTCCATGTAGTGGCGTATAGACGACAGACAATGCCTTTCTTTGTTCATCGGTAACAGAAGGAAACTGTACTTCGTGGACCACTGCACGGATGTAAGTGTTTCGAACTTCTGGCGCAGTCCATTGGAATAATCCACGATGTATCGCCTCATCGAGAGCCATAGTCGGAATTTCGAATACATCTAGGTTTTCCAACATGATATTGTGTACATTCGTTGCTTCGTCAGGTAGCAATTGATAACCATTTGGACCATATGCTTTGTATCCATTGTACTCAGGCGGATTGTGGCTTGCGGTAATCATCACGCCTGCAGCTGCCTGGAGGTGACGAACTGCGAACGACACCTCAGGAGTTGGACACAAACACGGCGAGACGTATGCTTGAATGCCGACAGCGGCCATGGTAAGGCCTGCTTCACGTGCAAAATGTTGTGACATATGCCGAGAATCATATCCAATTACGACGCTGTACAGGTCTGCCCCTTTACCTTGACGCAGGATATACTCCGCTAGTGCCCAGGAGGTTTTGCGGACGGTATAAATATTCATACGGTTTAACCCTGCGCCGAGCACACCGCGAAGCCCAGCCGTTCCGAAATCAAGGGTGCGTCCGAATCGTTCTTCAATTTCCTCTTTGTTGCCCTGTATAGAAAGGAGTTCTTCGCGAAGCTTCTCGGGTAGCTCTTTGTAATCTAACCACTTTTGATATTCTTGTAATTCTTTCAATGTTCCAGCTCCTTGACATCAATTTGTACTACATCCACACATTTTGAGAGAATGCTGTATGGAACATTGGTATTCCACGAACAGCAATTGGAGTTTCAGATTCTGGCAATCGCTCTGCGGCGCTTGGAACTTCCCTCGGTTTGTATTCAATCACATGAGAGGAGTAAATCTTGATAGTCATACTGCTGCTTTCCTCAGTTTTAGTTCGAATCAGTATCGGCTGGTTGTACTTGTTTTGAAAGCGAAAATCAGGACCATACCAACTTATAGCAGCATAGCGACCGGGTGGCACATACGGGACACTCCTGCTATGGGAGTAGCGTTGAATGATTTTTAACCCGGTCTGATCGACGGCATTGAACAGCGTTGAAGATACCTGGCAAATTCCCCCGCCAATCCCTTCCGACAACTCGCCTTTGACGATCACTGGCGCCGGTAAATAACCCTTTTCCGGCGTTCGCTTGCCGACAACCTGGTTAAACGAAAATGTTTCGTTGGGAAAAACGACATAATTGTTGATCGCTTTAGAGGCAAGGGCGATATTGTGGGAACGGTTTTTGTTGTTGGTGTCAAAATACGTCGTATATTGCCCGATTTGTTTTTCCCGGATATGCGCAAGCAGTTCGCTGTCAACCTTGGGATATACGTCTAACTGAGGTACTTCTATCGTTGAAGGTCCGTTACTGAAGAAATATGTGTAAAATTGTTTCGTAAAAGCCTGTCGATAAAGCCTACGGCCTATCCTTCCCGGAATAATTTTCTCTTGGCTATCTATGATGGCATTACTAGCTGGCCGATAGATTTGCCGGTCCACATCGTCAATGAATTTTTGAAACTTATTAACGTCAATTGCCGACATGCCGGACAGAGGCAGGGCATACTGTGTGCGGTTAACAATAGCAATAGTCTGTCCTTGCCGTTGAACCAATAGGTTGTCAGGATGAGAAATTTGTTGAAATAACAGCAAAAGCCCAATACACCACGCATTTACCATGTCACGTAATACCTCCATATTTAGTATGAGCTGGGCCCATCATTTCATGCACGAATAACACGTATAGCCACATGTGATCACGCAGCTAAGATTATAAGGCATAAACGAAAAGCAGCTGATCTGGTTTATCCAAATCAACTGCTTTGTTTTGGCCGAAAATGCATATTACCGGGTTGATTCGTTTGTGAGGAGGTTATTCATAGCGCTTCCCTTTGTAGATGACAAATCCAACAGGATGGTGCGTAAAGTGAAGCACAGGATCTCCCGGGTTTCCTAAGGAAGGATAAGCATGATTTTTATCAATATATTCTCCTTGAAGCTCGATCAATTGTCCTTCTGCAAGCCCTTCAATGGGCTGCCCCAGGCCAAGTTTATCCCCATAACGAATGGCACAAAAACATTCGTCTGTTACGATCGATGGGTCGGCTCCTTTTATGCTGATTAGTTCGATATGATTGATAATAAGATGATAGTGGGAGGTACCGTGAAACGTAACATCGGGTTCCACTTTTTTAATGGTCCCTTTAAGGTGTACAAGCGGTCCGTGAAGAGACAACGGATTAACGTGAAAAGGCAATCGCTCGTTTGAAAGCGTATGTCCGAAAATAGGGTGTTTTTCTGCGGGAGCATGGCCAGACATAAGAATGCCTCCACTCGAAGTTTTGAAGCTTTGAAGTGCGTTGATTAAATTTGTACCATCTGGACTTCCGAGGCCGGTACAGGCATCCCAGCCGGGCCCGGCTGTATAAGCCCCGCTCTCCCGACTTGATTCATTGTTTCCAATTGTAATATCATAAAAGGCACTGCCACGAGTAGACAGAGCATAGAGAGTAGGGTTAACAAAACCTATCGGATGACCCAACTGCTGATTAATCAGGGCAATCAATCCTGCCCAGAGAGGGGCCACCGCGCTCGTTCCGCCAATTACAGTTCGCTGTCCATCTACTAAAATTTGATAACCGGTAGCGGGATCGGCGTCTCCCGCTACATCGGGAACACCTCGTCCTTTTCGGCCTTCTGGATTTGCTGAAGGGGGGACGTTGGCAGAGGTTTGCCAAACTGGCAGATCAAATACATCACTGACTCCGCCACCCGTGCTGCTGTCTGGACCTTCATTCCAAACGCTTTCCTGGGTAATGGTATCGCCTGACCCTTCCAGCCGTGTGCCACCGCATGCAAGAGCGAAGGGGCTAGAAGCAGGAAAATCCACATGCACGAGCCCATCGTTTACGCCATCGGCCGAGCCGCGATCCCCTGCTGCGCAGCAAATGGTTACCCCAACCGCTGCTGCATCCTGAAAGGCTCGATCCATAGCTTTCATAGCCTGAGTTGTCCATTGATTCTCCGCATTCCCCCAACTAATTGAAATCACCGAAGGCTTATTTTGGGTGTCGTGGATAGCGGTCGTAATTGCGTTAAGGAATCCTGCATCTGTGTTAGGGGCAAAATAAACCGCAATTTTTACTCCAGGTGCAACAGCTCCAGCTATTTCGATGTCTAATACGACTTCACCGTCAGGTCCATTGGCGTCTCCAGTCGGTTGATTGGTTGCCCCGTTCACGGATACGTTTGTAATCGCTGGCTCAGCAACTCCAAGAGAGGAGAAGTATTGTTGAAGCTCAGCAGGATTATAGCCGCCGCCTAATTCGATAATACCGATACACTGTTCGCTGCAATTTATATTCGAAGGAAAATTGTAAAGCTCCGCGATTTCGACTGGGGTATAAGATATTCTCGTCTTGTTGGGCCGTGCAAATTCTTCTGTTTCCTCAAAAACCTGAAAATGAGGCTTAAGCTGTGGCCGCTCATCCAGACCTAACACCGCTTCGACAATATCGGCAAGTTCCTGTGGGATGCTAACATGCCCAATGCGTCCACGGTAGGTAAAGTTGGGATGCTCATAGTGTGCGAGCTCAACAGCAAAGGCCTTACTAAAGGATGCTGCTGTTCCTGTAAGCAGCATGCTTCCGGCTGCCGGGTTCACTTCTTTAACCGCTAGGCCGTGGTTATGGGCGAATTTTTCGACTTTTTTCAGATCACTTTCGTTCGCACCATGAGCCGCAGCAAATTCCTCACGGGTAAAATGCTGGCCTAAAGAGAAAGGGGGAGTATCAGTTTTCTTTAGTAAACTGGGAGCTGGGGGGCGACGTACAAGTACAGTTACCGACATCTCTTCATCAGGATTGACCGGGCCTGTTTTTCTGGTATTGGGTAACGCGGTTCGCTCGCTCCCGGGTATCCTCACATAATGAGATCGCTGCTGGCCACTTAACGAACGATTGTCCTTGTCCATTCTTTTGTCCTCCTTACGCTTACTACAGAATTTATTTCCACTTTCAACTTATCAAAATTTTGAATTTGCAGCATGTTAAATAAGATTCATAGATTTACCATAGGATTGAGCCTAATAGACTTGATCCATGTGTGTTATTTGATCTACATTGAAGGTATTTTCCAAATTAAAAAAGAGATTCCGACTGGAACCTCTCACACTGCATCATTATTTTATTTAGTAGAATGGCGTCCCAGAAGAGATTCGAACTCCTGACACACGGCTTAGAAGGCCGTTGCTCTATCCAACTGAGCTACTGGGACAATCATGGCGGAGGGAGCAGGATTCGAACCCGCGTGGGCTTGCACCCTAACGGTTTTCAAGACCGCCCCGTTATGACCACTTCGGTATCCCTCCACATGTATGGTAGCGGCGGAGGGGATCGAACCCCCGACCTTACGGGTATGAACCGTACGCTCTAGCCAGCTGAGCTACACCGCCAATATTATAAGTTATGGTCGGGAAGACAGGATTTGAACCTGCGACCTCCTCGTCCCGAACGAGGCGCTCTACCAAGCTGAGCCACTTCCCGGTCACTGGCTGGGGTACCTGGATTCGAACCAGGGCATGACGGAGTCAAAGTCCGTTGCCTTACCGCTTGGCTATACCCCAAAAAGAATGTTAACAGCTCGTGTTAACGACAGTATTCATTTTATTACATTTTTTTATTACAATCAACTGCCATTTATTTTTGGATTAATTCTTCCGCACACCAGTTTTCAGCATGGGACACGGTAAGTAGAAGGAACTGGCGAAGGGCCGGGGACAACCACTTCTTTTTATGGTACACAAGCTGGGTCGCTATCTGATGGGAACTGTCATCCCACGCCAGTGCGCTCAGTTTTCTGTTGTCTAATTCGTTGCGCACCGCAATAAGCGGCAGAAAAGAAAGGCCAAGCCCCGACATAACGCAGTTTTTAATAGCTTCAATGCTCCAGAACTCAAGATCCGGATTCGGGAAGACGCCATGGCTGTTGAGATGCTTCTCAATTAGCGTGCGGTAACTGCACCCCGGTTCTGTGTGAAGGAGAGTCTCGTTTTTCAAATCTTCCGGCACGACGGCTTTTTTCTGAACAAAAGGATGGTCAGGTGGGGCTACCAAAGCAATTTTCTCATAGACAAGCGTATCTACCTGCAGATCCGGTTCTTCCACTTCAGGCTCAAGCAAAAAAGCGAGATCCAGATCGCCGCGCCTGACGAGGCCTCGCATCTCCCAGCACACGCCTGGTTTTAAAATGATTTTGACTTCCGGATAAAGGCTCCTGTATTCCTGGATAACCGCTGGCAAGCGAAAAGCGGCAAGCGATTCAGGAGCTCCGATCGTTAGCGTTCCGCTTACTTCTGCTGGTGATTGAATGGCGCTTTTGGCAAGATCATGCATCTGGATCATTTCGCTCGCGTGCGGAAGAAGCCGTTCCCCGGCACTTGTCAGCATAATTTTTTTGCCAAGCCTGTCAAACAGAGGCGTTCCTAATTCCTCTTCAAGTGCCTGGATTTGAGCGGTTACGCTGGACTGGGCATACCCCAGAATCTCCGCAGCTCTCGTAAACCCCTTCACTTCCGCAACGACCTTAAACGTATACAACTGGCGGAGCTCCATGCATACAACCTCCTGATCCATCGGTTAAACCGATTTAGATTATCGAAATCATCCGCTTTTACGATAGTACTATTATCTGCTACGATAGAAAAAAGAACAAGAGATACAGGGGGAAAAACGCATGAAAAATGACAGCGGGTTAAAAAGCACGATAGGCCTGCCGCAGGCTGTTGCACTGTATATTGGGGCGGTTCTTGGTTCAGGTGTTCTCCTGGTGCCGGGGTTGGCTGCTGAAATTGCAGGCCCTGCGTCACTTCTGGCCTGGGGATTGATGACACTGCTGGTACTGCCGATGGCATTGGCCATGGGGCTCTTATCAGCTAAATACCCCAATGCAGGCGGGGTATCCCATTTTGTTACGGTGGCGTTCGGCCCACACGCCGGTGCGATTGTCGGCTGGTTTTTTCTCATGTCCGTGCCGATCGGTGCGCCGGTTGCGGCAATAACCGGTGCCGGATATTTGACCGCCGCCATGGGATGGGGTGATCATGCCCGGGTGATCATATCCGCCGCGATTCTCCTATTTGGATTGCTGACGAATTTAACTGGTATGAAAATTGCCGGACAGGTGCAGATTGCGGTAGTTATATCCATCGTAGCTGTGCTTGTTCTCGCGATTATCGGGGCTTCTCCCCACATAGAGAAAATAAACTTTACACCCTTTATGCCCCATGGTTGGATCAGCGTAGGGCAGGCTGCAGCTATTTTATTCTGGTGTTTTATCGGCTGGGAGGCCGTTTCCCACCTGTCGGAAGAATTCGTTGATCCGCAGCGCGAGGCTGTAAAAGGGGTTACGATTGCTGCGATCATAGTCGGTGTGTTATATTTTCTTACCGCGCTGGCCACGGTTGGCACACACAGTTACCATGCCGCCGGATCTGATGCATCGCTTGTCATCGTGATCAGCCGTATGCTTGGTTCGGCGGGTGCAATAGTAGCGGGATTGACAGGCGTGTTTATCTGTACGGCCACCGTTATTGCCTACGCTGGGGCTGCTTCCCGACTGGCTTTTGCACTATCTCGCAGCGGGGAAGCACCGCGCTGGATGGGAATGTTCTCAGATAAATTCGGGACGCCAATTGGCGGGATTGCCTTTCTCGCATGCTGTTTTGCAGTTGTACTTCTATTGTATGGCAGCCATGCCGTATCCTTAACAACGCTCATACAGTTTCCGAACGCGACCTTTATCCTGACGTATCTTGGCGGTTGTGCGGCTGGTATCCGCCTGCTGAAAGGAAATGCCTGGGGTGTGCGGATCAGTTGGCTTTCGTTTCTGTTAACGGCTGTGATTTTTCCTTTTGTAGGTTGGGCCATACTCTATCCGGTCGTTATTATTGGCGTTTTTCTGGCGGCCGATAAGTTTAAACAACGGGCCTCACATGCACGTTCAGATGCACACTCAGAAAATACCTTTCCCCAGGCAAGCGGAGAAGCCAGGAGGTAATTCCTTTGCGAAGGACAGATGGTATAATAGGTATATTGGAGTTAACCTGTCCTTATAAAGAAAGGGGATTATATTGGAAGCACGGACACTTACAACACTGGAATTTAGTAAAGTAATTGATCAATTAGCAAAAGAGCTTCTTCCAGCCTTGGAAGAGAAAAAATAGAACAGCTTACACCCTCAACGGATCTCACGGAAGTCAAGCGTCGCCAGCAGGCCACGCAGGAAGGCAGAACCGTACTTCGCCTGAAGGGGAGCGTGCCGCTCGGCGGTATTCGCAACATTCGCGGTGCGCTTACCCGGGCAAGGCTCGGCGGTATGCTGAACACGGCGGAACTGCTGGATATTGCCTCCACATTATATGGCGGCGGGCGCCTGAAGACATTTATTGCAGGCATTACAGAGTCGGAACCGCTTCCGCTTCTGGATGAACTATTGGGACAAGTTGTGCGCCTGCGCGGCCTTGAAGAGGCCATTAACCGGGCTATCGATGAGAATGGAATGGTAATGGATTCGGCCAGCCCGGCGCTTTCCCAGGTTCGCAGCCAGATTCGAGGTGCAGAGCGGCGGGTCAGGGATCGCTTGGAGCAGATGATTCGCAACTCTAGTACACAGAAGATGCTGCAGGACCCAATTATTACCATTCGCAATGACCGTTTCGTTATACCGGTTAAACAGGAATACCGCCATTCGTTTGGTGGAATTGTACATGACCAATCCGCTTCGGGTGCGACGCTGTTTATTGAGCCGGGTTCAGTCGTTACCATAAACAATGAGCTGCGCGAGATGAAAATGAAAGAAGAGCGGGAAATTGAAAAGATACTGATGGCTCTTACCGCCTCCGTTGCGGAGGAAGTGGATACGCTGATGCATAATGTGGAGTGCCTGGCGGAAGCGGATTTTATTTTTGCCAAAGCGGCCTATGCGGATGACATCAAGGCAAGCGAGCCTGCTATTAACGATGAGGGGTACATTCGCATTAAGAAGGGGCGGCATCCGCTGATTCCGGCGCATACGGTCGTGCCCATAGACGTGGAACTTGGCAAACACTATACCACGATCGTGATAACAGGGCCCAATACCGGTGGTAAAACCGTGTCCTTAAAAACCATTGGGCTGCTGTCACTTATGGCGATGTCCGGGATGCAGGTGCCGGCGGATGAAGGAACAGAGCTTACCCTTTTTGAAGGGATCTATGCCGACATTGGGGATGAACAAAGCATTGAGCAAAGCCTTAGTACATTCTCCAGCCATATGACCAATATTTCACATATTTTAAAGCACATTAATCATCGCAGCCTGGTTATGTTTGACGAATTGGGTGCTGGAACCGACCCACAGGAAGGTGCGGCACTGGCGATGGCCATTATTGACTACGTCCACCAGCAGGGGGCGCGGGTGGTTGCAACCACTCACTATAGCGAACTTAAAGCTTACGCGTACGATCGCCCCGGTGTGATTAATGCGAGCGTAGAATTCGATGAAGAAACGTTAAGGCCCACCTACCGTTTGCTTGTCGGCATTCCAGGCCGCTCCAACGCATTCAGCATTGCAGCAAGATTAGGGCTGCCTGAACAGGTACTGAGCCAGGCACGGAGCATGGCCAGCAAGGAAGAAACAACGTTAGATACGATGATAGCTTCACTTGAGGAGAATCAGCGCCGGGCTGAAGCTGAACGCCGGGAAGCAGAGCATATCCTTAAAGAAGCGGAGACAGATAAACGCAAGCTTGAAACGGAGCTTGCAGAGCTTGAAGACAAAAGGGAACAGCTGTATCAGCAGGCAGAAGAGGAAGCGCGCCGTGCCGTTGATAAAGCCCGCAAGGAAGCCGATACGATTATTTCTGAACTGCGTCGTCTAGCCCAGGAGGAGCGGGCAGGCATTAAAGAACATAAACTTATTGAAGCACAGAAACGGCTTGAAGAAGCAAATCCCAAACTGCGCCGGAAAAAAACGAAGACTGCGCGCGTACCGGTTAACCAGCAGCCATTAGCAGTGGGGGATGAAGTGCGGGTCCTTTCACTCAACCAGAAGGGCGAAATCGTCGATAAGGTTAACGACAAAGAATTCCAGGTCCAAATCGGCATACTTAAAATGAACGTCAAAGCAGACGATCTGGAGAAGCTGAAAGCGGCCAAACCACAGCCAACCCGCCATGTTACCAAATTCCAATCCACCCGCGATCCGGTTAGAATGGAACTTGATATCCGCGGCAACAACGTAGAAGATGCGATTATTCTAATTGACAAATATTTAGATGAAGCGCTGATCGGCGGGCTTCAGAAGGTTTCGATTATCCATGGAAAGGGAACCGGCGCGCTGGGGCTGGGGGTGCAGAAATATTTGAAGAAGCATCGTCTGGTCAAATCGTTGCGCTATGGCGGACAGGGTGAAGGCGGTATTGGGGCAACTGTAGTTGAGTTGAAGTAATTCCCTGTAAACCTTCATTGATAGCGAGCAGGCAATGAAGTATAATGGCAAAGGAAGAGCGTGTGTTCGTCGCTCTTTTCTTTTGTTTATGATAAAATATATACGTTTTAAGTTTCCGAGAGGTCGGAGGAGAAGTTATAATGACAAAGTCACTGAACATTGCAGTAATAGGTTTAGGTTTTATCGGCCTGCCTTTATCGCTAAGTTATGCGCGTAAAGGCGCAAATGTAGTAGGGATAGACGTAAGCGAACCACTTATTCGTGATATTAATCAGGGGATTTCGCATCACTTAGAATATTTTGAAGGCAAGTCTCTTGCTGATATATTAAAAGACCAGCTGGCTGCCGGAAGATTTAAAGCAACTACCAGCTATGAAGAAGCTGCCAGCCAGGTTAATAATTATATTATTACCGTTGGTATTCCGGTTAAAAATGGTGACCCAGAGATGCGCTACTTAACCGCGGCCTGTGAATCTCTTGTAGGGGTATTGAAAAAAGGGGATACAGTTATCCTCCGCAGCACGGTTATCCCAGGATCTACAGAAGATTTAGTTAAACCGCTGCTTGAAAAAAGCGGACTGAAAGCAGGCGAGGATTTCTATCTGGCTTATGCTTCTGAGAGAATTGCGGAAGGCCGTGCATTTGAAGAGTTTATCAATATGCCGCTTGCCATGGGTGGAATTAATGAAGAAAGTGCCAAGCGCGCACATGAAGTGCTTACTTTTGTCACGGAAGCGGAAGTAACCATCTCTGATATAAAAGTTGTGGAAACTTCTAAAGTTATCGAGAATGTGCAGCGCGATGTAAATATTGCGATGGTTCAGCAGTTCGCCCGCTTTGCAGAGAAGGCCGGCATTGATACATTCGAATTGATTCGAGTAGCCAATACCCATAAGCGTGTTAACCTGTTAACCCCGGGACCAGGTGTTGGCGGATACTGTTTGCCTAATGCCCTGTATTACCTGCTTCCGAAGGCGAAAGAAATTGGTGTAAACCTCGATCTGCTGGAAACAGCGCGCCAGATCAATGACAGTGTACCGCGAATTCTGGTTAACATGGTGGGCGAAAAGCTGAGTGAGGCAGGGAAAACATTGGCAGGAAGCAAGGTTGCCGTGCTAGGCCTGGCGATGAAAGACTTCTCTAACGATGATCGCATCAGCCCTCCGCACCACCTTGTGCAGCTGCTTGAGGAAGCAGGTGCACATGTGGCCGCTTATGATCCGGCTGTTCCTGCACGCTACCCCTATAAAGTTGATTCGCTCGGTGATGCGGTAAGCGGGGCAGACGCCCTTATTTATGTAACAGTTCAGGAAGAATTTCTGGAGATTGACTGGGATGAAGTGCTGGGTAAAATGAATCAAAATCCGGTTCTGGTGGACGGAAAAAACCGAATTCCGCGTAGCATTTCGGAAAAAGCTGTACTTATTCGCATTTAATTGTCGCCAGCTCTGCACAATAATGGATACAAAGAATAAAAAGCGAAAGAAGCCGGCATTTCAGGCTTCTTTTTCTTAGGAAGGACGTTTACGTTACCATGAACGCTCGGAAAAAAATGCTGCTTGTTTCTTATTTATTCCCTCCGATTGGCGGCGGGGGTGTCACCCGCGCGGTAAAGATGGCCAGGTACCTGGCAGAGTCAGGCTGGGAGGTTCACGTGCTAACCGTGGAGAGTGCTTATTATGCGACGAAGGATGAGTCGCTGTTAAAAGAATTGCCCACAAATGTAACCATTCACCGTGCGAAAGAGTGGAATCCGCTGACAGGCATGCGTGCTGCCCGTTCTCAAAAGTCCGCGGGGGCGCAAACGCAGCCAGAAAAGAATGAGAAACAGCCTGCATCACAACCGGGCTTAAAGCAACGGATAAAGAAAAAAGCGGTTGCCTCATTAAAAAGCCTTAAAAATACGCTTATGATCCCGGATGATATGATTGGCTGGCTTCCGGATGCGGTCAAAGTTGGAGAGCAAGTCATTCGCCAGCATCATATTCCGATTATGTTTTCTACCTCGGGTCCTTATACCTGTCACCTCGTTGCCCGAAATCTGAAGCGAAAAACCGGGATTAAATGGATAGCTGACTTTCGTGATCCGTGGACCCAAAATATGCACCGGACAGGCATTGCCTGGAGAGAAGCGTGGGAGGAGCGGATGGAGCGGAGTGTGATGCGGGAGGCTGATGCCGTTACCACAGTGACCAATGGCTTCGCAGACAATTTCCAGAATAAGTTTGGCCAGGAAATTTCCCGCATTGAAGTGATACATAACGGATTTGATCCGAATGATTATACAAACATAGAGCAACTTGCAGATGACGGGAAGTTCACCTGCATCTATACCGGCATTTTGTACAGGGAGCGCAATCCCAGACTTCTGCTTGAAGCGGTGGCACAATTGATCGAGGAGCAAAAAGTGGATCGCATGCTGCTCAACCTTCAGTTTGCCGGTGTGTTTGATTATCCAGGATATACGGACAATATCGACTGCGTCCGCCGGTTTCACCTGGAAGACATCGTGGAGATCATGGGAAATCTGCCGCACAAGAAGGCGTTGGCAGCCATGAAAGCTGCCGATACGTTGCTGCTTATCGGGGATACAGCTCCGGGATCGGGCGTATATATTCCAGGTAAGCTATATGAATACATGGCGATTAACCATCCGATTCTTGCGCTATCTGTTGAAGGGGAATCCACCAAAATCATCAGGCAGTTTGGGCTGGGTGAAGTAGTGGATCCGAAAGATATCGATCAGATTAAAGCAGCGTTTCTGAAAATATATCAGGAATGGAAGGTTCAACAGGCAGAGAGGGAACATTCTTCTGCAAAACAGGAGCATGCATCGAATAGCGACAATAAAAACAACATCATCCAGCGTGCCTTTGACGGTGATCTTGCTATTTACAACCGCCAGATTCAGGCCCGTCAGCTGGGTGAGCTGATGGAGCAATTGATGTAGTAATTATTGGAACTATTCATTGTCTGTTGCATATATTCCTGTTATTTCAAAACCCCCGAAACGGCTATAATAGCCTAATTCGGGGGTTTTATTTAGTGGAGAGCGAAGTTAAGGATTTGCTGTGTTAAAGCCGAAGTCTTACAACCAGGATTAAGATGTGAAAAATCCTTCCAGGCCAGGATCTGGTCTGCGGTTTGGAATTTGGTCGTCCCATTCACAATCCACAATGTTCGAACATTTAACATGGAGTAACTCCACCTTCAGTTCTTTATCAAATGAAGTACCGATAATTCGGTACCTGTTGTAGATGGGCAGGCAATTCGGGCAGCACCCATTGGCAATGGCATCTAGTTGCTCATCCGTATAATCAACTGTGACTTTAGCCAATAAAGGTTTATCTAACATTTTTTATCACCTCTACTTAATATTTTTTTCTTTATATGAGTTAGTTTTTGTTTAACTGTTTCAAAAATATAGGTGACAAACGCAGATGCAAACATTAGGCTACGGTATTTTTTAAGATACCAATTTTTTCAATCTCAACTTCCACGACGTCGCCCTCTTGCAAGAATCGTGGAGGGTTAAAACCGATTCCTACACCTTTAGGGGTTCCTGTAGCAATGATATCGCCGGGTTGTAATGTAATGCCGGCTGAAATGGTTTTAATAATAGTCGGGATATCAAAAATGAGAAGTTCTGTGTTAGAATTTTGTCTTACTTCTCCATTTACTCTGCACTGGATGTTTAAATTCACAGGAGCAGCAATCTCATCAGCTGTTACAAGGTAAGGCCCCATAGGCCCGAAGGTGTCTAAACCTTTTCCCAGAAACCACTGGCTGTGCTTCTTTTGCAGGTCGCGTGCCGTTACATCGTTTATAATGGTGTAGCCTAAAATATAATCATAGGCTTCCTCTGCTGGAATGTTCGTTCCTTGCTTCCCTATTACAATGGCTAACTCTGCTTCGTAGTCAATTTGACTTGTCACATTACGATGACTTTTAACTTTTTGATTGGGCCCAATCACAGTGGTGGTCGCCTTCGTAAAAACAATGGGATTTTGCGGTACATTTTTTTCTGCTTCCATTGCTGTTGTATACTCAAGAGCATGCTCATGGTAATTGAGGCCTAAACAGATAATATCTCTTTTAGGATTAGGTATGGGAGCTTCGAGAGTGACATCAGATAAAGGCAATATGTAATCGGCAGAATCTTGCGATATTTTGCGGTGCAGTTGTCGCAGCCGCGTAACTGCTTCCTGGTTTTCAATTACTTCACGCAAGGTTCCAGGTAAGAATGCATCTGAAAAAAGCTGCTTTTCTGCTTCTACGGCATCAACAACAGAACGTTCGTCATTTGTTCGAAATCCATACTTGAGTTTGCCATCATGTGCATAAGATGCTAAATACATATACTCCGTCCTCCCAAATATAATTTAGAATAATTGGTACGTATATTTAATCATTGGTCTAACCATTTATTGATAACATCCTAACCCAAATCATCTTTGGCAGTCAAGAAGGATTTTTCGCGGTCTGTATTTGACGTAATGGTCAGCCAAAATGTATGATTTACTAAAACCATCATGGTGTGGTGTCCGGTATTCTCTAGGATTTCCTTGATGATAACTATAAAAATAGAGAGTGGAAGGAGAAAAATTGGTGAAAGCATTAGATATTACGTTCGCGCCCATTGGTGAGAATAAGGCCTTTCTTAATATTGCCAATCAAATTAGAAACCATATCGAAAAAGGCGTTCTAAAGGTAGATTCCAGGCTGCCTTCGGAACGTGAACTAGCGGAAAAGTTCCAGACGAGCCGTGCCACAGTACGCGAGGCTTTGCGGGCATTAGAGATCATTGGGATTATCGAAAGCAAGGTAGGGCAAGGCACCTTTATAAAGAATGTCAATTTTTCCAGTATGGATGGGTCGTTTGTTGAAATATCAAAACAAACAAGCCCGTCTGAAGTATTCGAAGCTAGATTTGCATTTGAGCCGTACTTAGCTAATTTAGCTGCTCTGAGAGCTACTCATCAGGATTTTGTTTCTTTAAAGGCGATATTAGATGAGTTTGATACGGCAATAGCGAATAGGGACATTCCACATTTCGAGAAATTGGATGGCCAATTTCATCATGTGATTGCCCTCTCGGCTAAGAATTCATTCTTGCTACACGTAGTTAATATTATCAATAACGTTCGGCTGGAAAAGTTATGGGGAACCCTAAAAGAAAGAAGCCTGAACATGGAACGGATGAAGCAATACCAAGTTGAACATCAGAATATATACCAGGCCATCTATGAACGTGATGCCGATCAGGCTTCACTATTCACTCTTAATCATTTAAAAAATGTTCGTGAAAATATGTTAGGACAGTGATTTATTCAATTTTATGCGGTTTAAATTCGTTGTGATACCAAGCTTAATTTTAAACAATTAGCTTGGTTTTTTTAGTTGCTGCGCAAGATATTTTTTGTTGCACGTAAGAGCAGTTAAGGTTATCGACCTTCACCTGTGGCTTTGGTATGTTGATTTTTCCAATATTTTTGAAAAATAAAAATCTTCTTGACGAAGAAACCTTTGTCCAGTAATATATGGATTGTAAACGTGGTTGGACCAATTTCAGCATTTTGACAACCGATTTCAATTCGAATCAAGGAGGAACATAGGTGCTTAGTCAAACGAAAAGCCTTCAAGTTAATTACGAAGTTAAGGGAACAGGTGAAGCGATCGTATTTGTCCATGGATTAGGCGGAAGTTTAAATATCTGGAACAGCCAGGTCAATGTTTGTTCGAGGTATTATAAAACGATAGCTTATGATTTAAGAGGCTCAGGGCGTACCGAAACCTCGATCCCTGAATACTCTATTAGCCAATTCGTAGAGGATTTAACCGATCTTCTTGAACAAGAAAGTGTTGAGTCTGCTCATTTTATTGGGCATTCGATGGGCACGCTCATTGTTCAGCACTTTGCTATTCGTTATCCAGAAAAGGTAAAAAGCCTTGCACTCGTTGGCGGTATTATTGAAATTCCGCCTGCAGGAAAAGATGGATTAGCGGCTCGTTCAGAATTGGTAAAAGAAAAAGGAATGGATGCCGTAGCTGACGCCATTACAGAGGGCGGCTTGTCCGCTTACACGAAATTTGCGAACCCTGCGCTGGTTGGCTTAGTGCGTGAATTATTGCAGCGCAATGACGCGGAAGGTTATGCGGCTTCATGCAGAGCGCTTGCAGATGCAAAAGCTATTGACCATCAGGAAGTTACCCAGCCGGTTCTCCTGGTTGTTGGGGATGAAGATAAGACGAGCCCCGTTCGGATGGCTCAACAGCTCTATAAAGGGTTTCCAAATGCCAAGCTAGAAGTTATTCCAGATTGTGGCCACTGGGCGACCATTGAAAAACCCAATGATGTTAACCGTGCTTTATTAAACTTTTTGACCACGCTTTAATCTGGATATAAACATTTATTGCGCCCCCTTAGGCCATAAATTGCGTGGTTATTAGGTTGTATTAAACTAATTTGCCTTTCTGTTATTCATTGCTTGTTCGGAAGCGTATTCGATAGCTTTCGGACTTGCAATGTAAACAATCAATATATTGAAAGGGCATACACTTCCAGGCATAATTCGCAAGTACCTTGTCCTTTTTTTTGAGAAATAAGTATGAATATTCAATATTTTAAGGGAGGTATTTTTATGAAGGCGAAATTATTGCGGAACGGATTGTTAATTGATGGCACGGGACAAACAGAAAAAGCTGGCGTTGATGTTTTAATCGAAGGAAATCGAATTACTGCGATTGGTTCTGGACTACAAGTTCCGTCCCAGTATCAACCTGAAGAAATTGATATCATTGAATTGAATGGTAAGACCATTATGCCGGGTATGACGGAAGCGCATACACACTTAACATGGAATAATTCTCTCTACATTCAAGATATTGATTTTGCTCCGATTGAAGAAACGATGGTAGCGGCGATTAAAAATGCAGAAATCATGATAAAGAGCGGATATACTTCTTGTGTTAGCGCTGCCGCCAGAGGCCGGGTAGACATTGCGATTCGTGATGCCATTAACCGTGGCACGCTTATTGGGCCTCGCGTGCTTGCCAACGGAGCTGAAGTCTCAGCAACAGGAAGCTTTACTGATTTACATCCGAGCCATGTACAAGTAAGCGGATTATCTATCCTTGCTGATGGTGAAGATGCGGTACGCCGCACAGTAAGAAGCTTATTTAAAGAAGGCGCAGACCTTGTGAAATTGAACGTCAGTGGTGAGAGTCTTACACCACATGCCCGCAATGAAATGACGCTGTATACGTACAAAGAGGTTCGGGCTGCTGTAGAAGAGGCGCACGCGCGCGGCAAAAGAGTTTATACACATGCCCGTTCATCTGACTCGGTTAAAATTTGTGTTGAAGCTGAAGTGGATATTATCGCGCATGCGGATTTTATTGATGATGAAGCATTTAATATGGTCGTGCAAAACAAAGATAGACTTTTCATTGTTCCAGGCCTGAATTGGCTTGTATCTACCATTGAAGAAGCCGCTCAATATTTTGGACAGGAAGCGATTGACGCTACTGGATATAAAGAGGGGCTCGAAATTGCTATTAAAAATATGCGACGTCTCTATAAAGCAGGCGTCCGCGTGCTGCCTGGTGGAGATTATGGATTTAAATGGTGCCCACATGGCGGATATGCACGGGATTTGGAGCACTTCGTGAAGCTTATTGGAATGGATCCGATGGATGTAATTGTCTCTGCTACAAAGTACGGTTCTCAAATCATGGAAATGGAAGATGAAATCGGAACCATTGAGGTTGGAAAGCTTGCAGATATATTAGTTGTAGATGGCAATCCGCTGGAGGATATTACAATATTACAAGACCACAGTAAGTTAGAAGTCATTGTAAAAGACGGAGAGTACATTACCAATCTGTTAGAAGTTGCCCACCAAGTAGGGGACACAGTAGCCTGAGGTCCCAAAACCATCGCTATTCTGGCGATGGTTTTAGTCTATGCATACGGATGTTCGTTCGTTTAACAAAAAACAAGCGTTGAAAGGAGTATGGACGCAAGATCATGAATGGCAGAAAAGAAAATGACAAAAAGACTTTGATTAACGAGTCCTGAAAAAACGATAGCAAAGATAAGGGAGCAGTACGGGAGGCACGCGAAAAACACACAAAATTTTATAGCAAACTGGAAGCGCAAGTGAATCGAACAATGGGGAGAAGTCGAAATAAGAAGTATGGATATTAAGAGGAGGAAAGACTGTGGAGCAATCCGTATTCTACTGTTTTCGGAATCGACTAAAAGAAATAGCAGACCAAATAAGAAAAACCGCTGAGGAGAAAGAGATTCCCTTATCCATCTCTCCTACCTATTGCATGAAATTATGTATGTTTTGTGAAGGCCAGCATGTTGCAATTGTAGACAAACAAGTAGTAATAGAAAAAGATAAGGACCAAGCCATTAAAAAAATTATTGAAAAGTTTTAAGGAGAGACGTACATCCAAAGGGATTCTATACAACATAAAGAAGAGTTAGAAGGGAAGAGTTTAAGGAATTCTTACTCCCCTAATGTATTTTTTCTGGCCATTCTCAGGTGCTGTATGGTAAACTCTGTAGCCTTACTAATATCTCGTTCCTTAATCGCTTCATAAACTAACACATGCTGGCGATAATATAATTCCATATTTTGTTTGCTTAAACTCCGGATCTTTAAGGTTCCCCACAATCTTTCGAGTCGCACTTTATTCAAAATATCAGCAAAGTTCAATAGCAGGGAATTTTTAGCGGCACAAGCAACCTGATAGTGAAAGTCCGCATCTAACTTTTCAAACTGATCGATATCCCCAATAGCCATCTCCATCTTTTGTAAACAAGTTTGCAGCGAAAGGAATTCCTCCTCAGTCGCATTAAGTGCGGCCAGCGTAGCCAGATAAGGTTCAATCGCAAACATAGCATCAAATATTTCATATGGACTTGTCTGATTCGCTATTTTTAAAATCTTGTCTTCATTAGAAAAATCGGATTTTTTTACATACGTTCCCTGGCCGACTTTGCTCTCTATTATGCCGTTGATTTCAAGTGCTCGTAAGGCCTCCCTGACTGTAGACCGGCTGGTTTGAAATTCTTCAGCAAGCACCCGCTCTGCCGGCAGCCTTGAACCCACTGTGAATTCATTGTTCATAATTCTTCTTTTTATCTCGTTCGCAACCTCTACGGATGCTTTCTTCTGATTGGTTGGCATGGACATGTCTGCAATCCTCCAATTATGTTGCTGCTTATAATTATAAGGCTAAGACTTACATTTTAACCAGCAGAGGATGGGATTAATTGAGGAAATTGAAATAGCCAGGCAGGCGAAGGTTTTAGTTATGCAAATAGTTTGTAAAGAAGTTTCCCTACTTTTTCCGTACGGGCAGTAAGAGAAATGGAACGGTTACATTCATAATCCTTGATTGGTTTAGCCTGAAGAGGCAAGTGACCGATATGCGCCGAAATTATGCGTGGAACCAGGGTAATCCCGGCTCCTGCTGCCACCATCCCTAAAATAAAATCGCGGAAGGATATTTGTTCAGCAATATTCGGCTCTACCCCGAATCTGTCAAACACTTCAACTACTGTTTGACGAATATCACATTCTGGCGGATACATAACCAGACGTTCTGAGATGAGGTCATTAACGAACACGCCTTGTTTACCACTAAGATGATGCGAGTATGGGTAAACCACATCATATGGTTCGGAAAACAATGGTTTACTCCACACATGGTTTGGAACCCATCGTTCCTCTATTAAACCTGCATCCAAATTTCCCGCTACCATATCATCAATGATTAGTTTGGATGTATCGTATACCCGGGTCTCGATGTGGATATCTGCATGTGCGGATTTGACCAGTTTTTCCGGGATATAAAAAGCGGCCAAACTGGGAAGCGATCCAAGTACAATGTGATTTGTTTTCCCGATGTCTCTTATTTCCGCTATCATGCAGTCGAATTCGGATAGTAAGGGTGTGATTCGCTGGCGTATCATACGCCCAGCTTCTGTCAATTCCACTCCTTGTGGGGACCGTTTTAATAGTTCTACACACAAAACGGCTTCTAATTTTTGAATTTGCTTGCTGACAGCAGGTTGGGTTAGATTCAGAAGTTCGGCTGCTTTAGATAAACTTTTCTGCTCGGCACAGAGGAGAAAACAGCGTATCCAATCAAGGTCCATCGATCGTTCCCCCCTTGTTCAAACTTTTCGTTATATCGTTCAAAAATATCGGAAGTTCATTGTCTTTTCCATAGTTGTTAAACTGATCACCAAGGAGGGGATATGCATGCTAATTGATTGTTCGTATGGGATTCCTGATCGTGCAGCCTTAATTATTGTAGATGTTCAAAAAGGGTTCGATGACCCACGCTGGGGCAACAGAAATAACTTACAAGCAGAAACGAACATAAGCCGTATTTTACAGGTATGGAGAAAGACGGGTCGCCCAGTCCTACACATTCAACATTTGTCCAAGAAGTTAAACCACCCGCTAAGGCCAGAGGCAAGTGGAAGTGAATTTAAAGAGTGTGTAGAACCATTGGGCAACGAACCAATCTTTCAAAAAAACGTAAACAGCGCTTTTATTGGAACAAATTTGGAACAATATTTAAGAGAACATGGTTATAACTGCGTTGTCATTGTCGGATTGACAACCGATCATTGCATTTCGACCACAGCACGGATGGCAGGAAATCTCGGTTTCAAAACATATGTCATATCTGATGCTACCGCTACTTTTGATCGAACTGGTCATGACAACAAGCATTATGATGCCGAAGATATTCACAACATTTCTTTGGCAAGTTTACACGATATGTTTGCTACAGTAGTCCGTACAGCCGATTTAATTGAACAGTTAATGATAAGCTGAGCTGTAATATTTTACAGGCCTTGTGGTGCAAGCTCCTGAAGCCGTTCTTTAACGTTGTGGTTGTAAAAGCCTCCATGATAACAGATCACAGATTCGATATCCAGTTCCGTAAATTTTCCGAGCGAACGAAGGGCCGTCTCCATATCCACTGTTGTTTGCTGTACAGGTCCACGCAGCACGCCGCCATAAACAATCATGGCGTCCGCCGCCACGAGTACTTTGCTTTGTTCTAAGTAAAGGCTAATGTGCCCGGGGGTATGTCCCGGCGTAAAGAGTACACGAATCCCCCCACACCAGGGCAGCAATTGACCGTCTGTAAGTGTTCGGTCCACTTTGGCGTGTGGGGGATTCTCACATAATTGCAACGCTGTTTTCCGTTCGTCTTCTGGCAGAGAATTCAAAACGGGGGCCATGCGAGCAGCGGTTGTCTTAATAAGGGGAAGTGTGCCTTCTATGTATGGTTTGTCGAGCTCATGTGCGTATACCTGGATGCTTCCCTCTGAGGCCTCTAGAACTTCTTCAATACCGCCAATATGATCAAGATCCTGGTGTGTTAGTATTACTGCTTGTAATTTGCCAAAAGGAATGCCGGCTTTCTCCATTGCAGAGCGTATTTGCTCTAATCCGCCAGGCATGCCGGTATCAACCAAAATGGCCATTTGATTGTCCCAAATTAATGTCGGGCACAGTGTTGAACGACCTCCAAAAGCTTCAGCCTCTAACTCAAGCATTTCGACTCCATTTGCTACTCGCATCATGTACCTCCCGTGAAATTTTGCATCATTGTGTTTTCATTAGGCATACATTTACTCAGGTTGACATGTCCTGGCACCTTAATAAACGTACCAATCAAAATAGGAACGTTGCGAATGAAGTCGGTCACAGTTGTGTTTCTGTTCTTAGCATAATACCCAACAGAATAATTTGTCAAATAAATTTAAATTATACCACAATTTATTAATTTTGTCAAGTTATTTATTGCTGGCTTAAAAATAGAGCAGCCATATACATGGCGACTCCCCAGATAAGTAATGCCGACACCCGGTTAATCATCTGCATCCAGCGCCCGCTTTGATCCATATGACGCAGCAACTTTCCTGCGATCGCCAGTCCAAAAAACCATAAGCAAGACACTGAGATACAGGCGAGCGTATAAGCCAGCTTCGCATTGCCTGCATAACCAAGCGAATTCGTGCTGATTACGCCGATCGTATCCATAATCGCATGCGGATTAAGGAGGGAAACAGAAGATGCGAACAGCATCTGCTTTTTGCCAGACAGTGGCGTGGCGTCTTTGCCGCTGTTCACGCCCACCGCACGCCAGGTTTGCCATCCGATATACAGCAGAAAGAAGAGGCCCACCAGAAACAAAAGCTTTTTTAACCAGATAATCTGGAATACGACCACCGACACACCAAGGACAGCTAACGTAATTAAAATCGTATCGCAGGCAAAAGCGGTGAGGATAGCCGGAAGCGCTAAATGGAACCTGGGCTGCACGGCACCCTGGTTAAAAATAAAAATGTTTTGGGCGCCGAGCGGCAGAATCAGGCCGAGCGCAAGGATAAACCCGTGGATAAACGCATGAATCATTTTTTACGCACCTTTCTTTGAAAACTTAAAATGAATCCGTTAGCGATTCTCATTTTACTGTTAATATAGTAAAATGTCTCCATCCAATTGGCTGGCTCTGAAACCAGCCAAATCAAAGAAGGTGGCACAATTGGAACTGCTGGATTGGAACATAGACAGGAAGAGCCACGTTCCGCTTTATCTGCAGATTGCATCTCTCATTAAAGATAAAATCGAAGCAGGGGAATGGACGGCAGGAAGCAGGCTGCCATCTGAGCGGTTGCTTGCAGCGGAACTTGGGGTGAATCGAAGCACCGTTACTGCGGCATACGCTGAGCTTACAGCAGAGGGGCTTACAGAAGGGCGCAGGGGAGGTGGAACTACGGTTGTCAACAACACATGGACCCTCCTGGCCGCCACGTCACCGCCTGACTGGAATAAATATGTGAGAGGAGGGATTCATTCACCTAATCTGCCCGTCATTCAGGAGATTAATAAAGCAGAGTTTGTGTCTGGCATTATCCGATTAGGAACAGGTGAGCTCGGACGCGAATTTTACCCGGCAGCCTTGATGCGCACCGCAATGGACAAGGTAGCGCGGGAACTCGATTCGCTCGGCTATGAAGAGCCTAAAGGAAATGCCGAACTTCGCTTGCAGATAAGCAGGCATTTGGGCAAGCTCGGAATAACCGTTACACCCGAATCATTACTTATCGTTTCCGGCTCCCTGCAGGCCCTGCAGCTTGTTTCCATCGGGCTGCTAGACAGAGGCTCGACCATACTCGTTGAGAAGCCGTCCTATTTGTATTCAGTGAACGTGTTTCAGTCGGCGGGCATGCAGTTAACCGGGCTTCAGATTGATAAGGGTGACGGGAACTTTTTATACAAACTCGAAGCCCTGCAAGCATCAAAAAAAGGCTCCCTGCTGTATACCATTCCTTCTTTTCATAATCCGAGCGGCAGGGTAATGTCCATGGACGACAGGAAAGCGCTGCTTAAAATAAGTGAACGTCATGCTCTCCCTATTATTGAAGATGATGCCTACCGAGAGTTATGGCTGGACGCTCCACCCCCGCCTGCTTTAAAAGCACTCGATAAAAGCGGCAGTGTCGTATACACGGGCACTCTATCGAAAACGTTGAGCCCTGGCCTGCGCATCGGCTGGATTGCAGGACCGGAACCTGTTATTAACCGGTTGGCTGACATTAAAATGCAAACCGATTACGGCGCGAGCTCTATTTCGCAGCGAATAGCTACGGAATGGCTGGCAAGCGGATTATATGAAGAACATGTAAGCCAGTTACGAACCAAGCTGAAGGAAAAAAGAGACTTCGTGCTTTCACTGCTTGAGAAAGAGTATGCGGATATAGCAGAATGGAACGTTCCAAGCGGAGGATTTTACATCTGGCTTGAAATTAAAAAAGACCTTTCATTAAACACGCTTTTTGGGAAAGTGCGGCAGAGTGGGATCCTAATCAACACCGGAAATATTTATGATCGAGAGGACCGGCGCCATCTGCGAATCTCCTACGCATTTGAATCCAATGAACGGCTTGCGCAAGGACTGATGACGCTTGCTGAGATAATCAGACGGCTTCCCTAATAGTAAGGCCTGCTGATTAAATGATTAGGGAGTTTTGCTGCTGCTAAGGTGCTGGCTAAAACAAACAGGCAACTTCCCTGAAACCGGGAGGCTGCCTCAATCCTTACATCTATTAAAAAAGAATATCCTTCAACTGCTCAACATACTGCTCCTGCTCCTCTTTATAGGCAGCAAGCCCGTTGGGAGGCGAGACAAGAGCGTCCCGGCATTTCGCAGCGAAATCGTGCGCGTCGCCATCAGCAAAAACAACCGTGCCGTTTGGCCGTTGGACGACATTGCTTGCGATGGCCGGTGTACCAAAGTAAAGCGCCTCCCGAATGGAGATTGCATCACCATCACTGCGGGTCGGCCGGACAAACAAAGCCGCTTCCTGGATGAGCGGGTAGAAAGGGATTTTCTCCTGCACGAACAGGAAACGATCAGAAAGCCCAGCATTTTGCAGTTTTTCTTTTGCAGCATGAACCATCGAATCATCCACTACGTGCGTAATACAGTACACATACCCCACATCCGGGAATTCATGCGCGAGTTCAATGAAAGCATCCACACACAAGTCCAATCCGTACAACTCGCTTCCATTATAAAGATTGCCCACCCCTCCGTTTGCCGCAATCACACGCGGATGTTTCGCAAAGAAATCCCATATAAAGGCCGGGATCGTTTCTTTCGCTAACGCTGCGTTAGACCCAGACGTATCAGGCGGTATAAAAGCAGGTATCACGCTGATCTTTCGGGCAGGAATCTTAAGTTCTACCAGTTTATCTTTAATTTCCGGACTTACCGCTACGAAATGGTCGGATAGAACCCCTGTCATGTATACCATCATCTTATGTACAGCGGACAGCTGTCCGCTGTCATTGCGCAGACTATGGATGGTATGCACAATTTTTTTCCCTTTTAACTTTAATAGAGAGAGAGTGAAGCGCATCTGCCAGCGCAGGAAGTGATTATGAATAATATCTTCATTTCGCTGAAATAGATAGCGCCATGACCATTTCTCGATGGAGGGAAGGGGCACAACCGGGCGGTCCTTGATCGCACTTTGTCCGCTGCCGTCGTAAATGATAAAGGGGCAGCCTTCCTGTTCAAGACGATCACACAATCGTTCAATATGTACAGAAATCCCCCCAACAGGTGGGGGGTAAACGCCAATTTCGGCGATAGACTTATTTGGCTTCATCTGTAATGTTCTCCTCCTGGCTGCGTATCATATTGTAGACAGCCGCCAGAATGCCGAGCAGAATCCAGAACATGAAATCGACGCGGTACTGGTGCCATACATCTTCTGTCATGCCGGCAAAAGCAATGGCGATGAGCGAACCGATACCGGCTTTGGCCGTATAGGATAGGAATTTATCCTTTCCATTATTCATAAACAAAGCAATGATCGGCGTCTTGAAACTCTGATAGAACATATAGAGCAGGGAGAGAATCGCCATAATTCCGCCGGTGACAAAGTTCATAATATAAATGTTGTGGAAATGATTTACCCGAATGTCAGGAAGCATGTAATCCGTGTAAACCTTTTTGAAAGTCGTGAGATCTGAACCGATACCGGTTACCCAGAAATCCCGGATCATCGCAAAAGCGGCTCCCCACATTTTAAAGCGGTAATCACTTGACGTATCCTTCGTTGGATTGAATGCCGAGGCCAGGCGGTTCATGATCACATCCGGTACCAGATGCAGCCCCACCGCGCCGGCAGCAATCAGCAGGCCTAACGCAACAATCCGTCTGCTGATCATACAGGCGACCAGTGCTAACGCCATGAATACCCCATACCATCCCCCGCGGGAATAGGTAAGGATAATGGCTGCGAAAATAATAAGGAATTGAGCGCTGAATAAAACCCGGTTGCCCCATGTTTTGGCGTAAAAAATAAGGGCAAAGTTAAACGGCAGGATCATGATGAGATACTGTACAAACAGGTTCGGGTTTTCAAACGTTGCAAAAATCCGCTTGCTTAAGCCCGGATTGTCCGCGACATCCACCCAGCTGGCAGATGTGAAATCCAGCGTGAAGTACTGGTAGATCCCGTACACGGATACAAGTGCCGCTGATAAGATAAGCGTCACGATAAAACGATAGAGAACTTCCCTTGTCGTTACCTTGGTAACGATCAGGATATAAAGCAGGAAGCTGACGAAATAGTATAACCCAAAGTTGGTTAAACTTTCTTTAACGTTTGCGGAGGTAAGAGCTGTTATCAGCAATACAACCAGAAAAAGAAAGACCGCAAAATTCAGGTGATTTTTCAAGTTGGCTTTCATTAAGCCGTAGTTCTGCTCGGTGACAAACAGCACCAGAACAAACACGACAATAAGAGCCAGCAGGGGCCTGTACGTTAGAATCGGCAGCGATAAGGCAAATAGGTAGAGGCCATATTCTGAACGGTAAAAGGTAATGCCCAGAAAGGCTGCCACCAGAAACAGCTCGCCCAGCAGTTCGCCTATCGTACCAAGAGACAGACCCGCGGCATATCTGTATTGTAATACACCCGCAACGATCCCAATGATCGATACGAGCAGCATTATAAGGCGTGTCTTCTTCATTGTATTCTACTCCCGGAACTACTTATTTGGATCAAACATCTGGCGCAATAATTTGCCAGGAAGGCTGTTCGCGGCGATTTTGGATAGGCGGGCGGGACCGGCAAATACGAGCAGAACGGCAGCCAATAGATCAAAGCCGAGAATGATCTTCATCTTTTTAAAGAACAGCAGGATAAAGACATTCGCCAACAGTAAAATGAATAAAGCCCATAGCCCTTCCTGTAAGGCGGGGTTATCTGCTTTTTGTTTGAGGCGGCCGAAAACGCTGCCGCTCCCGATTCGCCGGGAAAACTTCTCCATTACATTAATAAAACCATCTGCTATCCTGTGGATGAACCACGTATAAAACGATGTTTTCTTCACGTCCTCACCATCCTATTCTACATCTAGCACGCGCGAAGCAAATGTCGCTTGGTTCGTCTTGGCGGGAAGATATTGATTTACATAAAAAAACGTATCATCGATAATTGGGCTTCCGTTAAGCGATTTATAGCCGTGTGCTTTAATCGTTACATAAACATCTTCTGCTGCGGCAAACGGCATGTTTAAAATTCTGCCGTCTTTCGAGGTGATCGTTTTCTGAGCGGGCTTGGCAGATACAGAGACGACCGTGCCAAACGGTGATAGCGATCCTTTCTGGAACACTTTATCCCCTGGGCTTATTGCCTGATGATAGCCAGGATCGGCCGACTCAATGACAACAGAAACCATCATGTCCTGTGAAGGCATCTTTAAATGGCCTGCCAGGTTAAATTTTAAACCGGTAATGACTACTGCAGCGATGAGCAGCAGGGTTATGAACACATCTCCCAGGGTAAAAGAGAAGGAACGAGTATTCATTATTTCCCACCCAGATTAACGGAAGAGATCACCGTATCAATCATATATTTTGGCCCTTTGATAGAAACTTTATTGCCCGCTAGTAGGCCGAGATCCGCAACGACTGCTGTCTGGCTGGATACTGTTGCATTCGCCTTAACGGTGATGTGCACCATTTCTTTCTGCGGAACAGTAGCCAGGACCATCCGTCCGTCTGCCGTTGGAACAGCCTGCTTGCCCGGCCCTTTTTCTACGCTGACAACCTGGCCGATTTTAGTATTGGTGTCTTTGCTGCGGATTTGGTCGCCAGGTTTGATGGCATCCACTACAAACGGGTGCTCCGCACTGGAATAAAGGACATACGTAACTTCCTTTTGCTTAGCAGGACCTGTTCCAAGATCTTTGTTCTGCGTATATTTAAGGCCTGCAAATACAAGCGCAACAATCAGCAGAAGTATTAAAAACAGATCCAGAATATTAATGAGACCAAAGAATTTCCCTTTTTGATCAACAACTTTCATGACGTTGATTTCCTCCTACTCTTATATAAACACTTTCCTGCATAATCTTCATAAGAATATCACATACGAACATGCCCGACAACTTGAACCATTTAACAGATAAAAACCCGCCTGGAAAGCGGGTTTATCTTCGCCTGATCAAATTTTCGTATACTTGTTTGGTCCGTTCAGCCATATGGGTTAGCGTATAATCTTGCAAAACCGCCTGATAGGCTGATTCTGCTAGTTTCTCCCGCAGCGAAGAATCTTCTTTAAGGATCAAGATATTCTGCCTGATCTCCTCAGCTTCATGAACAGGGATGGCAATTCCTGTTTCATAATCCACGAGAAAGTCCTGAATGCCGCCAACCAGCGTAGAGATCACCGGTTTTTTTGCCGTCATCGCTTCCAGCAAGGAAAGGCCGAGTCCTTCTGAATACGAAGGGCTGACGAACACATCAATAGCCTGAAGAAGCCGGGGGATATCTTTGCGAAACCCGGTAAAATGAATATGATCGCTTATTCTTCTGCGGGCGGCTTCCGCTTCCAGTGATTCTTTCTCGGGTCCGTCGCCTACTGCCAGCCAGTGGATGTCCGGGTGTTCCCGGACAAGCGGTTCCATCGCATCCATTAGGTCATGGAGCCCTTTTACGGGAACCATTCGTGAAACTGTGCCAATAACAAAGGCGTTCTCAGGAATGCTGTATTCACGTCTAATTTCAGAAGGGTTGACATCTGCCTGCTGATAATCTTCAAGCGCAATTCCATGATGGATAAGCGTGATCTTTCCCGGAGGCACACCTTCTGATTCAAGCGACTTCATAATGGCGCGGGAGATTGCGATATAATGATCATTCCACTTGCGCGTTAAGAATTCCATCCGGGAGGCAAGGAAATAGGCCATGGGGTTTGGATAATCGTAACGCAGTATGCTGTGGATGGTCGTTAGAAGAGGAACGTTTAACAGGGAGCGGGCAGCTAACCTTGAGAAAAAGTTTGCTTTCACCCCATGTGTATGGATCAGATCAGGATTTTCTTCTTGAAACACACGGGTAAGCCCGCCAATCAGGCGGAAATCAAATCGCTTGTATATATCCAGCACAATAACAGGAATGCCTCTCTTTCGCAGTTCCTGGGCGAAAGTCGAATTGTAAAAGCAGACCACAACGGGATCTGCATCTTTCTGGGAAAGGATGGTAAGCAACTCCAGAATGTGCTGTTCAGCTCCGCCAAACTCGCCACCGCCTATAACGTGCAGTACTTTAATCTTCATCGTCCTCAGTTCACTTCCTGACTGTACAGCAGCTCAAACTACATCATGTCAATTATAGCTTATCAGGTATCTCTTATTCAATGTAAACTGCTTGATTTTTATGTAGGACTGTGTCGTAATTAATAGATGGATATTGCCCGCGTGAGGCTTTAAGTTAGGAGTACGGTATTTATGGTCCAAAGTGTCGTGCGTTCTGCGGCAGTCATTATGATTGTAACGTTAGTCGGACGCGTTATTGGCTTGGTGCGCGAATCGCTGCTGGCCAACCAGTTCGGCTTAAGTTTTCAGGCTGATGCTTACACATTTGCGTTTTTGACAGTTCCCAATACCATCTTTTTATTTGTGCCCGGTGCACTTAACGCAATTTTTGTTCCTTCTATTAAGGGAATGCTTGTCAACAACAAGGAAGCAGAGGCTCAACATTTATTTCGGAAGATGCTCACCTTTACTTTTCTGGTGTATCTAGTTATTACCATACTTGGCATTCTTTTTTCCCGGGAAATCATACAGATCGTAAGTGGCGGGGGATACACAGGTGTTAAACTGGAGGTTACCACCCGCATTATGCAGCTCATGTGGCCTTCTGCTGCGTTTATTGCTCTGATTGGCGTATTCCAGAGCACATTAAACGCTCACCATCAATTCTTTATCCCGACACTGAGTACCGTGGTAAATTCCATTGTGGTGTGCTTGGCTTATCCTTTGCTTGTGCCGCAATACGGCATTTATGGAGTTGCGATTGGTACGACCCTGGGTTTCGCGTTTGCAGCCCTAACGATGCTTCCGTCGATTCGGAAACAGAAGTACTCACTAAAGCCCGATTTGCGCTTGAACGACGCCGATATGAAAAAAATTGGGGAGAGGTTTGTCCCCATCATGTTCGGATCTTTGATTACGCAGTTGTACCCGTTTATTTACCCGGTGCTTGCTTCAGGTTTGTCAGATGGCAGCCTCGCCATTCTGCGATATGCCAATAATATTTACCAGCTACCCATGGCAATTTTTGTTGGGACGTTTACGCTGCCTATTTTCCCTTACCTCGTAGAGTATTATACCAACCGCGAAATGGGGAAGATGAAGCACTCTCTTACCCAGGGCATGCAGTATTTGCTCATTTTAACCATTCCAACAACGGTTGCTATGGTTGTCATGGGCAATTCACTTGCTTCGCTTCTGTATCACTTTAAAGATAGCAAATTTACGGTTCAGGATGCCCATATTACCGGGGTCGTTATTGGCTATTTAAGTCTTGGCTTGTTTTTCCTGGCCGCACGAGATTTATTAACCCGTGCCTTTTACGCCATGGAAAACACGAAAATAACGGTGATTGCCGCAGTAGCCGGCATGGTTGTAAATATAGTGGCAAGTGTTGCCCTCCGGCCTTTAATGGGCGTGTACGGTCTCGCGCTTGGGACGACCATTGGCTCATTTGCAAATGCTGTCTGGCTTGCCTATATTCTAAGAAAAGAGATTGGAAGCTTTCTGCTTGCTGCCTTTTGGAAGACTGCGATAAAGACGCTAGTTGGATCCGCAGTTATGGGAGGATTCCTGTATTTTGCGGGGAGTCTTTCCATCGATTCACTTCAGCTTGCTAAGCTATATATCGTACTGCAGATTGCTGTCGGTGCAGCTGTGTTCTTCGCTTCAATGGCAGTCATGCGCGAGCCGCTTGCACTGGCAATTATTGAACGCGTTGCAGGTAAAATTATTAAAAGAAAAAATAAGGAAATAGGTGAATAACATGAAGGTAGTCGTTACCGGAGGAGCCGGTTTTATTGGATCCCATATTGTCGACCAATGTATTCGCAAAGGGTATGAAGTCATTGTTATTGATAATTTGGCAACCGGCAAAAGACAAAATCTGAATTTAGAAGCTACGTTTTATGAAGCGGATATCGCTTCTCCGGCTGTTCGCACAATATTTGAGAAGGAAAAACCGGATTATCTTATTCATCACGCTGCACAGGCCTCAGTTCCGGGCTCTCTAAAGAATCCGGTAGCGGATGCAACAACCAATATTGTAGGAACAGTGAACTTGCTGGAAGCTTGTCGGCTCATGGGTGTGAAAAAAGTGATTTATGCTTCTTCTGCTGCAGCCTACGGGGAGCCGGAATATACCCCGCTGGATGAACGGCATAAGAAACAGCCGCTATCACCCTACGGTATTTCCAAATATGTACCGGAATATTACCTTCATGTGTACCATCACCTTTATGGCCTGCCTTATACGGCTTTTCGGTATGCAAACGTTTATGGAGAGCGCCAGGATCCGTACGGAGAAGGCGGTGTTATCTCGATTTTTGTGGATAGGGTCTTGGCGGGGCAGGAACTGCGTGTATATGGCAGCGGTGAACAGACCCGGGATTTTGTTTATGTGGAAGATGTGGCCAGAGCCAACCTGATGGCACTGGCCGCGGGAGACAACCAGATATTTAATATCAGTACGAACAAAAGGACAAGCGTCAACCAGCTGATTGAAGAATTGAACATTTTGGCGGCGAAACCGGTCACCGTCAAGCATGAAGCGCCGCGCGAAGGCGACATTATGCACAGCTACCTGAACAACGCAGGGGCTAAGGAAGGGCTGGGCTGGGAACCCCATTATTCACTTGCAGATGGGCTAGCGAAGACGATGAAGTATTATCAAAAGCTATCACAAAATCAGTAAGTGTTGATAAGCACCATGTGTAAAGGGTCTCGTGCGTTTCACCTGTAAAACTGGCAAAGGTATGCTCAAAACCGGTCCGGGGATCCACAGACACGAAGAAAATGAGCCAGGTACCTGTATTCTCAGTGATTTTAAATCGTATCATTTCGCCGGCCCGTTTCTTCCAGGAGAATAAATCAAATAAAATTTGCAGGTTGGCCTGATCATACCGTTTCATAAAAAAATTCCCCCTTCTAACTTTCCATAGGAGGGGGAATTCTTTATTGTTTTTTTGTTTCCTGCCGGCCCTACAAAACTAGTGGCTAACAGGCAAAACAAGTGTTTTTTCGTAATGGATTCGACAAATTAAAGTTTGCCGTCCTGCTTGAGCAATTCAACAGCGAGCAGGCTGCTTTTTTCCGCTTCCTGCACAAGTGTGCCTATACGCGCGGCAAGCAGGCTCCGGGTACCTTCTAAATCATTCATCAAAGGTTCTACATTAGCAAGCAGAGCATCCGCCTGCAAATCTTTGATATGGCCCGCGGACTTCATGCCGAGGCGCTGGACAAAACGGTCGAGCTTTGGATCGTAGGAAACAGCGGCAAAAGGGATGTTCATAACCGCCGCAAGAATAATGGAATGAAGCCTCATACCCAGTACGAACTGGCAGGCGCCTAGAAAGCTGAAGATTTGCTTGAAATTCATTTTTTCTTCCAGGATAACCGCATCTTTCTCATCCATTAATTCCTTTATATCAATGGACGGTGCCAGGTCTGCCGAATGCTGCATAGGCAGAAAAAATACCTCCCAGCCTCGCCGGATGGCTTCGTCCGCGAATTTAGCAATTTCCTCTTTATAAAGCTGTTCGTTTTTCCACGGTCTAACCGATATGGCCATGACGGGTTTCTTTAAATTGGGCCGGTACTGCTTAATCAGATCCCTGCCGAATGAGATGTCCACCTGATCAGGTGGGATTGTTACCGCCGGGTCGGCTGTGACATAAATCGGAACTTTTT
This sequence comes from Aneurinibacillus sp. Ricciae_BoGa-3, assembly GCF_028421645.1. Lineage (GTDB taxonomy): Bacteria > Bacillota > Bacilli > Aneurinibacillales > Aneurinibacillaceae > Aneurinibacillus_B. The sequence goes on along the minus strand of NZ_CP116887.1, from coordinate 4,068,048 downwards.
TTACTCCGAAAGATTTTAGGTCTTCGCCTGACTGCTCGTCCCGTACAGTGATGGTATCAACCCGATTGACGATGAGGCGGATGATTTGTTTGCTAATGAACCGGGTAATGGGCCCAATCCCCTGTGCGTAGAATATCACAGGCTTTCCAAGTAGCTTGGCCAACCCTACAATTCCAAGATAATAAATTACACTGCGCGGGCTGGTCGCATCCTGCAGCAGACTGCCTCCTCCCATAACAAGAAGGTCCGAATTGCGGAGCTGTGAAATGATTGCACGCAAACTCCACCGGTTGAAAGCCGGGATGCCAAACAGTTTCCGCGTTTCATCCGGCGTGTTGGACAGTACAGCCAGTTGGACGCCGGGGATATGCCGGGTGAGGGAACTGATAATTCCATATAGAACTGTGTCGTCACCGGCATTCTCGAAACCGTAATACCCGGAGATCAATATTCTTGCCATGAAAGCGACCTTCTTTCAAACCGAACTAAACATGCACACTTTAGTATAACAGGTTGGCAAGTGGTTTGGAAGGGAAAGCCTGTAGAGGGTGTCGCACTTTGTTATTGGATACGATAGCATATGCGTATCCTTACGCATAAAAGCAACCAAGGCTGCGGCTTTCGCCTGCGGATTGGCGCCATCCGAATTTTCCCATTATTCAAAAAGCACTGCATCCCGGCAGGAAAACGGAGGAAGACTGGCGAATTTGTATCTATTCGGATGTAATTTGAATCTACATTACTTATTGACAACCTTGATTTTTTAGAATAAACTAAATTTGAGTGAATGCTCATTCAGTAATGGAAAAAGAGTTGAGGGGAAAGAATGGCGAAGAAAACAGGAGAAAAATATCAGGCAATTATCGAAGCGGCTGTTAAAGTGATTGCACGGTATGGCTACCATAACGCCCAGGTTTCTAAGATTGCGCGCGAGGCTCAGGTAGCGGATGGAACGATTTATTTATATTTTGATAACAAAGACGATGTTCTTATTTCTCTTTTCCGTGAAAAAATGGGCGCGTTTATCGATGTAATCCGCAAACAGATCCGCGAATATGAAAGAGCGGAGGATAAACTTAGACACCTGATCTATATGCATCTGCTGCTCCCTGCTCGAGATAGAAATTTCGCAGTTGTTACGCAGATTGAGCTCAGGCAGTCTAATCCGGCTGTTCGGGAAGGTATCAATAAAGTTCTTAAGGAATATTTAAACATCATTGACCGGATTATCGAACTTGGCAAAGAGCAGGGAATATTCCGGATGGATGTTGAAGTGAGAATTGCACGAAAAATGATTTTTGGCACGCTGGATGAAGCGGTTACATCCTGGATAATGAATGACAGGCAGTATGAATTAGCCTCCCTGACCGATCCAATCCTCAGCATATTTATCAATGGATTAAAGTCCAATTCGCAATAAATTGCAAAACACATAAAAAAAACAATCGTCAAATATGTACAAATATTATTATAATAGTCCATGTAACGAACGCAGTTACCTGTCCGAATAAATGTACATTACAATTATCCGGACATTTCATAAAACTCGCCGAACAAAAAAGGAGGATACATATGAACATTATCGTGTGTGTAAAACAAACGTTTGACACAGAAGAAAAAATCGTAGTTCAAAACGGTACGATCAGCGAAGACGGCGTGGAGTTTATCGTAAATCCTTACGATGAATACGCGGTGGAAGAAGCAATTAAGCTGCGTGATGAGCATGGCGGAGAGGTTACTGTTGTAAGCATTGGCCCTGACCGATCTGAAAGCGCTCTCCGCACAGCGCTGGCGATGGGCGCCGATAAAGCGGTCATTGTAAACAGCGAAGATATCGAATGCGATGAGTACAGCACAGCAAAAATACTTGCAGCTGTAATTAAAGACCGCGAATTTGACCTCATTATTGGCGGCAACATGGCGGTTGATAACGGCTCAGGGCAAGTAGGCCCCCGCCTTGCAGAGGAATTAAACATTCCCCAGGTCATCACGATTACCAAGCTTGATATTGACGGAGGAAAAGCGACTGTAGAGCGCGATGTGGAAGGTGACGTTGAGGTAATTGAAGTTTCGCTGCCTGTTCTTGTCACAGCCCAGCAGGGATTAAATGAGCCGCGTTATCCATCGCTGCCTGGCATTATGAAGGCTAAGAAGAAACCGATGGAGCGCCTTGAAATTGATGATCTTGGTTTATCAGAACAAGATGTGAAAGCGAAAACAACTGTAACTGAAATTTTCCTCCCGCCGAAGAAAGAAGCTGGACGCATTTTAAGCGGAGAGATTAACGACCAGGTCAAGGAATTAGTACAACTTCTTCGCACTGAAGCGAAAGTCATTTAAGGAGGAAGCCACATGAGTAAAAAAGTTCTTGTCATAGCAGAAACAAGAGACGGTAACCTGCGTAATGTTTCATTTGAAGCGCTTGCCGCTGCCAGCCGTGTGGCGGATGGCGGAGAAGTGAGCGCAGTAATACTCGGCAGCGATGCCGGCAATTATGTGGACCAGCTCGGCCAGTATGGCGCCAGCAAAGTGTACGTAGTATCCAATAATGCGCTTTCTTCTTATACAACAGATGCATACTTCCAGGCGCTGCGCCAGGCGATTGAAACCGTGCAACCGGATGCCATCTTCATGCCTCATACGGCCATTGGCAAGGACGTGGCGCCACGGCTTGCTGCCCGTCTTAACCTGGGCCTTGTGTCAGATGTAGTCGATTTGGAACTAAACGGCGATGATATTGTATTTACCCGTCCAATCTATGCGGGAAAAGCTTTTGAGAAAAAGAAAGTGTCTGAGGGCATTCCATTTGCGACCATCCGCCCCAATAATATTCAGGCAGGGGAGCCAGGGACATCCAGTGCGGAAAGGGTAGACCTTCCCGTAGAGATTAAAGACCTTCGCACAATCGTAAAAGATGTCGTTCGCAAAACCGCAGGCGGCGTAGATCTTTCCGAAGCGAAGATCGTTGTCTCCGGTGGCCGGGGCGTGAAATCAGCAGAAGGATTTAAGCCGCTCCAGGAACTCGCTGAAGTGCTTGGCGGTGCAGTGGGCGCGTCCCGTGGCGCGTGTGATGCGGAATACTGTGACTACGCGCTGCAGATCGGACAGACGGGAAAAGTTGTTACGCCTGATCTCTACATTGCGGCTGGCATTTCCGGAGCCATTCAGCATCTGGCCGGTATGTCTTCATCTAAAGTGATTGTAGCGATTAACAAGGATCCGGAAGCGCCGATTTTCCAGGTTGCTGACTATGGTATAGTTGGGGATTTATTCGAAGTGGTACCGCTTCTTACAGAAGAATTTAAGAAGGTTCTCGTTTAACGCGAGCACGTTTCGTTTAACAAAAAAGCATAAGGGGAAAAGGGACAGGAGATTTTCTTTCTGTCCCTTTTTGTGTGTATTTGTGCGGGTTATTAAATCGAATTTTATGGATGGATATTGGTGGTTAATAGTGGTATACTGTTAATGGTATTGAGGTACACTGTTGCTGATATATCGATTTTCCATGCATGTAAGGAATCATCCTATACAATAAAGGAGGAAGTTAGAATGGCTATTGTTCAAGTGAATGACAATACTTTCCAATCTGAAGTTGAAGGAACTGGCACAGTGCTCGTGGATTTCTGGGCACCTTGGTGCGGACCTTGCAAAATGATTGCGCCTGTTCTGGAAGAAATCAGCGGTGAGCTTGGCGATAAATTAAAAATCGCAAAAGTAAACGTTGATGAAAATCCAGCCTCTGCACAGCGGTTTGCTGTGATGAGCATCCCAACCTTAATGATCTTTAAAGACGGTGAAGCCGTTGATAAAGTTATCGGTTTCCAGCCTAAGGAAAACCTGATGAATACGATTAACAAACACCTGTAATTTCTACAGGCGTGTAGAAAGCCCTCCGGTTATGCCGGAGGGCTTTCATATTTTGGTCCATCCCGCATAAAAAAACGCCCCATGGGGCGCTAGTTCCTGCCTTCAAGCTTATATATTTTTTTATCCTGTTCCATAAATTTTAGGTCGTGGAAGCGCAAATGCGTTTTAATATCTTTGACGTCTTCTGCTAATTCGTTGACGGCCAACTGTGTTGCTTTAACCGTTCCTTCTATTGTTTCGAGCCGCTGGTCTACTGAATCAAAGCGTTTATCCATTGCATCAAGCCGCTGGTCTACTGAATCAAAGCGTTTATCAACTGCATCAAGTCGCTTGTCCATTGCGTCAAACCGCTTGTCCATTGCATCAAGTCGCTTGTCCATTGCGTCAAACCGCTTGTCCACTGCATCAAACCGCGTGTTGATTGCATCCAGTACCTTCTGCATCAGTGCGTTAGTGTCCATAAACCGCCCCCCTGACAACATTATAAAATGGTCCTCTCCTTTTGTATAGAAGGAGTGCCTTAAGTTCTTTTCTGTATGAACCGAGCCTGATCTCTTCCATCTCATGCACCGTTATCAGCATGCAACAGGCAGGCTCTTTTGCTGGGTAGAACCTATGTTTCCCTATCGTTTTATGGTAACATAATGAGGGGAGGAGAGGGAATGAAATGAACGCTTTATTAAAAGAAAAATTGAGCCTTCTGCCGGATAAGCCTGGCTGTTATTTAATGAAGAATAACGAGGGCACGATCATCTATGTAGGCAAGGCGAAGGTTTTAAAAAATAGGGTCCGGTCTTATTTTACCGGCAGCCACGACGGAAAAACCCAGCGTCTTGTGAGCGAGATTGTTGATTTTGAATACATTGTAACGTCCTCTCCTATGGAAGCTTTACTGCTCGAATGCAATTTAATTAAGCAGCATGACCCACGCTACAATGTCATGCTGAAAGATGATAAAACATATCCCTACATTAAAATAACGAATGAGAAGCACCCTCGGCTGGAAGTTACTCGCAGGGTATTAAAGGATGGAGCCAAATATTTTGGCCCGTATGCGAATGCCGGGGCTGCTCAGCAGACAAAGAAATTACTGGACCGTCTCTATCCGCTGCGCAAGTGCAAAAACCTGCCAAAGAATGTATGCCTGTACTACCATATGGGCCAGTGCCTCGCCCCGTGCGAACTGGAGGTCGAGCAGAAAGACTATACGGAAATTGTGGATCAGATCGCACGCTTTTTAAACGGCCACCAGGCTGAAATTAAGGCTACCCTGGAAAAGCAAATGGCGGAAGCGGCGGAGAGCCTGGATTTTGAGCGGGCAAAAGAATTGCGTGATCAAATCCGGGACATTGAAGCGGTCGCCCAGAAGCAGAAAGTGACCTTCTCAGACAATATAAACCGGGATGCATGGGGATTTTATACGGATAAAGGCTGGATGAGCATCCAGGTATTCCACGTGCGCCAGGGTAAACTGATTGAGCGAAACGTAGCTTCTTTTCCTTACTATGGGGAGGAAAACGAAGACTTTATCTCCTATGTCACACAGTTTTATTTCCGGGAACATGTCCGGCCAAAGGAAGTCCTGCTGCCTAAAGAAGCGGCATCAGATGGCCTGGAAGAATGGCTTGGCTCAAAGGTAATCGTCCCGCAGAGGGGCTCCAAAAAGCAGTTAGTTGACCTTGCGACTGAAAATGCGCAAATTGCCCTTCAGGAACACTTTGCTCTTCTATCCCGCGATGAGGCGAGGACGATACAAGCGGTTAAGAATCTGGGAGAAATCATCGGCATGGGCTACCCGCACCGCATTGAAGCGTTTGACAACTCCAATATTCAGGGGATTGATGCGGTTTCTGCCATGGTCGTATTCCGGGATGGCAAGCCGGATAAGAAAGAATACCGCAAGTACAAAATAAAAACGGTTGAAGGCCCTGATGACTATGGCTCGATGAAGGAAGTCATTCGCCGCCGTTATACGCGCGCCCTGAAGGAAAACCTAGAGCTGCCCGATTTAATTGTGATTGACGGCGGTAAGGGGCAGATAAGCGCCGCGGTCGATGTACTTGAAAATGAGCTTGGCCTGTACATTCCCGTCTGCGGTCTGGCAAAAGACGACAGGCACCGCACGGCTCAGCTGCTGGTTGGCGATCCGCCGATTCCCGTTGTGCTGAAGAGGGACAGCAATGAATTTTATCTCCTGCAGCGAATTCAGGACGAAGTACACCGTTTTGCCATTACCTTTCACAGGAATACACGTGGAAAAACGTTCTTTCACTCTGAGCTTGATGAGATACCGGGAATTGGGGAGAAGCGGAAGAAACATCTGCTCAAGCATTTCGGTTCGGTTAAAAAAATGAGAGAAGCGGGTGTAGACGAATTCCGCAACATAGGAATCGGTGACAAACTTGCCAGAGAGATTCTAGGCTACCTGAGGAAGGATAAACAACTTTCAGAGTCAGATTAGTATTGCCAGTTATTTTGAACTGTGGTACTATTTTAACCAGCAAAAATGAATAGATGAACACCTCACTTTTAAGTGAGGTAGAGGCGCGAAAACCATCAGTAACCTGTCGGAGGATTAGAGAGTCCGTTGAAAGCAGGAGAAAGGGGAATTCGCCGAAATGGCAGGCTGCTCGACACCTGCTGTTGGGTCTGCATTGAATAAATGCAGGACTGTCACCGGTATGTACCCCGACTGCCGGTGGAGGACTATCTCGCATGGGAAAAGGGAAGGTGGGCATTAGCTGATATCATAGCCGATAGGACAACAGCTAAGGTTTATACCTTACTTGTTGTCTTTTTTACGTGGATAGGAAAGCATATACTATCCTATCCATATAGCGCAACTAAGGCTGTCGACCTTCCCCTGCGGCCTGGCGACAGCCAAGTTTTCTAATTTTCCCTAATGCGATTGTACAGTGGGAATTTAGTAGATTACAGGAGGAAATGAAATGGCTCTAATCGTGCAGAAATACGGAGGGACTTCGGTAGGAATAGTAGAAAGAATCCAAAAGGTAGCCCAACGTATTATTTCTACCCGCAACCAGGGAAACGATGTCATCGCAGTTGTGTCAGCAATGGGCAAATCTACAGATGTGCTGGTAGATATGGCCTTGCAGATAGCCAGGGATCCATCTGAGCGTGAGCTGGATATGCTGCTGTCTACGGGCGAGCAGGTGACTATCGCCCTGCTCGCGATGGCTCTGGAGGCCCAGGGCTGCAACGCAGTATCGATGACAGGCTGGCAGGCAGGGATCCGGACAGAGGCCGTACATACAAGGGCCCGTATTCTTGAAATTGACAGCACCTCTGTAACGGATGCCCTGGCGGCCGGTAAAGTTGTCATAATCGCTGGATTCCAGGGCTTTACAGCTGACGGCCAGATCACAACGCTTGGACGGGGCGGATCAGATACAACAGCAGTTGCGGTGGCGGCAGCAGCCAAAGCGGACTTATGTGAAATTTATACCGATGTGGATGGGGTGTATACGGCTGACCCGCGGGTGGTTCCACAGGCGCGTAAACTTACTGGGATATCTTACGACGAAATGCTGGAACTGGCAAACCTCGGAGCGGGGGTTCTTCACCCTCGGGCGGTTGAGTGCGCGAAACAGCATAATGTGCCGCTTACAGTACGCTCAAGTTTTGGGGAAGAAGAAGGAACCTTGGTTAAGGAGGAAGCGGGAATGGAACAGAATTTAATTGTAAGTGGGGTAGCCAGTGATAAAAGCGTGGCGAAAATAACGGTTGCCGGGATGCCTGCACAGGTAGGATCGCTTTCCCGCCTATTCACCATCCTTGCACAAGAACATATTAATGTGGATATCATTATCCAGGGCACAAATGGCGATCAAAGCACGGACATCTCATTCTCAATCCACAGCGATCAACTTGCGAAAACGCTGAGCGTGCTTGAACAATCAAAAGAAACGCTGAAATTTGGTGAGATTCTTTTTGAGGAGGGGCTTGCCAAAGTATCCATTGTGGGTGCCGGCATGATTACGAATCCCGGTGTGGCCGCTGACATGTTTACATCGCTTGCGGAAGCGGGTGTTCCCATTAAGATGGTGTCCACATCAGAAATCAAAGTTTCCTGTGTGATCCCTGTGGAAACGACAGAAACAGCGGTGCGTAAGCTGCACACTTCGTTCGGGCTGGATGCAGTCGCGAAAGCGGTTGTACACAGTTTATAGTTAGAATCAATTAAGCATAAAACGTATCAAAAAGCAGGACAATCAACCGGTTTTTCAAAGGTGCCGGTTATTTGTCCTGCTATTTTCATGTAACGTTGTGTTGACATTATGCGGGGAACCCCGTACTATAAAAGTTAACGATTGAAAAAACGGAATATTTCTTATCCAGAGAGGTGGAGGGACTGGCCCGATGAAACCCGGCAACCCCGCAGACAATATGTGCGGATAAGGTGCCAATTCCAGCAGAACAGCTTTGTTCTGGGAGATAAGAGGCTATTTATAAAGCACACATTGGGCGCCTCTTCTTTTGGAGAGGCGCTTTTTTGCCTTTTATTGCACTTCATATAGAAGGGAGTGGCATGTGGAATGAAAGGGACTCATAGGATTGAGCACGTTACACTTGAATCCGGCCAGTGTCTGGAACAAGTTGAGATAGCGTATGAAACGTATGGCACGCTAACAGAGAAGAAAAACAATGCAATTCTGGTCTGCCATGCATTGACAGGAAATGCCCATGCGGTTGGTGATGATGAAACAACAGGATGGTGGGAGGGTCTAATCGGCCCGGGCAGATACATTGACACCGATAAATTTTTTGTCATAGCTTCTAATGTACTCGGGGGATGTTCAGGATCGACCGGTCCTGCTTCCATTAACCCGGCCACCGGGAAACCGTATGGATCTAATTTTCCCGTGGTAACCATACGGGATATGGTTCAAGTTCAGCATCATCTTGTACAGAGCCTGGGCATTAACAGGCTGTTTGCAATAGTGGGGGGTTCAATGGGGGGCATGCAGGTTTACGAATGGGCGGTAATCTACCCGGATATGATGGATCACATTATCCCCATTGCTACTTCTGCGCGCCTTTCTGCTGTGGCCATCGCTTATAACGATGTAGGGCGGCAGGCCATTATGGCTGACCCGGAATGGAAGAAAGGACAGTATTATCCGGAGGCTGGCCCAAAGAATGGCCTCTCGATAGCACGTATGCTTGGTATGATTACATATCGGACGCAGGAGCTTTTTGAACTTCGGTTTGGCCGCCGTCTTAAGGATGACAGAGATGTTACGCAGTTTGATTCCACCTTTCAAATTGAAAGTTACCTCCGTTATCAGGGCGACAAATTGGTGGAGCGTTTTGATGCAAATAGCTATCTCTATCTTCTTAAAGCGATGGACTCCCATGATATTGGCCGTGGCCGCGGTGGGATAAAAGCAGCCCTGGAGAAGATTCAGGCCAAAGTATTGGCCATTGCTGTATCGCGGGACCTTTTATATCCGGACGAACATCAGCGGGAGATTGCTGATATGCTTCGCGACGCTGGAAAGGAAATTACGTACCATTTCGTCGATTCGATATATGGCCACGATGGATTCCTCGTTGAATTTGTAAAAATTGGGCCGATAGTGGAAGCGTATGTAAACCGGGAGTTTGCACATGTCTGTAAAGTGCCTGCTGATGCCCGGAACTTGTAAGCATCAATCTAAAAAACCGCTGATCTTCCTTTTACAGAAGATCAGCGGTTTTCTTCTTTTAATTCCCCAAATTCCTAGCCTACGCTATTTTTTAGGAGCAGTGCCATTACCCATCGGCACCATTTTATTTCTTCCTCTTCTAACTGCAGCTTCCGTTGGAACAAAATGTAGCGTCCAAAGTGTATCGAGGTTGCGATTTCAGTTTCATCACCAAACTCTTGTTTCATTTTTTCAATTTCTGTTTTTCTGTATTCAATCTTCTTTTCATGTATCTGGATTCGTTCTTCGAAAAGCCTCTTTGCTGTGGCCACATCCGTTAACCTTATGCTGTACGCCTTAATCAGAAACTCATCCCGTATAACAGGGGCGGAGGGTGAATTTGCAATCCACTGTTGCAGAAGCGATTTTCCTTTGTCTGTAATGGAATAAATCTTTTTATCCGGCTTTCCTGTCTGTTCAACGTGAACAAAGGTCACATACTCTTCTTGTTCTAGTTTGGTAAGCAGGGGATAAATCTGGCTGTGTTTCGCCTGCCAGAATACCTCAAGCAGCTGGGTCAACTCATAGCCTGTACAGGGTTTTCGAACAAGCATGCCGAGCAAAGCATAACCAAGCGTATTCATAATAGCCTCCTAACAACACTCTGCATATATAAATATTGACATATAAATACAAATGAGATTATACTGGATACGTTAACTTATATATAAAAATTTACATATCCGCTATTTAAATTTAAACATATTTCAGCAAAAAATCATACTCATAAAATACTTAATTTGTTTTTATGGGTAACGCTAATCGTATGGGCATGCGGATATCGATAATCTAAGGGAGGAAGTGGCTATATTGGAAGATGATAATGTGGAGCTGATTAATCGAAAACGGCGCCGTGGTAAAATTATAACCGTTTTTGCTACGTTCCTTGCATTTATGGGAATTGGTGTCGTTGATCCGCTCCTGCCTGTAATTGCGGAACAAATTGGCGCCAGTTCAGCACAGGTAGAGTTGCTGTTTACCGCGTATATCTTTACGATGGCGATTATGATGCTGCCGTCAGGGCTCGCTGCCGGAAAAATCGGCGACAAGAAGATGATGGTGATCGGGTTAGGCATAGTGACGGTATTTTCGCTGGTATGCGGGTTTTCCAACAGTATCGCAGAACTGTCGATTTTCCGGGCAGGCTGGGGACTGGGCAACTCGATGTTCTTTGCCACTGCGATGACTTTGCTTATTGCGCTTTCCGATGACGTTAGCTCAGCGGTTGGTTTATACGAAGCAGCCATTGGATTAGGGATGGCGGGTGGACCGCTTGTAGGGGGGCTATTGGGCGGCGTTAGCTGGCGGTATCCTTTCTTTGCAACAGGTATTTTAATTTTTCTCGCATTTATTCTCGTTCTTTCATTCGTAAAGGAGCCGGCCAACATGCAGAGAAGGCAGGCCGCGGGCTTGCGCGAAATGGGCCGCCTCTTTACCAATAAACCGTTTATTCAAGGCGCGCTCGCCGGCATGCTTTATTATTATGGATTTTTTACCGTGCTGTCTTACTCGCCGATTGTCTTGCGACTATCAGCTATCCAACTTGGGTTTATATTCTTTGGCTGGGGCTTGTGCCTCGCCTATGGTTCTGCCGTTCTTTCTCACCAGTTAGAAAGAAGGTGGCAGCCAAGGTCGCTTATTCGTTTTGGATTGTTCGTTTTTGCTATTTTCCTGGCGTTGATGCTGTTCGTTAAAACCGTGTGGATTCTTGTTGTTCTTATTATCGCGTCCGGTCTTATTTCCGGGCTAAATAACGCATTGTTTACCAGCTATGTGATGGAGTGTTCCCCTTATGCACGGGGAATTACATCAGGCGTGTATAACTTTGTCCGCTGGCTTGGAGCAGCCATTGCACCCATTCTATCCGGTTATATCGGCGACACCTATGCGCCTCACACTCCGTTCGGTGTGACGGCCATTGTTGTTATCATAGGTTTTCTGCTTATGCTTATCCCTGTAAAAACAGCAAACAAGGAACGGTCGGAACGCAGTGATGATGAAAGTTCCCGGCTGGATGAAGAGTTCCGAAGCGCACTGCGTAATTTCCACCAGCCTCCTGTTCCGAAAGTGGAGAAGGTCGATGAACCTATGGGGGATTTGGACTACAGGAAAGCTCTGCAGCAGTTCCACCAGAGTGAAAAAGCTGTTTCTCAGGAGAGCCGGCAGCCAGAAGAAAAAAATGAGGATTTCACCGGCGATGCCGGATTTCGGAAGGCTCTGCGCAAATTGAAGGAAAGCGGCCAATAACGGTTGTCATTTAGAAGTGGAGATTGTTCACCTGGCTGGATTTGCAGCAGAAGGAATTTGCCATCTTGCCAATCGGGAAGGCTATGACCTAATTGTGATCGGGAGCAGGGGTTTGGGCGCTATTGGCGAAATGATTCTCGGGAGTGTAAGCCATAAAGTACTGCACCAAGCCTTGTGTCCGGTCGTAATCGTCAAGTAGGAAAGAGACTCGCCAGAGCAGCTGTATACATCTAAACATCGCAGCTGCTTTTTCTTTGTGCAAATTTAAGAAAGGGGCTGGATTTAATGAGGTTAAAGAAACAGTTCACTCCGGAATGGAAAGCGCACCTCTCTGCGGCCAAATTAAAAGGAATTGATGCTCTGGATATTCAGGCAATTAAAAGGAGATTACTAGAAGGGGAATCACCTAAAAGCATTGAAAAGGATTTCAGCATTAGCTATAGGACGATATACCGGATAAAAAACGGGCAATGGGATTATATGTAGGGAAGGCTCTCAACTTCGCCCTTTTTCTCTGAAAAATTTCGCCGTGATTCGACAACAGAGTAAGGCATTCCTTGACGCTTACCTCGTCTAGGAGTAAAATAATTTTGTCACAATCTGTTCATTTTCACCAAAGTGTAACAAGCTTTATTTAATAAGGATTTGTTCATATTAGAAGGGGGAGTCAGAGAAAATAGGAGTGGATAAAAAAGGAGAGTTCAAAAGAGAGAACTTTATTAGTTGAAACCGTTATGAAAAAAATCAAAGTATTTGCTGAAAACTTAAAGGGGGGATTGCTTCAATGGAAGGACATCGTCATTTCTTCAATCGAAAACTCCACTCCCTTTTGGGAGTTGTACCGATTGGTGCGTTTTTGTTTATCCATCTATTAACCAACTATTATGCGACTCGCGGTGAAGCTGCTTTTGAGACTCGTGTTTCATTTTTGGAAGGGCTTCCGTTTCTCTCGCTAATCGAAATTGTCTTTATCTTTTTACCAATCTTATACCACGGCATTTACGGATTATACATCGCTTTCCAGGCGAAAAACAACGTGGGAAATTACGGTTATTTTCGGAACGTAATGTTTATGCTGCAGCGTGTTACAGGTGTTATTACGCTTATCTTTATTGCATGGCATGTGTGGGAAACGAAAATTCAGCTTGTTATGGGAACAACGCAGGCAAGCGGTTTATTTAAAGCGATGAATGACATTCTGGCAAACCCGCTCATGTTAACTTTTTATATCATCGGCCTCCTGTGCGCGATTTTCCATTTTGCCAACGGGCTTTGGAGTTTTGGTGTTAGCTGGGGTATTACAGTAGGGCCGCGTGCACAGCGTATTTCTACTTATGTAACAATTATCATTTTCATATTAATGTCTGCCATGGGATTAATGGCACTATTTGCATTCGCACATCCGGTAGATGTAGCCCAGGCAATGCAACGTTAAGGAGGGGGAAGCATGAGTAAAGGTAAAATTATTGTTGTCGGCGGCGGCCTTGCTGGATTGATGTCAACCATTAAAGCAGCTGAAGCCGGCGTATCTGTAGAGCTGTTCTCTATTGTACCGGTTAAACGCTCTCACTCAGTTTGCGCACAGGGCGGTATTAACGGAGCGGTTAACACAAAAGGTGAAGGGGACTCCCCATGGATTCACTTTGACGATACAGTTTATGGCGGAGACTTCCTGGCGAATCAGCCTCCTGTAAAAGCTATGTGTGATGCTGCCCCTGGTATTATTTATATGTTTGATCGTATGGGTGTTATGTTTAACCGAACCCCGGAAGGTTTGATTGACTTCCGCCGTTTCGGCGGCACACAGCACCACCGTACAGCTTTCGCCGGGGCAACCACTGGACAGCAGCTGCTTTACGCGCTGGATGAGCAGGTACGCCGCTGGGAAGTAAGCGGACTGGTGACCAAGCATGAGGGCTATGAATTTCTTTCTGCTGTTATGGATGAAAGCGGCGTATGCCGTGGTATTACGGCACAGAATCTCAAAAGCATGGAGATTGAATCGTTTAAAGCGGATGCTGTAATTATGGCGACAGGCGGCCCCGGAATTATCTTTGGTAAATCTACTAACTCTGTTATCAATACCGGGACAGCTGCCTCGGCACTGTACCAGCAGGGCGTTAAATATGCTAACGGGGAATTTATTCAGATTCATCCTACTGCTATTCCTGGGGATGACAAGCTCCGCCTGATGTCCGAATCAGCGCGCGGTGAGGGCGGCCGTATCTGGACGTATAAAGATGGTAAGCCTTGGTACTTCCTTGAAGAAAAATACCCGGCTTATGGAAACCTTGTACCGCGTGATATTGCAACAAGGGAAATCTTTCATGTTTGCGTGGATGAGAAGCTTGGCATTAATGGCGAGAACATGGTTTATCTTGACCTCTCCCACAAAGATCCGCATGAACTTGATGTTAAGCTTGGCGGTATCATAGAAATCTATGAAAAATTCGTTGGCGACGATCCGCGTAAAGTTCCAATGAAAATCTTCCCGGCTGTCCATTACTCCATGGGCGGAATGTGGGTTGACTACAATCAAATGACCAATGTACCAGGCTTGTTTGCTGCCGGTGAATGTGACTTCTCACAGCACGGAGGAAACCGTCTGGGAGCTAACTCCCTGCTTTCCGCAGTATACGGCGGTATGGTGGCTGGGCCTAAAGCAATTGAATACATTAATGGCCTTAGCAAATCGTCTGATGATGTGTCTGATTCTGTGTTTAATAGTCAGGTTAAACAAGAGCAGGAGAAATATAACCGCCTTCTGAGTCTGGATGGCAAGGAAAATGCTTATATTCTTCACCGTGAGCTTGGTACCTGGATGACAGAGAACGTAACCGTTGTACGCTTTAATGATAAGCTGCAGCAAACGGATGAAAAAATCCAGGAGCTTATGGAACGTTACCAAAATATCAATATCAACGACACATCCAAATGGAGTAACGCAGGTGCATCGTTCACCCGCCAGCTCTGGAACATGTTCATGCTTGCCCGTGTTATTACGCTTGGTGCGCTTAACCGTAATGAGAGCCGCGGTGCCCACTACAAACCGGACTTCCCGGAGCGCGACGATCAAAACTTCCTGAAAACAACCATTGCATCTTACAATGCTGCAACGCAAGGGCCAGACATTTCATACGAAGATGTCGATATCTCTCTGTTGAAACCTCGTAAGCGTGATTATTCGACGAAGCACGAAGTTACTGAGAAAAAAGAGGTGTAATAACCGATGGCTGATAAAACTATCCATTTAATTATAACGCGTCAGGATGGACCTGACGGAGCGCCATATAAACAAGAATTCAAGATTGAATACCGTCCGAATATGAATGTAATTGGATGCCTGATGGAAATTCAGCGCAATCCTGTAACCGCAGACGGCACAAAGGTAGCGCCGATTACCTGGGAAATGAACTGCCTAGAAGAGGTTTGTGGTGCATGTTCCATGGTGATTAACGGCAAGCCGCGTCAGGCATGTACGGCACTTGTGGATCGCCTTGAACAGCCAATTCGCCTTGAACCAATGAGCACGTTCCCAATCAACCGCGACTTGGCTGTTGACCGCAGCCGCATGTTTAACGCACTCAAGCGCGTAAAAGCATGGATTCCGATTGACGGTACTCATGATCTGGGACCGGGACCTCGCATGCCAGAAGTTGATCGCCAGTGGGCGTATGAACTTTCCCGTTGCATGACGTGTGGTGTATGCCTGGAAGCATGCCCGAACGTAAACGATAAATCGCCGTTTATCGGCGCATTTGCTATATCACAGGTTCGTCTTTTCAATGAGCATCCAACAGGCAAAATGAATAAAGATGAGCGCCTGGAAGCCTTAATGGGTGAAGGCGGTATTACAGACTGCGGTAACTCACAAAACTGTGTGCAGTCCTGCCCGAAAGGCATTCCGCTCACCACTTCAATTGCCGCGATGAACCGCGCCACTACGGTGCAATCTATTAAAAACTTTTTCCGTAGCTAAGATAAACCAGCAGCGAATGCTACACAGAAAAAGAGCTTGTTCTCATAATGAGAACAAGCTCTTTTTTCATCAAATTACATGATGGCATGGAGTGGGATAAGCACCCTGTTAACGATTGCAGGAAGTCAACCCGGGGATAAGAGCCTGTTTTAATCTTCTGACACCTTCCTCTATCTCTTCCATGGTTAAGTTACCATATCCTAAAATCACTTTGTTGCGGTGTCGTCCTTTTTCAATCGTATGCAGCTCAACTGGATAAATTTTAACTTTATGTTCCTTCATTAATTCATTTACCTTTTCATTGGAAAATGTAATGTTGCTAAATTCAGCTATTAAGTGCAAACCTGTCGAGTCGCCGCTAACGTTCACTAGCGTACCAAACTGTTCTATTAAACATAGCTTTACATAATCCCGCCGCGTTTTATATACTTTTTTCATTTTTCTAATATGGCGTTCCAGGTACCGTTCGTCGATAAAATGTGCCAGGGTAAGTTGTTCAATGGACGGGGTATGAAGATCGGTAAACCATTTTAGATCTTTACATCGCTTGGTCAGCGCCGGCGGAAGAATCAAATAGCCCAATCGAAGGGCTGGTGACAGTATCTTGCTGAAGGTTCCAATATAAATTACTCTGTCCGGATCAAGTCCCTGAAGTGAATTTATTGGTGCCCCCTGGTAACGAAATTCGCTGTCATAGTCATCCTCAACAATGAAACAATCCACCGCCCGGGCATATTGGATCAGTTCAATCCGGCGTTGAATAGGAAGCACGCCCCCGAGCGGAAACTGGTGCGACGGCGTCACAAAAATAAAGCCTGGCGTCTTATGTAAGGGCAGTAAATCCGTTCTCATTCCCAGTTCATCGACAGCAATCGGATAGAGTACAGACCCGGGGGAAGAGAAAATGGTCTGGATTTCCTGCGTAATGGGATCTTCAATGATTACTTCGTCTCCTTGCGACAAAAGCAGATGGGCTACAAGGGATAAAGCCTGTGTGGCGCCAGCTGTTATCACGAGTTGATCCGGATGGCATTCCACCCCTCTTGTTCTCTTCAGATATCGGCATAATGTATGTCGTAAATGGTTGGTTCCCTCGGGATGCCCGTAGCCAAAAATTGAATTTGAGGTTTCCATACAGACTTGTTTAGCGGTTTGTCCCCACATTTGCCGCGGAAACATGTCCAAAGCGGGAAGGCCTGAGCGAAAATCGATGAGATCCGCTGTGTCTTGCTGTTCTTGCTCCGCTTCATATGTAGTGAACGACACTGTTTGTTCACGTTGAGCTAGGCAAGCGCCTTCCGCCACATATGTACCGGATCCCTGACGGGCTTCAATATATCCCTCTGCTAACAGTTGTTCATACGCTTCCACTATGATATTCCGCGACGTTCCCAAATGGGTGGCTAATTGACGGGTAGGAGGAAGGCATTCACCCGCAGCAAGCTCTGCGTGTAAGATTCGTCTGCGAATTTGCTCGTAAACCTGCCGCGTTAATGGGATCTCCAAAGATCGATCAATAGGTATCCAGAACATATTAGGCCCCCTTTTCTAATTGGTACCATAAAATACGCTCGCAATTGGTCCTTATCTCCATTATTTTATCATGTTAAATTTTAAAAGGGGAAAGGAAAGGTGAGCCGTATGAATCTAAAAAGAGATTTAGGATGGAAAGAAGCTACTGCTCTTGGCACTGGGGCCATGGTGGGAGCCGGTATTTTTATCCTTAGTGGTGTAGCAGCCGGAAAAGCAGGCCCGGCTGTCATGCTTGCTTTTGTCATAGCTGCGATCCTGGAAATTTTATTAGGGTTATGCTATGCGGAGTTAGCTTCCCGCTATCCCAGAGCCGGTGGAGCTTATGAATATGTAAGTCAAACAATGGGCCCCTTACTTGGAACGTTAATCGGATGGTCCTATTGGGGGGCATGGCTTGCAGCAAGCAGTTTCGTATCCCGGGGGTTCGGCAACTATCTTCATTCTCTAACCGGTGCGCCTTCGCTGCCAAGCGCAGTGGTGCTTCTTCTTTTCTTAGCATTTCTAAATGGGTTAGGGGTAAAATTCAGCGGTGCCGTTCAAGTGGGAATTGTAGTTGTGGAGATCCTAATGCTGGTTTTATTTTTTGCACTAGGATTTGGCCATGTTCATTACTCGTTGTATTCACCGTTTGCCCCCAATGGATTTAATGGCATCCTTGCCGCAGCATTAGTTGGTTTTCTTTCTATGGTTGGGTGGGATGTGATAGTGGACGCCGGGGAAGAAATGAAGACTCCTGGCAAAACCATTCCAAGAGCTATTCTTTCATCCATTCTGATTGTTCTCTTTCTATATTCGGGCCTTTTGTTTGTCTCAATCGGCCTTGTTCCCTGGAAAGAGCTAGGGCTATCCAAAGTGCCAGTTGCATTAGCAAGCCAGCAGTTTTTAGGGGATTTCGGCCCCACCTTAGTCAGTATGGTCATTGTGATTGCGTTGCCGGCCACAGCGAATGCTTTTATTATGTCTATTTCAAGAACGGCGTTTGCTATGGGCCGCAATGGATTTTTGCCTAAAAAAATAGGTGAAATTCATCCGCGTTTCCAAACGCCTGTCTGGGCCATCCTGCTGGGGGTAAGCATCCAAATTCTGTTTACACTGGCAAGCTCAATCAACATCGCGGTTAATGCGACGGGCTTTTTATACTTGCTGACTTTTCTATTTACGATGATGGCCTTTTTTATCTCGCGGAGAAAGGGAACGCTGGCAGAAGAATCGACTCCGTTTCTGGCTCCTTGTTATCCATTTTTACCAGCCCTGGCTTTTATCTTTATTCTTCTTTTATTGGTACCTGTTGGGGGATCCGGTTTTTTCACAGGATTGCTATGGCTGTCAATGGGGTTTGGTATTTACTTAATCCGCACAAAATCAAGGTACCACACGCGCGGTTCGGCAAACGGCCGGGTTCACTAGCTGGTGTGCGAAATTTTCGTAATTGACAGGTAAAATGTCTTCTATATATAATTAATGTTAACTACATCACGATAAAAGGTTAACAATTAATTAGGAGGCTTACCTATGAATACACAACAGTATGTACATGAAGTCGAATGGCAGGCGCTTGCGAATGAAGTTCTATCAGGAACCCACATCACACAGGAAGAGGCTTTGGCTATTTTAAATACTCCTGACGAAGACATTTTGCCTCTTCTCCATGGAGCCTACCGGATTCGCCACCACTATTATGGCAATAAGGTAAAGCTGAATATGATTATTAATGCAAAGAGCGGTCTGTGTCCGGAGAATTGCGGGTACTGTTCCCAGTCTATCGTTTCCAATGCACCTGTTGAGAAGTATCCGTTGCTGGAGAAGGATGTATTACTAGACGGCGCGCGCAAGGCGAATGAATTAAAGGCAGGCACCTATTGTATCGTGATGAGCGGCAGGCGTCCTTCTGATTCTGAAGTCAATAAAGTGGTTGAAGCCATTAAGGAAATTAAAGAAGAGTACGGTATGAAGATTTGCGCCTGCCTTGGACTTGTGACGCCGGAACAGGCGAAGAAGCTTCAGGCGGCAGGTGTGGATCGGTTTAACCATAATCTCAACACAGCTGAAAGCCACCATGACGCGATCACGACCTCCCATACATATGAAGACCGCGTAAATACAGTAAATGCTGTCAAAGAGGCGGGTATGTCTCCCTGCTCAGGTGTTATCGTCGGGATGGGGGAGACCGATGCACAAATCGTAGAGATGGCATTTGCCCTTCGTGAACTGGATGCCGATTCGATACCGGTTAATTTTTTAAATGCGATCCCCGGCACGCCTCTTGAAAATCTCAAGGAACTAAACCCGCGCAAATGCTTGAAGGTACTGGCCTTGTTCCGCTACGTTAATCCAACCAAAGAAATTCGCATTTCTGGCGGGCGTGAAGTGAATCTGCGTTCTCTGCAGCCATTGGGCCTGTATGCGGCTAATTCTATCTTTATTGGCGATTACCTTACGACAGACGGCCAGAAATCCTCTCTAGACCACCAGATGATTCAAGATTTAGGGTTTGAGATTGAAGAATGTGCGTATGACAGCGGTCCTCAAAGCCATTAAATTATACGAGCCTATACTAAATAAGCAGGCTGCTCACATAAGAGCAGTCTTTTCTGTTAAACTAAATATATAGAAAAATACAAACATGTGGATTGGAGACCAGTACGATGGCGAAACCAACATATATACAGCCTGACATGGAGAGTTGGGTAAAGAGATTCTATTTCTTTATGCCAATTAACGTCCGTTACTGTGAAACAGACATGTCTGGACACGTTAACAACATTAGCTATTTTATTTACTTTGAAGAGGGAAGAATCAATTATTTTAATAACTTGCCTGGAGGAAGGGAGCAAATCTTCGAGGAAGGATCGGATCTCATGATTGTAGCGGCTGATGTTGCTTGCCACTACTTAGCAGAAGTATTCATGGAAGATAAGGTGAAGCTGGGTGTCCGGGTAGCATCAATGGGCAGAAGTTCGCTGGAGTTTGAATACTGCTTAAAATTGGAGAACAGAGATGTTATCGCCACTACAGGAAGAGGCACAATCGTCCTTATGTCGAAAGCTACGCATAAAAGCGTAGCCATTCCGGAGAAACTTAAGAAGGAGATAGCGGTATTTGAGAAGCTGGAGATGGTGAAATAACATGTTTTTCCACGGCATAGATTATCACTATCTTGCCCGGCAGTACCCTGTTCTGTCTTCCCGCTACAGTGAAGGAAAGACAGAAGAGCAGGCTGCCGATCGAAGACATCTGCTTAAAAAGTTCGGCATTGAACCGGTTCATTTGCTCGAATACAACCGGCGGGAGTTCACCTTGAATGACTGCCTGAAATCTTGCTTTAACTTTGGAAATGTTGTTTTCGCTTTTCGCAGGCTGCCACTTCCGTTTTGGCAGTTAAGCACTAACGAAGTGGGGGTGGCCGCCTTAAGAATGGACAGCGCCAGGTGGATTTTTATAAAGGATGATACGTTGTTACGAGATTTAAAGAGCAAGTTTCCAATAATCCCCATAATCACAGTCAAAGGATGAATGAACCGCCACTCACAAGCGAGCGTACATAAATCACTCTACGGACAGTAAAACGGCTTTTGGAATCGCGGTCACACGCTTCTATACAGCTGAATATAATGTGTCGCAGGCCCAAATTCCCCCCGCCACCGCACCCTGCTTCTCCTCTGGTCATAAAATATGGTTGACTGTATCCCCGGCCTTGTACTTGAGAGCCCGAGCAAGGAGGGGTAGTTCATTTGGGTAACGACCAGAAAGCGAAGCCACTATTGACCAACCGAGAAAGGGAAGTTTTTGAATTATTAGTGCTTGATAAGACGACAAGAGACATTGCCCAGCAACTTTTTATTAGCGAGAAGACGGTGCGTAATCACATCAGCAACGTTATGCAAAAGCTCGGAGTAAAAGGTCGGTCACAAGCAGTTGTCGAACTGGTTCGTTTAGGAGAATTGCAAATTTAAAATGAACCGGTCGCTCACCTCCTGGTTATCAGGGGGTGATTTTTTGTTTGCACGAAAAGTGGGTAAATTACTATATAACGATTAGAAGGGAGAAGGCAGATGCAGGAACCCATAATCCACGATAAGAAGCTAGCAACAGCACAATGCCAGTTTATTTTCCCTTTCTCGATAAAACCCAACAAACACCAAGAGTTAAGAGCACAGCTGAAAAAGGACGAATACCAGTCGTTTTATCTTAGTCAAGTAGATTATGAGAAAGCTTTTTACGGTGAAGGGTACCGGGTTTCCCATCGAAGCCTTGAACGGCACTATCTGCCTTTCACATCCAGTTTCCTTTTTCCCAAGCGAGAGGATGATGAAGGGTTTCATCGATATACGCGTAAAATGGGTATCGATGTAAACTTTCGAAGCGGAAGCCACAATTTTACCTTTCGGATTCACTCCGTAGATATGATTGTCTGCCCGTTTGATCTTGGTTTGATGACAATAAGAACAGAGATTATAGCAGACGATTTAACCTATACGCAGGCCTTGGATTTTGCAGCCCAGTTGCGTGTGTTGGAGAATTTAACAGACAACAGGGAACAGTCCAGTGTTTCTTATGCGGGGCAGGAATTCAAAGAAGTAGAGGATTTTGTCTTTAAAGTGCTGGCCAAGAGTATTCTTCCTTATCTGGATACAGAGGGTGTAGAAGGGGCCTATTTCGAAACATTGCCTTTTTTTGTTGATGAAAGAATGTATGTTCAGGGCTTCTTTGCTTTTGAAGAGGACGCCACGATCGAGAACATAGACTTATATAGAGCCGCACACCTGGATGGTGTTTCCCACAAAGGCGAACCGTTTGTTAGTGCAGCGAACAATGATTATATTGATAATTATTGCAGTTCTGACCGGGTTTACAAGCGCTGGGCGCCCTATACACATTATGTTACGGCCGAGCATGCTTTCTGCTGCCTGACAAATCGAGGACCCGAAGAGTGCCAAAGGTTAGCTAATCAGATGTATGGGGAGTATTACTATACGGTGCTTCTTAATTTGTTCCACCATATCGTGCTCCTTAAGCTTTCGAATAGGCACTCTGACGTACGCGTTGATAAAGATAACAGGGAAATTGAATACCTCATTCGCTCCATTACTGATTTTTCAACCCGTTACTATTTCATAGAGGTCATCTCGCAGTCTCAGGGTAAGGATATTTTTCTCCAGTTGCGAAACCAGTTTGGCAACGACCGGTTATTTGAAGATGTCGAACAGACTCTCTCAAGTCTTTATCAATATCAGGAGAAATTCTCAGACAAACGACATAACCACTTGCTAATGATTCTAACCATCTATACAGTGATAAGCGGCATTTTTGGCATGAACCTTGTGATTGATGATCTAAAGGGAGGGATTCAGTGGAAGAAATTTTTATCCTATGGATTTTTTGATTACATCGCTCTGTTTGTAACGTTTACTGGAATTATCGTAGCGTTTACCCTTGGAGTAACGGCCCTTGTAAAATGGATCTCCGACAAGCGGAACGTTCATAGGTAGCGCTTTGATTTATGCGTATAAGCCAATCAAAATAATTAAAGCTGCAGCCAGCGCTTTAGGCGTGACTGCAGCCGAATTGTCTAAAAGGAAGTGGAAGATGGGGATGTTTGGTCCCATTTCCCGATAATTAACGTTGCATCGTCATTGATGGTTTCCATCTGGTGGATAATACGCTGCAGAACTTGCTGTGTACTCCCAGGTTCCGTCACGATGTACTCCCAGTTATCTGGCAGCTGGATCCCATCTGAATAGAGAACAATGGTGTCACCAGGATGAAAAGGAAAGCTTCGCTCAATAGCATGAAAAGAACGGCCGTTTAAGTAGCCAGGAACAGAGAGATAGTACTGCTTCTTACGCTGTGGAGTAATGGAGATACACGTAATATTGCCGATGCCTGCGTATTTGCATGAGCAGCTTCTCCAGTCAATGCAAGCAATGCCCACTACTGAACCGCGAGATCCCTGAAGGGTGCGATTGCTTAGCTCTAACAGTTGGAGGGGAGAATCCACATCGAAATTTGCTTCTATTTCTTTGACTGTTTTTTCAGCAGCAAAGCGAGCAGCCGGTCCACTGCCAAGCCCATCAGCGATGCTTAGAAGCATATAGTTCTCATGTTGCCTGGCAAAATAACAATCGCCAGATAAGGTATTAGGTTTTTTAGATGTGTTATGAATACTGTACGTAAATGTATTTCCATTCTCCACCTTCATCAAATCACTCCGAACTCTTTGTGTAAGCCTCTCTCATCTGTTCCAGTGTTTTACGCAAGATGCGGGATACCTGCATCTGGGAGATCCCAAGCTTCTCACCGATCTGCCGCTGGGACCATTCTTCATAATAAACATAGTGGATAACCATCTTCTGCTGCTCATCGAGTTTGTCGAGCAGGCCAGACAAATCCATTTTACGGTCTACATCTGCGTACCCTGGATCCTGATCCTGAATAACATCCATAAGAGTATGGGAATCCTGCTCCTGGCTATCCGCCTTCATGGGAGTATCAAGCGATAGAGCATGGATATTTCCTTTGTTTTCCATGATCTCCAATACTTTTTCTTCACTCAGTTCAAGCTTCCGGGCGATTTCATCAATGCGGGGGGATCTTTGAAGTTCGATGGTAAGTTCATCGATGGTTTTCTGGAGCCTGTAGCCCATTTCTTTAATTGTGCGGGGCACGCGTATGCTCCACGTCTTATCCCGAAGGTAGTGCTTCATTTTTCCAACAATCGTTGAAACAGCATAAGCGTCGAAATTGTTGCTGACATTGATGTCAAATTTATCGATTGCCCCTAGGAGAGCCATCATTCCAACCTGGTACAGGTCGTCTACCAGGTGAAAGTCCCGAGCCATCTTAGAGGCGAGCTTTCGAACTGTGGTTTGATAATTAAGCAGGATTTGGTTTAGTACATCTTCTGATTTTGAACTTTGGTACTCACGTATGCATTCCGCGATATCAAGATTGTTTGAGTTCCCGGTGGACGTCTGGCTCACTTTCGCTCACCTCATCCCTATTCAAATATTTGAGAAGTGAAACACGAACCCCCCCCTGGCTTGTATCATACTTAACCTGGTCCATGAGCGTCTTCATTAAATAAATGCCAAGGCCGCCAATTTCAATTTCATCAAGGTTTTTACCGTGCAGGGAAGCGGCTCCGCCCTCGATTTTGGTCACGTCAAAGGCGCCACCCTCGTCGCATACTTCTACTTCAAGATTATCTTCGCGAATGTGGAAGTGGATCGTAAGGACACCTTGGCTGTGATCGTATGCATGCCGGACGACGTTGTTACACGCTTCAGCAATTGCTACTTTAATATCTTCGATATCGTTGTAGGAAAAGCCCATCTGGTAGGCTAACCCAGATACTGTCAGACGGATAACACCTATATAATCGGCCCGGGCCGGTACAACAATTTTGACATAGTCATTTAAACTGGGCATTGAATAAACCCCCCTGGTAAGAAATTAAACCATTGTAAGATATTGATCGACACCTGAAATCTGGAAAATCCTCTGAATCTTATCCGGAACTTCTTCTAAATAAATTTCCGAATCAATGGAGTTGCGAAGTTTGAGGGCAGCAATAAATACACCAAGACCGGTGCTGTCCATATAATGAAGCTCTCTTAAATTCATTCGAAGAGGCTTCGTTTCTTTCTCCGCAAGCGGTAGCAGAACCTCTCTCAACTGGGGAGCGGTAGCCAGATCCAAATCACCGCTGATGAACAAGCGCACTTCATTATCAGACTCGACCTTATCTACAACGAAAGGTAACTGATTCATTCTCTTCACCTCAAATTGTTTATTTTAGCACACATCAGCACAACTACGGCTCACCACCCTTGAAAAGGCTTGTGGTCAGCCGAGTATAATCCCTGTCTGGAATGTTATCTTATGTACAGAATAATAATATTACTTTACCACGCTATCTAACCGGTTAAACGAAGATAAGAAAAGTTAATTTTATCCAGGATGCTATGTTTTCCTGATCATGACAATGGTATGGTCATCATCCAGCTGATAATCTTTTTTATTGATGATATACTGATATATTTTTTCTACAATTTCCTGGGATGTCATCGTCTTATCAACTGTGCTCAGCGCTTCACGCAGGATATGGTTGTCGTCAGGCATATCGGACCGCCTAAACTCGGTGACACCATCTGTGTAAAGAATGACATAATCTCCTGGATGCAACTGCAGGCTTTTCTCTTTGTACTCAACCTGAGAATCGACCCCAAGGATGAGACCTTTTGTGTTAAGGTCAGAGAACTTATCCGCCCGGCTGTCATAATAAAGCGCGGGTTCGTGGCCGGCCGATGAATAGGAGAGTATCGAGGTGAGAGGGTCATAAATCGTATAGAACATTGTGACAAATAAGCTGGGATCAGCATTTTTTATCATTAGCCTGTTAAGGTGATCCAGAATAAGGTTCGCTGGTTTCGCATCTCTTTCCAGCGTATCCATTGCATATTTGATCATCGACATACATAAAGCAGCCGGGATGCCTTTTCCGACTATATCCGCGATGAGTACACCAAGGCGATCGCGGTCATGATTAATAAAATAATAAAAATCACCGGACATCTCCCGAGCCGGCGTACTGATAAATCCAAGGTCAATGTCGTGAAAATTGTGGTTAAAATTGCTTGGGTATAGGTTTTTTTGCATCGAAATCGCTACGTTGATTTCGCTTTCAAACTGTTTTTTCTTGATCCGAAGGCTCTGCCGTTCCTGGTAGGCCATACCAAAGGAAACCATGATTTCTAAAAGAAATTGGAAAGACTTTTCCCAGTCGGAAGAGAGGGTGAAGCCGTTCTTCTTCATCGCGGTTAAATGTATAGATAAAATTTCTTCGGGTGAAACATCCTTCTCAATAAGCTGCTTACTTAGCTGCTGGCCAGCATAAAGCTGGTGTTCCCCCTGGTTTTGTAGAAAATGAAGCATAATTTTTTCGTAATACTCCATGACTTGTTTCAATAAAGCGCCTCCTCCCTAGAGCATTTTCCACTTTATCGCGTTGACTGTTGTTCCTTTCCCTTCAGCGCTCTCAATGCTGAAAACATCCATCAAACGCTTTACGCCGGGAAGGCCTGCCCCCAGTCCGCCGGAAGTAGAATAGCCATCTTCAAGGGCCCGGACTACATCTTTAATGCCAGGTCCTTCATCCCGCGACATAATGCGAATGCCAACTTTGTCATCCTCGTAAACCGAAGATAACTCAATCTCGCCTTTTTTAGCGTATAAATATATATTACGAGCCAATTCGGATATAGCGGTCGTTATCCGCGCTTGGTCTACTTCTCCGAATCCGAGGGATTTGGCGAGGTCCCGCCCCGTTTGTCGGGCAACAACGATATCCCACTCGTTATAAACGGTTATGTTAGGGTTGTTGTCCACCATTATCCCTCCAATAATTGCTGCAGTTTTTCCAATCCTTGTTCTAAATTCATGGCTGTTTTTACATTACGGAAAGTAATGCCAAGGTCGATAAGGGTAATGCTGACCGCTGGCTGTATGCCTGTAAATACAACTTCACTGCCAAGCAGTTCAGCCATTTTTACTACGTCGCCAAGCACTCTTGCAATATAGCTGTCGATCATTTGTACCGATGTCAAATCGATTACAACGCCTTTGGATCCGGTTTTATGGATCATTCCTAGTAAATCCTGTTGAAATTGAACAGCTGTGTTATCATCAAGTTCCACTTGTATGGAAACCAACAGATAATTGCCAAGTTTGAGTATGGGGATCCTCATTTAATTTTTCCTCCCTCAATGTCCGTAATTTTTTTCCCGGTCATGGATAATGCTTGCCGCAGACCCTGGCTCAAAGAACTCAGTGTTTGCAAACTGTCTAATTCTATGCCAAGACTGATCATTGTCTGTGCTATTTCCGGTCGAATCCCCACAACAATGCATTCAGCACCGATTAAGTGAATAGCTTCGGCAGCTTTTAGAATATACTGGGCAACCATGGTATTTACAACGGCCACGCCTGTAATATCGATGAGTACAACCTTACTTTCATTTTTGATTGCACCGTATAATAGATTCTCTGTGATATACTGCGCTCTATCCGTGTCAATTGTTCCGACAATCGGCATAACGGCGATATCCTCAAGCACCGGAATGAGAGGGGCAGACAGTTCCAGAATTTCAGAACGGTGTGCAAGCAGTTTCGCTTTCCAGGATAAAGCGTAGATATCATGAATCAAACCATTAAAATTAAAAAAGAAACGATCGACTTCTTTTATAAGTGATAAAAGAAGGGCCACATCTTCTGTTACCCCATCAATTTTAATAATAACATCCCGAATAAAGTAAAAGCTTTGTATGACTTCTCCTATAGGTACATCCGCTTCGGTACAGAGGGGAACATATTTATGGAATAGTTTCTCTATGCTAACAGCAGCTTCCTGCTGGATTTCAATTTCTTCTGAAAAGAACCCGGAAAGATGATCAAGAAAACCACCTTGTATCATATTTTGAATGAATAGCTCAAGGGTTCTGTTATTAGATGAAGAATCAGATACATTGCGCAGCCACTTCTCTCCAATACTGCTGCTGTTTTCTTCAATGAATTTTTGAGCCGTCTTCCTAAACATATTCGCACTCCCATCTTACACATTTCATAAAGTGTACCTCAATCGTACCATAAAATCCCTGTGTGGAGAGAAATCCATTCCTCTCTATTTTATCATAGTTTATGCATGAAAAAACACGGGTAAGGAAAACCAAACACCTTACAAGGAGGGATCGTAGATGCAGACAGCTATTATTATGGGTGTCATTGTCGTTGCATTTGCTATAGCGGCAATTGCGGTGATGCTCGTTTTATTCTTCCGCAATCTAAATGACCTGATCAAGCAGACCGATACAACTATCGCCCACCTTCAGATGAATGTCGACCAGATTATCGCCCGGGTGGACGTATCCCTTGAGGACCTGAATTCGATATCAAAAGATTTAACATTTAAAATGGACAAGCTTGACAGCACATTTGAAGCGGTGGATTCGATTGGACAGGGTGTGACCTCGTTATCAAACCATGTTCAGGATAAAGTGTCTGTTCCGCCCCGCTGGGCTGATCAAGTGTTAGAAATACTCACGGCAGGGTTCAGCGTCTATAAAGGCTTTAACGATATAAAATCCAAGTATACATCTGAGGGAAGGGGGCGCCAGCATGCCAAAGTCTAAAGTTAGCGCTGGGGCTCCGTCTTCCCCGTCCTCCTCGGATTCACCGCACGTGGAAAGCAGGTATAAAGAGCGGTTAAACTGGCTTTCAGCCCGGACAGAAAAATCCAGGATCACCGACTTCATCGAGAACTACCAGAACCCGAAGAGGGTGATTTGGATAAACATACTGGCTGGTGTATCTCGTGGTGTTGGCCTTACAATCGGCACCGCGCTTATCATCGCGCTTGTCGTGTATGTATTAAGTTTATTTGTTTCGATGCCGCTCGTTGGCAAGTATATCGCGCAGCTCTTGGATTGGGTTAACGCATTTAAAAATACCCGAGGGTAAAAAGCCGGCCTGACCGGCTTTTTTTAGTGGATAGGAAAGAATATATTTTCCTATCCACATAAGTGCAACTAAGGCTATCGCTTTCGCCTGCGGCTCAGCGCTAGCCAAGTTTTCTAATAGTCGGAAAAGACTCCCGGGCGAGCCCGGAAGTCTTCTGTATGGTTAGCCTGCCATTAGGCCCTTGCGTGCATTCCACTTGATATGTCTTTAACATGCAAGTCACGCAAACCGGAAAATTCCTGAACAAGCCAGCTGTTAAATTCACCCGGGCACTCTTCGTGCGGGTGAGAGCCGCATTTTTCTAACGTTATTGCCTGTGATTGGCGATCTGCGAATGAAAAGTCCTTATATCTGTTAGCTGGGACAGAACTGTATTCGCCAGTAACCAGCAACAGCGGGTGCTGAATAGAATGAAGAATTGATTCGTAATTCTCCTTTAGTTTGCCGGATCTGTATGCCATAGGCGCTTTATAGGCATTTGGTCCGCCGCTTAAGCTTGAATGGAAGGCGCGGTCCTGCATCTCGCGGTTTACAATATCCCGATGATACTTACTCTGCAGCTGTTTTTTCAAAGCAGGCTTCTGGGTGGACAGATGGTACATCGTATTACCGATTACCGGCAGATTTAAAATCTTTTCCGATAACTTTCCTGTAAAAGGCAGCCTTTCTCCTGCATGCTTGTCCATGAGCGGGCTGATTAAGCAGACTTTTTGGAAAAGCACTGGCTTTTTTTCAAGCGCCTGTAAAACAAACGGGATGCTGGCCGGGCTGACTACCACGTTTGCATAGTCCTTGACTACATCCTCGATAAAACCAATTAGCATATCGCTGAATAAGTCGGTTGTATACGATAAAGCTGGCTTTTCTGAATTCCCATAGCCAAGTAAATCGAGATTAAAAACCCGGAAATGTTCGGTTAACGGAGCAAAGTTTGCGCGCCATTCGTAAGAAGATGTTCCTGGCTCCAGCCCATGGATAAATACCAGCGAATCACCTGCTCCTTTGCGTATATAATGGATATCGCCAAAGCGCGAATGATAGACTCGTTCAATTGCCTCAAATGCATCAGGCATTCTTCTCGCTCTCATCTGGTTCGCCTTTGTAAAAAGGACTGGAAGCGTCGCGACTACAACACCTATTGCCAGCCCTTTTACTACTTTACTGGCCATCCCGGCATTCCCTCCTTTATAAGGTAGTTAAAACATAGTAACCATTACCACAGCCAGGGTAAGCTCAAACGGCCAAGCTCATGAGCTAAGCTTGTGAAAATAGCATCTTGCAATTCAGTAGGGAAACACGCAATATCATAAAGTGTGTGCGCGTTTAAACTAGAAGGCAAAAGGAAGCGAAATAATGAAACAAGGTATAGGCATTATCGATTCGGGGGTAGGCGGATTAACCGTTGCAAAGGAAGTCATCCGCCAGCTGCCCAGAGAAGATATTGTATATTTTGGGGATACGGCCAGGTGTCCGTATGGACCGCGGCCATATCAAGAAATTCGGGAATTTTCCCTGCAGATGATCGATTTTCTTCTGCTGAAATCTATAAAAGCACTGGTCATTGGCTGTAATACAGCAGCCGCCGTTGTTCTTGCCGAGGTGAGTGAGAAACTTGAGATTCCGGTTGTGGGTGTTATTGATCCGGGGGCAAGAACCGCTTTAAAAGAGACGAAGACGGGGAAAATTGCGGTTATCGGAACGAAGGGAACGATAGCCAGCGGTGCATACGAAAAAGCGTTAAAACGGTTAAATCCAAAGGCAAACGTCGTTAGCCTTGCGTGCCCCACTCTGGTTCCACTTGTAGAAAGCGGCCGATCGCATGACCCGGGTGGCGCTGAAATTGTACGTGAAGCGCTCGCTCCGCTTGCCGGAGAAGAATTTGATACGCTCATTCTGGGCTGTACGCATTATCCGCTCATCTCGCATTTTATCCAGGAAACAGTCGGTCCAGATGTTCGGTTAATCAGTTCCGCAGAAGAAGCCGCCCGTGAACTTAGTGTCGTTCTTGCTTACCGCAATCTGCTCGCTAACGGGGGAGATGTGGTGGATACGACGCACCATTTTTATACGAGTGGGGATCGCGAGTTATTTTCCGAGATTGCGCAGCAATGGCTCGGTGTTGAAGTGGCAGCTGAACGGGTTTCGCTGGAATAAAAGGGGGCCTTCGGACAAAGTATGTATAATTCCAAATCAGGCTCGTATACATAGTACAAACCAGAGACTGAGGAGGAATACGCATGTCACAAAAAATAATGATTACCGGAGCACTCATAGGCCTTTTAGTATTAAGCGGCTGCAGCATGTTCGGCCCAAACGATGTGTCAAGCACGCAACAAATTGATCCGCCGAAGTTGGACTCCCAGCCCGCGGGAAGTGAAAAGGTAACGGCGAATGGCCAGCCTCTGACAGACGTATCCGGCAAAACAGCTAAAGCAGAGGCCAAAACAATGATACAAAAGCTCTATGTAGTCGACACAGACGGTTATGTGGTACCCTGGGAAATGGAGTTTCCCAAAACACAGGGAATGGCCAAGCAGGTACTCAGCTATATGGTAAAAGGAAGCCAGGGGGAAAAAATGCTTCCTAAAGGGTTGCATGCTGTCCTTCCGCAGGGTACCAAGATAATTGGAATGACCATCAAGAATGGCGTGGCAACGGTCGATTTTTCTCCGGAATTTAAAAATTATAAAGCGGAGGACGAACAAAAAATAATTGATGCAATAACATGGACGCTCACGGAGTTCGATTCTGTAAAAGAAGTAAACATTCGGATTAACGGCCATGATCAAGAAGTAATGCCTGTCAAAGGAACACCTATCTCTCATTTGAGCCGTAAAAATGGAATTAATCTGGAACTTGCAGATAATGTGAAGATCGGGCAGACAACCCCGGTTACCCTTTATTTTGAAGGCCAGTTGCCGAATGATAAAACCTACTTCGTGCCTGTTACAAGACTCGTAACGGAGAAGGGAACCAAGGCTGAAACGGTTGTAAAAGAATTGGTGCGGGGGCCGCGCCAGGGATCTACCCTCGTATCTTCTATTCTGCCATCAGTTGGTGTCCTCAGCGTGAAAGAGAAGAACAATGTAGTCGTTGCGGACTTCGACAAACAACTTATCGCTTATAATCAGGGTGAGGCAAACCCGGATGCTATGACAGCTATTGTCCTTTCCTTAACAGAAAATACTGGCGCCAAGAAGGTACAAATCATGGTAGATGGAAAAAGCAAACTCAAAGCAGGAAACATGGATTATTCAAAACCTGTTTCAAAACCTGCCGTCTATAATACCCGGGCTTATTAAATCAAAGAGGTGAGTTTCTCACCTTTTTTTCTTTCCTTCTGATTGCCAATTAGGGTTGGCAAGCAATTGCATTTTTCTGCCAGTGATGTGCTATAATAAGCCAGATAAAGTCGTGGAGGTGCTTAAGTATGAGAATCGATAACCGGGAGAATAACCAGATTCGGCCCGTTAAAATTAACATGAACTATATCAAGCATGCCGAAGGTTCATTATTAATTGAGGTGGGCGATACCCGGGTTATTTGTACCGCGACTGTAGAAGAAAAGGTTCCGCCTTTTATGCGGGGCCAGGGAAAAGGCTGGGTGACAGCTGAGTACTCAATGCTTCCAAGGGCAACCCAGACCCGGAATGTGCGTGAATCAAGCCGGGGTAAGATTGGGGGCAGGACGATGGAGATCCAGCGGTTAATCGGCAGGGCCCTTCGTTCGGTCGTTGATCTTCAAGCACTGGGTGAACGAACGATCTGGATTGATTGTGATGTTATTCAAGCCGATGGTGGGACAAGAACGGCTTCGATAACAGGTGGATATGTAGCAATGTTGGCTGCAATGGGTAAGTTAATGGAGAGCAAGCCACTGCCTAAGATTCCTGTAACCGATTTTCTGGCTGCCACAAGCGTTGGCGTCGTAGATGAAGAACTGCGCCTTGACCTCTGCTATGAGGAAGATTCCCGGGCAAAGGTGGATATGAATGTCGTGATGACCGGAAACGGTAAATATGTGGAATTACAGGGAACCGGCGAAGAATCGCCCTTCAGTGCAGAAGAATTAAGCGGGCTGCTGCAGCTTGCCAATAAAGGAATTCATGAATTGATCGAACTGCAGCAGGAAGCGCTGGGCGAGCTTGCTGTTCAAGTGAGAAAAAGAAAGGAGGACATGATGTAGAGTGGATATCTCGTTGTTTCCCTGGAAACAAATTGTGTTTGCCACGCGTAACAAGGGTAAAGTGCGTGAATTCTCGCAAATGTTTGACGCATATCAGGTGGAAGTGAAGACGGTGGAAGACTTTCCGGGTCTGCCCGAGGTTGTCGAGGACGGCGAAACATTCGAAGCGAACGCAGTCAAAAAGGCAGAGACCATCTGCCGTGAGACCGGCATTCCCGCGCTTGCAGATGATTCAGGTTTAGAAGTAGATGCCCTGGAAGGCAAACCTGGTGTATACTCCGCCCGGTTTGCCGGTGAGCATGGAGATGACCAGGCGAACAACGCCAAACTGGTCGCTCTGATGCGGGATATTCCCGCGGGAGAGCGGGCAGCAAGGTTTGTTTCTGTACTTGCGCTGGCAATTCCTGACGGCGAGACGCTTGTGGCCCGGGGAACGTGTGAAGGAGAAATCGTACTCCTTCCAGCCGGCAGCAACGGATTCGGCTATGATCCGTACTTTTTCCTGCCTGAACAGGAAAGAACGATGGCTGAGCTGGAGCCTGAAGAGAAAAATGCGATTAGCCACCGGGGGAACGCCATGCGCAAGCTTCATGCGATTCTTCAGGAGCGGTATAGATAAATTTTGCAGCCTATTTTCGCACATGAGGCAGAAGGGAGGTTCGTTATGGAAAAAAAACACGGGAGCAAGGTGGTGCTGCTCCCGACCGTGATTGATGGCTATTTGGAAAAAGCTTTCCTGGCGCGGGGAAGCGGGGAGTTTAACCAGGCACTGGATTTTTTGAAACAAATTTTGCGCTTTGATCCTGACCATCCAACCGCCCTGTTCGCAGTGGCGCTTACTCTCTATGAGGCCAAGCGTTTTGTAGAGGCTTGCGAAATTGCCTGCAGGATGTGGACACAAGGATTGGGAGACAGAACAGCCGTCGTTAGGCTTTATCTGTCCAGTTTGATTCAGATGGAAGATTTCGCGACTGTAAGCCGTGTACTGGCTGAGGCGCAGGAGGAAGCCGGTGTGGAAATCACACAGGATTTGCTGGAGATTAAAGAAGCCTGTGATATGCTGCGTGACTCGGCAGATGAAGGAGACATCGAGTTATCGCGCGAGAGTGTATTGGATAAGATAGAGAAAGACCCCAATTACGCATCCCATCTGTACAGCCAGTTAGATTCCGGCTCTTTCGAAGAGCAGCTGAGCGCCATTGAACAGATGAAATACATACATACGCAGGAAACGGTATCTGTGCTGAAGGAATATCTTCTGCTAGTGGACCCTGACCCGCTGCTCAAAACATTCGCTGTTCGGGCATTAAAAGACATGGGTGAAAAGGGTCTGGTGTTTATACATAAATTTAGCAAGATTTACGAAACCAATATTGAAGATGTACCGCTACATGATAAAGAATTTCCTGAAAATGAACAACGCGTGATTGAAATGGTAAGCCGGATCGGTGGAAACTACGATGCTTCTTTTCCGCCATTTGCTATCCAGCTGTGGATGGAGTATCTTTTTTCGATTTTTCCGCTTCATCCCCCGGTCAAGAATGCTGCGGCGTGGGCTGCGGCTCTGCACTATGCTACGGCAAGGCTTCTGTACATAAAAGCTTCCCGGAAAGAAATCGCTTCTATTTATGAAGTGGGCATTTCTTCACTCAGCCGCAATTACAGGCATTTAAATGATATTTTGGAGTTCGAAATGAGAACGCCGTAAAAGGGCAAATTTTCATTTTTCTCATGAGTTGAAATGGAGTTTGGTTATGATATAATATAATGGCTATAAAGGTACTTAAAGTATGCCCATTTTTAACTACGGATGTATGATTGCCTTTTACAAAGCATGTAAAGCCAAATGTAAAGATCGGTAGCAATAGTTTGGTAGCATCTTCTCTCACGTTATTGTAAGATGCTGCGTTTTCATACATATCCGATCGTGTACCGTTGACGAACGGGAAACCAACCTGTGGAAACTGTAAGTTCGGAATCGGCGAAGCAGGAATCCATAAATTCATATTGGACATCGTCAAATTCTTAGGAGGGGAAAGCATAAAATGAAGGCAACTTGGGAAAAGTTAGAAAATAATCAAGGAGTTCTTACCGTTGAAGTAGAAGAAGGTAAAGTAGACAAAGCTATTGATCAGGCTTTTACAAAAGTAGTAAAGCAAGTGAATCTTCCTGGTTTCCGCAAAGGCAGAGTGCCTCGCAAAATTTTCGAAGCTCGTTTTGGTGTCGAATCTCTGTATCAGGATGCACTGGATATCCTTCTTCCAGAGGCCTATTCTGAAGCTGTCAACCAAACAGGCATTGATCCCGTTGATCGTCCGGAAGTAGATGTTGAGAACATTGAAAAAGGACAACCACTTGTCTTCAAAGCAACTGTAACGGTTAAACCTGAAGTGAAGCTTGGCGAGTACAAAGGATTAACGGTTGAACCTAAGGATTTCTCTGTAACGGATGAATCGATTCAGGAAGAACTGAAAACGATGCAGGATCGCAACGCTGAATTAGTAGTAGAAGAAGACGGCGCTATCGAAAACGGCGACTTCGCAATCATCGATTTTGAAGGATCCGTGAATGGTGAAACTTTTGAAGGCGGCCAAGCTGAGAACTATCAGCTGGAAATCGGATCTGGCACCTTCATCCCAGGTTTTGAAGAGCAGCTTCTTGGGAAGAAAAAAGGTGAAGAGTTAGAGGTTAACGTGACATTCCCTGAAGAATATCACGCTGCTGAACTCGCAGGAAAGCCGGCCGTATTTAAGGTAAAAATCAACGAAATTAAGCGGAAAAACCTTCCTGAGCTTGACGATGAATTCGCGAAAGATGTTAGCGAATTTGATACACTTGATGAGCTCAAAGCTGACATTAAAGCGAAGCTTGAAGAGAAAGCAAAGACTGACGCTGAGAATTATAAGAAAGAAGCGCTTATTGAACAGGCGACAGCAAACGCGACTATTGACATTCCCGAAGTTATGGTCGAACATGAAGTTAATCACATGGTTGATGATTTCTCTCAGCGCCTTCAGTACCAGGGGATGAACCTTGATCTGTACTACCAGTTTACGGGTCTGGATGAAGAAAAACTTCGTGAGCAGTTCCAGGCTGACGCTGAAAAACGCGTTCGCACTACACTTACACTCGAAGCTATCGGCAAGGATGCTGGTATTGAAGTAACGGATGAAGAAGTGAATGAAGAGTTAAGCCAGCTTGCTGAGCAGTACAATCGTCCGGTTGAAGAACTGCGCCGCATTTTTGAAGCGCAGGGCAACCTGGAAACACTGCAGAACGATATCCGTATCCGCAAAACAATCGATCTGCTTGTTGAGAACAGCAAGTAAGCATTTCATAATGAAACGGTGAAGTAAGGCACGAAGATTTGTTCGTGCCTTGTTTTTCAACCGAGAAAAGGGAGGTTTATGAATGTCTGTTATACCTTATGTTGTTGAAACAACTAACAGGGGAGAACGCGCATATGATATTTATTCCCGTCTGTTAAAAGATCGTATTATTTTACTGGGATCCGAAATTGACGACAATGTTGCGAACGCCGTTGTGGCCCAGCTCCTCTTTTTAGCAGCAGAGGATTCTGAAAAGGATATCAGCCTATACATAAATTCTCCCGGCGGGTCTGTCACGGCCGGCATGGCGATTTATGATACGATGCAATTTATTAAGCCGGATGTTTCCACTATCTGCATAGGTATGGCTGCCAGTATGGGATCATTCCTGCTGATGGCTGGTGCCAAGGGAAAACGTTATGCGCTTCCGCACAGTGAAGTGATGATTCACCAGCCTTTAGGTGGGGTGAGAGGCCAAGCAGCAGATATTAAAATCCATGCTGAGTGGATACTCAGAACAAAGCAAACTTTGAACAGGATCTATGCGGAGCGTACGGGGCAGCCTATTGAGCGCATTGAGCGTGACACGGACCGTGATAATTTTATGAGTGCCCTTGAAGCAAAAGAATACGGGTTAATTGACGAAGTCATCACCCGTAATGACCAAAAGTAAGGGGTGATTTCATGTTTAAATTTAACGATGAAAAAGGCCAGCTGAAATGTTCCTTCTGTGGCAAATCCCAGGATCAGGTCCGTAAACTTGTGGCCGGTCCCGGTGTATATATTTGTGATGAGTGCATTGAACTGTGTACGGAAATCGTAGAAGAGGAGCTTGGCACGGAAGAAGAGGTTGATCTTAAAGAGATTCCAAAGCCAAACGAAATCCGCAGCTTTCTTGATGATTATGTGATTGGGCAGGATGCTGCTAAGAAGTCGCTCTCTGTTGCTGTGTACAATCACTATAAGCGCATCAACACGGGTGCTAAAATTGACGATGTTGAGCTGGCGAAGAGCAATATTCTAATGCTGGGGCCTACAGGCAGCGGTAAAACACTGCTTGCCCAAACACTCGCCCGGATTTTGAATGTACCTTTTGCTATAGCCGACGCTACATCTTTAACGGAAGCGGGTTATGTCGGGGAAGACGTAGAGAATATTCTGTTAAAGCTTATCCAGGCTGCCGATTATGATGTAGAAAAAGCTGAGCGAGGCATTATCTACATTGATGAAATCGACAAAGTTGCGCGTAAGTCCGAGAATCCTTCGATTACGCGTGATGTATCGGGTGAAGGCGTACAGCAGGCCCTCCTCAAGATTCTGGAAGGAACAGTTGCCAGCGTTCCGCCGCAGGGCGGGCGCAAACATCCGCATCAGGAGTTCATTCAAATTGATACGTCCAATATTCTCTTTATTGTCGGCGGTGCCTTCGATGGCATTGAACAGTTAATCAAACGCCGCATCGGCAAAAAAGTAATTGGATTTGGTTCGGATTTAGAAGCGATTGGCCGCGATTTAAAACCCGGCGAGTACTTGCAGAAGGTGCTGCCGGAAGACCTGCTTAAATTCGGCCTCATCCCGGAATTTGTTGGCCGTCTTCCTGTTATTACAACACTTGAACCGCTGGATGAAGCGGCGCTGGTGCGTATTCTTACGGAGCCTAAGAATGCCCTCGTTAAACAGTACCAAAAACTGCTTGAAATGGATGATGCGGAACTTTCATTTACCGATGGAGCCCTTCACGAGATTGCGAAAGAGGCGATTAAACGCAATACGGGTGCACGCGGCCTGCGTTCCATCATTGAAAGCATCATGCTTGATATTATGTTTGAACTTCCATCCCGCAAAGATGTTGTGAAATGCATCATCACAGAGGAAGCCGTTAAACAGAAATCAAGTCCTGAACTATACACCGATAATGGTAAATTAATCGATGTAAGCAAGCCGGAAAGCGCATAGATTGTTCCCTTGAGAGGAGACGCCCTTAGCGTCTCCTCTTTTTGTTTATTCAGGATTACGTTCGGTAATAATACTTCCTAAGTGACAAAAAGAGGTGCTCGTTATGCATCCTCTATTATAGGAGGGGTACATAAGATGAATTGGACGTTTTTACTTACACTGGTTCAAGTATTTTTTGCGGTGGTAATTGGACTGTACTTCTGGAATTTATTGAAAAACCAGAGGAGCAGTCGATCAACAGTTGACCGGGAATCACGAAAAGAGTTGGAACAGCTAAGAAAGATGCGTTCGATATCATTAAGTGAGCCGCTCTCAGAAAAAACCCGGCCAGCTGTGCTGTCTGATCTCGTAGGACAGGAAGACGGAATTCGCGCGCTGCGCGCGGCATTATGCGGACCGAATCCCCAGCATGTGATTATTTACGGTCCGCCCGGCGTAGGAAAGACAGCTGCGGCCCGCGTGATACTAGAAGAGGCTAAGAAGAGTGTGACTTCACCTTTCAAAAGTAGTGCGCAGTTCACTGAACTTGATGCGACTACAGCCCGCTTCGATGAGCGTGGAATCGCGGATCCGTTAATCGGTTCAGTTCATGACCCCATTTATCAGGGGGCAGGTGCTATGGGACAGGCGGGCATTCCCCAGCCTAAACCTGGTGCGGTTACGAAGGCGCATGGCGGTATGCTTTTTATTGATGAGATTGGTGAACTGCATCCCATTCAGTTAAATAAGCTTTTGAAAGTTTTAGAGGATCGAAAAGTTTTTCTGGAAAGCGCTTATTATAGTGAGGAAAACCAGCAAATTCCCCGGCATATCCATGATATTTTTCAAAATGGCCTCCCGGCGGATTTTCGGTTGGTAGGTGCAACTACGCGTACACCGGATGAACTACCGCCGGCGCTTAGGTCCCGCTGTCTGGAAATTTATTTCCGTTCCTTGACACAGCAAGAGGTATTTCGCATTGCCACTACTGCCGTTTCGAAGATGAAGATGGCGATCGAAGATGGAGCGATTGAATTTTTAACACGTTATGCAACGAATGGCCGGGAAGCGGTTAATATGGTGCAGATTGCTGCCGGACTCGCCATCACAGAAGAACGGAACAAAATCCTCAAAGCGGATGTTGAGTGGGTTGTAAACAGCAGCCAGAAGTCTCCGCGTCCGGATAAGAAAGTGATAGGGACATCCCTTGTTGGCCTGGTAAACGGTCTAGCTGTATATGGCCCTAATATGGGAGCCCTGCTGGAGATTGAGGTTACCGCGTCGAAAGCGGAAAAGGGAACGGGAACTTTCATTATTACCGGTGTGGTAGAGGAAGAAGAAACCGGCGGAAGAGGCAGGACGCTTCGACGCAGATCCATGGCGCGCAGTTCGCTTGATAATGTGCTTACTGTGCTCCGCTTGAAAGGCATTCCGACCTCAGACTACAATCTCCATGTCAATTTTCCGGGAGGTGGGCCTGTAGATGGACCGTCAGCGGGAATTGCAATGGCCACCGCGATTTACTCTGCGATCCATAGTATACCAATCGACAATTATGTCGCGATGACCGGAGAGATTGGCCTATCTGGCGCGGTTAAACCGATTGGTGGCGTGGTAGCTAAAGTAGAGGCTGCCAAAAGCTCCGGCGTAAAAAAAGTGCTCATCCCCCAAGAAAACTGGCAGGATATTTTTAATGGGATTGAGGGCATTGAAGTGATTGCCGTTTCACATATCGATGAAGTGATGGAGCATGCTTTAGTGAAGGAAGAAAAAATGAATCCGCTTGAGCAGACCTTGATTAAAGCCAGTGAATTACTAAATCCGGCCCCTTCCTCTATCCAGGCGTAAAAAGCTTTGGATTGTGTTGATGGATTAGACAAGGAAGTTCAGTTAGGCTAAAATTAAATGAAGAAAAACCTTGTACTGGTAACCATTTCATATAGGGCTACAGGGGACATGGAGGTATACAAATGGGAATGAATGAAAAAGAGAGACAAATCCCTCTTCTTCCGTTGCGGGGGCTGCTCGTTTTTCCCACAATGGTACTGCATCTTGACGTGGGAAGACAGAAATCCGTTAAAGCGCTTGAAAAAGCAATGGTAGATGATAACCTCATCCTTCTGTCTACACAGGAAGAAGTAAACATTGAGGAACCAGATAAAGAGCAGATTTTTGAAATCGGTACAGTTGCAAAAGTCAAGCAAATGCTTAAACTGCCAAACGGAACAATCCGCGTGCTAGTCGAGGGATTGACCCGTGCAAAAATAGAACATTTCCTGCAGGAAGAAGAGTATTTTGAAGTGCAAATCTCCTTCCTCGAAGATGAACAGGGAGCAGGACCGGAACTAGAAGCGCTTATGCGCACGGTGCTTGCAAACTTCGAGCAGTACATTAATCTTTCAAAAAAAATTGTACCGGAGACATTTGCTGCTGTTGCGGACATTAACCAGCCCGGCAGGCTCGCGGATATTATCACTTCGCACCTCCCACTGAAAATCCGAGACAAGCAGGATATACTTGAAACCGTTCCGGTACAACAGCGCTTGGAAAAGTTGCTCGATATTCTGAACAACGAGCGCGAAGTTCTTGAATTAGAGCGTAAAATTGGCCAGCGTGTGAAGAAACAAATGGAAAAGACGCAGAAGGAATACTACCTGCGAGAACAAATGAAAGCCATTCAAAAGGAACTTGGCGATAAAGAAGGGCGCGCAGGCGAAGCGGACGAACTTCGCAGAAAGCTTGCTGAATCAGATGCTCCGCCCAATATTGTGGAAAAAGTCGAGCGGGAAATCGAACGCCTTGAGAAGATGCCTTCCACAAGCGCGGAAGGAAGCGTTATTCGAACCTATATCGATTGGCTGCTGAGCTTGCCCTGGACCAAACGCACAGAGGACAATCTCGATATTCATAATGCAGAGCGCGTGTTAGACGAAGACCATTACGGACTAGAGAAAGCAAAAGAGCGTGTTCTTGAGTATCTTGCTGTCCAGAAACTGGTCAATAAGCTCAAGGGACCTATTCTCTGTCTGGTTGGACCGCCAGGCGTAGGTAAAACCTCGCTTGCCCGTTCCGTGGCCCGCGCTTTAAATCGGGAGTTTGTGCGCATATCGCTCGGCGGCGTAAGGGATGAAGCTGAAATCCGCGGACACCGCCGGACGTATGTAGGCGCGATGCCGGGCCGGATTATCCAGGGGATGAAAACAGCTGGAACTGTCAATCCGGTGTTCCTGCTTGATGAGATCGATAAAATGTCCAATGATTTTCGGGGAGATCCGGGTGCCGCACTTCTGGAAGTGCTCGATCCCAATCAAAACGATACGTTTAGCGACCATTATATTGAAGAATCGTATGATCTTTCTTCGGTTATGTTTATTACGACCGCCAATGCGGTTCATAATATTCCCCGCCCATTGCTTGACCGGATGGAAATGCTGTATATCCCAGGCTATACGGAGATTGAAAAGCTCCACATCTGCCAGGATTACCTTCTCCCAAAACAAATGAAAGAGCATGGACTGGATAAAGACCGCCTTCGCGTTCAGGAAAAAGCGCTTCTTAAAGTTGTGCGCCAGTATACCCGTGAAGCGGGTGTACGCAATCTCAACCGCATGATGGAAACGATCAGCCGGAAAGCTGCACGCCGCATTGTCTCAGGGGATAAGAAAAAGGTAGTCGTTACCGAAAAGACACTGGAAGAAATGCTGGGTAAGCCTAAATTCCGATTTGGTGTGGCTGAAACGGAAGACCAGGTAGGAGCGGTGACGGGTCTTGCGTGGACGGAAGCAGGTGGCGATACGCTGACCATTGAAGTTTCCGTAGTTCCTGGCAAAGGCAAGCTGACCCTGACAGGAAAGCTCGGCGATGTGATGAAGGAATCGGCTCAGGCGGCATTCAGCTATATTCGCTCCCGCGCAGGTGAATTCGGAATTGACCCGGATTTCCATGAGAAAAATGATATTCATATCCACGTTCCAGAAGGCGCCATTCCTAAAGATGGCCCATCTGCAGGAATTACGATGGCAACTGCGCTTGTTTCTGCATTAAGCGGCATTCCTGTCTCCCGCGAAGTAGGCATGACCGGCGAAATTACGTTGCGCGGCCGGGTGCTCCCGATCGGCGGCTTGAAAGAAAAAGCGCTGGCGGCGCACAGAGCAGGCCTGAAAAAGATTATCATCCCGCATGATAACGAAAAAGACATTGAAGATATTCCCGAAAGTGTTCGCGCTGATTTGAAATTTATTCCTGTGGAACATTTGGATCAGGTGCTGGATACCGCGCTCCTAAAGGTGGCTTCCCAATGAAAGTAACGCAAGCTGAGTTTGTCATTAGCGCGGTGTCACCCAAGCAGTATCCGCCCGGCAATATTCCAGAAGTCGCTCTTGCCGGGCGATCCAATGTAGGAAAATCATCCTTTATTAATAAGATGATCAACCGAAAAAATCTCGCCCGTACCTCTTCCAAACCCGGGAAGACCCAGACATTGAACTATTACTTAATTAATAACGAGCTATTTTTTGTAGACCTTCCGGGGTATGGGTACGCCAAAGTTTCCAAAACCGAAAAGGCCAAATGGGGTCCCATGATGGACCAATATTTACAGGAACGTGAACCGCTGAAGGCTGTGATTCTTGTTGTGGATCTTCGCCACCCGCCGACCCGCG
Source organism: Aneurinibacillus sp. Ricciae_BoGa-3 (assembly GCF_028421645.1). Classification (GTDB taxonomy): domain Bacteria; phylum Bacillota; class Bacilli; order Aneurinibacillales; family Aneurinibacillaceae; genus Aneurinibacillus_B. Next base: position 4,025,089 of record NZ_CP116887.1, on the reverse strand, counting down.
ATGACCAGGGGATGTATGATTATTTAAAGCATTATGATATACCTGTGATTGTTGCGGCCACCAAGGCGGATAAAATTCCGCGGGGAAAGTGGCAGAAGCATCTAAAGGAAGTACGGACAACTCTTCAGTTATCGAAAGAAGACTCCCTGCTGATGTTTTCGTCTGAAACCGGCATAGGGCGTGAAGAAGCCTGGAAAGAAATATGGAAATTCGTAAACGGTAAGCAAGTTGAGCAAACACAAGAAAACAGTGTCGATTCAACCGAGTCAACAGCTACTGCTGTAGAACCGGAATAATTGTCAGTAGAATGCAATCTATAGAAAAAGGAGTTCTCAGCCCTTAAGAGACTGGAACTCCTTTTTTAATCGTTTATTTCTAATCTCGAAACATTTACATGTGATTCGAGTTCACTATTTCTTGCTGTTTGTTCCTTAATACTGTGCAATTCTTCTTTGATTTCTTTTAATTCTATCTCGATATTGGATTGGCCATACTTGAGGTCTCTTAAATGCAGCCTCGATATTGTGTTGAGCACCCTTGAGGTCTTTTATGTCTTTCGCCATTACGTTTAGCTGCTGCAGTATTTGTTTTAACGTGTCCTCCATCTTCCAATCCCCCCGATTGTGTTAGGTTTATTATAACACGTCATAATAGCTTCAAGATATTTTTTTTAATTTTTTCCAATCGGAGCACTTACCTTCTCTTTTACCCTGGCAATGATTTGATCAAGAGGCAGTTCAGCAAGGATCATACCAATAAAAATGCACAGGCAGCCAGCAAGTGAGCGCCCGGTCAGGACGTCGCTGGTGAAGAAATAAGCGGTAATGGCAGCAAATACCGGCTCCATAGCAAAGATAAGTGCAACGCGTGTGGGCGTCGTAAATTTCTGGCATTCTGTCTGGGCAAGAAAAGCGAGCGCAGTCGCAGGAATGGCGGTGATGAGCAAAGCCCAGTAAACAGCCGGCGTCATCATCGCAGCTGGCTTCAAGGCAACCTGCCAATTTTCAAAGAACAGGGCCCCGATGCTGCTGAGCACAGATACAGTAAGGATCTGTACAAGTGATAGCACAAGCGACGGAAATCGCGGGGCGTACCGCCCGGTTAGAATAATTTGCAGGGCAAACGAAATCGCGCATAAGAAAACAAGAAAGTCCCCTTTGTTGATGGTTAAGGAATCACTTAAGGTCAACAGGTACAGGCCAACTGTTGCGATTAGTATTCCGGCAACCGCGGCGACTTTGGGCCGCTGTTTTAACAGGATAAACGCGAAGAGAGGAACCAGCACGACAGATAAGCCTGTGATAAATCCTGCCTTCGATGTCGTAGTATACAGCAGTCCAACTGTTTGGAACGCATAGCCGCAGAACAGCCAAAAACCAAGAATAATGCCTGCAGCTAGCAATTTTTTGCCTATTATCCGAATTTGATCCCGGTAGAACATAATTAGAAAGAGAAATAAGAATGCGCTCGCCAGAAAGAATCGAATGCCATTAAACGTAAGGGGCGGGAGCGTGCTGATTGCATTTTGGACAACCACAAAAGTAGCACCCCATATTATCGTTATAAGAAGCAGGATCAGATCCGCAACCACATTTTTTTTCACAGTAGACTATCCCTTCTTTCCGGAAGTTTTGCAAATAATTTCTATTATACGTGATATTTGTGCAAATGAAAGGAAAACAATTTTCTGAATTTAATTATGAAAATTGGCAGGTTCTTATGTGCTCATTGAAGAATTCATTCTAAGGAAGGGGGAATGCAGATGAACAGAATGTTGAAATCGCGCAGCGCACGCAGTGGACTCGCTAAAGTCCAGCGTACGGCCAAATTAATTCAGCCGCTGCTGGCTGAGCAGGATTCCATTATTAAAAATCGGGACAAGATAAGAAAATTACTTGATGAGCAACTAAAACATGACGAATATTTTGTTTTAGTAAATGAAGAAGGTTTGGGTTTGGTCCATACAAACAGGCTTCGGGAAGGCAATCTGTTTTCGGATGAAGTGGGGCTTAAATCAGCAAAAACGAACAAACCGCTCCTGCAGTTGTATCCGCGCAATACAGGTGAGCTGTTGATTGATGCCTCCTGCCCGATTATGCATGAAGCAAATGGTAAGCGCTTTAATTTACGGATGGGTCGCATTGTGCACCGGCCATTTTTAGTACCTGCCATTTTCAGTCTCGGTTTTTTGCCATCGCTTGTGGCCATGGTTGTTCTTGCCCTGCAGGGAATCAAATCAGGTGGATCCTTTCTCGCACCTGGCGTTTCGTTAATCATGGGACTCGTTGGATCTTTCCTTTTATACAGGCAGATTACAAGGCCGCTTCATGATTGGTATACAGTCACTAGGAATATATCTGCAGGAAATCTGCTTGTGGCAGCCAGAAGCATGGGAAGAAACCAGTTTGCGCAGATGGGGTATGAATTAAACAAGGTTATCATTGGTACAAGAAATATTATTCAGGACCTTGCCCAGTCTACAGGGATTACAACTACAATAAGCGAGGAACAGGCGGCTAAGGCCCAGCAGCTTGCAGGGACTTTCGAACAGCTGGCGGCTGTGACTTGCGAATTTCGAGAGGGTACGGAAACGCAGTTAGGTTCACTTGAAGAGGCTTACTCCATGACAAATCAAATGATTGATGAAGTGAGAAGAATGCAAGATACAATAAGCCAGGCTGTTTCTCTTTCCCAGAAAGCATTGGAAAATGCTAATATCGGAAAGACTGCTGTTTTGAATTCGGAAGAGCAGATGGGCAGAATCCACCAGTCTGTCGCAGGAGCTGTGAATCTTATTTTACAAGTTTCCCGCCATACGGAGGAAGTTGTCGGCAAAGTATCACTGATTACCGGGATTGCCAGACAAACCAATATGCTTGCTTTGAATGCTTCAATTGAAGCTTCGCGCGCGGGGGAAACCGGACGGGGCTTCTCCATTGTAGCCGGTGAAGTACGCAAACTTGCCGAGAATACATCTCTTTTTGCGGTGGATATTCTGCAGACGCTTGAATTTGCGCGGCAGGATGTTAAGCTTGCCGTACAAAAGGCGGAAGACAGCATGCGGGCAATCGATAAGGGCAGAGAAATTGTCAACGTGGCCGGCGGGGCGATTAGAACAATGAGCGAGGTAGCTGAGCAAACCAAAGATCAGGTGATGCTGAACCATAAGCTATGCAGCCAGATTATCGAGGAAGGGGATGAAATGTGTTCGATTCTCGGCGGCATGCAGCGGATCGCGGAGGATTTTACCGATGCTGTAACAAGGGGAGATGCTGCAATGCGCGAGCAGGTCCAGAATGTGAACGACCTCGCCCGCGGAGCTGAGAAACTGTCTGAACAGTCCACCGGCCTGCTCACCGTCGTGCAGCGTTTTAATATTGTGGATAGATAGCGTGTCAAGACGCCGCCCTATTATTTACATGAAGTTAACATTAATTGATTAAAATATAAACAAATAACATTGTTGTTAGGTTGGTACAAGATGGATAAATATTATGCAGTCATCGACATGGGATCGAACTCGGTACGCCTTGTTATCTATTACCGGGAGGATGATCGGGTTTCAACTGAAGTCGATAATTTAAAAAGCACTATCCGGTTAAGCGACTATCTGGATGAAGACTTGAATATATCAGAAAAGGGTATGGCGATAGCGATTCGTACGCTGCAGCAATTTCGCCAGCTCTGCGAGGCGCGCAACGTCACAGACGTTATCGGAGTGGCTACTGCGGCGGTCCGGAGAGCCAAAAATAAAGAGGATTTTCTAAGAAGAGTCCAACAAGAAACGGGTTTTACCTTTCGTCTTCTATCCGGTGAAGAAGAGGCTTACTATGGGTACTTCGCTGTCGTCAATACGATGCCTGTAAACGACTGCATCACAATTGATATAGGCGGGGGAAGCACCGAGGTGGTTGAAATTAAGGACCGCAAGCTGCTTAACAGCCACAGTTTTCCGTTCGGCGCAGTGACGCTCACCCGGCAGTTTTTTCGTCAGGGAGTGCCAACCCAGGTTGAAATGCAATCACTGGAAACGTACTTGCGAAAACAATTTGATACGAAAGGCTGGCTAAAGAGCGCGGGAATTCGCCTGATTGGCATGGGGGGGACAGCGCGAAATCTGGGCAAGATCCACCAGAAAATGTCCGGCTATCCTTTTCCGAGCCTGCACGGTTACGAGATGAGCCAGCAGCAGGTGAGAGATGTTTTCGCAGCCATATCACCGCTTCCCTTAAGCAGGATTAAAGCAGCAGAAGGCATGTCAGAAGAGCGGGCAGATATTATTGTTGCAGGCATTGCCATTATTAAAGTACTGCTCGAATACGCGGGCTGCAATGAATTTATCATTAGCAGCAAAGGATTAAGAGACGGGATCTGGATGGAAAAGCAGATGGGACGACACGGCAAACAGTTGCTCGATGACATCGTTCCGTATCATATGCAATCTTTTATCAGGAGCTATCGGGTCAATGAGGCACAGGCGAGCCATGTTTCCGCGCTGGCCTCCAGTTTATTTGAACAAGCCGCAGAGCTCGGGCTTCTCAAATACAATGAACAGGAGAAACAGCTGCTGTGCATTGCCGCCCAGCTTCACGATATTGGCCATACGATTAGTTTCCGGGAATCTTACAGGCATACTTTCTATCTGCTTGTGCATGTCCTTCTGCCCGGGCTCACCCAGAAGGAGCGTCTGCTTGCCGCACTGCTCGCATCATACAAGGGAACGAAAAAGATGAGGCAGCTGGCTTTGCCTTATAAATCGTTGCTTACGGAGAAAGATTTTCAGACGATTGAAAGATTGGGGCTTCTCTTACTGATGGCCTACGCTCTGGATAGAACGGCCACGCAGCAGGTCTCATCCGCCCGCTTTGTGAGAAAAGATAATGGGATTACCCTGTTATGCCGCGGCAGAGGGGAGCAGCCGCTTGAGAAGGATACGATTGAAGAATATAAAAAGAAATTTAAAAAACAATTTGACAGGCCGCTGTCGATTGAGTGGGCAGCAAGTGCAACTATATAAAATAGAGGTGCGATTATCATGGGGGAGAAAATTGATTCACAACAACACGCACTACAAATTGATTTCGACTGCAAAGATTATTACATAAACCGGGAACTAAGCTGGCTTGCATTTAACCGCCGTGTGCTGGAGGAAGCAGAGGACAAGCACAATCCTGTCCTTGAACGGCTAAAGTTTCTATCCATAACCAGCTCTAATCTGGATGAGTTCTTTATGGTTCGGGTGGGGACGTTAAAGGACCAGGAGAAGCATATGGTTACATCACCGGAGAACAAAGCAGGAATGACTCCTGCCCAGCAGCTTGCCGCTATTTCCCGGGAAGCGCACCGGCTTGTTAAGCATCAGTACCACATTTTCAACCATGAAGTTCTTCCTGAGCTTGATCAGAATGGAATTTGTTTTCTCAAGCCAAAGCAGCTGACGACAGAGCAGGAGAGTTTTGTACACCGTTATTTCTATGACCGGATTTATCCGGTGCTGACTCCAATGGCTGTAGATGCCAGCCGTCCGTTTCCTCTTCTTTTTAATAAAAGTGTGAACCTCGCTATTTTGCTAGAAAGCGAAAAAGACGCAAAGACGAAGCTGCTGTTCGCAGTGGTGCAGGTGCCAGCCGTTCTGCCGCGGTTTATAAAGCTGCCCGGGGAACAAGGGAAAGCGGAATTTATCCTGCTGGAAGATATTATCTGCCACTATGCCGATTTCCTGTTTAAAGGCAACCGCATTCTGACTGTTCAGCCTTTCCGTATTACACGAAATGCAGATATGACGCTGGATGAGGAAGGTGCAGAGGATCTGTTAAAAGAACTGGAGAAAGAACTAAAAAAGCGCAAAAGAGGTTCTGCTGTACGTTTAGAGATTACGCATGACATGGATGAATACCTCAAAGGGATTCTGGCAGAATCGCTTGAAATTGAATCGTGTGATGTATACGAAGTAAACGGGCCTTTGGATTTAACATTCTTGATGAAGTTTTCATCACTGCCCGGTTATGAACATCTGCGCAATAAAGAGTTGCCTCCTCAGCCGCCAGCCGATTTTATTGGCGAAAATGACATTTTTGAAGCCATTGCCGACCGAGACATTATGGTCCACCATCCGTATGAATCTTTTGATCCGGTTGTTCATTTTGTTAAGCAAGCGGCAGACGATCCAAATGTGCTGGCCATCAAGCAGACGCTGTACCGGGTCAGCGGTGACTCTCCGATTGTAAACGCGCTTGCCAGGGCAGCGGAGAATGGCAAGCAAGTGACCGTGCTTGTGGAGTTAAAAGCCCGGTTCGATGAAGAGAATAACATCGTATGGGCCAAAAAGCTGGAGAAGGCCGGATGCCACGTAATTTACGGCCTTGTCGGACTAAAAACCCACTGTAAAATTACCCTTGTTGTCCGGCAGGAGGGCAGCGAACTTGTTCGCTATGTCCACCTCGGAACAGGCAATTATAATGATTCGACCGCGCGCATGTATACGGATTTAGGCCTTTTTACATGCGATGAGGAATTTGGAATCGATGCCTCGTACATTTTCAATCATTTGTCCGGGTATTCGAAGACGCCAAAGTGGAAAAAGATTGAGGCGGCGCCAGTGGGGCTGCGCAATAAATTTCTGGATTTGATAGATCAGGAAATCGACAAAAGCACGCCGGAAAAACCGGGACGCATTATTATTAAAATGAATTCCTTAACCGATAAGAAGCTCATTAAGGCCTTATTCAGAGCTTCTGCCGCCGGTGTGCAGATAGATTTAATTATCAGGGGTATTTGCTGCCTGCGGCCCGGTATTCCGGGCGTAAGTGAAAATATTCGTGTTCGGAGCATTGTGGACCGTTTTCTTGAACACAGCCGCATCTATTATTTTCACCACGGTGGAGACGAGCAAATCTATCTCTCCAGTGCCGACTGGATGACGCGGAACATGGAGCGGCGTGTGGAAATTCTGTTCCCGGTTGAGTCGGCTCCGCTAAAAAAACGCCTGAAAGAAATGCTGCATATCTATTTAAGAGACAATGTTAAAGCGAGAGAACTGCATCCGGATGGATGTTACACGCACATTGAACCGCAGGATGGGGAGAAACCCGTTCGCAGCCAGATTTACTTTTATGAGCAAGCCGTGAAAAATACAAGAAATATTCACAAAACCCCATACATGGAGCAGTTTAAACCGAAAACCCACCTTGATGAATAGCTGTTCTTTCTGGCCCCCCTGTTTGTTTAGGGGGGTGTTTGTTTTGCCATACTGTTAGTGCCTTCAAAAACTCTTCACATTTTCTTTTAATTATCCTCAACAGGAGTGGTATAATAAATGGGTACTTTAGAAAGTGCACAGGCACTTTAAACGGTTGGAGATAAAAGAGAGAGAATTCATTAAGCAGGATGGGGTGTCAATTATGCATATTCTATTAATTGGTTTGAACTACCGCACAGCCCCAGTTGAAATACGCGAACGGTTTGCCTTTAATGATGAAGACAAGCCTCGTGCTATATCTATGCTTCTCAATACGAAAAGCGTGCTTGAGGGAGTCGTGCTGGGAACATGCAACCGGACAGAGATTTATGCGGTGGTTGATCAATTGCATACGGGACGCCATTTTATCAAGGCCTTTCTTTCGCAATGGTTTGATGTTCCACGCGAGGATTTTATCGATCATATCTATATAAAAGAAAACGATCATGCTGTGCGCCACCTTTTCAGGGTTGCATGTGGCCTCGATTCTATGGTTCTTGGAGAAACGCAAATACTCGGTCAGGTGAAGGACGCCTTTCAGCTTGCTCAGGAACATAAAGCTTCCGGAACCGTGTTTAACACCCTTTTTAAGCAGGCCATTACCCTGGCGAAGCGCGCTCAGTCTGAGACCGACATCAATAAAAACGCGGTATCAACCAGTTATGCAGCGATTGAGCTTGGGAAAAAAGTATTCGGCTATTTCAACGATAAAACCGTGCTGGTGCTTGGAGCCGGCAAGATGAGCGAGCTGACAGCTAAACATCTCCATGCTAATGGGGCTGCAAACGTCATCGTTGCCAACCGGACTTATGAGAGAGCGGTTGCACTTGCGGAGAAATTCCGCGGTTCAGCCTACCCGATGGAGCGCCTGACGGACGGGCTGATTGAAGCCGATATCGTCATCAGTTCCACCGGGGCAGACGGATATGTTGTAACCAAACACGAGATTGCATCCATTATGCGAAAACGGCGCAATCGCACGCTTTTCATGATTGATATTGCCGTGCCGCGAGATCTCGATCCCGCTATTAACGAACTCGAAGGTGTTTATCTATACGATATCGATGACCTTGAGGGAATCGTCCAGTCTAACTTAAAGGAACGCGAGCTTGAGGCGGAGAAAATCGGGATAATGATCGGCCAGGAGCTGTACGCCTTTAAAAGCTGGCTAAATACGCTTGGCGTTGTACCGCTTATTACAACACTTCGCGAGAAACTGCTGAATCACCAGCAGGAAGCCATGCGCAATATCCAGAACAAATGCGCAGACTTAACCGAAAAAGAAATACGGATGATTAATAAACAAACGCGCAGCCTAATTAATCAGATTATGCACGATCCGATTGTTCGCATTAAAGAAATGGCGGGGCAGCCGGGATCTGAGGAAGCGCTGAATATGTTTATTAAACTGTTTGCGCTTGAGGATATGCTGGAGGATGGGGGACAGCAGGCTGACGCAAGGGAAGAATCGTATATTCCCGTGCTTCATCGCCGGGTTGTTACCGGACAGTAAATCCCTGTTCGCTCCTGATACGAGAGGAGTTATGCACATTGATCCGTGAAAGTTTAATTTACGGCTTAATCATATATTTATATGCAAGTAGTGTTCTCCTCTATTTTGCAGACTTCATGAACCGCAGCCGGAAGGTCAACCGAATTGCCTTCTGGCTGCTTGCTATTGTATGGGCGCTGCAAAGCGTCTTTTTTGTCATGAGTATGATTGAGAAAGATTATTTTCCTGTACTTACCTTGTTTGAAACGCTGTTTTTTTATTCATGGATACTTGTGACGTTATCGCTTGTCATCAACTACTTCTTCCAGGTTGATCTGCTTGTCTTTTTTACGAATGTATTAGGTTTTGCTGTACTGGCTGTTAATCTCTTCGCAAATCAGAATGCCTCTCCGCTTGTGGCAGAGCGGTTGACATCGGACCTTCTGTTCATTCACATAAGCCTGGCAATGCTAAGCTACGGTGCTTTCTCCTTGTCCTTTATTTTTTCCGTGATGTACATCGCAGAAGATAGAATGCTAAAGCAGAAAATATGGAACAAGTGGATGCGGCGCCTGCCGGGGCTTGGCCTGCTGGATATGTATTCTTACCGGCTGAACATGGTAGGGGTACCGATGCTTCTTATGGCTATTATACTTGGAGGACTCTGGGCACATCTTAAAGTGACCACGAATTTCTGGCTTGATCCGAAAGTGCTCGTGTCGGTTGGTGTGCTGATTTTTTATGCATGGTATTTATACCAGCGGGTCACATTCGGCTGGCAGGGCAGAAAGCTTGCCATGTGGAATATTGGCGCTTTTATGCTGGTGTTGATAAACTATTTGCTTTCCGGTTCGGTCTCATCATTTCATCAATGGCTGTGATTCGCCAACCATTATCATAATTAGAAGGAATGGGATAACGCATGAGAAAAATTATAGTAGGCTCAAGACAGAGTGCCCTGGCGTTAACGCAGACGAACTGGGTAATCGACCAGCTGGCAAGCTTCGGCCTGCCTTTTACATTTGAAGTGAAAAAAATCGTAACGAAAGGGGACAAAATTCTTGATGTCACACTATCTAAGGTAGGCGGTAAGGGCTTATTTGTGAAAGAAATTGAGCAGGCAATGCTTGATGGTGAAATTGATATGGCGGTGCATAGCATGAAAGATATGCCCGCCCAGCTTCCACAAGGTCTTATGATTGGCTGTGTTCCCAAGCGCGTCGACGTGCGGGATGTGCTGATCAGCAAAGACGGGAAGAAGCTCGCTGAACTTACTCAAGGTTCTATTGTGGGAACAAGCAGCCTGCGCCGGGCGGCACAGCTGAAGGCATGCCGGCCTGATCTTGTGATTAAACCGATACGCGGCAATATTGATTCCCGCATTCGCAAGCTAAAGGAGGAGGATTTCTCTGCTATTATTCTGGCTGCAGCCGGGCTTGAGCGCATGCAGTGGAAGGGCGAGGTAACCGAATACCTGCCGGTTGACGTCAGCCTTCCCGCTGTTGGGCAGGGGGCGCTTGGCATCGAATGCCGGGACAATGATAAAGAAGTGCTGGATTTGCTTTCGAGGCTGAATGATGTGGCTACGAATTTTGCCGTTCGTGCGGAACGTTCTTTCCTAAATACGCTGGAGGGCAGCTGTCAGGTTCCGCTGGCCGCCTATGCGGAAGCGCAAACGGATACCGTAAGGCTGAGAGGTCTGGTGGCCGAGGGGGATGGCAGTGTGATTCTAAAGGAGACTATGGAAGGATCAAACCCGGAACAGGTAGGCAAAAGCCTGGCAAACCGCCTAAAGGAGCGGGGAGCTGCTGACATTTTGCGCAGAGCGCGTGAGGAAAGTGCTGAATGACTGTCGCGAAGGAGCCTCTTTCCGGAAAGCGGATAGTGGTTACGCGTTCTTCCGGTCAGGCAAGGGACATGCAAACACTCATTGAACGGCTTGGCGGCACAGCCGTCATGTGCCCAGTTATGAAAATAGTGCCTCCGAAAGATCAGGCGGCTTTTGACGCAAGCCTGGCCCGTCTGGCATCATTTGACTGGATTATATTCACAAGTGCTAATGGCGTCCGGTTTTTCTTCCAACGGGCGGAGCAACTGGGGATTGAAGCCTTTGACACAGCCTGCCGCGCCAAAGTAGCGGCTGTAGGGAGCAAAACGGCAGAGGCACTTGCTGCACAGGGCATGCCTGCACGCTTTGTCGCAGATACGTTCACGGCAGAAGGCCTAATAGAGATCTTAAAAGATAAGGTGGCCCAAGGTGAGAAAGCCCTCCTTCCAAGGGCAAACATCGCCCGTAAAACACTTCCTTTGGCACTGGCAGCGCTTGGGCTGGACGTGACAGATGCACCGGCATATGATACGGTTGCTGCAGAGGAAAATTTTCTAGAGACGAAGGAGCTGCTTCGGCAGCGTCTTATCGATATCATCACATTTGCCAGCTCTTCAGCGGTTCGGTTCTTTCTCGCGGGGCTCGGCGAAGACAACAGGTCCCTTCTCGAAGGGGTTAAAATAGCTGTTATCGGGCCTGTAACGGCCAGAACGGCACATGAACAAGGACTGCACGTGGATATTGAGGCTGAGGAATATACAATTTCCGGCCTGGTTGACGCGATTGTGCGCCATTCCTGATTGTTGTCACACATTTAAGGAGGAATTACCATGGTAGACAATTTTAAACGGCATCGCCGCCTTCGTACAACAGCAGCCATGCGGAATCTTGTACGTGAAACTTCATTAGAAGTGAACGATTTTATTTATCCGATCTTTGTCGTTGAAGGCGAAAATATCAAAAAAGAAGTAAGTTCTATGCCAGGTGTTTACCACTATTCACTCGATCGCCTGGAAGAAGAAATAGAAGAAATAGCGGGTCTTGGCCTGCAGTCGATTATTCTGTTTGGCGTTCCTAACCAAAAAGATGAATGCGGATCCGAAGCTTTCAACGATGAAGGGATCGTGCAGAAGGCGACACGCAAAGTGAAGCAGTGGGCCCCTCACCTTGTCACGATTGCGGATACATGCCTCTGCCAGTATACAGACCACGGGCACTGCGGGATGATCCACGGCGATTATGTGGATAACGATTCAAGCCTTGAGCTGCTCGTTAAAACCGCTGTCTCCCAGGCAAAAGCGGGTGCGGATGTTATCGCGCCTTCCAATATGATGGATGGTTTCGTTGCTGCCATCCGTGCAGGGCTGGATGAGGCGGGGCTAACCAATGTGCCGATCATGTCGTATGCGGTGAAATACGCTTCCCAATTCTATGGCCCTTTCCGGGATGCTGCACATTCCACGCCGCAGTTTGGCGACCGTAAAACGTACCAGATGGATCCGGCTAACCGCAGAGAGGCCATGAGAGAAGCGGCTTCAGATGTAGAAGAAGGAGCAGATATTCTGATTGTGAAGCCGGCTATGGCATTTATGGATATCATTCGTGAAGTAAAAGACAATTTTGACCTTCCAGTGTGTTCTTACAATGTGAGCGGGGAATATTCTATGATTAAAGCCGCTGCACAGCGCGGCTGGGTTGATGAGAAAGCCATTACGCTTGAGATGCTTACAGGCCTCAAACGTGCCGGCTCTGATATGATTATTACGTATTCCTCGAAAGATGCGGCGCGCTGGCTGCGTCAATTAGACTAGCATACATGCGCCAAGGAGGCTGTCCACGTGGGTAAATCATTCGATAAATCAATTGAAAACTTTGCGGAAGCGAAGAAATATATGCCAGGCGGGGTAAATAGCCCCGTGCGCGCCTTTAAATCTGTCGGGATGAATCCCATTTACATGGACCATGGGGCCGGCTCGAAAATTTATGACATTGACGGCAATGAATATATTGATTTCGTCGGTTCCTGGGGTCCCCTGATTCTTGGGCACTGTCATCCTGAAGTACAGCGGGCGCTGCGGGAAGCGATGGAGAAAGGCACAAGTTTCGGCGCTCCAACAACCATCGAAACAGATATGGCCAGACTTGTATGTAAGATTGTCCCTTCCGTTGAAGTGGTTCGCATGGTTAACTCCGGCACAGAGGCAACAATGAGTGCGCTGCGCCTGGCGCGCGGCTATACGAAACGGGATAAAATTTTAAAATTCGAAGGTAGCTATCATGGGCATGGAGACAGCCTGCTTATTAAAGCCGGTTCCGGGGTGGCAACGCTCGGCTTGCCTGACAGCCCGGGGGTTCCGGAGTCGATTGCAGCCCACACGATCACTACAGCGTATAACGATCTGGACAGTGTAAAGGCCACCTTTGAAAAATTTGGCCATGAACTGGCTGCTGTCATTGTGGAACCCGTTGCGGGCAATATGGGTGTTGTGCCTCCGCAACCAGGATTTCTTGAAGGTCTGCGTCAATTGACTGAACAGCACGGGACAGTCCTCATATTCGATGAGGTCATGACCGGTTTTCGTGTGGATTACCACTGTGCCCAGGGACGGTTTGGTATTACGCCGGACCTGACCACCATGGGCAAAGTTATCGGTGGCGGCCTCCCGGTTGGGGCCTATGGTGGGAAAGAGGAAATCATGCGCCAGATTGCACCAGACGGACCGGTATATCAGGCGGGGACCCTCTCCGGCAATCCGCTGGCTATGACGGCGGGTTACGCCACACTCAAAGAACTTGGCAAGCCCGGGGTGTATGAAGAACTGGAGAGTAAAGCAGCCCGGCTGGAAGAAGGAATAGCGGCTAATGCCCGCGAGCTTGGCATTCCTGTCCATCTTAACCGGGTAGGTTCAATGGTGGGTATGTTCTTTACCGGTGAAAAGGTTGTAAACTATGAAACGGCCAGAACATCCAATTTGGAGCGTTTTAGCAAATACTTCCGCCTGATGGCGGAAGCGGGCGTTTCCCTGCCGCCATCTCAATTCGAAGGCATGTTTATCTCTACCGCACATTCGGCCGAGGACATCGAACGGACCATCCAGGCCAATTATGAAGCCTTTAAGCAACTATAATACAACACTTTAACGAAAGCCGTTCTCCTGTTCGTACAGGGGGATGGCTTTTTTGCAGTAGAAAGTTTATTCCACTTTAAAGTCTTAAAGTCATTTTCTGTTGGGATCGATAGGTCCGATTTTCTTTGTTGATGTGGAAAGTTAATGTGCTTCACAGTATTCAAGGCCGTCGGTGATTTTTTAAAAGGGACCTGCGGTCCCGAAACACCAAAGAAAACATCGTGAGGCGCATGTCCGCACCTTTCTTTCCCCTTGTGGAGCGTGTGGAACAGAGGACGAAAAAGACCGGCAACTGACTCCATCATTGAGATACCCAGATGTTTTGCCGGTCCGTCCGTCGTTCCACAAAGCGGCCGTAAAACTTCTATGAGGGGAAAGGAGAGAGCGGCATGGCCCACGATGTTTTTCTCCGGTTTTGGCATATCTATGATTTTCTCCCTATATATTTAATAAAGAAGTGAATCGTGAAAGGAGGAATAAGCAACATGAATCAGGGTAATCATAACATGCTTTCATTTCCTGTCCAGGACGCCTTTTTTGTCAACCATAACGAAAAGGAGATACAGGAAATCGATGAAATAGAACTGACCCCCGTTATCTCCATTCAAGAAACGGATGACGATATAACCATTTCAGGTTATCTGCTGCTGGCAGGCAAGTATATCGGCAAGCAGGAGGGTTCGGCTACCCCTTTTATGAATAACAATTCCCCCGAATCCCCTGGGTACATTGATTCAGTCAAATTTAATCCGTTTGCGATCGAACCGGTTGATTATACGGAAGAGGAGATTCCGCTTATTACCTTCTCGCACCGGACACCCGTGCACATTCGAATTCCGCGCGAACGGGTCAAAAACATTAAAGATGTGTTTGCGACGATTTCAGCTTTTGACTATGATATTCAATCTTCACGCAAGCTCACCATCACAGCGGAATTGGCCCTAAATGGGATTACACAATTTATCTCCCCGTCCGCTGCGGAACCGGAGGAAGTTGAAGAGGCGATTACTGATAAGGGAGAAGAAAGCCGGATACTCAGCCCGGGCATAAACGCAGAGTGGCTGGTTGCCGGGGATGTGTTTAGTCATGCTGAACAAGCAAAACAACCTGAAACAAAAGTGGACAATATAAGCGATACGTTAGAAGAACGGGCAGAGATTGAGTCAGACGAACAGGAGGAACAGGAAGAACAGGAAGTAAAAGCAGAAGAGGTAAGAGCAGAGCCTGCGAAAGCAGAAACAGCAAAAGCAGAAACAGCAAAAGCAGAACCGACGAAGGCAGAAGCAAATGAGGCAAAAACGGAATTGGCGATTATCAAAGACGCCATTCAAGAAGTAAAGGCGGAGAAAAAAGCTGAAGAAAGCCCTGCCGGGGACAACAACATTGCTTCCAAGGAGGCAATCTCGGAAGAGGAGCTTAAGCCTATTATAGAAGAAGAGAGGGCGCTCGTAAAAGGGGAAAGCCGGGAAGAAGTAGAGCAAAAGGTAGAGCAACAGAAAGAGGACGAGGAAGAGACAGAAGACCGAAGCGCAGAAGCCGTGGAAGAGGAGTCGGAACCAGAAGAGCAAACAAGGGAAGAAGTGAAAGTGGCTATCACCCTGAAAGGAACCAAATCCGAGCCGGTAACAGTTAATCCTTCTACTCTGTTTACGCCGAAACCTAATGGGCAGGACAGCCAGCAAGAAGCGCCTTCCGTAGCTTATGCGATGGAGAACCGCAATGAGAATGAAAATATAAGCACGGAAGAAGAAGAAGGGCCAGCCGCAAAAAATCGGGATAGTGCGCTTTATCTCACCACTTTTATGAGTCAGGAGGAAACTTATACAAGGCTGAAAATGTGCATTGCCCAGAATGATGAAACCCTGGATGCGATTGCCGAGCGCTATAGTGTAACACCTGCTGATATTGCCCAGGCGAATGGACTTCATACAAACGTAGCCATTGCCAAAGGCCAGGTTCTGTATATACCAGTCCGAAGTTAAACCCGATACATCAAAGGTGAGCCCTTTTCGTTCATGCCAATGGTGGCTGGTCCAAATACAGATTTTTAGGTAATTCGCTCCTTATCTTTCGGTAAGGTCTTGGTTGAGCCAGTGAACAAGCTGGTACAGGCAAAGGCTCCCTGCCATCACGAGTCCTTCCCACAACCGTAGAAAAATCCGGAAAGCAAAGGTTCTGTCCTACTCCCGAAGTAAAATATAGCTTCTTCCGTGGAAGGGTGGCGATATTTGTAATAGGGCAGAACCATATTTTTTAATTTTTTATGAAGCTGTTAAGGTAAGTCGTTTTTCTAGTATTCTTTTCACTTCTTTGTAAGGTGTAATTAGGTTGATTTCCTTATCCGTTTTGCGTTTTTTGATATTTTTGCTGGCATTGATATCGGCATGCATCGTACCGCATTTCTTGCAGGTGAATACATCTTGTTTACGTTCACCAAACGAATCACATTTATGGCAAACTTGCGAGGTATACGCTGCGTTTACAACAGTATGAGCCACATTCCATAAATTACACTTAAATTCTATCCGCTCTTGTATGTAATTAATCCAGCGCGACAGCTTACGCTTAATGTGCTTCGGAAATTTATCGTTCCAGCTGACAAAAGACAAATCTTCTGTTATAACCTCGCTTGGCTGTTCTACAAGATAAAACTGGTTCAAGCTAAAGTTTATATAGCTCTTTGCCGTTTCATCATGTTTATGTTTCAGGCGATTGTATTTCTTTCTGCCAAAATTGTTTAGTAGGATACGTTCGGCTTTCTCGTGATTTCCAGCTCGTTTATGCTTATCCATCAACGCCCATATCTGATTCCGTTTCCGGTTAACCTTGTTAAGGCGTTCCGTTTCCTTGTTCAACAACTCATTTAATTTTTGACCGTATAAATTGCCCGAAGAAGTAGAAATAAGCGTGCGATGACCTTTATCCAAACCCACTATATTTTTATATCTCCAGATTTGCTTCATTTTTGTTATTACACAATGATGAAGTTCTAATTGTTGGTTTTCTTTCATCACAATACGAAGAAGCAGATTATGTACATATTTTTCTCGTAGGATAAGAGAAGAAATTTTATGGGGTCTAGCAAACGACTTCCGTGTCAAAATGGCATAAAAACAGGGGGCCGCTTTTAACACATAGTAAAGGTATAACTTTTCATCTTCTGTCAGATGAGGATTTTTACGAATCGCAGAACGGATACTGTTTTTAGCATTTGACCAAAGATATTGCTTTGCAATATGGTGAACTTCTTCCCAATCGCTCACATGCGTACTATGTTGTTTGACGGTTCGTTCAAACCGTTTGATAACCTTCGGTTTTTGTTTTTCTTTGCCATCGTTAGACCCTTCTTTGAACCACATATTTGCCGAATCTACAATACTTTTATTTTATGGCTTCTACTTCCATAAAGTTTAGCGGAAAAAGCCGTGATAATGAAAAGAACATCTTCGACTAATTCTTCTTCATATCTCTTTTGTTCATCCTTATTCAAAATGACAATCTCCACACCGTGAATTCGACACATTTCAAAAATAATTTCACTACCATATCTAAGCCATTTACATAAGACAGAACATGACCCAAATTGTACCTTCTGTGCCCGCCAGATGTACGTTCTGATTTAATTTTGCCTTCCTTTTCCCAATGACGAACAGTATCAACTGTAACACCCACCGCTTCTGCCACTTTTCCAACATTAACCTGAATAGGGGAAACGCACCGTTTCTTTGTTGTTATCACTATTATAAAAAAAGCTATTGATTAATTCAATTGATTTGCATAACAATTCAGATATTTCATTTAGCTGTATTTTACCTCTTTTTTGTGTGTTAAACCCAATCAAGCAGTAGGGCAGCATACACTCCGATTAACACGAGGAGCAGAAGCACATCGAAGGAAGTAGGGAAAATAAGCGTGCGAACTAGCTGGAAAACGATAAAAGGAATTAACAGTTGAGTGGCTCCATATCGGATTTTTATATAGAAAGGGTGGCAGCGCCAGCCTTTTTTCATAAGATTCACCTACTTTTGTTATGCTCATACAGCTTATGAGGGAAATCGAGGGATGGTGAAAAATTTGCTGAAAAAAAGCTAGGTATTGTTGAATGTTGACTAACTTATAGGTAACTGGGTACAATAATACAATAAGTTTCATATGATCTTGGCAATGACGAGGAAGAGTATATCAGGAAGCCATACCAGAGAGCGGGCCGCCGGTGGAAGGCCGCATGGAAGTACTGATAGAAGGTAGCCTCAGAGCTGTCTGCTTGAAAGCTTAGTAGAGCAGACCGGAGTTTTCTCCGTTATGAGAATGAAGTGAACCTGCGTCTTTATGTGGCAGGTTAACAAAGGTGGTACCGCGAAATCAACTCCTTCGTCCTTTGGCCGGACGCAGGAGTTTTTTTATTGCTCATTTATATCTTTGTGGAGGTATTGGAATGTCCAGTCAGGAAAACAATCAGATCGAGATGCCAACGAAATACGACCCGAAGGCCGCTGAAGCCAAGTGGTACCCGTTCTGGCGTGATAATGGCTATTTTAAAGCGGAGCGAAATCCGGATAAAACGCCTTTTACTATCGTAATTCCGCCGCCAAACGTAACCGGTAATTTACATATTGGACATGCGCTTAATAACACACTGCAGGATATCATGATTCGCTTTAAGCGCATGCAGGGGTTTGACGCGCTCTGGGTACCGGGAATGGACCATGCCGGTATCGCTACCCAGGCCCGCGTAGAGGGCAAGCTTCGCGAAGAAGGCGTGTCCCGCTATGACCTGGGCCGCGAGAAATTTGTAGAAAAGGTATGGGAATGGAAGGATCGCTATGCGGATATTATCCGCCAGCAGTGGACAAAAATGGGGCTTTCGCTGGATTACAGCCGCGAGCGCTTTACGCTGGATGAAGGGCTGTCCCGCGCGGTTCGCGAAGTATTTGTGCGCCTCTATGAGAAAGGTTTAATCTATCGCGGAAAATACATTATTAACTGGGATCCGGCAACCCGGACCGCTTTGTCGGATATTGAGGTCGAATACAAGGACGTGCAGGGAGCTCTCTACCATCTTCGTTATCCGCTAAAAGACGGCACAGGCTCCATTGAAGTCGCGACAACCCGTCCGGAAACGATGCTCGGCGATACAGCGGTGGCTGTTCACCCGGAAGATGAACGCTACCAGCACTTGATCGGAAAAACCGTTATCGTTCCTATCGTAAACCGCGAGATCCCGATTGTGGCTGATGATTATGTAGATCGCGAATTCGGAAGCGGTGCGGTAAAAATTACCCCGGCTCACGACCCGAACGACTTTGAACTGGGCCGCCGCCACGATCTGGCGCAGATCCTTGTAATGGATGAGGCCGGCAAAATGAACGAGAATGCTGGTTCCTATCAGGGCCAGGACCGTTTTGAATGCCGTAAAAATATCGTGCGTGATCTGCAGGAGATGGGCGTTCTATTCAAAATTGAAGAGCACATGCATTCGGTTGGGCACAGCGAGCGCAGCGGCGCCGTTGTAGAGCCATACCTTTCTACCCAGTGGTTCGTGAAAATGGGTCCGCTCGCTGAAAAGGCGATTGCGGACGCAAAATCCAAAGAGGGTGTTGCGTTTGTACCAGACCGTTTTGAAAAGATTTATCTGCATTGGATCGAAAATGTACGCGACTGGTGTATTTCCCGCCAGCTGTGGTGGGGCCACCGCATTCCGGCGTGGTACTGCGAAGACTGCGGTGAAATCATCGTATCCCGTGAGGATGCTCACACCTGCCCGCACTGTCAGAGCAGCCGCCTAAAGCAGGATAATGACGTACTGGATACGTGGTTTAGTTCAGCCCTCTGGCCGTTCTCCACACTTGGCTGGCCGGATGAAACGGAAGATTTGAAGCACTTCTATCCAACCGATGTGCTTGTAACTGGGTATGATATTATTTATTTCTGGGTGGCCCGCATGATCTTTACGGCCCTTGAATTCACCGGGGAAAATCCGTTTAAATATGTATTGATAACCGGACTTGTCCGTGATGCGGAAGGGCGCAAGATGTCCAAATCGCTCGGCAACGGGATCGATCCGATGGAGGTTATCGAGCAGTACGGCGCAGACGCCATGCGCTATATGCTTGCTACTGGCTGCACACCTGGTAACGATCAGCGCTTCCGCTGGGAACGGGTTGAAGCGGCGCGCAACTTTGCTAATAAAATCTGGAATGCCTCCCGCTTTGCCCTGATGAATATGGAAGGCTTCACCTATGAAGATATCGATATTTCAGCAAACCTTGGCATTGCGGATAAGTGGATTCTTCACCGCCTCAATGAGACGGTGAAGGAAACGACCAGACTGCTCGATGCGTTTGAATATGGTGAAGTTGGCCGTGTGTTGTACAACTTCGTGTGGGATGAGCTGTGTGATTGGTATATCGAGGTGGCAAAACTTCCGCTCTACGGGGAAGACGAGGCAGCAAAGAAAACAACGCGTTCTGTGCTTGCATACGTGCTGGACCGCACCATGCGCCTTCTGCATCCTTTTATGCCTTTTGTAACAGAAGATATCTGGCAGCACCTGCCGCATAAAGGAGAAAGCCTCATTCGCGCCGAGTGGCCAACATACCGCGAAGATTTAGTGGACGAAGAAGCTGTGAAGCAGATGAATCTTCTTATCGATGTAATCCGCGGCGTGCGCAACATTCGGGCGGAAGTAAACGTGCCGATGAGCAAGAAAATTGAGTTGTTGATCAAGGCTGCTGATGCCAGTGTGCTTTCTTACCTGGAAGGCGGGAAAGCCTATATTGAGCGTTTCTGCAATCCGGAAGTGCTCCAGATGGGCACTGATTTAGAAGCGCCGGATAAAGCGATGACAGCCGTTCTCTCAGGTGCCGAATTGTACCTGCCGCTCGCCGGGCTTATTGATATAGGCAAAGAAGTAGCGCGTCTGGAAAAAGAACTCGAAAACCTGAATAAAGAAGTGGAACGTGTCCAGAAAAAGCTTGCGAACAAAGGTTTTGTCGATAAGGCGCCTGCTCGCGTTATAGAAGAAGAACGGGCTAAAGAAAAGGATTACCTGGATAAGCAGGCGAAAGTGCACGCAAGAATCCAGGAACTTAAAGGATGAGATCACGTTGAATTCCGAACATAACTTAACAGATGCGCTGGCCTGGCTAAACAGCCTTGAAAAAGCCGATATTCGGCCAGGTTTGGAACGCATGGAATATATGATGGAACGGCTCGGCCACCCGGAGAGGCGGTTAAAATTTATCCATATAGCCGGGACCAATGGAAAAGGGTCGACGTCGGCTTTCCTCAATCACATTCTGATGAAAGCCGGCCACCATGTTGGATTTTTTATGTCTCCTTATATTGAATCGTTTTATTCACGCATACAGTATAATGGGGAGCCTATTTCTCATGAAGATTTAACCTTGCTCACCCAGAGGATTCGTCCGATCGTTGAAGAAATGAATAATATGGAGGCAGGTGCCCCTACAGAGTTCGAGGTTGTAACGGCACTTGCTATCCTGTACTTCGCTACCGTCACCTTCCCGGATGTTGTCATCTGGGAAGCGGGACTTGGCGGCAGGCTGGATTCTACCAATATCGTCAACCCAATTGCTTCGGTCATTACGAGCATTGGCCTCGATCACATGAACATACTGGGGGATACCATCCCCTTAATTGCAGCTGAGAAAGCGGGAATTATTAAAAGCGGCGTGCCGGTTATAACAGGCGTACGCGATCCGCAAGCTCTGCAGGTTATCGAAGAGACGGCCAAACAGAAGCGCGCCGCGATCTATCGTCCAAACCGCGAATACCAGGTAAATCGCAACGGCAAGCAGAGCGATCCCCCAAGGGAAAGCTTTGATTTTCAAGGGCTGTTTGGATCACTGCAAGATTGCAGGATGAATATGGCTGGCCAGCATCAGGTTGAGAATGCGGGTGTGGCATTAATGACGCTGCAGGTGTTAAACCAGTACTATGCCATGTATGTCAATGAGCAACACATCCGCGAGGGCCTGCTTGAAACAGCCTGGCCGGGCAGATTTGAGAAGATAAGTGATGCACCCGTTATGATTCTCGACGGCGCGCATAATGTTGCCGGAACTCGTATGCTTCGCCAAACGATTGAGGAGTATTATCCCGAACGCAGAGTATCTCTTCTTTTCGGTGTACTGGCTGATAAGCAGTATGAGCAAATGATAGAGATTCTTGCACCAATATGCAGCGAAGTATGGGTTACCCGGATAGACAGCCCGCGGGCAGAATCACCCGAGAAAATCGCAGGCCTGTTCCGAAAACATTTGGATAGTGATAAGGTGCATGCGTTTGCTGACTGGAAGGAAGCTTTGCATGCTATTGTACATACATCAGAATCGGAATCACTGCTTCTCGCGACGGGTTCGCTTTATTTTATTGCAGATGTAAGAAAAGAGTGGCAAGAAAAGTATAAGAAAGCTGGTGAATAAGATGAACACATCGATTTCAAACCAACCAGAACAGGAAAGGCAGCATGTTCATTTTATCGGCATTGGCGGCTATGGCATGAGTGCGATTGCCAGGGTTATGCTGGATATGGGATACCAGGTGACCGGCTCCGATGTTGCGCAGAAAGAATTGACGGAAAAACTCAGCAAAAAAGGTGCTCAAGTGTTCATCGGCCACCATGCTGACAATGTCAAGGGAGCAGAATTAGTCGTCTATTCAACTGATATCCCGAGTAATAACGTGGAGCTGGCAGCGGCTAAGAAACAGGCGATCCCGCTGATCCACCGCTCCCAAATGCTCGCCCGCATCCTGAACGCAAAGAAAGGGGTTGCGGTGGCGGGAGCCCATGGGAAAACAACGACTTCCTCAATGATTTCACTCGTAATGGAGAAGGCGGGGACTGACCCGACTTATATTATCGGCGGCGAAATTATGGACGTCGGCAGTAACGCTAGAGCGGGTACAGGCGAATATGTTGTAGCTGAAGCCGATGAAAGCGATGGAACGTTCCTGGAGTATTATCCGCATATTGCGGTTGTTACCAACATTGAGCCGGACCACCTGGAAAATTACGACGGGGACTTTGAAAACCTGAAGAATGCGTACCGCCAATTTCTGTCCCAGGTTACAGATGGCGGAACGGCTGTAATATGCAGCGACGATAAGTATCTTCAGGAAATGCTCAAAGAGATAAAAAAGGAAGTTTCCATTGTAACCTATGGGCTTAATGGAACACCCGATTATCGTGCGGAAAACATCGAGCCGGGGGATAGGACCATATCCTTTGATGTGGTGTACAAAGGCGGTAAGCTGGGCCGCATGACGCTGTCAGTACCCGGCATCCATAATGTATACAACGCGCTCGCCACTACGGCTGTGTGTTTGAAGGCGGGGCTTACCTTTGATGCTATCGTGGAGGCCATTAAAAACTTTCACGGTGCCAAACGCCGCTTCCAGGTGATCGGGGAAGTTAACGATATACTCGTTGTGGACGACTATGCCCACCATCCAACCGAAATAGAAGCGACGCTTAGCGCGGCCCGCTCCACCAATAGGCGGACTATCGCGATCTTCCAGCCGCAGCGTTATACGCGGACGTTCTTCCTGCTCGATGACTTCAGCCGTGCTTTCAAGGAAGCCGATGAAGTGATCATCGTGGATATCTACTCGCCGGCCAACGATAAGCAGATTGAGGGAATCAGTGCGGACAAACTTGTTGAGCTGATCAAACAGAATAGCAATCCGAATGCGCGCTACCTTTCGACAAAGGAAGATGTGCTGGCTTACCTGGAACCGAACGTGAAACCGGGTGACCTCGTGCTCACGATGGGCGCCGGTGACATTTGGAAGGTTGCGGAGAAGCTGGTTGAGAAATTAAGAGAAAAATAGAACAGCAGGCAAAAGGCAGAAGCCCCCTTAATTCACAACTGTGAAATGAGGGGGCTTTGTCCGTTTACATAAAATTAATTGCTAGTTTGATCATTTAAGACCTTTATTGTAGTAACTAGTGTTTTTGCCGGAGACATACTTTTTCTTTCTCCAGATAAACCAACGATTTTATAATCAAATGTAATGGTTAACTGTACAAGACTTGGCGCTGTCTGATTAAATCCTACATCTGAAACGTTGGTGGCAATTGGGATTCCATTTGTATAAGTGGAATTTGGTGGGCTAGCTATTTGGTCTGCTGAATTTCCACTAAAGTTGTAAATCAATAGCGTATGATTGATGGAATTAAAATAGAGAGTTTTCCAAATCGGATTGCCTGAGTTGTCGTATACTTGAAATCGTAACTCTTTATTTTTGAAGGACGTGCTAGGTGGACTAGCAACTGCAACTTTTATAACATCACTCATATTAGTGGTTAAGGCAGAAGCGACCATTCTGTACTGGATATCATCCCCGTAGCGCTGTGATGAAGAATTGAATTCAAGATTAATCGTGTTAAATAGCGAAAACACTATAAATATAAAGATGGAGCTAATGGCAGTGGCCAACAATAATTCAAGTAAGGTTAATCCTTTCTCATTTCTCATATCTAGCTCCCCCACGAAACCGTTACTGCAATAATACATGGCACACTTCCGTCAACAACAACTGTGGATGAAGAAAGGTGATTTTTCCTCACAGGTGAAGGGGCTGGAAACGCAATTGTGGAACTTGAAGTGATAGATTGTTTATTCACGGTTATTGCAAATTTTTGGCCTGCATAGTTGGCGTTATTAATTTCAGCTATATCATTCGCAAGATTAGTAGAATTTCTCAATTGATTTAAAACACCATCTGTTTTAAGTATCGCTTGTGTTTGGTCATCACTTTTTATAGTACTTAATAACATGGAACCTGAGAAATTGCTGAAAATGAGTACCACAATACTTAGTATCACAATTGAACTTAAAATTTCTATTAACGAAAATCCTCTTTGGTTTCTATACAACACTGTTTTCCTTATTTTATTGCCTAGTAGGATTCCAAGGCGCCCCACTACCTCCACCTCCTCCAGTTGTACTGCTGTTAACGTCGCCGCCAGTAGTAATATTCATATTGTTCTTAAGAGTTATATTGCCCCCTACTGCAATATAACCTCCTGTGTTTAATGTTATCTGATTGTTTGCTGATAAATTATCTCTTACAAACAAATCACCTGTGGAACAATTTATAGTTGCCTGGTTGTTAGCTGTGATTGAGCCACATTCTATATCTTTACTAGCATTCAAAGTCAATTGATTGTTTAGGTTTAAGGCGTCACGAATGGCAACGCTAGTTGCTGACAGCGTAGCTTTGTTATTGGCGGTAATACTTCCAGCATATAGCGTTTGCCCGGCATAGATATTTGTGTTGTTGTTGAAAACAGCTGAACCTTGAATCCATAGGTTACTGTTATTTATTTGAGATGAAGATAATCCACTATTAAAATTAAAAGAATTATTAGCGTTAATATTATTCCGTACAATTAAAGTTCCGTTATCCATTTTAATGGATAAGTCATTATTCGCTGTTAAACTTTTTACAATTAGAACAACTTGGTTACCTCTTGGACTTACAAAATTGTAGTTGCCTCCGTTTAAAGTCAAATCACCAGCTTCAATAATAACAGGGTTATTTGTACTATTATTGATTATATTTATTATGTCGTTATAATTCATACATGGTTGTGCCTGACTAGCATAGGTGTTAATTTGAGTATTAATTGAATTAGATAAATTAATAATAGAATTTCCAATCGCCTGTTTAATCGTTGAATTTGGGTTTGGGGAATTACCAAGATAGGATCCGCCAACATATACCGTACCCTTATCAATTTTAGTGGGATTTGTTGTCGGATCAATAATCTGAGAGTTGTCGTTAACCGTGATAATATATTTTAAAGATTTGGTAACGGTTTTATTGGTGCCTGCAGTAGCCGTCATGGTCACCATATATTTGTTTGGATCATCAGACCTTGAATTTGTTAAGTTATAAATGATTTTATCGCCTTCTGGTAAAAGGATGGTTTTTGGCCCCCATCCCGGGTATGAATTAAAGTAAGCTTGCCGGCTTGTGCCTGTCGGTTTACTATTTAAATATTTAATAAAGCTTTCCATGCCACCAACCGCTACCGCATTCGCTCTTTTTTCATTAATAATTTCTCTATCGTATGACTGCCTGTTTACGGTCATACTGAATAACGGGATTGAAAAGATGGCAATCAAAATAAAAAAGAATAGTACAATTAATAATAACCCGCCACTCCCTTTTTCGTTTTGAAGCATGTTCCGTATCCTTTCTTTCTTATTTGTCATACAGGATCCCCTTAATATTTTATAAATAATTTAACGTAAGGTCCGTTTGTCTAGCTAGATTTATTACTACCAATTCAGTATTCTGTTTAGTAGATATTATCATGTTGTTTGTGAAAAAAAGGTTTTACGATAGCATGAACATAGGAAAAATGACAATGTTCATCCAAAAGGATGGTTTTTATGAATACTTCTAGCTTGCTGGTATACTTTCTTACCTATTTTTTTCTCACGTTACTGCTTTTTGTCTTATTTCGCAAGAGAATTCTTGAGCAGAATTCCTTACGTTATTTATTTCTTACTTCGGCTCTCTTCGGGGCCGTTGCGCCTTTTTTGTCGATTTTATTTGGCCCGTGGTTCACGGTTGCCCTGCTGGCGTGTTTATCCGTCGGACTGTCAGCCTTTTATGTCTTTTATACGCTGCGGGAGGAGAGAAAGGCACAAACCTGGGAAGAAGATTTTGTGACAGATATCCAAACATTGCCCTCCTATACCGAAACCTTTGATGAGGAAGAGAGTTCAATTAGAGAGGAAGAATTCCAACCGGTTAAAACAATCTCTTCAACTGAGAGTATACAGGTTAACCAACCGACTGAGATCCACCATGAAGTTTTAACAAAAGAAAAAATTCCTCTTGATGAATCACATGTTCCAGAACATACGCTGGGTGATAAGCAGCGAATACCGGTAACAGAGGTGGGTGAGACGGACGAATTATTGGCATTCGCATCCGATCAAGAGTTGAAATCTCTTAAATGGGATGAAGAAGAGACGAAAAGCACCCCAGCTGCAGCGTTGCCTTACAGCTTTATTGATCATGATGAAATGATAGATACAGAGATAGTGGAGAATGAACGGATTGATGATGAACCTGTGTCAAACTTGGATTCTCTCGCTGAATTCAGGTTTGAGGGGGAAAACATTCCCCCCTATCCCAATGAAGAAGCTGCTGCAAAAGAAAAACCCGAGCAACTAACTGTTACAGGTGCACAAGCCCAGCAACTACCGGTTACACATGAACAACATAAGAAACTTGCAGAATTACAGGATGATCAGGAAGAAGAGAAAGCCTATTATGCTTACCTGGAGGAAGTTCTGGAAGAGGAAGGGTTAATTGATACAGATAAGAATGATATAAGGAGGTGAGTCGCCATGTTTCTGCGTATGCACGTCAATCGTTTTTCATCAGTCGTAGCTGTAATTTTCTTACAAATGCTAGTCTTCACGATGATCGCACTTTTCCTTTCCGGCGGCTGGCAGGGACAATACAGTAAATCCCCTTTTTATCAAGATATGACGGTTGCGGGTATCCGGATCGGGGGGCTCACGGAAACGGAAGCAGAAGACAAGCTGCTCACCCTCACCACTAAAATACGCGCATCCACTCTGCAGGTAACTTTTGAGGGTCGATCCTATCCATTATATAAGAGGTCTATGAACATCACGTATGATATAGCCGGGACGCTAAACCAAGCGAAGCAGATATCCATGGAAATGAGCGGAATACGCGGATGGGTGGCGGGATGGGGAGGGCATTCGCCCTCTGCAGATGTTCCTTTAAAAGTGGCCTATAATGCGGACAATTTAAAAACGCAACTCGATATGATCAGCCAAAATGTGAATAGGCCGGCAGCACCCGCCACGGGTAGGGTGCAGGATGCCAGAATAACACTTGTCTCGGAAACGCCAGGCTACCGTGTAGACCTTAGTAAAACGATGGCCGCAGTGGACACAGAATTGAGAACGTATCAAAGAAATCTGCAGGTGCCACTTGTTGTAAATGCCGATTACCCAACCATAACGAAAAAAATGCTTAGTAATGTCCGTTTTATGCTGGCGGAGCAGACGGCTCAGATAACTGCGCCGGTCACCCTGGCCGACCTGCAGGAGGTCGTCAATCTCCTAAATGGAAAAATATTGCTGCCCAATCAAACTTTTTCCTTTAATGCCGCGGCAGCACCTTACATAAGAAATCGTTCTTTTCCGATGGCCATATCTGTGGAAGGCAAAATGAATAGCCGAATGGCCGCCGCGACAGAGGTGGCATCGCTGTTCTACATTGGTGCGGTCAAAAGTCACCTGACCATCATTGAACGCTATCCAGCAGTGCGCCCCGTAGGTTATGTACCAGCCGGTTTCGAAGCGTTCACGGATGGAAACGACATGGATTTGCGGTTTTCCAATCAGGGGCATGAACCGGTTTATATGGATGCTGAAATACATGGCAATCAGCTTCGTGTGGCTTTGTTCGGGGACAGATCCGGAAATGAAGCTGTAAATATGGTTGTGGGTACCCAGGAGCAGATTCCACCCGGAACTATTGTGCGGGATGATCCGACCCTGAGCCCTGGGCAGCAAAAGCTCATTC
This sequence comes from Aneurinibacillus sp. Ricciae_BoGa-3, assembly GCF_028421645.1. Lineage (GTDB taxonomy): Bacteria > Bacillota > Bacilli > Aneurinibacillales > Aneurinibacillaceae > Aneurinibacillus_B. The sequence continues at coordinate 3,996,791 of NZ_CP116887.1, read as the reverse complement.
AGTTTGGTGAGGATGGCACCCGGGTTAAAATTTACACCACATGGGTCGCAAGCGACGGAAAAGTGAAAAAAGAACTGCTTTCTGATGATTACTACAAGCCTCTACCTTATGTGGTCTCTTCCGGTCCGCAGGCCAATGTGATTACCCCAACCGGTCCGAATCAGCAGGAAGTTTCATCAAGTCCGGCAGTTGCACCTGGTACCACTCCAGCAAGCGGACAACAGCAGCCACCGGGCGCAACTATTCCAGGGGACGGACAACAACAGGCTCCTGGTACAAGAACGGCCTCATCCAGCGTCCCATCTGCTTCTGCTGGGAACACGCATCAAAACAAACCCGCCCCGGATGTGAATACGATCACGCTGCCTTAACTTGAAATAGAGGTGTATAAAATGGCGCGAAAACGACTTGGGGACATCCTTGTAGAGAGCGGCATGCTGAAAGAGGAGCAGCTCCAGAAAGCCCTTGAAGAACAGAAAAAATCGAAACTAAAGCTCGGAGAATACCTTCTGCAGGCTGGATATATAACGGAACAGCAGCTCATTGAAATTCTCGAATTCCAACTAGGTGTTCCACATGTCAACCTTTACCGATATAAACTGGACTTCTCCTTATCGAGCATCGTACCGGAAGAAACAGCGAAAAGGTATTTGCTTGTTCCTTTAAAAAAAGAAGGCAATCAGCTGGTGCTGGCCATGGCTGATCCGCTGGATTACTATGCGATTGATGAAATTAGAATGAGCACGGGCTTTATCATCAGCCCCGTAATTGCCACGCAAAACGAAATCGAGCGGGCAATTGCCAGAATGTACAGTATGCAGGATTCCGTTAACCAATTAATGGAGGATATCCGGGATACGACAGAAATAGAGGAATCCGAACTGACAGACCAGGATTCTCCGATTGCCCGTGTGGTAAACGAAATGTTTGAACAGGCTGTTCAATTGCGGGCGAGTGATATCCATATCGATCCGTATGAAGAGGGCATCAGAATCCGCCTCAGAGTGGATGGCCTGATGCGGACCGAACGAACCCTGCCGCGAAATATGCTGGGGATTTTGACAGCCCGGTTAAAGATAATGGCTAACCTCAATATTACCGAGCGCCGAATGCCACAGGATGGACGGATGCAGCTGCATGTTCTTTTCAGGCATATAGATGTGCGGGTGTCTACCCTGCCTACCATTTTTGGCGAAAAAATCGTTATGCGCCTGCTAGATTTAACGTCTGCACTTGTTGCCCTGGACCAACTGGGTTTGACGAAAAGAAATCTGGCGGTTTTTGAAGAGCTGATCCAGCGGACAAGCGGAATTTTTCTCGTAACAGGCCCGACAGGCAGCGGGAAATCCACAACGCTTTACTCGGTGCTGCACCACTTAAACGATGAAAGTAAAAATATTATTACGGTCGAGGACCCGATCGAGTACCAGGTAGATGGCATTAATCAAGTACAGGTTAATGCAGCTATTGGGATGACGTTTGCCTCCGCGCTTCGCTCTATGCTTCGCCAGGATCCGGATATTATCATGGTTGGGGAGATTCGGGATACGGAAACGTCGGAAATTGCGATCCGGGCGGCGCTTACTGGCCACCTTGTTCTTAGTACACTTCATACAAACGACGCTTTGGGTACGATTACCCGCCTGAAAGACATGGGGATTCCGCCGTATATGCTTGCTTCTTCCATCAATGGTGTTTTGGCGCAGCGGCTTGTTAGAAGGATCTGTAATGATTGCAAAGAAGAATATGTGGCTTCCAGTTATGAAAAGGAGTTTTTTGCACAGCGCGGCCTAAAAGTAGAGGTACTATACAGGGGAAAAGGGTGTGTGCATTGCAGCCTTACCGGATACAGAGGGCGGGCCTCCATCCATGAAGTTTTTAAAATGGATGATAGCCTGCGCCAGATGATAACCCAAAACTATTCGGCTGTAGATTATGAAAAATATGCTAAGAAAAAAGGGATGATTCTTCTGGCAGATGATGGTTTAATTAAAGTAAAACGTGGTATAACTACCGTAGATGAAGTCCTAAGAGCGACATTAAATAAATAGGTATTTTTCTTTAACTTTACAAAAAAATAACACATTCATTAATTGCGATATAGTAATATATACATAGGAGAGGGAGTAATAGTGAACCTGGAAATTAAAAAATTATTGAAATATGCGTATGATACAAAGTCGTCAGATATGCACATCACAGTAGGTGCCCCTCCGATCTATAGAATTGACGGGGAGTTAAGGCGGCTGGACACACAGCCATTAACCCCGGCAGATACGGAGGCCATGGCGCGGGAACTGATCAAAGAAAATATGTATCAGACGTTTATCGACCGGGGCGAGCTGGATTTCTCCTACGGTTTACCTGGTGTATCCCGGTTTCGGGTCAATACGTATCACCAGCGCAATTGCATCAGCATTGTTGCCAGGGTGATTCCGACGGTTATACCGAGCCCGGAGTCACTTAACCTGCCTGATGTCCTGCGAAAGTTCTGCCACAAACCGCAGGGGCTGGTACTTGTTACGGGGCCAACTGGAAGCGGCAAATCCACCTCGCTTGCAGGCATGATTGACTATATCAACAGAACCATGCGCAAGCATATCATTACATTAGAAGACCCCATTGAGTATCTCCATAAGCATGGAAACTCGATTGTCAATCAGCGTGAAGTAGGGTTTGATACAAAGGATTTTGCGAGCGGACTGAGGTCTTCTCTTCGTCAGGATCCGGATGTCATTATGGTAGGAGAGATGCGGGACCTCGAGACCATCAGCACAGCGATTACGGCCGCTGAAACAGGCCATCTGGTTTTCGCCACGCTGCATACATCCAGTGCGCCGCAGACCATCGACCGCATTATCGACGTTTTCCCGGGGAACCAGCAGGCCCAGATGCGGATTCAGTTAGCATCCGTGCTTGTAAGCATTGTATCCCAGAGGTTAATCCCGAAAATCGGCGGCGGCCGCATCGCCGCGACAGAAATTCTGGTGAATACGCCGGCTGTCGCGAACCTGATCCGCATGGAGAAAGTGCATCAAATTAAAAGCATGATGCAGACAGGAAGGGATGTCGGCATGCATACGATGGAGATGTCGATTCAGGATTTAATTGCCGGTGATCTGATCACCCAGGAAGCAGGCCAGGAGCTCCTTGGCGAAAGAGTGGGCGAGTAGATGCCTACCTTTATTTACGAAGCAAGAGAGCGGAGCGGGAAGAAGGCACATGGCAAAATTGAATCGGTCAACCAGGGGATGGCATTGGCCGATTTAAAGAATCAGGGATTTTTCGTTTTTTCTATTAAGCAGGAGCAAAAAAGCGTTCTGCAAAAGGAATTAGTATTTGGCAAGCCGGTCAAGACAAAAGACTTTGTGGTGTTTCTGCGCCAGCTATCCACACTCATTAAATCGGGTGTGGCAATCGTCGATGCGATACGGGTGCTAGCCCTGCAGAGTGACAGCAAGGCGATGCGCAAAGTGCTTGTTGAGATCGAAGCGGACATTCGAAAAGGAACCCAGATGTCGGAATCGTGCGCGAAACACCCCAAGATATTCGATAGGCTGTTTATCGGCATGATTAGAGCCGGGGAAGCTTCCGGTAACATGGAACTCATTCTGGAACGCCTGGCCCAATTTTATGAAAAAAGTTATTACACGAAAGAAAAAATTAAATCGGCGCTTATGTACCCCATCAGCATGGTGATTCTCGCTGTAGTTGTGACGGTTTTTCTGCTCACAACGATTGTGCCGCGATTTGTCAGCATGTTTGCCAGCTTCAACGCGAAGCTGCCGAAGCTGACACAGATTGTTCTGGATTTCAGCAACAGCCTCGTGAATACCTGGTATTTTTACGCAGTCGGCGTTGGGCTGCTTATCGTATTGGTTCGGCTTGCATTAGGTACCTCGTGGGGCCGTTACTATATGGATTACATAAAGCTTAAAATGCCTGTTTTTGGCCAGCTGTTTCACAAAAGCTCACTGGCCCGCATGAACCGGACCATGAGTACATTATTTGCGAGTTCCGTCCCAGTGCTTCATTCGCTCACGATCGTGGAAGACATTGCCGATAATCAAGTTATCAAGGAGGCCGTTCAGACCTCCAAAGAAAGCCTGAAACAGGGCCGTCCCTTATCGGAACCGCTCAAGAAATCCTGGGTGTTTCCGCCTATGGTGGCGCATATGATTGCGATAGGGGAAGAGACAGGCTCGATCGACAGCATGATGGAGAAGATAGCCGATTTCTATGAGGCGGAAGTTGATAATCTGGTGGATCGCGTGAAATCTTTAATCGAACCGTTGATGATTGTTTTTCTGGCCGCTATCATCGGCACAATTGTGCTGTCTATTATGCTGCCTATGTTTAGTATATTTAACGTCGTCGACAACATGAAATAGTCGGCGGCTTTGATAATTTTTTAGATAAAGAAGGAGGAGTAGGAAAATGTTCAAGAGATTTATGAAGCGCTACTTGAAAAATGAGCGTGGCTTAACGCTCATTGAGTTGCTGGCCACTATTGTTATCCTGGGTATCATTTCGGCTATCGCTGTGCCGGCAATCGGGGGTTTGATTGACAATTCGAAGAAGGATGCCACAGTTGCAAATGCGCAGCAGATGGTAAATAGTACAAAGCTTCTTTTAGCAAGTGGTGCGGGAACCTTAAAAACTGGGTTTGTTACCGGTGCGACCAGTGACCAGCAGATTGGTGATATCATCAACAAGGGAGGCACAATTTATTTATCAGATTTATATGATCAAAAACAGCTTGAGATGATGAAAGATCCGTTTAATAGTAATAAGGATTATGACAGTACTGCTGGTACCGGTGGTTCTTATGTGAAGTTTATACCTGCACCAGCGGATGGATCAAAAGGTCCGGAATATGATGTATATCTCAAAGGCGGAACTGATAATCCAGTAGAGTATATTGCTGGTGCCAGTAGTGCACCACTAGATATAACAACAGTAACACGTTCAACAATAACTAAGACAAAAACAAATTGATTTTGTTTAAATAATCAAAAATAACTCCCTTACTCAATTTAGGGAGTTATTTTTGATTACCCAAATAAGGAAGTGTAGTTATTTTGATCAACCTGTTTTTTTTCCTATACGGTCTCATCCTTGGTTCCTTCTTTAACGTAGTCGGCTTGCGCCTTCCGAAAAAGGAATCCATCATCAGTCCGCCATCACACTGCACGAACTGTAATACACGGCTTACCGCACGCGATTTAATCCCGGTCCTGTCCTTCTTCATCAACGGGCGGAAGTGCCGGACATGCAAAACACCGATCTCACCGATTTATCCGGTCATGGAACTGATTACCGGGATTTTATATGCGGCCCTCTACTATACATACGGCTTCACCTGGGAACTCCTGATGGCCCTTCTGTTTGCTTCCATGCTGGTCATCATCACCGTATCCGATCTCGCCTACCGGATCATCCCGGATAAAGTGGTATTTCCATTTTTTGGTGTTTTTCTTATTCTGCGCTTTTTCATCCATCCGACCGAATCATTTATTTCTCACCTGATAGGCATGGTGCTGGCGTTTGGTATTTTTCTTCTTATTGCCATCATTTCCAGAGGCGGCATGGGGGGCGGAGATATCAAACTCTTTGCGGTTATCGGGCTGTATTTCGGCTACCCGCTCCTGCTTCTTACCATTCTTCTGTCTACCCTGCTGGGATCTATATATGGTATTCTATTGATAGTAACAAAAGGCGCTGGAAGAAAGACAGAAGTTCCTTTTGGACCCTTTATCGCCCTCGGCAGTTTATGTGCGCTTTTCTGGGGGTCTGATATTATTGATTGGTACGTACGTACCTTTTTGCACATTTATTAACGGAAACCTCTTGTAACCTTAGGAAGGTAAAAAATGAATGAAGCGTAAACGACAGAAGAAACCATTTTTTACATTTAGAAAAAGAAAAAGTGACTTAGGTATTGTTCTCGATGATAGAGGCATACGCTTCGCCGAGGTCCATAGCCAGAGCCAGACGGTGCGGGTTAAGAACCTCGGGGGCGTCAAGCTGGAAGAAGGCCTAATCCACGATGGCAGAATTATAGGGGAAGAAAAAATTGCGCTGCAGCTTGCATTAAGCCTAAAGGAGATCAACTATAAAAGAAAAAAAGCGGTTCTATCGCTTCCCTCTTCAGCTATCGTGGTCCGTAAAATCTCGCTGCCTAAAATGCGGTCTAAGGAGATTCGTCCGCTTCTCACAATTGAGCTGGAGACCACGATCCACCTGCCTTTTTCCCGGCCTTATTTTGATTTCTATAAATTGAACGCAACGGACGAGAGGCTGGCGGAAGAAGGGGAGGCGCAGGAAGAGTACTTAGTCGTCGCAGCCCCCGGGGATTTAATTGAATCATACTATCATCTATTTAAACAGGTAGGCATTGAAGTCAAAGCGATTGATATAGAACCGCTCGCCTTATACCGGCTGCTGCATCGGCAGGATCTGCTGCCTGAAGAAGATAATTATATGTTTCTTCAAATCGGAATGGAAAGTGTGGATGTTTCTTTTTTTGAGAGGGAAACACCTGAATTTATACGCAATATCCCACTGGATTGGTCCAGTTATAACGCTGCATCAGCCGGTCAGATGCAATCGCCCATTCAATCTTTCGCGGAAGATCTGCTGCGGGAGCTGGAGCGCATCATTAATTTTTACCAATTTAATGTTAAAGGCGGCGAAAAGCTTGTATCGGCGATTTATATCACCGGCAGCTTTCCTGTGCTAAGTGAGATCGTATATTTCGTCAAGGAACGCCTGCCTAATCTCAGCGTGTCCCTTTTACCGACAGAACATATCATACAACCTTCCTCCTATGAAAAAGTTATTCATGCGTATACGGTGCCTATTGGTCTTTCTATGAAAGGTTGACGAATAATGATTGAAATTAACCTCCTTCCACCGCGAAGGAAAGGGATAGAAAAAGAAACCCAGATTTTGATACTTTGCCTGCTACTCTGGGTGTGCTGCACAGCATACACCGGTTTTCTTTATTTTTCTAATAAAAAACAGGAAGCGATGCTGTACGCCCAGCTATCTGCCCAGCAGAAATTGATATACGATCAAAACAAAAAGAACCAGGAGACCTCAACGGTTTCTGTGGATGATTATATGAAACTGGCTGATTCACTACAGAATTTATTTTATCCTACTACTACGTTAATGGATGAACTGGCGCATAATCTGCCAGCGAATGCAAAGCTGACCCAAATTGCCTACAGTCTGGATGGAAAGGTCACACTTACCGGCACGTTTGGGGAGTATGACCAGATCGCCGCTTATTTGCATAACATACAGCTGTCACCCTACGTCATTACGGCATCTATTAAAAGCATAAGCGAGAATAATCAGCAATCAGGCAGCAATAAATCTTCTGGATCTTTAATTCTTCTCCCAAAGGGGATAGGTGTGGTGATGCCGCAGTACAATGCGACCATCGAGGCACAGATGATTACAATTGATACGAAGAAGCCGAGCGCAAAGCCAAACAGTCCCGGTGCTAGTAAATAACCGCTAAGGCTTGGCTGTACCTCGGCGCTGGCAAGGATTGAGGTGGCAACAAAATGGGAAATATGAAACAGCAGTGGATGCTGCCGATGCTAGCTTTAATGTTCGTGCTATTATTCGCGTGCTATTATTTCTATGTCAGGCCTGTACAGACAGACGTTCAAAATTTAAATCAACAGGTAAGCCAGGCCCAGGCTAGTCTGCAGAATGCGAGAAGCCAGGGGAAATCAAGGCAGGATAAGCCTGCATCCAAGTCGCTGCAAAGAATAGCTGAACTTATTCCTGTTACGCCTTATACCGACCAGTTGATAAAGGATTTGGGACGGCTGCAGTCCGTATCCCGCATTGAAATAACCAATGCTTCTTTCTCGGATGAAAATACGGTGAACAGTACAGATCTGGGGAAGAAGTTTATTCCTGTTCTTGATGCGAATAAAGTCACCATCCCGCAGGATAAGAAGATGCGCATAGCAGAACTGCAGAATACGGCCAATGCACTGCCGCCAGCTTCCATCCACACGATAGAAATAACATTGTCGGTAAAAGGCCGCTATGATGATATTTATTCCTTTCTATACGAAGTAGAGAATTTATCGCGGTATTTGAGGCTCGATACGCTTTCTTTTGGGGGAGCTGGAACTGGAAATGCAGAAGGGAATGGAAATAACGGCACAGCTGGCGGTGACGGCTCAAACGTGAACGCCGCAAACGGGACGCTTAATGGACAGACGAGCAGCCCTTCGACAGACAGCCGCGACCTGACAGCCAGCATTAAATTGACCACTTATTTTGTTCCACAGTTTGCATCCCTGCTTGATAAACTGCCGGCCGTACAGGTGGAACCACCGTCTGGCAAGTGGGATCCCACACAGTATCCGGTATTAAAGAAACCGGAGAAGTTTTCCGGCCAGCAGTAAAGGACATCGTCGAAATCTCTCTTTTTGCATAAAGAGAAGTCTCCCTTCATACAATCTAGTAATGATAGAGTTGAAGGGAGACACTTTATATGAAGAAAAGCCTAGCCTACAATATACGCAGCAAATCCGAAGTTTCATCTATTACACCACCTGCAGATCGACCCATTCCTGCTCCCGCCAGAAAGCCTAAAATTAAATTAAATACAACTCCGGTAGCGACGATACGCGATATACAATTGCCAAAACCGGCTCACTTGCAGCCGCTGTCGCAAAACGAGATCATGGACAGCAAACCAGAAAGGCCGTACTTGCGGGAAGTAAAACGTACAGAAACGTCTGGAATTCGCACAGTTTCACGGCCTCATTTGCGCCAGCAAAAGTTTCACTTTTCCTTAGTGGCAGGCAGTGCTATTTTGGTAGGTTTGATTTTTGGATACGTTTCACTGCATACGTTCACCCGGCAAGCAGATTTGAAAATAGAGAAGGCCATTGTCCCTGCCTCATCCGCAGCCGTGTCCGCAAACAAACCCGCCAATACGCCACCGTCTCCGGCAAATGGAGACAAGCATAGCCCGTCCCCCGCGCCAGGCATCACGCTTACCGTTCCGCAGATGCAGGCTTATTATGTACAATGTGGCGTATTTTCTGGTCCTCAGAGCGCGGATGCGGCCGCTGCTGCGGTGAAGAAAAAAGGGTGGAAGCCGCTCGTATCGCCGGAAGATGGCAAATATTATGTGTATGCAGCGGCAGCGGCAACCGGGCAGCAAGCTCAGGGTATCGCCAACATTTTGCACGCTGCTGGCCAGGATGTGTATATCAAAGAAAGAACGTTCCCTGCGGTACGCATCACTATTCAAGGCCAGGATGCGGCGAACCAAAAATGGCTTAGCATAGGCCAGGCTGAGTCCTTGCAGTTCCAGCGGCTCTCCACGATCACCTTCCAGGGGCTTACAGGGGCTAAGCCGGATGCAACATCTATTCAGCAGGCCGCGTCATTGCAGCAGGCTCTAGTTCAGCAGGGAAACGCGGCGGCATCGGCCAACCCGCAAGCGGGGAAATGGATTTTAAAGGAAGTAAGCGATTTGAATGGTGCGGCCCAGGCACTGGCGCAGCTTGGCAAAACGCCTGACAAAGGTGTCTTGTTCCGCACCCAGGCCAGTCTCTTGTCTTTCCTCGCCAACCGCCAGCAGTTAACAGCCCAATATGCCAAGTAGTCCTCGCCGTCTGCCCTTCCTGATAAAGGAAAAGGCAGACGGCTATTTATTGTTGTGCAGCCCTTGATACTTTGCTAAACTTTAAATGATGTGTGTCTGAAAGGGAGAAGAAGCACATAATACCTTTACCTATTCAAAAGCAGGTGGTTATTCATGGCAGAAAACAAAATCCCTATTATACTTGCATCTTCTTCACCCAGACGCAAGGAATTGCTGCAAGGTCTTGGCGTAGCGTTTTCCGTCATGCCGAGTCATGCTGATGAACGGGTGGAGGGAGACGTATCCCCCGGCCTTTTTGTAGAGACGCTGGCACAGCGCAAGGCACAACAGGTGGCGCATTCCTGCAGCGTGCGTTCACTCGTCATAGGATCCGATACAGTCGTTGTTTTAAACGGTGAAATTATGGGTAAACCTGCCGATGAAGACGACGCGTTTCGGATGCTGAGCATGCTTGCAGGCAACATGCACGAAGTCTATACCGGGCTGTGCGTAATCGATACTGCCGGGAAGCAAAAAAACGGGCATACAGCAACTCGCGTCTTTTTTCGTGAGCTTTCAGAGGAGCGCATCCGCAGATATATCGCCACGGGAGAACCAATGGATAAAGCCGGAGCCTACGGTATACAGGGATTTGGCTCTGCATTTGTTTCCCGGATAGAAGGTGACTATTTTTCTATTGTAGGATTGCCGCTTATTTTGGTAAGTGACTTTCTGGAAGAATTTGGTGTACAATTATTCTGAAGCGGTCATGCGGACAGCTTCAGGGTGCAGCATGCGGTGACAGCCAGAACCCTTTTCATAAACGATTGAGGGGGCGTACATTATGCTTGATAAAAATACGCTGCTGCCGGATGGCTACCATCCGATGATGCGCAATGTTCCGGAGTCAGAAAGGCCCAGAGAGCGAATGCTCAATTCGGGTGCCGCTTCCTTATCGAATGCCGAGCTAATCGCCATTCTTCTGCGGACAGGTTCCTCCAGAGAATCGGTCCTGTCGCTTGCTTGCCGCCTTCTGAATGAGGTAGGGGAGCTTCGGGGATTGAAATCCATCTCTTATGAGGAACTCACCGCGATTAAAGGAATTGGGCCCGCTAAGGCTCTGCTGCTTATCGCAGGGCTGGAATTAGGCAAGCGAATTTCCGGTGAATCCGGTTCTGTTCGTCCTGCCGTTCGCTCGCCACAGGATGTAGCAAATGTTATGATGGAGGAAATGCGGTTTCTTACGCAGGAACATTTTGTTTGCTTATACTTGAATACGAAAAATCAGCTTATTGGAAGAACAACAGTGTTTATCGGGAGTTTGAATTCATCGATTGTCCATCCGCGTGAAGTCTTTAAAGAAGCGATTCGCAAGAGCAGTGCTTCCGTCGTATGCCTGCATAACCACCCAAGCGGGGATCCGACCCCGAGCAGGGAGGATGTGGAAGTAACGCATAGGCTTCAGGAAGCAGGAAGGATACTAGGCATTGATGTTCTCGATCATGTGATCATTGGTGACGGGCGTTTTTACAGCTTGAAGGAGAAGGGACATTTCAAATGATTTCTTTTCAATTTTTCATTGAAAATACGCTCTGTTTCAGTATAATTGTCATGTTACGGTTACTACATACGGGCTTTACATGAAGGGAGACAACACAGTAATGTTTGGTAGTTTTAATAGAGATATGGGTATTGACCTCGGTACGGCCAATACTCTTGTATATGCGAAATCCAAAGGAATTGTAGTACGCGAACCTTCGGTCGTGGCCATCCGCACAGATACAGGGAGCATCGAAGCAGTAGGGAATTCAGCGAAAAGCATGATTGGACGCACGCCCGGCAACATCGTAGCTGTCCGCCCCATGAAGGACGGCGTAATCGCCGACTTCGAAACAACCGCTACGATGCTTCGTTATTTTATTGACCAGGCACAGAAAAAACGCGGCCTTTTCTCCCGCAAGCCGAATGTAATGGTCTGTGTTCCTTCTGGAATTACGGCTGTTGAGAAACGCGCCGTTGAAGATGCGACGAAGCTGGCCGGCGCAAGGGAAGCTTTCACGATTGAAGAGCCATTTGCAGCAGCCATTGGCGCCGATCTTCCGGTGTGGGAACCAACAGGAAGCATGGTAGTCGACATCGGCGGCGGTACGACTGAAGTTGCGATTATCTCACTTGGCGGAATCGTGACAAGCAAATCTATCCGCGTAGCAGGCGATGAGATGGATGAAGCCATCATTCAGTATATCAAGAAAAACTATAATTTAATGATCGGGGAACGCACAGCCGAAATGCTTAAAATGGAAATCGGTTCTGCCATCCCGCCTGAACAGAAAGAAACCATGGACATTCGCGGACGCGACTTAATCAGCGGCCTGCCTAAGACTGTTGAAATTACCTCTCAGGAAATTTCACGCGCATTGAGCGAGACGGTCACAAGCATCGTTGAAGCGGTGAAAATCACATTGGAGAAAAGCCCGCCGGAACTTGCGGCAGACATTATGGATCGCGGCATTGTGCTGACTGGCGGCGGTGCGCTGCTTCGCAACCTGGACAAGCTGCTGGCTGATGAGACAGGCATGCCTGTTCTTGTGGCGGAAAACGCGCTGGACTGTGTAGCGATTGGGACAGGACGCGCTTTAGAAAATCTGCATTTATTTAAATCCAAGTCCGGCATTACTGCGCGTTCGCAGCGCGCCAAGTAAGCAGGTGTTGTAGGTGGCCAATTTTTTTGGGAATAAACGATTGATTGCCTTGCTTGTAGGCTTGATTTTACTCATCATCGTAATGGGTGCTACCGTTAAGGAGCGCCCTTTTCCTACCCTGCCGGAGCGCTTTACCCGCGATTCGGTTTCTTTTATGCAGGGTGTTTTCTATCGGCCTACCAATGCAGTGGCAGGTTTTATAGACAATATCAAGCACATTTACAGGGTGTACGATGAGAATAAACAGTTGAAGGCGAATTTGGATCAGGCGGCTAAGGTAGAGGCGGAGCGCAACCAGCTTGCCTATCAGAACACGCAGCTGCGCGCTATGCTTGATATTAAACAGAATAAGCTCAAGGACTACGGCGTGCGGGCGGCGGAAGTCATCGCAAGAAGCCCCGATAGATGGAACCACTTGTTGACGATCAGTAAGGGCAGTAATGACGGGATCAAGCCGAATATGGCGGTTACCTCACCAGAAGGGTATTTAATCGGCCGCGTTCGAAGCGTATCCAATTTCTCTTCCCAGGTGGAACTGCTTATGGATGTCGAGAATGGAAATCATATCTCAGCTGTTATCAATGGACAGGGTCAGGCGCCGATTTACGGTGTCATTGAAAGCTATGATTTTGACCCGCAGAAAAACTGGCTGATTATGCGGAAGATTCCACCTCTTGTCAACATTAAGAAGGGCGATTATGTATCGTCTTCCGGTATGGGTGGTGTTATGCCGGCCGGGCTTATGATCGGGCAGGTAGCCGGTGTCACGAAGGGTGATTACGGATTAACGCAGACCGCTTATGTAACCCCGCTTGCAAATTTTTATCAGCTTGAGACAGTATTCGTTGTCGAACGCAGTTTTATTGTAAATGATACTCCTCCTAATCAGGCTCCGGCGAATACAGGAACCAAAAAGTAGCGGGAAGGGATGGGGGACTATGAGAACGGGCATTGTTTCAGTCATTATGTTTTTGTTGTTTCTGGTTGAAGGCACCATCGTACAGGTCTTTTCATCTGAAGCGTGGGGATTATCCTGGGTGATTATCCCCCGCTTTGTGTTAGTTGGCGTTGTTTTAATCGGCCTATACATAGGCAGAAGAAAAGCTGTATTGTTCGGTGTTATTTTTGGTTTTTTGTATGATATTGTTTATACCGATGTACTCGGTGTGTACGCATTTGCGATGGGGCTTACCGGGTACCTTGCCGGGCTCGCTTCCCGGTATTTCCACCAAAACTGGCTGATGGTGGCCATTACCATCGTCCTGGCTACAATCTTTAATGAATGGCTGGTTTATGTCTTCTATCATCTTTTCCATTTGGCAAATAGCGATTTAAATAATTTGATTTTCCGGGAAATGATCCCGACTGTAGCATTCAATGCGATCTTTGCGCTGTTGATACTGCGTCCGATGAGCAAGCTCTTGTCAGGCGGCGATAGGGAGCAGCAGATCGTTTAATCATTTGGCAGGAGATGGCGAGTTGCCTGGCGAATACTATTCAGATGGAGTGAGACTTTGGCTATGTCGAACAGAAAAAACAATGTAATAATCAAAGGCACGAAAGAGGGTCTCGTTTTCCATCTGGATGATACTTGTTCTCTTGATGATCTGTTTGAAGAACTGCGGGATAAGGTTGAAAACAGCCATCAGCGAATTCTGACAGGCCCCGTTGTTCGGATCACAGTTAAACTGGGGCGCCGCTATCTTACTGCCGAACAAGAACAAGAACTGACGGAAATCCTCCGCACACGCGGCAATTTAATTGTGCAGGCTATAGAGTCGGAAGTTATAACCAAAGAAGACGCATTGCACGACAAACTCTCATCACAAATAAGAATTTACCCGAAAACGGTACGCTCTGGGCAAATTATCAGCCAGCAGGGAGATCTGCTCCTGCTCGGGGATGTAAATCCAGGAGCGCTTATTTCCTGTACGGGCAGTATATTTGTGCTCGGTTCCTTAATGGGAACCGCTCATGCGGGCTGCGAAGGCAATACAGAGTCCATCATTGCCGCCTATCAATTGCTCCCTAACCAGCTTCGTATTGCCGGGGTTATCAGCCGTCCACCTGAAGAATGGGAAGACAAAACCATGAGGATGGAGTTTGCCTATTTACATAACGGACGTATGGCCATTGAAAAAATGACCCATATCCATAAAATTAGGCCTGAGCTGGGCGAAATTTTAATGAGATAAGGGCGATGGATAACGTGTAGGAAATCAATGAGGGGGAGTTATTTATGGGCGAAGCTATTGTTATTACCTCGGGAAAAGGCGGGGTCGGCAAGACAACGACTACTGCCAATATTGGGACAGCTCTCGCACAGCTTGGGAAAAAGGTTTGCCTGGTGGATACCGATATTGGCCTGCGCAACCTGGATCTGGTGATGGGCCTAGAAAACCGAATTATCTGTGATCTTGTGGATGTTATAGAGGGAACCTGCAAGCTTAACCAGGCGCTCATAAAAGATAAACGCTTTGAAGATTTACTTTATCTGCTTCCGGCAGCGCAAACCAAAGATAAAACAGCTGTAACCCCTGAGCAGATGGTCGCGCTCGTTGAACAGCTAAAAGCCGATTTTGATTTTGTTCTCATAGACTGTCCTGCAGGCATTGAACACGGATTTAGAAACGCCGTAGCCGGAGCAAGTAAAGCGATTGTGGTGACGACTCCTGAAATATCATCCATCCGCGATGCTGACCGCGTGATTGGACTGCTGGAGAAGGAAAACATGGAGGCGCTTTATCTCGTTGTCAACCGCGTAAGACAGCACCTGGTGAAAAGCAACGATGCGCTGGATGTGGATGATGTTGTTTCCATGCTATCGGTTGATCCGATAGGGTACGTACCGGATGACGAAGAAGTAATCAAACATCTTACCTTAAAAGAACCCGTTGCGATGAATCATGACGCACGGGCTGGTATTGCCTACCGCAACATCGCACGCAGAATGCTCGGAGATGCTGTACCGTTTATGAACCTCGAGGAACAGACAGGCTTCATGACCAAAGTAAAGCGCTTATTCGGCATCCGCTGACCCGCATTGTTGAACTGAATAGAAACATTTTCACTTAAGCCCCGCGTTTACTCGCGGGGTTTTTTCGTAATAAAAAATTATATGTTAAATAGGGAACGTACGGTCCCCAAACGCTAAAGAAAAACATCGCAAGGCGATGACAACTCTTTACTTTCCCCATGTGGAGCGTGTGGAACAGAGGGCGAAAAATACCGTCAACTGTCTCCATCACTGAGCTGCCCAGATGTTTTGACGGGCTCGCCCGTCGTTCCACAAAGCGGCCGTGAAGCTTCAGTGAGGGGAAAGCACAGAGTGGCATGCCTGCGATGATTTTCACAATCATACCCCTGTCCGAATTCTCATAACATGTACTAAGAGGATAAGGACAGGGGGAGAGCCGAATGAGCTATTCGGATAACGACGGAATTAAACGACGCCGGGAAGAACGGGTGCGCAGGCTGCGTGAACAAATGGAGGATACGTATTCGTCGTATTTTTTTGCAGAGGAAGAGCAGCCGCCGGTCCCTTACTACAGCGGCAGGCCTGTAATGGAGAGAGAGGAATTTGACTACCCGGTACCCCGGCATCCGTCTTCAAGTGCATCCACCCGCGAAAGAAAGAAAGGCCCGCTTAAACGAAAAGATAGATGGTTTATCCGTATCATGCTTTCTTTCTGCCTGCTCAGCGCAGCCTACGTGGTTCACAATGGCCAGTTCCCGGGTTCAGAAAAATACCGGAGCATGATGAATGAAATTATGAACCGCTCCTATGATTTTCAAGCGATGTCTGCCTGGTATGAAAAAAAATTCGGCGCAATCCCTACTATGCTGCCATCGCTTGGCTCGCTTGGCGGGGAAGCGCAGCCTGTCCTGACGAGCAACGTCATGCTATTAAAAGCGCCGGCACCTGGTCCGGTGATAAAACCGTATCAGGAACAGGGGAGCGGCCTGTATTTTCAACCGGCGGATAAAACCATTAAATCAGTTGATAAAGGCTGGGTAACGTTTGTCGGTGACAAACCTGGACTTGGCCGGACGATCGTGATTCAGCATGACGCCCATGGAACGGAAACGTGGTACGGCGGATTGGGCCAGGTCAATGTCTCGGTCAATGACTGGGTGGATGTGCAGACTAAAATCGCCACGGCTGCAGCGCAGGGAAATACCGTAGAGCCGGTATACTTTGCTGTTAAAAAAGACGGGAAATTTGTTAATCCGGCGGATGTGGTCCGTTTTGAAAAATAACGTTACCTTTCATGTCCACCCTTTGTTTTGGGTGATGATGCTATTTGCGCTCCTGGCCGGGCAGTTTGTTCAGGTTATCACAATTTTTCTGCTCGTTCTTTGTCATGAAGTGGGCCATGTAATAGCGGCAGCTGCCTGCGGCTGGCGGGTTCGCAGCATTGTGCTGCTCCCTTTTGGCGGAGTTGCCGAGATCGATGAATGGGGCACGACCCAGCCGCTCCATGAATTTATTGTCGATCTGGCCGGCCCTGCGGTGAACGGCCTGCTGTTTGTGTTGGGCTATGTGGGGAAACTCTACAACATATGGTCGTCTGAGTGGGCGGCCTTTTTTATGTACAGCAATATCATCATCGCGGGATTCAATTTACTTCCCATCTGGCCACTAGATGGGGGGCGGGTTTTACAAACGTTATGTACGTTTGTTTTTTCTTATCGAAACGCGGTTCGCCTATCCTTTTGTATCGGGATAGCCGGATCCATTGGGCTTATTTTCTGGAGTGCCTCCCAGCCGGTGCCGCAATTTAACGGAATTGCTGTAGCCTGCTATCTGCTTTTCTTGAATATTATGGCCTATCGCAAGCTTCCCTTTCACTACCTGCGATTTTTACTGATGCGCCACGAAGGAATCGAGCGCATTAAAAAACTGCCCGTGCGAAGTGTAAAGGTAGCCGGCCACCAGACCGTCTTTGAAATCACCAGAAAAATAAAAAGAAGCCATTATCACTTCTTTTATATAGAGAACAGGCCGTACCAAATGTTTTCGGAGGACTTACTGCTCCATCACTATTTCACCCATCCCCCCAATTATGCAGTGGAACACCTTTTGCGATAGAATAGGGAAAAAGCAACGACAGGGGGAGCATCTATGAAGCAAATCATCGTAAACTGCACCAGCCGGGAAACAAGAGTGGCGGTTATGGAGAATGGACGGCTGGCAGAACTTTTCATTGAACGGACTGCGGAGCAAAGAGCCGTAGGCAATATATACAAAGGCAAAGTAGAAAACGTGCTGCCGGGCATGCAGGCAGCCTTTGTCGACATAGGAACAGACAAGAATGCTTTTCTGTATGTGGATGACTGTCTGCCTCCGGAGAGCAGGCCGGCTGAGAGAAAGCCGGACATCAGGGAACTGCTGACGAAAGGGCAGGAAGTGCTGGTCGAGGTGAAGAAGGAACCTCTTGGTACAAAAGGAGCTCGGGTTACCGCCCAGGTGACGCTTCCCGGCCGGTACGTTGTGTATATGCCAAACGTTCGTTACATAGGGGTATCCCGCCGTATCAAGAGTGAAAAAGAACGGGAGAGACTGCGCACGATTGCTTTTGACAGCCTTAGCACGGAAGAAGGCGTCATTATCCGGACATTGGCTGAGGGAATAAGCAAAAAAGCCATTCAGCGGGACATTTTATTTTTACGGGCGCAGTGGCAGCAAGCCTGGGCAGCGTCTAAACATAAGAAGCCGCCTTATCTCGTCTATCATGATCTTAACCTTGTGGCCAGGCTGGTGCGTGATCTGCTGAGTGAAGAGGTGGATGAATTCATTATTGACAGCCGTCCGCGCTATTCGGAGGTGATGGAGCTTCTTACCCATTACAATCCCGAACTTAAAAATAAAATACGGCTTTATCCTGGTAAGGAGGATATTTTTTCCTATTTCGAGGTTGAGGGAGAAATCGATAAAGCGCTGCGGCGCAAGGTATGGCTGAAGAATGGCGGATATTTGGTAATTGACCAGACCGAAGCAATGACCGTGATCGATGTGAACACAGGAAAATTTACGGGTGATACTCAGCTGGAGGAGACGGTGGTCAAAACAAATCTCGAGGCGTGCGGGGAAATCGCGAGGCAGCTGCGGCTGCGGGATGTAGGCGGCATCATCATCATTGATTTTATTGATATGGCGCAGGAAGAACATCGTACGAGCGTATTTGCCCGGATGGAAGCAGAGCTTAAAAGGGATCGTACAAAAACCCACCTCCTCGGCTTTACCCGCCTGGGACTCCTCGAAATGACGCGCAAAAAAGTGAAACAAAGCCTCGGGGAAGCCATGCTCCGCCCGTGTCCGGCTTGCGGCGGTACAGGCCGGATATGGTCAGAGTCATCGGTGCTGGCCGCCTTGGAGAGGGAATTGCTTGGATTCAGCAGGGGAGCACATCCGGAAGCGATTCTGCTGGAGATGCATCCTCACCTATCCGGGCAGCTCACCAGCCATAAAAACGAGCGGCTGCATGAGCTGGAGGAAAAAGTAGGCATTTCCCTTTTTATCAGAGACAATGTGGCAATGGGGCAGCACCAGTACCGCATTTCCTTCACGGGTTCACTTGAAGAAGTCAAGCAGCGTGCGAAATAAACATTGCAATGAACAGGCCAATGTGGTATTCTGTTATTTGTTGAACAGTGTGCTTGACACCTCAAGCATACTACAACCGCACGAAACAGGTTGTAAGACGGGCAACCGCACCTGTGACGGCGAGTCTTAGTATATTAAAGGAGGTGCAGTTTATGTACGCAATTATCGAAACTGGTGGTAAGCAGTATAAAGTAGAACAAGGCACGGAGCTTTACATCGAGAAGCTTCCTCTTGCAGACGGCGAAACCGTTACTTTTGACCGTGTACTTCTTGTATCTGGAGACAACGGTGTGAAGATGGGTGCTCCTGTCGTTTCAGGCGCAACTGTTACTGGTAAAGTAGAACGCAGCGGTAAAGGTAAAAAAGTCATCGTTTATAAATACAAAGCGAAGAAAAACTACCGTCGCAAGCAAGGTCACCGTCAGCCGTACACTAAAGTTGTAATCGACGCTATCAACGCGTAAGTTGGATGATTACAGTTCGTGTGAAGCGGCGTCCTGATGGTGCAGTTTCGGCGGTTACGATAGACGGACATGCAGGTTTCGCTGATCCAGGGGAAGACCTGGTATGTGCGGCTGTGTCTGGCATTTCATTTGGCATGATGAATGCTATTGAAATGCTGCTGCAGACCCCGCTTCCGGCACATCAGGGAAAGAGCGGCTTTCTGCATTGTGAGGTTCCGGATGATTATCCGGAACAATCCCGTGAGAAGATGCAGCTCCTTCTGGAAGGCATGATCGCCTCCCTTCAGGCGGTGTCACTGGACTACGGTGAGTTTATTAAAGTACTTGATCAGAATAAAAAATGAGGAGGTGGCACATATGTTAAAAATGAACCTTCAATTTTTTGCCTCTAAAAAAGGGGTAGGTAGCACAAAGAACGGCCGTGATTCCATTGCGAAGCGTCTTGGCGCTAAGCGTGCAGATGGCCAGTTCGTTAAAGCGGGTAACATTCTGTACCGTCAACGCGGAACAAAAATCTATCCGGGTGCTAACGTTGGACGCGGCGGCGACGACACACTGTTCGCTTTAACAGATGGTATCGTTCGTTTCAAACGTCTTGGTCGTGACCGTAAACAAGTTGTTATTGAAACAGTAGCAACTGAAGCATAAATATAGCGATGATAAAGGCTGCTGGCTGATGCCGGCAGCCTTTATTTCTGTATAGGAAAGTATATTTTGCTTTAACGTGTTAAAGTGCGTTGGACGATTTTTTAAATGGGACCTCCGGTCCCGAAACACTGAAGGAAAACATCGTGAGGCGCATGTCCGCACCTTTCTTTCCCCTTGGAGCGTGTGGAACAGAGGGCGAAAAAGACCGGCAAACTGTCTCCATCATTGAGATACCCAGATGTTTTTGTCGGTCCGCCCGTCGTTCCACAAAGCGGCCGTAAAAGCTTCTATGAGGGGAAAGGAGAGAGCGGCATGGCCCGCGATGTTTTTCTCACTGTATAAAAGGGGTACAATAAAAAAACATCCAACAGATTAAGAAAGTAGCCGGCTCGTTATTGTTTATCCCAACCCTGTGGTAAAATAAGGAGAAGTGAAAGCAAAGGGGAAATTTGATGTGAACGATTTGGTTGAGGTCCTCAAATACCAGCGGCATGATTTCATGAACCATATGCAGGTTCTTCTTGGCTACTTAAAGTTGGAAAAATATACAGAGTGTGAGGCGTATATTCAGTTCTTGGTTGAACAGGCTGCAAGGGAATCGATTATATCGCAGCTGGATTATCCAAAGCTAACAAGCTTTCTCCTCAGCTTTAATGCTAAATATTCGGAAGTAGAACTTGAAGTGGAGATATCGGAGCCTTTCAATTTACACCAGGTGACAGACAACATTGTCTTCCTGGGGGACTTTATTATCGCCCTTGTCTTGCTATATCAGAAGTATGCCGCAGATAATGGCGGAGAACCGAACAAACTTGAATTAGTGCTAAGTCTTATACAGGGAGCGCTAGTGATAACAACGGATTATGATGGGCGGCTGAGTGCGGAAAAAATATACCAGGAGCTTTTCCATCTCTTTCACACCGCGTCTGATAGGGGAGCCGTTTGTAGAGTCGAAATACATACCGATACTGAATCGGTAGTCGAATGCCGTTTCCCGCTGGCTGCCCATCTAAAAAATTAAAGGTGGAATAAAAGAATGTTTGTAGATAGTGTTCGAGTGTACGTTAAGGGTGGTGACGGCGGCAATGGCATGGTTGCATTCCGGCGCGAGAAGTATGTTCCTAATGGCGGGCCTGCAGGCGGCGATGGCGGCCGCGGCGGCAATGTGGTATTTATCGTGGATGAGGGACTACGGACGCTTGTCGATTTCCGCTACCAGCGCCACTTTAAGGCCAAACCAGGTGAAAATGGCCGTACAAAAAGCCAGCACGGAGCCGCAGCAGAGGATATGGTCGTGCGTGTTCCGCCCGGTACAACTGTAATAGATGATGATACGGAACAAGTCATCGCCGATTTAACCATGAACGGCCAAACGGCGATTATTGCCAAAGGGGGCAGAGGTGGCCGGGGGAACACCCGTTTTGCCACACCATCTAATCCTGCTCCTGAAATTGCAGAGAACGGGGAGCCTGGTGTTGAGCGTTACATTCGGCTTGAGCTGAAAGTGCTGGCAGATGTAGGCCTGGTGGGATTTCCGAGCGTCGGCAAGTCCACGCTATTATCCGTTGTTTCGGCTGCCCGTCCTAAAATCGCGGAATACCACTTTACTACCATCACACCAAACCTTGGGGTAGTAGATATAGACGAGGAACGCAGTTTTGTTATGGCTGACCTTCCTGGTTTAATTGAAGGGGCGCACGAAGGTGTAGGGCTTGGCCACCAGTTCCTGCGCCATGTTGAACGCACGAGAGTTATCGTGCATGTAGTAGATATGTCCGGGACAGAAGGCCGGGACCCCTATGACGACTACGTACAGATCAACGAGGAATTGAAGCTGTACAACAAGCACCTTGAAGACAAGCCCCAAATCGTTGCCGCCAATAAAATGGATATTCCAGAAGCGGAGGAAAACCTCGCTGCTTTCCGGGCAAAAGTTGGGCCTGATGTGCCGGTTTTCCCTATTTCATCGGCAACCCGGCAGGGCATCCGTGAACTGCTCTTTGCGGTGGCTGATAAACTGGATGAAATCCCTGTGCTGCCAACAGTTGAAGAAGCGATCGACACGGAAACATCGGTTCTGTACAAAGCTGAGCAAGAACCCGCTGAGTTTATTGTCCGTAAAGATAATGAAGTCTTCGTAGTCGAAGGTGAAAAACTGGAGAAACTTGTGAAAATGACCAACTTAAACAGCCGGGATTCTATCCAGCGTTTCTCCCGCTTAATGCGCAACTTGGGCGTAGATGATGCGCTTCGTAAAAAGGGTGCAGAAAACGGAGATCTTGTACGTATTGGCAAACTGGAATTTGAATTTGTCGACTAAGGACCTGCAGGGGTCCTTTTTTTGTGCATAAAAGTAATGCTTTCCTAAGTTATTTTGTACTGGAATCGATAAGTCCCTTTCTCTTTGTTGATTTGGATAGTTTATGTGCTTCGCCGTGTTGAATTGCCTTGAGTGATTTTAAATGGGACCTCCGGTCCCGAAACACTGAAGAAAAACATCGTGAGGCACATGTCCGCACCTTTCTTTCCCCCAGGCCGAAAGGTGTATCGATTTTACCTTTCGGCATAAGTGCAACTTAGGTTGCTGCCTGCGCTATAGCTTGGCCGCAACCTAGTTTTCTAATGGAGCGTGTGGAACAGAGGACGAAAAAGACCGGCAACTGTCTCCCTCATTGAGATACCCAGATGTTGCACCTAAACGGTATAAAGGAATCTAGGGCCATCGCCTGCGCTTACGCTTGCCGCTAGCCAAGATTCCCTAATGCCGGTCCGTCCGTCGTTCCACAAAGCGGCCGAAAAACTTCTATGAGGGGAAAGGAGAGAGCGGCATGGCCCGCGATGTTTTCTCTTGTGCCTATTTTCTATTCTGCCTCTTGTTTAATTCTCGGTATCGTTCTATAATGTCCATTATACGTAAACACTTGTATTTTACAGGAGGACTCAATGCCAAAACAGGAAGAGGTATTTTATCTAATACGCGCTGACATCCTGCCTGAGTCCATTACGAAAACAATCGAAGCCAAAAAACTTCTAGAGTCAGGAGAAGCGGAGACCGTTCATGAAGCAGTTGATAAAGTAGGCCTCAGCAGAAGTGCGTATTATAAATATAAAGATGGTATTTTCCCGTTTAACTCGATGATGCGTGAAATGATCATTACGGTATCGATGAATCTGGAGCATCGTTCCGGTATTTTATCGCGGGTCTTATCTTTTGTTGCAGACAGGGGAGGAAATGTTCTTACGATTAATCAGACCATCCCGTTGCAGGGGATGGCGAATGTGGCGCTGTCCATCGACACCGGCAACCTCCAGCTTCCAACAAGCGAATTTTTGGATGAATTACAGGACCTTGACGGTGTTAAGCGGGCAGTTATCGTTGGAAGAGGATAAAAACCATGTAGTGAGAGGAGATAATAAAATATGAAATCATCGGTAAGAGTGGGTTTAATGGGATTAGGTACGGTAGGAACAGGTGTGGTAAGGCTTGTACAGGGCCACCAGAATGATTTGCAGAAACAGACGGGACTTTCTATTGAAATAAAGAAAGTGCTGGTGCAGGATTTGGATAAAGAGCGTTCCATTTCAATCGATAAGGAACTAATCACTACAGATCCATTGGACCTGGTCGCATCCGATGATGTCGATGTGATTGTAGAGGTTATCGGGGGGATTAACCCGGCCAAACAATACATTCTTGACGCGCTGGATAACGGCAAGCATATCGTTACTGCTAACAAGGATTTAATGGCACTGCATGGGGCTGAAATTTTAAAAAAGGCGGAAGAAAAAGGCTGCGATGTTTTCTATGAAGCGAGCGTAGCCGGCGGGATTCCGATTCTAAGGGCACTTGTAGAAGGATTTGCTTCTGACCGCATTACACAGATGATGGGCATTGTAAACGGCACGACCAACTATATCATGACCAAAATGAGCCAGGAGGGCGCCGACTATAATGAGGTGCTGAAGGAAGCGCAACAGCTTGGCTACGCTGAATCCGATCCAACTGCCGATGTTGAAGGGCATGACGCGGCCAGAAAAATGGCCATTCTTAGCACGCTTGGTTTCCACGTGGACATGAGCCTGGAAGATGTGGACTGCAAGGGGATTTCCCAGGTAACCTCTGAGGATATTTCGTACGCCAAAAAACTCGGTTACGAAATCAAACTCCTCGGCATCGCCAAACGCGATGATAATTTGATCGAGGTTAGCGTACAGCCAACACTTATTTCGAGGAAACACCCGCTCGCATCTGTCAATGGCGTCTTTAACGCGGTCTATGTATATGGCGAAGCGGTGGGTGAAACGATGTTTTACGGGCCTGGTGCGGGTGAACTCCCAACCGCGACAGCTGTCGTATCTGACCTGGTCACGGTTGTTAAAAATATGAAGCTTGGCGTTAACGGGCGCGGAAGCGTAGCCCCCTATATGGAAAAGCGGTTGAAAAATGATGAACAGATCATCTCCAAATATTACCTACGCCTGGTTGTAGCCGATAAACGGGGTGTTTTAGCTCAAATTACTCGCATTCTTTCGGAACATGATGTAAGCTTAGAACAAGTTCTCCAGCAGCCGTACAATGGGGGGGCGCAGGCAGAAATCATAATCGTTACCCATAAAGCCACACGCAAAGATATTTATGCTGTACGGCGTGAATTCGAAGGACAGGACAGTGTGCTTGAAGTAAAAAGCTTATACCGCGTAGAAGGTGGGGAAGAAGAATAATGGCTGGATTAATAGAGAGATACGAACAATACTTACCGATTACAGACAAAACACCGCGTTTAACGCTGCATGAGGGAAATACCCCGCTAATTTTTGCTCCAAAATTATCAGAACAATTAGAGTTAGAACTCTATTTTAAATATGAAGGGTTAAACCCAACCGGTTCATTTAAGGATCGCGGCATGGTAATGGCGGTTGCGAAGGCTGTAGAAGAGGGCAGCCATACGATTATGTGCGCTTCAACAGGCAATACCTCCGCAGCAGCGGCAGCCTATGCGGCGCGTGCCAACCTTCGCTGCATCGTGTTAATTCCAAATAACAACATCGCACTTGGTAAATTGGCTCAGGCAGCTATCTATGGAGCAGAAATTATTGCGATAGACGGGAACTTCGACCAAGCGCTTCGAATTGTGCGAGATATTACGGCAAACCATCCGATTACGCTGGTAAATTCCGTTAACCCGTATCGCCTTGAGGGGCAGAAAACAGCTGCCTTTGAAATCTGTGATGTGCTGGGCAAAGCACCCGATATCCTTGCTATACCGGTCGGAAACGCAGGGAATATCTCCGCCTATTGGAAAGGGTTTAAAGAATACAATCAGGGCGGTGTTGTTGGCAACCTGCCGCTCATGTTTGGCTTTGAAGCGGAAGGCGCAGCGGCTCTTGTCAAAGGCGAGGTGATTGAAAATCCAGAGACAGTGGCTACTGCAATTCGGATTGGAAACCCGGCAAGCTGGGAGCTGGCTGTGGCGGCGCAGAGGGAATCGAACGGCCGTATCGATATGGTCACCGATGAAGAAATATTGGCTGCCTACCGCATGCTTGCGTCAACGGAAGGCATTTTCGCAGAGCCGGCTTCAGCGGCTTCCCTTGCAGGTGTAATTAAAATGCGCAACGAAGGAAAGATTGAATCCGGCAAGCAGGTCGTATGCGTGTTGACCGGAAACGGGCTCAAAGATCCGAATATTGCACTCAAGGCTGTGGGCATTGAACCTGTTGTCGTCGAAAGCACGGAGGAAGCGGTCCTGGATGTAATCGCCCAGAAAGCGGGTGTTTAAGGTGATAGGCGGCAGAGTTGAGGTCAAAGTTCCGGCCAGTACCGCAAATCTTGGTCCGGGTTTTGACGTAATCGGCATGGCCTTTCAGCTTTATACCACCATCACGATGGAGTTGGCGGATAAAACCACTATCCGCCTTCAGGGGGATAAGCTGGAGGGATTGCCAACGGATAAATCAAATCTTGTTTATAAAGTTGCTGCTATGGTGTTCGAGCGGGCGGGACTGCCTGATCCTGATCTGGCCATTGAAATGCAATCTGAAGTTCCCCTAACGCGGGGGCTTGGCAGCAGTGCCGCTGCAATTGTCGGTGCGCTAATCGCAGCGAATGAACTAGCTGGTTCTCCCTTTTCCAGGGAAGAGCTGTATCTGATGTCCTCACAACTTGAGGGTCACCCTGACAATGTGGGTGCATCGCTATTTGGGGGCATTGTGGTGGCGTTTATCGAAGAGGAGCAGGTTCCTTTTGTTCGCCTTCCTGTTCCGAAGCATCTTGAAGCGCTGGCGGTCATTCCGAATTTTATGCTTTCGACTGAGAAGGCACGTGAAGTACTGCCATCTATGTATGGCCGCAAAGATTTGATCTATACCGCAGGCCATGCGGGCGTTTTGATAGCCGCTCTTGCAGCCGGGAATCTGAATCTTTTGCAGGCTGCGATGCAGGATGTTGTCCACCAGCCGTACCGGATGAAGTTAGTTCCCGGCCTGGAGGAGATTTTGCGCGATGCCCATCATTACGGGGCACTGGGAACGGCACTGTCAGGAGCAGGCCCAACCATTATTGCGCTCATCGATAACCGCAGCGATAATGATCCGCTGCACAAGTTTATGGTACAAACGCTTGCTGCGCACCAAATCGATTCGACAGTCCTTCATTTAATTCCGGATGAAGTGGGGGTAATCGTAAACAGTTTACGGGGCGCGACAGGGCAAAGGAGTTAAGGAGTAATGGAGAGAAAAATCGCATTTTTCGGGCCGCATGGTACGAACACAGAGGAAGCCGCACGGGTTATTTTTAATGGTGAGACAGATCGACTCTATCCTTATCGGACCATTCCTGACTGTCTGGAAGCAGTGGCTGACAATCAGGCAGATTTTGCGGTAGTACCCCTTGAGAATTCCATTGAGGGATCCGTCAATGTTACCGTTGACTGGCTTATCCACAAAGTAGATCTGCCAATCCGAGCTGAGATTTCCATGCCGATCGGCCAACATCTAATGGCGGGTAAGCGCAAAACTCCGGTTAACTATAAAGAAATTGAGAAAGTTTTATCTCACCCGCAGGCGATCGCCCAGAGCCATGATTACCTGCGCAAGTATTTGCCACAGGCTGAGATTGAATATACAACGAGTACAGCAGAGGCTGCACGAATTATAAGCAAGAATCCAGAGATGCCTTGGCTGGCGGTGGCACCGCGTCTTGCGCTGGATGTGTATCCGCTCACGATGGTTCAGGAACATATTGAGGATAATCAAAATAATTTTACGCGCTTTATAATCGTGGGAGAAAGCGGTCTGGCTTTGCCTTCTTCCGGCGCCAGCAAAACAAAAATACTGGTCGCTCTGCCAGCTGATTTTCCAGGAGCGCTTTATCAGGTGCTTGCTGCATTCGCCTGGCGGAAAATTAACCTTTCCCGCATTGAATCTCGTCCCACTAAAACAGGGCTTGGCAATTATCATTTCATTATCGACATTGAACAGGAAGCAGACGATGTGCTTCTCCCAGGAGCTTTTGCCGAAATTGAGGCGCTGGGGTGCCAGGTGCGGTTACTGGGCACCTATTCAGCTTTTATGAAGCAGGAAACTGCCTCTTTATCCTCTAATAAGTAGACCTAACAAACAAAGCCTGTTGCTGGCATTTCTAATTGGAAATGATGGCAACAGGCTTTAGCTTTTTAATTTAATAGCGCTTCTACTCTTCTGAAACATTCTGTAGCTTTATCATGAACCGACAAAAGGGAAAAGCTGGCTAATAAAGAAAGTGCTCATAACCTGAAAAAAACTCACGCCGCTTTTCCCAGTGCCGCATAATCAAGGAGAGGTAATACTCCACCCGACTGGCCCGGAATCCTTTTTTCTTGTCGTACAAGCCGCAGACTTCCCGCAAGTAGTTATCTGGAAAGCGAAGGAGCAAAAAGATAAGCGCTGCATCCTGCTCAGAAAGCGGCCGGATGGCACTGTAGGCATTAATGATGGCATCAAAAAGATCCAAATCCCATTCTTGCTGCACCATCACCCGGCTGACAAACTGGGAAAGATCCGCGATCGGTGTATCATAAGCAGCGGTATCCAGGTCAATAAGAGTGGCTCGCCCGGGCTTTCCGATGATAAAGTTATGGCTGGCGACATCTCTATGGATAACATGAAGATTCGAAATAGAACGGTAGTATTCCTGTGTAAGTGTAGAACGCCCCGCTATTATATAAGCGTAACGGGCTTCACGGAGTATAGCGTGGGATGCGGATTGAATCAAGCGCTCCAGCCGTCCATTTTGCCCGGTTCTCTTGATCTCAGACACAATCTGCTGGAACCGTTCGGTCCGCATGCTCCACTTAGACAGCAGCGGTATATTTCGCTCAGGCTCGGGTCCTCCTTTAATGTAAGCGGAAAGCTGGTGGAACCGTGCAAGTGTTCGGGTGGCTAACAAAATATCCTGCCTGTCAAAATAACTTGCGCTGCGACCGCTTTCCTTTCGCATGACGGTATAAGTCGTACCGTTCCAGGTGAAATAGGGAAAACCATCCCGCGTGTAAAGGTATTCAGTGACGTCTTGCATGCCGCGTGAAAGCAGGGTTTGGGATAAATGGGTAACCCACTGGGCTCGTTTGCTGCTTCGGTAGCCCTTTATCACCACACTTCCTTTATTGGAATTGCCGATTAGGACGACCTGCTTTTTTATTAACCCGCTAACTTTTAGCCCGAACGCTTTTTCGACCCTGCTGATAAAATCCTGCATCAGCTATTCCCCCATCTATTTACAAAATTTGGCTGAAGACAGGCCGTTACGCAGGCAGTCAACCAAGTTGCTTTTATGTGTATAAGAAAGTAAGGGGCTACTCTTGTGAGCCCCTTTTTCCATTAACCATTAGCAGGAAGAACTTTCGTGCTTAAGTTTCTTTTTCTTCTTAAACCCATGATGGTAGGGCATCGAACCCTGGGGGTAGAATGGCTGACCAGGAAAATGCTGGCCTCCCTGTGATGGGTAGGCGAACGGATTCAT
The DNA here is from genome assembly GCF_028421645.1 of Aneurinibacillus sp. Ricciae_BoGa-3. Lineage (GTDB taxonomy): Bacteria > Bacillota > Bacilli > Aneurinibacillales > Aneurinibacillaceae > Aneurinibacillus_B. Next base: position 3,967,741 of record NZ_CP116887.1, on the reverse strand, counting down.
CATTTGGGCCGGTGAAACAGGAAAGTGCTCATAGGATTCCATGCCAGGTGCACCCGGTTGTGCCTGACCGCCATAATACGGCGCTTGCTGTGAGGCGTAAGGCCACGGCATGCCATATTTATTCCCTTTTTTGCCTCCTCCGGCATAAGATGAATCCGAGCTTTCTACCCCGACAGACTCTTCACATTCAATGGATTCTTTTACATTAACATTTGGCATGTGCTGCATTGGCAACTGCTGCGACGGCATGGCATATTGCGGCATCATTGTAGGCACCTGGGCAAAAGGCAGTTGGACGTTGGGCATCATAGCCGGTGACTGCGCCGTTGGAAGTTGGACGTTAGGCATCATAGCCGGTGACTGTGCCGTTGGCAGCTGAGCGTTAGGTGACATTGCCGGCAACTGAGCCGTTGGCATAGGTATTTGGTTAAACGGTCCCTGAGTGAACGGCTGATTCATGGTTGGAAGCTGTACCTGCGGCATAGAGAGGAACGGAGTTTGTTGCATAGTTGGTAATTGTGCCTGCGGCATGTATGCTCCATATGCCGGGTAAGGCATCTCATATGTGCTGGAGCTGCTGTCTCCATAATGATCCTCCTGGGCAGCAGGCATTTGCTGGAACATCGGACTTTGCGGAAAGTTAGTTCCTTTGTTTTGCATCATCGGTGAATAGATGTTCTCCATGGCAAAAGGAGCTTCAACATGAAAAGGCATCGGGCATAACGGCATCGTATACATTGGAAGCAATGGTAACGGCATCGGGTGTGGCATCATCGGGCCGGCAGCCTGGGCTTTTGGCGGCACAGGAGCGTAATTCCCTTTCATGAAAGGTGCCTGAGCAGTTGGCGGCAGAGAAACGTTCGGCCCTGTCGAGATAGGTGCCTGAGCAGTTGGCGGCAGAGAAACGTTCGGCCCTGTCGAGATAGGCGCCTGAGCAGTTGGTGGCAGAGAAACGTTCGGCCCTGTCGAGATAGGCGCCTGAGCAGTTGGCGGCAGAGTAACATTAGGCCCTGTCGAGATAGGCGCCTGAGCAGTTGGCGGCAGAGTAACATTAGGCCCTTTCATGATAGGCGCCTGAGCTGTAGGTGGCAGAGTAACATTAGGCCCTTTCATGGTAGGCGCCTGAGCTGTGGGCTGTAAAGGCGCGCTTGGTGCAGCCTTGCTGGGAGCCGGAGCCATTGACGGTGCAGGTGCGTTTGAAGATTTCGTCACCGGTCCAGTTTCAGCAGCCTGGGCTGTAGGTGCTGGCGTAGGCGCTGGCTGCTGAGCAGGTAATTCCGCTGCTGGCGGAGCGGGCGGCGGTGCAGGCATCCCCTTGCTTGGCACTGGCAATGTAACCGGACCCGGTTGTTTAGTTGCTTGCTCGGGCGCAGCCTTTGACATTGGATATTCTGCTGAAGGCAGCGGTGCATTTAGCTCAGCATTGGCATCCGCGCCATTCCCTGTACTGCTTCCGAAATCACTGCCTGTGCTGCTTCCGAAATCGCTGCCTGTGCTGGTCCCTAAATTTGAATGGGGAGACGTTGGAAGTTCAGCTTTAATATTAACGCCATCTGTCGGAATTTTAACCTTCATCCCCGGCATGATTTTATCCGGGTTCTTAATCTGCGCGTTAGCCTGTAGAAGTGTGGTGAAATCCACGCCGTATTTTTTGGCAATCTTCCACAGGGTATCACCCTTTTTTACGATATGGATCTTCATACGAAGCACCCTTCCTCTCTTCAAAATTACCCTAACATCGTATGCGCATCTGGGCGTTTTGCTACGATATTCTGAAAAGTACAGAATTTTTTGCATAAAAAATTCGGATCAGGAAAGGATAGAGAGAAAAAAGCAAAGTGGGGATTTCTAATGAAGTTTATTCATATAAAAGGTAAAATAACGATCTGGCTAGTAGCGATACTGTTGCTTTCCGGGTTTCTTTTGGTTGCCGTCCTGCAGGGTGCCTCCTGGATTAGAGGTGGAGCGGACAGGCAGGTAAATGTTCAGACGGTTCATGTCCTGCTGAAGAGAAGTTATCTTACAGGAGAAACAACGGAAGAGAGCCGCCAGGAATATGTGAATACCTCCGAAGATATTTTTAAGAAGTATCGCAATTGGAATTTCGTGTCCCAGCATGGGACAAACTTTACTTTTGAAATGAAAATGAATGATATTTCATCAAGAAGCAAGACAAAAGGATATTTTGGCGTCAACGACAAAGATGAGCTTACACTATATGAAGGGCAGCCGGAACAAGGAAAAGTAATCCAGACGTTTTTTCAGCTGGATACAAAAAAGTTAGAAACGAACCTGCCGCAGAAGGAAATTGAACGGCTACATAAAGGGATCCGCATCACCGATGTAGGGGAGTACAATTCCATTATTTCATCTTATAGTGAATTTGCGAGTGGGGAGAATGCGGAAGGCTGATGAATGCAGTAGCGGAGCCAGGAAGTTTATGGAATTGCGCATCCATTGCTTCGGGCTCTTTTTTTGGCATTGCCAGAGAAATGTATGTTCGTGTTTTTCAAGTTGGTGTACAATAGACAGATATAGTGTTATAAGGCAGGCGGGAGGATTTATTAAATGATTGATTTTATTGAGGGGACAATCGCCTATATTGAAGCAGATTGCATTATACTAAATGCAGGCGGGATCGGATACCGCATCTTTTCCGGAAATCCGTACAGCTACCGAGAAGAGCAGCAGCAAAAGGTACGGGTGTATACGCACCACTATGTAAGGGAGGATGCCATCTATTTGTATGGTTTCTCCAATCGGGAGGAGCGCGACTTGTTCCGCAAGCTGCTAGATGTATCAGGCATTGGCCCTAAAGGCGCTCTGGCTATAACGTCAGCGGGAACACCGGGGCAGATCATCTCCGCGATTGAGCTTGAGAATATTAACTTCCTTACGCGTTTCCCTGGGATAGGCAAGAAAACAGCGCAACGCATTATCCTGGATTTAAAAGATAAGGTGAAAGAATTAGCCCATATAAAAAAAACCGTGCGTGTCGTCGAAGGGCTTCCTAATGATGAAGAGATGTCTTTATTCCACGCTTTTGAAGAACCGAAGAAGGAAGCGGAAGAAGCCCTCCGTGCACTTGGCTACAGTGATGCGGAAGTCCAGAAAGTAATGAACAAACTTGAAGCGGAAGGCGCAGACCTGGCTTCTACCGATAAAATTATCAAGCGCGCTCTCCAGCTATTTTTAACGACCTGAGGAGGTATTCGCGGTGGATGAACGAATGATTTCGGCTCAGGTGCAGGACGAGGACTATATGGAATTCAGCCTCCGCCCTCGTTATCTGGCTGAGTATATTGGACAAAACCAGATTAAAGATAACCTGAAAGTTTTTATAGAAGCGGCCAAAATGCGCAGCGAAGCTCTGGACCATGTGCTCTTGTACGGGCCTCCGGGCCTGGGCAAAACCACGTTGTCTACCATCATTGCAAATGAAATGGGTGTAAATCTACGCACCACTTCGGGGCCGGCTATAGAACGGCCGGGAGACCTGGCAGCTATCCTGGCCGGCCTGTCCGAGGGGGATGTGCTGTTTATTGATGAAATTCACCGCCTCCATCGAAGTGTTGAAGAAGTGCTTTACCCTGCGATGGAGGATTTTGCGCTCGATATTGTGATCGGTAAAGGTCCGGGTGCCCGCTCGGTTAGGCTTGATCTGCCGCCTTTTACGTTAATTGGCGCAACAACCCGGGCCGGCATGCTGTCGGCGCCGCTGCGTGACCGATTCGGTGTGGTAAGCAGATTGGAGTACTACTCCGTTGATGAATTAGCTTACATTGTAACGCGTGCATCGGACATTCTGGATATTAAAGTAGTAGGGGAAGGTGCATCCGAAATTGCGCGGCGATCACGCGGAACCCCGCGGATAGCCAACCGGCTGTTAAAAAGGGTTCGCGATTTTGCCCAGGTGCAGGGAGACGGCATCATTACGGAATCGCTGGCCCGGGAGGCATTGGAGAGAATTCAGGTGGATAAGATGGGGCTGGACCACATCGACCATAAGCTGATCCTCGCCATCATGGACACGTTTGGCGGCGGACCTGTCGGTGTGGATACGCTGGCTGCAACGATCAGCGAGGAGACCGCCACCATTGAGGATATATGTGAGCCTTATCTTATGCAGATTGGCTTTTTAAAGCGGACACCGCGCGGGCGGATGGCGACAGCCATTGCTTATGCGTATTTTGGCCGGGAGGTGCCCATGGAATGAATCCGATAGCTAAAGGGATGATCATTCTCGGTGTGATTTTAATTGTAGCCGGGCTTCTGTGGCAGATAGGCGGGCGTTTTCTGCATCTTGGAAGATTGCCTGGCGATATCGTTGTGGAAAGGGAGAATTTCCGGTTTTATTTTCCGGTGGTAACAAGCATTCTTATAAGCGTCATTTTGTCGCTTGTTTTTTATTTGCTGCGATTTTTCCGGTAGTGTGAAGGAGAAGGTGTGAATGAGTGGCGATCAATTTTTATTGAATCAAAAAGAGTGGCGGATTATCGACCAGACGAAAACCCATCCGTCGTTTACGCCCCTTTATTCTTTTGCGATGGATGACACGCTGTGTGCATCTGTAAGCGAAGGGGTGAGCCCGGCCGTGATAAGGGGGTGGGTCCATCAGAACTTTGTTGTGCTCGGAAACAGGGACTACAGGCTTGCCCGTGTGCAGGAAGGCATGCAGTATCTGGCACAGGAAGGCTTTGAAGCAATCGTCCGCAATTCTGGCGGTGCCGCTGTTGTACTGGATGAAGGCGTGTTCAACCTGTCACTTGTTTTGCCGGCAGAGGGTGCGTTTTCAGCCATTAATGCCGGATACGATGCAATGGTGCGCCTTATCCGGCTGTTGCTTCAGCCTTATCAGGCCACAGTGGATACCGGCGAAATTCACGGCTCCTACTGTCCAGGCGATTATGACGTAAGCATAGGCGGGCGCAAATTCGGCGGATTAGCTCAGCGCAGGAGGAGGGGGGCGGTTGCGGTCCAGGCTTTCTTTCTTGTTAGCGGGAGCGGAGCGTCCCGCGCCAATATGGTTCGTGGATTCTATGAAAGGGCAGCAGGCGCTCACGATGAAGGATATCCTGTTGTCGTTTCTGATAGAGTGGCTTCGCTAGAGGAGTTACTGGCCGTGCCCCTCACTGTGGACGCACTTATGGCTAGTCTGCCTTCTATTTTAGAGAAACATGGAGCGTCTCTTTCATTCTCACAGCTTCTGCCTGATGAGACGCCAGAATTTAATAGAAACATTGAAAGGATGCAAGAGCGCAATCCTCATCTTCGTTAGAAAAGGCGCAGTGCACCGTAATTATCGACGGTTTATTGCGCCTTTTGTCATGAATTGCATCATATCCCTAGCAACTTTTTTATTATTTTAGCCATTAAGTGAAATCGGTTGGGTAATAGTAGCTATGTTTCTGGTAGAATGTACATAGAAAACTACCAATACATAGCAGAAAGGAATGGCGTTTGATGAAAGCAAGTCGGTTAGTCCTATTGTTGCTCTGCCTCTTTTTGAATCTGCCGTTTGCAGTAATCGCGCGTGCAGCAGAAAATCCGCAAATAATGAGGGTGGAAGTAACAGCGCCTTTTGGCTCGGCCGGCGCCATTCCTTCTACGATTAACTTTACCGTATTGGGAGATTATACGGCCGCCGATCAGACACTATCCACCGGCAGTAAATACGTAGTTACGGTTGAAAATGGAGCGCTCCAGCTCTATCAGATTGATAAGGATACGACGACTCCTATTTTAAAGGATCAAATTTCTATTATGCTGCAGCCCGCAGGGGATGCCGGGAACAGCATGGTAGAATTAGACGGAAAAAAAGTTTACAAATACCGGGAAGGCATGCAGTTTATGCTTGCCGGCGGAGCTAATTCTTCCATTGTTCCAATAAATATAATAAGCGTGGAAAACTACTTAAAGGGTGTCGTTCCGACAGAGATGAGCGATTCTTGGGAACTGGAAGCTTTAAAGGCTCAGGCGGTCGCTGCCCGGACGTACGCGATTAGCGAGATGAAGTCGGTTAAAGGCGATGGCTATATAAATGATACGGTTAAATACCAGGCGTATCAGGGCGTAAACATTGAAGGCGATCATGCGAACCAGGCAGTAGACAGCACTCAGGGTCAGGTGCTTACGTATAGCGGCAATTTGATATCTGCGCTCTACAGCGCGAGCAATGGCGGCTATACAGAAGCGTCGGAAAACGTCTGGAGCGGCAATGGAGCGCCCTACCTGATTGAAAAACAGGACCCGTATGACGCCAAAATCTCGCCGCATATGGGCTGGACGGTAACGCTGTCTGCTGCAGACATAGCGAAGAAGCTGGCGGCCGCCAATTTAAGTGTAGGAACCGTGCAGAACGTTCAATTGTTATCTTCCTATCCATCACAGCGGGTTGCAGACCTTGCCGTTGTCGGGGATAAAGGAACACAGCATATATCCAAGGATAGAGCCCGTACCGTTTTTGGCTTAAAAAGTGCGCTTTATACGATTACCACGCAAGGTGCGCAGCCGGCGGCGCCTGCAAAGGTAGCCATTAAGGGCAAAACAGGAACCGTGCAAAAGGCGCTCACTGGGTTAAGGGTTTATACCGCGCAGGGATTAAAAAATGTCACGTCAGCCGGCTCAGTTGTACAGGGAGCGAATCAGCGAATGGCTTACGCAAGCCAGCCTGCTGCGGGAAATGTCGTGTCGGTTACATTTACAGGCAGCGGGTGGGGCCACGGCGTCGGGATGAGCCAGTGGGGTGCCAGAGAGATGGCAAAAGAGGACAAGAACTATTTAGATATAACTGCTTTTTATTACCCAGGAGCCCAGCTTTCCCAAAATTACGGAAACTAGCGACCCTTTTCTTGCATAACAACCCAAAAATCGTTATTATAGATAACGTTGCTAAATCAATGATATAGAGGGATTGCCGTGAATCTTAATGATTTTGACTTTTACCTGCCTGAGTCGTTAATTGCCCAGAACCCGCTTCCGAACAGGACGGGCTCACGGCTGCTTGTACTTGATAAAAAGACCGGGGCTGTTCAACATAAGCAATTTACTGATTTGAAAAATTTCTTAAAAGCCGGCGACACGCTTGTGTTGAATAACACGAGGGTGATTCCTGCCCGGCTTTTTGGCATAAAAGAAGGGACGGGCGCGCATATCGAGGTTCTTCTGCTGAAACCGGTGGGCGAAGATCGCTGGGAGACGCTGGTGAAGCCGGGCAAACGTGTGCATCCGGGAAACCGAATCCAATTTGGAGACGGGCTTCTTACAGCGGAGTGCCTTGAAGAAACGGAAATTGGCGGCCGCCTAATGAAGTTTGAGTACGAAGGGATCTTTAACGAACTGCTTGAGCGATTGGGGGAGATGCCGCTCCCGCCATACATTAAAGCGCAGCTGGAGGACAAAGAGCGGTACCAGACCGTGTACGCTAAGCACAGCGGTTCAGCTGCCGCGCCGACAGCGGGCCTGCATTTTACAGAGGAGTACCTGGAAGAGCTCAAGCAAATGGGCGTTAATCTGGCGTTTGTCACCCTTCATGTTGGGCTTGGCACATTCCGCCCGGTTTCAGTAGAAGACGTGGAGAAGCACACGATGCACAGTGAATTCTACCGGCTCGATGAAGAAAATGCCCGCATGATAAACGAAACCAAGGCACGGGGAAACCGTGTTATCGCAGTAGGAACCACTTCCTGCCGGACCATTGAAACGATTGGCCATAAGCATGGCGGCGTTCTTAAACCGGAAGAGGGCTGGACCAGTATTTTTATTTATCCAGGATATCAGTTTAGTGTCATAGACGGCCTCCTTACGAATTTTCACCTGCCGAAGTCCACGCTTGTGATGCTCGTAAGCGCGCTGGCTGGCCGCGAAGCCATCTTGCATGCTTACAAGGAAGCCGTGGATGAGAAATATCGATTTTTCAGTTTCGGTGATGCCATGCTGATTATTTCGGAACAATAAAGGAAAATGCAAGCAGGAGGACGAAGAATTGGCTGTACGCTATGAATTAATCAAGACGTGTAAGCAAACCGGGGCGCGAATTGGCAAGCTGCATACACCGCATGGTACGATTGACACGCCAATATTTATGCCGGTGGGCACGCTGGCCACCGTTAAAACGATGAGCCCTGAGGAATTGAAGGAGATGGAGGCCCAGATTATTCTGAGCAATACGTATCATTTATTCCTGCGTCCCGGGCATGAGCTTGTCGAGGAGGCGGGCGGCCTCCACTCTTTCATGAACTGGGACCGCGCGATCTTAACAGATAGCGGCGGTTTCCAAGTGTTTAGCTTAAGCAATCTAAGGGAAATCGATGAGCATGGCGTATCTTTTCGTTCCCACCTGAATGGAGAGAAGCTGTTTATCAGTCCTGAGAAAGCCATGGAGATTCAAAATGCGCTGGGTGCCGATATTATTATGGCCTTTGATGAGTGTGCGCCTTATCCTGCGGAGCCTGATTATGTCAGGCCATCTATGGAACGCACCACCCGCTGGGCAGAACGCTGCCTGAAAGCCCATAAAAACCCGGATAAACAGGCCCTTTTTGGAATTGTGCAGGGTGGAATGTACCGGGAACTGCGGGAGCAGAGTGCGCGGGAGCTTACTTCGCTTGATTTTCCCGGGTATGCTATTGGGGGCCTCAGCGTTGGGGAGCCGCATTCGCTTATGTATGAGGTGCTCGACTACACAGTGCCATTATTGCCGGATAATAAACCGCGCTATTTGATGGGGGTTGGCTCTCCTGACGCCTTAATCGAAGGGGCAATGAGAGGCATAGACATGTTTGATTGTGTGCTGCCCACGAGGATTGCGCGCAATGGTACGTGCATGACAAGCCATGGGCGGCTCGTTATCCGAAATGCCAAATATGCCCGCGATTTTACACCGCTTGATCATCACTGTGACTGCTATACATGCCGCAACTTTACGCGCGCTTATATCCGCCATCTTTTAAAATGTGATGAGATTTTTGGTATACGATTAACCACTTACCACAATCTTTACTTCTTGCTCAATTTAATGAAGCAGGTTCGCCAGGCCATAATGGAAGATAGGTTACTTGATTTCCGTGATGAATTTTTTGCACAGTACGGATTGAATGATTCACGGGGATTTTGAATATAGCTTATATATAATAAAAAGGACAAGTAGGAGGTAAACGATGGGTTCATTAACACAAATTATTCCCCTGATTTTAATGTTTGCGATTTTTTATTTTCTTTTAATCCGTCCGCAGCAAAAGCGGGCACGCCAGCGCAATGCGATGCTGGGACAGCTTAAGAAGGGCGATAAAATCGTAACGATCGGCGGTCTTCATGGTACCGTTGACTTAATTAACGAAGAAAACAACACCGTTGTAGTCAATGCCGGAGGGCAGAAGCTGACCTTTGATAAGGCGGCAGTAAACAGTGTTGCCGGGGAAAAAGCTCCAACAGTAGACACCGCTAAATCAGAAAAATAAGAAAAGCCTGCGGAAGCAATCTCCGCAGGCTTTTCCTTTGTAGTGTGTTTAACTCAGGCGTGATAATAACTTCTGTGAGGGGAAAGAAGAGAGCGGTATCGCCTGCGATGTCTTTCTATTACTTATGGGATAGGTTGACGCCGATAATGCCGCCCAGTGCCGCGATAGCGAAGGCAAGCGCCGCATAATAAAGATTATGAAGGCCGAATGCAGCATTGTAGCCAAGAAAGCTGAACAAAACGATACACAAATAATAAAGCAGGCCGGTCATGCCACCGTAATACCAGCCTTTTTCCCCTGCTCTCTTTCCTGATGTAAAGCCTCCCGAAAAAAGGGCCAGGATATTAAACGTGTACACAAAGGTGGGCAGTGAAGATTCTTTAACAGAGGAGAAGGCTAAAATAAGAGAAGTTAGAATGGATCCTGCCACAACAATGCACACCGCGTACATGATTCCAGAGAGAATTGGGGGCTTAAAACGCTCCACTTTAAACATGTCATCACCTCACTATTTGTACAATCTTATGAGGCATTTGGACGCTTTATTACCCCTGAAATGGCCGCTTTTCATTCCGCTAAATATAGGGGAATAAAAATCACTTTTATTCTGATTGAAACCGATACGTTTTTCTCGTATGATGGAAGGGCAGGACAAGTAACCTGCTCTTTTTTTACGCAAAAAATCTGCCGATCCATACAGGGGGTGACAATTGTGATAAAAACGTATTTTTATAATCATTCCGAGCAGACGATGCACCACGATGTTGATCTCAACAAAGTGGATGAATTCCTGCGCTCACCCGAAGATTTGCTGTGGATTGACCTATATGACGTTGGAAACGATGAACTGCACTACGTAGCCAATATTTTTAACTTTCACCCGCTGGCGATTGAGGATTGCCTGCATGTCAGCCCCCGGGCAAAGGTTGACGACTATGAGGACTACTATTTTTTCGTATTTCATGCTTTGCGGTATAACGAAGAAAGCGACACCGAGATTACAACGCTGGAATTAAATGTATTTCTTGGACCGAATTATATTGTAACCATTCATCGCAAGCCCATGCCTACCATCGGGCGCATCGCAGCTACCAGTCTGCGAAGCAAGCTGTATATGAATAAAGGGCCTGATTTTCTGCTCTATTCAATTGTTGACGGAATTACTGACGAATACTTTCCAATCATGGACCGGATCAGCGTCCGGATTGATGAACTTGAAGATGAGATTTATGAACACCAGGTCGAAGAAATTACAGAAGAGTTCCTTGCGCTGAAGCGTACGATTATTTTGATCAGGCGCGTTATTATTCCGCAAAAGCGGATTTTCGCTAATATTAACGGGCGTCTGTCCTTTGATATTCGCGAGGAGAACGCTCCGTTCTATATCGACCTGGTAGACCATCTGGAGCGAATTTCCGATTCGACAGAAACGTTCCGCGACCTCGTAAACGGTGCACTCGACACGTATTATTCCATTGTCAGCGCCAAAACAACAGAGACGATGCGCGTGCTTACGATTATTTCAACGATCATGATGCCCTTAACATTTGTGACAGGTTTAATGGGGATGAACGTGAAAATTCCTGGACAGCAGTGGGGATTGAGCTTTTGGGCGATTATCGCTTTCCTAATGGGAGTCACAGCAGTTATGCTGCTTTACTTCAAAAAGAAAAGATGGTTATGAGAAAAGACGCCTGCAGCTGTCGGGCGTCTTTTATGCGTGGACAAGAGAGCGGCATGGCACACGATGTTTTTGTCATCTTTTGGGAAAATAGGGTGCAAGCGTCTTTCCTATCCAGGGGATTCGCTGAACATCCTGGCTGCCCAGTACCTTGAGCCAGATTAAAAACAGCATATACACCAGAAGGGAAAGCGAACAACTAAGCGGCAAGGCGCTGCTTAACGGCATGCGGTTCGACCAGAAATGGCACATGTAGAACGCGATGTAACTTGACAGGCATACACTGGCAAGAACTTTTACGAAATCATTGAGTTGAAGGGTGAACCCGCTGATCTTGCTGATGCTAAAGAAATGAAGGAGCGTTACGGATAGCATACTGATATTAACAGAAAGCACAGCGCCATCGACCCCAAATTCAGGCCGGGAACAAAGAACAATGATAGCTGCTGTTTTTAGAAGCGCGCCAATAATGGTGTTTCGCATGCTGACATTGGCATAGTTTAATCCCTGAAGAGCTGCCTGAAGGGGCCCCTGGAAGTAGAGGAACAGCGAATAAGGCGCCATCATTTTAAGAAAGCGCCCAACCTGTTCGTCGTGGTACAGCAGGCTGGAGAGCGGCTCAGCGAATACAAAAAGCAGCGCCGCAAACGGTGCACCGGCTACAAGTGCGATGCGCAGCGACTGGTAGATGCGGCGATGCACAAGGGCGTAATTTTTCTGGGCAGCCGCTTCAGCTACAGCAGGAACGAGTGAGACGGATAGAGAATAGGTTATGAATGTTGGGAAAACAAGCAGGGGGATGGCCATTCCTGCCAGCTGTCCGTAGAAGCGGGTAGCAACACCTGCCGAAATACCGGCGAAAGCAAGGCTCTGGGCAACGACAATCGGCTCAATAAAAAAGGTTAGGGACCCTACAATGCGGCTTCCTGTTACCGGCATCGCAATGTCCAGCAATCCCTTAAACACCTCTTTATTCCTTGCCAGCACCCCCCGTAAGGTCCTTCGCTGTAAAAGGTTGGGGATGCGCTGCATGCGAAATTGGACAAGCAGGCTTAACATGCCGAACAGTTCTCCAATCACAACACCGGCCATGGCACCCGCGGAAGCATATTCTACCCCTTTTGGCATTAGCCAGCTTGCAAATATAATCACGGTAAACATCCGAACAACTTGTTCCACTACCTGGGAAGAAGCGGTAGGCATCATATTTTGCCTTCCTTGAAAATATCCGCGAAGTACGGAAGACACGGCGACGATAGGGACGATAGGGGCAATCGCGATTAATGAGTAGTAGGCCCGCTGGTCAGTTAAAAAGCGGTGTGAGATAATAGAAGCGCCAGCAATCATAACGGTCGTGAATACAATGCTGAGGATTGAAACGATCAAAAGGGATATTTGCAGGATGGATCGGATTTTATCCCGATCCTGGTTGGCCTCAGCTTCCGCAACCATTTTCGAGATGGCTATGTTGAGGCCAAATGTGGCGAGTGAAATAATTAGAATGAGCGTTGGTACAGCCATTTGGTAGAGCCCGAGTCCCTCTGCACCGATAATACGGGCAAGCATAACTCTATTGATGAAACCAAGTATTTTTACAATTAGTCCGGCTGCCACCAGCACAAGTGTCCCTTGAATAAATGATTTCTTCATCGGTGGTTCCTTCCCCTTTTTTGCGGCTTTAAAGCTAGCATATGCATGTACTTCTCTTAAACATGCCTGGAATGAAACAACAAATAGGATGGTGTACGCATATGGATAAAGGTTCGCTACAGCAGGAGATCGATTATTTATGCCAAATGAAAAAGAACGAATTTTCGATGCTCGGTTATGAAGAGGCCAATTCTGAAGAGATATGGGAGTGTGTGTCAAAAAAGTATAAGGAACTTCCACCGCTTCACAAGCTGGCCAACGATATTCTTTCATTGAAACCGGGAGAGTGGATGAACTGGGTAACCGTTCAAACCTATAAGGAAGATTTCTTCGCAAGAAAAGGCAAAACCAGGTAAAAGATAGTTTTGTTACAAGCAATTATTTTGTTGTATAATGACAAAGTGCGTGTAATAGCAACCAATCAGGAATAATGAGAGTAGAAGTCATAGGGCTTATAAGAGACTTGGCATGTGCCAAGTTTTCTAATGTTAAAGGAGGAAGTACGGTTCATGATTAAATGGAGTAGAATCGTGACCTTTCTCCTCGTTACGGTTATCATATTTGCTGTAGTTGCCACAACGGGGATGAAAGTAGCGAGTAATACAACGCTTGGGCTCGACCTTCGCGGCGGGTTCGAGATATTGTACGAGGTGTCGCCTCTGGATAAAGGGGATAAATTGACGAGCCAGACGCTTTCTGCGGCTGTTGCCGCAATCAATAAGCGGGTTAACGTGTTAGGAGTGTCCGAACCTGACCTTCAGGTAGAAGGAACAAACCGGATCCGTGTTCGCCTGGCGGGGGTTTATGACCAGGAAAAAGCACGCAGCATCATAGGCAAGCCAGCCAGACTTACGTTCCGGGATGCGAAAGGGAAAATCTTAATGGATGGCAGGGATCTGGCACCGGACGGAGCAGGGGTTTCGTTTGACCAGACTACCCAGCAGCCTATCGTAACGCTCAAATTTAAAAATCCGGATAAATTTGCGAATGTAACGCGCCAGTATCTTGGGCAGCCGGTAGGGATTTTTCTGGATGACAAGCTGATCACCGCTCCTCGAATCAGTTCTGTGATCCCAACCGGAAACGCGCAGATAGATGGACAGCGTTCCGTACAGGAAGCACAGGATCTTTCGAAGATTCTGAATGCCGGGGCTCTTCCGGTGCAGATGAAAGAAATTTATTCCACAAGCGTAGGCGCGAACCTCGGTTCCCAGGCGCTGCATGCTGGGATTGAAGCCGGTATTGTCGGTACGATTATCGTACTCGTGTTTATGATTTTGTTCTACCGCATGCCGGGTGTTGTGGCGTGCATTACGCTTGTTGCGTATATTTACCTCCTTATGCTGTTCCAGAATCTCATGCATGCTACGCTCACCCTGCCAGGTATCGCAGCCTTTATTCTTGGGGTTGGGATGGCGGTGGATGCCAATATCATTATGTACGAGCGCATTAAAGAAGAACTGCGCAGCGGAAAAACCATTCTGTCCGCGATGCGCGCAGGTTCACAGCGTTCGCTAAGCACGATTCTGGATGCCAACGTAACGAGCATAATCGGTGCCCTTGTACTGTTTTACTTCGGCTCTAGCTCAATTCGCGGATTTGCCGTTACGTTAATTCTGAGTATTGTAGTCAGCTTGATTACCGCTGTAGCCGGTTCACGGTTTATGCTGAATCTGGCCGTACGCTCCAATGCATTTAACAAGCCGTGGTTTTTCGGGGTAAAGGAGCGTGATATCCGTGATCTTTAAGAATTTCGACTTTGTTAGCCACCGTAAATGGTACTTTATTTTTTCCGGCGCTCTTGTAATAATCGGTTTAATCTCACTTTTAACAATGGGCCTTAATTTGGGCGTAGATTTCCAGAGTGGTTCGCGCGTTCAGGTTGCTGTTGGACAGCCGTTCGCTGAAAGTGATATTAAACAAGCTGCTGAGAAGATCGGCATGCATCCCGGCAGCATTACGACCGAGGGACAGAATAAAGACCAGGCCGTTCTTATGTTTCCGTCAACCATTACCAAAGATCAGTATGCCGCATTGAAGAAAGAAATGCAGGCTAAGTACGGAAGTAAGGTGGACATGCAGGAAAGCACGGTTAACCCGATGGTTGCCCGTGAACTGGCCCGTTCGGCTCTCTATTCTGTACTGTTTGCTGCGATCGGGATTGTCATTTATGTTACGATTCGATTTGAATTTAAATTTGCCATTTCGGCGATTATCGCGCTCCTGCATGACGTGCTGCTCGTTATTACGATGTTCAGCCTGTTCAGGATCGAGGTGGATCTGCCGTTTATCGCGGCTGTTCTCACGATCGTCGGCTATTCGATCCATGATAACATTATCATCTTTGACCGGATACGTGATAATCTGAAACATGCGAAACTGAAGACTGTGCAGGACGTGGAAGATCTCGTGAACAAAAGTATCCGTTCAACCTTTGTCCGGTCAATTAATACCGTTATAACCGTGTTAATCACAGCTCTCGCTCTTTATATATTCGGCGGTGATACCATTCGCCACTTTACGATAGCGTTAATCATCGGACTCGTATTTGGTGCGTATTCCTCTATCTTTATCGCCAGCCAAATCTGGGTTTCCTGGAAGGAATCCGAAATCAAAAAGAAGAAATCGGCCTAAACAGGCATAACCCAGCCGAAAACAAGGCTAACCGCTGCTCATTCTGGCAGCGGTATTTCTTTATCGTAGAAAGTATACATCGCTGAAATGCCTTGAGCGATTTTTTACATGGGACCTCCGGTCCCGAAACACCCAAGAAAAACATCGCGAGGCGCATGTCCGCACCCTTCTTTCCCCCTGTGGAGCGTTTGGAACGGAGGGCGGAAAAGACCGGCACCTGTCTCCATCGTTGAGATACCCAGATGTTTTGCCGGTCCGTCCGTCGTTCCACAAAGCGGCCGTAAAACTTCTATGAGGGGAAAGGAGAGAGCGGCATGGCCCGCGAAGTTTTTTCTCATTGTTCCTGCCAAGCCTGTCTTGTATAATATACGAGTATTAAAAGAGAGGTGGAAGACGCTTGTTACGGTCAAAGACACGCTGGATAATGGAGAAACAAGATGAGGACAAGGTTCTGGAACTTCAGCGCGAACTGCAACTATCACCACTGTTGGCAGGCCTTTTAACCAGCAGAGGGATCGATACACCGCAGAAGGCACGCAAGTTTCTTCACGGTGGTACAGCAGACTTCTATGACCCATTTCTTCTCAGCGGTATGGATAAAGCGATTAGCCGGACGAAGGAAGCGATACATCAGGGAGAACCTATCCTTATTTACGGGGACTATGACGCTGACGGTGTAACCAGCACCAGCATTATGATACATACCATGCGGTTGGCCGGTGCGACTTTTCAGTATTATATACCGAACCGCTTTACCGAGGGCTACGGCTTAAACGTGGAGGCACTTATCAAAGCGGCGGGAAACGGGTTTGGCCTTGTTATAACCGTCGATACTGGCATTAGCGCTGTTGAGGAAGTAGAGAAGGCAAAAGAGTTAGGCCTTGATATTATCATTACAGACCACCATGAGCCCCCGAGTGAGCTGCCGGATGCCTATGCGGTCGTCAATCCCAAGAAGCCGGGGTGTACCTATCCTTTTGATATGCTCGCCGGGGCAGGGGTTGCTTTCAAATTCGCCCATGCACTTCTTGGCGAGTTTCCGCATCAGCTGCTTGATATTGCAGCCATTGGAACGATAGCTGACCTGGTGCCACTTATTGATGAGAACCGTCTGATTGCTAAGCTGGGCCTTCAGGCGATTGACCAAACGGCTAACCCGGGTATCCAGGCACTGAAAAAAATATGCGGTGTTGAAGGGAAGTCGACCGCTTATGATATTGGTTTTGGCATGGGTCCGCGCATTAATGCTACTGGACGATTGGAAACCGCCGATCGGGCAGTGAAAATGCTTGTGACAGATAAACCGGAAGTGGCGGAGAAGTACGCGGAAGAATTGGACGCGCTGAACAAAGAACGGCAAGAGCTGGTTGAAAGCATAGCCGAGCAGGCCATTGCGATGGTGCTTGACATGCCGGAAGATGAGCGGAATGTTATCGTTGTGGCTGGTGAGGGCTGGAATGAAGGGGTAATTGGCATAGTCGCATCCCGCCTCGTAGAGAAGTTTTACAGGCCTTCAATCGTTCTTAGCATTCATGAAGACGGCTTGAAAGTGAAAGGTTCAGCTCGCAGCATTGCCGGGTTTAATATGTATGAAGCACTTGTAACGTGTGATGATATATTGCCCCACTACGGCGGCCATCCAATGGCTGCGGGCATGACGCTAGCTTTAGCTGATGTACCGGAGCTTCGGCAGCGCTTGAATCAGGTGGCAAGTGAATGGCTTACAGAGGAAGATTACACGCCTGTTACCCGGGTAGACGCGCAATGCAGCCTGCAGGATGCAAGCCTCGATACAATTGATCAGCTCCAGCTTCTCGCTCCATTTGGCATCGGAAACCCCAGCCCGCGGATTTTAATAGAGGAAGTGGAACTCGCGAATACACGGACAATCGGGCGGGATAAAAACCATCTCAAATGTGAGATCCGCCAGGGAGAGCATTCGCTTGATGGCATCGCTTTTAAGATGGCGGATATCATCACGGATCTTTCCTTAATGCCGGAAGTCAGATTGGTCGGCGAATTAAATGTGAATGAATGGAATAACACCCGGCGTCCGCAGATAACCATAAAGGATATCGAGGTTCCAGGCTTGCAAATTTTCGACTGGCGTGGCAGCCGCAGCAGGGAGGAGCGGCTTGATCAGCTGGATGGTGATGTACCCGCCGGCCTGTTTGTTTTCCGCAAGCATAACCTGGAAGCCCTGCAGCAAAAAAAGCCCCGCTGGCAGAACATCAAACTCTGCCCTGTTTCCACCGGGACGGGCGCTTTGGATGTGCGGTATATCATTTTGTATGATTTGCCCCGTTCGCTTGCGGAGCTTAAAAGCAGTCTCGCTGACTATGCTAATGCGGAGCGGATTTACTGTTTATTTAGCGAGGAGAAAAATGCCCTGCAAGCAATACCCTCGCGCGAACATTTTAAAGAGATTTATAAAGCAATGGCTCAGCATAAATTTGTAAAAAAACAGGATATTGCGCAGCTCGCCCGCGCAAAAGCGCTTGAACCGGGAGCCGCCGCCTTTATTCTTGCGGTGTTTGCTGAACTCGAGTTCCTGAATAAGAGTGAAGAGGGTTACCGGCTGGCTGATCAGCCGGCCAGAAGAGATTTAACTGAATCCTCTTTATACCAGCTGCAGCGGGAAACGCTTGAGCTGGAAACCGAGTTACTTTACTCATCCTATGCATCTTTACAGCAATTCATTAAACAGCGCTGTCTCAAGCAGGCAGCCCAGGAGGAAATGGTTCATGGACTTTAAAGAAAAAATCCGCGTGATTGAGAATTATCCGCAGGAGGGCATCAGCTTTAAAGATATTACAACGCTTTTGCAGGATGGGCCTGCCTACAAGGCTGCTATTGGGCAGCTGGCAGACTTCGCACGTGATAAAAAGGTAGATATTGTAGTGGGCCCTGAAGCGCGCGGCTTTGTCATTGGCTGCCCGATTGCCCTTGAATTAAATGCTGGATTTGCCCCTGTCCGCAAGAAGGGAAAGCTGCCTGCTGAAACCATTCAGGCGAGCTACAGCCTGGAATATGGCAGCGATGTGCTGGCGATGCATAAGGATGCGATTAAGCCAGGCCAGCGTGTGCTTATTGCCGATGACCTGCTTGCGACTGGCGGCACGATCAATACAACGATCGACCTTGTAAAGCAGCTCGGCGGTGAAATTGTAGGCCTTGCTTTCCTGATTGAGTTAGATCTTGGCGGCCGTGAAAAAATAGGCACCGGATACGATATTTTCTCCCTAATCAAGTACTAAATCATTACAGTAAAACAAATAGCCTGCCCCCATCTTTGTTTTCTAAGAAGGAGGCAGTTTTTTTTCGACACAAACCCCGTTATTCCTCTGTGCATCCCCTTTACTTTCCCTTACATTTGAAAGATAATAAAGGGTAATAGTTTACGGAGTGGCAAAGGAGATAATTCTAATGAGTACCGAGACGGCGATAGAAACCGCTATCGATCATGTCATAGATAATGCGAAGAAGTATTTACCTGTCGAAGATACCGAGTTTCTTATTCGTGCGTATGAATTTGCCAGAAAGGCTCATGATGGCCAGGCCCGCAAATCCGGGGAGCCTTACATTATCCATCCGATCGCGGTTGCGGGCATTTTAATTGACCTGCAGATGGATGCGGTAACAGTAGCTGCCGCCTTTCTACATGATGTTGTAGAAGACACAGAAGTTACTGAACAACAAATTCAGGAAAACTTCGGCCAGGAGGTTGCACAGCTTGTAGACGGTGTAACCAAACTCGGCCGTATTAAATTTAAATCAAAAGAGCAGCAGCAGGCGGAAAATCACCGTAAAATGTTCCTTGCCATGGCTAAGGATCTGCGGGTTATGATGATTAAGCTGGCTGACCGCCTTCATAATATGCGTACGCTTAAACATCTGTCTGAGGAGAAGCAGCGACAAATATCGGACGAAACACTGGAAATATTTGCACCGCTGGCACACCGGCTCGGGATAGCTTCGATTAAATGGGAGATGGAAGACACCGCGCTCCGCTATATAAATCCCCAGCAGTATTACCGCATCGTTAATCTAATGAAGAAAAAACGTGCGGAGCGGGAGAAATATATTGAGCTGGTTATACAGACGCTCTTAGACAGAATCCATGAAATAAAAATCGACGGTGATATTTCCGGGCGTCCTAAACACATCTACAGCATTTATCGTAAAATGGTTAAGCAAAATAAGGAATTTAACGAAATTTATGATTTGCTTGCGGTGCGGATCATTGTGGAGAATATCCGCGACTGCTATGCGGTGCTTGGCATTGTCCACACACTGTGGAAGCCGATGCCCGGCCGCTTTAAAGACTATATTGCGATGCCTAAGGCAAATATGTACCAGTCGCTGCATACAACCGTTATTGGACCAAACGGTGAACCTTTAGAGGTGCAAATCCGCACAGCTGAGATGCACCGGATCGCTGAATTTGGTATCGCCGCCCATTGGGCTTATAAGGAAGGCAAAGCAGCTGCAAGCGAGAGCGGCTTCGAAACGAAACTTTCATGGTTCCGTGAAATTCTGGAATGGCAGCAGGAAACGAAAGACGCCCATGAATTTATGGAATCGCTTAAGATGGATTTGTTCTCTGACCTTGTGTTTGTGTTTACGCCCAAGGGTGATGTTATCGAACTGCCAAAGGGTTCTGTCCCGCTCGATTATGCCTACCGAATCCACTCAGAGATCGGCAATCGAACCATCGGGGCCAAGGTCAACGGGAAGATTGTTCCGCTCGATCATAAGCTCAATACGGGTGACATTGTTGAGATTCTTACTTCGAAACACAGCTTTGGGCCGAGCCGCGACTGGCTAAAAATCGCCAAGTCATCCCATGCCCGCAATAAAATCAAGCAGTGGTTCAAGAAAGAAAAACGCGAAGAGAATGTCGCCAAAGGCCGTGAGTTGGTTGAAAGCGAGATTCGCCGCAACAACTTTGAACCTAAAGAAGTGATGACGGCTGACAACCTGCTTGAAGTTGCGGGAAAGTTTAATTTTCAAAATGATGAAGATATGTTTGCAGCGGTTGGTTATGGCGGCATTACCGGCGCACAGATAGCAACCCGGTTAACGGAAAAGCTGCGCAAAGAACGGGAAGAACAGCGCCCTAATGTAACGGAGATCAGGAATGAAATTACCCGACGGCGCCCTGATCAGGGTGTAGTGGTAAAAGGCGTGGATAATCTATTACTGCGTTTCTCCCGCTGCTGCAATCCGGTACCCGGAGATGACATCGTGGGCTTTATCACGCGGGGACGCGGGGTTTCTGTCCACCGTGCCACATGCCCAAACGTTACGCACTCATCTGAAGAAGAAAAAGAGCGGCTTATCCATGTAGAATGGGAGGGCGATCTGAGCCACGAATATAATGTGGAGATTGAGATCATGGGCCATGATCGCAGCGGCCTGCTTAACGAAGTGCTAGCTGCCGTAGCGGATATGAAAACAAATATTTCTTCTGTATCGGGCAAGTCGGATAAGAACCGGGTAGCCAAAATCAACATGGCCATATCTATCCACAACGTTGACCACCTTCATAAAGTGGTGGAACGCATCAAGAAAATCCGGGATGTTTATTCCGTTCGCCGTGTGCTGAACACGTGATAGTAGGCGATTACGCGAAAAAACATCCAGGTGGGAAGAGGAGTATACGGTATCTATGCGTATTGTCGTTCAGCGCTCAAAGCAAGCAAAGGTCACAGTTGAAGGACAGGTAACAGGCCATATCGAAGCTGGCCTTGTCCTCCTTGTTGGCATCACACACACGGATAGGGAAGAAGATATTGCGTATGGAGTTGAGAAGGTGGCCAATCTTCGTATTTTTGAAGACGAACAGGGGAAAATGAATCGTTCTGTCCTTGATGTGGGAGGAGAGATTTTATCGGTTTCACAGTTTACCCTGTATGGAGATACGAGAAAAGGCAGGCGGCCAAGCTTTATAGAGGCGGCCCGTCCCGAATACGCAAAACCACTTTATGAACGATTTAATGAGAAGCTCAGAAGCGCCGGGCTCCGGGTCGAAACCGGTGTCTTTGGCGCTATGATGGAAGTTTCGCTTGTTAATGACGGACCTGTGACGCTCATTGTTGAGAGCCGGTCGTCAACCGAATAAGACAGACACGTCCCTAGTTGGTTGACGCCATCCTGCAGCATGGCTCACCCTCCGGCCCAGGCTATTCATAGCCTGGTTTTTTTATTGTTAGGCTATGTTAAATTCTAATGTTGATATTTGACCATAAGAAAACCGCCTTGGTAAAATGGCGGTTTATTGAGCTATCGTTCTCTGTTAGCACAACCTGGAAACAAAAAACTGGTAGTTTATGCTGATGGTCTATGCTACAGTCACTATGATCGGCTGATTCTTTGTAATTATAATAGTGTGCTCCTGTTGTGCCACAAAGCTATTGTCAGGCACACATAACGTCCACCCATCCGTTTGCTCAACGACATACCCTGCACCTGTAGATAAAAAGGGCTCGATTGTAATGACCAAACCCTCGTTCAAAACACGTTTATCGTGCTTGTTATAAACAGGTAGAATCTCTTTGGGGGTCTCGTGCAGGGATTTCCCAATACCGTGACTACACAGATTCCTAATAACATTATAGCCGCCTTTTTTAGCCTCGATTTCAATAATCCTTCCAATTTCGTTCAGTTTTACTCCATGCTTAAGTGAAGAGATTACTTTCATCGTCGTATTGTGTGTGTATCGACAGAGACGCATTAATGATGGGTTGAATGGAGGTATCGGAAAAGAATGTCCCGCATCCGCATAATAGTCTCCCAATTCTGCCGAAACATCGATGTTTATTAAATCACCCGGTTGAATGATTCGATTTCCCGGTATTCCGTGGGCAACTTCATGGTTAATGCTAATACATGTGTTGCCCGGGAAATTGTATGTTTTTTTAGGTGCCGGTACAGCCCCATGCCTTTTCAAAAACCTTCCTCCAATATCATCCAGTTCCCTTGTCGTAATTCCGACACGTGCGTGTCGTTTCATTTCACTAATCGTCAATGCAACGATTTTGCCAATTTCCTTTAGAGCATCGATATCGTTTTGAGATCCTATTGTCATAAAATCCCCTCCATTTTCCAGATGACTTTATTTTACCACATAAAAGGAAAATTCCATTATCCTGCCCGTTAGCTTAACAAGAATAAGCAGAAAGCCTAAGTTTTGTATTCGTGTCGGTCACTGTAAACAGGCACGATTTGACCAACATATTTTTCTTATTCGATAAGGTATTCTCATATTCCTTGCTGTCTATATAACAAAACCAAGCTAAATAATGTTGCAAATATTTGGTAGCAACACCATTAAAGCGGTCCATCCATTTCTTCAAGCGGCTGTGGTAGCTGTTTACGTTTTGGATATGATACACGCCGCTGAATGCTCTCCACGAATCAGTGCATAGCACGTTTGAGTCAGATATATGACCACCAATCGCTTCATCCAATTTTGTAGTCCGAATACGTCCACGCCCGAGAACGCCAGAATAAGTCATTTTCTGACGGTCACGGGCAACGAGTACACATACTTGGTCATTACTAATGCCACGATACTTGGCTTTTCCGCCACGTTTACGTGGCTTACGTTCGACAATATTCCGCTTGCATTATCGTCCAACGTATCAGCAAGCTTTTTCAGTTCCTTTAAATCCATAGGCAAATCATCTCCGAACAATGATATTACCCTTATTATAGAACGTTAGTTCGCAATCATCAAATATCAACAACAAAGTTTAACATAGCCTATTGTTAAAGAGATTATATGTTAATTTAAAGTATTAAAGTATTTGTTTTTTCTTAAATGGGGACCGTATGGTCCCCAAAATGCTAAAGAAAAACATCGCGAGACAATGCCGGCTCCTTACTTTCACCTTTAGGAGCGTCTGGAGCAGAGGGCGACAAACACCGGCAACCTGTCTCCATCATTGAGATACCCAGATGTTTTGCCGGTGCGCCCGTCGTGACAGAAAGCGGCCGAAAAGGCATGTCCGCGATGTTTATTCTTCTAATGGAATCTTAATCCATGTGGTATACACTTACATAAAAAACGTTAGATCGTATAGAGGAAAAGATGAAAACTAGAGGAAAACCTGACTATTTGTTGTTTTGCTTAACCTTGCTGCTTGTGGGATTTGGAATCGTTATGGTATACAGTTCGAGTTCAATTTATGCTTATGCCTTTCAAAAAGGGGATGCCGCCTACTACGTAAAAAAGCAATGCTTGTGGGTGCTGATCGGCGGCATCAGCTTGCTTTTTACGATGAATATTCCGTATGCCTTTTTTAAAAAACATTATATAAAAATCGTAGGGGCTGTGTTTATCGTTCTCGTAGCAACGCTTGTGCCCGGAATCGGCTCTGTTCATAAAGGCGCAAGGAGCTGGATTGATTTTGGCCCGGTTTCCCTTGAACCTGCTGAATTCGCCAAGCTGGCGATTGTCATTTATCTGTCTGGCATCATCTCCAAAAAACAAGACAGGTTTCGTGACTTTGGCAAGGGCCTCTTGCCAGCTATGATTGTTGTAGTGGTATTCTTCCTGGCTATTGCCCTTCAACCGGCATTCGGAATGGCTGGCATTTTCCTGATTACCGCTGTTACTGTTATTTTGGGTGGCGGCGCCAACATGAAACATCTCGCGTTTATGGGCTTGCCTGTGCTTGGTTTCAGTGCCCTCTATACACTATTTTCTCCTTACAGGCTGCAGCGGATCCTTAATTTCCGGGATCCCTGGAATGACGGGATGAACGGCCTTGGCAACGGCTATCAGCTTGTGCATTCGTATTTCGCGCTGGCACATGGCGGTGTTCTGGGTGCGGGCCTTGGAAAGAGCATCGAAAAATATCTGTACTTGCCTGAATCACAGACAGATTTTATTTTTGCGATTATAGGGGAGGAGCTTGGGTTTATCGGGGCAGCCATCTTCCTGCTGGTGTATCTGCTCTTTCTCTGGAGAATTATACTGATCTCCTTGCGCACCGAGGATGTATTTGCAAGACTTCTGGGAGTTGGGATTATGGCCATGACGTTTATTCAGGCCTTCATCAACATAGGCGGAGCGGAGGGGATAGTTCCAATAACAGGTGTTCCCCTGCCATTTGTCAGTTATGGAGGCTCTTCTATTCTGCTGTACATGACGTCTGTTGGCATCGTACTGAGCATTTCAAGAGAGTTGTCTAAGCGGAATCTCGAAATGCTGATTAAACAGAAGCGGCAGGAAGGGGACGGCAATAAACAGCCAAGCCATAACCTTAACACGGCGAAATAATCGGTGAATAAACAAGGAGTAGGGGATAACCCTACTCCTTGTTAGTGGAAAGGAAAGTATATGCGTATCCTATCCACATAAGGGCAACTAAGGCTGTCGGCCTTCGCCTGCGGCTTGGCTACCCTAAGTTTTCTAATGCTCTCTCTTCTCGTAATCCTCGCAGGCTGTTTCTACCGCTTTGGTACTTTCTTTGTAAAGAATCCCGATATGGTCTTTCAGGCAACTATCACCTTTTCCCCAGTACTCACAAGAATCCACGATACAGCGTACTTCCGGATGGATGCCTGCGTCCGTTTTGCCGTCATCGGTTAATAAATTTTCAAGCAGTTTATTTTTATCCGGATTCATCTGGATTTCCGGTTCGCGGGCCGCAAATGTTAAGCATATCGTTTCATCGACTGTAGAGGCGGCCCGGCCTTCCTGATTATTCGTTACATCAATATGGCCGGCGTCACAGTAATTCCCCGGAAGCCAGAATACGCAATTCTCAGCTACACATTTTACTTTTGTCATGGATGATCCTCTCCTTCATAGTCTGTAAGTTGGACTTCGGTGGGCTACGAGATTAAGCGCGCCAGCCCAAAGGCCGCGGCTGCAGCCAATCCACCGACGATGGTTGTCTGGAATGCATTCTTCCATGGAGCTGTACCAGTGAACCTTCCTTTTACATACCCAAAAATCATCAAAGCAATGAGTGTAATAACTGCGGAAATCGTTAAAGCGGAGGCTGGCCTGGAGATAAGCAAATACGGTAGCAGTGGAATAAGCCCACCGACTATATAGGAAATCGCGATGGTTAGGGCACTGTTTCTTGCGCGGCTTGGGTCCGGCTCCTCCAGTCCGAGCTCAAAGCGCATCATGAAATCGACCCACTTGTCCGGGTGATTGCGCATGGTTGCCACTATCGACTGCACCTCGGGTTCTTCAAGTCCGTACTGGCGAAAAATGTGAGCGACCTCCTCTTCCTCCCTCTCCGGAACCTCTATCACTTCCTGCTGTTCACGTTGGAATTCCGTTTCATAATGTTCAGCATCCGTGCGCGCCGCAAGATAGCCACCCAGCCCCATTGCAATCGAGCCTGCAGCTATTTCAGCGCCGCCTGCTGCAAGAATTAGAGTGGTGGAATCTACTGAACCGGATAAGCCGGCCGCGAGTGCAAAAGGAACCGTTAGGCCGTCGGACATCCCGATGACGATGTCACGTATTAATTCTGATGCGGTGAAGTGCCTTTCAACATGGTGGTGCTTATGCATCCTCGTCACATTCTTCTCTCCTCCCATTAAACGACTGAATTGTACCTCCCAACAACCCAACGTGTCCAGCTATATGCTTCTTTTATTACCTCATATTTATGAAAGAAAACCTAGAAAATTAAAGAAAACGAGAGATAAATAAAGATAATCAATCTCAATTACCGAAATTGATCGGCTCAATTGAATACGGGAATAATGAGCGGAGAAAATGGCCCAGGCCAGGACCTGGTAGGTATTTTACCTGAGTGAATGCAGATAAAAAAGGGAATGATTATAGAGATAATGCAAGAGTACAAAAGAGGAGGAAATAGAAATGCGGCTTGCCACCAAACCAGCAGCTGTTTGCCAGATAAACAACAAAATTTTCGCAGTTGATTTTCACTCTTCTATCGAAAAACAAATGGAAATATCGGATATCGAGCTTGCCCGGGAAATGGGTCTGACACAACATGAAATTCAGTTATTAGAGGGAAAGCTTAGCAGATGATTTGCAACATACACGGTCTTCTTCCTGGCAGGGCAACACGTTATCTTTACAGAGCCTTATTCCCTGTACTATAATGCTTTAAGCAAAGGGAGGGAGTGCCCGCATGATAATAGACCTTTATTGTTACGGCCATGACTATACGAGAGACATCGAAAACATTCTTCATCTTTTTTTTGAAGAAGTTGAAGCTGTTTTTCACATAAATGAAACGGAAATAAACGGAGAGCGAGCACAGCAGGTTCCTTTGTTGCGTATAGAAATTAGCGGGCAAAACCCGATCCAAGCCGCCGCAGAGTACCGGCTGCCGGATGGAAGGAACTACACCTATACACGAGAAAGCGAAGCGGATACCGCCGATGGCACAGAGTGGCGGAAAACGGCGAAGCGCGCGATGAATTACGCGCTGCTTAATGTGCTTGGGCAGCAGACAGGTATTGTTCAGCCATGGGGTATTCTTACCGGCATCCGTCCTACTAAGCTTCTTCATACGATGCTTGTGCAGGGGAAAAGCCAGAAGGAATCCCACCAGGTTCTTCGCGAGGAAAGGCTCGTAACAGAAGAAAAAATTGAACTCATTCAAAGCATCGTTGACCGCCAGCTGCAGGTTATTCCGGACCTCCACGAATTAAACCGGAAAGAGGTAAGTCTATATATCGGTATCCCTTTCTGTCCGACCAAATGCGCGTACTGTACGTTCCCTGCCTATTCAATCCAGGGGCAGCAGGGCTCCGTCGCGGAGTTCCTGAAAGGCCTAGACTACGAAATACAGGAGACAGGCCGCTGGCTTAAGCAGGCGGGGCTCGGTGTCACAACGGTATATTTTGGCGGGGGAACACCGACGAGCATCACAGCCGAGCAGATGGATGCGGTCTTTAACCAGATGCATGCGAGCTTTCCCGGTATGGAGAACGTGCGGGAGCTGACAGTGGAAGCAGGCCGCCCCGATACGATAACGCCGGATAAAATTGAGGTTATGAAGAAGTGGAAGACAGACAGAATTAGCATCAATCCGCAGTCGTTTACCCAGGAAACGCTGGATATTATAGGCCGCCACCATACCGTAGAAGAAACGGTGGAGAAATACCATATGGCACGGCGTCTTGGCCTTTCCAATATTAACATGGATCTAATTATCGGGCTGCCGGGTGAAGCAAGCGGGCAGCTTGAAGATTCGCTGGCAAACATTGAGAAATTGATGCCAGCCTCTCTTACCATTCATACGCTTTCTTTTAAGAGGGCTTCTGCCATGACTAAGAACAAAGGCAAGTATAAGGTGGCTGGGCGGGAAGAAATTGGGCGCATGATGGATATCGCACGCAGCTGGACTGCGGGCCATGGCTATGTCCCCTACTATCTATACCGGCAGAAAAACATTCTGGGTAATCTAGAAAATGTCGGATATTCTCTGCCCGGGCAGGAAAGCCTGTACAATATCATTATCATGGAAGAAAAGCAGACGATTATCGGGCTGGGGTGCGGAGCGGTTAGCAAACTGATTGAGCCGGGAACGGATAAAATTACCCGTTTTCCAAATCCTAAGGAACCGCGCAGCTATATTGAAACCTACCGGAAACTGGTTGAAGACAAAATCAATATCCTCAATCAATTGTACGGCTTGACAAAAGCGGGCCAGCCAAGTAATATTTAAAACAATTGTTACACATGTATACGGATCTGATGAAGGGAAAAGTAATCAGGACTTGTCTGCAGCACCCAGAGAGGAGAGGCCATGGCTGAAAGCCTTCCCTGCAACACTTGATGAAAAGACAACCTGGAAGACGGGTGGAAAACACCATGCGTTTAATCCCGCGTTAAGGGATGCAGAGTGGGATTAATAATCCAATTAGGGTGGTACCACGGGAATTTTCACAATCTCTCGTCCCTGACGATACAGTCAGTGGCGGGGGATTTTTTTAATCAATAAAGAAAGTATATATGTTACTTTAAACATCGCGAGGCAATGCCGGCTCCTTTCTTTTCCCTTAAGGAGCGTCTGGAACAAAGGGCGATAAAGACCGGCAACATGTCTCCATCATTGAAATACCCAGATGTTTTGCCGGTCCGCCCGTCGTGACAGTAAGCGGCCGAAAAAACTTCTGCGTGGGGAAAGGACAGAGCGGCATGTCCGCGATGTTTATTCTTATTTCACTATAGGAAGAGGGATTTTTTCATGATGCAGGTCCCAAGAGGTTGCGCCGATGTACTGCCAGGCGAAATCGAATTATGGCAGTATATTGAAGATAGGGCGCGTGATATTTGCCGCCGCTATAACTATGCGGAAATAAGAACACCCATTTTTGAACATACCGAACTTTTTCACCGCGGAGTAGGTGAAACGACGGACATTGTCGAGAAGGAGACGTATACCTTTACTGATAGGGGAGGGCGCAGCCTTACACTTCGGCCGGAAGGTACGGCTTCTACCGTGCGTTCTTATGTGGAGAACAAAATGTACGGTTCGCCGCAGCAGCCGACCAAGCTTTACTACATAGGCCCCATGTTCCGCTATGAGCGGCCGCAGGCAGGACGGATGCGCCAGTTTACCCAGTTTGGGATAGAGGCAATCGGCAGCAGTGATCCGGCAATCGACGCGGAAACCATCGCGCTTGCCATGCGTTTCTACGGTGAACTTGGCTTGAAAAATCTGCATGTGGAACTCAATAGCCTAGGAGATGCCGAGAGCCGTGCGGCCCATAGGGAAGCCCTTGTCAAACATTTTACGCCGCACATTGAGGGATTTTGCGCTGACTGTCAGTCGCGACTCCACCGCAATCCGCTTCGCATCCTCGATTGCAAAAGGGATGCGGACAAGCCGCAAATGAAGACCGCTCCTGTCATTTTGGATTATCTGAATGCGGAATCGGCCGCTTATTTTGACGCGGTGAAAAAACGCCTGGATCTGCTGGGCATTCACTATGAGGTTAATGCTCACCTGGTGCGCGGGTTAGATTACTATACACACACCGCTTTTGAAATCATGGAGCAGGGCATCGGCGCAGTGAGTACGATATGCGGCGGCGGGCGCTACAATGGCCTGGTGGAAGAAGTCGGCGGGCAGGATATGCCAGGCATCGGCTTTGCCATGAGCATCGAGCGTGTCCTTCTTGCGTTGAAGACACAGGGCATCGAGCTTCCAGTTGAGCAGTCGATCGACTGCTATGTAATCGGGCTAGGCGAGCAGGCGGATGAAAAAGCATTTGAACTGCTTGATAAAATCCGCACAGCCGGACTTTCTGCAGATAAGGACTACCAGGGGCGAAAAATGAAAGCCCAGTTAAAGTCCGCTGACCGCCTGCAGGCCAGAGCGGTTGTCATCATTGGAGAAGACGAGCTTTCCCGCGGGGTAGCCGTGGTGAAAAACATGGCCAATGGCGAGCAGCAAGAGATTGTATTTGATGATGTGATTCAAACCCTTACACATATAACCCAGATTGGAAGGTAGGAGAAAGAGAATGGAATTCCAGCAACGAACTGTTTTTTGCGGAACACTCCGCAAATTTGATGTAGGCACCACGGTAACGCTTAATGGCTGGGTGCAAAAGCGCCGCGACCTTGGCGGTGTTATATTCGTAGATTTGCGTGATCGGACAGGTATTGTCCAGGTGGTCTTTAATCCAGAGATTAATGAAGCAGCGCATACGATTGGCGATAAAGTACGCAGCGAATACGTTATCGGCGTAAAAGGTAAAGTGGTAGAGCGGGACCCGGAGACGGTGAACCCGAACATGCTTACCGGAGAAATCGAAATTCAAGTAGAAGAAATTGAGATTATTAATGCATCCAAAACACCACCTTTCCAAATCGAGGATGACGCGGATGTGGATGAGCAGGTTCGCTTAAAATACCGCTATCTGGATCTCCGCCGTCCGAATATGTTTAAGAACATTCAACTGCGCCACAAGGTTTCAAAAATGTTCCGGGATTTCCTGGATGGGGAAGACTTCCTGGAAATCGAAACACCAATGCTAACGAAGAGTACGCCGGAAGGGGCGCGCGATTACCTCGTACCAAGCCGTGTGCATCCGGGTGAATTCTTCGCTCTGCCGCAGTCTCCTCAGCTGTTTAAACAGCTTCTGATGGTTGCCGGGTATGAGCGGTACTTCCAGATTGTACGCTGCTTCCGTGACGAAGACCTTCGAGCTGACCGCCAGCCTGAATTTACCCAGGTAGATATTGAGACCTCTTTCCTTGGCATGGAAGATCTGCTTACCATGATGGAAGAGCTGATGGCAAAGATTGTAAGGGAAACGGTGGGCGTACAAGTTGAGACCCCATTCCAGCGCCTAACGTATGCAGAAGCAATGGGCCGTTTCGGTTCTGATAAGCCTGACCTGCGCTTTGGCATGGAGCTTGTGGATATATCGGACATCGCAGAGAACTGCGGATTCCAG
Source organism: Aneurinibacillus sp. Ricciae_BoGa-3 (assembly GCF_028421645.1). Taxonomy (GTDB): domain Bacteria; phylum Bacillota; class Bacilli; order Aneurinibacillales; family Aneurinibacillaceae; genus Aneurinibacillus_B. Next base: position 3,936,898 of record NZ_CP116887.1, on the reverse strand, counting down.
GTGTTCAGCGGTACAGTTAAAAAGGGCGGACAGGTAAAAGGCATTAACGTGAAAGGCTGTGCGCATTATTCCCGCAAAGACGTGGACGACCTGATGAAATTTGCCGGGAAATACGGAGCCAAAGGGCTTGCCTGGATGGCATTCAAAGACGAGGACATAAAAGGCCCAATCGCGAAGTTCTTTAACGAGCAAGAAGTGGCAACGATCAAAGATCGCCTGCAGGTGGCAAACAATGATCTGCTGATTTTCGTAGCAGACAGCCCGAAAGTTGTTGCGGATTCGCTCGGCGCACTGCGTCTTAAATTCGGTAAAGAACTTGGCTTGATTGACCAGAGCAAATTTGCCTTTGCATGGGTCGTCGACTTCCCGCTGGTAGAATGGGATGAACAGGCGAAGCGTTATGTGGCCCTCCACCATCCGTTTACCCGCCCGCGCAGCGAGGATCTGGAGCTGTTTGATACGGATCCAGGAAAAATACGCGCCCAGGCCTATGACATGGTGCTGAACGGATTTGAAATCGGCGGCGGCAGCATGCGGATTTACAAGCGTGATGTACAGGAGAAAATGTTTAAGGCACTTGGCTTTACACCGGAAGAAGCCTACGAGAAATTCGGCTTCCTCTTAGATGCATTTGAGTACGGAACGCCGCCTCATGGGGGCATCGCGTTTGGCCTTGACCGAATTGTGATGATTCTGGCCGGATCCACCAGCCTGCGTGAAGTGATCGCCTTCCCGAAAACAGCCAGTGCGAAAGATTTAATGACGAATGCGCCGGACGTTGTAGACCCGAAGCAGCTTGAAGAGTTGTCTATCCGGGTTTCCATGCCAAAGCCTGTAAAGTCATAAGTCCTGTCTTGCTTGCTCCTTTCATTCGGGTATATTTGCCCGTTGCAATCGCTTTCAGTATCGTGTAAAATAAAGATAAGAAATAAGAACCCTGCAATGTACGTGAGGCTTCCCTATTGTTTTGAGCCAACATCTTAACATAGGGAGATCGGAGTCTCGTGACCAATGAGAAGCCGCCATGAGCGGACCTCTGAAGTCGACGGGTAGAAGCTCCCACCTGCTCAAGCAGGTTCAAAACACAGGTCATCACGGCATTCTGGGGTTCTTCTCTTTTGCATTACATATTCGCTCGGTATCCCGCAGGCTCTACGGCCGGCGGGTTTTTGCACGTATAAAGATGTTTCATAAGTTATTTCCCCATTCGAAACACTAACCAAAAAGGAGATTTACCTTTATGCTTAATCAATTTTCCCGGACAGAATTAGCTGTAGGGCCTGAAGGAATTGAACTTTTTAAAAATAGCACAGTGGCCATCCTCGGTGTCGGCGGTGTGGGATCGTTTACGGTAGAAGCGCTGGCCCGCACAGGAATCGGCAAACTGGTGCTTATCGATAAAGATAATGTAGATATTACAAATGTGAACCGGCAGCTCCCGGCTACGCTTGAAACGATCGGTCAGCCTAAAGCAGAATTGATGAAGCAGCGGATTAAGACCATTAACCCGGAGTGCGAGGTTATTACGAAAAAGATTTTCTACAATGAAGAAACAGCGGACCAGCTGTTTGCACATAACCCTGATTATGTGGCAGATGCGATGGATACGGTATCAGCTAAGCTACACCTGATTCTCCAGTGCCTGGAGCGCGATATTCCGCTGATCTCCAGTATGGGCGCCGCTAATAAAATGGATCCGACGCGATTTAAAGTAGCCGATCTGTTTAAGACTTCGTATGATCCAATCGCCAAAGTACTCCGCCGCGAACTCCGGAAGAAAGGCATCAAAAAAGGCGTAAAGGTTGTGTATTCTACAGAATCGCCGATTATTTCCCGCGAAGAAGTGCGAACGGACATTGTGCAGGATCCGAATTCCCCCATTCGAAAAGCTGTGCAGCCACCGGCAAGCAATGCATTTGTTCCATCTGTATGCGGGCTTATTATGGCCAGTGTCGTGGTGAACGATTTATTACAAAAAGCAGGAATTGAAGTAAGGCGGGCGGATTAATCCCCGTCTTTCTTTACTTACTTGTGGCTTTTTCCTATAATTTGGGTAGGATTTACGATTCGAATTTTTTTAATAACAACAGAGCGGGAGGGTGCACAGATTGGATTTATTCTCTTTCGCTGACGAAGAAGAGAGAAGTTCAGGAAAAGGCAAAAATCAACCGCTGGCTGATCGCATGCGGCCGCGGACACTCGATGAGTTTGCCGGCCAGCAGCATATTCTTGGACCTGGCAAGCTGCTCCGCCGCGCCATTGAAGCCGACCGAATTTCTTCGCTTATTTTTTACGGGCCGCCAGGTACCGGAAAAACAACGCTGGCGCGCATTATTGCACGGACCACACAAACCTATTTTACTGATATTAACGCCGTTACAGCAGGAGTTGCTGATATTCGCAGGGTTGTGGATGAGGCAAAACAGCGCCACGCGATGTATGAACAAGGCACAACGCTTTTTGTGGATGAGATTCACCGCTTTAATAAGTCTCAGCAGGATGCGCTGCTTCCTTATGTTGAGGATGGGACGATCCGCTTAATTGGGGCTACCACGGAAAATCCCTTTTTCGAAGTAAACCCTGCTCTTCTTTCCCGTTCCCAGCTTTTTCAGCTCTATTCACTTTCAGAGGAAGCAATGGGGGAAATTCTTGAACGCACTTTGCGTGATAAGGAACGTGGATATGGTGAGTTGCCTGTACGTATGGACCCGGAAGCAGCCAGCCATCTGATCCATTACGCAGAAGGGGACAGCCGCAGACTGCTTAATGCTCTTGAATTGGCCGTTGCCACCACGCCGCCGGATAAGGAGGGGCTCATTCTAATAACGCTTGAGGTGGCCGTTGACTCTATACAGCGGCGCGCTGCGCGCTATGATAAATCAGGAGACAACCATTACGATACGATCTCTGCTTATATCAAGTCCATTCGCGGCTCTGACCCCGATGGTGCCCTTTACTGGCTGGCCCGAATGATAGATGCAGGGGAAGACCCCCGGTTTATCGCGAGGCGCCTCGTTATATCCGCTTCTGAAGATGTAGGCAATGGCGATCCGCGGGGCTTGCAGGTGGCGGTATCTGCTTTGCAGGCCCTGGAGCTGGTAGGCATGCCGGAAGGGAGGATTCCTCTGGCACAGGCTACCACATACCTTGCCGGTGCACCGAAAAGCAATGCGGCATATACCGGGATTAACAGGGCGCTGGCAGAAGTCCGCCGCAACGGGCATGGAACTGTCCCTGTGCATTTGCGCGATAAAAGCTACAAAGGGGCTGAAAAACTTGGCCACGGCAAGGGCTATTTATACCCACATGACTACCCGAATGGCTACGTTGAACAGCAGTACCTGCCTGATAACGTAAAGGGCGGTTTCTATGAGGCTAAGGACATTGGTTACGAACGCCATATCAAAGAATACTTGCGTACCATTCGAAGGGAGAAATAAAAAATACTGCTGTTTCGTATTAATTGTAGGCAGAATAAGAAAAAGAGGTGAACTGTTTGAAGATATCAACCAAAGGCCGCTATGGCCTGACAATTATGATGGAGTTGGCCAAACGGTATGGTGAGGGACAGGTTTCCTTAAAGTCCATCGCCCAAAAGAATGGCTTATCTGAGCATTACCTGGAGCAGCTCATTGCGCCGCTGCGCAATCACGGCCTTGTCAAAAGCATTCGCGGGGCTTACGGTGGGTACATTCTGGCCCGTACACCGGAAGAGATCACCGCCGGGGATGTTATTCGTGTATTGGAGGGGCCTATTAGCCCGGTCGAATTTGAAGAAGAAGAAGACCCGGCAAAGCGCGACTTATGGCTTCGGATTCGTGATGCAATCAGCGAGGTGCTGGATTCTACTAGCCTTCAGGATTTAATTTCGTATGAAGATAAAGGCAACATGGATTCGTATATGTTTTACATTTAGATCACAGCCAGGAGATGGGATAAACACCATGCAGCATATTTATTTAGATCACGCGGCAACGACTCCACTACACCCGGATGTACTTGAAGCCATGCTGCCTTATTACAGGGAGTTTCACGGCAACCCTTCAAGCCTACATAGCTTTGGGCAGCGCACCCGCCACGCTGTAGATGAAGCGCGTTCGGTTATCGCTGAAAGCCTGCATGCCTTGCCTTCGGAAATTATTTTTACGAGTGGCGGTACAGAAGCGGATAATACAGCGATTATGGGTATTGCAACCGCTCTAAAGGATAAAGGCAGGCACATTATTACGAGCCAGATCGAGCACCATGCCGTAATTGATACATGCGCTTTTCTTGAGAAAAATGGGTATGACGTTACATACATTCCGGTTGATAAACAGGGCAGAGTGTCTCCCGAAAGCGTCAGGCAAGCCATACGGGAAGATACGATTCTCATCAGCATTATGTATGGAAATAATGAGGTCGGGACGGTTCAACCGATTTCGGAGATTGGCGCAATCGCCCAGGAGAAAGGCATTTATTTTCATACCGATGCGGTGCAGGCCTATGGAATGGAAAGAATGGATGTGCGGAGCTTGCCGGTTGACTTATTGTCGATCTCTGCCCATAAAATTAACGGTCCAAAGGGTATGGGTGCGCTCTACATCGGAAAAAACGTCAAAATCAACCCGCATCTGCACGGAGGCAACCAGGAGAAAAAAAGGCGTGCAGGCACGGAGAATGTAGCTGGAATAATCGGTTTTGCCAAAGCCGCAGAAATTTCCGGCCGTACACTTGAGGATCACCGGATGCAGTATGAGAAATACCGGAGTATCATGCTGGAAGCATGGAGCGAAATGAACGTACCGTTCACGGTGAACGGTAGCCTGGAGCACTATCTGCCTCATATTTTAAATGTAAGCTTTCCAGGGACCCGCACAGAAATGATGCTCATGAATTTAGATATTGCCGGTATCGCCGCAGCAAGCGGTTCAGCTTGCACGGCAGGCTCCTTTGAGGTGTCCCACGTGCTGGAAGCGATGGGTGTTGCTCAGGAGATTTTGCAATCAGCATTGCGCTTCAGCTTCGGCTACGGAAATACGGAAGAACAAATACATGAAGCAGCCATCAAAACTGGTGAAATCGTACTTCGGGTCAGCAAAGCCGAGCGATAAGCGAAGAAGATGGACCGCTTGCGAAAGGGGGACGCTTGTGTGGATAAAAATGCGGAAGAATTGAATGATTTAGGCCTTCAGGAACTAGCGCAGGGACATGTTGAAGAAGCGCTCAAGCTGTTTGAGAAGTCGCTCGAAGCGGATGAATCCTATGCCCAGCCGTACTGTAATATAGGCAATATACTTGCAGCCACCGGGAACGAGGATGATGCGCTGCAGTGGTTTACGCGGGCGATCCAGCTGGATCCGGGCCTGGAACTGGCCTACTATGGATTAGGCAATTCATTTTTCAATGTGGGCAACTACGAGTCAGCCCGGGCTTCTTTCCAGAAAGCGAAAGATCATGGAATGAAGCACCAAGATCTCGATTTTATGATTGCGATGTCTTATATGCAGTCCGAGCAGTTGGACAAGGCTATACTCGCTTTTGATGATTGTTTGCGGGTACAGCCGAATGATGTGGAGGCACATTTTAACCGGGGCATGTCGCTGGCGCGGCTCAATCGCCTGGAAGAAGCGAGGGATGAATTTGCCCACACAATCGAACTTGCTCCCGACCATGACGATGCCTTTTATAACCTTGGTATCGCGTATGCTTTTCTCGATGATATCGAAGAGGCTAAGGGTGTCCTGCGCCGTGCCTTAGAAATAAACCCGGGCCATATTCTGGCGCAAAACGCTCTAGCTGAAATTGACAAATGATAACAGACATGCCGCCCATTCGATTCCCCAATACTAAGGTGCGGAGACTGCAAGTTTCCTACTTACAGGTTGGAGAGAAAAGGGTGGGCTTTTCTTTGCCGTACTGTAAATGAGGCAGCGACGACCTTTCCATGTTTTTTCGGGTGGGCCGCTTGATTCTCCTGTTTGAGCGTTTATTGCCAGGCCAGGTTTACTTTGCCATGAATGAGGGCAAAATGGTAGAGAATAACAGAACCGGATAGCGTAAAGCGCACAGTTAGCTGTGTACAAGGAACAGGAGGAAATGCATATGTTGGCCTGCCCGAACTGCCAAACTAAAAACATTGGAAAAATTGGCTCCAACCAGTACTACTGCTGGAACTGTTTTGTAGAGTTCGTTGCCTCGGGAAACAAAGTGTCTTCCGTATATCAGGTGGAGGAAGATGGAAGTCTCCATTCCTTAAATGATTTGTTTTTCGAAAACTGCCCACCGCCTTTTGAGACCAATATGTGAGGAGTTGGGGTAAATGAGACGTTCGCTCTTAGTGGGAGGGTTTGTGCTGGCAGTATATGCTCTTGTTAGAATGTTTAACGGCAGAAGAAACCGGTACGGCAATTTTGGGGGAATGGGCAGGATCTTGCGGTATATTGATCCAGCAACCCTGAGGGATTCATCACGAATCCTGGCCCGCACAGGGATGTCCATGTTCCGAAAAATGGCCCGTTAGTTTGACCAGCCTGCTGATTACAACAATCAGCAGGCTTTTTTCTCCTATAAGTATATTTCGCTTAAAAGCATTAAAGTTATTTTCTGCGGGGACCGATAGGTCCCTTTCTATTTGTCGATATGGAAAGCTTATGTGCTTCACAGTGTTGAAGTGCGATGTTTTTCTCAGCGTTTCGCTGAATGATTGTGCGTCACCTGTGCAGACTAAAGAGTGGGCCTGCTCTATAATAGCTGAAATTGGCGGGAAATTTTGAAACCAGAGGTGAGCGGAATGAAGTTGGACAGGAAAAAGTGGATAGAACGCCTTACGCTTATCCTTCTCTTACTACTGGTTATTTTCACGGCAGGTAAAGTTAGTGGATTTCTAAAAGACATCCTCATAGGGATAAAAAAAGTAACCACCCCCTTTTTTATTGGGCTTATTATTGCTTATCTGCTAAATCCCATTGTGAACGCGCTTAACAAACGCCATTTTCCACGCAGTGTGGCTATTCTGCTTATTTATTCGTTGTTTTTTCTGTTTATCGCGTTTATTGTCATTAATTTTGGTCCTGTATTGGAGAGACAGTACCAGGACTTAGGGCAGAAATTGCCTGCCCTTCTGGGTACATACCGCACCTGGGTTGACCATATTCGCATCCAGCAGGCAGCCCAGCCTTTTTCCCTTCACAGTGGCATGGCTGAAACGGTCCGGACCATGGAGGCGGCCGTTACGAGTTATATTACTGGGCTTTTTTCCGGAGTGAATCACCTGGTCGATAAGCTCATGCTTATTCTTATCGTTCCTTTTGTCGTATTCTATTTACTCAAGGATATGCGGTCCATTCAGCGCGGGGTGTTGGTGATGATTCCGATGAAGCACAGGCTTGAGGTGATGCGCGCACTGCGGGAAATGAATGTCGCCCTCGGAAGATATGTGCGCGGTCAGTTAATGGTGTGTGCGGTGATGGGAATTGTCGTATACATCGCTTACTTTTTTATCAATCTGCCATACGCCATCTTATTTGCAACCCTAACGGCCCTGACTAATATCATTCCGTACCTTGGGCCGTTTATCGGAGCGGTCCCTGCCATTCTTTTTGCGATGACCGTTTCCTGGAAGATGGCATTATACGCCGTGATCATCAATGTTGTCGTACAGATGCTCGAAGGCAATGTATTTTCTCCGCTTATCGTAGGGAGATCGCTAAATATTCATCCTCTGGCGATTATATTATCCGTAATGGTTGGGGGGGAGGTCGCCGGAATTGCCGGTTTGATCCTGGCCGTACCGTTTGTCGCGGTACTTAAAGTCATTATTCACCATATGTATCCTCATTTTCAAAAAACGGGCTGATTCTCACCTAGGATAGATTTGACATGAGCCTATTTGCCTCTGTATAATGAATGTTGTTTAATGAATGGAAAAGAGCCTTAAATTGTTGATGGAACGAAGTAGGCAGTAGCCCTTCTACAGAGAGAATGCTCCACGGTTGAGAGGGTATTCAGAAGAAGAATTGCTGAAAGCTGCTCCTGAGAGCAGGGCAAACCCTGCCGGGCTGTAAGACTCGTTACTTCTTATGGTAAGGAAGCGATCCGACGCAAAGCCTGGGGCTGGAGCCGGATAAGCAGGGTGGTACCGCGTGAGAATCAAGCTCTCGTCCCTGAGGTTTATTCAGGGTGGGGGCTTTTTGGTGTACAGCAAAGTGCTTCTTTAAGTTAAACAATATTTTGAGAAGCCATTAATGGGACCGTACGGTCCCTAAATATGAAAGAAAAACATCGAGAGGCGATGTCCGCACCTTTCTTTCCCCTATGGAGCGTGTGGAACAGAGGGCGAAAAAGATCTGCAACTGTCTCCATCATTGAGATACCCAGATGTTTTGCCGATCGTCCGTCGTTCCACAAAGTGGCCGTAATAACTTCTCTGAGGGGAAAGGAGAGAGCGGCATGGCCCGTGATGTTTTTCTAAGTGTACATAATTATTATTGCCGGAGGGATACCAGATGAAAGCTATGACATCTGCTGAGATACGCCAGAGTTTTCTTGATTTCTTTAAAAGTAAAGGCCATTCAATTGAGCCCAGTGCTCCGCTTGTGCCGGTCGATGATCCCACACTTCTGTGGATCAACAGCGGGGTTGCAACCCTTAAAAAGTATTTTGATGGCCGCGTGATACCGGAGAATCCTCGCATTACGAACTCGCAAAAATCAATTCGTACGAATGACATTGAAAACGTAGGCAAGACCGCTCGCCACCATACATTCTTCGAGATGCTTGGTAATTTTTCGATAGGTGATTATTTCAAAACAGAAGCCATTCATTGGGCATGGGAGTACCTGACATCTCCTGCGTGGGTTGGGTTTGATCCAGACAAGCTATCTGTGACGATCCACCCGGAAGATGATGAAGCGCATGAAATCTGGCATAAAGAAATCGGTATACCGGAGGAGCGTATCATCCGATTGGAAGGAAACTTCTGGGATATCGGGGAAGGGCCGTGCGGACCAAACAGCGAGATCTTCTATGACAGGGGCGAAGCGTTTGGCAATGATCCGTCTGACCCTGAATTATATCCCGGAGGAGAAAACGAGCGGTACCTTGAAATCTGGAACCTTGTTTTTTCCCAGTATAACCACAACCCGGACGGTTCTTATACGCCGCTGCCGAAGAAGAACATCGATACAGGCATGGGGCTTGAACGGATGGCTTCCGTTATCCAGAACGTGGATAACAACTATGAAACCGATCTTCTTTTTCCAATCATTGAAGAAACCTGCAGAATTGCGGGTGTAAAATACGGCGAAAAGACGGAACTTGACGTAGCACTTAAGGTGATTGCCGACCACTCCCGAACCGTTGTATTTGCGATTGGCGATGGCGCGTTGCCATCTAACGAAGGGCGCGGCTACGTTATTCGCCGCCTGCTTCGCCGCGCTGTACGGTACGGAAAAGTGCTGGGCATCGAGAAGTCTTTCCTCTATGCGCTGACAGAAACGGTGGGTAGGATTATGAACGCCTACTATCCGGAAGTGCTGGAGAAAAGGGAATTTATTGAACGGGTTATTAAAAATGAGGAAGAGCGCTTTAGTGAAACGCTCAATGAAGGACTGCTTATTCTCGAGCAGATGGTTGAACAGGCTAAAAAAGAAGGGCGCTCACAAATTAACGGCGAACAAGCATTCAAGTTGTACGACACATACGGTTTTCCGTTTGATTTAACAGAGGACTTTGCCATGGAGCAGCAGATGACCGTGGATCGCGAAGGCTTTGATGATGCGATGGAAGAGCAGCGGGCCCGTGCGCGTGCAGCCCGCCATGATGAAGAGAGCATGAAGGTGCAGGGTGGCGTGCTGGGTGATATCACCGTAAAAAGTGAGTTCGTAGGCTATTCCGAAACCGTAACGAATGCTAAAGTATTAGCACTTGTACACAATAACGAATCGGTTGACATGGTAGGGGCAGGAAACGAATGCCAGGTTATCCTTGACCGGACGCCTTTCTACGCTGAATCAGGCGGACAGGTTGCCGATAAAGGATTACTTGATGGCAGCAAAATGAAGGCGGTTGTACAGGACACACAGAAAGCGCCAAATGGGCAGCACGTGTCCACGATCCTTGTTGAGTCCGGCACGATTAAACTCGGGGATACCGTCAACGCAGTTGTCAATAATGCTTCCAGAAGCGATATTACGAAAAACCATACCGCAACCCATCTTCTTCATCAAGCGTTAAAAGATGTGCTGGGCACCCATGTCAACCAGGCCGGTTCACTTGTAGCCCCGGATCGCCTGCGCTTTGACTTCTCACACTTCGGTGCGATTACGGAGGAAGAGCTTGAGAGGATTGAACAAATTGTAAACGAACAAATCTGGAACTCGCTTGGTGTGACGATTTCGCATAAATCTCTGCAAGAAGCGAAAGCTATGGGGGCTATGGCCCTGTTCGGCGAAAAATATGGAGAAGTCGTGCGCGTTGTTAAAGTAGGTGATTTCAGCCTTGAACTTTGCGGAGGCTGCCACGTTCATAATACGGCGGAAATCGGACTCTTCAAAATCATTAGTGAATCAGGCATTGGGGCAGGTACCCGCCGAATTGAAGCTGTCACCGGACGCGGTGCTTATCAGTACCTGAATCATCAGCTGGCCATCCTCAAGGCTGCTGCTGATGAACTGAAAACATCGATTGCCAATGTTCCGCAGCGCATCGAAGCCCTGAAGCTTGAAATGAAGGATAAAGAACGTGAAAATGAATCGCTGCGTGCGAAGCTTAGCAACCTGGAAGCTTCATCTCTTTCGGACAATGTCGAACAAATTGATGGCGTTAATGTTTTATCCGCTAAAGTCAACGGTGTAGATATGGACAACCTTCGGAATATGGTTGATGACCTTAAGCAAAAAATTGGTTCCGCTGTTGTCGTTCTCGGCTCTGTGAAAGAGGGCAAAGTAAACATTGTTGCGGGTGTTACACCGGACCTTGTTAAAAAAGGCCTGCAGGCGGGTAAATTGGTGAAAGAAGTGGCATCACGCTGCGGAGGCGGCGGGGGCGGACGCCCAGATATGGCACAGGCGGGCGGTAAAAATCCGGAACAGCTCCAGGATGCACTGGATTATGTAAACGATTGGGTTCGTAAGCAGCTATAAAAAAGGAATTGTGAGCATTAGGGCGAATAGTAATTAGGGATAAGAACCTTGGAAAGAGGTGCTGGACAAGTGAGTTCCATGGATCATACGATGAAGTTTAATTTTAAGCAGGATGACGTGGAAGTCGACGCCCGCGAAGTACTGCTAAGCGTCTATGCGGCGTTGGAGGAGAAAGGGTACAACCCGATCAATCAAATTGTTGGCTATTTGATTTCAGGTGATCCTGCCTATATTCCCCGTCATAATAACGCGCGTACACTGATTCGTAAGCTGGAGCGAGATGAGTTGATAGAGGAACTTGTTCAATCTTATCTTCGCCAGCACCGGTAGGTTCATGTTGTCCCGAATCAAGAGTATGCCCGTGGTGGATAGGAAAGCTTATGCTTTCCTATCCACAAGCTGCGGTTAAGGCTGTCGACCTTTGCCTGTGGCTTGGCTACCCTAAGTTTTCTAATAAGTTAGGAGACAGGCATGAGGATAATGGGACTTGATGTGGGCGATAAAACAATCGGAGTCGCTGTTAGTGATGAATTAGGCTGGACCGCCCAGGGAATCGAAACGGTCCGGCGGGAGAGCAAAAAAAGGATTTTACACGATTAGAAGAGCTAATTAAGCAGTATAATATTGAAGAGATTGTTGTCGGCCTTCCCAAGAATATGAACGGCACGATTGGTCCGCGGGGGGAATCCTGCAAGGCTTTCGCTGACTCACTCCGGGCCAGGACAAATCTTCCTGTTCACATGTGGGATGAACGCCTCACGACCGTAGCAGCTGAACGGATGCTTGTTTCCGCAGACGTAAGCCGGAAGAAACGAAAACAAGTGATTGATAAAATGGCAGCGGTAATGATATTACAAAATTACCTTGATGCTGCGAAATAGGAGGAGGCCCTACATGGACTTAGAAAATGGAATTGACGTTGGTGAAGTAATCACCCTGACAGATGATGAAAGCGGCCAGGATATCGACTTTACTGTGATGTATATTTTTGAGATTGAAGACCGTACTTATCTTTGCCTTGTTCCGGTGGATCAGGAGGAAGAAGAGGAGTACGAGGTTCACTTCCTGCGCTACGATGGAACCGACACGCTTCATCCAATCGAAAGTGATGAAGAGTGGGAACAGGTTGAAGCAACATTTGAAACCATCATGGAAGAATTGGAAAAAGAAGACGAGTAATCGCCGGCAGACAAGCCGCAGTCATTATCTGACTGCGGCTTTTTTGTCGTACAGGAAAGTATATTTTGCTTTAACATGTTGAAGTGGGTTGACCGATTTTTTTAAATGGCAGCCCGCTAATTTTGTGCGATTTTGTTATAATAGGACGAGTAAATACGTGCAGTTTATAAGAGAGAGGAGTTAAGGCATGACCAGTCTCTACGGGAGGAGAACGGGACGAGTTAAAGTCCTTGTTATTCTTGGTATTATTCTGCTTGTACTTGTAGGCGGAGGAGGTTTTTACATTTGGTCAAACCTTCAGCCTGTATCCAATACGGGTGAACAAAAAGTGATCACCATTCCGCCCAGAACGTCTACGAAACAGGTAGGAAAAATTCTGGAAGAGAATCATTTAATTCGAAACGCCCAGATTTTTGCGCTTTATTCTACCGCTAAAGGGTTAGGTGCAAAAATCAAAGCTGGAAAATACAAAATTACCGTGGGAGATTCAATTGATTCAATAGTCGACAGGATGGCGGCAGGCAGGGTATACGATGACAGCTATACGGTAACCATTCCAGAAGGATATACACTTGAGCAAATTGCGGAGCGCGTTGCTGAGAAGGGTGTCATTCCTAAAACCGATTTCATCAAAGAAGCGGATAAGGGTATATTCAGCGAGGAGCTAATCAAGAACATACCTTCCCATTTAAAAGTAAAGCATCGTCTGGAAGGCTATCTGTTTCCCGATACATACCATTTTAGCCGGGATGAAAAGGCCCACGACGTTATCGACGAGATGCTGAAGCGTACCGACCAAGTCTGGAAAAAAGATTGGGATTCCAGGTTCAAGGCGCATAAGCTAACCCGACATCAGGCGTTGACGCTTGCATCGATTATAGAGCGGGAGGTGCGATCGCCTAAAGAGCGGCCGATCGTTGCGGGGGTGTTTTACAATCGGCTTGCTAAAGGGATGCCGCTCCAGGCTGACGCTACTCTTCAATATTTATTTGGAAAGCAGAAACAAGTGGTGACCTACGCCGATTTAAAAATAAACAGTCCATATAATACGTATAAAAATACAGGGCTGCCGCCGGGACCTATCGCGAGTCCGGGAATCGCTTCGATCGAAGCGGCCGCAAACCCACAAAAAAGTCAGTACCTGTATTATGTGACGAAAAAAGATGGAACAGGCGAGCATTATTTTGCTGTGACGTACCAGGATCACTTGAAAAACATAGCGCGAAGCAATCAGCATAAAAAATAGATTTTGCAGCGCCCGTATGGTATTATGGAGAAGTTTTATTAAGGATTATACAATGGAGTTGAGCTTATGATTACCGCCGCCAAAATTAATGAGTATTTGGAGACACTGATTCCGGAGCGGACCAAACTGCTGAGTAGGATGGAAGACGAAGCAGCCCGGGAGCGGATCCCGATTATCCAGCTGCCTAGCATGCAGCTGATCCATTTTCTGCTTCAGATGCACCGTCCGAAAAAAATTCTCGAAGTCGGCATGGCAATCGGGTACTCAACGATTCGGTTTGCGCAGTCCGCACCTGATGCGCATATTACCTCCATTGAAATCTCGGAAGAAATGGTTGAGCGAGCGGCCCGGAACTTTGCGGAAGCGGGGTTGGCAGACAGAATCACGGTCTTGCACCAGGATGCCCGTGAAGGCCTTGAGGGCAATCAGACATTCGATTGTATTTTTATAGATGCCGCCAAGGGGCAGTATCAGGTCTTCTTTGAGCAGTATTATCCGCTGCTTCGAGAAGGGGGGTTGTTGATCTGTGATAATGTGCTCTACCAGGGGATGGTTGCGGAGGAAGAATTGCCGCGCAAGAAAAGAGCCATGATTACGAAATTGCAGGTTTTCAATCGTTTTTTGGCCAGTCATCCAAGCCTCGACACGACCTTTGTGCCGGTTGGCGACGGACTCGCTTTATGCTTAAAACGGGGTGAATGAAGTGAAGAAAACAGAACTGCTCTGCACGGCAGGATCATTTGACGAAGTGAAAAAGGTGATTGAGGCCGGGGCGGATGCAATAAACATCGGCAATGAACGATTCGGTTTGAGGCTTCCTGGCAACTTTTCATTGGATGAAATTAGACAGGCTGTTGCTTATGCGCACCAGCATAACGTTCGTGTCTATGTTTCCGTAAATAAAATCTTTCATAATGATGATTTGCATGAGTTGCCCGGTTATATAAAAGCGCTGGCAGAAGCGAATGTCGATGCTGTGGTTTACGGCGACCCGGCGGTGCTCATGACGGTTCGCCAGGTGGCGCCGAATTTAAAGCTACACTGGAACGCGGAGACGCTAACAACCAATGTGGAGACGATCAACTACTGGGGCCGCAAAGGGGCGGTTAGGGCTTACCTTGCCAGGGAATTAAATATGGACGCCATCCTGGAGATTAAGGAACAGGCTGACGTGGAGATACAGGTCCAGGTTCAAGGTATGACCTGTATCTTCCATTCGCGCCGTGATCTGGTGTCCAATTACCGCGAGATTCAGGGGGCGGACGACCGCGAATTCGGACTAAAGCGAGGCATGTCCATTACAGAAGAGAAAAGGCAGGACCTGCACTACCCCATCTATGAAGATCACAACGGAACCCACATCATGAGTGCGGAAGACACGTGTATTCTGGAGAATCTGGACGAACTGCTTGATGCGGAGATCGACAGCGTAAAGATAGAGAGTGTCATGAAGAATGCTGAGTACAACGCACGCATGGTTTCGGTGTACCGCCGGGCCATTGATGCATACTATGAGACTCCGGAAACTTTTTCCGATAAGGCTACGAAATTAATGTTGGAAATTCATAGCTTCCATCCGCAAGATCGGGCACTGACCACAGGATTTTTCTTTAAAGAGCAAGTTTATTAAAGAGGTGAATCAAATGGCGGATACAAGCGTCATTTCAAGTCAAATTATAACTCCGCGCGGCCCACTGCTGCAGAAGCCGGAAGTGCTTGCCCCGGCTGGCAACCTGGAAAAATTAAAATATGCGGTTCGCTACGGTGCTGACGCTGTTTATATTGGCGGCCAGAGCCTTGGCCTGCGCGCAAATGCGGACAACTTTTCTTTTGAAGAAATGCAGGAAGCCGCGGAATTTGCCCATGGCTACGGATCCAAAGTGTACGTGGCGACCAATATTATTGCACATAATGAAGACCTGCACCAGGTAGATGACTTTATGCGCAACCTGGAACGTGTCGGCATTGACGCGATCATTGTAGCGGACCCCGCTTTAATCGAAAGAACGAAGCAGGCAGCACCCGGGCTTGAACTGCATTTGAGCACACAGGCTTCTACAACGAACTGGCAGACGGTTCAGTTCTGGAAGGAAGAGGGGTTAAGCCGAATCGTGCTGGCCCGGGAGGTATCCCTTAAAGAAATACGTGAAATTAAGGAGCATGTAGACGTGGAGATCGAAGCCTTTGTCCACGGAGCGATGTGCATCTCCTACTCAGGGCGCTGCGTTCTGTCCAACCACTTCACCGCCCGCGATTCAAACCGCGGCGGATGCTCACAGTCATGCCGCTGGAAGTATGACCTGTTCGAATCGATGCCCAAAGATGATGCCGGGTATGGCCGCATTGGCAAGAAAAGCCTGCCCATGTTCGGGGAGAACGATGATGAATTTACCATGAGCTCGAAAGATATGTGCATGTTGGAGTACCTTCCGGATATGATACGGGCAGGGGTGGACAGTTTTAAAATCGAGGGGCGGATGAAGAGCATTCACTACGTCGCCACGGTGGCCAATCAATACCGCCGTGCGGTTGACGCTTTTTGTGCGGATCCGGATCACTACACGACAAAGCCAGAATGGATGGAGGAGATCTGGAAAGCTTCTCACCGTTCCATGACAACCGGTTTTTTCTACGGTGTTCCGACTGGAGTTGATCAGCTTTTTGACGAGAATGAGGATATCCCGCAGTATGATTTTGCAGGTCTCGTAACGGGATATGATCCCCGCTCAGGCATTGCCACCATCCAGCAGCGCAATAAATTCAGCATTGGTGATACCGTCGAGTTTTTTGGTCCAAAGATGGAGCGTTATGGGATGGTGGTCAGTGAGATGTGGAACGAAAAAGATGAACCCATTACATCTGCTCCGCATGCCATGATGACGGTGAAGCTTCGCGTGGATAAGCCAGTAAGTGAACACGACATGATGAGAAAGGGCAAGAAGTAATATGAGCAGACCTGTTGTTATTGGCGTTGCAGGCGGAACAGGCTCCGGCAAAACGACAGTTGCCCGGGAGATTTTTGGACAATTCGCCGACAGAAGCGTCGTGATGATTGAGCAAGATGCCTACTATAAAGACCAGAGCCACCTCTCTTACGAGGAACGGATTAAAACGAATTATGACCACCCACTGGCGTTTGACAATGATCTGCTGATCCAGCATCTGGGCACACTTCTTGACCGGGAACCGATCGAGAAGCCGATTTATGATTACAGGCTGCATACGCGATCAACCGACCGGGTCATTGTGGAGCCGAGAGATGTCATTATTCTGGAGGGGATTTTGATCCTTGAGGATGAACGGCTCCGCAGCTTGATGGATATTAAGGTATTTGTGGATACAGATGCCGATGTGCGCATTATTCGCCGCCTTATTCGGGATATCGAAGAGCGGGGAAGAACCATTGAATCGGTGGTTAGTCAGTATATGGACGTTGTTAGGCCGATGCATATGCAGTTTATTGAGCCTACTAAGCGCTACGCTGACATTATTGTGCCGGAAGGCGGCCATAATCGGGTGGCGATAGACCTGCTGACCACTAAAATCCATACCATCCTTGGTGGTTAATAACGTATAAAGCCCCTTTCCATCCGGCAAAACTTGGAACAAACAAGTTTCGCTGGGGAAGGGGCTTTTTTTATGGAGGTAACAAGAACAGAAACGAAGAGAAAAAAGCGCAGAGTGCTGCTTGTTCTTCTTCTCGTCACTTTTCTTTTTGTAGGGCTGCTCTCCCGCCTCGCATGGATTCAGGTTTTTAGCACAAGGTCCTTTTCCTCGCACCATGTTGATTTGTTAGAGAGAGCGGTGGCTCAGCGAAGGGAAAAGCTTGTGCTGGATACCGGAAGAGGCATGATTTATGACCGGAATGGAAAACCGTTAACAGGTGAGGAGTATACCGGGCTGGCTGTTTTTCCTTTTGCCCGCTATGGACTGGAACAGCAAGACAAAGTCCAGAAGCTCGCTTCCATTCTGGGCGTGGATAGCCAGATCATCAAGCCTACCGTGATATCTATGAAGCATGCTGATTTCTGGAATGAACCAAATGGAAAAAGGCTCATGTTGAACCCTGCCCAAGTTCAGTCAATCCATAACCTGGATTTTCCCGGCATTATGCCGCTTACCGTTACTGAACGCGTTCCTGAAGGCAGTGTGGCGCACCATGTGATCGGGTTTATCGCACAGAACCCGGAACTTATTAAGAAACAATTTCAGGATGAATTAAAAAACGGGATGCTGACTACCACAAGTCGAGTAGGTGTAACAGGCCTTGAGCGGACATTTCAATCCTTTCTCGGCGGTATTGGGGAGAAATCCGTATCCTTCTATGTAGATGGACGGGGAACACCACTCGGAGGGCTTGATATACGGATGCAGGAACCCCACAATTCTTACTTTCCTCTCTCTGTTACCACAACTCTGGATAGGGACATGCAGCAGAAGATGGAGCAGGCCTTTGATCGTTCGCCTGTGAAGACAGGCGCAGCCGTTGTGCTGGATGTTAAAACAAGGGAAGTGCTGGCTATGGTATCCAGACCGGATTATAATCCGAATCAACCCAACCAGGCAGGATCTTCTGCATGGGAAAATCAAGCGCTGAAACAGATGACGCCGGGCTCGATTTTTAAAGTTGTTGTAGCTGCGGCTGCATTGCAAGAAGGGCTGTTTAAACCGACTGACAAATTTGTCTGTAAGGGTGAATACGGCAAATACGGTTTTTCCTGCTGGAAAAAGGGCGGCCATGGCGTGATTTCGCTGGAAGATGCCTTTGCCGACTCCTGCAACATAACATTTGGTGAGGTAGCGGCTAAGCTTGGGCGGGATAAAATTCAGCAGTATGGCAAAAAGCTGGGGCTAACCCAGCAGATAGGCTGGGAAAAAACGCCTTTCTTCAAAATGGGCACCTTTAAACAATTTGATAGGGAAAACAACGGCCAGGTGTTTGCCCCAACCACGACATCGAATGATGAAGGCATGCTTATGCAAACCGGCATTGGGCAACGGGATGTACAGGTAACACCCCTTCAGGCAGCGAATATGGCGGCAACCATTGCCGATGATGGAAAAAAGGAAAAGGTGCGGATTGTTCAGTCGATTAATTATCAGAATGGAACAAGCTTCTACCGTTTTGAAGATAGTCCCCTTGATGGTGCTGATATATCGTCGCAGACCGCCCAGACGCTGCGTCGTTTTATGGAACGGGTTGTAGATGACGGAACAGGAATGTCACTTAAGCAGTCCAAGTGGCCGATTGCGGGAAAGAGCGGGACTGCACAGACGCTTGTGAATACGCGGCAAAAGAACAACCAGTGGTTTATCGGTTACACACCGCGGGATAATCCGAAATATGCAATCGCTGTTGTGGCCGAGCAGCAGCCGACCACAGGCATAAATCAGGCGACTAAAATCTTTGGCGATTACGTCAACAGTCTGGCGGAAGCGCAAGCAAAAGCAGTAAAAAGTAAGTAAACATGCTACGACGAGGCACGTTCACCCTCCTCTGCGGGTTTTCTTGCAAACTATTTGGTATAATGGGTAATGGAATCCAGCAGCAACAGTAATCATACATAGAATGAAGGAGATGACGAACGAATGAGTGAAGCGGTTAATACGCTTGAGGGCTGGTATGCCCTGCATGATTTCCGTTCCATAGATTGGGCGGCGTGGACTTCTTTAACGGAAGAAGACCGCACGGCTGCGGTAGATGAATTACTTACGCTTACCCGCGAGTGGGCTTCGGTAGAGGAAGGCAAGCTGGGCAGCACCACGATGTTTACCGTTGTCGGCCACAAGGCGGATCTTGCATTTATGCACCTGCGCCCGACCCTGGAGGAGCTTGAGGCCGTAGAAGCAGCATTTAACAAAACGCTTTTTGCATCTTTTACTGTGCAGAATTATTCCTATGTCTCTGTTGTGGAACTCAGCAGCTACGTATCGAAAGCAGAAAACCCTGAAGAAGACCCGGCTATCCAGGCGCGCCTGAAACCTGTTCTTCCAAAAACAAGCCATGTGTGCTTCTACCCGATGAACAAGAAGCGGGAAGGCAATGACAACTGGTACATGCTTTCGATGGAAGAGCGGCGCGGCATGATGCGCAGCCACGGCATGATTGGGCGTTCCTACTCTGGCCGCGTCACGCAGATCATCACCGGTTCCGTAGGTTTTGATGATTGGGAATGGGGTGTTACGCTGTTTGCGGATGACCCTATCGTATTTAAGAAGCTGGTATATGAAATGAGATTTGATGAAGCAAGTGCCCGTTTCGGTGAATTTGGTTCTTTTATTATCGGCAACCGTCTGACAGAAGAAAGAATCAACCAGTACCTTTCCGTTCGGTAATTCATTTAAGATGTACAGGCTTCCGGTTACTCCGGAGGCCTTTTTTGATGGATCAAAGAAGCGTCAAGCGGCAAACTCCGTATACATGCTTATAGATAAAAGGCATGCCAGCTATCGAGTAAATATATTTTACCTATATATACGCGTGCGTTACACTTTTATTTGTTGTATAAAATAAACCATAGAAGAAGGAATTGACAATGGACGCATTGGGTTTCGGCTGTTTAATCCTAACGATTTTAATATATATTGGCTCGAAAAAGCTCTACGCCAGATTTAAGACAGGTTTCTTCTCCCCGATTCTTATATCGCCGCTGGTACTGGTCGTCCTGCTGACACTACTTGCGGTACCCTACGGGCATTACAGCTCGGGCTCGAAGTTGCTTACCTACTTACTTCAGCCGGCAACCGTCGCCTTTGCGGTCCCGCTGTATAAGCACTTCAACATGCTGAAGAAGCATGCTGTACAGATTATATCGAGCGTGCTTCTCGGCTCCGTTGCTGCACTCGCATCCTCTATTTTTTTAGCGGCATTGCTCAACGTAAGCCCCAGAACCATAGACAGCCTGGCTCCGCGTTCTATCACAACGCCAATTGCCATGAATGTCTCGCGCGCCATTGGCGGTGAACCAACGATGACCGCCGTGTTTGTTATCGTCACGGCGCTGGTTAGCCTGGTGATAGCCCCTCTTATCCTGCGATATCTCCCCATCCACAATCGAATCGCGCGTGGCCTCATGCTTGGCACAGGCGCCCATGGAATCGGAACATCGAAAGCTTTTGAAATGGGGGCCATTGAAGGGACCATTGCAAGCCTTGCAATGATTATTGCAGCAGGATTCACCTTGTTCCTGGCACCTTATGTCGTTCCGTTTATGGTGCAAGTTTTCTAATTGTATATAATTCCGCACTTGTCTCCTTTCTCAAAGGAGACAGTTTCATAAGATAGTAGTAATTTCAAGAGATTAAGGAGACGGGTGCGATGACCAAACGATATTTACTTCAAGCGAAAAAGAGTGTGAAAAACACCTGTGATGTGTGTACGCAACAAGGCGGAATAAAAATACTCCACACCCACAAATACCTTCCGCTTATCATAGCCGAAGCAAACGATGTAGAGAAATTCGAAAGGAATACCGAGATTGTCTATTATGAAGAAGATTTCAGCATCCGGCTGCACGAAGCGCTACCAGTAAGCAAAGACAGGAAACTAGCGAATGTACCGTGGAATATTAGGGAGATTCAGGCACCAGCCGCGTGGCCTAAAACGAGCGGCAAGGGCGTTCGGGTAGGCGTGCTTGATACGGGGATTGATTCGGGCCATCCTGCCTTGCGCGGGCGGGTAGCTGGCGGTTATAACGTTATTACGGACACTGGCAATTTTAAGGACGATAACGGCCATGGCACGCATGTCTCCGGGATTATTGCGGCTTCAGCCAGTAGAGCCCATGTATATGGTGTAGCCCCCCAGGCTTCCCTTTATGGAATCAAAGTGCTGGACAGCTCCGGAAGTGGCAGTATCAGCCACATCGTAAAAGGGATAGAGTGGGCGGTGGATCATCATATCCAGGTGCTTAACATGAGCCTCGGCAGTAACCAATATTCCCGGTCACTGGATCTGGCCACACAATTTGCTGCCCAGAAAGGCATCATACTGGTAGCTTCCGCAGGCAATGACGGAAACAATCGAGGATCCGGGAATACGTTGGATTATCCAGCTCGCCTTCCCTCGGTAATTTCGGTCGGAGCGGTGGATCAAAGCAAACAGCGTGCCGATTTCTCTAGTACAGGCAGAGGGCTGGACATCATGGCTCCTGGCGTAGACATAAGGAGCACATGGATCGGAGGCGGCTATAAAACGCTTAGCGGTACATCAATGTCAGCCGCCCATGTCAGCGGAGGCGCAGCCCTGCTGCTCGGCCTCTACCCAAATAGAAAAAACGGAAGAAACGGGCGGGCAATTGTCCGCTTAAGCCAAAAGCTAGGCCCTTCCCGCCTTTATGGACGGGGACTATTAAATCTCGCTCCTCTTTCTCGATAGCTCTTTAAAAAATACTCCTAGCCAACTGCTTCAGTCGGCGGGAGCTTTTTTGTTGTATAACCAGAAAGTATTGTGTTGAAGTGCCTTGAGCGATTTTTTAAATGGGACCTCCGGTCCCGAAACACCCAAGAAAAACATCGTGAGGCGCATGTCCGCACCTTTCTTTCCCCCAGGCCGAAAGGTGTATCGATTTTACCTTTCGGCATAAGTGCAACTTAGGCTGCTGCCTGCGCTTACGCTTGCCGTTAGCCAAGATTCCCTAATGCCGGTCCGTCCGTTGTTCCACAAAGCGGCCGTAAAAACTTCTATGAGGGGAAAGGAGAGAGCGGCATGGCCCGCGATGTTTTTCTCATTGCTGTATATGAACTTATCTTATGAATAGGAAGTCCCTTAAATTATAATGATTAAAGAGAGTAAACGGATAGGTTAAACGGCAGGTGTCTGGGGGTGGTACTGTGTGGAGAGTGAGTTATACACAATAGTCAGGAAGGCCAAGCAGGGGGATCATGAAGCCTTCAGACAGCTAATTGCCCGCTTTAAAGGACAGGTATTCAGGCATGCGTTTGCGATGCTGCACGATAGAATGGAAGCGGAAGATGTGACTCAGGAGGCTTTCGTCAAAGCCTATTACTCCCTGCATTCGCTGGATAGTGAATATGCATTTGCCTCGTGGCTTACACGCATTGTCACCAACCTCTGTTACACGCGTGCCCAGAAGAAAAAACGAGAAGCTGCCTGGATTACCGAGAATACGGATGTAATATCTACGACTGTATCCGGCGGCATTGGACCCATTGAACGCAAGCAGATGCAGATGACCATTGAAGAAGGTATGGAGCGATTATCTGTGGACCATCGAACTGTGATTGTTCTGCGGGATATTCAGGGATTTACATACGAGGAAATCGCCAACATTCTGCAAGTGCCGGTGGGAACCGTAAAGTCACGTATTTCTGCGGCCCGTCTGTCACTGAGAAAACACCTGGAAACTAGGGAGGATTGTTAGTATGAACAACCATGTGGAAGAACAGTTGTCAGCCTATCTTGACGATGAACTGCCCCTGGCAGAAAGTATAGATGTAAAAAGGCATTTAGACGCCTGCGTTTCCTGCAGAACAGTCCTGCAGGAACTATCGTCTATGCAGCGTAATATACTTGCCGCTTACCGATCTGTCCTCTTACCAGAAGATTTGGAGGAGCACATTCGCCTTGCAGTGTTTGATGAGAATAAATCGGCATACCCATCCAGGCGGTATGCAGGGCTGTTTAGCCTTCCGATTATCAGTGCCATCCTTTTGTGTGCTCTGCTGGTACTGGCAAGAGCAATATTCCCGCCATTTTTCTCCCTTTTATTTGCCCTCCTGCATGCTATCTGCATTGTTGTATCTGCGGTTCCCCTGCTTTCTGATGGACTAGCCGTGCTATCGATTGCCGTTGCGCTACTTTCTGTCTGGTCTCTGTTGCGCCTGTCAGGACATGCAGGAGTATCAGGCCGGGTGGAACAGAGCTGATGATCAGGAGCCGCCTAATTTTGCTGTGCATGTTGTGTATGGCGTTTGTGTTTAGCGCGGTTGTCCCTGCATCGGCCGCATACGGTGATTGGTTACGCCATCAGGATATGATCGTCCCAGCAGGGCAGCAGGTCGAGAATGTTGTCGTGGCCGGAGGGGATGTAGAGATACGGGGGACCGTGCGCGATATGGTGCTTGTGCTAAATGGCAATTTGACCATTAAAAAAACAGCCCGGGTTAATGGAGCGGTGTTCGTATTTGGTGGTCTGATCAGCCAGGAACCTGGTGCCAGTCTCACCGATAACGTTGTGAATGTATCATTGGACACACCAACGCAAAGCAATCTATTCGCTGCAGGTGCAGCCCTTGTAGGATACTGGTTTGTAAAGCTTGCCGTAAGCTTAATCCTTATTATTGTTTCACTATTTATTGCCATCGTCGCAAGAGATAGAATGATGGTGTTCACAGATCATATCCAGCGTTCATTTCGCCAGCTTATATTAATAGGCATGGCTGTTACCCTGCTGCTGGGATCGCTTGTTGTGCTGCTGTCGCTCACTGTAATCGGGATACCTGTTGCCTTAGTTATACTCGCTGTGTTACTTCTTTTCTTTTTTATTGGCCTCGCTTCAGCCGCTGTATGGATTGGGCGAATGATTCCTGCATTAGAAAGTAATTTGCCTCTTTCATCGCTGGCAGGTGCGGCCGTACTTATTGCAGGCTTTAATTTTCCTTTTTTCGGACTCATTCTCTTCTGCCTGGTTCTTTGCTTGTCGTTGGGTATGATGGGTCTGTGGGTGCGCGGGAAGGTTCGTCAACTGAAAAGAAACAGAGAGGTATAGAAGGAATAAGCCTTCTTTTACTGGGAAGCCTATAGAAGAGGAGGTGGAAAGTATGGCAAAAATCGGTGTAGAACAATCTCTTACAGATGTGAAAGACGCCCTTCAGAGTAGAGGATACCAGGTGACAGAGCTGGCCCGTGCGGAAGACGCCCGGGGATGTGACTGCTGTGTTATTACCGGACTTGACCAGAATATGATGGGCATTCAAAATATCGCAGTGGATGGTCCGGTGATCAATGCGCACGGTTTAACCGCGGAGCAGGTCTGCCGGGAAGTGGAATCACGCATACAATAGTAAATAGAGGCTCCTGCTCAGAGCATCTGCTGCAGGAGCCTTTTTTTATCCAAAGAACGTCTGCCAGATAAGAAAAATATTGAGGCCGATGATGATCAGCGCACAAAGGGTAGATAAAACCGTGGTTATCTTCTTATTCGTTAAGACCCCCATAATCGCTTGGCGCCGGGTGAAATAGATCAAGGCAATAACAGGGCATGGAAGTACGATGCTGAGGATCACCTGGCTGATGACGAGCGTTTGGGTAGGATTGATACCGAGGGCGACAATAATAACTGTCGGTACCATTGTAATCACCCGCCGCAGCCACAGTGGAATAGAGAATCCAACGAACCCTTGCATAATCACCTGCCCAGCCATCGTGCCTACAACCGAGCTTGAGATACCCGAAGCCAGCAGTGATACCAGAAAAACACTGGCTGCGGCTGAACCTAATAGAGGCGTTAGCGTTTGGTAAGCAGTTGTAATGTCCCCGACCTGTACATGGCCAGTTGTGTTAAATATAGAGGCAGCCATGTACATCATAGAAAGGTTTACGAACCCCGCTATGGCCATCGCAAGAATGATTTCCGCCGTGCTAAATTCGTTAATTTTATCCGCTTCCTTATCGTTGCGCGGAATAATCCGATCTTTTGTCAGATTGGAATGAAGATAAATCGCATGAGGCATAACAGTAGCCCCGATGACGCCAACCGCTAGCATCAAACTATCGCGATTTCCTAACCAGGGTACAACGCTGTGATAAGCGATTAATGAAAAATTCGGTTTAGAGAGAAATGTCTCCACGATATAGCATAAACCAATTAGTAAAGAGAAGCCGGCAATAAGCTTCTCCAGGGGGCGAAATCCGAATTTATCGAGAGTCAGAAATAGATAGGTAGCAACACCGGTAAGAAGCGTCGCATACAGCATTGGAATGCCGAACAGAAGGTTCAATCCAATCGTAGCGCCTAAAAATTCAGCGACATCCGTGGCCATTGCTGCGATTTCAGCAAATATCCACATGATAATGTTTAGCCACTTCGGAAAATGGTCCCAGCATAGTTCCGGCAGATTCTTGCCGCTTGCTATGCCGAGTTTAGCTGACATATTTTGCAGCAGCATCGCTATTAGGTTGGCTATGACGACAACCCAAAGCATTTTGTAGCCGAATCTCGAACCCGCCTGGATGTTTGTGGCGAAATTCCCGGGGTCAATATAAGCGATAGAGGCGATAAACGCGGGTCCGATAAAGGGAAGGATGGCGCGGATTCCTTTTCGTTTTCCCGCGATCGCCGCCCTGGCTTCTTTAACCGTCTTATTTTTATCCTGGTTATAGACCTTGCTTGGATGAGTTTTAACGTCTGATGGCATCTAGATACTCCCTTCGATTAAAGTAATATCTCCGCTGATTTGGGTAGGGGAAGAGTGGATTCGAAAGAGTGTACTATAGCTTGTTTCCACATTTGATGCTTTCGTAATCCGGTAGAAGTGTGAAAGGGTTTATTCAATTGCTGCAAAGGGAGTATCAAAACCATTATGGTAATCGCTATGAACTTTTGTTGGGAGAATAATGGATGAGCTACATATATCCGAGTTTGCGCAAAACATGGGCTTATCTTTATGGTTTCTGAATCATACCGCCTTTTATTAATACCTCCAGGTGCATCGTTTTTCGTTCACCATTGAAGTCGATTTCAACCAGATCTTTACCTTTGTCGCAGATGATGCCTCTGCCAAAGTCCTTGTGAATGATCTCATCGTTTAACCCATAGAAAGCCTTTTGCTTTTTTGTTTCGAATATATCCATATAGAGCCCTCCCAATTAACATTGTACATAAAATTTACCCCATCTATCGACTGTAAAAACAGAAATTTCTTACTAATATACGTGGAAGGGTTAAGCGGGCAGCGTGTAATCAACAAAAAAGGATAAGCAATATTATGCTTATCCCTTTTCATGCCAGGTTTATTTATCCTGATCCAATTCAAAGTTGCAGTCCTGGAGCGAAACGACCTTGGTTTTCTTACTCCATTTGTAACCAAACCAGATCAGCAGGAACAGCGGGAGGCCGATATACGAGACCGCGATGCCGTTCCAGTCAATCTTATCACCGGTAAACGCGCCGTAATTTTGGCCGAGAATAACAATGAGACATAATACAAAAGCAAAAATTGGGCCAAACGGAAACCAGCGTGCCTTAAAAGGCAGATCTTCCAGATTTCTGCCCTGAGCCACATACGCTTTGCGGAACCGGTAATGGGTCATCGCAATACCCAGCCAGGCGATAAAACCGGACATCCCGGACGCATTAAGAAGCCACATGTAAACCGTTCCCTGGCCGAACAAAGACGCGAGAAAGGCAAACATTCCAATGGCTGCTGTGGCAATAAGGGCATTCACAGGTACGCCGCGCCTATCTACCTTGGCAAACAGTTTAGGCGCCTTACCTTCTTTCGCAAGCACCCACAACATGCGGGTACTTGCATACATCCCCGAATTTCCGGCGGAAAGCACCGAAGTTAGAATGACCGCATTCATTACAGATGCCGCCAATGCAAGGCCCGCCCTTTTAAAAACAAGGGTAAACGGGCTGACTGCGATATCTTTTAAATCTGAGCTTACCAGATTTGGGTTGGTGTAAGGAATAAGAAGGCCTATAACGAGAATGGCAGCCACGTAAAACAGAAGGATTCTCCAGAAAACCTGGCGGATAGCCTTCGGTACATTTTTCTCCGGATTCTCACTTTCACCAGCTGCAATCCCCACTAATTCTGTACCCTGAAAAGAGAAACCTGCCACCATAAAGATGCCAAGAATGGCCAGAAAACCACCGTGAAAAGGTGAATGGCCCGCTGTGAAATTAGTAAATCCGACCGGTTTGCCGCCCATAATGCCGAGAATAAGCAGCAGTCCGATTATCAGGAAAATGACGATGGTAACAACCTTGATCATGGAGAACCAGTACTCCGATTCCCCGTATGCTTTTACAGATAAATAATTAAGCCCGAACATGATAACCAGAAATAGTGCGCTCCATAAAAACGTAGAGCTGTGCGGAAACCAGAATTTCATGACCAGCGAGCCGGCGGATATTTCAACTGCGATTGTGATGGCCCAGTTATACCAGTAATTCCAGCCAAGCGCAAAGCCAAGCGAGGGATCGATAAACCGGGTAGCATAGGTGCTAAATGATCCCGATTCCGGCAGAAAGGCAGCCATCTCCCCAAGGCTCATCATCAGCAGATAGACCATTAAACCAATCGCGATATAAGCGAGAAGCGCTCCGCCCGGACCGGCATCATGGATGGACGCACCACTTGCCAGGAACAGCCCCGTACCAATCGAACCGCCGATTGAAATTAATGTCAGATGCCGTGCTTTTAGGCCGCGTTTTAACTCCCCGCCATTTGTTTTTTGATGATCTCTGATCATTTTCTAATGCACCCCTTTAAAAATTGAAGTCTTGCTAGCAAGGGATAAGAGGGAACAAAAAATACCGCCCAAAATAATGCAGCGGTATTCGTAAAGCGCCCATCATACCTTCGCTGAAGATAGCGCATCACACCTGGTTGGCTGCCAGCCGTGACAGTTCTGTCCCTTATCGGGTACAGCCCCAGCCAGTCCGCCCAAGAGAACCCGGACCAGCTTCGGCGACTTTTCCTTTCTTTCGTATTCATCGATTTTCTCTGAATCTCGTACGACGTACTCTTAAAAGCCGCGACCTCTACCTCACCGTAATTGATGAGGGTCTGCTATTTAATTGATTCACAACGTTAATCAGTATATACAATCCAGACAAAGGATTCAAGAGGATCCTTAGAACTTAAACAGCCAAGAAATTTTTTTATGGAAAACATAGGCAAGTTATCCTGAATATCTTGGATAACAGAGGGAAAGGAGTTGATTTCACTGGATGTACACAGCTTATTAGCTATCATTGCGATTGGAATTGCCTCTAACCTTGACAATGCTGGAGCGGGCATTTCATATGGCGTAAGGAAAATACGGATTTCCACATTCGCTAATTTCATAATTGCATTGATGGGCTTTATTCTGGCAATGGTGGGAGGTCTTTTTGGCAGGTGGATTGCCCTTTGGATTACTCCTTTTGTGGGAAATGTAACGGGCATGATCGTGCTTTCTATAATCGGCATATGGGTGCTTTGCCAGCCCTTTCTTGAGACCCCTGTGGAACAGCCGCAGACGAGTCGGGGTTCTTTCCTTAGGATTTTGCGAAATCCGGAAGAAGCAGATTTAGACAGGTCAAAGACGATTAGCTTTGGGGAATCCATCATACTGGGAATCGCTTTGTCCGTTAACAACCTGGCTGGAGGCTTTGATGCCGGTATTACGCATCTAAATATCCTGGTAACCTCTATCATTTCTGGTGTGTTAAGTTACCTCTGTGTCGGTGTCTGTGCTTATCTAGGTTCAAGATTTGTCGCTGATAAATTAGGGAAGCACGCCAGTGTTGTCGCCGGCATTTTACTTATCCTAGTCGGGCTGCACCAGGTGCTTTAACACACTGTATAAATGAGCGTAAAAAAATAAACAAAGGCCTGCTGACTGTGATATGCTCCCAATAAAGTAGACAGATGAAATAATAAAAATCTGTTTATTTTATTGGGGGCTTTTTCTATGGCAAAAAATCCTTTTTCTGCACATAAAAAGGATACGCTAATTGCTATCGTTATGAAACGTATGGAATGGATGGACTTCATCATTCCAGTGGATGGAAAGGGTACTCCAAAGAGCTGAAAAAGTCCGAACATTGAAGTGTGAGAAGATTATCTAAACAAGTACACCCGTTTGAAGAATTAAAGAAAGACATTGAGGAATACATACAGTTTTATAATCATGAACGATTACAAAAAAGACTAAACGGCCTTAGCCCCTTGGAATATAGGGTTAAAGCCGCCTAGCTTTGTTTATTTATTTCCGTTGTCTACTTGACAGGGGGCAGTTCAAGGATCAACAGGCCTTTTGTTTACTTTTTGAGCCGGTAAGGCACGGTAGCGATTTTAACATCCTGCCGGGCAAACAGATAAGCCCGCAGCAGCAAGCTGGTCTGGTTGTGCAGCAAATTGTGCCACCATTTCTTCGTGATAAACTGCGGGATCATGACCGTGACATGGTCTGTGGCAGATGTTTTCCACTCGACCGTGTCAATGAACTTGAACAGCGGTCTAATAATGCTTCGGTAGTGGGACCTCAGCACAACAAGGCGGATGCCCGGATCCCAGTCGTTCCACTTTTGTTCCATTTTCCTAATCTCATCCTCGTTGAACCCTACGTAGACGGCAATGATATTATCCGACAGTGACTGGGCATAGCTAATAGTATTGCGCACCACCTGCGTGATACCGGCAACAGGAATTACGATAATGCTGCCTTTTTTCTCAGGTTTCTCAACATGAATATCAATACGCAGCTGGTCGGCCAGATCCTGGTAATGACCATGAATTTTGTAGAAGACGAAAATGACAGCAGGAAGAAACAGGAAAATGATCCACACCTGCGTAAACTTTGTGACAAGGAAAATTAACGTGATGGTTAAAGTGGTTAACATTCCGATGGTATTAATCGTAAAAGGAAGCTGCCAGCCAGATGGCCGTTTGGTGAACCACCTTTTCATCATTCCAGCCTGAGACAGCGTAAAGGGAATAAATACACCCACTGCATACAATGGTATTAATTGGTCAGTGCTCCCGCCGGAAATAACAATGAGAAGGGCGGAGAGAGCACCGAGGAAAATGATACCGTTGGAGAATCCAAGCCTGTCGCCGCGTACTTTGAACATGTTAGGCAAGAATTTATCCTGGGCCAGCATAAATGCCAGCAGCGGGAAGGCGGCAAAGGCGGTATTGGCGGCTAAGAAAAGAATGACAGCCGTTACAGCCTGTATAAAATAGTACATGACTCCTCTGCCGAACGTCGCTGCGGCGATTTGGGAAACAACCGTTTCCCGGGTATTTGGGGCCACCCCATATACGTATGCGAGAAAGCTAATCCCCATAAACATTATCCCGAGAATAATGCCCATCATCATCAGTGTTCTTGCCGCATTTCTTTCTGATGGGATCTTAAAATTAGGAATTGCATTGGACACCGCTTCAACGCCTGTTAAGGCCGAGCAGCCTGAACTAAAGGCTTTTAACAGCAGAAAGACACTAATTCCAGGGACAGATATGCCATAAGCGGCCCTAACGTGGTGAACATGCCCTGTCAACCATTCATATCCGCCGCTAATGATGAGAATAAAAATGGCTAAAACGAATAAATAAACCGGATACATTAATATGGAGGCCGATTCGGTGATCCCGCGCAGATTTAAAATCGTAAGAGCTAAAATAAGAACAAGAGCGATGAGTACGCGGTGACTGTGCAAAACGGGGAAGGCGGATGTAATGGCATCCGTTCCTGCTGAAGAACTAACGGCAACGGTTAGTATGTAGTCAACCAGCAGTGAACCTCCCGCGACAAGCCCGGTTGCCGTTCCAAAGTTATCTTTGGATACAATGTAAGCCCCTCCGCCTGATGGGTAGGCGTATATCGTTTGGCGGTATGAAAGAATTAAAACAAGCAGCAACCCAAGTACCGCTAATGAAATAGGGATCGAATACCAAAGACTGGCGAAGCCAACGGCCATGAGAACCAGTAGAATTTGTTCGGTACCGTAAGCGACAGAAGATAAGGCATCCGAGGATAAAATAGCTAATGCCTTGAGTTTCGTTAGCTTCTCTCCCGCTAATTCGTGTGATTTCATCGGCCGCCCTATTAAAAAACGCTTTAATTTAGAAATCATATAATACCTTCTCCTGATATTTTTTATTATATTCCCCCGTAATATGTTTATAACACAAAGAAAACGCAGAGTGTTATTGAATAAAAATTCAGAAAAATTACGAGAGAAACCAGATTGCTTGAATGAACGCAAAGGAAATGTGCTTAGATAACAGGGACAAACACAATGCCAAACTAACAAATTTTAACCAAAGTAGCAAAACAATTACAAAGAATCGACTAACACACAAAATATCTCTGCAGCCTCAGAAGAAGCCACTATCTGATTCTCAGAAAGTCGCTTTTATGTTATCCCCGTAAAACCCGTTCAGTGAAAATTAATTTAGTACAGACACCCATCAAGTACCCGCTTCATACGATAGTGATAAGTCTTTCAACTAACCTGGAGGTGACCGCGATGTCTGGAATTTTTGCTGCTATCACCATGTTTGTCAAAGATTTGATGTTTTTTGTCTCCTATATCAAAAACAACGCTTTCCCGCATCCCCTGAACGAACAAGAAGAAAATGAATACTTAGAACGAATGAAGAGGGGAGATCGTGATGCTCGGAACATGCTGATCGAACATAACTTACGACTAGTGGCCCATATAACAAAGAAATTTGAGAATACCGGGGAAGACAGTGAGGATCTGATTTCAATTGGCACGATAGGATTGATCAAAGCCATTGAAAGCTATCAGAAAGACAAGGGAACCAAACTGGCTACATACGCAGCAAGATGCATTGAGAATGAGATTCTTATGTCTATAGTGTAGCGTGAAAGAGAGGAAATTTAAAATACTGTAAAAAATACTTAGAATACCTTTCAACATGCTACAAATAATAACCTGTAATTATGGCTCTTTGTTTGGAGGTAATCATTATTATCTATTACACACCATCATTTGACCAAGTCAATAAAGCTGCAAAAAATTTTACAACTAGTAATTTTTCCTATTGGGCAAATAATAATTTTCTAACATGGAGATGGTGGTTGTTATTATTTTTAACTATTGTTCCGTGGTTTATATGGTGGAAAGTCGTGGACAGGAAGCGAATGGATCAAATTCTTTTGTTCGGTTTAGCTGTGAGCATCTTCACGATTATTTTGGACGACATTGGAACAGGTTTGCTTTGGTGGGGATACCCAGTTAAGCTCCAACCACTATATCTTATTCTTGCCCCAGCGGATATCACTCTCGTACCCATATACTTGATGATTATCTATCAATTTTTCAATGACAGTTCCCAGCGGTTTGTTACAGCTATCGTCGTAGGTGGGGCTTTGGCTGCTTTTATTTTTGAGTATTTTTTTATTTGGTTGGACTACTATCACCGGTACACATGGAAGGCACTCTATTCATGGGGATTTTACATTTTGGCGTCACTTTTAGGTCGTTTTATTGTTACTATCGTAAGGAAACGATCGCAAGAGGTTTAACATTACCGGGTAAGGAAATTGTCAGCATCAACCATTGAATTTCCCTTCTTTATATTCTTTTACCCAACGATATATTATAAAGCTGTTTAAATGGTGTTTCCTAGCTACAGAGCTTGGGCTTTTAGTCTCAAGAGCTTGTCTTATGACCTCACGTTTAAAGTCTATTGTATATTGTTTTTTACTCAAAGTAGGAACTCCTTTCGATAGTCCGGCCATCATAATTGTGCGCAACAACCTTAGATCCGTGACTTTGTGTCCTCACCTTTGGATGAGTTTACCTTTTCGATGGTTTAAATTTCATACACAGAATATATCAAAAGAATGTTAATTCAGTGTAAAACGGATAAAAGTTGTTATTTTCAAAAAACATTTGTCCTTTTATTTATGATCCCGCTAAGGTGATATTCCGCCTTATGCTACCCATTTCTCATTTTGCATCTTAAAGCAATAAGATTATTAAGAAATACATACTTATCGGTATTTGGGTAACACTAGCTTAAAAGCGCCATCATTAGAGGAAAGAGTGAGTCGAGTGCAGGATTCGGTTAGAAATAAAATTCAAACCATATATGATTCCACTGAGAGAATGAATAGAGAATATTTGGCGATTTGGAGAGATCATATTCTTTTCTCATGGGAATGGTGGGTCTGTCTCTTGCTTACGATTGTTCCGTGGATGGCATGGGTAAAATTCAGAAAAAAAGAAAGCTCGGATCGCTTGCTATATGCAGGTTTCTTTGTCTTAATCATTAGTTCATACCTTAATTTTCTTGGCATTTCATACGGTTTATGGTGGTATTTAGTTGATGTCATACCTACTGTTCCTTCCTTCGTTGTATGGGATTGCTCGGTGCTACCTGTCATGAGTATGTTGTTTTTGCAATACAAACCGGAATATTCCCCTTACATAAAGGCGCTATTGTTTTCACTCTTTAATTCTTTTGTAGCAGAAACCATTTTTCGTTGGATCGGTTTTTATGAGCCCAAAAACTGGAATTCCCTCTACTCTTTCCCTTTGTACTACTTGATTTATATGATGGCTGATTACTTAAGTAGAAGAAATGCATTTGTAAAAATCTAATCGATGTAATTATTTACGTTTTCCCATGTAAACGGTCCATTTTCAAGTCTGCATTGGCCAAACCCTTATTTGCATACCCTCCTTATAAGGGGGGATACGAGATGCACGTCAAATTAATAAAGAGCGACTCTACTCGCAAAAGAATGCTTGCCTGCTATGTTTATCTAAAAGATAAGTATAGGAGGGATCTGTGTGATCGGGATTTATGCACGGGTAAGTACGGAAGAGCAGGCGAGGAGTGGATTCAGTCTAGAGAGCCAGGTGAGGGAGTGCAGGAAGAAAGCTGGAACAACGGAATGTAAAGACTATGTCGATGATGGGGTGTCTGGAGAATTTTTAGACCGTCCAGCTTTGGCACGGTTGCGGCAGGATGTTCGAGATGGATTGATTAGAAAAATTGTCTGCCTAGATCCGGACAGATTATCGAGAAAGCTCATGCATCAGCTGCTTATTACCGAAGAGTTTGATCGAAGAGGAATTGAACTTGTGTTTGTCAGCGGTGATTATGCGCGTACACCGGAAGGACAGTTATTTTATAGTATGCGAGGCGCTATTGCGGAGTTTGAAAAGGCAAAAATCAATGAGCGAATGAGTCGAGGCCGCCGGGAGAAGGCGCGCCAAGGACGTGTCCTGCGTGATTTTCAAATATATGGATATAGTTACGACAAAGAAAAAGAGCAAATGATCGTGAAAGAAGATGAAGCAGCTATTGTGCGGATGATTTTTAATATGTTTACCAAACCTGGCCAAGTTAAAGGAATGAACGGAATTGCGAATCACTTAACAGCTAACAGCATACCCACAAAGAAGGGCAAAGGTGTCTGGCACCGACAAGTTGTACGGCAAATACTCATGAATGAAGCTTATATAGGAGAGTTTTACCAGAACAAATGGAACACAGAAGGTATGCTTGGGAATAAACACAAAAGCCCGGATGAGCGTGTTGCAATGAAGGAGAGACCGAGGGAAGAATGGATCTTGATTCCCTGTCCACCAATTGTTGACCAGGAAACATTTGACCATGCACAGAAGCTTTTGCAGGATTCCAGAAGACGCTGGGCTAAAAAAGGGGTATACCAATATCTTCTTAGTGGACTGGTTCGATGTGCTGATTGCGGAAATACCCTTACAGGCCGGCGTGCAAAGAACTGGGGAAAATATGAGTTTGAGTATACAGACATTAAAAACAGCGTGGGTGCCAAAGAAAGAGGATGTGGAAGAAGGTTAAAAGCCGTAGATTTAGAAACTCAGGTGTGGGAAACCATTCGCTCTTGGTTAGAACAACCTGATGAAATAGCTGCAGCAGTAGAAGCGGATACCGAACGCGAAGAAATTCCGTATGGACAGACAGAATTAACAAGATTAGAAAAAGAGATTGAAAAGGCTAAGGAGGGACGAAAAAGGATCGTTTCATTATTTGCCGCTGGTTTAGACATAAGTGAAGCAGAAGTACGCGAAACAATGCGGGACCTTAAGGAAAAAGAAGAAAAGTACACAAAGCAATTAGCAGAACTGAATTCCAAAATGAAAGAATCTAAACAAGCTAGATTTAATCAGAACTTGCTTAATGAGGCAGCTGAGTACTATTTAACTAAGCGAAAAGATGAGTTGACGTTTGACGATAAGCAGCAGCTTATTCGTCAGCTGGCACGTGAGATTATCGTGTACGAAGATCATATCGAGATTTTTACATACTAAGCACAACTATTGACTTGAGAATCGAAATTCTTATGCATCTTCGTTCACTTAAGAAGACAAAAAAGGATGTTTCCCTGCACGACCCAATTGGAACCGATAAGGAAGGCAATGAAATCTCACTGCTCGACATACTCGGCACAGAAGCTAATGAGATTGAGGATAAAGTCGAACTCGAGCTGGAAAAAACCAAAATTTATAAGCACATCCACATTCTCGACGAGCGTGAAAAAGAAGTGATTATTGGACGCTTCGGACTTGATAACGAAGAAGAAAGAACGCAGCGAGAAATCGCGCGCGACTTAGGCATTTCCCGCTCGTATGTATCCCGCATTGAAAAGAGAGCGCTAATGAAGCTGTTTCATGAGTTTTACCGGCAAAATCAAAGCGTTGTCAAAAATTGATAAAGTATCCGCATCCTTCTGCGTGGATGCGGGTACTTTATTTCGTAAGCAAGGACGCGCTTTAAGAAAACTTGACATCCATAGTATATAAATGTATATTAACTTATGAAAAGTAACTAACTAACACCACGGTTAGGGGGCAACAAGATGGTTCCATCTTTGTTTCTGGCGCATGGGTCACCTATGCTTGCTATAGAAAATAATGATTACACACGTTTTCTTAAGCAACTGGGGGAGTACATTAAACCAAAAGCGATTGTGATTTTCACGGCACATTGGGAAAGTGATATTCTTACCATTTCCGATGTGGATGGCGTGTACGAAACGATTTACGATTTCTACGGTTTTCCAGACGAATTATACGCGATTAAGTACCCAGCTAAAGGTTCAGCACAATATGTTTCACTGCTGGAAAAGCGGTTCACGGACCAGGGGATTCTAGTAAGAAAGGACACGGAACGAGGTCTGGATCACGGATCCTGGACGCTTCTGTCCCGTATGTATCCTCAGGCAGATATACCCGTTGTGCAAGTCTCCGTTAACCCTTACCTGTCCGCAGAGGATCAGTATAAAATCGGCCAGTCGCTGCAAGGGCTTGGACAGGAAGATATATTGGTGATCGGCAGCGGCGTTACCGTTCATTATTTACGGATGGTAAATTGGGGGCAGAAAACGCCTGAGCCATGGGCTGTAGCGTTTGATGATTGGCTCATTGAGAAGATGCAAAACAAAGATTGGGACGGGCTTTTCCACTACGAAACAGCACCGAATGCCCGGCTCGCCGTTCCGAGGCCCGAGCATTTTGTCCCCTTCTTCATTGCAATGGGAGCTGGTGGCCCTAATACCGACGCTAAGGTTATCCACCGTAGCTATGATTTGGGAACGTTAAGCTACCTTTGTATGCAATTCTAGAATCGAACACAAAACCAATAGCACATTAAATCAACAAGTTAGGGCGCAATAAGACCCCGGCTCTTCAATGAGTACGGGGTCTTTGACTGCCTGTCAAACAGGCGTTTGTTCTGTCTTCTGTGTGAAATGCAGGTAAATCCCTGCAATCACGCAGATGAATATGATGCTAGCAGCGGTCCACTGGGCGGTGGTCCAATTAAAGAGAAAACGTGGCGAATCCCCACGCAGCATTTCCAGCAGAAACCTGCCTGCGTTATAGAGAACGTTATAGATCAGGAATAAATATCCACGCTTCATGCGCTTCTGCAGCAGCATAAATAAAATGGCGAAGAATATGACATCCATTTGCCCTTCCCATATTTCGGCCGGCCATAGGGGCTTGTTGCCAAAGGTTTCCCGGGCGTTCGTTCCCTCTGGGTATAAGATCCCAAAGTTTCCGCCTGTTGGATCGCCAAAGGCATCCCCGTTCATCAGGTTGGCATCCCGCCCGATGCTTTGCCCCAGTATGAGCCCAGGGGCACACAGATCAGCCAGCTCCCAAAACGACAGCTTGTGCTTTCGAACGTACCAGATGGCCACCAGAATGGCGCCGACAATCCCGCCTTGAATGGATAATCCGCCGTGCCAGATGGCAAGAATCTCACCGGGGTTTTTAGAGTAATAATTCCAATCGAACAGAAAAACAGCCCAGAAGCGAGAACCGATAATAGCGCCAAAGAACATGGGTGCAGCAAGATTTAATAGGTGCTCCCCAAGCTCTTCCTTGTTCCGAAGTTTCGCCAGTGTATAGCTGACACCGAGGCCAAGCGCAAAAGCCAGCGCAAACAGCAGGCTATAGGAGCGGATTGGGAAGGAGCCGACAAAGCCAAGATATTGGTGCAATATAAAAACTCCTTTTATGTATCTACTTTGTATTTCGTTCTCTTAACTTTAAAATGAAAAGTCATTTTGTTCAAGTTTCAACCTGCCATTTTTCCTCCGACTCTACTTGAATCCCGTTGCGAATCAACAGTGCCGCTGCTACACCTACACCCGGCTGCTTCGTCCTGGAAAACGTGCCATCGTAGATCCCTGTGCTGCCACATGATGGACTTCTTTCTTTCAAGATGGCATGCGTAGCCCCTGCCGCCTTCGCAATTCGCAACGCCTGGCGTGCGCCTTGCAGGAACTGTTCCGTTACATCCTGTCCAGTGTTATCCACCACTCTAGCTTTCCCATCAAGGACATCAAATCCGTCTCCTCCCACAATCTCCGCCGGGTTGCGAGGTGTAGACAATCCGCCAAGCTGCTCCGGGCACGCGGGAACGGCCCTGCCCTCCTTAATGAGCTGTTCAATTTCCTCTTTATAATTGGCTTTCCCGTCGTAGCGGCATTCGCATCCCATGAGGCAGGCACTGATTAATTTCATTTAGCAATCCTCCCTTTAATTCCGATATACATAAATGAAGTTTATTGGCAGGCAACATAATTTTGTTGGTTATGATTGGGGTTTCAATCGTGCAGCTTACGGTCCCAATATACCAGAGAAAAAGCTAGTCAGGCAATGGCAACTCGTGTTTCTTTGGTGCAGTAAAAAAGCAAAACCAGAAGCCAAAAATGACCATTCGGGCCAAATTAATTGTTTCGTTCATCGCGGCTCTCCTGCTGCCTGGGGTAATGATTGGAGGAATTGCTTACAATACCGCCCGCAACAAAGTGGATGACCAGATGTCTGCCGACGTGCGTGCAAATGTGCACCTACTTGACAATCTCATCACAAATACAATAAGCCCGGAGTTTAAAGACGTTGAATATCTGACCAATTCAGCCGCTATTAAAGCGGCCGGGGAAACGCCTTTGCTGTGAAAGCAGCTTAACTCCTATTCGAAGGCACATCCTGAACTT
Organism: Aneurinibacillus sp. Ricciae_BoGa-3; assembly: GCF_028421645.1. Classification (GTDB taxonomy): domain Bacteria; phylum Bacillota; class Bacilli; order Aneurinibacillales; family Aneurinibacillaceae; genus Aneurinibacillus_B. The sequence goes on along the minus strand of NZ_CP116887.1, from coordinate 3,898,140 downwards.
ATGCATACATATGTTGGCACCCAGACAGGTCACATGATATTATCCCCAAAAGACGTGCTTCCAAAAGGCTATGACCCAAGAACGCGTCCATGGTATAAACAAGCAATGGATAATAAAGGAACTGTTGTGGCCACTGATCCGTACGTAGACGCCATCTCAGGGAACATTGTCGTGACGATTGCCCGGGCCACAGATGATGGCGCAGGTGTCGCTGCGGTTGACTTGAATCTGGCTAAACTGTCTGAAACAGTTAAGGCAGTACAAATTGGAAAAAGCGGTTATGCATTTCTGTTGGACAAAAATAGCAATACGATTGTTCATCCAACGATAAAACCAGGTGATAAAGCTTCCGGTACACAGGTAACAACCATGTACAGCAAGCCATCCGGCGAATTTGATTATGATTACAATGGCACGCCAAAGAAAATGGTATTTGCCACAAACGAAGTAACCGGCTGGAAAATTGCAGGTGCTCGTTGAGATTAACCAAATGTCGGCTAAACTATCCCATGCTTCGAATGATTTAGCGGAGGGTGCTGCGCACACAAATCAGGCAACTGAGCAAATTGCTGCTACAATTGAGGAGGTATCTGCAGGGTCGGATAAGCAGGCGCAAAGTATGCATGCCGTGTCGCAGACACTGGGTCAGATGTCCTCTGCTGTCCAGCAGATTGCGGTGAATTCCCAGCAGGTTTCCCAATCTTCCCAGCAAGCGGCTGATCTAGCGGAATCCGGAAACACGGCGATTCACACGGCAGCCAGCCAGATGGTATCTATCAATCATACGGTCAACCACCTGTCCTCAACCGTTAAAAGGGCTCGGGCACCGGTCACAGGAAATCGGTCAGACCCATTCAGGAAGTTGCTTCCCAAATTGAGGAAGTGTCAGCAGCCGTGCAGCAGATGTCTGCAGGTTCGGAAGAAGTGCTTCACTCGTTTGAACAACACGCGTCTATTACGGAAATAACGGCGTCCGGTACGCAGAGCGTATCGGCTGCAGCGGAAGAACAGCTGGCCTATATGGAACAGCTATCCGCATCTGCTTCTTCTTTATCTAAGATGGCGGACGAACTGCATCGGATTGTTACAGGATTTAAAATCGACTGTGAATAAATTATGTGTTTGCATCGCAATGTGGTACGATAATCTCAGCAATATAATTTCACTCAGCTTCAGGAGATGAATATTGATGAGCGAAAACAAAAATTTCCGGATTGAAAAGGACTTTTTAGGAGAAAAGGAAGTACCGATTCATGCTTATTACGGCGTCCAAACACTGCGCGCGGTAGAAAACTTTCCGATTACCGGTTACCGCATTCATGAATCGCTTATTTCTGCGATGGCCATTGTAAAGAAGGCTGCAGCGCTGGCTAACATGGAAACGGGGCAGCTCAATCCGCGGATCGGAAATGCAATCGTAACGGCCGCAGAGGAGATTATCAATGGAAAACTCCATGACCAGTTTATTGTAGACCCGATACAGGGCGGAGCCGGCACTTCGATTAATATGAATACCAACGAAGTGATTGCCAATAGAGGGCTGGAGATTCTGGGTGAACAAAAAGGTAACTATTTTCAATTAAGCCCGAATACACATGTGAACATGGCACAGTCAACGAACGATTCGTTTCCTACCGGCATACATATCGCAGTGCTAAGCATGCTGGAGAAACTGCTTGCAACCATGCAGCAACTTCACGATACGTTTGGAGAAAAGGCAAAAGAATTTGACCATGTAATTAAAATGGGGCGCACACATCTTCAGGACGCAGTGCCCATTCGCCTCGGGCAAGAATTTGAGGCGTACAGGCGCGTTTTAAGCAGAGATATTAATCGTATTCGCCAGTCCCGCCAGCACCTGTATGAGGTCAATATGGGTGCTACAGCGGTCGGTACCGGGTTAAACGCAGAGCCGCGCTATATTAAGAGCGTTGTAAAGCATCTCGCAGACATCAGCGGGTTCCCGCTTATCGGCGCAGAAGATCTAGTGGATGCCACACAGAATACGGATTCCTACACTGAGGTGTCTGCTGCCCTTAAAGTTTGCATGATGAACATGTCCAAAGTGGCCAATGACTTACGGCTTATGGCCTCAGGTCCCCGTGTTGGACTCGGCGAAATTCAGCTTCCTGCCCGGCAGCCTGGTTCATCCATTATGCCAGGCAAAGTAAACCCGGTTATGGCAGAAGTGATTAATCAGGTCGCTTTCCAGGTGATTGGAAATGACCATACAATCTGTCTGGCTTCAGAGGCAGGTCAATTGGAACTCAATGTGATGGAGCCTGTACTCGTGTTTAATCTGCTACAATCCATCAATATTATGAACAACGCTTTCCGCGTGTTCCGTGAATATTGTGTGAAGGGAATTGTCGCCAACACGGAAAAAATGAAAGAATATGTGGATAAAAGTGTCGGTGTTATTACCGCCGTTAATCCGCATCTTGGGTATGAGACCGCGGCCCGCATTGCCCGGGAAGCCATTTTATCCGGTAAGTCGGTAAGAGAACTTTGCTTGTACTACAATGTTCTAACAGAAGAAGAACTGGACTTGATCCTGGATCCTTATGAAATGACCCACCCGGGAATTGCCGGTGCTTCGCTGTTATTCAAAGATTAAAAAAGGGTTATTTTTAGGAAGGTGTGCAGTCTGAGCACCTTCCTTTTTGTGTATATGTAAGTATATAAGTAAGCAAAAATAGATCCCCCCACAAAAGCAAAGGTGCATACGAATCATATAGGAAATAACAGGGAGGGCGCAACAACATGAGAAAATGGTTTAAAAGGCCGTATTTTATTATAGCTGCCATGTTGGTTCTTGCAATTGTTACGCCTGTGCTGGCATCGGGGATTATGCAGAAGAAGCCAACGACAAGCACGGCAGCTGTTGATCATGTGAGCCGTGTTACGGCACAGCCGCTCACAAATACTACAAACGCAACTACGGTACAAACACCCCAAAAAGATCAGAGCAGGGTAACGATGACGCCGCTTGATAAAACGTTGGATCAAGTAAAGGCGCAAACCAGCAATCAACAGCCGGTGGCACCAACGCATCGGGCAAACACAGCGTCTGGCTCTTCTCAGTCGGTACCTCCGCCGTCCAACCAATCCGCCGGATCTACAGACTCTGCAGTACAACAGAATTCTCCGCAACAGCAAGGGCACCAGCTGAGCGAATCGTCTATCGCACAGTTAAAACAACAGGGTCTGAGTGAGGGGCAGATTAAAAAAATAAACGAAATTATTTCATTGGGGATCACCGAGGATCAGTTGGCTAAATTGTTGAATGAAAAGGGATATGCTAACATTGCAGCAGCCTTAGCGCATCAGCGCAATGAGGTTCGTAAAACAGATAAAGGCGAGAAAAAGGAAAAAAATCACGAGGATAAGCACCATAAGGTGAAGCACCAAAAGCATGGGGACGAAGGTGACGATTAAGGCGGGAAGATATTGGGGCAAATATATATCGAAGGGAGACGAATAATAGTAACAAACAGGGGGTGAGATAATGGCACAGGGAAACAGAAACAGGCTGCTTGTTCCCCAAGCGGGGCAAATTCTGGATCAATATAAGTATGAAATCGCCACCGAGTTTGGCGTTCAGCTAGGGGGAAATACCGTATCCCGGGCAAACGGTTCAGTTGGCGGGGAAATTACGAAGCGGCTTGTGCAGATGTCCCAGCAGCAGCTTGCAGCAAATAGCACACAAAACAACCAATAACCGCAGGAAGAGCCAGCTTTCAATGAAAGCGCTGGCTCTTTTGACTTTACATGGTGACGGAAACAGGTTTGACAAGATAGGCGATAACTTGAGCAACCGCGCTTTCTCCCTGATCGATGCAGTCTGGAAGCCCCACACCATAATAGGGCGAACCTGCAAGAAATAGGCCGGGCAGATTCTTGGCAACATCTTCTTCAAGCTGCGCAATACGCTGTTTGTGGCCCACTACATATTGTGGCATCGATTGTTTCCAGCGTGTCACAATGGAGAACTCTGGCTGTTGATTGATCTTCATAATCTTATTCAAGTCGTTCATAACTGTGGCAATAATTTCTTCATCGGATTTAAAAACGATCGATTCATCGTTGGCCCTGCCCACGTAAGCCCGCAGCAGTACTTTGCATTCCGGGGTGGAATGCGGCCATTTCTTGTGGGTCCACGTGCACGCGGTGATGGTATAATCCGCATTTCTTGAAACGACAAATCCAGTGCCATTAATGTCTTTATTGATTGCGGATGCCGGAAAGGCAAGCGCAACGGTGGCAACGGATGTCGTCGGAATCTCATCCAGCAGTTTCGTAAACGGATAATCTTGAAGCGCCCTGTGGGTCGGTCCGGGCGGTGTGGTCATGACAACAGCGTCTGCATGCAGAGTTGAGCCATCATCGAGTAAAATGGTGTACCCGTCTTCTGTATGGATCACTTTCTTAACCGGCGTGTTCTTCTTAATAGAAGAAGGGTCCAGCTTATTCTCAATGGCGTCCACGAGAGACTGGAGCCCGCGTTTTAGAGTGAGAAACGCGCTGGATTGCTTTTTGTCGCCGGCAGACTTTGGCTGCTTCGGCGTAGTAGAACGCATGCCAAGGATGAGGCTGCGATATTTCTTCTCAACCGTATGGAACTGCGGGAAAGTGGACAGCAAACTCAGCTGATCGATATCGCCTGCATAAATGCCCGAGAGCAGCGGTTCAATCAGATTTTCTACCACTTCATTGCCCAGCCGGTGCCGGAAAAAATGCCCCAGCGATTGATCTTCTTCTCCTTTACTCGTACGAGGCAATACAAGGTCGGCAGCAGCGCGCAGCTTGCCAGCGGGTGAAAACAGGCTGGTTGTGGCAAAAGGAGCAAGCTTCGTAGGAATTCCCATAATGGAGCCGCCAGGAATCGCGTACAGTTTATCGTTGTTAAGTATATAGGCCTGTCCTGTATGGTTGCGCACCAGCTCCTGCTCCAGCCCCGCCTCTTTGATTAAACGGGAAGCACTGGTTTTCCGGGCGAGGAAAGAGTCTGGTCCTTTCTCTATGACAAATCCATTCGTATAATCGGTCTGAATTTTACCGCCGAGGCGGCCCGTGGCTTCAATCAAAACATATTCGATGGGGAGGTTGTTTTCCCTAATTTCCTTCTGCAAATAGTAGGCTGTTGTCAGGCCGGTGATTCCAGCGCCGATTATAGCTACCTTCTGTTTGGTGATCATTATCATTCACTTCTTTTCTAAATAAGCTTTTTTTCCACAGCGCATGCCAGCGCCTCAATAAAACGGGGATCGGTGTTTGGCATGGCAGGCCTGTAATAGCGAATGCCAAGTTCATCTGTCAGCTTTTTGCACTCATAATCATTATCATAGAGGACTTCCAGATGGTCCGCAACAAAGCCGATCGGACAAAAAATCATCGAAGTGTATCCTTCTTTATGAAGCTCGCGAATTTTATCCAGTATATCTGGACCCAGCCATGGCTCCGGCGTGCGGCCGGCGCTCTGCCACGCCGTTGTGTAATGGGCTATGCCGGCTCTTTCTGCGATTAATTTTGCGTTATCAGCGATTTGGCCCGGATACGGATCCTTCATTTGAATAATCTTCTCCGGGAGGCTATGGGCGGAAAAAATCACAATGGTGTGCGCTTTAGCTTCCGTGGGTATCTGATCAAATGTATCGCGAATCCGGTCGCTCCAGAAATCCAAAAAGGATGGCTCGCTATACCAGCTATCAATGGATGTGATAGCCGGCCCGCCGATTTTTTCGCTTTCTTCATGAGCGCGGTTATTGTATGAATCTGTGCTGAAGGTCGATTGATGCGGAGCAAGTACGATACTGATTGCTTGTTCGATCCCATCTTCCTTCATTTGCTGTACAACGTTTTCAATATAAGGCTCTATATGCTTTAAACCTACGTAGGCTTTAAATGTTACATTCGCGTGCCTTTCATTTAAACGATATTCAAGCTGTTCCGCCTGCTCCTCCGTAATGCGGGAGAGGGGGGAGACGCCTCCTATAAGTTTGTAGCGCTCAATGAGAGTGTCCAAAAGCTCAGGTGTAGGCTTCCGCCCGCGCCGGATATGCGTATAATACGGCTCGATTTCATCGATATTTCTCGGGGTGCCATAGGCCATAACCAGCAGGCCGATTTGTTTATCCGCAATTTGTCTGTCCGCCATTTCACTGCCCCCTATCGCTTAATTTTTGAAGAGTATTCATGGACGAAAGCGGTGAGGCGCTTCAGTGTTTCCGCTTCTACCTGCGGATACACACCGTGTCCCAGGTTGAAAACAAAGTTAGGTGTTTCCATACCCTGATCCAGTATTTCCTTCGTCTTTTTTTCGATTTCGTTCCACGAAGCTAGCAGCAGGCCGGGATCAAGGTTGCCCTGAACTGTACGTGTTACGCCCTGCTGGCGTGCCGAGCGAATACTCGTTCTCCAATCCAGCCCAATTACATCAACCGGCAGCTTGTTCCACTCCTCAAGCAGATGTCCTGCGCCTACGCCAAACATAATTTTAGGGGCATCCAGTTCTTTAACGCCGGTAAAAATTTTATTCATCACCGGCGCGACGAATTCCGCATAATCTTCAGCGTTTAACGCGCCGACCCAGGAATCAAACACCTGCACAGCCTGAGCGCCGGCCTCAATCTGCGCCTTGAGGTATGTAATACACATGTCGCCTAGACGATCCATCAACAGATGCCATGCCTCCGGGTTGGAATGCATGAAAGACTTTGTAAAGTAGTAATTTCTGGACGGGCCGCCTTCTATCAGGTAGCTTGCAAGTGTAAACGGTGCGCCGGTAAATCCAATGAGCGGTACGTTTAGCTGCTCCCGAAGCAGTTTCACCGTATCAAGAATATAGGGGATGTGCTCAGATGGATGCAATTCTCGAAGGTTTTTTACATCTTCCAAAGTTCGAATGGGATTGCTGATAACCGGTCCAATGTTTGATTTAATTTCAACATCAATACCCATAGCAGGCATCGGCGTCATGATGTCTGCGAACAGAATCGCTGCGTCCACACCAAGCTGGCGCACCGGCAGCAGCGTAACTTCCGTGCAAACCTCCGGATTATGGGTAATCTCAAACAGGGAGTACTTCTCGCGAATTTTGCGATATTCGGGCTGGAACCGTCCCGCCTGGCGCATATACCAAACCGGAACATGTTCGTGTTCTTCTCCTTTGCATGCTTTTAGAAAATTATCATTAAATGGCTTTAGGCTCATTCTTCCACACCTTTCCTCATCATAAACCCGGTTTCTTCCTGTATGTACAATAGCACAAACTCTATAAAATAGCACTTAGGTCACGCTTTTTCACTCATTATGAAGTATGCTGTCGAATTCACGGATTAAGCTAATTATAGTGTAACGGAAAAAACAAGCTACACACACTCAAGATATTGACATATTTCTTAAAAATAGAAACAAATTTATTACTAAATCTTTATCTTTTGTTTACATCAACTTTTCAACAATTATGTAACCTTGACTGTAGAACCACCAAAAAACCATTCAGGGCATGTATAAGTGGGAAACCTGGAAAAACCATTGCACAGCCATTAACTTGGATAAGGAGGGGTTATGGAAGTATCATCAAAGGTTTTCAAAACGCTGTTAGGAAGAAGAAAATCCCAGACTGCTATTACAATGGGAAAGAGTATATGGCGTCGGCCATTGTCTGTTCTTGCCCCTGCCACCTTGCTTATAATGTGGCAAATCTTGGTCATGATCGGTATATTGGACAACCGATTTTTTCCTGCTCCAACTGACATTTTTAAACAAGGATATGAAGATTTTGTATCCGGTCAGCTGGCAAGTGATCTCGCAATCAGCCTTATCCGTCTGTTTATTGGTTTTATAGCAGGTGCGGTGCCAGGTATTGTAATAGGGCTTAGCATGGGTCTTTTTAAGCCTGTTCGTTATGTACTGGACCCGATTGTGGCGTCAACCTATCCGATTCCTAAGCTCGCCCTCATGCCTTTAATCATGCTGATGTTTGGTTTAGGTGAGATCGAAAAATATGTTGTTATCATGCTTGGCGTATTTTTTCCTGTTTTAATAAGTACGGTTACAGGAGTCTTACAGCTTGATGAAAAGTACATGGACGTGGCAAGAGATTTTGGGGCGTCTCGGAAACTTTATTATACGACAGTAGCATTGCCGGGTTCTTTACCCATGATTTTTACGGGCCTAAAATTAGGGCTTGGCATGGCACTTCTTTTTATTATGACAGCAGAGATGGAAGGTGCCACAGGAGGCATCGGTTATCGCATCTGGATTTCCTACAGCCTTTTCCAAATTAAGGACATGTATGTTGGCTTTATCGCGATGGCTTTAATCGGTTATTTTTCCAACCTCTTGCTTGATGAACTCGAAGCCAGGATTGTACCCTGGAAAGGCTAGGATACACGTGAGACTTAAAACCGAACGCTTAGGAGTTTTAATATGAATACCATTTCATCGATTACATCACCTGCCGAATCTATGTGTCACCAAACTGAACAGGCAGGCTACAAGATTAAATTGCAAGCAATCAGGAAGGATTTTCGAAGCCAAAACAAAATTTTAACCGCCATTGAAAACATTTCCCTAGAAATTAAAGAGGGTGAATTCGTTTGTATTGTGGGCCCCAGTGGCTGTGGCAAGACAACACTATTGCGGATTGTGGCCGGGCTGGAAGAAAAAACTTCCGGAACGGTTTCCATTATGCACAGAGATTGTGCCAACCCTTTGAAATCCACCGTTTTTCAGGAGCATTCCATTTTCCCCTGGATGACCGTCCGAAATAACATTGCCTATGGGCTTAAAATGCGTAAAATGCCGAAAAAATTAATGAACGAGATAACGGATCACTATATCCATAAAATTGGTTTGAATAAGTTTTCTGACGCCTATCCCCACCAATTATCCGGAGGCATGAAACAGCGTGTCAGCATTGCCCGGGCATTTGCGAATGATCCTGAAATTCTTTTGATGGATGAGCCGTTTTCAAACTTAGATGAGCAAAATCGGTTTATCCTGCAAATGGAGTTATTACGAATCTGGGAAGAAACCCGCAAAACGGTGGTGTTTATTACGCACAGCATTGATGAAGCGATTTTCTTGTCTGATCGGGTTTTTGTTATGACTGCCCACCCTGGAACAATAAAAGCAAATTTCCCCGTAAATTTTCCGCGCCCCAGAACGATTGAAGAAGTACGCCAAAGCGAACAATTTCAGCATTTGCTTAGCGAAATCTGGGCTCTTCTTAAAAGTGAAGTGGCAAATTAATAAGGGTATAGTTCCCGAAATGCAAACACGGAACGAATACACCATGAACAAAAAGGAGAAAAAAATTGAAGATAAAAAAATTAGTCCCTATCTTAACCGCAGGTATCCTATTGACAGGTCTTACAGCAGGCTGTGGATCGAATTTTTCCTCGAATGCGTCTGCAAGCGCCCCGGCAGGACAAGATACAACCGATGCAAAGCAACTGCAAGTAGTTAAAGTTGCGATGGACGATCCCTCACCTGCCATGGCTGGAATTGTGCTGGCCGATAAATTAGGTTATTTCAAAGAACAGGGAATTAAGCTTGAACCTGTGAATTTTTCTTCTGGATCAGATTCAATGACTGGGCTGGCTGCTAACCAGGTTGATGTCGCTACAGGTTTAATTTCCGCTTACATATTTAATGCAGCCCAGCAGGGTTTGAATATTAGTATCGTCGCTGACCAGGGACGGAATCAGCCAGGAAAAGGCTTTTTTGAGTTTGTATTACGAAAAGATTTAGCAGACAAAGTTAAGGATTATTCTCAGCTAAAAGGACTTACTTTGGGGATTGCTTCTAAGGGAAACATTAACCAATTAGTATTGGATAAGGTGTTAGAAAAAGGCGGATTAACGGAAAAAGATATCAACCTTAAGGTGGTTGATGATTTCCACGACTTTAATACGGCTATGGCTAACAAAGCTATGGATGGCGCAGTCCAAATTGAACCGAATATCAGCGTAGGCAAAAAGCAGAATATCCTGGTTCCTTTCAAAGATTCCCAGGAATATGCGCCCAATGAACAGACGGGTGTGATCATGTACAGTCCCGATTTTGCCAAGAAAAAGCAATTGGCGACCCACTTTATGATTGCTTATTTAAAAGCTGTGCGGTCATTCGATAACGCCTTTCTTTTTGGCAGCGTGGACAAAGCTAAAGTAGGGAAAATAATGTCGGAATACATGAAGACGCCAGTTGAACAGTTAAACCAAATCAATATGCCACTGCTCGATCCAAATGGTTACATTGATCCAAAAGCCATTCAGTCGGATGAAGACTGGTATATGAAACAAGGCACTGTCAAACAATCTGTACCCGTAGAGAAGGTTCTGAATCCTCAGTTTGTCCAAGCCGCTCTTCAAAAAATTGGTGAATATAAAAAGCCGTAATGTGTTTGCCTTTCACCTTTTGAACATTCCCATAACCGGAAAGGGCAGAGGCAACCATTTGGCATGTTAAGGTTTACTTGTATAGAACAAAAACCCGGTTTCCCCGGGTTTTTGTTCTCCTATAGGAAAGTATATTTTACTTTAACGTGTTGAAGTACGTTCAGCGATTTTTTAAATGGGACCTCCGGTCCCAAAACACTCAAGAGAAACATCGTGAGGCGCATGTGCGCACCTTTCTTTCCCCTTGTGGAGCGTGTGGAACAGAGGACGAAAAGGACCGGCAACTGTGTCCATCATTGAGATACCCAGATGTTTTGCCGGTCCGTCCGTCGTTCCACAAAGCGGCCGTAAAAAACTTCTATGAGGGGAAAGGAGAGAGCGGCATGGCCCGCGATGTTTTTCTCATTATCGAGACAAGTATTCTTCAAGCGTGATTCCTTTGGCAGAGATTTCCTCAGCAATTTTAACGCCCACATAGCGAATGTGCCATGGCTCATAGGAATAGCCCGTAATTTTTTCTTTTCCCTTCGGATAACGGATGATAAAACCGTAGTGCGGGGCGTTTTTGGCCAGCCATTTGCCTTCCGGGGTGGCCCCGAAATTCTCTTCGAGGCTAAACCCGACCCGGTGGCTTGTCAGGTCAATAGCCAGGCCTGTCTGATGTTCGCTTTCACCAGGTATGGCGCTGGTCTTGTTGGCCACAGCCTCTCCTTTTTCTTTGGCGTTTTCATCAAAGATTGCTTTCTGGGTGGCATAAGAGCGGTATGCGGACTGGCCGAGAAGATCGACTTTGTCTTTTTTGGCCTGTGCAAACAGCTGTTCAAGAGCGTGGGCAGCCTGCTTGCGCATCAGCTTTCTTGGACTTTTTCCTGGGAAGGAAAAAGGTATATTCGGTTGAATTAAGTCCGGTGGAGTGTATGTAGGGAGAATGGTTCTCTTTTTATTGACGACCACAAGCATATCTGTCATATTTGTTACTTCTGCCACGCCCCTGTCGTTTATCTTTACAGTCCGGGCCAGCGTAGGCAGGGCCGCAGCCTCAGGAACAGGTTTCTTTACGGAAGGCTGAGCCGCACTATGTGTTTCCTGCTGGTTTTTTGCCGGTGCGTCTTTTGAACAGGCTGTTCCAATGGTGGATGCGGCGAGAAGGGCCATGGTAATTTGTATTGCTTTTTTCACGTTTCTAAAACTTCCTCTCCGTGCATGTCTTTCGTAACTCAACTACTAGAATATCAATTTTTACGCACAGTTGCACGCATTTCCGCCAGACCGCGTTTAAAAAAAACGCTGAAGCCACTCGAATATTTTAATAAGAAGTGCGGTTATTCCAGCCGCCATCAGCGGGCCAACCGGTATCCCGCGAAGCAGTACAATGCCGATTATGGAGCCGATAACAAGTCCAACGATTAAATGAGGCTGGGCGCGCAGCACCTCAAGCCCTTTTCCGTTCATGTAGGTAGCGAGCGCGCCGCCTGTAAGAGCAAGAACACCAACCAGCGTTGTAAATAAAGGTACAATTTCCTTCCAGGAAATCTTTTCACTTGCGAATGGCACAAGCACTGAAATCGTCAGAAACAACAGCCCAAGTTCCATACCACGCCTTTCAACGGAAGGAAAGTAGCGTTCAAGTGACGTTAGTTTGAGCACAAGCAAAATACTGGACGCTGTCGCAATAATGGGAGAGCGGCCGATTAGCCCGATAATGATCAAAACAACCAGCATCAATTCCCCTGGTAAGACCGGCATAATTATCAAACCCCTGTCCATTGGCTTCTCATCACTATTTATGAGAGATTGCAGGGGAGTATTCTTTTTTCCTTCACAATTGGCACAATCTTTTCAAGATCGAGCTGGCTGCAGTACAAAATATCGGGTGTATGATGGTGCTGTACCAGGCGCCTGCCTGTGATGGTATGGAACAGGCAATCTGGAAATTCGGGGGCAAGGTTGAGATACCCCGCTTCCAGTGCGGAGCCGAGATCGCACACCTGAACTTCCGTATTTAGTTCGCGGGCTTTGTGGACCATGCAGCCGGCCGCAAGTCCGTCCTCAAGCGCAAACTCCTGACGGGTTCCCGCGCAGTACAGGACAATATCATGCTTTCGGCGCAGTGCCTCCTGAATGCAGGCTGTAGCATTTAGGAAACAGCCGATCAATACGCAACTCGCCCGCGCCGCTTTTTGAATGGCCCTTGTACCGTTTGTTGTTGTCAAAACAAGCTGCTTTCCTTCTGGAGAAGAAGCGGCGGCGATAGCAGTGGGCGAGTTGTTGTAATCAAACTCATTTAAGGATTTGCAATGCCTCTCTCCGGCTAACACAATATCCTTTGCCCGCAATGCATAAGCCTGGCCGACTGTTTCAACCGGTATCACGGAGGCAAAACCGGTGGATAGAGCCGTTACAATTGTGCTGGATGCACGGAGTACATCAATGACGATTGCTGTTCGGTTATGCAACTGCTCATGCCGGATTTCCTCGACGGTAGGGACGACTTCAATGCGCATGTTCTATCCTTCTTTCCCTGGGCTTATGCCTTTATTGTATGCAGATTCACAAACAGCCGTGAATAAGACTATAACGGTTCGTCCATGCATAGGATGTGGTAAAAGGGGGGGAGACAGGTGCTGCAAAAAGCCGTTCTAGGTATGGCAACACTTCGGATCTTTTCGGGTTCGCTCGAAATTATTGCCGCACTCATCATTCTGCGATTAAATAGTGTGGAGAAAGCGCTGGTAGTGAACTCGGCGCTTGCGCTGGTTGGGCCGCTGGTGCTGCTGACGACCACAACCATCGGGCTAATCGGAATGGCCGATAAAATAAGCCTTTCGAAAATAGTGTGGATATTTGCGGGAATCGCCTGCATCTTTATCGGAGTGAAAAAATAGAATTTGTTATGTAGAAGAAAGGGACAAGGAGATAGACAGCCGGCTGCAGGGAGAGATAGGAATTCCCCGCCGGCTGCAATCATTAAGTCTAACCATGAATCACTTAAAGAAAATATCCCATAGCTGTTTGCCAATCAAGAGGGCCGTAACGAAGATAAAAAGTGGGCGTACATAGGTGCTTCCTTTTTGAATGGCGACCCGGGAGCCTACGAGCGCACCGAGCACCATAGCCAGCCCCATTAGAATGCCATAGGTGTAGTTCACGCACCCTAAGGCCATAAAAGTAGCCAGCCCCGCAATGTTGCTTCCGAAATTCAGCACCTTTGCGTTGCCTGCTGCGCTGACAAAATCGAAGCCAATCATGAGAAAAGCAAACAAAAGAAAAGACCCGGTGCCCGGCCCAAAAAATCCGTCATAAAACCCCAGTGTGAGGGCTGCCAGAGCGGTCAAATACGCCACTTTGGTGGTCAAGCCTTTATAGGTGGACTGCTTTCCCCAATCTTTCTTTGTTAGTGTATAGATGGTTACAATAACCAGCAGAATAATCACCAGCGGTTTTAGAAATTCAGGGGGGATCTGTTTTACCGTGTAGGCGCCCAGGGCCGAACCGATTAAAGAAAGAGGAAATAATTTCAGGACAAGACGAAAGGTAATCTTCCCTGAGCGCATAAAAGATAGCGTGCTCGTTAAGGAGGACATAGTGCTTGCCAGCTTGTTGGTTCCAAGAACCACAGATGAGGGCAGGCCTGTAATCAAGAGGGCAGGGGTGGAAATAAGCCCGCCACCGCCCACAACAGAGTCAATAAAGGAAGCGATAAAGCCAGCCCCCAGAAGAAAAAAAAGCATGTGCATACTAATATGTTCCACGAATATAACCTCCTAAAACTGCCCGATCGGCATAACTCCAGTATAGTGGCTTTGGTAACAATAGTAAATTGTGAACTGGTTTCTAAGCGCAGGCCTGGTTGCGAGTCAACAACTATATCTATACTGCTAGAGACAACACTGGTATAGACAACTAGATCAATTTTTGTGGTGTACAATCGGTTGAGCAGTGGAAAGGGTAGATAAACCGTTCTTCGGCGGGGAACTGTTACAGATTAAGGAGTGAAAACATGGATAAAGCCGAAAAAGTCGCGCCCATTATTATCCGAGGCGCCGCAGTGTACAGCGAGAAAGGTATCGAGGAAGCAGGTTATATTCTAATAGAGGATGGAAAAATCGGTTCGATTGGGCGGGGCATTCCTGAACAGCAGAGTGGGGCTCTGGTTCTTTCATTTCCTGCGGCATACAAAGTCGTCCCAGGTATGATCGATCTCCATATTCATGGTGCGGCCGGGGCGGATGTAATGGATGCCAGCCGAGAAGCGCTGAAGACGATTGCAGCCCAATTGCCGGCCGAGGGAACAACCGGCTTCCTGGCTACTACCATGACCCAGACAGAAGATGCGATTGAGAAAGCGCTGGGAGCGGTTGCGGGCTATATGGCGAACCCTGCCGGGGCAGGTGCGGAAGTGCTTGGCGTGCATCTGGAAGGGCCGTTTATTTCGCCGAAAAGAGCAGGCGCACAACCTGTCCATCTCATTCGCGAAATGGATATTGGTACGTTTGACCGGTGGCAAAGCATTTCCGGCGGCAACATCAAACTTGTAACGCTTGCACCGGAACGGCAAGGCGGCCTGGACTTTACGAGGCATCTTGCTAAACAGGGCGTGGTCGCTTCTATTGGCCACTCGGATGCAACGTATGCCGAGACGGTAAAAGGGATTGAAGCAGGCATAACCCATGCAACCCACTTGTATAACGGGATGCGAGGTCTGCATCACCGGGATCCTGGAGTTGCGGGCGCTGTACTGCTTTATAAGGCAGTTAAAGCTGAGCTGATTGCAGACGGAATTCATGTCCACCCTGATATGGTTTCTCTCACCTATAAAAATAAGGGTTCTGAAGGCCTCATAATCATAACCGATGCAATGCGGGCCAAATGCCTTGGCAGTGGGACATATGAACTAGGCGGGCAGGAGGTTCGCGTCGGCAATGGCCGGGCGACCCTGGCAGACGGTACGCTGGCAGGAAGCGTACTGCAAATGAGGGATGCTGTCCGAAACACCATCGCGTATACCGGCTGTTCATTGGAGGAGATCGTTCAGATGACCTCTACTAACCCTGCACGCCAGATTGGTGTTTTTGACCGGAAAGGGAGCCTCGCGGAGGGAAAGGACGCGGACATTGTCGTGCTTAATGAAGACAACGGTGTGGTGTTGACATTGTGCAGAGGGAGAATTGCTTACAAGGAGACCCGTTATGAAACTGAATCAGGTACAGAACTATGACGAAATGAGTAGACAGGCTGCTTCCATACTGATCAGCCAGGTCAGGCAAAATCCTTCGAGCACCCTTGGGCTTGCTACGGGGGGAACGCCCCTTGGCATATATGCATGCATGGTTGCCGACCACAGGGAGAATGCCACATCATATGCCCAGGTTTCAACAGTGAATCTTGATGAATACGTTGGATTAAAAGAAAGCGACTCGCAGAGTTATCATTTTTACATGCAGAGAAACTTATTTTCGCACATCGATATCCCCAGAGATGCGACACATATCCCGAATGGTATGAGCCCGGATCTTTTGGCTGAGTGCCGGCGCTACGACGATCTTTTAAACAGCCTTAATGGCGTCGATATTCAACTTTTGGGAATTGGGGCAAACGGACACATTGGATTCAATGAACCGGGAACTTCTTTTCAGGCGAGGACGCACATCGTCGAGCTGACGGAGACAACCCGCGCGGCGAATGGTCGCTACTTTCCGTCTCTTCAGGATGTACCGCATAAAGCCATCACAATGGGGATCGCGTCGATCATGGAAAGCAGGCACATCCTGTTGCTCGCGTCGGGCACCAACAAAGCAGAGGCTGTTTATGCTTTGTTTTGTGATGAAGTCAGTGAACAAAATCCGTCATCCATCCTAAAAAAACACGCGAATGTCACCGTGATAGCCGATGAAGCCGCGTTAATCCTTGCAAAGCAAAAGGGATGTGTCGAACACCCAAGAAAAACATCGTGAGGCGCATGTCCGCCGTCGTTCCACAAAGCGGCCGTAACAACTTCTGTGAGGGGAAAGGAGAGGGCGGCATGGCCCGCGATGTTTTTGTCATGTTTTTTTGATAAATAACATAAAGAAACTGATTACACTGATAAGGCCGAACACCGGGTATAAACGGTGGACGAGATTTGAAAACCCGAATTGACTGATGGCGCAGCAGAGCACAAGAAGGATGAATATTACGGTTTTTTCCTTTATACTCGGAAGCATACTTGTCATTTGCCGTGTTAATCCGAAAACATTCCCAATAAGGGTTGTCAGTATCTCTCCCAGAATTACCAGGTTAAATAGTGCATATAGAATAAATCCAAATTTTTTTACGATAATGGACATGGGGATTTCTTTGCCTGTGATCTCATTGAGGTGCAAGCTTAGCGTGTAATTACTTAAGAATAGGAGCAGTCCTAAACCGATTCCAGCAATCACAGCGCCTCCTCGTATTACGCTTCGATCATCCGCTTCACGTCCCAGAGGAACAAGGACGGCGAAAGCTAGCGTGATGTTAAATGACGCATATAGAAACGGCGAAACAGCCCAACCTGCTGTATGGTTCAGCGCAGTATAAGTAACAGGTCCAGCGTGAAGAAATGTTTTGAGCCCGATAAGTATATTAAAAAAAATCATAACAGGGACAACGATCATGTTAACGGTGACTAACGCTTCCATGCCCCTGGCCGTCACAAGATACACAAACACTAAAGCTGCCAGGATGCTAAGCTGATAAGCCCCGCCAAAGAACTGCTGGAATAAGGCGCCGACCCCTGCCAGCATCACACCTGTGATACAGACCAACATAAAAAATGTCATGCCGTTAACCCAGCGCCCTATCTTTTTTCCAAACAGATAGTAATTGAATTCATGATAGGAATAAGCCTGGATCTGGCGGGAAAGAGACATAACCTTATCACCTGATACGATAAGCAGCAGCATGCATAGCGGGATAATGAACAGGCTCTTATCCCCATAGCGGGTGATAAAGTGGAAAATCTCCTGCCCGCTGGCAAATCCCGCTCCCACAACTGTTCCGATATACGTAAAGCCAATTTGTATCATCCGAATCCACTTGTTCGCTTTCCTCACCCTCTTCCTGCCTTTCGCTTCTCTATATTCTTATTAGATGGAATGGACAAATATAAATCTTTTCGTTACTTTCTCATAAACTTCATTTAAAATATAAAAAGATCAGGAAAACAGGAGGATAAAGGGAATGAAAAAGTTTTTAAAGGATTGGGTGCCTGTTCTGCTCCTGGCATTCATATTAAGCACTGCCATCCGAACCTATGTGGGCGAAGCAGTTGTCGTCCCGTCGGAATCCATGGTTCCAACCATCCATGTAAATGACCGGCTTGCCGTTAATAAATTAATAAAACCGGATAACTTAAAAGATGGAGACATCGTTGTGTTTTACCCCCCTTTGAAGGACCAGGCAAATGAACGTTTTATCAAACGTCTGATTGGAAAGGGCGGAGACACCATTCAAATAAAGAATCATTCGCTTTATCGGAATGGAAAGAAAGTAGATGAACCCTATATTCGTGAACCGATGAACTATGATTATGGCCCAATAACCGTTCCAGCCGGAAAGTTCTTCTTCCTTGGGGATAACCGAAATCAAAGCTATGATTCGCATTTATGGCCAACGCCATTTGTAAGCAAAGATAAAATCTGCGGCAAAGCTTTTTTGAAATTCTATCCGCTCACTGATATTAAAATCATGAAGTAAAAATAAGACGCCTTCCCGGCAATCGGATAGGCGTCTTATTTTATCGGGATGGAGAGGGTGACAGTAGTTCCTTCATTTTCCTTGCTGGCGATTTTAATCGTGCCGCCAGCGCGTTCAACCAGCCGTTTGGCAATGGATAGTCCAAGGCCGTTCCCGCCTTTTTCCCGGCTTCTTTCTTTGTTAATTCGATAGAAGCGGTCAAAGATGAGCGGAACTTCCTCTTCCGGGATCCCTAAGCCGAAGTCTATGATTTCTAGAATCAGGAAGCCATCTTTCGCTTCGCTTCGGAGGATTATTGATCGGCTGTCCCCTGAATATTTAATGGCATTATCCAGCAGGATAATCAGGATCTGCGTTAAATGGTCAGCGGAAAGGGTGATTTCTATTCTCTCCAACGGAGATAGATCCGTTTCAATGGTAAATTCACTGTGCAGCGTCCTGAGCTCTTGTGCGATGTGCTCCATGACTGAGGTTGGATCGTACTGCCGGACTTCCATGCTGTCCGGCAGCGATTCGGCCCGGCTCAGATACAGCAGTTCCTCCACAAGGGAAGATAGGCGGCGAATTTCCTGCAGGGAAGCCTGAAGTGATTCATCGAGTACCTGTGGATCTCCTTTGCCCCAGCGCTGCAAGAGGGATAAATGGCCTTCAATGATGGCTACGGGAGTACGCAATTCATGAGAAGCGTCTTCTACGAATTGCTTTTGCTGGTAGAATGAAGTTTCCAAACGGTTCATCATCTCATTAAATATTTTACTCAGGCGGGATAACTCGTCGCCGTTATCATAGAAATCGACACGCATACTTAAATCTTCTTCATGAATCCGCTGCATGGTATCGGTAATAGATTGGATAGGCATAAGCAGCTGCCTGGAAAGGAAGTAGCCCCCTAATCCATTCAGGATAACTGCGCTTAAACTAGCGGCGAGAATGATAAGCAGGATGGTTGTTACCATCTGATCGGTATCTTCCTGATTGCGTGCGATTTCTATCGTTCCCGTGAAATAATCGCTTTTTAGCGGAACACGGATGAGCAGAATATGTGTGTCATCGCTGCGTTTAATGTTCATCAGCTTGCGCACCTCGGAATACTGGGGTCTCACCGTGGTAAGTGGAAGCCTATTAGACACCTCAACAATCGGGTGGTTTTCCCTGTCTATAATCCGGATAAATTGGCCCTTATCATTTACGTCGCGCAAAAAACTCCGGCTCTGCATGACATCGAATAGTGTAAGGGTGTCTTGCTTATCCGCAAAATATCCGGTGATTTCGCTCACGGACTCCTCCATGCGTGCCTCGGCCTGCCCATAAATCCACCGGTCAATCACAATATATTGAAGGGAATTATAGAGAAAGAATAAAACCGTGAGCAGGATGGTGGACCAAATGGCAAGCTTCCATTTGATAGGCAGCTTTAGAAAACGCTGATACAGCCTCGTCATTTTCGGATCACGTAACCCATCCCACGCACCGTCTGAATGAAACTTTCCTCACCTGGGTTATCAAGTTTGTTGCGGAGATAACGAATATATACATCAACCACATTCGTCTCAACGGCGCTGTCATACCCCCATACCTGATCCAGCAGCATATCCCGTGTCATCACCCGGTTGATATTTCGCATGAGCGATACGAGAAGCTCATATTCGCGGCGGGTTAATGTCACATTCACGCCGTTTTTTAACACAACCTGGGATTCCGTATTTACCTCGATATGGCCGTAGGTAAGTATTGGAGACTCTTCCTCTTTGGCTTCAACCCGGCGGAACAGCGACCGCATCCGTGCAAGAAGTTCTTCGATTGCAAAGGGCTTGGGAATATAGTCATCTGCTCCGCTATCAAGCCCTGACACTCTATCCAACACGCTTGTCCGCGCAGTGAGCATAATAATAGGGGTATCTTTTACAGCCCGCACTCTGCGGCAGATCTCCATTCCGTTGAGGCCTGGCAGCATTAAATCAAGCAGGATGATATCCCATTCGCCATTAAGCGCAGCCTCAACACCTTCTCTTCCATCATGGCAGATGGTAACATGGAAGCCCTCATGCTGGAGCTCAAGCTCGATAAAACGGGCTAAGTTTTTCTCGTCTTCAATTACTAGAACCTTTTTCATCGCGTCTTCTCCTCGACTTACGTTTTCTTACCCTGTAATAAAACAGCGTACTAACAGTGCTGATGATTAAGACCGCTACAGCTGCCCGGGTCAGCCATTCTTCATGGAAGTCGGGGGGCAGCGCATTCAAGATACTTAACATTATAATAAAGATTCCCGAAAAAATCAGAATGGAGATAACGGTTATAGCGATAAGAAAGCTGGTGGAGCGCTTCGCAATAAACGATTGTTTCATCATGTTTCCCTCTCAGTTGAAATAAAAATGCATGTTTTTTTATTTTAGCCTGAGATTCTAAAAATGTACTTAAGTAAGAATGAATAGGCTTAACTTGTTTCTCATGTAAGAATCATCAATTTCTCATAAATAGGGTGCATTGGAATGCGGTTTGTTAAACATCGGGGATTCGCTGACAAAAAGGTGAATCCTCTTACTTAACGCCATAGAAATGGTTCAGAGCTTCCGGCAGCTGGCTCTGCCAGAAGCCCCAGTCATGCCCGCCATCCTGCTCGGTGTACACCACGTTGGCGCCTTTTTCTTCGAGTAGCTGTTTCATGTCGCGGTTTATGGAAAGAAAGTCAGATGTTCGCGCGCCAAACTCTACGGCAGTTTCCCTGGTGCCGACCAGCATATAGATATGCAGGTAGTCCAGCCTATTATGCAGGCGTACATTTTTCATAGTCGGTCCATAGAAGGCGCCAGAAAGAGAAAGCACTTTCTGAAACAAATCAGGCCTGTTTATCGCAAGATCCAGGCTTACGGTCCCTCCAAGCGAATCGCCAGCTAGCGTTCTTTCACCTGTTGAGTATTCCCGTTCAACAGCTGGTACAAGTTCGTGTATAAAGAAGTTCTTATACATTTCATTGCGGGGTTGTCCTGTACCGTATTCTTGGGTTCGGTTATCGTGGGATACTGTAACAGCTGTAATTATAAAAGGAAACAGTTCGCCATTTAGAATTCTCTCGTTGGCAATTGTCGCAATGCGTCCGAAGTTCAAAAACTGCTCGCCATCCTGCGTATAGAGCACGGGATAACCCTGTTCCGGGTTATAACCGGGGGGCAGGTATACCTTGTAGGAGCGAGTTTCGTTAAGGTGCTGGCTATCTATTTCTCTCCGTACGATGGTACGTTTGCGAATGTTGGAATCCATTTGAGAAATTTCCTCCTTTTAATATGTAAGCGTAAAAAAAATGGACATGATAATGATGGAGTGCTATACTCTTCGCGGGTAAAGATTAGTAGAACTGTACTTGTTCTGCAACAAGCGGTGTACTAGTTGCGGATTGTACTATTACAGTAGGGAAAATATCCCTTTCACGTATATTCTAACAAAAAAGGAGTTGTCACGATGTTACAGATTCTTTCTCCTGAAGGCAAGGTTGTTGGCAATAAAAGTATGCCCGAAGTCTCTGATGAGAAGCTCCAGGAACTGATGAGAAAAATGGTTTATACCCGGGTATGGGACCAGCGTGCAATTAGTTTAAACCGCCAGGGACGCCTAGGATTTTACGCGCCGGTAGCCGGTCAGGAAGCTACCATGTGTGGAAGCCAGAGTGCGCTGGGCAAAGAAGACTTTATTCTTCCAAGCTATCGCGATATTCCGCAAATGGTCTGGCATGGTTTCCCGCTCCACAAAGCTTTTCTCTATTCTAAAGGTCACTATCAAGGCGGGCAAATTCCAGAAGATGTAAACGTGCTCATGCCACAGATCATTATCGCGGCGCAAATTACCCAGGCAATGGGTGTTGCAATGGGCTTCAAGCTAAATAATGAAAAAAGAGTCGCTATCACATACATAGGTGACGGCGGTACATCCCAGGGTGATTTCTACGAAGGATTGAACTTTGCAGGCGTATATAAAGTTCCTGCTATCTTCTTCGTGCAGAATAACCAGTATGCGATCTCTACTCCGTTCTCTAAACAAACAGCGGCTGAGTCGATCGCAGCCAAAGCGCAGGCAGTAGGTATCAAAGGCGTGCGCATTGACGGAATGGATGTACTATCCGTTTACAACACAGTAAAAGAAGCTAGAGAACGCGCGCTGGCAGGTGAAGGCCCTACCCTTATTGAAGCCCTCACTTTCCGCTACGGCCCCCACACGATGGCCGGGGACGATCCGACGCGCTATCGCCAGCAGGAAGAAATGACAGAGTGGGAGCAAAAAGATCCGCTCATCCGCTTCCGTTCTTACCTGGAAAGCAAAAACCTCTGGTCCAAAGAGGAAGAAGATAAAGTAATCGAACAGGCGAAAGCTGAAATTGCTGAAGCCATTAAACTGGCAGATGCAGCACCGAAACAAAAGGTTACAGACCTGATTGATATTATGTACGAAGAAAAAACTCCGGCGCTGCAAGAGCAGTACAATGAGTACACGCAGAAGGAGATGAAATAACAATGGCACAAATGACAATGATCCAGGCCATTACAGATGCTTTGCGTACAGAAATGAAGCGCGACGAGAAAGTACTCGTTTTTGGTGAAGACGTTGGCGTAAACGGAGGCGTATTCCGCGCGACTGAAGGGCTTCAAAACGAATTCGGTGAAAACCGCATATTTGATACACCGCTTGCAGAATCCGCAATTGGCGGTATGGCAGTAGGCTTAAGCCTTGCGGGCTTCCGTCCGGTGCCTGAAATTCAATTCTTTGGCTTCGTGTTTGAAACGATGGATGCGATTGCTTCCCAGGCAGCGCGTCTGCGCTACCGTTCAGGCGGTCGCTATAATGCGCCTATTACGGTCCGTGCACCATTTGGCGGCGGCGTAAAAACACCTGAGCTTCATGCCGACAGCCTCGAAGGTTTATTCCTGCAAACACCAGGGGTAAAAGTAGTTATCCCTTCTAATCCATACGATGCAAAAGGGCTCTTGCTCTCCGCCATCCGCGATAATGATCCGGTTATTTTCCTTGAGCATATGAAACTGTATCGTTCATTCCGTCAGGAGGTTCCGGAAGGCGAATACACGATTCCGCTTGGCAAAGCCAACGTTGTGAAAGAAGGCGAAGACGTAACGATTATTACGTATGGTGCGATGGTCCAGACTTCACTAAAAGCAGCAGAACAAATTGAAAAAGACCGCGGCATCACGGTAGAAGTCATTGACTTACGCACGGTCAACCCAATCGACTATGAAACAATTATTACTTCTGTAGAGAAAACGAACCGTGCCATCGTTGTGCAGGAAGCGCAGAAGCAGGCAGGCGTAGCAGCTGAAGTTATTGCGCAGATTAATGAACGGGCTATCCTGTCCCTGGAAGCGCCGGTTCTTCGCGTAACATCACCTGACACGGTGTTCCCTTTTGCGGCTGCTGAAGATGTATGGCTCCCGAATCCCGCACGCGTCATTGAAACCTTAAACAAAGTACTTGATTTTTAATATAGAGGAGGGACAACAGTCATGGCAGCATTTCAGTTTAAGCTCCCGGATATCGGTGAAGGTATCCATGAAGGGGAAATTGTAAAATGGCATATCAGCGCTGGGGATACGGTTGAAGAGGACCAGATTATCCTTGAAGTGCAGAATGATAAAGCAGTTGTAGAAATCCCGTCTCCTGTTAACGGTAAAGTTCTTTCTATTAAAGTAGAGGAAGGGACCGTTGCAGTAGTAGGGGATGTACTCGTTGAGTTTGAAGTAGAAGGCGAAGTACCCGCACAGCCATCTCATGGGGAAGAACCGCAAGTAGCCCCGGCACCTCAGGCGCAAGCTGAAGCTCCTGCAGCACAGGCTGCCCCTGCACAACCAGCAGCGCAGCCTCAAGCCGCACCACAGCAGCCTGTAGATGAGAACAAAAAGGTTTTTGCTACACCTGCTGTTCGTAAACTGGCTCGTGAAATGGGCATCAACATTCGTTCGGTGAACGGTACTGGCAGGAACGGACGCATTACGAAAGAAGACCTTGAGCAATTTGCTACAGGCGGAGCACCTGCAGCGGCTGCACCGGCTGCGGCTACAGCAGCTCCGGAAGCACAGCAGGCAGCTGTTCAGGCTCCTGCAGCAGCGGTTGCGGCTGGCGGACTCGAAGAGCGCGTGCCGCTCCGTGGCATTCGCAAAGCGATCGCTTCTGCAATGGTGAAGTCCATGTATACCGCTCCTCACGTTACCGTAATGGACGAGGTAGATGTAACGAAGCTTGTAGAAATGCGCCAGCGCTTCAAGCCTGTAGCCGAGAAAAAAGGCGTAAAATTAACATACCTGCCTTTCATCGTGAAGGCTGCTTTAGCCGGCCTGCGTGAGTTCCCTGAAATGAACGCAAGCATCGACGATGAGAAAAATGAAATCGTATTGAAGAAATACTATAACATTGGAATCGCTACTGCGACCGATGAAGGCCTGATGGTGCCGGTCATTAAAGATGCAGACCGCAAGCCAATCTGGAAAATTGCCAGCGAAATTTCTGAACTTGCCGGTAAAGCGCGCGACCGCAAAGCAAGTGCGGACGAGCTTAAAGGCAGCACGTTCTCCATCACGAACATCGGTTCTGCCGGCGGTATGTTCTTCACACCGGTTATTAACTATCCGGAAGTGGCAATTCTAGGTGTAGGGCGTATTGCAAAGAAACCTGTGGTAAATGAAGAGGGAGAAATTGCAGTAGGCCAAATGCTTGCTCTTTCCTTAAGCTTTGACCATCGTTTAATCGACGGTGAAATGGCACAGCTGTACATGAACTACATTAAAGGGCTGCTGCAAAATCCGGAAATGCTCGTAATGGAGGTGTAAGATCATGGTAGTTGGTGAATTTACAACAGAAATTGATGTCCTCGTCATTGGTGCAGGTCCTGGCGGGTATGTGGCGGCAATTCGCGCTGCCCAGCTCGGAAAAAAAGTTGCAATTGTTGATAAAGCTGAAGTCGGCGGCGTGTGCTTAAACCGTGGATGTATTCCTTCTAAGTCTCTGATCAGTGCGGCTCATCGGTATGAGCACGCGCTGCACGGCAGCGATATCGGGGTTAATGTGGAAGGCGTTACCGTTGATATGAAAAAAGTACAGGAATGGAAGCAGTCCGTCGTTAATAAACTGACCGGCGGGGTTGCATCTCTTCTCAAAGGCAACAAGGTAGAGGTAATTGAAGGCGAAGCCTTGTTCGTTAATGAAAACGAAGTGCGGGTCTTTAAGGGGTACGAAGTAAATCGATACCACTTTAACCACTGCATTATCGCAACAGGCTCACGTCCGATTGAAATTCCATCACTTCCATACAGTGAGCGGATTCTTTCTTCAACGGAAGCCCTTACCCTTGACCATATTCCAGAGAAACTGCTCGTAGTAGGCGGCGGCTATATCGGAATTGAGCTTGGTACGACTTTTGCTAAATTTGGTTCCAAGGTTACGATTCTTGAAGGGTCTGACAGCATTCTGCCTGGTTTTGAGAAGAATCTGACAGCAGCTGTGAAGAAGAAGCTGAAAGGTCTTGGCGTTGAAATCAAAACAGAAGCCATGGCTTCGAAGAGCGAAGTTACAGCCAACGGGGTAACCGTTACAGCTTCCGTTAAAGGACAGGAAGAAACGTTTGAAGCGGATTACTGTCTCGTAACAGTTGGACGCCGTCCAAATACGGACAACCTGGGCCTAGAGTCTATCGGCATGAAGTTGAATGAACGCGGCTTTATTGAAGTGGACAAGCAGGGGCAGACAAACATTCCAAACGTTTATGCGATTGGGGATATTGTGCCAGGCCTAGCTCTTGCGCACAAAGCTTCTTACGAAGGCAAAGTGGCAGCTGAAGCGATTGCTGGCCAGCCTAGTGAGGTAGATTATCTGGCAATCCCTGCTGTTGTGTTCTCTGATCCGGAAATCGCCTCTGTTGGCCTGGATGAAACGACAGCGAAAGCCCAGGGCTTGAAGGTGAAAACCGGCCGTTTCTCCTTTGGAGCCAACGGCCGTGCGCTCAGCTTAAACGAACCGGATGGTTTCGTTAAAGTGGTTGCGGATGAAGAAGATGGACGTGTTCTCGGTGTGCAAATCGTTGGTGCCGGTGCTTCTGATCTGATAGCTGAAGCAGGCCTTGCGATTGAAATGGGTTCAACCCTCGAAGACATCGCGCTCACCATCCACGCTCACCCAACACTTGGTGAAGTGGTCATGGAAGCAGCAGAAAATGCGCTTGGACAGGGTATCCACTCTTTATAATTGGTTGTAATGGATGTACAAAAGAAAGCAGAACGATGAATTTCATCGTTCTGCTTTTTTAATGCCCGGTCGTGAGCACCGCCACCCTTCGACAGGTGTTCAAATTTCTTCGGCAGGTGGATCAGTGAGGCTCAATCTTTTCTTTGTCTAAAAGACCTTACACAAAATAATTTACGTCATCCCTAATGGCAAAGGCTTTAGATATCGCAGGAAAATGAACTTTTTGTGTAATATCTACACACGGATGTGTTATTTTGTGTATTTTTGGTGATAATGAATATTTTTTGGATTTATCCGACAATATCTTTAGGGAACTAATGGCTCAAAGGGAGTTATACCGTAAGCACGCCGAAAATGGGGGGCATCATAAATATGTTTGAACGCCCCGAAGGAAAAGTAGAATTAAGTGACCCTGTTAAATCCTCTATACGCTTAGAGACTATGGCATTTGCAAATGAAACAAGAGAAAGATTGGGCATTAGCCCCATCGAGCCTATCGAGGTGATTCAACACATCGAGAGGGATGGGGTTTTTGTTTTTCAGATTAAGAATTTGGGAAGTTCTGGTTTTGTTCGTGTATTTGGCGATCAAAAAGCGATTTTTGTCAATGCCGATCACTCATTAGGCCGACAATATTATACGAACGCTCATGAGTATTGCCACGTTGTTCGCGATTTGAACAAAATTCAAATACTAAAAGAACTTCCGGAAGAAGAGCGAAAGCAGCGTTTGGATCAAATTGAAGAGTTCGCCTTCAAGTTTGCAGATTATTTCTTAATGCCCGAACCGGCTATCTACAAATCGCTTGAGACTTTAGGCATCTATGATTATAAAATAATATCAGTAACCGATGTTATACGGATCCAACACCACTTTAATGTTAGTTACCGTCAAACGGTTAGGATGTTGAATAAAGCAAACGTAATATCAGATGAGCAACGGCATGAACTCGGGAAGTTAAGGTCCAAAGAGAATCCAGATGAGCTTTTGTCTTTAACAACACAAGCCGGTTTTAATATTGCTACACTTGCTTTAGGATTAGAGTATTCAAGAATTCCTTCTATTCTTGTAGAAGAGATTATAGCTAACATCCGCAATAGCAGAATGACCTACAAAAAAGTAAAGCATCTCGAGGATTTATTAGGCATCTCGTTAAAGGAGTATTGGCCTGTAGAAGAGAATACTACATCCCCGTAAGACCAAGAGCCTTCAGATTGGAGATGGGATTAAAGTATGAGTACAGCTGTTGTCATCTCTGATACTGATAAATTTCATTCCCAGGTTTTCCATCTATACAATAAAGTCAACTGTGTTAAACAAACAAAAGGAATATGGGACAAGCTTTCTCCTGAATTAAGAAGAGATTAATGAGAAAAAACGCGAGCTACGAGGCATGCTTGATCCGGGTGAACTTGATTGTTACGCCTATTCTGTTGGCATGGGAATTGATGCAATTATGAGCAATGACGCAGGCGCACGGGAGATAATAAGGTACGAATCGGATGATCAAAAGGTAGTAATGAACTTTGCCCAACTTCTTATCCTTGGAGCTAACTTGGGTAATTTTACTATGAGCCAAGCAGAGCAATATTATGAGCAAGTAAAACATCGAAATCGTTTGAATAATCTTGCTAACTTTAACCACCAGGTTAGTATTTTTAACACTTACACAGTTAAGCATCCTTGGGTGCGAAACAATTACCCTTCTCTTTATCGTTGATTATTGTTACTATCGAATCAATTTCATAGTTACTTTTGCTCGGATGCTAAGACTCTCAGAATTTCAATATTTTTATTTTAAAACGACCGTAGGTCGTAATGTGTTACGCTGCTTTGCAATTTAATCTAGTGTTAATACGGTCAACAGCAATTTTACAAGCGTTGAATAGTAAGCATGTTAAATCTACTTGAACTCTTCCAAGCTCTTCTGAGCGGTATCGTAGGTTATTTAGCTGGAAATATTCTTTTAAATAGGCATTTACTCGTTCAACAGAAGTGCGTTCTTTATAAAGCTTTTTCGCTTCCTCGCTGTCTAGCGTGAAACATATATGTTAATGATAGAGCTATCATACTTTTTACAAGGGGAATAGCTCAATGAAAACTAATGAACAAGACTTAGAAATGTATCAAGCAGCTTTACAACTTGAATATCCTTGGTATGTCATCCGCAAGGAATTTGATTTGAACAATGGTCGTTTGGATATTTATTTAGATTTTGATCGTAAGGGCAACTTTCCCTGTGCCACTTGTGGTACAAAGAACCAGCCCTTCTATGACATCGTGGTAAAGGAACGTGTCTGGCGACACTTGGATTTCTGGCAGTATACCTCTTTTCTGCATGCTCCTCTTCCGCGTGTACGTTGCGAGCAATGCGATAAAGTGAAAGCTGCTTCTGTTTCTTGGTCTCGCCCAGGCAGCGGCTTTACGGAACTCTTCGAGTTTCGGGTATTAGAACTTGTAAAAGAAATGCCGGTGAATGCGGCTGCTCGTATTATGCGCGAACATGACACCCGTTTATGGCGTACTCTTCGCTTCTATGTCGATAAGGAACTCGAAAAGCAAGATTTGTCAAAGGTAACGAAAGTGGCCATTGATGAAACATCCTCTAAAAGAGGACATCAATATGTGAGTTTAGTTGTTGACATACAACAGCGAAAAGTCATCTTTGCTACAGAAGGAAAAGACGCTTCTACACTGAAGCGATTTAAAGCTGAATTAGAGACGAAAAATGGAGCAGCAGAACAAATAGAAGAATTCTGCAGTGATCTATCTCCCGCTTTTATTCAAGGAGTGAAAACCCACTTTCCTAATGCAAATCATACCTTTGATAAGTTTCATATTTTGAAGCTGATTAATGAAGCGGTCGATGAGGTGCGTCGACAGGAACAAAGAGAAATACCGGAACTAAAAAGAAGCCGGTATGTTTGGCTTAAAAATGAAAAGAATCTCAATGTAAAACAGAAAGAGCAGCTCATTCGCTTAAAAGAAATGAATCTGAAAACGACGAAAGCGTATCATCTAAAGCTGGCTTTTCAAGATTTCTGGACAAGGCCCGCCTTACTAGCCGATCTTTATTTGCAAGAATGGTACAACTGGGCTGTTCGCTCCCGGCTTGAACCGATGGTTCAAGTAGCGAAAACCATTAAGCATCACAAACAAGGCATTTTACAATGGTTTCAGTCGAAAATAACCAATGGTCTCTTGGAAGGCATCAATAGCCTTGTTCAAGCAGCAAAACGTAAAGCACGAGGCTATCGAACGATACAAAATCTTATGACGATGATTTACCTAATCGCTGGAAAGTTAGAAATAGCCAAGTAAAGAAAAAAGGACAATTACCGGTATGAAAACAAGCATCATTCGCTCGTCCAACCAATAACAGTCCCTGTCCTACTCCAAGTATGAACAGGATAAGAAAAACATATACCGGGTGGATTCAAGCGGATTTCGTGAGTTTAACCAATAACAGTTCCCTGTCCTATTAATCTTTTAAATTATCTCTAAATCATGGTAATTAGCGAAGAGCCGAAAAAAGGACAATTACCGGTATGAAAACAAGCATCATTCGCTCGTCCAACCAATAACAGTCCCTGTCCTACTCCAAGTATGAACAGGATAAGAAAAACATATACCGGGTGGATTCAAGCGGATTTCGTGAGTTTAACCAATAACAGTTCCCTGTCCTATTAATCTTTTAAATTATCTCTAAATCATGGTAATTAGCGAAGAGCCGCTTTTTCCATGCTTTACTACCTCGTGATGGAGCAGGATAACGTCGTAAATCCGTTGTCTTTTTGATTTTAATAATTTTTTGACATAGCGTATCATGCGCAAGCGGACAATCTATACATTCGTTCGGTCTGGAATATTTCAGCGTCTCGTATTTCTTATCATAGCTGTCATACCGATAGGAATGTTCCCGTACACACGTAGGGGCAAAATGCTTGTCAACACCGATAGGTGGTGCTTCATTGCGTTTATTATACGCAATAATACTATCCGCCTTCATGCGATAAATTTGTTCATAAATTGGTTTGTAATCATAGCCAGCATCCGCCATCACTCTCGTGATGTTTAGGAGAGGAAATCGCTCAGCTAGTCCTTTCAGCAAGGGAATGGCGGCTTTAGCATCATTCATGTTACCTGAACAAAGCAAGTTAACCAGAATGTATTGGCTTTTGGTTTCAACAGCCAGGTGAAGCTTATATCCATACCAGTAAACATGTTTGTTCTCAAAATTTTTCTTAATTCCCCAACCAGGAGAACAGGGCATCTCTTTCTGAAGTTCACCGAAGGTATGGTTTAATTGTTTGTCAATTTTGTGTTCAAAAAGAGGAAGTGCGTTTTGAATTTCCTCTTGTTCTTTTTTCCATGATTCCACGTCTTCTCTTTTCTTGCGACCGCGTTTTTTCGGTTCTTTGACAGGTCCTTCCACCTTACTTTCTTGCTTTTCTGGAGCCTGGTCTCTCGCTTCAATGTGGGTAGCATCGATTGCAATATGTTCACCATCTATGAAGCCTTCTTTAATTGCATGTAAAAGAAGTTCATGGTTCATTTCATTCAACACATTGGATGTTTTCATTTTTTGGACCAAACGTGAAAAAGAAGCTTCAGACGGAACTCGATCCGAAAGAGCAAAACCGCAGTCTAAAAAGAACAGCATGTCTTTTTTCAATCGACGAACAAGAAGTTTAATCGTTGGAATGCCTTCTAAAATACGGGCAAACAGTGAATAGATCATGGATGCATAATTAAGCGATTGTGGAGCACCCTCTCTTACCTTCTTGGATACAATTTTGAGTAGCGGCATAATATTAATGCCTTCAAAAATTGCTTCAAAACGATGGGTAGGTTCTAAATCTAATAAATCTTGCAGGGAAAACAAACAGCCTTGACGAATTGAATACATGAGGAGACCAACCTTTCTCATTGAGTTGTCTGGACAACTACTCTATTCGAGATTTGAGGAGGTACTCCTTTTTTCTATGCTCGTTGAACCTTACGGTTCAAGGGTTGTGAATTGTGAAATTGATTCATACGTCTAAGTTATTGGATATTTAACTACTTTTCTTCCATTTGAAGAATAAAAATCAAAAAAGGTATAAATATAATGAATTTGAGAATATTCAATAGAAGAATTATAAAGTTTTTCTTCGGAGATGAATGAGATGATAACGCTATGAAACAGAACAGGAGTTCACTTGCCCAAAAATATCTTTCTCCACTTCACCAACTTAATTAGGGTCAAAAGACAAGCCACTACAATACATAAGCTGGTAGCTATAAAATCACAAACCAACAATAGTTTCGGAGCATTGCGAACCTCATAAACGTGAGAATGTAAACCAGCAATCAGCAGGATCAGCCATAAGGCAGTAACTATTCCTACTCCTAACGAAACAAGCACTTTATAGAAAGATGTTTCTTTTTGTAGTAGCAGAAATAAAACAGTTACTACACACTTTAGAATAGTTAATATCATTAAAAATACATATTCACCAGTGGTTGGGACAGGGTTTGAATCACCGATAAAAAGGGTGGTAAATACAAATTCAATAACAAATAAAACAAGGAATACAGTCAACGAAAAAATTGCATGGATGAAAGAAATGATTGAATTCCATATTAGTGACTTCATGGTTACAAATCTCCCTCTCCCTGCTTATATGCAATAATCTCCACTAATTTTAAAATGATTATGAATGGGGATAAATATATATTCGGTTATAGATAGATTTGCATCCGCTTGTGACGGCATAGTGTAGGATGATATACTTCCGATAAAAACAGGCATCGTAGGCCGATGTAAATAGAGGAGAGTCATGATGAGTTTTTTTGGTCAAAAAATTTTGCCGGCAGCTAAAACCATTAAGGATTTTGAAAAAATTATCGACAGTTCCTTTGAATATGGTGTCTTTCTTGATACCCACATTGCCCAGCTAAAATCGCTCTATAATATGGCTAGATCAAATGGGAAAAAGATGCTCCTGCACGCGGATTTAGTCCAGGGCCTGAAAAACGATGAATATGCGACGGAATATTTGTGCCAGGAGATTCAACCGTTTGGAATCATTTCAACCCGGGCAAATGTCATTTTAAAAGCGAAACAAAAAGGGGTACTGGCCATACAACGAATTTTTCTACTGGATACGAATGCCCTCGAGAAAAGCTATGCACTCTTAGAAAAAACCCGTCCCGATTACATAGAAGTGCTGCCAGGAGCCATGCCGTTCATTATAAAAGAAGTATATGAGAGAACGAACATCCCGATTTTCGCAGGAGGGTTGATAAGAACCGTAAGCGATGTAGAACGTGCACTCGAAGCCGGAGCTGTCGCGATCACTACCTCAAATCGCGCATTATGGGAAAATTACTAACTTTAAAATTAAATGTTGACGCTTTCAATTCATTCAAGTATGATAAAGACAAGTTAATAAATGTGACGGAGAAAAGGAGATTCACATCTGTAATTCCTCGATTGGGGATAGATGTGAATTTTCTTTTTTTGTACTCAAAAAGAAAGTATGCCACGTTAAGGTTCTAAAGCGTTTTTTATTGCTTAACTGGGGACCGTATTGTCTTCAAAACGCTAAAGATTAAAGCGGTTACAAAACATCAATCAAAAGGAGGAACAAGGGATGTCACCATTTGTGGGAGAACTTATTGGAACGATGATTCTCATTATTCTAGGTGGCGGTGTGTGTGCGGGTGTTACGTTGAAGAAGTCTCTTGCACAGAATTCAGGCTGGATGGTAGTTACGATGGGGTGGGGTTTAGCTGTAGCGGTTGCAGCCTACGCAGTTGGAAGAATAAGTGGTGCCCACTTAAACCCTGCCTTAACTTTAGCTCTCGCATTTAAAGGGGATTTCCCCTGGAGCCAGGTTCCTTCCTATATCGCGGCTCAAATGATTGGTGCGATACTGGGAGCCACTGTCGTGTATCTTCATTATTTGCCGCATTGGAAAGAGACGGAGGATCCGGCCGCGAAGCTTGGCGTATTTTCTACCGGACCAGCTATTGAATATTCCTTTGCCAATCTATTAAGTGAAATCATCGGAACCTTCATCCTGGTATTAGGAATACTCGCGATTGGCGCGAATAAGTTTGCAGAAGGGCTCAACCCGTTCATAGTTGGATTTCTCATCGTGAGCATTGGCCTATCGCTTGGCGGCACGACGGGTTATGCGATTAACCCTGCTCGCGACTTAGGGCCACGAATTGCCCACTTTATCCTGCCTATCCATGGAAAGGGATCATCTAATTGGAAATATGCCTGGATCCCGGTTGTGGGCCCATTGCTAGGCGGTTCATTTGGCGGTTTATTTTATAAGGCTGTGTTTCAAGGAAAAGTAACACCCAGCTTCTGGTATGTACTGCTGGCCATGATCGTTGTGCTGGCCATCTCGATGATATCCGGGAAAAAGCCGGAGACCGCCAAAACAAAAAGTGAATATGCGGCCTAAACCTTTTAAAAAAATATAAAGCTATTGGAGGACTGTTAAATGGAGAACTATATTTTATCACTCGATCAGGGAACAACGAGTTCCCGCGCCATTATTTTTAATAAAAAGGGTGAAATTGTTCATACGGCGCAGCAGGAGTTTAAGCAGTATTTTCCGAAACCGGGCTGGGTAGAACACAATCCAAATGAAATATGGGGCTCTATTCTTGCGGTGATTGCCACAAGTCTATCTGAGTCAAATATAAGCCCTGATCAAATCGCAGGCATTGGCATTACCAATCAACGGGAAACAACGGTTGTATGGGACAGGACAACAGGCCAGCCTGTTTATAACGCAATCGTCTGGCAGTCCCGCCAGACAAATGACATCTGTGAAGATCTGAAAAGCAGGGGGTTGAATGAGCGATTCCGGGAGAAAACCGGGCTGTTAATTGATGCTTATTTCTCAGGCACAAAGGTTAAATGGATTCTCGATCACGTGGAGGGGGCCAGAGAAAAGGCTGAGAAGGGTGAATTGTTATTCGGGACCATCGATACATGGTTAATATGGAAGCTATCCGGCGGCAAAGTGCATGTAACCGACTACTCCAACGCATCCCGCACCTTGATGTATAACATTCATGACTTGAAATGGGACGACGAGCTGCTCGAGATTTTAACGATTCCTAAATCGATGCTGCCAGAAGTCCGGCCTTCATCTGAAGTTTATGGCCATACCGTTGACTACCACTTTTTTGGCAAAGAGGTGCCGATCGCCGGCGCTGCCGGGGACCAGCAGGCAGCATTGTTTGGGCAAGCGTGCTATACGGAAGGGATGGCCAAAAACACATATGGCACAGGCTGCTTTATGTTAATGAATACGGGAACCAAAGCGGTTTCTTCCAATCATGGGCTTTTAACGACCATTGCCTGGGGATTAAACGGAAAAGTAGAATATGCGTTAGAAGGAAGCATTTTTGTCGCAGGTTCCGCCGTCCAGTGGCTCAGAGACGGGCTGCGGATGTTTAAGGAAGCCAAAGACAGTGAAGAATATGCCGTTCGCGTCGCCTCAACAGATGGGGTATACGTTGTGCCGGCTTTCGTAGGACTTGGCACTCCTTACTGGGACAGTGAGGTTCGCGGAGCTGTGTTTGGCGTCACGCGCGGGACAACGAAAGAACATTTTATTCGTGCGACCCTAGAGTCGCTTGCCTATCAAAGCAAGGATGTTTTAACGGCCATGGAAGCCGATTCGGGTATTTCTTTGAAAACGCTGCGCGTTGACGGTGGTGCCGTAAAAAATAATTTCCTGATGGAATTCCAGAGTGACATTTTGGGTGTGCCGGTAGAACGCCCGGTTATTAATGAGACCACGGCACTGGGTGCAGCGTATCTTGCAGGATTAGCGGTAGGTTATTGGGAGAGCCAGGAACAAATCTCGCAACAATGGAATATCGAACACTGTTTTGAAGGGTCCATGTCAGAAGATGGGCGCAATGAACTTTACGATAGATGGAAAAAAGCTGTGAAGGCAGCTATGGCTTTTAAATAATACAGAATTGTGATATGCTAAAGTTAAGTTAATAATACGGTAGGAGTTTAGGAGAGACCGAACCTTCATTACAGCTTTTCATACAGCTGTATTGTTTAGGGGCGGTCTCTTTTTATTTGGTTTCGAATTCATATACCCAGGAGGCGTCCATAATGACAGCATTTTCAGGTTTGAATCGGTCACAACAGCTCGAGGACATGAGTGAGCAGTCCTTCGACTTGCTTGTTATAGGGGGAGGAATTACAGGTTGCGGGATTGCGCTCGATGCAACGACACGCGGAATAAAAACAGCGCTTGTTGAAATGCAGGATTTTGCGGCTGGCACCTCTAGCCGTTCAACTAAACTGGTACATGGAGGGCTTCGCTATTTAAAACAGTTTGAAGTGAAAATGGTAGCGGAAGTAGGAAAAGAGCGGGCGATCGTGTATGAAAATGGACCGCATGTTACCACGCCAGAATGGATGCTGCTCCCTATGCATAAAGGAGGGACATTCGGAAAGTTTAGCACATCTATCGGTTTAAGACTGTATGATTTTCTGGCAAACGTAAAACGCGGTGAGCGCCGAAAAATGTTGAATAACCAGCAGGCAATAGATAAAGAGCCGCTTCTCAAACGGGAAGGACTACTGGGTGGCGGATATTATGTAGAATATCGGACGGATGATGCCCGTTTAACCATTGAAGTGATCAAGGAAGCTGTAAAAAGAGGAGCAAAAGCCGTAAATTATGCCAAAGTAGAAGCGTTTATCTATCGCGATGGCAAAGTTATCGGTGTCCGCGTGCACGATCAGATTAGCGGAAAAACATATGAGCTTTTTGCTAAGAAAATTGTCAATGCAGCAGGGCCATGGGTGGATACGCTGCGTGAGAAAGATCATTCAAAAAAGGGCAAGTCACTTCAGCTGACGAAAGGCGTTCATCTTGTCATTGACCAGAAACGTTTCCCGCTCAAGCAGGCCGTTTATTTTGATACGCCGGATGGCCGAATGGTTTTTGCGATTCCACGTAACGGAAAGGCCTATGTAGGCACAACGGATACATTCTACGGCGAAGATCCTGTAAGTCCTAAAATGACAGTGGCTGACCGAACCTATATTATTGATGCAATTAATTATATGTTCCCTAAAGTAAACATTACGGAGAAAGACATAGAGTCCAGCTGGGCCGGTGTACGGCCGCTGATTCTTGAAGAAGGAAAAGACCCCTCGGAAATTTCACGTAAGGATGAAATCTGGCAATCCGAATCCGGACTTATTACGATTGCTGGGGGGAAACTGACAGGCTATCGTAAAATGGCTGAAACCATCGTTGATCTTGTCGCTAGTTTGCTAGGCAAGGAATTATCAACAACGTCCCCGGCTTGCAAAACGAAACACCTGCCGATTTCAGGCGGAGATGTAGGGGGATCGGCTCATTTCGCAAGTTATATTGAAAAGATGGCACAGGAAGGAATCAAGAAGGGCTTTACACCACAACAGGCGGGACGGTTAGCCCGTACGTATGGATCCAATGTGAACCACTTGTTTGACAAGTCTGCTGGCTACAACCAAGATGCAGCAGCAACTGGCTTGCCTCTTGACCTTTATGCATCGCTTGTGTATGGGCTTGAACAAGAAATGGTCTATAAGCCGGTTGACTTCTTTATTCGACGGACCGGATATCTTTTCTTCGATATCGACATGGTGTACAAGTGGAAGACGACGGTCATTGAATTTATGGCGGAACGGCTAAAGTGGAGCAAGGAAGAGAAGGAGAAATATGTGCAGGAATTAGAGGTTCAATTGCATGACGCCGTTGTCCCGATTGACGATCGTTCACGAAGTAACGAAAAAGGATTTCATAATAAAAATGCAATCTGAAATGTGCGTAGTTGTTGTAAATGAACAAGCGAGGCACGGTTCCTTCCTCGTCAGAGTGTGGATAAATCATTTTAAATATATTTTTATAACTTTTTGTGTAACTACTTAGGTATCTCAAATGTTTTAATAATCTTTAAAAAGGGTATAGTCATCTAATTTCATTGAACGGAAAAAGAAAGAGGATGATGATGATGGAATTTACCCCGGTACAAGTCATGCAAATAAGCAAAGGTGACAAAGAGATCGCCGATTTCATTACTGCATTGCTTGAACAGAACCGACAGTTGAAAAAAACCGTTGAACAACAGGCGAAACGTATTGTTCAACTCGAATCCCGTGTCCAAGAGCTGGAACGCCAGCTTGGAAGCAATAGCAGTAATAGTAGTAAACCACCATCGAGCGATGGATTGCGAAAACCAAAGAGCCTTCGGCCTTCTGGTGGGAAGAAAGGTGCCCCGAAGGGGCATGATGGGCATACTCTCAAAATGGTAAGCCAACCTGATGAAATTAAATGGCATACCATCGAATCCTGTTCCCGCTGTGCCACTTCCCTTGTCGATTTGCCAGTGGAGGCTTATACACGTCGGCAAGTGGTCGATCTACCGCTTCCCCGCCTAGTTGTTACAGAGCACCGATCAGTTTCAAAATGTTGCCCAAATTGCGGAACCAAACAGCACGCTGCATTCCCAGAGAACGTGCAGGCACCGGTTCAGTATGGAGATAGCTGGAAGGCGTGGTGTGCATACCTAAACAACTATCAACACCTGCCTCTTGAACGCATCTGCCAATTGTTCGAAGACATGACCGGACACCGTCCAAGCGAAGCTACCTTGCTCAGTCATCTTGAAGCGCTCTCCGTTCAATTGGAACCTATCGAGAAAGTAATTCGTCAACAACTGGTTAGCAGTGATTTGGTGCATGCGGATGAAACCGGGATGCGTATCGAAAACAAAACGCAGTGGCTGCATACTGTGAGCAATATCGACTGGACATTGTATAATGTCCATAAAAAACGAGGTAAAGAAGCCCTTAACACCAACGGTGTTTTACCGAATTACACCGGCATCCTAGTCCACGATTGTTGGGCACCGTACTTCTCTGACGAATTTCGATTCGAGCATGCACTTTGTGGCGCTCATCTTCTCCGCGAATGCCAGGGAATTATCGATTATGATAAACATCAATGGGCAGCCGACATGCAAGCGCTGCTCCGGGAAGCCTGGCAGCAAACAAAAAAAACACGGAGGGCTGAGAGACCAGTTGAAGCAAAGGTAATAGCTGATCTGGAAACTCGCTACGATCAAATTCTTTTTCGAGGCGCAGAGGAATGGAAAACCCCTCCTCCTGCACCTGATGCTCCTTTAAAAAGGGGCCGAAAGGCCAAAAGCAAAGCAGCTAACCTTGGCGAGCGATTCATTCTGCACAAAACCGCCATAATGCGGTTTCTTCGAGATGATCGAGTGCCTTTTGACAACAGTCAAGCAGAACGTGACATTCGAATGATGAAAATCAAGCAGGAAATTTCTGGATCCTTCCGTACAGAAGAGGGAGCCAAGCAATTTGCGCGCATCCGCGGCTTCATTTCCACGCTTCGAAAACAAAAACTGGATGTACTCGCTTCTATTATTTCTGTCATACGCGGTCAGTTTTCATTCGGCTCACTGACCTAAGTAGTTACCTTTTTGTAATTTATATAAAGCTTAAATCCGTCTACCTAAGAGACGGGTTTTTATTTTCGTTATTGCTATTTAACGATCGGGCAGGATAGTGTGATAACCGAAGAGAAAGTATTATTGAAAATAGCATTGAAAACTAAAAAATCCAGACCGAATGAAAATAGCCCTCAGTGGAGACTAAAAAAGGTGACACCATATACATAAAGCAATGGCGTCACCTTTTTCTATTTATCATAAACAAGAAATCGATTGAGTTCTTCTTTGGTTAGTTCTTGCGGTTTCTTTCCTTTCTCACGGCAATACCGATACATGGCTCCTAACTTAATTATGGGCTCACCTGGTTGTGGCGCGGCATAGATTCCATCTGGGAAACCTTCGTCAAACTCTTTCATCTCATCACGAAGCACGTTACCACTCTCCGTCTTCACATTGTAACCTGTCTTAGTTGCTGTCATGATAGTCATTAGTTTCACCTCTTTCGCCACAGTCTAACACCTCCAGGTACATATTTTGCTACTAACATTTGAACTTCTTCTGGTTCAAAGATAACATTGCGCCCTAAACAGAATCCACCTAACTTTTCAAAAAAGGAATGGTTTCATCTTTTGATTGCAATTGCACATAAATTAGCACCTAAACCTGCATACTTTTGAATCAGGTTTCTTTGTCCTTTCTTGATGAAGCTTTTGTTATTTTGCGGATTCAACATGGCGTACATGCACACAAAAAAAATCTCGATGATGGTTTGCCTTAACAGAAACTAGACCTTCAACAACATTTGGATTCTCTTCGGTTATCAAAGCATAAACGTCAAATCCAGCTTCGATGTCCTTGGCCCAATATAACAAGTCTCTTGTACCTTATCTTTTTTTTATTTTTTGAGGCGATCCCTTATGCAAACGTCGACGGTGGCGCCCGGTCACCCCTTAGAAAGGTTTACCCGGAAGGAATTTTGGGAAGGTATATAAGAAAATTCGGCTGACTCCTGCGTTAAGGCTTGATGCCAGCCGAATTTTCTATATGCCAAACGATTGGGGATGGCGTGCACAGTGGGAATTGTCTTCATCCTTATTTATTTTATCATTGTGTTTATTGTTATAGAGATCGCTACCGTTCTTCTGATACTATCCGGATTAAAAAAGGATGTGGCAAGATTTCAGGCCATCTCCATGCTAACGGGAACCGGCTTTACAACGATTGAATCCGAGTTAATTGCCAGAC
The DNA here is from genome assembly GCF_028421645.1 of Aneurinibacillus sp. Ricciae_BoGa-3. GTDB lineage: Bacteria > Bacillota > Bacilli > Aneurinibacillales > Aneurinibacillaceae > Aneurinibacillus_B. The sequence continues at coordinate 3,858,031 of NZ_CP116887.1, read as the reverse complement.
ACCCGATTCGGAAGAAGATCGCCATGTTTCTTATTTTATTCGGTGCGTTTTCACTGGCTGTTATTATTTCGTCGTTAAGTACGATACTGGCGCAGCATTCAGGTATTCCCCAGCTCTCTATTATTGCCGTAGTGATGGCTGTCGGTTATTTCATTATAAGAAGCAAACCTGTCGAGCGTTATCTGGAGAGGCATTTAAAATCGAATCTACAAAAAGAATATATGATACATGAGCTTCCGATTGAAGACGTGTTATATATTAGCCGCGATGATTTATTCATAGAAGTGGTCATCTACATGCACTCTCCTTTTATTGGTAAGAGAGGCAGCGAAATTGCGCCCAAAACAATAGACATGCTCATTCTATTTATTAAGCGGGGCGAGGAATTTATACGAAACCGGGCGTATGACACACAAATCCGGGAAGGCGATACGCTTTTCGTTTACGGAAATAAACAAGTGATTCAGGGGATATTTGGCGAAGAGATTTCAAAGAAGGAACAAGTAAAAAAGGATGCAACCAATACCACCAGCAAACTGGTGCCGTGACATGTTTGTATGTTTGTAAATCATGGATTGACCAGGCCGGGAAGGAGTGACATAATTTCAACAAAGCCGTGTTGATTTCTGTATAATCAGGAAAACTATAAGATAAGCACGGTAAGGAGTTGGATAATTTGGAGAAAAATATAACATTAAGTACGGATCTTTACCAGATTAATATGATGTATGCCTATTATAAAAAAGGAATGGCGGATACGCGCGCTGTCTTTGATGTGTTTTACAGAAAAAATCCTTGTGGAAGCGGATACGCGGTTTTTGCGGGCCTTGAGCAGGCCCTTGCGTATATTACATCTATTGAATTTACAGATCGAGACATTGATTACCTTAGGACGGTCCATCCGTATGACGAGGGATTTCTCGATAAACTCCGCAGTTTCAAATTTACAGGCAGCATTTACGCCATGGACGAGGGAGAGATAATTTTTCCGGGTGAACCGCTCATGCGGGTGGAAGCACCCATTTTTGAAGCGCAAATGATTGAAACCGCTTTGCTAACGATGATTAACCACCAAACGCTTATCGCAACGAAGGCCGCCCGGATCGTGGAGGCTGCCAAAGGCGATAGCGTGCTTGAATTCGGCTTGCGCCGGGCCCAGGGAACGGAGGCCGGTTATTATGGCGCGCGCGCTGCCTTTATCGGCGGTGTTGCAGCGACTTCCAATGTTTTGGCAGGCCGCGATTTTGATATTCCCGTTCAGGGAACGCATGCGCACAGTTTTGTGCAGGTATTTGACAATGAACTGGATGCCTTTCAGGCTTATGCTGAAGCCTTCCCGGATAACACCGTGCTGCTCGTGGATACATACGATTCTCTTTCAGTGGGCATCCCACACGCGATTAAGATGGCAAATGAACTGAAAAAATGGGGTAAACGCCTGCTGGGTATCCGGCTTGATTCCGGTGATTTGGCCTATCTCTCCAAAAAAGCCCGGGCGATGCTGGATGAAGCGGGGCTTGAGGACGTTGCCATTGTTGCTTCCAGCGATTTAGATGAGCATTTAATTAAAGATTTGAAAAACCAGGGCGCGTGCATTTCCATCTGGGGAGTCGGGACCAATCTCATCACTTCCAGTGATTGCCCTGCGCTTGGCGGGGTGTACAAGCTTGCTGCTGTCCAACAAAACGGAGAGTGGGAACCGCGGCTTAAAATCTCGGAAAATCCCTCGAAAATTACGAATCCTGGGTTCAAGAAAGTCGTGCGGTTTTTTGATGACAAATCAGGCCAACCGCTCGCGGATTTAATCGCGCTGGAAGGTGAGCACATCCCTGAGGATGAAATTACGCTTTTCGACCCGCTTTTTCCGCATAAAAGAAAAACGATACGCGACTACCGCATGAAGAGCCTGCTTTCCGAGGTTGTCGCAAACGGAAGAAAAACAGCAGATAGTCCAAGCCTAAAAGTGCTGCAGCAGCGGATGCAGGAACGCCTTAAGGTCTTTCCGCAGGAAATCCGCCGCCTGACGAATCCACATGGCTATCATGTTGATTTAAGCCAGAAATTATGGGATTTAAAACAGGAGCTTATCAATAAAGATAGAGAATAAAATTTATTTTGGCAGTTTGCAACTTTCAGACCCCTTCATACGTAAGAAGAGTGATAAGATTTTCCAAATGTGGAGGGGTTAGAAGTGAAGAAGAGGAGCATGCTTGTAACAGGGTTGGTTAGTCTTTCAATGCTTATGGGGTCGCCGGTGGCAAATGCACTGGCTGCGGGGAGTACATACATCGCACCCTCACACAGCAACTTAATCACTCGCGGAGAATTTTTTAATCTACTGGTAAACGCTGTGGATCTGTCGCAAGTTGAAGCCATCCAGAATTTCAAAGATGTGAATAAGACAAGCCCATACTATGCTGCGGCAGCCAAATTGCAAGGAAATCATATTGTTTCGGGTTTTACCGATCATACTTTGCGTCTCAACCAGCCGGTTAAACAAATTGAGGCGATCGCTTTTATTGGACGGGCGCTGGGCATTCCGAATAGCCCGCTTGCAGGCTCATCCTCACCGCTAGCGGAAAAACACTGGGCCTATAATTTATCCACCTGGTTTAATGGCGTTAAAGCGAACATGGATTGGACACAATCGGATAAACTGCTCACGAAAGAAGAGGCGCAAACGTTAATCCAACAGCTTCTTTCCACCTCTGCCGATGTTCAAACCAAATTAGCGGATAGCCAGCAGAAGCAGTCCGAACTAAAATCTGCCTCCATGAAACTCAGCCTCTCCGCTAAGGTCGAAGGCAATGCCAAAGCCATCAAAGGCCATGAGCAGGAGTGGGCTATGGTTCAAAAGATGGTTAACCAGCTTGTGGTAAATGGGGACGCCGCTTATGTGTTGCCTGATAAAATGAAAATAAACATAGCGATGAACATGCCTGCTATGCCGAACATGCCAGCTATGTCCGGACCGATCAATATGGAGGAATACATCATCGGCAAAGATTTGTATCTGAAGACGCCTGCCGTTCCGGGAGGACAGGGCAGCCAATGGCTTAAAATCCCGAATGCGATGCCGGACATGGGTGCGCTCATGCAGCAGAAAACGCAGCTTTTGCCTCCGCAGCTGCAAAAATCTCTTTTCTATAGAGACCTGGGCAATGGGCAGTATGCATTCCAGGGGAAAATCAGCCATTTCTCAGATCTCGCTGGAATGTTTGACAACGGAACAGCCGGCTTGGCAGATATAAAGGCAGCCTTGCAGCAAGCGGATGCCCTTATCGGTTCGTTATACATTCAGGGAACGATGACGATCGATCCGAAAACCGGCCTGATGAGTGATATGGATGTGCAGATTGCCGTAACGCTTAATGATAAAGCAATTGGACAGGATATTCCGATTAAAAGCGTGTTCGTAAATGAAAAGATAAAAATGACAGACTATAATACCGATATTAAGATCGAGCTTCCTGCAGAAGCGAAAAACGCTCAAGTCATTCCTGCTTTTACAGGAATGCCGGGAGTTGCATCAGCCAATTAATCCGAACAAGAATGCGGCCATGATTGCAAATAATTGGCCTGGTTCCATGTAAAATAGAAGGAAGCGGACATTTAACCCTGTCCGCTTTTTCGTATTTTTATAAGGGGGTTTTATTTTGGCGTGGAAAAACATCGCGAGGCAACTGCCGCCTTTGTTTTTCCTTAGCGAGCGTGTGGAACAAAGGGCGAAAAAGACCGTCAACTGTCTCCATCATTGAGATACCCAGATGTTTTGACGGTCCGCCCGTCGAGACACAAAGCGGCCGTGATACTTCTCTGAGGGAAAACAAGAGCGGCAAGGACTCGCGTGTTTTTCCCATTTGAAGTGACACTCTGTTTGCTGTATGGTATAGTAAATGCCGGAATTTATGTGAAATATAACTTGGAGGGGCCGCATGTTCTTATCTCTGCTCGTGCCGGATCTGCACGTGGAATCGGTATATGAAATAGACCTTCATGAATTGAAAGCCCGTGGAATAAAGGGCATAATAACAGATTTGGACAACACGTTAATCGAGTGGAACCGGCCGGATGCAACCCCTAAGCTTGTTCAATGGATGAGAGAAGTAGAGGAGCTCGGGTTCTCCGTTGTTATTGTCTCAAACAACAAACAAACCCGTGTATCGAAGGTTGCCGAACCGCTTGGTGTTCCCTATATTCACCAGGCGAGAAAACCAACATTAGCGGCTTTTCGTGAAGCTACCCGCCGGATGAATCTTTCGGTCGCAGAAACAGTGGTAATAGGCGATCAGTTATTTACGGATGTGCTTGGTGGGCGTCGGATGGGATTCTACACCATCCTTGTGGTTCCGGTCGCCGCAAGCGACGGCATTTTTACCCGGATAAACCGGATGCTTGAAAGAGTGGCGCTGGGATGGCTGAGAAGACGCGGTATGATACCCTGGGAGGATAAACATGAGTGAATTAGATCTGCATTGTGCCGGATGCGGCATTGCGATACAAACGGAAGATAAAACAAAACCAGGCTATGCCCCTGAGAGTTCGCTGGTGAAGGAAACGCCTGTTTGCCAGCGCTGTTACCGGATTAAGCACTATAATGAGGCTTCAACCGTTACGCTAGGAGACGACGAATTTGTCCGAATTTTAAACAGTATTGGACATACCCGCTCGCTCGTTGTGCAGGTCGTTGATCTTTTTGACTTCAATGGAAGCTGGCTGCGTGGCCTTCCCAGATTTGTCGGAGATAATCCGATCTTGCTTGTGGCCAATAAAGTGGACTTGCTGCCCAAAAACGTTAACCGGAATCGTCTGGTGAACTGGCTACGTAAGTCTGCCAGTGACCTTGGGCTCAAGCCGGTAGATGTCGTTTTGGTCAGCGCCCGCTCCGGCGAAGGAGTAGAACGATTGGTCCAGGCGATGGATACGTACCGGAAAAAGCGTGATATTTATATTGTAGGCGTTACGAATGTAGGAAAGTCTTCCTTAATAAACCGCCTTCTCAGCCAGTATGGCGAATCTGAAAAGGAGATTACGACCTCTCAATTTCCAGGCACTACACTGGATGTCATTGAAATACCGCTGGATGAAGGGTCCTCGCTGTATGATACACCAGGTATAATCAACAGGGATCAGATCATTTACCGGGTTACTCCGGAAGAACTAAAGCTAGTGATGCCGTCAAAGCCCTTAAAACCGAAAACGTACCAGCTTAAGGACAAACAGTCGCTTTTCATTGCGGGCCTAGCCAGGGTGGATTTTGTTAAGGGAGAGGATCAGCCGTTTGTCTTCTACATTTCAAATCAGCTGAACATTCATCGCACAAAGCTTGAGCGTGCCGATGAAATTTATGCAAACCATCTGGGTGAGATGCTTTCCCCGCCTGGAAAAGATCAGGCGGATCCAACAGCTAAGCTGGATAAGTTTACATTTAAAGTTCCCGCTGGCAATTATGATCTGGTTATTTCAGGCCTCGGCTGGATCGCACTCCATGGAACAGGCGCAAACGTTGTGGTCCACGTGCCAAAAGGAGTGGCGGTTTCCCTGCGTCCGTCGCTTATCTAAGGTAAAGACAAAGTTATAAAGGGGAGAGGCAATGATGGGGGAAATTGACAGTTGCACCAGACTCACAGGCTTGTTTGGCCACCCGGTTGGGCATTCACTTTCACCGCTTATGCACAACCGTGCTTTTCAGGAATTGGGGCTGCCATATCTATATGCCGCGTTTGATATTGAACCATCTAACATCGCATCTGCTGTAGAGAGCATCCGAGCTCTTGGCTTGCGGGGGGTAAATGTAACGATCCCGCATAAAGTGGCGGTTATGCCGTTCTTGGATGAGATTGACGAGGAAGCACGCCAGATCGGAGCGGTAAATACCATTGTCAACGAGAATGGACGCCTTATTGGGTATAATACAGATGGAAGAGGTTACGTGCAGTCCCTTATAGAAGAAGGAAACATAAATCCGCCGGATGCCCGTGTTCTAATGCTGGGAGCGGGAGGTGCAGCACGGGGAGTTTCACTGGCTCTGCTTAGAGCCGGGGTAGAGCGCGTGGTAATTACAAACCGTACATATGCCAAAGCCGAGCAATTGGCAGTGGAACTCACGCAGCTTTTTCCTGGTCGAGATATCCGATCGATCCCTGTGGAGCAAATTGCTTGCGAAATAAAGGAAAGTACGCTGCTTGTCCAGACGACTTCCATTGGCATGCATCCGGATAATGAAGCCAGCCCGATACCCGCGGAATACCTGCACAGCAGGCTGCTCGTAAGCGATTTAATTTACAATCCGCTGCAGACGCGGATTCAGCGGGATGCGCTGGCTGCAGGTGCCCGCATACACAGCGGTGTTGGCATGTTCATCTACCAGGGCGCCTTAAGTTTTGAATATTGGACCGGCCGCAAGGCACCCGTTCATATAATGAGAGAAGCGGTGCTGGCTTCTCTTACAGCCGATAAGTAATGAGGAGGAAAAATAAATGTTAACAGGCAAACAAAAGCGGCATTTACGGTCGCTGGCCCACCATTTAACACCCATTTTTCAAGTGGGAAAGGGCGGCGTTAATGAGAATTTAATCCGGCAAATCGAGGAAACGCTAGAGGTCCGTGAATTGCTTAAAGTGTCGATCTTAAATAACAATGATGATGATAAAGATGAAGTGGCCAGAGAGCTTGCCGAGGGAGCGGGAGCTGAACTTGTCCAATTAATTGGCAAAACCGTTGTGCTTTACAAAGAATCGAAGGAAAACAAAAGAATTGAGCTGCCCCGTTAAAAAGATCGGATTAATGGGAGGAACGTTCGATCCGGTCCATACCGTCCATCTGATTGCGGCAGACCAGGCCAGAACGAGCCTGGGACTCGATGAAGTCTGGTTTATTCCGGCCCATATTCCACCGCATAAACGGGAGAAGCGTATTACGGACGACAGCCACCGGATAGCCATGCTGAAACTGGCTATCGATAATCATCCGGCTTTCTGTCTATCAACAGTTGAAATCGATACGGCTGAAATGGGGAAACCTTCCTTTACGTATGACACGATGCTATACTTAAACAATCGTTACCCTGATACAGCTTTTTACTTTATTATCGGGGGGGACATGGTCGAATACCTGCACCATTGGAATCGAATTGATGAACTGGTTCAAATGGTTCGTTTTGTGGCCCTCGCAAGGCCAGGCTATTTAATGAAGCACCCATTCGGCGATCGCATCACTGAAGTTGAGATGCCGCAGCTCGATGTTTCTTCTACCATGATCAGAAATTTTGTCTCACAGAGACGTTCCATTCGTTATCTTGTTCCGGAAGCGGTTAGACTATATATAGAGGAGAACGGGTTATATGGATCGTGAAAAGCTATTAGCTGCTGTTAAACAGCAGGTTACCGACCATCGGTACCAGCATATTCTGGGCGTTATGGAGACATCCATTCAGCTGGCCCGCCAGTATGGGGCAAACGAGAAAAAGGCGGAGATCGCTGCCATTTTACATGATTACTGTAAGTTTTGGCCGGAAGACAAGCTGCGCAAAATCATCAAACGCACACCGCAAATTCCCAAGGATCTGCTTGATTACGATAAGGAGCTATGGCATGCACCTGTGGGTGCAGAGGTTGCGAAACAGGAGCTAGGCATCCAGGATGAAAAGATTCTAAATGCGATCCGTTATCATACGTCAGGCCGGGAACGGATGAAGAAGCTTGAGAAGGTCGTTTGCCTGGCTGACTATATTGAACCCAATCGGATTTTCCCCGGAGTAGAGGAGCTGCGGGAATTGGCCAAGCAGGATATGGACGCGGCGCTGATTAAGGCGTTCGGAAATACGATTACGTTTCTTGTCAATCGGGGTAAAAAAGTATATCCGTTAACCGTTATGGCTCGCAACTCGCTGCTTTCTGAAAAAAACGCAATCAGGAGGACTGATTAGATGACCGAACTTGAAATTGCCAAACTGGCTGCCCACGCAGCAGAAGATAAAAAAGCGCACAATGTTGTCCTGTTGGACATTCAGGGACTTTCAATCATTGCGGATTACTTTGTCATATGCCACGGGAACTCAGAAACCCAGGTACAGGCTATAGTTGACAGTATAAAAGATGAAGTGGAGAAAGAAGGTGTGACCATACGCGGCCGTGAAGGGTATGACGAAGCGCGCTGGGTGCTCATCGACCTGGGTGATGTGGTGGTCCACGTTTTCCACCGGGATGAACGGGAATTCTACAACATAGAAAGATTGTGGAAAGATGCACGAACAATCGGCGTCGAGTAATTACCACCAGCTCGCCCGCGTGTACGATCACTTAATGGCCGACGCGCCGTATGCTGAGTGGATGCAGTTTGTGCTGCAGGCGTGGCAGCGTACCGGGCAGAAGCCGGATCACGTGGCTGAGCTAGGCTGTGGGACAGGTTCGCTTACCCGTTATTTGCTTGAAGCAGGCCTGGAAGTATGGGCCGTTGACTTGTCTGCTGATATGCTTGAGGTAGCACGGGAGAAGATTCAGGTAAGCCATCCGGGAGCCCGTGTACATCTCCTGCAGCAGGACATTACCGGGCTTGATTTGGGGACTCGGATGGACAGCGTAGTCAGTTTTTGCGATACGTTGAATTATATAACGGAGTGCGAAGGAATCAGAGCAGTGTTTAACCGGGTTTTCCAGAGCCTTGTTCCCGGCGGCACGTTTTTGTTTGATGTCCATACGCCCTACAAAATCCGCGATGTTTTCGGGGACGAATCCTTTCATTATCAGGATGAAGAAGTAGCATACATATGGGAAAGCAGCTTTTATGAAGAAACAGAAACGGTTAAGCATGACCTCACGCTGTTTGTAAGGGAAAATGATGGGCTGTTCCGCAGGTTTCAGGAAAGCCATCTCCAGCAGTCCTACAACCTCGATGATCTGGCACAATGGCTTGTCGACGAAGGCTTTGAGGTGATCACGGTCACATCTGATTTTTCGGCAGAGCCGGTTGCAGCTGACAGTGAGAGAGCCTTCTTTATAGCCCGTAAACCCGGCTCAGGCAGCGCAGGTTGACATTCGGGCGGCAAGTTCATATAATTCTATATAATTATGGAATAGGAAAGTCTTGACGAGGATTAGTAGCTGAACGAGCGGTGTTTTGCAGAGAGTTAACGGATGGTGCGAGTTAACCGCCGCCTGCAGCGAACTCACCTCTGAACTGACAGTGGGAAACAACGCGTCTACTACTGTCCGTCTTGTCCACGTTAAGGATCAAAGAGTGAGCGCTCAGACAAGCGCTAACTAGGGTGGTACCGCGGGAGATACAAGCCTCTCGTCCCTGGATATTTAAATTCAGGGACGAGAGGCTTTTTTTTGAAACAAAAGTAGATTCTACTTTGAACTGCTAAAGTATTTGTTGCTTAAACGGGACGGAATGGTTCCGGGAATAATGGAGGTTTTGGCAAATGGAAGCGTACAGACCGCACGAGATTGAGCAGAAATGGCAGAAATTTTGGGAAGAAAACAAAGTAAACAAAACAAACGAGAACGATGGGGCTGATAAATTCTACTGCCTGGAGCAGTTTCCGTATCCATCAGGCCGTCTCCACATGGGCCATATGCGCGTATATTCCATCGGGGATGTAATGGCACGCTACAACAGAATGAAAGGGTATCAGGTCCTTCATCCGATGGGATGGGATGCGTTCGGCATGCCGGCAGAAAATGCGGCGATTAAATTCGGTGCTCAGCCGTCCAAATGGACGTATGAGAATATCGACTTCATGCGCGGCCAGCAAAAGCAGCTTGGTGTTAGTTATGACTGGGACCGGGAAATCGCAACCTGCAACCCTGACTATTATAAAATGACCCAGATGCTTTTCCTGCTTTTCTATGAAAAAGGATTAGCCTATCGCAAAAAAGGAGCGGTCAATTGGTGTCCACATGATCAGACCGTGCTTGCCAATGAACAGGTAGAGGATGGCAAATGCTGGCGCTGCGGGACGGAAGTGACGAAACTTGATCTGGAGCAATGGTATTTCAAAATCACCGATTATGCTGATCGTCTCTTAAAAGATCTGGATGGACTAGACGGCTGGCCAGAAAAAGTTAAAACGATGCAGCGCAACTGGATCGGCCGCAGTGAAGGCGCGGAAGTAACGTTTGATCTGCCCGAGCTGGATGAAAAAATAACGGTATTCACCACACGCCCGGATACACTTTATGGTGTTACTTTTATGGTAATCGCTCCTGAACACCCGCTCGTGCCTGAGCTGGCAAAAGGAAAAGAAATGGAATCCGAGGTGCTGGCATTCATCGAGCGCATGAAAAAGGAATCCGACATTAACCGTACTTCTACGGATGCGCCGAAGGAAGGTTTGTTTACCGGTGCATACGCGAAACACCCGCTTACAGGAGAAGATGTGCCGATCTGGATCGCCAACTATGTCTTAATGGATTACGGTACAGGGGCGGTTATGGCTGTTCCGGCACATGATACGCGCGACTTTGCCTTTGCCCGTAAATATAATATTCCGATCAAGGTCGTTATCCAGCCTGAAGGGGAGGAACTTCGGGAAGAGGATATGACCGAAGCGTTTACTGAAGATGGAAAGCTTGTTAATTCTGCTGCATTTAACGGCACACCGAATCGGAAAGCGATCCAGGCATTAAGTGATCATTTGAAGGAAGAGGGCATGGGCGGAAAAACCGTTTCCTACAGGCTGCGCGATTGGTTAGTGTCCCGCCAGCGCTATTGGGGCGCTCCTATTCCAATGGTTTATTGTGACGACTGCGGAATCGTACCTGTTCCGAAAGAACAGTTGCCTGTAATGCTTCCGGAAGACGTGGTCATTGATGGCCATTCCAATCCTCTTGCCAAATCAGAGGAATTCGTGCATACCGATTGCCCGAAATGCGGCAAGCCGGCCCGGCGCGAAACAGACACGATGGATACGTTTATCGATTCGTCCTGGTATTACCTTCGTTTTACCGATCCGAAAAACGATGAGATTCCGTTTGAACCGGCAAAAGCCAATAAATGGCTGCCAGTTGATGAATACATCGGCGGCATTGAGCACGCGATCCTGCATCTGCTTTACTCCCGCTTTTTCACAAAAGTGCTGCATGACGCCGGTATGGTTTCCTTTACCGAACCGTTTAGGAGTCTGCTGACACAGGGAATGGTACTCAAAGACGGCGCTAAAATGTCTAAATCCAAAGGCAACGTGGTCAGTCCGGATGAAATCATCGAAAAATACGGGGCAGATACCGGCCGGCTCTTTATTCTGTTTGCGGCTCCGCCTGATCGCGATCTGGAGTGGAGTGACAGCGGGGTGGAAGGCAGCTTCCGTTTCTTAAACCGCGTATGGAGAATGGTGGATCAGCATCGTGCCCTTTTCAGCAGTGACACGGCTGTTGCACAGGTTTCAGGTGACGCAGAAAAGGATTTGAATCGAACGCTTAATGCCACCATTAAAAAAGTGAGCGAAGATATTGGCGAGCGGCGCCAATTCAACACGGCGATTAGTTCCATCATGGAGCTCGTGAACAAAATTTATGCGTATCCTGAGACGGCGGACAGCGGGATGCTGGCTCTTTCTGTAGAGCGGGTGATTGTCCTGCTTGCGCCATTTGCTCCGCATATTACGGAAGAAATGTGGCGCATGATCGGCCGTGCAGAAAGCGTCCACTTGCAGGACTGGCCAGTGTATGACGAGCGCGCGCTCGTGCTTGATGAAGTGGAAATTGTTGTCCAGATAAACGGTAAAGTTCGTGAAAAGCTTGTGATTGCGGCAAAAGCAACGAGAGAAGAAATGGAAGCCCAGGCGATGGCTGACGTTAAAATTCAGGAATTGCTGGTGGGCAAAACCATACGCAAAGTGATCGCGGTCCCAGGGAAACTGGTTAATATAGTGGTCGGCTAAATTCATGGTAGCCAGTCTGAAGTTTACCGTGGTATAATCGTCACAAGTTTTCAGAATACTAGCTGAGTTAAGTATGGAGGAGAGAAAGATGAGAAGAGTAATGGCTACAGGAATTGCCCTGTCTTTGTTAGTAATGGGTGCTGCCGGGTGCAGCACGGCTGCTGGTACAGCCAAAGACGCCGCATCTCCTGCCGCATCGAATGCGCAGAGCAGTGCGAAAACTGAAAAGCAGGTAAAGGTTGGCGTTACACAGTTAGTCGATCATCCGGCTTTGAATTCGATTCGCCAGGGGATTGTTGATGAACTTGCCGCGCAGGGATATAAAGATAAAGCCAACATGGTGCTGGATTACCAGAATGCGCAGGGGGATATGAGCACCGTAACAACCATTGCCCAGCAGATGGCAACGAATAAGGACGATATTATCATTCCAATTACGACGCCCTCTGCCCAGGCTGTTGTGAATCAAGCAAAAGGGATACCAGTGGTATTCTCAGCTGTTACCGATCCAGTTGCGGCCAAGCTTGTTCCATCCCTGGATAAGCCGTCTCAATATGTGACCGGAACGTCGGACGTATCGCCAATGGACAAACAGGTTGAACTGATTGCACAATTCCTGCCTAAAGTAAAAACTATCGGTGTGATATACAACACCGGGGAGGTTAATTCCGGTGTGCAGGTAAGCATGGTCGAGAAGGCAGCTAAGGCGAAAGGCATTGCGGTTCAAAGAATCGGCATCACCAGTTCAAATGAAGTTAAACAGGGTGCGGAAGCCGCTATGAACAAAGTCGACACGATTCTTGTTCCGGTGGATAACACGGTTGTATCTTCGTTTGAGGCGCTGCTTACTGCGGCAAAAGCATCCAAAAAACCTTTATTCGCCTCCGACAGCGACACGGTTAAGCGCGGAGCCATCGCGACATACGGGATTGACTATTACAAAATGGGCCGACAAACAGGAGCCATGGCGGTTAAGGTGCTGAAAGGTGCTAAACCAGGTTCACTGCCGGTTGAGACGACAAAAGACACGCAGCTGGTTATTAATAAAAAAGCTGTTCAGTCTTTTGGACTCAAAATTCCTGATGCGTTAAAAAGTAAAGCCAAATTTTTAGATTAAAAAAAGAGCTTGTTGCGATCTAAAGTCTTTTCCCATACGGTAAAGACTCGGACCAACAGGCTCTTTTTTTTCGTATAGGCAAGTATATTTTGCTTTAATGTGTTGAAGTACGTTGAGCGATATTTTAAATGGGACCTCCGGTCCCGAAACACCCAAGGAAAACATCGTGAGGCACATGTCCGCACCTTTCTTTCCCCTTATGGAGCGTGTGGAACAGAGGGCGAAAAAGACCGGCAAACTGTCTCCATCATTGAGATACCCAGATGTTTTTGCCGGTTCGACCGTCGTTCCACAAAGCTGCCGTCAAAGCTTCTATGAGGGGGAAGGAGAGAGCGGCGTGGCCCGCGATGTTTTTCATGCATTACAGATTTGATTTTGCAAAGGCATGGGTAACTTCTTCGATATCTGTCTTAAACTTCTGGTGGGTGGCTTCAATGAGTCTTTCAAATGTTTGATCGGTTGTTTTGTCCAAAACCTCAAGCCCTATCCCCGTAACGCCGCCCGGAACGCAAACCTTTTCCTGAAGGGCGGGCAGTGTATACCGGCCTTCCTCCAACAATTTTCCCAGACCGATCAGCATCTCTGTAATCATTGAAGTTGCCTGATCTTTGGAAATATTCGTTTCCTTCACAGCACAGTCAATGTAGCGCTGTACTAAGAAACTAAAGAAAGCGGGGCCACAGCTGACAAGGTCGGATGAAATACGTGTGATGTCTTCATTTATTTCGATAGGCTTGCTAATGGTGGAAAACAAGCGAAGGAGGATCTGTTTGTCAGAGGCATCGATCCGGCTGCCAAAAGTTATCAGCGAAGCTCCGCTGCAGGCGGAATTCGTAATGCTTGGTATAATCCGGGCTGCTTTGGCATGCGAATGCCGCTCAAGCATAGCGGGTCCGATGGAGCTTGTTATCGAAAGTACGATTTTACCAGGTGTTAAGCTTTCGCTTATCTCATCAAGAACCACGGGATAATCATGAGGTTTTACACAGAGAAACAGAATGGATGCTTCTCGTGCAGCATTTTTGTTGTGTGAAACTTTTAATTCAGTAAATTTGTTTGCGAGCCGTTCAAGCTTTTCTGGTGTGCGGTTTGAAGCGATTATTTGGGAGGGATGAATCGCACCTGATTCAATGAGCGATTCAATCAAAATGGTCCCCATATTTCCGGTGCCAATGAAAGCGTATTGCATCGAGTAAGCCCTCTCTTTCTTCCCTTCTTTAATAAGCCGCAGACTGAAGAAAGAATAGCAGTGCGGCATAAACATTGCGTTATTACGTAAGCCTATGCCGCGGGAGGAGAATTTAGTATACAGTTATTTCCATTTATGATAAAATGGAAAAAAAAGTAAAAATCAATTTACATGTATCATAAAGTTACACGTATCATAAGTCTGCCGCCTATCGCTGAAGCGACTGGTCAGCCAAATGACATGGCATTAACGGCTGGCCTCGCGGATCATATCAACCGTCACATGTCTGCGTGGCGGCAGATGATGGCGGGCTGCCAGTTGGTTAATCTGCTCTGTCACATTATTGATTTCTGTCACGTTAATTTCTTTTCCTGCACGGCACTGTTGAATAGCCTGCTCGATTCTTACTTCACGCATTGCATCAAGTTTACGATACAGAAGGATGTATTCTGCCTGCCGGGATGAGTGTTCTGTTATCGCATGATGGACGCTCATTTTTGTCAACTCCTTTTCGAAAAGCATAATGTAGTATAACAAAATTATAGGGAAACGAAAATAAAACCACAAGTGAGGAGGGTTGCGGAGATGATAATAGTCAGGTTGGTGACATTGTGGCAGGAGAAGAAAAAATGGGTGATTGCAATGGGAACAGCCTTGTTGTTCGCCGCAAGTCTGCTTTATTATTTCTCCGGAAACGGACAGCAGGAGATGATACCGCTAGATGCCACTGGAATTAAGGAACCCCATAATACTGTAAAGCCAGCCCATGCTTCTCCGGGGGATCCGATAAAGTTGCAGCAGACCGCAGCCTCACCGGGCATCCATAGCCGCGATGGGGGAACTGCAAAGGCGGTTCAGGGGGCTAAAAAAATTGTTGTCGATATTAAGGGAGCCGTGGTTCACCCGGGAGTGTATACGGTTGAAGCGAATGCGAGGCTTTTCCAACTAATCGGCCTGGCAGGAGGACTGCTTACGCAGGCGGATGCCAAACAGGTGAATGAAGCTGCACCATTACAGGATGGTTCACTTGTGTACATACCTATCAAGGGCGAGGCATACATAGGTCCTTCATCAGCTTCCCAGCAGGGCAGCGGCACGGGGAGATCTGGCAATGGATCATCCGAAGCAGCGGGTGCTTTACAGGGTGCGGGTGCAGAAGCTCCTATTAACCTCAACCGGGCTTCTCTGGATGAACTGCAAAAAATACCGGGCATAGGACCCAGCAGGGCAGCTTCTATTCTACAGTACAGACAGGAACATAACGGTTTTAAGACGGTCGATGATCTGCGCCAAATATCCGGGATCGGACCGAAGACGCTGGAGAAGCTGAGGCCAAAAGTGTGCGTGCAATAGGAAATATTCGAATTAAGTTGACAGGTAGGAATAGTGTGGCTATAATCGTACTCAACAACAATGATTTCGATCAGCTGAGAGAACATGAAACACGAAGCACCACGAATAAAATAGATTCTCTTATCCAGAGAGGCGGAGGGACTGGCCCTGAGAAGCCCGGCAACCGGCAGCATGCTGCGTGGTGCTAATTCCAGCAAAGCAATGCTTTGGAAGATGAGAGCGATGTGACATACCGAGTATGGAACCTCTTCTTTCAAACAGAAGAGGTTTTTATTTATCCTCATCGACCTGCTAAAATCATACTGGGAGGAACAAGAACATGTCAGAAGAAAGAAAATTGAAATTTGAAACCATTTGCCTGCATGGCGGGCAGGAAGTAGATCCGACTACGATGTCGCGCGCTGTACCACTCTACCAAACAAGCTCGTATGTTTTTAAGGATACAGACCATGCAGCTAATTTGTTTGCGCTTAAAGAATTTGGCAATATTTATACCCGCATTATGAATCCAACGCAGGATACGTTTGAACAGCGGATTGCGCAGCTCGAAGGCGGAGTAGGTGCGCTTGCTGTATCCTCTGGGCTATCAGCTATTACGTTTTCGATTCTAAATATTGCAGGTGCGGGTGACGAAATTGTAGCCTCCAGCAACCTATACGGTGGCACGTATAACCTATTTGTTCATACACTTGGCAAGCTTGGTATTAAGGTTACGCTCGTAGATCCGTCCGATCCGGAGAATTTCCGGGCTGCTGTTACAGATAAAACAAAAGCGTTCTTCACAGAAACAATCGGCAATCCGCGCATTGATGTAGTGGATCTGGAGAAAATCGCTGACGCTGCCCATGAGAACGGTGTGCCGCTTATCGTGGATAATACGTTTGCTACCCCTTATCTGTGCCGCCCGATTGAATTCGGGGCTGACATCGTTGTTCACTCCGCTACCAAATTTATCGGCGGGCACGGAACTTCGATTGGCGGGGTCATTGTCGATGGAGGCAATTTCGACTGGCGCAATGGAAAGTTCCCTGGATTAAGCGAACCGGATCCAAGCTACCATGGGATTGTATATACGGAAGCAGTCGGCAGCCTGGCATATATTATTAAGGCACGCGTTCAACTTCTGCGTGATATCGGTGCCGCCGTTTCCCCGTTCAACTCATGGCTGTTTATACAAGGGCTTGAAACCCTGCACCTTCGCATGGAACGTCATGTAGAGAACGCTGAAAAAGTGGCGAAATTCCTCGAGGAGAATGAACTGGTGACATGGGTGAACTATCCGGGCCTGGCCAGCAGCGAGTATTATGAGCTGGCTCAGAAGTATCTGCCCAAAGGCGCAGGCTCTATTTTCACATTTGGCATAAAAGGCGGCCTGGAGGAAGGCAAGAAATTTATCAACAGCGTAAAACTCCTCTCGCATCTCGCCAATGTAGGGGATGCGAAATCCCTGGTGATTCATCCTGCCAGCACGACCCACCAGCAGCTGAGTGAAGAGCAGCAAGTATCCGCAGGCGTAACTCCAGATATGATTCGCCTGTCCATAGGTATCGAAAATGTGGATGATATCATAGCAGACTTAGATCAGGCTCTTAAAGCTAGCCAGTTGGCATCCGTTTAAATTGCGTTTCAATTAGCTGTCCGCCATACACATACAGTATTATAAAACAAGGGCCACTGCGCCCTTGTTTTTCTTGCTTATTGCTCTATATCGGACGTTTGGTACCAAAAATGTTTTTCTAGTGTTATAAGATAATAAGGTGTGTATATGACTAAAGGAAAAGAGGAGATAGTCTGTGTCTAAAAGAAAATCATGGGACGAATACTTTATGGATTTAGCACATATGGCAGCCACCCGCTCTACATGCCCGCGGCGCCATGTGGGAGCTGTACTAATCCGCGACCATAAAGTTTTGGGTACCGCTTATAACGGCAGCCCGAGCGAAACACCTTCCTGCGAAGATGAAGGGTGCATGGTGCAGGATTATTATGAGCCGGATGAGCGTGGCGAAATCAGCCGGAAACAGCGATGTATAAGGGCGATTCACGCCGAGCAGAATTTATTTTTGTTTACGGATCAGGCAGACAGGCAAGGTGCAACTTTATATGTCACAGACCAGCCCTGCTGGACGTGCGCTAACATGATCGCCAACAGCGGCATAGCGAGTGTCGTGTACCACCGGCCCTACCGGAAGGACTTTACAAAAGTTGCGGCCCTGTTGGCGGCAAAGAACATACAGTTCAGGCAGCTTGATTCTTATGAGCCGCCGCAGGGGATTAAAGAAAAAGTGATAGAGTGAAAGTTTTTAAAAAAAGGCGCATCGTATTGGTATGGAATGCTGAAAACGGGGTAAAGATGTAGCAAGAAGGAAAACTTCTGAACTACTAACGAGGTGATTTCTATGCATTCAAATATAGCTACTATTCGTGGTGTTTGTGATAATTTTCAGGCGCCACAGGAGCGATTCGATGACGTATATCGTGTAGTGGAAGAAGCGAAGTCACGGAGTGAAATTACAGTTGAAGAGAAGAAAACCATGCAGGGTACACTACTCCTTGGTTTTTATTCGGAACATGGCGTATTCCGACTGGTTGTGCAGGCAGGTCTGCCAATCAAAGGACGTTTATATGTAAATGGCATCACGGAAGAAGAGATGGCCACAAACCCGCTTATCCGGTTATTTTATGGTTCTGTCTATTTAATGGGGGCATCCGGCATGCTCCGTCTATATGAAGAGGGATTGAGCAAAGACATTCACTTCCGCGAAGGAAGAATTTTCGAAAGTGATGGATTTGGGGAAGAAAAGGAACTTGCTAACATTCTGGTGGACCAGTATATTGACCAACAGATTGTAGAAGGCCGGATTAATCTCTTGTTAGAAAAATTAAATGAGTGCATGGATGCGCCTGCCGGAATTCCAGATGCATTTGTGATAAAAGAAGAGCTTTCCAGCTTATCTGAACAATTAAACGAGCTCCAGGGTTTTTAAAAAGGGAGAAAATTACTTCTTCCTTTTTTTGTGTTTTTCCTTTACTATTTGGTAAAAGAAATAATTACCAATATATGTAAAAGGAGAGGACGATGTGAAGTGGCGTCCGTTATTTTGGTCTGGTGTTTGTTTGTTGGGCGGGCTGGCGTATGGGTCTTTGGCAGGTGGAAGAAGCCTGTTAGGGTTATCGCTTCTGCTGATACCGGCCATCTTGTTACCTTTGACCGCGTGGAAGCGAATTTCCCTGAGAGGCCCGATAATCGGGGGAGTCTGTTTTTTTATAATCGGAGCCGCACAGTATGCATGGACGGAAATACATAACACAAGCGAGTTGGCTGCCGGGCAGGTACAATTCCTGGGCAGAGTCGATGACCAACCGGATTTTGACGGAAATCGGTGCAGGGTTACACTGGTTGTTTCCTCTATTGATGGGAAAACCTTAAAAACCCCTGAGAAAGTTCGTGCTACCCTTTACTTCGAGCATATGCAGCAAAAAACCATGGCAGAACAGAGTCTTTCCTATAACTGCCAATTGACAGGTGGAATGGTTTTATCGTCTCCTGGGACGCCGTCCAATCCGGGCGCACTTGACTATCCCGTTTATCTTCATTACCAGCATATCCATTGGGTTGGCCAAATAACCGATTTTGGGTCGCTGGCTTATCGGCCTGGAATACAGGGAGTTACCGGAGCTATGCTTTCTCTGAAAAAGTGGCTGATTGGCAGGATTGATCGGTTGTTCTCACCTGACACAGCCGGGTTAATATCGGGGCTTCTCCTAGGTGCTGCAAATGAAATTGACCCGGAGAGTTATGCCCGGCTTTCGTCCCTCGGCCTGGCCCACATCCTAGCCGTTTCGGGGCACAACATTACGCTTGTTGTTGCAGGGCTTCTCTATTTGCTTCGGCTTATAGGAGTCACAAAGCAGCGCTCCTACCTGGCAGCCGCCGTGATTCTGCCTCTTTATGTCCTCCTGACGGGGGCAGGGCCTTCCTCTGTCAGGGCGATGATTATGGGGGAGATGGTTCTTTTGGCCTTTCTGTTTGGCTTATACAGGGACGGACTCAATATAATTGGTGCAGCCTTCATTGGCATGGCCATGTATAATCCTTACATTATCCACTCTATTAGTTTTCAGCTATCTTTTGTGGTTTCAGTGGGGCTGCTCGTTCTGGTTCCAGGGCTAAACCAAAGAATAATGGTTCGCTATAAGCCCGTTAAAGAGAACATCTCAGTCACTGCTGCAGCAACAATGGTCTCTTTTCCACTTAGTGTTTACTATTTTCACCTGTTCTCTTTTTTATCCCCGTTGATTAACTTTTTGTTCGTACCTTTCTTTAGCGTAGTTATTATTCCCACAGCAGCTTCGGCGCTGCTTCTGTCATGCATCCACCGTTCGCTTGGCCTGCTGTTGGCCAGGTCTTTAGATTCTGTGCTTATGCCTGCCCTGCATTTTTTATATCATGTCGAGGCCTGCAAACTATTTATTTTTGCGTTTCGTTCCCCCTCTCTGTTCTGGTTTTTGCTCTATTGTCTAGCGATCATCTTTTTTGGCTTGTTAATGTATGGTAAAATAAAATGTAACTGGAAAATGGGTGTTATCTGCTTTTTAACTTTCACCACTCTTTTATTTCTCTTATTTGGGCCTAAGTGGCTGAAAAGGGAGACAATTGTCACTTTTCTTGATGTTGGTCAGGGTGATACAGTTGTAATCGAAACACCTAAAGAGGTTGTTGTGATAGATAGCGGCGGTCTGGCTTCCATTGTAGAAGACTGGAAACAAGTCCGCGATCCTTATCTGCCAGCTAAGAATGTGCTCATACCTTTTTTGCTGTACAGGGGAATTGATGCTATAGACCTGCTTGTTATGACACACGGAGATGCTGACCATGTAGGGGGCGTTCCGTATTTGCTCAGGCATATGCCTGTTAGAAGGATTTTAGAGAACGGGATGACTGCGAAAACAGAGCTGGAAAAAGAGATTGTCAAAACCATTACTGAATATCATCTTCCCGTTTCCATTGCCAGGGAGGGACAGGTTATAGCGGACTCAACTGACAATCATTGGTCCATTCTCAACCCGCCTTATGGGAAGGCAGAATTGGATGGCGACAGCAGCAAAAATGATAATTCGGTCGTTCTTCTGCTGAATGCGTTTGGCCGTCGTTTTTTGTTTACTGGCGACCTGGAGAGGAACGGAGAGGAGCGGCTGCTAACTGAAGGGGATGGCGTGGGTAAAGTCGATGTGCTGAAGGTAGGACACCACGGCAGCCGCTCGTCGACGAACCAACAATGGCTTGACAGGCTGCAGCCGAATGTGTCTGTTGTCTCTGTCGGCAGGAAGAACAGGTATGGCCATCCGGCTCCAGAAGTCATACAAAGACTGGTTAAAACAGGAAGTCTGGCCATTCGGACTGACGAGCATGGTGCGGTAATGGTGACGGCAGGACGCAATCGGTTCTCCTGCATGGTAATGAAATGATACAGGTAGGTAATAATTGGAATTATATTCACAGGGTGAACTCGTACATAAATTATCCCGAAACACCGATAAATTCTTTATTGCAGTGCAACATTTTATTTGTACCTAGCGTCTAATGGTACGAGAGGGGAGGCAAGGGCGTGGTCGATGCTAATTTAATACGCGCCGCCCAGAATGGGGACCGAGAATCTCTCGTGAGGCTTTTAGAGACGATTGAGAGTTCTGTATACCGAACTGCTTTTTATGTGCTTGGTAATGAACAGGATGCGCTGGATGCCTCTCAGGAAGCGCTAATCCGTATATATACAAAGATCGATACATACCAGGAGAAAGCAAAATTCTCAACCTGGGTGCAGCGAATTGTTACGAACGTGTGCATAGATAAATTTAGACGGAAGAAAGAGACGGTTTCAATCGAGCAGAATGAACTTGTGCTGTACGCTTTCCAGAATGTTGAACAGGAAGTGGAGCGCGCAGGAATGTTCGAAGAAGTGCGCCGGGCGATTAATGAACTGCCTGAGCAGCATCGGACCGTGGTTATTCTTCGGTATTTGCAGGATTTATCATACAATGAAATAGCGGAAATTTTAAATATGCCGTTGAATACCGTAAAATCTTATTTGTACAGGGCCAGGCAGCAGCTTCAGGAACTTCTGCACGAATATCAGAAAGGTGGTGTATAGGGTGAGATGTGAAGAATCATACGAATGTATGCAGCGGGATCTGGATAATGATTTAAATTCTACTGAGAGACGGGCTCTGCTCCAGCACCTGTCCAAATGCCCGGATTGCTCCTTACTTTACGGAAGGCTGCAGCATATATCCGGCCGTCTCGAGCAGCTCCCTATGGTTGAACCACCGTTTAGCATAGTTCAATCCATCATGCCTGAGCTTGACCGAATTGACATAGAGCGAGCAGCTTCTACTTGGACGGAGCAGGCTGCCTCAGTGGTTCCTTTTACAACCGACAAACAACCTGCTAATAAAGAAAGGAAAGTTCGCTTATACCGCTCGCTGGGCGGTGTGGCTGCCGCAGGGATTTTGCTGTCTGCCGTTATTTATGGGATGGAAAACAAGTCCATGCATGAGTCTGCTTTAACGGTAGGTTCGTCTTTTGCCCAGCAGGACACGGGAACAAAAAGTACGACCACTGGTACAAAAGAGGTCAGACCCCCTGCGCAGAACAGTGTAGGACCGGCTGAGGAACCAGCGGCTGGTGCTGCAACAGCTGACGCGCAGAATAAGAAGGCTCTTCCTCCGGTTCCCGGCGGAACAATGGTGGCCAAAGGCCCTGATGCATCTGCAAGCCATGCACAGACAGGCTCATCGCCCGCTAATGAGGTCCAGCAGCAAACCACGAAGCCATCTGCTGGCAACAGCAAACAGAGCCCAGCACAGGGTTCACAGGCACAGCCGCAGAATCAGGCACCGGTAGCAGGCAGCAAGAGTGATAATCAGTCTTCTTCGCAGTCATCTGCTAAAGACCAGCCAAAAAAACAGGAGAATTCCTCTCCGGCACTTGTTGCGTCTGATAACAACAATACTCAGCCACCAGCCCCTGCTAATAAGGCGGGTGCGACGGTTGCAGAAGGCAGTGTAGCAGCTCTTGATAAGCCACGCGCCGGCCGTTATTCCATTGCTGGGTTTGCGGCACCGGAGGCATCTGCACCGAATCAGGATAAAGCAGGTTACCGTCCGCCGGGAATTCCCTCCTCGGACGAGAAATATTTTGTAAGTGAAAGCGACCATCAGCTGCTTATACGGGATAAAGACGGAAAAATTACATTTGCAACACATGTATGGCCGGAAACATACAAAGTGAATTATCACTGGATTTCTGGAAGGATTGTTGAGTATACGCTTGATAGCGGAGACGGCAAGGCTCCACCGGATATTTGGTTAATTGATATGGATAACAATACAGAGCGGCCAATTTATAATAAATAAGAACCTTTTTAACGGCAGTGCGTATGATGTATCAACAACAGCTTAATCGTTCATCATCCGGCAAGGGCCCAGTCGGAACTGAACGTTTACATATACGCACACCCCCTCAAAAAAACCGTGGCGGATCGTCATGGTTTTTTTGATCGTATAAGACTTCTATGCCGCTTTGCGGCACCACAGAGGATGAAAATAGGGTTTCATGTCAATTCTGGTACTACGGCTGGCGAAGGTAGGTCGTATTTTCTTGGTGTTACGAACCCGTGTATAAGACGGACCACAACGACCCGGTGCACCACGGAATGTTACTCCTTTTTCGGAAGTATGTAGGGTAGATTAATCCCTTTGTGGTTGTTGCACCAGCCTTTAAATTATGTAAGCCGTAGGGAGATTTATGTATGGAAGTTTTACACAGCCATTGTTGTGGGCTAGACGTGCATAAAAAGAGCATCACTGCCTGTACCATTACCCCAGATGGAAAGGAAATTCGTACGTTTGCCACAATGACTCGGAACTTAGTGGAATTGGTAGATTGGATCAAGTCTAAAGATTGTACTCATGTTGCAATGGAAAGTACAGGTGATTACTGGAAGCCCGTTTTTAACCTCTAGAACTTGAAGATCTTCAACCCATTGTCGTGAATGCTCAGCATATTAAATCAGTACCAGGGCGAAAAACAGATGTAAAAGATTCGGAATGGATAGCCCGTCTCTTACGCCATGGTCTAGTTACAGGAAGTTATATACCCAGCCGTGAGCAACGAGAGTTGCGAGAAATCATTCGGTATCGCCGCAGTATGGTTGAAGAACGAACGAGAGAAGTCAACCGCCTCCAAAAGGTACTTGAAGGTGGGAATATTAAGCTTTCCTCTGTACTTCCAACGTGTTAGGTGTATCAGGACGGATGATGCTGGAAGCCATTATTCAAGGAGAAACTGATGTAACTGTATTGGCAGATATGGCACAAAAGAGATTAAAAAATAAAAAAGATGAGCTTAAACTTGCGTTGGAAGGCAACTTAGGACGCCATCAAATCATCATGTTTGAAAAAAAGCAATTAGAGCATATTGATTATTCAAATGGACTCATCCAGGAATTGGATGATGAGATTGATTTACGTATGGAGCCATGTACAGAAGAAATCCAGTTGTTGGACACTATTCCTGGGGTAAATAAACGGACTGCCCAACTAATTTTGGCGGAGGTTGGAACAGATATGTCACGGTTCCCAACTGCTGGTCATTTATGCTCTTGGGCAGGGATGACTCCTGGTCACGATGAGAGTGCAGGGAAGAAAAGGTCTGCTAAAACGCGTAAAGGAAATAAAAAGCTGCGCAGTGCCTTGGTGGAATCGGCACGTGCAGCAGCCAAAAAGAAGGAAACTTATTTAGCGTCTCAATACCATCGCATTGCAGCCCGTCGGGGAAAAAATCGAGCAGCAATATCAGTGGGACATACCATCTTACGAATTGTCTATCTCATGTTAACAAGGAAACAAGCGTACATTGAGCTAAGTGCCGATTATTATGACAAGCGTAAGAAAGACATCCTGATAAAGAGTACACAAAAAGGCTAGAATCGCTAGGACTTACAGTTGAAATCCGAGAACAATCTGCCTAATCCTAGAAGCCTATGTTAAATCCAAAACGATACCCCACTTTAAAAAAGAAAGAAGTGAGGGTTTAATTTCATTGCCCAAAAACCCGTGTAACTCATACTGGGGATTTATATTTTCAGGGTAGAAAGTATATTTCGCCTTGAACGATTCTTAAATGGGACCTCCGGTCCCGAAACACCCAAGAAAAACATCGTGAGGCGCATGTCCGCACCTTTCTTTCCCCAGGGGAGCGTGTGGAACAGAGGACGGAAAAGACCGGCAACTGTCTCCATCGTTGAGATACCCAGATGTTGCACCTAAACGGTATAAAGGAATCTAAGGCCATTGCCTGCGCTTACGCTTGCCACTGACCAAGATTACCTAATGCCGGTCCGTCCGTCGTTCCACAAAGCGGCCGTAAAAACTTCTATGAGGGGAAAGGAGAGAGCGGCATGGCCCGCGATGTTTTTCTCATTGCTTTACCGTTAACATCCGGCTTCGGTATAATGGGTATTGAGGTGACACTATGGATGTTCGGCAGATGACCCGTGAGATCAAACAGGGGCAAATAGCGCCTGTTTATGTGTTTTATGGACGGGAACAATATTTAATGGATGAATGCATTCGTCTGATAGAAGAGCAGGTAATTGAAGAAGCCAGCCGTGATTTTAACTACAGTACGTTCGACCTTAGGGAAACACCGATACAAATCGCCCTTCAGGATGCGGAGACTTTTCCATTTATGGGAGACAAGCGATTAGTGCGGGCTCATCGGGCCCTGTTTCTGACGGGCACGAAGACAAGAGAAACCGTGGAGCATGATCTAGAAGCGCTCCTTGCTTATGTTACGAATCCCCCGGACTACACTGTTCTTATTCTGGAAGTGCCGGAAGAGAAGCTGGATGAAAGAAAAAAAGTGGTCAAAGCGCTCAAAACCAATGCGGCTTTGGTTGCGTTTGAACCCTTAAAGGACATGGCGCTCCTGGAATGGGTTGCGGACAGAGCGAAGAAATACGGGGTAAGCATAGAGGCACAGGCGGCTCAGGAGCTGGTTACGATGGCGGGAAGTGACCTGCGCCAACTCAGCCAGGAAATTGAGAAGATGGGGCTATACGCAGGCCGTGAAGGCGTAATAACAGCTGACATTGTGAACCTGCTGGGCAGCCGGCAGATTGAACAAGATGTATTCAGGCTTATTGATAAGGTGGCGCACCTGAAACTTGAGGAAGCCATGCGGCTTTTCTATGATTTGCAGTTGAATAAAGAAGAACCGTTAAAAATTCTTTCTCTGCTCGCCAGACAGTTTCGCATTCTGCTGCAGGTAAAGACACTGCAGCCTAAAGGTTATTCACCGCAGCAGATCGCCCAGACGATTGGTATCCACCCCTACGCGGCCAAGCTGGCATCCCAGCAGGCAGGCGCCTTCAGCGAGCGTTCCCTGCGGCGGATTCTACAGCGAATGGCGGAAGAAGATTACCGCATTAAGACTGGACAGATTGACAAAACACTCTCCCTGGAGCTGCTTATTATGGGAATGAAAGATTCCATAACCGCCTCTTAAATATAGCAAAAAGAAAAAGCGACCTTTGTGGTCGCTTTTTCTCAATATGAATGCATTCATATATTGTTATGCGGACAAGCCGTTTACCTTTTTAGCCAGGCGGGATTTCTTGCGGGCAGCTGCATTTTTATGCATTAATCCTTTGGTTACAGCCTTGTCCAGACGTTTGCTAGCTTCTTTAAGAGCAGCTTTCGCGTTTTCAATGCTGCCAGTGGCAATCGCTGTTTCTACTCCTTTTACAGCTGTACGAAGAGCAGATTTCTGAGCAGCACGGTGTGCGCGACGTTTTTCAATTGTTTTAGTACGCTTAATCGCAGATTTAATATTTGGCATTAGATTCACCTCCTTGGTGCATCCGTTACTTTCAAAGTGAACAAAGAAGATTTTAACATGCACTGGGCATGTTTGCAAGAATGTTTTTTAGAATAAAGGGAAAATCAAGTGGACACGATGAAAACGAGGTGACATCATGAGTAAAAAACTTGATTTGAGCAAATATGCGGTTCGTACGGATCTCGCGCTGGAAGCAAGAGAATTAGCGGCTGAAAAAGCAGGCCCAGGCGAAGTAAAAGGAGTAAAATTTCACACAGAAGAGGATCATGGGATGACCGTATCCCGGATTGAAGTACTCAATGAGGAAGGGGCGCAGTTTATCGGAAAACTGCCGGGCCGTTACCTGACGATTGAAGTGCCAGGTCTGCGTACGCAGGATACGAACCTGCAGGACAGAGTGACGCGCCGTTTTGCACGCGAATTATTCGTATATATAAAGGAAATGGGATTGCCTGATGATGCAAGTGCACTGGTGGTAGGCCTTGGCAACTGGAATGTAACACCGGATGCGGTAGGCCCCATGGTCGTCGAGAACATTCTTGTTACCCGCCATCTTTTTCAACTCATGCCCGACGCGGTAGAAGAAGGCTACCGGCCGGTGAGCGCGGTATCTCCGGGTGTACTTGGTATTACTGGAATCGAAACAAGCGAAATTGTGTACGGTGTTGTAGATAAAACAAAGCCAGATTTTGTCATCGCGGTAGATGCTCTCGCTTCTCGTGCGCTCGAGCGGGTTAACACCACCATACAAATCTCGGATACGGGCATCAGTCCTGGATCCGGTGTTGGCAATAAACGCAAACCACTTAACAAAGAAACGCTGGGCATACCGGTTATCGCGGTTGGCATTCCAACGGTGGTGGACGCTGCAACCATCGTCCATGATTCGATTACCTATTTGCTTGGCCATCTTGGGCGCCAGGTGAACGAAGCGCGCAATCCGAAACCTTCTGGCCGCTTACTTCCAAAAGGGTTTTCACTGCCGGGCAAGGTTAAGAAGTATACCGAGAAAGATATGCCGAGCGAGCAGGACCGTAAAATGTTGCTGGGGATTGTCGGGGAACTGGATGAGGACAAGAAGCGCCAGCTCATTCACGAAGTGCTGGCGCCGCTGGGGCACAATCTGATCGTTACGCCTAAGGAAGTAGATGACTATGTGGAAGATATTGCAAATGTGGTAGCAAGCGGACTTAATGCCGCGCTCCACGCCGCTATCGATATGGATAACGTGTCCGCGTATACGCATTAATTTTCTGTTCTATCCCGCCTGTTACTTTCATACGCTTTTATAGGGCGTGTAAAGGGCTCACCTAAGGGACAACCTTTAAAAGTTACTAAGGCAGGGAAAGGAAGGAGTTGCAATGCGCGGCAAATATCAGGGCTTTGTTGTCAATCTAAACGGTGCAAATGTTGAACGAATTTTTATCGTACTTTCTCTGGGCACCGCGGTTATGTTTATCTTGGTCGGCCTCCTGTTTGCATCCAAAGCAGGGAAGGGACTGGCATCCGAACAAGTCAGCAAGCTGAGTGTTTCTATGTCAAGCGGCATACTATCACACGCTTTAGAATACGAGATTCCCTATTTCAACTCCGGCGCGAAAGATGAGCTATCCAATAAAAATCTTGCCAGTTTTGCTTTTGAACTTGTTACAGGCGTTAATCCGGACGATGCGCGTACGTTCCTCGGGCACGAACTGCCTGGTTTTGACCTGTTCGATACGACGGTACTTGTTGCCGGAAAAGATGTAGGGCTTACAGATATTCCGGTGGAGTCTTCACCGCCGCCTGAAGTGTTAAAGGGCAATGCTGTTCCAGCCACGCCGTCGCCGCCAATAATGACGACGAAAGGCAAGAAAGTTGTTTTTCTCTACAACACGCATGACCGGGAATCTTTTTTGCCAGAACTGCCGATAAGTTATACGCATAATGAACCAAACCGGGCGATGAGCACGCAGATTAACGTAACGAATATCAGTCGCCGGATAGCCCAATCATTGGAGAAGCGAGGATTGGGCGCCGAATATAGCACGGTGGACTATACGGGTATCCTGGAGCGGGAGAACCGCCCTTATTCCTTATCTTACGCGGAGTCGCTCAAAACGCTAAAACAAGTGCTTGCCTCTAACCACGATGTGCGTTACTTGATTGACATTCACCGTGACTCGCTGCGCAGGGGCTCTACAACCGCTACGATCAACGGAAAAACATACGCACGCGTCAACTTTGTGATGGGGATGCAAAACAAGAACTGGGAGCTCAACGAAAAGCTTGCTTTAAAGATTAATGACTGTATTGAAAAAAAATATCCGGGTATTTCCAAAGGCATATTTGGGAAGAATCGTGGCGATGCTGAATACAATCAATCCGTTTCACCCAATGTAATCCTCATTGAGGTGGGCGGTGTGGATAACACGATGGAAGAGTGTTACCGAACGGCTGATGCTATCGCGGATGCCGTCGCTACCGTGTATTGGGACGCTGAAAAGGCGAACGGAAAAAGCACGCCAAAATAATCCTAAAGAGAGAGGAAGCCTGGATGAAACTCACTGTCCAATTTTTTTTACTGGTCGGGATGCTGTTTGTTGGGGTCATGTGGGGGATTAATATGGCGGAGAACGGGATCCAGCGGATTGAAGGAAACCCGCATCCATCCGCGCAGGCTTTTCAAATCAAAAAGATTAGCGGCGGCAAAGTAGAGATGGAAGTATTGGGACGGCAGATAGGCAGTGACAGTCCGTTATTTAAAGGCCAGCCTGAAAACTGGCTAACCAATACGGGAACCGGCCTTCGCAGTTGGTTTGTGGTAAACACGCGAAAAGGGCTCGAATGGGTCATGAAAAAGTTGTGACCCATTGTCTTCCCCCTAGCGTTCCAAATAAGAACCCGCAGTTATCCGCACTCCCCTGGGGAGCGGTATCTGCGGGTTTTTTTGCAAAGAAGGAATTCTTTCGCTCTGTGCGGAAGTTTTGTTATGAGACTAAGGGGAGTTATGATCCCCTAATCGGAGGAATGATTGGACGAATGGATAATGAGCGATTATATACGATTCTAGATGATATGAACGGCAGTGGTTTGGATGGTGTGCTGCTTACCTCCCCTATATCGGTTGCCTACTTTACCGGGTTTGTCTGTGACCCGCATGAGCGATTCCTCGGGCTGTGGGTTGGCCAGGACGGAGAGACTGCCCTGTTTCTCCCTTCTCTGGAAAAAGACAATGCAGCGGCCGCATTAGCAGGCTCGGACCTCTCCATTGTGCCGATTTCCGACACGGATGACCCCTATCAGGTGCTGCGCACAACGCGAATCAAGCAAGCTAAAAAAATCGCCGTAGAAAAGGACCACCTGCGCTTGAGCCAGGCGGAAAAGCTCCAGGCCGCCCTGGGAGAGGTGCATTTGTTTGATATCGGAGCAACCATTGCCAGGCTGCGCAACCGAAAAGCAGACTGGGAAGTAGACAGAATGAAAGAAGCGGTGCGGATTATTGAAGAAGTGATGGAAGAAGGGATTAAGCGGGTTAAGTTAGGCATGACCGAAGTTGAGCTGGTTGCAGAATTGGAATATCTCATGAAGGAAAAAGGAGCGGATGAGCCGTCATTTGGTACAACGGTTCTGGCCGGCAAGAATTCAGCGCTTCCGCATGGGACGCCTGGCACCACGAAAATCGAAAAGGGCGGATTTTTGCTCATTGACATGGGTGTGTTTAAAGACGGCTACTGCTCGGATATTACGCGCACATTTGCAGTGGGAGAACCAACGGATGAAATGAAAAAGATATACGAAGCCGTACAGCATGCCGTCGAAGCTGCGACGAATGCGGTTAAAGTAGGAAGGCCGCTGGCGGAAGTCGACCGTGCCGCACGCGGCGTCATTGAGAAAGCTGGATATGGCGAGTATTTTACACACCGGGTTGGGCATGGGCTCGGTCTGGAAATACACGAATATCCTTCTGTGCACGGGGAGAACCAGGATGTAATCGAGGCGGGCATGACATTTACAATTGAACCTGGCATTTATGTGCCGGGTGTAGGCGGAGTCCGCATTGAAGACGATATTTATGTGACGGAAGCCGGTGCGCAAACGCTTATGACGTTTCCGAAATCGCTCACGATCCTGTAAGAATAAATTGCTGATACACTCCCTGCCTGATATAATAGTAACTAGTGCATTTTTGTCCTCCTGGGAGGTTTAGACATGGATCGTAGAAAAAGACAAGAAAAAATCCGTAACTTTTCAATTATTGCCCATATTGACCACGGGAAATCGACGTTAGCGGATCGCATTCTGGAATTTACAGGTGCGCTCAGCGACCGTGAACGCGAAGATCAGTTCCTGGATCAGATGGACTTAGAGAGGGAACGGGGAATTACCATCAAGCTGAACTCTGTCCAGCTAAAATATAAAGCGAAAGACGGCGAAGAATATATTCTTCACTTAATCGATACACCGGGACATGTCGATTTTACATACGAAGTATCCCGTTCGCTGGCAGCCTGTGAAGGGGCGCTTCTAATCGTTGACGCTGCGCAGGGAATCGAAGCGCAGACGCTTGCCAATGTGTATCTGGCTCTTGATAACGACTTGGAGATTATTCCGGTTGTCAACAAAATTGATCTTCCAAGTGCTGAACCGGAGCGTGTGAAGCAGGAAATCGAAGATGTTATCGGCCTGGATGCCAGCGATGCCGTGCTTGCCTCTGCCAAAGCCGGCATCGGCATTGAGGAGATACTTGAGCAGGTCGTCAGTAAAGTCCCAGCTCCGACGGGCGACCCGGATGCCCCGCTTAAAGCACTCATTTTCGACTCGCTGTACGATCCGTACCGCGGTGTTATCGTGTATGTACGGGTAATTGACGGTTTTGTCAAGAAAGGCAGCAAAATCAAAATGATGGCCACCGGCGCTGTTTTTGAGGTGACGGAGGTTGGAACATTTGCTCCATTTGCCAAGCAGGTGGATGAGCTTACCGTGGGCGACGTAGGATTCATCGCAGCCAGCATCAAAAGCGTACGCGATACGCGGGTTGGGGATACCGTAACGCTGGCGGATCGGCCGGCTGCTGAGGCTCTCCCCGGCTACCGGAAAGTAAACCCGATGGTTTTTTCCGGGATGTATCCGGTTGACTCGAGCGATTACAACGATTTGCGCGAGGCGCTCGAGAAGCTGCAGCTCAATGACGCATCGCTTCAATTCGAGCCCGAGACCTCGCAGGCGCTTGGTTTCGGCTTCCGTTGCGGTTTTCTTGGCATGCTCCACATGGAGATTATCCAGGAGCGGATTGAACGGGAATTTAATATTGCGCTCATTACCACTGCACCAAGCGTAATTTACCATGTTACCTTAACCAATGGCGAGGAGTTGTCCATCGAGAATCCTGCACACATGCCGGATCCGCAGCGCATCGATTTTATTGAAGAGCCTTATGTGAAGGCGTCGATTATGGTGCCGAAGGAATTCGTAGGCGCGATCATGGATTTGTGCCAGCGTAAGCGCGGCGACTTTGGCGATATGCAGTATTTGGATGAAACCAGGGTACAGATCACATATGAAATCCCGCTTGCAGAAGTTGTATTTGAGTTTTTTGACCAGCTAAAGTCAAGCACCAAAGGCTACGCTTCTTTTGACTACGAACTGTCCGGCTATAAGAAATCCAAGCTTGTGAAGATGGACATTATGCTGAACGGTGAACTAGTGGATGCCCTTTCCTTCATTGTACACCGCGATTCCGCCTATAACCGCGGCCGCGTGCTTTGCGAAAAGCTGAAAGAGTTGATTCCACGGCAGATGTTTGAGGTGCCGATTCAGGCAGCCATTGGGCAGAAGATTATTGCCCGCGAAACGATTAAAGCGATGCGCAAGAATGTACTGGCTAAATGTTACGGCGGGGATATTTCCCGGAAGCGCAAACTTCTCGAGAAGCAGAAGGAAGGGAAGAAGCGCATGAAATCGGTTGGGAATGTCGAGGTACCGCAGGAAGCATTCATGGCCGTGCTTAAGATGGATGATAAGTAATCGATTTTTTACTGTGTTATACTATAGGAATCAAATCTCACAGCGGGAGATAGCGGGGAAACCCACTAATCGACCGCTTTTTTCACATATATGCACGCAGGCTGCCCCTAACGCCAACGCTTGGCGTCAGCCAAGTTTTCTACTAAACAAAGAAGGTGACTTTTATGGCGGAAGCCGTTTATATTCATATACCGTTTTGCACAAACAAGTGCTATTACTGTGATTTTAATTCTTATGTAACGAAGAATCCCCAGTTTGTATGGGATTACCTGCATGCGCTTGATAAAGAGATGGCAGAAACGATAAAACGGACCCCTCCATCCGCGATTAACACCATTTTTGTGGGAGGCGGGACGCCAACTTTTCTGTCCCCGCAACAGATGCAGTATTTTCTGGAGTCGGTTCAGCGCCACTTCCCAGACCGGAGTGAAACGCTGGAATTTACGATGGAAGCGAACCCAGGTACAACGGATGTGGAGAAACTGCGAATTATGAAAGATGGCGGCGTCAATCGGATTAGCTTTGGCGTACAGTCGTTTAATAATGATTTGCTGAAAAAAATCGGCCGCATCCACGATCGGGAGCAGGTATATAAGAGCCTTGATTATGCGAAACAGACCGGTTTTACCAATCTCTCTATTGATTTGATTTTTGGGCTGCCTGACCAGACGAAGGAGTTGTTCCAGGATACGCTAAATCAGGCCTTTTCTCTGGATTTGCCGCACTTCTCCTCCTACAGTTTAAAGGTAGAAGAAAATACCCTTTTCCATACATTGTATGAGAAAGACCAGCTGCCTCTGCCCACTGAAGATGAAGAGGTGGCGATGTACGAACTTTTGATGAACGAGATGGAGAAACACGGTTACCGCCAGTATGAAATCAGCAATTTCGCGCGGCCTGGATATGAAAGCCGCCATAATATGACATACTGGAAGAACGAAGATTACTACGGGATCGGCGCGGGTGCACACGGATATGTGAATGGACGCCGTCATGTGAATGCAGGCCCCCTGACGCAGTATATGCAGCTTGTAGATGATACAGGGCTGCCGCGCATTGAGGAATTTGCCGTCTCGAAGCAAGAACAAACCGAGGATCATATGATCATGGGGCTAAGAATGATGAAGGGCGTTTCAGCGGCGGCATTTGCCGAGAGATTTGGCGCCACACTTAAGGCGTGTTTCGGCAATCAGATTGATGATTTAGTAAACCTTGGCCTCTTGCAATGGAAAGGGGATTATCTGCATCTCACGAAAAAAGGCATTCCGCTTGGCAATGAAGTTTTTGCGAGATTCCTCAACTAAGTTGACAACCATCGAGTTCGTTTGGTATTTTTTAAGTAAAGCTTTTTTAGCACTCGTTGATGTGGAGTGCTAACAAGGAGAGGGTTGTATGCTGACAGAAAGACAACAGCTTATTCTACATGCGTTAATCAACAACTATATCCGTTCAGCAGAACCGGTCGGTTCGCGAACCATTTCCAAACGAGAAGAAATTGGCTACAGTTCAGCGACAATCCGAAATGAAATGGCAGATTTAGAAGAGCATGGCTACATTGAACAGCCGCATACATCCGCCGGGCGCGTTCCTTCCAATAAAGGATACCGTTTTTATGTGGATCAGCTGGTAAAGGCTCCTTTTACGAAGCCTTCAGACCTCATCCAGATGCGCCAGCTGTTTGCTGAACGTTTCTATGAGCTTGAACAGGTTATGAATCAGGCAGCAGGGATTCTTACCAGCCTTACGAATTACACATCGATTATATTAGGACACGAAATAAACCATACAAAGCTTAAACATCTCCAGCTTCTTCCCATCTCTGACAATGAGGCTGTTGTTATCCTTGTTACGGATACGGGTAAGGTTGAAAGCAAGAAAATTAAGATCCCCGAAGAAATCTCCCACGGTGAGCTGGAACGGGTAGTCAACTTGCTGAATGAGAAGCTCGTTGGCGTTGCAATGAATGAGCTTAGAGAACGGGTGACAACTGAGGTTTCCAGGGAATTAGGCCGCTTTCTGAAGCAGTACCAGCAGATGATTGCAGTGCTCGAAGAAACACTGACACAGCCGAACGATGAGCGGATTGTGATGAAGGGCGCCTCCAAAATCATGATGCAGCCTGAATTCCGTGATGTGGATAAAGCAAGGGATATTCTGACATTATTTGAGCAGAATGATATGGTGGTGCGGTTATTTGACTCGCACGAATCAGGCATCCAGGTGCGGATAGGTACGGAGAACAATGAGGAGGCAGTAAACAACTGCAGCATCATAACCGCGACCTACCATCTGAACGGATTGCCCATTGGCACACTTGGCATACTGGGGCCGACGCGCATGGAATACGGGAGAGTCATCGGTATCCTTGACGGGCTCGCTACTAATCTCTCCGAACTGCTTTCGCATCTTTATAAAACGAAATAGAGAGAAGGAGAATCTATGGGCGAGAATAAGACCGGCGAGGAGCGGCTTTCTACCCTGCTTCACAATGTAAATGCCGTACAGGCGGTTGCCAGTTCTGTTGAGGGAACCATCGGGCCTAAAGGGCTCGATACGATGCTGGTGGATGAAAACGGCAATGTCATCATTACGAACGATGGGGTAACCATTCTGGAAGAGATGGAAGTTAAACATCCCGCTGCCCGCATGGTTATAAATATAGCACGTGCCCAGCAGGACAAAGTGGGCGATGGCACAACAACGGCTACCCTGCTCGCCGCTGCTCTTGTTTCCGAGGGAGCGAGCCAGGTTAGCCGGGGTGTGCCCGTTGCGAAAGTGATATCCGGCATTCGGCAGGGAATTACTAAAGCCGTCGGCATTTTGGAGAAAACGGCTGTGCGCATAACAAGCATGGATGATGAGAAACTCTATCATATTTCATTGATTGCAGGCCGGGAACATGAGGATATTGCCCATCTTATCATGGAGGGTGCAAAACTGATCGGAGAGGCAAAAATGTTAGAAAACGATTTTCGCTTCAGCGATCTTGTTACCGCAAAAGAAGGAGCAGACAATGAAGTCATTCACGGCGTGCTAATGAATCAGCGGCCGCTGTCCAAAGAAATGCCGGAACAGATAGAGGATGTAAAGCTGCTCGTTCTGGGTGATGCGCTGGCGCCGGAAGAGGTTGACGATGAAGCGCTGGGCACAGAGCGGGGTTTCCAGCGCTATCTGGATCTAAAGGAAGGCTACACGTGCAATCTGCAGAAGTTGGTGGCGCTTGGCATCAACACCGTCGTGGTAGAGAAGAGCTGTGACAGCATCGCTGAGGAATTTTGCATCGACAACGGGATTATGGTGCTACACAGAGTAAGCAAGGCCGATCGGCAGCGGGTGGCCGACCACACAGGTGCCCGCACGCTAAAGCGGACAGGTCTGAATAAGAGTGTCGATGAGCTAACACGCTACATTGGAAGGGCAAAACGAGTTGAATTTGAGGAAACGCTCGGCCAGGTGCGCATCATGCATGGTGCAGGCAAACCAACCGCAACGATGCTCATCGGCGCATCTACTGAAGAAGTAGTAGGAGAGAGGGAGCGGATTGCTAAAGATGCCGCCTCAGCCATGCAGGCTTGTATTCGAGCCGGTTATTTGCCTGGCGGCGGAAGTATTGAAATCTACCTTTCCCACCAGATAGAGCAGTGGCGAACGAGCCTGAAGGGAATGGAGGGCTTCGGTGTGGAAGCGGTGGCCAATGCGCTTCGCAAACCGCTGTCCCAGATGGTTCAGAACGCAGGATTTAATCCGCTGGAAAAAGTTGAAATGGTGAAGGCGGCCCAGGTTGAATCCGGAACAAACAGTGTTGGTATGGATTTTGATACGGGCCGGTGTGCGGATATGCTGCAAGCAGGGGTGGTTGACCCCGCGCTTGTTAAAATACATGCGCTAAAAACAGCCGGAGAAGTGAGCCAGGCTATCCTGCGCATACATACCATTATCCGCATGAAATCCGAAGAAGAATAGGGGGGCATCACATGGCTGGCGATATGCAAAAAGAAACACAAGAAGCACAGACAGAGACCACGCCGGAGCAATCTGCAGAAGGCGGGTACGAAAACGTTGAAACAGCGGGCGAGTCCGGTAACGCTCAGGATCACGCTGAACCTGTAAGCCGGGAGGAACAGCTGCTGGCTCAGATCGAACAGCTGCAGCAGGAAAAAGAGGAAAACTACAACAAATTCCTGCGGGCACAGGCAGACTTGCAAAACTTCCGCACACGTGTGAACAAGGAGAAGGAACAACTTCATAAATACGCTTCCCAGAAAGTAATCGAAGCTTTGCTCCCGA
This sequence comes from Aneurinibacillus sp. Ricciae_BoGa-3, assembly GCF_028421645.1. GTDB lineage: Bacteria > Bacillota > Bacilli > Aneurinibacillales > Aneurinibacillaceae > Aneurinibacillus_B. The sequence goes on along the minus strand of NZ_CP116887.1, from coordinate 3,821,292 downwards.
TCATCGACAATTTTGATCGTGCTGTTTCAGCAAGTAAAGAAACAAAAGACTTCGACAACCTCGTGGAAGGTGTTGATATGGTGTTCCGCCAGCTGCAGCAAATTCTCGTACAGGAAGAGGTTACACCGCTTCCGGGTGTAGGCGAGCCGTTTGATCCGAATCTTCATCAGGCTGTCATGCAGCAAGAAAGCAGCGATTACGCGCCTGGCATTATCATTGAAGAGTTTCAGAAGGGCTACAGGCTAAAGGATCGCGTAATCCGCCCTTCTATGGTGAAGGTTAGCTCATAAAAGCTTGTGTTTAATTGATTCCATTCTTATATATACATTCTAGGAGGTAGTCTTATCATGTCTAAAGTAATTGGGATTGACTTAGGTACAACCAACTCCTGCGTTGCTGTTATGGAAGGCGGAGAGCCGGTTGTTATTCCAAATCCGGAAGGAAACCGCACCACTCCTTCTGTGGTTGCCTTTAAGAACGGGGAGCGCATTGTGGGTGAAGCCGCGAAGCGCCAGGCGATTACAAACCCTGATAACACCGTGGCTTCTATTAAACGCTACATGGGTACAGCTCATAAAACAACGCTTGAAGGCAAGGATTATACACCTCAGGAAATTTCCGCGATGATTCTGCAGAAGCTTAAGTCCGATGCTGAAGCCTACCTGGGTGAGTCTGTAACGCAGGCGGTAATTACCGTTCCTGCCTACTTCAATGACAGCCAGCGCCAGGCAACAAAAGACGCCGGTAAGATTGCCGGGCTTGAGGTTCTGCGTATTGTAAATGAACCGACAGCGGCATCGCTCGCATACGGTATGGATAAAGGAGAAGACCACACGATTCTTGTATACGACCTTGGCGGCGGTACATTCGACGTGTCTATCCTTGAGCTTAACAACGATGAAGAAGAAGGAAAAGGAATTAACGTTATTGCGACTAGCGGGGACAATCGTCTGGGCGGTGATGACTTCGACCAGGCCATTATTGACTACCTGGTGAGTGAATTCAAGAAAGAGAACGGCATTGACCTTAAGCAGGACCGCATGGCTATGCAGCGTCTTAAAGATGCGGCTGAGAAAGCGAAAAAAGACCTTTCCGGTGTTGTCACCACTACGATTTCTCTTCCGTTTATTACAGCTGATGCAACGGGACCGAAGCACCTGGAGGTAAACCTGACCCGTGCGAAATTCGACGAATTAACAGCTAACCTTGTAGAGCGCACGATGGGCCCAACCCGCCAGGCGCTGTCTGATGCGGGTCTGTCGCCTTCCCAGATTGATAAGGTTGTGCTTGTTGGGGGTTCTACCCGGATTTTGGCCGTTCAGGAAGCGATCCGCAAGCTCATCGGCAAAGAACCACACAAAGGCATTAACCCGGACGAAGCGGTAGCGCTTGGTGCTGCAATCCAGGCCGGTATCGTAACAGGCGATGTTACAGACATCCTGTTGCTTGACGTTACCCCTCTTTCACTCGGCATCGAGACAATGGGCGGTGTCATGACGAAACTGATTGACCGCAATACCACGATTCCGACTAGCAAAGCGCAGGTATTCTCTACAGCTGCCGACAACCAGACTTCTGTTGATATCCATGTGCTCCAAGGGGAACGTCCAATGGCTGCGGATAACAAAACGCTTGGACGCTTTATGCTGACGGATATTCCGCCGGCACCGCGCGGCATTCCACAGATCGAAGTTAAATTCGATATCGATGCGAACGGTATCGTAAATGTATCAGCTAAAGATCTTGGCACAGGCAAAGAGCAGAAGATTACGATCACGTCTTCCTCCGGTTTAAACGACGAAGAAATCGAGCGCATGGTTCGTGAAGCAGAAGAAAATGCCGAGTCCGACAAGCAGCGTAAAGAGCAGGTAGAACTGCGCAATGAAGCCGATCAGCTGATCTTCGCAACAGACAAAGCTGTCAAAGACCTGGGCGATAAAGTCGATCAGGCTGATATTGACAAAGCGAACGCGGCGAAAGATAAGTTGAAAACTGCGCTGGAAGGCTCAGATATCGAAGCCATCCGTACAGCAAAGGACGAACTGCAGGAAGTTGTACAGCAGTTGTCTGTTAAGCTCTACGAACAAATGGCAGCACAACAGCAGGCAGAGCAGGGCCAGCCTGGTGCCGATGCAGGCAAAAAAGATGATAATGTAGTAGACGCTGACTACACAGTAGTTGACGAAGACGATAAAAAATAAGAAACAAGCAGGCAAAAGTCAAAGTCAGGGAAACTTGGCTTTGACTTTTTTTAGTGAGTCCTGTTAAGATGAAAGTTATGATGTAAAGCGAGCGGGAGTGAAAACAATGAGTAAACGGGACTATTATGAAGTATTGGGTCTTTCTAAATCAGCCACACCTGAAGAAATTAAGAAGGCTCACCGTAAATTGTCTATGAAGTACCATCCGGACCGCAACAAAGAGCCGGACGCTGAAGCAAAGTTTAAAGAGGTTCAGGAAGCATACGATGTATTGAGTGACCCAGGCAAGAAGGCTAGCTACGATCAATTCGGCCACGACGGACCGCAGGGCGGATTTGGCGGCGGCGGTTTCGAAGGAGACTTTGGCGGCTTCGGAGACATTTTTGACATGTTCTTCGGAGGCGGTGGCGGACGCAGAAACCCAAACGCACCGCGCCAGGGTAACGATCTGCAATACACCATGCGGATTGATTTTAGAGAAGCCGTTTTTGGCAAAGAAACAGATATTGAAATACCGAAAGAAGCGACCTGTTCCAAGTGTGATGGTTCTGGGGCGGAGCCGGGAAGCAAAGTGGAAACGTGTGACACCTGCCACGGTTCAGGCCAGCAGGAAGTTGTTCAGAACTCCGCTTTCGGCCGCGTAGTCAACCGCAGAGTTTGTCCATCCTGTAAGGGTACCGGCAAATTTATTTCGGTCAAATGCAGCAAGTGCCACGGTTCAGGAAAAGAAAAAGTGCGCCGTAAAATCCATATCAACATTCCGGCTGGCGTTGATGACGGAGCTAGAATGCGCGTGACAGGAGAAGGAGAACTTGGCATTAACGGAGGACCGCCGGGAGACTTGTACATCGTGCTGCGCGTGAAGCCGCATGAGTTTTTCGAACGGGAAGGCGACGACATCTATTGCCAGATTCCGCTCACGTTTGTACAGGCGGCGCTCGGTGATGAGATCGAGGTCCCCACACTGGATGGCAAGGTAAAATTGAAAATACCGGCTGGCACGCAGACCGGCACAAAATTCCGGCTGCGCGGTCATGGCGTTCCGCACCTGCAGCGATCCGGTAAAGGGGATCAGCATGTACGGGTGATGATTGTGACGCCTACGAAATTGAATGATAAGCAAAAGGAATTGCTTCGTGAATTCAGCGACGTTAGCGGGGAACCGGGAACCTCCGGTGAAAGTTCTTTCTTTGATAAAGTGAAAAAAGTGCTGCGCGGGGAATTATAAGAGAAACAATCCGGCCTGGCCGGCAGGCAAATGATGAGGGGATGACAGGCATTGAAATGGTCCGAAATTAGCATTCATACGACCCAGGAGGCAGTGGAACCGATAGCGAATATTCTTCATGAAGCGGGTGCGACAGGGGTTGTGATAGAGGATCCTGAGATTTTGACGCGTGAATGGGAAGACCAGTTCGGTGAGATTTACCAGCTCTCCCCTAAGGATTACCCGGAGGAGGGCGTACTGGTTAAGGCGTATCTTCTCGTTAACAGCTATCTGGGGGAAACCGTCGATCAAATTAAGCAGGCCGTGAACAATCTGGTGCTGTATGATATTGATGCGGGACCCGGCACTGTTTTGCTTGCTGAAGTACGTGAAGAAGAATGGGCGACCGCCTGGAAAAAGTATTACAAGCCAGTGGAAATCTCGGACCATATTACGATTACACCCACCTGGGAAGAGTACGCACCGAAAAAGCCGGATGAGCTCATCATTGAACTTGATCCAGGAATGGCTTTTGGCACAGGCACCCACCCTACTACCGTTCTCTGTATTCGTGCTCTGGATGAAGTGATCCAGGGAGGAGAGCAGGTGATTGACGTGGGCTGCGGCACAGGTGTATTAAGTATTGCGGCTGCCAAGCTGGGAGCCGGATCTGTGCGTGCGCTTGATCTGGATGAAGTGGCCGTTCAATCCTCTCGCATTAACGTCAAGCTTAATCATACCGATGACAGGGTGACTGTAAACCAAAACAATCTGCTTGATGGGGTGGAGGGATCCGCAGACATTATTGTGGCGAATATACTGGCTGAGGTCATTGTCCGATTTTCGGATGATGCGGCCGCAATTTTAAAGCCAGGCGGCCTTTTTATTACCTCAGGCATTATTACACAGAAGGAAGACGAAGTGAAAGAGGCGCTGGCCGCGTCGGGCTTTCGCGTCCGGGAAACGCATTACATGCATGACATGTTTGACGAAGGGGAATCAAGCAGTGGCTATCCTTCCGCAGACGAAGTTGCGCCGCCAACCCTGTACGACAGAACCTTGCTCACATCTGGCTGGGTGTGCATCATAGCGGAAAAGGAAGCGAAATAGCATGCAGCGCTACTTCGTAAAACCACAGCAGATGACGGACTCGGTTGTCAGGATAACAGGGGACGATGTGAGCCATATTGTCAAAGTGATGCGAAGCGAACCGGGTGATGAAATCATCTGCTGCAATGGCGAGGGTAGGGATGTTAAAGCCGTTATAGAGGGACTAGGACCGGATGAAGTGACCGCCCGTATCACAGAAGAAGACCTGCCAATCCGTGAAATGCCGGTATATGTTACCATTGCTCAGGGCCTGCCCAAGGGTGATAAAATGGAACTGGTCATACAGAAGGGCACTGAACTTGGTGCTTTTTCTTTTTTGCCGTTCACTTCCCAGCGCACTATCGTCAAACTGGACGATAAAAAAGAAAAAAAGCGCCTGGAGCGCTGGCAGAAAATCGCAAAGGAAGCTGCAGAACAGTCTCACCGCAGCCGTATTCCGGCTATAGAAAATGTGCATAATTGGGAACAGCTTCTTGCACGGGCATCTGGTTTTGATTATGCTTTATTTGCATACGAAAAAGAGGAAGGTTCCCTGGCACTCGCTCTGGAGCGTATACCCGCGGGTTCAAGCATTCTCCTCATAATCGGGCCCGAAGGCGGATTTGAGGAGCAGGAGGCGCTTGCGGCGGAGGAGTCCGGAATGATGCGTGTTTCCCTGGGCCGCCGGATACTGCGCACGGAAACAGCGGCGCTGTATGGATTGTCATGTGTCTCTTACCAGTTCGAACGATAATTTTTTAACTATAGAAGTAGTTAGGAGTTGGTCTAACAATGCCAACCGTTGCGTTTCACACGTTAGGCTGTAAAGTAAACCATTACGAGACGGAAGCCATCTGGCAGCTCTTTAAAGAGGCCGGATATGAGCAGATTTCGTTTGAAGATAAAGCAGATGTCTATGTCATTAATACATGTACCGTGACGAATACAGGGGATAAGAAAAGCCGCCAGGTCATCCGCCGTGCGATTCGCCGCAATCCCGAGGGGGTTATCGCAGTAACGGGCTGTTATGCCCAGACAACCCCGCATGAAATTATGGCTATCCCAGGCGTGGACATTGTGGTTGGAACATCAGGCCGAGAAAAGCTTCTCGATTATATCAACCAGAATCTGCGCGAACGCCAGCCGATAAATGCGGTAAGCAATATTATGAAAGCCCGTGAGTATGAAGAGCTGGATGTTCCTTCTTTCACGGACCGGACGCGGGCTTCGCTTAAAATTCAGGAAGGGTGCAATAACTTCTGCACGTTCTGCATCATTCCATGGGCACGCGGTCTGATGCGCAGCCGCAAACCGGAAAGCGTTATTGAACAGGCGAATAAGCTTGTCGCTGCAGGGTATAAAGAAATTGTGCTGACCGGCATTCACACCGGCGGGTATGGAGAGGATCTGGAAGATTATAACCTCGCCCGCTTGCTCCGTGAGCTGGATACAAAAGTCCCGGGGTTAAAGCGCATTCGCATCAGTTCCATCGAAGCGAGCCAGATTACCGATGAAGTTATCAAGGTGCTGAATTCATCAGACAAAATGTGCCGGCACCTGCACATACCGCTTCAGGCTGGATCCGATCCGGTACTCAAGCGTATGCGCCGTAAGTATACGACGGATGAATACCGCCGGACCATTGAGAAACTGAAGAAGGCCATGCCGGATGTAGCCATCACAACCGATATTATTGTCGGATTTCCAGGGGAAACCGAAGAAATGTACCAGGAAGGTTTCCGCTTTATTGAAGAAATGGAGTACGCGGAATTGCACGTATTCCCTTACTCCAAGCGAACCGGCACACCTGCCGCGCGGTTTGAAGACCAGGTGGACGAGGATATCAAAAACCAACGCGTCCATGAGCTGATTGAATTGTCCAACCGGATGAAAGTTGCCTATGCCAGCAAATTTGTCGGCCAGGTCCTTGAAGTCATTCCGGAGGAGCCATATAAAGAAGCGCCAGACAGCGGTTTATATGTCGGCTTCTCTGATAACTATCAGAAGCTTATTTTTGAAGCAGACGAATCTCTTGTTGGCGCCATCTGTAAAGTTCGTCTTGACGAGCCGGGTGTCGAATATTCAAAGGGGACATTTGTCCGTGTACTGGAAGAAGCGCGCACCTCGGCAGTTGTATAAACAACGCCAATCAAGCGGAACAATCGCGGTTTAGCGGTTGTTCCGCTTTTTAATTGTATAAGAAGTATATTTCGCTTTAAAGCATTAATGTTAGTTTCTGCTGGGACCGATAGGTCCCCTTCTTTTGTGAATATGGAGTTTATGGCCTACGATGTTTTTCTCACTTTTTTTATTTAGCAATAAAGAGTAAAATATGAAGAAAATGTGGAAAAAATCTCTAAAAAGAGAATGTGTCGCAGTAAAAACCATTCGCTAAGGAGGGATACAATGCCTAAAGAAGTTTCAGCTGGCGGCGTGGTATATCGTCGAACAGGCAGCAACATCGAACTGATGATGATCGAAGATAGGTATATGAAAGTCTCTCTTCCTAAAGGAAAGCAGGAAGAAGGGGAAACAATGGAACAAACAGCCCTGCGTGAGATTTTGGAGGAAACAGGCATCGAAGGCAAGGTTGTTCATCCGTTAAAAACCATCTATTATGATTATTACAACCCCAAGTTAGGAGCCATAAAAAAAGAGGTTCATTACTATCTGGTAGAAGCGCTTTCCGGAACGCTAACACCCCAGGTGGAAGAGATAAACAAAGTGGACTGGTTAACACCTGAGAAGGCCTGGGAAAGACAGGATCATAACGGGTATGATAACAATATTCCTGTTTTAAAAAGAGCCTACGAACTGCTGGGAATTAACAACTGGAGGGAAAAAACATCGTGACACAATTAAATATCGCTGACTATATTGACCATACTTTATTAAAACCAGATACAACAGCTGACATGATCGATAAGCTTTGCCAGGAAGCGAGGGACCATCATTTCTTCGCGGTGTGCGTGAATGCGTACTGGGTGGCCAGGGTCAAGCAACAGCTGCGCGGCAGCAATGTTAAGATTGCGGCTGTCGTTGGGTTTCCGCTGGGGGCCACAACATCTGAAACGAAAGCTTTTGAAACAGTACAAGCAGTTGAGAATGGTACGGATGAAATTGATATGGTAATCAATATCGGCGCGCTTAAAGATAAAGATGATGAAGCCGTCCGCAGGGACATTATGGGGGTTGTCCATTCTGCAGGAGGAAACACTGTGAAGGTTATCATTGAAACAGGCCTTCTAACGGAAGAAGAAAAAGAGCGCGCGTGCAGGCTGAGCAAAGAGGCTGGTGCCCATTTTGTTAAAACATCTACAGGATTTGGACATGGCGGGGCAACGGTTGCGGATGTGGAGTTGATGCGCAGAACGGTTGGCCCAGATATGGGTGTAAAAGCTTCTGGCGGCGTTCGTGACTGTGCAGCCGCGGAAGCCATGATAAAAGCGGGTGCAACCCGTATCGGCACCAGCGGCGGCGTTTCGATCGTTAGCGGCGGAACCGTTGCAAAAGGGCAATATTAAGCACAAAACAACTACCTGGAACTTAATCAGGGAGTTGTTCTTCTTATCGTATATGTATCCAAGAAAAACATCGTGAGGCGCATGTCCGCACCTTTCTTTCCCCCAGGCCGAAAGGTGTTTCCGATTTTACCATTCGGCATAAGTGCAACTTAGGTTGCTGCCAGCGCTACAGCTTAGCAGCAACCTAGTTTTCTAATGGAGCGTGTGGAACAGAGGGCGAAAAAGACCGGCAACCTGTCTCCATCACCCCGATACCCAGATGTTGCACCTAAACGGTATAAAGGAATCTAAGGCCATCACCTGCGCTTACGCTTGCCACTGGCCGAGATTCCCTAATGCCGGTCCGTCCGTCGTTCCGCAAAGCGGCCGTAAAAACTTCTATGAGGGGAAAGAAGAGAGCGGCATCGCACACGATGTTTATACTACTTTTTGTCGGGAACGCAGTAAACGGCGAGCCTGGATATGGAGTAGGTAAACGGCAGCGCTCCAAGCGAACACACGGCATTAAATAGCGTTTGGGCATGCGCTATCTGCATATCCGGCGCGTCAGTCATCGTAGAAACCACACGGGCAAGCGGTTCAATCAACGGCATAAACAGCAGCACTCCTGCAACATTTAGAAAGACGTGGACCCACGCGACGCGTTTGGCCGGAATGCTTGCCCCAATTGCGGCCAGTACGGCCGCAACGCATGAGCCTATATTGCTCCCCAGTACGATAGAGATTCCCATAGCTAATGGGATGGTATGCTGGTTCATAAAACTCATCGTAATGGCGGTAGTGGCTGTCCCGCTTTGTATGATGGCTGTCAAAATTAAACCTATAAGTACGCCTATCCAGTTATTTCGGGAAGCGCTGGTGAGCATCTCGGATATCCAGCCGTTATGTTGAAGCGGGCCTGCCATAGATTGTAGGAGGTTTATGGCCAGAAACATGCAGCCAAATCCCGCTAACGCTGCTCCCACGGCACGTATAGCAGGCCGGGGAATAAACCACAGCAGGCTCCCTGCTAGAAAGATCGGAACGGCATGCGATGATAAATCGAGTGCGATAAGCTGGGTGGTAAACGTAGTGCCTATGTTTGTCCCTAAAATGATGCCTATCGTTTGTGGGAAACTGATTAACCGGGCATGGGTAAGTCCAATGGTTAATACTGAAACAGCGCCGCTGCTTTGCACAATCATTGTGACAAGCGTGCCGGTAACAAGCCCCCGCAACGGCGTTTTAGTAAAGCGGACTATCCATAAACGCATTCGATCCCCGGCCAGATTAAAGAGACCGAACCGCATGATATACATACCGCCGATAAACAGCAGCAGACCGGTGCAAAAACGAACAATTAGCATGGTAATGGTATATCTCTCCTTTCCATAGGTAAAGGCACCGGGCGGTTAACTGGTAACCTCGGGCAAGACAACACGCAGCTTCTTTAATATCTATTCAGGAAAAGGGACGGGCATGACTCACAGCTTAACCGTACGCCCGCCACATAACTGCCCCATGGTTGATACCCGGAATAAGGTGTCGTATCATATTGACCATAAGAGAAAGCATCAATCAGAGAGGATTAAAAGTATGCAGCCGCAAAATTCTTGCAAACTGAACCATTCGGTTTCGGATGTTCAGGCTAAATTAAACGACATGACGGCCTTTCTGCCGCATGATATTTCACAATGGCTTACCAGTTATATTGATGATGGAAGGAGCCAGGAGGAGCTTAACAGCATTTTTCACCTGCTGAAAAAGTATGATCTGGCAGATGCGTCCGAGCAGGATCGAAGGAACAAGACTTTTCAGGAAATGAAAAACAGGTAAGAAGAGTAGCGGTCCACTCCACCACTTCCGAAAATAATGATCAAAGGAAGATTTTTGCCATACAATGGGAGTAACCTGCAGACTTTAAACTGTGGGTGTACTCCTTTTGTTTTCGGACGCCATTTCAGTTATAGTTAAACGTATAGACTTTAAAGATGTGAGAGGGAACAGTATGGCAGGAAAAGCAAAGCATATAGCAGGAATTTCATTGAGTATTATGGGCGTAGGTTTTGCAGCCACGCTGCCTTTTCAGGGCACGGCGTTAGGCGGCATTCTGCAGGGGGGATTTGAGGCAGGGCTTGTTGGGGGACTGGCCGACTGGTTTGCCGTGACAGCCCTTTTTCGGCATCCGATGGGTCTTCCGATTCCACATACTGCTTTGGTTCCCAAGAACAGAAAGCGCATTACAGAAGCGCTTGTATCTACACTTGAAAATGATTGGCTGAGCAAGGAAAGCGTCGTTTCAAAAATCAGCCAGATTAATATAACCGATAAAATGATTGCCATCGTCGAGAGGGAGCTTGGCTCCGAACGGGTGAAAACGGGGCTGGCTTCCCTGTGCCGACAGCTGATTCTGGCGATTGAGCCGGAGCGCATCGTCCCGTTGGTTGAGGAAGAAATCAAGCGGTTTGCGGCAGGGCTTGATACCAGTGTAATTTTGGGGCGGGCCATTGATAAAATTATCCAGCAGGATTATGACACCAAGGCTTTTGACTTTCTTCTTGAGAAGGCAGGGGAATGGGCTGTTCGAGGTGAAACCCGCTATAAATTGGGCGCCATGGGTGTGGCGGCCCTGGAAAATATCCAGCTAGAAGGATTTATGCAGTTTGCGCTTAAATCGCTGTCCGGCATGATTAATGAAGACAAAATCGGAGGCATTATGCAGAACCTCATTATCCGCGGACTGGATAATCTGCGCCATGAAGACAATGCAAACAGGCAGATGATTCTAGGGATTATCCGGACTGAACTGGAACAGCAGAAAGAGAATCAGACACTATTATCCGAATTAAGCGGGCTTAAAGCTCAGATTCTATCTGAACTGAATATCGCGGACAAACTAACCCGGATCTTCATCGATTTAAGGGAGAAGGCCGCAGCCTTCATCGAAAAACCGGCATTTGCTGATGAGTATTTGATACCATTTCTGCATCACATGCTGGGCAATTTTAAAAGCAGCCCGAAAGCAGTGGCAACGCTTGAGAACTGGGTGCAAGATCAAATTGCGCATTTTGTGGAGGATAACCATTCCCGGATCGGACAGCTTGTTAAGGAAAATCTGAACAAGCTGGATGATGAAACCCTCATCGCTATGATGGAGGATAAAATCGGAAAGGATCTGCAGTGGATTCGCGTGAATGGAGCGGTGTGCGGGTTTTTAATCGGACTCATCCTTGTCGGTGTGAAAGCACTACTATAAACGGCGCCCGGCTTGAAGAGGGCTGCTTTCTTTATGTAACACAATTTAAAGGGGCTTAGTTATGAAAGAAAGGATTCTTTCTCTTCTCGTGCTTACTTCCGCTACCGTTTTGTTCGGAGAATTAAAATATACGCCCTTCCACAGCGATTTTCGGATTAGCTTTGGCAGTGGCGTCTTCTTCTTTCTCCTTCTCTGGTTTCATCGTTTACCCCTGCTGTTTGCTTCCTTTCTAACCGGTGTGGCTGTCGTTGTGTTTCGCGTGTGGCTTGATTTCGGATTCTTGCCTGGCTTCTCGCTCAGCAGCAGTCTCGTCAATCATGTTCCCTCGTTTGTTTTTTATATGGTGTTTGGACTGATCTTGTGGTTTGGCGGCGTATATCAGGACCTAAAAGACCCAATTAAAATGGGCGCATTAGGTTTTATTGCGGACTTGATTGCAAATCTTACAGAGCTGTTTATCAGGAATAGCATGAACCAGCACACGCTATGGTTGCCGGATGCTTTTTACCTGCTGTCTATTCTAGCATTTGTCCGCAGCTTTTTTGTGGTAGGCTTTTTTAATATTATCCGAATTCGCCATCTGCAGGCGATAACCCAAGAACAGCAGCTCCGGTTTGAGAAAATGCTGATGATCAGCAGTGAGCTTCACGTTGAAGCGCTCTACCTGCGAAAAGTCATGGGGCATACCGAGCAGGTCACAAGAAACAGCTACAATTTATACCGCACCTTAAAAGAGTTGGAACAGGGGGGCACCCCCCCATCTCAGGAACCGCCCCTGTCACGCCGGGCCCTTACGATTGCGGAGGAAGTTCACGAGATTAAGAAGGATTCACAGCGGATAGTAAGCGGCATGAGCAAAATTATCGCGCAGGAAGCGGCGGTAAAGGAAATGACTGTGGAACATATCATCCGCCTGGCAGTCAGCGCAAACCGAAAATATGCGGAAATGCTGGGCAGGACGGTTGAGATAAACATGGATAACCGCATTTTATTTATGACGGATAAAGTATACTCGCTGCTGTCTGTGCTTAACAACCTGCTGTCGAACGCGGTTGAAGCCATTGCCCAAAGCGGTTGGATATCGATCTTTACGACGGAGACAAAAGGTATGGCTGAATTCAGAATTACCGACAACGGGGTTGGGATTCCCCCTGGTGATGAAGCCTTTATTTTCAAACCAGGCTACACAACGAAGTTCGATGAACAGGGCAATCCTTCTACGGGTATTGGGCTGGCGCACGTGCTGGATAACGTGAACGAGCTGCAAGGCACGCTTCATATCGAGCGGGAACAGCAGCCAGCGTCAACGTCGTTTGTCATTCGCATTCCGGTTAAATCCTTAATGAAGGGAGGAGATCCATCATGAGATTTCGTTTTTTTATAGTGGACGATGATCCTTCTTCACGTAAAATGCTGCACAATATTATTGAAAACGAAGACCTCGGGGATATCATGGGCGAGGCTGCCGATGGACTTGGGGTAGAAACAACCATTGTCATAAAAAAATGCGATATTGTTCTGCTGGATTTATTGATGCCAGGCCAAGACGGCATTGAAACCATTTCCCGGCTTAAAGATATTGGTTTTGAAGGGAAAAGCATTATGATTTCGCAGGTGGAGCATAAAGAAATGGTTGCAGAGGCCTATAGTAAGGGTGTTGAATATTTCATACATAAACCGATAAACCGGATTGAGGTGGTTTCCGTTATCAAAAAAGTAATGGATCATCTCGTACTGGAGCGTTCTTTGGCAGGCATTAAAAACTCGTTGTCCATGCTCGATGTGCAAGAACGGAATAGCGCACCCTTACAAAACACGAGCTTTATCCGGAGTGTTCTGGCGGACTTAGGGGTTGCCGGCGAATCAGGCAGCCAGGATCTGGTGGGCCTGATTGAATATTTGCAGAAGAAATATGGCAAGGAGCGGCTGAAAGAGCTCCCTTCTCTAAAGGAAGTGTTCAGTAATTATATTGGACAGGCACAGGGCCGCTCTGCCGATGTGCAGCGTGAAGTGAAGGCGATGGAGCAGCGCATCCGAAGGACGGCAGCTCGCGCGCTGCAGAATCTTTCTTCGCTTGGCCTTGAGGATTACGGTAACCCTAAATTTGAACTGTATGCTTCCAAATATTTCGACTTTTCAGATGTGCGGCAGAAGATGCGCGAAATTGAACAGGGGATCGAGACGTCGCGCATCCGGCTGAACGTAAAAAAGTTTATCTTTACTCTTTATCTTGAAACCATAGAACAAACATCATAATAAGAGGGCACAAAAACGTCTAAGGAGGCGGGGTCGCTTGGTTGCGCGCATATTTTCTTCTTGGGCGGTCTGGAGGGCATTAGCCATTATTTTGATTGCCCTCTTTCTGCCTGTCTGGTTTGGTCTGGAAAAAACCGGAATTTATCCGATGATGGCCTCGCTTGAGATCCATCCCACTGGTAATCTGTTAATGGTCAGTGTTCTTTCTTTAATGATTTACACTACCCTGTATGCGCTTCCTAACTACCTTGGCTGTTTTCTCCTCAGTGAACAGCTCGGGGAAATAACCGGCTGGAAGCCGGTTAAGTTTATTCTGCCAATTCTGATGGTGCCGGCTATTTCTTTTTTTGGTTACCCTTACTATTCTCTTGCTTCTTATTTTGGCCCGCCAGATATTCTGATGCTGGTGTCGATTGTTTTTATCCACCGCTTTGTGCAAGACAAACTTGGATTTGCGATGAAAGCGCTAATACTCGCCCAGTTATCTATCGGCTTTCAATGGCTGGATGTGATTCCTATTCTAACGCCGGCTGGCTTTGGCCACCATCCCGTCCTATTGAAAATGAAAGAGATTGCGGGGGTGATAGGCTTTGACCAGGCTCTTGCTCTGTATAGCCTGATCCTCTTTCTGATTTTTGTGGTTAATGCTATTATTCTCGCTATTATCTTAGCGATGGCGGGTCAAAAGATGAAAATTCGCAAAGCGCTATACAGCGCACAACTGGAAGCGATCGAGTCGCGCTCAGGCAGGGAAGTCCTGCAGCTTGTCCATGACTTAAAAACACCTTTAACCTCAATCGAAGGGCTTATTTCTTTGATTGATATGAGAGTAAAGGATGCAAAAATAAAAGATTACTGCCGAATTATTTCCCAATCTATCGCCTCGATGAGCGAAATGATATCGGAGATGCTTTACGAAGATCGGAAAAACTGGTGCAGCATTCGCGATTTAATGAATTATGTAAGGGCCAGCCGCCTGAGTGGAACAGGCAAAACGGTGGTTATGCAGCTGCCTGAACAAGATGCGGAAGTGTGGATTAATAAAATACGTGTAACACGGGCGATTGTCAACCTGATTGATAATGCGTTTGATGCGATCCAGGACAGACCAGATGGCAAGGTGTGTATTCGAGTTGAAACTGAAGGCAAGGAAGTCGTCATCAGGGTTTCAGATAACGGCCAGGGAATGGCATCCCATCTGCTGGATAAAATCTGGCAGGCCGGCTACAGTACGAAGCGCCACCCGGGGCTTGGGCTGTCGTTTGTGAAACAAGTGGCAGAAGGACATAAGGCTTATATAACAGTGGATAGCAAGTTGGGCCAGGGAACAACCGTTTCGCTGCATTTGGAAAGAGGGGATGATGTATATGAGAATACTGGTTATTGATGATGATGCCACCGTCCGTTTTATGCTGGGTGAAATATGCGAAGCGGCGGGCTGGGCGGTAGAAATGGGGAGCAACGGGAAGGAAGGGCTTGATGTATTTAACATCCATAAATTTGACGTTGTGCTTGTGGATTATCATATGCCTGAGATGGACGGCCTTGTAACCGTCCAGGAGATCCGAAAACTTGATGTGGAAATCCCAATTCTTGTCTTAACGGTGGATGAGCGGCAGGAAATAGCGGATCGTTTCCTGGATAATGGAGCGACCGACTTTGCCTTGAAACCGGTTAAAGCGCCTGATCTGATATCGCGCATCCAGCTCCATATTAGGCTCTCCCAATTAACGCGCTCAGCGCACAGCCACAACAGAGAGCAACGCACAGATGATGGGCTGGAACCAGGCTTGTACGCCATCAAAGGGATAGGGAAAAACACGCTCGAACATATTGTAAAATACCTCCGCACGGTTGGCGAGCCATCCACCATTGATCAGATTACCAAGGAAGTGGGGCTCGCATATCCGACTGTATACCGGACGTTGACGCATCTGATGCAGAAGGGGAAAGTCAGAACGATCATCAGTTATCAAAAGGTTGGCCGGCCCAAGAACCGATATGAATGGTTCAACGATTAACAAGGTTTTTTTCTTTTTTTCTGTTGTGTGAAGAATTTGTAAAATATATATTATAAACAAAAGATAAATTATCTGAAACTTAATAAAATACATAAGTTTTGGCCGCTTATTCAAATGGGTGAGTCTCTGAGGTGATAAAACATAAATGAAGCCATTGTTAGCGATAAATAATCTTAAAACCCATTTTTTTACAAGTGACGGTGTGGTTAAATCGGTGGATGGAGTCGATCTCACGGTGTACCGGGGTGAAACCGTTGGAATTGTAGGGGAATCCGGCTGTGGAAAAAGTGTAACCGCTCTCTCTGTGATGCGGCTTATACCGAATCCTCCCGGTAAAATCGTGGACGGTTCCATTCAATTTGAAGACAAAGATTTGGTAAAAGTGGCGGAAAAACGGATGCGGGCTATACGGGGCAATGAAATTGCGATGATTTTTCAGGATCCGATGTCAAGCCTTAATCCTGTTTATACGGTCGGCATGCAGATTGCCGAAACGGTGCGCCTGCATAAAGGCTTAGGGAAAAAGAAGGCGTTAGAGCGGGCGGTGGAACTTCTTCGGCAGGTTGGCATCCCGCGCGCCGAACAAATTGCCGATGAATACCCACACCGCCTGTCTGGAGGCATGCGCCAGCGCGTGATGATCGCGATGGCGATGGCCTGCAATCCAAAGCTGCTTATCGCGGACGAACCTACTACCGCATTGGATGTTACCATCCAGGCGCAAATATTGGATTTGATGCTCGCGCTGAAAAAAGAGCATGGCACTGCGATCCTCATGATCACACATGATCTGGGAGTTGTTGCGGAGATGTGTGACCGGGTTGTGGTGATGTATGGGGGCAAGGTTGTGGAAGAGGCGGATGTTTCAACGCTTTTTGAGCGTCCAAGCCACCCTTACACACAGGGGTTGCTGCGTTCCATCCCATCCCTTGATCAAGACAAAGAATGGCTTGATTCTATTCCTGGAAATGTGCCGATTCCATCGGAGATGCCGCAGGGTTGCAAGTTTGCCCCTCGCTGTCCACATGCGATGCAGAGATGCGTTCTGGAAGAACCGCCGCTTTATCAATTGGCCGGCGGGCAGAAGTCCCGCTGTTTTCTGGCGGCAGAGGAGGTAGACCATGTCGGAAGCCCTGCTTAAAGTTAATCATTTAAAGAAGTATTTTCCCATCCGGGCGGGCCTTTTACAGAAAACGGTAGGCCATGTGAAGGCGGTAGATGATGTCAGCCTGGAGATTCATAACGGTGAAACGCTAGGCCTGGTAGGAGAGTCAGGGTGCGGTAAATCAACGACGGGGCGCTCCATCCTTCGCCTAATTGAGCCTACAGCCGGAGAGATTTATTTTAACGGCAGGGAAATTCGCTCCCTTTCCGGGAATGAAATGCGCGCCGTATACAGAGATATGCAGCTTGTGTTTCAGGATCCGTACGCTTCTCTCAATCCCCGCAAAACGGTTGAGAGCCTGATTGCTGAACCGATGTTAATCCATAATATGTACGCGCCTGCCGAACGCAAGAAAAAGGTGCATGAATTGCTGGAGAGAGTAGGATTAAATGCCTATCACGCAAAACGCTACCCGCATGAATTTTCCGGCGGACAGAGGCAGCGCATTGGGATTGCCCGGGCCCTGGGTCTACAGCCCAAGTTTATTATTTGCGATGAACCCGTCTCTGCGCTTGATGTTTCCATCCAGTCACAAGTTCTCAATCTGCTGAAAGAACTCCAGCAGGATTTTAACCTTACCTATCTGTTTATTGCACATGATTTAAGCGTTGTTAAGCATATTAGCGACCGGATAGGCGTGATGTACCTCGGCAGGATCGTTGAGTTATCCGATAAAAAAGGCCTGTATGAGAAGCCGCTCCATCCGTATACGCAGGCGCTCCTATCAGCAGTGCCGGTTCCAAATCCGAGCCACAATCGAGATCGCATTATTCTTGAAGGAGATGTGCCGAGCCCGGCAAATCCTCCATCCGGTTGTACATTCCACCCGCGCTGCTCGGCCTGTATGGATATATGCAGAACGCAGCGTCCCGCTCTCCGCGATCTGGGAGGCGGGCATATGGTGGCTTGCCATTTATACAACGAATAAAAACAGAAATTTAAAGGGGGACAATGGTAAATGAATAAGCCAAAGAGAACATCGTTTATCATCGCGTCAGCTTTACTTGCCACCTCACTGGCGGCAGCGGGCTGCGGCGGCGGTGATAAAGCAGCAGGCGGCAGTAAAGAGACCACAGCCACGACTGGCGACAGCGCAGGTGGAGGCGGTGGAACGCTTATCTATGCACGTGGCAGCGACTCTACATCGCTCGATCCACAGAATGTGACCGATGGCGAATCGCTCAAAGTTACCAAAAATATATTCGACACGCTGGTGGATTACAAGAAAGAGAATACAGAAATCATACCTGCGCTTGCTACCGAGTGGAAGTCATCACCGGATGGGAAAACATGGACGTTTACGCTTCGTGATGGCATTAAATTCCAGGATGGAACAAATTTTGACGCTGATGCGGTTGTGTTTAACTTTGAACGGATGATGGACAAAAAGAATCCGTACCATACAGGCGGTAACTTCGATTATTTCCCTAGCATGTTCGGGGGCTTCAAGGGTGAGAAGGGCGCTGTTATCAAAGAAGTAAAAGCGCTGGATAAAACGCATGTCCAGTTTACGCTGAACACGCCGCTCGCACCTTTCCTGGCGGATGTAGCCATGCCATGCTTTGCCATTGGGAGCCCGAAAGCGATTAAAGAGGAGAAAGACAAATTCGGCCAGCATCCAGTCGGGACAGGTCCGTTTAAATTTGTTAGCTGGAATGCGAATGATTCCATCACTCTTCAGAAAAACGACGGATACTGGGAGAAGGGCGCACCGAAGCTGGATAAGCTCATTTTCAAAGTTATCCCTGACAATACAGCCCGCCTGACTGCGCTGCAGAACGGGGAAATAGATGTGATGGACGGCTTGAATCCGTCTGATGTGCCGACTGTAAAATCAAACAGTAAACTTCAGGTTCTCTACCGCCCATCCAATAACATAGGCTACCTGTCATTTAATACGACAAAAAAGCCGTTCGACAATCCGAAAGTGCGCCAGGCGCTGTATATGGCCATTAACAAACCGGCTCTCGTGTCCGCATTCTATGCCGGACTCGGTGAGCCTGCGAAAAACCCGATGCCGCCTTCGCTGCTTGGCTATAACAATGATGTGAAAGATTATCCATATGATCCGGCTGCAGCCAAGAAGCTGTTGGCAGAGGCCGGATTCCCGAATGGCTTCTCCATCGATTTCTGGGCTATGCCGAAAGCCCGTCCTTATATGCCGCAGCCGCAAAAGATCGCCGAAGCCATTCAGGGCGATTTCAACAAAATTGGCGTGAAAACGAACATTGTCAATATGGAGTGGGCGACTTATGTTAAGAAACTGGAAAACGGGGAGCATACTATGGCGCTTTTCGGTTGGCAGGGCGACAACGGGGACCCGGATAACTTCCTGTATGTACTGCTAGACCAGGACAATGCCAAACCGCCGGCAGCTCAAAACGTTTCGCTTTATAAAAATCAGAAACTGCATGACATCCTGATTAAAGCACAGACTACGCCAGATAATAAAGTGCGCGAAAATCTGTACAAACAGGCTCAGGTGTTGATCCATAACGATGCGCCTATGGTTCCGCTTGTGCATTCCAAGGAAGCTCTCGCGGCGGGTGCGAATGTGAAAAACTTTATACCGCACATGACCGGAACAGATAAATTTACGGACGTAACGATTGAAAAATAAAGCGGGTTAATCAGAAAGAGTGTGTGTCTCGCGCGCACACTCTTTCATTCTGACAATATGGCAGGTGAATATCGTGTTATCTTATATCATCCGACGGCTGCTGCAGCTTATACCGGTTTTGATAGGGATGTCTATTGTTGTCTTCTGTATTATTCATGCAATCCCGGGCGATCCTGCCCAGGTTATTTTAGGGGAACATGCCACGCCTAAAACGCTTGCGGATCTGCGCCAGCAGCTTCATTTAAATGATCCGCTGTATAAGCAGTACTTTTATTACATACGCAATATCTTAACGGGCGATCTTGGTGAATCCCTTCGAACAAAACGGTCGATTACAGATGAGATCGGGCCCTATCTTGCCGCCACGCTTGAACTCTCTATAACCGGACTTATTTTCGCCGTGATTGTTGGCGTAAACGCAGGCATTATAGCAGCCTGGAAACGGAACTCGTGGTTCGACTATGTGGCCATGCTGGTTGCGCTTGTCGGTGTCTCCATGCCCGTTTTCTGGCTTGGTCTTATGGAGCAGCTTGTATTTGCACAAAAGCTTGACTGGCTGCCGTCCATCGGACGTTTTAATACGCGAGAGCCGATTACAGCCATCACAAACTTTTACTTGCTTGATACGATCATTAAGGGTGACTGGAACGGATTTAAAGACGTATTGCGCCATTTGATTCTGCCCGGCATTGCGCTGGGTACCATTCCAATGGCCATCATCGCCCGCATGACGCGTTCTTCTATGCTTGAAGTTATGAAATCGGATTTCATTCGTACAGCCCGTGCGAAAGGGCTCCATGAATTTTGGGTTGTTTACCGGCATGCGCTGAAGAATGCCTTCATCCCCGTACTGACCGTTATTGGTCTGCAGCTGGGGCTCCTGCTCGGGGGTGCGGTGTTAACAGAAACTATTTTTGGCTGGCCGGGAATCGGAAGATATATTAACGATGCGATCGCCTTCAGGGATTATCCTGTTGTGCAGTCAGGCATTCTGGTTATTGCCTTCCTGTTTGTGCTAATAAACCTTATCGTCGACATCCTGTACGCGTATATCGATCCGCGGATTCAGTATAAGTAAAGAGGAGGTGAGCAGGATGCAAGGTGCAGTTGTAACGAACGCCGATGGGGTACAGCAGGCCCGATTGCGGAAGAGCTCGCCCTGGCGGGACGCCTGGCAGCGTCTGGCCAGGCAAAAAGCGGCTGTCATTGGTCTGGGTGTGATTCTGCTTTTTATACTGCTAGGGATTTGCGCTCCGCTGCTTTCCCATTATTCGTGGGCAGAGGGAAAACTAACGGATCGCCTGCTGCCGCCGAGTGGGGCGCACTGGTTTGGAACGGATGATCTGGGGCGCGACCTGTTTACCCGGGTACTGTTTGGCGCGCGCATCTCTCTTTGGGTCGGGTTCTCATCGGTAGCCGGGTCCATCATCGTGGGTACAGTGCTTGGGCTGGTAGCCGGCTACTTCGGCCGGTGGACGGATACCATTATTTCCCGGGTTTTTGATATTATGCTGGCTTTTCCCAGCATCTTGTTGGCCATAGCCATTGTTACGATCCTCGGGCCAAGCCTTTCCAACGCGTTGATTGCTATTGCTATAGTAAATATACCAACGTACGGGCGGCTTGTCCGCTCCAGGGTGCTCAGCATTAAGGAAGAAGAGTATATTGTAGCGGCCCGCGTTATCGGCATGAAGCATACACGCATTCTTTTTTTTCATGTGCTCCCCAACAGCATCGCCCCGGTTATTGTGCAGGGTACGTTAGGGGTCGCGACTGCGGTACTCGAAGCCGCGGCCCTTGGGTTTCTCGGGCTCGGAGCTCAGCCGCCGGAACCGGAATGGGGCAAAATCATTGCCGATTCCCGGGAATACCTGGCAACCGCCTGGTGGACTGTACTGTTCCCCGGCGTAGCGATTATGCTAACGGTGCTGGGTTTCAACCTGTTTGGTGACGGGCTGCGGGATGCACTCGATCCGAAAATGAAGCAGTGACAAATAGACCAACACGAAAGACCGTCCAGACTCTGATCCTGGACGGTCTTTTTCTCATTGTTAAAGGTAGTATATATTACCTTAAAGTGATAAAGTTTTCCAGTTGGGAACATTAGGTCCCTTTCTTTATGTTGATATGCAAAATTTACCTTCTTTAAAGTGTTGAAGTATCTAGAGTGATTTTTTAAATGGGACCTCCGGTCCCAAAACACCGAGGAGAAACATCGTGAGCGGCATGGCCCACGATGTTTCTCTATACTTGTTTTTAAAATCGGTCAGATGTACGATATAACGTAGATTGAAAAACTGCTAGGATTGAAATGCTAACATTTTCTTAGCTTTTACATAAGATAATTCAATAATGGGCAGGAGCCCGTCAGGATATGAATTTTTTTCGGGTGAATGCAAGGAGGCTTCTAGGTTGTGGGTAAAAAGAGATTAGGCATTATATACGGCGGTAAATCAAGCGAGCATGAGGTTTCGGTCCATACCGCCCATTCGATTATCAAAGCCGTGGATAAGGGCAAATATGATATTTTGCCTATTTATATTCGAGTAGATGGAAGCTGGGCGCAGGGTCCCTGGGTCGAGACAGCGCCGGACGACGTGAACGCACTGCGCTATGAAACAAATAAACCGTTTAATTTGCTTGGCCTGAAGGAGCAGCTCGATGTCATATTCCCGGTCATTCATGGGCCAAATGGCGAAGACGGGACGTTGCAGGGGCTTCTTGAACTGCTGGATATTCCGTATGTAGGATCGGGTGTGCTTGCTTCTGCGGTTGGCATGGATAAAGTCATGATGAAAAAAGTATTCGGCAACAGCGGAATTCCACAGGGGGACTATACGTTTTTCCTACGCAGCGAATTAAAAAGGAACCTTGAGGCGATTTGCGAACAAATCGAAACCAGTCTGGGCTATCCTTGCTTTGTTAAACCGGCAAACATGGGCTCAAGCGTTGGGATCAGCAAAGCGAAAGACCGGGCTTCCCTGCGTGACGCTCTTACGCTTGCCGCGCGTTTTGACCGCAAAGTGATCGTGGAGGCGTTTATATCAGGCCGGGAGTTGGAAATTGGCGTGCTCGGCAATAATGAGCCGGCCACTTCTGTCGTAGGCGAAATTATTCCCGAAAATGAGTTTTACGACTACCAGGCGAAATACAAAAGCAACGGTACCCGTCTGGAGATTCCTGCGCAAGTCTCTGACAATGTCGTGAACCGTATGAAGGAACTCGCGGTCAAGGCTTTTCTAGCGCTTGATTGTGCAGGCATCTCCCGAATCGATTTCTTCTACGATGAAGCGGCTGATAAGCTGTATATAAATGAAATTAATACACTGCCTGGATTTACGCCTTTCAGCATGTACCCTATGCTGTGGAATGAAGCGGGAATCGGGTACGCCGAATTAATTGACCGCCTGATTGCCCTGGCAATCGAAAGGCACAATGAAAAGCTCGAAAATGAAACAGTAGCAGAGAGTTTCGAATAATACTGCGGCAGGAGTTCGAGAGATGTGGAAACTAAACACCCTACAGTAGACTCTAAATATATTCAGCAGCATCTGGCTAACGAACGGACTTATTTAGCCTGGCTCCGGACATCTGTTGCGATAATGGGTGTAGGGACGCTTGCGGCTACGCTCGAAGCAAAAGGGGTACTTGGGCATCAGCCTTTTTCCTATGCCGGACTGGCGCTTGGACTCCTGGCCATCCTCATGGGGGCGATTATCTCTATTGTTTCTACGTATAATTACCTATCCAATCGAAAAGCGATAAATGAGCAGACATTTCGGGCGGTTGGCTCGCTTGTGTGGTGGGTTACAGCTGGTGTGGTACTGCTCGCAGTGATTCTTGGCTTCTATATTTATGAAATGCTGCACGATGGATTGTGATGCCTTTCAATTGGCCACGCGGCTATCAGCAAATTTGATTTAAAAAGACCTGTTCCGCAAAAATGGAACAGGTCTTTCTCATAATTAGAAAGCCGGGCGATCTGCAGTTTATGGTTTTCACAGTGTTGAAGTACGCTGAGCCGATTTTTTAAATTGGGACCTCCGGTCCCGAAACACTCAAGGAAAACATCGTGAGGCGCATGTCCGCACCTTTCTTTCCCGCAGGCCGAAAGGTGTTTCTATTTTACCTTTCGGCATAAGTGCAACTTAGGTTGATGCCTGCGATATAGCTTGGCTGCAACCTAGTTTTCTAATGGAGCGTGTGGAAAAGAGGGCGAAAAAGACCGGCAACTGTCTCCATCATTGAGATACACAGATGTTGCACCTAAACGGTATAAAGGAATCTAAGGCCATCGCCTGCGCTTACGCTTGCCGCTAGCCAAGATTCCTTAATGCCGGTCCGCCCGTCGTTCCACAAAGCGGCCGTAAAAGCTTCTATGAGGGGAAAGGAGAGAGCGGCATGGCCCACGATGTTTTTCTCATGCTTATACAAGTCCGCCAAGCAAATCTTCCAGTCTCATGCCCCTGGATGCTTTGAGCAGGATGGCGTAGTCTTCAGAGGCAAACGCGGCGAGGCGCTTTGCCGCTTCTTCTTTGGTGGGAAAATATTCCGCTTTGGTGCAGCCCTCCGCGATGTGACGGGCCAGTGCTCCCACGGCTATTACTTGAAATTCTCCATCCATGGTCGCCAGTTGTTCCCCGACTTCCCGATGGTATTGCTCCTCCTGGCTGCCCAGCTCAAACATATCCCCCAGCACCAATACTTTTTTACGTTCAGGATAGATGGACAGGAATGTGCGTACAGACGCCAGCATAGACGTCGGGCTGGCGTTATACGCGTCGTTTATAACAAGCAGTCCATTCCTTCCATCAATGCGCTCAAAACGCATAGAGGATATCTCCAGGCTCGCCAGCCGCCCGGCGATCTCATCCAATGTTAGGCCAATATGGAGGGCGATGAAAATACCAGGCAGCGCATTTGAGATGTTGTGCATGCCAAACAGCGGCATAAAGCAAGCTGCTTCGCCTTCCGCCGTCTTTACGGTAAAATGGCTGCCCGCGTTATCGAACCAAATAGAAGAAGCGGTTATGTCGGCAGCAACTGGCGGTTCGCCCTCCTGCTCAATATGGTAAAAATATGTCGTACCTGGATTGAGCTGGGCAAGACCGGGTACTAAATCGTTGTCGAGGTTAAGGCAAGCAAACCCGTTTGGGCTCGTATGGGGAAGAATTTCTCCTTTTGCCCGGGCAATCGCCTCTCGCGTGCCAAAAAATTCGATGTGTGCGTCGTTGACGTTCGTAATGACTGTATAGGTAGGCTGTACCATCTCAGCCAGGAAGTCGATCTCGCCTGCATGATTCATACCCAGCTCCAGTACAGCAGCCTCGGTATCAGGTGAAATCTGCAGAAGGGATAAGGGAACACCTAAATGATTGTTGAAATTTTTGTACGTTTTATATACCTTAAGCTTGCCCTCGAGAATATGGGCGAGTATGTCCTTTGTCGTGGTTTTTCCGTTGCTGCCTGTAATGGCAGCAATGGGGATAGACAGGCGGTTACGGTAGGAACGGGCTAAATCTTGAAAAGCTTTTTCCGTATCCTCTACTAGAACGAGCGAGAAGGAAGAAGGCAGTTGTGCAGCTTGTGTTTTCTTTTCGTCGGAGACGAGTGCTGCGACGGCGCCCTGTGCGCCCGCGGTAGAAAGGAATTCATGTCCATCCCGCGTTCCGCCGGCAAGAGCAACGAACAAACCTCCCTCTTTAATCTGCCGGGAATCAAAATGCACGTTTGTAACACGAGAGTCCGTGCTTCCACCTATCAGACGCCCTCCTGTACTTGAAATGATTTGTTCAATGGTAAACATATCGAATCCCTCCGGCTGGTATGTATATAGTATTATATGATAGCGGCCGCTTTAAGAAGCAAGGGCAGCCGATAGTTTTATCTAAGCTGTAATGCTACCACTTCCGCTACAGGCCAACAACCTTTTTGATGCCCGAACGATGAAATCGGGCATAAATGAGCAGTAAATGGTTGACCTGATTTAATCGGTATAATATAATGTTTTTTGACGACTTTTGCAAACCATTTTTGTTTGCATTGTCATGATGGTTATGGCGGAGGGAGGGGAAACAAATGGCAGAAGTTCGTATTCGTAAAAACGAGTCGTTAGACCAGGCACTACGTCGTTTCAAACGTGACTGCTCCAAAGATGGCATTCTTGCTGAAGTTAAAAAACGTAGACACTTTGAAAAGCCTAGCATTAAGCGCAAGAAAAAGTCCGAGGCAGCGCGCAAGCGTAAATTCTAGGAGGAATAGTTAATGAAGCTCGTCGAACGTTTAAACGAAGAGATGAAGCAGGCGATGAAGAGCAAAGACAAGCTTAAACTTTCCGTGATTCGCATGGTCAAATCTTCTGTAAAGAACGAAGAGATTAACCAGGGCAAGGAATTAACCGACGACGAAGTGTTAACTGTCTTGACTCGTGAGCTGAAGCAAAGGCGCGATTCCCTCCAAGAATTCGAAAAAGCTGGTCGTGAAGACCTCGCAGCACACGCCCGCGATGAAATTAATGTATTAATTGAATATATGCCTGAACAATTGGATGAAGAAGAAATTCGCAAGCTGGTGAGCGAAGCGATTCAGCAAAGCGGCGCTTCTTCCAAGAAAGACATGGGAAAAGTAATGGGTGCGCTTATGCCGAAAGTCAAAGGCCGTGCCGATGGATCTCTTGTGAACAAGATTGTGCAGGAATTGCTGCCTCAATAATATTGTGGCGACCGAAAGCCCCTTACGCATATATATGCGTAAGGGGCTTTTTGCGTTATTCTTCCCGCTCCTGTAACGGGTTTTGCAGGCATAAAAAGCAAGTCCGGTGCGTATGGATGGGATAAGGCAATCATTTTGACCACCGCAGACAAAGGGGCGTGAAGTCGGTGAAAAAGTGGCGTGATAAATGGCGAAGAATATCAACCGGCGTCCTTGATTTTCCGCAGGATATCACGATGGAGATGCCACGCATTACGATGATTGGGCAACTTCAAATGTATATAGAGAACCACCGCGGAGTCCTTGCCTTCACTCAACAGGAACTCCGTTTACTTTTAACCAAAGGCCAGCTGCTTGTCAGAGGCCAGAAACTTGTCATCCGGGCCATTCTTCCGGAAGAAGTGCTGTTAGAGGGCATTGTTGATCAGGTCATTTTTCTTGATGAGTAGGGGAGGAGTTGGAGAACAATGAATGGAAACAGCCTTCACTGGTTCCGAGGTTATCTTATTCTGCAGGTGCGTGGCAAAAGACTGGAGCGGTTTTTAAACCGTCTAATCGGACAAGGTATAGAAGTGTGGAATATCGAACGAACGACAAGTGAAATTGCCGAAATGAGCCTGCCGCTCGCCAGCTTTCACAGTTTAAAGCCGTTTCTAAAAGAAACCGGCTGCCGGGTTCATATAAAGAAACGAGTCGGATTTCCCTTTCTTCTCCGCAGAGGCAGGACACGCTCTATGTTTGTTGCGGGAGCGGTTTTTTTCTTTTTTGGGATTTACCTGCTTTCGAATATCATTTGGCGTGTTGAGATTGTCGGCAATGAAAAAATTCCCACCAATCAAATTATGCAGGCTGCCAATTCACTTGGAATCAAGCCGAAAACATTCATTTTCCGGCTGCCTGATCCCTCTGAAGTGCAGAAGCAACTTACACAGCGGATACCTCAAGCCTCTTGGATTGGGTTTGAGATGAGAGGAACCACAGCGTATATTCGCGTCGTGGAAAAGGTGCTCCCGCAGAAAAAAGATCTAGCGCCTCCCCACAGCATTATCGCAACAAAAAAAGCGATGATTCACTCTATATTCGCCGAGCGAGGAAAGCCGGTTGTCAAGAAGAATCAATGGGTAAATAAAGGGCAGGTTCTAATAGACGGCATGCTGGGCAATGAAGAATCCTTCCGCCCTGTCGCGGCACAAGGCCGGGTCGAAGGGGAAGTATGGTATGAATCTGACATCGTGGTGCCGCTTAAACAAAAAAGGTCTGTGCTTACGGGTGAAAACAGGACAAACCGCTACCTGCTAATCGGAAAGTACAGCATAAAATTCCAGGGTTTTGGCGGGACGCCATTTCCGCAGTTTGTTACGGATGGGCATGCATCCATGCTCACTGTGGGAAACAGACAGCTGCCCATTGGTTTAAAAACAGAAATAGTAAGACAAAATGAGGTAAAAGATGTTACCATGAGTGTAGAAGAAGCTGTGCTTCTTGGGAAAAAATTTGCTAATGAAAAGTTGTTAAAAGAGGCTAAAAAGGGGGCCTATATAAAGTCGGAAAAAGTTTTGCACCAGGCTGTGGAGAATGGTAAAGTTTATATAAAGCTCCATGATATCGTTGTGGAAGATATCGGAGCAGATGGTCCTATTATTCAAGAAATTCCTAAAACTCAAGAAGGTCCTATAACTCAAGAAGGAGAATGAGGTATTTGCAGGTAGAAACAAGCAAAACGATACGACTTGAGAGTGCGGAAGAAGCGAGTTTGCTGTTCGGCCCGCATGATAGTTTTCTAAAACAAATTGAAAACGCAACCGATGCCCATCTTTTTGCACGGAGCGAAGAAATTACAGTTTCCGGCCGGGAAGAGGAAGTGGAGCGAAATGTGCAGCTGCTTAACGTGCTAGCTACCCTCCTGCGCAACGGCATTAAATTATCGGAGCAGGATGTCCTGTATGCCATTAGGCTATCCAGGGAAGAAGCCCTGCCTGAACTGCTTGAGTTGTACGAGCAGCCCATTGCAACTTCTGTAAAGGGCAAACCCATCCGGGTGAAAACACTCGGCCAGCGCCACTACGTGATGTCTATTAAGAAACAGGACATTGTTTTTGGCATTGGCCCGGCAGGTACCGGCAAGACGTATCTTGCCGTCGTTATGGCGGTTACGGCACTGAAAGCCAATCGCGTGAAGCGCATTATTTTAACGAGGCCTGCGGTAGAAGCCGGAGAAAATCTTGGTTTTCTTCCTGGTGACTTGCAGGAGAAGGTGGATCCGTATCTTCGCCCGCTTTACGACGCACTGGGTGATCTGCTTACAGCTGAAAACATGACGAAATATATGGAGCGCGGCGTCATCGAGGTGGCACCGCTTGCTTATATGCGCGGGCGTACACTTGATGATGCGTTTATCATTCTCGATGAGGCGCAGAACACGACGCCTGAACAGATGAAGATGTTTTTAACGCGCCTTGGTTTTGGATCAAAGATGGTTATCACAGGTGACGTGACCCAGGTTGATCTTCCGCGCGGAAAAAAATCCGGACTACAGGATGCAAGCCGGATACTTGAGGGAATAGAGGGTATATCTTTTGTTTATTTATCCGGGGCGGACGTTGTAAGGCACCCGCTTGTTCAGAAAATGATCAGCGCATACGAGGGTGATAGTGAAACGTCCCGGTAAAAGGGGTTGTAACAGAAATGTTTGCTAAAAAACGTCTGCATCTGAATGTGCCCGAGTCTTGGAAACGCAGCGTTGCGGTTAGAAGAATTCTCTTCTTGTTAATTGGTATCGGCATCTATTTGCCGCTTATGGGAAACGTGCTGCCGAAAACATTTGACTTAAATGTAAATACCATCAGCAACGTTACGCTGACCGCACCGGTAACAGTTGAGGATGCGGAAGCCACTGAGAGTGCGCGACAGAAGGCGGTAGCTGAGGTACAGCCTGTTTATTCAAGGGATGACAGCATTACGGCGAATCAGCTTAAGTTAACAGAGTTTGTGTACAAGAAAGCGGTGGAACTGACGGCAGATGGGAGTCTTACGCCTGCACAGCGCTTGCAGGAGCTGAAAGACAATGCGCCGATTTCCCTGCCGCAGGATGTACTGCAGACCCTTTTAACGCTGTCCAAATCGGAACTTGAAGCGGCAAACAAGGAAACGTCAAGGGTTGTATCGGCGATCATGGTGCGGGGGGTTGACCAGACAACTTCGCGGGATGCGGTGCAGCAGCGGGTTAACCAGCAGATCGTGTTATCGGATATGGATAGCAAAGCCCGCAAAGTTGTAAGGGCCGCAGCTATTGCCAGCATTATCCCAAACTTGACCATTGATGAACAGGCCACCAAAGATTTAAAAGAATCGGTTCGCAGAATGGTTAAGCCGACTATGATCTATAAAGGCGAAGTCCTTGTCGAGAAGGGGCAGTATGTGTCTGAGGAGATCCACCGCAAATTGAGTGCGGCAGGGCTTCTCGCGAACAATGCCAGCAAGTTTCCGTTTATTGGACTGGGCATTATCACGGCATTTACAGTCGGGTTCCTGGCTGTGTATCTTGCCCGGCACTACCGTCACATTTACGAGAATAATAGCATGCTGCTTATGCTGGGATTCATTATCTTTTTGAACACAATCGTCATGAAAATCGCCAGTTACAGCCACTTCATCGATTTTGTCGTAGGCGGCTATCTGGCTCCTGTGGCGTTAGGGGCAATGCTTACAGCCATCCTGCTGAATACACAGATTGCCGTTATAGTCAGCGTGATCTTTTCCATGATTGCCGGGGTTATCTTTAACTATGGGAGCCTATTGCCGTTCGATTTTAGGTTCAGCCTTTTTGCCCTGATGTCAAGCCTCGTCGCTACGTACTCACTTGGCAAGGCGATTAAGCGGAGCAGGATTATGCGGGCAGGATTCCTCGTCTCGCTGGGCAACCTTTTAATCATTTCTGCCATTTTTCTTCTCATGTATACAACCGGCAATTGGCGCGATCTGCTGCTTCTTTACGGGTTTGGCGCGGCAAGCGGTATCGCCGCTGCGGTCTTAACGGTAGGTTTTCTGCCCTTTTTCGAAGGTTTCTTCGGGATGTTATCCCCGCTGCGCCTCATTGAACTGGGCAATCCGAACCAGCCGCTCCTGCGCAGGCTGCTCATGGAGACACCGGGAACTTACCACCATAGTATGATGGTCGGCAGCCTTTCAGAAGCAGCTTGCGAAGCAATAGGCGCTAATGGCTTGTTGGCCAGAGTTGGTTCTTATTACCATGATGTAGGGAAGATGAAGCGGCCGCAGTTTTTTATTGAGAATCAGATGAACCGGGAAAATCCGCATGACTCCTTAGCACCGGGTTTAAGCAAGCGAATTATTATCGCCCATGCCTATGATGGTTCTAAAATGCTTGAAGAGCACAATATGCCGCGGGCGATCCGGGACATTGCGGAACAGCATCATGGCACAACCCTTTTGAAATACTTCTTCCATAAGGCCTGCAAGCTGTCTGATACCCCGATTCCGGAGAGCGACTATCGTTATCCGGGCCCGAAACCTCAGACACGGGAAGCGGCGGTTGTGAGCGTGTGTGACAGTGCGGAAGCAGCGGTACGTTCTTTGAGCAAGCCAACCCCGGACCGGATCGAGCAGATTGTCCGGCGCATTATTGCAGAACGGATAGAAGATGGGCAATTTAATGAATGTAACATTACGATGCAGGAACTTGAAATCGTGGCGAAGACGATATGCGAGACCCTACAGGGATTTTTCCACAACCGGATTGAATACCCGGATGATAAACAAATGGCGGTGAAGCAGGCGTGACAATTGATGTTGAATTTGTCCAGGATTATAGCGAGGAACTGAATGAGGAACTGCTTAACTTGCTGCGAAAGGTATTAAACGCCGCAGCGGAGCTTGAAGAGATTGAAGGGGAAGTTGTCGTATCGTTCGTGGATGACGAAAGGATTCATGAGTTAAACCGGGAGTATCGTGGAATTGACCGGCCGACCGATGTGCTCTCCTTTGCCATGACCGAACAGGGAGAAGATGAAGTCGAAATCTTCGTTGATGAAGAAGATCAAGAGATGCCAACTATGCTGGGAGATATTATTATCTCGATTCCGCGGGCGAAAGAGCAGGCAGAGGAGTATGGACATTCCTTTGAGCGTGAGATGGGCTTTCTTACAGCGCATGGATTCCTTCATCTGATCGGCTATGACCACGGAACGGAAGAAGAGGAGAAAGAAATGTTTGGCAGGCAGGAGGAAATCCTGAACCGGGTGGGATTGGTTCGCGAATAAGGTGAACAAACAATGAATGAGTGGCGAAGATTGAAAAAAAGCTTTGGTTACGCTTTAGCGGGCATACAATATACCGTAAAGACTCAGCGGAACATGCAGATCCATGTGATTGTGGCTATTCTGGTCCTCCTTTCGGGCTTCTGGCTTCAAATCCCGAGAGGAGATGTTTTGCTGGTCTTTTTTTCTGTGTTTCTCGTTTTAATTATGGAAACGATAAACACAGCGGTTGAGAAGGTAGTCGATCTGGCTGCTAACGGAAAAGTCCATCCCCTGGCGAAGGTAGCCAAAGATGTAGCGGCAGGCGCTGTCCTTTTTTCTGCCATCCTTGCTGCTTGCACAGGATTTATTGTGTATGCTGAACCGTTGTGGCAGTTTGTTAACGGTGCCCGGATCCGGCTGCCGCTGGATGAAAGGGGCGGCTGGCCGCTCATTATCGTATCGGCTCTGCTTGTTACTTTCTTATTATGGATCTATGTTCGAAGGGGGAAAGATAATGGATGAGAACATGCTTATAGAAATGGCGAAACAAGCACGGGAGAAGGCATATGTCCCGTATTCCAAATTTAAGGTGGGTGCAGCGCTGCTCACAGCAGATGGAAAGGTCTACCATGGCTGTAACATCGAAAACGCTGCCTATTCCATGTGTAACTGTGCCGAACGAACAGCTCTTTTTGCTGCGTATGCACAGGGAGATCGCACGTTTAAGAAAATGGCTGTTATTGCCGATACACCTGGCCCTGTTTCCCCGTGTGGCGCATGCAGGCAGGTTATATCAGAACTATGCCCGTCCGATATGGAAGTGATTCTTAGCAGTATGGATGGACAGGTAAAGAAGGTCACCGTGGCAGAACTTCTGCCAGGTGCATTTAGTCAGGAGGATTTGAATAAATGAACGAAGGTTATAAATCAGGCTTTGCGGCGCTCATCGGCCGGCCCAATGTGGGCAAGTCAACTTTGATGAACCAAATTGTCGGGCAAAAGATTGCCATTATGTCCGACAAGCCGCAGACCACCCGCAACAAAATCCGGGCGGTATATACATCCGAAGAAGGACAGATTATATTCCTGGACACACCAGGGGTGCATAAACCGAAATCAAAGCTCGGCGATTTCATGAACCGTATGGTGGAGAATGCGCTCAGGGAAGTAGATGTTATTTTATTTCTCGTCGATGCATCGGAAAAGTTGGGACCCGGTGATGAATTTATTATTGATAAATTAAAAGATGTCAAAACACCTGTTTATCTTATTATCAATAAAATAGATAAGGTGCATCCGGATGAGCTTTTGCCTTATATTGATAAATACAAAGAACTTTATCCTTTTGCCCAGATTATCCCGGTTTCCGCACTGAACGGAAGCAATGTGGATCGCTTGATGCAGCAGCTTCTTGAGGAGCTCCCGGAAGGTCCGCAGTTCTATCCCGCTGACCAGGTAACCGATCATCCCGAGCGCTTTATTGTGGCTGAGCTTATCCGGGAGAAGGTGCTTCAGCTTACAAGGGAAGAAGTGCCTCACTCCATTGCCGTCGTGATAGAACAAATGAAAACAAGGGACGGCAATTCGGATCTCGTTGATATTTATGCTACAATTTATACAGAAAGACCTTCCCAGAAAGGGATCCTGGTAGGGAAACAGGGTGACATGATGAAGGAGATTGGCAAGCGGGCACGCCAGGATATTGAGCGTTTGCTTGGAAACCGCGTGTATTTAAATCTCTGGATCAAAGTGAAAAAGGATTGGCGCAATCAGGAAAACCTGTTTAAAAATTTTGGTTTCTATGAAGAGGAAGAGTGAGGGAAACTGTCAAATATTCCATCGGATAACAGGGTTCCCTGCGGGTCATGATATAACTATCTTTCTGGTGGATGCTTTATCTTTTCCGAAAGGATGGATAACAGATGATTAAAGATTTTTCCTGGAATTACTTTAAGATGACAGGCAGCCTCGACGCGTATATGTTATATACGGAGCATAAGAACTATCTTGACCTTCACCCGATGGAGGAAGCCCTGCAGGACCAAACAGAAGAACCTCTCAACATATAAACATAAGCGTAGTGAGGGGGAAACAAATGATAGGAAAATCGGAAGGAATTGTTGTCCGCACTACAGATTATGGGGAAGCCAACAAAGTACTCACCGTCTATACCCGCGAAGCCGGAAAAATCGCGATTATGGCACGTGGAGCCAAAAAGTCAAAAAGCCGTTTTACTGCTGTTGCCCAGCTTTTTACACACGGTTATTTTCTCTACCAGGCAGGCTCAGGGATGGGCTCCCTGCAGCAGGGGGATTTACTCCGGTCTTTTCGAACAATCCGGGAAGATTTGACTAAGACCGCTTATGCGGTCTATCTTTGTGAGTTCCTGGACCGCATGACAGAAGATCGGGAGCCAAATTCGTATCTATTCGATACGCTGCTGCTTGCCCTGACATCCATCGATGAAGGCAAGGATATAGAGATTATTGCCCGGCTATTTGAAATGAAACTGCTGCAGTCAACCGGATACCGTCCGCGGCTGGATGCCTGTGTGAATTGCGGGGCGGTAAATGTGCCGTTTTTTTTCAGTATCAGGGAAGGCGGCTTTCTCTGCCACAACTGCGCAAGCCGGGATCCGCATACGATCCCTACAGGTCCCGGGGCGGTGAAGGTTCTGCAGTATTTGTCCCACATGCACATGAACCAGTTGGGCAGCATTAATGTAAAGCCTGAAACGAAAGAGCAGCTGCGCCGCGTGATGCATACTTTTCTGGACGAGTATACGGGAATTCGGCTTAAGTCTCGCAAATTTCTCGAACAGCTAGAGAAAATGGCTCCCCTAATAGAAGACAAACCCCGGCAACAAGAAAGTTGACAGAGGGGCTCCTCATCATATATAGTAGCAACGAAATAAAGACTTTTTCGT
Source organism: Aneurinibacillus sp. Ricciae_BoGa-3 (assembly GCF_028421645.1). Lineage (GTDB taxonomy): Bacteria > Bacillota > Bacilli > Aneurinibacillales > Aneurinibacillaceae > Aneurinibacillus_B. Next base: position 3,787,079 of record NZ_CP116887.1, on the reverse strand, counting down.
GCAATGACGAAGAAGAGTAACCAGATTGAGCTTCCAAAGCGAGCCGGGGATAGTGAGAGCCTGGCGGGTGCAGCTGGTGAAGGGCGCTTCTGAGCACTTACGATGTGAAAGTGGACAGGATTTACTCCTGTCAAATAGGGTGGAACCGCGGGAAGCAAACTCCCGTCCCTATACCGTATCCGATGATACCGTATAGGGACGGGAGTTTTTTAATTTTGAAAAAGGAATGAGGTAATCAGATGAACTTTCAGGATATGATTCTTTCCCTGCAAAATTTCTGGGCCCGGCAAAATTGTTTAATTGTACAGCCTTACGATGTGGAAAAGGGAGCGGGTACCATGAACCCGGCAACTTTTCTAAGATCCATTGGCCCTGAGCCGTGGAATGTGGCTTACGTGGAGCCATCGCGCCGCCCGGCAGACGGCCGCTATGGTGAGAACCCGAACCGCCTGTATCAGCACCATCAGTTTCAGGTGATTATGAAGCCGTCTCCTGATAATATCCAGGAGCTGTACCTGGACAGCCTGCGTGAGCTTGGCATTGATCCGCTCCTGCATGATATTCGTTTCGTGGAAGACAACTGGGAAGCTCCAACGCTTGGCGCATGGGGCCTCGGATGGGAAGTCTGGCTGGACGGTATGGAAGTCACGCAATTCACCTATTTCCAGCAGGTTGGCGGTATCGACTGCAGCCCGGTAGCCGTTGAAATTACCTACGGATTGGAGCGACTTGCCTCCTATATTCAAAACAAAGAAAATGTATTCGACTTAGAATGGGTTAACGGCTTCACGTATGGGGACGTATTCAAGCAGGCCGAATATGAACATTCCAAGTATACGTTTGAAGTCTCCGATGTTTCTATGCTGTTCTCCCTGTTCAGCACATATGAGTCGGAAGCAAAACGCTGTATGGAACAAAAGCTGGTGCTACCGGCTTATGACTACGTCTTGAAATGCTCCCATACGTTTAACCAGCTGGATGCGCGGGGCGCCATCAGTGTTACGGAAAGAACAGGATACATTACAAGGGTCCGCAACCTGGCGCGTGAAGTGGCGCACACCTACTATACGGTGCGAGAAGAACTGGGATTCCCGATGCTGAAGAAGGAGGTTGAATAATCATGGCCACACGCAGCCTTTTAATCGAAATTGGTACAGAAGAGATGCCTGCGCGTTTCGCGACGGGTGCCTGTGAACAGTTAAAAGATAAAGTAACAGCCTGGCTTACCGCCAACCGAATTTCTTATGGGGAAGCAGCCGGGTATGAAACACCACGCCGATTCGCCGTGCTCATCACACATGTCAATGAGCAGCAGGAGGACGTCAACGAAGAACTTCGGGGCCCTGCCAAGAAGATCGCGGTGGATGACAACGGCGCCTGGACGAAAGCAGCGCTCGGTTTTGCACGCGGAAAAGGACTTAATGCAGAAGATTTATATTTGCAAGAAGTAAACGGTGTGGAATACGTATTTGCACGCAAACACCAGGCCGGTCAGTCTACCCAACAGCTGCTTCCTGCGCTGCGCGAATTAATTGTAGCGATGTCTTTTCCAAAAAACATGCGCTGGGGCGCTCATGATGTCAAATTCGTGCGGCCAATTCGCTGGATGGTGGCGCTGTTTGGAACCGACATTATCCCGTTTGAAATTGCTGGTGTTCATACCGGTAACACGTCACGCGGACATCGTTTCCTTGGTGACACCGTGACCATTGAGCGACCTGAGGATTATACTTCCCGTCTCGCTGAACAGTATGTAATGGTGAATCCAGAGGAGCGTCGTGCCCGTATTCTCTCGCAGATTAGAGAGATGGAAACCCAAAAAGGCTGGAGCATTCCGACAGAGGAAGGGCTGCTTGATGAAGTTGTCCATCTGGTTGAGTATCCCACCACTTTGTCAGGCGGTTTTGAAGAAGAATATCTGCACATTCCGCGTGAGGTGCTCGTCACCTCCATGCGTGAGCATCAGCGCTATTTTCCTGTAGAGAATAAAGATGGCGAGCTGCTGCCGTATTTCGTCACTGTCCGCAATGGCGACGATAAAGGCCTTGAGACGGTGGCCAAAGGCAATGAAAAAGTACTCCGTGCCCGGCTCTCTGATGCCCGCTTCTTCTATGAAGAAGACCAGAAAATGAAGATTGATGATGCGCTTAAGCGGCTTGAAACTGTGGTATTCCACGAAGAGCTTGGTACCATCGGCGATAAAATCCGCCGTGTCCGTGAAGCCGCGCTGTCCATCGCGGATTCAATACAGATACCAGCGGACGAAAAACAAAAAATAGACCGCGCCGCCAGCATCGCTAAGTTTGATCTGGTCAGCCATATGGTATATGAGTTCCCGGAACTGCAGGGCATTATGGGTGAACGATACGCCCGGCTGCTTGGGGAAGATCAAACAGTTGCCCAGGCAATTTTTGAACATTACCTGCCTAGATTTGCAGGCGACAAGCTCCCGGAAACGGAAACGGGCGCTGTGCTTAGCATTGCAGACAAAATCGACACTATCGCAGGTTGTTTCGCGATTGGCATCATTCCGACCGGTTCAGCCGATCCGTATGCGCTGCGGCGCCAGGCAACAGGTATCGTGCAGATCTTACTGGATCGAGGCGTGTCCCTGACTCTTGACACGCTGTTTAGCCTGTCACTGGCCATCCTTGAGGATCGCAAACTACTTAAGCGGGGCAAAGAGGAAGTGAAAAAAGACCTTCAGGACTTCTTTACGCTGCGCCTGAAAAATCTCTTGCAGGAAAGAGGCATCCGCTATGACCTGATCGATGCTGTCCTCGCAGTCGATACGTCCAATGTGGGTTCGATCGTGAAGCGGGCGGATGTACTGCGGGCAATCTTTGCGGATGAAACGGAAAAAGGCGCGGACTTCAAGGTCATTGTGGATTCCTTTAACCGCGTCAATAACCTGGCGAAAAAGGCCGAAGCCACCCAGGTCAATCCTGGCCTATTTGAAACGGACGCTGAGCGGCAACTGTGGAACGCCTTTGCTGACGTCAAGGCACAAACCCAGCCGCTGCTTGATCAAGCAGATTACCTCGCTGCATTCCATTCGATGGCCAAGCTTCATGAGCCGATCAATGCTTTCTTTGATAACGTGATGGTCATGGTAGATGATGAGAATGTGAAGAATAACCGTCTGGCTATGCTGGTGGCGATTTCAGGATTTGTTTTTGGTTTAGCTGATTTCAGCAAAATTGTTTTTGCGTAAGCAAACTTGATACGATATACGATAAAAAGGGGAGCGGTCATTCCGCTTCCCTTTAAAATATAGTTGCAGTAATGATTGAACTTTATATAGTATAGTCTATATAGGTATACATTAAGATGTAGTATGGCACTATTGTCTTTCACCACGGAGGTGAATTACCATCGAACTGACCAAAAGGCAGGAGCACATTATTGAAATTGTAAAAAGTGAGGGGCCCATTACCGGTGAGCAAATTGCGGAGCGGTTATCCCTTACGCGGGCTACGTTGCGGCCCGACCTCGCGATTCTCACCATGACAGGATTCCTGGATGCCCGCCCACGTGTTGGCTATTTCTATACCGGTAAAGACAGCAATGAGCTAATTAAAGCTGAAGTCAACAAGAAAATCGTGAAAGACTACAAGGCGCAGCCGATTATCATTAGCGAATCCAGCTCTGTGTATGATGGTATCTGTACATTATTTTTGGAAGATGTTGGCACAATGTTTGTTGTAAATAGCAAGGGACATCTGGCAGGTGTCGCATCACGCAAAGATCTCCTCCGTGCCACCCTTGGCAAGCAAAATCTAACAGAAATTCCCATCAGCATTATCATGACCCGGATGCCAAACATTGTAACTTGTACAATGGAGGAAACGCTACTTGAAGCGGCGAAGAAACTAATTGATTACCAGATAGATTCCCTCCCTGTTGTACGCCCAGTTGAGGTCAACGGCCGGACGCAGTATGAAGTGGTAGGCCGGGTTACCAAAACCACCATAACAAAAGGGTTTGTTGAATTGGGAAATGAAGCTGTCATATAAGGAGGAGACATGGAGAGAATGAATCAAGATGCTACTGTATATGTCGTATCCGATTCGGTGGGAGAAACGGCAGAATTTGTAGTAAAAGCTGCTGCCAGCCAATTTGGCGGGCAGGTTTTTCATGTACGGAAGTTTCCTTACATAGAGGATGAGGGCACACTCAATGAAATCATTCGCGCTGCCAAGGAAATTGGCGCCATTATTGCGTATACGCTGGTTATCCCTGCATTAAATAAATTTATTCGGTCCAAGGCGGAGGAGCAAGGGGTAATCGCCATCGATATCATGTCCCCTATGGTCAACGCGGTCCGCGACCATTTTCAGATTCAACCCAGCAACAAGCCCGGGCTGGTCCGCCAGCTTGACGAGGACTATTTTCGAAAGGTGGAGGCCATTGAATTTGCCGTCAAATACGACGATGGACGGGATGCCCGTGGACTGCTTCGGGCAGACGTCATTCTTATCGGTGTATCGCGCACATCCAAAACGCCTCTTTCCATGTACCTGGCGAATAAACGCTACAAGGTAGCCAATGTCCCGCTCGTTCCGGAAGTAGACCCGCCAGAGGAGTTGTACCTCGTGCCTGCGAGTAAGTGCATCGGACTAACGATTAGCCCGGATCAGTTAAACATGATCAGGACAGAACGTTTAAAATCGCTCGGGTTAACAGCGGAAGCAAACTATGCTAGTATGGAGCGTATTAAGATGGAGCTCGAATACTCCGAAAAGATCATGAAGCGGGTTGGCTGTCCCGTTATTAACGTTTCAAATAAAGCCGTGGAAGAGACGGCAAACATTATCATCGACCTGATTAAGCAAAGAAATCCATAGAAAGAATGGGGGAAGCACATGTGCTTCCCCCATTCTTTCATTTTTCGACACGATTCGAAATTGACAAACTATAATTAACGTGCAGGAAAAATGAAAGGGCTCGTAGAATAATACGGTTATGATCGATAAAATAATAGAAATATGGGTAGACGCTGATTCCTGTCCAGTGAAGCAGGATATTCTGGCGGTGGCGGAAGCCCACAACACTGTCGTGCATTTTGTCGCTTCGTATGCGCACAGCCTTTCCATCCACCATCCACAGGCCAGAACGTATGCTGTGGACAGTGAATTTCAATCTGCCGATATGTTTATTATCAATCATGTTAAGCCTGACAATCTGGTGATTACAGACGATTACGGTCTAGCCAGCCTCGCCCTAGAGAAAAGGTGTTTAGCCATAGGAACCAGAGGAAAAGAATATACTAATGAAAATATCTCTCTTTTGTTGATGAGCAGGCATGTATCGGCGGAAATCGCAAGAGCGGGGGGAAGGCGCAGGGGGCCAGGACCTTTGCGTAAAGAAGAAATTGCCCGTTTTCGACAGGTCCTCCAAAAACTTTTGCACCGGTTAGAAGGAGATTGAAGGATTTTGCCGAATAATATTATTCCGTTACAAAAAAATTAAGGACATCGGCGGTGGAATAGGGAAGTTCAGGTGAAAGCATGGCAGGACGAATCCCCGAGGAAGTCATCGAGAAAATACGAATACAAAATGACATACTGGACGTTATTGGCCAATATGTGCATTTAAAAAAAACGGGGCGGAATTATTTTGGTCTATGCCCCTTTCATTCCGAGAAATCACCTTCTTTTGCGGTTCAGCCGGATAAGCAGCTGTTTCGCTGTTACGGATGCGGTGAATCAGGCAATGTTATTTCTTTCATTATGAAAGTGGAAGCTTTAGAATTTCCCGAGGCGGTCAGGGTGCTTGGGGAACGGGCAGGAATCGAGCTGCCGCGTGAAGAAGTAACACATGAAAACCGCGAAGTACAGCAGAAGAAGGAATTCATGCTGGAAGCACATGATAAGGTAACTAAGCTGTACCGGCATATTTTACTGCAGACAGAATACGGCGCATCGGCGCGAAATTATCTATTGAACAGAAGAATGCAAATTGCTACAATTGAAGAGTTTGATTTGGGCTTCAGCCCCGATCGCTGGGATTATGTCACCCGCTTTTTAGAGAAGAGACATTACCCGCTTCCTTTGATGGTGGAGGGGGGCTTCTCAGCAGTAAAGAAGGTGGAAGAGTTTTTGACAAATTCCGCGGCCGCGTCATGTTTCCTATTCATGATACGCAAGGAAGAGTGGTCGCATTCGGAGCCCGGACGCTGGGTGATGAACAGCCGAAATATTTAAACAGCCCGGAGACACCTCTGTTCAACAAAAGCAACCTGCTTTTTAATCTGCACCGTGCCCGAACCCACATTCGCAAGAAACAGGAAGCCATTCTGTTTGAAGGGTATGTGGATGTCATCTCTGCCTGGCAGGCCGGCGTTTATAACGGGATCGCCTCTTTAGGCACTGCATTAACTGAACAGCAAGCCCGGATTATACGCCGCAACACAGAGAATGTCATCATCTGCTACGATTCTGATCAAGCCGGAATTGAAGCTGCGTTCAAAGGTGCCCAACAGCTCGTAGGGGCAGGCTGTACCGTTAAAGTAGCCCAGATGCCGAGCGGAATGGACCCCGATGAATACATCGGAAAATATGGACCCGAACGTTTTAAACAGGATATTCTGCTGAATACACTGTCACTAACCGCCTATCGGCTTCAGGTCATCCAATCCAGGTATGATACGAAAGACGAAACGGGACAGATAAAGTATATTAATGAGGCTCTTGAAGAAATATCACAGCTGAGTAGTGCGGTAGAGCGCGATCACTATTTGCGCCAGCTTGCCGATGAGTTTAACCTTTCGCTGGAGGCACTTAAGACCGAACAGTATAAAATATTTAAACGTCAAAAAAAATCAGCAGGTAGGGATAATCTTACGCGGAGTTGGAATAATAGTATAGATAATAGCAGAAATTTGACTGCAAGGCCGCTGCTCCCTGCTTATGTAAATGCGGAGAAACAGCTACTTTCTTTAATGATGCAGGATGCGGATATCTCGGATCGGGCTCAGGAAACGGTAGGCGCTGATTTTATCGTTGAAGATCATGCAGCGCTTGCGGCACATCTCTACAGTTACTACGCCGCAGGGTACGGACCTGAAGTATCCCGTTTCATTTCTTTTCTGCAGGACGAACGGCTTATTGAGAAGGCATCAGAACTTGCCATGCTGGATATTGACCCTGGAATTGTTTCACGGCGCCAGCTGGAAGACTACATCCGACAGATAACAGATTATCCCAAACGGATGGAGATCGACCAGCTTGAGCAGGAAAGAAAGAAACAGGAGAAGCTGGGTAATGTTATGGAAGCGGCAAGAATAGGGATGAAAATCGTCCAGCTAAAAAAGCAATTAAAGTAAATGATGTTTAAGAGCCCTGGGAAGGAGGGAAAACCATGACGAAAAAGACAGAAAGCAAACCTGATATGGAAATAACCCTGGAGCAGGTGAAAGAAAGCCTGGTTCAACTGGGGAAAAAACGTGGGATGCTAACGTATAAAGAAATCATGGAACGCCTCTCGACCTTTGATCAGGATCCGGATCAAATTGATGAGTTTTTCGAATATTTGGGTGATCAAAGGATTGAGGTTGTAAACGAAGAAGATGAGGATGAGGATGACCCGATTCCAAAAGAAGATCAGGATGATAACGAAGATTATACCTTCGACGATCTTTCCGTACCGCCGGGGGTCAAAATCAACGATCCGGTTCGTATGTATTTAAAAGAGATCGGCCGTGTGCATTTGCTGTCGGCTGATGAAGAAATAGAGCTTGCCAAACGCATTGAGGAAGGCGATGAAGAAGCGAAACGCCGCCTGGCTGAAGCAAACCTTCGCCTAGTTGTCAGCATTGCCAAGCGTTATGTTGGACGCGGCATGCTTTTCCTTGATTTGATTCAAGAAGGAAACATGGGGCTTATTAAAGCCGTTGAAAAGTTTGATTATCGAAAAGGATATAAATTCAGTACGTATGCTACATGGTGGATTCGTCAGGCTATCACCCGGGCGATTGCTGACCAGGCGCGTACCATCCGCATTCCGGTTCACATGGTAGAAACGATCAATAAACTGATCCGTGTATCCCGCCAGCTTCTGCAAGAGCTTGGCCGCGAACCGATTCCGGAAGAAATCGCCGAGAAAATGGATCTCACGCCGGAGAAAGTACGCGAAATTATGAAAATTGCGCAGGAACCTGTATCCCTGGAAACACCGATTGGTGAAGAAGATGATTCTCATCTCGGCGACTTTATAGAGGATCAGGATGCTCTCGCGCCATCTGATGCAGCTGCATATGAACTGTTGAAAGAGCAGCTGGAAGACGTTCTTGATACGCTTACAGAACGAGAAGAAAACGTGCTCCGCCTTCGCTTCGGGCTTGATGACGGAAGAACCCGCACGCTGGAGGAAGTGGGCAAAGTATTCGGTGTTACACGTGAACGTATCCGCCAGATTGAAGCGAAAGCTTTACGCAAACTTCGTCATCCTAGCCGCAGCAAACGTCTCAAAGATTTCCTGGAATAAACATTGCTTCATGGCTGAGCCTGCGTTTTCTTTTGAATACGTAGGCTTTTTTCTTAGTTTAAAACGATTTGGTTGACCGCACTCGCCATGCCTGACATCAGCCAAGTCTCAGGTCCGTCTGGACGATGTGAGGGGGAACCGTCTCTATGGATGAACAGAAAAAGAAGGTAATATTGGGTGAAATTGATTACTGGCGGCGCAGCCATCTGCTTCCAGCCCATTACTGTGATTTTTTGCTAAATTTATACACCGAAGGCGCAAAGGATGATACTTCAGCGTCTAAGAGTATCGTCGAAGCCGCCGCATCAGCCGATTCACTTCCTGCGTTTGCGTTTCCGCGTTTTGAAAAGAAATGGCTTGCTATCATTCCTGCGGTTGCTGTTGTGCTTTATCTTGCTTTTCATTTTACCGATTTTACCATGACAATGCAAATGGCGATCCTGGCGATTTTGACAGCAGTTTCATACATTCTTGCTTTTGTTGGGGATAAATCGAGCATTTATCGGCATATTTTTCTCGGAACCGCCTCCGTAATGCTTGCGGTTAGTGGTATGTACATATTAAATCATTACAAATATGGTGTATTTTACCTGATATCTTACCTCACTCTTTGCTGTGTTATTTGGCTAGCCACCGGGATTGCGGCCAATAAAAGATATATATCGTTCATCGCACTTCTGGGTCTGCAGGGCATCTACGGCTGGCTTACATATTTTAAGCTTGTTGGTGGCTTTTCGTGGTGGAGAGTGGAATGTTTCTGGCTCTCCGTAGGGATTGCCCTCGTCGTGCTGGGTATGATTTGGAATAAGCGGCAGTCCGGAACGGCTCCTCTGCTTTTCTTCAATGGCATCCTCGCACTGTATGCCCCGGAAATCGAGAGTTTTTTCATTTCCTCAGCCGGGAGAGATACACTGTTGTATTTGCTGTATGGAAAAATCTTTGTCGTCACATTTTTTATGCTCTCCTTAAAAAATCTATGGTGGCCGTGGGTAAGCAGCCAACGGGCCCTTAAATAGCCAGAAGCTAGCGTCCATCCGCTGGCTTTTTTCTTATTATGAAAGAGTATATTTCGCTTTAAGGTGCTTAAGCGATTTTCTGCTAGGGCGATAGGTCCCTTTCTCTTTGTTATAGAAAGTTGGTGTGATTAACAGTGTTGCAATGCCTGAAGCGATTTTTTCAATGGGACCTCCGGTCCCAAAACACCCTGAAAAACATCGTGAGGTACATGGCCGCACCTTGCTTTCCCCCTGTGGAGCGTGTGGAACAGAGGGCGAAAAAGACCGGCAACTGTCTCCATCACCCCGATACCCAGATGTTGCACCTAAACGGTATAAAGGAATCTAAGGCCATTGCCTGCGCTTACGCTTGCCACTGACCAAGATTCCCTAATGCCCGTCCGTCCGTCGTTCCACAAAGCGGCCGTAAAAACTTCTATGAGGGGAAAGGAGAGAGCGGCATGGCCCACGATGTTTTTCTTATTGTGAGAGGATTTTTAATAAATCTAGAGAATAAATTATTGTATATTTACAATTATTCAGATGATTAGTGCGAAAACGCTTTATCGCTTAGTTCTGAACCATCGCTCATCCAAGTGAATAAGAAAGGCTGGAGAGAAAATGGATTTTAATTTGACAGAAGAGCAGAAGATGATCAAAAACCTGATACGGGATTTTGCCGAGGCGGAAGTGGCACCGGGAGCTGATGAACGGGATAAAACAGGCGAGTTTCCGCTGCAAGTTTTTAAGAAGATGGCGGCCCTTGATTTAATGGGTCTGCCCTTCCCGGAAGAGTACGGCGGGGGCGGAGCCGATACCATAAGCTTTTCCATTGTGGTGGAGGAATTAAGCCGGGTGTGTGCGTCGACGGGCATTACCTATTCCGCACACGTTTCCCTCGGCGGAGCGCCAATCAATATGTTTGGCACCCACGAACAGAAACAGAAATATCTTACGCCGATCTGCCGTGGGGAATATTTCGGAGCATTTGGTTTGACTGAGCCAAATGCCGGTTCGGATGCCGGCGGAACCCGGACAACGGCCGTGCACAACGGGAAAGAATGGGTCATTAATGGGTCGAAATGTTATATCACGAATGCCAGCTATGCGAAAAACCTAGCGATTACCGCTGTAACCGATAAAGAGAAAGGCACGAGCGGTATAACCGCGTTTGTCGTTTCGACGGAATCCCCAGGCTTTCAGACGGTTGCAGACTATGAAAAGATGGGACTTCATGCCTCCAATACAACACAATTGTTTATGGAAGATGTGGCGGTTCCTGATGAGAACATGCTTGGCCAGCGTGGCAATGGGTTTAAACAGTTTCTTGCTACGCTTGATGGAGGGCGCATTGGGATAGCCGCGATGGCCGTAGGCATCGCACAAGGGGCATTTGAAAAAGCGCTGGCTTATGCGAATGAACGCGTGCAATTTGGACAGACGCTGTCGAAGTTCCAGGCGATCCAGTTCAAACTGGCAGACATGGCGATGCAAATTGAAATCGCGCGCAATATGGTGTATAAAGCAGGCTGGCTGAAAGACCAGGGTAGCCGGTTTACGAAAGAGGCCGCAATGGCAAAACTGTTTGCTTCCGAAATGTGCATGCGCGTGTGCAACCAGGCCATCCAAATTCATGGAGGAAACGGCTACATGCACGAATATCAGGTTGAACGCTTCTTTCGTGATGCGAAGCTTTTGGAGATTGGCGAAGGTACGTCTGAGGTCCTGCGCCTGGTTATTTCCCGTCAAATCGGGTGTCAATAACAAAATCATTTTGTGGGGGGGGTTAAAGCAGTGAGTGAACCAGTATCCATCACAATCGGGGCATTATTGGATGAAACAACGGGGAAATTTCCGGACCGGGATGCTGTGGTTTACCCGGAGCTTGGGCTGCGCTACACTTACGCGCAGTTTCAGGAGCTATGCAACAGGGTGGCGCGGGGGCTCATCCACATCGGCATTCAGAAAGGTGAAAATATCGCCATCTGGGCGACCAATCTGCCTGAATGGGTGACGGCGCAATTCGCATCTGCCAAGATGGGTGCGGTGCTTGTGACGGTGAACACAAGCTATCGGGTACAGGAACTGGAGTACCTGCTGAGGCAGTCTGAATCATCAACCATAATTTTAATGGATTCTTTCCGTGGTGTGAGCTACCTCGATATGCTTTATGAGCTCTGCCCGGAGCTCTATACATGCCAACCAGGGAAGCTTGAATCCCCGGCGTCTGCCTCATCTTAAGAATGTGATCGTTATTGGCGAACAGCAGAAGCCGGGCATGTACCTGTGGAAGGATTTGCTGGACTGCTCAAATAGCGTCGCGCCAGAAGTGCTTTCCCGCATCCAGGACAGTCTGGAACCGGATGATGTTATAAATATGCAGTATACGTCCGGCACAACTGGTTTTCCCAAAGGCGTTATGCTCTCCCATAAAAATATCGTTAATAACGCCATTAACGTGGCATCTTGCCAGAACATTACCGAAGAAGATCGCGTCTGTATCCCAGTGCCGTTCTTTCACTGTTTCGGCTGCGTAATGGGCACGCTTGCCTGCGCCGCAACAGGTGCAGCCATGGTACCAATTATCTCCTTTGACCCGGCAAAAGTGCTCGAGGCTGTACAACAGGAGAAATGCACCGTGCTATACGGTGTACCTACGATGTTTATCGCAGAATTAAGCCACCCGGAGTTTAACACCTATGATTTGCGTACCCTGCGTACAGGGATTATGTCCGGTTCACCCTGTCCGATGGAGGTGATGAGAAAGGTCGTTAATGAGATGGGCATGAAAGATATTACCATCGCATATGGCCAAACAGAAGCAGCTCCGGTGATTACACAGACAAGAGCGAACGACACGCTGGAAAGGCGGGTTTCAACGGTTGGGCGCGTACTGCCGCACGTAGAGGCAAAAGTTGTGGATCCGGTAACAGGTGAAGAAATGCCGATTGGGGAACCGGGTGAGCTCTGTACGCGCGGTGTGCATGTGATGAAGGGGTATTACAATATGCCGGAACAGACGGCTAAAGCCATCGACCATGAAGGCTGGCTGCATACCGGTGACATTGCAACCGTCGATGAGGAAGGCTATTACCGGATTACCGGCCGCCTCAAGGACATGATTATCCGTGGCGGGGAGAACATTTACCCCCGAGAGATTGAAGAATTCCTCTATTCGAATGATAAAATTTTGGATGTGCAGGTAGTCGGGGTCCCGGACGAGAAGTTTGGGGAAGAAATAATGGCCTGCGTTAAAGTTAAGGAAGGGGAAACGCTGACGGCGGAAGAAATCTGGGCGTATTGCGAAGGGAAGATAGCACGCTTCAAAATTCCGCGGTATGTGCAGGTAGTGAAAGAATACCCCATGACGGCATCCGGCAAAATCCAGAAGTTCCGTCTGCGCGAGGAAGCCACTAAACTGCTCAGGATTTCCAGGCAGTAATAACACAAGAAGCACTCTAAAAAGGCTGCAGTCGATTCTGGCAGCCTTTTTGTCGTATGGGAAAGTATATTTAGCTTTAACGTGTTGAAGTGCGGCCCGCGATGTTTTTCCCACTATGCCGCTCTAACAGGTTGTTAATTATTTGCTGGGAATGATAAGCTAAAGGGGAAGGAATGCAAAGAAGGAGCGATGGTATGACGGAAGTATCCCGGCGGTTGCAAGCAATAGGGAGCATGGTAACACCCGGTAGCAGGGTGGCAGATATCGGTTCAGACCATGCCTACCTGCCTACATATTTAATTGAACAAAATATTGCTCCTTTCTGCATTGCTGGCGAAGTAAATAGAGGGCCATATGAATCAGCTCTGCGGCAGGTTCGATCAGCAGGATTAACCGATAAGATAGATGTACGCCTCGGTGACGGATTGGCTGTCGTCAACAGAGGGGAAGTCGATAGCATATGCATTGCAGGGATGGGTGGCAGCTTAATGGTCTCCATCCTGGAGGCTCGCGTGGCGGAGCTGGATGTGAAGGAACTTGTACTGCAGCCCAATGTGGCGGCCCCCCAGCTCAGGCGCTGGCTGTTAGATCACGGCTGGCAGATCACAGGCGAGAAACTCATTGAAGAAGATGGCATTCTCTATGAAATAATGCGGGCCGTTCCCGGAGACAGCCAGGAGCCCTACCGGAATCAGGGCCTTCCTCTAGAGGAATTAATCGAGATTGGTCCTTTTCTGTGGCGTGACAAACCTGCTCTGCTTCACAAAAAGTGGAGCGGTGAGAAGGAAAAATGGGTGCACATTTATGAGGGCATGAAAGATGCAACTGCGGCAGAAGCGCAGAAGAAAAAACAAGAGATAGCCCGGCGAATCAAATGGATGGAGGATATAATAGGATGTATGCCAGCGGACAGCGAATAATCCAGTATTTTGAAAGTTTTGCGCCGAAGCACCTGGCGATGGAAAATGATAAAATCGGCCTGCAGGTGGGGACGCTGCAGAAAGAAGTGAAGAAAGTCATGATCGCGCTTGATGTCCTGGAAGATGTCGTGGATGAAGCGATTGCGGAAGGGATAGATTTAATCATCGCACACCATGCCGTTATTTTCCGGCCGCTGAAGAACATCCGGACAGACCTGCCGCAGGGCCGTCTCTATGAGAAACTGATTAAACATGACATTGCGGTATATGTGGCCCACACCAATCTGGATGTGGCGGAAGGTGGAATTAACGACTTAATGGCGGAGGCCCTTGGCCTGGAAGACATCGAAATTCTTGAGAAGTGGCATGAGCAGAAGCTAAAAAAAATTGTGGTGTACGTTCCCGCCTCCCATCTGGATGCAGTGCGCGAAGCCATTTCTCAGGCAGGCGCCGGCTGGATCGGCCACTATAGCCATTGCACATTTGGTGTAGAAGGAACAGGCACGTTTCTGCCACGCGAAGGAACGAACCCATTCATTGGCGAGCCAGGTAAAATGGAGCACGTACAGGAAGTGCGCATGGAAACGATTATGCCGGAGGAAATCCAGGCAAAAGTGATCAAAGCGATGACAAAGGCCCATCCATATGAAGAAGTGGCCTATGACATCTACCCGGTTGAACAGGCTGGGACAACCTGGGGAATTGGCAGAATCGGCAGGCTTCCTCAGGAGATGACGCTTGCTGCGTTTGCACAAAAAGTAAAAGCGGCATTTGACGTTACGGGGGTTCGCGCTGTCGGCCCGCTTACAAAACCAGTCCGCAAAGTTGCGGTGGTTGGAGGCGACGGAAACAGTTTTATATCCAAAGCGATGTTTTGCGGAGCCGATGTCATGGTCACAGGCGACGTTTACTACCACAACGCCCATGATGCCATGGCAGGCGGATTAAGCCTGGTTGATCCAGGCCACAACGTGGAGAAAGTTATGAAGGAAGCCGTGAAGAAAGTTTTAGATAAGCGGATAAAAGAAGACAAGCTTAATACAGACATTATCATTTCCCGGATTAACACGGATCCGTTTACCTTCCTATAAAAGAGCAGGAGAGAGCAGATGTTGCAATCTAGAAAACTGCTTGAGTGGCACGCCGCGCAAGCAGAAGTTGATAAAATTCAGAAGGAAATCGCACGAATTAAAGAGGAAGAGACAGCTCATACAGCGTCTGTTCAGTCTCTGAGAGAAAAGGTAGAAAATCTGGGTGCGCCGGCAGAAGAGGATATAGACGGACGCATTGCCCTTGCGCTGGCCCAGCAGGAATTATGGATGGCAGAAAAAGAATACGAGCGCTTCAATGAAACTGTCTTTGACCGCGAAATGGATGCGCGGGAGCGACTGCGGGAATGGAAAGATAAAGCCGTTGAACTGGCCGGATCCATCTCCCCGGAAGCGTTCGATATTTATCATACGGTTGCACAGACCAAACGCAATCCTATTGTTGAGGTTAAAAGAAGATCGTGTATGGGATGCTTTCTCCCACTATCTGTGGCGAAAATGGATGAGTGGCGAAAAGGCAGGCACATTGTTCAATGTGAAGAGTGCGGACGCATCCTCGTATAAACTAAGGTCTGTTAACAATTTGCAGAAACTTCATAGGTCACGCAGGCCCGGTGCGTGTTATAATGGAAATAATTTTACACGCTTTATTAAGACCTGTGAGGAGAAAAGAGGCCTACATTGTTACAAAGTCAGCTCGATCATCGTCTCGAAGCAAAGTTTAAGGAACTTTATAAAACGCACCGTGAAAGGGCCGAGAATATTGATTGGAGCTACCATGAATTTCTTCCTTGGGATCAAGGACAGGATTTTAAACGGGTTCCTTATCATAAGAACCAGGGAAGTCTCCCTGATATTTTAAAAACAGCGGTTGAAACTGCATTGTTAACTGAGGTTAATTTACCGTGGTTTACAACTTATCTATCGGACACATTTAAGGGTTCATTCTCTGTTATGCATGATTTTATTCATACATGGACAGCAGAAGAGGACCAGCATTCAAGCCTGTTGGAGACGTATTTGCTGCTAACGCGAAACGCTGACCCAAAACGCCTGCACCAGCTGCGCAAACACGTGGTGGAGCTTGGCTGGATCGGTGAGTTTTCTACACCGCTTGAGACGCTTGCTTATACCACGCTGCAGGAATTGGCCACGATGGTCTTCTATAACAACCTGGCGCGTGCCGCTTCGGTTCATGATCGCACGCTTGCTGTGCTGCTGCGGCGTTTGTCCAAAGATGAAGTGCTCCACTATGCTTTTTATCGTGACGCTGTGAAAGCGCATTTAGAGGTGGATGAGAATTACATCTTCTATGTCGCAAATGTAATGATTAACTTTTCTATGCCAGGGGCTGTTATGCCTGATTTTGAGGAAAGAATGGGCATGATAGCAAAGGGTGCTGGCTATGGCCCGGTGGAATACTTTGACCAGGTGATTGAAGTGCTGGTGGAATATTGGAAAATCAAAAGCCTGCGCCCGAGCCTGCCAGAGGCAGAAGAAGCAAGGCAGCGCATTCTTAAGCATTATGAGCGGCTTAAAAAAGTTTGTACCCGTCTTCGCGGCCGTGCAGTCATATAAAAAAACGCAATAAGGGCCTGGAAATTAGTTTCCGGGCTTTTTCTAATTGGAAATTCGGGAGGTAAGGATGAAAACCGATTTATACACCCTCGCCAGCAGGCTTCAGGAATACCGTTATGAGCTCGGCATCAATGAGGAGGAAGTGGTGAAAGCTACCGGCATTCCTCCTGAAAGACTGCACATGATCGAAGAAGGTAACAGCCCGGCGACCATCGAGGAACTGGAGCAGTTGTTTGCCTTTTTTAATCTCGATGAGAACACACTGCAGCCGAGAGAAACGGAAGCTGCTGTGGGAAAACGCAGCTATGCCCTGATTGGCTGGATTGTAGCGCTTGCCCTTCTCAGCGTTGCTGGCTACGGTGGCTGGGGGATGTGGAAGTCATTCCAATCAGCAGAAGGATCAAGGACAAAGCCCGGCATACAGGAAATCATGAGCCAAAAGCAGACCACCCCGGATGATAAGACTGTTGGTGAATTGCTTAATCAGGCCTCTTCCCAATCATCGGGATCACAGGCCAAACTGGCTGCCCGAGTTAGGCCTAGCAGCGCTTCTGATGGGGTCGGCCAAAAGCCGCAGGCAGCGTTAAACCCTTCGCTTTTTTACGCGGTAATTCACCCCGACACCCCCTACCACACTGGACAAGCGCAAGCCGGTCCCGCTGCGGACTATCAGTTATATCCCGTATACGATTTTAAAGCCGGGCAGGGCCTTCCCGTCTGGCTCAGCACGCCGCCCGCCTCAGGGAAGGTAGGGGTTGACGTGGCAAACCATGATATCCTTGCAGGGCAGAGCCGCGACGCTGTAGATAAAGAGATTGCTGAACTGCGGAAGAAAAACATAACCGTTCAGGGCTACGGTATGACGAAAGAAGCTTTTTCTCCGCATGTCATTGAGAAAAATGGGGAGAGATACGGCTTTATCTCT
The DNA here is from genome assembly GCF_028421645.1 of Aneurinibacillus sp. Ricciae_BoGa-3. Lineage (GTDB taxonomy): Bacteria > Bacillota > Bacilli > Aneurinibacillales > Aneurinibacillaceae > Aneurinibacillus_B. Next base: position 3,769,683 of record NZ_CP116887.1, on the reverse strand, counting down.
TTCTCCCGTGCTGTACCGGATGTATCATGGAAAGCAACAGATTTTGAGCCAGGCGTAGCCGATGCATACGGCGAACATGCAGCAGGTGATGTGCAGCGGGCAAAAAGAAAATCTGATTTTCTTATAGTTTGCGTTTACTGGGGAAGCAAGGATCAGACAGCCCCGCAGGACTATCAAACAACGCTGGCGCACAAAATAATCGACGCGGGCGCCGATATGGTGGTTGGGCATCGATCAAGTTCCATGAAGGCGTATGAAAAATACAAAGGCAAATACATTTTTTATGGGACAGGGACGGCTGATCTTGAAGTTGTAGCCAACCAGGATGAAATAAAAAGCCTGGCTTTTGTGGAGGGTGAGAGACGGCAACCCATTAAGTAAAATCCATTTTTTTTATTCCCTAACCTGTCCGATTCCTGTTACAATATAGGTTGTATATAGGCATGCAGGATGGTAGTCCAATAAAGGAGATCGACAGGTATATGAAAAAAAGGTTTAACTTGGGGGCGATAGCGCTTCTGCTGTCGCTGTGTTTTATTATGTCTGGATGCAACACCAAAGTAATTGAACACGAGAACCAGGCATTGAAAACCGAATTAGGAAACGTTAAAAATCAATTGGATGATACAAAAGGGCAGCTTAAAAAAGCAAATAATGATAATGCTAACCTGCAAAATACAATTTCTGTGTTAAACAGCGCTACGGTGGATGAATCCACCCTGCCGCTTCTTGCCTATTATCTTGTGGAGCAGGGAGAGGCTTCTTTCCGGAGCTCGTATACTTCAAGCACCTTCATGTTTAATCCTCAGAACGTGGACAAGGCCAAGAAAGTGATTGTGTCACAGTTTGAGCACAATATGGCGCCGTATGCGGAAAAAGATTATGTGGATTTCCAGGTGAAGCGCCTGCAGGATGCATGGGCCAGTAAAACACCGATCACTTTCCCGGATTCGGACAAGCTTAAACAGCTAACGATGAAACAAAAGCAGGATACGACCGCCGTTATCGAAGCGATCATCACGCGGACGAGCACAGTTTCCCCTACGAACCCGCAGAAAACATCAAGCGATCTGCTGGAAATCATCACAATGGACAAGAATGAATTCGGCTGGAAGCTTAAAAGCGTTACCTTGGAGCCCGCTCCGGCACAGCCGGCTCAGGCTCCTGGACAGGCACCGGCTAACGGAATACAGCCGCAGCAGCAGGGGATCAATACCAACTAAAAAGCAAAGCAAAAAATCCCGGATGCGAATCTTCGCACCGGGATTTTCTTTGCAGAGGATAGTGGTACTCATGGTGTTTTTCTAAATTAACTTGATACGGAAATGCGCGGGAACAGCAGGGAAGGTGCACCGAACTGGCTGCCGCCTGGCGGCGAAAATTCGAAATCATTCGCCTTCCCTTCAATGGAGGCGAACAAATCATAGAAATTCGACGCAATGGTAATATCTTTAACAGGGCGTGAAATTTTTCCGTTTTCAATAAGGAAGCCCTGGCCCGCAAGTGAGAAATCGCCGGATACAGTATTTGTGCCCGAATGCAGACCCTGTACGTCTGTTAGATACAGTCCGTTATTCATCTGGGAAAAAAGGTCTGTGAGCGATACAGAACCGTTCGGCAGCTGGAGTCTGTGGCTGGCAATGCCAACGGTGCCTTTGTAGCTTCTGCTGCCGTGGCCTGTGGGCTTCTGCTTCATTTCAGCAGCCGACTTCAGGCTGTGCAAGTAGCTGTGTACAACTCCGTCTCTTACGAGGTAAAGCTTCTCCGTGTCTACCCCTTCATCATCGAATGGAACGCGCTCAAATCCGGAGATCGGATCGTCTAGTAAATCGAGGGAACCGAAAAGTTGCGCGCCCAGCTTTCCTTCCAGCCGCGACACACCCTGAAGCACATTGCGAGCGGAGAAGATGCCGCTATATGTGGATAGAAGGGAGCAGACGATTTTGCGATCCATAATGATCGGGTAATTTCCGGTTGCGATCGGGCGGCCTCCTAATTTTCTGCGTGCTTTACCTACAGCTTCTTGGATGAGGCTCTGAGGCGAGAATTTGCTCAGATCCCCCGTATAATAGGCGCCATCCGTTTCGACATCGTCACCGCGTTTTACAATAACGGAGAGGTATACCATAGCAAGCCCCGACTCATGGATTTTATTCAACCCATAGGAATTGGTCACTTGCCGTTTGCCTCGGCCTGAACTCACCAGAGAGTTGGAGACGGAAGACACTTCTTCTTCTTTGGCGGCTTGCGCTTCCAGTTCAAGCGCAAGCTGGATCTGTTCCTCCTCGCTAATCACCGGCCCATTGTCTTTCCAGTGGCTTTCTTGTTTGGCTTCAAGCATCGGTTCCTTTTCATCCATTAAGGAAGCATTCGAAATCAGCATGTCAATCAGGTTATCAAAGGCCTCAGGCTGTACGCGCTCCGTGTAGGCATAACCGGTTCGTCCGTTGAAGGTGCCTCTTACACCAATTCCGTTTGTATTGGTCTTTTTGTAGGATTCCAGCTTGCCTTCATAGGCTTGCACGCTAAAATTCTGCGCTTCGCTGGATAGGATTTCAAGCTCGATCACACGTTTCTTCTTTGCAATTTGAAATAATTGTTCAATCATGCCTGGTTGCCTCCTACTGTAAGTTGGGCTACGCGAAGTGCAGGCTGGCCCACATTTACCGGAATGGATCCGCTGATTGACCCGCACATGCCCTGGCCAGGCTTAAAATTCGTACCGACCATATCAACGTCATGCATCGTCTGGCGGCCATTGCCTATTAGCGTAGCCCCTTTCACCGGATACGTCAGTTTGCCTTTCTCAATCATGTAGCCTTCGAGCACCGCAAAGTTAAAATCGCCAGTCGTGGTATTCACGCTCCCGCCGCCCATGGACTTTGCGTACAGGCCGTATTCCGTGTTCGCAATCATATCTTCGAACTTATCCGAACCTGGCAGGATGTACGTGTTGTTCATACGGGAAGTTGGGGGATAGCGATACGATTGCCTTCTGCCTGATCCGGTCGGTTCCATTCCCATCCGGCGGCCGCCAAGCTTATCAATTAAATAGCCTTTTAGCACACCTTTCTCGATCAGTGTGTTGCGCTGCGTGTGCATCCCTTCATCGTCGATGTGAAGCGAACCCCATTCATTTGGAATAGCGCCGTTATCTACAGCCGAGATCTTCTCGCTCACGACCTGCTGGCCAAGTTTCCCCGCATAAGGGCCTTTGCCCTTGGCTACCGCTGTCGCTTCCATTCCGTGCCCGCATGCTTCGTGGAAAATGACACCGCCGAAGCCATTGTCGATCACAACCGGCATTTTTCCGCTCGGGCATGGTCTAGCTTCCAGCATTCTGATCGCTGTTTCTGCAGCACTCTCCGCTACGTGGCGTAAATCCATCTCTGAGTAAAATTCAAATCCCTTCGCTGCACCGGGCGCGCTATAGCCGCGCTGTTTCTGGTTGGCGTCCGCGGCAATGGCGTCTACGAACAGCCGGGTGCGCACACGCGTATCCTCCGCCCAGATGCCCTCCGTGTTGGCGATGAGCACTTTCTGCGTTTCATCGAAATAGCTGGCCCTCACCTGGGTAATGGCCTGGTGGTAGTCGAGCGCGTACTTTGTCACTTCTGAGAGGACATTCTTTTTCCGCTCGATGGATATAACACGAGGGTCAAGTTTCGCAATATGGCGGGGCACGATTAGTTGTTTCCTAAACAGAAGCGTCCGGTTGGCCGTGTCCTGCTTCGTTTCCTTTATGGCTTGCGATAACAGGTTAGCGATTTCGACTAGATGGTCTTCATCCTCGCGGTTCGTGTATGTATACAAATAGTCGACACCGTTGAAAATCCGGATACCGATCCCAAAATCCTGGCCGGACCGAGCCTTTTCCACCTTGCCTTTGACCATAGAAATGTTCTGTTCGATCTTGTTCTCCACGAAAATCTCTGCAAAATCGCCGCCATGGGAGAGAGCCGCCTGCAGTACCCGGCTGACCACTGTTTCCTTTATCATTAAATTTTACCTCTCTTCTGAAATCTGTATGTTCTTATTGTATGATAAGAAAAGCAAATGAGAAAGGATTTGTCATAAAACATGTATTACGTGTACATCATACGGTGTAAGGACAACTCGCTGTATACAGGCTATACAAATGACGTGACAGCACGCCTGAAAAAACATAATGAGGGGAAAGCCGCCCGTTATACAAGGGGACGGGCGCCTGTTGAACTTGCTTATATAGAGGAAATGGCCGATAAAAGCGCTGCGATGCGCCGCGAATATGAAATCAAGCAGTACAGTAAGAAACAGAAGGAAAAGCTCGTGTGCAGCTGGAAAAATGTGCGGCCGTAGCAGCAGAATTTTTATCCTAATGGCGGGTACTTTAAGTAACAGGAGGTGATAACCATGGCAAAGCGTTCTAAAGCTAACGTAAGCAGAGTTCACCAACAAAGTCACGGGTCCCTTCATGAAGCAAGCGACACTGAATATGCTAGTGACACGGTTGTGAAGCAGGTTCGCCAGCAAAACGGTGAACCACAGCGGTACAACATGAACAATGAGTCGCCAAAGTAGCAGAAGATGCAACACATCAGTTGCTTCCCGCATAACCCCGGTGTAGTCCGGGGTGTTCGCCGTTCAAGTTTGCCGGTACGTCCGGCTAATGTTCACAAAGCGAAGGGGTGATTTTTTTATGGATACGAAACGTGCAATGGAAATTCTTGAATCGAAGGACCGAATTGGTGTGGCTGTGCGCGGGGTGCCGGTGTGGATCGATGCAGTGGATCAGAAGACAAACACAGCTCGGGTTCATGTAGAGGAAAACCCTGAACAGTATAAAACGGTTGCGGTTAATGAACTGATCGAAGAAGGCGTGCACTAAGAGAGTAGCACACTTCTATTTCAACATAGGCAGGGTATGTGAGACACAGGACCGTTCCCGGAACTCCGGAGCGGTTTTTTGTTTGGCAGAACGCTACGTTCCGCCTGTTGCGCGATGCGGTAACCCGTTCGGCTCATTTAAAGGTAGTCAACTTAGAAATCTAGCGCGCCAGCCGATTCTTGAGTGATGCGTGAATGCTGAAAAAAACCACTTGCATTATGCCCTGGTTTTTTGTTATTATGTAATTCCAGCCGTTGCAATACGGCGACTTAATTAGCAGGCTGGTAAGAAAAAACATTGACATTTTCTTCGATGCTTGATATAATTTAAGAGTTGATTCGCTTGCACTTTGAAAACTGAATGATGGAAGAAACAATGCGCAATAGGGAAATCCAATTGTAAAACCTTTTAGGTGATACCATTTTCTAAGAAAGTGGCATGAGAAACGAGAGATTCAAGGCGCGGCAGGACCGAGCAGCGGAGCGTATGATTTCGATACGTGAGCAGCGCAGGGACAACGCAACGCGGAAGATCGACGTTGATCAGGACGCTTGAATGGAATACAGTGGTTAAGCTATGAAGGGCACACGGCGGATGCCTTGGCGCCAGGAGCCGAAGAAGGACGTGGCGAACTGCGAAATGCTCCGGGGAGCTGTAAGCAAGCGTTAATCCGGAGATGTCCGAATGGGGAAACCCACGATTCGTAATGGGATCGTACTCCCGCCTGAATCCATAGGGCAGGTAGAGGCAGACCAGGGGAACTGAAACATCTAAGTACCCTGAGGAACAGAAAACAATAGTGATTCCGTAAGTAGCGGCGAGCGAACGCGGAGAAGCCCAAACCGGAAGGTTCGCCTTCCGGGGTTGTAGGGCGTCTCACATGGAGTTACAAAAGACGGTCATAGATGAAGCGGTCTGGAAAGGCCCGTCACAGAAGGTAACAACCCTGTAATCGAAATGACCGTCTCTCCGAGACGTACCCTGAGTACCGCGAGACACGTGAAACCTCGTGGGAAGCTGGGAGGACCATCTCCCAAGGCTAAATACTACCTGGCGACCGATAGTGAACCAGTACCGTGAGGGAAAGGTGAAAAGCACCCCGGGAGGGGAGTGAAAGAGAACCTGAAACCGTGTGCCTACAACTAGTCGGAGCACATTAACTGTGTGACGGCGTGCCTTTTGTAGAATGAACCGGCGAGTTACGGTTGCGTGCAAGGTTAAGGTGAGAAGCCGGAGCCGCAGCGAAAGCGAGTCTGAACAGGGCGAGTGAGTACGCAGCCGTAGACCCGAAACCGTGTGATCTACCCATGTCCAGGGTGAAGGTGCGGTAACACGCACTGGAGGCCCGAACCCACGCACGTTGAAAAGTGCGGGGATGAGGTGTGGGTAGCGGAGAAATTCCAATCGAACTCGGAGATAGCTGGTTCTCCCCGAAATAGCTTTAGGGCTAGCCTCGGATTTACTGTACCGGAGGTAGAGCACTGATTGGATGCGGGCCCCTCGCGGGGTACCAAATTCAGTCAAACTCCGAATGCCGGCTACAGATATCCGGGAGTCAGACTGCGAGTGCTAAGATCCGTAGTCAAAAGGGAAACAGCCCAGACCACCAGCTAAGGTCCCTAAATCTTCACTAAGTGGGAAACGATGTGGAGTTGCCCAGACAACCAGGATGTTGGCTTAGAAGCAGCCACCATTTAAAGAGTGCGTAATAGCTCACTGGTCGAGTGACTCTGCGCGGAAAATGTAACGGGGCTAAGTGAAGTACCGAAGCTGTGGCTTGACACCGTAGGTGTCAGGGGTAGGGGAGCGTTCCTGCAGCGGTGAAGCTCGACCGGAAGGACGGGTGGAGCGGCAGGAAGTGAGAATGCCGGTGTAAGTAGCGAAAAGAAGGGTGAGAATCCCTTCCGCCGAAAGCCTAAGGGTTCCTGAGGAAGGCTCGTCCTCTCAGGGTTAGTCGGGACCTAAGCCGAGGCCGAAAGGCGTAGGCGATGGACAACAGGTGGAAATTCCTGTACTACCTCTACTTCGCCCAGCCCTTTATATAATGAGGGGCCCCATGAAAGTAAATGAATCTGCTTCAAAGCCTTTTCATCACTTTCATGGGTATAGTGACGGAGGGACGCAGGAGGGTAAGGCAAGCAGACTGCTGGTTATGTCTGTCCAAGCAATGAGGCGTGTGTATAGGCAAATCCGTACACTGTAACGCCGGGTTGTGATGGCGAGGGAAATTTAAGTACCGAAGTTCCTGATCTCACACTGCCAAGAAAAGCTTCTAGCGAGAAGTAAGGTACCCGTACCGCAAACCGACACAGGTAGGCGAGGAGAGAATCCTAAGGCGCGCGAGAAAACTCTTGCTAAGGAACTCGGCAAAATGACCCCGTAACTTCGGGAGAAGGGGTGCCCCGCTAGCGTGATAAGCGTGAGGGGGCCGCAGTGAAAAGGCCCAAGCGACTGTTTAGCAAAAACACAGGTCTCTGCGAAGCCGCAAGGCGAAGTATAGGGGCTGACGCCTGCCCGGTGCTGGAAGGTTAAGGGGAGCGGTTAGCGCGCAAGCGCGAAGCTGTGAACCGAAGCCCCAGTAAACGGCGGCCGTAACTATAACGGTCCTAAGGTAGCGAAATTCCTTGTCGGGTAAGTTCCGACCCGCACGAAAGGCGTAACGACTTGGGCACTGTCTCGGCAAGAGACTCGGTGAAATCATACTACCTGTGAAGATGCAGGTTACCCGCGACAAGACGGAAAGACCCCATGGAGCTTTACTGCAGCTTGATATTGAATGCTGGTATGATTTGTACAGGATAGGTGGGAGCCTTTGAACCCGGACCGCCAGGTTCGGTGGAGGCATCCTTGGGATACCACCCTGATTATGCCGGCCTTCTCACTCGCATCCCTTATCGGGATGGAGGACCGTGTCAGGTGGGCAGTTTGACTGGGGCGGTCGCCTCCTAAAGTGTAACGGAGGCGCCCAAAGGTTCCCTCAGAATGGTTGGAAATCATTCGCAGAGTGTAAAGGCACAAGGGAGCTTGACTGCGAGACCTACAAGTCGAGCAGGGACGAAAGTCGGGCTTAGTGATCCGGTGGTTCCGCATGGAAGGGCCATCGCTCAACGGATAAAAGCTACCCTGGGGATAACAGGCTTATCTCCCCCAAGAGTCCACATCGACGGGGAGGTTTGGCACCTCGATGTCGGCTCATCGCATCCTGGGGCTGAAGTAGGTCCCAAGGGTTGGGCTGTTCGCCCATTAAAGCGGTACGCGAGCTGGGTTCAGAACGTCGTGAGACAGTTCGGTCCCTATCTGTCGTGGGCGCAGGAAATTTGAGAGGAGCTGTCCTTAGTACGAGAGGACCGGGATGGACGCACCGCTGGTGCACCAGTTGTTCCGCCAGGAGCATCGCTGGGTAGCTATGTGCGGCCGGGATAAGCGCTGAAAGCATCTAAGCGTGAAGCCCCCCTCAAGATGAGATTTCCCACAGCATAAGCTGGTAAGACCCCTTATAGATGATGAGGTAGATAGGTTCGGGGTAGAAGTGCGGCAACGCATGGAGCTGACGAATACTAATCGGTCGAGGGCTTAACCCAAATTTTAAGGAATTCCTAACGCATCGTTACTTCCAGTTCAGTTTTGAAGGTGCAAGCCTTTCCAATAATGGTAAATTTATTAAAGCAGTGGATGTTCCGTTCCGAACGTAGAACAAGTAACATCTTGTTATTCCGCAGTAGCTCAGTGGTAGAGCAATCGGCTGTTAACCGATCGGTCGCTGGTTCGAGTCCGGCCTGCGGAGCCATTGTCGCGGGGTGGAGCAGTTGGCAGCTCGTCGGGCTCATAACCCGAAGGTCGCAGGTTCAAGTCCTGCCCCCGCAACCAAAATATTCATTCCAATTACGTCGAATTGTCATCTTGGCTGGAATGAAATCAGAAATTTTTCATAAGTATCGGGACGTAGCGCAGCTCGGTAGCGCGCACCCTTGGGGTGGGTGAGGTCGCAGGTTCAAATCCTGTCGTTCCGACCATGATGGCGGTCGTGGCGAAGTGGTTAACGCATCGGATTGTGGCTCCGACATTCGTGGGTTCGATTCCCATCGATCGCCCCATATGGGAGTATAGCCAAGTGGTAAGGCACAGGTCTGCAAAACCTTTATTCCCCGGTTCAAATCCGGGTACTCCCTCCATATTATTTACCGTAAGCGGTCGTGGTGGAATTGGCAGACACGCTATCTTGAGGGGGTAGTGATCCTCGATCGTGCGAGTTCGAGTCTCGCCGACCGCACCAGATACATAATTGGACTCATAGCTCAGTTGGTTAGAGCGCTACGTTGACATCGTAGAGGTCGCTGGTTCGAATCCAGTTGAGTCCACCATACATATGAACCCAGGAGCCTTGATATACAAGGCTTTTTTTGTTGTCTTGATAGTTAATAAGTATGTGATAAACCCTTATGTAGAAGGACTTATCACAAAACTTATCACATGGCACCGAATACAGCATCTTCGAACTTCTGAGCAGCTTCCTTTTGCATGTTAGGCATTACATGGCTGTATACATCAAGGGTAGTTTGAATCTTTGAATGCCCTAGCCGCTCGCTTATCACTTTAGGATTTATGTTCTCCTGAAGTAGCAAGCTTGCATGTGTATGTCGCATGTCATGAAAACGTATAAAGGGTACTCCGGCTTTCTTAATGAGTTGAATAAATTCCCGCCTCAGATTGCTGGGGTTTCCCATCGTCCCTTTACTAGATCGAACTACTAACCCGCAATCTTCATATCCCCCACCCAGCAATAGTCTATTCTTAGCTGTTTGTATCTTATGCCTTTGCAGTTCTGATACAACAAAGCGAGGAAGGGCTATGGTACGGATACTTGAGTTCGTTTTAGCCCCACTTACTATCTGTTTCCCATCATGAGATAACGTTTGACTTACAGATAATAATCCAGTATCTAGGTCGACGTTCTTCCAAGGTAAGCCCAATATCTCTCCTTGCCGCATTCCTGTAGTTAAAGCTAAGAGGAAAGCAATATAGTATCGGCTTTCCTTAGATACCTCAAAGAAGCGATGAACCTCTTCCTTACTCCATATCTGCATTTCCTTACGTTTGATTTTAGGCTTATCCACAAGCGAAGCTACATTCTTAGGAATAACCTGCTGCTTTTCCGCTGTAGCGAGGGCGGCGTTAACAACATCGTAGATACGTTTAACAGTTGTGTCACTGAGCCCTTTATTTCGCAATTCAACGATAAACCTCTGTAGGTGCGTCACGGTCAACTTGGAGATTGCTAAATTACCGAGTACTGGCCAAATGTGGTTTGTAAAATATGAGCGGTAGAGTGAGAGTGTTTGTGCACTAAAGCTATGCTCCTTAGAATCAAGCCAATCTATAAGATATTGCTTGAAGAGAGTTTTAGAAGGTTCAATGTGTGTCCTAGCATTAAGCTCAGTAATCATCTTAGCCAATGCTTGTTCAGCTTCCTTCTTTGTTTTGAATCCAGATTTCCGCTTTTGAATTCTTTTACCGCCAGAGTCGCGTCCAAGGTCAACGACATACTGCCACTTGCTTCCTACCTTTCGAGTGCTTCCTTTCACTATATAAAACCCCCTAGCACTATTAAACTGATGCCAGGCGTTCCGTTATAGTCAATAACATAAGAAATAACTATACTTTTGTCAATTACTTTTACATATAAACCGCTCATATAGATACCCCCCGAATAAGATGATTTGGATTCACAATAAAGAGTACTGTTCAGTTAGGGAAATCTTTAACATTGGATAATCGATTTCAGAACCAGTTTTTTATCGGGATTTCTAACTATCATTAAAGAACAGAGTATGTATGCAGTACTGTTTACTGTAGCGGTGGTTCTGATGAAAAGAGGTGTAACAATGAATGAGTTTACAAACCCCCCCAGTGGCTAGCAAAAACTTGTTTTACCATATCCAGGACGGGTGGCCTAATTTAACCGCCAAGAAATTTTAAAAACTAAATCGTTGCGTATAGTCTAATGGCAGATCAGCATTTACATATTAGTAAGGAGAGTGGCTTTAAATGATGTTATCAGAATATCTAAAAACAGTTAACGAAGGTGTAAATATGGAAGTAACAGCGAATTTGGGGTATGTTATTGCTCCAAATAGCATTCGCAGATGCCTAAGGTTATCCCAAGAAGAAAAGATGCTGTTGCTGGAGATATACAGTCTGTACAATGAGAAACACAAATGTGCATACCCAACTCAACAGACTCTAGCTATATATTTAGGTATCTCATCTTCTACAGTTAGTAAACACTTACATAAACTTGAAGAGAAGGGATTTATTATAATAAAGGGGCGGAAATGTACTAAGAAAAGATATGTGCCATCATTCCAAATACACTTAAATCCCTACATCTTATTAAGTGAGTGGACTCATTTTGTTATAAATGAAGTGAGACACCATATTCCTGAATCTATAGGAGGTGAATGGGCAAATAAATTTCTTAGACATATAAATGTTAAGCAATCTGAGGAATTCACACTTGTTGATAAGTATGGGGAGTTCTTAAAGAGGTTGTTAGAGGCTACTACTTATGAACAGATAGGTATAAGAAGTGAGTTTTTCTCATACTTAACTGATTCAATTAGTAAAGAAACTGGCGTACAATTGGCTTTAGATTGGAAAGCTGTTTTAGATAAAATGAATCAACGAAAGGATAGTAAGTTTAGAAAGAAATCCAATGGAGGATATGCTACAACCACCAGTAATAATTTAGAGTTGGATGACGATGATGTAAGTGTCTTTGACGATTATTAATTAAAATCATTTCTTCACAATTAGCTGTTGTAATTAATGGAGTGTTGTTCATTAATGAAAGACCATCTTTCGTTAATAGGCACCACTCTTTTATTTTTTCAAACATACTAATATCTTAAAAAATATAATGTAAAAATATCTATAGAAATATGAAAACCAGTGGCTCTACAAAAAGGGGGGAAATGTACGAATGAAGATGTTCATTATATCACTCATTACACCACTGATTACATCCTTCACAAACTAACCCTAACACTCCACCTCCCGCCCGCATCCACGGATAGCAATTTATTATTAACTATGGTCAGCATGCTTCCGCTAGGTGGATATGATACAGTAAGAGTTTCAAATGAACAAGTATGAACACTTGCCATGGACCAAATATAACATGAGAATAATAGCAGAAGATTGAATTTACCCATTAAGTGTTCTCGAAAATAAATCAGAACAAACAACATAATACAATATAACCCATACCACAATTATAATAGTAGCCTACCGATAGGATGCTTTTCTTCATGCTAATACTAGACGTTGTAGCGTTGCATGTTGGTAAACCCTTACAATAATGATGTGTGTTAATAGACATCTTGTTTAAACCATATTTTACAAATAAACAGTAATTACGTACAATTAAGAAATCAATTTAGTTATATGCTAAAAGGATTTAGGGGAAATACTTTATGATTACAATTGCTCCAACAGACTTTGAGCTGAAAAACGGATGGCAACTATAAGAGATACCGATCTAGATTATCATGCTATTACATTTTCTTCCTAAACGTTATCCTAAAAGTTATAATGATGTAAATGATATGTATATAGGAGGAGCTTTACGATGCATTCTAAATTACTCGTTGATGCAACTGATTTAGCTCAGTGGGCCGATAGAAGAGACTCACAATCTAAACTTCCTGAACTTGTACGAAGGCTTATTCTGGCAAGTAGCGTCCATATTGACCGTATTAGTTTTGCTGCTGGTGAAGGAGTAAGCCTTGGTGGATGGGATGGTATTGCTATCGCCGAAGAAGGTGATGGTTTTGTACCAACCGGTACCTCCGTATGGGAAATGGGCGTAAACAAAAGTGTTAAGGGTAAGGCTGATGACGATTACAGGAAACGATGTGATAATCCACTATTTATGACACCTTCAGAAACTACATATGTTTTCATTACACCCCGACGATGGAGAGATAAAGAAATATGGATTATTGAAAAGCAAAAAGAAGGTGTTTGGAAAGAAGTACGAGCATATGACGCAGATGACCTGGAAACATGGTTAAGCCTCACTCCTACCATTCATGTTTGGCTTTCCATCCTTCTCGGAAAGCATCCTCAAAATTCCATTGATCTGGGAGGATATTGGGATGATTGGGCGGAAGAAACCCAACCTGTCCTCACACCCGAACTAGTATTGGCTGGACGTGAGGATACTACTATGGAAATTTATCAATGGCTTAAGAGTCGAAATGGGCCTCTTACTCTTCAAGCAGAAACACGTGATGAAGCTATAGCTGTACTTACTGCGGCAATTTATCAACTTTCTCCAAAAGAAAAAGAGTTTTTTCTGGCTCGATCTATTGTAGTTTACAATCTGGATGCATGGAATTATCTCACTTCTTCACAGAATGATCTTATACTTATCCCTACTTTCCACATTTCTGATGGTTTGAGTCGTGCGATCAAGAATGGTCACCATATTTTTGTTCCCCTAGGCCGTTCCGACAGCTCTACAGTGAATACTCTGCAAATTCCACGCCTTTCACGGGACAAGGTAGCACAAATTCTAATTAAAAATGGTATTGGAGTTGATCAGTCACAAAAACTTGCTCTTTTGGCGCGAAGGGGTCTATCTACTTTTCGTCGACGCATGGCACTTAGCCCTGAAATAAAACAACCAATATGGGCACGGCCTAACGAAGCTCGCCAGTTGTTACCTATACTTTTGGCAGGTGGTTGGGATGAGGCAAAGGAGGGTGATAAAGAAGCTATAGCGGATTTAGCAAACAATTCTTATGAGGAAATTAGTGAGACATTAGTAAGATGGTCTAACGAATCTGATCCTCCCGTTCGTCGTATTGGCACTTCGTGGTACATAATTTCAAAAGAGGATGCATGGTCTCAACTTGTTCGGTACGTGACCCCAACAGATATTGAAAGATTCACAGCTTTTGCTTTGCAAGTGCTTAGCACACCAGATCCTCGATATAAATTACCGTCTGAGCAACAGTGGATGGCCAGTACAATTGGACATCCGCCCATTTATTCTGGGCTCTTTATAAGAAATATAGCTGATACTTTAGCGTTTATGGCATCTAGGGAAGACTCGTTTCATTCCGTGTTTTCTTTAAGACAGCATGCCGTAAATATTATATTTAAATTGTTGGAAAATGCGAGAAATAATTGGCGGATATGGGCTACTTTATCACCAGTACTTCCACTTCTAGCGGAGGCAGCACCGGACCAATTTCTTGATGCTATTGAAGAAGAAATTACAAACAAAGAAGTAATTATTAAACTATTTGCTGATCATGAAGATACGCTCTTTAGTTCTTCTCCACATACTGGTTTACTTTGGGCACTAGAAACTCTTGCTTGGAGTTCAGATTACATTGGTCGGTCTGCAATGGTCCTGGCTATGCTTGCAAGACTAGACCCTGGTGGAAAATTATCAAATAGACCTAAAAATAGCCTTCGAGAAATATTTCTAACATGGTGTCCGCAAACTTCTGCATCGTTAGATCAACGCCTTCAAGTTCTTAAAGCTGTTCTTAGAAGGGAACCGGAAGTGGCATGGGACCTCTTGTGCAGATTACTTCCGCAAGTTGGAGGAATAGGACATATCACAGCCAGTCCAAAATGGCGGGAGTGGGCTCCTGATTACAAAAGGGATATTTCCGTAGCAGAGTATGATAAGGCAACTCACGAAATTATCAGGATTTTGCTAACACAAGTAGGAAAATCAGGTGTGCGATGGGCTGAAATAATTCAAGCCATGCCATTGCTCCCTCTGGAAGACTTTAAATCTGTGATCAACGCGCTTAGGGATATGAGTGAATTAGGTGTTGATTATAAGGATGGTGCACAAATCTGGAATGCTTTAAGGAAGCAAATATCAAGACATCGTTCTTTCCCTGATGCAGACTGGGCTCTTCCTGAAAAAATGGTAGACGAAATTGAGGAAATTTTTTATAAATTTGAGCCCCAGGAACCCGTTTCACGCTATAGTTGGCTTTTTAGTAACTCGCCTCAATTGCCCAACGGACGTGAGGCAGATTGGGAAGAACAAGAGAAAAACCTGCATCAAGCACGTTCCGAAGCATTAGTAAGTATTTATAAGTGCTTTGGAAAAGAGGGTATTATAAACGTTATGAATAATGTGGAACATCCTTTTCAATTTGGTATTACTTTGGGAGAAACAGGTATGATCGAGGATGAAGAGGATAAACTTCTGGATGTGTATTTGGATGCGCCTAAACAGAGTTATGTTCAATTTGCACGTGGCTATATTTTCGGTAGGCTAAAAAATCTTGGTACCAATTGGGGAAAGGAAAAGCTAAAATCTATTAAAATTCATTGGACAACAAACAAAATAACAGAGATACTCATTTGCTTACCGATTGAAGAAAATACTTGGGATTTAGTTGAAGCATCGGGTGAAGAGGTAGAACGAAGGTACTGGTCTCTTATAGCCCCATATTCAATAAATGAGGCAGGATTAAATCGGGCAGTTAACAAATATTTGAACTTTAATTTGACATACTCAGCGATTGAATTGTTGGCGATACACAAAGAGGCTGCTGACTTAACACAGATAGTTAATGCCCTGAGCCAATCCCTAACTAAATCACCGAAGGACAGTATACCTACAAATTCCTTTTTTTATCACCTTTCTGAACTGTTTCACAAGTTAGAGAATGCCAAGGGAATTGAAGAAGGTTTGATTGCATCTTTGGAATGGGCATACTTCTCCATCTTGGATCGGTACGGTCACGCACCTCAGCTTTTACATCGTGAGCTTGCACGCAATCCCATTTTTTTCGCAGAAGTAATATCATTGGTATATCATTCTGAGAATGATGAAACTAAAGAAGTCCCAGCTGAAGACATGGAGCGTGCAACTCGAGGATATAGTCTCCTAAAATCTTGGCGAACTATTCCGGGTATTCAAGAGGATATGAGTGTGGATGGAGAAACATTAATGGAGTGGGTAAAAGATGCTTTAAAAGCCACTTCTGAGTTAGGACGTGGCACATTCGGTGCTAACCACATTGGAAACGTACTAAGTACATCTCCAGTTGGTAGTGACGGAGCATGGCCGCATGAAGCAGTACGTGATGTCTTAGAAGAATTTGCGAACAAACACTTGGAAACTGGATTTAAGATAGGTGTCTATAATAGTAGAGGTATTTTTAGCAAAAGTTTGAGAGAGGGAGGGGCCCAAGAGCGAGAATTAGCTGAGAGATACAATTCTTATGCTATTACCATTGGTGCACGTTGGATACGTACCAGTGCACTGCTCCGTTCAATCTCTGACAATTACAGTAGGGAAGCCCGGCAGGAAGACATAAGAGCAGAACTAAGAGAAGATTTGGATCAATACTGATAAACATGGTTCAAGTCTCTTAATGATTTGTTGAGACACACATTTTCCTTTAATGGTGTTTAATCCCCAATGTCACTTGTTTTTATCTTTATTGAGGAAAAATAAAATGGGTTGTGAGGTGCTTGTAGCCTTCATTAAAGGAAGTGGATCACACTGCAGACAAATCCAAAAAGAAAACGAATTTGTTTGCAGTTTTTTGTACAATTTAAGATACAAACTATTATTGTGGCGAAAATGTCAAAACAAAATACTGGGACAAATGGTGCGCAAAACAATCCAAGATATCGCTTATGCATATTAGATTTAGCGGAACGCCAAGCAATGTAAAGATACTCATCATGCTACAACTTATCACAAACTTATCACACAGTATTTCATTCGGTGTAACCTGTGTAAAATGAGCTTTTAAAAAAAGTCAGTATTTATAAGGCTTTCAGCATTCTATCAGGTCTCACCTATTGAAGTTAATCTTATAAAAGTGTACTTCAACCACCTTGACATCGTAGAGGTCGCTGGTTCAAATTCATTTGAGTCCGCCATACTCGTTTATACCGAGTCCTAACCTTTTTGATTCGTAAGAATAGATGCAGACAAACCGTAGACAAAACGTAGGCCAGCGGAACAATGTGATAACATGATACCGCTAGTTAAAACGCAGAACAGCGTCCATACATATACGATAAAGAAATGTTTTCTTTTCGATATAAACATCGAGAAGGAGGAGTTTTTTGTTTTATGACCAAGTTGACGTTAACACTCGCATAAATGACCAGGCGGACCTTATTTAAGTTCTATATGGTAAGACTCTTACGTAAAGATGATACGACGCAAACTCCCTATATATTGCCAAAAGCATAGCGAAATAGCCATGTTAACGAGATCAGAGGTGGTATACGAACACAACAATTCTGCTACACTTCTAGGCAACCCAGTGCCCGTTTGCAAAATTCTCCATATAAAATAAGAAGAGTGAGATACTTAACACAAAATAAATAATCTCCAGGTATCGTTTTTTTAGTATATACGCTATATAAATGAACCCAGGAAACAAAACAATCACATAACGAGGCATACTCGTTAACACCCCGTCTGAAACAGAACTCATTGGGATCATAAGCCCAAAAAACATGTACAACCAATGCTCGAATTTTAATTTCTTAAAACCAAAAATGAGAAGTAATAAAAAGAGGATCGCAAATGAAAATTCCGTTCGTTCTGATTGCAGTGTATTCCATAAAGAAATCCAAGGAAAGACGGTGACTCTCTGCCAGTATTTTTCTGCAGACACGAAAGCCAGAGGATTTCCAAACTTTTGAGATAAAAATACCGGATAACATAAAAAGAGAAGTCCCGGGATAACCGTAATTTTAATTAACGATGCAGCTGCGTGCTTGTTAAACCCGGATTTAAAATCAATGGATTTAAAATACGTGATGAGCAGAGATAAAATAAGAAAGGCTCCTAAATTTCTTGTAAGTGCAGCGAGCCCGGCAAAAATTCCAGCCCATAACCAATTTTTTCTGTGAGCAAAATAAAATGAACCGGTAACAAAACACAGGAACAACGACTCAGTATACATTGCTGAGAAAAAGAAACTTGTTGGGAAAACCGCAAGGTAAAATAAAACCCGAGTGGCTTCTTTCTCTGAGTAAATCCATAAACAGATTTTATATAAAAAGAACAAAGCAATTATGAACGATAAGTTAGCAATTAATAGGCCAGCTATCATAAGAGACCAATTATAGTGGTGGAAAAACAAATCAATTACTTTTCCAATATAGCGTGTTAAATATGGATAGAGTGGGAAAAAGGCAGCACTTTTGTCTTTTGGATACCCATTGAGGGCAATACTCAAGTACCACTCAGAGTCCCATTTGATAAAACCTTGTAAAAGATTACGTAATTTGCTAAGAGGTGCCCAGGCGTGATGCAGCCCCGTAAACTGCGTAATCGACATTCCTACAGCTAGAAGTGCTAATAATGTATGAAGTATGTAAGCAGACAATATGAGATATGCATTTCTAGCATTAACCAATTTACATCACCTAAGGATTCATTTATTATCATAATTTACTATACATAAACTAATTTAAATTGCTATGAAAAAATTTGTTAACGCCAAACTCTCTATTTTAATCAGGATTTACTTATTTTTTTATGGGATTTTCATAAAGCTATTGCATAATAGCAACGAATTGACTATTACATAAGAAAGAGGTTTTACGAATGAGAGCAAAAATAATTCCATTCCTTGTCTCAGCTATGATCGTAATGAGCCCAATAACGGCGTTTGCGGGCAGTTTTGGCGGGGGACATTCAAGTGTTTCACATGCACATGCTTCCCTGTTAACTAATTCTCATTCGAGCGCGAGCTTTTCACATCCGACATCGAGCGCTCAAACCTACCATTCCGGCTATAAAAGCCCGTCCGCTAACGTGAGCAGGGCACATTCATACAACCCGCCAGCAGCACCTAAGAAGTCGAGCGCATTGCTTTCACATGCGGCAGCATTTGGCGCAGGAGCATTGTTGGGAAGCATGTTTCACCCATTTGGTGGTGGTGGCCACACAGGCACCTCGGTTCCTAGTTTAATAGTAGACATTATCATCATTGGTGTCATCTTCTTGATTATACGCAAACTTTTCTTCAACCGTGTGTATTAACCATAAAAGGAGAGTGTAAAATGAATCTTCATTTTAATGAACAGGATGTAATTGATGCGTGCTGTGTGTTTGTCGCAAACCGATATAATGGAAATCCTGAGGATGTGGACGTAGACCTGCAGCACAATCCTGCGTTTGGATTTTCAGCTGATGCCAGAAAGGGATTTCAAAACATTCGCCTGACCCAGCAGGATATCATTGACGGAATAGCGATTTACTTGGCACAATACCATAATTTTATTCCGGAGCGATTGCGGGTGGATTTACAATTTCAGCCCCAGACCGGAATTGAAGCAGAGATTATGGTCTTATGAAAAAGGGTTGAGGATGAGTCCTCAACCTATTTTTGTGCAGGGATATAGCTGGATGCAGGCAGGCTCAGAGCAGAGTCTGGGACAACGCCTTCCTCTTTCAACTCTACAATAGCCGAAGCATATGAATCCGGCACCCGGAACCGCTCAACGTTCTGTATAATATAGTGATCGCTTTCACTTTTCTCACTGTTCACCATGTTGGTATTCGTGGCATTAGGTTTTCCGGTAGTAGCGTCTTTATATGGTTCAATGATTTGTTTTAATTTTTCATAACTGTACTTTTCGGTTTGTCTCAGTAAAGAAGGAATCGCTTCACCGGGGTAGCCATAATCTTTTAATAGTTCTATTCTCTTCACTGCATCATCCATTTGAAAAACACCTCCGTTTGACTTAGTATCTATTATTGCCAATTTTGGTGGTCCTCTTCCTCTTTCTCCACTCATATTTTGTGCGCAACCACAAGATTGAAGATGGTTCACTAATTAACCGTATACAGCGTTCCCATTCCATCAAAGTGAATGTATAACAAGTGCGAGCATCGGCAGTTGATCGGATAGGTAAATGTAAATGGCCCCTTATCTTAAAAAGACAAAGGGCCCTCACAATCTGTATCGAATTTACTGTACACGACTGCTATCTTGGCTGGCTTGCTGCCGTGCCTGCTGTGTGTTCGAGCTGGCAGAACCAGGCTGGAAAATGGTTTGAGACCCTGCAGCGTTTGCGGACTGCTGTTGTTGTGCTCCCATGGAGCCCGCCTGTTGCGAAGATACTTGAGATTGACCACCCGTTGAACCCGCCTGTTGCGAAGATACTTGAGATTGACCTGCCATGGAGCCGGACTGTGGCCCAAACAACTGAGGCTGTCCTGCCATAGGCATCGAGCCAGCCTGCGGGCCAAATAGCTGAGGTTGCCCTGCCATAGGCATCGAGCTGGACTGTGGCCCAAATAACTGAGGCTGTCCTGCCATAGGCATCGAGCCAGCCTGCGGCCCAAATAACTGAGGCTGTCCTGACATAGGCATCGAGCCGGACTGTGGCCCAAATAACTGAGGCTGTCCAGCCATAGGCATCGAGCCGGACTGTGGCCCAAATAATTGAGGCTGTCCAGCCATAGGCATGGAGCCGGACTGTGGCCCAAATAACTGAGGCTGACCAGCCATAGGCATGGAACCGGCCTGCGGCCCAAATAATTGAGGCTGTCCAGCCATAGGCATCAAGCCGGCCTGCGCTCCGAATTGTTGCTGCTGGCCAGCTATTCCGCCAAGCGATCTCAGTTGCTGCTGCAGCTGACGAGCGAGCTCTTCAATCATGATTAATTGCTGAGCTGCCCTTTCCTCTAGGGTAGTAAACATTGGGAATTGATTGATCGCTTGCGGATAGTTTAACTGCTGCATCCGCTGGAATTGCTGGGCATTTTGGCTTTCTTGTAGGTGAAGTTGATGCGCAATTTGCTGGATCTCCAGCAGTGCTTGCTCAAGTTGTTGGGCTGCTTGGAAAATTCTTTGTGGCACGTGAGTTCCTCCTTAATTATGATAAACGTCTATTAGTATTAGCAATAAAATGCTTTTCATTCCACTTGTTGGGTTTTTCAATGTTTACAAGGGAGGATCAGGAAAAGATAAGCACGGATTACATAAGTTAATGCCTTTTTTTGGTTTATACGTTAAAATAATAGTTGGCCTTCAAACGGAAGGATAAAAAGAAGGGTACGAGGCATGTTATAACCGTATACTTAATTTACGTAAGGTGGTTGTCCCATGAATTACATTGTGTTAGATACAGAAATTAATGGACGGGTGTGGAAGAGCGATAAACCGATGGAAACCATTTCGATTGGCGCGGTTAAGATCAAGGAGGAAGACGTAAAAAGCAGTCAGTTTACGTATGAATCCTTTTATGAGTATATTAAACCGATTTATGCGTATACCGATTATGCTCGGAAGTTTACGGGCATACCGAAGAAAACCATTAGGGAAGCAAAAGCTTTTCCGCGTGTTATCGAGAAGTTTAAAGACTGGATTGGGGAAGAGGAATATGCGCTGATCGGGTGGAGTGACTCAGACAAGCGTGTTCTGATACGTGATTGCAAGATCCACAATTTGGATGATAGTTGGGTTGATAGCTATATTGATTTGCAAGCCTACATCAAAAGGTGGATTCCGGAGTCAAACAACCAGCAAGTTTCACTGCGTAATGCGGTGGACATGTTCGGTCTGGAATGGTCAGGCGAAGAGCATGATGCGCTGGACGATGCGATCAACACAGCGAAAATTTTTAAACATTTATGTAAAGAGAAGACAGGAAATTTCATCAGCGAATTCATGAGAGGCAGCACATGCAAGGTGTATCGAAAATGCCGGCTGTGCGGAAAGTTTTATCAGCCAAAGTCCAACCGGTTACAAAAAGCAAAGATGTGCAATGAGTGTTACACATCTGCTGCTAAAGTAAAGTAAAATTTTATGAAATCCCTAAGCTCCTGGCAAAATGTGAAGACATCTGGTGCATTTTATTTCATGCTTTGATCAAAACCATCCGTTAAACATTTGTCATAGATCATTAAGTCCACTGTTTCGACGCCTTCTTTAATTAATTTTGCAATCAAAATGGCAGCTTCCATCTCAACCTTCTCCTCGGAATGTAAGTTCAATCGGACTTCATACTCTTTTCTTATCCTCCTAATTTCCTTGTATGGATAACCCAGATGATGTAAAGAAATAATCAAATAGGAGATCGCCTCGGTTGTTGTCATATCCATTCCTCACCCTTGCAAAATTCATCATCATAATATGAAGTACCCAGGGCAAATGAACGCAAAACATTAAAACTTTCACAACTTATCCAATGCCATTTTTCTTATGATTGGTTGTTCGTATGAAAGTATTAAGGAGCATAGATGACGGTGGGCTCAAGTTGACGCGTGCATCTGAAAGTTCCAGAAAGGAAGCATACTGAAGTATGAGGAAAAACACCCTTTGGCAAAACAGCAGTCTTATTGCGCTTAGCGGTCTTGGTGGATACGTTCTTTCCTTAACAGGAGTGTCGATTGGTTGGCTGGTTGGAACTCTGCTTGCGGCTAGTATTCTTTCTTTTTGGAAATCAAAATGGTTGGCAAATGCGGGGTACAACACAGCCATCAAGCCTCATTGGCGACATGTAGGGCAGGCAATACTCGGCATAGAATTAGGTCAAAACATGAATCTCTCCACATTAGATGCTTTTCAAGACAATTATATAGTGATTACGGTGATGCTGCTTTTATCTATCGTTTTTGCCTTATTTTCAGGGCTCATTCTTTGGCGTTTCAGTAAGGCGGATATGATAACGAGTCTTTTCGGGACCACTCCAGGAGGTATTTCAGCAATGCCCAGTATGGCTGAAGAGGTGGGAGCCAATACAATCGTTGTAAGCATTGTTCAGCTGATACGGATTTTTCTCGTCGTGGGGACGATTCCATTGCTTGCCTCCTATTGGCACGCGGGAAACGCCGCCGCAGTTCCACCTGCTGTAATGGCGCAAACGAACGCGGCAAATTCCGGTGCTGTCTTTCATTTTCTTTCCTTTATCTGGACAGTTGCACTGGCACTGGCAGCCTCGTGTGGATATTTTGCAATAAGAAAAATCAAGTTTCCGGCTCCCTGGCTAGTTGGCGGAATGCTGGGTACGGCTGCTGCCCAGATGCTAGGCTCATCCTTTATTGGTGAGAATCTGGCACCCTGGTGGCCGCATCAATTGATTATTCTGGCTCAGATTTTTATTGGGGCAAATATCGGTTCTCGCTTGAATAAAGAAATGTTTACGGGGGCAGCACGAATTGCCATTGTCGGTTTATTGAGTTCTCTCGGGCTAGTGCTTGCTCTGGTATTCTGTTCAGTCTTTGTCTCAAAAATAACACAGATCCCGCTTGTGACCTGCATATTGGCGTTTGCACCTGGCGGAGTTGCCGAGATGGCAACAACATCACTTGCACTGCATGCCGATTCTGGCTTTGTTGTAGCCGTACAATCGCTGCGTTTACTCACGATCTTCCTTATTTTGCCGCCTTTCTACAGGCTGCTCCATCGCCAGTCGGCCCAGCAGGAGGTTAAACCTAAGCCGGGAGCTGTCAAATGAATAGACGAGTTTCACCTTAGAAAAGGCGACCGGTTTTTGGGTCGCCTTTTCTATAAATGTTCTTCTGCTTATGAGAAAGCCCCTCTTTTTCTTGTATGATAAAATGATTGTGAGGTGAGCATAATGAGTGAATTGCTAGAACACGAACTGCAGCTATTATTAATTCAGTGGAAACGCAATCAGCAGGCCAATATTCTGGAGAATGCCGAAGATGAGGCGACGCTGCTGGAGCACCGCTTCTATAAGTTTATAGACGTTTTCAGCGAGTGGTTTAAGACTATCGAAAAGCCAGTTTCCCTCGAGGAAGCATTAGAGCTGCCGGAAATTGAGCAGATTGTGAACCAGCTGCCGGTTCCGCTTTACCTTCCTTTTGAAAATGAATTGGACCTTCTAATTGATGGAATTGTGCAGGAAAACGATGACAAATACGACTAATCAAGGGTCTGTGGCAATTAAGATTGGCCTGTTTGTTTATTCATCGTAAATCTGAATCCTCTATTCTGCACGCTTCTAAGCAATTCGAATGTATGCGTTCCTGCTATATCCTGTAATTTTTCAAGCATTTCATCGCGCAGCATATCCAAGCGTACAATTTCTTCAGCCAACTCAACCGCTTCGTTTTGTTCCATACGATTTACCTCCTGTGAACCTTCTTGTTACATTCATTTTTACATTAAATCTAACATCATCCAAAGGATTCGTCACATTTTATAACAGCTTTTTTAAAACAAGATAGGCTTTACACATGTTCTTGGTGTGTTTACCTTCACAGATATCTGGTACAGTAAAGGAAGCGATGTATGTTCCCCATTTAAAGCAAAGCAAAAGGAGAATTGATATGGCAGAAAGAAGCATTCGGCGGCTTTGGACGGTGCAGCCGCACCAGCAAAGCCCGATTCATAAGGTAGGCCAGATCCTTACACCTGAGCACTACGAGGAGTATGATCCGTTTTTATTTCTGGCAGAGGACTGGTTCCAGCACGGAGTGTTCGATTATCATCCTCACCGCGGCATCGAAACGGTCACATATGTATTGGAAGGAACGCTTGAGCATTATGACAATCATGGGGGAGAAGACAAGCTAGAACCGGGTGATGCCCAGTGGATGACTGCCGGCAAAGGCGTGATTCATAAGGAAACAGCAGGCGTAGGGGATACCGTACACAGTCTGCAGCTGTGGGTGAATCTCCCGCGCTCAAAAAAGATGACGCAGCCGCGTTACCAAAATTTGCGCGCCAAAGACATGCCGGTGAGGAAGGAGAGCGGCGCGCTGGTTCGGATCTTTTCTGGCTCGTCTGCAGGAGTTAGTGCGAACACGTTAAATCACACGCCGGTTACGATGGTTGAAATACAGCTTGAACCTGGGGCTTCCATTACGCAGGATCTGCCCGGCAGCTATAACGGATTCTTCTATGTCCTTGAAGGCAGAGGTTATTTTGGAGCAAATGCAGCTGAGGGAAGGAAGAATCAAGTTTTGTGGCTTGGTTCTGCAGATGAATCGCAGCAAAGTGAGATTTCAATCCGCGCGGAAGAAAAACTTCGCGTGCTGCTTTATGCAGGTGAACCTGTTAAGGAAGCGGTTGTAGCGTATGGCCCGTTTGTCATGAACACCGAAGATGAAATTCGTCAGGCCTTTACGGATTTTCATGAAGGTAAATTTGAATAAAGAAAGCACGCTTAAGTGGCGGAGAGACGATTCAATCTACAGTCTTTCCGCCGCTTCTCGTTAAATCCTGATGCGGCTGGATCCGGGAAGGTGCATAGAACTCAATGTTTTTTGCTCAGATCATAATACATGTGGGTAAGAGGGAGATGATCGGTTCCGTAAAAAGGTGTAGACGATTTCAAGACTGAGAAACCGGCCTTGGAATAAATCTTTTCTAAACGCATTTGGATTTTTGGGATCTCTTCTATTGGATGCTTCTCAGCGGGATACGCCTGCAAAAGAACATAACGCGCTTCTATTTCTTCCGCCAGCGTTTTAAGCAACAATTGCATGAATGGATTCGTTAACCCTTGTTTCCTAAATGCATAAAAGATTTCAAAATGATATAAGTATGCAATTGCTCCGTGTATGTTGATCCTGCTGGTTTTGGCACAGGTAAGGGCAGATTTTAGGCTGCCTAATGGCCTGGCATTTTCCAATAAATTTTTGTTCATGGAATAGGTCACATAATCGATAATGGAGCCGGAAATCCAATCTTCGTTTACAATATACAGGGTTGCCTTGCCAACTTTCTCGGTATAGCTGGTTTTTCCATTGTTTATTTCTTTCTGCAAGAAATCGACATCTAATGTGATTACATCCTTAGGCAGTGTGGTGATGTTAATTTCATAAACCACTGAATTAGAAGGAACAGCCTGAAATTGGGCACTTTCCATCCTTGTCAACCTCCTCAACTATCGTTTTCAAATAGAAATCTTACGCTTTGGATATGTCAGGAAAGTGTCAGGATGGGTTGCTCTCTTGCAACTTGGAAAATAAAGTAAGTTTAGTAGAAGGATGGGAAATCTTATGATATAATGATTGATAACTTTAAGTAGTTTTACGTATATTTTGCAACTTTAATAAGTTGCTTTTTGATTAAATGAGTTGTGGGGAGAGAGGGGCTTACATGTACGAAAATCTTTTAAATATATCTGAGGCTGCTAAACTGCTTGGGGTCTCACCAAGCACTTTGCGACGATTAGAGAAGAATGGTGTTATCGAAGGCTATGGATTAAAAGTTATGTATACTCCTGGAGGGCAAAGAAGATATATTTTAGATGAACTTCACCAGCTATACTCTGATCAGGGATTCTCCGGACAAATAGGGTTTGGTAAAAAACCAGCTCTTCTCATTCGTGATTTAACCATCGCTTTTACTGAATCGCACTCCCAACTAGCGATCAAAATGGAGGATCAGCTTTCTGCGACAAAGCAACTGGTTGAAGAAGCGCTTTTACATAAGATACCGATTATCTTTAGCATTACTGTGTATGATTCCACGAATGAAGTATCCAAATTATGGTGCCAGAAGTTTCCATCTCTTCAGATTCTCGATCCGCAGAGTACATGGGTGAACATCCATCCTGCTCTTAATCATTATTCTTATGATATTGTTAATCATACTGTACATATTACGGACTTGTATAACCAGGAAGTAGATGATTTCCTTAAAGAACGTCAGATTGATACGGTAATATTAGCCGGCGCGACAACAAGTGGAAGTATTCGTGCAAATGCAGTAGATGCCCTCCAAAGGGGTTACAGGGTAATCGTTCCGAAAGAAGCCGTAGGTGACCGGAATCAAACCTGGCAGAACTCGACGTTAATTGATTTAAATGCGAGATATGCCGATGTATTAAGCTTGGAGAAAGTAATAAAAGGCATGGTATCCCAAACAGATGATTAGAACAAACGAAGGAGTTTGTTTCACAAATTATGTTCTCCTCCGTGTACAGCTAAGATAACAGCCACTAGTTCTAGCGATTTAATACGATTAAAATATTCTATAAATTTAAAATGTTATGTATTGACATGATATTAACCTCGAGTTAGAATAAGCACATGGAAGATTTGGTAAGTTTGGTTGGTTTAAATAAGTTTTTAAGTAAGGATTATTATACGAAGATCATGTTGAAACGAAGGATGGCTTCAATCATAGAGACCAAGGAGGGGAAAGATGAATGGCACAATCGGAAGTGGATTTGGCCTTTTTCAAAGATAGAGGGTTCGGAAAGTTATTAGGCTTTGGCAACAAGCCATGCTTAATAGTCGCAGATATGATTACTGGATTTACCGATGCTACAATGCCCATGGGATCGGACTTGACATCACAAATTTCCAAAGTAAATAGGCTGTTGGATACGATGCATGCTCTGGACCTCCCGGTGATCTTCACCACCATTTCATATGATGACGATAAACTTGCTGATTCTGGATTGTGGTATCAGAAAATGGAAGGTCTAAAAACATTAAAAGTAGGAACAACAGCTGTCAATGTAGATTCCCGGTTAGATTTTGGTACAGGTGACAGCTTAATTACCAAGAAATATGCCTCCTCTTTCTTTGGGACAGATCTTATTTCCCGTCTTAATTCAAACCATGTGGATACCTTGATCATCGTAGGGTGCACGACTTGTGGCTGTGTTCGCGCCACAGCTGTTGATGCCCTTCAATATGGCTACAGGCCGATTGTGGTCGAAGATGCGGTTGGCGATCGTTCATTGGCATCTCATGAACAGAGCTTGTTTGATCTCGAACAAAAATATGCGGATGTATTAAAAACGGATAAAGTTATCGAAGCGGTTTTAACTAAATATGGACAGTACATTAATGTAAATAAATAAACTAGCATGAATTTGTCCTGCAGTGGCTACAAAGGTAAGTTTTATAACATAACTGATATATCGAACAAGGATCATTGCCCAGAATCTAATAGATCACTTGTGCTTACTGGATGCATCTCAGCGGGATACGCCAATGTAATGAATTTGGTTAGGTTATTAAATCGTATGAAATAACAAATAAAGAATTAGAGCAAATTTAGAAGCCGGGATTATCTCCAAAATAATCCCGGCTTTTAATGTATAGTCTACTGAGTAGACCTCCTAATCTGAACCAGGTCCTTGCTTGGTGACAGACACACAGTTAATTGAGGAATTTTAAGGTTGATACCAGAAGAACTATTAGAAATGGCACATAAATTGCAATGGATATTGGAACGAGTAGTGGTTTATTTTTTATACAATAAGGAGGAATACTAGATGAGTTATAAATTTGCAAATGTACGAACAGAACTACCAGGTCCCGAAGCAAAGGATTTGTTAGCAAAGAGGAAAATGTTTATACCAAAAGGTGTAAGTAACGGTATTCCAACTTTTGTTGACCATGCAAACGGCGCATTGCTCACAGATGTGGATGGTAACACATATATCGACTTTGCAGGTGCAATTGGTACGATTAACGTGGGTCATTGCAATCCTCAGGTTGTAGATGCTTTACATGACCAGATTGATAAATATATTCATCCCGGATTCAATGTTATGATGTATCAGCCTTATATTGAACTTGCAGAACGTCTTGCCCAACTTGCACCTGGTCATCATGAAAAACAAGTCCTTTTATTGAATAGTGGAGCCGAAGCAGTAGAAAATGCGGTGAAAATTGCACGAAAATACACAAAACGTCAGGGAATTGTAGTGTTTTCCGGAGGATTCCATGGCCGAACGCTTATGACTATGACAATGACAAGTAAAGTTCGCCCCTATAAATTTGAATTCGGTCCTTTTGCTCCGGAAGTATATAAAGCTCCCTATCCGTATGTGTTCCGTCGTCCAGTAGGTATGGACGAAGAGGAATACGATAAGTATATTTTAGACCAATTTAAAAATTTTCTGCTAGGTGATGTTGCTCCTGAAACTATCGCGGCGGTTGTTATGGAACCTGTTCAAGGTGAAGGCGGATTTATTGTACCAACAAAAAAATTCGTTCAAGGGGTATTTGAGATTTGTAAACAATATGGAATTGTTTTCGTTGCTGATGAAATTCAATCAGCATTCGGCCGCACTGGCAAATACTTTGCAATGGAGCATTTTAATGTTATACCTGATTTAATTACGGTATCTAAATCTTTAGCTGCAGGAGTTCCATTAAGTGGAGTAATAGGACGTAAGGAAATAATGGATACGGCCAGTCCTGGAGAACTGGGAGGAACATATTCAGGAAGCCCACTAGGATGTCGAGCTGCACTTGCTGTACTGGATGTAATAGAGAAAGAAAAATTAAACGAGCGCGGCAAGGTGATAGGGGAAAAGGTGATGGCCAGTTTCAGACAGCTCGCCGTAAAATATGACATGATTGGAGATGTACGGGGTCTTGGTGCAATGTGCGCTATCGAATTCGTTAAAAGTAAAGAAACACTGGAACCAAATAAAGATGTTGTGAATGCGATTGTGAATGAAGCATATAAGCGAGGATTGATTACCCTCAGTGCGGGCTTACACGGGAATGTGATTCGTGTGCTTATGCCATTGGTCATTTCAGATGAACAGCTAGAGGAAGGATTGCAAATTCTTGAGGAATCGATTGCAGTAGCCACCGCAAATTTGATTGTTCACTAAGTTCAAATTTTGCTAAAAGATTTTTGAAAGAATAGCCTAACGTTATTGAATAAATGCATAGTATACTCTAAAACGACTCCATCCTCCTCTCAATTTGGGATGGGATCGCCCAAATATACTGGAATGTGAGATAGGCAGCGCTACCATCAAATAGGATGGTAGCGCTGCCTAATTTAATTCTGCTTATCGGCAAGTTGCTGTTCCCTCTTTTTTCAATGTTTTTAAATATTTCAAAATTGAAATTAACATTTCATTTTTGAAAGCACTTTATGCTCATCTTAACAAATCGAAGCGACAATAGATGATAATCATTTGATTATTTAAGGAGTAACATATTATTTCAATTATGAAATCAATAGTGATTTCATAATTGAAATAATGTAATCTAAAAAAATAATATTACTGTTTATTGGCATAATTATTGCTATTTATATTATAAAGAATACGTACATGAATAATTAATATTATCTACAATCCAGTATGAAAGGCTCTTAAAAATGCAGTGAGGTGAAAAACATTGACACGATATGAATATGGCGGCGATGAATTTGTCTTTGTCGAATTGGCTGAAGAAATGAGTTTAGAAGCTAACTTCCTAGGAATGGCGATCACTCGAAAGTTAAAAGAAAAAGACTGGCCGGGTATTCTGGATATTTGTCCGTCGAATGCTTCATACATGGTTCGCGTCGATCCGGAAGTGTTCCATCCTAACCAATTGATTCAGGAGCTAAAGGAATTAGAGAAATCCGCATCTAATTTAGATGAAATCGAAATCCATTCCCGTGTTGTTGACATTCCAATTTTGTTTGAGGATCCGTGGACCCATGAGGCACTTATGAGGTTCCGTGATCGTCATCAGGATCCGAATTCAACAGATTTGGAATACGCGGCACGGATTAATGGGTATTCATCCAAAAATGACTTAATTCAAGCGATCACCGACTCTCCTTTTTTAGTCTCTATGGTTGGATTTGTTCCTGGATTGCCATGGTGTTACCAAATGGTTCCCCGTGAACAACAAATTGAGGTTCCGAAGTATGTCCGGCCACGCACGTTTACTCCGGAGAGGGCATTTGGATTCGGTGGAGCATTTTCTGTTATTTATCCTGTGCAAGGAGCGGGTGGTTACCAATTGTTTGGTGTAGCGGCGGCTCCTATTTTTGATAAAGATCAAAAACTTCTTGATTTTCAGGATTCGATCACATTTCCGCGTCAAGGAGATATCTTCCGCTATCGTTCCGTTAGTAAGGAGGATTTCGAATCCATTCGCAAAGGGGTGGAAGACAGAACGTTCCGTTATCTAACTAAAGACATTACATTTACGCCAACCGAGGTCATACAAGATCCAAGAAAGTTTTCGGAAAAAGTGCTTGGGGGGTTATACCAATGATTAAAGTAATCAAGCCTGGACTTCAAACAACGGTCCAGGATCGAGGTCGGATTGGCTTTTACGAAATAGGTATGCCGCCATCTGGAGCGATGGATACATACTCTTATACGATATCCAATTTACTAGTTGGAAATGACGAGAATGCAGCAACCATAGAAATTACGTATATGGGACCGGAACTGGAATTTCAGGAGAACACGGTAATTGCTGTGACTGGTGGCCAGATTCCACCTAAAATAAACGGTCAACTTGTTCCCATGTGGGAGACGTTAATAGTCAAAGCGGGGGATGTCCTTTCTTTTGAGTTTATGAAAGCTGGAGCCCGTGTTTATTTAGCAGTAGCCGGTGGGATTGATGTACCGGAAATTATGGGATCCCGCTCTACTTATACCCTTTGCGGCATTGGAGGTTTTGAAGGAAGGGCTTTACAGGCAGGGGATTTATTACAGATTGGAAGTGCTCAAAGTTACAAGGTGAAAGAAGGAACACGGGTCGATTCCAAGTTTACCACCCAATTTTCAAATAGCAATGAGATCCGTGTAATTATGGGATTATGCAGTTATAGGTTCACCGCAGAAAGCAAAAAACAATTTTTATCAATCGATTGGACCGTAACGCCAGAGGCCAACCGGATCGGCTATCGATTTAAGGGTGAAAGATTATCCTTCGTGCCGCGGGAGCAGCCATTTGGGGCTGGAAGTAACCCCTCAAATGTCGTCGACCTAGGCTATCCAATCGGTTCGATTCAAGTCCCTGACGGTGTGGAACCGATTGCCTTGTTAAATGATGCGGTCACCGGTGGGGGATATGCTACCATTGCGACAGTAATAAACGCAGATTTAAATCGAATGGCGCAAATTAAGACGAATGAGAAGGTTCGTTTTATTTCTGTAACATTGGAAGAAGCGCTACAGGCGCGATTGGAGTTGAAGAACCAGTTAATGAAAATCAAAGAACAAATTGTGGCAGAAAGGAGATCGATTTAAGATGGCAGATAACAAATCCGTAATTTCACCAATACCAGGGGTATTTTATAGGCGACCAAGTCCGGATCAGGATGTATTCGTTCGAGAAGGACAAAAAGTCAAAGCCGATGATACGATTGGTTTAATTGAAGTGATGAAAAACTTTTACGAGATTCAAGCGGGAGTCGATGGTTTAGTTGAGCGTTTTATCGTCGAAAGTGAGGATATCGTTGACGCTGGACAGGAAATTGCGGTTATTCGAGGAGAGTAGCATAAAAATACATCTAGGAGGAGAATCATGAGCTATTTCGAGAAAGTATTAATCGCCAACCGCGGGGAGATTGCACGCAGAATCATTCGTACATGTAAACGTTTGGAAATTAAAACGGTTGCGATCTATTCGGAGGCCGATGCAGACGCACCGTTTGTGGTTGAGGCAGATGAAGCAATTTGTGTGGGGCCGGCTCAGGCGAAAAAAAGCTACCTTAATGTTGATAAAGTGATTGAAGCCGCTAAGCAAACTTGTGCGACAGCGATTCATCCTGGATACGGATTTTTGTCTGAAAACCCGGCGTTTGCTCATAGATGCGAAGAGGAAGGAATAACCTTTATTGGGCCTTCTGCTAGGATTATTGAATTAATGGGCAGCAAAATCGAATCCCGCCGGCAAATGAAAAAGGCAGGTGTACCTATTGTTCCAGGTTGGGACGGCCAGTTGGAATCCGTGGAACAGGCACTTGAAATTGCAGAGCAGTTGGAGTATCCGTTAATGCTGAAAGCCAGTGCGGGTGGTGGAGGCATTGGAATGCAACTGGTCCATGATGGTGACGAATTGAAAAAAGTATATGCTTCTACTATGCAACGAGCAAACTCTTTTTTTGGTGACGGTACCTTGTTTCTGGAAAAATTCATTTCGAATCCCCATCACATTGAAGTACAGGTTGCTTGTGATGAGCACGGGAATGCTATTCATTTGTTTGAAAGAGAATGTTCGGTACAAAGGAGAAACCAAAAAGTTGTGGAAGAAAGTCCTTCCCCATTTTTGGATGAGGGGACACGCCAACATTTATTGGAGACTGCCTTGCATGGAGTAAAACAAATGGGTTACACCAACGTCGGAACCATGGAATTTATTTTTGATGAAAACAAGGAATTTTATTTTCTGGAAATGAATACACGTTTGCAGGTAGAACACCCGGTTACGGAGGAAATTACGGGTATCGATTTAGTTGAATTGCAAATTCGTATAGCTGCTAAAGAAAAATTATACGTTAATCAAGAAGATATTGAAAAGAAGGGTTATTCAATCGAATGTCGGCTGTATGCGGAGGACCCTAAGACGTTCTTCCCATCACCGGGTACAATACAAACACTATATCTTCCGGATCATAAAGGAAGATTCGATTTTGCGGTAATAGAGGGAAGCACTGTATCACCTTTCTATGATCCGATGATAGGAAAGATTATTACGCACGGCGTAGATCGGGACGAAGCGGTTCAAAAAATGGAACAGTTATTGGAAAGCATTGTTATTGAAGGTCTCACAACGAACCTTTCGCTTTTACAGTTGATTGTAAAAAATCCTGAATTTACAGGTGGAATTTACACAACTCGCTTTCTGGATCATTTACTTGCAACACCAATATAACGAGGAGAGTGATGAATATGTTAAAAGTTGATCTTAATTGCGATATGGGAGAAAGTTTTGGTTTATATCAATTGGGAAGTGACGAAGAAATGATGCAATATATCACTTCAGCCAACATTGCCTGCGGTTACCACGCGGGGGATCCCCATGTTATGCGGGAAACCGTGGAATTGGCCAAAAAATATGGGGTTGGCATCGGGGCGCACCCCGGTTTTCCCGATTTAATGGGTTTCGGGCGTAGATATATGAGTTCTACAGTCTCCGAGATTAAAGATTATGTGATGTACCAAATGGGGGCCCTACGGGAGTTCGCATCCTCATTGGACATGAAAATTCAACACTGCAAGCCACATGGTGCTCTTTATATGATGGCAATGGAGGATGAAAAAATAGCAAAAGCGATCCTGGAATCTATTGCCGTGATTGACTCTAATACGATTGTGTATGCCATGAATAATTCCGCCGTAGTTGAGGTGGGTCAAAAAATGGGAATACCCGTGGCGAAAGAAGTGTATTCCGACCGAGAACACACTTCGACTGCTTCTATCGTACTTACAAGGAAAGGGTATTCCATTGAGGATTATGCCCAAATGGCAGATCGAGTGGTTCGAATGGTCAAGGAAGGACGAGTTGTGGCTCATACAGGCGAAGACGTATCGCTTAAAGCTGAAACAGTATGTATTCATGGGGATACCCCCGGAGCACCTCAGCTAGCGAAAGCAATTGTTGATGCATTAAAAGCAAATGACATTCAAATTACTTCTATTAAAGATATATTAGGGATAGCGTGAATATAGCTAATGAAGCAGGGATATACGAACTGGCAAGGCATAATAGAGGAGGTTGCGGATATGCCTGTAGTAAGAATTGAAATGCTCGAAGGCAGAAGTGAAGAGATGAAGGGTTCAATGATCCGAGAAGTAACCGATGCGATGGCTCGCTCTCTCAATATCGAGAAAGAAGAAGTAGACATTCTTATAAGCGAAATTAAAAGGAATGACTGGGCCAAGGGTGGAGTCAGCTGGCCATGGAAGAAACCTTAGGGGATGTAGTGTGTAGGCTGTTGATTACTTAACAGCCTTTTTGTTTGTTATAATATTTCATTTTTGCAAACAATGGTTTTCAAATGGTAAATTATAATAAAGGATAATTTTGATAAGTGTAATATGAGGCTCTCGGAAATTTGTTAATTATGATATCATTGCATTTATGATAAGGAGGTGCGCAAAAAGTGATTGTTTGGAAGGAGATTTTACAATCTATTCAAACTACTGTGGATCAAAACAGTACGATTCAACGGGCTTTAGAAATTCTTCATGAATCCCAGCAGAACATCTCTTTAGTTTGTGATCAAGATATAGTTGTAGGCTACGTAAATATATCTTTCCTTCTCCAGCAATTGCAAAAATCGCAGGACCTGCATCAAACTATCGAATATTATCAGAATATTTTAAAGGTTCCTCGGTTTAATCCAGTAGAATTTTATCACAATATATCCGTGGTTCTAGGGGTTGATCTTAATGGTAATGTAACCGGTTTTTGTACGATGGAACAGGCGAGGAGTATAGTTAATCAGCTGGAATTAGAACAAATCAATCGCATTTTTAATGGGGCAGAAATTGGAATTATAACAACGGATGCGGACTTTAACGTTACGTTTATTAATGAAATGGCAGAAAATATTTTAGGCCTTTCCAGTTCATTTCTCCTCTATCGAAATTATAAAACGCTGCTCGACACTAATAAAAAAAATTTAGAAGAAGTTCTTTCCGGTAAACAATTTGTGTGTGTCGATTGTTCGCTCAATTATAAACATATAATTGGCAACTTTTCCCCGCTAATGATCGAAGGTAAAATTTCAGGAATTGTCCATATCTTTGGACAAGGGGTACAGTGGGAAAGAGCCGTTCAGGAACTGGAGTTTGTCAGGGACATTTCTGAGGACTTGCAGGCCATCTATTCCTCCTCCTACGAGCAAATACTTGTCGTCAATTCTGAAGGAAACATCATTCGCTTAGCTGGAACTTTCCTGAAGAGTTTTTGGGGGACCGAAGATTCTCAGCTAATGATTGGACGAAATGTCAAGGAACTGGAGGAAGAAGGGATTTTTACACCTAACGTTTTTGACTTGTGCAAAAACAAAAGAGCGAAAGTGTTCAGTATCCAGGAAACATTGTATGGACGGAAAATTTGGTCTGTCGCAAACCCTGTATTTCATGAGGGCAAACTTGAAAAAATAGTCATTGTTTCCCAGGACATTGATAGACTTGGTAAAAAGCTAGGTATGGTCCAAACAAAGTCGGATGAATTAAATCAGGAGCTGAATGAATTAATCGAGCAATCTGACCGGAAAAAAAAGTTGATTTATCGCTCCCGGTTAATGGAAAACTTGGTGGATGAAATGAAGCGCATCGCTTCTGTACATTCCACCGTGATGCTAATTGGAGAATCCGGGGTGGGGAAAGAAGTGTTTGCTCACGCCATACATGATTATAGCCAAAGAAAAACGCAGCCGTTTATACGTGTCAATTGCGGAGCGATCCCTGAAAATTTGATTGAGAGCGAACTTTTTGGATACGAAAAAGGGGCATTTACCGGCGCAGATCAAAAAGGAAAACCAGGTCTGTTCGAAATGGCAAATGGGGGGACATTGTTGTTAGATGAAATTTCAGAGTTGCCTCCGAATATGCAGGTGAAACTCCTCCGAGTCCTTCAAGAAAGAGAAGTTGTTCGTGTAGGGGGGATTAAAACCATACCTATCGATGTGAGGATTATTGCATCAGCCAACCGTGATCTTAGAGAACTTGTACAGCAAAATCTATTTCGTGAAGATCTGTATTATCGTTTAAATGTTATTCCAATACGGATTCCTCCTTTGCGTGAACGCCCTGAGGATATTGCATCTTTATCCATGCATTTTTTACAACAATTCAATCAGGAATATATAAAGAATAAAAGTTTATCCCTTGATGCACTCGAAGTATTAGAAAATTACAATTGGCCGGGGAATGTGCGCGAGTTGCAGAATATAATCGAACGTTTATTTGTAACCAGCAGAGAGAATTTTATAGATCAAGATGATGTGCTATCCATTCTCTATACTGATATTAGAGAAAAAAAGGGAAAACCCATGATATTCGAAATTATGCCTTTGAAAGAGGCGGTCGCAGAGTTAGAAAGACAACTAATTGACTTAGCTCTACGTAAATATGGAACTGCGGCAAAGGTGTCTCAGATTTTGGGAGTGAGTCAAGCTACGATCAGCCGACGAATTAATAATCGCTGAACGATTAGGAGGATTCCATTGTTTACTCTACCGGAAACACGTTTTGATTTTGCAGGCGATGAATACATATATGCGGAGATCTCCCGGGATATGAGTGAGGAGAGTAATTTTAAAGCACTAGCGATCACAAACGAATTGAGGCGACGACAAATTCCTGGGGTCATTGATATCTGTCCATCTAACGCATCTTATCTTATACGATATAACCCAGAATTGATCCCGGCTCGTGATTTACTTGAGTATTTAAGAGAGATTGATATGACCAAAAGCGACCCATCTCAACTTAATTTATCGATGAGAATTGTTGAAATTCCCACCTGGTATGATGATCCAATTACGCGGGAGTACTCGGAGAAGTTCAAACACCGAAACCAGGACCCCGAATTGTCTAACTTTGAGTTCGTTATGAAAATTAATGGCTATACTGACAAAGAAGCATTCATTGAAGCACATTCCGCTATGCCTTACCTGATTACGATGATGGGTTTTACCCCGGGTGCAGCCTGGCAATTTCCGTTAGGAGTTACTAGGGAAAAGATAATCCAGGCTCCCAAATATATAAGCCCGCGGACTGATACGCCAGCCCAGGCTGTTGGTGTGGGAGGTGTTTTCACTCTCGTTTATCCTATACCTGGCCCCGGTAGCTATCAATTAATTGGGATGTCCGCAGTCCCTGTGTACAAAAAACCTCAAATAGCAGCAGGTAAAGCGGAGATATTTTTCCTCACAAGGCCAGGCGATATTTGGAAACACAGGCCGGTTAATGAACAGGAATATAACCGAATAGGAGAAGAAGTACAAAGAGGGACGTATCAATACCGCAAAAAGGATTTCGAGTTTTCCGTTGAAGAGTATTTTAAGAAAGGAAAGTTTTACATTCAAGATTTGTTGGAGGTATTTTAAGTGCTCAGGATCATAATGCCTGGTATCCACACTACAGTTCAGGATATGGGACGTCAGGGAAACTACCATTTAGGCGTGCCTCCTTCCGGTGCCGCCGATAAGTATTCTTTTTTACTAGGAAATCTTTTGTTAGGCAATCCTCTGGAGTATGCGGGATTGGAAATGACGCTATTGGGGCCAAAGATTGAATTTCATAAAAAAACTGTCATATCACTTACTGGCGCGCCCGTCGAGCCCTGTTTAAATCATCAACCGATTCCCATGTGGGAAAATATCATTGTTCAGGAAGGAGATATCTTATCGTTTAAAGGCGTAACGAATGGAGTAAAAACATATTTATGCGTATCGGGGGGAATACAAGTTCCTCAAATATTAGACAGCAAATCTACATATTCTTTGGCACAATTTGGCGGGTACCAGGGCCGAAAATTAAAAATTGGAGATGAGCTGATGCTTGCAGAGCCGCTGCCAGGTGTTTTTAAACAGGCGGGGAAACGAATTCCTAAGGAATTTATTCCATTGTTCAATAGAGACAATGAAATACGCGCGGTGATGGGACTTTCCAGCTACCGCATAAGCGATGAGGGCATCAAGTCGTTTCTTAATTCCGATTGGAAGGTTTCGTCGGAATCCGATCGTGTTGCATACCGGTACAAAGGAGAATCGATTTCTTTGAAAGATTTAGATTCCCCCTTTGGATCGGGTAATAGTCAGTATGGTATCGTCGATACGGTCTACCCAATAGGTGTAATATTAGTGCCAAACAACGAAGAAGTGATTGTTTTGTTGAATGATGGTACTTCCGGTGGAGGCTTTGTTACCATTGGTACTGTGATCAGTACCGATCTGGATATTATCGCTCAATCGAGACCCCTTTCCACCACCCGTTTCTCAGCCATCACTGTAGATAAAGCGATACAAGCGAGAATGGAAAGGCAGAAAGAAATAACCCGATTAACTGAGCTTTTAAGAAAATAAGGAGGATGCAACCACCTAGCCAAGCCGACACTAGGTGATTGCATTCAAAATATTTATGCGGTAATAACCGTACCAACATTTTGTCTCTTACAGACTGTCTGACAATGTGATTCTGCTGAACAGCATTGGGAGCATATATTATTGCCGTTGAAAGGGCAGTACAACATATCTTCAGTGATGAATTCACCTTGGCAACTTCCGCAGGTATGAACGGTTTC
This sequence comes from Aneurinibacillus sp. Ricciae_BoGa-3, assembly GCF_028421645.1. Taxonomy (GTDB): domain Bacteria; phylum Bacillota; class Bacilli; order Aneurinibacillales; family Aneurinibacillaceae; genus Aneurinibacillus_B. Next base: position 3,730,840 of record NZ_CP116887.1, on the reverse strand, counting down.
ATTATATTCATTAGGGTGAGCCTGCTGCTGGATTTCTTCCATAGGCCGTGCAGTAAGGTAAGTTTTACCTTTTGTAACAAGAGCAATAATGATGCTGATCAGGCTGGAGAGAACACCTGCAATAAGTGCGGCTAATCCAGATAAAGTTGGGCCCCATGTACCGGAAGCCAGGATTGTGCCGATTGTACTAGAGATTATGATTGAAACCACGCCCACAGGATTCCACTCTGGTAAAAAGCCACGGCGATGCTCGATATGAACTTGGCCTAGCTTTAACCATTTTTTAATGATGATTGCATCTGTCACTAGGATTGACGCCCAGGCAAACAGAAACACACCCTGGAAAGTAAGCATTGGCCCGATATAAGTCAATACCCCGCATAGCATACTGATTATGGCAAGTACAGCGGTTGTTACCACCCAGAATACTCTTCCAGGTGTGAAGTGGAAAACTCTAGCGAAGAAATTTGCCAAAGATGTGGAGCCGCTATATAAATTTGTAACATTAATGCGTAGTTGTGTGAGAATAGCAAACGCCGCTCCCCAAATTCCCATGGCTGATACAAAATACACACCAGGATTATCTGTCATATAGCGAACACCAAACCAAATACCGAGCAACCCGGAGATAAAGAAACAGATAAGCGCTGGAATAAAGCCTATGGCAAATACACCGATTTTGAATTCTTCTTGTTTAATAAAACGTGCATAATCTGAAATTAGCAGCGCGATAATTCCAACTAAACCATTAATAATCCCAATACATGTGACCAGTCCGATCCCACCAACATGTTGGCCTGAAGGCAGAAAGCTTAGCCAATTTGCGTGGTCGAATTGGCGGTTTGCAGTCATAAAGATACCGGAAAAAAGAAGAATCAGATAGACTGGGAGTGAATACTTCTGAAATTTGTCTAGCTGCTTCACTCCGTACCAATTGAGAGGGACGACAGCTAGACCTAAGATAATCATTAGAACCCATGTCGGTACGAATTTAATGTATTCATGTACCGCTATAGCCATTATTGATCCTTCAATGGCACAATACATAATGAAGTTAATAGCATAGATGAAAGAAGTAATGGAAGCACCGATGAATCCGAAACCGGCACCGCGTGACATTAAATTTACATTTAATCCATTCTTAGCTGCCAAATAGGCTATGATAATCCCAAGAAATCCGGCGACTATAGTTGCGTAGATTTCGGCAATGAGGGCATTAATACTACCAAATTGTATTGCCATTAAACTTCCCATCTGCATAAAGATCATCGCTGTTGCGACACCGATCGCTACGTTTGTGACATTGAACCAGGGCATACGCCAATGCTTAGGTACTCGCTGTAGTGCATAATCTTCTTTTTGTTCATTCTTTTCATTTTTGTTTACTTTTAAAATCTCGGCCATTTAGATCGCTCCTTTTAAAATCAGTAGAGAAAAAGATGGGGGGTGAAACATTCAGTTCTAAAAAAGTTAAGACCAATATTGTAAGGTTCGTTTATACAACATGTTACGATACTGTTCCGTTGATGTCGGAAGGACATTGCCCGTTGTATAATCAATGATTACTCCGTACCGGCGAATTACATCAAGCTCATCAATTTCTCCAGCTTTAAATTTTTGTTGTACTAATAAAATGTCAGTTTGCATCCATTGCTTACGATTAGCACGAATATAATCCCTTTCCTGTACTGTGGCCTCTTCATCTATTTCAAATAGATCAATTTCGCGGTCGATTTCTTTGATCACAACCCCATAATCTTTTCGGGCACGTTCAATTGAAACGTATTGATCGATTACGTCCTCAAGCACAAGCTGCGGATCTCGCTCAAGCGAATCTCCTAATCCACCACCACCAGCAGCAGGGCGATCAAAGGAATCCCCTTGCTGTAAAGGAATGTTGGAAAATACTGTACCGAGAAAATGAGGGTCTTCGCTTTCCGGATTGAGCCAGGCTCCATGAGGCTGAGAAGGAAGACCCCCATTTATTCCCCATGTTACTGAACGGGAGCGGTCACAGCAGTAGGACATTACTGCATCCTCGCAAAGGGTTAATGTTCCCCCCTTGCGAACCCCTGCTCCGCCGCGGAATTTTCCTGGACCTGCTGAATCAGTTACAATTTCATGATGTGTGGTGATAACCGGAGAGAGACGTTCCTGACCTTCACAGGGCTGGATACTAAGACCGACACCGAACACCGGAGACATGGCATTAGCACCATCTTTAAAGGAACGGCCTCCATGTCCGCCCGCCATCCAGTCATACCACATAAAATAGTTGTTATAGCCATCACGGCGATCCGATCCACCAATCAGCAGATATTCCAGGTTAAATGAGCATGCAATAGCTCTTTCTGGCATGACTTGTGACCATAATTCAAAAATCGCGTTCATAATTTTTTCATAAGCCCCTGAACAAAAGCCGGTGACGGCTACTGGATGAGGAGCATTAACGACCGAATTTTCCGGTAATTCAACATGGACAAAGCGGTAAAAGCCGGAATTCAGCGGTATATCCGGGAAGAATGTTTTCGTACCAGAGATGACTGCAGAGAAGGAGGCACCAAAGCCGGAATTTAAGAAGGTGCTAACGTAAGAATGGGAACCTCTTAAATCATAAAAAATTTCATCTCCTTGAATGCTTAAACTAACGTGGATTGGGATCAACTGATCACCCAACTCCGGGTCCATATCGATATAGTCTGTTGTCTCCCAAGTTCCATCTGGCAGTTCTTCAATACGAGCCCGCCCCAATCGTTCTACATAGTTTTGCACCTCTTCAAAAGCAGTAACAACAGTACTTAATCCATATTTTTCAATAAGCCGCACCAGCTGTTGTTCCCCGACTTTTGTAGCCTCCGCCTGAGAGCGTAGATCGCCAAGACGTTCTTCCGGAACACGCATATTAGCAACCATTAGGTTCGCAACATCCTTCAAATATTGGCCTTTGCTCCAAATGCGAACGGGAGGAATTCGCATACCTTCACCATAATGGTCCTTGGACTGGACGTTAAAGGAGCCGGGTACACTGCCACCCACATCTGCCCAGTGGCCGTTGCATTGCATAAAAGAAATGAGTTTACCTTGGTAAAAGACTGGTCTGACAACTCTCACATCACAAAAGTGAGTGCCTCCACGATATGGATCATTAACCAAGAACACATCTCCTGGATGAATGTCTTCCCCAAAATCCTCGAGTACTGCTTTGGCGGTCAAATGAAGCGTACCAACATGTACAGAGATATCTTGTGTTCCTTGCATAATCGTATTGCCTTCTGCATCGCAGATCGCTGAGCTGAAGTCACGGCTGTAAATGACGAAGGAATAGCAAGTCCGTAAAATTTGCTCGGACATCTGGTCCACCAGGTTTACAAAAGCATTCTTAAGTACTTCGAAGGTTACGGGGTCTAAGCGTGTATCCAAAGACTCAGTTTTATTCATGATTTGGCCTCCATATCTTTGTAAGTTAAAATAAGATTTTTACAGGAGTCAACTTCTGCAATAAAATCAGGTGGAATAACAACCGTTGAATCTAGCTGGTCAACGATAGCAGGACCAAAGAAAATCGAACCAACGGGAAGTATAATCCGATCGTATATAGTAGATTCGATGAAACCACCACTTTCTTCAAAATAGACCTGGCGACTACCTTTTATGGCATCGCTCAAATTTCCTTCCGGTTGTTCTACCTGAAGATCAGGTTTTGGCACAAAGCCAGTTGCAGCAACGCGAAGCCCGTAGATTTCAACGCTTTGTTGTCGATTGGAGAATGCAAATTCACGTTCATGTTCTTTGTGGAACTGCTCCAGTGCTTGTTCCAGTGATGTAATAGGACGTGATATGGACACAGACAGTGAGCGCCATTGGCCTGTGTAGCGCATATCAATAAAACGTATCAGTTGGGAATCGCCCTCGTTCACTCCTTCTTCTGCCAAGAGATCTGCTGCTTCTATTTCCATCCGAATAAACTCATTCTCCAATTCAGTTAAAGATACGTCGATTATATTCTTAAGATAGGTTTTGGAAATATCGTGCCGCACATCGACCAGCAGGCAGCCCATGGCTGAAGTAATTCCTGGGTGAGGAGGTACGATAACGGTTGGGATTTCCATTTCCTTTGCCAGATGAGCGCCATGCAGTGCACCTGCACCTCCAAATGCCACCAGGGCAAAGTCACGGGGATCATAGCCACGACGAACAGAAATAAGACGGAGGGCGTCACACATATTTGCGTTTGCAACCTTGATGATGGCATTTGCGGCTTCTACCTCGGTATAACCAAATGGTTCAGCAATTTTGCGTATGGCTTCTAGGGCTTTCGATTTGTCAAGCGACATTTGTCCATCAAGTAGTTCCGTACCCAAGCGTCCTAACACGAGGTTGGCGTCACTGTTTGTCGGTTCTGTTCCGCCTTGTTGGTAACAGGCAGGTCCTGGCGTTGCCCCAGCACTCTGAGGACCATTGCGTAGTGAACCCCCTCCATCAATCCAGGCTAGACTCCCGCCACCAGCACCGATGGTCAAAATCTCGATGCTTGGGAATCCGATCGGATAACCGTATTCGATGTACCAATCTTTTGTGACACGCACTTTTCCATCGTACATTAGAGAAATGTCCGTACTCGTTCCACCCATATCGAGACCAATGGCGGATTGGAAGCCACACAGTTTAGCGATATGGGCACTTGCAATGGCACCAGCAGCAATCCCAGAACTTGCAAGGCGAGCTGCATAACGCGGTACCGTTTCTGACGTCATCACACCACCGCCTGAGTGAAGTACAAGCACGTCACCGTCATAACCGTCGTCATTCAATGAAGCAGAAAGTTCCTGTATGTAATTGCTAACTAGGGGTCCAAGCACAGCGTTTGCAATCGTTGTACTGATTCTTTCATGTTCAAAAATTTCCGGTAATGTTTCACTGGAAGTGCATACGTATATGCCTGGAATTTCCTCTTGTAGAATTTCTTTCATTCGCTGTTCGTTCTGTCCATTTACATAGGCATTCATAAACCCGACTGCGACGGATTCAACGCCGCGTTTTTTTAAAATACGGACCAACTCCCGGGCTTCTTGTTCATTTAGCGGGGTTATGATTTGCCCATTGTAATCAACCCGCTCGGTGATTTCAAAGCGATCACGGCGCTGGATATAAGGGGGAGCTACATCCTGATAAGTATCCCAAAGATCCAGTTTGGTACCGCGTCGGATTTCTGGCACATCACGAAAGCCCTTAGTTGCAATGAAGGCTGCCTTTGGTAAGCGTCTGGTAATCAATGCGTTGGTTCCGACTGTTGTTCCATGAGAGAAAATAGTAATTTCATCTAGAGGAACCAAGGATTTTTTAACAGCATCAAGAATTCCTCGTGCTGGGTTGTCATTCGTAGAAGAGACCTTTGTTACAGCAATTTCTCCTTTTTCTTCATTGAAAACAAATACATCTGTAAAAGTACCGCCTACATCCACGGCTACCCGGTATTTTCCCATGGTGCACTCCCTTTCTTGTATGATTAAAATAGAAATCTTTCATAATAAGGGTATTAGCAATTTTCATACCAAGGTCAGAATATTTAAACACATTAAACATGTGGAAGAACTCCCTTATCTCATGGCGTATAACTAATTCAAAACTTGTAAATAAAATAGAAGCCTTTTTACAAGCCTTATTAAATAGAAATTGAATTGGAACTATTACACTTTTAAGAATGTAGAAGGCTGGCTACAACAAAAAAAGTATATAAGCTAAGTTTCGAAATTGAAATGGCATATTCAGAAATGAAAGTCTATATCAGAAAAAGAAGTACGAAAGGAACAAGTTACAAAGCAGTTTCACTTTTAAAAGAAACGAACTAAATTGGGTGTACGGCGATACAAAAATAAGCTGCCAATGAAAATTGGCAGCTTTCATTTTCAGTGAGTGTTTGAATACCCACCACTCACATATTCTGATACGCATTCTGTTCTTTCCTTTTCTTTTTCAACCTAACTGGCAATATATTGGTGACAATGGCGATACTCAATATGATGATGATTAAACCAATTAAGGTATTGAAAAAGAATGACTCCCCAAGGAAAACGATGCCCCAGATGACGCCAAAAACAGGAACAAGAAATGTTACATACAAGGTTTTGACTGCGCCTACACTGTTTATTAAGTAAAAATAAATCAGGTACGCGACCGCCGTACACAGAAGTGAAATGCCCAGAATCGAATAGATAACTTCTGCAGGCGGCATCTTGTGTGGCATGCTTGTGATAGCAAATGGCACAAGCAGAACGCTTGCACCCAACTGTTGCCCAATCGCGATGTCCAGCGGTTTTGTCTCTTTAAATGTGCGGGCGGCGTATATTCCGCCGAAGCCATAGGACAAAGCCGCCAACAAGGTGCAGGAGGCAGATAAAAGGGTTGTTTTATCAAGCGGGATTGGGCTCCAGCCCACAAGTACAGCCACTCCTACTATACCAATAATAAGTCCTGTAATCTTTTTCATAGTAAGTGGCTCTTTGATCCAGCCCCACGCAACCAGCGTGGTAAATAGCGGGGTCGTCGCATTGAGGATGGAAGCCAGCGAAGCGCTTAAATGAATTTCTGCCGTACAAATAAAGGAGAAGGGGATAGCGGCGTTTAATCCGCCGAGAATAAGGTATTGTTTCCACTTCTTCAGGATGTTTACCCGGTACTTAATCAGGAGTGCATACAGCAGTAGCGCGATTCCCGCCAATAGAACGCGCAGCTCAACTGTAACGAATGGCCCGATAACAGGCGTGGCGATTCGCATGAATAGATACGACCCACCCCATAAGGCTGCCAGTAAAAATAATGCACCAAAACCTTTGCGATTCAATTTTTCTAAGCTCCTCTCCACTCTGTCTTTAAAACCTGTTTCTATGATATCATTCTAAGATTCTTTCCGCGAATATACTTTTCTAATATTGCTTTCTTATTCATGAACGGTAATGACAACGATGTAGGTGTGCTAAACTTTAAACCAGGAGGTGACAAGATGAAAGCCGAATTTTGGCAGGCAATCGTGGATTGTGATCAGGATTATGATGGAGAATTTTACTATGGGGTGCTGACGACCGGCATTTTCTGCAGGCCCTCATGCAAGTCGAGACTTCCAAAAATAAACAATGTCAAACTTTTTCAAAGCATAGAAGATGCAGAAAACGAAGGCTTTCGCCCGTGCAAAAGATGCCGTCCGCAGCTCTTGGTGAACCGATCGTCGGCTGAAGAACTCAGCCCACTTTTCATCCGTATTTTCTAAAGAGATTGGGCTGCCCCCATCAAAATACCGAAGCGTTAAAGAAAGCAGATTATAGGCCTTTGCTTACATATCAGTTCTTTATCTATTCTACGATTCATAGAATACTGCTAGAAACATTAAAACTTTTAGTTTCTTCCCACAAATAGTTTTGCTATAATTTATTTGTTACGAAATTGTCAATTTTTTATAATAAAAAGATAAGTAAGGGGGCAATAAGTATGAAAAGTATGAAGTATCTTGTAAGTGCAATGCTGCTCGGAGCAACACTTGCCGGCTGTAGTTCCAACTCTTCCAGTAGTGCAGGAGGGGCGGCGCAGCCGAGCACATCTGGTAAATCTGCCGATTCATCCAGCCAGCAAACAGTCAATGTGGCAGCTGACACAACTTTCCCTCCTTTCGAAACGCAGACGAATGGCAAGGTAACAGGCTTCGACATTGATTTAATCAATGCAATTGCCAAGAAAGAAAATCTAAAGGTAAATATGAAAACCATGAACTTTACCGGCCTTATTCCGGCCCTTCAAGCGAGCCAGGTGGATATCGCGGTAGCAGGCATCACGATCAAAACAAGCCGCGAAAAGGTGGTTTCATTCTCCAACGCTTACTATAAATCAGGCTTGTCCATCCTGGTGAAGAAATCGGATTCCTCCGTTAAAGAACTGAAGGATTTAGCCGGAAAAACCGTCGCAACCAAGAAAGCAACCTCTTCGGTTGATATCCTGAATAAAGTTGGCGGCGTCAAAGTGCAGCAGTTTGATAACATTGACGATGCTTACAACCAACTAGAAAATGGAGGAGCACAGGCTGTTGTATTTGACAACCCTGTTAATCTTAACTTCATGAAATCCCATCCTGAAGTGAAGACTGTTGGCGGTCTTCTGACAGGGGAGTATTACGGCATCGCTGTTCGCAAAGATGCACCGGATATCCTCAAAAAAGTCAACGATGGGTTTAAGAAGATGCAGGATAGCGGAGAATACGCCGCGCTCTATAAACAGTATTTTGGCGATGATAAAAATGGCCTTGTAACGACTACAATCGACCCGGCAACGGTTGCCCTGCATGACAAGTAATCCTACAATTTAACGGATGGATGATGGCATAGCACAAATTGGGGCTATGCCATCCTTACGTCAAGGTAAGAAAGGTAGTTGAATATATGGAATTCTTACAGGCCATTCAAGATGCGATGCCGCAGCTGCTGCATGGTTTGGTGTTTACGATTCAATATTCCATTCTGGGTGTACTTTTCGCATCCATTATTGGTCTAGTCGCCGCGTTTATGAAGCTTTCACTGTTTACGGTACTTCGCATTATCAGTAATGTTTATGTGGAAATCTTTCGCGGTACACCCCTGCTCGTACAGGTATTATTTATTTATTCAGGACTGCCACTCGTCCTCCCGCTTCATCAGTGGTTTGGTGAATCGTATCTTATTATTGCGGCGACAACAGCTCTTGCACTGAATGAAGGGGCCTACATAACGGAGATTATTCGGGCAGGTATCCTGTCCATTGATAAGGGCCAGAAAGAAGCCTCGGAAAGCATCGGGATGACAGGCTTTCAGGCCATGTGGTTCATTATCCTGCCGCAGGCTTTTAAACGAATGATTCCGCCGCTCGTGAACCAGTTTGCGCAGACGATTAAAGACACATCGCTCTTGTCCGTTATTTCTGTTGGAGAATTAATTTACTCGGGACAGATTATTATTGCGCAAACGTTTCAGGCTTTCCAGATCTGGACAGCGGTTGCATTTCTGTATCTCATCCTGATTTTCACCCTTACGCAGATTGCCAGGAATTTGGAAAGGAGATTTCAGATTGATAAGCGTTAAAAATTTAAAAAAATCATTTGGATCCCTTGAAGTTTTAAAAGATATCAGCATTGATATCCATCCGCAGGAAGTGGTGGTCGTTATCGGTCCTTCCGGAAGCGGCAAAAGCACCTTCCTTCGATGCCTAAACTTCCTGGAAAAGCCCACAAGCGGCCATATTATAATCGACGATATCGAGCTAACCCACCCGAAAACAAACATCACTAAACTGCGCCAGCGGGTGGGAATGGTTTTTCAGCGCTTCAACTTGTTCCATCACCTGACTGTTATGGAGAATATCACGATTGGTCCTCGCAAGGTGCTAGGCAAATCAAAAGAAGAAAGCGACAAGTTAGCGAGAGAGCTTCTCTCTAAAGTTGGACTCGCAGAGAAAGAAAAGAGTTATCCGGATGAACTGTCCGGCGGCCAGCAGCAGCGTGTAGCCATCGCCAGAGCACTTGCGATGAAGCCGGAAGTCATGCTGTTCGACGAACCAACCTCAGCGTTAGACCCGGAAATGGTGGGCGAAGTTCTACAGGTTATGAAGGATTTGGCGAAAGAGGGGATGACGATGTGTGTCGTCACCCATGAAATGGGTTTTGCGAAAGAGGTCGGGGATTGGGTCATCTTTATGGACCAGGGCTACATTGTAGAAGAAGGAACGCCGCAAGAGATCTTTTCAAACGCGCAGGAAGAACGCACGAAATCTTTTTTAAGCAAAATATTATAGCCTCTATATAAAAGAAGTGCTGGCTTGTATATGGCCAGCACTTTTGAACGTGTGCAGAAAGGATTCAACGTTAAATTATTGTTTATTACTGAGATTGTTTGTTTCATACACCAGTAATGACCCGTGATCGTCATCCGGTACGGCATAAAGCCGCATCTCTTGGCCGGCCTTCTCCAGGAACACCGGATTACGGGTAATCACATGTCCTTGCGGAGACAACTCAGTTACAGGTACTTCGCGAATGGTATTCAATGTCTTCATATCAACCAAGGCTAAACCGCCCAACTCGAATGGCTTCGCGTTGCCGGCTGCAGGATTTGGAAATTCAGTAACCCCGCTTAAAATCATTTTACCTTGCCCGACATAATGTCCGTCTTGATAATCCACATAGAAACTAGCGTTTTCTTTCACAAGCAGTTGTTGCCCTTTTTCGTTCCACTCATAAAACTTGCGTGAACCCCAGCTGTTACCGATAATTTTTCCGTTTTGGCCGTCGCGGACCAATCCACCGATGTGATCATGAACGCGGAATGCTACTGTTGCTGTCATAGCCTGCGGATCCACTTTATAGACAATGGATTCGCTGTTGGGACGATATTGAGCTACGGGAACCCAAATATTTTTTCCATCGAAATCGAGGCCGCCCGGATGATAGATGTCCCCTTCACCCAGTCGAATATCCTTTATGAGCTTACCTTGTTTATCAAAGACAAACAGATGACCGATTCCTTTTCCGGGCGTGCGATCATAGCCACCTTGTGGGTGGTCATATTTCACAGGCGTTTGGGTAACTTGAACAGCAGACATATAAAAGAGATTCCCAACACGAACCAATCCCTGTGAATGATAGTTATTAAATTGGAGATCAATCTTTTCTTTCTGCTGCCATTTCGTGTTTCGAGTGAGATTGTCGAATAGTGAAGCTAGATTCTGCCCCTCTGTGTTAGCCTGATACGTTTTAGAAGTTGCCATAGTTGGTCCGTTACCTTTAGACATAGCCAAAGCGGTTGACCCGGTACTAGATGCCGCAAAAGCCATTAATCCAGTGCTTATTGATACAATTACGGCTGCTGTTAATGTGGTTTTTCGCATGATGCCCTCCTTATTCCGTATACACTTTGCGAATATGCGCCTCTTCCAGCCTGCATGAAGTTTGGCGGTCGGGGTCAAAATTTGTATGTTGTTTCAATAAAATGTTACTTTGTTTTCAACGATAAAAAAAGGCTTTATACGGAAGCTTTACAGGAACATTACACGGCTTTTACATTTTGAATCTACGAAAACGCCCTACTACGTTTTTTCTTATCCTATAGGAGATTATATTTTGCTTTAACGTGTTGAAGTGAGTTGAGCTATTTTTTAAATGGGATCTCCGGTCCCGAAACACCCAAGGAAAACATCGTGAGGCGCATGGCCCGCGATGTTTTTCTCATTTTGCCCGGCGCGCATTCCATTTCCTGATTATAAACAGCAAAAGCCCAAGTGCTACAGCAGCGGATGCGAGGAGTATAAGGTGCGGGATATTAAGTATTTTAACCTGCAGCCTAATCTGGTTGTTCTGACCAGGAATCAGATCCCACTGATAAGTTGAGGCCTGATTATACAGGACCCTGTTGGCGTTGCTCATCGAGGCTTGAACCGGCAGTGTGACATTTAATTTTAAATCCATATTTTTTGCAACTAGACTGGTTAAAAACTCTTTGGATTGTTCGTTAAGGGCAATGGGAATCTTGTTAGCGAGATTAGCGCTGGATAGATCGATGTGTGTATTAAGCGTATAGATGTCATAAAACCAGTTGCCGGATTTCACGAGCTGCTCGGAAGTTGTTTGAATGCTTGTTCCAGCGAGGCTGTTTAGCTCAATTGTGAGTTGATTGATGCTACTTAAGTGCTTGCTGCCCTGAATGCCGGCGTAGTCCTGGTCATCTGTGATTGAAGTTTTATAGCCAGCCTGTTCGCTTTTTGTTTTCATTTGCTCCAGGGTGCCTGCATCCCCGAGAAAAGCGGTCGCTGTTTTCGCTATGTCCAGTTTATAAGCTAAATCAGCTGAACCATCTTTGTTTAACGTAATATCCACGTTTCCTCTGACGCATCCTGTGAGCAGCACAAGGAGAAGTGGAATCAGAACATAATAGAATCGTATTTTTGTACCCATATATTTCACCCGTCACTTATCGTATTTTTCTAGTGATTGCCGCTTATTGCCGTTTGTAAACTTGCTGATACAAGATACTCTGTTTAAAACCGAAGTATGCGTAATGCAGCTTGACGAATAAATATGTTTAACTTATTATTGTCATGACAAGTAAATGAGCGGGAGGGATGGAAACTGGACTCAAACGCATTTGATGAATCCATGGGTTTTATTATCGGGCAAACCTACAGGAAAATTATTCAATTATTGTTTCACCGGTTAAAAGATTATGGTATTACGCCTGAGCAATGGACGGTTTTGTACCGTATAAGCCAGGAGGACGGGATCAATCAGAAAGAAATTGCGGTCCGTACAGGAAAGGATCAGCCGACAACGGCGCGTATTTTAGATGTTCTCTATAAGAAGGGCTTCGTACAGAAGGAAATGAGCACAGCAGACCGCCGGGCTTTTCTTGTTTTTCTCACGGATAAAGGAAAAACGATTGTGGAACAGACGATACCCATTGAAAAAAGTGTGATTGGAGATCTCGTGTCAGGCATCAATTCTTCTGAAATAGAGCTTGTTAAAAAAGTTCTGATTCAAATGGGTGAAAATCTAAAAAATAATACCAGAGATTAGGAGTGCGGTGCTTTGGAACAACAGAGTCAAAAACTATGGACGGGAAATTTTATTGTTTTAACGATTTGTAACCTGCTGCTATTCTTGAATTTGCAAATGACGCTGCCTACATTTCCCTCATATGTAAAGGAAACTTTCCATGCGAATAATCTTACCGTAAGCCTGGTAACCAGCTTATTCGCGATTGCCGCTATTATAAGCCGCGTTTATGCAGGGGGCGCTCTACAGAAAGGGAAAAGAAATCAAATTCTCCTTATAGGACTATGTATTGCCGCGCTTTCGACAGCGGGATATTACTGGTGTGGAGCCGTTTCTTCACTTCTTCTACTACGAATCGGATTTGGCATTGGTTTTGGAATGACGAGTACGACTTTTCCAACAATGGTATCCAACATTATTCCGGCTAAACGGATCGGAGAGGGGATGGGCTTCTTCGGGTTATCGACAAGCCTTGCCATGTCCATCGGGCCCATGATTGGGTTGGCTCTGCTGGGATCTTATGGTTTTCACACGTTAGTCATTGCAGCAACTTTGATTACCTTCATCATTTTTCCATTAGCCCACACTGTACGAAACCTGCCATCTCCGCGGGAAGAGCATGCTTCAGTCCAAGTGGCGGGCAAACGCAGAAAAATTATCGACAAGAAGATTCTCCTTCCATTCTTCTTAAACTTTATGCTTTCTGTTACGTATGGCGGCCTGCTCAGTTTTTTAGCGTTATTTGGAAAGGAAGTACATATCTCCAATGTGGGAAACTTCTTCCTGATTAATGCCTTGGCCGTATTGCTCATTCGTCCATTCTCTGGCCGGATTTTTGATAGAAAGGGCCATATTGCCGTGTTGATTCCGGGAGCTGTTCTGGTGATTCTTGGGTTGATTTCTTTGTCTTACTCAACATCGATGGGCCGCTTAATGCTGTCTGCTGTATTTTATGGGCTTGGGTTTGGAATTCTGCAGCCATCTATCCAGGCCTGGATGATTAAAGAAGTGTCGCCAGGCGAGCGTGGCATGGCTAACGGAATGTTCATCAATTCGATTGACTTAGGGGTAGCTGTCGGTTCAATGTTGTTGGGAGTTATTGCTTCAGCCATCGGGTATATGGTAATGTACCGCATTTCGGCTTTATTTATGATCATCTTCCTTATTGTGTACATCTTTGCAGTGCGCGCTCAATTCAGGCATACAAAAAAATTGGATCCCTATAAAAAGATGAGCGCTTAGCAAGAACAGAGAAGCCACCCATTCCATTAACAGGAAGAGTGGCTTCTTTCTTTTCCAACCATAACGAATTTTAACAAGGTAACATAGTGACAAACACCACGGTTAAAACGGTTGCGTTGAACGCGAGCGTACAAACGAAGCAGCGTAGTGAGAATAAAGACCTAAGAAAGATATTTCAGGGTATTAGGAAATGGATTGAAATTACTATTATGAGAAAGTAATAACAAAGCGGGAGGAATTTTAAGAATTTTGCAGAAATATCTTAAGACATGATAAAATAGGGAAGGGGAAAACTTCTTGAGCGGTGCAAAGCAGTTTATAACAGGTGAGATGTCTGAAAAGAGCCCTAAGCTACAGAATGTAAATAAAAGCTCTAAGGTTTTTATACAGAAGCTGAGCTGTGAACTTCAGTATGAGAAAGATCAACTTTCTTTTTACAAAGAGACATTGCAGCAGCAGGACTGCCTCACTTTTCGCTTGCAGCGTAATTTCCTAGATTCTTATATTTTTACTTTTTCAGAAGGTAAACTAGCTCAAGAATTTGGAATCACAACACAAACCATTTACGGTTACACGTTAGAACAAGTGCTGCCGGATAAAGAAGTTGAGCGGGTCAGAGGTTGCGTTGATCGAGCTTTTGCAGGAACTGAAACGAAAGGCAGCCTTTCGTTCAGCAACCGCACCTTGCAATACTCTCTTCAGCCTGTTAGGCAGGCAGGAGGTATTATTGAGGTTATCGGTACTGCATTTGATGTCACGTTCTTAACAGATGAACTTCAAGCCGTCAGAAACAGCGTGGATGCGGCTAATTCAGAAATCGTTGAGATGGAGCAGCAGATAAAAAAATCAGAAATGCTGCATGTTTTAGGAGAATTGGCGGCCGGCATCGCGCACGAAATTCGCAATCCTATGACGTCCCTGAAAGGGTTCGTTAACCTGCTTCAGGAGAGCATCGATGGGTTCCCGTCCTATTTTGGCATTATGAATTCTGAATTGAAACGAATCGAATCGATTGTGACAGATTTCCTTTCGCTGGCGAAACCAACTGTTTCCGTTTTTGGTCCTACAGACATTCGGCATGTATTGAGCGAAACGATAGATTTAATGAGAGCCCAGGCGCTGCTCTACAATGTGGAGATTGAATCGGACTTTTCGGACAATCTGCCTTTTTTAAATGGCGATAAAAATCAATTAAAACAAGTCTTTATCAATTTATGTAAAAATGGGATAGAATCAATGCCGAACGGGGGTAAGCTTAGAATCGTTATTCAAAGGGATGGCGCAAATAAGGTTTTTATTTTGATTCAGGATGAGGGCTGTGGCATTCCCCTTGATAAGCTGAATAAACTGGGAGAGCCGTTTTTTACTACGAAAAATCAGGGGACTGGGCTTGGACTTAAGGTTAGTTATAAAATTATAAAGGATCACCAGGGCACCATAGATGTCCGCAGCCAGGAAGGAAAGGGAACCACGTTCGCAATCACGCTTCCGGCCCAAGGTGATTAATGCAAAAAATCTGGCTCACCGCAAGCCAGATTTTTTGCTGGTCTGCTTTTGGCTATCAGGCGTACACGACAACATCGAGGGTTTTTCTGCCGAATCGGTCCGCCTGTCCGGCATTTGCGACAAACAGATCCAGTTTGTTTCCTTTAATGGAACCCCCCCGATCCTCAACAATGTATGTCCGATGTAGCGCCGGTATGTACAAATGTGTTCCAATTGGTATATTAGAAGGAGCCGCAATCGTTCTTCCCGCAACAGCGATTCTGCCTGATGCGGTTATACAATGCTTGCTGTGGGAGCCGCCTTCGTCTGCAGAATAAGCAGTGATGACAAATTTTTTCACCTGATGGTGGCTGCTTCGGTGAGCAGTTTGTGCACTTGCAATGGAATCAAATAGCATCAACGGCGCAAAGGCCAATAGAATAAGGGATAATATAATCTTGGCGTATTGAATGAGTTTTTCCTCCTAAAACTAAAATCGCTCGGCTTGTATGGGCCGTTCCGGATGATACATACAATACAGGAAAAATGTGACCAATCTTTTACCATCCTTTTATATATTTGTGGTGGAAATAGCTGGGACATGATGTGTGAAAGCAGATTTTGAAGTTTGGCGTAAATGTGGTACAGTAATACACGAGAAGAGCGGTTGAATCAGGGGCAGTGATTGATATGACAATAATTCTAAACCACACAACACTACATACGTACAATAAAGAGTCTTAAACCGGAATACGAGTTTGAGGCTTTTTTGTTTCCTTAGGTAAAGAAATATGGAAGGATGAAAGAGAATGGAAGCCCACCATAAATCGTCAATAGCAGCCGCCTGGCTGAGTCTTTTTAGCAATATTATACTTACCATTATAAAACTGATTGTCGGGCTTTTGTTTCACAGTCAGGTCTTGATAGCAGATGGCATGCACAGTGCGGCAGATGTGGTGGCTTCGCTTGCATCCCTGGGCTCGATGAAAGTTTCAAACCTGCCAGCGGATGAGGATCATCCATACGGGCATGGTAAAGCGGAAATTATTGCTTCCGGCGTTGTATCTATATTGCTGGCGCTCGCTGCCTTGATGATGGCGTATAAGTCAATTGAGGCACTATTCACACCGGCTGAACCTCCGCATATACTTGCACTGGCGGCAGCTATACTGTCTCTTATATGGAAGCAGATCCTATATGTTTATACGGTGCGCATTGGCAGACAGGCGAACAGCAAAGGCCTGCTTGCCACGGCGTATGACCACCTGGCTGATGTATACGCATCGGCTGCAGCGGTGGTTGGAATTGGCATTGGCCTGCTTGGGCTCCACTTTCACCTTCCCTATTCTGAATATGGGGACCGGGCGGCAGGGTTTATTGTCTCCCTGCTTGTACTTAAACTGGCATTTGAAATGGGAAAGGAATCTATGTACACCCTTATGGAGGGCAATATTTCAGGTGAAAAGATTGAAGTATATGTCGAGGCTGTGATAGCCAATCCTGCCGTTAAACGTATTGACCGTATCCGGGCGCGTGAGCACGGCCACTATATTATCGTAGACATCAGGGTAGGCGTACCAGGTGATCTCACCATTCAACAAGGGCATGATATCTCACGCGAGATCAAGCAGGCCATTATGTCCAAGGATCCTGATGTTCAGGAGGTTCTTGTACATCTTAACCCGTGGTACGAAAAAGAGGGCAGCTGATACCAGACCAGCTACCCTTTTTGCCGTTAAATCGCCAGTTACGTGTTGGAAAGAGACAAACTTTTCTTTTTACAAATCGCCAAAATAGCATCCAGCGTTCTGGAGGATGCCGTTGTGTTGTGCAGCTTTTTCGCATTGGCTTTGAGCCTTTCACGCATCATGGGACTGGTAAGGAGAGACGAAAGGGCACTGGACACCTCGCTCATGCTGCTTGCCTGCATCGCCACCTGTGATTGTGTTAAGAATTTCGCATTCTCCTGCTCCTGGCCGGGAAGCGGCTTATAAAGCAGCATGGGAAGCTGAAGTGCAATGCCCTCAGATATGGTAATGCCCCCGGGCTTCGTAATCATGACATCAGCGAGCGCCATCAATTCATGAACAAAATCAATATAACCCGTAACAACGGTAGGGTGGTGGAAGTTGTTCACCTGTTTCTCCAGGTGTTTGCGCAAACGCCTGTTATGGCCGCATACGATAATGAGCTGGAATTTCTGTTTAACCGCTTCAAGCGCCTTAAGCAACCCGTCATCAATGATGCCGTATCCGCCTCCCATGACGAGCACAACGGGTTTATTTGGATCCAGTTTATATTTAGCGGCTAGCTGGCTAGTGTCATATGTATGGCAGAATTTACTGCGCACCGGAATCCCGGTAACTTTAATGAGAGAGTCAGGTATCGCGTACGCATGCAATTGCTTCCGGACCCCTTCCGAACCAACTACATACAGATCCGTGTGCGGGTGAACCCAATAGCTATGCGTGCTGTAATCTGTTATAACGGTAACCGTTGGAATATCCGTAAAACGATTTATTTTAAGCATGGACATAATGCCGGATGCTATGGGAAAAGTACTTACCACAACGGACGGTTCGATTTTTTCAATGAGCTTTCGAATTCGCATCATTCCCAGATGCAAAATTTGATTCAGAAAGAAAGAGTGCTCATCCCGGCTCTTCTCATACAAACGGCCATACAGGGTGGGAAATGACTTGACTCCCTGTATAAAAATAGAGCGGCTAATCGAATTAAAAAAAGGATAAGCCCATTCCATTACGTCAATCAGGCAGGTTTCCACGCCTTCCGGATACAGTTGGGCTGCATCCGCAATAGCTCTGGCAGCCTGCTGGTGGCCTTCTCCATAATTGCTGAAGAGAATGAGCACTTTCTCCTTTATTTGCATACAATGGTTCTCCTACTGTTGAATTGTTAATCCGCCGACTAAACTTATTTTATCATTTCCTTCAAAATATAAAGCGAAAAGAATGGGGAAAGTTCGGATTAATATATAAAGGCCAGATTCAGATGAATTATTGTATAATTTTATCAAAGTCCCATATAATCTTATCAAATTCTCATGAAGAAGATAAAATTTGATCATATTTTTGCCTTATACTGATTTTTACCGCCAAAATATCGACAAAATAAGTCAATAAGACTATAATAGTGGGCTGAGTATTACTGATTACAAAATAATATTTGCCGGCCGGATCGTATAAAAACTTGTGTGTTCTTTAATAG
This sequence comes from Aneurinibacillus sp. Ricciae_BoGa-3, assembly GCF_028421645.1. Taxonomy (GTDB): domain Bacteria; phylum Bacillota; class Bacilli; order Aneurinibacillales; family Aneurinibacillaceae; genus Aneurinibacillus_B. The sequence goes on along the minus strand of NZ_CP116887.1, from coordinate 3,712,326 downwards.
TATGGTTTGCTCCATTTGTTTGTACAAGCTATTTTATTCGAGATGATCCCATTTGGCCGGTTAGCAATAGATGGAGGAAATTATGTTAAAATCCAGTGTTGCCATTTTATCCGGAAAAATAGCCGGAAAGGCAAGTAAAATTATTGGCAATGGCGGCAGCAACATTCCTGGTATCGTAGCGAGGAAAATCGATCCTTCTCTGCTCCGTTCACTAGCCGTTCAGGTAGAGCATATTATATTGGTTTCCGGTACAAACGGTAAAACAACTACCGCGAACTTACTGGCTTCCATTCTGAAAGCAGCAGGAAAGCGCGTCGTTAACAATGAAGAAGGTGCGAACTTACTTACAGGCATTACAGCCTGCCTTGTTAATAACGCCACTTTTTGGGGCAAGCTTGCTTATGATTATGCTGTCATTGAAGTGGATGAAGCCTCGCTTTTGAAAATGACCGACCAGGTACGTCCTGAAATGGTGGTCATTACTAATTTTTTTCGGGATCAATTGGACAGGTTTGGCGAGATTGATATCCTGATTGACCGGGTGCTAAAGTCGATCGAACCGACCGATGCGAAACTACTCCTAAACGCCGATGATCCGTTTGTGATGAGGCTTGGCCTGATGGATAAAGAAAAAGTTTTCTTTGGCGTCGGTAGTGAGGCTTTTTCAACGGAATCCGGGAGGGTAAGCGAATCAAAATTCTGTCCGGTGTGCGGAAATGAACTGCAGTACAAGCATGTACATTACGGACAGCTCGGCGATTATGAATGCACATGCGGTTTTGCAAGGCCTGTGCCCCGTTATGAAGTGGAAGAAATTCAAGCGGGTGACGAGGTTTCCTTTACTGTTGCGCAAACAGCGTACAGGCTTTCGTTACAAGGCATCCACAATGTGTACAATGCGCTGGCTGCTGTAGCGTGTGCGAGGGAACTGGGGGTAACTGAAGCGGATATTGCAAAAGGTCTGCAGTCGTATAAAGCATCGAATGGAAGAATGCAAACTTTCGAATTCAATGGCTATCCCTACACGCTTAACCTCGTAAAAAACCCGGCAGGGGTGAACATCTCGCTGGCAGAGGTTTTGTCTGATGAGGAGCCTAAGCAGGTCGCTTTCGTCTTAAACGACCTTGTATATGACGGATTTGATATATCCTGGATTTGGGATGCCGATTTTGAGCGGCTGAATCGAGGCGATATTGAGCGCGTGGTGTGCAGCGGGCTGCGGGCGCGTGATATGGCCCTTCGCATGAAATACGCAGGGATAGATGAGGATAAGATTAATGTGATCGAATCCAATGAAGGTATGGTTGATGAATGCCTGAGCCATCCCATGAAGACCTACATTTTACCAAATTATACGGCGCTGGAGCCGGTTAAGAAATATCTTGAGAAAAAAGCAAATGCGTAAGTTTTGGAAGGAGCGGCCATGTACCTGACACTATATCATTTCTTCCCTGAAAAACTAAACCTTTACGGTGACCGGGGAAATGTTATTACCATGCAAAAACGTTGTGAATGGAGAGGGATCGAGCTTAGGGTGGTTGAAGTTCGCTCAGACGCCCCTCCTTTGCACGAAGCGGATATTATGCTGATTGGCGGAGGCAGCGACAGAGAACAGGATTTAGTGACCCGGGATTTAGAGAAAATAAAAGACGAGTTTAAATCCGCAATTGATGATGGAGTTAGCTGCCTGGCGGTATGCGGAGGTTACCAGTTTCTTGGGGAATACTATCAGTTGCCGAACGGGGACAAGCTCAAAGGCATGCAGCTTTTTGACTTCTATACGGTATCAAAGCCAGGCCGTCTCACCGGAAATATCCTGATGGAATCGGATGCGTTCGGCAGAATTGTTGGTTTTGAAAACCATGGGGGCAGAACGTATCATGAATATGACCCGCTGGGACGGGTGGTTAAAGGGCACGGCAATAACGGGGAAGACAGCAAAGAAGGCATTCATTATAAAAACCTGCTGGGTACATATCTGCACGGTCCCGTACTGCCTAAAAACCCATCCATGGCTGATTATTTAATCGGCCAGGCTATGCTCAGAAAATACGGAACGTCCGATCTGATGCCGTTGGATGATCGGATGGAAGAAAGTGCAAAAGAAAAAATCTGGGATAACAAGATGAAAGAGCAGTAACCTAAGAGAACCATCGCGAGTCAGCATCTTCGCGATGGTTTTTCGTTGTTCAAATCTTTTCCGTATGCTGCCCATGGCTGCTTTATCACTCCTTGCTGGTTAATGTCTCTGTGCCAATTTGACGGGAAGGGGAAGAGTTCTGCAAATCTCGTACAAGCTGGTGTGCCTCATTAAACAGCGCAAAGTTGAACCCCTTGTCGCCTAAATCAAGAAACGCATCTTTTATCTGCTTGCCCTTACCAGCATGTATCGGAACATTTTCCAAAGTCCTGGTGCACCAGTTATCAACAACGTCAGCAAATCCGGCAAAACGTTCGTGCCAATTCTTCCTATCTTCATTTGTCATCCGGCCGTTAATGCGCCAGTCTACTAGAATCTCCATCATTTCGGCCGCGTGAATGTAACTTTGTCCCAGGGCCTGCATTTCTTGTTTCAGGTAGGTCAGCCTCTCACACCGTTCTTTAAGAAGCGGACTGAATTTAATCGCTTTCTCTGCCTGTTTCACGTTATCTTCCAGCTTTCGTACGTCCTGCAACAGGGAAAACGTTTTGTGCCTCAGAATTTCCCCCTCCTTGATGGGTGCAGCCTGCTCTAGCCAGAGGGCAATTTCTCTAAAACGCGCTGCTAAAGCATCGGCACCTTTCGAAATGGAGGTTGCCGCCAAATTCGTGTAATCGGGGGGAAGAATGAACATATTAACGATTACCGCAATTACAGCACCAATTATCGTATCCACGATGCGATCTATTCCGTAACTGTAATTTCCAAGTACACTTCCAACGGTCAGGACCATGACTGTGCTGACTCCGACCTGGGAAATGGCTTGACTTGGGAGCTTGATCCAGCTTGCAACCGCCATTCCAATAAATACAAGCAGGGCTATGCTCCAATCGTGAATACCCAGGTAACGTGCAGCGAAATAGGCGATAATCACACCGCCGATAATGCCGATTACACGCTGATAGCCCTTCATAACTGAATCTTCAACGGTTACCTGTACACAGAGGACGGCAGCAAGGGGGGCGAAGAAGGGCCGGGCTGTGCCCGTCATCTGGGCAACATCCCACGAGATGCCTGCCGCCAGTGCAGCTTTCCAGATTAAGCTTGTCCGGTGGATAAAACGCCATAAGGAAATCCTTTTTCTATGCAGTTTATTTGTCTGTTTGCTCATAAAGAGATTCCTCAGCTTCATTTTTTTACATGCGGGTCAAGTCTGCGTGTGGTCAATCTTTTTATTTATCCTTACCCACCTCAGGCCTTTTTAACTTTGGCAATTTAACAAAACTTGTATGAATGCTTCAGGCAGAAGAAACAGGAACCCTTACGAAAGAGGGTATGAACCTTGCGTTATTTATTTGAGCAGAAAGGGTACGAGATAAGCAATAAAAGTACCCTTGATCATGAGTAAAACCATCCTTCGGCAAGATGGTTTTACTTGGATAGATTGCGCTATTGAGCCTTTTCAAAAGCCATGACAATAATGGTGCGGTTAAGCTCCTGGCTTAGCTGCTGTTCCAGCTGCTGGATTTTCTGGACCTCACCCTCATTTAACGGTGCCGGAGGGTATTGATCCATGTATTCGTTTTTCATAACTTCACCTCCTGAGGGGTAGTATAACCATCTTATTAACCTGAAGGCCTAATTTTTATTGATTGTTTATTCCAGTGAAGGTAAAAAAGATTTTTCTACTGCTTAACCGTAAAAGGGGTATCATCCTTGGAACAGTCGTGTTTCCTGTACTAGTTAAAATCAATGTGCAGCCAGGTAAGGCGTGGAAACAACTGCAATACTCCTACTAATTTTAAGCTACACAGCTTGGTGGAAAAGTGATACAGTTAACGGGTGATCATTTTTGCACGGTAAAGGAGTAATGTAAGGTGAAACATCATGCTGTATTAACACCAAGTGTTAACATGCCGTCACTTAAGAAAAAGGTGGCCAGTCCGTGGACTGTATGGTTTGTGACTTCTCTGGCTTATCTGTTTATTGTGAGCCAGCGGACGGCGCCTGGTGTGATTAGTGACCATCTGCTGCGTGATTTCCACACGACCGGTTCTGTATTGGGGATGGTTAGCGGCCTGCAATTCTTTATGTATATGATTCTGCAAATTCCGGTTGGTCTGTGGGGAGACCGGTTTGGACCCGCCCGTTTTCTTGTGTTTGGCGTCATCTGTAACGGTGCTGGAACGCTGATATACAGCATAGCGACCAGCTTGAGCTTCTTGCTTATAGGCCGCGTTCTGGTAGGCCTGGGGGATGCGATGATATGGGTAAACTGCGTCCTGCTCTTGAGTATGGTGTTTAGCCGGGATGTATTTGCTGAGGTCCTTGGTTGGACGGGAACAATGGGTAACCTGGGAGGCATCCTCACGACCATGCCGCTTGCCTGGTGGGTTACAGTCTCGGGCTGGCGTGTTCCTTTTATGGTTATGGGCATTATCCTGATTGTACACGCCACATGCATGATTTGGATTTTTCGCAAAAGCCTGGCTTCCCATCCGATGGCACCGGCTGCGGAGGACGGCAAAACGCTGCACGTTCTGCGAGAAATTCTTTTTCAAAAAAATTCTTGGCCCCCATTTCTTTGCCACTTCGGTATCGTCGGAACATACGCAGGTTTTATCAGCCTGTGGGCAGTCCCGTTCCTGCTTGACACGTACAGCATCAGCCGAACAGCCGCAGCGGGAATTGTAGGATTCGGGCTGTTAGGTGCGGTTGCAGGCGGTCCTCTGTCAGGTTTTGCAGCTAAGAAAGTAGAGGAATACAGAAAGCCATACATTGCGGTTCATGCGATGGTGGTGGTAATGTGGCTGCTATTGGCTCTTACTGGCGCTTCCTTGCCTTTGTGGGGGGCATACGTGTTGTTCTTTCTGCTGGGGTTTGGGAACGGCGGAAGCATGCTCACTTTTGCTTCCATTCGTGAAACGTTTCCGGTAAATCAGGTTGGCGTGGTATCCGGACTTGCGAATACCGGCGGTTTCCTGAGTGCGGTGTTAATTCCGCCGCTGATGGGGATTGTACTTGATCATTTGGGCATGCATGCGGCATCCTCCTACAGGCTGGCGTTTGTCATTCCTTGTCTGTTCTCTGTTGTTGGCTGTATTGGTTCCATCCTGCTCCCGGTACAGCGGCGGGTTAAGTAAGAGATAACACTGGCAAAGATAAGGCGCTTATTGAAGATGAAGAGCGGCCTTATCTTTTTCTCTCATAAATTAAAAAATAGTACGTATAAGGATTGTTCACATCGGTTATCCCCTGACGACTGGACACAATCCGCCACTCCGTTGACTTAATTTGCGGCAAGAAAACGTCCCCCTCAAACCGTTCCTCAATTCGTGTGACATACAGCTTGTCTGTGTAGGGTAAAAACGTTTTTATGACCTCGGCTCCACCGATGACGAACAAATCTTGATTGATGTATGTGTCCAGGATTTCATCCACGGAATGAGCAATGGTACACCCTTCCGCCTCGTAGCCGGGGTCTCTTGTTAAAATGATATTCTGTCGGCCGGGCAGTGGTCGCCCAATCGCCTCGTGTGTTTTTCTTCCCATTACAATCGGGTGGCCCATGGTGACTGTTTTAAAATAAGCCAAATCAGCGGGAAGATGCCATGGCAGGCTGTTATTTTTCCCTATAGTATTATTCAGGTCGATTGCCACAATAATTGCGATCATGCTGTTCCTCCTCTAAAACACTTTTCTATGCGATAACTGCCAGTAAAGCTGATTCCCATCGGAAAGCTGGGCGAGCTAAAGTTTCTAATGGTAGTTTACCCTGAATCGATTCTTTGCGTTGCAGCTTCTGGACATATCCCCTACAATTTAAATCATCGGATACTTTTATGCCGACATGCTCGCTGAATAGGGAAGGGGATTGCTGTGTCCATAATAGTTGAAATTTTAAGCAAAATTGGCCAAATGAAGCAAGCAAATCAGCTGATTTCAAATACCTGGGGTACAGGCGTTACAGCCAATCTTCTAATGGCACAATCCCAGGTGGGCGGTCTCATCATCGGTGCCTACGATAATGAGGCCATGATAGGTGTATCATACGGGTTTATCGCGTCTGATGAATTTGGCATTTTTCTCTATTCACACATGCTTGCTGTTGAACCCGAATATAGAAACAAAAAAGTTGGTGAGCTTCTTAAGCAGCGGCAGGCAGTGGAAGCAAAGGCGAGAGGGTATAGGTATATTAAATGGACGTTTGACCCGCTTGAAAGTAAAAATGCATACATTAATATTAGCAAACTGGGTGCGGTCTGCCGGGTTTATAAGGAAAATTTCTATGGAGAGATGGACGATGATTTAAACCGCGGCGCGCCGACTGACCGGCTGCTCGCGGAATGGGATGTCTTACATTCGCGCAATGAGCATGCTGCATCAGCAGATGGGGCTGTTCAAGGAGGGTATAGTTATCCGGTTAAGCTGGCTGAAACGGAAAATGGGAGTCCTATCCTTGTAAACTGGGACGCAGTCGAAGGAAATTTAGTGGCTATCCCCATACCTGCGGATATTCAAGAGATAAAAAAACAATCCATGGACCAGATGCTGTGCTGGAGGCGGGAGATAAGAGCGGTGTTAACCCACTACTTGTCGCGGGGATATACGGTAACCGGTTTTGACCGGGTGCCGGGGGGTGCTGTGCACTATTATCTGCTGGAGCGAACTAAAGCATCATCATGAGGAAAAGGATCGGCGTGATCGCGAACCAACACGATTAGTCCAAATTTTGATCGACACAAATACCAAACTGAGTCATCATAGTCAATGGCACCCGGTATTTACCAGTTGGCTTTCGGGCTGTCTCCTTGACAATGCGTGTGAAATCTTATATTATAGTTCTTGTGCCGCTAATGCGGTACGATGGAGGATTAGCTCAGCTGGGAGAGCATCTGCCTTACAAGCAGAGGGTCGGCGGTTCGATCCCGTCATCCTCCACCATTGGCTATCGCGGGGTGGAGCAGTTGGCAGCTCGTCGGGCTCATAACCCGAAGGCCGCAGGTTCAAGTCCTGCCCCCGCAACCAAAATATTCATTCTTTCAGCGTCGAATTGACATCTGCGTTGGAATGAAATCAGTGGTACCCGCAGGGTGCAGCCAAAATATTCATTCTTTCAGCGTCGATTAATTTCAATTGCATAGAATGAAATCGGTGTTACTCGCTAGGGTGCAACCAAATATGGAGCCGTGGTGAAGTTGGAGTTCACGCTGGACTGTCACTCCGGAGGTCGCGGGTTCGAGTCCCGTCGGCTCCGCCATTTATTCAAGAAGTAAACGCTCCTCTCACCCGAGAGGAAGTTCTGCTAAAAGCGCAACGTCCTGTTGCAACGCAGAACCTCGCACATCCTGTGCGTCGGAGTCCCATCGGCTCCGCCATTTTATTTATTTAATTCTACAGATGAAAACGACGCGGACATAGCTCAGTTGGTAGAGCACGACCTTGCCAAGGTCGGGGTCGCGAGTTCGAGTCTCGTTGTCCGCTCCATTAATATTCATTCTATCTACGTCGAATAAACTGCTTAGCAAAGAATGAAATCAGAAATACCCGACAGGGTGTTACATACACTTATTTCCTGCAATGTACGATTCACTTTTTATGTTTCGAACCTTACTATTTACTCGGGAGTTCTACATTAAGCGTTAGACACTATGCTCACCCGTTAATCGCTGTGAGACAGTGGAAGACGTTTTGCGAACACCCACCTGCGAGAGCGGGTTATGAAACATTTAAGTGGAGCGGCATAGGCGGGGCTACATACAACGCAAACACTTTTCCTCGTGAAAAGTGTTTTTTAATTTTAAAGAGCCTCCCATCGCCTGGATATGAGGCTTTAACTAAACAGGTATTTCAGTTCCTTCGAAAAATATTTCCAATAAATCCCTCGAAACCGCCATCCTGGCCGTTCTGATTTGGATTGTGCGGACCTTTATTGATTTTCATTGGCCTTTCACCTCTTATCGCGTTAGTTCTAGATTAGGTTTTATTTGATGTGCTATTCATAGAGATAGCGGTGGGCTAGAGAAGGTCGGGGTGTAATGATGCCATCAACACCTAGCTCAACCATTTTTTGGATATCATTCAGGGTATTGACCTGATAGGGTACGATCTTGAGGCCGTTTGCTCGCGCGGTATCAATAAATAATTCGGAAACCTCCTGCACCGGTGGATGAATATAGGAGCAGCCGTACTCCCTGGTATATGTCCACGGATCATTCAAAAATCCAAAATAGAGCAGAGCGTACGGAATTCCTTTGCATTTTTTCTGTAGTATCTTCAGGCTTAGCGGGTTAAAGGTTGAAATCACAGATCTTTGCTTCATATTATACTGAATAATTTTATCGATCACATACTGCTCAAGACCGTTTTTCATATCCAATAAGTTTTTGAGCTCAATATTTACGATGATGTTGTGCTTCGATGCCAGGCGGAGCACTTCATCGAGGGTGGGAATTTTCGTTCCTTTAAAAGCCGGGTTTTTCCAGGAACCCACGTCAAACTGCCGGATTTGCTTCAGTGTATAATCGCTGATTTGCCCTCTTTTCTTCAGAATGCGGCGCAGTGACAGGTCGTGAAAAACCACTACCTGCTTATCCTTTGTTAATTGGACATCGAGTTCTATTCCGTTAGCGCCTTCGGTGAGTGCTTTTGAAAACGACAGAATCGTATTCTCGGGGTACTTTATGGAAGAGCCGCGGTGGGCGTATATTAGAAAGATATCATTCATGGAGTATCCTCGCTTATATCAAACTGCTTTCTGTATAAAATTATGCGAGGTGCATAATACTAATGAATGTAATTGGGCATTAGCCAAGAGGTAAGGCAGCGGACTTTGATTCCGTTATGTAAAAGGTGCAATCCCTTCTTGCCCAGCCATACATCTAACTAAAAGTCCGGGGGAGAAAATCCTGGATTTATAAACGTCAAAAACCCGGAAAATCCTCAGGGAGGTTTCCGGGTTTTTGATGCAGTTAATTTATATTAAAAGCTCAGTTTTTTCCGCCTTATGCCAATCGATAGCACGATACCAACAAGTATAAAGTTGGTTAAAAGCGACGTACCGCCATACGATACGAATGGCAGTGTAATCCCGGCCACAGGCATAATGGCAAGGTTCATCCCGACGTTTTCAATGATTTGGAAGGCGAACATTCCGACCACTCCGGCGATATAATACGCAGAGAAATAGTCGGGAGCATTCAAGCCTAACTGAATCATCCGGTAGAGCAGGAAGAAAAAGAGAAACAACAGCAGGCTCGATCCTATGAAGCCAAATTCTTCGCCGATAGCGGAGAAGATGAAGTCTGTCCACTGCTCGGGTACCCAGTTCCCCTGCGTCTGTCCCGCGTTGGCAAAACCTCTGCCGAATAACTGGCCAGACCCAACGGCTGTAATTCCCTGCGTAACCTGATAACCGATTCCTTTCGGATCCGCATTCGGATCAATAAAGGTAATAATCCGCTGTTTCTGGTGCTTCATCACAGGCAGGTTATTGATAAAGTGAACCGACTGGTCGGGAAATATCGTTCGTATTGTAAAGATGAATCCGGTTAGAATAGCAAGGATGATCAGAAAGACAGCCAGTTGCTTTCTTTCTAAAAACAGAATCATCATAGCGCCGGTGATGCCAAGCATAACAAGAGCCTGGCCAAGAGCCGGCTGGGCAAGCGTTAGTGCAAACGGCACAAACATAACGCTGAGAATGACGAAGCCATGTTTGAAACCGAACGTTTCTCCTTTTTCTTTCGCTTTCTCCATGTAATCCGAAATGGTTAAAATCAGAAAAAGTTTAGCAAATTCCGATGGTTGAAATTGAAAGCCGGGGAGCGTTATCCAGCTGTGCGCCCCATTTTTCGCAGGGAAAGCAAATACGACAAGAAGCAGCAGGATCGTAACGAAGTATCCGATCCATGATAGCTGGTTTTTTAGATTTCGATAATTAAAAAAGGTAAATACAATCAGGCTGATGTACGATAACACCTGCCAAATTATTTCGCTCTTATATTGATTTTCAATACCAGCGCGATTCACTGTTGCTGAATAAATAGCAAGCGTGCTGAGGATAGAAATGCCGATTAAAGGTAAAACCATAAGGAAATCGAAATCCCATATCCGACGCTTCACCCAGGAGATATTCTTGGAAAAAAACTCTTCCATTATTTCCTTTCACTGCCTCTCTTCAATAATACAGAAATAGAAGTTTCTCTAGACGACTATCATACCATTCTTTTACCTAATTAAACACCCGGCCAATAGTTGTAGGCCGGGTTTTTTTTAGTCCGTGAGAATGTCAGCTTCGATGCCTGTTTGTTGATTAAAGATAAGATTTACCTTTAACCGTTCCGGGACGAACTGGTGGTAATCAGCCAAATAAACGGCAACGCCATCAATAATTTCCTGTTCGGTGAGCCTGATGTTCTGTTGATCTCTTCTTGCATCGGCTGCAAAACCAGAGGAGGGATTAAACTGCAGATCGACATCCACATCTTCCGGTGTGCAGTTTAGTCTTTTTGAGGCGAATACACAGCACGCATCGACCACGTCCTGCTCAAAAAAATGAATTTTCAAAAAGTGCACTCCTTCCCGTTTGTTAATTCCCTATTACCTTAACCGGAAACAAGGGTGAAATCAATTTTTGCAGGTATTCTAATTCCCTATCTCTTATGGATGATTATAAAAAATAGTGATTAAAATAACCTGAGAACCCTTCCTATATTTTAATTAGGTGTTATAATGTTAGAAAATATAACATCAACGGGCAGGTGATTTAACATGAAAGTGGAGGTCGAGACTACCTACAGGGTGCTTCTGAACGATGCAGACCAAAGCATTCTGCTGGCGACTCTTACTTATATGATGGGACAAAGACGGGATCGTATACAGGAATTGCGGGGAAAAATTGAACGCTACGAGCGAAAGAGGGAGCAGGAAAGAAATGCCTATCAGCAGATGTCAGCCATTCGCAGATGGCTGGCCGCCAGGACGCCAGAACATCACCTTGCCGTCGAACAATTGGTTTATGTTAAACAGCCGATGATGGAAATAGAACGATTAGCAGGGGAGCTAAGCCGCCTGCAAAGGGTCGCGGAAACAGCAGGGGCGGACTCTAAAGCTACCCTGTATATTCCAGCGGGGTGCAGCCAGGAACTGCTGGATAATTATGAGGAAAGGGGAGGTAAGCGTGGATAAAGTAGCTGTGCTCAGTACAGGAATGGATACCATATGGATTATACTGACCGCCGCCATGATTTTGCTTATGGAAGGCGGCTTTGCCCTGCTTGAGGCAGGATTTGTCCGCCGCAAAAACGCTGTAAGCATCATTATGAAGGTGTTTGTCGATATTACATTTGGCACGCTTTGCTATTATGCGGTAGGGTTTGCTTTTATGTACGGAAAAGATGCACACTCACTGGTGGGCATCACGGGGTTTATGCTTAAAGGCGATTTAAGCCATTTAATATACCCTTTCAGCCATGATACATTTTTTGTATTTCAGGCAGCATTTGTTATTGCGGTCATCTCCATCGTTTCAGGTGCGGTAGCAGAACGTATTCAGTTTCGCGCCTATGTGATTTATACCGTTTTTATGACGGCGCTACTCTACCCCTTATCCGGTCACTGGGTATGGGGAGGCGGCTGGCTGGGAAAGCTGGGCATGCTTGATTTCGCAGGTTCTGCGACCATCCATGCTCTTGGCGGATTCAGCGCGCTCGCGGCTGCGATAGTGCTCGGGCCCAGGATTGGCAAATATACGGAGCGAAGCGGTGTGATTTTACCAAGTAATATACCGCTGGCTTCAGTTGGCGCCTTTCTTCTTTGGTTTGGCTGGTTTGGCTTTAATGCGGGATCAACGCTGAGTGCATCCGATCCCAGAATTGGCCATATTGCCCTGACCACCATGCTGGCGGCATCATCAGGCGGCGCAGTTACGCTTTTGTACACGCTTTTTCGCTACAAAAGAGCAGATGCTCCGTCAGTCATAAATGGCTCGCTTGCGGGGCTGGTGGGCATCACAGCTGGTTGCGCATTCGTCAGCGATAATGCAGCTATTCTCATAGGGGTGATTTGCGGGCTTGCGATGCTGTGGGCTACGGACCTTCTTGACCGGTTTAAAACTGATGACCCGGTAGGCGCATTTCCTGTACATGCCGTATCCGGCTTAATCGGAACGCTTGCCGTTGGAATCTTTGCAAATAAAGGTGGCCTCTTATACGGTTTCGGGTGGCACTTGCTGGGCGTTCAAGCCCTGGGGCTTGTTGTTATCGCTTGTTGGGGGTTTGTTGGGACATGGGTTTTTCTGAAGCTGCTGTCCCTTGTTATGCCGCTTCGTGTATCGCCGGAAGATGAAGCGGTCGGACTCGATATTGCTGCACACGGTATGCTGGCTGTGACGGATGCGGATATGATTCATATTAAGGATAAATAGTGAATAGTATGATGCTTATCACTGCTTCTCCCTTTTATGCTATGGTACATTGAGTAAAAGGGGGACTTTAGCAATAGGAAATTGGACGATAGCGCGAGGAATATTGCTGCGTATATACAGTTAGCCTCTAAAGTTTGATACAATAGAAGTGGAGGTGTACGCAAATGGATTACAGTAAGATGTGCCCCAAATACGAATCGGCAATTGAACTTTTAGGCAAGAAATGGTCAGGCTTAATTATTCGTGTTTTGCTGGGCGGCCCGCGCCGCTTCAAGGATATAAAAGCTCAGATTCCGGATATGAGCGACCGCATGCTTACGGAAAGAATACGGGAGTTTGAGGAAGCCGGAATTATGGAACGTAAGGTATACCCGGAGACACCGGTTCGAATAGAATATGAATTAACAGAAAAAGGAAGAGACCTGGAAAATGTCATTCTCTCCATTCAGAGTTGGGGAGATCGGTGGATGTAAGTAAGCCAGACCGCTTAAGGGCGATCTGGCTTTTTTTCCTGCGCAATATAAGGTGATCCGGATTAAACAATCAGTCAAACCTTAAGTTGCACACGCCGCACTGTTATTCTGGGGCTGTTTCTGGTACGATGTAGAATAGTATGCGGTGTAGAAGAAGGAGATTTTTCATGAGAGAGATAACCTGTCCATATTGTACGAAAGAGTTAACGGGGAATCATCGTTACGAGGTCAGATGCTATCACTGCGGCAAGTACATCTATTTAACGGAAGGGCTTTCACCGGAAGATAATATGAGGCGCCTGCAGGAAATGGTTCCACAATACGCTTATGCCTATGTGCCAAAAAAAGTACGGGAATATGTTGATAAGTATGGCCTGGCACAATCGGGGCCAACAACGCTGAAATGGTTTAAAGACAATGAAGCAGAAGCCAGGCAAAAAATCGAAGCATTTATTTCAGAAAAAGTGGATCCGGAGACGTTATCAGAGCTGCACCGTGCATACAAAGGCGACGCACCATTCTTGCTTTATGTGCTGGACAAGCTGCGTTTTCCGGTGCCGCGCGCTCCGCTTGAGTGGGATATCGACTCATTTGACAGCGCTGAGTTTTAATTTGTAGGAGGAAGGCCCCTGTTCCTGAGTGAGTGGACGGGGGCCTTCCACTATCTATCGGCATGGATTTCCTGTCACTGCTATTGCGCGTTCGGGACTCTGATGATAGATTAAGGACATAAAAAGATGCGCACTTTATAAGAAGTAGCACAGTGGAGTTGAGAGCATAATGATACAGACGGAAGAGCGTATGGGGCTCAGGCAAAAGCCTTCACCGGAAGTGCTGTACTTTCGCGTGGAACAGATGAAGAAGAAATTCGAAGCGGCTGGTGATGTCACGAATGCGAGAAAAGCAGGCGAATTGCTGCAAAAGCTAAGGAATAACGAAATTACCGCCGCTTTCTGCGGGCATTTCTCAGCCGGGAAGTCTAGTATGATTAACATGCTGCTGGGTGGTGAAGTCCTCCCTTCAAGCCCTATCCCGACAAGCGCCAATGTTGTCCAGATTAAAACCGGTAAATCGGGTGCCCGCATCCATTTAAAGAATGGGGAAACGATTGAGTTTGGCGCCGGCTATAATGTAGATGAACTGAAGCAATATGCCATAAACGGTGGGGAAGTAGAAACCATAGAATTGCTTCATCCTTCTAACCTTCTTAATATTCCGTTGAGCATCATGGATACACCCGGGATTGATTCCACGGATGATGCGCATAAAGTGGCGACGGAATCCTCCCTTCATATGGCGGACATTGTCCTGTACGTAATGGATTATAACCATGTGCAGTCTGAGGTGAACTTTCAATTTACCAAGACGCTCAAAGACAGAGGGAAACCCGTTTTTCTTGTCATAAATCAAATTGATAAACATGTTGACTTTGAGCTACCGTTCAGCGAGTATCGGCGCAGCGTAGCGGAGTCTTTTGCCCACTGGGATATTCATCCTGACGGGATTTATTTTACGTCGCTGAAGGACCCCCGCCATGCTGAAAATGAATGGCCGAACCTGTTAAAAAAGGTAAAAGAGCTATTCAATGCCCGGGAATCGCTCATCGCAGATAGCGTTTATCATGCTTCTCTCTACCTGATCGAGGAGCACGGCCGCTTTATTCGGGAGCAATCTGATGAGCGACGGGAATCATACCTGGAGGCAATAAACCATGCCAATCCGCACGAGATACTTTACAACTATCATTCCCTTGTTGAGCATCTTGCAAAGATACAGATGCCCGCAGAGCAACTGGAGGAAGAGGGAAAAGCGGAACTGCAGCACATTCTGGATAATGCGCCATTAATTCCGTTCGAGACGCGCGAGTTTGCTCGTCTTTTCCTGGAAAGCAGGCAGCCTGGGTTTAAGGTAGGATTTATATTTTCGAGTGGAAAAACCAGAGAAGAACAGCAAAAGCGGCTTAATACGCTATATAATGATTTATCCGAAAAGGCATCGGCGAATCTTGAGTGGCATATTAAAGAAATGCTGCGCACCCTGCCGGCCCGGCATGGATACGACGACAGCAATTTCATGAAGGAAGCCATGGATTTCCACGTTTCGTTTTCCCATGATTTATTAATTGATACGGTTAAGCCCGGTGCGATGAATAATGGCGAGTATGTGCTGAATTACTCCAAAGACCTGGCCGAAAAAGTTAAAGCGCTGTTTCGGCGGGAAGCACTGGAGTTGATTGAGAAGGCGGCCGGTTCCCTGCGCAACAAGCTGCAAGCTGAAACTGCGGATGGGGCCAAACAATTGGAGGAACAGAAGCAGTGGAAAGAGTCTGCCGAACAACTCGTCCGCCTGAAGGAAAAAGAAGACAAGGCGGTCCACTCGCTGATGGATTTATTGCAGCACGGCACAGCCGGAGAAGAGAAGGCAGCACCGCTTCAGGGGACACACACAGACGTACTGGAAGTGATTGAAGAAGATCGTAGGTCATACGTAAGTGCAGCCGCTCCGGATAAACCGGTTGCCTTAAAACGCCATCAAACGGCTGATCCTTCACGCCAGTTTGCGACGGCCATGCGCAGGGATTATAAGGGACAGCTCATAGGCACCGCCGCAATGCTCCAGCAGGCTTCATCTCTAATTTCCAGTGTGCCCGGGCTGTCCGGTGCAGGCAGGGCCATGCTGCAGCGTGCAGAAAGACTTGAGCGGAACCGGTTTACCGTCGCTTTATTCGGTGCGTTTAGTGCAGGTAAATCTTCGTTTGCGAATGCCCTGATGGGTGATTTGATCCTGCCCGTATCACCCAATCCGACCACGGCTGCCATCAATAAAATATTGCCGCCGGATGAAAATAATCCGCATGGAAGTGTGCGGGTACGGCTGAAGAATCTGCGCGATATTACCGAGGATGTTATCCACTCGCTGGCCGTATTTGGACTTAACGGGCAAACGGTGGAAGATGCGATCACACTGGTGCAGAGCCTGGATCCGGCTTCTATTCAGCCTACTGCCAAGCCGCATTATAGTTTTCTGCGGGCAGTTCGGCAGGGATTCGCAGAAACCCGGGAGTTCTTAGGTACTGAACTCGTCATCGGACTGGCTGAATTTCAGGAGTTCGTCGCCCGGGAGGAAAAAGCGTGCTTTGTGGAATGGATCGAACTGTACTATGACTGTCCTTTAACTCGTCAGGGGATTATTCTCGTTGACACCCCAGGAGCTGATTCAATCAACGCGCGGCATACCGGTGTGGCGTTTGAATACATTAAAAATGCGGATGCGGTTCTGTTTGTTACGTACTACAACCATGCTTTCTCGCATGCAGATCACGAGTTTTTGATTCAGCTAGGGCGTGTGAAAGATTCATTTTCGATGGATAAAATGTTTTTCATTGTAAATGCTGCGGACCTTGCCCGCAGCGAAGAAGAGCTTGAGGGTGTTGTCAAGCATGTTAGGGATAATCTCGAAGCATGCAGCATACGAAATCCAAGAATTTATTCCGTTTCTTCACAGACTGCTCTGCTGGCAAGAATGGCTGCCGGACAAACATTAACGGAATCAGCCGAGAAAATTTACCGGAAAAGGCTTGGTTTGACCCAAGAAGCTGGGCTGCCTGAAATCGACGAGGCACTCCGCTTCTCCGGTCTATGGCATTTTGAGGAAGAGTTTATTTCCTTTACGGTTGAAGAATTAACCCAAATCGCGGTTCGCTCTGCTTTTGATGAATGCAAACGGTCCATCGGCACACTAGATGAGTTGATGGCGCGTGCGAGGCAGGACGAAAATACGCGAAACCGGCAGATAGCTGAAGCCAAGCAGGCCAGAGAGTATGCGGTACAGACAGTGGAGGGGTTGGATCAGGAAGTTATCCTAAGGTCGCTGCACAATGAAATCCATGAGCTGGCGTACTATGTCAAACAGCGTGTCATGCTGCGGTTCAGCGAAGCTTTCCGTTACTCCTTTAATCCTGCAACGCTAAAGAGTGACGGAAGCAGCATGCAGAAACTGCTTAGAGGCAGCCTGGAAGAGCTTTCACGTTTTCTTGCCTTTGATCTCGCGCAGGAGATGCGGGCGACGGCGCTTCGTACGGAGAATTATATAAACAAATCAGGCCAGCAAGAACAGGAGAAACTTAATAACAAACTGGGGATAGCGGATTTCTCGCTGCGTCCATGGGAGAAGAAAGAATATGAGACTCCCGATTTTTCTTCGAACCTGCCGGAAGATTCAACGCAGGAACTAGCGCAGCCGCTCAGTCTGTTTAAGAATCCAAAGCAATTTTTTGAACAGGGCGGGCAGGAAAAAATGAAAGATCAGCTAGATAAACTGTATCACGTTCCGGTCGGCCAATACGTTGAACTTGCAGAAAAAAGACTGCATGATTTTTACGAACCTGCTTATGAAAAGCAACTTAATGAAGTAAAGCAGGCAGTTGTTCAAGAGATTTTGGAGCATTTTGAAGGGGTGCTTGCGGCTCTTTCTATGAATATTGATTTGGATAAGTTAGCGCAAATAAGACAGCAGCTCAATGAATTGTACCTGAACGCTGAGAAGGCTTATTCCTGATCTTCAACCACCAAGGCTGCCGGTGTTCCGGCGGCTTTTTTTTTATGGATGACGTGTGGCAAAAGGGTCTGTTAACAGCAGGGGAAATTCAGCAGCATTCGCTCTGAACGGGTAAATATCTCTAGAAAGCCGAGGACTTCTTTGTCTGCAAAGATGACAGGCTGCTTTCTGCGAAAAAATATATCTTCATCATTTAGCTTATGAAAAATGCTTTCGTTGCAGTCGAAGAAAAAGATCCTCCCCGCATCCATGCAATAGCTGTGGAATTCAGCCGAGCGCCCTTGGTGGGTATGCATGGAGTCGCTTCGGCTCCTCACTTGTGTTTCCCACTGCCGGTAATCGTTGAGTGGAATGACAGACATGTGTATAACCGGTGATTTACCATGGGAGAAGAGAAGATGGGATACCTGGATTAGTTCGTTGAGATCCCGCGTCAAATTAATGAATCGGATGGATGGGGGCATACTGTGTACTCCTTTGCTCCTTTTCAATAAGTATCACCCCCTGCAGAAAGAGTTAAACAGAAGATCAACATGAAATAATCGGGGAATAAAAAATTGAGAATTTTAGAACATTAAATAGTTAGCGAAATACTACTAGGTATGCTGTTACAAATTTGTTACAATTAGATCCAGACAGCAAACGAAATTTAAACGGTTGGAGGTTACCTTATGCCTGAAACACAATTGAAAGAGATTTGTGAGGAATCTTACCACAGACTGAAAAAGGTGTGCATGGAGGTAGAAAAGTTTTTAAATTCAACCACGCTTGCCCAGCTTGTAGAAGCGTCCAAGGAACCTGAACAATATGAAGAATACTACCGGAACTATTTGTCAGATTTTCGTCATCTGCTAGTAAACTGTGAGAACGCTTACGAAAAATTAGGGATTTGCCTGCGCCGCGCTAAGTTTAATAAAGAATTTTCCGAAGAGGCACTTTACCTCGTATACCACACGTGCGTGAATGGATTCTTCTATCCAAAAGGCGAAGTATATGAAGAAGATGGACGCAACTCTTATACGGGCCGCGATGCTATTATTTTCCACAAAGAAGTGGATCAGCGTCTGAAAGAGTTGACCCTTGGTCTTTCGAAGGTATTTGAGTATCTCCGTGATGAGCTGCAGTATTACGAAACAGACTATATTACAATGAAAAGAATGAAAGTTGTACAGTAGAATTTATTTATACTTTTTTACCCCTTCGACAGCGAAGGGGTTTTATTTATTGTATAATGAATCATTTATCTAAATAGGTTCCGAAATTGTTCCGTCAGCTGTTCAAAGAAGCTGCCCGGAATCATTCGAGGCGGTGCAGCACTTTTTTGTCTTGGTTCTGCCATTTGGAGGGCACGCGACACGTTCATTAAACCGTAGCCAAAATAATGATCCCACCCGGGAGAACCATAATCATCCGCCGAGGTACGCAGAATGTTCATCACTTCACTGTTGGTAAGCGTCGGGTTTACTGACCGTATCAACGCTGCGGCCCCTGCTACATGCGGACAGGCCATAGAGGTACCGGATAGGGCTGCGTATTGGCTGCCTACATACGTGCTTGGTATTTCTACACCCGGAGCTACAATGTCCAGATAAGCACCGTAGTTGGAGAACGTCGCCCGCTTGCCAGCTGAATCTGCAGCGCCTACCGATAAAACCTCAGGATAGGCAGCTGGATAGCTTGGCTGTGATGTGTTGTCATTGCCGGATGCCGCGACAAGCACGACATCTTTTCCGTAAGCATACCGGATTGCTTCATGAAGGGCGCTTGAAGGGTGATAATTCCCGATGCTCATATTAATCACACTGGCGCCGTGATCGGCCGCCCATACAATTCCCTTTGCAATGTCCAGAGAGGAACCGCTTCCGTCCGCTCCTATACCCTTGACCGGCATAATCTTGCTGTTCCAGCTGATTCCCGCGATACCTTGATTATTATTTGCAAGGGCACCAATGATTCCTGCCACATGGGTGCCATGCCCGTTGTCATCCTGAGGAGGAGATGATTCATCAAGTACGTTATATCCCCCGGCGATCTTACCTGCAAACTCAGGGTGCTGATAATCAATGCCCGTGTCGACTGTAGCCACAACCACGTTCGCCTTCCCCTGGGTAATATCCCACGCATGCTCCATGTCAACCATGGGCATATCCCACTGATAGCGTGAGTAGTATTCATCGTTCGGAACTGTCCTGTGCAAAAGCAGGTAATTGGGTTCGGCATAAGCTACATCTGTTCTTTGGGAGAAATGATCAATAAGCCAGTGAGAAGAATGATTCGCCGATTTTATTACATATGTTGAGTTGTGCCGGTTTTTAACCTGCCCGTTTACCTCATGTAAAATCTTCTGAAGTTCTCCATCTGTAGGCTGCCTCTTGAATTTTACGGTCACCTCGTTTTTCATGTAGTGTGACTTGTTGTTGCTGTTGTGATGAATCGTCACAATATGGGTGCTGTTATCAAGCCTGGTTCGTGCTTGTTTTCCTTTCCCGATGTTATCCAACTGCAGGAGTCTAGGCCCGCTTTGGTGAGGATTTGGCATCTGTTCCGTAACAGTTGTACCGGGTTTTTGACTGCCCGTGCGATGTAAAGCCAGAGGAGACACGAGAAAAAGAAGCACAGCAGCAACCAGGGCAAGTGCTGCATATTTTAATGGATTGCGCATCCAAATACCTCCCATTTTGCCTTTAGATCAAGGGTTTTGTTTAATAGGATGGGCGTGAGGGAAGAAATTATGAAAGGACAAATATGGCATTGTGGAAAATGGAAAAAAGAAAAATTATAAAACAGTCATAATTTTTAGAAGGGATATCTTTCTCTATGTCGAAAAATATAGTAAAGTGTTGTATAACAAGCGAAAAAAGAGAAATACGTAGACATTTTTATGAGATGGGGGAAACCAGACATGACTACCAAACACAGGTCACAGGATATTTTATTGTTGGATGAAACCGCTAACTTAAAAGACTACGAAGAAGCAGCCCGCAACGCCAGGTGGCAAGATGCCGAGCAATATTTTTCCTGGCATGATACAGGTAAAGTAAACATGGTTTATGAAGCCATTGACCGGCATGTCGACAATGGCCAGGGTCAGAAACTTGCCCTGTTATATGCAGACGGAATACGCGATGAACAGTATACGTATCAGCAACTGCGCGACCTCTCCTGCAAGTTTGCGAATGGACTGCGCTCGCTGGGTATACAAAAGGGCGATCGGGTTTTTATATTTATGCCGCGCAGTCCTGAACTGTATATTGCCATGCTGGGAATTATCAGAATTGGGGCAATTGCAGGGCCCTTGTTTGAAGCTTTCATGGAGGAGGCGGTGAAGGATCGGCTGCTGGATAGCCGTTCAATTGCCGTTGTCACAACTTCGGAGCTTCTTTACCGTATACCAGTCGATTCCCTTCCAGATTTAAACCATGTCATTTTAGCCAATGGCAACGAGATAACCGGCCCGAAACAGGTGTTATATCGTGAACTGTTACAGGTATCGGACGAATACGTAATGGAATGGGTTGACCGGGAAGATGGAATGATTTTGCATTATACGTCTGGTTCTACAGGAAAGCCAAAAGGTGTCCTTCAGGTTCACGATGCCATGCTGCACCAGTATATGGCTGGGAAGTGGGTCTATGATCTGCGCGAGGGAGATATATACTGGTGTACGGCAGACCCCGGGTGGGTTACAGGTACATCGGCTGGCATGTGGTCCCCCTGGTTGAATGGGGTGACAACGGTTCTGCGCGGCGGACGCTTTAAGCCGGCAGATTGGTATGCCACTATCGAGAAATTCAAAGTTACCGTATGGTTTAGTGCACCAACCGCGCTCCGTATGCTGATGGGTGAAGGTGACGAACTGCCGAAGCAATATGATTTATCT
Organism: Aneurinibacillus sp. Ricciae_BoGa-3; assembly: GCF_028421645.1. Lineage (GTDB taxonomy): Bacteria > Bacillota > Bacilli > Aneurinibacillales > Aneurinibacillaceae > Aneurinibacillus_B. The sequence continues at coordinate 3,690,850 of NZ_CP116887.1, read as the reverse complement.
TCTGTCCGCCATATCCTTTCGGCGGGAGAACCGTTGAATCCTGAAGTCGTCCGCTGGGGGCTTGATGTGCTGGAACGCCGGATTCATGATAACTGGTGGATGACGGAAACCGGCGCGAGTACGTGTGCCAACTACAGATCGATGCCGATTCGCCCAGGATCAATGGGCAAACCGCTGCCGGGCATCAAGATGGCGATTGTTGACGATGAAGGGAACGAGCTTCCGCCCAATACAATGGGCAATCTTGCTATTAAGCCTTCCTGGCCGGCGATGATGCGCAAAATCTGGAATAATCCAGCAAAATACGAAGAATATTTTGCCACGGGCTGGTATATGTCAGGCGATTCCGCTTATATGGATCAGGATGGTTACTTCTGGTTTGAAGGACGTGTGGATGACGTAATCAATACCTCAGGGGAGCGGGTGGGCCCGTTTGATGTGGAAAGCAAGCTGGTTGAACATCCTGCGGTTGCTGAAGCTGGCGTTATTGGGGTTCCGGATCCGGTTCGGGGAGAAATCATTAAAGCATTTATTAAATTACGAGCAGGGTTCGAGGAAACAGATAAGTTAAAAGAAGAAATACGGCTATACGTAAAGGAGCGGTTGGCTGCGCATGCTGCACCGCGGCAAATCGAATTTCGCGACAGGCTGCCAAAGACGCGTTCCGGTAAAATTATGCGCCGCGTGTTAAAGGCGTGGGAACTGGGGCTTCCAACAGGTGACTTGTCTACAATGGAAGATTAATAAACAGTTAAGAGCGGCAGAGTTGTCTGCCGCTCTTAACTGTTGGTATCGGAAGTATGTATCACTTTTAGGTGATAAACTATTTTGAATTGGTAACATTAGGTCCCATTCTTTTGTTGGTATGGAAAGTTTATGTGCTTCACAGTAATGATGGTGCCTTGAGAATTTTTTTAATGGGACCTACGGTCCCGAAACACCCAAGAAAAACATCGTGAGGCGCATGTCCGCACCTTTCTTTACCCTTGTTACACAAAGCGGCCGTAAAACTTCTATGAGGGGAAAGGAGAGAGCGGCATGGCCCGCGATGTTTTTTTTAACATTTATTTGACAGAGGCAATCGAAATGCGGTCCACTGCCTGGCGAATGGACTGCAGTTCAGTAAGTAGTTCATCATCGAACCGGTCATCTAATTTTTCTACTTTTTCCTCTAGCTGAATGACAAGCTGCGCAACCCGGGCTAGTTCATCTTTATTTGGCAGATTGTTATCATTAAGTATTTGATCCATCGTTTTTTTATATTGTTCCTGTGAATAGAAGAACCACTTCTGCAGCTGGCCGGTCCATGCGGCGTATTCCTCGGTTTTTACCCAGTCATCTAACGATTTACCCCAGGTTTTTTCTAGAACATCATACCAGCTTTTCCACAACTGAATTGGATCGAATGTATTGTTCATTAGACTCACAATCCCCTCCTGTGTATGTGTTAACCTACTCTTATCTATTATAGTAAAGGCTTGGAAAAAATAATACAAACAAAAATTTTGAACAATTCGAAACTATGGTTTACACCTAGGCCTGTTGTCATACATTTTAAAAGGAAGGTTCGATTTTTGTAAGAAAAAAGAAGGATTTACAGGAAGGGAATTTCCTTCAATCGGAGAAATAGTCGGTAGGAAGCGTAGTGTTTCGGTTTTCAACTTTGGGGGGAGTCACTTATGAAAAAGATACACCAGATTGAACAAGTCACATCTTCTGCTGAAACCATCGCTGACAGCGCGAATCATATTGTTGCGCAGGGTGACCAGATTAGCCGCTGGCCTCCGTGGCGGCGTCTGATACACAGGAAGTGGCCGCAGCTTCCCAGCAGCAAACCGCAACGATGGAAAAAATTAATGCCGCTTCAGAAGTGCTCGCGAAAATGGCCGAAGAACTGCAAACACAGGTAAGCCGGTTCAAAATATAGGGGAGTAGAAATCCACCTTTTTCTTCGGTAGAATGAAGGAATAGAGGGTGGAGGTGAAACAATTGGATTATGTAGATCAAAACCGGGTTTCATTTGATAAATTGGCCAATCAATCCGGCGTGAAATGGCGTCATAGAGATTTAACTATACAGTTCATATCCGCTTTTCAAATGCTATTGGGCGGCAGCCGCGTGCTGGACTTGGGATGTGGTGCCGGACACGACTCTTTGCGGCTTAAACGATACGACCTTCAAGTGCAAGGTCTTGATATCAGTGAAGTAATGCTTCAGCAGGCAAAACAATCTGTACAGGATGTGGAATTCATCCAGGGGGATTTCAGAAGTATCCCAACCGGCGATTCAATCTATGATGGGGTATGGGCTAATGCCTCTCTGATATATATAACGAAGGAAGATTTAAAGAAGGCACTGGGCGAGGTCTACCGGGTTATGAAGCCCGGCGGTGTATTTTTTTCTTCTTACCGAATTGGTGAGGGAAGCATCGTGGTAAACAACATTTTTAATCAGCTTTACCAGCAGGAAGAAATAGAAATGATGTTGCGATCTGAAGGCTTCCGTATATTTGATCGTATCAATACAGGTGTGCAGGATGAACTATTCATCAGTCTATACGCTGTGAAACAATAACAGAGTTACGTAGAAATTCCGGGTGCATAACCCGGAATTTTTTTAATTTTGTAGCCACACTGAAAATAACAACATTTTTGTTTGCGCCATAGGAGTATTGGATAGGGGGGAAGATGGTGTTAGGATAATGTAGTAAACAGACATTTCTGCGCCGTCCTTGGCGTACGAATTAATTTGGGGGTGTCTATCTTGGACGCAAAGACTGTGAAAGAATCCAGAACGATAAAAGCAAAACTGGTCCTCCCATCCGACACTAATAACCGGGGTACCATCTTCGGTGGCAACGTGATGGCTTACATTGATGAAGTAGCCGCTATAACGGCAATGCGCCATTCCCGCTGTTCTGTCGTAACAGCTTCTATTGATTCCGTCGATTTTATCACGCCGGCAAATGAGGGTGATTCTGTCTGCCTTGAAGCCAGCATCGCATCAGTTGGACGTACATCTATGGAGATTTTTGTTAAGGTAATCTCTGAAAATCTGTATACAGGTGAACGGAAATTGACGACCACCGCATTCACCACTTTTGTTGCGCTGGATGAGAATGGGAATCCTCACCCGGTTCCGGCCTTAATTCCGGAAACCGAAGAAGAGAAAAGACTCATCGAGAACGCCGCTGAAAGAAAACGGATGCGCGAAGAGAGAAGAAAGCACAACAGCAACTTCGTTAAAGATTTAAAAATCGATAAAAATATCTAAGGCTGTGTGCCCGAAAGCCCTGCATTGCTGATTAAACATCCGATGCAGGGCTTTTTCTTAGGCAATCCCCCAATTCCTACCGAATAGGCACTTGCCCGTGCCTGAGGGCGATTGACCTGAATAAGGATAGTAGGGAAGAAAGTTAAAAGAATTTGAGGGGGTTTACCATGCATTATGGTTTCGATCCTGCTGGGTACGGCAGTGATTATGCAATGAAGTACCAATATCATGTTGAGAAAAAGGTGTATTATGAAGTAAAATGCCGCGAGTATGCTCACCACAAAAAGTACTACAAAAAGTATTATAAGAAATATTGCTATCACAAAGAAATGGTAGCTTTCTATTCTAAGAGTGTGCAGGCGCCATACGCAGGGATGCCATACGCAGGGATGCCATACGCAGGGATGCCATACGCAGGAATGCCATACACAGGGGTGCCTTATGGCGGGGGAAAATGTTCCGGGGGATACCCTGCGTATCCGATGATGCACCATCACCACGGCCATTATTCGAGCAGCTATTGAGAAAAACATCGCGGGCAATGCCGCTCTCTCCTTTCCCCTCATAGAAGCTTTTACGGCCGCTTTGTGGAACGGCGGGCGGACCGGCAAAAACATCTGGGTATCTCAATGATGGAGACAGTTTGCCGGTCTTTTTCGCCCTCTGTTCCACACACTCCACAAGGGTAAAGAAAGGTGCGGACATTCGCCTCGCGATGTTTTCCTTGGGTGTTTCGGGACCGGAGGTCCCATTTAAAAAATGCTCTACGCACTTCAACACGTTAAAACAAAGTATACTTTCCTATATGAATCAATTTCATAACTCAAAACCCTTGAACGGTAAGGTTCAAATCAACATCAAAAAAGGAGTACCTCCCCAAATCTCGAATAGAGTAGTTGTCCAGACAACTCAATGAGAAAGGTTGGTCTCCTCATGTACTCAATTCGGCAAGGATGTTTATTTTCCTTGCAAGATTTATTAGATTTAGAACCTACCCAGCGCTACACAGCAATTTTTGAAGGGATAAACATCTTTCCTTTGCTAAAAAGTGTATCAAAGAAAGTGCGGAAAGGTGCTCCACAATCACTTAATTATCCCTCCATGATTTACTCTTTATTTGCTCGTATTTTAGAAGGCATTCCAACGGTTAAGCTTCTTGTTCGTCGCTTAAAGAAAGATATGCTCTTCTTTTTAGACTGCGGTTTTGCTCTTTCGGATCGAATTCCATCTGAAGCTTCTTTTTCCCGCTTAATCCGTAAAATCAAAACCTCAAACGTGCTGGATGAAATGAATCACGCACTTCTCCTACAAGCAATTGAAGAAGGTTTTATAGATGGTGAGCATATTGCTATTGATGCGACTCATATTGAAGCGAGAGATCAGGCCCCACACAAGGAGGAAAGTAAAGTAGGAGAACCCGTCAAAGAGCCTAAAAAACGGGGTCGTAAGAAAAAAGAAGCCTTTGAATCATACAAAAAAGAACAAGAAGAGATTGAAAACGCGCTTCCACTTTTTGAACAGAAAATCGAACAACAATTAAACCACACCTTCGGTGAACTTCAAAAAGAGATGCCATGCATTCCTAAGTGGGGAATTAAGAAGAACTCTGAGAACAAAAATGTTTTTTGGTTTGGATACAAGCTTCATTTAGCTGCGGAAACTAAAAGTCAATATATCTTGGTTCACTTGCTCTCTTCAGGAAATATGAACGATGCGAAAGCTGCTATTCCTGTTAAAAGGAGTGGCTGAGCGTTTTCCCGTTCTTAACATCACGAAAGTGATGGCAGACGCTGGATATGACTACAATCCGATCTACGAACAGATCCATCGCATGAAGGCGGATGGTATTATTGCTTATAATAAGCGAAATGAAGCACCAGCTATCGGTGTTGACAAGCATTTTGCACCCACATGTGTACGGGAGCATTCCTATCGTTATGACAGCTATGATAAGAAATACGAGACACTCAAATATACAAGACCGAAGGAATGCAGAGAATGTCCGCTAGCTCATGACACGTTATGTCAAAAAATCATTAAAATCAAAAAGACAAAGGATTTACGGCGTTACCCTGCTCCTGCCAGAGGAAGTAAGGCATGGAAAGAACTTTATAAAGAGCGTACTTCTGTTGAACGAGTAAATGCCTATTTAAAAGAATATTTCCAGTTAAATAATATCCGATACCGTTCTGGAGAACTTGCAAGAGTTCTCACTGATTTAATATGCTTACTGTTCAATGCCTCTAAAATTGCCGTTGACCGTATTAACACCAAATTAAATTGCAAAGCAGCCTAAGATATTACGACGACCTTAGGTCGTTTTAAAATCAAAATGCCGAAATTCTGGGAGCCTAGCATCTGAGCAAAAAATGATTATGAAATTGATTCATATGAAAAAAGCGCCCTGACCGGGCGCTTTATTTTTGGGGCCACCCGATAAACTGGTGGGCGCGTGTAAACAATGTCGGGTATACCAGAAAACCGAGCATGATGCTTGTAAGAGCGCCTGCTGCTGTAAAGGAAAACATAATTAAGAGCTGGTATCGAACGGCTGTAACCGGGCTGACGCCCCCGATAATTAATCCTGTCATCATGCCAGGAAGCTGTACCAATCCGACGGTTTTAAGCGAATCGATCGTCGGTATCATTCCCGCCCGGATCGATTCTATATTCATCCGCTCACTTGCCTGCTTTGCTGTAGCGCCAAGCGATAAAGCAACCAGTATTTCCTGCTCCATGGATTCGGTCCGCTGTTTCATCTGGTTAAGCAGCAGGGAACATACTACCATACTGCTGCCAATAATCATTCCGCCAATCGGGATTATAGCCTGCGGTTCCGCTTTTACAAGATGAAGAATGAGCATGAGGCCCAATGTAAAAGCTGTAACGCAGCTGTTTGTTATAAAAATCCGCCAGAAAATATTGGGCACTCCTTTTCCACGTTGTGCGGAATTCCGGGAAGCGACGAAAACCATAATAAAGAGCATAAGCACAATAAAGATGCTGCTGTGGGAAGAGAATACGAACTCAAGTACATATCCCACAGCAATAAGCTGTATGGTTGCCCGTATGGTACCGATTAACAGATCGCGCTCCAGCTTTAAGCGAAGCCAAAAGGACGTAAGCATGGCTACGAAAACAAAGCCAACTGTTATAACCGTGGCAGTTACCGTCATGGTTGTATTCCCTCCCCACGAAGCTGGCCGTTCACAAGATACCAGATGGTACCGCCCAACCGTTGCGCTTGTTCCGCGGAATGGGTAATCCAGAGAATGGTATTTCCAGCCTGATGGTAGCTTTGGATTTCATGCTCGATTAATACGGTACTTTCCGCGTCAAGCGCAGCGGTTGGTTCATCCAGCATTAAGACTGGCGGATTAAGTGACAGGGAACGGGCAATATTGACTCTTTGTTTTTCCCCGCCTGACAAACGTTCAATTGGCCGATCAAGATAAGAGGAGGAAAGAGCAGCCCTATGCAATAAAGATTTAAGCTCGCCATCGGATGGGCACCTTCCTTTTAGAGAAAGAGGATAAGCGAGATTGTCCCCCACAGTACCGTGAAAAAGGGTGGGCGTCTGGAAAACATAGTGGACTTCACGGCGAAGCCATGTAGGTTCATAGTCGACAAGCGGCTTGTCCCGGTAAAATATGGTGCCCTGGTCCGGTTCTTCAAGACGCGTAAGCAGTCGGAACAGCGTGCTTTTTCCTGTGCCGGAGGGGCCCATAACCATAATAAAAGATCCTTCAGCAATGGAGGCACTGGTGCCCGCCAGTGGTGTCAGAGGTCCTGATGGCGTTTCATAAGCTTTATGTACATGTTCGATACGGATGATTTGCTTAAGTGCAGGCAATCTGTTTTCACTCCTGATCATTTATTATGTTGCACCCGACAAGAATGACGGGGAATATAGAATATTGTAATATAAACAAGGGAAAACAAATATACTGGAAAAATTAAGATTTTAAGAGAGGGGCAGGGGAGTTTGGATCATGATGGTGCAGTGCAGCATGCATGGAAAATCGCCTATCAGCTCGTTTTGCACGAGGAGTATTCTGTAGTATCTTCAGACTCCCAAGTTATACATCTGGTTCGCAGCAAAGGCCGGGAACTTCACTATATCCGGCTTGTAATTTCCGATTATCTATGGGGAGCCACCCTATCCCATGACATAGAGCAAGGGGCTAGAATGCTGGAAGGTATGAGGCGGAACATGCAGGCAGGTACAGCCCAAGGGCTTATCGTCTATTTGTTCTATAAACCTCTTACGGAAGATCTGGAAGCCCATTTTCGCGAACCGGGCCTTGCAGAGCTCGGCATCAGACTTGATGCAGCCACCCTTATTCTTCCGGAACAGCAATGGGCAGGTATGCAGCCCTCTACTTTCCCCAATTTATTTGGACAGGATCGTATTACCGGCACACCGATAGACGAAGGAGAAGAGCATCCTCCCTCTTATTGGGCCCATAAGATCGACCAGTTGGAGCAACAGAAAGAACAGGAAGTGCAGCAGACGTTTTTCTACGGGAAACCCCATGTGACTTATGGTTTGCTTTTTATTATTATAACCGTATTCGTTTTGATGGAATTCGCGGGAGGAAGCCAGAATCCAGATGTTCTTATACGGTTTGGGGCCAAAGAGAATGCGAGAATTGTGGCAGGCGAGTGGTGGCGTTTGATTACGCCTATGTTTCTGCACATTGGTTTTATGCACATCCTCTTAAATGGTTTTGCTCTGTGGCAGCTTGGTACGGCAGTGGAGCAAATATATGGATCTTACCGATTTCTATTCATCTATATGCTGGCAGGCATTGCCGGAGCTGTGGCAAGCTTCGTATTCTCTACATCCTTGTCAGCTGGAGCGTCAGGTGCGATATTTGGTTTGTTCGGCGCGCTGCTGTATTTTGGTACGCAGAATAAAGTGCTTTTCTTCCGAACGATGGGCCGCAACGTTATTGTCGTGCTGCTGGTCAACCTCGTGTTTGGTTTCGTTTCTATCGGCATGATTGACAATTATGCCCATCTCGGCGGATTGTTTGGCGGTTTTCTCGCTTCTGCAGTAGTCGGTCTGCCTCGTACCCGATTCAGGCCAGCGCAGCAAATTGGCGCATTTATCATATTGGCTGTTCTTTTATGGGCCGGTATTCCGTGGCAAAGCTTCTAAACGATATATACCGGTTGCAGGTAAGCCTCTTCCTACTTTTGCATGAGTAAAAGACAGGGAGGCTTTTCCGATTGGGTACTATTCTATATAATAAGGGATGAACGTGATTTTTCACAAAAAGGGGCAGGAGAAATGAACCAGTTTAAACAGAGTATGTACAAGCTAATTGTTGAGACGTCTACCAATTTGCCGCCGGATGTCCGCCGTGCGATTGTAACTGCACGCCAAAAAGAAAGCGCTGGCACGCGTTCCGCTCTTTCTCTTTCAACAATTACCCAGAATATTCAGATGGCTGAGGACAATATATCGCCGATTTGCCAGGACACAGGGATGCCAACCTTTGAAATTCGCACGCCTGTGGGAGCCAATCAAATCGAAATGAAAAAAGCCATCCATGAAGCTCTTGTGGAAGCGACGAAGAATGGCAAACTTCGCCCGAATTCTGTGGATTCCTTAACGGGGGAAAATAGCGGGAATAACTTAGGCGAAGGCACGCCTGTTATTCACTTCAGCCAGTGGGAGCGCGATGATGTTGAGGTGAAGCTCATCCTTAAAGGCGGCGGCTGTGAAAATAAAAATATTCAATACAGTCTTCCAATGGAAATTGAAGGCCTTGGAAAAGCCGGCCGGGATCTGGATGGCATTCGCAAATGTATTCTGCACAGCGTGTACCAGGCGCAGGGCCAAGGCTGCAGCGCCGGGTTTATCGGAGTTGGCATTGGCGGCGATCGCACAAGCGGATATGCGCTGGCCAAAGAACAGCTGTTCCGCAAAGTGGATGATGTGAACCCGAATCCTGAATTAGAAAAATTGGAAAATTACATTATGGATAAAGCTAATGAACTGGGCATAGGAACCATGGGCTTTGGTGGCGAAACAACGCTGCTCGGCTGCAAAGTAGGTGTAATGAATCGCCTGCCAGCGAGTTTCTATGTATCTGTTGCGTATAACTGCTGGGCGTTCCGCCGCCAGGGTGTTACGCTTGATGCCGCAACCGGCGAGATTAAGGACTGGCTGTATAAAGAGGGGCAGGTCGACCTTAACGAAGGTATGGCAGCAGCTGGACAGGAAACAAGCGAGCGGCGTGAAGTGGTGCTTGAGTATCCGATCAGCGAAGAACAGGTTCGCAGCCTACAAGTGGGAGATGTTGTGATTATAAATGGCCTGATGCACACAGGCCGCGACGCTTTCCATAAATATATGATGGATCATGATTGTCCGATTGACCTAAACGGCGGTGTTCTTTACCACTGCGGACCGGTTATGCTCAAGGATGAGGCTGGTGAATGGCACGTAAAAGCGGCCGGACCAACAACGAGCATCCGGGAAGAACCTTACCAGGCTGATATTATGAAAAAATTCGGCATCCGCGTAGTAATTGGAAAGGGCGGCATGGGTCCGAAAACGTTAAAAGGTCTTCAAGAGCATGGCGGCGTATACTTAAACGCCATCGGCGGTGCTGCGCAATACTATGCAGACTGCGTGAAAAAAGTAGAAGGTGTGGACTACATGGAATTTGGCATTCCGGAGGCGATGTGGCACCTCCAGGTAGAAGGCTTCGCTGCAATCGTAACAATGGATTCGCACGGCAACAGCCTTCATGCTGATGTAGATAAAAACTCTCTGGAAAAACTATCTATGTTTGCTCAACCCGTGTTTAGCTAAGGATCTACCTTGAAACCCACGCAATGTACTTAAGGCCGCTGACCGTTGTCAGCGGCTATTTATATCGTATTCGCTTTTAAGTATTAAAGTGGTTTTCTGCTGGGACCGATAGGTCCCTTACTCTTTGTGATATGGAGTTTATGTGCTTCACAGTGTTGAAGTGCCTTGTGCCACTTTTTAAATGGGAGCTCCGGTCCCAAAACACCCAAGAAAAGCGTCGTGAGCCGCATGTCCGCACCTTTCTTTTCCCCATGTAAGGAGGTCACAACCGATCCTTTAATAGAATCTCTGTAGGCGGCATAGTACCCGTGACAGCCGTTAACAGGAAAGTGTTTGGCATATGTAGTACAATAAGGAAGGAAAGGGAGTGAAACATGTTTTACTGGCGTTCTGTTCTGCTCGTATTTTTAGGTGCCTGCAGCTACGGTATGCTGTCCACCTTTGTTAAATTGGCTTACAAGGATGGTTTTACGTCTGCTGAAGTAAGCGGCAGCCAAATGTTTATTGGAGCCTGCCTGATGTGGGTGCTTACCCTCATTCTCGGGCGCGGAAAAACGAGTCCCCGGCAATGGCTGCTTCTGATTGGCGTTGGAGTCGGCACCGGGTTAACCGGTATTTTTTATTACCAATCTCTTCGTTATATTCCTGCATCCATTGCGATTGTGCTCTTATTTCAATTTACATGGATTGGCGTTCTTGTTGAGTCCGTTTTAACCCGAACCCGGCCCGGAATGGACCGGATAGCAGCGCTCGTCCTTCTATTTATAGGTACCATACTGGCAGGCGGTGTACTGGAGGGAGAGCTTCGCAACTTTTCTTGGATGGGCCTCATATATGGCCTGCTTTCCGCTGTTACATACGCTTTCTTTATTATTTGCAGCGGACGCGTAGCGACATCCGTTAATCCCTGGCTCCGTTCTTCTTTCATGTTAGTAGGTGCCGTTCTCATTACCTTTATTGTTTACCCGCCGGTATTTCTTGTGAATGGCTCGCTTGTCCACGGCCTGCTAAAATGGGGCATTCTGCTTGCACTGTTTGGCGCCATTGTTCCTACGTTGTTTTTTACGTTTGGAACACCGCACATAGGAGGCAGCCTGGCTACCATAATGGGATCTGCTGAGCTTCCGATGGCCGTCTTTATGTCAAGTTTTGTGCTAGGGGAGCAGGTTAGTATCGTGCGCTGGCTGGGTGTTGCCATCATTCTGGTCGGCATTACGATTCCTGAACTTACCAGGAGGCGCAAGAAGAGGTTCAAACAGGTTGAACAATAGCTGCATATCTCTCTTATTATGGGGAGAATAAATATAAAGGAGTGAATAGACAGTGGATTTTCAAATGGAACTTTTTAAAAGGCTCACAGAAGCAAAGGGAGCTCCTGGTTTTGAACGCGAAGTGCGCTCCATTATGAAGGAATACATAAGCCAATCAACTGAAGAAATTGTCTATGATAATCTTGGCAGCATATACGGTGTACTCCGCGGCAGTGAAAACGGCCCGGTCATTATGGTCGGCGGGCATATGGATGAAGTCGCATTTATGGTAACGCGCATCACGGATGAAGGGTTTATCCAGTTTCAGCCGCTTGGCGGATGGTGGAGCCAGGTTCTGCTCGCACAGCGTGTAGAAATAGTAGCTAAGAACGGTGTCATTCCTGGCGTTATTAGTTCCATACCGCCGCATGTCCTGCCGGAGTCGGCTAGAACCAAGCCTATGGACATCAAAAACATGTTTATCGATGTTGGCGCTGACAGCAAAGAGGACGCTGAAAAGATCGGCATTCAGCCAGGGCAGCCAATCCTTCCGGTGTGCCCGTTTACCGTTATGGGAAATTCGGATAAGATGATGGCCAAAGCATGGGATAACCGTTACGGCTGCGCGCTTGCTGTTGAAATGCTCCGTGAGATGAAACATGAGTCCCATCCGAACACAATTTATGGGGGAGCAAACGTGCAGGAGGAAGTTGGCCTGCGCGGGGCGGCCACGGCGGCTGAACTGATCAAACCTGACCTGTTTTTTGCCCTCGATGCAAGCCCTGCAGGGGATATTCCAGGCGTCGATAACGGTATGGGTAAATTAGGCGACGGCCTCTTAATGCGCATTATGGACCGTACGATGGTTACCCATCCGGGTTTGCGTGATCTGATGATTGACACAGCTGAGGAATTAAATATTCCTTTCCAATTTTTTGTCTCACCGGGCGGAACAGACGCAGGGCGCGTGCATTTAACTGGTAAAGGGGTTCCTTCGGCTGTCATTGGCATTCCGGCTCGTTATATCCACAGCCACGCTTCAATTATTCATAAAGCTGACTATGAAGCCGCTAAAAAACTGCTGCTGGCTCTCCTGAAAAAGATCGATCGTACAGCAGTGGAGAAAATCAAGGAACGCTAGCCATAAATTCCTTTGTTAAGCTAAGGAGGCAAAATATGCAGTATATTTACCTTCAGCGCAAAGAGCTTGCTGATGGCAGGCTTGAATACACGTATCATTTCGACGATCACGGACTTTCACCTAACAACCTGGTGCTGCGCAACCTTTTTTATACCATGCTCGATACTGCAGGGCCAGAAGTAGATACCGTTGAGGTGGAGTATAGCGACACTGCGATGGCAAAGCAGCTGGGCATTAACCGGGCGGTAGAATGGCTGCAAGTGATGGGGGCGGCTGATGGGGAACAAAAGGAATACTGGAAAGAGGGGGTTCTTCTGAGCCGTACTTTCTGTGCGGCGGCTACGCCGGAACGGCTGGCCTATTTGCATGCCATGAAGGAATTGGATGAAGTGTATCGCATTAGACTTCTTGGAGATGGCGACGAGAAGATACATCTGTATTTTGCAAAAACGCTGTCGTTGCGTTTGGATAGAAAAAAAGAAGAAATTTTTTTGCAACTTCTGCTGAATAGAAATGTTCCACATAAGATTTTGTAGAGAAATAGTGAATTTCGTTGGTTTTTGTTTAGAAATCGCTAATTTTCCTTAAATTCCTATTGTATAATGCTTCGTTTTATATTATTCTTTTAATTGACAACTTAATCAAATAGGTTGAGAGTTGTCTTTCCTTTGCCTCGATTTTACTCGGGGTTTTTTTTATTTCCTTAAAACCTTTTTTGTGAAACCTGCCAGCCCGTGATTCCGTATAAGAAGGTAGGAAGAAGAAGCCGAGGCAGGGAGGAATTTTAATGGAGCATCAGGCCCGACGTCTGCTTGGTCTTGTTATGTCGGCCGGTTTTGTAATTGTTACTTTCGTTGTGATTACCGGCATTATTAAAGCATCACTATAAAATTGAGAAAAACATCGCGGACCATGCCGCTCTCTCCTTTCCCCTCATGGAAGTTTTACGGCCGCTTTGTGGAACGACGGACGGACCGGCATTAGGGAATCTTAGCTAGTGTCAAGCGCAGGCGATGGCCTTAGATTCCTTTATACCGTTTAGGTGCGACATTTGGGTATCTTAATGGTGGAGACAGTTGCCGGTCTTTTTCGCCCTCTGTTCCACACGCGCCATTAGAAAACTAGGTTGCGCCAAGCTATAGCGAAGGCAGCAACCTAAGTTGCACTTATGCCGAAAGGTAAAATCGAAACACCTTTCGGCCTGGGGGAAAGAAAGGTGCGGACATGCGCCTCACGATGTTTTTCTTGGGTGTTTCGGGACCGGAGGTCCCATTTAAAAAATCGCTCAAGGCACTTCAACACTGTGAAGCCTATAAATTTTTACCATAAAAGAGAAAGGGACTAAGTGGTCCCCGTTCCAAACCACTTTAACGATTTAAAATAACATATAGTTTCTTATACGTGAAACAAAAACCCCCTCCAGCCAGAAGCGAGGGGGTTTTGCATTGGGTTTAATTCACTCTTCTTCCTACCTCTATCCAGAATGGCTCCCGAAGCACGACTTTTTGAATCTTGCCTGATGCGGTTTTGGGAAGTTCTGGTACAAACTGTACGGATTTCGGGCATTTGAAGTGGGCCATTCTTTCCCGGCAGAAAGCTATAATTTCCTCTTCGGAAGTTTCCGCGTCCGGTTGCAGAACGCAGACGGCATGGGGAACTTCGCCCCATTTTTCGTGCGGAATTGAGATAATGGCGGCTTCGAGTACAGCAGGATGCTCATAAAGCGCGCCTTCAATTTCAATAGACGAAATGTTTTCCCCACCGCTTATGATGATATCTTTTTTGCGGTCGACAATATCGATATAGCCGTCTTCATCAATCGTTCCCATATCCCCCGTGTGGTACCAGCCATTTACGATCGCTTTCGCCGTTTCTTCTGGCTGGAGCCAGTATCCTTCCATTACCGAATTGGATCGACAGATAATTTCGCCTGTTTCCACTCCATTTGGGGTAACATCTTCTCCATCTTCATTGACAACCCGCACTTCCATATTTAGCATGCTGATGCCGGCTTTTGCTTTTAGCCGATGAATTCTGTCCTCATCCCCTTCCCGGCTGATCTCTTCTTTCATATGGGAAACGGTAAGAAACGGGGAGACTTCCGTCATGCCATAAACCTGGATAAAGGTCCAGCCTAATTCTTTTTCGACCGATCTAACGAACGATGGAGGCGGAGCAGACCCCGCAATGACCACGCGCATATTCTGTTTCATATTCAGATTCTTAGCATCTGGATCATTTAAAATCATATTAAGTACGGTAGGGGCCATACAGGCAACCGTTACGCCTTCATTTTTAACCAGTTCAAGGATATAAGAGGACTGAATTTTACGTATCATGACATGGGTAGCTCCCATTCCTGTAAAGGAGAAGGGCGTTCCCCAGCCATTGACATGGAACATGGGCAGCGTGTGAAGCAGCACATCATCATCATTAGCTTTCACGTGGATGATGGTATTAACCGCATTTATGTATGTACTGCGGTGCGTTTGAATAACGCCTTTGGGGCGCCCGGTGGTACCACTTGTATAAAGAATCATGGTTGGGTCTGTTTCCTCAAGCGCTGTATGTACAGCCAATTCGGAAGCGCTTTCGGTAAACGCGTTATAATCGATCCAACCACCTGGTGTACTGTGGCCAGGTACGGAGAGGGTTACAAAAGTTTCCACTTGGCTCAGTTTCTCTGCGATAGGTTCAACCTGCTGGGCCAGTTCAGCATCTACCAGTAACACTTTTGCTCCGCTATGATTAACGATGTATTCATATTCTGCCGGTACGAGCCGGGTGTTCAGCGGAACGATAAGAGCGCCAAGATAGAAAGCGGCGTAGAATACTTCAAACATCTCCAGGCGGTTCGGCGACAGGATTGCAATTCGATCCCCTTTTGTGATTCCCTGTTGCTGCAAGGCATTGGCCAGCCGGTTGATTCGTTTCTGAATCTCTCTGTATGTGATTCGGCGATCCCCATCAATTACGGCTGTTTTGTTAGGGTAGTGATAAACGGCTCTCTTTAAGAAGTCCTGAATGAGCAAGGGTACATGCATGGGTCTCCACTCCTTTATGTATGGTTACATTTTAAAAATAACATAAATTAATAACAAAATCTGCCCACTATTGCGAAAATTTTTTACACAAATTTGTCTTCTCTCATATGTACATTTATCAGGGGACACGCGGGCTTGGAGAAAGCCGCTCTGCCCCAAAAACTTGTATGTCGGGAAAGGAGCGGCATGGCCTGCGATGTTTTTATCATTATTCAATAATAAAGGAGCGAATGCTTTTGATCGGATCATTCATGTTGCGGCCGTCGCCAAAGAAAAGTTGAACCGGGCCTTCTTCGCCACGAATCGGTTTGCCGTCGATAGCAAAACAGAGGATAGCGGACCCGGCATCGTCGAGTGAAAGCTTCGTTTCAGCCCCATCCGGGTGCTTGCATATAACCATCGAGGAGCCTGCCTCGGGTTCGGCGTTTTTCAAGAAAGGAGCAAAGGCTATTCCATAATCACCGGCAATTCTTTTCTTTTCGGCGAACAGCTTTTCCGTTTGCTTAGTCGGAACACCCTCCCTTAACTCGCGATCCCACTGCCTTCCGATCGCTTCCAGTGACCGGTCTTCTTCATCTTGCTGTTCTTCCCCAATCCGGGCAAAGAAATCTTCCATTTTAAAGTTTCGATCATCGAAGATCCAGACGCTTGGGTCTAGGGTGATTGCGTATTTAACTTTTCCGCTAATGGTTATAATGTCTGACATATTACTCTCTCCCTTTCGTTAGTGGATCTGTTATCAGAAAAACATCATGAGGCCATGGCCTCACCTGGCCTCATGTGCCATTCTTCTGTTCTATATGAAAAAAAAGGCGGCACCGAGTATGAGATACACCACAACCAGGAGTACACCCTCAAACCAATTCGTGCTTCCATCTCTGGAGATGGAGGATGCAATAAAAGCAGCCACAGCAATGGAGGCCAATTCAAACGGAGTAAATACAAAGTCCATCGTTTTCCCGAAAAACAGGCTGACAAAAACGAGTGTGGGCGCAACAAACAGGGAAATCTGCAGGCTGCTTCCTACGGCGATTTCTACCGATGCCCCGATTTTATTGCGAAGCGCCATAAAAACCGCTGCGCTGTGTTCGGCAGCATTGCCGACAATGGCGATCACAAAGGCACCGACAAAAAGTTCAGACCAGCCCAGGCTTCTTGAAACCTGTTCGACGCTATGTACCAGCCATTCACTTGTTAGGGCCACCAGAGCAGTTGCTCCAATCAGCACAAGAAAAGCCACGGTTCTGCTCCACACCTTTTCCTGAGATTCGTGTTCAGTGGTAGGATCGGACAACTCCGCTTTATGGGTGACAAGCGAGAATAACAGCCATAGAACATAGGCGATAATCAGCAGCCCGGCAATGATCAGGCTTAACGTGCTGATTCGGGGGTGGTCCAGCGCACTCAAAAAAACCGCGGGGATAAACAAAGCGATTACCGCGAGCATCATCATCGAAGAATTGTGGCCTGCAAGGTAGGCGTTGAATCGCTGGGTTTTAAATTTAAGCCCGCCCGCCAGCACGCTTAAACCTAAAACCAGCAGCAAATTGCCAATAATGGATCCGGTAATGCTTGCCTTCACCATGTCGAACAATCCTTCTTTGACCAAAAAAATTGCGATAATCAGCTCTGCTGCATTTCCGAAGGTAGCGTTGAGAAATCCGCCAACCCGCTCTCCTGCGTAGTGCGCCACATTTTCGGTAGCTCTTCCCAGCAGAGCAGCGAGCAGTACGATTGCGATGGACGTGGTGATAAACTGGAGAACTGCCGAGTGGCTGAAATAGTGGGCCAGCGCGCTGGCCGCCGTAAACAGAGCAATCCCGCTATAAAAAAGCTTTTGTCTCAACAGCTTCACCCCGGTCTGTATAAAATGAAGGGCACTTCTTTTAGTTTAAACATGCGCGCCGGCAAAAACAAGCGCCGCTCTATTTGCGTGTAGAGCAGCGCGGCGATTATTTGCAAAATATATGTTGTCCAATTTTTTTGATCTGCGGGCGTGTCCAAATCCAGCCGGAAGTCGCAGTATCCGGGTTGAAGTAATAAAGAGCCCCGCCCGATGGATCCCAGCCATTCAGCGCGTCCTGAACAGCCTTTTTGGCAGTTTCATTAGGTGTCAGGTAAATTTGGCCATCGGACACTGCTGTGAAGGCTCCGGGCTGAAAGATAACACCGGTTGGCGTGCTTGGAAACGATGCGCTCTTAGTCCGGTTCAAAATAACGGCAGCAACAGCCACCTGGCCCTCGTACGGTTCACCCCGTGATTCACCATATACGGCATTGGCCATCATATTCAGCTCATTCTGCGAAAGATTATAGGAGGATTTCGGAACACGGCCTGTAGTCGATGTGGTGCCGTCAGCGTCCCCGCCACCCCCTGCGGTATCGGACGTGTCCGATGCACCGGGGGCCCAGTCCTTAGTGGCCTCCCATAGCTTGAGTTTCGTTCTTGGGCCAAGCACACCGTCAATGTCCGTCATGCCGAATTCATACTGGAAGTTGCGCAATGACCAGTATGTGCGCCAACTGAATACTCCATCAATTGGACCGGTGTAATAGCCGAGAAATTTCAGGCGCCCCTGCATCTCCGTGACATCTTTGCCGGATTCACCAACCGTCACGATGTTCTGGCTGAATACAGAATGGGGAACCGGAAGGGAGGGCAGGATCAGGATGCTGGCGAAGAGAAGCATGCCGGCCAGCAGTGCTGCGGTCCATTTGAGCTTTTTCATAGGGACCTCCTTTACAAAATTTGAAGGTGATTACCCATATTTTGAACGATAAATAGTAAAATCATGTGTATAATGAATAACGAGAAGAAGGTAATGATTGGAGAAATGATCAACGATGGACCGAAACCTTGAGAACATGGCGAAAAGTTGTAAAGCGCTGGGGCATCCCGTTCGGCTTCGGATCCTGCAGCTGCTTGCCAGACAGGATGGCTATTACTGTGGAGATATTGTGGGACTTGTCCAGATGGCCCAGTCTACGGTGTCTCATCACCTTAAAATTTTAAAAGAAGCCGGCCTGGTGGTCACAGAAGAAGAAGGTACGTTTGTTTGTTACAGGGTGGATCGAGAAAAGATGAAGGAAACCGCTCAATTTCTTCTTTCGTATTAACTTACAAAACAGAATAGAGGAGGCTGTGTTATGAATTTAGGAATCGAGAATAAAGTAGCGCTGGTGACAGCAGCTAGCAAAGGAATCGGCCAGGCTATTGCAATGGAGCTTATCCGCGAAGGGGCACAGGTCGTTATCTGCAGCCGCAGCGAAGACAGAATCAATGATTCGGCCAGGCATATTGAGGAGAAGACTGGCAAGAAGGTGCTGGCTTTAGCAGCGGATGTTTCCACTAAAGAGGGAGTTAACGGTTTACTTGACCAGGTGTTAAAGCGATACGGCCGGATTGACATGTTAGTGGCCAACGCTGGAGGGCCGCCCGGTGGACAGTTTATGGATTTTGCTGACGAAGACTGGCAGAAGGCATTTGACACCAATGTGATGAGCGTTGTGCGCCTTGTCCGGGGTGTTGTGCCTTCCATGCGGAAAACAGGCGGCGGCCGGATCATCACGGTTGCTTCCACATCCGTTAAAGTGCCGATTCAAGGCCTGGTGCTTTCCAATGTAATGAGGACAGGTGTGGCAGGTTTAATGAAAACGTTGTCTATTGAGCTTGGCCCGGACAATATTCTGGTTAATACGGTATGCCCGGGGCGAATTGCGACGGATAGGGTGCGCCAGATTGACGAAGCAAGAGCGGATAAGCAGGGAATTGCCATCGAGAAAGTGGAGGAACAGATGAAAGCTGGGATCCCGCTTGGACGATATGGAACCCCGGAAGAATTTGCCCGGACGGCAGTGTTTTTGCTCTCTGATGCCAATACATATGTAACCGGCTCGACACTCATGATTGATGGCGGAATGGTGACAGCTTTATAAAAGTTACGCCCTTACCTGGAAACAAGTTGCGTTCGCCTATGCGAATGCATAAAATGTAAATTAAATAGATACCACAAGGAGGAGTTCCGATGGCCGAAGCAAAAGAAAATGGGGTAGTACGAATAGCGGATGATGTAGTAGCGGTTATCGCGGGCATCGCGGCAAGCGAAACAAACGGCATTGCCGGCATGTCCGGAGGCATTACCGAGGGGCTTGCACGCCGGGTAAGCGGAAAGAATGTACAGAAAGGCGTTCAGGTTGAGGTTGGCGAATTTGAGGCTGCCATCGACCTCCGCGTTATCGTCTTATACGGTACGAAAATCGATGAGACATGCCGTGCCTTGCAGGAAAATGTAAAAGAGGCCGTTGAATCCATGACGGGGCTCCGTGTGGTTGAGGTTAATGTAAAAGTAGAAGGAGTGGAATTTCCAAGAGAAGAGAAGGAACATCTTCCCGAAGTGAATCGGGTTAAATAAATCAAACGGGTTTAAAAGGCTGCCGTCTATCGGCAGCCTCTTTCATGCTGGCAACAATCTCCGAATGCGATGCATGCATATATCCGCACCTGGGGATATTATGCATACATGCAAAACAGGAGGGATAGCAGTCATGCCGAAAAAGCTGCGCGATATCATGACCACATCTGTAGAAACGGTAATGTTAAAGGATAACGTCTATGAAGCCGCTGTTAAAATGAAAGAAAGCGACGTGGGGATCATCCCTGTAGTGGATGAAGACCGCCGCTGTATTGGACTGTTAACGGATCGCGATATTGTGGTTCGAGGGGTTGCGGAGAAGAAGCCCAATTCTTCCGCCATTGGCGAGATTATGAGCAAGCGCCTGATCACAGGCAGGCCGGATATGACAGTTGATGAAGCTAGCCAGGTTATGGCCAAAGAGCAAATTAAACGGTTGCCGGTCATCGAAAATGATAAGCTCGTCGGAATGGTTGCACTTGCTGATCTTTCCAGAAATAGGGAAACGTCCGATGAGGCAGGCTTTGTCGTTGCGGAGCTCTCCGAGACACTTGGGATGCACCTCCAGGAGCCCAATCATTTTCAATAATCTTACAGACTCTACCTTCTTGCAGGTAGAGCTTTTTTTGTCGTATAATCGAACGTGTGTTCCGTTATATTGGATTGCAGAAAGAGGTGAGGCAAATGCTGCAGTATCCGGCGGAGTATGAGGAATTTTCTTTGTTGGTTAAGCGGCATGTGGTATACACGCTTATTTTGCGTGTGCTGCCGGGTGACAGGCAAATCATAGAGCATGCGGCTCCCCGGCTTATGCGAGGGTACCTCTCCGCTCTTTCAGAAGCTGAGGCGCCCATCGAACAGGCGCTGCGCCAGGTACGCCTCAGAATGAGGGATATAGGCGGCCGCATTCTTGAAGAAAGGCAGGAAGCGCACGCGAGGGTTGTCACGGCACACTTTCGCGGCTTTACCTACACCCACCGTTATATGAATAAGATCCTTGTTGCCGAATGTGAGAAAACGGTCAAGCTTTTTTTGAATGGAGGCAGCAGGGCCTACCAAATTTAGCCGTTGTTTTTCCTTGCATCAAGTGTCCGGGCTACATAGAATGATTCAAGAGCGACCGGAAAGGAGGAAAAACGCGTGGGTTTCTTTAATGGGGATACTGAGGAAATCTTTGCGATTATAATTATAATCCTGGTGATTGTCTGGTTATTTAACTCCTTTAATTAAAGGACAATTAAAGGGCAAAAAGAAGTTAACGGTTGTATGCGCCGCCGTTGCCTTCTTTTTGTCTCTGTATTCCCCGTTCTCTTCTACAATATGCGGGCAGGGAGGATGCGTACATTTTACCCTTCGACGTAAAAAAAGGTTCCGCTGGCAGCTAAAACAAGCTCTGCCCTCTCATTGTAAATTTTGCATTCGCACACACACATATGGCTGCCCTTGCGTAGCAGGGACGCGGTTGACAACAGCTTTTCCCCTGTTCCCGGAGATAGATAGTTTATCTTCATTTCGCTCGTGACACATGGTTTGCCACTTACATGATTGGCGAGAGCCCCCATTGTATAATCTGCGATCGTTGCCGAAATCCCGCCGTGTACGATTTTTAGGCGATTGTACATAAAGGCTGTAATCGGAACTTCGAACCGGTAGGTCCCATCTTCAAGGTATTCTCCCTGCAGCCCGAGAAAACCTGTAAGGTAGGCGGCTTTCTGAGCGCGCTTGTACTCTATCGCCTGTCTGGCCAGAAAGAGGATCTGTTGCTCGTCGTCTGTTCCGTTTTCCAAAATATCTGACACAAACTCGGCTAGTGCTTCTTTATATTGTTCCATGTTATATGGCTCCTTTGCTGGTGGGTCTGTCTTTTATTTCCCCATTCGATGAAAATCTCCTCCCCGCAGCCAGGGTTAACCAACGAGTATGGTACACTGATAGGAGAGGGTGGATGCTTCGAATTCCGTTAGGTTACAATAAGGTTAGCAAGCCAGATGGAGTTGATTATGAATCTTAAAGATGTCATTGAACAAATAAATGGGCGTATTGCCCGCAGCATTCTTGATGAAAATGGCTTTTTAAATGGGGATACTAGGCAGGAGGAAGGGGAAGACAAAATACTTCTCCAATACCTTCTAAATGAAAAAATGGTCGCCCAGCAGGCAAAAAAACTTACCGATAGCGAAAAAATTGTGCTGGCTTTTTTTATTTTTGGCGTTGGACATGATATGGTTACATACCGTCAGCTTGAAATGTGGTCCCGAACCGCTCCCTACTGTATTATCAGCGGGCTTACCGGCCTTCGCCGCAAGGGGCTGGTTTATACACTTAGACGCCTCTGGGGAGAACTTGCCTATATCATGCCATATGACCTGCAAAAGATTTGGCGTGTATATTTGCTTGGCGACAATCATAGCGATACAAGCGCAGAGGGGTTGGAAGCAACAAACCCATCTGTTCTCCTGTGCGATGTGCTATTTTCTTTGCTGCAGGCGCATCGAACCCAGCCGGTTTCCCTGACTAAACGGGGCCTTCCCGGTGTACGGCTGCGGCGGGAATGGTGTGATTTTCTTACCTATGAAGAGGAAGCATTTCATATGTTTTATCCTGCTGGCCAGGAGGATGGCACGGCCATCTATGTTTTCTTTCTTGAACTTCTAAAAGAGATGCAGCTGCTTATTCCGGGTGAACGGGGGCAGGAGGAACTGATTGTAAATGAAAAAGCGAGCGCACAGCTGTTTGTCGGGGATGCCAGCACCGTCCAGGCCAGGTTATATCCCACAGTAAAGAGAATGATAGAAACGCAGCATCCGCTCTATCCCATAATATTTGAATGGTTAGAGTCCCATCTGGAGCAATGGGTATGCATGGAGGCTGTTTGCAAGCAATGGACACAACGGATTCCGCATGTTGGCAGATTACTGGATGCGGTCGATGAAAAAAGGGAAGCGGTCCTGGCGGCCGGCCGCAAATTTACCGAAGAGGTCGTTCCACTGTTGGCCATGTTTGGCTTTGTTTCCCTGGTAGAGACAAGTCGGGGTGTTCATATGAAATACTTGCAAAGTGATATCCCCCGCAGCATCCCATTGGAAGGCGAAGCCGAATATACAGGGAATACAGGATATGGGTATGTGCAGCCAACTTTTGAGGTACTCTTGCTTCCGCACGCACCCTACGAAGTACGTTGGGGTACGGGTGCTTTCAGCCATTTAGCGGAAAGGCAGGAAGTATGGATCTTCCAGCTAACGCGGCGATCGGTTCAATCCTTTATTGGGAATCATGGGGCAGCAGTTGAAGATATCCTCCTCACCTTAAGCGGCATCCATAGCGGGGATGTTCCAGAGAATGTTTACCAGCAGATAAGAGATTGGGCACGATTGCACCAGACTGCTTCTTGGGAGCCGGTTGTATGGATTACCTGTCCTAACCTGGAAACAGCTAACCAGATAGAAATGGACCCTGTCCTTTCTCCTGCTATTAGAAGGAAAATAAGCGGGCAGGAATTCCTGGTGGATAGCGCTGCGATGCCTCTCTTGACAGAGGCAATGGAGAAGTGGGGCGTACCGCTTCGCGAGAATTATTCGGGTGGAGATCAGGCAAAACCTGTTCAGCGCACGCCTGGAAAAAAAGAAATAGCAGGCACCGATTACAAAGTGGAATCGGTGTTTCCAAATCTGGCAGATGCGCTGCCTGAACTTAAAAGCATTCCGTCGATTTGGTACAAAAACTGGCAAAAATATCATGGATCCACACTTCGTTCTTTGCTTGAGGCCGCTATTGCCATCGCGATACCAGTATCAATGGAGTATGCAGGTGAGAAGCTGACCGTAACCGTTGAGGAGCATACGCAGCACAACGGGCTGCCTGCGATTATTGCAGCGCATGAAAGCCGCCGCATAACTATTCCGTTCGCTGATATCGGCCGCATCCAGTTGCTTCTCCCCAAGGACCTTCTCTTTGAATAAAGAGCGGGCTCATGATACAATAGGTAACGAGGTGAGATTATGTCAAGTAACACAGCTATTCCAGCTGCTCTGGATCGGAATGAGCTGATCAATCGTGCCTATGAGATTGGGAAAAATCTTTTGCATTCACAAGAAATGCAAGATTACCTCGTCTCTCGCAGCAGAATGCAGAGCGATCCGGTGGCAAGCACAAAAGTTACATCTTTCAATAAATTGAAGGAGCTGCATGAAGAGGTTCAGCGGTTTGGTAAGTATCACCCTGATTATAGCCGGGTTTCAGCTGAAATCCGCAAAGAGAAGCGTGAACTTGAGAAGCTTGAATCTATTTCATTTTTTAAGAAGGCTGAGAACAACCTGGATGAACTACTCTACCGCGTAAGCCGAACGATTGCAGATGCGGTTTCCGATAAAATTAAAGTTCCAAGCAATAACCCGCTTTATGAAATGGCAGGCGGCTGCGGTGGTGGCTGCGGCACAGGCGGAAGCTGTGGATGCAGCACGAAGAAGGCTTAACGGTTAAGCACGCAATTTTGACAGCCACGTCCGCAGCAGAGGGGTGTATCGTTTAATAATGATACCTCACAGCGGAAAACGATTCGGGTATTCTGCATACGAACGAAGTGCGGGATGATTACCCAGGAGCTGGCTGTATACGAATGGGCCGCCTGCACAATCAGGCGGCCTGTTTTTTCGATGGCGTCATTTATATCAGCCAGATAAATCTCTGAGCCATCGAGGTATAAAAAGTGGGCGCCGGCAATTTTTTGGTAGCGAGCGCCACTGAACAAAGAAGAATGTGTCAGGGTGTGACAAATCGAATCAAACAATTCTTCCATTACACATACACTCCCGCCTTAAAAATCTTTCGCTATTCTACTATTACACAAACCCTTGCAGGCTTCAACAAAGGATGATACGATTCATAGGAACAGACGAGAAGGAGAATTTACCATGAGAGAACATCGTCTAGGAATAGCTGTCTTCGTAAAAAACATTAAGTCAGCCCGCAACCTTCGGAAATTCGGAAATGTACACTTCATATCACGGCGGCTTAATTATATAACGATGTATGTTCCGGCGGATACAATTGACCAAACAATTGAGCGTATTTCCCGCCTAGATTTTGTAACGCGCGTAGAACGATCCCATCGTCACGAAATACCAACGGTCTACGATAACGCCAAACCTGACAAAGCAAAAGAAATCGATTATAAGATGGAAGAACAGCAGATTATATCGATTATTAAGGGAGAACTCCCAGCGGAAGTGTAACGGCTCCAGAACGAGGATCGCCAGGCAGAGCCAAATAGGACGCTTTTTAGACATTGCTGTGTTCTACATATCGCAGTTGTTTATCTTCTAATCAGAGAGATCAGCATTGTCTCTCTGATTCTTTTTTGTATATTACATGCTATAATAGTTGAAAAGTGCGAAGTGTTCAAAAAAGGATGGTGGGCATGCAAAACCACATCAAAAGTAAACTCCGCTTCGCTTCATTAACTGTCATAACCGCCACGTATTTTTTTATTCACACAGCTGATCCCTGGGCTCCCCTTATATTTTGGGCGCTAACAGGGCTCGGATGGATCATTGCAATTGCCGTGTATAGCTGGAAAAAAAGAGCAACGGAAGCGTTTTTGGCATCGAATGAACGGGTATTGCGGATTTTTGACTTTATTTTTGTTTTGGCTTACATAGCGATAACAGGTGGTGTAGCAGAGAGTCCTTATTTGATACTCATCTATTTAGGGATTGCTTCTGTCGGCCTCTACGACACAAAGAAGGTAGGCCTGTTGTATTCGGTCGCGGCTCTGGCAGCACTTGTTGTTTTTGATATGAGCTGGAACTGGTACTGGAGCGAAACTTTCGAAACAACCACGCGCGCATTGTCTCACCTTATTCTCCTGCCATTGTTTGGGTTTCTAGCAGATCTGCTGATTGCCCATTTCCGCCAAATCAAAGCGGAAGAACAGATAGTGCTGGATGAGCTTGTTACAAGTCTGGCTAAAGCTATCGGAAGCAAGGATGCTTACACACTGGGGCACTCAACTCGCGTGAAAGCCTATTCGCTGGCCATAGGGAAGGAATTACAATTAAGTGAGGAAGAAATGTTTACGCTTACGTATGGAGCGTTGCTGCATGATATCGGAAAGATTCATATTCCATCAAGCGTGCTCAACAAGACAGGTAAGTTAACCCGGGATGAGTGGAGCCAACTGCTTACCCACCCTGATGAAGGCGCCCGAATTGTAGGCAATATGAGCAAGCTTGCCGGTGTCCGCGATATTATCCTCTATCACCATGAACATTTCGATGGGAAAGGCTATCCCTGCGGACTCAAAGGCGATGAGATTCCCTTTCTTGCCTCTCTGGTACACGTCGCCGACTCCTTCGATGCGATGACCACGACTCGAAGCTACAACGAGCCAAAAACTATTGAAGAAGGTATGGCTGAACTTCTGTACTGCAGTGGAACCCAGTTTCATCCCCTGGTCGTACAGGCCGCTATGCAGGTGTACCATAACGGTAAATGGCCGCATTTTCAGGTGGGCCCGGCCGCACAAGAAGTGTGCAGGTTGGTCCAGTTACCTGATTAACACAATATTGTCATATTAAATAGCTTACAAATCTTTTTATCTTCCAACTATTGGCGTACAATAAAAGTGTCAAAATATCTCGAATTGGGGGAAAGAGATTGTGTTTGATAAAATAGTTGTAGCCATTGATGGATCGATACTTAGCCAAAAGGCATTAGACGCTGCGATTGAATTGGGTAAGGGACGGAGTGCTTCATTATCCCTTCTGCACGTCGTGAAAGAGATCGTCATTCCACCTTATGTTATGGGAGAGATGGCATTCATTACGCGCGAATATGATGAGGATTTCACAGCTGCTCTTCGTAAAGAAGGGGAGGAACTTCTAGATATAGCGAAAGAAAGGGTTCATAAGGCCGGACTCACAGCCGAGGCACATGTCATTACCGGAGATCCGGCGAGCGTTATTCTCGACTTTTCTAAAGAAAATCATATGCAGCTTATAGTTATGGGCAGCAGGGGCCTAGGCACGTTTAAAGAAATGATGCTTGGCAGCGTCAGTCATCGGGTGTCGCAAGTTTCGGAATGTCCGGTACTCATTGTAAAATAAATAAATAGCATGTTGAAAGCTCTTCCGGGTTGCCGGGAGAGCTTTTTTGATGCAATTGAATGGGAAATAATTACAAATAATTTGTAATGTGGTATAATATGGAAAAGGAGATGATCCATATGACCGATGTAAGCACGTATGTACAGGAATTAATCGAAAGAGGACTGCAGCTCGGAGCAAGCGATATCCATATTGAGCCCATTCTCGACGGTGTGCAAATCCGGTTTCGGATGAATGGGGTACTGCAGGAAATGGAATGGAAAGAGGAGGTATGGGGCCCGCCGCTTGTTTCCCGGCTGAAGCTTTTGAGCGGCATGGATATTGGCGAGAGGCGCCTGCCCCAGGATGGAGGCTTCTCCTTTTTTAAGGAGCAGGATGATGGCAAAGAGGCCATCGATATTAGAACGGCTACCCTTCCGACTATTTACGGCGAGAAAATTGTCATGCGGCTTTTGCCGCATCACACTCGTTTTCAGTCGCTTGGTTCATTAGGTATGGAACCCTTTCATTGCAGGGCTGTTAAAGAAATGCTTCTGCAGTCACAAGGAATGATCTTGATTGCTGGACCTACAGGATGCGGAAAAACCACAACGATGTATGCGATGTTGCATGAACTGCAGCGGGAAGGGCGGAATGTGGTGTCTCTTGAACAGCCGGTTGAATATAGGATTGCAGGCGTCAATCAGGTGCAGATACACCCGCGCTCCGGTTTGTCCTTTCACGAAGGCTTGCGGGCTGTACTTCGCCAGGACCCGGATGTCATTCTCGTCGGAGAAATTCGGGACAAGCAGACCGCTGAAGTGGCAGTGCGGGCAGCACTAACAGGCCACTTAATCATCTCTACGATTCACACGCAGGACACATTGAGCACGATTGTTCGGCTGCTTGACATGGGAATTGAACCTTATCTTGTTAGTTCAGCTATAAAGGGGGTGATTGCCCAGCGTTTAATTCGCAGGGTCTGCCCTGCCTGCTACAGAAGGAGTACAGGCTGCAAGGAATGTGGAGGAACGGGTTTCGCCGGGCGAACCGGGATTTATGAAGTATTAAAAATAGAGGAGGATCTCCATCCCTATATTTTAAACCGAAGCCCAGTTGATGAGATGCGCAATTACGTCATATCCAATGGCTTTTGCCCGTTGTCTTCGCTTCTCGAAGAAAAAATTATACAGGGAGTGGCTGAAACCCATGAATTTCAGCTTTATACAGCATATGAACGTAAAAATTCCCTGGTCTGATCACAACCTGCCGCGGCTCAGCCACCATCTGTCCTACCTGCTTGAAGCTGGGATCCCGCTGCTTGAAAGCCTCTCTTTGACAACCGAGCATTTTTCCGGCAAAGAAAGGCGTCAGTTATTGGTGGTTCGATCACAGTTGGAGGAGGGACAGGCGCTGTCTCGTGCGATGGGTTATATGACTGTCCCCCCTCTGTTTGTTTCACTGCTTGTGGCAGGAGAGCAGCATGGGGAATATGCCTCTAGTTTCTCTTTTGCCTCCCGGTACTACAGGGAGAGGGCGGAGTGGAAACAGAAAATTTCGCAATTAATTGTTTATCCGTTCGTTTTGTTATGTTTGTCTTTGGCATCTTTATGGTTTTTGTTTGATTTCATTCTTCCTCAGATAGGGGAAATGTACAGCACCCTGAATATTGCACTTCCTCTAATAACACGCATTGTGATTCGTGTTTTTTCGTTCCTATCTTCCTATGGCTTATCTCTTGTGTGCCTGCTGATTTGTGCTGTGGGGCTTATAGCCCTGTTTCACAAAATGAAGAAGTTTGCCCTTGCCGTTTCTTCTGTCCTTTTTTATCTGCCTTATAGCTCACAATGGATGAAAATCAAATACAGCCATTACTTCTCCATGCAGGCCGGGCTTCTGCTGGAGGCTGGCATTTCTATTCTGGATATATGCCTGCTGTTCCAGCACATGGCCCCCTGGCCCTTGTATCGCCAGTTAATGGCTCGGTGTGAACAGGGTTTGCGGGAGGGAGAGCCGCTGAGCCGGATGCTTAAAGCCAGTGCCTCTTTTTTCACATGGGAAATCGTTAAATATACGGAACTAGGTGAGGAGGGCGGGCAGGTGGGCCAGTGCTTAATCTTTTACAGCCAGCAGGCGGAAGAAGAAAGAAAAAGAAAGATAGAAAGGCTGATTCGGCTGCTGGAGCCTTTGCTCCTTCTCACGATTGGTTCGCTTGTGCTTGTGGTGGTGCTGTCGTTTTTTCTTCCGGTGCTCCATATGGTTAATTCTTTGAATGAATAGGAAAGGAAGCGAAATCATGAAAGGCATGTTAAAGCATGTAAAACGGGAAAAGGGCTTTACCTTGATCGAAATGCTCATTGTAATTGCTATCATAGGGATTTTTCTGGCACTGGCACTCCCGGATTATAAAGGAACCGTTGCGAAGGCGCAGGACAGGGGCTGCAAAGTAAACCAGAGGCTAATTTCAACTGCGCTTGAATCCTATTACATAGACAATGGAAACCAATATCCGGATGAAACGACAGCACTTACCACGCTGGTAGAACGGCATTATTTACAATCCATTCCGAAGTGCCCATCTAATGGCACATACACAGTCAAGAAGTCCACGGATGGTTCAACCATGGAGGTAAGCTGCAGTGTTCATAACTAATGGAAGAGGGCAGGCACATGGAGAGGGAGGATTTACCCTCATTGAAGTGGTAACATGCCTTGTTATTATGAGCCTTCTTATAATAATGGTGCTTCCGGATGTGAGACACGCGTATGCAAGAGTTGTTACCCGTCAGTATATAGATCAATTAACTTTGAATCTATACAGTGCCGCTAGCTACGCCAAGGCACGGGCTGTCCCAGTGAAGGTTGTATTAAACGCCAGCAGGGGGACCTACCAGATGTATTTCTTTCGTCCAGGTGTTGCTAAAGAAGAGAAGGTTCCGCCCGGTTATAGCCTGTTTTATTCGTTTACAGATGGCACTTTTGCATTCACCGCCCAGGGGCATATCACCAAAGCCGGGCGGATCACCCTGCTTGACCCGGATATGCATACAACAACGCTCACCCTTTATATGGCCGGGGGGAGATTTATTATTGAGTAAAGGAACAAACAGGGAGGATGTCCATGAGAGAGTGCGGCTTTGCCTATCTTGAAGTGGTGTTTGCTCTTTTTCTTATGGTAGGTGCGATGGCGGCGGTTGAATCAACACTCCAGGTTTTGAAACAAAAGACCGCGGACAGCACTTGCCAGACAACGGCCTATTTGCTAGCAAAGTCAACCATTGAACAATGGAAAGTAACCAGCGGAGATTTTGCAACTTCAACGGCCCAAGAGCAAATAAGTGGGATGGTGTATACCATTACGATGGGTGTGTCATCAGTGTCAGAAATAATTGATCGGTGTGAGGTGACAATTGCATGGAAAGTCAATGGCACAGGAAAATCCATTACGCTCACGGCCTATCGGTATACACCAAAAGCGGCCGTGGCCGGATTTTATCAGCTGAATCCGGGTTCACGCTTGTTGAGGTACTTGTTTCTTCTATGATTACGGCCCTGCTTGCCATCCTCTTGCTAACAAGTTATATCCAAACGGTGAAGTACACGCAGCGGGTGAAGGATGTGGCTCTGCTAGAGGCGGAAGGGCGGGCTTTTTTTTCCTATATAGAGGGAGAAATTCATAAGGGCCACGGTTTTGGCCATACATCGTCAAAGATGTATTTCTGGGATTATGCCAATAACATGATTACATACGAAATCTGGGGCTCTAAAATAAGAAGGCAGCTTGGCTCGGAAGGGTTTGTGGTGATGCTGACCTTTGTACGGTCAGTAACATTTGATACAAATAAAAATGGAGCAAGCGTACTTGTTACGCTCGAACGCAACCATGTACAGTGGCAGGGAAGTATTTTTCTTGCATCCCGGATAAACGAATGAACAAAGTAAACCAGAAGGGATCGTCTCTGCTCCTTGTCCAATTTTATACGACGGTTTTATTAATGGTGGTTGTATACGCGGTTTCCTATCTACTATCCATACGGGATGTTGCTAACAATGATGTTTGGCGGACCAAGGCCTATTATGCAGCAGAAGGAGGCATATACAATGCGTGCGAACAAATTGGCGGCAATACCGCTACCTCAATTTTTATGTATCAGATAGATGGGAGTTCAGTTAAGGTGGAGGTCATAGGGCGTATTGGGGATCAAGTGGCACTTAAATCGAGTGCTCTACTCCCGCCTTATTATGCAGCGGCGTTTGTGATAAACGTAAATACAAAAACAGGCAAGATCACCAGCTGGGAGGACATAAAATAGTCGGCAGAGCAAATCCGGCAGAGTTTACGCAACGAGATTAGATTTTAAATTTCCCGGGCAAGCTAAGAGTATAGCATAAAACAAAAAGGGGTAAGCCATATGTCGTCATCCCAGGATTACGTTCGTTATTTAACGGAAAGGTTTGTCCGTTACGTAGAAACGCCCAAGGAACAAAGAGTTAAAAAGCAAAAAGAACCGTGGAGCTACCGCTGGTTTGGGATGCTTCCACTTGCGGTGCGTTTGTTGGTTGGCAGGAGAATCAAATAACTCATCGATAAGGAGAAGGAGCGTTGATGCTGCTTCTCCTTGTTTTTTAATGCAAATGTGCATTGCGATTACTTGTTTGATTTAATGGATTTCCTTGGGGTTCTAACAGATAAAATAAGCCGCCATTGATGATGTCCACTTCGATGCGCGGTTCGTGCTGCCAGCGCAGTTCGTCTATTCGTTTCTGGCTATAATCCGGAGCATCTTCTTCATCCGTATCTTTTTTCGTATAGAAGTATTCAATAATGGATAGCTCTTCGTTAAGGCGCTGTCTTGCGTCAACAGCCCATGCAGGATCTTCACGCTGGATAATTTCTGAAACATACTGCTCTAACCGGTTTGCAGCAGATTTAATGCCATAGACAGGGCGGACTGTGAATGTGTAATCAGCCATAACCGGGCTGAGATTGTAGTTTTCCATTTTGCTGAAGAACTGATCAAAGATGGTTCCATTGATCATGTTGATCCCTAACGACAAGAGAATATCCTTTTTTCTGTCGCAAATAAAGGATATTTTGTAATTCACATTTAGCCAGGGAATCAAGCCGGCTCGCTCCGCTTTTTCGCCGGGGCGCTCAAAAAGGCGTACATATTGGCCGCGTTTGCGGGCCGAAGAGAAAAACTGCAGCAGCCGCGGGGAACCAAAAGATATTTCCTCCCCGCGGACCACGTCATCCGGAAGGTTCTCCTTATCAAAAATGAGGGTCATAAACATCGGCTGCGGCTCGATGTTTAGCCTTTCAACATAAGTCCAGTAAAAGGGGCGGTTTCCCAAATCTTTATCTACTTCTATTGGTAGCCGTACTTTAAAATAAGATGGGTGAACCTCCGTATAAACCGCTTTATGTGCATCAAGGTAGCGTTCTAGAAAAGCCCTTACCTGTTCCTGCTTCATGGCAGCACCTCATCTGAAATGGAGACGGGGATTGAATTTTTAGCTTTGATATTTTTCCGTTCCCCGCGAATTACTTCCCCGAGATTGTCCATTTTAATCCTCAATTCTCCTTCGCTTTCGGAGCCAAGTACAATCTCGATAAGATTCTGTTCGATGGATCCATTAAACTGGAGGCGATCAATAATGACGTCTAATTCACCAATGACCATTTCAAACAGGTTAATTTTTTCATAAAGAAGCCGTAGAATCTGTTCTTCAATCGTATTGATCGTTGAAAGATTATAGATAAATACATCGCGTTTTTGTCCCAACCGGTGAACGCGCCCAATGCGCTGTTCGACCCGCATCGGATTCCATGGCATATCAAAATTAATCAGCCGGTTGCAGAATTGGAGATTTATCCCTTCACCGCCAGCTTCTGTCGCGATCAAAATCTGTGCTCTTTGTTCAAACAATTGGCTCATCCAGTCTTTTTTGCCTCGTTTAAACCCGCCGCGAAAGAGGACGGATGTAATTCCATGCTGGGCCAGGATGTATTGCAGATATTCTTGAGTGGCACGATATTCGGTGAAAATGATTGCTTTATCATTTGACTCTTTAATGATTTCCATCATTTTCTCGGCTTTGGAATGTGTTTCGATTTTCCTTATCATATTAAGGATTTCATCAATTCTTGCTCGTATAGGTGAATCCTCGGGGGCCCTGTCGTACATATTGCCAAGCGTTGTAAAAGCAGCATGCCGGCTTGAGCAAATTTCACGCTGAAGCGTTATGAGCGAAAGTGGGTTTTTAAAATAGCCTGCATGGTATTCTTCACGAATAAAGCTTGTTACTTCCTCGTATAATTGGCGTTCGGACGGAGAAAGCTCAACAGGGACCGTTATAACATGACGTTCAGTGAAAGTGACAGAACCATCCGCGCGTCGGTTGCGGACCATTATTTTTTTAAGTTCCTTTTTTAAGTTTTCTCCGTTTTTTACTTCCCGCTTACCCTTGGCGTACGCTTGGTGAAAATCATCCGAACGTCCAAGATGTCCTGGCTTTAAGATAGTAATCAGGTTGTACAGTTCATTTATTTCGTTTTGTACAGGGGTGGCCGTCAGTAGTAGGCAATATTTCTTTTTGACTTCTTGTATGAACTGATAATTTCTTGTTTTTTTATTCTTTAATTTATGTGCCTCATCTACAATAACCAGGTCGTAATCCTGATTTAGGATAATCTCTCTGTGCGGGGGGCGTTTCGCTGTATCAACGGATGCGACGACACAGTCGTACTGCGTCCACATATATTCTTTTTTTTGGGCAACAGCCGGAATAGAAAATTTGGAGTTTAGTTCGCGTACCCATTGGACGACAAGCGATGCAGGGACCAGAATTAATACTTTTTTTACGAGGCCTCTGATCATGTATTCTTTTAAAATCAATCCGGCCTCAATTGTTTTCCCTAAACCTACCTCGTCTGCTAACAGTGCTCGCCCATGCATCTCCTGAATGACACGTCTGGCAGTATCAATTTGATGGGGAAGGGGGTCAAGTTTTGGAAGATGACGCAAACACTGTAGTTCATCGAAGTTGCCGATTGCAGTTGCCTGTTCAGCTTCCCAGGCAAGCTTATATATTTCAGGATGGTGCCAGGGTCCGTCCTCACATAGTCGCTGCTCGAGTCCATCAATCCATTCCCGCTTAAAGGAAACCGGCACATCGTTCAAGAACCTTCACCTTCCTGATTCCGAGAGTAAGAGATAGTACAAGTTTGTGAAATATTCCGTTCTGTTATGTATGAATGAGAGGGTTGATTAACATATATATGTGGAGAAGAAATTATCTGTATTATATTGCCACTGGATTTGTTATTATACATACTTACTTTTTGATTTTTTAAAAAACAAAGCTAAACATAAAGAATGGATTCTTGCCCAACAGAAATATGCAGCTTGTATTAATTTGTGTATTTCACGTATTTTGAATGGAGAATCCCTTTCTACTTCCAATGTAGGAGCTGAACTCAATTCCTCTATTAAAAATGAAGCCATTCGCAAAGCTAAAAAGGCTGTTGCAGATTATAGACAAGGACTTGCTAAAAAGGTTCCGACCTTTAAATCACGAGTCCCTATCAGCATCAACAACCAAAACTGGGATACGAAGTGTGTCAAAGGTAAATGGTATGTTGGTTTTGTCGTCGATAAAAAGAAAAAATACCTTCCTGTTGAAGAGAATGAGTTTGTTACCCGGTTTTCCAACAAAGGATTACATACGAGAGGAAACAAGTTAAAAACAAAGCAACAAAAAAGCTGGTAAAAAAAGAAGTTCGGGTGGACAAGAATCGAGAAAATCGTTCAATCATTCAGCTTTTGCGAAAAGGATCCGATTGGTATCTGGCCATCCCTGTTGAAATTTCTTGTGAAATTACCACTTTCTCAATTGTTCCCCAAACTTTTATTGGTGTTGATGTTGGGCTACGTCATCTTGCGGTTATATCCGAACCAAAAAGTGGCAAGAGACAGTATTTTTCAGGAAAAGAAATTGGGTACATTCGTCGACATTTTCGTTCCCTGCGGCGTTCTTTAGGTAAAAAGAAGGCACTGCGTGCAATTAAACGTCTGGGTCATAAAGAAAATAGATGGATGGAAGATTACAATCGAAAATTAGCCAAAAAAATGGTTGATTTTGCCCTGCAGTTTGATCGACCTGTTCTTAAAATGGAGCAATTGTATAACATTCGTCAAACATGTAAAACAACGCAATGTTCGGGTTATCTTTGTTATTCCGAAGTACACCTCTCAAGAATGCTATAAATGCCATCACATTGAAAAGGGAAATCGCAAGAAAGATGTATTCCACTTTAAGAAATGCGGGCATCGCGATCATGCCGATCATAATGCTTCAAAAAATATAGCCTTGTGCACGAGCGTAGCGGTGTAGAAAATTCCATAAGCAATTTTTGATATACTATGTGCTCGTAGAGCAAAGCCTTTGCGGGAGGGTAAGCGTGACATTACCTATGGTGTCTGCGATGAAGGCAAGGTCAGAAATGGAACAACGGATAATGTCGTGAGATATCATCTCTGCCAGAGCAAGTCACTACCGAGCTTCCACAAGGAAGCCCCTGACTTTAGTGGGCGGGAGGAAGTCACTTGGTACATAGCCATGTCAGCATGCCTGATTAATGCTTCTGCGCTGTCCCCGTGTTCGGGATTGAGGGAGGGCACCTTTAGAGAGGAGTGTTTCTTAATGCGGAGGTGATCAAGGGTGCATAAGGAGACATGGATGGGCAGAGCGTGAGACAAAATATTTTGTGGTTCGTGGAGATAATGGGTTGTTTTTGTCAACAATACGTGCTACCATAATGATTCGCCTATAAAGTAGCTAACTAAAAGTTGTGTTGGAAAAATAAAGTTATTGATTGTTAAAGCAAAATGATATATGATTATTAAGTCGCCGCTGATAACTGATTGGTTTTGTGGCTGACTGATAAAGTTCCTTGAAAACTGAACAGTGAAATGCCAAATGTGCGATTGACCCAGAATTCAATTCTGGATTTTATAAGTAAGACCAGCTCGTATGAGCGAACAGCATCGAACCTTTTTGGAGAGTTTGATCCTGGCTCAGGACGAACGCTGGCGGCGTGCCTAATACATGCAAGTCGAGCGGACTTTGGAGAGCTTGCTTTTCAAAGTTAGCGGCGGACGGGTGAGTAACACGTGGGCAACCTGCCTGTAAGCCTGGGATAACTTCGGGAAACCGAAGCTAATACCGGATAGGATGCAGAACCGCATGGTTCTGGATGGAAAGTTTTCGGACACTTACAGATGGGCCCGCGGCGCATTAGCTAGTTGGTGGGGTAGTGGCCTACCAAGGCGACGATGCGTAGCCGACCTGAGAGGGTGATCGGCCACACTGGGACTGAGACACGGCCCAGACTCCTACGGGAGGCAGCAGTAGGGAATCTTCCGCAATGGACGAAAGTCTGACGGAGCAACGCCGCGTGAGCGATGAAGGTTTTCGGATCGTAAAGCTCTGTTGTCAGGGAAGAACCGCCGGGACGACCTCCCGGTCTGACGGTACCTGACGAGAAAGCCCCGGCTAACTACGTGCCAGCAGCCGCGGTAATACGTAGGGGGCAAGCGTTGTCCGGAATTATTGGGCGTAAAGCGCGCGCAGGCGGTTTCTTAAGTCAGGTGTGAAAGCCCACGGCTCAACCGTGGAGGGCCACCTGAAACTGGGAGGCTTGAGTGCAGAAGAGGAGAGTGGAATTCCACGTGTAGCGGTGAAATGCGTAGAGATGTGGAGGAACACCAGTGGCGAAGGCGACTCTCTGGTCTGTAACTGACGCTGAGGCGCGAAAGCGTGGGGAGCAAACAGGATTAGATACCCTGGTAGTCCACGCCGTAAACGATGAGTGCTAGGTGTTGGGGACTCCAATCCTCAGTGCCGCAGCTAACGCAATAAGCACTCCGCCTGGGGAGTACGGCCGCAAGGCTGAAACTCAAAGGAATTGACGGGGACCCGCACAAGCGGTGGAGCATGTGGTTTAATTCGAAGCAACGCGAAGAACCTTACCAGGGCTTGACATCCCGCTGACCCCTCTGGAGACAGAGGCTTCCTTCGGGACAGCGGTGACAGGTGGTGCATGGTTGTCGTCAGCTCGTGTCGTGAGATGTTGGGTTAAGTCCCGCAACGAGCGCAACCCTTGTCCTTAGTTGCCAGCATTCAGTTGGGCACTCTAGGGAGACTGCCGTCGACAAGACGGAGGAAGGTGGGGATGACGTCAAATCATCATGCCCCTTATGTCCTGGGCTACACACGTGCTACAATGGATGGTACAACGGGCTGCTAACTCGCGAGAGTATGCCAATCCCTAAAAACCATTCTCAGTTCGGATTGCAGGCTGCAACTCGCCTGCATGAAGCCGGAATCGCTAGTAATCGCGGATCAGCATGCCGCGGTGAATACGTTCCCGGGTCTTGTACACACCGCCCGTCACACCACGAGAGTTTGCAACACCCGAAGTCGGTGAGGTAACCGTAAGGAGCCAGCCGCCGAAGGTGGGGCAGATGATTGGGGTGAAGTCGTAACAAGGTATCCGTACCGGAAGGTGCGGATGGATCACCTCCTTTCTATGGAGAATCGGCACACTGGCACTTTCACTGTTCAGTTTTCCAGGAACTTCTTCTTGGAATTGAATACAAAATGAGATACACTAAGTATCTTGCTGTCTGGCAATATTGGCGAAGGGGTCACACCTGTTCCCATCCCGAACACAGAAGTTAAGTCCTTCAGCGCCGATGGTACTTGGGCGGCAACGCCCTGGGAGAGTAGGACATTGCCAGGCCGGCAACCTTGCCGAAAAAAGGATCGTCTACTAAAAGCGCAACGTGCCATCGTTAACATGCGCAACGTCCTGTTGCGTTAACGATGTTAGACCGTCCTGGTCGTCGCTGTTGCAACGTAGACGTTAGCCCATCCGTGGGCGTCAATTTTGCACTTTGAAAACTGAATCATGGAAGAAACAATGCGCAATAGGAAAATCCAATTGTAAAAACCTTTTAGGTGAAACCGGATTTCCATGAAAGAAAGCGGCATGAGAAGCGAGAGATTCAAGGCGCGGCAGGACCGAGCAGCGGAGCGTATGCTTTTGATACGTGAGCAGCACAGGGACAACGCAACGCAGAAGATCGACGCTGATCAAGACGCTTGATTGGAAACCAGAGGTTAAGCTATGAAGGGCACACGGTGGATGCCTTGGCGCCAGGAGCCGAAGAAGGACGTGGCGAACTGCGAAATGCTCCGGGGAGCTGTAAGCAAGCGTTAATCCGGAGATGTCCGAATGGGGAAACCTACGATTCGTAATGGGATCGTACTCCTGCCTGAATCCATAGGGCAGGTAGAGGCAGACCAGGGGAACTGAAACATCTAAGTACCCTGAGGAACAGAAAACAATAGTGATTCCGTAAGTAGCGGCGAGCGAACGCGGAGAAGCCCAAACCGGAAGGTTCGCCTTCCGGGGTTGTAGGGCGTCTCACATGGAGTTACAAAAGACGGTCATAGATGAAGCGACCTGGAAAGGCCCGTCACAGAAGGTAACAACCCTGTAATCGAAATGGCCGTCTCTCCGAGACGTACCCTGAGTACCGCGAGACACGTGAAACCTCGTGGGAAGCTGGGAGGACCATCTCCCAAGGCTAAATACTACCTGGCGACCGATAGTGAACCAGTACCGTGAGGGAAAGGTGAAAAGCACCCCGGGAGGGGAGTGAAAGAGAACCTGAAACCGTGTGCCTACAACTAGTCGGAGCACATTAACTGTGTGACGGCGTGCCTTTTGTAGAATGAACCGGCGAGTTACGGTTGCGTGCGAGGTTAAGGTGAGAAGCCGGAGCCGCAGCGAAAGCGAGTCTGAACAGGGCGATTCAGTACGCAGCCGTAGACCCGAAACCGTGTGATCTACCCATGTCCAGGGTGAAGGTGCGGTAACACGCACTGGAGGCCCGAACCCACGCACGTTGAAAAGTGCGGGGATGAGGTGTGGGTAGCGGAGAAATTCCAATCGAACTCGGAGATAGCTGGTTCTCCCCGAAATAGCTTTAGGGCTAGCCTCGGATTTACTGTACCGGAGGTAGAGCACTGATTGGATGCGGGCCCCTCGCGGGGTACCAAATTCAGTCAAACTCCGAATGCCGGCTACAGATATCCGGGAGTCAGACTGCGAGTGCTAAGATCCGTAGTCAAAAGGGAAACAGCCCAGACCACCAGCTAAGGTCCCTAAATCTTCACTAAGTGGGAAACGATGTGGAGTTGCCCAGACAACCAGGATGTTGGCTTAGAAGCAGCCACCATTTAAAGAGTGCGTAATAGCTCACTGGTCGAGTGACTCTGCGCGGAAAATGTAACGGGGCTAAGTGAAGTACCGAAGCTGTGGCTTGACACCGTAGGTGTCAGGGGTAGGGGAGCGTTCCTGCAGCGGTGAAGCTCGACCGGAAGGACGGGTGGAGCGGCAGGAAGTGAGAATGCCGGTGTAAGTAGCGAAAAGAAGGGTGAGAATCCCTTCCGCCGAAAGCCTAAGGGTTCCTGAGGAAGGCTCGTCCTCTCAGGGTTAGTCGGGACCTAAGCCGAGGCCGAAAGGCGTAGGCGATGGACAACAGGTGGAAATTCCTGTACTACCTCTACTTCGTTTGAGCAACGGAGGGACGCAGGAGGGTAAGGCAAGCAGACTGCTGGTTATGTCTGTCCAAGCAATGAGGCGTGTGTATAGGCAAATCCGTACACTGTAACGCCGGGTTGTGATGGCGAGGGAAATTTAAGTACCGAAGTTCCTGATCTCACACTGCCAAGAAAAGCTTCTAGCGAGAAGTAAGGTACCCGTACCGCAAACCGACACAGGTAGGCGAGGAGAGAATCCTAAGGCGCGCGAGAAAACTCTTGCTAAGGAACTCGGCAAAATGACCCCGTAACTTCGGGAGAAGGGGTGCCCCGCTAGCGTGATAAGCGTGAGGGGGCCGCAGTGAAAAGGCCCAAGCGACTGTTTAGCAAAAACACAGGTCTCTGCGAAGCCGCAAGGCGAAGTATAGGGGCTGACGCCTGCCCGGTGCTGGAAGGTTAAGGGGAGCGGTTAGCGCGCAAGCGCGAAGCTGTGAACCGAAGCCCCAGTAAACGGCGGCCGTAACTATAACGGTCCTAAGGTAGCGAAATTCCTTGTCGGGTAAGTTCCGACCCGCACGAAAGGCGTAACGACTTGGGCACTGTCTCGGCAAGAGACTCGGTGAAATCATACTACCTGTGAAGATGCAGGTTACCCGCGACAAGACGGAAAGACCCCATGGAGCTTTACTGCAGCTTGATATTGAATGCTGGTATGATTTGTACAGGATAGGTGGGAGCCTTTGAACCCGGACCGCCAGGTTCGGTGGAGGCATCCTTGGGATACCACCCTGATTATGCCGGCCTTCTCACTCGCATCCCTTATCGGGATGGAGGACCGTGTCAGGTGGGCAGTTTGACTGGGGCGGTCGCCTCCTAAAGTGTAACGGAGGCGCCCAAAGGTTCCCTCAGAATGGTTGGAAATCATTCGTAGAGTGTAAAGGCACAAGGGAGCTTGACTGCGAGACCTACAAGTCGAGCAGGGACGAAAGTCGGGCTTAGTGATCCGGTGGTTCCGCATGGAAGGGCCATCGCTCAACGGATAAAAGCTACCCTGGGGATAACAGGCTTATCTCCCCCAAGAGTCCACATCGACGGGGAGGTTTGGCACCTCGATGTCGGCTCATCGCATCCTGGGGCTGAAGTAGGTCCCAAGGGTTGGGCTGTTCGCCCATTAAAGCGGTACGCGAGCTGGGTTCAGAACGTCGTGAGACAGTTCGGTCCCTATCTGTCGTGGGCGCAGGAAATTTGAGAGGAGCTGTCCTTAGTACGAGAGGACCGGGATGGACGCACCGCTGGTGCACCAGTTGTTCCGCCAGGAGCATCGCTGGGTAGCTATGTGCGGCCGGGATAAGCGCTGAAAGCATCTAAGCGTGAAGCCCCCCTCAAGATGAGATTTCCCACAGCATAAGCTGGTAAGACCCCTTATAGATGATGAGGTAGATAGGTTCGGGGTAGAAGTGCGGCAACGCATGGAGCTGACGAATACTAATCGGTCGAGGGCTTAACCCAATTTTTAAGGAATTCCTAACGCATCGTTACTTCCAGTTCAGTTTTCAAGGTGCAAACCTTTAGTTTTTAAAGGAATCAGTAATCTGCTGTGGGCCCGTTGGAGAAGCGGCTTAACTCACATGCCTTTCACGCATGCATTCAGGGGTTCGAATCCCCTACGGGTCACCATTCATATCTCAAATTATTGGAGGATTAGCTCAGCTGGGAGAGCATCTGCCTTACAAGCAGAGGGTCGGCGGTTCGATCCCGTCATCCTCCACCATATATTAATCCGCAGTAGCTCAGTGGTAGAGCAATCGGCTGTTAACCGATCGGTCGCTGGTTCGAGTCCGGCCTGCGGAGCCATTGTCGCGGGGTGGAGCAGTTGGCAGCTCGTCGGGCTCATAACCCGAAGGTCGCAGGTTCAAGTCCTGCCCCCGCAACCAATTTATTCATTCTTTCAGCGTCGAATAATATTCTTTGCAGAGAATGAAAGCGGTGGTACCCGTCAGGGTGCAACCAATTTATTCATTCCAACTACGTCGAATTGACCACCTTCGCTGGAATGAAATCAGTAGTACCCGCTACGGTGCAACCAATACTGATAATGAATTTATATGGGGGTATAGCTCAGCTGGGAGAGCGCCTGCCTTGCAAGCAGGAGGTCAGCGGTTCGATCCCGCTTACCTCCACCATATACTGTGCCGGTGTAGCTCAATTGGTAGAGCACCTGACTTGTAATCAGGGGGTTGAGGGTTCAAGTCCTTTCGCCGGCACCATTGATGTTGATTTTAACTACGTGGAATAAGCCTCGGAGTTAAAATCAAATCATTAGTACCCGCAGGGTGCACCATTAATATTCATTCGATATACGCCGAATAAACTTCTTAGCAAAGAATGAAATCAATGGTACCTGATAGGGTGCACCATTTTTTTTGCGGAGCCGTGGTGAAGTTGGAGTTCACGCTGGACTGTCACTCCGGAGGTCGCGGGTTCGAGTCCCGTCGGCTCCGCCATTAAATAATAATGTAGACGGCACTCTCACCCGAGAGGAAGCTCTGCTAAAACCGCAACATCCTGTTGCAACGCAGAGCCTTGCACATCCTGTGCATCGGAGTCCCGTCGGCTCCGCCATTTATTTAATACATACAGTTGGCTCGGTAGCTCAGTCGGTAGAGCAGAGGACTGAAAATCCTCGTGTCGGCGGTTCGATTCCGTCCCGAGCCACCATGTATTTGGAGGGGTAGCGAAGTGGCTAAACGCGGCGGACTGTAAATCCGCTCCCTTGGGTTCGGCAGTTCGAATCTGTCCCCCTCCACCATTATGATTGGGGTATAGCCAAGCGGTAAGGCAACGGACTTTGACTCCGTCATGCCCTGGTTCGAATCCAGGTACCCCAGCCATTTTAGCTTTATTATGTAAGAGCCATTAGCTCAGTTGGTAGAGCACCTGACTTTTAATCAGGGTGTCACTGGTTCGAGTCCAGTATGGCTCACCATTTTAATCAAAAGTGATGAGTATGATCATCTGCAGAATTCTTAATAATGCGAACGGGACTCTCACCAGAGAGGAAGTTCTGCTAAAACCGCAACATCGTGTTGCAACGCAGAACCTCGCACATCCTGTGCATCGGAGTCCAGTATGGCTCACCACTATACCCATAAAAGTGAAGCATGCGCTTTGATGTAGGTCCGAATACTTTTATGGGGCCCAAAAGAAATGGGTAACAATATGTGCGGGTGTGGCGGAATTGGCAGACGCACTAGACTTAGGATCTAGCGCTTCGGCGTGGGGGTTCAAGTCCCTCCACCCGCACCATTAATATTCATTCTAACTACGTCGAATAATCTTCTCTGTAAAGAATGAAATCAGTAGTACCCGGTAGAG
Source organism: Aneurinibacillus sp. Ricciae_BoGa-3 (assembly GCF_028421645.1). GTDB lineage: Bacteria > Bacillota > Bacilli > Aneurinibacillales > Aneurinibacillaceae > Aneurinibacillus_B. The sequence continues at coordinate 3,647,829 of NZ_CP116887.1, read as the reverse complement.
TGCACCATATGCGGACATAGCTCAGTTGGTAGAGCACGACCTTGCCAAGGTCGGGGTCGCGAGTTCGAGTCTCGTTGTCCGCTCCATTAGTGTTCATTCTAACTACGTCGAATGAACATCTTTGCGAAGAATGAAATCAGTGGTACCCGATAGGGTGCTCCATTATTATCGAGTTGTAACTGCGTCGATTAACTTCATTGCTGAATTCGAATCAGATGTACCCGCAGGGTGCTCCATCTGTATATTGCGGGTGTAGTTCAATGGTAGAACATCAGCCTTCCAAGCTGAATACGTGGGTTCGATTCCCATCACCCGCTCCATTCGTATGTGCCCGTAGCTCAATTGGATAGAGTGTCTGACTACGAATCAGAAGGTTGGGAGTTCGAGTCTCTCCGGGCACGCCATTTTTTTCTGCCCAAAAAAGCCAGACCGTGATACATCCCAGATCTGGTGCTTAATAATGGCGGTCGTGGCGAAGTGGTTAACGCATCGGATTGTGGCTCCGACATTCGTGGGTTCGATTCCCATCGATCGCCCCATATCATAATGGAGAAGTACCCAAGTGGCTGTAAGGGGCTCCCCTGCTAAGGGAGTAGACGGGTTAAACCGTGCGAGGGTTCGAATCCCTCCTTCTCCGCCATTGTGGGCCTATAGCTCAGTTGGTTAGAGCGCACGCCTGATAAGCGTGAGGTCGGCTGTTCGAGTCAGCCTAGGCCCACCATTCACCCTTGCCGGGGTGGCGGAACTGGCAGACGCACAGGACTTAAAATCCTGCGGTAGGTGACTACCGTACCGGTTCGATTCCGGTCCTCGGCACCATTAACTTACAAAATTATAAGCCTTGCTTCACTAAATACATAATAAGGAGCCTCGCCATATTGGCGGGGCTTTTTTGCTGTTTTTGCTGATCGTGTATGAAGAATACTCAAAACAACGATTCTGTTTCATATCAACATAACCATGTTAACTTCGGCTTGCCTTCAATCAAATTAAACGACGACATATGATTGACACATTCCAGCGCTATGCTAATAATTAAAGAAATATTCAAGTATTGGGCAATATTGTATGAGAATCTAAAAAAACATCACACCCCAAGCATAGTTTATTTAACAAGTGAATAGCAGAAGCGGATTAAACTTTTCTGCTTAGGACTAAGAAGCTGCCTGTCATATAGACGTAAGGCGGCTTTCTATTCCGTGGGAAAATGAAGCCAGATGCTTCATAAATATAAACACCATCATCTCTCTAGGAGGATGTCGAACTTTTTATTCGGTCACGCCAAAATGTACGGTAGTGGTATAATTGTATACATAAAAAGATAGTGAGTAGAAAGGAAATCAATTATGCCATTTTTACGTTTTAAAGGAATTGATAAGGATTTGTTAAAAAACATCGCACCCACAATTGTAGAGGAATTTTCCTATATAGCTAATGTTCCCGAGGAGATAGTAAAAATCGAGCTTTTACATATCGAGCCTATCCTAAATTCGCCTGCCAGTCTGGAGATTTTGATGTTTCAAAGGGAAAAGGAAAAACATGATGCGCTGGCAGCGAAGCTCCATGCCATTTTAAGGGAAAATGGCTACGACAATGTCCACATCTTTTTTGTTATGCTGACCCCTTCGCTTTATTATAAGGAAGGGATTCCATTAAAGGAGGTTCCTACCGCAAGGAATTCGATAGCTACCCCCAGGTAGAGGAAGTGAACTGAAGAAGCGCTCATTAAAAACGTGATTTAGAGAGTAATGTTCGGAAAAACACTCTATTCATGTTTTTTTTGTCCCTATAATCAAGAAATTAAGAGCAAAAACTAAACATTGTCATTTTCACTGTAAAATTTATTCAGAATTCTACTAAAAAAGCATTGAAATTTTTCTGAATCATGTTAGGATTAAAATTGTTACAACGCATAAAATAATACATACCGCGAATGAAGACAGAAGGAGAGAATGCGGGCAGTAAACGCCGCATCGCCGAAGGAGCAAGACACCCATTTAAACTCTCAGGCAAAAGTACTTCTGTTTGACGCAACTCTGGAGAGAGCTGGTTATATAACCGGCCACCAAAGGGGAAACCGGGTTTGCCGGGTAGCTCTCAGGTACAAAGGACAGAATAGGGATTGACACCCTATTTCTGTCCTTTTTTGGTTTTTAAAAAGGGAAAGCATTTCTTTCGGAGGTGATGGTTTCGTATGGCAGATTTAAAAAAGACACCGCTCTTTTCCCTTTATCAAGAGGGCGGGGCAAAAACAATTGATTTCGGCGGATGGGACCTGCCGGTGCAATTCACAAGCATTAAAGAAGAACATGAAGCGGTCCGTACAAAAGCGGGATTGTTTGATGTTTCGCATATGGGAGAAGTCGAAGTGAGTGGGCCGGATGCGTTAGCTTTCGTACAGAAAATCACAACAAATGATGCATCGAAACTGGACGTTGGCCAGGCGCAGTATTCCATTATGTGCTACCCGGACGGTGGTACGGTGGATGACCTGCTGGTGTATAAGCTGGCGAGGGATCGGTATCTGCTCGTTATTAACGCAGCGAACATTGAAAAAGACGTGGACTGGATGAAGCAGCACATAGAAGGCGACATGCAATTGCACAATATATCAGATGATACAGCGCAGCTGGCTCTGCAGGGGCCGCTGGCTGAGCAAGTGCTGCAGACGCTAACCGACGAAGATCTTTCTGCGATTAAATCGTTTCGTTTTAGAGCGGATGTGAAAATTGCGGGTGTTCAGGCGCTTGTTTCCCGCAGCGGCTACACAGGTGAAGATGGATTTGAGCTTTATACAAAACCTGAAAATGCCCAAACCCTCTGGCGTAAAATTCTTGAAGCAGGCAAGGGAGAGGTGCTTCCCTGCGGGCTGGGTGCCCGGGATACGCTTCGTTTTGAAGCAAGGCTTCCTTTGTACGGCCAGGAACTTAGCGCTAGCATCAGTCCAATTGAAGCGGGTGTCGGGTTTGCTGTAAAGACGGATAAAACCGTCCCGTTTATCGGGCAGGACGCGCTTAAAAAACAAAAGGAACAAGGGGCACCTCGAAAGCTTGTAGGGGTAGAAATGATAGGGCGCGGCATTCCGCGGACTCATTATCCGGTATATGCAGGTGAGGAGCTAATCGGTGAAATTACAACCGGAACGCAGTCGCCAACGCTTAAGAAAAACGTCGGGCTTGCTTTAATCAAACGGGAATTTAGCGAGCCAGGAACTCAGCTGCACGTAGAAATTCGCGGGAAAAGGATCGAAGCAGTTATCGTGCCGCTTCCTTTTTATAAGCGATCAAAATAACGAAAAACAATGGGGGAGCAAAAAATGAGCCAAATAAATGCGGCATTTAAATATAGCTCAGAACATGAATGGGTGGAAGTTTTGGATGGGGGAAAGGTGCGCATCGGAATTACGGATTTTGCCCAGCATCAACTGGGGGACATTGTATTTGTTGAGGTGCCTGAAGTAGGCTCAACGGTTAAAGCCGATGACAGCATGGGAACGGTTGAATCCGTCAAAGCCGTTTCAGATATTTACGCGCCCGTCTCAGGTGAAGTTGTGGAGGTTAACAGTGCGCTGGAAGATACGCCTGAGACCATCAACACCGATCCGTATAACGGTGGCTGGATGGCTGTTGTTGCGCTGGATGATACTGCCCAACTAGAAGGTCTTATGAACGCGGAGGAATATGAAGCGTTTGTAAAAGAGGAGGAATAAAAGTGAATTATCGCTATCTCCCGACTACAGCGGAGGACCGCAAGGAAATGTTCGAAGTGCTCGGTATTGCTGACATTTCCGAACTATTTGAAGACATTCCGGAGAGCATCCGTTTTGAAGGTGAATTAAAGGTTCATGAAGCTCTGTCTGAGCCTGAATTAGTAAAATATATGGGCCAGCTTGCCGGCAAAAATGTAAATGCGCAGGAATACGCCTGCTTCTTAGGCGCCGGTACGTATGACCATTACATCCCAAGCGTTGTGAACCACGTCATTTCGCGTTCCGAATTTTATACGGCCTATACCCCTTACCAGCCGGAGATAAGCCAGGGTGAGCTGCAGGCTATTTTTGAATTTCAGACAATGATCTGTGAACTCACAGCGATGGATGTGGCGAATTCCTCTATGTATGATGGGGCAACAGCATTGGCTGAAGCCGCGGCGATGGCCGCGGGCAAAACCAAGAAAAGCAAAATCGTTGTCTCGCATGCGGTTCATCCGGAATCCCGGGCCATCCTGGAAACATACGCAAAAGGGCAGAACCTCGAAGTTATAGAAATTGGATGCGTGAACGGCTTAACGGATCTTAAAGCGCTCGAAGCGGCTGTTGATGCGAATACTGCAGCGGTGCTCGTCCAGTATCCCAACTTTTTTGGCGGGATAGAAGACCTGGCTACTATTGAGCAGATTGCACATGGACAGAAAGGGTTGTTTATTGTTAGCTCCAATCCGCTGTCTCTTGGTTTGCTAAAACCGCCGGGTCAGTTTAACGCGGATGTTGTAGTCGGCGACGCCCAGCCATTTGGCATCCCGATGTCTTTTGGAGGCCCTCACTGTGGTTATTTTGCGGTGAAAAAAGAACTTATGCGCCAGATTCCGGGACGTATTGTTGGACAGACCAAGGATGAACAGGGGCGCCGCGGTTTTGTACTGACACTGCAGGCGCGCGAACAGCATATCCGCCGGGAAAAGGCGACCTCAAACATTTGCTCCAACCAGGCGCTGAATGCGCTGGCCGCTTCGGTGGCGATGACCGCGCTTGGAAAACAGGGCGTCCAGGAAAGCGCCCGCTTAAACGTGCAGAAAACGCAGTATGCCAAGCGTGTAATTGCTGCACTTGAACGCTACGAAATCGTGTTTGACTCACCCGTATTCAATGAATTTGTAGTGAAAACACCTGTGTCTGTCGGCCAAATTAATAAAGAGCTGCTGGCACACGGCATTATCGGGGGATATGATTTGTCCCGTGAGTATCCGGAGCTTGCAAACCATATGCTGATTGCCGTTACAGAACTCCGGACAAAAGAAGAAATTGATCGCCTTGCGAAAGGATTGGAGGCAGCATCCCATGTCTAATTTTTTTGCCAATCAGGAAAAGGCTCTTATCTTTGAACTAAGCAAACCCGGCCGCGTTGGCTATAACCTTCCTGAATGCGATGTTCCGGAGATTGATATTCAGGAAGTGATTCCTGCGGGCACTACACGCGATATACCGGCTGAGCTGCCGGAGATTAGCGAACTTCAGTTGATGCGCCATTATACGGAATTATCACGCCGCAACCATGGCGTAGACTCAGGCTTTTACCCGCTCGGATCCTGTACGATGAAATACAATCCGAAAATCAACGAAGACGTAGCGCGCTATGCTGGTTTTGCTCGCATTCATCCCTACCAGCCGGAAGAAACGGTGCAGGGTGCCCTGCAGATGATGTATGAGCTTCAGCAAGATCTCGAGGAGATTACCGGCATGGATCGGGTTACCCTCCAGCCCGCGGCAGGCGCCCAGGGAGAGTGGACGGGGCTTATGCTCATCCGTGCTTACCATAAAAACCGGGGCGAGCAGCGGACCAAAGTTATTGTGCCGGACTCCGCGCATGGTACGAATCCCGCATCAGCAAGCGTCGCCGGACTTGAAACCGTTACAGTAAAATCGGACGCAGACGGGAACGTTGACGTAGAAGAACTCCGCAAAGTAGTCGGACCGGATACAGCGGCTCTCATGCTGACCAATCCGAACACACTTGGCTTGTTTGAAAAAAATATCGTGGAAATTGCAGAAGTCGTTCATGAAGCAGGTGGCCTGCTGTATTACGACGGTGCGAATGCGAATGCCATACTGGGTAAAGCACGCCCGGGCGACATGGGATTTGACGTGGTGCACTTGAACCTTCATAAGACCTTTACTGGCCCGCATGGCGGCGGCGGACCTGGCTCCGGCCCGGTTGGTGTCAAAGAAGCGCTCGTTCCGTTCCTGCCAAAACCGCTCGTTGTTAAAGACGGTGACACCTATCGGCTTGACTTTGACCGTCCGCAGTCTATCGGTCGCGTAAAAGCTTATTATGGCAACTTTGGCATCAATGTGCGTGCTTATACGTATATCCGCACAATGGGGCCGGAAGGGCTGCGCCTTGTGTCGGAAAACGCCGTACTGAATGCGAATTACATGATGCGCAGGCTTGCGCAATATTATGATCTGCCTTTTGACCGCGTATGTAAGCATGAATTTGTTTTATCAGGCAGACGGCAGAAAAAACAGGGCGTGCGCACACTGGATATTGCCAAACGTTTGCTGGATTTCGGCTACCATCCGCCAACGATTTATTTCCCGCTTATCGTTGAGGAGTGCTTAATGATTGAGCCGACTGAGACCGAATCGAAGGAAACACTGGATGAATTCATCGATGTGATGATTCAAATTGCAAAAGAGGCAGAAGAGACGCCGGAAGTGGTGCAGGAGGCGCCGCACAACACGGTAATCAGCCGTCTTGATGAAGTACTGGCTGCGCGCAAACCGATCCTGCGCTACACAAAAGAATAATGGTTTACAGTTTACCCGTCTGCCTTGGGCAGGCGGGTTTTTTGCGTCTGTGTGGGCACACTATATACAGATTAGGTGAACAGATTGGAAAGGAGCGAAAGCCGTGCTTACCCAAGACCAGCTTTCCCGGTTCCGCAGTCTGCTACAAGAGCAGCACAAAGAGTTAGCGGACAGGCTGCAGGAAAACGACCACTACCAGCTTGGATTGGCTGCCTTTAAAGAATCCCTTAGCGAACTTTCAAATTACGATAACCACCCGGCCGACCACGGTACGGAGACGTTTGAGCGCGGAAAAGATCTTGCGCTCAACGAACATACCGAAGAAGAACTGCTCGATATGGTCAGGGCGTTGGAAAGAATAGATAGCGGAAAATACGGCATGTGTGAAGTATGCGGCAAGGATATACCCCTGGAGAGGCTAGAAGCACTTCCTACTGCCACCCGGTGCATCGAGCATGCCGTCGAAGTTTTTATTCCGCAGGAGAGGCCTGTCGAAGAAGATGTATTGTATCCGCCTTTCGGTAACTCGCGTGAAGAGGGCGAAGATATCGTCCACTATGATGCAGAAGACAGCTGGCAGGATGTGGCCAGATACGGTACGTCTGAAACGCCTTCCGATTTTTACGATCCATCAAAATTCAGCTACAGTGAAATGTTTATCGATTCGGATGACCCTGTAGGCTATGTAGAAGACATAGAAGGTTTTATCATTACGGATATATATGGAAAAAATGTGGATGTCAGCACCGATCATGCCCTTCATGAACAATACGAAACGCGTCTGGATGAAGAAAATGAAAAGGATGGGCTGCTCTAGGCTGCTCTAATCAAAATAAGCGAGAACGGGGATGATCCTTGTTCTCGCTTTTTGCGTAAGACAGCAAAGCATACTTTCCTATCTGCTCCCTTAGCTTGCGGCATGGGGCAGCGAATTTTTATTTACCGGGTCGATCTATTTGTTAAGGGCATCATTTTCTCTTGCAAAGAACTGGTCTAGGTAATCATCATGTCTCATCTCATCTTCTGCATAATACACATCATCAGCATAGGTGATTTCGGTAAGGTCCTTACAGGATGAACAATAGCACCGGCTTTTTTCCCACAGCACAAGCTCCTCGCCACAGTAAATGCACCTGTCTGCAATCATGATAGAACCTCCATAACATCAGATTCAGGATGTCCCTGTTTAATACTTTACCCGCAAAATACTTTTTGAAACGGAAATATTAAGAAAAATTAAATAAAGATTTCCGCTGTCTTTGGATGCAGGAACATTGTCGTCGACTGTGTTACAATATAAATTCAGCCATATGTAAAGGAGAGATTTACGATGGAAAAATGGCGTTTTATTGATACAGGGAGCAGCTCTCCCGCCATGAACATGGCAATTGACGAAGCCATGCTTCTCATACATAGCCAGGGAAAAACAAAACCGTCCGTGCGTTTTTATACGTGGAATCCCGCGACCCTTTCTATCGGGTATTTTCAGAAAGCAGCCACGGAAATTAATTTGGATAAAGTAAAAGAATACGGCCTTGGATTTGTTCGCCGCGCTACTGGCGGACGGGCTGTACTTCACGATAAAGAGTTAACATACAGCCTTATTGTATGCGAAAGTCATCCCGCAATGCCCTCCACTGTAACGGATGCATACCGGGTAATCAGCGTTGGGCTGCTTGAAGGCTTTAAGGCCATCGGGCTTGATGCTATGCTTGCGGATCCGCATACCGATAAAGAAAAGTTTGCAGTCCCTTCATCCTCAGCCTGCTTCGATGCACCATCAGACTATGAATTAATTGTTGAAGGCAAGAAGGTGGCAGGCAGCGCCCAGACTAGGCAGAAGGGTGTCATCCTGCAGCATGGTTCCATTCTGTTAGATATGGATGCTAACATGCTTTTTGATGTGATTAACCTGCCGAATGAAAAAGTGAAAGAACGCCTTAAGAAAAACTTTCTTGATAAAGCGGTGGCCATAAATGATGTGCGTTCCCAACCTCTATCTGTTGAGGAGGCTAAAAAAGCTTTTCGTCTCGGCTTCTCCAAAGGGCTCGGCGTTGAACTTGTAGATGATGAGCTTACGGAAGAGGAACGTGAATTAGCGGAGCAGCTGTGCCAGGAGAAGTACGGCAGTGACGCGTGGAACTTTAAACGGTAAAGGATTCATCGATTATAGGGGAAAAGTGTGCGGCAAACGGTTATGAAATCAATATATTGTGGATTTAAAACATATGTGCACAATATGTTGACGATGGGTAGATTGTAGGGTAGACTGTAATAGCACTTATACAATTTACCAAATTGGCAGTCATGTGGTCAATCCACATTTGATTTTATAGGAGGCTGAAAGATGGAGGCAACTACACAAAAAGCGGGGAAATTCACGCTAACAGGACTAAGTGAGAAAATATTTTTAGATCGCTATGCGCTAAAAGACCCGGTTGCAGAGCATGTCGTGGAAGGCGACACGGTTCTGGTGTTAACGCATGATGACCCGAAATTCCCGAAAAAAGAAGTGGGCGTTGTGCAGAAGCGTGACGGCAAAACGCTCCATGTAGAGCTGCGCAATGGAACGATCGTTACAGCGGATGCTGATAAAACATTAAAAACACTTGAAAAAACTCCGGAAGAAATGTGGGACCGTCTGGCGCGCACGATTGCTTCCGTGGAGGAAACACCTGAGAAACAGCAGGAGTGGACAGGCAAATTCCGTGATCTGCTTGCTGACTGGAAGCTTGTTCCGGGTGGCCGCATTGCAGCGGGTGCCGGTGCAAACGATGAACTTACACTGTACAACTGCTATGTCATACCTTCACCGCATGACAGCCGCGGCGGCATTATGGACACACTGGGCCAGATGACCGAAATCATGGCACGTGGCGGCGGGGTAGGCATTAACCTTTCAAGCCTTCGTCCGCGTCGTTCCCCGGTGGTCGGCGTAAATGGTTCATCCAGCGGTTCTGTATCCTGGGGTGGACTATTCAGCTACACAACAGGGTTAATTGAACAGGGCGGCAGTCGTAGAGGAGCGTTAATGCTTATTATGAACGACTGGCATCCGGACCTGCTCGAGTTCATCACGGTTAAGCAAAACATGGGCATGATTACCAATGCCAACCTGTCAGTAGCCATCAGTAACGGCTTTATGAAGGCCGTTAAAGAAGATTTAGAATGGGAGCTTAAATTCCCGGATACAACCGATCCGGATTATGATCAAACTTGGGACGGCGATCTGGATAAATGGATCAAGGCCGGTAAAGAAGTGAAAGTGTACAAAACGGTTAAAGCCCGTGATGTGTGGCATACAATCATCGAGTCTGCGTGGAAATCCGCTGAGCCAGGCATTGTGTTTATGGAATACTACAACCAAATGTCAAACAGCTGGTACTTCAATCCAATTATCTGTACCAATCCTTGTGCTGAGCAGGGACTGCCGGCCTGGGGCGTGTGCAACCTGTCCGCTATCAACCTCTCTAAATTTACGAAGGATAACGAGGTGGATTGGGACAGCCTGTCCACTGCTGTGCGCCATTCGGTCCGCTTTCTGGATAACGTGGTTGATGCAACACCTTACCACTTCGCGGAAAACGAAGCCAACCAAAAAGGCGAGCGCCGTATTGGTCTGGGTACAATGGGCCTGGCTGAAATGATGATCAATCTCAAAATTCGCTATGGCAGCCCGGAATCACTTGAATTCCTGGACAAGTTGTATGGCTTTATTGCGCGTGAATCTTACCTCGCTTCTGCAGAAATTGCTTCAGAGAAGGGAAGCTTCCCTCAGTTCGATGCGGATTTATTCCTGCAAAGCGGCTTTATGAAGCAGTTTGATGAAGAACTGCGTGCAACAATCCGTGAGAAAGGCATGCGCAACGTAACGGTTCTTACCCAGGCTCCTACGGGCAGCACAGGTACCATGGTAGGCACTTCTACCGGAATTGAACCTTTCTATGCGTTTGAATATTTCCGTCAGAGCCGGCTTGGATTTGATAAGCAGTATGTTCCAATTGCGCAGAATTGGATCGAGGAAAACAATTCAGACCAGCTGCCGGATTACTTCGTAAGCGCCATGGACTTAAGCGCTGAAGACCATATTCGCGTGCAGGCGGCCATACAGACATGGGTGGACAGTTCCATCAGTAAAACCGCCAATGCTCCTGCTGACTTCACAGTGGAAGATACGAAAGCACTGTATGAGCTCGCATTTGACCTGGGCTGTAAAGGTGTCACGATCTACCGTGACGGAAGCCGTGATGTGCAGGTTCTGACAACTCGTGAAGAAGATAAAGACGGCAACAAAAACAACAACAAATCCGAGCAAAGCACGCCTAAAACTGAATCCATCGAGGAACAGCAAGAAGTGCAGGCGAAAGACTACCGCCGCCGTCCAATGCGTCTGAAAGGTGCTACATACAAAATGAAAACACCTCTCGGCAAAGCATACATCACGGTTAATGAAGTAGATGGTGCACCATTCGAAGTGATTGTAAATGTTGGGAAAGCAGGCAGTGACGTATTTGCTATGTCGGAGGCGCTCGGACGTGTATCGACTCTGTTCCTCCGCTTTGGTGAGCTGCCGGACGGCAACAAAGCCCGCCTCCTTATCAAACACCTTAAAGGCATTGGGGGTTCGGGCGCAGTAGGCTTTGGCGTGAACCGGGTCGATTCGATTCCGGATGCTGTAGCAAAAGCCATTGAGTTCTATCTAAACGATAGCGAAGAAGATATTGAAATGTATGAATCATCTTCAGCTGCTGCCATCGAACCGGCTCCACATACCCATGATACCGATGAGGATGGGGATGTATATCGCGAAGGGCTTGACCTTTGCCCGGAATGCGGCGCAGCGGCGCTGGTAGCAGAAGAAGGTTGTAAGCACTGTGAATCCTGCGGCTATTCGAAGTGCAGCTAAGCGCTGTAGTTAAATCTTTGTACTAGGGTATTTGTAGGATCTCATAAAGTTTTGGATCTTGTAGAACCTCAGTAAGTTTGGCATTAGAAACATAAAGTGTGACAAATGTTCATGAAGTGTGACATTTGGATTTATGGAAAGTGTTTTGTAGCTTACTTCACTTTTCATAGAGTGTGACAAACGTCGTTTTTGATTAAGGAACGTCTAAGTTGGATGGATTTGACAAAGAAGTTTTTGATATTCCGGAGTGAAAATTAGTCACTAAGTTTGTCAAAAATTAAACGTTCCATATAGTTTGTCAAATTGGTCACAAAGTTTGACAAACGGTTGTCTTTAATAACATGGTTCATTAAAATCAAAATCCATAAAATTTCACAAAACAACAACAAGAAAAGGCATCATTTGAGCACTTCAATGATGCCTTTTTTAGTGCGCCCGGCATGGGCATTATCTATAGGGTTCAAGTCCCGAATGGTGAAGGCAGTAGTAACCATAGCTTAAGGCAAGGGTGTCGACCGTGAGGTCGAATCTGAAGGAAGCCGGCGGCAAACCTCCGGTCTGAGGAACACGAACCTCATATAAGGCTAACATTCGTTGGATGAGTCTGCTAAACAAGACGAAGTCCATACTGCCGAAGGCGAATGAGAGTAAATGAGGCAGATAGATGGAGGGGAAGATAATGTTCTTACCCGGGGAGATCTGTCTGACATGCCGAGTTCCCTTGGCAACCTTATCCGTGAGGATAAGCTGAACAGACAGAAGTCAGCAGAAGCCATAGTACATGGGTTGTGACGACAAACCATGGAAGGGCTGAACATTATGGAGAATGAAAGACAAGGCGTTCGAAGACACGCGATGAAGGCAGACAATCCGAAAGGACTTATCTGAAGGAAGAAGTGGTGAATCCACGGGGAACTTCAGAAGGGCGGAGTGTGCGTTCGGCACAAATTGGGCCTTTCATTCACGCAAGGAGTATACGTTATGATTGAACAATTGCTGTCACGGAACAATCTCTTACTTGCCCTAAAGCAAGTGGAACGGAATAAAGGAAGTCATGGCGTGGACGGTATGTCAGTTAAACTCCTACGAGCACATATTAAGGAACACTGGCATGACATTCGCCGTTCCATCGAGATGGGCTCCTATAAACCGAGCCCAGTCCTTCGGGTCGAAATCCCGAAACCGAACGGCGGCGTGAGGCAGTTAGGCATCCCTACCGTGACCGACCGTTTCATTCAACAGGCACTTGCGCAAGTATTGACGCCTCTCTTTGACCCTGGCTTTTCTGACCATAGTTATGGATTCCGCCCTGCAAGGCGTGGACATGATGCCGTAAGGAAAGCGAAGCGCTACATGCAGCAGGGATATAGGTGGGTGGTCGACATGGATCTGGAGAAATTTAGCGATATTAATTTAGAGTGGCCCTCGCCTATTTAAGTTAATTAACGTTTATTATCTATGTTTTTCTAATTAAATCGCAGTATTTCAGAATTACGTACCCGTTCGGGCACCGTAAGGTGCTTGAAAACAAGTTACTGGTTTACCGCATAAGCCTATGACAGTACGCATTTTACGCATCGGATGGCGTTGAGAAAGTTGTTTTAAGTCTGTAATGGTGATGTGTAGATAAATTTGAGTCGTATTTAGGCTCTTATGGCCTAATAATTTTTGAATGGCCACTAAATGAGCGCCTTCTTGCAAAAGGTGAGTAGCACATGTATGTCGCAATTTATGGGGAGTGACTTTCTTATCGATACCAGCTCGTGCCGCATATTTCTTAACCATAAACTGAATAGCTCGAGAAGTTAGCGCACCTCCCTTTTTGCTGACAAAGAGCTCAGAAATAGTGCTAGTTCTAGAAGTGAGGTAATCCTTAATGACGTCTTCAACGATTGAATCCAGTGGTACATATCGCTCCCGTCCCCCCTTTCCTTGAATCAGAATTCGTTTCTCTTCCCAATGGACATTACGTAGCTGGAGGGAGCAGATTTCACTTACTCGTAGTCCAACTGAGTAGATCAAAGTAAGGATTGCCCGGTCACGGCGGCCTAAAATAGTTGTGGTGTCTGGTTGGGTGAGTATCTGTTGAATTTCTTTGTTTTCTAAGACCACTGGAAGTCGTTCCGGTGTATCGAGAAGTTTCGGCCATTTTTTTCGTTCATCTTGTTTAGGAGTTATTATCTCCATAAGAATGAGATAGTCGATAAATGCTGAAAGGGTGGCCAATTTACGTTGCACAGCAGAAGAACCATTCTTACGGTCAACACGAAGGTAGCGGATATAATCCACAACCATTTTAGCTTTGGAGGGATTGTCCATTTGTGGGTAGTCATTTCTACAAAATGTTTGCCAAACTTTCATATCGATGGCGTAGGCATCGGCGGTTTTAGGACGACAACCTCGAACAAATTGGGTATAGTCGAGAAATTCTCTAAGAATGGCTTCATTATTCATGCTTTTTCTCTCCTGACACGGGTGGAATATTTCTGCGAAGTAGGCTAACGGCTTTTCTGATATCCTCGAAATCGGCGTGAGCATAGGGGGTGGTTTCTTTTAATGACTTATGTCCAAGTGCTTTAGCTATGACTTCTACTCTTCCACCTCGTTGGATAAGATGAGCCGTAAAAGTATGACGAATGGTATGAGGGCTAACAGGCTTTTCAATATGAGCAGCTTCGGAATATTTTCGTATACGCCTTGTTATGGTCCATGGTTTAATACGAGTTCCTTTTTGATTCAATAGGAAAGGGCCCGATTTGGCTTTGCGATAGAGTCCAACATACTTTTTTAAGTCGCCAATAGCTGCTTTAGGAATAGCTGTTTGACGATCACCTGATTTTCCTTCTCGTACATGAATCCAGCCTTCTTTTAGGTCCACATCTTCGATGTTTAGAGCACTCAGTTCTCCGACACGGAGCCCTGTTGCATAGAGTACCAAAAGAGTAATAAAGTCCGTAAAACCTTGGTTAGTTGAGCGATCAGGTGCAGAAAGTATACGTAGCATCTCTTCTTCCGTTAAATAGGTTTGTTCTTTCGGTTGTTTGGGTACCATTTTAAGTGCCTCCATCGGATTTTCAGTTCTCCAGCCACGGTCTATGGCGTAAGCCATAAATGAGCGAAGGTGGGATAGATTTTTGTCTATCGTACAAGGAGAGATTCCGGCTTGTCTACGAGCACTAAGCCAGCGAATGATGTCTACGGCACGTAACACCTCAATTCCTTTCTCCAGACAATGTGGACAGCCTACGGCAAATCGAGTAAGACTAAAACGAAATTCCTTTAACGTACCCTTCGAATATTTCTTCATACCCTCTGCAGTTCGAAGGAATTCTTGAATTTGTTCTGCTAATTTTCCTGTAAGAGGTTCAGCTATGGGAGTCATCGTATATTTTCGACGTAGTGGTTTATTTTGGCTAGATACGTTAACAATTTCCAACTTGGGTTTTGATGAACAAGACATTTCGTTGATAGGGTGTGACTCCAGTGTTGCTTCTATCTCTGGGTTTTGAATCCGAGTATAATGAAGGGTTGTTGTCAGCCGTTTATGGCCTAACCAGTCTTTGATTTGTACGATATTGCCTCCTTGTTGATACAGATGACTTGCACAAATATGGCGTAGTTGATGGGGGCGAAGGGATTTTTCCCACATCTCATGATATTTCCTAAAGGTAGCACCTATTAAGTTGTTGTCCATCGCTTCTTTCCGCCAGGTTAAGAATAGCGGTGCGTTAGGTTCAAGATCATTACGCGTAGCTAAATAAATCTGAAGTAATTCTAATATCTCATTAACGACGGGAACTCGCCGTTCTTTTCGCCCTTTTCCTTCTCGAATGATGAGAACTTGTTCTTCCCATAGAATATCTCTGATCTGTAAGTTTGCTGCTTCTCCAGCTCGAATGCCGGAGGCATACAAAAGAGCAAATAAGGCCAGATTACGCTTTCGGATAGGGTCGAATTGACGACGGCTCAAACAACTGTCGATTTGCCTTTTTAATTCCTTTAGGCAATCTTGAATTTCCTCTATTGAAGCGATCTCAGGTAAGGATTGATAAAGATCTAGATTCGTATACCTTAGATGACGAGCAGGATTTTCTAAACGTAATTCTTGCTGCACTAAATAATTAAAAAAAGAACGAAGTTGACTAATGATTACATTTCGGTATCCAAGAGATTTACTTTCTGTACGTTCAATACAGTAGTTCTCCAGGTGAACGAGTTGAACGTTTTGAAAGTTGATGGATAAGTTCTCCAGATATTGAGCTAGCTTTTTGAGTTCCCGCCAAGTAGCTTTCACCACTTTTGGCGTATATCCTCGAATAATGGTTTGATATTCTCGATAATCCTCGATGATAGATTCCATAAGATGTGTACCTCTCTGAAGTTAGTTTACAAGATCTCACGATCTTGTCTAGGGATGATCCTATGGGTCTATCTTATATCGCTAAAGAGAAATTCTTCGACAAAGTGAATCATGATCGGTTGATGAGGAAGGTAGCGGAGAAAGTAGAAGATAAAACGGTTCTTCTCTTGATTCGTCGATTTCTTCAAGCGGGTGTCATGATACATGGAGTTGTCAGAGATTCGGAAGAGGGCACGCCGCAAGGTGGTCCACTAAGTCCGTTGCTTTCCAACATCGTATTAGATGAACTGGATAAGGAACTGGAGAAGCGAGGACACAAGTTTGTCCGCTATGCAGACGACTGTAATATTTACGTTCGTACACGTAAAGCGGGAGAACGGGTGAAAGCATCGGTGACCAACTTTATTGAAGAAACACTCAAGCTTAAAGTGAATCAGGAAAAGAGTGCGGTAGACCGTCCATGGAAACGCAAATTTCAAATGACCTTGACGAATAGAGTACATGAGGAGACCACCTTTCTCATTGAGTTGTCTGAGCAACTACTCTATTCGAGATTTGGGGAGGTACTCCTTTTTTTCATGCCCATTGAACCTTACGGTTCAAAGGATTTGAGTTATGAAATTGATTCAATTGAAAAAATTTTACTAAGCATGAGTTACTGAATATCCAATAACTCATGCTTACTACAACAGATCGAACAATGCAGAACATATTCCAAAATGTCCTCTTCTCCAGATTGTATGCTTGTCACAGGTCCATCTGGGTCAGGGAAAACACACTTTATCAATTATTATGTGCAGCAACATAATAAGCCACAAGGGGTAATTCTGAATACGCGAGTTCCATTGCCAGCAACCGTTCAATCTATAGCAGAAAAATTTCTCAGGGAATTAGGTGAACCAGATCCCCAATTCTCAAGCATTCGCATAAGCACCGATCGGGTAATTGAGTTGATAAACTTGAAGGTTGAATTAGTGATATTGGATGAATTCGAAGGGTGTGTGGACCCAAATAGGGGACGTGTCGTATATGAAGTGGTTGACTGGATCAGAACGATAATAAATGAAACTTCACTGCCGTTTGTGTTATTCGGTCTAAATCAGTCGAAAAACATTATCAACAGCAATGAGCAGTTGAAAAGGCGGTTTTCGATACAACATGAACTAAAGCCTTACTCCTATGACAGTGCGGAAGGTCTAAATCAATTCAGGGAGTTGCTGTCTGAACTAGACATGAGATTGCCTTTTATAGAATCGTCACTGCTGGCAGAAGAGGATGTTAGTAAAAGGATTTATTACGCAACTGATGGAGTGGCCGGTCCAATCCTGCATTTAGTACGTCGAGCAGCTGTGATAGCTATGAATAAGGACCATGATCGCATTGAACGGGGTGACTTTGCTGAGACATTCGATTACATGCACCTGATTAATCAAAGTAAGCTCAACCCTTTTTTGACTGAGCATTTGTGAAATGCCGTCACAAAAAATGCATGAATAGAATCCATAGCAGTTCTCTAATGTCTAGGTTATGAGAAAATTGCTATGGGAGGTTCGTTTTTTCAGGAATTGTCAACGGGCTTTTTCCCGCATCTCCCTTGATAACCGCCTTAAGCTTGCCTTCAGACAATCTTAAGGCGGTTTTTTACGTTTGTCTGGGCCGGGAAAACAGGCAAATGTCTAGGACATATGTCTCCATAATTACGTACTTTATCATGAACAATTACAAGGGAGGCGATACGGATGGATCGTTTTGGTGAAGAAATTGGGGTCATTCTGGTTCTCTTTATTCTCTTAGTGATTATTGTGTGTTCGTGCGGCAGGGGTTGTTAAATAAAAAAGGTCGCTAGGCGACCTTTTTCACCTACCTCAAATGGACAAACCCTATAGGTAAGTGTGTGCTCGCCAGGAGTTACGAAAAAGTTCCGTGGGCTATTCAAAACCGACCAATATGCAAAGTGGTGAACAAAAGGTGGCTCCAAATTTGGTGGCCATTGGCGAGTAAGTTGTATGGTAACAAGACAATTGCCTAACACTTGCCCCTATGGATCCACATAAATTAGTATCATCAAAAAAAAGCGGCGGATATAGGAAGTATGGCTGTTATAGTAAGCGAACAATGTTTTACCAATGCTTAGAAAGCCAGCTTTCTTCTGTTTTGAATGGTTTGAGTACGGTTCATACCGTAATCCACAAGACTTTAGAAAATAGTGTAAATCAAACACCGCACTTGAAGGAGTGACCATGAATAAAAAGACATTCGACTACGGAGGGACGTCCAAATGGGCTTGTTTGCTTTTGCATATAGAGCAATTGTCCATTTCGTCTACTAGAAAATATGCAGGTTCTCCATGTGTGGCGTGATCTTCATATGGAGCGTCCTTGCCATGGTAAAAAACATCATATGCTGTTAGTGCCTTTAATTGTTCATCACACAAGACGGAAAAACTCAGTTCTTTTTCTCTAACCATCTTCTTTAAATTGTCAAGGTTGTCTGTTGATATGGCTACAATGTGTACATTTCTGCTTTCAAAAAAGCCTTTACTTTCCTCCAAACCTTGGAGGTCTTCGAGACAGACGGGTCACCAAGACCGCAATCAAATGCCAGCCAACCTGATTCCCACGATAATTTTCAAATGTAAACTGGTCCACAGACGTACTCGGTAGTGAAAAGTCAGGTACTTTAGCACCTAAAGATAATACCATCAATCTCATTCCTCCTTTTGGTACTCTTTTCATGAAATCATCATGAATGTATCATGACTTATTGTAAATGTTCCTTATTTTGAAGGGGGATAAACCTCAATTTTGTACAAGTTAAACTGGAAGGCACTCTTTTCCGGGTTATTCTAAAAACCAAGTAAAAATAAACAGCTAGATTGGCTGCTTTGTTATATTATGCTTATGTCATAATCAACAGTATCGAAAAAATGGTCTGTTATTATTTAAACTAGTTCAGAAAGGAAGCGAAAGGAAAATGATAAAATCCATTCTTCTTTTTATACTTGCTGGTCTTGCTGAAATAGGGGGCGGTTATCTAGTATGGCTCTGGTTGCGTGAAGGAGCTTCATACTGGTTAGGCATTTTGGGCAGCCTTTTTCTTGTCATATATGGGGTTATTCCTACCATGCAGACTTTTCCGTCTTTTGGAAGAGTGTACGCTGCCTATGGGGGGGTATTTATTATGTTGTCGGTGTTATGGGGATGGGGAATCGAAAAGAAGACACCAGACCTTTATGACTGGGTTGGTTCAATAATTTGTCTTATTGGTGTTTCCATCATACTCTGGGCACCGAGGACCTAATTCAAATTTGTCTAAATTCAAAAGTTATGCTTTTGACGCTTTACATAACTAGGAAGCAATCAGTTAACAAAAAAGGGAAAAATGAGTTGTGATTCATTTTTCCCTTTTGACCGTAATAAATAGCTATTTGCACTAAGATAGCTTATTAAACAGGTTGCGATATATGGAGCATAATATTAATTAGAAAAGAACATATGAACCGGGGCCAACCAACGTTATACCAACTGCGACAGCAATTAAGACAAGATTGTACTCAAATCCACCTTCTGTTGCCCAGTATCCGTTTTTACCATGTACGGTAAAGATGGAAACGAGCATTGTGATAACGATCAGAGCGGCTCCAATTGGGGTTAAAACGCCTGCTGCAAACAAAAGTCCACCTATGAGCTCACCTGCTCCTGCAAGGACGGCCATCAGCATACCGGGTTTTGCACCAATGGATTCCAACCACCCTGCGGTACCCTTTAAACCGGCACCTCCAAACCATCCAAACAATTTTTGTGTACCGTGTCCTGCAAAGGTTAGCCCTACAACTAAACGGATAATTAAAAGTCCAAGATTAATCATTTTTTTCACCTTTTTAATTTATTAATTTAATATTATTCCAAGATCAGAACTTTTGACACTTCGCCGCAAATCAGAAGTGAGTCGCCTCAGTAGTTGTTCTTCGGATGCCTTCTTCGATAATCTCTTCCGCTTTATCAGGGGTTTGGGCGTGTCCTTCTACGATAACTTTTGTGAAGTCCTTTACCCGAAGAAGGTGAACATATTTGTCATGTAATTAACGGCCATTTCCATAGAAGCTGCTGGCCCTTCGGAATACACCCCGCCTCTAGCATTTAAGAAAGCAATTTTCTTGTCAGTAACCAGACCAACAGCACCTTCAGGAGTATATCTGAATGTTTTACCTGCCTGGTTTAAATAATCAATATACGTATGGAGTACAGCTGGAATGGTCAAATTCCACAAGGAACGCGAATACCACTTTATCAGCTTCAAGAAATTGTTCCAGGTATTTAGTAACAATATCAGTAGCTTTCTTTTCTTCCGGTGTAAGCTCTAAGCCTTTCCCAAGCTTAAACATGCCATTTATCATGTCTGTATCATAATAGGGAAGATTTTCCGCGAATAATTCGAGATCACCATTCGTCTCATTGCTCGTTCATCATTTACATCAAAATCGGAAAGAAAAATAGCAGCATCGTTTCCTCCTAACTCTAATGTCATGTTTTTAATGGTGTCTGAAGCCGACTTCATAATTGATGTAGCCGTCTTTGTACCACCTGTGAATGCAATTTTAGCGACTTTTGGATTGGTTGTTAATTCTATCCCCACTTCAGCCTCTCCATGAACCATATTAAGTACACCTGGAGGAAATTCATCTGCAATAATTTTCGCTACAAGGCTAACAGCAAGGGGAGCGAATGGACTTGGTTTGAACACCATCGTATTACCGGCTAAGAGAGCGGGAGCAATCTTGATGGTAGAAAGGGATATCGGGTAATTCCAAGGCGTGATGGCAGACACAACGCCGATTGGATCGCTAGTGATAATCGTTCTGCCGTTTTCGTGCTCTTTGATGTTGTCTTTAAGTACGTCCTTCACTGTATTGCATGTATATTCCATCCACATGAGAGAGACAGCAAATTCACCTTTTGCATCATAAAAAGGTTTTCCATGTTCACGCGAAAGAATCTGAGACAGCTCTGGAGTTTTATCTTTTAATTTTTGAATCGCTCGTTGCATCCGCTCGATTCTTTCGTCGAATGTTGTATTTTTCCATGTATGAAAAGCTTTTTCTGCGGCGTCGATGGCTCGAATGGTTTCCTCCCTTGTATTCAGAGGTCCATACCCCACAATTTCAGATGGATTGGCTGGATTTTCCCTAGGATATGTTTTTTCTGTTGGTACGTAATCACCATTAATAATGGCATGAACAATTACTGGATTTATAGCCATAGTAATCTACCACCCTTTCTTAATTGGGCTTAAAAAATATAATTAATAAAATATGTTGATATATCAACTTTATTTATTAATTATGTTGTTGTATCAACTAACTTACAGATACATTGTAAATAAAAATGTTTCAAAAGTCAATTATGATTTGACTCCAATCAAATTTTGTAATGATGTGATTAAGAGTAGTTTACTCCACTATGGGTATTTACCTATTGAACAGTTAAAGGGGATTAATGTAAAACAAAATACATTGCACGTCGTAAAAAGAAATAAGATTGATACGATTAGAGGCGGCTCATGAAGGCATATTGTATATTCAAAGTACCAATTCCCGATGTTTTTCAGTTGGCGGAAGTCAGGATTTATTCTGGGTCACTTCGACTTGACTTTTTACTTGCCATATACCAGTCCCTATTTATGAATAAATATCCTTCTTGTGGGGGATAAGGACATGGAAGCAATGAATTGGATTAAATAAATATCGGAACAAGGTACAGTACGTTGATGATACAGAAGCAGGACTTCGAAATGGTGCTAAGATTGTATTACAATAACATATGGATCACAGCATCTCCGAGACAATTGTGGATACTAAATTAAAAACACTGTATCAGAGTTTGTGAGTTGCACACTTGCAACTTACAAATAAATGAGGTGATTACCTTGAAACAGAAACGTGCTTGGATTGGCTATATTATGGCTCTTGGATCCGCTGCTTTAGTCGGACTTTTCACCGTCTTAAACAAGTGGTTGCTGGTAGAAAATGTTCCTGCATTAACAGCAGGAGCCTGGACATATTTCGCAGCTGGCATTGCTTTGTTGCCCTGGGCATTACATTACAGAGGACTAAAATTTAAAAAACCGCTTGTGACTATTGGATGGCTTTTGGCCGGTTCGGTTGTTGGACCGAGTCTTTATTTTATAGGGCTTCAACTAACATCGGGTGTAGAAGGTGTATTGTTAATTAACACCGAATCTGTTTTTACCGCATTTTTAGCGTTTGTTTTCTTTAAGGAAGCAATGACAGGGAAAACGCTTTGGGCAAGTATCGCAATCCTCTCAGGAGGAATCTGGCTCTCTTGGTCTGGCAATAGCCTCCTATCTACCAATGCACTAGGAAATCTTTTGATTGCTTTAGGATATGTAGGTTGGGCAACCGAAAACAACTTAGGCCGAGTGCTTGGAGAAGATATTCCTCCAGCTACATTGGTTTGTTTAAAAGCACTTGTAGCTGGCATTATTATGGGAATCTTAGCCCTTGCATCTGGCGAACCTATTACCATCTCTTGGCATCTCGTACCTGGAATTTTAGCAAGTGGGGCATTTTCACTAGGATTATCGTTAGCTTTATTTTATATTGCTATGGGGTATATAGGTGCTGGGCGTACTGGTTTGATTTCCTCCACTTCCATGCTGTGGGGCGTTATTGGTGCTATCTTGCTGTTAGGCGAGTCATTAACAATTAAAGTTATTGGCGGCGGATTGTTGATGCTCGTTGGTGTAGCAGTATTTGCATGGGAATCTTCACGGGAATCACAATAAGTAGAGACAATAGTATACCGTCACTAACAAATCTGTTGAATTCGATTGGCTTTCTTTTAACAGCCTGAAATGAAGTGAAAAATTAGTGCACATTTAATAACTGTGAAGGGGAGAAAGTTTTATGGCAAATAACAACATTCTTGGAATACAAAAGTTGGGTTTTCAATGGCAGGCTGAAGATCCATTTCTCGTAACTATGCATCATAAAGATGATTATCCTCCAGGAAATGAAAAGCAGGGACTTAATGCCTCATTGGAAGGCAGGAATCTCGGTGAAGATTTTGCATTGAAGGATGGCTTTAGAATGTATCACGGAACAACCGTTCCAGGGTTTCCTGCCCATCCTCATTGTGGGTTTGAAACAGTAACACTCGTTGTAGAAGGTTTTGTAGATCATTTTGATTCTACTGGAGCAGCAGGACGCTATGGGAATGGGGATGTACAATGGCTCACAACAGGTGAGGGTTGTCAGCATAGTGAAATGTTCCCACTTATACATCAGGATAGAGAAAACCCGCTAGAGCTTTTTCAAATTTGGCTAAACCTCGCATCAAAGAATAAATTTGCTGAGCCAGAATTTAAGATGCTTTGGGCTGAAGACAACCCAGAAATACAGTCAATTAATTCAGAGGGGGCGAAAACCACTGTAAAGCTGGTAGCGGGGAATTTACAGGGGAAAAACAGTTTAGAGTCAACCAAGTCTTCTTGGGCAAATGACCGAAATCATCATGTGGGAATTTATCTTATTAGGATGGAACCAAAAGCCAATTTCACTCTACCTGCTGTATCGGCCACATTGAACAGAAATTTATATTATTATGAAGGAAATGAAATTCGTATAGATGGAACATTAATTGGAGATTCTCACCGTGTAAAGTTAATGGGTGATCAAGATATCGAGATTACGAACGGAACGAAAGATGCTTATATGCTGGTTCTTGAAGGTGAACCGATTAATGAACCTGTCGCACAATATGGACCATTTGTCATGAACACAGAACAGGAAATTCATGATGCTTTTAACGAATATCGAAGAACACAATTCGGAGGCTGGGAATGGGGTAGTTTTGAACACGTGAATGAGCGTGGTGCGGGTAGGTTTGCCCGCCATTCAGATGGGAGAGTCGAAAAGAGGTAACTCTAGCCATGTATCATTGGAATGGTTACAGGTGGTTTTTCTGATTCTGCTACATGTGCAGGAGGTGCTAACCCATATGCTACAAGGTGTTACTGTAGGTCAGGAGCGAAAACTGATTAATATGTTCAAGCAGCTCTAAAACAATAATTAAACGTACAGCTACAGTTGTGGAATGGGATAAACAAGAAAAGCGAACCAATGGAGCCAATCCACATTCTCGATTGGCTTCTTTTATTGAAACAAGGGTTTATGAAAAATGAACATAGTTTTTAACAGAGCTTTCATGTAAATGCCGCTTAAAACACACATAAGTAAATCGATTTTGTGCTCAACAAATACTTTACTCACTTTCTCTTTGCTTGCCCTTCAACCGTTGTTCTAACACATGAATCATGAACAAGAAATGTTCTGCCTCTCTAACAACATGGTCGGCTAAAAGGGGATTGATCACATTTTTAATTTGGCAGGCTTTAATTAATTCCCACCCTGTCTTTTTAAAGTTTCTTAACTCCGTTGTTGTATTTTCACTGTCTTTATTCATTTTACCGATGATGGGGTAAGTCGGCTTCTTGTGAAAGAGCTAATTAAAAGATTCCTTTTAAAGTTTCTGAAACCGTATACCAGTTGCTGCTATCCTCATTTAACCTTCTAACAGCCTGAACACTATCGGGTGTATGATGTGCCAGTTTTTCTTGTTGTTCAAATTAATGAAAAAACGGTCAGTTTGTTGAATTAAATCTGCATCATTTCAGCTCATTCCTTCCCCTCTAATTTTTTCGATTAACTCCAGTAAATGAAATTTAGATTGGTAGAGGTTAGGAACCGGAATTTTCTAACGTAAATAACCTGTGCCCATCACTAGAGCATGCGGGTTTGTTTGCACCACGGGCCGTTAATTGCTGGAGTAAGGAGCGATACTGTGAAATTGATAATTCATTATTGATGTAACACCTCTGAGCAAAATCCAATAATTCATTAACCGTTTCAGGCTTTTGCTTTTTACTTGCGATAAAGCCAAAGATTAAAGTTTCAAGTTCCATAAAATCCCCTCCATTTCATATTCGATCACATGATAACCAATAATTGGAAATATCATTATTTTAGAAAATTAAAACTTGCGACAGAATGTTACAAGTTTTTCGATATGTTTTCTTTATAGTAAGAAGTAGCAAAAAGGAGGAAAGGTATGGACAACTATATTCAGGGTAAATTTTTTCTAGCTTCCGATGGTGCTGCTACGCTCAACATTCATGACGCCCATATGGTTTCGCTGAGCAATGGAATGGCAATAAAACTGCTTTATAATGGAGAATGGGTTAGTGGTATTTATATAGACGGTGATGTTATCTATAGTAAAGGCAAGGAAAGGCTGCGAATAGGGGATAACATTCGAATAAAAAAGTAAACGACAATTTTATGCTGATATTGGCGAAATGGGTGCCATAGTTATGTACGTTTTTAACATAAAATGTTGGAGTTTTTGATTAATCGCCGTTTTGAAATTTGTTGGAATGCAAAAAGACCGATCCAAGACGTCAGAATCGGTCTTTTTTACATAAACCAAGTGCTGCCTTATTTACATTTTGCATGTTATCACACGTTATTAGCATTCATCGAAAGAACGTTTTCCTTTTAGAGCCATTTCAAACATCTCAATTATAGCTAAGAACCTCTCGGCCTCACGAAATACATGGTCGGCCAGCAATGGATGGATAATACTTTTAACACGGCATTCGTTAATTAAATCACGGGCAGTCTTTTTAAAATCACGAAGTGATTTTACAGATACCCTGTTTTGGTCAAGAAACTGGCTAAGAAGAGGAGCAGTTTGTGATTGTGGACGCATAGAATCTAAATCCCTAGCTTGAAATAATAATTGATCAAAATCATGGCTGAAGTCTTTAGCTTGTTCAACAAGCTTCCGCTCAGATGGATCCAGAAGGTGGCCAATAAATTTCGCATGATCCGCCATAATACGTAGGAAAAACACATTTTCATCGATAATGGCATCTGGCAGTGGTTCTAATTGACCTTGATTTAACTCTGTTAATCTCTTTCTGAAGAAGTTTGCTTCTCTACTTATATGGTCGATAAGTAGAGGGAATAAATTAGCTCCTGGCAACCGGCACTGTAAAATAAGCCCAAGAAGTTTTCTTTTGTAAGCCCAAATATGGGAGACGGCATTATAAACCTCTGCATTAAATTGTGCAATCTGTTGGGGATCGGTATCCAAGGTAAAAGCATGCGATTGGCTCTCAATTTGTTCAAAGATACGAAAAAATTGTTGGGCTTCATTTATGAGCTGAGTATCCTCACAACGAAGACCAAGGGTAATAAACAACGAATGTTCTTTCATAATACGGGACCAAAATCGAATTTCATCTAGCGATTGTGTAACAAATCTATCGGACACGAACGAGCCTCCTAAAATGAAATTTTTTCAGGATAAGATATGCATAAATGTTCTGATGGGTGCACATTGTTAAATAGACATAATGACATTGCATTATCAGACTTTATTAAAAGTATTTCACACAAAAAATTGGGCTGTCTCAAAAAGGGGGGTCCGATGTTATCAAATCCCAAAAAAGGACTCTTATCACTATAAAAAGTGGTATGAGTCCTTTAATTTTGGGGTGAATGTCTATGTCTTCATTCGTTGGAGCTTTACATAATATGATGACATTCACCCAGAAGTTTTCGCCTTCTTTAATTTACAGTTTGTAATATTATCGGGCTTTAAAAAACAAGGCAGTTTTCCTAACGCATTGGAGACCTTCCTTGTTTACAATCAACTCATTTTCGGACGTTAATAGAAATTAACTAAGTCTACTCTTCTCCTCGGAAACAACGGGCACAGTTGAAGCAATTAGAACAACGGAAACAATTAAAGCAATTAAAACAACGGAAACAATTAAAGCAACGGGCACAGTTAAAGCAATTAGAACACATACCAGAACACATACCAGAACACATACCAGAACACATACCAGAACACATACCAGAACACATACCAGAACACATACCGAATTGTCGAGCCTGATCACTACTTGCAGTACTGGCAGTGTCATAGGAAATCATTGGGCCCGACTGGAACTCGCCAACATTCAACCCTTGAAGATCTTTTTGGAAATCATCCATTTTTACAGCCTCCGTTTATTAAATTAATACATTCTGCGGTAGCGTAACCAGCAGTTGAAAGGGAAGACAGAACGAAGAGAATCAGAAAAAGCGTAAAGAGTGAATACACCAAATACTTTGAATACTATCTTCGACAAAATATGAACTCTAATGGGCTATTGTTACTGATATCTAACCACAACAACAAAGACCCGAAAAAAATTATTAGACACAGCAAAGCGGCCCACCTGAAACCAGATGGGCTGCTTTTGTTTTTTTAACGTTATCGGACGTAATGGGGTTGACCACCTCAAAAATAGGCACTTCTATATTTTTATCGCCAAAGAACTCATCAGCTTAGAATTCAGGATATAGTAAAAAGGTCAACCACTTTCAGTTGACCTCTTCATTGTTATATTGTTGTTGAACCATATTATTGTCGCGTGTATTTTGAAGCAAATCGTTGCAGTTGTGGCAAAATTATGCTTCAAATCACTAAGGAGATCGACATTTCCAAGCAAACGTCCGATATCATTGACCCAGAGTTGTTGAATAAAGCATATTACGTTGTGACTCTTTGTGGAGATGCGAGTGATAAGTGCCCGATGACACCTCCTCATGTAACACGCGACCACTGGGGATTTCACGACCCTGCGAAAGCTACCGGTACGAAAGAAGAAAAATGGGCTGTATTCCAACGTGTGCGTGATGATATAGAGAAAAGAATTAAGCGTTTTGCAGAAGAAGGTAAATAAAGAGGATTTTTGAAAGACCGGATATCCATTGTTCAACGGAAATCGATAGTGCACTATGGCTGTTTCGGCAGCCGGTTTTCTTTGTTCATCTATTCGGTAGTAATGTTCATAAACCAAAAGGAAAAATTGGACAGCAAAATTGCTGTCCATTACGTTAAAAATGCCAAGCTTTATACGTCACGCATGTTTATTGCTTTCCTTTTTTAACCCATTCTGCAACTGTGACCACACGTTTGGTTTGATGATGCACAGCATTTTGGAAAGCTTGAACATCACCAACCATCTTATTGTCTTGGCTAACGGATACACTGGTTCCGTAGGGATTACCTCCTGCCCCATAAAGAAGAGGGTCTGTATAACCCGGAGCAACAACAATTGCACCCCAATGGTACATGGTTGTATATAATTGAAGAATCGTCTGTTCTTGACCACCGTGAGCGTTTTGAGCAGAAGTCATGGCACTTACTACTTTGTTAACCGTTTTGCCCTGGAACCAAATTCCGCCGGTGGTATCTAAAAATTGCTTCATTTGTGAAGCTACATTTCCAAAACGAGTAGGTGTGCTGAAAATAATGGCATCTGCCCATACAATATCATCAGGTGTAGCAATTGGAATATCTTTTGTGGCATCAACATGAGCCTTCCAAGCTGGATTTCCCTCAATAACTGGTAGAGGAGCAAGCTCTTGAACTTTTAGAATTTTCACTTCTGCACCTGCTTGTTTTCCAGCT
Source organism: Aneurinibacillus sp. Ricciae_BoGa-3 (assembly GCF_028421645.1). Taxonomy (GTDB): domain Bacteria; phylum Bacillota; class Bacilli; order Aneurinibacillales; family Aneurinibacillaceae; genus Aneurinibacillus_B. The sequence continues at coordinate 3,619,489 of NZ_CP116887.1, read as the reverse complement.
TCAGCAGCCCACTGAGCTAATTGATAATTGGTCCCCGTGGTGCTGTAATAAACAATCGCAAGTTTAACGGACATGGCATAAGCCTCCTTTAAGGATATTTATATCATCATTCCCTAAGTTTCCCTTGATGTTCATTGAATAAACTTAGCGTTGTGTTGCAAACAGGGGATGTTAGTAAGAACTAGCGGAGATCTTTACTTCGATAGGAGGGCTGCTTCAGCAGTCCATTTTCGTTCCGCTAACGCAATATAGCGTAATAAATTAATAAAAACCTATGCTGTTTTATAGGTTATTTATTACAATAACGTGTTATCTTATCATCACACAAATGCCTAAATGGGAATATGGTAAGATTAAACGTGCAATCACCAAATCGAAAGGAATCATCGTTCAAGCGGCTGCCTTTCTCGCTCCAGCAATGAAACAAGAGATCATCTATCGCCTTCTAACTGGAGAAGATGGAGAAATGTTCTATAATAATATGCTCTTACATCATGAAGCTTCAGGTATCCAAAGCAATCCACTATGTTAAAGCTAATTTCGAGCGTTCGCTTACGGTGGATCAGATTGCCCGTGTCGGTAACATGAGCGTTTCCACTTTACATCATAAATTCAAAGCAGTAACCACACTGAGTCCCATACAATATCAAAAGCAAATTAGGCTTCAGGAAGCACGAAGAATCCTTTTAAGCGGCGGAGTTGATGTGACCAGAGCTGCTTTTCAGGTCGGCTATGAAAGCTTGACGCAATTTAATCGTGAATACAAACGACTTTTCGGGCTGCCGCCCCTAAAAGATATTCAAGCCATTCGAGCAAAACCAAACTTAAATATAATGCAAGCAACTCACGATTGAATCGAGAAATTCATCGCGCATAACTGCAGTTAGCTTAATGATCTTCGCAGGTCTAAAACTTTATTTTCCTAGTCTACAACTTTTTTTCTCAGTCTAATTCTTTATTTTTCAGTCTATAACTTTATTTTCTCTGAACAGTTCCACAGGAAGATAAGCAGGATAACAGACCGGGTGAAGTCATTAGTTATACTATTTCTGACAACGAATTGGCAAAATATCGGCAGCTTCCACCGGTGAAAGCTAAAAAGCCAATGACCCTCCGTTACGGTAAAAAACAACGATCAGCTGACTAAACAATAGTGTGTTTAGGCACTATTATATATTCGACTAACAGTAAAAAGTAATGGGGATCACTCTTTAGATCCCCTTGCCTGATATTTCAAAAGGGAGTAGTTTCGGTGGACGAAAAGAGAGGGCAACAAGAAACGATCGATAAACTCGTTGATGCCATTTGCAGGTTATTTCTATATGCTGCGGTTGTTTTTTTCATTCTGGGCATTGTGTATGCCACAATAGGTGCGAGCATCTTAATAGCCGCGCTGATTATATTTCTTTTACTGTTTAGATACACATATAACCATGCTTAAGATGGGTAGGTCATTTTCAGACTTGCCCCTGTTTCTATTGGTAGTGTTCACTATTTACATTAAGAAAACCTGATAGATATGTAAACCACACATAAGCTTTCTAAGATCGCTAGGGTTGGAAAACCGTATCGGAAATTTGTATGCCTATTCTTATGATGTAACGTAGTCATACCTAAAGTCGATCCTAGTGCTCCTCCGATCAGAGCTACTTTCCAAAGTGTTTTCTCCCTTATTCGGTACTCGCCACGTTTTGCTTTTTGTTTATCTGCATACATCACACAAAAGCCAACCAAATTTATGATCATCAAATAAAGCAACAAACATTTGAACATATTTTACTACCTCTCCAATGATATCTTTTATCTTCATCATACATAAGAAACATGATTAGAAAAACAGCAATTAAAGACATTAATTACGAGGGGAGGGTGGATGTATGAAAAAGTTTGTTTGATGTAGGGAAGAGCAAAGATTCGCTATGCCCCTAATTTATTGTTTGAAAAGGGAGGTATTTTTTAACCAAATTTATAAATTCTTTATCTTACCGGTTTGGTAATGTATCCGTCAAACCCGAATTCCAGTGCTGCCTCAATTTCGTCTTTCATTGCGTAAGCGGATAATACGACGATGGGAACATGAGTTAGATGGTTCATGTTCAGAATCTAAGTAAATAATCGGTAACCACTTATATCAGGCATTTGCAGATCCATTAAAATAAGATTTGGTGTTATTGTACCGATGTGGTGTAAGCATTCCTCTCCAGAAGTACACACAATAAGCTCATAATTGGGCATATGCCTCAGAAATATTTCATTAAATAGTGCGGTGTTATCCTCATTGTCATCGATCATTAATATCTGTGGAAACATTGGTCTTCTCCTTGGGGTCCCACCAACAAAACGCGGAAAACATACGCTAAGCAAATTTCGACATGAAAAAAGCCGATTTTTCCTACGCTAAGGAATCAACGGCTTTTGATTTTTTAGTCCTGTTTACGGATTAAAATTCACATCAAAAAGATTGCACGTTTGCATCTTTTCGGGAGCCTATTCTCTAACCTAAGGTTTCGAGCATTCCAATCCAAAATCTGTGTGTCATTTATATTTTTAACGTTTTTTGTATTCTTGTTAGTTCTTTGAATAAAAATCCACCTTTTCATAAGAATTTGTAATAGGATTGAATACCTCGCCCTTATTGTTGATTTTTCTATATCCAAATGCATCTGCAAGCACAAAATAATTATTTGGAGCAGGGTTACGAGATAAGAAAACCATGATTTCAGAGTTTTTATCTTTATCTTTATTAGCTTGTTGTTCTACTTTATAAACAACCTTTTCAGTTTCACGCTCTTGTTTAGAATATTGTTTTGGTTTGTGCACAATACCTTTGCTATCAACTTTCTCAGGTACTGGTGTTTTGTTCTTCAGATAAGTATCCAGAGTCACTTCGCCACCATAATACACTATATCTATCCCATTCTTCATTTCTGAATCGGTCAGAGATCCCTTTAGCAGTTTGGTTACTTTCATGTGTGACTCAGTTTCAATCGTATCATGGTCTACAAAAGACTTATTATCTTTTTCAAATTTCCCAACTATAACAACTGATGCCTCTTGATACAGTTTGTCAACAGAGGTTGCGATATAATCAGGCATGGAACCAATTGTAAATGCTGTTTTCATGCTTGCTGTATCACTAGATGCTTTACTTTGAGTTGAACAATCAATAAGACTTAGAGAAGCTGCTAATAAAACTATAATTACAACAGGCTTTTTCATGTACCAAACCTCCACCTAGTAATTACACATGATAATTATACCAAAATATACCATTATTTGCTGTTTTGTTCAAAAGGGTTAAGCTTTTTTATGAAAGGTAAACTGAACTTAGTTGAAAAAAAGAAACGGAAAACCCATCCGTTTCTTTTTTTGTACTCTAAACTGAATTTAGTGGAAGATGAGATAGTGCTGCCGTCGCAACCCATTGCTGAACAAACGCGCCCGTTTGTTGAAGATCTTAATTACTATGTCTTGTTTCACTAACGCCCCCGTTTGTTCAATAACGAATATCTTAGATTGTTAAGGCTTGACTTGGAGTGTACTCCAAGTTGTATCATGATCGTTGTCAAGTAAACATTACATGGAGGTATAATGATGGGTAGTTCCAAGACAGTTTTGATCACTGGTGGAAATAAAGGTATTGGTTTTGAAACCGCCAGACAATTGGGTAAACTGGGATTCACTATTTTAATCGGTTCAAGAGATGCATCAAGAGGACAGGAAGCCACAGCTAAGCTGATGACTGAGAAGATAGATGCTAAAGCAATAACTCTTGACGTTACAAACCTGGATTCAATTCAATCCGCAGTAAAGCAAATTGATGAGCAGTATGGATCACTTGACGTTCTAATTAATAATGCTGGCATAAGTTTGGATGGAGGTGTTTCTCCTAGTCAACTGGAATTAATCAATTTGAAAAGGACTTACGAAACAAATGTTTTCGGTATGTTTTCTGTCACGAAGGCAATGCTCCCATTGATTAAAAAATCGCCTGCTGGCAGAATTGTTAACCTGTCAAGTGGGTTAGCTTCCTTGACTCTGAATAGTGACCCGGAATCCGAATTTTATGGACTAAATTTGCTTGCCTACATGAGTTCAAAAACGGCGGTTAATGCCTTAACAGTGTTGTTTTCAAAGGAATTAAGTACCACTTCGATAAAGATAAATTCAGCCGATCCAGGCTTTACTTCTACCGATTTGAATGGGCATAGTGGGTATCGTTCCGTCGAACAGGGTGCATCTATTGTGGTGAAACTTGCCACGCTTGCAAACGATGGTCCGACTGGTGGCTTCTTTGATGAAAACGGAGTCGTACCGTGGTAATACAACACAAGGAGGTGCCAAGGTGAAGGACAGTCCGGATATCGTAACCTCAATTAAGCAGGCGGCTGAATTCTCTGGTTTATCGGAAGACACCATCCGTTATTACGAAAAAATCGGATTGCTACCGTATGCCGAACGTAAAGCAAATGGACATAGGATTTATAGCAAAAATCAATTAGAGGGCATGGTTTTTTTGACGAGACTCAAAGCATCCGGAATGACGTTGAAGGAAATGAAGAGTTACCGTAATCTTTCCGAACAGGGCTCAGCCTCAATCCCTCAAAGAGTCTTCATTCTAATAGAACACAAGAAAAGAATTCAGAACGAAATTGACCGATTACTGGAGACGCAAAGAATTATTGACTACAAAATTGACCATTACAATGAGGTTTTATTAAATCCGGATATAAACGATACAGCATGTGACCCCGGAGAAGAGTAATTATGCCATTAGCTTCCAAACGACTAGAATGGAAAATCACCATTTGCCGAATGGGAGCTGATAACACCTAATGTATTATCCAATTCCCATGAATCAATTGTTGTCGGTATAAGTCGGGGGATACAGCTCAAGAGTCATATGTTATTGTTATTTGATCAACTCAAATTTTTCAGGCCCGCACGATTCGTCCATGCGGGCCTATTTCCACCTCTACACCGATAGAGCGTTTGGTGTTCAATTGTTGAAGTAGTGTCCTTTTTCGAGGTCCGCTATCAACGTGGGATGTGTAGGCCTCCATCCTAGGCGTTCCTGGGTCAATGCATTCGACGTCAGGTTGTCAACCGACAGTAATCCGGAGAGGAAGCCGAAGTGGGCATCTGCTTCTTCTTGGGACATGCTGACTACCGGCAGATTCAAGTGGCGACCGATGACGTGGGCGATGTCACGCAATGGCACACCCTCATCACCGACCCCATGCAGCCGTGACCCCGCCGGGGCTGATTCCATAGCCAGCCGGAACAATCGAGCCGCATCGAGGCGATGCACGGACGGAGCGAGACGGACAATCGATGATCGAACCCTGCTCTTTGCTAGCGCGAGCGCCGCGTTCTCCGACGCTACCCGGGCAAATGCGGGCGAATTCGGATCGGGTGCGTCCTCTTCCGTGCCGCGGTGTCATGGCGTGAGCACCAAGGTTCCGGAAGTGACCACGAATGGTTTATCGGAGCCCTCGAGCGCTGCCCCGATTGTCTCGACAGCGCGCAGATCAACTACGCCCGTGTTGGCATACTCGGCGGCGTCGGCGAAGTCGTTTATGTAGGCCAGGTGAATGACGCCATGCCCGCCATTGGGATGGGAACACATTAATTTTCTTGGAGAGTACACCTTTGATATAAATAAAGTAGCAAATTTAAATTCACTCCGGCCCCTTATTCAATAAAATAAAGCCGATGATTCCTTAGCATAGGAAAAATCGGCTTTTTTCATGTCGAAATTTGCTTAGCGTATGTTTTTCGCGTTTTGTTGGTGGGACCCCTCCTTTAAAATACGAGGGATCCAGTTGCTGCGGTTCCTGGTAATAAATTATGCACTCCTATTGTAGTTGTATTTGAACGATCATTAGGGAGAGAAACAATAAACTCACTTCCTTCTCCGAGCACACTGTTAACCGAGATTGTACCGCCGTGAAGGAGGACTAACTGTTTTGTAAGGGGTAATCCTAAGCCTGTACCTCCGAATTTTCGCTCTAGAGTCCCGTCAACTTGATAGAAACGGTTAAATATCTTTTCTTTCATATCTTCGGGTATTCCGATGCCTTCATCTTTAACCGAAAGAATAATGTCCCTTTCCGTTTGCTCCGCCTTAATATATATTTTCGTGTTATCCATGCTAAACTTTACCGCATTACTTAACAGATTGAGTAGCACCTGTTTAATTTTAGTTCGGTCCCCAAAAGCGTCAAAGTCCCATAGCAATACAACTTGCTGCGATCTCAGCTCCACCTGCGGTCAGGATTAAAGTTGTTGAATCCACCGAACCTGATAGACCAGCGGCGAGAGCGAATGGGACAGTAAGACCAAATGACATACCGATGACAATGTCACGAATCAATTCAGATGCTGTAAAGTGTCTTTCTACGTGATGTTTTTGTTTTTTAACCACCAAATCCACTCCTTTCTTAGATGAATATGGTCACTCTTTTTTCTCCTGTGCTATTTCATAATACCTCATTTTCAAAAAGAAAAACGTAGTAAATTGAAGAAATATAGAGATATATAAAGATAATCAATTTCAATTAGAAATATTATTAATATTTAATTGTAAATGATACTTATTATCAATATGAGAAGCTTGCTTTAATCAAATTCTAATGAAAATGCCTTGGATTCCCAGGTTGAACCTGAAACGTAGGTGGGTAAATAACAGATACACCTGGTAAAGGAAGTGAGGAAAATTGATTAAACGGTTTAACGACTTTCTTGCGAAATATGCAACGTTAGCGTTAGGTACGATGTGGGCTTTTTATATTTTTCTTTTATACTCGCTGCTTCCTTTGGTTTTCCCTCAGTCTATGGATAAGCTTATGTATTGGTCAAATGTCATTCAGCTTGTCACACTTCCTCTGCTGGCAGTAGGAACAGCCATTCTTGGAAAAAAAGCGGAGGACAGAGCTAAACAGGATCATAAAGCGATTATGGAAGAACTTGACACGATTACAAAAATGTATCGGGAAATTAAGGAGATTCGCCAAAATGTGGAAGAAGAGAAAATTATTACTCAGTTTAAACAAAACAATTGATGGCATGTAAATGAAAGCATCCCATTATGATGAAAAATAATAATGATTCGGAGGTAGTGTGAAATGAAACAAGTTGAGAAAGAAGGAAATGGACTCGATGAAAACATGATTAAGCGTATTAATCGGATTGTGACTGACTATGAACATACCGTGATAACCCATCTTGATAATGAGTATCAACATAAAACTTCATTTGGAGACCGCTTGGCGGATCGAACGGCATGTTTCGGGGGCAGCTGGCGATTCATTATTACTTTTGGGTTGTTTTTAGTAGCTTGGATTATATGGAACACCTTACCTTCTACACATCATTTTGATGAAGCACCCTTTATTCTGTTAAACTTAATTTTGTCCTTACTTGCGGGTTTTCAAGCCCCGGTTATTATGATGAGCCAGAATAGACAGGCTGAACGTGACAAAAAGGAAGCATCGATTGATTTTGCCATTAAATATAAAGCGGAAAGAGAAATTGATGATATGCAAGACGATTTGGCCCGTATTGAGTCGAAGCTGTCGGAAATCAAAGATCTAAGGCAAGAGATTGCCGAGATCAAGAGAATGCTCATAGCTAACAGATCCTCATGATCTCGATGCTAATAAGTGTTGTTAAAGGAAAGGTGTTATTTACTCGTTCACTGATCCTTTCTTTCTGCGTAGTCTAATTTATCTCGTAAGTACAATCGACAACCAATCATAACTCCTCCAAACAAAATTAAAATCGCAAATAATGTTATCCCGCCAACCGTAATAGAAGTCAAAGAAGGCATCATGAACACTCCTAGTTATTGTCATTTTCAAATGCTATTAAGGAAAGGTTATAGTATATGAAAATCCATCATCTCTGGTAGTTGCTGTATAGCAGATTGTATAAAGCTGAGTTTAGGTTTTATTTATATATCGTTTCCATGCGATTCTGCTTAAAAAAATGAGACAGAATGAAAAAGTTTCCAGAAGGATTAGGTTGCTATCCGGCGGTGACAGAAGCATTTTTCTTGCCAATACTGTTAGGAGTATATCTGTCAGTCGAATGGGATTTCTTAATCTCAATAATTCCATAATCTCAAACACAAGAATTAACGAAAAAATGTCTTCAGCTATATGATGAAAATTATTAAATAACAAAGATGGATTACTAAATATTGATAACCACTTAATGATAAATCCGACCATGCCAAGACATAGCGTAATAAAGATGATGAAGAAGATGCCGACATGCAGCCATGAGAGATTCTGATATATGTTATCAATTGTAATTTTATGTCTTTCACTTTTCATTTCAGGGTTTTCCTCCACAAGATTGCTACCATATCTTAAGCATGTTCCAAATTTTTATATATAAATCCATCTTTTAGTGTTTACCTCGTAAAAACAACCGACAGCGAATCATAACTCCTCCAAACAAAATTACTATCACAAATAATGTTAGCTCGCCAACCGTAATAGAAATCGAAGAAGGTATCACGCAAACTCCTAGTAGTCATCATCAATTTATAGTAAGCATGCAAAACACTTGTGGCAAGGATATTGACTATAAATGCCATTTACATGTGTGCATGTAAAAAGAAACCCATTGTGGGTTTCCATAAATTAATCGTATACCACCATAACATTTGCCTCAATGCCTGTTTGGGGATTGAACTGCAAATCCACCCGTAGTCGATCGGGGATAAAATTATGGTATTCGGCAAGATACATGGCTATGCCGTCAATAATATCTTGCTGGCTTAAATGGATGTTCTGAAATCCCTTTCTTGCATCTGCGGAAAACCCGAAGCTTGGGTTATGCTGAAGATCCACATCCACTTGCTCGGGATTGCCGTTATATCGCCGAGCGACAAATACACAGCAAGAATCAATAACATCCTGTTCATTAAAATGTAAATTCATTTTTAAGCTTCTCCTTTGGTTAGTAAGCACGTCTTGAGAAAAGTTTCCGTACAATGAAAACAATTACGGCAATGATTATGATGTCCATGATTAAGCCAGAAATGCCATGTCCCGCCCCTCCAAAAGGATGGAACATGCTGCCCAGTAACGCTCCGGCACCAAATGCAGCTGCATGGGATAACAATCCGCTGGATTTCTTAGGTACTGACGGATTAAAAGTACGGGCTTGGGTTACATTTGAGGATGCATTTTTATACCCTGAATGATAGGTCTGGTTGTTTGAATTGGAGAAGCTGCCTGAGTGCGAACTTTTTGAAAGTGATATGCCGGAATGTGAAAAATTTGAAGCATGTCCTCCGCCAAAGTGTGCTGCAAATGCTGTCATTGGGTTGAATACGATCAAAACGGATACTAAGAATGGAATGATTTTTCCTTTCATCGTAAAACCTCTTTCTTTTGTGATAGTAAATATGATGTTATTATCCTATACAATTATTAAAGATCGTTAAACAGGGTCAACTTATAAAATTGAATTTTTTATGAACGAATTTTCCATGAAAGTCACATCCTCATGAACTTTTTTCCTGAATACCGTGATAAAAATGCTGAAATAATGGTAAACATCTAATTAAAAGAGGTGTTTACTGTGCATACGCTTGGTTTTCATTTAAACGCAGCACGAATATTCGATATTGTGTTTATCATTTTTCCCACCGCAGCTTATTTTGTTAGAAGACATTTCAAACAAACCAACAACGATAAGGACTGACTTCGCTAATCCATGTGCTTTTGCTAACGCAACAATGACAAGAGCAAACAACCAGCCTGAGTGGCCGGTTGTTTTTATTTTCTATTGTTCTATAAATTTACAATACCGGGCTATGAGCACCATGTTTGACACTTGATTTGTGGCTGTTTAAACCAATAATCTTTTTAAATTGATTAAGGGTTGTGTAGGGAAACACACCATTACGAGGCAATTCGAAGATGGGGCTACCAGGATATACTCTTCCTTTTCGGGTTGTAAATGCCATGCGAAAGCCTTCTTTTTTCAAGAGTGAGATGGTATCTGGATTATACTGACCGAACGGATAAGCAAAATAAATCGCATGTGTTAATTCTTTAACCTTATGGATATCATTCTCAACAGCCGGTAGTGGTTTGGCGATAAACCAACTTGTTTTTCCAATCAAGCGATGAAAGTTATGGGCATGGGCTTGATAATCAAAAACATCACTGTAATTCGCAAGCTCCGACCAACTCACATGGTTTAATTTATCAGGATTAAATGTCTCTGTTTTTTGCTGCATAGGTCCAGTCATAAGAAATATCGTGGCTTTATAGTGATATTGTCTTAGAATGGGTGCGGCATATTTAAAATTAGATAAATAGCCATCATCAAAGGTTATTACAACCGATCTTGAGGGCAGTTTTACTTTTCCCTGAACGTACTGTTCAAGTGTATTAAGTGATATCACTCTATAGCTGTTGTCATGTAATACTTTCATCTCGACACCAAATTGTTCAGGGGTAATGACAGCTGCATTACCACGAAATTTTTTGTTTTCTTTTGATTCCAGTAAATGATGATACATTAACACGGGAACACCTGGCAACGACTTGTCTATGTTGGTTCTCTCATACGGTTTTGTTGGAAACGGTGGATACCTCAAGCTAGTGGATTCTATTTTTGGTGCAGCCTCGACTTTAATTGATGTGTCTTGTTTATGCACTGTGGTGGCACTGCATGCAGTAAACATCCACATGATTATTAAAGCCATTGTCACCTTAATTCTTTTAATGCTCCTTGGCATGGTAGTACCCCCCATTGAAAATGAGATTCATTGTAACTCATAGTGTAGTAGTTTAACATTAATAATTGATAAGTAGATAAACAGATATTTTTTACTAAACAAAAAGGAGTTTACAACTGGAGATTTTTTATTCGGTTGTAAAAGGATAAATAAATCTTAAAATGGTTTAAACAACAATTACATATTAGGATCGTATTGTTATTTTGCATTAGTAATACTTACATATAAATTAGTTGGATCATTTTTTAAACCAATGTAGTTGAAGAGGAGGGATCAATGCCCAAAAAGCGACCAATGCGAGGTTGGCAATCATACTTATATAACGTTTAGGATAAAATCACCAAATTAAAAGTCATTAAAAATGTTGTTGAGGACAAACAAATAGGATGTGAATTGTAATGAATAAGTGGATGTCTTTATCTGCGATCGCCATAAGTTTCCTTTGCCTTACAGGATTTTCTGCCCCCACTCAAAACTCTTTGCCAGCGTCCATGTCGGAGATGGCACAAAAGTACCCCGATTATGTAAAACAGATCGGACCATCCGACAAACGTGAGGTAGCCATCACCTTCGACGATGCCCCTGATCCCCAATTTACACCCAAAATTTTGGACGTGCTTAAGCAAAATCACGCAAAAGCCACCTTTTTTCTGATCGGTAACCATGCTGAAGCCCATCCAGAACTCGTGAAAAGAATCATCAGTGAAGGAAATGAAATAGCCAATCATAGTTATGATCATGCTTATTTGCCAAATCTTTCACCTGACAAGTTTCAAAATGAAATCTTACATACCAGTAAAGTAATAAACGATATCACAGGTAAAGCCCCGTTGTTATTTCGCCCGCCGTACACAAGCATAACCGAAGAAGAATAAAGTGGTTAGCCGATCAAAAGATGTCTACCATTGGATGGAATGATGATACACAGGACTGGAAACAAATTCCGCCAGATCTGATAGAGACCAAAGTATTTGATCAAATTAAACCTGGTGCAATCATTATCATGCATTCGGGCTCTCCCGATTATGGAGCAAATCTATCTGGAACGGTTGAGGCCCTTCCCAGAATTATCAAAAGGCTCAGAGAAGAGGGGTATGAACCAGTAACCTTATCTCAATTATTAGGGATTTCAGCTTACCAAGATGGGGATAATGCTGATTCTAAAGCAAGTCAAATGATGACCTCAACACCTGTTAAATATTTTATCAGTCCCAAAGCGAGCAATAACGTATCAACAAAGAAAGAAATATATAAGTCAGATTTGCGGCTGGATTCGGAAGAATATAGTCTTGTTACCGGTGAGAGATTGGACACACAGGTCACCTGCCTAGAGGATGGTCACAAAAGAGACGTAACAATGCACAGTAACTTTTCAATTTCTGATCCCACAATTGCTTCTGTAGATAGTATGGGTAATATCACTGGCTTAAAGCGTGGAGCAACAATGTTGACAGTCACATATTACAACCTGAAAGTAACGGCCAAGGTTTATGTATATGGACTGCGTCAACAAAGAAAGTAACCTTACATTAAGCAAACGCTGATTGAAAGTTGTCTACTCCGAGTGCTACCTTGGTTAGGAATTCAGCGTTAACATAACAGTATAAAATCTTGACTTAGACCAAACTATTATTCATGTTGATGTTGATTTATGTTCCGTTAAACCATATCCAAGCTAAATCATATCCTTAATCTGAAGTGCTTCATACCGATTGGTTGACTTCGATCGAATGTTTTTGAACAGTTCGGTCCCTATCTGTCGTGGGCGCAGGAAATTTGAGAGGAGCTGTCCTTAGTACGAGAGGACCGGGATGAACGCACCGCTGGTGCACCAGTTGTTCCGCCAGGAGCATCGCTGGGTAGCTATGTGCGGCAGGGATAAGCGCTGAAAGCATCTAAGCGTTAAGCCCCCCTCAAGATGAGATTTCCCACAGCACAAGCTGGTAAGACTCCTTATAGATGATGAGGTAGATAGGTTCGGGGTAGAAGTGCGGCAACGTACGGAGCTGACGAATACTAATCGGTCGAGGGCTTAACCCAAATATTTTTAAAATGGATACCCAAGCGCATTGTAACTTCCCATTCAGTTTTCAACGTGTAAATAAATGGTTCCGGAAAAGCATCCTTCGGGGCTTTTTTTATGTCATGGCCCGTTGGAGAAGCGGCTTAACTCACATGGCTTTCACGCATTCATTCAGGGGTTCGAATCCCCTACGGGTCACCATTGATGGAGGATTAGCTCAGCTGGGAGAGCATCTGCCTTACAAGCAGAGGGTCGGCGGTTCGATCCCGTCATCCTCCACCATATTGATCCGCAGTAGCTCAGTGGTAGAGCAATCGGCTGTTAACCGATCGGTCGCTGGTTCGAGTCCGGCCTGCGGAGCCATTGTCGCGGGGTGGAGCAGTTGCAGCTCGTCGGGCTCATAACCCGAAGGTCGCAGGTTCAAGTCCCTCCCGCACCATATGCGGACATAGCTCAGTTGGTAGAGCACGACCTTGCCAAGGTCGGGGTCGCGAGTTCGAGTCTCGTTGTCCGCTCCATTATATATCTTGATTTGCGGGTGTAGTTCAATGGTAGAACATCAGCCTTCCAAGCTGAATACGTGGGTTCGATTCCCATCACCCGCTCCATATCATGCGTGCCCGTAGCTCAATTGGATAGAGTGTCTGACTACGAATCAGAAGGTTGGGAGTTCGAGTCTCTCCGGGCACGCCATTTTTATGTCTTCATTATCTTTTACAACATTCGGGAAGTGGCTCAGCTTGGTAGAGCACCTGGTTTGGGACCAGGGGGTCGCAGGTTCAAATCCTGTCTTCCCGACCATTATCATATATGTTGGCGGTGTAGCTCAGCTGGCTAGAGCGTACGGTTCATACCCGTAAGGTCGGGGGTTCGATCCCCTCCGCCGCTACCAGATTGGAATGTGTTTGTTAGGTAGGGAAGCTCAAATCTCTTCTGGGAAACCAGGAGTTTATATAGATTTTGCGGAGGGATACCGAAGTGGTCATAACGGGGCGGTCTTGAAAACCGTTAGGGTGCAAGCCCACGCGGGTTCGAATCCTGCTCCCTCCGCCATCTTTTCTATAATGGCGGTCGTGGCGAAGTGGTTAACGCATCGGATTGTGGCTCCGACATTCGTGGGTTCGATTCCCATCGATCACCCCATATGGGCCTATAGCTCAGTCGGTTAGAGCGCACGCCTGATAAGCGTGAGGTCGGCTGTTCGAGTCAGCCTAGGCCCACCATACATAAGACGGAGGCATAGCCAAGTGGTAAGGCAAAGGTCTGCAAAACCTTTATTCACCGGTTCAAATCCGATTGCCTCCTCCATCCTAAATTGCCAGGGTGGCGGAACTGGCAGACGCACAGGACTTAATAAAATCCTGCGGTAGGTGACTACCGTACCGGTTCGATTCCGGTCCTCGGCACCACTCCTACATAAATGTAAACAAAAAAACAACGAGGTTGTGTCAGATAGATTACAAAACCATTAGTTTAATTGGGCGTCTTTTTTTGCGTTTATGTCCGATAATCGCACTTATGTAAAAATCCGATCTAAGAGTGACTCAGATCGGATTTTTATTAGATTATGAACTGCTACTATCACCTTTACACTTTAGTCCAGACGGCGGTGCATACGCTGGTGATACAGCTGTTGGTGCATAAGGTGCCATCGGTACATTTACTGGGGGGGCGTACGCCGGGGATACAGCTGTTGGCGCATAATGCCAGCATTTTCCCATGTGATACACGTACTTTTCATAGTGATACTTAGATTTTGCTATATGATACATATATCTTTCGTCCATGTTCATCCTCCTATTTTCTCTAACGAATTAGTACAGTCTACATTATGGGAATTAGCTTAGATAAGTGTTAGGTAAATTGGGGCAAACTACAAAAACAAATATGGAGCATTCCTGTTAAGGGAAAATTTGAGGTTCGATAAAAAAAGTACCTCCTGTTAACATACGAGGTGTCAGCCTGCAGGCGACCCTTAAATAACAGAGGAGGTACTCAACATGAATTATAAGCAAAATCAGCGTATCGAGCAAATGAATGAGTTTACATTAGTGGTAGGGGTTGACATCGCCAAGCACAAACATGTTGCGAGGGCGCAGGATTATCGAGGCATCGAAATTGGGAAACCTTGTACGTTTGACAACTCACGGTCTGGATTTACTCATTTGTGGAAATGGACACGTTCGCTTATGGAAGCCCATTGTAAAACTCACGTTGTATTTGGAATGGAACCGACGGGGCACTACTGATGCCTCTAGCTCAGTTTTTACGTCACGAAGGCGTTCCCGTTGTTCTGGTTAATCCGCTGCACGTTAAGCGTAGTAAAGAACTTGATGATAACTCACCAACCAAAAATGATGTGAAAGATGCCCGTGTCATTGCACAACTTATGAAAGATGGTCGTTACTCTGAACCCCAGATTCCGCAAGGAATCTATGCCGAACTTCGTGTCGGAATGAACATACGAGAACAGCTATCTAAAGACTTATTGCAAGTTAAAGGGCGAATTCACAACTGGCTAGATCGCTATTTCCCTGAGTTTTTAACAGTCTTTAAAGATTGGGAGGGAAAAGCAGCACAATCTACACTTCGTCATTTTCCTTTACCAGAGGATATTGTACAGCGAGATGCAGAAGGTATTGTCCAAGTGTGGAGAGTTGAGGTTAAACGTGCTGTTGGGATAAAAAAAGCCTTACAGTCCATCGTGTTTATGAATTAGCTGCACAGATTACACAACTTCTGGCTGATGAATCACGATTGTCACAAATGCGAGGAGCCGTACAGTCGCTTCAAAAACGAAATGCGTCGGAAACGATTATCAATGATATATTGGAACGTTTAGGAACAAGTGGGAAAGTTGGACATGATGAAGTATAATAAGCTTTCTTTCTAAATCGAATTCCTCTTTATGCGTACTTAGATGACATGATCGAGCAAAGAAACGAAATGGAAGCGGAAATGTATGGAGAAATGATGCGACGACTTACGTTACCTTTAAAAAATATACAGGTGAATCAATTTCATAATTGCTTTTTAAAAATCTCAATACCTACAGAATTTTTGTATTCATTTAAAAAACGACCGGAGGTCGCGTTCTGTTAAGCGGCTTTGACGCTCAATTGGGTGTTGATACGATCAACAGCTAATTTAGAAGCATTAAACAATAGGCACAGTAAATCAACATGGACTTTCGCTAATTCCCCAGAACGATATCGGATATTGTTCAGCTGAAAATATTCCTTCAAGTACGCGTTCACTCGTTCTACAGAAGTACGTTCCTTATAAAGCTCTTTCCATGACTTACTTCCACGAGCGGGAGCTGGATACCGGCGCAAATCTGCTGTTTTTTTGATTTTCATGCTCTTTTGACATAGCGTGTCGTGAGCGAGCGGGCAGTCCTTACATTCCTTCGGTCTTGTATACTTTAGTGTTTCGTATTTTTTATCATAGCTGTCATAACGGTAGGAATACTCGCGGACACAGGTCGGTGCAAAATACTTATCGACACCGATAGGTGGCGCTTCGTTCCGCTTATTATAGGCAATGATACCGTCCGCTTTCATGCGATAAACCTGCTCATAAATCGGGTTGTAATCATAACCAGCGTCTGCCATCACTTTCGTGATGTTCAGAATAGGAAAACGCTCAGCTATCCCTTTTAATAGTGGAATCGCAGCTTTGGCATCGTTCATGTTTCCTGAAGAAAGCAAATGCCCTAAAATGTACTGACTTTTCGTTTCTACAGCTAAGTGAAGTTTGTAGCCATACCAAAAAACGTTTTTATTTTCGGAGTTCTTCTTAATTCCCCACCTGGGAGCGTTTGGCATTTGTTTTTGAAGCTCATCGAAGGTGTAATCCAATTGTTTTTCGATTTTCTGCTCAAAAATAGGCAGGTTGTTTTGGATTTCTTCCTGCTCTTTTTTCCAGGCTTCATAGTCTTCTTTCTTTTTGCGGCCTCGTTTTTTCGGTTCTTTGACATCGGGTTTCTTTTCCACTTCATCCTTTTGTGGAGCTTGATCTCGGGCCTCTATATGCGTAGCATCAATGGCAATATGGCTACCATCAATAAAACCTTCTTCCATCGTTTGGGAAAGAAGTTGATGGTTCATCTCGGCCAACACGTTTGAGGTTTTAATTTTTCGAATCAAACGTGAGAAAGAAGATTCAGATGGCACCCGATCGGAAAGGGAAAAACCGCAATCCAGAAGGAAAAGAACATCTTGTTTTAAACGGCGAACAAGAAGTTTTATGGTTGGGATCCCTTCTAAAATACGAGCCAGCATAGAATAAACCATTGCTGGATAGTTAAGCGACTGAGGGGCACCTTCACATGTGTTCTTTGACGTGATTTTAAGCAGTGGCATAATATTAATGCCTTCAAAAATCGCTGTGTAACGTTCGGTGGGTTCTAAATCTAACAAATCTTGCAGGGAAAACAAATGACCTTGACGAATAGAGTACATGAGGAGACCACCTTTCTCATTGAGTTGTCTGAGCAACTACTCTATTCGAGATTTGGGGAGGTACTCCTTTTTTTCATGCCCATTGAACCTTACGGTTCAAAGGATTTGAGTTATGAAATTGATTCAGGTACATATATTAGAAACTTTAATATTCGCTGTATGATTACTTATTTGTATGAGAAGAATGAAGTTCGGTTTTGATTTCAAGAGAACAGTTTACGGCGTTTAGAACACCCCTTTTTTTTAAGCATACAAACTCACTAAGACCCCTTCTGTATCACATGGAAGGAGTGTTTAGTATTTCTGGCACCGTTACAAATTCTAGGTGAGCGGCTTTCAATACTTTGATAACGGCAGGAAGTGCCTGAACTGTGCTGCATTATGGTAAACAGATAACAAACAAAAACCCGGAAAATAGTCAGGTAAGGTAAGTACCTTTTTCCGGGAATTCGATCTCCGTTTTCCTCCCAATTACTTCGTTTTCCTACCTTTCCTGGTTCTCTTCACTCGTTTCCTTCCGTTTCTTTAGCTCGCGATATAAAGTTGCTTTGCTTACACCCGTTAAATCCGTGATTTCACTGATGGTATGCTCTTGACTGTCATATAAGGTAAGAGCTTGCTTGATTTTTTTCTTATCGGAAGATGGCCGGCCACCTTTCCTCCCTCTTGCCCTGGCTGCTTCAAGTCCTGCCATTGTCCGTTCTCGGATAATATCGCGTTCAAACTCGGCCAGAACGGCAAGCATACCAAACATAAGTCGTCCAGTTGAGGTGCTGGTATCAATATTATCTCGAATGCTTACAAACTCCACTTTCATTTCTTTTAACTGCTCGGCGACTTCGATCAGTTTTTTAGTGGAACGGGCAAGCCTGTCCAATTTGTAGACAACGAAGGTATCACCAGCACGCAATGTATCCAATGCTTTCGTTAGCTCCTGCCGACATCTTTGGCCCCACTTACTTTTTCTGTATAAATACGATCACATTCAACCTTATGTAAGGCGTCCAACTGAAGGTCAAGTGATTGGTCAGCTGTAGAAACCCTGGCGTATCCAATTTTCATAAAAGTGCCATCCTTTCGTTTCCTCTTCTCTTAATTGTATCTAAAATGTACATTTTAGAATATAAGTTTTTGAGACGGAAATTGAAACGAAAATAAAGGCAAAAAGTGAAGATTTACAATACATTTCCTTTAGTATCAAAAACAATCGTTTTTGATACTAAAATAAAAACATTACGAATGAAATCCGGATAAAGCTAAATTAGATGGGTTAGTACGAGTACTTTGAGCCGGTTCAACCTATCAACTATTATGAAGAACAATTTTATAAAGCGAAAAGTAGAACAGTATTGCATGGATTCACATCGTATAGGTCCATATATTCCAGATTATTGGGGTGCATATTTTGATTCGCAGTTTTCATCTGAAGATTCCTCTTCTAACTATAAGAAATGCGAATGAAAAACGAACCCGTATGGACGATTATCTAATGGATGCTAAACATTATTGTACGTGGCTTTGATAAAAAAGATAATAGGCATTTGCCCTAAGGCAGGTATCTAAATACTGCATATATTCTTTAGTATGATTTTAAAAACGAAGAAGGTGGCAAATGTATTATCCAATGTTTTTTTATGCTTCCCCTGTATCTAATCAGGTGGGTTACGCACGAGAACAAACCCCAAAAACTCCATTTATGGATCATTTAACAACACAAATAGGGAATGTTATATTCGTTGCTACACCAATCGGGGTTATCAAAGGAACGCTGGAAGCGATATTTTCAGATTCCATTTTAGTTAAATCCAATGCGGCACCTTATCATATCAGACTTGAACAAATTATCTATTTTACTTACTGAACTTGGGGAGAACATGAAAAACGATCAAACGAAAAAACAAGGCAGATCTCCTAAACAATTGGAGTTCTGCCTTGTTTACATTCTGAAGGTTATCGGACCTTAAACTAAATTTATGTAAGAATGGGGGGCAGTGTCTAACACTCGTTTACGCTCATCTACATAGCTTGTTATTATCCTACAAGCAGGATAAAGAGAACGATGCCCGAAAAAACTCATTGCCTCCACCCAAAAATGCCTCTTTTTAGAGGTTTTTTTGGTAATTCGTGCGTGCATTTGTAGGTGTAGGTTTCTCCCCAATTTTACAAAGACAGGTATTCGTCCAATCTCATACCGTTGTATCTCCATAGGATAAATTACATCTCTTTGGAGGAGGTCATACTATGTTTGGTTGTGAAAGAGGGGAATTTTCGATTATTCTCGTTCTGTTCATCCTCTTAGTTATTATTGCGTGTGCGTGTGAACGCTAACTAGGAGATAAGAAACACCTAAACCCCGTGGGCTTTCTTTAATTTACAGTTTGCCTAGAAACAACGGGCACAATGACCGCAATGATGAAAACAATGGTGAAAACAATGGTGAAAACAACGGAAACAATGATGACAATGGAAGCAATTAAAACAACGGTGAAAACAATGACCACATTGTCGAGCCCCATCATAGTACTGGCCTTGAGTGCTGACAGGAATCATATCGTCCGCCTGTAACCCGGCAACATTTAACCCTTGGAGTTCTTTTTTGAAATCATCCATTTTTACAACCTCCGTTTATTAAATTAATAAGTTCTGCCGGCAGTATAACGACAAAACGGCAAAACGGACAGACGAAGAGAATCAGAAAAACAACTGCGTAAACGGGTGAATCAACCAAATATCCTCTCCTCGACAAAATATGAACGCTAATGGACTATTGTCACTGATTCAAATTACCAATCTAACGATAACAAAAAAAGATAGGAAAAAGAGTATCAGACACAGCAAAGCAGCCCATCTAGTGTTCAGGTGGGCTGCTTTAGTTTTTGTTATTATCGGACGTCTAGGATAATAGGCAAATGTCCATAACACATTTCTATATAACCTTACGTACTTTGTTATTACGTTGCGTTACTAATTTGATTAAGGGAGGCGATTTTAATGAGTAGAAAAAAAGGCTTCGGGAGAGTTGAAGCCTTTTTGCTATTTGCTATGAAATCCCGTACCTAGGCAAGAAGCTGTAGAGGAATTCTATATTGTTAAGATGCTCTAAAACTGGTTTCATTATTTATATTTTGAGTAGACGTTCGCCGTTTCATAAATACATTCAATACAATATTTTATAAGTAATTTCCTCGCCCGCCACAAAATTCACTGTGTAAGGAGGACGCTGCAAAAAAGTTTTAGAAATGAAAATATTTAGTAAAGAAAAAACGAGCTCTAGAATTGCTTCTAAGGCTCGTTTTTTGTATAAAAGTTATTTTTGTACAAATATCGTGCCCCCCTGTCCACAAACAGTGGGGGATTTTGTGATACATAATATCAATATCTTTATGTTATAGCTGGTTTACATATGATTATCGGACGCCAATGTTTATATTGCATTATCGGGACATCATATTGGGCGAACATACATGTTTCTCTGGCATAAGATGTACGAACTGATAGGCTAAAAACCAGAGAACAGGAGTGTCGTTAATGCAAAATGTTTTATATGATACACGACAAAATCTTACCGGTATATGGAGAGCTGACGATGGTGGAATATATTATATAAGACAAGCTGGAGACGAAATTTGGTGGGCTGCTCTGAGTCCTACAGGTCCAGCAAATGCTTTTATGGACATTTCAGTGCTCAATTCGGAAGATTTTCAGGCCGCTGAGCTGATCTTCCCGGGGTGGAACCATGGAATATGGGGATCTTGTTATAAATGTTGTGAACCCCTCACGATTGGATAAAGTTTACTATACCGGTAGATTCCCTGCATCACATTGGTCTAGGATTCGATAAACAACTTAGATCCCGTACCTACGTCTAATAAAAATCCGATCTGAGTCACTCTTAGATCGGATTTTTACATAAGCGAGATTATCGGACGTATTTGGCACATCAGAACGTTATTTATGAATAGATGACGATGAATACCCTACAGTGATGTCGGTTGCTTAAACAGTCACTTATATTGATGAGTAGAAGAGGAATCTTTACATGAGTGGGGCGAATCAAAAGATAAGCACCCCAATGATCTGGAATATATGAACCTATACGATGTGAATTTTTCACGGAATAGTGTTTTGCTTTTCGCTTTATAAAAGTGTTTTTGATAACAGTGCGTATGCTGTACCGGTTTAACATGGTCGTACAAACCCATATAATTTAGCTTTATCTGGATAATAATCTTTCATCCTTTTTTCCTGCATTCTCTTTCCCTCCTAATAAATTTTTTTATAGAATTAAACATATTCGGAGGGCCAAAAAGTCGTATGGACGATTGTCCAATGGATGCTAAACATTATTGAACGTTATACATAATAGCAATCAGATGTGGGGCTTTGATAAAAAAGATAATAGGCATTTGCCCTAAGGCAGGTATCTAAATACTGCATATATTCTTTAGTATGATTTTAAAAACGAAGAAGGTGGCAAATGTATTATCCGATGTTTGCTTATGCTTACCCTGTATCTAATCAGGTGGGTTATGCACGAGAACAAACCCCAAAAACTCCATTTATGGATCATTTAACATTACAAATAGGGAATATTATATCCGTTGCTACGCCAATCGCGGTTATTAAAGGAACCCTGGAAGCGATATTTTCAGATTCCATTTTAGTTAAATCCAATGCGGCACCTTATCATATCAGACTTGAACAAATTATCTATTTTACTTACTGAACTTGGAGAGAACATGAAAAACTATAAAACAAGCGAAGACGAACAGGATAATTTAACCCCAACATCTCTTCACTGAAGTGTTGGGGTTTTTATGCACATTATCGGACACTTTTTACAAACACATTATTGTTGGGAACCCTGTTGTGAAGCTTGTCCGTATTGTTGCTGTTGTAGCTGTGCAGCTAACTGTTGAATTTGTTGTAACTGCTGCGCTGCATTTTGCTCAACTTGAGCAAAAGTTTGAAACTTATTTGTCGCTTGTGTATTATTTTGTCCTTGCATTTGTTGAAATTGCTGCGCATTTCTTTGCTCTTGCTGTTGAAGTTGTTGAGCAATCTGTTGAATTTGTTGAATCGCTTGTTGCGCTCCTTGCTGCGCTTGTTGTGCTGCTTGCTGAATACGTTGTGGCATGTTAATTCCTCCATCATCATTGTGGTTTATATCCAAAGGATAGGATGCGCCATGCCAAAATTTTTTATACGAAACCTTTTACTCCCTTCTAAGGACAAGAGAGTGTTTTACATATCTGCTGTTATCGGACATTAGCAACAAGGAAAAAGCCAACACTCCAGGGGGAGTGTTGGCTATACCAATGCAGGACGAAGCTACGGAGGTTGCTTCCACTGTAGTATGTACATTTGTTGCAAACGCGATTCTGGGCAACTGTGATGCGAAAAAAATTCCCGGCTTAGCAAGGAGAAAACCGGGGCCGGGGTTCAAACTATTGGCAGGTAGCATTATATGCAGGCAAAAAGCGTTTTGCTCCATTATTGGACATCTCGGAAAACGGCGAATGTCTATAACACATGTTTATATTACCTACGTACTTTGTTATTACGTTGCGTTACTAATTTGATTTAAGGGAGGCGATTTTAATGAGTGAGAAAAAAGGCTTCTGGGTGAGTTGAAGCCTTTTTTTACTCAAATCCCATACCTACCCACATTGTTAAGAAGCTTAAAACTGTTTATTTTATTCTCGCCATAAGTAATTTTTTAAAAAGCATACTGAGGTTACTGAACGTAATAGGCACCTTTAAACATTATGATGAATAGCCTAACGAGGAACGGCTATGACTTACCAACTTCGGTCTAGCTGTGTTGTTGCTGCCATTTATCCATGTTGGTCTCCTCGGCCGATCAACGTGGATTTTTTTATGAGATAAAAAACTGTAGAAGATGTGTCATATACGACACATTTTCACTTGTTAGGAGGAGTTATGGAGGAACTCCCGTGTTTAGTGTGGTCATTCACCAAACCTTGATGCATGCATGTTGTTTGCATAATCGAACGTACATGATTAATTTTTCAGGTTAGCTTGCAAATTAGGTTAATACCTAACACTTATCTAAGCTAATTCCCATAATTTAGACTGTAATAATTCGTTAGATAAATAGGAGGATGAACATGGACGAAAGATATATGCATCATATATCAAAATCTAATTATCACTATGAAAAGTACGTGTATCACATGGCAAAATGCTGGAATTATGCGCCAACAGCTGTATCCCCGGCGTACGCCCCCCCAGTAAATGTACCGATGACACCTTATGTACCGACAGCTGTATCACCAGCGTATGCACCGCCGTCTGGACTAAAGGGTAAAGGTGATAGTAGCAGTTCATAATCTAATAAAAATCCGATCTAATTCACCCAACAGGGATGCAAGCGATCAGCTCCAGTACTGAAAAGACCTGTCTTACCAGACAGATCGACAACAGCTCTTTTTTTATCCATCACAAAAAGACAGACAATTCATATAATTATCTGATACACTCCATTTACTACTATCCGGGAGACGATGATAATGGCATGTTATGGAAGTAAAATATGTACGTGTAAACGAAGGATCCAATGGTTGGGGTTGGAAAAAGATTCTAAAGAAATTCATGAAATAAGATGCCCGAAGTGTGGAACTGTTCATAACATCATAACTACGTATGACATAAAAGCATTTGATATGCAAAAGACAGATATCTACCACATTTGTAGCTTGTAGCAGCGGTCATTCTTTTTTAACACCGCTGTGACGTGAATGAAATATAACAAGCTTATATTAGATGAAGGAGAACTACCCCCTAATAAATAAACTTCCCTGGGCCCGGACAACAGTCTGGCCCTTTTTTTGTTACATTTATTTTGTCCCACTAGTGTTGCATTAATTATATTTTAGTATTAAAAATCATCCAAATATTTAAATTTATTGTTTTTGCCAATAAAAAAATCCTTTACAATGGAAAGTACAGGTGGTTTCCTGTCCAAATCCAATATAAAGGATCACATCTATGGACAAGAATACACGAAAATCTTCATTTGGTAAATGGATATCGCCGATAAATCTTCAAAACCTTTTTGAACTGGTAGAACTCCATAAACAAGATATTTATACGAAAAAGCTAACGACTGAAGCTTATATCAAGCTGCTTCTTTTTTCACACTTACAGGAGACGGAAAGCCTTCACGCCCTAAGCGATGCTTTACTGGATACGGACCTTCAAAAAACCGTAGGTTTCGAGTCGATTAGTGTCTCACAGTTATCCCGAAAAAATAATAGCGTGGAACCAGCGATACTTTCCTGTGTTTTCTTAGATCTCGTGCAAAAAATCCAAGGGTTTCATCAAAAAATCGTAAAAACGATGCCGTTGAAGATCATTGATTCCAGCACTTTACCCTTGAACCTCACGCATTATAAATGGGCGAAGTTCCGGAAAACAAAAGCAGGCGTGAAACTTCACCTTCGGTTAGTTTTCATGGATAAAAACACCAAGGAACATGATCGCGGCCAGCTGGAAGTGCTGGTCGATGACAAAGAAGCCATGTACGTGTTTGACCGAGGATATGTAGATTACGAACGCTTTGACCGGATGACCGATGATGGATACTTTTTTGTTTCGCGACTCAAGAGGAATGCCGTGACACGTGAGATCCACTCCTTCTCTCTTCCGGAGGAAAGTATGGTTTTGTCAGACCGAATGGTATACATAGGGACGGCGCAAAATCGGGCAGAAAACATCTTTCGGCTTTTGGAAGTTGTGGATACCAAAGGAAATAAGCTTCGGCTAATCACGAACCGTTTCGATATAAGTGTCGAGGAAATCAGTGAAATCTACCGGTCTAGATGGGCCATTGAATTGTTTTTCAAATGGCTGAAGCAGCACGTAACGATCAAACAATTTTATGGCATGAGTGAAAACGCGATACAAAATCAAATCTTTTCTGCTCTTATTGTGTATTGTTTGCACGTGCTGATTCAACTTGAGACAAACAGCAAAAAGATGATCCTTCAGATTAGCCGGTGGCTCAAAGCTGCTTTATGGAAATCATCTATCGTTTGGATTCGCCGATTTTCTAATCAAACCGTTCCGTAGGAACGAAGCAGTCGTTGTTGCACAGGTTTAACTGTATAAAAATGCCAAATGGACAGAGCGACCTTTACTATAGCGTTTACCTTTTTGGCTTATAACTAAGGAAGATGTAAATCTGATAATTCTGTATTTATTTATGCAACACTAGTGAAATGTAATATTAAAATCAAACAATATGTAACAGGTTCAACCGTGTTTAACCTGTTATTATTATTATATGCACTTTTTTTAAATTGGTAATCTTATTTTAAAATAATATTTATAGATTATATTTATTACCGCACTTTCACCCTTCCAGTGGAAGACACGGTATAAATCATGTATAATAGGGGTAACATAAACAAAAGGTCAGGATGCGCTAACATCCTGACCTTGACAGTTAAGACCCCTCACAGGGTTCGGCTCGAAAGTGTTCTTACAAAAAGAAGTGACTTTCCCTTCAAGTTCTCAGGCTCAGAGGGTTGGTCACTTCTTTTTTATTAGAGCCACAATTGCTACGATAACTCCGACAAACGTAAGAACAAAAGTTCCGAATCCTACTGCCAGATTCATTGCTTCGTATGTGACTGTCATTATCTCACCCCCTTTCTATAGGGAGTGAGCCGACCTACCATGAGGAGCCAATATGTAACTGTCTATCTTAATTATACCATATTTAGCGGGGGTAGTTTGCGACACCAATTACAACTGAAACTGTACTTGTATCATAGTTATGGTTAATAACAAAAATGTACAGAAACTTACTAATTTTGCGACATTGGAAAATACGATTTTGTTTTGAGATTTTATTCTATTTAATTTGTTCCAAAACTATGTAAATAATTCTTTGTTCAATATTTGTAAATACTGGTGTCAAAACCGCTCTGTCTGTTGTTTATGTTTAAAATCGTAATTTAGAGACAAGTATTTTACTATTATTTAAGTTTAAAATCAATTAATTAATTTTCGTTCAAATAATTGTAGTTTCTTTAACGCCGCCGTCAAGAAATATATTTTTTTAACGGTAGAATTAGGTAAGAGGGCAATTTTTTTAAGGCATATTTTTAGGACAAGAGAGTTAGGAGGGGGATACATGAAATACGTTGGGTACATTCGAGTGAGTATAGACGAACAAGTTAGTGGGTATGGACTTGAAGCCCAGCGATCACAAATTATGCGCAACTATACGGATTAGAGGTTGAAAAAATCATTAGTGATGAGGGTAAAAGCGGCAAGGACTTTAACCGCGAAGGAATACAAGAAATTATAGAAGGTATTAAAGTTAAAAAATATCTTGGTGTCATTGAGCCGGAATCTGAAAGATATTCTGATATTTCATGACGACATATTCGTTCCGGCCAATGCTCACATTATTAGCGTAAAAGAACAATTTGACACCTCAACACCAGTAGGGCGGCTGCTTTTTCAAATGATCGGTGGTTTTGCGGAGTTTCAGAGAGAAACCATTAAACAGAGAATGAGCGCTGGAAGGGAAGAAAAAGCATAGAAGGGAATATACGCCGGGGGAGCTCCGCCATTTGGATACAGGGCTGTTAATGGAAAACTAATTGCGGATGAAAAAGAAGCGGCTGTTATAAATCAAATCTTTTCTATGAGGGCAGAGGATAAATCATTGCAGACAATAGCGGATCACCTAAATCTTCTTGGAGTTCCAACTAAGCGAGGGCACCTGTGGTCTAAATCCCAACTTAAATATATCTTGGACAGAGAAGCGTTTTACACCGGAACATATAGGTATTCGAATATTGTTACACAAGGACAACATCAACCTATTTTAAAAAGCGAACAGTAAAGCATTGGGAAGGGTATTAAAAATGCAAGTTCACTCCTCCCTCTATAAAATAAGTTTTTCTCTTGAATACGCTTGTTTTCTCAGTATTTCTTGCAAGTAAGCAAACGTTATAAAACCAAAAATAATAAGAAGTGGTTTTATATGGATAGAAGAAAAGGGCAAAAACGGGGTGACCGAATTTTCTTATAAAAAATGAAAATTATGGTAGCACAATGGATCTCCACAATAGCCCAGGTGGTGTACCCTCCCATGTCTCACGGGGTCCTTACGGCCCTTACATTCCTTCGTTCTACCTATCCGTGGGGTGGAGGCTGAAAAAGCTCCTTTGCAGGGTCAAATGCCCGAATGGTAAAAAATAACGTTCAGCTTCTCCGTGCTTACTTTTTTACAAGGAATGAGAAAAACTAAGTATGTTCAAGAAAAAGTAGATTACGCAACGTTTATTTTAAGTGCATGTTGAGATGGATTACTCACAAGCGTAGCGTCATATGGCTGTTGTTTGCGCCCTAATGCAAAGAAAATACGAATCAATTTACAACATAAAGCAATAAGCGACTGCTTCTTACGAAGCGGGTTCACAGCTCGGGTAGTAAACTCATGGTGTAGGGCTTTAAACTGCTGGTTTTTAGCGACAAGTGGCATCACACATTTAAACAGGAGGGCACGCAGTTTCGGACGACCTCTTTTCGTAATACGGGTTCTGCCTTTATGCTTGCCTGAACTGTTTTCTTTTAAATTAAAGCCAGCTAATTTTTGAATCTGACGAGGGTGAGAGTAACCCATAAGATCCCCGACTTCCGCAAGGAAGCCTGCCACTGTAACCAGTCCTACACCAGGGATCGTCATCATCTGAGCGGATCCAGGAATCTCTTGAATCAGACACTCGATTTGTTCCATACACGCTTCAAGCTGTCCACAAAGCAACTTGTGTTGGCTCAACAGAGCTTGGAGTCCTTGTCGGGCCATTCTTACTCCGGACTGAAGCCCGATAGACTTCTGAGCCACTTCAATAAGCTGAGAGGCTTTTTTTATCCCAACAGCACGTTTAACCTCAACTCTCCACACTTGGACAATACCTTCTGCATCTCGCTGTACAATATCCTCTGGTAAAGGAAAATGACGAAGTGTAGATTGTACTGCTTTTCCCTCCCAATCTTTAAAGACTGTTAAAAACTCAGGGAAATAGCGATCTAGCCAGTTGTGAATTCGCCCTTTAACTTGCAATAAGTCTTTAGATAGCTGTTCTCGTATGTTCATTCCGACACGAAGTTCGGCATAGATTC
Organism: Aneurinibacillus sp. Ricciae_BoGa-3; assembly: GCF_028421645.1. GTDB lineage: Bacteria > Bacillota > Bacilli > Aneurinibacillales > Aneurinibacillaceae > Aneurinibacillus_B. Next base: position 3,591,072 of record NZ_CP116887.1, on the reverse strand, counting down.
CTTGCGGAATCTGGGGTTCAGAGTAACGACCATCTTTCATAAGTTGTGCAATGACACGGGCATCTTTCACATCATTTTTGGTTGGTGAGTTATCATCAAGTTCTTTACTACGCTTAACGTGCAGCGGATTAACCAGAACAACGGGAACGCCTTCGTGACGTAAAAACTGAGCTAGAGGCATCCAGTAGTGCCCCGTCGGTTCCATTCCAAATACAACGTGAGTTTTACAATGGGCTTCCATAAGCGAACGTGTCCATTTCCACAAATGAGTAAATCCAGACCGTGAGTTGTCAAACGTACAAGGTTTCCCAATTTCGATGCCTCGATAATCCTGCGCCCTCGCAACATGTTTGTGCTTGGCGATGTCAACCCCTACCACTAATGTAAACTCATTCATTTGCTCGATACGCTGATTTTGCTTATAATTCATGGTGTGTACCTCCTCTGTTATTTAAAGGTCGCCTGCAGGCTGACACCTCGTATGTTAACAGGAGGTACTTTTTTTATCGAACCTCAAATTTTCCCTTAACAGGAATGCTCCTTATTGGATGTACAAAAATTTAGCGTCTCGAAAGATTCACTTCTCTACGCTGCCATTAGTATTGGCATCATAATTATCTGGAGAATTTTAACCAGGCGTCCCTCCATTGCTCGCATTAATTTAAACGCATCGACAAAATGGAGGGAAAGGAGTTTGATACAGTTTTTAAGACGCTTACTCCTAGCAAAAGGTTATAAAAAAGTTTTGCTCACAAAAAAAACTGGAGATTTTGGCGCTGATCTAATCATCGGAACTGGCCGCGGTAAAATAGTGGTCCAAACTAAGCGGTTAGGAAGAAATGTTGGGTAGAGGCTGTCCAAGAGGTTCACGCTGCCAAAACATTCTATGACGCAAAAGAAGCCTGGGTGATTACCAATCAACCTTTTACAAGGGCCGCTCAGCAACTAGCTGAAGTAAACCAGGTTAAATTGATCGACCGAAATGAGCTGGCTGAGTGGTTAGGAATAAATCTTGCCCGTTAAGAGTGAAGCAAACATAAAAAATAAAGACACCACAAAAACGATGATCGTAGAAACTATTACAAGGTGGATTAGACCAATGAAGGCAATAACACCTTGCATTGAGTATTATCAGCGAGGAGAAACTTTGGTCTTTAGCTTGTTATTGTTCTATTCCTGACCTGAAAGAAGGATACATATTTTTACCTATGGGGGAAGATAATCCCTTTAAGTCCTATGGAAAGGCATTTTTCTCATTTAAAAACGGTTAGCCCAGGCTATAACCCACCCATCCCACTTTATTTTGTAATCATTGAAACTTCTTTTCCATTTTTCATAACCGGTGATCGCCGAGAAGAAAGCCCCAATCGCCAGGAAGGGGATATTTGGGACGAATACGAAAAAAGAAAACCACTCCCTCACCCAGCTCATCTTTGTGGATGCAACAGGACAAGTTGTTTTGCACGTATTTTTTCGTCAGCCGATTTATATCCCGTTTAGCAACTGTCCTCGCAATTATGTGAACGCAGTTGTAAAACTTGTTATTTCTCTTTATTTTTTGTAAAAAACTCAGTCGTTGATCGGAATTCTATAAATTGATTTTTTTCCTCTAAAATAACTTCGCTACGTTATAAGGTAATCCCACCTTTTTTAGGGCTAGTTGCGACTCAATATTGCAGAGGACCCAACAAGCCACAGCGTTTGATGCAGCAACGGCCATCGTGTAAAGTTCCTAATACCCATATGGTATGGGCCTAATAGATTGAAATTTTAAAAAAAGATGATACCAATTAAGCATGTTAGGAATTGAATTTTTTGGTAAATTAGTAGTGTAACTAAATTTTTCCAAATGACAGAGAGGGTGAAATATGGACAAGGAAACTCGTGCTTTAAGCGGCCAGGAACAATGCCATCTAGTGCATATACCTGGTAGTGATCGAACCGTGTTACCAAATGCCAGAAAATCAGGTCCCGTCGATCCCAATGAAACAATGTCAGTAACAGTATTATTGCGTCGTCCTTCACCTAAAAATACGGGGACATCACCAAAACGCCACCTTAGCCCGGAGCAATTTGTAGCAACTTATAGCGTGGATCCGAATGAATTAAAGAAAATGCAAGATTTCATCCAAAAGCACAATCTTACTATTAAAGAAGTAAACGATGCAGCTGGCACCATGATTCTCACAGGAACCGTTGCCTCCTTTAACCAAGCCTTTGGTGTTGAGCTTGAAAAGTATGAGCATCCGGAATTTACCTACCGAGGACGGACCGGCCATGTTTATATACCGCAGGAACTTGCGGATATAGTAGAAGCTGTTTTAGGTCTGGATAATCGGCCACAGCTAAAACCTAAGTTTCAGATTTTCGAAGAAAAAGACGAATTTGCAGTCGCTAATAAGGCTAGATTATCTTATACACCGCCCCAGATTACACAGGTGTATAACTTTCCTACAGATATAGATTGCAGTGAACAATGCATTGGAATCATTGAACTAGGAGGCGGTTATAACCAGGCTGAGATGCAGCAGTACTTCTCTTCTCTAGGAATTGTCCAACCTGAGATTAAAGACGTATCGGTTGATGGTGCAGTAAATCAGCCTACAGGAGATCCTAACGGAGCTGACGGCGAAGTTGTACTAGACATAGAAGTGGCGGGCTCTGTCTCGCCCGGAGTAAAACTTGCTGTTTATTTTGCTCCAAATACAGACGCAGGATTTCTAAATGCAATAAATAAAGCGGTGCATGATTCCGTTAATAAGCCCACCGTTATTTCGATTAGCTGGGGTAACGCAGAGAGCCAGTGGACTAATCAAGCTATGCAAGCGATGGACAGGGCTTTCCAAGATGCAGCTGTTGTTGGCGTTACAATCTGCTGCGCATCAGGGGATCGCGGTTCAGCGGACGGAGTTGATGATGGGCGTGTACATGTTGACTTTCCGGCTTCTAGTCCTTTTGCACTTGCCTGTGGGGGAACACATCTTGAAGGTTCAGGCAGCACCATAAAACAAGAGGTGGTTTGGAATGATGGACCAGATAGCAGCACAGGTGGTGGAGTAAGTGAGGTATTTGATCTCCCTGACTGGCAATCAAGAGCCCACGTATCCGTTTCTGCCAATCTTGAGCACCGAAAAGGCCGTGGGGTTCCGGATGTAGCGGGCGATGCAGATCCAGCTACAGGTTACAGGATTTTAGTAGACGGTAAGCAAGCTGTGTTTGGTGGAACGAGTGCAGTAGCCCCACTTTGGGCAGGATTACTAACTTTAATAAACGCACAATTAGGACGACCTGTAGGCTTTGTTAACCCCATGTTGTATAACCTTCCTGTACGCGGCAATGTTTTTCGAGATATTAAAAGGGGGAATAATGAATCAACTCGGCAAAGTGAGGCTTACTTAGCCCACCCTGGTTGGGATCCATGTACCGGGCTAGGGAGCCCCGATGGCGTTAAATTAACAGACGCATTAAAAGCCTAATACACACCGTAAGAAACCTACGCAAAGAGTCCTGGTAGCATATGTACAGGCTTATAGCTAGGTTTTTCTATTTTAACGCACCCAGTTGGGTGCTATTTTCATCTCTACAATTCCTCCACTCTTGCGAAAAATAGCCATTCAATAGAAAGGAGTGAATGTTATGTTTTTGAATTCTAAAGAAATAAGTAAAAAGAGGAAACTATTAGAGAAAGTGAAGGGAGGGAAACTAAATACATTACAACATCTTTTCCTTGGGTACGTATTTTCCTACGGAATAGATACAATGGCGAAGCTGTTAAATATTCAACTATTTATACTTGATCATGAGGTAAGTTTTATTCCACTTATACTAGGATTCTGGTTATTGGTATCTGTAGTAACTAACACAATAGCAAAAAAATAAGGATCAAAACATTGATCCTCAAATGTAAGATAAAACAAACACCAAGCCCTGGAAACCTATTTCCGGGGCTCACCACTCTATTATATGATTTTATACCCTTAAAATATATAATAACGTCGAATTTATTTTAATTTTTCTACAATTGTTTCGACTCAGGTTACAAAAACCAACCCCCGAATACTTTTGCGATTCTTTTATACCATTACTTTCCTTTATTGCAGGAGCGTGGGTAAACCGAAACGGGGAGAAACTCAAATTCCGAGGGAGAACAGGATATGGTTCACAGGGATTTGCCGGAACCTTTGACTAGCTCAATAATTACCTCGTAAGGCCTAAAATAATGGCATAACCAATTCGTATTTGCCTGCCAGTCAAAAGAAAAAGATAGCTAATATAGAGATTCCTATAAGCAGTTGTACTCACCACGATAACCAGTGTAAGAATCAGACGTTCAACCACAAGTAATAAACGGACGTACAATGATTCCTTGCAAGAGCTTTAGCGGAGGCGTTAGGGGCTAACGTGGAATGGGATGCAGCTAATAATGCAGTAGTTGTTACTAGCAACAATACTGGAAGTAATTCTATTCAAACAAAGAATGACGGTACGTGGATCTGGTTAATACTCTAAAGCCATACAGATTGGATAACGATGCAACTAAGCAAATTTTAACTATTAAAGTGGACCCCATCGTCAAGACACGGTTTTTAAGAATTTAAGGTGGGGTAGAACGAGGAGGTTCTACTAGATGATAGCCAGTGGAAATTCAGCTTTTGGCTCCAGGGGAAGGTTCCCACCGTGTCCTGTTCTTTCCGTGTATTTTCTTTCTTAGCGACTAGCCTGTCAAGCGATTTTTAGGGCTTGAATGGTGAGCCCGTGAGAAAGATTGAGAACAAGAAATTAAGCTGTTCTACATAAGGAAGAGAGAAGCGGGTGTTTGGTACCTGAGAGATTGGTGCGGACGCTGGTGATTATAGAACGTCAGAAAGTTTGTCAGTTCGCGGCGAGCTTCTTTTGGACTTCCGTAGTCCTTCAAGTAAACCTCTTCATATTTGACTGTACGCCAGAGGCGCTCGGTGATGATGTTATCCAATGCTCGACCCTTGCCGTCCATACTAATCTGAACACCTTTTCCTTTCAGTAATTCCGTGTACTGAGGGCTTGTGAAATGGCTCCCCTGGTCGCTATTGAAGATAACTGGTTGATGCTGATGCAAGGCTCGTTTTACGGCTGCCAGAACAAAATCCATTTCAAGAGATTGGTCCAATTCCCAACTTATGACGTAGCGAGAATACCAGTCAATAATTGCCACTAAGTAAAGCCAGCTCCGCTGCAAGCGAATGTACGTAATGTCAATCCCCCACACATGGTTGGGACGGTCAATGGTGAGACCCCGCAACAGATACGGATAAATCCGGTGCTGGTGGTTTCTTCTGCTTAGGTTTGGTCCTGGTGCAATGCCGGCGAGACCCATTTCTCTCATGTGGCGTTGTACGGCTTTTCGATTGACTGTGAAGCCATCTGTTTGTAATTGAATCGTGATGCGTCGAGAACCGTAAAAAGGATATTTCGTATAAATCTCGTCAATCCGGTGTTTGAGTGCGACCTCTTCTAGTGAAGGCCCTACGGGCCTATAGTAGAGACTTGAGCGATTAAGACTCAACAGTTCGGCCTGCGCCTTGATGGAGAGTTTAGCATTTTGCCATTCAATCATGGCGATGCGCTCATCTCTCGTCTTTAATGCCAGATTTTTTTTTAAGCCACGACAATTGCGTGGTTAATCTTCCGACCTCGGCATATAGGTTTTCGATCTGTTCTTCATACTGCGTTTTAACCTGTTCTACCTTTTTGTTTTCGTTAGAAAATAGTTGTGGCATCTGTTCAACGGCTGCTTTTTTCCACTGCCGAAGTTGATTCACATGGATCCCATGGCTGGAGGCAATTTCGTTTAAGGTCTTTTCCTCTCGCAAGATTTCTAGCACGATTTGAGATTTAAATTCAGCTGTATAGCTTTTTCTTGTCTTCATAAATCTACTTTAACATCTCCTTATTTCGTGTCTAGATTCTTGGGTCCATTATATATTGCAGGACAGAAATTTACCAACGCTTATTTGTTGGGTTATCCTAGAAACAATAGTTGGAACTTAAATGGCAAATATAAAAAACTAACATTTTTAAGTGGATACCCGGATGATCAACAAATCACAGGTGCCAGTTTTTAAGTAAGAAATCATGATTAAGGCAAAAAGTTTTAAAGAAATTATCAAGCTTATTGAGGAAAAAGATGGAGCAGAGTTAACATTAAACGAAGGTTTAATGGGCATGTCTTTTCATTGGAACAACTATAAAGAAAAAACAGAATTGTACTTAAAAATCAAAAATGATCGATTAGTTATTAGTCGTATTGCTTTTAATCATAAGCGTAGAGGTACAGGAACTCAGGTGCTTGAACTGCTTAAAGAGTGGTGTCGGGCTAACAATTTCAAATATATTGCGGTTGAGCGCGCTGATACATTATCAATTGTTGAGTTCATCAAAAGCATGAGTTTGAGCCAATCCATAAAGAAATCTACTTCAATCAGGATAGCCTGATGTGTGGGAATTACGAAATAGAAGTATAAATTAAAGATGCTTAACAGGGGGAAACATGGGGAATATATCAATTCAATCGCTTACAACAAAACGTCAAGTTTTGGGACAGATAATGATATGCTCGGGTTGTTGTTGTGGGCGTACCGATAAAGGTAAGCCCTCTGTTCCGGTAGAATGGCTTAAAAAGAATTGGAAACAGGAGGGGTTACTGAAGTCTATTCAACTTACAATAACCGGTTGCTTGGGACCATGTGATTTAACAAATGTGGTGTGTATTAGTTCTGCTAAAAAACAAATATGGTTAGGGGAACTAACAGAGGACATACAGTATGAAGCGTTATTTGAATGGGCTAAATCTTCAGCTGAAGCGGGAGTTCTTCTTGATTTACCAGAATTACTACATAGCCATGTATTTGTGCGTTTTAAAGAATAATTTTCGAGATGCAAATTGAAAAAAAGAAATAGGGGACCAGAAGTTCAGTGGATAGCAAACTATAGAACATCAACCAGTGTTTAACGCCGCGGTAACATTTGTTTAATACATATCACTTATATTAAAACTATCTTTTATCCAACCTTCTTTTTTTCTACTTGGCGCAGACTATGACGTAAATTATTTTGTGTAAGGTCTTTTAGACAAAGAAAAAGTAGGGTATCCTCGGAATTGTCGAGATTCCATAAAAGAGAGGATGTTACCCTACTTATGTCATCTAGTATAAACAATTCCGACCTTACAAATCAATTAGAAGATCTTTTACGAAGCTTTGTTAAAGAAAAGCTTGAGCTGATTATGCGGGAAGAACTGACAAACTTCCTGCACGTTGAACAGCCAGATGCCTCAAACAGTAGAAATGGGTAGTACCAACGTTCGCTGGACACACGTTATGGAAAAATTGAGAACCTTACGGTTCCCCGCGACCGAGAGGGCGCGTTACAAACCGCACTTTTTGCTCCGTATCAGCGACGGGATGGATGGCTCGAAGAAGCCATTATCAAGATGTACCAGAGCGGCATGAGTACACGGGAGGTTGGCAAGTTTATTGAACGTATTGTCTGTTCTTCTTACTCCCCAACTACCATCAGCAATATTACGGATGCAGCCGTTGAGGACATTGAGAATTGGCAGAAGCGGCCTCTCGCCAAACGCTATTCTGTTTTATATCTGGATGGGCTTTACATTCGCCTTCGCCGCGACACTGTTGGAAAAGAAGTCATTTACTTTGTCCTTGGCATCACAGAAGATGGCTACCGGGATATTTTAGGTTTTTACGTGGGTGGACAAGAAAGCGCATCGGGTTGGCGTGATATTTTGCTTGATTTGTACAAACGTGGCCTTCATCAGGTTCTGCTGGGTGTGTTTGATGGATTAGGAACGATAAACAGCTTTTAAGTCTTCTGCGATTTCATACTGATCTTTCTTACGAACCTTATTAAGTGTGTTACGTACTTTGTGAATGACACAACGCTGCACATCAGCCTTTGGATACACATCGTGAAATGCATCTTCTAGGCCAAGAGAGGTCGCCTCCTGGGAGCAGGACCTACCAGTTCTTCTTACCTTTTTGTCTTATCCTTCTTCAATCCGAGGTGTCATTTATACAACCAACTGGATTGAACATACAAATAAAGAAATTCGTAAACGCCTAAAGCCCATGAACAGCTTATCGAATCTCAAGGCGGCAGAGAAAATCGTTTACCTTTCGCTGCAAGATTTACAGGAACGATGGTCTACACGAAAGCTAAAAGGATTCGCCTCAGCACATATGGCGTTGCAAAATATGTTTAAAGAAAAATATGGAGAGTAGAATCAACTCCCTGCTTGGATTGTAAAAAATAGAAGAACCCGTCAAGGGTTCGGCAAACCCTCGCTTTTTAGCTCGCCCTTGACTGAACCTTCTGTATTTTTTTCGTGGTCATCAAGTTAGTTGATTCCAATTTTCTATCCACCTTCCGGTGGATACCCTGCTTACTTACACAAAATTCTTGACGGTACCGCGCAGACGATAGTCTCTGCTTTTTTTATTGCTTCGAAATCAACAATCAAGGTTAATCGAGACAAAAATATATATAAAATACAAATTTCGTTATAAATTCTTAAAAAAAATACGATACTGTAGTGAAAGAACATTATAGGAAGGTGTACATTTTATGACTCTTTTACAAAGGATTAGGAAAATCAACCGTATACTCCAATTATCCAGCGGCCATGATATTCGGTTTTCAGAAATGGCCGATCGGTTAGGGGAGGTACTTGAGGCTAATATTTATATTTTAAGTAAAAAAGGCAAACTGCTGGGTGTGTCATCAGAAGCCAACATACCAAACGAAAGAATGGAGAAGTACATCCGGGATCGAAAATTTCCAGATGAATATGTACAAAAGGCTTTAAGAATTGAGGAACCTACAGAAAACATCCCGTTATCGCATTACTTGACTGCTTTTCCTACGGAGATACACGATATGCTAAAAGAAGGATGGACCACTATCGTTCCAATTTTAGGGGCAGGGGAGAAGCTAGGATTAGTAATCCTTTCTCGATTAGATCGTCAATTTACAAAAGAAGATATGGTTCTTTCTGAATTTGCTGCTACTGTAGTCGGTTCAGAAATCACCAAATCAAAAGTAGAAGATTTGGCTGAACAAACAAGAAAACAGACCATTATCGGATTAGCTATTGATTCCTTGTCTTTTAGCGAGATTGATGCCATAAAGGCAATTCTAGCCCATATAGAAGGAAATGAGGGACTCGTCATTGCCAGTAAAATTGCCGACGATGTAGGTATAACTCGTTCTGTTATTGTAAATGCATTACGTAAGCTGGAGAGTGCCGGTATACTCGAATCGAGATCGTTGGGAATGAAGGGTACTCACATAAAAATCTTAAATGAGTTTGTGTTTAGCAAGATCGAAAAAATCGCACAACATGTTTATTAAGGAACATTCAAAGAAGGCTATACTAAAAACAGTTCAAGCAAAGAAAAACCTACCGTTAGTTTTGAGTGAACTGTAACCCATAAAGTGGACACTAAAATATGAACTAAGCAGATGACCTCGATATTGATTCGGGGTCTTTTCATATTATACATTCCAAATCATGCATCACGATATCTGATGGATATAATGTGGTATAGAGAGAAAAAAGGAGATAGACTATGCAAAAGAAAAAGATCCACTTTAATTAGTATTTTAATCAGCACGATTATGCTTTCTAGCAGCCTCGTTTCCGCCGACACAAAAAATAATTACTCACCTTACATAAACAGCAATACGCTAAACAATGCTTCCAAAGGGATATTATCCGTAACTAATGATATACCTTTTAAGCTTGGAATGACTTTTCAAGAAGCATTAAACAAAATCGGGGAGAAGAAGCATACAGTAGGCATCATGAACGGAGAAAATGTAATAGTTTATAAAGATTACATCGTCCTTCATTTTGGCGGTCTTTTTACAAATGTCAAACCATCATCCAAACTGCTTGAGATTCAAGTGCATCCGAGCAAGATATTGTTTAACACGGTTTTAAATAATTTAGGTGATCCAACACAACAAAACATGTTCAGCAGCGGGACAAAAGACAATTGGGATGCATATAATGCACGAGCTTATAAATTATTACTCTTTAATTCAACTCAACATTCTGCTACTAAACCGTATTTAGCTGGAATTGAGTTAACGCCTAATAACGGTTCTTACTGATATACCTGTATTACCGTTAATAAAGCTCAGATAGTTGGGGACAAGGGGGCCCGAAAGAAAAGAAATCACCTGTTGTACTCTTTATAGCCTCTTAAAAACTTCATATAATGGGTGAACACACAGGAACTTGTCCACGAATTAGTTGAACAATTTTGCCTGCTGTCCACCCATTGTTTAAACATGATTAACATTGGAAAGTAACGATGCGGACCCATATCGCCGGATTTAACTCCACGCTCGTCCAGAAGCTTATTGTTCCCAAAACTGGAGGATTTACAGCCCCCGGCTTGTCCATTAGGAAATCAAAAGACGGGCAAGGAATGTAAGCGAAGCTATCGCATATGGTGGAAAGCCAAAATGCTGCAATACGGACCTCGCCACTTCCTCCAAAAGGGTTGTTAAAACTAAAATCAAAATTTGTTTCTTGTTCATTTTTAACACCTCCCATATTTCAGGCAGCAGAAAAGAGAGGAACTTCTGCTGATAACCTATAAAATCGATGGTCGGCACATATTCTTTTATTTGTTTTAGCGAAAATTTTCGTGGAAAGGTACAGATAAAAGGTGAAAGGAGAATTAAAATACAGATTCATTCATCGGACAACAACTACTATCACCATATAAAGAAAGGTGACAACAACTTTTTTATCGAAGATGATGGGAGCGTTAAAGCTGAAATCCATTATGTTCCTATGGGCAATAAGCAGCTGCTTGTTGATAAAACCCAAGTATCCGAAGAGTTAAAAGGAGAAGGAGTTGGACAAGAGCTGGTTAAAAAAATGGTTGACTTTGCCCGACAGGAAGGAAAGATGGTCATGGCAACCTGTCCCTTTGCAAAAAAGGAATTGGAAAATCACGCCGAGTATCACGATGTTCTTACCAGCGGTGTCTAACGCTGGTTTTTTTATTATTTAATCCTATGCTCTTGGGTAAAATAAGATGAATAGGAGGGGTCAACATGCAAATAAATGTAAATGGAATAAAGGATGAGGAAGAATATTCGATAAATAACCTTTCGCAAATCTCATGTTTGAAGCAAGAAGCGATCCACAAATTGATTGGAGAAAATAAACTCGTTGCCCGGAAAAAAGATGATAACACAACCATAAATGGAAAGCAATTCAAAGATTGGGCTCGATCAACGGACAATCAATTTTCGTAAAATCTAACGAAAGCTAGCGGAATATAATAAAAGACGCTCCTTATCAGCGTCTTTTGGTGAAGCACTATGCGTCCTTAAGGGAGTGATAGAAGCAGAGTGGTTGAAGCAATTTAAATATTACAGAAAAAGTGTTAAGTAGCCATTTCCGTTCCATTAAGTATTTTTAACACCATGATCATGCTTTGGAAATAAAGAAGCGGTAACCTAAAACAGTTGTCGTACGCTTGTGTTCGAAGAATCGGAAGCATTTCCCTCTGATTCTTCTCTTTTTTAGCTTCATCTTGCTTTAATCAAAAAAAGAAAAAGGGTTTAGCAACTAAACAAGTAGCTGAACCCTTAATTTATGTAGGCTGGCGGGAAGGGTGGGGATCGAATCCACCGAATGCCTGAAGCCCCACTCAGTTTTGAAGACGTTCTTAACGCGAAAACACCCGCTCACACAACGTCACACGTACATTTCACACAGTCAAGAAGTCGTCCAATTTAAGCCGTTTTGGACAATACATCTAGCGAAACGAGACAGTTGGGTGTACTTAGCCTCATTCTATGATGCCAAAACGAAGCGAATTGTGGATGGAATATAGGCCGAACCATTGAGACAGCACTGGTATTCCAAGCGTATCAACATATTAAGGCCCAGCTATATCACACAAAGGATTTAATTATCCATAGCGATCAAGGGTCCAATATACTCAACTTCATATATAGAAGCCTTAAAAGCCGACGGCTGCCGCGTCTCTTATTCACGAAATATCCCTATGATAATGCGTGCATCGAATCCTTTCACTCTTTTTTAAAGAAAGAATTGGTGTATCGTACACGATTTAACGACTTTGAGGAGGCCAAGCGTTGCATCTTTCAGTACATAGAAGGCTGGTATAATAACCGACGAATCCACAGTGCCCTGGGCTATCGAACACCGAACGAATATGCCTATCTGTTAGCTCAACAACAGGTGTCTTTCTTGTAGGGCGGCAAATGCGGTGTATGGGATGCGTGGATTTTTAAGCGGATTTTACTTGTCGGCGGAACAAAGAGGGCATGGAAGGGGTTTAGCTAATGCTATCACTAAATCGTTACAGAACTGCCTTACTTTTGAATCCCGAAAACGAATGAATTATCAGCACCTATTGTACCCGTTCGGGATGGCGTTGCCGTTCTCCCGCTGATTGGTACTATCGATACGAATAGAGCTAAATTTATTTTAGAAAAGGTAGTGCCAAGGGTTTCCGAATTAAATATTCATTGTCTTATTGTGGATTTTTCTGGAATTCACATTATTGATACAGCAGTAGCCGGCCGGCTTTTTACTTGCGATAAAGCCAAAGATTAAAGTTTCAAGTTCCATAAAATCCCCTCCATTTCATATTCGATCACATGATAACACCAATAATTGGAGATCTCATTATTTTAGAAAATTAAAACTTGCGACAGAATGTTACAAGTTTTTCGGTATGATTTCTTTATAGTAAGAAGTAGCAAAAAGGAGGAAAGGTATGGACAACTATATTCAGGGTAAATTTTTTCTAGCTTCCGATGGTGCTGCTACGCTCAACATTCATGACGCCCATATGGTTTCGCTGAGCAATGGAATGGCAATAAAACTGCTTTATAATGGAGAATGGGTTAGTGGTATTTATATAGACGGTGATGTTATCTATAGTAAAGGCAAGGAAAGGCTGCGAATAGGGGATAACATTCGAATAAAAAAGTAAACGACAATTTTATGCTGATATTGGCGAAATGGGTGCCATAGTTATGTACGTTTTTAACATAAAATGTTGGAGTTTTTCATAATCGCCGGTTTGGAATTGTTGGAAGAACAATCAATTCAGTGTGGGCATTAGCACTATACGGGTCCGGAAACATAATTTTTGTTTACGTGGAATTTTAAGGGACATATAATAAAAAGTGTTAGACAGGGAACAGTCACGTCTGTCTTTCACCTCTACATACCTGTCACAGCTCCCCCTGTGATGGGCTTTTATTTTTTAACAGGGTGTGGGTGACCGAGATATGGAGGGACTCATGGTTATCCGTATTAGTTTACAACTATTAAATTTCTCGACAGACTGAGAAGACTCCTGTGGGTAACACAGGAGTCTTCTTGGAAGTTGTTATGGGTTATTTATTTGGTCTGTGCAAGATGTGCTTGTAATTCATCTAAAGTTTGAATTAACTGGTCATTTAATTTTCCAAGTGTGTTTTTATCAATAGGATTCATTTTAGAGCCTGCAAAAATTGGATTCAGGTATTTCTCGATCGCAGCGTATTGATCAGGGTACTTTGGTTTGACACCATCTTCAAATGTTTTCCAAGTTTCTTCCAACTTGGGTGCGTTTTCTTTAATTTTGGTAGCATCTCCAGATTGGAAGTCTTTCTTTAGTTGATTCGCTACATTCAGTAAGCTTGACACCCCGTCTTTCACATTCGTTGTAGTGGGAGTCGTCTCTTTTGATGGCGTTTCCTGGTTGGCATTGCTATTTGACTGGCTTGTGGAATTAGGGGTACTTTGGGTAGCGTTATTGGCAGAGCTACAGCCCGTTAGGGCGATGGAAGTTAGGATAACAAATGCGGCAATCTTATTTACGATTTTCATTGAGAAGTCCTCCAGTTATTAACAATTTTAGTTGGTCGTTTGTTCTATTTGTTTTTGCTGTTTGTTGGATCTATTCCAAATCAAGACACCCAGAGCAAATAGTAATAATGCGATTTGCGGTAATGCACTTTGCCATGAAGGGTAAAAACCTAGAAAATCTATGCTTGGTAAGCTGGACGCAGTTGAAGATGGAAGGGACCCGGCAAGTTGGAAGCTATGAATCCCTAACCCTGTGAACTTGAAGCACAGGTAGAAGACAATCAAGCTTGAAACCAGGAAAAATGGTCTCATTGGCAACTTCACACCCACAACCAGCATGAGATAAGCGATAATCGCCAATATCCCAATACCAATTAAAATACCAAGGAATAATTGTTGGAGGCTAATTTGATTAACCATCCCAATAACGAACAGGACGGTTTCTGTACCCTCCCGAAAAACAGCAAGAAACGTTAGCAGCCCTAATGAAACAATGCGTCCTGTATTCAGTGCAGCTTGACTTTTGTTCCGAATGTATTGATTCCATTCTGCAATATTAGCTTTGCTATGCAGCCAATAACTCATGTAAAGAAGCATGGCAGCTGCAACGACAGCTGTCCAACCAGAGATGAGAAAATTATTTTGCCCAAAGGCACCAGACGAGAAAACAAATTTAACAATAACCGCGATAATGGCACTGCATAGTACACCCACTAATACACCGGACCAAATCCATCCTTTTCCCTTACCGTTGTTCGACTTTTTAACAAAAGCTAATAATGCACCAACGACCAAGAGAGCTTCCAGACCCTCCCGAATTGGTATCATGGCAGCGTCCCAAATAGTATAGCTGGTCTTGCTGGCAAGCGGTGTTAAGTAGCCAACCATTTTGTCCACAAGTAGTGAAGCCCCACTGTAATTACGAGACGCTATCATCGCATTTACTGTGACCATGTCGCGTTCGGTATCGTTATACACGGTTGCGGACTGTGCGACTACAGTTCCCTCTACACTTAACCAAGACTCACGTACCTTTGTGATATCGGTGAGAGAGGACTGTTGGTCTTGGCTTTGAATGTCGGCTTTAGTTTTCTGTAGCATTCCAATAAAATCGGACAAGCTGATATTTTGCTTCTTAAATCCTTCACCTGTTGTATACTGGCCGTACATGTATTTCTCATTAACACTTTGAAGCCCCTGCAAACTTTTCACGACATCCTGTTGTTTATTTTGCATAAAGGCATATTGAACTTGACCCATGTTGGATTCAATGTCGCTGTATGCCTGACTGGAGTCCGACTTTACAGAACCCTCGATTTTAAGCCAGCTATCATTATACTTTTGGAAGGATTGTTGTGCTTCGTTCAATTTACCTTGCTTGGCATTGGCTAAGGCTTGTTGAACGTATGTGTCTATCTTTGACATGTTTTCCGTTCCTTGCGTTGCTGCCCAAATACTATCGGAATGGACTCCAATCAGTAATAACAAAAGGACAATGACAGCAGGGTAGTTAATTTTTCGCAACATCCCATCAACTCCAAAATCATTAGTAATCTATTGATAATAATTATCGTTATCTGTGTAATTGATTATTATTATCAGCTATGGAGCTATGGTCTGTCAATAAAGTTATCTGAGAAAATGCAGTTTAAAAGGAATTTGACACCGTGAATACTGTGCATTATAATCAAACGGTCTGTTTATCAAGAAAAGTAAAGAGTACTATTATTACTGTACTCTGGGGGTAAGAAGGTTATAGTATGATACGAATGTTTTTATTAATTGCTGATGAAAATAAAATAAAAATACAGAGCTGCACGCCCAACCGGGTGTGCAGCTTTTTGTTTCCCTCGGCAAAAATTAATGAGAAGGTGAAAAAGAAATGGGAGACCTAAACAAATTATCTATGCTTGTAGTGTAGACAAGCATGTTGTCGAGTATCTATACGTTGGTGTACTTGTCTTCTGCGATGTAAAACCGAGCATTCATTAATAGAAATCGAACTCTTTGTGTATGATTTTTGATAGGAAGTGGAGGGCAATTGCTGTGAAGAAAGAAAAGATGTCTTCATCCGTATTTGCGGTATGGATAAGTCTTGTAAGCAATATGTTTTTAACGGGCATCAAAATTGTAGTGGGTTTTCTCTTTAGCAGTGAGGTTCTAATAGCTGATGGATTCCACAATGCTGGAGATGTTATTGCTACATTTGCTGCATTGATATCTACAACTGTAGCTAGGAAGCCGAGTGATAGCCAGCACCCCTACGGCCATGGTAAAGCGGAAATCATTGGATCCGCAATAGTAGCTGTGATTATGGCGATTGCTGCTATTTTTATTGCGTACCATTCTGTGGAATCATTTTTTAAACCAGCAGTGGAAGCCAGTTACTTTGCATTAGTAGCTGCTCTAATATCTTTAATTTGGAAACAGATACTTTATGTTTACTGTATGAGGATTGGCAAATCTGATAATAACAAGAGTCTTATTGCCACAGCAAACGATCATCTCGCTGATGTTTATGCTTCAATTGCTGCAACTGTCGGTATTGGGCTTACAATTGTTGGCGATCAATTCGGCATATCCTTTTTACGGTTTGGCGATCCTCTAGCAGGAATCATTGTTTCTTTCTTTGTATTTAAGCTTTCTTATGAAATGGGTCGCGAAGCTATCGATGTTCTTATGGAGAAAACAGTATCCCCTGAAAGATTGGATAAATTTGCTGAACTTACCTTGGCTGTGCCCGGTGTAAAACGTATTGATAGAATTCGTGCAAGGGAGCACGGTTATTATGTTATCGTGGATGTTAGAGTGGGAATACCGGGACAGTACAGCGTGCAACAAGGACATGATGTAAGCCGAAATATCAAAAAGACGATCATGGATCATAACGACGATGTACAAGAAGTTTTAGTCCATATAAACCCCTGGTATGAAGCGTAACCATGAATCGAACAATAAAAGCCATTTGTAACGTTTAATACGTTAAAGACTAGTCCGGTGCATACTACAGATAACGTTTGGTTAAGGAAAAGTTGATGGTATTCAAATTGATATTATCAAGTGTGGTTGGTGATGTAGTAAAAGGACAGTGGGTTTTTGGATTCTAAATATTTGATATGCAGCTAAAGGAGCATACACATTGAAACTTTTTAATAGTAAAAAACAGACCTGTCACTGACTTAGCCATTTTAAAAGTTAACGACTCTAGTCCTGTGGCAGAATTGGGGGACTCATCACGGCTCAAAGTGGGGGAATCGGTTATTGCGATATATGGATTGGGTTTTTATTTTTACCGTAATATCAGGCTTTAATGGAAATTCGCCATGCTACACTTTTATACTACGTACATGAGTAGGGACAAGTGCTGGGCTTTCGCCTGTTTCTGGATGCATGCTTATATCCTCGGTAGGGATGTACTCTGGGAATTAATTTTGATAAATATGAACATGCATAGATTGCACCAGAACAGCGGATGCGTGGCTTGCTATCAATAGTTCAGGATGGGTAAAAACAATAAGGAAGAGGTGCCGCCACAACCGGTGACACCTCTTCCTTATTGTTTAGGTCCTGGACCCGGCTTTTCGTTGATAATCAGTGTTTGTATATTGCGTTCAGAACCGTACACTACGTCAAAATACGCGGGCAACTTTTCACGTTGGCCCGCCTTCAAAAAAGTCTTTCAGATCCTGTATTGTCTTGCACCATTTCATTACTTCTTCTTCCTCATTCAAAATGTAAACTTCATTATCAAGCATATTGATTTTTAAATCAAACGTTTCCTACAGCCAGTTGACACGGATCCGGAATTTGTGGATGAATTCAGCTGAGCAATCCGCCTTATTTTCCACCCACTTTTTGAACAGGATCAACATTGAAAAATAAAGCCTATATTTTCAACAATTACATACAGGCTGACGTTTGTATAACCCCTCACCTACTAAAAGATACCAAAATACGTCTCAGTTTTTATTAGCTCTTCATAAATTGGGTGACGTGATGAATTGGACGAACGCAGAGGGGATTGTCACACTTGATAATTTTATGGGAAAAGATTACCGCGTTGTGCAAAGGGGGGAGCTTACATTTGTGAAAAAAGAAAGTTAGCAAGTATCCAATGGCGAAAGGAAGGATCTATACGTAATGCTAACGAATCCAGTGTTATTATTTCTTTAATCACAAAAATATCGGGATGAATTAATAATAAGCAGCCCGAAGCGTTTGTTCCGAATCTTTGTGGTCAATTCATAATCAAGTCGGCCTTAACAAGGTCGGCTTTTTTTAAAAAGTAAATAATACAAATTTTATTCTTATTTCAATAAATTAACTATACAGTATTTTCCTATGTGTTAACTGTGTTTTAAAGTCGAATTTAGAGGGTAGATCGATCAGGTAATTAGCACATGTTACTTTTTATGTACAAAATATGGATTTATGGATTATTTTACAAGTAGCATGTGAATTACTGGTAAGGTATTGGACACAAATATAAAATGTAATATTTTACCTATTATTATTAATTTAGGAAAATGTTACATATTGTTGAAGGGAGGGTGAGCATGGTAATTTTATTGATGCTCGCTTGATTAGATCTGCGTGCTTACTTTCCTGCTGAGTACTCACCGAAATGTCACTAAGAAAAAGGCTTTCACCGGTGACGTTATGACCAAATCGAATAGACATTAGTGTTTATGCAGCCGTGAGGTGTCTATCATGGGAAATGAAGTGTTCAAATGCTTGAATTGTGGAGATTTAACACCGAAGAAAGAATTTGAATGTCATAATTGCGGACATGACCAATTCGAAAAAACAGAGTATATCTGTGAATAATCCTAAAAAAAGACGCTAGGCGTCTTTTTTGGTGTCTGTATTTTTTGGTTCCCCGATGAAGCGGCTACGCAACTTACTGCAGTATCCAAGAAACAACATCAGCACATAATCTCTAAAACCTGTGGATGTATTCTGGTCAGGCTGTCCATGCTATGGGCATGTAACTTGAGGATACAATATTGAAAAATTCTAGAAGCCAAACATATAGAAGCTCAGCTTTTAATAGTTTAAAGGAATGGCTGTACTTGAAAATTGACAGGGCGAAGAGTCCTGCGTTAAGATATCAAATTGAAATCCTTGTTTTTTTAAGCCTGTTATAATTTCGGGCAAGGCCTGAACAGTAGTAGTTTTAACAGGGGCATCATGCATCAATATAACGGCATTCTCTTTATTAATTGTACTTTCTAACACGGTTTGAATGATTTGATCAAAGTCAACTAAATAACTTTTAGTATCACCTGAATCTACATTCCAATCAAAGAATACATAACCTCGATTTTTAATCTCCCTTTTTAACTGGTTCAGTAAAGAAGGACCCCCATATCTTTTGCTGCCTTGGTTCACCGATCCACCCGGGAAACGGTAAATATTTGGGATAAAGCCAATTGATTCAACTAATGTTTTCTCAAGTTTTTCTAAATCCTTAATGAATAAATCAATCGAAGAATAAATAGTCGAATAGTCATGGGTGTACGAATGTAAACCAATTCCATGTCCTCTAGTTACAATATGTTTATATAAATTTTTTTCGGTTTCCCCATCCGAGCCGATAACAAAAAAAGTTGCCTTAATTTTATATAAGTCTAAAATTTCTAAAATTTTAGCAGTGTTTTCCGAGGGTCCATCATCAAATGTAAGATATGCTATTTTTTTTTGACGATCAACAAATTCCACAGATTGATCTCCCCTTTATCATTTTTTGTTTGTTTTATTTTTTCAAGATTCCTTCATGTTGTAAACACTTTATTATATAATCTGCTCGATTTGTATATGAGTGGGCCTGGACTGAAAGCTGTCCTTGCCTTTGAATTTGTTCACGTTCATCGGGATTTTTTAAGTAATAATCAATTAAATAAAGCGTTTCCTCTGGTGAAGAAGAAACAACTAAGTCACAGCCTGGTTTAAATAATTTTCTAACCGCAGGGGTATCGGATGTAATCAGAAACCCACCAGAGCCTAGGATTTCATATGTTCGTTGCGTTACTTGGTGTTCATAATTTTGAAGCCCTAACATAATTGCGGATGAACTATATACTCTATTGGTGTCCGTATAATCTAGATACCCTTTTATCCATTCTGGTGGAATATCATGACCTAAAATGTGGTTCATTTTCTCCCAGTTTCTCCCCCAAATGCTTAATTTAATTTTATTGATTAATAAAGGTTTAATTAAGGTTTGTAAGGAGTGATTTCGATAATGGTCCGGTGCTTGTTCAAGAACGTCAGGGTAAGCATTAGCCACTAATGAGATTGAACTATCATACTCTGGATCATGGTTACCCCTTTTATGGACATAGGGGTGGAAGCCAAAGTCCAACTGTGCTGAAGGAATACCTAATTTGCAGTAAAAATCGACCATATCTGCTGATAAAGAAAATACAAAGTCAGGTTGCATTCTCATCAATAATGGAAGGGTATAGGAAGAGGTAAAGTGCGGGTCTTCAACAGCCCAATAGATGTGTGGAACCCCTGCTGCTTTTACTCTCTCCCTAATCCAGTTTTGTTTTACCTTGGTATGTTCGGGTCCCCAACCAACTGTAACGATTAGATCGGGACTAAATTCATCAATTATTTTTGGGATATTCTCTTGTGTAAGAGGCCCTGAAGCTCTAACTACATGGCCTAAATCGCGGAACCCATGCGGAATACAATTTAGCCAAATTAGGCTACTGTCTAAAAAAAGAACTTTCATCGCGGTCCACCTTTATCATTTATTATTTAGAGAACAAGTAATATCAGATGCACTATAAAAAATGACAAGGAATAATCTTTCTTCTGTATAGGGTCTCTATGACCATTTTTGCCCGTATTGTATACGAGTGTTTTTTCACGGACTGTAAGCCACGTTTGCAAATTTTTAGTCTTTCATCGGGTCTGTTTAAATAGTAACGAAGCAATTGTAATGTCTCTTCCTTTGATGAGGAAACAATTAAGTCTTTACCTGGTATAAAATGTCTTCTAACTTCGGGAGTGTCAGTTGTAAGAAGAAATCCGCCAGATGCCAAAATTTCGTATGTTCGCTGAGTTAATTGCGTCATTTTATTCTGCACGCCAATAACTATTTTAGCCGAGCTGTATACTTTATTTGCCTCTGGATAAGGTAAATAGCTCTTTATCCAATCTAAAGGAATGTTCTTTTCAAAAATTCTTTTCATTTGGTCCCAATAACGACCGTACAAGTTTATGTCGATTCCCTCATCTAAAAAAGGCACTACAAGAGCTTTAAGTGAAATAAACCGCTGATGGGTAGGATCTTTTTCATAAAGTTGAGGATAACCGTTGGCGACAAGTGCTGCTGTACTTGTGTATTGATTGAATCGGTTAGTTGGATAATGAACACTTGGATGGTAGCCAAAATCCAAATGTGCGGCACTTATTCCTAAACCCTCATAAGTAGCGATTTTTTCTTCACAAATAGTAAAGACAAAATCTGGCTTAGCTCTTTTTATATAAGGCAGAGAAAAAATTTCTGTATACCCAGGATCCTCTGTAGCCCAATATATGTGGGGAATGCCAGAAGGTTGTGTATAGTTTCCGATTCGCTCTTGCTTTTCAAGAGTGTCGTTTGCTGGCGTCCATCCCATACTAAAAATAAGATTGGGTTGGAATTGTGTGAGAGCGGCCTTTAATAACTCCTCCTTGTTTGGATCTATTATTTTAATATGGTGACCTAAATCTTTAAATCCATTGGGAAGGCCAAATACCCACATAGGATGTGTCTCTAAAAAGAGGATACGCACTGCTTATTAGCACCTCTTCCTTGTAGATAAATAAGGCACTTATTAAACTGATGTTGTTACTAAATGTAATTCTTTAAAATTCCCTTATTCTTTAGGGTTTTAATCATATATGCTGCCCTTGCTTTATAAGAGTGCTTTTGCACAGTTTCCAGCCCTTTCATGCGAATCTCATCCTTTTCATCTGAATGGTTTAGATAATAACGAACTAAATCAAGAGTTTCTTCTGGAGATGAGGAAACAACTAAATCCTGTCCAGTTGTAAACAGCCTACGAACTTCCTCTGTGTCCTGGGTGAGTAGAAACCCACCTGATCCAAGAACTTCATAAGTCCTTTGTGTTAGCTGTGTTCGATGATTTTGTAAACCAATAACAATATCGGCGGAGCTATAAACTTTATTGGCCTCGGTATAATGAAGATAACCATGTTGCCATTCAAGCGGGATTTCACTTCCAAGATGCTGCTTCATTTGATCCCAATAATTTCCCCAAAAATCAATCCTTATATTAGATTCAATGATTGGCTGAATGAGGGTTTTTAGAGAAGTATGGCGGAAATGATTTGGATATTCCGTTAACTTGTTTGGATAGGCATTTGCAACAACTGCAAGTTTACATTGATAGTTAGGGACAGAACCAGATGGAAAATGAACGGCGGAATGAAACCCGAAATCCATATGTGCCGCTTGAATGCCCATTTTTCTGTATTCATTAACTTTATAAGGGCAAATCGTAAATACAAAGTCAGGTTGAACACTTTCTAAATAAGGAAGGGTAAAGGTAAAAGTATGTGTTGGATCTTCTGTAGCCCAATAGACATGAGGAATTCCAGACTGTTTTACAAACTTATATAAGCGATTTTGTTTGTAAGGAGAATCATTTTCGGGACCCCATCCCATTGAGAGAATTAAATCCGGTTGAAAGTCTGAAATTATATTCGGTAAATTTTCGTCATTTAGAGGGCCTGATATTTTCACCTTGTGCTCCAAATCTTTAAATCCATTAGGAAGACCATGGATCCACATTGGATGACTTTCCAAAAAAAGAACTTTCATACTGTCCCCCTATGAAAAAAAGCAGTATTTTATTATCATGTTCCTTTATTTCAGGTGTGCCAATTCTATAATACGATAACGCGATTGAAAATGTGTTTTGGAAAACTGAATTGACAGGTGAAGTGCCTTGGTTGATGTTAGTTTTATTCAAATAAATTATTATGCTTTAATGCAAAGTGTCTAATCGTTTTTAATTTCTTTTGCATAATTTATTTTAAATGCTCGTTAAGGAGTGAAAAAATGAATTATAAAGACGGTAAAAAGAAAGTCTATTATGATATCAAAACAAAAAAAAATAATATTGCTTTAACTTTTGATATAGGGAATGGTCATCAAACATTTGAAAAGGTTCTGCATGTTTTAGAGGAAAAAAGTGTAAAGAAGTCAACATTCTTCTTATCGTCCCCTGTATTAATGTCTTTTCCTGAAGTCGGCAAACGCGTTAAAGAAATGGGATATGAAATAGGTTCTCATGGGCATAATCATTACAATTATACTGAGTATGATAATAAATGGATTGAAGAACAAGTAAGGAAAGCGGAAGAAATTATATTTAATAATACTCAAGTAAGGCCAACATTAATACGGACTCCGAATGGAGATTTTGATTACAGGGTACTAGATAAACTTAGTGAAATGGGCTATACCACCATTCATTGGTCAGCTGATTCTTTGGATTGGATGAACCCTGGAGTGGATGTAATTATTGAGCGAGTGCTTTCAAAAGCAAGACCGGGTGTTATCATTTTGATGCATGCAAGTGATACTGCACAACAAACACATAAAGCTCTACCAAACATAATTGACGGTTTACGCCAAAAAGGTTTGGAATTTGTTACAGTGTCAGAATTGATTAATGAGGAACAGATATAATTCTTTTTCTTTAAGGCAAACTTATGGGTTGGAACTATAAAAAGGGCATAAACAAAGGTTACAAGCACTTATGGCGAAAACGAAACATTTTTAATTTTAAACCGTGATGATAAAGCCTCCGAGTTTTATGAACACATTACCTCCGCCCAGGTAATTACTTATGGAATTGATGATAAATCAGATGTTCAAGCAACAGATATTCAGTTAAAACAAAACGGAACTTCATTTACCGTTCATACTTTTAAAGGAACTACTCCAATAATAGAACAGGCATCGAATACAACCTGTTTACTTATTGCAGGAAAAGGTCATAGAACATATCAAATCATTGAAAACAATATGTTACAATTTGACGATAGGCAAGTCGCGAGGGAAGCGATCAAAAAGAAATATGGATTTTAATAAATTTTTTTGAAACAAAAGTTTCTGGTTTTTTATGATAATTAAATAAAAGGAGATGGTATCTCGAGTGAGGGATACTGAGAAGCCCATTATTGCAATTACGGGAAGTTCAGGAAAAACCACTACGAAAGAAATGATTGCTTCGATCCTACAAAGACGACGGAAAACTTTTAAGTCAATAGAAAATGGAAATGATGTATGGTACACCTCTCAATATGTAAACCAAATTAATGATACGTATGAGGCCATTGTTCTGGAATACGGTATGACACATTCAGGGAACATTACTCAGCACTGTAAACTGATTCAACCGAATATAGGAATTATAACCAATGTTGGTACCGCACATATTGGCAATTTTAACGATAAAGTAAAAGGAATAGCTTTAGCTAAATCAGAGTTAATTAAAGGGATGAAACCAGATGGTTTATTGTTTTTAAATGCAGACGATACAAATTCAAAATTACTTGAAACAAAAGAATTCGCTGGTAAAATTTTTACAGTGGGTATACTCAATCATTCGAATTGTCAAGCATTTGAGGTAAATTACACGCATAACGGAATGGTTTTTCAAGTTAATCTTGAGGGAATGAATCACAACTTCTATATTCCAATTTTTGGTGTTCACAACGTCGTTAATGCCTTATTTGCAATCGCTATCACGCATCAGTTAGGATTTGCCGCCACCGACATTCAAATTGGATTGGAAACGTATTATAGAACCTATGGTAGACTAAATGTTCATTCCTTAAAGCGAGAAATTACATTAATTGATGATAGTTATAATGCGAAGCCTTGTGCCATGAAAGCAGCTATTGATGTGCTTGTACAAATTGGAAAAGGCAAAAATATCGTTGTTTTTGGGTCTATGTTGGGTTTGGGCGATTGTTCTCTATCATTACACAATGATGTAGGTAAGTACGCGGCTAACAACAACATAGATTATCTGTATACGATAGGAGATGATGCAGAACAAATTGGGAAAGGAGCTATGGATGCGGGCTTTTCGCCGGAACGACTTACACATTTTTATTCTATAGAAGATTTGAATAACTCATTGGTAAAGCTATTGGAACCTAAAACCACAATTTTGATCAAAGGGTACAGGGGTTATGACAAATCACAAGGATTAAAGATGACAGAAACTATAGCTTATATATTAAAGTATATTGCTCAACTGTAAGATTAATGGCAGATTGTTGAAGCTCTTATTTTTTAACTTTGCATGAGTTTATCAATAGCATAAACTAAAGGAGCGGAAGAATGTCGAACATATGGTGAGCAGGCTCGGAGAATAAGTGAAGCAGGCCATTAAATTGGGAATCATGCATATACTCACCCTGATATGAGAACTCTTTCTACAGAGCAAATTCGCTTAGAATTGAGAAAAACTAATCAAGTTATAGAAAAGGAACTAGCGTTTAAACCTAAATTGTTTACTCCTCCATACGGTTATTTTGATCAAAGAATTATTGATCTTGCAGCTCAAGAAAATATGCTTACTATATTGTCGACACTGGATACACTGGATTGGAAAATAACAGACCCTGAGGAGGTTTCCAGGAGAATTATACCTAATTTAAAAAATGGCTCTCTTATTCTTATGCACCCAACAGAGTCCAGCATTAAAGCATTACCTGCAATGCTGGATGCAGCACATGAAAAATCATATAAAATAGGAACGATAACAGAAGTTCTTTCCCCATATAAAGAACTGCTTCGTTTTTCTCTTATAAAGGGGTGTACGACGTTTAGTTCTTGCTTGATAAACGCTTAAGATTGCCTTTGACAATCTTAAGGCTTTTTTTTACGTTCCTAAGAGGCCAACTATTATGGATACCAGGCAAAATGCTGAACATAATAATCAAAGGATTCAAGAGATGTTACCCTGCCAACGTGGGCCGCGTAGACCAGACTAAAAACTTTTATGGGGAAACAAAAACTCACTTCCATTAAAAATCGGCGATTTAAGCCGACTTTTTTATTTCCTGCGTACCTATTGCTACAAAATAAATTAATGAATATTGCTTTAAATATTTACATTTCAATTTTATTCATAAACTTATCACAGATTATTATTTTTCTTAGGTGTATAATACATCTTTATTAGAGACGTTTCACTCGATGGCAGGGTTACTTTTATAATAGGATTGGGGGCTTTTAACTATGTCCTGGATGGTGTTACATATCATCGGGATTATTGCCTATGCTGCCAGTGGTGCTTTTGTGGCACTTGCAGCTAGATACTCCTTCATTGGAGTTTATGTGTTAGGATTAACAACCTCATTTGGAGGAGCTGTGATCCGAAACTTAATTATTGGAATTCCTATTTCAGGCATATGGGATCGTTTTACGATTTTAACGGTTTTAATCACACTAACGATTATCGTATTGTTGCCAATTAGATGGATTCATCATTGGAAACGATGGGGCTTGTTTTTTGACTCGATCGGACTTGCCTCTTTCGCTATTCAAGGTGCATTATCGGCGAAACAAGTTCATGATAGCTTGGGAGTTATTGTTTTAGCCTCCATGTTTACTGGAGTGGGAGGGGGAATGGTTCGAGATTTGTTAGCGGGTCGGAAACCACTGGCTTTGAAAGAAGAGATTCATGCTGTGTTAACAATGTTTTGTGCAGTTTGTATATGGTTAGATTGGACAAATCCAATCGAGCTCACTTTAATGGTGATTGTTGTCGTGGTTAGTCGGATGTTTGCAATTCGTTATCAATGGCGGATTCCTCTTCCTTGTCATAGAAAAGGAAAGTTAAGTTAATGCCGACATACATGTCCCTTCCCAGAAGAAAAGGCTCGCCCAGTCCTGGGTATAATCGGTTATCTTAACTTATGGCTCTTTTCACAAAAATTATTGTTGTTAACGTAAATTCTTTACTTAACTAAGCGGGAGTTAGGTAGACAAAAAAGGAGAAAATCAATTTTGATTCATTTTCTCCTTTTGCAGTAATATATATTTTCAATAAAAATATATTAAAATTGTTATTAAATAGCCAACAATATATTAATATCAAACAACGTTAATTAGAAAAGAACATAAGAACCAGGACCAATCAAGGCTATACCAACTGCCACAGCAATCAAAACAAGATTGTACTCAAATCCACCTTCTGTTGCCCAGTATCCATTTTTACCATGTACAGTAAAAATCGATACGAGCATCGTAATGACGATAAGAGCGGCCCCAATGGGGGTTAAAACGCCTGCCGCAAACAGAAGTCCTCCGACAAATTCACCTGCTCCTGCGAGGACTGCCATGAGCATGCCTGGTTTGGCGCCAATGGATTCCAACCACCCTGCGGTACCTTTTAAGCCAGCTCCTCCAAACCACCCAAACAATTTTTGTGCACCGTGTCCTACAAAGGTTAGACCTACAACTAAACGTATAATTAAAAGTCCAAGATTAATCATTTTTTTCTCCTTCGTAATTTTTTCCAATAATTAACTTAGTGCAAGAATAAGAACTCCTTACGCTTATTTTTAAAATAAATATAGCGTTCAGAAAATCAAACATCTTGCGGCATTCAATTATGCTTTTAGCACATCGTGGTCCACGTAACGTTCTCCGTTTATTTCAGAAATAACGTTAATCGCTACCTTAGCTCCGTCTCCTGTATTTGTCAACTCAAAATTCCCCCACTTAATCATTTAAAATTCCCCCGCCTAAGTTTTCCGTTTAGGCGCAGGAATGTCTATTTTTCCATTAGAAAGGGAAGTATTCCAACTTGGTTAGTAATTCATTCATCAACTTTCGGTTTCCGCTACACCAGTTGCTGCTTTTCCAGCCATTCCTTGGTTTGTTTCATTCGATAGGAATTCCCGTTCATATTGACAAGATAAGCCTGGTGGGTAAGCCGGTCAATCATGGCTGCCGTCATCACGGGATCCTGGAATATTTCCTCCCATCTCTCAAATGATAGGTTTGTTGTGATGATGGTGGATTTCTGCCCCGCACGGAGAGAGAGGTGCGTGAACAATAATTCCGCCCCTTCCTTGTCGAAGGAGATATATCCCATCTCGTCAGCGATGACCAAGTCGTATTTCTCAAAGCGTTTCTGGAAAGCCCGAAGGGTCCTCTCGGACCGGCACTCCTTGATTTGGTTGATCAATAGTGGGACGGTCGTGAACCAAACCTTATAACCCTCTACACACGCCTTCATCCCTAAGCCTATTGCCATATGTGTCTTTCCGGTTCCGGGGTTTCCGGCTAGGATGAGGTTCCTGCCTTCCTTGATGAATTCAAGGGTCTTCAAACGCTTGTATTTCTTTTGGGCATCTTCCGGCAAATCATACACCGATAGATCCTCCAAATGCTTCTTATAAGGGAACTCAGCCCTCCGGATCCTGTTGTATTGCGCGGAATCCTGTCGGGAGTCCCACTCTTTTTGCAATAAGGCTGCCAGGAATTCCTCATAGCTCGCATCCTTTTGATTCGCCTCTTTGATCAGTTCCTGGAAGCACTGGCGGACGATGGGGAGCCTAAGATCCTTGCTGTAATTGAAGATTTCTTCCGCCCATTCCTTCTGTTTGCTCATGCGATGGCCTCCTTGTTCCCTACTTCTTCCGTCTTGAACAGGGCATCGTACATTTTCAAATGTGCTTTCGATTGTTCACTGATGTCCTTTGTTTCCTTTGAAAGGGCAGAGTCAAGAGGCTTTATCTCTCTGTTTTTGGCACAAAGAATCTTTATCTTATCCGTCGTCACATGGCTTGCATTGATCTTTTTGAGTTTCGTGATGCTCTGTTCAATCTCGGCTATGCTTGATTCTTCCTTCAAAAACTGCATCAACTCTATAAATTCCTTCTCCCGACTGCTATAATAAGTCGTATAAATTGATTTTATCTTTTTGTCTGCCTGTTGTAATGCTGTGCTACCAGCTAATGCACCAGGCTTTTTCTTTAGTGTTTCAAGATAATGCTCCAAGTGCACACTCCATTCATGGCATCCTGTCAGGCGAAGATGCTCAGCTATTCTTTTTTCTTCGTGGAAAAAAATAATCCGGTTTGAGTAGGCTTTCACCTTTACAATTTCGCCAACCAAATGATCGGGGACCGAATAATGGCTTTGATCAATTACTACCGTCGAATACTTGTCGACACGCACGTTTTGGATTCGTGCGGCATCGAATGGAGGGGGAAGGGGGAGGAATTCATCTTGCTCGATTTCCAGACACTCTTCGGCAGTATGGTTTTGTTGGGATGGCTGGGATTTTCGGTTTCGCCGCTCACAGACTTTCATTAAGTATTCATTTGCTTCTTCCAAAGATGCAAAGCTATCCTGAAAAGCAAACGCCTTTCTTCGAACGACCTCAACGCTCCGCTCAACGTGTCCTTTTTCATTTCCTTTCCTTACATTACAAAAGCGATGTCTGAATCCATAATACAGGGATAGCTTCATTAGCCCATCGGTAGGTTCCTTTTCAGTTCCGACAAACCGTTTGACGGCGACTCTCATATTGTCGTAGACCATGGTTTGGTAAACACCGCCGGTGTTCTGGAAGAAGAGGGCATGTGCTTCCTGGAAACACTCCATCTTCTGGGTCATGAACAGGTAGGCCATGCGATAATTTCCAAAAGCCGAAGTGAAAACAGCCATCTGCAGCTTACGCCATTTTCCCGCTATTTTGACCTTCACTTCGCCCCAGTCGAATTCACATATATCACCGGGTAGATAAGTGCCTTTTATAAATGCTTCCTTTGTTTTTTTCTCCAGCTGCCTGATGGTCCGAAGGACGGTACTGTAAATGACTCCGATATCTTCTGCCTCTAGCGCTTCAAAAATATCAATAGGTTTTTTTAGTTGTTTTCGCAGCCCTTTCTTCCGCTTTTGTTCATTTTCTTCAAGGTATCGTATTATCTTTTGTTCTATTTCCTTCGTCATCACTCGCTTTTGACGAATGCCCACCTTATACTTTGGGGCCTCCACAAGTTCCTGGATCAATTCTCCTGTATGTACAGAATCACCACATTGTTCCACTTCAATCTTTTTATTCTCATATTCTTTTATATATTTGCTTACCGTCTTGCGGTCAATCCCTGTCTCTCTTGCAATCTCCCTTTGCGACTTTGCCTCCCTTAAGTACATCAGTAAGACTTCCTGTTTCTTTCTCAACGTAATCAACACTCCAGGCTCCCCACATTATGAAATAATATCTGTAGGGTTTAATTATATAATGGGGGAATTTTCGGTGACTACGGTGGCCCACTTTTAGATTACTAGATACAGTCTCCTGCTGTAATGATAGTGTGTACACTAACTCCAGCAATGGTTCCCGCTGCCCAAATACCATCGATGTTTGTTTTACCAGCCGAATCTACATCCAATACCGTTTTAATTCGAGGTTCCGTTCCAGGTTTCGTTTTAAGACCTACTTTTTCCGCTAGTTCAACAAGAGCACCGGTAGCAAATATTACGTGCTGTGCTTCAAATGAACCTTGTTCTGCTTCGATTTGGAAACCTGTATCTGTTTTGATGATATTTGTTACCTTATCTTCAACAATTTTGGCACCAAATTTACTTGCTTGTTTTTTTCCTACTTCGATAAGATCTGGTCCTGAGATTTCCGTCATCCCATAATGATTTTCAATCCATGCCCGCTTTGTCATGCTCTTATCGGAATCAAGCACCAACGTTTTCTTTCCCGCTTTTGCAGCAAACAATGCGGCACTCGCCCCGGCAGGACCAGCTCCTATAATGGCAATATCGTACATATATAACAACTCCTTTTTTATTTTTTATGAAAAACTGACTATAAGACAAAGAAAGGTATGTACCCATTTGTTTTTTATAGTCGAAAGTTAATGTTAAGTACCCATGTATGTTGATATGAAAACATCTTGTACACTTTACAGTAAATTAGAAGTGGTTTTCGGCAGCGGTAGTTCTTCGGATTCCTTCTCCAATAATCTCTTCTGCTTTATCAGGGGTTTGAGCGTGTCCTTCTACGATAACCTTTGTGAAATCCTTTACCCCAAAGAACGTAAACATGTTTGTCATGTAATTAACTGCCATTTTCATAGAAGATGCTGGTCCTTCGGAATATACACCACCTCTAGCATTTAAGAAATTGATCCAGGTACTTCGTAACGATGTCAGTTGCTTTCTTTTCTTCCGGAGTAAGGTCTAGTCCTTTTCCGAGCTTGAACATGCCATTTATCATATCTGTATCATAATAGGGAAGATTTTCTGCGAATAAATCTAGCTCAGTTACTTCGTCTTCTGGGTGAGATTCTTTATAACTTTGAAGAAAAGCATAATACAGTTTGACGCTGACAGCTTGCTCAATCGGACGAGAATTTGCTTTGATAAAAAGAACATTGTTAGCCATTTTTACTATCCCCTAGTTGTTTGATTTAAGAATGGTTGTTATATCAACTGTTTGGCGGAAAGGTACCTTTTGTTCTATTGGACATTGGTACACATCTTCAAAAGAATTCTCTTAACTTCCATAAGTTCTTCATTCGAAATTCCTTGGCATACCAACTCATTAAATTCTTCAGTAAGAGGAATCACATGATTACCAAGTTCTTTTCCTTCATCAGTAAGATAAACCCTTAAGGAACGCCGATCATTTTCAATGTTTTCTCTTCGAATAAATCCCTTTTGTTCAAGATTAAAAATCATACGAGTAATATTGGATTTTTCTTTCTTTAGTTCTTCGGCAATTTCACTTTGATTTAGACCATCTTTTTGCCACAGAAGCATCATAATCAAATTTTGTTCTGGAGCGAGATGGTAAGGAGCTAATTTGTTTTTAATGTGGTTTGTAAGGGTTAAGTCTGTCTGATGAACAAAGATGCTTATATAATCATGAAAAGATAATTTCAAATGAATCACCCCAAGCTACTGATATAACAACTGTTGATATAGCAACATATTAAACGAAAATGTTTCCTATGTCAATTTTAATGTTGGAGAGTGGGCTAAGCCTTTTTAAAATATCCTTTTTCAAAAAGTTCGGGATCCAGTATCGTGCCTAGAGGAGTGATGTGTCCTCCGCGACTTTTAGCTTCATTCACTAAACTTTGGACATATTTTATTCACTTTGCCCTTTGGATATATCCAGACCAATGAGTGGATTCATAGTTTTCTCGCTTTCCTAATAGTTTTATCTGCCGGTTTAGCGAAGGGATGATTCTCACAGGGAATCCGTCGTGCTCCCCCGGCAACCGTAATTACACCACTGTAATAAAAATGGTCAACTTAAAGTTTCTAAAACCGTAAACCAGTTGAATGCTATCCTCATTTAACCATGTAACAGCATCAACATTATCAGGTGTTTGGTATGCACGCTTTTTTTCTTGTTCAAAGTAATGAAAAAAACGGTGTCTATTTATTGTGAAACGAGGGGAGGATGTTTGCGGGGCGGTTTTGATTGGCTTGTGGAATTAGGGGTACTTGGGGCAGCGTTATTGGCAGAGCTACAGCCCGTTAAGGTAATGGAAGATAGAATAGCGAATGCAGCAATCTTGATTACGATTTTCATTGATGAATCCTCCATGTGATTTTAGTTTGTTGTTTCCTGTATTTGTTTTTGTTGGTTGATTTTATTCCAAATTAAAACGACCACAGCAAATAAGAATAGGACGATTTGTGGTAGAGCACTTTGCCATGAAGGGTAAAAACCTAAAAAATCAATGCTTGGCAAGGTTGAAGCTGTGGTGGACGGCAGGGAACCTGCGAGTTGGAAACTATGAATGCCTAACCCTGCAACTTGAAGCACAGGTAGAAGACAATCAAACTTGAAACCAGGAAAAATGGTCTCATTGGTAACTTCACACCTACAACGAGCATAAGATAAGCGGCAATCGCCAATATCCCAATACCAATTAAAATACCAAGTAATAATTGTTGGAGGCTAATTTGATTGACCATCCCAATAACGAACAGGACAGTTTCTGTACCCTCCCGAAAAACGGCAAGAAACGTTAGCAGCCCTATGGTATAGCTGGTCTTGCTGGCAAGCGGTGTTAAGTAGCCAACCATTTTATCAAGAACTTTTGTAGCCCCATTGTAATTACGAGACGATATCATCGCATTTACTGTAACCATGTCGCGTTCAGTATCGTTATATACGGTTGCGGACTGTGCGACTACAGTTCCCTCCACACTTAACCAAGACTCACGTACCTTCGTGATATCGGTGAGAGAGGACTGTTGGTCTTGGCTTTGAATATCGGCCTTAGTCTTCTGGAGCATTCCAATAAAATCGGACAAGCTGATTGGTGTTACCCTGAATAAGTGGACTGTTTCTTAGACACTTCGTATAATCATCAATGAAGTGTGAAAGAGGGAGATTACCATGGCAAGAAAACAGTATGATATGAACTTTAAACAAATGATTGTGGAGCTAAATCAGAACGGGCAGACAACGGCTTCACTTTCCCGCGAATATGGCATAACCGAGTCTATGATTTACAAGTGGAAGAAGCAATTGACACCTACGGTGCAAGCAGACGGTTCAACGATGAATCCTACTGACGTTAAACGACTTCAAAAGCGAATTGATGAGTTGAAAATGGAAAATGAAATCTTAAAAAAGGCAGTCGCCATATTCGCCAGTCCACCCAATTCCATCAAGTAAAGCTGATTGTTGATTCTTTCAGGGGGACGTACTCTATTACACAAGTACTTCGCGTCCTGGGGATAGCTAAATCGAGCTATTATGCGGCGTTTAAACGCTCAGAGAGCAAACGATCCCAACAAAATAAAGAACTCTTGACCATGATTAGACAAATCTGGTTCGACTCAAGAAAGCTTTATGGGGCTCCAAAGATTCACGCTGAACTTCGGAAAAAGAGTAAGCGTGTTGGGATCAAACGTGTGCAACGCATCATGAAAGAGAACGGAATAAGGTCCATTGTTCAAAAGAAATACAGACCAGCTCATGGTGCTGCTTGCTCGAAAGAGCAACCTGAACGCCTCAATTTAGTGAACCAAAATTTCGATGTACGAACAGTTGGCAATGTCGTGTTTACCGATATCACCTACATCTACACCAAACGAGACCGTTGGGTCTACTTAGCCTCATTCTATGATGCGAAAACGAAGCGAATCGTGGGATGGAATATGAGCCGCACCATTGATACAGCACTTGTACTCGAAGCGTATAACCGTATGAAGGTGCAGCTATCTTCTACTAAGAATCTCATTATCCATAGCGATCAAGGCGTTCAATATACATCAACTGCATATATCGAAGCCTTAAAAAACGACGGCTACCGTGCCTCTTATTCACGAAAGGCCTACCCCTATGATAATGCGTGCATCGAATCCTTCCACTCTGTTCTAAAAAAAGAATTGGTGTATCGTATGCAATTTAACGATTTTGAGGACGCACATCTTCGCATCTTTCAGTACATAGAAGGCTGGTATAATAACCAACGAATCCACAGCGCCTTGGGCTATCGAACACCAAACGAATATGCCAAGCTGTTAGCTCAACAAAAGGTGTCTTAAAATCGGTCCATGATATTGACGTAACATCAGATATTTTGCTTCTTAAATCCTTCACCTGTTGTATACTGGCCGTGCATATATTTTTCATTAACAAAGGAATCCACTGTTTTTAGACCTTGACTTCTTATCCTACACACACTACAATTCGTAGTGTGAGGTGCTTGTAAATGAAAATAGAAAACTTTAAATTCAACGAAAGGGGGTTGAACCGCTTTTTTGGCCCGTTGGAATCCAAAATTATGGATGTGTTATGGAATGGATCAGAAATGGCAATTAAAGAGGTTCAGCTGAAGTTAGAGCAAGAAAAGGCCATCAACTTTAATACCGTTATGACTGTAATGAACCGATTAGTCGATAAGGAAATATTGGAAAAAAGGATTGAGGGAAGAACTTCTTTATATAAACCTGTTCTGACAAAACAAACCTTCTTAGAAAACCAATCAAAAGAGTTAACCCATGAACTAATCGATGAATTTGGAACGTTGGTTGTTAGTCATATGCTGGATGCTCTAGAAGATGTGGACCAAGTTTTATTGGATAAATTAGAACAAAAAATAAAAGATTTAAAGGGAAAATAATTCATGTGGGAAAATCGGTCAAAAGTGATTTTTATTTCGTGTGTCTTCATCGCATCAATGGTCTTTATACAGTTAGGAGCTTATGCTTTACATTTACTGTTCAACTGGGACATAAAGATTAATGTTATTCTATTATGCAAGAATGAGATGCGTTCTCTTGGGCTATACTCTGTTGGCTATGTTCTAGACCTTTTGGTTTTTTACACCGGTTTCTTTGTGATATGGAAAACGATACGGCAGCTATTTTTATCTAAAAAAGTGTTTAAGAAAATAATCATATTAAGAGATGGATCACTCACGGAAGAACTGAACAGAAATTACAGCAAAGAGCATCAAATTATAACGGTGATTAACCACAAAGTTCCGTTCGCATTTACGATGGGTTTGATACAGCCCAAAGTGATGCTTTCTACCGGGTTATTAAATTTATTAAAAAAGGAAGAGGTAGAGGCGGTTATTCATCATGAGTTTTATCATAAAAAACATAGAGATCCTTTGAAAACGTTCTTGCTCTCTCTATTTGCTTCTGTTTTATGGTTTATCCCAATCTTAAGGTGGTTACAGCAACGATACAAAATGATCAGAGAAGTCTTAGCTGATGATCATGCAATAAATACAATGGGTACACCTGTTGCTTTAGGCAGTGCCTTATTAAAACTGTTAAAAAGAGAAAAATCTATAAGTATGCCTTTTTCCTTTGTCTCTTTTGCAGATACTGCAATTAATTACAGAATTAGGAAACTTGTTGATCCTGACACTACGGTGCCTTTACACCCACCGCTTACACCAATAGTGGTATCCATCAATGTGCTTTTATTGCTGTGCACGATGCTTGTCCTTGTATTGTCATAAAATTTTTTTTGTTAAATTACACTACAATGTGTAGTTTTGTGTCTTCTGCGACTTGGAGTATTAGCTTTAAATGAATCGATTGGACATGCTTAAGGAGGAATTAAAAATGTTTAAAAATCAACAAATAGGTTCTTTTATCGTTCGCTTAGTACTAGGTATCACCTTTTTTATTCACGGGTTAATGAAATTTCAAATGGGGATTGTCCACACAGTAGGATTTTTCGAAAAAATGGGGTTACCCGGATTCTTAGCGTATGCGGTAGGTGGAGTCGAAATTGTAGGTGGCGTTTGTTTACTACTGGGATTAGGCACTCGTATATTTTCTGCTATTTTTGTTGTAGATATGTTAGGAGCAATATTTACTGCAAAATGGGGAAAAGGATTTGCTGGAGGATATGAATTCGAGTTAGCATTGTTAGCGATGTCGCTGCAACTCTTTCTGAGTGGAAATTCATTCCTTTCATTAGATAAACAATTTACGCGTCAAGTGGGTGTAAGCAAAGAACTAGAAAGCTAAACGAAGGTCGGTAGAACCATGATTTATTATTTACGTAAACGACTAAATTGATTTATTTATCAGATCTTTTCTGATTACGGCATCTACATGATGCCGTTTTTTTCAAAGCTGTATTGTATGGATCAGCAACAAATCAATTTCATTAAAAAAAGCCATTTAAACTCCTTCATTGGAGTTTATAGCCGTATTTTGAGCGAGAGGTATACAAAGGAAAAAACTATCTTTTGTTATATAGATACAGAGCAAATCCCATCAATAGAATGGCCACTATTCGTTTCCAGTCAATAAGTATCTGTTTGCCCCCAAAAAAATTAAAATGATCAATGAGAGTGCTCATCAAGATCTGACCGGCAATGACAGCGATTAATGAAGAACCAACTCCGATTTTAGGTACAACAAGTACCATAACAAAAAGATATCCGGCACCCAGAACACCACCCAGCAACTGCCATTTCGGCACAGAAACGACAGACAAAATATTGCCTTTGCCGAAAAAAATGGTTACGAGAAAAAGAACCAACGTGCCTACTATGAAAGAAATCAAAGCCCCCTCGATCGTACCTACTTTCCTGCCCAAGGCGCCATTAACACCCGCTTGTATTGACAGCACAGCTCCGGCTATTGCTGTTAAACCTACAAATAACCAATTCATTTATTATTCCTCCTAAATAGCTATGTTGGAAGTCTTTTAGGATAAATGAGTGAGAATCCTCCGCTTTTCAATGGACCATGAGCTACGGGAACTTACTACATTTAAGAGGTTTTTATCCTTTTACTTGGTTTGTTTTTTTTGCCCTCTATAACTCGGAATGGATAATCACGTCGAAGGCAGAGCTTGTGCTGATTCACCTTTTTTCGCTTCTTGGAAGAAGATGTAGTGAATGGCAATTTAGAAGCGTGTTGTTTTTTCAATTTACTACGCTGTTTCTGGTGGCGTAACGCCTTTTGGTATTTTTTGTTCGCGGAACTGGATGAACTCGCTGTACTCCACGAAAAGTGAGCCCGATTCATTAAGAGATACACTATTCTAGCAACGACTACAACGGCAACAAAAAAAAGAGTTGGCTTGAGCAGATTAACAGTATCATGGTAGAGATGAGCACCAAATCCAACTCCGGCAAGGAAAAGCACTGCAGCTGTGAAAATGTGAAACTTCCTCGACATTTTAACACTCCATCCCATTTTATAATGTATCAATCAAAGAAACAAAACTTGTTGGAGTTTCTTTGTTCGTGAGCCTTCCTGATTTATACATTTCTCAATGACATCACTAATATAGTCGTCGTTTATACTCATAAAAGATGTCTGCTATGGTTTACTTACATTTTATAAACTGATACGTAGTAAATCTGTGCCAAACATCACAGTATCTAGGAAGGGTTAACCCTATGCGTGGCAACTTCCAGTCAGCGTGTTATCATTGGATCAACGCGTTACCCCGTATTTGTTGGGCAAAGATTATCCAAGGGAGGTATTCTTCAAGTGAGGAAACATTCCTTTTTGTGGTGAACCGAATGGATTGGAGAGTTTATCCCAATATAAACGCCATTATATAGGAAGACAAATTTGCAGTATTCTACATGCCATTTTGAAATGGATAAATCGTGAATTTTGCATGTCTATTATGTTACTATATGTCGACGAACATGTGAAAACAATCACATGTAACCCAATTTATGGTATAGTATAAGTGAAAACAAGGAGGTGATAATCCACCATAAGTGAACAAGATAAGGAACCAGGCGAAGTTGAAAGCTGAGCAAAAAGTAGAGTGGAAAGGGGATAACCATCATGCTACAAAAATACAGAGCTCACTATATGGTTCCTGTGTGGACACTGGTTCGACTTTGGCTGGGGTATGAATGGATTGTAAGTGGCTGGGAGAAACTTATGGGTGGTTTTAATGCGACCGGATTTTTGAAAGGGGCCATTGCCAATGCTGGTGGCGCACATCCAGCAGTACAAGGCTGGTATGCAGCCTTTCTAAGAGGATTTGCACTCCCGAATGTTGAGTTGTTTGACTTCATTGTACCTTGGGGTGAATTTCTAATTGGGGTCGGACTCATTCTGGGTGCATTTACCACCATTGCTCTGTTTGCGGGAATTTTTATGAACCTGAACTTCATGCTGGCAGGAACAACAAGTACGAACCCTATCTTGTATACTATCGCAGTTTTGCTTCTCATCGCAGGTGCTGCAGCCTACACCTGGGGACTTGACCGTTACATGATTCCTTGGTTAAAAGCCCACTATACCCTTACATTTAAACATAAAGATAAGAAAGTTCATTTTTAACTTTACGTGTTAAATTGTGAAAGAAGCTTAAGGGAGGTTATTTTACCTGGCCAAATGAATGGACAGTTAAACGATGACTGGTATGTTCACAAGTTGATGTGTTTAGTAAATTATTGAGGTGATGTTTTAAGAATGCAACATATTCACAACAGAAGCATGCCAACCCAATTCTGGCGAATACCAATTCATAATTTTAAATAATGAACCCTACTTCCGTGTGATGAGTAGGGTTTTTTTCTTGTAATAGTTAGTGCGATAATTAGATAATTAAAAATGACTCACGAACGAAATACCTTTAAAAAAATTATCCATTGATCATCCACAACCAATGGGTATGAATAGCTAAGATACTATGCATTTTTTTGATTGCATCTTGCGTTTAATTTGAATCATGAAAATTTATATGAAGAAGCATTCGTAAAAATCATTGAAATGATGAGTTTTAATTATTTAATTATCAGGTTAAGATGAATTATGGTTTTATTATATACATAATAATCAAAATATTTTAATCGAAGTGTCGTATTTATTATTGATACGTACGCCGAAAGCAAAATGCAGCCTGAAGACAACGAATTATGATTGGTAGAAATGAGTTAATAGAAAGTATAAGGAGGATGCGGTTGTAATGAAGAAAGTTAAGATAGCTATACAGGGTATGAACCATGGATATAAGTTTGCAATGGATGCTTTAAACCTACCAGGGGTAGAACTGGTGGCTGTTGCTGGTAATAACGAATTATCGATACAAAGAGCGAAGGCCCTAAATGTACCTTTATATGCAGATTACAAGGATTTGATTAATGAATGTAATCTGGATGGCGTAATTGTGACCCTGCCTAATCGTTTGCATCGGGAAGCAACGGAGATATGCGCCAATAAGGGGATACATGTTCTGGTAGAGAAACCAATTGCTGATACCATTGAAGATGGAGAAGCAATGATTGAAGAATGTGCGCAAAATAATGTAAAGTTAATGGTTGGGCACCATCGGCGTTTTTCTAGTAGAATCAAAAAGTTAAAAGAAGTTCTTTCCTTCAGGCGTAATTGGTGATCTCGTAGGCGTTAACATGATGTGGGTTCTTGCCAAAAAACGACCATACTTCGAAGAAAACTGGAGAGTTTCCCCCGGAGGTGGCCCTCTTCTTATTATGGGATTCACGATATCGACAACCTGAGATACGTAACAGACATAAACATAGACAGTGTTTATATGACGAAAATTGCTACTACTTCTTTGGTACAAAAGGAAGCATAGCTTTCCCGAGCTTTAATGTATACACCTATGAGGAAGATCAGTACGGTTGGGAACATAAATTAGCAGTCGAACAAATTGATGTAGAGGAAAACGATCCAATGAATGCGGAGTTGTTACATTTTGTTGATGTATTGAGGGGCCAAATGGAACCGCTTGTATCAGGGATCGACTCTCTTGAAACCTTTAAGGTGGTAAACGCGATTAAAAAGTCTGCTGAAACCGGGCAGAAAGTTTATATTAATCAGCGCATAAATGCATTAACTTCGCCAGCTTCGGGGAGCGTAAAATGAGAAAGACAGAACCGGGAATGACTCCTTTTTGGGATTATATTGGAATGAAGGAAACAAAGATAGAGGAAGCACATGCCGAATTACGACTTGATATCACGCCGGAATTGCATCAAAGAAGAGGGTCTGTTCATGGAGGGGTACTGGCGACACTCATCGATGGAGCGGTCGGTTCTGCTGTACGCTCTGTGCTTTCAGAAGAGGAAATTTCCCCAACAGTAGAGTTGAAAATTAACTATATCCGCCCTGCGCATGGAGAATACCTGGTTGCCAAGTCCAAACTCTATCATCGCGGTAAATCACTGGCGTTCGGGCAGGCCGAAATCTTTGATTCCAATGGAGACCTGGTGGCAGTAGGCACCGGTACCTTTATGATCTTGAATACAAAATAAACGAGTATACCGAACATGAAAAGTTCATTTGCAAACGAAAACAGTGATCCTAGTTAAAACTGGGATCACTGTTTTCGTTTTACCTGGCAGCAGTACACGGCTATCCCGTTTAAGTTGACTGATTATATGTCATTCGATGTTTCTAATAGGCATTACTAAAAATCATGGAAATGATGATTTTTAGTAATTTTATTAATAGATAAAAAGAAATTATAATTCAGAAAAGGGTACAAATTAAAAAATAGATAAGCCATCAATGCCTATCAAATAAGTATTTAAAATGTTTTACCATTTCGTTCGAAAAGAATGTAATCCCTTTCATCCTGAGCATTAATGAAGGAATTCACTTGTATAGCATTACCGCTTGATTGGAGGAATCAGAAGATGACCAGACAATTTTCGCTAGCCCACCTTACCGTGCTAGGGTGTCCACCACCGGAAATGACTTACATCGCCGCGCGCGCTGGCTATGATTTTGTCAGCTTTCGCCCGATCTACATGGGCCTGCCAGGTGAGCCCAACTATGGATTGGCTGAAAATAAAGAGATGCTGCGGCAAACAAAAACGGCGCTTGCCGAGACCGGCGTCCAGCTGCTCGACATCGAGCTGGCACGCATCTATGACGGCGTCGATCCGAAACGTTATTTGCCCGCTATGGAAGCCGCTGCGGAACTTGGCGGACGCCATGTCTTGAGCAGCATCTGGACGGATGATCGCCATTTTGCTATCGAACGCTTTGCTGAACTTTGCGATCTGGCGAGACCGTTCGGACTGACGATCGAATTGGAATTCGTTCCCATTGCCAGCGTCTACAACCTTGCAGGTGCACTTGACGTTCTTCGCACCGTAAATCGGGAAAATGCCGGCCTGATGATCGATGTTCATCATTTCCATCGATCAAGAGACAGGGTTGAGGATTTAGACGCGGTACCCCGCGAATGGTTTCGTTTCCTCCATCTGTGCAATGCGCCGGCGGAGATTCCAGGATGGAAGCAAGAGATGACCCGCATCCTTCGTGAGGAGCGTTTGTATTTAAATGAGGATGGTATTGATGTTGCAAGTATCGTGAACCGGATTCCCGAAATCCCTTGTTCGATTGAGCTGCCAAACGTTAAGCGTGCCCAGGAATTAGGTTATGAAGAATTTGCGCGGCGCTGTTTGCATTCGGCAAAGGACTATCTCGCCGCTCACCCCCGCATGCAAAATATCTCTGGTTTCTAGGATGTTGAATACAACGTTTTTGGGTGGCAACGTTTTTTATTGACATAGAACAACAGGCAAGCTCAGCTGTTTAACGTTTAGGAGGAGATTATATGAAAAAGATTCTTATGCTCCATGGAATCAACCACAATATGTTTGGAATGAGGGACCCTGTACAATATGGAACGATCACTCTTGAACAGATTAACGAGCAACTGGGTGATCTTGCACAAGAGTTGGGAGTGGAGGTAGAGACCTTTCACACCAATCATGAGGGTGAAATGTGTGAGAGGATTCATCAGGCATTTCTCGAGAAAAAGGATGCCGTTATCATCAATGCCGGGGCATGGACGCATTACAGTTACGGCATTCGGGATGCCCTTGCCATTCTCACGGTTCCGATTGTTGAGATTCATATGTCCAATGTTCACGCCAGGGAAGAGTTTAGGCATCATTCTGTGTTCGCTGAAATTGTAAAGGGCCAAATCTGCGGATTTGGGGTTGATAGCTATCTCCTTGGCCTGAGAGGAGCCCTAGCGGCGGCACGATGAACGTGTATGGATTGTAAAAAAGGCAAATCATAATGGTCTATTCTGTAGAAGGTAGAACCCCATTATTTTTATCTGTTTTTTCAAGCGATCAATGATTTTAGGAGGGTAAGCATGGCAGGAAGAAGCGCTTTGGAAGCGTATTCTAATGGAGCTGTTTGGTGGGATACGTCTATCAGCAATATTAAGAAAAATGAAATTATAATTCGAGGTTATCCAATTGAAGAGTTAATTGGAAACTTCTCGTACAGTCAAATGCTTTATTTTCTTCTATGTGGAGACATTCTTAGTGAGAAGAAGGCCCGGTTGCTTGAAAGCGTTCTTGTGGCAGGCGCGGACCACGGACCGCGGGCCCCATCCATTGCGGCGGCCAGAATGGCAGCCACATGTGGCATTTCCTTTAATTCCTGTGTAGCTACTGGCATCAATCTATTAGGCGATATCCATGGAGGCGCCGCTGAAAAAGCGATGAAACTATTTTATGCAACGAACCAACTTGTGGGCACCGCAAGCACCGTAGCGCTTGTAGCGAGGGAACAATTTGAGCGGTTACAAAAGGACAAAGAAAAATTGCCGGGAATTGGCCACCAGCTGCACGATGATGATCCGCGTGTAACAAGGCTCTATCATCTGGCGCATTCGTTAGTAGAAGAAGGTGAAATCTCAGGCACGTACTTGAGAATCGCGGAAGAGTATAGAGCTATTCTGGAAGAAAAGAAAAAGAAGAAAATGACGATG
This sequence comes from Aneurinibacillus sp. Ricciae_BoGa-3, assembly GCF_028421645.1. Lineage (GTDB taxonomy): Bacteria > Bacillota > Bacilli > Aneurinibacillales > Aneurinibacillaceae > Aneurinibacillus_B. Next base: position 3,547,911 of record NZ_CP116887.1, on the reverse strand, counting down.
AATGTAGATGGGGTATCCGCCGCTATTCAGTGCGAGTTAGCGATTCCAGCAGAAGCGGCAAAAGGAATATTCGCCCTGTCACGGGGGATGGGAATTGTTGCACACGCTTTTGAAGAGCTGAAGAACGGCGTATTAATTAAAGGGCCTTGTCCGAACCGGGATGATCTGGTTCAGTATTCCGGCCCTTCTATCAGGCACTTAGAAAAAGAGGGTGAAAAAGTATGAGTATCAAACAGGTGGAGCAGATCACGAAACAGGCGCAATCTTATATTAACGGAAACTGGATTGGCTCGGATAGAGAAACGCTTCAAATAAAAAGCCCCTATTCAGGCGAAGTCATTGGAGAGCAATTTTTAGCCACTAAAGAGGACGTTGAGGATGCACTAGCTTGCGCGCATGCTGCTAAAAAGGAAATGGCAAATATTCCATCGAATAAGCGGGCAAAAATCCTAAAAACGGCTGCCGCATTACTAGAAGAGGAGAAAGAGAAGTTTGCTGCGCTCATTTCTCTTGAGCTAGGCAAACCATTAAAGAATACGCTTGATGAAGTATCACGTTCCATTGAAACGCTAGAGCAATCTGCCGAAGAGGCCAAAAGATTGTTTGGTGAAACATTGCAGGGAGATGCATCCGAAAGAGGAACGAGGGCCATTGCTGCCACATTTCGTGTTCCAGTTGGCGTCGTGGGCGCCATTACCCCCTTTAATGCGCCACTCAACCTTGTTTGCCATAAGGTCGGCCCGGCATTTGCCGCTGGAAACAGCCTGGTATTAAAACCTGCCCCGCAAACAGCTCTAATCGCTACTGAACTTTTGAAACTGTTGCTAAGAGCAGGATTTCCTCATCATGCGATCAACATGGTTCTCGGCGGAGTAGAAATTGGACAGCAAATTGTGAAAGACGATCGCGTAAATGTCATTTCTTTTACGGGCGGAGTTACCGCCGGACGAAATATATGTGAACTGGCCGGTATGAAAAAAGTGCTCCTGGAGCTCGGCGGAAATGCATCAACCATTATCCATGAAGATGCGGATTTGGATCGTGCTGCAGCCATGTGTGCAAGAACAGGCTTTAGCAATTCGGGGCAAAGCTGCATTTCTGTTCAACGAATTTACGTACATCAATCTGTCGTACCGGCATTTACCGACCTTCTAAAAAGAGAAGTAGCAAAATTGAAAATTGGGGATCCTCTTCTTCCAGATACCGATGTTGGTTGTTTGGTAGGGACAAATGCAGCGGAGCGTGTCATGGAATGGATTGAAGAATCGATTCATTTAGGTGCAGAACTGGTGTATGGCGGCCATAGAAGCGGAGCGACAGTAGTGCCCACTGTCCTATTAAATCCACCGAAACATAGTAAAGTTGTTTGCCAGGAAGTTTTTGGTCCGGTTGTAAGCATCATTCGTTACGAAACCATTGAGGAAGCAATTCAGGAGACCAATGATTCCTGCTTTGGCCTTCAAGCCGGCCTGTTTACGAACCGAATGGATCTTGCTTATAAGGTTGCCCATGCCCTGGAAGTAGGAGGCGTAGTACTTAATGGCACGTCTAATTTTAGACTGGATCATTGGCCATATGGTGGAGTGAAGAACAGCGGGATTGGACGGGAAGGTCCTCGTTATGCTCTAGAAGATATGACGGAAACAAAAATGATCGTGTTTCAACTTCCTAATTGATTGGTTTTCTTCAACTATTAATTTTAAATGAGGAGGCTTAAAAATGAAAGACCTAATATCTCATCAACTGGTAAAGTATCTCGAAAACAGAGGGGTCGAACATATCTTTGGCCTTTGCGGACATACCAACATCGCTGTATTGTCAGCGCTCGATAACAGCCCCATTAAATTCATCAATGTGCGGCATGAACAAATTGCTGCCCATGCTGCTGATGGATACGCCCGTGCCAAGAAGCAGACTGCGGTGGTGTTGAGTCACCTGGGGCCTGGACTAACAAACGCAGCTACAGGCGTAGCTAACGCAGCGCTTGATTCAATTCCCATGGTGGTCATTGCTGGTGACATCCCGAGTCACTATTACGGAAAGCATCCACATCAGGAAATCAATTTGCACGCCGATGCGTCCCAATATGAAATTTATCGCCCATTCGTGAAGCGTGCGTGGCGCGTTGATCGTGCGGATTTATTTCCTGAAATTATTGAGAAGGCGTTCCAGTTAGCGGAAAGCGGAAGGCCGGGGCCAGTGCTTGTGTCTGTACCCATGGATATTTTCTCGAAAGAAGTAGATGTGGCTCTCTTTGAAAAACTGGATAATCATACGAAAACGTTACACAAACCGTCGATTGACGATGAAACGGCAACAAGAATTGTTGAAACGCTTATCAACGCTAAGAATCCTCTTCTTTATGTGGGTGGCGGGATTATGCTCGCTAACGCTTCCGAAGAATTAAGGGAATTTGTAGACCATTTAAGTATTCCTGTAGCCTATTCACTGATGGGCAAAGGGGCTGTGTCAGATGATCATCCCTTCACGCTGGGAATGACAGGATTCTGGGGCACGCAATTTATCAATGATAAATGCAAGCAGGCTGACTATATCTTCGCGTTAGGCACTCGCTTTGCCGAAGCCGATTCGAGTTCTTGGGAGCCGGAATACACCTTTAATTTCCCGCCGACCAAATTAATTCATATTGACATTGATCCGAACGAAATCGGAAGAAATTATCCAGTTGAAATCGGTGCAGTTGCGGATTTGAAGCAGGCATTGACCGTTTTGAACCGCGTAGCGAAGAAAATTCTGCCCAACGGATTGCAGAATGAGGCGCTCAAACAGGAAATTGCTGCTTACCGTGAACAATTCAGGAACAGCAACAAACAAAATATTTCAAGCAATTCGTACCCCATGCAACCGGAGCGCATCCTGGAAGAGGTACGGGAAGTACTGCCGAAAGATGCTTTTATTACAACCGACGTAGGCTGGAACAAGAATGGGGTTGGGCAGCAGTTCCCCGTATATGAAGCAGGTACGATATTAACGCCTGGAGGCTTTTGTACGATGGGATTTGGTGCTCCGGCCGCTTTAGGAGCTAAACTGGCACAACCGGATCGGGTGGTTGTTTCCCTGGTTGGGGATGGTGGTTTCGGCCAGAATCCTTCGGTGCTGGCTACAGCTGTTGAAGAAAACATCCCGGTCGTCTGGGTCATTATGAACAATGGTGCGTTCGGTACCATTGCCGGTCTGCAAAAAGCCCACTATGACACCACATATGGCACGGTATTTAAGAAAGATGGCGAGGTCTATTCTCCGGATTTCGCGGCCATTGCCCACGGGTATGGCGTAGCAGGCATTAAGATTGGGTCCGCAGCGGAATTTAAGCCTGCGCTTAAACGGGCAATTGAATCCAATAAGCCGGTTGTCATTGATGTCGCTATGCTAAACAATCCAGTTCCGACGACCGGACATTGGAATATTCTTGACATTTATTCACCTAATGAAAACAAATCTCATGTAAGTGTCTAAGTAAAGCGAGGTAGAAACCATAATGAAACACTTGCCATTGGAAGGGATAAAAATACTGGATGTTTCCACCATGATTGCTGCTCCTTTTGGGGCCGTATTACTTGGGGATTTCGGAGCGGAGATCATCAAAATTGAGATGCCGGGAAAGGGTGATACCCTGCGCACCGTGGGACCTTTTCGGGATGGTGAACCGCTTCGCTGGCCCGGATTATCTCGAAATAAAAAATCCGTGACACTCGATCTGCATACACCTGAAGGCGTACAAATTTTCAAGAAGCTCGCTTCGCAAGTTGATGTGGTCATTGAAAATTTTAGGCCTGGTACGTTAGAAAAATGGGGTGCCGGTTATGAGGAGCTGAAAAAGGCTAACCCAAATCTCGTTATGGTTCGTGTGTCTGGCTACGGCCAGACCGGTCCCTACCGGGAAAAAGCGGGCTTTGGAACGCCGGCAACGGCATTTAGCGGTTTTACTTATCTTCAAGGATTTACAGATAGGCATCCTGTTAGTCCTTCTTTTTCGCTGACTGATTATATCACGGGAATTTACGTAGCGTTCGCTGCCGTAACCGCGATCTACTACCGGGATACCCATCGGGATGGCTGTGGACAGATGGTCGACATCGGGTTATATGAAACCGTATTTAGAATGATGGAGTTTCTGGTCGCCGAATACGATCAACTTGGTAAAGTGAGGGAAAGGGCGCCTGGTTTAAACGGACATTCCAGTCCATCAGGCACGTTCTTAACGAGAGACAATCATTGGATTGTATTGGTCACAAGCACGGATTCTACCTTTAATCGACTAGCTAAGGCGATGAATCGTGAAGATATGATATCAGATGAGAAGTTTTATACCAATTCAAAACGCCTGGAAAACAATGAGGAGACAAATAAAATTGTTGCGGATTGGATACGGACAAAAGATAGAGAGGAGTTATTTGAAACACTAGACGAACATGGCGTTCCTGTGAGCCCAATCTTAAGTATAAAAGATATTTTTGAACATCCTCAATACAAAGCAAGAGAAAATATTGTGAGTGTCAGCCATCCAAGATTGGGAGAGATCAAAGTGCCAGGCATCGTTCCTAAATTTGAAAAAACACCAGGGAGCATCCGCAGCATTGCTCCTGAGCTGGGAGAACATAATCATGAAGTTCTTCAAGAGATGGTAGGATTGACTGAAGCAGAAATAAATGAACTAGAAAAAAAGAATATTATATAGAAGAGTTACTTTTTTTCTTCTTGCAGGCGGAGCTTTATCATGTTATTTTTCTGCTTTATAATGGTTTTTAGATCAGAACGAATGGCAGGAGGAGCCTCGATGGACTTGTATCAGCTTTTATACTTTCAAACATTGGCCAAGTATCAAAATTTTACGAGGGCTGCGGATGAACTTGCGCTTACCCAACCTGCACTGAGTCGTTCTATTGCCAGGCTTGAGGAAGAATTGGGCGTTCCGTTGTTTGAAAGGAAAATTCGGGGCGTTATTGTAAATCAATACGGAAAGTCATTCTTAAAGCATGTAAATCAAATCCTGCAGGAAATCAATATTGCAAAAGAAGAAATTAAAGATATGGTTGATCCTTTCCATGGAACTGTCTCTCTCGCATTTATCCACACGCTGGGATCACGATTTGTGCCCAATTTGCTTGGTTTGTTCAGAGAACAGTTCCCTGATATAAAGTTTCAATTAACACAGGATACAACACAAAAAATTTTGAATCATTTGGAGTCTGCAGAAGTAGATCTGGCGTTTTGTTCCCCGAATGAACTAGCTGACCATATCAACACGGTACCTATCGTTAATGAGGAATTATTTCTAATCGTTCCCAAGAACCATAGTCTGGCGCACAGAGAACACGTTTGTTTGAAAGAAGTAGCCAATGAACCCTTTGTTACTTATAAACATGAAAGTGGGATACGGGATGTTATTGAGAGGCTTTGCCAAAGTGCGGGATTCCAACCTTCCATTTCTTTTGAAGGTGTTGAAGATGCAACGATAGCCGGCCTCGTTGCGTCAAATTTTGGAGTAGCTCTTATCCCCCTCGTTGCTGGTCTTGATATGACAAAACTTTCGGTCCTCCGTGTAAGTGAGCCCGTATGCAGAAGAATGATTTATATGGCATGGCGGAACAATGGCTATATGTCCCCCACTGTAAGGCAATTTAAAACATTTGTAGAGGAAAGGAGTGGTCTGGCTGAATTCACGCCCTTCCATTACAACAAGTGATGGTTTTCATGATTTATAGTTATTTTTATAAGAGTCTATCACAAGTTATAATAATAGAAAGAATAATTAAATATTTTTGAATATTAGGAGTTGGTTACTTGTTTGGGGACTAAAAGCAGACGCAAAAGGGACGGAAATTGGCTTGGTACGTATCAATTTAACATCAAATTGGAAGCGCTAACTTTGTGGACCAATAGCATAACTTACAGAAAGTTATCAAATTTGTACAAAATAAGGTTTATAGTATAGGATATCAACATACAGCTTGCCAGTTAACTAACCAAAAAAGGGGATGGTGAAAGTTTATGAAAAAACACCGTTGGTCGATAGCTTTCTTAATTGCGATTGGTGTTATCGTGAACTATTTTGATCGAACAAATATGTCGATCGCAATGCCGCTGTTAAAAAAAGAATTTAATTTGACCCCAGGCCAGATGGGAATCTTTTTATCTGCGTTTGCCTGGTCTTACGCCTTTCTTCAAATTCCTGTAGGTCCTTTATTAGATAAAATAGGGGTGAAATGGGTAACGAGGATAGGTACGATGATCTGGACGGCAGCCTGTCTGTTAACAGCGGTGGCTAATGGATGGGGATTAATTATTTTATCCAGGGTGTTGTTAGGCGTTGGTGAAGCTCCTTTTTTCCCGGCGGCAGCCAAAGCTACTAGCCATTGGTTTCCTGCAAGCGAACGAGGGAAGGCTATCGCTTCCTATGATGCGCAGTCTAAGCTTTCTAATGCGATTGGTGCTCCGCTGATTGCCTTGATCGTGACGGAATGGGGATGGCGCGGCGGCTTTTATGCAACCGCGATTCTGAGTCTTATCTACGCTCTTGTGTTTTGGGTCTGGTACCGTGAGCCGCATGAAGACGAACGGTTAACAAAAGATGAGTATAACTACATCACCGAAGGCGGTTCACAAAGTGCAGAAGCACCAACGGGTACGGTTATGGGCAATATCCGATACCTATTGACCAAACGGAAAGTTTGGGCGGTGTTTATTGGATTTGCAGCCTATGGATATTCGTGGTTTTTATTCCTCACCTGGCTTCCTGGATACCTGGCAACTGAAATGGGCATGTCCATATTGAAATCTGGCTGGTACTCGGCGATACCATGGGTAGTAGGCACAATCTCAGAAATTGTTATCGGTGGCTGGCTGGTGGATCGTCTCGTAAATAAAGGCCACGATTCAACACGTGTGCGCAAAACTACGCTAATTATTAGCATGCTTTTTGGTTTATCTATCATTGGTGCCGCATTTACGCACAATGCAAACTTCGCTGTCTTTTGGATTTCATTGGCGCTTGGCGGACTTGTCGTAACCTCTGCAGTTGCCTATAGTATCCCAACCTTTATTGCACCAAAGGGAACAGTAGGAACGTTGACAGGCATTTTAACGTTCGGCAATAACTCGATGGCCATTGTAGCCCCAATCGTCACAGGGTACATTGTTCAGGCAACCGGATCCTTTATGTATGCATTCTTAGTGGCAGCTGCTCTTCTTGTGCTGGGCATTATAAGCTATGCATTCCTGCTGACGGATTTGGAACAAATTGAACCTCCCGTCCAGGAAGGGCCTGAATACGTCGCAAATAAAGTTATGATAAAATAAATGAACTGAAGATGGAAAACGTAACAAACTCAACAAAGAGACGGGTGGAAAGAAGATGCTAGAATTATATTTAACGAAACCAGGAGATTTACAATTGCGGGAGGGTGGTTCTGTTCCTTCACCATCGAATGAGGAAGTAAAAATTAAAGTTACATATGGGGGGATTTGCGGATCGGATCTTGGAGTCTTTAAAGGGAGTTTAAAGCATGCTTCATACCCGCTTCGTCCGGGTCATGAATTAGTAGGAACTATAATAGAGGCCGGCCAAGATGTGAAGTATAAAGTAGGTATGAGGGTTGTTATTTTCCCTAATTCCTTCTGTGGTGAGTGTGAGTTTTGTCTTAAAGGGAAAACCAACATATGCCGTCACAAGAAATCAATTGGTGTTAATACCAATGGTGGGTTCTCGGAAGAGCTCGTTATTTCGGCAAAATATGTTTTGCCGATTCCAGATGATATGGCTGATGAAAGAGCTGTTTTAATTGAACCTTTTGCCGTTGTTGTTCATGCGCTTAACAAGGTGAACCTGGCGCCCGGCATGACCGTTGCCATCATCGGGTGTGGAAATGAAGGGATGTTAGCAGCTGCACTAGCCAATCATTTAGGAGCTCGCGTAACGGCCATCGATATAAACCCGGTAAAATTGCAGAGAGTGACAACTCTAGGTGACATAAAAGCGGTTCATCCTGCAGAAATCACAGATGACACGTTCGATGTCGTTATTGAAGCCGCAGGCGCTAAAAATGCAGTTGAACAGGCTGTTGAACTCGTGCGTCCTGGTGGAGACATTGTTTTGATTGGGCTTGCGCAGCAAGCTGACCTCCCAATTGTACAGATTGTCAGAAATGAAATCACTTTACATGGAAGTATTATTTATACGTTCCCGCATGATTTTCAGCAAAGCATAGAATACCTGAAGAAAAAGGAATTTAATGTGTCACCTGTCATTTCAAAGATTGTGCCATTTAGAGAGTATAAAATGGCCTATGAAACAGCCATCTCCGGCGATTATGGAAAGGTCGTCCTTAATTTCAAAGTCAATGAGTAAGTATACAAGTACCAGCATGTCTTCCATCCTGGAGGATTATAAACGATGAGACCACGAAATTCAGATAAAATCGCGGTTCCTTAGGACCGTGATTTTTTTCATCCTTTCAGCTTAAATATATGTTGACTGATTTAAATGAAGTTATCACACTTGAAGCAAGCCCTACACCGAGCACCGTTAGGAGCGAATAAACGGATTCATGGCCACCAAGTATATAAAGGCCGAATGTGACGATGCAGATATCAATGAAAAAGATAATAATTCCCACATTAATAGAAAACCATTTCGACATTAACAAAGCCATTAGATCCATTCCGCCCGGAGATATTTTATTCCTCAACATTAATCCAACTCCTGACCCGATGAACAGCCCCCCTATAAATGCGCCTTCTGCAATAGGTACATCAAACAACTCCTTCAACGGGAACAAAATATCAATCATAATGGATGATGCAAGCATTCCAAATAAACTGTTAAAAAAATAGGGGCGTTCATATTTCAAGGCAAGTAGATAAATAGGGAGACTTAAACAAATCATCGTAAGACCCACTTTAAATCCCCACAAATATTTAACCAACAAGCCGATCCCCATGACCCCGCCGTTAAGAAGATGTAAAGGAAGAATAAACCCATTCACCCCAACCCCGATAAACATGCTGCCCAACCCTATCGATGCAAGCTTTTTAAACATTTGGCAAACCTCGTCTCACTTTTGTTTACTTAACTTTTATGCAAGGGCTCAGTAGTTATTCGTAAATCGTGTTAAGAAAGGTTGTATTTCCACAATAGAAAACGAAGGGTGAACTTAAACTGTAGAGCGGCTGTCCGCATGCCAATTTGTTGCTTAAGCACTTGCAAAAGGGTTTCTATGCAGAAGCTATTTTGCAGGTGTTTAGTTCATAAGCGTGTAAACTCCTTTTTCTCCTCAATCATACGTTTCAAGAGACATATTTCATTGGGAATAGTATAAAATACATCCTCAGTTCTTTGGTTCAGTACATCCTGGCCTCTAATACATAGAATTTTTTTTCGCCTGATTTATTTATGAATTGGACGGTGCTATCTTCATCAGTGATTACGATTCCTTGTTCTATTTGATCTAGAGCCTTTTCATATAGCAATAAACATTCCTCCTTTAGTCTCTTGTTATTTAATTACCCCATATAGCAGCGATTTGTCACAAATTGATAATATATTACTAAACATTTGCACATGGCTCTTTGATTACCTAGCAAAGTATAATAAAAAGCAAAAGACTCTCATCGTTTAAAGTGAGAGTCTTTCTGTCGTATTCTAGAAACTCGGATAAATATAAGGATCCTTTGGAGAGGATATTTTCTTCATCGTAACAGCCTTGATGCAATCCCTTTCTTCACCGTTTACTTTCAGTTTATCAATCTTTCCTTCAATAGATACCCACGAACCTTGTTTATATTTTTCTATGTTGCTAGTTATGAGCGGGGCTCCGTAAAAGGTAGCGTCGGCCACACAGCATGCGATAAGTACGCGTCCCAGTTCTTTTTTCTGATACGAACTGCTTGAATCCGCGTAGACCATTCCGCTCATTTGGATATTCTTGCCGACAAGTTCATCCGGGTATTGATCAAAAACACTGAGTACGGTGAAGTAATTATCATCATTGACGATAATTTTATCTTTTTTCTTTAACTCAGAAGCAGCTTTCTGCACAGGGTCATTCGGATCAACCGAATCGGTGTTTGCTGGCTGAACAGAACGAGAAGGAGTCGCTTCTACGCTGGACGGTGCGCTGTTTTTCGCTGCAATAGCCCTTTCAGGAACTTGATAAGGGACGATTACAGCCAACAGGAGGGGCAATATAATGAGCCCGTAAGACAATCCTTTTTTGAAAGCAGGCTGGTTCGGGTGATGGTGATTATGCCCGCATTCGCAAGCATCCCCATGCTGTATCCGGCTCTTTCTAACCTGGACAATTGTCAGAAGCAGAAAACCAGTGGCTCCAAAATAAAGAAATGGGGATAATAGCGGCGATAAATAACGCATGCTGTTTCCGGAAATAATCAACCAGCTGAAAAAAAGAAAGAAGCCCAGTAGAATCACGGAACGAAATAATCCTAGTTTATCCCAGGTTTGAAATTCCTGCATAATAAAACCTCACCTCATATGAATGATGAACTGCTCAAAAGTGACACTTCCGCCTAAAACCAGTAATGTGATAAGTGCCATGAAAAAAAGTACAAAGCTGGCCTTGAAAACAGAGAAAAGCATCATCGTATTCTTAATATCAAAAATCGCCCCAAACACCAGAAACGCGACAATTGCTCCGGGCGGAACAAGGGAAGAGAAAGAGGCACCAACGAACGCATCTGCCTCTGAGCATATTGACAGGAGAAAGGCAAGCCCCATCATGAGCAGCGTAGAGATTAGGATACTGTCTGCAAATGAACCAAGCAGTGCACGGTTCAGCGAAACCTGAGCAAAAGAAGCGATTAAAGCGCCAAAGATAACAAATTTACTGACATCAAAAAATTCATCGGTCGTATGATAGAGAACACTCCATAATTTGGCCGTCAAACGTAGCTGGCTCGTTTCTTTAGAATGGTTAGGCCCATGGTGTGTATGTTCATGATGCGCATGTTGATGATGCGCATGTTCAGAATGTGTATCTACAACCCACTTGTCTGCGGCACTTTTTAAAATCGAGCGATCCCTGACCATATAATACACAAGCAGGCTCGCGGCAACCGCCACTCCGATTGCGAGCCCCATCCGCCCATAAACCATTGCTGGATTCATCCGAAAAGCAAGGTGAGTAGATAAAAAAACAATGGGATTGACAATCGGTGTCACGATTAAAAAGATAATCCCAAGATGTGCCGGCATGCCTTTTTGGATAAGGCGCTTTACAACCGGAATAATCGCGCACTCACAGATGGGAAAACAAACAGCCAGCAGGATAGCGGGAAAAATCGCAGCAAGCGGCTGGCGCGGCAAAAAACGCTGAAGTCTATCCTCTGACACAAATACGAGAATGCAGGATGAGACAAGTGTACCCAGCAGCACAAAAGGGATGGCCTCGAGAAATATGCTAAGAAATATTGTGGTGAAGTCTTTTATGGGGGAAGGGAAGTGAAAGGCAAACCCGCCACCGCCACTCATCCTTCTGTAGCTAGTCGTCCACAATAAAAAGACAGCAAGAAGCACAGGCCCACCCAGTTCGATTAACCTGCCCACATTACGATTTAACATTTCCATTCTCCATTTCACTTTTATAAGAGTTGTTCGGTTCATTATATCAAAGTAATCAATTTTATCTTAACGAATCTCTATTAGAATTCCATTAAGTTTGCTAATTCCTATCACTAAATTATTATCGATCCTACAAAGGACTTGTTTTATTAGAAAAGAAGCGTATAATCAATTTTGAATTATAAAATGACACGGATGGAATGGTAGTAAAGATGGACTTGCTAGCATTCTATTTTAATTCTTCGGACGGAATGACCAGTTAGTATATTGATGCTAATCGATTACTCCACCATAACATGCACCTGCAGGTGTTTTGTCGTGGTGGAGTTTTTTTGAATAGAAAAAAAGGCAATGATGGGAAAGAGAACGCTTTGGAGGAAGCCGATGAACCAATCTGTCATAAAGTTTTTTCAATGGTTTTTAAATTTATCCTTAATCGCGCTGGGGCTTGTCCTTGTTATCTTTATGGTTCGCGAAGTCTGGATTGTCCTTCAATATGCGATGGCGCCTCTTTTTGACGTCCGCAACATTTTGCAGGACATGTTGATGTTTTTCTTGTTTTTTGCATTCCTGTCCACAATTGTTACGTACTTTAAAGAAAAATATCATTTCCCCATTCGCTATTTGCTGTACATCGGGATTACAGCGACGCTTCGTTTTATCATTGTCAACCGTGATGATCCGGTGGCGAACTTAATTCTTTCCGTTGTTATTCTGGTACTTATGATTAGCTATTCTTTAAAAATCCGAAATGAGTAATGATGTATCTGAATGCGAGCCTGATAAATGGAGGGGTATTATGTTTACAGAACAACAAGTCTTAAAAGCCTTGCACCATGTACAGGATCCGGAATTAAACCGCTCGATAGTAGACCTGAATATGGTACGCAATATTCAGATTCGCGGTAACTCACTGAGCCTCCTTGTTGTATTAACCATACAGGGATGTCCGCTAAAGGCTAAAATTCAGCAGGACATTGAACAAGCTTTACACGAAATTGGGTTCCAACAGGTTCAACTTTCCTTTGGCAGCATGACGGATGAAGAACGACAAACGTTGACAGCATCCCTTCGCAAAGCCAGCACAACCGAAACCGGGATGCCAACGCTTTTAAAACCGGAGTCCGGCGTAACATTTATCGCGGTTACAAGTGGGAAGGGCGGAGTTGGAAAAACAACCGTAACGATAAATCTCGCTGTATCTCTTGCTAAACGAGGTAAAAAAGTAGGGATTTTAGATGCGGATATATACGGATTTAGCGTCCCTGTAATGATGGGGATAACGGAAAAGCCAACCATGATTGACCAGACTGCAATCCCTGTACAAAAGCGTGGTGTATCCGTGATGTCTATGGGGTTTTTCTCACCTGACAATGCACCGGTTATGTGGCGGGGTCCGATGCTTAACAAATGGATACGAAATTTCCTTGCAAATACGTATTGGGGAGATTTGGATTATCTTCTGCTGGATCTGCCGCCGGGCACAGGCGATGTAGCCATTGATGTGGCGGCTATGATTCCGCAGGCAAAAGAGATCGTCGTCACAACCCCGCATCAGGCTGCATCCTATGTGGCAACGCGTGCAGGGGTTATGGCCAAACATACGAAACATCACATAGCAGGTGTTGTTGAGAATATGGCTTACCTCGAAGAGAAATCAGGAAACAAATTATATCTCTTTGGTAAAGGTGGCGGCGACCAATTGGCAGAGCGGTTGCAGACAGATGTAATTGCCCGCATTCCATTTGAACCTGTTAAAGAAGATTCACCAACCTCCATTGCTGATTCCGAGAGTGCAGTAGGAGAAGCATTTGACGTGCTGGCAGAAACCCTCGACGTTACAATCAAATCGTAATAAAAGACCTGTCGTTTAAAAGGCGTCGCGCGATTCCTTGCTCAAGCGGTATGGTCAAGATGCGAGCCTTTTGCATTGGGACCAATAACAAATAGCTTCTTTAGTATGCTGCCGTAAAAAGAAGCCAGCAGCTGTTGAAACAGCATCCCGAGTATGACAGGAATGGCGACGGGGGATGGAAAGTATGTCACCGCCAGTACGGCGCCCGCGCTAATATTGCGCATTCCTCCATTAAACGTTAAGGAAATGAGGGTCTCCTTATCCCATTTGAAAACTTTACCAATCAATAAGCCGAAAGGGTAACCCAGAACGGCGAGCAAGAGTACAACCAGAGTGATTTCAGCAAGATGCAGATTAAAATGTCTAAGGTAGGGTGCAACCGCGGCTCCGTTCAAAGCGACGACCAATCCAATGCTCAGCTTTGAAAACGGAGCCAGCCTTTTTCCCAGAGTAGAATAGATCGAGCCATGTGTTAGATGATTTAATGCCATTCCCACCACGGATGGCAGTACAATCATCCACAGAAGCCCTTTAACCATTGCCCACACATCCATACTCACCTTAGCTCCAACAAGAAAATACATACTCACCGGAACGATGAAAGGGGACAGCAGCGAGTCTATCAGAATAACGGATAAGGTTAAGCCAATATTGCCTTGATATATAGAAACCCAGATGAAGCTCGTAATCCCGGCGGGTATAACAAGCCCAAGGATTAGCCCCGTAATCACGTAAGGGTCGCTTGAAAACAGCAGATGTCCGGTTAGCCAGGCTACTAACGGCATAATCACATGCAGCACCATCAACGTCATAAGCAGCGGCAGCGGACGCATGATGGCGCTCTTTATTTGTTTAAAACTAGAATTTAAGCTTCCCGAAAACGTCATAAATGCGAAAATCCAGGCGACCAGAAACGCATAGGGAGTTAAACGCTGACCTAACACGACGCCAATCACCAAACTGGATGGTGTGATAAGAGGGATAACCCGGTCTAACATACCGTTAAGTTTGTTAATCATATCGAATTGTATAATCCTTCCTGATTGCGTAAGGTAAAATGAATTATAACATGTTTTCTGAATATTTAAATCCCCTATCCGCATTAAAGGATAAAATATTTATATTATATTGACTAGTGATACAAATATTATTATTATGAATTTAATAAGATTTGCATTACATAATGGTAGGCTATTTTCAATGCATAAGCTCAGCTGTTTATGCATTAAAAATACAGCTAAAACAAAAACCTTGTTTTATAATGTAAAACAAAATAAACCGAAGGGTGTGATAGCACATTTAACGAACAGATCAAGCTGGTGTGCCGCCGATCACAGGACATGGCGGTAAGCCAGAGCTAATGAGCGCTCGTATTTGTATCCGCTTTCAATCGATAAGGGGGAATATTAACATGAAAAAAACAGTTAAAAGGTGGATGGCCGCCTGTTCCGTTCTTTCTTTAACAGGCATCTTACTTGCAGGCTGTGGGTCAACTTCTGCTCCAACAAATGCTGGAGGCACAACCGCGGGGCAGCCTGCTGCAGCGAGCCCGGCAAACGGTTCAGCCAAAACCATGCGAATAGGGATTGGGCTTAACGACAAAAGTACGGAATACAAAGGCACGGTGAAATTCAAAGAACTTGCTGAGAAGTATACCAATGGATCTGTTCAGGTTCAGCTTTACCCCAGTGGTCAACTGGGTGCTGATTTGAATATGACCCAGCAGCTGCAAACCGGTACATTAGAATGTACGATTCCTTCAACTTCTCCTGTTGCGAATATCATACCAGAGTACGCGGTTTACGACCTGCCGTTTATGTTCAAGGATGAAAAAGTTGCGGATAAGGTGCTTGATGGGCCGTTTGGCCAGAAGCTGTTGGATAAGCTGCCGGCAAGCGGCATTGTTGGGCTCGGCTACTGGGAGAATGGCTTCCGTGATTTAACAAACAGCAAGCGGGCAATTAAAACCAGTGCCGATCTGAGTGGCATCAAGCTGCGTGTTATGCAAAACCCGGTCCACATTGATTTCTGGAAAGCATTAGGAGCGAACCCGACACCGATGTCGTTCGACCAGGTGTTTAATGCCCTCCAGCAGCACGTTATTGATGGCCAGGAAAATCCTGTCCAGACCATTTATACACAGAAGATGTATGAAGTGCAAAAATATATGACCATAAGCCATCACGTTTATACGCCTTTTGTGTTCCTCGTAAGCAAAATCTGGTGGGATCAATTAACGCCTGACCAGCAGCAGGCACTTAAAAAAGCCGAAAAAGAAGCGGGAGACTACCAGCGCCAGATTAACCGGGAAGAGGCTAAGACGGATGTCGATGCCATCAAACAAAAGGGCGTAGAAGTCAACACGCTCACAGATGATGCCCGTAAAGAAATGGAAGCAAAAGTAAAGCCTGTCGTTGATAAATATGCTGCCAAGTACGGCGATACAGTTAAGCAGCTTTTCGACGAGATAAAAAAGGCTGAAGCCAAGTAAAGCTAAAAGAGGGTTCCCAACGGACCCTCTTTTTCTAGAAGACTCTATATAAGGAAGTGATCCATATGAGCCAAATTCATGCACCTGTGGAGTATCCGGAGATTTCTGCTCAACGGCCCACTAGCCTGCTGGGAAGTTTAAGAAACGGTGTACATCGCGTTGTCGTTGCCTTAACAATCGCTTTGATGGTTTGTATGGTTATTGATGTCGCCATTCAGATTCTCTACCGTTATGTACTCAACGATTCCCTGGCATGGTCCGATGAATTAGGCCGTTACCTATTTCTATGGGTTGTCTTCATGGGCGGTACGATGGGCGTTAAGGAAAATCTCCACCCATCGTTTGGAAGTGTTGTCCACAGCTTATCGCCTGCGGGCCGTTCTGTTTTCATTATGTTAGGCCGTGTGCTCACGCTTGGTTTTTGCATGGATTTACTTATTCTTAGTTTGAAGGTCATGCCAACGATAGCAACTGCAGTTTCACCCGCATTGCAGTTCCCTATGTCTTACCTCTATTTAATTTTTCCGATTTTCTCTATTTTATCTATGTTCTATACGATTTGCCATTTGTGGGAGGATCGCAGAGGCATCCCGGCATGGGGATGGTTGCTAGGTGTGGTTGCATTAGGTGCTGTTGTCTGTATGAGCGTATTAAATGCTCACTTACACCTGAACTTCCCAGCAACCCTTGTGGTTTTACTGCTGATTCTTTTTGCACTCGGGGTTCCAATCGCGTTTGTGCTGGGTATCACTTCGCTGGGGCTATTGTTTATGACGAACCCCATTCCGCTTACGATTATACCGCAGCGTATGTTTCTGATCAGTGACAACTTCTCATTAATGGCGATTCCTTTTTTCATGCTTACAGGGGCGCTGATGCAGGTGGGCGGGGTTGCCGAACGCCTGGTTCGCTTAGCCAGTGTTTTAATTGGATGGGTGCGTGGAGGATTGGGCTATGCGGATATATTCGTGAGTGCCTTCTTTGCGGATATTTCCGGTTCGGCTGTGGCGGATACAGCTGCCATCGGCTCTGTCATGCTGCCCGGAATGGTCAAGCGCGGTTATGATAAGCCATTTGCCACCGCACTGCAATCGGCTGCCGGAACGCTTGGTGTTATGATTCCGCCAAGCATTACGACGATCCTGTTTGCTGTAACGGCTAATGTTTCAGTCGTAACAATGTTTTTAGCCAGCTTTATTCCAGCCCTGCTGGTAATTGTATCGTTTGCAGTCGTTGTCTTCTTCACCGCTAAGAAGCGGGATTTTCCGCGAGAGCCCAAACCGACGCGGAGGGAATTGTGGGAAGCGTTTCGTGGTGCTTTTCTGCCGCTGTGGACGCCAATTATTATCCTGGGCGGAATATTATCCGGTATTTTCACACCAACCGAAGCCGGTGTTGTGGCTGTTTTTTATACCTTGATTGTTATGGCTGTTACCAAACAGCTGAATGTTAAATCTTTCTGGCATGCGATGGTAGATGCCCTGCATGGCACGAGCAAAACCATGCTCATTGTCGCCAGCGCCTTTGTCCTTGGCTGGCTGCTTGTTGTAAGCCAGCTCTCGCAGACCATTGCGAATAGCTTGTTCTCTCTGTCCCACAATGTTTTCGTTATCCTTATAATTGTAAACATTTTCCTGGCCCTCGTGCACGTTGTACTGGAATCGTCTTCCACCATTCTGTTAATTGTTCCGATTCTCATGCCGATTTTAGGCAGCATTGGTGTGGATCCGATCCACTTCGGCATACTGTTGTTAATCAACTCGGCGATTGGCCTGCTTACACCGCCAGTGGGAGTCATCTTGTATATTGCCAGCGGGATTACGAACATTCGGGTAGAAACGTTGGCCAGGGCCGTCATTCCTTTTATTTTAATGCTGGTGGTCGACCTGATACTGGTCATAATTTTCCCTGGGATTGTTTCTTTCCTGCCAAACGTACTTGGCCATTAATCAACAGGGTGTGGGATGTTCATCCTTCTACCCTTTCCATTTCCTCAGGCAGGGAGGCTTGAATTATGAAGATTCACGCGTTATTTTCATCCTGATGGGTCTGTTGCTGATTGGTAAAATGATTGAATTTGCAAATTGACGATGGAATAAAATTGGAATAGAATAAAAATACAGAATATAATTCCAAAACTGAGTTTTATAATATAGCACAAAATAACTCGAATGGAACAGGAGGCCTTACATAAGATGAAAAAATATAAAGTTGTCGTTACAGATTGGGAATATCAGGACCTGCATTACGAAGAGCAGGTGTTCCACAAGCATGACCAGATTGAACTTATTCCTGCCCAGTGCCGCACAGAGGAAGAAGTTATCGAAGCGTGCCGCGATGCGGATGCCATCATCAACCAGTATGCTCCGTTAAGCCGTAGGGTCATTGAGGCGCTCGAAAACTGTAAAGTGATCACCCGCTATGGGGTGGGCGTAAATACAATCGACCTGGCAGCCGCAACAGAAAAACAAATCTGTGTGGCAAACGTGCCGGACTACTGCAAGGACGAAGTGGCTGACCATGCGCTTGCCCTGCTGCTAAGTTGGACACGTAAAGTCGTCGTCGCCAATCAATTCGTTAAAAGTGGTGCGTGGGACTTCAAGGTAACCCGGCCGATTTACCGTCTCCGCGGCAGGATTCTGGGACTAGTCGGTTTTGGGATGATTCCACAGTCCCTCAACGATAAGGTGAAGCCGCTTGGGCTCGAAGTCATTGCGTTTGACCCTTTTGTACCAAAGGAAGTGGCGGAAGCAAAAGGTGTAACGCTGGTTACGCTGGAGGAATTGTTTGAGAATGCGGATATTATTTCGGTGCATGCGCCATTAACACCCGAAACAAAGGGCATGATCGGAAAGGAACAATTTGTCCGGGCAAAGAAAGATGCCATTCTAATCAATACGTCACGTGGTCCTGTTGTGGATGAACAGGCGCTAGTGGAGGCTTTAGCCAGCGGACAAATCGGCGGTGCTGCCCTGGATGTGTTAGAGCATGAACCTATCCGCCCAGATCATCCGCTGCTTAAGATGGAAAATGTCATCCTCACCCCGCATGTCGCCTGGTACTCAGAAGAAGCAGAAGTTGAAATGAGAACGAAAGCTGCTATGGGTGTTGTCGATGTGTTAATTTACGGAGAGTATCCGAAATATTTGGCAAACAAGCAAGTCAAGGAAGTTCTCAGCTTAAAGGAGAGCCGACCGGAACAAAGATACGCGGCGCTCGTCTAAAACAAAAGGGTAGAGGAGGTACGTTCGATGGGGATTATTGAGGAATTGCTCCAAGATATACCGCTGCCCCGCATGGTGAAAGTACGACAGAAGTTTGCCGCTCCTGAGATTGACGATGTAGCCGGGGCAGTGCACCAGGCCATAGCAGATGCGGGAGTCCTGTCCCGCATAGAAGCAGGGGATCGGGTAGCCATTGCTGTCGGAAGCCGCGGTGTGGCGGATATTGATATCCTGACCAGAGAAGTTGTGCATGCCGTCAAAAGTGCCGGGGGCCGCCCGTTTGTTGTGCCGGCTATGGGCAGCCATGGCGGGGCCACAGCTGAGGGGCAATTGGATGTGTTGGAACAGCTGGGTGTCACAGAAGCGGCTGTAGGTGCCCCTATCCTCTCCAGCATGGAAGTTGTCCAAATCGGCCAATTGCCTAATGGGCTGCCGGTTTATATTGATAAAAACGCATATGAAGCAGATAAGATTATTGTGATCAACCGGATCAAACCCCACACTGCTTTCCGAGGACCAGTGGAGAGTGGCTTAATGAAGATGATTACGATCGGTCTTGGCAAGCAAAAGGGAGCGGAAGCGGCCCATGCTTATAGCTTTAAATACATGGCTGAACATGTGCCGGAGATGGCAAAAATCTCGCTGGCGCAAACGCCCATCATTTTCGGCCTGGCGACCCTTGAAAATGCCTATGACCGCCCTGCAAAAATTGTTGCGGTTCCAGCAGAGAAGCTTGAGGAGGTTGAGCCTGCACTGCTTGTGGAAGCAAAGGCGCTCATGCCAAAAATCTTATTTGACCCGATAGATGTACTGATTGTCGATCAGCTCGGAAAAGACATCTCCGGCGACGGAATGGATCCGAACATAACCGGACGCTACGCTACCCCATATGCCAGCGGTGGACCAAACGTGACGCGCATCGTTGTGCTGGGGCTGACGGATAAGACCCACGGCAACCATAACGGACTCGGCATGGCGGATATGACCACCCGCCGGGCGATCGATTCGGTGGAATGGGAGAAAGGGTACGCCAACGCGCTAACAAGTACAGTTGTTGACGTGATTAAAATGCCTATGGTGCTGGAATCAGATGAAATGGCGATCAAGGCAGCGATTAAAACGAGCAATGTTTTTGACATGAGCCAAGCCCGCGTAGTCCGGATTCATAATACCCTGCATATCGGGGAGATCTGGATTTCCGAAAGTCTGCTCCCAGATGCACTGGAGAATGGTCAGATAGAAGTTCTGTCCGATCCAGCCGACATCAGACTTACTTTTAAATAAAGGAGCCATAGGATGAGAATTACAAACCTTAAGTTATATAAAGTAAAACCTCGCTGGCTTTTTTTAAAAGTGGAAACAGACAGCGGGATCGACGGATGGGGTGAGCCAATCGTTGAAGGCCGGGCTGCTACGGTAGAGGCCTGTGTTCGGGAACTGAGTGATTACCTTATAGGCCAGGATCCGCTGCGAATCGAGGATCATTTCCAGGTGCTCTACCGGGGAGGATTCTACCGAGGAGGGCCGATTCTAACCAGTGCGATATCTGGAATTGAACAGGCGCTGTGGGACATTAAAGGAAAGTACTTTAACATGCCGGTCTATGAAATGCTGGGCGGTGTGGCAAAAGATAAAGTCCGGGTGTATTCCTGGATCGGCGGTGACCGGCCAACAGATGTTGCCATTGCCGCGAAGGAGAAGGCCGAAGCTAAATTCACTGCGATTAAAATGAATGCGACAGAAGAGATGCACTACATTGACAGCTACTCAAAAGTAGATGCCGTAATTGAGCGCGTCGCTGCCATCCGTGATGCAGTAGGCATGGAGTTGGGAATCGGCATTGACTTTCATGGCAGGGTGCATAAAGCAATGGCTAAAATCCTGGTGAAGGAATTAGAGCCATTCCGGCCGATGTTTATTGAAGAACCTGTCCTGCCTGAAAACAATGAAGCGCTGCGGGAGATTGCCCGGCATACGACTACGCCTATTGCAACAGGCGAGCGGCAGTTTACCCGCTGGGGCTTTAAGCAATTATTAATCGACGGCTATGTGGATATCATTCAGCCTGATCTATCACACGCAGGCGGCATTCTCGAAGTGAAAAAAATCGCTGCAATGGCGGAAGCGTTTGATGTGGCGGTGGCGCCGCATTGTCCGCTGGGGCCGATTTCCCTAGCTTCTTCTCTGCAAGTGGATTTCTGTACACCAAATGTGATTATCCAGGAACAAAGCCTGGGTATTCATTACAACCGGGAAAGCGATCTGCTTGATTATCTCGTTGACCCAACCGCTTTTACCTATGTGGATGGCTATGTCCTGCCCCCTCAGAAACCGGGTTTGGGTATTCAAATTAATGAAGAAAAAGTAAGGGAAGCTGCAAAACAAGGCCATGCATGGAAGAATCCCGTATGGCGATACGAGGATGGAAGTGTCGCTGAATGGTAAGAAAGCACAGGGTTTAGAGAGGGGATACAATAGTGGCAAAGATTTATCCTTCTATTGAAAGTATAATCAATCCTTATCGCGATAATGTGCAAGGAAAAGCAAACGAGCCGATCACCGTAGCAGGCCTGCTGGACCGTGCCAAGCAGATTCTCGGTTCTACTTACAACGGCCCCGCTCCAGATTGGACGCTTGAGGAAATATACAACAGGTTAGAAGAAAATGCACCTCGCATTGCCATTATCGGTGGATCCGCGGATCACCCGGCACACATCATGGATTTTCAAACATCGGCGCGTGCGGCGATTCGCATCTGGCAGAACGGCGGCGTCCCATTCTACTTCTCTACACCAGTTATGTGCGACGGGACAGCGCAAAGCAATCAAGGAATGAGTTATTCCTTGCAAAGCCGCAATGCGGTTGCGCAAATGGTGGTTAGCCAGTTAGAGTCACACAGCTACCACGGCGCATTCGTCATTCAAGGGTGTGATAAACAGCCCCTGGGTGTGGTGAGCGCTCTTGCCCATATGGATCGCATTCGCCGGGAACGGGGAGAGGCGCCTTTCTTCGCCACTTTTGCTCCGGCCCACGTGCTGCAGGGCGGTACGATTCCGACAGAGCTTTTCGCGGAATTGGAGGAAGTCGCTTGTATAGCTGAAAACGAAGGAATGGAAGATATCGCGTATGATTTGCGCGATGCGATGGCCTACATCCTTCAGTGCTCGTCCAATACTGCTTTTCAAGGGGTGCTTGAGCGGGCTAAGGAGCGGGGCTTAATCAGCCAGGCAGAGCATAAAGATTTTGAAAAACGGTTAGCGGTTGCAACATGTGATGAGCACGGTGGTGTTTGCGCATTTAATGGCACAGGAAACAGCTCCCGCCATCTCGTTGCCGGTTTAGGATTGGTTCATCCTGCTGTTGAGCTATTAACGGCTCCCCCGAGCCAGGAACAAATTAATCAGGCATTGGACAGCTTAGCCACAATGATAAACGACCCGGTATATGGAGTGGCAAACGTGATGGCCGCCAATATCCGTAACGCCATTCGAATCCACAGCGCATCTGGCGGATCCACCAATCTCATGATGCATATGGTGGCTGGCATGATTTATGGCGGATACAAATTTAGCCTGTGGGATGTGGACCGCATCCATCATGAGCACCCGATTCCCGATTTGTTTAACTACAGCCTTACCGAAGGCCGCGATATTTTTGTACTTGCGATGCAGTGTTGTGACAGCAAAAGCCGGGGCATGGAGACACTCTTCCATGAATTGTTGGAGAATGGGGTTCCGATGGATGTGGAGGCGCCGACCGCTACAGGTACAACCTGGCAACAGCGGCTGTCTGATAAAGCGAATCTTTCCGCCGGACTTGCAGGGGATAACCCGATCATTCTTTCGACACCGAGACGTCCGTTCAGCGGAGTGGATGTGCTGACTGGCAACTTCTTTGAAAGCGCTGTAGTTAAAATCAGCGGGATGACCACTCCTCAGCTGAATGGATTTGATGAAAAAGCAGCGTTCGTCCTTTACTACCAGAATGAGGATGAAGCGAACAGCGGGCTACTCAATAGTGATCTATTAAACGAAATAAGGGATGCAGGCAGTTTTGCCCATGACGACCTTCTTGCAGTCCTCAGGCAGAATGCGCCACAGCACTATGAAACGTTAAAGGATGCTGACTATGAAACCCTGTTCAATGAGATGGTTGATAAGGACGCGCTAAAAATCGCTGTAGTCATAGCCGGGCAGGGACCGGTAGCCTTTGGGATGCCGGAAATGTTTACACCGATGCAGCATATTAATGCAAACCGTAAGTTGAAACGGTTGGCTACATTAATTAGCGATGGGCGGTATTCCGGGGTAACCTATGGCGCAGCAATTGGCCACATGACGCCAGAGGCGAAAGAAGGCGGTGGCATTCTCTATCTGCAGACGGGAGATATACTCCATCTGAGGCTTCGATCAAGGCAAATCCAGTTTATTAATAAGGAAGCGTTCCGCAGTGGGATCTTCGATTACGCATTTGACCGGGTAAAAGAAGAAAGAAAAGAAATCGCGGAGGGTCGTTTAGCAGGCATCCATAAACGGCAACGCCTGGTCGCAGCCAGCAATCGTCTGGTGGGCCACACCGATGCAGCCAACGGTGTTGTACCGTTAGCGGTTTTTGAAGAAGCAGTACTGGAATATCAAGCAGAAATTCAATTGCCCGATAGAGCGGAGCAAAGAGGAGGACAAAAATGATGAAGAAGACGAGAGATTTTATCGAGAAACTCGGCTTTCCGCGAGACGATTGCAACGAACTCCCATCTTCAACCAAACGATTTCCAGATGGGGCTCAGTACCGGGTGGAGATTCCCAGTGTAGAAGGGCCTGCATCTTTTGAAGCTGTGTTAGAAGCATGCATAGAGTATGATGTCAGCATTCAC
The DNA here is from genome assembly GCF_028421645.1 of Aneurinibacillus sp. Ricciae_BoGa-3. Lineage (GTDB taxonomy): Bacteria > Bacillota > Bacilli > Aneurinibacillales > Aneurinibacillaceae > Aneurinibacillus_B. The sequence goes on along the minus strand of NZ_CP116887.1, from coordinate 3,523,872 downwards.
CGCATTTCTCAAGGCAGCGGCATTATGCTTCTGACCGACGATGAGCTGAAGCAGATGGCTGAAATTGGCAGAAGGGAAAAACTCGAAGTCAGTTTATTTGTCGGCCCTCGCGGCACATGGGATATCCCGTCCATGCAGTGGGCCAGTGCGGGGAAAATTGCAGGTCTGCGCGTCCAGGGAATGGACCAGCTCGTGTACTCAATCGAAGATATTAAGCGGGCCTGCCGCTTTGGCATCCGCAGTATATTGGTCGCGGATGAGGGTCTGCTTTACCTGGTTAATGAATTTAAAAATGCAGGTGAGCTGCCGGAGGATCTCATTGTCAAGGTGTCTGTCCAAATGGCCCATTCCAATCCTGTGTCTATCCGTTTAATGGAGAACATCGGTGCCGGGACCTACAATGTGCCAACCGATTTAACGCTAGCACGCCTGGCTGCTATTCGTCAGGCCTGTGATCTGCCGATTGATATTTATTGTGAAGCACCGGATGACGTCGGCGGGTTTATCCGCCACTACGATATACCGGAGATTATCCGTGTTGCAGCCCCGGTATATATCAAATTTGGCCTGCGCAACGCACCAAACATTTATCCGTCAGGCACACACTTAGAGCCAACCTCTATTGCCCTATCAAAAGAGCGGGTTCGCCGCGCAAAGCTTGGATTGGAAGTCATCAAGCGTTATGCACCGGATTTGATCACTTCAGAAAAGGGAGCTAAAGGCCTGGGTGTACCGGTCGAGGAGAACCTGAAATGGACAGAATTGCTGGAACCTTCATCAAAATAGCACCCGTTCCAGCCTACGCTATGATAAAATAGCTGTAGACTACATTGATCAAAGGGTGAAGAATTATGCCGATTATTCAGGCTGTGGATCGAGCACTTCGTATACTGGACTTGTTCGATGAGCAAGAAACGGAACTCAAAATTACAGACATCAGCGAAAGGATGCACCTGCATAAGAGCACGGTTCATTCGCTGCTCAAAACCCTGCAGGTGCATGGGTATATCGATCAAAATCCGGAGAACGGAAGATACAAGCTGGGAATGAAGCTGTTCGAACGCGGGAACTTCGTGATCCATGGTTTGGATATTCGCAAGATTGCGAAAAGCTACCTGATGGAACTTTCGATAAAAACAGGCCAGACGACACATTTGGTTATTCTGGATGGTACCGAGGGCGTCTACATTGATAAAGTAGAGGGGCCGCTGGCGACTATTCTCTATTCACGAATAGGCAAACGAATACCGGTTCACTGCAGTGCGGTTGGCAAGGCTTTAATCGCCTTTAAACCGCCACAGGAATTGAAGAAGATTTTAAAGGATTACGTCTATCACGTTCAGACCCAGAATACCATTACCAATGAAGCACAATTTATGGCTGAACTATCGGTTATTAATGAACGGGGATATGCAGTAGATAACCAGGAGAATGAACCGGGTGTCCGGTGTGCGGCGGTTCCCATTCGCGATCATACCGGCCAGGTCATCGCTGCCATCAGTATCTCTACGCTAATCACGCAGGTAAATGATGAAGAATTAGATAAATTTATTGGCCTCTTAAAGAAGGATGCGGAGGAAATTTCACAGAAGATGGGTTATGGCATTCAGACGATTGCCCGATAAGCAAACGAACAGGAGGATTTAACCGACGGGTCCTCCTCTTTGTAAGAGCACACATAAAAACTCAGTTTTACTATATAAAACAACTTGGAGGTAAAAGATGAGGATTATCCGCTATCAAAATGATCAGGCTAAGCCCACTCTCGCAGCTGTTTCGGATGATGATAACGTATATATTCTTCCCCAGACAGACTTTTTAGCACTTGTTGCCGAGGCAGAAGAACAAGGTATGACACCGCTTGCTCTTGTAAAAGAGGTGCTGGCCGCTTCGAATCCGATCAATCATTCATTAAAAGACTTGAATCTACTTGTTCCGATCGAGGCGCCCGAAGTGTGGGCATCCGGCGTGACCTACGAGCGCAGCCGGAATGCCCGCAACTATGAAGCCACAGGCGGAAAGCTTGACGCAACAACTTTCTATGATAAGGTATATGACGCTGTCCGGCCGGAGATATTTTTTAAATCGACTGCCGCCCGCACAGTTGGACCGGGTCAAGAAGTGAATCTGCGCAGTGACTCCAACTGGCAGATTCCTGAGCCGGAACTGGGCCTTGTTATTGATGGAAGGGGTAACATCATTGGCTATACAGCTGGCAACGACATGAGCTGCCGTGACATCGAGGGGGAAAACCCGCTGTACCTGCCGCAGGCTAAAATGTGGGCCAATTCCTGTTCCATTGGGCCAGCTATTCTTCTTGCGGAGGCGGTCGACGACCCGTACGGCTTTACGATCACATGCCGCATTTACCGTAACGATGAACTAGCTGTAGAAGGGCATGCTAGCACTGGCCAGTTAAAGAGAAAGTTTGATGAATTGGTTTCATTCTTACTTCATGATAATAAGATTTTTGATGGTACGGTTTTGCTCACAGGCACATGCATTGTACCGCCCAATGATTTCACCCTGCTGGACGGGGATCGGATCGAAATTGAAATTTCAGGCATTGGTGTTTTAAGCAATAAGGTTGTGCTGCCGAACAAGGCTGCATCCGCTTTACATAAATAAAGTGTAGGGAGGGCAAGGCATGAAGCTGGCTGGAAAAGTTGCAGTTGTCACAGGAGCAGGTTCCGGAATTGGTGAAGCGATTGCGAAGCGGTTAAGTGCAGAAGGTGCAACGGTTGCGATCTGTGATATAGATGAAGCAGGAGGCAAGCGGGTCGTACAAGAAATAGAAGAGCATGGGAGCCAGGCCGAATTTTTCCGGCTGGATGTTACGAAAGAAAAAGAAGTGCAGGCCATTGTAGAAACGGTTGCCCGTGAATATCAGAAAATTGATATTATGGTGAATAATGCAGGTGTTGGAAAAGCCGGCACCGTTCTGGAGCAAACCGAAGAGGATTGGGATTTGATGATGAGCGTAAACGCCAAGGGTGCGTTCTTGGGCTGCAAATATGCGGTTAAACAGATGCTTACGCAGGAAACAAAAGGCTCCATCGTTAATATTGCTTCTGTGGCAGGGATTGTGGGCGTGCTTAACCGGGCAGGCTACTGCGCCTCAAAAGCCGCGATTGTCGGATTAACAAAGTCTGTTGCATCTGATTTTGCCGAGACTGGCATCCGCGTTAATTCTATTTCACCAGGCACGATCGAATCTCCCTGGATTAAGAAGATTCTCGCTGACCATCCAGAACCGGAGAAGACGCGTATCCAGATGCAGAAGCGGCAGCCCATAGGCCGTATGGGCACTCCTGAGGAGATAGCTAATCTTGTTCTTTTCCTGGCCAGCGATGAAGCTTCCTTTATTACGGGAAGCAATATCATCGCAGATGGCGGGCTAACGGTGCGTTAACCTAAGCGAATAAGGAGGAATTCGGTGTGAAGCGAATTGGCTTTATTGGGATTGGTTTGATGGGCAGCGGGATGGCGAAAAACCTGCTGTCTGCTGGTTACCCTCTGGTGGTCTGGAATCGAACGAAGTCAAAAGCTGAAGAACTGCTAACACGTGGCGCACTCTGGGCGGGTTCTCCATCTGACGTGGCCCGGCAAGCGGATGTTGTTTTCACTATGCTCAGCGCTGATCAGCAGGTGAAGGAAGTACTGCTGGGAGCGGGCGGAGTCTGCGAAGCTGTGCATCAAGGGCACATCATCATCGATTCTAGTACGGTTTCCCCAAAAACCAGCCGTGAGCTTTACGAAGCTTTTGCCGCTAAAGGAGCAGATTTTCTGGATGCTCCGGTAACGGGCTCCGCTCCCCAGGCTGAAGCCGGTAATCTTGGCTTCATGGTTGGCGGTAAGAAAGAAGTGTTTGAAGCGTGTGTCCCGATGTTTCAGGCTATGGGGCATTCCTGGACATACATGGGGGAAACCGGGGCAGGCACGACAACTAAACTCGCGAATAATACGATGAGCGCGATCAATTTGCTTTCGTTTATCGAAGGCTTAACAATTGCCAGGCAGGGCGGGATTAACCCTGAAGACTTTGTCAAAGTTGTCTCCTCTGGCGGCGCACACAGTAAAATGGTGGAAAACAAGGCGGATTTAATTTTGAGCGGAAATACGGCAGCTCAATTTGCCAGTGTGCTGATGAATAAGGATTTAGGCCTTGCCCTGCAGATGGCGGAAGAATTGGGCGTGGCAGCTCCTGTGCTTGGCATTGCTAAACAAATTTTACGCATGGCTGTAGGTAAAGGCTTTGGGGAAGAAGATATAGCGGCTATTTACAAGCTGTACCAGGACTGGGCTTAAAACCGTTAAATGACAATGAAAGGGTGAAGCCAATGGAGACAATTTTTCGAACCGTTATGATGAAACCGCAGGATTCTGTGGCCGTGGCGCTGCAGAATATACCTGCCGGATCGAAGCTTGCGGTGACCTGCCAGGACCAGGTGATACAGGTCGAGTTAGTCGATTCGATTGAATTCGGCCATAAATTTGCCGTACGGCCGATCCACCAGGGGGCGGATATCCTGAAATACGGGGAAGTCATTGGTGTCGCGTCCGCAGATATCAAACCCGGCCAGCATGTGCATGTTCATAATCTAGAAGGAAAACGAGGAAGGGGCGATCGTGTTGCTAACTGAAGGGAAATTCCTGGGCTACCGAAGACATGATGGGCGCGTAGGTGTGCGCAACCATGTGCTCATCCTGCCAACCATTACGTGTGCAACGCAAACCGCCCAGCGTATTACAGAGCTTGTACAGGGCACGGTTTCTTTTATTCACCAGCATGGATGTGCGCAGGTTGGGGCCGATTATGACCAGACATTTCGTACATATGTAGGTCTCGGAACCAACCCAAACGTATACGGGGTGGTCGTGCTCGGTCTTGGCTGTGAAACACACCAGGGGCGCAGCGTGGCTGAGGAAATTGCAAAATCCGGCAAGCCGGTCGAGCTGGTTTCCATTCAGGACCATGGCGGGACCTTAATGTCGATCGCTGAAGGGGCGAAAGCAGCAGCGCAGATGGTGCAGGATGCATCTGCCCAAATTCGTGAGCTGTGTGATTTTAGCGAGCTGATTATTGGAACAGAGTGCGGAGGTTCCGACGCCTGCTCAGGTCTTTCTGCTAACCCGGCTGTTGGGGTGGTATCGGATATGATCGTGGATTATGGCGGAACAGCCATTCTTGCTGAGACGACCGAACTAATCGGTGCCGAGCATTTGCTGGCTGCGCGCGCTGTCGATGAGCGAACAAAGAAACGCGTTTATCAAGTGATTGAGTCCATGGAATCCCGCGCCTTCATGATGGGCGTGGACATCCGTACTGGCAATCCCAGTCCGGGAAATATCAAAGGCGGATTAAGTTCGCTGGAGGAAAAATCGTTAGGAGCCGCGAATAAGGCAGGTACTCGTGCGCTGCAAGAGGTCATTGATTATGCGGAAGCACCAACCAAAAAAGGCCTGGTATGGATGGATACACCCGGACATGACATTGAGCAGTTAACGGGAATGGCTGCGGGCGGTGCCCAGATCGTTCTCTTTACGAGCGGGCGAGGCACCCCAACAGGCTCGCCTATTGTGCCCACGATTAAAATCGCCACGAACAGTGGGATGTTCGAGCGAATGAGAGACAACATGGACATTAACGCGGGGACGATTGTTGAAGGAAAAGAAACCATTGAATCTGTAGGACACCGCATTTTCGATGAAGTTGCAGCCGTCTCTTCTGGCAAACTTACCAAAGCAGAAATTTTAAAACAGCATGATTTCGGAATCTGGCGAATTGGCCCAACTTTTTAAGAAAAAAGAAATCGGAGGGATACGAAATGAGCGTAACAACTGATGTGAAAACATACTTCAACTATATCAACGGAGAATGGGTGGCTGCGTCAACTGATCAGCTTGATGCCAGCATCAGTCCGGCTAACCGCCATGAAATTGTTGGCTATGTTCAAAAATCAGGCAAAGACGATTTGGATCGGGCAGTAGAAGCCGCAAAGCATGCACAAATCGCCTGGCGTAAGCTTTCGGGCGCTGCCCGCGGGGATTACCTGTACAAGGCAGCCAATGCTCTTGAGCGCCGCCTAGATGAAATAGCCGAGTGTATGACCCGGGAAATGGGAAAAACGTTTCCTGAAGCAAAGGGAGAAACCGCCAGGGGCGTTGCGATTCTCCGTTACTATGCTGGCGAAGGCATGCGCAAAATTGGGGATGTCATTCCGTCGTCTGACTCCGAAGCCTTCATGTTCACGACACGTGCTCCGCTCGGCGTGGTCGGCGTTATCACCCCATGGAATTTTCCGGTAGCCATTCCTATTTGGAAGATGGCACCAGCCCTTATTTATGGAAATGCCGTTGTCATTAAACCAGCGCAGGAAACAGCGGTTACGGCTGCTAAGGTAATCGAGTGCTTCCAGGAAGCGGGCCTCCCGGCGGGTGTCGTAAATATGGTAACAGGGCCGGGCTCGGTTATCGGGCAAGCGATTATTGATCATCCGGGTATTAACGGGATTACCTTCACGGGATCAGATACGGTTGGTAAAAATGTTGGGTTAGGTGCATTGAAACGCGGGGCCAAATACCAGCTTGAAATGGGCGGCAAGAATCCAGTTATTGTGGCAAACGATGCAGATCTTGACCAGGCGGTGGAAGCGACAATCAGCGGCGGGCTGCGTTCAACCGGCCAGAAATGTACCGCTACCAGCCGCGTTATCGTGCAAAGCGAAGTATACGAAGCCTTCAAAGAAAAGCTGATCGCAAGCGTGAAGCAGTTAAAGGTGGGAGATGGCCTGCATGGCGAAACATGGATGGGGCCATGCGCCAGCGAAAACCAGCTTAATACCGTTCTTTCCTATATTGAGAAGGGCATAGCCGAAGGTGCGACCTTACTTTATGGGGGCAAGCGAATTGAAGATGGGGAACTCGGCAACGGTTTCTATGTAGAACCTACTGTATTTGAAAATGTGACAAGCAAAATGGCCATTGCTCAGGAAGAAATATTTGGACCTGTGCTCGCACTTATTAAAGTAGAAACGCTGGAAGAAGCGGTAGAAATCGCAAATGATGTGGCGTTCGGATTGAGCGCTTCCATATTTACCAAAAACATCGGCAGCATGCTTTCTTTTGTCAACGAAATGGATGCCGGACTCGTGCGTATCAATGCAGAGTCAGCAGGTGTTGAGCTGCAGGCGCCATTTGGGGGCATGAAGCAATCCAGCTCCCATTCACGCGAGCAAGGGCAGGCAGCAATCGAGTTCTTTACGGCCATTAAGACCGTGTTCGTTAAACCATAAGAAATATTGTACATTCCTCTGGGGAGCACAGCGCTCCTCGGAGGAATCCTGTTCATTAAGTAGCAAAAGGTGGAACCAAAATGAGACCCAAAGTGTTTATTGCCAGGCCCATTCCGTTTGAAGTGGAGGCCTATATTGGCGAGTACTGTGATTATAGAAAGTGGGATTCTACTGAATCTATCCCAGTAGAACAGTTAATGGAAGAGATTCGAGACGTGGACGGACTTTTGACATCCGGGACGCCGATTAATCAGGCGCTGCTTGATCAGGCTGTGAACCTGAAGGTTGTGAGCAATATTTCTGTCGGCTACAACAATTTCAACATTGAAGCGATGAAAGCAAAAGGTGTAATGGGAACACACACTCCGGATGTTCTGGATGAAACGGTGGCAGATCTGGTGTTTGCGCTTATGCTCTCGGCGGCCAGAAGAGTTCCGGAGTTGGATAAGCTCGTAAAAGGCGGTGAATGGAAAGCAGGCAGCGATACGCGTCTATTTGGTGTAGATGTTCATCACAAGACCGCAGGCATCATCGGAATGGGGCGCATTGGTCAAGCAATCGCCAGGCGGGCGAAGTTCGGATTCAGCATGGAAGTGCTGTATTATAATCGCTCCCGCAAACCAGAGGCGGAAGAAAAGCTGGGTGTGCAATATGCCGGCTTGGAGGAATTGTTGAAGAAGTCGGATTTTGTCATTCTCATGACGCCACTGACTCCACAGACGGAGCGGTTTATAGGCCGTGAGCAGTTTGCTTTGATGAAACGGGATGCCATTTTTATCAATGCTTCACGGGGCCAGACGGTGGATGAATCCGCGCTGATTGAAGCGCTGCAGGCTGGAATCATTCAGGCGGCAGGGCTGGATGTCTTTGCACAGGAGCCTGTAAACCTCGACAATTCGCTGCTGCAAATGGCAAATGTTGTGACACTACCGCACATCGGCTCGGCTACAGCGCAGACGCGTGCCGATATCGCGATGATGGCTGCTGAAAATCTCGTAAAGGCAGTACGGGGAGAGATTCCGCCTAACCTGGTGCCCGAACTGAAGCCTTACTAGATATGTGGCTGTAGTGTGAGATAGTGGGTAGCGGGGGACCGCATGTATAGCATGTAATGAAAAAATAAGAGGAGTTATACGACATGATTACGGTAACTTTTTATAAAGATGGACAACTGCTTTTAGGCGTTAAAACAGAGAAGGGCATTTTGGATGTTTCATCTGCTCTGCATAAATATCCGGATGCTGCTGTCCCGGCTACAATAGGCGAGGTTATTTCCAGAGGGGGAGAAGGGCGTCAGGCATTGGAAGCATTCGTGGATCGTTCACGTTTTGAAGATACGCTTTTTTACCAGGATGAGGAAATGCGATTCGGCCCCTGTGTTCCAGAACCGCAAAAAATTATATGTGTTGGACTTAACTACAAAAAGCATGCAGACGAGTGCAATATGGCATACCCTCCTGCACCGCTTCTTTTCAGTAAATTTAGCAACACGTTAGCCGGGCATGGCGAAGATGTACCGCTTCCGGATAAATCTACGCAGGTGGATTACGAAGCTGAATTGTGTATTGTAATTGGCCAGCAAGCGAGCAATGTCACGAAGGAAGATGCGCTGTCCTATGTGTACGGGTACTGTAACGCCGATGACGTGTCGGCCCGCGATCTGCAGTTTAAAAGCTCACAGTGGCTGCTTGGCAAAACCTGCGACAAGTTTAGCCCGATCGGTCCTTATTTGGTAACGGCTGATGAAGTGGGTGATCCGAACAATTTAACCATTCGTACCTGGGTAAATGAAGAAATTCGTCAGGACTCTAATACGTCCGATATGATCTTCTACTGCGATGAGATTATCAGCTATATCTCAGAGCATATGACGCTCTACCCTGGTGATCTTATTCTAACGGGAACACCGGAAGGCGTTATCACCGGTTACCCAGAAGATAAGCGCATCTGGTTAAAGGACGGCGACATCGTTACAGTTGAAATCGAGAAGCTTGGGCAGCTTACCAACCGATTTGTAAAATAAGATAACCGTATCCATTGTTCTCTTTTAACGGGACAATGGATACACATGAAATGTAAGCGATATTATCTTAATATTATGAAAATAGTAAGGGGTTGGCTGTATGAAACCAGAGTTAAACACCCGGATGTCAACGGTCGTGCCGAGAGGAAACTTTCGCTGGACAGTGGTTATCTGGCTTTTGCTTGGCGGCATTATTAACTATCTCGACCGGACGAACTTATCCATTGCAGCGCCGGAAATGATTAAAGAGCTGCACCTGACAGCAACAGATATCGGGCTTATGGGTTCTGTTTTCTCGTGGACTTACGCCTTTTTTCAGCTTCCTTCAGGCTGGCTAATCGATCGTTTTGGCGCAAAGCGCGTATACTCGGTTGCTGTTCTCTGGTGGAGTGTCGCAACGGCCATGACCGGGGCATGCAACAAGCTTGGAACGCTGCTCGGCTCCCGCCTGCTGCTGGGAATAGGGGAAGCGCCTTGTTTTCCGACAAATGCCAAGATCACTTCTCACTGGTTCCCAAAAAAGGAGCACGGATTGGCCACCGGTATTTGGGATGCTTCTTCTAAAGTTGGCCCTGCGCTGGCTCCGCCCATTCTGGTGGCGCTCATGGTTGGCTACGGATGGCGCGCGCTCTTTTATATCACCGGTATTATAGGTATTGTATTTATCCTCTGTTTCATGAAGTTTTATAAAAACCCCGAGCATAGCAGAAAGCTGTCAGCCGGTGAAATGGCTTACATTAAGCAGGATGAGCAGGGTATTGGGCGGGCGAACGAGGAGCAAGCCCAGAAAAGGGTCAAATGGAGTTCTTTGTTTAAGTATCGAAGTGTATGGGGAATGATTCTTGGTTTCTTCTGCACGATATGGATCTGGAACATCTTTTTAAATTTCTTGCCGCTGTATCTGGTTAAAGTTCATCATTTATCTATTAAAGATATGGGGTTTTATGCGGCAATTCCATGGATTGGCGGCATTTTTGGCGATGTTTTCGGTGGATATGTCGGCAAGAAGTTAACGGATAAAGGTATTGCCACCCCTATTAACGCAAAACGGATGATTATTGCCGTATGTGCCCTGCTTTCAGCCGCCGTCGTTATCACCGTTCCCTTCGTCAGCGGGCTGGGGATCACAATTACGCTGTTTACTCTGGCTCTGTGCTTCACTTCCGCGATTACTGGAAGTGCCTGGGCGTTGGCAGGCGATATTGCACCGCCTTCCATGGTCGGTTCCGTCGGTTCTATTCAAAACTTCGGCGGATATTTTGGAGGGGCTTTCTCTCCGGTCATTGCAGGTATGATCGTAGACGGAACAGGATCTTACTCGCTGGCCTTTATCACAGGCGGCATTATTGCAGGGTGTGCAGCACTGTGTTACTGGTTTATCGTAAAGGATCCCATTGTAGAACAATAATTACATCAGCAGGAATGGGGAGTATTTATTGACCCCGTTCCTGCCTGTCATATTTTCCAGGAAGTGAGGGAACATGTGCATGCAAACTTTAGTATGGACAAAACCGAATGGGATGGAAATTCAGGATTTACCTGTGCCAGCTTACCGGGATGATGAAGTGCTGTTGAAAGTTGACGCCGTGGGAATTTGCGGTTCGGAGGTTGAGGGATATATTGGCCACAATAGCCTGCGCGTGCCACCGCTCGTGATGGGACATGAATTTTCAGGGGAAATCACAGAACTTGGGACATCAGTGAGTGGATTTGTAAAGGGCCAACGTGTGGCGGTAAACCCGCTTATCTCCTGCGGCCACTGCACCCCCTGCCGGAAGGGTTTATTGCAACTATGTGACAAACGTAAGATTATTGGCATTCACCGGCCTGGGGCATTTGCCGAGTATGTAAATGTACCGGCTTCCGCCATCCACGTTATACCCGATACGCTGGGCCCGTTTCGCGCTTCCTTAACAGAACCGCTTGCCTGCTCGCTGCGTGCCACCCGCAGGGCGATGCAGAACCATTCCTTTGCTAATGTGGTGGTGTTTGGAGCCGGTACAATAGGTTTGTTAAGTTTTGTAACCGCACAGATTCTGGGTGCCAGCCGTGTTATCGTTGTGGATACGAATGAAGCGCGCCTTAAAACACCTGAAAGGATGGGAGCAACCGGAACCATTTCACCAGCACAACCGGGCTATCTTCAAAAGATTAAAACCGCAATGGGCCCGTCAGGTATCGATGTGGTTATCGATGCGGTTGGCCTGCAAACTACCAGGTCTGCGGCGGTTGAGATCATCAATCCCGGAGGCACCATTATGAATATCGGGCTGGGCACCGATATTACGCGGATTCCGATCAACGTCTGCGTTCGCAGTGAAATTAGCGTTCTTGGCTCTTATTCCTACGGGCCGCAGGACTTTAACGATGCGTTAGAGCTAATAAAAGACGGCAAAATTGAAGAGAACGGCTGGTCAGAGATTCGTTCTTTACGTGATGGAGACCGGGCATTCCAGGAACTTGTCAAGGGAAATATACAAAGTTCAAAAATATTTCTAACTATTTAATTATTGAAAATTATATATAATTGAACTAGAATAGCAAAGAAGAGATAAAAGTTGTGTTACGAAACAGAAACATAGTTCTATAATATAAAACGTTTTGGGGTTGTTTTTGTCTACTACATAAAGCAGGAGGAGATTATGAAAGCGCTCGTATGGACTGCACCCAGTACCATGGAGATTCAGCAAAGAGATATACCCGTTATCAAGCCCGAAGAAGTACTCATCCAGGTAGAAGCTGTGGGGATTTGTGGCTCAGAAATCGAAGGCTTTCTTGGCCACAATAGTTTACGCAAGCCTCCGCTTATCATGGGCCATGAGTTCTGCGGAAGAATAGTGGAATTGGGAGAAAACGTTTCGCACTGTGAAATTGGAAACAAGGTAGTCGTTAACCCGTTAATCAGCTGCGGGGTATGTGATCGGTGCAGAAGAGGGACGGAGAACCTCTGTGATAGCCGGGCCATAATAGGCATTCATCGATCCGGGTCTTTTGCTGAGTATGTTGCCGTTCCTGCCTCGTCTGTACATACTGTTCCTGAATCTATCAGCGCTTACCGTGCAGCCCTAGCTGAACCGCTCGCGTGCTGTCTGCGTGCCGCGAGAAGGGCCGCCGCTTTGCATCCCTTTGCCAATGTATTGATCTATGGCGCCGGAGCCATCGGCTTGCTAAGCGGTCTCGTTTCAAAGATTTTAGGAGCAAATAAAGTCATCATGCTAGATTTAAATGATGAGAGACTGGCAACTGCCCAGGCAGCAGGAATAGAGTTTGCCGTTAATTCCAATAACCAGGATGTGCCAGCACGCGTGAAAGAGATTACAGCTGACAAAGGAATTGATGTCATTATTGATGCAGCCGGTTTTCTCCCAACCCGCACCCAGGCATTTGAATTGGTTAATCCAGACGGTGTGATTATGAATATCGGGCTTGGAATTGATGAGACACCACTGCGTATTAATCACTTAATTCGAAGTGAAATTACCGTTCTGGGCTCTTTTTGTTACACGAAACAGGACTTTCACGACGCTCTTGAGCTATTAATAGCGGGAAAAATTTCTGAAGAGGGCTGGTCAGAAATCCGGTCGATAGAAGAAGGCCAACTTGCTTTTCACGAATTAGTAGCCGGACAGGTGGGCAAAAGCAAGATTTTCCTGAATATATGAGGCTTAGGCTGTCAATTTTCGCCCGCGGCGCAGCGTTACTAAAGTTATCTAATGCTAGGCAGGTGAAAAATCCTAAAATATAGGTTGATATTGGCAGCGTTTACAATGTGCTCATGTGTTCTGTACCACTTCAGCCCGCGAGCATAGCGATCGTTTTTACTAAATTTAAATATAGGGGGAAAAATCGATGAAAAAAGTAGTGAAATGGGCAGTACCTGTCATCCTGGCAGGAAGTTTGGCAGCTTCCGGATGCGGTTCCGCCAGTACAAGTTCCGGATCCAAAAATGATCCCATAAGAATTGGGATGATCACCGCTTTAACGGGTGAATACAACCTGGTTGGCAACTATCTGCTGCACGGAGCCGAAATGGCAGTACAAGAAATCAATGACAAAGGCGGTGTCAATGGCCGTAAACTCGAAATCGTAAAAGAAGATTCTGCTAAAGAAAATCCAACAGCTGTTAACGCATTCAATAAGATGGTCAATAGTGATAATGTTGTCGCTATTCTAGGTCCTGATCTTTCCACACAGCTATTTGCAGTGGAGCCAGTAATCAATAAAGCGAAGATTCCCGTGCTGATTCAAGGATCCAATCCGAAGCTGACACAGGATACCCCTTGGTATTTTAGGCTTCGTCCAAATGATTCTCTAGCTGCTAGCTCTGCGGCAGCGTTTGCCGTTGAAAAATTAAAAGCAACCAAAATCGGAATCACCCATGATACTGATGAATTTGGTTCCGGAGGCGCCAAAATCATTGAAGATTCATTAAAAAAGGCGGGTATTACACCTGTTGGTGTAGAGGCCTATAACTCTTCCGATAAAGATTTGTCCGCTCAATTAATGAACTTAAAGAAAAAGGGTGCAGAAGTGATTGTAGACTGGGGTCACCCGCAGCAGTCGGCAACGCTTATGAAACAAAACAAAGAGCTCGGCCTTAACCTTAAAATTGTAGGTTCTCCTGGTATGTCTATGCCTGCTACAACGAAGCTGGCCGGGGATGCAGTAAAAGATGTGTACTGCATTGTCGATACCGTACCAAGCGAAAATCCGGATCCGAAAGTAAAAGAGTGGGTAGCCAAGTATCAAAAAGCGTATAATGATCTGCCTGACTTCCACTCCGCTTCAGCTTATGACGGCGTGTATATGCTTGCGGATGCCATAAAGGGCTCTAAAGATTTATCTGCCCAGAGTCTCGCAGATGCTCTTCATAAAGAAAAATATCACGGGATGGCTAACGATTTTGACTACTCTAAAGGCGGAGAAGGTGCACAGCAAGTCGTCGCTGTCCAATTACAAGATCCCACGCATATGAAACTCATTGACACTATCAAAGCGAAGTAGGAGGGACCAACTTGGTACAGTTACTTATGAATGGGCTGGCTATGGGCGCGATTTATGCGCTCGTAGCCCTCGGTTTTGTTCTCGTGTCAAACGCGGTCAATGTGGTTAACTTTTCACAGGGTGAATGGGTTATGCTTGGCGCTTATTTCACGGTGACGGCCAGCGTTAGCATGCATCTTCCGCTTTTCTGGGCTTATCTTTTTTCCATTCTTCTGATGCTCGTGTTTGGGTGGGTTTTTCAAAAAACAGTCTATCAGCCGCTGCAAAATAAACCTTTTATTACGATCGCTATTGCGACAATAGGCATAAGTGTTTTCCTGAAAAACGTTGCCCGAAATATTTGGGGGCCGCAGCCAACTAATCTCCCATCCCCCTTTGGTGGCGATACGTTCACAGTCGCCGGCGTTCACCTGCTTCCCCAAAACATACTGATTATTGTTGTCACTGTGATATTGGTGATTTTACAGGATATTTTCTTTAATAGAACGCTGGTCGGCAAAATGATGCGGGCTACTGCCCAAGACCAGGAAGCCTCGAAGCTAATGGGCATCCGTGTAAACCGCATGATTTCATTCACATTTATGTATAGTGCCGCATTGACAGCTATCGCCGGATTCCTGGTGGCGCCTATCTATTTTGTTTCGCCGGATATGGGCGGAAGTTTATCGCTTAAAGCATTTGCGGCCGCCATTATTGGAGGATTTAACAGCGTAAAAGGGGCCATTTTTGGCGGGCTTCTGCTTGGTGTGATTGAAACATTTGGGGCAGGCTATATCTCTTCCACTTTTAAGGATGCGTTTGTGTTTTTAGTGCTAATTCTCTTCCTGGCGGTTCGTCCTGAAGGAATCTTTAAAGAAAAAATCGCGGATAAAGTGTAACGGAGGGACGATAATATGCTTCGAAAAATACTGCCTCTACTGTTTTTGATCGTCTTAGCCATTTCTCCTCTGCTTATGCCAAATAATTACTATATTCAGTTGCTTGTATACGGGGTCATTTTTACGGTAGCAGCGATTGGCATCAACTTTATTTATGGGTTTACAGGCTATATCTCTTTTGCTCAGGCGGCTTTTCTAGGCATAGGCGCGTATACGGCAGCTCTGCTTTCAGTAGATTATGGTTGGCCGCCTTTTCTCACTTGGATAGCTGTCATTGTGATTTCTGCTATTTTTGGCGTGCTCCTCGGTGTTCCTGCCTTAAAACTAAAAGGCCACTATCTGGCCATGGCGACTATTGGATTTACATTTGTGCTGCAGGCTCTCCTGCAAAACACAAAATTCACCCATGGAGCTCAAGGCGTTAACGGTATACCGCCGCTTGCGATAGGTTCGTTTAAAGCCGATTCGCCCTTGTCATTTTTCTATGTTGCTTTAGTCGTCACGCTTCTCCTATACCTAATACAGCGGAATATTTTAAAGTCCAAATTTGGCCGAGCATTCCTGGCCATTCGTGAAGATGAAACAGCCGCTTCCAGTTCAGGTATTGATTTGACGAAAACAAAAGTCGTTGCTTTTGTACTCAGTGCGATATATGGAGGATTTGCAGGCGCCTTATACGCCCAATTCTCTAACTATATCAGTCCGGACACGTTTTCTTTTGATGAATCGATACAGTTATTTACCATGACGCTTCTTGGGGGATCCGGAACATTATTCGGTCCTGTAGTGGGATCTTTCATCGTTACTTTCTTGCCGGAAATCCTAAGGCCTGTGCAGGATTATTACATGGCCATTTATGGGTTAGGTATCTTCTTCATTGTTACCTTCCTGCCACAGGGAATCGTGCCCGTATTCAATCTATTGCTTCAAACAAAGAAAAAAGAAACCGGCTTTACCGTAAACCCAACCAGCCCTAATAAGGGGGGAGTCGTATGAGTTTACTGACAACGCAGGATATAACAATGAAGTTCGGCGGACTTACTGCCGTTAACGAAGTATCCATGTCGATTCAGCCAGGGCAGATACATGCACTGATTGGCCCGAACGGTGCCGGCAAATCAACGCTTATTAACGTGATTAGCGGTTTTTATCGGCCTACATCCGGCAAAATTTTATTAAATGAACAGGAAATTCAGGGCAAGAAATCTTCAACCCTGTCCCATTTAGGAATATCAAGAACATTTCAGAATTTGCGCCTATTTAAAAATTTAACGGTGCTGGACAATCTATTAATTGGCCTGCACAACGAAATCGGCAATTCCTTTGTATCCAGCATGTTTCGGACGCCCTCGCACCATAAGGCAGAAAAGCAGGCAAAAGAAATAGCAGAACACCTTTTACATGAGGTTGGCTTATGGACATTAAGAGATATGCAAACCAAATCTCTTCCTTATGGAAAGCAGAAATGGCTAGAAGTAGCGAGGGGATTAATTTCCAAGCCAAAACTGCTTCTGCTCGATGAACCGGCGGCAGGCTTAAACCCCACGGAGAGTGATGAACTCGAGCAATTCGTTCGGAAACTGCCAGAGCAGGGTGTAACCGTGTTGCTTATCGAACACGACATGCGATTGGTCATGCGGCTTGCTGAGGAAATTACGGTGATTAACTTTGGCAAGAAGATTGCCAATGGCACCCCGCAGGAAATACAAAACGATGCGACCGTTATCGAAGCGTACTTAGGAAAGGGTCGAAAGCATGCTTAATCTAACGAACATTTCAACGTCTTATGGACCGACACAGGTGCTGGATGGTATTTCGATAAATGTCGAAGAGGGTGAATTGATCACCTTAATTGGGAGCAATGGAGCGGGCAAGACGACCACGTTGCGCGTCATTTCAGGCTTGCAAAAAGTCCAGGGCGGAAACGTGACATTGTTGGGAGAAAACATTGAAAATAAAGCGGCAGAAGACATTGTGCGTAAGGGGATTGCCCATGTACCAGAAGGCAGACGGGTATTTCCTGGACTTACCGTACGCGAGAACCTGGAGCTTGGAACGATTGCCTGGCGGACCAAAGGCAAGCAAAGCTATGAAGAAGAGTTAGAGAAAGTCTATCATTTATTCCCGAAACTAAAACAGCGGGATAACCAGTTAGGCTGGAGTATGAGCGGGGGCGAACAGCAGATGGTTGCCATTGGAAGAGCCCTTATGGCAAAACCAAAGGTACTGCTGCTTGATGAGCCTTCCCTTGGCTTATCCCCCGTGCTGGTGGATCAGGTATTTAACGCGCTTGAGGAAATCAAAAAACAGGGAATTACCATATTGCTGGTGGAACAAAATGCTTCCATGGCGTTGGAAATTGCTGACCGCGGGTACGTTATCGCGCATGGAAAGATCGTTTTGGAGGATCAAGCCAGTAATTTAATGAGCAACCCTGAAGTAAAAGCAGCTTATTTAGGAGGGTAAAAAAGCGCTCATATCGAGCGTTTTTTTTGCTTACATAATTAATGGGGAGGATTGACAATGACCGAAATGCGAGCAGGGCTATATCTGGGTGAAAGAACTGTAGCGGCGGACAAAGTGGCGAAGCCCGTAGCAGGTGAAGGGGAGGCTCTCATTCGGATAGCTTATGCCGGAATTTGCGGCACCGATATGATGATTTATTTTGGAAAGCATCCCAGAGCCCGGGCTCCTCTGGCCATGGGTCACGAATTTAGCGGAGTGATAGAGGAGATCAGAGGCGCCTCCTCTTTTGCCCCGGGCGATCGTGTTGTGATAGAGCCGACTTTAAGCTGCGGCGAATGCGAAGCCTGTGCGGCAGGACAATTTCATGTATGCAAAACACTAAGGCTTATAGGTATTGACCAAAGCGGGGGATTTGCCGAATATGCGGCTGTTCCGCTTCATCGGCTTCACCGCATACCAGATAAACTGTCAGACATCCATGCCGCTGTGACAGAACCGGTTGCCGTGGCGGTGCATACGGTTCGCCGCTCCAACCTCAAGCTGGGGGACAATGTTGTGATTTTGGGGGCCGGTCCTATTGGGCTGCTTACCGCCTTAGTCGCAAGGCAGGGTGGAGCCCACCAAATTATTATTTCTGATATCAGCCCTTACCGCTTGGAAAAAGCGAAGCAGCTTGGGTTTACTGTACTAGATGCCAAACATGCCAGTGTCACGGACGAGGTTGCCAGTCTTACTGGCGGCGTTGGAGCAGATATCGTCTTTGAGGTGGCCGGTAACCAAATAACGGCGAAGCAAATGATTGAAACGGTTAAAATTCAAGGCCAAATTGTGGTAGTCAGCGTTTTCAAACAAGCGCCCACCATTGATTTAGCAGCGATGCACTTTCGGGAAATATCTTTAACAACAACGAGGTGCTATTCAAACGATGACTTTAAAAAAGCCATTGTGCTTATGAGGGATGGAACCATTGATGTATCGCCGATTATTTCACATCTTCTTCCACTTGAACAGATTCACGAGGGATTTCACTTAATGGAAGACTCAAATGCTTCCTTGAAAGTGCTGTTCCAACTTTAAAGAAAGGAGTTATTTATCATGACACAGGATTTATTTAGCCTGGACGGTAAAGTAGCAGCTATATCTGGCGCCACCCGCGGAATAGGCCGGTCGATGGCTTTAGCATTAGCCGAGGCTGGTGCGGATCTTGCTCTTCTCCAGCGATCGCCGGAACAAACGCAGCTTAAGGAAGACATCGAGAAACTGGGAAGAAAATGTTGTATCATCCCCTGCAATTTAGAAAGGATGGATCAAGTTAAAGAAGCCATTCCAAGCGTTGTCTCTCAGTTTGGCGCCCTGGATATCTTAATCAACAACGCAGGCATTCAGCGCCGCGCTCCTTCCGTCGATTTTGCGGAATCCGACTGGGACGATGTCCTACACATCAATTTAAAAACCGTCTGGATATTATGCCAGCAGGCGGGCCGCCATATGGTTGCAAGAGGGAGGGGGAAAATTATAAATACAGCATCGCTTCTGTCGATCCAGGGTGGGTTCACCGTGCCTGCTTATGCCGCAGCAAAGGGTGCAGTAGCACAGCTGACCAAGGCACTGGCAAACGAATGGGCGAAACATAACGTCAATGTCAATGCCATCGTTCCCGGTTATGTAGCAACCGACATGAATACGGCTTTAATTCGGGACCCTGTCCGAAGCTCTCAAATTCTTGAACGGATTCCCGCTGGCCGCTGGGGGGAGCCGGATGATTTCAAAGGAACGGTTGTGTTTTTAGCTTCAGATGCCTCAAACTATGTGCATGGTCACTTACTGGCTGTAGATGGCGGATGGTTAGGAAGATAATTGAACGAGGCGTCAGACATGGATTTAGAAGCGTCGAGAGGAGGAGTGAGTGCGTGCTTTTCGGTGTGTTGTTTACCATCCTATGGGCATCTGGAGCGGTCTTTGTGAAAATAGGCTTGCTGTCGTCGCCACCGTTAACCATGGGGACCATCCGTTTTCTTTTAGCAGGAAGTTTCTTAATGTTATATATTTATGGGTTTAGAAGCGGGAAATATCCGCTGCCCAAAAAACGAGAATGGAAGCCATTAATCTTATTAGGGTTATTTAACACTTCGCTGTATCTTGGTTGTGGCTTTTGGGCGTTGCAAACAATTTCCTCAGGATTTTTTAATCTCGCTGTAGTGGTTAATCCGTTTCTGGTTGCGCTGCTTTCTTCCCTATTCGCGAAACGCTCGATTCAACGGAAAGAGTGGATAGGAATGGTTGTTTCGGCAATCGGATTAATGATTGCAACATACCCCTTACTTCAAAACAGTCATTCCACATTAAGCGGGATTTTCTTACTGACGATTGGCATGGTTTCCATGGCAATTGGCAGCGTATATTTTCAAAAAGAAAAATTGCAACTGCCTAGTTTGGTCATTAATACGTGGCAAGTTCTATTCGGCGGAATTATATTAATCGTACCCTCTATGATTTTAGAATCAAGTAAACCCTTTGTATTGGATAAGAATTTGATATTGTATCTGGTGTGGTCGGTCTTCGGTGTTTCAATCTTTGCTATGGTTCTTTGGTTTTATTTGCTTAAACAAGATGCAGTTAAAGCAAATATCTGGTTATTTTTAACGCCCATTGCAGGATACGTCTTATCTGCCATCCTATTGGGAGAGGTGATTACAAGATATGATGTGATTGCTTCTCTTTTTGTGTTTACTGGATTATATTTATCAGGTAATTTTCGACTTAACAAATTACCTAAACCTCCATCAGAGAAAAGGCTTGAAGCATAAGAGTATAAGGGCAAACGAAAGCATGATTAGTCGACAAACTGAAAGGAGTTCTTGTAAAAGAACTCCTTCTCTTATGTAAGTCTATTTTTCTAATGGCATCGTAATTTTCATAGTATTATCCCCATTGACTCCCCTGGTCATCAATAAAACCATTTCATTCCATTCCTCTTTAGCCATCAGAAACTGATACATAAAACCCTCCGCATACAGGATTACCCTGTAATTACCTTCTTCACCTGTTAAGCTATTCACCTTACTAAAAAAAGTTTGAAGGACTTTCTTTTTGCCTGCTAGCTTAGTTTGACGGCTCGAACTTATTAAATGGCTTCGTTCATTGCGCAAAAATTCCTTAATTTCATTAATAGAATAAAGTCCAACCAATGAGAGCCCGATATCATCGCGATAATAAGTTATTGATATTCCGTTTTCCAGTTCATTATTGATACTTAGAAGTCCGTGTTCATTACAGATTTCGAGAGTACCAACTTCATTTAACGTAATCATCTAACTCTGCCCCTCTCTCTTCTGCATTCGTAAATAGTAAACAGAAAAACATTTACCACGAATTTAAACGATATAAACAAGTTATTTTTTCCAAATAAAATCCAGCGTACATATTGCTCTTCTAACATTCAACTTTTACAAAGCGGTTAAAAAATGTTCATATACGATCACAGAATGGTCAAAAACTAACGGTATATTAGGTGAAGTAAACCGGGTCAATTGAATGTTATGAATGGTGTTACCTACACAGAACAAGGAAAGGAGGCGTTTCATTTCATTACGATTTCGCGATTTAATTACGAAACGAATTACTAGAATAGGGCTTGTTCGACTGCCATACGATGACCTCTGTGTACATAACTGACTGAAAAGGATGGTTGATGAATGAACATATCTAATGTTAATGCGGAAACCAAAAGGAAGAGAGTCTTTTCGTTTTCGCAGGCTCTTATGTATTTCGAGCAGCTTCGTCCCAGGCAGTGGACCAAAAACATTCTGGTTTTTGCTGCATTAATCTTTTCTATTAAAAAATCTAACGTGGACATGCTGTTTCATTCGATAATCGGTTTCTTTCTTTTTTGCTTTGTGTCAAGCAGTGTATATGTTTTAAATGACTTTGTGGATCGGGAAGCGGACCGCCAGCATCCGGAGAAATGCAAACGACCAATGGCATCGGGGGCTATTAACCCATACGGAGCATTATTCATGGGGACAGTACTGCTTGTTTTTTCTCTCGCAGCAGCTTTTACCTTCAGCCCGTTGTTTGCTGTATTACTGTTGGTTTATTTTGCTTTGAATGTGGCTTATTCGTTTAAATTAAAGCATGTTGTCATTCTCGACATCTTGATAATCGCTTCTGGATTTGTGTTTCGTGCCATCGGTGGCGGCCTGGTTATAAACGTGCAGCTTACCCCTTGGTTTTTGATCTGTACACTCCTGCTTTCCCTTTTTCTGGCCATTAGTAAACGGAGACACGAGCTGTATTTGCTGCAATCCAATAAAGGCTCGCATCGAAAAGTGCTGGATTCTTATTCACTAGACTTGCTAAATCAATTTAACAGTATCGTAACGACAGCCACGATTATGAGCTATGCGTTATTTACCTTCACCTCCGGCCATACGATTCAATTGATGTGGACGCTGGTCTTTGTACTATACGGCGTGTTTCGTTACTTGTATTTAATTCATATGGAAGGCAAAGGAGGAAAGCCGGAGAAAGTACTGTTTCAAGACCGGCATATTCTTGTAACGGTGCTTCTATATGGATTCTCAGTTGTGCTGATTCTCTTCTATTTTGAATAAGAGAGAAAAATCGATGGGGGACACAAAATGAAATATATATGGCTGTTGGCGTCTGTTCTTCTTGGCGTCATCGGACAACTTTTAATGAAGTGGGGCCTTGCGAATCCAAAACCACTTTGGAGTCAGGGAACCGGTATTTTTAAAATGTTGAGCTCGTGGCCGGTATTGGCTGGGCTCTTTTCCTATGCATTAAGCTCGTTGTTCTGGCTTTTAACTTTAAAACAGATGAGTATTAGTGTGGCGTACCCTATGGTCAGCCTTGGGTATGTGGTGGTTGTCCTGGCTGGATATTATTTATTCAACGAGTCGATTTCGAGTATGAAATGGATAGGAATTGCTTGCATTATGGTGGGCGTATTTTTTGTCTCCAGGTCTTAAGGGACGCGCATTTCGGAGGTTATATAAATGAAAGAAATTCACAGTTATGTTTTTGCATTTATTCCCTTTATTGCCTGGTTTATATCGGGCTGCATTAAATTCGCCATTAATTCATATAAACACGGCAGAGAAGCAAAAAAGCATATTGGAAATGGCGGATTTCCAAGCACCCATACTTCCGTTATTTCTTCCGTTGCCATGCTAATTGGATTCACCGAAGGGTGGGATACTCCCTTATTCGGGCTAAGCGTTGCAGTCTTATTCATCATTATCATTGATGCGACAGGCGTCAGACGGGCAGTAGGGGAGAATTCCCGGTTTATCAACATGCTGTTCATGCGGGATCCCGGTAGCGAACAGGTGAATCTGCGAGAAAAGCAGGGGCATTCAAAAACAGAAGTAATCGGCGGCCTGTGTGTTGGCACCGTGGTAGCATGGCTCGCTTCTTTATGGGTATAACCTTATCCGTAAACAATTTCGACCAAAATGGAAAGTAAGGAGAGAGAGAGATGAACGACCGGATCAAGAATACAAGCCTGCTAATGGGTCTTACCATGCTGGTTTTTACAGTTGCGGCCTTTGTAGTTGCCTCGCTGTTGTTTCTCGTGGGCGTTCCGATTACAACCGCCCATTTGTATATTGCGCTAGCAGTGACGGCGGTGTTCATATGGTTTACGGCAAAATCCCTTTTCCCAGAGAAATATCCGGTTTACTTTGGCATTAGTTTTGTCGCGTCAGCCGCGCTGTTTATTGTTTTTCTTTTGATAAGCGGCTATTTCTATGATTTGAGCTACGATGGACAGGCATACCACCAGGAACTCATTCTGCACCTAGCTAATGGCTGGAATCCGGTGTATAGCAAATCGCTCGGTGAACTGGGTGACCCGTATGCAATCTGGAACGATCATTATGCAAGAGGAGACGAAATTGCAGCGGCTGTGCTATACGCTGTCACTGGCAAAATTGAGCTTAGCAAGGTGTTTAATTTGGCATTGATTCTGAGCTCGTTCTTTCTTGCTTTTGCGGCTCTTACTGAAATTATGCCGAGAAAATGGGGCAGAACCGCGCTTCTATCCCTGTTGGTGGCATGTAATCCTGTGAGTATTTACCAGTGTTTAAGCTTCTACGTAGACGGGCAGCTGAGTTCGCTGCTCATCTGTCTGGTGGCACTGGGTGTTTTGCTTTACTTGAATGCTAATAACTATTTAATTGCGGCCCTTTCACTGTGTATCATACTCACCGTCAACAATAAATTTACGGCGATAGGATATGCTGGTGTTTTATGCATCGGGCTTCTTGTGGCATTGTACTTTACGCAAAAATATGATCTGCTGAAAAAATTAGTCATTACGATGGCTGCAAGTGCCGTTATCGGTACAGCAATCTTTGGGTTAAATCCGTATGTAACCAATACGTTGAAGTTTGGCAGTCCATTTTATCCGCTGGCTGGAAATAATGCAAAAGACGTAACCGCTGCTTTTACCCCTTCCAGCTTTTTAACCATGAATCGATTTGATCAGGCGATCCATTCTTATTTTGCCATGACAGAGCCTAACAGCACGAATAAAGATTTAACACAGCTAAAGGCACCTTTTACATTTACCCCACAGGAATTGCAAGCCTTTGGTACGCCCGACACAGCTATTGGCGGTTTTGGTCCATGGTTCAGCGGTGTGCTCCTGTTGTCGCTCGTCATCCTGGTGATGGCTTTTCTGTTTAACATTCCGCGAACATTCGTGGCGATTGGGCTGCTTCTCATTCTGCTCATTTCTGCTTTTATCAATTATGCTGCCTGGTGGGCACGCTACGTCCCACAGCTATGGATGGTGCCGATTATCATTGCTCTGTTAGGTTTCAGCTTTAAAGATCGAAAAGTGATTAGAGGGTTAAGCTGGGTCATGGTAGCTGCGCTGTTTGTAAATGTCTCACTGGTTTCTGTTTCGTACTTCAATTTGCAGTCTCAATGGAACAGTAATTTGAAAGGGCAGTTGAAGGCACTTAAACAAGCACCACAGCCGGTTGAAGCGTATTTCTCTTATGCCTTTTCAAACAAAAACCGATTGAAGGAAAATGGCATTGCGTTTAAAGAAGTAAAGGATTCACCAAAGGGCGGCTCTGTAATGGAACTGGATCACTCTGGAACGATGATTCGTACGCAGGGTATGGCAGTCGGTGAAACGAATCTGGCAAAGCCGCAGGGGCAGGATACGGCGGCTTCCGCTGCAGGAAAGCATTAAACATGACGTTATTTTAAAATTTACGAAATGAGGGATAAAAAATGGGGAACTATTTTGGAACAGATGGTGTACGCGGTATTGCAAATTCACAGCTTACGCCAGAACTCGCCTTCAAAATTGGACGCGTTGGCGGATCGGTGCTGATCAGCGGCAATCAAAATGAAAAGCCAAAAGTACTTATTGGCAGAGATACGCGAATATCCGGCCATATGCTAGAGAGCGCGTTAACTGCCGGACTGCTGTCGGTCGGAGCCGAAGTGGTACGCATAGGGGTAATCCCTACATCAGGCGTAGCCTTTTTAACGCGAACCGTACAAGCAGATGCTGGCGTTATGATTTCCGCATCCCACAATCCGTTTGCTGATAATGGTATCAAATTCTTCGCGAGTAACGGGTTTAAGTTAAGTGACGAAACGGAATTAGAGATTGAGCATTATCTTGATTTACCGGAAGACCAACTGCCGCGGCCTACCGGTACTGGCATTGGTTCCGTGCTGGAATATTTGGATGGGGGCCAAAGTTACCTTTCACATCTTAAGGCTACGGTTACACAACGTTTCGAAGGTTTAAAAATGGTATTGGACTGCGCCAATGGAGCTGCCGCATCACTTGCACCTCAATTGTTTTCGGATATGGGAGCAGAAGTTGTAACGATTGGAAATGATCCTAATGGTTTTAATATTAACGACCAGGTTGGCTCTACCCACCCGGAAAAATTGCAGGAGGAAGTGCTTAAGCATAGAGCGGATTTTGGGCTGTGTTTTGATGGGGACGCGGACCGGTGTCTGGCAGTGGATGAAAACGGCATGATTGTGGACGGCGATTCCATTATGGCAATCTGTGCCCGTTCCTTAAAGGCCAAAGGAACGTTGCGCAACAACACAATTGTGACTACCGTTATGGCTAACCTTGGATTCTTTAAGGCTATGGAGGAGCAGGCTATCCATGCCACTAAAACCGCGGTTGGCGATCGATATGTAGTGGAAGAAATGGTTCGTGGCGGCTACAACCTAGGTGGTGAACAGTCCGGCCATATTATTTTCCTTGATTACAATACGACTGGTGACGGATTGCTTACCGGGCTGCAGCTAATCTCTATTGTGAAGGAAACAGGAGTGCCGCTGTCTAGGCTAAAACAGGTGATGAAACCATATCCTCAACTGTTGGTTAATGTTCCGGTAATAGATAAAACAAAGCTCGCAGTTAACGAAGCGGTTCAACAGGCGATTAAGGACGCGGAAGCGGAGTTAGGCGGTAATGGACGCATACTGGTTCGCGCATCCGGGACCGAGCCGCTGATTCGCGTTATGGCAGAGGGACCTGATAAAAGGCAGCTGGAGTTGCTCGTTCAACGAATCACGGGAACAGTAGAACGGGAATTAGGGCGTACATTAGTGGCAAATTACGACTATCATTAAAACAAAACATAAGCTGTGATAGCAATACTCATGGTTAAAGAGCCCCATCCATCGTCATGCTTCGCGGTGGATGGGGCTTCTTTGGGTTTTATACAATGTTGTTGCCTGACGTAGAACTGGCTTATTTAGCAGCTAATCCCTTAGAGAAGACCAGCTTTCATAATGATGAATCGCTATTCCTGAGAAGGAAGTGTTACTTGAAAGGGCTGATTTTACCTTTTCCAGCTCACTCATCATTTTATTTTTTCCTTTAGAATAAAAGCTGATATTGGGCTCACTGCTATTCATCGTTTCCACAGCTACAATGACCGGTTTGCCGGCCTTTTCCGCTTCACTGAGTGAAATTGAACTGGCTTGAATGATGCCCTGTGCGTTGTCTACATAAGCCATCAAAGTCACTTGATCAAGTTTCCCGCACATCCAACTCGAAAGTGTTTCCGTGCCGCCATGTCCATCATGTACGTTAAATATATGCAACCAGGCCGGCAAATCAGCACCTGCAGTCAAAGTAGGATCTTCGGATTTTACTTCTTGAACAAAACCGCTGATGGTATCCATCCATAGACCGATAACTCTGTCTTTGTCGCTCTTAAATTGGGGAAGAACATGGGCCTCTACATCGAGATGGATGCCATTAAAGCGTTCAGCAGGCACCACACTCTTGTTGTAAGTAGTCACCCAATAGATAAACTGATACATTTTTTTCTGATGTTCCGGCAGTACCCAGTCTGGGGCTCCCCCCAAGGCTTGAACTTCAATACCGCGGTTTGTGGCCTCCCTAATGAATGTTCGGTATACGTTATTCGGTATGTCCGGATCGATCTGTAGATAGATAAGATTAACCCGATTTTTTGTAAGGAAATCCAGTGTTTTATCTTTGTCTTTCCAAATCGAATATGTATTCCAAACCCAGGTCGCTTCCTTGGGCTGTGGTGCGGCAAAAACATGAGTTGAAAGGCCGCCCTGCAAAGGACACAAGCAAGACAACACGACGACAGCAAAGGAGATTAGCAGAATTTTTGGAACAAAGTAGAATGTTTTGCTTTTTCTTTTCACTCGTTGCCTCCCTATTAAAGTTAATAGTAATGCCAAGCTTCTTATCCCTACATTTCCGATGATAGTATGGATAGGGCAATTAGAAAATAGGTACTTTGTTGCCTTCTGTACTTTTTCAGCAGATTAATCCAATTTAATCAATTTAATCTCTTCGAGTAAAAATTTATCCTTATCGAGCAAAAATATGTTGTAATTGAATGATTTACATCCATTAAATAGGCTTGATCGGCTCACTCTATAGAGTAACAACGTTATAATAGCTAGTTAAGAAAGCTTTAAGAATGGAACACATGTCTATACGTTTTGTGTAACAGCAGAAATAGTACGATTCCAATGGATTTTAATAATGATAGAAGGATGAGGTAAATGAATAAATGGATAGAGCAACTTAAATATGGAGCTACTCGATTATTTAAAAAGAAAATAAGCATAACAGTGGTTGCGGTTCTCTTGCTATTGTGCCTAATCAGCGCAGTCGTGTGGAAAATGACGACGCCAAAGTCGTACATGGGGACATGGATATGGAATGCTTCTGTGCTTGAAAACCAACAGCAGGACATTTTACATTTTGCCTCTCAAAATCGTATCACTCATCTCTATGTATGGGTAAACGCTGCTAACGCCCAAAAGGAAACCTATCAGAAATTTATTGAGGCAGCGAGTTCCAACCATATAAAAGTAGAAGCCCTTGCAGGTGATCCCAGCTGGGCAACACTTAAAGCCCAAAAAAATATTAGGCAATTTCTCAACTGGGTTAAAGATTATAACGCATCCGTGAATCCCCAGAGCAGATTCTCAGGTGTGCATCTCGATATTGAACCTTATTTGCTGCCTGATTGGAAAACGAATCAGCAGCCAATAGTGAAAGAATGGATGTCTAATATAGTTATGATTTCTCAAACGATGAGGGGCAGCCTGCCAGGCCTCACCAGTACCGCCGATTTACCTTTTTGGGTGAACGCTTTGAAAACGCCGGATGCTAAAGAGAACCTTAGCACATGGATCATGAAAAGGTTCGACCATATATCCATCATGGCCTACCGGGATAAAGGAGTTGGCCCGGATAGCATTTACGAACTATCGAATCCGCTCATTCAGGAGGCCAATGGGTTAAATAAAAGTGTCATTATCGACGTTCAAATCAATCCGGTAAAAGAAGGCAGCAATACTACGTTTAATAAAAAAGGGGCGGTTGAGATGAGACGGCAAATGAATAAAGTACAAGATAAATTTTATTACTCTTCAGCGCTCCTCGGCTTTGCCGTTCACGATTATTCGGCATGGAGAGCGTCTGACAATGTTAGATGACCAACTATTATTATCGGTTAATTTGCGGGCAATTTTTACACTGTGATCAAAAAAGTTTCATATATGATAACAAAATGGTCAAATAATATCTGTATATTAAATCATGGGACATAGAGATTGGCATAATGTGCAGGACGTAAAAAAGATATTTGTCGTTTTGCGGGAAGAGACTATGGAAAAGGAGGATATACTGTATGGACTATAGTGATTCGGGAAATCTTACAGGAATCGTTTACTTTACTTATGCTCTGATTATCCTAATTGCCGTTGCATTAATCGTTCTTTTTAGTTTACGAAGCAGGGCGATTTGGCAAGAACGCCGAACGAGGCATTATCTAGAAAAATATGAAAACTATTTTGATTATGTTGCATCACACCTGCATGATAAGGAACCGCTACAGCGACCGGATGGTCACATCACACGGCCAGCGCTTAAAGTCATTCAAAAAAAGCTGTTTGATTGGATGCAAGTAATCGTTGGCACCGAACAAAATAAACTTTCAACTCTTTGCCGGGATCTTGGACTTGTCGAGCTAAATATGCAAAGGCTCCGCAGTGAAATTCATGGAACTAGGCTGGACGCCGTCCATAATCTAGGTGTTATGCAGGCGAAAGAAGCAGTACCCGCGCTTTTGCAGCTGCTTGAGGAGGAAAAGTTCGGAGCCCCCTCTTTTGTAATTGCTCGCGCCATTTCAAAATGTGCCGGGAAGCAAGAGGAGCTTGACCGGATGGTCCGGATTTTAGTGAAACAGCGAAAGCAATCACATTCGCATCTCCTGGTGGTTGATGTATTGAACCAGTCCAGAATTGATTGCTCAGCCATGCTGTACAGCTACTTAAGGGATGGCGATCTGAAGCTTGTGAAAATCGGGATGGCTGCACTCCGCAATAAATTGATGCCAGGCATGAACGAATTACTATGGTCATTCGTTAGGTCAAACGATTCTGAACTGAGATTAATGGCCGTTCAAGCGATTGTCCGGCAGGGGACCCCGATGAAAATTGAACAAATGGCAGAGCTCATGAAACATGAAGATGCGGCCGTCCGCGCTGAGGCCGCTGATGCATTCGGACAGCTTGGCTTAGTTGTTGCACTAAGCTTATTAAAGGAAGGTCTGATTGATACCGACTGGCGCGTCAGGTACAACAGTGCAAGAAGTTTAATTCGGCTGGGGGATGAAGGATTTCAGGCTTTATGCGAGGTAGCTGCTCGTGAGAGAGGAACTTTGCAGGCTTCCTTAGCAATGGATATTATTGAAGAGGAATTATCAAAAGGGCCTTTTTATTCCAGGGACTTGAAGCAAACCCTCCGCCACAACAACAGGCTTCGAATTCATCAGCAATATTTTGTGCAGGCGGGCAGTGCTAAATTGAGCTCTTAGAGAGGGGATTTACTGTGAAAGATGTACTTCTAAGCTACGCTCTGTTTGCCTTCTTTTCTGTTATCGTAGTTTATCTGTTTTATTTAATGATTATGCTATTTTCGTATAAAAAGATCATTCGTATTATTAAGGGGTCTAGGTACGCAAGGTATCAGGAGTTGTCCGGTTCTGAACAAGTACCGCCAGTTTCCATTCTCGTTCCTTCCTATAATGAGGAGCTCACAATTATCGAGAGCGTGCGGTCGCTCTTAAACTTGAACTATCCTAGATATGAGGTAATCGTAGTCAACGATGGTTCGAAGGATGATACCCTCAAGATACTGATTGAAGAGTTCAATCTTATCCCTAAGACTACTTATTCAGTTGGGGAAGAACTTGAAGCCATGCCTGTAAAAGGTATTTACCACAATCCCAGCTATCCAAAGCTTTATGTTGTGGATAAGGAAAATGGGGGGAAGGCGGATGCGCTAAATGCTGGCGTTAACGTGTCTCACTATTCGCTTGTGGCAACGATTGATGCGGATTCGCTGCTGGAAAAAGACGCTTTAATCAGGCTTGCCAGTGTTTATATGGAAAATCCCGAAGAAACAATTGCGATCGGTGGCAATGTGCGTGTCGCTAACGGATGTGACATCGAAAACGGGATTGTAACCAAGGTACGCCTGCCTGATAAACTACTTCCGATGTTCCAAAATATTGAATATTTAAAATCATTTCTTGCAGGAAGAATTGGTTGGAGTGCCATTAATGGGCTGCTGATCGTATCAGGAGCATTCGGTCTTTTCCGCAAAGATTACTTAGTGAAGGTTGACGGTTATCGGGACGGCTTTCCAGGTGAAGATATGAATATTATCATTAAGCTTCATAAACATATGATGGATAATAACCTTCCTTATCGGATCGCCTATTGCCCGGATGCCGTGTGCTGGACACAAGCACCTGAGTCGCTTCACATTTTAAGGAGCCAGCGAAAACGATGGGCTCGAGGCAATATTAAAAATATCTTTAAATACAGCAGTATGATGTTTGTTCCGAAGTATAAGGCGGTTGGGCTTTTGTCTATGCCTTACACGCTAATATTTGAGACATTGGGGCCCTATTTGAAATTAACTGGATATATGGCACTGGTGGGATTAATTCTAGAGAATATAGCTAATTACCGGATAATGCTATTAATCCTTGGTGCAAGTTTGCTAGTAGAAATTTTATTTAGTTGTGGAGCTTTGCTGATAGAAGAAATTGCCTTCAGGCGTTATCCAAAATTCGGGGACCTGGTCAAAATGATGCTTTATAGCATTCTGATGACACTTGGTTACAACCAGATGAACGTATTCTGGATAATTCTTGGACATATTGACTACATACGAAACGACGACTCGTGGGGAGTTATGGTCAGAACGAGCTGGAAAAAAGAAGCAGCAGAGTATAAGAAGGCTGTTTAGAAAGCAATTGAGGAATACAAAAACAATAGGAGTGATATGAGATGACAACACAAGTGCTGGAGGCGGCAAGTGAAACAGCCCTTATTGTGAATGGTATTAATCGGGTATTGATAGAGTCTGGACGGAAAACGTGCGGTGTCATTCTTGGGGAATATCCTTTAGATGAAAGCCGGCTGATGAGACTTAAAGAAGCTGTGGCAGCCCATGAAACAGATAGGGCCTCGACTTTTTTATGCCACAATAATATTTTGGTTATTTTGCTGCCAGACAAGGAATTAAGCTATACGCATTTCCTTTCATTATCCGTACAGCAGTTTCTTCAGGAAGAGAATCAGGCCGGTGGAAACCTTGTTATCGCCAGCTTCTCAGGATTGACTAATGAAGCGGATGGCACGCAGATGCTGCAGATGATCAGGCAAGAAACAGATTATGAAAACACGATACTTATCTATAATCAATCTGAACCAAAAAAGGAAAAACCTACGATATTAATTATTGACGATGACAAGGCGGTTGGAGAACTGTTAGACTCACGGTTGATGATGAGGGGCTACGATGTATATAAAGCTGATAGCGGATTAGAAGGTATGCGTCTGTTTGATTCGGTGTCCCCGGATTTAGTTATCACGGAGCTAGCACTGCCAGTTTATGACGGATTTGAAGTCATCCGCAATATTCGCAATAAAGCCTACAAGGAATGCAACATTATGGTTCTATCAAACAAACGCCTGGAACGGGACATTAGCACCTGCTTTGAGCTGGGTGTATCTGATTACATCACCAAGCCATATTCACCGGTAGAACTTGAAGCAAGGATACGCCGACTTCTGGCGTAGAGCGTAGAAAAAGTGGCTGATCGCATAACTTTGTTGGCAAGTCGCTAGTTTACGTAAGGGGAGAATCGCCGAATGAAGAGAAACATAAGGATACGCATGAGTATCGGACTTGTGATCGTTCTGGTGGCCAGCTATTTCGGCTGGCACCAGTTTCAAACTCTTGGGGCGGAAACCCCGTCCATAGAGAGCATAAAATTAAATAATGGGATGAATGTGAAGTTCCAGACAAAGGGCGAACAAATCGAGATCTATAAAAATAAGAGATGGCAGCCCTTTTTTGCTAAAGGAGTAAATCTTGGCGCAACAACGCCTGGCCACGATCCCGGTGAGCTCGCTACCGACGAAAAAACGCTTTTGCGCTGGTTTGATCAAATTCAGCATATGGGTGCGAACGTCATTCGAGTCTATACGATCCATAACCCTATATTTTACGAAGCTCTTGTCCAGTACAACCAGCTACATAAGGAGGACCCTCTCTATTTCATTCAAGGAGTATGGTCGCCAGAGGAACAAATGTTAAAACATTATGATGGGCTGAGCAGCGATTCGGTCGCGGCGTTCAAAAAAGAAATCATTTACGCTGTGGGAGCCGTTTATGGCGATACTACGATTCCTGAAGAAAAAGGGAAAGCAAGCGGTACCTACAAGGTAAACGCAAGCCCTTATTTGTTAGGTTGGAGCATAGGGACGGAATGGGATCCAGAGCTCGTTAACAACACGGATAAGGTACATAAGGGCATGCCGCCATTTCAGGGCAGCTATTTTAAGGCAAAAGCTAATGCAACACCGTTTGAGAGCATGCTGGCAGAAATGTTAAATACGCTCGCAACGTTTGAAAGCAAGGAAGGATGGCAGCATCCGTTAACGTTTACCAACTGGGTGACGACCGATCCTTTGAAGCATCCGGGAGAAATTGAACGGGAGGAAGATCTGGTTAGTGTTGATGCCGCAAACATTCAGCCTACAAACTGGCAGGCTGGCTATTTTGCTTCTTTCCACGCTTATCCATACTATCCTGACTTCTTCCGGTTTGATAAAACACTTACACATGTTAAAAATGACAAAGGTCAAGTGGATACTTATAAGGCGTATCTCCAACAATTAAAACAGCACTTTAAAGGCATGCCGGTTATGATTACCGAGTTCGGCGTTCCGTCTTCATTAGGGGTCGGCCATATTACCGGTCTGGGCAGAAACCAGGGTGGACATACGGAGCAAGAACAGGGGAAAATAGATGCTGATCTGTACCACCAGATTGTTCAGGAGAAATATGCCGGTGCTATTGTTTTCGAGTGGCAGGATGAATGGTTTAAGAAGGCGTGGAATACGCTAGATTATGAAATGCCAGCCAATCGCCGGAAAGATTGGTTAAACGTTTTGTCCAATGAGGAGCAATTCGGGGTTGATGGGTTCTACTCAAGTAAGGATGGCCCTCTTAAAATCGATGGCAATATAGATGACTGGAAGCAAATTATGGATAAAAAACAGTTTAATCCCAATGTACCTGGCTGGAAAAACATGTTGGTTACGCACGATGAAGCTTATCTTTACATTGCTGCTGAACTGGATCATCCCTTTAATCCTGGCAAAGAAACGCTATACATTGGGACAGATACAGTAAAAGGCGGAAATCGGCATGCAAAAGAATTGGGAAATCGTAAGTTGAATGAAGGATTAGAGACACTAGTTTCAATCGGCAAACAAAGCCAGATAACCATGGCCTCTAATTATGATTTTAACACGCGGCAGTGGGGTGTATTTAAAGGCAACTTCCCGGTAAATAGCGCTTATATAAAAGATGATTCGGGTATCTTTACCCCGTGGAAATTAATTATTGATAAGAAGAGTAAGCCACCGATGGAAGTAAGATACCGTCCGTATAAGGATATACGGGTTGGAAATTTGAGACGCGGAACAACTGACCCGGCGGATCCAAACTATAATTCTCTCGCTATGTGGCAGGCTAAAGGGAATATCGTAGAGATGCGAATTCCTTGGATGCTCCTAGGATTTTCGGATCCGAGCTCATTAGACGCTATCAACTATTCTAATGAAGGAAATCAGTTGCATGTGGAGAATGTTGGGGGCATTCGTCTGGTTCCCTGGATGGTTGATGGACAAACCAATCAAGTAAAGGGCCTTGGTGATGGGAAATCGATAGTCGATGTTTCGAAGATGCCTATGTATACATGGCAGCCATGGGATCAGGTCAATTTTCAGGAAAGATTGAAGAAAAGCTATGGCATCATGCAGCAGGCTTTTCAGGAAACACCGCAAACAACGAACTAAATACTGTGTTTGGGTGCAAGTTAAATTAAGGAGAAAAAGCCGGGGATTCGCGAAATCCCCGGCTTTTAGCTCTCGTATAGGAAAGTATATTTTGCTAACGTGTTGAAGTGCGTTGAACGATTTTTTAAATGGGACCCCCGGTCGCGAAATACCCATGAAAAACATCGTGGGGCGCATGTCCGCACCTTTCTTTCCCCCTGTGGAGCGTGTGGAACAGAGGGCGAAAAAGACCGGCAACTGTCTCCCTCATTGGCATACCCAGATGTTTTGCCGGTCCGCTCGTCGTTCCACAAAGCGGCCGTAAAAACTTCTATGAGGGGAAAGGAGAGAGCGGCATGGGCCGCGATGTTTTCTCCCCATTATATTTTGAGCCAGTTGGTTGTCCAAGCGTTCTGATCCTGTTGATATTGTGTGTAGATCGTTGGATATAAACCGTTGAAATTAGGCCACCAGAAGATTCCCGCTCCACTTACATGAGCACCAGCGGCAATCGCATTATTCAATGCGGTAATACCATTCGTTATATTCTCCACTGATTGGTCATGATACACAGTTCCATCCGATGCTGTGCGCGTTAAATAGCTTGGCAGAGTGGGAGCCAACTTACAGGGGAGTGTACCAATTGCGTTTGAGTAGGTTGTAGCAACCTTTTGGAAATAGTCGGTATACGTTGGCCCGTCCACCACGGAAGAACCCCACCCCATCGTGTCATATACCATTGGATTTAACTCCTGCGCAACTCCTGCTACCTGGGTGATAAAGCTATTGCTCCAGGTAGTTGCGGGTGTAGCGATGTAAAGCGGCAAAGAACGAAGTGAATTGGCTTTAAGATAAGACATAAGATGTAAGTATACTGTGTCGTTATCCTTGAACGCCTCGATATCCAGGTGAATCCCATCAATGTTGTTGCTAGCTTTAAGTGTTTTTATCGCTGTGTTTAATTGATTGTTAAACGATTGGGTTCCGAAGTTCGTGTTTGTTCTGCGTTTCCCGTAATTAAGCACAGGGATGATTTTAACCTGTGGGTCAGCTAGACGGGCTTGCTGTATCCAGTGTGCTAAATTAACATAACCGCTGGCAGGCAATGTTCCGTCGTCCTGAATCAGGCCGATGTCGCAGAATTGGGTATGAATCTGTTGGTCTGCCATGTTTCGGGTGAAGTTAGCAATAGAACTATCCGATACTGGATTCGAACCATCGAACCATGCAGCGTCTAAATAAGCAAAGTTCTCTGAACTGCTGGTTCCCGTGCTTGAAACTGTTGAGGTTGTGGTACCTGCTGTGGTAGCCGCCGAGGCATTTGCTGAAATGATTCCCACTGCCACAAGTAAGGCAAGAAAACTAAAAAACTTTTTTAACATTAACTTAATATCCCTCCGATAATTTTCTGAATTGGTGGACGTAAGAGAAATTTGTGTATATAAGAAGAACTATATAGTAGAATTTATAGTAAGTGTTCTCTATTCCTCTTAATATATCGGAGCAACAGTCCAAAACTTTAGTACCTTTTATAAAGGTTTATTATTTTATTACATATTCCTACTTTCGTAATAAGGAGAGATTGAGGTGAAAAATAAAAATAAGACGGTTCTTAAATCGATTGATCTCTTAAAACTGTTTTTAACGAATGCAAAGTTGAACTTAAATGAAATGGTTGAATTATCTGGTATTCCAAAAACCTCTATTCATCGAATGGCTGGTTCGTTAGAAGAGATGGGGTTTTTAGAGAGAAATGAGGAAGGCAAGTATTCACTCGGGCTATTGTTTCTTCAACTTGGTGAAATAGTCAAAGAAAGGCTAGATATTCGCGATGCTGCGTTACCTACGATGAAAAATCTGCGGGATGATATTGGAGAAGCGGTAAATCTTATTATAAAAGACGGCAACGAAGCCATATATATTGAAAAAGTGGACACGATGCATCCTGTAAGGCTCTATACTAAGATTGGCCGGAGGTCGCCGTTATACGCGGGCGCATGTTCCCGGATTCTCTTAGCTTTCTTACCGGACTACGAACAAGAACAATACCTAAATGATATAGAACTTAAACCAATTGGCTTTGGAACAATTACAGATAAAGAAAAACTGCGGAATGCTTTAGGAGAGTCTAGAAAAAACGGTTATGCCGTCAGTTTTTCCGAACTAGAGAATTATACGGCTGCATTGGCTGCTCCTATTTTTGATTATACAGGGAGCGTAGCGGCGGGCATTAGCATCGCAGGCCCGGAACACCGTTATCGCGATGATCTGTTGCCTGATTTAGTGGAGAAGGTTATTAAAGCGGCGAACGAAATCTCTCAGAAACTAGGCTGGAGAGAGGCAAATAAACTCTCTTATAATCTCAGTTAGCAAATCCAATGTAATTTAAGATGTTTCCTCTAAAATTATTTGAAGCGTTTCTTATACAAACATTCTTTGTCGTATACTTAATCCTCCATTGTGACCATGATGGAGGATTCTGCTTTTTTTAGTTATGTTTTCTTGAGAATTGAGATAATTACGTTTTAAAAAATCAAAGTATTGATTTATGTCTGACAATGGTTATAATTATTTTAATATCAATAAAGAGGAACGATTGTTCCGAAAATTGGAATGAGGTAATTCTTGTGAAAATTTACTAGTGGTAAGGGGGAGATGAACTTTTATTGTTTCGTTCCATCAAGAATCAAATCTAAAAGGAGGTAGGAGATAATGGAGAACTTAGAAATAAGCACAACCAGGAAAATTAGAAATCGAATTATTCCCTTTTTAGTCTTGCTGTATGTTATATCATTCCTGGATCGCGTTAATCTTGGTTATGCTGCGTTAGGAATGAATAAGGATTTGGGGCTTACCGCTCAACAATACGGGCTGGTCGCAGGGATCTTTTTTATCGCGTATTTTATTTTTGAAGTACCTAGTAACATGCTGCTCCATCGGGTAGGAGCCCGTATTTGGCTTGCACGAATTATTATCACCTTTGGAATTATTTCAGCAGCTACAGCATTCGTCCAAAATGCTGCCCAACTTTATACCGTACGATTCCTACTTGGTATAGCTGAGGCAGGATTTTTCCCCGGTGTGATCTTATATTTAACTTATTGGTTTCGCAAAAAGGACCGTGCTCGTGCTATAGCTTTATTCATGACAGGTTTGGGGCTTTCAAACATAATAGGGGCTCCTATATCAGGACTTATACTGGATCATATACACTGGGCTGCTTTAGCAAGTTGGAGATGGCTGTACCTTTTTGAAGGTGTTCCGGCTATTATCTTAGGCATTATAACAATTTACATCTTATCGGATCGCCCAAGTGATGCAAAATGGTTAACGGATAAAGAAAAAGCATGGTTAAAGGACGAACTTGAGCGGGATAATCAAGGTTCAGATAGTGTTAATCACAGCCATTCTTTATTATCTTCTTTAAAAGTTCTTCTAGATGGGAAAGTTGTTTTGTTAGCTGTTGTAGCTTTGTGTGTCAACATTGGCATGTATGGTCTTGGATTTTGGATGCCTCAGATTATTAAGGGCCTATCGTCTATGTTTTCAAATACAATGGTTGGATTCTTAACCGTAATCCCTTACCTTATTGGCTGTGTAGCCATGGTCTTAAACGGCAGACATTCAGATCTCACCTCTGAACGCCGGTACCATTCTGCCATTGGACCTGTAATAGGCGCTTTAGCCCTTTTATTACTAAGCTTCACAACATCACCAACGCTTTCTATCCTGCTATTAACTGTAACAATAGCCGGTCTCTACAGTTACTATGGGCCGTTCTTTACGCTGCCTACTCTTTTTCTTCGTGAGGCGAATGCCGCTGTGGGGATAGCTGCTATCAATTCGGTCGGTGGTTTAGGAGGATTTTTCGGTCCATACATTATTGGTGCTGTCAAATCGGCAACCGGTAGTGTAACTTCTAGCCTCTATGTACTGGCTGGAGCTCTAGTGATTGCTTGTATTTTACTTCTTACCTTAAAACAGGAAAAAGCCAAGGAAACACATCTTGAACAGGCAACAAATATTGAAGTTGGCACTGTTTAAAAATTTATTCGCTTTTTATGTAACATTACTCATGCACCGGGACATATATCATCTCAGATGTGCATGGTGAACAGTTTGGTGTTTTGTAGTATAACCGATAAGTAGGCTGGAAGCCAATAAGAGAGATGTAAAGCACTTGTGAGTGATAGAGCTATTCTATAGTGTTTGGAAAAGTATCTCTTTAAAATTGGCTTCTTGCCTTTTTTAAGACTTTTCAAAGTGTATGTTCATTGATAGTAAGAAAGATATCATAGCTGCGTTCGAAGCGGTCTTTTGGTATTTAATTAGATTTTTAGAATAATTTATAGATTTTTTCTCTGCAATCGATTACAATGCTTTTAAAACGTATCGGCCGCTATCAGAACAACAGTTGGTATCAATGGAGGCCATCAGCATTTCCGCTTCTTCGCTATCTTATATGGTAGAAGAACTGCAGACTCTGATTGCTAGGTTTAGCGTATAAATTTCATGGTTAAGGCCTTTACCTATAGTTAGGGGAAAGAGCGCCTGCTACAGCGCTCTTTGTCATTTTATGTGCTTTAGCTCAATTTTTAAGTACTTTAACTTTTCTGATAACTAGGTTAATACATGGTAATTATTATTTAAAATGAGATTCATATTTGTTTCGCAATCCTCTTAGATCATTTACTGGTTCTGCTCCATTTTCGCTAATAATGACTGTCGGTTCGACACGGACACCACCGAATGGGAATCCATGTAAGTCGAATTTAATGCCAAATACCATATTTGGTTCGAATACGAAGTCACTATTAGGCCCTAAATCTGGGGTTTCAACTACCTCTAAACCTACGCCATGGCCGATTGCTCTCATACCCTTTGTATATGGAAGGAAGTACTCAGATAGCCCTGCTTCTTCACACATGCGAAGTGTTTCTTTAAATAATTCTTTTCCTTTCATACCGGGTTTAATAAATTCAACCATGCGTTCGTTTGTATCATAAGCAAAATTCATAATTCTTATCTGTTCTTCAGTGGCCCCTTCCATTGCAACTGTTATTCCGGTATCTGAGCAGTAGCCAAGAACTGAAGGATTAAAGTCAAACCAAACGTAA
Source organism: Aneurinibacillus sp. Ricciae_BoGa-3 (assembly GCF_028421645.1). Lineage (GTDB taxonomy): Bacteria > Bacillota > Bacilli > Aneurinibacillales > Aneurinibacillaceae > Aneurinibacillus_B. Next base: position 3,484,151 of record NZ_CP116887.1, on the reverse strand, counting down.
TCGCCACGTTCAATTTTTCGTTCCATCGGTCTCCATGTTGGAAGATTAGTATGATTAGGACCAGAAACTACTAGATACGCAGAACCAATCTCACCTCCGCGGGAGCGTGTGACATATTCTCCAATAGCGGAAAGCTCGATTTCTGTTTTTCCAATTTGTATTTCTTTTAGTGCAGCAAGTATACTATCGTCAGCTAACTTCCCAGCTGACCGAATAAGATCTAATTCATTTCTGCTTTTATATAACCGTTCTCTTCTTACGATATCGCCAGCTTCAACTATTTCGATACCTTCACTCTCAAATCCCTTTTCCATCTCCCGGTATAAAGAAATCGGGAATAATTCTTCACCTACTACTCCTACGGTTTTCACCGGGTGAGGAATTTCGTTAACAAGAGCAGGTATAAGCGATTTCATTTCATATACGTTATGAACATTTTTCACCCAGGAAAAACGTTTTGCGGCAAACCTATTCAAGTTGCCCAAAAATGCCTGGATTTCTCCTTCTAATGGAATTAAAAGAGCATGGGCTGATTCTTCAATACAGTTAATTGTTCGGAAATTTGTATAATACATAGAATATCCAGGATGGTACTCATCACTATAAACAAAAAGAGCATCTAAACCTGCTTCTCTCATCTTTTGTCTTGTACGAGATAAACGTTGATCGAATTCGGTTGCAACAAGTTCTACAGCCATAGTAAGGCCCCCCAATCAATTTATTGTTTTCGGTAATGTGAACGATCACAATATCATTCTAATAGATAAAATATGGGATAGTCAATATATAAACTAAATTTTTAAAATAATATTTTAATTAGAAATTCTGTATTGACATGCCTGTTATTACGGTGTTATTTTAGATGTGAGCCTTAACGGGAACGTTCACATTCTAAAAAAGTACATAGAGGAATGATTGACATGGGGAAAAAATTAACGATTAACGATATTGCAAAAATGGCTGGGGTGTCTCGCCAAACAATCTCAAGAGTTTTAAATAACAAAGAAGAGGTAAGTGAGGGAACCCGAAAACAGGTTCTTCGAATTATCGAAGAGCATGGGTTTCAGCCTAGTCTTCAAGCAAGGAGCATGGTCACTAGGAAGACAAATACAATTGCTTTGTTACTACCTGATATTAAAAACCCTTTTTTTGCGGAAATTGTGTATGGGATAGAACGTACTCTCCGGGCGAACAATATGAATCTTTTTCTATTTACTACCGATGAAGATGTGGAACATGAAGTATCCTGTATCAAATTAGCCCAAAATTATAATGTAGATGGGATGATTTTGTGTAGCCCGAGACTCGATGATGCGAATCTTAGAAAAATGATAACAAAAATTTCACCTATTGTACTTTTGAATCGTGATCTTGAGGCGGAAGGTGTTTCGTCTGTAATGGTAGATGCCAAACAGGGAGGTTATACAGCTGCGAAGTACCTTATTGAACAAGGTCATTCTAGAATTGGGATCATTGTTGGCCCTCCATTAGCTAGTAGTAGTGCGAAAAGATTGGATGGTTACAAAAAGGCGCTGCAGGAGTATGGCATTTCAATAGACGAAGATTTAATCGTCTCGGTGGAGGTTGGTGATGAAGGAGTCCATAAACTAACCCAACAATTGATTAGAAGAAACGTTACAGCAATTACCACGTATAATGATATTTCAGCGGCGTATGTCATTCAGGCCTGCAGGGATCTAAATGTTGAAGTGCCTGATGATATATCGGTTGTGGGCTTTGATGGCATTGTTCTATCACAGGTCATGACTCCAAGCCTAACAACGATGGCTTTGCCCCTATTCGAAATAGGTGATACCATTGCAAATATTCTACTTAGAATGATTAAGGGATCAGATGGCATTGAAAGACTGACAACCGTTTATCCTCTTCTTAAAGAGGGGAATTCAACAAAATCAATTAGTCTTTCTTACTGAATACAGACGCACTTGGAAGGAGGATGAATATGAATAGCAACAATGTACCATTGTTGGAGATTCATGGAGTTGGTAAGTCATTTCCCGGTGTTAAAGCTTTAAGTAATGTGGACTTTTCCATTCGTGCTGGTGAAATTCACGCTCTTTGCGGGGAAAACGGTGCAGGAAAGTCGACGATGATGAAAATACTTTCCGGCATCTATACTCCGGATAGCGGGGAAATTATTTTTGAAGGTAAGGCTGTCACGATAAATAAACCCGATGTAGCCAGCAAATTAGGAATCGCTATCATTCATCAAGAGCTAAATCTAGTAGATGAATTGTCGGTTGCGGAAAATATTTTTTTAGGTGATTATCCCCAAAAAATGAAGGGTGTAGTGGACTGGCCAAAAATGAGGCGCGAGGCAAAAAAAATATTAGACTACATGGGCTTTGATATCGACGTTGATAAGCCAGTTGGAACAATGGGGATAGCCAGGCAACAAGTCGTTGAAATTGCCAAGGCCATTCATCGAAAAGCGAAGGTCATTATTTTTGATGAGCCAACCGCCCCATTACCTGTACAGGATGTAGAGAGGTTAATCGAACTTATTATTAAACTTAAAAATGAAGGAAATGGAATCGTTTACATATCCCATCGCCTTCCAGAGGTTTTTAGGATTGCCGATCGAGTCACTGTATTAAAAGATGGTCAAGTTGTAAGTACTAATTCAGTTGAGGGTTTAACAAGAGATGAGTTAGTGAAGATGATGGTTGGCCGGGATGTATTGAAGATGAGATTAGGTAATCAAACCGATTATAAAAGAAAAATACTTTCGGTGCGTAATTTAAATACACCTAGCTTGTTAAAGGATATTGATTTTGATTTATATGAACGTGAAGTATTGGGAATAGCCGGTTTGGTGGGAAGCGGAAGAACAGAATTGGTAAGAGCAATTTTTGGTGCTGATTATTACACAGGTGAAATTGAAGTGGATGGAAATAAAGTTACAATTCGTTGCCCTAAGGATGCAATTAAACAAGGAATTGCATTGCTTCCAGAGGATCGAAAAGCACAAGCACTGGTACTTGGTATGAGTGCGATGGAAAATATTACGATTGCTGGGTTTAGTAACTTTTCAAAATTCGGAATAATAGAAAAAGGTAAAGAACTCGAAGATGCAAAACAACTGGTAAAAAAGCTTCAAGTGAGGGTTAGTGAACCCTTTCAAGAAACAAGGACACTTAGCGGTGGCAACCAGCAAAAATTAATTATTGCAAGATGGTTATATAAAAATTCCAAAATACTTATATTTGATGAACCTACAAGAGGCATTGATGTAGGAGCGAAGGAGGAGATTTATCGATTAATGAACGAATTTGTCACACAAGGAGGCTCTATTATTATGATATCTTCGGAACTTCCTGAGGTGCTAATGACAGATCGGGTGTTAATAATGTCGGGGGGGAAAATTGAAAAAGAGTTATTTCACGAAGAGTGCTCTGAAGAAAATGTTATTCAATATATGATTTAATGGGAGGAATCTCAATTGAAACAAGAACAAGAATTAATATTGAATCACAAAAACTCCTCGGTAAATGCGACTGTATTAAGAATTGTTTCCAAAAACTATTTACTTATCTTTCTCGTTCTACTAATTGCTATAGCTTCATTCCTTTCCTCAATGTTTTTAACAGTGAACAACCTGGTAAATGTATTGGTTCAAAACTCTGTAATTTCTGTATTAGCTTTAGGACAACTTTTGGTTATTATAACAGCGGGCATCGATTTATCAGTAGGTTCAGTTGTGGCGGTGGCCAGTGTTTTGTCTGCACAATTTCTTGGCTCAGGTATGAATCCAATTCTGGTAATAGTTGTGGTGATGCTGCTTATGGCTGTTGCCGGGGTTGGGAATGGTTTGGCTGTCGCATATGGTAAAATCACTCCCTTTGTTGTAACACTTGCTACTTTAACAATATATCGTGGATTGGCTTATATGTTTCAAGTAGGTTCCCTGATACAAATTGATAATGACACATTTTTAGGAATTCTTGCTGGGAGCATCGGCCCAATTTATTCACCATTGATTATTCTTCTTATCACTTTGGGCGTCATATTATTCGTATTACGTTCGACTACATTCGGCCGTCGACTCTACGCAATCGGTGGAAACCCTGAGGCAGCAAGGCTTTCTGGAGCTTCCATAAATAGAGATATTATTGTAGCCTATGCACTATGCGGGATGCTCGCGGGTCTTGCGGGTTTAATGACTACCGCCCGACTAGGTACAGGTAGTGCGCTGTACGGACAGGGGTATGAGTTAGATTCAATAGCGGCAGTAGTAGTTGGCGGAGCCTCATTAATGGGTGGCAAAGGCTCTGCAGTCAACACAATACTTGGTGCTTTTCTGATTGGGATAATTCGAAATATCTTAAATCTAATGGGCGTACCATCCTATCCGCAAATGGTTATACAAGGTTTAATTATTCTTGTAGCGGTTTTATCGGTAACAGTGCGAAGAAAGAAATAATCTTGCTTTTGTAAGGACTTACATTGCATTCCGTTTATTTACTATTTTTAGAATATTGCTTGAACTGTTGCAAAAACGGATCTTTGTTACAGTCTTATGCACGCTAACCAGGGAAGGAGATGAAAACGATATCATTTGATCAAGTTACACAGCTTCACACAAATAAGAAGGGGGATATTTTATGAAGAAAAAAGGAGCAATTAAAGTTTTTAGCCTGCTGTTCACGCTTTCGCTTGTAGCGATGACAGGCTGTAGTACAGCAACCAGTGGAAATTCGAAACAAAATAGCCCTCAAAGCCAAAATCAAGCTACGGATGATACTTCTTCATTAAAGGTCCAAAATACGAGTGGCAAAAAAATTGTAATAGGTTTTTCCCAACGAAGAGTGGCAGGTAGTGATTGGTACACAAATTTAGTTAATGGTGCAAGCGCAGAAGCCAAAAAGGATGGGGTTGACCTTACTGTACTGGATGCGCAAGGAGACGTTGCAAAACAAGTTTCCGATGTACAAGATTTAATATCCAGAGGTGCAAATGTAGTTATCATGAATCCCCAGGATTCATCTGGTGTCCTACCGGCTGCTAAACAGCTAAAGCGAAGCAAAATACCATTAGTAGTAGTTAACAGCAATATAGATCCAAAGGCAGATCCAGTAAGCTTTGTTTCGGATGATCCAAGAGACACAGGATATAAGTCGGGATGGACATTAGCAAAAGCTGCATCAGAAAAATACGGTAACAAAGTGATTAAAGCAGCTATGATAAGTGGTTATCCGAAAGAGGTAGTCTCTCAGTATCGTAGAAATGGATTCATTGCTGGATGGACCGATTTTATGCTGGAGAAGTATGGAAAGGGAAATCTTGATTTGGTTGCGGAACGCTTCGGCGAATGGCTGCCTGATAAAACTCTGCCGGAAATGCAGGATATTTCAACGGCTAACCCTGATTTACAAGTCATTTTCTGTGCGAGTGATGTCATGTTGCCTGGCATTTTTACCGCATTAAAGAATACCGGTCACTATGGCAAGGTATTGATTGGTTCTATGGATGGTACTAAAGATGCGCTTAAGGAAATAATGGATCCACAATCAGGATTAGTGGTCACCGTGAGTAACGACCCGCGTGTACAGGGTGCAGATGCTGTGAAGATAGCAATCATGGCGGCCCAGGGCCAGCAAGTACCTTCAACCCATTATATTCCGAATCCAGTTTATACGAAAGACAATGCTAAACAAATGTACGATCCTAAGTCACCTTATTAAGTAAGTTTTGAATATGATTTGGGATTTACAGATATAAGCTTCAATTATTACAGAAGAGGTGATCAGATTGAAAGCGTACCAGGAAAAGGGTTTAAAAACATATCAATTGTATATTAACGGTGAATGGTGCCCTTCTAGCTCTAGTAAAACGTTTGAAAGAAAAAATCCCGCAACTGGCGATTTAGTTGCTGAATTTCAAAAAGCTAGTAAAGAGGACGCACAAAGTGCAATTCTAGCTGCGAGGGAAGCGTTTGATCAAGGGGATTGGTCCAGCATGTCAGGTGCTGAACGATCCGACCTCCTGTATCGGGCCTACTTGCGCATTGTTGAAAAAACGAATGAATTAGCAGAACTTTTGAGCCGGGAAATGGGAAAGCCGCTGTCTGAGGCAAAGGGTGAAATTGGAGCAGTTGCCAATATATTTAGCTACTATGCAGGCTTAAGCAGAGCGATTTACGGCCAGACTACGACCCAGATACAAAAGGACCTTTTAGGCTTAACGTTACGTGTCCCAGTTGGTGTTGTGGCTATCATTACTCCTTGGAACTTTCCTTTAGGAACGCTTACTCAAAAGCTTCCTGCTGCTTTAGCAGCTGGTTGTACAGTTGTTTGTAAACCAGCGAGTACAACGCCGGCGACAACTTTAGAAATTGTAAAAATCCTAGATGAAGTAGGATTTCCAAAAGGTGTAGTTAATGTCATTACGGGTTCCGGTGAGGAACTAGGCAGAGAAATTGCGACCAACCCAATGGTAGATAAGGTTACACTGACTGGTTCTACAGAGACAGGAAAGGATTTAATGAAATTATCTGCAGATACATTGAAGAAGTTAGGAATGGAGCTTGGCGGAAAATCTCCTAATATAGTATTTGCGGACGCAAACATGGAAGATGCATTAGATGGGGCACTTTTTGGGAGCTTCTTTAATCAAGGTGAAGTTTGTACCTCAGGCTCTCGCTTATTAGTACAAGATGACATATATGACGAGTTTGTTGATCGATTAGTGGCAAGGGCAGAAGCCATTAGAGTAGGGGACCCATTGTCCGACGATACCGAGATGGGTGCACTTATTTCCGAATCTCACTTGAAAACGGTACTGGGCTACGTCGAAAAGGGTTTAGCGGATGGTGCAAAGCTATTAACTGGTGGTAAGCGCTTAACCGATGGGATTTTTGAAAAAGGGTTGTTTATGGAACCGACCATTTTTGGAGATGTAAAACCAAATATGACGATTGCACAAGAAGAAATCTTTGGTCCTGTACTTTCTGTTATTCGTTTTAAAGACTTTGATGAAGCAATGGAGATTGCGAATGATACATGCTTCGGCCTTGCTGGAGCAGTTTGGACAAAGGATATTGATAAAGCAATACGGGCAACGCAGAAAATCAAAGCAGGCACGATTTGGGTCAATCACTACATGGAAGCCCACCCGGAATTGCCATTCGGCGGAGTTAAAGAGAGCGGTTACGGTAAAGAACTTGGAACTGCAGGTTTGGATGCATTTTCTGAAGTGAAGACTGTTCAGATTCATGTAGGATCAAGAAATAACTTTTACAAATGGTAATTGCAATTAAAACTATAAAACTACTTAAAGGAGAGATCGAACATGAACGATATTTTTACTTATTTAGCTTCTACTAAACTGGTATTTGGTAAAGATGCTTCTAAGAATGTTGGGGAAGAGTTATCTTCCAGAGGACATCGAAAAACCATGGTTGTGACAGACAAAGGAATTATCAAAGCAGGCATTTTAGAACACATTCTAGAGTCTATTGCTGCAAAAAATATTGAATATGTAGTTTACGATGAGGTTCCACCAAATCCCCCTTCAGTAACAGTGGTAAAAGGGGTAGAAATTTTTCGGAAACAAAATTGCGATTCCCTTGTAGCCGTTGGTGGGGGAAGTGTAATGGATGCTTGTAAAACCATTGGTATGATGACTGTTAATGACGGGGATATCAATGAATATGACATTGGTGGAAAAACGTTTGAAAAGCGCGGCCCAGATGTTATCACAATTCCTACCACATCAGGTACCGGAAGCGAGGTGACTCAATGGGCAGTTATTACAAATGAGAAAACACATTGGAAATCAAGTATCGGTAGCCCGCTTATGGCACCTACTGTTGCACTAGTGGATCCGATGCTGACTATTGGGCTTCCGCCAAGTATTACAGCTGCTACAGGTGTAGATGCCCTTACACATGCCATTGAAGCTTACACCACTAGGGATGCCTTAAATGGAGCTCATCCTATCGCAGATATTTACAATCTTCAAGCCATTCGATTAATCAGTAGTAACCTTCGTGAAGCATATGCACGCGGCGAAAACTATGAAGCCCGAAAAAATGTTATGCTTGGCAGCACTCTAGCAGGGATTGGATTCCCTCAGGTCGGTTTAGGAAATACCCATGCTCTTGCTCATCCATTAGGCGGTCATTATGATATAGCGCATGGAGTAGCTAATGCTATTCTGCTACCTTACGTAATGAAATTTAATTTAATTGCATGCCCAGGGCGTTTTGCAGATATTGCGGTTGCAATGGGAGAAAATATTGAAGGTCTCTCCCCGATGGAAGCTGCTGAGAAAGCAGTTGTAGCTGTTCAAAGACTAGTAAAGGATACAAATATTCCTTCGCTTAAGTCATTTAATATTAAAGACAGCGATTGGAGTATTTTAGCTGAGGATGCGCTAAAGGATATGAATAGTCAAACCAATCCTAGAAAAACAACTTATAAAGATTTACTCGACCTTTTCCACCAGGCTAATAACGCAGATGAATCCATTGAAAACATTTCTAACTTAACTGTTACCGTGTAATTTTTTTATTCAAAGAAAAGAGTCAACGGTGTCCGTAAGCATGGTCTTTCTTCGGGCACCGTTGTACAATTACCTGTCATTTCACAAGTAGAAAGAACAAAGGAAGGTGAAATTAGAGAGTGAAACGTTATTTTAAAGCTAAAGAAGTCAATGGATATCAGGAAATATTTCAGGAAGAGGGCCCGCTTTTAAAATACTTAGCGTTTGGTAAGGTTTCTTTAAATCAAGGACAGGTATACACAGGTGAAAGTGAAGGGTTTGAAATCGCTCTTGTTTTGATAAAAGGGACGGCCACAGTTTCTTCTGATGGCAATACTTGGCAGGGACTAGGTGGAAGGAGCAGCGTTTTTGATGGCAAAGCAACAACTGTATACGTTCCTTGTCAATCTGAGTATGTAATTCAAGCGGAAACGGATGTAGAGGTAGCTGTATGTAAGGTTAAGGCTGAACAAAAATTGTCGCCTTTCGTTGTGAGGCCGGAGGAAGTCCTGGTCCACCAACGTGGAAAAGCGGATTGGAAACGAGAAGTGCACGATATTATTGCTGACAATGCTAACGGTCGAGTGCAACGAATGATATTAGGCGAAACCTTTAACCATCCAGGAAATTGGTCCAGCTATCCGCCTCATAAACACGACGGGGAGCACTATCCTGAAGAACCTAACTTTGAAGAAATTTATTATTATCAAGCGAATCCTGAGCAAGGTTTTGGTGTACAGCTTCACTATACAAAAGATGGCTCTATTGATGACGCTTATATGGTTCGTCATGGAGATAGTTTTGCCATTGATAAGGGATACCACCCGGTGAGCGCCGCGGGAGGATACCAGGTTTATTATTTATGGTTTATGGCTGGTGAGATCGGAAGGAACTTAAAACCATATGATGATCCTGACCATAAGTGGCTTCACTCTGCAAACTAAATAATAATGGAGCAATAGATAATAGACATAGCTAGCCATCCCTACTATGTCTATTATTTTTTCAAATTAACCTAGCGAGTGGAGACACGATAAATGATCCACGGAGAGGAGAAACAACTATATGGAAAAATTAAGTAAGGAGCTTATTACATGCCAAACGAACTCCTCTAATTTACCAGAAAGAATCCTTCAATTCGGTGAAGGCAACTTTCTACGTGGATTCGTGGATTGGATGGTTCATAAGCTAAATCAACAGGGTCTTTTTAATGGGAGAATTGTGGCTGTGCAACCTACTCCTCATGGGAAGACTGTTCCTAGTCTTAATGCTCAAAATGGATTATATACGGTTGTATTACGAGGAATTCAAAATGGATGTAAAGTTGATGAAAGAGAAGTGATTTCTTCTATTTCAAGAGGCATTAATCCCTATGAGCAATGGGATAAAGTATTGGAAGTCGCCTCTAAGGAAGAAATTCAACTGGTTTTCTCCAATACAACAGAAGCTGGAATGAAGTACCTGCGTGAAGACTATAATGAGGCTCAGTCACCGCTCTCTTTTCCAGGGAAGCTAACAGCTTGCTTATACCATCGCTTTAAAATATTACACGGCGCACCAGAAGCGGGGTGGACTATCATTCCATGTGAATTGGTTGAGAACAATGGTAGCCTTCTTCGTCAGACTATACTTCAAATTGCGCAAGATTGGAATTTACCAGAGGATTTTACAGGTTGGGTCGTTGAGCACAATCGTTTTTGTAATACGTTGGTAGACCGGATAGTTACGGGATACCCAAAAGATAACATTGAGCAATTCAGGCAGGAGCTAGGTTATGACGATGAATTATTGACAATTGGCGAACCCTATCACTTGTTCGTAATAGATGGAGATCCTATTATTCGAGATGTCATTCCATTCCAGAAAGCCGGGTTAAACGTTCGCTGGGATGATGTTGACCATTTCAGAAAGCTAAAGGTAAGGATATTAAATGGAGCCCATACACTGATGTGTTTAGCCGGTTATCTTTCCGGCGAAAAAACAGTATTGGGAATGATGGAAAATCCGAAGGCTAGAGCCTTTATAACTAATGGAATATATGATGAAATTCTTCCTACACTCACTATTAATGAAGCTGAGAAGGAATCGTTCGCATCTTCGGTGTTAGAGCGTTTTCAAAACCCATATACCCAGCACTACCTCCTTGATATTTCACTACAGTCGGTTTCCAAATTCAAGACAAGATTGCTGCCAACCCTTCACGACTATACGGAGAAATTTGGTAAGGAACCGCGAAATATCGCTTATTCCCTTGCAGCCCTTATTGTTTTTTATAAGGGGGAGCATTTTGAAGAAAACCAGCTTATTGGTACATTTGGTGGCCAAGAATACCAAGTTCGAGATGATGAGGAAACAATACGCTTTATATATCAAACCTGGTGTGAAGCAAAGAATATAGAAGATGTGGTGCAAACTATTATGGAAAACGAGAAGCTCTGGGGATGTAACATGAATAAATATCCAGGACTAAAAGAGCAAGTCTCAAATGATGTTGCTCACATTAATACAAACGGTGTCAACTTCGATTTATTACTAAATGAGTCGAACGGTAAATTGTAGTATACACGTTTTTTAGGGAGTAATCTTATCGTACCTTTCTAAAGCGCAATTTAAAAATAGTTGGAAAGTGGGAGGGGCATAGATGAGTCAATCATACATGCAAATTCATAAACAGGATAATGTTGTGGTTGCGTTGGATGATATAAAAAGCGGGGAATTCATACAGGTGGGAAGTAAGCAAATTATGGTTCGCGAAGATATTGCAAGGGGACATAAAATAGCGATTGATGAGATGGCCGCGGGATCAGACGTAATTAAATTTGCTTATTCAATTGGAAAAGCGGTAGAGACCATAATTCCTGGACAGTGGGTCCATACGCATAATGTGATAAGCGGACTTAAGGGAACACTTCAATACGATTATAATCCTATTCAGTTTGAGCATAGTGTTCCGCAAAGTAAACAGAATTTTATGGGTTATGTTCGTGAAAATGGGGAAGTTGGCATCCGAAATGAGATTTGGATACTAAACACAGTTGGTTGTATTAATAAAACATGTGAATCTCTTGTACGACTAGCGAATCAACGTTACTCAGAACGTAATATTGACGGCGTATATCACTTTTCGCATCCATTTGGTTGTTCACAGCTAGGCGATGATTTATTGAATACCCAGCGTGTGCTATCAAGTCTTGTAAATCATCCGAATGCGGCAGGAGTTCTCATTGTTGGATTGGGGTGTGAAAATAACAATATCCCTGAATTTAAAAAGGTTCTTGGTGATTATGATCCGAATCGAGTTAAATTTGTCATTTCGCAGGAAGCGGAAGACGAATTAGAAGAAGGGTTGGAACTAATAGAACAATTGGTTAACTACGCTGAAACCTTCCATAGACAGCCAGTTCCGCTCTCGAAATTAACCGTTGGTCTCAAATGTGGGGGATCAGACGGCTTATCTGGGATAACGGCCAACCCGTTAGTGGGTGCTTTTTCCGACTTGTTAATTCAGCATGGGGGCACAACCATTCTTACTGAGGTTCCCGAAATGTTCGGAGCAGAAACTATTCTTATGAATCGTGCGGTTGATGAGGAAGTCTTTCAAAAAACAGTACAATTAATTAATAATTTTAAGGAATACTTTGTTCAACATGGGCAAGAAGTATATGAAAACCCTTCCCCGGGCAATAAGGCAGGTGGGATTACAACGCTAGAGGAAAAATCGCTGGGCTGTATCCAAAAAGGGGGAACAAGTCAAGTAATTGATGTACTGCCGTATGGGCATCGCGTTTCAAAAAACGGACTAAATTTAATTCAGGCACCAGGGAACGATTTAGTTTCAGTCACCGCTCTTTGCGCAGCGGGGGCCCAAATCGTTTTATTTACTACAGGTCGCGGTACTCCTTTTGGCGGCCCTGTCCCTACTGTTAAGATTTCAACAAACAATCAATTAAGTGATAAGAAAAGGAACTGGGTTGATTTTAATGCTGGACAGCTGCTTGATGAAAAAAGCATGGATACAGTGAAAGATCAGTTTTTTGAATATATATTGCAAGTTGCATCAGGAGAATCTCTTACAAACAATGAAAAAAATGGATTCAAGGAAATAGCTATTTTTAAAGATGGGGTCATATTGTGAAAAATGTGATTTAATTGCTAGCACATAGCCTACAATGATAAGTAGGAGATCGAATTATGAATAAATAAGAGACTAGATATGATCGTTTAGTACAATAGAATTCCTGTGATGATTACCGTTTAATGTATTTCTTAGAGGTGAATAATTTATGCTGGATTTACAAGTTAAAGCTATCATCACAGAACCGTTTTATAAATTTCCATATTGGTTGAGGAAAGACAGTGAGTATGAAGAATATAAGGAATACTTCATTTTATCAAAGGATGCGTCGATTGATGATGTCGATCTTTTTTTGGCTGAACTATTTAGGTGTAAAATTTAGATGTTAGCAGCAATCCAAGCGAAGCAAACAGTTAGTTAAAGAAGAAGAAGTAACAATACCTGGAGGCTTTTTTGGTGCTGCTTTGAAGTTCCTTACGGACTTGATCAAGTGCTTGTATTACCTTCTGTACAACATGATATTTATCGATAACGATAGTAGCCGCTGGAAATATCATGCGTAATGCTTTATGGAACGGCTCCCACATATCAACAACGATTGTCTGAATGCTAGCCTTTGATAAAATAGCATGATGGCAAAGGAGCTGAGTTACAGAATCGAAGGAACGATCGCGGTTCATTTCAATGACACCACCGTGAACAAGGTCAACTAAAACTGTTTCATACACATGTCCTTTATGGACAGCAATTTCATCAATACCTATAACGGTAACATCTTCCTTTAATGCAGCCTGGATTTGTAACTCTTTTCGTTGTTTGGCCATCTTTTCTTTAGCTATTGCGTAATAAATTCGTTCAAGCGTAGAGTAAGGGACTTTCTGTTGTTTGCATACTTTTTGTATCGTTGTTCCTTGGCACTGTTCAAAAAGGTATTCCTAATAACGTTTCGTAAAATGTTGGTTAGGTTTTATGGAATCAAAGGATTGAGAAAATACATCTTCACAGTTTTTACAGCGAAAACGCACGATTTCAACCAGTAAAAATAAAGGCTTCTTTAGGACCGCAAGGTCTCTTAACTTTCTTGTTCGGCGATCGTGGATTCCCAAAGAACAAAAACCACAAGCTGGGCATCTTTCGATGCCACATTGTTTTCTGACCAAAGCAAAATGGGCTTCCTTTTCTGACCACTGATTAACAATCTGAAATTCTGGCAATTCTAAGGGTATGGAAAGCATTTGAGACACCCGCGATTCCTCCTTGGAATGTTTTGGTAGCACTAACATTCTTGCCAGGAACTCGCGGGTGTTTTCATGTTTCCTTTAACTCTCCACAAAAAGTGGTGATGAATCAAAATAACTTAAGCTCACTGAAACCAGTATTACAGCCGCTATCTCCCTTTTCTTTCACCCCATGCTGAATTATCCGGTATGGGGTAGGAAAATTGGTGTTATTCATACCCGAAAATAACCCCAAAGTTGATGGGATTGCCTATCCGGAAGTTGAGGAGTATAAAATCCTCGTATGATCCGGTGAAAGGAAAAAGACGTCTCCTATAACGTATAACCGAGCACAGTTATTTTTTTGAAATTTTTTAGAATGTAGACAAAAAACCTGAAATCGATTACAATTTAATTATTCTAAATTTGCTCCCCCAAGAAAGCCCTTGCAACAGTAAGATAATTTAATACAGCGTTATGGTAAACGCTTAACTTTTGTTGTAATTTGATTGCAATTAAAGTAAAGGAAGAAAAGGAAAGATATTATGCTCAAAATGGAGGATGTTGCTAAGTTAGCCAATGTTTCGACGGCTACTGTTTCAAGAGTTTTATCCAATAATAAAAACGTTTCCAAGAAGACCAGGAAGAAAGTGTTAGAGGTCATAAAGGAAGTAGAATACAAACCTAACAGGCTGGCTGCAAATTTACGCAAAAACTCTTCTGAAACAGTAGCCGTCATACTACCCGACATCACAAACCCATTCTTTGCAGAAATTGTAAAGGGGTTTCGGGATGAGGCGCTTAAGAATGGGTACCATATTCTTTTATGCGATACGGGCAATTGTGTCTCACAGGAAGAAGAGTTTGCAAAGCTAGTCAAAGAAAGACTTGTAGATGGAATTATTTTGGCAACAGCAAGAATGCCTAAGAATGAAATTTACAAATTGAGTCAGGAAATACCTGTTGTACTGGCTTGTGAATATGTTGAAGACTATCAAATCCCGACTGTGTCGATAGACAATGTGTCGGCAGCTCGTGAAGCTACTGAATATCTTATTGAACAGGGACATGAACGCATTGGACTTATCACAGGCCCTCTGGAAGTCATACTAAGCCGGGACCGGGTCAAAGGATACCGTCAGGCTTTACTGCTTCGCGACCTTCCTGTAACAGATTTTTTTATACAAGAAGGCGACTACTCCGTAAAGTCGGGCTTCGATATTATGATGAAATTCCTTGCTCATGAACAGAAGCCTACAGCAGTGTTTGCTTCCAGTGACGAAATGGCAGTAGGTGCTCTTAAAGCGTGCAAAAGCAAAGGACTGCGTATTCCGGAAGACATCTCTATCATTGGATTTGATGATGTGCCGTTGTGCACGCTGGTTGAACCTGAATTGACGACAGTGTCCCAGCCTAAATACGAGTTGGGAAGCCAGGCAATGAAAATGTTGTTGACCATTATTGAGACAAATAATTTAAGTCAAAAACAGATCGTTTTACCTCATAAATTAATGGTTCGACAAACGACTAGGGAAAAGGAGGTAGCTGGATGGAAAAAATCAAAGTAGGAGTAATTGGGACAGGATTTATTGGACCTACTCATATTGAAGCCGTAAGAAGGCTTGGTTTTGTGGAAGTGGTTGCTCTAGCAGCGCACGGCCAGGAATCTGCCGACAGGAAAGCGGCCGAACTTCACATTCCTAAAGCCTACGGCGATTACCGGGATATGCTGCGCGACAGTGACATTGACGTCGTCCATAACTGTGCGCCGAATCACCTTCACTTTACAATGAATAAGGAAATTATTTTAGCCGGCAAGCATGTATTATCGGAGAAGCCGCTGGCGATGTCGAGCGAAGAATCCGCCGAATTGTTAGCGCTCGCAAAAAAACATGGCGTCGTTCATGGTGTGAATTTTAACTACAGGCAGTATCCGATCGTAAACCAGCTCGCTGCCATGATAAAGCGTGAGGAATTAGGAAAAGTAAATCTGGTACATGGCAGTTACCTGCAGGATTGGCTGCTGTATGATACCGACTTCAATTGGCGCCTGGATCCCAAAGCAGGCGGGAAAACGCGAGCGATAGCGGACATCGGTTCCCATTGGTGCGACACGGTCCAATATGTAACCGGCAACAAAATTGTAGAAGTGTTCGCTGACCTCGCCACTGTGATCCCAGTGCGCAAGAAGCCGAAGCAAAATGGGTCCACTTTTGGAAGCCAGGAAGCAGCTGAAGGCAGCTACGAAGAAGTCAAGATCAACACTGAAGATTATGCATCCGTGCTACTGCGATTTGAGGATGGAACGCGCGGCGTATTTACCGTATCACAGGTAAGTGCGGGTCGAAAAAACCGGCTTAGTTTTGAAATCGATTGCAGCAAGAGTTCAGCCTTTTGGAATCAGGAAGAGCCCGAGAAGCTATGGATTGGGCATCGGGACAAATCGAACGAACTGCTGTTAGCAGACCCGGCCTTGTTTGCGCCGGAGGCCCGATCATCCATCCATCATCCAGGCGGCCACAACGAAGGCTGGCCGGACGGTATGAAAAATATGATGCTGAATTTTTATTCGTTTATCCGGGAAGGCAAAGACCCACTCAAGGATACACCCCACTTTGCTACGTTCGAAGATGGGCATCGCTCCATGTGCATCATCGATGCCATTCTGGAAAGCCATCAAACAGGAAAATGGGCAAAAGTAGGTTCAACGCAGGTGCAGGGGGTAGAAGCATGAAACTAGGTGTACTTACCGTATTGTTTCAAGATAAATCATTAGATGAGACGCTCGATATCGTCAAGAGTCTGGGACTTGACGCGGTGGAGCTTGGCACCGGAAATTATCCGGGCAATGCCCACTGCAATCCGGATGAACTGCTGGCGGATGAAACAAAGATTGCCGAACTGCAAAGAAAGTTGGATGAAAAAGGACTTATCATTAGCGCATTAAGCTGCCATGGCAATCCGCTGCACCCGCAAAAAGAGGTGGCGCAGCAATTTCATGACACGTGGCGGAAAACGGTTCTGCTTGCAGAAAAATTAGGCATCGATTGCATTAATGTATTCTCGGGCTGTCCGGGCGATTCTGACCAATCGCTCTACCCCAACTGGGTAACATGCGCCTGGCCGCCGGATTACCTGGAAATTCTAAACTGGCAGTGGGAACAGAAGCTCACCCCCTACTGGAAGGAAGAAGCCGCGTTTGCCAATCAGCACCATGTAAGCAAAATTGCTTTTGAGATGCATCCGGGATTTATGGTGTATAACCCGGAAACGCTTTTACGCCTGCGTGAAGCGGTGGGAAATTCGATTGGAGCGAATTTTGACCCAAGCCATCTGTTATGGCAGGGCATCGATCCGGTAGAAGCCATCAAACTGTTGGGTAAGCACGGGGCGATCTTCCATGCGCACGCGAAAGATGTGTATCTGGATCGCACCAATATCCAGCGCAACGGTGTGCTGGACACAAAACCATACGGTGACATCATGAACCGCTCCTGGACATTCCGCAGCGTTGGCTATGGGATGCAAGAAGCCACCTGGAAGCAAATCGTCAGCATGCTGCGCGTGGTCGGATATGATGGTGTGCTAAGCATTGAGCACGAGGATGCGCTCGCGTCTGTCGAAGAAGGTTTCGCTAAGGCGGTCGAAATGCTCAAGCGATCGATCCTGCGAGAATCACCTGGTGAGATGTGGTGGGCCTAATAAAATTTTAATCCAGACAAATAGATTTTATCTAGACAACAAGAATAGTAATCGTTTACAATATGATTACATCATGCTGCAAACGATTACAAACAGAAAACTTTCTATATTAAAAGCAATAATTTTTGGCAAATATTGCAATCGATTTCAAAGGGGGAAATGACGTGAAATTTGGTTACCAGACAAACACGTGGGGCGGGGTTGTTGGACATCCTGCAGGTGTGACCTCAATCAAAGATCTCTTTTATCTGACGAACGGTTCCAATGATGAAGCTGTAAATGATATCGCCAGTGCAGGTTATCAGGGAATTGAAATTTTCGATGGTAATCTCTATCAGTATGCTGGTGAAACTACTAAATTTAAAGAACTATTAGAGGAAAAAAAGCTCTCACTTATCGGCGTCTACAGCGGTGCTAATTTTATCTACAAGGATGTCCTGGAGGATGAACTCTGGCGAATAGAGGAAGCGGCCAAATTAGGCAAAGAATTTGGCGCTGAACATTTTGTTGTAGGTGGAGGAGCTGTCCGCTCAAAGGGTATTTTACCGGAAGACTATCGCGCTCTAGCACATGGATTAGATAAAGTGGTTGAGATAACCAATCATTATGGTTTGAAAGCAAGTTTTCATCCGCATTTGGGAACGATAGCTCAATCTCCTGAGCAGGTAGATCGCATTTTCGAATATACATCCATAGATTTCTGCCCGGACACCGCACACCTGGCTGCCGGCGGAGCCGACCTGCTAGCCATCGTTTCCAAGTATATCGATCGAGTGAAATATATCCATTTCAAAGATTATGCAAATGGTGAGTTCCTTCCTTTAGGTAAAGGGCAGTTGCCTCTAGATAAACTGGCTCAGCTGTTGCTTGAACACAAATATGATGGCTGGGTTACCGTCGAGTTAGATTATTACGAGGGCCACCCAAAAGATGGCGCTTTAATTAGCAAAAAATATCTAGATTCTGTTTTTAAATAAGAGAATTAGAATTGGGGGATTAAGTAGATGAAAAAAAATAACGGCATTAAAAAAGCAGGGGCATTAGCAGCGACGGCATTACTATCCGTTTCATTATTTGGATGTGGAACGCAGGCAAATCAAACATCAGGTTCTGGTTCCGGTTCATCTAAAAACGTGGCACAACCGTCATGGTACCAGGAGCCTTCAGCCGACCAATTAAAGCAAGCTCAGCAAGACACGATTACAGGTGTGATCCTAAGTAGTGGACCAAACGGTGAAAAAGCGTTCCCTGCTGATAAAATTAAAATCACCGATCAACAGTTAGCGAAAATTAAAGCCGGTCATTATACCGCTGCTATTTCATTGCATTATTCAGGGAGTGATTGGTCACAGAAACAAATTGATGGCTTAAAATCTGAATTTGAAAAGATGGGCATTAGTATTATCGCTGTGACAGACGCCAATTTCAAAAATACGCAACAAGCTTCTGATTTAGAAGCTATCTCTGCAAAAAAACCGAATATTCTTGTAAGTATCCCGGTAGATGCAAAAACAGAAGCAAGCGCCTACAAGAAATTATCTGATGCCGGCGTGAAAATCGTATTTATGGATCAGCCAGCTGTTGGTATGAAGGCAGGAAAAGACTATGTTTCAGTTGTATCAGCTGATAACTTCGGTAACGGCATGGTTGCTGCAGATGAATTAGCTAAGGCAATCAATAACAAAGGTAATGTCGCAGTTTTATATTATGCCTCTAATTTCTATGTTACAAACCAGCGATATGAAGGCTTTGCCGCCCGACTTAAGGCGAAATATCCCGACATTCATATTGTGGCAACGGAAGGATTCCAGGATCAAAATCAAACACAGACGCAGGCTTCGGCGCTTCTTACAAAACAGCCAAACCTTCAAGGATTATGGGTTGCATGGGATACTCCCACTATGGGTGCTGTATCGGCCGCTAGAATTGCTGGTAAAAACCCGAATGACTTTAAGATTGTAACCGAAGATTTAGGGCATGAGGTAGCATTAAACATGGCTCAAAATGGGTTTGTAAAAGGTCTGGGAGCGCAACGTCCTTTCGATCAGGGAGTTGCAGAGGCACGAGAGGCGGCATTGGCGCTTATCGGCGGTGAAACTCATCCATACGTCGCTGTTCCATCGGTAGCGGTAAACCGCTCTAACCTGCCACAATCCTATCAAACCGTTTACCATGCTGCACCGCCAGCAGATGTTACGAATGCACTGAAATAATTTGACAAGTAAGGATCAATAAAGCTTATTAAAAACCAGGAGGAGTTTAAGATGAAACAGCTAAATGTCGGGTTGATCGGCGGAGGATTTATGGCGAAGGCACATTCTCTGGCGTATGCTTCCATGCCAATGTTCTTCTGGCCTGCACCTGCGATCCCTGTTCGTAAGGCTATTGCTGACATCAATTTGGAAGTTGCAACTGATGCGAAAAATCGATTTGGTTTCGAGAAAGCATATGGGGATTGGAGAGAGCTTATCGCTGATCCTGAAATCGATATCATAGACATTGTAACCCCGAACAATGTTCACGCTGAAATGGCTATCGCAGCTGCAAAAGCTGGCAAACACATTATTTGTGAAAAGCCGCTGGCCCGGAATGCGAAAGAAACAAAAACGATGCTCGATGCGGTGGAACAGGCCGGTGTAACCCACATGGTTGCCTTCAATTATCGCAGAACTCCGGCAGTAGAGCTTGCGAAGAAGTTTATCCAGGAAGGGCGAATTGGCAAAATCCTCAGTTTCCGCGGCACCTATCTACAGGATTGGTCAGCGGACCCGAATTCACCGCTTTCCTGGCGCTTTAAAAAAGATGTGGCAGGCTCTGGCGCGCTTGGCGATATTGCTGCACACGTGATCGATATGGCCCGCTATTTAGCAGGGGAGTTTGAAAGTGTAAATGCGTTGGTGAAAACGTGGATTCCTGAACGTCCGATTCAACAGGGTGGATTAGATAAATTAGGTACGGTGCGATCTACTTCTGACGCTCCTAAGGGTGTTGTAGATGTGGATGATGAAGTGAACTTCTTAATTAACTTTGAAAGCGGTGCTATTGGTAGTATCGAATCTACACGAAATGCTCATGGCCGCAATAACTACATCACGTTTGAGATTCACGGAGAAACAGGTTCAATTTTCTTCAACTATGAAAGAAGAGATGAACTCCAAGTTTGCTTCGCGGATGATCCGGCTGATGCAAAGGGATTCAGAACGATCTACACCGGTCCGGCTCATCCATACGGTGAAAGTTTGTGGCCAATTCCGGCACTCGGAATCGGCTATGGCGAAACGAAAATCGTTGAGTGCTGCGACTTCTTCAAGGCCATTGTTGACGGAACTCCGGTTTCACCAAACTTTAACGATGGTTATCAAATTGCAAAAATTTGCGATGCGATTTTGCAATCAGGTGAGACTAACGAGTGGGTTAAAATTAGTTCGATTGAATAGGACCAGAGTCGAGGCTATTAGGATCAGACTTTATTAATTTGAATTTAAAAAGGAATGGGAGCAGGCAAGGATGCATAGTTCACATGTTACTTCTGCTCCCATTCCACCCTGTAAAGTAGGTGACCCCATGAGTGATAATTATGTATTAAAAATGGAGAATATTGAAAAAGCCTTCAATGGAATTCCGGTCTTGAAAAAAGCCAGTTTCTCCTTAGCCAAAGGAGAGATTCACGCACTTTGCGGCGGGAACGGTGCTGGTAAATCTACTCTGATGAAAATTTTGACAGGCGTTTATTCGAAAGATGACGGGACCATTGATATTGATCACCATAAAGTAGAAATTAATTCTATGCAGGACGCTGAAAAAAATGGTATTGCCATGATTTTTCAAGAGTTTAGTTTAATTCCGACATTAACAGTCGCGCAAAATATTTTTCTAACCAGAGAACCCCGTTCAGCTAAAACATTCATCAATGATAAAGAATGTGTGCGGGCGGCAGAAGCTATCCTAAAGACACTTAATGTTGATATTAATCCGAATGTAACAGTGGACTCCTTAGGGGTTGGTTACTGGCAGATGGTTGAAATCGCTAAGGCGTTATCGAAAAACGCTAAAATTCTCATTATGGATGAACCCACAGCTTCTTTATCAGAATCTGAAACGATTTCATTATTTAAACTAGTTAACCAGCTTAAAGAAAATGGGATCTCCATTGTTTATATATCCCACCGTATGGCTGAAATTTTTGAAATATGCGATAAGATCACCGTATTAAAAGACGGCCGCACCATTCTAACAGAAGAATGTAAGAACCTAACAATGGATAAAGTCGTGGAAAGCATGATGGGTGCAGAGGCTGGAAAATCTTTCGAATGGATCGAACGAACGTTTAACCGTCCTGAGCAACCTATTCTTGAAGTAAAAAACCTCGCATACGGCAACAGAGTTAAAGATGTATCGTTTAAGCTGTATCCAGGGGAAATCGTCGGATTAGCCGGATTGATGGGCAGCGGCAGGACGGAGATTGCCCGATGTTTATTTGGCATGAACCGGCCAGATGCGGGTGAAGTATTAATCGACAATCAAAAAGTAAAACGCACAAAAGATGCCATCCGTAATGGAATTGCGCTTGTGCCGGAAGATAGAAGGAAACAGGGACTCGTTTTGGATCATACTGTCCGTGACAATATGATGTTGCCGATGATTAAAAAGTTGACTAAGGGGCTATTTGTCGATGATAGCAAAGGCAGTGAACTTACTTCGGAGTACATTGATAAATTAAATATTAAAACCGATGGAGTTTCAAAAATTGTAAAGCTCCTATCCGGCGGAAATCAGCAAAAAATCGTGTTGGCTAAATGGCTTGCCCAACATCCGAAAGTATTGATTTTGGATGAACCAACAATCGGGGTAGATATTGGAGCAAAATCTGAGATTGTGGAAATAATCCGATCCATGGCGAATGACGGGATGGCTATTTTAGTTATATCGTCAGAGCTAGAGGAGTTGCTGGCGGTTAGCGATAGAGTGTTAGTGTTATATAACGGAACGATTACGAAAGAACTTTACCGAAAGAATATTGAATCCGAGGAGGAGCTTCATCATGCTATCCAAGGCTATTAATGAAAAAACTCAAGTAAACACCAAAATGAACAAAAGAAAGTTTGAGTGGCGCAATTATATTGTATACTTTGCCTTTGTAATCATTCTAATTTTCTTCGGGACTACATTAGGAGACCAGGGTTTCCTTCAGTCCTCAAATTTACTGAATATTGTTCGCCAGACAACGATGATATCGATTATGGCTGTTGCCATGACATTTGTCATTGGTACGGGTGAAATTGACTTATCAGTTGGATCTACGACGGCATTGGCCGCATTAATATCAGCGCTTGCGATGCAGTCAGGCTTTGGTTTATTGGGTGGAATTGTCGCAGGGTTACTTGCAGGCTTAGTTGTTGGCGCTATAAATGGTTTTCTTACGACCAAAGTTGCTATTCCTTCCTTCCTTGTAACATTAGGCATGATGCAGCTGGTACGTGGTGTTGATATGTGGATTACACATACCAACCCGGTTCCGATTCTTGATATGTCATTCAACAATATATTTGGTTCTGGTAATGTAGGGCCAATCCCTTCGCTTCTCATCTGGTCCTTAGTTGTTCTAGTAATCGGTCATTTTGCACTGAAAAGGACACCTTTTGGCCGCCAAATTCTTGCCACTGGTGGTAACCGCCAATCTGCTGAATACTCAGGGGTAAACACTGGGCGCATCCGATTTACGGCACTTGTCATTACAGGTGTAGCGGCTGCCATTGCGGGAATGCTCTACAGCGGCATGATGCAGAGTGCCCGCTACAGCTTTGGGCAGGGCGATGAATTGAATGCCATTGCTGCCGTAATTTTAGGTGGGACCAGCTTATTTGGCGGAAATGGTTCCATTATAGGTACCGTAATCGGTTCACTAATGATTGGTACCATTAACAACGGTTTGATTATTATGGGACTAGACGTTAGCCAGCAAATGGTTGTCAGCGGTGCAATCATCATTTTAGCCGTAGCTTTCGGCAAAAAATCACGTTAAAACTAATGAAACTAACTATATAAATATTGGCTAAAGCAATCAAGTATTACGTTCTACTACATTACTTCTTTGTTGGTTAACTAATACCAATTTTATTTTTCAATATAAATCAGGCGATCACAGCAAAATGATTGCCTGATTTTTATATTGGAACAAAAACTCCTCGATTTCAATTTTATACAAAGAGCGGTTGACTTTTATCAGCCCTTTATAAATATATTGTTTTACGATTTGCTCAATACTGTTTCAATGTGTACACACCTAAGCGATGGCGACGGAAGCGGCTGAGTTGGAAAATCTTTAACATGTTCGTTGACTCGTTTTAAAATATGATGTTCAGGAATCATATTATATAACTTAGCATGAAATCATAAAGAAGATTGACGGTGGTTCAGTAACATATATATTTCTCCGCAAGCGACTTTTTATTTCCTAATTATAACAAAAAAAAGCCCCGTCGGAGAGTTACTTCCTAATAAATGTAAATGTTTTGCAGTAGCCTCTAAATGATTTCCTATTTTCTTTATTCCTTGGATTTCCGTAAATATTTTTACGTAAATATCAAATTAAAAAACCGTTCAATTATATCAATCATAACAACGCATTTTAAAATGGCTAAAAATATTACGTAAAAAACTATTAAGGTACCATTTTGATAAATAAAACGCAATTTTATGAAAAAATATATATTCAAATTAAATAGAAAAAAATTATTTGCGTAAATTTGTTGACATAAAAAGATATGAATGTTATAAATATTATAAGAACTAGTAATTGGGTTATTGTAGTTTGATTTCCTACTTAATCGGAACTTTTCAAAATCATATTCAATGGCTCTGTAGAGGATTTACGTAAAAAATCAGAGGTTAATGAGGTTACAATGAATATTAAAGAAATCGCAAAAAAAGCAGGCGTCTCGGTTGCTACTGTATCTCATGTGGTTAATAAAACTAGATATGTGAGTACAGAATTAACCGAGAGAGTAATAAAAGTCATTAACGAATCAGATGGACAGCCAAATTTTGTGTTGCGCAATATGAAAGCCCTTAAATCAGATGTCATCTTGTGTCTGGTTGAAAATTTGTTGGATTACTTTTACATAAATATCGTTAAAGGAATCCAAAGCAAATCGGAAGAAAACGGATATGATATGGTTGTGTTAAA
This sequence comes from Aneurinibacillus sp. Ricciae_BoGa-3, assembly GCF_028421645.1. GTDB lineage: Bacteria > Bacillota > Bacilli > Aneurinibacillales > Aneurinibacillaceae > Aneurinibacillus_B. The sequence continues at coordinate 3,459,466 of NZ_CP116887.1, read as the reverse complement.
TTCGTTTAACAAAAGTTTGCTGCGAGAATATGTAAGACTGGAGAAGCCTCGAGGCATCATCATCATTGCTGATAAAAACAATGATGGGGAGATTTTTAAGATGAAGGATATAAACATCCCCAACGTGATAATTGGGCATGCTAGAAATTCTACACAAAACGGTAGCATAATTATTGATTACTATGGAAGCGCATACAAAGCTGCCAATCATGTAATTAAAAATGGACATGAGAGGGTTTGTTTCATTAACGAGCTGAGGAATGGTTATATTCACAACCAAATGCTAATGGGATATAAAGATGCATTACGAAATAACGGCATTCCATTTGATCCAGTGCTAGTAATAGACCTTGAATCAAGTAATCCATTTGGAAACGATATCTTTGAAGATATCTTTATCACAGAGAGTAGACCAACGGCTTTGCTTAGCGCAGGCGGCCAGGCGACAAAAGAATTATTGAAATTTTTTAACAACAAATATATAAAGTGCCCCGATGATGTGTCCCTAGTAAGCTTTAATGAGTTTGAGTTGATTGATATGGTAAACCCTGCAATAACAACTGTAGCATTTGACCCTTTACAAATCGGAATAAAGAGTGTTGAAAAATTGAATGAAAAAATAAATGGAGTGGAACACGCTTCCCATGATACTGTGATTTCTAGTAGGCTGACCGTAAGAAATTCCACACAGTGTATCGGAAGAGGTCCGTTGGGAGAAAAGGCGGAAAGCCCTGAAGTTTTGGATTTAACTCCTTCTGAAATTGATTTAATTAGGTCAGGTTCATATACAGCAGCAATATCTTTTCACTATTCAGGTATTGCTTGGGCAAGATTGCATGAAAAAGGTATAAAGGATGTCTTTTCGGATTTGGGTGTAAAAGTTCTTGCTGTTACCGATGCTCACTTTGATCCCGAACTTCAAATAAAACAACATGCAAGTATTCTAGCTATGAATCCTGATGTCCTGATCAGTATTCCTGCTGATGAGGTTTTGACAGAACAGAGCTACAGGGAAGTTGTTAACAAAGGAGTAAAACTTGTTCTAATTAATAATGTTCCGAATGGACTGCAACAAGAGGATTATGTTTCCTGTGTGTCGGTCAATGAAAGACAAAATGGCCAAACAGCAGGTAGAATTCTTGGTGAATATTTAAGTACAAATAATAAGAAAAAAATAGGATTACTATTGCATGGGGCACCTTTTTTTGCCACTAAACAAAGAGATACAGCAGTACAGCAGGTTCTGTCCGAAGAGTTCCCTGAATTGGAAATAGTAGCGATAGATAATTTTATAAGCAGAAAGAAAACATTCGATAAATGTTATGAAATGATAAAAAACCATCCTGAAATTGAAGGATTGTATGTTTCATGGGATGCGCCAGCTCAGGAGGCATTGAATGCTTTGAGAGAATTAAACCGTGAAGACATAAGCATTGTTACAGCGGATTTAGACAGCGATGTGGCTTTAAATATGGCTAAGGGCGGTCCAATAAAAGGCTTGAGTGCTCAGCGACCTTATGAACAGGGTAGAGCGATGGCTCTGGCAGCAGCAAATGCTTTAATAGGAAAAAAGATCCCATCATTTATAGGGGTAGCTCCTTATAAAATCACTCGAGACAACCTTTTGACCGGGTGGCAGGACATCCTGAGAGAGAGGCCTCCCAAGGAGTTGATAAAAGCCCTTAAAAATATGAGGGGAGGTGATGTAAAAAAAGAAGGAATTGATGCATGGTATTGATTAATAGATTTTTAAATAATCGTCAAGTACAGATTGAAACGCCTCTCACGTTTTATAACAAAGTAGGATAACTTTAGTAACTGTTAAATATTGAATTTGAGGAGGATAAACTATGTCTCACCAAATTAGTAGAAGAGATTATAGTCTTAATGGAATTGAAACTAGGCGAGCGCAGGAGAAGGGGCTTGTAGCAGCAGAGTGGTATGCTTCCCCCATTCCCCGTAAACGGATGAAGGAACTCATGAAGCGAAAGGATGGACCGGCAATTAGAGATACTATTATCTGGTTTGCGGTACTTATCGTCTTAGGTATTATTGCATACCATACCTGGGGAACTTGGTGGGCGGTACCTGCATTTGCAGCTTATGGAGGTGTATATGCTTTAACTGGAAATTCCCGGTGGCATGAAGCTAGCCATGGTACGATGTTCAAGACACAGTGGATGAACGAAGTAGTGTATCAAATTGCCTCTTTTATGAACTTATTTCCGGCAACACCTTGGCGTTGGAGTCATGCACGTCATCATACAGACACTTATATCGTGGGTCGAGATCCTGAAATTCACGCACCGCGGCCACCCGTATGGCGTGTTCTGTTCATGGAATACTTTCGCTTAATAGGTGGATTAGTGGATCTGAAAAGAGTTCTCTTGCATGCCTTTGGCAAGATGGATAAAGAGGAGCTGGACTATATCCCACCTTCGGAATTTAAAAAAGCTTATTGGGAAGCGCGTGTTTGGGTACTTATCTTTTTAGCGGTAATAATCTCCTGTGTGTACACGAGAAGCATACTGCCGGCAATGTTCATTGTTCTTCCGACCTTTTACGGCTTTTTCGGGGTTATGACTGTGGCCTGGACGCAACATTTGGGTCTAAATGAAGATGTTCTGGACCATCGTCTGAACACGCGCACTGTATATATGAACCCGATTATCCGGTTTCTATATTGTAACATGAACTATCATATTGAGCATCATATGTTTCCGATGGTACCCTACCATGCTCTCCCTGCTCTCCATGAGGAAATGAAGGGTGATTGCCCAGCTCCAAGCCCGAGTCTCTTTGCAGCGTTAAAAGAAGTTTTTTATGCGCTTTATAAGCAGCGTAAAGATCCCACTTACACAATTGTACGTAAGTTGCCGGAAACTGCCCGCCCTTATAACTATGGTCCGCATCCGTTTGGAACAGTGGCTGAACATGGGACGGCTCGGGAGGCATAATTGCGAATCACTCTAATGATTACGGCATCACGATCACGAATAATAGAAGTACTTGACAAACAATTTGAGATAGGATCTGCAGATAAAAACTGATTATAGGACCATTCCAGTGTTACTCTGCTTTTTTACTGCAACATCAGTCGAATATATAGAATAGTCAGTCGAGGAGGAACTTTTATGAATTACGAAGGTTGGATTGAAACATGTGATGTAGATGATATTGAGGAGGAGGATGTTATCCGCTTTGATTATGAGGACCGGACCTTCGCAATATACCGCACGATAAAAAGCGAGTACTATGCAACCGACGGATACTGTACGCATGAAAGATTTCATTTGGCGGATGGGCTAGTGATGGGTACCCAAATTGAATGCCCGAAACATAATGGTCGGCTGGATTTTACAACCGGAGAAGCTAAACGTGCACCAATTTGTGAAAGTATTAGGACTTATCCCGTAAAAATTGATGGGGGTAAGATTTTTATAAAGGTGGATTAAGGAGAGCCTATGAATCAACTTGGAATGGTGATTATTGGTGCGGGAGAATGTGGTACCCGAGCGGCGATGGAACTACGGGCACAGGGATGGACCGTTTCAATCACCCTAATAGGGGAAGAACAGTGGGAGCCTTACGAACGTCCACCACTCTCTAAGCGCTTACTCGTTGAGGACAGTGAACCGGCACCGGTGCTCATTGTCAATAGTGAGAAGCTGTCACAACACGACATTACCTTTATGTCCGGCTGTACTGTAAAAGAAATCAACCGAAATACCCGATCTTTAATGCTTGATGGTGGGCAGCAGATACAATATGAACGGCTGTTGCTTGCAACAGGAGCTTGTCCTCGCAATTTTTCTTTAACTGGTTCAGAAACCGCTAACGTATCGTACCTGCGAACATTTTCCGATGCTGCTTCACTTCGTAAGCGATTGCATCCAGACAAACATATTGTCGTGGTTGGAGGGGGATTTATTGGTCTAGAAGTGGCAGCCAGTGCTATCGAACAAGGTTGCAAAGTCACACTGATAGAACTGGGACCACGAATTCTGATGCGGGGTGTTCCAAAGGAAATTGCCGACATTGTTGAGGCACGTCATCGCGCTGCTGGGGTGGAATTCAAGTACGGAGTGTCGATTGATACAATTGAAGACATTGGAGATCAGCAAGTCATCACTTTTGCAGATGGAACGGTAGTCAAATGTGATTCCATTGTTGTCGGAATCGGGGCTATTCCCGAGACTGGGTTAGCTGCTGGGTGTGGCCTTGAAATTGAAAATGGTGTATGTGTTGATGAAATGCTTCGAACGAGTGGTCCAAACATCTTTGCTGCTGGCGACTGCTGTTCCTTCCCGCATCGCCTATATGGGGGGAAACGAATCCGACTTGAATCTTGGAGAAACGCACAGGACCAAGGTTCGCTAGCAGCTCGTAACATGCTAGATGCCGGAGAGCCCTATACAACTGTGCCTTGGTTTTGGTCAGACCAGTATGAACAGACATTACAAGTAACTGGTTTAACTGATTTTGGAGATTTTATCGTCAGTCGTGACTGTGGTGATAATGGAAAGCTTTTTTTTCATCTAACCGATGATGGACGTCTTGTTTCTGCCAGTGCGATTGGATCCATTTCCAAAATTGCAAAGGATATCCGCTTTTCAGAGATGATGATTCATCAGCAAGCAAGGCCAGACTTAAAAGCACTAGCTAATCCTGATATAAAACTTAAGACACTTTTACGGGATGTGGCTGAAAGCACGTTATAATTTTAGCGAGCAGAAAAAGTTTGTCATTGATCCTCACGGTTTAATAAAAGCATAGAAGAGAAGCTGAAGCAAAATAAATAAAATTCAAAAAGATCACAACTGTATTCTTTTTACAAAGTGCGTAAGAAATGATTCCGGGAATGGGGTAAAAAGTATATTAGATGGGCATCAACATCTGAGGGATTAAATCAAATTGAGGCTTAAGCAAATGCAGACTGTCTGGAGTTGATAATTGAATGAAGATAAAAAGCATTAAATCGCTCTGGGGAATGGAGGGCTCGTTGGAAAGCCAGCTTGAGAGGATTGTGGCTGCCGGGTATGACGGCATTGAAAGCCCTCTACCTGATCAGCTGGAAATCATAGGAGGAACAGCTGTAGAGGAAAAACATTTTGTCAGCCTATTGCAGCGGTATCAACTTGATTATATTGCAATGGTATTTACAAGCGGCAACCATGTTGAATCGTTTAGAGAACAGGTTCAACGGGCTACAACATTTTCACCAATAATGATTAATTCGCATAGCGCGAGAGATGGGATGTCATATGAAGATCAATTGGCATTTTTCGAAAAAACGCAGGCAATTGAGGAGTCATTGGGAATTCCAGTAGGGCACGAAACGCATAGAGGACGCGCTATGTTTACTCCTTGGACAACAACGGCACTGCTGCGTGAATTCCCTGAACTGAAATTAACCGCCGATTTCAGCCACTGGGTATGCGTATGTGAGTCCTTACTAGAAGACCAGGTAGAGCACTTAGAGATGGCTTTCCAGCGGACCATACATATTCACGCGCGAGTCGGTTATGACCAAGGACCGCAAGTTCCCCATCCCGGTGCAGCAGAATATGCCCTTGAATTAAGCACGCATGAACAATGGTGGAAGCATGTTGTTCAACTACACAAAGATGCAGGTACGCAATTAACATTTACCCCTGAATTCGGACCACCTCCCTACATGCCACGACTTCCGTTCACTAACCAGCCAGTTACGAATCTATGGGAAGTTTGTTTGTGGATGAAGCATCGCTTTGAAGGGATGCTCAATTAACTTGGGTTGACTTCAATCTAAAAATTTAAAATGTATCGTTTGCAATTTATTTGGTAAAAAACAAATTGTGAAAGGAATTTGTATTAGGCGTAGCCAAGTTAGTCAATGTTTCGACGGCTACTGTTTCAAGAGTGTTATCCAATGATAAAAACGTTTCCAAGAAGACCGGGAATGAAAGTGTTGGACGTCATAACGGAAGTAGAATACAAACCTAAAAGGCTAGCTACAAATTTACGGAAAAACTCTTCAAAAACAGTAGCTGTCATCCTACCCGACATCACAAACCCATTCTTTGTAGAAAAGGTGAACATTTTGTTGTTGGTGGAGGAGCTATTGTTCAAAGGGTATTTTACCGCAATACTATCACATTTTAGCCAAAGGATTGGATAAAGTAGTTGAATAGGGAATTATTATCGTTTGAAAGCAAATTTTCGTTCCCATTTGGTAACGATAACTCAATCGGCGGCGTAATTATCACCATGCTGTAGCATTTGGGAAGAAATCGAAGTAAGTAGTGCATGATGAACGAAACACATGGAAGTTTGGCACGCAAAAAAAGCATCGGTGGGGACGCCGGTGCTTTTTACTGCGCCTTTGATTGGGCGAGTAAAATTTGCTGCTGAACCTTTGATACAGTACGTGTGTCGTTATTGTCACATTCAGCGCTAGACCATAGGTCCTCCATACCAAGATAAATCCACGTTCAAGGACTATAATCAATGAGGATGGAGGTATATAGCTATGAATCCTACACGAAAAAAATTATTCATTTATATAGGTTTATTTCTGGTCGTGATAGTAGGCGGCATCTACATCTTTACGAGCGAGCAGAATCAATCACAGGCTCCTGCCGCAATGGAGATGGGGCATGTGGACAATATGGGTAGTATGGGCAACATGAGTATGGGGGATACGTCCAACAAAGGAATTCCTGTTACACATTTTACGGCGCCTAAAACAAACGCTCCTACGAAAACATTTACACTGATAGCTGAAAGCAAAAAAATTAATTTAGGCAATGGAATCACGACTGACGCCTTGACGTTTAATGGGACGGTGCCCGGACCCGAACTGCGCGTTACACAAGGCGATCGCGTTGTGGTCCATCTTATTAATAAGCTGAATACAGGTGTAACCATTCACTGGCATGGGGTTGATGTACCGGGAGCCGAGGATGGCATTGCAGGGGTAACACAGGATGCGGTAAAACCTGGGCAAACGTTCACCTATACATTTATCGCCAATCAACCGGGAACCTACTGGTACCACTCTCATCAGGATAGCTTCAATCAGGTAGGCAAAGGTTTATTCGGCGCTTTTGTGGTGGACCCGAAAAAGCCAGCTGTGAAATATGATAAGGACTATACGTTAACGCTGCATGATTGGAATATCCCGGGAAATAATGTTTTTACGGTTAATGGTACAAGCAGTGGGGTACACCTGGCTGCAAAACCTGGTGAACAGGTCCGGCTTCGCCTTATCAATACTGGAAACGCTACACACTTGCTGACATTAACCGGAGCGAAGTTTAGCGTCATTGCCCTCGACGGCCACGATATTTCGGGGCCCTCACCAATCGAAAAAACCCTTCTGCCTGTTGGTGCAGCGGGACGATGTGATATCAGCTTTAAGATGCCGGCTAACGGTGTGGTAAAACTGGTGGATGCTGATGTTTCTGATAACGAAAATAAAATGATTTCAGCTACAATCGGAAATGGACAGCCTGTTTCTGATAACAGCAACCCCAAGGAGTACCCACGGTTTGACTTTACGACATATGGCGTTCACCAAAGAGGAATTTATAGTTTAAGTACTTCTTTTACTAAAACATATGATTTGAAATTGGGAGAAGGAATGACCATCAACGGGAAATTAGCTCCTAATATCCCGCCTATTGAAGTCAAACAAGGGGACAGTGTAAAGATTACATTAGAAAATAACAGTTCACTTATCCATCCAATGCATCTACACGGCCATACCTTTCAGGTGCTAAGTAAAAATGGAAAGCCGCTGTCAGGGAGCCCTATTTACCTCGATACGTTAAATATGATGCCGAAAGATTCGTATGTGATCGCTTTTCAAGCAAATAACCCGGGAATATGGATGTTTCACTGCCATGACCTCTCCCACGCAGCAGTTGGAATGGACGTTATGGTCTATTACCAGGGTATCTCAACACCGTATAAAGTGGGAAATAACTCTGGCAATAACCCCGAATAAAAATTGCGGCCTGAATAGATTTCAGGCCGTTTTTTAATTGTGGCAATAAAGTTTATGTCACTTGAAAACGTTAGCGTTTCTTCTTATTTCAATTTTGTGGGGGGAAGGTTAATATGGAAATTAAATCAGATTATTTTATGCAGCGGAGGGACGAATGTCTATTCAAGTTCAACATTTAAATAAGCAGTTTAAAGTGCATGTCCGCCAGGAAGGGTGGGCTGATGCAGTTCGCAGTCTTTTTAGACGTGAATATCGGACCGTAGACGCTGTCAAAGATGTCTCGTTTTCGATTGAGTCAGGAGAGATAGTCGGTTTTCTCGGTCCTAATGGCGCCGGGAAAACCACGACTATGAAAATGCTGGCGGGGCTTCTTCACCCTACATCGGGCCAAATAACGGTAGGGGGATTTAAGCCACTTGAACAAAAAAATGAATTTAAAAAGATGATGAGCCTGGTTATGGGACAAAAAAGCCAGCTTATCTGGGATATCCCGCCCATGGAAACTTTCCTGGTGAATAAGGCCATTTATGAAATAGAGGATCGGGTATTTCGCCAAACGTTAGATGAGCTCACCGAATTGCTTGAACTTGAGCCGTTGCTCACCAAACCCACGCGAAGTTTGTCGCTGGGCCAGCGCATGAAATGTGAGTTAGCGGCAGCCTTGTTGCACCGGCCCACCATTTTGTTTTTGGATGAACCAACGATAGGCCTCGATGTCCATACGCAGGAAAAAGTTCGGAAATTTATCGCAAAATACAACCGGGAACACCAGACTACAATTCTGTTGACTTCCCACTATATGGGTGATGTGACAGCGCTGTGTAACCGGGTGCTGATTATCAATCATGGAAAATTGCTGTACGATGGCGATTTACAAGTCTTAACGGAAAAACTAACGCCCTATAAACTGCTTGAAATCCGCCTTCCTTCTCTGCCGGCCGTATCGTGGGATAATTATGGGGAGATCGTGCATATCGAAGAGGGGAGAGTAACACTGCGTGTTCCGCGGGAGCGAATTCCAGAGGTGTCTTCCAAGCTGTTGCAGAATTTTCACGTATCCGATCTCAATATACAGGATCCGCCAATGGAGGAGGTCATCACCCTTGCATTCCAGGAGGAATCCCATGTTCAATAAGTACGTGGTTCTTCTTCGGATGAAGTATGTTGAAATGTTTGCCTATCAGCTTGCAACCATCGTATGGATGACAGGATCCATGATACAGCCGCTGATAACGATGATCGTGTGGATGAATATTTATCAAGCGCAGGCCCAGTCATTTGTGCTTTATTTTATTGTACTCATTTTTGTAGAACGGCTGACGAGTGCCTGGGATGTATGGGAACTCGATCGCGAAATTCGGGAAGGCACTTTTTCATATCACATTGTGCGACCACTTCACCCGGTACACTGGGCGATTGCAGAAAACATTGTTTATAAAGGGTTATTTTTAGTTATTCTCATTCCCGTCTGGATTATAACAGCACTGTTTGTTCCTGCTCTGCGGCTCCATTTGAGCGGTACCCAGTGGCTGTTATTCATCGCTGCCTTGCTTTTAGGGGCTGCCATCCGATTTATGTTTAGCTATACGTTTGGCCTTCTTGGTTTCTGGATTACCAAAGTCACAGCGATATATTCCATGTTTGAAGCCGTATCCTTGTTCTTCTCTGGACGTATCGCGCCTTTGTCTCTGCTGCCTCCTGTCATGCAGCAGATTAGTTTTGTCCTGCCTTTCCGCTATATGATTGGCTTCCCGATTGATATCGTGACAGGTGCTGCAACCGGGCCAAATATGGCGTATGGTTTTCTTGGGTCCATCATCTGGGCACTGCTTTTATTTGCGATGCTTGGGTGGCTGTGGAAAGCAGGCTTGAAAAAAAATCAGGCAGTAGGGGGGTAATAAATGAGGAGAAATTGGCGGATTTTTTGTGAGTTTTTTAGAACCTGTTTAGTCGAAGAACTTGAATACCGCAGCGAATTTATCGGGAATTTGCTTTCCAGTCTTTTTGGTGTGGGTATAGCGATTTTGACCATTCAGATCTTTTTTTATCAAACCAATCAACTTGGGGGCTGGGCATATGCAGATGTCCTCGTGCTTCTCGGAATGTTCAATACACTGCAAGGATTTATTAATTTTGCCCTGCGTCCTAATATGTCGCGGCTGCTGTTGCATGTAAGAAAGGGAACGTTAGATTATATTCTGACCAAACCGGTGGATAGCATGTTTTATGTCAGTTTTCGCCATTTGATCTTCTGGCGGCTGATTGACGTCTTTCTCGGATTGGGATTGATTGTGTACGGACTGTCTCAAAAACATTACGTGCCGACGTTTGGGGATTGCATGGTGTTTATCATTAGCCTGTTTTCTTCACTCGTGCTTATTTATTCGCTATGGATGCTGCTCATGACGACAGCATTTTGGGTGATCCGAATAGACGATCTTTCCTTCGCGTTCGATTCTTTTTTCGAAACGACCCGTTTTCCAATTGGTATGTACCAGGGCTGGCTCCGTATTGTGCTGACATACATTTTGCCTGCGGCATTTATCACGAGTACCCCTGTCATGGCCCTGTTAGGCAGATGGAATAGCGTGACAACGCTTCTATCCCTTGTTGTTGCGGGCATTTTCTTATGGTTATCCCGTCGATTTTGGCGGTACGCACTCCGCTCTTATACAAGTGCCAGCAGCTGACATAAAACATCGCGGGATAATAGTTGCCCGCGATGTTTTTCTCATTTATGCTTGAATCGCTAGCTTAGCCAGTTGAACGGCACCTGCTAAAGAGTCTGCTACGGCCAGCCATAATCCGCTGTGGCAAAAGATGGAACCTGGAACATGCGTCGCTCTTTCTAATTCTTCTCCCTCCAGGCCGGCCCAGGAGTCAGGGAAATTCTTCCGTACCGCAAAAGAACCGGGTTCCGATCGCACGCCCTGAACGGTAAATTGCCCGTTGTCCCGTGGAGTAATCACAAAAAGTACTTTATTCTGTTCATCTAGTGAAGTTAAAGCTTTGCCCCATGGGCAACCCGTTTCGAGAATAAGGATCTCAGGTACTTCTCTTGCTTCGAATGCCCGCTGTATAAACGGATAAGCCCGGTGGCTAGAAAGTAATTTGTTGAGATAACTATAGAAGACACTTTTGGCGAAGGTTACCGCTTTCCAAAAGGACTCTTCTTCCGATTCATCTGCGTCCCAGGCAGGGTTCATTAATTTTACTACGTATGCGATATCCAGAATTGGCATGGATTTCTCTATATTAATACCGTTGTCGAGTGCGTCAAGAGGCTGGATAAAAACTTCATCTACTTCATTAAAAAACTCCTCCTCTACCGCGGGATCGTCCACGCCCTCTTTCCTCAATATTTCCCGGCCAAAATCGCGCCAGATAAGTCCCGAAGCAGCGTACGGAATTTCGTTCTCTCTATATTCTTTGTCGCGTGTATGATGGTCGTATTTTCCCCGCCCAACATCGTATACAATATCGCAAGTTTGAAGAATATCCTCTTTCCGTGTGCGGATAATTTCTGCATCCTCATATAAATTAAGAAGGAATGCAGTGGCAAAAACTTCGTCAGCATGAAACGGTCCATTGTGTGTGCCTAGTTTCATTTTTTTCTCCCTTGGCATATGAATTTTGCTATTTCTTTATTTTATCAAATAGAAGGTTTGCAATACATAAGGAGCAAGTGTCAAATGGATCCGACAGTCGTTGACGAAGCTGTTAGTTGATTGCCCAGGATCCCTAATGGATTGAACCGGAGAGTTTTGGCATGTATAGCGCAATGCCGGTATTGCCACCTTAAAGGGGGAAAGATTTTTGAAGAAAGGAAGGGATCCTTATCAAACAGCGCAATGACGAGAAAGCCATCCATATACCGGAGTCGGTGAACGATTTGGAGAGCCGAGTGACGGCTGCTGATTTAGCTGTGGATAAAGATAAAGCAGGACGGATGCGCACTGCTGATGGAAAATCGCATAAGAAAAGCCGATAGCAGGAGGCGGGAAGATGAGAAATAAACCGAAATTAGATACGGATGCCAACGCGGCCAGCAATGTAAATATGATGAGGGTTGGCCAAAACGATGCAGACTTTGCGGAAGAAACCGCTCGCGCATCCAATCATGCGAATGTCAAAGAAATAGAAAATAATAAACAACAATAACCTGACGATCACAAAAATCTTCCACTCCAGGAAGGTTTTTTTATTATGTGCTTAACAGTGTTGAAGTGCCTTGAGCGATTTTTTCAATGGGCCTCCGGTCCCGAAACACCGAAGAAAAACATCATGAGGCGTATGTCCGCACCTTTCTTTCCCCCTGTAGAGCGTGTGGAACAGAGGGCGAAAAAGACCGGCAACCTGTCTCCATCATTGAGATACCCAGATGTTGCACCTAAACGGTATAAGCGCAGCTAAGGCCATCGGCAGCGCTTCGCTTGCAGCTGGCCAAGCTTTGCTAATGCCGGTCCGCCCGTCGTTCCACAAAGCGGCCGTAAAAACTTCTTTGAGGGGAAAGGAGAGAGCGGCATGGCCCGCGGTGTTTTTCTCATTCTCCCTTTCGAAAAATTGGGCGCATGACGATAGGCGACTCAGTGGGTATTCGCATAGAGTATATACGTACCATGATTGAGGGGGAGGTTAGATAAATGATAGATTACCGTAATTGGAAAGATAACCTGGATCGTGCAACTGTCTATTTTTTATTGGCTAAAAAATATGAATATATAAATCCTACATTGCATATGCAGTACTATCTACTGCACTATGACTATGCAAATCGACTTGAGCAATCACTTAGCCAGTTTGCTCAACTACAAGGGTCAACAGGCGGATTGAGCGGCCAGTACCCGGACCAATCGCAGACAGGCAGCTGGGGCGGCCAGTACCCGGACCAATCGCAGACAGGCAGCTGGGGCGGCCAGTACCCGGACCAATCGCAGACAGGCGGGTGGAGCGGCCAGTATCCGGGCCAATCGCAGACAGGCGGGTGGAGCGGCCAGTATCCGGGCCAATCGCAGACAGGCGGGTGGAGCGGCCAGTACCCGGGCCAATCGCAGACAGGCGGGTGGAGCGGCCAGTACCCGGGCCAATCGCAGACAGGCGGGTGGAGCGGCCAGTACCCGGGCCAATCGCAGACAGGCGGCTGGGGCGGCCAGTATCCGGGCCAATCACAGACAGGCGGCACACCGAGCACAGGCGGGACATCGGGTACAGGTGGCATACCGAGTACAGGCGGCACACCGAGTACAGGGGGCACACCGACTACAGGGGGCACACCGAGCACAGGCGGGACATCGGGTACAGGTGGCATACCGAGTACAGGCGGCACACCGAGTACAGGCGGCACACCGACTACAGGGGGCACACCGAGTACAGGGGGCACACCGACTACAGGCGGAACCTACACTGGTTCTTGACATTTTATCGGTATTTTTGCGCAAAGGCTATCAGCAAAGCTTTTGCGCATTTTTTTTATTTGAATCCATTCCTTAATGTTTCAAACCTCTAACACCGTGGTAAATGGAATTGGTTTAGGTCAATATACCATTTACTAAGTAAGTAGAAAGAGGGAGTAACAGTGAACTTGAATGCAGACGTGGCAAATTATCTAATAGACAATAGGCAGCAAATCGCTCAAGAAATAATAGATACGATCCTATCTGAAGCTCACATTGATTTTTCGCAGGATGACATAAACACGGGCTTAGCCAGTTTCGAAGAATTCCTCCGATTTCTTGGTGAAGCCATCTTAAGAAACGATAAACAACCCTCGTCAGATTTAATGAATTGGAGCCATAAGAACGGGGAACGCGAAGCCAGCACAGGGAAAAAGATAACATTTGTTTTAGAATCTTATTCTTTGATTCGGGATGCGTTTCAAAGAAAAATTTACAGCATATGTAAATTTTATAATGTTGATCGGGATGTTACCTTTGATATTATCACCAACGTTGATCGGTTGATTGATGTGACGCTGCACGAGACCATTAAAGCATTCGACGCATTTAAAGATAGAATTCTTGTGATGACAAAGGAAGAAGTGAGTGAACTCAGCGCCCCCATCGTGCCGGTTGATGATGGAATCGCGGTGCTGCCGATCATTGGCCAGATTGATACTTACCGCGCGAAAAACATTCTTGAAAAAACCGTTCCGAAAGTTGCCGAATTAAAGGTTGAACATCTAATCATTGATTTCTCAGGTATCCAGGCAGTGGATACGATGGTAGTTGATCATTTATTTAAAATAAATAACGTGCTTCGCTTGTTAGGCATTGACTCTACCATAACGGGGATTCGTCCTGAAATTGCCAGGACAACCGTTCAGATGGGAATCGATTTGTCGTCTATTAAGACGTTTGCGACAGTCCGGCAGGCTCTTAAGTTCATCCGCCAACGGTAAAACATTTTGTAGAAGAGGTGTACAATGGCAGAAGAATTAATGGCAGAACAATTTAAAAGCCGGATACCGGACAGGCCAGGTGGTAAGTGATTTTTACAGGACAAAAGGCGATATATTGACTGTTCTGGATTTGTTGCCCTAGATGGATATCAATGCTGGTAGGGGGAATATAACAATTGACTCTATCTCGTTAGCAGAAAAAAGGGCACGGATTAAGCGCTGTATATTGGAAAATATCATTGGGAACAACAGATAGCACGGGTAAAAATGCATATAAATTGAACGAATTGGATGGAATTTAATGATGGAAAATAGTAGGTACCAAAAAGATGTAGGCCCATCTTCTTTTACATGGGATTTAGAAAATGGTTTATTCAAGTTTGATGGAGCGGAGGCTCTCCTCTTCTGGGTAGGCTCCGCGTTCAGGACGTTGTTCGACTCAATTGAAGAAGTATCCGGAGATGATTCTGCCAGGGTTGTCCTAGAAACGGCCGGCTATAGGATGGGAACCATTGTTGCAGATTTTTACCGGCAGCAGGATATTCACTTTATTCTCAAATCACTTCCCATTACTTATGCCACTGCTGGTTGGGGAAAATTCATTTTTGAATCGATTGACTTACACAACAAAACAGCTGTGGTTCGGATGAAAAACAGCTGGGAGTTTCGGGTGAACAAGGAACAGGGAAAAGCAGAACCGGGCTTATTTCTCCCCGGTCACTGGGCGGGCCTTTTCAGCTCTCTTTATAAAGAAAATATCTGGTACAACTACAAAACCAGTGAAATCGGAGGAGAGGAATACGATGAAATACACCTGTTCCCTTCGGTAATAACACCTGCAGGCAATATCCACGACCTAATTCGGCAAAAAGAGCAAACCCGAATCAAAGGATTGGAGCGGCTTGTTGAGGAAAGAACGAAGGAATTAAATGATCTCATAACTGATTTGTCCGTTCCTGTCATCCCGGTGCTAAACGATATCTTAGTTATTCCGTTAATTTCTAAGTATGACAACCATCGTGCGGAAGAATTAATGTCCAAAGCGTTAACCGGGCTCACAAGCCACCAGGCAAAATACCTGGTTCTCGATTTAACCGCCATTAAGGAAATTGATGAGTACACCATCTCCCTTCTTCATAAATTAGTGGCTGCTACCAGGCTAGTTGGCGGCGTTTGTATTTTGGTCGGCATTGGTGCTGATTTAGCAGTTAAAATCATTGATTCTGATTTTAATACAGAAGAAATCATTACATTTTCAACCCTGCAGCACGGGATTCACTATGCCCTGGCACATGAGGGGATGGAAATAGTGAAAAAACAGCGGTAACCCTGACTCCAGCTCTTACACAGCTGGTTTTTCCCCTTTTATTACAGGCAGTCATTTAATTCTGGCAAGTAAAAGAAAATCCTGAGCCAAACGATTCTAATCGGAAATGGCTCAGGATTTTTCTCTAAGTCTAAAACCTTTTATTTATGTAAGACAGCTATTATAATAATGATATCAGAAATAATTAAATAAACAAAATTTTTTAAACTTATTTTGAAAGCGCTTCACAAAATAGCTGATAACAAATTGGGAGGAGAGAAACCAGATGATGAAATATCCATTAACACTCCACTCTATATTTGAGCGGGCTGAAAAATTCTTTCCAAAGAAAGAAATTGTATCACGCGGTTCCCACGGTATTTTTCGCTATACATACGCTCAGTATTGCAGAAGGACTCGCCAATTAGGCAGCGTGCTGGCGGCACTGGGGATTAAACGGGGCCACCGGGTAGGCACCTTTGCCTGGAATAACCACCGGCACTTAGAAGCCTATTTCGCCATCCCCTGTTATGGTGCGGTCCTGCATACAATCAACATACGCTTATCCACGGATCACATTGCCTATATCATTAACCATGCAGAAGATGACCTATTATTAATAGACGAAGACCTCGTTCCCATTATTGAAAAGGTACAAGACCAATTGCATACTGTTAAAGCCTATATCATTATGAGCGACAACAAAGACATTCCCCGAACCAGTTTGTCACCCGCCTATTCCTACGAGGATTTATTATCCGAGGGCAACCCCGGTTTTCAGTTCCCGGATGATATTGGTGAAGATGAACCGATGGGCATGTGTTATACATCTGCTACTACAGGCAATCCCAAAGGCGTGGTGTATACCCACCGGTCCACTTATCTTCATACTATGGCGTTAGGGTTAGCCGATTCAATAGGCGTCTCAGAAACCGATGTATGCATGCCTGTTGTGCCGATGTTCCATGTCAATGCATGGGGATTTCCTTTTGCGGGGGTCTGGTTCGGCTCCAAGCAGGTTCTTCCAGGACGTGCACCAACTCCAGCAATACTGGCGGATTTAATTGAGCAGGAAAGGGTCACGTTGACTGCCGGCGTTCCCACTGTATGGTTAGGTCTCGCAAAAGTATTGAGAGAAGGAAACCATGATGTCTCCTGTCTGCGTACCGTTATCTGCGGCGGTTCTGCCGCCCCGCAAGGATTAATCCGTGAGTACGAAAGCACATTTGGCATTCCATTCATTCATGCTTATGGGATGACGGAGTCGAGTCCAATTATCACCGTTTCCCGGTTGAAAAGCTATCAAGTAACACTCTCGGAGGAGGAGCGAATGGACATACGCGCCAAGCAGGGGCTCCTCATTCCTGGAGTGGAAGGAAGAGTCGTTCGGTATGATGGAAAGGAAGCCGCGTGGGACGGGCTTGATGCAGGCGAATTATGGCTGCGCGGCCCGTGGATAGCAGATGAATATTATAAAGATGAACGAACGGAAGAGACATTTATCGATGGCTGGTATCACTCCGGAGACGTCGCCGTTATTGATGAGGAGGGAACGATAAAATTAGTTGACCGCACAAAAGATCTGGTGAAAAGCGGCGGGGAATGGATTTCTTCACTGGACCTTGAAAATGCGCTGATGACGCATCCGGCTGTTTTTGAAGCTAGCGTCGTAGGTGTGCCCCATCCTAAGTGGGACGAGCGGCCAATTGCTTTCATCGTAGTCAAAGATGAACATAAGGGAAAAGTTACGAAAGAAGAGTTCTTCACCTATTTAGAGGATAGATTCGTGAAATGGTGGGTGCCTGACGACATCCTATTTATTGATGAAATTCCGAAAACGTCTGTAGGAAAGTTCCTGAAGCAGTCTCTCCGCAACCAATATCACGGTTATTTTATTTCGAAAGCTTAAAAGGACAGCGGTGAAGGGGAACCGGTGGCTTAACCGAAACAATAAACAAGCCCCTGTTCCCGCTTGCCGATAGCAGCGCTGGTAACATCCCTTCTTAAGCTTGCTCACCATCCTATCCATTACCCCACTTTTGAACGGATATCGAAGCAAGGTGATCCTGTATTTCCCCACTTGTCATAGTTAGATCGCATCACGTTACTTTAATTCCAGATGATTTCCTACCATTCAAATAAATTCCAACTATCTCTTTCTTTTTTTGTGATCGATCAAGTAAGATGTACATAGAGGACAAGCAACTAGCAAAGGGATGACTCGGATAAAATGGACAAGCAGATATGGACCTGTGGCCAAGGGGAAGCCATCATTTTTATTCATGGGCTGGTCGGTAATCACACGGTATTTAAAGAGCAAGTAGCCGCATTATCCAAATGCTATTATACGGTGGCCTACGATATGCTTGGGCACGGTGCGGAAAAAGGAATAGCAGTTAATTTTGAAATGGCCAATCTAGTAAATGAACTCCTGGCGGTTTATAACAGGCTGCAAATCCAACAGGCGAATATTTGTTCGTTAAGCTTCGGGACTTATATCGCAAATGAGTTTGCTTATCAATATCCCGAGAAAGTCACTTCGCTTTGCCATATTGGGGCTAGTTATGACAACCCATCCTTCTTTCATGAAGAATTAATAAAAGTATGGAATAAAAGAGAGATCCACTATAGAGACTGGCTTCAATACTATGCATGCAAAATGAATCCGAACAATCCAGTCATGCGCGACCCTTATGCTTATAAGTCCAGAAAGATATTTCAGAAATATGGGGGAGAAATCGCCTCCAGTGTTGTGATGCAGGCATTACACTATATGTTGTTTGGCCGTGTGCGAAGCAGACTCAGTAAAATCAAACGCCCATTCTTGTGGGTCATGGGAGAGTACGATCACATACGTAAGACATGTTTGTATGACCTTCACGACATACTTCCGGAAGTTATATATATCGAGCTTCCGGGAACTCCACATGTTGCGCATCTCTACCAGACTGAATTGTTCAACCAAACCTACCAGCGATTTCTGCTGCAGCACAAATAGCAGAATTAAAAAAATGATTATTTTAGCACATATTTTGCTGGCTGGGATGATCCGATATATTAAAGGACATTTTACACAAAAAACGGTGATGAAATGTATCAATATACGCTATTAATCGATATGGATTCTGCATGCTCCGCACAATTTGAAGCGTTTTGCCCAAACTGGTAGGCTCGCAGTTGCCATGGACTACCCATACAACCGCGACGTTAGCTGTAAGCGTGTGTCGAGTTGGAGGGAGTTCGAAGATTCTCTTGAATACATCGTGAACTACCCGCAACTTACCACCTAAGGTGCTTGAATTGGGGGCTTGCAAAAGCCCGTGATTGCCATTGCTTGCGACACAACAACAACTGGCAATTCATCCCCCACCTTCGCTTCGCTTAGAGGAGGGGGGACTTCTTGCCGGTCATGTTAAAGGGAGAATTCCATGAAGCATTATGATGTTATTATAGTAGGCGGCGGGGTTGCTGGCATTTCAGCGCTTATCTGGTTAAAACAGCTCGGCCTTAACGCCATCCTGTTTGAGAAGTCCGATGTACTCGGCGGACAGCTGCATAAAGTTCACAACGAAATCATTGATTATCCCGGTTTGTTTGGGTTAACAGGCAGAGATTTGTTGGACAGGCTGCAGAAGCATTTGCAAGCTATGCAGTGTGAGTGGCTAACAGAAACAGAAGTGGTGGGCATTGAAAATAACAACGCGGGTTTCGTCCTTAGCACCTTTCATACGAATAAAAATGAGCGCAAATCTTACGCTGCCACCTACATCATTGTGGCTGCGGGGGCGACAGAACGGCACTTAGGCGTACCTGGGGAAGAACAGCTTTATTCGCGAATGGGAGAACTGTCCACATCCAAAAGCCCGGAGATCTTTAAAGGCAAAAAGGTTGTCATTGTTGGCGGTGGAAACAGGGCGTTAGAAGGCGCCTACCGCATAAGGAACTGGGCCGATTCTATTACAATCGTTCACCGGCACGATAGATTTAAAGCTAAGGCTGAATATTTACAGCCTCTCCTAAAGAGCAGCAACGTTCGTTTTGAGCTATTCTCCCAGATTAAATCCATTGTCTGGGACAGTGGACTTGCAGGAGTTATCATTTTAAATACGAGAACAGCAATAGAAAAATATGAGGAAGCAGATTATGTGTTAATTCGGATTGGGGTTCAAAGCAATTGCAGTCTCCTAGACCATTTGGTAGAGATAGACAACGGCTGTGTCAAAACAGACAGATGGGGAAAAACAACCCACGACCAAGTCTATGCCATTGGGGATTTATCTACGCCGCCCGAATATTCAAGCATTAGCTTACATGTTGGACAGGGAATGGCCGCGGCTAAAAATATATGGCTTTCGCTTAGCGGCAGATCAGATTCAGTAAGAGAAGGGGAGCGTTTTAACAACTTTATCAGGTAAGCGGGGTACAATACGTGTCGTTTAAAACAAAATTGGCTATTATCTTTTCAGTAATTGTTACCGTGATTCTGCTCCTGAACAACACGCTGCATTATTTTTCCACCCGGGATTTACTCCAAGCTGAACAGGAAAAACAGATGGAGTTAACAGCTAAAGAGATTGGCATTGCCATTGAACATTCCGAATTCGGCTCTAATTATGCAGAGAATTTGATTGCCCAGCAGCTTCGCATCGCATCGCTGGTCGCGAAGTATGCGCTAAATCCAGATGTCGATAAGATAACCAACGAGCAGCTTGCGAAGCTAAGCAGGGAAATAGGCATCTCGGATATAACCCTAATGAAAAAAATCGGTTCTGATATTGTAGGTGTGAAATCCTCCGATCCAAAAGAGCTCAGTATGAGTACGAAAGGATGGGGTTACTGGTATGTTGCTTTTCAACAGCTTTGGAATAACCAGAGAGTGACAGTGGGGGAAGGTCAAAAGCTGGTCAACTATTGGTCTGGACCCATTAACGTTTCCACTACAAAACCAGGTGATGTCGACAAATGGGGTTATTACAAAGACAAACAGATCAACTATATTATTAACCCCTATGTAAAAACTGACTTCATCGCTAACTTCCAGAAATCGTTTGGTCCTGAGGCGATCGTGCAGGAGACACTTAAGGACAATAAAGCTTTTTTGGAGATAACCGGATTTAATCTAAATGCATTTGGCAAACCGCCCGTTTTTATAAAAGCAGAGGGAGTTAAGCAGGTGCCCCTGCAGGACCGTCCGCTTTTATTTGGGGATTATACATATAAAAATGTGGAGATGGACCGGGCCAGCATAAGAAAAGCCGCAAAAACAGGAAAACTGGTCAGCTATGACGCGGTAGTTAACGGCAAGCATGTCCTCAAAAGTTTCATTCCTGTTATCAAATCAAAGATTCCCTATGTTATTGGTATTGTGGCGGATTATCATGTGATCCAGGATTTTTTGGACAGGCAGCTGCTAAGCAATTTAATTAATTCGCTTGCTGTTCTTCTCGTAGTTTATATCGTCAGCTACCTTCTTTCTAGTTATGCTGTCAGGCCCATACAGTACCAGGCCAGCCATGATTTTCTAACCGGCCTGCCCAACCGTTTTAAATTTAACGAGGATTTGCAATACAGGGTGTCGCAGAATGGCGAAAACGGCATTGCCGTTATGTTTATAGATCTGGACCGCTTTAAAAATATTAACGACACGCTAGGGCATGGGACAGGAGATAGGCTGCTTAAGGCCGTGGCGGAACGGATCACGGAGATATTGAGTAACGAAGAAACGTTTTATCGACTGGGCGGTGATGAATTTACCGTGCTGCTTACCGGACATTCTGACGATGCAGCTGTGCTGGCTAAAGCACACCAAATTCTTGAGAGGCTAACGACACCGTTTATTCTGGAAGGCCGGCATGAAGAGTTTTTTATTGCCGGCAGCATAGGCATCAGCATCTTTCCTTGTGGAGGTACAGATGCCGAAGATCTCGTCAAGAATGCTGACAGAGCGATGTACCGCGCCAAAGAACTGGGCGGAAACCGGGCTGAATTATATACCATATCCATGGAAGATGCGATCATGAAAGGAATGGCTCTGGAAAGCAACTTGCGCAAGGCGATAACGAACCAGGAACTTGCGTTGTTCTACCAGCCAAAACTGGATATCAAAACGAAAAGAGTGACAGGTATGGAAGCGCTGGTCCGCTGGCAGCACCCGGATGTCGGGATGATTCCTCCGGTGAAATTTATTCCGTTGGCTGAAGAGACCGGTTTAATTCTGCCAATTGGAGAATGGGTTCTTCGCACGGCATGCATGCAGAATAAAAGCTGGCAGGAGGCTGGATTTGAACCGATGCGGGTAGCTGTCAATCTTTCTGCGAGGCAGTTCCAGCAGGAAAATCTGATTCCTATGATACGGCAAGTACTGGAAGAGACAAATCTTAAAGCTGAATATTTAGAACTCGAAATTACCGAAAGCATTTCCATGCAGAATGCCGAGCAGGTTATTTCGAAGTTGCAAGAGTTAAAGAAAATAGGCGTGCAAATTTCTATCGACGATTTTGGCACTGGCTATAGTTCGCTCAACTATTTAAATAAATTTCCAATCGATACGCTAAAAATTGATAAATCCTTTGTAAACAGTATAGCGGCTCATCAGGATACCTCTATTGTAAAAGCCATCATCGCCCTGGCGCATAATCTGAAGCTTAAGGTGATTGCAGAGGGTGTTGAGACACGGGAACAAATGGACTTCTTAAAGGAGCACATGTGTGACGAGATTCAAGGCTTCTATTTCAGTGAGCCGCTAACGGTCGCACAGTTTGAGCAGCTTTTAGCCGGGCATAGCAGCGTTTCGTTTCAATAGCCTGTACCCCATATAGGATGCCGTTCTTTGCCTGCGCCTTTGCTTCGCCAAGGTTAATTGTACATAAAGCAAACGGAGCGGAAGAATACTATCTTATGAATTCATAAGTAGGAGAAGAAGCCGCGTATGGAAAATGAGATGAGAACAGGCCGCATTGTTACGGTATTAGTGCTCGGGATGTTTATTGCGATTTTAAATCAAACCTTAATTAATGTTGCCATTCCCCATATGATGAATGATCTCAATGTCTCCACATCTACCGTACAGTGGTTAAGTACGGGATTTATGCTGGCGAATGCGGTCCTTATTCCAGTAAGTGCATTTCTAATTGAAACATTCACAACGCGGAAACTCTTTATGGCGGCCATGATTTTTTTTACGATCGGGTCTCTGTTCTGTGGGATCGCCCCAAATTACTCACTTGTATTGATTGGAAGGCTCGTGCAGGCAGTTGGAGCGGGGATATTAATGCCATTGGTATCAAATGTTTTTCTCAGGATCTTTCCTCCTGAGAAGATGGGGAAGGCAATGGGATTGATGGGAATTGCTATGATGTTTGCCCCTGCAGTTGGCCCGACACTGTCCGGGTGGATTGTGCAAAACTATTCATGGCGGATTCTCTTTTATATAATGGTTCCGCTTGGGGCGTTGGAAATTCTGCTTGCAGCCGTCTGGTTAAGTAACATTTCTAAATTAACCTTTCCCAAATTTGATTTCTGGGGCGCTTTCTTTTCTACGCTGGGGTTTGGCGGAATCCTGTATGGCTTAAGCGAAGCGGGCGATAAAGGGTGGGGCAGCTTTTGGGTTTTGGGGCCTATGTATATCGGTTTCCTCTTTCTTGTTCTTTTTGTCCGAAGAGAGCTTACGACAGACCAGCCGCTGGTTGACCTGCGGGTATTCAAGTTTGATATTTACAGTCTTACAACGGTAGTCAGCATGATTGTAAATATGGCGATGTTTGGCGGCATGCTCCTGCTGCCGATCTATATTCAAAATATACGCGGATTTACTCCTTTGCAATCGGGTCTGCTGTTGCTGCCCGGGGCTATTCTTATGGGGATTATGTCGCCCATCTCAGGTGCTTTATTTGATAAAATTGGCATCCGGCCGCTGGCCATTGTCGGGCTTACCATCACAACGATAACAACTTACCAGTTTACTAAGTTGACAGCGGAAACAACATACGCTCAAATACTGGTTTTGTATGCGATGCGAATGTTTGGGATGTCCTTTCTTATGATGACGATTATGACGGCCGGCTTTAACCAGCTTCCGGTTCATCTAAAAAGCCACGGAAACGCAATGTCCAATACGTTGCGCCAGGTAGCAGGCTCGATTGGTACGGCTCTGCTGGTGACGGTGATGTCAACCCGCAGTACGATTCACTTAACCAATTATGCCAATGTTGTCACGTCAAATAACCCTTATGCGGTCCAAACGCTTACCGAAATTGGCCAGGGTCTGGCCGCAGCTGCCGGGCTGCCATCTGAAGCCGGCAGCAGCCTCGGGATTCCAATCATCTATCAATCCGCTGCTGCCCAGGCATCGATAAGCGGCATTAACGATGCTTTTATTGTGGCCACTATGCTTACAATGGTTGCACTGGTAATCTCATGCTTTATCAGAAGAAACAGAGCCTAATCGAGATCCATCCACAAAAAAATCCCTTTTCGCACGGCACTTACGTTGAAAAGGGATTTTATCCTTCTGTTATTTAATTTTAACTCCAAGAATGTCAGCTACTTTGTGCAGGTTGTCCCGATTCACTTTAACGAGTTCAAGAATTTTGTTTTTATCCTGCTTCTTTACGGCGTCCTGAAGTTCATCGTACTTGCCATGAATGTCCTCGGCGTACGTATTGCCCTTCTTGGCTTTTAAAGGGGTAAGAATGGCGGCGTGGAATTCTTCATGTAGCTGATCCGCAAGCGCAGCGTCATTTTTTATATCCCCTTTGTTGGCATCTTGCTCCATTTTGGCCAGGCCGTTTAATTCATCTGCGAATGCTTTTTCAAGCCCCTGAGTGGCAGAATTGCCCATATTCATTTTATTGTGATCCATATTCATGCTGCCCGATCCAGTCTGTCCACTCTGGCTGGGTGCGCTTTGATTGGGCGCATTCTGATTTTGTGACTGCTGAGAACTGCCGCATCCCGCCTGCAGCAGATCCAGTGATAAGATGAGTGAGGCAACTAAGATGCCTTTTGTACTTTTTTTCATTTTTGTACTCCTTTTCTTTGAATAATGGATGTTGTCCATAACCATGTACCTGTAATCGCTAGCGTAATCATACAAATGGCTCCAAGATCGGTCAGCCAGATAAAAGAGTGTGACCCTACAGCCCCGGTATGGAGGCTGAAAATCAGTTTTTGCAACTGAAAGGCTGTATCTGAGGAATAACCGATAAAGGAGCGATGGTTTAACAAAAGTCCGGTAGCCGCCAGCAACACGATTAATACCGATCCAACTAAACCTGCCAGCACATGAATAAATCGCAAGACACGCAGCATACGATCCCCCCTTTGCTAAAAGCCTTCTAACCAGGAATCATGGTCAAAATCTGCCTGCCCCTACTAATCTAAACAAAAAATCTAATGCATTAAAATGGCTCAAGCGGGTCATTTTTGGTGGCTATTCTGTGTCCGATTCCGAAACGAGGCCG
The DNA here is from genome assembly GCF_028421645.1 of Aneurinibacillus sp. Ricciae_BoGa-3. Lineage (GTDB taxonomy): Bacteria > Bacillota > Bacilli > Aneurinibacillales > Aneurinibacillaceae > Aneurinibacillus_B. The sequence continues at coordinate 3,434,312 of NZ_CP116887.1, read as the reverse complement.
TGCCGCACCGCATAGGCGGCCAGCTGAACGCGATTGTTGAGATGAAGTTTTTCCAACAAATTTTTAATATGGTTTTTGACCGTGTTTTCCGCAATCACTAGCCTGTCAGCGATTTGTTTATTGGTATCACCCGCAGCTACCCAGGTTAGAATCTCTTTTTCTCTTGGCGTTAGCGTATCTAGCTCAGGTTCGGCAGAAGCAGCGCCCCTGCGAAAATGCAGCAAGAGCCTGCCGGCAATTTCGCGGGAAATCTCCACTTCTTCTCCCAGCAGCGCATGCAGGTATTGGAGCCAGTCATCCGGCTCCATATTTTTCAGCAGATACCCCTGTGCCCCGTGCTGAATAGCTGTAAACAAATCTTTGCTATCGGCGGAGACGGTTAGCATAACGGTAAAAATATGCGGATAGGCAGATTTAATCTGCCTAGCTGCTTCAATCCCATTCCATACGGGCATGTTGATGTCCAACAGGACGAGGTCGGGCGTAAGCTCCCCGCAGAGTTCGAATGCACGCTTCCCGTTTTCCGCTTCACCCACGATCATGAAAGACTCGTCAGCCTCCAGCACACTGCGCACGCCTGCCCTGGCAAGGGGATGGTCATCCGCAATAAGAATACGGTATGGTGTCATTTTTCATTCTCTCCTCTTCTTTGTTTTATAACCAGTTCTGTACCACCCGATTTGCCTTTTCCAATATGGAATACAGCTCCTAGCTTTCTGGCCCGTTCTTCCATCATGGAAATCCCGTATTTTTGCGAAGGAATAGGGGCAGTATCAAACCCTTTTCCGTTATCGGTTATGGACAGGGTCCATTCATCCTGGCTGGCAGCGAAATATAGTGCGGCCTGCGTTGCGGACGCATGTTTACGGATGTTCGAAAAGGCCTCCTGCGCGATGGCAAACAGATACATCTCTTCGTTTGCCGTAAAAGAATAATCTGGCTGTTGTATCTGAACTTCCACGTCTATCCCGGAAAGCGCGCTCCACTCTCCCAGCCACTTTTCGAGGCGGGCGAAAAAGGTACGGTCTCCTTCCGGCAGCGGGCGAAGGTTAAAAATCGCCTGCCGAAGGTCATTGTCAATGGTAGAGACAGCGCGGCGTGCGTCCTCGATTTGTGCCTGTTTTAATTTTATGTTTAGGAAAAAAAGTGTTTGTGCGATTCCGTCATGCAGTTCCCGGGCCAAACGCTCTCTTTCCTCGTAAACAGCACGGCGGGCCTGCTCCTGGGCCAGATGTTCATTCGTCTGCTGAATCATCCTGAACATCCAGGTAGCAAATGCAAAGGAAAGAATAAAGATAAGCACAGTAATGAAAAAATTTCCTTCTTCCATCGATAAATACCGAATCAACAGTTTATGCCGAATAAATTCAAATCCGCCGATGAGAATGGTGGGAAGGAGTATGGTGATGATTTTTAACGTGCGGTACGACATTTCATCCATCCTTGAATTGGTTTTTCTTTTATTGTACCTGACTTTCTTTCATTGTACCGAACTTTGAAGCATGCATTGGCGTTTCACACGAAAAATATGGTAAAATCTGATACGTAGGAACAAATCGGGGCCACATGAGGAGGAAAAAATGAGCAAGGAAAACTCATTTGATATTGTGTCGAAGGTAGAGCTGTCTGAAGTGACGAATGCGATTAACCTGGCCATGAAAGAAATTGAGAATCGCTATGATTTCAAAGGAAGCAAAAGCGACATTAAGCTTGAGAAGGAAGAAGTTGTTATTGTTTCTGACGATGATTATAAGCTGGAGCAGGTGAAGGATGTTCTGAGTAGTAAGCTCATTAAACGCGGCATTTCAATGCGCAGCTTCGACTTCGGCAAAGTAGAACCGGCTTCACGCGGAACCGTACGCCAGAGGGCAAAGATCGCCCAGGGAATCGATAGCGACAACGCGAAAAAAATAAACAAAATTATCAAAGATACGAAACTAAAGGTGAAAAGCCAGATTCAGGATGATCAAATTCGTGTAACGGGTAAAAGCCGGGATGAGCTGCAGCAGATTATGGCTGAACTCAAAACTGCTGATCTTCCGCTGGATCTTCAGTTTATTAACTTTAGATGATAGTCGATGCCGGAAAACCCTTTCTAGTATGCCTGGGTTTTTGTTTGCGTAAAGCGATCAAACCTTGCATGTCTTTTTGTATGTAAGGTATGATATAGGGACGGCGAATAATAAGCATAGGGACTAGGGTTTGTTGGGATGGGGGATAAGGCAGTGGCTACGCCAAGTATGGAAGATTATCTGGAACGGATTTACACTTTAATTGAAGAGAAGGGCTACGCGCGTGTATCTGACATCGCGGAAGCGCTGAATGTACATCCTTCCTCAGTTACAAAAATGGTACAAAAGCTTGATCGTAACAATTATCTCGTATATGAGAAATATAGAGGGCTCGTTCTTACTACAAAAGGGAAAAAAATTGGCAAGCGGCTGGTGGACAGGCATGCTCTTCTCGAAGAGTTTCTTCGCATTATCGGGGTTTCTGAAGAGGTAATTTTTGATGATGTAGAAGGGATTGAGCACCACCTGAGCTGGGATTCTATAACCCGAATCCAGTATCTTGTGCAATATTTTCAGGAAGACAATAAGCGGATGGAGGACCTTCACCGCCTATTTGATTTGGAACACTCAGAGGACTAGAAGCTGCCTGCGGCCTGCAGGTGGCCTTTTATATCTAAAAAAGTTGACAAAAATAGATAACACAAATATAGTTAGCATGCAAACTATATTAATGGAGATCCGCATAAAGCGAATAAACGTGAGGAGATTCAATATGATGAAAATGAGAAAAGTAAGGAGTGAAAAGAGAATGGCAACCAACTACAGACTTCTCAGTGGTTATGCATCAATTATTACTGGGATTTTATTTATTCTAGCTCATACATTAAATCTTGGTGGACCAGAAGACTTTGGAACGGTAACTGGTGAAACACTTGTATTAGCCGCCCATTCGCTTCTTGTATTTGTATTTTTTGCAATATTCGCCCTACACGGTGAACGAAACGGCATTTTGGGGTTACTTGGTATGGCATTGGGCATCATTGGCACGATTCTAGTTACCGCCATTGTATATGTGGAAATTGCCTGTGGATCGGGGGCTAAAGTGGATTCCGTCTTAGCTGCAGACGTGCCGCGTACAATTCATTCTTTTGGGCCGTTGCTTTTTGTAGCAGGTATGATTCTATTTGGAATTTCAGTAGTGCGGGAAAACGTACTTTCGCGAGGAGGCGGGTATCTTTTGATTGCTGGAACATTATTTTTTGTTGTCGCTAGTTTCACAGGTGCAGCACAATCTATCATTGAGGTAATTGGAGCTGTATTTACTGGTGGAGGGCTTATTTGGATGGGATTTCCAATGGTAAAGAATCAAAAGCCTGTCGTTGGTAATAACCACTTGTCCAGGTAATTCTTATATATAGTGATGCGGCCTGATGCTTGATGCGATACGTTATGAATTGTAAATAGGTGATAGAATGTTTTTAAAATTAATGCTTCTTAATATGCAATTGCATGCGTACATTAGATAAGAAGACTCCCGGGAGGTGGAAAAATGCGGCAGCTGGACGCGGTTTTCGAAGGTGGAGGCGTTAAAGGCATTGCGTTTGCCGGGGCTGTGTGTGAGTTTGAAAAACGGGGGTACAGCTGGAACCGCGTAGCCGGCACATCAGCGGGTGCGATAATTGCCGCTCTGCTGGCCGCCGGGTATACCGGGGTAGAACTAAGTGAACTAATGAAGGAGTTCCAGTACCACAGGCTGCAGGCCCGGCAGGGAGTTTCTCTGTTCTTTCCTATCCTGGGTTCCTGGATTAAATTGTGGATCCAAAAAGGCTTTAACACGGGGGATTATTTACTTAATTGGATGGATAAACGACTCAAGGAAAAAGGCGTGCATACGTTTGCGGATTTGCCGGCTGACAGGTTAAAAATTACGGCTTCCGATATTACGGATGGCCGGCTGCTCGTGCTGCCGGATGACGCAGGTCGAATTGGCATTAAACCGCAAAGCTTCCCCGTTTCACTGGCCGTTCGCATGAGTGCAAGCCTGCCGTTTTATCTGCAGCCTGTCATCGTGAAGAATGGCAAGCGGCCCATATACGTTGTAGATGGAGGGTTGTTGAGCAACTTTCCGCTTTGGATTTTTACAGAAAATAAGACTTCTCTGTATCCTACGATAGGCTTTCGGTTATCCGCCGGTTATGAACCGCATCCAAACAAGGTTGACAATTTTCCTGAGTATATACATGCGATGCTGCGCACGATGATGATGGCACATGATCAACGGTATGTGGAGAAAGAGCACGCTGTCCATACTGTTTTCATCCCTACTGATGGGATCTCCGCTTCAAAATTTGACTTGAAGCCAGAGGAGAGGGATCAACTATTTGCCGCGGGGGAGACATCCGCTGTGCAATTTCTAAGCAGGCTTCCAGCAATGAGACGGACAAAAACCTCTTGAACTTAAGTTCAAGAGGTTTTTGTTTCGTTTGTTTTCGGTTTATTCTTTCTTCCTTCAATCACACGGAATGGGTGATTGCGCCGTGAAGCTTTTAATTTGTTCATTTGTTTCAACTTTCCACTGGTTGATGGCTGAAGTGAATGCTGTGAGCTGCTGTTTTTAAGCCTGTTCTTCTGCTGCCGCAGTGCCTTCTGGTAACCGGCATCACTGGAGCTTACAGCATTTGTCCTGGACAGTCGGGTTACGGCAAGGTAGAGGATGCCAGCGAATGCAGCGGCGATGGCCAGCGATTTAATCAATCCCCACGGATCGCTGTAAAGCTGTGAGAAAAGGCCAATGGCTACGAGCAGAAACAGAACGGTTGCAACGGTTTTGGATTTCCACGACATCTTAACACCCCACTTCGAAGTATCTTACACGGCGTTAACTAATAGACATCATACAATCAGTCTTTCCTTCATCAAGTTCACGCATGCGGATGAACGAAGCAATCGCTACTTCCACCTGCTTGTCATCAGGCTCGCGCGTTGTAAGTTTCTGCAGCCAGAGTCCTGGATACCCAAGATATCTTAATACCGGAATATCCCGGACTTTGTTGGTTGCCTGGAGTGTTTCGTAGGATACCCCGATTACAACCGGGAGCAGCAGCACACGCTGGTAAATTCTCTCCCATAGCGTGTCATAGTGGAAGAACGAGTAAATTAGCACACCTATCAGTACGGAGAAAACGAGAAAGCTGCTGCCGCACCGATAATGAAGCGTAGAAAAACGCTGGACATTCTTTACTGTTAATTCTACCCCTGCTTCGTAGGCATTAATCACCTTATGTTCGGCTCCGTGATATTGAAAAAGCCTTTTAATCATAGGTGTTTTAGCAATGGCAAAAATGTAGCCGAAAAGCAGTATAATTTTAATGCCGCCCTCTATTAAATTCTGGAGGATGTTATTGGATACCCAGTGCTTGAACAGCACATCAGCAAGAATAGCAGGGACAACGGTGAATATCAGCTTACCAAAGAGAAAGGAGAGTACGCCCACCACTGCAACACCTAATATCATGGTGAGTTTTGAACTTTTTTGGTCAGTTTCATTGGAGTTATCGGCATCTGCACTTACCTGCTCAGAGGAGAAGTTGAGGTGCCTGGCGCCTGTTGCGCTAGAGTTAATGAGACCGACGATCCCGCGGATAAAAGGAATGCGTTTTATGTTTTTAACCCAGGGATGCTCCTGTTTTTGTTCGTGGAAATATTCAATTGTATTATCCTTGCGGCGGACGGCTGTGACGCTGTATCGCTGGCCGCCAAACATTACGCCTTCAATAACGGCCTGGCCTCCATAAGCTTTTGGGATGTTACTCATGTCAACACCTTCCTTGTAAGTGTTATTTTATCGCATTTTTGAAACACTTTCTAGCAGAAAAAGTCTCACTAACTGAATTGTTTTGGAATCAGGATACATATCATCCCTAATGGATCTAAGCTGTGATAAAATAATGGTTGTATACATAAGAAAAGGGTGTGAGCGGATGAGTAAGTATTTAATTGTTAACGGCCCAAACCTTAATATGCTCGGGGTAAGAGACCCAAAAGTATATGGTACGGAGAGCCTTGCGGATATTGAACGCAGTCTTTTCAAGGCAGCAGAGGAGCTTGGCGTATCCGTGGACTTCTATCAGTCTAACCACGAGGGAGAGCTTATAGACAGGCTTCATCAGGCGTATGGTGCGTATGCCGGAATCGTTGTAAATGCGGGGGCTTTTACCCATTACAGCTACGCGATTAGAGACGCTCTGGCAACCATTCAGATTCCGTTTGTTGAAGTTCACATCTCCAATATTCACGCGCGCGAAGATTTTCGACACCATTCAGTGCTTGCCCCTATTGCAGTTGGCCAGATAGCAGGCCTTGGGACTTACGGATACGAACTGGCGCTGAGGGCTATAGTAAAGAAAACCAAATAATCGAAAGGCAGGGTGATTGTTGTGGCACAAAGAGCACACAAACTCCAGGCAGTTCTTCAAGAGAAGCAATTGGATGCGCTGCTTATAACGAGTGGCTTTAACCGCCGCTATTTGTCCGGTTTTACAGGGACATCCGGTTTCTGTCTTGTGACGAAGGAAAACGCAGAACTCATTACAGATTTCCGCTATATCGAGCAGGCACAAAAACAGGCGCCAGACTTCGAAATTATCCGCCATAAACGCGATATTCTGGATGCGGTTGCCGAAAGGGCAAAGCATCACAACGTAAAACGCCTCGGTTTTGAAAAGAACCACATTACATATGGACAATACCAACGGCTGCAAAACGTAACGGCAGGAATCGAGCTGGCCGATACGGAGGGACTTGTAGAAGAGCTGCGTCTTATCAAAACGGCGGAAGAAATCACGGTTGTCAAGCAGGCAGCTGAGATTGCCGATAAAACGTTCTCCCATATTCTCTCTTACATAAAACCTGGGATCACTGAACTCCAAGTGTCAAATGAAATGGAGATGGTTATGCGCTCGCTTGGCGCTTCCTCCTCTTCTTTTGATACCATTGTCGCATCCGGTCTCCGGTCAGCTCTGCCGCATGGCGTAGCGTCTGACAAAGTGATAGAACAAGGGGATATGGTGACATTGGATTTCGGAGCCTACTACAAAGGATACGTATCCGACATTACGCGGACCATCGCGGTTGGAGAGCCGGGTGAGAAGCTGCGGGAAATTTATAGTGTGGTATTGAAAGCCCAGTTGAACGGGGTGAAACATTTTAAAGCGGGCATTACCGGAATCGAAGCGGACGCCTTAACCCGTGATATCATTAAGGATGCCGGGTATGGGGAGTATTTCGGCCACAGTACAGGACATGGTATCGGATTAGAAGTTCATGAAGGGCCCGCTCTCTCAATGAAAGGGGATACAACCCTGAAGCCGGGTATGATCGTAACGTGTGAGCCGGGAATTTATATTGCAAATATTGGCGGTGTGCGGATTGAGGATGATGTGGTGATTACAGATAACGGCTGTGAAATACTTACGTCCTCGCCAAAGGATTTAATTGTTCTTTAACGCCAGTTTTATGTTATAATCTGATAGTTAAGAGTTAATAGTACCATTAACCGCAGGAGGTTTATTTAATGATTTCAGTAAACGATCTTCGTCCTGGGACTACAATTGAGGTAGACGGGGACATTTTTTCCGTTATCGAATTCCAACACGTTAAACCGGGTAAAGGGGCCGCATTTGTGCGTACCAAACTGCGCAACCTCCGAAACGGTTCTATCAAAGAAACAACTTTCCGTGCAGGCGAAAAAGTTGAGCGGGCGCATATTGAAACAAAGGAAATGCAATACCTGTATGCTTCTGGTGATGAGCACGTGTTTATGGATACATCCACTTACGATCAAATTACACTTCCGTCAAGCCGTATTGAGCAAGAGCTAAAGTTCCTTCTTGAAAACATGAATGTAAGCATTGTTACATATGAAGGGGAAATCCTGGGCGTTCAAGTTCCGAACAACGTTGAACTCGAAGTTGTTGAAACGGAACCCGGAATTAAAGGCGATACAGCTTCCGGCGGCACCAAACCCGCTACGCTGCAGACAGGCCTTACTGTACAGGTTCCTTTCTTCATCAACGTCGGTGATAAACTGATTATTGATACACGTAACGTGGCTTACGTTTCCCGTGCATAATTATAAGAAACAAGAAACCCCCCCGTCCAAGTTTCCAGCGGGGGGTTACCTATTTAATTGCTTTCGATCACGGCTTCTGACAAGGTATCGGAACGCAACCCCCGCCTCAGGCTTTCCAGTGAGTAGGTTTCGCTTGGCTGAATGTTGCCCATGTTCACGTTGCGGCCAAAAAAACGGATAAAGTCAATCTGTTGTTGTCTCATTGGCGCTTCCCAGATTAATCGATTGCGGATTGATTTAGGGATCAGTGTTTCTACAGCACATAGGAATTCGTAATCAGGTTTTCCCTGTTTGTCATAAATGCCGACATTCATCCCTGATTCCCTTCCCTCAACAATGACATAAGAAGACCCTGCTTCCAGGTCTTTATACAATGTCTCCTCCAATTCATCCATAGTCAGATTTGTTCCGCTCACCTTTTTTCCGCATTCCGATATGACGGCAAACCCTTGAGAAACACACATCTTAATGAGACTGCTCCGCACGTCGCCCGGCATGGAGATGCTGCCGTCTGAAACCTCCACACAGTTAAATCCGGCACGGGCCAGCGTTTCCAAATAACTGTTTAATAAATCGCATTGATAGGCGATTTCAAAAAAAGTCCCCCCGGGATATATGCGTACTCCCGCTTCGTTGGCGAGCAAGATTTTCTGCCTGAGCACATCGAAAGGATACAGCGTGGATGTGCCAAATCCAAGCTTAATAAAGTCAATATACGGAGCGGCTATCGCCAGCATTTCTTCAAACATCCGAGGCCCAATCCCCTGGTCAATAACCATGGTGAGCCCAGTTGCTCTCGGTTTTGCTTTTCTTTCGCATGATGGATCATGTAACAGCGGATGCCACTGCAAGTTGTGGTTCGGGTTCAATAGATTTCATCCTCCCCGGTCTGTTTGAAATTAGCTTATGCGTAGGCGCTTGTCACGGTTCATTGGAGAAAATCTTCCACCACCCTGGTAAACATGGTCTGCCCTGTGTAAATCATTTCCGTGCTGTACATACTAACAACACCGGCGTGGATGGCCGGCAACAGCAACAGGAAAAAGGAGGATGTATACCGTGGATGAACTTCAAAAGCGCGCCGCCTACCTGCGGGGATTAGCAGACGGTATGGAAATAACGACAAAGGAAGGCCGGCTGATTCAGGAGCTCGTTTCTATCATTGATGAAATGAGTCAATTTATTATCCAGGCGCATTTTCGCATTGATGAACAGGAGGAATACCTGGAAGCGGTGGATGAAGATTTAGCCGAGGTAGAATTGTTCCTGTTTGATGATGAAGACGATGATGAGGATAACGATGAATATATCGAAGAAATATACGTGAATGAAGAGTAAGGCGGGATGTAAAAGTCCCGTCTTTTTTTATTGAAAGTATATTTCGCTTTAGAATATTAAAGTTATTTTCTGTTGGGACCGATAGGTCCCTTTGTGTTTGTTGATATGTAAAATTTATGTGTTTCACCGTGTTGAACTGTGTTGAGCGTTTTTTTAATGGGACCTCCGGTCCCGAAACACCCAAGAAAAATATCGTGAGGCGCATGTCCGCACCTTTTCTTTCCCCCAGGCCGAAAGGTGTTTCGATTTTACCTTTCGGCATAAGTGCAACTTAGGTTGCTGCCAGCGTCACGGCTTGGCCGCAACCTAGTTTTCTAATGGAGCGTGTGGAACAGAGGGCGAAAAAGACCGGCAACTGTCTCCATCATTGAAATACCCAGATGCTGCACCTAAACGGTATAAAGGAATCTAAGACCACCGCCTGCGCTTACGCTTGCCACTGGCCGAGATTCCCTAATGCCGGTTCGTCCGTCGTTCCACAAAGCGGCCGTAAAAACTTCTAGGAGGGGAAAGGAGAGAGCGGCATGGCCCGCGATGTTTTCTCATTTTTTATGTCATAAATGGGCCAGGCACCCCATATGAATGTGATAGGACGAAGATAAAGGGGAGAAGGAATGGTGACAGGTGATCTATTACGCGTGCTCCCGGACCGGATACGCCGCTGGGCTTCTAATCTGCCGCCCCAGCGGCAGGCTGGCATAGAAGAGATCAGGCTTCGCACGGGCCAGCCGGTCGAATGCATTGCAGATGGAAAATCATTTTTTGTAAAAGATGCCCAGGCTAATGACGGACTGCTTGTGTTTACCAGAGAGGAAGCGTCCCAAGTCCTTAACAAGTTAAGCCTGCATTCGGTTTACTCCATGGAAGAAGAGATACGCCGCGGTTATATTACTATAGCCGGCGGGCATCGGGTAGGCCTTGCGGGAAAAGTTGTGCTTGACGCAGGAAAAATTAAACTGATCCGGGATGTGATTAGCTTTAATATCCGGATTGCCCGCGAGAGAATAGGAGTAGCTAACCGGGTACTTCCGCTAATAGCTAGCAAGGAAGGCATCAAGAATACTTTGATTATTTCCCCCCTCAATGCGGGAAGACAACCCTGTTGCGTGACATGGCGAGACTCATAAGCACGGGAAGTGCTGAGCTTTCCGGCAGAAAGGTATCCATTGTGGACGAACGGTCGGAGATTGCAGGCTGCGTAGGCGGAATTCCACAGAAAGATGTCGGTCCCCGCACGGACGTTTTGGACGGCTGTCCCAAAGCGGAGGGCATGATGATGATGATTCGTTCCATGTCACCTGATGTGCTAATTACGGATGAAATCGGACGGGCAGAAGACGGATACGCACTGGAAGAAGCGATTCATGCAGGCATTACCGTCATCACCAGCGTTCACGGTAAAGACTTAAAGGACATTACGCGCCGTCCAACTCTGTCCCGGATGCTTGCCTCAGGCGTATTCGAACGGTATTTGCTGCTGGGAAGGCAGCCTGTGATAGGCACCGTTAGGGCTGTGTATGATGAAGCACTCCAGGAGAGGAAGGGGGACAAAGCACTTTGTTAAAGCTTATCGGCGCTTCCATTATCCTCTTCTCCACTACATTCACGGGTTTGAAGGCAGCCGGGCGATTAGCACGCAGGCCGGTCGAAATTCGCCAGCTGCAGACGGCCCTTAAGTTACTGCAAACCGAGATTGTATACGGTGCCACTCCTCTAAGCCAGGCGCTTGATCATATCGCGAAAAGAATAAGCGGAAGTGTTGGCAAACTTTTTTCCATGGTGGCCGGAATGCTCAACGGACAGCAGGAACTCACGGTCTATCAAAGCTTTGAAACCGCGGCAGCAGAGATATGGCCAACAACCGCGATGAAGCAGCCGGAGAAAGAAATTCTTCTACAGCTGGGTGGCATCCTTGGTTTAAGTGATAGAGAGGATCAGAAGAGGCATATTGAACTGGCGCTTATGAATCTGCAAAGCGAAGAAAAGCATTCATTGGACCAGCAGTCGAAATATGAAAAGCTTTATAAAAGCATGGGCCTGTTAAGCGGTCTTCTCGTAATTATTTTACTTTATTGAGGGGTGGGAAAGATGGGGTACGATGTGAACGCCATTTTTCAAATAGCTGGCATCGGCATTATTGTCGCAATGATTCAAACTGTGCTCAAGCAGGCGGGAAAAGACGATTGGGCACAGTGGGTAACGATGATTGGTTTTATTGTGGTGTTGTTTATGGTTGCTTCGTTCATACACGATTTATTTTCAGAAATTAAGCGGGTTTTTCTTTTCAGATAGGGGGCCGCTTCGTGGAAATTATCCAGATTGTCGGTCTGGGCCTTGTCGCCACCATCTTAAGCCTGGTGGTGAAAGAGCAGAAGCCGGTTTTCGCTTTTATGCTGGCCACGTTTACCGGGGTCATTATTTTTCTGTTTCTTATCGGCAAAATCTCTGATGTGCTTCGTGTCCTGGAGAATATGGCGATGAAGGCCAATCTCAACATCGTTTACCTGGATACCATCTTAAAAATTATCGGCATCGCCTATATCGCTGAATTTGGCGCCCAGATAACCCGCGATGCAGGCCAGGGGGCAATTGCCTCAAAAATTGAATTGGCAGGAAAGGTGCTTATTCTTGTTATGGCCATTCCAATTCTCTCTGTCATGATTGAAACAATTATCCGGCTAATTCCTATTTAAGTCACGCAAAGGAACGTGATTGTATGCTGCAAAAAGTGCTGGTATTCATTATAGCGGTAGGCATTGTCGCCAGTCTGGCTCTTCCGGCAAGGGCAGCACCCACACCGGTAGATAAACTGGTTAACAGCCAGCTGCAGCACCTGGATACATCCCAAATTCAAACGTTTTGGAACAGCCTTCTTGAGAAATATAACGGCTACCTGCCGGAGGGACAGTCGAAAAGTGTATTCGAAATGCTTTCCGGCAGTTCGTTCACCTTGACGAATGTTACCAAAGGTCTTGTCAATTTCTTGTTCCATGAGCTGATCGCGAACGGAAAGCTGCTGGGTGCCATTCTCATCCTAACTGTCTTTGCGATGATTCTGCAAAATCTGCAGGCGGCGTTTGAAAAAAACACCGTCAGTACTGTGGCTTATGCGATATCTTACATGGTCCTCATCATATTGGCCATTAATAGCTTTCGAATCGCTGCACAGCTGGCGGAAGGTGCCATCTCGGATATGATCAACTTCATGCTGGCGTTGATGCCGCTTGTGCTGGCCCTACTTGCCTCAACCGGCAATATAACGTCCGCGGCGCTTTTTCACCCGATGGTCATTTTCATGATTAATACGAGTGCGAACTTGATTTCAACGATTGTGTTTCCGCTATTGTTTCTCTCGGCTGTATTGAATATTGTCAGTACATTCTCTGTGAAATATCAGCTCACGCGCATGGCCGGTTTGCTTCGTACTATTAGTCTCGGATTAATGGGAAGTTTTTTTACGATTTTTTTGGCGGTGATATCCATTGAGGGTGCAACATCCGCCGTAACGGATGGGCTCGCACTGCGAACTGCTAAGTACGCGGTAGGCAACTTTGTTCCAGTGGTGGGCCGTATGTTTGCGGATGCGGCAGATACGGTGGTAGGCGCCTCCCTGCTTGTGAAAAATACAATAGGTGCAGCGGGTGTGCTGCTTCTGCTGCTTATCGTCGCTTTCCCTGCGCTTAAAATTTTGACCATCGCTCTTACCTACAACATCGCGTCGGCTGTCATGCAGCCGCTGGGCAGTAGTCCGATTATCAGCTGCCTCGGAACAATCGGGAAAAACCTGATATTTGTTTTCGCAGTACTGGCGGCAGTCAGCCTTATGTTTTTCCTGGCCATAACCATTATGATTTCAGCCGCAAATGTATCGATGATGATGCGGTGAGGGGGCAGATTACGTGATAACGATGATAACGCTGTGGATTAAGCGCCTGATTCTGCTTGTTCTGCTCGCCACGTTCATTGATCTCCTCTTGCCCAGCAACGCCTACCAGAAGTATATCCGCCTTGTGATGGGATTGTGCATTCTACTGGCTATGCTTACACCGCTGCTTTCGTTTTTCGGGGCCAAACAAATAACGTTTGATTCCTTTGTTGCCGCTCAGGCGAATAAGCAGACGGCCAGCCTGGATCCCGCAAGAATCAAGGCGTTGACAGATGAACTCATTAAGTCGAAGGATGATACGGCCGCCGGATATGTCCAGTCTCAAGTAGAGGAAGCGGTAAAGAAGCAGGTGGAAGATCAGTATGCCATCCCGGTTGCTTCTGTGCAGGTGAAGCTTAATACGGAAGCAGATAAGGCGAAGGCGGCCATCCAGGAAATTAATGTCGTACTTGATCAAAAAAACAGCACCAAGCTGGCTGCAGGGCCGGATAGCGGCGCGAACACCGTACTTCCGGTAAAACCGGTGCAACCGGTAAAAGTCAACCAGCCTCCGGGCGAGACAAACCCGCAAGGCTCGGCGGTTGAAACAATGGGCAACGTACCGCCTATCGCAAAAAAAATAGAAGCTTCACTCACCGCTGCATGGGACGCGCCGGTGCACGTGCAGATGCCGGCTGCTGGAGAGGGGGGATAAGATGTCGCAGGATAAATGGAACCTTAAACGGATTTTCGCTAAAACGGATGGAAAAGGATTGGGCGGTTTCCAGGCTATGATAATCGTTGCCGGGGTCGGCGTAGCCATTATGCTTGCCAGTTCTTTCATCAGCTCGCAACAGAAGCCTTCCACACCACCCCAGAATCAAAACGCTGCTCCTGCATTTGGCCAGAAGTCCAAAGAATCCTACTCCATGTCTGACTACGAGACGATGTATGAGAAACAATTAAAAGAAGTGCTATCGAATATCACAGGAGTCAGCGATGTAACCGTAATGGTCAACATTGATTCCACAGAGGAAACGGTTGTGGAGCGAAACCGAACCACCCGCACACAGACAACGAAAGAAGCGGATAAAGGGGTCACAAGAGAAGTAACAGACCAATCAACAGATGAACAGGTCGTCATGGCCAAAAACGACAATGGCGAGCAGCCGGTTGTAATTAAAACGATTAAACCAAAAGTGCGGGGGGTCGTCGTGGTAGCACGGGGAGCCGAAAACCTGCAGGTTAAAGCATGGATGCTTGAGGCGGTGCAGAAAGTGCTGGCTGTTCCGTCTTATAAAATATCAATTCTACCAAGGAATAAATAAGGAGGTTTTCAAACATGGTTCTGAAAAAACAAACCGTCTGGCTGTTATCCATGCTTACTGTTCTGGTGGTATTGTCCGCTTATTATCTTGTCCAGGGTCCCAATTCCCAGCTTACATCCAAAGGCAAACAAAGCGCTTTGCCGGCAGATATTAAACTTGATGCCGCGGTGAAAACAAAAGAGGACACCAATAAGCCCCCTGTTATGACAGCCTCCGATGATTATTTCGTGAGCAGCAGGATGAAGCGCAATGATGAACAGGGGCAGGAAATGGACAAATATTTAGAGGTCATGCAAAGCGGCACGGCACAGCCTACAGCGGTAGAGCAGGCAAAGAAAAAATACGATGAACTTGCCTCGCTTCAGGATACCGAGACGCAGGTAGAGGAACTCATTAAATCTGCAGGCAATTTCAAAAATGCCATTGTTATTGCCAAAGATGATATGGTCCGTGTTATCGTCCAGGCACAGTCGCTGAAACCTGAAAAAGCCGTAGAAATTATCTCACTCGTTAAACAGCATATGAAAGTTTCCGGAAATAACATCATTGTCAGCTATAAATAATAAACACGGCTCTCCCCCTGAAATGTGGCGGAGAGCTTTCTTAATTGATCCATAATTCAGTCTGATTTGCTGTATAATAATTGAAGTTTATGTTATAATACAAGTTGATATTTATCACCTAATATAATACATAGAATCTGTGAGATAGGAGTGGACCATTCATGTTGAAAATTCATGAAATCCGAGAAATCATTAAACTAATCGACCAGTCCAGTATCAACGAATTTAAGGTCGAGGATGAAGGTACGAAATTGTGCATTAAGAAGGGATCTGCTGGCACGGTTTATACCGCAGTTCCAGCACAAGAACTCCAGGAAGCTCCTGTAACACAAGTGCAGGCGCCCGCACTACAGGTTGCACCAGCTGCCCCAGCACCAGCACCAGCACCAGCACCACAGGTTGCACCGGCTGCTCCAGCCCCTGCACCGGCAGCTGACGCCGACGAAGCGAACCTTCACAAAATTACGTCTCCGATGGTCGGTACATTTTATAGCGCTCCTGAACCGGGTGCCGCCCAATATGTGTCGGTCGGCGACAAAGTAAAGAACAATACAATCGTGTGTATTGTGGAAGCGATGAAGCTATTCAATGAAATCGAAGCCGAGGTTTCCGGTGAAATCGTGAAAATGCTGGTACAGGATGGACAGCTTGTTGAATATGGACAACCACTCTTCCTTGTGAAGGCTGACTGAGGAGGCTGTCATGTTCAAAAAAGTATTGATTGCCAATAGAGGAGAAATTGCTGTCCGGGTCATCCGGGCCTGCCATGAGCTTGGAATCAAAACGGTAGCCGTTTATTCAACTGCCGATAAAGAAGCGCTTCATGTGCGCCTTGCCGATGAGGCCTACTGTATCGGACCGACTCCATCAAAGGACAGCTATTTAAATATCACAAACCTAATGAGCGTGGCAACATCCACAGGGGTTGATGCGATTCACCCCGGATATGGTTTTTTAGCTGAAAATGCTGATTTTGCGGAAATATGTGCGGCATGCAATATTACGTTTATCGGGCCTTCGCCTGATGCAATGAACCGTATGGGCGATAAGAATGAAGCGCGTGAGACGATGAAAACGGCAGGCGTGCCCATTGTTCCTGGAACCGATGGATTGATTGAAGATGTAGAAGAAGCCGTGCGAATTGGCGAAGAAGCCGGGTTCCCGGTTATCATTAAAGCAACCGCCGGCGGTGGCGGGAAAGGGATGCGGGTAGCCCGTACAAAAGAAGAGCTCATTAGTTCTGTCCGTCAGGCCCAGAAGGAAGCAGAGAGCGCCTTTGGCAATCCCGGTGTTTATCTTGAGAAGTACCTGGAGGACACCCGCCATATCGAGATTCAAATTATTGCGGACAACCATGGCAATGTTGTCTATCTCGGAGAGCGCGACTGCTCGATTCAGCGGCGCCACCAGAAGCTTGTGGAAGAAGCCCCTTCACCTGCACTGGATCCGGAAACACGCCGCCAGATGGGTGAAGCGGCTGTAGCTGCAGCTAAAGCTGTCAATTACTCAGGCGCTGGAACGATTGAGTTCCTGCTGGATGTAACGGGTAAGTTCTATTTCATGGAGATGAATACCCGCATTCAGGTAGAGCATACCGTAACGGAAATGATTACAGGCATTGACCTGGTCAAAGAGCAGATACTAGTTGCAGCCGGATTCCCGCTGTCTTTTACACAGGAGGACGTCAAGATTAACGGCTGGGCCATAGAGTGCCGGATTAACGCAGAGAATCCTGCAAAAAACTTTATCCCGGCTCCCGGACGCATCAACTTCTATCTTCCCCCAGGCGGATTTGGGGTGCGGGTGGACAGCGGCGCCTACCAGGGCTATCAAATATCCCCGTTCTATGATTCGATGATCGCGAAGCTCATTGTCTGGGGTAAGGATCGAGCTGATGCTTTAGACCGTATGAAGCGGGCTTTAGCTGAGTTCATTATTGATGGAGAGGGCATTCATACCACGATACCCTTCCATCTGCAGCTTCTTCAACATGAGAAATTCGTAGAAGGCAACTTTAATACGAAATTCCTGGAGACGTATACAATTATGATTCCGGAGTAAAATAATAACACCTTCTTTGGGCAGAAAATTGTCTTATAGTACAACCATTGCTATAATAGGCATATAAAGTATGCTTCAGAGGAGGTGTTGTTTTTTTGGAAGTAAATGTCGATAAATCTTTGCAGGGCAGTTTAGGCAAAATTGAGATTGCGCCAGAAGTCATTGAGGTCATCGCCTATATGGCCGCCTCGGAGATACCTGGTGTTACAGATTTAAGCAGCGGGCTGGTTGGTGATATAGTCGACCGGCTAGGAAGGAAATCGAGCGGCAGAGGTGTCAGGGTTACCGTCACTGAGAAAGAAGCTACCGTTGATCTGTATATTATTGTGGAATACGGATACCCGATTCCTGATGTCGCACATAAGGTTCAGGAGAACGCTAGTAATTCGATCGAAACGATGACCGGTCTGGTCGTAAGCCAGGTAAATGTACATATTGTGGACGTACAGCTGAAACAGGAAAAGAAAGCTGCAGTAATAGAAGAAGAAGTTCACCGCGTTCGTTAGAAGGCCCCATATGGGGTCTTGCTTCGTAAAGGAGGACATTCGTGAATTTATTTGATCGTTTTATTTTAACCCTATATAGCCTTGCACTGGTTGTGGTCTCCCTACTCGTAATGGCGGCCAGCCTAAACCTTGTACCGTACCAGTTGGTTATATCCAGCATTGATGGCATGTACTCCTCATCCCAGATAAGTCTGACTTACCTTATTGCTGCCATCATTTTTCTTATTATTAGCCTGAAATTTTTGTTCACAAGCCTGCGCGGAAGGGGGAGCCGCCCGGAAGGTGCCGGGTTGTCCGTGCGCAAACCCACCGAACATGGTGATGTCCGGATAACGGTGGAGACGCTGGAAAGCCTGGCTGTACATGCGGCGCGAAGGGTGCGCGGGGTGAAGGAATTAAAAGTCAAAGTAAGCCCTGAAGAAAGCGGGACATTTATTCGCGTACGAACACTCGTTGATGGAGAAGCTCCCATTCCGGCTCTGGTCGAACAGGTGCAGCAAAAGATTAAAGAACACTTGGAGAACGTTGCTGGCGTTGAAATTGCCGAGGTTACGGTTGTCGTGACAGATGTTGCGTCTTCAGCCGGCGGGCGAGTACGGCGCGTAGAATAGAGGTGGCCCATGTTCTTACAGTTCATTCTTGAAAACCGGGGAAAATCGTTAGGAGTTGCGGCAGGATTTATTTTTGGGCTGCTGTTCCTGCTGGTTGGCTTTTTTAAAACCATTATTTTTATGGTGTTTGTTGCAACAGGTTTCTACATCGGAAGCAAGTTTGACAAACAGGAAGATTTAAGTGAAGTTCTGGACAGGATTTTACCTGGCAAGTTTACAAAGCGGTAGCGGATAAAGAGAGCGTCAAGTCCTTTGAACAGGGTTTGGCGTTTTTATATCGGTTGTGTTTGGTCCGGCAATTCCTTATTATAAGGTAGAAACGGAAATTTTTTAAAGGTGGGTAAGTATGAATCGACACGAGTCCCGCAAGAAAGCGGTACAGCTATTATTTCAAATCGATATGACGCAGGCCAACATTGAGGAGGCTATTGCGTATTTAATGGAAAATGATGAAGAAGTGCAAGATGGGGAACGAGATTCCTCTTTCCTGCGGACATTAGTTGAAGGAACAGCCGCTCATCAGGGTGAAATCGATGCCCAGATCAGCAAATTCCTGCGCGGATGGACGATGGCGCGCATCGCAAATGTTGACCGTGCAATCCTCCGGCTTGCCGGCTACGAGATGCTTTATGAGAACGACATTCCAATAAGCGTTACGCTTAATGAAGCCGTTGAACTGGGAAAGCTGTTCGGAACAGACGAATCGCCTAAGTTTATCAACGGTGTTCTCGCAAGTATGGCGAAGGAAGTCGAAAAGGGAAGCCAGAAATAATGGACGTGCTTCTTGGTATCGATACGAGCAATTATCGCACTTCTCTGTGTCTAGTCACGATGGAGGGCGAAATAATAGGCGAGCAGAAACAACTGTTAACTGTAGAAGAAGGAGAGAAAGGGCTGCAGCAATCCGTAGCTCTTTTTCAGCATATAAAGCGGCTTCCACTTCTCGCAAAAGAAATGGCGATGGACGATAAAAACCTGGTGGCTGTAGCCGTGAGCCGTGCGCCTCGCCCGGTGGAGGGCAGTTATATGCCTGTGTTTCTTGCTGGCCAGGCAGCAGCCGAGATGATCGCCCATTTTCATCAGGTTCCCGTGTATTACACCACTCACCAGGAGGGGCACATTGCCGCTGGTGAATATACAATGAACAAGCCTCTTGCGGCTGACCATTTTCTTGCGGTTCACCTATCCGGCGGTACAAGTGAGCTATTGGATTGTACAAGGACGCAAAGCGGGTACCAGATTGCGTTAATAGGCGGAACGGATGATTTGCATGCCGGTCAGCTTATCGACCGGGTGGGTGTGGCCCTCGGCCTGCCGTTTCCTGCCGGCCCTTATCTGGAGAAACTGGCCAACGAGTCTCAAGAGGCGACAACTGAAGAATTTGCGGTTCCTTCGTCGGTCAATGGCTACACGTTCAGCTTCTCCGGTCCTGAAACAGCTCTCCTCAAAGCCGTAAACAATTCTGAGATACCGCGGCCAGCGATTGCTCGGGCAGCGGAGAAATGCATTGCGAACACGCTGGAAAAAGTTTTGCGGCGGGTGGTGGAGAATGGGTTCGCGCGTGATATTTTAATTGTGGGCGGAGTATCGGCTAATGCCTATATTCGCTCACGGCTTGTAAAACGGCTCGAACACCCCGCTGTTAAGGCCCGGCTGCATTTTGCAGATCCTGCCTACGCAGGGGATAACGCTTTCGGCACGGCCCGGTTGGGGCTTATCCAGTATAAACGCAGAAAAAAGACGAACATTATCTAACCTTTGCGTTCTTTATGTTCGTTGATTAAACTTAAGATAAAACACATCGGCCAGGGGGAGTTTGTTATGGCAGCGCATATTATTAGCGGCAAGGAAGTGGCTGCAGATATTCGGAAAAGTATCAAGGAACAAGTGGATGTTCTCAGGTCGCACGGGGTTATACCGGGTTTGACGGTTATATTGGTTGGGGAAGACCCTGCATCTGAGTCTTACGTACGCGGCAAAGAGAAAGCCTGTGGTGAGGTGGGAATCGCTTCGGAAATTGTCCGAAGGAATGATTCCATTACACAGGAGCAGCTGCTGGCGGAACTTGATCGCTTAAATGCCGACCCCGCGGTTCACGGTATTCTCGTCCAACTGCCGCTACCCGCCCATATTGATGAGAAGGCGGTCATTAACAGAATTCGGCCGGATAAAGATGTCGACGGTTTTCATCCGATCAATGTAGGGAATATGGTAGTTGGCGATGATTGTTACCTACCCTGCACGCCCCATGGTATTATCGAGCTAATCAAACGTTCCGGCCAGGCGATCTCAGGCAAGCAGGCTCTTGTCGTTGGCCGAAGCAATATTGTGGGAAAGCCGGTTTCGATGCTGCTGCTGCGCGAGAATGCAACGGTTACCATCGCACATTCCCGGACTGAAGATCTCAGCGCACTTGTTAGAGAAGCGGACATTGTTGTGGCCGCTGTAGGGCGGCCGCAAATGATTAAGGGCTCCGATATTAAACCTGGTGCCATCGTGATTGATGTAGGTGTAAACCGCCTTGAAACAGGTAAGCTTGTTGGGGATGTGGATTTTGAGTCGGCAAAAGATATCGCGGGCTATATCACCCCGGTTCCGGGCGGTGTGGGCCCGATGACAATTACGATGCTGCTCAAGAACACAGTGGACGCCGCTAAAAAATTAAACGGAATAATCTAATAACCTGCACGGTTGTATTGCGGAAGGGATACATACTATGAACGACACCCGGCGCATTTATTCTATCAAAGAAATAACGCGATATATTAAAGACCAATTTGATTTTGACGATGTGCTTCAGGATGTATGGATCCGTGGGGAGATATCTAACTTTACGCACCACACCCGCGGCCATATGTATTTTACAGTTAAAGACGAAGAAAGCAAGATGCGCGGCGTCATGTTCGCCGGACACAATCGCTATCTTAAGTTTATACCCAAGAATGGCACCCGGGTGCTAATGCGCGGTTCAATCACTGTTTTCGAGCGGGATGGACAGTACCAGTTTTATGCGAAAGAAATGCAGCCTGACGGGATCGGAAGCCTTTACCTTGCGTTTGAGCAGTTAAAACAGCGCCTTGAAGCGGAGGGATTGTTTGCGCCAGAACATAAAAAACCAATCCCCGCTTATCCGGCGACTATTGGTGTTATCACTTCGCCAACAGGCGCTGCGATCCGTGATATTATCACAACCCTGCGCCGCCGATATCCCATCAGCCGCATTCTGCTTTACCCGGTGCTTGTACAGGGTGAGAATGCAGCACGGTCTGTCAGCCAGGCTATCTCTGTTATGAATGAACGGGGAGAAGCGGATGTGCTCATTATAGGCCGGGGCGGCGGATCCATTGAGGAACTCTGGGCGTTTAATGAGGAGATTGTGGCTCGCACTATTTTCAGCTCACACATCCCTGTCATTTCCGCGGTTGGGCATGAAACCGACTTTACCATTTCTGATTTCGTTGCGGATGTCCGGGCGGCCACCCCCACGGCGGCAGCCGAACTGGCTGTTCCCCATATTCTGGAGTTGCGCGAGCGGCTTGACATGTTATCAGGCCGGTTGAGGACTGGACTTTCTTACCAAACCCGACAGTTAAGGGAGAAGCTAAACCGGCTTCAGCGATCTTATGTTTTCCGTCAGCCAGAGCGGCAGCTTATCCAGTATGAACAGCAGCTCGATAAACTGGTTGAGCGGCTGGGCAGAGCAGCATCCCAGTATGCCATCCAGAAGAGAAACCGATATCAGAGCGCCCATCAAAAACTTCTGCAGCATACCCCGGTACGGCAGGCTGCCCGCTACCGTGAGCAGGTCGGCACCCAGCAACACCGGTTAAAGCGGGCTGTGGAAGCGATTGTCCGGGCGAATGGTTTAAAGCTGGACCGCCATCTTGGGAAGCTGGATGCGCTGAGCCCGTTGAAAGTGATGCAGCGAGGCTATTCGCTGGCATTTAAAACGCAGGGGGTTAGAAAAACACTGGTAAAATCGGTTGCGCAAGTTGACCCGGGCGACAGCCTGACGGTACAATTAAACGATGGCTCGCTTGACTGCCAGGTATGGGGAATCGAAGAGGTGAAAAACAATGGATAACATGGATAACAACGAACTTCACAATCAGAACATGCCTTTCGAAGAGGCGATGAAAAAGCTTGAAGAAATTGTAAGCCAGCTGGAAGCCGGGGAAGTTCCGCTCGAGGAGGCCATTACGCTTTTTCAGGAAGGGATGGAGCTGTCTGCCCTTTGCAACCGCAAGCTTTCTGACGTTGAGCATAGAATAGAAACGCTGCTTGAAAAAGACGACGATTTGACAGCTGTTCCTTTTAACCTGGAGGGAGAGGACAATTGAAGCAGATGCTAGCCCAGTACATAGCCGACCGTTCGCATGCTGTAAACAAAAGCCTGCAGCAATACTTAGCGCTTTCGGATGTGCCGGCCGGGCTGCTTGAAGCGATGAGTTATTCCATCGAAGCTGGCGGCAAAAGGCTGCGCCCGATTCTTGTCCTTGCTGTCCTGGATGCTTTTGGAAAGCCATATGAGATGGGGCTGGCCATCGCCTGTGCGGTTGAGATGATCCATACGTATTCTCTTATCCATGACGATCTGCCAGCGATGGATAATGATGACTTCCGCAGAGGGCGGCCCACCAACCATAAGGTATACGGGGAGGCCATGGCGATTCTGGCTGGTGATGCCCTGTTAACCCAGGCTTTCGAAACGCTCTGCGAAGCAGAAAGGGCTGGTGTGCCGGCGGGAGATGTGCTGCGCATATCGCGTGAAATGGCTGTGTATGCCGGGCCGAAAGGAATGGTAGGCGGACAGGTCGCCGATATGGAGGGTGAAAACCGGACACTCACCCTTGGTGAACTGCAGTATATCCACCGGCATAAAACAGGGGATTTACTCGTATTCTGCGTGCGGGCGGGAGCGATTGCAGCCGGAGCTACGCCACACCAGCTGGCGGCACTGACACGTTACGGCGAACACATAGGTTTAGCTTTTCAGGTGAAGGACGATATTCTGGATGTTGCAGGTGATGAGGCTAAACTGGGAAAACCGGTTGGCAGCGATGAAAAAAGCCATAAATCAACTTACCCTTCACTGCTTGGCATGGAAAGATCGAAGGAAGTACTGAGCCATTCTGTGTCCGAAGCGAAGAAAGCTCTTCGTGAGGCCGGGCTTGCCAACGATGCTGTGCTTGCGGAGCTTGCCGCGTATATTATGGAGCGTGACCATTAATTTGGATAAAACCATCAAGCCGCAGCCGTCTGGCTGTGGCTTTTGGCAGTATAAAGTACATAGTGTTTTCCCATTGTTTATGGTAACATGTTGTTGTCTTACAAAACCATTTTCCATATATTTGAATGATTATATGCATGAATCATAACGGGAAACATAGTATGAAACGCTGCGAAAGTGAGGAGTTTACTTTGCTATCATCAATCAACTCCCCGGAACAAATAAAAAAATTAACCATCCCGCAGCTAAATCAGCTGGCGGGTGAAATCAGGGAATTTTTAATTTCTAGCTTAGCCGAAACCGGGGGACACCTTGCTCCGAATCTTGGAGTGGTGGAACTAACGCTTGCCCTTCATTATCTGTTCGATAGTCCCAAGGATAAATTTGTATGGGATGTTGGGCACCAGGCTTACGTCCATAAATTGTTGACAGGACGAATGGAGCAATTCCATACTCTTCGCCAGTATAAAGGCCTGTGTGGGTTCCCTAAACGAAGTGAAAGTGAGCATGACCCATGGGAAACCGGACACAGCAGCACATCTCTATCGGCTGCGATGGGAATGGCTATCGCCAGGGATTTAAAGAAAGAGAATAACCATGTCATTGCTATTATTGGTGATGGAGCCCTCACCGGGGGAATGGCCTTAGAAGCCGTGAATCATATTGGCCATGAAGAAAGAGACTTAATGGTTATCCTGAATGATAATGAAATGTCGATTGCGCCGAATGTGGGCGCTATGCACAATTACCTTGGCAAACTGCGAACAAACCAAAACTATAAAAGAGCAAAAGAAGATATTGAAGCACTGCTGAAGAAAATTCCTGCGGTTGGCGGAACGATGGCTAAACTGGCGGAAAGGTTAAAAGACGGCCTGAAATATTATCTTCTTGTTTCCGGCGTGCTTTTCGAAGAACTCGGTTTTACATATCTGGGGCCTGTTGACGGTCATGATCTGCCAACCTTGATGGAGACACTCCGGCTTGCCGGTCAAACAAAAGGCCCTGTACTTGTTCACGTGATTACGAAAAAAGGAAAAGGGTATGCGCCGGCGGAAGCCGATTCTTATACGTTCCATGGAATTGGTTCCTATAAGATTGAGAGCGGGGAACAAATTAAGAAAGCCGGACCACCTTCGTATACCGCGGTTTTTGCCCGCACCCTTGAGAAACTTGCCTTCAAGGATCCCCGCATTGTGGCCATTACGGCTGCCATGCCGAGCGGAACCGGCCTTGTTGGATTTTCAGAGAAATTTGCTGACCGCTTCTTTGATGTTGGCATCGCGGAGCAGCATGCAACTACCATGGCAGCCGGCCTGGCTACTCAAGGGATGAAGCCTGTATTTGCAGTTTATTCAACCTTTATGCAGCGGGCCTATGATCAGCTCGTGCACGATGTGTGCCGCCAGAATTTAAATGTCGCTTTTGCCATTGACCGCGCCGGGCTAGTCGGGGCAGACGGGGAAACACACCAGGGTGTGTTTGACATAGCGTTCCTTAGAAGTCTGCCGAACATGACGATCATGATGCCAAAAGACGAGAATGAGCTGCAGCATATGGTTTACACGGCCATGCAGTATGAGGTGGGGCCGATCGCGTTTCGCTATCCGCGCGGCAATGGAGAGGGCGTAGAAATGGACGCTGAGCTAACCGCGCTTCCCATCGGTAAAGCAGAAGTGCTTACCCCCGGACAGAACGTTGCCATACTTGCTTTCGGCAATATGGTACCTACCGCTCTAAAAACAGCGGATATACTGCATGCTGAAGGCATTACGCCAATGGTTATCAACGCCCGGTTTGCTAAGCCGCTTGATGAAGAGCTTTTGTTTAGGCTGGCGCGTGAGCACTATACCATTATTACGCTTGAAGAAGGCTGCTTAAAAGGTGGATTTGGCAGCGGAGTCGTCGAGTGCTATGCCCAGGCAGGGTATCACGATGCTGTTGTTGAACTCATGGGAATCCCTGATTACTTTGTCGAACATGGCAGTGTGAAAGAACAGCGGGAAGAGATTGGGCTGACGCCAGAGCATGTCGCACAGAAAGTCCGGGCCCATTGGCCGGCCAGGAGGCAGAGAGCGTAGATTATGGCTAAGAAGGAACGGATAGACCTTCGCCTTGTTCAGGAAGGATTTTTTCCAAGCAGGGAAAAGGCACAAGCTGCCATTATGGCCGGCCTCGTGTATGTAAAAAATGAACGGTATGATAAGCCAGGCACGAAAGTGGATGTTGAACTGCCGATTACGGTAAAGGGCCAGGTTCACCCTTATGTAAGCAGGGGCGGGCTGAAGCTGGAGAAGGCGCTTAGAACGTTTGACATTGACTTGACAGATGCGGTCGTAATGGACATCGGCGCTTCTACGGGTGGTTTTACTGACTGCGCTCTGCAGCACGGGGCACGCCTGGTTTATGCGATAGATGTAGGCTATAATCAGCTGGATTACTCACTTCGCCAGGATGAACGCGTGGTCGTCATGGAGCGTACAAATTTCCGCCATTTAAAGGCAGAAGAATGGGAAGGTGAACGGGTCCGCTTCGCCACGATAGATGTTTCCTTTATTTCGCTTAGGCTAATTCTTCCTGTACTGAAGGATTTGCTCGAGGACGGCGGAATAGTGCTTGCGCTTGTCAAACCTCAGTTCGAGGCGGGGCGCGAGCAGGTAGGCAAGCATGGGGTTGTGCGGGACCCGGCTGTTCACATTGAAGTGCTGACTCGGATGATGGCGTTCAGTACCCAGATTGGATTTTCCATTCGCGGACTGTCCTTTTCTCCGATTACGGGGGGAGAAGGCAACATCGAATTTCTGCTTAATCTGGAGTGGACGAATACGCCTGCTGATATGGATGAGATGTGGAATAATCAGATTAAAGAAACGGTTTCACAAGCCCATCACACGTTTTAGGTGATAGAGAGTAAAATGAGAAGGAAAGATAGAAAAGTTGACGTTGCTTTGCGGCGTCAACTTTTGTTGTATCTTTATTGGTAAAGGAAGTATACCTCCGGTCCCGAAACACCCAAGGAAAGCATCGTGAGGCGCATGTCCGCACCTTTCTTTCCCACTGTGGAGCGTGTGGCACAGAGGGCGAAAAAGACTGGCAACCTGTCTCCATCATTGAGATACCCAGATGTTTTGCCGGTCCGCCCGTCGTTTCACAAAGCGGCCGTAAAAACTTATATGAGGGGAAAGGAGAGAGCGGCATGACCCGCGATGATTTTCGCATGCTTTTTGCAAAAAACAAGGTATAATAAGGATGAATAATAAGTGGCCTGTTCACGTAATGAACTGAGGTGTATCTTTTGACGACCATTGGAATCGTGATTAATAAAGATAAAGAAAACGCGTGTACAGTTGGCCAGGAGCTGGTGCGGCTCCTGGAAGCAAACAATGCAGGGGTTTACGTCGACCAGGTTATGGCGGATCTCATTGATAGGCAGGATCTTTCTCTCGCTATAGCTGAGTTTCATAAATGTGTAGATATTGTTTTTGTTCTTGGCGGTGACGGGACGCTGCTGGGGCTTGCCCGCGAACTGGCTCCCTACTCAATTCCGATACTCGGAATTAACCTTGGACACCTTGGTTTTCTCTCCGAAGCGGAACCGGACGATCTACCGCATGCGGTGGATCAAATTTTAGATGGGGATTTCTGTGTGGAACACCGGATGATGCTAGAATGCGAGGTAATTCGGGAAGGCCGGCGCCTGCACCCTTCTATTGCGCTTAACGATATCGGAATCGCAAAAGGCAGCTTTAACCGCATGATAAAATGCAAGGTTTTTGTGGATGACTTGTATGCGGCATCCTTTAACGGCGATGGTGTCATTGTGTCCACACCAACTGGTTCAACAGCTTATTCCCTTTCTGCGGGGGGGCCGATTGTTGTACCGTACATAAACGCAATCGTTCTAACGCCGGTTGCGCCACACTCGCTGACAGCCAGGCCGATTGTACTTCCGGCCGATGAAGAAATACATGTGGTTGTCGAAGCCACACACCAGGATATCGGCATTACAATAGACGGGCAGCAGGGGTACCCGCTGGAAGTCAACGATGAAATCGTCATCCGGCGTTCCCCGTATGTTACGCCGCTCATTAAATGGAAGGCGCGCAGCTTTTTTCAAGTCGTTCGGAAAAAACTACAAGGGGAGGGAGACTAATGGAAAATGATAACGCTGTGAATGCTAACCCGGATTTGCTGGAGGAGTCCTCTTCATCAGTTGAAGGGAAAAGCATGAACAAAGGACAGCGCCACATAAAAATCCGCGAAATCATTTCACGCAATGAAGTCGAAACACAGGATGATTTGGTTGAACTGCTTTGCGCTGCCGGATTTAATGTAACACAGGCCACCGTATCCCGGGATATCAAAGAACTTCACCTGGTGAAGGTCCCAATGAATGATGGGCGCTACAAATATTCGCTTCCGGCTGATCAGCGCTTTAATCCGCAGCATAAGTTAAAACGTTTACTCATGGACAGCTTCATCAGCATCGAACAGGCAAATAATCTGCTTGTGATGAAAACCATGCCCGGCAACGCCAACGCCATTGGAGCCTTAATTGACAATCTGGATTGGCCTGAAATACTGGGAACGATATGCGGGGATGACACCATTCTGATTATTAACCGGACAGACGATAGCGCAACCGAAATGTCACAGCGCTTTATTAATATGCTGTAGTCAGGAGGGCTTCCATATGCTGCTTGAATTAACGATTAAAAACTTTGCGGTTATCAAAGAAGTCTCCGTTGCGTTTCAACGGGGACTTACTATTCTTACAGGTGAAACGGGTGCGGGTAAATCTATCTTGATTGACGCGCTTGGGCTGCTTTTAGGTGGACGTGCTTCTGCCGATTACATTCGTTTCGGCTGTGCTAAAGCAGAAATCGAGGGCTTGTTTGAATTCCACGTGGGTGCACCTGCACTGGGCGTGCTGCAGGGGATGGCCATCGAACCGGAAGACGGCATGATCATTGTCCGGCGGGAGATTACGAGTTCTGGAAAAAGCGTATGCCGGATTAACGGCCAGCTGATAACCCTGACCATGCTTCGGGAACTGGGCCCTTGGCTGATTAACATTCACGGGCAGCATGAGCACCAGTCCCTCATGCAGGGAGACAGGCACATTGATTGGCTGGATGCGTTCGGCGAGGAAAAAACGGCACCTGCCCTTGGTGCTTTTTCGGAACTTTTCCGGCAGTACAGAGATCTCCATTCAGAATTAGCGTATATTTCGACCAATGAGCGGGAGATGGTTCAGCGGCTGGACATGCTTCGTTTTCAGTTAGATGAAATCGTTGCTGCCCAGCTCAAACCGCTGGAGGATGAACAGCTGCAACAGGATAGAAAACGATTAAGCGGCGGTGAAAAGATGGTCAAAGGCCTTGAGGATGCCTACCGCTCGCTTGTGGGAGAACAGCATGGAGTGGACTGGGTCAGCAATGCCATGAGCAACCTTGAAACGGTTCTTCCGTATGACGATGCACTCAAGGAAACGTTTCAAATGGTAGAGAATGCCTTTTACCAGCTGGAGGAAGCGGCCCATGCTATCCGTGGTTATCGGGATAGCATCGACTTCAATCCCGACAGGCTGGCCCAGATTGAAACCAGGCTGGATGAGTTAACCAGACTTAAAAGAAAATATGGGCGTTCTGTAGACGAAATTCTGGAGTATGCGGCAGCCATTGAGGATGAACTGGACACAATTGAAAACAGGGAATCCCGCATTGAAAAGCTTAAGGACCGCCTGCGGGAAATTTCGTTGGACCTGGCTGTAGAAGCGTTAGAACTTTCTAAAATCCGCAAACACATTGCCGAGCAATTATCTTCTGCCATCGAGGAGGAGTTGAAGGATTTGCATATGACACGTGCCCGCTTTAAAATAGCGGTAACTCAGGAAGATGATGAGAAAGGGCTTGAAGTCGAAGGGGAAAAGCTTCGGCTTGGTCCTAAAGGAATAGACCAGGTGGAATTTCTTATTGCGCCAAACCCAGGGGAACCACTGCGCCCGGTTAGTAAAATTGCTTCAGGCGGTGAGCTGTCACGCATCATGCTGGCAATGAAAACCATACTTGCCGATGCTGAGAATATCGATACCATGATTTTTGACGAAGTGGACACTGGTGTTAGCGGCCGCGCAGCGCAGGCGATCGCTGAAAAGCTGGCCCGTGTTTCCCGCCGGCGCCAGGTCCTGGCTATTACCCATTTGCCGCAGGTCGCAAGCATGGCGGATGCCCACCTGCGCATTGAGAAGCACATGGATGAACAGGAAACACAGACACGGGTGGAGCATCTTCCCTACGAAGAGCAGGTACTGGAGCTAGCCCGCATGCTCGGCGGTGTTCAGGTGACGGAGAAAACGAAAGACAATGCAAGGGAGTTGCTGGCCCAGGCGGGTCAAATCAAGGCGAGCATGAAGTAGCGGCTTTTTCATCCTTTCAAGGATAACATTGCTCTGCGTCTGTGTTATAAATGCGGGGAACTACGGAAAGATTATTATTACAGATAAATGGAGGTGTAGGTAGGGAACGTGTAGGAGCGTGAATGCCCTTGAAGAAATACGTAAAGACATGGTTTGGCTATTTGTTAATTGTACTCGCTCTTTTCACTTTCTCTTCAACCCCTTTTCAGCAGTTTGCTTCCTTTCCGGAAAAACTCCGTATTTTTCAGGGATCGCTTGCCCAGCTATCGTTAACCGTTCCGGTGACGGCAACCATTGAGACAAGCAATCCGGACGTTGTTGCTTTTGGAAACAGTGCAGCGAAAACCGTTGATTTGGAAAAACCGCTGACGATAGAGCCTCGCCACCCCGGAGAAGCTAAAGTCATGCTTAAAATTGCCAGCATACCGGTGAAAACCGTAAATGTTGAGGTATTGCCCGAACTCAAAGTCATCCCAGGCGGACAGTCCATTGGCGTGCAGCTGCAAACAGTAGGTGTACTTGTTGTGGGCCATCATCTTGTCGAAAACAAGGGAAAGAAAATTTCGCCGGGGGAAATCGCAAATATTAAAGTAGGCGACATGATCGTAAGGGTTAATGGTGTGTACATTAATGATATGGACGACGTTGGCAGGCTGGTGAATGAAGCTGGGAAAAAAGGTCAGCCGGTTCAACTTGAAGTACTTCGCGGCAAAGAAAAGCTGCAAATGGAATTAACGCCGGCACTTGATGATAACGACAAATCGTATCGCATGGGCCTATATATCCGTGATTCTGCCGCAGGTGTAGGAACGATGACCTTTTATGATCCCAAAAGCCAGCGATACGGCGCACTGGGACATGTGATCTCCGACATCGATACAGGAAAACCGATTACCGTTGGCGATGGACACGTGGTACAATCCAGTGTAACATCGATTGAACCAGGAAAGTCGGGTACGCCAGGAGAGAAATTCGCAACGTTTAAGAACGAACGCGTAAAGCTCGGAAACATCGAAAAGAATACCCCATTTGGCATTTTTGGAAATATGAAGAAGATGCCTGACAACAACCTAGCCACAAAACCGGTTCCGGTCGCGCTCAGCGAACAGGTAAAACCGGGGCCAGCCGAGATTTATACGGTAATCAATGGAACAACCGTTGAGAAGTTTAAGATTGAAATCGTCAATACGGTTTCACAGAAGTTCCCGGCAACCAAAGGGCTTATCCTCAGGGTCACCGACCCGCGTCTGCTTAATAAGACCGGCGGCATTGTGCAGGGGATGAGCGGCAGCCCCATCATCCAGAATGGCCGTTTGGTAGGAGCCGTAACGCACGTTTTTGTAAATGACCCGAAATCCGGTTACGGTACGTATATTGAATGGATGCTGCGGGATGCAGGGATAGATATTCGCAGTCAGAGTAAAGGAAAACTCAAGGCGAGCTAGACGGCCTTGAGTTTTTTTCTTCTAGAATGTTTAAGTCTGTTAATGCATTAAAATGTGTAGGGGAAAAAGGGACATGTCCCAAAATCACAAAGCCGCAATGTTTATCTGACTCTTGTCGGAATACATAGAGATCCGTCGAAAGGATTTCCAAGTGATTTTGCAGGATATGCATGCCGGGCGTCGAAATTACAACGCGGAGCATTTTACAGTAATTTCTTTCGTGGTAGAATGAGGAAGTAAGCAAAAGGAGAGAAAAAATTTGAAGAATATACGCGTTATATTGGCAGATGACAACCGTGAATTTACAGAATTGCTGCAGGAATACTTAAGCACACAGGAAGACATAGAAGTAGTCGGCGTAGCGTATAACGGAAATGAGGTTCTTAAGCTCCTATCTCATACCGTACCTGATGTCCTCATTTTAGATATAATTATGCCCCATTTAGATGGTTTAGCTGTACTTGAACAGGTTCGGTCGATGAACCTTCCTACAGTGCCTAAAATCATTATGCTCACTGCATTTGGTCAGGAAGAAATAACAAAGAAGGCTGTAGAGCTCGGTGCTTCTTATTATATTTTAAAACCTTTTGATATGGAGGTTCTTACAACCAGACTCCGCCAGGTAGCCGATTCCTCCATTCCGGCCACCCGAACTTTAAGACAGCCATCCGTTCCCCCGAAGGGAAAGAATCTGGATCAAAATATAACCAACATCATTCATGAAATTGGGGTTCCCGCACATATTAAAGGGTATTTATATTTGCGTGAAGCGATCACGATGGTGTACAACGATATCGAATTGCTCGGCTCCATAACCAAAATATTGTATCCTGAAATTGCGAAGAAATTTAATACGACGGCAAGCCGTGTGGAACGCGCCATACGCCACGCAATTGAGGTGGCATGGAGCAGAGGCAATTATGATTCAATCAGCACGCTGTTTGGTTATACTGTAAGCAACAGTAAAGCTAAGCCTACAAACAGCGAATTTATTGCGATGGTAGCTGATAAACTGCGGATTGAACATCAGGTGAGCTAACATACACAGAACAAGAAATGCCTGCTATTCGATGGATGATAAATCTCTAGCTGATAGGAGGCATTTCTTGTCTATTGTTGGACTTTATACATTTCTTCTCGTCTATGGATAAAGCGAGGTAAACGTGGTGCAGAAAATGAAAAAGATTTATATGGTACTTTCGATTATTATGGCAATTTCTCTCATGCTAATGACGATTCTCCCATTTCTCAGATGACGGTTACCTGATTGTGGGAACGGGAACAGGTGATTTTGGAAAAATCATTTAGTTTTGTATCCAGCAGTTGGCTGATGGCCACAACAGAAGGGTGGGTAAGGCTGTTTTTCTTGCTGGCGATTTTGTGCATTTTATCACGAAGATCCGCGATTTCTGTCGCAAGATGGTCACAATCCATCGTGAACAGAATTTTATCACATTTTGTAACCTGCTCCATCCTTGATTCCCCTTTATTAGCTGAATTTATGAGATTTTTACCTCAACTTACGCGCTTTTAAACACAAGTTGTTTAATTTATTGTACAATGATTTAAAATCTTCCTTGGTTAAATATATGCATGTTATGTCGATATATTACCGTTACTGTTAAGGAGGCAACGAATGAATATTCTTCAAGGGAAAAATATACTGATAATGGGCGTTGCCAACAAAAGAAGCATCGCATGGGGGATCGCGCAGTCCCTTCACGCTGCTGGCGCCCGGCTGCTTTTTACATACCAGGGCGAACGCTTGAAGAAAAACGTAGAAGAATTGGTAGCCTCTTTACAGGCAGATGATGAACCGATTCTCATATCCTGCGATGTTACAAGTGATGAAGATATAGAGCAAGCATTCAGGCAGATTAAAGAGAGGGTCGGGGTACTGCATGGGATTGCCCACTGCATCGCCTTTGCTCCAACAGAAGAGCTGGAAGGAAGGTTCTCTGCTACCAGTCGATCCGGATTTGCTATCGCGCATGATATCAGTGCATACTCGCTAGTTGCCGTTATGAGAGCAGCAGAAGGTTTAATGGCCGAGGGAGGAAGCGTTGTGACATTAACATACCTTGGCGGGGAAAGGGTCATGCCTAATTACAACGTTATGGGCATCGCCAAGGCCGCCCTGGAGTCCTGTGTACGATATCTTGCGGCAGATATGGGGAAATCCAGCATCCGGGTGAATGCGATCTCTGCAGGTCCGATTCGGACATTAGCGGCAAAAGGGATTCGTAACTTTAATGAAATGACCAAACATGTTGCTGATAAAGCTGCGCTTGGGCGAATGATTGACCAGAGTGAAGTCGGGGATACCGCATTATTCCTGTTCAGCCACTTGTCACGCGGCATAACCGGGGAAGTCATCCACGTGGATGCAGGCTACAGCATTATGGGAAATTAACTGAGGTGAACAACAATGAAGCGCGTTGATCTACATTCGCACACAACAGCATCTGACGGAACGTTTACACCTGAGCAAAGCATTGCCAGGGCTCTGGCAAACGGTCTATCAGCTTTTGCCATTACGGACCACGATACAGTGGCAGCATTTCCGCATGCAATTGAAGAAGGGGAAAAATATAACGTAGAAATCGTTCCTGGAATTGAGATCAGTTCGGTATACGAGGGAAAAGACGTTCATGTCTTAGGTTATTACATGGATTATACGGATGAGAAATTCCTAAATAGGGTCGAAGAACTTCGAAATGTGAGAAACACAAGAAATCAGATGATCGTCGATAAGCTCGTGTCACTCGGCATTCCGATTACCATGGATGAGGTTCGCAGCCGTAGAACAGATAAGAATGGCAATATTGGCCGGCCGCATATTGCGCAAGTGCTTGTAGACAAGGGCGTAGTGGCGAGCACTCAGGAGGCGTTTGATAAATACCTGAGCACATCGGGTGCCGCCTATACCAATCCGCCCCGCATTACGCCGGCAGAAGCCGTTCAACTCATTCTGGATGCGGGAGGCGTACCTGTGCTCGCCCACCCTGGACTGTATAAGAATGTGGAATTAGCACGCGAATTAATTGGAGTAGGGCTGAAAGGGATTGAAGTCTTCCATCCTGACCACGGACCGGAAGATGAGGCGACATATGGGAGTCTCGCCGACGAATATGGCCTCATTAAAACCGGGGGATCTGATTTTCACGGGATAAGAAATGGGAAAGTATTCCATGGTGATCTGGGTGAAAAAAGTGTTCCGAAACAAACGTTAAACCGTATTAAGGAGCTTGCAGGCAAATAAGTGAAAAAAATCTCGCATACCCTACAGTTGGGCAGTTATGCGGGATTTTTCTTTATAATTTTTTCTTCATTGCAATGTGTTCAATTCCCGCATCCATAAATGTATCGCCTTGTGCAGTGTATCCAAGCCTCTCATAAAAGATTTGGGCAGAGATTTGTGCATTTAATTTAACATAACGAAAACCCATCAGCCGCGCTTCATTTTCAATTGCATCCATAATTATTCTACCCAGCCCTTTACCGCGGCATTCTGCTAAAACCGCCACCCTTTCAATTTTTGCAGTGTCCTCCTCGTATGGGCGAAAACGGGCAGCCGCACACACTTCTTGCTGTTCATCTGCTACTATAAAATGTTTAGCAAGGCTTTGTTCCTTGTCGAATTCATCAATTTCGAGATCTTCCGGTACGTGTTGTTCATCAATAAATACGCGGCGTCTCACGGATAGTGCTTTATCGAGTGCAGCGCGATCCTTTACTGGATATGCCGAATAGTTCACCATGAGGTTTGTCTCCTTTATGTGCATGAACAAGTATATTTTTCACAATAAAAGTATACCCTAAGTATATTCGTTTGTAAGGAGGAAAAAGATTTTGGAATTGGTGTATATCGTAATTTTCTCGCTACTTGTACTCATTCTTCTATTTGGAACGTGTTATATGCTGGCAGTTGTGGTTAACAAAATAAATGAACATTCAGATTGGTTTTTGCCAGGAGAATCCATAATGGCTAGAGAAGAAAGTGCGCATACAGAGACAGATGACCGGTGAGTATTCACCGGTTTTTCATTTGATAAAAAACTATTAGCCGTCAACAGTTAGAAGGGGTTGCACTATCATAGAGTATAAGCGTTTTAGCCAGTGTTGGAACTGGAAGGAGTCTTGTTAAATGAAAAGGCAGGTTCCCAGTAAAGAAGTGAAAGAAGCGGTGTTGTCCAGACTTGTCGATCGGGGAGTCACAATTGAGGACATAGCGGAAATCGTATATATTATGCAGGCTCCATACAATGTTGGGATAAAAAAATCAGCTTGTATGGACAGTGTTCGGGCGGTACTTGAAAAGCGGGAGGTGCAGCATGCCATTCTTGTGGGAACAGAATTAGACCGGTTGGCAGAAGAGGGCATGCTGTCTGAACCGCTGCAATCTATTGTAGAATCTGATGAAGGTTTGTTTGGCTGTGATGAAACGCTTGCACTGGGCTCTGTATTTGGGTACGGCAGCATAGCGGTAACCACATTCGGGCACTTGGATAAACAAAAAATAGGCGTTATAAAAAGGCTTGATACCAAGCAGGGCAACGCCATCCATACCTTTCTCGATGATTTGATCGCCAGCGTTGCCGCATCCGCATCAAGCCGGCTCGCTCATCGATTACGGGATGAGCTGGAAGCGGAGAATGAACGGGCCGCAAAGGAAGGCAGGATACAGAAAACGCAGGATAAAAACAACTAAGAGGAAACACAAGCACGAGGCTCCGGCAAAGGGAGCCTTTTTTTAGTGGAAGAAAAATTCGCATAAGAGATTTAGCGTTGCTGTCTCTCGCCTAGGGCCTGGCCGAAGCCAAACATACGATTAGGTAGAACTGCACGTATTCGTCTATGCAGAGCCCTGGGTGCTGACGGTTTTTTTGGTTAAAAAAGGACAGTTGGTAATTGTTTGGTAAAACTCTTTTAAGAAAGTGTTCATCAAATGAACATCGAATGGTTATGAATGAGCTGTAAATTAAAGAATGTACCGGGGCGGTACAACGCAGTCGCGAAATTAGATGCATAAGTGTTATTGTTCATCACCACGAAGGCCAAAGTTTTTCCGAAAACCAAAAAAGTAAGAAAACGGAGGAGATAATTTATGAACAAGAACAATCAACCTAAAATTCTGAAGGAAAAAATTCTGCCTGCAGTCATGTCTACATCGCTTATCGCGACAGGTTTTCTCGCAGCAGGTGCTCCGGTATTTGCAGCTGACACTACAACAGCTAATCCTACTTCTCAAACTAGCGATGCTGCACAGCAGACAGGTGCGTCCAATTCAAGTGCGAACAGCACAGGTTCCACTACTCCAAGCGCAGCCAATAACGATGCCAATAGCCAGTCAGTAACAGCACCTACTACGGGTACAGACAATAATAACAATAGTACGAGCCAGACACCAGCGGTAAACCCTGGTGCAAACGGAGGAACCGCTTCAGATCAGTCAACCGATTCTTCCGCTAATGCAAGTGATACGGGTGGCAATACGGCCACTGGCAACACTGCTGCAACAGATAACAGCACGGCGAAGCCAGCTGACAGCACTGCTGCAACAGATAACAGCACGGCGAAGCCAGCTGACAGCACTGCTGCAACAGATAACAGCACGACGAAACCAGCTGATGACACTGCTGCAACAGACAACAGTACGGCGAAGCCAGCTGACAATACTGCTGCAACAGACAACAGCACGGCGAAGCCAGCTGACAATACTGCTGCATCAGACAACAGCACGGCGAAGCCAGCTGACAATACTGCCTCAACAGCTAACAATACTGCAGCAGGAGCTGACAATGGAACGCCTGCATCGGGCGATACTATTACAACAGACAGCAGCACAGTGAATCCAGCTTCCAGCACGCCTGCACCAACAGCCGCTGGTTCCAACGCTGCTGGAACAGCATCTGGAACAACATCAAAGCCAGCAGCGAATACTTCCACAACGAGCAATACTAACCAGCCAACTAATACAACTGGATCAGCTGTACAAAAAGATGCAGCTGCCAGCGCATCGTCAACTCCGGCCGCGGCGCCAACAAAAGCGCCAGTTGCAGTTCCGACAGCGGTTCCGGCAACAGCAACATCTCAGCAATCGGGGTCTACTGGCAGCACAGCTTCTTCCAGCCCTAGCAGCAACCAAACTACACCTGAGGCACAAGCTGCACCTTCCGCAGTGTCTAGCAGCACAAATTCAAAAGATCTGACAGGTGCCTTCGATACCACATGGGTAATGTCAGCATACGATACCATTTCAAATGAATATGAAAACCTAATTGGATACTATAAAACTGCTCTTGACAAATACTTAAGCAATGCTCCGTCCGCGAATAGCAGCAGCCCAAATGCAAATGGCAGCAGTAATTCAACTGGAAGTGCCAATCAAAATACAGGCTCCGGCACAGCCAGCTCTGCAAATACTGCCCCGTCAGCTGCAAATTCAGGGGGTTCCAACACCGCTTCAAAAGCAACGAGCGCACTCCCGACTTCTGAAGTGACGGGAGCATTGGGCAAAGTTACAAGTGTGCCTACTTCGACAGGCGGATTAGGAAATGCAGTTAACGTAATCCCTACCTCTGCAGCGACAGGGGCACTGGGTGACGCAACAAGCGCTGTGCCTACTTCTGCAGCAACAGGAACGTTGGGGAAAGTAGCCAGTGCAGAGCCTGCTTCTGCTGTGACAGGGGCTCTGGGCAACGCCACGGCTGCTGCGGCTCCCAGTGACAACACACAACCGTCCTAGCCATCCGGACAAGCTGGTTCAACCAATACACCGGCTGACGCAGGGCAAAACGGGAGTGTATCTAATCAATCTAAACCTGATACAGCGGGTAGTACGGATGATAATAAAGCATCAAATGAAAGTGCCGACCAGCAAAATCAACAGGGTGGGAAAGGGCAAAACAAAGATGAAAACAAAGGAGTTTTTCACTTTGCCCATAAGTTTACCCAGTATTTCCAGCACATTTTAAAAGGCTACCACAGTCTGCTTGATGTGCTCTCCCGCTAAAAATTTTTGCATAAATAAACCAGGGGCTGACCCAAAAGGACATATAACGTGACCTTTTAGGGCTAGCCCCCTTTTTAGCGAAAAAAGCCGTGCCGAAGCCTGGTTGTAGTTTGGCCTCAGCCAAAATTTCTTTCGTATACATGTGAAAAAAATAAAACAAAGCCAATTCCTGTGCGTATATAATAATGTAGTTAAGAAGCAAAGGGGTTGCAATGTGTATGAAGGGGAAGAGTAAGTGGCTCGTCGTTCTCGCATCACTTTTTATTACAGGGGCAGTTACAGCGGCATCCAGCCGGCTATATATGGGAAAATATCCAATCGCTAATGTAGTCGTTAACGGCGCCATGCAGAATGCAGCGGACATACCTCCTATTATGCTAGGTAACACCATTATGGTTTCCCTTCGAGGCTTTTCCGATAAACTTGGCGCTTTTGTTCACTATAATCAGGCTTCCGGAGAAACCTCAGTTGTCAGGCCGGATGTTAACATGATTATGGCTGGTGAAATCACGAAAACAGCTTCAGGGAGTTATCAGCTTAATTCACCCTTTATGGCTGTGACCAAAGGCAAAAACGCCTCTTTTGATATTTTTGCGGAAATTTCCAACACACCAAAAACAAGTAACCTTACCTTTAAGGTGATTGTGATAAGTCCATCGGGAGGGGAAGAGTACATTAGTTATCCACAGAGCTATTCATCGAATCTGAATGGAACGGCTTTTTTGTATACGCATAATGTGAAGGGAATGCAATTTAATGAAGCAGGGGACTATAAAGTACAGCTGATTATGAAGCAGGAGGCTACAGGAGATTATATTGTAGTAGGGCAGAATATCATCCATTCCCAATAAACGCCTATCCCAGTGGACGATATTTCTATTTTATCGGCTTAATGTTATAATAAAAAGTAAGTTTTGATCAACACCTTCACTTATGTGAAACTTAAATAGAGAAAGGAACGAGAGTATCGAATGAAAGCGAAGCCTAAGAGGCGTACCTCCAACAATGATTTGGAAGGCCCCAACTTATGCATCACCTGGTCTGATTCACAGTCGCTCGTAGCATCCTGGGAGTTTAAGAATGAGCAGAAGGAAGCGATCGAGCAGCGGTTCGCGATTCCCCTGTCTGAATTGCCGTTTGTTCTTCGCGTGTATGACGTAACGGAACGAATGATTAAGAATGATGGGCTTGACCACTATGTTGATTTTGAGATCAACCTGCAGGCTGACGAATGCCTGCTGTACGGAATGGAGCGAAACCGGGAGTATTGTGGCGAACTGGGTGTACGTATGGTAGACGGCCGGTATTATTCGCTGAAACGATCCCATCGGGTACCCCCGTGTGCGGGGTAACAGTAACCGGGTAGCAGCGGGCATGTTCCATTTACCCGGCACAGAAAGACTTCGCTGAGGCCAAGCCGAAAGCAAAAGCTTAGCAGCTAGTTGCAATGATGTGGGCAGGAAAGTTCCTATTTTCTTGCCCACCAAAAAAGGACAGATACCTTCTGTCCTTTTTTGTGCTTTTATTTACGCGGATTATAATACATAATGCGGCCGTTAAATAAATGCAGCTCGGCCTTATATTCTTTGCCCAGGTACTTGCAAAATTCAATCGCCTTGCCTTTATCGCCGTGGGTAGATTGATCAGTCAGTGTTACTTGAATGTAGTGTTCCTCTACAGGCTCTGCTGGTGTCACGATTTCTCCGTTAGCCGCCTGATCCTGTACTGTCCCTTCAGACAGTTTAGAACCAACGCCGACAATTATATAATGATAGAGCTGCGGATCGGTCCCTTTTAGATAAAACCATTGTCCCTGAGACTCCGGTTTCTCTTGTAGTGTATAGGGGAAGGCGGACTGATTATACCCCCAATGGAGCTGCTCGCCGGTTTTTGTTGTCATCTCTATATAGTGTTGTATCTTTTCTTTTACTT
The DNA here is from genome assembly GCF_028421645.1 of Aneurinibacillus sp. Ricciae_BoGa-3. Taxonomy (GTDB): domain Bacteria; phylum Bacillota; class Bacilli; order Aneurinibacillales; family Aneurinibacillaceae; genus Aneurinibacillus_B. Next base: position 3,393,861 of record NZ_CP116887.1, on the reverse strand, counting down.
CATTTATTGTGACCTGTTTAGTCGTTGACCCTTCAACAAATTTAATGTAAGCGCTCTTACCCATTCATTTTATTCCCCCCCGTCGCCAGATTCTTGCAAATTTTTTCTTTTTAAGTTTAGCACCCGAGTAAATATTTGACAACTTAAAACACCAGACCGGATTTTAGCAAACAATGTGTTGACTAAATTTTTAGAAAAATATACTATTATAAGTAAATGAAATTATATAAATAATATTACTTTGTGGAGGGGAAGAGAGGTCTTTTATGCGAAAAAATAATGACCAGCCACATGAGCTGCATGATGTGCTGAACACGCTGCGCGCTATTGCTGTCGTAAATAAAGATGATTGGGAAACCGCCGCCCGCAACCTTCAACTGGACTCAGCTGTCCAGCTGAATATTCTTTGGATTGTTTATTGTTATGAAGGAGTGCGTGTTACCCAGATAGCCGAATGGACATTCTGGCATCCGTCATCTGTCGTCATTCATGTTAAGAAGATGATGGAAAAGGGCCTGGTTACAATCGAGAAAAGCGATAAAGACGGACGGGTAGTAAATGTTTACCTAACAGATAAAGGACGAACTATCATAGAAGAAAGCCGCGAACAGGCTCCTGAAGTTTTTCGGATAACACGTGCGCTTGAAAGCCTGGAAGAGAAGTACGGGAGAAATGTTTCCGCACTGTTCTTCGAGTGTTTGGATTTTCTGGCGGAAGAGCTTCATGGCCAGGAAAAAATCAATTGGATTCGTGAAACCGGAAGCAAAACACGGCGTCTAACACACAGTTGAAATAGGGGACTGACTCCAACCTGAGGGAGCAGTCCTTTTTGCTGGGCAACAGAAGCTACAATCAAGGATAAAGCAATAATTGGTCGTTTAGGAGCTTGGATGGCTAAAAGAGGGAAAATAATGCTATATAAATACAAAAAATTCTGATATAATATAAAATAAATTAAATTCAAATAAAGGAGGATTTCTCAATGTTTGAACGCTTATACGACGAAACCGAAACAACGAAGGTGCGGTTCGCTGGTTTTGCATCCGAAACCAGCCGCTATGATTTTGGTATCGTATACACTCATCAATTTTTTGGAAAGCCTCTTGTTATTTGCATGCAGACAGGAAGATCGTCTCTTCTATGTGCCGAGGATGCTGAAAACCTGGAAATTTTGAAAAACAAGTTTTCCATCTCCACGCTTACCGAAGCCGAGGAACTTTCGGTATTTCTAAAAGAACATTTGCCCTCGGTTACCAATTCCCTCGAACAATATTAAATCACAGAATAAACTCGCTCTAAAAAGAGCGGGTTTTTTAATTTTTTAATAAATCCCTATTGACCGAATTAGTATAACATATTATATTAATAATATAACACAAACCGCAGTTATGATTGAAAATCATACACAATGAAAGAATATGGAGGTCGAAAAAATGGTTACAGTGGTTTGCCAACAGTGTGAGGGCATTATTGAACATTACGAATTTGAAAAAGTTGACACGTTGTATGGAGTTTGCCCGGACTGTGGATCAAGAAACGCCTCTTCGGAAGATAAATAAGGACAAACAAAAAAAGAACCTGCCAGAGGTTCTTTTTTTGTTTAATGGACCACGTACTATTTAATAGCCTGTGTGCGCTTGATTACCTTGACGGTCTGAATAGACTCATCTTCCGGACCCTGCACGGGAAGGCCTGCTTCCATATTTTCAATGATGTAATGAACGTTCTCTTCTGAGAGAATTTCACCCGGCATAACAATTGGAATACCTGGCGGATAGATCATGATGAATTCTGCAATAATGCGTTCCGCTGCTTCTTTAAGCGGCACGATTTCAGTTTCCGCGTAAAACGCTTCTCGTGGCGAAATGGCCAGTTCCGGAATAGTAGGCAGGTGCACCGGCAGTATTTTCATCGAGGCTTCACCCATGTGAATCCGCGCCAGCTCACGCAGTGCTTGAACGAGCATGGTAACAGTCAAGATCGTGTCACCGGGGGTCACAAGGCACAGAATATTGTACAGGTCGCTCAATTCTACTTCAATATTGTATTTCTCTCGGAGCCACACTTCAGCCTGGTGACCGGTTATGCCAAGCCCGCGGACCTGGATAATTAATTTTGAAGGATCCATATCATAGGTCGCTTCAGTACCAAGAATTTCTTTACCTACACAGTAAAGGCCAGGAATTTGATTGATTTCATCCCGGACAAAAGCAGCTAATTCCAGCACACGGTCCATCAATTCTTTCCCGTTAAGCACCAGCTGTTTGCGGGCCGTATCCAGGGAAGCCAGCAGAAGGTAGGAGGTGGAAGTTGTTGTAAGCATACTTATAATGGATTTGACCCGGTTCGCTGAAATTAAACCTTCTCTCAGATTCAAAACCGAACTCTGGGTCATCGATCCGCCCAGTTTATGAACGCTCGTTGCCGCAATATCGGCGCCTGCCTGCATGGCCGAAAGCGGCAAATGATCGTGAAAATGAATATGCACCCCGTGGGCCTCATCTACGAGCACCGGCACGTTATATTCGTGGGCAACATCAACAATTTCTTTTAAATTGGCAGCCACTCCGAAATAAGTTGGGTTAATGACAAGCACCCCTTTAGCAGTCGAATGCTGCTCTAAGGCCTTTCTTACGGATGCGGTTGTGATTCCATGCGCTATTCCGAGGTTGGTGTCCATTACAGGATGCACAAAAACAGGGATCGCACCTGCGAAAATAATGGCGGACAGCACCGATTTATGCACGTTGCGGGGAATAATGATTTTTTCACCGGGTCCGACAACAGCCATGATCATGGTTATAATGGCTCCACTTGTTCCCTGAACGGAGAAGAATGTGTGGTCTGCGCCGAACGCTTCGGCTGCTAAATCCTGGGCGTCTTTAATCATTCCTTTCGGATGGTGCAGGTCGTCAAGTGGCGCTATATTTATTAAATCAATGGATAGGGCATTTTGCCCGATAAAATCTCTGAATTCAGGATACATCCCAGCCCCTTTTTTATGGCCGGGGATATGAAACTGGAGCGGATTTTTGCGCGCATGCTCTACTACGCCTGTAAAGAGGGGAGTCTTTGTTTGGTCCATTTATGTTATGCCCCATTTCCAATGTGGTCTTTTCGTGCATTTTTAAACAAATTAGAGTATATCAAAAACCCTTTCGATTGCAAGTAAAAGTCTGTGAAAATAAAAAGGAATTCATGTTTCGCCAGGCGAAGTAAAAAGAGTTGGAATTATGAAAAAAGGAGTGAGGCAGTTGAAGACTCGGGTAACAGAAATATTTGGCATTCAATACCCCATTGTCCAGGGTGGGCTGGCCTATCTTGCCTATTCAGAACTTTGCGCAGCAGTAAGTAACGCTGGAGGATTGGGCCAGATCACGGCCATGACGCTGGGGACACCTGAGAGAGTGCGCGAAGAAATCGGTAAGGTTCGCGAGTTGACCGATAAGCCTTTTGGCGTCAACTTCGCTATCGGGCAGCACGAGAAATCGTATGAGGCGCTACTGGAAGTTGCAATTGAAGAAAAAGTTGCAGCGATTTCGGTTACAGGGGGAAATCCAAAACCGATTTTTGAACGGCTTAAGGGTGAAGATATTCGCACCCTGGTGCTAGTAGCTGGCGTCCGGCAGGCGGAGAAGGCAGAGGAGCTAGGTGCCGATGCAGTAATGGCGGTAGGCCAGGAAGGCGGGGGCCATATTGGCCGCGATGATTTAGGCACGATGGTATTGATTCCGCGCGTGGTTGATTCCGTATCCATTCCTGTTCTCGCGAGTGGGGGAATTGGGGACGGCAGAGGCCTCTTGGCGGCTCTAGCCCTTGGTGCGGAAGGTGTAGAGATGGGAACAAGATTTATTGCGACGCGTGAATGCGTCCATGCAAGTGAAGCCTATAAAGAGGCGATACTTAAAGGAAGTGAATCAGACACGATCGTTATTAAACGTTCTATCGGCGCACCGGCCCGGGCGCTTCGAACGGATTACACGCTAGATTTAGTTGAAAGAGAGAAACAAGGCGTTACATATGAGGATATTAAAGATTTAATAAGCGGGACGGCTAACCGAAAATTCATCCACGATGGGGATGAGCAGTCTGCCTTTGGATGGGCCGGGCAGGTTATAGGCCTGATTGATGATGTTCCAACCGTTCAGCAGTTATTTGATGAAATGATTACCTCCGCACAATCACGACTAAGCATTATGAATGGCATGTGGGAATCTGCCGTGAGATAGTCGGCAACAAAAAATCGCGAGAAGATGGGGCCCATTTTTTCGCGATTTTTTTATCGATAAAGAAATTATATGTTATTTTAAGATTGTTATTTCTTAAATGGGGACCGTAGTGGTCCCCAAACGCTAAAGAAAAACATCGCGAGGCAATGACGGCTCCTTTCTTTCCCCTTTAGGAGCGTCTGGAACAGAGGGCGAAAAAGACCGGCAACTTGTCTCCATCATTGAGATACCCAGATGTTTTGCCGGTCCGCCTATCGTGACAGAAAGCGGCCGAAAAACTTCTGCGGGGGGAAAGAACAGAGCGGCATGTCCGCGGTGTTTATTCTTATTCGTTTACCGGGCCAGCTTGTATAATGGAAGCACAGCCGCAAATGTTTTATCAATGGTGTCAAGCAGAAGCTCGCCATCTTTCACGGCTCTGTCGTTTCTATCAAGTGTAAGCCCGCATAAAATTTCTGCTTTCTTAATATGCTTTAAACGATCAATCATTTCCTGCATTTTGGCATCGCTCATGTCCTTTTGGGAAAATACGTCCGGTTTTGTGTGATCATATGACCAGACAAACTGCTGCGGTACATCTTCCTTAAGCCTGTTCCAGTGTATGGCTAAATTTCCAGCAAAATGCTGCTTTGCCGGTGATTCATAAATAATGGCAAACCAAATGAAAAGGTGGGTTTCCCAGAGGCCTACTTGGAAATGCGGGAGCATTTTGTATCCCCGCTTGCTGCCAGCCCAAGCTACCCATGTGTCTTGCGGTGGATGAACCGTTCTGCGGGCATGCTTGGCCACATGATAAAACATTTCGTCACCTGTCTCGGCTGAAAGAATTGGCGCAAAGTGAGCACCAATCGCTTCAAGTTTAGGCCGTACAGTGGATTTTAGCGCCTCCATTCTGGCTTCCAATCCGGGTACAGTAAATACATTGAAATCTTCTTCGGTAAAGCCTGTAAATGTCATCTGACTGTCTCCTAGCACTGTGTATTGTTTTTTTTCTATTATAACGTAGTTGCGGCAATCGCCAACAAACTCCACTTGATTTTAAACGGCATTTCCACTACAATGATGTTTACAAAATATTTATAATATTTAAAATGGAGGGGAGAACATGCATGCATACGACCAGATTGAGTACAGCAACGTGGCACTTTGGTTTAACAAGGGACAAATTCAGGAATTAGTCGCTATCATTGTTGAACAAGGAATGCATGTCGCATGGAAAGAGACGCCCCGATACTTCACCCTTTCAGTTCAAACGGATGGAGACAAACATAGTCTCACTTTTAAAAGAAAAGGTAAACGTTACCAGCTGCGCGACCGTTATTATAAGATAAAAGACCAACGATTTGAGAGGATTTTACAACACTTTATTGAGCAGGCTAAAGGCCATGCGGTTATTAAGTTTTTTACGGGAGACCAGCTGGTTGTCCAGAAAATCCGCTACGGAGAAGCGTTTCAGATTATGAAAATCTCAGGAGACAAGCGTGAGGTCGTTTTTGAAAAAGAATGCTTTGTCACCATGGACGATGTGATGATCGCTTTTAAGAGAAGAGATGCTGAGGAAAGAATTCCAGTGATGCGCATGGAGATCGATTATGAACTGGCAGTCTTACAGCAGGCTCTGAATAAGGGTGACACAGAAAGTGTAGAGCGCAGCCAAGAACGGCTTTGCGAGCTGCGGCACGAAATGCTTCTGCTCGAGATATAGGCAGGAGAATCGAGTAAGAAGAGCGAAATAGTAGCATACTTCGATAGGAGTATGCTATTTCTGCGTGTCCGCAATTGTACTCCTGCGGGAAGATTAACGGAGGTGCAGCATGAACATTAAAATTTCCACAGAAGATATCTCTGCCATAGCAACGGACTGTTTAATCGTCACGTACTGCGAAGATCAAGACAGTGTAAAAGGGAATACAAAAAAAGTAGATGAGGCACTGCAACACCGTATTTCCCAGCTTATTGCTGAAAAAGAGATTACAGGAAAATTTGGGGAAATCACGCTTCTGCATAATTGGGGAAGAATCCCTGCGAGGCGAACTATCGTGCTGGGACTAGGCAAAGAATCCGAACTTACAGTAGAGAAAGTGCGGGATGCGATTGGAGAAGCGGCGCGTTTAGCCCGGAAACGAAACTTTAAAACCATCACATTTGGCGTTGCCAGTTATTATGTTGAGAGAAAATTATGGAACTCTGTTGATATCGTACAAGGCGTAGCGGAAGGCGTACAGCTGGGTACTTATACATTTATAGGCTACAAAACAAAGCAGGAAAGCAATGCCGAAATTCAGGACTTTGTGCTTGTTGTCGATGAAGCGATGGTAAAAGATGCTATCGAAGCGGGTCTTGAACGTGCAGGGGTCGCTTCTCATGCAACAAACCTCGCCCGCAGCCTCGTGAATGAGCCAAGCAATAAACTTACCCCTGCCATTTTGGCGGAACGGGCAAAAGAGGTGGCGCGCAGGCGTAACCTTGATGTAACGGTTATCGGGCAGGTTGAACTGGAAGAAATGGGCATGGGAGCCCTGCTCGGCGTCGGTCAGGCAAGCGATAAGGAAACCATGATGATTGTTTTAAAATATTTAGGCGCACCGGACAGCAAAGACATTCTGGGATACATAGGAAAAGGCATTACATTTGATACAGGCGGTATTCAGGTTAAACCCGACGAGGGAATGGGCGAGATGAAGACGGATATGGGAGGCGCTGCTGCCGTAATTGGCGCAATGGATGGAATTGGTGCCCTGCAGCCGCACGTGAATGTTATCGCCGTTATTCCCACATGTGAGAATATGATTTCAGGCAACTGCTTAAAGCCAGCTGACGTCATTACTTCATTCTCCGGCAAGACAATTGAAATCGTCCATACCGATGCCGAAGGCCGCTTAATTCTTGCTGATGGCGTGTCTTATGCAAAACACCTTGGCGCTACGAAATTAGTTGACGTGGCAACGCTTACGGGTTCTGTTATTTCAGCGCTTGGCCATGCGGCGACAGGCCTGATTGCCAATAATGACGAATGGGCTGCTGAAGTAAAAGCAGCTGCGCGCCTTGCAGGGGAGAAAGTATGGCAGCTGCCAAATTTCGAGGAGTACCACGAATACATTGAAAGTGAAATCGCAGACATCAAAAATGATGCGGGGCGGCCTGCCGGCTGCATCCAGGGAGGCATATTTATTGGAGAGTTTGCGGAAGACACACCTTGGGTTCACCTGGATATCGCTGGCACCGCGACGACGAAGAAAGATAAAGGGCATAACCCTGTTGGTGCAACGGGAGTAGCTGTACGTACGTTAATACAACTCGCCATTCGATTTGGAGGGAAATAAGATGAGCAGAATGAAAGTTGGTTTCATTGGCCTCGGGACAATGGGCCTTCCTATGACAATGAACCTGCTAAAAAGCGGGTTTGAGGTTCATGTGGTTAGCAGGAGCAGGGGACCGATCGAAAAGGCAGTGGCCGCAGGTGCCATAGAAGCGTCAGATGCTGCTGATCTGGCCTCTAAGGTACAAATACTGCTCACCTGCTTGCCGATGCCTCATACTGTGGAAGATATATACCTTGGAAGCCATGGTGTTCTCAGCGGCTCACGTGAAGGGCTGATTATTGCGGATCATAGCACCGTAAGCCCCCAGTTAAACCAACAAATCTATAACGCTGCTAAAGAGAAGGGCGTCCATTTTCTTGATGCCCCCATTAGCGGGGGGCCAATGGGCGCGGAAGCAGGATCACTTACCATTATGTGCGGGGGAGACGAAAGACCATACCAGACCGCACTTCCCGTTTTTGAAGCCATGGGCCGAAAAATCGTGCTCGTGGGCCCGGTGGGGAGCGGCAGCGTTGTGAAACTTATCAACAATATGCTCTTTGGCATTAACGTCGCCGCAGTGTCTGAAGTGATGGTGCTTGCTGAAAAAGCGGGCATACCACAGGATACACTGCACGAAATTATTAAAGTCAGCACCGGACATAGCCTGGGATATGATCGGATATACCCGTTAATCACGGCAAGGAATTTTGCCCCGCTGTTTAGTGTCGACCTGTTGTATAAGGATATGAAGATTGCGGTAAATCTTGCTCAGCAGTTGGAAACGCCACTAGGAGTTGGACGGACGGCAACCGAAATGGTAGGAGCTGCGCAGGCGCAAGGATATGGAAGTGAAGACGTGGCAGCAACTATTCGCGCGATTGAAGACCGGACAGGGATTGCAATCACAACAAAACAATAATCCGGAACGTAACACAACACACCCAATATTTTATATGGAAATACGGCGCCGCTAGTTATAAAATATATACGTTGTGAGTTTTTGCACGCGAAAGGGATGGTATTGTAGTGGAAGCGTGGTTGACGACAGGAACATTGGCAGGCATTTGCGGCGTGCTTATCCTTTTGTTTCTTGTCATCCTTATCTGGAATCTTATTCTCTCAATTAAGTTTAACGGCCTTAAGAAAAGATTCAAACGGCTCTCCTACGGCACTTCGAAGGAAAATCTTGAGCAAATCCTTGAGAAGCTTTTTGACCGGATGGATCGTTTAACCGAATCACACGCCTATATTGATGAGGAAATGAAGCGGCTTCGCTCCTCCATCGTCACCCGGAAAGGCCATTTTGGCATGGTCAGGTTCCAGGCGTTCCAGAATGAGGGCAGTGATTTAAGCTTCTCGCTCGCGCTTCTAGATGATGAGAAAAACGGAGTTGTCGTTACGAGCATATATGGGCGAAGCGAGTCGCGCACCTATGCTAAACCGATTCAGAACGGCACCTCACCCTATCATCTATCAGATGAAGAGAAAGAAGCCATGAATGTGGCAATAAAATCAGCCGGAATTGGAAATTAAAAAAGTCTTGCAAGTTAAATGAATTCATGGTATTTTTATTTTCGTTAGGAAAAATTTGATTAGGAACCAGGATTCACTTAAAGGGTGGGATTTTTTTTACTCACTTGCCCCCGTGGTGAATGACGTAGGTCCTAGCGATGTTAACACACTCATCCTAGGAAGGGGGAACCGGGAGATGGAATATTCTACTTTCGGTAGACATGTAGCGATTGATGTTTGGGGCGTTGATTTTGAGAAGCTGAACAACTCGGAATTCTTAGAGCACCATATGGTGGAAGCGGCTGAAGCATGCGGTGCTACGGTTTTATCCGTACAGGCCAAACAGTTTGAACCGCAGGGAGCAACTGTCCTGGTTATGCTTTCTGAGAGCCATATTTCCATTCATACGTACCCTGAGAAAGGGTTCGCTGCCCTGGATTGCTACACGTGCGGTGATACGGTGGATCCACAGGTTGCTATCGATTACTTGGTATCCATTCTCGAGCCGAAAGAATTTCATGCGAAGAAACTTATTCGCGGAATTGGCGAGATGGAAGTTGTTACACCTGAAGTCAAAAAAGCAGTTATTCAAGCGTAAATTACCAAGAGAGGCGGATCTTCCTGCCTCTCTTTTTTGATTCTATAGGAAAGTGTATTTTGCTTTAACGTGTTGGAGTGCGTTGAGCGATTTTTAAATGGGACCTGCGGTGGCATGGCCCGGAATGTTTTCTCATTGTTCGGTTAAGTTTTCTAATAGTTCTGATTAGCGTTGTCAGCTTAAGCGGGGTAGTATAAGATGAGCATAACGTACATATAACGCGGAGGGATAAGTATGGCAATTGAAAATGCTTTGTTGAACTATTTGCAGATTAAAGTGGTAGCGGACGCCCGCCCTGACGATCAACCAGCCCAAAATACAGCGGATTTTTTTTATCGGATTCTTGTGGACGATCATAAACTTGAAAAGCTGGAATACTCGCATGATGCGGTGATGTACCACGTGACGTACACGGTTGAAGGGGAGCGGCACACACAAGTGTTTGACAGACTTGCTGTAGAGCAGATGCTCTCTTCTATCGAAGCTGAACCGCGATATGGCAGGTAATCACCATGTGGGTCCGGGATTATATGACAGCTGATCCTCTCGTTCTCTATAAGCATAATACGATCCGGGAGGCAGCATCTATTTTGCTTGAAAATCGGATTGACGGAATACCTGTCGTGGATCATAAACACCAGCTTGTTGGCCTCATCACCAAGTCCCATGTGTTTCGCGCATTAAAAAATTATCTGCCGGAAGAAACCGCTGTAGAGAACCTGATGCAGGTCAAGCTTGTCACCTTGTATGATGACCAGCAAATATACGAAGGCTGGAAGGAAGAACTCGATGCCGGCCGGCTGCCTGTCATTAATAGAAACGGCCAGCTGGTTGGCATTCTCACGCGAACGGATATTTTACGTGCTTTCGAGCATCAGACCAGGAAAACGATTTCACAACTGGATGCGGTGCTTCAGTCGACCTATCATGGAATTATTGCTGTGGATCTCAAGGGAAGGCTTCTTTCTATCAATCAGGCTGCAGAACGGCTGCTTGGTATTGACCAAAGGGAAGCCGTTCGCACACCCCTCCATGGCTTCGTTAAAGACCATGAGCTGCTTTCCTTGCTACTGTCGCTTGACGAAAAACAAATGGTCAGGGTTAATTACGGGGATCGAAAGCTTCTTATCAACCACAAGCCGATCGTTACCGATGAAGGCAAGAAAATCGGAATGGCAAGCGTTATGCAAGATATAACCGAACTTGAAGGCATTTCACAGGAATTGACGGCCGTCCAAAAGTTAAATAGAGAGCTGGATACGATTATTGAATCCTCGCACGATGGGATAGTGGTGACGGATAATAAAGGGATTATCCGTCACTTTAACCAGGCTTTCAGCCGGATGACCGGTGTGCCAGCTTCAGAAGCGATTGGGTTACAGGAGGCGGATCTACAACGCCGTGGGATCATCTCAAAAGCCGTTAGCAACATGGTTCTGCATGAACAAAAGCGGGTAAGTGTCATCCAGCACCTTGCGAACGGCAGCGTATTACTTTCAACTGGGACACCTATACTGGATGTTGATACCGGTGAAATCACGCAAATTGTCATGAACTGCCGGGACCTCAGCGAGTTGAACAAGATGAAGACGGAGTTAGATGAAGCAAAGGAGCTGTCCGAGCGTTACCAGATGGAACTGGAATGGCTGCGCGCACAACATACGGGCGTAGACGGCATCATCGCGGAGAGCAAGGAGATGCGCAACCTTGTGGATTTGTGCGTCAGAATTGCACAGGTAGATACATCCGTACTGATCCTCGGTGAGTCAGGTGTGGGTAAAGGGGTATTAGCTAAACTCATGCACCAGCATGGTTCAAGGGCCAAAGGTCCGTTCATTTCGATTAACTGCGGAGCAATCCCAGCAAATCTTCTGGAGTCCGAACTATTTGGTTATGCCCCGGGTGCGTTTACAGGTGCACTCCAGAAGGGTAAATATGGATTGATTGAGCTTGCTGATCAAGGAACGCTTTTCCTCGATGAAATTGGGGATCTCCCCCTGAATTTGCAAGTGAAATTCTTAACTGTCTTGCAGGAAAAAAGAGTGATGAGGATTGGCGATGTGCAGGAAAGAGAAGTGAACTTCAGACTGGTTGCGGCAACAAACGCTAACTTGATGGAGAAAGTTAAGCTCGGAGAGTTCCGGGAGGATTTGTATTACCGCATCAATGTTGTGCCGCTGGAGGTGCCTCCGCTCCGCAGCCGGAAAGAGGACCTGTTTCCCATGATTCAATATTTTCTGGAGAAGTTTAACGAAAAACATAAACTAAAGAAAAAGATGTCCTACGAGGCACTGGAGAAAATGCAGGAGTATGCGTGGCCTGGTAACGTTCGGGAACTGGAAAATGTAATTGAAAGGCTTCTCGTCACCACTTCTGGCTCGACCATTGATACCTTTCACCTGCCCAGGATGTTTTTTGAGGGGCAAAAAGAAGGACAGCCCGAACCTGTTAAGGTGAATCGTACATCGCAGACCGCATTTGGCCATCATGCATCTGTTATGCCGGAATCTGTCGATGATGAAAGATTGAAACTCATTTCCCTTTACAATACCTATAAAAGTACCCGGAAGGTAGCAAAAGTGCTCGGGGTACATCAATCGACGGTTGTACGAAGGATGAAGAAACTAGGCATTCTACGCGGCATGTGAAAAACGATGCGTGCGATGCGAATTTGATGCGTATTCGATGCGGTGATGCAGAAAGCCGCATCGCTTTTTTTACATGACTGGCTGTATAGTTAGGTATTTTATTGGCATCAAATTTGCTTGTATAAGGGTATAGAGGGTTTTGGAACTGCCGCATCGTGCAGATACAGAAGATAAGCAAGAATAAAATACCGTTAACAGAGAGTTTGTAAAATGGAATGAGTGGAGACTGACCTAAAATGAACGGATTTTATGTGCGGTAGTTCTTAACCTAAAAAGTAAGAAAATAAACCAGATTAATAGTTGAGGGCAAGGGCGGCCCATTGTACAATAGAGTTATCTCAGCCGATAGGGGAGGTTTGCTTGTGGCAGAAGTAATAGCACAATCTCTTAATCCTGAATTGCTTTCTTATTTGCAAACGGAACGATTTGTTATGTTGACTACAATGACACCGTTTGGCACGCCCTATGTAAGTGCGGTTTCCTGGGTTTATGCCCCGGATTTATCAACCGTTCTCATTGCTGCAGAGACTCAGTCGCATATAGTTGCAAATGTCCAGCAGAATTCGTACGTGATTATGACGGTATTCGGTGTTGGGTCTGTCTTTGCGATTGTAGGTGAAGCTTTTATTAAGAAGGAGCGGATGGAGAATGTTCCGCTCAAATTATCTTTGCTTGAACTTCGAATTAAAGAAGTTCGTGATGTCATGTTTTATGGATCAAGGCTTTCCTATGCCCCACAGTATGAAAAAACATATAATGTAAAAGCTGCCGAAAAACTGGACCGCCAGGTGATGGAAGCGTTAAAAAATGCCTAGTCATGCGACCAAGGCATTTTTTTCACGCTATTTTTTTGTAGCCGGTGTTTGCTTCGTGCGCGTATCTTTGGGAGCCTGGGGAATAATACGGCCGACTATATCAGCAAGTTCGTTAGCAAAAGCAGCGACCGGCCGGCCCCGCATAACTTCCTGATTCATTTCCCGTATGCGGTTCACAATATCGACATCCGCTGTAACCAGTGCGTGGGCTCCCTGCGGGTCATGCCGGAGTGCTTCGGCGACGGAGTACTTTAACGTTCCGACTCTTGCTCTGTCAAAGTTGCCTGGAACATTGATGCCGACAATCGCTGTTTTGCCATAAACGATTGCAGTGGCGCGGCTTACATTAGGAACCTTTGATGCGATATTGACTAAACGCTTTGCCGTTGTCTGTGGATCCTGGGGCTTAGGCAGCTGTGGATTGGTCTGCTGGACCCGCTGCGTTCGTGCTGTATTGGGCTCGTTAGGAGCGGCAGACCGGCCCGCTGGGTTGCAGGCAGTCACAGATAATACAAGCAGCAAAATTAAAAATCCTTTCATTGAATCTCCGACCTTTCTGCTTGAGCGCGATTTTCTAATATTTTGCCTGAACTTGCTCCACATCATACTGATTTTCTTTCTTCATACATTCTTTTTTGTGACATACACTATCAACAAAACGAACTGCACCATACATTAATAGTAAGATACGTCCCTGGGAGGCGAGACATTGAAAAAAATCTATGTCTTAGACACGAATGTATTACTGCAGGATCCGCTGGCCATTTATTCATTTCAGGATAACGAAGTTGTGATTCCTGCAGTAGTACTTGAAGAAGTGGATTCCAAAAAAAGATTTATGGACGAAATCGGTAGAAATGCCCGCCATGTAGCGCGCATCATGGATGGATTGAGGGAAAAAGGGCATCTCCACCTAGGTGTACCGCTGGACCAGGGGGGAGAAATCCGCGTCGAATTAAACCACCGATCGTTTGTCCAAATGCAGGATTTATTCCTCGATATGACAAATGACAATCGTATTCTGGCTGTTTCTCTCAACCTCCAACACGATGAACAGCAAAAAGAGCATCCGCGCGCCGTGATCCTCGTGAGCAAGGATGCGTTGATGCGTGTCAAGGCAGATGCGCTGGGTTTGCAAGCACAGGACTTCCTGTCAGACAGGGTTGTCCATGAATTTTCAAACCTCTATAAAGGATTCACTACATTAATGGTACCGGTTTCGATTATTCACGAGTTTTATGGAAGAAACGAGCTGGTACTGGCTCAGCATCTTAAAGGGCATACATTCTACCCGAATGAATTTTTAATTTTAAAGGATGAACTTGGCAGCTCCTCCTCTGCAATTGGACAGGTAAGCGGCGACGGCAAATACCTGTCACCTCTAAGATTCGGGGATGAGATGGTGTGGGGAGTCAAACCTAGGAATGCGCAGCAGAAAATGGCCCTTGAGCTTCTCATGAATAAAAACATCCCGCTGGTCACGCTAACGGGAAAAGCCGGAACAGGGAAGACGCTTATTTCTCTTGCTGCAGGGCTGATGCAGACGGAGGATGAACATGTGTATAAAAAACTGCTTGTCGCCCGCCCTGTCGTTCCGCTAGGAAAGGATATCGGTTATTTGCCGGGAGAAAAAGAAGAAAAATTACGCCCCTGGATGCAGCCTATTTATGATAATTTGGAATACCTCTTTAATACGAAAAAATCAGGTGATCTGGATAAAATATTGGCCGGCCTGGGAAGCATTCAGGTAGAAGCCCTCACCTATATACGGGGCAGAAGCATCCCTGAGCAATTTATCATCATTGATGAAGCTCAGAACCTGACAAAGCATGAGGCCAAAACGATTCTGACAAGGGTGGGGGAGAATAGCAAAATTGTGCTGATGGGCGACCCGCAGCAGATTGACCATCCATATCTGGATGAAGTGAACAACGGCCTCACCTATGTAGTTGAAATGTTTAAAGAACAAAAAATTTCCGGCCATGTCAATCTGGAGAAAGGTGAGCGATCCTCTCTCGCCCAGATGGCAGCCGATTTATTATAATAAGGCAAAAGAAAATCCTTCAGGTTAGCTTAGAAACTAAGCAGCGGAGGGTTTTCTTTTTTCTGCAATATCATGGTAAAATAGTAAAAAAAGTTTTTTTCCAGTATCCTGGAAATACAAGACAAGGGGGCATCTGATCGTGCAAATCTATACTTATTCGTTGGGACCTCTGCAGACAAATTGCTATATCATTGCAAATGAGGAATCAAAGGAGGCCCTAATTGTAGACGCCGGAATGAATCCGGACGAGTTGATTTATCAGGCCGAGGAATATACCGTGGCGGCTATACTCATGACACATGCACACTTCGATCATATGGGTGGTTTAGACAAAATAAGGAAAAAGGTAAAAGCTCCTGTTTATATTCACAAGAGTGAGCAGGAGTGGCTCAGCAATGCTGACCTGAACGGATCTTCCAGATGGCCAATGGTAGGCGGGGCCATGCTTGCGGATCCGGCAGAGCATGAGGTTGCAGACGGAGAGATACTGGAGCTGGCCGGTTTCTGCATTCGTGCTCTTGAAACTCCGGGACATACGCCAGGCGGGCTCTCGTTCTTAATAGACAATCATTTATTTAGCGGGGACACGCTGTTTGCCCGTTCAATTGGCCGTACGGACCTGCCGGGTGGCAATTACGACCAGCTTATGGATAGCATACATGATAAGTTAATGGAATTGCCAGACGAAACGGTTGTTCACCCGGGGCATGGCCCAGCAACGACTATCGGCGATGAAAAAACATCGAATCCATTCATATCAGGAATCATGCGATAGCAAGGTATTTGGAGACAATTCCAAGCCTTCTGACTCTAAATTAGATCTAACAATCTGTTTGGTAAAAGTGTATCATTATAGGTAAGTTTGATTGAGGGAGTGGGTGGAGTGGATGCTGACGAATACCAAAGAAAATCTCTCTTTCCCTACGCCGAACGATAACAGCGGCCCTGTCGAATGCGTAGCAAGCCAGTCTGAGAGTAACCGCCAGTATACGCATCAGATTCACCTGCTCAAGGTGGCTAATGAGTTAAGCGACTCAATTGCCGAAATGACGGAATTAGAACCCGCATTGAAGCTTGTGGCCTATGCAATAAAAAGTGAGGTAGGCTTTGGAACCTGTGTTTCGTTGATAGAAGAAATGGAGGGAAACCTGCAGGTATGGGTTGATTCTGATCGTAAAGAAAGTCGCTATTGTTACGTGCTCCCTGACAATGCAATTGAGCGTACTGTGTTAGATACGGGGCGCGGAATAGCAGTCAATCCTTTAGAGTTGCCTTTGAACGTATCATTGCTTCCGCTGCAGAATTACCCTCTGCTTATTATAATTCCCATTAACCATAACCACAAAGAGCTTGGCATTCTGTATGCCTTTTCACAACAACAGACTTCGCTGCCTTCTTATATTTTTGAGTTTTTAGAACAAATTGCAAGGCGCATAGGCATAGCTACGGCTAATTGGTACGGCTTGCAGGAATCCCGTTACAAAACGAAAAAGCTGAAAGTTTTACATACAATCATGTCTGAAGCTGTCAATCGTGATAATGACATCAATCGGGTAATTCAAATAGCGGCAGAGGAAATTGCGCAAAGCATGGATGTCTCCCGCGTGATAATGGGTCTGTTGAATGAAGAGCGGCAGATGATTGAAATTGTATCAGCAACAGCAGAATATCCAAACAATTGGGCCGAATCGCTGGATTGCAGATTTCCTGGTGGAGACACCCGCCATATGGAAGCTTTTTTCACCGGTAAACCCGTTGTGGTCAGGGATGGCATGCGCGATAGCAGGTGTTCCCATTTTGCTAAGGAAATGGGTTTGTACAGCAGTATAACGGTTCCGATTATGTACAAAGGAAAACGGATTGGTATTATTTACGCAGATAATTCGGATTATCGTACATACCCGGATATGCAGGTTGAATTTTTAAATGTGGTCGCTAACCAACTTGGTCTTGCGGTGACGAACAACCGGCAATTTGAACATATTAAAATGCTTGCGGTCACCGATGGTCTCACCGGGCTTCACACCCGCCAATATTTTAATGAGCGCTACATGGATGAATACCGGCTGTCAGCCCGGCACAATTTTTCACTCTGCCTGATTATGATCGATGTGGATGACTTTAAAAAAATTAATGATACGTACGGCCATATCGCGGGGGACAATGTACTGGTTAGCGTAGCGCGGATGATTAAGAAGCAGGTGCGTATAAGTGACGTTGTGGCTCGTTACGGAGGGGAAGAAATTATCATTCTGCTTCCTCAGACGGGGCTTGCTCAGGGAAAAGTAATTGCGGAACGAATAAGAAAGGGCTTCCATAAATTACCCTACAGTTTCTCCATTACTGCAAGCATAGGAGTCGCGGCGCTGCCTGAGCAATCAGTGGAACCGGAAGAACTGCTCATGCTTGCTGATGATGCGATGTATCGTGCCAAGAATGAGGGAAAAGATCAGATTCGCATTGGCTTAAAAAAAATAAAGTAAAGGCGAGGCGTTTGGTACACCTTTACTTTATTTTTTAGTTGGATGGATAGGAAAGTGTTTGTTTGTGTATCAACATAAGCTTAGGCCAAGGCTGTCCGATTCGCCTGCAGCCTGGCTACCGTGAATCTTCTAAAAAAAGAGTAGCGCCGTTCTCGGGGGGGAGAACGGCGCTGGGGGAGGTTAGAAATTCAGAAATTAAGAACAAAATGGGTTAGGGAATAATCCCTGACCTAATCAATATGGGATGGTTTAGTAATATAATAAAATAGTTTTTAAACTATGTCAATAGTGTAAATGATTTTTTACGAACAAGGCTGTGGAGCGGATGCATATGGGTAGGAGCGCATTAGAAGAAGAAATCGTACGGGCTATCGCGAGTTCGCCTGAAGGTTATATTACGTTTCGTGATTTTATGGCGAAAGCCTTATACGATAAGGATGGATATTACCAGAAAGAACAGCCAAAAGTGGGGAAACAGGGCGATTTCTACACCAGCTCCTCTGTTCACCCGATATTTGGTGCTATGCTTGCACAAACGTTAGGCCGGATGGTAGACAGTATGGCTGGAGAAGAGCCGCGTCGTATTGTCGAAATGGGGGGAGGAACCGGGCGCTTGACCCAGCACATTCTGCAGGCGTTTATAAGCGAGGGCAGGGATTTAAGCGGCGTGGAATACTTCATGATTGAAGCAAGTGATTATCATAGGAGAATTCAGCAGAAGAATCTGGCTGCGTTTTCGGATGCGGTGGAGATTCACTGGTTTTCAAGCCTTGCGGAAGTTAAGCAGCGTATTCCTCAACTCACAGGTGTGTTGTTTTCCAATGAACTTCCGGATTCTTTTCCCGTGCATCTTGTACAACGAAACAAAGGGAGCTGGCATGAGATCGGTGTATCGTATCAGGATGGGAGCTTTATCGAAAGGTTAGTGCCTGTTAGCAGTCCGCTACTATTGGAGTATTGCCAGCATGAAAAAATTCCGCTTGCTGACGGTTACCGGGCAGAAGTTAATCTGGAAAGTATCAAGTGGATGCGCGAAGCGGCAGAATGGATTTCCGATGGCTTTTGCATGACGATTGATTATGGTTACACAAGGGATATCCTTTATGACCCTTCCAGGCGCGAGGGCACCCTCCTGTGCTACAGGGATCACAAAATCAGCAGCAATCCTTATGAATTCGTTGGGGAGAAGGATATAACATCCCATGTTAATTTTTCTGCGCTTATGGATGCGGGTGAGCGTTCAGGCTTGGCTACGTTATACTATGCTACGCAAAGGGAATTTTTGCTTAAAGAAGGTATCCTTAATCGGCTGCAGGAACATCAGGGCGGGGACCCGTTCCGCAATGAAGCTGCGAGGCTTAATCGTGCGATTCTTCAGCTTATATCCCCGGGGGGGATGGGCGACACATTCAGGGTTCTCATTCAGGGCAAAAATGTTTCAAGCAGTACAATATAAAAGAAAGTATATTTCGCTTTAATGTGTTAAAGTTATTTTGTGCTGGGGACCGATAGGTCCTTTTGTCTTTATTGATATGGGGGTTATGTGCTTCGGAGTATTGAAGTGTCTTGAGCGATTTTTTAAAGGGACCTCCGGTCCCAAACACCCAAGGAAAACATCGTGAGGTCGCATGTCCGCACCTTTCTTTCCCCCAGGCCGAAAGGTGTTTCGATTTTACCTTTCGGCATAAGTGCAACTTAGGTTGCTGCCTGCGCTATAGCTTGGCCGCAACCTAGTTTTCTAATGGAGCGTGTGGAACAGAGGGCGAAAAAGACCGGCAACTGTCTCCATCACCCCGATACCCAGATGTTGCACCTAAACGGTATAAAGGAATCTAAGGCCATCGCCTGCGCTTACGCTTGCCGCTAGCCAAGATTCCCTAATGCCGGTCCGCCCGTCGTTCCATAGAGCGGCCTAAAAACTTCTATGAGGGGAAAGGAGAGAGCGGCATGGCCCGCGATGTTTTTCTTAATAACCGCATTCATTATAATGACTATCCTTATTCGTTACCAAGACGAAGCATGGTGTAATCGCAGGAGCGGGAACCCCCAAGCATGGAATTCTCCTCAAGGAATTGGATATCTTCGTCAAAATACGTTTCGAATATTCCGCGAAGGAGAGCATGGTGCATTTGGCAGACACTTTCCGGATTCCTGCTGGCAGTTTCTTTAAATGTGCAGTTAAAGACCCGGAACCGAATTGTTTTATCATCAATCATTTCAATTTCAGGATTTAAACCCTGGGCCAATACGAGACGCTGGATAGATTCAATTTTATCTTCTACCGTCATCTGGGAGAGGGGGGTTCTTTCCTTTCCGATGGCGTGTTTAGCTGCTTCATTTCCAAATCTTCTACCCATTTGGTTCAGCCCTTTTTGCCCTGCTTCACCCAGTGATAGAAGCGTATCTATTGCAATGTCAGCGAGAAGTTGGTAATCCCTTGGGGGGAACTGCAGATTCACAACCTGCTCAGACAATGTATACAATCGGGAGGGTCTTCCGCCTTTCCCCGTTTTTTCAGATGCAGACACAAGGAGGTTAACATCTTCCAATTTGGTTAAATGGAGCCGGGCTACGTTTGGATGGATGTCAAACTGCTCTGCAACTTCCTGGACGGTTACCGAGCGGTGATTGCTAACAATATATTGATAGATTGAGAAACGAGTCGGGTCTGCAAGTACGCTCGTTAACTTCAATGTCTCATTTTCCATATAGATTATACCCCCCTATATTCTAATATCTGGTGTTAATTATAGTACAAATGGGGTAAAGGGTAAATGAAACTTTTGATCAATTGGTACAATACTCCACGGGAATTCACACCTTTGTTAACAATTTCTTTCCAAAAGAGACAAAGAAACTTTTGTAAACACTATTGACATAGAATTAACTATAATAATATACTAAAGTCAAAGATAGTGAGGACAACCATAAACGGCTTCCTTTAGATAGATAATTGAACAAGATTCGAGGAGATGACCGGGATGAATTCTCATCTTACATTCTATACGTATCCTAGCTGTACTTCATGTCGTAAAGCGAAAGCTTTCTTGAAAGAGAACGGAATTGACTATGAAGAACGCCATCTTTTTAAAAATCCCCCGTCGGTAGACGAGTTGCTGGATATTGTGAAGATGACACACAACGGGATGGACGATATTTTATCCACGCGCAGCCGTAAATTCAAAGAGCTCGATAAAGACATCGAAGATATGACAGTTTCCGAGCTGCTTGAGATGATTAGCGAGGAGCCCCGCTTGCTCCGCCGTCCGATAATCACGGATGGTGAAAAGTTAATCATCGGCTATAATCATTCAGCAATGAAAGACCTTCTTGCATAAAAACATAGGCAGAAAAACCGGTGGCTAACCCACCGGTTTTTCTTTTTATTCTCCTGTTCGTTTACGCTTCAAGCCTGCTTTTCCAGCCTGGATACTGCTGTTGATGTCGCTTTCAATATCTTGCTTAACCTGCTCAGCGTTCGTGCCGGACGAACCTGGCTGCGCCAGGGAGCCGGGATCCGCGTAAGAAGCAGCCTGCGAAGACAGGCCGGCCTGGGCACTGCTGCCGATGTCGTTTGCGACATCCTGTCTTACCTGCTGGGCCTCTGTACGGGCAAATCCAGGCTGATTCAATGATTGAGAATTGGCAAAAGAGCCTGTCTGCTGCGGAAAACCAGCCTGTTGTGAAAAACCAGTCTGCTGTGATAAACTGGATTGCTGGGAGAATCCAGGCTGTTGGGACAAAGCAGTCTGCTGAGGATATCCCGCCTGCAAACCACGATTGCTTTCATTTGCAAGTTCCTGGCGAACCTGCTGCACATTTGTGCCTGCAAAACCAGATTGAAGCATCGATTGGGGAGTTGTGAATGAACCAGCCTGTTGAGTGAATGCTGGCTGCGAACCGCGGCTGCTTGCGTTTGGATTTGCGATGCCCTGCGAACCCTGCTCTGGATTAGTGCCAGCTAACCCGGCTTGATAAAGCTCCTGCGCTGTCTGTTGGATTTGCTGTAGCGATTGCTGTGCCTGCTGTACGGCTTGAAAAATTCTATGGTGCATTCCAATTCCTCCATCTTTTGTTAATCATCATATAGATTTATCATTTTCATTCTGCTTCTTTTTATGTATGGGCTATAAAAAAAACAGGCCGATTTTACTGAAAGTTTCACGGAACTTCGGTCATTAAGGATGGGGAGATTACGATTGCCAGAGGCTAACACAGTATTGCTTGTTGATGGGATGTCATTGTTATTTCGCGCTTATTATGCAACCTCATATAGCGGATACATCATGAAAACGAGTACAGGAATACCAACGAATGCTATTTACGGCTTTGTTAAATATTTCTGGGATGCGGTTCAAACATTAAAACCGACCCATGTGGTTTGCTGCTGGGATATGGGGAGTAAAACATTTCGCAATGATTTATACCAATCCTACAAAGGCAACCGTTCAGAGCCGCCAGATGAATTGCTCCCCCAGTTTGATTTGGTTAAAGAAGTAGTAAGCAGTTTCGGCGTGCCCAATATTGGTTTAAAAGGGTATGAAGCGGACGATTGTATTGGAACGCTATCCCGCCATTATTGCGGTGAATCGCATGTCAGGATTTTAACGAGCGATCGGGATAGCTTGCAGTTAGTTACTGACCGCGTGCACTCGGTCATCATGAAAAAAGGGTTATCTAACTACGTTGTTTATACGCCTGAACTATTATTTGAAGAAATGGGAATTACGCCAGAACAGTTTATAGATTTGAAAGGGCTCATGGGCGACCCGAGTGATTATTACCCTGGGGTGAGAGGAATTGGGGAGAAGACAGCTTTAAAATTATTGAAAGAACACCAATCAATCGAAGGCATTCTGGAGAATATTGCGTTACTGCCTAACGGGATTCAAAAGAAGATCGAAGAGGATATTCAGATGCTGCACCTTTCAAGACAATTGGCGAGAATTAAGACCGATGTTCCGATTGTTTGTTCCCTTAACGATTGCGGCTGGAAAGTCGATTATGACAGAGTAAAAGAACAATTTGAACGTTTTGAATTCAAAGGCCTTATGAAGCTACTAGCTGCTCAGGCCCCTAAAACCGCGACTCTCTTATAAGCTTTTAAATCCAAACCCGAATGTAGTACTATATAAATAAAATGTACGAGAGTTAGGTTTGAAGGGAGAGAAGAACATGGACAATGTGCTGTTGAATATCAATGAAGGCGTTGCGCTTGTGACGCTTAATCGTCCGCAAGTGCGAAATGCCATCAGTTTTGAGCTGGTAGATGAACTTGATGAATGTCTGGACCGGCTGGCGGCGGATTCACAGGTGAAGGTTGTAATTTTTACCGGTGCGGGGGACAAAGCGTTTGTTTCCGGTGGAGACCTTGCACAATTCGGTTCAGTACGTACCAAGGATAAGTCTTACCCGATGCTTATGAACGTGTCACGGCTGCTAAGTAAAATCGATCGCTTTACGAAGCCCACTATTGCGATGATAAATGGCGCAGCTATTGGAGGCGGGTGTGAGTTTGCTGCTGCCTGCCGGTTTCGTATGGCTAGTGAAACGGCTAAACTTGGTTTTGTACAAATTGGGATGCACATTATTACCGGATGGGGAAGCGGCACAAGGCTTATGGAGAAAATAGGCACAAACCAGGCTTTGCAGCTTCTCCTGACAGGTGAAATCATTGATGCGCGCCAGGGGTTAGATATAGGATTCATTGATAGGGTGCATAAAGCAGAGGAACTGAAAGAATCTGTCTTTGCATTTGCAGCAAAAATAGCCAGACAGCCGCTTCCAGCTATTCTTGCGTACATGAAACTGGCTAAAATGGTTGACTCCAATCTGCCTCAGGAAGTGTGCATCGAAGAAGAAATTGATCAGTGCTCGGATTTGTGGGGTTCTGACGCCCATTACGGGGCCATACAGAAATTCTTGCAAAAAAAATAGAAAAACTTCTATCACCTCCGTTTAAACCGCTATACGGCTGGCTATACTATTTTACTAGAAAATCATTCTATGAAAACAGCCTTGCGCATATCATGGAATAACAGTTAAAAGTACCGTTAAACGGAGGGATTAGAAGTATGACAGCGACGCGACAGGATGCATGGACACCTGATGACGATTTGCTGCTCGCGGAAGTCACTTTGCGCCGCATTCGTGATGGCAGCACGCAGCTGGCCGCTTTCGAAGAAGTAGGGCAAAAGCTTGGGAGAACGGCTGCAGCCTGCGGTTTCCGCTGGAACAGCTGGGTTCGTAAAAAATACGAAACGGCCATTCAAATAGCTAAGGCCCAGCGCCAGCAGCGGAAAAAAACAACGGTAATAGAAGATATTGATAGCGCTAACACTATTAATGAGGATGTACGGGATATTGAAGAGGTGCAGCCGATTGAAACGCCCGCGGCTAAGTCCGTATATTATCCGCCTGCACGAAGTACAGAGCTGGAAGAAGATATTTCCTTTGAAACGGTAATCCGTTTTCTCCGCAGTCAGAAAGAGGTTCATAAACGGACCCGGCAGCTTGAAAAGGAGATTTTAGATAAAACGAAGGAATTAGAACAGCTCCGGGAAGAGAACGCGAGAATGCGGATGGAACTCACTGAGATTCAAAGCGATTATCAGATTGTCAACAACGACTACAAGGCACTTATTCAAATTATGGATAGGGCTCGTAAAATGGCGTTTCTCGTAGACGAGGAAGAGATGAATGGAAAACCTCGCTTTAAAATGGACGCCAACGGGAATCTGGAGCGGGTTGAGTAACTGTTAAGCCCCGGCTTATTAGCCGTCGGGCTTTTTTTGCTTGAACGAGACCGTTTCAGGAAGAATTTTTTGAATTAAACAGGAATTTATAATTATCTTGTAGAAGCATAGATTATAGAAATAAGGCTTCTTCGAAAAGGAGGTTTTAAATGGCTATTAAAAAGGTGCTGATCGCCAACCGGGGAGAGATTGCGCGGCGTGTCATTCGCACGTGCCGGCAGAAAGGGATTCGAACGGTCGCGGTTTATTCTGAAGCTGACGCCTGTATGCCTTTTGTCCGTGAAGCCGATGAAGCTGTCCTGATTGGCCCCCCGCCGGTGCCGCAGAGCTATCTTAATATGGAGGCTATTCTAACCGCTGCAAAGGAAAAGAGTGCCGATGCCATTCACCCGGGCTATGGGTTATTATCGGAAAATGCAGCCTTTGCCACACGTTGCCGAGAAGAGGGGATGATTTTCATAGGCCCAGAAGCGTCAGTCCTGGAAGAGATGGGCGATAAAATCAAAGCGCGAAAAAGAATGATTGCAGCCGGCGTTCAGGTCGTCCCTGGTTACGATGGCAGCATTCTTACTGCTGATCAGGCATCCGCAATTGCAGCTGAAATTGGCTATCCCGTTATGCTTAAGGCAAGCGCAGGGGGCGGGGGGATCGGCATGCAGATCTGCAGAGACAATGCGGAATTAATGAAAGCGTTTGCGTCAACCAAAGGCAGAGCAAAGGCCTACTTTGGAAATGATGATATGTTTATCGAGAAATACATTGAAAATCCCCACCATATTGAGGTTCAGGTCATGGGGGACGCACACGGGAACATTGTACATTTATTTGAGCGGGAATGCTCTGTACAGCGTCGCCACCAGAAAGTAATCGAAGAAAGCCCCTCTCCTTTCCTGGACGAGGAAACACGCCGCTCCATTTGTGAGACAGCTGTCCGGGCGGCTGAAGCTGTAGGTTACACGGGAGCAGGAACTGTAGAATTTATTATGAATGAGGATAAAGCGTTTTATTTTCTGGAGATGAACACCCGCCTGCAGGTCGAGCATCCAGTGACAGAGGGTATTACGGGGCTTGATCTTGTATCGCTGCAGCTCACCATTGCGGAAGGAATACCGCTCCCTTTCACGCAGGAAGATATTGCGGTGCGTGGCCACGCCATTGAGCTGCGGATTTATGCGGAAGACCCGCTGACGTTTAGGCCTTCACCAGGCAGAATTACGGAATACACAGTACCGCGTGGAGAAGGTGTTCGCATTGATGATGCCATTTCTGGAGAGGCGGTCATAACACCATTCTATGATCCGATGATTGGAAAGCTCATCACAACTGGAGCCACCCGTCAGGAAGCGATTGATAGGGCGGTGGCAGCGGTTAGTTCGTACCGTATTACGGGCATCAAAACCAATCTCCCTTTTCTGGCGGAAATACTAGCCTATGATAATTTTAAAAGGGGGCACTATACGACCCGGGTTATCGATGAAGTAAGAAGAACCAATAAACCATAAAATCCAATCAGCGATCGGAGGGTAAAACAATGAAAGAAGTAGCAGCAACTATGGCCGGCACAGTTATTCAGGTGTTAGTTAATGAAGGCGATGAAGTGCAGGTGGGGCAGGATGTTGTCATGCTTGAATCCATGAAGATGGAAGTCCCTGTAGCTGCAGAAAGTGCTGGAAAAGTGACGAAGATTAAAGTGGGTCCAGGGGATTTTGTCAATGAAGGGGATGCATTGCTCGAACTTGAATAGAGGGGGGAGAGACTGCCATTGTCTGATAACCATATAACCATTTTCGAAGTGGGTCCTCGCGATGGGCTTCAAAATGAAAAAGAAATGATCCAGACGGAAGTTAAAATCGAACTGATTGAGCGATTGGTCAGGGCTGGCGTTAAGAAGATTGAAGCCACATCCTTTGTGAACCCGAAGTGGATTCCGCAGCTGTCTGATTCAAAAGAAGTTGCCACGAAAATAAGGCGCGAGGAAGGTGTGGTCTACAGCGCACTTGTGCCCAATGTTCGCGGCCTTGAACGTGCACGCGAGGCTGGTATTCAAGAAATCGCGATTTTTATGTCTTCTAGTGAGTCCCACAACAAAAACAATATTAATAAATCGATCGACGAGACATTCCCGGTTCTGCGCGAAGTGGCTGAAGTGGCACATGCAAAAGGGATGCGGGTTAGAGGGTATGTATCTACTGCATTTGGCTGCCCATTCGAGGGCGAAGTTCCGCTTGCCTCGGTGGTTAAAGTTACAGAACAGCTGCTAAATATGGGCGTTTACGAAGTTTCCATCGGCGATACCATCGGGGTGGGAAATCCGCGGGAGGTAAAGCAAAGCTTCAGCTCACTGATCAGCCTATTTGGCAGCGATAAGCTGGCCGGTCATTTTCATGATACAAAGGGAATGGGGCTGGCCAACGTTTATGCTGCCCTCGAAGCAGGTATTCGGACATTTGACAGCTCGATAGCCGGGCTTGGCGGCTGTCCGTATGCACCGGGCGCTTCGGGCAACATTTCCACGGAGGATTTGGTGAATATGCTGCATCAAATGGGCCTGCATACAGGAATTGAGCTGGAAAAACTGGCAGCGGCCGGGAAATTTATGGAACGGGTGTTGGGCCGTAAGCTCCAATCTAAAGTGTTGGCTGCAATGAAATCAGCAGGAGGGATAAAAAATGAGCACACCTAATGTTAAACCTGCACTTGAGAAGGAACTGGGGGATCGCGTGGCCAAAGTGTACGAAGGCGGGGCTGCGAAGTATCATGCGAAGAATCAAGAGATGAAGAAACTGTTTGTGCGTGACAGGCTTAAGCTGTTATTCGATGATGAGTTTCAGCTAGAAGATGGGTTGTTCGCCAATTTTATGGCGGGTGATCTTCCGGCAGATGGCGTGGTGACAGCCATTGGCAAGGTAAATGGCCAGACGGTGTGCGTCATGGCGAACGATTCCACTGTAAAAGCAGGATCGTGGGGATCGCGCACGGTTGAGAAAATCATCCGTATCCAGGAGAAAGCTGAAAAAATGCAGGTTCCCATGATTTATCTGGTTGATTCAGCGGGAGCGCGCATCACGGACCAGATTGAGATGTTTCCGGGCAGGCGGGGAGCGGGCAGAATTTTTTACAATCAAGTGAAATTATCGGGGATGATTCCGCAGGTATGCGTGTTGTTTGGCCCGTCCGCAGCAGGTGGTGCGTATATTCCGGCATTTTGTGATGTAGTCATTATGGTTGAAGGAAATGCCAGCATGTACCTTGGTTCTCCGCGTATGGCGGAAATGGTAATTGGTGAGAAAGTGACACTTGAAGAAATGGGCGGAGCGCGTATGCACTGTTCGGTAAGCGGGTGCGGAGATGTACTGGCAGCGACGGAACAAGAAGCTATTGATTCCGCTCGAAGGTATCTTTCTTATTTTCCCGCGAATTACCAGAAAAAGCCTCCGACCGCTCAACAAAAGGCACCAAAAGAAAGCCGGACTATCGAAGAAATTGTGCCAACAAACCAAAATGCTCCGTTTAATATGTATGAATTAATCGATGCGGTGATCGACGAAGATTCTTTTTATGAAATGAAAAAACTGTTTGCTGGTGAACTGATAACTGGATTTGCGCGCCTGGACGGAAAACCGGTAGGGCTTATCGCAAACCAGCCGAGGGTCAAAGGCGGTGTGCTGTTTGTTGATTCTGCGGATAAGGCCGCACGCTTTATCAATCTGTGCGATGCTTACAGCATTCCCGTTGTTTTTCTGGCGGATGTGCCGGGTTTTATGATTGGCACGAAAGTCGAACGGGCAGGCATTATCCGCCACGGTGCAAAAATGATTTCAGCCATGTCCCAGGCGACGGTTCCGAAAATATCTATCATTGTCCGCAAAGCGTATGGAGCGGGGCTGTATGCGATGGCCGGTCCCGCGTTTGAACCGGACTGCTGCCTGGCTCTGCCTACCGCACAGATTGCTGTTATGGGTCCTGAAGCTGCTGTAAATGCTGTGTACAGCAATAAAATTAATGCCATTGAAGACCCGAAAGAACGCCACGCTTTCGTCATGGAGAAGCGCAGGGAGTACCAGGAAGATATTGATATTTACCGTCTGGCATCTGAACTGATTATCGACGGTATCATTAAAGGAAGCGCCCTTCGCCAGGAATTAATTGGCCGCCTTGCTGTATATGCGGATAAACAGATGATATTCAGCCACCGCAAACATCCGGTGTATCCCGTATAAGAAAACATCACGGGCCATGCCACTCCCCCTTACTGTACGTTTCCCGATCTCTGCTGATTGTGCTATCATCAGAGTATCGAAATAGAATAAGGGGTATAAATAGATATGGTTCAGTCCTTTCAGCAGCGGATTTTAGCTGCCGCCAATAAAATATTCATAGATAAAGGGTACCGGGATGCAGATATGCGTTCCATAGCAAAGGAAGCAGGGATTGCTGTCGGCACCATCTACAATTACTATCCGACTAAGGCCGCGCTTTATCAAGATATACTCAGCCAGCAATGGCAGGAATTGGACCGGGCCATTGCGCAATTAACGGAAGAAAACAGGCCTCCAAAGGAAAAGATAGGCCGGATAACCGATAGGCTTTTTGAATTTGTTGCACAGCACATGAGCATGTGGCATGAAATTGTGGAAGATCCGAATCGAAGCTCCATTCTTCGTGATGAAGGGCAGAAGGCGCAGGCGCTTGCTCATGACCAGTTGAAAAGGCATCTGCGCAGGGTGTTTGAAGAACTGGGTACAGCCAGCGATGTCACGGAACGCCATGTGTTAACCTACATTGCAGCTGTAACCCGTATTGGCATGTGGTTTCCGGCAGAGAAAGCTAAAAATGAACAGTACGTAATGAGCCTAATTAACAATATGTTGCGGACCTCATAGACAGGAAACGGCAGTTAAGCTGTTTCCTTTTTCTTTCGTTTACGGCTATACTAGATATTGCTAAATTATCGTTGTCTTTGAGCAAAGTAAGAGGGGGAAATACGGGTGCGCCTTGAAAAACTGCGACTTCCTTTATCGCAAAAATTAACGCACGACTATGTTTATGACTACAACAAAGTTTCAGCTTTTTATACATATGAACCTTATCTGCAGGAAAGTTGGCAAATAAGACACCAGAAGCTGCGAAACAGGACCTTTACACACAGAGAGCAGCTCGTAGAAGGCCTTCGCTCCTACAACCTTTCCATTGGAAATCATGCAAATGCCATCGAGAATATAGAAAAGCTGCGGCACGACACCACGTATGCTGTTGTTACCGGACAGCAGGCAGGCATTCTTACAGGGCCGCTGTATACCATATACAAGGCTCTAACTGTTCTGCAGGTTGCTAGGGAACAGGCTGAAAAACTGGGGGCAGAAATCGTCCCGGTGTTCTGGATAGCAGGGGAAGACCATGATATAGATGAAGCGAATCACGTATACGTTATGGATGGAATGGAGCCTAAGAAGCTGGCGTTGGATTTTGCTGACGCCAAAAGGGCATCCGTCAGCCATCTAACAGTCGATGCCGCACAGCTTCACGGCTACATTGATGAATTTTTTGCATTGCAGCTTCCGTCTGAATATACGGTTGAGCTAAAAGGGAAGCTATATGAATTCGCCGGCTTGTCCTCTACCCTGTCCGATTTCTTTGCGCGGACCATGGCCTGGCTTCTTGGCGAACAGGGACTCATCCTTGTCGATTCCGCTTCGCCGTTTATGCGCGAGCTTGAGAAAAAGGGCTTCTCCCGGATCATTCGCTATAATGAAGAGATTAACCAGCGGGTATTAGCCCAGGGCGAGAGGCTGCTGGATGCGGGCTACCATATGCAGGTTGAAACAGCTGGGGACAACGCTCAATTTTTCCTGTACCGTGAAGGAGAACGTGTTGGGGTAGAACGCCTGCCGAATGGCATGTTTCAAACAAGGGATGGCAGAGAAAGATATTCCGCTAAACAGCTGCTGGCCTTGCTTGATGAGAACCCTGAGCAGTTTAGTGCGAACGTTGTTTCCCGCCCGCTTATGCAGGAATTGATCTTTCCCACGCTTGCCTATGTTGGGGGCCCCGGGGAAATTAGTTATTGGGGGCTCTATAAAGATTATTTTGAACTGCTTGATCTTGACTTGCCGATCCTTTTGCCGCGTCTCGGTTTTTCTCTGCTGGACCATACCGTGCAAAAACACATGAATAAGCACGGCTTGAGCTTACAGGATATTTTTTTCTCACTCCATGATAAACGGGAAGAAGCACTGAAATCGCTGGATACCATCGGGATTGAAGATCGGTTTGCTGCGGTCAGGGGAGAATTTGAAAAGATTTACGTTCCGCTTATTGAAGAGGTCGAATCCATTGAGAAGGGGCTCTTTACCCTGGGCCAGAAAAATCTCAAGCGCATTCTTGACCAGGTCGCCTATTATGAACGAAAAGTAGAAATGTCTTTTATCAACAAGAACGATGTTGTGCTGCGTCACTTTGATAGAATCGCAGCGGAACTGTTTCCGATGGACAAACCACAGGAACGCGTTTACAATATATTTGGTTATTTGAACAGATTTGGCATGGATTGGTTTGAACAATTCATCCGTTACCCTTTTGAAATAACCGGCGATCATATCGCCGCATTCATGGACTGAGATCAAGGAGGCCACAAATTTGAATACGAGTGAAAAAAGCATTGTACGTGATATGAGCCTGGCACCGAATGGCCATCTAAAAATTGACTGGGTTAAGGAGCATATGCCGGTTTTAAATCGCATTCGCGAGCAGTTTGAAAAAGAACAGCCGTTTAAGGGCTTGAAGGTGGCGATATCTCTTCATCTTGAAGCGAAAACCGCGTATTTGGCTAAAGTAGTGAAAGCAGGCGGAGCTGACGTAACCATTACAGGAAGCAACCCGCTTTCGACCCAGGATGACGTAGCCGCAGCGCTTGTGGAAGACGGCATTACCGTATTTGCCAAATACAATCCAGAGCCCGAAGAATACAAGGAACATCTGATGAAAACATTGGAAACGAAGCCGGATCTCATTATTGATGACGGCGGAGACCTGGTTACCATTCTTCATTCCGAGCGCCCGGATCTTGCAGGCCAGGTTCGCGGGGGATGCGAAGAAACAACCACAGGCGTTATCCGCAACCGTGCGCTGGCGAAATCAGGTAAGTTGTCTTTTCCGATGATTGCGGTTAACGATGCATTTTGCAAATACCTCTTTGATAACCGATACGGTACAGGCCAGTCTGTGTGGGACGGCATTAACCGGACAACCAACCTGGTGGTAGCCGGCAAAACAGTAGTGGTTGTAGGGTATGGTTGGTGCGGCCGCGGTGTGGCGCTTCGCGCGAAAGGGCTTGGCGCAAAGGTTGTTGTAACAGAAGTGGATGGCATTAAAGCAATTGAAGCCTACATGGATGGATTTGAAGTAATGCCAATGGCAGAAGCAGCCAAGCATGGCGACTATTTTATAACCGTTACAGGCAACAAGGATGTTATTCGCGGGGAACATATGAATGTGATGAAGGATGGGGCCATCCTCTCTAACGCTGGCCACTTCGATGTCGAGATCAATAAGCCTGAGCTGGAAAAATTAGCTGTATCCAGGCGTACCGTGCGTAAGGATATCGAAGAGTATGCGATGAAAAACGGCCGTAAAATTTATCTGCTTGCTGAGGGGCGCCTGGTGAACCTGGCCGCAGGCGACGGCCACCCAGCTGAAATTATGGACATGACTTTTGCACTTCAAGCCGCATCCCTTGCCTATGTAAATGAAAAGTACAAAGAAATTGGACCACATGTGTTAAATGTGCCTTATGAACTAGATGAACGCGTAGCAAGGCTTAAACTGGAAGCGCTTGGTATTCATTTAGATGCATTAACAGATGAACAAGTGGAATATTTGAGCAGTTGGAAAGAAGAATAGTTCATTAGACACTGATGTCGAATGGGATAAATATCCCATTCGACATTTTTTTTACCGGTTTTCGACAGTTTTGCGCAAAACTTATCCGATTTTTATTGAAGGATTTCTTTTTATCATCTAGAATACGTAACGTGGTAGAAAGTGGGGCGAAGTGGGGGCCTTAGATAGAATGGTGGGTGAAGCGTAATGTTCATGGGAGAATACCAGCATACTATCGATGAAAAAGGCCGCCTGACCATGCCTGCCAAGTTCCGTGAAC
Organism: Aneurinibacillus sp. Ricciae_BoGa-3; assembly: GCF_028421645.1. GTDB lineage: Bacteria > Bacillota > Bacilli > Aneurinibacillales > Aneurinibacillaceae > Aneurinibacillus_B. The sequence goes on along the minus strand of NZ_CP116887.1, from coordinate 3,361,314 downwards.
AGCTTTCCGACGTGTTTGTCGTCACTCGCGGGCTGGACAATTGCTTGTTTGTATACCCGCTTGAAGAGTGGAAAGTGCTAGAACAGAAACTTACGTCGCTTCCGTTTACCCGTTCTGATGTCCGGGCGTTTACCCGCCTGCTTTTTTCCGGAGCAACCGAATGCTCACTGGATAAGCAGGGAAGAGTAAATATACCTCCGGCTCTCAGAAAACATGCACAACTGGAGAAAGATTGTATTGTAACAGGAGTCTCCAGGCGCGTGGAGATTTGGAGTGAGGACGTATGGGAAACATACTGCGCGCAGTCCGCCGACTCATTCAACGAGATTGCTGAGAAGATTGTAGATTTTGATTTGTAGGATTTATGTGCCGCTGGGAGGAAAAGAAGAAATGTTTCATCACATCACCGTATTGCACCAGGAAGCCGTTGAAGGACTGGCAATTAAGTCCGGGGGTATTTATGTAGACTGCACGCTGGGAGGTGCCGGACACAGTTCACTGATCGCATCAAGATTAACAGAAGGCGGCCGCTTGATAGCGATTGACCAGGATGATACAGCTTTAGAAGCCGCCAGGGAACGCCTTGCTCCTTATATGGATCATGTGACGCTCGTGAAAAGCAATTTCCGTTACATAAAGAGCGTGCTGCAAGATTTACATATTCCCCAGGTGGATGGTGTGCTGTACGATCTGGGAGTTTCTTCGCCGCAGCTTGATGAAGCTGAGCGGGGTTTCAGCTACAATGCGGATGCTCCGCTTGATATGAGGATGGACAGGCAGCAGTCTCTAACCGCAGCTGTTATTGTCAATGAGTGGTCAGAAGATAAGCTGGCAAAAGTTATATTCGAATATGGGGAAGAAAAATTTTCCCGGCGTATAGCCAGGTCAATTGTAAAACAGCGTGAAAAAGCCCCAATCGAAACGACCGAGGAGTTTGTTGAAATCATCAAATCAGCCATACCGGCTGCGGCCAGACGGACAGGCCCCCATCCGGCTAAGCGGACGTTTCAGGCGATCCGGATTGCGGTTAATGATGAACTTAATGTTTTTAAAGAATCGCTGGAAGACAGTATTTCATTATTGGCAGCTGGGGGCCGGTTGAGTGTAATAACGTTCCACTCGCTTGAGGATAGGATCTGTAAGCAAATCTATCAGGAATACAGCAGAGGATGCACATGTCCGCCGGACTTTCCACAGTGTGTCTGTGGTAATGAACCGATACTTAAAATCATTACGAGGAAACCGTTAGTGCCAGGTGACAGAGAATTAGAAGATAATCCACGTTCGCGTTCAGCCAAGCTTCGCATCGCGGAAAAAATCAACTAACGGGCAGGAGGGGTACCGTTGAGGCGTTATAACCAGGGGAATCTTGCAACAAACATCGAAAGAAAGCCAAAACAAAAGGTAGTTACGCAGAAGAGAGTCATTATCCGACAGGGGATCAGCGGAACAGAGAAACTGATTTATTTTGGAGCCATTTTGTTATTAGTCGCGATGTGCTCATTTATCATCGCACGTTATGCACAAATCTCAGACTATAATTATCAGGTAATCCGGGTTCAGAATCAAATCAAGCAAATTGGCGATGAAACCGCGGATTTAAAGGTTCAGGTAGATGTGCTTAGCAAACCGGAACGCATCCGCCAGATTGCAGAAAAAATGGGCCTTACCAAAAATGAAGCCACTGTCCGCATCGTAAAAAACAATGCCTCGAATTAGGGGGATAACGAAATGGTAAAAAAGAGAATTGCGTACCGTACTTTAGGATTGGGAGCGATTTTTACTGCTCTCTTTTTTTTGCTTATTTTGCGTTCCTATTGGGTTCAGGCAGTTGATAGAAGCAATCTAATGGCTAAGGCAAGGGTGACATGGGAAAGAAGCGACGCGATCAACCCAAAGCGGGGTGAAATTCTCGACCGAAACGGTCAGATACTTGCTTACACATCGAAAGCTTATACGGTTACAGCCCAGCTTAAACCGTTATCGAATGATAACTTAAACAGCAGCGACTATGTAAAGGATCCGCAGATGACTGTTGAGAAGCTGGCCCCAATTCTGGGGGTGACGCCGGATTCCCTTCTGCCCAAGCTGACGAATAAGAACAGCAGGCAAATTGAGCTCCGCCCTGCCGGATGGAAGATATCCAAGGATATCGCGGATAAAATAACTGCTCTAAAGCTGCCAGGAGTGGGTGTTTATCCGGACACGAAACGGTATTACCCGTTTGGGGCGCTGGCCTCCCAGGTAGTTGGGTTTACGAACCTTGATGGACAAGCACAGATGGGTGTGGAATATTCTGAAGACAAAGCGTTGAAAGGGCAAAAAGGTAGCTTTACCTTCAAAATGGACAGCCGGGGCAACCAGCTGCCTGATGGGGTTCAATCCTATAAACCAGCGATAGATGGAAGCAACGTATCGCTGACGATCGACCGGCAGATTCAAACATACGTAGAGGATGCACTTGATGATGCCATGGCTCATTACAAGGTAAAAGGGCTAACATGCATTGTTACCAATCCAAATACAGGTGAAGTGCTCGCGATGGGCAACAGGCCGGCTTTTAACCCGAACACATACTGGAACAGCCAAAACGGATTCGCAAATGACGCGGTATCCTCAAATTTTGAACCGGGTTCAACCTTTAAAATTGTGACGCTGTCCGCTGCCATCGAAGAAGGTGTTTTTAATCAAAACGACACCTATATGTCAGGTCTATATCGGTTTAAAAATCCAAATATCCAGCCTATTCAAGATCATAATGGCGGAGTGGGCTGGGGTAGAATTACGTTTAAGGAAGGCGTCAAGCGATCGAGTAATGTTGCCTTTGTTATGCTTGGCTACGACCATCTTGGAAAAGATAAACTGTTTTCGTATATCCAAAAATTTGGATTTGGCCAGCAGACGGGTATTGAACTTCCCGGTGAAGCACGGGGAATTTTGAACTTTGAGAAGGCCTACCCGCGGGATGTGGCTGCGATGGCTTTCGGCCAGGGTGTTGGCGTTACAGCTATTCAGCAGGTTGCGGCAGTTGGCGCTGTAGCAAATGGCGGTAATCTAATGCAGCCGTACCTGGTTAAAGAGTTGGATGATCCGAAAACGAATAAGCCTGTTTCTGTGAAGCAGCCAAAGGTCATTCGCCGGGTTATTTCTGAGAATACATCAAAACAGGTAAGAGACCTGCTGGGTGCGGTCGTAAATGAGAAAAATGGGACAGGCCAGTTGGAAGCGATACCTGGCTATGATGTAGCCGGAAAAACAGGCACTGCTCAATTTATCGGTAGCAACGGGCAATATGTGCCGGGCCGCTACATTAACTCATTTATCGGTTTCGCCCCGAAAAAAAGCCCGAAATTGCTGGTATATGTCGTAGTCGATAACGCGGAAATCGGCGAGGCAGCAGGCGCGCAAATTGTTGCACCAATTTTTAAATACGTGATGCAGCACAGTTTGCAGTATTTAAAGCTGGCACCTGACAATAGCGTCTCCAATAAAACGGTCACGGTGAAAACAGATCAGGTTACCATGCCACAAACCGTTGGCGAGCAATCGGCCAAAATAACGAAACAGCTGGCTGCACTTGGCCTTCATGCCCAAACTCTCGGAAGCGGAGGAACGGTTCTGGGCCAGTATCCGAAAGAGGACGAAGTCCTTTCTAAGGGTACTGACGTCTACCTGCTAACCGCTAAGAAAGATTTGAAAATGCCTGATCTTACCGGGAAAACTTTGCGGGATGTAATGGAAATTTGCGCGTTGCTCCAGATTAAGGTATCCGGTATCCAGGGGGAAGGATTTGTAACTGCGCAAAGCCTGCCGGTGGGCATAACCATTAAGAAGGGCGATACCCTCAATGTTGAGATGGCCCCTAAGTCTGAAATTCCGCCGCCGGCTTCTCAGAATCCTGCGGGATAAAGCTTGTTCTATCTCCTTTGCTGGACGAATAGTGTAGAGTGAGAAAACTATTGTCCAAGGGGGAGAAGAAGCGTGCGCGTTTCAGGAGTCACAGTCAGACGCCGTATCTTTATCGCTTTACTAATCGGGGCAGTTTTGTTTTCCCTTCTTATAGCGCGGCTGGTGTATGTACAGGTGTGGAGGGGAAACTGGCTAAGCAAAAACGCGCAAAATTTGTGGAGCCGGGATCTCCCTTTCGGAGCAAAACGCGGCCGGATTTACGACAGAAATGGTGAGCTGCTCGCCTACAATATAAGCGTGCCAACTGTCATGGCACTCCCGGTACAAATTAAGGACCCTAAAGGAGTTGCCCAGAAGCTGGCGCCGATTTTAAAAGAAAGCGAGCAAACCATCTTTAACAAAATTAAAGTCCGACAAAGCAAGGTATTTGTACCGGGGGGCCGGAAAATCTCGCAGGAGCAGGCGAACCAGATCCTTGCGCTAAATCTGCCCGGCATTGAACTGATCGAAGATTCGCAGCGCTACTATCCCCGTGGTGCGTTTGCCTCTCACATACTCGGTTTCACAGGAATCGACAACCAGGGTTTAACCGGGGTTGAGCGGGTGTATGACCAGAAGCTCAAAGGCAAGCCAGGCAGCATTTCTTATTACACGAATGCCAAGGGTGAGATGATGCCGGGTTTAAGTGAAGAGTTTACCCCGCCTACAGATGGCCTCGATCTTCACTTGACGATTGATGCTAATATCCAGGCGGTGATTGAAAGGGAGCTTGACCAGGCTATGACGGTATACCAGCCCGAAGACGCGCTTGTGGTGGCTGTATCGCCAAAAACGGGGGAAGTGCTTGGGATGGCCAGCCGGCCTGATTACGATCCCGAGCGCTATAAAGAATATCCAATAGAGACCATTAACCGAAACCTGCCTATCTGGAAAACCTATGAGCCAGGTTCAACGTTTAAAATTATTACGCTGGCTGCGGCGCTTGAGGATAAGAAAGTAAACCTGGATAAAGATACATTTGATGATCCAGGCTTCATTAAGGTAGCGGGTGCAACACTTCGCTGCTGGAAACGGGGCGGGCATGGGCACGAGACGTTCCTTCAGGGGGTTGAGAACTCATGCAACCCTGGCTTTGTATTAATGGGGCAGCGGGTTGGCAAAGATAGGCTTTTCCATTATATCAATCAGTTTGGATTCGGCAAGAAAACGGGCATAGACTTGATGGGCGAGGAGAACGGCGTGCTGTTTCCGCTAAAGCGGGTTGGTCCGGTAGAATTGGCAACAACCTCGTTCGGCCAGGGGGTTTCCGTAACACCGATCCAGCAGGTGGAGGCTGTTGCGGCTGCTGTAAATGGCGGAAATCTGATGAAACCTTATCTGGCTAAATCATGGAGTGACCCGGAGACTGGAAAGACACTATCAGTGAATCAGCCACAGCTTGTACGCCGGGTGATTTCTCCCGCAACATCCGCTGAGGTGAGACGCACCCTGGAGAGTGTGGTTGCAAATGGAACAGGGCGGCCCGCCTACATAGACGGATACAGGGTAGGCGGCAAAACCGGTACAGCCCAGGTGGTTGAGAACGGTGTATACTCTAAAAGCAAGCATATCGTTTCTTTTATCGGCATTGCTCCGATGGATGATCCGCAGATTATCGTATACACGGCTATTAACAACCCTAAAGGCATTCAATTCGGTGGTGTTGTTGCGGCCCCGATCGTCCGCAACATACTGGAGTCCGTGCTTCCCTATATGAAGGTGCCTTATCGCAAATCACAGATGGAAAAAAGATACCAGTATCCTGACAAAAAGATTCTCCAGGTCCCTAATCTGATCGGCTTGAAGAGGAACGAATTGGTCAACAACCAGTACGATTTTCCGCTTGATTACGCAGGAAAGGGTGCGAAGGTCTTATACCAATCTCCCCAACCTGGTACCAGGGTGGATGAAGGAACAAAGATCCGCGTTTACCTAAGTGACAAATAAAGCAAAGAGCATTAAAATAGATGCGGGTGTTTATTATATTAACTAAAAGGCGGTTTTTTGTAAGAGCCGCACAGGGAAAGAAGGGAAGAACAAATGCAGCTAGAATCGTTGCTGGCACCTTTGATGATTTCCCGCTGTACCGGAAATGCCAATGTAGAGATCACCGGATTACAAATAGACTCTCGCAAAATCCAACCCGGCAATTTGTTTATTTGTTTGCCGGGTTTTACCGTTGACGGTCACGATTTTGCGGCGAAGGCTGTTGCGGCTGGCGCTGTGGCTGTACTGGCCCAGCGGGCAATCGAGGTTGACGTGCCGGTTGTTTACGTTCCGGATATAAAGCGAGCGATGGCTATTCTTGCTGACCGTTTCTACGGACAGCCGACCCGAAACATGAAAGTGATCGGGGTAACCGGGACGAATGGAAAGACAACCACCACCCATCTGATCCAGAAAGTACTGGAAGATGCAGGCCACCCTACAGGTATTATAGGGACGATTGAAATGCGTATCGGTGACGAAGTGAAGGAAGTAAAAAACACGACCCCGGAGGCGGCCGATCTGCAGCAGTCTTTTGCGTGGATGCTGAGCAAGGGAGCGGAATACGCCGCCATAGAAGTGTCCTCGCATGCACTGGATATGGGCCGGGTGCGTGGAATTCGTTTTAAAACCGCTGTTTTTACTAACCTGACGCAGGATCACCTTGATTATCATGGCACAATGGAAAAATACAGGGACGCAAAGGGGCTATTGTTTTCGCAACTTGGAAATGAATATGACAATGACCGCATGAAAGTTGCTATATTGAATGCAGATGATCCGGCGAGTGAGACGTATGCCAGAATTACGCCCGCCCAGGTGATTACATACGGTATTGATGCTGAAGCAAACGTAAGAGGAACAAACATACGGATTACCCCGAACGGGACAAAGGTTTCGGTTGATACGTTTGCAGGCAGCGCGGAATTCTCTCTTCAGATGATAGGCAACTTTAACGTGTACAACGTGCTGGCCGCCACTGCCGCTTGCTTGGCGGAAGGCATTCCACTAAAGCAGATTAAGCAGAGCCTGGAAGCAGTGGAAGGTGTGCGTGGACGGTTTGAGCGAGTTGACGCCGGTCAGGACTTTACCGTTATAGTTGATTACGCACATACGCCGGACAGCTTGGAGAATGTTTTAAAAACTGTGCGTGAATTTGCGGAAGAGGACGTATACTGTATTGTTGGCTGTGGAGGAGACCGTGACCGAACGAAGCGGCCGCTGATGGCCCGCATTGCGGTCGGTTATGCGGATACCGCGATACTTACGTCAGATAACCCGCGCTCAGAGGACCCTGATGCGATACTGGATGATATGATTGCCGGTCTGCAGGATACCCCGCAGGAGCGGTACACCACTATTTCCGACCGCCGGGAAGCTATTCGTTATGCGATTAATCGGGCTAAAACGGGGGATGTCATTGTCATTGCAGGAAAAGGGCATGAAACATACCAAATTGTAAAAGATCGCGTGCTTCATTTTGATGACAAAGAAGAGGCCGTGTTAGCCATAAAAGAAAGAAAACAGTAGAGAAATTGGAAAGGAGGCAGGGGGTTTGTTAGTAAGGGTTTTATTTTTTTCCATTGCCGCGGCTTTTCTGATTGCTGTTGTGCTTGCACCGCTTTTCATTCCAATACTCAGACGTTTAAAATTTGGTCAGGCAATACGCGAAGAAGGGCCAAAAGGTCATCAAAAAAAGGCAGGAACACCCACGATGGGCGGAATTGTTATCCTGCTCGCACTGACCTTTACCGTATGGAAATTCGCCAATCACTCAGTTGAAGTTTTCCTGCTGTTGTTTTTAACGCTTGGGTTTGGACTAATTGGATTTCTCGATGACTTTATTAAAATCGCCCGCAAACACAATCTTGGCCTTACTGCGCGGCAAAAATTGTTTGGCCAGCTTCTTATCGGTGGGATATTTTATTATGTTTATACCGTTAATGGCTTCGATACATCCTTAAGCATTCCCGGCACGAAAATTGGTTTTGATCTTGGCTGGTTTTACCTTCCGCTGGTGATCATTATTACGCTGGGTTCATCGAATGCCGTCAATCTCACAGACGGTCTGGATGGCCTGCTGGCGGGCACCAGCGCGATCGCTTTTAGCGCCTATGCCGTAATCGCCTGGATGGGCAGCCAGATGAATGTGGCGATTTTCTCTGCCGCGATAGTAGGAGCTGTACTTGGGTTTCTTGTATTTAACGCGCACCCTGCGCGGGTTTTTATGGGCGATACCGGATCGCTCGCCCTGGGCGGAGCGCTTGCAGGCATTGCTATTTTGACGAAAACAGAAATACTGCTCATTCTAATCGGCGGTGTGTTTGTTGTCGAGACGCTGTCGGTGATCATACAAGTTATATCATTTAAAACACGAAAAAAACGGGTGTTTCGCATGAGTCCGATCCACCATCACTTTGAGCTTGGCGGATGGTCGGAGTGGCGCGTTGTGGTCACCTTCTGGCTGGCCGGTTTAGTCTGTGCGGGCCTGGGTGTTTATATTGAGGTGTTAAGGTAATGTCAAAAGAAAAAGGCAAACAGTTTGCCGGGAAAAAGATCGTAGTGCTGGGCCTAGCGAAGAGCGGTGTGGCAGTTGCAAAACTTATGAAACAATTCGGCGCTACTGTAACGGTTAACGACAAGAAACCGCGTGAAGAAGCCGCGGGGGTTGAAGAATTAGAACGTCTTGGAATACCGGTTATATGCGGTTATCACCCTGATGATTTACTCGATGAATCGGTTGACTTGGTAATCAAAAATCCGGGTATTCCTTATACGGTGGCTCCTGTCCGTGCTGCCCTAGCGTTAAAAATACCGGTTATTACAGAGGTCGAAATTGCTTATCTGCTGTCTGATGCGCCGATTATTGGGATTACCGGTTCAAACGGGAAGACCACTACAACGACGCTCGTTGGCGAAATTTTGCGAGAAGCCACTCTCTCACCGGTAGTTGCCGGCAATATTGGCACGGTACTGAGTGAACAGGCGGTGACCGTTACATCGGATCAAATCCTCGTAGCGGAGTTGAGTAGTTTTCAGTTGAAGGGCACCAGGGACTTCCGGCCACAGATTGCCTGCATTCTGAATGTGTACGATGCGCATCTGGATTATCATAAGACGAAAGAGGATTACATACATAGCAAGTTCAATTTACTTGTAAACCAGCGTGAGGAAGATATAGCGGTCCTAAATTATGATAACGAAGGCACATGTTCTGCCGCAGCCTATACGAAAGCAGCGATCCTCTGGTTTAGTGTAAAAGAGGAAATTGCACAGGGCAGCTTTGTAAAGGACGGTTTTGTTGTGTTTAAGAAACCGGCTGCGGGGCCGCTTCAAGATAAATTAGCAGATTCCCCAGAGGTTGAGCGTATTATAAGAGTAGAGGAAATTGCTCTGCCCGGAGGCCACAACCTGGAAAATGTACTTGCAGCGGTAAGCATCGCCAGGGCTGCAGGGGCCAGTGCCCAGGCTATAGCCCATGTTCTGCGCTCGTTTGCGGGCGTCGAGCACCGCATCGAATTTGTAGCCGAAATTAACGGTGTGAAATACTACAATGACTCCAAAGCAACCAATCCCGCTGCCGCTATTCCGGCGCTGCGTGCGTTCAAGGAGCCGATTGTACTAATTGCGGGAGGCCTTGACAGGGGAATTGATTTTAAAGAGTTGGTTCCGTTGCTAAAGGAACATGCAAGCGGGTTGGTTGTTTACGGACAGACAGCTGAAATATTGGCTAAGAGAGGCACCGAGGCAGGGATTAAGATCATTAAGCGCGTCGATAATGTTAGGGACGCGGTTGCGAGTGCCCACCTGATCGCTCATCCTGGCGATGTTGTACTTCTCTCTCCTGCTTGTGCCAGCTGGGACATGTACAAATCGTTTGAAGAGCGGGGAAGCATTTTTAAGGAATCCGTGCATAAGCTTAAAACAAGCCGGTAGCCTGTTTCCTCCCAGTGTCAGGCAGTTAGGTGAAGACGGGCCCGGCTAATCCTGCTATGTTGAGGTGTTTCGTTTGGCTAAGGCCCGTTCTGCCCCTGATTTTATCATTATTGTGGTCACGCTTGTCCTGCTCGCCGTGGGCGTTGTTATGGTTTACAGTTCAAGCGCTGTTGTTGCAGCTAAAATGGGCGACCCGTTCTTTTTTACTAAAAGGCAGCTTCTTTTTGCCGGCCTTGGGGTTATTGCTATGTTTGTTACAATGAATGTAGATTATTGGGTTTGGAAGAAATGGGCAAAAACCGGACTCATCATTTGTTTTGTTTTACTGGCTGTTGTTTTGCTGATAGGCCGCGAGGTAAATGGTGCAAAAAGCTGGCTTGGTGTGGGGGCATTCGGCATTCAGCCGGCTGAATTCACAAAGCTCGCGATGGCGGCCTTTCTCGCTAAATGGCTCTCTGATAATCAGAAACTCATTGTCAGTTTTCGCAAGGGACTGGTGCCGACACTTGGCGTAGTATGCCTGGCCTTTGGCATGATTATGCTGCAGCCGGATTTGGGAACCGGAACCGTGCTGCTTGGAACATCGGTCCTTATGATTTTTATTGCGGGTGCAAGAAATGGCCACCTATTAGGATTGGCATCGCTTGGTGTACTGGGTTTTGCCGGATTGATTCTGGCCGCACCTTATCGCATGAAGCGAATAACAGCTTTTATCGATCCCTGGCAAGATCCGCAGGGAACGGGTTACCAGATCATTCAATCGCTCTATGCGATAGGGCCAGGAGGGATCATGGGGCTGGGCATAGGCATGAGCCGCCAGAAATTCCTGTATCTTCCCGAACCTTATAACGATTTTATTTTCTCCATACTAGCTGAAGAGTTAGGTCTCATTGGAGCCGCAACCGTACTCCTCCTATTCCTGCTTCTGCTGTGGCGGGGGATGCGTGTGGCAGCCATGGCTCAGGATTTATTTGGCAGCCTACTGGCAGCCGGCATCGTCGGAATGGTAGCCATACAAGTTATCATTAATGTCGGCGTTGTAACCGGGATGTTTCCCGTAACCGGCATTACGCTTCCATTTTTAAGCTATGGAGGGTCATCGCTTACTTTAATGCTCACCGGCATTGGCGTGCTGCTTAACATTTCCCGCTATTCACGTGCATAGCGGGAATTTTACAGTTAGAACACGCAAGACACTCCTTGGGTTCGTGCAGGTGGGAAGCCTTAAAAAGCTATGAGTAGAGTGGGTGTCTAGAATGAAAATCGTAATAAGCGGGGGTGGCACCGGCGGGCATATTTATCCTGCGCTGGCCCTCATAAACGAAGTCAAGCGTCGGGAACCGAATTCAAAGGTGCTTTATATTGGCACGCAGGCAGGGCTGGAGTCCAACTTAGTCCCTAAATCGCACATTCCGTTTAAATCTGTCTCTATCACAGGCTTCAAGCGAACTGTATCTGTGGATAATTTCATGACGATTTTTCGTTTTCTTAAAGCGACGCATCAAGCAAGACGTTACATTAAAGAATTTAAACCCGACGTGGTAGTCGGCACCGGCGGGTATGTGTGCGGTCCTGTCGTATATGCGGCAAGTTCGATGCACATTCCCACCTTAATTCATGAACAAAATGTAATTCCAGGCCTTACAAATAAATTTTTATCCAGATATACGGATCGAATAGCCGTTAGTTTTGCAGGGTCGTCCGAATATTTTCCCTCAGAAAAAACAGTTTTGACGGGCAATCCGCGGGCAACAGAGGTCTCGCTCTCTGATGGAAGAAGGGGGCGTGCTTCTTTAAAGCTGCCTGGGGGCAAGAAATACATTCTTATCGTAGGCGGCAGCCAGGGCGCGCGTCCGATCAATGACGCGGTGCTGGAGATGATCCCGATGATGAAAGACTATCCAGGATATTATTTTATTTATGTAACTGGAGACAGCCATTATGCGACGGTTATGGAGCTGATAAAAGGAAAAACGCCTTCTAATCTGCTTGTGCGGCCTTTTATCTACAACATGCCTGAAGTGCTTGCGGGCATCGATCTGATTGTGAACCGGGCAGGCGCATCCTTTCTGGCGGAAATTACGGCACTGGGACTGCCATCTATCCTTATTCCATCCCCTTATGTAACGAATAACCATCAGGAGAAGAATGCCAGGTGGCTGGAAAGTGAAGGTGCCGCCAGTGTTATACTTGAGACCGAACTGAACGGCCGAAAACTAATGAATGAAATCAGCTCCATTCTTAGCGACAGAGCCAGGGAACAAGCAATGCGCAGAGCATCCAGCTCCCTCGGGCTGCCGGATGCGGCGACGAAGGTCTATAAAGAATTAAACGCGATAACAAAGCTTTAAATGGAACACACAAGGTGCTGCAGGCATACCTTATTCTAGGCGCGTGACCCACACAGATTTTTGGCAACGGCATTCATGAAAGGAGGTTCTCGCATGCAGAAACTAATAAGAGAACTTGAAGAAGCAAATATTGGAACAGTGCTGGTAAACGAGCCGCTGTCCAGCCATACCACTTGGAAAATTGGCGGACCTGCGGATATTTTCATAGAACCTACTGATAAATCGGCTTTATCCCGCAGTATGAAAATCGTTCACAAGCATCAAGTACCGTGGCGGGTGCTTGGTAGAGGTTCAAATCTGCTTGTACGCGATGGGGGAATACGCGGTGTAGTGTTTAAGCTATCGGACGGATTCAGTCATCTATCAATAAAAGATGGCGAGGTGCGGGCGGGTGCAGGTTATTCACTTATAAAGCTGGCGGTGATGGCAGGGAAGGAAGGGCTGACGGGCCTTGAATTCGCCGGCGGTATTCCCGGTACTGTCGGAGGAGCGGTTTACATGAACGCTGGTGCGCATGGATCTGATGTATCACGCATACTGAAAAATGCTGAAGTGCTGCTTGATAATGGAGACTTTGTCCGCATGACACCTGAAGATTTTGCCTTTGCTTACCGGACTTCTATACTGCAGTCTTCCGGTGGGATTGTCACCGAGGCTGTCTTTCAATTGGCGCACGGAGATCGAAAGGAAATTGCCCACTTTATGGCTGAACATAAAGACAGACGACGCAAAAGCCAGCCGCTGAATATGCCTTGTGCCGGTAGTGTATTCCGCAATCCGCCGGGCAACCACGCAGGAAGGCTGATTGAGCGCGCAGGCCTTAAAGGCTTCAGGCTGGGCGGAGCGCAGGTGTCAGAAATACACGCCAACTTCATCGTCAACTGCGGCAATGCTACAGCGCAGGACGTCCTAAACCTCATGGAACATGTTATGAATACGGTGGAAAAACAATACCGTGTCCGGCTCGTTCCGGAAGTGTTGGTGGTGGGCGAGGGGTAAACGGAGGTGAAACGTTGGATACATTCTCAATCCGGGGTGGAACACCCCTGTACGGAGAACTGCACATCCAGGGGGCCAAAAATGCAGCCCTCCCGATTCTTGCTGCAACGGTATTGGCGGGGGGGAGCTATACTCTATATGATGTGCCCCATCTTTTGGATATAGAGGTCATGTTAAAGATACTCACCTCACTTGGTGTCCAATGTGAGCATAAAAATTCTACAGTCCATGTGGATACGTCAAATTTGACCTCTTGTTACGTACCGCATGACTTAATGGGCCAGATGCGCTCTTCCATTTTCTTAATGGGGCCCATGCTTGCACGCTGCGGCGAGATTATTTTATCCCGCCCGGGCGGCTGTGCCATTGGTGAGCGCCGCATCAACCTCCATTACAAAGGGCTTGAGGCTCTCGGAGCAACCATTATTGAGGAAGAAGGTTACATTCGCTGCCAGGCTGCCCAATTAAAAGGTAATTCCATTTTTCTTGATTATCCCAGTGTCGGTGCCACGGAAAATATTATGATGGCCGCCGTTCGAGCTGAGGGTGAAACGATTATTTATAATGCTGCCCGTGAACCGGAGATTATAGACCTGCAGAACTTTTTAAACCAGCTGGGAGCCCGCATACGCGGGGCAGGCACGGACACGATCGTCATTAGCGGGACTCAGCATCTATACCCGGCGGAGTACAGAATTATTCCGGACAGAATTGTTACCGGTACAATGATTCTAGCATCCGCGATTACGAAAGGAGAAGTAACGCTCACGAATGTGGAACCGAAACATCTCATTTCACTTCTTGATCTTACCTCTCAAAGCGGTGTTGAAATCGAAAGCACCCATGATATAATGAAAGTGAAGACGAAGCGTAACTATAGAGCAATCGACCGCATTGTTACAGCACCCTATCCAGGGTTCCCGACGGATATGCAGGCCCAGATGATGGCATTTCTGTCGCTTGCAGAGGGGTGCAGTATTATGAAAGAAACAGTGTTCGAAGGAAGGTTTAGGCATGTAACCGAATTGAACCGCTTGGGGGCCGATATTCAAATTGATTTGAATACAGCATTTATTCGGGGCGTTTCGAAACTGTCTGGAACCACAGTGGAGGCTACCGACTTGCGTGCAGGCGCCGCTCTTATTCTTGCGGGGCTGGCTGCAGAAGGCGAAACCAGGGTAACAGGTGCGCATCACATTGACCGTGGATATGATGCCATCGAACATCAACTGGCCTCTCTCGGAGCCCGAATCACCCGGCTTACGAATGACCCTCTTCTTTCAACCGGTATATGAATGTTCATGTGAAGCGGCATATCTAATATATGCCGCTTTTCTAAGTTTTAGAGGTGTAAACCCGGAGGATTAACAGTATGGCCCAAAATGAAAAAATTCCGCGCCTAAGAGAAGAAAAAAGAAAAAAAGCAGCAAATAAACCCCTCCTTTTGCTTGTGTTTATCTTTTTTATGGTTGTCTTGCTCGTTCTTTTTTTCCGATCTTCTATTAGCAAACTTCAGAGTATTAGCGTCACTGGTAACCAGTACGCTACCAGGGACGAAATTATTAAAAATTCCGGACTTTCCTTTAATATGCAGTTTCTGTTTATCGATAAAAACAAGGTAGCAGATTCGATTCTAAAGACAAATCCTGCTGTACAATCTGTTGATATTATCAAGAGCTTCCCTGGTAAAATAGAACTCCATATTAAAGAAAAACCGCTTGTTGCCCTCCTGATGGATAAAGCGGGCCGGCTGTACCCTGTAACGAGCACAGGCAGTATTTTACAAAACCATCCGGTAAACGAAACAGCGGTCGACAAACCGATTATCCGGAATTGGACAGGCCCGGCACAACTGCCAGTACTTGCGGTCCAACTTGGGAAAACAGGGCCGGCCGTCTCACAGCAGATATCTGAAATCAGCAATTCCCCGCAGGATTCGCAGCGCCTTATTCTTTTTATGAAGGACGGGTTTGAGGTGCATACGACGCTGGCAAAGTTTGCTGATTATATGGCCTGGTATCCATCATTTGTACAAAGCCTAAAACAAGAGGGCAAAACAGAAGGAATTATTAATTTATCAGAGGTGAAATGGTTTGAGCCTTACCCCCAGCCGCCAGATGCCAAACAGTCCGACGCCACAAAGTCTGACACCCAACAAACAGACTCCGGGCAATCAACGCAAAAAAAGTCAGATAAGAGCAAAACTGCAAGTCCGTAAGATTCATGTGTACGTAACGCTTGTCACCCTTGTCTTAGGGTTTATGCTTGCTTATTCCATTCAGTTTACCGTTAATGGAATGAAACAAGCGACTCTTACAGCTGACAATGAATGGGACAAGAAGGTTGCCATTAATGATAGAATCATTTACGAAAAAGAAACAAACGAAGCCCTTGCAGCTAAACTTCAGAAACTCAGGACAGAAGTGGATGGCAAAGAAAAAGAGCTGTCAGGCCGCCAGCTTGTGTCCAAGCAGATTGTGCGGGAGCTTGACGCTCTGCGCATGAAGGCTGGAGTGGTACCCGTGACAGGACCAGGAGTCATTGTAACACTGGATGACAGCAAGGACGCGCGGAATATGGCAGACGTGGCGAATGGAATCGTGCATGACAAGAATATCCGTTCCGTGGTGAACGAGCTATTCGCCGCTGGTGCTGAAGGGGTATCCGTAAACGACCAGCGCTTCGTTACCAATTCAAGCGTCCGCTGTGTGGGACCAACCGTCATATTAAACGAAACCAGACTGGCACCGCCCTTTGTGATCCGGGCAATCGGTAATAAAAGCACGCTGGCTACTGCTCTGGAAATGCCTGGTGGCATTGTAGATATTTTGAAGCAAAAGACGGTTATGGTTAAAATTGCCGTGTCAGATAAAGTAGACCTTCCAGGTTACGTTGGTGCCAATCAGGCAAATAAATCATGAGGTTGCAAGGGGTCAAAATACGATGAAAAATAATCGGCAGGTCCCATTCATTATCACAATAATTAGTATTATTATAGGGTTCATGCTGGCCATTCAGTATCAGTCACATAAGACTACAAGCATGGCTGAGAAACAGGATGTTACCCAGCTTCGACAGGATTTGCAAAAGCAAATCGAAAAACACCAAAAGCTGCTAAATGATATAGGAAATTACGAACAGCTGTTGAGTGAATATGAAACATCAATTAATGAAGGGAGCAGCCTCAAGGTGGTTCAGGATCAGCTTGACCATCTCAAATCAGATAGCGGATTTGCTGAAGCCAAGGGATCAGGTATTCGCATCATGATCGAGGAAGGTTCTCCTCACTCAGCAGGACCTGATAATCTACAATCCCCTGTCAATGATGAGGATTTGCTTGACTTGACAAGCCTTCTTTTTTCGAATGGGGCCAAAGCCATTTCGATTAACGGCCATCGCGTTATTGTTTCAACTTCAATTCGCCTTGTCGGGGACACCGTTCAAGTAGATACACAGCCAATCAAAATGCCTTATGTCGTGGATGCTATTGGGGACCCGCAAACGCTTGAAGCCTCGTTGAAGCTTCCGCTGGCGGACGGTGCTTCTATGGAAGACTGGTTTCGTTTCTTGAACAAAAGGTTTACCCAGACGAAATCGGACAGCATGGTTGTGCCGGCATATAACGGCGATAACACGGTACAGTATATGAAACCAGTAGATAAAGGAGCGTCATAGGGCATGTGGTTACCAATTATCGGTCTCATCATAGGAGTGGCGCTGGGACTTTCATTTGAATTTCGTGTCCCGGATGAATACCGGAACTACCTATCCATAGCGGTTCTTGCCGCGCTGGACACTGTATTTGGAGGAATTCGGGCTTATCTGCAGAACTTCTTTGATATAAAAGTATTTATGTCCGGATTCTTCTTCAATACCCTGCTCGCAGCGGGACTTGCGTTTTTGGGCGTTTATATGGGGGTAGATTTATACCTTGCGGCTATTTTTGCCTTTGGTGTCCGTCTTTTCAACAATATTGCGGTAATTAGGCGGATTTTAATTGGGCGATGGTTTCGCGACAAGGAAGACCCTATGGTTTAATTCACTTTTTTTGCATTTTTTTGCGTTTAAAAAAAGGGAAACTCCAGATTATGTGGAACTAAAATAAGTAAGATTGGGCGTACGTATTATACGGACGTAAAGGAGGTGCCAGAAATGAACAACAACGATTATATAATCAGCTTAGACATCGGTACATCCAAAGTCAGGATAATCATTGGTGAGATCAATGGGGATTCCATCAATATCATCGGCGTGGGAGTATCGGAATCCCGGGGAATAAAAAAAGGCGCGATAGTTGATATTGATGAAACCGTTCAATCCATAAGAGAAGCAGTAGACCAGGCAGAACGAATGGTCGACATATCCATTCGGCACGTTGTTGTAGGGATATCCGGCAATCATATTCAGCTGCAGCCAAGTCAGGGTGTAGTAGCTGTTTCGAGTGAGAATCGCGAAATTAGCGATGAAGATATCGAACGGGTAATGAAAGCTGCACAGGTAATCGCGATTCCTCCGGAGAGAGAAATCATTGATGTGGTGCCGGTTCAGTATATTGTGGATGGCCTCGGAGAAATTAATGACCCTCGTGGTATGATTGGGGTTCGTCTGGAGATGGAAGGCACAATCATCACGGGTTCGAAGACTGTCATACATAACCTTGTACGCTGCATTGAAAGAGCCGGCCTGTCTATTGCCGGGATGTTCCTCATGCCGCTTGCTTCCAGCGGGATTGCACTGACAAAGGATGAGAAGAACTTAGGAGTGGTACTTGTCGATATCGGCGCGGGATCCACAACGGTTTCAGTTTTTGAAATGGGAACGTTGTGTGCATTCTCTGTGCTTCCTATTGGTGGGGACTACATTACAAATGACATTGCGATTGGCCTTAGGACCACCACCGAAGTGGCCAAGCAAGTGCAGATGAAGCACTGCTGCGCTTTAATTGATGAAGCGAGTGAAGATGAGAGATTTAAGGTTAAACGAATCGGAAGCGACGTGGAAAAAGAATTTACCCAGGTAGATCTGGCTAACATAGTAGAGCCCAGGGCGGCTGAGATCTTCAACTTGGTTGAAGATGAGCTGCACTCGCTAGGTTACAGCACAGGAATTCCGAACGGGTTTGTACTGACTGGCGGGGTTGCAAACCTTCCGGGAATGCTTGAACTCGGACGCGAGGAATTGCGTGCTCCTGTACGGGTAGCGATTCCGGATTACATAGGTGTTAGGGATCCTTCCTATACGACTGGAGTAGGGTTAATCAAATATGCATCCAAATACATGCATCAGCTGCCGCAGCAGCCAGAGCCAAAAGCAAGCCCGGTTGCTAAAAACTCTCGTAAACAGGCACCGCCTGTGAAAGCTCCCAAAGAATCGAAGGAGCAGGGTGGTGTGATTGACAAAGTAAAAAACTGGTTTAGCGAGTTTATTTAGCACGGCTGTTATGATAAGTGAGGGGGACTTTATTCCATGTTGGATTTTGACCTAGAAATGGAAACATTAGCTCAAATAAAAGTAATCGGCGTTGGCGGCGGCGGAAGCAACGCAGTAAACCGGATGATTGAGGGCGGCATACAGGGTGTGGAATTTATCGCAGTGAACACCGACTATCAAGCGCTGAATCTTTCCAAAGCACAGCATAAACTCCAGATTGGCGGGAAGCTGACACGAGGCCTTGGAGCGGGAGCCAATCCTGAAGTAGGTAAAAAAGCCGCGGAGGAAAGCCGTGAGCAGATCGAAAATGCACTGCGCGGAGCTGATATGGTATTCGTGACAGCCGGTATGGGCGGTGGAACAGGGACGGGTGCAGCGCCGGTTATTGCTGAGATTGCGAAAGAAATTGGCGCCCTTACAGTTGGCGTCGTTACGCGGCCTTTTACATTTGAAGGCAGAAAGCGGGCCCAGCAGGCAGACAATGGCATTGCGGCACTGAAAGAAAAAGTGGATACGCTTATCGTTATTCCCAATGACAGGCTGCTGGAGATTGTGGACAAGAATACCCCTATGCTTGAAGCCTTCCGTGAAGCGGATAATGTACTGCGTCAGGGTGTGCAGGGGATTTCTGACTTGATTGCAGTACCAGGACTGATCAATCTGGACTTCGCCGATGTCAAAACCATCATGACGGAGAGAGGTTCCGCTTTAATGGGAATCGGGATTGCAACCGGGGAAAACCGAGCATCTGAAGCGGCTAAGAAAGCCATCTGCAGCCCTCTGCTTGAGACTTCTATTGATGGCGCCCGCGGGGTGCTTATGAATATTACAGGCGGCACAAACTTAAGCCTTTATGAGGTAAACGAAGCAGCGGATATCGTTGCCTCAGCTTCTGATGCAGAAGTCAACATGATATTCGGTGCGGTTATCAACGAAAATCTGAAGGATGAGATCGTGGTTACGGTAATAGCCACAGGCTTCGAGGATTCTCAGCAGCAGGTTGGCCGGCGGCCTCAGGTTCAGCCTGTCAGCAGTGTGCAGAAACCCTCGCAGCGAGCAGCGGCACAGCCTCAGCACACGCCAGACGATGATCTCCCTGTTCGCCCGGAACTTCGTCAGCCCAGCGCAAATCCTGTGGGCAACCAGGATTTGAACAACCTCGATATTCCAACATTCTTACGCAATCGCCGTCGGAAGAGGTAAGCACTCAAATTTAGAGAAGATACGATAAGAGCCGATATTCATTCGGCTCTTTTTTTCGGCGCGCCTAGCCAAGCTAGGCACAACTTGCCGGTGAAAGTCCGGTCGAGGTAAGAGCCAAGTCGCCTCGTAGCTATCAGGTAACTGGTGGAGAAATCCTAAGGTTGAAGCCCTGTGAAAACGTAGCCCCGCAAGGGGAGCAAGCAAAACAGCAGACCGTAACATGAAGTGAATCCTGCCGCATCGCCAAAAAGAACCTGAAAAGGACAAGGGAGAGCCGAGCCTTGCGAATATGGGCGAAGGCCAAGGAACGTGTGAAGAGCTTGGAAGCGCAGCATGGAAGAACTCTCCGGTGTATGGGGATCGGTATGCTGTGAAAGTTGTTTCTGGAACTGGGGAGACCCTCCCCCGCACGGAAAAAAATTTCTTTTTTTTCGTAATGAGCGACCTTATAAGCCCGAAAGGTGAAATGGCGAGCTGCGGGAAGGGAGTCGGAGGGGGTCATAGTACCGTATTTCATTGCGGACGAAAGTCCGCTTTTACTTTTCCAGCTCCCCCTGCATCAAACCGGACGTGAGGTTTTCCCTCATCCGGCTTTCCGATGTTCTTCTTTCCTCCGCTTTACGGTACTTTCTCGGATCACAAGTGTCTTTAATCCAGATTTTTGAGCCATGATGCCCACCAGTCCGAATTTATGATGCTTTTTACGACGATTGAGTTTCTTATTCCAAAACAGTGTGAGTCTCTTTCGGATGTACCAGTCGATTTTATTTAGAAACTTATTGGCTAACGAGTCCAAGGCATAGTAGTTTCTCCACCCTTGTATGCGTGGATTAAGTTCTTCAACCATCTGATTCATCGTCCAGAACAGTCGATTTCTCGGCTCTGTGACTTCTTTTACCTTTTGCTTCATTTTCTTCATGGCCTTCTTCGAAGGGTAGCTTCTTAGGATATGGCGCTCCATTCCTTTAATCTGTTTTGGAATTTTCCGGTGATGCATCCCCAGGAAATCGAAACCTTCTTGATCCCCCCATAGGTTGACCAGTTTGGATTTAGACGTGTTCATTTGTAACTCCAGTTTTGAGAACACAGCTTTGAGCACGCTGATCGACTCTAAGGCTTGTTTCTTGGTTTTGCACAAGATAACGAGATCATCGGCATATCGCACCAGTGTGCCGAGTTCGGTGAATTTCTTCTCCCAAATCGTATCCAGGTAATTAAGATAAATGTTGGCTAACAGAGGGGAAATAACGCCGCCTTGTGGACTTCCGATTGCAGTCTCGTAAAAATGATCAGCTTTTACGAAGCCTGCCTTCAACCATTTCCGTATGAGTTTTAATACTCTTCTGTCGCAGATTCTTTGCTCCACGAGTTTCATCAATTTCTCATGCGGGATATTGTCAAAGTATCCGGATTTAGCGATATAAGATAGACCCATAGGATCATCCCTAGACAAGATCGTGAGATCTTGTAAACTAACTTCAGAGAGGTACACATCTTATGGAATCTATCATCGAGGATTATCGAGAATATCAAACCATTATTCGAGGATATACGCCAAAAGTGGTGAAAGCTACTTGGCGGGAACTCAAAAAGCTAGCTCAATATCTGGAGAACTTATCCATCAACTTTCAAAACGTTCAACTCGTTCACCTGGAGAACTACTGTATTGAACGTACAGAAAGTAAATCTCTTGGATACCGAAATGTAATCATTAGTCAACTTCGTTCTTTTTTTAATTATTTAGTGCAGCAAGAATTACGTTTAGAAAATCCTGCTCGTCATCTAAGGTATACGAATCTAGATCTTTATCAATCCTTACCTGAGATCGCTTCAATAGAGGAAATTCAAGATTGCCTAAAGGAATTAAAAAGGCAAATCGACAGTTGTTTGAGCCGTCGTCAATTCGACCCTATCCGAAAGCGTAATCTGGCCTTATTTGCTCTTTTGTATGCCTCCGGCATTCGAGCTGGAGAAGCAGCAAACTTACAGATCAGAGATATTCTATGGGAAGAACAAGTTCTCATCATTCGAGAAGGAAAAGGGCGAAAAGAACGGCGAGTTCCCGTCGTTAATGAGATATTAGAATTACTTCAGATTTATTTAGCTACGCGTAATGATCTTGAACCTAACGCACCGCTATTCTTAACCTGGCGGAAAGAAGCGATGGACAACAACTTAATAGGTGCTACCTTTAGGAAATATCATGAGATGTGGGAAAAATCCCTTCGCCCCCATCAACTACGCCATATTTGTGCAAGTCATCTGTATCAACAAGGAGGCAATATCGTACAAATCAAAGACTGGTTAGGCCATAAACGGCTGACAACAACCCTTCATTATACTCGGATTCAAAACCCAGAGATAGAAGCAACACTGGAGTCACACCCTATCAACGAAATGTCTTGTTCATCAAAACCCAAGTTGGAAATTGTTAACGTATCTAGCCAAAATAAACCACTACGTCGAAAATATACGATGACTCCCATAGCTGAACCTCTTACAGGAAAATTAGCAGAACAAATTCAAGAATTCCTTCGAACTGCAGAGGGTATGAAGAAATATTCGAAGGGTACGTTAAAGGAATTTCGTTTTAGTCTTACTCGATTTGCCGTAGGCTGTCCACATTGTCTGGAGAAAGGAATTGAGGTGTTACGTGCCGTAGACATCATTCGCTGGCTTAGTGCTCGTAGACAAGCCGGAATCTCTCCTTGTACGATAGACAAAAATCTATCCCACCTTCGCTCATTTATGGCTTACGCCATAGACCGTGGCTGGAGAACTGAAAATCCGATGGAGGCACTTAAAATGGTACCCAAACAACCGAAAGAACAAACCTATTTAACGGAAGAAGAGATGCTACGTATACTTTCTGCACCTGATCGCTCAACTAACCAAGGTTTTACGGACTTTATTACTCTTTTGGTACTCTATGCAACAGGGCTCCGTGTCGGAGAACTGAGTGCTCTAAACATCGAAGATGTGGACCTAAAAGAAGGCTGGATTCATGTACGAGAAGGAAAATCAGGTGATCGTCAAACAGCTATTCCTAAAGCAGCTATTGGCGACTTAAAAAAGTATGTTGGACTCTATCGCAAAGCCAAATCGGGCCCTTTCCTATTGAATCAAAAAGGAACTCGTATTAAACCATGGACCATAACAAGGCGTATACGAAAATATTCCGAAGCTGCTCATATTGAAAAGCCTGTTAGCCCTCATACCATTCGTCATACTTTTACGGCTCATCTTATCCAACGAGGTGGAAGAGTAGAAGTCATAGCTAAAGCACTTGGACATAAGTCATTAAAAGAAACCACCCCCTATGCTCACGCCGATTTCGAGGATATCAGAAAAGCCGTTAGCCTACTTCGCAGAAATATTCCACCCGTGTCAGGAGAGAAAAAGCATGAATAATGAAGCCATTCTTAGAGAATTTCTCGACTATACCCAATTTGTTCGAGGTTGTCGTCCTAAAACCGCCGATGCCTACGCCATCGATATGAAAGTTTGGCAAACATTTTGTAGAAATGACTACCCACAAATGGACAATCCCTCCAAAGCTAAAATGGTTGTGGATTATATCCGCTACCTTCGTGTTGACCGTAAGAATGGTTCTTCTGCTGTGCAACGTAAATTGGCCACCCTTTCAGCATTTATCGACTATCTCATTCTTATGGAGATAATAACTCCTAAACAAGATGAACGAAAAAAATGGCCGAAACTTCTCGATACACCGGAACGACTTCCAGTGGTCTTAGAAAACAAAGAAATTCAACAGATACTCACCCAACCAGACACCACAACTATTTTAGGCCGCCGTGACCGGGCAATCCTTACTTTGATCTACTCAGTTGGACTACGAGTAAGTGAAATCTGCTCCCTCCAGCTACGTAATGTCCATTGGGAAGAGAAACGAATTCTGATTCAAGGAAAGGGGGGACGGGAGCGATATGTACCACTGGATTCAATCGTTGAAGACGTCATTAAGGATTACCTCACTTCTAGAACTAGCACTATTTCTGAGCTCTTTGTCAGCAAAAAGGGAGGTGCGCTAACTTCTCGAGCTATTCAGTTTATGGTTAAGAAATATGCGGCACGAGCTGGTATCGATAAGAAAGTCACTCCCCATAAATTGCGACATACATGTGCTACTCACCTTTTGCAAGAAGGCGCTCATTTAGTGGCCATTCAAAAATTATTAGGCCATAAGAGCCTAAATACGACTCAAATTTATCTACACATCACCATTACAGACTTAAAACAACTTTCTCAACGCCATCCGATGCGTAAAATGCGTACTGTCATAGGCTTATGCGGTAAACCAGTAACTTGTTTTCAAGCACCTTACGGTGCCCGAACGGGTACGTAATTCTGAAATACTGCGATTTAATTAGAAAAACATAGATAATAAACGTTAATTAACTTAAATAGGCGAGGGCCACTCTAAATTAATATCGCTAAATTTCTCAATGTCCACGTCGACTACCCAATATACGCCTTTTTTCACGGCGCGTCGAATGTGTCGGATCGCTCCCTTTGCGTCCCGTTTGGGACGGAAGCCGTAGGAACAGTCTTTGAAGTCCGTCTCAAAGATCGGTTCTAACACTATTTTCGTTGCCATTTGCACGATGCGATCACGTATAGTAGGAATCCCCCACGGACGTAGTTTCCCGTCGGGCTTCGGTATTTCTTTACGCCGTGCTGGCAACGGGCGATAGGTGCCTCTCATGAGTTGGTCACGGATTTCTTCCACCAGTTGCTGTTCTCCATTTTCTTTTATGATAGAGTCAATGGTTATGCCATCCACTCCACCGCTACCTCGATTGCCTTTTACTCGTCTCCATGCTTCCCAAAGAATATCTTCCCGGTAAATTTTATCGTATAACGCATGAAACTTGCGATGCGGATTTTCCTTGGCGGCAAGATATAGCTTGTTTTGAAGTTCTTGAGCTTTTACTTTGGCGTAGTTAGCAGGATTAACTGCATTCACTTGCTCTTACCTCCTCCACTTGCTCTTACCTCCTCCACATGCTTGAACAAAGTAGGGTATTGCCTTTCGGCGTCCTTCCCTCCACGAGGTTTTGTTGTCCTCGCTTCCCAGTTCTCTACTCTACTAAAGGAAAACATCGTAAGGCGCATGTCCGCACCTTTCTTGCCCCCTGTGGAGCGTGTGGAACAAAGGGCGAAAAAAGACCGGCAACTGTCTCCATCATTGAAATACCCAGATGTTTTGCCGGTCCGCCCGTCGTTCCACAAAGAGGCCGTAAATGCTCCAATGAGGGGAAAGGAGAGAGCGGCATGGCCTACGATGTTTTTGTCACCATTTTTAGCAAAGGGGTGCTACAACCGGGAAATCGATGATACAATAAGATGTTGTTGATCTATTTTTACAGAGGGAAGGGAGTATATGCTAAGAGATCTTTATCGAACTGTTTTCCAGCGTTATTGGAATCCCTATGTATCCATCAGTATTGCCGGCGTTCTAAGTGCGCTTTATTTTGGCTTTACAGGCACCGTATGGGCTGTAACGGGAGAATTTACGCGATTCGGCGGGCACATTCTCCAGTGGTTTGGCGTGGATGTCAGCAATTGGGCTTATTTTAAACTTATTCATTTTTCTGGAACGCCGGTGGATCGGACGGATGGCTGGGTTGTCATAGGCATGCTTTGCGGCGCTCTCATCACTGTGCTGTTGAGTAATAGCTTCAAAATTCGTATTCCCCAACAAAAACGACGCCTTATCCAAGGTTTTATTGGAGGAGTCGTTGCGGGATTTGGTGCACGGCTGGCATTGGGATGTAATCTTGCTGCCTTCTTTACAGGCGTTCCGCAATTTTCTTTTCATTCTTGGGTCTTTATGGTTACGACGGCGATTGGGACGTATGTGGGAGTAAAAGTGATCAATACGCGGTGGTGGCGGGGCAAGCCTAATCTTCGCAGGGCCACACCTGCTAATCAAGTGGCTGCCGCAACGGCGGCACGAAGCTTCCAGCCAATCATTGGCATGTTCGTTGTCCTCGCTTATGCCGTTATTACCATTCGCTATTTTATCATCGGTAAACCATTGCTGGCCGCTGCATGCATTGCCGGCCTGCTGTTCGGCATTTTAATTGAACGAGGCCAAATCTGTTTTACTTCTGCGTTCCGCGATTTATGGATAAGCGGACGGGCCGTCATGACGAAAGCGATAGCGGTTGGCATCATTGTAAGTACCATCGTTACCTTCTTTTATATCCAGCACGGAGCGCCAGCCCAGATTAAAATTGTCGGGCCGAGCACCATTATAGGCGGCCTGCTGTTTGGCTTCGGCATTGTGCTCGCCGGTGGATGTGAGACAGGCATGATGTATAGAGCGATGGAAGGCCAGGTTCTCTTCTGGATCGTCGGCCTGGGAAATATCGTTGGCGCCTCAATCCTGGCATATGGCTGGGATCATCTTGGCATTTTCAATACATTTGCGAAAGGCTGGCCCAAAATTAACCTCATCCACACATGGGGGCCTGCCGGAGCGCTTTGTGGAACCCTGGCTATGCTTTTCGCCTGGTTCTTCCTATCGCGCTGGTGGGAGAAGAACTACCGGTATGGCAAAGGCTTAAAAACTTCAGAAAGTATTTCGAAAGATACAGTGGAGGTGTAGAAGATGGCAGATAAAGTTGATTTCGTGTTAGATATCCGTGGGGAATCCTGCCCCTATCCCGTTATCTACACGCTCGATGCCCTGAAAGATATGAAGGCAGGCCAGGTGTTGCAGGTGATTGCGGAT
This sequence comes from Aneurinibacillus sp. Ricciae_BoGa-3, assembly GCF_028421645.1. Classification (GTDB taxonomy): domain Bacteria; phylum Bacillota; class Bacilli; order Aneurinibacillales; family Aneurinibacillaceae; genus Aneurinibacillus_B. The sequence continues at coordinate 3,334,701 of NZ_CP116887.1, read as the reverse complement.
TGCCCGCAATCCTTCCGGAATGTACCGGAAGAAGCTGTAAAGCATGGCTATGAATTAGTCGGAGAACCCGAAAGGTCAGGGCAGGATATTTATTTTAAGATTCGGGTAAATGCATAGGTGAAAACCATAAGAACAACAGGGACCGGTACCAACCGGCTCTTTTTTTATATAAGCCGGCATCACACAAAGCCCTAAGATTTCTAAAAGTTACAAGAGAAAAACATCGCAAGGCTATGGCTGACCGCCTTTGCTTTCCCCAGAGGAGCGTGTGGAACAAAGGGCGAAAAGACAGTCAACTGTCTCCATCATTGTGTTACCCAGATGTTGCACCTAAACGGTATAAAGGAATCTAAGGCCATCGTCTGCGCTTACGCTTGCCGCTAGCCAAGATTCCCTAATGACGGTCCCCCGGCGTGACACAAAGCGGCCGTTCAACTTCTCTGGAGGGAAAGCAAGAGCGGCGACATACCTGCGATGTTTTCTAACTCTTGTCAACGATTGTCTAAATATCTCGCATAAATTGTCTTAATTTTTCATACGATTTAAAGACCATCCCCTGTCTATCTGTGTGATAATGATTAAGCAGGAAAGGAAAGGAGGCCCCGAATCGAATGTGGTGATGTATGCGGATGTTATTTTTGTAGTCAATTTCATTATTGATTTTATGCTGCTAGCCGCAACGGCCTACTTCTGCCGGGTATCACTAAGAAGGCGACGGACGGCACTCGCCTCTACCTGCGGGGCGCTGTACACGTTGTTTCTATTTTTTCCGCCTCTATCTTTCGCTTATACGCTATTCTGGAAGTTTATTTTCTCTTGTTTAATGATCCTCATTTCATTTGGAAGGATGCAGCCGAGAAAGTTTATACGCGTACTCGTGTCCTTTTATTGTATATCTTTTTTTATTGGAGGCGGCCTGTTCGCCATTCACTATTTGTTTCAACAGCAGAATGTCATTCTAAACGGGATAGCCGCCACGCGCACGGGTGCCGGCCTGCCGGTTTCAGGGCCTTCACTGCTTTTGATTGCAGCAGGATTTCCGCTTCTCTGGTGGCTTAGCAAAAAAGGCTACAAAGGACTGGAAGCCTGCAGACAGCAGGATGTGCAGCACGTAGATGTACTGGTCACTATCGGTGAAAAAAACGTTCGCTGTGTAGGATTTATCGATACTGGAAATCAGTTGCATGATCCGTTAACCCGTACGCCTGTCAGTATTATGGAGCTTTCCTTGTGGGAAAATGTACTGCCCGATAATCTATTGGAGGCTGTGCGGAAGGGGACCGGGTTCGATACCGATTTGTCTGCGATTGATGAACAATGGCTGCCCCGGATACGGTTGATACCTTATCGCACTGTGTCCGCGCAAATGAGCTTTCTGCTAGCGATTCGGCCGGATGCTGTCACAATCCAAACAAATGGCGAAGCGTATGAAGGAAAAATGTATATTGGTTTGCGGGCAGAAAGTCTTTCATCGGCTGGCAGCTACCAGGCTATTATTCATCCAAAGGCGCTTGTGCATAAACAGGCATCCTAAAAAATCTCCATGGTGGGAGGGGGAAAAATGATTGGCAAAATGATGCGGCTCAAATTTACGGTGTGGTGGTACAGGTTTCTAATAAAACTGGGGGCAAAGGCCGAAGAGGTCCATTATATCGGAGGAAGCGAAGCTCTCCCCCCGCCTCTAAACAGAGAAGAAGAAGAGTACCTTCTGGGACAGCTGCACACTGGCGATGCGGCAGTAAGAGCGATGCTCATTGAACGAAATCTGCGGCTTGTCGTCTATATCGCCCGTAAATTTGAAAACACAGGAATTAATATCGAGGACCTCGTCAGCATTGGAGCCATCGGTTTAATAAAGGCCGTAAATACGTTTGATCCGGAGAAAAAAATCAAACTTGCCACTTATGCATCGCGGTGTATTGAAAATGAGATTTTAATGTTTCTGCGCCGCAACAACAAGATAAAATCGGAAGTTTCATTTGATGAACCATTAAACATTGACTGGGACGGCAACGAACTTCTTCTCTCCGACGTGCTCGGCACAGAGAATGATATCATCTACCGTGATATTGAAGAACAGGTGGATAAAAAGCTGCTTTATAAAGCGCTTGACAAGCTGACAGACAGAGAGCGTGTCATCATGCAAATGCGGTTCGGATTGAATGGAGAGGAAGAAAAAACGCAGAAAGATGTAGCGGATTTACTTGGCATCTCCCAGTCTTATATTTCGCGGCTGGAAAAAAGAATTATTAAGCGCCTACAAAAGGAATTCAATAAGATGCTATAGCAGACATCGGCGGCATTCTTAAACACCTGCATAATTTTCCATCCTGCGGAGATACTTATCAGTAACGCTGGCTCCTCAGGAGGGAAATACGTGACACGAAATAAGGTAGAAATCTGCGGAGTAGACACATCTAAGTTACCCGTGTTATCGAATGTACATATGCGGGAGCTATTTGTTGAGCTGCAAAGCGGCAATTACGCAGCAAGAGAACAGCTTGTAAACGGAAACCTGCGCCTGGTGCTGAGTGTTATCCAGCGCTTTAATAATCGCGGGGAATATGTTGACGATTTGTTTCAGGTTGGATGTATTGGATTGATGAAAGCCATCGATAACTTCGATCTGAGCCAAAATGTTAAGTTCTCTACCTATGCGGTTCCTATGATTATCGGTGAAATTCGGCGGTATTTACGGGATAACAATCCAATTCGCGTATCCCGCTCTCTGCGGGATATCGCCTATAAAGCACTGCAGGTCAGAGATTCGCTGACGAATCAGAACTCACGGGAACCTACCATTTATGAGATTTCAGAGGCGTTAAATATTCCAAAAGAAGATGTGGTTTTTGCGCTGGATGCTATCCAGGACCCCGTATCGCTTTTTGAACCCATATACCAGGATGGCGGCGATCCGATTTTTGTCATGGATCAGATAAGCGATGAAAGGCAGAAGGATGTACAATGGACAGAGGAAATCGCGCTCAAGCAGGCCATGCACCGGCTGACAGACCGGGAGAAACTGATTCTGTCGATGCGTTTCTTCCAGGGTAAAACACAGATGGAAGTGGCACAGGAGATTGGCATTTCCCAGGCTCAGGTATCGCGGCTGGAGAAAGCGGCTATCTCCCAGATGCAGAAGCATGTACAATAGAGAAAAGATCAAGCCCTTATAACATAATAGAAAACCTCGCTCCTCCATAACGGAAAAGCGAGGTTTTATTTTAGTTTGCAAAGTATTTTTTATATAGTTGATCAAACTTTCCATTTTGTTTCACAGCAGCAAGCCCTTTGTTCAGCTTATCCAGCAGCTCTTTGCTGCCTTTTTTAACAGCGATTCCGTATGTTTCAGTTTTTACGGAGCTATCTTCAATAATTTTCACTTGTTTTAAATTAAGTTTATTAACAAATTTCTTGATCACAGCATTATCCGCAATAACCGATTGAATGCGCCCATTTTGCAGGTCTTCAATCGCACTGGCGATATCGGTGTATCCTTTCATGTTACTGTAGCCTTTTCCAAAAGTGCTCTCGACTAAGCTTGCACCTGTCGTTCCCGTTTGAACCCCAATCAACTTGCCTTTTAAATCTGCTACCTGTTTTACGTTTGCCAGCGGTCCGTTATCTTTTACCAAGATAACTTGTTTGGCTGTAAAATATGGCGCGGTGAAATCGAATGACTTTTTGCGGTCGTCGGTAATGGTGATCCCGGCGATGCCAATTTTTACGGTACCATTACTAAGCCCGTTCATCATCCCGTCCCATCCCGTATGTTTTACTTCGACATTCAATTTCTGATTTTCTCCAATGGCTTTGATGAGGTCAACGTCAAATCCTTCAGGCTGACCTGTGGGAGACATATATTCAAAAGGTGGGAACGAAGCATCGGTCCCTGCCACTAAGGTGTTTGATTGTGCGGCAGCACCGCTTGCAGCGGGTCCCTTGCTGCATCCGGCTGCCATAATAACCAGCAGCATCGCTAAAAGAAGTGTAATTTTTTTCATCATATAGGCTCCTCTTTCTTCATTTAGTGGATAGGAAAGTGTGCTTTCTATCCACATAAGCTTAGGCTAAGGCTGTCAACCGTCGCCTTCGGCTTGGCGCCAGCCAAGTTTTCTAATAAACTTTAATTGTTTATTTATAAATTTACATGAATGATAATACATCCGGTTTTATCTCTTGACAAGTTATTTAATAAAAAACCACTTTTAGGACATTTCTTAAAATTAATACATATACTAGAATGGGATGGGCTAATGAAACGGGGTGGAAAACAATGTTGAAAATCTCTGAGTTCCAGACTAAAGATGTGGTGAACGTGATGGATGGAAAGAAGCTCGGGCAGATAACAGACCTCGAAATCAATACAAAAGCAGGAAGAATAGAAGGGATCGTAGTTCCCGGCAAGGGCAATGGCAAATTTCTAGGTATTTTTGGAAGTGCAGAGGAAATTGTCATTCCATGGCAAAACATTGTGAAGATTGGGCGGGACGTTATACTTGTCCGCCTGGATGAGACGGTGGTTCCCTTCAAGCCGGGTAAGGAAGAAGTGTAATAGAACAGGGGGTGAAGGCACCTCCTTTATCTTTTCTTCTAATCGCGGGAATGGTAATATGCTATGTAGGAGGGGAAAACGTGGAGGCATTTACATTAATTAATGAAAGTGTGCATCTGGCCGCATGGGAAAAAATGTGGCCGGGAATTTCAGCTGGTTTTTCCACTCGTAATGGCGGAACAAGCAGTGGAGAATTCGACAGCCTCAACTGCGGCCTCCATGTTGGAGATCGAGTTGAACATGTAGTCGAGAACCGCAGAAGGCTTGCCAGACAGAACGGATTTTCTTTCTCATCCTGGACATGCGGTGAGCAGGTGCATGGGGACAGGATTGTCTATATAGCCGAGGAACAAGCTGGAGCAGGCCGCGAATCACGGGAAGATGCTATTCCGTCGGCTGATGGCCTTCTTACTGACAAGCGTAATGTATTCTTAGCTTCCTTCTATGCGGACTGTGTTCCTCTGTTTTTTTATTCACCCCGCTTTCAGGTGATAGGCGTTGCCCACGCGGGCTGGAAGGGGACGGTGGCCCGGATAGGGCAGAAAATGGCCCTTCAAATGAAAGAACAGTGGGGTATTCAGCCTGAAGATATATACGCAGCCATTGGCCCGTCCATACACTCCTGCTGCTACGAAGTAAATGATTTGGTGGCGGATAAAATTAAGGAAGTGCTGGGTGAAAAGGCTCAAGATGTGTTGGAGTCTGTCCGCACGGAGAAATATATGCTAAATTTACAGGAAACCAATCGAATTTTGCTTTTGGAGGCAGGAATTCCTCATGCCCACATCGAAGTGAGTCAACTATGTACAGGTTGTCGCACTGACTTGTTTTTCTCACACCGAAAGGAAGGCGGGAAAACTGGCAGGATGACAGCGTTTATTGGACTGAAAGAGGGGTAAAAACGGAATTGTCATTTATTGAAGAAAACCTGCAAAATGTACAACAGAAGATTCACAGTGCATGCGGCAAGGCGGGACGCTCTTCCAATGTGCAGATTGTTGCCGTTACCAAGTATGTATCCCTAGAGACGACGCGCCGTGCGCTTGAAGCCGGCATTCATCATATTGGAGAAAGCAGAAGCCAGGATGCGCTGCCGAAGTGGGAGGCGCTTGGTCCACAAGCAGCTTGGCACTTTATTGGGCACCTACAGACCAATAAAGTGCGGGATATTATCGGGAAGTTTGAATATGTTCACTCTCTTGACAGGTACTCGCTGGCTGCTGAAATCAGCAAACGCGGATTAGCCGCTAACGCAATAACGAAATGCTTTATTCAGGTTAATATCTCTGGTGAGGAGACGAAACATGGCCTTGAGCCGGATGAAGTCGAGAATTTTATACGCAAAATTAAAGATTTGCCTTCTATTGAAATAATTGGGTTGATGACGATGGCACCCTATGTGGAAGATCCAGAGGAGACGCGTCCGGTATTTCTCGGATTACGGGAGTTGCGCGATGAACTGTGCGCCGTGTTCCCTGACCTTCACCTTCCCCATTTAAGCATGGGAATGTCTAACGACTACCACATTGCGGTTGAGGAAGGCGCTACTTTTATCAGGCTGGGTTCCACTCTTGTCGGTGATGAACGAAACTAATTTTTGTGTAAAGGAGAACGAGCACAAATGGGTGTAGGGACGAGAATTAAGGACTTTTTCGGCATCGGCAGCGACGATTATGTGGAAGAAATAATAGAAGAGCATTACGAAGAAGAAGAAGAAGAAGCGGAAGAATACATCCGGCCGAAAAAGGGCAAGCAGGATAACGTGGTCAGTCTTCACGCCGTTAAGGAGCAAATTCCTAAAGTAGTTCTCATTGAACCCAAATCATACGAGGAAGTTCAGGAGATTGCTGATCAAATTCGTTCGCGTAAAGCTGTCGTGGTGAACATGCAGCGCGTGACGCCGGATCAGGCAAAACGCATTGTGGATTTCTTAAGCGGCACGGTGTACGCACTGAGTGGCGCCATGCAGAAAATCGGGTATGGCACATTCCTTTGCGTGCCGGAACACATGGAAATGCAGGGAATGATAACAGAAATGATGTTAGATGAAAGAGGTTAATAAATCGAGGTGAAAAGATGATTCAACTTATTAGCTTAATACAAGTTTTGTTTGAGATATACAGCTACGCGATTATCATTTACATTTTAATGTCCTGGGTACCACAGATACGGGAAACGTCCATCGGGCGGTTACTTGGCCGTATCGTTGAGCCCTACCTATCCATATTCAGGCGCATTATCCCGCCGCTCGGCATGATCGACATCTCGCCGATTCTTGCTTTCTTCGCGCTTCGGCTTGCGGAGAGCGGCCTGCTTACGATAATCGGTTATATTGCGGGATTGCGTGCGTAGACTATGAGTTTGTATCATCATTTCAGACCGGAAGAACGCCCCTTTGTTGAGCGGGTGCTGGAGTGGACGCAGCGGGTGCGGGATCGGTACGAAATCATTCGGACCGATTTTCTAGATCCGCGGCAGGCATTTATTGTCCAAGCGCTGGCAAGTCGCGAACCAGGGGTTTTTTTCATGGCCCGTGGAGGTTTTGACGGTGCTGAACGGATGCGTGGTGTTCTGCACCCTGAGTTCATTGAACCTGTAGAAGAGGATTTTGGACTGGCTATCCTGAATGTGACTGGCGCAAACCAATTTCTTTCACTGGAGCACCGTGATTACCTTGGGGCGCTGCTTGGCCTGGGCATTAAACGTGAAAAATTTGGCGATATTCTCGTACATGCTGAACATGCACAAATCATTGTCGCACAGGAAATTGCAGATTATGTCCGGCTGCATATGACTCAGGTTCACAGGGCAAACGTTCTGGTAGAAGTCATTTCGTCTGACCGGCTAATCCTGCCGAATCAATCCTTTCGCAGCCTCTCCTTTACTGTGCAGTCTCCGCGGCTCGATGCGATTGCAGGGGACGTATTCCGGATTTCCCGTGCCAAAATCTTGCCGCCCATTCATAATGGCCGGGTAAAGGTAAATTGGCGTGAAGTGAATGACCCTTCGCTTCGGTTAGAAGAAGGGGATGTCGTGTCGTTTAAAGGCTTTGGCCGTTTTAAAGTTGCATCTGTTGGTGGGGAAACAAAAAAAGGCCGCATTAGAATCGAAGTAAGCATTTATGACTGATGGAGTTCTTGCCTTCGACGGCAGGATTCTGGCCATTTTTGTCGAAAAATAAAAGTTAGAAATTAGCGGGAGGTCGATTACGGTGTCACTTACGCCATTAGATATTCACAATAAGGAATTCAGCCGCTCATTCCGCGGATATGATGAAGACCAGGTTAACGAGTTTTTAGACCAGATTATTAAGGAATTTGATTTGCTGCTTCGTGAAAAAAGAGAGCTGGAGGAGAAAATCGCGGAGCGGGATAAAAAAATCGCTTCCTTTGAGAACATTGAAGAGACGCTGAAGAAAGCGATGTTTGTTGCCCAGGGAGCAGCGGATGAAATGAAAAGCAACGCGCGCAAAGAGGCAGAGCTGATTGTGAAAGAAGCCGAGAAAAATGCTGACCGCATGATTAATGAGGCCCTCTCTAAATCACAGAAGTATTCTAACGAAGTAGAAGAACTTAAGAAGCGGGCGGCTGTTTATCGTTCCCGTTTCCGCTCCATGCTGGAAGCCCAGCTGGCTATGCTCGATAACGCAGACTGGGAGCAGTTTGAGAAGTTGGAAGAAGGTTTCTCCCAGCGCGTCGAGGGATAAAGGTACATATCGGTATAAAAGATTGACTGTTTGTTAACAATTGATTTATAATTTTTAAGACGTGCGAAAAAAGATTCAGGGATAAGATATAACATAGCCTTCTCGTCCCGTGTGGGTAGGGAAGGCTATTTTCTCATTAATAAGTAGAACACTGTAGGAGATGAAGAGATATGGATTATGGTAAGACACTGCATCTGCCGAAGACAGAGTTTCCGATGCGCGGAAACCTGCCAAAACGCGAACCTGACATGCAACAGTGGTGGGAAGAAAGGGATATTTATAATAAAGTGCAGGAACGCACAAAAGACCGCCCTAAATTTATACTCCATGACGGACCGCCTTATGCAAACGGGGACATCCATATCGGCCATGCACTAAACAAAGTACTAAAAGATTTTATTGTCCGCTATAAATCAGCAGCAGGCTTCAACGCACCATATGTACCAGGCTGGGATACACATGGCCTCCCGATTGAGCATGCCATCATTAAAAATGAAAAAATTGATCGCCATAAAGTTGGTGTGGTAGAGTTCCGTGATCGCTGCACGGAGTATGCATGGACATACGTCGAGAAGCAGAAAGGCCAGTTCAAACGCCTCGGCGTACGCGGGGATTGGGACCATCCGTATGTTACACTCCAGCCTGAATATGAAGCGCGCCAGATCAAAGTTTTCGGTGAAATGGCGAAGAAAGGCTATATTTATAAAGGCCTTAAAGCCGTCTACTGGTCACCTTCCTCCGAAACGGCACTGGCTGAAGCTGAGATTGAATACAAAGATAAAAAATCTGCCTCTATTTATGTAGCGTTCCCTGTGGTTGATGGGAATGGGAAGTTAAGCGAGGGGGATAAAGTGGTAATTTGGACCACCACACCGTGGACCATTCCGGCTAATCTTGCCATTGCCATTCACCCGGATTTTGAGTATTCACTTGTTCAGGTAGGCAGTGAGAAATTCCTCGTTGCATCTGGCCTTCTTGAATCGGTAGCGAAGCAGGTTGGTTGGGATTCCTATACGACTGTTACCACCTTTAAAGGCAGCGACTTAGAAGGTGTTGTCTGCCGCCATCCATTCTACGACCGCAAGTCCCCGCTGCTGCTCGGCGAACACGTAACGCTCGAGGCCGGTACAGGCTGTGTACACACAGCGCCTGGGCACGGGGAGGAAGACTTTAATCTCGGACAAAGATACGGACTCGATGTGCTATGCCCGGTCGATGAGAAGGGCATGATGACCAAAGAAGCCCCTGGATTTGAGGGCGTGTTTTACGATAAAGCAAACAAACTGGTTACGGAGAAATTAGAGGAAGTCGGTGTGCTTCTTAACCTTGGCTTCATTACGCACTCCTATCCGCATGACTGGCGCTCAAAGCAGCCTATCATTTTCCGGGCCACTGAACAGTGGTTTGCTTCAATTGACGGTTTCCGCGAGCAGATGCTAGAAGCAATAAAAAAGGTTAAATGGACTCCGTACTGGGGTGAACAGCGGCTGCACAATATGATCGCTGACCGGGGAGATTGGTGTATTTCCCGCCAGCGTGTATGGGGTGTTCCGATTCCGATTTTCTACTGCCGCGACTGCAACGAGCCGCTCATCAACGATGATACCATTAATAAAGTGTCTGATATTTTCCGTCAGGAAGGCTCTTCTGCCTGGTTTGCCAAAGACGTTCAGGAACTGCTTCCGCAAGGCAGTGTATGCGCAAAATGCGGCCACCACGAATTCCGCAAAGAAACAGACATCATGGACGTATGGTTCGATTCCGGCTCCAGCCATGCAGCTGTGCTGCGCGGGCGCGATGAATTGCAGTGGCCGGCCGACCTGTACCTGGAAGGTTCTGACCAGTACCGTGGATGGTTCAACTCATCCCTTTCGACGGCTGTAGCCGTATACGGACAGGCTCCTTATAAAGGTGTATTAAGCCATGGCTTTACGCTTGACGGTGAAGGACGCAAAATGTCCAAGTCACTGGGCAATGTAATTGCACCGCAACAAATTATGGATAAACTCGGCGCCGATATCCTTCGCCTCTGGGTATCCTCAGTTGATTACCAGGCCGACGTGCGTATCTCAGATGGGATTCTGACGCAGATTGCTGAAGTGTATCGTAAAATCCGCAACACATTCCGTTTTCTGCTGGGCAATCTGGAAGGTTTCAACCCTGCGGTGGACCGCCTTCCGTACGACCAATTAGATGAACTGGACCGATACATGATCAATAAAGGCCAGCATGTGATTCAGAAGGTGCGCAGCGCTTACGATGAATATCAGTTCCACACGGTTTACCACACGATTCATAATTTCTGCACCATTCAGCTCAGCGCATTCTATCTGGATATCTCTAAAGACCGCTTATATGCAGATGCGACCAACTCTGTTTCACGCCGATCTGCCCAGACGGTTATGTATGATATTCTTTGTGATTTAGTCCGCCTGCTTTCCCCTATTATTCCGCATACAGCAGATGAAGTATGGCAGTATGTTCCTGGCAAGCAAGCTGAGAGCGTACAGCTTGTGGATATGCCGGAAGCACAAACAGAGTTGTTTGACAGTGCGCTTGAAGCTAAGTGGGATCGGCTGGTTGAAATTCGCGATGAAGTACTCAAGGCGCTTGAAGAGGCCCGCCGTGATAAAGTTATCGGTCAATCACTTGCTGCAGCACTGGACATTTACCCGAGTGAAGAAGTGGCGCAGGCTCTCGCAGGCTGCCGCGATCTCAAAGAGCTGTTTATTGTTTCGGAAGTGAATGTGCATCAACCAGGTGAATCCCCTGCAGAGAACGCCGTACAGCTTGAGGGCCTGTCGGTTCGCGTGTCTCCTGCACAAGGAGAGAAGTGCGAGCGCTGCTGGATTATTACGCCTGAAGTAGGAAAGGATAAAGACCATCCTACCTTATGCCAGCGCTGCGCAAGCGTGCTGAAAGAAGAAGTGGACGCATAGGAGCCCGTACATTGATCTATTATGTGATAGCTCTCATCGTGTTTGCCCTTGACCGCTTAACCAAATGGATGATCGTCAAATACATGGTATTTGGCGAATCCATTCCCGTTTGGAAGGGTGTATTTTACATCACATCCCACAGAAACCGCGGAGCTGCTTTCGGCATTCTGCAAAACCAACGGGTATTCTTCATCATTATTACGCTGGCAGTTATAGTAGGAATTATTTGGTATCTACGCCGGGTTAGCCGGAAGAGTCCGGTGATTGCGTGGGCGCTTGCGCTCATACTAGGTGGTGCGGTGGGAAATTTCTATGATCGTTTTGTAACGGGGGAAGTGGTAGACTTTCTTGATTTCTCACTCATTAACTACCCGATATTCAACGTGGCTGATTCGGCTATCGTTATCGGTGTATGCCTCTTTATCTTTGATGTGCTGCGTGAAATACTACGGGACGGACGGATGAAACGATCATGAACGAGCACCAATTCGAACGGTATGACTGGATAGTTGAAACGGAGGATGCAGGCGAGCGCATCGATAAGTTTCTTGCCGCTGTTCAGGAAGGCTATTCGCGCAGCCAGCTGCAAATCTGGCTCAAAGAAGGCCATGTTACGGTCAACGGCAAGGAAGTCAAGGGAAATTACCGGCTGCAGGATGGGGATGAAATAGTTCTCACCGTGCCGCCGCCAAAGGACCTCGATATCGCTGCCGAGCCGATGGATCTCGCTGTCGTTTATGAGGACAGTGATGTCATCGTGGTCAACAAACCCCGCGGGCTTGTTGTGCACCCTGCACCGGGGCACTACTCCGGGACGCTGGTGAACGGTCTGCTTGCACACTGTAACGATTTATCCGGCATTAACGGCGTGTTAAGGCCGGGAATTGTACATCGCATCGACAAGGATACGTCAGGCCTTATCATGGCCGCGAAAAACGATCGCGCACACGAATCGCTTGCGGCCCAGCTTAAGGCACATACGGTCACCCGTCGTTACATTGCGTTAGTGCACGGGGTAATCGGGCATGATAAGGGGACCATCGATGCTCCAATCGGCCGCGATCCGAAGAACCGCCAGCAAATGGCAGTCGTGTTTGAGAACAGCAAGCCCGCTGTTTCCCATTTTGCTGTTCTCGAGCGTTTCAAGGACTTCACACTTGTTGAACTTAAGCTGGAAACCGGTCGGACCCACCAGATTCGGGTTCACATGAAGTACATCAATCACCCGCTGCTGGGTGATCCGAAGTACGGGCCTAAGAGCGATAGTGATTTTCCCATTGAAGGCCAGGCTCTTCATGCCCGTGATCTTGGGTTTGTTCATCCCACAACAGGGGAGTATATGGAGTTTACTTCACCGCTTCCGGATGATATGGAAAGTATTATTCGGCTGCTTCATCTGCGTGATTAATAACTTCCTGTTGACTTATGTCGAAGACCATGTAATAATTTGTTTAACCACAAAGAAACCTTTAAATCAGTCCAGAGAGACTGGCAAGGGAACCGGATGCGTTCGGTGTTTAGCACGCAGAGATTTGCGTATCTCTGCACTTGCTATACGCCTACGCAAAAAAGCTTCCTGCCTCTGGCGGGAAGCTTTTTTTGTTCAATGAACGAATTGCCAGTACAAATTAAAGGAAGTAGGTGAAGTCAGTGCCTGAGTGGGAAGAAAAAAATATTCTTCTGGATGAAGAGGCGATGCGCCGGGCGTTAACCCGGATTGCGCATGAAATTATCGAACGCAATAAAGGGATTGAGAACTGCGTGCTTGTCGGTATCCGCACACGTGGCATTTATCTGGCAAACCGCCTTGCGGAACGGATTCATCAGATTGAAGGGCGCAAAATTGAGGTAGGAGAACTGGATATAACCCTTTACCGCGATGATCTAACCAACAAACAGGATGAGCCGGTTATCCAGGGAAGCCATCTGCCTTATGACAGCACCAACAAAAAAGTGATTCTTGTCGATGATGTCTTGTTTACCGGCCGTACGGTGCGGGCTGCTCTTGATGCGTTAATGGATATTGGACGCCCACAAAGCATTCAGCTTGCCGTATTAATTGACAGAGGGCATAGGGAACTTCCCATCCGCCCGGATTATGTCGGCAAAAATGTACCCACATCCCGCGATGAGATGATTGTCGTGGAACTCAAAGAAGTAGATGACCGCGAATGTGTGGCTATTAAAGCAAGAAGCAAGGAAAAATAACCTTTAAATCAGTCCGGCGAGGCTGGAAAGGGAGGAGATTTAAAATGAAAAATTTTGTTGATGTAAATGAACCTGTATCCCTGCAGAAACTGTTTCCACTAAGCCTGCAGCACTTATTTGCCATGTTCGGCTCAACGGTACTTGTCCCGCTTCTAACGAAACTCGATGTATCTGTTGCTCTACTCAGCAGTGGCATCGGCACGCTATTGTTTCTCTTTATCACAAAGGGTAAGCTGCCAAACTATCTCGGATCTTCCTTCGCGTTTATCGGGCCAATTCTAACGGTGAGCGCGAGCCAGGGACAAGGGGCTGCAATGCTCGGCTGTCTGCTGGCGGGTGTGGTCTACTTGATTGTCGCGTTGATTGTTAAAGCTATCGGTGTTAACTGGCTGAATAAATTGCTGCCGCCTGTAGTCATTGCCTCGATTATTGTCGTTATCGGCTTAAGCCTGTCAGGCACCGCAGTTGGCTGGGCGCTAAATGACCCGCTGAGCAATCCGCTAAAGCCTGATTACTCGCTCGGCGCTGTAGAAGTCGCGTTTGTTACACTGGCTACAACCGTTATCGCTACAATTTTCTTCCGTGGGTTCCTTTCCGTCATTCCCATTCTCACTGGTATGGTTGTCGGCTATGTCTATACAGTTATTCGCCATCCTGAGTGGATTAATATGGCAAGTGTTCAGCAGGCACCATGGTTTATTACACCACAGCAATGGGTTTCGCACCATCTTATCACAGGTCAATTGGTTTCTGCTTTTCACTCACCGCTTTCCTGGATGACTGCCCTTATCATTGCGCCGGTAGCTCTCGTTACGCTTGCAGAGCATATTGGACATTTGCTTGTCACAGCGAACGTCATGCAGCGCGATTTAATGCGTGACCCTGGTCTGCATCGCTCCCTGCTGGGTGATGGCGTGTCTGTTATTATTGCTTCTTTCCTTGGAGGCCCACCAACCACCACATACGGTGAAAACATTGGTGTGCTTGCGATTACTAAGGTATACAGCCGCATGGTTATTGGAGGAGCAGCGGTTCTCGCCATCGTGTTTGCCTTCGTCGGTAAAGTGGGCGCGTTTCTCATGACCATCCCTAAGCCGGTGCTTGGCGGGGTGACCATTGTCCTCTTCGGGCTGATTGCTGCACAGGGTATGCGTATGTACGTTGAGCACAAAATTGACTTTGCTAACAAACGGAATATGGTGATCTCCGCCATTGTCCTTGTCACGGGGATTGGTGGTTTCAAAATGGATTTTCACCAAATCACGTTCAGCAACTTTATCCATCACCTTACGATTGACAACATTGCAATGGCGACATTCCTGGGGATCATCCTTCATGCTGTGCTTCCGGGTAAAGAAGCGGCATTCGGCGAAGCTCCAGCGAATGAATTAAATACAAAAGTATCGTAAAAACCTTTAAAAACAGTCCTGTGAGGCTGGCAAGGCAGCTGCGATTCTTTTATGCATGCGGGCACGCAGGTACGCTACCCACTCTCCATTAGAGAGCGGCACAGCACCCTGCTCCCCAGGCATGAAAAGAAAAAGCTTCCTTCCCGCCAATCGGCAGGCTGGAAGCTTTTTTTTCACACAAGCGAAGGGACGTCGTTTCTATCGCTATGCTAAACGATGCACGTTAGCGAAGTTTTCGCACAACAATAAAGTTAGGGAGTGAATGAAGAATGGGAATTTTACTTAGGGACGGATTTATTCTAGTCAACGGGGAGCAAGTGAAGCGAGACCTTCTCATTGATGGTAAGGTAATACGGGAAATTACAGAGGGCATAACACCACACGGCCACACTGTTATTGAGGCTGACGGCAAGCTCATATCTCCTGGATTTATCGATATGCATGTACATCTGCGCGAACCGGGATTTGAAGCGAAAGAAACAATTGAGACGGGTACAGCAGCCGCTGCGCGCGGGGGTTTCACCACAGTGGCCTGCATGCCAAATACCCGTCCGGTAATCGATACACCGGAGACGGTTAAACACATTGCGGTTAAAGCGAAGCAGGCCGGGAACGCACGTGTACTGCAGATTGGTGCGATTACGGTGCGGGAACTTGGAGAAGAACTCACCGATATGGCAGCGTTAAAGGAAGCGGGTGTCATTGCCGTATCCGACGATGGAGTCGGAATTCAGAGCAGCCGCATGATGAAAGAAGCCATGATAAAGGCGAACCAGCTGGGCCTGCCAGTCGTCGCACACTGTGAAGATGACAGCCTGGCAGAGGGCGGGTGTGTCCACGAAGGTGATTTCAGCCGGAAAATGGGTCTGCGAGGCATTCCGTCCGAGGCGGAATCTATCCAGATAGCCCGCGATATTTTATTGGCTGAGGCAACAGGCGCTCACTACCATGTGTGCCACATCAGCACGGCAGAATCAGTAAGGCTTGTCAGAGAAGCCAAGCAGCGTGGCGCCCGTGTAACAGCTGAGGTATGCCCGCATCACCTGCTGCTCTGTGATGAAGATATACCGGGTGATGATGCGAATTATAAAATGAACCCGCCCCTGCGTTCCAGTCGAGACCGGGACGCGCTTATTGAGGGGCTTAAAGATGGGTCTATCGATATGATAGTGACCGACCATGCGCCGCACACAGAAGAAGAGAAAGCGCGTGGAATGGCTTTGGCTCCTTTCGGCATCGTAGGACTGGAAACCGCCTTCCCGCTTATCTATACCCAATTAGTAGAGACAGGAATTCTTGACCTGAACGAAGCGATCGATAGAATGACAAGGGTCCCTGCTGAAGTCTTTGGTCTGCCTTATGGTGAAATAAAAGAAGGAGCGCTTGCTGACCTAACACTTGTTGACCTGGCTTCGGTTCGGGAAGTCAATCCGGAGCAATTTGCAAGCAAAGGACGAAACACGCCTTTTGCCGGCTGGAAGTTAAGGGGCTGGCCGATTTTAACCATGCTTGAAGGGAAAATAACCTGGCACGATAACGATGCTGTCGAGGGGGAGGTACACCATGAATAAATGGGCGAGGCTAGTATTAGAAGATGGAACTGTATTTCAAGGAAAATCGTTTGGTGCAGCTGGGGAGTCGCTTGGCGAGGTTGTTTTTAACACCGGTATGACAGGCTATCAGGAAGTATTATCCGACCCATCCTACTGCGGACAGATTGTTACGATGACCTATCCGTTAATCGGCAACTACGGAATAAACCGCGACGACTTTGAATCCATTCGTCCCTTTGTGCACGGGTTTGTTGTGCGTGAACATTGCGAATACGCAAGTAACTGGCGGAATGAAGAGAGCCTGGATTCTCTCCTAAAAGAATATAACATTCCAGGTATCGCAGAGATCGACACACGAAAACTTACCCGGCTCATCCGCCGCCATGGCACGCTAAAAGGCGTACTGACCACAGCGGATACACCGATCGATAGCCTGCTTGAAAGCCTGAAAGCTCCTTTTATGACGGATCAGGTTTCCCGGGTTTCTACGAAAAACATGTTTGCAGTTCCCGGCCAGGACGGTCCCCGCATTGTGTTGGTGGATTTCGGCGCCAAACAGGGGATTTTGCGGGAACTAACCAAACGCAGCTGCGATGTTATTGTCGTCCCATACAATGTGGGCGCGGATGAAATCCGCCGCATTCGGCCTGATGGCGTATTCCTTTCAAACGGGCCTGGCGATCCGAAAGATGTTCCGGAAGCTGTGACCATGCTGCGGGAAATCCTTGGCAGCTACCCGGTATTCGGGGTTTGCCTGGGCCACCAGCTGCTTGCGCTCGCCTGCGGGGCAGATACAGCCAAACTGACATTCGGACACCGGGGCGGGAATCACCCGGTCAAAGAGCTGGCAACAGGGCGTACGCATATTACATCGCAAAACCATGGCTATGCAGTAACCGCAGAATCTGTACAAGGCACTGATCTTGAAGTGAGTCATATTTCGTTAAATGACAATACGGTTGAAGGGCTCGTCCACAAAATTTATCCGGCTTTTTCTGTTCAATACCACCCTGAAGCGGCCCCGGGCCCATTTGATTCAGGCTACCTGTTTGACCGGTTCTTAGAGCAAATTGCACAGCACAAGAAAGGGGATGCGACTTATGCCACGACTCGATAATCTGAAAAAAATACTTGTGATTGGTTCCGGGCCGATTGTTATCGGGCAGGCCGCCGAATTCGACTATGCCGGTACTCAGGCATGTGAGGCGCTGAAAGAAGAAGGCTATGAAGTGATACTGGTAAACAGCAACCCGGCTACGATTATGACGGATACGAATATGGCGGACCGCGTGTATATCGAACCGCTGACGCTAGAATTTGTAACCCGCATCATCCGCAAAGAAAAGCCGGATGGCCTGCTTGCTACGCTTGGCGGACAGACAGGTCTCAATCTGGCAATGGAATTAAACGAAGCAGGCGTACTGGAAGAGGAGAATGTTGTCCTGCTGGGAACGGATTTGGCAGCGATCAAAAAAGCGGAAGATCGGGAATTGTTCCGCTCCCTCATGCAGGAAATCAATGAACCAGTGCCAGCGAGCGATATCATCCATACGGTGGACGAGGCATTGGTTTTTGCAGAGCGAATTGGCTACCCCATCATTGTTCGTCCCGCTTACACCCTAGGCGGCACCGGTGGGGGGATCGTGGCTAACGAACAGGAACTGCGGGAGATTGTAGCAAGCGGCCTCAAGTACAGTCCGATTACCCAGTGCCTGGTAGAAAAAAGCATCGCGGGTTTTAAAGAGATTGAATACGAAGTGATGCGTGATGCTAATGACAATGCGATAGTGGTCTGCAACATGGAAAACATCGATCCGGTTGGCATTCACACAGGAGACAGCATTGTCGTTGCGCCGAGCCAGACGCTGTCTGACCGGGAATATCAAATGCTCCGCTCTGCCTCTTTAAAAATCATCCGTTCCCTGAATATTAAAGGGGGCTGTAACGTTCAGCTTGCGCTGGACCCCCACAGCTACCAGTATTATGTCATTGAAGTGAATCCGCGCGTTAGCCGCTCTTCCGCCCTTGCATCGAAGGCGACTGGCTATCCAATTGCCAAAATGGCGGCGAAAATAGCGGTGGGTTATACGCTTGATGAACTGCAAAATCCGGTTACGAAACAGACATACGCTTGCTTTGAACCGGCGCTGGATTATATCGTGACTAAAATTCCGCGCTGGCCGTTTGACAAATTTATATCGGCTAACCGCAAACTGGGCACACAGATGAAGGCCACAGGTGAAGTGATGGCGATCGGCCGCACGTTCGAGGAATCCATTCACAAAGCTGTCCGCTCATTAGAAATCGGGCTTCACTCCCTGGAACTTCCGGAAGTTGGGGAACTTAGCCGTGAGGAGCTGGAAACCCGCCTCGCAAAGGCGGATGATGAGCGCATCTTCCTCGTGATGGAAGCCTTGCGCCGCGGCCTAACCAAGGAAGAAATTCATAGGCTAACACGTATTGATTATTTCTTCTTAGCCAAATTTGAAAAAATCGTTAACTTTGAACAAGAACTGCGTGACAGTTCATCACCAGGAACTATCAGCTTAGACCGCATAAGAGAAGCAAAGCGGATGGGCTTTACCGACAGGCGTATCGCCTCGCTTGCAGGACTTGCGGAAGAGGAGATCAGCAAGGCACGCCGGGAAGCCGGGATTGTCCCGGTATACAAAATGGTCGATACATGCGCGGCGGAATTTGAAGCTGCGACCCCCTATTACTACTCAACGTATGAAGAAGAAGATGAACGGGAAGAAACGGCTAAACCAAGCGTGATTGTCCTTGGTTCCGGTCCAATTCGGATTGGACAGGGGATTGAGTTTGATTACTCAACCGTACATGCTGTTTGGGCGCTTAAAGAAATGGGTTATGAGGCGGTTATTATTAACAACAATCCGGAAACGGTATCCACCGACTTCAGCACGTCTGACCGCCTGTATTTTGAACCGCTTTTCCTTGAGGATGTCCTGCATATTGTGGAAAAAGAAAAACCTGTCGGTGTCATCGTACAATTCGGCGGACAAACGGCGATTAACCTGGCTGCAGGCCTGGAAAAAGCAGGTGTTACGATTCTCGGGACATCGCTTGAAAACATCGATGCGGCGGAAGATCGCGAGAAATTCGAGCAGGTGCTCCGTTCCTTGCGGATAGCCCAGCCGCCGGGAAAAACGGCTACATCTGTCGAGGTTGCTGTAGAGGCCGCACGATCGCTGAGTTACCCGGTTCTTGTACGGCCTTCATACGTACTCGGCGGGCGCGCAATGGAGATCGTATATAACGAGCAGGAGCTTCTCACCTACATGACAGAAGCTGTAAAAATTAATCCGGATCATCCGGTATTAATCGACACATACCTCATGGGTACAGAAGTCGAAGTGGACGGCATTAGCGATGGGGAAAATGTGCTCATCCCGGGGATTATGGAGCATATTGAACGGGCAGGCGTACACTCCGGTGATTCGATTGCCGTATACCCGGCGCAAAATATTTCGCCCACACTAAAAGACGAATTAATTGAAATGACGACGAACATCGCACGCGGTTTACAGATAAAAGGGCTGTTCAACATTCAGTTTGTTATCCATAAAGGAAAACCTTATGTTCTTGAAGTCAACCCGCGCTCGTCCCGGACCGTACCTTTTCTAAGTAAAATTACAAACATTCCAATGGCTAATATCGCGACTAAAATTATTCTCGGTTCCACCATCCCAGAGCTAGGGCTTACGCCTGGTTATCACAAGGAAGCGGACTATGTATCGGTGAAAGTGCCGGTATTCTCCTTTGCGAAGCTTCGCCGTGTGGATACAACCCTCGGGCCTGAAATGAAGTCTACCGGGGAAGTGATGGGCCGTGACCGAACATTGGCTAAAGCCCTGTACAAAGGTTTGATTGCATCCGGTATTAAAATCCCGACCCACGGGTCCCTGCTTGTAACGGTCGCTGATAAAGATAAAGAGGAAGCACGCGATATTTGCCAGGGATTCAGCGAGCTTGGTTTTACTCTTATGGCCACGGAAGGAACGGCTAACTTTTTACAAAAGGCAGGTATGGCTGTTAAGCGAGTGCGCAAGATTCATGAAGATTCGCCAAACCTCCTCGATGTTATTCGGACCGGAGAAGCCAGCTTTGTCATTAATACGCTCACCAAGGGCAAGACGCCGCAGCGCGATGGTTTCCGCATTCGCCGGGAAGCGGTAGAAAATGGCGTCGTATGCTTAACATCGCTTGATACGGCCCGGGCACTGCTGAAAGTTCTGGAAACGATCACGTTTACCGCTGAAGCGATTCCGCATGAGCCTGTTCGAAAAGAGGTGTTAGCCCGTGGTTAATGGCACAGCAAGTGGCGCACACGTATCGGTCAAGTCGAACAGGCAGATCGCGGATCGTATTTTTCGCATGGAGGTTCAGGGGGAGCAGATCGCGAAGATGACGGCTCCCGGCCAGTTTGTCCACGTAAAATGCGGGACAGGCATTGACCCTCTCCTGCGGCGCCCGATCAGCATATGCGATCTGAACCAAGAGGAGGAGGTACTCACGATGATTTACCGGGCAGAAGGACACGGCACCCGCGTGCTGAGCGAATACGTGCCAGGTCAGTCTGTCGATATACTAGGTCCGCTTGGGCAGGGTTTTCCTATAGACGGAAGGGAGAAGGGCGAGCATGCCCTTCTAGTCGGCGGCGGAATCGGGGTGCCTCCCCTTTATTACCTGGGAAAACAGCTTAAAAGCATGGGGGTTAACGTAACGTATGTGATTGGTTTTGGAAACGCCGGGCAGGTGTTTCTGGAAGAGGAACTTAGCCATGTAGGAACCGTTCATGTGGTCACAGTGGACGGAAGCCGCGGGGTGAAAGGTTTTGTAACCGATGTGCTGAAAGAGGAGTACCAGCTTGCTGAAAACGATTGGGACGCTCTGTATGCCTGTGGTCCGCTCCCGATGCTCACCGCTCTGCAGGAACGTTATCAATCCTCCGGCAAAGAAGGCTATATTTCACTGGAGCAGCGGATGGGATGCGGCATCGGAGCCTGTCTCGCATGCGTCTGTCCGGTACAGGATGCGGCAGGCGGCAAGAAATACCGCAAGATTTGTTCAGACGGACCGGTCTTTCCGTTCGGGGAGGTTAAGCTATCATGAGCTTTAGTCATTCACAGCGGCTTGCTGTATCTTTGGCGGGCATTGAAATGAAAAACCCGATTATGCCTGCTTCCGGCTGTTTTGGCTTTGGGCGGGAATATGCACAGTTTTATGATTTGAACCAGCTCGGTGCCATTGCCGTAAAAGCCACAACGGTTGAAGAAAGACAGGGGAACCCGGCACCCCGTGTGGCCGAGACACCGGGTGGGATGCTGAACGCGATTGGCCTGCAAAACCCGGGGCTTGATGAAGTGATGGAGTCAGAGCTTCCATGGCTTGAGCGGTTTGGCCAGCTTCCTGTTATCGTGAATGTAGCCGGTACGGTCAGCGAAGATTATATTGCCGTAGCAGAGCGCATTAGCCAGGCATCGAATGTGGCCGCGATCGAGCTTAATATCTCCTGCCCGAACGTGAAATGCGGCGGAATTACATTTGGAACGGATCCGGTTATTGCTGCAGAACTGACGTCGGCTGTAAAAGAAGTAAGCCGGGTCCCTGTGTTTGTCAAACTTTCACCAAATGTGACGGATGTCGCATCTATTGCGAAATCCGTGGAGCGGGCTGGAGCAGATGGTTTGAGCATGATCAATACACTGCTTGGCATGCGGATTGATTTAAAGACACGCAAGCCTATTCTAGCGAATAAAACAGGCGGCCTGTCAGGACCGGCCATCAAACCGGTTGCCATCCGGATGATTTATGAAGTGAGCCAGCAGGTAAATATACCGATTATCGGCATGGGCGGCATCCAATCGGCAGATGATGTGATTGAGTTTTTTATGGCCGGAGCATCTGCAGTGGCTATCGGGACTGCGAATTTTGTAGAGCCGATGATCTGTCCACAAATCATTGCAGATTTAGAGGAAAAGCTTGATCAATACGGGGTAGATACAATCGCGGAATTAACAGGAGCGGGGTGGAGATGATGGACGCATCCAGAATTATGGTGGCGCTGGACTATCCTGGTGTCAAGGAAGCTTCATCCTGTGTGCAGGACTTAAGCGGGAGCGGTGTTTATCTAAAGGTCGGCATGCAGCTGTATTATGCAGCAGGTCCAGCTTATGTAGCAGCTTTAAAAGAAAACGGTTATTCCGTTTTCCTGGATTTAAAAGTACACGATATTCCCAATACCGCCAGCGGTGCGATGCAAAGCCTTGCCTCGCTCGGCGTGGATATGGTCAATGTGCATGCTGCCGGCGGCCGCCGGATGATGGAGGCGGCACGTGAAGGGCTTGAGAAAGGCACACCTGCGGGCGGCAAACGATCTCTTCTAATCGGTGTTACGCAGTTGACCAGTACGAACATCGAAACGATGAACTGGGAGATCGGCATACCCGGTTCGGTAGAAGAATGCGTTGTGCGTTATGCGCAGCTTGTGAAAGATTCTGGGCTTGACGGGGTGGTTGCTTCCCCGAGGGAAGTGCCGCTCATTAAACAAGCTTGCGGAGCGGATTTTCTGACCGTCACGCCGGGGATAAGACCGGCTGGTGCGGATGCCGGGGATCAACAGAGAATTACTACACCTGAGGAAGCCATAAAGCTGGGCTCTGATTATCTCGTCATTGGGCGAGCGATCACACAGGCTGCCCAGCCGAGGCAGGCGCTGGATGATATTGTGCAGCAGATAAGCAGCCTTGGGGTGTAAAAATATAAACAATGAAAGGCAGTGTGAGACATATGAGTACAGCCCGTAAAATTGCGGAAGAACTTTTGCGAATAGAAGCCGTATCCCTGAGGCCGGATGAACCATTCACATGGACTTCAGGAATTAAAAGCCCCATATATTGTGACAATAGGCTGACCATGTCTTACCCTGAAGTCCGCCGCTTAATTTGCCGGTCATTTGCCTCTATCGTACGGGAACAATTCCCGGAAACAGAAGTCATAGCCGGAACCGCCACAGCAGGCATTCCTCATGCAGCCTGGCTGGCGGAAGAATTAAATCTTCCGATGATTTATATTCGCTCCAAACCAAAAGGCCATGGAAAAGGAAATCAGATTGAGGGAAGGCTTGCTGAAGGTGCGAAAACGATTGTCATTGAAGATTTAATTTCGACAGGCGGAAGCTCTATTGAAGCAGCTAAGGCCATACAGGACGCTGGCGGGCAAGTTGTTAGCGTACTGGCCATTTTCTCCTATCAATTTCCCCGGGCTGAGCAGGCCTTCGAACAAGCAGGCCTTATATTCCAAACGCTCAGCCATTACACCGCTTTACTGGAAACAGCAGGTGAGGCAGGGATTATAAAATCCGAGCAGATAGATGCACTTGCGGCCTGGCGGAAGTACCCGGAAGAATACAGGTAAGAATAAACATCGCGGACATGCCGCTCTGTCCTTTCCCCCCGCAGAAGATTTTTCGCCCTCTGTTCCAGATGCTCCTAAAGGGGAAAGAAAGGAGCCGGCATTGCCTCGCGATGTTTTTCTTTAGCATTTTGGGGACCATATGGTCCCATTTAAGAAATTACATGTTACTTTAATGCTTTATAGTAACATATAATTTCTTTCTGTATAAAACAAGGACCTAGCTCATATGGTGAGCAGGTCCTTTGCATTTTTTGGAAATTGAGGAATGCTGTTTTAGCATACTGTCAAGTGGTAAATAATAAACATAAAGCAAGAAGGTATGGATTTCGATTTCTACGCGCCAGAAGAAGAATAAAACAGAGAAGCACTCTCATACATGCCTATCGAAAAACCATAACCGTGTATACAGCAGTAGAGAGGGCGGATTATGAGATGGATAAGAAAGAGTGGGAAGCGCTATATTTGTCGCATAAGAACTGGAAAGAGTTTATATCCGAACTGCTTGAGAATAAAGAAGAAGCAGCTGATAACCCGATGGTAAAACAAATCCAGCTTGAAATACATGAAATAGATAATCTACTTAAGAAGCTTTCGGATAACGAGCATATGGCTTGACAAAAGAGTGGACGCATTAATGAAGTCCACTCTTTTGCTGTTCAATAAAGGCAGGAAGAATCCGGTAGCGCGACAACACGTGGTACACACGCTGGAAGACGCCTGGCAGATACTGAATTTCACGGATATCGATCCCGTTAAGCCAGAAGAGGCCTATGCCATACGCTGAGAGGCTGACAAGAGCGATTATGCAAGATTCGAGGCCATAAAACAAGAAATTAGGCAAAGGGATAGAGGGCCTTATACGTAACCCCATCTCGACAATTACCCAGCCTACCAATACCATCGCAAAGCAAGAAACGAGAAATCCTCTCCACTTTTTCCCCAGTATTGAAAGCTTCGTATACCTGTTTATCGAACGCATATTTAACACCATCACGACTACAAAGCAAAGTGTCGTGGCCAGAATGATGCCATATATACCGAATAGAGGGGCAAAAATATAGTTTCCAATCCATTTAATCAGCACACCGATTGCCACATGCAGCATTGGCAGGTGACTGCGGCCCAGCCCCTGCAAAATGCCGCTGGAGGTCATCATCATAATTTGAAAAATGGTGCCGAAGCACAAGGCCGCAATGATACCTGAAGCGGTCGTGAAAATCTCACTCGAGTTTTTAAACAAAAACCCATTCACAGGATAAGCGGCAACCGTTAGGTACAGAGCGGCGGGCACCCCTGTTAGAAGCGACATGCGCAGCGCGAGCGAACTCATGCGCTGGACTTCCCGGCGGTCTCTGCGCGAATGAGCGGCAGAAACGACCGGGATAATGGACATGCTGAGCGCCGTGGCGAGGATAATCGGCAATCCAGCCAGCGACTGCGCACTGCCGGATAGAATTCCATTCAATTCCATAGCCTGGTTATAACCTTGCAGCTGATCGGTAAAAAATCGCTGCGGAACCATCGGCACGGAACCCTTATATTTATTAGGTTGAAACATGCCAAGATTTTTTCCGTTGACGACAACTGGCTTTTTTAGGGTAAGCCAGACATCGGTTTTTCCGCGCACATAATGAACCATTTGCCGCGACTCGTTCCAGCTAATGCGGGCGCCCAGCGCCTTTCCAACACTGTCGAACGGAACCATCGCCACATTGTGGTCGAGATAGGGAGCTGCAGGCAGCGTGAGGCTCTGGCCTGCAACGATGGCTGATTGGCTGTTAATCGTGAAATTCACGCGTTCCTGTACCGGAGTCAGCAGGCGCAGCCCTGTGGACGAATCGATGAAGTAAAGCAGCGGTACGGCCAGTGCTGACAGCGTAATCGGTACGGATAGCCTGAATAATTTACCATAGATTTCACGCAGCGGCAGAATGCTGTAAGATCGCTGTGTGGCAAGTTTTCTCTTCTGGTCCGGTCTGTGTTTCTTGTAGAAATACATCATCACGGCAAGCGCTGCAATGCTTCCAGTAAATGCGCCAAAGGAAGCACCGGCAACCGCTACATCCTTGTTGTACCCGATATGGAGCAGGACAATTGGAAAAACCACGGCTGTTACCACGCGCAGGATTTGTTCGTTTATTTGCGAAATGCCAGTCGGGTGCATAATCTGCTGTCCCTGAAAGTACCCGCGCATAATTGAAATAACCGGAAAGAATAGCAGCGTAGGCGCAATCGCTTTGATAGCCTTCTCTGCTTCCGGGGCCAGGACCCAATCTGCATAAAAGGGAGCGGCGAGATATAACAGAAGCGCCATAAAGACGCCTCCTACCAGCGTAAAGTTGCGGGCAGCCCGGTACGTTTGGAAGGCTTCATGATACCTTCCCAGTGCATTGTAACCGGCCACCTGCTTGCTTAAAGCGCTTGGGATGCCAAGGGTGGCAATCGTAAACAAAAGGTTATAGATGTTGTAAGAAATGCTGTATAAATTCATGCCGTCATTGCCCATAATGTGCTGCAGCGGCACGCGCTGGACAACGCCCAGCAGCCTTGCCACGACCGCTGCCAGGGTTAGGATCAGCGTACCTTTTAAAAATGAATTATTTGACATACTGTTTCCTCATTAAGCTAGTTCTACTTATCCGCTAAATTCCGGATTACCGATTCATCCGGTGTTACGAACAGCGTTTTTTGCTGCTCATAAATGACAAAGCCGGGTTTTGCTCCTTTGGGTTTTTTGACATGGCGAACCAGCGTGTAATCAACAGGCACCTGGCTGGACTCCCGTCCTTTGCTGAAGTAGGCGGCCAACTGCGCTGCTTCATGAAGCGTTGCTTCTCCATAAGAAGCGGATTTAATCACAACATGGGAACCCGGTATGTCTTTCGTATGCAGCCAGGTATCCTCGCTGCCGGCGACTTTGCTGGTCAGGTAATCGTTTTGCCGGTTGTTTTTACCGACATAAATCGGAATGCCCTCGCTGGATGTGTACTGTGCAATGACAGGGGCCTTCGGTTTTGCTTTGCGGTTGTTTTTCGCATGCCGAGCCCTGATATACCCCTGCTCGATCAATTCTTCTCGTATTTCTTCAATATCCTGTAAGCCGGCCCCTTCGATTTGCTGTAAAATGGTATCAAAGTAAGCTATTTCCTTTCTCGCATGCTCGATTTGATCACCTACAATAGCCACGCTGTTCTTTGCCTTCGTATATTTCTTGAAATAAGCCTGCGCGTTTTCGGAGGGTGTGAGTGCGGGATCGAGGGGAATCGACACAATTGGTGCGTCTTCCTTATAATAGTTTAACACGTTTGCCTCCGTTTGGCCCCGCTCAAGCTGATAAATATTTGCGGTAATCAATTCACCGAACTGCTGAAATCGTTTGGCATCTTCCGCTTCTTCAAGGGTCAGCTTCAGCTTTTCGATTTTTTTTGCGTTTTTATTGCGTTCGTTGCTGACGAACCGGATAAGATCATGCAGTTTTTGTTTAACGGCGTCGCGCTGCGCTTTTCCGTGGTAAAAGGCTTCCAGGCATTCGCTTACCGTGCCGAATACTTCGTTCGTGCCGCTCGTAAACTGGGTTAGCTGGATCACGGAGAAAGCTGTTTTATCGCCGAATTGAATATTTGGCACATATTTGTTGTTCTTGACCGGTCCCATTATGGTATTAAAGGCTTTCCACAACGCTTCGCGGGTGGAAAGCCCCGCCCGGTAGACTATTTCATCTGCGACAAGCGGGCTGATGCCCGCGAAACTTGCTACAATTTGCCTGCTGATTTTTCCCTGGTTCAAATCGATCAGCCGGATAAAATCGTTATAGTCCGCCGTTAGCGGATTTATTTTGTCCTGAGGAGGCGGAGCTACATAGGGACGTCCGGGAAGTACAACCCGGTGCTGGCTTATCGCAGGCGTCACATGGTGCAGGCCATCGTGAATCAAGCCGGTTTCAGGATCAAGCAAGATTAAGTTACTGTGACGGCCCATAATTTCAAGAACGAGACGCTTGCGCCTGTCATCGCCAAGTTCATCCCGGCTTTTGATATCTATATGAATAATCCGTTCCATGCCAGCCTGCGTAATCGATTCAATAATCGCTCCCTCACAGTATTTACGAAGCAGCATGCAGAACATAGGAGGCTCAAGCGGATTCTGGTACTCTTTCTTCGTAATATGTAACCGGGGAAAACTGTGGCTGGCCGACAGCAGCAGGCGTGTATTGCCATTTCGAGCCCGAATTTGCATCACAATCTCTGTATCCGTGGGCTGGTAAACCTTTGTAATGCGCCCGGTAACAAGAGAAGCCAATTCATGAACAGCGGCTCGCGTTACAATGCCATCAAAGGCCATAAAGAAATCACCTACCTCTTTTCTTGGTTCCAAAACACCCAAGAAAAACATCGTGAGGCACATTCCGCACCTTTCTTTCCCGTGTGGAGCGTGTGGAACAGAGGGCGAAATAGACCGGCAACTGTCTCCATCGCTGAGATACCCAAATGTTTTGCCGGTCCGACCGTCGTTCCACAAAGCGGCCTTATAAACTTCTATGTGGGGAAAG
This sequence comes from Aneurinibacillus sp. Ricciae_BoGa-3, assembly GCF_028421645.1. Lineage (GTDB taxonomy): Bacteria > Bacillota > Bacilli > Aneurinibacillales > Aneurinibacillaceae > Aneurinibacillus_B. The sequence continues at coordinate 3,306,345 of NZ_CP116887.1, read as the reverse complement.
GAGAGAGCGGAATGGCCTGCGATGTTTTTCTACAATGTTAACAGTATAGCATTTTTTACAGCTTGTCAGAATAAGTTAGCTAATGGAAAGTAAGACGGGAATGGGAGGGACGGCAAAGTGAGTCAACAGCACTACTGGTTCAGCTACGAAACAGACGAGCTTGCAAGAATACTAAAGACCAACGTAAAAAACGGTCTATCAAACGAAGATGCGCGTGAGAGATTGGAGGGAATCGGGGAGAACGTACTCGCAGAAAAAGAAAAAATATCTTTGCTGGCCCTTTTTCTGGGACAATTCAAGGATTTCATGGTGCTCGTGCTGCTGGCAGCTACTTTAATATCCGGATTTCTCGGTGAATATATTGATGCGATTGCCATTATTGCCATTGTAATCATTAACGGCATCCTTGGTTTCATCCAGGAATCCCGGGCGGAAAAATCCCTCTCCGCTTTAAAGGAACTAACCGCCCCGCTCGCCCACGTGATTAGAGGCGGAAAGCTGGAACAGGTTGCGGCTAGGAGCCTCGTGCCGGGAGATATCGTATATATAGAAAGCGGAGATCGCGTACCGGCTGACATCCGCCTGATTCAGGCAAACGGCCTTCATATTGAAGAGTCTACACTTACAGGGGAATCGGTGCCTGTATTAAAAAATATAAAAACATTGGAGCATTCGCAAATCTCGCTAGGTGACCAGCATAACATGGCTTTTATGGGTACGATGGTTACCGCTGGCACCGGGTACGGTGTTGTGGTGACAACCGGCATGATGACAGAAATGGGGAAAATAGCAGACCTGATCAATACTGCAGAAACCATGCAGACACCCTTGCAGCACAAGCTGGAACAGCTCGGCAAAATATTAATCGCCGTCGCGCTTGGTTTAACCGCGCTTGTTGTAGCGGTGGGCATCTGGCACGGCCAAAATATTTATAACATGTTTTTAGCGGGTGTAAGCCTTGCCGTGGCGGCCATTCCCGAGGGACTTCCCGCCATCGTTACGGTTGCACTCGCGCTAGGCGTGCAGCGCATGATCAGGCGCAACGCGATTGTCAGAAAGCTGCCATCTGTAGAGACGCTCGGCAGCGCAAGCATAATCTGTTCAGATAAAACCGGAACGCTAACCCAGAATAAGATGACCATCACCCACATGTATGTGGACCAAACGATGTTTGAAATAAGCGGTACAGGTTACGCACCAGAAGGCTCCTTTACCCTCGACCAGCGGGAAGTAAGGCCGCGGAGCCACGCAGTTCTCTTTAAAATGCTCCAGCTGGGTGTGGCCTGCAACAACGCCGTTCTCGATTTGCAGGTTGACAAGAAAGGCCTATTTAAAAAAACACAGGAGAACTGGGTCATCACCGGTGATCCAACAGAAGGAGCGCTGCTGGTAGCAGGAGCGAAAGCGAACCTCAACCGGGAAGAAGTGGAGACGTCGTGGACTCGAATCGGAGAATTTCCATTTGATTCCGTGCGCAAAATGATGACGGTTATCCTGCAGGATCCATACGGCAAGCGGATGCTGGCAGCAAAGGGAGCTCCCGATATGCTAGTTGGCAAGTGCTCCCATATTCTGCTTGGCGGGCGTGTTGTCCAGCTTACTCCCACCATACGAAGGCAAATTGTACTTTCGAATGAAGCGCTTGCCAAAAAAGCGCTGCGTGTGCTGGGTGTAGCCTATAGGGATTTAAATGCAGGAGAACTACCCCGTGATGAGAGAGGCGCTGAACGCAATCTGGTCTTTGTCGGGCTAGCCGGCATGATCGACCCGCCCCGCGAGGAAGTAAAGCTTTCCATAAAAAAATGCCGTCAGGCGGGAATACGTACCGTTATGATTACCGGGGACCACCAGACGACGGCGGAAGCCATTGCTGCCCAGCTTGGAATTCTTACCCCGGACGCCTTGACATTAAATGGACAGGATTTATATAATATGTCCGATAATGAGTTCGATAATATAGTAGAAAAGGTATGTGTATATGCGAGGGTTTCGCCTGAGCATAAGCTCCGGATAGTGAAAGCCCTGCAGAAAAAAGGCCACGTTGTTGCAATGACCGGGGATGGTGTCAATGACGCGCCTGCCATTAAATCTGCGGATATTGGTATCGCCATGGGGATTACTGGAACCGATGTAACGAAAGAAGCAGCTTCCCTTGTTCTGGCGGATGATAATTTTGCGTCGATTGAAGCAGCCATTGAAGAAGGCCGTACCATTTATGATAACATCCGAAAGTTTATCCGTTATTTGCTGGCATCTAACGTCGGGGAGATCATGGTAATGTTCTTTGCCATGTTGGCCGGGCTTCCGCTTCCGTTGGTTCCAATTCAAATTCTCTGGGTTAACCTGGTCACAGACGGGCTGCCTGCCCTGGCACTCGGCGTAGACCAGCCGGAAGAGGCAACCATGCAGCGCCCGCCACGCTCCCGGCTTGAAGGCGTGTTCGCCAACGGCTTGGCCTGGAAGATTGTATCGCGGGGCATTTTGATCGGTCTTGTGACACTGGCCGCCTTCTGGATTACCTATCAGGCCTATCCAGGTGAGCTGATCCGGGCACAAACCATAGCCTTCACCACACTCGTTATGGCACAGCTTATTCACGTGTTTGACTGCCGGAGCGAAGTTTCGATCTTCAGCCGCAATCCGCTCCAGAATAAAGCGCTGGTGCTGGCCGTTATCTCTTCGATCGCCCTCGTTTTACCGGTTGTATATACGCCTTTTCTGCAGCAGATTTTTAATACAGTGGCGCTGACACCTGGCGAATGGGTGTTTTCTATTCTATGGGCCGCGATTCCGACCTTTGCTACTGGAATTTTCTCCTTCGCAAGGTTTAAAGCTCGCAAATCACGAAAGGTTGGGGCGTAATTGAATTTCACAAAAATGAATGGACTGGGCAACGACTTTGTAGTCGTTGCCCATTTTGAAACACTTCCTTCCCATGCCAGAGAAATGGCTACACTGATGTGCAACCGCAATTTTGGAGTCGGCGCGGATGGCCTCGTATTTATTCTTCCATCCACGCAGGCGGATTTCTGCATGCGCATTATAAATGCCGATGGCTCTGAACCCGAGCAGTGCGGCAATGCCATCCGTTGTGTTGCGAAGTATGTATACGATCACCATATGACGGACAAAATGGACATTTCAATCGAGACGCTCGCCGGCATCCAGCATGTCTCTCTTACAGTTGAAAGCGGGAAGGCGGTAAACATTAAAGTAAACATGGGCAGACCGGTACTACACGGGCCTGAAATACCCGTTGCACTTGCTGATAACCAGATCGTTGAGCATCCCATCACAGTCCAAAATCAGCACTTCGCCTTCACAGGTGTATCCATGGGTAATCCGCATGCGGTAATTTTTGTTGACGACGCCGTGTCGTTTGCCGTTGATGAATGGGGACCGCTCCTTGAAAACCATGCGATGTTTCCCCGTAAGGCTAACATTGAATTTGTCTCGATCCGCTCGGCGAATGAGGTCGATATGCGGGTATGGGAAAGGGGATGTGGACAGACGCTTGCCTGCGGAACCGGTGCCTGTGCGACTGCGGTTGCCGGGGTGCTAGCCGGGAAAATGGATCGTTCTGTGCTTGTTCACCTGAAGGGCGGCGATCTTCATATTGAGTGGTCTTTGGATGGCCCTGTATACATGACAGGACCGGCAGAAGAAGTGTTTGCCGGTGAATGGAAAAAGGGAGCGGCAGCATGGTCTACAGTATGACGGGTTTCGGGCGGGCTGAGCGCCGCAGCGGCCAGGCCCATTTTTTTGTGGAAATGCGTTCGGTTAACCACCGTTTTAATGAAATATCCATTCGCCTCCCTCGGGAGCTTAACGTTCTTGAGGATAGCGTCCGCAAAGCGGTACAGGAAAAAGTAAAGCGCGGGCGGGTTGACATTCTTATCGTAATGAAAGCCGAAAACCCGTCCGTTACACTCGAAGTAAACTGGAAGCTAGCCAGACAGTACCAGGAGGTCGCCAGGCGCATGTCGGAGATGCTTAATCGGCCAGATGAAATCACTGTCCAGCAGATCATGGCTTTGCCGGATGTTGTGCGCGTGGGGGAGGAGCAGATTGACCCCAACAAGTACCGTGCTCCGCTAATGGAGGCCGTGGAAGAAGCTATTTCGTTGCTCGTATCCATGCGCAAGAAAGAGGGACAGGCTTTGCGGGAGGATATCCTGCGGCGGATCGGATTTATGCAGCAGCTTGTCACCGCGATTGAACAACTAGCCCCGCAAGTCATAGACGGGTATCGGGAACGCATCCGCGCCCGGATCGAGGAATATATACAGGAGCAGGTGCAGATCGATGAAATGCGGTTGTTGAACGAGGTGGCGCTATTTGCCGAACGGGCCGATATTTCGGAAGAACTGACCCGTTTGAAAAGCCACTTTTTACAGTTTTTCCAGATTGTTGAGGAGCCCGATTCGATAGGGCGGAAGCTCGATTTCCTCGTGCAGGAGTGCCACCGCGAGATTAACACCATGGGGGCCAAAGCAAACCACTTGGATATAAGCCAGAAAGTGGTCATGCTAAAGGCAGAGCTAGAAAAAGTGAAAGAACAGGTGCAAAATATAGAATAAAGAAGTAAAATAGGCATAACTGCTCCGAAAAGAGGGAGGCACACGGGATGGCTATTAAACTCATCAATATTGGTTTTGGCAACATCGTTTCAGCAAACCGCATTATATCCATTGTCAGCCCGGAATCTGCACCTATTAAACGCATTATTCAGGAAGCCCGGGATCGGGGAATGCTAATCGATGCGACTTATGGAAGGCGAACCCGGGCGGTTATTGTAACGGATAGCGATCATGTGATATTATCGGCGGTACAGCCAGAAACAGTGGCCCATCGATTAACCAGCAAAGATGATGAGTCAGATGAATAAGTAAGTGGAGGTTTATCATGACGCAAGAAAAAGGGTTGTTGCTCGTTCTTTCGGGCCCCTCCGGGGTAGGGAAAGGAACGGTATGCTCTGCGCTCCGGCCTTTTATGAAAGATTTGGTCTACTCAGTCTCCGCTACGACTCGCACTCCCAGGGCAGGCGAGAAGGAAGGCGTAAATTATTTCTTTAAGAGTCATAAAGAATTCGAGCGGATGATCCAACAGGATGAACTGCTTGAATGGGCTGAATATGTCGGTAATTTTTATGGCACGCCGCGGAAATTTGTTGAAGATACGCTTAATGCGGGCAAGGATGTCATACTGGAAATTGAGGTCCAGGGCGCTCTGCAGGTTAAGGAGAAATTCCCGGAAGGCATCTTTATTTTCTTGGCGCCGCCGGATTTAAAAGAACTGCGCACCCGTATTACCGGCCGGGGGACAGAATCAGAAGAGACGATCCACCGGCGCATGCAGATGGCGAAAGCTGAACTGGATTTGATGGAGCACTATAACTATGTGGTTGTCAATGACGAAGTTCATAAAGCCTGTGACCGCATTCAGGCCATTCTGGTCGCTGAACACCTGAAGAAGGAAAGACAAATAGCAAAATACCGCCATTGGATTGAGGAGGTTAACATATGATTTATCCATCGATAGACAAGCTGCTTGAGAAAGTAGACAGTAAGTACACATTGGTGAGCATCGCCTCCAAGCGTGCCCGCCAGATGCGTGAACACGAAGGACTTTTAATCGCCCGCCCGGTATCAAGCAAATATGTGGGACGGTCCTTGGAAGAGTTTCACGCCGGAGAAATTCAGTTCGAGAGATTAAAATAAGAGGCATCAAGCGCATATCCATACCCGTACTGCTCCAATAACGGCGGGGAGGATATGCGCTTTCTCATTGAACAGGAAAGTGTATTTTACTATAAATTGTTAAAGTTTTTCTTATTAGGAGTGAATTAGAGGTATGATGCAGGGAAAAACAATCGTAATCGGAGTAACCGGCGGCATTGCCATCTATAAGATTGCGGATCTATGCAGCAAGCTGACCCAAAAGGGCGCCGATGTCTGGGTATTGATGACGGAGTCCGCTACCCGTTTTGTCCAGCCGATTACCTTCCAGGCACTCGTGCGCAATCCTGTCCTGACGGATACTTTTCAAGAGCCAAATCCATCGGTTATCTCCCATATTGATGTGGCGGACAGAGCTGATTTATTGCTGATTGCTCCTGCAACGGCCAATGTGATAGGCAAGCTGGCGAACGGAATTGCAGATGATATGATAAGCACTACCTTTCTTGCAACCAAGGCGCCTGTTTGGATTGCGCCGGCTATGAATGTAAACATGTATGCCCATCCTGCAGTCCAGGACAACATGAGCAAGCTTGCCTCATGGGGCTGCCGGTTTATCGAACCGGAAGAGGGCTACCTTGCATGCGGCTGGATTGGAAAAGGCAGGCTCGCTGAACCCATGGATATGCTGGCTCAAATTGAAGCGTTTTTCTCAGAAGGCACATGCCAGAAGGATGCGGCTTTGCTAAAAGTTCGCCAGGATCTTCAAGGCATTAAGATGGTCGTAACGGCCGGCGCTACACGGGAAGCCATCGACCCTGTTCGGTTCTTCACTAATCATTCTTCAGGGAAAATGGGCTACGCTATAGCGGAAGCAGCGGCAAAACGCGGCGCTGATGTTACGCTCATTAGCGGGAAAACGAACCTCGCGCGGCCCGAAGATGTCGAGGTTGTTGAAGCTGTTTCAGCGGAAGATATGTTCCGGGAAGTGATAAAGCGGTATGCGCATGCGGATGTGGTGGTGAAGGCCGCTGCGGTAGCCGATTATCGGCCGAAAATGACCTATGATCACAAAATGAAAAAGCAGCCTGGAGACCTGGTCATTGAGATGGAGCGGACCACGGACATCTTAGCAGAACTTGGCGCCCGAAAAACGCATCAATTCCTGGTGGGCTTCGCGGCTGAAACGCAGGATGTTGAGGCCAATGCCCGGGGCAAAATGGAGCGTAAGAACACGGATATGATTGTGGCGAACAATGTGTCCCAGGAGGGTGCCGGGTTCGGTGTGGATACCAATATTGTGACGGTTTACCTTAGAACCGGAGAGTCCTACCCGCTTCCTCAAATGGATAAATCACAGCTTGCTCACCGCCTGCTTGATTTCATCCTGGAAGCACGGAGGGGTAAGGTTGAGTAGTCCGGAATACGCGCGAGTCATTGTCGACGTACCGGCCGCGAGTACAGACAGGCCCTTTGATTATCGCATTCCTCAGGTTCTTCGTCCCATTATAAACGTCGGAAGCCGGGTATCGGTCCCATTCGGCCCTAGAAAATTGCAGGGATTTGTGGTCCAACTGTCTGAACAAGCGGAAGTAAAGAAAACAAGGGATATCCTCGATGTACTGGATGTTGAGCCGCCTCTGACGAAGGAAATGGTCGAGGTGGCCCGCTGGCTCAGCGAGAAATACATTTGTACATTTTATGCCGCCCTGCAGTCCATGATTCCGGCTGCCCTTCGTTCCAGCTATGAAAAGATGGTTTCCCTGGCAGAAGGGGCGCAGCTTGCTGCTAGGCCCCCTGATGAGCAGGAATTTTATGCTTATATCGAGAAACGGCAGCCTGTCGCGTGGGAAAAATTACGCAGGCAGTTTGCAATCACGGCCGATGAATGGGTCATGCGAGGCCTCTCCGAAGGAACGCTTCATGTTGAGCAGGTGGTTGACGGCCGCGCAGGCAAAAAAACCGTGACGGTAATCGGGCCTGCTGTATCACCTGGCGAACTGGAAACGGTGCTGAATCAGCTTCCTAAATCCGCAGCGCGCCAGAAAGAAGTGCTGGCTTATTTTACCCGACACCACGGGGCCGTTGCCAGACCGGAGCTGCTCAGCCAGCTGCAGATTTCGCACCAGACGGTAAAAACCCTTCTGGATAAGGGCATTTTATACAGCAGAGAGCAGGAGGATTACCGGGATCCCTTCGCTGGCAGGACATTTGAGCCGGTTGCCAAGCACTCGTTTACACCGCAGCAGGCAGCAGTTATAGAGGGGATCGCAGAAGGGATGGCCAGCAAGGCGTATTTCCCATGTTTAATCCACGGAGTAACAGGCAGCGGAAAAACCGAAATTTATTTAGAAATTATGGAAAGAACCATTGCCGAGAGCCGGGAAGCGATTCTGCTGGTGCCTGAGATTTCGCTGACCCCCCAGATGGTAAACCGGTTTAAAGGGCGTTTCGGCGATCAGGTAGCCGTCATGCACAGCCGTCTTTCCCAGGGAGAGCGTTACGATGAGTGGCGGCGCATCAGGCGGGGAGAAGTGAAAATCGCCATTGGCGCCCGCTCGGCCGTTTTCGCTCCTTTTGAAAACCTGGGCCTCATCATTATCGATGAAGAGCATGAAAGTTCCTATAAACAGGAAGAAACCCCGCGGTATCATGCAAGAACGGTTGCCCATTACCGGGGCCACTACCATCAGGCTGTTGTCATTCAAGGGAGCGCTACGCCATCCCTTGAATCGTATAACCAGGCTGTCACGGGAAGAATCCGCCTGTTCACTATGGAGAAGCGGGTCGCCAACAGGCCGATGCCGGATGTATCTATTGTCGACATGCGCATAGAGCTGCGGGATGGGAACCGAACAATGTTCAGCCGTGAATTGATGGATAAAATAAAAGACAGGCTCGCTAAACAAGAACAGATGGTATTGTTTCTGAACAGGCGGGGTTTCTCCACATTTGTTATGTGCCGAACGTGCGGTTTTGTTTCCCAGTGCCCGCACTGTGACATCTCGCTGACGTATCACCGGAGCAACCACACACTGCGCTGCCATTATTGCGGCTACACGGAAAAAGAGCCAACCGTATGCCCAGAGTGCGGCAGTGAGCATATCCGGTTTTTCGGAACCGGGACACAGAAGGTGGAAGAAGAGCTTGCGCGTCACTTTCCGGGTGTGAGGGTGATTCGGATGGATGTTGACACTACTTCCCGCAAAGGTTCGCATGAAAAATTGCTGCAGGCTTTCCGGGAAGGAAAGGGAGATATTCTGCTTGGCACACAGATGATAGCGAAGGGACTGGATTTTCCAAACGTCACCCTGGTTGGTGTACTCGCCGCCGATAGCATGTTGAATCTGCCAGACTTCCGTGCGGGTGAACGGACATTTCAGCTGCTTACCCAGGTTGGGGGACGGGCGGGCCGCCACCAGAAGAAGGGCGACGTTATTATCCAGACCTACACCTCCGAGCACTACAGCATCCAGTACGCCAGCAAGCATGATTTTAACGGATTCTTTAATGAGGAGATCAACCAGCGTTACCAGAAGAACTATCCACCATTCTGCAGGCTTGTTTTGTTTACATTTGCCCATGAGAGTGTACCGCTGGTGATTAAAACAGCCGAGTGGTTTGCTGGCAGGCTCCGTGGAATTATTCCGCCAGGCGCTTTCTTGCTGGGACCGGTAGCCTCACCCATTTCCCGCATCAAAGATAGATATCGATTTCAATGCATGATAAAATATAAAAACGATCCCCACGTGATAAGCCGTATTCATACGCTTGTAAGGGAATTTGAAGAAGAACGGAAAAAAACGGGCCTGGCGCTTACGGTTGACGTTGACCCGCAAATGATGATGTAACTCATATAATATAGATAATAATGGTCAAAAATGATAAGCAGGAGGATTTTCTACAAATGAGTATTCGCGTAATTGTAAAACACCCCGATCCGGTGCTTCGCGAAAAATGCATTCCGGTTCGCAAGTTTAATGCCAATCTTCACAAGTTGCTCGACGATATGGCGGAAACCATGTATGACGCGGAAGGTGTGGGACTTGCCGCTCCGCAGGTTGGCATTACAAAGCGAGTCGTCGTTATTGATGCGGGCACTGGCTTAATCGAGATGATTAATCCTGAAATTGTGGAACGCAGGGAGGAACAGTTCGGTTCAGAAGGCTGTCTCAGCATTCCTGGCCTGTACGGGGATGTGCGCCGGTCTAAGTGGGTCAAAGCGAAGGCCTTTGACCGGAATGGCAATGAAATCATGGTAGAAGGCGAGGATTTGCTCGCGCGGGCCATCCAGCACGAAATCGATCACCTCAACGGTGTGCTTTTTATTGATATTGCGGACAAAACATACAAGCCAAAAGAAGAATAAATAGCGACCGCTAAGAGGAGGTGTAACGCTGTGCAAATTGTTTTTATGGGGACCCCTGATTTTGCGGTCCCTTCTTTGCAGAAATTGCTTCGTAACGATCACAACGTCGTAGCCGTAGTGACCCAGCCGGATCGCCCGAAAGGCCGGAAAAAACAGCTTGCGGCTCCCCCTGTCAAAGAGGCAGCGCTTCTTCTGGGGCTGCCTGTGCTGCAGCCCGAAAAACTCAAAGTTAGCGGTGTGCAGGATATTTTGGAATATAAGCCGGATTTGATTGTTACGGCGGCCTTTGGCCAGATATTACCGAAAGAGCTTATCGCATATCCCCGCTATGGGTGCATCAATGTCCATGCCTCTCTCCTCCCGGAATACCGCGGTGGCGCCCCGATTCATAAAGCGATTATGGATGGCAAAAGTGAAACGGGCGTAACCATTATGTATATGGTGGAGAAGCTTGATGCAGGCGATATTATCTCACAGGTTCGTGTTCCAATCGGACAGGATGATAATGTGGGCACGATGCACACGAAACTGGCCGACGCAGGATCAAAGCTTTTAATTGAGACGCTGCCCAAACTAATTAACTGCGAGATACACCCCGTTAAACAGGATGAAGCGAAAGTTACATATGCGTGGAATATCAAGCGTGAGGATGAACGGATTCAATGGAATAAATCGGCCCGGCAATTATTTAATCAAGTGCGTGGACTGAATCCATGGCCGGTGGCGTATACGGTGCTAGAGGGACAGGTTATGAAAATATGGCAAGCGCAAGTCCAGCAGGAGGAAGGCGCTGGAACACCTGGAGAAATACTTGCGGTATCGCCTGAAGGCATTGACGTGCAGACAGGCAATGGTATCCTTCGCTTGCTCGAAGTCCAGCCGTCCGGCAAAAAGGCCATGCCAGTCAGCGACTATGTGCGGGGTTCTGGCGCTTCGCTTGCTGCAGGAGCCATATTTGAAACGGAGCAAATCCATGAGTAAGCGAATAAAAAAGCCGTCCACTGCCAGGGAATGGGCGGTGTACATACTGGTACAGGTTGAAGAGAAGCAGGCCTACAGCAACCTGGAACTTAAAGAAGCCTTAGCGCATGCCGGCCTTTCCTCCCGCGACACGAATCTGGTGACGGAACTCGTGTACGGAACGCTAACCCGGCTTAATACGATCGACTGGATGCTTAGCCGTTATTTATCGCGGCCGAGCGCTAAGCTTGAGGGGTGGGTACGCAATCTACTGCGAATCAGCTTCTATCAGATTTCCTACCTTGACCGAATACCAGACCGGGCAGTTGTCCATGAAGCGGTTGAAATTGCAAAATCCTGGGGCCATCAGGGAATTGCGGGCATGGTAAATGGTGTACTGCGCAGCCGCCTACGGCAGCCGGAAAAGGCTGAGATTCCAAACAACCTGTCTGCTGCCAAACGCATTTCGCTTGTCCATTCACACCCTGAATGGATGGTTGCGGAATGGATCAAACGGTATGGCATGGAGGAAACGGAAAGAATGTGCGAGGAGAACAACCTGCCGCCTGAGGTGAGCCTGCGGGCCAATAGCCTGAAGACGGATAGGGACAAGCTGGCCCATGCAATAAAGGAGCAAGTTGAAGATGCCTCTGTACAGCCTTCATCCGTTGCACCGGAAGGGCTGGTGATCCGGGGAACGGGCAATATCGCAGCACTGCCAGCGTACAGACAGGGAAGCTGTACCGTTCAGGATGAAAGTTCGATGCTTGTTGCACACGCCGTAGCGCCAAAGCCTGGAATGTCTGTGCTGGATACATGCGCAGCACCCGGCGGCAAAACAACGCATATAGCGGAGTTGATGAATAACCAGGGTGCAATCACAGCACTTGATATTCACCCGCACAAGCTTGATCTTATCGCTGATAACGCCCGGCGGCTGGGTCTCTCCATTATCGATGGCAGGCAGGCTAACGCCGTCGATGCCGATACGATTCTAACCGGGTATATGTACGACCGTGTGCTGGTTGACGCCCCCTGCAGCGGGCTCGGGGTTATCCGCCGCAAACCGGACATCAAATGGAGAAAGACGGCCTCCGACACGAATTCCATCCGAGGCATACAGCTTGAGATACTTGAGGCAGCAGCCAAACTGGTGAAGCCCGAAGGCAGGCTGGTATACAGCACATGTACGGTGCAGGCTGAGGAGAATGAAGATCTGATCCAGGACTTCCTGAATCAACATGCGGACTGGGAACTGGATGGCGGGCTCGTGCAGGATATGCCGGAATCCGTCCGCTTGAAGTATTCGACCCTATCAAGGGGATACATGCAGATTCTGCCCCACCACTTCCATTCGGACGGTTTTTTTATCGCACGTTTAAAAAGAAAAATCAGCGATTTCTTTAACGTATAAGAAAGTATGTATCGCTTTAAAGTATTAAAGTTATTTCTGGTGGGACCGATAGGTCCCTTTCTCTTTTTTGATTTGGAGTTTATGTGCTACACAGTGTTGAAGTGCCTTATGCGATTTTTTAAATGGGACCTCCGGTCCCCAAACACCCAAGAAAAACATCGTGAGGCGCATGTCCGCACCTTTCTTTCCCCCAGGCCGAAAGGTGTTTCGATTTTACCTTTCGGCATAAGTGCAACTTAGGTTGCTGCCTGCGCTATAACTTGGCCGAAACCTAGTTTTCTAATGGAGCGTGTGGAACAGAGGGCGAAAAAGACCGGCAACTGTCTCCATCACCCCGATACCCAGATGTTGCACCTAAACGGTATAAAGGAATCTAAGACCATCGACTGCGCTTACGCTTGCCGCTGGCCAAGATTCCCTAATGCCGGTCCGTTTGTCGTTCCACAAAGCGGCGTAAAAACTTCTATGAGGGGAAAGGAGAGAGCGGCATGGCCCGCGATGTTTTTCTCAGGTGCGGGCATCTCAGGCACAGGGGCGTATAGGCGGATAATCTTCGTCCCTTGGGTCTACTAATCAATATATTTTAAATGTGATACAATATACAATGTGCGGCTGCGAACATGCAAGCAGCAACGTACAATAAACTGAATGGTGATACCTAAATGAAAACTTTTATTTATAATTTAACGCTTTCCGCGTTGAAGGACTGGCTTGCTGCCAATGGCGAAAAAGCTTTCAGGGCTGCTCAAATCTTTGACTGGCTCTATGTTAAGCGTGTAGCTTCGTTTTCGGACATGACCAATCTCTCCAAGGAACTGCGTGATAAAATGGAAGCCAGCTTCCGGATGGACGCGCTGAAGGAAATAACGCGCCAGGAATCAAGCGACGGGACTATTAAGTTTCTTTTCTCCCTGCACGATGGACACGCAATCGAAACCGTGATTATGCGACATAACTATGGAAATAGCATCTGCGTGACCACTCAGGTTGGGTGCCGGATTGGCTGCACATTCTGTGCTTCCACGCTTGGCGGGCTCAAGCGAAATCTGGAAGCCGGCGAAATCGTTATGCAGGTACTGGCAGCCCAGAAGGCGCTGGATAAGGATGGGGAACGCGCCAGCCATGTAGTAGTGATGGGCATTGGCGAACCTTTTGAGAATTATGACGCGCTCTTAGGTTTTATGCGTATTATTAATGAAGACAAGGGCTTAAACATTGGGCAGCGTCACATTACGGTGTCCACCAGCGGCATCGTGCCTTCCATTTACCGTTTTGCAGATGAGAAGCTACAAATTAATCTGGCCATCTCTCTGCATGCGCCGAACAGTGAAATCCGCTCACGCCTTATGCCGGTAAACAGGCGGTATCCACTGGATGAGCTCATGGAAGCATGCCGCTATTACATTAAAACAACAGGGCGGCGCCTAACTTTCGAATATGGGCTTTTTGGCAAGGTAAATGACCAGCCGCAGCACGCGGAAGAGCTGGCCGATTTGCTTAAGGGCATCATGTGCCACGTGAATCTTATTCCGGTTAACTATGTTCCAGAGCGTGACTATGTAAGAACTTCGCGAAATGACATCTTTGAATTTATGCGCACGCTTGAAAAGAGAGGCGTAAACGTAACGATTCGAAGGGAGCACGGGAGTGATATTGCTGCTGCCTGCGGCCAGCTTCGGGCACAGCATGCGAAACAGACGACGAGGTGAGATGGGAATGGAATCAGCCATACAGACACACATCGGCTGTGTAAGACAGACGAATGAAGATTCAGGAGCCATTCGCCGTTTGGACAACGGGTGGGTTCTGGGAATTGTTGCAGACGGAATGGGAGGCCATCAGGCAGGCGACGTAGCCAGCCAGATGGCTGTAGAGGTGATTACCAAACACATCTCGGCCATTAACGAAGAAACGCCAGATGCCATACAGAGCAAGCTGAATGAAGCCATTCAGCTTGCCAATGAGCAAATTTTCTCCTACGCCGCCACGCATGAAGAGTGCAGAGGAATGGGCACCACGCTGGTGCTGGCGCTTGTAAATGAGCAGTATGGCATACTTGCGCATATTGGCGACAGCCGGATATACCGCTACTGCTGCCAGGACGGGGAACTGCATCTGGTTACCCGCGATCATACACTGGTTAACGAACTGGTGAAAAACCGCCAAATCACCGAAAAGGAAGCAGCTGTCCATCCACAGCGCAATATATTAACCCGTGCGCTTGGAACAGACAGGAAAGTCAAGGCTGATTTTAACGTGTTAAACTGGGATCCTCAGGATATTTTGCTTTTGTGTTCAGACGGGCTATCGGGAAAAGTGAACGCGGACAGCATGAAAGAAATTCTTCAGAGTCAGTCTCTCGAACACATGGTTAATACGTTAATTAACCGCGCGCTTGATTCCGGTGGTGAAGATAATATTACGGTTGTACTCCTGCGTAACCGTAATGGACTCAAGGAATGAAGGGAGGGCAATTTATGATTGGAAACAGACTCGGTGGCCGTTATGATATCGAGAAGAAGATAGGCGAAGGCGGTATGGCAGTTGTCTATCGGGCTCGCGATATCCTATTGAACCGTACGGTAGCCGTAAAAATTTTGCGCTCCCAGTTTGGCAACGATGATGATTTTATTACTCGCTTCCACCGTGAAGCTCAGGCTGCTGCCAGTCTTTCCCACCCGCATGTCGTGAACATTTATGATATAGGCCAGGAAGATGACGTCTATTACATCGTTATGGAATATGTGGAAGGGGAAACACTAAAGGAATATATTAATGAAATGGCTCCTCTCGATGTCCGGGAGGCCGTGAATATTGCGATTCAAATTTGCGATGCCCTGGATCACGCCCACCAGAATCATCTCATTCACCGTGACATAAAACCGCACAATATTATGATTAACAAGAATGGGAAGATTAAAGTAACCGATTTTGGAATTGCCCGGGCCGTTTCGGCTGCGACTATTACCCACACAGGATCTGTGCTGGGCAGCGTCCATTATTTTTCCCCGGAACAGGCTAAGGGTGTGATGACGAATGCGAAGTCAGATCTGTACTCCATGGGGGTTGTGCTGTATGAGATGCTTACGGGTCAGCTTCCTTTTTCCGGCGACTCACCGATAAGCGTTGCGTTAAAGCACCTTCAAGAGCCATACATACATCCACGTCAATTGCGGCCCGAGATCCCACAAAGTTTGGAAAATGTGATTATCCGGGCGCTGGCTAAGGACCCTATCTACCGGTATGAATCGGCACACGAAATGCTCGATGATTTAAAAACCTGCCTCTCGCCCGAGCGCAGAAACGAACCGGAATATGTACTGCCAGAGAAGTATCAACAGGATGATGCCGATATCACACGCGTCATTCCGGCCATTAAACCAGAGATGCTCGGCAGGCGCTCCTGGGAGGACGATACAGTTCCAGGCCCGCGCGGTGTTCCCCTGGATGTGAAAAATAATCAAGGGGAAGAAGAGGACGATCCAGATGAGCACCGGGAGAGGCACCGAAAAGGCCTGATCAAGAAAGGCGTTATCTGGGCAGTTGGCATCGGTTTATTCCTTCTGCTAAGCATCGTCGGATCTTACTATGCAATGAGCCTTTTGAATGTGCCGAATGTGACGGTTCCAGCCGTTGAGCACCTGCCTGTTGATCAGGCGAGAAAAGCGCTGGAAGCCCAGCAGCTTGTGGCCCAGATTACCGAACAAAACGACCCGACCGCGCAGCCAGGCACCGTAATCAAACAGACGCCAGCCGCCAAGATGCAGGTAAAACAAAAGACGGTTGTCCAACTGCTGGTGAGTAAAGGGAAGCAGCAGACGGCTATGGCGAATTACATAGGCAAAAAGCAAAGCGATATACAATCCGAGCTGTCCTCCTATAAAAAGGTAACGGTTGATGAAGTTACGAATGATCAGAAAGATCCCGGAACGATACTCGATCAGCAGCCGGCGCCGGGCCAGCAGATTGTTCCATCGGACACCGAATTGCATCTAACCATTAGCAAGGGGCAGGATACCGTTACGATGCCAAACCTGATTGGGCTCACACAAGATGAAATGCAGGCAAAAATGGATAGTCTCGGCCTGACAGCTAACGTGAAGCAGGTACAGAGCTACCAGAAACAAGGCATTGTTATCCAGCAGTCGTATGGAGCGGGCAAGCAGCTGACAAAGAATTCTACTGTAGATGTTCAGGTAAGCGCTGGAATGCCACAGGAAGCGCGTAAAACGAAAGTGCCGGTCGAGGTGTATTTAAACCCTGGAGAACAGGCGGATATCGAAATTCGTCTGACCGACGCTACCACTTCAAACGAAACAGTAGAAAAAACAACGATTAACCAGAGTACAAGATTTGATGTGACATGTGTGGTATCACCAACGCAGAACGCTATTATTCAGGTGTTCAAAAATGGGGCACAAATGGATCAAAAAATAGTGAAATATACGGATATCCAGTAACGGGAGGGAATATATGCAGGGTAGAATTTACAAGGCACTGGCGGGTTACTATTACGTTTCTAACGGAGAATTCTCCTGGCAATGCAGGGCGAGGGGGATTTTCAAGAAAAGGGGGCTCACCCCGCTTGTAGGGGATGAAGTGCAGTATGAAGAAATCGGACGCGGTGAAGGCATAATTAACGAAATACTCCCCCGTCAAAGCGAACTTATCCGTCCCCCGATCGCAAATATTGACCTGGCCGTGCTTGTTTTTTCACTCGCAGAACCGAAATTCAATCCCCAACTGCTGGATACGTTCCTGGTGCACACAGAAGCGGCGGGCGTGGACGCATTAATCTGCCTGACAAAGGCAGACCTTTATCAGGATGAAGCAGAACTAGCCAAAATTCGCAGCCAGTATGAGGCAATCGGCTATCAAGTGGTAACCACCAGTTCCAGAAGGAATGCGGGTATTGAAGACATCAGGCGCTTTCTGAAGAACCGGCTGTCCGTTTTTTCCGGCCAGTCCGGGGTTGGCAAATCGTCACTTTTAAATGCGCTGTTTGCAGATTTAAACCTGGAAACAGCACCTATCAGCCTTAAGTTGGGGCGTGGCAAACATACCACCAGGCATGTGGAATTGATTCCCCTGCCGGAAGGAGGCTGGGTCGCAGATACGCCAGGGTTTAGTTCGCTTGATTTTTCTACGTTCGAGAGGGAAGATTTGGCGCTGAACTTTCGGGAGATGCGAGACAGGGTAGGCCAGTGCCGGTTCAGGGGCTGCCTGCATGCGAATGAGCCCGGCTGTGCCGTGCGCGCAGGAGTAGACGATGGAACGATCGCCGCTTCCCGTTATGCACATTACATTCAATTTTTGCAGGAAATTACAGAGAGAAAGCCGAGGTATTAAACGATGGTTAAAATTGCACCTTCTATTCTGTCAGCTGACTTTTCCCGCCTGGGAGACGAGATTAAACAAGTGGAACAGGGAGGGGCGGACTGGATCCATGTAGATGTCATGGACGGGCATTTTGTCCCCAACATCACGATTGGGCCGCTTGTTGTTGGGGCGATTCGCCCCAACACGTCATTGCCGCTTGATGTACACTTAATGATTGAAAATGCCGACCAGTATGTGGCTGATTTCATTAAGAATGGCGCCGACAGCATTACGGTGCACCAGGAAGCATGCATCCATCTTGACCGCACCCTCCAGCATATAAGGAGCCTTGGTGCTAAAGCTGCCGTGTCGCTGAACCCTTCGACACCTGTTTCCACGCTGCAGCATGTCCTGCACAAGTTGGATATGGTTCTCTTAATGTCAGTAAATCCCGGGTTTGGCGGCCAGCAATTCATACCGGAAGTGTTAACGAAGTGCCGACAGTTAAAGGATATGCTTCGTGAGAAAGGGCTCGCCGACAGGGTTGAGGTTCAGATCGACGGCGGGGTTAATACGGAAACGGCAAATCAGGTTGTGGATGCTGGCGCCACCTGTCTTGTTGCCGGTAGCGCAGTATTTGGCCAAGCCGACCGCGCTCAAGCCATTTCCGCTCTGAAGCGTGCCTGTGAGTAACAAAA
Organism: Aneurinibacillus sp. Ricciae_BoGa-3; assembly: GCF_028421645.1. Lineage (GTDB taxonomy): Bacteria > Bacillota > Bacilli > Aneurinibacillales > Aneurinibacillaceae > Aneurinibacillus_B. The sequence goes on along the minus strand of NZ_CP116887.1, from coordinate 3,287,907 downwards.
ACGCGGCCAATTCCGGCCTTTAGCCTGTGAGCGAGTAAAGCTATCAGGCTTTTTTTATCGTACCAGACAGTACATATCGCTTAAGAGTATTGAGTTAATTTTTGTTGGGACCGATAGGTCCCTTCTCTTTGTTGATATGTAAAACCTATGTTTCACTGTGATGAACTGCCTTGAGCGTTTTTTAAATGGGACCTCCGGTCCCGAAACACCCTAGAAAAACATCGTGAGGCGCATGTCCGCGCCTTTCTTTCCCCCAGGCCGAAAGGTGTATCGACTTTACCTTTCGGCATAAGTGCAACTTAGGTTGATGCCTGCGCTATAGCTTGGCCGCAACCTAGTTTTCTAATGGAGCGTGTAGAACAGAGGGCGAAAAGACCGGCAACCTGTCTCCATCACCCCGATACCCAGATGTTGCACCTAAACGGTATAAAGGAATCTAAGGCCATCGCCTGCGCTTATGCTTGCCGCTAGCCAAGATTCCCTAATGCCGGTCCGTCCGTCGTTCCACAAAGCGGCCGTAAAAACTTCTATGAGGGGAAAGGAGAGAGCGGCATGCCCCGCGATGTTTTTCTTATTTTTTATGAAACCATTCATTTCTGGCCTTATGATGAATAGACTAGAGTAACGGTACATGAATGAGGAGGGGGCATCATGCGTTTTTATACGTTTAAACTGCCTAAATTCTTAGGTGGTATCATACGGGCGTTACTAGGCAGCGGTGGAAAGAGATAGGATGGGGATAAAAAAAGCCTGGTATTATGTAGAATAAAAAAGCACCCGGACGGGGTGCTTTTTTGTCATTTTCACTACGCGCGGGTTACAAGCCCGGATTTCAGCGCTTTTGTGCTTACATAAACGCGTTTTGGTTTTCCATCAACAAGGATACGTACCTTTTGTACGTTTACACCCCATTTGCGCTTGTTTGCACGGTTGGAGTGGCTTCGGGAGTTGCCAGTCTTAGCTCGCTTACCAGTTACATAACATACTCGTGCCATTTATTTCCACCTCCTTCATGAGATGAGGACAATCATCGTGACTCTTATTACATACTTAAGCATAATAGCATAATGGATACTAGAAATCAATACACCTGTCAAGATTTTATCCTTTACAATCTCATTTGTTTTCTTTAAAAACATACCTGACTTATAGTAAAATGGGTAGGAGTTCACGAAAACGGCAGGTTAACACGAGGAGGTTAAAGAAATGGCGGTAGAAGTAACGACTGAGCTGGGTAAAATCGAGATCGAAGAAGAGGTGATTGCCACGCTGGCCGGTGCGGTTGCAATGGAGTGCTATGGGCTTGTCGGCATGTCCTCTCGCAGCACGATGAAAGACGGCATTGCTGAAATTTTGCGGCGTGAAAATTTATCCCGCGGGGTGGAGGTACGCAAAGAAAACGGCCTTCTTCATATCAATCTCTATATCATTGTCCGGTATGGCACAAAAATATCCGAGGTAGCCAATATCGTGCAAGAGAGGGTTAAATACCAGTTGAACCAAAACCTGGGGCTAATCATTGATGAAGTCAATATATTTGTACAGGGTGTTCGTGGCGAGAACTCCTAATGTAAGGAGGAAATAGAACGTGTTTGAAACAACTTTAAGCGGACAAGTCCTGCGCCGAATGTTCAAGGCAGGGGCCAGCCGGCTGGAACAATATGCTTCCCGCGTAAATGAATTGAATGTATTCCCCGTACCGGATGGCGATACCGGTACGAATATGAATTTAACCTTTCGCTCCGGTATAGAGGAACTGGAGAAACATACAGATAACGACATCGACAAGGTTGCAGCCGGTCTCTCACGCGGACTATTGTTTGGAGCACGTGGCAACTCCGGTGTCATTCTATCGCAGCTGTTCCGCGGATTTGCGAAAGGAGTAACGGGTTTATCCACTGCCAGCCCGGTGCAGCTGGCGGAGGCGTTTTCCCAGGGTGTAGATATGGCCTACAAAGCCATAATGAAACCTGTAGAGGGAACCATTCTTTCTGTCGCGCGGGAAGCTGCGAAAGCGGCGAGAAAAGCAGCAAGAAGCGGGACAGTTACCGTGGTCATTGAATCTCTAGTGCAGGAGGCACAGCGGGCGCTGGACAATACGCCCAATCAGCTGCCCATTCTCAAAGAGGTAGGTGTTGTCGACTCAGGCGGACAGGGACTGGTCTACATCTATCAGGGCTTTCTGAATGCTTTGTCAGAGGGGGGGTTCATGAAGCACAAGCTGAACTGCAAAGCATGGACCCCGTAAAAGAAGAAAAATTTGAAGAACACGTTCAGATCGAACACCATTTTATCAACCCTACTGCCATAACGTACGGCTATTGCACCGAATTCATGGTCCACCTACAAGAAGAGCGGAATTTCTCGGAAGCCAGCTTCCGGGACAAATTAAGCCAGTATGGGGATTCCCTGCTGGTTGTTTCAGATGAAAACGTGGTAAAAGTCCATATCCACGCGGAAGAGCCAGGTAGGGTTTTAACCTATGCCCAGCAGTATGGTTCGCTGGATCGAATGAAGATTGAAAATATGCGGCTGCAGCATGAACAGGTGCTGAAAAACCAGGCAGAACAATCACACAAGCAACCCATTCGGGAAATCCAGAATAAGATAGACAGTGAACCGCGATCGGAGACTGCGCGTAAACCATTCGGACTGGTGGCAGCAGCTTCCGGTGAAGGCATTATGGGCATCTTTAAAAGCCTTGGGGTGGATATTGTAATAGAAGGCGGGCAGACGATGAATCCCAGCACGGAGCAATTCCTCGAGGCTATAGCAGACTGCAAAGCAGAGCATGTGATTGTGCTGCCTAATAATAAGAATATTTTGATGGCTGCCCAGCAGGCAGCTGAACTGGCAGAGGTGGACGTAGAAGTGGTTCCATCGAGGACCATTCCACAGGGGCTATCTGCAGTGCTGGCTTTTAGTTCAGAAGCCAGTCTTCCCGCTAACGGGAAAAAGATGACCCAAGCGCTTGGGCTTGTGAAAACGGGTCTAATAACGCATGCGGTACGCGATACAAAAATAAACGATGTGCAAATCCATGAAGGCGATTTTATGGGGCTGGTTGAAGGGGATATCGTTACAGCGGGACCGGACATGTACCTGGTAACGATGAATGCGCTTATACAAATGGTCGAAGAGGATCATGAACTCATAACGGTTTTATACGGGGAAGGGATCAACGAATTAGAGCTGGATGCTTTCGTTAAGAAGCTCCAAACTTCTTTTCCTTCTCAGGAGATTGAGGTACACAACGGTGGACAGCCGGTATACGCATTTATATTGGCTGCAGAATAAACACCTGCAAAAGGGGCAATATGATGACTATCAAAATTGTAACAGACAGCACCGCTGACCTGCCGAAGAGTTTACTAGAAGAGCTGGGCATCCAGATTGTGCCTCTTAAAATTCACTTCGGCGAGGAAAGCTATCTCGACAGCATAACGCTAACATCGGACCAATTTTATGAGAAACTGGCCTCATCTGATAGGCTTCCAACTACTTCCCAGCCGTCACCCATTGATTTTACAGACGTGTATGAACGGATTGCGCAGGAAGGCGGCACTCAGATATTATCGATTCATTTATCCGGTTCCTTGAGTGGTACGGTGCAGACGGCGTCCATTGCGGCAGGAATGGTAGAAGACAAAGTACGGGTTCACGTGTTGGACAGCAAAATAGCCGCCTATCCGCTTGGCATGGTTGTGATTGCGGCTGCCCGGGCTGCGAGAGAAGGAAAATCGCTGGCTGCCTGCATAGAGGCAGCAGAGAAGGCCATCTCTACCCAACGTGCTTTTTTTGTAGTGGATACGCTGACTTATCTACAGAAAGGCGGCCGCATCGGGAAAGCATCCGCACTTGTTGGTTCGCTGCTGAATGTGAAGCCCATCCTTACGATAGATGAAACAGGTACAGTAGCCCCCGTTGAAAAAATACGCGGCAAAAAAAAAGCGGTGGCGAGGATTTTAGAGATGGCAAAGGAATATGCGGGAGACAACCCTGTGGTGGCAGCCGCAATCTATTCGACCGGGGAAGAGGAAGCCAGGGTGCTGGCGGAAGAAGTAGGCAGTCAACTAAATGTGGTTGAGCCTGTGGCCATCGGCCAGCTTGGCCCTGTTATCGGCACATATGGCGGACCCGGACTTTTGGCTGTTTCCTTATATAAGATAGAATAGGATAATAAGAACAAACAAACATACATTCCTATCTGGATTCTTGTGATAGGAATGTTTTCCTGTTAGGAGGACACCATGAAATATCGTTCTGTGTTTGACATAATAGGTCCTGTCATGATTGGCCCGTCAAGTTCCCATACCGCAGGTGCGGCGCGTATTGGACGCGTGGCCCGCACGATTTTTGGAAAGCAGCCCGACGCCATAGACATTACTTTTTACGGTTCCTTTGCCCAGACGTATAGAGGCCACGGGACCGATATTGCCATTGTCGGCGGCATTCTGGACTTTGATACGTTCGATAAACGAATTGTAGACTCCATTTCCCTCGCGAAAGAGTTGGGGATAGCCGTTCTTTTTCATGTGAGTGATGAAGAGGTGGGCCATCCCAATACGGCCAGAATTAAGTTAACGGATAAAGATGGAGAGAATCTGGAGATTGCGGGCATATCCATTGGCGGAGGAAAAATAGAGATTATCGAAATAAACGGGTTTCCCCTTAAGCTATCCGGCAATGCACCTACTTTGCTTGTCCTCCATGAAGATCGCTATGGGTTGATCGCGGGTGTTTCTAATATATTAACGAAGTATGCAATCAATATCGGAGCGATGGAAGTGGCACGCCGGGACAAAGGTTCTGAAGCGCTGATGGTAATTGAGACGGATCAGGAAGTTCCCCGGTCCGCGCTGGATGAGGCAAAGAAAATCCCTTATGTCATCTCGGTTTCTGTTGTCATGCCATAAGCGAAAAATACGGGAATTTTATTTACGAGAGGGGCAGCATCATGAAGTTTAGAACAGTTGCTGAGCTGGTTGAATTGTCAATATCTGAAGGCAAACCGATATCAGAAGTTATGATTCTTGCCGAAATGGAGCTATCGGGCCGCCCGCGAGAATCCATTATGAACGATATGTACCGCAATCTTGACATTATGGAAGAGGCTGTTCACCGCGGCATTACAGAAGATATAAAATCCCGCAGCGGATTAAGCGGAGGCGATGCGAAGAAGCTCCAAGCCTATATTCAGAAAGGAAAAACGATTGCGGGAGCCGATATTTTAGACTCTGTTAGCAAAGCAATCGCCACCAACGAAGTAAATGCAGCCATGGGGACCATTGTGGCCACGCCTACGGCAGGTGCATGCGGCATTGTTCCCGGTACGCTGTTTTCCATATCCCATAAGCTAGGCGCCAGCCGAGAAGCCATGGTCCGCTATTTATTCACAGCCGGAGCGATAGGATTTGTCATCGCAAACAATGCCTTTATATCCGGGGCGGCCGGGGGCTGCCAAGCGGAGGTGGGTTCTGCAACCGCGATGGCTGCGGCGGCTATTGTCGAGATGGCTGGAGGAGGGGCTGAACAATCCGCAACCGCAACCGCTATCGCCCTTAAAAATCTCCTTGGGCTTGTTTGTGACCCGGTAGCTGGGCTTGTCGAGGTTCCCTGTGTTAAGCGAAACGCAATGGGTGCAGCGATAGCCACAGTCGCTGCAGATATGGCGCTTGCGGGTATTGAAAGCCGCATTCCGTGTGATGAAGTGATTGGCGCCATGTACCGGATTGGCAAAAGCATGCCCCATACCCTGCGGGAGACAGCACTAGGAGGTCTGGCGGCAACACCAACCGGCAGGGCATTAGAAGGAAAAATTTTCGGTGTGCCGCTGAATGTAAAACCGTGAACCATTTAAAAAAGCCGGTAACGGCAGTTAAAGGGATTGGGGCCGAAAGCGCTGCAGAGCTCCAGTCCTTTCATATTGAAACCGTGCAGGATCTTCTGGAATATTTTCCGTATCGCTATGAAGATTACCGGGTGCGCGACCTGTCCGAAGTGAAGGAAGGCGAGAAGATTACCATTGTGGGAACGATTTATGGTGAGCCTGCCGTTCGATTCTACGGGAAAAAGAAATCAAGAACTTCCGTGAAAGTAGTCGTTGACCGCGTGGTAGTTACCGCTATATGGTTTAACCGCCATTTCCTTAAAGATCAGCTTAAGTCCGGGCTTGAAATCATGATAAGCGGCAAGTTTGAGCGCTCACGCCTACAGATGACCGTTAGCGAACACCATTTTATGGACTCATTGCGCATGAAAGAACGGGAAGGCACCATAGAACCGGTGTATTCTACAACCGCGTCTGTGACCGTAAAACAAATGCGCAAGTGGATCGGCAGTGCGCTTGATAAATTCGGCGCAGATGTTCCAGAAATTCTACCGCCTGATTTACTCGATAAATATAAGCTGATGCCCAGAGCAGAGGCGATTCAGAATATCCATTTTCCAGCAAGCGTACGGGATGGCCAGCAGGGGAGAAGACGGCTTGCCTTTGAAGAGCTTTTATTGTTCCAGCTCAAGATGCAGGCGTATCATGCCGTGAACCGTAGAGAAGCGGATGGGGTACGCCAGGAGATTCCGCTTGAGAAGGTAGCTGAGTTTACACAAAGTCTTCCTTTCCCGTTAACGAATGCCCAGCGGAGGGTGGTTGGCGAGATTTTAAAGGATATGCAGGCACCTTACAGTATGAATCGTTTGCTGCAAGGCGATGTCGGATCAGGCAAAACGGTTGTCGCAGCCATTGCGCTGTATGCAACTGTATGTGGGGGCTATCAGGGGGCCTTAATGGTGCCGACTGAGATTCTGGCTGAACAGCATTTTGTCACACTAAAACAATTGCTTGCGCCGTTCGGGATGGAAGTTGCGCTTTTATCGGGAAGCGCAACCGCCCGCCAGCGACGCGACATCCTGGCCGAACTACAGTCCGGAATGCTTAACATCATAGTAGGAACCCACGCGCTTATTCAAGAAGATGTGTATTTTGCCAGGCTCGGACTCGTTATCACAGATGAACAGCACCGATTCGGTGTGGAACAGCGCCGTGTTCTTCGGGACAAAGGGCTTCACCCCGACGTCTTGTTCATGACCGCGACCCCCATTCCACGAACATTAGCGATTACAGCATTTGGTGATATGGATGTATCCACCATTGATGAACTCCCAGCTGGCCGCAAACCAATCGAAACGTATTGGGTGAAACATGACATGTTTGATCGCGTCCTTAGCTTTATTCGGAAAGAGCTGGGCAAGGGAAGGCAAGCTTATGTAATTTGTCCGTTGATAGAAGAATCGGATAAGCTGGATGTCCAGAACGCCATCGATGTCCATGCGCAACTCAGCCAGTTTTTTGCGGATGCTTATCAGGTTGGCCTTATGCATGGGCGGCTGCATCCAAAGGAAAAAGATGACGTGATGCAGCGCTTCAGCCAGGGAGAAGTGGATGTGCTGGTTTCGACAACCGTAGTTGAGGTCGGCGTTAATGTGCCAAATGCATCTGTTATGGTTATTTATGACGCGGAACGATTCGGCCTTGCCCAGCTCCACCAGCTGCGCGGTCGGGTTGGGCGCGGAGCCGATCAGTCCTTCTGTATTCTAATAGCTGATCCGAAGTCAGAAGTAGGAAAAGAGCGGATGCACATCATGACCGAAACGAACGACGGATTTGAAGTGGCCCGGCGTGACCTTGAACTACGCGGGCCGGGCGATTTCTTTGGCACGAAACAGAGCGGGATGCCTGAATTTAAGCTGGCTGATGTTGTACAGGATTATCGCATGCTTGAGGTGGCCCGGCAGGAGGCTGCGGAAATGGTAGGCGGAACAGCCTTGTGGGAAGAGCCGCAATTTGCTCCGCTCCGACGGATACTGAAGGAGGATGAATTTTTTACAGGGAAAATACGGGATTAATCTTTTTCTTTTTCCTGGTCACCGCCATACGATTTCGTATGGCTCTTTTCTACTTTCTCTCCCAGCCGTTTTACGATATACATCACGATCATCGTAAAGATTGCAATCCCATAAAAACCGGCACCAATGGCGATACCCATTCCCCCTGCGAAAAACACCATAGCAGAAGAGGTTAGGCCATGTATCGACCTTCCCTGCTGAATAATGAGGCCGGCACCCAGAAACCCGAGCCCGGAAACGACCTGTGCGGATAGCCGCATCGGATCCATATTGGTGTGGGGGTACACAGAATAGCGGGCTACTGCATAAATTGAGACAATGGTAAGCAATGTCGAAGCAACGCTTACAAACGTGTAGGTTTTGATGCCTGCGGGTTTTGCTTTGCTGGTTCTTTCAAGACCAATGCAGAAGCCGAAGCACGCACTGAGCAGAATTCGAATATACATCTCCCGGTTGTCGATGCCGGCTATTTCTTGAAATATCTTTACTAGAATTTCCATATCCATGACCTCGTAGCACTAAGATGCAGCATATATCAATCAATGCTTTCAATCTATTATATTCTAGTTTGCTGCGCAGGTGAGAAAAAATAAATCCCAGGCTATTGAGCCGGGGATTTAAACGAATGCATCCTTTCTTCTATCTGTTCAGCTGGAAGCGGAGGTGTGAATAAATACCCCTGTGCTTCCTTACAGTATTGAGATTTCAGGAACGACAATTGTTCCTCTGTTTCTACGCCTTCTGCTATCACGTTTAGCTTGAGATTATGTGCCATCGTTATGATGGTGGTCACGATCGCGGAGTCCTTGGTGCCCTGGTGGATGTCCCGTACGAAAGACTGGTCTATCTTTAAGCGGTTTATTGGGAATTTCTTCAGGTAATTAAGCGAGCTGTATCCGGTTCCGAAATCATCCATGCTTATCTGGACACCCAGACGGCGCAGCCGATACAGCGTTTCTATCGCTGGTTCAACATTCATCATCATGCTCTCGGTAATTTCAAGTTCCAGATGTTGTGGGTCTAATTTGGTTTCTTTCAGAATACGATCGACTGTCTCTACCAGGTTTCCTTTGCGGAACTGGCGGGAGGAGAGGTTGACAGCCATTCTCATAGGAGGATAACCGGCATCCTGCCATTGCTTGTTCTGCCGGCAAGCGGTGAGCAGGACCCATTCACCGATTTCTTCAATCAGCCCTGTTTCCTCGGCAAGCGGGATAAAGGCAGCTGGAGAGATAAACCCACGCTCCGGGTGCTTCCAGCGAATAAGGGCCTCTGTTCCAACGATCACTCTGGTGTGAATATCAATCTGAGGCTGATAGAATAGAACAAATTCACCCCGCTGAAGCCCTTTACGTAAACTGTTTTCCAGCAAAAGCTTATCAAACGCGGAGTTGTTCATATCGGATGTATAAAACACATAAGGCGACTGCTGTTCTTTTGCATGGAAGAGCGCGGTATCTGCTTTCTTAAGAAGAAGCTCAGTTTCATCAGTATCGTCGGCCAAGACAATCCCAATTAGAGGCGTAATATGCAAATCATATTCATCGATAACAAACGGTTTTTTAAATGTATGTATGATTTCAAGCGCTTTCTGCTCCACTTCTATCTTCTGTGCATCAGGGAGCAGCAGGGCAAATTTATCGCCATCAAGTCGGGCTGCTATTTGATCCTTCGCGGCAAATTGACGGAATCGTTTCGCGACAGCCTGCAGAAGCCTGTCACCAAATATATGGCCAAGCGAATCATTTAACATGCTAAACCGATCCAAATCCATAAACATCACGGAAGGCTGTTTATGCTCAAGAAAAGCCTGTGAAAGCTGATCGGTGAACGCCCGGCGGTTAGGAAGTCCGGTAAGCGAATCATGATAAGCAATAAAATTTATTTTTTCTTCAATTTTTTTGCGTTCGGTTATTTCGTTGCGGATGGAAATGTATTGATAAGGATGTCTGCTTTCGTCCAAAAAAGGCACAATCGTGGTCTGTACCCAGTAAATGGACCCGTCTTTAGCCCGGTTTTTAATCTCGCCCTTCCAGATCTCCCCCTGGCTGATGGTCTGCCACATCTCTTGGAAAAATTCGGGCTCATGATAACCCGATTTTATAATCCGGTGGCTTTGGCCTATTAACTCTTCATAGGAAAAACCTGAAATCTCACAAAACTTCTTATTGACATACTGAATCACACCAGCCTGATCCGTAATAGCCACAATGGAGGATTCATCCAGAGCATGTGTAATATCTAGCAATTTATTCATTACCGATTTTAAAGCCATATTTCTTTGTCTAAAAACACAGCTTTTGACTCTTTTTGTTCTGTTGTTGTCCATGATGACCCCCACGCCCTTACTGGAACGGATATCCTCAGTATGAAAATATGACCACAGTCAAGTTAAGTATAATCCAGAAGTCATTAAATTTCTATACCATAAAAAAAACCGCCCGTCTATTAAGAAACGGGCGGGCAAACGAGAGTTTTACCTGCCGTTTGCATAATGGGAGAGGAGAAACCGGAGGAAGAGCTTATGGGGAAACGTAAGTCTTCTCCGCGGTTGTCACAGCACACTCACGTGCTGATAGTTGTATTGTGGTCACTTTTAGGAAAGAATATACACTGAAAGGAAAACTTAGCAGAGCAACACACTTGCGATGGGATTAGGGAGAGTCCTCTCTAGTAGAAAAACCGCATCCGGGCCAGTTTGGACTGTCATATTTTATTTCCTAAAAGGTTCGGTTTGTGTTACGATGATGGAGGTAAAAAGACCCCTGAAAGCGAGGGTTATCGTGATGCGAGTCGTATCAGGTTCAAAGAAAGGACATCCGCTGCAAGCGGTTCCAGGTAAAAGTACAAGGCCAACAGTGGATAAAGTTAAGGAGTCCATTTTTAATATGATCGGCCCTTATTTCAACGGGGGCACTGCGCTTGATCTGTATGCAGGCACCGGCGGGCTTGGGATCGAAGCGCTAAGTAGAGGGATGGAGCGCTGCATTTTTATTGATGCCAACCGCAAAGCCGTTTCGGTTGTAAGGGAAAACCTGTCTACTACTGGGCTGAAAGATCAGGCCGAGGTATTCTGCAACGATGCCAATCGTGCTCTTAAGGCTTTAATTAAGCGGGAGCTCAGTTTTGATGTGGTTTTTCTAGATCCGCCATATGCGGAACAACAAATCGAAAGCCAAATTGCCATTATGGATGTACATAGTTTGTTGCATGAGGGCTCACTTGTTGTAGCTGAACACAGTTCTGGGGATGTACTCCCCGATGCAATTGGCAGCGTATTAAAAATTAAAGAAACGGAATATGGGCAGACCACTATTACTGTATTTCGCAAAGATTGAGGATGCCGCATAGAAGTGGGGGAGAAGAATATGAGCATAGCCGTAATTCCAGGAAGTTTTGACCCGGTTACTTACGGCCACCTGGACATTATTAAGCGAGGGGCAAAAGTTTTTGATAAGGTCATCGTATCGGTATTGATTAACCGGAACAAATCACCCATTTTCACTGTCGAAGAGAGAATGGAACTCCTGCGGGAAGTGACACAAAAGATGCCCAACGTGGAAGTCGACAGTTTTCATGGGCTTCTTGTTGATTATATGCATACAAAAGGTGCCCGGGCAATCATTAAAGGACTTCGTGCGGTTTCTGATTTCGAATATGAAATGCAGATGGCTTCCATTAACCGGCTGCTTGATCAGAAGATTGAGACCTTTTTTATGATGACCAACAATCAATTCTCATTCCTAAGTTCTAGCATCGTTAAAGAAGTGGCGAAATATAACGCGGATGTGAGCAGTCTCGTCCCGCCAATTGTCGAAAAAGCATTAAAGCAGAAATTTCAAGAACCCCGCGAATAGGGGTTCTTTTCTGTTCGTTATTTTTTTGCATATACTTTACTTACACCGAGTAAAAGAATGTAAAGGGAAACAAAGGCGGCGCACAGGAGGAAGGAATAGCGGGTGAAGGTGAATGCCGTGCCCTCCTGAATGGATGGCGGGGTAAACATGGCTGAGAAGGCTGCAAGCGCCTTGGTGGAAACCGTTTTGGCAATAAAAGGCCCGACCGCAAGTGTTAGCAAAAAAGAAATGCAGGCATGGCAAACCCGCGCAACAAAAAAAGGAAAATACCGAATGCCTGTTTGGGCGAGGATGCTGGCAACCTGGGCGTGAATAGAGATGCCGCCCCAGCCGAGTACAGCAGCGGTTAACGCAATAATGAATGCCACGGAACCGGTACCCATTGCTTCGCTTGCTTCTTTTGCTCCAAGGGTCACTTCGAACAGGCCGAACGAAATGCTTCCTGTGGATTTCTCAGGCAAACCTGCCGCAGTCATAAAGCTTGCCAGCGCATGGTTGAAACTGCTCATGATGTGAAGCTGCGTCAGCAGGGCTAACACAACCGAAAAAAACATAATAAATCCGCCGATCATAAGCTGCATTTGAATCGAGGTCGCTACCGCATCTCCCATCAGCTTTCCGAGTGGCCGGCCGTCTGATAGCCTGGCCCTGTGCATGGCAGAAAAAGCCCGTTGCAACACTGGCTGATTGGATGGGTTGAGGGAGGGTGTCTTTGGCGAATGGGGTTTATGGCGGGACATAACAATGCCGACGAGCAGGGCTGACGCATAATGAACAACCATAAGAATGAGTCCGATGCGCACGCTTTGGAAAAAACCTACAGCAACGGCCCCCGTTATAAATACCGGATCGGCTGTTGTAGTAAAAGATACGAGCCTTTCTCCCTCCTCGTTGGAAATCAAGTTTTGTTCGCGCAGCCTTGAGGTTAATTTGGCGCTCATCGGATAACCGGATGCAAATCCCATGGTCAGCACAAAAGAGCCTGCACCAGGCAGGTTAAAGATGGGGCGCATCAGCGGTTCAAGCAGAACACCCATAAAATGTGCGAGACCCAGGCCAAGCAGAATTTCCGATGCAATGAAAAAGGGAAGCAGTGCGGGGAATACCACGTCCCACCATATAGCAAGCCCCCGCAAGGAAGCCTTAAAGGCTGCATCCGGGTATATAAGCAGGCTCAGTGCGATCAAAAAAGAGCCGCCTGCAAGCAGCAAACTCAAAATATGTTGGCGGGTTAGGCGCATGTTCATTCCTCCAATCGTACAAACCTTATTACACTGTACGTCCTTTTTAGCGAAATAGACCACCCCTCTGGGGATTTATAAACGAGGTGATTAAGATGCCTTCCATTGGGTTAGCGCTTGGTGCAGGAGGGGCGCGTGGTTTTGCTCATATCGGGGTATTGGAAGTGCTGGAGCAGCACGGAATCCTTCCGTCTTATCTTGCCGGAAGCAGCATGGGCAGCCTGATCGCTTCCCTGTATGCAAGCGAATTTACCCCGCTTATGATGGAGAAGCTCGCAATCAATTTAAAGCGGAAACACTGGCTCGACATCAGTATGCCGGGTCTCGGGTTTGTCTCGGGCGAGAAACTTCGGCAGGTGGTGCAGCTTCTAACCAAAAACCGAAACATTGAAGAACTGTCCCGCCCGCTTGCCATCGTTGCAACCGATTTGCAAACAGGCGATAGGGTGGTGTTTAAAGAAGGAAAGATCCACCATGCCGTGCGAGCGAGCGTATCCATACCCGGGATTTTTGTACCGTATAAACTTGACGATAAATGGCTGGTCGATGGAGGCGTTGTCGATCGGGTGCCGATCGATGTAGTGCGTGATATGGGGGCGGATTTGACGATAGCGGTAGATGTAGCGGCTTCCCCGGTGAGCACGCCTGTGCGCTCGTTCTTTGATGTCATCTACCAAACAGTGGACATTATGGAGCGGGAAATTTTCCGGCATCGTTCTGTCCATGCCGATATTATGATTAGACCGGACGTAGGCAACTACAGTTCTACATCGTTCACTCATAACGAACAGATAATTGAAGAAGGGCGAATAGCTGCCCAATTGATGGTACCCCATATTCAGCAGAAAATTGAAGAGTGGAGGATAAACAATGAATCACAGCGGAAGACGGACCCGGTGGTTTAACCGCTGGTCTGCCTCGGTTCTTGTCATAATAGCTGCCCTTGCCGTAATGTGGGTGGCACTTACACCAACCCCTTATTACGCGATTCGCCCGGGTTCGGCGATTGAACTTCAGCCTATCGTCAACGTGCAGGGTGGAACAAAGAAAGAAAAAGGGACGTTAATGCTGACGACGGTCCAAATGGGGCCGACAAACGTTCTGGGGTACATACTTGCCAAATATGACCCGTATGCGGATTTAATGAAAGCCGATGAGATACACAGCCCGAGCCAAAGCGATGCGCAGTACGAGAAGCAAGAGCTGGAAGTAATGAGAACGTCCCAGCAGAAAGCGGAGATGGTTGCCTTCCGTAAAACCGGAACGCCTTTTACTGTTAAAAATGAAGGGGCGATTGTCATGGATTTCGTTCCCGGCAAGCCGGCAGAGAAGTATCTGCAGGTGGGGGACACAATCGTGGCCGTAGACGGGGAAAAAGTAACGACAGGGACTGACCTGCTAAACGTGCTTAAAGGAAGGAAAGTCGGAGAGAAAATCGCAATAAAGCTGCTGCGGGACGGACAGCCGAAACAGGTCAGCATTGCGCTTGCGCAGCTTCAAACCGTAAAGGGCCAGCCGGCTCGTGCTGGCCTTGGAATTTTTAATCCAGAAACAAAAAGGCAGCTAATGCTCTCCCGCAACGTTACGATAATTTCAGACCAAATTGGGGGCCCTTCCGCCGGTATGATGTTTACCCTGGAGATTATTAACCAGTTGTCGAAGCAAGATCTCACGAAGGGTTATCGGATAGCGGGAACCGGGGAGATTTTCGAAGACGGCTCTGTCGGACGAATCGGCGGAATCGCCCACAAGGTGCAAGCATCTGATAAAGTAAAGGCTGACATCTTTTTTGCACCCAACGATATTGTTCCGGCAGGCGTTAAAAGCAATTACGAGGAAGCGAAAGAAGCAGCGGACAAGCTGCATACGAAAATGAAGATTGTGCCAGTCCGCACGGTTGACGATGCGCTGGCATATTTGCGCAGCCTTCCGCCAAAAAAAATAAATGCTTATAACTGCACAGGGGCTTGCCAGTAATCCCTCAGTTTTTCCCTTTCGCGCAGCTGTTCAGGCAGGCCCATAGCGTACATCATACCTGCCCGGATATCCAGGTCCAGCATCGGGTGTTTCACCTGACCAATTCGGGTAATAACCGGTAACGAGGATTTATCTTTCATTTTGCGCAGCAGGGATCGCCCTTTATCGGTAAAACCAAGAACGCGTATGTATGCGGGTTCGCTTCCTGCCCGGGCCGTTTTTTCCCGGGTAAGCCGGAACAAGGTATACAGAAGAACGCGTTGCAGCCTGTTCCATGTATAGCGCTTGGTCTTGAGCTGATCCATCAGGCTGTCAAAGCTTCCGGCGTGTGGCATGGTTTTCATGATCCTGTTTTCAAGCCCTTCCGTTATTTCCAGAATAAATTGCAGCTCGTCTGGCTGATTGGCAATCATCATCGATTGAAGATAGGGAAAAAATAAATCCCAGGACATCGGAAAATGGCCTGCCACAGCAAACCGGTTAAGAATATCATACGTTGCACCCGGCACGTATGGCTTAATCGCCGATAAATCCTTTTCAAAAATGAGCTTGCGCAAAGCCGTAGCGCTGGCAATTCTGTTATCTGTAATATGGGACTGGTGGTAGCCAGCCTTTGTTCTTTGGATGGTGGCCGGCACAATGGGGCTCTTTAGCCGCTCCAGCGCCACACAATAACCTAGCCCGAGAATGTTGTTAGGTTCGCTTACATTCACACCTGGGCTTAAACCCTGCGATGCGGCAAAATCGTTAACGGCAAGCCCGTATGCTGTGGGGTAGCTTACACCCGAATCTAACGCTTGCCTGATTTTATCTTTAAACGATTCCGGCTCCACTGTGAGGTGGCGGGCGAGCTTAACCATCCAGTCAATCTTGCCGCTTTCAGAACCAAAGCACAGCGTATCCACTACCCCGGTGGCGTGCAGGGTAGCGACAGCTCCGTAGGAAAAGATTTCTGCGTTTCTGACTGCAAACACAAACGGAAGCTCAAGCACAAGATCTACGCCTGCCCGAAGCGCCATTTCGGTTCTGGCCCACTTGTTCACAATAGCGGGCTCACCCCGCTGCAGAAAGTGGCCGCTCATAACGGCCACGGCCGCTTCGGCACCTGTCTGCCGCTTTGACTCCTGTAAATGGTAGGCATGTCCATTATGCAGGGGATTGTATTCCACGACGACTCCGACTGTTTTCATAAACGCCTCCTGTAGATATGGAAAAACGCGTTAATTATTTTAGCAGATAAGAAAGTTATACTTGTGTTTCTGCATTCGTGCAACTAAGGAAGCCGCCAATGACCATGCCTGCTGCCTCACGTGTTATTTACCATTTTAAGATTGACAAAGCAATGTTAATCCAGATATAATATAATTTGTTGCTTGAAAAAAGAGGTGACTCTCGGTGAAATTACGTAAAAATGATTTTCTTCAGCTGCATGGCCAGAAGATGGAACTGGATGAGAGCGGCATTGATCTCGACCTGAAGGGAAAGCACCCCCAGATAGTTGCTGCACAACCAGCGCGCTTTGCGGGTGAAGCTTATGCAACGTCCGGCCTTTACATGGTGGAAGGCGAGGTAGAGGGCACGCTTACGATGGAATGCGCGCGCTGCCTTACACATTTCCCCTATGCCTATCGTGTTCCTGTGAAGGAAACGTTTGTGGATGAGAAGGAAGCCGAGATTGAGTTAGACGAAGAATTGGAAATTCAAGCCTTCGATGGAGATGACATGGAGCTCAATCCTTATTTAGAAGCAGACATTTTACTTTCGCTGCCGCATACGCTTGTATGCCGGGATGATTGTAAGGGCATTTGTCCTGAATGCGGAGTAAATAAAAATGAACAGAACTGCGGCTGTGTGGTGGAACGCATTGATCCCCGACTGGCGGTTCTTAGTGAACTTTTCGGCAAACAGAATAAATAAACGCTTTTCTTTTGACTGAAAATCAGGTAATATTGTTTTGTTTTGATGGATACCTTGTCCTATCAAATAGATTTGTTTATGTACTCTGATAAGGGGGTGGGACTCATGGCAGTACCTCAAAGAAGAACGTCTAAAACTCGCAAAAACAAGCGTCGTACTCACTTCAAATTAGAAGTGCCCGGTATGGTAAAATGCCCACAGTGTGGCGAGCTTAAGCTAGCGCATCGTGTATGCAAAAGCTGCGGAACATACAAAGGTAACCAGATCGTTAACCAATAGTTACGAGCAAGGCAGGATGAAGAAACACTCATCCTGTCTTTTTTTGTTACCTTTTCTGGCGGGCAGGAATTGCAAGACGGTACAGCGAATGTTTTTTTTCTGCTGGAAAAGCAGGAAAAATAGCGTATTGTTTTTTAGAGTCCTTTTATATATACTAACTCTTAAGACCAGGTCATAAAATACAGGATAATGGCGGTGATGCAGCATGTCTCGCCTCAGTAAAAAGGTCCGTCAGCAGGTATTAAAAGAATGGCTGGCTAAGAGTCCCTTTCATACAGATGAGGAAATCGCTGCTCGGTTTAACGTAAGCATTCAAACCGTACGCCTTGATAGGCTGGAGTTAGGCATTCCAGAGCTTCGCGAAAGAATCAAAAATGTTGCTGAAAACAATCTTGATAAGGTGAAGTCGCTTCCACTGGAAGAAGTGGTTGGCGAGGTTGTCGACCTGCAGCTTGACAGGTCTGCCATATCTATTTTGGAAATAACGACTCACCATATATTTTCACGCACACAAATTGCCAGGGGTCATCATATTTTCGCCCAGGCAAATTCGCTGGCTGTGGCCGTAATTGATGCAGACGTCGTTCTGACAGCAGCTGCGCGCCTGCGTTACATCCGGCCTGTCCGGCTTGGGGAAAGACTGGTCGCCAAGGCTGTTGTACGGTCAACTGACGGTGAACAGAGCAAGGTAAGAGTGGAAACCCGAAGTCAGGATGAGCTCGTTTTTAGCGGCACGTTCCGTGTTTACCGGGCAAAGGAAGTAGGATAGCGCCAGCCAACCGGAAAGAGGAGGAACCATGATTATTGCGATTGATGCGATGGGGGGAGAGATTTTGCTCCCCACGCAACGGTTGAAGGGGCAATAGAGGCAGCGAAAGATTTTCCAGAGCTCCGTATCGTACTTGTAGGAGACGAGAGCCAACTAACGCCTTTATTGCATGAAGCACCAAAGAACATAGACGTACGACATGCCAGTGAAGTTATAGCGACGGATGAAGAGCCAGTTAAAGCTATGCGCCGTAAAAAAGATTCGTCGCTAGTAGTTGCCGTAACAATGGTAAAAAACAAAGAAGCCGATGCCGTCATCTCCGCCGGAAACACCGGAGCGTTTATGACATCCGCGCTGCTTATTACCGGCAGAATTAAAGGGATTGAGCGGCCTGCACTAAGTCCCATTGTTCCTACGATTAACGGGAGCGGGGTTATGGTTCTGGATGCCGGTGCAAATATGGATGTAGGGCCTAAAAATCTTCTTCAATACGGCATAATGGGCAGCATCTATGCTAATAAGGTATTGAATGTCCAGAGTCCACGCATTGGCCTTTTAAATGTCGGAACAGAAGCGGGCAAAGGCAATGACCTTACCAAAGAGGCCTTTCCGCTGCTTCAGCAGAGCAGCTTAAACTTCGTTGGTAATGTCGAGGCCCGGGAAGTTACCCAACATGTCTGTGATGTTGTGGTATGTGACGGATTTGCCGGAAATATTCTGCTTAAGACGATGGAAGGAATGGCACAGGCGATTTTTAATGTGATGAAAGAAGAGTTCACCCGCAACATACCAAGCAAAGCAGGAGCTATGATGTTAAAACCGGCACTGAAACGCATCAAGCTGCAAATGGATTACGCTGAATATGGCGGAGCCCTGCTAATGGGTGTACAGGGAACGTGCATCAAAGCGCACGGATCGTCTAATGCGCGCGCGATTCGCAACGCGGTGCTTCAAGCAAAGAAATTCGTTGAAAAAGATGTTAATGCATTAATTGCGCAGGAAATTCAAGGAGAAAGCGGTGAACAACATGCTTAAGGAGCATTCTGTTGGTATATTGGCGACTGGTCGGTATTTGCCTGAGAGAGTTCTTACGAATGCTGATCTGGAGAAGATGGTTGACACGTCTGATGAGTGGATTGTGACGCGAACCGGAATTAAAGAGCGGAGGATTGCCCGCGATGATCAGCCTTCCTCAGAAATGGCGGTTGCTGCGGCTCGCAATGCATTGGAGAAGGCGGGTTTAACGGGAGAAGATTTAGATTTAATTATTATTGCGACGGTTACACCGGATATGTTCTTCCCATCCACTGCCTGCATTGTACAGGAACAACTTGGTGCGAAGAAGGCGGCTGCTTTTGACTTGTCTGCAGCCTGTTCAGGGTTCCTGTATGGCGCTTCTGTAGCCACTCAGTTTATCAAGAGCGGCGTATACCGATATGCGCTTGTGGTCGGCGTGGAAAACCTGTCTAAAATAACCAACTATGAAGATCGCAGTACGTGCGTATTGTTCGGCGACGGCGCAGGGGCAGCCATTCTCGGTCCGGTTGAAGATGGAAAGGGATTTCTCTCCTTTGACCTTGGAGCTGATGGTACCGGAGCGGAATCGCTTAAACTTGGTGCCGGCGGATCTCGTATTCCTCCATCAAAAATTCAGCCGGGCAGTCCGGATAATTATCTGTACATGAGCGGAAATGAAGTGTTTAAATTTGCAGTGCGCGTGATGAACACCGCTACCGACACCGTTCTGGACAGAGCAGGCCTGACAAAGGATGATATTGATTTTCTTGTTCCGCACCAGGCTAACTTCCGCATTATTGATTCGGCTATGCGCCGTCTTGGCTTATCGGAAGATAAAGTCGTCGTAAACCTGGACCGGTACGGCAATATGTCATCCGCCTCGATCCCTGTGGCACTCGATGAAGCGGTAAGCGAAGGGCGGATTAAAGAAGGCGATACCCTTGTTCTTGTAGGTTTTGGCGGAGGCCTTACCTGGGCTGCTTCAGCCATGAAGTGGTCATCAGTCGAGAAGGGGCAGGAATAATATGGGTTCTATTGCGTTTGTATTTCCAGGCCAGGGAGCACAGTTTGTGGGAATGGGCCGCGAGCTGTATGAATCAGAAGCAGCGGCCAAAGCTGTTTTTGATGAAGCGGATGAGGCGCTCGGATTTTCGCTTTCCACACTTTGCTTCGAAGGGCCGGAGGAAGATCTGCGTCTTACCGCCAATACACAGCCGGCAATATTAACAGCAAGTACGGCTGTTTGGCGGGTGCTTATGGATAAAATAGGTGTAAAACCGGCTTATACAGCCGGCCATAGCCTAGGCGAGTATTCTGCTCTCGTTGCAGCAGGTGCCCTGAACTTTAAGGATGCTGTACAAATTGTACGGGCAAGGGGCCAGTATATGGAGGACGCCGTTCCAGCAGGCCAGGGTGCCATGAGCGCGATCCTGGGAATGGAGCGAGGACCGCTCGCAGAAATTTGTGGCGAGGTGGCCGATTCCGGTTATCCGGTTCAGCTTGCTAATCTGAACTGCCCGGGCCAAATTGTCATTTCAGGCAGTGCTAAGGGCGTCGAGGAAGCAGGCGCCCGCGCCAAAGAAGCGGGCGCCAAACGAGCGATTCCGCTTAATGTGAGCGGCCCGTTCCACTCTTCTTTGATGAAGCCTGCTGCCGATAAACTGCAGGATACGTTAGCTAGTTATACGATTAACGATGCACAAACGGAAGTAATCGCCAATGTTTCGGCCCGTCCGGTTAAAGTGCAAGATGACATACGCAGCGCACTGATTGAACAGGTGGCTTCACCGGTGCTTTGGGAAGACTCGGTGCGTTTTATGCTCAAAGCCGGCGTTGAAGTGTTTGTTGAACTAGGGCCTGGCAGCGTGCTGTCAGGGCTTGTGAAGAAAGTGGACCGAAAAGCGAAAACGATTGCGATCTCTGACAGCGCTACGCTTGAAACAGCGCTCGAAGAACTAAAGGCATTCGTCTAACCACGTGGAACGGGGGACAGGATATGTTACAGGGAAAAACAGCGCTTGTGACAGGCGCATCCCGCGGCATTGGCAGAGCCATCGCCATTGAACTTGCCAGCCAGGGTGCGGACATCGCGATAAACTATGCAGGCAATAAAACTTCCGCACAGGAAGTTGCGGATATCATCCATGGCATGGGCCGTAAAGCTGTCGTGGTACAGGCAAATGTGGCCGATTCCACGCAGGTTGAAAGCATGGTGAAACATGTCGTTGAAACTTTTGGCAAACTGGATATATTAGTTAACAACGCTGGCATCACCCGCGATAATCTTCTTATGCGTATGAAAGAAGAGGAGTTTGACCAGGTTATTGCAACCAACCTAAAAGGTGTGTTTAACTGTATAAAGGCTGTTACACGCCCCATGATGAAGGCCAGAAGCGGCCGGATCATTAACATATCTTCTGTCGTCGGCGTAATGGGCAATGCAGGCCAGGCAAACTATGTCGCCGCCAAAGCAGGCGTCATCGGCCTGACTAAATCCGCCGCCCGGGAGCTCGCCAGCCGCGGTGTGACGGTTAATGCTGTAGCGCCTGGTTTTATTGAAACCGATATGACAGATGTGTTGGGAGAAGACACGAAGGCATCTCTTCTGTCTCAAATTCCACTTACGCGGCTCGGACACCCGGACGACATAGCGCATCTTGTGAAATTCCTGGCTTCTGACGAAGCTTCTTACATAACCGGCCAGGTTCTGCACGTTGATGGTGGCATGTATATGTGACAATGAAGTATAATACCTTGAGGGGAGGTGAATGAATTGGCTGATACTTTTGAACGCGTAAAGAAAATTATCGTTGATCGCCTCGGTGTTGACGAGTCTGAAATTAAACCTGAAGCTTCTTTTAAAGATGACTTAGGGGCAGATTCACTGGACGTTGTTGAATTAGTCATGGAGCTTGAAGACGAATTTGACCTTGAGATATCTGATGAAGATGCTGAGAAGATCGCAACAGTGGGTGACGTGATTACTTACATAAACTCACGCAAGTAATGGATTATAGGTTAAACAGAGGTCCCGTGTACTTTATGCGGGACTTTCTCTCCATTTTAAGGATTGTATACCAGTTATTACAACTGTTGATGATATTGTAGAGGTGAAAGTATGAAGAATCGTGTAGTCGTGACAGGTTTAGGCGCTGTAACGCCTATAGGCAATAATGCAGCAGAATTCTGGGATGGCCTTTTAAACGGAAAATCAGGCATTGATCTCATACAATCTTTTGACACGAGTGAATACCCTGCAAAAATTGCTGGTGAAGTGAAAAACTTCGATCCGGAACAGTATCTTGACAAGAAGGATGTAAAACGCAGCGACCGTTTTGTGCATTTTGCTGTGGCGGCTGCCAGGATGGCTGTAGACGATGCAAAACTTGATATGAGCCAGGAAGATGCAGAGCGTGTTGGCGTTTATATCGGTTCGGGTATCGGCGGTCTTGGAACGTGGGAAGAACAGCATACGATACTGCTGGAGAAAGGGCCCCGCCGGGTAAGTCCGTTCTTTATACCGATGATGATTGCCAATATGGCATCCGGGCAGGTTTCCATCACGATTGGGGCTAAAGGGCCGAATAGTGCAGCGATTACAGCATGTGCCAGTGCCACTCACTCCATTGGTGATGCCTTTAAAATTATTGAACGCGGCACGGCTGATGTGATGATTACCGGCGGATCAGAAGCGTGTGTACGGAGAATGGCCTTAGCTGGTTTTTCGAATGCTAAAGCTCTTTCTACCCGCAATGATGAACCTCAGAAGGCAAGCCGTCCGTTTGATAAAGACCGCGATGGGTTTGTAATGGGTGAAGGCGCCGGGATTATTGTCCTTGAATCGCTTGAGCACGCGCAAAAACGCGGGGCTAAGATTCTAGCTGAAATTGTCGGGTATGGGATGAGCGCAGATGCCTATCATTTGACACAGCCGGCACCGGAGGGTGAAGGTGCGGCCCGTTCCATGAGGGATGCGCTGAGAGATGCAGGTATGAAGCCGGAGGAAGTGAGTTATATTAATGCTCACGGAACTTCAACTGAATACAACGATAAATTTGAAACAGCCGCTATTAAAAAGACGTTTGGTGAGGCAGCATATAAGGTTGCGATTAGCTCGACTAAATCGATGACAGGCCACCTGCTAGGCGCTGCCGGAGGAATCGAAGCGATCGCCTGCGTATTAGCACTGCGCGACCAGATTGTACCGCCGACTATTAACTATGAAACGCCGGATCCCGAATGCGACCTGGATTACGTACCAAATGAAGCAAGAAAAATGGAAGTGAACACGGCCATGTCCAATTCACTTGGATTTGGCGGACACAATGCAACAATTATCTTTAAAAAATATACCGATTGATAGTCAAGTGGTGGTGAATAAGCATTGGATTTTCAACTGCTGCAAAAGGAGCTCGGCGTTCAGTTTACGAATGAAAAACTGCTTAAGCAGGCCTTTACGCATTCTTCCTATGTAAATGAGCATCGTGGAAAGCCTTTTGCTGATAATGAAAGGTTAGAGTTTCTGGGAGATGCCGTCTTAGAGCTTACCATCTCCCAATTTCTTTTTATGAATTATCCCAAGCTTGCAGAAGGGGAATTGACCAAGCTGCGGGCAGCTATTGTCTGTGAACCGTCGCTTGTTTATTTCGCTAACCAGCTTGGGTTTGGCCGTTTTGTGCTCCTTGGCAAAGGAGAAGAGTTGACTGGCGGCAGACACCGTCCTGCGCTTTTGGCAGATGTTTTTGAAGCGTTTATCGGGGCTCTTTATCTGGATCAGGGGATTGATGAGGTTCTGCAATTCCTGGAAAAATTTGTTTATCCACGAATAAGCCAGGGAGAATATTCCCGGGTAACCGACTACAAAAGCCAGCTTCAGGAATTTGTTCAGCATGACGGACTGGGGGATATCCAATACCGCATCGTTTCCGAGCGCGGCCCTGCGCATAACCGTGAATTTATTTCTGAGGTGCTTTTAAGCGGCAAGATTATGGGGCAGGGAATCGGACGTTCTAAGAAAGAGGC
The DNA here is from genome assembly GCF_028421645.1 of Aneurinibacillus sp. Ricciae_BoGa-3. Taxonomy (GTDB): domain Bacteria; phylum Bacillota; class Bacilli; order Aneurinibacillales; family Aneurinibacillaceae; genus Aneurinibacillus_B. Next base: position 3,263,923 of record NZ_CP116887.1, on the reverse strand, counting down.
CGAACAGAATGCCGCCCATGCTGCTATGAACCAGCTCAAAATTAATCAGTAAGCAAAAGAGGGTGACAGAATGAAACAGCATGTGAACATTGCCCTTTTTGTTCCGCACCAGGGATGTCCAAAGGATTGCGTGTTCTGCAACCAGGCACGCATAACAGGCCGCAAGCGGGAGAGCCTGCTTACCGAAGAGACGGTGCGCTTAAGCGTTGAAGACCAGCTTTCCACCGTTCAACCGGAGCAATCCGTTGAGATTGCTTTCTTCGGGGGCAGTTTTACCGGCCTTCCACGCGGGTATCAGACTATGCTCCTTACGGTAGCGAAGGAATTCCTAGTGTCTGGAAGGGTGCATGGGATCCGGCTCTCCACCCGTCCCGATTATATCGCCGACCATATCATGGAATTTCTCCTGTCTTATGGGGTTACGACGGTTGAACTGGGCTGCCAGTCCATGGATGATGAAGTACTGGAACTTTCAAAACGTGGGCATACATCCGCGCATGTGCAACGGGCAGTGGAGATTATCAGGCACTATCCTACCGTAAAGCTGGGTCTGCAGGTGCTGCCAGGCCTTCCTGGAGATACGCTGGAGAAAAGCATGCAGACCATTCGTAAGATTGTTTCGCTGTCGCCTGATTTCGTCAGAATTTACCCGGCCCTTGTCATTTCAGGTACGGAGCTCGAATGGCTCTATGTTACACACCAGTACAAGCCGCTTACGGTTGAAGAAGCGGTCCAGTGGGTTTCCCATATGTGGCTGCCTCTTATAGAAGCAGGCATTCCAGTGATCCGAATGGGTCTCCATTCTTCAGATGATCTCCGATCTGAGGGAACGGTTCTTGCCGGCCCTTTCCATCCTTCGTTTCGCCAGTTGGTTGAAGAAGAAATATACAGCCGTTTGCTGAACCGAATGATGGAACAGATACCGGATGGCACGAATGATCTGGAAGTATTTGTGCATCCGGCTGATGAAACGCCGCTGCGTGGAAGGCGGGGGGCGAACTGGAAACGGTTCGTTGGTTTACACGGCCACAGGCGGGTTAATCTCACAACGGATCGGTCGCTTCAGAGACACCAGGTCAGCTGGCGCAATGCCGGCGATCTTGAGAAGAGAAAACTGCTTTTTATACACGCATAATGCGGGGCATACACAAAAACCCAGTCATCCACAAAGGAGCTGGGTTTTTCTTAGCCTATAAGATCCCTTGCATAATGCGTTACTGTTATTTTGAGCTGGGACCGTTAGGTCCCTTTCTGTTTGTTGCGCGTCCGGCCAAGCTAGGTACAACTTGCCGGTGAAAGTCTACGTAGTTTAGTGCCTAACGGTGTGCATGATTTTTTAAATGGGACCTACGATCCCGAAACACCCAAGAAAAACATCGTGTGGCGCATGTCCGCACCTTTCTTTCCCCCTGTGGAGCGTGTGGAACAGAGGGCGACAAAGGCCGGCAACTGTCTCCATCATTGAGATACCCAGATGTTTTGCCGGTCCGCCCGTCGTTCCACAAAGCGGCCGTAATAACTTCTATGAGGGGAAAGAAGAGAGCGGCATGGCCCACGATGATTATTCTGATACTGTGCAGGAGTGACAACGTGCTGTCGCGAATGGTATACTGCAAAAGGTTCCAGAAGCAGTACATAGGGGCTAAAAGCGCCAAGTTTTAATTGGAGGAGGCAGATCGATGTATTTAAAACGCCTCGAATTAACCGGGTTTAAATCATTTGCAGATAAAACGGAACTAGAGTTTGTTCCCGGCATTACGGCTGTAGTCGGGCCGAATGGCAGCGGAAAAAGCAACATTTCCGATGCGATCAGATGGGTGCTTGGGGAGCAGAGCGCCAGGACACTGCGTGGGGCCAAAATGGAAGATATTATTTTCTCCGGCAGTGATTCCCGCAAAGCGGTCAATTACTGTGAAGTATCGCTCACACTCGACAATGCAGATGGAAAAGTAAACATGGATTTTACGGAAGTAACCGTCACGCGGCGGGTGTACCGTTCGGGTGACAGCGAATATTATATAAACCGCCAAAGCTGCCGCCTGCGGGATATTATTGAACTGTTTATGGATACAGGCGTCGGAAAAGAGGCGTATTCCGTCATCGGGCAGGGTCGGATAGAAGAAATATTAAGCACGCGATCGGAAGACCGAAGGGGCCTGTTTGAGGAAGCTGCAGGAATCGTTAAATATAAAGCACGCAAGCGTGAAGCGGTGAAAAAGCTGGACGAAACCGAACAAAATCTTGTCCGGATCCAGGATATTATGGGCGAAATAGAGGAACAGATCATCCCTTTAGCCGAACAGGCGGATAAGGCGAAACAGTTTACCGCTCTGAAAGAGGAGCTGGCCCAGCATGAAATTGGACTTTATGTTAAACAGTTTGACACGCTGCATGCCGAGTGGCAGGAGACGAAAGCGCTTGTCGAGGAATTAACGAATAACCAGGTGGCGTGTGCGGCAGAGGTTAATGGCCTTGACGCAGAAATGACGGATTTGCGCCAGTACGCCAGTGAGCAGGATCAAGTTTTAGAAGAGCTGCAGCAGCGGCTGCTTACGGTAACAGAGGAAGCGGAGCGAAGCGAGGGGCTTCGTGAGGTTCTGCGGGAGCGCCTGCGTAACAACAGCAAAAACAAGCAGGATTCACGGGAAAAGGTGATGGCCCTGCAGGCCAAACAGGACGAATACCGTGCATCCGCCAGCGCCAGCCAGGAAAGCCTCGCTGCTTCCCAGCAGGAAATCGATGCGCTGCAAAAAGAGCTTTCCTATGAACAAAAGAGATATGTTAACTTTGCTGTTTTCTCCGAGGGTGACATTGAGCGGCTGAAGGGGGATTACATTGAAATCTTAAATCAGATGGCATCCCTGCGCAATGAGCTTCGGCATTTTCAGCAGATGACCGAGAATACGAAGGTGAAGTGGCAGCGCCTGGAGACCAATAACAGGCAGGTGATTGAAGAAAAAGAGCGCCTTGCTACACTGCGGGAAGAGGTGCAGAGCAAGCTTGAGGCTATTGCGGAGAAGCTGGCACAGGATGTTATCCGATATAAGGAGAAAGAGGCGGGACACAAACAGAGAGCCGCCAAAAAATCCGAATGGCTGGAAAAGCTGCGTGAGGGAGAGCATAGGCTCAACGCGCTCGTTTCACGCAGGGACGTATTAAAAGAAATGCAAGCGGACTTTTCCGGTTTTATGCAGGGAGTCAAAGAAGTGCTCCGTGCCAGAACGAACGGCTTTAACGGAATTGAAGGAGCGGTTGCTGAGTTAATTTCAGTAGAGAAGCGATATGAGCTGGCCATTGAAACAGCACTTGGAGCCGCTCTCCAGCATGTGGTGGTAAGGGATGAAGCCGTTGGCCGGCAGGCGATCGCCTTTTTAAAGAAAAACCGTGCCGGCCGCGCCACTTTTCTGCCACTGGATGTGATTAAGCCGAGGCATCTTCAGCCGCATGATAAGGAGAGACTGACGCAGACTGATGGCGTGGTGGGGTCTGCGGCAGACCTGGTGCGTACTGAACCCAAATATCGAACGATTATTGAGAACCTGCTAGGTACCGTCATTATCACGGAAAATCTGGAGCAAGCTAACCGGGTTGCCCGGCAGTTTCAGTATCGGTACCGGATCGTTACACTGGAAGGGGATGTCGTAAATCCGGGTGGATCCATGAGCGGCGGCTCTGTACAGCAGAAGGCCAACCATCTACTGGGCAGGCAGCGTGAACTTGAGCAGCTGGAAGAAGCTATCAATAATCTGAAGGCAGAAAACCAGGAATGGTACGAGAAGCTCCAGCAGCTTGCTTCCGAAGAACAGGAATGGGAACAGACGCTTGCCCTTATGCGGGCCGACGGTGAAAAGCTCCGGCTAGAAGAGCAGGAGTTTAAAAGCCAGCTTCGTGAAATCGATGCAAATGAGAAGGCCATTGCCGATCGGTGGGCGTTTTTTGCGCACGATCAGCAAGTGCTCGCCGGGGAGCAGGCAGATGCCGAACGCAGAATCGCCAGCATTGAAGAAGAGCTGGAGGAGCTTGCAATAGCCGAACAGGAAAAACAACAGGAAATCGAAACCACGGAAAGGAGCAGGCGTGAGAAGCAAACCGATCGCGAGGCTTTAAACGAACGGATTACAGAACTTAAAATCCAGCTGGCAGCAAGGCGGGAGCAGCATGAGGCAAACGCTAAAGAATTTGAACGTCTGACAAAAGAGCTGGAGGCTGTGTCCAAAGAATTAGAGGACATGACCCGCCTATTGGTGCGGCTTGACTCCGCAGGCGCCAACAGCGACGAAGAAGAAGAGAAATTAGATGCGGCGATCCGGGAGCTGCGCGCCAGCAAAGAACAATACACGCTCCATATCCAAAGCCAGCGGCAGAAAAGGCAGGATGTATATGCCCGCATAGATGCCTATGAAATCGAAGCCAAAGAAAAGCGGCGCCAGCTGAAAATGATAGAAGATAACCTGCACAAATGCGAAGTTAAGGTGGGCCGGTATGACGTTGAACTTGATAATCTGCTGCACAAGCTCCGTGATGAATACGAATTAAGCTACGAAATGGCGAAGAGTGCGTACCCCCTTCCAGAGGATACAGCAGAAGCCGAGCGTATCGTCAAAAATATAAAACACCAGATTCAAGCGCTTGGTGTGGTGAACTTAGGGGCCATTGAAGAGTATGAACGGCTGTTTGAGCGGCAGCAGTTTCTCGAAGCCCAGCAGATTGATCTCAGTGAAGCGAAGGCCACGCTATACAATGTGATCCAGGATATTGAAGAAGAAATGTCGCGCAGGTTTCATGAAACGTTTGAGGCCATCCGTGAACAGTTTGGTGATGTATTTACCCGGCTGTTTGGCGGAGGACGGGCTGATTTAAAACTTTCAGACCCGGAAAATCTGCTGGAAACGGGGATCGATATCGTCGCCCAGCCCCCGGGTAAGAAGCTGCAGTATTTAGCGCTTCTATCAGGGGGCGAGAAAGCTCTTACGGCCATCGCCCTGCTTTTTGCGATACTGCGGGTTAAGCCGGTTCCGTTCTGTGTGCTTGATGAGGTAGAGGCAGCGCTTGATGAGGCAAACGTAGCCCGCTTTGCCGAGTATCTTCGCGTATTTTGCGAAGACACCCAGTTTATCGTGGTCACCCACCGGAGGGGAACCATGGAGGGGGCCGATGTTTTGTACGGCATTACCATGCAGGAATCAGGTGTGTCGCGGCTTGTTTCGGTCCGCCTGGAAGATGACAGTTTGGTTTCGTAGAGAAAGGAGTAAATACTATGAGCTTCTTTAAAAAGTTAAAAGACAAAATAGCAGGACAAACCGAAGCGATCACAACGAAATTCAAAGAAGGCTTAACGAAAACCCGCGGTGCATTTGAAAAGGTCGAGGATCTCGTACGCCGCTACAAACGGGTCGATGATGATTTCTTTGAGGAGCTGGAAGAAATTTTGATTGCCGCTGATGTCGGTGTGAACACGGTGCTTGAGCTGGTCGATGAACTGCGCGCCGAGGCACGCAAGCAAAAGATCGAAGAAGCCGCTGCGTTGCAGCCGCTTCTATCCGAGAAGCTGGTTGAGCTCCTGCAGGATAAAGACGAAGATACATCCTTAAACATCGAAGACGGCCGGATGAACATTATTTTGTTCGTAGGCGTAAATGGCGTCGGTAAAACAACCACCATCGGCAAAATGGCCCACCTGTTTAAAAGCCAGGGCAAAAAAGTGGTGCTGGCTGCCGGAGACACGTTTCGTGCGGGGGCGATTGAACAGCTAGAGGTATGGGGAGAGCGTGTTGGCGTGGAAGTGGTTAGGCAGCAGCAGGGATCCGACCCCGCAGCCGTTATTTATGACGGGATTCACGCAGCCCGCAAGAAAACTGCCGACATTCTGCTGTGCGATACAGCTGGCCGCCTACAGAATAAAACAAATCTGATGGAGGAATTAGCCAAAATCAATCGCGTCATCCAGCGGGAAGTGCCCGGTGCTCCGCACGAGACGCTGCTTGTGCTGGATGGTACAACTGGCCAGAATGCGCTCAGCCAGGCAAAAGCCTTTGGCGAGTCTGCCGATTTAACCGGACTTATCCTGACCAAGCTTGACGGTACGGCAAAAGGCGGCATCGTGATCGCCATTCGCAATGAATTGAACATTCCGGTTAAGTTTGTTGGCCTCGGCGAAAAAATGGACGATCTGCAGCCGTTTGACGCAGACCAGTTTGTGCATGCCTTATTTGCCAACTCAATTGAAAAAGAAACAGCCCAGTAAAGATAAATATCTTGACAGACAGCAACGGATTCTGTATGATTAATTCCTGTAAAGAGATTACTCTTTACACCAAATTTTTTCACATGGGGGAAACGCCCATGATCGAAGAAGATAACCGCAATAGGCTGCAGCTTTTGTTTGACTTTTACGGGCGGCTGCTCAAAGACAAGCAGCGCCAGTATTTTGAGATGTATTACCATGAAGACCTCTCGCTCAGTGAAATAGCTGAACTGCAGAACGTAAGCCGACAGGCCGTATTTGACCAAGTGAAGCGCGTAGAGAGGCAAATTGAGCAGTACGAAGAGAAGCTTAAGCTGCTGGCCCGCTACGAGAAGAGGCGGCTGCTGCTCGATGAACTCAAGCAGGAAATGAATAAGGATAACTCCAGGGCGAGGGAACTTGTAGACGAGATCTCCGCTTTAGAATTGGATATCGATTAGGAGGCGGACCATGGCATTTGAAAGCTTAGCCAGCCGACTGCAATCCACTTTTGACAAGCTTCGCGGCAAAGGGAAAGTTACAGAGGAAGATGTAACGAAAGCAATGCGCGAGGTGCGCCTTGCCCTGCTGGAAGCGGACGTTAACTTCAAGGTTGTCAAAGATTTTGTCAACCGCGTGAAAGAGCGTGCGATCGGCCAGGATGTCCTGAAAAGCCTCACTCCCGGCCAGCAGGTTATTAAAGTCGTCAATGACGAATTAACCGAACTGATGGGAGGCGGGCAGAGCAAAATCGCGGTTGCCGGAAGGCCGCCAACTGTCGTGATGATGGTAGGGCTCCAGGGTGCCGGTAAGACGACAAGCACCGGTAAGCTGGCTAACTATCTCCGCGGCAAGATGAACCGCAAGCCGCTCCTGGTCGCCGCTGATGTCTACCGTCCGGCTGCGATCAAACAGCTCCAGGTTCTCGGGAAACAGCTTGATATTCCGGTCTTTACTATTGAAGGCTCTAATAAGCCGGTTGAAATTGCCCGGGCTGCTATCGAATACGCCAAAACGGAACATCTCGATTATGTGTTGATCGATACGGCAGGCCGCCTGCATATTGATGAGACTTTGATGACCGAGCTCCAGGAAATGAAAGAGGTAGCAAAGCCCAACGAGATTCTGCTTGTGGTCGATGCCATGACCGGCCAGGATGCCGTCAATGTCGCAGACAGCTTTAATAAACAGCTTGCGTTAAGCGGTATCGTCTTAACGAAGCTTGACGGCGACACCAAAGGCGGTGCGGCGTTATCGGTTAAATCCGTTACCGGCATGCCGATTAAGTTTGTCGGGATGGGCGAGAAGCTGGACGCGCTTGAACCGTTTCATCCGGATCGCATGGCCAGCCGCATATTGGGGATGGGCGACGTACTGACGCTGATTGAGAAAGCCCAGATTGATGTGGACGAAGCGACAGCGAAAGAAATGGAGCGCAAAATGCGCAAGGCCGAGTTCACTTTTGAGGACTTTCTTACCCAGATGGAACAGGTCCGCAAAATGGGCCCGCTAAATGAAATCATGAACATGCTGCCTGGGATGAACAAAATCAAAGGCATGAAGGATGTCAAGGTGGACGATAGCGCGCTTGGCCGCATTGAGGCGATTATTCGCTCGATGACGAAAGATGAAAAAGTGAAGCCTGAAATGATTAATGCCAGCCGGCGAAAGCGTATCGCGCTCGGCAGCGGTACAACCGTTCAGGAAGTAAACCGCTTGATTAAGCAGTTTGAAGACATGAGGAAAATGATGAAGCAGTTTACCAAAATGTCAGACAAAGCGAAGAAAAAAGGCGGCGGATTTAAGTTTCCTTTTATGTCATAGGGCTTACTTGATGTTTTTAACTAAAGTTTTCTTTTTGTAAGTGAACTTTGTTATAATTAAAAAATTCGTGTAAAAAACACACTATGGAGGTAATTTATAATGGCAGTAAAAATTCGTTTAAAACGCATGGGTGCAAAGAAAGCCCCATTTTACCGTGTAGTTGTAGCAGATTCCCGCGCACCGCGCGATGGCCGTTTCATTGAAGAAATCGGTACGTACAATCCTGTTGCACAGCCTGCAATCGTTAATCTTGATGAAGAAAAAGCAATGAAATGGTTAACCACTGGCGCGCAGCCTACTGACACGGTTCGCAACCTGCTCAGCAAAGCTGGCATCATGAAGAAGTTCCACGAAGCAAAAAACCAAAAATAATTGCGTTTGATGCGGGGGGCCTCCAGTGAAATCACTAATTGAAGTAATCGCAAAGGCTCTTGTTGATCATCCTGACGCCGTATCCGTAGTGGAAGAGACCCGCGACCGCACCCTTGTTTACCGGCTGTCCGTCCACCCGAATGATATGGGCAAAGTCATCGGCAAACAGGGCCGGATAGCCAAATCACTTCGCACAGTTGTCGGAGCTATGGCGCTCAAAAACAACGAGAAGGTTATCGTTGAAATCGTATAAAACATACACAAAGCTGGGATACATCATCCCGGCTTTTTCTTACTATTTCGGATTGTGCGCAACCGACCTGCAGCCGAGTAGGAATGCCGATCGCGGCCGCATGCGTGCAACCTAAAAGAGGGCACAGTTGTCCAACATGCCAAACCAGTGGAGGTTATGTCATGATAACGGTAAAGCGCCAGGTTAAAGTAAAAATGATACTAACCGAAACATCACGCGCACTCATGGAGCAGGAGTTTACCAGCCTAAAAAACCGTTATTCGCTTGAATTGGAGCAGCTGCAGTTCCAGGCGAAGAAGCTTTTGGCAGAGGCACAGCGGCGTAGCCATGAAGCGTTAGAAGTCGTGCAGCAGCGCCTTATCAGGGAGGAGAACACCCGGCGGGAGAAAATCGAGCAGCTTGATTTTCAGCTGAAACAGCTTAAGAGTATTCCTGAAGGCAGCGAAGTCCTGTACACCACCGTTGAAAGCGATGTGCAGATTAGGCCGGGCGATGACTGGGAATCCTTAATGAACGAAACCGAAATTATCCTGGAGGACGGCATTGTAAAAGAAATCAGGAAAGGGGGAGAAGCGATGGCTAATTATTATACGGTTGGCAAACTGGTTAACACGCAGGGGATACGTGGGGAGGTCCGCGTTGTATCGGAAACCGATTTTCCGGAGGAGCGCTACAGAAAAGGGCAGGTTCTTTATCTGTTCCACCCAACTCTAAAAGAGCCACTGCCGCTTACCATTGAAGATGCGCGCCAGCATAAAAATTTTTACATTCTCTCTTTTAAAGGCTACCATAATATAAACGATGTCGAAAAGTTTAAGGGAGGCATCCTTAAGATTAGTGAGGCGGACCGGGGCACACTGGAGGAAGGTGAGTTCTATTTCCACGATATTCTGGGCTGCGAAATCGTTACTGAAGAAGGAGAACTTCTTGGAACGGTAAAAGAAATTCTTCAGCCGGGCGCGAACGATGTGTGGGTTGTGAAGCGGGGCAAAGAAAGCGATGTGCTTATCCCATACATTGAGGACGTGGTAAAGCAGATCGACATCAGCAATAAGCGAATCGTCATTCACCTGCTGCCCGGGCTGCTTTAAAGTATGGGAGATGGCTAATGAAAATTGATATTTTAACTTTGTTTCCGGAAATGTTCAGCGGTGTTCTGTCCTCGAGCATTATCGGCAAAGCGGAACAGAAAGGCCTTGTTTCCTTCCGCGTTGTTAACTTTCGGGATTTCTCCGGGAATAAACATGGCCAGGTGGATGATACCCCTTATGGGGGTGGGGGCGGCATGGTGCTCAAGCCTGACCCTATATTCCGCGCTGTAGAACACCTTGCGGGAAACTCAGAGGAAGCGGGCGTGGGTACCGGGCAGCACGGAGATTTTAAGCCGCGTGTGATTCTGCTGTGCCCGCAGGGGCAGCGTTATAATCAGCAAATTGCGGAAGAGCTTGCCCGGGAAGACCATTTGATTTTTGTCTGCGGGCACTATGAGGGCTATGATGAGCGAATCCGGACCCACCTGGTAACGGATGAGCTCTCGATCGGCGACTACGTACTGACCGGCGGTGAATTGCCTGCCATGGTGATCATCGACAGTGTCGTTCGCCTGCAAAAAGGCGCCCTTGGCAACGAACTTTCGGCCGTTACCGATTCGTTTAGCACCGGCCTGCTTGAGTACCCGCATTATACGCGTCCTGCCGACTTCCGGGGGATGGCCGTGCCGGATGTTCTATTATCGGGCCACCATGAGAATATCGAAAAATGGCGGCTGAAGGAATCACTGAGGCGCACACTTACGCGCAGGCCGGACCTGCTCGAAAAATATGAGATGACCGGCGAAGTCCAAAAATTATTGGAAGAGCTTAAACAAGAGTTGTAAAGCTCTCCAGGCTGTGTTATGATACGATTTGTGGGCAAATATGCCCCTGACTAAGATGGTCCGCTTCCTATCAGAGGTGAGCAACTTCTCATACGGAATGAACATCTTATATTGAAGGAGGACAGTAGAATGAACAGTATCATTCGTGAAATTACACAAGCCAACTTGAAAGCGGAAATCCCAGCATTCCGTCCGGGAGATACCGTGCGCGTTCACGTTAAAGTTATTGAGGGTCAACGCGAACGTATTCAGGTATTCGAAGGCGTCGTTCTTAAGCGCCGCGGCGGTGGCGTTAGCGCTACTTTCACCGTTCGTAAAATATCTTATGGTGTTGGGGTTGAGCGTACATTCCCGCTTCATTCTCCGAAAATCGACAAGATCGAAGTAGTACGTTACGGTAAAGTTCGCCGTGCGAAACTTTACTACCTGCGCGATCGTGTGGGTAAAGCTGCTCGTATCAAAGAAATTCGTCGCTAATAGTGAAACCGAAGGAGGCTTGCTTACGAGCCTCTTTTTCTTTTCGTTTAGAAACTTATATTGTGCTTTAACGTGTTGAAGTGCGTGAAGTGATTTGTTAAACGGGACCTCCGGTCCCGAAATACCCAAGGAAAACATCGTGAGGCGCATGCCCGCACCTTTCTTTCCCCATGTGGAGCGTGTGGAACAGAGGGCGAAAAAGACCGGCAACTGTCACCATCATTGAGATACCCAGATGTTTTGCCGGTCCGCCCGTCGTTCCACAAAGCGCCCGTAAAAACTTCTATGAGGGGAAAGGAGAGAGCGGCATGGCCCGCGATGTTTTTCTCATTTTCGTTTAAGCAGGCAGTAACATGGGTAGAATGGATGGCGTTAAATCCTATATAAAGGGGCTAAACCTGGTGGAGCAAACTTCCTATCAACCTCGAAAGAGCCGAAAATATAAAAGCGAGATCTATGAATGGGTGAAAGCGTTATTTTTTGCAGTGATTCTGGCACTGTTGATCCGGGCTTTTGTATTTGTTCCGTTTGTTGTGGATGGTTCATCGATGGTTCCAACCCTTGAGGATACCAACCGGTTAATCGTGAATAAACTTATATATCGGATAAACTCGCCAGGGCCCGGTGACGTCATTGTATTTCATGCGACCAAAGAACAAGATTATATCAAACGGATCATTGCTACTGCAGGCCAAACGGTTGCGGTGCGCGGTGATAAGCTGTACATAAACGGCAGGATAAAAGACGAACCTTATTTAAGAGCGTCGAAAGAGCAAGCGAAAGCAGATGGTTTTGTTCTAACAGAAGATTTTGGACCGGTGCGTGTCCCGGAAGGCACGGTTTTTGTAATGGGTGACAACCGCCGCAACAGCACAGACAGCCGGGTAATCGGCCCTGTTCGGGTCGACAGCATAGTGGGAAAAGCAGAGGTCATTGTTTGGCCTTTTCATAAATTCAGGATGATACACTAAACAACGAAAGAGGTGATGGCTCATGACGATCCAGTGGTTTCCCGGGCATATGGCCAAAGCGCGCCGCCAGGTAACAGAAAAGCTAAAGCTAATTGACGTCGTGATTGAATTGTTGGATGCGCGGCTGCCAGTCTCCAGCCGCAACCCGATGATTGATGAGATAGTAGAAGGAAAGCCGCGGCTTATCCTGTTAAATAAAGCCGACCTCGCGGACGAGAGGGTTACTCAGGCATGGATACGTTATTTTGGTGAACAGGGTGTCAGGGCCGTTCCAATTGATGCCCTCTCAGGCAAAGGTGTGAACGCATTGCCTCAGGAGTGCCAGACGCTTGTTCAGGAGATGATGGAAAAACGCAGGGCAAAAGGGATGCAGGATCGCGCCGTGCGGGCCATGATTCTCGGCATTCCAAACGTCGGCAAGTCCTCGCTGATGAACCGGCTCGCAGGTCGGAAGGTGGCGCAGACAGGGGACAGGCCAGCTGTAACAAAAGCCCAGCAATGGGTGAAAGTCGGCAAAACGCTTGAACTGCTGGATACACCGGGGATTTTATGGCCAAAATTCGAGGACCCAATGGTTGGGTTAAGGCTGGCGGCGAGCGGGGCCATTAAGGATGAAATTATCGATTTCCAGGAAATCGCCATCTTCCTGGTGGCCTACCTTCGCCTTCACTATCCCGACGCTTTAAAGGAACGGTATCAACTGGATGAACTGCCTGATAATAAGATAGAGATTTTGGATGCAATCGGCCGTAGGCGCGGATCCATTATCAGCGGCGGCGACATTGATTATGACAAGGTGGCAGAACTGCTGATCCGTGAGGTGCGGGGCGGAAAGTTAGGTCGAATAAGTCTCGAGCGTCCAAATGACACCTTCACGGTCGAAATGGCCCGGATTAGCCTTGATGAAATCTCACCTTACTGACAAATCATGATACAATAAGCGTGCGGGAAGGATGCCTGCATGCTTATTTTTTTTGCCCGATAAGATTGAATGACTTTCACATCTGCATAAGTGCGGGGCAAGATTTGGAATCCTTTTCGCTGGCAAGGAAAAAGAGGATCCCATTAATAAAGTTATCCAAATATCTTTATATTTCAGCTGGCCTTACAGAATTACTGATTTTTTCTTTTTCCAGTAGAATTTTTTTTGTCTCACTTACAAGCTTATCCTTTTCAGCTCCGTTCAATAAAACGTGAGTTTAATAGTGGAATATTTGTTAAAGGGGTTCTAAATGGAAAAATAAAGCCGTGTGCAATAATGAGTGGGAAAGGAATAAATAAATTTGGATTTTATAAGAGTGACGTGACTTTTTCTAGTTTTTAAAAGAGGCTAATTACTATTGATAAATTAACACAAAAAGTACTGGTAGATATAGATAGACACTTGTATCAAGCAATTGGACGTGGATTAATTTATGTAGTCTTGTTGAGATGGAGAGAGGGATAACTTTTCCTGCTTCTGTAAAAAAGTAATTCAGAGGAGGGTTTAATAGCATGTGCGTGAACGACTAACATTTAGGAACACGCAAGCATTGACAGAACAAGGGATTAATTTAGTTACGGATGCAACCTTTGAACGTGTAGAACAGGATGGAGACAGATTATGAACAATACAAAGAAGACCCCAATCCGTCGTGTTTTTGGCAAGGCCCCTTAATGAAAATCGATGTTCATTCGTTGGCTGGGGAGAAAAAGTTCTATAGTGATACTTTTTATTTTACCCGAAATAAAATTGGGAGAAATTAATACAAGTTATTTGAACTACCCCCACTTACCTAACGGTTGAAGTGGGGGATTCCTACGTACGGAAACCTAACGGTTTCTAGTTGGGTAGGCTATATCCCCGTGGTCCCCACGGTTCACTATGCTACACAGGCTGTAGCGATAGTAAGCGAAGTCCTTCTTTCCAAATGTTCATCGCGGCGTTATGGTCACGGTCATGGTGCGTGTCGCATACAGGGCAATCCCATTCGCGCAGATTCAAGTCTTTTACCTCTTTATGCTTGGTTCCACACACATGGCAGAGCTGGCTTGAAGGAAATTGTTTCCCAACTACACTCACCGTTCGCCCATACCACTTGGCCTTGTATTCAAGCATAGAAGCAAAACAGGACCAGCTTGCATCGGCAATCGATTTAGCCAGCTTATGATTCTTCTGCATATTCGATACCTGCAAGTCTTCAAGGCATACCGTTTGATTTTCACGAACAAGCCTTGTGGAGAGCTGGTGCAGGAAATCGTTTCGGCAGTGGTAGATTTTTTCATGCAGGCGGGCCACCTTGATTCGTGCCTTGTGCCAGTTTGCCCCGCCTTTCGTGCGCCGGGAAAGCGTACGCTGCCAGCGATGCAACTGCTTTTCGTACTTTCGCAGGTACTTGGGGTTGTCAATCGCCTCTCTAGTAGATAGGACGGCAAACTTCTTAATCCCAAGGTCAACACCGAGCGTAGAATCAACCGGGGGAAGAGGGGACATCTCTGCTTCGCACAAAAGGGATATGAAATATTTCCCGCTTGGTGTGTGACGAATGGTAGCAGACAGAATTCTGCCTTCTACCTCACGAGATTTGGCAAACCGCATCCATCCGAGTTTCGGAAGTTTTACGTGATTGCCCTGTACCGCAATCGAACCATGGTTGTTTTTCGTGGTATAGGATTGCTCATTTCGACGGCGTTTGAAGCGGGGATACCTGGCTTTTTCCTTGAAAAACTTTTGGTACGCTGCATCCAGTGCCTTGAGCGCGGATTGGAGCGCCGTTGAATCAGGTTCCTTTAACCATGCCAGCGTCTTTTTCAGGAGCGTAAGCTGTTTCGAGCATTCCTTGTACCCCAACGTGCGTCGTTCGGTCTCATAGATTTTCTTTCGTTCCGCAAGGAACGTATTGTAGACAAACCGGAAACAGCCAAACGTTCTGGCGAGAAGTGTTTTCTGTGCCTGATTGGGATACAACCGGAATCGAAACGCCTTATTGAGTACCAACTGAATCCCTCCCTTTTTGCGAACATACATTCTTAGCATACCGCAAAAAGAAGGAAAATCCTACCGATTCATCCCCTCCCTACGCCGGAGGCGTTGAGGAAGGGGATGAATCGGTGGAAATGATAAAACCTAGATAATTCAATTTCGCCCGTTATAAAACACTGATACAAGGAAGGAAATGCAGGGGATGTTATTAATGCTGCAACACTGGCTGTAAAGTTGGGATTAACCATAGAAGATCTTCGAGAAAGCCTTGCTCCATATTTAACAAGGGCAGAAGGATTAAAATTAGCAGCCCTGACGTTTGATAAAGATGTATCCAAATTATCTTGCTGTGCAGGATAACAAGCTTTTGTAATACAAATCAAGCCGATGATTCCTTATTGTGAGGAAAAATTGGCTTTTTTATATTGAAACGGTCTTAACATACATTTTCGGTAAAATGTTGGCGGTACCCATATTGGGACCCCCTATTACACATCTTCTTCCAACGTTTATATTTCCAAGCCTATGTGGAAATAAACCTTGGATTGAAACACAAAGATTGTACATATGCGTGATTAAAACAGTAACGTAATAAGTAAAAATAAACCAACTAAAACTAACAGAATAGCAATAATCAACTTCATCAAATCAGGATCTACTTTATGTTGAATCCAAGGGCCCATTTGTCCGCCGATTAGGACGCTCGGAGCTATAAATAAGATGATTTTCCCGATTAACATTAAGGCTTCATAATTAGCCTTACCGATATCAACGAAAATACGTACAAATGAAAAAGCCGATTTTCCCCTTAGAATAGGGTAGTCGGTTTAAGATAGGACTCTATTTTTATGAGTAAGTCTATATCTAGTACATGTTAAAAGGTGTGGGCTTCTGTAAGATACATTACATTAAAAAGCAACTTTATATTATATATTTATTAATATAAACAAGGAGTTGAAATCAATGAAAAAAATTTTATCGGAACAACAGTTTCAAAATACAATTGTTCAAGAAACCTTCATGGTAATGAAATTCTCGACAACTTGGTGTCCAGATTGCAAAAGACTAAATATATTCATTGATGATATTGTGGCTGAACACCAAGATAAACAATGGTATGAAATTGATAAAGATGAATTCCCCCAAATTGCTGAAAAGTATGATGTGATGGGCATTCCAAGTTTGCTTGTCTATAAAAATGGAGAAAAAATCGCTCATTTACACAGCGCTAATGCGAAAACTCCTGATCAAGTCCGGGAATTTTTAAACACTATCTTATAAACCAGCAGTTTGGCAATATCAAGGAGAAGTTGATTTCCTTAGCATACAGGAAATCAAGGTCAAAATGATTTAGCGAAGAAATTAAAATCCTTGAAAAACCGAAATGATCAATTACTTAAGGAGCATTCCTGTTAAGGGAAAATTTGAGGTTCGATAAAAAAAGTACCTCCTGTTAACATACGAGGTGTCAGCCTGCAGGCGACCCTTAAATAACAGAGGAGGTACACACCGTGAATTATAAGCAAAATCAGCCTATCGAGCAAATGAATGAGTTTACATTAGTGGTAGGGGTTGACATCGCCAAGCACAAACATGTTGCGAGGGCGCAGGGTTATCGAGGCATCGAAATTGGGAAACCTTGTACGTTTGACAACTCACGGTCTGGATTTACTCATTTGTGGAAATGGACACGTTCGCTTATGGAAGCCCATTGTAAAACTCACGTTGTATTTGGAATGGAACCGACGGGGCACTACTGGATGCCTCTAGCTCAGTTTTTACGTCACGAAGGCGTTCCCGTTGTTCTGGTTAATCCGCTGCACGTTAAGCGTAGTAAAGAACTTGATGATAACTCACCAACCAAAAATGATGTGAAAGATGCCCGTGTCATTGCACAACTTATGAAAGATGGTCGTTACTCTGAACCCCAGATTCCGCAAGGAATCTATGCCGAACTTCGTGTCGGAATGAACATACGAGAACAGCTATCTAAAGACTTATTGCAAGTTAAAGGGCGAATTCACAACTGGCTAGATCGCTATTTCCGCAAGCATAAAGGCAGAACCCGTATTACGAAAAGAGGTCGTCCGAAACTGCGTGCCCTCCTGTTTAAATGTGTGATGCCACTTGTCGCTAAAAACCAGCAGTTTAAAGCCCTACACCATGAGTTTACTACCCGAGCTGTGAACCCGCTTCGTAAGAAGCAGTCGCTTATTGCTTTATGTTGTAAATTGATTCGTATTTTCTTTGCATTAGGGCGCAAACAACAGCCATATGACGCTACGCTTGTGAGTAATCCATCTCAACATGCACTTAAAATAAACGTTGCGTATCTACTTTTTCTTGAACATACTTAGTTTTTCTCATTCATCATTGTAAAAAAGTAAGCACGGAGAAGCTGAGCGTTATTTTTTACCATTCGGGCATTTGACCCTGCAAAGGAGCTTTTTCAGCCTCCACCCCACGGATAGGTAGAACGAAGGAATGTAAGGGCCGTAAGGACCCCGTGAGACATGGGAGGGTACACCACCTGGGCTATTGTGGAGATCCATTGTGCTACCATAATTTTCATTTTATATAAGAAAATTCGGTCACCCCGTTTTTGCCCTTTTCTTCTATCCATATAAAACCACTTCTTATTATTTTTGGTTTTATAACGTTTGCTTACTTGCAAGAAATACTGAGAAAACAAGCGTATTCAAGAGAAAAACTTATTTTATAGAGGGAGGTGAATGAATTGAGAAATCAGGAGTATCAAACGTAAAGGGAGCGAGTTAAGATGAGCAATGGTATGATGAATGGTTCATCAATGATGGGTGGTTCAATGATGATAGGAATGGGCTTGATGATGTTGCTGGGTATATTTCTCTTGAACATTATGGTGGGACTTACCCTTTAATTTGTGGTTCGTTTCCTCATCAGAAAGAATAAGGTGGAAGATCATCATTTAATGATACTAAACGAGCGTTTTGCAAAAGGTGAAATTAGCGAGGAAGAATACAAAGAAAAACGAAAGTTATTAAAAGAAGTTTAGATGCTGTGGGGTGATTTTTACTTTCGCCCTGTTCCTTATTTATAAGTGAATGAGGTGAAAAAACTGAAATCGAATCGATTTCGATTGATTATGGCAGGTATTGTTGTAGTGCTGATTTCAATCAGTTTATTGATACCTTCTCTTCGTCATTTCATTGTACAGCTATTTACCAATCATGGATCAGAAGAGATTAAAGAATACATTCGTTCCTTTGGTTTTTGGGGTCCAGTAATATCAATCTTTTTTATGGTCCTGCATAGTATTGTTTTTATTCCTTCTGAAATCATTTTTATTGCCAATATGTATCTTTATGGTCTCGTTTTTGGGTTTATCTATACATGGATTGGTTCGTTGTTGGGAGCTTATTTATCGTTTTACTTGGCAAAATTTTACGGACGTCCTTTTATCAAACGGTTTGTTTCTATTGAGAAGATAAAGCGTTTCGATCAATGGTTTGAAAAAAACGGGGTTTTGGGAATGTTTATCTTGAGATTTATTCCGTTATTTTCTTTTAACTTACTTAATTATGGAGCGGGATTAACACAAATGACGCTTTGGCAGTTTACATGGACAACGGGAATTGGCATTGTACCACCCATGATCGTAATGGCTTGGTTATATCAAAATACAATGAAAGAAAATTGGTACTTAGTGGGATTAGCTATCATTGTCATCCTTTTCGTCTTCATGATAAAAATCATAAAATTAAAAATGAAGAACAAATAATATAAATTTCCCTCAAATACCACTACTTTTTAGACTAACATCACTTTATGGTTAGGCAACTTTGCAATACACACTTTCATCCCTGGCTGCAGGTTGCTTAGATTGAGGGAGGGATTGCCACTAATCAGAACATTTAGGGAGACATAAACTATCTTTGAAATAGTATAAAGACTATCCCCGGGTTGAACCGTAAACCAGGTTGATTAAACTCGCAAACGTGGAGGCAGATTATAAAAACGTTTAGATCCGGAAGATGTAATTATAGCGTTGAAAAATATGTAGATTAAACATAAATTTGATGGCGACCGATGAGACCGTCACACTCTAATTTTCTCAATTGTTACGTCAACATTTTTGGTGGGATCAACGATATTAATTTTTTTAAATCACTGTAGCGTCTTGTACGTCTCATTAAATGCCATAAGATAAGAACCTTCCATTTGTCATCAATAATGTTTAATATAACTTTCACAGGACACAGATGCTCTTCGTTAGCCATTGTGTCAACTTTCGTAACCCACTTTTTAGTGCTAAGTTATTTTTAAGCATGTACTTACTATAAATAATTATATTGTTTATAGTAATATAAAGTTACAACTAACAAAATAAGTATAAATTAAAGTGAAATATTTATAAAGGAGCTACTCGCTATGTCAACATTTAAAACCATTATGTCAGAGTATCAACTAGGAAACCTGCAATTAAAAAACCGTATAGCTCTTGCTCCTATGACGCGTGTTTCTGCTGAAAAGGATGGATGCGCAACGGAAAGGATGGCTCGTTATTATTCAAGTTTTGCAGAAGGTGGATTCAAACTTCTTATAACTGAAGGCGCGTATCCGGACGAGGCTTACAGCCAAGGGTATTTCAATCAGCCAGGCATAGCGAACGAAGCACATGTGAAGGCATGGAAAACTGTAACGGATGCAGTACATGCCAAGGGAAGCAAAATCATCTGCCAATTAATGCATGCAGGGGCACTTTCACAAGGAAATATCAACAAGGATGAGACTGTGGCCCCTTCCGCTGTTAAACCTAAGGGTGAAAAACTGAAAATGTATGCAGGTGAAGGTGAATTTTCAATTCCACGAGAGATTACTAAAGAGGAAATTCGTTCAGTGATTGAGGGTTTCGTTAACGCTGCATCAAACGCAAAGAAGGCAGGCTTCGATGGTGTAGAGATTCATGGAGCGAATGGATATCTTTTGGATCAATTTCTAACCGAATACACCAATCAACGCAATGATGAATACGGAGGCACAACAGAAAACCGTGTCCGCATAATATGCGAGATTATAAAGGCTGTTAAAGAAAAAGTCGGGGACAATTTTGTTGTCGGCATTCGGATTTCTCTTGCAAAAATCAACGACTATACACATAAGTGGTCATTAGGCGAAGATGATGCAAGAATCATTTTTGAGAAAATAGGAGCAGAAAAACCTCATTATATTCACACCACTGATTATCGAGCACTCCATCCTGCTTTTGGTGAGAGTGGACCAACTCTAGCGGAACTTGCGAAAAAATACGGAAATACGACAGTAATTGTAAACGGGAACCTCGATCAACCTTCCGATGCGGAAGAGGCTCTTACAAAAGGTTCCGATATTATAGCACTTGGGAAAGCGGCACTGGCGAACCACGATTGGGTCAAAAAAGCAAAATCAGGTCAGTCGATTGAAGAGTTTACCGGTGACGTATTAAGCCCAGATGCGATACTGAAAGATAAGGAACTATAAAGTAATTCACTGTAATTTACGTAAAGGAGCATATAATCAGTTACTACTACGTATAGTTCAAACGCTAGCACCAGAAGGATGGAGATTCAGTATTCTATCTTATAATCCGAACATTGAGGTTGAAGGCGATCGGGGCGCTATAGTTTCTTTATAAAGACGCCATCCGAGAAGTAGATACACTTCTTATCGCCTACTCTGAATACAATTTTGGCATCCCTAAAATATTAAAAATGTAATTGATTGGGCATCGAAAACATAAGGAAATTGATAGTAATCTCAGATATTGAATATAAACTGTAAGAAAGAGGTTTTTTAATATGGAAAATAATCTACAATGGAGCCAACAATTTATCAATGGTCAATGGAGAGAAGGATCCGGTAAAAACGTTTATGTAGATAAAAATCCTTATAATGATGAATCTGTTGCAGAAATTAAATTAGCAAATATAGATGACATCAATGAGGCGTATGAGTCGGCAAGAGCTGCTCAAGCAGAATGGGAAAAAATCAATCCTTATAAAAGATCAGCCATAGTGGAAAAAGCAGCCGAATTATTGGAGGAAAGAAGAGAAGAACTGGTAGAACTTTTGGTTGCGGAATCCGGCAGTACTCGTATTAAGGCAAATGTAGAAATAAGTAAGACCGATCCTCAACAACACTAGAATCGGTCTTTTTACTTTCTTGTTCATTACAGGGTCTACACCAACATGTTCTTGACAAAACCTAACCTGTAATTTGTTCCTCATTGCACTCCAACAAAATCCTTTGTTTGTAACCCTTCAGATTTCGCGTGAAGTAATGACGGCGTTGCAAAGCTTTGATTTTATTATTTTTACCTTCAACAGATGCATTCGTAAAACGAAGAAGATGATAATTACAGATTTCTTCTTGCTAGTTTTCCATTGTTTTCAGACAAGATTGGACTGCTGCATGATTGATTTTTTCTCCTTGTCTACACCAACGTATAAACCCTTGTTTGGCATAGGCAAAGGAGGAGCTACAATCGTACCATTGGATAAAGGCTTCCTTCCACTCATACACATCTCGCAAGAGATGTGAGTAATGAAGGAGGTCTTTCAAGAGCTCACGCTCTTGATCCGCTAAATCTTCGTTACGTTTGCCAAGAACACGAAAATGCTGCTTTAGTTGTTTACGCGCACGAGAAGAAAGCGTACTTTGTACACTTTTACGTACATTCTGTAGAGTTTTCGTGACATAGCGATTGACATGAAAACGATCGGCAATTCGTATGGCACGGGGATAGACTTCCGTTATAAAAGTGTGATAACAACGAGCTAAATCCATAACTACAGCGACAGGTTCAAGCGTAAATAATTCGGGGTGTTCTTGGTAATAAGCACGCAGCTCGCTTACCGTCCTACCCGGGATGACATCGAGAAGTGTATTTCCTCGTAAATCATACAAGCCTGTATTATAGGTATGTCCTTTACGAATCGCAAAATCATCAATGCCAATGACAAGTCCTTCGCGCTGAGAAGCCGCTTGGATACATTCTGTTTGCAGACGCGGACTTTCTTTTTCCATCCACTTTTTGAAAACCCGTTCAATGGTAGTCGCCGGTGTCTTTGTCTGTTTGGCTGCATGGACAACCGTTGCACCTAGAACGTGAGAAGCCAAAGTATCTTCAAAAGCTTGGGTGTATCGTTTTCAGGCGCAACGCATGAGTAACGACAGACAAATGAGAGATCACAGTTCGTGCATGTCATACGAATAGCCGGAAGCATAAGAAAAACAATACGGCCAAATGCGGGAAGATGACGTACTTTTCGTGTATAAGCAATCCCACGGCGAATCACATGTCCGGCAGAATGGCAACAAGGGCAAGGTTGAATAGGAGCCGTCGGCTCCACATCCAGTAAAAGTACAACAGGATTTTCTTCACGTACATGGGAAACAATTAATTCTGGTATGTTTAATAAAAAATTGATAAACTGAGAGTGCATCTGTATACCTCGTTACGTTGATGGGTGGTACTTTCAGCATAATAGAGATACAGATGTTTTTTTATTTTTCTATGTCAAGAACAGATTTTGGTGTAGACCCTCATTACAAATTATATTTTTTTTGCATAAAAAATAATTATTTGAAACTATAACAACAATAGTAGTTGCATAACTGGTAGAGAAAGGGATGGAAGACAACAAATTAACTACCCGAAATAACCATGTTAATAAAGGGAGTGATCAATAGTCTTTACCTGTTCTTTCATAATAGGAATGGGTATGCCTATTAGTAATTGAAGTTTTACCTGCAAATTCATGTATATGTCCACCGTCTGGTAAAGGGATGGCACGTCCGATTGCTCCCCTATAATAATGAACATGACCGTCATCAAATGAGGTTACCCCACTCATTAAGTGAGTATGACGATCATTAAATGACGTCCTCGTAGAGTACATATGTCTATGTGGAGGGCCTTGGACATGCCAATAAACAAACTTAACATCATGTGTATGGAGAACTTTTTCTTCCATGCCAATTCTCCTTTAATAGGTGATCAAATCTATACTTATTGAACCTCTCGTCACTGAAGTAACGAGATTCCTGCGCTGAACGCCCTACCAGGCGAAGATGATAAGCAGGCCAGCCCCGTGGTACCCACGGTTGGCGTGTCTACACAAGCTGTGCAGTACGCAGTCTCTGTCCTTCGCGGTCGCTCGAGAATTGATTGGGTTTATTTGGGCCATTGGATGTGCCATTGAGAAAAAGAAACTCGAAGAGTTTAACGCTGCATAATCGTCTGCGTAATCAGCAACCCCTTGTCTTTTAAACTAAAAAAGAGATTTTGAAGGTTTGGCTCGAAGGCGAAGCCCCGGTAAGGAAAACCCTCACTCTTAACTATGCACTAGGCGTTACATTACCGAGCGTGCGCCGTTAGTCCGAGGCAGCTCTGTGACGGATCGGATTGAAATGCGGTAGCCAACCCGCGCATATCAGACTGTTAACCGCCGTCAGTGTCCTTTGTCTTCGTGCCAAGGTTTTAAGATTTTCTTTCTTCTACTTTTAAAAAGATATCCTTTCCCGACTGTTCGTTTATCAAGGGCAAAAGACGCCCTTGACAAACACAGCGAGAAAGGATGATGGGTCTGTAAGTTAAAGAAAGGATAACCATGTCCATCAGTGGAATGAAAACTGATTTTAAAACCCTTTAGTTATGGGGCCTTGACAGTTTCGTTCATATCAGTTAAGGAACAGATTAAAAATGAGGTCATCAAACCAATGGATTGGAAATCACGTATAGATCTATATTCTCAGGTACAGTTGATTATGAAGCGAATCGATCAACTCCAAAAATGAGATAAATGGGGAAATACATACAGAGAGATGCATGGATAAATGTATGAAAATCCGGTAAGACCTTCTATGGAAACAAGAAGCTGTGACAAAGCATAAAGTGATCTAAAAGGTGTCTTCTTCTTGGAGGCATGTCCCGTAACAAAAATTACATGCTTCCATACAGACGGGCATTCGGAGATACAATGCTGTATTTCTGCTACTGTCATATCGAATCCAGCCTTTCGTTCTTAAATAATAACCTGTTTTCTTATCAACCATGAGTGAATGAAAAGAAGGGTATGGGAGAGATTTATGAACAAAGGAAAATTAAAATTCACCTAGCATTATTTTGGGTTGGCGATTTAAAACTTCAGTTTGACGACACTATGGATATCTGTTATATTAACTGTACCAACTGGTAGGTTAAGAAAAGAGGAGTTTTTGATGTCGAAAAAAAACAAGATTATTGAAACCACTAAAGAACTAATCCATTCGAAAGGCTATCAAGCCACAACAATTAATGATGTTCTTGAAGCAGCTGAAATAGGTAAGGGGCAGTTTTATCATTATTTTTCTTCAAAGCACGATCTTGGTTTAGCTGTGGTACATGATTTAGTTGATGAATGGAATCATCAATTGGTAATAAATATACTGCAATCATCCAAAAAACCGAAAGAAAAGCTATGTAAGATGCTGGATTGGGCTTTATGTTTTCACAATCAAACAAATAGTGGTTGTCCAATCGGAAACCTTGCTCTTGAAATGAGTGAGCATGATGAGGAATTTCGAATTAAAATTGATGAAGTTTTTCACCATTGGATTTACGCATTAAAAAACGTCTTGGATGAAATGATTGAACGCGGAGAGCTAAAACAAGATATAGACACCGAAAAATATGCACAAGCCATTGTGGCTATGATTGAAGGAGCTATTTTATTGAAAAAAAACAAACAAGACATGCAAATTCTAATAAATATTATAGAAGTTATAAGAGCAAAATTTCAACTATCTCATTAGGAGACCAGTCGGTCTCCAGTCAAATTATTATTGAGTGGAGAAACGAAAAGGCCAAAAATAGTAGCTTCCGTATGAATACAGATGAAAGAATATATAATCAATGATGAATTTATTATCGATGAACCGACTTATGGTAGGATAATCATTGATGCAAATCTTCATTCAGACATTAAAAAATATGAGGAGCTTTTTTTGGACCTCGGTCAGCACATTTAAAAGCGATTATTAAAGGAGTAACTAGTTAATTTTAAGAAAAACTGTTTGTAATTTATTTAACAGAAAAGGGATAAATGGGTATATCATAACCAAGAGGAAATGGAACCGCTATCCCCTGGGATATTTGATCTGGGGATTTAACACAGAAAGCTTCGTCAGATTATAACCCATCCCTTTGATGGAGCAATTGCAACGATAATTGCATGTGACTTTATCGAGAGCAGGGACAACTACAATAGTTAAAAATAAAGTTTGACAAAATGGATTCAATTTCGGTATATTTGTACCAACCGGTTGGTACAAATATAGTTAATTGTTAGTTTGAAAAATAAAATCTAAAAAATTAAGGAGAAAAGAAGATATGGTTGAACATATAGTTTTATTCAAGTTTAGTGAGGGAACCCAAAAAGATCAAAAAGATGAAGCCATTCATAAAATAAAGAACCTAAAACACGAAATACCTGGAATTTTAGATTTGCAAAGCAACTACAATTTTTCAACAAGTAATCAAGGTTTTGAGATTGGCCTTACTGTCCGTCTTGAAACGAAAGAAGCTTTGGAAGCATATGGTCCACATCCGAAACATCAAGCACTTGTCGCTTATTTAAAGGAAATTGGATTGACCGATCTTATAATTGTCGATTTTGAAATCTAAACTTTAGAAAAAAAATAATGTGAAAAGGAGAAAGATGAAGTATGTCAAACCGAAAACTCATCGTCTATTCTGATTTTATCTGTCCGTTTTGTTACATTGGTAAAGTAAATGCTGAGCGTTTATCAAACAAATATCCCGATTTAGAAATTGAATGGCGAGAATTTGAACTTCATCCAGAAGGGCAACCCGATCCAAACAGTTCCTATATGCAGCAAGCTCAAGAAAGCTTAAACCGATTGGCCCAAAAATATGATATTCAAATGAAAACGGATGTTCTTACCACCGTAACGAGTGAATCACGAAAAGCATTGATGGGGTTGGAATTTGCAAAAGAATACGGCAAAACGAACGAATATCATGAGGCAGTCTTTAAGGCATATTGGGTTGATGGTCAAGACATTGGTGACCTGGACGTACTTGTGAATATCGCATCTACAATAGGCCTTGATGGAGAAAAGTTCCGTACGGCGATTAAACAGGAAGTATATTTGCCACAAGTGCTTCGTTCTATTGAAGATGCAAGACAACTCGGTGTTACTGGGGTCCCAACTTTTATATACGGTGAGTATATGTCAGTAGGCGCACAACCGGTGTCGATGTTGGAACGTTTGATTGATACGGTTGATAACGAAAAAAATCAACGGAACGAGAAGGATAAGGTATCAGAAGTGAATGCTTGTGGGCCTGAAGGTTGCAATTTTCCATCATAAGCCTATACTTTACTAAAATTGTACCGGATAGTTGGTACATGGTTGAGATTAAAATACAGCTAATACAGGCTGTATTTTAATCTTTTTGAATCGTAAATTGGAATGAGGCCATAAAATTAGAGCTTATATAAAAGGAGAATGAAATGATTCATGCCGGTATACTGGGGTTAGGTGTTTATGTCCCTGAAAAGACGCTTACCAATTTTGATTTAGAAAAAATGATGGATACCTCTGATGAATGGATTCGAACGAGGACGGGAATCGAGACAAGGCATCTTGCATCGGAGAATGAAAATACATCTGATATGGCTACTATTGCAGCCAAAAAGGCAATCAAGGATGCTGGGGTATTAGCAAAAAATATTGATTTGATTTTAGTGGCAACGGCAACTCCGGATTTTTCGTTTCCTTCCACGGCCTGTTTAGTTCAGGAGAAGTTAGGAGCAAAAAAAATAGGGGCTATGGATCTTAGTGCTGCCTGTTCTGGTTTTATCTATGGGATGGTCACAGCGAAACAATTTATCGAAACAGGCGCTTACCGATACATTTTAGTTATTGGTGCAGAAAAACTTTCTCGCATTGTCGATTGGAGTGATCGTAACACCGCCGTTCTGTTCGGTGATGGTGCGGGAGCAGTTGTTATGGGGCCTGTTAGTGATGACAAAGGAATATTATCTTTTGAACTTGGCGCTGATGGAAGTGGTGAAAAGCACCTTTTCAAGGATGAAAATATTGAAATGAACGGACGAGAAGTGTTTAAGTTTGCTGTTCGTAAAATGCCTGATGCTGTCCTGCATGTGATGGAACAAGCCGATCTTTCCACAGAAGATATTGATATGATTATCCCTCATCAAGCCAACATCCGTATTATTGAAGCAGCTCAAGAAAAATTGGGAATGAGAAAGGATAAGTTTTCTGTTACTGTCAATCAATATGGAAATACGTCATCCGCTTCCATTCCATTAAGTCTTGCTCATGAATTGAACAAAGGAACGATTAAAGATGGGGATACATTGGTTTTCGTCGGATTTGGCGGAGGCTTAACATGGGCTAGTCTAGCGATGAAATGGGGGAAATAATAGATGAAAAAACAGCGTGTTGTTATTACTGGCATGGGAATGATTACCCCTTTAGGTAATAACGTTAGAAGTTCTTGGAAAGGGGTGGTAGAAGGCTGTTCAGGTATTGGGCCGCTGACACGACGGGATGCCACCAATTTTCCTACGAAAGTAGCAGGGGAAGTAAAAAATTTTAATTCTGTCGACTATTTAAAAGCAAAAGAAGCAAGAAAAATGGACCGTTTCACACAATTTGCGGTTGTGGCCACATTAGAGGCTCTGAAAGACGCCGATATCATAATCGGCGAAAATATCAATCCGGAACGTGTCGGCGTTTGGATTGGGACAGGTATCGGCGGAATGGAAACCTACGAGGAGCAATTTAGGAAGTTTTATGAAAAAGGGTATAAACGAGTAAGTCCGTTTTTTGTTCCGATGATGATTCCAGACATGGCTTCCGGACAAGTATCGATTATGGTTGGGGCAAAAGGGATCACCACATGCACAGTAACCGCTTGTGCATCCGGAGCAAACTCGATCGGCGACGCCTATAAAGTAATTGAACGAGGGGACGCCGATGTGATGATTGCAGGAGGCGCGGAAGCACCAATTACAGATATGGCTTTGGCAGGTTTTTCGAGCATGACGGCACTTAGCACCAATCCTGACCCACGAACGGCGAGTCGACCATTTGATAAAAATCGCGATGGGTTTGTTATGGGAGAAGGTGCAGGCATCTTGATTTTAGAAAGCCGGGAATCGGCCGTATCCCGCAATGCAAACATTTACGGCGAAATCGTAGGGTACGGAGCTACGGGTGATGCTCATCATATCACCACACCGGCACCTGGTGGAGAGGGGGGAGCGAGAGCGATGACAATCGCTCTTCAAGACGCCGGGTTGCATCCAGAAGATGTAGATTATATTAACGCTCACGGAACAAGCACGTATTACAATGATTTATATGAAACACAGGCCATTAAGTCTGTCTTTGGAGAACACGCTTATCAATTGGCGGTCAGCTCTACAAAGTCCATGACAGGACATGTACTTGGAGCTGCCGGTGCAATTGAAGCGATTTTTTCAATTCTCGCTATAAAAAAAGGTGTTTTACCTCCTACCATCAATTACGAAACACCTGACAAAGAATTGGACTTAGATTATGTCCCAAATCAGGCGAGACAAGCAAATGTTCAGGTTGTTTTGAGTAACTCATTAGGGTTTGGCGGTCACAATGTTTCGTTAGTCTTTAAAAATTATGCATAGAGCTTTGTAAGACACATTACAGAGGAACAAAACTAAATATTTTATATTGTTTATGTGAAACAGATAATTATAAAAAGGAGCATTCCTGTTAAGGGAAAATTTGAGGTTCGATAAAAAAAGTACCTCCTGTTAACATACGAGGTGTCAGCCTGCAGGCGACCCTTAAAGCCTATAAATTAAGCTGTATATTTACAACAATTGGCTCACTTCAGTTGGAATTAAAAGTCAACTTTAAAAACTTGGACAGAAAAATCTTTGTAATGTCCATCAATTGCCATCAGACTATGGCAAATTATATCCCAAAACGATCAACACCATCCTTTACAAGCTTTATGCAAAGGATGGTGTTTTTTATGAATCAGTAAGCTGGCTACGGGTTGCACCAGGGTGTTATGTGGTACCGGCCTTTGATTTACTTCACCGCAGCAAAACAGTGATAAAGCTATTTCTTGAAATTTAAGGAACCGTTATTTTCCCGAAAGCTGGCTCAATGGCGTATGCCTCGGCGCCCATGAGGGAGACACTTGCTGCCTTGTTGGTTCCGTAATTAGCCAACCCTAAAAGTAGGACTTCTTCAACGGACTACTAAAGCTGTATACGGATTTTAAATTCATTAGAACCAAAGTACGTATACTTTGCAACCAACAATAAAATGAACTCAATGAATGGGCAGGGAACAAACTTGGGAAAGAGCAATCTTCTTATTTACTCAAAAAGAAATTCATGAATCTAAACAACAATGTATTGACCCTGCACTTATGTACATGGTTTATACTGCATACGAGGTAAGCAAGTCACTATTATAGGAGAACTAGCACTCTAAGTCATTCGCTAAAACAAAATTAAAAAGGAGTGAGGAGGTAACAGGATGAATCATGATCAAACAAATGCATCGTTACAGGGCTTGACAGAGAAGGTATTACAGACCATTGGTCTACCAAAAGGAGGCTTTAAAGAAAAAATAAGTTCCCTAACGCCAACAGAAAACATGATTCGTACGGGGATCATCCTTACAATGGTTGAAGGAAAAAGCGTCAATATAAAAGATTTAACCTCTATCTGGGAAGGTAAAGGAATTGATATTAAATCGACTCTTCCATATTTATCGCAACTGGACTTGATTCATTGGGATCAAAGCTCTGGAAGGGTAACTGTTGCGTACCCTTTTTCTGGGACTGCTACCTCGCATCGGGTAACGTTGGCTGGAAAATCACCGACTTATGCTATGTGTGCGATTGATGCTCTTGGTATTCCATCCATGTTTGAAGCAGATACCGAAATCGATTCGAAATGTGCTTATTGTGGAGAAAAAATAATCATCAATGTAATGAATAATGTCCCTGTGTCAAAACCGGATGCTGTTGTGGTGGGTGTTGGAACAATCAGCGATAATATCACTTGTTGCGATACCTGTGAGACTCAACCAAGTGCCTCACTTTCAACCAGCTGTTGTCCAGCGATTCAATTTTTTTGTTCAGAGGATCATTGGATACAATTTAAAAACAGCAATTCTACAAGTGCACGCGACCGTCTTACCCTTCCTGAATCGTTCATTGTAGCTTCACATGTATTTGGCGAATCAATTCAGGGCTTTAAGAACGAGTTGAATGTACAAATGGAAGCTGACAAAATTATTTTGATATCGGAGCGATTCACATGTAAAGGTTGTATGGTTCGAGTGAATGACGCCATTATTGATGTGCCCGGGCTTATAGGGAAACCTGAAAAAAAGGGAAATCTCTTGATCTCTCATTTAATTCCCGAAGCTGACCGGACGGAACTGGTTAAAGCCGCTCAAAATGCATTGGAATCGGATCCCTATTATCCGTTCCCTGTTACTGTTAAATATCACTAGTGTTGCATTAATTATATTTCAGTATTAAAAATCATCCCAATATTTAAATTTAATGTTTTTGCCAATAAAAAAATCCTTTACAATGGAAAGTACAGGTGGTTTCCTGTCCAAATCCAATATAAAGGATCATATCTATGGACAAGAATACACGAAAATCTTCATTTGGTAAATGGATATCGCCGATAAATCTTCAAAACCTTTTTGAACTGGTAGAACTCCATAAACAAGATATTTATACGAAAAAGCTAACGACTGAAGCTTATATCAAGCTGCTTCTTTTTTCACACTTACAGGAGACGGAAAGCCTTCACGCCCTAAGCCATGCTTTACTGGATACGGACCTTCAAAAAACCGTAGGTTTTGAGTCGATTAGTGTCTCACAGTTATCCCGAAAAAATAATAGCGTGGAACCAGCGATACTTTCCTGTGTGTTCTTAGATCTCGTTCAAAAAATCCATGGGTTTCATCAAAAAACCGCAAAGGCGATGCCGTTAAAGATCATTGATTCCAGCACCTTGCCCTTGAATCTCACGCATTATAAATGGGCGAAGTTCCGGAAAACAAAGGCAGGCGTGAAACTTCACCTTCGGTTAGTTTTCATGGATAAAAACACGGCTTATCCCGATAAAGCGATCATTACAACAGCCAAGGAACATGATCGCGGCCAGCTGGAAGTGCTGGTCGATGACAAAGAAACGATGTACGTGTTTGACCGAGGATATGTAGATTACGAACGCTTTGACCGGATGACCGATGATGGATACTTTTTTGTTTCGCGACTCAAGAGGAATGCCGTGACACATGAGATCCACTCCTTCTCTCTTCCGGAGGAAAGTATGGTTTTGTCAGACCGAATGGTATACATAGGGGCAAAATCGGGCAGAAAACATCTTTCGGCTTTTGGAAGTTGTGGATACCAAAGGAAATAAGCTTCGGCTAATCACGAACCGTTTCGATATAAGTGCCGAGGAAATCAGTGAAATCTACCGGTCTAGATGGGCCATTGAATTGTTTTTCAAATGGCTGAAGCAGCACGTAACGATCAAACAATTTTATGGCATGAGTGAAAACGCGATACAAAATCAAATCTTTTCTGCTCTTATTGTGTATTGTTTGCACGTGCTGATTCAACTTGAGACAAACAGCAAAAAGATGGTCCTTCAGATTAGCCGGTGGCTCAAAGCTGCTTTATAGAAATCATCTATCGTTTGGATTCGCCGATTTTCTAATCAAACCGTTCCGTAGGAACGAAGCAGTCGTTGTTGCACAGGTTTAACTGTATAAAAATGCCAAATGGACAGAGCGACCTTTACTATAGCGTTTACCTTTTTGGCTTATAACTAAGGAAGATGTAAATCTGATAATTCTGTATTTATTTATGCAACACTAGTGGTTAAATATCTATAAAATATGTGGAGGTCAGAGCTACGTCAGATTGTTGCGTAGTAAATACTCAAGAAAAAATTGGAAGCCATAAAGGACTGCTGCAGTGTTGAGTCCTCAACACAGGAAACAGCCGAAGATTGTTGTGCTGTGAAGAAGGAAAAGGCCACTACTGTAACCGAATGTCCAATGTGTGGTGAAAAGGGAAAAGACATCAATCTTTTGACGGTTAAGAGCATGCTTTTACCTATCGCTCTTGAAACACTTGATGCACATCAAACCTATCGTTTTTGTGCATCAGACAATTGTAATGTAGTGAACTTCGGAGATCAGGGGGGACGGTTTACAAAAGATGATGTCCGTCTCCCAGTTTTTCAAAAGGATCACGGTCAAGATACAAATGTCTGCTACTACTTTGACTGGACCCGTTCAAAAATTATGGAGGAGATTCGTACAACCGGAAAAAGTACAGCAGTGTCATCGATTTCTTCTCATATTAAAGCAGGACGCTGCGGCTGTGACCTGAATAATCCACAGGGCTCATGCTGTTTAGGTAATGTAACGGCTGCAGTCAAAGAGGTAAAACAAGCGATTCAATCATTGGCGTGACCCAATACTTTTTACGAGATGCGCGTGGTGAGATCAATTACCCAATAAATTCACACGAAAACAAAGTGTTGTTTAACTTAAATAGTATGAAAGAGGGACGTGCATGAAGAACAAGCTGCTACTAAGCTTTGTTACATTGTCTATAGTCCTGTTATCAGGGTGCGGGGTTCCTTCAAATTCAAATTCTCAAACGGCATCTAACAAGACACCATCTACAACTGCGGCCGATTCGTCAATAGCACACCAAACCAAAGCAACAATGTCTCAGACCACTTCTGAAACTGTTAAAAAAATCAGTTTTGTTTTACAACCAGGAGAGGGATGCTGCGCGCCGATTTCACAGGAGCAATTTAAGGAGTTCATCGCGAAATTGCCGGGCATCACCAAAACAGTTGCCGGGCCGAATGAACGGATGACAGTTTGGTATAATTCAGCGAAGACAAGCCCGAGTGAGATAGGAAGACAAATAATGATGGCAACCGGATATTTAGCCAAATTGTAGGTGATAAGATGGATGCTACTACCAATTTAGGATTTGTTTTTATTGCCGGAATCGCGGCAGCTTTTAATCCCTGTGGAATGGCAATGCTGCCATCTTATGTTTCTTACCTCGTGGGGCAGGATCAAATGCATAGTTCATCATATATCCGAAGTGGCCTACGAGGAGCTCTCGTAGGATTGTGGATGACGATTGGATTTCTGATGGTGTTTCTCCTGCTTGGATTGGTAATCACATTTGCCGGTCAAGTTCTTTACACTATCATGCCTTGGCTCTCCGTTGGTATTGGTTTACTGCTAGTGATAATGGGACTGTTCATGCTAAATGGTAGAAGCATCGAATTAAACATGATGAAATATACTGGTAGTAATAAGGTGCAAGTAGGCTCCGTATGGTCGATGTTCATTTACGGGATACTTTATGCAGCTGCCTCCTTGGGCTGTACGTTGCCTGTATTTTTAATGTTGGTCTCCCAGTCGATTATTCTCGGTGAGTTCGCCCAAGGTGTACTGCATTTTGTCCTTTATGCACTTGGGATGGGACTAGTAGTCGTGACTGTTTCCATATTAGCTTTGGTGTCGCGCACATTTCTTGCCAGTCGCCTCAGTAAAATGGTCCCCTTTGTTGCGCGTGCCAGTGCAATAATCATTATAGGGGCTGGGTTG
This sequence comes from Aneurinibacillus sp. Ricciae_BoGa-3, assembly GCF_028421645.1. Taxonomy (GTDB): domain Bacteria; phylum Bacillota; class Bacilli; order Aneurinibacillales; family Aneurinibacillaceae; genus Aneurinibacillus_B. Next base: position 3,230,236 of record NZ_CP116887.1, on the reverse strand, counting down.
TACGTAATGTACTATTGGTTGATTGGCCACCATTTACTGTAGCACGTTTAATCACTTACTTAAGTTGAAAAGATATATTGATCAAAATACCTACGATGGAAATGTCTTATTGTTGTATCGCGAATCAAGACAAGTCGAATTGCAAGTACGGGCGACTTGTTCTATGACGCCAGTATGTTGATTGGCGAGCAAGTCCGCAACTAAGGTACGTAACCAGGGCCGCTAGATCTATACAACATTTAAATAAATATGCAGTAACGGATTATTTGGAAGGAATGATGACTTGTGGATGAGAAAAAAACGAATACTGGATGGGGTATTTTAGGAGCGATAGCTGCACTGATTTTGCCCTTACTTTGCTGTGGTGGTCCGTTATTACTAGCGGGGCTCGGCGCCAGTGGTGTGGGTGCAGCTTTATCTGGCGTAGTAAAGAATTGGGTTCTTGGTGCGATGTTCGTAGTTATGGCGATTGCAATTATTGCCATGGTGACTCGGCGAAAATCTCGAAAGGGAATGGATTGTTGTACACCTCCATTGTTTAAAAATACCAAAAAAAGTGACTGTTGTACACCTCCTGAGATGTCTGTGAACAGGGAACATGATACGATTCAAAAATAAAGAAGTCGAAATCCCCGGAAGGGGTCTGTCTGGGATGCCTGTAGTCTTAAAATCAAAAGGAAATGTGGCGCGCCTTGGTAGCGAAAACGACAGACACACATTCGACGTAGGTCTTCGTTGACAAAAGGGATGATGGCTCATGGATGAGAAAAAAACGATTGCTAAATGGGGTATTTTGGAGGTTACGGCGTTATTATAGGAGTTTTGGGCGCAGTGATTTTGTCCTTGATTTGCTGCGGTCCGGTATTTCTCATGACGCTCGGCGCAATTGGAATCGGCGAAGCGTTTGCCGGTGTGGCTATAAAATGGATCCTTACTGGGTACTTCGTCATCCTGACGGCTGTAATTATCGCGACGCATATTCGGCGAAAATATCGCTAGGATATGCATTGTTTTACCGCCAGTGATATGTGCGGAAAGGGAAAATGGTACATCAGAAAAACAGCAAAGTTAGTATCACGATAAGATATTTTCAAGTTTTGTGCATACACTGCAACCCTTTTTCTGGAATGCATTGAATCGTTTGTATTCAACAATTTCTATCTGACAATAGAATCGTGAAGAAGATAGAGCAAAGGAATTTCAAAATAAAAAAAGGTAATTCCCCTTACTGTGAACTGCAACCCGAATAATGGACACTTTGAAATAAAAGTCCGTTATTCGGGTTTTTTGAATGAGTAATTCGTAGATATAAAACAGGGGCTATTTCCTCAGCCTCTTCTCTGTAAAAACGAGTCTCATACAGAGACGGTCTAGTAAATAACCCGTTTAAGATAGTATGTTAAAAGTGGATGTGAGCAGTTCAAAGTCTGTACTCCATGAGTGGAAATTTCCCCATGGATTAATACCGTTTTTGGCAGCTGATAAATTCTGCTAAAGGAAAACAATTCGAGCCTTTTACTCCCAGGTTGTTTTACTCACCGTGTTTTCTTCTTCACTCGTAATTATGAGTTGAGAAGATCTACATCAAATAAAGTAAAAAAACTTGTATTGACACTGTACTAAGGTACAAGGTTTATACTACCTATGAGGTGAAACGCATGCAGTTTCGTATCGGACAACTGGCCAAGAAGTCTAGAGTTAACAAAGAAACTATTCGTTATTATGAACGAATCGGTATAATACCAGAACCCGCTCGTACTGATTCTGGATACCGAATGTATTCAGAACAAGCTGTCGATCGCTTACATTTCATCAAAGGTACGCAAGAATTGGGATTTACACTTAATGAAATTGACAAATTATTAGGTGTTCTCGAGAACGATGAAGCAAAGTGTAGCGATATGAAGGATTTTGCTATCCAGAAGTTAGAACATATACATCGTAAAATTCAAGATCTTAAAAGAGTAGAAAAAATGCTTATCAGTTTAAAACAAACCTGTTCCAAAAACAAAGATATTTATGAGTGTCCTATTATCGAAGCATTAATGGATAAATAAAAAGGTTTACATTTTGAGATAAGCACATAGGGTGCTGGTTAGTTTCTATTTTTTCTATCCTTTAGTTAATATCTCGTCCGTTTACTGATGCGCTAAAAATTTTTTCAATTTATTAAGAAACTGAAGGAAAGGAGATTTCGTTTATGGGCTGTTGCTCCATTGGGGCCTTTAAAGATTTTGATGTAATTGTTATTGGTGCCACCCCGACTGGGATATCCGTGGCACTCCATTGTATTTCGTATGGAGCACTGACGGCACTTGTAGATAAGCATAATGCGGATGATCGACTCATTCGATTTTTTGAGGGATATCAGGAACCCATTAAGGAAGATTTTGCAATGGTTAACTCCCTAGATGAATTGAAGCAAGATATGGACTTCGTTTCGTATGAAGGAGAAGCGTATTTAAAGACCAGAACACCTTAATCGTAGACCAAGATGAGATTAGCGGGAAGCAGATTATCATTGCCATATCAGGTCTTAAAATGGAGCAATTACATCTACATCAGGCAGGTCTCATTATAAGAGACGGATTATTACCTGTTAACAAGCGATTTCAAACAAACAATCACAATATTTGGGTGGCTAATCTTGATACCAATGACCAATGGAACAGGAAAAACGCCATTTGGAATATTGGCGGGATAATAAGTGAGGCAATCCATCTGAGGACCAAATAAAAAAATGGACTACTTTTAACAAAATACAGCGGGAACGATAAATGTAAAAGTATTTCACACAAACGGTGTCCTTTACTACCTACCAAATATGGCGTGGCCTTTGTAGTTGTCCTATTTTAAATCACATAAGTTAGCTGTTGTTATGCATTGAGAACCGATACTTAATTCGTAGTTCATTCATAAAAATGTGAACCCTGGACAATATACAACGTTTGAAATAGATTGATGGAAAAGGATAATTACGTCTTGACGTAATTCTAAAACAAAAAAGGAAGTGAGGCGGATATACAAAGCCCAACTTAAATTTGCTGTCTGTTTCAAAATCTATGGTTATAGCGATGAATATAATTAATTAAATTGAATACAACATACTTGACTCTGTAGATAAGTACATGGTTTATACTACCTAAGAGGTGACATACATGCAGTTTCATATCGGAGAACTAACCGAGAAGTGCAGCGTTAATAAAGAAACCATTCGATACTATGAACGAATTGGCTTATTGCCAAAACCTTGTCGTACAGATTCAGGATATCGATTGTATTCAGAACAAACTGTTGACCGTTTAAATTTCATTAAACGGATGCAAGAATTAGGATATACTCTGGATGAAATAGACAAATTACTAGGTGTAGTAGATCGCGATGAAGTAAAGTGCAGGGATATGTATGATTTCACTGTCGAAAAATTAGAAGATATACAACGTAAAATTCAAGATCTCAAAAGAATTGAAAAAATACTTATGAACCTTAAAGCACGGTGTCCTGAAAACAAAGACATTTATGAATGCCCCATTATTGAAACATTGATGGAAAAATAAGTTATTTATTTCTGCGCGAGGAGGGATTTTAAATGAAAAAATATCGAGTTAAAGTTGAAGGAATGACATGTACAGGTTGTGAAGAACATGTGTCAGTTGCTCTCGAAAATATAGGTGCAAAGAGTATTGAAGCAAATTTCCGCCGAGGGGAAGCTGTGTTTGAGTTACCAAATGGTGTAGAGGTTGAAACAGCGAAAAAAGCGATTGCAGAAGCAAAATATCAACCAGGAGCTGTTGAAGAAGTACAATCGCAAGAAAAAGTTGTGTTAGATGATGAAGTTGATTATGACTACATCATCATTGGTTCGGGTGGTGCAGCCTTTTCATCCGCCATTAAAGCTGTGGAATATGGCGCAAAGGTTGCGATGATCGAACGAGGAACGGTAGGTGGAACGTGTGTTAATATCGGATGTGTTCCTTCCAAAACCCTGCTAAGAGCTGGCGAAATCAATCATTTAGCTAAAAACAATCCATTTATGGGATTACACACTTCTGCAGCCGATGTTGATTTAGCACCCTTAATAAAGCAAAAAAATGAATTGGTAACTGAGCTTCGAAATCAAAAGTATGAGAATTTAATTGGTGAGTACGGTTTTGAATTAATAAAAGGTGAAGCGAGATTTGTAGATGAAAAAACAGTGGAAGTGAATGGCAAGCACGTGACTGCAAAACGATTTTTAATAGCCACAGGTGCTTCTCCATCTATTCCTACTATTGCTGGGTTAGAGGATGTAGATTATTTAACAAGCACTACTTTACTGGAATTAAAAAAGGTGCCAAAACGTCTTACGGTTATTGGTTCTGGATATATCGGCATGGAATTAGGACAACTGTTTCATCATTTAGGCGCAGAAGTAACGTTAGTGCAAAGAAGCGAGCGCCTGTTAAAAGAATACGATCCTGAAATTTCGGAAGCCATTATGCAAGCATTTACAGAGCAAGGAATCAACGTAATTACCGGTGTAACCTATGAACGTATAGAACAAGATGGAGATATTAAGAAGGTTCATGTTGAGATTAATGGCAAGAAACGAATCATTGAATCAGAACAACTGCTTGTTGCAACAGGACGGACACCGAATACACAAAGCTTGAATTTACATGAAGCTGGCGTTAAAGTTGGCTCTCGTGGTGAAATCGTCATTGATGAATATTCCAAAACCGCTAATGAGCGAATTTATGCCGCAGGTGATGTAACCCTTGGTCCGCAATTTGTTTATGTAGCTGCTTATCAGGGTGGACTTGCCGCGGATAATGCCATCGGAGGACTCAATCGAAAAGTAAATTTAGAAGTTGTTCCAGGCGTCACGTTTACTTCCCCATCTATTGCAACGGTTGGCTTAACTGAACAACAGGCAAAAGAAAGAGGTTTCGAAACTAAAACATCCGTTTTGCCGTTAGACACCGTACCCAGAGCCCTCGTCAATCGGGAAACGACAGGTGTTTTTAAACTAGTAGCAGATGCAAAAACACTTAAAATATTAGGCGTTCATGTTGTTGCTGAAAATGCAGGAGATGTTATTTATGCTGGGACATTGGCTGTAAAGTTTGGATTAACCGTGGAAGATATTCGCGAAAGTCTTGCGCCTTATTTAACAATGGCGGAAGGATTGAAATTAGCAGCCCTTACATTTGATAAAGATGTTTCCAAATTATCTTGTTGTGCAGGATAGTACTTCTAAAAAACAAACATCTAATTAAGTCGAAGTTAATCCCCTAACATACAGGAAATCAAGGTCAGAATGATTTAGCAAAGAAATTAGAATCCGTGGAAAATCGAAATGATTAATTACTTGAGGATTAAATGAATTGAGAGATCAGGAGTATCAACGTAAAGGGAGCGATTAGGGATGAACAACGGTATGATGAATGGTTCATCAATGATGGGTGGTTCAATGATGATAGGAATGGGCTTGATGATGTTGCTGGGTATATTACTCTTGATCATTGTGGTGGGACTCACCATTTATTTTGTGGTTCGTTTCCTCATCAGAAAGAATAAGGTGGAAGATCATCCTTTAATGATATTAAACGAACGTTATGTAAAAGGTGAAATTAGCGAGGAAGAATACAAAGAAAAACGAAAGTTATTAAAAAAAGTTTAGATGCTGAGGGGCGATTTTTACTTTCGCCCTTTTCCTTATTTATAAGTGACTGAGGTGTAAAAAATGAAATCGAATCACTTTCGATTGATTATCACAGGTATTGTTGTTGTACTGATTTCGATGAGTTTGTTGATAACTTCTCTTCGTCATTTCATTGTACAGCTATTTACCAATCATGGATCAGAAAGCTTTAAAGAATACATTCGTTCCTTTGGTTTTTGGGGTCCGGTAATGTCAATCTTTTTTATGGTCCTGCATAGTATTCTTTTTATTCCTTCTGAAATCATTTTTTTTGCCAATATTTATCTTTATGGTCTGATTTTAGGGTTTATCTATACATGGATTGGTTCCATTTTGGGAGCTTATTTTTCGTTTTACTTGGCAAAATTTTACGGACGTTCTTTTGTCAAACGGTTTGTTTCTATTGAGAAGATAAAGCGTTTCGATCAATGGTTTCAAAAAAACGGGGTTTTGGGAATTTTTATCTTGAGATTTATTCCCTTATTTTCTTTTAACTTACTAAATTATGGAGCAGGGTTAACACAATTGACGTTTTGGCAGTTTACATGGACAACGGGAATTGGAATTGTACCACCCATGATCGTAATGGCTTGGTTATATCAAAATACAATGAAAGAAAATTGGTACTTAGTGGGGCTTGCTATCGTTGTCATCCTTTTAGTCTTTATGATAAGAATCATAAAATTAAAAATGAAGAACAAATAATATAAATTCCTCTTTTAGGTTAACATCACTTTATGGTTAGGAAACTTATGAATAAAAAGTCTCATCCCTGTCTGCAGGTTGCTTAGATTGAGGAAGGGTTTGCCACTGATGAAAACATAAAGGAGACATAAACCATCTTTGAAAATGAAAATCCCCGAGCTCAACCGTAAACCAGTCAGTCACGTGGTTTTCATTAAAGTAAGTGGCTTTTTCATATCAGCACCCCGTTTTTTTTTGGCATATGCCTAATTAAAGCATTTTCGTAATAAGTAAAAATAAGCCAACTAAAACTAACAGGATAGCAATAATCAACTTCATCAAATCAGGATCTACTTTATGTTGAACCCAAGGGCCGATTTGTCCGCCGACTAGGACGCCCGGAGCTGTAAATAAGATGATTTTCCCAATCAACATCAATGCTTCATAATTAGCCTTACCAATGTCAACGAAAATACGTACAATTGAAACACAAATTACAGTAAGAGCGACTAAAAAAATCGAGGTGGCAACCGAGATGGGTGTGGGAATACGACATCGTACTAATAACTGGTATTCTTGAAGTTCGGCAAGTCCTACTGAAATCATTCCGAAAAACATCCCGCCGACAAACGCAAAAAAACACGCAAGTGGCTTATCGCATATCGTGTACCTATATACGTTCCCTTATTGGTCAACGATTTCAGATTCGAACTGGTTGGTTACGTTAAGAACAATATTAAATTGACTTTTTTCTTTTTGATCTTGTTTATACGATAAATAAAGTTGCCAGCCAACTAAAATAATGCCAATTGCAAAAACTGTCATTAACAAATCTTTTGGCAAATAAGCGGATAAAAAGACGCCAATCGTCGATGCTGGAATCGAAAAAAGCAGCAAATGTTTTCCAAATTTATAATCGATTGTTTTTCTTTTCATATAGCCTATTAATCCCGAGCTAAATCCAAACAGCTCGGTGATCAAACCAGCACCGATCGCCGTATAAGGGTCTACCTTTAATCCCAGCATAAAGAGTGGGGAGAAAAACACCGCGCCTCCAATACCGCTTGATATCGCAAGCGTGGCAATGGCAATAGAAATAGGGAACAAATACCAATACCGAAAGATTCCTTGCATGCTCATCATCCTGTCTGTATGTATTGTTTACACGGTCTTATTTACCCCAAATAAATTTATCTAAAAAGCTTCCTTACTCCTTTTTGTTTGATACAAACACAGAATTTCGAAACCTTTTCTTTTATTAAATAACCAATTAAGGGTAATTCTATAATCAAATGACCTGGAAGTTGGAGACATAGGAAAGGGATAATTGTTAGTTCTTCTTGGATTAATTGTCACATTATGAGATCACTTTTACTTGGCCAAGGAAAAAAGCAAAGAAAATGGAGCAGTTATAAATCAAGAAATAAAGAAACAGTTATGTGCGCTCACTGTTAAAACCGGATTTCATCTTGCACTAAAAACAAGAAAAACTTTAAGCATAGATAAAAAAATGTTTCAAACCCATTGACTCCGTACTAAGGTACATGCTTTATAATTGCAAATGAGTGAGGACCTTAGTCCCGCCGGCATTTTGTTTTTTTCTTTTATAAAAAACGCTGGAGAGAATAACAATAAAAAACATTGTTGATATACGGTGCTGGGGTATGGTAGTATAAGGATAGTCATACACCGTAGGGATAAGAAAGGTCTTATCTCTTGTAATAAAAGAAGAGGTGGTATTTACGTGGATGAAAATCAAACGATGGAAATAGAGACATGTTGTTCACCGACAACGGATCGAAAAAGTCATCATTCGGTTAAAATCAAGTCGAACTTAATAACTCGTTTAAACCGTATCGAAGGTCAAATTAGAGGCGTAAGAGGAATGATTGAAAAAGACACGTATTGTGACGATGTACTCAACCAAATTGCGGCCATTCAATCCGCTCTAAATGGGGTTGGAAAACTGTTACTTGAAGGTCACATGAAAAGTTGTGTTATAGAACGCATTCAAGAAGGAGATCAAGAAGTCATTGATGAGCTTCTTAAAACCATGAATAAATTAATCAAATAACCTGCACAACTGGACGAAATTATTAACTGCGAATCTCTAAGGTAAGGTTGAATTGTTTACAATGGTTCATTCTACCTTTGTTTTCTTTAAAATATACCTTACAACGGTATAGTAATTTATTGTGTTAGCTCATTTAACAAAAAAGCTCAGCCACTCGGGTTGTTTGATGTAACCAGTCTAATACTAAACGTAAGGAGGGATTTACAAATGCTCAAAGAGGCAACGGGTCGTCCGCAAACAAACGCTGATCATGTCGACCTGAATATAACGGGAATGACCTGTGCAGCTTGTGCCACCCGTATCGAGAAAAACTTAAATAAAGTAGCGGGGGTAAAACAGGCCAATATCAATCTTGCTTCAGAAAAAGCGTCGATCTCCTTTGACCCTACTCAGGTAACACCTGGAAAGTTAGTCGAGACCATCCAAAAAACGGGCTATGATGTGGAAAACGAAATGGTTGAATTAAATATTCAAGGCATGACCTGTGCTGCTTGTGCCACCCGCATTGAAAATAATTTAGGCAAAGCACCTGGAGTGGTGAAGGCCAACGTGAACCTGGCTAGTGAAAAGGCAATGATTAAGTTTAATCCTGCCCTAACAGATGTCCAGGACATGATTCGAGTTATAAAGAAAACAGGGTATTCAGCTGTGCAATCAGCAGAATCCAATCTAGGACAAGAACGGGAAGACCAGCAGAGGGAGTATCGTAAGCTAAAGATTTCCCTTTATGCCGGTATCCTGTTAAGTCTTCCGCTTGTCATTCAGATGCTAAGTCAGTTTACGCCCTGGGCGTTTATGCTTCCCGTTTGGGTCCAGTTTGCTCTGGCCACACCTGTTCAATTTTGGGTGGGTTGGCGATTCTACAAGGGGGCCTATCATGCGCTACGCGGTGGGGCACCAAACATGGACGTATTGGTGTCCCTAGGAACTTCAGCCGCCTATTTCTATAGTCTTGGTTTAATGCTGTTAGGTATAGATGGAATGGTTTACTTTGATACATCGGCAATGATTACAACCCTGATCTTACTTGGGAAAGTCCTCGAACATAAAGCGAAAAGACAGACTTCAGAAGCGATCAAGAGTCTGATTCAACTTCAGGCGAAAACGGCTCGCGTGATAAGGGAAGGGAAAGAGGTTGAAATTCCTTTAGAGCAAGTAGTAGTTGGCAATGAAATCATCGTTCGTCCTGGGGAGAAAGTTCCGGTTGATGGCATCATTCTAAACGGTCAAACGACCGTGGATGAATCCATGTTAACCGGTGAAAGCTTTCCTGTTTCAAAATCAGAGGGAGATCAGGTGATTGGGGCTACCATTAATCAAGAAGGGGCGTTCCGGTTTAGAGCCACAAAGGTTGGGAAAGACACAGCCCTCGCCCAAATTATTAAGATGGTCGATCAAGCCCAAGGTTCAAAAGCACCGATTCAGCGACTTGCCGACACCGTTGCCGGGATCTTTGTGCCGATTGTTTTGGGAATTGCAGCCGTTACGTTTATTGCATGGTATTTTACCGGAGGGTTAACTTCAGCCATTGTTCATGCTGTAGCGGTTCTTGTCATTGCCTGTCCTTGTTCATTAGGTCTCGCTACACCGACCGCGATTATGGTGGGAACAGGAAAGGGTGCAGAGATGGGGATCCTGATAAAAGACGGAGGATCGCTCGAACAAGCGCAAAAGATTAATGCTGTCGTGCTTGATAAAACAGGAACGATTACCAAAGGTAAACCAGAAGTGACCGATTTAATAACCATTGGAGATCAATCAAAAAATCAATTATTACAGCTTGTTGCCAGTGCAGAAAAGGGCTCAGAGCATCCATTAGGTCGATCCATTGTCGAATATGCAGAAAAACAGAAGATTGAGTTTCTAGATACCTCCAATTTCAATGCCATCCCAGGCCATGGTATAGAAGTACTCATAGAAGGTACGAAGGTACATGTTGGAAATCTAAAACTCATGGCTCAACAAGGTGTGGATGTGCATGAATCAACCCTACGGATGGAGCAGCTCGAAAAAGAAGGAAAAACCGCTATGATGATTGCCAAAAATGGTCAGTTAGCGGGGATAATCGCTGTTGCGGATACCATCAAGGAAACGTCAGCTCAAGCCATTCACGAGTTGCATGAAATGGGAATCGAAGTCTTTATGGTAACCGGAGATAACAGGCATACCGCAGAAGCGATAGCGAAACAGGTCGAAATTGACGTTAATCATGTGATTGCAGAAGTGTTACCTGAACACAAAATTGAACATGTGATGCGCTTAAAAAATGAAGGAAAAGTAGTGGCTATGTCCGGGGATGGAATTAACGATGCCCCTGCTCTTGCTGGGGCGGATGTCGGAATGGCCATGGGCACGGGTACGGACGTAGCCATAGAGGCTGCAGATGTTACGCTCATGCGTGGGGATTTATCAAGCATCGTGGATGCGATTCGCTTATCAAAGGCAACCATGCGTAAAATCAAGCAAAATCTGTTTTGGGCGTTTGGGTATAACACAATTGGTATTCCGTTTGCTGCCTTTGGTGTGGTAAGCCCGGTTATTGCGGGAGCAGCAATGGCGCTTAGCTCGGTTAGTGTGGTTTCTAATTCCTTGTTATTAAAACGTTGGAGGTCAGCTCGTGATTAATGAAAGGAGGTGGAAACATTTATGAGTACAGCTACGATTAAAGTCAAGGGAATGACATGTCAAGCTTGTGTGAACTCTGTGACAAAATCCCTTCAGGGAGTGGAAGGTGTACAAAAAGCGGATGTAGACCTTGCCAAACACCAAGCTACAGTCACCTATGATGAAGGGAAAACATCCCCAAGTGATTTGAAAAAAGCGGTTGAAGACGCTGGATTTGAAGCTGAATAACCATAAGACACCGGGTTCTCTAAATGGATAAACCCGGTGTCTATTCTTTACATACGATACTTGTAAAACCACTTCGTGCCAATAAATAGATGTAATAATTTACTTTTTGTTATGTCCTTCCTCGTCGGTTTTATACCCTATATTCCAGAAGTCTAGTAAAGAAAAAAGCCGTTTCGAATCAAGATCAAACGGCTTTTTTCTCATTTTCTTTGTTTTTTCTTTCATTCCTATCAAAGAGACTGATACGTGATTTTGATAAGATAACACCGTAAAAAAAGAAGAAGGGGAGTTCTATGCTGCCATTTTACGGCAAGCTTCTGCACAACGGCGGCAGGCTTGAGCACATCTTTGACAATGTTCGGCTTCGTGTTTTGCACATTCTTCTGCACAGGCTTCACAAATGTCAACACAAAGCTGGCAAATCTGGGCAGCGAAAGGGCTTTGAGAAGCCATATATTGAGCAGCTAATGCACAGATATCTGCACAATCACGGTCAAGCTGGATACAACGCTTCATCATGTCCACATTTTCTTCCCTAAGGCATGCTCCGTAACAAGTGTTACATGCTTCTATACATGCCAAACATTCCCTGATACATTTCTGCATTTCGGTTGCTGTCATTTTTATTCCTCCTTATAGTGAACGAATGATTTCCAACAGTTATTATGTACCACTTGTCCTTTTTACTAAACAAAAAGGGGTCTTCATATTTTCTTCACATTTGCACGGTACAAAAAAGGAGGCAACCATCACAATTTATTTGATAGGATGAAAATAGATGACAGAAATATAAAGATGGACCACGGGCAACAGTAAGAAAGAATAGGTAGTGAGAGGGAAGACAAAAAGTGTACTTGTCTTTCCTTTTTCCAAAACATGATTGGTATTGTTGCCCAAAAGGAAAAAGCCCAAAAACGGCTCAACTTGACCGGATTTGGGACTTTTGATAATTGTTCATTTACCATAGTGACTATTGACAGACAGTAAATACAAGAAAAAACAACATTTACACATAAATGAAGGTAATAACAATAGAGTTGTTTTATGATGAATGGTTCCATGATGACTATAATGTGCATGATGATGTTTATTGGGATGTTGCTCTTTGTACTTGTTGTGGGAGCAACCGTTTATGTTGTTACTCGGTTGTTAATGAAGAAAAGCAATGTTGAAGATTATCCTCTTATGATAGTAAAAGAAAGGTATGTCAAAGGTGAAATGAATGAAGAAGAATATAGGCTAAAACGAAACATACTTCATGAATCAAAATAAAAAGGGGGTTATCCAACACAGTATGAATACGTTCGTTTATTTCTAGAAATATATCTACATCATCGTTTTGCCTTGCATTTGGTCCATCCTTTCTTCCATACGTCTACATCTGTCATTAATTTCATGCACCACTCGTCTAATTTCATCCGTCATTCTCATGTGTTCTTTCATCATTTCCCTCATTTGTTGCATATCTCCAGGCATCATCGTTTCTTGCCGACCCGGTTGATAAGGGGAATACCACGGGTTTGGTTGTGAATAATACACTTTTATCACTCCTCCATTATGTTTCCATCTCATTGTATGATTCCATTGAGATATATGCCCTCATGAAAATGCCTAAACGGTAAAAAAAAGCCTACTAAGCAAGTTTAGTCTTGTTAGGTTTTTGATTCTTATTTAATCATTTTAACTAAATTAACTAACATGTTTTTATTAGGGAACGTTTCCCTAAACTATGGAGGCGTTTCGGGAAACACCGTTAGCATATAACATGGATTTTTGTTGGGGGATGGGAATCGATAGTTGAACAACGTCCGATAATCGTCATTATGGTGCGACAAGTAAATCGCTTTCATATATACAGTGCAGCGCTAGTCTCATTTGCTGGTATGCTGCTAGCCTAGTCGCAAAGGCTATCTCTGCCAAAAACAGCGTCTCTGGTAACGGAGGGGTTGGTTGCATGAGGGAAATGCAGAAACAGAGGATGAGTGTACTGTCCGGAATACTGCTAGGAGAAGATGGGTAAGGCTGTACCTTACGGTACAAGCTTGCGGTGAACGAAAGTGAAGGTTTGTAAGCTTCGTAAAGGTTAGCTTGAGATGGTACACAGCCTAGCTCAGGTATTGGTAAGAGGAAAAGCGGAGTCATAATGCCGCTCTGACACGATCCACATCTTACCCGGAGTAAAGAACCCACCTGTCCCCATCGTATCTGTGAGAAGGGAAACTTGGTAAGCCCGATGACATCTGCGTGAGCAGTAGAGCGATGGCAATATCTATTGATGTGTCAACGGGTAAAGGATGTCGGAGAAAGCGAATGCCGTTATGCCGAAAGGCAACAGGAAAACCAGAAAAGGGATAACTGGACGGATACTGTCGGTCGAAAGGCTTTTACCATGACAGAACCCGAAAGGGTGCAGACTTCCGACGGGTCTTCAACATGGAGCGTAAATTGATGGCTATCTTTTGACGTAAGGAACGTGCAGCGATGTATGCTAACCTTTTCATTTAGTCCGCGCACGCTTCGCTTACCCTGTAAGTGAAGCGGATACAATCAAACAACGACCGTGCCTATCAGAAACACTCCGTTTCTGATAGGGGAAAAAGAAGGCTTGAGCCGTATGAGTTGAAAGGCTCACGCACGGTTCTGAGGGGAGAAAGGGGCAGCGATGCCCCCGACTTACCCGACAAAACTGGAAGTAAATATATGTATAATATTTACTTTCAATTTTCCTTATCATACTTCTAGATATATCAAGGCTTCGTACGTTTCTATCGAATGCTACCCAATGTAATTATGTACTATTGGGATTCAGTGAAAAAGACTCTTTAATTACAAGTGTCCTGTGACATTTTGACGAAAACATACGTTAAGCCCTTATTGGATATGAATATGCTTTTTTTGCAGGTAATTTAAAACTTTAACTTATGATTGGATCCATTTTTTAAATATTAACATAGAAATAAATATAAGTTATCATAGATAAATAGTTTGTTTTTTTATATAGCAAAGCTACAACTTCTTATTAAAAACCATGAAGGCTGGCAAAAGGGTCGTGTAGTCAATGAAAGCTCGTTTATGCACCTATTGCGAACCGCCCGTGGGTTAAATAACGAAAGCAATACAGGATGAGAATGGCCCGATATTTTGTAGTACAGCCAAGGCTAAATCAGAAGGAATACTAGACCGTATACATGAACAAACCATGAAACGAATACGGGAGAAGGATTAAATCAGCCAAAATCATTCGCTAAATGAATAGTTAAAAAGCTGGTGAGTTGCGGACTCAACTAAGTAGAAAAAAAGTATACCTTTGTTGTAATAAAAAGGAGAGTGAGCTGTAAAAAATGAAGAAGTTTATAAAGGAATGGGGCAGTACTATTATAATTGCTGTTGTCTTAAGCGTTGTATGCCGAACGTATATTGCGGAGGCTGTTGTAGTGCCAACAGGCTCCATGCTCCCAACTGTTCAATTACAAGATCGGCTGATTGTGAACAAAATGATGAATCCAGATAATCTTAAAGATGGTGATGTGGTCGTTTTCTATCCACCACTTAGCGGAATAGAAAAAAATGAACGTTATATAAAGCGTTTAATTGGTAAAGGCGGGGAAACCATTGAAATTAAGGATCATACGCTATTTCGGAACGGAAAAAAAGTAGACGAACCTTATCTTAGCGAACCGATGAATTACAATTACGGGCCTGTGACCGTACCAAAAGGAAAATTCTTTTTTCTAGGGGATAATCGAAATGAAAGTTATGATTCTCACCTATGGCCGAGTCCATTTGTCGATAAGGATAAAATTATCGGCAAGGCAGAAGTAACTTATTTTCCATTTTCGGATATGAAGAAGTTTTAATTGTTTTTTATCAATAGCCTAACGGTAGAATGCAAAAAACGGTAAACTCAACAGCCGACCTAACTTTCTAGGTCGGCTACTTGCATATGCGTCATTATCGGAAATTGCACATCATTTGCGTAATATCTGAATCCAGGTACATGCTCATCAAATTAAATTAAATTAATCAACGTATATATATATAAGTAGTCTGGTGGTTAATTTATAAAAAAGTGAATACGGTAATGTATTAATGGAAATTATTTTTATTGTTAATGACGTAGTATATCGTCCCGAAGGTGACGGCGTTAGTTGTCCGCAAATTGACGAATCTATTGTCCTAGTGCCATTTAAAAAAAGGGAGAATCATGATAATTCTCCCTCAATCACCCGTTTCACCATGTGATCATCAATAATTCTATATCCGTTCTGTGCCCCATAAAGTAAACAGTGCGTACACACCTTGTTGATGAGCCTTGCGGCCCCTCCAGAATAGCGGTGGATTTCATCTAATGCACCGTCAGAAAAGATTTGTTGGTCCACTCCTGCATAGTGAAGATGGCGTGCCACATACTCATCAACCTGTACACGATCATAATGACCCAGTCTGCATTGAAGGTCGATTCTTTGACGTATCGCCGCAAATGATTGAAGACGCAGGCGGTCCCACAATTCACTCTGCCCTACAAGAATGAGGGCCATTGGACTTTGTGCATCCATTTTAAAATTGAGTAAGAACCTAACTTCCTCAAGCATCTCACGATCTAAAAGGTGAGCCTCATCGACAACGACTACTGGCTGAATATCATGAATCCCTTTCATCAGCTCAATCTCCCGATGGAGCTGCCGTTTAGCGTCCCCCCTATAAAACTTTGCTTCAGAGCCCAACTGTTCCAACATCCCCTTATAAAAATGACGAGGAGTTAATTTAGAATCCGACAAATAGAGCACTTGAAATTTACCACGATCCAGCCCATCTACAAACCTTCGAATCGTGGTAGTTTTTCCCGTACCGCAATCGCCAGTCAATACCGCAAATAACTGGCGTTCTGCCGCATACTTAAGCCTTCCTAAAATTTCTTGCATCGGGAGAGAATCGTACAACTTCTCCGTAGGGAGATCTCTTGAAAAAGGGGTGTGCTGCATGCCATAAAAAGCCTCAAACATCCTGGCCATCCTCCTTCCATATGGCACGGAAGGCAACGGCAGGTGCCTGTTTCAGCTGACGCTCCTGGTGTTTCTGTTCCGCTGCTTTTAACAACCGTGGCGAATCAGCTTCTTGTGTTTGAAGAAGAGGAGGCAATGCAGGCCGTTTACCTGCCCTTTCACCAATGGCTAGCTTCCGCGCTTTCCAAGGGGAATGCCCTTCAAACTCAATGGTAAGCTCATCTAGATCCGAAGGATCGTATACAACGTCCACTTCTCGACCGATAAATGAAATCCCAACTTCATATTTTTGGTCCATAAAACTAATGCACCCTGATTTATCTACCTTCCTTGTCTCAGAATGCAGGAAAGCATTTGCCAATGTATCCGGATCGATAAAGCGAAGAGCTTTCCGATCACTACGGAATGCCGATTCAGGACTTGTTTTCTCACCAAGAGCGGAGTGAGGTTTGCCTTGGTAACATTCGGCGAGCCATACTTGGAAGAGTTCATTCAACCGATCCAATGTATTCGGCTTCTCGAGTGCCGCTTCTCCCAGGAAAGAATCTACGATTCTATTAAATCGTTCAACCTTACCCTTTGATTCAGGCGAATAGGGTTTTGCGAATACAAGACGGGTACCGAGCTTTGAACACGTTCGCGCCATCCACTTGGTTCGGTACTGCTTGCCGTTGTCAAAATAAACCGCTTCGGGCACGCCATATTTTTGTATGGCCTGCCGAAAGGCATCTTCTACAATTCGAGAATCCAACGTTGGGTAAAAAGCACCATGTAAAACAAATCGGGTCGCGTCATCCAAAATAGCCACCAGATAGACTTGCTTTTTCGTTCCATTTGAACCGATAGGCAAATACGGGCCATATTTGATGTCTGACTGCCATAGCTGATTGCGATGCCTCTTTTGAAAGCGTCTGGCTGCAACCCCAGAGTCAGCATAGAGTCTCATTTGGCGCGTGCTATATCCTTTTTCCGTTAATTTTTCCTGAAGGGTGGAACGTTTAAGTTGACCCGGCTTTGCCAAGCCCTCCCACTCAAGTATTTGAATGATCTGTGCCACGCTTCGACTGGGTGCTTCCCTTCGAAGGAGAATCGCCTGCTCCAAAAGGTGTGCTGGAGTCGCCTCTGATTTGATCTGTATGGATTTTCCTTTCGGCTTCAATCCTGCAAAACCTTCGGTACGATACTGGGATAGATAGCGTCTTATCGTTCTTTCTGATAGACCGCTGGTCTTACAGATTTGATCCTTCAACTGCTTTACCCTTCCAGCATCAAGACCTTCAGTTAGTAGAGGTGCAATAAGCTGGAAGCGCTGTGCAGCTGTCTCTTCTGCCTTTTGCTGATCTCTCATGATAACACTCCTTTCCTTGTGTTTATCATGAGTGTAAATCAGCCTCCCCTGGACAAAAATGCAGAACGGGTATGTACCCATAAATTTATATTTACGATGGGTCGGACAATTCTCGCCAGCCATCTCGGGGCATTGCCCACTAAACGTCCAATTGTATGGAGTGCGGTCTGTGAATCTGTGGACGTCAAATTCAAAGGGTTATTTTCCTGTTTAGTGCGGAGCATAATGGACCTTAGACAACCAATCCAGTAATCTACGAAACTTTTAAACCAGTCAAACCACCGATATAAAGTAGACATCGGCAGGAATATCATGATGAGAAGGTTTCGATAAAACCTTTTCAATGCACGCTGATTCGTATCGCTTGTAAGGCACCAGAAAGTCTGGCAATTCATGATGAATTCTCCCACAATGATTACAGCTAAGACGGCGGATATTATAAACCTTTGTCTCCCCCGATCTCTGTTTAGATTTTCGGTCTCTCGTTCCGATGATTCTCATGTTTTTTGCACAACAGGGAGAAGGAATTTTCCCCGCACCCCTAACTAAAAACGCCCGAAAGGGTGTTTTCAACCAGTTTGTAATCTGATACAATAACCATAATTGTTTTTGTGGGACGTCTCCTGTGTAACTGGTGGTGCAGTTATACGTAATGGGAGACGTCTTTTCCTTTCTCCGGAATCCGTGATGATACGAGGACATTATACTCGTCAACTTCCGGACAGGCAATCCCATCAACTTTGGGTTATTTTGAGGTATCAATAACATTTTATGTAGCGAAAGGAGGCAATTACAATGACAGTAGAAGAAATAAATGAATGTATCTCGGAATGTCTGGCCTGCATAAAAGCATGCAACATTTTTTATGGTACTTGCCTTCAAGAAGAAGACCTGTCCATGATGAAAAAATGCATTCAACTTGACCGGGATTGTGCCGACATATGTGCGTTAGCCGTTCAATATATGACGACACAGAGTTCGTTTGCAAAGGAAATTTGCAGATTGTGTGCAGACATTTGCGAAGCATGCGCCGAAGAATGCACAAGACACAATCATGAGCATTGCCAAAAATGCGCCAAAGCGTGCAGAAGATGTCCACAGGCTTGCCGCAAAATGGCCGCTTAATTTAGTAAGTGAATCAGATGGAGATGAAGGGATTTAATCAACAGTTAATCCCTTTTTTTATTTGCGTTTTCCCTGCATGTTTTCATCAAATCTACTAGTAAAATAAAAAGCAATTCGGTACTTGGCCGGCTTATTTTACGTCGGATAATTTGGCTATTTAAACAAGCCATTCAATATAAATTTTTTCTGCTTCCTCGCTGTCTAGCGTGAAACATATATGTTAATGATAGAGCTATCATACTTTTTACAAGGGGAATAGCTCAATGAAAACTAATGAACAAGACTTAGAAATGTATCAAGCAGCTTTACAACTTGAATATCCTTGGTATGTCATCCGCAAGGAATTTGATTTGAACAATGGTCGTTTGGATATTTATTTAGATTTTGATCGTAAGGGCAACTTTCCCTGTGCCACTTGTGGTACAAAGAACCAGCCCTTCTATGACATCGTGGTAAAGGAACGTGTCTGGCGACACTTGGATTTCTGGCAGTATACCTCTTTTCTGCATGCTCCTCTTCCGCGTGTACGTTGCGAGCAATGCGATAAAGTGAAAGCTGCTTCTGTTTCTTGGTCTCGCCCAGGCAGCGGCTTTACGGAACTCTTCGAGTTTCGGGTATTAGAACTTGTAAAAGAAATGCCGGTGAATGCGGCTGCTCGTATTATGCGCGAACATGACACCCGTTTATGGCGTACTCTTCGCTTCTATGTCGATAAGGAACTCGAAAAGCAAGATTTGTCAAAGGTAACGAAAGTGGCCATTGATGAAACATCCTCTAAAAGAGGACATCAATATGTGAGTTTAGTTGTTGACATACAACAGCGAAAAGTCATCTTTGCTACAGAAGGAAAAGACGCTTCTACACTGAAGCGATTTAAAGCTGAATTAGAGACGAAAAATGGAGCAGCAGAACAAATAGAAGAATTCTGCAGTGATCTATCTCCCGCTTTTATTCAAGGAGTGAAAACCCACTTTCCTAATGCAAATCATACCTTTGATAAGTTTCATATTTTGAAGCTGATTAATGAAGCGGTCGATGAGGTGCGTCGACAGGAACAAAGAGAAATACCGGAACTAAAAAAGAAGCCGGTATGTTTGGCTTAAAAATGAAAAGAATCTCAATGTAAAACAGAAAGAGCAGCTCATTCGCTTAAAAGAAATGAATCTGAAAACGACGAAAGCGTATCATCTAAAGCTGGCTTTTCAAGATTTCTGGACAAGGCCCGCCTTACTAGCCGATCTTTATTTGCAAGAATGGTACAACTGGGCTGTTCGCTCCCGGCTTGAACCGATGGTTCAAGTAGCGAAAACCATTAAGCATCACAAACAAGGCATTTTACAATGGTTTCAGTCGAAAATAACCAATGGTCTCTTGGAAGGCATCAATAGCCTTGTTCAAGCAGCAAAACGTAAAGCACGAGGCTATCGAACGATACAAAATCTTATGACGATGATTTACCTAATCGCTGGAAAGTTAGAAATAGCCAAGTAAAGAAAAAAGGACAATTACCGGTATGAAAACAAGCATCATTCGCTCGTCCAACCAATAACAGTCCCTGTCCTACTCCAAGTATGAACAGGATAAGAAAAACATATACCGGGTGGATTCAAGCGGATTTCGTGAGTTTAACCAATAACAGTTCCCTGTCCTATTAATCTTTTAAATTATCTCTAAATCATGGTAATTAGCGAAGAGCCGAAAAAAGGACAATTACCGGTATGAAAACAAGCATCATTCGCTCGTCCAACCAATAACAGTCCCTGTCCTACTCCAAGTATGAACAGGATAAGAAAAACATATACCGGGTGGATTCAAGCGGATTTCGTGAGTTTAACCAATAACAGTTCCCTGTCCTATTAATCTTTTAAATTATCTCTAAATCATGGTAATTAGCGAAGAGCCTTTTTTCTTTTGAATATATGATAGTGATTGATCAACAAGTACGCTAGAAGTACACTAATGATTTCATGTTCAATGCTATTCATATTTTTATCGTAACGAAGGGGATAATTAGATAATGCTTTGTAAAAAAATTAACAAAGCATCTGTAATGTATCATACAGAACGAATCAATATAAAAAAGTAAGATTGAAACGTAAGAACGGCAATTTTTTTGCCTGGAATACAAAAAAAAATAGATAGAGAGGAGAGTGAATTAATGGAGAAACTGAATTAGGGCCGTGCGATTTGGACCGGGGTAGTCGGTACCATCCTGTTCAATATCGTGATGTATATCGATATAGCAATAACCGGTATTCCTGTAGATATTCCCGTCCTATTAGGAAGTAAACTAATCGGCGAGAGAAGTGGAACTTTGTTCGCAGGCCATCTGGTTCATCTGCTCAACGGTATTGTTCTGGCTATCATTTTTTTCGCTCTGATTCCGCATATGCCTGGAAGAAACAATATCGTCAAAGGTGTTCTGTTTGCTGTCGCTGAACTTATCGTCGGAGTTGGGTTGTTCATGCTTCCCATCATGGGAGCTGGCATCATAGGCCTTGGTATGGCAAAAGCCATCCCCATGATTACGCTTCTGCGCCATGTAGCATACGGCAACGGAATCGGATGGGTTTATCGTGGTTCTAAAGGGATTGTATAAAGCCATATTTAACTGGAGAGAGTATCGTGTTTAACACTATGGAAAATAGTAAACAAAAACTCAGGAGGAATTTAATATGAAAAAATTCGCTATTTTTGTCCATGCATCTGAAAATGAAGGAGCAAAAGCTTTACACGCATTACTCTATGCGCAAGAATTACATGAAGCCGGCCATGATGTGAAGGTTATTTTTGATGGAGCGGGTACGGTTTGGATTAAAAAATTTGAAGATGAACAAAATGACTTCAACCCATTGTACAAAGCTGTTAAGAAACTGGGAGTCATTGCAGGAGCTTGTGAATACTGCGCGGGTGCATTTGGTGTAGAGAGCGAGGTTCGCCAGTCCGGCATTCAAACTTTGGGTGAAAGCAAAGGGCATCCCAGCTTAGCGGAGTTAGTCGCAAATGATTATCAGATCATTATCCTGTAATAAAAATCATCAGTTATCCATTTGCAGTAAATTACTGTAAATGGATTAAAACATAGAAAATATCCGATTGCTTAACGAATCCCAAAAGAGAGTATATGGGGGACGGATTTGTCGTTGCGGTCTCTTTCCGACTGAAATCGGGAGATCCGTTCCTCTAAAATATCCTACTTTACTTTTGTAAGCTATCTTACAGACGTCAGAACTCCTGACGGTTAAAATGAAATAAATAATAGGGAGGGAGGTTTCGACCATGACTAATCTTTACGATTTAGTGATTTTAGGTGGAGGTCCTGCTGGGCTATCTGCTGGCGTGTATGCAGGGCGGGCTGGCTTAAAAACAGTCATTGTTGAAAAAGGATTAATTGGAGGACAGCTTCAAAATACTGAAGATGTTGAAAATTACCCGGGGATTCGTAAAACGACTGGTCCCGAGCTATCAGAAGTGATGGGAGCACACCCGAAAGATTTTGATGTGGAAGAAAAATATGGGGAAGTACAATCTCTCCAACTAACAGGTGAATATAAGATTGTTGATTTAGGTAAAGAAAAACTCACCACGCGGGCAATTTTGATTGCAACCGGTGCCACACCACGGAAATTGGGTGTTCCAGGGGAAGCAGAGCTTTCTGGACGAGGAGTATCTTACTGTGCTATTTGTGACGGTGCTTTTTTTAAGAACAAGGAACTTTTAGTGATTGGCGGCGGAGATTCTGCAGTGGAGGAAGGGAATTTCCTCACTCGTTTTGCTTCTAAGGTAACGATTGTTCACCGTCGTGACAAACTTCGTGCTACCCCGATCCTGCAGCAAAAAGCAATGGATAATCCCAAAGTTGATTTTGTATGGAATCATGCTGTGGAGAGCATCGAAGGGGGACGGAAAGTCGAGACTGTCGTACTAAGAAATACAGTGGACGGCAGCAAACAAACCGTGAAAGCAGACGGGATTTTTATTTATGTCGGGTTGAACCCGAATACTGATTTTTTGAAAGAAAGTTCGATACTAGACGAACATGGCTACATTGTAACCAATGAAGAAATGGAAACCTCTATTCCGGGAGTATTTGCAGCAGGAGATGTGCGACAGAAGAAGCTGCGTCAGATTATTACTGCAGCTTCCGATGGGGCGATTGCCGCAATGAATATTTATGAGTATATCGAGAACAAGAGTAGTATCACAGTAAAATAAATCTATATTCTCGAACTATAGAATGAGAGCTTATGTTTAAATTAGTGGTTGAATCCATACAGACGAACCTTTATTTTATGCAAGCCTTCATTCATTATGAGGGTATTGAACACTTTACTGAATTTGTTTGAGTGATACAAAATGGTTTTTCTTATTCTTCTCCCCTTTGCTTAAATCGAATTTTATAGATGGATATGAAAATTGATAGTAGCATGCTGTTAATGGTATGCGAGTGGTGAGATGAAGTACAACCGGTATATGACATAACTTTATATGTTAAGGAAGAGTTATATAAATCAAAGGAGGAATATTACATGGCGATGGTACAAGTTACGGATAATACGTTCCAAACTGAAGTAGAAAGCGGTGGCACAGTTCTTGTTGATTTCTGGGCACCGTGGTGCGGACCTTGCAAAATGGTCGCTCCTGTACTTGAAGAAATTAGCACCGAACTCGGGGATAAATTGAAAATCGCTAAAGTAAATGTTGATGAAAACCCTAGCTCTGCTCAGCGTTTCTCTGTTATGAGTATCCCAACTTTAATGGTATTCAAAGACGGTCAAATTGTTGATAAAATCATCGGCTTCCAACCGAAAGAAAACTTAATGAGCGCAATTACCAAGCATCTCTAAGTATAACGGTTTACTCAAAAATCTCCCGGCTTAATAGCTACCGGGGGATTTTTTTATGGTGGAACATTCGCTTTGCAAAAAGATAAAAACAAATCGTTGTAAAATTCGGATTAGATAGAGATAATTTTCAGGATACGCTAGTGTCTTATCTAACAATGGCAGAAGGTCTAAAACTAGTGTCGATTAAAATATATTCAAATTGTCTTGCTATGCTGGTTAATTTAACTGTAGATCATTCCATTCATCGCTATACAATTGATGGATTTTTTTAAAAAAATTTAAAACCCTGGATGAGCTACAGGGTTTGATGGTACTTCCTGAAGGGAAGTGTTATACAGACAAGTACATAGTAAAAGCATGATATATCGATAACAAGGAGTGACATGATATGAAGCGAACATTTGATTTAATTGTAATGGGTACTGGTTCGGCAGGTTCTGTAGCCGCGGCTAAATGTAACAAAGCGGGCTGGAAGGTAGCGATGATCGACTCTCGTCCGTTTGGTGGAACTTGCGCGCTCAGAGGGTGTGACCCTAAAAAAGTATTAGTAGGAGCTGCCGAAGCCATCGATTGGATACAAAGAATGAAAGGACGTGGTATTACATCAGGTAGTCGTATGGATTGGAGTGAATTAATGGAGTTTAAACGTACCTTTACAGAGCCTGTTCCTGAAAAACGAGAAGAGGGTTTAATTAAAGCTGGTATTCAAACGTTTCATGGTCGAGCAAAGTTTATCGGTGAAGACCAGATCCAAGTAGGGGATGACATTTTAAAGGGAAAATATATTTTAATTGCCAGCGGCGCTAAACCTGTTCCTTTACCAATCAAGGGAATTGAACATCTTACTTACAGCGACGGATTTCTAGAATTGGATGAACTACCTCAAAAAATCATTTTTGTTGGAGGCGGGTATATATCCTTTGAATTTGCTCATATCGCAGCGAGAGCTGGCTCTGAAGTTCATATTGTTCATCGCGGTCAACGTCCACTCGAACAATTTGATCCAGACCTGGTTGAATTATTAATGCGAAAATCGGAAGAAATCGGCATTACTTTGCATCTCGAAACCGAAGTGCAGGCGATTGAAAAACAAGGGGATGGATTTGTCGTACGAGGTACTCATAAAGGAAAAAACATAAAATTAGAAGGCAATTTAGTCGTTCATGGGGCAGGGCGTATCCCAGAATTAGAGGATATGGATTTAGAACGTGGAAATGTAGAACGAGAAAAAGACGGTGTTAGGGTGAATGATTACCTTCAAAGTATTAGCAATCCAAACGTTTATGCTGCGGGAGATGCAGCAGCTACCCATGGTCTGCCTTTAACTCCTATTGCTGGGATGGAGTCGCAAATCGTTGCCTCAAATTTATTGAAAGGAAACCACCGTAAGCCCGATTATAGAGTCATGCCAACAGTCGTTTTTACCATTCCAAAAATCGCTTCCGTAGGGTTGACAGAATCGCAGGCAAAAGATCAGGGATACGACGTGTTAACCAATTTTGTTACTACTTCGGAGTGGTATACGTATAAACGAACAAATGAAAAATATGCAGCGGCTAAAGTAATTATCGATAAGAAGACTGATCATATTCTTGGTGCGCATTTAATAAGTAATGAAGCCGATGAACTGATTAACCATTTTGCTATGGCGATACAATTTAACCTTACAACAAAAGATATTAAGAAAATGACATACGCTTATCCTACCAGTGCTTCAGATCTGAGATACATGCTATAAAGTTTATTTACTTGTGCTTTGAGAGGCAGCGGAAATTAATTCTGTGCGAATAACTGACGCCGAAGCCTTATTATATCCTTTGTGAAGTACATTACATAAATTAAGTGACTATGTATTGTATATTTATAAACGTGAAAGAAATTTACATGAAGGAGCCGAAAGCAATGCAAAAAATTTTATCTGAACAAGAGTTTCAAAATGCAATTAATCAAGAATCAGTAGTAATCATGAAATTCTCCACGACTTGGTGTCCAGATTGCAAAAGATTAAATATGTTTATTGATGATATTGTGACCGATCACCAAGATAAACAATGGTATAAAATTAATAAAGACGAGTTTCCTGAAATTGCTGAAAAATGCGGGTATTCCAAGCTTGCTTGTTTATAAAAACGGAGAAAAAGTGGCTCATTTACACAGTGCCAATGCAAAAACGGCAGATCAGGTACGGGAGTTTTTAAAGACTGTCTCCTAATCAACAACTAGCCAAAACCTTTTATTGTGAATGGTAAAATCAGGATGAACTAAATCGAATACTTGTAGTTCAATGATATTCTTGAAGTCGCTCGGATCGAAACAAATTGAATAAAATCCTAACAGTTCGCAGAAAAGATAAATCTTCAGGAGGTTTGATGTGCATTAGATAGATAAAAGCCAGGATTTTGATGTTCTGGTAGTTATTTGACGTTCACCTTGTCATTCAAAAATGTGAGGAACTTTTTCACATCAAAAAAGCCGACTTCATTAACGTATACTGGAAGTCGGTTTTTTATTCAAAAATCTTTAGTGTACAAAAATCCAAGTTCTCTGCATAACATGCCTACCATCGAATACCAAATATACAGTGGAATTAAATCGTATGAAAAGCAGCAAGCTTTAGTGTATATATTCTTTGGCTTTATTTATATTTACCTCAATGGACATCCGTCCTGTACGTACAATGTCCCTTTTTGATAATTCTTTTAGAACCATCGTAACCGACTCCCTTGTAGCTCCGACCATATTAGCCAGTTCCTGATGAGTCAAAGAAAAATCAATTTTGTGATAGTCGCCATCCTCTATACCAAACTGCTTAGATAACTTCATTAACAAATGAAGCACTCGATCTCGTAAATCTCCCAGAGCAAGTTGCTCAAGCAGAGCATCGCGTTCTTGCAAACGCTCGCTTAGGACTTTCAAAAATTTCAGTGCCAATTGAGGTCGAGAAGTGAGAAACGCTTCAAACTGTTCTTTACCGAAAGAACAGAGGAGCGTTTTATCGATCGTTTCAATAAAGATATCCCGCGTACCCAATGAAAAGGAATCTATCTCTCCGAAAAGGTTCCCTTTTCCTAAAATTCCCAACGTGAATTGTTTTCCTTCCGCATTCATTTTATAAAGTCTAAGCTTTCCTTCTTTTATAGTGTACAGTCCTTCATGAAAGGTTTCCGGCGTTTGAATAATGGTATTGCGTTCTAACGTAGACATGGGTCCCATCTTTTCCATTTCCATTAAATCTTCCTTAGGAAGAGCGTTAAACATACTGATTTGTGATAAATACCATAATTTATTCATTTTTCTCCTCCAGTACTTTGTCTAATTTTGCTCGTTCAAAGGTGTAGAAAATTTGATCGTCTATCACGATAAGCGGTGTGGCAATTCCCCCGAGCGTAAGCATTTCAACAAACTTTTCTTGATTATATGTAACATTAATTTGCTTTACATTCACCTCTTTTTCAGTAAAGTATTGAATGGCTTCTTTGCATGAAAAGCAATGATCACTTACATATACTTTTATTACCATTTTGGATCACCATATCTAAAGGTTTATTTTACACATCATTATACTCTTCTTTTAGTTTTAACCTTTGTGAAGTAGATTACATTCCGAAATTTTTGTTGCTATGTAATCCATCTTACAGAGTAATCCCTCTAAAAAGAATATTCTGGGGATGTAAGCAAAAAATTATATAGAGGAGGAAGAAAAATATGGCTCAGGTGCAAGAGAAACCGGAGGCAAAGAAAGCATGGCATTGGAAGGCGGGGATTATAGGGAGTTTGGCTGGAGGATTGGTGTTTGGTATGATGATGGCGATGATGGGAATGCTGCCCATGATTGCGGGAATAGTTCACAGCCAATCAGCAGGTATCGGTTTTCTTGTCCATATGATGATTAGCTTCATTTTCGGGATTGTCTTTACTGTTTTCACTGGAATCGTTAAATGGAATGGAATCATTTCGGGTGTGGTATATGGAATTGTACTCTGGCTCTTATTTCCTTTTATTTTAATGCCTATGATGATGAGAACGCCAAATATGGCATTCCACTTTACAACAGCCAGCATGATGAGCCTGGTTGGACACATGATTTATGGTTTGGTTACAGGAGTCGTTTACAAAAGTATGACAAAGTAAAAAAAGAAATTTATACGAAACGAACTGCTTTAAAAAGTAATCTGTCAGGCTGTGGAACTCAAACGAGTTCCTTTTTTCTTTTGTAAGCTACTTTACAGTAAGATCACAATGCTTTTGATATATTGGTTCCATACTAAGGAAAAGGAACGGTGATTGTAGGGTGGGAGAGATTTCACAAGCCATAAACAAAGTGGAGAAAGCGAAAGAAATCATGCAAGGGCAGCAGAAGCTTGTTCAATCATTGCTAGACATGTCCAGGCAGGTAGCTGTTAATGCGGGGATATACAGGGCCATGTAACCAGTATTACCGAGTTGTCCGAACAGGCGAATAATTTGACGATCGAGGGGGAAGAGCAATTACGCAGGTTGTCGATCAAATGGACCAAATCAGCAGTGGGGCAGAAGGGATTATGGAAAGGATGAACAGCCTCACAGGGTTTTCAAAAGATATTTTAAAAATTGTCAGAGTGCTACAAGAAATGGCAGCTCAAACAAAATTGTTATCACTCAATGCAGCTATCGAAGCAGCGCGTGCCGGTGAACACGGTCTTGGGTTCGGTGTTGTAGCCTCGGAAGTCAGGAAGCTGGCAGATAGTAGTGGTAACTCCGCAAAAGAGGTTGAAAGTATTGTCAGTAAGATTGCAAAAGAGATTGAGAACCTTGTCCTCGAAGCAAAATCAGGTGTGGCTGACGCAGAGAAAAGAAAATCGGAAGTGGAAAAAGCAAAAGAAAATTTTCGGATGATTTGGACAACAACATATGAACTCAAAGAAGGTAATGAAGAGTTACGTTTTAAAGCCGAGGAAATGAGCAGAATCAGCGAGCAAATTCAACACGTCAGTAACCCAATTGCGAAAAATAGGGTGTATATCTCTGAAGGCTTAGATGCGGTACGTTTCCTGCACAAGGGAGTGAGGAAATACGAGGTGGAATGAAGGCGGGTATGATGATTTTAACTGACACAGCAATCATTTTCAGTCTCGTTGTACTTGGATATCGGTGGGAACGTCGATGGAAGCTGTCGAAATGGTATATTTCGCCTCCACTTGCTGGAGGAACCTTTGGAGCCATTTTGTTGGGAATTTATTTTTATTTGACAGGTTCCTCTTGGTCGCCTTCTGATGACATCAATCACGCACTACTTACTAGTTTCCTGTTTTTTATCGGTATCAAGATAGGAATGATTTATGAAAAAAAGCATGGTCTTCGTTTGGTCTATTTGTTCCTGTTTTCAGTGTTTATTATTCTCTTATTAGAGGGTTTGGTGTGGATTTTGTTCCGGCAATCTCCATTCTTAATTCAGTTGTTCGGTTCATCCACATTAGCCTGGAATCAGGAATGGATCGAGCGTGTTTTGCCCTATTTTCCGGAAGAACATTCGGTGAATACTTATTATCAAATCACGCTACTGTTTGTCTTTTTACTGTCTCCCATCGTTATTGGACTTATGCGGTCTTTTATACCTTTGCAACAAACGCCTCAAACGAATCTGACGATACGAAACTGGAATTTATTAGCGTTGATTTTGCAAGCAACCGTTACAAGTATTGCTCTATGGCTCAAGCATGCCTGGTTATCTCATATTCTATTTCTTTTCGATTTTGTTATCTCCATGACATTTGGAATGATTACCGGATGGCTATTGCGAAAAATAACAGGAAAAGGAAGAGAACTCTTTCTTCGAACAGTACAAGAGATTGGAATCTTCTCTTTATACGGATTTATCATTGCCATGATGCTGGTTTCAGCCAGCGAGCTTTTTGTGCATGGTT
Organism: Aneurinibacillus sp. Ricciae_BoGa-3; assembly: GCF_028421645.1. Taxonomy (GTDB): domain Bacteria; phylum Bacillota; class Bacilli; order Aneurinibacillales; family Aneurinibacillaceae; genus Aneurinibacillus_B. The sequence continues at coordinate 3,200,716 of NZ_CP116887.1, read as the reverse complement.
CATTACTCATTATAGGGTTACTGTTTATCAAAATCATTATTGTCTCCCTTATCTATATCGGGATCTCCCGTAAATGGGCCAAAAACCACCGTCAGTTGGTTTTGTGGAGCGCGTGTTGGGCTTTTACTTTAAGCGCACCCGTTAGCTGCATGAATGCCATGCGTTCTGTAGTTGAGCAGCACGGAGAAGCGGATGAGGTACTTTTCATTGTTCCTCCAATCATATTATGGCTGATTAATTATCCGCATTACGCCATATTTGCTTGGTTCTATGGACCATGAAGAAGCAAGAATAAGATGGGGACGAACAAATGATTTATTAGGAAGGGGGTACTTATGAAACAAAAAATTTTAACTCCTAAACTCATGCTTCTTCTCGTTGTGGTAGGTCTACTTCTTTGGATTAACCACACGTATATCCATGCAACACCTCAGAGCATCCGTGATTGGATTTTATCCTTCGGTTGGATAGCTCCTCTGCTCTATATATTATTGTATACCGTAAGACCGCTTCTCTTATTTCCAGCATCTATTCTGTCATTAAGCGGAGGGCTGGCCTTTGGTACATTATTTGGGACAGTGTATACCGTGATTGGTGCCACCCTAGGAGCGGCATTGTCCTTTCTGGTTGCCCGCTATCTAGGGAAAGATCTAGTACGGAAACAGTGGACAGGAAATTGGGGCAAGCTGGAAACGAAGTTAGCGGAACAGGGCTTTTTGTATGTCTTTCTTCTGCGATTAATCCCTTTATTTCCTTTTGATTTAATTAGTTATATTTCTGGAATATCGAAAGTTCATTTCCGGGCATTTGTCTATGGCACGCTGTTCGGAATCATTCCGGCCACGTTTGCTTACAATTTTTTTGGTGCTAGTCTAACGAAGGGAACAGTAAAGGATATCATCCTTGCGATTCTTATGTTTCTTGCTGCACTTATAATTCCCCTGCTGTTTAAGAAGAAATTCGATCCATCGAAAAAATAAATGAGGAACAATTGATTAGGAGGAGCTACTTATGAAAAAGTATGATCTCATCGTGATGGGAGGCGGTGCCGGAGGCTTGACAGTCGCTGCCGGAGCTGCCAGTATGGGGGCCAAAATTGCATTGATTGAAAAGGAAGAACAGCCGGGTGGGGATTGTCTGCATTTCGGGTGTATTCCCTCAAAGGCTTTGATTGAATCGGCTAAAAAGGTGCATGATGCGAAAAAAACGGCTAAAGAATTCAATCTTGAGCTGCATGGGGAATTGGATTTTCCAGAAGCGATTCGACGAGTGAAAGCGGCTATCGCCCACATCCAAAGACATGACGATGCGGATCGGTTCAAAAAAATGGGGGTGGATGTTTATCACGGGCTTGGACGCTTTAAAGATGACCATCTTGTGGAAATCAGCAGCGGCGATGTGATATATGGAAAGCGAATCGTTATTTCGACCGGATCGCGTCCCGTCATTCCGCCCATCGAAGGGATACAGGAGGTAGATTATCTGACCAATGAAACGATCTTTGACTTAAACGATTTACCAAAGAGACTGGTCGTTGTTGGTGCCGGCCCGATTGGGTTGGAGCTTGCCCAGTCCTTTGCTCGACTTGGTTCACAAGTGACCGTCATTGAATTTGCATCCAGCTTATTGGGGCGAGAAGATCAGGATATGGTGCCGTTTGCTCAGGAGGCATTGGAAAAAGAACTTACTTTCATGTTTAGCAGCAAAGTTCAAAAAGTGGAGAAATTGCTAGATGGCGGGAAAAGGGTCACCGTGCTGCGTGGAGAAGAAGAAATCAAGCTGGATGCAGACGAGATTCTTATAGCAACCGGTCGCCAGCCGAATACGGATCAGATCGGTATAGAAAACACGGGTGTGCAGGTCGATAAAGGGTGTATTGTCGTAAAAGATACCCTTCAAACAACCGTTCCCCATATTTATGGGATCGGAGATGTACTCCGGACATTTCCATTTACGCACGCAGCAGGAATGGAAGGGAAAATTGTGGTAGGTAATGCCGTATTAGGATTAAAAAGAAAAGTCAGTTACGAGCACGTGCCCTGGGTGACGTATATTGATCCGGAAGTATTTCATCTTGGCCTCACCGAACAGGAGGCGAGAGAAAAATACGGGGAAAGTATACGGATATACAAGGTTACGCTGGATGATGTGGATCGATTTGTTGCTGATCGGGAGATGAGTGGATTGGTCAAGGTAATTACCGACCACAAAGGATTGATTTTAGGAGCCCATGCCGTGGGAAAAAACGCAGGAGACTGGATGCAGGAAATTATATACGCCAAGCAACATGGACATAAAATCGGAAACATTTCGAATGTGATTCATCCATATCCTACGCACGGAGCCGCACTGCAGCGTGCTGCCAATCAGTACTGGCGCAACAAATTGTTCAAAGGTATTATCCCTAAAATGTTAAAGAAATATATCGAGTGGTTTCGTTAGACCGAGGTGATTGATGTGAGGAAAACATTACTGCTGATTGGAGGGGGGCATACACATCTTCATATCCTAAAAAAATTGCAATCCGAGAATATACTGAATGTCAAAGTCATCTTGGTATCGCCTTCATTCTTTCAATATTATTCGGGAATGGTGTCTGGATATGCGGAGGGTCTATATGCATTGGACGAAATCAGAGTTGATCTTCAACGTCTGTCACAATTGGGCCGTGTCGAGTTTATCGAAGATCGGGCGGTTTTCTTAGATCCGCTGAATCAAATCGTTCACACACAGCAAGGGTTGGCATTGAAGTACGATGTCGTATCGTTTGACATCGGATCACGTACGGCACATCCTACTATCCCTGGTATTGCTGAAAACGAGATTATGGTCAAACCAATGGATCAGTTTGTTAAGGCCGTGCAAACATTCGACCGGGCTCAACATATCGCAGTAGTTGGGGGAGGCGCATCAGGTATTGAAGTAAGCCTGGCAATTCAGGCACGAAGACGTAAACTTGGAATGCTTACACCTGTTTCATTGGTCAGCGCGGGGCTATTGATGGAAAAGTCCGGTCATTACGTCTCACGTAAAATCACTGAAATCGTACAGCAGAAAGGAATTCGATTGTACCAGAATGATGGAGTTGTCCAAGCATCTTCGAATCGAATGTATTTACAATCAGGGAATCATGTAACATCGGATCAACTCCTATGGTTAACAGGACCGCAAGCCCCATCCTTGTTTTCGAAATCGGGTATGAAGGTGGATGAACACGGGTATCTCGCGGTCTATTCTACGCTTCAATCAGTAGAGTATCCTAATATATTTGGGGCAGGGGATTGCATATCGTTTGCAGAGTACCCTAATCTTGCAAAAGCAGGGGTGTATGCAGTGAGAGAAGCCCCAATATTATGGAGAAATTTGAAACGTTATTTTTCAGGAAATCAAATGATACAGTATCATCCGCAAAATAAATACTTATCCATCCTTTCCGCAGGTAATCGGGAGGCTTTTCTCTTGTACGGTAGTATAGCTCTACACGGTACATGGTGCTGGAAGCTAAAGCGGAAAATTGACAAAGCGTTTATGAACAAATATAAATAAAATTTTTTTCGATGATATACCTACCCATCATTTGATTTCACCAGAAGAGATTTGGATTTTTACTGAATGTATTTTGTAAAATAAAGAAATTGATAGAAAAGGCGGTTGCGGGATGACTGTACATAACGATTCGTTTGTGAAAACAGAACGACAGAAACATTTCGTTAAGTTAGCCGGTGAACTGGCAGAACAATTTTTAAAACATGTGGAATTCGTTGACAAAGAAGGTGTTTTTCCGTTTGAGAACTTTCAAGCATTAAAGAAAGCAGGTTTTTTATCTCTGACTATTCCTAAACAATATGGAGGGGAAGGCATTTAGGGACTATTATGGATGTGGCGATGCGAACTGATTGGGAAGAAACCGCATTTAAGAAATTATGTCTGGATATCGCTATCGGAAAGCATTTAATAAACCGCGTGCATACAGAAATGGAAACTGGGGATCCGTCTCGTGGAGCAGCACCGAAAACCAAGGCAATCAAGAAGAACAACAAATGGATCATCAATGGACGGAAGTCATACGCTTCCATGGCACCAGCCCTTGATTACGTGATTATTTCAGCACTCATTGAAGAAACAGGCGAAGTGGGCGGCTTTCTTGTTCCGTGCCGCTTAGAAGGTGTTCACATAGAAGAGAATTGGGACACATTGGGAATGAGGGGAACCAGAAGCGACAATTTAATCTTTGAAAATGTTGAACTAGATGTCGCTGCTCTTGTGGAATTTGTACCGCCAACAGGAAAGCAGCTCCCTCTTGGCTGGCTTTTGCATATTCCCGCTTGTTACATGGGTATTGCCATTGCAGCCAGGAATGAAGCTGTACGATTTGCAAGTGTATACAAGCCAAACAGTTTATCAGGCCCGATTCAAGAAGTACCTGAAGTAAGGCGTAAAGTTGGAAGCATCGATTTACAATTGTTAACGGCACGCCATTTCCTTTATTCTGTGGCAGAACGATGGGACAAAGAACCGGAAAAACGAGGAAAGATGGAAGCTGAGCTTGCTGCGGTAAAATATGTCGCCACAAACACTGCTGTGCAGGTCGTTGAAGAAGCGATGCGAATTGTTGGAGGGCGAAGCTTGTTTTCTTCCAACCCTATGCAGCGTTATTATCGAGATGTTCAAGCGGGTATTTACAACCCTCCAAACGACGATAGTACGATTTCATTATTAGCCAACAAAGCATTCGAATCAATTAACGATCCCACTTCCTCTTAAAATCGCATTTGTTTTATGGATATAATTTTATTATTGATACTAGATTTGGTTTCTAAAAGTAAAATGGAGACCTTGCCTTTTGGATCAGGCTTTCAACGTTTATCCCTGGCTGGTTGTCATGGAAATTGATCCATAATCCAGGTGCAAGCTTCGGTATTTCATCAGGATCCACTCCTTTTCTAACAGCAATAAGTGCTGTATCTATCTTTCTGTTGTTTTATTTGTATGAAAAAAACAACACAAAATCACTTCTCTTAAAGTGGGATTCGCGTTTGTCATTAAGCGGGGCAGCAGGCAATTTTATCAAACGGATATGGCTCGATTATGTGATTGATTTTATTGACTTTCGTTGATGGCCTGCGATTTTTAATGTCGTAAATATCGAAATTCGAATCAGGGCGATATTGCTATTATTTCTTTTTCTTTCAAAACGTGATCGTAGGCATACAGAAGGACGGACGGGATGATACTGCATTTTGTCCCTTGTTTGATTCGGATGAATTCAAATAAAGTTGTCACATAGGACGAAATTACCGTTGTCTTTGTAAGATGCTTCACAGAACAAAATCAAAAAAACCGGTAAGATTAAGTCATTACTTATAAAGGAGTAATATACCGAGAACAGCATAACCGATCCATTACTTTATAAATGACTACGTTGAACCTCAATTTATGTAGACATTAGTGACGGTATGGAAGTAGAGATACAGGTATTATCTGTTTACCAAACACAATTTAAAAAAAGAAGCTGATTCAGTGATACTCCGTTGACAGAAAGCTTAATCTATGTAAAAGGATTTGTTAGTTCGATTCTACTTTTACTTCCAACCTTTGGGAAAGGGCTAAGAGAATGAAAATTGGCATTTCGTGTTATCCATCCGCCGGCGAGTCTGGGGTTGTGGCAACTCAACTGGGGAAATTACTAGCTGAAAAAGGGCATATAGTGCATTTTATCACATCAGGTATGCCATTTCGTTTAGGGAAATATTATCAAAATATTTATTTTCATGAGGTGGATGTGAATAATTATTCAGTGTTTCAATATCCACCATATGATTTAACGCTCGCGAGCCGTATGGCACAAGTAGCCAAAAACGAGAAACTAGACGTGCTTCACGTTCATTACGCTGTACCGCACGCTATCTCGGCGAACTTAGCTAAACGAATGGTCGGTGACAGTCTGAAAGTAGTGACGACGCTTCACGGTACAGATATTACCGTTCTAGCCAATGATTACAGACTAAAAGATATTATCCGGTTTGGCGTTGAGCAAAGTGATGCAGTAACAGCTGTTTCCAAAAATTTAATTGAAGAGACCAAACAAGTGCTACAAATCGAACGGCCGATCGATCTGGTATATAACTTTATTGATAAACGGGAATATTACCCGCGTGATATGTGTGATATTCGTGGGGAATACGCACCGAACGGCGAAAAGGTGTTTATTCACATTTCAAATTTCCGCCAAGTTAAAAGGGTGCCAGATGTTATGCATGTGTTTAGTAAGGTGCGTGAAATAATACCGGCTAAGCTATTGATGATAGGTGAAGGCCCTGAACTACCGTTTATTCGTGATCTTGCATATGAAATCGGGGTAGCAGAGGATGTGATTGTTCTTGGCAAAGAAGATAGTATGGCTTGTGTGTTATCCATCGCAGATGTGCTTCTGCTAGCTTCCGAACAGGAAAGCTTTGGTCTGGTTGTGCTAGAGGCAATGGCATGCGGAAAGCCAGTCATTGTGAGTAACGTCGGTGGTCTGCTGGAAGTGGTGAAGGATGGGGATACTGGGTTTGTCCTGTCCATTGGTGATATAGAAGGAATGGCGGAAAAAGCACTACAACTCGTCCGGGATGAAGCGATGTACAAACGTTTTTCATGTGCATCAATTGATCGGGCGTACCGTGATTTTTCTCATTTTGATATTATCGAGCAGTATGAGGCGATTTATAAACGCGTAGTGCAATCAACTGCATAGAAAATATATTAACTATCATCATCGGCGGGCCGATTTTAATGCTTTATATGTATTGGCAAACGCAACGATTAGACTGACGAGGAGATTGATTCATCGGACGTTCTCTTTACTATTGGTTTCGCTAAAAGGAATGTACGGTTATATATCAATATATGGTATAAGGAATAGGCTTAATAAAGAAGAATTTCTGCAAGGTTCTGGTGCAAAGACATTCACTAGAATATATATTTAAGATAAATTAACAAGTCTTTAAACCAGGAATGAAGGGAATTCCGGATAAAACGCGTAAAATAGCTTCAGTATGGGGGGATGACATTTGTTTTATGGATCGATACTGTTATTATTGATACTAGATTTGGTTTCTAAAAGTAAAATGGAGACCTTGCCTTTGAATCAAGCTTTCAAAGTTATCCCCGGCTGGTTGTCATGGAAATTGATCCATAATCCAGGTGCAAGCTTCGGTATTTTATCAGAATCCACTCCTTTTCTAACAGCAGTAAGTGCTGTATCTATCTTTGTGTTGTTTTATTTGTATGAAAAAAACAACACAAAATCACTTCTTCTTAAAGTGGGATTCGCGTTTGTTATTAGCGGGGCAGCAGGCAATTTTATCAATCGGATATGGCTCGGTTATGTGATTGATTTTATTGACTTTCGTTGGTGGCCTGCGATTTTTAATGTCGCAGATATCGAAATTCGGACAGGATCCATATTATTATTATTTCTTTTTGTTTTAAAACGCGATCGTAGGCATACAGTAGGGCGGACGGGATGATACTTGTTTTATTCCTTGTTTCATTCGGATGGAATTGAGTATGATTTCAAATGAAATTGTCACATGGGAAACGAAATTGCCATTGCAAAAAAATCGATATGATTAAGTCATTATTTATAAAGGAGTAATAATCAATAGCTGAACTGGTTTTGACTAAAACGAATTTTCACAAACAAATTGTGCAGGTGCTTTTGGAGTATGTAATAAATTATTAGTCGTATACAGCTCTAGGAGAAAACTTTGGAAACATGCTTCCGTTCATGTATTTTCGAAAAGGAATATTAAGGTATCTTACAGAGTCATAAAGGAGGTTCTGTTAAAATTCAAGAAAGAAAAAACAAAATTTTTCGATAAGGGGATGTCTTCTTGAAACGTAAATGGGTATGGCTTAGTTTTATTCTTCTAATTCTTACAGGAATCGTTGTAACAGGCTGTTCGCAAAACAGTATGACAAACGAAAATTCAAAAGCTGCTACAGGCAACTTATTAGATGGAAAATGGGGCGAGGTGCAAGTGCAAGCGAAGGGCCAAACCGTTAACATGTACATGTGGGGTGGTAGTGACTCTATCAATCGATATATTGATGAGTGGGCTGCGCCGCGGCTTCAAAGAGAAGCAGGAGTTACTTTGAAAAGAATTCCTGTGAATGATACAAAGGATATTATTAATAAGCTGCTTGTTGAAAAGCAAGCAGGTAAAAAACGTGGAAGCATGGATATCATTTGGATTAACGGAGAGAACTTCAAGGCGGCCAAGGACAACTCATTGCTTTGGGGATCTTTCGCCAATAAGCTACCTAACGTACAGAAGTATGTTGACGTTAATGCGCCTGATATATCTAATGATTTCGGGTTGGCAACCAATGGGCTGGAAGCCCCTTGGGGAAAAGCCCAATTTGTATTTGCCTATGATTCGAATAGGGTGAAGAATCCGCCGAAGTCTATGAAAGAATTACTGGAATGGGCGAAGCAAAACCCTGGTAAATTCACGTACCCTGCTCCACCAGATTTTACTGGGAGCGCTTTTATACGCCAGGTCCTTTATGAGCAAACAGGCGGGTATAAGCAGTATTTGAAAAATGTTGATCAAAAGACGCTGGACGAGAACTCCAAGCCGACATGGGACTATTTGAATCAACTTAAGCCTTATTTGTGGAGAGAAGGAAAAACATATCCTGAAAGTGAGGCCAAGTTGGATCAATTGTACAGCAGCGGGGAAATATGGATGACTATGGGGTATGATCCAGCCAAAGCGACAAATCAAATCCAAAAAGGGAATTTCCCTAAATCGACACGCACCTTTGTGCTTGACAAAGGCACATTGTCAAACACCCATTATCTATCCATTCCGTTTAATTCTGTTCACCAGGCGGGAGCGATGGTGGCGATTAACTTCCTGCTTTCGCCTGAGGCACAAATTGCCAAGTTTGATCCGGCTAATTGGGGCGAGGATATGTCCCTCAATCCGAAAAAACTATCTGCCCAAGATCAAAAACGGTTAGCTTCCATTAACAGGGGGGTCGCTACATTGCCGGCAGGCGTACTGGCCAGCCATCGTGTTCCGGAGATGCCATCCCAGTATGTCGGTATACTTGAAAAAGGATGGATTGAGAATGTGGCGAAGAAATAAAGCGTTTCTTCTTGTACTTCCTGCATGGACAGTGATAACTATATTATTTTTCGGGGGACTAGTAGATGGATTGATCCAAAGCATGGGATATTTCCCAGCGGCGGGTCAATCCCATTTTTCCTTATTTGCTTATAAAGAACTTCTCAGATCGGATGAATTTTGGAGTTCACTGCTGCTCACGCTCCGTGTTGCCTTCCTTTCTACTATATCGGCGGGGATATTGGGTGTTTTTGTGGCGGTCTGCTTATTTATGCTGGGAAAACCGGTGCATTCCGTCTGGAAAAACGTTTGGCAGAGAACGTTTGGACTTCCCCTTATTGTTCCTCATTTGGTGGGTGCTTACCTAATGGTGCTGCTGTTCATGCAAAGCGGCTGGTTATCGAGAATGGCTTTTCATTTGGGTTGGATTAAAGAGGTGAATGATTTTCCCATCTGGATCAATGATCCGTTTGGATGGGGTATTATCTTTTCTTATGCGTGGAAAGAAGCACCATTTATTGCGCTGATGCTATATCCGGTTTTGTTGCGAACACATCGTTCATGGTTTGAAGTCGCACAGGTATTTGGTGCGAACATATGGAGTTTTATTCGGGAAATTGTGATTCCTCTTTTGTTGCCAGCCTGGCTGTCTTCTTCCTTTATTGTCTTTTCTTTTACGTTTTCCGCATTTGAAGTTCCTTTCTTATTGGGGGTGACGTATCCTAAAATGCTGCCCGTGCTTTCTTATGAACTTTATACAAGTGGGGAAATAGCACAACGCCCGGAAGCCCTTACCGTGAATGTACTATTGGCTCTTATTGCTGCAGGTTTAGGATTGCTGGCTTACCGATTAAGCAGGCGCTGGTTGATTGCCGAAGGGAGGGGATGGTAATGCTGAGCGGCAGATGGATACATACCGTTCATCTGGTGATGACAGCTTTCTTGATTTTTTTGATCCTCATTCCTTTTGTTCCTTTAATTTTATCCAGTTTCTCTGCGGGGTGGAGATGGCCTGAGGTACTGCCTCATACGTTCAGCATGCGGGCGTGGGAATATGTATTCTTAAAGAGTTCGGGAACGTGGGATGCGATCCAGACAAGCGTTATCATCGCTTTGCTCGTTACATTGATTAATTTGGTTCTTGCGGTGCCGGCGGCGGACGCGCTCGCGAGAATGGACTTCAAGGGAAAGCGAATCGTGGAAGGAATGCTGTATGCACCGATGATCATCCCGTCATTTGTCGCTGTGATGGGGCTTTACATGACGTTTATAAGGCTCGATTTAACCGAATCAATGCCCGGAGTGGTTGTTGCACATATTTCTTCGACCCTTCCTTACATGATACGGGCTCTAATAGTAAGCTTTGGGACGCTCGGGTTTCAGTGGGAGGAACAAGGCCGCATGTTAGGGGCGGGAAGATTCCAGCGCTTCCGGTATATTGTATTTCCTCACATATTACCGGGTGTGGTTGCGGGAGCCAGTTTGAGCATTCTGGTTTCTCTAAGCCAATATTTGATTACATTTCTCGTCGGAGGTGGACAGGTTATTACGCTACCACTCATTCTGTTTCCATTTATCAGCGGAGGAGACCCGGCTGTTGGTTCCGCCTATACGGTGCTGTTTGCCGGTGTATCGCTTGTCCTTCTTTGGGGTATGGATATTGGGTTAAAACGCTATTATCGTAAACAAATAACGATTCATTTTTAATGGAGGGAGGAAGCGAGTGTCGAATTTACAGATTATTAATATAGAAAAGCATTATGGAAAGACAAAGGGGGATGCTTTACCTCTCTTCTCGTTAAAGCCAGTGAGGTTGACTGTAAAGGAAGGGGAATTTTTTGCGTTGCTTGGTCCTTCCGGATGCGGAAAAACAACCCTACTGAAAGTAATTGCAGGGCTTCTCCCTCCGGAAAAGGGAGAGATTCTCTTTGGTTCACAAACGATTACTTCGCTCCCTGCCGAAAAAAGAGGTTTTGGAATGATATTTCAGCAGTCGCTGTTATTTCCGCATATGTCGGTAGAGGATAACGTTGCGTTCGGGTTAAAAATGCAGGGAATTAACAGGCGGGAGCGATTGCCGCAAGCAAGAAAAATGTTAAGTGCGGTTGGATTGGAAGGATACGGTTCGCGCCACCCAATGGAATTGAGTGGTGGTCAACAGCAGCGGGTATCCTTAGCCCGCGCTATTGTCTCTAAACCAAAATTGCTGCTTATGGATGAACCGTTCAGTGCTCTTGATCCTAGTCTGCGCGATGAAATGAGGGAATTAGTCAAACGAATCCATCAGCAATATAAGATAACCATTTTATTTGTCACCCATGACCGGGAGGAAGCGTTTCTTCTGGCCGACCGCATGGCTGTCATGAAGAATGGATCTATACTTCAGGTGGGTACACCACAGGAAATATATGAAGATCCAAATGATATTGAAGTCGCCTTGTTTATGGGAGCTAAAAATATAATCGAGGGAGAACTCAATAAAGGCTATTTTTCTGCCCTAGGTTTTCATGTCAAGCTTTATAAAGAAGATACGATAGAAAAAAAACAGGGGTGGCTTGTTCTTAGACCTGAAAGCTTGTATGCCGTAACCCGTGATGCGTTATCTTACAAAGAAGATAAATTTTCAGATACCAATGTAAGGACTCTTCAAGGCACCCTTACGGAAATGTCGTTTCGTCAGGGATTTTACCACATGAAGGTGAAAGTAGGTTCTACTATTATCGACGTGCTTGAAAAACCGGGAGGGGCTTCATTGTCGAATCACGGGGATGCTATTACCATCCTGTTTGATATCCGGCAAGCTCGTTTTATTCCGCAATACCGCTAAAAGAAAGGGGGGAAGAGTAATGCTTGATACACACGCAAGGCATTTGGTACAACCCGTAATTGGAGGAACAGCCAAATTCTTAATTAAATTAGGTTTGTCGGCAAATCAGGTTACATGGATCGCATTTTTGTTAGGTGTATCAACCGGATTCTTACTTTATATGAATCATCCGTATTTAGCGGTTATTGCACTCTGGATATCCGGGTATTTGGACGCGGTGGACGGCTCTATCGCTCGGCTTAAACAAAAATCCACTCCTTGGGGAACTCTTTTGGACATCACATTTGATCGTATTGTCGAGCTTTCGGTACTCATCGGATTGGGTGCAAAGTTTCCGGAAGCCCAATTTATGCTTCTTCTCCTTACGGCATCCATCGTATTTTCTATGACGGTTTTTTTAACCGTTGGAGCTTTGACGGAGAAAAAAGGGATGAAATCTTTTTATTATCAGGCAGGCTTAGCGGAACGCACGGAAGGGTTTATCCTTTTTACGTTCATGATCCTGCTGCCGCATTGGCTATTATGGATTACGGGAATTTTTTTAGTTGTCGAATTGTTTACGGCACTGCAGCGTCTGATGGAAGCCAGAAGGATTTTAAAGAAAGGATAAATATGGTGTCGTCGTCACCTCTATTTTTAATGGTCAATCATAGATACCGAGGAAAGGGAATGGGCTACTGTAATCTACATTACAGAAGGAGTGCGGAAAACTGTTTTATCATAAGAGAGAAGGAGGGCAATGATCATGTCGAAAATAACGGAAATCAGAAGTATAGAAGATTGGAAGACAGTCTTGCAAGGTTCTGAACATCGTCCTGCTCTTGTATTTAAACACAGTACAGCATGTCCGATTAGTGCAAATGCATGGCAGGAATATCAAAACTATGCCAAAGATGCTCACGATCAAGTTGATTTTGTATTTGTGAAAGTAATTGAAACTAGACCCGTTTCCAACAAAATCGCAGATGATCTTGCAATTAAACATGCTTCCCCACAAATCATTTTGGTTCAAAATAAAAAAGGGACATGGAACACATCTCACTGGAATATTACCCGGAAAAATATCTCAGAAGTATTGAACGAAGTATCAGTGTGAATTTTTTATCTTCATAAGTAGGGATAAACTGAGTAGAGAATAACCATGATAAAAATGTAAAAAGTACGAAACACGGAGGAATATAAAATGCCGAAAAATATTGAAAGAGTGACTGCTGTTTCACAAGGAATGCAAACAAAAGCCCGCTCGAAAAATCATGAAGTAATTATCGATGAACCCGCTGCAATGGGCGGACAAGACACTGGGGCCAACCCGCTGGGTACATTGTTAAGTGCTCTTGCTGGGTGTGAAAATGTCATCGCAAATATAGTCGCCAAAGAAATTAATTTTGATTTGCAGGGGATTGAATTTGATATCCGGGGTGAGTTTGATCCGCGTGGATTGATGGGTGATCCGAATGTTCGACCCTACTTTGAAAAAGTAACGATTCATGCAAAAGTGAAAACAAGCGAATCCGAAGAACGAGTACAGGAGCTACAGGAAAAAACGGATTTGCGCTGCCCGGTTTATACAACCCTAAAAGCGGCGAATGTGGAACTCGTACCGAATTGGGTTAAAGCCTAACACTTGCAAGAAAAACTTCATTACTTTGAGGAGGCTTATAATGGGCATATCAGGTGTAAAGGCCATTATTTTTGACGTATATGGAACATTGTTTGACGTTCATTCTGTCATTGAAAAATGTGAGGAGCTTTATCCAGGCCACGGTCAACAAATCAGTGAGCTTTGGCGTACCAAGCAGCTTGACTATGCATTCATACGACATATTATTGGACGCTATCGCCCATTTGATGAAATTACACGAAACGCTCTGCAGTATGCCTGCGAGCAATTGGGCGTATCACTTACCAAAGAAAACGAACAGGAACTCCTGCAGGCCTATTTGAAACTTGCTCCGTATGAAGAAGTCCCGCAGGCGCTTAAACAATTAGCGGGCAGCTATCAGCTTGCTGTTTTGTCGAACGGCTCACCCAGCATGCTTCATCCGTTAGTGGAATATCACCAGTTCAACCCATACTTTAGCCAAGTGATTACTGTAGATGACGTGAAACAGTATAAGCCTTCGCCTGCAGCTTATAACTATGCGTTAGAACAGTTAGACTGCAGAAGAGAAGAGATTTTATTTCTTTCTTCGAACACATGGGATATTACAGGGGCGGCTAGTTTTGGATTCCAAACGGCTTGGGTTAATCGAAAACATGCGGTGTTTGACTACATGGGTCAAAAACCAAATCAAATCATTTCTAATTTGGATGAATTGGTTCGCTTACTTGAAGGTAAATAAACAACCGTTCTAGAACCTTGTTTTACATCCACATATGTCAAACAATCCAATAACTGACAAAATCAACTATAAGTTATTGGATTGTTCAATTAAAGTAAGTGGAAAATGCACCTTACCTTTCATAGATGCTGTTAGTATGATAAAAATTGATTAAATGTTTAAAATGTAGCGAACATATTTAAAAATCGGAGGGAATAATATGGAACGCCATCAATCATTAACTCAAGAGCTTTTAGCTATGCAAGAGGCAAGCACTAAGAAAATCCCAGCAGAAAAGCTCGCTTTGATGGAACAGGCAATTAAAGAATTGAGAGAATCAGAAGCAGCAAAGGGTTTACCTGTGGGGGAGAAGGCTCCTGACTTCACGTTGCCAAATGCTTCGGGTATAAATGTGCATTTATATGAAGAACTTGCAAAAGGACCAGTTGTGCTCTCTTTTTATCGTGGTGGTTGGTGCCCATATTGTAATTTGGAACTTCGAGCATACCAACGAGCTCTTGAAAAAATTCAGGCTGAAGGAGCACAGCTAATAGCAATTAGTCCTGACTTGCCAGATGAAACAATGAGTACGCAGGAAAAAAATGAGTTGAGGTTTCATGTGTTGAGTGATGTAGGAGGAAAAGTATCTACTGATTATCGTTTAACGTATCAGCTGCCAGATTATTTGGTAGAACTCTATAAGGAATTTGGTATTGATCTTCCGAAGAAACAAGGTGTTGAATCATGGCAATTACCGATTTCGGGCACTTTTGTAATTAATCCAGAAGGCTTCATTACACTTGCAAATGTAGAGGCGGATTATAAGAAGCGTTTAGATCCTGAAGAAGTAATTAGAGAGTTGAAAAATATGTGAATCAGTTAAAAATCTAATAAAATGAACTCCTCATAATTTATAATGGGGAGCTCATTTTATTAAAAAAGCTATATGAAAGCCTAACAACTTAAAAAAGAATACGTATAAATAGCAACTATAGATTTATGCTCTATGAATAGATTCTTACTTTTTAATCACATTTCCTTCTGTTGGAATAGGGTGGTCTTTGAGCATTTTAGCAAAATGAATAACGTTATGAGTCATGATTTTTGCATGCTGCTGCGTAAAGTCATTCTTATACCCCTTCGCTTCAATATAAGATGGACCAGGCCCTGCTTCTCCTACCCAATAGGTATCAACATTGGGCGGGATAGTAAAACCAATATGAGATAGCGCATAGATGATGGAGCGGGAAACGTGTTTTCCACCGTCTTCATTACCTGTAACAATTACCCCTCCTACTTTATTGTAGAACGCTTTGGCTCATACAGTATATCTTCTTTTTCCCACGACTTATTTGCCCAATCCATTTAACACCTCCTGGGTATTTTATTAACGCGAAAGGTCAATACTTGTTACTATAATGATTTGCAATAATTCTTGATATATACACGATTCTACAATTTATTCCAAAATCCTTTTGCGTCTCAACGACAAATAAAAACCCTGTAATGACGCGATTCCCGCCATTACAGGGTTAAATTTCAGGGTCAATAGTTCTTCCTATTAAGGGACAATCTTAATTCTTTTAAGGGACAGTTGTAATTCCGCTCCACAGAACGCTATAAAAATACCCGTCTTAAATGGCCAGCGATGAGCGCGGATTTACGCACTCGTTGGTGCTCCTCTAATGTGAAAATTGAGGTTTTCGGTAAAGTGTTACGCAATCACCCAAGATACCAGGGTACGAAAGAGAATCCTAAGCGTATCCTTGTCATAACTGGTGAGCGGCGAGAAGAAAGCCCCAATCGAGCCAAGTATAACAAAGCGGAGTTACACAAATCAAGTGCTCAACAGCGAATGATTCATTACATTAAAGTACAGTTCTTAACAATAAAGTATTGTTTTTTCTTATGGATTAACAATAAAGTGTTGTTTTGATCATTAAAGTAAATAAATGGTTGATTAATAACAAGTCCCGACATCATGATTAATTTTGTGATTCGGGACTTTGTAAATAAAAAGGGAGAAGTTTATGAGGAACATTGGCGCGAGATTTAAGATGGTTAGACAGTTACATCATTTAAATCAAAAACAATTTTCACAAGCGATTAATATTTCTCAGGGGAGATTGAGTGAGATAGAGAAGGGTATTTGTAATCCATCAACTGATACTTTAATTTCTTTAGCTGAACGATTTGATGTGGATTTAAATTGGCTACTATTAGAACGTAATGTTGATTTAATAAAGTGGACCCCATCGTCAAGACACGGTTTTTAAGAATTTAAGGTGGGGTAGAACGAGGAGGTTCTACTAGATGTATACAAGATTTACAAAAAAAGACCTATCAAGGTGGGTCTGTACTTAGTTCGAATAATAGCTAATCCATTGGTCTAACACTTGAATTATGCATGACTCTTCAGTGTTGTGTCAATTTTCATTTAAAGTTCTCTCCTGCTCTTTAGCTCCCTCTCTATTATGGTGAAGAGTAACTGTATCCTTATAAACACTAATACCATAACTTTATCAATAAATTCCACTTGTTATTTCCAAACCGCAACCTTTTAAATGATTTAAGGAGTTTTTTACCTTTTTTAACCTTGATAAAAGTCCACGTAAAAAAATTTTAAAAAATTAACGTTAGTAATAATGTATTCTTTCAAGTTGTTCATATTGTTAAAGACAACAAAGTTGAATACTCGACAACAAAGTCGCATACTGAATGTAATCATCTGCGAGAAAAAGCATGGTGCTAATACCATGCTTTTTCTTATTTTAGTGCGCCCGGCATGGGCATTATCTATAGGGTTCAAGTCCCGAATGGTGAAGGCAGTAGTAACCATAGCTTAAGGCAAGGGTGTCGACCGTGAGGTCGAATCTGAAGGAAGCCGGCGGCAAACCTCCGGTCTGAGGAACACGAATCTCATATAAGGCTAACATTCGTTGGATGAGTCTGCTAAACAAGACGAAGTCCATACTGCCGAAGGCGAATGAGAGTAAATGAGGCAGATAGATGGAGGGGAAGATAATGTTCTTACCCGGGGAGATCTGTCTGACATGCCGAGTTCCCTTGGCAACCTTATCCGTGAGGATAAGCTGAACAGACAGAAGTCAGCAGAAGCCATAGTACATGGGTTGTGACGACAAACCATGGAAGGGCTGAACATTATGGAGAATGAAAGACAAGGCGTTCGAAGACACGCGATGAAGGCAGACAATCCGAAAGGACTTATCTGAAGGAAGAAGTGGTGAATCCACAGGGAACTTCAGAAGGGCGGAGTGTGCGTTCGGCACAAATTGGGCCTTTCATTCACGCAAGGAGTATACGTTATGATTGAACAATTGCTGTCACGGAACAATCTCTTACTTGCCCTAAAGCAAGTGGAACGGAATAAAGGAAGTCATGGCGTGGACGGTATGTCAGTTAAACTCCTACGAGCACATATTAAGGAACACTGGCATGACATTCGCCGTTCCATCGAGATGGGCTCCTATAAACCGAGCCCAGTCCGTCGGGTCGAAATCCCGAAACCGAACGGCGGCGTGAGGCAGTTAGGCATCCCTACCGTGACCGACCGTTTCATTCAACAGGCACTTGCGCAAGTATTGACGCCTCTCTTTGACCCTGGCTTTTCTGACCATAGTTATGGATTCCGCCCTGCAAGGCGTGGACATGATGCCGTAAGGAAAGCGAAGCGCTACATGCAGCAGGGATATAGGTGGGTGGTCGACATGGATCTGGAGAAATTTAGCGATATTAATTTAGAGTGGCCCTCGCCTATTTAAGTTAATTAACGTTTATTATCTATGTTTTTCTAATTAAATCGCAGTATTTCAGAATTACGTACCCGTTCGGGCACCGTAAGGTGCTTGAAAACAAGTTACTGGTTTACCGCATAAGCCTATGACAGTACGCATTTTACGCATCGGATGGCGTTGAGAAAGTTGTTTTAAGTCTGTAATGGTGATGTGTAGATAAATTTGAGTCGTATTTAGGCTCTTATGGCCTAATAATTTTTGAATGGCCACTAAATGAGCGCCTTCTTGCAAAAGGTGAGTAGCACATGTATGTCGCAATTTATGGGGAGTGACTTTCTTATCGATACCAGCTCGTGCCGCATATTTCTTAACCATAAACTGAATAGCTCGAGAAGTTAGCGCACCTCCCTTTTTGCTGACAAAGAGCTCAGAAATAGTGCTAGTTCTAGAAGTGAGGTAATCCTTAATGACGTCTTCAACGATTGAATCCAGTGGTACATATCGCTCCCGTCCCCCCTTTCCTTGAATCAGAATTCGTTTCTCTTCCCAATGGACATTACGTAGCTGGAGGGAGCAGATTTCACTTACTCGTAGTCCAACTGAGTAGATCAAAGTAAGGATTGCCCGGTCACGGCGGCCTAAAATAGTTGTGGTGTCTGGTTGGGTGAGTATCTGTTGAATTTCTTTGTTTTCTAAGACCACTGGAAGTCGTTCCGGTGTATCGAGAAGTTTCGGCCATTTTTTTCGTTCATCTTGTTTAGGAGTTATTATCTCCATAAGAATGAGATAGTCGATAAATGCTGAAAGGGTGGCCAATTTACGTTGCACAGCAGAAGAACCATTCTTACGGTCAACACGAAGGTAGCGGATATAATCCACAACCATTTTAGCTTTGGAGGGATTGTCCATTTGTGGGTAGTCATTTCTACAAAATGTTTGCCAAACTTTCATATCGATGGCGTAGGCATCGGCGGTTTTAGGACGACAACCTCGAACAAATTGGGTATAGTCGAGAAATTCTCTAAGAATGGCTTCATTATTCATGCTTTTTCTCTCCTGACACGGGTGGAATATTTCTGCGAAGTAGGCTAACGGCTTTTCTTATATCCTCGAAATCGGCGTGAGCATAGGGGGTGGTTTCTTTTAATGACTTATGTCCAAGTGCTTTAGCTATGACTTCTACTCTTCCACCTCGTTGGATAAGATGAGCCGTAAAAGTATGACGAATGGTATGAGGGCTAACAGGCTTTTCAATATGAGCAGCTTCGGAATATTTTCGTATACGCCTTGTTATGGTCCATGGTTTAATACGAGTTCCTTTTTGATTCAATAGGAAAGGGCCCGATTTGGCTTTGCGATAGAGCCCAACATACTTTTTTAAGTCGCCAATAGCTGCTTTAGGAATAGCTGTTTGACGATCACCTGATTTTCCTTCTCGTACATGAATCCAGCCTTCTTTTAGGTCCACATCTTCGATGTTTAGAGCACTCAGTTCTCCGACACGGAGCCCTGTTGCATAGAGTACCAAAAGAGTAATAAAGTCCGTAAAACCTTGGTTAGTTGAGCGATCAGGTGCAGAAAGTATACGTAGCATCTCTTCTTCCGTTAAATAGGTTTGTTCTTTCGGTTGTTTGGGTACCATTTTAAGTGCCTCCATCGGATTTTCAGTTCTCCAGCCACGGTCTATGGCGTTGGTGTTACCCTGAATAAGTGGACTGTTTCTTAGACACTTCGTATAATCATCAATGAAGTGTGAAAGAGGGAGATTACCATGGCAAGAAAACAGTATGATATGAACTTTAAACAAATGATTGTGGAGCTAAATCAGAACGGGCAGACAACGGCTTCACTTTCCCGCGAATATGGCATAACCGAGTCTATGATTTACAAGTGGAAGAAGCAATTGACACCTACGGTGCAAGCAGACGGTTCAACGATGAATCCTACTGACGTTAAACGACTTCAAAAGCGAATTGATGAGTTGAAAATGGAAAATGAAATCTTAAAAAAGGCAGTCGCCATATTCGCCAGTCCACCCAATTCCATCAAGTAAAGCTGATTGTTGATTCTTTCAGGGGGACGTACTCTATTACACAAGTACTTCGCGTCCTGGGGATAGCTAAATCGAGCTATTATGCGGCGTTTAAACGCTCAGAGAGCAAACGATCCCAACAAAATAAAGAACTCTTGACCATGATTAGACAAATCTGGTTCGACTCAAGAAAGCTTTATGGGGCTCCAAAGATTCACGCTGAACTTCGGAAAAAGAGTAAGCGTGTTGGGATCAAACGTGTGCAACGCATCATGAAAGAGAACGGAATAAGGTCCATTGTTCAAAAGAAATACAGACCAGCTCATGGTGCTGCTTGCTCGAAAGAGCAACCTGAACGCCTCAATTTAGTGAACCAAAATTTCGATGTACGAACAGTTGGCAATGTCGTGTTTACCGATATCACCTACATCTACACCAAACGAGACCGTTGGGTCTACTTAGCCTCATTCTATGATGCGAAAACGAAGCGAATCGTGGGATGGAATATGAGCCGCACCATTGATACAGCACTTGTACTCGAAGCGTATAACCGTATGAAGGTGCAGCTATCTTCTACTAAGAATCTCATTATCCATAGCGATCAAGGCGTTCAATATACATCAACTGCATATATCGAAGCCTTAAAAAACGACGGCTACCGTGCCTCTTATTCACGAAAGGCCTACCCCTATGATAATGCGTGCATCGAATCCTTCCACTCTGTTCTAAAAAAAGAATTGGTGTATCGTATGCAATTTAACGATTTTGAGGACGCACATCTTCGCATCTTTCAGTACATAGAAGGCTGGTATAATAACCAACGAATCCACAGCGCCTTGGGCTATCGAACACCAAACGAATATGCCAAGCTGTTAGCTCAACAAAAGGTGTCTTAAAATCGGTCCATGATATTGACGTAACATCACGTAAGCCATAAATGAGCGAAGGTGGGATAGATTTTTGTCTATCGTACAAGGAGAGATTCCGGCTTGTCTACGAGCACTAAGCCAGCGAATGATGTCTACGGCACGTAACACCTCAATTCCTTTCTCCAGACAATGTGGACAGCCTACGGCAAATCGAGTAAGACTAAAACGAAATTCCTTTAACGTACCCTTCGAATATTTCTTCATACCCTCTGCAGTTCGAAGGAATTCTTGAATTTGTTCTGCTAATTTTCCTGTAAGAGGTTCAGCTATGGGAGTCATCGTATATTTTCGACGTAGTGGTTTATTTTGGCTAGATACGTTAACAATTTCCAACTTGGGTTTTGATGAACAAGACATTTCGTTGATAGGGTGTGACTCCAGTGTTGCTTCTATCTCTGGGTTTTGAATCCGAGTATAATGAAGGGTTGTTGTCAGCCGTTTATGGCCTAACCAGTCTTTGATTTGTACGATATTGCCTCCTTGTTGATACAGATGACTTGCACAAATATGGCGTAGTTGATGGGGGCGAAGGGATTTTTCCCACATCTCATGATATTTCCTAAAGGTAGCACCTATTAAGTTGTTGTCCATCGCTTCTTTCCGCCAGGTTAAGAATAGCGGTGCGTTAGGTTCAAGATCATTACGCGTAGCTAAATAAATCTGAAGTAATTCTAATATCTCATTAACGACGGGAACTCGCCGTTCTTTTCGCCCTTTTCCTTCTCGAATGATGAGAACTTGTTCTTCCCATAGAATATCTCTGATCTGTAAGTTTGCTGCTTCTCCAGCTCGAATGCCGGAGGCATACAAAAGAGCAAATAAGGCCAGATTACGCTTTCGGATAGGGTCGAATTGACGACGGCTCAAACAACTGTCGATTTGCCTTTTTAATTCCTTTAGGCAATCTTGAATTTCCTCTATTGAAGCGATCTCAGGTAAGGATTGATAAAGATCTAGATTCGTATACCTTAGATGACGAGCAGGATTTTCTAAACGGAATTCTTGCTGCACTAAATAATTAAAAAAAGAACGAAGTTGACTAATGATTACATTTCGGTATCCAAGAGATTTACTTTCTGTACGTTCAATACAGTAGTTCTCCAGGTGAACGAGTTGAACGTTTTGAAAGTTGATGGATAAGTTCTCCAGATATTGAGCTAGCTTTTTGAGTTCCCGCCAAGTAGCTTTCACCACTTTTGGCGTATATCCTCGAATAATGGTTTGATATTCTCGATAATCCTCGATGATAGATTCCATAAGATGTGTACCTCTCTGAAGTTAGTTTACAAGATCTCACGATCTTGTCTAGGGATGATCCTATGGGTCTATCTTATATCGCTAAAGAGAAATTCTTCGACAAAGTGAATCATGATCGGTTGATGAGGAAGGTAGCGGAGAAAGTAAAAGATAAAACGGTTCTTCTCTTGATTCGTCGATTTCTTCAAGCGGGTGTCATGATACATGGAGTTGTCAGAGATTCGGAAGAGGGCACGCCGCAAGGTGGTCCACTAAGTCCGTTGCTTTCCAACATCGTATTAGATGAACTGGATAAGGAACTGGAGAAGCGAGGACACAAGTTTGTCCGCTATGCAGACGACTGTAATATTTACGTTCGTACACGTAAAGCGGGAGAACGGGTGAAAGCATCGGTGACCAACTTTATTGAAGAAACACTCAAGCTTAAAGTGAATCAGGAAAAGAGTGCGGTAGACCGTCCATGGAAACGCAAATTTCTAGGATTTAGCTTTACCTTCCATGTCAATCCGAAAGTCCGCATCGCTCCCCAATCTCTGAAAAGAGTTAAACAGAAAATCCGCGCGATCACGTCCCGGAAGAGTCCGATGGCTATCGATGATAGAATCGAGGAACTCAATCAATATCTCGTGGGATGGTTGGGATACTTTGCGCTGGCAGATACGCCAAGTGTTTTCAAAAGTCTTGATATGTGGATTCGCAGACGATTGCGGATGTGCCTATGGAAACAGTGGAAACTTCCCCGTACAAAAGTAAAAAGGCTTATCGCTTTAGGTGTTCCTAAAGCAAAAGCCTTCGAGTGGGGTAATTCCCGCAAGGGATACTGGCGTATTTCCAACAGTCCTGTCCTGGATCGAACGTTGAATAATCGATTCTTCGAATCGCTTCAGCTTAAGAGTCTGGCAGAACGATATGACTCGTTGCGGAGTACATAATGAACCGCCGTATACCGAACGGTACGTACGGTGGTGTGAGAGGTCGGGGGTTAATCACCCCCTCCTACTCGATTGTCAAAAGGTTCTGCTTTGCGTAGCCCTATTCGTTTTTATTGGTGGAACCAATTGTTTAAGGATTTCATCTTTTATTCTTTTGGTGGAAAAATTCAAAAGAGGTTTTAATTCCTGATGTATAAAGAAAATAAAGTTGGTAACTGAAAAAAATAGTTGCTAACTTGCCCCTAATCTAATTACGGGTGTTTTAGGTAAAAATATATCGGAGGTAGGTGTTTTCGTTAAATAAAGATTATACGCGGCAACATACCAATGAATATAAAAACACAAGCAGGTGTATTGCTCCAAGAGGGCGATCGAATTGGCTCTCTACTTTCATTGGCAACACCAGGTCATACCCCCGGTTCGATGCTTTCCTCGATTTGCGTAACCGTATTTTATACGCGGGTGATGCTTTTCAAACAGCAGGCGATATTGCGGTGGCTGGACAATACTTATCCAGCTCTGGGAACATGGAACAAGCTGATTTCGGTGGAGAGTGCTCATACATAAACAATGGATGGGTAATGGTCAGGTGTGGACAATGTATTACCAGACATTTTCGAAAAAATCTGGTTATAAAATCTGGGGGCAATTTCGGCTGTTAGGAAACGGTGCATACCATACGTTTTTGTAGTAAATCACCATAGTAATAAACAATAAAAAAGACTGATTCAAATAGAATTAGTCTTTTTTATTGTTTATATGCTGTACCGTATCCACACTCATGATGGATTCCTTTTTAAGCAAAAGTGTTAAAAGTAAAGCTGTAACGATAGCTACACCGCTGTTTAAATAAAAAGATGAAGCTGCACCAAAACGATTCCAGATAAAACCTGTAAGTAGGGATGCAGGTAATAATCCTATTCCTGTTACCATTGAATACAACCCGAGTGCCGTCCCTTTTAGGTGCCCTGGCGCAACATCGGCAACAAGAGCTTTTTCTATACCTTTTGTGATTCCTGTATACACACCATACAATCCAAAAAGCAACCAAGTCCATTGAACAGAAGAAATAAGGGCAAATCCAAGGTAAACGATACCATACAAAAAATATCCTGAAATCAATAACTTTTTTCTTCCCCATCGATCAGAAAGAACTCCTACAGGAAAAGAACAGAAAGAACCCACCAGATAGAACATTAAATACAGAAGAAGAACATGGGCGGTTGAAACTCCTAGGGTAGATGCACGTAGTATAAGAAATTGATTCGATGAATTAGCTAGTGTAAAAAGCAAAATGATAATAAGTAGCCGTTGTCCATTTTTGTCCAATTTTCGCCAGCTTAGATCAATGTGTTTCTTTTTCAAGATTGTTTTATCTTTTGGTTCTTTAATAAAAAAGAGCAGGAAGACTCCTATCACCACAGGCACCATGGAATACTGAAACACAGATGGGTAGTTAAAGCTTGCTCCGTAAATCATTGCGTAGGCTATGAGTACGCCAAGTGCAGAGCCGAGCATATCCATCATCTGTTGGATTCCAAAAGAACGACCGTGTTTCCCTTTTCCTCCAGATTCTACAATCAGCACATCTCTGGGTGCAGTTCGGATTCCCTTGCCAAACCGATCGGAGAATCGCCACAAAAACACACCCAACCACGAATTTGAAAAGATAAGCAATATTCGTCCCACTGCGGATAACCCATACCCGTAAATCGCCAGTTTTTTTCTGTTTTGCATTCGATCCGCAAGATACCCGGTGAGAAACTTCAACAGACTGGCAAGGCTTTCTGTGATGCCTTCGATAACGCCTATGCCCAGCGGCGTGGTGCCCACCGATGCAAGAAATAAAGGGATTAGTGGGTATACCATATAGGTTCCCATATCCGTAAAAAAACTGACAAAAGACAGAATCCTGATGTTTCTCATTGGACTGCCTCACCTCCATTTCGTATTAATTTTATAGGAATGCTAGAAAGTCTTTTTAAGCAGACGGAAAATTTCCATGAGAAAAATGGTTAAGCTCAACCATACGCCTCCGAACACATATCCTGCAACAGTTCCGCTAGGAGACTCGGTACCAAAGTATATCCCGTTTAACCCAATTACAAATAAAAAGAGAAGTGTTAGCAACGAAACAAGAATCGATATGGATGGTTTTATTGAAGCGCGTGCAAGCACAAAAGAGGTAAAACCATACACAATGGTTGCCATGAGTGTTTGCTCATTGGGAAATGGATACAGGCTGCTTCCTACATTGGGAGAAGGATGAACAACCGTAAAAACATGTCGGAGAAGTTGCTTCCAAAGTTCACCTCCTCCAACCGCGATAACCAAAAACCCCGCCTCGACCACTCGTTCTTTTCCCTTCAAACAAACCCATACAAAAGTTAAAATGCCAAGAATCCATAGCATCTTAGCTGATGCGAGTAAACCGAATGCATCCATCCATGGTATCCAGCTTTTATCAAATATTAAACTCACTAGCACAGATACCACTGCATTAAAATCTTCAAATTCACTGCTTAAATAATCTTGAATTAAACCGCCCATAAAAACAACAAGTCCAAGAAAAACGGCAGCGATCGCAAGTATAAGAAGCCTTACTCTACGGAGGGAATGAAACAAATGTATCCCCTTGCTTAAACCATTCGTTAGCTTCTCCTTAATCCGTTCCTTATGTTTCTTATAAGCATAAACAACTGCAATTACCACTGCCGCAATGATTCCGGCTATCAGCAAATATTTTTTGATGGAGTTGTGAAAATGTTCCCACTGTGGACCTAACACTTTGCCTAATGAAATAAAAGTGCCGGTGTATAATAAAGCGCCTAGATAGGCATACAAGGCAAAGGTACGAAAGCGAATTCTGGTTATGCCGGAAAAGTAACCCGTAATGTGGCGAACACCTGGGATAAAATAAGCGATAATCAGCATCTTATTACCGTATTTCTCAAACCACTGGGATGTTTTTTCTAACTTTTCGGGTCCCATATGAAACTTATGCCCGTACTTTTTAAAAAAAGGGGTGCCTAACTTGAACCCTATCCAGTAGGCAATTGATATCCCAATACAGCATCCTATCCATGCAGTGAATATACTCAGTATCCAATTCAGCTTCCCCTGGAACACAAGGACACCCGTGTAACCCATCAACACTTCACCTGGCACAGGAACCGCAATAAGCTCTAATGTAAAGGAAATTAGCAATACGATATATCCGTAATGGTTCATTAACGTTGTTAGATACCCCAAAAGTTTCCCTCCCTCTATAAAATAAGTTTTTCTCTTGAATACTCTTATTTTCTCAGTATTTCTTGCAAGTCAGCAAACGTTATAAAACCAAAAATAATAAGAAGTGGTTTTATATGGATAGAAGAAAAGGGCAAAAACGGGGTGACCGAATTTTCTTATAAAAAATAAAAATTATGGTAGCACAATGGATCTCCACAATAGCCCAGGTGGTGTACCCTCCCATGTCTCACGGGGTCCTTACGGCCCTTACATTCCTTCGTTCTACCTATCCGTGGGGTGGAGGCTGAAAAAGCTCCTTTGCAGGGTCAAATGCCCGAATGGTAAAAAATAACGCTCAGCTTCTCCGTGCTTACTTTTTTACAATGATGAATGAGAAAAACTAAGTATGTTCAAGAAAAAATAGATTACGCAACGTTTATTTTAAGTGCATGTTGAGATGGATTACTCACAAGCGTAGCGTCATATGGCTGTTGTTTGCGCCCTAATGCAAAGAAAATACGAATCAATTTACAACATAAAGCAATAAGCGACTGCTTCTTACGAAGCGGGTTCACAGCTCGGGTAGTAAACTCATGGTGTAGGGCTTTAAACTGCTGGTTTTTAGCGACAAGTGGCATCACACATTTAAACAGGAGGGCACGCAGTTTCGGACGACCTCTTTTCGTAATACGGGTTCTGCCTTTATGCTTGCCTGAACTGTTTTCTTTTAAATTAAAGCCAGCTAATTTTTGAATCTGACGAGGGTGAGAGTAACCCATAAGATCCCCGACTTCCGCAAGGAAGCCTGCCACTGTAACCAGTCCTATACCAGGGATCGTCATCATCTGAGCGGATCCAGGAATCTCTTGAATCAGACACTTGATTTGTTCCATACACGCTTCAAGCTGTTCACAAAGCAACTTGTGTTGGCTCAACAGAGCTTGGAGTCCTTGTCGGGCCATTCTTACTCCAGACTGAAGCCCGATAGACTTCTGAGCCACTTCAATAAGCTGAGAGGCTTTTTTTATCCCAACAGCACGTTTAACCTCAACTCTCCACACTTGGACAATACCTTCTGCATCTCGCTGTACAATATCCTCTGGTAAAGGAAAATGACGAAGTGTAGATTGCGCTGCTTTTCCCTCCCAATCTTTAAAGACTGTTAAAAACTCAGGGAAATAGCGATCTAGCCAGTTGTGAATTCGCCCTTTAACTTGCAATAAGTCTTTAGATAGCTGTTCTCGTATGTTCATTCCGACACGAAGTTCGGCATAGATTCCTTGCGGAATCTGGGGTTCAGAGTAACGACCATCTTTCATAAGTTGTGCAATGACA
This sequence comes from Aneurinibacillus sp. Ricciae_BoGa-3, assembly GCF_028421645.1. GTDB lineage: Bacteria > Bacillota > Bacilli > Aneurinibacillales > Aneurinibacillaceae > Aneurinibacillus_B. The sequence continues at coordinate 3,172,975 of NZ_CP116887.1, read as the reverse complement.
CGGGCATCTTTCACATCATTTTTGGTTGGTGAGTTATCATCAAGTTCTTTACTACGCTTAACGTGCAGCGGATTAACCAGAACAACGGGAACGCCTTCGTGACGTAAAAACTGAGCTAGAGGCATCCAGTAGTGCCCCGTCGGTTCCATTCCAAATAAAACGTGAGTTTTACAATGGGCTTCCATAAGCGAACGTGTCCATTTCCACAAATGAGTAAATCCAGACCGTGAGTTGTCAAACGTACAAGGTTTCCCAATTTCGATGCCTCGATAATCCTGCGCCCTCGCAACATGTTTGTGCTTGGCGATGTCAACCCCTACCACTAATGTAAACTCATTCATTTGCTCGATACGCTGATTTTGCTTATAATTCATGGTGTGTACCTCCTCTGTTATTTAAAGGTCGCCTGCAGGCTGACACCTCGTATGTTAACAGGAGGTACTTTTTTTATCGAACCTCAAATTTTCCCTTAACAGGAATGCTCCTTATATATATTTGCATCTTCGACGGTTTATCGTTTTCACATCATTTGTACCTTATACTCTTTTTACCCTACATAAATAAAAGACGAAAACTCGTATGCAGTAGTTCATTTTCAAGGTAATTACACATGCATGTGGGATTTAAAAATAAAAATGAACTTTTTGGGCACGGTAATACGTCTTGTATTTATGAATGACAAAAGAAGGTGAGGTCTATCATGAATTATTATTTGTTTCATTTAGTTAACCAATGGGCAGGCAAATTGTCGTGGCTTGATGCAATCATGTGTTTTATCACGAATTACGCGCTTGTTATATATGCCCTAATATTAATTGCCATTTGGCTTGCCGGAAATAAAATGGATAAACGATCGGTACTTTACGCGGGAATAACCGGGGTACTTGCTATCGTATTCAATTTAATTATTAGCAAGGTATACTTTGAACCAAGACCGTTTATTACGCACCATGTTAATCTGCTACTTCCGCATCCCAATGATGCATCTTTCCCGAGTGATCATACATCCGGTGCATTTGGATTAGCTATCGCTATGTTAATGTTTAAACCCAAATGGGGATATGGAATGCTCGTGTTAGCCGTTTTAACCGGATTTTCTCGAATCTTTGTTGGACACCACTACCCCGGCGATGTTCTTGGTTCAATTATTGTAGCGATCATTTCCGCTTTCCTCATTAGTAAAGGAAAGAGGTTATTAGAGCCCGTGGTTCGTTTAGTAATAGCTATATACGAAAAAGTTACTTCCCGTCTGCCCTTTGTTTCGCATTAAATATCAAGCTGTAAGTCTCATTTCAGTCAGCGAAAGAGGCTGGAAAACCATCTAAAAGAGTTAGGGAACACTAGCTCTTTTCAGTGGATTAATAAGGTTGATAAAGAGCGATACTGGAATAATAGACCTTATTCATGCACGATTTAAATTTAAGGGTTCGAAATGAGGATGTGGAGGGTTGTTTCATGGTTAATCCCGATATTGAACCTGTGATTCAATCCGCCATGCAGGGAAATCGGGAAGCTTTTACAGAAATCGTACACCGATACCAGTCATTTGCTTTTCGTTTAGCGTATGGCATCTTAAATGATCGAATGGAGGCAGAAGATGCTGTACAGGAGGCATTTACCAAAGCGTTCTTTTCGATAAAAAAATTAAAAAGCGCGTATGCTTTTCATTCATGGCTCTCACGTATTGTGACGAATAACTGTCTTGACCGTTTAAAAAAAAGGCGTTCTACCGTTCAATCCGAGGATATAGAAAATATGGCACATTCACAATCCTTGGTTCAGGAAGAACAATTGCAATCAATGAACCGTCTATCCCTGCAAGAAGCACTTGCCCAACTTTCGCCTGAAAAGCGTGTGGTTATTGTTTTGAAAGAAGTCCATGGATTCGACTATCAGGAGATTGCAGATCTATTATCGATTCCACTTGGTACGGTTAAATCAAGATTGCATACTGGCCGTCTACAGTTGCGTCAGTTCCTTTTACAACAAGCTGACGAGGAGGGAAAATAATTGAGTGATGTACATGTAGTGGACCAGTTATCGGATTTCCTTGATAAGGAGCTGCCCAAGGAGGAGGAACAAAGGGTTTCAGAGCACCTGCACAGATGTCAATCTTGCAGGGCGCTGTTTGAAGACTTGAAATTAGTATCTACAATAATTCATGAAGATTTTTTAACTTATACAGCTTCGGACAATCTAACAGATCGTATTTTCGCCGGAATAGAGGAATCACAAAGCCTATTAAGTAGAAAACGGTGGGTTATCGGCACTGCACTGACCATTCTCATGAGTGGGCTGCTTATATTTATCGGGCTATTATCTGGTTGGGGCTTGTTTGAAGGGAAAATCCTTTATCTATTTATGCATGTTGCCTATCGAGCATTGTCGGTGTTAACTTTGCTTGTCGGTGAGAACACTATTTTACTTGGAGAACTTTTATTAATTAGCTCAGCTATAATGATTTTCGGCGTTTGGAGTCTAAAGAAACTGTTGAGAAATTTCGCTATGAATGGGTGAGTATGTGAAACACTTAGTGAAAATTGCAGTTCCATACCTTGTGATGATTGTATGTGTTGTTTCTTTTGTTTTGCTCTCTTCGAAATCGGCTTTGGCAGCATTACCGAATACGATGATTCGAAACGCTCCCACGACTATTTCGGAGGGACAATCAATGGAAAGCTTGGTTGTCATTGGTCATAATGTAACCATTTCTGGTACTGTCACCGATACAGTCTTTGTGATTAATGGGGATGTGCAATTGACAAGAACGTCACATACGGGGGTGGTTATTGCCCTCGGTGGTACCGTAAGACACGAGAGTGGAGCCGTCGTACAAGACAGCATAAGTCTTGATTTTAACAATACCTTATTGAACAATGTCCTAATGGCGCTTGTGATCATGGTGGGATTTTGGGGCATCCGAATAGCACTTAGTGTTGTATTACTCGTTGTTCCAATTTTTGTTGTACTCTTATTTCGCAATCACCTTCAAAAATCGATTGATCTACTAACGCAATCCGCAACAAGATTGGGAGTCATTGGTCTCGTTTTATCTGTTCTTGTAGTCGTTGTAAGCAGTTTGATTGGACTTACTATCATCGGATTGCCAATTACCGTCATTCTTATCATTCTCTTATTAGTTATCGCTTCCTTTGGATATGGTGTGGTTGCTTTTCATGTCGGTGATGTGCTTTTGCATGATCGGTTTAAACGTGATGAGCCTTGGTTTACTACCTTGTCAGGAGCAATCTTTATTACGGCTTTAAGTAACATCCCAGTTCTCGGTTGGATTCTTCTTTTTATTGTAATGTGTATCTCCGTAGGTGTTTCAGTTGTCCGTCTTTGGCAGAGACGAATCAGATGAAGGATAGTTTGTGGAAGGAGGGAAAATGAGTATGTTCAGTATTGTGGCATCAGGTATTGTATTGGTGGCAACTGGCGTTCTGGCTATGTCCTTAAACGTTTTGTGGAGAACCGCTGTAAAACAGATCAATCATAACGGTTGAATGGTGAGGCTTAAGTGGAATGCTTCTATAGGAAATACGAAATCCTCCTTATCGGTTAAAAAAGGGGGATTTTTTTATGAGCAAAAAAACTTTTGTTGAAATGAACTTTTTGCTCCTTGCCAGCCGTCTTGTTAAATGAACAGCTAGCTTAGGGATTTTGTGTGCACAGCAATTCCAAGTTCAACAAAAGACAATATGAGGAGGGAATTTGAAGTTTTAAGTTAACTTCAAAAACGAAAATATGAAAAAAATAATTGAAGCGACGATGCAACGAGCAGTGCTTCTCCTGGTATGCATCATCCTTATTGTTGCCTGGGGAGGAATTTCAGCGTTTCAGATGCAGCGTGACTACCTTCCAAGCATAAATAACACCACACTGCTTGTCTCACTTCGTACTCCTTCTTATCAAGCGGATCAGATTAAACAGACGATTACGGACAAAGTGGCGGATGCTGTTCTTTCAACGGATGGACTAAGCCACCTAGAGACGACTTCCTACGACGGGGGACTTCTCATGAATTTGTATTTCCCGATGGATTTTGATATGGCCCATGCTGAGAACCAGGTGAAACAAGCACTGGAGAGCGCCAGTCTTCCGGATGGTGTAAACCAACCCACCGTCACGCGTGTAACTACGAACTCTTTTCCAATTTTAAGCTACAGTCTATCCAGTGATCGCATTGATGGAACTGCACTTCGATCTACGGTTCAGGCTACTATTACAAAACAGCTTAAATCAGTACCAGGGGTTGCCGATGTACAGGCTATTGGTGCTGCGAATGCTGGGTATGTGATCACTGTACGCATGCACGATCTCAAAAATTATGGACTTACCGTAGATGACCTAAGCAAATCTCTTTCATCCGCTATGCCTGCCTGGGCATCCGGTTCAATTCCTAACGGTAAGTCTTCCGTGCCGATTACTATTCAGGGGTTAAACTGGAGTGATCAGCAGGTTAAAGACATCTCCATTCAAAATAAGCAGGGAAAAACGATACCTCTTTCTAGTGTTGCAGATGTGTCTCATTCTTTAACCGATGTTAAGACGGTTTCAAGAACAAATGGAAAGCCAAGTGTTCTGCTTAATGTATTAAAGACGCCGTCAGCCAATATAACAGATGTATCGGACCGTGTTCAGCAGCGGGTCGCACAAATCGCTCCCATCAAGAACGGAGATGTTTCTCTCACTGTTATGCTTGACCGAGCACATGAGCTAAATGCTTCACTTTTAGGATTGGTTCGCGAGGGCTTGCTAGGCTGTGTATTCTCGATGGTTTGTGTGTTCCTGTTCTTCCGAAATGTACGTTCCACGTTGTTGATTGCAGTGTCTTTACCTATCTCCCTGCTGGGAACCACCGCTGTCCTTAAATGGATGGGGATCACGCTTAACATCCTTACCGTTTCTGGACTCATCGTTGCCATGGGAAGAATTGTAGATGATTCCATTGTCATTTTGGACAATATTTATCGAAGAATACAGGAATCAAAAGGAAATCCTGATAAAACAATGCTGCAAACAGCTGTTTCTGCTGTGAATGAAATGGTACCCGCGATTTTCGCATCTACAGCGACTACCATTGCAGTGTATGTGCCCATTGCCTTGGTAGGTGGCATCATCAGTGCATCGTTTTCAGGATTCGCCTGGTCAGTTGTCACAGCACTCGTTGTTTCTTTCTTTGTTGCCATACTCGTGATCCCATCCTTTTTCTTTATGGGATGGAAAGGGGTTAGTGGTGAAGCAGTAACACTTGAATCAAAAATGAAACCTTTTCTGAATTTCGCTTTTAGAAGAAAGTCTGTTGTCATACTCTCTTCGATTGTGCTTTTTGTGGGTGCCGGAATTTACTCCTCCTTCTTACCGGTGAACTTTTTGCCAAGTGCAAAATCAGGTCAGGTGGCAGTGAAAATTGAGTTGCCAAAAGGAAGCTCATTAGCTCAGGTTGATTCAGAAGTGAAGAAAGCAGAAAATGTTCTTCGGTCTAATCCTAACGTAGCTGCCTACTCCGCTACCTTTGGTTCAAGTTTTGAGCCACAGAGCGATGATGTATTCGATCAGGGCGGCGGTTCCATCGCGCAACCAAATGTCGCCAATTTATCTGTAACACTTAAGGACAAGAGCCAACTTACTTCTGTCATTGCCAGTCTTCAGTCTTCTCTTTTGCCACTTTCAAACAAAGCTAACTATACTGTGTCAAATCAGAATATTTCTGGCGATGATTCGCAGTTAAAAGTGATGCTTACAGGTCCGGATCAGAAATCAGTAGATGAGGCAGGACAAAAAATCCGAACTGCATTAGTACACATCTCCGGACTCAGTGTAGATGGAAAAGTGGATATGACAAATGGAATGCCGAAGTATACAGTTGCGCTTGATCAAAATAAAATTAATCAGGCTGGTGTAAAGCTCGATGATATTACACGCATCTTCACTCGTTACTTCAACCAGCCGAAAGATTTCTCAATTACCACGAGCGCTCGTGCGATTCCGGGGGATATGTATCTGGATCAGTTGCAGCAAAAAAGCAGCGGTGCAACCCTGAATGCTACAGATCCATCCAAACTAGTCGCTTCGCTTGGTGCTGAGACAGTTACCGGAAAGAACGGACAAAAAATTCGCTTAGATCAGCTTGCGACTATTACCACAAATCACACACCTTCTTCTATCCAGGAGCGTGACGGGCAGCCATATACCTCGGTGACAGCTCAGATTACATCAAACGATATGAGTGGTGTGTCCGCTCAAGTAGAGAAAACCCTGGAACAGACATCTCTGCCCAAAGGCGTCACGTTCTCATTAGGCGGAATTTCAGACCAGGTAACACAAATGATTGTTGACATGTCAATAGCTTTGGCTTTCTCTGTCCTGCTTGTCCTGTTGATTACCAGCGCTGTCTTTAAAGGATGGAGAGCACCTCTTGCCGTTCTTCTTAGCATTCCACTGGCATTGAGTGGGGTCGTACTGAGTCTTATTCTCTTTGGAGGAGAATGGAACCTGGCTGCGTTGATCGGTGTACTGATGCTTGTAGGTATTGTGGTTACAAATGGTATCGTTATGATTGACAAAATTGAGCGTAATCGGTTAGAGGGAATGGAGCTCCGTGACGCTATTATTCGCGGAAGCTTATCCCGGGTACGTCCGATTTTCATGACGGCTGGAACGACCATTTTGACTCTTTTGCCGCTAGCACTTACACATAGCACAGATACAGTCATTTCCCAAACACTTGGAATAGTAGTCATCGGAGGGATGATTACTTCAACCCTCAATAGTTTCCTTGTTATTCCTGTTATTTATGAATGGCTGCAGAGTCGCAAGGTTGAGAAACACCAATCTCTTATTAAGTCATCTGAAAATCTAGCCTAGGAATAAGGTTGATGACCTTATAGAGTAGGAAACGCACGCAATGCGTCAGCCGATTTGGCTGGCGTATTTTTTAAGGTCATACTCTTTTAAACACGGAGCCGTAAAAAAGCGTGGCACATCATGTGTGTCACGCTTTTCATGTCAATAACCTGCGAATTACTTTTCGAATAGACGGTCTGAACCATTTGCTATTCAGTTTCCAATTTCGTGTTTTGCACCTCTGAAGGGAACCCCTTCACGAAGCAGAAGAGGTTTTAATTCCTGATTATTCATCACTACTATGATCAAAATCAATTATTCCCAGTTTGGATCAGCGCTCCCGACTCCCATTACAAATGCTCGGCATTCTGCTGCGCAATGTAGGCAGACGCGGGCACACAGTTGCGATGCTTCATCTGGGAATTGCAAACAGTAAGTTCCGCAGGTTTCACAAATACGTGCACATTTCTTAGCAAGCGATTTGGAAAACATGCTGTTACGTGCGATATACCTCGCAGTTGAATCACAAATATCAGCGCAGTCACGGAGTAAGTCAATTTGAGTCGTTCTAGCATAAACATCGGGACTGTGAAGAAACATCTTTCCCATGTGTTCACAGTGAGATGCACAATGTTGTATCGTTCTCAGTACCGGAAACATCTTGTAAATAAAACCACCCATCATATACATATCTTCCATTTGATTTCCCCCTAAATGGTTTTTTGCACGCTCCATCATATGTCACGGCATATGACCTGACTCTAGACATAAGCCCATATATTTAATAGTAGCGCGAAGTTGTTGAGAACCATTTTCTTAGAATAAAGTAGAAAGGGTGAGGAGATTGAACAAAGTGAGTCTAGCAATAAGCCCCGAAATTAGAGTGGGTGGATCGGTTTTTACTTCAGAGGATTTAATGGAAATTGCAAAAGTAGCCGGAAATGATGTCAAAATTGAGTTGACCACTTTTCAACAACTTATTATTGAAATAGAGGCAGAACAGGCAGAACAGGCAAAGCGACAGTTAGAGGAGCAAGGGCTGTGTGTCTACCAAACAGGTTCGGTTGTGGAGAATCTGTCTGTATGCAATTTCTGTAAGGGAGCAGAAATTGAAGGGTTAGATGCTGCGCGGAATGTAAATGAGGCGATCGCTGGGATTCCAACCCCCTTCACGATGAGAGTGGGCTACTCAGGATGTCCCAATGCTTGTGGCGAACCATTGTTAAAGGATATAGGGATTGTAAAGCGGAAGCAATCCTTTGACATTTACATTGGAGGTACACCGAAAACATTAAAAGCGGGTACAGCAAAATTATTAATGGAACAGGTTAATGAGACAGAACTGCCTGAATTGGTTAAGAAACTCATTACTTTGTATCAGCAATATGGATTAAAGAAAGAGAAATTTAATGAATTCATTAGTCGTCACGGAATGGAAAGTATCAAAAAACAATTGAGCATCCCAAAGGATTCCGTTGGCTAAACCAATTTTCCTCAGATATTGGTATGAAAACTCCTGATGAGCGAAACCATCAGGAGTTTTTCACATTCCTTGATACAATTCTGCATTTCAGCGGTGGCCATATGGATCCCTCCCTGTTAAATACTTGGTAAGACAACACTAATCATGTACCTCTTTCACTGTGCGTGAAACGAAAGTGCTCTTCATATTTTCTTCAAATTTTTGCAGTATAAAGGAGAAAGGATAGATCCAAAAAAATAACCTTACACTAACGCGGTTAAGAGGGTGGACAAGTGCAGCAACAAACAGTGATCTTAATTGTGGACGATGAACAACCGATGCGTCAGCTTCTTTCCGTTTATCTCAGTCAGGTGGGCTATAGAACAGAAGAAGCTGCTTCTGGGGAAGAAGCATTAACTGCGATTCGAAAAAAAAGATACCAGCTTATTCTGCTGGACGTAATGATGAAGGGAATGAGCGGATGGGACTGCTGTGAAACCATTAGACAAGAAACAACGATTCCCATCATTATGTTGACCGCAAGGGAAGCAACAGGAGATAAAGTACAAGGGTTGCGTTTAGGAGCGGACGATTACATCACAAAGCCTTTTGACAAGGAAGAGTTGTTGGCGAGGGTTGAAGCCATGCTGCGTCGCAGTCAAATGCACAGTCAAGATGCATCCCCTAGTTACAATATGTTAAGACATGATGGGATTACGGTAGACGTAGATAAACGTGAGGTTTTTTATAATGAGCAGCGACTTTCTTTAACACGAAGAGAGTATGACATTTTATATATGCTTATGAAAAACAAAGGTCAGATTTTTACTCGGGATGATTTGTTAGCCCTTATCTGGACAGATCGTAGTGTGGAAGATTACCGCACCGTGGATACGCATGTCAAAAATCTTCGCGAAAAACTAAGAGCTGCGGGAGCGCCAGCACACGATGTCATCAAAACGGTATGGGGGGTGGGGTACAAATTCCAATGAACCGAAAACCATGGATCGATGTGGTACGTAATCATGTATCTTTGAAACTTGGATTCTTATTGTTATCCATTTTTTTTATCATTCTATTTTCACTTGGAAGCATTCTTTACTCTCTTTTTCTTAACTTCTACCTTTCCCATGTAACGGGAGAATTGACACAACGAGCACACAGCCACGCAATGGTGCTAAGTGATCACTTTGAAAGCATGACGATTAGCCATGTACTGCGCATGGAAAAAGGGTCAAGTAATATGGTGGTGATTCAAGATCGTTACAACAATGTCCTTGGAAGTTCCGGTGAAATAACCCCACAGAAATGGACATCTCTGTCACACTCCCATATTGGATTAATAACGCCAATTGTGAGCGAAGATTGGAAAGCGAAGCCGTTCCTGGTTTCGCAATATCCTGTGTTACAGAATGGGGAGACCATTGGTGAAGTCACCATGTTTAGCCCGACGGCTCCTATTCGTGAATCGGTCAATTTTCTTCGCAACATGTTACTAATTGCAGGCGGCATCACCTTAATTATTGTAGGAGGGCTCCTCTTTTTTATTTCTCGAATGATTGTTCGACCACTTGTTCAAATGAAAAAAGCCACGGGGGAAATTGCAGAAGGGAAGTATTCAATAGAACTTCCTATAAAAGGTAATGATGAGGTCGCACAGCTTGCTGAATCCATTAACGATATGTCTCATCGGATACGCTTTTATCAGGAGCAACGGAATGAATTCCTGGCAGACATTAGTCATGAGTTACGAACCCCTATTACCTATTTAAAGGGGTACTCGGATATTTTGTCTCAAATTGATCTACCCGTTGAGGAACGTTTGCAGTATGTAAAAATTATTGGTGAACAAAGCAGCCGATTGCAACGATTGGTGAAGGATTTATTTGATTTATCTCGTATGGAACAAGGGGATTTTTCATTTCACATCAACCGATTTCGGATTGATGAGGCGGTTACGGATGTGCTTTCGTTGGTAGAAGTTTCAATGGATGACAAGAACATTCATCTTGAATACTTTCCTCCCGAGACTCCTTTATTTATTGAAGGGGATAGAGAAAGAATTACGCAAGTGTTGATTAACATTCTGGAAAACGCCAGAAAGTATACGCCACCTGGTAGTAGTGTTTATGTGCGAGTCGCTAAAAACGACAACAGCGTTGTCATAGAGATTGAAGATACAGGACCAGGTATTCCTGAGTCAGAAATTGCTTATGTCACAGAACGGCTGTATCGAGTGGAAAAATCGCGATCGAGGGAAACGGGAGGATCGGGAATAGGACTAGCTATCAGTAAAGAAATTATCGAGAAACATCATGGTACCTTAAGGATAAACAGTGTCGAAGGACACGGAGCTGCTTTTATTATTCAATTACCGGTCGCATTAGGATAACACTGATTGTTTCTTCATAATTTCTTCAAACATTCGGTTCTCCACAGTTTCTTCACAAGTTAGAGGTAGACTAATAAATAGGGATGGTTGGGCTGCAAATGACTACCCACTTTTGTTAGTTCATGCAGTTCAATTTGATAAATATGGAAGGAGTCAAGGCATGTCGAAAATCAAACCAATTTTAATATCTTCAGCGTTGTTATTCCTTCTAGCTGGATGTAGTTCGAATAATAACCAAAATGCCAATCCAAATACGAATCAGGGTAACAAGAGCCAAGGGAATATGAACCAAGGCAACATGAATCACAATAGCATGAACCATGGCAACATGGATATGAGCCATTCGTCTTCAGGTGCAGTTGCTAAAGGGTTAAAAGAAGCGAAGAATCCCGCATTCAAAATAGGAAGTCAAGCCATTATTCAAGCAGACCACATGCCTGGCATGAAAGGTGCAAAGGCAACGATCGTAGGTGCTTATGATACCACAGTGTATTCCGTTACCTATACCCCAACTACTGGTGGACCGAAAGTGACGAATCATAAGTGGGTTATTCATGAAGAAATTAAAGATGCTGGCAGCCAACCTTTCAAACCGGGTGAAAAAGTTACATTAGAGGCTGATCATATGCCCGGAATGAAAGGTGCTCCTGCTACTGTAGATACAGCGCAGCATACGACGGTGTACATGGTTGATTACACGCCAACAACTGGTAGACAACCAGTGAAGAATCATCAATGGTTAATCGGCAGCGAACTTTCAGCTGAATAATTCAGACAAATCATACATAAACCACCAAGATAGTTTGGTGGTTTATACATAGCATTAAATGGGGTTTGTCAAAGATCAGAAAAACAACCAGCCAAACGTGGACTGGTTGTTTTTCTGTAAAATCATGCCGGAACTTGTTTTGAAGCGACATGGTATTTATCGTTAATGCGGTTTACTATCAAACCAATAATTTTTTTAAATTCCTTAAGACTTGTATAAGGATATACTCCGTATCGAGGCAGTTCATATATAGGACTGCCTGGATAAACTTTTCCTGCATGGGTGGTAAATGCCAAATGCAATCCTTCTTGTTTCAGTATATTGATCGTGTAAGGATTGTATTGACCGTACGGATAAGCAATATATTGACCATGTGTTAATTCCTTCGCTGTATGGATGTCGTTTTTAACCGCAGACAGTGGTTGTGCGACAAACCAACTTTTCTTACCCATCAAACGGTGAAATTTATGTGCATGTGGTTGATAATCGAACACATCGCTATATTTTGGTAGTTCAGTCCAGCTAACATGATTTAACTTATCCGGGTTAAATGCATCTGGTTTTTGATGCATCGATCCGGTCATTAGAAACAAGGTTGCTTTGTAATGATAGTGTCTGAGTACCGGCGCTGCATACCGGAAATTTGATTCATACCCGTCATCAAACGTTAAAACAACACACCTCGCTGGTAGCTTTATTTTTCTAGTGACGTATTGTTCAAGCGTAGGAAGTTGTATCACCTGGTAGTTATTATCATAAAGGATTTTCATTTGTGCTGCAAACTGCTCAGGTGTAATTACCGCCGCGTTGTTTCGAAACTTCTTGTTTTCTTTTGGCTCTAAGAAATGGTGATACATCAGAACAGCAACACCTGGTACCGTTGTATCCATTGTAGTCTTTTCGTATGGTTTATCGGGAAAGATCGGATAACCGAATGAAGTCACTTTAGGTGTGATTTTTGCTGGAGCATTAACTTCTTTATCTTTTGGGATATAAGTATTACTACAACCAGTAAGCATACATAACGCAAGTAAACCGGAAAAAACAAATTTCATGTTCTGTGTCAATTTAATTCTCCCCATTTATTAACAATTGGAGTTTCTTTTAGTTCGTGTCCTTATTTTAGTACGCAAAAATGAAGATTTAATAAGGATTTAATAGTTATAGGGAGAAATTTGAAATCTAATTCTATCTTAACAAAATCCGTGTACGATACAGCTAAAGAGAAAAGAAGAAAAGGGGAAAAAAGTTGAAACCAAAAATAAGAGCAGTCCTGATATGGTCTGCAATTGGTGGTTTGGCACTGATCGTTATTATCAATTTTATTTTTAACCATGCAGCCACATCTTCTGCCAGTCCTACAAATGTAAGTACATTAAAAGGAGACACGAATAAAGAACAACAGAAGGAGCTTCAAAAAAGAAAGACCCCATTACCGATAACCGTTACCGAGCAAGGGAATGTTGCATTACCACTAGGTAAATTAATTGATAATATTCCTACAAAGGATAACAAAACGGTATATTTGACCTTTGATGATGGTCCTGGAGTGTACACTAAAGAAATTGACTCCATTCTTCATCAAAATGGTGCCCATGGTTCGTTCTTCTGGATTGAAGACCAGGTCACAAATGATCTCGGTCAGTTTGGTCATCAAATGCTCCAGCAAGGTGATGTAATTGGCTCTCACACGATGCATCACGATGCCCTTGGTAAGGAAAGTGCTGAACAACAACAACAGGATTTGACCAAGTCAGCCGACCTGATTGGAAAGAAAATCGGTCAAAAGATTGTTTACATGCGTCCGCCTTATGGCTCAGTAAACAAATATACAAAAGTAGTGACCAAAGGCATTGGCGAATATATCATTTTTTGGCAGGTGGATAGTCTGGATTGGAGTTTATCACACAAACCAGAAAAAATCCTTAGTAATATCGAGCATGAAGGTGTGAAACCAGGATCCATAATTTTAATGCACGAACGGAAACAAACCGTTAAAATGCTTCCACAAGTCATTCAGTATTTGCATAGCAAGGGATATAATATGGCGGCACTTCCTGCGTCTCCTAATCCTAAAAATGAAAAAAGATGATAAATAATATCAAACGTAGTGTTTTAAAAAAGAGTGAGAGCTACTCCAGTATCAGCGGGTTATTAATAAGCTAAAATCACGAATTTTAGTTCTAGTTGACAGATAGTTGCATTCGAAACAGAAAAGTTTACCGAAAAGCGGTAGACTTTTTTTGTTTGTTCTGCAATCCTCTTTTCGAGAAGAGCATACGGGTAAATATCTTTACGAAATATTAAATAAAAAAATAATAAATAGGGCGAGAACGCTTCTTTTTTGTAATTGAATAAAGGATAATCTTCACTCTTTATCGAAAACCTATTTTAAAATTTGTGATAAATAGGAGATGGATATCTTTGTATGTTGATAATGTACGAAAAGCTCTAGGTGAGACAAGTTAATGGATATACATAAAATGACGATAAAAGACATAAAGAATTTTCTTGATGCACGCACGGAGATTGCTGCGCAAGAGGAAGACTTGCTGAGGGCTGATGATCGCACCGGTGTGAAAGCAGTCTTTAGTGCCTGGGAAAAACGCAAAGATAAAGAATCTGCTCTGCGTGCGCGCTGGGAAGAAATGAGCCGAATTGAACGGGAGTTGTGGGCGTCTGGGCATGCATACATTGCCGGTATTGATGAAGTGGGCCGCGGCCCGCTTGCAGGGCCTGTTGTGACGGCTGCTGTTGTACTGCCGCAGAACTTTTATCTACCGGGTCTAAATGATTCAAAGAAAGTTCCCGAACGGCAGAGAAGAGAAATGTATGCCCATATTACAGCGAATGCAGTAGCCTATTGTGTAACAAGCTGTGGTCCCGACATCATTGATCAGATCAACATCTATCAGGCCACGCTCCGGGCGATGGCGCAAGCGGTGGCCAACCTGGCTGTAACTCCGTCTATTACCCTCAATGATGCAGTAAAAATTCCACATTTAACAGTTGAGCAGAGGCCGATTATCGGCGGAGATGGCAAAAGCATTTCGATTGCTGCCGCATCCATTGTAGCAAAGGTAGAGCGCGATGCCATGATGGCAGAATACGATAAACAATTCCCGGGATACGGGTTCGCTGCAAATATGGGGTACGGAACGGCTGAACACCTTGCTGCATTGCGCAGGCTAGGTCCTACCCCGATCCACCGCCGCAGCTTTGCCAGGGTCATTAACGAATAGAGAGTATAGGACCATAATTTGCTGGGAAAGGAGGGCAGCTGCTGTGATACATAATTCACTCATAACCGGCTTGTTGAATCAAATATCCCCCGGGAATCTAACGCAAATTGAGCTTCGTGCCGGTCAAATTATTAAAGGAACGGTGCTAAAGCTTTACCCGGATAATCATGCTGCAGTGCAGCTGGGCGGGATCACGGTAACAGCGAAGCTCGAGACTCCCCTGGAAATTGGGCAGAAAACGTGGCTGCAGGTGCAGCCTGGCGCGGGTCCCGTAACGCTAAAGGTGATTACACGGCCAAATGAGGCGAACCAGGCGTCAGAAGGGACGATGGAGGGATTGGTTAAAGCGCTCGGAATAAAGTCTACCCCGGGCAATGTGGGGCTTCTTAATAAGCTGGTCCAAGCCAACATTGCCTTGAAACCAGAAAACTTGAAAAGCTTTTTACAGGCAGTGGGACAAGTGGGAGACGACGCCGAAACGGTGAATGCAGCGATTGTTGCGTTAAGAAAGGGGCTGCCCCTGACAAAAGAAACACTGCTGGCACTTCGTACATTCAGTGACAACAAAAATGTGGGGTCCATGGTGGATCGGCTGTTAACGGACACAGGCAGTCTGCTGCAATCAGCGGACATGAATCAATCGCCTGAATTAAAAATGAAATTCCAGCAATTTTACACAAATTTACAAAACATGAAAAGTTCACTTGTTGAGCTTGCCGCAAGTATTTCGAAGGGCGAGTATGCACCAAGTACGGAGGCTGGCAGCCCCGATAACATTCACGCGGATAGGGGCCAGCCTCAACCGGCGCAGCCGGGGACGCTGCTGGCAGATGAAGCAGCTAACCGTTCCTCCTCTGCTGACCGCCGAACCATCGCGAATGATCTGTCAGTCCATGGTGAGCTCGCAGCTAAACAGGATAAAGAACAGCAGATCCTGATCCAGAAAGCGGGCCGCCAGCAGCAAATAGCAGGCAAGCAGGAAGTTGGTGGCCTTCAGGAAACGGCTGGATCGCAAGAGGTTCAGCAGCAAACCGGTGCCCAGTTGGCAAGCAATTCGAATCTTTCTGCTAGAGCCCAGGACCATCCTATTCAGGAGCTGTTTAACCGGATGGGGATCAACTATGAAAATGATGCTTTTCGCGGTTTCAATGGCAGTGGGAGTTCTGCCGAAAGCAAGCAAATCGAAAACTTAAAAGCCTCGGTTTTGCAACTGCTTGACCCTGCGGATGCCAACCCTATCCCACAGCAAATGAAAGAAGAGATGCAATCCCTCGTTTCGCATATCACCGGCCAACAATTGATGATGGCACCGGATGCCGGTTCCCCGTTAATTCAGCTGATGCTGCATGTACCCATGCCTGGTGTTCACAATGCGAATGCGGTTATCCAGCTGGAATCCCGCCAGAAGGGTAAAGGGAGCGTGGATCCTGACAACTGCCGATTGTTTTTTTATTTATCGATGGATAATCTTGGCGAGACAATGCTGGATGTCTCGATAGTCAATAAAATACTATCCATAATTATTTATAACAATAGAGCAGATGTTTCAGCGTTAATCCAGGCAACGCGACAGGATTTGGAAAAAGAGCTCTCTGATAAAGGCTATAAGTTATCGAGTGTGCGTGTGCTGCCAGTGAAGGATGAGAAGCAGGAGGGCGCAAACTTTGCACAGAAAACGGGCTACTCAGCAGGGTTTGCGGGCTATAAGGGGGTAGATTTTCGCGTATGAAAAAGCGTAAAGAAGCTGTTGCGATTCGCTATAATCCTGAAGAGGCTGAGGCGCCGTATGTTGTGGCGAAAGGCAAGGGGATTATCGCGGAGAACATTCTTGCACAAGCGCAGCAAAACAACGTCCCCGTACAGGAAGATCCTTCACTAGTCCAACTTCTCGGGCAGCTGGAGCTCAACCAGCAAATACCTGGCGAGCTGTATCAAGTTGTCGCTGAAATTCTCGCTTTTGTTTATCGGACAGATAGGCGGGCTATAGACTAATGGAAGATAAACCAGGAAGTTCTAAACGCCAACTGCTTGGCAGACTTGGAGAAGAAACCGCCCGGAAATATCTGGAAGAAAAGGGTTTTGTTTTTCAGCAAGCCAATTTTCGCACGAAAAACGGGGAAATTGATCTGATCATGCTTGACGGCAACCAGCTCGTATTCATCGAGGTGAAAACGAGAAAATCTTCGTTGTTTGGCCATGGAGTAGAAGCGATAACCCCCCGGAAGCAGAGCAAAATACGGGCGGTTGCTATAGAGTACCTCCAGAAGTACAAAGGCCAGGCTGGTATCCGGTTTGATGTCGTGGTACTTACGTACACCGGACAGCAGCTGGACATATTGCATATTCCTTACGCCTTTTAGCTCAAGGGTATGCCCTGATAGCAGCCGTTTTCGAAAGAAAATATTTTCTCAAACACGGGCTGTTGTACCCGTCCTTCTCAAAGGAGCAGGCATACAATGGGGTAAGCTCGACATCAACCTCCTCTTTTGATAGGCTGCTGAACTTCAGCAGTCTTTTTTTATATGCGCTTTTTTATATGCGCTTTTTTATATGCGCGCCCAGCCAAGCTAGGCACAACTAGCCGGTGAAAGTCCGGTCGAGGTAAGAACCAAGTCGCCTCGTAGCTATCAGGCAACTGGTGGAGAAATCCTAAGGTTGAAGCCCTGTGAAAACGTAGCCCCGCAAGGGGAGCAAGCAAAACAGCAGACCGTAACATGAAGTGAATCCTGCCGCATCGCCAAAAAGAACCTGAAAAGGACAAGGGAGAGCCGAGCCTTGCGAATATGGGCGAAGGCCAAGGAACGTGTGAAGAGCTTGGAAGCGCAGCATGGAAGAACTCTCCGGTGTATGGGGATCGGTATGTTGTACGAGACTGCAATCGGAAGTCCACAAGGTGGTGTCATTTCCCCTTTGTTAGCCAACATTTATCTTAATTACCTGGATACGATTTGGGAGAAGAAATTCACCGAACTCGGCACGCTGGTGCGATATGCCGATGATCTCGTTATCTTGTGCAAAACCAAGAAACAAGCCTTAGAGTCGATCAGCGTGCTCAAAGCTGTGTTCTCAAAACTGGAGTTACAAATGAACACGTCTAAATCCAAACTGGTCAACCTATGGGGGGATCAAGAAGGTTTCGATTTCCTGGGGATGCATCACCGGAAAATTCCAAAACAGATTAAAGGAATGGAGCGCCATATCCTAAGAAGCTACCCTTCGAAGAAGGCCATGAAGAAAATGAAGCAAAAGGTAAAAGAGTCACAGAGCCGAGAAATCGACTGTTCTGGACGATGAATCAGATGGTTGAAGAACTTAATCCACGCATACAAGGGTGGAGAAACTACTATGCCTTGGACTCGTTTGCCAATAAATTTCTAAATAAAATCGACTGGTACATTCGAAAGAGACTGACACTGTTTTGGAACAAGAAACTGAATCGTCGTAAAAAACATCATAAATTCGGACTGGTGGGCATCATGGCTCAAAAATCTGGATTAAAGAAACTTGTGGTCTGAGAAAGTACCGTAAAGCGGAGGAAAGAAGAACATCGGAAAGTTGGATGAGGGAAAACCTCACGTCCGGTTTGATGCAGGGGGAGCTGGAAAAAGTAAAAGCGGACTTTCGTCCGCAATGAAATTTCAGTTCTCTACTCAACATGTTACTTTAAAGTGTTAAAGTAATTGTTTATTCTTATTGTACCAGCGTGATTTTTATGTTGATCAACATAAAAAAAGATTGTTCACCCGGTTCCCAAGTGATCAATCTTTTTGCAGAGTTCGTTTATCGCATCGGCTTAAGGAAATCTTTCTTTCAATGTATCAGAGCAGCTTCGCTGTTACCCCCCAGTCACAGTATGCTGCATGCCATTTCGATGTTGCAGTAGACTATACAATTAAAAACCGAGGTTCTTGGATCTCCGGCAGATTCCTTCTTTGAATTTCGCTATACAGCAGCAGGATGAAATCTTTTTCAAGCTTTAGTTGTATGGCCTTAAAGTACGCATCAAGGAGCACTTCATCCGAGAGTAAATTCATATTAAGCCCCCCAGTGTTCACCTTTTTCCATATTGTAGCACCGTTTTATGTACAGAACAAGCGTTCTGTTATCCACAATGGGTTGTTAATAACCTGTGTATGAAATCTGCTGAGACGTGAAATTTCCTGCTCCCAGAAGAATCTCTGTTGTAGATATAGTTATCCACAGAAAAAATTGTCGAAACTTTTATTTCTCCCAGTAGCTTTGATCCAGGCTGCGATATTGTAAAGCTTCTGAAATGTGGAATTCGGTTACCTGTTCATCAGCGGATAAATCGGCAATCGTTCTGGCCATTTTAAGAATTTTATCATAGGAACGGCTGCTCAAACCTAGTGTCTCATACAGGTTAGAAAGCCACATCTTCGTGGAAGAAGTAAGGGGTATGTAATGGCCGATAAACCGCCCGTATAAATCAGAGTTAAAGCGAAATGGCGTTCCTTCATAACGGTTTCGCTGAATCTCTCTTGCTTTAATGACCTGCTTTTGCATTTCTGCCGACGTTAATGAACTTTGGGCATTCAGTTCGTGCAGGTTTATGCGCGGCACTTCAATCTGTACATCTATCCGGTCTATCAAAGGTCCGGAGAGCTTTTTTCGGTACCGTTTGATTTCACTGGGGGTGCAGGTACATGTATAGGTGGGCGATTCAAATCCCAATGATCCACAAGGACAAGGATTTAATGAGGATAATAGTAAAAAATGGCAAGGATATACAATTTTAGCACCTTTACGCACGAGAGTAATATACTTGCTCTCCAAGGGCTGGCGCAGCAACTCCAGCACGTTGCGTGAAAACTCGGCGATTTCATCCAGAAAGAGAATTCCGTTATGGGCCAGACTCATTTCTCCAGGCAGTGGATACGCTCCACCGCCCGCGAGTCCAGCCGCTGTACTTGAGGAATGAGGCGATCGGAATGGCGGAAGCTTCTCCCTGCCTATCCGCTGCTTAAGCAATCCGCAGGCACTGTATATCGTATCGACTTCCAGAGATTCCTCTTCACCTAAAGGCGGCATAATGGTGTGGAATCGTGAGGCAAGCATGGTTTTCCCGGTCCCTGGCGGGCCAACCATTAACAGATGGTGAAAGCCCGCAGCGGCTACCTGGAGAGCGCGCTTGGCCTGAGTATGGCCTTTTACATCGCTGTAACATTCAACGGATTGAATCGGCGGCTGTCCAATGACACACCTGTTGGAAGCTGGAATGTCTTTACCACCGGATAAATATTGGATGCAGTCTGTTAATGAGTGGCTGCGAACCATCGGTATTGGAATTCGCTCGGCATTTTCCGGGCTTCGGCGGGGGAGTATGACCCCTGATAAATGGTGTTTTTTTGCGGCAAGCACCATCGGCAGAATACCGTGAATGGGCCTCAAATTGCCTTCTAGTGAAAGTTCACCAAGCACAATCCAGTCCGCGAATTCCGGGTGTATGTTAATTTGTCCGCTAGCAGCTAATATCCCCACAGCAATGGCGGCATCGAGCATGGATCCGGTTTTTCTCAAATCGGCTGGCGCTAAATTAATCGTGATCCGTTGAAGGGGAAAGTTAAACCCGCTGTTTTTGATAGCGGCTTTAACCCTGTCTCTTGCCTCTTTGACAGAGGATGCTGCGAGGCCGCTGACTTCAAAGGATGGCAACCCGTTGGAGATGTCTACTTCTACCTCTACAATAATACCTTCGATGCCGAACACAGTGGCACTAAGTACGCGGACAAACATCGTTCTCACCTCTTTCCGGTTATTTTAATTATATCACATTTAAGTAAAAAAACGGAAATAAAGATCGGATTTTAGCATCCATCTTAATTTATTTGTTCAGAAATTACAGCAGGTATTTGCCGAAATATAGCGAATAAGCTATACTTGTATCCGCAGTAGTAGGCTCATAATGATCGTATTATGGGACCCTTTGCGTTATTGGTAGAAATTTTGGATTAGGAGGATGGAGAATGAATATCCATGAGTATCAAGGTAAAGAGATACTTAAGCAGTACGGTGTAGTCGTGCCGAATGGAAAAGTTGCTTTCACTGTGGATGAAGCTGTTGAAGCTGCAAAGACACTCAACTCCAGCGTTTACGTCGTAAAGGCACAAATTCATGCTGGCGGCCGCGGAAAAGCAGGCGGTGTTAAAATTGCAAAAAACCTCGATGAAGTTCGTACATACGCACAGGAGATCCTTGGAAAAGTGCTTGTCACGCATCAGACGGGTCCCGAAGGAAAAGAAGTTAAGCGCCTTTTAATTGAAGAAGGATGCGATATTAAGAAAGAGTATTATGTAGGCGTTGTCGTAGATCGCCAGACAGGCCGCGTAGTTATGATGGCTTCTGAAGAGGGCGGTACGGAGATCGAAGAAGTAGCGGAAAGATCCCCGGAAAAAATCATTAAAGAAGTAATTGATCCTGCCGTAGGCCTGCAGCCGTTCCAGGCACGCAATCTGGCCTTCGCGATCAACATTCCAAAAAAACTTGTAAATAAAGCAGCCAAGTTTATGCTTAGCTTATACGCGGCATTTGTGGACAAAGACTGCTCCATTGCTGAAATTAATCCGCTCGTTGTAACCGGTGATGGGAATGTCATGGCACTTGATGCCAAGCTAAACTTTGACTCCAATGCGCTTTTCCGTCACAAAGACATAGTAGAACTGCGTGACCTGGAGGAAGAAGATCCAAAAGAAAGCGAAGCTTCAAAATATGAACTGAACTATATCGCGCTTGACGGCAACATTGGTTGTATGGTTAATGGTGCAGGTTTGGCCATGGCCACGATGGACATTATTAAGCATTACGGCGGAGATCCGGCTAACTTCCTCGACGTTGGGGGCGGTGCAACGGCTGAGCGGGTAACAGCAGCCTTTAAACTAATCCTTTCCGATGAAAACGTCAAAGGCATCTTCATTAACATTTTCGGCGGTATCATGAAGTGTGATGTTATCGCTTCCGGCGTTGTAGAAGCTGCAAAAGAGGTTAAGCTGGACCGTCCGCTTGTGGTTCGCCTCGAAGGAACGAACGTTGAACTCGGCAAGCAAATTTTAAGAGAATCCGGCCTAAATCTCGTTGCTGCAGAATCGATGGCTGATGGCGCACAAAAAATCGTTGAATTAGTAAAATAGAAAGGTGGGGCATACGCGTTATGAGTATCCTTATTAATAAAGATACAAAAGTAATTACCCAGGGGATTACAGGTGCAACAGGTTTATTCCATGCGATCGGCTGCCGCGAATACGGTACGCAAATGGTTGGCGGTACATCACCAGGCAAGGGTGGTACCGAAGTAGAAGGCTTCCCGGTATTTGATACCGTTGCGGAAGCTGTAAAAGAAACAGGCGCTAACGCATCCGTTATTTATGTACCGCCGGCTTTCGCAGCTGACGCGATTATGGAAGCGGTCGCAGCGGAGATTGAGCTGGTTGTATGTATCACTGAAGGCATACCGGTGCTGGATATGGTTAAAGTAAAACGCTACATGGAAGGCAGTAAATCCCGCTTGATCGGACCCAACTGCCCGGGTGTTATTACACCTGGCCAAAGCAAAATCGGCATTATGCCTGGCTATATTCATGCACCAGGTAAAGTCGGCATTGTTTCCCGTTCTGGAACCCTCACATATGAAGCGGTCCACCAGTTAACGACAAACGGCGTTGGCCAATCTACAGCTGTAGGTATCGGCGGAGACCCGGTTAATGGGACTAACTTCATTGACACACTTAAGCTATTTAATGAAGACCCGGATACAGAAGCGGTTATCATGATCGGTGAAATCGGCGGTACTGCTGAAGAAGAAGCTGCTGAATGGGTAAAAGCCAATATGAAGAAGCCTGTTGTAGGCTTTATTGGCGGCCAGACTGCACCTCCAGGAAAACGCATGGGACATGCTGGTGCCATTATTTCCGGTGGTAAAGGTACAGCTGCTGAAAAGATTAAAACAATGGAAGCATGCGGAATCCGTGTTGCTAAAACGCCTTCTGTTATGGGTGAAACGCTTATTGCTGTTCTGGAAGAACGCGGGCTGCTTGAAGCATGCAGAACGGTAAAATAATAGGGATTACTGAAGAGCTCTCGAATTTCGGGAGCTCTTTTTTTGTTTTAAAGATATGGAAGGATTTAACATTTTTATAGAGAAAATATGCTGAAAGGAGGAGATAAAATGGAAAACGCTATTCTTATTATGCTCGGATTGTCATCCATTGCAAACGTAGGGCGTAAAACGTTAAGAAGAGCTGCCCAACAAGAGTATCGCACCAACTACTCAAGGGATTCTGTCAGCAACATTCAGGAGGCCCTTCAAGTCTCAGCAGAATTGGCAGATTTAATAAAAAATCAATTTTCCCTTGAAGCGGCAAAGCGTAAATATGCGTATTGTAGAGAGAGAAACATTCATATTCTCACGCGCAAAGATGAAAGATACCCTGGTTGTTTGTCTGAAATTCCCGATCCGCCTGAACTGCTCTACGCGATTGGCAATCTTGAATTGCTAAACAAGGACAAATTGTCGATCGTTGGCACCCGAACACCAACGGTATATGGGAAAAATGTCGCCTGCTCACTCGCACAGGAGATAGCTGACAGAGGTATTCCAGTTGTATCCGGCCTGGCCCGTGGCATTGACAGCCAGGCACATAAAGGGGCGTTAGAGGCAGGTGGACTGACTATCGGTGTGCTTGGATGTGCCATTGATCAAATTTATCCAAATGAAAATAAAGCATTATTTGCCAGAGTTAAAGAATATGGGCTGCTGCTTTCCGAATATCCGCCGGGTACGGCGTTTAATAAAGGTTACTTTCCCGAAAGAAACCGGATCATCAGCGGTTTGTCACTTGGCACGATTGTGGTCGAGGCAGCATCAAGAAGCGGTTCGCTCATCACGGCAGATATGGCGATGGAGCAGGGCAGGGATGTCTTTGCTATCCCTGGCCCAATCCATTCTCCTAAGAGCGCAGGCTGCCATTATTTGATTCAGCAGGGGGCAAAGTTGGTGCACAGCATTCAGGATATAATAGAAGAGTATCCCCACTTACTTTCTGCTCCCCAGAATAGACAGTCGACCGAAGCCGGGCTCACGGATGAAGAGCTGGTGCTTCTGGAGCAAATACCCTTTGATTGCATTTCTCTGGAAGCGCTGGCTGCAAAAATAAATATTGCTGCTTCACATTTGTCTTATATTCTGTTATCGTTGCAAGTAAAAAAATACATCATCCAAAGCCCGGGTCCTGTATATACAAGGACTAGGTGAGGGATGGTTTGACAAATGCAAGTTGTGTAATTAATAATAGGAAGAATTCTTTTTTCGACTTCTGCCAATCTGTTTGGAGGCAGCAGCCAGTTTTTATCAAAGGGGGAAACATGCTTGGCAGATTCACTGGTAATAGTGGAGTCTCCCGCTAAGGCGAAGACAATCGGAAAATATCTGGGCAAGAAATATATCGTAAAAGCATCAATGGGGCATGTCCGTGACCTGCCTAAAAGCCAGATGGGCGTTGATATAGAAAAGGATTTTGAACCTAAATATATAACAATTCGGGGCAAGGGCGACATCTTAAAAGAACTGCGCGATGCCTCACGTAAGGTTAAGAATGTGTATCTTGCAGCTGACCCTGATCGCGAAGGGGAAGCCATTGCATGGCATCTCGCTCACAGCTTAAATATAGACGAAACGAAAGCGTGCCGGGTCGTGTTTAACGAGATTACCAAGCAGGCTGTAAAAGAAGCGTTTAAAAATCCCCGCAAAATTAACATGGATGTGGTAAACGCCCAGCAAACCCGCCGGATACTGGACCGGCTTGTTGGATATAACATTTCACCTCTGTTGTGGAAAAAGGTGAAAAAAGGTTTGAGCGCCGGCCGCGTCCAGTCGGTTGCGGTTAAATTAATAAATGACAGGGAAAAAGAAATAAATGCCTTTATACCGGAAGAGTACTGGTCAGTTACTGCCAGCCTTCTCTCCGGAAAAGAGCCGTTTGAAGCGAAGTTCTACGGAATCAACGGCGAGAAAACAGAAATCCGGTCCGAAGAGGAAGTAAAGAAGCTGCTCTCCGAGATTAAAGGGAAAGACTTTATTGTATCAGAGATAAAAAAACGCGAACGAAAGCGCAATCCGGCCGCACCTTTTACAACAAGCTCTCTGCAGCAGGAAGCTGCCCGTAAGTTGAACTTCCGCGCTTCCAAAACGATGATGATAGCCCAGCAGCTTTATGAGGGTATCGATCTAGGCAAAGAGGGCACAGTTGGTTTAATTACGTATATGCGGACGGATTCCACACGTATCTCGCAAATAGCCCAGGAAGAAGCGAAGAAATATATCACGGAGGCGTACGGGCAGCCCTATGCTTTGTCTGAGCCCCGCCAGTTCAGCAAGAAAGAAAAAGCGCAGGATGCCCATGAGGCGGTGAGGCCTACGCTTGTCGCCACGACTCCCGCTGAACTGAAATCGTTCTTGTCCCGTGACCAGTTTAAGCTGTACCAGCTTATCTGGGAGCGTTTCATTGCGAGCCAGATGGCGTCAGCCGTACTGGATACCGTATCGGCGGAGATTTTATGCGGCAACGCTGTCTTCCGTGCAAGCGGTTCACAAATTAAATTTCCTGGATTTATGAAGGTGTATGTCGAAGGAACAGATGATGCTGAGAAGGAAGATGACAGAATGCTTCCTCCGCTTGAGGAGCAGCAGAAATTAATGCTTAGCAATGTTGAACCGAAACAGCACTTTACCCAGCCGCCGCCGCGTTATTCAGAGGCTAGGCTTGTTAAAACGCTTGAGGAATTGGGGATTGGGCGACCGAGTACGTACGCTCCGACGCTTGAAACCATTCAAAAACGCGGCTATGTTTCCATGCAGGACCGCCGCTTTGTTCCCACTGAGCTTGGAGAAATCGTCATTACTCTGATGGAAGAATTTTTCCCGGAAATACTAGATACGGAATTTACGGCGAAAATGGAAGCGGACCTTGACCATATTGAGGAAGGAAAAGAACAGTGGTCAGGCGTGCTGCGTGATTTTTACAGCGATTTTGCCAAACGCCTGGAAGTTGCCGAGCAGCATATGCAGGAAATTGAAATTGAAGAAGAAGTATCCGACATCGTCTGTGAAAAATGCGGGAAGTATATGGTTTATAAAATGGGCCGCTATGGAAAATTCCTGGCTTGCTCAGGTTTTCCTGACTGCCGGAATACGATGGCCATCACGAAAGAGATAGGCGTAGACTGTCCGAAGTGCGGCGGCGCTGTAGTGGAGCGCAAGAGTAAAAAGAACAGGATTTTTTACGGCTGCAGCCATTATCCTGATTGCGATTTTGTATCCTGGGATAAACCGCTTCCGCGAAAATGTCCAAAATGCAGCGAACTGCTTGTTGAGAAGAAGAAAAAGGGCAAAGGCGGCGGTACCACAGTACATTGCGCTGCATGCGACTATGAAGAGCAATCCTCATAGCGAGCCATATCAGAAGAATTGAAGAAGGGATAACACAATATGCAAAAGGTTAAAGTCATCGGGGCAGGTCTTGCGGGAAGCGAGGCTGCCTGGCAAATCGCACAGCAGGGCGTACAGGTTGATTTATATGAAATGCGGCCGGTAAAGCAGACACCCGCGCATCATACGGATAAATTTGCGGAGCTTGTGTGCAGTAACTCTCTGCGGGCCAACGCACTTACCAATGCAGTGGGCATACTAAAAGAAGAAATGAGGCGACTGTCTTCTGTCATCATCAGTTCCGCTGATAAATGTTCTGTACCGGCTGGAGGGGCGCTTGCGGTTGACCGGCATGAATTTGCGGAAGCTGTAACTACAGCGGTACGCAATCATCCAAATATCGAAGTCAAAAATGAAGAAGTAACGAATATTCCGGAGGGAATAACGGTGATAGCAACAGGCCCTTTAACTTCCCAGGCACTGTCTGCTAGGCTAAAAGAGCGGTCAGGGCAAGAAGACCTGTATTTCTACGATGCCGCAGCACCCATCATTGACAAAGAGTCGATTGACATGGAGAAAGTTTTCCTGGCTTCACGGTACGACAAGGGGGAAGCCGCGTATTTAAACTGCCCGATGGATGAAGAAGAATTCAATGCGTTTTACGAGGCACTCATAACTGCCGAAGAAGTAGCGTTAAAGGAATTCGAGAAAGAAGTGTTTTTTGAAGGCTGTATGCCTATTGAAGTGATGGCCAAGCGAGGCAAGCAGACGATGTTGTTTGGGCCTCTCAAACCGGTTGGACTTACCGATCCGCGAACCGGCAAACAGCCATTTGCCGTCGTCCAGCTTCGCCAGGATAACAGTGCCGCAACACTTTACAATATTGTCGGTTTTCAGACACATTTGAAATGGCCAGAGCAGAAACGCGTGTTCGGTATGATTCCAGGGCTTGAAAAAGCGGAGATTGTCCGGTATGGCGTGATTCATCGCAACACGTTTATGAATTCTCCACGTCTGCTGTCGCCGACATATCAGTTTAAAAACCGTCCGGACCTATTCTTTGCGGGCCAAATGACTGGAGTGGAAGGGTATGTGGAATCTGCCGCTTCGGGATTAATTGCCGGCATGAATGCAGGGAGAATGGCGCGGGATCTGGAACCGCTTGTATTTCCTCAGGAAACGGCAATGGGGAGTATGGCACATTATATTACGACCGCTAATCCTGACAACTTTCAGCCGATGAATGCTAATTTTGGGTTATTCCCGCCGTTGGACAAACGAATCCGGAATAAAAAAGAACGCTACGAACAGTTTGCTAACCGCGCACTGGAGAAGATTCAGAATTTTATCCAAAACCTGGACAATATAAGTTGCAGTTAATCGCATGGATATGTTACTATGTATGTGCTCGGTGAGGGAGGTAATTGAATGGAAGAATCTAACTCCGATTCGTTGCTTCTATTATTTAAACAGTATTTGCAAATTGAGAAAAACGCCTCAGCACTGACGATTCTAAATTATGAGAAGGATATACGCGCGTTTAAGGCTTTTATGGAGCAGCATGCCATCAACGATTATGCTGCTGTTTCGTATGTTCATGTCCGCTCTTATCTTTCTGAACTGGCCCATCAAGCTTATTCACGTCGGACTATTGCCCGTAAGCTATCCGCCATGCGCAGTTTTTACCGCTTCATGTTGCGTGAAGAACTTGTCGAACAAAATCCTTTTAAAACCGTTTCTACGCCTAAGCTGGATAAGCGTTTGCCCAACTTCCTTTATCCAAAGGAAGTTGAAATGCTTCTGGAGCTGCCTGACACCACGACACCCATTGGTATCAGAGACCGAAGCATAATGGAGATGCTCTACAGCAGCGGTATGCGTGTTTCCGAACTTGTTCATTTAACCGTTCGCTCGATCGATGTCAGCGTAGGTACCGCCCTTGTTTACGGGAAAGGTGCCAAGGAACGTTACGTACCGCTTGGTACATTTGCTCTGGAGGCGCACCGATTATATTTACAAGAAGCGAGGCCGGCACTCAGTCAGGGAAAAAAGGTAGATGAGTTATTTTTAAACGCTCGGGGCACAGCGATCACCGACAGAAGCATCAGGCGCATCATTGAAAAATATGTGGGACGGGCGAGCGAAGCGCTCAAGGTTAGCCCGCATACTTTCAGGCATTCATTTGCCACCCACCTGCTGGATAACGGTGCTGATCTTCGCAGCGTACAGGAGATGCTTGGACACAGCAATATTTCGTCCACACAGATTTATACGCATGTTACACGTGAAAGGCTGCGTATGGTATATAATCAGGCTCATCCACGAGCCTAAAACTTGAGTGACGCGGGGTGAAGAACATGGATATGACATTTCATGCGACAACGATTTTTGCAGTCCATCATAATGGTACATCAGCTATGGCTGGAGATGGTCAGGTAACATTTGGAAATAGTGTGGTTATGAAGCAGACGGCCAAAAAAGTGAGAAGAATTTATCATGGAGAAGTCGTAGCTGGATTTGCCGGATCCGTAGCAGATGCGATTACGCTTTTTGAGAAATTTGAAGGAAAGCTGGAGGAATACCATGGAAACCTGCAGCGCGCCGCGGTCGAACTGGCAAAAGAATGGCGCATGGACAAAGTCCTCCGCCGGCTTGAAGCGCTTATGATCGTCATGAATCAAGAACAGCTGTTGCTTATTTCAGGAAACGGTGAAATTATTGAACCAGACGACGGAATTCTTGCAATTGGGTCGGGCGGCAACTATGCGCTAGCTGCAGGCCGCGCGTTGAAACAGCATGCGCCCAATCTTTCTGCGAAGGAAATCGCGACAGCTGCGCTTAACACAGCGGCAGACATTTGCGTATTCACCAACCATAATCTGATCGTTGAGGAAATTAAGTAAACTTTTTATAAAATGGAAGGGGGCTGTACTTTGAATATTAATGAACGTTTAACTCCCAGACAAATCGTCGAGCAACTGGACCATTTTATTGTCGGCCAGAAGCAGGCAAAGCGATCTATGGCCATTGCGCTGCGAAACCGGTATCGCCGCAATCAGCTGCCTGATGAGCTGCGCGATGAAGTTGTCCCGAAGAATATTCTAATGATCGGGCCCACAGGCGTCGGGAAGACTGAAATTGCACGCAGGCTTGCAAAATTAACTGGCGCTCCTTTTATAAAAGTGGAAGCGACGAAGTTTACAGAGGTCGGTTATGTTGGCCGGGACGTTGAATCCATGGTTCGCGACCTGGTGGAAACCGCCATTCGTATTGTTAAAGCTGAAAAAATGGAGCAAGTAAAAGACAGAGCGGAGAAAATGGCAAACGAGCGGCTTGTACATATTCTTGTGCCTGGTAAAAAAACCAACAAAACCTTCAAGAACCCGCTGGAAATGTTCTTTGGCGGCCAGGAGGCCCAACAGACTGCGCAGCAGAACGATCCGGAAGAATGGTCTATTTCTCAACAGCGCAGGCAGGTTGAGCACCAACTGGCAATGGGTGAGCTAGAGGAAATGGCTGTGGAGATTGAAGTGGAAGATTCAACACCTGTTTTTGATATGTTTTCCGGTTCAGGCATCGAACAAATGGGTATTAATATGCAGGAGATGCTTGGAAGTTTTCTGCCGAAAAAAATGAAAAAGCGCAAGCTGCCGGTGAAGGAAGCAAGAAAAGCACTGATCCAGGAAGAGGCGCAAAAACTCATCGATATGGATGATGTTATACAGGAATCTGTACAGCGCGCCGAGCAATCGGGGATTATCTTTATCGATGAGATTGATAAAATAGCAGGAAAAGAAGCGAATTCTGCTTCCGTATCCCGTGAAGGTGTGCAAAGGGACATTCTTCCGATTGTTGAAGGATCAACCATAATGACGAAGTACGGCCCTGTAAAGACAGACTACGTTCTCTTCATTGCGGCAGGAGCTTTTCATATGGCGAAGCCTTCCGATCTCATTCCTGAACTTCAAGGACGTTTTCCGATTCGTGTTGAGCTGCAAAGCCTGCGAGTTGAGGATTTTGTCCGTATTCTGACTGAACCCAAGAATGCACTAACCAAACAATATGCATCCTTATTGCAGACGGAAGGAATAAAAGTCGAATTTTCTGACGATGCTATTAAAGAGATTGCGATTCTTGCAGCACAGGTTAATCAGAATACAGATAATATTGGAGCTAGAAGATTACATACCATTCTTGAAAAATTGCTGGAGGAACTGTCCTTCGAAGCGCCCGACATTCACCTGGATCACATTTTGATTACACCTGAATATGTAAAAGAAAAGCTGAAAGATATCGTAGAAGACCGAGATTTAAGTCGGTATATATTGTAACTATTTAGGAGGAACCACTTTTATGGATTTACTAGCAAAAATTAGACGCATTAACCGATTGTTGCAAAAAACGGCCGGTCACCCGGTTAATTTTATTGAAATGGCTGAAGTGTTAAGTGAAATCATTGAAGCCAACATCTTTGTCGTAAGCCGCAAAGGAAAAATTCTTGGCCATGCTATTGCTCAGGAAGTTGACAACGAACGCATTCGAAAAATGATGGAAGAAAAAAGATTTCCAGGGGATTACAGTACACTTCTTCTCCGTGTAGATGAAACTTCTGCTAACCTCGATATTGATAGCCCGTATACAGCTTTTCCTGTAGAGATGAAAGATTTCTTTGGAAAAGGTTTAACGACTATCGTTCCTGTCATTGGTGGGGGCGATCGTCTTGGAACACTTATTCTAGCACGTGTAAATGAGAATTTTACAGATGATGACCTCGTTCTCGCCGAAGTCGGAGCCACAGTAGTTGGGATGGAAATTCTTCGCGAACGCGCCGAAGAAATTGAGCAGGAGGCAAGGAGCAAGGCGGTTGTGCAAATGGCCATCGGTTCCCTGTCCTACAGTGAGCTTGAAGCGGTAGAACACATATTTGAGGAACTGGATGGAAAAGAAGGATTGCTAGTGGCCAGCAAAATCGCAGATCGCGTGGGAATTACCCGCTCTGTCATCGTCAATGCGCTTCGCAAGTTAGAAAGTGCCGGAGTTATTGAGTCCCGTTCGCTGGGCATGAAAGGTACGTACATTAAAATATTGAATGAGAAACTCTTGCCGGAGCTTGAGAAATTGAAAAGTTCATGAGAAAGTGTATAAGCAGTAAATAAGCCCTATCTTTAAGATAGGGCTTTGTTCATTTAATGCCATCTGCTAATATAAGGTATGGTAATTATTTTCATGGCATTCAATGAATATATCGGAATTTTTTTGGAAGATTTTAATTGACATGGAAATGTGATATAAATTAATCTGGATCATTTATTTTCAAGGGGGAAGAAAGATGAATATGCCGTCAATCCTGCCGCTGCTTGAGCAGGGATTGCATGCAGCTTCTCTTCGACAGCAGGCGATAAGCAACAACATTGCCAATGTAGACACACCGCATTATAAAGCTCAAACCGTAACTTTTGAGGCAGAACTTCAAAAAGCACTACAGCAGGATGATTCATCGTTTACTGCTTATCGGACCAATCCGAAGCACATAACTTTCGGTGTTTCGGACCCACTGAATGTAGAGCCCGTCCTGCAGCAGGAGAATACTGTCGGACCCATGCAAAATTCCGATAACAATGTCGATTTAGATAGCGAGATGAGTAATCTAGCGAAAAATCAGATATGGTATAATGCCCTGGTCCAGCAGACGAGCGGACAGTTCAGCAAACTTCGCATGGCTATTGAAGGGAGATAATTGACATGAGCTTATTTGGTAATTTTGATATAAGTGCCTCAGCCCTAACAGCCGACAGGCTTCGCATGGATGTTGTTTCTAGCAATATTGCCAATGCCAACAGTACACGGGCTGAATATGTAAATGGGGCCTGGCAGCCTTACCGAAGAAAGATTGCTGTCGTAGAGCCGAAAACTTCGACATCCTTTGACAATTATCTGCAAGCCGCCATGGGAAATACCGGAGGGAATGTTGTGAGTGGCGTCAGAGTGACAAGCATAGCCGCCGATCCAACCCCTTTTAAATCTGTCTATGATCCTACCAACCCTGACGCCAATGCGAGGGGGTACGTCCAAATGCCCAACGTAGATATGTTAAAAGAAATGGTAGATTTGATGCAGGTTTCCAGGGCCTATGAATCCAACGCAACAGCAGCTAATGCCGCAAAGGCGATGGCTTTAAAAGCATTAGAAATCGGCAAATAGGAGGGGGAACAAATGGTAGACAGCATAACAAATAGCGTTCTGGCACCGCTGCAGAATTCAGGGGCAGCCCCTTCGCAGGCTGCGGCTCCAACCCCATATGAGGTGACGAATTCTTTCGCATCCTATTTGACAGGGGCAATACAGGATATAAACACCCAGCAAACTGCGGCTGATAAGATGAATCAGGGACTGTTGACTGGGCAGGTGCAAGATATGAGCCAGGTAATGATTGCTTCGCAGAAGGCTGCTTTATCTCTTGATTTAGCGGTGCAAATCCGCAACAAAGCGATTGATGCTTACCAAGAAATAATGCGCATGCAGATTTAAATTTTTTACTTAATTAATGGTCATTGGCGGGGTGGAGATGAACGAAAGATTACAAATGATTCGATCCCGTATTACAGAATACTGGAATCGTTTTTCTAATAAGCAAAAAATCTGGATAGCTGCTACGATCTTTTTTCTTCTTATATCGACATCTTTATTTGTATATTTCGTATCAAAACCGAATATGGTTCCTCTTTTTACCGGAACCTTAACAGAACAGGATATCGGACAAATTAAGACAGAATTAGACGCAGAAGGATACAAAAATTATCAGATTGTGGGCGGAAATGTTTTGGTTCCAGAAAAGGATAAATACACCGAAGCGGCGAATCTGGCAGCCAAAGGCATACCGAAGAGCGATGGGGTCAAACTCGACATTTTCAGCCAAAACATTGGCATGGGCATGACAGACAGGCAGTTTACTGTTGTGGAGCGGGATGCCATGCAGAACCAGCTTGCTGATCTGCTTAAAACAGTTGATGGTGTACGTGGTGCAAAAGTCATCTTGACCATGCCGCAGCAAAGCGTATTTGTCCAGCCTAATGACAGCCAGAATAAAGCATCCGCATCTATTGTGGTAGATGTTGACCCTGGCAAACAGCTGGATGATCCGCAAATTCGCGCACTTTACAATCTTGTGTCGAAGAGTGTCCCCAATCTTCCGACTGATAACATTGTCATTATGAATCAATACAGCCAGATGCTTGAGTTAACAGATAATCAAAA
Source organism: Aneurinibacillus sp. Ricciae_BoGa-3 (assembly GCF_028421645.1). Taxonomy (GTDB): domain Bacteria; phylum Bacillota; class Bacilli; order Aneurinibacillales; family Aneurinibacillaceae; genus Aneurinibacillus_B. Next base: position 3,139,570 of record NZ_CP116887.1, on the reverse strand, counting down.
AGATGGAGGCAATGCGCTCACCCAGTATGACCAGGAGCGTCAAATCCAGAAGGGCGTTGAACTCGATATTCAGCGAAATTTGCAGAATATGCTCGGAACAATTCTCGGACAGGACAAAGTATATGTCTATACATATGTAAAACTAAACTTCGATAAAATCCAGACTGAGAAGAACCTTGTCCAGCCGGTCGACCCGCAAACAAATCAAGGCATCACGATCAGCGAACAGAAAATTGCTGAGTCGTATACGGGAAAAGGCGCCCAGGCTGGAGGCCAGGCGGGTACAGGGCAGACGAGTATCCCGCAGTACGCAGGAGCCAGTTCAAGTGGGGATAGTACGTATGAGAAGACGCAGGACAGTGTAAACCGCGAAGTAAACCGGATTAAGCAGTCAATCACCAGCCAGCCATACCAAATGGACGATATTACAATCAACGTGGGGGTTGAGCCTCCAAATCCGGCTAATCCAGCTAGTTTAACACCGCAGACCCAGGCTGAGATCCAAAGACTTATTGGAAATGTTGTTAGGGCATCGCTGCCTCAGGGAAATCAGCTGACTCCACAGCAACTCAATAATAAAATATCTGTGTTTCCGCAGGCCTTTAATGGTAAACAAACCATACCTGCTACAACTAACTGGAATACGATTATTTTGTACAGCATTATCGGTCTTGTCGTTTTGGCGGCAGGCCTTACAGCGTTCATCTTAATTCGCAGAAGAAAGCGGGCTGACGAAGAAATTGTGGATGAAACACCGAAACTTCCCGTTGATATTCCTGAAATTGAATACGAGGAAGGCGAGGATGCTGTTGTGCGAAAGCAGCTTGAAAAACTTGCGAAACAAAAACCCGAAGAGTTCGTCAACCTGCTTCGTTCCTGGTTAGCAGATGAGTAAAAGTGGGGGATGAAAATGGCACGTTCAGCTAAGGAATTGAATGGTAGGCAAAAGGCGGCTGTTCTTCTAATTTCGCTTGGTCCAGAAGTATCTGCCCAGGTATTTAAGCACCTAAGGGAAGAGGAGATTGAACAGCTTACGCTAGAAATCGCCAACGTCAGAAGAGTGGATACAGAAGATAAAGAAAGTGTGCTTACAGAGTTTCATCAGATTTGTGTCGCGCAGGAATACATCTCCCAGGGCGGTATCAATTATGCGAAAGATATTTTGGAGAAGGCACTCGGGCAGCAAAAAGCTTTTGATATTATCAACCGTCTAACTGCCCACCTGCAGGTCCGGCCTTTTGATTTCGCACGTAAAGCCGATCCAAATCAAATACTGAACTTTATTCAAAATGAACACCCTCAGACGATCGCACTTGTTTTATCTTATCTGGAAGCTGAGCAATCCGCTGCGATTATCGCGGCACTGCCCCAGGAAAGACAGGCAGAGGTGGCCAGGCGAATCGCACTGATGGAAAGCACATCACCTGATGTCATCAGCCAGGTTGAACATGTTTTAGAACAGAAGCTATCTGCTAATCTTGTGACTGACTATACGCAGGCTGGTGGCATTGAGGCGGTTGTCAGTATGCTTAATAACGTCGACAGAAGTACAGAACGCAGCATTCTGGATACTTTGGAGATTCAGGATCCAGAACTGGCTGAAGAAATTAAAAAGAGAATGTTTGTATTTGAAGATATTGTTCTGCTTGACGACAAATCCATCCAACGTGTTATCCGGGATATTGAGAATGCCGACCTTATGCTGGCGCTTAAAGTGGCCAATGAAGAAGTTAGGGATGTGGTATTTCGAAATATGTCGAAACGGATGGTCGAAACCTTCCGGGAAGAAATGGAGTATATGGGACCTGTACGCCTGCGTGATGTAGAAGAAGCGCAAACGCGGATCGTAGGCACAATCAGACGCTTAGAAGAAAGCGGAGAAATCATCATCGCGCGTGGCGGGGGAGATGAAATTATTGTCTAGGATTATCAAATCCGCCGCTTATTCTGCCATAAATGAGAAGTATATTCTTCCGCTCACGCATAAAAGCGATAAGGAGCGCGAAAATAGCCAGAATCATCATTTATCTCCAGAAGATATCGGTGGCGAGGATCCACCTTTTGAATCGGAGGAAGCAGCAGTATTGATTCAGCAGGCTAAAATCGAAGCAGAAGCGATTCTGCGCAGAGCGCGGGAGCAAGCTGATCGGCTTGCGGAAGAATCCAGGCAAGAAATCAATTTATGGTGGGAACAGCGCAGGCAGGAAGATGAAGAAGTCCGCCGGCAGATAAAGGAAGAGGGGTATCAGCAAGGTTTGGATCAAGGGCGCAGGGATGGCGAACAGGCCGCCTATGATGAGTATATAACGGCCATTAACGAGGCGCGCGCTATGCTTGAAGAAGCCCCGTTGTTGAAGAGAAAAATGATAAGCGAGGCTGAACCCTTTATTCTGGAATTAACAATGGGCATCGCAAAAAAGGTTATTTATGAGCATCTAGGGGACAATCCGGATAGTACAATTAGAATCATCAAAGAGGCTTTGGCCAGAACGCAGGAATATAAAACGCTCACAGTATGTGTAAACCCGGATGTTTATCCATACGTTCAGGAGAACAGGCTAAAGCTGCTTGAAAGCCTGGACAGTCAAATTGAACTGACCATAGTACCCGATCATACCGTTGCTGATGGTGGATGTGTGGTGAGAACTTCCTTGGGCAGTGTAGATGCCAGAGTAGACACACAGCTTGAAGAAATTAAAGAAGCTCTTTTTTCACTGGCAATTGAAAATGAGGAGCATTCAGATGTTTAGTATTGATAAGTATCTATCTTACCTGCAGACGATTGACACTCTTAGGATGAATGGAAAGGTTTCCCAGGTTATCGGGCTTACGGTTGAGTCCCTCGGCCCGAACGTTAAAATTGGTGAGGTTTGCCACATCTATCCGGCGGGAACCCAGGTGCCTGTCAAGGCCGAGGTAGTTGGATTTCGAGACAATAAAGTATTGCTTATGCCATTAGGTGAGCTCGGTGCAATTGGCCCTGGATGCGACGTTGTAGCAACCGGTAAGCCGTTGACAGTAAAGGTAGGTATGGAGCTGCTGGGTAAAGTATTAGATGGAACTGGAAAGCTCATGAATAAGCAATCGTTTCCTGTCGGAATGACCGAGTACCCGGTAGATAACGCTCCGCCAAACCCTCTAGACAGGCCGCGAATCATAGACCCCTTATCGGTTGGCGTTCGCGCGATAGATGGGCTGTTGACTGTTGGCCGAGGGCAGCGAATCGGCATTTTTGCAGGAAGCGGTGTTGGAAAAAGCACACTGCTAAGCATGATTGCCCGCAATACGGAGGCGGATGTTAACGTGATCGGCCTCGTTGGCGAGCGAGGGCGAGAAGTTGCCGATTTCATTGAGCGTGATCTGGGTGAAGAAGGATTGAAACGATCCGTAGTTGTGGTAGCCACATCCGACCAGCCGGCCCTGATTCGAATAAAAGGGGCACTGTTAACAACCTCAATTGCGGAGTACTTTAGGGATCAAGGCCTAAATGTTATGTTAATGATGGATTCTGTTACACGTTTTGCTATGGCACAGCGTGAGGTTGGGCTCGCGGTTGGCGAACCACCGGCAACAAGAGGCTACACTCCTTCTGTGTTTGCGTTGCTTCCGAGACTGCTTGAGCGTGCTGGAACATCTCAAGCCGGGTCCATCACAGCCTTTTACACAGTTCTAGTAGAGGGTGATGATATGAATGACCCCATTGCCGATTCTGTGCGGGGGATTTTAGACGGGCATATCGTGCTCAGCAGAAAAATTGCGCATACCGGCCATTATCCTGCAATTGATATTCTATCAAGTGTTAGCCGGGTGATGAAAGAAATAGTAGACCCGGAACACTATGAAGCCGCCAATGAGTTAAAACGCCTCCTGGCTGTCTACCGGGACGCGGAAGATTTAATTAATATCGGGGCCTACAAGCAGGGTGCCAACAAGGACATAGACACAGCAATCCGTTTTAGGGATTTAATCATGGGATATACAGCCCAGAAAACGGATGAGAGAACGGGTATAGAGGACGCGGTGCATTCTTTGATTTCTACTTTTGGCGGAAGGCAGGTGTAAAGCATGTCGTTTGTTTATTCCTTTCAGAAGCTGCTTGACTTAAAGGAGAAGGAAAAAGAACAGGCACAAATGGGGTATGCAAAATCCCGTGAGGCGCTGGAACAGGAAGATGCCCGTCTTCAAAAACTAGTACAGGATAAAGTCCAAATGCAGCGTGTAATCTATCAAAAGACAGAAGCCAATATTACCATGGCAGATTTGAGAAACTCCTATGAATACCTTGACCACATGCAGCAGCTTATTATAAAAGCGCATCACACCAGGGCAGAAGCTGAACAAGTTATGAGGCATCAACAGGAAGCACTGCAGCAAAAGGCATTAGATGAGAAGGTATGGAAGAAGTTGAAGGAAAATTCACATATGCAGTATACAGAAAAACTTAAACAGCAAGAACAGAAAGAATTAGACGAGATGGCTGTTGCCCGTTATTTCAGACAACATGTTAGACCGCGTTAAGGTGGGAGTTAACTATGGAAGAAGTTAGCGAAGAGCAATCCTATAGCAAGTTAGAATGGATATTTTACATTATCGTCATTCCCTTGCTTTTTACGCTTGTTCTATCGGGAATCATCGCACAGATGTTTGGTTATAACGTTGTGGGTGTCCTCGCGAAGTGGCTGCACCAGGTACCTGTTGTTCAGAAAGTGCTTCCGGCGGATTCATCCTCTAGTTCACCAGCAACATCGGCTAATAATACCGATGCAAAAACAAAGGAAATTGATAGTCTCAAAAAACAGCTGCAAACCAAAGATAAACAGATCAGTGACTTAACCAAGCAGGCACAGTCTGACAAGCAGACCATGCTGCAAACACAAACGCAAGCGCAAGATGCCAAAAGAACGGCTGATGCCAACAAGCAGGCACTTGACCAGGACAGGCAGAAACAGCTTGCAACCCTGGCGAATATTTACACATCAATGTCACCCAGTAAGGCAGCACCTATTATGGAGAGGTTAACGCTTCAGGAGGCCTCTCTTATATTAAAAACCATGCAACCTGCTGATAGTTCCGCTATCCTGTCTAAGATGGATCCGCAGAAGGCCGCGGACGTCTCAGCCATTCTTAAGGATACAACCTTAACCAAGGACACCGATCTTGCGGCCATGCAGAAGCGGATCCAAAATTTGACGGATTCCTTAAGCAGAGCGCAAAAAAACGCCGCAACGCTGCCGGAGATGGTTAATTCATTTGGTTCCATGGATCCTGATAGCGCGGCTAAAATTCTATTAAAGATGGATCAGGCAAATGAAAGACAAGTAATGGCCGTTCTTGCTCAGATGAATGCGCAACAAAGGGCGCAAATACTAACGAGCATGTCGAAAGACCCGAAAAATGTAGAAACTGCAGCAAGAATTAGTCAAAAATTGTTAGTTTACTAGATCATATATTTTATTGTGTTTTATCGTATATTACACTATATTAAACATGAAAGGTGGTGATAAGAAATGCCAATCATGCAAGTCAATGGAAATATGCAATCTCTCAATTCTTCCCAGAAGCCTGCTACTAAAGAAGCGGAGAAAAAAGGCGGATTTGCCGATATTTTAGGTTCGGCAATGCAAAATGTGTCACAGGATTCACAGGATTTGAAGTCGAATAATGGCGAAAACGTGAATCTGGATGCCCAGAAGATCGAACTTAAAGATATGCAGAAACTCCTTTTGTCCCTGGAGCAATTGATCGGTAAGAGCAAAGAAAAAGAGGTGCCGGGATCTGTCATGGACGAAAATCAGTTAATGATGGCCCTGCAGCAGCTTTACCAAATGATTCAGCCGTCAAACGCTGTGCCAGCCGAAACCGCGTCGAATCAGGCAGCCGGAAGTTCGTCCCTTTTACAGTTGCTGCCCAATACACCTCAACAAACTACCAATCTGCTGGCGCAAGATTTAGTGAAAATGTTCGCTGTAATGCAAGCACAGGGCAAAGATGGTTTAAACAGCGGGTTGAACAGCGAAATTGCCCAGGTTGTGAAAGGCCTATCTGATCTGATTAAAGGGATGAAGGCTGACGAAAGTGTGATTCCAGAGACTGAGAATGCCACGATTAATAATGAAGCCACAAACCTAGCACCGGGTGCTTCTGTTGATGTGGGTATAAAGCCGAATGCTAGTGCTAGCACAGCTTCGAACACTCCTTTGCCACAAAATCTATCAGATTTTACGGGGCAGAAGGCTGCGAACAAATCAGCAGGCGTAAACACTGCAAATCCCATTGTAAACCGGACAAAGCAAGCAGAAGGTGAACAAGCGGCTCAGATTACTGTCACCCAAAACCAGGCGGATCAGTTTAGTGATCCAAGTGCGGTGAACAGCGATGAAGGAACGTCTGTGAAGGGTAAGCAGACAACTCAAATTACTGACAGCAGTGACACACAGAAGGTTGTATACCATCAGTTGCAAAACCCGTTATCAGCTGATAGCAATAATGGGGCACAGCTTAAAAAAGCTGATCTTCCGTTGGTACCTTCGCGGTTTTTTGTTAAGGAAATGGAAGTGGTTATCTCCAATCAGGTACGAATAAACAATGGAACAGGCGCTTATGAAACAACTTTGCGTTTATTCCCGGAAAATTTAGGCCGGGTGGATGTTAAGATTTCGGCCCTGAACGGACAGATTACCGCTCAGTTTCTAACGAGCAGCGCTGCAGGAAAAGAAGTAGTAGAAAGCCAGCTTGATCAGTTAAAAAACACGCTTGTTAATCAGGGGCTGGAAGTTAGCAAGCTAGAAGTGGTTCAAAACCCAGTTACACCAAGCGACTCATCAAACAATCAATCCAATGGAAATCTTGGCGATCAGCAAAAAAATCAGTCGCACCAGCAAGAGTCTAATAAAAAGGATGAGCAGCCCGCAAAAAACTTTTTTGACGATCTAAGACACGCTGCCGGCGAAGGCGAACAGCCTGATGATCCCATTGAGTTGGATGGGGTGGATATGACGGCTTAATTAAGGGCGAAAGGAGCGAGAATATGGCAACCAGCAGTGTTAGTAGTGCCACAACAACAGTTAATAACACCCAGGCAACAAGCGGTTCCAACAAGTCACAGTTGGGGAAAGATGATTTTTTGAAATTGTTAATTACCCAGCTGCAAAACCAGGATCCAACACAGCCAATGGACGACAAAGAATTCATCTCCCAGATGGCACAGTTTAGCTCGCTTGAACAGATGACGCAGTTGAATAGTAGTTTTAATAAATTTGCGCAGGCGCAGGCGATGGGGACTTATTCCAATTTGATTGGCAAACAAATATCCTGGACGGAAACATCCACACAAGGTACAGGGGATCAGGCCACAACAACCAGCGTTGCTAAACAGGGTGTTGTTTCGTCGATTCAGATGAAGGACGGAACAACTCAAGCGGTACTTTCCGACGGAAGCCAGGTGGATGTTGCGAACATAGAATCTATTTCACAGGCAGGGGCTTAAGGGAGGGAGCGTCCTGATGAATAACTTGAAAGCCGGGCAAATCTATTATCCTTCGTCTCTACCAAGTGCTCACCCTGTAAAGAAAAAAGGTATTGATTCAAGCCAGTCTTTTGAAAAAATTCTTCATCAAAAACTAGACGAGACTGCTCAAAAATTAACCTTTTCCAATCATGCGCTTAATCGGCTGCAGAATAGGGGGATTACCCTGGATGCCGAGGATTTATCCCGTTTAAACGGAGCGGTGCAGAAAGCAGAAGAGAAAGGCGCAAAGGAATCGCTCATCTTAATGAAAGATTTCGCTTTTATCGTGAGCATAAAAAACAAAAAGGTTATTACAGCTATGGAAAGTAATTCGTCTGAAATGAATGTTTTTACGAATATCGATAGTGCTGTCATTGCGTAGACTAAAAGAAAACACAGGCTGGACCGATAAGGAAGCCTGACATCCGCCGTCCGAATGACGCGGGTCACTAAGAGGAGGAAAAAAAGAATGCTTCGTTCGTTATACTCTGGAATCGGTGGTATGCGTGGATTTCAAACAAAACTCGATGTAATTGGAAATGATATTTCAAATGTTAATACTCCAGGTTATAAAAAAAGCCGGGTCGAATTCCAAGACATTCTTAGCCAAACGATGCAAGGTGGCAGTGCCCCTGCTGGAACTGCTCCCGGAACAGCAACAACTCCGGCAATAGGCGGAACTAATCCTAAACAGGTCGGCTTAGGTTCAACAATGGCTTCTATTGATGTCATTCAGACTCAAGGTGCGTTGCAAACTACGAATGTGCCTACCGATTTAGCAGTGCAGGGAAATGGCTTTTTCGTTGTTCAAGATCCTTCTGGAGGCTACCATTTAACCAGAGCGGGCAACTTTGGATTTGATGCCAACGGAAATTTAGTGAATTCCAATGGGTATTTTGTTTGTGATACAAGTGGCAATGCTATTAAATTAAAAACAGGTAATCCTGCTGGTTTAACAATTAATAGCATGTCTGATGTAACGTCATTTTCAATCGGCAAAGATGGGAAAATCACCGTTACGGATGCAAACGGAAAGACGGGTACCACGAGCACCGGTATTGGTTTGTCCGTTGTTGCGAACCCAGCTGGATTAGAAAAAGAAGGTAACTCTTTGTATAAATTAACACCTTCCGCAGATCCTACAAATTTCAGCAATCCAACAGCTACTATAAAACCAGCTAATGCGGGTTCAGCTGGCCAAATACTTGCGGGAGAGCTTGAGATGTCTAACACGGACCTCTCTGAGGAATTTACCGATATGATCGTTGCCCAGCGTGGTTTCCAGGCTAACTCTCGTATCATTACCGTATCTGATTCCATCCTTCAGGAGTTAGTTGATTTGAAACGTAGCTAAGCGGCTTAGATAATAGGGAGGATTAGACTCCTCCCTATTTTTTACGGAGTAATGAAGATAGGTTTTGGTAAATAGATTAGGGAACTATTGCTGTTATCGCTAACAACGCATTGGCGTAGGCATAGGTTTTTTGATTGGAGGAGAGATTGGTGATTCAAGTTACCCGCCTTAATGGAACGAAGCACTATATCAACGCTTTGTTTATTGAAGACATTGAAGCCACCCCGGATACGGTTATTACGTTAACAAATGGAAAAAAACTAGTAGTGAAGGAATCGGTCAGCGATGTAGTAAGCCTGGTCAAGGACTTCTATAAAGAGATTAATGCAATTAAAGTAGCAACAATGCCGAATGCAGAGGACGAGGAAGAGGAGAACTAATATGTTTAAGAATAAATTGCTTACAATAGCGTTAATTATTATTATTGCTATTGCTCTCCTTGGCGTAGTGGCCTTATTTCTTTGGCAAACTTACTTGAAGCCACAGCCAGATAAGGCGAAGGCGCAGAGTGAACAGAAAATAAGTGCGGATGAATTTCAAAAGGTTACGGTGGAAACGGATCAGATTCCAACGAACCTGCTAACCGGAGAAATCGTTATGGCCCAGTTTGCCATGCAAGCTGATACAACAAAAACAAAAGATGAATTGGATAAGCGAAAACTACAAATTACGCATATTATAATTGAAACCTTAGCAACTCTGAAACCGGATGACATAAAGGGTGCCAAAGGGTTGACCGCAGTTGAAAATGACATCAAGAAGCAAGTCAATACGATCTTAACGGATGGACAGGTCGTAAAAGTTATGACAACACATATGGTTCTACAGCAATAATACATACGCTGCAAAGTTTGAACGTGTTGCAAGTAGAACGTCACATTATAAGGGGGTGACACTTATGACAGAGGTATTGTCACAATCAGAGATCGATGCTTTACTGGCTGCTCTATCTTCTGGTGAGATGAATGCGGAAGAGTTGAAAAAAGAAGAAATAGAGAAAAAGGTGAAGGTATACGACTTTAAACGAGCCCTTCGTTTTTCAAAGGATCAAATACGCACTTTAACCCGTATACACGAGAACTATGCGAGACTGCTTACAACCTATTTTTCCGCTCAACTCCGAACATTTGTCCAAATAAGTGTTGCGTCGGTTGATCAGTTGCCTTACGAAGAATTTATTCGTTCAATTCCAAAGATGACGATCCTGAATATTTTTGAAGCAGAACCATTGGAAGGCCGCATGGTTATGGAAGTGAATCCTAACATTGCTTTTGCTATGCTTGAAAGATTGTTAGGAGGTACAGGAACCTCCCAGGCAAAAATGGGTTCGCTGACCGAGATTGAAACGATTATCATGGAGCGGATTTTTAGCCGGGCGCTGGGAAGTTTTGCAGAAGCATGGAAGAATGTCATTGACATTGAACCTGAACTGGAACTAATGGAAGTGAATCCCCAATTTATGCAAATTGTTTCCCCAAATGAAACAGTTGCGGTTATTTCGCTTAGTACCAAGATTGGCGAGACAACGGGGATGATTAATCTTTGTTTGCCGCATGTCGTGCTTGAACCGCTGATGGTGAAACTGTCGGCGCACTACTGGCTTTCAACGCAGAAAAAATCCCGCGATGAGCGAGAAGTCCAGTCTTTGCAAGAAAGGGTACAGCGGGCGAAAGTGCCTTTGATTGCTGAAATAGGCAGGACGACGATTTCAGTTGGTGAATTCATAAACCTCTCTGTAGGTGACGTGATACAACTTGATAAACGGACTGACGAGGATTTGCTCGTTCGTATTGGTCAAAAACCAGGGTTCTTAGTGCGGCCTGGCATTCAAAAGGGCCGCGTCGCAGTTAAGGTTGAACATTTAATAGAGGAAGAGGTGGGAGAAGATGAGTAGAGATATGCTTTCTCAAGATGAGATTGATGCCCTGTTAAAACAAAATAACTTAGAGGACACAGATGACGACACGGCAGACGGTGAAATCTTGCCGGATATTGACGAAATTCTTTCGCCGCTTGAACAGGATGCGTTGGGTGAGATCGGAAACATTACTTTTGGAAGTGCAGCTACCGCTCTTTCTAGCCTGCTCGGCCAAAAGGTTGACATAACGACACCAAAAGTAGGCGCCATTAGCAGAGAGGCCGTGCAGAATGAATTTCCGCAACCATATGTTGCTGTCCATGTTGAATATACAGAAGGATTTGAGGGAATCAATCTGCTCGTGATTCAGACAAGGGATGCTCAGATTATCGCTGATTTGATGATGGGAGGGGACGGTACCGCTCCTACAGAGGAATTGTCCGACCTTCATTTGAGTGCGGTTCAAGAAGCGATGAACCAAATGATGGGGTCTGCGGCCACTTCGATGTCGACGATATTTAACAAGCTGGTAAATATTTCGCCGCCGGGGATTGATTTACTTGACCTTCCACAGGGACAGGGCGTGGAGAACTTTCCTCAGGAAGAAGTTTTGGTTAAAATCTCCTTCCGTTTAAAAGTAGGCGACTTGATTGACTCGAATATTATGCAATTAATACCGGTGTCATTCGCTCGCGCCATGGTCAATATGTTGCTAGGCGGAACAGACGAGGTGGCACAGGATGTGGCAGTTGAAACACCACCTGCCTCTGCACCGGCGCAAACGCCGGAACCCGCTCAGAACGGGGCGATGGCTGCATCACCTGCGCAAACTGGGATGGGGGTTCCACCATCAACCCCTGCTGCAGCATACCCGCCTGTAAATGACCCAGCAGCGTACCCGCAGCAGCCGGTGTATCAGCAGCCAATGTATCAGCAGCCGTACCCGCAGCAACCGATGTACCAACAGCCGATGTATCCTCCGCAACAGCCGCAGTATGCACAGGCACCTTCCGGTTTTCAGCAACCCCCAATGAATGTGCAGCCTGTCCAATTTTCTTCCTTTGATAACGGATCGGGCCCACAGGGAACGCCGCAAAATCTGGGGATGCTGATGGATATCCCGCTACAGGTTACAGTTGAGCTTGGACGGACAAGAAGGCAGATTAAAGACATTCTTGACCTGTCACCTGGCTCCATTATCGAACTGGATAAACTGGCAGGTGAGCCTGTCGATATTCTTGTTAACAACAAACTAATCGCAAAAGGCGAAGTTGTCGTCATTGATGAAAATTTTGGGGTCCGGGTAACGGATATTATTAGCCAGTTTGACCGTGTGCAAAAATTACAATGATAGAAACCATTTGGGAGGATGATAGAGCATGAGTAATAAAGTCCTAGTTGTAGATGATGCTGCATTTATGCGTATGATGATTAAAGAAATTCTAACAAAAAATGGTTTTAATGTAGTTGGAGAAGCGAGTGACGGATCACAGGCGGTGGAGAAGTATAAAGAATTAACGCCGGACTTAGTTACGATGGATATTACCATGCCTGAGATGGATGGTATTACGGCTTTAAAAGAAATAAAGAAAATCGATGCAAGCGCAAAAGTTATCATGTGTTCAGCAATGGGGCAGCAGGCTATGGTAATCGATGCAATCCAAGCTGGTGCCAAGGATTTTATTGTGAAACCTTTTCAAGCGGATCGCGTAATTGAGGCCATCAGAAAAACACTGGGATAATCACAGGGTTGTGTTTTTGCCGGCTGCAGCCGGTTTTGATAGAGGGGAAAAGAAATAATGAGAAAAAAATTTTTACAACTTAGCGTAACGATACAGATAATATTTTTCCAGTTCCTGCCTTCTGCCATGGCAGGTTCCGCTATTCCGACCAAGCCTTCTTTAAATGAAAGCCAGCCAGTAAGCGGGGATTCGTCATCCGTGTTCCCTCTGCTGCTTCAGACCTTCTTTGCCTTATTTCTAATCATCGGTTTCATCTACTTGCTTTTTCATTTTTTAAACAAACGGCAGCGTCAATTTTTTGGCAAAACTTTTGTCCGGCCCCTGGGCGGCTGCTCACTGGGACCGCAAAAATCGCTCCAGTTGGTGCAGATTGGCTCTTCCATTTACATAGTAGGCGTGGGAGAAGACGTTAGCCTCATTCAACAAATTAATGACCCTGCTGAAGTAGAAAAATTGTTGAACGCTGTAGACGCACAGTTTGATACAACAAATGCCATGCAGCTACCTAATTTGTTGGTTAATTTCATACAGAAGAATCGGTCGCAAGGCTCCGCAAAGAAGTTTACAGCCGTTTTGCAGGATAAGTTGATGGAGGCAAGAAAACAACGGGAACGCTTAAAAGAAGAACTGGCTGAAGATCGGGAGAAGGGGAACAAGGAATGAAAAGGTTCAGTGTAGGCATTGCGTTATTGCTGCTTATTATTCTCTCGTTCCCCGAGATGTCGTTCGCGGCTGCTGCTTCCAACCCGGTTACCGTGCCGGGTGTAGATATTAATTTAGGAACATCCAACAAACCGGAGGATGTCTCTGTTACGCTACAAATTGTATTAATGTTAACCGTGTTGTCTGTTGCACCTGCTATTCTATTAATGATGACCTGCTTTACACGTATTGTGGTCGTTCTTTCATTTGTTCGCCAGGCGCTTTCAACCCAGCAGGCACCACCCACCCAGGTGTTAATAGGCCTCTCTTTATTCTTGACTTTTTTTGTTATGAGTCCTACGCTGTCAGCTGTAAATTCGCAGGCGGTTCAGCCCTATTTTAAGCACCAGATTACACAGCAGCAGGCTTTTGAGCGAGCGCAGGTTCCTCTGAAACAATTTATGGTGAAATACACCAGAGAAAAGGACTTGAATTTGTTTCTGGAATATACGAAAGCACCAAAACCAAAGACGACAAACGATATACCTTTAACGGCTCTTGTTCCTGCCTATGCGATTAGTGAAATGAAGACCGCCCTACAGATCGGCTTCATGATTTTTATCCCGTTTCTTGTAATCGATATGGTTGTTTCCAGTGTGTTAATGGGCATGGGGATGATGATGCTGCCGCCTGTAATGGTTTCTCTGCCTTTCAAAATTCTGCTTTTTGTAATGGTAGATGGCTGGTATCTTGTCGTTAAATCCCTGTTACTAAGCTTCCAATGAGGTGCCAATAATGTCACAAGAATTTATTATTTCACTTGCCCAACAAGCTGTTTATACGGTGCTCATCACAAGTGCCCCTATGATAGGAATTGGTTTAATAGTGGGGCTTTTGGTCAGTATTTTTCAGGCGACAACATCCATTCAGGAAGCAACACTGGCCTTTGCCCCTAAAATAGTGGCGGCCTTGATTGCCTTGATTATTTTTGGCCCCTGGATGCTCAATCATATGATAGATTTCACCAGCGGTATTCTTGGAAATCTGTACAAGTTTATAGGATAACAATATGAATTTACTACTTAATCTTCTTCCAGGTTTCATGCTTGTATTTATTCGGCTTACGGCTTTTTTTCTGACGGCTCCTATTTTCTCCAGCAGAAATATTCCCGGTACCTATAAGATTGGCCTGTCGTTCTACCTGGCTCTGATTGCATATCCCCTGGTAAAGGCGGACGGGCCGGTTCAACTTGATTGGTTTTATGTCATGCTGGTCTTAAAAGAAGTGATTGTTGGACTGGTTATTGGATTTATCGGGATGATGCTGCTGTCTGCGATACAGATGGCTGGCTCATTAATTGATATGGTGATGGGTTTTTCCATGTCGAATGTGATTGACCCGATGACAGGCGCCCAAGCGCCGTTAATGGGCAACTTTAAGTTTATCCTAACCATGCTGTTCATTCTAACCGTAAATGGCCATCATCTTCTTATCCAGGGAATATTGTCCAGCTACCAGGTAATTCCGCTTGATCGGTGGTTATCTGGAATGGCAAATGGGAACATCTCGACGTTTCTTGTGCAAAAGTTTTCCTATATGTTTTTGAGTGGGCTGCTGCTTGCGGCGCCTTTGATTAGTTCGATGTTTGTGGTGGATGTGGGGCTTGGCATTGCGGCAAAGACCGTCCCCCAGTTGAACATTTTTGTAGTTGGAATGCCCGCTAAACTTCTAGCCGGATTTCTCATTCTGCTTATCATATTTCCGGGCTACTTTTATGTAATGACGCGCTTGCTGGAAAACCTGTTTTCCTCTATGGCCCAGTTGATAAATATTATGGGGGCTGGAACATGAAACACAATATTTATCCAATAAACCTTCAGTTTTTCGCGGGGGAGAAAACAGAAAAGGCGACACCGAAGAGAAGGCAGAAAGCTCGTTCAGAAGGCCAGGTTGCAAAAAGTCAGGAAGTAGCCGCCGCGCTAATTCTACTGGCTATTTTTTTATTGTTTTTAATACTTGGCAAATCAATGGGTCAAAGAATGTTCTATCTTTTTCAAAATATGTTTAGCCATTATTTGCTGTTTGAGCTCACGCAAGACTCTGTTAAAAAGCTAACGCTTGACATGGCGTATCAGGGCGCAATGATTGCCGGGCCCGTGCTTCTGGTGGGCGTTATCGTCGCCCTCGCCGCATCCTATGCGCAGGTCGGTACTTTGTTTACCACAGAACCGCTTAAATTTAAATTGGACCGGTTAGACCCTATCAAAGGAACCAAACGGCTTTTCTCCCTTCAAGCGGTTGTTACCTTAATCAAATCTTTGCTCAAGGTCGGTTCCGTGGGCCTGGTCGCATGGTTTGTAATTTGGGGTGCAAAAGGCGATTTGTTAACCCTGGCTACTAAATCAATTGGTGATATGATAACGGTAATGGCCCGGCTCACATTGGAGCTTGGTTTTGCAATCGGGCTTCTACTTCTGATTCTGGCGATGTTTGATTACTTCTTTCAGAAATATGAATACGAAAAAAACTTAAAAATGTCCAAACAAGACATTAAAGATGAATATAAAATGTCCGAAGGGGATCCGCAGATCAAAGGGAAAATTAAACAGCGCCAGCGGGAAATGGCTATGCGCCGAATGATGCAGGAAGTGCCAAAGGCTGACGTTGTCATAACGAACCCTACCCACTTTGCGATCGCTATCCAATACAAGCCTGAAGAAAGACAGGCCCCGGTCGTCATTGCGAAGGGACAGGATTTTGTGGCTCTCAAAATCAAAGATGCAGCCAAACAGCACGGCGTTATCACGATGGAAAACAAGCCGTTGGCCCGAACTTTATACGCAAATGTTGAAATTAACCAGGAGATTCCGGAAGATTTATTCCAGGCTGTCGCCGAGATTCTCGCTTATGTTTATCGATTAAAAGGAAAGATTAGATAAATTCTTTGGAGGGGAGGAGAGGATATAATGGGCAAAAAAGATATATCCGTAATGTTATTAGTCATAGGGATCGTAGTGATGATGGTCATTCCCATGCCCACCTTTCTTCTGGACTTTCTATTAATTATTAACATCTCAATCGCACTAACTGTACTCTTGGTAGCAATGAATACGAATGATGCCCTGCAGCTGTCTGTTTTTCCGAGCTTGCTGCTAGTTACCACATTGTTTCGGCTGGCGCTAAACGTTGCCTCCACCCGAAACATACTGGCTAATGCACAGGCAGGGAAGGTAATTGAAGCTTTCGGGTCATTTGTTGTCGGTGGAAATGCGGTTGTCGGTTTCGTGGTGTTTTTAATTCTTACATTAATCAATTTTCTGGTTATCACGAAAGGCTCAGAGCGGGTCGCAGAAGTTGCCGCCCGATTCACGCTGGATGCAATGCCTGGTAAGCAGATGGCCATTGACGCGGATTTAAATGCCGGGGCTATCTCAGATACGGAGGCACAGGCCAGACGGAAAAAAATTGGACAAGAAGCTGAATTTTACGGGGCAATGGATGGTGCCAGTAAATTTGTAAAAGGGGACGCCGTAGCAGGCATTGTTATCCTTCTTATTAATGTAATCGGCGGCTTCATTATTGGCATGGTCATGCATGGCATGGCTTTTGCTGATGCAGCCAAAACATTTACCCTCCTTTCGGTCGGGGATGGTCTGGTCAGCCAGATACCGGCCCTGCTGATTTCCACGGCGACAGGTATCATTGTCACACGGGCTGCCTCCGGCGATACCATGGGCCAAGAACTGTTACAGCAGCTGCTGGGCTATCCTAAACTGCTTTATATCGTTGCAGGCACAGTGGCATTGATGGGTATCTTCACACCGATTGGCATCCTCCGCACGTTTCCAATCGCGGCCCTGTTAGTCTTTGGGGGAAGAAGAATGCAGCAGGCGGCAGCAGTCCAGGAAATCGCGGCCGATCAAACCTCTGAAGAAAAAGAAATAGATGATGTCCGCAGCCCGGAAAGCGTAGTGAGTTTGCTGCATATCGACCCGATAGAATTTGAATTCGGATATGGTTTAATTCCGCTCGCGGATGCCAACCAGGGGGGGGATTTACTGGATCGGGTTATTATGATCCGCAGGCAGTGTGCGCTTGAGTTGGGGATTGTGGTTCCCGTCATCCGCATTCGGGATAATATTCAACTTCGTCCAAATGAATATGTAGTGAAAATAAAAGGAAACGAAGTAGCAAGAGGTGAAATCATGCTTGACCACTACCTCGCCATGAGTCCCGGCATTGAAGACGAAGGGGTATTCGGGATCGAAACGGTTGAACCGGCTTTTGGGCTGCCTGCGCTGTGGGTAACAGAAGAAGTAAAGGAAAGGGCAGAAATGGCGGGCTACACTGTGGTGGATCCGCCATCTGTGGTTGCCACCCACTTAACGGAGCTGATTAAAAAATATGCGCACGAACTGCTTACCCGTCAGGAAACGAAGTCGCTTATTGATAATATCAAGGAGACAACACCTGCACTTATTGATGAGTTAATACCCGGCGTGTTAAGTGTCGGTGATGTACAAAAAGTGCTGCAGAAACTGCTTCGGGAAAAGATTTCAATTCGCAACCTGCCTACGATTTTGGAAACCTTGGCAGATTACGGGACCTATACAAAGGATACGGATGTGTTAACGGAATACGTCCGCCAATCCCTTTCCAGGCAGATCACGCTCCAGTTTACCATTCCTACTGAGCCACTGCGTGTGGTAACAGCCGGACCAAGCCTGGAGAAAACCATTTCAGATGCCGTTCAGCAAACAGATCAGGGCAGTTACCTGGCTATCGATCCGGATACATCCCAACGAATTTTTGGGGCATTATCTGAGCAGATCAACCGTATGCTTCAGACAGGCCAGCAGCCTGTTGTGCTTACTTCCCCCGCTATCCGGATGTATTTGCGCCAGCTGGTGGAACGGATGATGCCAGAGGTCCCTGTCCTTTCTTATAACGAACTTGAGCCTGATATTGAGATTCAAAGTGTAGGGGTGGTGAATCTGTAATGCGCGTAAAAAGATATGTAGCAGATACCATGTCTGATGCTCTGCAGCAAATTCGTGGTGAACTGGGCAAGGACGCGATTATCTTAAATACAAAACCGATTAAGGTCGGCGGATTTTTAGGCCTGTTTTCAAAAAAGAAAATTGAAGTGATCGCAGCAATTGATCAGAGCGATAAACCTGCTGCGGCCGCCAAACAGCCGCCAGTAAAAAAACAGCCGGATAGATATGCCGAACTTGAAAATCCGATTTTTCCGCCTGTTCTCGCGAAAGAGGAAGCCAACAGTGCCGAAAACACAAATCATACAATGAAAACAGGCTCCTACTCACAGCAGCAGGCAAAGAAAGAGATAAAAGAAATAGGCCGGGATACGAAAGAAGTCAGCAAGCTTTCCAGGGAAATTGAAGAAATGAAAGGAATGTTCTGGAAGCTAATGATGACAGAAGGCAGCCAGGGCCATCTTCCGCCTGCACTCCTCGCTATATCCCAAAGGCTCGCTGCTCAGGAAGTGCATGAGAAAATTATTATGTCTGTGATGGAGCGGGTACTTGAGGAGCTTGAGCCAGAGGATCTTCAAGATGATAAAAAAGTATACAGTAAAGTTAAGGATCACCTTTATAGTCTGCTTGTGCGCTCACCTGGGTATGCTGAGCCCATTGGGCAAACGATACGTTTCGTTCAACTGATCGGTCCAACCGGAGTAGGAAAAACAACCACTCTGGCAAAACTTGCGGCTGAGAATGTGATTGAGCATGGAAAACGGGTCGGTATGATGACCTCGGATACGTATCGGATAGCTGCAGTTGAACAGCTCAAAACGTATGCGAATATATTAAACATTCCGCTGAAGGTCGTTTACTCGCCGGATGAATTGGCGCCATCACTGGAAAGACTTTCAGATTGCGATCTCGTTTTTCTTGATACCGCAGGGAGAAATTATAAAAATAGAGAATTTGTTGAAGAGATAAACCGTTTTCTCTATAAGGATAAACAAAGCCTAACTTTTCTTGTGGTTAGTTTAACATCCAAATATCAGGATATAGAAGCGATCCTTCATAGTTTCGAAAGTGTACATATTGATAAAGTGATTTTTACCAAGTCTGATGAAACGTCCACATACGGTACGGTACTTAATCTGGTTGTTAACTACGGCCTCTCCCTCTCATATATTACGACAGGTCAGAACGTACCTGATGATATAGAAATTGCATCACCTGAGCGGGTTATTTCAATGCTGGTAGGAGACGGGGCAAATGAATGACCAGGCACAGTCTTTACGCGAAAAATTAAATAGAAATAGAGAACTAGGGCCATCTGATAGAAAGACGAAAGTGATAACTGTTACGAGCGGGAAGGGAGGGGTAGGAAAGTCTAATTTCTCCCTTAATTTCGCGTTAGGACTGCAACAAAAGGGTCAAAAGGTGATTTTAATTGATATGGATTTGGGTTTTGCCAATATCGATATCTTGATGGGCATCTCCTCTAAAAAAAATATTGTAAATATGATAGACAATAGGACTTCTATTTGGGATATTATTGAGTTAGGGCCTGAAGGCTTACAATTTATCGCCGGGGGGAGCGGATTGTCCCAGGTGATAGATATGGATGAACATAAATTAAACTACTTTTTTGACCAAATGGCCCTTTTAAATGGGTATGCAGACACAGTTATTTTAGATACAGGAGCAGGGGTAACAAAAGAAACGCTTCGCTATATTTTATCTGCGGACGATGTTGTACTCGTGACAACTCCTGAACCAACATCCATTACAGACGCCTATGCGGTTATGAAGATGACATCCCAAAGTAATCCCAATGCGCATTTTAGTATCGTCGTGAATAGAGCCGTTAATAGAAAAGAAGGCAGGATTACGGGTGACCGATTGCTTATGGTAGCCCGGCAATTCTTGCAGGTACAGCTTATTATGCTGGGGTATGTCCCCGATGACGCCCATGTGACAAAAGCTGTTAAAAAACAGGAACCATTTTTGCTCGCCTACCCAAACAGCAGGGCTTCTGAGGCTATTCGCAGCCTTGTTGAATCCTATCTAAGTCATAAACACACCTCTGCTGGTGAAGCAGGAATCAAGGGATTTGTCATACGGCTGCGGCATTTATGGAAGAAATAAGGGAGGTGTACCCGTGAAAAAAATAAAGACGCTTGTTGTCGATGATTCCGCTTTTATGAGAAAAGTAATCGGCGATCTTCTTAGTGAAGATCCGGACATAGATGTTGTTGGCAAAGCCAGAAACGGGATGGAAGGCATCGAACAAATTAAAAAGTTAAAGCCGGATGTCGTAACACTGGATATCGAGATGCCTGTGATGAACGGCTTGCAGGCGTTGGAAGTCATTATGAAAAACCACCCCGTTCCTGTAGTTATGCTAAGCAGCTTAACACAGCAGGGAGCGAATGAAACGATACAGGCGTTAGAAATTGGGGCGGTCGATTTTATTCGTAAGCCCTCTGGGTCCATTTCTCTTGATCTCCACACAATAGGGGCCGAAATTGTGGAAAAAGTGAAAGCCGCTTCACAGGTTAACATGATGCGGATGAAACAAACAAGGGTAACACAGACCAGGCCGTTTCCTGCGCAACCTATTTCAAGCCAACAACAAATCCCACCTGTAAAGCCTGTAGTAAAAGCAACTCCGGAAATGAGTAACCAGGCACCTGCTACGGGCCTTAGGGGTGACCGCACAAACATCCCCAACATCATCGCAGTAGGCACTTCTACAGGAGGTCCCAAAGCACTCCAAATTTTACTGTGCGAGCTGCCGGAGAGCATAAACGGATCGCTTTTGATTGTACAGCATATGCCAGCTGGTTTCACGCGATCGCTTGCCCAGCGCTTAGATTCACTTTGCAATATCAGGGTGATGGAAGCGGAGGATAATCAAATTGTTGAGAAGGGTTGCGCATACGTTGCGCCAGGCAATTACCATATGGAAGTAAAACAGCAGGCCAGCGGCCAGTTTTATATTTCGCTAAATCAAAATCCCGCACGCGGGGGCCATCGTCCAGCTGTAGATACTTTATTTGAATCGGTCGCTGCTGTGCAGCACCCTGCCAAGCATGCTGTTATTATGACCGGAATGGGAAGCGACGGGACAGTAGGATTAAAGGCGCTCAAAGAAAAAGGGCTCGTGACAGCTATCGCTGAAGATGAATCAACCTGCGTTGTATTTGGAATGCCACGGACAGCCATTCAAACGGGACTCGTTGATAAAGTTGTACCACTACATGAGATTGCAGAGCAGCTAATGCTTTCTCTTAAACGCTAAGGAGGTGGGTGCATGGATACGAACCAATACCTTGATATGTTCGTTGAGGAATCAAAGGAACATATACAGGCCATAAATGACCATTTACTTGAACTTGAAAACGCCCCGGAAAGCATCGATATTGTAAACGAAATCTTCCGCTCCGCCCACACCCTTAAAGGGATGGCAGCTACGATGGGTTTTGAAGATATGACGACGCTGACGCACGAGATGGAGAACGTCCTTGATCAGGTGCGCAACCACAAGCTGGTTGTAAACAGCGATATGATGGATGTTATTTTCCGTTGCGTCGATCTGCTGGAGCGCATGCTGTATTCCATCGCCGGCGGTGGAGACGGACGTGAAGATGTGTCGGCCGTAGTCGCTCAGCTGCACGCTATCCTGAACGGGGAGACGGTTGTGCAGGCAGCGCCGAAGGTCCTGCCGGAGGACTCAGCGGCAGCGAACCCTGAAGCGGCACCCGATGTTGAAGCTTCCGCTGCTTCCCGGCTGCATGCGTTTGACCAATTTGAGATCACCGTACTGGATCAATCCGTTCAAGCGGGCCATCAGGCTTATTGGATCAAGACATCCGTGCGTGATGACTGCGTATTGAAGGCAGCGCGGGCGTATATGGTATACGACAACCTGGAATCGCTTGGTGAGGTGATCAAAACCACGCCTTCGGTTCAGGATTTAGAAGAAGAGCGGTTTGAGAAATCCTTTGAGATTGTGCTGATTACCAGGGAAAGCCAGGAGAAAATCGAGTCGACTGTCCTCAATGTTTCCGAGATTGAAGGGGTAGAAGTTGAGCTTATCGATATCCATTTATATAAGGCGGACCACCTGAGAGAAGCAAAACCGCAAGCCCAGGCTAAACCAGCGGCAGGAACAAAACAAGCTGGCGCAAAACCTGCAGATGCGGATAAATCAGCCCCCAAGAAGGCAGCTGCCGGCAAAACCATCCGCGTGGATATCGAACGGCTGGATGTGCTCATGAATTTGTTCAGCGAGCTTGTGATTGACCGGGGCCGGCTGGAGCAGCTGGCGCATGAGCTCAACAAGAGCGCCCTCACCGAAACGGTGGAGCATATGAGCCGCATCAGCGGGGATCTGCAGAGCATCATTCTCACGATGCGGATGGTGCCGGTTGAACAGGTGTTTAACCGTTTCCCGCGGATGGTGCGCGACCTGGCTAAAGAGCTCAACAAGAAAATCAACCTTGAAATTATCGGGGCGGAAACTGAACTCGACCGCACGGTAATCGATGAAATAGGCGACCCGCTCGTGCATCTGCTGCGCAACTCGCTCGACCATGGCGTGGAGCCGGCAGACAGGCGGCGGATGGCGGGCAAGCCGGAAGAAGGGCTTGTGCAGTTGAAGGCGTATCACAGCGGCAACCACGTCTTTATAGAAGTAAAGGACGATGGAGCCGGCATTAACCGGGAAAAGGTGCTGGCCAAAGCGCTGGACAAAGGCGTTGTAACCGAGCAGCAGGCCCAGTCGCTTACCAACAAGCAGATCGATGAATTGCTGTTTGCTTCCGGCTTAAGCACAGCCGATAAAATTTCTGATATTTCCGGGCGCGGCGTCGGGCTCGACGTGGTGAAAACCAAGATCGAATCGCTCGGCGGAAGCGTCAGTGTCGATTCCAACCCGGGCGTAGGCACGACGTTCTTAATCCAACTGCCGCTAACCCTGTCGATTATCTCTGCGATGCTCGTGCAGGTCGAAGATGAGAAGTATGCCGTACCGCTGAGCTCCATTATCGAGACCGCCGTGTTCTCACCGGATCAAATTATGCATGCCCACAGGCAGGATGTCATTGATTTCCGCGGACGGGTCGTGCCGCTTGTATCGCTCAAGAGCCTGTTCTCCATACCGGACAACGGCATCGCGAAAGAAGAAGACATCTCGGTTATCATTGTACGCAAAGGCGACAAAATGGCCGGGCTGGTGGTGGATTCGTTCATCGGCCAGCAAGAGATCGTCTTAAAGTCGCTGGGCAAATACCTGACAAATGTGTTTGCTGTATCAGGCGCAACCATTCTTGGAGACGGACAAGTGGCGCTTATTATCGACTGCAATGCATTAATTAAATAGGGAGGAAACATTGATGCTTGATCATAAAGAAATCGTTGAGGAAATTAAAGTTATTGTATTTCGTTTAATGGATGAAGAATATGGGGTTGAGGTAGACCAGGTTAAATCCATCGAGAGACTAGAGCATATCACCCGCGTACCGCGGACGCCAAAATTCGTAAAGGGTGTCATTAACCTTCGCGGTGTTGTGACACCTATTGTTGATCTTCGGAAACGTTTTGGGCTTGCTGAAGCGGAATATAACGAAACAACACGCGTTATCATTGTGGCTGTCGGCGAGGTTGAAGTGGGCCTCATTGTGGACTCGGCCAATGATGTTATTGATATCCCAGTTAACGCCATTGAGCCGCCGCCTGAAGTTGTCGGGGGAATTGAAGCCGTATATCTTCGCGGCGTAGCCAAGCTGGATAAACGATTGCTCATTCTGTTAAATTTGGATAAGGTACTAAACACCGAGGAGTTAAAACAGCTGGAAGTTATCGAAGGATGAGGACCCAGGGTATATGAAAAATTTTGATGACTTTCAATTTGATGTGCTCCGCGAAATCGGAAATATCGGGGCCGGCAATGCGGCAACCGCCTTATCAAAACTCATCCAAAAAGAGATTGATATGAAAGTGCCCCAAGTTAAAATTATATCGTTTGATGAAATTGCCGACTTTGTCGGCGGTTCGGAGAATATCGTGTGCGCGGTACTCCTGCGGGTGCTTGGCGATGTTCCCGCACATATGTATTTTATCATTTCGCTCCCGTCCGCTAAAAATCTAATCAAACAGTTGCTCGGAATCGATACGGGAGAAGAAGAATTCACCGAGATGGAATTGTCAGCTTTAAATGAAATTGGCAATATTCTCGCCGGGTCCTATCTTTCTTCGCTTGCTGATTTTACCAATTTGAATATGCAGCCCTCCGTACCCGCTGTAGCGATCGATATGGCTGGCGCGATTTTATCATATGGCCTGGCGGAAATTGGCCATGCAGGAGATTTTGCTCTTACAATCGATACAGCTTTTTTCGAGGGGAATGAGGAAGTTGAAGGCCACTTCTTTCTAATTCCTGATCCGGATTCATTAAAACAGCTATTTATAGCACTAGGAGTACCTGTTGAATGAATATTGTAAAAGTAGGAATGGCAGATTTAAATATAACAAAATCTCCTGATAGAATTCGTACCACAGGTTTGGGTTCCTGTGTGGGCGTGGCGCTGTTTGATAGCTCAAACAAAATAGGAGGCCTGGCACATGTTATGCTTCCAGATTCATCCCTGAGCAAGGGGGCATTAAATATAGCAAAATATGCCGATACGGCGATACCCAAATTAATAAGCGATATGGTAAAGGCGGGGGCAAACCGGGTGAAAATCGTAGCGAAGCTGGCAGGCGGTGCGCAGATGTTTGCCTTCGCTTCTGGCAATGATGCGATGAGAATCGGGCCGCGCAACGTAGAAGCATGCAAGATTGCCTTAAACACTGCCCGTATTCCAATCCTGTGTGAAGACACGGGAGGAAATTGCGGCCGCACTATCGAATTAGACAGTATTACCGGAATGTTAAATATTCGAACGGTTAATCAAGGGGTAAAGGAAATATAATCATGCTGGGTTCTATAAGATGGAATATTGGAATGGCTCTTATTGTTAGTCTCATTACTTTTATCGCGAATATTTTACACAATTTATTGGCAGAGAGCCTGGTGCGCTCTCTCTTTACCTTTATTGTTTTTTTTCTGCTTATGTTTGTAGTGCGCTATCTAGCGGGTATCGTTTTTGGCGATATTAATAATGATGGGTTATCCGCCGAACCAGAAGCAAGGAACTCAGAGAACAATGCCATGGTGGGTGGATCTGGAGATAGTATCCCTGCAAGCGCTGATGACTTCGAAGAATTTAGCGCGCTTTCTCTTCCACAGCTAAGCAAGAAACCTCAGACATCCAATGTAAACCCGGAAGATGTAGCCAATGCACTACGGGTATTCTCCAATGAGTAAAAGGTGGTGAACTGTCGCATGGGGCGCAAAGCTAAAAAAACAATTGATGTAGAAAAATGGAAACGCTGGCGTGAACAGGGCGACCGTCAAGCTGAAATTGAATTAATTGAGCAATATCTACCGCTTGTTAACTATGTGGCTGCACGACTGGCGATCGGGCTTCCTGATACAGTAAGCCGGGACGATTTAGTAAGTTTTGGACGTTTTGGCTTACTTGATGCGTTGAAGAAGTTTGATTACATGCGAGGGCTTCAGTTCGAAACGTATGCGATGTGGCGCATAAGGGGCTCTATGATCGACGGGCTGCGAGAGGTAGATATTATACCGCGCTCCGTAAGAGACAAGGCTAAAAAAATCGAAGAAGCCTACACGGCCTTAGAGCAGCAGCACTTGCGGTCTATAACAGATGAAGAGATTAGCGGCCATCTGGGCATATCTGTGAAAGAGTTAAACCAAACCATGCAGGATGTTTCCTTCGCCTCGATTTTATCGCTGGATGAACCTATTACAGATGACGAGGAGCAGAAGCATTCCCGTCAGGCGGTTATCATTGATGAGCGTGCGGAAAGGCCTGAGTCAGCGCTCCACAAAGATCAGCAGAAAAAAATACTTGCAGAAACAATTGAAAGGCTGCCGGATAAGGAAAGAACCGTTGTTTCTCTTTTTTATTACGAAGAATGTTCACTAACTGAAATAGCAGAAATAATGGGGCTTTCGGCTTCGAGAATTTCCCAGCTCCATTCCAAGGCAATTTTTAGAATGCGAGGGGCCTTAAACCGTTCGAAGGAGTCTTTACTGAACGAATAGGTTAGCTAGAATGATGTTAACGGGAAATGGGGGGCTGAACATGGAGGAGAACCATAATACTGAGCCTCCGAAAGAGAAAAAATTGCTTTCAGACATGGTTGTCATTACAATTTCGCGGGACAAACTAGAAGCGACAATGGGCCTTTATTTAGAAGGTGAAGAAATTACTGCAACCTATGAGGAGCTTGCAGACCTCCTCAAAAAGAATAACGTTACATACGGCATTGACGATCCCTTGCTTAGAGAGATTGTCCGCGACATTAACCAGTACCGAAATCAGACAATCACGATAGCGCGCGGCAAGGAGCCTGAGGCTGGCATAGATGGTCGAATAGAGTACCTGTTTAAACTGGATCATTCAAAGAGTCCGAAAGAACGGGAAGACGGCAGTGTTGATTATTACAGCATTCTTAATCTGTTAAATGTAACAAAGGGCGAACTGCTTGCAAAAAAAATCCTGCCGACTCCTGGCACGCCAGGAAAATCTGTAACCGGCGAAGAAATAAAGGCGAAAGACGGGAAAGATGCCCGGTTCCAGATAGGGAAAAACGTGCTGCTTGACCAGGAAAAAATGAACGCCTATTCGGCTGTGGACGGGCAGATTTCCTTTACTGAAAAGACTAAACTGAATGTTTTCCCTGTCTTTGAGGTCAATGATGACCTTGATTTTAGTACAGGCAATATTGATTTTATAGGCAATGTCGTCATCCGGGGTAATATTCACCCTGGTTTTATTATAAAGGCAGGCGGAGACGTAAAAATACAGGGCAGCGTTGAAAGCGCCACGATTGAAGCGAACGGCTCTATTGAAATCCTCGGCGGGGTAATCGGCAGACATAAAGGCTATCTGAAGGCAGGTGTAGATGTTAAAACCGGCTTTATTCAGGAAGCCACGATAACAGCGGAAAATGATGTGATCGTAGCTCAGACGATTATGCACAGCAGCGTTAGCGCGGGCAGAGATGTGGTATGCCGGGCAACCAAAGGTTTAATTGTGGGCGGCACTGTCCGGGCAGGGGAGCAAGTCGTGACGAAAATCGTAGGCAACATGACCAATACACCGACCACGATTGAGGTTGGGGCTAAACCATGGTTGCGGGACGAGTACGAGAAGCTTAAATTGGAAATAAAGGAACAGAGCAAAGAAATACAGACGGCAGATATTTCGCTCCAATTTTTGGATAAATTAATTGCGGCTCATGGCCAATTGCCGCCTGACAAGCAGAAGGCGCAAATCAGGTTTTTAAACAGCAAATTGCTGGCAGAGAAGAAAACAGAAAAGGTTCGGACCCGGATTAAAGAGATTGAAGAGCAATTAAATAATTTTGAGAAAGCGCGTATAGAGGCTTCTTTAATTATGTACGGTGGGGCTAAACTGGTGATTGGAAATGCAGTCCGATATATAAAAGAAAACTACCGTAAAATGTATTTTACACTAGGTGAAGATGGCGAGATAACAGGCCATATTTTATAGACGTGCGAGGTGACATAACATGTCATTACGTAATGTTGAGCTGCAAATTGCCATTCCGCGAACGCAGGAACTGGGTAAAATGCAGGATGACATACAGCAGCACCCCCGGCAGGAGCAGGCGGGAATTGCTATGTCTAATCATGAACAGTGGAAAAGGGACGGCTCTCGGCCACTGGCATCCCAGGAGTCGGAAGCAACCCATTTAAAAGAGCGCGAGAGGGAAAACAATAAAAGAAAATCCCCGGCTGCAAAACCGAGTATGAAGCGTACTGGGGTACAAGATACGCAAACAATGCAGCAAAACCTTCATCCTTATATAGGACGGAATTTTGATATTACTTTCTAATAGTTGGTGAAATTGATGTGGATACAAATATGGCTCGGAATCGTAACCATCTTACTTGTAGTTTTATTCATGTGGATCTTACGAAGGCAGGCTCCGAATGCAGACTCCGTGCTGCAAGATGAAATGGAATCATTCTTTGCGGAATTTGAACGTGAAAACAACGAAATGCTTGAGGCAATCGCTCGCTTTAAACAAAATATGACGATGCAGCTGAATGGGCAGGCAGCGGATTTAAACAGCCTGCGGGAACAGGTTACAGCCCTCCATTCGCAATGTGAAGAGCTAAGATCTCTAATGGAGGGCAAAGAACCGCTCCCGGAGATGGTGGAAGACAGGGAGACGCATCAGCCTTCTGCTCTTTCGTTTCTGCGGGATGATTATAAAGAAATTCCTCCTCTTTACCACAGCGGATTCTCAGTCCCAGATATTGCCCGCAAACTTGGGCTGGGGAGCGGGGAAGTCGAAATGGTTGTCCAAATGCTCAAAAAAAACCAAGAAAAAGGGTAACCCTCCTACGCTTATTTTTTCAAGACAGAGTGTTGCAATTCCTTCCTGCCTATGGTATATTTACAAGCGGTGTGAAAATACACACGTCTTTCAATTTGGATGAGGGTGCTTACTCCCTGTAAGTCTCGTCTAAAGATGCGAAAGGCGGAGGAATAAAAAAACCATTTAGAGGAGGTGTCGTTGGAGATGGCAGTAATTTCTATGAAACAATTACTCGAAGCGGGTGTGCATTTTGGTCACCAGACTCGTCGTTGGAACCCAAAAATGGCTCGCTATATCTTCACCGAACGTAACGGTATTTACATTATTGACTTGCAAAAAACAGTGAAAAAAGTGGACGAAGCGTATAACTTTGTTCGCGAATTAGCTGCGAGTGGCGGCAAAATGCTCTTTGTCGGCACGAAGAAACAAGCTCAAGAATCTGTAGCGGAAGAAGCAGCTCGCTGCGGCATGTACTACATCAACCAGCGCTGGTTAGGTGGTACGTTAACAAACTTCAGCACCATTCAAAAGCGTGTAGCTCGTCTGCATCAGCTGAATAAAATGGAAAACGACGGCACATTCGAACTTCTGCCGAAGAAAGAAGTTATTTTACTTCGCAAAGAAATGGAACGCCTGGAGAAATTCCTCGGCGGTATCAGTGAAATGAAACAACTTCCAGATGCTATGTTTGTTATCGACCCGCGCAAAGAGCGCATTGCGGTAGCAGAAGCACGCAAACTGGGTATCCCAATTGTAGGGATTGTAGATACTAACTGCGATCCGGATGAAATTGATTATGTAATTCCGGGTAATGATGATGCTATCCGTGCCGTTAAACTTTTAACTGGAAAAATTGCTGACGCGATCATGGAAGCAAACCAGGGTGAAGAAACTGCAGTTAATGCATAAGTTCCGCAGGTAATGTGAGGGTGGCGGGAGGTTTAGAAACCTTTTACCACCCTTTTATTACACTCCGGAGCATTACTATACATTATTCTTAGGAGGACCTACCCATGGCAATCAGTGCAAGCATGGTTAAAGAGCTGCGTGACAAAACAGGCGCAGGGATGATGGATTGTAAAAAAGCTTTGCAAGAAGCAGATGGAGACATGGAAAAAGCCGTTGATATTCTCCGTGAGAAAGGCATTGCAAAAGCAGGTAAAAAATCTGATCGCATCGCCGCTGAAGGTCTGGCAGCCGTTGTTGAAAAAGGCAATGTTGCCTGCATCGTAGAAGTAAACTGTGAAACAGACTTTGTAGCAATAAACGACAACTTCAAGAATTTCGTAAATGAAGTTGCTGAACATATTATCAGCCAGCGTCCTGCATCTGTTGATGAAGCACTGGGCCAGGCTTATAAAGGAGAAGGCGCACCGCTTTCTGAAGTACTTAACGAACAAATCGCGAAAATCGGTGAAAACCTGAGCATTCGCCGTTTTGAAGTAATCGAAAAAGCTAACAGTGCCGTGTTTGGTAAATATCTCCATGGTGGCGGCCGCATTGGTGTACTTCTTGTCTTAAACAATTCAACGAACGAAGAGCTTGCTAAAGACCTTGCGATGCAGGTGGCTGCAGCTCGTCCAACGTATATCAACCGCGATCAAGTGGATGCTTCTGAGCTTGACAGAGAGCGCGAAGTATTGACAGCGCAAGCTCTTAACGAAGGCAAACCTGAAAACATCGTTCAAAAAATGGTGGAAGGCCGTCTTAACAAATACTATGAGGAAGTATGCCTTGTGGAACAAACATTTGTTAAAGATCCGGATAAAAAAGTTAAAGCCCTGCTTAAAGCTGAAAACGCGGAAATTGCCCGTTTTGTACGTTATGAAGTCGGTGAAGGCCTTGAGAAAAAAGTAGACAACTTCGTTGAAGAAGTCATGGCACAAACGAAAAAACAATAAGCCTGTCATAAAAGAATAGCCAATGATACAAATAGGGAGCACTTAGTGTTCCCTATTTTACCAATTACAGAACAGTACAGAATACGATGTAAGAATGGAGTTGTTTTTTCATGCCTCTTCCCGCGTACAAGCGTGTTGTATTAAAATTAAGTGGAGAAGCCCTTGCTGGAAATATTGGATTTGGAATAGATTCAGCTGTCATTACGTCTATTTCAGAACAGATTAAAGAAATCGCCGAACTTGGTGTGCAGGTTGCAATCGTAGTAGGCGGCGGGAATATCTGGCGTGGACTTTCAGGAAGCGAGAAAGGAATAGACAGGGCCACAGCCGATTATATGGGAATGCTGGCCACCGTGATGAACAGTCTGGCACTTCAGGATGGACTTGAAAAAGCAGGGGTGCCTACCCGGGTTCAAACCTCTATTGAAATGAGACAGGTTGCTGAACCTTACATAAGAAGAAAAGCCATTCGACATCTGGAGAAAAATCGTGTCGTGATTTTTGCTGCCGGGACAGGGAACCCATACTTTTCAACCGATACGACCGCGGCTCTTCGCGCGGCTGAAATCGAAGCAGAAGTTATCCTGATGGCGAAAAACAAGGTCGATGGCGTATACAGTGCCGACCCATCCCATGATTCAAACGCTGAAAAATTTGATTCCCTCACTTACCTCGAAGTATTAAATAAAGGCCTCGGTGTGATGGATTCTACGGCTTCAAGCCTGTGTATGGACAACAATATCCCGCTGATCGTATTCTCCATTATGGAAAAAGGCAACATTAAGCGGGCTGTAATGGGCGAAAAAATAGGTACAATAGTGAAAGGAGACTAATGATATGCCGCAAGAAGTAATGAAAGAAGCAGAGCAGAGAATGGAGAAAGCTATCTCCGCGTTAAAGCGGGAATTAACAACGCTTCGGGCAGGACGGGCAACTCCTGGCATGCTCGACCGGGTTATGGTTGACTATTATGGCACGCCGACCCCGGTTAACCAAACAGCGAATATTACAACGCCTGAGCCTCGGATGCTTGTCATTCAGCCTTGGGAGAAGTCGCTGCTTGGGCCGATTGAAAAAGCTATTCAAAAATCTGATCTGGGCCTTTCCCCAACAAACGACGGTGTGGTCATTCGCCTGTCCATTCCACCTCTCACGCAGGAGCGCCGAGCTGAGCTGGTTAAGCTTGCGAAGAAATACGGTGAAGAGGCGAAAGTAGCCATCCGCAACATCCGACGGGATGCGAATGATTCTTACAAAAAGCTGGAGAAGGATGGCAGTGTTACCGAAGACGAACTAAAGCGGTACCAGGAAAAGGTGCAAAAAACGACCGATAAATACGTTGAATTAGCCGATAAAACGGTGGCTGACAAAGAAAAAGAAATCATGGAAGTGTAATGTTCTCGCCCCCTCTTCCTGAGGGGGCTTGTCGTATTTTCTAGAAGATAACAAACTGCAACTAAGGCTATCGCTTTCGCCTGTGGCTTAGCGCTAGCCAAGTTTTCTAATATGGGGGAACATACAGATGATGAATAAGCTGTCGAAGTGGATGCAAAAAAAAGACGGCTCTGTAGAAGAAAACGATAAACAGGCAGATAACATTCCACAGCACGTCGCGATTATTATGGACGGCAACGGCCGCTGGGCCAGGCGAAAGGGGCTGCCGCGGGTGGCGGGACACCGCGCAGGGATGAAGACCGTCATAGAGATTACAAGGGCCGCGGATGAAAAAGGGGTTAAAGTGCTGACCCTCTATGCCTTTTCCACGGAGAATTGGAAGCGGCCGCTGGAGGAAGTTGACTTTTTGATGCGCCTGCCAGGCCAATTCCTCGCTTCCGAACTGGATGAGCTAATGGACCGAAATGTACAGGTACGCATGGTCGGCAGTGAAGAGAATCTTCCATCCTTTACGGTAGAAGCTGTAAGAAGAGCCCAGGAAAGGACCGCCAATAACACCGGCCTTATCCTTAATTTCGCTCTGAATTACGGCAGCCGTACGGAAATTGTGAAGGCAATTCAGGACATAGCGGGTAAAGTAGCGGATGGCGCATTCTCTGTGTCAGATATTGATGAAAGCATGATTCATGACCATCTGGAAACAAAAAATCTCCCTGATCCCGATTTACTCATTCGCACCAGCGGGGAACTTCGGTTAAGCAATTTTATGCTCTGGCAGCTAGCCTACAGTGAACTTTGGTTTACGGACGTATACTGGCCCGACTTCTCACAGGAGCATTTTAACGAAGCAATTGCCGCTTACCAGCAGCGGAGCAGAAGATATGGAGCTCTCACATAAGAACGAATTCTCAGGGGTGGAATCTTGAAAACACGTGTATTGACTGGAATTGTTGCGGGGGCTGGTTTTCTTCTTGTGGTTTGGGCGGGAGGAGTCTGGTATACGGCCCTCATTTTTTTCATGGCAACCATCGCTTATTTTGAAATGATTAAGATGAACCGCATGAAAATTGCAGATTGGCCGGAAATTGCAGGCCTAGTTTTTCTTTGGCTTATCTTGTTTCCTCACGTGATCTGGAATGGATACTATCTTCGCGGAGACGTATTGTACACTTTTGTTCTCTTGTTTTTATTTATAACGGTTGCTTCAAAGAATCGAATCGAATACCAGCAGGTAGCTTATCTGCTATTCAGCTCGGTGTACATAGGAATCGCTTTCCACTATATGAACGAGACACGAATGGTCAGTGGATTATGGATGACGGTTGCGATTTTGTTTACCACCTGGGCGACAGATACAGGTGCCTACTTTGGCGGCAAATTTCTGGGGAGAAGCAAGCTCTGGCCCTCTATCAGCCCGAATAAAACCATCGAGGGTTCGCTCTCAGGCATCATTTTGGCCATTGTTGTCATGGTTATCGTGTCAACCACAGCCCATCTTGTACCTTTGTCGAAAGCGGTTATGATGGGATTGGTTATCTCCGTTAGCGGACAACTGGGTGATTTAATGGAGTCAGCCGTTAAACGTACGCTAGATGTCAAAGATTCGGGGAAAATCTTGCCTGGACATGGCGGGATTCTGGATCGTTTCGACAGCTTGCTCGTGGTGTTCCCGGTCCTGCATCTGCTGCATTTACTGTAAGCCAGCTTTGAATCGAGGGGATTTGTAATGAAAAACATTAGCATACTCGGCTCCACCGGTTCTATTGGTGTCCAAACACTGGATGTTGTCCGTCAGCATCCGGATTTATTTCGTGTAACTTCGCTGTCCGCAGGAAAGAACATCACACGGCTCGCCGAACAGGCGAATGAATTTCACCCGAAACTTGTCAGTGTCCAAACGAAGGAGCTGGCAGATAAAATAAAATTGGAGTTGCCTCCCGAAATTGAGGTATTATATGGAGAGGAAGGGGTATCACAAGCAGCTGTTCATCCAGACGCTGACTTCGTCGTTTCCGCTATAGTAGGAAGCGCAGGCCTAACTCCGACGCTTCATGCCATTGAAGCGGGGAAAACAATTGGACTGGCCAATAAAGAAACACTTGTAACAGCAGGCCACATAGTTATGCAAAAAGCGAAAGAAAACGGTGTAGCCGTCATACCTATAGATAGTGAACATTCCGCGATTTTTCAGTGCCTCCATGGAGAGAATCCACAGAGCGTGAAGCGAATCATTATTACTGCTTCGGGCGGGTCATTTCGAGACCGAACCCGAGAACAACTGACAGGTGTCACAGTGGAAGAAGCGTTAAACCACCCAAACTGGACTATGGGTGCTAAAATTACGATAGATTCGGCTACCATGATGAACAAGGGGCTGGAAGTCATCGAAGCCCACTGGCTTTTTGGACTGCCGTATTCCCAAATTCATACGATTCTGCATAAGGAGAGTATTGTTCACTCCATGGTCGAGTTTAGAGACCATGCCGTGATGGCCCAATTAGGAACACCGGATATGCGTATTCCGATCCAATATGCTTTAGGCTATCCGGCGAGGCTCACCATGTCAGCGGAACCGCTCGACCTGGTTAAGGCGTCCACGCTTCATTTTGCGGAAATGGATTTTAACCGCTATCCATGCTTAATGTTGGCTTATCAAGCAGGTGAGATCGGCGGAACCATGCCGGCTGTGCTGAATGGGGCTAATGAGGCTGCGGTGGAACGCTTTTTGCGCGGTGAAATTGAATTTCTTGCTATTGAAGAAATAATTGGGTCCGTTATGGATAAGCATAAAGTCATTGGCAATCCTTCTGTGGAAGAAATTATACAGGCAGATAAATGGGCGAGAGAGGCAGCCAGAGGGGGAAGGAGTTAGGCCGTTTCTCTTGGGCGGTTAAACAAACAGGAAAGGTGGAACCATCATTGACGCAGGTTTTAGCCATAATTCTTGTGTTTGGTTTACTCGTTTTCTTTCATGAATTAGGACACCTGTTACTTGCAAAACGCGCGGGTATATTATGCCGTGAATTTGCAATCGGTATGGGACCTAAAATTTTCTCCTTTATAAAGGGGGAAACACGCTATACACTGAGGCTTCTGCCGATAGGCGGTTTTGTGAGGATGGCGGGGGAAGATCCCGAGCAGGTAGTTATTGAGCGCGGACAAGATATGGGCCTTGAATTTGACAAAGAAGGTCGCGTTGTGCGTATTATTTCGACAGACTTTGCTAATCATCCACAGGCGCACATGTTAACCGTGGAGAACGCTGATCTGGAAAAAGAGTTGGTGATTCGAGGGATAGAAGACGGGGAGCGGGTTAGTTATCCGGTACATCCGCAAGCCATGTTCCTCCACAAACACCAGGAGATCCAGATCGCGCCGCTTGACAGACAGTTTGGCAGCAAAACAATCGGCCAGCGTGCAGCCGCTATTTTCGCCGGCCCATTTTTTAACTTTATCCTTGCGTTTGTTCTGCTCACGGTGATGGGTCTGTCTTACGGGGTGCCAGTGAATAAACCGGTAATGGGCGAGGTAATCGCAAGCAGTGCGGCTTCCCAGGCTGGGTTAAAGCCGGGAGATGAGGTGCTGGATATCAATGGGACACCCATCACCTCATGGGCAGATATGGTAAAAATCGTCAGCTCCTCTCCGGGAAAAGAATTGACGTTCACCGTGAGAAGAGGACAGGAAACGATTCAGAAGAAAGTGGTACCAGCATCGGATCCGCAGAGCAAAACGGGGAAAATTGGTGTGTACCAGCCCTTATCCCGCTCTTTAACAGGGGCTGCAAGCTATGGAGCCAAAACAACGTATGATTTTTCAAAACTGATTTACACGAGTTTGTTAAAACTGTTCACGGGAGCCGTTCCTGTGAAGGATTTGTCGGGTCCTGTGGGCATTTTTAATTATACGGCGAAAGCCGCCGAGAACGGGATGGCCATCCTTTTACAGTGGACAGCCGCTCTAAGTGTTAATTTAGGGATTATCAACCTGCTGCCGCTGCCGGCGCTGGATGGGGGACGCCTGCTGTTCCTCTTAATTGAAGCGGTACGGGGCCGGCCGGTCGATCCAAATAAAGAAGGGATGGTTCACTTCCTTGGATTTGCGTTTTTGATGCTGCTTATCCTGGTTGTCACCTGGAATGATATCCAGAAGTTTTTCTAATGTCGTTAAGGAGGTAGAAGGTTTTTGAAACAGTCAAAATTATTTCTTCCAACTCTACGGGAAACTCCTGCAGAGGCGGAGATTGCCAGCCATAAATTCATGGTGCGTGCCGGAATGATGCGTCAGCTTGCATCCGGCGTGTATACATACTTGCCTCTGGGGTATCGCGTGCTCCGTAAAGTACAGCAGATCGTGCGAGAAGAAATGGACAGGGCGGGAGCGCAGGAGATCGTGATGCCGGCTATTCAGCCTGCTGAATTATGGCAGGAAACAGGCCGTTGGGAAGCGTATGGGCCTGAACTGATGCGGTTAAAGGACAGGCATAACCGGGATTTCGTTCTCGGACCCACCCATGAAGAAGTGGTAACGAGCCTTGTGCGCGATAATCTGAATACTTACAAGAAACTTCCTATCAATCTTTACCAAATACAGACTAAATACCGCGATGAAGTTCGCCCGCGTTTCGGTGTTATTCGCTCGCGGGAATTTATTATGAAGGATGCCTACTCCTTTGATACAGACCGCCCAGGACTGGATCAAAGCTACCAGGGAATGTATGATGCATACACCAGCATATTTACCCGGGCAGGACTGAAGTTCCGTGCGGTAGAGGCGGATGCCGGCGCCATTGGTGGCAAGGGAACCCATGAATTTATGGCCCTCTCTGAAATTGGCGAAGACACCATTGCTTACTGTACTTCTTGTAACTATGCAGCTAATCTGGAAAAGGCCGAGGTCGTGTACAAGCCTGACGGCGGTCAAAAAGATCAAGCTGAAATGGAAAAGGTGGCTACACCAGACGTTAAAACGATTGCGCAGCTCATGAACCACTTCAATGCGGAAGCCCGGGAATTCATTAAAGCTATCGTCTTTAAAGCGGATGACCGATTTGTTATGGCGCTTGTCCGAGGTGACCATGAGGTCAATGATATCAAGGTGAAAAATCTGATCGATGCAAATGTTCTAGAGCTGGCTACCGATAAAGAAATTGCTGAAATTCGCCTACCACTTGGTTTTATTGGGCCTGTGGGCCTGCCAGATGGCATTGAAGTAGTCGCTGATACTGCAGTCCGGGATTTAGTTAACGTGGTATGCGGCGCGAATGAACAAGATTTCCACTACAAGAATGCAACGCCTGGAAAAGACTTTCAAGTAAGCCAATATGCTGATTTGCGCAATATTGTTGAGGGGGATGAATGCCCTCGCTGCGGCGGCCACATTGCCTTCGCCCG
Organism: Aneurinibacillus sp. Ricciae_BoGa-3; assembly: GCF_028421645.1. GTDB lineage: Bacteria > Bacillota > Bacilli > Aneurinibacillales > Aneurinibacillaceae > Aneurinibacillus_B. The sequence goes on along the minus strand of NZ_CP116887.1, from coordinate 3,102,310 downwards.
CGGTATTGAAGTAGGCCATGTATTTAAGCTTGGGACACGCTACAGCGAAAAAATGGGCGCCAAGTTCCTCGATGAGAACGGGAAAGAACAGCTGATGGTAATGGGCTGCTATGGCATAGGCATTTCCCGTACAGTTGCAGCCTGCGTGGAGCAGAACAACGACGAAGATGGCATCGTCTGGCCCTGGGGTCTGGCGCCTTACCAAATCCATGTTGTTCCCGTCAATGTGAAAAATGAAGAACAGAGAAACCTAGCAGACACTATCTATCAAACGTTGCAAAAAGCAGGCTATGAGGTTCTTCTTGATGACCGTCCAGAGCGGGCAGGTGTTAAATTTAAAGATGCCGATTTAATCGGCCTTCCGATTCGGATAACGGTGGGCGGCAAAGCCGCTGAAGGTCTTGTGGAATGCAAAATCCGTAAAACAAGGGAAACCCAGGAAATGCACATCGACAGCCTTCCAGATTTTGTGGCTGAAATCAAACAATCCTTACAGTAAAATAAAGTACAATAGAGAATGGTACTCCTTAAACGTTTGGGAGTACCTGCTTATTTTTGGCCTGTCTTGGCCGTAGGAGAGGAAAAAGGGGGAAAGGTGCAGCATATGGCGAACGAATCAGGGAAGCAGGAGCGGTTTGCCCTGCTCCTTAAACAGTTAGCGATTCCACCCGAATTTGTTGACCAGTATTTTTACGGAGGCAGCATTGAACAATTAGACGTGTACCGGCAGGAGAAGAAATGGCATTTCCATTTCCGCCTTCCCCAGACGGTACCCGCAAATGTATATCAGGCATTTTATGCCAAATTGGTTCAGGCATTTCAGGAGATCGCAGAGGTTGATTGTACGGTAAGGTATGAAGCTCCTGTTGATTTAAGCGGATTTTTTTCTGACTATTGGAGTTACATAGTAGAAAAGGTGGCCCCCCATATAAACTCTACAGCGGTTTATTTGCGGAATGCTTCCTATGAGATTGTAGAGAAGCATCTTAAAGTGGGCGTGCCGGATGATGTTGCAATGGAGATGGTAAAACGCCGCCGCGTAGATGAATATGTCATGCGCACAGTTGAACAGCTGTGCGGTGAAAAAATAAAAGTATCGTATTACCAGGCGCAGGATGAATCTTCCTATCAGCAATTTGTCGAACAGCGTGAGGAAGAGGACCGGGCCCGCGCAATGGAAGCACTCGTTGAGAAGAAAAAAGAAGATCTCAGTTCAAAAGATGACAGCGGAGAGGTCCCACAGGTTGTTCAAATCGGGTATGAAATTAAAGATGAGCCTGTACCCATCCGTGATATACAGGAAGAGGAAGGGCGCATCTGCATCCAGGGCCTTGTATTTGGCGCAGAGGTACGGGAACTTCGCAGCGGCAGATCGTTGTGCACCTTCTACGTTACGGATTATACGGATTCGCTTCAGGTTAAAATATTCGCGCATGATAAAGAAGATGTCCCGATGTTATCCGCGATTAAAAACGGGCTCTGGGTGAAAGTCCGCGGCATGGTGCAGGACGACCAGTATGCCCGCGAACTTGTTATGACGGCTAAAGACATCCGTGAGATTAAACCAGCTGCTTCCCGCCAGGATACGGCACAAGAGAAAAGGGTCGAGTTTCACTGTCATACCAATATGAGCGCCATGGACGGCATTGCCTCTGCGGAGCGCATCGTGAAACAGGCAGCGGCATTTGGCCACAAGGCGGTGGCCATTACCGACCACGCCGTAGCCCAGGCTTTCCCGGAGGCCTTTAATGCTGCCAGGAAGCACGGGATAAAGGTGCTATATGGCATCGAAGCAAACGTTGTCCAGGATTCGACGTTTATGGTGTACCAGCCACAGGACCGCGACCTCGCCAGCGATACGTACGTTGTTTTTGACGTGGAGACAACCGGTCTATCAGTGGTAAACAACACGATCATTGAGCTTGCCGGTGTGAAAATGAAGGAAGGCGAAATCATCGGGCGTTTCGAATCGTTTGTTAATCCGCATGTGCCGATTCCGCTGAACATTCAACAACTGACAAACATTACGGATGACATGGTACAGAACGCGCCCGAACTTGATCAGGTTATTCGGGACTTCCTTGCCTTTACAGGCGATGCGGTGCTCGTGGCCCACAACGCCCGGTTTGATATGGGCTTCCTGCAGACCAGTTGCAAGCAAGTTGGACTTCCGAAGGTTGAAAATCCGTTCCTGGATACGCTGGAGATGGCACGTTTCCTGTATCCGGGCATGCGCAACCATCGGTTAAATACACTGGCGGGCAAATTTAATGTAAGCCTGGAAAACCACCACCGGGCTGTAGATGACTCGGAAGCAACCGGCTACGTTTTTTTTAACATGCTCAAAGAAATCATCGAGCAAGGGATTACAAATCTGGGGGATATGAATAACCATGTGGGGCTGGATCTTCACAACAGCCGGCCTTTTCACTGCAATATCTACGCTTTGAATGAGGTAGGGAAGAAAAATTTATATAAAATCATTTCCCTGTCCCATACGGAGTTTTTATATAAAACACCACGCATTCCTAAATCAAAAATTGTTCAGTACCGCGAAGGGCTGATCATCAGCTCCGGCTGTGAGAAGGGGGAACTTTTTGAGACCGTTCTAAACAAAACGCTGGAGGAAGCGGAAGAGGTGGCCCGCTTCTATGACGTACTGGAAATTCAGCCGATTGAAATTAACCGCCATCTGGTCGATAAACAGCTTGTGGCAGGCGAGGCTGCGCTGATCGAGGCCAATCGAAAAATTGTCCAGCTCGGTGAAAAATTGAACCTTCCTGTCATTGCGACTGGCAATGTGCACTATATCGATCCGCACGAAAAAATATATCGGGATATTCTAATCCAGGGCATTACGGGGTTCAGCCCGCTTAAAGACCAGCGGAAACCTGATGCCCATTTCCGCACGACGAACGAAATGCTTGAAGAGTTTTCTTACCTTGGGGAAGAAAAAGCGAAAGAAGTGGTCATAACCAATCCGAATATGCTGGCGGACCGGTTTGAAGAGTTACAGATTGTGCCGAAGGATTTGTATACGCCGAAGATTGAAGGGGCCGAAGAAGAAATTCGCTCCATGAGTTACAACAAAGCGCGTGAATTGTATGGCGAGCCGCTGCCGGAGATCGTCGAAAAGCGGCTTGAGAAAGAATTAAACAGCATCATTACGCACGGATTTTCGGTAATTTATCTCATCGCCCATAAGCTGGTTAAGAAATCGATAGATGATGGCTATCTGGTCGGGTCCCGAGGCTCGGTCGGCTCTTCCTTTGTCGCCACGATGACAGAAATTACCGAGGTAAACCCGCTTCCTCCGCATTACCGCTGTCCAGAGTGCAAACAAAGCGAATGGTTTACGAAAGGGGAATATGGCTCAGGGTTTGATTTGCCACCGAAGGATTGTCCGACATGCGGCATTCCAATGACAGGTGACGGCCATGACATTCCTTTCGAAACGTTCCTCGGCTTCAAAGGGGATAAGGTACCTGATATCGACCTTAATTTCTCAGGTGAGTACCAGCCAACTGCCCATAACTATACCAAGGTTTTGTTTGGCGAGGATTATGTGTACCGCGCAGGGACAATCGGTACGGTTGCTGACAAGACAGCATATGGATTCGTCCGCAAATTCGGGGAAGAAAAAGGCTTTACATGGCGTGGAGCAGAAATGAACCGGCTGGCCACTGGCTGTACAGGTGTTAAACGAACGACAGGCCAGCACCCAGGGGGCATTATTGTTGTTCCCGATTATATGGATATTTATGATTTTTGCCCGATCCAGTTCCCGGCGGACGATAAAGATGCGGAATGGAAAACCACTCATTATGATTTTCATTCCATCCACGACAATTTGCTTAAACTGGATATTCTTGGCCATGACGATCCGACCGTTATTCGAATGCTGCAGGATTTAACCGGGCTTGACCCCAAAAAAATCAACGTTGGCGATCCGAAGGTGTTGGCCATCTTCAACGGAACAGATGCATTGGGCGTGACGCCTGAACAAATTGATAGCAAAACAGGAACGCTCGGCGTACCGGAGTTTGGAACCAAATTCGTCCGCCAGATGCTTGAAGATACGCATCCGTCGACTTTCGCGGAACTTCTGCAAATATCCGGACTATCACACGGTACGGACGTATGGCTCAATAACGCGCAGGAACTCATACGCAATGGTACGTGCGAATTAAAAGATGTAATCGGGTGCCGAGATGACATCATGGTCTACCTGCTGCATAAAGGGCTTGAGCCTTCCTTTGCGTTTAAGATTATGGAGTCGGTACGGAAGGGCAAAGGCCTCACGGAAGAGATGGAGGAAGAAATGAAGGCCAATGATGTGCCTGACTGGTACATCTGGTCCTGCAAGCAGATTAAATATATGTTTCCGAAAGCCCACGCTACTGCGTATGTATTGATGGCCTTGCGGATTGCTTATTTTAAGGTGTATTATCCAATCCACTTCTACGCGACCTATTTTACCGTGCGGGCAGACGATTTTGACGTCGCGCTGGTTGTTAGAGGATCGGCGGCCATCCGGGCGCGGATCAAAGAGATTGTAGAGAAAGGCAACGATGCACTGCCAAAGGAAAAAACGCTCTTGACGGTATTGGAGCTTTGCCTGGAGATGTGCGAACGCGGCTTTTCCTTTAAAAACATTGACCTGTACCGATCCGAGGCTTCCCGGTTTATCATCGACGGCAACAGTTTAATTCCGCCGTTCAATGCGCTGGCCGGCGTCGGCACAAGCGCGGCGGAGAACATCGTGAAAGCACGAGAAAGTGGAGAGTTCCTTTCCATCGAAGATCTTCAGCAGCGGGCGCGCGTCTCACGCTCTGTGGTTGAACTGCTGCAGCAACAGGGCAGCTTGAATAGCCTGCCAGAGACCAACCAGCTTTCCTTATTTTGAGAATATAAACCATTGATTGCCTACCAGAACAGGCTATGTTATAATATTTTTTGGTAATACTAAGGATAAGCGGAAGCAATTGACCGAAAGAGTGGGGAAACCCACTCTTTCGTTTTACACACATTTTTCCTGAGGAAAAATATTTTACCTCGCGAAATCCGAATTGATACTACAAGCCATTTAGGGGGTTTTTGCAGTTGAGCAATGACGTAATCGCCCTTACCGAACAGCTGGTTACACCTATTCTTGAAGAGGAACATCTTGAGCTTGTCGAAGTGGAATACAATAAGGAAGGCAACAACTGGTTCCTTCGCGTATACATTGACAAGGAAAATGGGGTAGACATCGAAGACTGCGGGCGTGTTAGCGAGAGGCTGAGCAAGAAGCTCGATGAGACGGATCCGATTCCGGGCGCTTATTTTTTGGAAGTGTCTTCGCCAGGTGCGGAGCGCCCTCTTAAAAAAGAAGCAGATTTTGAACGAGCACAGGGTAAACATGTGCATATTACCACATTTGAACCAATAGACGGCGAGAATGTTTTTGAAGGTGAACTTATCAGTTATGACGGTCAGCAGCTTCAGATTAAAGAATCCAGGAAAACTGTTACAGTACCAAGGAGCAATGTATCAACCGCCCGCTTGGCCGTTGTCTTTTAGGAACGAAAGGAGGACCATCAGTTATTATGAATGCAGAGTTTATCGAGGCATTGCAGGCACTGGAGAAAGAGAAAGGGATCAGCAAGGACATCCTGATAGATGCCATAGAGGCAGCTCTTGTCTCGGGTTACAAAAGAAATTTTAATTCCGCCCAGAATGTGCGCGTGGACGTCAACCGCGAACAGGGGAATGTACGCGTTTTTGCCAGAAAGACAATCGTGGAGGACGTTACCGACCCGCGCACCGAAATTTCTGTGGATGAGGCCCATGAGATCGACCCCAATTATCGGGTAGACGATATTATGGACATTGAGGTTACCCCCCGTGATTTTGGACGGATTGCAGCGCAGACCGCTAAGCAGGTCGTAACCCAGCGCATTCGCGAGGCAGAGCGCGGCATTATTTACAGTGAATTCATAGACCGGGAACAGGATATTGTCACAGGCATTGTCCAGCGCCAGGACAGCCGCTTTTACTACATTGATCTTGGGAAAATCGAAGCCTTGATGCCCATTAATGAAAAAATGCCGTCTGAGAATTTCAAACAGGGAGACCGCGTAAAGGCTTATATCACCAAAGTGGAAAAAACGACCAAAGGACCGCAGATATTTGTTTCCCGTACCCATCCCGGCCTGCTTAAACGGTTATTTGAGCTTGAGGTTCCTGAAATTTTTGATGGCGTTGTGGAAATTCGTTCTGTTGCCCGCGAAGCCGGAGATCGTTCTAAAATCGCTGTTTATTCTGCCGATTCGAATGTTGATCCGGTTGGTGCCTGCGTCGGGCCTAAGGGAATGCGTGTGCAGACCATTGTGCAGGAACTGAAAGGTGAAAAAATCGATATTGTAAAATGGTCTGAAGATACAGCGGAATATATCGCCAACGCGCTCAGCCCTTCAAAGGTTGTCCATGTGACCGTGTATGAAGGAGAGAAAGTAACACGCGTGATTGTTCCAGACTATCAGCTGTCGCTGGCAATCGGAAAAAAAGGGCAAAACGCCCGTCTTGCCGCGAAGCTGACTGGCTGGAAAATTGATATCAAAAGTGAAACACAGGCCGAACAGGAAGGGTTCTCCTTTACAGAACCTGTATCCATCGTCCAAAGCGGGGCCCAGGCAGTTGCAGCTAAAGCAGCCGATCCGGTCGAAGTACTCGCCGAGCAAACAAGTGACGCTGACGAAATGTTTGAAGAAAAGGAGTAGGGATTCGTGAAAGCGAAAAAAACTCCCTTGCGAAAATGTGTTGTAACGCAGGAAATGCTGAACAAACGCGAACTCATCCGGGTTGTCCGGACACCTGAAGGAGAAGTAAAGCTTGATCCAACAGGCAAGGCTTCAGGCAGAGGCGCGTATATTTCTCGCACAATGGAAGCTTTTGAAACGGCAAAGAAAAAAAAGCTGTTGAACCGTGCACTAAAAATGGATGTTACCGATGAAATGTATAATTTGCTAGAGGAAGAATTTAAGAGGATTGTGGCACAATGAATCCATCAGAGCAAATGCTAGGGCTTGCAATGCGTGCCCGCAAAATTGTTACGGGCGAAGACATCGTCGTCAAAGCTATCCGTCAGGGCCAGGTGAAGCTTGTTATCCTCTCAAATGATGCCTCTGAGAATACACGTAAAAAAGTCACTGATAAGTGTGCTTATTATAAAGTTCCCTGTATCCAGCATGGCAGCAGGGAAGTTCTGGGTTCGGCTCTCGGTAAAGGAACGCGGGTGGTCGTAGGCATTACAGATAGCGGCTTCGCAAAAAAGATAAGGGAGCTGATCGGCTAAAACTAACGGAGGTGGATGGATGAGTAAAATGCGAGTCTATGAATTTGCTAAAAAGGTAGGATTAAGCAGTAAAGAAATGACCAATCTCCTCGGTAAGTTGGATATATCGGTTAACAATCATATGAGCATGCTGGAAGAGGCGACCATGAACAGAATTGAGTCGCACCTCAGCCAGATAAAAGAACGTGCCAACGGGCAGCAGCGGAATACGGAAAAGAGTGGTAATATGGACGATAAAAAACAAGAACAAAGAAGCCAAAACAATAATGCACGTTCCAACACCCATGGACAGGGCCACACTAACGCAGGCCAGGAACAACGTCAAGGAGGGCAAGGACAGGGAGGTCAAAACCGCAGCCGTCCATCCCGTCCTCAGCAATCTTCTTCCGGGCAGGGCGGACGCGGAGCGGGCCCACAGCATGGTGGCGGAAGGCGCAGCGATACAGCGGGCCCTTCTTCGGCGGGGTCAACGAACCGTGGAGGCTCTAACCGAAACGGCAATCCAGGTCGTCCGAAACCTGCTGCAACAGCGGGCGCACCTGCCGGTAAACCTTCGCGTGATAATACAAGAAAAGATACGCGCGGCAAAGGCAAGCCAAACCAGGGCGGCAAGAAATTTGAAGATAAAGGGATAGATACCTTCAGTAAGTCACAGCCAAGGAAAAAGGCGCCACAGCCTGCACAGCCAAAGCCTGAAGTTAAGGTCGATAAAATTACGGTTTCCGGGCCGATGACCGTTGCTGAGCTTGGAAAGAAAATGAAGAAAGCACCATCCGAAATTATTAAGAAATTGTTCGGTTTGGGTGTAATGGCCACCATTAACCAGGAAGTGGACCTCGATACCATACACCTTATCGCTGCAGAATTCGGTATTGATGTAGAAGAAAAAATTGAGCTTGATTATAACGATTTTGAAAATATCGAAGAAGTAGACGATCCGGTAGATATGACGGAACGTCCGCCAGTGGTTACGATCATGGGGCACGTTGACCATGGTAAAACCACATTGCTGGATGCTATCCGCGAAACGAACGTTACGTCAACAGAGGCGGGCGGCATTACACAGCACATTGGCGCTTATCAGGTTGTCCAGCAGGGTAAGAAGATTACCTTCCTTGATACGCCGGGCCACGCTGCTTTCACTACGATGCGCGCACGCGGCGCGCAGGTAACGGATATCGCCATTATCGTCGTAGCGGCGGATGATGGTGTGATGCCGCAAACGGTGGAAGCGATCAACCATGCTAAAGCTGCCAATGTCCCGATTATTGTCGCGGTTAATAAAATGGATAAGCCAGCCGCAAATGCGGATCGCGTAAAACAGGAATTAACCGAATATGGCCTCGTTCCAGAGGATTGGGGCGGTGACACCATTTTCGTTCATGTGTCCGCATTAAAACGTGAAGGTCTGGATGATATTCTTGAAATGATCCTGTTAGTAGCAGAAGTGCAGGAGCTCAAAGCAAATCCAAACAAGCGGGCGAGAGGTACTGTTATTGAAGCCGAGCTTGACCGTGGACGCGGGCCGGTAGCCACCATTCTAGTGCAGACCGGGACCCTGAAAATCGGGGATCCGATCGTTGTCGGTACTGCGTTTGGCCGCATTCGTGCCATGGTTAATGATAAAGGGCGCCGGGTTAAAGAAGCAGGCCCATCCACCCCAATTGAAATAACCGGCTTGAATGATGTACCGCAGGCCGGGGATCAATTTATGGTATTCGATGATGAGAAGACGGCCAGACAGATTGGGGAATCCCGCTCCAGCAAGCGACGTGAAAGTGAATTGCGCGCCTCGGCACGCGTATCGCTCGATGATCTGTTTAATCAGATCAAAGAAGGCGAAATCAAAGACATTAACGTGGTCATTAAGGCGGACGTACAGGGTTCGGTTGAAGCGCTGCGCGGCTCCCTTGAAAAAATCGATGTGGAAGGCGTACGGGTAAAAATCATACACACAGGTGTAGGCGCAATTACGGAATCAGATGTTATTCTGGCGTCCGCATCCAACGCGATTGTGGTTGGGTTTAACGTCCGCCCGGATCCAAACGCCCGCGCTACGGCGGAAACGGAAAAAGTGGATATCCGTCTGCACCGCATCATTTATAAAGTAATCGAAGAAATTGAATCAGCGATGAAAGGCATGCTTGAGCCGGTTTATGAAGAAAAAGTAATCGGGCAAGCTGAAGTAAGGCAGACTTTTAAAGTTTCTAAAGTCGGCACCATCGCAGGCTGCTATGTAACAGACGGGAAAATTCAGCGGGATGCCGGCATCCGCGTCATCCGCGATGGCATCGTTATTTTCGAAGGCAAAGTCGATGCCTTGAAACGTTTCAAGGATGACACTAAGGAAGTGGCACAGGGCTACGAATGTGGTATTACAATAGAGAAATATAACGATATTAAAGAGGGCGATATCCTCGAAGCCTTTATCATGGAGGAAGTCGCGCAATAATAAAAGGATTAATGGCCGGGATTACACCCGGTCTTTCCAATACATTATTGCCTGCGCCCTGCTGGCCAGCCATGTCTAACAATCGAGGTGAAAGCAATGGGAAATGTACGTACCAACCGGGTTGGGGAACAAATAAAAAAAGAACTCAGCCAGATTATCCAGCGTGAAATAAAGGACCCGCGTGTCGGCTTTGTTACGGTCACGGGTGTTGAAGTGTCAGGAGACCTATCACAGGCTAAGGTGTTTATTAGCATATTCGGCGACGAAGAAAAGCAGGCTGATTCTTTAAAGGCCCTGGAGAAGGCGAAGGGATTCATGCGAACCGAAATTGGCCGCCGGGTACGGCTGCGCCATACTCCGGAGCTTATTTTTAAAGTTGATGAATCAGTGGAGTATGGCCATCGGATCGAAACATTGCTAACCCAGATCAAAAAAGAAGGAGAAGATTGATGAGTCAATTCGCTTCTTCTCTACGGGAAGCTGCCCGCTTTATTCAAGATCATGATCGTTTTCTGGTGGTGAACCATGTGAACCCCGATGGGGATGCGACTGGTTCCCTGCTTGCTATGGGCTGGCTTCTCCGCCAGCTTAGCAAACAGGCAGTCCTTGTGAATGAGGGAATGACACCTGAAAAATTTATGTTCCTCCCAGGGGCTTCGGAAATTCTTAATGCCTCTGAGGCCCTGCCTCAGAAGTATGATGCGGTTATTACGTGTGACTGCGGCGATAAATCACGCGTTGGCCGGGTTGAACATTGGTTTGCCGAGGGCTGCGAGCTGCTCAATATCGATCATCATCCGACCAATGATCATTTTGGCACTTCCAATTTAATTAGGACGGATGCAGCAGCCACATGTGAGATCCTTTACGATTTGGTCTGTTTTATGCAACTGACGGTTTCACCTGAAATGGCTACCTGCTTATACGCAGGACTGTTAACCGATACCGGCGGATTTCGCTATTCCAATACGACTCCCCATTTAATGCAAGCCGCATCTGCGCTTCTCTCCTATGGTGTTCAGCCCGGGATACTTGCGGAACGGCTATTGGAGACGATAACAGCGGGCCATTTGAAGCTGTTGCGAAAAGTGCTTCAAACCATGGAATTCTCGGAAAATAATCGTGTGGTTTCAATGGCGGTAACCCGTTGCGATATGGAAGAAGCGGGCGCGAATGATGAAGACACAGAGGGGCTCGTGAATTACGGGCGCAATGTGGAAGGTGTTGAAGTTGGGGTTCTTTATAAAGAAAAGAACGCCGGTGAGGTAAAAGTCAGCATGCGTTCCCGCTCCATTATCGACGTAGCGGCCATCGCTAAATCTCTTGACGGCGGGGGACATGTGCGGGCCTCAGGATGTACCATAAAAGGTGGCATTGAGGAGGCTCGCCAAATCATAAGTGATAAGCTTCGAGAGGCTTTCCAGGCAGCGGAGGAATCAAGCTATGACTGAGTGGTCCGGTATACTGCCGCTGTTTAAACCTGCTGGAATGACTTCACATGATTGTGTCATGAAAATACGCCGCCTGGCGCAGACAAAGAAAGTGGGCCATACGGGAACGCTTGACCCGGATGTGACAGGTGTGCTGCCGATCTGTATCGGGCAGGCGACCAAGGTGGCGGATTATTTACATGACGAACCCAAACGCTACCGGGCTCAAGTAACATTTGGAGTGTCCACGGATACTGAAGATGCATCAGGTACGCCAGTTGAAAAGGCAGCCATTCATGGTAAGCTGAATGAACAGCAGGTGCGGGATGTGTTTAAACAGTTCACCGGTGAAATTTTGCAGGTGCCGCCTATGTATTCTGCTGTACGAGTCAATGGCAAAAGACTGCATGAGCTGGCAAGAGAGGGAAAAGTGGTAGAGCGCAAGCCCCGATCTGCTATTATTTATTCCATGCAAATTGAAGAAATGAACCTGGACCAGTTAAGGCCGACGGTTCGTTTTACGGTAGACTGTTCAAAAGGAACGTACATACGTACGCTTTGCGTGGACATAGGTAAGGCATTAGGTGTTCCTGCGCATATGTCGTACCTGCAACGAATAAAAAGCGGGCCTTTTACGTTGGATCAATGTTACTTTTTTGATGAAGTTGAGCGCGCTTGTGCGGATCACGCGTTAGACAAACTGCTATTTCCACTTGATCAAGCGCTCCTGCAATATCCGCATGTCGAGGTGCCCGCTGGCCGCGTCCAGGCAATCCGCAACGGGCTGAGCCAACGGCATCTACGGCCTGGACACTGGAACATAGGAGATAAAATACGCATCTATGCACCAGATGGAACATTTCTGGCTTTACATGAGGTTATCGAAACAGATAGAGACATGGGAGTAGAATCAAAACCCGTTAAGGTGTTTTAGCCAAGTTTGCTTTAAAGGGGGAAGGAACATGGAAATTCAGCGCTTATATTATCCTCTGAATAATGATTTCCAGGGGACGTGTTGCGCGCTCGCTATGGGGTATTTTGACGGTGTGCATATTGGCCACAGGCGCGTGATTCAAAAGGCAATAGACATTGCCCGCTCGCTTGGTCTGCGGGCCGCCGTTATGACGTTTGATCCGCATCCGCGTGAGGTTCTGGGTCAGAGCGGCTATACACAGTACCTCACACCGCTGGATGAAAAACTCAAACAGTTTCAATCCATGGGGGTAGACATAACGTACGTCGTTGATTTCGATATTTCATTCGCCTCGGTCTATCCGGAGGACTTCATTGATGAATTTCTCGTGCGTCTTGAACCCAAACACATTATCGTAGGTTTTGATTACACGTTCGGGCACAGAGGTCTGGGCACCGCTTATACACTCCAGGCACATGCGCAGGAAAGATACCAGGTAGACGTTATTTCACCTATTAACCGCTATGGGGAAAAGGTGAGCAGTACGCTTATACGGGAATACTTATACAGCGGTAAAATAAAAGAAGCCACACAGTTTCTGGGGCGCCCGTATATGGTGAGCGGTGCCGTTGTGCATGGGGAGAAGCGAGGCAGAACCATCGGATTTCCTACTGCCAATATTCAACCCGGCGGACCTTATATTATCCCCAAAAATGGCGTATACGGTGTGCGGGTATGGATAGAAGGCGTCCAGTATTACGGCGTAATGAATGTAGGAATTAAACCAACGTTTGAAAATGAGCATAAACAGAAAACACTTGAAGTCCATATCCTCGATTTTAACGGCGATCTCTATGGCAAGCAAGTTTGCGTAGATTTCCTCTTCTTTATTCGCGAGGAGCAGAAGTTTGCCAGTGTGGAAGGGCTAATCGCCCGCATTAAGCAGGATGTGGAGATCGCTTCCGCTGAGTTTGCTGGGCATTCACGCACGTAACATACAAATACATATGCGGCTTTACTCGCGGCTATGTATATGCTATACTAATTTTGTAAGTTTCAAGCAACCACATCTTGGAACGCCGATTCACCAACGGCTTTCTCGGGTGCTGGCGATTATATGAGGAGGTGAACAGGATGGCTTTAACACAAGAACGCAAGAATCAGATCATCGGAGAGTATCGCACGCACGAATCCGATACGGGGTCTCCAGAAGTACAGATTGCTATCCTTACGGAGAAAATCAACTACTTAAACGACCACTTACGCACTCACAAGAAAGACCACCATTCCCGTCGCGGGCTTTTGAAAATGGTTGGTCAGCGTCGTAACCTGCTTGCTTATCTGAAAGATAAAGACGTAGCTCGTTACCGTGAATTAATTAACAAATTAGGCTTACGCCGATAAGAAAAAGCGGGGATTCCCCGCTTTTTTCATGCTTTTTTTCGGAATGCCCATAAATTCTCTTTTATTTCTGCTCTATGCAGGAAATACTAGAAGAATGACGAAATAACTTTTGTTAAGCTACGAGAGGAGGCACCACATTTAATGGATGTCAAAGTATTTGAATTTGAATTTGCCGGGCGTAAAATGTCGATTGAATACGGCAAATTGGCTAAACAGGCGAACGCTGCCGTTATGGTTCGATATGGCGAATCGGCTGTGCTAAGTGCCGTAACCGCATCAAAAAAACCGTCTCCCCTGGATTTTTTTCCGCTTACAGTTAATTATGAAGAAAAATTATATGCTGTAGGCAAAATTCCGGGTGGTTTTATTAAACGCGAAGGCAGGCCAAGTGAAAAGGCAATTCTGGCAAGCCGACTGATTGACCGTCCTATCCGCCCGCTATTTCCAGAAGGATTCCGCAATGAAGTCCAGGTTGTAAACACCGTTATGTCTGTGGATCAGGATTGCTCTACGGAAATTGCGGCTATGATCGGTACGTCTGCTGCACTCAGCATTTCCGATATCCCGTTTAACGGTCCAATTGCAGGCTGCATTGTTGGACGGGTGGATGGCAAAATCGTGGTAAATCCCACAGTCGAACAAATGGAAAAAAGCGATATCCATTTAATTGTTGCAGGTACATACGATGCCATCAACATGGTTGAAGCCGGTGCGAAAGAAGCAACGGAAGAAGCCATGCTCGAAGCGCTGATGGCCGGGCACGATGAAATCCGCAAAGTTGTAAAAGAAATTGAAAAAATTGCCCAGGAAGTGGGCAAAGAGAAAATGGAAGTTGACCTGCATAAAGTCGAAGAGGAAATTGACCGGGCCGTGCGGGATTATGCATTCAATCGTCTGGTTGAAGCCGTCCGCATTGAAGAGAAGCAGGCTCGCTATGATGCCATTGATGAGATCAATGAAGAAACACTCACTCATTTTGCGGAGATCTATCCAGAACAGGCAAGTGCAATTGATGAAGTGCTTCATATGATCGTCAAAGACGAAGTTCGCCGCCTTATCACAGTTGATAAAGTCCGTCCAGATGGGCGTGGCCTCGATGAAATCCGCCCCATCAGCTGTGAAGTTGGCCTATTGCCTCGCACGCATGGCTCCGGCCTTTTTACGCGTGGACAAACTCAGGTACTTAGCATTTGTACACTAGGTGCACTCGGCGACGTACAGATTCTCGACGGGCTTGGCCTTGAAGAATCGAAGCGCTTTATGCATCACTACAACTTTCCGCCGTATAGCGTAGGGGAAGCACGCCCGCTTCGCGCACCTGGACGCCGCGAAATCGGCCACGGGGCACTTGGTGAGCGCGCACTTGAGCCGGTGATTCCGGGTGAAGATGTCTTCCCTTACACAATTCGCCTTGTATCTGAAGTGCTTGAGTCAAACGGTTCGAGTTCACAGGCAAGTATTTGTGGCAGTACTATGGCGCTTATGCAGGCTGGTGTACCAATTAAAGCACCGGTTGCGGGTATCGCCATGGGACTTGTTAAAGAGGGCGATCACTACACCATTCTAACCGATATTCAGGGGATGGAAGATCACCTCGGCGATATGGACTTTAAAGTAGCAGGAACGAGAGAAGGTATTACGGCTCTACAAATGGATATTAAGATTGAAGGGATTAACCGTCAAATTCTCGAAGAAGCGTTGACCCAAGCACGCGCGGGACGCCTGTTTATTCTCGATAAAATGGCGGAAGCGATTGCTGAACCAAACAAAGATCTATCGGAATTTGCACCAAAAATCCTTACCATGCGCATTAATCCTGACAAAATTCGTGATGTGATTGGGCCAAGCGGCCGCATTATCAATAAAATCATTGAAGAAACCGGGGTTAAAATCGATATTGAACAGGATGGGCGCGTTTATATTGCTTCAGTCAGCAGCGAAATGAACCAAAAAGCCAAAAAAATCATCGAAGATCTTATTCGTGAGGTTGAAGTTGGACAAACATACCTGGGCACTGTGAAGCGCATTGAGAAATTCGGTGCTTTCGTTGAACTGTTCCCTGGTAAAGATGGCCTGGTCCACATCTCCCAACTTGCTGAAGAACGCGTTGGCAAAGTAGAAGATGTAGTCAATATCGGTGACCAGCTGATGGTACGCGTTACAGAAATCGACAATCAAGGGCGGGTTAATCTGTCCCACAAAGTCATTCTTAAAGAACAAAAAAAGCAAGAAGAAGCGAAAAGCGAATAAAAACCAACAGATAGCGATTGTTGACGAAAGTCAGTCGCTATTTTTTGTTATCTAAGTAAGAAAAAGGGGACCGATAGTTTCCTTTGTCTTTTGTAATATCGAAGGTTTATGTGCTTCACAGTGTTAAGGTGTCCTGAGTGATTTTTTTAAAGGGACCTCTGGTCCCAAACATCCGAGAAAAACATCGCGAGGCACATGTCCGCACCTTTCTTTCCCCCTGTGGAGCGTGTGGAACAGAGGGCGAAAAAGACCGGCAACTGTCTCCATCATTGGGTTACCCAAAAATTTTGCCGGTCCGACCGTCGTTCCACAAAGCGGCCGTAAAAACTTCTATGAGGGGAAAGGAGAGAGCGGCATGGCCCGCGATGTTTTTCTACATAGATGGAGACAGGCCTGCATAAGCTGATACAAACAGGATCAGGATGTGAGGTGTGGATCAAAGATGAAACGGTTGGGGATCATGCTGGCAGTTTGCATCATTCTTTATTTCGTAACTGTATCTGAACCGGTATCACAATTTATAAATTCACGGAGGCTGGCACCGGTCAGCGCAGGGAATGTAGGGCAATGGCAACAGCTATTGGAAAATGCCAAACGTTCCAGTATAGCTCCAATAAATGCACGCATGGATCCGATATGGAAGGCGATTCCCGGCTACAATGGTTTGACGGTTGATGAGGCTGCAACACTTGCTAATATGCGACAGGCAGGCAAATGGGATCAGAAAAAAATCGTGTACAAGGAGACGCCCCCCTCTATACAGCTTGAACAACTGGATATAGCGCCTGTTTATCGCGGTAATCCTGAAAAACCAATGGTCTCCTTCATGATTAACGTTGCCTGGGGAAATGAGTACCTGCCCAAAATTTTAAGGACGCTTGCGCAGGCGAATGTAAAAGCCACATTTTTTCTTGATGGCAGTTGGACCAAGAAGTATCCGGAGGAAGCGAACAAAATTGTGCAGGCAGGCCACGAAATTGGCAGTCACGCCTACTCGCATCCCAATATGAGCAAGATCTCCAACGCACGAATCGAAGACGAGATCACCCGAACGAACGCGGTGATCCAGGAAGCCACCGGTATAACCCCAACGCTGTTTGCTCCACCGTCAGGTGATTTTGATGATCGGGTGGTAGAAGCAGCTGCACGCTATCAGATGAAAACCATTCTCTGGACTGCGGATACCGTAGACTGGCGAAAACCATCATCTGAACAGTGGTTCCGCACGGTTGCACCAAAGATTGGCAACGGGGTGTTGATTTTAATGCACCCGACGGAATCCACAGCAGATACGCTACCCAGATTAATTGAATACATAAGAGCCAAGAAGCTATCGATTGGAATTGTGAGCGAAACGCTCTCTTCTAAGCGGGTCACTGTTGAGTGAGCCGCTTCTATTTGCTATAATTATTATTTGGTAGACAGGAAAGTAAACTTTCCTATCCACATAAGGGTAACCAAGGTATACAGCCTTTGCCTTCGGCTTGACGTTAACCAAGTTTTTTCATATGATTTTATTTTATGCGGAATATTGGAGGAGGAAGTTTACGTGATTGAAAAATACACCCTTGCTAATGGGGTGCGTGTTATCATTGAAAAAATCCCAACTGTTCGTTCTGTCGCTCTGGGCATCTGGGTTGGAACCGGATCGACGTTTGAAAGCCCCGCAATAAACGGCATATCCCATTTTATTGAACATATGCTTTTTAAGGGTACCGAGACACGTTCTGCCAAGGAAATAGCGGAAGCTTTTGACCAAATTGGCGGCCATGTAAACGCGTTTACATCTAAAGAATATACGTGCTACTATGCGCGTGTGCTGGATGAACATACCCCGGTTGCTCTCGACATACTTGCGGATATGTATTTTCATTCCACTTTCGATGAGCAGGAAATGGCCAAAGAAAAAAATGTGGTCATTGAAGAGATTAAGATGTACGATGACACGCCGGATGATCTGGTTCATGACTTGATTTCATCAGCTTCATATCCTAACCATCCGCTTGGATACAGCATTTTGGGTACAGAAGAAGTTTTAAACAACCTGAAGAGATCTGATCTTGAACGTTACATAGATTCCAGGTATACTCCCGAGAATACGGTTGTAACAGTAGCCGGGAACATCCCCAATGGGCTGCTTGATCAGATTAAACGTTATTTCGGCAGTTATTCGCGTGGAGGTTCAGCAACAGAGGACAAGCAAAGCCCTATTTTTGTTCCTGGAACGCTTAGCAAAACGAAGGAAACTGAGCAGGCCCATTTGTGCCTGTCCTTTCCAGGATACGAAGTTGGTCACCCCGATATTTATTCTTTAATTCTCATGAACAATATCCTGGGCGGAAGCATGAGTTCACGTTTATTTCAAGAAGTAAGGGAAGAAAGAGGACTTGCTTACTCTGTGTTCTCCTACCATTCCGCTTATAAAGACACTGGCACGTTTACCTTGTATACAGGAACAGCCACTAAGCAGCTGGAAGAAGTGTATGAAGTGATGCTAAACACGGTGGCGGCCCTGCGTGACAAAGGGATTTCGGAAGATGAATTAAAAAAGGGAAAAGAGCAGCTTAAAGGCAGCCTGATGCTGAGTCTGGAAAGCACGAGCAGCCGGATGAACAGGCTCGGTAAAAATGAGCTTCTGCTTGGACGGCATCTGGAATTGGATGAAGTGATCAAGCAAGTTGAGGCAGTATCGCTGCATACGGTTCGCCAGGTTGCGGATTATATTTTCCGCAAGCCTATGGCCATGGCTCTAGTCAGTCCGCTTGAAAGCATTCCGACCTATATGAGGAGCGATATACTTGTCTGATATTAACGTATTAATCCGGATTTTACCTGGAAACGAAGACATAGGATTGCCAGTTAAGATGACAGAACTTGCAAGCGGTTTTGATTTGTGCGCCGCCCTCACGGATCCGCTTATTCTTCAACCTGGGGAGAGGGCGCTGATTCCGGCGGGTTTCGCTCTGGCAATGCCTCCAAATCTCGAAGCCCAGGTTCGGCCTAGAAGTGGCCTCGCCTTCAAAAAAGGGATTACCACCCTGAATTCGCCCGGTACCATTGACGCAGATTATAGGGGGGAAGTTGGTGTCATTTTAATCAACCATGGCACTGAATCGTTCGAAGTAAGACGCGGGGACAGAATTGCACAGTTAGTTTTCCAGACTGTGCCACAAATTTCACTTAAGCAAGTGCCTTCACTTGATCACACGGAACGCGGCAGCGGGGGGTTCGGCCATACCGGGTTTTAGGAGGGGTGGACATGAAAGGCAATGAACGTGCGGAAGTTGAGGATAGGATGGAGCACATGCGGCAACGGCTTCATCTTCTCGTAAACAACAATACCTTTTCGTTAGATGAGCCCGAAATACTTTCGTTAAGCACAACGCTTGATTCAATCATTCTTGAATTCATGAATTTCGATAAGAAATGATCGTGGCCCGTCCGGGCGGCGGTCTTTTTTTATTTTACAGGGAATAAAGCTAGTTTATAGAATAAAGGAGGGGATTGTTCATGCGGTTTAGTGAATTTGGTGGAAAAGAAATTATCGACTTAAACAATGGCGAGCGAATTGGGAATGTTGGTCAGACGGATATGGTGATAGATTCTGATTCGGGGGAGATTCAAGCAATTGTTCTGCCTACGGGCAGCCTGCTTGGGCTGGGAAGAAAAAAGGAAGAGGTAATTGTCCCATGGGAGTCCATCCGAAAAATCGGCAGTGAGATGATTATCATTGAAACTACGCAAAAAACCAAGGTCCTGAAATAAACGGATCAAACAGTCAGTCCGCATCAGGCAACTGTCACCATAGGTATATGCAGCGAATACGATGGAGGTAGTAACGCAACGAATTCCGGGAAACAAGTAAAACAACAACCTTTTTAACACTTTAATTGACCACAGATTTGCAGTAAAATGGTTTGAAAGGGGTTATTAAATGCTAACGGGAATTCATGCTGCCTTCATCGGTGGGGATGCCCGCCAGCTCGAAGTCATAAAAAAATTTATTGAGCTTGACGCCAGCATAACGCTCATTGGGTTTGACAATTTAGAGAGTAATTTTACAGGAGCTATTAAACGTCTGCTCTCTTCTGAAGTTCTGCGCGATGTAGATGCGTTGATTTTGCCTGTTGTCGGCTCTGACGACCAGGGTTATGTAGAAAGTATTTTTTGTTCCAAACCGATTAAGCTGGCGGCGGAACATCTGGCGGCTTTACCCCCCACTGCTGTATATACACTGGAATTGCACGCAGTTTCCTGAAAAATATGGCGGCTAATCATCAATTAGGACTCGAAGAGCTGATGAACCGAGATGATGTCGCCATCTACAATTCAATTCCAACGGTGGAAGGCGCGCTGATGATGGCGATCCAGAACACCGAAATTACGATTCATAATTCAAATTGCGTGGTTCTCGGCCTTGGCCGGGTTGGCATGTCAATGGTCAGGGCTTTGTCCTCATTGGGCGCTAAAGTTAGTGCTGGTGCCCGTGCGTCCGCGGATCTGGCCAGGATCTATGAGATGGGCGTTAATCCATTTCCGATTCAGGAGTTGGGCCGCATAATTGTGGATGCGGATATTATCTTTAATACAATACCTGCTCCCGTTCTGACCGCAAACATACTAGCTAATATGAAACATAAAGCCCTTATTATTGATCTGGCTTCTAAACCCGGAGGAACAGATTTCCGTTACGCGGAAAAAAGAGGAATTAAAGCAATACTTGCTCCTAGCTTACCCGGAATCGTTGCGCCGAAAACGGCGGGACAGATTATGGCCAACACACTGTCTCGTCTCGTTTTCGAACAAACGGAAAGCAGGAGGAAACCGAAGTGAACTTAATAGGCAAAACTATTGGGATTGGATTGACGGGGTCGCATTGCACCTTTGCGGAGGTTATGCCCGAAATTAAAAGGCTGGTTGATGCCGGAGCAAATGTCATTCCGATTATAAGCCATACGGTGGCATCCACAGATACACGCTTCGGAAAGTCCGAGGATTGGCAGCAGCAGCTGTTAGACATAACGGGCAACGCTATTATTTCATCAATACCGGAGGCAGAACCACTCGGACCTTCTAAAAAACTGGATGTTATGGTCATTGCGCCTTGCACTGGAACGTCGCTTAGCAAGCTTGCGAATGCGATGACGGACAGCCCGGTTCTGATGGCGGCGAAAGCTACGATGCGAAATCTTCGCCCCGTTGTGCTCGCCATCTCCACGAATGATGGGCTGGGGCTTAACGCGGCCAATATCGCAAAAGTGGCAGCAGCCAAGAATATTTTCCTTGTCCCATATGGGCAGGATGCACCTGAGAAAAAACCGAACTCTCTAGTTGCCCGCATGGAATTGATTCAGGACACATGTGAAGCAGCGCTGGAAGGCAAACAGCTTCAGCCTATGCTGGTAGAAAAATTTCGATACATGCAGTAGACAGTTCTGTATAATAAAATAAAACATAGATTCAACGCAGGTCAATTTCTGCGCCATTGTTGAAGGAGTGTGGGAAAAATGGAGAAAAATACAGGTTACCATGTAGCAGTAGTTGGAGCCACAGGAGCAGTAGGGGAACAAATGCTTAAGATGCTGGAAGATAGGCAATTCCCACTTAAATCGTTGAAAGTTCTGGCATCCGCCCGATCTGCTGGCCAGAAAGTTACCTTCCGCGGTGAAGAATTGACAGTGGAAGAAGCGACGCCCGACGCTTTTGAAGGGGTACAGATAGCTCTCTTTAGTGCGGGCGGAAGCGTTAGTAAAAAACTAGCGCCTGAAGCTGCAAAGCGCGGTGCCGTATGCATTGACAATACAAGTGCTTTCCGGATGGATCCGGAAGTTCCGCTGGTTGTGCCAGAAGTAAACCCGGAAGCCATGAAGCAGCATAAAGGCATTATCGCCAATCCGAACTGTTCTACGATTCAAATGGTTGCAGCCCTGCAGCCCCTGCGTGAAAAATATGGTATGGAGCGGATTATTGTCTCCACCTACCAGGCTGTTTCAGGTGCGGGCGCCAAAGCGATTCAAGAACTGGAAGATCAGACTCGTGCTGTAATCAATGGAGAAGAAGTAAAAAAAGAAATAATGCCAGTTGGCTCGCTTCCTAAACACCACCAGATCGCTTTCAATGCGATTCCCCAAATCGATGTTTTCCTTGAGAACGGGTTCACGAATGAAGAAATGAAGATGACCCGGGAAACAAAGAAGATTTTTGGGGATGAGAACATCGCTGTCTCCGCAACCTGTGTCCGCATACCGGTTGTCAAAGGCCACTCTGAGGCGGTTTATGTTGAATTCCAAAATGATTTTGAGATAGATGAAGTGCGTTCTTTGCTGGAACAGGCGCCGGGAGTTGTCGTGGTCGACAATCCGCAGGAGCAGGAATACCCGCTCGCTCTGGATGCGGCGGATAAAATTGAAGTATTTGTGGGCCGTCTGCGCCGTGACCTAGATCACCCGCGAGGCCTGCATTTGTGGATTGTTTCTGATAACCTGCTTAAAGGTGCTGCATGGAATGCCGTACAAATTGCTGAGGAGCTAGTGAAGAGCGGTCTAATTGAGGAGAAATGAGAAGCAAAAATGAAAATATTAGTGCAAAAATTTGGTGGTTCGTCTTTAACTAACATAGAAAAGCGAGAACAAGCCATCTATCATATTGTACGTGCAATTGAGCAAGGTTATAGCGTCTGTGTCGTTGTATCCGCAATGGGCCGCAAAGGCGACCCTTATGCCACCGATACGCTGCTTGATTTAATAAAAGAGAATGGCAATGCGCTTGCAGCAAGGGAGACAGATATGCTGCTCTCCTGTGGCGAAATTATTTCTGCCGCAACCCTGTCCAGCATGCTCAATGCCCGCGGAATGAAAACGGCTGTGCTAACCGGGGGCCAGGCAGGCATCTTAACAAACGATGATCACATGAATGCCCAGATCGCTACCATTAATCCTAAGCGAATTATACGGGAGCTGGAGCGGGGGAAGATTGTTATCGTCACAGGTTTCCAGGGACGGACGACAGAATGGGATACGACAACGCTTGGCCGGGGGGGAAGCGATACATCTGCCACAGCCCTGGGCGTTGCTTTAAAAGCGGAAATGGTGGATATCTTCACCGATGTCAACGGAATCATGACCGCGGATCCGCGTATAGTGGAAGAGGCGCGTCCGCTATCCGCCATTACGTACTCTGAAATCTGTAACATGGCATACCAGGGCGCGAAGGTGCTTCATCCGCGCGCTGTAGAAATTGCCATGCAAACCAACATTCCGATACGCGTGCGCTCCACCTTCTCAGATGATGAAGGAACGCTCGTAACAAGCGTAACGGAAGCTGGCCGTGTTGCCGGAGAAGTGCATGATAGGCTTATTACTGCGATTGCCCATGTGTCTAACCTGACGCAAATTAAGGTACTGGCAAAAGAGGGGCAGTATGACCTGCAGATGCAGGTGTTTAAAGCGATGGCAGCCAACGGGATCAGTGTGGATTTTATAAACGTAAACCTTCTTGGCGTGGTCTACACCGTGCATGATGAGCTGGCGGATAAAGCTGTGGCGATTCTGCAGGACATGGGCTATAAGCCAATTCTTACTCGGCGCTGTGCCAAGGTTTCCACCATTGGGGCGGGTATGCAGGGTGTACCCGGCGTAATGGCGCGCATAGTAGAGGCTTTAACGAAAGATGACATTCAGATCCTTCAGTCAGCCGACTCGCATACTACAATATGGGTGCTGGTTAAAGAAGAGGATATGGTGCGGGCCGTGCGGGCCCTCCATAGAACGTTTGATCTGGATAAGGTTCAATATTGAGGAGGATAAACGTGGCTAGATTCGGAAGATTATTAACAGCGATGGTTACACCATTGGATGATGAATTAAAAGTGGATAGCGCAAAAACAGAGGCGCTTGTGGAGCATTTAATTTCAACTGGCACTACCGCCCTTGTTGTCGGGGGCACGACTGGGGAATCTCCAACCCTTACATCACAGGAGAAACTTGACCTGTTTAGTCATGTTGTAAACATCGTAAAGGGGCGGATTCCTGTCATTGCCGGAACAGGCAGCAATAATACGCAGGCCTCCATTGAACTCACGAGCAAGGCGGTGAAGACAGGCGTGGACGGTATCATGCTGGTCGTGCCTTACTACAACAAACCTTCACAGGAAGGCCTTTACCAGCATTTTAAAACGATTGCGGAGACCACGGATCTCCCGGTTATGCTGTATAATATTCCTGGACGCTCGGTTATCAACATGACAGCCGACACGGTTGTGCGGCTGGCCCAAGACGTGAAGAACATTGTCGCGATCAAGGAAGCGAGCAGTGACTTAAGCCAGATGTCTTTTATCATCGACCGAACACCGGATGACTTTGTGCTCTATTCAGGTGATGATAAAATGACGTTGCCGTGTATGTCCATCGGTGGAGCAGGTGTGGTGAGTGTGGCCAGCCATGTGATCGGCCGTGAAATGACAGCCATGATTGAAGCGTTTGTAAGCGGGGAAGTGGTGAAGGCAAGTGCACTGCACCGCCAGCTTCTGCCTGTATTCGAGGGGCTGTTTATTGCAGCCAATCCGACACCGGTGAAAGCAGCCCTTGCACTTAAGGGCATTGACACAGGCGGCGTTCGCCTTCCGTTAGTCAAGCTCACTGAAGCGGAGCAAGCATACGTAGAGGCGCTTTTTTAATAAAAAATTTCAGAGTGAAGAGACTTATCCCTAGTTATAATGGGTAAAAGAGTAGTGAGATGATCACTGCTCTTTTTTTTGGATTGCTTGTTGTAACAGGCAGCTATTTAACGAATAAATGGCTAGTGTTTTATACAGATGGGTACATAATGCGCCGAAAAATAGGAAACAGTATGAAGGATGCACTTGTTTTTCCATGAAATTATCATGTATAATACTAACAAGTGACTGGAGCGGTTTAATATAGTTTTGTTTGATGTATTGTAACTACAACTGAATAAACAGGAGGTATAAATTTGTCTAAACTCAACCAGAAAGCTTTGTCAATTTTCGCTCTGGGCGGCGTGGGCGAAATTGGCAAAAACATGTACGTAATTCAATATGCGGATGACATCGTGGTAGTCGATGCAGGGTTAAAGTTTCCGGAAGAGGAAATGCTCGGTATTGATATTGTTATTCCGGATATTACGTACTTAGAAGAGAACAGAGAGAAAGTCCGTGGTATTCTTATTACACACGGACATGAAGATCACATCGGTGGTCTCTCTTACGTACTGCGCAGGCTGAATGTCCCTGTCTACGCCACTAAACTCACGCTAGGCCTTATTGAAGGGAAGCTGAAAGAAGCCGGTATACTAGGCGATTCGAAGCTCAACCTTATCGATAACAAGTCGGAAGTACAATTAGGCTGCTTTACAGCGAGCTTCTTTAAAACCAACCATAGCATTCCGGATACGGTAGGTGTATCCATCGAGACTCCAGAAGGGACTGTGGTACACACCGGAGACTTTAAATTTGACCAGACGCCGGTAAATAACCAGGTAGCTGATTTTGCCAAAATGGCTAAAATCGGGGAAAATGGGGTACTCGCCCTTCTTTCAGATAGCACAAATGCAGAGCGCCCGGGTTATACCGGATCTGAACGCCAGGTCGGCGAAGCGATTGAAGAACGGTTCCACAAGGCTAAAGGCCGCATTATCGTTGCGACATTCGCCTCCAACATCCATCGCATTCAGCAGGTTATAGACGCTGCCGCACTCTATAACCGCAAAGTAACCGTTGTTGGACGGTCAATGGTAAATGTGGTTAACGTGAGCATGGAACTGGGCTATCTAAACGTTCCGGAGGGCATGTTAATTGAACCGGAAGAAATCAATAAACTTCCAGCCGAACGCGTGGTTATTCTTTCAACGGGAAGCCAGGGAGAACCGATGTCTGCTCTTACGCGAATGGCTCGTTCCGCGCACCGTAAAGTAGACATATTGCCTGGGGACACCGTGCTTATCGCTGCGACCGCTATTCCAGGAAATGAAAAGTATGTGGCGCGCACGGTAGATCAGCTGTACCGAATTGGCGCCGAAGTTTTTTATGGCAGCAACATCCACGTATCAGGACACGGAAGTGCAGAAGAATTAAAATTGATGCTGAACTTAATGAAACCGAAGTATTTCATTCCTATCCACGGGGAATTTAGAATGCTTCGCCAGCATGCTATACTCGCTGAACAATGCGGGGTTCAACCCGAAAATATCTTCTTACTTGACAACGGAGATACGGTTGAAATCATGAGTGGTAAAGCCCGTTACGGCCCGAAAGTCCACGCCGGTATTGTCCTCATCGACGGACTCGGTGTTGGCGATGTCGGAAACATTGTGCTGCGTGACCGCAAGCTGCTTTCCCAGGATGGCATTCTCGTAGTTGTAGTTACATTGAGCAAACAAAATGGCTCCATTCTTTCCGGACCGGATATCATATCCCGCGGATTTGTGTATGTACGTGAATCCGAGGCGCTTCTGGAAGAAGCCAACCGCATCGTTACCCAGACACTTAATAAATGCGTTGAGGAAAATGTGAATGAATGGTCTTCTCTCAAAACCAATGTACGCGACGCACTCGGCCGGTTCCTGTATGAACAGACACGCCGCCGCCCAATGATTCTTCCCATTATCATGGAAGTCTAAGTCAAAAGCTGAATACACGAGCCGAAAATCCTTGAGATCTCGAAGGGTTTTCGGCTCTTTTTAGGTAAATGAGTGGGAATCATCCGCATTTCAATGGGGAGATGAATCACCCCTCTTTTTTTCAGACGCAAGAAGGAGCAAAGCTATACCTCCAATGCGGTCAATGGGAATATTCGCTTCCATGGTGATTTTTCTTCGCTTCAGTTGCCCAAGCTCGGTGTAGTCGCATGCAAGGGGTCTATCCATCACCTGCGTCGCATTTTTAAAAAGGGAGCCGTGATCAAAGCCGCTACGGTTCGCAGAAAAGCCGGTCGGTTTTATGCGTCTGTCCGCTTACAGATGGAACCGAGATTCCTAACCCTCGGTATTTGATCACCGCTCAAAGGAATCTGCGCACCCAACAGAAACGGCTGTCCCGTATGAGAAAAGGATCAAACCAGTACGAGCGGCAGAAAAAGAAAATCGCAAGGCTGCATGCCAAAATGGCGAACCAGCGAAAAGACTTCCAGCACAAGTGGTCGAACATAAGACCTTGGAGCTGCGGCACCGTGGGAGTTCTATAGAGAACAAGAGACCACGCCGCTTTTTGGCGGTAAGGCACGCATCGTTGAAGCATGAAAAGTTCTGCTGGTTATCTGTAATCAGGCCATACGGTCTGCCCAGCAGAAGCTCTCCATTTTAATGGAGAGTAGTTCACTGACACCTCACCCGGGAATAGAATACGGTATTAAGTACTTTATAATGCATCTGAAATTGGGGGAAGCGATACCGTTATGCAACGATTAATGTGTAAAGGAAAAATTCACAGAGCGACTGTCACAGAAGCAGATTTAAATTACGTAGGCAGCATTACAATTGATCGGACGCTTATGGAAAAGGCCGACATACTCCCTTTTGAAATGGTGCAGGTGACAAGCCTGCGAAACGCAACCAGGTGGAAAACGTACGCCATTCCCGCTAAACCGAATTCGGGTAAAATTTGTCTGAATGGCCCGCCTGCACACCTTTTCCAGCCTGGTGATCTGGTTATTATTTTAAGCCAGGGGTTGTTTAACGAAGCAGAGGTGCAAACTTTGCGTCATAAAGTTGTTTTTGTTGATGAAAAAAATCAGATTACCTCCGTAGAACAATACTCAATGAAAGATACAGTTATCCATAATTAATGTGCCAACAGAACCATCGATCAATCGATGTTTTTTTTTGTTCTTTTTTCCACAAGCAAACTAATCGGAAATAGGATAAAGTGGTGAAAAAGGCCTATTTCATGATGTATAATGAATAATTAGACGGAATAAAAAAAGGTTAGCGATAAGACAATCGCCAACCCTCAACCAAAATCCAGCCTGCTTGAAAGCAGAACCGTTATACCAAATGTATCAGATTCTTAGGCTTATATATACAGGAAAGTAATGGGCTAACGTCCAGCGTAAGTACTTTCCGTTATTGTTTGTAGTAACCGGCTAAAGGCTGGCAACTTATATCTAAATATTATAAAAAAAATGACGATATAAAACTATATACATAGTATTAATCAATGATTTATTGATAAAAGTAGAATTAGGGGGAGAAATGATGAAGGGGAAAAGAGTTGGGTTTACCATGAGATCACTGCGTACCAAAATGATCATGTTTTGTTTGCTTTTATTGGCTATTCCAAGTCTTGTAATCGGTATCATTGGTTATCAGGAGGCTAAAACCTATCTTGATGAGTCAGGAAAGATCCAATTAAAGAATGATGTGCGTTATGTGATGGCTATGATAGACACATTAAACAAACAGGTACAAGCGGGAAACACTTCATTAGCTGACGCTCAGGAACAGATTAAAGAAGTCATGTTAGGGAAAAAAGATGCAAATGGTAAACGGCCGATTAACGAACGATTTGATCTCGGTAAATATGGTTATATGTTCGTTTATGACCAGAAAGGGGTGGAACTCGCGCATCCTAGCCTTGAAGGAAAGAGCATGATAGATACTGTGTCACCAGATGGAAAACAATTTGTTACCGATTCCTTAAATGCAGCGGCTAACGGTGGCGGATATGTAACATACGAATGGAAACTTCCTGACGATCCGTCAAAAACCGCTCCAAAAATCGTCTATGCAGAACTTGATCCGAATTGGAACTGGGTGGTATGTGCGGGTTCCTACATGTCGGATTTCAATAGCGGCGCAAATTCTGTCCTCTATGTTTTTCTGATCACGCTCGGTCTGTCTTTACTAATCGGTGCCTTTCTTGTGTACTTATTTGCCGCACGTATCTCCAAGCCCATCACCGCGATTGCTGAAGGTGCAAAGCAAATGTCAGGTGGCAATCTGGCTTTCGCGGATATCGATGTAAGAAGCCGCGATGAGGTGGGGGAACTTGCCAACGATTTTAATACAATGAAAAACAGCTTAAAAGAATTAATTGTACAAGTAGGCATAAGCTCCGACCAGGTAGCGGCAGCTGCTGAAGAATTACATGCAAGTGCAGGGGAAACAAGCAAAGCGAGCGAGCATATTACTTCGGTTATTCAGGAACTTGCTGCAGGCGCAGATAAACAGGTTGAGGGAATGGAGTACAGCTCAAATTCAATCTCTGAAATGTCGGCTAGTATTGAGCTCATAGCAAAGAACACCCAGCATGTCTCGGCGAATGCCGAAAAGGCATCAGAGCAAACAGCCGAAGGAAACCAGGCAATAAAGACGACGATGGAGCAAATGCATGCCATAAGTGATACGGTGGATCAATTGACGGAAGTTGTTAAGGGGCTCGGGGAGCGTTCGGTTGAAATAGGGAAAATAACTGAAGTCATTACAAGCATAGCAAGCCAAACCAATCTACTGGCTTTAAATGCGGCCATTGAAGCGGCACGAGCAGGTGAACAGGGGAAAGGGTTTTCTGTTGTTGCGGATGAAGTTCGCAAGCTAGCCGAGCAATCGCAAGATGCGGCCAAACAAATTGTTTCGTTGATTCATCTTATTCAAGAGGAAACAGGACAAGCTGTTCAGTCAACTGAGCTTGCCACCCATGCCGTAAGTGAAGGACTCAGTGTTGCCAGGGCAGCCGGAGAATCTTTTCATGTAATTAAAGAAACGATTGATAACGTGTCTGGCGAGATTCAAGGTGTATCGGCTGCTGCCCAGCAAATTACCATAAGTACAAATCATGTGGTGAACGCGATTGAGCACATGAGGGAGGTTGCTGTAGAGGCTTCTGCAGGAAGTCAAAACGTAAGTGCGGCTACGCAGGAACAGCTAGCTTCAATGGAAGAGATTTCAGCTTCATCTACCACGTTATCTAAAATGGCAGATGAATTGCAAACGGTGATTGGAAATTTTAAAGTGTAGCTTTTTACAAGTTTAAGGATAGAGCCGGTGTTTTCTGTAAAGGGAACCATCGGCTCGTTTTGATCCCGTATAGTAAAACGAGAAACAATGTATAAATATGGAAAAATAAGCAGATAAATGTTATATGGAATAAATCAATCCACCCAGTAGAAGAGCGTAGAGGTAAAACAACGACAGAAAAATCTAACAAAAAGGAAAATGTGACGATGGGGTGTGTCTAGTGAATATTATTGCGGCTTTGTTTTCTATATTAATGCCAGGTACAGGCCAGATGTTTAACAAACAATTTATTAAAGGGGTTACCTTTATGTTTATCGAGCATTGGGATAACGTATCTGGCCATATCAATCAGGCAATATACTTAGATTTAATCGGATTTCATAAAAAATCCTGGGAAGCAATTGATTATACTTATGCCCCCTTTTATCCAGGTTTTTATGTATATGTAGTTTGGGATGCCGCGTATCGCGCCTCATCACAAGGCAGCAAGCTGTCTGCCATTATTTTTGTAATTGCGGGATTTTTGGGAGAATTCGCTACACTTTATGCCGAATTTTTGCCGTTTCCCGCCCTTACAATTGGTTTAATTATGATCATTCCCATGTTAATTGGCCTATTGTTCTCGAGACTTGCTAAGGGCGACATAAAGGAAAAAAGCGTTTAGGCAGCGCACTCTGGGGCTATCCCTATCAACTTATCCCGTTAGCACCCGTTAACTACTCGTTGGAGGCATCGTTGATCCCGGTAACCTATATGCTTGCTTATCAATGGACCGTAAACCATGAAAAAAACACCTACCTGTATTTGACAGGCCTCAGTGTTGTGCTGGCCTTTATCTTCAAACCATTGCTTGCATCCATTGGCTTCTTCCAATTGAACAGAGTAAACTTTCTTCACATTTTCGTGGCATACATGGTAATCATGCTCTTATCAATCTGGATAACCAAAGGATTTCTCTACATGCAAAAAAGCCAAGGAAAATCCACTTCTTCACGTTTCTCGTTAAGTAAGGCAGGCGGTAAAAAAGAAAAAGCAAAATAGCTTAAAATTCATCTTTATTTTTTTTATAAAAAACCCAAATGGCACTGCCAAAAACAACAAAGCATATATGCACAATTAGAGCCATCATCCATCCACTCATTCTACTCACCACATTTCTCCGTAAAATGCTATTTCGATCCTTTCGCTTGTACAACAATTAAGTATACCTAAAAGAAATAAAGATGGTAACACAAAGTACACATATAAGTGCATTAAAACGTAAAAGTTCACTTTTCTTTCAAATATATCATTATCCATCTTTTCTTATAGGGTAGTGTATGGTGCA
Organism: Aneurinibacillus sp. Ricciae_BoGa-3; assembly: GCF_028421645.1. Taxonomy (GTDB): domain Bacteria; phylum Bacillota; class Bacilli; order Aneurinibacillales; family Aneurinibacillaceae; genus Aneurinibacillus_B. The sequence continues at coordinate 3,071,230 of NZ_CP116887.1, read as the reverse complement.
AGTTGCAGCGGATCCTAGTCGTTTTCAATGAGTTCCATGCGCGGACGCTGGCAGGGCTCCATCGAAAAACCTTCTTAATTAGGAAAGAGAGTACATATGTTTACGGCGATCGGCTGAATCGGTATACTGGAGGGGCACGGCCTAAGCATTTCTTGTTACAACTTCCAAATCATAGAGAGGCAGGTAGAACATGCAAAAGAGAAAATTGGGTAAATCAGATCTTGAAGTGTCAGCTCTGGGACTTGGCTGCATGGGGATGTCGGATTTCTACAGCGGACAGGATGATGAGGAATCCATTCGCACGATTCATTTGGCATTGGAGCTCGGCATCAACTTCCTCGATACTGCCGATATGTATGGAGTAGGCAGGAACGAAGAGTTGGTAGGCAAAGCGATTAAAGATCGCCGGGATCAGGTTATTCTGGCGACGAAGTTTGGCAATGTGCGTGGAGAGGACGGCTCCTTTCTTGGTGTAAATGGCCGGCCTGAATATGTAAAACAGGCTTGTGAGGCAAGCCTGCGAAGACTTGGCACCGATTATATTGATTTGTATTATCAGCATAGGGTCGATCCGAATACGCCGATTGAAGAAACGATTGGCGCCATGGCAGACCTTGTGAAAGAGGGAAAAGTGCGTTATCTCGGCATGTCTGAAGCGGCCCCCGATACGATTCGCCGCGCGTATGCAGTACATCCCATTACTGCCCTGCAGACTGAGTATTCCCTGTGGAGCCGGGATGTAGAGGATGAAATTCTGCCCACGGTGCGAGACCTCGGAATTGGCTTTGTGCCGTACAGCCCGCTTGGCAGAGGATTTCTAACAGGTCAGATTCAGAAATTCGAAGATTTGGCTGAGGATGATTACCGGCGATTCTCACCGCGGTTCCAAGGGGAAAATTTCCAGAAAAATCTCGATTTAGTGAGCCGCATTCGCGATATTGCGGCCGAAAAAGGATGCCAGCCTTCTCAATTAGCTTTGGCCTGGCTGCTGGCGCAAGGCGATGACATCGTACCGATCCCGGGTACAAAAAGAAGAAAATACTTAGAAGAAAACATCGGGGCTACCCGGGTTCAATTGTCTCAGGAGGAGCTTAATCGAATCGATGAGGTAGCTCCCCGGGATGCAGCCGCTGGCGGCCGCTACCCGGAGGCAGGCATGAAAAGCGTTAATCTATAGCCTTTGTAAGAGCATATTTGCGGTCAGGCTTTACGATCCCCACTTTACAAGTGGGGATTTTTCATCGATAAAGAAATTATATGTTACTTTAAAGTGTTAAGTTAATTGTTACATCTTAAATGGGGACCGTATGGTCCCCAAAACGCTAAAGAAAAACATCGCGGGGCAATGCCGGCTCCTTTCTTTCCCCCTGTGGAGCGTCTGGAACAGAGGGCGAAAAAGACTGGCAACCTGTCTCCATCATTGAGATACCCGGATGTTTTGCCGGTCCGCCTGTCGTGACAGAAAGCGGCCGAAAAAACTTCTGCGGGAAAGGACAGAGCGGCATGTCCGCGGTGTTTATTCTTATTATCCGGCACATAACTTCATCCTTTTATAGAAAAAATATTTCTGTTAGTAGTAGCGAAAAAATTTGTTGCGGGAGTGAATCGAGGTATGAAGCGTTTGCCTTATCTTATTGCTTTTATATTGATCGTTGCGTTAGTACCCCTTTATTCAGCAGGAGCCTATCCGAATCAAGCTTTTCACTTTGGCTTTAAGAAGAGTAAAAGCGGGCAGCTCCCATCCATTGATGAAGAGGGCTTTAAAGACATTTTAGCGAAACATGGAGCCATATTTTTAGGCAACACAGCGAAAAAGGAACTGTATTTGACTTTTGATAACGGATATGAGAATGGCTATACAGAAGGAATTCTTAATGTGCTAAAGGAGAAAAAAGTTCCGGCCACCTTTTTTGTTACCGGCCACTACATTGAAGATCAACCGGAACTGTTGAAACGCATGGTAAAGGAAGGCCATATCATTGGCAACCATTCCTGGAGCCACCCGGATATGAGCCAGGTGTCTAGTGAAAAAATTAAAGAGGAACTTGACAAGGTTAAGCAAGGAATTTTCAAAGTAACAGGACAGAAGGAAGTTCGTTTCCTGCGGCCGCCCAGGGGAATATTTAGCGAGCGTATGCTTAATGTAAGCAAGCAGCTGGGGTATACGAATGTATTCTGGTCTCTCGCTTACAAAGACTGGGATACGAAAGCGCAGAGAGGCTGGCAATATGCATACGAAAGCTTTATGTCACAGCTTCACCCGGGAGCGGTGATCCTGCTTCATTCGGTTTCGAAGGATAATGCAGAAGCCCTTGGGAAAATCATTGATGACGCCCGCAAAAAGGGGTATGAGTTTAAAAGCCTGACTCAGATGAGTGCAAAGCAGCCATAAATGCGAATGGATGCAGTGAAAAAGCTTAAAGCTCTGTGTAATATAACAGTTTCACCGTTTTCAACTGACATAAACAGGGTAAGATTAATAAGTATGAATTACACGATAAAAGCTAGGGAGGATAACACAAATGGCAGAAATATCTGACTCACTAAATAAGCAGATCGCCAATTGGACGGTACTGTATGTAAAAATACACAACTACCATTGGTATGTAAAAGGCGACCAGTTTTTCACGCTCCATACAAAATTTGAGGAATTCTATAATGAAGCGTCCCTACATATTGACGAGCTGGCAGAACGTCTGCTTGCTCTTAAAGGGTCGCCTGTTGCGACGATGAAAGGCTGTCTTGAATTGGCATCTATAGAGGAAGCGAACGGCCAGGAAGATGCGCAGCAAATGGTGCAAACCCTTGTTAAAGATTTTGAGAAAATCATTGGGGAAGTCAAAGAGGGGATGCAGCTGGCGAGCCAAAGCAATGATGAAACAACGGCAGATATGCTGTTAGCCATCCACTCTTCGCTTGAGAAACATGTATGGATGCTCACATCATTTCTTGGCTAAAAACTATAGGAAAAGGCAGCTGGTTGCAATAAGCTGCCTTTTTTACGATCCTTCTTACCGTTATTTAAGGTATGGCCTTTTTTGAATAACTAATAAAGCGAAGCACAGGACGGATCCCACGTCGCAGACGGCAATGATAATGCCCATCGGAAGGGCAGTATGGCTGCCGCCTATTCCTACAAGAGGCGCTGCAAGGGAGCCTAAAATAAGCGGCAGCAATCCAAGTAAAGCTGACGCGCTTCCCGCAGAGCGGCTTTGGCTCTGCATCGCTAAGGAGAAACTTGTTGTTCCAACAATACCAATGCAGGAGACGATGCCGAACAGAAAAATCAACAGAGGTACAATGCCAGATTCTGAATAGATGCAAATCAACAGCAGGATACCACACACCGAAGCTACCCCAAGACCACTGGCGAGCAACTTCCTTTCAGGTACCCTTCCCGCCAGCAGCCCCCCAATCTGGCTTGAAATAATAATGCCAAGCCCATTGGTCGCAAAGATCAAGCTGAACGTTTGGGGGGAAACGCCGAAGATGGTCTGCAAAACGAATGGTGATCCCGCTATATACGCAAACATCGCGGCAGTAACCAGCCCCTGTGACCAGGCATAACCCATGAAAGAGCGATCGCTGGCCAGTTTGCGAAACGTGAATAGCGTATCCCTCAAGCCTCCCTGTGAGCGGTTTTCACTGCGCAGCGTTTCTGGCAGGCCAAAGAAAACACTCACCAGCATGAGAAGGCCAACCGCACAAAGAACGATAAAAACACCGTGCCACGATATAACCCGCAGCAGCTGTCCGCCAATAATGGGTGCCAGTATTGGTGCCGCACCATTGATCAGCATCAACAGTGAGAAGAACCTCGTAAGCTCTGAACCTGAATATAAATCCCGCACAATGGCGCGGGATAGCACGATGCCAGCGGATCCTGCCAAACCCTGCAGGAAGCGCAGAATAATCAGCATCCATATCGATGAACTAAAGGCACAGAGGATGGACGAAATAGCATAAACAATTAGAGCGGCAAGCAATGGCTTCCGCCGGCCCCGCGCGTCGCTCAGCGGTCCAACAACTAATTGTCCAAGCGCCAAGCCTAAAAGACAAGCAGTCAGACTTAATTGTGCAAGTGAAGTGCTTGTATGAAGGCCACTTGCAAGTATAGGGAGGGAAGGCAGGTACATATCAATGGATAATGGCCCAAACGCACTTAACGCACCCAGTACAAACGCCATCCACAATCGCCTCGATGGCGTAAGGGCAGTAGAAGAAACTTGGGAGCCGCCCATCGTGATCACCCCTTCTTAAGTTTTCAAATAACAATCTAATTATAAAGAACGAATGTTTAATGTAAATAATAAAAGCTGCTCACAGGAGCAGCTTTTTGCCAAATTCAAAATCATCTGGATAGTTGCAGTACGTACATCTGACATGTGATATGAAGCCCCCGCAGGTCCGTTGCGAAAACCGGGCGCGCTGCAGGTTGGAATTTATCAACAGCTGATTTTGCATTTGTTCATCTAAGGAGTTGTCCAATCTGCCTATCCAATCGTATTTTTGCTTACAACTCGGGCATTTACGGCTTCCAAATATCTGCGGCATGGTGTTTCCGCCCCCTTAGGCAGGAACAAGTCCATTAACCGTCGATAAATAAACATGCGTTTTTTTAAACTATTGACACATATTTATTACGGAAGGATAACCAAAATGTTCCTTTTTTGTTTTTGTTCTCCTTTAATATAACATACCCATACTGGAAAGAGCGCTTTTAAAAGAAAAATTTCCAAAAATTGATACTAAAGTAGGAGTTTATTACATTCTTAGAACAGAGCAAGGATTTCTTTTGCTTTTGTCCGATTTTTGCTGTTGCAGCTAATATTGCGTTGAACTTCAAGGTAAGCTAGTTGAGCAGGTGTGTAAGCTTTGACAGTAAATTCGGTTTCGTGATTGGAGATAAGGACAGGAATGCCTCGCTGTGCTAATTCTTTAGCAAGTGTAGCCAGTAACATTTGCTGCTGCTGGTTAAATCCCCGGCTTTGATATGACGTGAAATTTGCCGTTGAAGACAGAGGAACGTACGGGGGGTCGCAGTAGATAACATCGCCTGGGATGGCTTGACGCATCGAATCCTGAAAATCAGCAATATAAAAACGGGCAGACCATGATTTTTCATAGAAATGGCGCAATTCTCTTAGTGGAAAATATGGCTTTTTGTAACGGCCAAAAGGGGCGTTAAAGAGTCCCTTGTTGTTATATCTGCACAAGCCGTTGTATCCATGTCGATTTAAGTAGAGGAATATCGCAGATTTTAAACGGAGATCCTTCGTCATGTTGAATAAGTTTCTCAGTTCATAAAAGCGCTCCGGCACATTATTCTCATCTGTAAAGAAGGAACGGCAGTAATCAATAAAGGAATGCCCTTCTTGCTGGAGGGTCTGATAAAGGGTAATTAAATCCTTATTGGCATCACAAAGCAAATACTCCTCGTATTGCGTGTTTAAAAAGAGGGCCCCGGAACCGACAAAAGGCTCGATTAATCTTTTGCCAGCGGGCAACAGATTTTTAATAGAAGGTACTAATCTGTATTTACCCCCAGCCCATTTAAGAAAAGGTTTCAAGAATAATCCCCCTTGTCTTTCAAAAAGAAGTGATTTTTCGATAAAGGATACTGTTTATAATAAATGATTTAGGATAAAGGTTCTAGTATAAAAGAGCGACAAATAGTGACAAAAATAGATCAAAAGATATACTTTTGTAGAATAATAGGTTGTGAGGGACAAAGGTGAATAGCCGTGAGACAAACCGGGCATTTTTTTGACATCTTTCTGACACATACAGTATGTATAGTTAAAGCAAGATTTAACCCCTTTTATTCTTATATTGAGAGTTTCGGCGCAGACGGATGTCTGCGTCCTTTTTTTTGAGTATGCAAGAATGTAATCTTGACCGCGGTCCTTGTTTTACCTTATTCAGCAATGAAGCAAATATCCTTTATTTTTCTTTAGGATTGAACCGACAAGTAAGCCGGTTTAAATGCCATATAAATTGGGAAGAGGAAGGGAAAACACGAGGAGGAAACCGTATGGAATATGTGTTTGGCGTAACCTTTTCATTCGTTATAATCGTGTCATTTTTATTAGCCCTTAAGTTCCGTAAGTCACGCCGTATTGCTTCCTTTGGGTTTATGGGAACAGGCTGCCTGGCACTTGCAATATCCGTAGGAACACTTGGCTATGTGGTTACGCACCCTAAACCAACTGGAGATTCTTCCGCCGTAGCAATCCCGTTTCCAACCGTAAACAGTTCATCTGAAGCACAATCCCCCTTAGCGGCTAGGGAACGGCAAGTTCTGTTGATGCCCCTTGAAGTGGATGCAGCAGTGCTCGTGAGCCCAGCAAAAAGTGAAAATAAACCCGTTATGCCGGGGAATGTTTCAACTCCAAACGAGGCAGGTGTGCCATTTGCTGTTCCTGCAGCAAGAAGTGTTAACAATAAACAGTCTATTCCATATACAAATGCGAAAACTATACCGGCAGTCATCGCGCAAAACCAAAGTGGTAAACAAGCTCAACTCAATCAGCAGCCTTCTCCCCATCATATAAAGGCCCCGCAAACAACAAAGCCAGCAAGTCCAGAATCAACTTTTAAACAAACGGAAACGGTTGATCAGACGCAGGCTGCGCAGGTTCAGCAAGGAGTGGATCACGCATCTCTTCAAGAAGCCCAACAAGTACAGCAGTCCGCTTCAACACAGCAGCTAGATGGTGCAAGCCAGCCGGCAGAACAGCAGCAGTCAACCCAAACAGCAAATCAGCCTCTATCAGATACATCAGTGAAAAGTACGAATGGGCCGCAAGGGAATGGTGAGTAACTGACTCATACCGGTTGAGTTAAGGTCACCCGCTTTGGGTGATTTTTCTATTTTTATATTGCTAAATTTGGTATGGATATTTAAAATATTAAAATAGTATAAAAGTATAAAAGTAACCAAAGTAGAGGAGGGTGATTTTTGTGGGGGTCATCGAGAGAATCAGCAATTTTGCCGGAAAAACATTTACCCTGTGGGTGTTGCTGTTTTCCGTCATTGCTTTTTTAGCACCGTCCCATTTTAAATGGATAGGCTCGTATGTGGTGCCTTTATTAGGAATCGTTATGTTTGGTATGGGGCTTACGCTTTCAACAGGAGATTTTAAAGAAGTGTTCCGGCGCCCAAAAGACGTGGCACTGGGTGTAATTGGCCACTTTGTTGTTATGCCGCTTCTGGCCTTCCTATTAGCCACCGGGCTGCATTTGCCCCCGGAAGTTGCGGTAGGCGTTATCCTTGTCGGGTGCTGTCCGAGCGGCACAGCTTCAAATGTGATGGTGTTTCTTGCGAAAGGGGATGTGCCGCTGGCCGTTGCGATTGCTTCTGTGTCTACCATTCTCGCACCAATTGTTACGCCGCTGCTTATTTTACTTCTCGCAAGTAAATGGATAAATATCGGCTTTTGGTCCTTATTTGTTTCAATTATTCAAGTTATCATCGTTCCATTGGTACTTGGCTTTCTTATTAAGAAATTGTTTGGTAAGCAGGTAGAGGCAAGTGTAAAAGCGCTGCCGCTAGTGTCGGTAGCGGCGATAGTTTTGATTGTATCCGGCGTCGTCGCCGGCAGTGCAGCGAAGTTAGCAACTACTGGGCTGATGATCTTTGCCGTTGTTGTTTTACATAATGTTCTTGGCTTCTTACTTGGTTTCATCTTCTCGCGTATATTCGGAATGGATTTAGCCAAACAAAAAGCCGTGGCACTTGAGGTCGGCATGCAGAATTCCGGTTTGGGTGTTGCGATTGCGACTGCGCACTTCTCGCCGCTTGCTGCGGTGCCCAGTGCCATTTTTAGTGTTTGGCACAACATATCAGGTTCCATTCTCGCTTCGATTTTCAGCCGGATGAAAGATCGAAAAGAACAGAAAACTGACGACAATATCGCCGGATAAGGTATAGGGCCTCCTTGTTTCATAGCAAGGAGGCTTTTACACTTTTGGTCAGGACGCTGCTTATTGATTGAAAATCAACTGCTTATTATTCGTAGTTATTCTTACCAGGATGATAGAAGATGTATAGAAGGCAAAGAAATTAGGCCAAAAAAAAGCGGGTGAACACCCGCTCCTGCTGTTTAGTATTTGTCCAGTACCTGCTCGATGCTTATATCTCTGTTAAAGACATTTTTCAATGTATAGATATGAATAAACCATTCTCCCGCCGTTGCTGCAACCGCAACAATTGTATAAACGAAGAAATGAACGTTGGTGCCGAACGCATATTCCAATAACCAGATACCCAGGAATAGCAACAGAAAATCTGCGAGCATGGCAGCTGAATTACCGAACTTAGGTAGGATTGCTAAATCTGCTATAGCATACGTAATAATAGCTAAAATCGCGCTGACTGCTAGGCTGGTGCTAAGCGGCTGATTATAGACAAGTCCGGTAAATCCGTAAATGTTGATCATAAACCAAACGAATTTCGCCACAAGTAGTTTGATATGCTCCATACCGTTTTTCCTCCCTTTTTAGTTATACTATTCTCATTCCCCTTTCTTATGCACTTCACACGTGTTATTCAACTTTTTTAACCTTATTATGTTAAATAAAATCACTACAGCCTATCGGTTAGCACACCCTATCGTATGATCATTCACCATGCCTGTCGCCTGCATAAAGGAATAGCAGATTGTACTGCCCACAAATCGAAAGCCTCTTTTCTTCAATTCTTTACTCATCCGATCCGATTCTTTTGTGGTAACAGGAACGTCTTCTTTCGTTGGCCAATGGTTAATGATGGGCTCTCCGTTCACAAAACTCCATATGTAGCGCTGAAAATCTCCGTATTGTTCCTGGAGGCTAAGAAATGCCTGGGCGTTCGTGACAGCTGAGTTGATTTTTAACCGGTTACGGATAATTCCTTCATTAAGTAGGAGCTGCGCTATTTTCGCAGAATCATACGACGCGATTTTGTGCGCATCAAATCCATCGAAAGCGGTTCGATAATTTTCTCTTTTCTTAAGGACCGTAAGCCAGCTTAGTCCAGCTTGCGCACCTTCCAAAAGCAGCATTTCAAACAGCTTATTATCGTCGAATACCGGCCTGCCCCATTCCTCGTCATGATACTGCATTAATAACGGATCATTTGCTGCCCATGCGCATCTTGTAATCATAACCGACCTCTTTCTTATTTAATTTAGGGGCAGCTAAAACTTGCTGGACCCCGAAAACCTGGTCAAAACCAGGGTTTGAATCACCCTGTACAAAATTTACCATACGGTTTAAATGGTTGGCAAATTCGGCGTCTTTTTCGGCAAAAAATGCTTCCAAATTCTTTTTGGAATAAAAGAAAATAGCCCCCTGTTTTAGGGGGCCATCCTGGCTTTACTCCATTAACTTTGGGAAGCCGAAGCTGGAGCAACGGAAATAGTGTCGCCTGTAGTAGGTGGCTGTTGAGTTGAGTCCACAGCTGGAGTGGTCGAAGGGGCAGGAGTTGGAGCAACCGAAATCGTGTCACTAGTAGTAACCGGTGCTGGCGGCGTCGTACCGGTAGCCGGAAGCGGAGCCGGTGCAGGGACAGATTTAACTGGGACGATACTTTGTTTGATTTTTAATAGATTTTGTTTGGTGTTGACAATCTGCTGCAGGGTTGCAATAGCTTCTCGAAGGGTTGTTTTGGCAACTGAGAAATCCTTAATGGCTGCTGCGCGGCGGAATAACGCCAAATTTTTGTTTTCCTGACTTTCTAATGCGGCTATCGTTTTTAAGTCTTTTACTACTTTTGCATTGTCGGTATTATAGAAAGATGTAACTTGTTTGTACTGCTTGCCTAGTGCGATCAGCTTGTTATTTTCTTGTTTTAACTGGCCCTCAATTTGTACGATGAGTTTTTTGTTGTTTCCTCTTTTGGCCGCATTCAGAAGAGATCCGATTCTTTTAATCTCAGCTCGTACAACGCTTCCTTCTTTAGCGATAAGATTTCGCTTCGATGCAAGGTAGGAATCTTTCTTCCAGGGAATTGAGGCGAGCTGGACATCTAAGGTGTGGTTTTGTTTGCGCAGATCCGTAATCTTTTGAATGAGCTGCTTAATGTCTGCTTGTAGCTGCGCTTTTGTTTCTTTTGCTGTAACGGACTTTGCCGGGTGAATAGGGGTGGCTGCAAACACTGAAACAGATGAAACAACGGTTAAGGTTGCAGCTGCTGCTAGAGCCATAGCTTTCTTTTTCAATTTTACTTCCCTCCGAAAATTTTATGTAAGTAAGGAAAAAGTTCCCTTACATACATGAAGTTTAATTGAACAACATGAATTTTTCATGAGTAAAACCTCATAATGGGATTAAATTTGAATAGTAAAATATGGATTCATTAATCTGTAAAAAAATATTCCATTTTAAAATTGGCAATCACGTAGTTGCGGCATCAAATTATTGTGGTAAATTAAATATTAGGGGAATGTAGCAGTAAAATCTCTCATCAATTTTTTAAGTTTGATGTATACAATAAAGAAGATAATTCTTTCACTGGAGGAATTTATTATGGTAAGAAGAATCCTATCCCTTTTAGTGGCAGGGCTGATGCTTTTGGCGCCAGCTTCTGTATACGCGAAAGGATTCAGCGGAGGACATTCGACTGGAAGCAGCAGTTCATATAGCAGAAGCTATCATGGAAGCCCTTCTGTAACAAAAGGTACGACTTCCGGAAGTACGTATCATTCCGGCTACCGCTCACCATCTCCCAACGTAAGAAGCGGCAGCTCGTATACGAATCCTAACACAGGTGCAAACCGTTCAAGAGGCGGATTTTTATCTCACGCCGCCGCATTTGGCGCGGGAACTCTCCTGGGCAGCATGCTGCATCCATTTGGTGGCGGATACGGCTACGGACCTGGAATGGGTGGCGGGTTTTCGATTTTTGGCATTTTGCTCGACATCCTGATCATCTGGATTGTTTACAAGGTAGTTAAAGGATTGTTTGCTAGACGCCGTTACTAAAATATTATATTATGGTACAAAAATGATCTCCTTCCAGCCTGGCAAGGGGGTCATTTTGTTTGACTAGGTTTAAAAGGGGTGCTTGCATGATTCAATATGATAATAGACAGGGATTCAAGCTGCTTTTCGCGCTTCGCGGGTCGATTACGAGAAGCGTCGCTCCCCAGGTGGCCCTGTGTACACTGCTGGCCTGTCTGGTTGTTGGTTTGAGTACAAAGTATATTAAAATTACGGTGAGTCCGACACCATGGGTAATTGTTGGGGGAGCTCTGGGTCTTCTGCTTGTTTTCCGGACGAATACCGCATATGACAGGTACTGGGAAGGAAGAAAATTGTTTGGTGGGTTGACAAGCGCAACGAGAAGCCTGGCTACAACCTTTCTCTCGAGTTTTCACGACAATGGCAACAACCATCTTGAAATGAAAATCAAGTTTATTCATCTACTGATTGCATTTCCCAAGCTAGCCAAACAGGCTTTACGGGATGAGCGCAATATCCCGGAATTAGATGAACTTCTTTATTATTTGACGGAAAAAGAGAAAGAGGAATTAATCCTGTCGGAGAACCCCTCATTAACTTTAATGCTGATTTTAAAGGGTGTTCTCTATGATTGTGTTCAGCATGGATATATAACGGATTTTCAGGTTGTTTCAATGGAAGAAAAGCTGGACAGCATGCTAATTTCGCTAGGAGGGTGCGAAAGAATTCGCAAAACACCCATTCCCTTTGCTTATGTGGTTCATTTAAAAGGCTTGCTGGGCGTTTTTTGTACGACCCTGCCGCTTGGGCTAATTGAGGGTATGGGCTGGGCATCCGTTTTTGCCACTCTTTTTGTAAGCTTTGCTTTCTTGGGCATAGAAGAGATAGGGGTTGAAATTGAAGATCCGTTTGGCGAGGACCCTAACGATCTGCCGCTTGATGATATATGCAATGGCATTGAACGAAACCTTCTGTATGTACTTGAACAGGCAAACAGGCTGGCATCAGAGGTAGAAGAGACCATTAAAGCGATATAAATAATTGTGCAGAAGGGCCGCTTGTCATAGCCGCCCTTTTTTCTGTGCCTCATTCTGATTGCTGCCGGCATATATGGCCAATTTAACTGTTCGGGTTATAGAAGCCTTCTTTCTAAATCACTCAAAATTTCTTTTCCCTGTTCCGCTGAAATAAGATCTAATCGAACAATGAAATCAATGATACGGGACAAACCATAGATTTGGGTATCTACAACGTCCATATAGACAGGACATTCGGGTAAATTTAAATGGTCTTTTTGAACCTGAATTAATTGTTCGATCTTATCTGACTCTTCTTTTAATAGATAAAGTGCATGTTCTGTACTGGTCATTTTGAAGTTTCTTCCTTTTCATTATAAAGTATTGTACATAATTAAATTACGCTGCTTGGTTATTCCGAAAGAAACTACGTTCAAGATGCAGCTTCAGGATGACTTTCACTATACTTTTATATAGTAACCCGGGCATGGGGATAAATCAAATACTAGATCGGTCCTATGTAATTGTGAAATTTTTGTTAAATAAGCCAAAAAAAGCTGTAGTAGTTAACTCACACATCCATCTAAAACCCAAATTCTGATAAACATATAAAATAGATAGGATTTAGGTTGATTTATGTTTGAGTTGCTTTTTTTGTAGTCAGGAAGGTATAACGATCATTTTCTAGCCACATTAAAGTAAGCTATTTTTTCCTGTTAACGATAGTTAGTAAGCATCTATTTTAGGAAACTGAAGTATATTTATGTTTTATATACAAGAGATTTACATAAGCTTGCTAGGATAAAAGAGAAGAGAAAATCGATTATAGCAATCTATTTTAGACTCGCAAGTTTAAACTCTTGGAGGAGAAACTGAATGAAGAAACGGAGAATCAGTAAAAAGCTAATGATTGCTGCACTGGCAGCTGTTAGTCTTGGATCGGGAACCGCGTATGGTGCATATAATATGACAGCGGGTCCGCAGTCGAATGGGACAGGGGTAACCCCGCATGGTTGGACACTTACACCAGCCGGTAAACAATTGTCCCTGGGTGATTTTCCGATGGGGGGAGCACTCAGTCCGGATCATCGCTTCCTGGTTGTTTCAAATGATGGACAAGGCACTCAATCTTTACAAGTAGTGGATGTAGACAAACAGCAAGTCATACAGACTATTCCTTACCAAAGCAGTGAAGGTTTGTATTTTGGTACAGTTTTTAGCCCGGATGGCAAGAAACTGTATGCATCTGCAGGGGGTAACAATAAAATTCGGGTGTTTGATTTCAATAACGGAACCTTAACCGAGCAATCCCCGATTCTTATGAAGGATCAGAATAAGACGAATTTTACCCCTATGGGAATCTCCGTATCCCCGGATGGAAAATTTCTTTATACGGCTAATAATGCAGCTAATTCTGTTTCAAAAATTGATCTGTCTACCGGGCAAATTATCGCATCGGCTACAGTGGGCAAAGATCCTTATACCGTTTTAATAGGCCATGATGGGCGTTCCTTATATGTGAGTAACTGGGGCGAAAGCAGTGTAACGGTCTTAAATCCAATTGATTTAACGGCCACGAAAACAATTTCCGTAGGATTGCACCCGAACGCCATTGCAGAAAATTCGGCTACAGGTTTGATTTATGTAGCGAATTCGGATAGCGATCAAATTTCGGTTATTGATCCCAAACAGCAACTAGTCGTACAAACGATATCGCTTGCTCCTTATAAAGGTGCAGCAGTTGGAACTCAACCTGTTGCACTCACGGTTAGCGAGGATGGAAAAACGCTGTATGCGGCGAATGCGGGTAATGATGATGTTGCTGTAATCGATCTTGCAGATAGCAAAAATGCCAAGACTAAAGTCAAAGGGCTCATACCCACTGCCTGGTATCCGTCAGGTGTTTACACGGTTGGCAATAAACTTATGGTTCTCAATGCGAAAGGGCTGGGCGCAGGCCCCAACACACAAAACCAATACATAGGAAACATGATGCAAGGAACCATGTCATTCATTGACACACCTGACAACAAGCAGTTAAAGCAATACACGGATCAGGTTAAGAACAATAACCAGCTGAATCAAGCGCAGGACGGAGGCTGGTTCAGTTCTTTAAAAGAAAAAAAGGATTTCCCAATCCCACGCTTCGCCTCTCAGCATTCGCCGATCAAACACGTGATTTATGTTATTAAAGAAAACAGGACCTATGACCAGGTGTTCGGAGATATGGGCAAAGGAAACGGTGATCCAAGTTTGACGCAGTTTGGGAAGAGCATTACACCTAACATTCATAAACTAGCGAACCAGTTTGTCTTGTTTGATAATTTCTATTGTAACGGCGAAGTAAGTGACCCGGGGCATCAATGGACCACCGCCGGCATCTCGAATGATTACTCTGAGAAAACGTGGCTGCCAGATTACTCAAACCGTAAGGCTTATGGAATTGATCAGGATGCGATTCGGCCAAAGAACGGTTACCTGTGGGACAACGCGATCAAGTCTGGCGTATCGTTTCGCGACTATGGCGAATATATCAACTATTGGGAGAGCCCAAAGAACAATCAATGGACACCTGATGATCCCGGTATTGGGAATTATTATGACGCTAACTATCCTGGATGGGATTTGTCCATCTCAGATATGACCCGGTATAACGAATGGGAGAAAGAGTTTAAGCAATTTGACCAAAACCAAAACCTTCCTTCTTTTCAAATGGTTTATCTGCCAAATGACCATACCAGCGGTACAAGCCCATCGTCTCTGACCCCTCAGGCTATGGTCGCACAAAATGACCTGGCGCTTGGGAAATTGGTGGATACCGTCAGCCACTCGAAGTACTGGAAAGACATCGCTATTTTTGTGGTTGAAGATGATCCGCAGGCAGGAACCGATCACGTAGATGCCCACCGGACGGAAGCGTTGGTGATTAGTCCGTATACGCAGAAAGGGACAGTGGATAGCACCATGTATGATCAAGATTCCATGGTTCGAACCATGGAGATGATTTTAGGCCTGAAACCTATGAATCAGTTCGATGCCTCTGCTGTTCCGATGCTTAACTCTTTTACTGATCACCCCAATTTTACACCGTTTGAATCAGAACAAGAATCGTATCCATTGGATTTAAAGAATGGACAGAAGGCTCCGGATGCTGCTGCTTCAGCGCAAATGAATTGGGCGAAACCAGATGCAAACTCGCCTAAGAAACTGAATCAGATAATCTGGAAAGCCACAAAAGGCAATGTGCCGTATCCAGATAAAAAAACGGAAACTACGCAAAAAAACCAGAACTAAGCAAAAAAACCAGTAACTCGGCAACTTAAAAAAGCCCCAACCTAACCATCTCTGGTAAGGTTGGGGCTTTTAATTATTGAGGCGATTTACTCATGAACTTTTATAACTGTAACTAACCCACCCATTTGTCCCATTTTGCTGCCGGCATTCATTGTATGATCGAGAATATGGCAATGGAACATCCACGATCCTACAGCATCCGCAGTAAACGCAATGTCATACGTTTCACCAGGACCGATCAATAACGTATTCATCTTTTGCGGGTTGCTGGATGGATGGCCATCTTTGGCAATGACCTGAAAATCCATACCATGAAGATGCATAGTGTGCGTTTCAGTGGGATCAATGTTGATTAGCCGCAGCCGCACTGTCTCTCCCTTTTTTACAACTAGAGGCTGTGTATAAGGATAGCTTCGGCCATTCATTGTGAAGTAGTCTTCTTCACCTTCCGTCGTATCCTGCATATGAAAGCCGCTTAAGAGCATGGTGTAGTCATGATCATATTTGGTTTCTGTTTTCGGGTCTTTCGGATCGATGATAAAAGCACCCCTAAGGCCCTTTCCAACTTGCTTCATATCATCGAAGTGCGAATGGTACATAAATGTGCCTGGATGACTCGCTGTAAACTCATATGTAAATGATTGTCCTGGCTGCACCGGTTTCTGGGTAATATCCGGCACTCCATCCATTGCATTTGGCAAATGAAGCCCATGCCAGTGGGTTATAGTAGGTTCCGGAAGCTTATTTACAAGTGTAATCCGAACATGATCTCCCTCTGTCACCCGGATTACAGGTCCCGGAACTTGCCCATTATACGTCCAAGCTTGTGTAACAGCACCTTTAACCGGCTCCCAAATGTGGGGTTCTGCCACCAGCGTGAATTCTTTTGTTCCATCGGCAGCAATGTGGGGAGTAAGGCCTGTTCCTTCTAAAACATCTTTAACTTTTGCTTCTTCGCTATTGAATTCATCCACTGCTTGTCTGCTCGTAATGTCCATAAGCTGAGCTTCTTGGTCCCACGATACCTCTGCATTTAAAGCTTCAGCGATTGATCGGGCAGGAGCGATTATCCGGTTCGTTTTCTGGATGGCCGTCCCATTGGTTTTAACCAATTGTCCATTTACGAGCACGGGAAAAGCAGTGTTCGAATGTAGATTGACTGGAAAAGAGGGCGTATTAATCAAAACAGCATGGTGTTTAGCATCCCATTTTACAGTAGCACCAAGCGATTCAGCTACAACCCGGACCGAAGCCATTAATCGATGATGCGAATCGAAATAAGGATGTGCATTGCTAGTGGCATCACTGCCATTTACCATAATAGAAACATTCGTATGATTATCCATTTCGTGAGCGGATGCACTGAGCGGATAAGCAGCAAGTAGACTAGCAGCAAGCCCGCCATAGCAAATTTTTTTTAACTTCATACCATTCTCCCCTTGTATTCCCATAGTCTGATAAAGTAAAAAAAATATGATAATGATTATCATTAATATCAGAATACAATAGTCTATGAAATCCATCAACAAAAATTATTAATGTGAATGAAAATCTTTATCATTGACAATGATTATCAATTTAAGTAACATATGAGTAACGAGGAGAGGAGTGGGGAAAAGAGCATGTTGAAAAAGGGGAAATGGCTTGTTTTAGGTGTTCTCTACATACTGTTTACATGGACAGTGGCCGCTCAGGCGAGTACCGGAACGGACAATATGGCAAGGGCCGAGCAATTTATCAATCAAGCTTTGCAAAACGCAAAGCAAGGAAAACTAGCAGAAGCGCAAAAAAACTTTGAAGCTTTCAATAAGTCATGGCTGCAAATCGAGGACTCTATCAAGGCAGATTCCGGAAAAACGTATGCGGACGTTGAAAGCAAGATGGGGGAAGTATCCTACGCTTTTATCCTAAACAAACCTGCTGATGTTACTCGGGCTCTTGAGCAGCTGAAAACGGTGAACGAGACTTACATACAGGGGCATTTTGAAAAAGGGGAGCTCAAAAAATCAGATGCAACGCTATCGGATTTCATTGGTGCTTTAATAGAAGCAAAACAGGATGTACAGAAGAAAGACCAGAAGGCAGCCCTGGAACAAATATCCAAAGTCAGACAGAACTGGTTGAGTGTTGAGGGAACTGTCGTTGCCCAGTCAGCAAGCATCTACAGCGATTCGGAACGCGATATGGTAACAGTAAATGCCATGCTGGCGCAAAACCCGCCGGATTATCAAGGCGCAGGTGTCTTGCTGGATCGCATGATTAATTATCTAACCCCACTTTCCAGCAAGTCCGGCTATACGATATGGGATGCTGCCATGATTCCCATTCGGGAAGGGCTGGAGGCTTTACTTGTCGTAACGGCTTTGCTTGCCTTTGTTTCCAAATCAAATAATCAAAAGGGAAAAGGTTGGATTTGGTCAGGTGTTTTAGCGGGCTTACTTGTCAGTGTCATCCTGGCGGTCATTGTTAAATTCATCTTTTCATCCGGGGCATTCGGCAATAATAACTTCCTCATTTCCGGATGGACAGGTGTCATAGCGGCAGCGATGCTTCTCTACATGAGTTACTGGCTTCACAGTCAATCCAGCATAAAAGATTGGCAAAAATATATTCGTACGAAGAGTGCGGGAGCTGTAGATACGGGAAAACTCGTTTCACTTGGTGTGCTATCCTTTCTGGCGATTTTTAGAGAAGGTACGGAAACCGTGTTGTTTCTCATCGGAATGGTCAATCAAATTAGCCTGCAGAATCTTCTAATTGGATTGCTCATCGGGCTTGTTATACTAGCCGTTGTAGCTTATCTGATGATTGTTATCGGCCTTAAGATGCCGATTAAACCATTCTTTATGGTATCGAGCGTGATTGTATTTTACTTATGCATTAAATTTACAGGAATGGGTATTCATGGATTACAATTGGGCGGCCTCCTGCCTTCGACAACCGCTTCACAGCTGCCGAGCTTTGATTTCCTTGCCATGTATCCTTCCTGGCTGAGCACTGTTCCGCAGTGGATCCTTATTCTAGCAGCTATTTTAGTGGTGATGTGGAGAAAAACGAAAAAAAATGCTGTCCCAAACAACGCGCAGTATAAATCTGTCTAGTATAAATCTTTCTATTATATAGAATAAATATTGGGGGAAATAACGATGAATAAATTGTATACGTTAGTATCTGCAGGTTTAGCAAGTGCCATTCTTCTGGCCGGATGTGGGTCGGCAAATAATGCTTCTTCCCAGCCGAATCCATCTTCAACATCGAGCACAACGGCTTCATCTGGTTCAGCATCATCGAATACTGCAGCGCAATCGAACAATTCAACTCAGGCTCCTGCCAAGGAACAAAATCCAACAGTTGATATTAAAACAGGCACAGTCAAGTTGTTAGCAGTCGCAGGTGAGTTGAAAAAACAGCTGGCTGCAGGCGAAGCTGACAAAGTGAAAGCAACAGGACCCCAGCTGGAGGAATCCTGGAAGACCTTTGAAGATGGAGTCAAACCAAAATATGCAGACCTGTACGGAAAAATTGAAGAGCATTTGAACCCGGCTGTTACAGCATCCCAGGCAAATCCGATGGACAAGAAAGTACTTGGAACACTGGTCGACCAGCTTTCCCAGGACTTAAAAGAACTTCAGGCGAAAGAAAAATAATTGCGGCAACACGATAAGTTCATCAGTTGCAGCCATATGAGCCACTCGTTTACTGGCTAAATTAAATCCTTCCTGGGGAGAGAAGATCGTAATTAAATTACATTAGAATAAATTTACAATTGATTATCCCTCTCTGAGGGTCTCTTCCAACGGGGTAATGAATAAATCCTTCACTATTTCCTGTTTGTCTTTTGGCGTTAGGATGTATAAATTGTCCCCCTCGTAAACCTCTGTGTCACCATTCGGGGTGAGAAGCTTCTCACCCCGGATAATCCCCGTGACCAGCACGTCAGCCGGAAATTCCAGATGCCCAATCTCTTTATTCGCTGCTTTCGAATGGGGAGGTACTTGTATCTCCAGCATTCCCAAATTGGTCTTACCGATGGAGAGCAGTTCGATACGGTGCGGCGGCTTTACCTTTTCCCCATATGAAAGTTTCAGCACTTTTCCCAGCCAACCAATCGTAGATCCTTGAATTAATGCGGAAGTTAGGACGATAAAAAATACAGTATTAAAAATAAATTGTGCATGTTCAGCCCCTGCCAGCAGCGGATAGGTGGCTAAAACAATCGGAACCGCCCCGCGCAGCCCGGCCCACGATACAAACAGCTTTTCCCGGATTGAAAACTTACTAAAAATAGTGCTTACAAACACACCAATAGGGCGGGCGACAAATATGAGAATAAAGGATAAGGTTAAACCAGTCCAGCTTATTTGGATAAGCTGACTGGGGAACACGAGAAGACCAAGAAGAATAAACATAAAAATCTGCATCATCCAGGCGAAACCCTGATTAAACCGGCTTACCGAAAAATGATACGTAAAATCAAAACTGCCCATGTATACCGCCATTATGTACACGGCCAAGAACCCGCTGCCCTGAAGTATGGAGGTTAAACTGTAGGTTAAGATGGCCAAAGAAAGCGCTAAAACAGGATACAGTCCAGAAGAATCAAGATTTATTTTATTGATCGTTTTAACGGAAATCCATCCCATCAACATCCCCATACATAAGCCAAATCCCATTTCCCAGAAAAATTCTAAAATCATCGGAAGCAGCGCGGCTTCACTGTTCTGTACCAAATGAAGAAAGGAAATCGTAAGAAATACCGCCATAGGATCATTCGTTCCAGATTCGGCCTCAAGGGTTGACGTAAGGCGCCCCTTAATATTTTTATTGCCTAACACAGAAAAAACGGCGGCTGCGTCAGTTGAACCGACGATGGCTCCAAGCAGACAGCTTTCCATCCAGGAAATACCCAGGGTATACTTAGCAAAAAAACCTACGATAAAAGTTGTGCATAGTACACCTACTGTAGCGAGTGAAACAGCGGGTTTTATTCCGGGTTTGATACTTTTCCAGCTCGTTTTCATACCGCCATCAAACAAGATGATGATAAGAGCCAGTATGCCAAATAGCTGGGTGATGAAGGCGTTTGAAAAATAAATAAAATGGTTTAATGCCATCCCTACCGCTATAAAAAGGACAAGCGAAGGAACCCCGAGACGTGATGAGAACTTTGTTGTAATGACTCCGATGATTAGAAGGATCGAAAATAAAAAGATAATATTATCCGAGTTAAAATCCAATGACATCACCTGTGTTGTTTAATATTAAGCTAACTTCCAAATTTACACTATATTAAGTCTTACCTATTTTATTGTTTGTTAAATCGTGATCAATCATCGTTAGATAAGCTTGTAACAAAACATGGTATAATTATCAATAAATATCCAGTGGTTGCTGGAAGGGAAGGATGAAACAAAAATGGAGCAGGGCTAGACCCGAAGAAGGGTATCCCCTTGCTCTGATCCAACTCTTTGAAAATGTGAACCCCAGGAGGAGAAACAAGGTGAATAGGAACAAATACAAAGTAGAGTTGATCACGGCTGAATCAGAAGCTTCGCAAGATAAAAGGCTTGCGACTTAGGCGTGGAAGTTTTCAAAGAGGATTTTAATCCGATGTGCCGAATTGAATTAATAGGAAAAAACAAACCATAATTATTTGGAGGCGGAAGCGATGGATACAGCAGCGCAATATCCAATTGGCAAATTTACAGCACCAGGAGAAATCAACGCTGAGCAAATAAAGGAATGGGGCCGGGTGATAGGACAAATTCCTGCACAGCTTCGTAAGGCCGTTCAGGGGCTTACACAAGAGCAACTTAACACACCATACAGGCACAAGGGATGGACAGTAAGGCAGGTGGTGCACCACATTGCAGACGGGCAGCTCAATGGATATGTCCGCTTCAGGCTTGCCTTGACTGAGGAACAACCCACGATTAAACCATTCCAAGAGGAAAAATGGGCTGAACTGCAGGATGCGCGAACTGCGCCCATTGATATCTCGCTAAACCTTGTGGATGCCATCCACGCTAGGTGGGAACTGCTGATTAATTCGTTAACAATGGAGGATTTTCAGCAAACCTATATTCATCCCGAAAATGGAAGCACCACTCTTTTTGAAGCATTAAGCTTATATGCCTATCATGGGCATCATCATATTGCCCAGATTAAATCATTAAGAGAGCGCATGGGCTGGATTTAATGCGCCTTTTGACATTACATAACTAGCAACTCCTGTCCCTATGATTTTTTTGCCTGTTCTGCGTTTTCACGAATTCGCTCGGCCTGTTCTTTTGTGATGTTTGGATAAGTTGTCGACATTTAATTTTGCTCCTTTTGGGTATAATTAGGGGTTTCCCCTCATAGTATGAGTAAAAAAAACGGATGGTGATCTGTTTGGAAAAACGAACGTTTACCATTGAGCTTACCGATACGGTAGCTGAGAAGTTAGAACTCTTAACCAATTTCACGAACTACATGCTCCGTGATAAATATCCAGAACCCATGACAGTTGAGGAGAACATTGCTGGTGCAGTTGCCTACTATCTGATGATGTATTTTCCGCATGTATCCGGTGAGACTACAAAAGACGTTATGAAGCTATTTCCGCTAGGAACTGATGCACCTTTAAAAAACAGAATCAAGGAGGAATTGGAAAAAAGGAAAGTATCCCAAAATGCAGTTGCAAGGGAATTAAATATTTCAAAAAGTACCTTGTCCGCAATACTAAATAATCGAAATCAACCATCCTTAGATGTGTTTTTGCGCATTTGGACGATGCTCGGCTGCCCATCCTTAGATAGTATTTTGTATCGCGAATCTCCAACAGTCGAGACTGGCCCTACTCCGTAGCGTTCTTTTTTTGCTCATCGTTTCGGATTTCCGAACGGTAAAGCGGATAAATTTTGTGGAACCTAAGACAATTAAGCTAAATATAAGTGATTAAACAATGAATTTTGTTTTATGTTAAGTATGGGCATGTTAGACGCCTTTTATTCAGCAACAACGGGGCATACAACCCATTTAAAGTAATCAACCTCCCAATAGAACTCCTCAAATGGCTATACTCAAACCAGCCATGCTTGGTCACCTACTCTCCACTATATTTTTCGATAACGATTGGGATAAATCCAAGACCCATTTGTTGTTCTTTTTTTCATTAAATTCCTTACAACATTTCTCAACGATTGAAAGAGTTCTTTTATTAAACAAGGGCCAAGAAGTTTGCCAAAAGGTGGTGAGATTCAATGGGCACGCTTACGATACTGCTTACCATCTTGAAAATTGTTGCTTGTATTTTTGGCATAATTCATAGTTGCATAAAAGTTTCAAGTTGGTTCCGGAGAAAAAACCGCAATCAAAAACCCACCAAACTGTAGGTTGGCAGTTTGATCCTTCACCGGAAATGAGAGCGGAGGCGATGCAGAAAATTCCTGAATTTATTGTATAAGACGGACATTTTCTGCGTCTTCCTGAAGCCTTATACAATTTAGATGGGATCGTAAGTACGTATGCTTTTCATCATTTAACGGATCAACAAAAAAATCGGGCCGTTTCTTTTCTAGCCCAAAGGCTTGCTCCAGCAGGAAAAATTATAATTGCGGATACCGCATATAAAGATGAGCATGCGAAAAACAGAGCTTATAAACCGATGACAGAGCAGGGGGCCTGGTCTTTATTACGGGATCTGCAGACAGAGTATTATCCAAGATCGCCACTGTAAAGACGGCTTTTGAAATTGCGGGGCTAAAGTTTTCTTGCCGTCAGTTGAATCGGTATGTATGGCTTATGATCGGGGAAAAACAGAATTTGACGGGTATGCAGGAACAGGTATAAAATACGACTGCACGAATGTTTTTGTGATGGGTTCGTGCAGGGTGGCAGAAGAAAGGAGAGTTGGCGGGTGAATGTGATTGCGCTCGCGGTTGGCGGTTTCGTGGGAACGATCCTGCGCTATGAAATTGGTCAGTGGATTCAGCCTTTATCTCATGTCTTTCCGTTAGCAACGTTGGTGATCAACCTGGCGGGAAGCTTTTTTTTAGGCTGGTTTTTTACAATCATATTGTTACTTTGGGACGTATCCTCAGCAATCCGGCTCGGAGTTGGAACAGGATTTACAGGGGCTTTTACTACTTTTTCGACTTTCAGTTTGGAGTCCGTCCATTTAGTCCAAAGTTATCCTGTCTCAGCAGTTCTTTATATTTTCATTAGTATTGCTGGCGGCATCGCTCTTTCTGGAGCTGGATATCTGATGGCCGGGCTGCAATCAAAAGTTTGTAAGCGGGGTGCTGTATGATATTGACGGGTATAGGCGGGGTTATAGGTACTCTGTGCCGCTATTACCTAGGCAGATGGGTTACTTCCAAGTCTTCTTGTTTTTTCCCTTGGGGAACATTCCTTATAAATATTACGGGTTCATTTTTACTTGGATTTCTTTATTCTTTACATATAGAAGGGCATATGCCGGTACGGTTATGGCTTTTCCTCGGAATCGGTTTTAGCGGCGGGTACACCACTTTTTCCACGTTCAGTTATGAAACGATTCAATTAATACTGAACCACCACCTACGTGCTGCTGTCTTTTATGTATTCTTTACCGCTGTAGCAGGATTATTATTTTGCTGGATAGGTACAACGATATGATTTATTCCGATATAGATACAGTAGGGGTAAAAGAAGAGAGGTGATATGAATGGATATAGCAGCCGTTTCGATGGGATTGAGCAACAACAAACTCCAGACATCCGTGGACATAGCCGTGGAAAAGAAAGCAATGGATGTCTCTAAGTCAAATAATGAATCCATGATTCAGATGATGGAGCAGAGCGTATCGCCTTATCTTGGGCGTAATTTGGATGTTCGAATTTAAGCTATCGACGTGTGACCGGCTGATTTGGCCGGTTTTTCACACTTGTAAAGCCTCCCGCAACGCCTTGATGTCGGTATAAAATTGCCGCTACAAAAGACAATAAACGTAGAAAGGAGGCAGATCATGGCGGAAAAAAACATATTGGCCTATTATAAAAGCCCTGAAGACGCAGAAAAGGCCGAAAAACAGCTGTCTAAGCTTGGCGTGATTGATATGAACACTGGAAGGTTTTCCCGCTTTCCTCAGGGTGGAATCAATCACCTTACTAACACGGCCACAGGTAATATACCGTCCATTTCCAGGTTAACGCTTGACGCCGACCCTAGTTCCAGGGATGCGGGTATCTTACTCGGTGCAGATATCGGGGCAAGCGGGTTAAGCGACGGAGGACAGGATGACATAACGGGGCGCGATATCTCGCTTACTGTAGTGGTAGACGAATCGAAGCATCACCAGGCATTAAAAATTATCGAACAAACAGGTGGCATCACCTAAGTAGCAAAGCTTTCCGGTTTTACATACGGAAAGCTTTTTTAACGCTTACTGTCTTATTTTATGTTAGAATATTGAGATAAATTGTAGAGTGAGGGAGCATCTAGTGGTATAATGAGATAATTTAAATATTTAGGAGGAGTCTTTTTATGCTTCAAGTCAAAATATTCAATCATACACAGCCTGAGAAACTTGAAAAAGAAATCAATCAATTTTTAAAGCGCCTTCCTGAAGAAGATTTTGTTGATATTAAACTTAGCAGCACAGGTGACCCGGAGAACGTAGAGTCGGGGAATGTATTTGACATGGTACTTCTTGTCTACCGCACAGAAGATTAACCGAGAGTGCATATACAAACCGGGTACTGGATAGTTCACTCTTATCACGCTACCTGTTATACTATAGGTAGATTGGAAGGGTCGAGAGGGACAATCGTCTTAAGTTAAGACCAACAGGGATCTGGTGTGTTGATCTTCGCACTGTTATATTTAGAAGAGGATAAGAAAGAGGGGAAGTTCCTTGGCTGATAGAAAGGATAGTCCGAAGCAAGTGGTTCCAGGCTATTCTGTTTCTCCCGAGATTCAGGAATCGATTCCTCAACCTTTACCGCTGCCAATGGGAAATGAGGGACTAAGCGACACAGTCTTTAACCTCCTTTTTAAAGACTTAATTGCATGTGAAAACATTCGTACATATATGGAGAATATCCAAAATGAGGTTTATGGCCAGGGGCTCACGCACGCCACTTTTGAGAGGAGAATGTGTCAGCTGGCAGACCAATACATCTCGGCGGTCGTTACCAGCGATGATAAGGCTGTAATCATTCGGTATATCACCGCATTCGCCAAGATCGAGAATAACGTAAAAGCCAACTTAAGCGCGCTGGCAGTGGCTGCTGAGCTTACAATTCCTGCAGATCTTCACGACCCAAACGGGTTAAACCCTTCACCGGAAATCATTGAAAAATATAAAGCTGTACAAGAAATGATAAATAAGTGGGCTCACGCTTATGGCGTTCGCCATAGCCTTGAGCCAAGTGTCATACACACCCCTAATCTAGACTTGGGAAAATGGGTCACGTATTAAATGAGATGACCAGGTACATAGGTTAACTGCTGTCTTCGTTGCCAGGGCGATGTGCGTTCATCACGTGTGAACGACAGCGCCTTGCTAACCTATATCCGAAGCAGCAGAGTATGGGCTTATTTACTTTTTACTGGTGAACCGAGCTGGGATGTTGATGCGGGTGGATGGGACACTGGATGCTGGGTGGATTTTTTTAAACGGTCACTCTCAGCATGGCCTGTAACCTGCATGTTTTGCTGCGTCTTCACCACTCCGAAGATAAATACAGCAAATAACACAGCGGATAGCAGCAGTGAAATTCCACCATTCTTCAAACTGCCTTTCCGCCTAATAGTAAAGAGAGACAGCAAGGTAAATCCCACTAAAACTAATGTGCAAAACAGTCCAATTAACGCCACAAAACTCCACATACAAACTCCTCCCACTTATTTGCCTAAGCAGAATGATCTTGAAACATTTTTACTATATAAAAAGTTCCGATGTAACTGAAATCTGCCAAATGGCCTTCTTTTTTGGTTTTATCCTAGTTTTATAGTATCACTTTGTACATGAAGAAAGAATGGGATATTATAAAAAATGATGAAAAAAACGAGCCTGTTGATATGAATCAACAGGCTCGTTTTTTTTGGCTTACTATAAAGCGTTTTGTTCTTTTTGATAACCATTTACTACGAGATCCAGCTTTCCGGTTTCCGGGTGGATAACCAGCCCATGAACAGGGATGTCAGCAGGGAGGAGAGGATGACTTTTTATTTGTTCGACGCTTTTCGCTACGCTTTCCTCTACACAGCTAAAACCTGTCAGCCATTCATCGAGATTGATGCCGGCATGTTTAAGCGTAGAAATTTTATCGTCAGAAATCCCTCTTTCTCCTGCCTCATTGAGGATATCTGCAGAATTTAAGCCTGTCATGCCGCAGTCGTGGTGGCCTACGACAAAAACTTCTTTAGCTCCTAATGAATAGATGGCGACGATTATGCTGCGCATAATACTGCCGAATGGATGGGATACCAAGGCACCTGCATTTTTGATAAGTTTTGCGTCGCCATTGCGAATGTTTAAGGCATGTGGCAGCAATTCAGTCAGCCGGGTATCCATGCAGCCCAGTATAACGATTTTTTTAGCCGGGAATTTCGTAGTCTGGAATGCTTCGTAGCTTTTTTGCTCAACAAACCCTTTGTTGAACTCCAGGATCTCAGAAAGAATGGACATATGTAACACCCCTTTTCAATCTAATTATAAAAGAAATTAAACAGGTATGAAACTTTTTATGGGTTGGGATGCTTATATTCAGTAAAAGTAGTGTATAAACAAAGTACAACCGATTCACCCTGTCGTACCGACAACGGAAGGAGTGAGAAGGGTGAAGAAAAGTATTACGCAAACCATTGTATCTTTTTATGATTCTATTTTAACATATGGCCTTGACAAGAATGATTTGGCCAATGTGAAGGAGATGAGCGAGCCTGAGAAGCTTTACATATGGGAGGCGGGCTGCTGGCAGGATATTATTGCTTTCCCTGCTTTTCTCCTCTTTATTGATCCGGTTGGTTTAAAAATAAGCGAGATTCAGAAGCTCTTTGATTTCTGGACGCTTAACAGGGAAGAAGATATCCTGATTGCTTTCACCCGAAAGCCACAGATTCCAGTTCCGCCGGAGATTAAAGAAAAAGTAATGGACTACTCCTTATACATAAGCTAAGCGGCTGTGCATGGTTTCTTCTCCCCTAACTCATACTATGGTTAGCAATGTTAGAGGAGGAAGGAAATTGGCTAATATATATCAATCAAACGAACCGGAATTTACACCGGAAAAACCATTAAACCCTGTTCAGCCTCAACCGCCGGGCCAGGTTCCACAGGGGGCCCCGGTCATGCCGCGCAATCCGGTAACAGAAGCGATTCAGCAGTTTGGCCAACCAAATGTGCCGGGCATGCCTGAGGGAAACAATGTATACTGCCTGCCCATCATTGGGCAAATTGAGGGCCACCTGCAGCTGCCGCCGCAGAATAAAACCACAAAATACGAACACATTATTCCCCAGCTAGTAGCGGCAGAACAAAATTCTGCCATTGAAGGTGTGCTCATTATTTTAAATACAGTAGGCGGGGATGTAGAAGCGGGGCTCGCCATCGCCGAGATGATAGCCTCTGTGTCTAAACCGACCGTAGCCCTCGTTCTGGGCGGCGGGCATTCTATTGGTGTTCCGATTGCTGTTTCAGCGGATTATACTTTCATTACAGAAACCGCAACCATGACGATTCATCCCGTCAGGTTAACGGGGCTGGTTATTGGCGTAGCAGAAAGCTTCGAGTACCTGGAAAAAATGCAAGATCGGGTGGTCAGATTTGTTACAAGTCACTCTAAAATAAGCGAACCAGACTTTCGTAAGCTAATGCTTAAAGTTGGGGAGTTAACCCGCGACGTGGGGACCAATGTGACCGGTGAAAAAGCCGTGGAATATGGCCTCATCGATGCGGTGGGTGGATTAGGTGATGCTATCCGTGAATTGAACAGGCGCATCGAAGAGAAGCGGCCGGAAGCTCAGCAGGTGATTCAATGATTATTTACTCTGCCATGCCGCTGGAGCTCATCTTCCAGAATGAAGATTCCCATTCGTATGACTGCCAGGAAGTACAGATTAATGGACTCACCATGGTGGTTCAGCCTGTTGGTATCAACGAAGCGAAAATCGTACGTCTGATAAGCCCCAACCCTCAGGATTATTTAAATCCTACATACGCGCCAGGACAGAAAATTTATTTTAGGCCTAAATTGGATGGCGGATATTGAAAACAATTGTAAAACGGTATAGATAACAGCCGTTCCTCTGTGAACGGCTTTTTCTGATGGTACGGGAATATGATATTGCTTGTTTTATATAAGGTTGATAAACAGGTAAATTTAATTATTGAATTATAGAAACCGTTATGTTAATATATTAATTTTTGTTAAATTTATTAACATGTGATATAATGAATAGGTTGGATTATTGGAGGTGGATATATTGTTTCAAATTGGTGACCGTATTTTATATCCAATGCATGGTGCTGGGATAATCGAAGCGATAGAAGAAAAAGAAATCCTGGGGGAAAAACAGGATTATTATGTGATAAAGATGCCGATTGGTGACATGCATATCATGGTTCCGATGGGTAAAGAAGATGACTTAGGCATTCGGCTTACGGTAGATATGGAAACACTGAATAAGGCAATGCTTATCTTTCACCGCGAAGATTCAGATTCAGCGCTTCCTTGGAACCAGAGAAATCGAATAAATATGGATAAAATGAAAACCGGCGATATACAGGATGGTGCTGAAGTCGTTCGTGATTTGTTGGGCAGAAGCAAAATAAAAGTGCTGAATACAAGCGAAAGAAGAATGTTGGATATCGCCAAGAAAATACTAGTAAGCGAAGTTGCGTTAGTCAAAGGATTTAGTGAAATTCAAGCAACGGATTTATTGAATAAAGAAGTTAATCATGCAGGATAGCCGTGGTCTATAGGTGTTAGCCATATCCCAGCCGCAAATCTATATATAGAAGAAAAGCCGCTAACATTTTGTTAACAGCCTATGCGACAGCTATATCCGATTGCGGGAAAACAGGCGCCGAAGGGCCTTGTATCCAAGAAACAGGATAACAATCCAAAAGATCGTGCCGAAAAGAGAAAAACCACCGCCATAGCCATACCCCCCGTACCCCCCGCCAAAAGGGTGTAAAATACTTCCAAGCAGCATACCTGCGCCAAACGTTCCAAGGTGAGACCATAATCCTCCACCTATACCGCCTGCTGCAGGCGCCCGATAAGGCGCACCGGCGGGTGGATTTGTAACGTTGGGAGAGGGTGTGCGGTAACCTGAATGATAGGTGCCGCCGATCGCTCCGGACGGGCTTCCGGGCCTGGCAATGGAACCTCCTCGAAAACGGGCTTCTGTGTGTACATTCGTATTGTTCGCGTTCTGTATCTGTGTCTGCCGTGTATCGATCCTGCCTGCATGATTGCTATAGCTGGAACAAGCCGTTAAAGCTAAAACAGTTGACGCAGCGATTGAGAATAAATAGAAGAATAAATTGTTCTTCATGTGTATCAGCTCCTGAGAAGAATCCTTTGCTACATATGTAGTAATCCCTAAATAGGCTTGTATCATGCTTCCTCTGCACCCATTGAATTTCGGCAAAAATGGAGATTTTTACTGGGATTGTTGAGTGGTGCAGGAATTTGTCGGCAATAATTCATTGATTAAAACCTAATAATATCGGTATGATTTTGATAAAAGCAGTAAATGAGGGATGCGTGGATGCTTAGCGAACTTCGCAACAGGGCAAATCTATATTATGGATACGCCACTGGCACCATCTGGGTGGAAGGAGAGACGGCTTACCTGCAAACTAAGGATGAACAAATTCAACTGGACAGCGACGAAAGCATCGAGATTTACCACAATGGTCAATACGAGTCTTATCCTATTTCCGCTGTTCTTAAACGAAAAACCGGGGACGGCTGGTCGTTGTTTACAGGTATGGAAGCCCGGTATAAGAAGATAGCCGCCGAATTTGGAAGCCGGAAATATTTTTATGAATATCTTAGCCAATTTCAGGCAGGAGAAGAGCGGGATGAAATATACACCGCGTCTATTGCAAGGATTGTAAAGGGCAGCGGAAGCGATCGAATCAAAATCCAGCACCTCCGGAACATCATTGATGCATACGAACAGAGCCGGTGATACCTTGAGGCTTCCGCACATGCTTTACCTTTCCTTTGCTCTTCTTGCTTTCCTTGTTTTCCATGCCCATATCATAAATCCGACCAAGAGCGCCGTGCCAATTACGAAAATAAGAACCTCCACTCCGATGCTGAAAGCAAATCTGTTCATTGAAAAGAACCTCCTCTCACTAAAAATTCCCGATAGGTTTATTGTTTGCATTACGAGGATGAGTCATGCTTTATTTTGTAGAGTACTTATGAATACACAATCCATTCCATGACCGCTCGTATGTTCTGTGTTATAATGATGCCCGGTGGTGATTATCGGTGGCAAATGTTAGAAAAGTTAAAAAGGGAAAACAAAAAGGGAAACCAAATACAAACTTGCGGGATACGCTGCGTTATGAGCTATACGGGCTTGTTATGATCGCGATCTCGCTGCTCGTCCTGCTGACTTTTTCAAATGCAACGTGGTTCGGCCGTTACTTTTCCTGGGTGTTTCGCATTGCTGCAGGATCATGGGATTTTCTGATTCCGCTTTTTGGCGTGGCAATTGGCCTTTATGTTATGGTACAGCGTAAGTGGCCTGCTCTGCTGTCCGCCAGGTGGGTTGGTCTTGGTCTATTGTTGTTCTCCATACTTGTATGGGACCATCGCCTTTTGTTTGAACAGCTTACAGTCAATGGAAAGTTCGCTGCCCGTTCGGTTGTATCTGTTTCCTGGGATTTGCTTTTAAAAGAGAAAATGCAGATCAATGCCGGCAAGCCTTCCACGACAGACGTGGGCGGAGGGATGATCGGGGCAATCGGGTACGGTTTCTTTTCGTATCTTGCCGGAAACGCTGGAGCTATGCTAATAGTGATTTTCATGGTGCTCATAGGCATTATGCTGGCCTTCCAACTTTCTTATGTACGCATGCTCTCTTCGATGCGGGTCGGCCTGTCCAAAATCGGTGCTGGAATAGCGGGAATGTCCCAGGACGCACTCGCCCTTCTGAGCGAGAAACGGGAAGAACGGCTGCGGGCGCGTGAAGAACAGAGTCAACAGGAAGCAGAAGCGGATACCGAATCAGATGCTCCATCGGCTGCGCTAGACTCTGCAAATGATACAAACAGTGAAAAGGCCGGATTTCTGAAACGTTTCGCGAAAAACGGCAAAAGAGAGAAAGTTGAGAAACCTATACATAGCGAAGAAAAGATACAGGCAAGCCAACAAGACATGTATCACCCGCATGATGAGGCAGGCCATGGCACAGAACTTATTATTGATGACTTTACAGATAATGATCCGGCGATAGAGGAACATACGGAGGAACCGTTGCCCATGCAAATGACAAGCGATGGCCCGCGCATTAAGGTCACGCTGCAGGAACGCAAGCATACGGAATTGAAGGAACCGCCAGCACCGGTTCCGGAAGTATCACTGCAATTTGAGGAACAGGAAGAGTCCAATTATTTGCTGCCGAGATTAGCGCTTCTGGACCGTCCAAAAATGAATAAACAAAATGCCTCGAACAGAAGCGCACAAAATAACGCGCATAAACTAGAGGCAACGCTGGAAAGTTTCGGTGTACAGGCCCGGGTGCTTCGCGTACAGCGCGGTCCAACTGTAACCCGTTATGAAGTGCAACCGGCCGTAGGAGTTAAGGTAAGCAAAATTGTCAATTTGACAGATGATATAGCGCTGGCACTGGCAGCACGCGGTATCAGGATTGAAGCTCCAATTCCCGGTAAATCCGCCATAGGGATTGAGGTGCCAAACGATGAAATTTCCCTGGTAACGCTTCGTGAGGTATTGGAGAGCGAAGAATATCAGCACGACGATAACCGCCTGAGCATTGCGCTGGGCCGTGACATCTCCGGCCAGCCCATTATCGGCAACCTGGCTAAAATGCCTCACCTTCTGGTTGCAGGTGCGACCGGAAGCGGAAAATCTGTTTGTATAAACGGCATCATCATGAGCATTTTGTTCAAGGCGAAGCCAAGTGAAGTTAAATTAATGATGATTGACCCCAAAATGGTAGAGTTGAATGTGTACAATGGTATTCCACACTTGTTATCGCCAGTGGTGACTGATCCTCGCCGGGCTTCTATCGCTTTGAAAAAAGTGCTGCAGGAGATGGAGCGTCGCTACGAATTGTTTGCCAAATCGGGAACAAGAGACCTGGAACGCTATAACCATATCATGGCCTTGCAGGGGCAGCCTGCTCTGCCTTTGATTGTAGTCATTGTGGACGAGCTTGCCGATCTCATGATGGTAGCCCCGGGTGATGTGGAAGATGCGATTTGCCGCCTGGCCCAGATGGCCCGTGCGGCCGGCATCCATTTAATTATTGCCACGCAGAGGCCGTCGGTAGACGTCATTACCGGCGTCATTAAGGCCAATATCCCTTCACGAATAGCGTTTGGCGTTTCTTCTATGGCAGATTCGCGCACCATTCTGGATATGGGCGGCGCTGAAAAATTATTAGGCCGGGGCGATATGTTATACCTTCCAGTTGGCGCTTCCAAACCAACGCGCGTGCAGGGTGCGTTCATTAGTGATCAGGAAGTAGAAAACATCGTTTCCTATGTAAAAAGCCAGCTCGAAGCGCGATATCATCCGGAAATGATACCGGACGAAGAGGCTGCAGCCGAACCGGATCACCCGGACGACGAATTGTATGACCAGGCTGTGCAGCTCGTTCGTGAGGCACAGACTGCTTCTGTTTCCCTTGTTCAGCGGAGGCTGCGGGTAGGTTACACGCGAGCCGCCCGGCTGATCGATATGATGGAAGCAAGAGGCATCGTTGGCCCTTATGAGGGAAGCAAACCTCGCGAAGTTTTAAGTCCGCGCACGGATACCCATATTTCATAATACAGTTTTACACAGAGGAAGCCGCTACCCCCGGCTTCCTTTTATGCATTCAGGAAGTGTCCGGGGGGGTAAGAATAGATAAAAGATAATGGGACCCTAAGGGAGGTGGCCAAGGGCCATATGAGAGTTGTAAGTGATTTTAAAAAATTTATTAGCAAAGGCAATATTATTGAGCTTGCAGTCGGGGTTGCAATGGGTACGGCATTTAATGCGATTGTTAATTCGCTTGTTAAAGACATTATCATGCCCCCGATAGGAAAGTTGTTAAACGGGGCTGATTTTTCCAGCCTGTATATTAACCTTTCCAGGCATGCTTACCCTTCGCTTGCCGCAGCACAAAGTGCTGGCGCCCCCACGATTAATTACGGGTTGTTTCTCAACAACGTGTTGCATTTTCTAATTATTGCGATTACACTATTTGTTGTCGTTCGAACGTACTCGCGTATAATAAAACTGAGAGCATTAAAAGAAGGGATAAAGGAACCTGCTGACAAAGAATGCCCGTACTGCCTGTCGCAAGTGCCGTATCTGGCTGTACGTTGTCAGTCTTGTACCTCATTCTTTGAACTAGCGGAACAGAAGAAATATGAATCTTTTCATGAAGGGGAAAGTGATCGATTATGACGAAACTGGAGAAGGAAGAGATTCTGGATCATGAAATTAGTGAGTTAATCATCCCATCCCAAAAAGTCGCGATCGTGCAGGAGGGCAACACGCTGGAGCATGCTCTGCTTGTCCTTATTAAATCTGGCTACTCAGCGATTCCCGTTTTGGACCGGGATTACAAACTTAAGGGACTAGTGAGCACGACACTGATTCTGGACAGCATCCTTGGCCTCGAGAAAATAGAATACGATAATTTATCCGCACACAAAGTGGAAGAAGTGATGGATACGAAGGTCGCCCGCATTATGGAGAATGGCATCTTTTTTAAAGCCCTAGAGCTCTCCATCAACCATCCTTTTCTTTGCGTCGTTAACGAAGAGGGAGTTTTTACAGGAATTTTGACACGCAAATCCATTTTGGCTATTATTCACAGGCATCTAAAACATTGACACAAAAAAACAGGGCGTGTGCCCTGTTTAATTCGTCACATAGCATAATTTAACGGATAACTGGCCGTTTTGTAAGCCGAGGTACTCAAGCTTGTTAAAAATAGCCTGCGGATAATGTCTGCCAATATTTTTCATGGTATTCACCATCTCATCAGCATTGCTTACTACAATTTCTACCTTCTTTGCATCTTCATTTAACATCGTGTTGTTCAATGTAATAAGTCACCTCCAGCACGTATTTATTACATGGATTCGTACAAGCCGTTCGTTTTATGGGGGTCTGTGGAAGTGAATCAGGATGTAAGACCGAAGACGATGGTTCTTATTACCACCTTTCGCCCGCAGTTAAACACCCAAATAAAGGCTGCCATCCGAGGATAGCAGCCGTGTTGTTTTTAAAAATGAATTCCAGCTCATAAAACAGGGCTGTGGCTGGAATTGACATAAACCTGAAAATCTAAGATTGAACAGTCGGCTTAAGCCGATTATAAATGGGATAAGCTATGAACGCCTCCACAATTCCCTTAATAATATTAAACGGCAAAACCGCATATAGTACAAGCGTCCAAAGACTGTTGATGCTTGCATTTGCTGTGTGAGACCAGCTTATAATATCTCCGACAGATTGTCCCATTACATAGGCGAAAGCCGGAATAAAGATGTAATAGTTGGCAACCATCATCACAACAGCCATCGCAATGGTGCCGAACGTAAGCCCGACCCAATAACCGGCTTTTTTACCTGCAGATTTGCGGATAAAGTAAGCGGAGCAAATCACAAAAGTGCTCCCGGCAATCAAGTTGGACAGCTCGCCCACACCCATGCCGCCGCGATTCGTAATGAGGAAATGCAACAGATTCTTAATGAGTTCTACGGCTACGCCTGCAGCCGGTCCGAACATAATGGCTCCAATAAGAGCCGGAATTTCACTGACACCAATTTGCAGAAAAGGCGGAATCATGGGCAGCGGAAATTCAACAAACATGAGTAAAAAACCAATTGTAGACAGCAGCGAAATAAAGGCTGTCTTTCTGACGTTGCCTTGCATCACTTACATTCTCCCTTCTCCCATCCAGACTATACTGTCGGTCCCGGACTTGCACCAGGTCCACCGCTTGCTTTTGCTCGCGGGTCACGGACTGAGGATCCAATGATCCATCACCGCCGGTAGGGAATTTCACCCTGCCCCGAAGGATTCAATATGAAATTTGTTTCACAATCCTATTAGAAATATGCCATGAAAAATAAAGTACGTCAATATATTATGAGGAAATAGTATATAATCAGTAGGAAAGCCATCTTGCAAGGAGTGAACCTGTTGCAGTTTTTTATACATAAACAGTGGTGGTTTGGCTTTGCCATTATACTTTTTATCATAATACTTCTTTTTTTTCGCCGTTATATAAAGAAGCTGCTAAAATTCTATCATCGTGATTTGCCGGGGATGCATATCCTGCCCGAAAACGTAATGCGGGCAGTGATATTCGGGGAACAGGCTGCAGAAACGCAGGCGGGCCAGCTGGTGCTGTGGTTAAACCAGTGTAAGCTTGTTGAGAAACTGCCTGTTCATGCGGTTTCTGGCGGCCCCGTGGCAGCGGAAATTTATCTTAAAGATGGGGAGGAAATTTCCCTCCGGCCATATAGAAACGATATCGTGATTGTGCGTGTCAGAAGCGTTTCATTCGAGCCTGAAGCTTATTGGGCGAAGCACGGGGAATTAAGGCGGCTAGTAGACCGGTTTCAAACGGAGTAGACCTTACACGAAAAACCGGGAAAGGCGCCTGTTTGCCCATCCTGGTTTTTTTTACTTATTCTTATCCTCCTTCGACTGCCTAGCTTCTATAGCTTCCTGCCGCACAACCATCAGATGCTTATTCTTCTCAAAATCGGTTTCATCTTCTCCATAGAAAGGAACCTGGTTGATACGCGGCTGCTGAGTGTTCCCACTTCCTTCACGATTTGGCTGCATGCCGCGCCCCTTCGTTTTATTCTCTTTTTCGTGATTCATGTTGTTGCTTTCTTCCTGTGACATTTTTATACCAGCCTCCTTTCCTGTGTGTTACCACTCAACTATGGCTGCTAACCTTCATTTCACCGAACACGGGAAAAGCACCCATGCACATTCCAATTTCAGAAAAGTTATAATATAATGAATGTGACGAGTTTGTCACTTTTAAATAAAGTATCGTATCAACCAATTATAATGCAAAGGAGATACCGTATGAGGCCAGTGAAACCATGGTTATCCCTGTATCCAGACAATATTGGTGAGTTTACAGATGTAGACGACGCATCGCTTCCCGAGATGCTCGAACAAGCAGTTGGCAAATATGGCGATAAAAAAGCGTTAACCTTCTACTGGAAAAGCTGGTCCTATAGGGAACTGGCGGGGGCTGCCGAGCTTCTGGCAGCTTCGCTGCATGCAGCAGGTTTCCAGAAGGGTGACAGAGTCGCACTTATGCTGCCCAATTCTCCCCACTACATCTTTTCATTCTTTGCTGCATTGCGGCTGGGGGGCATTGTGACGCAAGTAAATCCGATGTATGTGGAGCGGGAAATCGAACATATCTTAACGGATTCCGGTGCCCGGTATATGGTTGTGCTTGACATGATGTACGGGCGGGTCAAACAAGTTCAGCCTAAGACCCCGCTTGAGAAAGTCATCGTTGTCCAATTAACCGGACAGGGAATCCCGCTGCAGGATGGAGATATAGATTTCGAAGAATTTATGCGAGCGCATACAGCACCTGCTCCTCAGGTACCCATTGAGCCGCATGAGGATGTCGCTGTTCTCCAGTATACAGGTGGGACAACAGGTGTTTCCAAAGGGGTAATGCTGACCCACCGAAATATCATGGCAAATCTTAAGCAGAATTACGACTTTATATTTAGTCGGGGGGATTTTCCCGAGCATGCAAAAGCGATTAACGTGCTGCCTATGTTTCATATTTATGGTCTTACGTGTTTAACACTGCTGTGCATTTACGCAGGCAATCAACAAATTATCCTCCCCCGTTTTGACGCCCGGGAAGCGCTGGAGACCATTAAGAGCGAGCAGCCGCATATGTTCTCTGCTGTTCCAACCATGTTTATTGCCATGAACAGCCAGCCGGATCTGGAGGATTTTGGACTTGAGAACGTTAAGTATT
The DNA here is from genome assembly GCF_028421645.1 of Aneurinibacillus sp. Ricciae_BoGa-3. Lineage (GTDB taxonomy): Bacteria > Bacillota > Bacilli > Aneurinibacillales > Aneurinibacillaceae > Aneurinibacillus_B. Next base: position 3,033,764 of record NZ_CP116887.1, on the reverse strand, counting down.
TTAACAGCGGCGGTGCTGCTATGCCGGTGGAAGCTCTGCATATGTTTGAAAAACGGACAGGAAACAGAGCCCACCTCTATGAAGGATACGGGCTGTCAGAAGCGTCCCCCGTTACCCATATGAATCCGCCTTTCCACGAGCGCAGACCAGGCAGTATTGGGATTCCTCTGCCATCCACCGATGCAAAGGTTGTATGGGTAACGGATAAGGGTTTTGAAGAGGCCCCGATAGGAGAAGCAGGCGAACTGATCATAAAAGGCCCGCAGGTGATGAAGGGCTACTGGGGATTGCCTGAGGAGACGGCCGCCGTTTTAAAGGACGGGTGGCTTTTCACGGGAGATATCGCCCGAATGGAAGCAGATGGTTACTTTTATATTGTAGACCGCAAAAAGGATATGATTATCGCAAGCGGTTACAACGTATATCCGCGGGAGATAGAAGAGGTGCTGTACCAGCATCCAGATATACAGGAAGCTATGGTTCTTGGCGTGCCGGATGAATACCGCGGCGAAACCGTAAAAGCCTTTTTACGGAGGCGCGAAGGTGGTGAGATAACGGCAGAAGAAATTATTGCCTACTGCAAGGCCCAGCTGGCACCGTATAAGGTACCAAAACAGATTGAGTTTCGGGATGAACTGCCTAAGTCGGCTGTCGGTAAATTGCTAAAGCGCACGCTTCGTGACCAAGAAATACAGAAGTTAAAGAAGACGCCTTAACGGCAGGTTATGAATGCGCAAGCAAATGGCCTGTTGGAAAAAAGCAGAATATCAAAAGATTGGGGAGAGCCAGGTATGATGCATATAAACCAGCTATTTGATTTAAAAGGGAAAACAGCCATCGTTACAGGAGGGGGCAGAGGGCTTGGTGAGCAAATCGCCTCCGCCTTATCAGAAGCGGGCGCAAACGTTGTGGTTTGTTCAAGAAAAATTGACGCTTGTGTGGAAGTTAGTGAACGGTTGAAAGAAAACGGTGTGCGAACGATGGCGCTATCACTGGATGTATCCAACCCGGATGATATACAGCGGGTAGTGGACACCACCATGAATGAATTCGGCCGAATTGACATTCTGTTTAACAACAGCGGTACTTCTTGGGGAACGCCTTCCTTTGAAATGCCGCTTGATAAATGGAACATGGTAATGAATGTTAACGCCACAGGGACCTTTCTGATGTGCCAGGCGGTCGGGCGCATTATGAAAGAACAGGGCGGGGGTAAAATTATCAATATCGCTTCAGTAGCCGGACTTGGCGGTGTGGATGAACGTGTGATGGATGCGGTGGGCTATCATGCCAGCAAAGGCGCGGTAATCGCCCTTACCAAAGATCTCGCGGTAAAGTGGGCGAAACACAATATCCATGTAAACGCCATTGCTCCGGGGTTTTTCCCGACAAAGATGACCAAGGGCGTACTGGCAATGGGCCAAAATCATATCCTGGACCAAATCCCAATCGGCCGATACGGTTCCGATTCCGAATTGAAAGGGGCAGCGCTTTTCCTTGCTTCTCCTGCTTCAAATTTCGTAGTCGGCCATGTGCTGGTGGTAGATGGCGGAACAAACGCCATGTAAAGGCCTTATAATTAGGGGAGGATTTTATGAAGGATACCATCGCTGTTCGAACAGGTGAAGAACTGGATGCAACAAGCGTAGAGTTTTTTGTCAAGCAGCATATACCGGAGGCCGGGAATGGCCAGCTGGAAATCGAACAATTTTCCGCGGGAAAATCAAATTTGACTTATCTCTTGCGATGCGGCAACTGGGAAGGAGTGCTGCGCCGCCCGCCGTTCGGGCCGGTTGCCCCTAAAGCTCATGATATGGAGCGGGAATGCCGCATTTTACAGAAAATCCACCCTGTATTTCCGCTTGCACCGCGGCCGTATATCTTTACTGACGATGCCTCGATAATTGGCGCACCCTTTTACATTATGGAGCGGAGGAAAGGGATCGTGCTCGACAGCAGTTTCCCCCCAGGTTTTGACAACTTGGTGGATACGCTGCGGGACATTTCCTATGCGGTAGTCGATACGCTGGTCGATTTGCATGCCATCAATTATAAAGAAGCCGGCCTTGAAGATATAGGGCGGCCGGATGGTTTTATGCAAAGGCAGGTTCAGGGCTGGATACAACGGTATGAAAAGGCGAAAACAGAGGATGTACCGCAGGTTGAGACCCTGCAAAAATGGTTAATGCAAAGATTGCCACAATCGCAGGGCACAACGATTGTCCACAATGATTTTAAACTTAATAACATGATGCTTGCCGAAGAAGACCCGGTAAAAGTAGCCGGCGTTTTCGATTGGGAAATGTCAACCATCGGGGACCCGCTGCTTGACGTTGGAGTAGCCTTAAGCTACTGGTCTGGCAAGGAAGACCCGCCCGCGCTGCGAAATGGTTTTAAATCCGTAACAGAGTACCCTGGTTTCATAACAAAGGGCGAGTTCATCGAGCGTTATGCGGAAAAAAGCGGGCGCGATTTGTCAGAAATTAGGTATTACCAAATTTTTGCTTATTTTAAACTGGCTGTAATCTGCCAGCAAATTTACTATCGATGGAAAAAAGGCCAGACGCAGGATGAGCGATTCGCCCCGCTTGGGCAGGTTGCAGTAAGCTTAATCCGGCACGCAGTCTCGCTTATTTAAGGGCTATGCCTCTACTGCCTGCCCAAGAGGGCTTGTCGCAGCTGGCTTAATCGTACAGCTTATCTAGCTTGCCTTTTACTGTGGACTTCTTATTGAATATTTTATTTTGTACGTATACATGGTACACAAATTCTTCTACAGTGAGGAAGAGGGCAAGTAGAACATAAACAAAAATATGGACATTTACGCCATAAGCAAGCATACCAAGCCATATTCCTAGGGCGATAATAACAAAATCGGCGGCAGTTGCGCTATTAATGCCAAGCGTGGGAAGGAGAATAAGATCCCCGAGTATATAAGAAATGAGCGAAAGGACAAGGCTTAGTTCAAAAACGATGGAAAATGGCTGGTCGTAAACAAGCCCGATAAAAATGTAAATATCGAATAGAAACCGGAGAAATTTTATAATAAAGGCTTTTATGTGTTTCATCTGTACACTCCTTTCACAGTCGATTCTATATGAGAAGTATTGCCATCTTCCATCCGCGGCATGTTTTCCAATTTTCTCCCCTACGCGGTTAGGTTACCTGTTCGGGTTCAGAGACAGGTGAAGCTCTTGTCTGCCATCCGCAGGTGGAGAAGATTTATCCCAGGCTACTTTAGAATCGCTTCCGCCAGGAGTTCATAAGAGCGCTGCCTTGCCTCATAGCTGGGGGTGATCGTTACAATCATAAATTCTTCCGTCTGATATCGTTCTTCCAACACTAAAAGCTTTTCTCTTACCTGCCGGGGATTGCCGATGATCATACGTTCTCTTCTTTGGCGGACCATCGTCTTCTCAGCCGCGGTAAAAGGGTAATTTGCAGCTTCCTCTATTGTAGGGATTGTGCCCCTCCCCTGGCCGGCATCCATCCGAATCGACCAGACATCCTGGCTCACCGCCAGCTGTTCCGCTTGCTCGGATGTCTGCGCGCAGATGACTGACACGGCAATCAGCGATTTAGGGCTGCGCAGGGCGGATGAGGGTGTAAAAGATTGCCGATATTGCTTTATTATTTCAGGTCCGTCGCCATCACTCATAAAATGTCCAAAAGCAAACGCAGCGCCTAATTCTGAAGCGTACCCGGCACTTTTACTGCTCGTGCCAAGCATCCACAGCTCGGGTTGAACCGGTGGAATAGGGTAAGCCGCTGGCGACTCGCCTGCGTGGTCTACAGCCGCAGTATGGAGTAGAAAGTCCTGCAGCTCTTTAACCAATTCAGGCATACGGAAAACGTTCTGCAGATAATTCTCCCGCAGCGCAAGCGATGTGTGTGCGGAACCGCCTGGTGCGCGGCCTATGCCCAAATCAATCCTCCCTGGATAGAGCGTGGCAAGCAGATTGAAATTCTCAGCCACTTTAAGAGGACTATAGTAGGGAAGAAGGACGGCGCCGGCACCAATCCGGATGCTGGTGGTGCGTGCACCGAGGTGGGCAAGCAAAACTTCAGGGGATGAACCGGCCAGCGCATCCAGTTGATGGTGTTCGGACACCCAGAAGCGAGAATAGCCCAGCTCTTCCACGCTTTGCACAAGCTTGGCCGTTTCTTCGAGTGCTTGTCCCGGTGTGAAACCCGTGAGAACGGGAGACTGGTCTAATACACTTAACTTCATACATGCATTCTCCTTCCCTTTTTGCTAATTAGCATATTATCAGGCGCACGCCTGTAGTGCAATGAAGCTGGGTCAATGTTGCAGGAACAATCCTGCCAATAATCACATATCGTATAACTGGATAAGGCGCACCCTGCTTTAGCAAGACGTACGCCTTACATGGATATTTGTCAGGCTGGGGGGCGTACAATGAATGTTCCTTACGTGGGAGTGTTGTTAAATAGATCAATGTTCAAAGGAATACCGACCGGAAAAACCCAAACAGAGAAGCTCGCCTTTTACGATGAAGGAGCGAAGAAGTATGGAGTGAAGCCCTGTTACTTTTGCCTTGAGGATGTCTCTCCCAAGCGTGACAGGGTTAAAGCTTATGTTAAAACTGCACAAAGCTACCAACTAATTGAAATACCGCTTCCTCCTATTATCCATAATCGTGCTCTTTATTTCTCCCGCATTGCAAAGAACAAAATCACTCAGCTGGCGGAACGGGGCATTATCATTTTTAACCGCTGGAACCGCTATGGAAAGCTGTATATTCACTCCCTGCTCGTTGAAGATCCTGCGATTGCTGATCATCTTCCTGAAACGGTCAGTGGTTCTCTGGACAATTTGCGTTATATGATGGGCAAACACCGGGCGCTTTTTCTGAAGCCGGATAGTGGAAGCATTGGCGCGGGGATTATGCGGATTGAGAAAAAGAAAAACAAATGGGTGCTTCCATATCGTGAAATGATCAATAATAAGCGCGTGTGGCTGCGCAAAGAATTCCAGCAGCAAATACCCTTGCGGATTCAACAGGCTTTTGAAAAACGTGCTTATCTTATCCAGGAGGCCCTGCCGCTTGCCGAGTATAAGAAGCGGCCATTTGATTTCCGGGTTTCCGTTCAGAGGAACTTCACCGGCGAATGGTCAATTACCGGGATTGTCGGCAAGGTAGCAAAAGCGGGCCACTACTTGAGCAATGTAGGTCAGGGTGGAAAGGTCTACACCATTCAACAGCTCCTGCAGGAGTATCCAAATTTAAAGGAACGTGAAGTTGTCCAGTCCATCACACAGCTTTCGCTGGCCATTGTCGAGCGCCTGAGCATGGTTTTGCCTGATCTGGCTGATGTCGGACTCGATATTGGTATTTCTAATGAAGGCTTTCCATTCTTCATTGAATGCAACGGACGAGACCAGCGGTATAGTTTTCGTAACGGCGCACTGCTAAAGGAGTGGAAGAATACGTATTCAAATCCGATGGGGTATGCACGATATCTTATGGAGATACAAGGCAGGTTATGAAGCCAGCCTTGCGCATGTAAACTTCCTATTTCTGGTAAAAAAACAAAAAAGGCCGTCCTTCTTAAAAAGGGCGGCCTTTTGCCAATTAGGGTTATTTCATCTGTTTTACCTGTGTTAAATCAAGCGGCTGTGCAGGTGTAGTGGTGTCCACGTGGCCCAGCAGCGATTCAATTTTTTTGCCATCAATTTCAAACATGGTGTCCTTAAATCCAAGCTGGTTCATAATCGTTGCTACTTGTTTAACAAGCAAATCCTCTCCAGTTGAACCCATATTGGCTGCTTTTTTAATGTTGGAAGAAAAGCTAACGACTGCGTTGTCTCCGTCTCTTTTTACAGACTGAATTTCAACGCTCGGTGGAAGCAAGCAGATTAGTTTTTTGTTTTGTGGGCCTTTTTGCCATTCTTTCAGAGCAAGCAGCGGCAGTTCATCAACTGTCTTGTACTGAATGGTGTGCATTTCTTTATATTGGTCCATTAAATTATCGTCCGTATAAATAAATGCCACTTGCTTTTGCTTTAGCGCATCAGGTTTTTTGATAGCGGTCTGGTTATGTTGTGCAGGTGTTGCTTGTTCAGTTGCAGGTTTTTCAGGAGTATTATTCTGTTGGGTCTGACCGCCATTTGCCTGCGAGCCGGTTGGAGCACTCGAGCAGCCTGCGGCCACCAGTATAGTCAGAAGCATCAAAAATAGTATCCTCGGTACACGCATAAGTTGTCCTCCCCTTCACATAATCATTTCCTATTCTTGCACATTACGTTTCCATTATAAACCTTCGGAAGACCTAATCTCCCTCTTAATAAATTAGACGAAAACGAAAGTCCTTTTGTTTAGTAAGAGTAAAATAATTTTTCTTACCCGGCATGTACATGGTATTATAGTAAGTATAGGAGATTTTGTCGAAAAGGGGAGAGGGAGAAGTGGACAAATCATCCGTTCGTGAGATTGTTGAGGCGATCAGTCAGGTTTTTCCGCAGGAGGCTTCGATAGCGATAGCGGACACATCCCGGTTTATTTATTATCAGCCAAGTAAAAGTATCGACCTAAAAATTAAGCCCGGTGATTCTCTCAAAGAAGGCACCGTTAGCCTGAGGGCTGTTCTAAACAGGGCAAAGGTCGCGCAATTGGTAGACGAGAAGCTGTTCGGCATGCCCTATTATGGAATGGGAATGCCTATTTTTAACGGTACAGACGCAGAAGGGTGCATAACAGCCATATTCCCTCCGTTTGGCGGCCCAGACGTGGAGAAGCTTCCCAAACACAATTTCTTAATCGGGAGAACCGAGGACAAGTGGATTCCAATACAGCTTGCTAGAATCAACTTTATTGAATCAGACAAAGGAAAAACGCTGCTGTATACCGAGGATGGCGTATACGTGAATAAATATACCCTGGTTGAGCTCGAAAGGATACTCCCGCGAGATAAATTTATCCGCATTCATCGCGCCTACATTGTAAATGTGAATGCCATCCGTGAAATTCATCCCGATTTTCACTCCACCTTCCTGCTTGTTATAAGGGATGGAAAAAAAAGCAAAGTGCCTGTCAGCCAGAAGTACGCCAGCGTATTTCGCAGGATGATGGGATTCTAAAAGCCGCTCGGTGCATGCTCTGACGGCTATTATTAAATTCGAATGTAAAGGCTTACCTTTATTTTTTTCTATTTTATCGCCATTTTCGCTGCTTTGTCCTATTTTCAAGGCAAGTCAGCATTAGGCGTGCTACTGTATATATTAAGAATATTATACACGATTAGCCGGTTAGGACAGGAGGCGGTTTAAGGATGATAGAAAGTCGTTTGCGTAGTAGTGAATTAATGAATAGAATCGTCACAGCAGAAGAAGCTGCAACATGGATTCATCACGGCATGACGGTCGGCCTCAGTGGGTTTACCCAGGCTGGTGACGCAAAGGTTGTGCCGCGGGCGCTTGTGGACCGCGTTAAGAAGGAAAACTTGCACCCTTTTAAAATTAATGTGTATACAGGCGCATCAATAAATTCGGAAGTAGACGGCATTATGGCGGAAGCCGGGATTATCCATAAAAGGCTTCCTTTCCAATCTGAAAAAAGAATGCGAGCTAAGATAAATGAAGGTGAGGTTCTTTTTGTTGACCAGCATCTGTCCCATACCGCAGAACTAATCCGGTCGGATTTTCTGCCTATTGATATCGCAATTGTGGAAGCGGTTGCAATAACGGAGGAGGGGTATATTGTACCGAGCACTTCGGTAGGCAATTCGTACAGCTTCGTGCAAAAAGCAAAAGAAATTATTGTGGAGTTGAACTTATCACAGCCTGCTGAGCTGGAAGGTGTGCATGACTTATACGAACCAGGTAAGCAAGGCGAGCGCCAGCCAATCCCCCTCATCAATGTGGACCAGCGAATCGGCATTCCTTACCTGCCTGTCCCGCCGGAGAAAATAAAAGGGATTGTATTTACGGACCAGCGCGATATAACATCCAAAATTGTAAAGCCGGATGAAGAAACGGCTGTTATCGCCGACTATCTTATTGGGTTCCTGCGCGAGGAAGTAAAAGCGGGCCGGCTGGGTCCGAACCTGGCACCCATGCAGTCAGGCGTCGGCTCGGTTGCAAATGCGGTGTTCCATGGCTTTCTAAACTCAGAGTTTACGGATCTAGAGGTCTACTCAGAAGTTCTGCAAGATGCGGTGTTTGACTTATTGGATGCAGGGAAAGTGAGGTTTGCTTCCTGCTGCTCGATTACACTGTCGCCGGAGAAAATTGATAAAGTACTGAATAATTTCGGCCATTACAGCGATCGACTTATGCTAAGGCCCCAGGAAATCTCGAACCATCCGGAAATTGTCCGCCGTCTAGGACTTATCGCCATTAATACAGCCCTTGAAGCCGATATCTATGGAAATGTTAACTCTACGCATGTCAACGGGTCAAAAATGATGAACGGCATCGGAGGTTCGGGAGACTTTGCCCGCAATTCTCGGCTAGGCATTTTTGTAACCAAATCAACAGCGAAAAATGGGTTGATTTCGAGCATTGTGCCGTTTGCCTCTCACGTTGACCACACGGAACACGACGTAGATGTGATTGTGACAGAGCAGGGGATTGCAGACCTGCGCGGGCTGGCTCCAAGAGAACGAGCGGTGCGCATCATCGAAAATTGTGCACACCCAACTTACCGCCCCATGCTTATGGCGTACTTTGAAGAGGCGTGCAAGCGGGGCGGACAAACGCCGCATGTGCTTGAGAAGGCACTGTCCTGGCATATCCGCTATGCTGAGACCGGTTCGATGTTGGAGAGCAGCCACTTTGAAGCGGATAAGAATGACCCGGTAAATATATAGACAGAAAGCTAGACAAATAGAGATAAACAAAAAAACAGATAGATAGAAAATATAAACAGAGTGGAGAAACTTCGGATAGATTAGAATGGCCCGCTATATATCACCCTTTACCCTGGGTGGCATTGGCGGGCCTATTCCATGTGATTCAACAAAAGGTATATTTTATTTGATAAGAATGAAAGTTTTTTTCTACTTCTTTCTCTTTTGGATCATTTCCTGTATAGTGGAAGATAGCACTGTATATGGGAGTTTTTTTACATGATAGAGACTACACAATTACTGCAAAGCATGGACCGCATGCCGCCAGGGATTGCGCAAGGCGCTATTCCGCTGGCAGAACTGTCAAGTTCACTTACGTCGGAAGAACTTGTAGGGAATCATGAGGCCGATGCTTTTTTCTTTCGTTCACTGGAAGCAAGCAATATTCGGTTAAATAAGGCGCAAGTAGAAGCTGTCAGGGCTTGCGATGGATCTGTACTCATTAATGCGGGCGCCGGCAGTGGAAAAACAACCGTGCTTACATGCAGGACGGCCTACCTCATGCTTGTACGAAAAGTCCCCCCGCAGAATATTGTGTTAGTTACTTTTACGAGACAAGCAGCAGGCCAAATGAAGGACAGGCTGAAGAGTATTCCAGGCATAACCCCCGGCATGGTAAACAAAATTATCATTGGCACTTTTCATTCTTTGGCGCGTACCATTTATTTTCATAAGCTAACCAATAAACCGCGCATTATGAGTGAGAAGCAGAAAGAATTTCTGGTTGGGCAGATCACCCGCGAGCTTGCGGTGGGAGAGCAGTATGAATCAGAAACGCTGCTTGCTTTGTTTGCCCATATAAAAAACGGGATGTACTGGAGAAATAGGGAACTGAATGAGCAGGCCCAGGAGTTGGTGAAGCAGGATGTACGGGACGTCTTCCGCAGTTACGAATCGTACAAGCTGGAAAATGAACTCCTCGATTTTGAGGACTTAATCACCGGGTGTATTGATGTGCTTGAGCAGCACCAATCATACCTGCAAAGCCTGCGCAAGCGGATGGAATATATCATGGTAGATGAATACCAAGATACAAACTATGCACAATATGAAATGATTAGGCTGTTGGCGGAAGAATCCAATCTCTGTGTGGTTGGAGACCCGGACCAGGCGATTTATGGGTGGAGGGGGGCCGATCCTTCCATTATTCTAAAGTTCCCCGAGGTATATCCAGACTGCAGTCGCGTCACACTTGATATTAATTACCGCTCACCCGGTGGGGTAGTCGGGTTAGGGAATGAGATAATTCGCCACAATACACGGCGATTTGATAAGAAGTTAAAGGTTACACAAAGGGATTCCAGTATGCCGATGTACTGGCAGCCAAAATCAGTGGAGAGAGAAGCCGATGATGTTTTGCAGCTTATTCAACAGCTGGTGAAAGCGGATGGGTATCGCTACCATGACATCGCGGTGTTGTATCGGACCCACAGTACGGCGCGCACATTATATGAACGGCTCCTGATGAGCGGTCTTCCTTTTACCACACACCGGGACGAACCGACTTTCTATGAATTGTCCACCATTAGGCCGGTGCTTGATTTTCTGCGGCTTTCTCTGGACCCATACAATGAGAAAGCGCTCGAAGGAGTCCTCCCGTGCCTGTATATAAGTAAGGCTAAATTTATGAAAGAACTGCAGATTCTTTCTATTCAGAGGGGCATCTCTTACATAGATGCACTCGGCGAACTGGACTTGCCCGCATACCAGAAACGCAGGCTACGGGAAGAGAGAGTTCCATGGATCAAAAGCATTAGCCGCGTTACACCCCTGCAGGCAGTAAAGGAGATTCGCAATGAACCAGGCGGGGGTTACGATAAGTTCCTCGGCAGCCAGGAAGACGGGGCGGTTACGTATCATAAAGAAATCATGCGCGATGATCTCTCAGAGCTCGAAGATGCTGTGAAGGGATTTCAAACGGTGCCTGAATTTCTGTCGTATGTGGACCGTGTTATTCGCGAGAGGGAATCTCGAAAACAACAGAAGGATACGGATACCCGGCAGGGAATCACGCTCCAGACGATTCACAGCGCAAAAGGATTGGAGTACCCGGTTGTCATTCTCATTGGCATGATCGACGGCGTGCTGCCCCACAGTATTGCGGTAAGCCCTGAGGATAAACCAGATATCTGGCTTCAAGCTAAAGAGGGGGAACTGCTGCTGGAAGCAATGGAAGAAGAGCGGCGGCTGGCGTATGTTGCGGTTACAAGGGCGAAGAAAATGCTCTATATAAGCACGCCTGCTTATTTTCGGGGCAAGCCGTCCGCTGTATCTCCTTTTATAAAAGAAGCATTTCAGGCGGGAAAATCAGCAATTGCCGGGACATCACGCTGATCATAAGGAGGATGCAAGAAATATGTTAGAAGCAGGAACCAAAGTAACATTAAAAGTTGAACGTGAAGCGCCATTCGGGTATTTCCTGTCTGACGGAAAGACAGATGTACTCCTGCATGAAAGTGAAATAAAGGAAGAGGATATTGCGATTGGTGATGAAGTCGAAGTCTACCTTTATTATGATAATCAGGACCGCCTGGCAGCAACGCAGCTTACCCCTTTTATTGAGCTTGGTGAATTTGGTTGGCTTGAGGTTGTAGACATTCATCCGAGAATGGGAGCTTTTTTAAATATTGGATTTAAAAAAGACGTGCTTTTACCGGCCGACCAGCTGCCTGAAATGAAAGATAAGTGGCCCCAGGCAGGTGACCGGGTGTATGTACAGTTGGAGCATGATCGCCAGGGCCGGCTGCTCGCTGTACTCGGCAAAGAGGAAGATTTTGTTGAAATTAGCGAGCCGGCTGACCAGAGCCTGTTTAATAAAGATGTCTCCGGTTACATTTATAAAATTATCAAAATCGGGGCTTTCCTCATGACCGAGGGCCAACACCTCGCGTTCCTTCACAGGGATGAAACGAATGAACCGCTGCGGGTCGGACAGAAGATCACCGCCAGAGTTTCCCGCGTGCGGGACGAAGATGGCCGCCTAAACCTGACGATGCGCGAGCGTAAGGAAGTAAGTTACAGCCAGGATGCGGAAAAGATTTATCAGTACATCAAGAATCGTGGCACGCGCATGCCATACACGGATAAAACGGACCCGGAAATTATTAAAGAAAAGTTCGATATCAGCAAGGCCGCGTTTAAGAGAGCGATTGGCAAGCTTATGAAAGAGCGGCGCGTATACCAGGAGAATGGGTGGACCATTCTCAGCGAAGAAAAAAAGGAGTAGAAGGCAGTGAGAAAAACATCGCGGGCCATGCCGCTCTCTCCTTTCCCCACGTAGAAGCTTTTACGGCCGCTTTGTGGAACGAGGTCCCATTTAAAAAATTGCTCAACGCACTTCAATACGTTAAAGCAAAATATACTTTCCTATACGATAAGAAAGCCGGCAGCTGGTCGCTTCCCTGGAAGCAACAACTGCCGGCTTTTATCAGCTAACAGGCCGATGTATTTCCACCGTTTAATTGAAAACCGCCTCCGAAATGTGAGGAGGTATAATCGAGTTCAGCATCCTGAACGGTTGAATGGACCATCGGATCGATTGCAATCCGGATACCATCAATTTCTTCTATTATATCCTGGTCATATGGCTCTTCCAGAGCCATCGTTACTTTCGGGCCTCCTCAGCCATATCCGCCAAAAAATATGCGCAGGCAGCTGATGTTCTCCTCTTCAAAGAGGCGCAAAACTTCAGCTTTTGCCGGTTCGCTAATTCTCATTACTGTGTCATCTCCTTTTTCTGTTTATTATAATACCCTACAATGTGTGGAGATGTAACACTAAAACTGTCTCAAGGTATTGGAGCTGAGTCTGAAGTTACGTAGGCGGAAATAAAAGAGAGCGGAGATAAAAGGCAACAATTGTTGCGGTAGTCAGTACCGCGCTCCATTTAACCAGTCGTGAATGCAACTTCGGGTGAGCACCTGACAAGGGGGTCGAACCGTAAACAAGTAAAAGAATCGAAAACAGGGCTGAAACAGCCAGTAATAAATCTAGCAGGAATCCGGCCAACGGTGTGCCTCCCTTTAAATTTAATGGTTGTCTTTTAAGCATATGAATGTCAGCTCAGCACATGACCTATTAAAAAGGATATAAAAAAAGGGCTGGAAAATCTTGCACAAATATATTACAATAATAATCAGAAGATTACCGCTTAACTTTATTTAATGAATTTATGAATGAGTATTCATTCAAACTAATATGCCGCTGTTTAATCAGGGGTTTTTCATTCGACAACAATTGATTGAATGTTCATTCATTACATACTTGTCTCTGAGGAGGTAGTAAGATGGAGAGGCGTATACAAAAAGCCGCCGTACTCGGCTCGGGTGTTATGGGAGCTGCCATTGCAGCCCATCTGGCCAACGCTGGCATTCAAACACTGCTGTTGGACATCGTTCCTAACAAGCTAACTGAAAAGGAAGAGGCGAAGGGATTAACCCTAGAACATTCCGTTGTTCGAAACCGGATTGCAGCAGAAGCAAAGGAACGTTTGCTTAAAGTAAAGCCGGCACCGCTTTTCGTACAGAAGTACGCCGAACTAATCGCACCCGGTAATCTGGAAGATGATTTATCTCAGCTTAAAGAAGTCGATTGGATTATTGAAGCTATCGTTGAAAATCTTGGAATAAAACAACAGCTGTTTGCGCGGGTTGAGCAGAATTGGAGTGAAGGGACGATTGTTAGTTCCAACACGTCCGGTGTTTCGATCAACAGCATGGTAGAAGGACGAGGTGAAGCCTTCCGCAAGCACTTTCTTGGAACCCACTTCTTCAACCCGCCACGCTACATGAAACTGCTGGAGATTATCCCCGGGAGCGATACCGCTAAAAATGTTATCGCTTACATGAAAAAGTTTGGTGAACGCACGCTTGGCAAGGGTGTTGTACTAGCCAAGGATACCCCTAATTTCATCGGCAACCGGATTGGCGTTTACGGCCTCATGGTTACAGTCGCTGAAATGGTGCGGGGAGGCTGGACGATTGAACAGGTAGATGCAATGACGGGTGCGGCTGTTGGGCATCCCAAAAGCGCTACCTTCCGAACACTTGATATGGTTGGACTGGATACGTTTGTCCACGTGGCCAACAATGTACACAACCTTGTTCAAGACCAGGCGGAAAAACAAATTTTTGTCGTACCTGAAATGCTTACCAAGCTTGTGGAGAATGGCTGGCTTGGTGATAAACGCGGGCAAGGCTTCTACCAGAAGAAGAAAACCGCGAAAGGCAGAGAACTTAACGTTTTAGATTACCATACGTTTGAATATGTACCGGTTAAGAAAGAAAAGCTTGCTGCAGTTGAACAGGCGAAACAGGCCGGGGGGCTAAGAAAGAGAATCGCTGCCCTTGCTTACAGCCATTCAAGGGAAGGTGAGTTTACCTGGAACGTTTTGAAGAAGGTGCTTCTGTATTCTGCCAGTAAGGTACCGGAGATCGCAGATGATATCGTCAATGTCGACCGTGCGATGAAGTGGGGCTTTAACTGGGAACTTGGTCCGTTTGAAACATGGGACGCACTTGGCGTACGCAAATCCGTTGAGCGGATGAAGCAGGAAGGCGAAACAATCCCGCAGTGGGTCGAGGAAATGCTGGCTTCCGGCATGGAGTCCTTTTACGAGGAAGAAGGCGGAAAGAAATATTTCCACGCCCTTACAGGGGAGCGAGCCGAAGAAGAGGCTTCACGCCAGGTTATGAGCCTGAAAGCCTTCAAGAAGAGCGGGACCGTCTTATCGAATTCAGGTGCGAGCTTGATTGACATCGGAGACGGGGTAGCGTGTCTGGAATTTCATTCACCGAACAATGCGATCGGATTCGATATTATTGAGATGCTCTACAAGTCACTGGATGAAGTGGAACGAAACTACCGTGGGCTTGTTATCACGAATGAAGCAAAAAATTTCTGCGTTGGCGCGAATTTAATGATGATACTCATGGAAGCCCAAGATGATAACTGGGATGATATCAATCACCTTGTGAAGCGTTTCCAGCATGCCTCACTGGCTATTAAATATTCGAAAAAGCCTGTAGTTGCTGCTCCATTTGGCATGACGCTTGGCGGAGGCGCGGAGATTTGCCTGCCGGCGGCAAAGATTCAGGCGAATGCGGAGACTTACATGGGTCTTGTTGAAGTTGGGGTAGGCGTGATACCAGGTGGTGCGGGCACGAAAGAGGTTCTTTTACGCACTACACAGGAAGTGGATCGCATCGATAATAAAGCAGATTTAACGCCATTTGTGATTAAAGCATTTGAGAAGATTGCGATGGCGAAAGTATCGACAAGTGCAGAGGAGGCGCGTGAGCTTGGCTTTTTACGCAGAGGAGACCAGGTGACGATGAATCGCGATCACTTGTTATACGACGCCAAGCAGTCGGTGCTCGCACTTGATGCCACTGGTTACCAGCCCCCTCGCAAAGAGCGTGTGCGTGTGGTGGGGCGTGACGGGAAGGCCGTTCTGCAAATCGGCGCTTATACGATGCGCGAGAGTGGGTATATCAGTGAACATGACTTGAAAATTGCCAATAAACTGGCGCATGTTCTTGCAGGTGGCGATGTGAACCGGAATATGTATGTTACAGAGGAATACCTGCTTGATCTGGAGCGCGAAGCGTTCTTAAGCCTTTGCGGCGAGCCAAAAAGCCAGCAAAGAATGCAGTATATGTTAACGAAAGGCAAACCACTGCGCAATTAGGAGGGGATCGATCATGAGGGAAGCTGTCATTGTATCGGCGGTGCGAACCGCCGTTGGAAAAGCGCCTAAGGGTGCTCTGCGAAACACCCGGCCGGAAGACCTTGGCGCAGCTGTATTAAAGGATGTGATTAAGCGTGCTCCGGGTGTGGATCCAGGCATGATAGATGATGTTGTAATCGGCTGTGCGATGCCTGAGGGGGAACAGGGGTTAAACATGGCCCGGATTATCTCTGTGTATGCCGGGTATCCGACCACAGTGCCTGCTTTTACGATTAACCGGTTCTGTTCTTCCGGGCTGCAGTCCATTGCCATTGCTGCGGAAAAAATCATGTGCGGCTTTGCGGATGTCGTTGTCGCCGGCGGTGTAGAAAGCATGAGCCATGTGCCTATGACCGGCTATAAAATGGCGCCACACCCGGACATTGTGGAGCAATATCCTGAAATTTATATCAGCATGGGCCACACGGCAGAGAATGTTGCTGAACGCTTCCATGTTTCGCGTGCAGATATGGATGATTTCGCTACCCGGAGCCATGCAAAGGCAGAGCGCGCGATTCGCGATGGGAAATTTAAAGACGAAATTGTGCCGCTTACGCTGAAAGAGAGGTATTTCGACAGCCAGGGGCGCCTGCAAATAAGCAAAATGGTTTTCGATACGGATGAAGGGGTACGCCCTGGAACTAGTGTGGAATCGCTGGCGAATTTAAAATCACCGTTCCGCGGCGGCGGAAACGTAACAGCAGGCAACGCGTCGCAGATGAGTGACGGCGCAGCTGCAGTGCTCCTCATGTCCCGGGAAAAAGCAGATGAACTTGGCCTTAAGCCGCTTGCCATATTCCGGTCGTTCGCGGTAGGTGGTGTTGATCCTGTAATTATGGGTGTAGGCCCTGTTGTCGCCATCCCAAAGGCGTTGAAACTCGCTGGCATTACCCAGGATCAGGTTGACCTGTTTGAAATTAATGAAGCTTTTGCTTCGCAGGCGCTGCATGTTGTACGCCATCTGGAGATTGATCCGCATAAAGTGAATGTGAACGGCGGCGCAATCGCGCTCGGCCATCCGCTCGGCTGCACGGGCACGAAGTTAACCGTTTCCCTTTCTTATGAGGCAGCCCGCCGCGGCGCCAAGTATGGAGTTGTGTCCATGTGTATCGGCGGCGGTATGGGGGCTGCAGGCGTCTTTGAATTTGTAAATTGAGCATTTTGTTAACATACAAGGAGGAATTCAAATGAGCGAACAAAAAACTTTCCCCAAAGGCGGACAATTCCTGCTGGAAGAAATCGATTTTCAAAATGTATTTACACCGGAGGATTTTACGGAAGAACAAAAGATGATTGCCCGCACAACCCGCGACTTTGTTGCTGGAGAAGTGGAGCCGAAACACGAAGAGATTGAAAAGCTTGATTATGAACTGACCGTGAAACTGCTTCGCCAGGCAGGCGATCTTGGCCTGTTAAGCGCCGATATTCCAGAAGCTTTTGGCGGGCTTGCATTGGATAAGATTAGTTCCAGCCTTATCGGAGAAAATATGACGCGCGGCGGGTCTTTCGCGCTAAGCCATGGTGCCCACATCGGAATTGGTACCTTGCCGATTGTCTTCTTCGGTACAAAAGAACAGAAAGAGAATTATCTGCCGGCACTAGCAACCGGTGAAAAAATCGCGGCTTACTGCTTAACTGAGCCTTCGTCTGGTTCAGACGCACTGGGCGCGAAAACAACCGCTGTTCTAAACGCGGAGGGAACGCATTACATTCTCAACGGTTCCAAGCAGTTTATTACAAATGCTGGATTTGCTGATGTATTTATTGTCTATGCTAAAGTCGATGGAGAGAAATTTACAGCCTTCATTGTTGAGCGTGGATTCAATGGGGTAAGCACAGGACCGGAAGAAAAGAAAATGGGCATTAAAGGATCGTCCACTCGCCCGCTCATCCTTGAAGACGTGGCAGTGCCTGTAGAGAATTTGCTTGGAGAAATTGGTAAAGGCCATCAGATTGCCTTTAACATCCTAAATATTGGGCGTTATAAACTAGGCGTTGGCGGCGTTGGTTCCACTAAACTTGGCGTAGAGCTGGCAGTTAAATACGCGAAGGAGCGCAAGCAGTTCAATACACCTATCGCAAGCTTTCCGCTTATTCAGAATAAGCTTGCAAACATGGCGATTCGCACTTACGTAAACGAAAGCTTAACGTATCGTACCGGAGCCTATCTGGATGAGGCAGTAAAAGATCTTAATCTTGACGAATACGCCGGCAACGAGGCGGCAAAAGCGATTGAAGAGCATGCAGTGGAATATTCCATTTGTAAAGTATTTGGATCGGAGGCGCTTGATTTTGTGGCGGACGAAGCCGTACAAATCCATGGTGGTTACGGCTTCATTCAGGAATACGCAGTGGAACAAATGTACCGCGATTCCCGTATTAACCGTATCTTTGAAGGAACAAATGAAATTAATCGCCTGCTGATCCCGGGCACCATTCTAAAACGCGCGCTGAAAGGCCGCCTTGCTCTCATGCCCGCACTGGAGTCGCTGCAAAAAGAGTTAACAAGCTATGTGCCACCTGTTACACTTGAGGAAACAGGAGAAGTACTCTCAGCGGAAACGAAAATGCTTGAATTAGCCAAGAAAGTATTTTTGATGGCAGGCGGCGTAGCCGTTCAGAAATATATGCAAAACATCGAGCAGCAGCAGGAAATTCTTAGCAACCTGGCTGACCTTGTCATCACCATTTATGCAGCAGAGTCCGCACTTCTGCGGGCTAAGAAAACAGCTACAGCTAAAGGTGAAGAAGCAGCCCGCCTCCAAATTGAAATGACCCGTGCGTATTTCCACGATGTATGGGGCAATATCGAAAAATGGTCGAAAGAAGTCCTGGTTGCCGCAAGTGAAGGCGATATGCAGCGTACCCAGCTTTCTATTCTGAAAAAGCTTCTTCGTGTTCAGCCCATTGATACCATCTCGCTTAAGCGCAGCATTGCAGCTGCTGTTATCGAAGCAGAACAATACGTTACCTCGGCGAAATAATAAGAAGTGGGCAGGGTAACCTGCCTACTTTTCCATCCATAAAGAAATTATATGTTACTTTAAAGTGTTAAAAGTAATTGTTATTTCTTAAATGGGGACCGTATGGTCCCCAAAACGCTAAAGAAAAACACATCGCGAGGCAATGCCGGCTCCTTTCTTTCCCCTTGAGGAGCGTCTGGAACAGAAGGCGAAAAAGACCTTCAACCGTCTCCATCATTGAGATACTCAAATATTTTGCCGGTCCGCCCGTCGTCACAGAAAGCGGCCGAAAAACTTCCGCGGGGGGAAAGGAGAGAGCGGCATGTCCGCGGTGTTTATTCTTTTTCACTTGCTTCTCTGGCACGAAGGCTTTCATAATTAAAGTTGAGGTGAATGATATGGCGACATTAAATGCAAATCTCAAGCGTTCAGCTGCCTCTCATCCTGAGGCGGTTGCGTTTGAATTTTTAAATAAGCGTACAACGTACCGTGAGTTCTTGCAGGCCGCACAAAATGTGGCTGGCAATCTGATTAAAATGTGCATTCAGAAGGGTGACCGAGTGGCGTTGCTATCAGGAAATTCACCGGAATTCATCATTTCGTATTATGGAATTCTTCTAGCCGGAGCTGAGGTTGTGCCGATCAATCCGATTTATACCCCGCATGAAATCCAATTTATTCTGCAAAACAGCCAGGCAAAGTCAGCCATTATAGTTGCTCCGCTGCTGCCTGCTTTTCAAGCCCTAAAAGCAGGGCTGCCGGATTTACAGCAGGTTTTTGTTTTGGGCGAAACGCAAGAAACGGAGTGGATTCGGCCTTTTTCTAAGCTTCTCACACCAACAGATGGAATCGAAGGGGGCAACGTGGAAGTTACAGAGGATGATGTCGCGATCATTTTATATACGTCCGGTACAACAGGAGCGCCAAAAGGGGCGATGCTGACCCACAGGAATTTGACGTCCAACGCCAACAGCATTGCAGAGTATTTGGAGATGGGGCAGCAGGATAAGACGGTTGCTGTGCTTCCCATGTTCCATGTATTCTGTATGACAGTCTGCATGAATGCTCCGATAGCTCTGGCCTCCTGCATTGTCATTATTCCGCGGTTTAGCCTGGGGGACGTGATACGAACGATCCAGCAGACAAAGGCAACGATCTTTGCCGGTGTACCCACGATGTATAACTTTATGATGCTCTATCCTGAGGCAAAGCCAGAAGACCTCGAAACGCTGCGCATTTGTATTTCAGGGGGATCGGCTCTCCCGGTCGCACTTTTGCACAGTTTTGAAGCAAAATTCCATAAAACCATTTCAGAGGGGTACGGGCTCTCAGAAGCTTCGCCTGTTACCGCCTTCAATCCGGTTGACGGCGTTCGCAAGCCAGGATCGATCGGCTGCAGCATTCCTGGCGTGGAGAACCGGGTAGTAGATGAGAATGATAATGAACTTCCACGGGGAGAAGTAGGCGAGCTCGTCGTCCGCGGCCCGAATGTTATGAAAGGGTATCTGAATATGCTCGAAGATACCGCAATTACGCTGCGCAACGGATGGCTACATACCGGTGATATGGCGACAATGGATGAAGACGGCTATATTTATATTGTCGACCGCAAAAAAGATGTCATTATTGTCGGCGGTTACAATGTCTATCCGAGAGAGGTAGAGGAAGTGCTATACCAGCATCCTGAGATTATTGAGGCGGCAGTTATCGGTGTGCCGGATGAAAACTTCGGTGAGGCCGTGCATGCTTATGTAGTGCGCTGCAACAAATCGGTAACAGAGGAGGCACTCATTGAATATTGCCGTACCGAATTAGCCAAGTACAAAGTTCCGCACAAAATCGTTTTCCTGGAGGAGTTGCCAAAGAATACGACAGGCAAAATTCTCCGCCGCTCGCTCAAGAATTTTGTCATGAAAGGATAAGATAATTTCGGGGTAATTTTCATACAACAAATGTAAAACAGCCAATCCTTTGGGTAGGCTGTTTATTTTTATTGTCGATATGGAAAGTTTATGGGCTCCACGGTTTTGAAGTGCCTTGAGCGATTTTTTAAACGGGACCTCCGGTCCCGAAACACCGAAGAAAAACATCGTGAGGCGCATGTCCGCACCTTTCTTTACCCTTGTGGAGCGTGTGGAACAGAGGACGAAAAAGACAGGCAATTGTCTCCATCATTGAGATACCCAGATGTTTTGCCGGTCCGTCCGTCGTTCCACAAAGCGGCCGTAAAAACTTCTATGAGGGGAAAGGAGAGAGCGGCATGGCCTGCGATGTTTTTCTCATCTTATTCTCTCATGTTGACATTCTAATTCGTAATCATTATGATTAGATAGAAAACGTAATGATTACGAAAGTGCGGCATATATTTACATGCGAGATGACAATTTAAACAGGATGAAAAAAGTGCATTATTCGAAATTTTTTACTTATTTAGCAGAAAGGAGTTATTGCCATGGGGGCCATTGAGGTTGAAGATATTGGTATTTCGTTCGGCGGGGAATGGATTATAAGAAACTTATCCTTTTCTGTGAAACCAGGGGAATTTATGGGCATTATTGGTCCAAATGGCGCCGGTAAAACCACATTATTACGAATTTTATTAGGAATCATGCAACCTCAACAGGGGTTTGTGAAGGTGATGGGCAAAACGATTACTTCTACTGGCTCTCCGGCCATAGGATACGTTCCGCAGTCACGCCAAATCGATCCGGAAACGCCGCTCATCGCACGAGATTTTGTTAGTTTTGGACTGCCTCACAGGTTTAGACCGTGGTTAACGAAAAAAGATCGTTCGTTAGTGTCTGAAGCGCTGTCTTTAACTGATTCTGAAAAATATGCGGATAAACCCATTGGAAAACTATCAGGTGGGGAAAGACAAAGGCTTTTTTTAGCTCAGGCGCTACTTCGCAATCCAAAGATATTATTTCTGGATGAACCGACGTCCAACCTTGACCCCGGTGCGCAGGAAAAGATGGCCGCGGTCGTTCAAAAAGTGAATCGTGAGCGTGGAATCAGTGTGGTTTTTGTCAGTCATGATATCGATTTGATTGCCAGGTACGCACATGAAATCTTGTATTTAACCCGTGGAAATTATGTGAAGGGGACAGTAGAGGAAGTGATGCAGCCGGAAGTACTTTCCCAATTATATGGGGCTCCCGTGCAAATTACCAAATCCGGTTCGAAGATGCTGGTAACGTCGCCTAATTTAATCGAGCCAGCCACCCCAATTTGTGTACACCCAGGGGTACAGTAGGAGGTTTAAGATGTTTGAATTTGATTTTATGCAACATGCCTTCCTGGCAGGGACCATGGTTGCGATCATGTGTGGTGTTATTGGTGTTTACGTGATTACCCGCGGGTTATCGTTTATTGCCCACATGTTCTCGGAAATCGGTTTCTCAGGCGCTACTTTTGCGGTATTCATGGGCTGGAATCCGCTATATGGCTTGCTTTGCTTCACGACTATAAGTTCCCTCGCCATCGGCCAATTAGGCGTAAAAGTGTTTCGCAGAGATCTTTCCATAAATGTCATACTAAGTATTTTTCTTGGATTGGGATTATTGTTTTTATCCTTGTCTTCTCGTCAATCGTCCGCAGCGTTTTCTCTTCTCTTCGGCAGTGTGGTAGGAATCAGCGCTGAACAAGTTTGGCAGATTACAGGTTTGTCTATTGGCGTATTAGTCCTTCTATTACTTGGTTATAGAATGCTAACCTTTGATTCTTATGATCCGGTAGGAGCAGAAGCTGCCGGGTTACCTGTGAAATTCATTTCTATGGCATTTTTATTATTACTTTCTATTGCTGTGGTCGGTGCCGTGCAAATCGTAGGCTCCTTACTCGTCTTTACCCTGATGACCACACCGGCGGCCACGGCCCGTCATTTAACGAAATCTATCTCGCGAATGATTCTGTTTTCCGCGATCATAGCTATGCTTGGTGTGTGGGCAGGGTTGGTGCTTGGATACTATACCAATGCCCCTGTTAGCTTCTTTATTACAGCGACTGAAGGCATTTTTTATTTCGCAGCCCTCGGTTGGCGAAATTTCAGAGAAAGAATTCAGCCACAGACAGAAAATCGTTTATCCCTGGCAAAACGCTCCTAGAATCGCAGCCAATACCAAAATATAAAAGGAGAGCAAACAAAAATGAAAAAGGGTGTATGGACAACAACTTTCGCTTTAACCCTCGCTTCTGTATTTGTACTTGCAGGATGCTCAAGTTCACAAAATGCGCCGTCCACTTCAGCTTCATCCGCAAAGGACGAAAAGATAAAAATTGTAGCAGCCGAAAATTTCTATGGTGAAGTAGCTCAAGCTGTCGGTGGAGATCGCGTTGAGGTTACATCCATTCTCACTAATCCGGATACGGATCCGCATGGTTATGAATCGACTCCTGATAATTCGAAATCTGTGTACAGCGCAAATGTTGTGGTATACAATGGCGCAGGCTATGATTCCTGGATGGAAAAGATGATCAATGCCGGTTCTTCCAATGAACAAAAATCTGTCATTAAGGTAGCCGAAGATTTACAAGGAAAGAAAGAAGGAGACAATGAGCACGTGTGGTATGACCCCACTACGATGACGAAACTGGCAAATTCCCTTGCGGATCAATTATCCAAGATTGATGCTAAGCAGACTGATGCCTATCATCAGAGAGCGAAACAATATATTGCTTCCCTGGCTCCTTTAACAGAGAAAGTGCAGAAATTAAAACAAAGTTCACCAACGCCGATCGCTGTATCCGAACCTATTTTTGACTATATGGTACAGCCGTTAAATTTAACGATCGATGATACGAAATTTGCTAAAGCGATCGATGAAGGAACGGATCCTTCTCCAGTAGATGTGGGCACCCTACAAAACGATCTAAAAGGGAAAAAAGTAAAACTTTTTGTACACAACGTACAAAATTCTAGCCCGACCGTCGAAAATATGGTTAAACTTGCGCGCTCAAGCGGTGTTCCTATCGTGCAGGTAACGGAAACAGAGCCAAAGGGTAAAAATTATCTTCAATGGATGACCGACCAATTAGATCAGGTAGGTAAGGCATTAGGTTCAAAATAGGGTGACGAACATTACCATGAAAGGTTCAATGGTTCGTTTGAATTCCTTATTTTTAAACCTTTTCTAAAGGAGATGAAGAAATGGAAATAACGGATGCATTGGATTTGTTAAAAGAGAAGGGATACAAATACACAGGTAAAAGAGAAAAGATGGTTCGCTTGTTTTCGGAAAAGAGGCGATACCTGTCGGCCAAGGAAGTATTGCTCGACATGCAGGAAGAATATCCAAACCTCAGTTTTGATACGATATACCGAAATTTGACTTTATTTGAAGAGCTCGGTCTATTAGAAACAACCGAATTTAAAGGTGAAAAGCAATACCGTTTCAGTTGCGGCAGCACCCACCATCATCACCATCTCATCTGTACGAAATGTAGAAAAACGATTTCCTTTGAAATGTGCCCTATGAATGTGATATTCGGATCGCCAAAAGACTTTATGATTACGGGTCATAAATTCGAAATTTATGGTTACTGTTCAGACTGCATGGAAGCGGGCGTGTGAAAACCCTTGTTATATAAGGGTTTTTTCTTTTTTGAAGGGGTGATCGAATGTTGGAAATGAGCTTTTGACCACATTTTGACCACCTTTAGGATACTAAAGTGACTTTTTCACGTTTTTCATAGCCTCTTGAAATCAGTTTGATTGTCTCCGGCATGTTTTTAATGCCATTTTTGCACATGTTAAGCCCGATTGGTAAGGAACACTATGTAATTGCAACTCCAATTATAACAAAGGGGATAAAAATCACTCCCTATTCGCTAAACGGGCCTTAGAAGCGATTCTAGAAGGCTCGTTTTTTCTTTAATTAATTGCGTTTTCAAAAAAAGTATACTTTTGCAGTGCCCTTCAGTAGCTATCTTTTTTTGTAAATTAACAACAAATTAGTTCTTTCCCCTTAATTTAACTAATAGTATAGTCTTGTGCCAAAATTAACTATTAGGAAGGGGCAGGTTTATGCCAAACGATTTCGGAAAAGTAGGTTAATTTGAATGATTCAGAATGATATCATTGCCGATATCACTGACATTAGTACAATTATGAGAACTAGAAACAGTATCTATACCTCAGATAAATTTCACTTGGATGCTGTGGGTATAGGTCAGAATTACAAAGTAGAGATTCAGTATAAAGCCGGAACAAAACAGACGGTTGCAGTGATCGATGTAAGTAATGAAGCAACAAATGCTGGCGATGTACGGAATGCACTAACCAACAGTTTGAATGATGGACATAAGTGGATAGTGACATAACGAAAAGGCCGGGAGTTACTCTCGGCCTTTTGACCTTTTATCTTTTAGATAGTATCAGTGTTTTTCATTAATTTATGTAAAATCTCTAACTGTTCTTCCTTGCTTAACCCCGACTCGTTCAAAATGCGAAGCATTCTTTGCTTTACATACACAAATAAAAATTTATTCATTTTATGGACAAACGCCCATACACCTTCATAGGCCTCCGCATATGTATATTTTCGTAGGTAAGAAAAACATTGGGGAGGCAAGAGAATGGATAAATTAAGATATCACCTGAAAAAAGCTGAGTTATACGGGTTATTAATGAAAAAATACAAATACGAGAATCCACAATTGCATGATCATTTTTATAGAAAACATTATTATCACACACAATGTGTAGATCGCTTATATATGCAATCAAAACATGGAGGACCCGGTAAGGATCCAGCCTGGGAAAGCTCAGGAAGCGGTTCAGGTTGGTCAGGTGTAGGAACCCCTGGATCTTCCGGCACATCATGGCCAGGCAGCGGTTGGTCCGGAATGGGTACACCAGGTGGCGGTTGGCCAGGTATGAGTGGATCGGGCGGCGGTTGGCCGGGTATGGGATCAGCTGGAACTGGTTGGTCCGGAATGGGTTCGCCAGGAGCAGGTGGTCCAGGGATGGGTTGGTCCGGCGCAAGTAGGGAAGAGTAATCGCATCCCAGTTTGGCCTCTTACCTTATTAGTAGGAGGCTTTTTTTCGGCAAAAATAGAGGGATTTCGTAAAAGGATATGCCATCTTAAGGCAATCGAAATTAAAAACATAGAGGATAATGAATGATTCCGCCGCCAACGGAATTTTTTCTTTATGGACATGCATTTCTTTTTGAGGCGTAGCCATATCTTTTAACATTACATGAGATGACACAGCATCTTATTTCAAGCGGGGAGGCGTCGGAATGGCGGTTAGGAAGAACAAACCGGTAAGTTTCAATTTGGAGAACGAAGAGGACAGCAGAGGTTATTCGAACGCCAGCTGGTGGAAACCCTTGATATAGGGTTTTTCTTTTTTTAAGGGAAAGCCAAATGATGAATTTAGGATGTTGATCATATTTTGACCACATTTTAACATCTGCATAACATGGATTTAACACAAATTGGTTATATTAAAATAGATTACCGTCAGCTACACACCTTCAACTACTTGGCACAGAAAATCATCTGTGTCCTTTTTTTGTTCCATTATAATAGGTGGGAATTCTTTTAAAGTCAAGAAGGTGGCGGGCCCATATAAAGACTGTGGCTGAGAGATGCGGGATGCATAAGGGGATCAAAGATAGCGAGATTTATTATCACAATTGTGTTAAAATATAAAATATTTGGTTTTTAGTTAGCATACACTCACAAAGGGGGAGCAAGAGTATGGCTGAAACTATGAAAGCAGCTCGTTTTTATGGAGTTGGACAACCATTACGAATTGACAATGTGCCTATTCCATCTTTACGGGATGATGAGGTTCTCGTGCAAGTAAAGGCGGTTGGGCTATGCGGCTCAGACATTCATATTGTTTATGAAGGCGTGACACCAACCGCTTTCAAGCCCATTATTTTGGGTCATGAACCGGCCGGGGTCATTGCGAAAGTTGGCAAAGGGGTACAAGGGTGGGAGATAGGGTCCAGAGTTTCGGTTGTGCCGTTTTTGTTCTGTGGTAGCTGCCCAAACTGTATCACCGGACATATGGAAGTGTGTGTGAATCGCAAAGTAGTAGGCATTCAAGAAAACGGGGGTTTAGCGGAATACATAGCAATGCCGGCGAAAAATTTAGTGCGTTTACCGAAAAATGTTCCCTTTACGGTCGGTGCCATTCTTACGGATGCTGTCACTACCCCCTTTCACGCGTTAGTGGACCGGGCAGCCCTAAAACCGGGTGAATCGATTGCGATTTATGGTGCAGGCGGACTCGGATTACATGCGGTCCAAATTGCCAGAATAGCTGGGGCTAAACAAATTTTTGTCGTGGACACACGCGATGACCAATTGGCCCGCGCGAAAAAACTTGGCGCAGATATTACGATAAACCCAGCACAAGAGTCTCCGGTTGAAGCGATCATGCGCTACACGAACGGAGCCGGTGTCGATGCTGCGGCTGAATTTATCGGATTAGCTTCCACCATCTCTCAAGCTGTGGAGTGCTTAAGAATAGGAGGCCGGGCTGTGGTTGTTGGTCTAGGGCCAGAAGTGATCAACACGCTTCCTCCAACCATTTTTGTTCGCAAACAGCTATCGTTGCTGGGTTCCTATGGTGGAACAAAAAGAAATGTAGAGCAACTGATTGAATTGGTTTCAGCGGGTCGCCTTCAACTAGAAGAATCCATCACGCACCGATTTAGCCTGGAGGAAGTCAATACAGCTCTTCATGTACTGCATGAAAAGGTCGATAACCCTATCAGGGTTGTTGTCACGCTTTAAACAACCACACCATGGTTGGCGGCAAGAAAAAACGAGTCTGGTCAAGGACCAGGCTCGTTTTTTAATAACTACAGAGAAAATAAACCAATTCCAATTTTAATCTTTCGCTGTTTTTTTTCTGATTCAATCTCCATAGCTTTGAATCATGTTCGCGATATGGGTATAAGCTCCACCTGCCCGCAGCGCAGCTGCAACTAGAATCGCCTCTGAAAGTTCTTCTTTCGTAGATCCTGCTCTTTGAGCGGATTTGGTATGAACGTCAATGCAGTATGGACATTCTGTGGTATGGGCAACAGCAACAGCGATTAACTCTTTTAGTTTGGCACTCAATTTTCCTTCTTTGGTTGCTGAAGCGCTAAAACGGGTATAGGCACTATAGCCAGTAGGGGCCCATTCTTTCAAATTGGCTACTGTTTTAAGGTTGGAACGCCGATACAGGGTGTCATCTGCTTCTTCATTCAAAGCGTTCTGCATATGCGTGCTGTGCGCAACTGCCCCCCAGCTTCAATAGCAGCTGTTACAAAAGCCGCTTCTACCAGCTCTTCAAGGGATGCCCCCGCTGCTTTAGCTTTGCGGGTATGTACATCGATGCAATAGGGACATTCTGTTGCGTGCGCTACGGCGACTGCAATGATTTCTTTCTCTTTATTCGTAAGCGTACCTGCTGCCATTGCGGTCTCACTAAATGATTGAAAAGCTTGAAGTTGTTCTGGAGCCAATTGTCCCAATTTAGAAAGATGCCGTAAATTTTCCCGTTGATAAAGGCTGTTTTCCATGATTCATCTTCCTTTCTTTAATAAAATTAACGCAGCGTGCTGGCAGTGATAACAATGTAAAGCCCAGAACATTCTCAGTGGCAGCAATGTCCTAGGCTTTTTCTGTTTATATAAGGAAAGTTAGAGGTTATATGGACCTAAAAGTCTCCATAATCTGATTGTATTCCTCATCGCGCCCAATATAGTCCTGGGCCGCGAAATGCTGCCCCGCCCAGTTCATCATTTCGTGGCGGCTGTTGAATATATACGTATCCTCGCCCCATTCAGATGAGATTTCACGGATAATCACGCGTGCCCCGTCCGCTTCCGCTGTCATCATATTCCAGTTATCCCGTTTATAAATAATGTGCTTTTTTGCCATAGTGGTGATATTCAAACCTTTCCTCTAGGTGTTATATTTACCTTGTTTCCTATTAGTGTAGCCATTGACGGCTAAAATCGCAACTGTTACAGTCGATAGTATAACCAAAAAAATGAAGATAACAGGTGAATTCCATTGCTGACCAAAGATCAAATCCGCCGGGTGCTGGATACAATGGCCGAAATGTTTCCGGATGCGCATTGTGAGCTTAACCATAGCAATCCGTTTGAACTAACGATCGCCGTACTGTTGTCCGCACAGTGTACGGACGCCCTCGTAAACAAAGTTACACCCGCTCTTTTTGCTAAATATAAAACGCCTGAGGACTATCTCTCCGTTCCGCTGGAGGAGCTGGAGCAGGATATCCGCAGCATCGGCCTGTTCCGGAATAAAGCGAAAAACATTCAAAAGCTCTGCAGATTGTTAATCGATGAATATCACGGAAACATCCCTGAGGAGCACAGCGAACTGGTTAAGCTGCCCGGAGTGGGCCGAAAAACCGCAAACGTTGTGGTGTCCACCGCTTTTGGCGTGCCGGCCATCGCGGTCGATACGCATGTGGAGCGTGTTTCCAAAAGGCTCGCCATTGCCCGCTGGAAGGATACACCCATCCAGGTAGAGGAAACGCTGATGAAGAAAGTGCCGCGTGATGAATGGTCTATTACTCACCACCGCATGATTTTCTTTGGTCGCTACCACTGCAAAGCACAAAACCCCCAGTGTCCTGTATGCCCGCTGCTGGATATGTGCCGCGAAGGAAAAAAGCGGATGAAACAATAACGCACAACAGCCAAATAGATTAGCCCTGCCAACCTGAGATAGGAGGCAGGGCTTTTTGTATTCATAAAGCGGAGGACAAGCGAATAGAGTGTAATATCGCCAGGGAGCGAAATTACACAGAGGGGAACGATATCATGCCGCTGGTAAACAAAGTAGTCTGGTACCTGTTGACAGCCGTCCTATGTGCTTCGGCAATCCGCTTCGGCCTTTCGGCTGGTCATTCTACAAGCCCTGTGATGAAAGCACCTATTAAGGTGGAAAAAGGCGCTGGAAAAATGCTGTTCCAAATAAATGGACAACCTGTCGTACGTAAGGACAAATTAGAAGCAATGGACGACAGAGACAGCGAGAAAAGAATGATTATCAAACATTTAGCCTTGTTAGCTGAGCAGCAAAAACAGGAAAAGCAGATGGCATATCTGGCTGAGCAGCAAAAACAAAAACGAAAGGCGGCCTGGCAGAACGAGCAAATTAATCTGCTGGCACGAATTATTGAAGCCGAAGCGGGCGATCAATCATACAAGGGGCGTATCGCTGTTGGCAGTGTTGTGATGAACCGGGTCAAGCATCATGAATTTCCCAAGAACATAAAAGCGGTTATTTTTCAGCATCGCGGTGGTTTTTATCAGTTTGAACCCGTTGCAAACGGCCGAATATACAATGTCAGCGTATCGGCGTCCTCCAGAAGCGCAGCGCGGGAAGCATTTTTTGGACAGGATCCCACCAATGGGGCTTTGTATTTTTATGATCCCAAATTGACGGATGATGCCTGGATACGCACTCGCCCCGTTATAACGGTGATAGGCGATCATACTTTTGCACAGTAGCGTTGCAGCAACTGCAGCTTAAAAGAGGAATAAAACCTCACCAAGGCGAATTTTTCTAATGAAAACAGTTACGCTGTCACATAGTAAGGGTATGGAATAGAACCCTATGGCTGGAAGGAGGAAGCGGTGCAACATCAAACCGCACATAAAAACATGGAACATACAAAGCAGAAAACACTCCCGAAAAGAAGTGAAATTCCTGCAGAAATGAAGTGGAAGCTTGAGGAATTGTTTTCAACCGATCAGGCCTGGGAGGAACAATTCCAGCAGGTAAATAAGCTAGTTGATGAGATGAAGGAGTTTCAGGGCCGGTTGGCGCAGTCCCCGGAAGAACTCGCGTCCGCTCTAAAAATATATGAAAAGCTTGGGCTTGCGATGGAACGCGTGTATGTGTATGCCAGAATGCGCAGGGATGAAGATAACGCCAACACGACCTATCAGGCGTTAACCGACCGTGCAGCTTCGCTCAGCGTAGCCTTATCAAGTGCCATATCGTTTCTCGTGCCTGAGATTCTTGGCATGCCGGCGGACAAGCTTAACATTTTCATTAAAAGCGAGGAACTTAAAGATTACACATTTTTCCTGGAAGAAATTAAGCGCCAGAAGGAGCACGTCTTAAGCGCTGAAGAGGAGCGGATTATCGCGCAGGCAGGCGAGCTTGCCCAGGCGCCGCAAAATATATTTGGCATGATTAATAATGCGGATATCTCATTTCCAGTTATTAAGGATGAGAAGGGCGAGGAAGTCCAGATTTCACACGGCCGTTATCTTCAGTTGATGGAAAATCAGGACCGGGATGTTCGCAAAGCTGCATTCGAAGGGCTGTACGACACGTATAAAAAGCAGAAAAATACGCTTGCTGCCACCCTTAATGCCAGCGTTAAAAAGGATGTTTTCTATGCGCGTGTCCGCAAGTATCCTTCAGCTCTGGCTGCGGCTCTGGACAACGACAATATACCTGTAGACGTGTATACCAACTTAATTAAAGCCGTCAGGGATAATCTACCGGCTATGCACCGATATGTCGCGCTGCGCAAGAAACTTCTCGGTGTGGATGAACTCCATATGTATGATCTGTATGTGCCAATGGTGAAAGAAGTTGATTTTACCGTTGAATACAGCAAAGCGATGGAGCTTGTACAGAAAGGCCTCGCTCCCCTCGGCGAAGAATATATTGATGTTTTAAAGGAAGCTTTTGCCTCCGGCTGGATCGATGTGCATGAAAATGAGGGCAAAACAAGCGGGGCGTACTCCTGGGGCGCTTATGGAACACACCCGTACGTTCTGTTGAACTATCATAACAACGTAAACAACCTGTTTACCCTGGCGCATGAGATGGGCCATGCGATGCACAGCTATTACAGCGATAAAAACCAGCCTTACTTGTACGCCCAGTATAAAATTTTTGTGGCGGAAGTAGCGTCTACCTGCAACGAATCGCTGCTTATGGATTACATGCTTAAAGTGACAGAGGATCCCCGTAAAAAAATGTATCTGCTGAACTACTATCTTGAGCAGTTCAGGGGAACCATCTACAGGCAGACGATGTTTGCTGAATTCGAGAAGATCATTCATGAAAAAGTGGAAGCCGGGGAAGCTTTAACACCGGAAACTCTCTGCAGCATCTACCGCGGATTAAATGTGGATTACTATGGGCCAGATATGGTCATTGATCCGGATATTGACATGGAATGGTCCCGCATACCCCATTTCTATAATGAATTCTATGTCTACCAGTATGCAACAGGGTTCTCAGCTGCAACTGCCCTTTCCCAGCAAATACTAAAGGAAGGCCAGCCTGCTGTTGAGCGGTACTTGTCATTCCTGAAAAGCGGCGGATCCGATTATCCGATCGAGCTATTGCGCAAAGCTGGAGTCGATATGGCGAAGCCTGAACCCGTTGTGCAGGCGCTCCAGGTGTTCGCTGGCGTACTCGATGAAATGGAGAAACTGGCGGAACAACTGTAAACAGCATCAATTTAATACGATGACAAACTGCCGGTAAATCCGGCAATTTTTTTGTTTATTGTTTTAGATCTACATGAATGCGTCATTATCTTGCCGTCAATGAGTTTTTTTATCCATTCCAGAAAAATAGTACATATGTCGGGTAACAATTCCAGCACTCATAGCGTCTAATTAATAGTGTGCTTGTCGTCCGTGTACATACGGAAGTTGGTTTCAGAAGGGAGCAGTGGTTTCTGGCAACTTAGAAAAGCAAAAGGGGGCGAGATAATGAAAAGAATAGTTTTACTGCTGTGGCCGCTATTATTTGTGCTGGCATGGATAGGCGGCGGTGTCCAAACCGCCCAGGCTGCATCCACTACTTTGAAGGTAGTAGTGAATGGATCCGATCTGGTTTCAGATGTTCCGCCGCAAATCATCAACAGCCGCACCATGGTTCCGCTTTCCGCACTAGGAAATGCATATGGCGTCACAGTCGCCTGGGATCAAAATACAGGCATTGTTACCGTAACAGGCAGCAACGGAAAAGAGATTAAGCTGCAGAATGCTCAGCATACAGCTAATGTCAACGGACAAGCCCTCTGGATGGATGTAGCTCCAACTATTATTAATAACCGGATGTTTCTTCCTTTTAGACAAATGGGTGATTTTTTAGGGGCAACGGTTGGCTATGAGAACAGTACCCATACCGTTGTGGTCAACAAGCCTGTTCAAATGCAGGTCAATGGATCCAAGCCGAGCGGGGTGAATGTTTATCACCTGCCGGCAGGCAACTTCGCCAGTCTAAATCCACTTGCAAAGGTACTTGGTTATGATGTGAAGACGTGGAATGGGAAAGTTATTCTCCAGCAAGGTACAGAAAAATACACGCTAAGTCCGTGTCAGGGTTCGTATGAATCAACAGGTTTTCGCACTGTGGACGGACAGTTTGTCGTTTCACCAGAATACCTTTCCCAGCTCATTAACGCCAAGGCCACATGGGACCACACCAATACGGTATGTACATTGGACAACCTGCATAACATCACAGATATTGTTAAGACAGACACAGGCATCAGCATTAAGACCGATGGGAAAATGATGGAGCCTGCCAGCTCTACGATGGCGAATCCTTATCGAATTGTGCTGGATTTCAACAACACAAAACTAAACATCCAAAACAACAATGTAACTTCTTCCTTAATCGAGGCGATTCGTTACAGCCAGACATCTGAATCGCGACGTACAAAGCGCGAGTTGTACTGGACTTGTTTTCACCTGCAGCTTATCATGTAACGACACTGGATGGTGAAGTTAAAGTTGATTTAACAACCGCAACGCCGGCACCAGTTCCAACGCCAGCACCTGCTCCTGCGCCGAAGCCTGCTCCGTCAGGACAGGGAAAGTATAAGATTGTTATCGATGCGGGCCATGGGGGATCAGATTCAGGGGCCGTTGGTGCAGCGGGCAATTACGAAAAGACACTAACGCTTTCCGTTGCGTCTAAAGTGGCAGCTGACCTCCGCAATAATCCCAATTTCAATGTGATCATGACGAGAACGGGAGATACACTGCCGAGTCTTCAGGACCGCGTCGATATCGCCAATGGAGCGAAGGCTGATGTGTTCCTGTCCATTCACGCGAATTCCGCTGTGCCAAGTGCGCACGGAACGGAGACGTATTATCGCACGAGCCAGAGCAGTACGTTCGCTGCGATCATCCATAAACACCTGATTTCGGCAACGGGATTTTTCGACCGCGGTGTGAAAACGGCCAACTACTATGTCATTAAAAATACCAGTATGCCGTCGACGCTCGTGGAATTAGGGTTCCTTACGAATTCAGCTGAAAACCAAACCATGTTAACCCCTCAATTCCAGCAGCGTGTCGCCGATGCATTAGCAGCGGGCATTACAGAGTACTACAATAAATACCATTAATCGCATGAGGAAAGGTTCATGAAACGGTGAACCTTTCTTTTTTTTATAGAATGCAATAATATGGTGTAAGTACTTATAAGTGGAAGGGAGCCTAGTCAAGAATGGCTTGGAAAAACGTTCGGCCTTATTTGTTTATTACGATCGGCTGCTTTTTGTACTCCATTGCAGTCAATGCGTTTTTTGTTAACAACCGCCTGGCTCAAGGCGGTGTAACCGGGATTTCACTGCTGCTGCATTACATGTTCAATACCCCGGTGGGCCTGCTTATAATCGTGATGAACATCCCAATATTTATTCTTGGTTATCTGGTGCTCGGAAGAGGATTCCTCATTCTAAGCGCGTACGGGATGCTTATGACATCCATACTCATCGATGCCACGTCGTCCTGGCACGTTCCGCCGTTGCACAATGTGATTCTTGCGCCTATCTATGGGGGGATAATCGCGGGAGCTGGCATTGGCCTCATATTCCGGGTTGGCGGCACTACAGGCGGGGGGGATATTATTGCCCGGGTGCTCCAGCATAAATACCGCAATATCGAACTGGGGAAGTTTCTTTTCTTGATCGATTTTATCATTATCTCGCTTTCCTCGGCCATTATCGGCCTGGAAAAAGCGATGCTTACCATTGTTGCTGTATTTGTCAGCGCGCGAGTAGTGGATATGCTGCTGTCAGGCCAGACGAAACAGCGGGGTGCGATGATTATTTCTAGTAAATCAGACGATATCGCACAAAGTATTCAAACACGGTTGATTCGCGGTGTTACAATGCTCCATTCGATGGGCGGTTACTCGAAACAGGAAGGCAATATGCTGTTTGTTGTGGTCGCCGTGCATGAACTGGATAAGCTCAGACGCATTATCAAAGAAGTGGACGAACGGGCCTTTATTGTCATTTTTGACGCCAAAGAAGTATTAGGTGAAGGGTTCAGCATTCCTTCGGCTGTTCGAAAGCACCTTGAAAGCCAATAGTATAAGCGAACAACAAAACATAAAAACCCGCACACCTTGATTTCCCTAGGGGAATCGGTCTGCGGGCGTTTGTTTATCGTATAAGAAACCATATATTGCTTTAATTCGTTAAAGTTGTTTTGGATGGGGACCAATAGGTCCCTTTCTCTTTTAGGGAAGTTTATAGGCTTGACAGTTTCCCTTGAGATTTTTGAAAGGGAACTCCGGTCCCAAAACAGCGAAGAAAAACATCGTGAGGCGCATGTGCGCACCTTTCTTTCCCCTTGTGGAGCGTGTGGAACAGAGGGCGAAAAAGACCGGCAACTGTCTCCATCAATGAGATACCCAGATGATTTGCCGGTCCGTCCGTCGTTCCACAAAGCGGCCGTAATACTTCTATGAGGGGAAAGGAGAGAGCAGCATGGCCCGCGATGTTTTTCTCATCCCTAAACAAGCTTTCGAATTCTAAACATGTCTGAGAGCACAAGCCAATTCTGAGGAAATTCGTTGCCAAGCACCCAGTAGCTGGGACCCCGCAGCCCATACTTCTGGATAAGCTGGTAGCGGGCGCTGACGCTGCGCGCGTCCTCAAACCATACGATATGCTGTCTTCCCAGCTTGTCGTAATAAGAGAAGTGCGGAGCCTGCTGCTCATTGTCATACTCAATCTCCGCATTATTCTCCAAGGCAATCTGGATAGCACGCTGCGGGCTGATGCTGCGGGCAAATTTGCCGCCTGCAACATAAGGCAGCGTCCAGTCATACCCGTATAAATTCATGCCCATCATGACTTTCTGCGGCGGTATTTGGGAAGCGGCAAAGCGGATAACATCCTCCACGTTTTTAATCGGGGAAACAGGCAGTGGAGGACCTCCTCCCTTGACCATAGGCATACTAAGCAATGTTTAATTAAACTCAATCTCTTTAATGATCACTTTTTTATTTTTACGCTTTTTCCTTTGTTCATCTGGAAGGTCCAGAACGATCTTCTTGACGAGAATGTAGACCATTTGTTTTTTCTCTTTGGTACTGGCCTTCTCCCACACTTTTTTGGTATTTGTGATTATCTCAATGACTTCATTTTCCGAAAGAGTAGCCTGATAGGCTTCATACAATGTGAGCTCAGTTTTAATGCGTTCTTCCTTCTCCCTAAGCTCGTTCACACGTTCACGTAAATCCTCAATGTCTATTAATCCCTCGGAAAACAAAATCTGAAACCTTTTGCGCTGATCACCTATCTTTTTCAGCTCGGATTCCAGGTGCTTTTTATTCGTTGGAGACTTCTTATGTTTCTTCAACTCCGTTGTTTCTGCAATGCTCGAATAGGATTCAATGATGGAATCTAATTTGTCCACGAAAGACTCCTCCACAAAATAATCCGTCAGAGCCGGGGAGTCACATTTTTTAATCCGGGCATTTTGACAGATGTAACGACGGATAATATAATCCGAGTTCTTTTTTGTCATAGTGTGGCCAACCATTTTAGCGTTGCACCTGGCACAGTAGGCTACGCTAGAAAATATATAATTAGAACCGATTTGGCGAGGGTGTTTAGGTTTGTTATTTTCATGAATCCTTTTAGCGGCCTTAAACATTTCTTTATCGATTATGGCCGGGTGGGTACCTTCGAAGAGAATCCAATCATCAGGGTTGTTTACCGTATGCTTTCCTTCGCGATAATTCCACCGGAGCGTTCCAAAATACGCATGGTTCTGTAAGATATTATAAATTGCGATTCGGCTAAAATCTTTTCCTGATTTTGTTCGGTAACCGAGCTGATTGCATTCGATTGCAATGTTGTTCATGCCCACACCACTAAGATATCGGTTAAAAATGTACCGTACAACGGCGGCTTCATCCTCGTTAATGACCAGTTTTCGATCAACAAGATTATATCCGTAGGGGGGAGGCCCACCCGGTCGTTTTTCCTGAAGCACCATTTGCTCCATACCAAATCGTACACGCTCGGCAAGGTTTTCTCTTTCCCATTGCGCCAGGGCGGCTACAAGTGTCAAAAACAGGCGCCCTATAGCGCTTGTGGTGTCGTATACTTCGGTTGCGCTTTTGAACTTCACCTCATACTTTTCAAATTCCTGCAACAACCGGTATAAATCAAGGACCGATCGGGTCAGCCGGTCCAGGCGATAAACAAGAACAATATCAATTTCTTTCTTCCGTATATGGTCCATCATTCGTTGGAGTTCAGGTCTGTTTGTGTCTTTGGCTGAGAAGCCTTCCTCAATATAAAAGTCGTGTAAGTCCCAATCTTGGGATTGTGCATACTGGGTAAGCCGTTCTTTTTGAGCAGGGATGGAAAAGCCTTCCTTGGCCTGTTCATCGGTCGAAACGCGTATGTATAGAGCAACTCTCATGTGAGACCTCCCATAGATAAGAGAAAATATTTTTGCCTTGTTCAGAACAATGCTTTTGTTTGCTAAAAGGGATGACCTAAATTCAACTTTTTGTTGCATAATAGTTCAACTTTTGGGTATTTACTGGTAAAGGTTCGTTAAAAGAGGAACGGGGGGAGAGAATGGATATAACGAGCGAGCTTAGGGACAAGATTACATCGTATGTACATTCCTGTTTTAAACAATATGTAAGTGGAAAAGACGAATATGCAATAAATTATACGTCGCATTCCCTCGAAGAAATGGATAATGACGATAGTGGGTCTGATTTATTAGAATTTTGCATG
This sequence comes from Aneurinibacillus sp. Ricciae_BoGa-3, assembly GCF_028421645.1. GTDB lineage: Bacteria > Bacillota > Bacilli > Aneurinibacillales > Aneurinibacillaceae > Aneurinibacillus_B. The sequence goes on along the minus strand of NZ_CP116887.1, from coordinate 2,996,176 downwards.
ACAGAGGGAGAACTGATCAGTTTGCACTGGGAGTATCCTTTTAAATCTACAAAAGTGATTTTTCTTTGTGAACCATTGATTTTCCTCCTTTTCATGTTGTATGTCTAGTTGGGCAAAGGGTAACAATAAAAACGGCATATATTGTTAATCAAAACTTATTTGACAATAATCGAAGAAGAAAACGAAAGTAGTTCTAATAGTGATAATTATTTGATTCCAGGGGCTTTTCAGCCCCATGGAAAGTCAAATTTATAATAAATAATTTAAACAAATATTAAAATAAGTAGCAAAGTCTAAACTTTGTATATTAATACTAGGAGGTAATTATCATGAATTGTCCGCTTTGCGGGTCTGTATTGAAGGAGGCGGCCGTCACAGTTAAACGAGTGGTTAATGGAAAAGATGTATATTTCATAAATGTACCTGGGGAAGTATGTTCAAATGATTTGTGTGGGCAAATTATTTTACATGGTTCAATAGTTAAAGAAATGAAAAAGATTATTAATAAAGCCAGAGAAGACAAAATTGATTTAAATAAAACATTTGATTTTTCCCGAAGTGAGGATTTCTATAACAATTTAGAACAGTATGCAGGAACAACAAATTGAGTTGATATCATATGACCGAAGACCAAATTATCTTATTAAAGGCTCTTCGCTAATTACCATGATTTAGAGATAATTTAAAAGATTAATAGGACAGGGAACTGTTATTGGTTAAACTCACGAAATCCGCTTGAATCCACCCGGTATATGTTTTTCTTATCCTGTTCATACTTGGAGTAGGACAGGGACTGTTATTGGTTGGACGAGCGAATGATGCTTGTTTTCATACCGGTAATTGTCCTTTTTTCTTTACTTGGCTATTTCTAACTTTCCAGCGATTAGGTAAATCATCGTCATAAGATTTTGTATCGTTCGATAGCCTCGTGCTTTACGTTTTGCTGCTTGAACAAGGCTATTGATGCCTTCCAAGAGACCATTGGTTATTTTCGACTGAAACCATTGTAAAATGCCTTGTTTGTGATGCTTAATGGTTTTCGCTACTTGAACCATCGGTTCAAGCCGGGAGCGAACAGCCCAGTTGTACCATTCTTGCAAATAAAGATCGGCTAGTAAGGCGGGCCTTGTCCAGAAATCTTGAAAAGCCAGCTTTAGATGATACGCTTTCGTCGTTTTCAGATTCATTTCTTTTAAGCGAATGAGCTGCTCTTTCTGTTTTACATTGAGATTCTTTTCATTTTTAAGCCAAACATACCGGCTTCTTTTTAGTTCCGGTATTTCTCTTTGTTCCTGTCGACGCACCTCATCGACCGCTTCATTAATCAGCTTCAAAATATGAAACTTATCAAAGGTATGATTTGCATTAGGAAAGTGGGTTTTCACTCCTTGAATAAAAGCGGGAGATAGATCACTGCAGAATTCTTCTATTTGTTCTGCTGCTCCATTTTTCGTCTCTAATTCAGCTTTAAATCGCTTCAGTGTAGAAGCGTCTTTTCCTTCTGTAGCAAAGATGACTTTTCGCTGTTGTATGTCAACAACTAAACTCACATATTGATGTCCTCTTTTAGAGGATGTTTCATCAATGGCCACTTTCGTTACCTTTGACAAATCTTGCTTTTCGAGTTCCTTATCGACATAGAAGCGAAGAGTACGCCATAAACGGGTGTCATGTTCGCGCATAATACGAGCAGCCGCATTCACCGGCATTTCTTTTACAAGTTCTAATACCCGAAACTCGAAGAGTTCCGTAAAGCCGCTGCCTGGGCGAGACCAAGAAACAGAAGCAGCTTTCACTTTATCGCATTGCTCGCAACGTACACGCGGAAGAGGAGCATGCAGAAAAGAGGTATACTGCCAGAAATCCAAGTGTCGCCAGACACGTTCCTTTACCACGATGTCATAGAAGGGCTGGTTCTTTGTACCACAAGTGGCACAGGGAAAGTTGCCCTTACGATCAAAATCTAAATAAATATCCAAACGACCATTGTTCAAATCAAATTCCTTGCGGATGACATACCAAGGATATTCAAGTTGTAAAGCTGCTTGATACATTTCTAAGTCTTGTTCATTAGTTTTCATTGAGCTATTCCCCTTGTAAAAAGTATGATAGCTCTATCATTAACATATATGTTTCACGCTAGACAGCGAGGAAGCTTATTAAATAATCTGCGTGACATTAGAAAAAAACTAAAAATATCACAAGAGGAGTTAGCTCAATCCCTACACAAAACTAAGTCTTATATAAGTAAGATTGAAAATGGAAAAGTGGATCCACCTTTCAAAATGGCATTTCTAATTACTGAGTCACTTAAACAGATTTATTTAGAAAATACGGGACCCTATCTCGAATTGCAAATCAATCAGGTATTTAAAATTGAGGAGAAGATGTAAAAGTTATTTATAAAAAGGCTGCGTCCCTTAAATGAGGGTGGCAGCCTTTTTTATATGCATTCAGACAATAGAGGGGGGTCCAATGGCAAGTTGCTCTCATATAATACATTGGGACCCTACCTCATTTGGCCGGGCAATGATTTCCAAAACTCCGGTTAACTTTTACCTTTCTGAACACCTCATCATTTTTAATGGGCTCAAAAGTTTTTAGGGTAGTCCGACCGTCCGAACGACATATAGTAACATGCAAGGGAGGGGGCGCCATGCAACAGGAATCGGTTGTGACAAAAATGCCCAGCGTTGAGAAGTTAAAGGAGTACTTCCAATTCATCGTTAACGCTGGAATTCCGGAACGTATTGCAGAAGAACAGAAAGAAAAAAAGCAACCTAAAAGGTGAATCTATTGCCGGGTAAATACTCGGCCTTGTTCGATGGTCAAGCCATAGCACTCTTCCAATATAAAAAAAGATGTTAAAACGGTATAGCGTGGCTTTGCTTGCACCTAAGCTCTTTAATTTCAGAGGTGGTATGATATGACCTTTACTGTCATCATGATATCTAAAATACCAGTATGAATTGTTTTGTAGCCTATTTGTTCTGCATAATTTCTATATTTTTCAATTATGGCAATATCATTAATATCCAGATACCATTTCCTCCTCACTTTGATAGACTATTAGTTGCTTATAATAGTCTTCACCATTTTAACATATCGCTACGATCTAAGCGGTTAACCCAAATACAAAGGGATCAATCGAGTCTGCTTATGAGTATTAAGAGTGAAAGCATGGAACGTTATAATGATATAATTAAAGGGAAATTTTAAAATTACAAAAACCGTAGTTTTATAAAAGTCGTTTTAGGAATGACAGCCACTCAAATCTAAATTCCTATTAAAGGGGTTATCCAAATTGAATGAAGACGTCCTGGGGTTAAATTTCTAAAGAGCAGTTATATGGTCTATGTTACAAAATATCTATTAGTATTCTTCTTGCCGCCGTTACTATGTGATTCGAACCAAAGGTGTGTTATTGTTCGATTCACACCAGAAACCATAGAGCCGGAACTGGATTCTATTATAAGAAAATAAATATCACAAGCCCTAACTTGCTCTAAGCAATATTCAATACTTGATTGACCATGAACCCCACCGCCAAACTTTATTATAACATCAAAAGAAAATAAGACACCTAGAATGCTTTACATTTCTGTGGGAATAGAGTAAAAATAAAAAAGAGGATGAGTTAACATAAGATTTACAGTTCTTGCTATTTCCGCGTTTGTCGTTAGCCTCAACAGAGATACCACTAAGAAGGGGAAATAGATTGAATGATAGATAAACTCAAGAGATATGCAGCCGGTATGCTGGCTGTGTCCACCGTGTTCACTGGATCCATCGCGACTGTTGCACAGGCCGCCACTCCAGGCACAGCTTCCAGCCTTCAGGAACTAGAAAACAGTCTGCTGGCTCACTTCACACAAAGAGACGCAGACTTTACCCTTATGTATGCCGGAAATCCTGCTTACGTTATCAATAAAATAAATGATATAACGAAAGATATAGAAACTTCCGATCCGTATTTAGCTTACTCGATGCAGAGCTGGCAGGTAAAGGCAGTCGGTTACAGCGGTCAGGCCTACTTGACCTTTTCTGCAAAATATTGGGACACTAAAGATCAAGAAAATTATGTGGCCAGCAAAGTCCGCGAGATCGTGGCGAGTCTCATTAACCCGCAGATGACTGAGGAACAAAAGGTAAAAGCGATTCATGACTACATTGTTAAACATGTTGCGTACGATCAGACCTATACAAAATATTCACCGTACAACGCGTTGGCCGAGGGTACAGCGGTTTGCCAGGGATATGCCATGCTCGCCTATAAAATGCTCAGTGAAGCTGGGATTGAGAATTTGATTATGACAGGGGATGCCGACGGTGAGCCGCATGGCTGGAATCTTGTAAAAATCAATGGGAATTGGTATCACATGGATACGACGTGGGATGATCCGGTTCCTGACGTACCGGGCCGGGTGAGCTATAAATATTATCTGCTGTCAGATGCACAAATGAAACAGGCCAAGCATACGTGGACAACGAACGCACCGGCCGCGCCGTCAGCTTTCCAGGAAAGCCAGATCGCAACGAGTGCACCGGCGGCACCTGCTGCTGCGGGTACATCGACGGCACCTGTAGGTACAGGGAAGACCGTTATGTTTAAACTGGGAAGCAACTCGTACCAGGTAAACGGCTTGAAGCAGATGATGGATACGGCGCCGCTTCTTAAGAATGACCGGGTTTACATTCCGATCCGATTTATTGCCTCCGCTTTTGGGGTGCGAGACCAGGATATCATGTGGGACGATAAATCGCAGACCGTAACCATTCAATTCAATGGAAGGATGATTCAGGCGGTCGCGGGGGCCAAGAGCATGCTGGTTAACGGTATAACTATTCCCATTCCTGTTCCGGTTCTGCGCAACCAGCGCGAAACGAACAACCGGCTGATGCTGCCTTACCGCTACATTTGTAACGCTATGGGGATAGATGTAACATGGAATGCTGCAGCCGGAGAAGTTGTAGCGAATCTGCCTGCTCAGAAATCTTAGCTTTCACAGCTGGTCAAAGTGGTAGACGAACCATGGATCATCGGTAAGCTGATAAACACCGCTCGCAATTACGTGCTCGGCCCCTTCTTCATCGAGGGTAACCCAATCGCTTTCGGAATCTTTATAAGCCGTGTAGAAATGCCCGCTCTTAAATAAGAGAATGCCCGGGCTTTTTTCTATGTAGTCATGCATAATTTTGGCATAAACGTCGCGTTTGCATCGAATCATTTCCATCCGGTTTCACTCCTGTTGTTTTTGTATATCCTTTTATTTAATCACTTCTGCCTTTTTGATGCCATCTCTTTCTTCGGATGCAAGGAGGAAAAAATAGGGCGGTCCACCTTCGTCTTATTCATAGGCTGGAATAAGAGGAGGGGATAAAATGGGGAATAAAAAAGAAGGAAGCATGCTTTCAACTGATGCTTTAAAAAGATACGCAGAATTCCTTATGCATACAGGGCTCACCGAACGGGTCATGCAGGGGCAGGCTTGTGATAAAAGTATGCCTGTGGAAAGGAGTGGTCCTCCACTCCAGCCCCACTCATAGGTCATCACCACGACAAAGTCGACGATTCTTCCGTGGGCGGCGTAATCATGGGCGCCATGCCATGCACCTGTCTTGATGTCATAGTTCTTCGGGGCAACAGCGGTTGATACAAGGATGTTCTGGTTGTGCATAAAAGCTGTGATGCGGGTTAAAAACTGGTTGTACAACTCCCGTTCACTTGGGTCTATGCGCTCGAAATCTATGTTGATCGCGCGGTAACCTTTTTCTCTGGCAACGGTTGCGATGTTGTTGAACAGCCGATTTTCCACATCTCTATTATGAAAAATTGTGCTTGCCAGCGATGAACTGAAATTGCCCTCGGCAAAGTTGGTGATACACATCATGGGGGCAACGCGGTTGGATCTCGTGATATTCACAGCAGCTGTATCATTTAGCGGTTCCAGCCCGCCGCTCGTGTTGACCCGGTAGCTAAACATAGAGATATACGTAAGATAGGGCGCGGTGCTTTCAATAATGGGAGTATCACGCCCGGGGTTTTGGGGCTCAAGATACGCGTTGGTCTCGATGGGCCCGTATTTGCTTTTTTGTTCGGGTATGAGGATTTCCTGTCCCACTCTGAGCATGTACGGGGGCCGCAGCATAGGATTGATCTGTAAAATTTCATCTATGCTAAGTCTATACTGCTGGGCGATGCCGGCCAGCGTATCCCCTGGCCTTACAATATGGCGCCTTACCCCCGTTGGAATGACAAAAGTCTGCCCAACAACGAGGCGCTCCGGTGTGCTCCAGCCGTTCAAGTTGGCGATTAAGGCTGGCGGCACCCCAAACCGCTGGCCGATTTTCCACAGCGTATCTCCTTTTTTAACCGTGTAGATTTCCAGAAGTCATCCCTCCTAATTTTTTTACATAGTATACTATTCAGCAGACGCCTAATGGCTACACCACAACAGGAGGCAGCTCATGAAAAATGGCACTGTTCTATCGAGCCGGCCGCTCCCTTCTTCGCGGCCGAATGTTCATTTATTCCATGTTACGTATGTATCGCAGGAAATGCCGGTGATGGGCTATCTGGCCTTCCCTGCCGCAATCCAAAAACGCCTTCCCTCCATCATCTACTGCCGAGGGGGCATTCACAGGGTCGGGATGGTTCAAATTTCTTGGATCGAACATTTGGCTTTGCAGGGGTTTGCTGTCTTTGCGCCTTCCTATAGAGGGAATGAGGGGGGCGAGGGACGGGATGATTTTGGCGGCGAAGACAGGCAGGACGTATATGCGGCGATTGATCTCATGTCCTCTCTTCCATTTACAGATGAGAAGAGAATGGCTACCATTGGTTTTTCTCGCGGAGGAATTGGGGCGCTGCTTGCACTTGCTGAACGGACAGAAATTAAGGCGGCAGTTTCCTGGGGGGGTGTTGCCGATTTGCATCAGACGTATCTCGAACGGGATGACTTGCGGCGCATGCTCAAACGTGTAGTAGGCCATCCGGCAAAAAATGCCGGCGATTATTTGTACCGTTCGCCTCTGCACTATGCCGGATCTTTTCATGGCCCCGTTCTCATCATTCACGGTAAACTGGACCATCAAGTGGGGGTAATCCAAGCAGAAAAACTGGCACAACGGCTGGAAAGCCTGGGAAAGCCGTTTGAATACTGGCTATACCCGCGCTATGACCACCATTTTCCTCATGCTGCGCATTACAGCTGTCTTTCTCTGGCCGCCCGCTGGATTGGACAGGCATTTTAGCGGATTTCATTTTTAATGTGTAATTTTTCTCTGTATGAGGTAAATACTAAGCATACCACAGCAGAAGAGGAGGCATATCTAAATGAGTTTTTTATGGTCTTTAATTGTTGGCGGAATTATCGGTTGGATTGCCGGTGCGATAATGGGAAGAGACATTCCAGGTGGAATAATTGGTAATATAATTGCCGGTTTTATCGGCGCATGGATAGGAACTGCGTTACTTGGCACCTGGGGACCTGTAATTGGTGGATTTGCCATTATTCCGGCCATTATCGGTGCTGTCGTTCTGGTATTCATTGCAAGCTTTATTCTAAGAAGTATGGGACGAGGGCGCCATTAAGTGTCCTTCATTACCGAGAAAAAAGTTCTACGAAAAAAGCCGTTTGGTCGACATAACAAGGCCATACGGTTTTTTTATGTAGGAAGGAAGCAAGATGTATTTCAGGGAAAGATCGGATACAATAAAAATAGCACAAGCATAGTGGCAATGATATAAATTATGGCATATAGATAGTTATGGACAGATTGAAAAATCAAGATTTCGGGAAATCATAAATGTACATACTACCAACGGGAGGGCGAATAAGATGGCCGAAGGAGAACGCCTCAAAAAGTGGGAACGCTTGCATAAACTTGATGAAGATCTGCAGGTTGCTCATGACACTCTTCTGCTTGAAGAGGAATGGGAATTGCTCAAGGAACATGAACCATCACGTCCTCTATTTTCGCAGGAACTGTTAAATAAAATGAACAGAGAAATTCTAAAACGGCGCGCATTTGATGCGTATCGAGTGAATTAAGGGCATTAACGCGGCATGCCTATCTTGCTAAATACAGGCGTGAGGTTGACCGGTGGGAGTCCTGCCGGTATTAGAAGGAGAGGTTTAGTTGAAACCTCTCCTTTTTTAGTGGAAAGGAAAAAAAGCATTTCACAATGTTCAAATATCACGTGTTTAAGTTGCTTTGCCCTAAGCTGCTCGTGATAACCCCAATTTCTCTGTCAGATGTTCCCATGTTGGATTCTTCCTGTAGGCTTGTTCCGCCAGCCTGCAGTATTCGTCCACCAGTTGTTGATTGGCTTCAATGATTCCCATGGCATTGGGGTGCTGGCCATAGTGGGTGACATACAGCTGCTCAGGGTGGAGAGAAGCGAAAAGAGCCAGCGTATCGGACATCGCTTGCGGATCAAACTGTGTTGGTGAGGAAGTGGGCACACTATATGTCACACCCAATTGTTCTTCTATAAGCGGAAAAGTGATCCCGCAAGCATCCCCTGTGAATATTCCGTTGCTTTGTGCATCGTGCACAGCAAAATGATGGTAGGCATGGCCCGGGCTGTTGTAGAAGGTGAGGATTCGGTCCTCGCCAATAGACAGTTCCATACCATCATACCCGATGATCACGCGATTTTCCGGAATGGGGGTAACGGGGGCAAAAAGGGTTTCAAAAGCCTCTCCATATACCTGGCGGGCGCTGCTGATTAATGTTGACGGATCAATCAAATGCCTGGCACCATTAGGGTGTACAATAATTTTAGCGTTTGGCAATTTTTCAAGCAAATAGCCTGCCCCGCCTGAATGGTCCAGGTGGATATGTGTTACAATGACATATGTAATTTCGTGGCAGGCAATTCCAAGCTTGTTCAATGCAGAGAGAATGCGGGAGACGGAACGGCTGGCCCCCGTTTCAATGATGACTTTGGTGTCAGCGTCGATAATGTAGCCCGTAGAACGGTCAGCAGAGACGGCACTGACCAGCTCCACTTGGTAAATGTCGTGGCCTAACGGTTTAATTTTTTGTTCCATCGATTTCAACTCCTCCCATTTACATAAGTACAAGAATGGCTGTGCCAGCCAGGTTTTCTAACATTAACTATAACACATGCAAGGAGAGCAAATATGCAGGAAATTGAGTTGATTGCGACATCAACGTTCGGGCTTGAATCCGTTGTGGCGCAGGAAGTTAAGCAACTGGGATATCCAAATACAACGGTTGAAAACGGTAAAGTGATGTTTAAGGGGGATAAGCTGGCCATTTGCCGGGCCAACTTATGGCTTCGTTCCGCTGACCGCGTCCGGTTGAAGATCGGCGAGTTCAAAGCGGTTACGTTCGATGAATTATTTGAGAAAACAAAGGCTTTGCCATGGGCGGATTGGATTCCGGAAAATGCGGAATTTCCTGTGGAAGGAAAATCCGTTAAATCGACCTTATTCAGCGTGTCTGACTGCCAGGCTATTGTAAAAAAAGCTGTGGTGGAAAGCCTTAAGCAAACGTACAAAAAATCGTGGTTCGACGAAAATGGCCCGCTCTTTAAGATCGAGGTGGCGCTGTTAAAAGACGTCGCCACCCTGACAATTGATACAACCGGACCAGGTTTGCATAAAAGGGGGTACCGCCGCTTGATTAGCGGTGCACCGTTAAAAGAAACAATGGCAGCTGCCATGATCCAGCTGGCGCGGTGGCGGCCCGACATCCCGCTGCACGACCCTTTCTGCGGTTCAGGAACGATTCCTATTGAAGCCGTCTTAATTGGACGAAATATTGCGCCGGGTATGAATCGGGAGTTCGTTGCGGAGGTTTGGCCGACCATTCCTAAGAAGCTGTGGCAGGAAGCCAGGCGCGAAACCCATGATTTAGCGGATTACGGCCGGCCGCTTGATATAATCGGGACGGACATTGACGGCGATATGATTGCCATCGCCCGGGAGAATGCAGAGGAAGCGATGGTCGAGGATGCTGTTTCATTTAAAAGGCTTCCGGTAGCCGCTCTGAAATCAGACAAAAGTTATGGCACGCTCGTTTGCAATCCCCCGTACGGTGAGCGGCTGCTGGAGAGAAAGGAAGTAGAGAAGCTATACCAAACCATGGGAGAGGTCTTTACCAACCTGGATAAATGGTCCTATTATATTTTGACCTCTTATGAACAATTCGAGCAGTTTTTCGGGAAGAAAGCGGACAAGAACCGCAAACTATACAACGGAAACATTAAAAGCTATTTCTACCAGTATTACGGTCCCCGCCCGCCAAAAGATAGGAGCTAAGGTTCTAACTGATATTTTTTCATTCTATTGTAAAGTGTAGCCCTGGATATGCCCAGCAACTGGGCTGCTGCTGACTTGTTGCCGTACGTAGTACGCAGGGCGTGGACTAATCGGTCGCATTCGCTGCTTGAAGCATGAACGGGGGGCGCCTCTGTCCATTTTTGTTCGAAATGGGCTGTACGTTTGCTAGCTGGCTCAGCGGGCATAAAGCCGTCAGGCAGGTGATGAGGCTCGATTAATTCCTGGTCATTTAGAATCACGAGCCTTTCAACCATATTCCGAAGCTGCCTGATATTTCCTGGCCACGGGTGGCGGTTAAACAGCGCCACAACATCCGGTGAAATTTCGGGTACCGGTTTTCCATACTTTATGGAAAAATCCTTCATGAACATATGAACAAGTTCTGCGATATCCTCGGTGCGCTCGCGAAGGGGAGGAATCGCAATCGAGACGACGTTCAGCCTGTAGAATAAATCCTGGCGAAAAGTCCCCGCATTGACCATTTCCTCCAGATCCCGGTTGGTCGCCGCGATAAAGCGGACATTTGCCGGTATCGCATCGTTGCCGCCCACGCGGTAGAATTGCCGTTCCTGCAGGACGCGCAGCAGCTTTACTTGCTGGTCCAGCGGCAGCTCGCCGATCTCATCCAGAAACAGCGTTCCCCCTTCTGCCATATCAATTTTGCCTTTTTTTCCTTCATTAATGGCACCTGTAAAGGCGCCTTTTTTGTATCCGAACAGTTCACTTTCAAAAAGCGGAGCGGGAATAGCGCCACAATTTAATGCGACAAACGGCTGATCTCCTCGATGGCTCGCTTTGTGAATAGCTTCTGCAAACAGTTCTTTTCCAACACCGCTCTCCCCTTGAATAAGGACAGTGGCCTCTGTCGCTGCCACCTTTTGTGACAAATGTACCGCCTTCATTATTGCTGGGCTGTGCCCCTTAATCTTATGGAATGGCTGCGTCAGCTGGTCTGAATAAAATTCCTTTTCGAGATCCTGCAAATAGGCATGGGTTGTCGTCAATTTCTCGTTGAGCCTGACCACATCGCTGATATCTTTTTCTGCTGACATACTGCCGATGATTCTCCCATCCAGCACGACAGGAGAGGTATTCACCAGCACATGGCTGCTTTCCCGGGGCTGATTGTAGTATCCGGACACGGATGAGCAATCTTCAATGCTTCGCAGCAGCATAACGGCTTCCTGTTTAAAATGCCGTGTAATGTGCCCACCTATAATATCACCGGGTGCAATATCATACATTTTGACAGCCTGCCTGTTCCAGCCGATTACTTCCCCGGATTCATTTACAATGGTGATCGAATCGTCAACGGTATCAAGCAGGCATTCATAAAAGGCATGAGATTCGCGCAGTGACTGAAATAGCGCACGCATAACTACTTCGCGGGTAACATAACCTGTGACCTGCCCGCCCTCTGTTACGAGAACCTGGTCGAAAAGCAAGTCTCCTGCAGCAAACAGGTCCACCAGGTGAACGGAAGCATCCGCGCGTATGGTTTGATCGCTCATTTTTTTCGAATCAAGCGGGATGGCCAGTTTTTTTAACGCCGGATTATAAAAAGGATAGGGAATCAAATCGGTCACCAACTTGTATAACGGTTTTGAACAGAAGTGTATACTGTCTAATTATTTAATACACTTTTGTATAATTGAAATCGCTTTAATTATACGGGCAAATCCATTTTCTTGCAATACAACAAGATGTTCAATTTTTTTGAAAGTTGGCACATAACTTGCAACTGTAATGGGGCAAACAGAATGCCAAGGAGGAACAAGGAAATGATTCCATTTAAAAATGAACCGTTTGTTGATTTTTCAGTTGCAGAGAATGCGCAGGCTATGCAGGATGCGTGGCATAAGGTGAACAAAGAGCTGGGACGGCATTATCCGCTTATTATCGGGGGGGAAAAAATTGAAACGGAACAAAAAATTACGTCCATCAACCCATCCGAAAAGAGCCAGATTGTAGGAACAACCGGCAAAGCGAGTCAAGCACTTGCAGAAGAAGCCATGCAGGCGGCTCTGGCGGCTTTTGAAACATGGAAGAAAGAGACGCCGGAAGTAAGGGCAAGGCTTTTATTTAAGGCAGCCGCTCTCTTGCGCCGCCGCAAATTCGAATTCAGCGCATGGCTGTCGTATGAAGCGGGCAAAACGCGGGCAGAAGCCGATGCAGATACAGCGGAAGCGATTGATTTCATGGAATATTACGGCAGACAGGCGCTTGAGCTTGCGGAGCGTGGAAAGAAAACCTTGATTTCTTTAACGGGAGAAGACAATCGCCTGGACTACATTCCGCTTGGGGTGGGCATTGTGATACCGCCGTGGAATTTTCCTCTGGCGATCATGGCTGGTATGACGACAGCCGCCATCGTTTCAGGCAATACCGTGGTTCTGAAACCGGCCAGCACCACGCCGGTTATCGCCGCTAAATTTGTCGAGCTTCTAGAGGACGCTGGCCTGCCAGCAGGCGTGGTAAACTTCCTTCCTGGAAGCGGGGCTGAAGTCGGCGATTACCTTGTTGACCACCCCAAAACGCGGTTTATTTCCTTTACGGGTTCGCGGGATATTGGCCTACGCATTTTTGAACGTTCATCCCGCACAAATAAAGGCCAAATCTGGATGAAGCGGCTTGTAGCCGAAATGGGCGGGAAAGACTCCATCATCGTGCATAAAGACGCAGACCTGGAACTAGCGGCTTTAAACATTGTGAACTCGGCCTTCGGCTTCTCCGGCCAGAAATGTTCGGCTTGCTCTCGTGCCATTATTCATCAGGACGTCTATGATGAAGTCGTAAACCGCGTAGTTAAACTGACCAGTAAGTTAACAGTCGGCAACGTCACCGACCCGGGCAATTACACGGGTCCTGTAATCGATGAGAATGCGTACAACAAAATTCTCGAGTACATCGAAATCGGCAAACAGGAAGGAAAATTGGCTGCAGGCGGTGAAAAGGCCCCTGGCAACGGATATTTTATCCAGCCAACTGTATTTGTTGATGTGGCTCCAGATGCACGCATTATGCAGGAAGAAATTTTTGGGCCGGTCGTGGGGATAACGAAAGCGAGTGACTTTGGCCACGCGCTTGAAATTGCGAATAATACGGAGTACGGCTTAACAGGATCCGTCTTCGCCAAAGACCGCGCTGTTATCGAGAAAGCTCGCGAACAATTTCACGTAGGCAACCTTTACTTTAACCGGAAATGCACAGGTGCTCTTGTAGGTGTTCATCCGTTTGGAGGGTTTAATATGTCGGGGACCGACTCTAAGGCAGGCGGTCCGGATTACCTGATGCTCTTCACGCAGCAAAAACTTTCGTCTGAAGTTTTGTAAGGGGATGTGAACAATGATTGAACCGGCGATGAAGAACTTCTTCCTATTTCTCTCCCAGAATAAGGCGATGAACCAGGCGGCTAAAAAATGGGGACTCCGTTTTGGGGCGAACCGGTTTGTAGCGGGTGAAACCATTAAAGACGCTATCCGAAAGGTGAGGGAGCTCAACCAGCAGGGTCTGGTATGCACGCTTGATCACCTGGGCGAATTTGTTTTCAGCGCGGAAGAGGCGAAGGAAAGCGCGGACTACTGTATCCGAACACTGGATGCCATCCATGAATCAGGAGTTGCGAGTCATCTTTCTCTGAAAATGACGCAGCTTGGGTTGGATATCGACCGCAGCCTGTGTATGGACAATATGCGCCGCATTCTTGATACGGCCCGCAAATACGGCAATTTCGTGCGCATAGATATGGAGGATTACGGACACTGCCAGATCACACTTGATATTCTCGCAGAGCTCCGTAAGGAATACGATAATGTTGGCACGGTTATCCAGGCCTACCTCTACCGATCTGAGCAGGATCTCGATAACTTGAAAGGTATTCCGCTGCGGCTCGTTAAAGGTGCTTATAAGGAACCGGCAGAAGTGGCTTATCCTGATAAAAAAGATGTGGATGAGAACTTTAAAAAATTAATTGCTAAACATCTCTCGGGGGGGAACTATACAGCGGTTGCTTCCCACGACAATGAGATTATTGCCTGGACAAAACAGTTTGTAAAGGTGAACAACATTCCGCGGGACCAATTTGAATTCCAGATGCTGTACGGAATCCGCACCCAATCGCAAATTGATATCGCAAAGGAAGGTTACAAGATGCGTGTATATGTGCCATACGGCAATGATTGGTATGGGTATTTTATGCGCCGCCTGGCCGAGCGACCAGCTAATGTAGCTTTCGTATTAAAAGGCATGGTGTCCAAATAGGACGCCATGCCTTTTCCCGTTTTATTCCATGACGTAGGCCGACTAAGTCCCCGCTTCGTAAGCCACATTAAGAATGCGAAAGGAGTGGAGGCAAATGTCGTCAGGAATGTTAGAATCTGTCTTTCTGTTTATGTGCGGCTGCTCAGTGGGGATAGTGGGAATCGGAGGTATCTGTTATCTGGCATTGCATCTCGCCTGCCGAAGAGATGAACTGCTCAAGCTTAATGAGATGGAGGAGATCACGCCTTCGTTTACATACGATCCGCACACACAGATGTTACGGTTTGATGCGGATGATTACCTGTTTTGACCAAAAGGGCACAAAGTTTACGAATAGGCTTAAAGCTAATTATCGCCCGGGGATACGCCTTGTTTTTGTAAACGTTTCCCGGGAAAGAATTCGGGGATTTTTCCACAAGGAGGTGTACATTCACACTCAATGCAGCATGCGCAGAAGGGTTAGGCCAGGATACAACATGGGTAAGGAAGGGAAAAGCGATACAGGGGGAAAACAACCAATGAAAATTCTCTTCTGGATATTTTCTTTATCCATTCCACTAACATTTGCTGCAGAATATATGGGTCTTTCCCCAATCCCTGTCTTTATCCTTGCAGCGGCCGCTATTGTTTTCCTGGCACGGCTGATTTCGCGCGCAACGGAAGAGCTTTCGCTGCATTACGGCGAAACAACCGGAGCTTTTTTATCGGCCACTTTCGGAAATGCCGTGGAGCTGATCATTGCGGTACTGGCAGTCGGGGGCAGTCGGAATGGCATCCGAGCTGTTCAGCGCGGTTAAAATGGCGCTGCGCAACAGGATGGATGCAAGCCTGGAGATAACGCCAGGGGCTAGCCTGCAAATTGCGATGTTCATTGTGCCCATTCTCGTATTTGTCGGTTTCTTTAGCGGACATCCGCTGACGCTGATGTTTACAGGTTATGAGGTGATTATTATTCTGCTTACAACACTCATAGTTAATCTTGTCTCTTATGACGGCCAATCCAACTGGTATGAAGGGTTTTTAATGATGGCCTCCTACTTCATTTTTGGGATCGTGCTGTTTTTTATATAAAATACGAACAAATATTCCTGTTTTGCTGTATAATAGAAAAGGATAAGAGGGAGCGGTATTGCTTTTCCTAAAAAAAACATTTAGAGTGAGAAAGATACAGGGGGGAAAGTGAATGAGTCAAAACACCATACCTGCATATACCGATGAAGATATTCGGGTATTAAAAGGGTTAACCGCGGTGCGGGTACGGCCTGGGATGTATATAGGTTCAACAGGGAGCCGCGGACTGCACCATTTGATTTGGGAAATTATTGACAACTGTAAGGATGAAGTGCTGGCTGGGTTCTGTGACACCATTAAAGTAACCTTGAATGCTAATGGAAGCATCACGGTTGAAGATAATGGGCGCGGGATACCGGTAGGGCTAAATAAAGATGAAGGCATACCCACACCCACGGTGGTTTTTACTGTGCTCCATGCCGGCGGCAAGTTCGGCGGCGGAGAGGGCTATAAGAAATCCGGCGGGCTGCATGGGGTGGGGGCGAGCGTAGTAAATGCGCTGTCCGAATGGCTTGAGGTTGAAATTTACCGCGATGGACATACGTACAAGCAGCGGTTTGAATATATTCCGGGACCGGATGGTGATGTCAACAGCGCGCAAGTTGGCTATCCGGTAACAAGTCTGGAGAACGTGGGAGAAACACGCAAACGCGGAACGCGCGTAACGTTTAAACCCGACAGCAGGGTATTTGCAGATACTACAGTTATGTACAATGTGCTGCGCGAACGGCTGCGTGACAACGCCTTTTTGCTGAAAGGCGTAACCATCGTGCTCGAAGATAACCGCCCGGGAACGAAGGTAGAGGAAACATTCCATTTTGAGGAAGGCATCAAGGCGTTTATTCAGTATTTGAATGACGGCAAGAACACCCTGCATGATATTGTTTACTTTGAAGGGGAGAAAGACGGTATCGATGTTGAACTGGCCTTCCAGTTCAATGATAATTCCTCTGAGAATCTTCTGTCTTATGTTAATACGATTCCAACGATTGATGAAGGCACGCATGTCTCTGGTTTTCGCAATGCCTTTACCAAAGTGCTCAACGATTATGCGCGCCGCAATACCATGCTCAAGAAGAACGATAAGAATCTAAGCGGCAACGATTATCGGGAAGGACTAATGGCCGTCTTAAGCATAAGAATGGACGATCCGCAGTTTGAAAGCCAGACGAAAGATAAACTGGGAAGTGAAGAAGCCCGTTCTGCTGTGGAAGGCTATATCAGTGAGCGGATGAGCTACTATTTAGAGGAAAATCCGGATTTTGCCCGGCTGCTCATTGAGCGTGCGATTGAAGCCCGCCGCATTAAGGAAGAGATTCGAAAAGCGGCAGAAGCGCTGCGCAACCCGAATAAGAAGGGGAAAAAGAAGGGCAAACGCTCAATTAGCGATAAATACACGCCGCCGAGCAAAAAGGATCCGGAAAATAATGAGCTGTTTATCGTGGAGGGGGACAGCGCCGGCGGGTCGGCGATCAACGGCCGCAACCGCAATTTTCAGGCTGTGTTGAGCCTTAGGGGCAAGCCTATCAACGTAGAAAAGAAGAAAATCTATGAAATCATTGGGCCGAATGGCAATGAAGAAATCAATACGATTGTGGAAGTTATCGGAACAGGAATAGGCGATGAGTTTAACGCCAACAACTGTACGTTTAATAAAATCATTATCATGACAGATGCTGACTATGATGGAGCCCACATTCAAATCCTCTTGCTTACTCTCTTCTACAGGTATTTCCCTGAACTGATTAAAAGGGGCAAGGTATTTATTGCCCAGCCTCCGCTGTACAAAGTGTATCGGCAATTAAAGAAAGGACAGGATATCGTCTATGCCTGGACCGAGGAAGAAAAGGACGCGGCACAGAAGGAATTTGGTAAGTCAGCAGAAATCCAGCGTTACAAAGGACTTGGCGAGATGAATGCGGAACAGCTGTGGGATACCACAATGAATCCACAGACGCGCAAGCTTATTCAGGTTGACCTGGAAGAAGCAGCGGAAGCCGAACGTATCGTGACAATTCTGATGGGCGATAAAGTTCCCCCACGGCGTGATTGGATAGAAACGAATGTAAAATTTGTAATGGAGGAGGAATAGACAGGTATGTCGCTGTCACACGAAGAGTTTTTGCAGATGAGTGTGCGTGATGTTTATCGTTCACGCTTTACCGATTATGCGCGATATATCATCCTATCTAGGGCCATCCCGGACGTTCGGGATGGTCTTAAACCGGTTCAGCGCAGGGTTCTGTATTCGATGTATAAGGAGAAGAATACCCCTGATCGCCCATACCGGAAATCGGCTAAAACAGTCGGGGATGTTATGGGGAATTACCACCCGCATGGTGATTCATCGATTTACGAGACGATGGTTAATCTGGCACAAGCGTTTAAAATGCGTGAGCCGTTAATTGATGGTCACGGCCACTGGGGAACGGTTGACGGGGACAATGCCGCAGCGATGCGGTACACTGAAGCAAGGCTTATGCCAATCGCAACCGAGATGCTGACGGATATTGAGAAAGACACGGTCGATTTTATTCCGAATTACGACAATACGACGAAAGAGCCTGTTGTTCTCCCGGCGCGTTACCCTAATCTGCTGGTCAATGGCGTTACCGGAATTTCCATCGGGTTTGCCACCGAAATTCCGACTCATAACTTGCGTGAAGTGATTGATGGAACGATCGCACTATTAAACAACCAGGACATCACGCTGGATGACCTGATGCAGTACATTCCTGGACCTGATCTGCCGGGCGGTGGGATTATACAAGGCAGGGATGAGCTGCGCAAAGCGTATGAGAAAGGTGCAGGCCGTATCATTATTCGCTCAAAAACGCATATTGAAACAGGGAAACAGGGCAGGCAGCATATTGTTGTGGATGAAATTCCGTATACTGTGAAAAAGAAAGCGCTTGTATCCCAGATTGAAGAAGAGATCATAGAGAAAAATGTGGATGGGCTTCTCGAGGTGCGCGATGAAACCGACAGAGAAGGACTGCGCATCGTCATGGAAGTTCGCAAGGAAGCGGATATAGAAGGGATTATGAACTACCTCTTCAAAAAGACGGACCTGCAGATTTCGTATAGTTTTAATATGCTCGTGATAGCCGACACGAGGCCACAGCAGCTTGGGCTGAAGGGAATATTGCAGGCCTACATTGCGCACAAGAGAGAGGTCGTTACCCGGCGCACACAATACGACCTGGACCGGGCGGAAAAACGCCTGCACATCGTGGAAGGGATTATTAAGGCCATTTCCATTCTGCGCCAGGTTATTGACACGATTATGGATTCAGAAGGCAGGGAGGATGCCCGTACCCGTTTGATGAACGAGTACGATTTTACATATGACCAGGCTGAAGCCATACTCGATATCAGGCTGCACCAGTTAACCCGCCTGGACATTATCAAGTATGAAAAAGAACAAAGCGACCTGGAGAAAAAAATCGACGCATGGAGAGGTATTTTGGCCAGCGAGAAGAAAATGAACCGGGTCATTGAGAAAGAGCTTGCCGAAGTGAGGGACAAGTACGGAAATGAGCGCCGCACGATTCTGCAGGACAAAATCGAAGAAATTGAGGTTGATATTTCGGTAACGGTCCCATCCGAGGAAGTGATTCTCACCATTTCTGAAGATCAATACGTTAAACGTGCGTCGATGCGGTCTTTTAACAGTTCCGGAGCCAGTGTTGAAACATGTGGACTGAAGGAAGGCGACCGGGTCCGCTTCCTGTTTAAAACGAATACGATACACAGACTGCTTATCATGACAAACGAAGGCAGTTTCTTTGATATTCCGATCTATGAAATTCCAGATGCCAGGTGGAAGGATATTGGGACGAGCCTGGTGAATGTGGTATCCCTCGGCAAAGACGAGCGAATTGTCTCTGTCTGGCCGATTGATTCCGTTGAGTCGATTAAAGATTCGTCTTTCGTCTTTGTAACCCGCGGCGGCATGGTGAAACAAACAAAAGTTGAAGAGTACAACACTAACCAGAAAAAACGGGGAATCACGGCTGTTAAACTTAAAAGTGATGACCACGTCGAATGCGTACACCTTTCGCAGGGAACCGAAGAGATGCTGCTTGTATCGCGAACAGGGCAGGCGATACGTTTTCCATTGCAGGAAGTGCCTGTTACTGGCCGCAACACGGCCGGGGTTAAAGCGATGAAGCTTGAGGAAGAAGACACGATTATTGGCTCATTCCTTCTTGGGCCTGACGAAGGCAATGTGCTGCAGATTATTACGCTGGATGGAATTTGCAAAAGAACACCGGTAAGCCAGTTTACTGTACAGGGGCGTGGGGGTAAAGGAATTGTAATCATCCGCCGGCGCAAAGTGCAGCCCCATGAAGTTGCCGTCGCCCTGATTGAGGAATCATTTGATCGCAACCTGATTGCGATTACCGATAAAGGAAATCAGGTTGCATTAGATTGGAAAGAGTATATGCATAAACAGTCTGTCAATGATCAGGGGTCGGTGGGCCGAAAAATCATTGATTTGGATGATAACGAGCATCTATCGTCTGTCCACCAAATTGCCAGTATCCATGAGGAAAACCAATCCTAAATCTAAAGGGGTGTGTACCTTTGAAGACTGGTGGGCATACTATATAATTATGAATTGTAAGAATACGTCATGTTAAAAATCTTTATTATTTACTTCTTTTCATGTATAGTTAGCTTATAGTAAAACTTTATAGGGGGAACATTTTTTGAGTAACATCGCTGTTGGCAATATTATTGAAGGTACCGTGGTAGGAGTCCAATCTTTTGGCGCTTTTGTTAATATCGGTGAAAACAAACAGGGTCTGGTACACATCTCGCAGGTTGCCTCCTCTTATGTAGAAGATATTAACCAATTTGTCAAAGTTGGTGACAAAGTAACAGTTAAAGTACTTGAAATTAAAGATGACGGTAAAATTTCTCTAACTATGCGGATTAATGAGGAAAAGAAGGAAGAACGCCGTCCCTTTAAGAAACGTGATGACCGCCGTGGTGGCCCTCGTGGTGGCGACCAGGGAGGAAAAGAAGACTTTGAATCCATGATGAAGAAGTGGATGAAAACAAGTGAAGATAAAATGGGCGATCTCGGCAAGCGCGAAAAAAGACGATAAGCCTCTTACCATGATAAAATAAACCACTCCATCATTTGGAGTGGTTTTCTACATACCCATTTGCCTACGGCTAAAATGTGATCCCCTGCCCACAGGCAGATATGTTATAGTAAATCCCGGAGTGTTTGTTTTTCCATTATGAGGAGGATCGGTTTATGGAGCTGTATCATGTGCTTGGAGCCAAGCAATTTAACCGCAAAATGCTGGACGAGATATTTGACATTACGCGGTCCATGGAAGACGTAGTTGAAGCGGGTGGCAGCGACCGGTATGCCAACAAGGTTCTGACAACCTTATTTTTTGAGCCAAGCACCCGCACGAGGCTTTCCTTTGAGTCGGCCATGTCGCGTCTGGGGGGTAAAGTCATAGGAACAGAGAATGCCGCCCAATTCTCCTCTACCATAAAAGGGGAGACCCTGGAGGACACGATTCGGGTGGTTTCAGCGTACAGCGACGTCATCGTTATTAGGCATACGGATATCGGTGCGGCTGAAAGGGCGGCTGCCGTAGCAACCGTACCGATTATTAACGCGGGAGACGGAGCAGGTGAGCACCCCTCACAGGCGCTGCTGGATCTGTATACCATACAGAAAGAAATCGGGCGCCTGGACGATTTGAACATTGTTATGATCGGCGACCTGGCCAACGGACGGACGGTTCACTCCCTTTGTTATTTGCTGACCAACTACCACAACATCCACATCTCGTTTACCGCCCCGGAAAATGTGCAAATTCCGAGTACGGTTAAAAAATACCTCGATGAAAAAGGCATTACATACGTGGAAGAATATGATTTAGCAAAGGTTGCCGCTAACGCGGACGTGCTTTACCAGACGCGCATTCAGAAAGAGCGCTTTATGTCACTGGACGAGTACGAAAAAGCCCGCGGACAATATATCATTGACCGCGACATTCTTGGTTTTATGAAGCAGGATAGCATTATTCTTCACCCGCTGCCGCGAGCTGGAGAAATTGCAGTCGAAGTGGACCAGGATCCGAGAGCGGCTTATTTTAGGCAGGCGCAGAATGGTCTGTATATTCGCATGGCGTTAATCCAAAAGTGTTTTAACCGGTAAAGACAAACGTAAACCATGAATGAAGCAGAAGAAGGTGTTAAAGGATGCCAATCGAGCGGGTACGCACCGTAGTTGATGCAACAAAAGAATAAAGCAAATGATCAAGGCCGCCAGTCTGACTAACAACACAGATTGGCGTTTTTTTTGCCGTCAGTCAAGTTTTCTAATATGAACAGAGACATTTACCCTGCCGAATTCATATCCTGTGTATGGAAAGGGAGGGGGTAAGAGTAATGCACGATATGGAACCTATGATAAATAACTCGCGAGTTGAAGGGATGCTTACCGGTATCTGGAGCTGCGACGATGGCGGAATCTACTATATAAGACACGTTGGTGATGAAATCTGGTGGGCTGGTCTTACAAATGCAGGGCCATCCAACGCATTTTATGGACGGTTCGGCGCGCAGTATGGCAGATTCTCAGGACGCTGGGCCGATCTTCCAAGGGGCGGCACAATTGAATATGGTGACTTAGTGATCAATGTAGTGAGCAGAACACGGCTGGATAAAGTCTATTATACAGGCAGGTTTCCCGGGTCCATTTGGCGAAAAATCCGGTAGTGGCTTGCGGCCATCTTTTCATAAATTCAGGGGAATAGATGGCCCGTTTTTTTGTGCCCGCTAATCAGATAAACATCTTGCATAAGCGTATGCGCATGCTTATGAACATATAAAAAAAAGAGACGCCCGCATGAGCGCCAAAAGAGGATGTTGTTGAAAGGAACATTGCAAGAGGAGAGTACCTGGGGGGGTAACAATCTCAAATACAACTATACCGCTTACAGAATAGAAATAACAGAATTTTTTCATCGACACTTTCTCTCAAGATGTCGAAAAAATTGTCGCATAGTGCACAGATGCTGTCCTTTTTCTGGCATAACAGGGGAATATGCCTAGGCCATGTCTTTTACTATCGCTGCACAGGCTGCGCCGGTGGCTACCAACAGATTTTCGGGCGTGAGAATCATCTGGCATCCCCGCACCCCCGCGCTTAAGGATACCCAGGCCAGGCCCTCTATTTCTTCTGCTATGTACACCGAATACTTCTTTTTCGTGCCAATGGGAGAGACGCCACCCCGAATGTAACCGGTTAGGGGCTGGACTTCTTTAAGAGGCACGACCTCTGCCTTTTTGTTTCCACTGGCAGAGGCCAGGGCCTTAAGGTTTAATTCTTTATCTCCGGGTATGCAGGCCAGCATAACGCCTGTTTTGTCGCCGCGGACAACAAGTGTTTTGTATACTTGCTCCAGCGGAATGCCGATTTTTTTCGCGACGCTCCCGGCTGACAGATCGGACTCGTCTACTTCATATTCTCTTATTTCGTACGGTATCTTTAATTGCTCCAGAATCCGGACCGCATTCGTTTTATGCGCCATGTGTAATCACGTCCTTGCTGCAAATAGGTCGCCCTTTTCCAACATTGTAGCAGAAGTGTCGATAGGTGAGTAGGTCTCCGCCTGAAGGCTGAGACGAAATCATAACAAAGCTAGTTCTATTTTTTCTACTAAATTTGTATAATGGAAATGGGACAACGGTGAACAGGAGGGCGCCTGAAGTGCACCAAGGTATTCCTCCCGAGGTCTGTCCGTTTGGTTCACTATTTTCATGATAAAGGTGTTAATGTAATACAAATAGGGTATGGAATAATACGATCCAAAAGCAAAGGGGCTAATGACACATGAAAGTTTATTCACCTAAGAAACTGTTTCCCACGTTTATCGCGGCAATGTTACTGGGGCTGACACTTCCCATACATAGTGTTATGGCGCAAACAACCGCCCTATCCAACCTGTATGTGTGCAAGAAATACAGCTTTACTTATCAGCTTCCAGCTTCATGGAAGAAAGATTATACCGTTAAAGACTTGCCTAAAAATGTCGACGGCTTTACTGGTGTTGCGTTTTATGAGAAGAAGTATAACTATCCACTTGCTGAGATCGTCCGCATCCCTGTATCCGTATGGGCCGATTACGAAGACTCTCTCTACCTCAAACTTGGTGAGAAAAACGGATATGTGTATGCCGCGCTAATGCCCTCTGAAACCCTTTTTGTAAAGAATAGCAAAGGACAATATATAGAAGTTAAATCGGTTTCTGCAATGCTTAATGACACTCTGCATTCTTTTCAAAACAAAGAATTTATGTTTATCAATTGACGAGATGAAAAAAGCAAAATCCCGGCTATGGCCGGGATTTTCTGTTGACGCAGTTTATTTGGCGGCTATCGCATAATAGCTTGGATAATTCGCTTCAAATTCAGCGATTTTATCTTCCTGCATAAGCGAAACACCGATATCATCCAGCCCTTTAAGCAGGCATTCTCTGCGGTAGGCATCAACTTGGAAAGGAATAGAGAGGCCGTGTGCATCAGAGATCGTGTTGTTCTCCAGGTCAACCGTTAACTGGTAGCGTTCTTCAGCCTCGGTGTTTTTGAACAACAGGTCAACCGTTTCCTCCGGAAGAACAATGGGAAGGATGCCGTTTTTGAAACAGTTGTTAAAGAAAATATCGGCAAAAGATGGGGCGATGACGACCCGGAATCCATAATCTAACAGAGCCCATGGAGCATGTTCCCGGGACGATCCGCAGCCGAAATTGTTGCGGCCAATTAAAATCTCTGAACCTTGATAGCGAGGCTTATTTAATTCAAAGGACGGATTAACGTTGCCTTCTTCATCAAATCGCCATTCATAGAACAGGAATTGGCCGAATCCTGTACGTTCGATTCGCTTTAAAAACTGCTTAGGAATGATAGCGTCTGTATCCACGTTGACCCTGTCAAGGGGTGCAGCTGTGCTCGTTACTGATTTAAACGGTTCCATGCGTCTTTTCCTCCGATCCTTTTACTTCCCACTGGCGTACATCTGTAAAATGTCCGGCAATTGCAGCAGCTGCAGCCATTTCAGGGCCAACAAGATGGGTGCGGCCGCCGCGTCCCTGCCGTCCTTCAAAATTGCGGTTGGATGTTGAAGCGCATCTTTCGCCAGGTGCCAGCACATCAGGATTCATAGCCAGGCACATGCTGCATCCCGGTTCGCGCCACTCAAAACCAGCCTCTATGAAAATTTTATGGAGCCCCTCGCGTTCAGCCTGCTCTTTAACTCTTCCGGAACCTGGCACCACCATGGCATTGACGGTAGGCGCTACTTTGTAACCTTCTGCAATTCGGGCGGCTGCACGCAGATCCTCAATTCGTCCATTCGTGCAGGAGCCGATAAAGACTCGATCGATTGCAATTTCCTGAATGCGCGTTCCTGGTGCAAGTCCCATATAGGCCAGTGCATTTTGGGCTGCCTTCTGCTCGTTAAGCGTGTTAAAGTCATTCGGCGCAGGTACAGATCCGGTAACGCCAGTGCCGAGTCCCGGGCTGGTTCCCCATGTAACCTGGGGTTCAATTTCAGCTGCTTCAATCACAACCCGGCTGTCATATTCTGCACCTTCATCGGTTGTAAGCTGCTTCCACGCTGCAACAGCTTTTTGCCATTCTTCATCTTTCGGCGCAAACTGGCGTCCTTCCAGATACGCAAAGGTCGTCTCATCTGGCGCAATCAGGCCGGCTCTTGCACCTGCTTCAATGGACATGTTGCAGACGGTCATCCGCTCTTCCATGCTTAATTTTTTAATAGCTTCGCCTGTGTACTCAATAACATATCCGGTTGCGAAATCTGTACCCCATTTTGCAATAATAGCAAGGATTAAGTCTTTGGCAGATACGCCGAGGGGCAGTTCGCCCGCTACATGCACTTCGAGCGTTTTGGGTTTCTTCTGCTGCAGGCACTGAGTCGCAAGCACGTGTTCCACTTCGCTTGTGCCGATACCGAAGGCGAGAGCGCCAAACGCGCCATGCGTCGACGTATGGCTGTCACCACACACAATGGTTTTCCCGGGGTGGGTCAGCCCGAGTTCTGGCCCCATTACGTGTACAACGCCCTGGTCGGGACTGTTTAAATCATACAGCGCAACATCAAATTCTTTACAGTTGGCGGCTAGAGTGTCCATTTGCTGTCTGGAGATTGGGTCTTCAATCGGTTTCGTCCGATCCGTTGTTGGAACATTGTGGTCCATCGTCGCAAATGTTAAATCAGGGCGGCGTACTTTCCTCCTAGCAAGGCGAAGTCCTTCAAAAGCCTGCGGGGAAGTCACCTCATGAACGAGGTGAAGGTCAATATATAGTAAGCTGGGTTTGTTTTCTTCTGCATGAATCACGTGATTATCCCAGATTTTCTCAAACATTGTACGAGGTTTCATCTGTTGTCCTCCTTTAAGCGGATAATTTATAAACCAGTTACGAATCTTTATATAATTTTTAACATGGGAAAAACAAAACATCAAAGATATAATTGTTATATAAACTATAGGCTGTACCTATAAGACAAAGGAGGGAGCTTCAATGGAGCTTCGCCAGCTGTTGTATGCTGTCACGATAACAGAGGAGAAAAGCTTTTCCAAAGCCGCTGAAAAGCTTCACTTGGCCCAGCCATCGCTGAGCCAGCAGATAGCAAAACTTGAGAAGGAAATAGGAGTCGTGCTGTTTGAGCGTTCCTCAAGCCCGATTCGCCTTACGTATGCGGGGGAGCGATTTTTTGAAAAGGCGGTTCGCATTCTTGATCAGATGGATCATCTAAAAAAGGAAATGGAAGATGTAGCGGATCTAACAAGGGGAGATCTGACAATAGGGTGTCTGCCGATAACCGGTGCCCATATTCTGCCGCTTGTTCTGCCGGTCTACAAAGAAAAATATCCCGGTATTCAAATTAAACTCGTAGAGGAAAAAACGGCGGAATTGGAACAAATGACAGCAAGAGGAGCGGCTGAACTGAGCCTGCTGTGGCTGCCTGTGCAGGATCCCAATCTGGAATGGATTGAAATGGTCAGGGAAGAGATATGTCTCGCTGTTCCGCCTGGCCATCCGCTCAGTGGCGCCGGGGAGGTAGAGGTGGGGGCACTAAAAGAGGAACCTTTCATTATGCTGAAGCAGGGACAGGGATTTAGACACCTCGCTTTAAACTGGTGCATGGAGGCAGGCTTCGCCCCCCGGATTGTTTTTGAATCAAGCAACATTGAAACGGTACAAGCACTGGTTGCAGCAGGGATGGGGGTAGCCTTCATTCCAAAAATGATTACCAGGCCAGCGGCCCAGGAATTTATTCCTAACTACCTTAGCCTGGTGAGTCCTCGCCCGTTCCGCACGCTCGTACTGGCCTATAAGAGAGGGCGCTACCTTTCCCGTGCTGCGCATGCCTTCCAGCAAACTGTAAAAGAAGTGCTTTTAACCGGGGAGAAGGTTTCTGGTTGGATTTAAGTCCTACGCCCGGTGTTTCTACTGAATAATTTGCCCGGAATCCTTAATCGAAAGGGAAGATGAAATCCGGTCGATGTAATGGAGGAAGGGCATTTTTTCCTTCTGCTGCATCGGCTTTGGCTGCCCGTTTGTAATGCGGACTGGAATCAGCGCAGCGGATAACTTACCCTGCTGAACATTTACTGAAAACAGAGCGGACTGGCTGCAGCGATCCAGGCTATTTCTGGTAAAGATAAAATTGCCGAGAGAATACGCGATAAGCTTATTTTTATACCGTTCAATCGGCTGAATCACGTGGGGATGGCTGCCTACTACGATATCTGCGCCTAAATCAATCAGTTTGTGAGCTGTATCCACCTGATAGCGTTCAGGCTTTTCACTTCTTTCCTTTCCCCAGTGCAGAAACACGATGACAACGCCCGCCTGTTTTCGGGCTTCTTTTACCTTGCTGTACATCAGTGCAGGGTCATAGGCGCTGGCTAAACCGGCTTTTTTACTTCCTGCGGCCCAACTGGCGCTTGGCATCACCCAGGTATAGTTAAGTACCGCGATTTTCTTGCCTTTTTTCACGGTATAAAAAACGTTCGTTGCATCTGCAAGATTTTTACCTGCACCAACGTGCGGCATTCCTTGCTTATCCAGCGCTGCAATCGTATCCGTCAGTGAAATTGGCCCGTAATCTAACGTGTGATTGTTGGCAAGCCCCACAATTGAAAGGCCTGCTTGCTTCATAGCCTGTGCCATGCGAGGATCGGAGCGGAAGGTGTATTGTTTTTCCTGAGCGGTTCCTCTTAATGTAAGCGTCGTTTCAAGGTTGGCGAGTGAGAGGTCCGCCTGCCGAAAGAAAGGGGATACGGCCGCAAACGGGTAGGAAGTGCCGTGTTTTTTTATTTGCTCCGCTACACTGCCAGTAAACTGCATGTCGCCAGCAAACAGCAGGCTGACGTCCCTGTCAGCGGGCTGAACCGTTGAGTTGGCGTTTCCAGTTGCCGGAGGAGCGACCAGCAGCACGTTGCTGAATAACAGGAAACAAGCAGACAGAAGACTCGTTATCATCGCAATTTTCGTTCTTTTCTCCCTAATCATCTTTTCTCCCCTTGTCAGTTAAAATAGCAGCATAATTATACCGCATTTTTCCTTTTGGTGAGGGAACAATCAGGAAAAAAATTAGCGTCTGGTGAGAAAATGGCCGCTATAGTAAAATGAAGGAAAGGGGGCGAACAATTGTTTAAATTTGTACTTTTCTTCCATCTATTGGCCGTTGCAAGCAAACTGGTTGTCCTGTTTCTGATTCCCCGCCTGAAAGATGTAGAGCAAACCAGGCATTTTCTTGTAAAATACAAAAAAATTGACCTTACTGCAGATATTGTACTTTGGACGACAGGTTTGGCCTTTTTCTTCGTTACATCATTTGCCTACTTGTTGCAGATGTGGATGCTTGTTTCGATGCTTCTTTATATGTTTGTTTTTTATTTGCTGAAGCGTTTTTTAATGAGGGGCCTTAAAGAAGTGGCCGAGAGCCAGAAAATTTATGCCGAGAAGGAGCTAAAATCTCTTCGCTTTCAAAATGTATGTGTAGGAATATTTTCTGTTTTTCTGATTGGGTGTATTGGTGTGTTAATGATGACTAAACCCTTCTAGCAAAGAAAAGACGCCGCGTCTGATGCTTTCTATAGCCTCGCGTCCGGCCTGAATCTTTTGTACTATATTGTAGTTGTGCACAGCATGCTGGTTCGCACATCTTTAGCTAACAAAGCTGCCTGATAATAGGAAAGGTGAGGGATTCAGCGTTTGTGCAGAAATTCCCTCACCTTTTTTCCATAGCCAAAAGCTCTGTCAGAAGGGAGAACAGCCAATTTTTAAAGCGGGCAGAACATTTTACTAGATGATTGCAATTAATTTACCCACTCTGCAACAATAGCTTTAGCCGACTCCAAATCACTCTGAAGAACATAGATGGCTTTGCCCTTCTCGACGTGAGTCTGAATGCTTTGCTCGGCCAAGCGCTTTTTCATTGCGCTTAATCGAAAATCATTCTTATCTAAAAAGACAACGACCCACTCATCTCGAGAAACCTGGGAACTTGTCATAAATTGCCGGAGTTTATTCAAGAACATTATGGTCACCACCTATACTAATCATCCACCTCAATCTGCTTGAGAGCAATAAGGGAAAAGACGCAATTAGCAAGCAGGACCTACTACCCCTTAAAAATACAATTTCATGAACATTTTCCAATTCCGTGCAATATTTGCACTGTTAAATATAGCGAAACTTGGTAGAATCAAAGGTAACAAACCAAAAACATAGAGATGAAGTTGGAGGTAAACTGCCATGACAATGAAAGCAACAGGGGTAGTTCGAAAGGTTGATGAACTTGGAAGAGTCGTTATTCCGATTGAACTTCGCCGCAATCTTGGAATCGCCGAGAAAGATGGTCTGGAGATTTTTGTAGATGATGAGAAAATTATTCTAAAACGGTACGCACCCGCGTGCATTTTTTGTGATTCAGCGGAAGACATCCGCAATTTTAAAGGCCGCAACGTATGTAGCCATTGCATTCAAGAAATCACAGCTGAATAATGGGAACCGAAACAGGGCTAACATATGTAAAAAAGCAGGCAATCCGATGGGCACGCCTGCTTTTACTTATTTAAAGGGAATTTTCACCCGTCCCGCCGCGGCAGTCTTTTTTCTTCCGGTCCTTTAGCATTTTATCGTACTCCTCAAGCATCTGCCGCAGAATTTCTTCCGGCACCTCTGCAAACTGTTCAAGTTCCCGCATCGTAACAAGGCACTGACTTTTACTATCGATGGTATAAAAGCGAAACATAATTCGCCCGCCGGGAAGAACATCCGCCACTTCCCAAATAAAACGGGTTCCAGCTTTATATTGGACCCCCCGGCCATATGTCGGTTGAAAAGGCCGAATATTTTCGACTACCCACATGCCCACACCTCCCAATGTATAACGATGGTATACTATATGCGATGAAGAGCTGGGAAGCAATAGGCAGACGCCGTTTAGGCTCGGTAAAGAAAGCGCCCGATATCGTCAAGGTTTGTAGAAAGGCGGGCTGGCGGCAGACTGTCGAGTACGTGCTGGCCGTATCGTTTGGTATGGATTCGGGTATCAAGGATAACAACCGTCCCCCGATCTTTCTTCGTCCGGATCAAACGGCCGAATCCCTGCTTTAAACGCAGAATCGAGAAAGGAAGCGTGTAATCCGTAAAGCTGTTTTGGCCTTTCCGCTCCAGCCTTTCCGTTCGCGCCCTGGTCAGCGGGTCGGATGGAACAGGGAAGGGGAGCTTGGCCATCACCACACATATTAAATCATCTCCTGGCACGTCCACCCCTTCCCAGAAGGAGTCACAGCCGAACAGAACGGCCTTTCCGCTTGCACGAAACGCCTGAAGCATTTGGTCGCGCGATACTCCAGGACCATGAAGAAGCCCGGTTAATCCAAGCCTCTCCAGCCACGATTTCATATCCTCGTAGATCCGGTTCATCTGGCTGTAGGAGGTAAAAAGCAGAAAAGTCCGCCCGCGGGTTGCCTCAACAATTTCCTTCATGGCTGCGGATAAGAAAGATTCAAATGCCGCTTCAGTAGGAGCCGGAACATTATCAGGCACAACTAGAACGGCCTGTTCTTCATAATTAAAGGGGCTCGGCGCCTGCATGCTTCCGTAGTCATCCATCCCGAGCCGGTTGGCTACAAAGGAAAAATCTCCCTGTGTGGTGAGTGTGGCCGATGTCATAATAACTGTTTTATCCTCGAACAAATCCCCCCGTAAAAGGCTGTTTATTTCAATGGGTGCGGAATACAGGTGCAGGCGTGAACCCCAGGTATAATCATCCTGTAGCATGTTGTTTTCTTTTTCATCCTCTGCAGCAAACGCAACCCATGTCGCCCACTCCTCTGCATTCTCATACAACAGAATATGCTTAAGCATGCCTTCCAACTGTTCGATCTGAGACAAATACCTGTCCATTCCCATTACCGTCTCATTTTCGCCTTTCTCAAGCTCCACCTGTTTTCTCTTATCGCGAATCAAATTTTTAAAATCCGCAAAGATAGGTTGAAAAGAATAGTCCCTAACAATAGGCTTTTTCAGCAGGTATTCATTCTGGGGGCGTTCGGCGAGACCCTTCGCAAGGGGAGCAAAAATTTCAGCCAACCGGGTCACCAGGCGGGCCCTGATTCCTTCTACATGCATCAACAAATCGTTGTCATCAAGCTCGCGAACCCAATGGGCCCTGCGCTTTGTCACCCGCAAAAATAGCTTATTTACTTCTTCCAGGCTGATGTGATACGTATACTGGTTTGTTACCTGGTCCTCAACCCTGTGCGCCTCATCCATAATGACCGCATCATAATGGGGCAGAATGCTAGCGCCTTGTTTGCGCAGCAGAAGATCCGTAAAAAACAACGCATGATTCACAACGATAATCTGCGCATTCTGAAGCTTGCGCCGGGCGTTCTGTATGAAGCATTCCTTATGGAAAGGGCTTTGTTTGCCCATGCAGTCATCCGCATCCCCTTGTATAAGGGAGAAAAGTCCCGGAGGCAGCGGAAAAGGTATTTCATCCCGGTCTCCTTTCTCGAGGGCGGATACATGTTTCGCCAGCCGGCTGATGACGGGTCCATGTTTTTGTTCACCTGCAAGCCTGTCGTCTGCGAGCTCCTGCAGCCGTCTTCTGCAAATATAATTACCGCGTCCCTTAGCCAGCTCAAAGTTAAACGTCTCTGCCCATTCTTCGGAAAGTTCGCTGATAACTTGCTTGACCATGGGAAGCTCCTTTTCCAGAAGCTGTTGCTGAAGGGTTATGGTATTCGTCGATATGATGACGCGTTTTTCCTCTTTTAACGCCCAGTACGCTGCCGGAAGGGCATAACCAAACGATTTGCCGGTTCCGGTGCCAGCCTCGATAAGCGCATGCCGTTCGGACGAAAGGCTTTCTAACACCAGATTGGCCATCTCGAACTGTGCCCTGCGCGGCTGATAATTCGCAACAAACTGCGAAAGGATTCCTTGTCTTTTAAAGATGGAATGCATGATATTGGTTGGTTTTTTACTCATGGTTGAATTCCCTGTTAAAATTTTGTTCCATCGGGACGCCGGGCTGCTTCGTGCATTCATCCGTCCATCCGCATTTAAAACCGAAGCTGAATATACCGAATATGTGGAACTGAACTACTTAAATATATCTCAGAACAATTTATTATCCTATTTTTGGATGTAAAGAAGGAGAAAAGTCTTTTTTTTGTATAAATATTCCATATAAAAGCCATCACCAACTGAATTTTCCGGTTCCCTTGGTGATGGCCTGGCGTGACCCTTGGAAAAAGGTCATAGATAATTTTACAACTAAAACTCTACGTTGTGAAGTTTAAGGGTTAGTTTGCCAAGTGGGGGAGGGGGAAGAAGCAAGTTCAGATTACCGTATTGAAAACATGGGAAAGACAGATTAGACGAAATTGTTGGGAATTATACAAACAACTTTTATTGTAACTAAGAGTTAAAAAAAGATGGGTGGGTAATTTCATGAAAAAGAGAGCCGTTTTTGCAACTTTGGCCACTGTAACACTTTTAAGCATGCCGTTAGATATTGTACTGGCGACTCCTAGATCCTCTCAAGTATCGTCCGTTGAACAAACGATTCCTAAAACAATGCCTCCAGGCACCATCATAACATACGCTTTATCCATAACGTTAACAGACAAAAATTTAATGATTCACTTTTTGATATATGACATTGCAACAGGTAATGTAAAAGAAGTAGCACAGGTTCCGATGACTGCACAGTACCCATTAGGTGCCCATCGATCGTAGGAACGATGTGTTATATTATTCAGAGCGTGACTCTAGTCGGTCGGACCAACTTTTTAAACTTGATTTGAAGACGAAACAAAAAACACAATTGACGACCAATCTATATGCGATTAATAGAATGATTCCGATCGACAATAAAATGATATTAGCGGCTTCTCTAAAGGGAAATAGAAACATTCCATTGGCTTCTTACGACTTGAAAGCGAATAAATTGACGATTTGGCAGAAGGATTTAGATACCTCTGTCCGTTCATTATCACTTAATCCGTTGACAAGCAAGCTTTACGCATCCTTATATTCCCAAAAGGAACAATTAGAGAAAACGCATAAAGCGGATTTGGAACAGGCTCCAGATGTAGTACCGCCTGTTCATCGGGTGGTTGAATATGATATTAATGGACAAATGTTGAAGGAGATTTATAAAACAGAAGAGATGATTACATTTTTCTCCCAAAATGAATACATGGCCTTAATTAGAACTGCTCCGACGATGTTTAAACAAAGAAAATTATATCTACTGAACCCAAACGGGTAAAAAAGAACAGCTCAAAACCGACAAATATAACGCTATCGAATATGCCTTCTTTTCCCCAAATAACGAGGGCTTTTTCTTTACGGCTAGAGAAAATACAAAGAATCAAGATGGAACGCCAAATGCATTGTATTACTATTATTTAAAAACCGGAGAAATCAAAAAAATTCTTGCAAGACCCAACAGCTATATCAATAATTTTCTGTTGCTTAATTGAATTTTAAATAATGCGCCTGAGTGCAGCTAAAAACAGGCAAGGCGCATGTCCGCACCTTTCTTTCCCCCTGTGGAGCGTGTGGAACAGAGGGCGAAAAAGACCGGCAAACTGTCTCCATCATTGAGATACCTAGATGTTTTTGCCGGTCCGTCCGTCGATCCACAAAGCGGCCGTAAAAACTTCTATGAGGGGAAAGGAGAGAGCGGCATGGCCCGCGATGTTTTTCTCAGTTTAAAGCCCCATTTCTTTTTGAATGATCGCGATGTTATCGGCGTGGCACTGCTTTACAAATTGGGAAGGAAAGGCGAAGTCCCGGATCAGCTGGTCTAAACTACCCTGCTTGCCCTCGGTAACGGCCTGACGGACGGTTTTAATATAATGTAAGCCCATTGTAATTCTGCGCTCCATTTCATCAATGGAAGCTGTGGTTTTACCGTGTCCGGGTACGAGCACACTTATGGTATGTTCACGCAGAATCGAACGGGCTGTTTCCAGCGTTTTCACATAGGAAGCTGCACTGTGGTAAATAAAGGGGAACTCAAAATCAGACAAATAGTCACCTGCGATGAAGACGCTGGCAGAGTCAATAACGGTAAAGAGACCATCGTGGGTATGTCCGGGAGCCTGGTAGAAGGTGATGTCGGTGTCTCCTATTGTAATGGTTTCTTTATCCTCTTTTATTACGATGTCTATTTCCGGGAACTCAATAGGGTAGTCCCGTTGTATGTAATAGTCCCAATCAAATTCATGGACCAGGCGGAGCTTTCGTGCTTTCTCGGGATGATCGACAATGCCGATACTGCCAATGGTTTTTGCCTCGGGGAAGGCCCGGTAGCCGATAATATGGTCAAAATCAGCATGGGTAAATAGAAGAAACAATTTGCGGTCTCCTCGGATCGTTTCCACGTAACTGCGAATGTCATGCACTTCATGCGGCAGCCAGCAAGGATCCACGATGAGTATAAAACTATTTGCCCGCACAACAGTGGAAGTGGTCTGGAAGAGTGAGCTTTCAAAGATCGTAAGGTGTTCATTCTTAAATTGAATCATGATGACCTCCATTGCATGGAACCGAAGTATATAGCGCAAACACCATCGATCATACCACAAATCATGGCATGCCTAAAATCCCGGCGCTGCTAGTCAAATGGAGAAAACGAATCTTGCACAGTGCCGCAGCTATCAGTGAAATTGTTATATCGAATATACGTTTGCTATTTTATCATGTAAAGGATAAACTAAGAAAAAAATGAACCATGTTACAGGTGAAAGCCATGATCTTATTATGCGACATGAACTCTTTTTTTGCTTCTGTACATCAGAGCAGAGATCCTTCCCTGCGTGGCAAGCCGGTAATCGTGGCGGGAGACCCGCGGAAAAGAAGGGGAATCGTTGTAGCTGCGAGCTATGAGGCTAAAGCGGCAGGAGTATATACGACCATGCACTACTTTGAGGCGAGGAAGAAGTGTCCGCAGGCTATTTTTGTACAGCCTGTCCACGGCATTTATCGCTCCTATTCAGAAGTTATCATGCGCTTTCTATCCCGCATTGGTCCTTGTGAAGTGGCATCAATTGACGAGGCGTACGTGGATATTACCGAGCTCACAGAAAGAGGATACAAAGCGGCTGAAATTGCTTCATACATCCAGCGAAAACTCCAGGCCGAACTGCACATTCCTTCAAGTGTTGGCGCAGGTCCAAATAAGTTAATAGCCAAAATGTGCGCAGATGTTAAAAAACCACGAGGGTTTGTGCAAATGGGGATTAAGCAGTTTCAGGCCTACTTCTGGCCCCAGCCTGTTGCAAAACTGCATGGGTGCGGCCAGAAAACAGCTGATAAACTCGGGATACAGGGTCTTCATACAATAGGCCAGCTTGCGGCTTATCCTCTTGTTAAGCTGACAGCAGCTTATGGTAAGAAGGGAGAA
Source organism: Aneurinibacillus sp. Ricciae_BoGa-3 (assembly GCF_028421645.1). Classification (GTDB taxonomy): domain Bacteria; phylum Bacillota; class Bacilli; order Aneurinibacillales; family Aneurinibacillaceae; genus Aneurinibacillus_B. The sequence goes on along the minus strand of NZ_CP116887.1, from coordinate 2,960,521 downwards.
TATCTACACCGCGCGGCAAACGGGATCTTGTATTCACCGGTAAATCCGGAAAGGCGAAAAGGGGAGAAAACGATTGGTTCATCCCGCACGTTTGCTTTTGATACAACAGATAAAAACATGATCGAGCAAACCGCTCGCCTTTTTAGCGAAAAATTGGCGGATAAACTCGGGAGCAAAGACAAAAAGGCTAAAACGATTTCGGTTGAAGTTAAATATGATTACAGGCAGACGATATCCCGCAGCATAACGCTTGAAGAGGCAACAAACAATGCGGGGGAAATATATAAGACAGCCCTTTATTTATATCACGAGCATTTTGCACACCAGCCGGTAAGGCTGTTTGGCATTCGCTTACACAACTTAATTGAACAAGAATTTGAACAGCTGCGCTTTGATTTTTAACCACAACTAGGATAGGAGGAAATAACATTGGTTATGCGAATTGGAGTGGTATCGGATACCCATATGCCTTCCAGGGCAAATGGGATACCAAAGGAGCTGGCCGAAGGGCTTAAGGGGGTGGATTTAATTGTGCATGCCGGAGATTGGGTCGCTCCAGATGTGGCGGATTTACTGGAGGAAATAGCCCCGGTAGAAGGGGTTTCCGGCAATAATGATGGAGAAGAAATCAGGGCGAGGTTTGGCCGTAAAAAGATCCTGCAGCTGGCAGGTTTTAAGATTGGGGTTGTTCACGGGGACGGCAGCAAGTGGACAACTGAAAAAAGAGCCAGAGAGGCTTTTCGGAATGAAACGGTAGATATTATTATATTTGGGCATTCTCATGCTCCTTATCGGGAAGAGGTAGAGGGCGCACTGCTGTTTAATCCAGGCTCACCGACCGATAAAAGAAGGCAGCCTTTGTTCTCATACGGAATTCTTGAACTGGGACAAACACTAGAAGCCCGTCACTTTTTTTATCCTGATAAATCGTGGAACTAAAAGAGCCCAGTCAAATCTCTAAAATAGGCAAATACAGTAGAAAACCTACAAAAAGAGATTTGAGGAGGCTATTTCAGTGCAAGATTATAATACGGATGAGCGAGCTATTCCTGTTAGGGGGACGGAAGAAAGGCAACAGCACAACCACCCACATAACCACCCACATAGCTCCTATCACCCGCCGCGCCCATACTACAATAACTATTATAATGTTTATTATCCGCCTTATTACCCGCCATCCCCGTACTATGCTTATTCGCCCAATTACAATGGGAATGGATAATGCAACGGCGGTGGCGACGGCTCCGGTTATACAGGATAAGGCCATTAGGCTCAGTTATACGAGTGCCGGAAAAATCTGTTCGTTCTGCTAGTCTAAAAAATTTAAAAAGAAATCAGCCGCTGTTAAAAGCTGGCTGTTTTCTTTTTATTATGATATAAATACTATGATAATGAATAAAATAGTAAAAATTACCCGTGATCTTTTTCTTGTTTTAAAAAATAGGATAAAGATGGAGGTGACAGATTTTGTATGAAGGATAATACAGAATTACGGGTTAAGCTGTTAAAAGAAATTTATGATTATTACGTTAAAACAAATGGGGAAGCTATGCGCATTCAATTGGATAAACAGCGAGGTAAACTTACGCTCGGGTATGAATATCTTCAGAAAAGAAATTTTATTAAGTTTGATATGACCGATGAAAACACCGGTCTGGCTGTTATATGTCCTGATGGCATTGATTTCCTCATGAATCAGGTTAAACGTTCCGGGTAGAACAGCTTGTTTACCTTATAAATCATTCGGGTAAAAAACAGTTTATATGCAAAAAAACTCGCCAAGAATTCAACGAAAAACGATTCGATAGGGTATGATAAGGCAGTAAATACTTTGCAATGGGGAGGTTTATACATATGCTCCAAAGCCTTTCGGACACAACAGTATTAAAAAATGGAGTTAAAATGCCGTGGTTTGGACTTGGCGTCTACAAAGCACAAGAAGGCTCAGAAGTTATCCAGGCTGTAAAGGCTGCCATTGAGGCCGGATACAAAAGCATCGATACGGCTGCGCTGTATCATAACGAAGAAGGTGTTGGCACCGCTATAAAGGAAAGCGGTGTCGCGCGGGAAGAACTCTTTATTACAACAAAGGTTTGGAATGCCGATCAGGGTTATGAGTCCACACTGCGCGCTTTTGAGGAAAGCCGAAAGAAACTTGGCCTTGAGTACATTGATTTGTATCTCATTCACTGGCCAGTAAAAGGGAAATACAGAGATACGTGGCGTGCATTGGAAAAGCTGTACAGCGACGGAGCAGTCCGGGCGATCGGGGTAAGCAATTTTCAGATTCACCACCTGCAGGATGTAATGGCAGATTGTAAGGTTGTCCCTATGCTGAACCAGGTGGAATACCATCCTTATTTGACGCAAAAGGAAGTTCTTCGTTTTTGTAAAGAAAACGAAATCCAGATGGAGGCATGGAGCCCGCTCGCAAGAGGAGAAGCCCTGCATGATCCGGTGCTTGTCGTACTTGGCGAGAAATACAAAAAAAACCCGGCACAGATTATTTTACGCTGGGATCTGCAAAATGGCGTAGTGACGATTCCTAAATCGGTTCATGAGAATCGCATCCGCCAGAATGCGGACATTTTTGACTTTGAACTGTCACCGGAAGACATGGACAAAATCACCGGGCTTAATAAAAATAAACGGACAGGCGCTGATCCGGATAATTTCAACTTCTAACTTAACAAACGGGGACCACCTTCAATTTGTGAAAAGTGGTCCCCGTTCACTTCTTTAGTTTCGATGATCAATTCTTGATTATATTATAAAATGGCCGGCTGTTCTTTTGCTTTAACGACGACTTCACTCTCCCGTTCACCGAATACCGGCCACCATTTCTTTCCGTCCCGTGCAAGCAGCTGGTGGGCTTCATCAGGACCCCAGGTGCCAGATGGATAATGCGGAATCTCTTCCTTCGTCTGATCCCAGGCTCGCCGAATTGGATCCACAAACTTCCACGCAATAGAAACTTCATCCCAGCGGGTAAAGAAAGTAGAATCGCCTGTTGCCGCATCATAGAGCAAGCTTTCATACGCTTCTGGCGATTGATCGGAACAATTGTTGCAGAACTCCATCGCAATCGGCACAACCTTATCGTCTGTTCCCTGCCTTTTTGCATTCAGGAGCAGGTACATGCCTTCCTCCGGGTTAATCCGGATAATAAGCAGGTTGGGCCCTAAATCATTATTTTTGTTAAAGTAAAGATTTTTAGGAAGCTCTTTGAATTGAATAATAATTTCTGTTGTTTTCTTCGGCATGCGTTTTCCTGTCCGAATATAGATGGGCACACCGGCCCAGCGGAAGTTATCCACAAATAATTTGGCTGCAACAAATGTTTCCGTAGAGGATTTCGGTGCAACACCATGTTCACTACGATACCCCGGCAGCTCTTCTCCATTGATTTCGCCTGAAGAATATTGGCCGCGGACAACATTAAAAGCAACTTCTTGTTCAGCGTACCGGCGCAGAGCGCGAAGGACTTTTACCTTCTCATCGCGAACCGCTTCTGTTTTCAGCCGGCTTGGCGGTTCCATACATACCATCATGACCATCTGCAGCATATGGTTCTGGACCATATCACGCAGCGCGCCAGAGTGCTCATAATAGGCAGCCCGTTCCTCAACGCCTACCGTTTCGCTTGCTGTGATCTGGATGTTGTCGATATAACGATTATTCCAGAGCGGCTCAAACATAGAATTGGCGAAGCGGATGACTTCGATGTTTTGTACCATTTCTTTGCCAAGATAATGGTCGATCCTATACACTTCTTCTTCGTTGAAAGATCGGCTAATCTCTTCGTTAAGGGTTTTGGCGGACTCAAGATCATGTCCGAATGGTTTTTCAATGATAAGCCGTTTCCAACCTTTTGCATCGGTAAGACCCGAATCTTTCAAGTTGTTTGAGACCACACCAAACAGTTCCGGGGCCAGTGCCAGATAGAACATCCTGTTGCCAGGAAGATTAAATTTCGCTTCGTATTCCTGTACCTTACTTGTGAGGGTACCGTATGCAGTGGCGTCTTTCACGTTAACTGCTGTGTAATCAAAATGAGAAATAAAGGCCTGCCATTCTTCTTCGCTGCACATTGGAATGCGGGCATAGGTTGAAATCGATTCTTTCAGCTCTGCTAGGAATTTTTCCCGCGATAATTCTGATCGTCCAACGCCTATGACAGCAAAGTCGTTATGAAGCTGGTTATTCTGATACAAGCTGTATAAGGCCGGGAAAAGTTTTCGTTTGGATAAATCGCCGGTTGCGCCGAAGAGAACTAACACAAATGGGTCGTATTGTTGGATTTCTGGGGACACTTGGCTGCACTCCTATTCACACATAGTTTCGTAAGGCACCATCTTAGCTTTCCGTGTTCATATAGAAGATGCCCAACATTTTTTCTTACGTAATGTTTCCCTTCTTTACCTCAAACATGTATAAACGAAAAATCCCGTTTGAAGTATAGCAGATATATCGGTTTTATCACAGGAATAATATGGATTTTTTGTGCTCTGGTTAAAATAAAAAGAAAGGAGTGGGTGATATGAAATGGATATACTGGATCCGGTTATTCGATTCGAAATTCCAGGCAGATTGCCTTGCAAAAAGGATGGAAGAAGACTGGTGGGTTTATGGATACAAAAGCCCCCGTTTCATTGAGGTTTTTCGTCTGAAGAAAGTGAAATACTGCGTACGTTTCGTCTGGTAAAAAGTACAAATCTGTACAGAACAAGGCCAACCCTTTAAGATTAAATAAAGGGGGGATCCCATTGATTTATGATAGCCATATTCATCTGGATGCTTATACAGCTTGTCCAGCTGATCTAGCCTATGCCATTGAACAGTGGATGGAAGCGGGCATAACGGGCGTCATTGCCGTATCCACAGATTTGGCATCCGCGTACCGAACGCTTGAACTTCAGCGGGCATTTCCTGATTTTGTACATGCTGCAGCAGGCTTTCATCCCGAACGGCAGCTACCCAGTGACCGGGAAATCAGCGAGATGCTGCAACTGATAGCAACGGAAAGAGATCGGCTTGCAGCCATCGGTGAAGTTGGCCTGCCCCATTACAGCGAGCACACGAAATCATTATCGCACTACACCGAGCTGCTGGAGATCTTTGCCGGGGAAGCGGTCAAACATAAACTTCCGCTTGTGCTTCATGCGGTACATGATAAAGCGGAGATTGCCTTATCCATTTTACAAAAACATAAGGTGCCCACTGCACATTTTCATTGGTTAAAAGCCCCGGAACCTGTACTTCAACGCATTATTGCAAGCCGGTATTACATATCAGTCACACCGGAAGTTTGCTACCGCACACGCGATCAGCTGCTGCTCAAGAAACTGCCAAATGATAGATTTATGCTGGAAACAGACGGTCCCTGGCCGTTTACCGGAGTTTTCTCTCACAATAAAACCACGCCTCTTTTTCTGCTGGAGACTGCCCGGCAGGCGGCTAGAGTGAGGGCGATGGATCTGGATACCTTATTGGTGCAAGCAAGCGCCAATACCAGGCGGTGCTATGGTATAAGTGAAGGCTAAACCAAATGAGAAAAACATCGTGGGCCATACCGCTCTCTCCTTTCCCCTCATAGAAGTTTTTACGGCCGCTTTGTGGAACGACGGACGGACCGGCAAAACATCTGGGTATCTCAATGATGGAGACAGTTGCCGGTCTTTTTCGTCCTCTGTTCCACACGCTCCACAGGGGGAAAGAAAGGTGCGGAAATGCGCCTCACGATGTTTTTCTTGAATGTTATGGGACCGCAGGTCCCATTAAAAAATCGCTCAAGGCACTTCAACAGTGTGAAGCACATAAACTCAATACTAACAAAGAGAAAGGGACCTATCGGTCCCAGCAAAAAATTACTTTAATACTTAAAGCGAAATATAATTTACGACAAAAAGGCCCGCGTTAGCACCCTGGCTTGGGGGCTGGCGGACCTTACAACCTTACAAGAACTTACTGTTTTGTTATCGTGTACACGGCACGGTTCGTTTTAAAAGAAATTTCGTTTTCCTGTACGTGTCTTTCCATAATATGCTCGAAAGGTATCTCGTATGTCTGGTAGGGAAGCCGGCTTTGTTCCTCATCGGCGATAACAATTCCCGGCCCTTTTAATCGCAGGCTAAAAGGGAGGATGTAATCGTCGATCGGATTGATCCTTTCAATCTCCGTGTCCTGTAAAAGCACGGCTGTACGGTCAATATCACCGTCCTCTTCCTTATAAATCGTAATTTCACTTCCAACCCAGTTGTTAAGCGCTTCTTGTACATGGTGCGCTTGTTCTTTTGGATGCTCCATTTTTTCACCCCATTGTCCATTTCAGTGTGCCTTCCCTGTGGAAGATAAGTAGTATGGTGGAAAGTTTATGCGATTCTTTTATTTATCCCACAAAGGTGAGGGGAATAAACCGGGGATGGCAAGTGAATGTTTTCTGGTTTGCTCCGCCTGCGCATTCGGGTAAGAAATGGGGGTATGAAAGGCAAAACAGAGCGAAAACCTATGGGGAATACTTATTCGATGTTACATTTGCTTCCATGGAAAATGTACGCTACTATAAAGCAAAGAACGAGAAAAAGAGGAGCTGGTAAACGATGCGTAAATTGCAGAAACAAATTATAGAAGAGCTGCATGTCCAGCCTGAGATTAACCCGAAGGAAGAAATACGCAGAAGAATTGACTTCTTAAAGCAATACGTTGTATCCGCTAAAGCTAAAGGATTTGTCCTGGGCATTTCCGGCGGACAAGACTCGACGCTTTCTGGAAGATTGGCACAGCTTGCAGTGGAAGAGCTTCGGGACGAAACGGGAGAAGAGTATACGTTTATCGCCGTACGCCTTCCCTATGGTGTGCAGAAGGACGAAGAGGATGCCCAGAAGGCGATGGCTTTTATTCAGGCCGATAAGGAATTTACGGTTAACATTAAGGCCGCTGTCGATGCTTCGGCTGCCACGTTTAAAGAGGCAACGGGTGAAACGTTGACTGATTTTCTCAAAGGAAATGAAAAGGCACGCGAACGGATGAAAGCACAGTATGATATTGGGGCTTACTTTAAACTGCTTGTCATTGGAACCGACCATGCAGCTGAAGCCGCTACCGGCTTCTTTACGAAGTATGGCGATGGCGGCGCTGACCTTACACCGCTTACAGGTTTAACGAAGCGTCAGGGAAAAGCGCTGCTGAGGGAATTAAACGCGCCTGAACATCTGTATACGAAAATCCCAACTGCTGATCTGGAGGATGATAAACCGCTGGTGCCTGATGAAGTTGCGCTTGGTTTTAGCTATGATGAGCTGGACGATTACCTGGAAGGCAAAGAGGTAAAAGAAGAAGTGGCGCAAAAAATAGAGCAGCGTTACGAGATTACCAAACATAAGCGCCATCTACCGGCCGATCCGTTTGATCAATGGTGGAAATAGGCGGACAGCCACAGGACGGAACGTTTTGCAGATGAGCTTACGGAACAACGCGTCCTGCGCTTTCATCTACGAAAAAAGAAGGATTTTTAACAGTAAGAAGCGTACTTTTAATATTGACAGTTGTCTTGTGTAACCAATTAGAGTAGTAATGGGGACCGGATTCGTTTCCGGTCTCTTTTCGGTAGGAAGTATGATGAGAAAGGGGACAAATTTGCATGGCAAGTCCTGAAGAGAAAATAGGCTATCGTTTCACTCCGTACACTGGGGAGATTGAACGGGGTAAAATCCGCGAGCTTGTACAGGCGATTGGTGACGAGAATCCAATTTACACGGATGTTGAGGCGGCCAAAGCAGAGGGGCTAAAAGATGTTACGGTGCCGCCCACCTTTGTAGAAACGATTGATATGTGGGCAGGCCCTAGTTTTGAACAACTGATGAAAGAACTGGACATTGACCCGGCTAAGCTGCTGCACGGCGAGCAAGAATACGAATATTTCGAACCGCTTTTTCCAGGAGACTCTTTAACGGCAGAAACGATTGTCACCGATGTAAAAACCAAACGAAACGGCATGGCCCTCTACACATTAGAAACCACATACAAGAACCAGCACGGCACAACGGCTTTGAAAGCCAAAATGGTGCTCGTGAAAATGCCGTAGGGGAGGAAGTAATATGGAGCCATATTTATTAACAAATGCAAGTTTTCAGGAGGGAGAGGAACTTCCTGCTCTCCGTAAACCGCCTGTAACCCACATACAGCTCGTCAAATTTGCCGGCGCTTCCGGTGATTTTAATCCGATACATACGGTTGAACATTTAGCACAAGAGGCTGGATTAGGAGGCGTTATCGCCCACGGCATGCTTATTATGGGTTTTGCGGGAGAAGCTCTTACAACATGGGTACCGCGCAGCGCCATCAAGAAGTTTTCCGTTCGCTTTTCGGCCATGACGCGCCCGGGTGATGAAATCGAGGTGCGCGGACAGATTACGGCTATTGAGCAAACGGAAGATGGCAGGCTTGTAAAAATAAAGCTGCAGGCTATAGACCAAAAAGGCGAGGTTAAAGTTAAAGGAACATGTGAAGCTCTGCTTCCGCAATAAATACTTGAGTTATGACCATCCAAACACAAAACATCGCGGGCATGCCCGCGATGTTTTGTTTTATTTCTCTGCCTGGATTAGATTTTGCAAGGCGCCGGCGCTGCCCATCAAACCAGCCGCTTCGTATGGAACAAATACTTTGTTGTCGCTCGCTGCCAGCTTTTCAAGTGCTTCCACATAGCGCAGTGCAATTACTTTATCGTTTGCCTCTACATCCTTAAGAGCCGTATACACTTCATGAATTTGTTTTCTTCTGGCGGCTGCTACCAGCTCAATGGCTTTGGCCTCACCCTCCGCCTGGCGAATCTGGGCTTCACTTGAAGCTTCCGCCTCTAAAATCTGGGCCCGTTTCTTTCCTTCCGCACGTTCAATAGCGGCCGCTCGTTCCCCTTCAGCTTCTAAAATTTGCGACCGTTTATTTCGTTCTGCACGCATCTGTTTTTCCATAGCGTCGCGAATGTCCTGCGGCGTTATGATTTCCTTTAACTCAACGCGTTCAACCTTAACGCCCCAGTTATTCGTAGCTTCGTCCATTTTTGTTTGGAGTGCTGCATTGATTGCATCTCGTGAATTCAGCGTTTCATCCAGGTACAGGTTGCCGATTTCGTTACGCAGAGCTGTGACAGCCAGATTTGCGATAGCATTTTGCAATCCGTTTATCTCATACGTTGCCGCTCTTGCATCGGTTACACGGTAATAAATAAGCGTATCGATATGCATCGTCACATTATCTTTTGTGATGACCGGTTGGGGATTCGAGTTAATGATCTGGGTGCGCATGTCCCAGTTGGCCACCACTCTGTCAAGAATGGGAACGATCACATAAAGCCCGGATCCGAGCTGCCGGTTAAATTTTCCGAGACGCTCTACGATTCTTGTTTCGGATTGACGAACAACCTTCACCGATGAGACACCAATCCCGATAATAAGTAGAAGAATGATAACGAAAACCGCTGTTCCTATCATATAAATCCCCCTTATTTTTGAAGTGAAATACGCTTCCGTTCTACATAAGCCGTAACGCCCCGTATCTCTCTGATAATTACCGGCTCTCCTTTATGAAGCGTTATTGCATTGACACTGGCCGCTGTCCAACGCTCCCCCCTACAGTGAATAGCTCCAGTCTGGCTGCCAATGATCTCCTCGGTAACAATGGCTTCGCGTCCAACCATGGCATCCACATTCGTGCGTAGAATGTCGCGATTAACATCGAAGCTAGAAATAAGAAACTGCCTGCCAAAAATAATGCCTAAAACAGAAACCACCGCCATGAACCCTGCCTGGTAGGGGAGGCTCAAACCTGCGAGAGCGCCCATTCCAGCGGCACTGGCACCAAACGCGATAAATACAGCGACAAACCCGGATAGGGTAAATTCCGCTACAAAAAGGGCGGCGGCCATAATAAACCACATGAGCCAGATAGAAACGCCTCCAAACAGATCCATAAATGCACCCCTTTCTATACACAATTTTATAGGAAAGATCTAGAAACTACTATTGTTTTTCGATTATTATGGAGATCATTCGGCGCAGCCCATTCGTTTCAAACCTATTTTCCTCTCCTGTGGCTGCCAAACAGCAAAGAGCAAAGTATTGACGAAATGGGAGAAAAGAGGAAAATAAAGGAGAGAAAGAGGAGACAGGCGAAAACGATTGGGGAAGAAGGATGTATGGTGCGACCATCTATCATTTCAGTAAATATTGGGATGCCCAAGGTAATACGTTATGCGGATCGAGAGGTGTCTACAGCCATTTTCAAAGAGCGGGTTGATACAGGGGCATTATTAACGCGCACAGGATTTCTCGGTGATAAGCAGGGTGATTTAAAAAATCATGGCGGCCTTGATAAAGCGGCTTGTGTTCACGCGTTTGAACATTATCCCTATTGGCAGGAGGAACTCAAGTTAAAACTTGCACCCGGGGCGTTTGGCGAAAACCTCACCATTGCCGGAATGCCTGAGGAGGCTGTCTGCATTGGTGACCTGTATCAAATAGGGGAAGCTGTCGTACAAGTGAGCCAGCCGCGGCAGCCGTGTTACAAGATTAATATTAGGCTGGATGCTCAAAATATGCCTGCCCGGATTGAAGAACACGGTTCAACAGGCTACTACCTGCGGGTTATCGAAGAAGGAAAAATTATGAATTCCGATGTTCCTGCACTGCTTAAAAGAGATCCGTTAGGGGTTTCGGTAGCTTATGTGAACCGAATCACCCATCATGAAAAGGATAACACACAAGGGATCGAGCGGATTCTGTCTGTTGAGGCTCTGTCAGACAGTTGGAGAGACCGGCTTGCCGCCCGGTTAAAAGACAGGCCGTTGTAATCATTATCCATTAGGAGAGGGCAGTATACGGATGGCAGAAAGAGCGGTCATGGGGAGGATCATCGTAAGTCCCCCGCATTTGTTCCGGCGTTATTCGGTTAATGGAAAACAAGAAAAGAGAAGGAGGGAGATTCCCTGCTTCTCTTTTTGTTCTCATTATACGTTAGTGAATAATCATCCTACAAGTTTTGCTGTGTTGGTTTATGCTCAATTGCTTGTTGGTCAGATGGATTTAGGTGTTTATGTGTGTGCCGATTATGCGTAGGCGCTGTCCCATTTTCTGCTTTTGGGTCTTCCACGAGGGTTTTAAATTGAGCCCACGTTGTATATGGATAAACAGCGTTTCGGTCTAACAAAAATTTATTGCTGCCCGGGTATACCCGGCCGGTTTTAGTCGTAAATGCCATGCGATATCCTTCGTTTTGGAGAATAGTAATCAGATTGTGGTTGTATTGGCCGTATGGATAAGCAAAGTAAGCTCCATGCATCAGCATATGCAGCGTGTGGATCTCGTTTTTAACCTCGGATACTGGTTTTACTACCATATAGCATTTTTTGCCAATCTCTTTGTGGAAATGGTTAGCGTGGCTCTCATACGCAAAGACATCCGCATATTTCGGAAGCTCCGGCCAGCTGATGTAGTTGAGCTTATCTGGATTAAACGTCTCCGGTTTATTTTTCATCTGCCCGGTAATACAGAAGATGGTAGCCTTCATATGATATTTCTTTAGTACCGGGTAAGCATATTTAAAGTTTGATAAATACCCATCGTCAAAGGTGAGGACGACAGAGCGGTCAGGCAGGCTCATTTTCTTGTCCACATACTTTTCGAGATCAGGAAGTGTTACGGTCATGTAGTGGTTAACATACAGATAATGCATTTGTTTAGCGAAAGTTTCCGGCGTGATCACATCCGCGTTATTGCGGAACTTCTTGTTTTCCCTATTTTCAAGCAGATGGTGGTACATGAGCACCGGCACCCCGGGAACCGATGTATTCATGTTTCCGGTGCTATCCTGGATAGGCTGGTTGTCTCCTGCATTGACGTACGATAAGGGGACAGTCCGGCTGGCTTTTTTCACCTCACTTGATTGTGCCCCCTGAAAAGAACTGCATCCTGCGAACAGATTGGCAAGCAGCAAAGTAAATAAAAGGACCGTTATCTTTTTCATCTATCTTCTCCCCATTTTCCTGGTGTTAAGAAATCTTTTCTTTATCTTATCGGGTCTTCATGTACCTGGCTTTAAAGCTGGATGAGAAAATGATAAAAAAAGATCTAATTTGGAAAAAAAGGTTGGGAATACTAAAGAAAAATTAGGATGCTTAAAGGAGTATTGCCATGAACCGAAAGACAATTAAAATGCTGGCGGCAGCTTTCTGTGCCACTTCACTGACGATTCAGCCAATGGGTTTGGGCCATGCCGCAGCAGCTGCAGCAAGTTCGCACGCGGAACAGCGGCCGGCCTATAAAAGCAGGCAGGAGATACCAGCCCAGTATAAATGGCGGCTCGACCAGATTTATAAGGACAAAGCTTCCTGGGAACAAGACAGGATGAAAGCAGAAAAGCTCGCTCGCGCATTTGCCGCTAATCAGGGTAAGCTAGCGGCTTCACCAAATGACATGAAAAAGGGAATAGACGAACTGGCCGCCCTTTCGCGCCTGCGGGATAAGCTTGCCCTATACGCCCATGCCGGGCTTGACGTCAACATTTCAAATGCACAACTTCAGGACTTGTACGATAAGGCATCCCGCCTGAGCACCCTGATTGGGGAAAAGACAGCGTGGTTTTCACCGGAAATTGTTGCCATCCCGGATGATAAGATGGCAAAGCTGCTCGAATCTAAGGAGCTGGCACCGTATAAACGTTTTCTCGAAGATGTTAGGCGGACAAAGCCTTATACCTTATCAAAAGAAATGGAACAGCTGCTTGCCGCGTCTGCTCCACTGGCTGATCTGCCGGATAACGCATATGGCATGCTTTCCAAAGATATTCCCCTGCCAAAAATTAAAGATGAAAAGGGGAAAGATGTGCAGCTTTCGCGGGCTAATTATGTTACCTATATTGAAAATAGGAACCAGGCGATGCGAAAAACCGCATTTACCGCTTATTACAACACCCTTGGGAACTTTCAGGACACATTCGCTCAGCTCCTTTCAGGAAAGGTAAAGGCCGACAATTATTACGCGAGGGTGCACCATTTTAAGACCGCTTTGGAAGCAAGCCTGTATCCAAACGAGATCCCTGTTCCGGTGTACGATAACCTTATCCGGACAGTTGATGATAATCTTGCTCTTTTGCACAGGTATATGGTAGACAAGAAAAAATTACTGGGTTTGAAGGACATGCACATGTATGACCTGTATGTTCCGGTTGGCGCCAATAAACAGAGGTATATCCCGTATGAAGAGGCGAAAGCCCGCGTGCTTGCCGGGTTGAAGGTCATGGGCAATGATTATGTGAAGGTATTAAAAGAAGCGTTCGATAATGGATGGATTGATGTGTATTCCACGAATGATAAGCGGACAGGCGCATACCAGACGGGCGCCTATGATACGCATCCGTACTTGTTGCTTAACTACCAGGGTACAGACGGAGATGTAAGCACGATTGCACACGAACTGGGCCATGCAATGCAGTCTTATTATTCCAATAAGAAACAGCCCTACCTGACCGCAGGCTACCCGATTTTTACAGCTGAGGTTGCTTCAACATTAAATGAGCACTTACTATTTAAGAGTGAATATGCTAAAGCGAAAACGAAAGAAGAAAAATTGTATTTTCTCAACCGTTACCTTGAGAACTTCCGCAATACCTTGTTTAGACAGACACAGTTCGCTGAGTTTGAGAAAATGATTCACGAGAAAGAGCTGGCTGGAGAATCGCTTAATGCCGAAACCTTAAAAAAAATGTACCTGGCGTTGAATAAAAAATATTACGGGCCTTCGGTTATTTCCGACCCGCAGATTGCCATGGAGTGGTCCCGGATTCCCCATCTCTATTACGATTATTATGTCTATCAATACGCGACCAGCTTTGCCGCTTCTGCCGCACTTGCGGATCAGATCGATAAACAGGGGGCGAACGCGGTCGAGAGAATCAAATCAAAATTTCTAGAAGCCGGCAGTTCTGCGCCGCCACTTACTATTTTAAAAGCAGCCGGGGTGGATATGTCGACGCCGCAGCCTATCGAGAACGCAATGAAACAGTTTAAGTCTGCACTTGCGGAATTTGAAAAGCTTTCAGCCGAAAAGTGAAATGCAGCAGTAATGTAAATGTTCGCGGCCAGCCTTCCATCAGGCTGGCCGTGTCCTTATGTCACATCTTCTGGCTTGCAAAACGAAACACAACATCGGAAAATTCAACAAAATCCTCTAAATGCTGTTCAATAATCGCCTGGAGTATGGGAAGATGGATAGATTGATAATCGTGGACTGCTATGTTTCGAAATCCAACCATTGCCTTTAATTTAACCGCCAATTCACTTTCAATGACGCCATTATGATGAAGGATTTCAAATGCATCCCGGCTAGTTTGAGGAATGCCCCACTGTTTTTCTGAAATAATATGCATGGCCAAATCCAGGCATGCTTCACATGCCCGCTGAATATTTAATATGATAGCATCTTGCTTAGTGAAATTCTCCAAATTAGTTGGTGTATTGTCATACTCATCTTTAATTCGCTGCAGGCATCTTTTAATGGTTTGTAATTTGTTAACAATCACGTCATTCACGATAGAGAGAACCCCTTTCCACCATGCGATCAAAAATGGGTTTGCGTTCTTCGTTCAACATCGCATATTCTTTCAATGCACGCATAAAGAATGTCATTCTTCGGGAGGGCTCCCGATCCAACAGAATTTTTCCCTTTCCAATAATTTGTGCCTGAAACACAGTGCTGGCCCGGTTTAAGTCAACTAAGTCTACTTCTGTACCCAGTTTATCAGCCAACGCCTGGGCAACCATGAAGATCTCATACTCTGTAGGCGCCTGGTGGGATAGAAAGGCAATATCAACATCGCTTTCTTTATGTAGGTTTCCTTTAGCCATTGAGCCAAACAGAATTATGGTATGGGGACAAATCGTTTCCGTTAGATGCTGAACAATAATTTGTTCCATTAGAATGCGCCTCTCATGTAATAATGTAATTGCTATATTATACCATGCAAACTCATGCGTTTAAAAGAAAAAGGCGGACCGGTTAGCGATCCGCATTTGCCTGTGCAAGTAGCCTTTATTATCGTATAGCAAGTATGTGTTGCTTTAACGCTTAGAAGTGCTTTGAGCGATTTTTTAAAATGGGACCTCCGGCATGGCCCGCGATGTTTTTCTCATTCAAAGCAGGCTTCATAAATTTTAAGGATGTCATCGGCGCTAAGCTTTCTCGTCGCGTTTAGGTATCCGTCAACTCCACTAACCCGAACTGTTTCTTCGGCCATCATTCGTAAGTCTTCTCTCTTAATGCCAAGTTCACTCAGCGTGCCATAAGAGCCAATTTCTTTATACCAGTGTATGAGGGCTTTGATCGTCTCATTAGCCGCTTTGTCATCGTTGTCTTCCTGAATGCGGAACACATTTCTGCCGAGGCGTGCCAGCCGGTGCGGCCTGTCTTGTTTCACCACGAGTTCGAAGTAGGCTGGGGTAAGAATGGCAAGTCCTCTTCCATGCGAAATATCATAATGCGCCGAAAGGGTATGCTCAATTGCATGTACCGGGAAGGTGCCACCGCGTCCTGCATTGGCAAGGCCAATGAGAGCCAGCGTACTGGTCCATAGCAGGTGCGCGCGCGCATCATAATTTTCTGGATTGGCTACAGCCTTAGGCGCATAAATGATGGCGTTGCGCATGAGGCCTTCTGTAATTTCATCCTGTACATTCGCGTTTTCGTCACCGGTCATATACCCCTCATAGAGGTGGGTAAACATGTCGGCTGCACCGTCAGCTGTATAATTGGCGGGGACAGTATACGTCAGTTCCGGATCCAGAATGGCCACTTTCGGGAATAGGGCCGGACCGCCTATACCGGATTTTTCTTTCGTCTCCCAGTTTGTAATTACCGCCCCTGAGTTGGCTTCAGACCCTGTGGCAGCAAGCGTTGGAACCGTAATAATCGGAAGGGCTTCTTTGATAGGGAGCAATTCTTTCCACTTCCCGGTTTTATTTCCTCTAATGTATTCATGAATAGGACGTCCGGAAAGGGCTACGGTCGCTATTGCTTTGGCCGCATCCATAGCGGATCCGCCTCCCAGGGCTAGAATAAGCTCGCAGTTTTCTTCCTTGGCGATACGGCCTGCTTCATCAATCGTAGTGGCGCGTGGGTTTGGTTCTATCCGGTCAAATAAAACATAAGCTACGCCTGCTTTGTCCAGCGAGGAGGTTACTTTATTTAGCGAACCTGTCTTCTTTGTTGAGGAACGACCGGTTACGAGCAGTACTTTCTTTGCATATTCGGCTACAATTTCACCAACCTGATTAACTTCGCCTTTGCCAAAACGGATGGCTGTCGGCATGCTCAACGAAAAATTAAGCAAAGATATCCCTCCTAAAGTTATGTAATTTTAGTATCCTAACTTATCTATTTTCTCATTCTTACTAAAGATAAGCAATAGGACAAGGTTTGCTGTGGTGTTACCTGATGAGTTAACACTTATATATCTTTCCCACTTATTTGACGATTGAAGAGGACATAAGAATTATTTTTTGCTTCAGCTTCTTACCGGTCGGTTATATTGAGGAAGACCCTTGAGAGTGCCCAATTTTTCACAATCCGTTTATTGAACATGATAAAAGTCTAACAATTATTTCTCTGCTACATAATATAGGATTAGATTTAATATAAAAGAGGTGGGGAAATGGGGCTTTTTAGTAGAAAGCGGCGCGAGCCAAGTGAACAACAGAATGAAACCCACAAATCAACTAAAGAACGGCGTGAAAAACGCGAGGAGTCACGTGAATCACGCAGATCAGCCAAGAATCGGCAGGAATCACTTGAAGAAAAACGTTCACCCCGTAAATCAGCTAAGGAACAACGTGAAACACGCCAGGAGCAACACGATTCTCGTAAATCAGGCAAAGAGCGGCCCAAATCGCGTTAATGGGTGAATGACAAGGATGAACGGGGGATAGCCAAAATAAATCCCCCTCTATTACCTATTTAAACCCTCCATTTAGCGGGGCGTTTTTCAATAAAGGCCCGAATGCCCTCCTTAGCGTCTGAATGCAGCGCATTCAACGAAATAACTTGGGAGGCATACGATAATGCCTCGAAATCTTCCATATTTAATTGTTTGTAAAATTCTCTTTTTCCGATTTCAAGCGTAGAAAGTGCATGGCGTGCGATCCTCCTAGCGAGTTCTTCTGCGGCAGAATCAAGCTGTTCGTGAGGAACTACATGATTGACAAGGCCGGCAACCAGCGCCTCTTGGGCTGTTATTGAATCGCCGGTAAACAACATTTCAGCGGCCTTTTTGCGCCCTACATTTCGGCTGATAAATACGGCCGGCGTACTGCAGAATAGGCCGATATGGACGCCTGGTGTGGCAAAAGTGGCCTGTTCGCTGGCTACTGCCAGATCACAAGCGGCGACCAGCTGGCAGCCTGCCGCCGTTGCCATGCTGTGGACTTTGGCAATTGTCACTTGAGGAATATCCCTTAGCAGTTGCATAAATTGTTGGCATTCGTCAAATAAACCGGCAATTGCCTCAGCTGGGGTCCCATCGATTTCACGCAGATTGTGTCCAGAACTGAATATTTTCCCGTCAGCTGCAATCACCAGGACATGCACTTCTCTATCCTTACCAATTTGGTGAAGAAGAGACTTGAACTCGCGAATTACCGGAAGGGAAAGAGCGTTTCGCTGTTTGTCATTATTTATTGTGATCATTCCAACTTTATCATTTGCCCGGTAAGAAAGGTATTCCATATTCGGCATTCCTCCATATTTGGCAGAATATAATAACAATTCCTAAGGTTTATTTTACATGATCAAGAAAGTGGAGGGAAAGTTTTCTTTGTTTTTTGATGTAAAAATGGTAATGTTAAATTTACAGAGAACCTTTTATGTTAGCAGAGAAAGAAGGAAATTTCATGTCACAATCAAACGCTGAACGCCTGGCGGAGGTTTTGGTCCGCTACTCTACAAGAATAAAACCGGGTGAAAAAGTGCTTATTGAAGCCATTGAAAGTGATAATAGCCTGGTAAAGGCCCTTATTAAGGAAATACATAATGCGGGTGGGCATCCATTCGTTAATTTACGCAATAACCAAATACTTCGCCAGCTGCTGCTGGGCGCTTCGGAGGAACAAATCCGTACCTGGGCAGCGTATGATGCGCATCAAATGGAGATGATGGACGCCTATATCGCTTTTCGCGGTACTGGAAATCTGTATGAGCTCTCGGATGTTCCGGCTGATAAACTAAAGCTGTACAATCAGATCTATAATAAACAGGTGCACACCAATATTCGGGTTAAGAAGACAAAGTGGGTTGTGCTTCGTTATCCCAATGGTTCAATGGCCCAGCTTGCCAATATGAGTACGGAGGCATTCGAGGAATTTTATTATGAAGTGTGCACCATGAATTATGAGAAAATGGATAAAGCGCTCGACAGTCTCGCTGAACTGATGAACAGTACGGACAGGGTACGCCTAGTGGCACCAGGAACCGACTTGAGCTTCTCCATTAAAGATATCCCGGCAGTTAAATGTGCGGGACATCTCAATGTTCCCGACGGTGAAGCCTATACGGCTCCCGTCCGTGATTCCGTTAACGGAGTCATTTCGTTTAACACACCTTCTCCATACAATGGATTTGTATTTGAAAACGTCAAGCTGACGTTTAAGGATGGTAAAATTATCGAAGCGACCGCCAACGACACGGAGCGTATCAATAAAATTTTAGATACCGACGAAGGCGCCCACTATATTGGGGAGTTCGCAATCGGTGTTAACCCGCTGATCCGCGAGCCGATGAAGGATATTTTGTTTGACGAAAAAATAGACGGTTCACTCCACTTTACGCCTGGCCAGTGCTATGATGATGCCTACAATGGGAACCAATCCGCGATTCACTGGGATATGGTTCTTATTCAACGGCCGGAATATGGCGGCGGTGAAATTTGGTTTGATGACACCCTTATCCGAAAAGACGGGAAGTTTGTATTGAAGGAATTGGAAATTCTGAATCCTGAGAATTTGAAGTAATGGATTAAAACAACATCGAAGAATCAACACGAACCCGCAAAATGGCACTCGTTGCTAAATGCGGGTTTTTTTGTCCCGATCACGGATTAGAAGGGCGGAAATAGGGGAAGAATAAAAGTAAAAAAATTCTAATATTATTTTTGAGGAGATAAAATCTTTATTTTGTATTCCTGTTTGCAGCGATTCCGGTTACAATATAAGGTGTGGATTTTTATCCTCTGTGTTTGGTCTCTTTAAAAAACAGGAGATGAGTAAACTTTGAGTATAACCAAACTGAGCGAGAAAAAGATTGAGAATTTCCAGCTGTTTAAATGGGGATTAATTCTTCTCTTTTTCCTGCCGCCAATAGGGATTGGCCTATTATTTATAGCCGGGTGGATCCATCTTTTTAAGGTGATTCGCGGAAGAGCAGCGTTTCATGCTACGGCTGGCACCTTTTTCTTTGTAAGCATTTTTGTAGCTTCAATTGGCGCAACACTTGCTTTTCACCAATTAAAATACCTCGGTGCACCCCTTATGACTGCGGCATATTTGGGGCTGTACCTGTATGCCAGGGAGAATTGTAAATTAACTTCTTTGGCCCAATATAAAAAACTTTTGATAATCGGCAGTTGTTATTTGGTGGTAATGGGTCAATTTCAGATTTTAGGAATTGCCTTGCCGGGGCAGGATTCAGTGTTTGGATTTCTCACTGGATATGAACTGCTTGGCTACTTTAAAGATGGGCGGCTGTTCGGCAGCGCCTATAATCCTAATTTTGCCGCTTTCCTGCTGCTGCTTACGAGTGCGGTGGTTCTGTCGGGGCTGCTAAAGCGGCCTGAATCGGACGGCAGGCGCCGTACAATCCTGCACATCACCGTTATGCTGCTGCTTGCGGCCGCGCTGTTTGAAACTGGATCACGGACTGGCCTTGCAGGCCTAATGGTGCTGCTTGTGATTTTTTGCTTCCGCATACGCCGGAAGTACGGCCTTGTATCGCTGGGGGCTTTTGCCGTCTTCGGCTATCAACTAATGAGTATTTTGCCCAGGACCCACGACATGGGGGAATCGGTGCAAACCCGAAAGTTCATTTGGGAAGCCAGTGTAAATATATGGCGCCAGCATCCGTTGTTTGGGGTAACGCCAATTGGGTTTAAAGATGCTTATGCAGGCATTGCCGGCGATGGCATTACCCATGCGCACAACGTGCTGCTTGGCTTCTTCTCCGAGTACGGCACGCTTGGCGGCTTAAGTTTTCTTGTTCTGCTCGTCAGCTGTGGTTATCGTATGATCCGCCTGTACACCGCAGTTAAAAATAGAAAACAAGTATTTGACTTATTTTTACTGGCACTCCCAGTGTTTCTAATTACGGGCATATTTGACCATCCGCTTGTATCTCCTCAGGCGGCGCTGCCTGCGATAATTCTGCTGGGCAGCTGGGATGCCTATTCTGAACGTGTAAAATTCCTTGCCAGAGCCGCTGTTCCTGTAAAACAGATAAGCGCCTGATTTTTATAACGATAATTTTTGTTGAAAGCCACCCGTGCAGGGTGGCTTTTTTGTTTGTCAAAAGCGGAGCTTTGACATACTGAGGACATATTTAATCAGTAAAATAGCTAAAGAAATTGTAGCGGGCAGTTAGCTCCTGAGGAATCGCAGTTAAAAGGGGGAGAGAAGAATGAATAAAATAAGTAGATTTTGCAGTTTTATTGTCATTGGAGGGATGGTGGCTGCAGCTCTTGCTGGTTGCAGTTCAAACACAAGCACAGCGGCAAATACAACTGCCAGCGCAGCCGCAGGTACATCTGGGAATGCTTCGAAAGTGCACAACGGACATAAGAATGGGACACTGCAAAAACTGGAAGATGCCGGCGCTTCACAAGCAGATGCTAAAGCGTTGATTAAACTCATCCGGGAAAAACATGTTCAGACCAAATGGGTCATAGACCGGCTGAAAAACAAACAATCAGTAAGCAGTATTGAAACAGCTATTAACGGGGGAAAAGCACCAGCCGCGGTAAAAAAGCAGACAAAAGATAGTACAGCACAAGGCAATTCATCAACAGCTGCAACCAAGGAGTGACGAGTAGAATGGCTGAGGTAGCAATAGATAGCAGTCTTCCCATAAAATCCCCTGTTAAAGGAAAATCCAGAAGGAGACGTATTCTTTTAATTATTGCACTTTTGCTTATTATTGGGATAGGCTTTACCTTGTACAAGGTGCTCGCGAATCAGGCTCCATCTACTTCTGGCATGCAGCTTTTTACGGTAAAGCGCGGGGACGTTACGGAAACGGTATCAGCGTCTGGAACCATCCAGGCTCAGAACCAAGTGTCGTTAAACTTCACATCTAGCGGTGAAAGATTAACAGCTGTCAATGTTAAAATTGGCGATCACGTAAAAGCCGGGCAAGTGTTAGCAGCCATCGATGATAGTGCGGCAGTTGCACAAGTGAATAGTCAAGTGGCCAACTTAGCCTCAGCCCAGGCTAAGCTAGTCCAGGCACAGCAGGGTGCGACTCCCCAGGATATTGCGGTTCAACAAGCGAATGTAAACAAGGCCAAAGTGGCGCTTGATGGGGCGAACAACTCCTTTGATAATCAAAAAGCGTATGCACAGCTGCAAAAAACAAAGTCACAAGTTAGTATTGCACAAAGTACATTCAACACAAACAAAGCGCTTTACAGTACCGGTGCCGTAGCTAAAAATGAGATGGACCAAGCGAAAAGCAATCTGGATCAGGCACAGGCAGACTATAATGCAGCTCTGGTTCAATACAATCAGGCGCAATCCCAAACCAGTAACGCGATCGCCCAAGATCAAGCTTCTTATAATGCCGCCGTTGCGCAGCTCCGTCAGACGCAAGCGCCTGCAAATGCGGGGGCGGTAGAAGAGGCAAAAGCCGGTGTTCAACAGGCGCAAACCCAACTGGAGGCACAGCAAAACGAGCTATCCAAGTATACGCTGCGAGCGCCGATGGATGGCGTCATTGTTCAGGTAAACGGAAACGTAGGAGAAATACCGGCCAATAACCAGCCGGTAATTGTGATGGATAACTCCATGAATAATCTTGATGTGAAAGCAGATGTAAGCCAAAGCGACATAGGGAAAATTAAAGAAGGCCAAGCGGCTACAGTTACCACAAGCGCTTTTCAGGGGATGGAGTTTAAAGCCCGTGTGTTAAAGGTTTATCCGGAGGCTACGACGCAATCCGGTGTCACGACGTACACCGTGCAGTTGTCAGTAGACAACACAAATGGGAATTTAAAACCTGGGATGACAGGAAATGTAACCATACAGGTGGGCACTCACAAAAACGTATTGATTGTTCCATCTGCGGCCTTAAAAGTTGTCAATGGCAAAGATGGGATTTATACGGTTGCAAGCAATCATTCTGTTGCATCTTCTGATTCTTCCCAAACGAAACAAAAAAGAAACGGTGCCAGGAAAGCAGGTAACAGCAATCTCCACTTTCAGCCAGTTACAGTGGGATATTTCAGTTTCAATCAGGTAGAGATTGTCTCAGGTTTAAAGGAAGGGGAAAAAGTCGTCGAAACGTTTGATGTGGCCTCCAATTCCTCCGCGCCATCAAACTCTTCCAATAAAAGGTCTACGAGTGGAATAGGCGGAATCGGTGGAATGGGCGGTATCCCTGGACTGCGATCGGGCAGGGGAGGGAATTAAGTGAAGGCCATTATTCAGATTGATAGGCTGCTCAAGACATACCTCATTGGAGATCAGGAAATACAGGCACTGCGAAGCGTCAGCCTGGAGATTTATGAAGGAGACTTTGTAGCGATAATGGGTCCTTCGGGTTCGGGAAAAACAACCATGATGAATGTGATAGGCTGCCTGGATAAGCCGGATGCAGGAGAATACATGTTGGATGGTTATGCTATTTCAGAAGCCCATGATGATGACTTGGCCTATATTCGAAACCAAAAAATTGGCTTTGTGTTTCAAAATTTTAACTTATTACCCCGAACCACAGCTGTCGAAAATGTTGAATTGCCTCTTCTTTATGCGGGTGTCTCCGCCAGGGAAAGGCGGGGGCGGGCCACTGAAAGCCTCAGTAAGGTTGGGCTTGCGAACCGGCTGTATAACAGGCCAAATGAGTTGTCGGGGGGCCAGCAGCAACGGGTGTCCATCGCCCGGGCTTTGGTGAACAACCCTGTCATTTTATTAGCGGACGAACCAACAGGCGCTCTCGATACGAAAACAAGTATTGAAATTATGGCGATTTTTCAACAGCTAAATGAGGAGGGCAAGACGATCGTCCTTGTGACGCACGAGCAGGATATCGCGGAATATGCCAAGCGCATCGTCCGTTTTCGGGACGGGGAGATTATTTCAAATGAACAGGTTGCTAATCGCAGGCAGGCAGTTGTGGAGTTGAGTGCGCTATGAACCTGATGGAAAGTGTTCGCATGTCAATGCGCAGCATTATCGCAAATAAAATGAGATCGTTTCTTACGATGCTCGGCATCATTATAGGTGTCTCCGCAGTCATTGCCATGGTAGCCATTGGTCAGGGCGCCTCCGCCAATGTAGCATCAAGCATTAACGGATTAGGAAGCAATCTTCTAATCGTGTCACCGGGTCAGGCGCAGCAGGGAGGTGTCAGGATGGGGGCGGGTTCTCTTGATACGCTCACGCTTGACGATGCGAACGCGCTGGCTTCCCTGCCTACAATTGCTGCGGTGGCACCAGACATGACCAAACAAGGCCAGGTTATCTGGCGAAACCAGAACTATGCAACGACGATCGAAGGCACGTCCGATAGCTATCCTGCCGTGCGCAATACGGATGTACAATCCGGACGGTTTATGAACCGGTTTGAGGTAGAGGGGGCAGCTAATGTAGCGGTATTGGGTCCTGCCGTCGTCTCAAATCTGTTTGGAGACGCAAACGCAAATCCTATAGGAGAAACGATAGAAATTAACCAGCTTCCTTTTACCGTTATTGGCGTCTTAAAGACCCAGGGCAGCCAGGGGGCAATGAATCAGGATGACCGGATACTTATTCCCATCACAACGGCGATGAACCGGCTGTATGATACGACGAAAGTCAGGACCATTTTTGCCTCGGCAAAAGATTCAGAGGGGATGGCCAAAGCCCAGTTTGATATTGAACAAGCGATACGGGCAAGCCATAATTTAAATCCCCGGGAGGATGATGATTTTCAGATCAGCTCACAGTCGGATATATTAAACGCGGCCCAAAGCGTTACCGGGGTGATGACCACCCTGCTATCGGGAATCGCAGCAATTTCATTGATTGTGGGCGGAATTGGGATCATGAACATCATGCTTGTATCCGTTACTGAACGCACGAGGGAGATAGGCATTCGAAAAGCAATCGGGGCCACACGCCGTACGATTCTTCAGCAATTCCTGATCGAATCCATAACCCTCAGCTTGATTGGAGGAATTACCGGTATTTTGATAGGGGTTGGGGCGGCTCTCCTCATTAATAGATTCACCAGCCTCACTACTGCGATTAGCCTGACGCCGATTCTCTATTCGTTCTTCTCATCTATGCTTGTCGGCATAATCTTCGGCGTTTATCCGGCTCAAAAAGCAGCCCGCCTTAAGCCGATAGATGCGCTGCGCTATGAATAGCGGCACAGAATGTACGTCTGTTAATGTAGAAGGTCTCTTAGTTTTCTAGGAGGCCTTTTCTTGTGTCTATCGTTTTCGCTTTACAATAGAGCCGGTTATATCTTGAATTCACTCACCATTTTTTACATTTTTACTTATTTAGACTTCGGATATTTAGAAGTTTGAATTGGATGAGAACGAAGGGGGGAGAGGTATGAAACTCGATCCTGTTCCGGTAACAAAATGTCACTAAAAAATCTGAAGGGCTTCAGCTGTCCGTGAGGCAAGGGAGATGAGCAATCAAAGGCCACAGGTTGGCATCCGTTATCGAGGACGATTACAGCCTAGCAGGGGATGGAAAGCTATACAGGAATGTTGGCTAGGTACCGTAATAAAAGAACCCTTGCAGCTGCTCGTTGCCATACATTTGATAATACGATTTCACTGCATCCGTTGTAGATAGTTCAAAGCAGCCTAGTGCTAGGAGCATAGTAACAGCAGTAATTACGGCTAGAATTACGACATTGGGAGAGAAAAGGATTTGTTTAACGCGATCTATTTTTCTTCTTATTTTGTAGTGATGTAAATTAATTACATGTGCAGACATTTAAAACACCTTCCAGTTGGTTATTTGTGGCATCTATACAGTAGCACTTGTTAGCGTTTTAAAATTTGTATATATTGTTACCATTTTTAAAGCGTTTTTTTCTTTTCTAATGCTACGCCAGGCTATTAACGAACTATGAGGGCTAGACAGCCACTGAGCGAAGCTACTTTTGCCGATATTTATTGGATATCAAATCCAGATTATAAGATAATGGAATGGAAGCAGTACAGCCTACCAATAAAGGAGAGATGAGAGAATGAAAGCTTTTGTACATGAGGGTGCACCAGGGTTAGCGGGCACCAAATATACGGACATGCCAGACGTGGCAGCCGGCCCGGGACAGGTGCGGATCCGTTTGAAAACAGCAGGCTTAAACCGCCGGGATCTTCGTGTAATAAGCCTTGGCAAAGAAAGTGACCCGGCGATCATTATAGGTTCCGATGGGGCAGGCGTGATCGAACAGGTTGGACTAGGTGTAGAAGGGTTCAAGGAAGGCGATGAAGTGATCATCTTCCCAACTCTGCACTGGCTGGAAAATACACCAGCTCCGCCCGAAAATTATGAAATCCTCGGATCGCCTACACATGGCACTTTTGCAGAGGCGATCGTGATTTCAGCTGGACAGGTTGAGTTAAAACCTTCCTATCTGAGCTGGGAAGAAGCGGGGGTTCTGCCACTGTCTGCAGTGACTGCGTATCGGGCTTTGTTTACCCGGGGCCAGGTTCAGCCGGGACAGCGGGTACTGATTACCGGTGCAGGCGGTGGGGTGGGTACATATCTTATCCAATTTGCTAAGGCTGCAGGGGCCACTGTGTGCGCAACTTCACGCAGTGCGCAAAAACGCGAACAACTGGTAAAATTAGGTGCAAATATTGTGGTTCCTACCGAAGAAGACTGGTTGGAGGTGTTAGAGGGAGAAAAGGTAGACCTTGTCATCGACAGTGTGGGGGCAGCTACTTTTCACAAATGTTTAAATGCGTTAAAACCGGGTGGTACCCTTGTCACATTTGGCGCTACAGCTGGTGATGAGATAAAGATAGACATTCGATCCTTCTTCTACGGCCAGTTGAATCTGCTAGGTTCCACAATGGGCAGCCGGGAAGAATTTCGGGGGATGCTCCAATTTATTACAAAACACGAGATTCGTCCTGTGATCGACCGCTATTATCCTTTATCCGAAGCCGGACAGGCGCTAAGCAGGCTGAAGGAAACGCAGAACATGGGGAATATTGGGCTTCACATTGGCTAAAACTGTACTCTTTAAGGTTACATTTATATTACGGGAAATCCCATGAAAATTAGAACGGCTCTGTGGCAGACGATGCAAACAGAGCCGTTTTTTTTTTTTTTTTTTGCTTTATTCTACTCAAGTAATATATGTAGACGCAGTGAGGCGAGCAGCGTTGGTAACAATAATTTATTGTTGTCCCTCTGTGTAAATTTGGAAGGTCACACCGAATTTGTCTGTTACAATACCATAAGCAGGGCTAAAAAAAGTTTCTTGCAGAGGTTTACGCCAGCATCAGCTCTTATGCGTTCTATTTCTCGAGAACGCATGCCCCGCATTCTATTACATGTTAGAATGGTATTAAAAAAGCCCCTGAGGTGAGTAAGTGTATAAAGTTATTATCGCGGAGAAACCTTCCGTTGCAAAAAATATAGCAGATGCATTAAAAATCAAAACAAGACTAGATGGCTTTTTCCAAGGCAACGATTATATTGTGACATGGGCTTTCGGCCATTTGCTGCAGCTTTACGATGCCAAAGATTATGATCCGAAAATGGCCAAATGGAAAATGGAAAACTTTCCCTTTATCCCAGCAACCTTCCGTTATAAGGTTAAAACCGATATGCGGGATAAGGACAAGGCAGACAGAGGCGCAGAAAAACAATTAAAAATTATATACAGCCTGCTGAAGCGGCCCGATGTCGAGATGGTGATTTCAGCATGTGACTTTGACCGGGAAGGGCAGATCATAGGAGACACGATCATCTACAACCTTAAAACGCAAAAGAAAGTTTACCGGCTGCTGCTTAATGAATGGACCCCGGATGAGGTGCTTAAGGGTTTGCAAAATATTCGCCCGAATGATGAAATGAGGCCTCTTCAGGACGCCGGAGTAAGCAGACAGTGGGCTGACTGGGTTATCGGCATCAATTTAACTTCCGTAGCCACCTTAAAATATCAAAAAGGCCGAGGCCATGCGTTAAACATTGGGCGCGTCATCCTGCCTACCCTTAAAATCATCTATGACAGAGACAAAGAAATCGAACAATTCGTTCCGGAAGCCTTCTATAAGCTTACGGCGACCTTTAAAACGAAAGATAACAAAGAATACGAGGGAACCTATTTCGAAGGGGAAGAAGAAAAGTTTAAAGATAAAAATAAACTTGAAGCGATAGAGCAAGCCCTGCATGATACAACAGCGGCTGCAATTATCGAAAAACAGGTAGAGCAGAAACGGGACTATCCGCCCTATTTATTTAATCTATCAAATCTGCAGGGGCATCTCACAAGCAAGTACAAAGGCTGGACGTCTGATAAAGTGTTAAAAGTGGCCCAATCGTTATACGAGAAGAAGTTTATTACATATCCCCGTACTGCCAGCAGTGTGCTGGAGGAGAGCCTGGTTGGGCGCGCGGCGAAGGTGTTGGAAGTTTTGAAAAAGGGACTTCCTTTTGAAGATGAAATTAAATTCGTCAAATTAAAGCGGGTATTTGACAATACGAAGGTAGAGAGCCACAGCGCGATCATCCCCACTTATCTGACCCCGAAGTCTTTGACCAAGGATGAAGAGATTGTGTACAGCGCAATTAAAAACCGTTTTATCATGCAATTTATGCCTGTAGCTGAATATGAAGAAACGAGAATCACCACGAAAATAGAAAGTCCCGCGGTAGAAGGGGCTTTTAGTTCCAAGGGTAAGGTGCAGCTTGTTGAGGGCTGGAAGAAAGTAGAACAAATCGAATCGAAGGATACCGTGCTGCCGCTTGTTGGGCTGCATGAAGCTGTAAAAAAAGTGGGCCAGCTTATGTCCTCTCATACGACCAAACCGCCAAAGTACCATACCGAAAAAACACTGCTGCGGGTGATGGAGACGTGTGGAAAAGGCAGGGATGAGGAAGAAAGCGAAGAGATGATGGCTGCTATTTTGAGCGGATTTAGCATCGGAACACCAGCAACAAGGGCAGAGACGATCAAGAAACTCAGGGATGTGGGCTATATTGCCATGCATAACAAAAACATACAATGCACGGAACTTGGCAGGAAGCTTGTTGAAACCTTCCCCATTAAACAGTTATTTGACCTGGATTTTACCGGCCGGCTGGAGAAGACGCTATCAGATATTGAAAAGCAGCGGTTCTCAAAAGAAGAGTTCTTAAACCTTATCTTTACGTTCACTTCTGATGCCGTGACAACCATTAGAAGTGAACAAGATGTAACGATAAACGAAGTGGCGGTCGAGCGAAAAGAGATGGAAGTGCTGGGGAAATGTCCCTTGTGCGGGCACGGAATTATCGAGGGGCAAAAAGGTTTCGGGTGCAGCAACTGGAAAAACGGCTGCAAGTTTGTCATCTGGAAAAATGACAAATTCCTATCCACCATGAAGAAAAAGCCGACGAAAACCATGGTGAAGACCCTGCTTAAAAACGGGGTAGTCACCGTAAAAGGGTTAACCAGCAAAAAAGGCAATAAATTTGATGCAAGCCTTCGCTATGAGAAAAACAGTGATAATGAGTACTTCAGTTGGAAAATGGAGTTTATGAAATCATGATAACCTTACCGTCTTCATTGAACGATGAACAGCGGCAGGCAGTCCTAACAACGGAAGGCCCGTTGCTTATTATTGCAGGGCCTGGATCAGGTAAGACTTTTACGCTGGTTGAGCGCATATGCTATTTGATAGCTGGCAAAAAGATACAGCCGGAGAGAATCATGGTTACAACCTTTACCGAAAAAGCCGCGCGTGAACTTATAACCCGCATTTCTGAGAGGCTAAACGAAGAAAAGATTGAAGTAAATGTGAATCATATGCATATTGGCACGCTTCATTCCATATGTTTAAGTTTGTTAGAGAAATACAGGGAGCATACAACACTTGAGCGGCACTTTACGGTGATGGAACAATTCGAGCAGCAATACTTTCTCTACCAGCGGCTGGATCAGTTTCGCCAGATTCCCGCGCATGAAAGCATCCTGATTAAAGCGCGCCAAATTGAACCGTCCCGTTGGAAGCAGGCCTATAATCTGATGGGTTGGCTCAACAAGGTTAGCGAAGAAGCGCTGGATTACGAGCAGATGAGGCAATCGGATGACGCGCGAGTGCAGGCGCTCGGGGAAATGTACGCTCTGTATCGGCGGCAGATGAAGGAAGAAAACAAACTGGATTTCTCCACCATCCAGGTAGAAACGCTGCACCTGCTAGAGAACAATCCAGAGGTGCTTTCACAACTGCAAGATACAATCGAGTATATTATGTTCGATGAATATCAGGATACGAACACCATCCAAGAAACGATCGTAAAAAAATTGGCTGAGAAACATGGCAATCTCTGTGTGGTAGGGGATGATGATCAGGGGCTTTACCGCTTTAGAGGTGCATCTGTGCGCAATATACTCGCCTTCTCTGAACTTTTGCCCAACAAGCCATGCAGTGTAGTCCGGCTTACGACAAACTACCGTTCCCACCCCGACATTATCGACTTCTATAACCGCTGGATGCGGGAGAAAGAATGGACGGTAGGCGGCCAATCGTACCGCCTGGATAAAAACATGCGCCCAAGCGGCGGGAATTTTCCACAAACAGCATCTGTTATTAAAGTTCCCGGCTTTAAAGGGCGCGGCAACTGGGAAGAAGAAGTGTATGCATTTTTGATCCATCTCAAAGAGAGCGGTGCGCTAACCGACTGGAATCAGGTGGCTTTTCTGTTTCGTTCTGTTCGTTATCCGGCGGTTGAGCGCCTCGCCAAACACCTTGAAAACAGGGGAATTCCCGTCTACGCGCCACGTGCCGGCCACTTCTTCTCACGGCAGGAAATCCGGTTTGCAATGGGCGCACTACTCACCATGTTCCCTCAGAATGCACACATACGCCGTCAAGATCCGCTGATGGATCTGGCGGTGTGGGACGAATATGACCGATTTATGGAGGAGTTTCAGCTTGAGGCTAACAAGGCTGAGCACGCTGAATTACGGGAATGGGTGAAGGTAAAGGCCCGCGAGCATGAGGCTATGCATGAAAGGACTGATTATGGTTTTTCCGGCCTGTTCTATCAATTAATCCAGTTTCCGATGTTTTCGCGCTACATTAATCCTGAGGGGACGGATGGGGTGATAGAAAGCAGGCCAGCGAGAAATTTGGCTCTCTTCTCCCAACTGCTAACGCGCTTTGAAGATCTGCAGAATATGAAGGTTTTTACACCAGCTATGCTTGAAACAAGGCTTGGGCAAATTTTTAATGAATACTTATTTTATCTGATGGAAGACGGTGTAGTAGAGTATGAAGACGAGTCTGACTATGCCCCGTCGGGCTGTGTGTCCTTCCTGACCATCCACCAGTCTAAAGGCATGGAATTTCCGGTAGTCTTCGTCTGTTCACTAGACTCAGCGCCCTACGGAAGGTATGAACCTTTGGAATTAGTGCTGCAAAAGCAATACAGCCGCCAAAGCATGCATGAACCCTTCGGCCTTACAGCATCGTTTGACTTCTGGCGGTTGTACTATACGGCATTCTCCCGGGCTCAGCATCTTCTCATCCTGAGCGGACAGGAGCGCGCTGGAAAACCCGGCACATGGCCCCTGCCTTCTGAAGAATTTTTGCCTTATTATCGTGAAATTCCTTCCTGGAAACATCCAGCTTTTCAGGCAGAATCACTCGAGCTGCCAACTGTGCGGGAAGTTAAGCTAAAAAAACAGTATGCTTTCTCCTCTCATCTATTTCTATATGAGAGTTGTCCGCGCCGCTATTTATTCTACCGACAGCTTCAATTCTCACCCGTTCGCACAGGTATAACCATGATTGGTACCCTTATCCATAATACGATCGAAGAAATTCATAAAGCTGTACTGCGCGGTGATGAACAGAGTATCACGGAACCCCGGGTACGAGAGTGGCTGGAAGACATCTATTATTGGCTTTCTCGAAAAGAACATATCAAGCTAAGGATGGAGACCAAGGAGTACGCTCTTGCGCAGGTAATGCGTTATGTGGAGGACCATAGAAACGAGTGGAGATTTATTGAAAGTGCCGAGACGGAAGTTGCCCATACGACCCAGCGGTACGTACTAAACGGCAGAATCGACCTTGTACGGCGTACAGGAGACGATTTAGAAATTGTGGATTTTAAATCCCAGCATAAGTTATCAGGATCTGACGGGCTGGAGATGTACAGAAAGCAGCTCGAATTATACGCATATTTGCTTGAAAAACAGGAGAAAAGAAAAATTCAGCGTCTCAGTCTTTATTTCACCCGTGAAGAGGGAAATCCGTATTATACCTTCGAGCGCACGGCTGAAGGAGCGGAACATGCACTCCATGACATTGAACGCATAATTGAAAACATCGAAAACAAATTTTTTTCGCTCACTCATCGTCCTGAGAAGGTTTGTGAATCCTGCGATTTTCGGTTTTATTGCGATAGCCTTGACAGAGTCGGAGGAGGGGCAGGCTAGCGCGTGTCTCTCCCTGCATTTTTTTGATGAACAGGTGTGGAAAATGCCGAAAAATGTTCAACGATTATTTATCACTCCCTCTCTCCTGTGGGGTATAATGGGAGAAGAAAAAATCCGTCAATCCTTTCAACATATGGGCATAGGCCCTGCGGTCCGTTTGCTGCCTCCGTTGTTAGATTGTTAATATTCCCAAAATAAACTATTTACAGAATTTTAATAATAGTTTAGGAGGAAGCGGCTTAGCCAGCAAGAAAGTTTTATTAACAAAGTTTTATCGTTTTATGAATGGGTTCACTTAAAAGACAGACCAAATAGCTAAAAGGGTGATGCACATGAATGGCCTGCTTCCCAGTGAACATGATATGTATTTGTTTCATGAAGGAAGTTTGTATGACGCTTATCAGATGCTGGGCGCTCATATAACTGAGGAAAATGATCAAACCGGCGTTCGTTTTTCTGTCTGGGCCCCTAACGCCAGGCAGGTCAATGTAGCGGGAGATTTTAACGGCTGGCAGGGAAAATCGAACAGGATGGAGAGAATTCCTGCCTCCGGAATCTGGACGCTGTTTATTGCCGGCCTAGAGGCTGGAACTGTTTATAAATACGAAATACATACTGCTGAAGGTAATGTTGTCCTTAAAGCAGACCCCTATGCTTTTTATTCAGAGATACGGCCCAACACCGCTTCGGTTGTCTATGATTTATCCGCTTACCGGTGGTCCGACACGAAATGGATGAGCCAGAAGAAGGTCCCTTATCAAGAACCCTTAAACATTTATGAAGTTCACGCCGGCACATGGAAGAAGAAGCCCGGCGGCTCCTTTTATTCCTACCGTGAATTAGCCGATTCTCTGGTACCTTATGTGTCAGATATGGGCTATACCCACATCGAGCTTCTCCCGCTCACTGAACATCCTTTTGATCGTTCATGGGGATATCAGCCAACTGGCTACTATTCAGTGACCAGCCGCTATGGCACACCTGAAGAATTCATGTACCTTGTTGACAAATGCCATCAAGCAGGAATTGGCGTAATACTTGACTGGGTGCCCGGGCACTTCTGCAAAGACGATCATGGGCTTCGCCTTTATGATGGCAAGCCGCTCTATGAGTATCACGACCTGCGAAAGGCGGATACAGGTGAATGGGGCACGCTGATGTTCGATTTTGGGCGCCCGGAAGTGAATTCTTTTCTTATCTCGAACGTTGTTTTCTGGATGGAGAAGTATCATATAGACGGGATACGGGTTGATGCGGTTGCCAGCATGCTGTATTTGGATTTCGGTAAAACCCCGGGGAATTGGGTCCCCAATATGCATGGCGGCAGAGAGAATCTGGAGGCCATTGCCTTTCTAAGGAAGCTCAATGAAGAAGTGTTCAGAAGATATCCCCATGCTCTCATGATTGCCGAAGAATCGACTGACTGGCCGCGTGTTAGTGCGCCTGCTTACCTGGGCGGCCTCGGATTCAACTTTAAATGGAATATGGGATGGATGAATGATGTGCTTCGTTACTTCGAAATGGACCCGGTACACCGCAAATGGCATCACCATCTTTTAACTTTTTCGCTATTTTATGCATTTTCAGAGAATTTCGTGCTTCCATTCTCCCATGATGAGGTCGTGTACGGAAAAAAATCGATTTTGAATAAAATGCCAGGAGATTACTGGCAGAAATTTGCCAGTACACGCTTGCTATATGGCTTTATGATGGCACACCCCGGCAAGAAACTTTTATTTATGGGCAGTGAATTCGGACAGTTTGATGAGTGGAAAGATGAAGGCGAACTGGACTGGAATCTGCTCGAATATGAAATGCATGACAAATTGAAGCACTATGTAAGTAACCTCAATCAATTCTACAAAAAAGAGCCGGCTCTATGGGAGCTTGACCATAGCCCCGATGGATTTTGCTGGATTGATCCGCATGATTACACGCAAAGCATTATTAGTTTTCTCCGTAAAACGGAAGACGGAAGCTTTATTATCGCGATATGCAATTTTACCCCTGAGGTGCGCCATGGCTACCGAATTGGTGTACCTGAACAGGGCGTTTATGAGGAAGTATACAGCAGCGATGATCCCAAGTATGGAGGTTCAGGTGTGCTTAATACGGGTGCAATAAAGGCGCAGCCGATTGAATGGCATGGCCGGCCTTGCAGCATATGCCTGACGGTTCCTCCGTTAGCGGTTTCATTTATCAAACTCGCCTAGAGAAGGAAGGGTAAAATAATGAAAAAGAAAGAATGCGTAGCGATGTTACTTGCAGGAGGAGAAGGTAGAAGGCTCGGTGTTTTAACAGCAAAGATGGCTAAACCAGCCGTTCCGTTTGGAGGAAAATACAGGATTATTGATTTTACGTTAAGCAACTGCACAAATTCCGGGATCGATACTGTAGGTGTGCTCACACAGTATCAGCCATTTGTTCTCAATTCTTATATTGGCATTGGAAGTGCATGGGATCTGGACCGCAACAATGGCGGCGTGTCGGTCCTTCCTCCGTTTATTGAACAGGAAGGAGGCCGCTGGTATCGCGGGACAGCGAATGCCATCTTCCAGAACATTGCCTTTATCGAGCGATATGATCCCAAATATGTGTTGATTATATCCGGGGATCACATTTATACAATGAATTACAACCGGATGCTCAAGTTTCATAAAGAAAAGAAGGCAGAGGCAACCATTGCGGTTATCGAAGTTCCATGGGAAGAAACCAGCAGATTCGGGATTATGAGCACCGGAGAAAATGATAAAATTACTGAATTTACTGAAAAACCTTCCGAAGCCCAAAGCAACCTTGCATCCATGGGCATCTACATCTTTAACTGGGACACTTTAAAGAAATATTTGCAGAAAGACGAAGAAAATCCAGAGTCAAACAACGATTTTGGCAAGGATATTATCCCTTCCATGCTGGCGGAAGAAAGAAAAATGTTTGCTTATCCGTTTGAAGGTTACTGGAAAGATGTCGGTACCATTGACAGCCTGTGGCAGGCGAATATGGACTTATTAAACAATGAGCCCAGTCTGGATCTCAATGACAATGAGTGGCGGATTTATTCTGTGAATCCCAATCAGCCGCCTCAGTACATCGCACCAGGTGCAACCATTACACAATCACTTATAAATGAAGGCTGCTCTGTTTTCGGCCATGTTGACCATTCGGTCCTTTTCTATGGGGTAGATATCGGTCAAGGAAGCTATATAAAGGATTCCGTTATCATGCCAAATGCCAAAATTGGAGCGAATGTTGTGATAGAACGGGCCATTATCGGGGAGGGTACCGTGGTCGAAGATGGCGTGCATATTGGGAATTCCTCAGAAAACAGCGGCATTGCTTTGATAGGAGAAAACCAGGTTATTCGCAATCAGCCGCAGTATGAAAATCGGGCAGCAAGTTCCAAGTAAGAAATCCAGAGAGGCGGGAAGACAGTGGATCAGGTAATGGGTGTGATTAATCTAGGCAACGAGTTTAATACCTTAAACGAATTAACGAAAAATCGCTGCTGTGCGTCTATTCCATTTGGAGGGCGCTACAGGCTAATTGACTTCGTTTTATCCAATATGGTGAACTCGGGCATTCAGGACGTAGCCGTGTTTGCCCTGGAAAACTACCGTTCTTTAATGGATCACCTGGGAACGGGGAAAGAATGGGATCTGGCACGCAAAAGAGGCGGATTGTTTATTCTGCCGCCTGCTCTTGATATAGCTGACGGAGGATTTAAAGGAGATCTGCAGAATTTTGTCAGCCACCTGGATTATTTCCACCGCGGGTCCCAGAAATATGTGTTGATAACCGGCAGCAATATTTTGTGCAATATCGACTACCGGCAGCCCTTTCTCTTTCATCAGAATGTTGGAGCGGATATTACGGTGCTTTATAAACAGGTGCAAAGTCAGGTGGGCTATACAAAGTGCAGGCAGATGGAAGTGCGGGACGATGGTTGGATTGAATCGATTGAGGAGTGTCCGGGCACCAAGGAC
This sequence comes from Aneurinibacillus sp. Ricciae_BoGa-3, assembly GCF_028421645.1. Taxonomy (GTDB): domain Bacteria; phylum Bacillota; class Bacilli; order Aneurinibacillales; family Aneurinibacillaceae; genus Aneurinibacillus_B. The sequence continues at coordinate 2,924,628 of NZ_CP116887.1, read as the reverse complement.
ACCGGATCCGTGTCAATGGAGATGTATATCATTGAAAAGTCATTGCTGATTGATATCATTCAATCGTGCGTCTCCCGAGGCAAGTATGAGTTTGTGACAGATGGGATTATAAAAAATCTGCCGAAACTCAAAGTTTATGGCTATGAACACCTGGGCTACACGGCGGCGGTACACACGGTTCGCGATTATTATGTGAATAGCATGAATTTGTTGAAGCCGGAAGTATGGAAGGATCTGTTTTTCCAGCGGAGCCTTATCTATACCAAAGTCAAGGATGAACCGCCAGCCAAGTATGCAGCGAGCTCAAAAGTAGAGAATTCGCTGGTGGCGAATGGATGCGTGATAGAAGGAACGGTGGAAAACAGCATTTTATTCAGAGGGGTCACCGTGAAGAAAGGTGCCTATATTAAAGACAGTATCGTGATGCAGCACAGTGTAATTAAGGAAAACGCCAGACTGGAAAATGTCATCATTGACAAAGATGTATCCCTTACAGGAGGCCGAACACTGTTTGGCGATACAGACACACCTCTGGTGATTCCAAAACGCAAAGTTATGTAGGAGAGGCAGGAGACTTGAATGAATGTTTTGTTTGTCGCTTCCGAATCGGTCCCTTTTATTAAAACAGGGGGATTGGCGGATGTAATAGGCTCATTGCCAAAGGAGCTGAATAAACACGGTGTACAGGCGCGGGTTATCCTACCCAAATACGGCGATATACCTGCAGAATGGAAAGATAGGATGAAACTTAGAGCCACTTGCATCGTTTGGGTAGGCTGGCGGCGCCAGTACTGCGGCATCGAGGAAGCGATCGTGGACGGCGTGCATTACTATTTTGTGGACAATGAATACTACTTCAAAAGAGATGGCCTATATGGCCACTATGACGATGGGGAAAGGTTTGCTTTCTTCTGTCGTGCTGTACTTGAAGCCCTTCCTCTGCTGGGATTTAATCCGGATGTTCTGCACTGCCATGACTGGCATGCCGGCATGGTGAATGTCATGCTTAAAGCTCATTACGGCCATCTTCCGTACTACCAGAGAATCCGGACTGTTTTTACCATACATAATTTGAAATATCAGGGTGTTTTTCCCTATGAAATCTTGTATGATCTACTGGGACTTGACGACAGCTGGTTTACGTCGGATAAGCTGGAGTTTTACGGTGGTGTCAGTTTTATGAAGGGCGCGCTTGCTTACTCCGATATCCTTACAACAGTAAGCGAAACTTATGCGCTTGAGATTCAGACCCCTTATTTTGGTGAGCGGCTTGATGGGCTGCTGCGTGCTCGCAGCGGGTCGCTAACGGGCATTGTAAATGGAATTGATTACGATGTATACAACCCGGAGACAGACCCGTATTTAATTAAGAATTACAGGGATGCAGCAGGAAAAAAAGAGAATAAAGCCGCATTACAGGCACAGCTTGGCTTGCCCATTCAGGAAGATGTTCCTATTATTTCGGTTGTATCACGGCTCGTACAACAGAAAGGTCTTGATCTGATCGCGCATGTGCTGGACGAGATACTCAGCCTGGGTGTCCAGTTTGTTGTGCTTGGCACCGGGGATTTCACGTACGAGGATTTATTCCGAAACGTTATGCATCGCTACCCCGATCAAGTATCCGCCCAGATTCTATTCAATGAAGGGTTGGCACGGCGAATTTATGCTGGATCGGATATGTTTCTTATGCCGTCCCAGTTTGAACCATGCGGCATTGGCCAGCTAATTTCACTCCGCTATGGAACATTGCCAATAGTCAGGGAAACAGGCGGTTTAAAGGATACGGTTCAACCCTACAATAAATACACAGGGGAGGGCAATGGTTTTAGTTTTGCGAATTATAATGCCCATGAAATGCTGGGTGCGATTGAACGTGCTGTTGATTTATACCGCCGCAAGCCGGTTTGGAACTCGCTAATCGAGAATGCTAATCTGAACGATAACAGCTGGAATGAATCGGCCAGACGATACACCCAACTCTATCAAACCTTATAAAATCGAAGGGAGCCGCGTATGTTCACGAATATAGAGAGTTTCAAGACAGCCTTCACAGAGCGCCTGGAAAGCCTCCAGGGTGAATTCGTGAAGGATGCCGCACCAATCGATCAATATAAAGCGCTTGGCAGTTTAATTCGTGAGCACATTACTAGGAATTGGATTGAAACGAATGCCTGCTATCAGGAAAACAAGCAGAAACAGGTTTATTATTTCTCAATGGAATTTCTGCCGGGCAAGTTTCTCTCCAGCAATCTCATTAATTTAGGCATACGTGATATGTGCCAACAAGGGCTGGCTGACTTAAGGATCGACCTGGATGAGCTGGAAGGGCTTGAACCCGATGCCGGACTGGGAAATGGCGGGCTTGGAAGGCTTGCAGCCTGTTTTATGGATTCTCTCGCTTCCACATCCCTGCCAGGGCATGGATGCGGGATCCGATATAAATACGGTCTGTTTGAACAAAAAATAGTGGATGGCTACCAGGTAGAGCTTCCGGAATATTGGCTAAAAGAAGGAAACGTATGGGAAATCCGGCGAAGTGATAGGGCGGTTGAGGTTCGTTTCGGCGGCAATGTGTTCTGCAGGGAGGTTAACGGCAAACTAACTTTTTTCCACGAGAATTATGAGCCTGTCCTTGCCGTTCCTTATGATATGCCGATGATAGGCTACGACAACAAAACAGTGAATACGCTCCGCTTATGGAGTGCCGAATCAACCGTCAAAGATTTTGACTTTCAGACCTTAAACCGGCGCGATTATCACAAGATGCTTGCATATAAGCGGTCGATCGAACAGATTTCCGAGTTTCTTTATCCGGATGATTCGTATCAGGAGGGCAAAGTGCTTCGCTTGAAGCAACAGTACTTTCTTGTGTCGGCTGGATTGCAGAGTGTTTTGCGCAGCTTTAAAAAGATGCAGGGAGAATCTCTCTATACCCTGCATCAAAAGGTGGCTGTCCACATTAACGATACCCACCCTGTGCTGGCCATACCAGAGTTAATGCGATTGTTAATGGATGAAGAAGGAATGGGATGGGATGAGGCTTGGCATATCACCACACAGGTCATCTCGTATACCAATCATACAACACTGGTGGAAGCACTGGAAAAATGGCCGATTGATATTTTTCAGCCACTGCTTCCGCGCATCTACATGATTGTTGAAGAAATTAACGAACGGTTTTGCCACGACCTGTGGAATCGTTACCCGGGTGACTGGGATCGCATCCACAGCATGGCGATACTCGCTGACGGGCAGGTCAAGATGGCGCACCTGGCCATTGTGGGAAGCCACAGTGTCAATGGGGTAGCCAAGCTGCATACAGAAATTTTAAAGCACCGGGAAATGAAGAATTTTTATGACCTGTCTGCTGAGAAATTCAACAATAAAACGAATGGCATCACACATAGAAGATGGTTGATTAAGGCGAACCCTGCTCTATCAAGACTTATCACCGATGCGATTGGCGAGGGATGGAAGTCGCAGCCCGCCCATTTAGTGGAGCTGATGTCATGTCGAAAGGACGCTTCGCTTCAGGAAAGCACCATGCGCATTAAGCAGGAGAACAAGGCGGCTCTCGCAAAAATTATACAGGAAAAAACGGGCATCCGGGTCGATGTGAACTCCATCTTTGATGTACAGGTCAAACGCCTGCATGCGTATAAAAGGCAGACATTGAATATTCTGCACATTATGGATTTGTACAACAGGCTGCGGGACAATCCGGATCTCGATCTATTTCCGCGCACATTCATTTTTGGCGCCAAAGCGGCCCCAGGCTACCAGCTTGCAAAAAGTGTCATTAAATTAATCAATACCGTTGCTTCTGTTATTAATGGCGACAAGCTAATTCAGGATAAATTAAAAGTCGTTTTTCTCGAGAATTACCGGGTTTCCCTTGCGGAGAAGATCATACCCGCTGCCGATATAAGTGAACAGATTTCCACAGCGAGCAAAGAAGCATCAGGGACAGGGAACATGAAATTTATGATGAATGGGGCAATCACGCTGGGAACGCTGGACGGTGCCAACATCGAAATCAGAGAAGAAGTTGGCGATGATAATATTTTTATTTTTGGGCTCAAAGCTGAAGAAGTATTGGATTACAATAGGCACGGAGGATACCGGGCGAAGGATTTATACAACAGCAACCCGCGGATTCGGAGGATTCTTGATCAGCTGGTCAATGGATTCTTTCAACAGGATCATGCTGCATTCAATGATATCTATTATTCTTTGCTAACCAGCAATGATGAATTTTTTGTATTAAAGGACTTTACAGCTTACGCAGATGCCCAACAACGCGTGGAGCAAGCGTACCGGGATAAGGCTGGCTGGGCTGAACGGGCCATCGTTAATATTGCCCGATCCGGCGTATTTTCCAGCGATCGGACGGTTGCCGAATATGCTTCTGACATTTGGAATGTCCACCCGGTAAGCATTCCATAATACAAACCTGGGGAAAGGCGGGTGCGGCGAGTGCCAAATCAATTAGACTGGATGTACCATAACTCACACCACTCTTTATTCAGAGAGCCATTTGGGAGCGTTCCCGCTGGAACACAGGTGACACTTCGGCTGCTGATTTTTGGCAGTGGAGTTGAATCTGTAGCGATCCTACTGCATAAAGACGGGGGCCACAGGCAGGAGATACCGATGCAGCTGCAGCAGAGAGATACAGAGCAGCTTCTCACCTATTTGCCTGAGCAATGTGAGATAAAGGAGCCACCCGAAGTTTTTCTTTTTACTGCTGCGATAACCCCAGCAGATCCGTTACTTTATTGGTACTCTTTTAAAGTACAAAAAGAAGGCCAGATCTATTACTACGGCAATGTCTCAGGCAAGGGAGGCGCAGGATCCATAACAGATGCGCCAACAACTGACTATCAGATAACGGTGCATCACCCAGGATCTAAGACACCGTCGTGGTTTAAAGATAGCATCATGTATCAGATTTTTGTTGATCGGTTCAACAACGGATACGAGGATGGAAAGATAAAGAATCCAAAGAAGAACAGCGTCATTCACGCCCACTGGGACGATGACCCGTTCTATATACGGGATCCGCAAACAAATGATGTGATTTGCTGGGATTTTTTTGGCGGGAATTTGCGCGGCGTTCTAAAAAAACTCGATTATTTAGAGGAATTGGGCGTTACGGTGATTTATTTGAATCCGATTTTTGAATCCCCTAGCAACCATAAATATGATACGGCAGACTATCATACGGTGGACCCCATGTTTGGCGATAATAGGCTGTTTGCTAAACTATGCAAGAAAGCGGCCAGTAAAGGCATGTCGATCATTCTGGATGGTGTTTTCAGCCATACAGGGAGCGATAGCCGCTACTTTAACAAATACGGAACCTACCCGGAACTCGGTGCTTACCAGTCCAAGGAATCGCCTTACTATTCCTGGTATAAATTTCGCGAATATCCCGACGACTACGAGTGCTGGTGGAATATTCCCGTGCTGCCTAACGTAAATGAGCTGGATCCGGGTTTTATCACGTTCAACATAACCGGGGAAAATAGTGTACTTAAGAAATGGCTCGGTGAAGGTGCCGCAGGCTGGCGGCTGGATGTGGCCGACGAACTGCCTGATGAATTTATTAAGCAATTCCGTCAAACATTAAAACAAACCGATCCAGAGTCAGTCTTAATTGGCGAGGTATGGGAAGATGCTTCGAATAAGATAAGCTACAACAAACGGCGGGAATACTTGCTGGGCGAAGAGCTCGACTCTGTCATGAATTATCCGCTGCGTACAAGCCTGCTGGCGTTTATTACCGGCCAGTGCACTGACAAGCAATTGTATGCCGAATTGATGTCGTTATATGAGAATTACCCGGCTCACCATTTTTACAGCTTGATGAATTTGCTTAGCAGCCACGATGTAATGAGGATAGCCACCGCTTTGAAAGACGCAGCCCCTGGTGAACTGGCCGCAGAAGACAAGGAAAAGCATGTATTTAAGCAATTACAACTGCTGGTCTTATGGCAGATGACTTTCCCGGGTGTTCCATGCATTTATTATGGGGATGAGGCCGGACTCGAAGGTGGGACTGATCCGTTAAATCGGCGGACATACCCATGGGGAAGAGAAAAAACGGAACTGCTGGACTGGCACCGGAAAATGACTTCGCTGCGTAAGACTTATGATGTATTCAGGACAGGAGAATGGGAACCGTTCATAGCGGACTCCGATGTTTTTGGCTATATCAGACGGATAAGCGGCGGTGCTGACCGTTTTGGACAGACAAAACAGGATAACACAGCGATCGTTGTAGCGAATCGGCACTTAACTGAGCCCAAAAAAGTTACGATTCAGACTGGCGTGGCGGAGCTTTCTGAGTTTATCGAAGTCGCGGGTACAGGAGAGGAGAGGGATGGAGGAAAAATCCATCAGGCGGTGAATGGGCTGATAACCATTGAGTTGCCACCGCTTTCTGGCCTTGTACTGATTGATAAAGACAAAGCGCGCGTGTGAGATCACACGGGTGCTTTTTTCCTTTAGGAATTCCTCGCATACTAAAAAAATGCTGATGAAAGCGGGTGGTTTTTATGAACGTATCGATTGAATGGACTTACCGGGCGCATAAATCCAAAAAAACGGTGGCCATGACTTCCGAGTGGATATCTGCTGAAGAAGCCCTTGTGCTGTCATTGGACATTGAGCGGACCGGAAGAGCAGCGGCCATAGTATTCCGGGATGAGACCGGGGGTGAATGGAACAAAAAGGAACTGCAAAAATATACAGAAGAAGTGGAGGAAGAGCCCCATAATGTGACGGTTTATTTTGACGGGGGGTATCGAAAAGAAGAACAAACGGCGGGTCTTGGCATTGTTTTATTCTTCGAAAGGAATGGCAAAACCTATCGAATGCGGAAAAACCGCTTCCTCGAGCATATCGAATCCAACAATGAGGCGGAATTCGCAGCGATCTGGATGGGGATCAGGGAGCTTGAAGAATTAGGAGTGCACCATCTTCCCGTTGTGTTTCGTGGCGATTCACAGGTGGTTATGAACCAGCTCGCGGGAGAATGGCCAAGCCTTGGCGCTGTGAATAACTGGCTGGACAGAGTGGAAAGTAAGTTAAATGAGATGGGTATCCGGCCCATCTATGAGGGTATATCCCGGCAGGATAACAAAGAGGCAGACAACCTTGCATCACAGGCATTGAAGGGTGAGATGATTTCAAGCCTACTCGAAATATAATTCGAGCGTATTCTGAAAAATACGAACAAAAATTTTTAATTTATGGTATGCTTCCATATAAAAAGGTAGCTTACGGCGTTTTTATATGAAGCCGGATTCGCGCAAAGATTCGAGTGGAACGGGTTGCCATGTTGGAGGTTTAAACAGATGAAAGTAGCGAAATTTGGGGGAACATCCCTTGCGAATGCGGAACAAATCCGTAAAGTATGTGACATTATACTGACTGATCCAAAGCGAAGGCTGATTGTCGTGTCCGCGCCGGGTAAGCGGTCAGCATCGGATATAAAAGTGACGGATCTGCTTATTAAGCTGGCAGAAGTGTCACTGGCAGGCGGCAGTGCGGAGCATGAGCTGGCTGCCGTAATCGATCGCTTTAAGGCCATTACAGATGAACTGCAGCTTGGCGGCGGGATTCTCCAGGTCATTGAACAAGACCTGCGCGTACGCCTTGCAATGGATAAAACAGAACCTGAACAATATACCGATGCGCTAAAAGCCAGCGGGGAAGACAATAATGCGAAAATCGTAGCCGCATACCTGCAGAGCAAGGGAATAGAAGCACACTATATCAATCCGAAAGAGGCCGGGCTTCTGTTAAACGAAAGCCATGGGAGGACACAGGTTATGCCTGAGTCTTATCAAAACCTGGTAGCACTGCGTGATCATACAGGCATTATGATTTTTCCGGGTTTCTTTGGCTATTCACCGGATGGTACGCTTGTTACCCTGCCACGCGGGGGATCGGATATAACCGGATCGATTCTGGCCGCTGCCGTCAAGGCTGAACTCTATGAGAATTTCACCGATGTTGATTCAGTCTTCGCAGCGAATCCAAACCTGGTTGACAAGCCGCAGGCCATTCAGGAACTCACCTACCGGGAAATGCGGGAGCTATCCTATGCGGGTTTTTCCGTTTTCCATGATGAAGCTCTGTTTCCGGCATTTCATGCAGCGATCCCTGTCTGTATAAAAAATACGAACAATCCTTCAGCTGCTGGCACACGGATTGTAGCCCAGCGTAAAAGCTTAAGCAATCCTGTGGTTGGCATTGCAAGTGACGGTGGTTTCTGCAGCGTATACGTCCACAAATACCTCATGAATCGTGAAATAGGATTTGGGCGGCGCCTGCTGCAAATCCTTGAGGATGAAGGAATTTCCTATGAACATATGCCTTCCGGAATCGATGATGTCACCATTATCCTCCGGGAAGAACTCCTTACCCCTCAAACAGAAGCGCAGATTCTTAAGCGAATTCGGGACGAGCTGGCTGCAGAGGATATTATCATCGAACACGATCTTGCCATGATCATGGTCGTAGGCGAAGGCATGCGCCATAACGTCGGGACCACGGCCCGTGCAACGGGAGCACTCGCCAGAGCCCATGTAAACATTGAAATGATTAACCAGGGTTCTTCCGAAGTCAGCATGATGTTTGGTGTCAAGGCGGTTGATACCGTTAAAGCGGTAGCAGCCCTCTATGGCGAATTTTTTGTCCCTGTTAACGTGTAACCGGGAATAAGAATGAAATGGAAACATCCGCTATTGTCTACTGACAGCGGATGTTTCCATTTTTAGGGGAGAATAGTTAAGAAAGTGCGATAGCCTGCGATGTTTTTTCTTTGACTTCGCTCCGTTTTATCTGTTCAATAGAAGGAGAACAAAAATGAGAGGGAGCAGGTTACAGCTATGGATTTTACGGTTGAGTATGTTTCATTTTATGTAATTTCTGGGGACCAGCAGGACAAATCGTTTAAACATTATCAAACGCTGGATGAGACGGACTATGAGAGCAGCGAGCTAAAGGAATTTTTGGACGGGGAATGGGCGCGGATTGCGAAAAGAAAAGTGGAAAGGCACCCGAAAAGCGAACAGGTTCCGACGAAAATTGGACGGTTTATCGTAGAACCCGGCTTTGGTTTGGAAAGCAATCCGAACTACAGTCTGTTCTCAAAAATTCTTCGTTCCGGTACAAAACAGGATTTTGAATCCAATAGCAATGCGCTTGTTCAGGCGTATACGGATACAGCAGCCATTAGAGGCGGGGCACTCATTGTCGCCCGGGCTAAACTAAATAAGTACTTTGATGATCCATTTCTATTCATTTTAAAGTGTGATTTTGAACAAAAAATTGCGTCCATATCCGATGAGAGAAGCCTAATACGCTCGGTAGAGATGGCCATTAGCGCAAAAAACATGAAATCGGTTCAATATCCCCATATGCCAGAAGAAGGCATGCTGGAGGAATGGGAGCTGAAAATTCATCAGGCGACGCACGCGCGCTATTTTGAAGACTTCTTGAAATACGTCACGTATGAAAAATCAGTGCCGGAAATCATGAACCAGCAGGTAATTGGCATGGTGCAGGAGCATATCGAGCAAACGATGCCGGAAAACACCGAACAACGAGAACGAGAAGAAAAAGAGATAGAAATCTGGGCAGCCAGCGAGCAGCGGGATCTGCAGGAGAAGTGGACCCCGGAGCAGGTCATGGAAGCAAACCGCTATCTTGTAGAGCAAAAACCGGACATTGAGATGAAGCTTAAGCTCGATCACATTTCCGTTAAAGCGCTGCTGGCAGACTTTGGGGAAAATATTCATATTGCTAAAATTGGAGAGCGGTATGTGTTAATTATTGAAGGTGACCAGTTCCAATTTGAAAAAGGAATGTCGCCCATCGAACTGCTTCGCCCGGAACAATTGCAGGTTGTTCTAGAGAAAATCGAAGAAAGGCAGCGGGCACTTGCGCTTGACGATGCACCGCCGTTTTGATCACCGGAAGGCAGACGCCGCATTCTATCACCGCACCCGCCTGTCATCTTGAACAGCATAGCAATGGGAATAGTTGTTTAATGGAAGGATGAACAAGAATGGACATATCCGCCTATAAAAATAACGTCTTGCACAGTAAACTTATTTTGCCATTGGAGGAATTAGCGAACCGGCTTACAGCGATTAAAGCTGAACTTGAGCGCGCCGGGGACGTGGAAAATACGAAGAAATGTGCCGAGTTGATCGATAAGGCACGTAAAGAAACGTATGTTTTTGCATGTTGTGGCCATTTCTCTGCCGGCAAATCATCCATGATTAATGAGTTGATTGGAGAAGATATCCTTCCGTCCAACCCTATACCTACAAGTGCAAACGTTGTAAAAATACGTGCAGGCGAGCCATATGTCGAAGTGCTCATGAAAGACAAAGGCCTGGTAAGCCTTGCCTATCCTTATAGCAAGCGTGAGCTTCAGTCGTACTGCAAGGATGGGGATCAGGTGAAACTGGTGGAAATCAGTCATCCGACCAATCAGCTTCCACCCGGTGTCATGATTTATGATACACCGGGAATTGACTCTACAGTAGAAGCCCATCGGGTTGCGGCTGAGTCTTCTTTGCATATGGCTGACCTGGTCCTGTACATGATGGATTATAACCACGTTGAATCCAGGATCAATTTCACCTTTACACGCATGCTTAACAAAAGGATGAAAAGGGTATGGCTGATTATCAATCAGGTTGATAAACACAGAGCGGAGGAACTGCCATTTGATTCCTATCGGGGAAAAATTAAGTGTTCGTTTCAAGAGCAGGGTATTGAAGTTGATGGAATGTTTTTTACTTCGGTTATGGACCACAGTCACCCTCATAATGATTTATCCGCGCTCAAAAGCAGGCTTTCCCGCGAAATCCGCGAAAAAAGCCACCATATTTCCCAAAGTGTGAAGAAAGAAACCTTTACTGTTATCGTGGACCACATACATTGGCGGGATGAATGGAACCGGCGCATACGGGAACAGCTTCAAGCAACGCTTTCCAGCACGGGTGCAAGTGACAGCAAGAAGCTAAAAGCAAGAATTGGCGAACTCCGCAGCGAGCTGGGTGCTTTAAGAGCGGATCCCCAGAGGTTTGAGAGAGAATTTGAAGAAAAGCTGGACAACCTCTTACGCAATGCAAATCTTATGCCTTATCAAACACGCGAGTTAGCCCGCGAATATTTGGAATCGCTGCAGATTGGCTTTCGGGTGGGCCGGCTTTTTCCGGGCAGAAGAACGAGAGAAGAGGCGGCTAGAAGGCGCGAACGCTTTGTTGAAAGTGTAAAAGCTAATGCGGTCACATACATAGACATTCATTTGAAAAAAATGTTTCTGGCGCATTTGGATATATTTAAGATAAGGGATGAAAGGCTCAGGCAAACGATTTATCATCTATCCGTTGCGATTGATGAACTCTTTCTTAAACGATTGGTGAATCGCGGCGCACTAATCAGCCGGGGTCATGGAGGCGCAACCGACAAAGCTGCATCCAGCAGCTTCCACACTGCGCGCAGCAGCTGAACATGTGAGAGACATTCCGGGCATTGGCGAATCCACAGCCCGGGACATGGTTCAGTTTGCAGGACAGGACATATACGATTGCCCTGTTTGGCGCATTTAGCGCGGGAAAGTCGTCGTTTGCGAATGCACTGCTTGGCGAAAGCGTGCTGCCTGTGTCACCAAACCCAACTACTGCTACGATCAACCGAATACTGCCACCGGACGTTGATCACCCGCATGGTACGGCAGTTGTCCGCTTTAAAAGCGAGGCCCAGCTACTTAAAGACATTAACCAGTCTCTTGAGCTGTCTGAGCAGTGCACGACAGAACAACAAAATGCCGAAGAGCAGCAGCAACTTTCGCATTCCCTTAAGTTGTTAACCACGGACAATAGGCGATTTTTATCCGCAGTTCAAAAAGGGCTGCCAGCTATATACAACTTTCTTGTGCAGCTGACCCGAAGTACAAATCAGATCATTCGTTTTGTTGCGTTTGATGTAGCTCAGGAACTGCGTTCCACATCGATTCGAATCGAGAGGTATATAAAACTTGTGTATGAGCGCATACACGGCAACCTAAGCGAACAAATTGGATCGATTGACCGCGGTTTTGTGCTTCCTAAGTTCAATACAGGTGATATAGTTGCCCCTGTTTTTAGCGAAGGTTTGCGAGAGGTCAGCGCCTCTAAAATGAAGGATATTCTTGCCAATTATAAGGATCGGGAATCTTTTTTCACAGCTGAAGGAGACCAGGTTCTCCGTGATGAATTAGATGCCAGATTGCGGGAGCCGGTGCAGCGCCTGCTCAGTGAAAGCCACAAAACCATAATCGAAGTATATGTAACAGCCTTTAAGAAAGAGTTATTGCAAATAAAAAAACAGGCAGCGGTTTATGCGGAGCAGTACTTTACAGGGCTGCTCGCCACACTTTCGAATAAGGCTGATGTGGCGGCGCTTGACAATATGTACAACCGACTGTTACATATTTCTAAAAACATCAAGTCGTAGTTTTAGCAGCTGGGGGGAAGATGCTTCCTCCCCCTTGCTGCCGTGATGGCGACGATCGGTATAAGTCTGATTTAGCTTTCCTGGTTTGTTTCCGGCTCATCGTTAGACAGGATTCGATTTTTGAACGTTTCTGAGATAACCGGTATCTCTCCGTCACGGCCAAACTGGTCCAGACGGGAAGGGTTGCTGCGCGGATGGCTTGCCTCGCTGGCCCGGCGTTTTAATTCATCTGTCATAGCTACCTCCTGATATATGCTTTCAGTTAGTAGTATGAGGCATTTAAATGCGTGTTATGCTGAGTTTATTCTTCTACATCTATGGAGATCCGTTTGGACTGCAGTTGTTCTTTTTTAGGAATGGTAAGCGTTAGGACACCATGTTTGCTTCTTGCCTGGATATTATCCAAATCGGCTCCATCCGGCAGAGTCAGTGAGCGATAAAAAGAGCCGTAGGAACGTTCCATGATGTGGTAATTTTTACTTTTTTCTTCAGCTTCGTTTGACTTTTCGCCTTTTATGGAGAGTGTTTGTCCCTGAATTTCCACCTGAATAGAGGAAGGATCAATTCCTGGAACTTCCGCGGATATCAGATATTCTTTGTCTGTCTCCTCTACGCTCAGCCGTGGAGCCCAGTCGTTACGGCCGAATGAAGGCAAGATGGTGTCTGGAAATAAAGAAGATTTGAAAATATTGTCAACCAGGCTGCCAAGTTCTTCGTTTATACGGAAAAGTGACGGACGCGAATTGTCATTTCGGCGAAACACATTACCCATATCATACTCCTCCTTTTTTAATGTTGCATCTCTATTATAGTTTACCTCACTGGAGGAGACAAAACGCATTCCGTCCCAAATTCTAATGACATTTCGGCGAAATTCAGGTAATTAGTCGATCTCATTTGACTTTGACTAAATTTGATATAATGATGCACATTTTCGCGGGTTAGCGCGCTTCCATTTCGTTTGGCACCTCTTCATCGAGGACCTTTTTCTCCAGATAGCGATGGAAGAACCACTCCCCGGTAGCTATCACGATGGCTGAGATGAGGGCGGGTACAATATACTGACCTGGTCCTCCAAGCCATCTGCCCATTGCCCAAACAGCGATAAAGGCAAGGATAAAATCGGATGCCGTAGCCATCATGTTGCCGGATTTAGGGAGTACAAACAAATCGCCTAGAAGATAAGCAACAACGGTTAAAATTACACCCATGGTCAGTACATTTCCAAAGGTATCGCCATAAATAAGTCCGTCAACAATGTAGAGCACAACGGTTGCCATAACAAACTTCATTAAAAGAGCCTGAATGTGTTTCATAGTTGTATTCCTCCTTTAATTTTTGTCGTTATGTTCTTTCCCAGTTTTAGGGAAGTTTAAGCTTATTCTGCTTTTTTTTCCCCTGTATTTTCTTTTCCCGTTTACACAGCATAGTGATAGTAAGCAAAGGAGGGATAGTTCATGGAAAACAATCAGAAAGATATACAAAACCCAGAGGTTGCTGTACTGGGCACACATGAAACCGGCATAACCAATCTTTTTGAGACACGCACGACTTCCGAAGTAAAGACAATTAATCCTCCGGTTTCAAACCCGGGAAGAGTCGATCCACGTCAGCTTCACTGACAGGCAAAGGAAAAGGGGGGGGAAGCATTCCCCCTGTATCCTGTTGAACATGTGTGGGAGAAAACCGGTGCGGACGTTGGAGATTGGTTTGAAAAGGGTAAATAGGAATAAGATGGTTATGAGCTAATCCAGCTGGGGAGGGGAGACAGATGCAGCAGCGGTATTATTCAAAAATTTACTGGCATTTTACAGGGTCGCCGAATGTAAACTGGCACCTGGTAAAAAATCCGGAAGACATTAACAAATACGGTCCGCCTAAAGCGGACCGTGCTTCATATGAGATTCTCCTTCGGATTCTTGACACAAAGAAGCTACTGGCAAAATCAACCGAAAAAATTGGAGAGGGCATTATCACAGACAAATTCTGTTCCACTACGGATATCCCGTTTAAGGATCTGGTTACACATGCCCCATATTATGGAAAAGTAGCGATTGGTTATAAAGCCCATGCGATCCAGAAATGTTTCATGCCGGTCCTGTATTTGCCGCTTCACCATCCGCCTTTTGTCAAAAGCGTACTTAATGAAGCGACAGTGAATTCCAGTGAGCTGACCCGTTACCTTTTAAACTTTCTCAAAATAACAAACTTTGAGCCGGAAGAAAAAGAATCTCTCTACAGGGAGAGAGAGTGGAGGCATATCGGAGATTTTAATTTTGATATGCACGATGTAGCAGCGATAGTCGTGCCGGAATGTTACATACCAAGCATCGTCGAATTTTTGGTTTCAAGACAGTGTGTCCATAACATCTCTGTTATCGCCTGGGAGTTCATTGAACAGGCTTAAATACTATTCAATTTCATGGCGCTGAACAGATGCTATGGGCTGCGCGTTATCTATTTCCTGCTGTGTTGGCATGGGTTCATTGGCTGAAGCGCGAACATGCCCAATCTCTTTCTTAAGCTTCTGAATTTCAGCTTCATTTTGTTTGTTTTTAGCGCCCATTACAATCCCTCCGTTTCTGGGGGCGGCCTGGGTATTTTATATTCACCCCCGTACTTAAAGCTTTTCCTTAAAGCAGCTAAATATGATTTCATCCACAAAAGAAAAGGCAGCCGGCTACTTTAACAGCAGCTCGGTTGCCTTCGTGTTTTTCGTGAAATATTGTAAACCAGTATAGACCGTTAGCAAAGCAGCGATAAGCATAATCACGTTGTCCAGACCATAAGGCGAAAGCAATTTGGAATAGGAGTCGGACATGACTATCAGGATTCCAATCACCTGGGCAACATACGTTGCTTTCTCAAGCCGGCCAGGTGAAAGTTTGACCTTTTCCGCTACTGCAATTCCCTGGTAAGCCGCGACAATAATTTCTCTTCCTACAATCATCATCGCAATCCAGGTGGACAGAGTTTGTTCCTGAACGAGCAGAATCAGAGCGGCAGAAATTAATATTTTGTCGGCGATTAAATTAAAAAAAGAGTGGAACGATGTGCGTTCTTTTTTATTGGCCAGGTACTTATAGCAAGCATTCACGGTGATGGCGAGTACAAAAAGCAGCGTTTCACTGTAATCCACCATATACTGAAAATGAAAATAAAGATTGCCTATCCATCGAATAACCGGTGTCATACATAAAATAAACAAGGATAAAAAAATAATTTGCAATAAGGTTAACCGCTTAGCAAGCTTCATAGATTTCTGCCTCCCTTTCGAGAAAGTCATCCCTCTTCTCTTTGAAAGAAAAGAACAATTACAAGAAGCCAGAATACTGCACTTTCGACAAAAAAACCATTAGCGCCTGTAAATCCGATAATGCCGCCTAGAAAAACACTAAGTAGCACTTTTTCGAAAATAGGTTTTAATTTAAACTTTTGCGTTTCGGCTGCATTCATTCTGTTCCCCTTCCTCCTTAGATTCATTAGGACAGTGGCGAATGTTTTAAACCCATTGTAACGCATTTTTATGTCGAAAATAAGTCAGCCAGCCAAACCTTTACAAAATATTTACACAAAGACTCCTTCAATTTTCTCGCAGTTAATCGTCTTTTTTCATCGTGCGGAGTGCTTGTCTGTACATCTCATCGGGGTTACGCTTCCCTTGATCGGCGCCATCCTCTTTCCTGTCTGCCTGGTGAAATTGCCGCAGGGCACGTCTATATTCATCGTCTTCCATGGAATGCCCCGGATTTGGCTCCTTTCGCCGCGCGGCGGGTTTTGCTACTCTGGTGCGCTCAGGCTTGCGCCCTGGGTCAGGTTGCCAATTGCGCTCAGTTCTATGCGCCGGCTCTGGCTCCCAGCTTCGCTCATGTCCGCGTGGGGGTTCCGGCTCCCATACGGGTTCCGACATGCTTCCGCGTTCTGCGTCCCACGCCTGCGCAGGTTTATGCCCGGGTTCCGGTTCCCAGACCCGCTCGTGTCTGTCTTCGGTTCCTGGCTGCCAGTCTGGCTCATAACCGCGTGCTGGTTCCCGCTCTGGTGGACGTTGTGGTCTGGGCGCCATTTCCGGCTTTGCAACAGGAGCAGCTTTGTAAGCCTCCGCTGGGCCGTTGTCTGGTTTATCCTTATCTGGTTTAGCAGCTGAACGTGCTGTATTTTTTGCCTTGTCTGATGAGGAGGCCGCTCGTACATTAAATACAATAAGAAAAACAACAACAAGAAGAACAATAATACCTATGATGTAGAGGGACATTTTGATTTCTCCTTACCTTTATTTACCTGTCGAAAAGTTTGCCTGCAACATCAGCTACACGCTTACCAAGAGCCCGACCAAGCGCAAGATCCGTTTTGCTGGGAAGGTTTAGCGGATCGCTGGCTGACATTTCTACTGGGCAGGTCACCCCCACACCGTAATAGGAACCATAGAGTGCATTTTCGGGAATATTGCCAGGCAGCCCGACCACAATCATACCTTGGTGAAGCAGCGGGGTAATCAAGTTAAGCATCGTAGCCTCTACTCCGCCATGCACCGTTGCGGTGGTACAGAACACAGCACCGACCTTTCCAATCAATTTGCCCTGCGCCCACAGGTACCCCAACTTGTCAATCCAGTTCTTTAACCCCGCGCTGATCGTTCCAAAATGGCCGGGGCATCCCCAAATAATCGCATCCATATCTGCAAGGTCGCGCACATTGGCGTCCCGCACATGGTTGATAAAAACCTCAGCGTACCTGTTTTCCCGGGCTCCATCAGCAATCGCTTTGGCCAGCGCTTCTGTATGTCCGTTATCACTGTCATATACCACATAAATTCTCATTATTATCCCTCCAAGTCTGCTTAAAATTTTTCTATGTACATTTTCTCCCCGGTTTTCCTAAACTATGCTTTGAAAAAGAATGGCAGGCTTGTTTACATATTCGCAAAAGTGCGGGTCTATACTACTCAACAAATGAAGAATTTAGGAGGAGCAAATCATGAACAGCCGTCGTGTTGTACTCATAAACACAATTGTTATTCTTCTTTTACTTATTGGCATTGCTGTAGGAGCCTATTATTATGTGCAATCGGTAAACTACGTTTCAACAGATAACGCAAGAATTGATGGCCAGCAAATTACGATCGCGGCTCCTGCCGCAGGGCAATTAACAGGTTGGAATGGAGAAGTGGGGAAAGCGTACAGCTCAGGAGATACTGTCGGAACCATTACGACCGTACCAGGTGGAACGCATATTTCCCTTACATTCCCTACGAACGGTACCATCGTACAGCAGACTGCCGTTCAGAACTCGTTCGTAGCGCCTGGTACGCCGCTGGCCCGTGCTTTTGATATGAACAATCTCTGGGTAACAGCCAATATTGATGAGACGGCGCTGAATGATATCAAAACGGGACAGGATGTGGATGTATACGTGGACGCTTATCCAGGGACGACGCTCACTGGAAAAGTGAGTAAAATCGGACTGACTACCGCGGCCACCTTTTCACTGCTTCCTCAATCCAACACGACTGCTAATTACACCAAAGTGACTCAGGTAATTCCGGTTACCATTACACTTGATTCTTATAAGGGCGTATCGCTAGCACCGGGTATGAGTACCACTGTTCGGATTCACAAGTAGGAAGTTGTGGGCTTGCCCCGTTTTGTTGGTATGGTAAAATACTAGACAGCATAATCGAAAGAGGGAGAACGTGTTGTCGTTAAGTAAAACCTGTATCAGGTTTTTTGTTATTTTAGCTGTTCTGTTTTTCTCGGTGCTTAATTCCACACCCCATGTGGATGCTTTTAGTCAAAAAGAAAGCTACCTTGCCCTCGGTGATTCACTTGCCGCTGGACAGACTCCATACGGACATATCGGCAGCGGATATGCGGATTACGTCGCAGCCAAACTAAAGGCAGCCGGCTATCTTAAATCGTTTACGAAAAAGTATGCCATTCCGGGTTATACCACGGATCGGGTTCTCCGGGATATTGAGGATAATAATAAGGGGATAAAGCAAAGCATTGCACAATCAACTCTCATTACCCTTGATGTAGGTGCAGATGACATTATTAACTCGGTTCATATTGACGCGAAAAACGGACAAATTGCCTATGATTTTAAACAGACGGCGATGACCTTTTTGACAATCGGGACAAATGTGCGCAGGGTCATCCAAGATATTCAACAGGTTAATCCAACTGCCCGTATCTATTTACTGGGCTACTACAACCCATTTCCAGGGCTGCCAGAGTCCGTTCAAAACGAAATTAGGCCGCTGCTTGATGGCTTAAATGGAGCACTGAAGGAAGCGGCCCAACAGTCCGGGGCAACGTATATCTCCACAGCTAATGCTTTAAGCCAAAATACAAAGAAATATCTGCCTAACCCCTATGACATTCACCCTAGTACAGCTGGGTACCAGGAGATAGCTGCCGCCATTTGGAATCATATGCAGACTGATCTGATGCAACAATCCACTCAACAGCCCTCCACAAGTCCTTCATCTCCGTTTTCCCTGGCTATTTCCAACTTTTTGCTGATGGTTCATTCGTTCATTCAGATGCTGCTTAGTTTAGTAGGGCTACGGTAAGTTTCCTAATTCAACCGGAACGAGGAGTAACGAATGGTTACAGAGCTAATAATTCCGCATAGAGCCGCGGGGCAGGGCCGCTATTTCACCCGCAAAATCCAAAACATCGTTACCGATCACTACGGGGTACAGTATCGCGCAACGTGCATCCCGTGTGATCTTTTTTCTATGTGCGAGACGGAAAAATTGTTAAACAGTGCGGAGGCTATTCTTTACTTTTCCCCTTATCTTAACACTGCAGGGCTTACGCAGGGCCGTGAAAGCGACCTGGAGCTCATCTGTGCAGATAACCTGTCCTACGCCGCGGAAAAAGCGGGGGTGAAACAAATTATTTATCTACGAGGGGCTGGAGACTACCAACATAGCCTTGAAATTAAGCAGACGCTGTGTTCGAGACAACTGAAAGTGCAAGAATTGCTCCTCGAAACCGACGTTGTGGCAGCCTTAAAAGATCACAAAAGTTTCGGTGGAAAGAATCGGACCGTGCGTTCGGTGCAGCGGTTTAGATTGCCCAATGGAAAAAGGGCAGCTTGGGCAGCCCGGGAATATGGAAACTGGCTCGCACGGTCACTTCATCCATTTGGTAGAGTTGACATAAGTCCGGAAGGCGATATGGGTTTTTATGCAAAAGGAATCCCCAGGCCGCTTCTTGTTCTTTCTTTCTCACCTGAGCGCAGTTGGAACGAGCGTATGCTGTATTATATAACAGGAGGGCTCTTGGCTAAGGCAGAGGGTGCCAGCACAGGGAGGCTCGAATTTCGTGAAGTGCTGGGCGGCAGTGCGCTTGTCGTGGCGATTCATGATTATATGCCCGCATTGCCCTGGCCGCTTTATTGCTCGACCCAGGCGCTTATCCATCTGTGGGTAATGACGGGTTTTGGCAGGTACCTTCAGAATCATGCCTAGGATGCATACGTACTACATAACTATAAACTTACGATGAGGTGAAATGGATGGGCAAACTGTTTTCAATAGGGAAAGTTCTCATTGATTTTATTCATACAGAAAGGAAAAGCACTAAAAGACGTGGTTTCTTTTGAACGGACACCTGGAGGTGCACCTGCAAACGTGGCGGCAGCGGTTGCCAAATATGGACAGCCGGCCGTTATGATTACAAAGGTAGGCGAGGATGGGTTCGGCCAATTCCTGTTGGAGGAGTTGGCAAAAGCAGGCATAGAAACGGACAAAATTGTTCGCACAAACGAGGCAAACACCGGGCTGGCCTTTGTGTCGTTACAGGAGGGCTTTCTATACAAGATGCTAGAAAAGCAGGCAAATCCACCCAACTTTTTATCCACTTTAGACAAGCATCATAAGGAAATACTGGCTTATGCCAACGCCAGCGGCGCGCTCACCACAACAGGCAAAGGTTCTATCAATTCCATTCCAACCCGTAAAGAAATAAGCGATTTCCTTAAAAAATAAATTTGTAAAAATCTTTTGTGTTAAGGTAATAAGGTAGCAAAAAGAGAGAGAAGGGTACTAGAGCGATGATAGGTAATGGAGCGATTTCGAATGCAAAATACCCCTGGTTCGTCTTAACCGTAACCAGCATCGGTGTTTTGCTTGTGCTGATCAACTACGGCATGATCAATGTCGTACTCCCATTAGTTGTGCAGCAATTGCATGCGGGGCCGGTTGAAGCCAGCTGGATTCTTTTATCGTATATGTTATTTAATACGATTTTTATTTTAGTGTTTGGCAGGCTTGCAGATATTTTTGGCAGGCGCAAGTTATATCTGATTGGCTTTGCCGTATTTACGATATCAAGTCTGCTGGCGGGCTTTTCGGAAAACGTATGGATGCTTATTGCCTTTAGGATTATTCAGGCAATCGGTGGTGCCATTGTCATAACGAATACGACGGCACTGTTGACCGATTCCTTCCCTATCCGTGAGCTTAGCAAAGGATTGGGCGTTAACGTACTCGTTAGTTCCGTGGCGCAGCTCATAGGGCCTGTCGTAGGAGGCTTATTGGCTGAAAGCCTTAGCTGGCGCTGGACGTTTTGGTTTAGTGTCCCTTTTGGCATTGCAGGCATTATATTTGGCCTCGCCATCATTCGGCCGGATCCAGACCGGAAACAAACGGAGCGAATGGACGTAATCGGAAGTGTACTGGTTCTGGTGTTATTGGGTAGTCTCGTTCTTTCCCTTTCGGAGGGTGGCGTAGTGGGGTGGAGCGATCCCTATGTCTTAATAGGATTTGTTCTATGTCTCCTTCTATTCCCAACGTTTATTTGGTTCGAAAAACATATCCCTTATCCACTGCTGGATTTGACCATGTTTCTTGAACGATCGTTTGCATCCGCCTTTCTGGCAGTATTTCTTAATGCGGTCGCGCGCTTTTCGGTTGTACTGCTGTTTGCTTTATATTTTCAGGCAGTGGCCCACGATTCAACCCTGTCGGCAGGTCTAAAAGTATTGCCAGAGACGATTGGGATGCTCATTGCCTCGCCCATTGCAGGCAGTTTGACCGGCAGATACAGTGCACGTTTGTTATCTTCTTTTGGGCTGGGCGTCACGCTGATTGGGCTGTTAATTTTAGCTATTTCAATTGGACCTGCCGCTAATTACTGGGTACTGGCAATTGGGATGCTCATGACCGGGGTGGGGTCAGGGCTGTTTATGACGCCGAACACAACGTATATTATGACGCATGTGCAACCCAATCGGAGGGGGATCGCCAACGGGATCCGCTCCATGTTGCAAAATATGGGCACAGTTGTGAGTACGGCAGCATCTTTGGCGATTATTACATCCAGCTTGTCACCATCTTTAAAACAAGCGGTATATGCAGGGACCACAGCGCAAATGTCGGAACATACAGTGGCCGAGTTTGTACTGGGCTATAAAGCAGCGCTTATTGTGATGTTGCTCGCGACTGTCTGCGGGCTGGTTGCATCATTGTTGCGGCCAGGCCCATTTGTAAAAGCAAAACCAACGGTTAAATCGGTACAATAACGCACAGCATCTCTATGATTCATAAATTATATTACATGCTAGCTTTTATTGATGGCCGCAGTTCCTCATGGAATGTGCGGCCATTTTTCTATCCATTTTTTTTTTTAGAAAACTGACTGTCGCCAAGCCGCAGGCGAAGTCAAACGCCTTAGTTGTGCTTATGTGGATAGGAAGCATGCACTTTCCTATCCACCAACAAAAAGGTTTCACATCCTGAAAGATTTGGTAAAAAGCATGATAGAAAGGTATATCCTTTGATCGCTAAACTGTTTTATCCGTTACTAATTTTGAATAAAAAATATTCCTTAGTAAAAATTTCTTATATTGACTTTTTGTCATCAAATATTTAGTATAGAAATTGTTTTTATGTAAAATGATTTTGTGAAAAACTATTTTTCATAGGAAATAGTGAGAGCCTTAAACAAGGCTTTCAACAATATTTACAAAACCAGAATTGGAAGTGAGGGATTTAAAACGTTATGAAGCGCACTCTTCTAAACGTCGTTATCTTTCTATGTCTGCTGGCTATCATTGCTGGGGGCGGCTATTACTTATATCAGCGTGCTTCCTATATATCCACAGACAACGCGAAAGTGGCAGCTGATATTGTTACGGTTGCGACTCCCGCAACAGGAAAATTGACCAAGTGGTCAGCCAAAAATGGAGATTCGGTCCAGCAGGGATCTGTGATTGGCCAGCAACAGTCACAAGCGGGTCAGGGAGCATCCGGCGGCAACGCCAATGCTGCCAAACAGGGAAAAGGCCAGGGAACGGCTGCAGGCCAGAACAACGTGGTTGATATCGTCTCGCCGATTGCCGGAACGGTACTACAGACAAATGCTGTTCCGCATGAAATCATCGCACAAGGCCAGCCTGTCGCCATGATCGCGGATTTATCCAAGTCCTACATTCTTGCCTACATTGATGAAGGGAGCGTAAAGGACGTTAAAATCGGAAAAGAGGCTGATGTATTTCTTGACTCCGATCCTGGAGTGAAATATACCGGCAACGTGTCAGAAATTGGCAACTGGGCTGGTACATTCCTAACCCCCAATTCGTCATCCGGTTCAGGCAATAACAACAAGAAGGTTGAACGAATTCCCGTTAAAATTACAGTAAATAATCTTCAGGCAAACGATGCGCCTCTTGGATCAAATGCCAGCGTCAAAATACAAAAGTAAATCTGAAAAAAGGAGATTGCATGCATGAACAGAACCCGTATTTTTCTGGTTAATCTTATCATGTTTCTAGCCATAATCGCTTTAGGCTTTGCCGGTTACTATTACTATTTCACGAAATCAAATTATATCGGAACAGACGACGCCAAGGTTACTGGCGATATTGTGTCGATTGCTTCACCTGCTGCAGGCAAGCTTACAAACTGGAAAGCAACCGAAGGCAGTTCGGTTGATCAGGATGCAACTGTCGGACAGGTAAGTGCCGGATCTCAAAATACCAATATTACGTCTCCAATTAGCGGGACTGTTATCCAAAACAAAGCAGCTAGTGGCCAGTTAGTTGCACCAGGTCAGCCGCTCGCTCAGGTCGTCGATCTAAAGAAACTATACGTTGAAGCGAATATAGAAGAAACCAATATTAAAGACGTCAAAGTTGGCCAGGATGTGGACGTCACACTTGATGCCGACACAGGCACGAAAGTTACCGGAAAAGTGGAGGAAATTGGGCATGCGGCGAATTCTGTCTTCTCGTTATTGCCGCAGTCAAACGCAAGCGGCGATTACACCAAAGTTACACAGAAGGTACCCGTAAAAATTTCGTTAGATAATCTGCCGGGTGGAATTGTTCCGGGGATGAACGCAACGGTTTCGATTCACAAATGATAAACAGCATTAAGCTGAAGCGAAAGGAGGAGGCTATATGGCGGAGATCCAGGCAAAAAATAAAAAGGAAAAAGGCATGGGCATGTCACAGCACATCCCTTTGTTAAGTGTCCTAATGCTTGGTTTGTTTCTGGCGATTCTAAACCAGACATTGCTTAATGTCGCACTGCCACATTTGATCACTGAGTTTAATACAACAACGACGACGGCTCAATGGCTATTGACCGGTTATATGCTGGTAAACGGGGTTTTAATTCCGTTGTCCGCTTTTCTTATTCGGCGTTTTGGCGTACGCATACTCTTTCTGGCGGCGATGTTGTTTTTTACGATTGGTTCACTCATATGTGGCTTGTCACCGACATTCTCGATTATGCTTATCGGCCGCCTCATTCAGGCGGTTGGCGGCGGTATTTTAATGCCGCTTGTCATGACCATTATTCTATCCGTTTTTCCGCCTGAGATTCGGGGAAGAGGGATGGGCATTCTCGGGCTTGCTATGATGTTTGCGCCAGCCGTGGGACCTACATTATCCGGTTGGGTCGTAGAAAATTATAGCTGGCGGCTGCTTTTTAATGGCATGGTGCCGCTGGGCATACTTGTCTTTGTTTTAGCTTTCTTTCTGCTCCGCAATAGAGTGAAACCGGAGAGGGTTTCTCTTGATGTGTGGGGAACCATTACTTCGATAGTGGGTTTTGGCGGGCTCCTGTATGGCTTTAGTGAAGCCGGTTCGAAAGGATGGGGCAGTGCAGAGGTAGTGATGAGCTTAATCGTGGGTCTCGTAGGCATTGTCGCTTTTGTCCTTCAGCAGTTAGGCAAAGACGATCCGATGCTGGACTTCCGGATATTCCGGTACGATATTTTTACGCTTTCCAATATTATAAGTGTCATTATCACCATTGCGATGTATGCGGGCATGTTCTTGCTCCCGATTTATCTGCAGAATTTACGGGGCTTCACCCCGCTTGAATCCGGTCTGCTTTTGCTGCCGGGGGCGATTGTTATGGGGGCCATGTCTCCGGTATCAGGTGCGCTCTTTGATAAAATCGGGCCGCGTCCGCTCGCGATCCTTGGTATGTTGATTACAACGGTCACAACGTATGAGTTTACGCATCTGTCGATTGAAACAAGTTTTACACAGGTATTAATTATTTATATGTTCCGTTCCTTCGGCATGTCCTTCCTCATGATGCCGATTATGACAGCCGGGTTGAACCAGCTGCCAGAACGAAAAAATAGCGATGGAACAGCGATGTCGAATACACTTCGCCAAATTTCCGGTTCAATAGGAATTAGCTTGGTTACAACGATTTTCAGCAACCGGACCACCATGCACCTGGGAGAGTTAAGCGATCAAACCAATATCATGAGCCCTTCCTTTATCAGCTCGTTTGGGTCGCTTGTCGATTCGGTAGCCAATGCATATGGAGTGCCGGCCGCACAGGCGAAACAGATGGCGGCCACTATGCTATATGGACAGGTCAACATGAATGCTGCTGTGCTTGGTATAAACGATGCTTTCTACTGGGCTGCGGGAATTTCCTTTGTGGGGCTCGTCCTCAGCTTTTTCCTGCGGGATGTCCGTAAAGACCATGTAAGAAAAGCGAAGAAAGAGCGGGCAGCAGGTATTGCGTCTGAAACCTCTATCTAAAGTAAAATTCCGAAAACACAGGGAGGAATATTCGAATGAAAATTTGTGTTGTATACGATAGTGAAGGCGGACATACTGAACAACTAGCTCGAGCAATTGCCGACGGTGCACGTTCAAACCTGCAGGCAGAAGTTTTTTTTAGCCATGTAAGTGAAGCAAATGTGAGGGATATGGCGGACATGGATGCCATTATTTGGGGATGCCCAGGTCATTTTGGTACAATCAGTTCAGGTTTGAAGAACTGGATTGATAAATTAGGTTATCTGTGGGCCCGCGGCACACTCGTTGGTAAAGTAGGTGCAGTATTTTGTACAACTGCGACCGTACACGGCGGGTGTGAGGCTACCCTGCTCAATCTGCTTACACCGTTGTATCATCAGGGTATGATTGTTGTGGGGCTTCCTGGAAATATCCCGGAAAACGCACTTTATGGTTCTTATTATGGTGTAGGCATCACATGCCCGGTTGAAGAGTCTTCTAACACCCCGGTCGCACCCCTCGGTGAACAAGAAACCGCATTGGGTATGGCTCTTGGGAAGAGAGTAGCGGAAGTTACGGCGAAACTGGCATCCCGATAAACCCATGAGATAAGGAGATATTGACTATGCTGTATGCTATTTTTGGCTTAATAGTTATACTAATTATAGTCCTGATTGTTTACAATGTCAGGGCAGGCACCAGAGAAACAGTGAACAATGAATCAAGTGCCAAGGCAACTAACGCTGAAGTCACGCAGCCAAATGAAGCGCAGCGAAATGAGGCGCAGCCAACTTATGTGTCACAATACAAACGGCCAGAGACACGTGATCATAACCTGGCAGCGCCACTGCATTCACCCCGGCAGGAGGGAATTCAGTCAGACGACGAATTCCGTAGAGCCCTTAGGCAGTTTCAAGCGGGTGAGCATCCGCCTGAGGAACAGATTGATGGCCATATCGATGACCAGGATTACAGGGATGCATTGCGCAGAATGAACAGACAATAAAGCAAAAGTTAAAAGCCGCTATCTTGTTGCATAGCGGCTTTTCCATAGAAGCTGACTGAAAGGAAGTTATAAGAGATGGACCGAGAAGCCCAAATTATTGAATTGGACAAGTCAAGCGCAAAAATCAGCCGGTATATTAACCGCTTTCTTAGCTGTGAAGAGGAATTGAATCCGCAGCAGTTCTTTCTCCTACGGTCCCTGCATGATAAAGGACACTGTACAGTAAGCGAACTGGCAAAAGATATCTTACTCTCTCCGAGCGCAACTACCATTTCGGTAAATAAATTAGTGAAAAAAGGGCTCATCAATCGCATCCGTGATGAAAAAGACAGGCGCCTGGTGTGGATAGACTTATCAAACAAAGGAGTACAACTGCTGGAGTCTGTGATAAAAGCACGCAATGCCATGCTCCAACAGCTGCTGAGCAATTTAGATAATGAGGATATCGAACAATTAATTCATATTACAAGAAAAATGATTGCTAAGCTTGATTAGCAAAAAATGAACATCTTGTTATTTTGGTCGCTTAAGAGAAAATAGCTCGCCAAGTTTTGCGTATGTATCTCCAGCCAGGCGGCTTACAGGTTTTACTTTTTCCGCGTGGACATAGCCTTTCTCAGGGTCGTATACCTCTTCAGCAAGATGGTAACAGACAATTCGGCCAATTAACAAATCGGTACTAATGATATTCTTTTCCCCGAGAAATGTAAGGTGCTTCTCGAGTTTGCACTCAAAACGAATAGGCGCCTCCTTAATGCCCGGTACAGAAATCTGTAAGCTGGGAGTCGAATGCAGACTAGTCAAAGCAAGTTCGCTTTCAGCCGGGTCCAACGTAGCGGCTGTTTTGTTGATTTCTTCAATTGTATGTTCGCTACATACGTGCACTACAAATTCTCCTCGATCCACTGCGTTACGGGCGGTATCTTTCATGTTGCCGCTCACCCGCTGGACAGAAATCGATAAAAGGGGCGGATTGCTGCTGATCATATTGAAATAACTAAAAGGAGCCGCATTGATGGTCTCATTCACGGTGGAAAGAGTGGTAACAAAGGCAATTGGACGGGGGATCACTGCCCCTGTCAACAGTTTATAATTCTCTTTAGCCGAGATCTCTTCTGGCCGGATACTTCTCATACGACTTCACCTTCCTATCGTAGCGTTACGGTTATTATATCGCATAAAACCTCTTCAAATATGGAAGAGGTTTTATAAACTATTGACCCTGCATAGATAAAT
This sequence comes from Aneurinibacillus sp. Ricciae_BoGa-3, assembly GCF_028421645.1. Lineage (GTDB taxonomy): Bacteria > Bacillota > Bacilli > Aneurinibacillales > Aneurinibacillaceae > Aneurinibacillus_B. The sequence goes on along the minus strand of NZ_CP116887.1, from coordinate 2,896,859 downwards.
TGTATTTACCTTCTTTATATTCCTTGACCCAGCGATAAATGATAAAGCTATTGAGCCTATACTGTCTGGCCACTGAACTTGGACTTTTTGTCTGCAAGGCTTTCTGTATGACTTCACATTTAAATTCAATAGAATACTGTTTTTTACTCAAAATAAATCCCCTTTCGGTAGTCCGGCCATCGTAGTTAAAAAACCTTAGACCCGTGACTTTGCGTCCACACCTTTCGATGAGTTTGCCTTTGTCGTTTGAAATTTCAACACCAAAAACTAATTAAACTATATTTACCTCTAATTAGCAATATTGATTTACATTTTAACAAAACTTTGATGCAGTTATTGAATTTTTGCTCTTCGCTTATAAAACCATTAAAATAATGAATGGAGAAGGGTAATCCATCCTATAAAGAAGAAAGGAATGAAAGAGAAAACATGAAGGAAATTGAACGACGCTTTTTTATTACTGAAATTCCTTCTTCACGGCGTGTACTGTCTGAGGTGACAATTTTTCAAAATTACCTCCTCGATGATGATTTGAAGTGTTCTGTGCAGCATAAGGACAACAAGTTACAGTTAACCAAAGGCGATCAGTGCCAAATTATAATGGTACCTGTCGAATATACATCCAGGCTGTTCTCTTTATTAGGAAATGGGGAAATTCAGCCGCTGTCAAAGGGAATCGAAGCGAGAATTAGAAGCATGGTGGATACGAAAGGAAAAGCGTCCTTTTTTATTACATTCAAAATGGGAAAAGGGATGGTTCGAGAGGAAATAGAATTTCCGATTACATCCGCCGATTACCAGCACATTACTGAAATGATTAAAACCATTCCGCTTGAGAAAGTAAGAAAATACATAGACTTTGGGTCTTATAAAATTGAAGTGGATCTCTACCGCCACTATCCATCATTTCGGGTAGCGGAAGTCGAGTTTCCCAGTGAAGCTGAAGCGATGGATTTTTCCAAGCCGTCCTGGTTTGACCGGGAAATTACAGATGTATCCTACTCAAACCGTACGCTCTGGCGAAATATTCAGCTTGGTGGCACTGTGGAACAGATCGAAAAGAGGTTTTTCGATGGGCTATCCAGAGAGAAATGAGCGGTCGATCAAGGTGCTTCCAGTGTCATAGGATAAAGATTTCCATTTAAGGCAAACGAGCATTTCCCTGTTTCCTCTGAGACCACGATGACGAGGGCGTCTGAGCGTTCTGTTAACCCAAGCGCAGATCGATGTCTGGTTCCTAATTTTTTCCCGCCAGAAGAGGAGGTGGAAAGAGGCAGCACGTTGGTAGCGGAAACAATCATGTTGTTCTTTATAAGGACTGCCCCATCATGCAGCGGATTCCCTGGATAAAATAAAGATTCAAGTAAAGAGTGTGTCAAAGTGGCGCCAATAGGTATCCCGCTATGAAGAATGGCGTCCAACGGGTCTTTCCGCTCCACCACAATAAGAGCCCCATGCCGCTTTTTGGATAAATGTTCAACGCAAATGGAAATGTCCATATACTTCTCGGTATATGAGGACAGGTAACAGTTTAGATAGAAGAAGGCAGCAAGTGCTTCAATTCGCAGAAATCTCTCTTTAATTTGTTCAAAGTGGCTTAGCAGACAATGATCTTCGTTATCGATTGAATTGATATTATGAATCAATTCATTAGAGATCTGCTGCAGACCTTCTTTTACCTTTAATTTTAAAGGCGAGAAGTCGCAATCCTGGCTTTCCATTTCAAAACCCCCATTGCTCCGATATATGTCTGCGTTTATTATTCCCCGCCGTGATTTTTTACATTCGACAGCTATAACAGATGAAGTAGTGCAGAAAAAAACCCCGTTCCGGTGACCGGGGGATTAAGCAGCCTCTTCAACTTGCTTCATGCGGGGCTTGGTTTTGCGGTTGACCAGGTAAATACTCACACCGATTAAAATAAGTCCGACTACAAGATAGACTGTGAATGGTTCATTCAAGAACAAGGTTCCACATAGCACAGAGATAAGCGGAACGAGAAATGTGTAGGACGCCACCTTGCTCGCATCGCCGGATCCCACCAGGATAAAATAAACAACCCAGGAAGCGGAAATGCCGAGCACGATTCCAAAAATCAGGCCAAATACATAAGGTGTGTTCCAAACGATGCTTGACCAGCTTTCGAAACCCGATCCCACACCGGTTAAAACGATTCCTCCGATGATGCATTGCATGGCTGACAGCCACATGGAATCTACTTTGAAGCTGTGTTTTTTTACGTATACGGTACCAATGGCCCAGCTAAAGGCAGTGATGAGAGCTAATAGGATGCCTAGCGTGGAAATATGGCCGGAGAAACCTTCCGCACTTACAGCGGCCACGCCGATAAATCCAATGACTAAGCCGATCACCTTTACTGCTGACATAGATTCTCCCAACCAAGCCCAGGCGAATATGCCGACAAGTACAGGCTGCAGATACACAATGACGGAAAACAAGCCGGCAGGCATATACCTGAGCCCGATAGTCTGCAGGCCATAAAATAACATCACATTAAAGATGGATGAAACCAAATAAATGGGCCAGTTTTCGTTCCATCGTATCTGATCTCGCTTTGGAATCAGGAGAGCAGCCAACAACAGGCCCCCAAATAATGTACGCATGCCTGCGAATAAAATAGGCGGGGTATAAGAGAGCGCAATTTTATAGATGGGCCAGCAAACGCCCCAAACAAGAACAAGAAATGTTATGAGGGTAACTGATTTTGTTCGTGATAGTTTTGACATATTTGAAATCTATCTCCTTTACTTGAACTAATTTTACTATGATACACTACTTATTAAAAGTAATCAAATAACTTATGGATAAGAGATGCGACCCAAAACACCATAAAAGCATATTTTTATCGTGCAAGGCCGAAACGTTTGGATTACAATGAATGAAGATTCATTTAAATATTCTGAATGGAGGGTGAACGATGCAAGGGAAGGTAGCGATTGTGACAGGCGGTTCAAGCGGTATGGGAAAAGCAATGGCGAAGAAATTCGCAGAAAAAGGTGCGAAGGTCGTCATAACCGGCAGGGACCAGGAGAAGCTGGACGCCACTGCTCAGGAAATTCAGCAAGAGCCGGGACAGATCCTTTGCGTACAAATGGATGTGCGCAATCCGGAAGATGCCCAGCGCATGGTTGAGAAGACCTTAGGAGCTTTCGGCAAAATTGATTTTCTTGTGAATAACGCAGCAGGAAATTTCATCTGCCGGGCTGAGGACCTCTCTGTAAACGGGTGGAATGCGGTTATTAATATTGTGCTGAATGGAACCTGGTATTGTTCGCAGGCCGTTGGCAAGCATTGGATTGAAACCGGATACAAAGGAAGCGTGGTTAATATGCTCGCTACTTATGCATGGCTGGCTGGGGAGGGCGTGATCCACTCGGCGTCAGCCAAAGCAGGGGTACTCGCGATGACACGGACACTTGCAGTGGAGTGGGGCAAAAGATACGGTATCCGAGTGAATGCAATTGCCCCAGGGCCCATAGATAATACGGGTGGAGCAGCAAAGCTTTGGGAATCAGAGGAAGCTGCGGAACGCACATTGAACAGTGTGCCACTGCATAGATTGGGGCAGCCGGAAGAAATTGCAAGTCTAGCTTACTTCCTGTTTACGCCGGAAGCTGCATACATAAATGGCGAATGCATCACGATGGACGGTGGGCAGTGGCTCAATCGTCAACCGTTTTAAAAAAATCACCCCACCTGCTATTAGGTGGGGTGATTTGTGATGAGTCAACAACATTCCTATGCTTATTTTTCTTCTAACTTGTGAATTTCGTCGATGAATAATTCGTTTAAAATTTTAATGTACGTTCCTTTCATCCCTAAAGAACGGGAGTCGAGCACGCCTGCACTCTCCAATTTACGCAAGGCATTGACAATCACTGAACGGGTTATGCCAGCATTGTCAGCAATCGTACTGGCAACTATCAGTCCTTCTTTTCCTTCCAAGTGGTGAAGAATCCCTTTCATAGCCTCAATCTCGCTATAGGACAACGTATCAATAGCTAAACGAACCATGGCCTGTTTTCTTGTTTGTTCGGCCATCTCTTCCACTTTTAGCTTCGTAATTTCTGAGCCCACAACGGTAGCGGAAAACTCAGCAAGCACCATATCTTCATCATCAAACTTGCGGTTAATCCGGCTCGTAATGAAGAGTCCCAGTTTCTCACCAGCTCCTACAATGGGAACAATGGTGGTCCAGCCTTCATTGAGCAAATCGTGCGATTCTGTTGGAAACGCGGTCAGATATTCGGTAAGGGGGATATTCGCTGTAGGTTCATCGAGTTTCGATGCCATTTGAATATATTCATCAGGGAATTGCCGATTTTCGATATAGTGTGCCATTCTTTCATTTTCTATTGTTCGTTCCGCTGAAACACCTAATAATTTACCCTTTTTGCTAACAATGAAGATGTTTGCGTCAATCACTTCTCCAAGTTCCTTCGCCATCTCAGAGAACTTGATGTCATGCCCGGTGGATAATTGCAGCAGCCGATTAATCTTTTTAATTTTTTTCAAAAGTGTCATAGTAAATGCCTTTCTATACCTGAGAGTAATTTATCTGTCAAATGTATTTTTTTTCACAAACCTAATTTACTTTACCACACTTTTTATTTTTTTCAAAATGAATAAGACACATTCCGGTTTTTGATTAGAATATTTTTTCACTGTCAGACCTGTCACGTAATTAATTTCAGTAAAGTTAAATAAATTAACTTTACTGAAAGTTTGAATTAATATAAAATATAGAAAAATCTTAACTGAAAAAATGTCACAGGAGGCGATAGAGGAATGGCGAAGGCTGCATGCAAGAAGGTACCGGATTATCGCCTGTTGCCCATCCAAGAATCAGGAGAAAGTCTTGTTTCCATTGAAAGCCTGTCAGCAAAAGTGAAAGTGTATCCTGCGTATTTTAGGCGGAACTTACCCGGAGCACTGTCCGCATGCTATTTACGAGAAGGAGCTGCGAATCGATTGACGCAGGCTGCGGAATATCTGCCAGATAATCATTTTTTACTTGTGCTAGATGGCTGGAGACCTTACGAAGTTCAATTAGCCTTGTACCAAGAAATTGAAGGCTACATACGCAAAAGGGGTGACTTTTCGGAAAAAGAACTCCAGGATCAGGTTCAAAAGTTTGTTGCGATACCCAGTAACAATACGGAGCAGCCTTCTCCACATTTAACCGGGGGAGCAGTTGACCTAACTATTGCAACAAAGGATGGCTGGCTTGATATGGGAACGAAATTTGATGAAATATCGGAGCGGTCACGTACGGATTGGTATGAAAAACAACACAGCCTGACCCGCTCTGAAACAGTTATTAAAAACAATAGGCGATTATTAGTAAGCATCATGCAAAAAGCGGGGTTTCTCAATTATGAAGAAGAATGGTGGCATTTCGATTACGGTAACCAGCGATGGTCGTTATCTACCGATCAACCCGCTATATATGGCGGAAAATTAAGATTGCCAAATCGCTAGAAGGTGAGGGATTTATATGAGGGTTAAGAGCGCGCTAGCAGCATTATGTCTTTTATTAGTTGCATTGATGACGGGATGTGCGAAGAATGCAAACGAAACGGCTGCACAGGGAGGCAATCAACAGGCTGCTTCCTCCCAAAACAACAGCAATCCAGCAGGTAAGGATACGTTGGTTGTGGCCATAACATCGGATCAGGGAACGCTGGATCCTGCTATTACAATGGATAACTCGGCATGGAAAATTACATACCCGGCGTATGAGAGACTTGTGGAATATGATGGAGCTTCCACAGAGGTTAAAGCGTCACTTGCAAAGCAGTGGAAAGTGAGCAAGGACGGTCTAACCTGGACATTCGTTTTGAATAAAGACCATAAATTTGCAGATGGTACGCCAGTTGATGCAAACGCAGTAAAATATTCATTTGACCGGACATTGAAAATAGCAAAAGGACCTGTGGACGTATATGGAGTGATTAAAGATGTTAAAGTAATCGACCCTACCACTGTGCAGTTTACGCTGAAAAAAAGCTTTCCTCCATTCCTATCAACATTGGCCGCCAACTATGGAAGCATCGTAAACCCTAAAGTTGAGTTACAGGCAAAAAACAATGATATGGGCCAAAATTATTTAGCTGACCACACGATGGGCAGTGGTCCCTATCAGCTTGCTGAGTGGAAAAAAGGGGAATACCTGAAGCTTGCAGTTAATCCCAACAGCCCGGAAAAACCTGCTTTAAAAACTGTATTCTTTAAAATCATCCCCGATTCATCAGCACAGCGGCTTCAATTAGAAAAAGGGGAGATCGATTTCGCCGAAGGGATTCCGGTTGAACAATTGCAGAGCATAGACAAAATGCCTAATGCTACACTCGTAAAAAAACCAAGCCTGTTTGTTGATTACATCTATATTAATACATCCAAAGGCAAAAAAGAGCTAATGAATCCAAAAGTGCGACAGGCTTTAAGTTATGCCATTGATTATCCTGCTCTCACTAAAGCGGTGCAGCAAGGCTACGCAACCCAAATGAGAGGCCCGATCCCAGAAGGCTTATGGGGCCATGACAGCTCAGCCAAACAATATACAAAAGATAATGCGAAAGCTAAAGCCCTTCTGCAACAAGCTGGGGTTAAAGACTTGACGCTGGATTTTGTATATTCCGATAACAAGCCATGGTGGGAAACGGAAGCGACAACCGTTCAGGCGTATATGGCAGAGATTGGTGTTAAGGTAAACCTCAAAAAAGTAGCCTATGCTACACAGCGAGAAATGATCGACAAAGGTGACTTTGATTTGTCGATTGGGGTATGGAGCCCAGACTTCGGTGATCCCTTTATGTTTATGAACTACTGGTTTGATTCCAATAACTTTGGCCTTGCAGGGAACCGAGCGTTTTATAAAAATCCGAAAGTAGACCAGCTTGTCCGAGAGGCGGCCACTACGAATGATAAAACAGTCCGCGAAAAGTTATATAAAGAAGCACAGGCTATTGTCATCGACGATGCACCTTACCTATTCCTTTACCAGAAGGATTTTCTCCTTCCTATGAACAAAGAGGTAAAAGGTTTCGTCTATAATCCAATGCTTGAAGGGATTTACAATCTCTCGCAGATGTCGAAATAAATCATTGTCGTAGGATAAGGAGGCAGACACACATGGGAAAAATCATTGCAAAACGCCTCGTAATGCTTGTCCTGGTTGTGTTCGGCGTAACGTTCATTACGTTTCTGCTTTCCCACATCATTCCGGGCGATCCTGCCCGGATGATGGTAGGGCAGCGAGCCAGTGAAGAGACGCTGAACGCCGTCCGCAGGCAGCTAGCACTGGACCAGCCGGTATGGGTACAGTATGAACTTTACTTGCGTGGGCTTTTACATGGAGACTTAGGCACTTCCATACGTACTCAACAGCCTGTGGCCCGCGATCTTATGACCTTTTTCCCTGCAACAGTTGAGCTGGCCATAGTTGCCTTTATTTTCGCTATTCTTCTCGGCATTCCGCTTGGTGTGCTGTCCGCTGTTAAAAAGGACAGGGCCTGGGATCATGGTGGACGTGTATTTGCTATTGCAGGTGTATCCATCCCGGTTTTCTGGAGCGGGCTGGTTGTGATTTTAATATTCTATGGCTACCTTGGATGGTTTCCCTCAACCGGAAGATTGGATATCAATCTTCACCCTCCTACACATATAACCGGCCTTTACTTGGTAGACAGCCTGCTATCAGGAGACTACGTTGCATTCAGGAACAGTCTCTGGCATTTATTGCTGCCGGCAGCCGTGCTATCCTATGCGCAACTTGCCATTGTTATGCGGCAGGTGAGGGCCAGTATGCTTGAGGTGCTGGGGCAGGAGTATATCCGAACAGCGAAAGCAAATGGAATCAGCGGCATTTCCCTGCTGTTTCGCTATGCGCTGCGCAACGCGCTCATACCTACTGTAACAGTTATCGGTTTGTCGTTTGGTTCTCTTCTTGGAGGGGCGGTCGTGACCGAAACCGTTTTCAGCTGGCCTGGGATGGGCAAGTATGTCGTTGATTCTATCTCCAATCTAGATTTTCCAGCAATTATGGGCTTTACCCTTGTCATTTCATTTGGATATGTCGTGATTAACTTGCTGGTCGATATAATGTATTACTACCTTGATCCACAGATTAAAGAATAGGGGGGTAACATATGCAGGTTGAAATAAACCCTGTCCTTCCCACCAACAAAGTGAACCCTGTGTGGTACAAAATCAAAAACAATCCAATGACAGTCGCGGGAGCAGGGATTTTGCTTTTTATTGTGATTTTGTCCATACTGGCACCACTTCTTACTCCATATACCCCATCGCAGATTAATATTGTGGATCGTTTTCAAGGACCTTCCGCTAAACATTGGATGGGTACGGATGAAGTGGGCAGAGACATCTTAACCCGTATTCTATATGGCGCCCGCCTGTCTCTAGGCGTTGGTGTACTTGCTGTGGCGGGTGCCGGCATTATTGGAACAGGTATTGGAGCTATCGCAGGTTATTTTAAAGGTGCAGTGGATCAAATCACCATGCGCATTATGGATATGGTTCTTGCCTTTCCATCCATGATTCTAGCTATGGCGCTAGCCGCAGCGCTGGGTCCAAACCTCCAAAACGCAATGCTTGCTATCGCCATTGTCAAGATTCCGGTCTATGTTCGGCTTGCACGTGGAGAAACGCTTTCTGTCAGAGAAAAGCTCTATGTCAAGGCAGCTCAGACATTTGGGATTAAGCCCTGGCGTATCATTTTTCGCCATATTATTCCAAATGTAGTGTCCCCTGTTATTATCCAGATTACATTAGATGTGGGCGATGCCATTCTGCTTGTGGCTACGCTAGGATTTCTGGGACTTGGAGCTCAACCGCCGACACCGGAATGGGGCGCGATGATAAGTGTAGGTTGGAAATACCTGATCGATTATTGGTGGTATCCTACCTTTCCCGGGCTTGCCTTGTTTCTTGCGTCGGGCGCATTTAATCTCATCGGTGACGGCGTGCGTGATATTCTGGATCCGAAAGCCAGTCGATGAAAGGAGAGGGGTTCATGCTTCTTGCTATTAAGAACGTGACGGTTGAATTTTCCGGAATGCGGGGAAAGGTTCAAGCGTTAAAGAATGTAAGCCTTGCCGTAAACCCAGGTGAAATCCTCGGGATAGTCGGAGAATCGGGTTCAGGAAAATCGGTCACTGCATTAACGGTTCTCGATTTGCTTGAAAGCAATGCGTCCATTACTAGCGGTGAAATTTTTTTTAAAGGACGTGACCTTCTTAAGTTAAAAAAAGCGGATGTACAGGCTATTCGTGGGCGTGAAATAGGTATGGTGTTCCAGGAACCAATGAGCGCACTGCATCCAACTATGCATGTTGGCCGCCAGCTTGCTGAAGTGATTAGACGCCATCGAGGGGTAAGGTTGAAGCAGGCACAAAAACTTGCGGTTGATGCATTGAGGGACGTGCATATTCATAACCCTGAGGCTGTGGCGCAGAAATATCCCTTTGAATTGAGCGGGGGTATGCGCCAGCGCGTAGTCATCGCGCTGGCTATGTCGTCACCTCCAGACTTGTTGATTGCTGATGAACCAACAACAGCTCTTGATGTCACCATTCAATACGAAATCTTAAAGTTGATGAAAGAGCTCTCGGAGAAAAGGAATACCTCCATACTTTTGATTACGCATGATATCGGCGTAGTTTCACAGTTATGCCACCGGGTAGCGGTGATGTATGGGGGGCAAATCATTGAAGAAGGCCCAACCCCGGCTGTTTTACGCGCTCCTCAACACCCTTATACCAGGGCACTTTTGCAGGCCTTACCGGATCTGGCACAGCCCGGCGATCTCCTGCAGGCCATTCCTGGAGAGGTGATTGATCTGCGCAACCGTCCGAGCGGCTGCAGTTTTTTTGAAAGATGCAGCCTGGCAACAAGCGCTTGCCAGTTAAAACCACCAGTTTTAGAACCCTCTACTTCAGATCATCGTGTGGCTTGTTGGGAAAGGAGGGAAGGCGCATGAAAGATTTGATACAAGTGCATGCGCTTAACAAGTCTTACGGAAATGGAAAGCGCAACATTCAGGCTGTGAGGGATGTAAATCTCACGATTCAGGAAGGAGAAGTTTTTGGGCTTGTAGGAGAATCCGGTTCGGGTAAAAGTACGCTGGGAAAGATGATGATCGGGCTGGAAACGCCATCAAATGGCGAAGTTCTATACAAGGGAACCTCTTTATGGCTGGGCAATCGCTATAAGGGTCCTCGCCCAGGTGAAATTCAGATCGTGTTTCAAGATCCACAATCTTCTTTAGATCCGCGTATGACAGTTAAAGACATTATTCTTGAACCGCTTTATGCTCTGCCAGCGCGGTTCCGAAAAGAAAAAGGCACCTTGGATAAGCTATACGAATTAGCGTCAAGGGTAGGCCTTAAAGAGGATCAGTTAAGCCGGTATCCACACGAGTTTAGCGGCGGTCAGCGCCAGCGCATTGCTATCGCCCGAGCCTTAATATCAGAGCCTTCATTTATTTTGCTGGATGAGCCTACATCTGCGCTGGATGTTTCGGTACAGGCCCAGGTACTTAATCTATTAAAGGAATTGAAAGAAGAACGCCATTTAACCTACCTGTTTATTTCGCACAACATGTCTGTCATTCGCTATATGTGTGATAGAATGGCCGTTATGTATAAAGGCGAGATAGTTGAAATAGGGGCATCTAAAGAGGTCTTTGAGAAGCCAAATCATCCGTATACCCGAATCTTACTGTCATCTCTGCCGAGTTTGAATGAATCTAAAGCGAGCGGAATGGGATTTGCGGAACTCGTTATTTCTACAAAAAATTCATGCATCTTCTACGAACGTTGTCCCGAACGGCAGGAAATATGCTATTTAAACTCTCCTGAGATGCAGAAAAAAGAGGGCACCTCTTCATGTGCATGCCATTTTGCAGGGGTGAAGGCCAGTGTTTAACGGCGAATTCGTACGGGTCATCCGCAAGCAAAAGAACTATACACTCAAACAGCTTGCTGAAAAAACGAGTTTAAGCACAAGCTTGCTCTCCCAGATTGAACGCGGTCTGATCGACCCAACGGTAAGTACATTTTGGAAAATATCAAATGCGTTGAACGTTCCGGTTAATGATTTTTTTCATCCTGAAGGCGAAAAGCATGTGATCATCAGAAAACAAGACAGACGCATAGTGGACATTCAAAACGAAAATGTTAGCTATCATTATCTGTCACCCGTCCAGGCAGGGAAAATGGAGCATATCCTTGTAGAAATTAAGCCGGGTGAATTGCTTCAACACGAACTTGTATCTCATGCGGGAGAGGAATGCGGGTATGTCCTAAAAGGCGAACTAATCGTAGTTCTTCATGATAAAGAAGTCTTTTTACACGAAGGAGATAGTATTTATTTTCCAAGCACGGTCCCGCATCGCTACATCAATCCTGGAACGGGTATCTCATTATCTGTGTGGGCTATGACAAACTAGAAAAGAATCCGGGGAGGGTTCTAATAGCGCCGAAAGAATGTGTATAACATTTTTCGGCGTTTTTTCATAGTCCATTTACCAAAAAGCCGAAATTCTAAGAGATTCGGTAGTAACGTTTGAGGAAGTTGCTGATTTCTACATTTACATAGTCCCAATACGCAGAATGTAAGTCGTCTGTAACGGTGAAATCCGCTCTATCAATGTTTACATTGTATCGGAAAGTCGCATCGTTTAGCATGGCTAGGGTTGCAGTTTGAAGCGCTTCATCTGACAGCGAGACACCTAGATTTTCAGTTATGATGATGTTTCGTACTTCCCCACACCAATTTTCTATTGCTATAGGGTCTAATTCTTCTAACATAATGGACCTCCAGATTGATTCGTCATCACTACTATCAATTTTATCACGACTAGTAAAATTCGTCCGGTTTCTTACCTATTCCATTTAAATAACCGTATTCAATTTCCACAATTCCGCAACAATGCATCCCCGGTGAGCATGCCGGCCATACCTGTGAATATACTGTGTGATAGCATGAAGTAAAGGGGTGTGCGGGGATGTGTCATCAAGACAATATGAATCAGGATTGGCTGGGTTTAATCAAGCAGATACAGTTAGAGGGTACGCCACGATCTGTGCAGTTTCACCCGGCTTCTATAAAAGAAGTGGGTGGTGAGGGATGGGGCTATATCAATAATCGCGGGCAGTTCGCTCTGGCACCCGTTTACACGTTTGCTTTACCGTTTCAGGCTAATGGGCTAGCCATAGTTGCAGTAGGGAATAAAAATGCCCTCATTGATGAAGCCGGCCACTTTGTTGTCCCGCCTATTTATGACAACATCAATCCATTCTCAGAAGGACTTTCCGCGGTTCACGACGATTCTGGCTATAAAATCATTAATGAGGAGGGCACTGTACTTACCACGAAGCCGTACGAATTTATTGGTTCATTTCATAACGGCAGAGCCCTCTTTTTAAATAAAGAGATGAAGTATGGCTACCTCGACAGGCAAGGCATGGAGGTGATTGCTGCCCAATATGAACAGGCTGGTGATTTCAATGCCGGGAAAGCTGTTGTCCAGGTCCATGCTGGCCTTTATGCGCTCATTGACTTAAATGGCAGTGTGTTTCGTCAGTATCAACATTATTTCGTCGGCATGCCTGGGGAGGGTATGCTGGCTTTTCAGGAAAAAATGCTTGGAAAGTATGGATATATTACTGAACAAGGCCGCGTTGTTATCCCCTTAACCTACAGTGGCGCAGAGCCTTTTGAAAACGGCACGGCAGTCGTCAATATCGCCGAGGACTACCGGAATCAATGGGGGCTGATTAATAAAACAGGTACCTTTATTATTCAGCCCTATTACAATGAAATACGCAGGCTTGGTGAAGATAAGCTCGCTGTCGGCAGAGCCCTTGATAAGCATAAACCATACCTCGGTTCCAAATTCGCTCTTTACGATCTGTCCGGACGCAAGCTCTCAGATTTTGTGTATGACAACATTTTACCCTTTACAGGCGGTCTGGCCTCCGTTTCAACGACTAGTGAAACGTTCTTCATTAATTCCAGCGGACAGCAAGCCCCGGGTTGGCCCATCCTGCATGCGACAGGCACATTGACCATCGAAGGGGGGCTGATCCGGGCAGATACAGATAAAAGAGTATACTACTATGATCACCAAGGGAATCTGATTTGGAAACAAAATAAGCGCATTGTGTTAAATCACGTATACAGCGTGCAAGAAGAAAAATTTAAGCCAAACAAAGATTATCTTGTTTATTATCCGCAGGTTGAAGGGTTTTTAAATAGAGAGATGCAACGATCCGTTAATAATCAGCTTAAAAAGTTAGCAAACCTTAAAGAAGTAAACGAATCACAACAGTTGGATTATGATTATTTTGGCGACTTTTCCATACCGTTTTTTCAAAAACGACTGCTCGTCCTTAAGCTATCTTCATATCTGTTTCATTTCGGGGCGGCACATGGCATGCCTTCGGAAATCTACCCGCATGTCGACTTGAACAGTGGCCAACTTTACGTACTGAAGGATTTGTTTAGACAAGGAAGCCGGTATGTTGAGGTGCTGAGTGGCATCATTGAAAGACAAATCCAGACCAATAGCGATTATTCATACGTATGGCCCGAACAGTATAAAGGAATTAAAGCGGATCAACCCTTTTATGTTACTGGCGACGCGCTTTATCTGTACTTCTTACCTTATGAGATTGCCCCTTTTGCAGCGGGGTTTCCAACGTTCACGATACCTTTTGGGCAGATCATGAATCTGATTGATACCCGGGGGGCGTTCTGGCAGTCGTTTCATTCGTAACGTTTATTTATTGGAACTCAGCACTAGAATAATATCCCCTATCCCCATGAGAAGAAAAAAGATAAGCATCCGAATGATGAGCTGGAAAAGTGGTTTAGCAGTAGTGAACTTTTTCATGTTTCCTCCTGGTTTATTCCTTGTTTCAATGTAAAGGACTGATTGTCTGGAAAAAAGTTCAGAGGCTCTTAAATTTTTTCTTCTACTGCAATGGGAACGATAACGAAAGGGTGTTTTCTCTGGGTAAAAAAAAGTGTGGAAAAACCTATTGGCTTTTCCACACTACCTTTTTCTATTTCAATACTTTAACTGTGACGTTCTGCATTCCGAAGTTGTCCACCTGGGAAGAAGTTCCTGGGACGTAAATGTCAATGCGGTTTCCTTTAATAGCGCCGCCAGTATCGGACGCTGTGGCTACCAGCCCGCCCTTTGGAAGAAGAGGGCAGTCATATCCGGAAACCAGCACTTTGCTCCCCAATGGAATGACGGAAGGGTCGACGGCAATGGTTCCTAATTTTAAGGAATTGCCCATACAATCTAGATTTGACCCAGCGCCACCGGAGTAGGCTGTCGCTGTCATGGAATAGGTTTTACTTGATTGGCCATCAGATGTTGGTTGGACGACACTGCCCTGAGCACTGTCGGACGCCTTCGCGATGTCGCTTACGACAGAATTGTCTTGTTCCTCGGACTGTACCCGTGGCATGCTGGCCTGCCCGCTATCCACTGTTAGCTTAACGATCATTCCGCCTGCCAGCTGGGTAGGTTCAATGTTAGGATTTGCTGCGAGAACAGTGGCTAGCGGAATGTTAAACTTTTTGGCAATTCCCCAGAAGGTGTCGTTATCGGATGCCTTGTATGTACGGGGAGCTGTTGGCGCTGCCTGGTCAGGCAGGTTGATGGTTTGACCGGCTTGCAGCGTTAACGGATTAACGCCTCTGTTTGCCGCGAGCACATCATTTAACGGTAAGTGATGGGCTTGAGAAATGGTCCAAAATGTATCGTTATCTTGAACCACGTAGTTTTGGGCGAACGCAGGCGCCGCAAAGCCCACCATTGGTGCACTGACGAGAGCCGCCGCTACTAATTTTTTGAACTGTTTTTTCATGCTGTTTCCTCCTTATTACGCTTACGAGGTTAGTTGACGGATTCGGATTAAGGAGAACCCTAACACTTTCGTGCTTCACCCCAAAAAATTACATCCCCCGCACCCTCCATTTTTCTGGAAGGTTTCAGCGTTGTTAACCATAACATAGTTTTTATGGTAATAAAACCATGCAAAAAAATTCGATTTCTTCTAAAATATTAGAAAAAATATGTCCGGCCTTGATCTGACAGGGGGTCTGAGAGATAAGTTCTATAACAAATTTGGGACCACAAACATCCTTTTAAATTGGCAAACACTTGCAACATAAGCAGTATTTTAATATATTTAAGTAGGGCATAATAGAATGTCCGATATTAGGTATAAGCCTAAACGTGAAAATAAGCACATATTACTTACCTGACAATTAGCAACATGAAAGCTGTGATTATACTTCCTGCCCCCTTGTGACAGGATATAATAAAATGGGTTTGTTCTATTGAAATCCCAACGAATCTTTAGTAAGATTCGCAAATTGTTAACTGACGAAAGGAAGAAAATAAATGGACACTGAGAAAAATCAGCAAGTTTCCGCAAATGTTTCAAACATTGTGGCAGAATTAGCGAACCCCGAGGTGCAAGAAGCGCTGGCGGGCCTTATTCAAAAACTCCCGCAAATCAAAGGAGCTGTTGATAAAGCCGAACAAGGAGTGGCGGTGGCCGCAGCTTTTGCGAATGATAACCAGTCGCTGAATTCGATTTTTGAAGGAATTAGCAGTATTTCCAAACTGGCTAGCAAGGAGAACCTGGAAGCATTGACCACCATTATCGACAGCCTGCCAAGAATCGCTTCCATGGTGACGCTTCTGGATAGCGCCGCAGCAAAACTTGAACCAATCCTTTCAAATAAGGATTACCTGTCCAATGTTATGGAAGCAGCCACTGTCATTGCTGCCCCTGTAACAGAAAAAGTGCAGGACAGTGTGTCTATGGTCAAAGAAGCAAAAGAAAGAGCGGAGCGCAATGATACAACGATCTCGCTATTCGGCATGCTTAAGCTGTTAAAAGAACCCGGCGTTCAAAAAGGATTAAAGTTTACCCAGGCTATGCTCGATGTTATGAATGAAAAGAAAGTCCTCGGTTAGTCCATGCGATTCACGATTGAATCCCATTCCCGGCCCATGTGTAAAGGGCACAGGAATGGGATTTGTTATGTAAATGCATAAAAAATAGGCTATAATAAATTAGTGTTTAACTTTTATACAGATGAGGGGATAGGATGGCTGTAAAAGTGCTTGCTGTTTTACCATATCCCGGTCTGCAGGATCTGATTCAGGACAAAACCCGGAACGTGCCAGGAATTGTTATTGAGTGCATTGTGGCAGACTTAAAGGAAGCGCTCCCATTTGTCGAAAATGCGGAACAGAACGGATATGATGTGATTCTAAGCCGCGGCGGAACTGCGGAGCTTATTAGAAAATCAGTTTCTTTGCCCGTCGTTGACATTCCTGTCTCCGGCTATGATATCCTTCGCGTGTTAACGTTAGTAAAGGATTCAAATGTTCCAACAGCTATCATTGGTTTTCAAAATATATGCAATGGTGCGTCAACGGTTTCAAATTTGCTAAACTTTACACTTCCCATTTATACGGTGGAAGCAGAGGAGCAAGTAGCCGAAACCCTAGAAACCGCATTTAATAAGGGAGCAAGAGTCGTTCTTGGAGATGTGGTAACCGTGAAAACCGCTGAAGCCTTTGGCTATCAGGGTGTACTCATTACCTCAGGGCCAGAATCTGTCGAGAAGGCGATTGAGGAAGTTCAACAGGTCTACGACATTTATAAGAAAGGCCAGGAAGAATCCGGATTTTTTGAAACGATATTAAACACGGTTCCACAAGCAGTTGTCGTCATAGGTTCTGATGATAAAGTTAAGTTTGCAAACGCGGCTGCAAACCGATTCATAAAAGGGCAGCATAAAAACATAAATAGCGGTATATTGGCGGCTCCGCCTGAACTCAGTGAATGTATTGCCGGTTTAAAGAAAAACGCGCTAGAATATTGGCAGGGACACCTACAACTGGGTAACGTTGTTGCATCCATTACGATCCAGACAATGGATTGGCGGGATCATTCCTATTTTCTCCTTTCTATGGAAGAGCTTCCTAAGGGAAAAGATGTACCCGTCTCCCGTCCGCCTCTTGTTATGGGAAGTTTCTCCCAAATTAGCGCATCAAGCCCTGCAATGCAGCAACTAATTAAACAAGCCAAAGCGTTTGCATTAGCAGATAAAAATATTTGGATATCCGGCGAGCCCGGTACAGAAAAAAACATATTGGCTGAGGCTATCCATATGGCGAGTAACCGAAAAGCGTATGCTTTCTATACGGTTAACTGCGGAATCATCAGTGAAAAACGTGTAATGAATTTACTGTTTGGTTCAGATGAACAGGATGGACTGCTTGAACAAGCCGCAAAGACCACCCTGTTTATGGATGAGATTGAGAAGTTATCCTGCGAATTACAGGAGAAGCTGTGGAAAAGGTTAAAGAGCACGGAGGCCGCAGTCCGAATTATCGCTTCCTCTGATTTACAAATGGGCCCGCTCTTAAAATCCGGGTTCCATAAACGTCTGGCTGAGGAAATTGCGAAGTTTCATATACATATACCCCCTCTTCGAACCCGGTTGGAAGATATAGAAGGCATTATTTTACTGATGATCTCCGCACATAAT
Organism: Aneurinibacillus sp. Ricciae_BoGa-3; assembly: GCF_028421645.1. GTDB lineage: Bacteria > Bacillota > Bacilli > Aneurinibacillales > Aneurinibacillaceae > Aneurinibacillus_B. The sequence continues at coordinate 2,879,225 of NZ_CP116887.1, read as the reverse complement.
GCTAAGTATGGAAAGCAGATTGCAGGCATTCGGGAGAACGTGCTAAACCAAATAAAATCGTACGAGTGGCCAGGAAACACTGCCGAATTTAAAACGCTGATCGAAGAAATTCTGATTTTAACCGATGGTGACTTCGTGGAGATGGAGCAATTTCAACAGGTATGGAAGCGGTTTGAAAGGGTGGAAGAGAAACGCGTCCTGCCCTTTTTAGCAGGAACACTCAAAGAAATGGAAAAGGCCATGATTCAATATGTGCTTCATGAAGAGGGCATGAACCAGTCGAAAGCGGCAAAAAGATTAGGCATTACCCGCGCTACTTTGTGGCGGAAATTAAAGGAATGATTAAATTTTAAACAGTTTTACAAGCGCACATATCGAGTTGTGCGTTTTTTTAACGTATTTATTGATTTATGGCTGGTTGTTTAATATAATAATAAAAAAAGAAAGCGATAACAAGGAAAGTGTTTAATTTTTATACTGAATTTAACTGGTTGTGTTTTCTGGTGGGCAGCTTAACAGGTTCGCCAAAACTGCTGTAAATGAAAGAGCCAAACAGTAACCATAAGGGGTATGGAGGTGAGGGTTTGAGGGAAATCGCAATTATAGCCGATGATTTAACAGGAGCGTCTGATGCGGGTGTTCAATTTGCCCGAAAAGGACTCAAATCCATCATTTTATTCCAATGCGATAATTTGGTCGCGAGCACGGCAGACATCGAAGCCTTAATCGTGGACACAGATAGCAGGGCGCTCCCTGAAAACCAAGCGTATTTTTTAGCTGTGAATGCGGCGAAACGGGTGAAAGAAGCGGGTTTCTGTACTATTTATAAGAAGATCGATTCCACACTTAGAGGAAATCCAGGAGCAGAAATAGAAGCGGTAATGGATGTGTTCGCATTTAATCTTGCGGTAATAGCCCCCGCATTCCCTGGCATTAACCGAACGACAGTGCATGGTACGCATCTGGTTAATGGGATTCCGGTGCATCAGACAGAATTTGGCCGCGACCCCAAATGCCCGGTTACAGAAGCTAATTTACTGCATTTATTTAACAGACAGTGTAAGCGTCGGGCTGGGCTGGTTGATTTGTTTTCAATCCGCGCAGGCAAAGACTCCATCTTTAACAAAGTTGATGAACTGAAGAGCCAGGGAGTTTCGCTTTTGATTTTTGACGCTGAAACCGAAGACGATCTAAAACAGGCTGCTTTTGCCATGTCCGAATACGCAGATTCTGTTCTTTGGGCTGGATCTGCGGGCCTCGCGGATTTTTTGCCTGCAGCTTTAAAAATAGATAAGCTGCCTGTGAAATCCCCTGTTGTAAGCCAACACGGAGATAGCCAGGTAATGCTTGTCGCCGGCAGTGCATCCGAGATTACAAGAAAACAACTTGCCCATTTCATGCTGGAAACGGGTGTGGAAGCTGTTAAGATGGATCCTCTTCTCATCATCGGAGAAGAGACGCAGCCAGTTGAGCAAGCGCGCTGCATCCAAGCGTTACAGGATGTACTGGCAAAAGGTGACGATGTGGCTTTGTTTGTTGAATCGAGCGCTGAAGCCATACAAGCTGCCCAAAAGGCAGGGAGTAGAAAAGGGTGGTCAAACGCAGAGGTTTCCAACAAAATAGCTGAATCGCTTGGCGCCATAGCGGCAGAGGCGATCAAGACATGCGGCCTTAAGCTCGTGATTCTTACCGGCGGGGATACAGCTAAAGCGGTGTGCAGCCAACTGCATGCAACAGGCATTCAGCTCCTTGATGAAGTGGAACCCGGCATTCCGATAAGTAGGCTGGCAGGGGTCCATGACTTGCTCGTCGTTACAAAAGCGGGCGCTTTTGGTTCGCTTGATGCCTTTAACTATGCTACAAACAGACTGAAGGGAGAAATAAAGTATGTATAAACCAATTGTCGGCATTACAATGGGTGACAGCGCTGGCGTTGGCCCGGAAATCATTATGAAAGCGTTAAATGACCCGGATGTATACGAAAATTGCAGGCCGCTTGTAATTGGTGATGCCAAAATCCTCCGAAGAGCTGGAGATATTTTGAATAGCCGCTTAACGGTGTCTTCAATTAAAGAGACCAGTGAGGCAGCTTTCAAATATGGTTCGGTTGATTGTCTGGATCTCGATTTGCTGCCTGCAGATCTGCCGATTGGCAGGGTTTCTGCAGAGGCGGGCAACGCAGCTTTTCGTTTCCTGCAAAAAGCAATTGAACTGGCGAACCAAAATCAAATTGATGCCATTTGCACAGCCCCCCTTAATAAAGAAGCTTTACATAAAGGCGGCCATATTTATCCCGGGCACACCGAAATTCTTGCTGAGTTAACCGGGACGAAGGATTTCTCAATGATGCTGACTGCTCCAAAGTTAAAGGTGATCCACATTACAACGCATGTGGGGCTTATCGATGCCGTTAAGATGATAAATCCGGAACGGGTCTATAAAGTGATTCGCCTCGCTTATGATACGCTAAAAAAAGCAGGCTATAGTGATCCGAAAATTGCGGTCTGCGGCATTAACCCGCACGCCGGTGAAAACGGATTGTTCGGTTATGGCGAAGAAGAAGAAAAGGTAGTTCCAGGTGTGGAACGGGCGCAGCAGGAAGGCATAAATGTACAGGGCCCGCTGCCTGCTGATACGCTATTTTTCCGTGCGACAAGGGGAGATTTCGACATAGTTGTGGCGATGTATCATGACCAGGGACACGGTCCGATTAAAGTGCTAGGTTTAGAAGCAGGAGTGAATATCACGGTTGGCCTGCCGATCATCCGCACAAGCGTCGATCATGGCACAGCCTTTGATATTGCGGGAACCGGCCTTGCCGATGAAATGAGTATCAAGGAAGCCATTCGCCAGGCAATTGAACTTGCACCACAGCGCGCTGTATAAAAAGAATGAATACTTCTGCTTGGAATATAGATACATGTTTTAGGCTGCCAGCTTGGCAGCCGTCTTTTATTTGCTGGAGCTTTCAACTCTTCCAAGATCTAAGCGTGAGGTTACACTTGTCTGCACTTTATGACTGGTTTATCGCACTTCTATTGGCTAAAATAAAAGAATGAATGAAAAAAGATGGAGGAAAAGCCATTGAAACCGATTGAAGTTAAAGAGGTTCAAAAGCAGATAGAAGGTTTCTTTAACAAGGATGTGTACATACATCTGGAAACCACAAACGGCGCCTATGCAGTCCACACTGGGGAAAGGACATTTTCGGTTGGTGCGTATATCCGAAACACAAAGGTTCGTATCTCAACAGGTAAAATTACCGGAAATGGACCTTACCGGGTAGGTTTAAAAACCGAATTAGGTTGGATTTACGCCGAGGGAATCACAGATTGGGTAGTGGATGAAAAAGGCAGGCTGCTCATGGCTGGCCATGAAAAAGACGGCAAACTTGGTGTTGCTCTTCAATTGAGCAATGAACCTTTTTAAAGGAGACTCCTATGAAGGAACATTTGTTAGTTATATACCCGCATCCGGACGATGAAGCATTTAGCTGCTCCGGAACGATTGCCTCGTATACGAGTAAAGGACACCCTGTCACCTATGTTTGCATGACGCTTGGGCAAATGGGCCGAAACATGGGAAATCCCATGTTTGCCAATCGGGAAACCTTGCCCACTATCAGAAAAAAGGAGCTTGAAACAGCTTGCGAAAGCCTCGGGATAACAGATCTTCGCATGTGGGGCATGCATGATAAAATGGTGGAATTTGAAGATGATGAACAGCTTGCAGCACGAATTAAGGCTGTCATTGATGAGATTGACCCTTCTTTAATTATCACCTTTTATCCCGGCTACGGCGTTCATCCAGATCATGATGCCTGTGGAGCCGCTGTCGTGCAGGCGGTTGGCATGCTTCCGGAAGATAAGCGGCCGCCGGTGCACTGTGTGGCGGTAGCCAAAAACACGGTTGAGAAGCTTGGACAGCCCGATATAGTGGTGGATGTCTCTGAATTCTCCCAGCAAAAAATTGCGGCTATATCCGCGCACCAGTCTCAGTTTCATGCACAGATCAAGATGGCTGAAAAAGATAAACAGATGAGAGAAAGAATTATGACAGAAAGGTTCTGGATTTATAAGTTTTGAAGTGGCCAAACACCCAGTCACAACCATACAAGAGTGAATAAGATGGTTGTAAAAGCGATTGGGGTGGGCGACTGTGAAAAAAAATGAAATTTTGCAAACGTGCCAGACGAACATATACAAATTTGTCCGTGTACGAATGGCGGACGGTAAGGTTCATAAAGGATACATCGTAAACGTAGACAATGATCATGTGACGCTGGCGGTTCCTGGCAGCGCCGCAGATTGGCAGGCATACGCGCAAGGCCAGCGCTGGTTTCCATTTGGCTGGCTTGCACTGCCGCTTGCCTTCCTCGCCGGGGTTGCTGTAGCAAGGCCAAGGTACCCATATCCCCCTTATTACCCGGCTTATCCCCCTTATTACCCGGCTTATCCTTCTTATTACTCCCCGTATCCGGGCTACCGGGCTTATTGATTTTTACAGATTTCAGGGTCCATCACAAAATGGACTCTTTTTTTTGGCCAATTATGCTGTATAATTAGTTATAATGACGCATTTGATCGAAATTTTATGTAATTTGTACTATCTATTGTGAGCGCCTTTAGTATTCCTCTACTTATTTCACTATTGATCGAGGGGATTCGATGAGTGATTTTAACTTCAGTAAGCTCAAAATTGATACGCTATTAGGAAGCCTTAAGGGAAAGATGCAGCACAATGCCCAGGCAGAGGTTGACGTATTGTTTCAGCAAATCGATGATGAACTAAACGGTATTTTTCATGCCATATCTGACTTTAGGCACGCTCTCGATTCTTCGATAATTATGGCGGTAACAAATCCGAAGGGTATGATCGAATATGCAAATCGGAAATTCTGCGAGATCTCTCAGTATACGACAGAGGAGCTCATCGGCCAGGATCACCGCATTCTGAATTCGGGTTACCACGACAAAAGCTTTTTTAGGAAAATGTGGAAAACGATCAAAAGCGGAAAAACTTGGAATGAAGAGGTCAGGAACCGGGCGAAGGATGGTTCCTATTACTGGGTCAAAACGACTATTGTGCCAATAAAAGATGAGCAGGGGAAGGTTACACGCTACCTGTCTTTCCGGACGGATATCACAAAGGGAAAAGTAGCTGAAGAGAGGCTGCGCGAGGCATTGAAAAATGATTTCACCCGTACGGTTAGTGCCTTGCACAATTTTGTATTTAAACTGCGTAAAAGAGAGGACGGCGTTTTTCTTTATTCTCTATTTGAAGGCAAATTGGCTAAAGAAATTGGGCTCACTACCCGCAACACTTATGGCAAAAGCCCAAAAGATATTTTTCCCAGGGAAACAGGCGAACTGCTTGAGAAGAATTATCACAGGGCTTTTACAGGGGAAAAAGTTACGTACAGCTATTCCTTTAAAGACAGAGAATTCCTTACAACGCTTTCTCCTATTATACAACAGGGCAAAGTTGTTGAGATCATAGGATCCACGAGCGAAATTACAGAATTAAGAAATGCCGAAAGAACAATTCGGCACATGGCTTACCATGACCCGCTTACAGGGCTGCCAAACCGAAGGATGTTTATTGAGGAAATAACTGCAGCCATTAGCAGAGAGAAAAGGTCAAAAACGAAAACAGCCCTGTTGTTTCTCGATTTGGATCGTTTTAAACAAATCAATGATACGATTGGCCATACCATTGGCGATCAATTGCTTATTAGTATTGGACACAGGCTACAGCAGGTTGTTAAAGATGATGGAAAGGTTTACCGCCTGGGGGATGACGAATTTGTGATCCTGCTGCACAACATGGCCAGCAGGAGCCAAATCGATACAGCAGCCGAAAAAATTCTGGATATGTTTAAATCTCCCTTTTCTATTCAGCAATTCGAATTTTTCATTACATCCAGCATCGGCATCAGCTATTATCCGTGCGATGGATTAGATAGTGAAACGCTGATGAAAAACGCCGATACAGCGATGCATTATGCCAAAAAGAGCGGCCGAAATACGTATCGTTTTTATTCGCACAAAATGAACGAGAAATACAGGGAACAGTTAAAAATTGAAACAGAATTAAGAAAAGCGCTTAAAAATGATGAACTGGAGCTATACTACCAGCCCAAAATAGATATTACTACAGGGAAAATGGTTGGTGCAGAGGCTCTACTTCGCTGGAATCATCCTTCAGAGGGTTTTATTTCACCCGGCAGGTTTATACCGATAGCGGAGGAAACAGGCCTTGTTATCTCGATTGGTGAATGGGTTTTGCATAATGCTTGTCAGCAAAATAAAAAATGGTTAGATAAAGGGTATCAGCCCATTCTTGTTGCCGTAAACGTTTCTGCGCTGCAGTTTCAACAGCCAAATTTTATCGATATCGTAGATTCTGTTCTGGAACTCACCCAGTTGAATCCTGCTTACCTGGAGCTTGAAATCACAGAGAATAGTGTTATGGGTGATATCGAAGAAAGTATTCAGACCCTTCACCAGCTGAGGGACAGAGGGATATCTATCGCGATTGATGATTTTGGCACGGGCTACTCTTCGCTGAATTATTTGAAGCGATTTCCGATTACTTCATTAAAGATTGACCAATCGTTTGTGCGGGATATCATGACAGATAAAGGAGACGCCGCCATTGTTAGAGCGGTTATAAACCTTGCCCACAACATTAATCTAAAGGTAGTAGCAGAGGGAGTAGAAGAACAGAAAATTTTACAGTTCCTGCAGGAGCATAAGTGTGATGAAGTACAGGGATACTATTTCAGCAAGCCGTTGCCTGTCGAACAATTCGAACAAGTACTCGTCCGAAACGTTTGGCAGGGCTAAATCCTTTCCAACAACGTATTGGAGTTACTAATAAAAGAAGAAAAGAGGTTCACCTATTGAGTGAACCTTTCACAGTTTATTTCATGATAAGAACTGGGATTGAAGAACGCTGAACAACGCTATGGCTCACACTTCCCAGAAACACTTCTTTCAATCCTGTTAATCCTCTGCTTCCCATGATGATAAGTTCACATTCATGATTTTTAGCATAATCCAAAATAACATCCGCAGGAAGGCCTTCTATTACAGAAGCAGAGGATTTATTTGGAATTTTAGCTAATTCATTTTTAGCCTTTGATATAACCTCCTGGCCATATTCAAGGATGGATTCACGGATTTGGCCATACGTATTCGAAAGGGAATACGCGTCCGCGATTGGAAGATTGGCCACATGCAGCACGTCAATTTCAACTGAAGGGTCCGTTTTTGCGATTGAAATAGCTGCTTTTAGAGATTGGTTTGCTAGTTCTGAATCCTCATAGGGAACTAGAATTTTTGAATATAACATGATTTCACCATCCGTTCTTCGTATTGACCTGCAGTCTTCCTCCGCTGAAAGCTGTGACAACTCGTTGCGCTACATCTCCTATAGAACTTACCGGCATGAGGAAGGGAGCGTGCCGTGATGTTTAAAGCTATGCTCTTATTTTATAAAAATATATTTCATGAAGCTGTGCTAAAAATCACACAAGATAAGCATGAGGCTCATCAATTCCAATAGTGTGAAAAACATCACATAAATACAAATCTACTTTCCTTTTCCAGGGCTTTTTTGCATACTGGGGAAATGATACGCTTGCATCATAAGATAAAATCATCCGGATCAGACGTTATAGGAAAGGAAGATGGCAATGGGTTTGGTTAAGAAACTATTAATAAAAAAAGGATTCCGCTTACATATTGAAAATGCACCGGAAAATTTTACACTCCCTACTGAAGAACTGCCTGAAGAAGTGCAAACTTCAAACCAGTTGGATGGCGATTTGGATTTTGTCCTGCTTTTTGCTCACAATCAGGCGGAGCTTGTGCACCATGTGCCCTTTAAAGGACGATGCTATCTTTTGGGTTGCTTATCCAAAGAAAAGCTCCAAAATCAAAAGCGATATCAGCAGGGACCAGGGATGGGAGATTTTAAAAGAAGCGGGTTACCAGGGAGTCAGCCTCTTGTCCATCGATGACACGTGGTCAGCTTTCAGAGTCCGTCACCAGCGTTATAGTAAAACAGCCAAGTAAAGTTGGCCTTTCAAATGTTGCAGCCGCTCATGGATAAGTGAGCGGTAATTTGTGTCCTCTGTTAAAAATTTACCAGCCTTTTCCCCTTCGTTATATTCCGCTCCTGTGATAAAATAGAAACAAACGTTCTTATTAAAAAGGATGCGGTTCTCAATGAAAACCTATGAGGAAATTCAAACGAAAAATACGATGGGCCGTGTCACTGAGCCACGGATGCCTTTTGAGTGGTCCATTAATCCGTACCGCGGCTGTTACCACGGCTGTAGTTTTTGTTACGCCCGTTCCACCCATTCCTTTTTAGGAATGGGCGCAGATGATTCCTTCCAAAATCATATATTCATAAAAAAGAACGCAGCGGAGGCACTTGAAGAACAGCTGCGGCGCAAACTTCGTAAACATGCCGGCAGCAAAAAGAGCATGATTAAAGAGATTGGGCGTGTGGTTATTGGTACAGCAACAGATCCTTACCAGCCCATCGAGGCAAAAGCCTTAATAACCAGGGAGTGCCTCAAAGTTCTTTCGCGCTATAAGATTCCAACGATGATTACCACCCGGTCCCCACTTATTCTTCGCGACTTAGTCATTCTCCAAGAGATGAATCTTTTGACTATCAATATTAGCATAAATACCCTGGATTCTAATCTTAGCCGAGCGATTGAGCCTGCCGCGCCTTTTCCTATGAAAAGGCTTGAAACGGTCTGCGAACTCTCCGACCACGGCTTGCCGGCTGGCATCTTTATGGCCCCTATCCTCCCCAAGCTAACCGATTCAACCGAACAACTGGAGGGATTGATAAAAGAAGCGAAACGTCAACATGCCAAGTTCATCATTCCCTCCGTACTTCGGTTAAAACCTGAAGTGAAGGAGTGGTATTTCCAAACGTTAGAAGAATATGCACCACACTTGCTTGAGGCGTATCGAAGACAGTACAAATCCGCTTATCCTTCCGCTGCCTATTCCAATGCGCTACTGCTGCGCGTTCATAAACTTCTGGACAAGCATGGAATGCCGTACCAGTTGCCCGCTCACATCAATGTTTCTGAAACGGATGAAACCGGACAAGAGGAACAAATGTCTTTTTCGTTTTAAATGGGCTCTCATCAATAAGTGGAACTAATGCGTGTCCATGTTGACCATAAAAGAAAGCACCGCTCTATGAAAAAACGACGCAAAGTATGTTCATACAAGCGGTGCATTGCTGTTTTAATGAAAGGAAATCTAAATTTTAATGAAAGGAAATCTAAAAAGGAAGTGATTTATGGTTTACGGACGGTTAATTGGTCTAGCGCCCGTTTTGCCATCGTTCTAGCTTCTTCTACGGTGTTTGATGTAGATAAAGTAACGGCGATTCTCCGCCCAACTTTTGTAACAGGTTTAGCAAAGACGCGCACCTGCGTATTGGGAACACCTAAGGCTTGTTCGATCCCTTCAATACGGTAATCTTCTAATTCTTGATTGGCCTTAAGAGGGCGGCTGGCACCTGGTGCTAGCAATGTGATTTCCGGGATAGGAAAACCTAGAATAGCCCTGACGTGCAGCGCAAACTCAGAAAGATTCTGGGTTACCAGCGTTACTAAACCGGTGTCATGCGGGCGAGGCGACACTTCGCTAAAGTACACACCCTCTTTTGTGAGAAACAGCTCCACGCCAAACACCCCGTATCCGCCAAGCGCATCCGTAATGGTTTGCGCGATTTTCTTTGCTTTTCTTGTTTGCTCTTCTGTCATTTGATGCGGCTGCCAGGACTCGATATAGTCCCCATCCTTTTGCAGGTGGCCTATAGGCGGGCAAAAGAGCGTACCGTTTACGGTTCGAACGGTTAGAAGCGTAATTTCAGATTGAAAATGAATAAACTCCTCCACAATGATCCTGCCGTTTTGCGCGCGTCCACCTTCCCGCGCTGTATTCCAGCACTGTTCTATTTCCTGTACGTTTCGGCAAATGCTTTGCCCTTTTCCGGATGAGCTCATGATAGGCTTAACAACACAAGGGAATCCCATTGTATGAACAGCTTTTTGGAATTCCTCATACGTATCGGCAAACGCGTAGCGGGCTGTCGGAAGTTTCAACGTCTCTGAGGCCAGCCGTCGAATGCCCTCCCGATCCATCGTCAATTTAGCGGTTCGCGCTGTGGGAATGACGTGGTACCCCTCATTCTCTAACTTTTCCAATTCTGACGTGGCAATCGCCTCAATTTCTGGTACGATCAAATCCGGCTTTTCCCATTCAATAATCTTGCGAATCTCCTCGGGAATGAGCATATCGATCACATAACTGCGGTCAGCGACCTGCATAGCAGGTGCACTTGCATATCGATCTACCGCAATCGTTTCTAACCCGAGCCTTTGTGACTCTATTATGATTTCTTTTCCCAGCTCTCCTGAGCCGAGTAATAATAGTTTTTTAGAATAAAACATGATGTCCTCCCACTATTCGCTTGAACAATTTCTATCATATACGAATGATTCAGCAATTTCCACTAAAAATGTTCGTGTTTGAAAAATGCACCTAAGTCCTATGTCGGGTTCTGTTTTATGCCAGCTTCATTACCCTCCATTGGTTGCATTAGCAATTTCTTTAACCGTATAATTTAATTGATGCAAAACTACGTTTGAGAGTACGGAGGTTGTTACATGATAAAGTTCGGTGTAATCGGAACAAATTGGATAACAGAAAGTTTTATAAAGGCAGCAAGTGAGTTGGATGATTTTGCTCTTACAGCTGTGTACTCCAGAACGCAAGATAGGGCGAAAGAATTTGCGGCACAGTTTGGCGCCCCGTTTATCTTTACAGATTTGGAGACTATGGCAAGGAGCAACGAGATAGATGCCGTGTATATCGCCAGTCCGAACTCGCTGCATGCGAGGCAAGCCATACTATGTTTGACCAATGGGAAACACGTATTGTGTGAAAAGCCGCTTGCTTCAAATACTGCTGAGATAAAGGGAATGATCGCAGCAGCCAAAAATAACCATGTGCTTTTAATGGAAGCCTTGAAAACCACCCTGCTTCCGAATTTTAAAAGCATACAAGAAAATTTACATAAAATAGGTCCTATCCGCCGATATACAGCGAGCTACTGCCAGTACTCATCCCGCTACGACAAATATAAGGAAGGCATCGTCTTGAATGCATTTGACCCTGGCTTTTCGAATGGATCCTTAATGGACATCGGAATCTACTGTATTTATCCAGCGGTTGTGTTGTTTGGTAAACCTGAGGCAGTGAAAGCAACGGGCGTTATGCTTGATTCAGGAGTAGATGGGGAGGGTACCGTCCTTCTCCAATATAAAGATATGGATGCAGTTACGATGCATTCTAAAATAACGGATTCGTATATCCCTTCCGAAATTCAAGGAGAAGCCGGTAGTATTTTAATCGATAAAATTAGTACGGCTGAGGGCGTCAAAATTAACTACCGGGATGGCAGAACCGAAGATATTTCACAACCACAGATGAGCGAATCTATGTATTACGAGGCCGAAGAATTTATTCGATTAATCCAGAGCAAACAGTTTGAGTCATCGGTTAACTCCTATGCGAACTCCTTACTGGTCGCAGAGATTATGGAAGAAGCCCGGCACCAAATCGGCCTTGTCTTTCCCGCCGATAACAGGTAGGTTTCAAATTTGCAAAGATGAAAAAGCAGCTCTATCCCGGCTGGTACAAGGGTGAGCTGCTTTGTTTTTTTCGCTATTTTGCGCAGAACATGACAGTATGTTTCAAGATAATCTAACTTCATTCACCCGATAATTTACCCGCGAAAATCGGGATTTCTTTGTAAAAATCCTTCCCATGCCTGTTTTGTTAGTTGAGGAATCTCTGTCATGGATGCCTGCAGCCTTTTCTCGGTACCGCTATAACCGATCTCAAGCTCCCCTTTTTGCATATCGTTAAATACTGAGTCCGCGAAATCATCCAAAGGTGCGCCAAACGTATGCAGGCCTACACCTCCTAAATCCGTATTAACTGCGGGAGGAAGGATTTCAACCACTTGAATGTTCGTGTCCTCTAATTGAATTCTAAGGCTCATGGTGAACGAGTGTAAGGCCGCCTTCGTGGCGCTGTAAATAGGGACCCACACACCCGGTGTAATCGATAAACCAGAAGATACATTAATAATGGCCGCACGTTTTTGCTTCAGCAGATGCGGGATAAAAAGCAGGGAAAGATGGATAGGGGCATCAACGTTAATGGTAATCTCCTGACGATGGTGATTCCAATCATGCGTATCGTTTAGTAGGTTGACCCTTTGCTGGATACCCGCGTTGTTTACTAAAACATTGAGGTCAGGAAACTCTCCAGTGACCCAATCAAATAGTGACCGCCGATCCGACTCGTTCGATACGTCGCAAACCCGCGTATGTAGCTCAGGAAATTTCTCCTTCGCTTCTGCTAATTTTTCTTCCCGGCGTCCGCATACAATCACTCGATTTCCAGCCTGGAGAAAACGTTTGGCTAGTGCCAGGCCGATGCCTGAAGCACCCCCGGTAATTAAAACTGTGTTCCCTTTAAATTCCATTATACAACCTCCCGAATGAACTTTGATCGTATATATAGTTTACCCTAATTTCATTTGGGAGCAATATTTGGCACATCAACTGTAAAAATGCTAATAGTTATGAATTCCATAGAACTGAGAATACAATAATTTGATGCACTATAATGTCAAAAAATTATAAAAAGTGCTATCGAATATAAATAAAGTATAAAAAATGCTAGCGGATGTTAATTGTGTCTAGAGACAACTTCATTTTAGAAAATTATAATTAATTCTGAAAATAGGTAAAGTCAATGAGAAAGGAAGTGATAAGGATTGAAAGTTTTGGTACTAACTGAACTCCGCAAGCCATTAGAGGTCTTAAATATGCCTGATCCAACACTAGCTCCAGATGGTGTAATTATCCGCGTTGAGGCGAACGGCATTTGTAGGAATGACTGGCATGCATGGATGGGAGATTGGGACTGGTTTGGTCTAAATCTAGCGTTACCCCATGTTATGGGACACGAAATGCATTAGGTGTTACAGCAACTTGTCAAAATGCAGTTAACAGCTTGAGAAAAAGGGGACGTCATTTGCAAATTGGTCTTACAAGCCAAGAAGAGCAGGGCATGGTTCCACTTCCTATTGATATCATTGTTCAAAAAGAACTTTCTATTATAGGTTCACTTGGAATGCAGGCATCTCGCTATACAGCTATGCTTCAAATGCTAGAAAGCAATATTTTAAAACCTGGCTCCATAGTGGTCAATGGTTTTGTCCATTATAGAACATTATATATTTTTATTGAAAAATGTTTTGGAAAGGTTTTAGGGCCATCTATTGTGGCATCAATTTGTTATAGGCATCGTTAAATATTATTTATACCAAATGAAAAGGAGTTTTACTATGGAAAAAACATTACCAATCAGCGCTCGTGTAGAAGAATTTTTAAAGGGGACCAAGAAACTTTTGATCAATGGGGAATGGGTGGAAGCCGCTTCTGGCCAAACCTTTGAAACCCTTGACCCTTCTAACGGAAAAGTGTTGGCTGTGGTGAGCGAAGCAGGAGTAGAAGATGTCAATAAAGCGGTAAAAGCCGCTCGGCTAGCCTTTGAGAAGGGTCCATGGAAAAAAATGAGTGCTTCTGAACGTGGTCGTCTCATTTATAAATTAGCGGATTTAATGGAAGCCCATCAAGAAGAATTGGCACAGTTAGACACCTTAGATAATGGGAAGCCCATTCGTGAAACAAGTAATGCGGATGTGCCATTAGCTATCGATCACTTCCGTTATTATGCTGGATGGGCCACCAAAATTATTGGACAAACCATTCCAGTTGCAGGTAACTACTTTAACTATACTCGCCATGAACCGGTTGGTGTGGTAGGACAGATTATTCCATGGAATTTTCCTCTTCTCATGGCAGCATGGAAATTAGGAGCAGCCCTTGCTACGGGATGTACGGTTGTTTTAAAACCAGCAGAGCAAACCCCGCTCTCGGCTTTATATTTAGGTCAATTAGCACTTGAGGCAGGATTTCCAGCCGGGGTCATCAATGTTATACCGGGATTTGGAGAAACAGCTGGAGCACCGCTTGTAGACCATCCAGACGTGGATAAAATTGCCTTTACAGGTTCGACGCTTGTAGGAAAAATGATTATGCGTCAAGCAGCGGGTACAGTGAAAAAGATTTCCCTTGAGCTGGGTGGAAAATCACCTAATATTATTTTACCGGATGCCGATATGAATAAGGCGATTCCCGGAGCTTTAACGGGCATTATGTTTAACCAAGGACAGGTTTGTTGTGCTGGCTCTCGTCTTTTTATTCAGAAGAAATCCTATGATAATGTGGTCGCTGACTTAGCTGCCCATGCACAAAAGATTAAGCAGGGGGCTGGGATTGATCCCTCTACCCAAATCGGACCGTTGGTATCTGAGGAGCAATTAGAACGTGTAGGAAGCTATATTGAAAAAGGAAAGGCAGAAGGTGCAGAAGTGGTTACCGGTGGTGTTTACGGTCAAGGAGATGGCTATTTTGTGGCTCCCACGATCTTTGCCGATGTCAACGATGAGATGACGATTGCCAAAGAAGAAATCTTTGGTCCTGTTGTAGCTGCTATGCCGTTTGAAGATTTAGATGATGTGATTCGCCGGGCAAATAACTCCGAATATGGATTGGCAGCAGGTTTATGGACACAAGATGTGAAGAAAGCTCACTATGTAGCCAGTGAATTAAAGGCAGGAACGGTTTGGGTGAACTGCTATAATGCATTTGATGCGGCTTCTCCTTTTGGGGGATACAAACAAAGTGGGATTGGACGAGAGATGGGAAGCTATGCATTAGATAATTATACGGAAGTGAAGAGTGTGTGGATCAATCTAAATTAATTTTGCATGTTTTATCACTTGACCAAACAGGGATATAATTTGTCCCTGTTTTCGTTTCAATTCCAACATTTATTGGCCGATTTCACTTGTCACGCCTGGTCTCTGTATATACTTGCTTCGAGAAATGAAAATTTGTGGGATGCCTTATCCTCCTTTTTGGTAGCGGTGACCATGAATCTAAAACACTAGTGAGCGTAAAAAAGTATAAAAAATGCTAGCAAACGTAAATTATATCTAGAGACAACATTAAGTCAGAAAATTATAATAAGTGTGGAGGATACGGAACAAGGACAATTGATCTTTGGATAGATTTTTTGAAATAAATGAAAGGAGGTATTTCCAATGCACGGATTAAAAGGGGAATTAATTGCAGAATTTATTGGGAGCTTTATTTTAATTTTTATTGGTGCAGGTTGTGTTGCCGCTCTGATTTTAAACGGAGCTCAATACACGATGTGGGATATATCTATGATCTGGGGTTTGGCAGTTAGCATGGCTCTTTACATAACAGCTTCTAAATCTGGGGCACATATTAATCCGGCAGTCACGCTATCGCTTGCAATTTATCGTGGATTTGCTTGGTTTAAGGTGCTGCCTTATATCTTAGCTCAAATTGCGGGAACCTTTACCGCTTCAGCAGTGGTATATGGATTGTATCGTAATGGTTTTATCCATTATGAAGTAACAAAGGGGATTATCCGAGGGAGTTTAAAAAGTCAAACGTTGGCTAGTATTTTCTCTACCTATCCTGCCCCTTATCTAAGTGATTTTCAAGCTGTATGCATAGAAATGGCTATTACAGCTTGTCTGGTTGCTTCTATATTCGCCTTCATTGACGAGCGAAATTCCTTTGCTCCATCTAAGGCAATGTTTCCTCTGACAGTTGGAATGGTTGTAGCTCTGATGGGGGGTGCCTTCGGAACTTTAACAGGGTTTGCTATGAACCCAGCTCGTGATTTTGGTCCTAAATTATTTGCGGCTCTAGCCGGTTGGGGATCCGTTGCGTTACCTGGACCCCACGAATATTTCTGGGTTCCTATTATTGGACCATTTATTGGAGCCGTAATAGGTGGCGGACTTTATGATTATTTGATTGGTAGATCCCTTAACTTTGAAGATTCACAATTAACAAATATAGATAGAAACGAAGAGGAAGTAGTAACCTCAACAAAAGCGTTTTAGTTTCTAAAAAAATTCCAAAAAAGAGAGGTATCTTCTATGCAGCGTTCAAAAAGATTTGAGGTTTTAGAACAAAGACCCGTTAATCAAGATGGATTTGTAAAGGAATGGCCAGAAATGGGATTTGTGGCCATGTCGAGTCCTAATGATCCGAAGTCGTCTATTAAAGTGGAAAATGGAAAAATAATAGAGTTAGATGGAAAAAAGAGAGAAGATTTCGACATGTTAGATCAGTTCATTGCAGATTATATGATTGATGCAAGCGTCACCGAAAAAGTAATGAGTATTGACAGCATGGAGATTGCACGTAAATTGGTGGATATTAACGTGTCTCGTTCAGAAATCTTGTCGTTATCAAAAGGAATGACACCTGCAAAAGTTGTAGAAGTGCTAAATCAGATGAATGTCGTAGAAATGATGATGGCTCTTCAAAAGATGAGAGCACGAAAGACACCTTCCAACCAGTGTCATGTAACGAATGTACGTGATAACCCAGTGCTGATGGCTGCAGATGCTGCAGAAGCGGCTCTCCGAGGGTTCGATGAGCAAGAAACGACCGTGGGAGTTGTTCGCTATGCTCCCTTTAATGCTTTGGCGTTACTCGTAGGCTCTCAAACGGCAAGGGGTGGCGTTCTAACTCAAGATTCTTTAGAAGAAGCTACTGAGCTTCGTTTAGCTATGCTTGGACTAACTTCCTATGCTGAAACCATTTCCATTTATGGTACGGAACCTGTTTTTATAGACGGAGATGACACCCCTTGGTCAAAGACATTTTTGGCCTCTGCTTATGCTTCTCGTGGTGCCAAAATGCGCTTTACGTCAGGAACAGGTTCTGAAGTACAAATGGCTGGTGCAGAAGGAAAATCGATGCTTTATTTGGAGATTCGTTGCGTAATGATGGCCAAAGGTGCAGGCGTTCAAGGGTTACAAAATGGTTCGATAAGTTGTATTGGAATCCCTGCATCAGTCCCAAGCGGTATCCGCGCTGTATTAGCAGAGAATTTGGCCACAACATTATTTGATTTGGAAGTAGCCTCGGGAAATGACCAAACTTTCTCGCATTCGGAAATTCGCCGAAGTGCAAAAATGTTGTGCCAAATGCTTCCAGGTACAGATTTTATCTTTTCTGGATATAGTGCGATGCCGAACAGCGATGATATGTTTGCTGGCTCCAATATGGATTCTAGTGATTTGGACGATTACTTAATTATTCAACGAGATATGATGGTTGACGGTGGATTAAAACCAGTAGATGAAGAAAGCGTTATTAAAATTCGATATGAAGCAGCTAAGGCTTTACAAGCTGTTTTTGAAGAATTTGGGTTTCCTGCAATTACGAAAAGTGAAATCGAAGCGGCTACATATGCCAATAGCAGTGAGGATATGCCGTTACGAAACGTTGTGGAAGATTTAAAAGCAGCTGAGCGAATTTTACGAGATGGAATTGCTGGTTTTGATGTAGCTCTCGCCTTAGCCAAGCGTGGGTATCGACAAACAGCGGAAAGGATTTTCGATATGTTGAAGCAAAGGGTAGCTGGAGACTATCTGCATACATCCGCCATCATCAATAAAGATAATGTTGTCATTAGTGCGGTAAATGATGAGAACGATTACACAGGACCGGGAACAGGCTATCGTATCAGTCCTGAAAGATGGGAAGAAATCAAAAATATTCGTCAAGCTATTAGTCCGCAAGACTTCAATTAAGGGAGGAATTAGGCATGTCAACAGCCACTTTTTCAGTAGAAATGAAGTTAGTGGATATCGGAACAGCAACGAAGGGAACGAATCCAAGGGAAGTAGTAGTAGCAATCGCTGCGGCGTTTGGAAAGGAAATGAATAAAACCATTGTCAAAGTTGATCATGCAGCTGTATTGCGTGAAGTTATTTCCGGAATTGAGGAACAAGGAGCATTACCGCGTATCATTCGAAGCCTGCGTACGGCTGACCTGGCATTTATGGCACATGAAGCAGCTAAGCTAAGCGGTTCAGGTATCGGAATTGGAATACAGTCACGAGGTACAACAGTTATTCATCAGCGTGATTTAGACCCCTTAAGCAATCTTGAACTTTTTCCCCAATCTCCGCTAATTACTTTGGAGACCTATCGTGCGATTGGACGTAATGCAGCGATGTATGCTTTAGGTGATAGCCCTAATCCTGTTCCAGTGGTAAATGATCAAATGGCACGTCCTAAGTATCAGGCAGTTGCTGCACTTCTCTATTTAAAAGAGTGTCAGTCTCTTGTTCCGGGTGCGAAGTCTGTCGAGTTAGAAGCAGAATTTACAATAAGAGATTAGGAGGGCATTTACATGGAAAAATTAACGAAGGAACATTATCCGCTTGGTCTGAACCGTACTGATTTATTATTTACGCCGTCAGATATACCTTATAACGAACTGACGTTGGACGCTGCCTTAAATGGAGAAGTCACGAGTGCAGATTTGCGAATCAGTCCAAATACACTTCTGATGCATGCAGAAATTAGTGAGAGTTTAGGCAGAATTCAATTGGCTAATAACTTTCGCAGAGCGGCCGAGATGATCAATATCTCGGATTCACGTATCTTACAAATTTATAATGCTTTACGCCCTAATCGTTCTACAAAGGAAGAGTTATTGGCAATTGCCAGTGAATTAGAAGAACAGTATGGAGCAGTGGAAAATGCGAGACTCATTCGCGAAGCTGCGGATGTATATGAAAGGCGTGGCAGATTAAAGAAGATCGAGGACTAAACTATGATGAAACGAATTGTGGCTGGTGTTGATATAGGAAATTCATCGACCGAAGTGGCCGTAGCTTGTATTGAGGAGCAGCAGGTTCAATTTCTTTCACAGCATTTGGTGAAAACAACAGGCATAAAAGGGACAATTGAGAATATTAAGGGGATCCAAATTGCTTTACAAGAAGCTGCAAAAAAAGCTGGAATGAATGTAAATGAAATTGATCTTATACGATTAAATGATGCCGTACCGGTGATCGGTGATCTCGCAATGGATTTGATTAGCGAAACAATTATAACTGAATCTTCCATGATCGGCCATAATCCGGATACACCCGGAGGAGCAGGCCTAGGTGTTGGAACAACGGTTTTAATTGATCGGCTTTATGATTTGGCGGAAGAGGGACAAGACTACATTGTCGTTGTGCCGAAACCTTTTGATTATGATTGGGTATCACACCGTGTAAATCAAGCAAAAAGTAGGGGAATATCCATTACTGGAGCCATAGTTCAGAAAGATGATGGAGTATTGATCCACAACAGGTTAAATGAAAAAATGCCTATTGTGGACGAGGTGAATTTGATTGAAAAAGTTCCTTTATTTAAAATGGCTGCAGTTGAAGTTGCTTTACCCGGCCATGTGATTCGAACATTGAGTAATCCATATGGGCTCTCCACTGTTTTTCAACTGGATCCAGACCAAACGATACAGATTGCTCCGGTTGCCAAAGCCCTGGTAGGCAATCGTTCCGCAGTTGTCATCCGTACACCACAGGGAGAGGTGGTGGAACGAAAAATTGAAGCAGGAAGCATGATTTTGATAGGATCCAAGAACCAGACGGAAGTATCCATTAATGATGGTGCAGAAACCATTATGAATACGTATGAAAGACTTGGTACGTTGCATGACGTTCGGGGACAGACAGGCACGAATGTTGGAGGTATGTTTAATGGCTTGAGGCAGGACTTAGCTCAATTAACCGGACAATCCCCCAAAGATATCACCATTTCTGATTTTCTGGCGGTTGACGCAATTATTCCGACTTCAGTTAGTGGTTCAATGGCTGGTGAACTTTCCATGGAAAGCGGTGTTGCTTTGGCTTCAATGGTCAAAACAGATAAGGTACCTATTCAGAAGGTTGCATCTGTTCTGGAAGAAGAAATGGGGATCAACGTAGAGGTTGGCGGAATCGAAGCGGAGATGGCTATTCGAGGGGCCTTAACTACTCCTGGAACGAGGAAACCGATCGTGATTCTTGATATGGGAGGTGGTTCAACTGACGCTGCCATGATGGATGCATCAGAAAAAATCACTTCGATTCATTTGGCTGGAGCGGGGGATATGGTAACCATGCTGATTAACTCCGAGTTGGCTTTAGGTGATAAAGAATTAGCGGAAAAAGTCAAGAAGTATCCTTTGGGCAAAGTGTTAAGTTTATTTCATATGCAGTTGGAGGACGGGACGATATTATTTTCTGAAACGCCTTTCCCTCCCCAAACATTTGGAAAAGTAGTGATTCGGGAAGAAGAGGATCTTGTTCCGTTGTCTATCCGGAATTCAATGGAAAAAATCAGGGAAATTCGCCGAAGTGCCAAACAAAGGGTTTTTGTGACGAATGCGCTGCGTGCCTTAAAGCGAATTGTTCCTACAGGAAATTTAAAACACTTGTCCTTTGTTGTTATGGTCGGGGGATCAGCACTAGACTTTGAAATCCCGCAAATGCTGACAGATCAATTAGGCAAATTTGGAATTGTTGCAGGCTTCGCCAATATACGCGGTACGGAAGGACCCCGGAATGCGGTAGCCACCGGTTTAGTCCTTTCCTCTGTCAAATGCGGTGTAACAAAATGAGTAAAAGTGAAATATATATTGTGATTCTCTATGATAATGGTGTTCAATCCCAAATTTTAAAGGAAATCAGTGCGGGATTAGAAGAAGAGGGAGTCCCTTTTCGCCTTCAACAGTTGGATGAAACGCTAGATTGTGTTGTACTTGGTAAAATGGCAGCCGCCATTTCACCTTTGCAAGTTGGCATAGGAGTTGATCATCATGGCGATTTATGCCTTCATCACGAAAAATTAGAGGCAGGGAATCCTTATTTAAGGGAGAAGCTTGGAAATGGGCGCAATTTAGGAAAGAATGCAGCACGCTTAAGTAAAGGTTTACCACTATATTTGTGGTGAGAGGGGATGGAAACAATGAGTAAAATTACATTGGAATTGGCGAAAAAAATGATTGAAAGTGCAGAAAAGGAAGCAATTCAGATCGGAGTCCCTGTTGTGATTAGCATCGTGGATGACGGTGGAAATTTCATTGCCTGTCACAGGATGGATGATGCGTTATTAGTTAGTGTTGACCTTGCACAGAACAAGGCTTGGACTTCTGTAGCTATGAAAATGTCTACTTCTGACTTGGCACAATTAGCTGGTCCTGAAAAAGAACTTTATGGGATCAATACATCTAATAATGGGCGGGTTGTTGTATTTGGTGGAGGAATCCCATTACGTAAAGACGAGCAAATCGTAGGTGCGGTAGGTGTAAGTGGTGGTTCTGTAGAACAGGATATACGAGTCGCGCAGTCAGCTGTGCAAGTATTTAGTGAATCAGAATTTATGTTAAACGGTTAATCTATTTGAGGAATAGGGACCTATTTGTTTTTGATTGTCTCTTTTCATAATCAACGAATACTAAATTCTAACCAAAGTGACCCTTAGGACCATATCTGCTTACGGTTGTAAGGGTACCATCTATTTAAACGGAAAGGATGTATACATTGAAAGTTTATACAAAGTCTGGTGATAAGGGTGAAACGAGTCTTGTTTATGGAATAAGGGTTTCCAAGGCATCCGAGCGTGTGGAAGCTTATGGTACATGTGATGAGGCCAATTCAATGATTGGATTAGCTCTTTCATTTATACCGAAAGCCGATAAATGGGAGCCCTTTAAACAACAGTTACGTATTATCCAAACCAAACTGTTCCATGTTGGAGCAGAGTTAGCAACTCCTACAGGAAAAGATGTTGCATGGCCAATATTGGATTCGGACGTTGTTTTCTTGGAACAAGAAATAGATAAAATGGAGGAAAATTTACCATCTTTAACAAACTTTATTTTACCAGGAGGTTTCGAAGCGGGTGCAGCCCTCCATACCGCCAGAACTATCGTTCGAAGAGCCGAACGTTGTGCAGTGGCAATAAACCTAGGGGAAAAGGCAAACGTGGCAGCGATTAAGTATCTTAATCGTCTATCAGATTATTTATTCGTTGCAGCCCGCTATTTAAATCAGCATATGGGAAATCCAGAACCAACCTTACACCAAGATTAGAATATATTTGTTGAAAGTGGTCATTTTGCAAAAAATTGCTTATCTACTCGTAATTTGGTAGGATTAATTATGAGAGCGCTTTACTCAATTTTAGTATGGAATTATAGCGAAGGGATAAGTCGGAGGAATACAAGATGATTTTTACACTTAAAAATATCGTGGATTTAGAAACTCTCCAGGAAATTCAAGACCGCTTTGCCGACGCTACTGGTTTGGGAGTTGTTATTTCAGACGAAAATGGAACGCCTGTTACAAAACCTAGTAATTTCACTAATTTCTGTTCCTATATACGTTCATCATCGAGTGAAGGATTACGGGGATGTATGCTATCGGATGAACGTTTGGGAAGAATAGCAGCTAACCGCGGAAAGCCAACCATTCATCGATGTCATTCCGGTCTGGTTGATTTGGCGGCTCCAATCATTCTTAATGAAAAATACATGGGAGCAATCCTTTGTGGGCAAGTATTAATTCAAGGACAGGATAAAGAGCGACTTGATCAGATTCGTCGGAATACCAAACATCTTCAGGTTGATCACAACCTTCTCGATCAGTATTTTGAACAAATTGAATTCACCAATCAAAAGCGGGTAGAGGCAGCGGCAGATATGCTTTTTCTTGTTGCCAATTATATTGTTAAGATGGCTGCAACCTATCTTACCCAAGAAGAGCTAAATGAAAAAAATCAAAAATTGATGGAAGAATTGCAGCTTCGTGCACAATTGGAAAAAACATTACAAGAAACGCAACTAAAGGTTCTACAAGCTCAGATTAACCCTCATTTCTTATTTAATACCCTAAATACGATTTCGCGTCTTGCCTATCTTGAAAACGCTGCACAGACGCAGGATGTTACATACGCACTCGCTAAAATACTGCGGTATAGTTTGCGTAATATAGACCAACTTGTAAGTTTAAGTGAAGAATTAGAGTTTGTGC
Source organism: Aneurinibacillus sp. Ricciae_BoGa-3 (assembly GCF_028421645.1). Lineage (GTDB taxonomy): Bacteria > Bacillota > Bacilli > Aneurinibacillales > Aneurinibacillaceae > Aneurinibacillus_B. The sequence goes on along the minus strand of NZ_CP116887.1, from coordinate 2,856,107 downwards.
GAAATTACCTAAATATTCAGCAATCTAGGTTTCGAAACAAGATCCAGTATGAACAAAATTTTACTTTTGATGTTGGTTCAATAAAAATACCCATTCTTTGCGTCCAACCCATTATTGAAAACGCTCTTCTACATGGCTTTGAATCACAAGATAAAATGGTTATTAGACTATGTTGTTTTTCTATGAATGATAACGTGGTACTTGAGATTTCTGATAACGGTGCAGGTATTCCGGAAGAAAAGTTATCATCCATACTTTCGGACAAAAAAATCCAAAGTAATGGTCATACTACGGGAATTGGTCTAAAAAACGTACACAAACGAATTCAATATTATTTTGGAGAAGGTTATGGAATAACAGCAATTGATAGTAGACCTGGGGCAGGGGCCAAAGTTCAAATTACTATCCCCAAAGTTGGAGGTGATTTGGTTTGAAATTAATGATTGTGGATGATGAACCGTTAGAACGGGAAGTTTTAACATTGATGATCAAGAAACATAACCTTAAAGTAAATCAATTTTTCGAGGCTGAAAATGGTATTGATGCTGTAAAATTAGCCAAGGAAAAGCAGATGGATCTCGTGATTATGGATATTAAAATGCCTAAAATGGATGGTCTTATGGCTGCGGAGATTATCAAAAAGGAAGTTTCTAATTGTCGAATTATTTTCCTTACGGCTTATGATGAATTTGATTTTGCCTATCAAACCATTAAATTGGGAGCGGATGATTATTTATTGAAACCAGCTCATCCAGAGGATATTGGACGTGCCTTAGTAAAGTTTATACCAATGCTTGATACGAATCCAATACCTAAGGGTTTAGAGGAGGCCAAGCATTACGATATTATGAAAATAAGAAATTATATCGAGCATAATCTTCATACCCAGTTAAATTTAGAGATGTTATCCAAACTAGTCCATCTTAATTCACAATACATTAGTCGATTATTTAAACGGGAAACTGGGTTTACTATTACACAATATGTTACGATTCGTCGATTGGAAAAAGCAAAATTTTATCTTGATCATACGAAAGGTACTGTTGCAGAAATCAGCGAGAAATGTGGGTTTTTCGACCCTAATTATTTTACAAGGGTTTTCAAAAAATATGAAGGCAAGACACCAACACAATTTCAACAACAAACTGTTGTTGGAAGGAAGAAACGTTTAAATTCATTTAATAATTACTAATGTAAATTAATAATTTGTAATGTAAAGAAAAGCGGTCTATCATGCCTATTTAATAAGAAAAAGAGAACAAAAAGGAATGATTCTACTGAGTCTAGGCAACTTTTTCGCTATTCTTTCGATTGGAATAGCCTCCAATCTTGACAATGCCGGAGCTAGCATTGCATATGGAATAAGGAAGATTCGTATTCCTTGGTTTTCTAATTTTATCATTTCGTTAATGGGGTTTTTTTTGACGCTTGTAGGTGGGATTTTTGGAAAGTGGATGGCCCTTTGGCTTAAGCCTTCTATAGGTAATTTAATTGGGATGATTGTATTGGTGATAATTGGAATCTGTCTATTATATCCAACCCTATTAAATAGTAAGTCGGTACGATATGTATCTACGAGTAGCCCTATCCTAAAAATTCTACGTAATAAAGACGAACTGGACCTGGACGGATCGAAGACATTAGGTTTTGGTGAATCAATCTTACTTGGAATCTCCCTATCGGTTAATAATTTAGTAGGTGGGTTTGATGTTGGTGTCACACACCTTAGTATCTGGGGAATCTCATTTATTTCTGGCGTGTTGAGTTACGTTTGTGTTGGTCTATGTGCTTACCTTGGATCAAGGTTTGCTGCCGAAAAATTAGGTAAACAAGCAAGCTTCATGGCAGGTATTCTCCTCATCCTTGTAGGTTTGCATCAAATTTTTTGACCTTTTAACTTTACCGCGTTTTCTTCAGATTATACGTCATAATTTTGCCACTTCTGAAAATAGACAAGTTAGTAAGAAAGATAGACCAGTTAGTAAGATAAGTCTAAATGGTGTAACTATTGAGAGAGAATCAAATTTTAAATTAGCGAATCACGAAAATTTACTGCTTAGGAATGGCTTTTGATACGATTGGAAGCTGAAAGGAATGAACAAATGAACATTCAAATTTTAAAACAGCGAAATGGAACCCCCACTGTAATTCTAGTCGATGGTCGGCGTTATATACTGGACCCACATACAAAAGTTACGAAGAAACAGCTGGAAAAGACCCATAAATTTCAAAGCGCTGACGCTCAAACGGATAATTAAGAACTTCATCCGATAAGGGGATAATGATATGCTTGAAAATCATTTGTTAGCCATTCAAAAAGCATATGAAGACACCATGTATGCTCATATGGCACAGCGAGAAAGAGATATTAAGTTATCTAGCCTTATGACAAAGATGGAGGCTGAGTTTAAGATACCGCTCTTTTATAATAATAAATTTGAAGAAAATAACAAAATCGTAATGGTTTTGTATCGAAAGTTGTCTATGAGCAGGAAACTTTCAAAAGTTGAATGATGAAATATAATTTTTTAATTTTTGAACCCCCATCTGTTAGATTGGGGGCTTTTGTTTATTTTGGATGTTTATAGCCGTTTAGTAAAAAAATCACATCATAGATAGAGGATATAAGACCATTGTATCAATTCGTTTATTACTTTCTTTGTCATAAAAATGCTATAAATAAATCCTATTTTATGTAATTACATTCTAGTGACAAATCATATCTTCGGTTTTATAGTAATAGTGTTGTATCGCAGTGATTGCTCGACACAATTACGTTACCAAACAATGAAGTGTATTTCTATTTTTCAAGGTTCGTACCAAAAATAAGGAAGTAATAATAAGGAGGGAAAAAGAAGATAATCATGGAAATTTATAATAAATATCATTGCTGTGCTAGTTGTCAACACTTTATGGTTCTAAAGGATAACGGAAAAAAGGTAGATTATCAATGTTCAAGACTTAATTATCAAACAAAACCAAACTATAAATTTGATTGCTGGAGCCCAAAAGACATCGTTAAAAAGAAACTCAATAAAAACCGTTAGTTATCATCCAATTTTTTTGCATTTATTTGGTATCGCTTACATTATCAAATTCTCTTTCAAGGGCTGTTATTTAAATACATTTATAGAGGGGTTATCTTAATGAAGATAAGAATTAGAATGTCACCAGCAAGAAAATTGTTGCTTAAACTATTCAGAAAAATTATTTGTTAAATTAATCAATTTCTTAATTATTTTTGTTTAAATGCTAAAGCTCCCAGATTTCAACGTTTCGATTTTAACATGATTGGCGAGAAGTCCCCTTCTTCAAAGCTATTAGCCTAGGTGGGGGATGAATCTCCCGTATATACTTTGTTTGAGGTAATAATGATCGCCATTTGTTCATGCAACTCTGAAACCACTTGACAATACCTTGTGGTTAGGGAGATTCGCTTGTTTTAAACGTCTCTCCCTCGATTTATCTTCCCGATCTTTTACTTCCTTGTGGAGCAAAGAATCTGTGGCAGAAGAGTATTAAAACTAACACGGAAATAGTTGAATACAGGCTTCGTGAAAGATGATCATTTTTACAAGACTGAGATCGGAAGTCCACAAGGTGGTGTCCAATCCCCTTTGTTAGCCAACATTGATCCTAATTACCTGGATACGATTTGGGAGAAGAAATGGAAGAACACAAATCCATTTTAACTTTGTTTTTTACAACATAGATAATAAAAATCCTATTATCAATTAAGCAAGAAGGCTCAAACACTATGAAGAAGCTTCATCGCTTCCTGGTTTCTCTCCCTCTTGGTTGTAAGTCCCATGACAACAGCGATAAATCTACCGTTAAGGGTATGCATGCTAGCACATAAACAGTATTTTGCCTGGGGGGTATATCCCGTTTTCACGCCATCTACTCCAACGGCATTTCCCAGCAGAGAATTCGTATTCTTAAGCAGGCGGCGGTGCGATGTGTTTTTTCGAATAATAGCGCGCCGAACTGAAGTATAACGAAGAATTTTCCGATGCTGAAGAAGCGCACGCGCGATCATTGCCAGATCATAAGCGCAGGAGTAATGTCCTACTGCAGAGAGTCCATGCGGATTCGTAAAATGTGTGCCTTCTAGTTCTAATTCCACCGTCTTCCTATTCATTCTTTTTACAAACTCTGATTCAGTTCCCGCAAGACTCTCAGCTAGTGCAGTCGCGGCATCATTGCCTGATGCCATCATCAGCCCCTGCATAAGCTCATGTAATGTTATTCTTTCTCCCCTTCGAAGTTTCATTGTTGATCCCCGCCTGGAAGAAGCATACCGGCTTACCCTTACCTGTTTATCGAGCCTGATTGCTCCGCGTTTTACCTCCTCCATAACAATAAGCGCTGTCATCATCTTTGTGAGGCTTGCTGGCGGCAGCGCCTGTCGCGCATTTTTCTGGAATAGCACACGTCCAGTGTCTGCATGAATCAGACATGCACTGTTTGCCTTGAGCAAGGGAGGCATATATTCTTTTTCCCTTTTCATTTAATCAGTTTCCATCTTTTTTGGAACAAACGCTTCTTCAGATATTCCACTGTCTTTTCCAATTTAATCTTGTGAGACGCTTTTATAAGGATGGTAGTATCAGGTTTAAGCATGGCGTCGAGGCTTTTCTTAAGCATCTTTTCCGATTCAAATCTTTTCACTTTTTCTGCGGGAAACCCGGCTACGATGGCACTTTTTGCAATTAACTGAGCTTTCTTGCCATAGGTATACAAATAGTTGATACCGCACTTCGCTGCATACTTGCCAACTTCCTTATGTGCTTTTGCTGAATATTTTCCCATGGCAAGCATTGTACCGAGAACGGCAATTTTTCTTTTTCCGTCTACTTTTACAAGCACGTCCAGTGCTGCTTTCATTGAGTTGGGATTTGCGCTGCATGCATCATCAATTAATGTAACATTGTTAGAAAAACGAAAAACGTTCATACGGTGAGGTGTTCGCTTATAAAAACGCAAGCCCGCCCTCATTTCTTTTGGACTAAAACCAAGGTGATGGGACACCGCAATCGCATTCAGTGCATTATAAATATTGTGCGTCCCATAAATCGGGATATCGAAAAGATATTCCTTACTGTCTAATACTATTTGAAAGCTCATCCCGCCTGCTCGATACTGAATATTATAAGCACGATAATTAGCTTCCTGATTTATTCCCACTGTAGCTATTGTTCCACGAAAGGCTTGTGTTTCAAGTAACCTTGAATTGGGATCGTCCGCATTGATAACCAGAAACCCGGTTTGCTTCATGTGTTTAATCAACTCGGACTTCGCGTGGGCAATGCCCCGCACAGTTCCTCCGACATTTCCAATATGAGCTGTTCCGACATTAGTAATGACTCCGATGTTTGGCTGAATAAAATGGCAGTGTTTTTTTATCTGTCCTCTCGCACCCATGCCAAACTCTAAGACCGCGGCCTTGTGAAACGGACGAATTCGTATTGCGTTAGCGGCAGAGCATGTGTATTGATTAAAACTTCGATAGGAAGCGAAGATGCGCCATTTTCTGCGAAGGATGGAGGCTATCATTTCTTTGGTCGTGGTTTTACCCGCGCTTCCGGTTACCGCAATAACAGGCTTTTTCAAGATAAGAGTTTTTGTCATAAAAATCGCCTCCTTTTTCCTCAATAACGGCTAATCACAATTTATGTTAAAACATTCAAGTATGCTTGATTTGCGACAAAATTGGGCTGTTGTAACACCGGGTAATGGCATTGGCAAATTTCACTGCAACAATTCATGCATGAGCGAATACCAAAAAAGGTGATGTAAACTTAGGTTTATATGTGCATAGAGAAAAGAGTATCAGCTAGGACTATGCCATTACTCATACTCTTTTTTTGTTACACATTTCGTATCCCTTTCAAATAAAACCGGAACGAGCAATACCTTAAGACGTATACGCCTGTACTTTTTTAGCTTGCTTTTTTTAATTCAACACGTTTTTCTTTTGTGCCTGCATGATAAAACCATAGGCCCAAAACAGCAAACACTACAGGTCCTGCAACGAGGGGTGCATATTGGGCCATGGTTGTATGTGGGGCGGGAATCAACGTGAGAACAATCGTACCCACTACAGAAGCCAGCCCCACTAACGCTATGACATAAGCCAATAAATTACTTTTTAACTTGAACGGCCTTGTCGTTGCTTTATCTGTCAGCCGCAGTTTGATATAAGCGCTGATTAAGAATAGATATGGAATAAAAAATGCTAATGTTGCCATGAGGGTAAGCATATTTAGGGCTGTCGAAACTGTTGGAACGAACCCGGAAAACAGTAAAATGACTGTTACGCCAACAGCCTGCCAGACAATCAGCCGAACAGGCATATTTACACGGTTTACTTTGGTTAAGGAAGCAGGAAGTATCGTTTTTCCGCTTTCATAAATCATGACGCTAGGATTCAAAATTAAAAATGACAGCGAACCTATCACAGAGACGACAAAACATATTCCTAAAATCTGCGATAATCGGAACGGTAGATGAAATTCGCTTGTTACTTGGTCGGCAAATAAATAAAGAGCGGTGGCTGTTTGATCTGGCGTAATCTTAATAACAAATTGAAAAGCCATTGTGCCAAGAATGTAAACACCGGCAATAATCACCGAAGTGATAAAAATTGCTTTAGGAAAAGTTTTTCGCGGATTTCTCACATCCCCGGCAATCGTCCCAAGCATTTCTGTACCTGAAAAAGCAAACATCAGAGTTGATAGAAACATTACCGTATCCAGCGAAAGATTATTTGGTGCAATCGAATGGGCCGTAAATTGCGTTGCTGAAGGATGTCCATGAAATAGGCTCAGACAGCCAAACCCAAAAATTAAAACGGCCGGGACCATTACCCCCAGTGGAGCGCCAATAGCTGCGAGCTTCCCGCTCATTTGGGTTCCGCGTAATGTGAGTAAGGTGAGAACCCAAAAAATCGTAACAGAAATTACGGTCGTTAACCACGTGTTATGCACGATTTGAGGCTGGTTGATCGCATACGAAACATTCACCGTTATACCTATTAATAGCGAGGGGTAATACGTAAAATTGGCAACCCAGAAAAACCAGCTGCATAAAAAGCTTGCTTTTTTACCAAAGGCCCGGTTGACCCACGTACTCATTCCTCCCTGGTTTGGGTACGCCGTTGCCAGCTCAGCCACGATTAAACTGATGGGTACGAAATAGAAAAAAGCTGCTAACACCCAAAAAGTAATGGCAGATGGCCCAATCGTTGAAGCAAAAGGGATATTTTTTAACCCGAGAATTGCATTTATACTAATGAGAGATAAGCCTGCTACACCTAGCTTTTTGTTATTGTGAGTTGGATTCATTTATGCTTTCCTTCCAATCTGGTTGTTTATCTATTAAGGGACGCAGTTGTTTTATAAAGGACTGCATTAATGATAATACGCCAATAAGCATAAATATACAACGAACTGATTAAAAATGAATCTATTTACTTTATTAAGTTTTTTCTATAATTTTAGCATCTAAGAACTAAAGGGATTTAATGTGTGTGGAAGAATAAGAGGGTATAGCTGAAGTGGAAAGCAGTGAAAGGAGTACAAATGGACAAGATAGAATCATTGATAAATGAGAAAAAATGGTTGTTACAAGAAACCATCACACTTTTATCGTTGATTTCAACCCCTATTTTGGTTGTTGATCATCAAGGAAGTGTCGTTCATACCAATACGTTTGCGGAGAATGTATGGGGACGTTCACAAATGACTTTAATAAACAAACGTCTCCTAGAGCTTCTAGAGTCCACGGCAGCTTCGAAACTGATTCAGTTTGTCGAAAAAGGAAAGCCAATTATAGATTTTAGGGTTCAAATTAAGGATTCTACAGAGGTGCTGTACCCTTACTGTTGTCGTTTACATCCTCTGATTGTTAACAAACGAGCGGTGGGGGCAGTTTTGCAATTTACAAAAAGGGTTTTAGTACCTAGTGTAGATAAACAAAAGAAATATGCCACACGTTATTCTTTTACTGACATTCGCGGTAACAGTGAAGGTATTTCAGCTTTAAAAGCACAGGCGGAAAAGGTAGCGAAAAGTGATTCAACCATTTTGATCAGGGGAGAAAGTGGAACAGGAAAGGAAGTCCTTGCCCAGGCAATTCATGGAGCTAGCCACCGCCAAAAAGGTCCGTTTGTAGCCATCAATTGTGCTGCAATTCCGGAGTCTCTTTTGGAAAGTGAGCTCTTTGGTTATGAAGAAGGTTCATTTACCGGGGCAAAAAAAGGTGGTAAACCTGGTCGTTTTGAAATGGCCCATGGTGGAACGCTGTTTCTGGATGAAATAGGGGATATGCCACTTTTTCTACAAGCCAAGCTTTTGCGAGTTTTGCAGGAGAGGAGGACCGAGCGAGTCGGAGGTTCAGATAGTATTCCCATAGATGTTCGGGTGATTGCAGCTACCCATAAAGATTTAGAAACTATGATTGCCAATCAACAATTCCGGGAAGATTTATACTTTCGATTAAACGTGATTCCCTTTTCCATTCCTCCTTTACGTGAAAGAATGGAGGATCTATATGAGCTTATCCAGTACTTTATGAAGCGGCATGGAGAGCGTTTGGGGAAAGAACCCAAACGTATTTCATCACAAGCCTTGACACGGCTATATCAATACCACTGGCCGGGAAATATACGTGAACTTGAAAATGTTATTGAATATATTGTGAATCTGGAAATCGGAGACTTGGTTACGATAAGTAGCTTGCCATCATCCCATCGTTATCTTCAAGTCCGTGAAGATAACGATGGGGCTATTGAAAAGATAGACTTGTTATTAAAAAAAGGGGGCTTTTTAGATTCTTCCTTACTGAATACTGAAAAATCTGAAGCGTATTTGATAGAACAAGCCATTCTTCGCTATGGAAACAGTACCGAAGGAAAAAGAAAGGCTGCTGAGGCATTAGGAATGAGTATCGCGACTCTTTATCGACGCCTAAAAGCGATTACTCGTGAGAAAAAATTCTCAAAATGAAAATTATTGAGAAATAGTGCGAAAAAATGATAAAAAAAGAGAAATGGGAAGTTAGTTCGCATTTTTTATTTTTCTTCTCTGGATTTTATGTTGAGAATTCAAATTACTTTTTGTTTTTAGTCAAATTTTAGAGCTGTTTATTAACAAATCCTATAGAAATGGATTGGCATGCAATTTGCTTAATGAAAGGTGAGAGGATAAACCATGAAGAAGCAACTAACCGAGCAAGACATTCCATATTTGGCGTGTGGTGCCAGGTATCTCGGATCAGGTGGGGGAGGCGACAGCAGATTGCTTGAGTTATTAGCACTTCGATCCGTTCGTGAGGAGGGGCCGGTTACCCTATTGTCGCCTATGGCTGTATGTGATGAAGAGTGGGTTGTACCGGTGGCCATTATGGGTTCACCAACCATTTTGAACGAAAAACTTCTCACACAAACAGAAATACCTAGCGCTATTAACATGTTGGAAAAAGAAAAGGGAATTACTATCGGAGCGGTGATGGGTTTCGAAATAGGAGGAATGGAGGCTATGGTCCCCGTTCTGGCAGCTGCCTTATCTAAACTGCCCCTTCTTGATTGCGACGGGATGGGTCGAGCCTTTTCAGAATTGCAGATGACTACCTTCCACGCATTTGGTATACAGGCTACCCCATTGACCATGGTGAATGATCGCGGGGAGTGCCACCGGATTCACCAAGCAGCAAATGAACAGGTAGAACATGAGGCACGTGATAAGGTAATCGAATGGGGGGGCTCGGCAGCGATAGCCGGTTATCCCATGCAGGGAAGGGCGGTTCGGGAAGTCGCTATCCATCAAACGTTTTCTCTCGCTATGAGGTTAGGTGAAGCCGTAAAGGCAGCACAGGCAAATATTGATCACATACTTATTGCATTAAACCATACTTTTGGAAATTCCATTTATGGCAGGCCGTGCAAATTAATTGAAGGAAAAATTGTGGATCTGCAAAGAAACTTGGTTGGAGGTTTATTGAGTGGGGCTCTAATGGTAGAAGGAACCGGTTTTTTTGTCGGTGAGCAAATGGAGGTTATATTTAAAAATGAATATTTACTTGCCAAGAAGGGCGAACGAGCCCTTGCAATGGTCCCCGACCTGATTTGCATATTGGATGAGGCTACTGGAAGCCCCATCACGATTGAAGAGTTGGAAAATCATCGAAAAGTATGGATTATAGTCATTCCCAGTCCTTTGTTGCTAAGAGATCCAAAAATGCTTGAAATCGTGGGGCCAAAACGTTTTGGTTTGGCTACAGAGTTTTTTCCGACGGAACAACTTCAGATTCACGAAGGCGAGGAAGAATTGGATGATTCGTATCGGAATTGATGTCGGTAGAGAAAAAACCGACGGAGTCGTGATGGATCAGCGTTTTCATATTTTGACCTCTGCTAGTCAACGAACAACACCAGATGTGATGACAGGAATTCAATTAATAATTACTCAACTACTGAAACAGGCAAACGTTAGCCCGTATAACATTAAAGCAGTGATGGTAGGGACAAATCTTTTTCTTGACGCTTTGCAGGAGGAGAAAACTCTAGCTCAGGTGTGCACGGTTAGGGTTTCGCAAGCTAAAGGAAGCATTACCCCACTATATGAAGGGTCGGAACTTTTTCGTAAGGCGATTGGACTCGTTTATTGTGAGTTACAAGGTGGCCATGAAGTTGATGGGAGGGAATCGGAATCTTTACCTTCTCGCCCAGCGCTTGATACGTTCCTTCAATCCATTTCTTCGCACTGTTTCGACGCCTTTGCTATTACAAGTACTTTTTCACCGGTGAATGATAGTCATGAACGAATGGTTATGGGTTGGATCCAAGAAACACTGGGTAAAGAACATTCTTTTACCTTATCCCATGAACTAGGGAGCATTGGATTTCTTCAGCGGGAAAACACCGCCATTCTTAATGCCGCTTTATCCAGGATCATGAAGGAGGCTTTGCAAGGGCTCGATCAGCTTTTGCACAAACTTGGCATCGATGCTGGAATTTATCTTGTTCAAAATGATGGATCGTTAATGTCTTATGACTATGCCTTGCGATATCCAATCCGAGCACTTTATTCGGGAATGACCACGAGCCTTCGGGGAGCTTCGTTTTTAACGCAACTCAATGACTGTATTGTCATTGACATGACCACAGAAGCAACACGCATTGGTGTATTAGAGGATGGATTTCCGAAAGATAGATGGAAAAATGCGACTATTGCTGGTATTCATGTCAATATTCCGATGCCAGAACTTGTGACATTACCTTTTGGAGGTAAGCATTCCATTAGTGATGATCAATTGGATGCGGTTTTTGACGTGATGCAACGCTTTCAACCACAATATGACCCTCTTCCCATTGTGATTGTAGGAGAAGGAAGTGAAGAGTTGGCCAAAAAGTTTCGTTTCCCATGGGCTGATGTAGTTCAGCCTCCCAATTATATGCATGTTTCCGCAATTGGTGCCTGCATTGCCCCGATAAGCGGAAATGTGGACCGCATGTATTGGTTAAAAGGGATGGAGCGAGAAGATGCCGTGGAAATGGCTACACAGGAAGCTGTTCAAGAAGCGATTCGTTCGGGGGCTACCTTGGAATCAGTGACCGCCAAATCTATTAAAGCAACACCTTTGGCTTATATTCCGAGCCAAGCTTTGAGAGTTCAAGTTAAGGCTATTGCATCGCTTGTTTAGACTGCATCTTTCTTAAGAGGTATGTAGATAAATCAATTTCATAAGAACGTATTTCTATCAAACGAGTACATGCCTATAAAATTGATTCGTATACAGAAGATAAAAAACTTGTTAGATTTTATCACACAATACATTTTTATTGATTTCTTTCATTTATTATTTGATTAGTAATAAACCTATCCATACCCCTATAGCGGCGAAGGAGGCGATATAACCGAATTTTGAAAAACCTCAATTGAAAAAACCTCAAACTCCATTGTGGCTCAAATTAAGAGAAGCTTAATGGAAGGTAGATTAAAGCCGGGACATTTGTGGCCATCGACAAGCAAAATTTGGAAGAGATAAGAAGGGGGAAGCGGAAAATGGCAAGTTCACAGAACACGGCAGATGATTTTGCTTTGAGCAGGGTACCTGCTGGAGCTCGCTTGCCGATGTGGGAAGTTATGTTGGTTCGAGTGGGTGCTCTGACCAGTCTCGCCCAATTTATGATGGGAGCAGCAATCGGTTACGGGATGACTTTTTGGCAGGCATTTTGGGCTACGATGTTAGGCAGTGTGGTTTTAGAGATAGTAAGTTTTTTAGTTGGTGTTTCTGGAGCACGGGAAGGGCTGTCAACAAGTTTGCTTGCTCGCTGGACAGGGTTTGGAAAGTATGGGTCAGGCATCCTCGGTCTAGTCATTGCTGTTGGATCGATAGGTTGGTTTGGTATTCAAAACTCTGTGTTCGCAAAGGGATTGGATCAGGCGCTGGGTGGTCTGTTGGGTTTTCCGTTAGCCGCATCTTTAACAGGCATGTTTGTTACTCTAATCGTGATTTTTGGGTTTAAATGGTTAAGCTGGACTGCCAGGATTGCAGTACCTGGGTTTATGCTAGTTATTGTCTACGGCATTTACCAGGTTCTAAAAAATCATAATACTTGGAATTTAATTGCCTCAGCGCCTCCTGGTCCAACTCTTTCGATGGGAGTGGCCGCAACCATGGTTGCCGGCGGATATATGATCGGTGCGGTCATTACTCCAGACATGAGTCGTTATTGTCGAAACGGCAAAGATGTTTTATGGATGACCTTGATTGGTACGCTTGTTGGGGAATTTGGCGTGAATCTTGCTGCTGTATTAATGGCACACGCGGTAGGTACCAGCGATGTTGTCACCATAGTTATGAAAACGACTGGTTGGCTTGGAACAGCTATCGTGGTATTTGCCACCGTTAAAATTAATGATTTAAATCTATATGCTTCTTCCTTGGGAATTACAAACGCAATCGATTCAATGTTAAGCCGAAAGGTCAACAGGGGATTCGTGACGTTGATTATTGGAATTATTGGTACGGTTCTATCCGTATTCGGTATTCTAGACAAATTCATTAATTTTATGGTATTTCTCGGTGTTTTTGTTCCCCCAGTTGCTGGCATTATGGTAGTCGACTATTTTATTCTCAAACGCGACAGAAAGCTTCTTGCTGACAGTCGTGAAAAGAGTTTGTTGCCGGAAACGTGCGAGACTATCAATCCAGTTACTCTTATAGCCTGGGCACTTGGTGGTTTGGCAGGTTATTTAATTAATATTGGCATTCCTTCCTTAAATTCTTTAATTATAAGCGGAGTGGCCTATTATATTGGCATGAAAATCTTTGGAGCAATAATGAATCAAAAAAACGCGGAAATTGACCAAACAGCTTAGACACCAATTTGGAAACAATTGAAGGGAGAAAAAACATGAGACTTTTAGGGAAACAAGAAATTGAAGATATTGCAGTTGGAGCAGCATTACTTGGGACTGGTGGCGGGGGGGATCCGTATATTGGCAAGTTAATGGCACTTCAGGCCATTGAGGAATTTGGCCCAATCAAACTCTTATCGGTAGATGAAGTTCCAGATGATGCGTTTGTTGTATCGTCTGGCATGATGGGAGCACCAACAGTCTTATTCGAAAAAGCGCCAAGTGGGCATGAAGCCAAACTTGCATTTGAATCACTCGAAAAATACATGGAAAAAAAGATTTTTGCGACTTTTCCAATCGAAGCAGGAGGCGTAAATTCTTTGCTGCCACTGGCCCTGGCTGCACAATTGGGATTGCCTGTTGTGGATGCCGATGGAATGGGGCGAGCATTTCCCGAATTGCAAATGGTAACCTTTTATTTGGATGAACTTTCTGCAACACCTATGGTGATTGCCGATGAAAAAGGGAATGTTACTTTGTTAAATACAATAGACAATCATTGGGCAGAAAGGATTGCCCGAAACGCAACGATTCAAAAAGGCGGCGCCGTTATGTTCGCAATCTATCCAATGACAGGCAAAGATTTAAGGCAAAGTGGAATTCGTAATATTTTAAATCTTGAGGAAAAAATTGGCCGATCCATTCGCTTAGCGAAAGAAAATAATCTTGATCCTATTCAGGAAGTACTTAAACTAACCAAAGGTTTCGAATTATTCCGCGGAAAAATAGTCGATGTAAACCGCAAAACCGAAACCGGGTTCGCGCGGGGCACAGCCAAAATCGAAGGGTTGTTGAATTATTCTGCAGAAACCCTAGAACTTCGTTTCCAAAATGAGCATTTGATTGCAAAGACAGAGGATAGGCTTTTGTGTGTAACCCCTGATCTGATTGCGGTTCTTGATGCTGAAACTGGATTGCCCATTACAACAGAAGGCATGCGTTATGGGGCCCGCACTGTGATTATTGGCATTCCCTGTAACTCAAAATGGCGTACTCCTAAGGGGATAGAGACATGCGGACCTGCTTATTTTGGCTATGAAGTAGAGTATATTCCAGTGGAGGAACTTGCCACAAAAGGAGTTGTGACCAAATGAGTTACAGAATTGGAATTGATGTAGGTGGAACCCATACAGATGCTGTTCTATTAGACATGCATTATAAGGTGCTTGCAAAAACGAAGTCTCCTACAACAGAAGATGTAAGTTTGGGTATTTATGAGGCTATGCGCGAAGTCATTGCAAAATCTGGTGTACCGCGTGATCAAATCCATTATGCCATGCTAGGTACAACGCATTGTACGAATGCCATTGTCGAACGTAAACGTCTTAACGAAATTGCCATCATTCGAATTGGTGCCCCTGCAACGCTTGCGGTGAAACCTTTAATCGGGGTACCCGGTGACCTTCGTGAAAGGCTGGGGAAACATGTTTATATTGTACGTGGCGGACATGAGTTTGACGGAAGAGAGATTGCAAAATTAGATGAAGAGGAATTAGTTCGTATTGCACAGGAGATCAAAGGAAAAGTAAACTCAGTTGCTGTTACCTCCGTATTTTCTCCGGTGTCCAAAGAACATGAACTCCGCACGGCAGCAATTCTTCATGAGGTATTAGGCGAGGAGCTCCCGGTTTCCTTATCGCACGAGATTGGAAGTATCGGATTGTTGGAACGTGAAAATGCGACGATATTGAACTCCGCAGTTGTAAGTGTGGCAAAAGCTACAGCAGAAGGTTTCGTAGATGCCCTAAAGGCAGAGGGGATAAATGCACGAGTCTTCTTTGGACAAAACGACGGCACGCTTATGAATGTCGAATATGCCATGAAATACCCGATTCTTACCATTGCCTGTGGACCGACAAATAGTATCCGTGGAGCCTCCTATCTGTCGGGGTTGTCGGACGCACTTGTCGTGGATGTGGGAGGCACAACAACCGATATTGGTGTTCTTGTTAACTCTTTCCCTCGAGAGTCATCATTGGCTGTTGAAATTGGAGGAGCTCGAACCAATTTCCGGATGCCTGATTTGGTTTCGATTGGTTTAGGAGGCGGAACAATTGTCCGTATTCAAGAAGATCAGACGAACTTTACAGTAGGACCTGATAGCGTAGGTTATAGACTACCGGAAAAAGGGCTTGTATTTGGTGGAGATACCTTAACTGCCACCGATGTTGCAGTAGCATTGGGAAAGGCCGATCTTGGTGATCCGAACAAAGTTGCCCATTTGGATAAAGGCCTGCTAAAAAAAGTCTATACAAAGATCATCCAGATGGTCGAGGAAGCGATTGACAAGATGAAGACGAGCGCAGAACCGGTTCCAGTAATCCTAGTGGGAGGCGGAAGCATTCTGTTACCAGACCAACTTACAGGCGCTTCTCGGGTGATTCGTCCGGATGATTTCGGTGTAGCCAATGCGATTGGTGCTGCCATTGCCCAGGTAAGCGGTCAGATTGAGCGTGTCTTTACCCTGGATGAGCTTGGCCGAGAACAAACTTTAGAATTGGCTAAGAAGATAGCAGTCAATGAAGCCATCATTGCTGGTGCGGATCCTGACACCATTAAGATTGTTGATATAGAAGACGTGCCACTGGCCTACCTTCCAGGTAATGCCACTCGTGTCCGTGTAAAAGCCGCCGGTATTCTCGCTATGAATTTGGAAGAAGTCCATTAATAAAACAATTAAAATCTAAATTTTAAGATGGAGGAGCGAGTCAAATGAAGATCAAAGTCATTATGCCTATCATTTCGGACTTTTTTAATGAGGAGATTCAACAAGAAATTACCCATCATGCAGCTGAATCGACCCACGTCGGGGTGTGTAACTTAGATTATGGACCTGCATCGGTGGAATGTGAATACGATGAGGCGTTGTGCATCCCTAATTTTTTAGAAAAGGCCATTGAAGCTGAAAAGGAAGGTTATGACGGAATTATTAGCTTCTGTTTTGGAGATCCGGGAGTTAAACCGGCTCGGGAAGTACTGAATATTCCGGTTGTAGGTGCTGCCGAATCCTCTATGCTCTTTGCTAGTTTATTAGCTAAGACTTTTTCTGTAGTGACCGTCCTTCCCAATGTAGTTCCGATGATTGAAAACATTAGCAAATTGTTAGGAGTTAATGGAAACTTAGCTTCTGTAAGATATGTAAATATTCCCGTATTAGAAGTTCATGAGAAAGAGAAGTTGAAGAGTTCTCTGTTGGAAGAAATGACTAAAGCGATTGAAAACGATAACGCTCATGCACTCGTGTTAGGATGCACAGGAATGATGGGAGTTGCCGCGGATCTTCAGCAAAAGCTTAAGGAACGAGGCTATGATGTACCTGTCATCGACCCGGCATTTGCGGCGACTAAAATGCTGGAAAGCATAATTACAATGGGCGTAAAACAAAGCCGTTTAACGTATATGACTCCTCCTTCTAAAGTACGCGTATAAATCAAAGAATCTTATCGATCTAAGCCGCCGATCCTTTGGCGGCTTAGATCGATAAATAAGGAGGATGTAAAGCATGGCACACGTAATAGATGGCCATTTTGATCTGTTGATGGACGTTACTATCCAAAGAGATCGCGGCAAGAAAAAGGTGATTGAAACTGATTATCTACCTAATTTCAAAGAGGGAGGGATTGATTCGATTGTCTCTGCTATCTTTGTAGATGACAGTTTTTTACCAGAAATGGGCCTTCGAAAAGCTCTCCAGCAAATTAGTGCCCTGCATGCAGAAGCCGATGAATCATCTGAAAAAATTAAAGTTTGTAAAAACATAGAGGACCTGAATAAGGCAAAAAAAGAAGACAAAATCGGTTTTGTCCTCTCTTTGGAAGGGGCTGAGCCGCTTTACAACGATCTCAGTCTTCTTCGGAGCTTTTACGAGCTTGGGGTGCGATTAATTGGCCTAGTTTGGAGCAGGCGCAACTGGGTTGGAGACGGCAGCCACTTTTCTGCAGTGAGAGAGGGGAGAAAGGGCGGGATCACTGATTTTGGTGTCCAATTAATTGAAGAAGCTGAAAAACTAGGAATGGTTATTGATGTTAGCCATATCAATGATGAGGGTTTCACCGATGTGATGGAGTTTGCCAAAAACCCTGTGATTGCCTCCCATTCCAACTGTAGAACCTTAGCTAATACCATGCGAAACCTTACAGATGATCAGATTAAGGCCATTGCTTCAACTGGTGGGATGATTGGCATGAATGCCGTGAATTTTTTTGTTTCGGAACATGATAAGGATTCAGATATAGAACACCTCATCGACCACATGGATCACATCTCCAAGTTGGTTGGCGTGCAGCATGTTGGGTTGGGATTTGATTTTATGGATCCCTTTATGAAATACGTTTCACCGGAAAGCAGTTTGGCTACGATGCAACGCAAGCCATTTGATGTAATTAAAGGACATACCTCCGTACCTGAAATCACCCATTCTCTGATGAAACGCGGGTATAAAGATGGGGACATTGAGTTGATCCTGGGCCAAAACTTCATGAGAGTGCTTAGAGAAGTATGGAAATAAGCGTAAAAAGGAGGGATCCAGTTGCCTATTTGGATTGGAGAACAAGAAATCGAGGATTTAGCTGTTGGGGCCGCATTGCTGGGTACAGGGGGCGGAGGAGATCCATATTTAGGGAAATTGATGGTACAAAAATGCATTCGAAAAAACGGGCAAATTCAACTGCTTGATCCAACAGAAGTTCCTGATGATCAGATTGTCATCCCAACTGCAATGATGGGCGCACCCACCATTATGGTGGAAAAAATCCCGAATGGGGACGAAGCTTTAAAGTCGCTTCGTCTACTGGAGGAGAAGTTTGGCAGAACTGCATTTGCCACTATGCCAATAGAATGCGGCGGGCTCAATTCGACGATTCCTTTCGTGGTAGCTTCTGAAGCAGGAATTCCGATCGTTGACGCTGATGGGATGGGCCGGGCGTTCCCTGAACTGCAGATGGAGACATTCAATATTTATGGGGTTCAGGGCACCCCCATGGGTCTGTTCAACGAGCGCGGTGATTATTGTCTGCTGGATACGTTGGATAATGCCATGTTAGAACATATTTCTCGCGGGATTGCAGTGCGAATGGGCGGGGTGGCCCATATTGCCGAATATGTGATGACTGGCGCGGAAGTGAAACGCACAGCCATCCCCAATACGATCAGCTTGTGTATGAAGCTGGGAAAAGCCATTCGAGTTGCGAATGAGCGGAAAAACAATCCGATTGAAGCCATTCAACAGGTGACTCGAGAATCCATTTATGGAGAAGCTATGGTTCTATTTAAAGGCAAGGTCATTGATGTCGAGCGAAGATCAACGGATGGCTTTGTCCGGGGCAAGGCCGTGGTCGAAGGATTTGATGAATTCAATGGTGAAAAGCTGCATGTTGATTTCCAAAACGAAAATTTGATGGCCAAAATAGGGGATGAACTGGTGGCCATGGTACCGGACTTAATTACTTTTCTGGATGTGGAGACTGGTGTCCCAGTAACGACGGAGGGGTTGAAATACGGCTTCCGTGTAATTTGCCTAGGTATCCCGACTCCTGACATTATGAGAAGCCCGGCTGCCTTGAATGTGTGGGGACCGCGGTATTTTGGCTACGACTATGATTACGAACCAGTAGAAAACATCCATAAAAGGAGGGTGCGAATAGGATGATCTACAAAATTGGAATTGATGTAGGTGGCACGAATACAGATGCTGTTATACTGGACCAGCATAATCGGATCATAGAAGCAACGAAAGCACCAACGACGCAAGACGTGGAGACGGGTATTTTTAACGCCCTAGACCAAGTACTGAGAAAAGCTGCGATCGACTTTAGTAACATTAAATATGTCATGCTGGGTACGACCCATGCGACCAATGCCATTATTGAGAAAAAAAGATTAGCGAAAATTGCAGTGGTCCGGATTTGTTTGCCTGCCGGCCAATCCATTGAACCCATGTTTACCTGGGATGAAGAGTTAAAGCAATCAGTAGGCAATCACTATTATTTCATTCATGGCGGATGCGAGTTCGATGGAAGGCCCTTGAATCAATCTAGATTGATTGTCGATGAGTGTGAGAGCGTATTGGATCAGATGGAAGCTTCATGCATCGAATCCGTCGCAATCTGCTCCATCTTTTCTCCTGTGCTCGATAAGTATGAGAAGGAGTTTGGGCAGCTGGTCCGAAATCGTTTTGGAGAAGATTTCCCCGTGACACTTTCCTCTGAAATCGGCAACTTAGGGTTATTAGAAAGGGAAAACTCTGCCGCACTCAATGCTGCGTTGGTGAAAGTAGCCGATATGGTAGCCCAGGGATTAGAAAAAGCATTACATCGATACGGAATACAGGCGGATATCTATTTTGCACAAAATGATGGCACGCTTATGTCCTTGGAGTATGCCAAAAAATATCCCATTCTCACGATCGGGTCGGGCCCAACCAACAGTATCCGTGGGGCTGCGTTTTTAAGCGATTTTCCGGATTGCATTGTGTGTGATATAGGAGGAACCACCACGGATGTGGGAATTCTGATCAAGGGATTTCCCCGTGAGTCCTCGGTTGCTGTCAATATCGGTGGGGTACGGACAAATTTTCGTATGCCTGATATCATCTCAATTGGCATCGGCGGGGGAAGTATTGTGCGAGAAAAGGATGGGGAAGTTAGCGTAGGTCCGGATAGTGTAGGCTATAACATCGTGAAGGAGAGTATCGCGTTTGGAGGGGGCACGTTAACGGCCACGGATTGTATATTGGCCTCAGGTTTAGCTATAATTGACCATCCGGCCTGTGATGTATCCCGCCTCGAGTCAATTTCTCCAAATACCTGGAAAAAAGCTATGGCAGTGATCAATAGGGATATAGCTGCCGTGATCGATAAAATTAAAACTAGTAGTCAGGATGTCCCGGTGGTGTTAGTTGGGGGTGGGGCCATACTCATTCAAGGTCAGTTGGAGGGAGTTTCACAAGTCATTCAGCCTAACCATGCCGGTTGTGCAAATGCAATTGGTGCCGCAATTGCCCAGGTGAGCGGCGAGGTGGATAAAATGTTCTCCACAGCCGGCCGGACCCGGCAGGAAGTTATTGAAGAAGTGGAGGAACTTGTAAAACATAAGACCATAACAGCAGGAGCGGATCCTGCCACGGTTACATTAATTGATATGGAAGAAGTCCCGGTAGCCTATGTTCCCTCCAACGTTGTTCGAATCAAGGCTAAGGCGGCTGGGACTCTACTAGTGCCTGTTAATTCCTGATGAACCAAAAACTAATCTAAATCAGTAAAATGTATTGAAGGTGACTTGGGCTTAAGAAACAGGAATTTTTTAATTTTTGCTTTTAGATTCTGAATGGATACAGTGCGTTCATATTATGAAGTAATTGCGGTTTTTAAGGGGGGAGCGTCAAGGAGGGCAAAAAATGCGAAAAAGAAAGCGGAACTCCGTTAAAGGTGGATTAGTCTCTCCAGTCTTATCAGTCCCTAAACATGTTAACAAGCCTAAGCATGATGGCAAAAAACAAATAAAATCCATGAAAAATGCTATACACTGTCACATAAAGTTAACAGGCGGGTTATCTCCACAGCCCAATGATCGAATGGATGTTAACGAGGGAACAAACCATCCAGAGGAGGAGACCATGGGTATTTTTAAGATTAAAAGGTTCAATAAGGATTCTGGAAATTCCGTTGAACAGTTTATGGTTAATGGCTACTATTTTGAAATCGTAACAAACGTGGTAGAGCTTAGCGAGAAAGAAGCGCAGGCACATTTTACATCGCGGATCGATGAACCGAAGGATTTTTTGAAAAACATGCTGATTGCAACCGTTATGGATGGCCAGGAGCGATTCTTTTTAGTAGGGCAGGCTGCAGAGGAGCATCAATTGGCAAACAAGCATATTTCAAAGCTCCATAATAAAGCCGAATCAGAAATTGCTTACATTTGTTTCCTGGCGGGAGCGGCATATTATCACGTACTTCATGCAGATAGTGCGGATCAGACGAGTGTTGAAATTGATTATTTTTCGACCATGCTTCCGATTTGGCTTCTGAAAAAGGGTGAGAAATTCTCAGATATGCAGGAACAGATGGCTGCACGCTTTCGTGGCGAACACAATGTGACGATTATGACGCCGGGAGCTGAGCGGACGTTATCCATTAAAGTAGCAATCAGCAAATGTAGGATTGAAGGTGCAGATGCACGATGGGCGATTAAGAAAAACTTCAAACTGGAAGATAATGAACTGGCGAATGAATTTGATGAGTTTGATACGCTTATTCACGACATTGGTGGAGGTACCTGCGATTTGGCGCTTCTTCCCACGGGGCTGAAGGCGCCAAAGAATAGAGCTGCACTGGAGTCGCTTACAGATATATCTTACCTTAAACATATTGAGACGTTAAGAACCGAAAAGCTGCTTGAGTTCTTTGCGGATGTTCGTTCATTAGAAAAGTTCATTTATGAGCACATTAACGATTCGAAGATGGAGTTAGTTGATGGAAGCAGCGGTAAAACAACTGACCTCACCAAAGTAATCCATCATTCTTTGCGCAGCTACGCAAAAATCTACACAGCAAAAGTAGAAAATACTTTCCCTCTTCCGCAAGGGAAGATGTACAAGAATATCTACATCGGCGGCAACGGAACTGTGCTTAAGCAATTCATAGAGGAAGTAATAAGAGAAAAATTCGGAGAGGAAATTCAACAGCAGTATCATATTTTCCCGCCGGATGGAGGTAAATTGAATCTGTATGCTCTGGAAATACTCAGCCTAAATGAAACGGCTGTGGCCGCCCTCTAAGAGGATGAGAACATCTGTGAATGCTACTAAACCATCTATTATAACTATTGATACAACGGTTCTGAGTGAAGAAGTATATAAAAGGCTACATAGTCAATCACAAGACGTAAATGAGCTATCTGCTTATATAAATCGCGTAGTGGAATATGATTTAGCCAGAGAGCGCCACCAATGGCAGGAACAAACACTTGTCACTCTTATGCAGGAGTTGCTCGGCAAATTTGACATGCTGCAAAGAAACATCATGCTTCCCTCTGCGGTATCGGTTACTTATCGAGAAACCATGTCGCAAGATGATCCGGCCAATGGGGGAGGGAATTTTACTGAAGGCCAGCTCGTTTGGGAGGAAGAAGTAACTGGGAAGATTGAAGAGCAGATTGACCTCGATTTTTAACGCACTGGCACACAGGGGACACCGGTAGAAACATTTTGCATTTCTTCAGGCGGTTTGGATTGTAGCATAAAATGAATGAATAGGGATGAAAGTGGAGCTGACCGCTGGCGAATCGCCGAGCGGTCCTTTTTCTTAGCGGTCTTCACGGCGGCGTGGCAGTGAGAACCACAGCTGATCGAGCCACCGCAGTTCCTCTTCGACCAGACGAGGCTGCTCTGCCGCGGCTAAACTTGCATCTAGCTGTTCCGGCCGGCTCGCCCCAATTATAGCAGACGTAATTCCGGGTTGTTGCGTTACCCAGCGTACTGCGGTTATTGCCATATCATACCCATGCTCGGCGCACCACTTTTTGTATCTCTCTACCGCTTCGAAGATAGGCTCTTGCCAGTACCTGTCTTGATAAAGTTGCCCGGCCTTGCTCACACCGGCGAGGCCAAAACGGGTTCCTGCCTCGACTTGCTGCCCCCCCTGATAGCGACCTGTTAACATCCCCCCTGCCAGAGGATTATAGGTGATGAGTCCGATGCCCTCACTCGTGCACATTGGGACAAGATCATCTTCAATCATGCGGAATAACAAATTGTAGCGTGGCTGTACACTTTCAATCGGAACAAAATTCTTTCTTTCCGCGATGCCGAGAGCTTTTGCAATTTGCCAGCTCCTCCAATTCGATACCCCAATGTATCTTACCTTCCCCTGGGTGACAAGGTCATCAAATGCCCGCAGCGTTTCCTCCAGTGGTACTGTTTCATCAAATTGATGCGCTTGATACAGATCCAAATAATCGGTTTTCAATCTTCGCAAACTGTCCTCTATAGATTCGATGATATGCTTTCGGCTGAGGCCCCGTTCGTTCGCACCCGGGCCCATGGCTCCGAAACACTTGGAGGCTAATACGATTTTATCCCGCTTTCCTTTGAGCCAATCGCCTATGGTTTCCTCAGTAGAACCAAGCTGTTCAAAGGTTCCGCCTAAAGGGTATACATCGGCCGTGTCAAAGAAATTTATGCCTGCCTCATATGCTTTATCCATAATGGCGAAAGCAGTTTCCTTGTCGGACTGATTACCAAAGGTCATCGTTCCCAGGCAGAGATTTGTTACTTTTAAACCTGAACGGCCAAGTGATCGAATTTCCATAAAATCCACCTCCGAAATAGAATCAAGAAATAGGGATAGCTGGTTTACAAGAGTCGGGATCGAACCTTTACTACATTCAAGATTGCTAATGAGAATTCCTTCCAAACATTTTTTGTATGAACAGTTAAAGACTATCACAACTATTTTTGTGGCACCTGGTGAGATGTGGTCACGTGGTCCAAACTTCAGCGCGGGTTACTTTGAAAATCCGGAAGCAGCTTCTCGCCAGTGGGACGAAGATGGATGGTTCCATTCGGGTGATATTTTATACCAGGATGGCAAAGTTAAAAATAAAGATTTACGTGAAAGATTTCACCTGGAAGCTATGAAATAAAAAATTAAGAAGGCAAAAGTGACCGCCGTTACTGAACCAGTAACGGCGGTCACTTTTGCCTAATAGATAATTTAAAAAGGATTACCGAATTTATTCTTATAGTGGCTAAGCGCAAGTAAAGGCCATATATATTGATAGCTATGGTAATGAATATAGAAACCGCCTGGTAACCCAGCTCCTGTTGGGTAAGACACTTTCCAATCATGTAACTGACCTGATTCAATAAGATAACGAATCCCGTGTTCGATGGCGGGGGTTGATTTTGTCGATACAGCAATGAGTGCATCGACCATCCAAGCCGACTGGGAGGGGGTACTGGAACCTAAAGCCACATAATGTTTAACGATATCGCTTTTACAAGATTCACCCCAGCCTCCATCTTGATTTTGAATGCTTAAAATCCATTGTACAGCCTTTGGTATCGCAGCATGGTTTGCGGGCACCCCCACAGCGCGCATACCGGTTAAGGCTGCCCATGTTCCATATATATAAGAAATGCCCCACCGCCCGTACCACGATCCATCGGACTCCTGGTTTTTAAGAAGCCATTGAAGCGCTCGTTGAATTTGGCCATCACGAAGCGTGAATCCTGCATGATTGCCAAGAAACTCCAATGTCCTTCCGGTTAAATCAGCCGTAGAAGGGTCCGTACTGACGGAATCGGCCCCCTCAATTGGCAACATTGTAAGCACTTCCTTGTCTGTATTTTTTTCAAATGCCGGCCATCCTCCATCCGCGTTTTGCATAGAAAGAACCCATTGCATGCCGCGTTGCCAGGCCTGATGATAACCCGGATTTTTAGAGGTTATCGCTCTTAGTGCTCTTAAAGATGCGGTTGTATCATCCACATCGGGATTCATCGTATTGATATCTGAAAAACCCCATCCGCTTGGCGGGGCGGATGTATTATGAATGCTCCAATCTCCATACTTCATTTGCTGTCTCGAAAGTAAATATCCAGCAGCCTTTTGAATGACCGGGTTTTCAGGTGAAAGACCAGCTTCCTGCAGGGAATAACTGATTAAAGCTGTATCCCAAACTGTTGAAGTACAATTTTGCACATGGGCCATAAAATGAGAGCTGCACGTTAACCTTTTGAGACCTTTCACCGCTTGAATGATTAACGGATCCCGTACCGAATATCCTCGGGCTAAGAGGGCAAAAATCATGAGAAAAGTGGCACTGAAATAGCTGTATAGCGTGCCATCTGGTTCGATTCGTTCTCTCATAAATTGTTCCGTGCGCTGCAAAGCAAGATTGTGGACCTGATGAGGGAGATAGGAGAGGTTTTGGATCGCATCTGTTATCGATCGAAGAAATGAGTGAAAAGGATGATCTAGGTCCTGCCGGTTAAACACGGTTCTAAAGCTGTTCTGGGTGAAAAGCTCAGATAAATCGGGAGAAAGTTTTGTTTTTACAAAGAATTTCCGATCTGCGGCTAGCAATATTGGTGCCATATGCACTCTGGCATAACCCACAAAATCGAAGAAATTAACAGGGAATGTCCGCGGCAGTAAAATTATTTCAACCGGGACGAAAAAATTTGGCCAAGGATATTGACCTGTTAAGGCGAGCATGGTCTTGGTAAGCAATCCCGCTTGATGGATTCCGCCTTTAGAGAGAATGTAGGCTTTGGCTGCTTGCATATTTTTATCCATTGGCCGCCGAAGTCCAGAATATAGCAGGGCATAGTAAGCCTCTATTGTTGCGGATAAATTGCCATCTTCTTCATCGTGATATAATTTCCAGGCACCATTTACTTCCTGTCTATAGAGGATTCTTTCGCTCAATTTTTGGATCAACTGTTCATCATTTACTTTTAACGTCCTCAGCAGAATGATCATATAAGCATCAGTCATGATGCCGCCTTCAAAACAGTAACGCCATGAACCGTCCTGGGATTGTTCTTGTTTTAGTAGAGTGATCAGACGGTTCATTTCCCATTCTACATCATACAAAAAGATAGCTCCTTTCTCGTTATAATGAGAATCTTTGCAAAAGGACGAAGTGGAAAAGGGTTATTTACGTGAAATGGTTTCAAGTGCGGTGATGGCCATTTCAATTTTTTCAAGTGTATGACAATAGGCGCCCTTTATATCCCCTTTTATATCTTCATTTAGTGGACCCAGATAATGAATCACTCGCCAATCCTCATACCAGTCTCCAGGCTCTGCTGGGGGATGCTGCACGTCGTTCCACGCATAACGTAACACAGGACTGTACAATCGTTTTGAGCCAGGTTTTATATCACAATTTTCAATTCGTTGTACATATGGCATACCAGGATTTGACTGCATGACATCGGTAAACAACTGCGGCCAGAAATCTTTTCGAGAGCCTGTATGTTTATGTTTAGTAGCCCACTGTAGTATCTGTCTTAATGTTTCCTCATTATGAAACAACAGATGGTATAACCGTTTTCCAAGAGAAATGCGTTCGTGCAAAGAGGCAAAATGATGAAGGGTTTGGCCGATTAAAGGGGTAAGTACATTGTGTTCGTTTTCTAATTCACATGGAAAGAGAATCTGATTAAGGCTGAACAAATCCTGAATCTTAAATTCAATTGTGTTAAGAACTGATTTTTGGTAGGAGGGATTTTGAATCACTCTTTTTTCCAGATAACTTTGTTCGTTGATGACTAACCCTATCGCCAGGATATAGCAGTCTCTAAAGTTTAAAAAATAATTCCATAACGTTTGCATGAAAAAGGAGACATTAAAAAAAGGCAATAAATAAAAGAGGTTGACACCCCGCTTTAATGATTCTTCGTAGAGTAAAAGTTGTGGAAAGACATCCTGGAAGATCAACCAATTCCCTCGCTCTAAGAAATGAAAAAAATCTTTCTGTTCCTGCTCCGTGAGAAGTCTGGAATGAAGTTCTCCTCTTAGATCAGTCATGTTCCATCCGCCATTCCTAGAGACCATATGTCCAAGCAAAGCCCAGTGAATTTCAGGGTGTTTACAATAAAAATCATAATAACTCATCGTTCGTGTCATGTTGTTTTCATTGTTCATAACCGTTTGCTTTTGAATAGATTCGATTAAATTTTGATCATCAAGGGTTAATTTTTTTATATCAAACATAGGCATCTTTATTTTTTGTATCTGCACAAGTTCCTTTTTGATGAAAAGAAGAGAAGGACTCAGTTTATCATCTTTCCAACCTTTTATGAGATTTGTTATACCCATTCGGCAGCCTCCAATCGCAGAATGAGTGAACCAAAGAAGGGGTTTCTATATATACCATCCTATTTAACATTTATAAGAATCATGCAGGGATTCAACACAAAAAACTTCCCGGTACAAAAGTGAAGAGGCTTATCGCTTTAGGTGTACCTAAAACGATAAGCCTTCGAGTGGGTATTTCGGGAAGAATATTGCCTATTTCTATCTACTAATACCACCAATCGAAATATATTTGATATCCAAATATTCTTCGATGCCATATTTACTTCCTTCGCGGCCTAATCCGGATTCCTTTATGCCACCGAACGGAGCCTGAGCGGTTGAAGGCAGCCCGTCGTTTGCACCCAGGATTCCATATTCTAGCCGATCAGCAAGACGGAAAAGTCTGCCAACATCCCGTGTGAAGAAATAAGCGGCTAATCCATAGCGTGTATTGTTTGCCTTTTGGATGACTTCTTCTTCCGTGCTAAACGGAAGAATGGCAGCGACAGGTCCAAACGTTTCTTCAAAGGTTACTTTCATGTCCTCATTTACATTGGTTAAAAGGGTAGGCGGGTAATAGTAGCCTTTGTTCTGTCCAGAACGTTCTCCACCAAGGACCAATTTGGCGCCTTTCGCAACGGCATCCTGGACATGATCTTCCACTTTCTGAACAGCAGCAGGTTCAATAAGCGGTCCGACAGAGACGCCTTCCTGAAGTCCGTTTCCTACTTTCATGGCTTGTAAGCGGGAAGCTAACTTCTCAGTAAAGGATTCTAGGACTTCCTCCTGCACATAGAAACGGTTGGCAGCCACACAGGCTTCACCCATGCCTCTCATCTTAGCCAATACCGCATGAGACACGGCTTCATCCAGGTCTGCGTCCTGGAATACAATGAACGGAGCGTGTCCACCTAATTCAAATGAAACGCGTTTCATTGTGTCTGCCGCCTGTTTCATCAACAGCTTGCCCACTGGTGTAGAGCCGGTAAATGAAATTTTGCGCACGCGCACATCATCCATGAGAACGCGGGTTAACGCGGCTGGTTCTGTACCCGCCACGATGGATAACACGCCTTTTGGCAGGCCCACCTCTTCGAAGATCTTTGCGATTTCTAAAGCGGACAGGGGCGTTAACTCAGATGGTTTTACGATCATGGTGCACCCTGCAGCAAAAGCAGGGGCAATTTTGCGCGTAATCATGGCCGCTGGAAAGTTCCATGGTGTAATCGCTGCTGTGACGCCAACAGGGCGCTTAATGACTAAAATTCTTTTGTCTTTCGAGTTAGAAGGAATGGTATCGCCATAGATACGTTTCGCTTCTTCAGCGAACCACTCTAAAAATGAAGCGGCATAGCCAATTTCCCCACGGGATTCAGCAAGGGGCTTACCTTCTTCAATCGTCATAATTTCAGCCAGTTTTTCTATGCGTTCCCGCATTAACTTTGCTGCATCCGCAAGTATTCTAGCCCTCTCTGATGCGACGGTGTCCGCCCATTCAGGTTGTACACGAACAGCAGCTTCTATTGCTTGCTTCATCTCTTCGGGTCCGGCATTCGGGACTTGGACAATGACTTCTTCAGTAGCAGGGTTGATTACGTCGAATTTTTCTTTCTTATCGATCCAATCTCCACCGATAAATAATGGGTAATTCTCTGAAATTGCCATGCTTTTTCCCCTTTATTAGTAATTAGAATACAACGACAAGGCGCGAAGCTTCCCCTCGGGCCAGTCGATCAAATCCCTCATTAATTTTATCTAAAGGTAAGGTATCTGTCAGCAGTTTGTCGACAGGTAAACGGCCCTGTTTATATAATTCAATAAAGCGTGGTATATCCCTTGCCGGTACACAGCTTCCCACATAGGATCCCTTGAGAGTCCGTTCTTCCGCAGTTAAGGTGACTTGCGGGAAAGAAAAATGATGGTCCGGGTGAGGCAAGCCTGTTGTGACCGTTGTGCCGCCGCGCTTTGTAATTCCGTACGCGACATTCATCGCTGGAACGACGCCGGCAGTTTCAAACGCATAATCCACACCACCGCCTGTGGCGCTCCTGATTAAGTTAATTACCTCGGGATCTCTGGAGTTAAACGTATCGGTTGCACCTAATTCACGGGCTTGTGCTAATTTCGCGTCATTCACGTCTACCGCAACAATGCGGCTAGCTCCTGCCGTTACTGCCCCAAGCAGCGCGCTTAATCCTACACCCCCAAGCCCGATTATGGCAACTGTGCTTCCCATTTCGATTTGTGCGGTATTAACGATAGCGCCAACGCCTGTAATAACCGCACATCCGAAAACGGCGACTTTGTCAAAAGGTATCTCGGGATCTACCTTAATCAGGGAGTTTCTTGATACAACGGCATATTCAGCAAAAGCAGAGATGCCTAAATGGTGATTAACCGTTTCATCATGTAAATGAATCCGTCGTTCACCGCTTATCAGCGTTCCAGCTGTATTCGCCTCGGCTCCTGGTTCGCAGAGTGCGGGACGTCCTTCCTGGCATGGGAGGCAGTGACCGCAGCTGGGAACAAAGGCACATACAACGTGATCACCAGGCTTTAAATCTGTAACATCTTCACCAACTTCAATGACGACTCCGGCGGCTTCGTGGCCTAATGCCATGGGCATCGGGCGGGGGCGGCTCCCATTAATGACAGATAAATCGGAATGGCAAAGCCCTGCTGCCTTTATTTGAATGAGTAGTTCGCCACGCCCAGGTGGATCCAATTCCAGGGTTTCAATTTTGATAGGTTGGCTTTCAGCGTAGGGGGCAGGTAATCCTAATTCATGAAGTACGGCTGCTCGGATTTTCATGGTTTCATTCACTCCTTTTTTTATTCGTAGTATCCTTCGGTTGATTTTCTAAAGTTCGCAAACTGGTTCGCATCGTGGCCATACCAAACCTCCGAATTCGTCTCTTTAGCCAGACGGCGGATTCTCTCGACTGTTTTGGCATAGCCAACAGAATCATAGATGATTCCAGGCGGTTTAATAGGAGGGCCAAAGCTTTCCGCCGTATAGATGGCATCTGAGGCGAGGATGATCCCGCCTTTCTCAGGCAATTGAATTTGCAAACCGAGCATTCCCCAGGCATGTCCGCTGCCGAAATTTAGTACACGAATGCCGGAAGCAAGCTCTATGAAATCTTCATCCCGTTTGATGGTCTGCCACTGAAGCTGATTTTTAATCCAGGCATCGATATCGCCCCAAATGTATGCGCCTTCTTTTTGATGGCGGGCATAGGACTGAAGGGTGCCGTTAAATTCATCTTCATGTACAATGATGGTCGCATTCGTGAACATCTCCAAGCAACCCGCATGGTCTAAGTGAAGGTGGGAAGCCACCACAAATTTGATATCTTCCGGGCGAACCTTGAGCTGTTCAAGGCGGCTGTGCAGGTAGCATTCTTCACTTGCTACCCATGGAAAAGCCTTTTGGGTATTTTCCGTCCAGCGACCGTTTGCGCCCATCGATTCGGGGTTACAGGAAGTATCGAACAGGATTTTGCCTTCCGGATGGTCGATGAGTACCGTATAAATTGGGAACTCTACCATTTCGGACGGAGCAGTCGGATTTTCTGTTGTTGCCGGATTGTGCATCGCAATCATCCAATTTTTATCCATACGCATGCGTCCATTATCCATAACATATAGTTTCGGATGTGCTTTTATGATATTTGCCATGATATACCTCCTGAATTGGTTGGATGAATCGTTCATGATTAATTGATGCAAGATCGGTGCCAATGTTAAAACCTAATCATGGCATGGGTTCCACAGCTACCTGCCTAGCGCAATTGGTGAATCAATTCACCAAAATAAAGTGTAAGGGTTTACAAAAAGCAAATGCAGCATCATAATTAAAGGTGGTGAAAAAGTTCAGCATGTTGTGTCACAATTCACCACCTATATTAATAGAGTGGAGGCATCAAATGATCCATACGTTGAATAACGAACAAATGAAAGCTGCTCTCGAATTTTCTACGGATGGTATTTATGTAGTGGATCGGTACGGTGTTACACTTTTCGTGAATAGGGCGTATGAGCAAATTTCAGGTTTTACACGTGAACTCCTTGTAGGACGCCATATGCAAGATTTAATAGAAGAAGGCTATATTAACGAATCTGTGTCTCTTCAGGTGCTGCAGCAAAAGAGGAAAATCTCTCTCTTGCAAAATATTAATCAGACAAAAGAAGTCATCGTCACGGGCAATCCAGTTTTTGATGAGCAAGGAAACATTCAAATGATTGTAACGAGCGTACGGGATGTAACCAAGTTAAATGCGATTCAAAATGAATTAAGTAAAGCGAAGACATTTTCCCAGATGCAAAACTACCGGTTCTCTTTTACAACAAATCAAGAGGAGAATAAATTTTTATTTAAAAGTATGAGCATGAAGGCGATCTACGAGAAAATCCAGCAGGTTGCTTCTTTCCCTACAAGCATTTTGCTTACCGGCCCTTCTGGAGTGGGCAAGGAAGTACTGGCCAATCTTATTCACCATCTGAGCGATCGCAAAGATAAACCTTTTATAAAAGTCAATTGCGGTGCCATTCCTGAAAGTCTGCTGGAATCTGAGTTTTTTGGCTATGACCCGGGAGCTTTTACCGGAGCCAGCCGTGAAGGAAAAATTGGCTTGTTGGAGCTCGCCAACGAGGGAACCATTATGCTGGATGAAATTGGTGAGATGCCCGTGCAGCTCCAAGTAAAACTCCTGCGGGCCATCCAGGAAAAAAGCATTCGGAGAATTGGGGGGTCAGCGTCTATATCGCTGGATATTCGCATTATTAGCGCGACCAATCAAAATATTTCTGCATTGATTGACCAAAAGAAATTCAGAGAAGATCTCTACTACCGAATCTCCGTCATCGAAATTCCTATTCCTTCTTTAGCCCAGAGGCGGGAAGATATCGAGCTTCTTGTTGAACATTACTTTGAGTATTTCTGCCAGAAATTTAAAGTACAAAAAGAAATATCCCACGAGGCGAAAAAATGTCTGCTTGAGTATGACTGGCCAGGCAATGTCCGCGAATTAAAAAATGTAATGGAAAGCATGGTTGCAGCGATTCCACATGAACAGATTGAACTGTATCACTTACCAAATCGAATTCAATATTCGATACACAAACCGATGTCAAATTTAAAACAAAGAATGGAGCAGATTGAAAAGCAGATTGTACGCGAGGCAATCCTCCATCATTCATCGCTCCGACAGACCTCTAAGTATTTAGGTATTGACCATTCTACGTTAATTAAAAAGTTAAAAAGGTGGGAACAGCCATAGCCTTTGCCAGGGCTTCCCACCTTTTGTTTTGTTTATTTTACAGAGACCGCCATGCTCAGAGCATCAAGAGGTACTTTATTTGTTTCTAGTTTGTATATTTTATTTTTATTCTGCCAGTAGATGCCGACAGATACATCTTGGCCTCCCGGGCGATAAATGACCTTAATACGACCTTTGTCTTTAGGTGCCGGCAGTGCGTGAGTTTCTAAATAATCGACCATCTTTCTGGCAATACCCGGGTTGTTCATTTGATCTTGTAGAAGAGAATCGATCTGCAGGATCCAGTTGCCTTCGCGCCAGCTTAAATAAGAATGGCCCGCAGCGCCTTCTGCATTTCCCTTGATGCCGTGGCCCAGATCGACAACTTGAGCACCGCTATTAATATTGAGTGGAGCAAACATCTTATTCATCACGGTATTTGGATCATCGTATGTTGTAGCTGTAAAATAAGCGATAACAGGTAAAGTTCCATTTGCAGTCAGAGAATTGTCATTGATAGGAACAGGCGTCTTCGTTTGATAAAAACTGACTTCATAAGACTGCGCTCCATTTCTATCGATAGAAGCAGTCAAGTGATTGCCTTCACCGATTGGAAATGACGAGGGAAGGATAGCACCTTTCATTTCTAATTTGTTCTTAATTTGACTAACCACCTCAGCCATAGCTGGTGTTTGACCTTTTTCCTTACTGTTTGTTTGGCCGGTGTTAGCTGCCTGATTGTTCTGACTCGAGTTTAAATCGGCAGCTTGATTGCTATTCGCATTCTGAGAAGGTTGCATTTGGCCCGAAGATGCCGCTGGCTGTGAGTTGCCCGTTTCACTTTTGCTTCCTGCTCCGCAGCCACTCAAAGCAAGAGAAATCGCAAGTGTGGTTGGTAGTATAAGAGAATGATAGAATCTGTTTTCCACTTTTCGAACCTCCTTGTGCTAGTAGAATCTCCACTATGTATTCGATTAGAGTCTCTACTAGGATACTTTACTTTATTTTCTTCGCAAAGTCATCTTTACCTGTTCGTGCATAAAAAGGGATCAAATCCCTAGATAATCCATACTGTAACGTAAACGAGCCCACCGGAATCCAGATGGGCTTTTTTATCCTGTGATACTAGCCTTTTATCTCTATACATTCGTACCGAAATTGCAAATACTGATTGGGTATATTATAATAATGGCAGAGTACAATAACAAAGACCGCAGACGGGCATCTGCGGTCACGGACAACAGCTTGTGGTCATTGACCCACGGCGAATACGGATTTTTATAAAACCCACCGAGGCTAGGGACCTATTTGGTGGGTTTTTGCTTGCGATTTCTTCTGCTGAACCATCTTGATAATTTTCTGGTACTAAGAAGAATACTCAAAATACTAGCAATTATTTTTAAGATAGTAAGCATTATCGTAAGCATGGTCATGGACACAATCACCCCCTCCCAAGGGAGTGCTCGTACGTCAACCCACCATGACCGTTGTCCACCATAATTATAGCATTTTTAGCGAAAATAACAAACATATGTTCTGATCCGGTGTTAAAATTGATAGAGACGAAGTATATGTATGTTAATTATCAGGAATCATATACGAGCCATCATCCATGGCAATAACAGGTATATCCTCCGTTCCGCTATTTTTGTTGAGTAGGGTTTGGTAGTTTGTCTTTTGATTTTTTGCTGTATATTTTATTCCATTATAAGAGAAATAAACATCATTCCCAACAATGTGGCAACTACCTTTGTATACCGAGAGTTCTTGATACGGAGCACTGCAACCTGATACAACAAGAACAAGAAAAATTAGTAATCCCATTAGTTTTTTTGTTTGCATTTTGCCGTGTCCTTTCTACCATGTACAAAATCTACTATAGTAAAATTATATCAATAAATAACAAACAACTTTCATTAAAAAAACATGAAAAGCGTAAGATAAGCCCTTAGTTCTAATGCTGGTGAACTACTTTTTGTCCAATTTCTCCATGGTTCTCTCTTTTTGCATAAAAACATCCGGGACATAACGGAATTAATAAAATTTTTATTGTAGTAAATTTATATTATGAATTATCATATAATCAGTATCTTATGAATAGGATTGTTAAATAAAACATTGCAATAATAGTAAATTTGTAATGAGGTAAATTGACTATTCAATACCTCGTAAATAATAAAAGTGAGAGGGGGATAAAAGTGAATATAGTTTCATTTGTTTTAGACATCTTGCTTGCATTGATGTTTTTATTTTTGGGGATCTCAGCTATTGTTGGTGCAAAAAAGGCACGGGAGAATTTCCAGCATTTGAATTTACCAGATTGGTTCCGTCTCTTAACAGGTGTTTATCAAACCATTGGAGCTGTGGGGCTGGTAATCGGTTTTTGGCTTCCATGGTTTAAAGGGTTATCGGGTATTTGGATTGCAATCATGATGTTAGTTGCCATTGTATTGCATTTGAGAGTAAAAGAACCTTTTTTGCAAAGTGTACCAGCAATTGTGGTATTCCTATTATCCGTGCTTGTCATTATTGATAAATGATGAATGTTTCACACAGAAAAGAGGTTAACTCATTTACGGGTTAACCTCTTTCGGTGGTTTGTGTCCGCTATACAGATTGGTCAAGAACCATTAGAATTCTGAATAGCTTCGAACAAAATTTCAACGTATTTTGCTATACTTAAGTTGGGGGAAAAGGGATAAGGGGGGATACGTATGCAAGAGGATTTGCTTCAACAGCTAGTGAAAATGGTCGGCAAAAACAATGAAATCATGCAGGACGTTTTACTTAAAGTTGATAACCTGGATGTCAAGGTTAGCAGGCTGGATGCAAAGGTCAATGATTTAGATGCAAAGGTTGATCATTTGACGGCTGACATTACCGATCTAAAAGGACAAGTTAGCCGTTTAGAAAACCGCTTTGATAAACTAGAGGACCATATGCTTGCCTTAGACGCAAAGGTCCGTGTAGTCACCCGTTATGTTGGTGAATTAAACATTGAAGTCGACGTATTAAAAGAAAGTAAACAATAGGAAGGGCAGCTTAATTGCCAGGTGAAGGTTTCGATGATAAGGTTGATACTGGTTTAGGTACTGCGCTAACAGTAAAGTTAGCGCTATTTTTATATTTTTCGGAATGGATAATTATGGATATAATAAAATATCTGTAGAAATTGTTGGCAGAGCAAATCTTAAATACTGTTCTAGCTTTGAACATCTACCCTTCGTACAAGGAGATAAATCGTATGGATGAATGGGACCGAGTATCCGGCATAGCGGTCAACCGGACGAAATCGAAAGTTCATGCCAATATCGATGCATTCATGGAAGGCAGCAAACAACTTCCATCGCTAGCGGAATATTTGGCAGCCAATGAGGAGTACTTGCAGGACTTGTGGAAGCAGGAGTGGAAACATCATGTAAAAAATGGATTTTCAAACGTGTTTAAACGCTCCTACCTTGAGCAAAAAGGGATCGAAACCGGCGAGATGAATCGTAAGAAACTTAATCAAGAATTTATCCAAGTGATGGATGACATTTCCTCGTTTGATGTGATTGATTGGATCCATAGTGAATTTGATAACCAGGAAGAAAAATGGAAACGCAGGTACGATGCCATACAAAAGCGGTATCAACAAAAATTAGCGTTACAGGAAAAAGCACGCTTGGAACGGGAACATCAAAAGAAGATTCGACATCTGGAGGAGGGTATCTGGTCCGAAGTGTCCGACATGATAGAGGCAGAACGGGATTCACTGTATGTAAGGGTGCGGTCTGAAATCGCCCGAAAATTAGCGGATTCCGCATCGCCACCTGCCTCCTATAAGCCGTTCATCGGCAATGATGTGATGCGGATGATATCGGGTATACTTTTTGAGCGTATTACACCCAAGATGCAACTGGAGTATAAGCAGATATACGCTGAAGATATGACGATAAAGGCCTTGCAGGAAATAGCCGGTGACCAGCTAGCCGAGCTTAAATGGGACTTTGAAGAGGAAATTAGTGAAGAAAAACCGGTGGATCTCCTGCATCTTGCCTCTCTTGGTGCGTCATTAGAAGAACAGCAAGCTCTCTATGAACAGTTGAAAGCAGAAAAAGAACGCGAAAAAAGAGAAGCGCAAGCGGAACTTGAGCGAAAAAGGCAAGAGGAAAAACGCTTGATATCGGAAATATTTGAGCCGGAATACGATTTCTCCATTCGTCGCCACATACAATACCGGCTCCATATTGGTGATACCAACACCGGAAAAACTTACCAAGCATTAGAACGGATGAAACAGGCGGAATCCGGCCTATATCTGGCACCGCTCCGTCTGCTCGCTCTTGAAGTGTTTGAAAGGCTTAATTCAGAAGGGATTGCTTGCAATCTAAAAACTGGTGAAGAGGCAAAAAAAGTTGAGGGGGCATTAAAAAACTCCTGTACAGTTGAGATGTTTCATGAAAAGGATCATTATGAGGTAATTGTGATTGATGAAGCCCAGATGATCGCTGATAAAGACCGTGGATTTTCCTGGTTCAAAGCGATAACAACGGCCAACGCAAACGAAGTACATATCATTGGAAGCCAGAATATTAAGGGGATGCTGCATTATTTGCTGGAAGGGGCGGACATCAACATCCGGGAATACAGGCGGGATATTCCGCTGGAAGTAGAAGATAAGCCGTTTAAAATAAAAGATGTACGCCGGGGCGACGCGCTCATCTGTTTTTCCCGGAATAGAGTGCTGCAGACCGCCGCTAAACTTGAAAAAGACGGGCACAAAGTCAGCGTAATCTATGGGAGCATGCCGCCTGAAACCCGGCAAAAACAAATACAGTGGTTTATTGAAGGGCACAGCAAGGTGATTGTTGCGACGGATGCAATCGGAATGGGATTAAATTTGCCGGTCCGACGTGTTGTCTTTTTAGAAAACGATAAATTCGATGGCAGCCGCAGGCGGACTTTGACCTCCCAGGAAGTGAAACAGATTGCTGGCCGGGCTGGCCGTAAAGGCATATATGACGTGGGATTTGTTGCTTTTTCGCATGACTTGAAAAAAATGAAGCGATTGTTAGCGCAGAAAGATGAGCCTGTTCGCATGTTTACCATTGCTCCGACCAAAGGTGTTTTCGAGCGATTTCTGAGCCACCACCATAACCTGGGAACCTTCTTTGATTTATGGAATAAGTTCGAAAATCCCAGAGGAACACGGAAGGCTGCTCTTTTGCAAGAAAGGGAGCTGTATCACAGTATTAAGGGAACTGAAATTGAACAACGCTTATCTTTAATAGATTTGTATGGGTACCTGCACATG
Source organism: Aneurinibacillus sp. Ricciae_BoGa-3 (assembly GCF_028421645.1). Classification (GTDB taxonomy): domain Bacteria; phylum Bacillota; class Bacilli; order Aneurinibacillales; family Aneurinibacillaceae; genus Aneurinibacillus_B. The sequence continues at coordinate 2,818,318 of NZ_CP116887.1, read as the reverse complement.
CCTTTTTCAGCCAATGAACCCGTACTTAAACAGCAGTGGCAGACCACGATGATGGCGATAGTCCGGCATGAAGAGCTGCCAGAGCCAAAAACCGAACATGGGTCGCTTGAAGAGCTCGAACTTTCCTATAAAGTAGTAGGTTTGCATCTCCTGTTCCTGTACAAACTCGATAAGCAAACGAAAGCTCACTATTGGGAGCGGGTGCGGGAACAAATCAGTGATGAAATACATGAGCTGCTAAGAAAAGATATGAAACGGTTTAAAAAGACATGTAAATACTGCGGTTGCGAACTTTCCTGGGATTATCCATATTCAATGTGCAATAAGTGCCACAATCAAAGGCAGAGGAGGCGCTACTTTGATGATCTAGATTGGTATTAATCAAATTGAAAACCACATCTCGGGATACAGGGTATAAGGTATACATTTCCATCGCGAGGTGCAAAATGGCAAGTGGACTCGACGAATAAAATTCGACTCATTTTTCATCAACGCGAGGGATAATCGTGAAACATTACCGGTTTATTACAGTGTTCACTATCATTTTACTAATTGGAATCGCGCTATACTTATATCTGCCTTACCGGCATGTTCAAGTAACAAATCCATCCAAATCTTCTCAAAGCGAAGAAGATGATGGGGAAGATTCGCCTATTAAAACAGTTGAAGCCATTAAACAGCTAGCTGGCGGGGTAAACGACGTGAGCGGTACCGTAGTTGATGTCACAGGCCAGCTTATCGCTGTGCAGGAGCCTGGCAACATGACAGTATGGACGGTTTATTCTTCAAATGCCATACCTCGGAACGTGCAACCTGGAAAAACAATCTCGGTCCATGGACAATTTCGCAATGGATTGATTTACGGAAATACCATACAGATTACCGGTGGGAAGGCATGGCCAGAACCTGTAAAACCCGCTGAAACGACAAATGGCATTCAACATATCCTGTTTTTGATTCAAGAGAACCATTCGTTTGATAATTATTTCGGTACCTATCCAGGTGCTGATGGATTTCCGGCGGGTATTGAAGTGCCGATGCGCCCGGGGGACCCACAATCGGTTGCGCCGTTTCATTTTACTTTTCCTATGAGCCATGATAACGATCACTCCTGGGATACCGCTCATTCGGCTTATAATGGCGGGAAAATGAATGGATTCATTTCTGCTGAACGCACATTAGATACGATGGGCTATTATGACGGAACCGATCTGCCAAACTACTGGTCCTATGCCAAGCATTTTACATTGGATGACCACTTTTTTTCATCACTCATGGGGCCATCTCTGCCAAACCATTTATACACGGTAGCAGCGCAGTCAGGCGGGGAAACGAGGAACAGATTGATCCCTCCTCAAGGAGAATACGATTTTCCAACTGTGGCTGAACTCCTTGAGAACGCCAAAATCCCATGGAAATATTATGAGGGCAAATCAAACCCGCATTCTTTTTGGCTTTGGAATCCCTTGCCTGGTTTCAAGTCGTTTAAAGAGAACAGCAATCTTATGTCCCACCTGGTGCCTAACACGGATTACTTTAAAGCTCTTCGAAATGGAACATTGCCTTCTGTTGCCTGGATTGTTCCCAATATACGGGAAAGCGAACATCCTCCATTCAATGTGCAGATCGGGATGTGGTATACGACTGATTTCGTTAACGCATTGATGAAAAGCCCTTATTGGAAAAACACACTGCTGGTCCTGACATGGGATGACTATGGCGGATTTTATGATCACGTCCCCCCTCCTAATGTGGACAAGTACGGTTACGGATTTAGGGTTCCCGCCATAGTCATATCACCGTATGCAAAGGCTGGCTATGTCGATCATACGCAATATGATTTTACGTCAGTGCTTCATACCATTGAGAATCGGTTCCATTTGAAATCGCTTACCACGCGAGATAGCGAGGCCAATGATCTCGGCCAGAGCCTAAATTTTGCACAACGTCCGTTGCCGCCATTTTTGATTACGAAACCGTAGCAAACATTCGATAACGCGCAAAACATGGGTATTCTGTTACTACAGTACTGTTGATTCTATTCTCTTGGGATGGGGAGAGAAAAGTATAGCTGACACTTTTTTGCGTATTCTATTCACCTAAAACCATTATCTTTCTAATGGACATAGGTTTAAAAGTTTTAAGCCGGTTCACTCTGTCTTATCGTAGAGAGATCCGGTTATTTGGCTATTTTTGAATGCTAATTTCAAATAGAAAGAATTCGGTTGGGTTTTCGTTATTTTTTTAAAATTAATCAAAATAGCAATACTAAAATCTAAATGTTCGAAATAGTATTGAATAACCACACAACAAAATGCATAAAACAAAATAAAACCACAATATAAAAGGCAAATAAAAGGGTGAAAATCATGCAACATTTAAATGAATACTCAGAAGAAGAACAAACTTCTTTAATGAACAGACTAGCTGAGCAAGCTTTAAAACTTTATGATCTATCTCCTGCTTCTTATTGTAGACTGCTTAATTATTCGGAGAATGCGACATATTTGGTTGAGGATCCAGTGACAAATGTATGCATGGTTCTGCGTCTTAATCGACCAGGTTATCATACAAAGAAAAATTTAGAAAGTGAACTGGTCTGGATGCAAGACATTGCTGAACAATCTTCATTAATCGTTCCGAAACCAATCAAAGGTAAAAATTATGAATTTGTCCAGACATTAAAAAGCCAAACAGATAGTGAAACACAACATTGTGTGATGTTTAATTTTTTAAGCGGAAAAGCTCCTGATGAGGAAGGTAAAGACAATTTAATCATACAATTTGAACAACTTGGAGAAGTAACGGCTCTATTACACGAACACGTCCAACAGTGGGAGGATTCCATTCACTTAAGCCGTTTCACATGGGATTTTGAGACGATGTTGGGGAAAAACCCCCGGTGGGGGAGATGGCAGGATGGACCAGAAGTTTCTATAGCCAGGGAAGAATTATTTCAAGAAGTTGCAGATATTATCAATTTAAGACTTCAACGGTTTGGTAAGACACGAGACCGTTTCGGCTTAATTCATGCTGATTTGCGATTAGCGAATTTGTTAATCGAAGATAACTTAATCAAGGTGATTGATTTTGATGATTGTGGCTATAGCTGGTTTTTATATGATTTAGCATCTGGATTAAGTTTTATTGAACACGAGGAATTTGTCCCAGAATTAGTGAAATCCTGGCTTATAGGCTATAGAAAGGTACGCAATCTATCTGAGGAAGAAGAAGCTGAGATTCCAACGTTTATTATGCTTCGCCGGCTGATGCTATTAGCTTGGTTAGGCAGCCATTCAGATAGTGACACAGCAAAGAATTTGGGGATGGGGTTTGCAGAGAAAACTGAGGAATTGGCAAGGAAATATACACAATTACACAGCTAGATGATCATAAAAATAGAGTTTTAATATTTATTCCATTTCAATTAAAAAACCAGATTTAGGGGGGAGACGTGACGAATACGTTCAAGGATAAATCAGTGTTAATCACCGGAGCTAGTAAAGGTATTGGAAAGGGTATCGCTCGAATATTCGCGAGTCATGGGGCGCAAGTAGCTGTCGTGGCACGTCATATGGAGTCTGCTGAAGAGTGTGCAGCAGAAATAAGAAATTCTGGATTTAACGCGAAAGCATTTGTTGGCGATGTGTCTAACCGAACCTCAATGGAGAACTTGGCACAAGAAGTAGCTGAAACTTATGGAGGAATCGATGTGTTGTGCGCCAACGCGGGAATTTTTCCAAGCGCTTCACTGGAGGAAATGACCGGAGATGATTGGGACCAAGTGATCAATACGAACGCGCGTGGTACATTATTCGCCTTGCAGGCTTCCCTACCGTACTTAAAGTCAGCTCAATATGGTCGTGTTATTATTACTTCTTCCATAACTGGTCCTGTATCTGGATATGCTGGATGGTCCCACTACGGCGCCAGTAAAGCAGCTCAGTTAGGCTTTATGCGTAGTGCAGCATTGGAACTAGCTCATAATAATATAACGATCAATGCAGTGATGCCCGGTAATATTCTGACTGAGGGATTACAAGGGTTGGGGAGTGATTACTTAGAGAGAATGGCGTCTTCCATTCCACTGAAGAGACTTGGTAGTATAGAGGACATTGCCCATGCGGCCCTATTCCTTGCATCCAAAGAAGCAGGCTACATCACGGGTCAAACACTTATCGTTGATGGCGGCCAAACGATCCCGGAGAATTTAGAGGCTATGGGTTAATTGACAACATGTTGATTTAAGAAAATCAGAGGTGTTTGTAGCTATGTCATTATCATTCGAGGAAAGAAAAAAACAATTTTAGAACGGTTAGTCAAAGAAGAAAAGTTGCATGTCCCGGTATTGGCCGAAGAGTTAAACGTATCACCGGAAACGATTCGCCGTGATTTGGATCGACTTGAAAAAGCGGGAAAATTGAAAAAAGTTTATGGTGGTGCGATTCTAGCAACATCTGATTCAGGGGAACCTCCTTTTGACCAAAAACAGATGATTAATGAAAAAGAGAAACGAGCAATTGGTAGATTAGCGGCTTTACTTGTAGAAGATAACGATATCTTAATGCTCGGAAATGGCACAACGGTGATTGAAATTATCCGTTATTTGAATGACAAGAATAATGTAACGATTATTACCCATTCAGCTCCTGTTATGCAACTAGCGATGGAGATATTTAAAGGGCGTATTATCTTTATCGGTGGAGAAGTTGATGTCAGACAGAAGTCAACAATTGGGCCTTTATCAGAATTAATGTTGCGAAATATGAAAGCTAGCAAAGCGTTTATTTCTGCTGGAGGGGTTTCGACTGTGGACGGAATAACGGATTATGATTTAAACCAAGCGCATATGTCGCGCATTTTAAAAGAACGTGCTGAACAGGTTATTGTTTTGGCGGATCATACCAAATTTGGAAAAACAACTTTCGCCCATATTTGTCATTTGGAGGATATTTCAATATTAATAAGTGACTGGCACTGTTCTGATGAATGGGAAAAAATGCTAGCTCATACAGAAATCCAATTATTATGTGCAGAAGAGGAAAAAGTATGATTCATACTTCCCCTACTCAGTCAGAGTTTAAGTAAAAATCCTTTAAAGTGGAGAGACGATAATGGATAAATTCATGACGAATAGCAAGGATACCGTTATTGAACAATCAATCAAATGGTGGAATCCTGGAAAAACAAGTCAATGGCAAAAAGACGGTATTGACCTCGTGATAGGAAAACGAGAAGGTTATTATTTTTATGATATGAGCGGAAAAAAATTAATGGATGTACATTTAAATGGAGGAACATATAATCTAGGCCACCGAAATCCTGAAATTATTTCTACGTTAAAAAGGGCTTTAGATGAATTTGATATTGGAAATCATCATTTTCCATCGATAACCCGTGCACAGCTCGCGGAAGCACTCTCAATATGCACACCTAGTAGTTTGACTTATTCCATCTTCTCAAGTGGAGGAAGTGAAGCAATCGATGTTGCCTTAAAATGTGCCAGGTATGCAACGAAACGAAAAAAAATAGTTTCAATTTTATATGGTTATCATGGACATACAGGTTTAGCTGTATCGTTGGGTAATGAGCGTTATTCTCGCCCGTTTCTATGTGAAGGCGACCCAAGTGAATTTATTCATGTACCATTTAATGATTTAGCGGCGATGGACAATGCGCTTTCTGCTGAAGATGTTGCGTGCGTCGTTATTGAAACGATTCCAGCAACATATGGATTTCCTCTTCCAGAAAAAGAATACCTCTCCTCGGTAAAAAAATTATGTGAAAAGTATGGTTCCTTATATATTGCTGATGAAGTGCAAACTGGTTTGATGCGTACAGGGAAACTATGGGGGATTGAACACTTTGGAGTGGAACCCGATATTTTAGTTACCTCAAAAGGATTTGGTGGGGGAATTTACCCAATTGCTGCTACGATTATAAGTAAAAAGGCCGGTCAATGGATGAATGACGATGGTTTTGCTCATATATCTACATTTGGGGGTTCGGAACTCGGCTGCATTGTTGCGATGAAAGTTTTAGAGGTAACCCAACGTAAGGAAGTAAGACAAAATGTTGAATTTGTCGCTCGCTATTTGCGTACAGGACTTGAGATCATTAAGAAGAATAACCCAGAATTTTTTACTGGTATACGTCAAATGGGTGTTGTTATGGGATTGGAATTTAGTCACCCAGAAGGTGCGAAATATGTGATGCGCTCTCTTTATAAAAATGGTGTATGGGCAATTTATTCGATGCTTGATCCTAAAGTACTTCAATTTAAACCAGGTCTGCTTTGTGATCAAAAATATTGTGATGAATTACTTTCACGATGTGAAATCAGTATTAAAGAAGCAGCACAAAGGGCATTGAAAATAACCATATAGGAGGTATTAAAATGGATCCGGCCTTAGTAGAAAAGATCACTAGATTAGTACTCTCAAAGTTAGAGGAGTACGTCGAATACGCTCCCCTGACGGAGGAAGAGATGAAAACTTGGAGAGATATAACTTCTTCTATGGAGGTAACAAAGATGTCAGCGCTTCCTTTAGAAGCGTACGCTGAATACCTTCCCCTTACTCAGGAAGATATAAAAATTTGGAAGGATATAACTTCATCTATAGAGGCAACAAAGCATACAAAGCACTCGTCTCCAGAAGGAGAGCGGGCAGACGGGCAGGTTAAATTTTATCAATACTATCAATAAAATATGTTGAACTGCTATGAACCATATCGCTATTAATGTTTTAAAGAAAGGGGTGATTCCATTTATGGACCTTGATTATGACCTTAAGTCCATACAAGAGATGAGAGAAGCAGTAAGACGATCAAAAGAAGCTCAATCCAAGTTTTTGGAGTTCTCACAGGAACAAGTCGATCGTATTGTTAAATATGTCGCAGATTCAGCCTATAGAGAATCTGAATCTTTAGCCCGATTGGCAGTTGAAGAGACTAGAATGGGAATTACGGAACATAAAAAGATCAAAAACGAATTATGCTCCAGGGATGTCTACCAGTCTATCAAGGATGAAAAAACAGTTGGAATTATTAGGGAAGATCATGAGAAGAAGGTAATGGAGATAGCCTATCCTTTTGGGGTAATTGCAGGTATTATTCCGACCACAAACCCCACTTCAACCGCAATTTTTAAAACACTGATTTCATTGAAATCAAGAAATGCCATCGTATTTAGTCCCCATCCTTCAGCGGTCAAGTGTACCGTGGAGGCATTGAAAATTTGCAGCAAAGCGGCTGCAGAGGCAGGAGCTCCAGAAGGATTGATTGGTTGGATTACCAAACCAACAATGGAAACAACCGTCGAATTAATGAAACATAAAGACGTTCATTTAATTTTGGCAACAGGGGGTGGGGGATTAGTACGAGCGGCTTACAGTTCCGGGAAACCAGCATACGGTGTAGGGCCTGGAAATGTACCGGTATATGTTGAGAAAACAACCGATGTGAAGCAGGCAGTGAAAATGATTGTGGACAGTAAAACGTTTGATAACGGTACAATTTGTGCTTCGGAACAAGCTATTGTGGTCGACCAGAATATCAAGACAATGGCGATTAGAGAGCTAAAAAATAACGGGGCATACTTTCTAAATGAAATTGAAAAAACAAGGTTGGAAAGTGTTATTTCCCCAATAAAAGGAAGGTTAAACCCGGCTATCGTTGGACGTTCGGCGAAGACAATCGCAGAAATGGCTGGCATTAATATTCCAGATGGGACACGATTATTAATAGCTGAAGAACACCGTATTGGTAAGGATGTTCCACTATCAATTGAAAAGCTCGCCCCTATTTTGGGATTGTATACAGCAAATAGTCTAGAGGAAGCAAAAAAAACCTGTATGGAATTACTGAATCTTGGGGGAAGAGGGCATAGTTTGTCGCTTCACACAAAGGATGAAAGAGTTGTCCTAACGTTTGGGATTGAAATGCCAGTTTCTCGTATATTGGTGAATACGCTTTCTTCCATAGGCGCGGCAGGAGCAACAACGGGCTTAACGCCATCCATGACTTTAGGATGCGGATCATACGGCGGGAATATAACCTCTGACAATATTACAGCTCGCCACTTGATAAATATAAAGCGAGTAGCTTATGGGGTTAGAAATGTTTCTATACCTAATTCATCGCAGCATGGCGATGATAGAGCAGTAAAGTATTCGAACTTCGATCGTGTTGAAACCATCATTGAACAAGTACTCAGAGGAGTAGAAATGAAATCTGGTACGATTCATCCTGACCTGGTATCTAACTTGGTCAAAAACGTAATTGAACAATACCAAAACAATAAGTAGGGGGAATATTAAATGGCTAGAGAAATAAACGGTGCACTTGGAATGATCGAAACTAAAGGATTAGTGGCTTCATTGGAAGCTGCTGATGCTATGGTAAAGGCGGCAAACGTTAACATAGTAGGAAAAGTTCATGTAGGTGGAGGGATTGTCACCGTGCTAGTAACGGGGGATGTTGGAGCTGTAAAAGCAGCTACTGAAGCAGGAAGTGCAGCCGCACAACGTGTGGGTGAAATTATCTCAGTTCATGTAATTCCACGTCCTCATCAAGAATTAGAGAGCATTTTACCGAAGTTAGAGGGGCAATAAGTGCGAATTAACAGAGTGATTGGAAAAATTTGGGTAACATGTGAAGGGAAGAGGTAAGGACCGGCGGTGAATAAAGCATTAGGGATGATTGAAACGTGGGGGTTAGCCATCTCCATTGAAGTAGCTGATGCTATGTTAAAATCAGCAAATGTTAGTCTTCTAATCCAGGAGAAAAAAGACATAGCACTCGTAACAATTATAGTGGAAGGTGGTGTTAGTGCTGTACAACTCGCAGTTGATGCTGGAACAAGAGTAGCGCAGCATGCCGGGGCACTTATATCCTTTTGTGTTATACCTAACCCGTATATAAGTACAAGAAAATTTTTAATAAGAAAAGAATGAACTATGGGGAGCGTCTTTTGGAACTTTGTAGTTAATCGGCATAAAATTAAGTGCCGGCGCTGAAAGGAGATTAGAGCGTGTCATTTAAACGAAAAAAAATTGCAGTGATTGGAGCTGGTTATACAGGCACAACGGCAGCCTTGATGATTGCGCAAAAAGAACTTGGGGATATTGTACTCGTTGATATCCCTTCTATGAGGGATCCTACAAAGGGGAAAGCATTAGATCTTCTAGAAGCTTGTAAGGTACAAGGATTTGATTCGAATATTATTGGAACCTGCAATTATGAATCTATACAAGGTGCGGATTTAATTATTATTACAGCTGGGATCGCTAGAAAGCCCGGAATGAGTAGGGACGATTTAGTAACAACAAACGTGAAAATATTGATAGAAGTATCGGAAACGATAGTCCGCTATGCTCCTAACAGCTATGTATTAGTATTGAGCAACCCGGTAGATGTGATGACTTATGTTTGTTATAAAACTACAGGCTTTTCAAAAAACCGTGTAATAGGGCAATCAGGTGTACTCGATACAGCTCGATTTAATACATTTGTAGCTCAAGAGTTAAATGTTTCGGTTGAAGATGTATCTGGATTTGTTTTAGGTGGACACGGGGATACAATGGTTCCCTTAATTCGCTTTTCGCATATAGGAGGTATTCCTTTAGAAAGAATTCTTTCAAAAGAAAAAATAGAAGCTATTGTCGAACGTACACGAAGAGGAGGAGGTGAAATCCTGAATCTTCTAGGCCAAGGCAGTGCTTATTATGCTCCTGCCGCTTCAATGGTTCAAATGGCAGAAGCTATTATGAATGACAAAAAAAGAATTCTTCCTGCCATCGCGTATTTAGATGGGGAATATCGCTACGAAAATATATGCCTAGGGGTACCTGCTATTCTTGGTGGAAACGGTATTGAAGCAATCATTGAATTGCCTTTAACGTCAGAAGAAAAACAAGCCTTAGACACGTCAGCGCAATCGGTAGAGAATATTTTAAGTCTCCTTCCTTATAGAACTACTCATAGATTCTAGATATAGAAACGTCTTACTAACCTCTTATATGTCTTTTCAACCTATAGTTTTTCACACTCCATCCTCCATAGGCTTTGATGACATGTAAAGTTCATCTTAATTAAGCCGCTCATTAGTTTCGTATACTCCTACACTTGTTGATATTACTATAAACTTCTCAACCAAAAATCAAAGTGGAAATTTAGGATAAAGTGAAAACGTAAGGAGCAAAAAGAAATGAACCAACAAGCGATTGAATCGATAGTTGAAAAGGTGGTCAATCAACTTATGAAAAACCATTCTTCTCAAAAGTCTATTCCGATAGCTGTTTCTGCAAGGCATTGTCATTTAAGTAAAACTGATTTGGAAGCGCTTTATGGAAAAGGATATGAATTAACGAAGAAAGCTGATTTATATCAACCAGGCCAATTCGCCGCAAATGAAACGGTGACTATCATAGGAACAAGGGGAAGTATCCAAAACGTACGGATTCTTGGGCCGATGAGAAATGTAACTCAAGTAGAGGTTAGCAAAACAGATTCAATCAAATTAGGATTAAATGTTCCAATTCGAGAATCTGGCGACATTAAAGGCACTTCTCCGATTACACTACTAGGTCCAAAAGGGGCTATTTATTTAAAAGAAGGATTAATCATTGCTCAAGCACATATTCATATGAGTCCCCATGATGCTGACTATTATAATGTGCAAAATGGCGAGTATGTTCGCATTTCTACGGACAATGAGAGACCCATTACTTTTGAAAAGATTCTTATTCGCGTTTCTCCTAAATATAGGTTGGAAATGCACATCGATACGGATGAAGCAAACGCCTGTGCCATTACAACTGGTCCAAAAGGAAATTTAATAAAATATGATGGTTCCTATGATTGATCGTGAAATCGTAGAGGAGATCGTTATACAAGTCCTTAAAAAAATGGGTAGACCATTTGACAAATGTGAAGTAGAAAGCAAACCTGATTTATTGGTTATTAATGCTTTAGAAGGTTTTAAAAATGATGAATTAGAAAAATGCTGGAATTTTATAAGGCTACCGGCGGCATCTGAAAACTTTCCGTCGAATGTTCGAGATATAATATTTTTAGACGCTACTCAAGATTTACTTGTAAAAGGGGCATTAGGAATTACTGATACTCCTGACAGCAAAACGTTAGCTAATGTCATGATGAAAGGATTAAACATAAGTTTAATTCCTTGTTCAGAATTCGAATGGATAATAAATTCCGATGTAAAAAAGGTACCGAATAAGGAATATTTCATTCATCTTTTAAAATACAAGGAAATGTTAGAGCGATTTGGTGTACGTATTCATTCATTAGCGAATCTTTCCTCATCTATTTCCAGGTTTGGGGATCAAATAATAGGTTCGTATGTGGGTGAGCAAGTCACATTCCAGGGGAAATTGTTAACACAAAGGGATGTACAAAGTATTAAAGAAAAGAAAATTATCATCCGTAAATCAACGATCGTTACTCCGTTGGCTCTTGATGCACTACGGGAATTGGGAAAAACCATCAGTGTAATTGACTCAAAAGGGGCGAATTTGTGATGCACTTAGGCACAGTTATTGGCAATGTCTGGGCAACAAAAAAAGAAGAGGAATTGCGAGGGTTGAAATTCTTAATCATTCAACCAAAACTCCCAAACGGATCAGATGTTGACTCGGCTTATATTGCAGTTGACCGTATTGGCGCAGGTGTTGGAGATAAAGTGATGGTTACGAAGGGAAGCTCAGCTGCCAGTATTGTATCCGATATTCGTTTACCAATTGACGCCTTAATTATTGGAATCATTGATTCGATCGATGTGGAAAGGGTTGATTAATTTGCCTATGGCGTTAGGGATGATTGAAACAAGGGGACTAGTCGGCTCCATCGAAGCAGCAGACGCGATGATTAAAGCCGCGAATGTTCGACTAGTTAAGCAAGAGAAAGTAGATGGAGCCATAGTAACAATGTTAGTGGAGGGCGACGTTAGTGCTGTGTACGCAGCAATTGAAGTCGGAAAAAATGCAGCAGCAAGAGTCGGAGAGCTTATTGCCTCTCATATCATCCCACATCCTGATAAAGAAATACAGGATATTTTGTAGAAGGAATAATAAATAGAAAATCAAACAAAAAATGAAAGCGCTTAAAAAATAAAATCAAAAAAATATTTTTAATAACTTAAGATTTATTTCGGGGAGGTAAAATGATGGCTGAAAATAATGTAAGTTTGGTTTCGAAAGAATCGAGCCTAATGAATTCCACTGTAGATATTTCCGAATTTGGCTATCAGCAGGAATTAAAGAGAACCATGAACGTTTGGCATCTGACCGCCTTTGGCTTAAACTACATGGTGCCCATCGCCCCAGCTATCATTTTTGGTTTTTTACTGCACACTTCGGGAGGAACAGTAGCACTTCCTTATTTATTGGCAGGGCTTGCTATGTTTCTTACAGCTTTGAGTTATGGTGTAATGGTAAGGAACTTTCCGTTAGCAGGCTCTGTTTATAACTATGTAGGGAGAGGATGGAGCCCACACCTTGGCTTTATTGCAGGCTGGACTTTAACCTTAGACTATATATTAATCCCGACAGTAACCGCTGCGAGTTCAGCTCTTTATGCCCAACAACTGTTTCCAAGTATCCCTTATTGGGTATTACTGGCCTTTTTCTCGATTGGTATGGGAATTTTAAACTTGTTTGGCGTGGAGCTTCTTTCTAAAATGGGACTTTGGCTATTAGTGATTGGGGAGTTTGTGGTTTGGTTTTCTTTTTTAGTGTGGGGGAAAGCTGTCTACAATGGAATGGGAACGGGTATGTTAATCAGCTCAGAGCCATTTCATTTTAAAGACCTTTCCAGCCTCGCTGCAGCAACATCATTAGCCGTTTTTAGCTATTTGGGGTTTGACGCCATCACCACTTTGGCAGAAGAAACGAAACATCCCAAGCGCGACATTCCAAGGACTATCTACTGGTCGATTGGTATAGGGACATTGACAATGTTTCTGAGCGGGTACATCGGCATGCTTGCCATTCCTGATTGGCAGAAGTATATCAGTGACACCAATTGGCTAAATACAACTCTTTTCCAAGTTTCTAAAAAAACTGGTGGAGATTGGTTCAGTGTGTTCTTCACGGCAGGATATTTAACGGAATTAGGAGTTTTTAATCTTGTTGCGACCGCTGCCGGTGCTCGTCTCTTATACGGAATGGGAAGAGATACATTGCTGCCGAAATCCATCTTCGCCAAAATTAATAAACGATGGCATACCCCTCATTGGAATATTATTATTATCGTTGCCATTGAATTTATCCTGGGATTTTCTCAAAGTATTGATACCTTGTCCAATCTTGTTAATTACGGGGCACTTTTTGGATTTGGCACGCTGAATTTGGCAGTTATATGGCTTTATTATATGAAAAAGAAAGGGCGCTCGCCTCTGAGCCATGGGGACCAGCCAAATTGGAAACCGACTGGATGGCGAAATGTCCGTTATTTGATTATCCCAATTCTTGGTTTTGTTTCGATTCTCTATGTGTGGTTAAGTATGGATCACCTAGCTTTGATTATCGGTACAATCTGGTTAGCACTTGGTATTGGATTTTTAGCAATAAAAACGAAGGGCTTTAGGAAGCTCCCACCACACCTTGATTTGTAATAATTTCTATTATTTTACTACGTATTCCCAATATGAATTAAAACCGTTATACACCATATCTAACAGTTAATAGCAAGGAATCTTCATGATAAACCGCCAGCCATAGGGCTGGCGGTGGTTCGCATTATATGCTTACTGCCATTTTCGATGAGTACGTTTTTTATGAAAATGGATACTCGCGAGGTTCTTTCTGAACGGAAATCCATTTTACGGTCGTAAATTCTTCTAGTGCCCACTCCCCGCAGTACCGGCCTTGACCGGAGAATTTTTCGCCGCCAAACGGGACATTTGGTTCCACATTGACAGTTTGATCGTTGACATGGATCATGCCTGTTTCGATTTGCTGAGCCACGTTAATCCCTCGCTCCAGAGATCCTGAATGGACAGCACCGCTTAAGCCGAAGTCACTAGCATTAGCGATGCGGATTGCCTCTTCTTCGCTGTCTACGGGAAGAATCGCAGCAACAGGGCCAAATATCTCATTTTTCGCGATCGCCATATCATTTGTTACATCCGAAAGAACATAAGGGGTCATCACATTTCCATCCAATTTTCCCTCAATGTCCAGTTTTGCACCTTCCGCAATGCTTTGTTCGATTAAATCCAGTATTCGTTGTGCCTGCTTTTTGTTAATAAGCGGACCGATAATTGTATCGGATTCAGCTGGATTTCCGGCTTTAATTTTTGAAGTGGTGGATTTAAATTTTTCAACGAATTCCGGATAGACTTTGCGATCCACAATAATGCGATTGGTGGCAATACAAATTTGCCCCTGGTGCATAAATTTACCAAATGCGGCGGCAGCCACTGCTTGATCCACATCCGCATCGTCAAGTACAATTAATACATTGTTTCCGCCAAGTTCTAATGCTGCCTTTTTTAGATTTTTACCGGCAATCCCGCTGATATGTTTTCCTGCTGCGGTTGAACCGGTAAAAGAAATGACTCTAGGGATCGGCTGCTCTACAAAATAATCACCGATTTCTTCAACATCATACACCACTACATTCAGTACACCTTTAGGGAGGCCGGCATCTTCAAAAATTTTGGCGATCATCAGTCCGCCGGTGATAGGAGTCTGGGAATCCGCTTTTAGGACAATCGCGTTTCCAGTCGCAATAGCGGGCGCCACAACCCGGATGCTTAAATAGAAAGGCCAATTCCAGGGAGTTATCGCGCCAATGACACCCACAGGGTTACGGTATACCCGGTTTTCCTTTCCTGGGATAACGGAGGGGAGGATAGTACCGTTCATCTGAAATGAATAGTTAATCGCTTCCTTAACATCGCCAATTGAAGCGTCTACTTCCACATTAGCCTTTAGTTGTGAACTGCCGCTTTCTTCCACTAACAGTTGTACGATATCATTTCTTCGCTCGGCTAAGATCTGGGCAGCTTTTTCTAAAACGGCCGCTTTTTGATGTGGTGAGGCATTTGCCCAGTCTGCCTGTGCTTTTTTTGCAGTTTCATAAGCGTCATCGATGTCCGATTTGTTCGCGAGCTTAATTTCCGCCAGCACTTCATCGTTGAATTTGTTTGTAACGGTGGCATATCGATCGCTGGATCCTTGTTTCCACTGGCCTCCGATAGATAACTGATTCCATGAAGGGTACTTTACGGTTGATGTCTTTGCCATTTGTATCACTCCTCATTAAATTTTAAATTATTCAAAAAATTCTACATGTGAACAAGGTTAATGAAAATATGATAAGCAAAAAATGCTAACTCAATGATAACGATAGTTAAAAAGGGAATGGACGTGGCTCCTTTTGCACAGAGGTCCACTTTATTGTTGTAAGTTCATCTAAGGTTAGCAAATCTCCATGATATCTTCCTAATCCTGAATCTTTCACGCCACCAGAAAATGGATGCGCTAACCTAACTTAATAACTGGTTTAATGGTTGTCCCGTTTTTGGAATCCTGAACAGCTTGATTAATTTCTTCTAGCGAGTAGTATTTAATTAATTTATCAAAAGGAAATTTGCCTTGCTTATATAAGGCAATCAACATCGGAATATACAACTGGGGAACACTTTCACCCATTAAAAACCCGTTAAGGTTTCTCTCAAAAAGAATCGTATTCATATCAAGGGTTACTTCCGTTCCTAATGCCGATCCTCCAATTTGCACCGCTGTACCTAATACAGCCAGGCTGTCAACAGCCTTACGGGTATTTTCAGGACGCCCGCTCGTCTCAATGGCGTAATGGACACCTTTTCCGGTAATGCCCATAATCGTTTCAACAACATTTTGTTCCTTGGCATTGATTGTATGGGTTGCCCCTAATTCTCTTGCTAGTTCCAGGCGATTTTCTTGAACATCAACAGCAAGAATCACGCCACAATGCGCCACATTGGCAGCCATAATTGCGCTTAAGCCAACAGTGCCGGTTCCGAAAATAACGATGCTTGATCCGGGGGCAGGCTTTAGCTTGTTAAGAACCGCACCGCTTCCTGTTTGAATACCGCAGCCAAGTGGCCCGAGCATTTCAAGGGGTACATCTTTGGGTACTTTTACAACGTTGCGGGCAGAAACGACCGCATGATGCGCAAAACTTGCTTGGCCGAAAAAGTTGGAAAGGTGCTGGTGGCCTTCATGTAATCGGCAAGTGCCATCTGCCATTTTGCCTTCGAAATTTAACGCGTAAAACTGTTCGCAAGCATATGCTTTTCCGCTTAGGCAATTCGCACATGCACCACATGAACTATAGGATAAGACAACATGGTCACCTGGTTGAATGCTCGTTACACCCAGGCCTATTTTCTCAACAACACCAGAACCTTCATGTCCCAGCACGGCGGGAAGCGGAACAGGGTAAGATTGGTCTTGAGCAAGAAGATCGGTATGGCAAATTCCTGATCCAACGAGGCGGACTAAAACCTCACCTGGATTGGGATCATCAACGGTTATCTCGGTGACCCGAAATGGTTCGGCCTTTCCATATGTAACGGCAGCCTTTGTTAACATTTGAATCCTCCATTCCTAAATAAAATGATAGCGCATTCATTGTCATTTAAGCAAACTTAATGCCAACCTTTTAGATATGCCGTTTTATGCCAAAATCTTATTCTTTGGATTGATGTTTTGGAACCATTTGGGTTCCAAACGGAAACTTTAATGGAAATTAAGTGTTTCCATTTTTACAAAATTCAATTAAAATGAGCGATGGATCTTATTCTTTGATATCGGCTGCGGTCATGAAGTAGGATAGCTTTGTTTTGGTACCGTGAAACCAAGATGGAAATCCCTCGGGTGCCGGAAATGGAATTCTGGTTGATATGGGGTCCGTTTGTGTAAATTTTTTTTGCGGGGCAAACCTTTTTGTAAACACATCGTTACCAAAAGGCGGAAACCAAATTTTCATGGATGGAACTATGGTATTTCCAAAATGGAACTCACTGACCAATAAAAAGGTTGGTATCAGTTTTGCATTACCATTAAATTAGTTACGATAGTACTCATTCCCGATCTAATAATTGTTCATTGTATAGCTTAGATGCATGTGTTTAGATAGAGAGAGTTATTGACATCACTGAGGTTTATAAAGGCCAGATTGCTAGACTGAATCAATCGGTCAGGGCAAGAAAAGGGGGAATTCCAATGCCTCTAAAAGCAATGATAAAAAAACCAGTGTATACAGTGAATCTAAACAACATGCACCTGAAGGATGAAATTTTCAGAGAAATGAAAGCCTTATCAATAACCGAGGCGCCAGTTTTGAATGAAGGTATATGGGCAGGAATCTATCGTATTGTATCAACTGAGCTAGGGGAAGTTGCCAAGCAAGGTTTGTTCATCAGCGATGCTCCTTTCGTTTATGACGACGCTGAGATTCATGAATTAAATATTCCAACAGGATATGCGGTGATTGGTGTGATGAATAAAAAAGAAGAATTTGTAGGAATCATTGAAGCCAATGATCTACAGCAGGAAGTACACAATTTGTATGTTGAAGCGGTCGATCGTAACCGACAAATGGATGCGATCATTGATAATGCTTACGATGGAATCTTTATTGCGGACAAAATAGGATATGTTACCAGA
The DNA here is from genome assembly GCF_028421645.1 of Aneurinibacillus sp. Ricciae_BoGa-3. Lineage (GTDB taxonomy): Bacteria > Bacillota > Bacilli > Aneurinibacillales > Aneurinibacillaceae > Aneurinibacillus_B. The sequence continues at coordinate 2,800,640 of NZ_CP116887.1, read as the reverse complement.
GTCAATCGAGCCATGTGCAGGCTTTCTGGCATGAACAAGGAATCCTTTCTGGGCGTTCACTTAACCGAGCTAGTCCGAAGGGGTACGTTTAAACATCAGTCGATTTCCTGGAGATCGCTTCAGGAACGAAGAGAAATATCAGGCATACAAAGATATCCTACAGGACAAGAGCATCTTGTAAGTGCATCACCGATATCGGATGAATTCGGAAACATACAAGGTGTCGTATCTACTGTGCGTGATATAACAGAACTCTCCCAACTTCGGGAACAATTGGCCGAAATACAGGATCAAAGTGAGCAATATAAGTCTGAATTATCGATTCTTCGAAAGCGTATTCAATCAGAAGAGATTGTAGCCGTTTCACCGCAAATGAAGAGTATCTTAGATCTTGTTGAAAGAGTGGCCAATTTTGATTCAACCGTTTTAATTTTAGGAGAATCCGGAGTGGGGAAGGAGGTTATCGCTTCCTTAATCCATAAAGCGAGTGCTCGCTCACAGGGTCCTTTTATTAAGATAAACTGTGGGGCGATTCCAACTGAATTGTTGGAATCCGAGTTATTTGGCTACGAATCAGGAGCCTTCACAGGTGCGAAGAAAGCGGGTAAAATCGGCTTGTTTGAAGCGGCAGAAGGCGGAGTTGTTTTCTTAGATGAGATTGGGGAAATGTCACCCGCCCTTCAAGTGAAAATTTTACGCGTTCTTCAGGAACAGGAATTCACACGGGTTGGTGGAATACAATCGATACAAGTCAATTGCCGTATTGTAGCCGCTACCCACAGAAACCTGCAAGAACATATTCAGAAGGGGCTATTTAGGGAGGATCTCTATTACCGCTTATACGTGGTGCCGATTCATATTCCGCCCCTGCGTGAGAGAAAAGAAGATATACCGGCTCTGCTCCAATACTTTTTAAATAAATATAATAAAAAATATGGAACCGAGCGAACATTCGATCCTGCTGTCGTGCAAATTCTTCAGAACCATTGCTGGCCAGGAAACGTGAGGCAGCTTTCCAATCTTGTTGAGAGAATGGTCGTTACCATCCCCGAAAATGCGATAGGGGAACACCATCTACCGGAAGACTATTTTCAATCCCACCAAAAAACCATGGCAACGTTTACGGAAGGGGTTCATCAATTAGCGGATCCGAATGCTATTTTGAATGATTCGACAGCATCAGAGATGGGACAGCCGGGATTCAATGCTTTCGATGAAATGGAGCGCAACCTGATTGTTGAATCCTTGTCCCGTTATGGATCCATAAGAAAAGTAGGACAAGCTTTAGGTGTATCACACACAACTGTCATTAAAAAAATGAGAAAATTCGGCATTGAGAGGAATCGTTAGCCCTCTCTTTGTTTGAGAACATAACACGAATCCATCAAGAAGCGAGGCTTTTGAATATGGCGATCAGAGATATTTTACAGAGAGTAAAGGATGGGAGTCTATCCGTTGAACAAGCAGAAGCAGAAATGCGAGGATTTGAGGATTTAGGCTTTGGTAAAGTAGATTACGCGCGCGAAGCTAGAACGGGATACCCTGAAGTTATTTTTGGCATGGGAAAGACACCGGAACAGGTACAAATCATTTTTTCCAAACTTTATGCTAAACATGGCAAGGTCATGGTTACGAGAGCGAATGAAACGATGTTTAATTTAGTAAAGCAAATCGTACCGGAGGCTGTATATGACCCGATGTCTCGTATCATCAGCGCTGGAGGCGGACGACAAAGATTTGCCGGGACTGTCGCTGTTCTATCAGCAGGTACAGCCGATCTTCCCGTAGCAGAAGAAGCGGCCCAGACAGCTGAATGGATGGGGAATCCAGTTGACCGCATTTATGATGTTGGAGTCGCTGGCATCGATCGTCTGTTTGCTCAACGCGAACGGATTGTTAGTGCGAGTGTAGTAATAGTAGTCGCGGGTATGGAAGGAGCTCTGGCAAGTGTGGTGGGCGGATTAGTTCGGCGTCCCGTAATTGCTGTGCCGACAAGCGTAGGCTATGGTGCGCATTTTGGAGGACTGACTCCGCTTTTATCCATGTTAACGGCATGCGCTTCCGGTATTATGGTCGTAAATATTGACAATGGTTTTGGTGCAGCTGTTTCCGCGTCAATCATACAACAGGCTGTATTGGAGGGAACAACGACATGAGAACGGTGTATCTAGATTGCGTATCAGGTATTAGCGGAGACATGCTTTTAGCAGCGTTAATCGATGCTGGCGCGGACATCGATTACATTAAGCATGCTCTTGGGCATCTTCCGATTGATCCGTTTGATATCTCCATTAAAACAGTGGATAAATGCGGGGTATCCTCCAAAAAATTGATCATTGAACTACATGAAGCGGTAAGCAGCACTCATGATGACCGCGAACACAACAATGACTACCATCATCATGACCATGACCACCATGACCATGGCCACGATCATTGTCATGAGCATGATCACCTTGAGCATCACCATCAACACGAGCATTGTCATGACCATGAACATCACCGCCATGATCATGATCACGACCACCATCACCGGAAGGCCGCTGACATCATCAAGATGATCCGCGCGAGCGATCTGCCGGCACGAGTGAAACAGCGAAGTTTGGCTATCTTTGATGTCATCGCAAAGGCTGAAGGGAAGATCCATGGTATTGATCCAGCTGAAGTTCATTTCCATGAAGTGGGTGCAATGGATTCCATTATCGACACGATTGGGATTTGCCTGGCACTTGAAAGTTTGGATGTAGCCGAGATCCTATCGTCAGCGGTACCTACTGGCTACGGAAAATTAAAAATGGCACATGGACTTTATCCAATCCCTGCACCGGCAACAGCCGAGTTGTTAAAGGGAATTCCCCTTGCCCATTCCCCTGTACAAGGGGAATTGACCACCCCTACAGGTGCTGGTGTGCTTAAAGGGTTGGTTAGCAAATATGGCCCGCTTGGTAACTTTATCATCGAGTCGATCGGTTATGGTGCCGGAACGAAAGACTTTGCTGAAGTTCCGAATGTCATGCGCGTTTTACTTGGCAAAACCACTCATTAGATTCCTGGAATTCCTGAGGTATGCACCTCCATAATTAAAAAGAGGATGGGAGAAGAGAGGTTATGAGATTTAGAGGAATCAAGGGTAAACCAACCTGGATGGGTTACGGGGTAAGTGTAGCCTTTCTCCATGCCGTAGGGATTGCCTGTTTGCTATTAGCTATTCAAAAGAATCCCGCTTTTCTCGGCTTGGGCTTTCTAGCTTACACATTAGGGATGCGGCATGCGTTTGATGTGGATCATATCGCGGCCATTGATAATACTGTGAGAAAATTGGTCCAACAGAAGAAGAACCCTACAGGGGTTGGTTTTCTCTTTTCCATGGGTCACTCTTCCGTGGTGTGTATAATGGCTTTTATTACGGCTTTTGCAGCCCATTGGGCCCAACTGCATATTCCTCAAATGAAAGCAATTGGTGGAATGATTGGGACGTATGTCTCCGGGTTCTTCCTTGTCATGATTGGCGTGGTTAATTTATATATTATGCTGAATATGATAAAGGTTTTTAAAGGAATGCGGAGTGGAGAATATGGCGAGCATAAAATGGATGAATTGCTGCACTCCCGGGGCCTGATTGCCCGTTTTATCACTCCGCTGTTGCGTTTTGTAAACAAGAGCTGGCACGTATATCCGATTGGATTTCTTTTTGGCCTTGGTTTTGATACCGCAAGTGAAGTAGCGCTTTTAGCCATTTCTGCAGGTGCTGCCCAAAGCGCCTACTCCCTTATGGGACTGCTTGCTCTCCCGATCCTTTTCGCAGCAGGGATGAGCTTACTCGATACGGCAGATGGAATTTTTATGACGACCGCTTATCGCTGGGCATTGACTACACCGCTGCGTAAAGTTTATTATAACCTAACTGTAACAGGTTTATCGGTAATCGCCGCGTTGATGATTGGTTTCATTGAACTATCCCAGGTTCTTTCCGAAAAGCTCGGTCTAAAAGGAACCTTCTGGAACTGGGTGCAGGAGTTAGACTTAGGTTCACTGGGTTATCTATTAGTAGGTTTGTTCGTTTTATCATGGGCGTGTTCATATGCTGCCTGGAGATTCCTTCGAATTGAAGAGAACTTTGGCTCATAATTAAAGTCAGTGAAGGCTTGTCACCAGTAGAGGGGCAAGCCTTTTTGATTTATCCAATGTTGGAAGCGCTTTATTTCCACTGCGTTGGAAACCAACAGAGCGAAATGAAACTCCATCGTTTCCAAAATATCGATATTTCTTTATTTTAAGACATGGCATTGAATTTGCTTTATTAAATGATGTACAAAACAAGAATACAGTGGTTTTTAGTAGAAGGGAGTGAAAGCGATTGCGTTTAATCAATACGACAGCGATCATTATTAACGACAAATGTACAGGGTGTAAGATTTGTGCACAGGTTTGTCCCACACTGGCGATAACAATGGAACCTGTGCCGGGTACCAAACACAAGAAATTAGCAATTGTTGAAGAAGAAGCCTGTACAGGCTGTACAGCCTGTGAGCAGCGATGCCCGTTTGATGCGATTGAAATGGCCCATTTATCAGAGCCACGCATGATTGGAGTAGATATCGAGCAATCGAACACCGAGCAAGTTCATCAGCTATGTTATGATGCTCATCTTCATCCGGAACAGGTGGTGTGCTATTGCACCGGGACTCGCGCAGATGAAGTAGCCGCCGCTATTCTACAGGGGGCAGATTCTCCTGATAAAATTTCCATGGCAACCGGACTGCGTACAGGTTGTACGGTTGAGTGCCTCCAACCTGCGATGCGTTTGCTTAAAAGTGCAGGCGTGGAATTGGAGTCACCAAGCGGCCGTTATCAGTGGTACGGTGCTACACCAACCATCTGGGATATTCCCGACAGTGTAAAAGAGAAGTATGCCAAGCGTGGATTTTACTTCGACGCAGATATCGAATTCTTCGAGACCATTCGGAACGCCCCATTATCAACAACCGCTTGTTCTGTGAAAAAGGAGGAAGCGTAAATGAAGCGCAATCCGATTCGACCTCTTGCACCAAGGCCTTCACGTTACGGGGTTGATCCCAGTCTTGTAAAGAAGCGTTTTGCTGATTTACCGGGAATGACTTCCCTGTCACTCGAAGAGCTTTTTCCGGATACGCCGGATGTCATTTATCCAAGTAGTGAAGGAATAGCAGCCATTCGAAATGCAGCAGAAAAGGCGCTAGAGAATGTTGATCTTTCCATGATAGAACCGCATCACACCGTGAACGTTCTAGCTTCTCATCACGGCTTTACGCTGCTTGGCGGCGAACCGTATGCTGAACTGCTGCGCACGGTCCATGATGTTATTAAAGAGCGGACCGGAGCTAAGGAAATACGTCTGCGCGCAGGTGTAGGCCTCAGGTTCCGGGAAACGGAAGAATACATTAAACGTTTTGATCTGAAAAGTCACTTTGGCCGTCTTGCTAGAGGGATGGCCCCGATTGATGAAGGCATTCCGATTGAGACTGAGATTGGTACGCTCTATGGTTTAAAGCGTACATATGATGCGGACTGGATCATCCATGTTCATAACAGTGATGTTCGTGAGGTTCATTTCCATCGTCAGGTTGACCGGGCGGTAAAGCCGTTCGGTATGTCGTACGCCCGTATCGAAACCCGATCAACTTATCATCAGAATTTAGGTCCTCGTGGTGCCAACTTTACGGCCCGGGCCATATTTGAATCTCCATTTGTACAAAGCAAATTTGTGGGGGCTGTGTTCCTGAATATGTCGCCGAGCGGAGTCATCAGCGTAGAGGCAGACAATGATCTGTATAAAATTAACGACACCATCACCTTAGATGGCTTGCGTTATTACGGAAAAATGTTCCAGCTACTCGGGAAAATTGAGGATTGTATCGTAGGTTTAGACTTCCCTTGTCCAGTCCCTTACGTGTTCTCAGCTGGGGTGATTTACTGTAACTTCGTTGGAGCGAATTGTGACTTATTCGATCTGGACGTAAAGCTAGCTCCTTATACCTGGTACACAGAAGCGCTTTATGGAAAAGACGGAAAGCCGCTTGTACCGGATATTAAGCCGGTGAATCCAGCAATTAAAATGGTCGTTCACAACTACGCCTGGATCGGGTATCCGAGTGCGTTCTTCTCACAACAATTACCAACTTTAGTTGTTGGCAAGGAACAGGCGGACTTGTTCGAGCACGATCCACAAAATATCGAGTACATGAAGTATGCGATGATTTCGGAAAATCTTGATGATTCGATGCGCTTTGCATACCGTACCACAGGAACCGATAAGGTGATTGTATTTGATGGAGCAGTCGGAGGAATCAACGTGAGCGAATCGTTGGCAAACTATTTGTTAGAAGTTGCACCACAGGTGAGTAAAGAAGTCGATGATGTGCTTCTTCCAAAATGGCTTAAGCAACGTGGTATTGGCGGTATTCTCGTGAATGCATAAGGGGAGATGATGTGCACATGGAAGCTCTTAAACAACAGGGAAATCAACAGATCGATCTTCGCGATACCCTCTTTTTGCCCCTCGGTGAACGTCTATTTACCGCTAGAGTAGAGGCGACCAGTTGCGGAGTGCTGGCGCATGGACAGCATGCGGCGGAACTATTGATAGAACACGGATGCGAGCTTTTGGAGAGGGCTGCTGACGGCACGCTGCTCGAACCGGGTGATGCCGTACTGTCCTACCTGGGCCAGGCAAAACAAGTAGCCATCGCAGAAGATCGTGTTTTAGGAGCGATGATGGCGCCATCCGGTTATGCTACACGGGCAAGGCAGCTTAAACTGCTGGCTGGACCAAATCTGAAGGTGGTTTGCGGGGGTTGGAAAAAGCTCCCGCAAGCAAGCAAACCAGGTCTGCACGCCGCTTTGGCGGCAGCGGGCATCGGAATGCGTATGGTAGAAGGTCCCTTTATCTACATGGATAAAAATTACGTTCGAATGTTTGGCAGTGTACGCCAAACACTGCAGGCAGCGAAGCAGTTTCCCCATCACAAAACCGTCATCCAGCTGCGCGGTGAAATCGAGCCGATTGAGCTTGAAGCGAGAGAAGCCGTACGCGGAAGCGCGGATGTGGTGATGGTCGATACAGGGGATTTGCGAGATCTGGATATTGTACTGCAAGTTCTGGAGGAGTTAGGCGCACGCGATCATACAAAAATAGCATTCGCCGGCGGAATAAAAGAAGAAACGATTCTTTTGCTGCGGGAGCGCCCTGTGGATTTAATCGACGTTGGTGCAGCGGTATTGGATGCTCCGCTACTTGATATGCGCGTGAATGTCGTCGAGTACTAAAACAAAATTTACAGAAATGGGGCGGCTGCCGTGGAATATAGTCTCTTAAATAAAACCGAACTGCGTTTAACAGATGTCTACTTAGATGATTGCGACCTTACCCTTGTGGCGGAAACGGTGGCAGAAGTACTGCAGTTGCCGCGGGAACGTGTTTTTGTCATTGATGTACGCGATGATCACCTTGCTTTAGACCTGCTGGTTAGCTCTATGAAAGCCGATCAATTTGTCGGAAAAAAAGAGCAGCTGCTTGACACGGTTGGATCGCTTCCAGGCGTTCGTCTCGGCGAAGATGCGGATATCCATTCCGAAGGTGTTTTAGGGATGATCGCCTTGACTCCGTTAACCGGTAAAGAGGTCGTGGAACAAAGCAACAAGATGGGAGAAGAAATCGTCAACCGCATCCGGCACCGGGTGAAGGTGTTCCCAACAGGGTTCGAAGTAGCCAGAGGCATGATCGAAGATACAAATACACCTTACCTTGTGGAACGTTTTACCGATGCTGGATGCAAAGTCCAAACAAGCCGCCCGCTTGCTGACGATGTCGATGAAATTGCGGGGGCGCTGCGTCAAGCGCTCGATGCAGGATTCGGCTGGATTTTGACAACCGGCGGAGTCGGTGCAGAGGATAAAGATTGTTCTGTAGAAGCTTTGCTTAAAGTTTGTCCTGAAGCGGCAACACCTTATATTGTAAAATTCACCCCTGGCCATGGACGGCATGTAAAAGAGGGGATCCGCATTGGTGTTGCTAAAGAAGGGCTCAGTTACATAGTTACGTTGCCCGGTCCAAACGATGAAGTGAGAATTTGCGCGGATATCATCATGCAAAGTGTAGCAGAGCAGCCTGTACCCGAGGTCCTTGCTGAGCGCATTGCATCAAAACTGCGTGACCGCTGGCTCCATACCGTAGGCAGTCATTCCCATGCTGATCATCATGGTCATCAGCATCATCATGGACATGGTGGACATCAACACTAAAGAGTATCAAACATAAGTTTGAAGAGTGTAAAGGGGCGCGAGAAGATGAGCACAATCATTGAACAAGCAGCGGCACAGCTTTTAGAGGCTGAAAAAAATAGACAGCCAGTAAGCCCATTGACCGAAACCTATCCTAACTTTTCCACTGAAGATGCCTATGCTGTTCAACAGCAGGTGAAAGCCTGGAAACTTGAGGCAAACGGACGGATCATCGGCCGTAAAATCGGTTTAACCTCACAGGCCATGCAAAATGCGTTAGGCGTTCATGAGCCCGATTTTGGATCGCTGTATGAAGAGATGTTATTGCCCGAAGGTTCAGCTGTTCCTTATGAGCAATTTCTGCAGCCGAAAGTGGAAGCAGAGCTCGCCTTTATCATGAAAAAGGATATAAAAGGACCTGGCGTGCATTTCCAGGATGTTCTTCAAGCCACATCGTATGTTGTTCCCGCTTTTGAAATCATTGACAGTCGCGTACGGGATTGGAAGATTCGTATTGAGGATACCATTGCCGATAATGCATCCAGTGGCGCATTGGTACTTGGAAGTCGCGGTATGTACGTAGATGAAGTGAATCTAAGATTAGTAGGTTTGGTTTTGGAACGAAATGGGCAAGTCGTAGACACTGCAGCGGGTGCAGCTGTATTAGGTCATCCGGCAGCAGCGGTTGCCTGGTTATGCAACAAGTTATCTCAATTTGGCGAAGGACTACAAGAAGGGGATATCATTCTCTCTGGTTCCTTCACGAAAGCTTATGAAGCCAAACCTGGTGACGTATATGCCGCTCACTTCAACCAAATTGGAACCGTGCAAGTCGGCTTTGAACCCAAATAAAACATCGAATTAGGGAGGGATCCACCATGAGAAGACTAAAAACAGCCATACTAGGCCCTGGAAATATCGGTACAGACCTCATGATGAAAGTTCTAGACGCTAAAGAATTAGAACTCTGCATGATGGTTGGTGTTATTGCAGAATCAGACGGACTCCGCAAGGCAAGGGAGAGAGGAATTGAAACATCGGCCGAAGGAATTTCTGCCATCATTGAGCGGGGTGACATTGAACTTGTATTTGATTGCACCGGGGCTAAGTATCATCTCGAGCATGCTCCTTTACTGAAAGAAGCCGGTATCCAGGCGATTGACTTGACACCTGCAGCAGTAGGTCCTTATGTTGTTCCTTCTGTGAACATGAATGTGAATCTTGATAGTCCGAACGTCAACCTCGTTACTTGCGGTGGCCAAGCAACGATTCCGATTGTCGCGAAAATCAATGAGGTTGCAGACGTGGAGTATGCGGAAATCGTAGCTACGATCTCCAGTAAATCCGCTGGACCTGGAACAAGACAAAATATCGATGAATTCACAGTAACTACTTCGCGAGCGATTGCCCAGGTAGGCGGGGCGGATGAAGCTAAAGCCTTAATTGTTTTAAATCCTGCTGATCCTCCGATTATGATGCGCAATACGATTTACACACGAGTGAAAAATCCGGATCAACAAGCGATTGAACAGGCCGTCGAAGCGATCGTGAAAGAGGTCCAAAGCTATGTTCCAGGTTATCGCTTAAAGGTACCACCTATCATTGATGGAGATAAAGTAACGACGATGATCGAAGTAGAAGGAGCCGGAGCGTATTTGCCTAAGTATTCTGGAAACCTCGACATCATCACGGCAGCCGCTGTTGGCGTTGCCCGCCGGATCGCGGCTCATAAGTTTCAAAAGGAGGCATCTGAAGTATGACACAGAGAATCGTAATAACAGACTCTACTCTTCGTGACGGGATGCATACCGTTAGCCATCAATTCACACCGGCTGATATCGCTGAGATCGCAACAGCTCTTGATAAGTCCGGTGTCGATCTCATTGAAGTCGGACATGGCGATGGATTAGCGGGTTCGTCCTACCAATATGGCTTTAGCGCAGCAAAAGATGCCGAATGTTTGAAAGCAGCCTGTGGCGCAGTAAAGAATGGGAAAGTAACCGTACTATTGCTTCCTGGAATTGGTACGAAGAAGGATCTAGAAGCCGCTGCCGATATCGGGGCGAAAGCCGTGCGTGTCGCTACTCACGTGACTGAGGCTGATATTTCCGAACAGCATATCAAAGTTGCCAAAGACATGGGCCTGTTTACCGTTGGATTTTTAATGATGGCGCATATGGAAGAACCAGAACGCATGGTTGAACAAGCGAAAAAAATGGAGAGTTATGGAGCGGATGTTGTCTATGTTACGGATTCCGCAGGCGCTTTATTGCCGGATGGAGTGAGGACTCGTGTTTCTGCCTTGCGTCAGGCCGTAAACATTCCAGTGGGATTCCATGCCCACAACAATCTAGGGGTAGCTGTTGGAAATACGTTAGCGGCCTTACAGGAAGGTGCAACATTCGTAGATGGAAGTTTAAGAGGAATGGGCGCGGGTGCAGGGAATGCCCAAACAGAAGTCATGGTTGCAGCACTGCACAAAGCGGGTTACCAAACGGGTTGTCATTTAAGAAAATTGATTGAAGCGGCGGAACAAAACGTAGCACCAAAAATGCTGCGCCCTCAAATTATTGATAGTGTGGCCCTAATTTTGGGCTTTGCCGGCGTATATAGCAGCTTTTTCTTGCATGCAAAACGCGCGGCAGAACGATTTAATGTTGATCCGCTTGAAATTCTAGAAGAGTTAGGCAGAAGAAGAATCGTAGGTGGTCAGGAAGATCAAATCATCGATGTTGCCTACGAATTAAGTCAAAGGCAAAAGACGCTGGTTCGCTAGTATCGCTTACGCAATTCTATTAAAAAATCGGAGGTTTGAGGGCATGGGAGAAGTACAGCTAGATTACTCAAAACAACTAAAGATGGAGCAGTCCCAGAAATATGAGAAGCTACTCGATCAGCTTCGTGGGTTAGGCCGTGCTGTTGTGGCGTTTTCGGGCGGAGTAGACAGTACCTTTCTGCTAAAAGCAGCTATCGAAGCGCTTGGATATGACCATGTTCTCGCTGTTACGGCGGACTCTGAGACCTATCCAGCTAGGGAACTTGAACAAGCCACTGAGTTAGCCAAGGAAATCGGGAGTTCACACCTCGTCATTGAAACGAGTGAGCTGAATATACCGGGATATGCGGAGAACCCTACGAATCGCTGTTACTTTTGCAAAAGGGAACTCTTTAGTCACCTTATCCCCATAGCGAAGGAACGCGGCTATCATCATGTCATTTTCGGTGCGATTGCCGATGATTTAGGGGAACACCGTCCTGGGATGCAGGCTGCCATTGAAAATGGCGTCAAAGCACCGCTTCAAGACGTAGGATTGACCAAAGCTGAGATTCGGGATCTATCGCGACAGTTGGGAGTAAGTACCTGGGATAAACCTTCCTTCGCATGCCTATCCTCTCGTATTCCTTATGGGGAAGCCATCACCTTAGAGAAACTAAATAGGGTAGATGCAGCAGAATCATTTTTGTTAAATCTAGGTTTCCGCCAGGTTCGCGTGCGTCAACATGAGCAATTAGCGAGAATCGAAGTGTCTCCTAATGAAATTGTGAAATTAGTAAGCTACTCGGAAATGATAGTCGAGAAGCTGAAGAGGATAGGGTATACGTACGTATGTATTGACCTTCAAGGATACCGATCTGGAAGTCTGAATGAGACATTAGAAACGTTGAGCGTTTAGTTTGCCAGTGGGGGCTGCCTGAGGGTAGCCCCCGGATTAAAAATAGTAGGGGGATGGGCAATGTCCTTAGCCACAAGTGTAAATCCAGAGAATTCAGGCACGGAAATAGGTTTTAACAACAAACGTCAAATGATGTCTGCTACAGTCGCGTCACTGTTAGGCTGGTCTTTGGATTTATTCGATTTGTTTGTACTGCTTTATGTAGCACCCATATTAGGTAAGCTATTTTTCCCGGCTAGCATGCCAACCCTCTCTTTGGCTGCGGTTTATGCTTCGTTTGCAGTAACATTACTCATGCGTCCAGTTGGATCTGCTATTTTCGGTTCTTATGCAGACCGAAAAGGCAGAAAACGGGCAATGATGGTAGCGGTTACAGGGGTTGGTATATCCACCGCTATTTTTGGTGCGCTTCCAACTGTTCACCAAATCGGCGCTTTTGCGGCTCTATTATTCCTTATTTTGCGGTTAGTTCAAGGTGTGTTTGTTGGGGGCGTGGTGGCTTCCACACATACGATTGGTACGGAGTCAGTACCCCTTAAGTGGCGCGGATTAATGTCTGGCCTTGTTGGAGGAGGCGGAGCCGGTTTTGGAGCGCTTATCGCTTCCATCGTTTATTTCATCGTTTCTGCTGCTTTTCCCGGGGCCGCGTTCAGTATTTGGGGTTGGCGTTTCATGTTTTTCGCAGGAATTCTTAGTTCTATTCTTTGCCTCTTTGTTTTCAGAACGTTAGAAGAATCACCTTTATGGATTGAACACAAAAAGAATGAAAACAAAACTTCCGAAGTTCAAGAGTCACCTGTACGAGTATTGTTCTCAAGCAAATATCGATCCATTTTGCTAGTGAATCTCATGGTTGTTATTGGCGGGGGAACTGCTTATTATCTGACCTCCGGATATCTTCCAACCTTCTTAAATGTTGTCAACAAAATTCCAGCGAGTTCTTCCTCCTTCATTTTGATGGGGGCAAGTGTGATGGCTATCCTATCGGCTCTTCTGTTTGGTCATTTGAGCGATCGCATTGGCCGTAAAAAGGTATTTATGATCATAGGTGTCATCGATTTAATTGGACTTCCGTACTTCTATCTAGCATTGGCCAAGGCAACCACAATTCCATCGATGACATTTTATGCTTTTGCCTTAGCCTTTTTAGGAAACGCGGCTTATGCACCTGTCTTAATCTTTTTAAATGAGCGTTTTCCAACCGCAATCCGATCAAGCGGAACAGGACTCTCATGGAATATAGGATTTGCCATTGGGGGCATGATGCCGACGTTCGTATCGCTAGCCAGCGGATCGACTCAGAACATCCCTTATTCCTTAATTTACTTCTCGATCGCGGTATTTGTACTCTATTTAATCGGAAGTCTGATTATTCCGGAAACAAAGGGTGAGTTTAAGTAACAAAGGGAAACTTAAGGAGGATATCAATGCCAACATTAACAGACCAAAAACCGCTATACTACTATAACTACGTTGGAGGAGAATGGACCGAATCCAGTTCAAAAGAATATTTGGAATCAATAAATCCCGCAACAGGCGAGTTTATTGGCTATTCTCAGAAATCAACGGTTGAAGATATTGAAATGGCCATTGACTCCGTGTATGACACCTTTCAAACAAGTGACTGGGGTTACAATCCGAAACGGCGTTATGAAGCGCTGCTCGGGTTGGCTCAAAAAATGGAAGAGAATATGCAACACCTGGCTCGCGTACTTACCATGGAACAAGGTAAAACGATCCGTGAGTCTCGCCTGGAATTGGCTGGATGTGTCGATACACTAAAATATTTTGCGGGAGCAGCAAGAACGGTGTTCGGACGCTCGATTCAATTAGAACCAAACAACTATGGTGTGATTGCGAAGGAACCATTAGGCGTTGTCGGCATCATCTCGCCCTGGAACTGGCCAGCCCTGTTAATGATCCGGGAACTAGCGCCAGCCTTAGCAGCCGGTAATGGCGTTATTGTGAAGCCGGCAAGCCTTACCCCTGCGATCTCGGTTGAAATTTTCAAATTGATTGCTGAAGTGCCGCAGTTCACTAAGGGTATCGTCAGCATCGTTACGGGACCCGGGCGCTCCATCGGCGCGGCGATGGGGACCAGCAAGAAAATTGAGATGATCAGCTTTACGGGAGACACGTCTACAGGAAAAACGATTATGGAAATGGCCACCAGCAATATTAAGAAATTAGCGTTAGAACTTGGCGGAAAATCGCCAAATGTGGTGTTTGCCGATGCCAATTTAGAAAAAGCCATTCCTCTGATCGGCCGTTCCATTTTCATCTCTGCAGGTCAGATTTGCATGGCTGGATCTAGGCTGCTCGTACATGAATCTATTAAGGATGAAGTGATCGTGAAGTTGAAGGATTATGCTGAAAATCTTATCGTTGGCAATGGCCTGCTGGAATCTTCCGATATGGGGCCGGTCATTTCCCAAAGCCAGTTAGACTTGATTGAAGAATATTGTCAAATCGGACGCCGTGAAGGGAAGGTCATTACCGGTGGCTACCGTTTAACAGGCGAGGATTATGATAAAGGGTACTTCTATGCTCCCACTATTATTGATGAGCTGCTAACAAACAGCCGTGTGGTACAAGAAGAAATCTTTGGACCAGTGCTTGCCGTACAGTCCTTTTCAACTGATGCGGAGGCGCTGGCTTTGGCTAATGCTACGGACTTTGGGTTATCCGCAGGTGTCTGGACAACCGACTTAAATCGGGCGATGAAGATGTCTAAGGGCATTAAAGCCGGCACGGTTTGGATTAATACGTATAATAAAAATTTCCCGGAAGCCGAATTTGGCGGTTACAAGCAAAGTGGTTTAGGACGCACCAGAGGTATCGACGGCTTAATGGAATACTGCGAAACGAAACACATCCACTTTGAAATTGACTAAGAAACACGGAACATCATACGGGAAAGGGGGATTCATCTAATGAATCATCATCACAGCGAACAAGTTGCTAATCTCGAATATTCCTTTCACCTGCCGACACGAATCGATTTCGGTTATGGAAAAGCCGCGCAGCTCGGTGAACGGTTAGCGAAACAGGGGATCAGCCATGTGTTTCTGGTGACTGATAAAGGGGTGCAATCTGCAGGGCTCCTCTCCAGCATACTAGAATCCTTACAATCCTCATCGGTGGAGGTACAAGTGTACACGGATGTGGAACCGGATCCCAGTTTAGACACCATTAACCAGGGCGCACACGTGTTTTTAAAGGGAGCATTCGATTGTATTGTGGCGGTGGGCGGCGGCAGTGCGATGGATACGGCAAAGGGAATTCGGGTGGTAGCCAAAAATGGAGGCAGTATCGGGGATTACGCAGGTGTGAATCGCATTCCCTTCACGCCCACGATCCCATTAATCACGATTCCTACTACTTCCGGGACGGGAAGCGAAGTCACCATCTTCGGGGTTTATTCGGATTGGCACCATAACGTAAAAGTAACCGTCACCAGTCCGCATATGGCTCCTACTCTGGCTCTGGTAGATCCGCAATTAACGTTGAGTTTACCAGCCAAAATGACGGCGGCTTCAGGAATTGATGCCTTAGCGCATGGGATTGAGACCTTCTTTTCGTTAGGTTCTTCACCTGCATCGGATTCGCTTGCCAAGGAAGCGATCATTACCGTAAACCGCCATCTCTATCGGGCTGTGACGGATGGTGGTGATGTAGAAGCGAGAATAGGCCTGTCACATGGAAGCTTGCTTGCTGGTATGGCTTTTAATAATGGATACTTGGGGCTTACGCATGCAATAGGAAGTGCGCTGTCTGGACATTGCCATGTACCGCATGGGGTGGCGATCGGCTTGTTGTTGCCGCACGTCGTGAAATTTAACACCGTAACCAACCCGCAAAAGGCAGCCATTATTGCGAATCTCATGGGGATCCAAGCCAATTCAATGGAAGAGTTAGCTGAGCAAGCTTCGGTTGCCGTCGCCGAACTGGTGAAGGAGATCGGGCTTCCCACCACACTTCAAGAAGTCGGTGTGCTTGGTGAGCAGCTTCCCTCGATTGCCAAAGATTCATTCAAAAGCGGAATGATGAAATTTAATCCGCGCCAGCCGTCCGAAAAGGAAGTTGAAACTCTATTGCAACAAGCGTTTTGGGATTCCACTACTATTGGGGTGATATAAATGAAGGAACATGTCAACCAACCTGATAACCAGGGGCTGATCACGGGATTAGACAAAACAACGGATGAAGTAGCCTGGGACCTGTACCGGAAGGCCGTCCGTTTTGGTACATGGGACCCTGCTGAGATTGACCTCACGCAGGATAAGAAGGATTTTGAAAATCTTGATGAAGATCTGAAAGGCTATCTCATTCACTTTTGTACAGGATTTCTTGATGCAGAGGAAAATGTCGCTCTTAAGTTTTGTCCCTGGATTATGCTTGGTTCCTCTACGGAGCAACAGGCCTTCTTAAGCACCCAATTGCTAGAAGAATTTAAGCACACTGAGTTTTTTATGCGCTACTTTAAAGAAGTCTTTCAAATAGACCGAATCCTGGGTGTAAAAAATATTGTGCAGCAAAAACTCGATGAGCGAGTGGAGCATATGCTTGATGCGCTGCACCTAGATGCAGAGGGTCGTGAAGCTGCTTTAGTAGAGGGCTTAGCCCATTACCAGGGAATCATTGAAGGAGTTCAAGCCATGTCTGGCTATGATGTGTATGAAGCGGTTTATGGAAGTAAAGGCTTATTGCCGGGATTGGCAGAGGGATTTGCGAGAATTAAAGAAGATGAAGGCAGACATGTTGGTTTCGGCCTCCGCATGCTCAAGCTCTATGCACGCAATCCAGAGCACGCGGCACGGATTCGAGCTGTATACGAAGAGTATTTGCCTTACATTATGATTCGCTATGATCAGCCTGTTATTGTAGATGGAAAAGAATATCCAACTCCATCTGAAGTAAGAGGCCGTGAACGCGTACAAAAGTTATTTGATCGCAGATTAAAAGATATTTTTGGAGAGAGAGTGAAAGTTTGAGGGGGACAACGCACATGAAAGCAAAAACATTTCGTACGTGGATGGAGCACCTTCAATCCTCTGGAAGATTGGCCGTGATAGGTAAGCCGGTTCGGTTAGATTATGAAATAGCGGCCATTGCCAAAAAGCTGGATGGAAAAAAGGCCGTCTATTTTACAGAGGTAGAAAACTATGGAATACCTGTAGTCTCCGGCATCTGCTCCACCCGGGAAGATTTTGCAGAGGCGTTGGAAACCGATACGTACGGTATTATCCCAAAGTTTACCGAAGCCGTGGCATCCCCGGCTCCTTGTAATGTTGTGCCTGACGTAGAAGCGCCAGTCAAGGAAAACGTGATTACCAAAAACATTGATTTGATGAAATTATTTCCCATCCCTGTTCACCATGAAAAGGATTCCGGAAATTATATTACAGCTGGGTTGTTTATCGTCCGTGATCCTGTAACCAGGAAGCAAAATGTATCGATTCACCGCTTGCAAATATCCGGAAAAGATAAGCTTGGCGCTCTGCTTCTACCCCGACATACGTTTCATTTGTATAAACAGGCGGAAGAAGCGGGCAGAGCGTTGGAATGTGCGATAGTCATCGGAGTTGATCCGGTGACACTGCTGGCCTCGCAAGCGAGTACCCCGTTTGGCGTGGATGAATTAGAAATCGCAAGCGCCCTTCGCGGCGAGCCGCTCGAGCTCGTTCGTTGTGAGACAGTAGATATTGATGTGCCAGCGTATGCTGAAATCGTATTAGAGGGCAAAATTCTGCCGCACGTTCGCGAGCCGGAAGGTCCCTTTGGCGAATTCCCGAAATATTATGGCCCGCGCAGTGACAAAGAAGTTGTGCAAATTACAGCTGTTACACACCGCAACGACCCTATGTTCTATACGATTGTTCCTGCTGGATACGAACATTTGCTGCTTGGTGGGCTTCCTCGTGAGGCTAGCTTGTTCCAAAGCGTGCGCCAGACGGTTCCCACCGTTAAAGCGGTTCATATGGGCCCGGGCGGTACGTGCCGTTATCATGCAGTCGTGTCGATCAAGAAAAGAAATGAGGGGGAAGCGAAGAATGCCATTTTCGCTGCTCTCGCCAATAGTTTTGATATTAAGCATGTCGTTGTAGTCGATGAGGAAGTGGATATCTTTAATATGGAAGAAGTAGAGTGGGCGATTGCCACCCGTTTCCAGGCGGATAAAGACTTAGTGGTTGTTCAGGGAGCACAGGGTTCCAAGCTCGACCCTTCCACAGCTGAAGGCGTAGGGGCAAAGATGGGCTTCGACTGCACCGTCCCGCTAAACAGCGAACCCATGAGGTATCTGCGCATCCAAATTCCAGGCTATGATGATCTTAAAATTGAAGAATATCTTGGCCAAAATAATGCGCTTAAATCTGTTCATATTGAAAAGAAATAAGGGTGCGAATAAAGAGGTCTCCTGGTCTAAACCACCAGGAAGCCTCTTTTGTGATGCATTTTGCTTGTTTTTGTTAACGAATGCTGGATGAAAGGAGTGAACCAGTTGTTCGAACAAACGTATACACCTTTCCAGCCCGTTATTCTTTCTCTATTACTAGCTATTTTGCCTCTTGCCGTACTTTGTATCTTTCTTTTATCCGGTTGGCTGAAACCTCCTAAAGCCTATGTGCTGACCTTGCTCCTGACAGCAATTTTGGCTGCTGGTGTATGGAAAATGCCACCCAGCATGATCGCAGGAGGGATTTTATACGGCTTTCTTTTTGCTCTTTTTCCTCTTTTTTATATGATCTGGAGCTCTATCTTTCTTTTTAAAGTGGCAGAGCAATGCGGCTATATCCAATCGATTCAGTCTACTCTTACAACAGAGGAAGAGGGGATTGAATGGAAAGTCCTGCTTGTTGGTTTTGGTTTAACTGCATTTATTGACAGTACGGCCGGTTTTTTAGCCCCTATTGTAATCGTCACCGCTTTGCTGACTCAGTTAGGCGTTCCTTCCGTGAAAAGCGCGATTGCAACATTAACATCCAGCGCGGTGCCAGCGGTATTTGGTGGAGTGGGGGTGCCTATTCTATTGCTATCACAGGTTACCGGCCAGCCGCTCGCGGATGTTGTGCTCCAGAATGTGCTATTTGACATCATTCCGGCGATGATCGCACCGTTTATCACCTGTATCGCCACATGTGGCTGGAAGTCCTCCGTAAAGCTAGTGTCACCCATCTTGTTAGGCGGTGCGAGTTATGCGGGCGTCACGTTACTGAGTGTCTTTTATATCTCTCCTTCTTTAGGGGCCATTATTGGCTCGGTGGCTTACATCGCTGTCATCTTATATCTGGCGAAGAGGAAAGGGGTATTTGTCCAGACCATCACCATCAAGGCATTTATGAAAAGCTGGTGGCCCTTTCTGTTACTGACGGCCTGTGTCGCAGTATGGAATGTTCCAGGTATTCAATCTATCCTGAAGAGTTTGGACAGAAATTGGCCAATTGCTTTATTAGATAAACAGGTGATCTCGCATGCGCCATTTGGAGATGGTGCGTTATCGGTTGTATGGAAAGGGCAAATCGTGGCCTCTTCCGGCACAGCGATCGTGTTAGCGGCCTTCATCACAGCTGTCACTTCACGCATGGCTATAAGGACCTGGTTTCGTCTGTTCGTTAGCTCTTTGTATTCCATGAAAATAGTAGCGCTTAATCTTGCCTTGATTACGTCCGTAGGCTTTTTGCTCGTATACAGCGGAATATCAGGAACGCTTGCTTCACCTTTTCAACAGCTTTCTTCAGGATATCTGCTTGTGGCTCCTCTGATGGGGTGGCTGGGAACCTTCTTAACAGGCAGTAATTCAGCATCCATTGCCCTTTTCGGAGGATTACAATCGTATGCAGCACAAATTACGCATCTGCCAACTTCCGGGATTGCCGCCAGTTTTGCTGTTGCTGCAGTCGGGGGAAAGATGGTTTCTCCTCAAGCCGTGGAAGCAGCTGTGAAAGCATCGGGTCTGCCTGCGGGATCGGAAGCCAAACTCCTTAGAAAAATCATGGGGTATAGCTTACTCATCCCCTTTTTATCGTTTATGGTGGCGCTCGTTTGGAAAATAACTGCACAATTTTAAGATTGTAGCCTGGCATAGGCTTGGAAATCCCGAGTGTGTTGCCGCCTGCATTCAGGTAGGTGCAGGGGTGCTTGTATCTGCCTCGGCTACCGTTAAATTGTTGAGGGGGTTTCCTATTCTATTTTTATTATTTGTGTTCGTCTATGTTATAGCTATATAGATACATTATAATAGCATTAACGACCACATAGTAAAAAGGGAGTTTAACATGCCTTATAAAAATAGTGTATTAAATAAGCAAAATTATATGGAGCTTGAAGAACGGTTTCGATCTTTACTTAGCTACAATCCAGACGCGATTTGCACAATTAGTAGGGAGGGAATTTTCGAGAGTGTTAATCCGGCTACAGTGGAGATCACAGGATATACCCCTGAAGAAATAAATAGCACGCTACTAAAAGAGATAACAGGAAAGAGAGATTTAAATAAAATTGGTTATCATTTTAAAAGAACGCTAGAAGGTTCATCACAAAATTACTATCTTAATATTAAACATAAAAATGGGACAATTATTAATTTATCTATAAAAAATGTTCCTATACAAGTTAATCGTAAAATAGTTGGCATATTTGTTATTGCAAAGGATATCACAAAGCAGAAAAATATCGAGAGAGAGTTAAAAGATAGTGAGAGTAAATATAGATTGATTACAGAAAATATGTCGGATGTTATTTGTGTTTTAGATCATGACGGAATTGTTGAATATGCTTCACCTTCACATAAATCAATGACAGGATTTTCAGCAGAAGAATATATAGGAGTTAGGCCTTTTCAATTTATCCATCCAGAAGATGTAATCGATATCCAAAATAGATTCGATGATATCATCACAAATAAACAAGAATTCCAGGTGGAACATCGATATAAACATGTTAATGGAGATTGGATTGTTGTTGAAGCGAATGTAAAACCGGTAGTGGATGAATTTGGACATGTTAAAAATGTGGTCATCATTGCAAGGGACATTACACAAAGAAAGAAAACGGAAGAAGAACTTCAGGAAAGTGAGAAACGCCTTCGTACCTTAATTAATGTCCTCCCAGATGGTATTTTCTTTAAAGATGGGGAAGGACGTTGGCTTGAAGTAAATTCCACGGCTCTCGATTTATTTGAATTAGGCGACGTACCCTACAGGGGTAAAACGGACGTGGAGCTTGCGGAATATACACCACGCAAAGAGGACCTGTTGAGTTGCTTTCAAACAGATGAACAAGCGTGGACAGCCAGTGAAATGGTACGGGTGGAAGAAGTTATTCAAACATCTGATGGGAATTCTCTTTTTTTGATACGATTAAGGTTCCCATTTTTCATTCGAATGGTGAACGTAAGGGTATGGTGGTAATTGGAAGGGACATCACTGGACGTAAGCAAATAGAGGAAGCTCTTATTGAAGCGGAAGCAAAATATAGAAATCTCGTGGAAAGAGCTCTTGTAGGTGTTTATATTTATCAAGAAAATACTTATCAATATGTTAATCCTCGTTATGCGGAAATTTTCGGATATACGGTAGATGAGTTATTAAAGTTAAGTCCCTTAGACCTCTTGCAAAACGGAGAAAAGAAACAATGGATCGAAAATTTCCACAAACGAATAAGTGGTGACAACAATAGTCTTCATTATCAAATAAAAGGTTTGAAGAAAGATGGGAGTATTATTGAATGTGAAGTGCATGGAACTGTCACCATATATAAAGGAAAGCCAGCCATTGTGGGGACGCTTTTAGATATTACAGAGCGGAAAAAAACAGAAGAAATTCTTCGCAAGACAGATAAACTTTCCATTGTTAGTGAATTAGCTGCGGGAATTGCTCATGAAATCAGAAATCCTTTAACTTCTTTAAAAGGTTTTGTTCAGTTATTAAAAGAAGAGTCCCACAAAAATAAATTCTATTATGAGATCATGTTATCTGAACTTGAACGAATCAATTCTATAGTGAGTGAGTTTTTAATCCTTTCCAAGCCCCAATATACAAACTATGAAGTAAAGGATCTCATTCAAATTATTACAAGTGTGGTTACCTTACTTGAAAGTGAAGCTCACAAAAACAATGTTCAAATCCTAACAGCGTTCGATTTAGATAACGTTCAAATTAACTGTGTAGAGAGTCAGTTAAAACAAGTTTTTATTAATGTTTTAAAAAATGCTATGGAGGCTATGCCATCAGGTGGCGATATTTCTGTTCATGTGGAATTGGACAAGGATGGATACGTCCGAATTAAATTTGTTGACCAGGGCTGTGGAATTCCAGCTAGCCGAATATCAAAATTAGGGGAGCCGTTTTATACAACAAAAGAAAAAGGAACGGGTTTAGGTTTAATGGTGAGTTATAAAATTATCGAAAATCATTTCGGAAAAATAAAAATTAAAAGCGAAGAAAATAAAGGGACGACGGTAGGAATTGAACTTCCCGTGGGACTCTTTAAGATATATTAATTGAAGATGTTAATAAGATTTTTGTTACTAGCCATAAGAGTATTTAACTATAAAAGGGACAGCGCGGATGCTGTCCTTAACATTTAACAATCCTTTCCCTTTTCATTCAAAAGATAACGCAAATTACGCGGACTAATATTGAGGAGCCGCGACGCTTCTTTGCGATTTCCAATTGTTTCACGAAGTGCCTTTTTTACAAATGCTGTTCCTACTACCTGTTCCAGTTTTTTTGTCTGTTCCATAATGGATGGCAAATCGATTGTTCCGCTGCTTTTCCATTGCGATAGGATACCCTCTTTCCATTTCTCAAGGTGCTGTTCAAGCGAAATGATATCTTTCGCTTCCTGGTTTCCTACCCATTCTTGCTGTTTAGCCTGAGGAAAGGGAGAGTGTTTTGATATTTCTAGATTGATGGATAAATACTCAGGTGTAATGATCGTTGTTTCCCCGTCAGCAAACGTAATCGCGCGTGTAATGACATTAGACAGTTCGCGCACGTTTCCTGGCCAGCCATATTGTTCCATTAAATGCACTGCATCAGATGAAAAAGAAAGCTGTTGTGCCGCATGGCGCTTTAGTAAATATTTTGCAAGAAAAGGGATATCTTCTTTACGTTCGCGAAGCGGTGGAATATGCAGCTTAACCACGTCCAGCCGATACAGCAAATCTTCACGAAACTTCCCTTGATTAACGGCTTCATTTAAATGAATATGTGAAGCGGCAATGATGCGGGTGTCTGTATGCAAATGCCTTTCGCTCCCTACACGCATGAATTCTCTTGTCTCCAGGATACGCAGCAATTTTACCTGAATGGATGGCGAAGCATCTCCGATTTCATCAAGAAACAGCGTACCCTTACTGGCAATTTCAAAAAAACCTTTTCGCAGCTGTGTCGCCCCTGTAAACGCTCCTTTTTCATGGCCGAACAGTTCACTTTCTAATAACGTTTCGGTTAATGCACCGCAATTGACACCGATAAAAGGATGGACTAAGCGGGAACTTGCCTCGTGAATGAAACGGGCTAGCACTTCTTTTCCTGTTCCGGTCTCTCCTTCGATCAGAAGGGTAACATTTTTTTGCGCGACCTTGTACGCAAGAGAAAGCAAATGGTGCATCTTCTGGCTCTCTCCAATGACAAATCCGATTTGCTCAGCGAGTTCCAGCGCTTTATCCTGATCGAGGCTTGTTTCAGATGTTAATAATTTGTCTATCAACAATTCTAATTCTGTTATGTCATCAAATGGTTTCTCGATATAGTCGTCAGCACCGAGGCGGATCGCTTCCAGTGCGGATTTAACTGTACTATATCCTGTCATAATCACCACTTTACAAGCTGGCATTCGCTGTTTAATGTCCTTAAGAATAGTAATTCCGTCTGTATCGGGTAATTTTAAATCAACCAGGGCTAATTGATAAGGTTTACACGCAAGACATCCATCTATCTCATCTTTGTTTGAAGCAAAAGACAGATCAAATCCCTTGTTACGAAGCAGAAAAGAGAAGAAGTTTTGCACTTCGAATTCATCATCAATGATTAAAATGCGTTTCATTACATTCCCTCCGATGTTCTTTATCCGCTGCTAGTAGATACAGGCAGCAACAGGGTAAAGCGGCTGCCCAATCCGGCTTCGCTTTCTACCTCTATCGTTCCACCGTGTGCTTTGGCGATCCCTAGACTTACAGAAAGACCGAGTCCTGTTCCTTTTCTTGCTTCTTTTGTTGTGAAAAAAGGATTGAAAATCTGCCCCTTCTCTTCTTCCTTAATTCCGCACCCATTATCATCTACACAAAAAAAAATGAATTTTTCTAGCGGCTGTGTTGTTTTGATCCCTGTACGAATGGTAATTCTTTTCACGTCCTGTGCACTTTCTTCTACGGCATCTTTGGCGTTTAATAGTAAGTTTAAAATAATTTGCTCTATTTGTTGCAGATTGCCTTCCACCTGCGGCAATCCCTCGTAAAATTCAGCATGAATATGAATATTATTGCGTTCAATCTGATAACCTACCAGGCTAAGCACTTGTTCCACGGCCTGATTTAATGAGCACTCATAGAAGATGTAATCATTCTGCCTGGAAAATGTAAGTAGATTTTGAATTATATTTTTACAGCGCTTGCCACAAGTAACCATATCGAGCAGAAGTTTGTTTTGCAGGCTGTCTGGGCTGCTTTCTCTAAGCAAAAGCTGGGTATTTCCCAGGACGGCTGTCAAAGGATTATTGAGTTCATGGGCTACCCCGGCCGCCATTTCACCAATGGCCGCAAGTTTTGCGGATTGAACGAGCTGTGCTTCAATATGTAATTTTTTAGTGACATCGTTATACAGTCGTGAATTTTCAATACAGACAGCCAGTTGATCAGCTAATTGCTGAAGAAAAACAAAATCAGAAGTTTCATAGTTAATCCGTGTTGTTCCACCCAGGCTGAGTATGCCGACAGCCCGCTTTTTACTGAATAAAGGAAGTAGCAAAACTTGGCTGAGACCCAGTTTATCAAGCGTTGTATCTTCCGCATAAATCCTATCTTTATCGGCGGTACCGATTGAATGAAGAATGGCCTTTTCTTCACGGATAGCTTTCCAGTACAGCGAATTTTGTTCGTCAAGGACGGTCCCTGGCGGCATCGCTGTAAGTTTTTGTGGATGGACATTGCTTACCAGTAGCCTTTCTTTTTCAAAAGTAGAGAGAGAAAGTCTGGTAAAAGGGAAGAGTTTTTCAAGCTTATTCATTACATTCTTTAGCATATCATCCATACACATGTCCACGTTAAAGCTTTTTACAACTTGATTAATGATTTCAATCTGCATATTTTTCTTTTGCAGGCTGAGCACGGTTTTTTTCAGCTCATTGTAATAATTGCGCTTAGAAGATTTGACACCCGTAAGAAGCTGGATGACCTCCCGTTTATCTTCAATCATTTCGCCGTCCTCCTAAAGTGCTCGATAAAATATCTCTTCTAAATCTTTAATCGCAATATCGCGAGGATTGGTAATGATACAAACATCCTTGCTGGCTGCATCACTCATTTGTTCGATATGCTCTTCTCGTAACCCAATATCGGAGAGCCGGGGTGGGATGCCGATATCCGCAGCCAGTTGTTTCACGTGGTGGATCGCTAATTTTCCTGCCTCACAGCTTGCCATTCCGCCAATATTTTGTCCCAGCAACTCAGCAATTTGCAAAAAACGTTCGGGCGCAGCAAGAAAATTATATTCCATCACATATGGCAGCAAGATAGCATTTAGTTTTCCATGCGGCATATCCAAATACCCTCCCACAGCATGAGACATCGCATGGACGGCACCAAGGATGGCATTGGAAAAGGCAAGTCCTGCCTGAAGGCTTGCCATAGCCATCGCTGTTTTGGCTTCTTCGTTTGTTCTGGAAGCGACAGAAGGACGCAAATACTTCGCCACAAGGATCATGGCGTTTTTTGCCTGGACGTCGGTCAGAGGAGTGGCAGCGGCACTGACAAAAGCTTCGATCGCGTGAGTCAGTACGTCCATTCCAGTTTCTGCGGTCAGATCCCTGTTTTTTGTTACGAGGGTATACGGATCGGTAATGGCGATATCAGGTATGAGAGATTTTGAGATAATGGTCATTTTCACATGACGCTTGGAATCAACAATCACAGAAAACTGGGAGACTTCAGACCCGGAACCTGCTGTTGTAGGGATCATTAGAAGAGGAGGAAGCGGGACTTCAATTTTGTCAACTCCCTCATAATCATGAATGGTTCCGCCATTGGTTGCTAAAATTGCAATGGCTTTGGCGGCGTCAATGGCACTGCCTCCTCCTACACCTATAATCGCATCACATTCACACGCTTGATAGATATCAACACCCCTGGTAATTTCATAATCCTTTGGGTTGGCGGTGATTTCATAAAAAATTTCATAGGGCAGATGCGATGTGCGGCATATGTCTGTTACTTTATCCACCCACCCGGCTTCCATGACACCGGGGTCACTGACGACAAGCACCTTTTTTGCTCCGAGACGTAAGCAGCACTCGCCAGCTTGCTGTAAGGAGTCTTTTCCAAAAATAATTTCTGGCATGACAAACTTAGAGATATTCATACAAAATTCCTCCTTGGCCAATTCGTTGTTTTATAAAGCCGAAAAATCGGCTCAATAAGACGTGAATTTGTCCTTATCCTTTTTTCTCTTGAACATACATAACAAGCGAATCATAGGGAAACAAGTAATAGTACGTATATTACAATTTATCAGATAAATTGGCACGCGGCTTGCAATTGTATATTAAACGTAAAGAGCAAGTTGAAAAAAGAAGAGAAAGGAAGTGAAAATGAGGTGTTTTCCTATTATTTAGGATAATAGTAGGGCAATTCTGCCACGTTCGCAACAAATAAATTAAATCTACATACAGCCTGGCAATAGGCGTGTGGATGTGGAAGTAAAGAGCGTTTGCGTGCATGTTAATTATCGAATACGAGAGGGAGGAATTATAATGGATACAAAAGCGTTAGAAGCAAATAAGAAAATGGGAACCCAGTCAATGAAGGCAGCGGTGGCATCAGATTTTAACGAGCCATTTAAAATTACAGTGGTGGACAAACCTGAAATCGGCCCGGGTGAAATTCTTGTACGCATCAAAGCTTGCGGCGTATGCCATACTGACCTGCATGCGGTGCAAGGGGACTGGCCTGTTAAAGCAAAAATGCCGCTTATCCCTGGCCACGAAGGCGTCGGTATTATTGAAGCAGTAGCCGATGATGTCACATCTCTAAAAGTAGGAGATCGTGTTGGAATTCCTTGGCTGTATTCAGCATGCGGCGAATGCGAATACTGTTTGTCCGGGTGGGAGACGCTTTGTAAACAACAGTTAAATGCGGGGTATTCGGTAGACGGTGGATTTGCACAATATTGCAAAGCACCAGCAGCTTATGTAGCAAAGGTGCCTGATAACTTAACGTTTGAGGAAGCAGCTCCTATCTTTTGTGCAGGCGTAACAACCTATAAAGCGCTTAAAGTGTCAGGTGCAAAAGCGGGAGATTGGGTTGCCATTTATGGCATTGGCGGCCTAGGGCATATCGCTCTGCAGTATGCGAAAGCCATGGGATTCAAGGTAGTAGCAGTTGATATTCAGGATGACAAATTGCATTTAGCCAAACAGCTGGGCGCTGATATCACAGTGAATGGAATGCAGGTCGATCCGGCACAAAAAATCCAGGAAGAGCTGGGTGGCGTGAAAGCGGCGATTAGTGTCGCCGTTACACAAAGAGCGTTTAGGCAGGCATATGATTCAGTAAAACGTGGAGGAAGCTGTGTTGTTGTAGGCTTGCCAAATGCTGACTTGCCGATTCCGATTTTTGATACCGTATTAAATGGCGTAAAAGTACTGGGTTCCATTGTGGGTACACGCATCGATTTAAAAGAGGCGTTGCAATTTGCAGCAGACGGTAAAGTAAAAGCCAATATTGAAGTTCAGCCTCTGGAAAATGTAAACGATGTATTTGAACGTCTGGAACATGGTGCGATCAACGGAAGGGTTGTTTTAAGCATCGATTAATCGTGAAAGTAAACGTTAAAACAAAAGGAAGCACTCCATTAATGGGTGCTTCCTTCGAATTTTAGTTGAAAGGCAATAATAAAGAGGATACCTAACATCGGCTGAGCTATTTCTCCAAATGGCGGAGAAGGTGAGATTCGAACTCACGCGGCAGTTGCCCGCCCTAACGCATTTCGAGTGCGTCCCCTTATAACCACTTGGGTACTTCTCCAATGGAGTTACGAGTGAAGTGCGCTACCAACTGTGCCACACCAGCATTGAACAACACCCGCATATTTAACTTGCGGAGAAAAAAACAATTCGGCTCATGAAATGGCTGTAAGCCAGGTTCTGTTCTTCTGTACTTAAGCGGCAGCCAGCCTCGTACAGGAAGCAGTAGTCATGTGACTATCGACCAACGGCCGATCCATCCCTTTGGTTGATTTCCCGCAGGATGATGCCCCTACCTAAATTTGGGTTGCTCGCTCGTGGGGTTTACCTCGTTCCACCTCCTCCGTTTCCAGAAGAGCTCCGTCTCTGTGGCACTTTCAGGCTAATCTCAGCATATCCAAAAGGAGTTAGCATGATTTCACCGCCGTCAGCCGATACGAATCGGCTGCCCACCCTTGCGGATGGCACGAACACTACAGGCGTCTCAGCACTGTGCGAGCCTGGACTTTCCTCACGGACTAAAATCCGCGCGACTACTCACCATTTCATGTTTGTCGTTTATCGAAGCGACAAAAATTAATATATCATACATTCAGGGTCAATTTCATTAGTAAATGCGATCCAATGAATCATTTAATTGGAAGCAGTTTTTGGTTTAAATGTACCCAACCAAATTGAATTCATACATAATCACTTTATTTTCTGGTCCGAAATGTTGCACTATTCTTTCAAAATAAGTTTTACACCGAACACAAACTCCCTTGGGATTATGCTGCCGAGGGAGCTTTTTGTGTCTTTAACGGCCAGGTGATGAACAACTTATATAACTTTTACGAGATATAACTTTTGGGTAATATAACTATATGGTCATATAAACGTATGGTAAGGAAATGAATAAACAGGACTGTGATGAGGATGCAAAATCAAAGGAAACCCTCTAACATATTCGAGATCATAGCTGAAACAAACAGGAGATACATAATCGACCTGCTACGAACCCGTCCCAGATCAGTTGGGGAAATAGTTGAACGATCTCAATTAAGTCAACCAGGCGTTTCAAAACATCTTCGAATATTACGAGAAGCTGGCTTAGTCACGACTAGCAAGGAATCACAGAGGCATATTTACCATTTACGTGTAGAGCCGCTGCAAGAAATTGATAATTGGCTGCAGCCTTACCGTCAAGACTGGTCGGACAGGCTTGATGCACTTGAACAATTTTTAGACGAGGAGGAATAAAAAATGTTAGCAGTGATTGAAAAAATTGAAGGTGGCTATCTCGCCCGGTATGATCGTCCCTTAAAACATTCCGTAGAAAAAGTGTGGGCTGCTTTAACGGAAAATGATAAGCTGGCAAGATGGATGCACAACCTTCACGTAGAGGACCTTCGAAAAGGGGGAACCATAAAATTCGATATGAAGGACGGTTCCGGCACGTTTATTGATATTGAGATTTTAGATTTTGAACCCTATTCGGTCCTGGAATACACATGGGGCAAAGATCGGGTTCGATTTGAATTATACCCAAAGCCTGATGGGTGTCTATTAGTACTGAAAGAATTTATCAGCACATTAACTGATCACACATCAAAAGATTTAGCGGGATGGCATGTATGCCTGGATGTTTTATCTGCTCTGCTGGAGGGCCGGTATATGGAATTTCCAAAAGGTGAATGGGAAAAATGGCATCAGAAGTATGTCATAGCAGTCAAACAGATGCAAAATTAAACATCAATTATTTCAAAACCACTCCACTTCCGAGAGTGGTTTTGTTTTAATTACATAACCCATTGTGGGTAAACTATATTATATAGGTAATAAGGAAACGGCACGAATCATCATGTCAGGCTGCATCGCTGTAATTTGGCCACAAGCTTCTTCCATGTTTGTCGCAGACACATTTCGGTAGAATACGGAACCATATAGCGGGCATTCATATTCCACAATAAATATTTGCTCTTGTTCCATGCCTAGGGGTCCTCCTCTGAAGTGTTTTACTTACCTATACACAGAAATATTATATTCAATCCATTAACGTTTGATTTTTTTGCCTGAAGCATGTTGGTGCTATTTGAACAAGTCGCATGTTGATGAAAAAAGGGAATCCATGTTTCCAATGTTTACTACCTTGCATATTTACCTTTAACATGTTACGATTTGGTCACGTTAAACATGTTACTTTTTTGTAACATAATTTGTGAAGGAATTGAGCGAAATCATTAAATGAGTAACGATATAACGCAAATGTTCAAAGCACTGGCTCACCCTGCAAGAGTTCAAATATTAGATTTTTTAAACGACGGACCGATGACCACGGGGGAACTTAGCGATAAATTTCAAGTGTCTCGTTATGCGATTA
The DNA here is from genome assembly GCF_028421645.1 of Aneurinibacillus sp. Ricciae_BoGa-3. GTDB lineage: Bacteria > Bacillota > Bacilli > Aneurinibacillales > Aneurinibacillaceae > Aneurinibacillus_B. Next base: position 2,770,166 of record NZ_CP116887.1, on the reverse strand, counting down.
TGAAACATCTGGCTATATTAGAACAAGTGAGCCTTGTCATTGTCAGACGACGAGGAAGAGAGCGTTTAAATTATTTAAATGCCGTGCCGCTGCAGCAGCTCTATAACCGGTGGGTAAGCAAATACGAATCAAAGTTGTCATCTTCACTTTTAAATTTAAAAGATAAGCTGGAAGCTAAAGAAAGGGGAACAGCGAACATGGATAGTAAGGACACTAAGCTTGCATTTGGTACCTTTCAAATCGAACAAGAGGTCATGATCGAGGCATCACCACAGCGTGTTTTCAACGGTTTAACGGAGGAAATTAACGATTGGTGGGAGTTCCGATTAGGGGGCAAGGAAACGAAATTGATTCTTGAACCAAAATTGAATGGACTTTTTTATGAAGACTGCGGAAACGAACAGGGAATCGTATGGGGAACGGTTATTTATTTCAAGAAGCCAGTAGAAATTAGACTTATAGGTCTATTAGGTATGACGGGTGCAGTAAACAGCCATTATTCCTACAAATTGGAAGAAAAAGGTTCTAGCACGCTGTTAAGATTATCCCATGATGCTGTTGGGCTTTTGGAGCCGCAATGGGAAGAAGAACATCGAAAAGGATGGGCATTCTTACTTGGTAAGTTAAAAGAATATACAGAATCAAAAAAATGAACTCAAAAACTTCATGATTGAGGTATGAAATATGGTAGACGTTTTAGCACAAATCAAGATAGCGTGTCCACGCAACAGAGTTGCAGAGTATGCAGCAAACCCTGACAATGCTCCTGAATGGTATGTAAATATCCAATCAGCAGAATGGCGAACACAAAAACCATTGGCAATTGGTTCTCAAATCGCATTTAAAGCACAATTCCTGGGGCGCGAACTTGCATATGTATACGAAATTGTGGAGCACCGCGTGAATTGAGGGCCCTACACCAACCGCTTAAACAGACCGTGTTCATACGCAAACGGTCTATTTTTAATGCGGGAACGTCAGAAAATTTACCGTAATCAATTACATGGTATACTTAAAAGTAGAAAAAAATAACACATACACTACAGTTGAGCTATCGATAAAGAAGGTGATCACGTTGATGAGTGAACGAATTTTAGTTGTAGAAGACGAAGAGAAAATAAGCCGATTGCTTGAACTGGAATTAGGCTATGAAGGTTATTATGTACAGAAGGCCGATACCGGAAGAAAAGGTTTGGATCTAGCGCTTGAGCAATCGTGGGATTTGATTTTACTCGATATCATGCTTCCGGAACTCAGCGGCACGGAAGTATTGAGAAGATTGCGTAAGACGGATTCCTTTACACCGGTTATCTTCTTAACAGCGAAAGATACCGTGCCCGATAAGGTAAGCGGTTTGGACCAGGGGGCAAATGATTATATAACGAAACCATTTGACATGGAAGAGCTATTAGCGAGAATTCGCGCCTGCATCCGAAATCGGCAAACCATGAATGAAGGAATTAAAGAAAATGTATATCCTTCTGTTATGCGAAATGGCGCGCTAATGGTGAATACGCTGACCAGGGAAGTCGAATGCGAAGGTGAAAAAATTGAACTTACGCCTAAAGAGTTTGATTTACTTATCTTTTTAATGAAGAACAAAAATATCGTCCTAAACCGTGAGCAAATCATCAATCATGTGTGGGGCTTCAACTTTATTGGTGAAACGAACGTTGTTGATGTGTACATCCGGTATTTGCGAAAGAAAATAGACTATGTTTTTAATACCCAATATATCCAGACAATCCGTGGTGTTGGCTACTGTATTCGGGAGAACGACCAATGAGTTTTAAAGTAAAGATATCCTTGTATACTTCCATCCTAGTCATCTGCATTTTAATCCTCGTTAATTTTATTATTTATTTCTTGTTCATTAAAATAACCACAGCAAATGAAAAGGAAATGTTAGTATCAAAGGCAGACAATGTGGTGGAGAATGTCCAGCCAAGTATTTTACTGACACAGCATAAAGAGAATCTGCTCCAAACCTTTTTACCGGACAACTCCATGATTCGGGTAGTGGACAAAGAAGGGGACATGGTAAACCAGCTGACAGATGATCTGGATGTGACCAAGATCGCGGGCAAATTCACTCCGGCATCGAGTTCTGATCTCTACTCGGTAAATGGACATCAAATCCTCATCGTACGTTCCCCGATTGTTGTTGAAGGAAGAGCCATAGGTACATTAGAAATGGGAGAAAAACTGGTGTCATTGGAAGGGAATATAAGCACGCTCATTTCTCTCTTGCTTTTCTCCTCACTGGGTGCTGTCCTTCTCACCATTATGAGCAGTATGCTGCTGTCCAAAATGATGCTGCGCCCGCTCTCTAATATGATTCTTACCATGAAGGAAATTGAAGAGAGTTTAACATTTAAAAAAATTCGCGTAGAGGAAAAGCCCCAGGACGAAATCTATCAACTTATCTCTACTTTCAATCACATGATTGAGCGGCTGCAGATGAGCTTTATGAAGCAACGCCAGTTTGTTTCCGATGCCTCTCATGAATTGAAAACGCCCCTGACCATTATTGAAAGCTATACGAATATGTTGTTGCGGTGGGGCATGAACGACGCAGAAGTTCAGAAAGAAGCCATTGGCTCCATACATGAAGAAGCGATTCATATGAAAAAACTCACAAAACAAATGCTCGATCTGACTTCCTCTGAACAAGAAAATAACCTTTCGTTTCATGAATTCGACCTGGTTGAGCTATGTAACAATGTTGGTAAATTACTCGCTGATTTATATAACCGTTCAATTAAGATAACGCCAGATTCTCCTTCGATAATGATTTTTGGAGACTCCCTAAAAATAAAACAGCTGCTTCTTATCTTAATAGATAATGCGCTTAAGTACAGTAAGAAAGCTGTGGAAATACACATAAGCCAGAATCAAAAACAAACCATCATACGTGTCATCGATTACGGCATCGGTATACCAAAAGATGAAATTGAGAATGTTTTCGAGAGATTTTACCGTGTGGATGCTTCCCGCGCTCGCAAGACGGGAGGAACCGGACTTGGCCTGCCTATCGCAAAATCCATAGTAAATCAGCACCAAGGCACGGTAGAAGTTTTATCAGAAGAAGGAATGGGTACCGAAGTGATCATCAAATTACCAAGAAGAGGACACGGATTAACACATTAAGCACAAAGCTGCCATTCGCCCTGTGCTTTCTTATTATGAAAATTTCTTGTTCTATTCTCATTCAATTCTAATATTGGTGCAACCCACCTATTATTTGGCAAAACCATAATGAACGGTGAAAACAAATAGCAGGAGGGATTCAAAAATGGGAAAGAAAATGGGAATCGGGGCAGTAACGATGCTTTTTTTCTTGCAGGGTGTGCCAGCGATCAGCCTTCGGCAACGTCTAGTCCAAACAGTACTACGGATAAAAATCAGGCGTCGGCCAATAAATCCAGCCAGTCAAACACCGCTGCGCATTTAGCAACGGCCAGCTCCACTAAATCAGGAAATACAGGAGCTGCGGAGAAGCCGGTGAAGAGTAATGAACAACCTCTAGCACCGGAAAAAAACCCTGTAGGAGATATTCCCGACTCGCAAGCCTTCGTTACGTATACATCAGCAAAAGGCGGTTATTCCTTTGCAACGCCTGAAGGCTGGTCCAGGACAGAGAACGGGACAGATGTGAGCTATACAGATAAGTTCGACGGCGTAAAAACAGTCGTTTCAGCCAGTAGCCACCCTTTCACATTAGACAATTTTAAGAAAAATGAAGTGCAGCATTTAGTCGCAAAAGGGCGTGCTGTTCAAATCGTGGAAACAAAAGAAGTGGCACTTCCCGGTGGCAGAGCGGTAGAAGTGAAGTTTAATGCCAACTCTGACCCCAATCCGGTCACCAACAAGCAAATTCGGTTAGAAAACGAAAGCTTCTATTTCTCCAGGAATGGCAAGGTTGCAGCTTTCACATTATGGGCACCGCTGGGAGCAGACAATGTGGATCAATGGAAGAAAATGTCCGAGAGCTGGAGGTGGAAATAGATGCCGGTCTTGGCCGCCCATGATATTTATAAATTTTATCATACAGAAGAAGATGAAACCCTGGCTCTAAAAGGAGTAAACATCTCGATCGAATCAGGGGAAATGGTCGCGCTGATGGGCCCCTCAGGCAGCGGTAAGTCAACGTTACTGTCATGCCTTGTCGGTTTGGATGAACCTGATGGCGGATACGTGGAACTGCAAGGAAATCGTCTAACCCGCCGGCCAGAAACCGTGCGTGCAGCCGTGCGAGCGAAGCACATCGGCATTTTAAAACAATCGGGTAATCTGTTCAACCACCTCACAGTTGAGGAGAATGTACAGTTGCAAATGAAACTAGCAAAGAAAGCAAATAGGGAATACTTAAACCAATTAATCGAAATGGTAGGCCTGAGCCATCGAAAAAAGGCTTATCCATCCCAATTGTCAGGCGGAGAAGCAGCGCGGGCAGGCCTGGCTGTTGCAATCTCGAAAGACCCTTCCATCTTGTTAGCGGACGAACCTACGGGAGAAGTCGATGCACAAACTGAGATGGCTATTCTTGAATTATTTGATCAGCATCGAAAAAAGGGCGGTGCTGTTCTAATTGCCACCCATAGTAAAATGCTTGGACGGCGTGCAGACCGAATTGTACATTTAAATGATGGAAGGGTAATCATGTGATGACAAAAAACGAGCAACTGCTATTGAAGCAACAGATATCGGCTGTTCCTACCGAAATGGACAAACAGAAGTCGTGGCGTTGGAATCTGCTACGTGTGAAATAAAACCAGGCGATCAAATTGCGTTAATGGGGCCCTCTGGCAGCGGTAAGTCAACCCTTCTTCAAGTGTTAGGCGGACTTGAATCACCTACGAAAGGAACGATTAGCTGGCCCATTTTAGGGGAAAAAGATTTTCTCCGCCCCTATCATATAAGCTTTATTTTTCAAATGCCGAGCCTCGTCGCCCCTCTCTCTGTTGTTGAAAATGTCGAACTTCCCCTTCTTCTCATGAATACAGACACAAAGTCGGCAAGAACGGAAGCGATGAACGCCTTGGAGCAGTTGAATATGCACTACCTCGCCCATAAATTGCCTGAGGAACTTTCAGGAGGGCAGGCCCAGAGAGTAGCTGTAGCAAGAGCGCTGGCAGGCAAACCGCAACTCATCTTAGCAGATGAACCGATAGGCCAATTGGACCATCCGACTGCAAATTTTATGATGGATACGCTGTTCGCGAGTCTGAATGAAACGGGGGCGGCGATTGTGGTTGCCACCCATGATCCGGAAATAGCGCAGCGGTTTGATATGAAGTGGCACATGTACCGGGGCAGACTGGAGGTGGAAGGCGCGTGAATTATGTAATTTGGGTTAAAGGGTTGTTCATGCGAAATAGCATACGAATGTGGGGTGCCATAGTAGGTGTTGCTTTAACGGTGGCTCTGTTGGTATCGCTTGGTGCCTTTATCACTTCTAGCGACTCTGTTATGACTGACAGAGCCGTTAAAGACGTACCGGTTGACTGGCAGATTCAGCTCTCCCATTCTTCCGACAAGGATAAAGTTATCAAAGCCGTTGAAGCGACAAATTCCTACCACTCGCTCTCACAGGTTTTTTATGCCAGTGCATCCGGTTTTTCAGCCGCAGCAGGCGGAACCACACAAACAACTGGAACAGGACAGGTGCTCGGCGTTTCTCCGGAGTACAGCCGCCTTTTTCCTTCACAAATCCGTTCTTTACTTGGCTCAACGGACGGCGTGCTGATCGCGCAGCAAACGGCTGCGAACCTCCATGTTTCCGTCGGTGATCACGTAACAATTAAGCGTGTAGGATTGCCCCCTGTAAAGGTAAAGATTGACGGGGTAATTGATTTGCCTAATGCCGATTCTTTATTTCAAGCGGTAGGTGTGCCATCAAACGCAGCACCGCAAGCGCCGCCGGATAATGTTTTGTTGTTGCCAACTTCACAGTGGCATCAAATTTTTGATCAACAGATGAATATACGGCCCGATTCTGTCAAAACTCAGCTTCACTTAACAATTCCACACAATCTTCCGCCGGATCCAACCGCGGCTTATGTTTACGTTCAACAGTTAGCGAACCATGTGGAAGCATTAATATCGGGTAGTGGAATAGTGGGCAACAATCTCGCAGCAAGATTAGATGGGGTAAGAGAAGATGCTTTATATGCGAGAATTCTCATTCTGTTCTTGGGTCTGCCCGGTGCTATCTTAGCCGCATTGCTGACGATTTATATTGCGGCTTCCGGATCACAGTTGAGGCGTGAACAGCAAGCTCTGCTCCGCACGCGTGGCGCATCGGTAGCGCAAGTGTTGAAATTTGCGATCGTTGAGGCTGTATGGGTTGGAATCGTCGGTGTGATAGCAGGATTGGTATTGTCTATTTTTACTTCAAAATCTATCACAGGTGCAGCCTGGATCTACAACACTGCAACGATTATTTGGATTGTGCTGGCAGCAGTAGCCGGATTCTTACTATCTATCTTCTCTATCTTATCCCCAGCATGGAAAGATGCGAAATATTCCACCGTCGTTTCCGCGAAAGCAATCGTCGGCAGAAAAACCAAACCTGTGTGGGGCCGTATCTATTTGGATCTGATCCTGCTTCTTATTTCTGCTCTATCTTTTGCGAATTCAGCCAACTCTGGATATCAACTTGTGCTTGCACCGGAAGGAGTCGCGCAAACTTCCGTGCATTATGAAGCCTTCATCGCACCGTTTTGTCTATGGCTGGGGGGCACGCTTCTCTTTATAAGGCTGCTTACTCTCGCATTAGATAAAGGAGGAAATATCCTTTCTAACATTTTCAAGCCGGTTGCCCATAATTTATCCCATGTTGTATCCAGCTCATTTAGCAGGCAAAGGAAGCTGCTCGTCCGAGGGATCATCCTCGTATCGTTGTCCTTTTCATTTGCTGCGTCTACCGCTGTCTTCAACACGACGTACAACGCACAAGCGTTAGTGGATGCACAGTTAACGAATGGGGCTGATGTGACAGTATCCGGCCCGACTGCCGCGAATCCAGCAAGCAAACTTAACGAGCTTAGCAAATTAAACGGAGCACTAAACATTCAACCTATGCAGCATCGTTTTGCCTATGTAGGGAATGATTTGCAGGATTTATTCGGCATTGACGCAAGGCATGTTAACGAAGCAACACACATCTCAAATGCTTATTTTGCAAACGGGGATGCGAAGGCATCGTTGGCTAAGTTAGCTCAGGAGAGGGATGGCATTTTTGTCTCGGCCGAAACGGCAACGGATTATCAACTGCAGCCGGGCGATCAATTAAACCTTCGTTTACAAGGCAGAGACCATCAGTACCATGTGATTCCTTTTCGCTTTGTTGGTGTTGTCCGAGAGTTTCCGACCGCTCCGAAAGATTCATTTTTAGTGGCGAATGCGGACTATGTCGCTGAGAAAACAGGAGTCGGCGCCTATGAGACGCTGTTAATTCATTGCAATACCGCTCCTGAACAGTTTGCCAGTCAGGCTCGCAAAGTAGTGGCTGGTTTACCAGGCGTGAAAGTTACCGAAATTAATTCAACGCAACGAACGATAAGTACAAGTCTTACTTCGATTAATTTACATGGGCTGACAAGCCTTGAACTTGCGTTCTCCATTCTGTTTATTGCAGGCGCCACAGGGTTAGTTTTTGCACTAGGCATGAACGAACGCAGGCGAATTTATTCTATTTTGACTGCCATTGGCGCCAAGCGTGATCAACTCGGTGCCTTTCTCTGGAGTGAGGGGCTGTTAGTTCTAATTGGCGGGGGCGTAATTGGCCTAAGTTTTGGAATGCTCATTGCTGAACTTTTGGTCAAAGTACTGAATGGTGTGTTTGATCCACCCCCTGAATTTTTACAGATTCCTTGGGGATACTTGCTGACGTTAATCGTTACAGGGTTCTTGTTTATGATTATCGTTGTACTTGGCATGATTAAGTATTCCAGGCAGGGGCTGTCCCAATCATTAAGAAGCTTGTAATGGGATGGGAAAAAATCTATACTTTAATGAACTTTAAAGACTGTTTAAAAGTCTTTTCTTTCCGTCATAACATAAAAAGAAAGGGAGAAATATGAATTATTCATTGTTCCATGCCATTAACCAAATGGCAGGACACCATCCCATCATAGATGGTATCATGAAGTTCTTTACGAATTATGCTCTTGTCTTGTTCGCTGTACTTTTGGTTGTCATGTGGGTAACGGGCAACGAAAGGAATAAACGAACCGTTTTATACGCAGGACTTTCAGGCATACTGGCATTGGTTATCAACGTGATCATCAGCCAGATTTATAAAGAACCCCGTCCATTTGTCACGCATCATGTAAATCTGCTTTTGCCACATGCAGCTGATTCAGGCTTTCCGAGTGATCACACATCCGGTGCGTTTGGCATTGCAATTGCCATGCTTATGCGCAATACAAGAATGGGAAGATGGATGATTGCCATTGCCATTGTAACTGGATTCTCACGCATTTACGTTGGCCACCATTACCCTGGAGATGTGCTAGGTTCCATCGTTGTCGCTTGTATTTCAAGCTTTTTGATTCTTCGTTTTAAACAACTTTTGGAACCACTTGTACAGGCTGTCATTTCTATTTATCACAAAATTATCCCAAACAAACCCACTGTAAAAAAACAAGCACCCTGAGGTACTTGTTTCACACTGAAGAGAACGCCTGGAAATTATGAACGGTAACCCGAATAAAGGACACTTAGCAAAAGTCCCTTGTTCGGGTTTTTTGTATGGGGTAACTACTCGTCTTTCTAGGAATTAAGAAAAATTTAAGAAAGAATAACGATTTATTTAATGAAAACAATTTATGATCAACAGGACTGAAACACAGGAGGAAATCATATGTCCACATCTGTTCTGGAGATTCGCAACTTGACTAAGCGAATCGGGAATAAGACAATAATTGACAATTTAAGTTTTGAAATACCAAAAGGTGAAGTGTTTGGTTTTTTAGGCCCTAATGGAGCGGGAAAAACGACTACCATAAGAATGATGGTAGGTTTAATGAGCATTACAGAAGGGGATGTGTTAATCGGTGGGCATAGTATCACAACCAATTTCGAAAGGGCGATCGTTAAGGTAGGAGCCATTGTAGAGAATCCTGAGATGTATAAATTCTTGAGCGGGTATGATAATTTGATTCATTTTGCACGGATGGTACCAGGCGTTACGAAGGAACGTATTGAAGCGGTTATTCAATTGGTAGGTTTAGAAAATCGCATCCGTGACAAAGTTAAAACCTATTCACTAGGCATGAGACAGCGGTTAGGGGTGGCGCAAGCTTTGTTACATCAACCGTCCCTTCTTATTTTAGATGAGCCAACAAACGGACTCGACCCAGCAGGTATTCGAGAACTGAGGGATTATTTGCATACATTAACGCGAGAGGAAGGGATTTCTGTCCTAGTATCAAGTCACTTGCTGTCTGAGATGCAACTGATGTGTGACCGGGTAGCGATTATCCAGGAAGGAAAACTCATTGATGTTCAATCCATTAGAGACATTATGAATGAGGAAACAAGTAGTTCTGTTCTATTTGAGCTTGATAATATTGAATTGGCTTTTAAAATACTAGCGTCACACCAGTCAGCTCAACCAAAGAAAGTAGAAGATGGCGTGGAATGCTTGTTAGACAAAGAACAAATTGCGGTAATTAATGAAACTTTGGTTAAATCTGGAATTAAGGTTTATGGAATTAAAAAGATTACTCCATCTTTGGAAGAAAAATTCTTGCAAGTTACGGGGAGTGATCAAATTGCTTAATCTATTGATGAATGAAAATATGAAAATTTATCGGCGTTTACGAACATGGATGCTGGTTGTAGCCTTAGTTCTCACGACGATAGGGTTTTTAACCGCTCAACACTTTACAGTAAAGCCTGCTCAAATAGCCAATGCAAATTGGAAAACAAACTTACAACAACAGATTAAAGACGACCAGCGGATGCTAACAGTTATGAATCGGGGAAATGACTGGAAAGCACGAGTGACATCACGAATCCATGTAAACCAATATCACTTAACGCATAATTTACCGCCTACGGATGAGACGTTGTGGGGCAACATGTTAAAGGCAGCTGATCTCGTTATCGTTGTTACCGTCTTTACGGTTGTGATTGCAGCAGATAGTGTGGCAGGTGAGTTTAGTTCGGGAACGATTAAATTGCTGCTAATTCGCCCGGTATCCCGTTCTAAAATTCTACTTTCTAAATATGTAGCAACTGTAGTGTTTTCGGTACTACTTTTACTGGTTTTATTTATTAGTGCGTTTATCGTATCAGGTGCATTACAAGGGTTCCATGATGTAGGTGTGCCTTATGTGTATGCATCTAATGATGGCATTGTTCATACTAAAAATATTGTTCAAGAAGCGATTAGCACCTATTTATATCAATGTGTACAGATGATTATAACGGTGACGATGGCTTTTATGATTTCTACCGTATTTCGTAGTAGTTCTATTGCGATTGCGTTATCTGTGGGCATTATGTTTGCTGGATCAAGCATTGTTAGTTTCTTATCTCAATTTAGCTGGGCAAAATACTATTTGTTTGAAAACACGGATTTGACCCAATACCTCAATGGTACACCTAATATTCCAGGCATGACGCTATCGTTTTCCGTTACAGTTATACTTGTTTATTTCTTAATTTTTAATGCGCTATCCTGGATTGTGTTTAAGAAAAGAGATGTCGCGGCGTAATATTTTAGTGAAAGAATTCAACATTGGAGGAAAAGAGTTAGCATATGAATAAGCCGTTATCAGCCACCACTTATCCTGCTCAGCAGATCGCTACTAAGGTTCCGGAAATTACGATGTACTTCTGGATTACCAAAGTGCTGACCACTGGAATGGGCGAGGTGTTCTCTGATTATCTAGTCAATCACATCAATCCAATAATTGCAGTAGCTCTCGGGGGAATTGGCCTAGTAGCATCGCTGGCTCTACAGTTCGCAGTACGCCGATTTGTGGCATGGATCTACTGGTTGGTTGTGGTCATGGTCAGTATATTTGGCACGATGGATGCCGATGTTATGCACGTTGTGCTGGGCATCCCCTACCTTGTATCAACCTTGTTCTTTGCTGTGGCGCTGACCGTTATTTTCGTAACTTGGCATAAGACTGAGAAGACTCTCTCTATACACAGTATCTACACCCGTAAGCGAGAGGTATATTACTGGTGCACCGTACTAGGCACGTTCGCACTTGGCACTGCTGCTGGAGATATGACCGCGTATACCATGCACTTAGGTTACTTCTCCTCGGGTGTGCTGTTTGCCATCTTGCTTGCTATCCCAGCTCTTGGCTATTGGTTGTTTGGTCTAAATGAGATTTTCGCCTTCTGGTTCGCCTATATCATGACGCGTCCGGTAGGGGCCTCGTTTTCGGACTGGATCTCGGTGCCTCATGGTCGCGGTGGTCTTGGGCTGGGCACAGGTCCGGTCAGCCTTTGCTTAACAATTATTATCCTTGTACTTGTCGGCTACCTGACGGTCACCCACAGAGATGTAAAGAACGAAGCCACAGTGTCATAGATTCGGTGGCAGATAGTATTTCTTAATTTGCAACTTAATAGAATTTTTTACTTTTAACACAAATAATAAAGATAAAACAAAAAAGACGAAAGTGTGTCGTCTTTTTTGTTTTATATGAGGGAGCAGATTTCATTGAATAAATATAAAAATTATGACGGGATAAAAAATAAACATACTTTTTCTGACTTTCTACGCTGGATAAAAGAGAAAAAGACAAAGAAAAAAGATTATTCCTATCGCGTTCAACAAGCTGAGAAAAAAGAAATCGATTTTCTCAAGAATAATCGCGAACAAACAACAATAACTTGGGTTGGCCATTCTACTTTTTTAATTCAAATTGGCGGATTGAATATATTAACTGACCCGATATGGGCAGATAGACTTGCCTTTTATAAACGTTCAACCGAACCAGGCCTTAAACTAGAAGAACTTCCACTGATTGATATTGTTTTGGTTTCTCATTCGCACTATGACCATCTGGATTTTTCTACGATATTAAAATTACCTCCCAATATAGTATTTTTAGTCCCGAGCGGGTTGAAAAAGCTATTTATTAGAAAGCACATCATCAAATCAGAAGAGCTGAAGTGGTGGACTACTTTTAAATGGGGAATCATCGAATTTACCTTCGTGCCAAGCCAACATTGGTCAAAGCGGACACTTTTTGATACGAATACTTCCCATTGGGGTGGTTGGGTAATGCGTAATACCCAAACAAACGAAACGATTTATTTTGCAGGGGATAGTGGCTATTTTAGAGGGTTTGAAGAAATTGGGGAAAGATTTAAATCAATTGATTACGCACTATTGCCCATCGGTGCATATGAACCGGAGTTTTTCTTGAAGATGGATCATATGAACCCTGAAGAAGCTATACAATCATTTTGTGATGTTAAAGCAAAAACGTTTATACCCATGCATTATGGGGCTTATAAGCTAGCCAATGAGACGACTAAGGAATGTTTGGACAGATTATATGCAGAATGGGAAAAACAAAAACTGGATTTATTAAAATTAAAAGTTTTGCTGTTAGGGGAAACGCTGCATAGTGAGGAAAATTTAAATGAAAACAATGGTGAATTCACTTGGAATAAACATTATAAACAACAAAATATCTGATTAAGTTGTTTGAAGATGCTGCGATGTGCTTAATAGGTGTTGTGGTGTTTGAGTTTTGGCATCTACTTCCGGGTTTTCCATAAGAAATCTCCGTTTTTTAACAAACTGCTAATATTTTTTTGGTAACATAATTTATCGAGAAATTTTCAATAAATGTGGGTACCTTTACTATTATCCTAGTTTTATCCTACATCACGGAAGGAGAAATTTGTGTTTAACAAACCGAATTTGAATTTGCTTAATAACAGGCTCAATCTCCTTTTGCTTATAATCTTTTCTCTTTTTGTCCTTGTTGTAATTCGCCTTGCTGATGTTCAAATCGTACAAGGAAACCAATATTCTCAAAAAGCGACGCAAAAGGCAAATGTTAAAGTGGTTATTCCAGCTATGCGAGGAAATATTTACGATAGCAAAGGAAATCTAATAGCTTATAGTAAAGGAACGTACACGGCTGTGTTTAAAGAGCCGGAATCGATGAAAAAGCAACAGTATGTGGATTTGGCTACTCAATTACAACCCGTATTAGGTTTGGATCGTAGTAAAATTCTCTCGCAAATGGATTGTGGCTGGAATTTAGACAAAAGCGGGAAAGTAGTTGCGGTTGCACGCCAGACATCTAAATTTTTAGAAAAAGATTTAAAATATGATTTGACGCCGCAACAAATTGCTTATCTTTCTGAACATCGTTTAGAACTTGCAGGCATCGATGTATCTGTTAAACCGGTCCGGGTGTATGACAACAAACAAGTGGCTGTACAAGCCATTGGATATGTTCGGAAATACGGAGTTGCCCAACAATCGAATATTGCTTACTACCAAAACAAACAGAATGTATACGATCTAAATCAAATGGTCGGGCTTGATGGTATTGAACTGTCATATGAACAGTACCTGCAAGGCAAAAATGGTTATCACGAATATGCTCTTGCTGCCAATCAACAAATATTAAAAGAGTTAAACCAGGTTCCGCCACAGTCAGGTGATAACTTATATTTAACGCTGGATGATCGGGTTCAACTCGATACTAGAGACTTTATTAAGGGATTTCTTCCAAAACTACAAAGTTCGGGTAAAACCAACGCAAAAACTGCTTATGTGGTTGCTATGGAAGTAAAGACAGGCAAGATCGTTGCGATGATTAGTTATCCAGAATACGATCCGAATATTTGGTCGAAAAATACACTCGACAGCAATGATTATAATCACATCGCCTATTCTTTGATAAACGGTACAATTCGAAGTGCACCTTATGATGTTTTTCCGCTTACGGGTAAGGCGGCTCAAGATGAAGTGGGCAAACACCCAAGTTCAATGGTGCCAACGGGTTCCGCTATCAAACCATCGACTCTTATGATGGGTATGGGTGAGCAAATCATTTCTCCTTATGACTCATGGGCTGATCCCGGTACTTATCGTTATGGTCGAGGTACAGACTCTGTCCATAATGATAACTATGATAACTACGGGATTTTGACTCCACAAAAGGCACTTGAAAAATCATCCAATACTTATATGGCTCGGATTGGAGATTTAACTGCCCAGAAATATGGTAAAAAAGCGATCTCGATTATGCAAAAATATCATGCAGCCTTTGGACTTGGCGTGAAAACACAAGTCGATTTACCGTATGAGGAAAAAGGAATTCAAGATTTCTTGACGATGAATAAAGTGTATGGGCCGCTTGCGGCTATGGTTCAGTCCGCTTTCGGTCAACAAACGCATTATACTGTTATGCAGCTTGCTCAGTATGCCACAACATTAGCGAATAACGGGGTAAGGATGAAACCCCAACTAGTGGATCGTATTACGGATCCTAATGGGAAAAAAATTCGTGCCTATCATCCAGTTGTATTGAGTAAATTGAACGAACCTGATATTTATTGGAATACGATTAGAGAAGGTATGGGATTGGTTACTCAAGGTAATGGTACGGCTGGAACCACATTTGCAGGATTCCCTTATCCTGTAGCTGCTAAAACGGGTACATCCGATCAAGACATTTATGTGAAATCTCCAACTTCGAATACTTGGTCGAAGTATGCTTCGGTGTCTAATGGTGTATTTATGTCTTACGCACCTCTGAATAATCCAAAATTAGCTGTAGCTGTCGTTGTTCCAGAAGGTGGATTTGGTGCTAGTTCTGCTGGTATCATTGCTCGCCATGTTTATGAAAGTTATGATAAATATGTCGGATTAGCTAAATGAAACGAATAAAAAAGGTCTGTTGAAATATTTCAGCAGACCTTTCAGACTGAGGAACAACTCCCCTGGAATTATGCTTTCGTTAGATAAAAAAGCCTCCAACCGGATTAACGGCGGAGGCTATTGGTATGCGGTGTATACCACTTTCCCCACGGCTTAAATATTGCAATTACCAACGTTGACAAATAAACAGTTTGTTGTTTACATATTTGTATAATTTTATCATATATATTTACTGTATCTGATTTTGCTCAGCTCTAGAAATAAAATATTCGTGAATATCATAGTGAGGGACTGGGTCTCCTTCGTGACCATGCGGATTCCAGTCAATATCAAAATGATCTACTTTATTTGGAATTGGAAGACCATCGGTACCTGGAATGTCATGTACTGTTTTATTTAACTCTTTATCAGGCATAACTTCCAGGAAAACAAGTTTGCCGTTATAGATACCGAAAATAGGACCAAGCGGCATATTTTTTGGATTTGCCCAATGTTCCCCCATTTGAGGAACGGCAGGTCCAAGTTTTACCACGCCTTTCGGGAGAATGGTAACATTGGATGTCATGCTCTGTTTATCCCATCCAGACGTAAAATTGCCTAAGGCTTCTGCCATGGCGATAACAGGAGCGATGATTACTTCATCATCCTTTTGAAATTCTCCATAGGCCTTCGATACAGTATTACCGTTTATTTTCAAAGTTTTCGTTGATGATTCCCACGTATATGTAGCTCCGTAAAACGAACTAAACGCTTTAACTGATGCATAAACCCGATTATTCTTCATGCGTGCAGACGAATCCAATACGTTCGTTCCATTATAATTCACATGGACTCCACTATGATTCCCAACATGAGACTCATCATCAGCTAACGCTGAAAAAGGGAATAAAGTGACACCCAATACAGCCGTTGCAAAAATTGCTCCTAATTTCCTATTCATTACCTCACTCCTTTAAAAGGTTCAATTTTTTGAAACACTACAAAAGATTATGAAGTGGGGATCAGGAGTATGATTTAAATTTATCTTAATCATTTGCTTAACAGACAAAGTCTACAAAAAAATAAAATGCATATACTTTCGTGTAAAAGGGGGAGGGAATTGGACTTGATTTTCTATAATGATGATTTATTAATCGAGATGGACCGTATCGAAAGACAACTTAAAAAGTCATATCTGTTAATCGACAGTTATCAACACATGTATCGCAATGGCGCACTTACCCAACCACATTATAATGGTTGCATTAATGTGGTGGAAACGGAAAAATACATTCAAGATTTAAGGGAAAAGCAAGAAGATATCATAAAGATATTAAATGTTGAATAAAAAGAGGCAAAGTTGCGACTTGTTACCCTCCGTAGGAGTAAATATGCGATGTTGGATTCCACGAACCAATCAGTAAATAAACCTTTGCACAATACATTTATTTCCTTAATTAACAACCGTAGTTAAAAGGACAATATAAAAAGCCAATCTTGGAAATGTTCCAGATTGGCTTTTTAAGTTAACTGTGAGCTACTATTTTTTTGATATTGAACTAATAAGATATACCAGTTAGTATCTTTTTTGATTCATCACCACTTTTTGTGGAGAGTTAAAGGAAACATGAAAACACCCGCGAGTTCCTGGCAAGAATGTTAGTGCTACCAAAACATTCCAAGGAGGAATCGCGGGTGTCTCAAATGCTTTCCATACCCTTAGAATTGCCAGAATTTCAGATTGTTAATCAGTGGTCAGAAAAGGAAGCACATTTTGCTTTGGTCAGAAAACAATGTGGCATCGAAAGATGCCCAGCTTGTGGTTTTTGTTCTTTGGGAATCCACGATCGCCGAACAAGAAAGGTAAGAGACCTTGCGGTCCTAAAGAAGCCTTTATTTTTACTGGTTGAAATCGTGCGTTTTCGTGTCAAAACTGTGAAGAGGTATTTTCTCAATCCTTTGATTCCATAAAACCTAACCAACATTTTACGAAACGTTATCAATCGTTGTTGATATGTGGGAGCCGTTCCATAAAGCATTACGCATGATATTTCCAGCGGCTACTATCGTTATCGATAAATATCATGTTGTACAGAAGGTAACACAAGCACTTGATCAAGTCCGTAAGGAACTTCAAAGCAGCACCAAAAAAGCAAAGAATCCGCTAAAGAGTCATCGATTTCTCCTTTTAAGAAGCTGGGAGAAGTTAAAAGAGAAACATCATCACAAACTTGATAATATGCAAGATGCTTCCCCACTGCTAGCTCAAGCCTATTTCTTAAAGGAATCATTTCGTAATATCTATAAAGCTTCTTCCTATGAAGAAGCAAGCAAACTGTTGTTAAGGTGGTTAACAGAGGCTGAAAATAGCGGTTTATCGTCTTTTAGAAAAGTCGCAAAGACAATTTGTCGTTGGCAAAATGAAATTCTAGGTTACTTTAATGTTTTCATCACGAATGCCCGCACTGAAGGCACAAATCATAAGATCAAAAACATTAAACGAAGGGCGTACGGATATCGAAACTTATCTCGTTTTCGTCTTCGTGTGATGTTAGAATGTACTGGATTAGAACGTGCAAGACCACTCATAGAGTTGGTCCATAAAATAAGCTAAAGACGGACAAGGGATGACCCTGATGTTCCTGAATAAGCCTCAAACCAACCTGGTATAGAAAACTTATCAGTTAGAGATACTTATTACTGGACAAGGGATGATCCTGGTGTGATAGAGTAACCTCTACCGATACTGGTGATCATCTTTTTTGATGCTAACATAGTTTACCGGTGCCTCGCGGCACCACAAAAAATGGTGAAGAGACTTCATATATAGTGCAGTGGTATTTTTCATTCTAGCAGTTTTATACGCCACATCGGGAACGAGTGTCTTACTAGCCTCGCTGATTGTATTTCTTTTACTGTTTAGATACACATATAACCATGCATAAGAGGGGTAGTCATTTTCAGACTTGCCCCTTTTTCTATTGGTAATGTTCTTAAGCAAACCTGCTAACGATATAGATCACACATAAGATTTGGATAATCGCAACGGTTGGGAAGCCGAATTTAAACATTGTGTGCTTCGTTTTATGACGGAATAATTCCATAGCTAAACTGCAAAAAGGCGCTCCTCCTAGCAGAGCCACTTGCCACAGTGTTTTCTCCCTTATTCGGTACTCGCCACGTTTCGCCTTTTGTTTATCAGCATACATAACATAAAAGCCAATCAAATTTATGATCAACAAATAAAGGGTTAAAAATTTCAACATGTTTTGGTTCCCTCTCCAATGATATCTTTTATTCTCATCATACATAAGAAATGATGATTAGAAAAACAAGAATTACAGACACGAATACCAGGGGAGGGGATAACCATCTCTTTCCGTCTATGTTGACATATTCTTCATCCTCCAAGGGAAATATAACAGGGAAGGAGGAATGGTTTTATGTCACAGGATAAAGCAAACATTGAACAATCATTAAAAAACGAGGTAAGAACCTTGTCTCTCTTTAGCCCCCTAGTGAAGTTGGACACTATGAGTGGTTCTTTATTATACTTATAGTGACAGAGGGGGAATACAACCATGACGAGAAAAAAGTATTCACTAGATTTTAAGAAACAAGTGGTGAAAGAAGTAAAGGAAACGGGCAGTATTACGGCGGTTGCTCGCCGCTATGAACTATCCGTGAACATGGTCGGACGCTGGAAAAAGGAAATCGAAACAGGGAAATACGGAGATGTGGATTTCGCTACCTTGCCATCTCTCGATGCCGAGACGTTGTCCCAGGAAAATGATCAGCTTAAACGACTGCTTGGTGAAAAAGATTTAGAGCTGGCCATTTTGCGTGATTTAATAAAAAAGAAAAACCCTCACTTGCTGAGAAGCTTGAAGTAGCTGAACACTACATACTACAAGGCTATCCGAAACGGTTAGTTCTACGTTTTGCCCAGATTCCACGCTCAACCTACTACTATCATAAGAAACAGGAAGGGCAGCCAGTGGAGCCAGTGAAAAGTGAGGGACGTGAAGCACCGGGCTATTCCGTTCAACAGGACGGAACGAAAGTTTCAGATGAACAAATCAAAGAATGGTTAATGGAAGCTGTTGCAGGCGATGGTTTTGCCTACGGGTATCGTAAGCTTACCGTGCTTTTACGCCGTCAATATGAGCTTATTATTAACAAGAAAAAAGTATATCGCCTATGTAAGGAGCTCGATATTTTAAGACCCCAGCGGAAAAAGAAAACCATTTATCCGCGAAAACTAGCTCGAAATCGAGTGATCACGGATTCCAATCAACTGTTTGAAACGGACATTAAATACGGCTATATTGAAGGAGAAGACCGCTTTTTCTTCATACAATCCGTGCTGGACATCTATGACCGCTCGGTCATTGCGTACCATATGGGACTTGCATGCGAAGCGAAAGACGTGGTACGAACGCTTCAACAAGCGTTGTTAAAACGGCAGCTGTTTGACAAAGACAACAAGCCTGCGATTCGTTCTGACAATGGGCCACAGTTTATTTCCCATGCATTTGAGGCGGCCTGCGAATCATTTGGGGTTATACATGAGAGAATTCCACCCAGAACACCAAATATGAACGCACATATTGAGTCTTTTCACCGGATTTTAGAAGATAACTGTTTGTCCCGTCACGAATTTCAAAGCTATAAACAGGCCTACGAAACAGTTGTTGACTTCATGACCTTCTATAACGAGAGACGGATTCATTCAAGCATAAAAGACTTGGCACCGAATGAGTTTTACAGATTGAACCAGGAATGGTCGATTAAAATTAAAGAAATACGTGTGTAATCAAGTAATTCTACGTAAAAGAGAGATTAAGAGTGTATGTGTCCAAAGTTCGGGGGTTAATCCGATTACAAATCTCATAAAGAGTTGGAAAGATGATAAACTGTGTCCTTCTCTTGTTTTCATCAAAAATGAACTCATACAAATACAAAAAATAAAGAAGCCTATGTTCGATATAAAAAAATTGTCCTTTCATGATCAAAATTTAATCCAGTATATCCAAAGGGAAACGGTTATGAAAAATGTAAACAATATAACAAGAACAATTAGTTACTATGATTTTTATTGTAGACACCCTGAAATTCACTGGGCATTTCTTGGACATATGGTATCTAGGAATGGAGGATGGAATATGACTGATTTAAAAGGAGAGCTTCTTTCCAGACTTCTAACTGAGCAAGAACAGAAGCATTTTTTTCATTTCTTAGAAAGAGGAAATTGGTTGATCTTCCAAGATGTTTTCCCACAGTTTTTACTTTACGAAGAGTCATTAAAAAGGGGGGGAATCTCTTTTATCTATTGCCTTTTTTTAACGTCTCCATTTTCATGCAAACTTTATGGAATTATTTTTTAAACTTTAGGGATAGCCATATGCTAGCCATCGGCTTAATAATCAACGAACAAAGTTATCTAGAAAAACGAGTAATTCAAAACTCCTCCTACAAAAAATCCGTTCTTAACACGATTGAATTTAAGATTCAGGATTTGTTAAGCCTTAATCAGATTCTCTTTCCTTGTGAACTAGAAAATCAATACATCCAACATACCCCTCTGATCGGTCAAACCCTTCATCATTTTGCCTCTTTGCACGAACGCATTTCTCTTGGAAAACGCTTATACTATCTTTTGTTTGATAATGAGCAAACTTTAAAACAGGTGCTGCGATGAGCTGCTAGACATAAACATACAGGCTCACGAAAAGATTACTGGCCGCAATTGTTTACCTATGTAATGCAGTCAAGTCCTGGTATGCCATATGAACGGCGAATTGAAAATTGTGAAATAAAACCTGGATCAAAACGATTGTACAGCCCTGCGTTATGCTATGCGTGGAAAGAAGTGGAGCAAACCGAAGCAGAGATTGGAGAATGGTATAAGGGGATTGGAGAGTCATTCATTATCTGGGTCCATTAAATGAAGAAATAAAGGGTGAAATAACACGTGTCTATTGTAAAACATTGGAAAAAATTGAAATGGCAATCACTGCACTTGAAACGATTTCACCTAAATAACAAAATGAGCTCTTTTGTCCCTGCTATGATTTTTTCCTCATTCTTAGGAACATGCGCAGACTTCATTTTGATTAAAAATGGGTTATATTCTTTTCCTGTTCGTCCTTTTCCAATGATTTTTACGGTGAACATTTTCTTCACATTATGCTTTTTGCCTGCTGCTACTTTGGGATTTCTTATGTACGCTCAACAAGTGACGCCGAAGATTTGTTGGCTGACCATCATCGCGGTTGCAGCCGTAATGCCTTTCGTAGAAGAAACCACAGAAAAATGGGGCTGGTTTATACATAGCAACGATTGGAAGCATATCTACTCTTTTTTTGGTTATATGGTTTATTTATCGTTCGTATGGATGTTTCACCGATGGTATAAACATCTCAATCGCTCTGATTGAATAGAACTGAAAAGGAGTGACTTTTTGAATGATGTAGAATGGGAAATTAAACGTCTGATTACTCTACTAAAAAAATGAATGATGTAGAGTCGATCCGAAAATTAAGCGAAAGAATCCTCTATAGACAGGCGGTCTAGATCACAAGGGATGGTAGAAGAGGAGGCTAATATTCGGGTGAGTGGGAGGAGTGACTCTTCAATGTATACCCGTCTGGTTTCTACGCACAACACAGATTGACCCATTAATAAGGTCAGTGTCCGATAAATGTTGGACCCGAAAAGTTTTTAAAATTTTTAATGAATACGAGAATGCGAAAGGCAATCCGGCTTCAGTCCGGAGTCAGAATGGCGATTGGGCAGTTTAGCGTAATAATTTATACATAATTTTATGTGTCGAAAGCTTAATTGAACTTATATAGTTATTCGTCCAGACATTCTGTAAAGGAATGAATACTATAGAAAAAGTTATGAATGCCCACTGGATCGCAGGGATCTGCCAGACCAACTAAGACAGGAGGGAAAAATAGATTGTCTTCAACCCCTTTTAATCTAGCTTCAACAACCATAGGTGAATGTGAGGCAACCGTTGTCACTCCCACCCCCATTGTTTCCGGACCCGCATTGGTAAAAGTGCCTGTTGTTTTAACTGAAATTTCTGTACAAATACCGATGCACGCACGAATTGATTTCCCAGTAGGGCAAAACGTTCTGGAAATTAAAACAATCAAAAAACGTGTAAAACTAACGCAGTGTCGTGTTATCCAACCTAGAGTCGGTACGACAAGTAAACTTTTTCTTTCTGGATTTGTACGTAAAAATATTCAATACGCCGCGAATCCAATCGTTGAAGTACCACCGACCCCGCTATTCCAAACGACTGAACTATTATCAACGATAAACTCTTTAACTGTTGATGTTCCTTTCGAGTGTGCTGTGCCGATTGCCAATTCAAGTTTCCTAAACCTACCACTCGGCCCTTTTTTAAATAAACGTGATGAGTTTGACTTCCTGGTTTCCAGACCTCTTGGTAACGGCTTTCCCGAAAAAGATCAATTGATGTCAACCGATCTTTCGGAATTTCATCAGCAAAGTACCGAATTTTTGAATGAACAGGTTTTCTGTGAACTGTTGAGAGCTGATATCACCGAGTGGGATGAAGCTTTGAATCGTGTGACGATACCAGGTACAACGGGCATAACTGCAATAGAGGAAGGCACGTTTACTCAGCTTTCAGAGAAATTGATTTTAGACCTCCGACTTAAAGTACTGCAAAATCAACAAACTACCGGTGGCGCAGGAGCAGCGGGAGCGACCGGAGCGACCGGAGCAACCGGAGCCACTGGAGTGACCGGATCAACAGGAGCCGCTGGAGTAACCGGAGCGACCGGAGCAACTGGAGCAACGGGAGCAACAGGTGCAGCGGGAGCAACAGGTGCAGCGGGAGCAACAGGTGCAGCGGGAGCAACAGGTGCAGCGGGAGCAACCGGAGCGACCGGATCAACTGGAGCAACGGGAGCAACAGGTGCAGCGGGAGCAACAGGCGCAACAGGTGCAGCGGGAGCAACAGGTGCAGCGGGAGCAGCGGGAGCAACCGGAGCAACCGGAGCAACTGGAGCAACGGGAGCAACAGGTGCAGCGGGAGCAACCGGAGCAACCGGAGCAACTGGAGCAACGGGAGCAACAGGTGCAGCGGGAGCAGCGGGAGCAACCGGAGCAACTGGAGCAACTGGAGCAACGGGAGTAACAGGAGTAACAGGATCAACAGGAGCCACTGGAGTGACTGGATCAACAGGAGCCACTGGAGCCACTGGAGCAACCGGAGCAACAGGAGCCACTGGAGTGACTGGAGCAACAGGAGCCACTGGAGCAACAGGAGCCACAGGGGGATTTCTAGAATTTCAGGTGGCTGAAAATAATCCCAACACCACTGGCAGTTCTTCAATCGTGTTAGGTGCTGCTCCGACAACATTAGAAACCATAACATTAACCGGAGTTGCACCAACAGACCGCGTGTGGTTAGGGGCAACAGTTGGCTGGACATCGACTGCTGGTAACACAGATGTACTTTTTCAAATCCTGAGAGGTAGTACAGTTATTTTTAGTACACTGGATTCTATAACAGGAAACACTAGAAAGGGAACATCAACCTTCACTCATGTAGATTTAACACCTGGAACCGGTACAGTTTCTTATTCATTAACAGCACAAGTCATGACTGGCGGGGCTACTGTCATCGGCCCATTGACGTTAACTGGTGCGCTGCTTGCACCCTAAAATATAAATTTGACGGTCAACCGATAACTGGTTGGCCGTTTTTGCGTTCATTGATTTTAGCGAGGTATTTGCTGTTATTAAGCTAACGATGATCCATAGGTTCAGTAACTAAAAGCAGATATTTCCATGGATAGTGGTTTTTGATTCGCAATGGTTCATGATGGAACTTTATACACCGTTATACAGTTTACTTTTTAAATATAGGGTTTCTCGACAACCTGAAAAAAAGTCACCGTTATGGTGGCTTTTTGATCATCTGGACCATCTTGATTAGCTGGCAGGTATTATTACGGAACACGTTTGACTTTCAACAATGTATGTGAACTGTGGTTGAAACTCGCACGTAGCCGACTATGTGCTCCAATGATTATCGACTCTGCTTTCTCTTAGAAACAGAGAATTTCGGACGAAATATTTCATTTAAATGCTATGTCCCTGGAGTTTTTTTCGTGCGTAAGTATACAAAGGATTTACAAAAGTTTCTATTCGATCTGGTTCAATTTCGTTTAAATTTTAAATTAAATAATAACATCGACGAATACATATCAATAAATGTATAGTCTGCAAAACTGACTACTATGGATTTGGAATTGTTGATGACAATTGTTAGGTATTTGATAATAGAAGAAATAAGTAATTTAGTATCGCATGATATATAACGATTTAAAATCTGTTGAACTAATTGATATGTTCACGTACCTTGGGATGAACATATTTCTCACCACGCATTCACTCGTACATTTATTGCACTATATTGGCATGTTCTCTTTATAGTTCGCCTTATTAACAAGCCCTCTTGTTATTCATGTTTCCACAATGAATGTAATCAAGTGGTTGCATCATTATATTGTTAATTTTACAAACTAGGCTGAATATTGGCTAACTGCTGGCTGGTATGTCAAGGCCAGTATGGATAAGGAACCGAATTCTCCTGCGAATATTACATGAAAGGTGGTTAACATATTGAGAACAAGTATCATTATTCTTACATATAATCAATTGTCTTTGACCAAACAATGCCTTGATAGTATTTATCAGAATACGAACGAAGAGGACATAGAAATTATAATTGTAGACAATGGCTCATCTGATGGTACAATCGATTATTTAAAGAAAAGTGCTGGTTTAAAAACGGTATTTAATGAGACAAATGCAGGATTTGCCAAAGGATGTAATCAAGGTCTCGATATAGCTACTGGTCAGGCTATTTTGTTTTTAAATAATGACACAATCGTGACGAAAAATTGGTTAGAATCAATGATTACATTACTTTACCGTGATGAAAAAATAGGTATGGTAGGTCCAGTGAGTAATTATGTTAATGGCCCACAACAAATTCCGGTTGATTATACAGACATTGATGCAATACAAGATTTTTCTTCCAAATACTGCAAAAGCCAACGCGGTAAATCAAAGCGAGTATTGCGGCTAGTTGGATTTTGTTTACTTGTAAGAAGAGAACTGTTAGATAAAATTGGTGGTTTCGATGAGCGTTTTGAATATGGTTCTTTTGAAGATGACGATTTATGCCTTCGCGCAGTGCAAGCAGGCTATCAATTGCGAATTGCCATGGATTCCTTTGTTCACCATCACGGGCATGCCACTTTCATTGGAAATGAGGATCTTAACATCCAGCATTTATACAGCATAAATCGTCAAAAATTTATTGATAAATGGAACATTAATTTGACCTATTTTACCCATCCTCGATCAGAAATTGTTAACCTAGTCCCTCAAGAAGCAAAAAAGATATTGGATATTGGATGTGGAGCAGGCGCTACTGGTTTGGAGTTACTAAACCGACAGACATGTGAGTTATATGGCATAGAACTAAATTCCTTTGTAGCTTCCATTGCCCGTACTTATTATGAACGTATCGATAACACAGATGTTGAAACAGTGGATTTTCCATATGTTCCTGGTTATTTTGATGCGATTATCGTCGCTGATGTGCTGGAACATCTAAAAGATCCCTGGAAGGTAGTTGAAAAATTATCTGTCTACTTAAGACCTTCCGGCTCGCTGATCTGCAGCATTCCAAACATTTCTCACGGTGAGGCTCTTCTGCCTTTATTACTCGGTCAGTGGAACTATGTTGATGCTGGAATTTTAGATCGCACACATTTACGCTTTTTCACTCCACAAACTTTGCAATCTTTATTTCCTATACATTTATTTGAAATTACATCGCAGACGTATAATTATATTGGGTTAGAAACAAAGGTTGAGCTTTTTTTTAACGAAGTAGGTTATCTTGCTGAAAACTTCGGTTTTTCCATGGAGCATCTATCAGACTATACAAAAATTTATCAAATGCTTATACACGCAAAAAAACGATAAATTCATAAGTAATGAGGCGATTGTGAATCAATTGCTTCTTTGTTACACCACTTCAGATCCAGTTAAATCATCTCCATAAAAAATCACTCCTCAGCCTCTATAATGGAAATAATTCATATACGTTCTACAATCCTGCTTCGTTAGCTCAAAAAGAAAAAGCTTTTCCCCCGCCCTGGACCGCCCTATTATTGCGAGGCTCGTTGTTGATTTCGCTAAAAATGTGAATAAAAATGAATGACTTACTGGGTATCAGTCAGTTGTACCAGAACCATAGCAAATTGCCTAATTAGCGAAGCCACCTTTCATGATGATTTTGCATATACATGAAAGAATTGGGAGGTGGCATGTTGATTACAATTAGTCTGTGTATGATTGTAAGAAATGAACAAGCTGTGATTGGTCGTTGTTTGGATTGTGTTAAAAACATAGTGGATGAAATTAACATTGTTGACACTGGTTCCACAGATAGTACCAAAGAAATTGTTGCGGAATATACGGATCGGGCTTTCGATTTTACCTGGATTGAAGATTTTGCTGCAGCACGAAATTTTGCATTTCTACAAGCAACAAAGGAATATATTTTATGGCTGGATGCAGATGACGTGTTTTTAGAACAAGACCAGGAAAAATTGATGCAGTTGAAAAAAACTCTTGACTTAAGTGTTGATGCTATTTCGATGAACTATAATCTAGCTTTTGATGAACAGAATAACGTCACGTCGAGTATAACGAGACATCGTTTAGCTAAACGGGAAAAAGGGTTTAAATGGATAGGTGCGGTACATGAATACTTGGAAGTATACGGAAACATACTTAATAGCGATGTGGCTGTATCTCACAAGCCTTTAAGCCACGATGCGGAGCGTAACTTGCGTATATATGAAAACTTAATTTCATCAGGAAGGGAGTTTACGCCACGAGATCTATTTTACTATGCAAATGAATTAGTGGATCATGGAAAATTTGAAAAAGCCATTGAATACTATCTACGGTTTTTAAAATCGAAAAAAGGATGGGTCGAAGATAATATTGCCGCTTGCAATAAATTGGCTGATTGCTATCATAATTTAAATCTTAAAGAACAGGAATTTAAATGGATTCTGCACACTCTTAGCTATGGCCCGCCAAGACCAGAAACTTGTTGTAGATTAGGATTTTCATTTCTGCAAAAAGATGATCTTTCCACCGGAGTATATTGGTATAAAAAAGCACTGGAAAATGTAGGGTTTCAGGGCTCAGCTTTTCAAAACCATTCTTACGCGACTTGGTTACCACATTTGCAATTAGCTGTCTGTTATGACAGGTTGGGTCAGTTTAAATTGGGTTATCAACACAACGAGAAAGCTCTGAAATATAGACCTAATGACTCTCGGATGTTAGCCAATAAAAAATATTTTGAGAAAGTACTTAACTTGTAGGCTGATATGTTATTAAATTGAAAATATTGTAGGATCATTTTAACTCTAGAGGAAGATAACAATCACCAGATCTCGGGGGGGATTTTGTAGAGTATATTTTTGTTGAAATAATCTATAAAAGCAAACACCTGTACCAACGAACGATTTTGGGCATTTTTTTCATTATCTTTTATGAATCAAAAACCGCTATCCGCCAAAAGAAGAGGTAATTCCTATTTTAATGAATATACCAAATATCATAAACTGAACGTCCGTACGGGAGAAAAGGTAACAAGAATAAGTAAGAATGGGGGATTTTGTAATTTTAACTGCCAAACGGAATTGCATTTTATGCGAAGACTGTCATATCAGCGACTGGGGCTTTTGCATACCCAAATATGCCCGTAATAACGGAAGTGCGATTTAAAGGTAAGATTATTCACTCCAGTCAATACAATAAATGTAGAAGAATATATAGAACAAAAAGTAGTTGTCGTTGGAGGTGGTAACTCTGCGATGCAAATTCGATACTGGTATCCAGCAGATAGTGGACTCGGTTATTAATCATGACAACTTCCTCTATAGAAAGTCCGTGCCCCATGGTAATCAGTGATACGGTTAATAAGAAATAATCGGTTATCAGCATAGGGTTTTATGTAGCTCGCAAGTTCACCTAATAAAGATGCTTGTTCTTCTATATATTTTTTATTCCAAACAATTAGTGATTCCCCTACTTTTTTATTATCCTCATTAGTAAGAGTTTCGCCTAAAAACTTTATGAATTCTGTATGGGTAACAATTGCTTGCTGTAATTGCTCGTTAGGTATTTCAAATTCCAGATTACCAACAGCATGCTCAATAATTTCTGTAGTTATCGTTTCTGCATTTTTGACCAAATAAGTAGCAACATTTGAAATCGGATTCATTTCTCCCCACACTCCCAATAACTTTTGTTTTCTTCGGCAAGGGAATAATGGCAATGCAAACAGGTAGGAAACCATCGCTGGATGGCGGTTTACTGCTGTTTATTGCTATGGGAACCGAGCTGTTGCTCCAGTTCTTTTACGCGTGCTTCAAGTTTTTCAATATGTACAAGAAGGGTAGTAATAAATTGATTCATGGCGGGCAAGCTTGCTAATGACTTCAATCGGTGTGGCGGCTATTGCAAGGTTCTTGCAGAATGAATGGCGGAGACGGTGCGGTGTGATATTCTCCATGCTTGCCAGTTCAGCGTATTTGTTTAGCATCAGCTGGATGCCGCGGACACTCATTTGTCCGGAGCGCTCAGAAACGAACAGGTAGGGAGATTCCACATACTTTTCATCAGTGAGGGCGCTGCGATACTTGATCCATTTGCGTATGTTCTTGCTGTATTTATCGATCAGGGTAACAATGGCGTATTTGCCCTTCTTACCTTCGCGGATGGTGATCGTCACATTGCCGTTTACCGTCAGGTCATCAATTTTCAGGGCTTCCACTTCCGCAACACGTAAGCCGGCATAAAGCAGGTAAAAAGCACCCATCTGCTTATTAAACAGAGAGGTGCTTTCTATTATTGCTTTGCTATACTCATAATCTCGTCTTTATTTTCCTCGAGCAATCTTAACATTCCTTTTTGTGTTGTCTTCACTTCGTTAACAAAGTTACTAACGAGGGATTTAATTTCATCCCGTGTTTTTTGTTGGTGTTCAATCAGACTCTTGAAGGAAGCTTCCATCTGCTCATGTGAGTTGTTTATGGCAGAAAACCCAGCTTTCTCAGGAGTTTCTGTAATTTTCTTAATACCATCTGAAATTTCATTAAGACGGTTATTCCATTCTTCAAATACTTTGCTGAATTGTTCCCCTCCTACACTTTTTAAATTATTCTGGTACTCACATCTTGCATCTTCAAGGAATCGTCGAACTTCTTGCTGGAACTTAATAGATTTTTCTATTGCAACATTCCAAAGTTCCTTTTGACGTTCCGCTATTGACATTGCAACATTTTCCACTTCACGTTGGCATGCATATACCGTTTTTATACCATTCAACCAGCTATCCCACATAAAATCTACAATATTTCCTGCGTTTTGGTTTTCTGTTTGCATTACTGTTTTCTCCGTAATTATTTCTTTGTTTGTCGCCATTTGTAAATTCCTCCTTAAAGTATTAAAAAAGTCCATATCATAATAAATTTCAGTATAATTTAATAAGAACAAATAGATAGAAAAAATAATCTATATGTGTAATTTACACCTATCGTTATTCTATGTCAATCATGTCCTGTATTAATTAAAAAAATTATTCCGGGGATTTTGTAGGAAACTTATCGGACGCCAATGTTTATATTGCATTATCGGGACATCATATTGGGCGAACATATATGTTTCTCAAGCATAAGATGTACGAACTGATAGGCCATCAACCAGAGAACAAGAGTGTCGTTAATGCAAAATGTTTTATATGATACACGACAAAATCTTACCGGTATATGGAGAGGTGACGATGTATTATATAAGACAAGCTGGAGACGAAATCTGGTGGGCTTCTCTGACTCAATTTGGAAGAATTTCAGGCCGGTGGGCTGATCTTCCGCGGGGTGGCACCATCGAATATGGGGATCTTACGTTAAATGTTGTGAACCCCTCACGATTGGATAAAGTTTATTATACCGGTAGATTCCCTGGATCACATTGGATAAGGATTGGATAAGAAACGGTAGCTGTCCGTGGTTTGGCACTTGCCACACACCTTCATTCTGACGGTTTGCTATTGGGTTTTGGCGTCCACGCATCTCTCGTATCACGTGCATATAAATTAACTATGATAGAGGTTGCAAACACACTTTGCACCTATTCCTCCAACAGCAAGTATCTGTATCTAACGGAAGCCCCGGTTCACCCAGCCTTTCCGGGCGCTTCCGTTAGGTGCTCAAACAAGCCTCCATAGCTTCCTAGTTTGCATATACATATTCGGTGCCTAGGTTTACTGGTGTGACTGTAGATAACATCCATCACTCGGCACAGTTGGTCTTTATCTTAGACCAGCTGTGCTTCTTTTTCGTCATATAGGACGTTAAGCTAAATTTACTAACCTAAAAATTGTAAGAATGGGGGAGTGTCTAACACTCCTTTACACCCTTCTACATAGTTTGTTATTATCCAACAAGCAGGATAAAGAGAACCAGAATAACCCCGAAAACTCATGCTGCCACAAAAAACCATGCCTCCGACCCAAAAAAACCTCTTTTTAGAGGTTTTTTTGTTTGGTACGTCCATTTGTAGGTTTCTCACCAATTTTACAAAATACAGGTATTCGTCTAACACTCGTCCATACATATCTGCGTAGTATACATTGTAGTTCAATAACTAAAAACCTGGGAGGTCATACTATGGGATTCTTTCGTGAAGAAGGATTTGCGTTCATTCTGGTTCTGTTTATCCTCTTAGTTATTATTGTGTGTGCATGTGAAAACTAATTGCGATAACAGGAGCCCACCTCGTTCAGGTGGGCTTTCTGACGTTAGCCTTAACCACGCTATCCATGTTTACATAGCCGAGACTTGCACCCAGAAAAAGGCGATAGCCTAGCACTTGTCCGTAGTCATGTGCGTAGCATGAAAGTGTAGTCTAATCCTTTAAAGTTTTACTATCCCATTTGGAGGTTATATTTATGTCTGATACTTTAACAAAACTCACAACTCTTATTGTTGACCGATTAAAGGTTGATGAATCACAAATAACACCCAACGCTTCTTTTAAAGACGATCTCGGTGCCGATTCATTAGATGTTGTTGAGTTGGTAATGGAGTTGGAAGACCAATTTCTAATTGAAATTTCTGATGAAGATGCAAAAAAGATTCGTACCGTTCAAGACGTAATTCTAACATCACACGAAGACGAAAACGAGATAAGTTTCGATATCCGTACGCCCTTCGTTTAATGTTTTTGATCTTATGATTTGTGCCTTCAGTGCGGGCATTCGTGATGAAAACATTAAAGTAACCTAGAATTTCATTTTGCCAACTACAAATTGTCTTTGCGACTTTTCTAAAAGACGATAAACCGCTATTTTCAGCCTCTGTTAACCACCTTAACAACAGTTTGCTTGCTTCTTCATAGGAAGAAGCTTTATAGATATTACGAAATGATTCCTTTAAGAAATAGGCTTGAGCTAGCAGTGCGGAAGCATCTTGCATATTATCAAGTTTGTGATGATGTTTCTCTTTTAACTTCTCCCAGCTTCTTAAAAGGAGAAATCGATGACTCTTTAGCGGATTCTTTGCTTTTTTGGTGCTGCTTTGAAGTTCCTTACGGACTTGATCAAGTGCTTGTGTTACCTTCTGTACAACATGATATTTATCGATAACGATAGTAGCCGCTGGAAATATCATGCGTAATGCTTTATGGAACGGCTCCCACATATCAACAACGATTGATAACGTTTCGTAAAATGTTGGTTAGGTTTTATGGAATCAAAGGATTGAGAAAATACCTCTTCACAGTTTTGACAGCGAAAACGCACGATTTCAACCAGTAAAAATAAAGGGTTCTTTAGGACCGCAAGGTCTCTTACCTTTCTTGTTAGGCGATCGTGGATTCCCAAAGAACAAAAAACACAAGCTGGGCATCTTTCGATGCCACATTGTTTTCTGACCAAAGCAAAATGTGCTTCCTTTTCTGACCACTGATTAACAATCTGAAATTCTGGCAATTCTAAGGGTATGGAAAGCATTTGAGACACCCGCGATTCCTCCTTGGAATGTTTTGGTAGCACTAACATTCTTGCCAGGAACTCGCGGGTGTTTTCATGTTTCCTTTAACTCTCCACAAAAAGTGGTGATGAATCTATTAAATAATGTAGGATCATTATTAATTTCAATGTAATTAACGCATTTTCCTTGCATTCTTTGTATCAGGGGGTCATAATCTTCTTTAATTTTCAGTTCAATTCCGACTAAAGCCGGACCGTTATCCTTATTATTCTTTTTAATATACTCAAAGCGCGTAATGTCATCATTCGGACCAAGAACTTCATCCAGAAATTCACGTAACGCACCCGCCCTTTGTGGGAAGTTAATTATAAAATAATGTTTTAGTCCTTCGTAAATCAATGAGCGCTCTTTTATTTCCTGCATTCTATCAATGTCATTATTCCCACCACTTATAATACAAATAACATTTTTGTCCTTTATTTCTTCATTGTACGCATCTAAAGCAGCAATGGAAAGGGCACCAGCAGGTTCGACCACAATTGCATTCTCATTATATAAATCTAATATGGCTGTACATACTTTTCCTTCAGGAACAGCCACAATACCATCTATTACTTTTTTGCAAATATCCATTGTAACTGTCCTACCTGCTTTACCGCAGCTCCGTCAACAAATTTATCAATATTTTTAAGTGCAACAACTTTATTTTGTTTAAGAGATAATGTCATTGAAGCTGCGCCGGCTGGTTCAACCCCAATTATCTTTGTCATAGGGCTTACACTTTTAATATAAGCACCAATACCAGAAACCAATCCCCCTCCACCAATGGGAGTGATTACATAATCAACATTCTCCTGCATATCATTCATTATTTCAACTCCTACCGTGCCCTGTCCCGCGATCACTTTAGGATCATCAAAAGGATGTATAAATGTCATTTTATTTTCATTGCAGAATTTTTTAGCTTCCGCAAATGAATCATCAAACGTATCCCCCGTGAGAATAACTTCAACATATCTACCTCCAAACAACTTAACCTGAGAAATTTTCTGCCGAGGTGTGGTAGTTGGCATAAAAATTTTCCCTGAATCTTTAAATAATTGAATCAATTCATAACTCATAGTCCTTGAACCGTAAGGTTCAATAAGGATGAAAAAAAGGAGTACCTCCCTAAATCTCGAATAGAGTAGTTGCTACCACAACTCAATGAGAAAGGTTGGTCTCCTCATGTACTCTATTCGTCAAGGACATTTGTTTTCCCTGCAAGATTTGTTACCTACCGAACGTTACACGGCGATTTTTGAAGGCATTAATATTATGCCGCTGCTTAAAATTACGTCTAAGAAAACATCTGCAGGTGCCCCTCAGTCACTTAATTATTCCGCGATGATTTATGCCATGTTGGCTCGTATTTTAGAGGGGGTCCCAACGATAGCACTTCTTGTTCGCCGTTTAAAACAGGATGTTCTTTTCCGTCTGGATTGTGGTTTTTCCTTTTCCGATCGGGTGCCATCTGAATCTTCTTTCTCACGTTTGATTCGAAAGATCAAAACCTCAAACGTGTTGGCTGAAATAAATGATCAACTTCTATCACAAGCGATGGAAGAAGGTTTTATTGATGGCAGCCATATTGCCATTGACGCAACGCACATCGAAGCGCGAGATCAAGCTCCACAAAAAGATGAAGTGGAAGAGGAACCCGCTGTCAAAGAACCGAAAAAACGAGGCCGCAAAAAGAAAGAAGACTATGAGGCCTGGAAAAAAGAACAGGAAGAAATCCAAAACAACCTGCCTATTTTTGAGCAGAAAATCGAAAAACAATTGGATTACACCTTCGGTGAGCTTCAAAAAGAAATGCCAAACGCTCCCAGGTGGGGAATTAAGAAGAACTCCGAAAATAAAAACCTTTTTTGGTATGGCTACAAACTTCACTTAGCTGTAGAAACGAAAAGTCAGTACATTTTAGGACATTTGCTTTCGTCAGGAAACATGAACGATGCCAAAGCTGCGATTCCGCTATTAAAAGGTATAGCTGAACGTTTTCCTATTCTGAACATCACGAAAGTGATGGCGGACGCCGGATATGATTACAAACCGATTTATGAGCAGATTTACCGTATGAAAGCAGATGGGATCATCGCTTATAATAAGCGGAATGAAGCGCCACCTATCGGTGTTGATAAGTATTTCGCACCGACCTGTGTCCGTGAGTATTCCTATCGTTATGATAGCTATGATAAAAAATACGAAACGCTCAAGTATACAAGACCGAAGGAATGTAAGGATTGTCCGCTCGCTCACGACACGCTCTGTCAAAGGAGCATGAAAATCAAAAAAACAGTGGATCTGCGCCGGTATCCAGCTCCCGCCCGTGGAAGCAAGTCGTGGAAAGAGCTTTATAAGGAACGTACTTCTGTTGAACGAGTGAACGCGTACTTAAAAGAATATTTCCAGTTGAACAATATCCGGTATCGTTCCGGAGAATTAGCGAAAGTCCATGTTGATTTACTGTGCCTATTGTTTAATGCTTCTAAATTAGCTGTTGATCGTATCAACACCAAATTGAGCGTTAAAGCCGCTTAACAGAACGCGACCTCCGGTCGTTTTTAAAATTGAATACAAAAATTCTGTAGGTATTGAGATTTTTAAAAAGCAATTATGAAATTGATTCAATTACAAGAAAATGCAACACCCTGAGAATGATTACCAGAACTAGCGCAAACCACTCCGTTTTTTGATTGTTCATCTGATAAACTCTGGATCGAATGATAAGCTCCTCGTAATTTAAATGAACGTACAACCTGTAGATCCTCTCTCTTTAAATAAATGTTACATCCGAATCGTTGAGATAAAATGTTGTTCCTTTGCAGGGGTGTTTTTGTAATTACATCCTTTAAAATATGATTAGCTACAATGATATCTTCAGCTACAACTTGATAAGCCAATTTATCCATTACTCGCTCCCTCCGTTATACGTGGTAACAGGTTTCCATTAATTACAAATTGATCACTGCCTTCATTAGTAAAGTCCGGGTAGATACAGTTATGACTGTAGAGAGAGTGGCATTGTACTGGCTAAATAAAATAACATTTCTTAGTCTATTTTATTGAATTTTTTATTTAATTGCGTTCAGCATTTTCATTAAAATTTAAGCAAGACAATGATACAAATCGCGTTCAGAAACTTTGGTATGGGGGCGGTTTTCTTTTTGTTTCCTAAACAAAGAATGGAGAAGATCATTTATTCAATTTTATCGGTATCCGTCAGACAAATCCGTGTTGTATTGCATTACGAAGTTTGCGGACGTTGCCAGGCAATCATAATACCGTTTAGTCTTTATTTTTTGGACATCAGCCATTTTTAATTTTCAACCCTGTTTATTCTCCGGTTAACTTGGTTTCCTTGGATAAGGATCATTTTCGGCTACGGCCAATAAAGTCAATACTTGAGGCAGGTAATCAAAGTATAGCTCCAAAAAGGCTTTCTCTTTTCATCGACATGATGAAAAATGGCGAGCTTTATTGTTAATTACGTCCGATAAAACGAGCTATGCATAAAAATGTAGTACCCCATTGATATTGAACAACCATGTTTTCGAATATCAGGGCAGAAATAAATAGGTATCATTTTGTATAATGGTGAATATTTTGTAAGTACCGATTCATCTGCCAGATTTACTTGGTGAGCAAAAGGTTGTTCTAAGAGAACGGCCTTTCCTGTAGGAGGGAGCTTTTCGGAGATAGCATCTGTCAGATTTACTTGGTAAGCAAAAGACCGTTCAAATTGAACGGCCTTTTCTTTAGGAGGGAGGTCTATGGGTTTTCAGAGATAGCATCTGTGAGATTTACGCAGTGCTATTTACACTAATTAATTTTCCTAACCTTCAGAAATAATCACGAGCAGAACGAAAATCACAAGAATGAAGCGGATACCCCAAAAATACTATCACCTCCTTTGTTTAAAGGAGTAAACTACACTTCATGCTATGACGATAAGGATGGACAAGATTGGATTATCGAAAAAAATGGAGCAATTGGTTTTTGCTATTTAAAATGTAGTTTCCATATCATATGACTGTCTCGGTATCTTTGTTGTGGACAAGTGCTCAGTAGACTCATTTTTGGATTTATATCCGATAACATAGCAAAAGCAGGATGGCGAGTAAGGTAAAGAGCACGAGGATGATAATAAATTCGCTGTTGTTAATACCGGAAGTCATGAAATCTCCCTCCCTTTTACATAAGGGATGTATGATTAAACGGGATTGAATAAATGTTACGGTGTTTACTGCAATACGAAGATACATAGAATTGGAAAGAAGTTACTCTGTAGCAAATTTATATGGAGTGAGGGGCATGATAGCTTTAGTTGATTAGCCAGCCCTTGATACAGCTGAGGTTTTGGCTCATTCATCATGCCATTGGAGGCTCCATGTCAAGTTGCAATACTTTGTACTCGTTCTTGCACAACTCTGTTTTTATCGCTTACAGAAAACAGGTAGGGTTAATACTAAGTTTCTAGGCTCCGCTCGATAGGGCACTAGAGGATGCATCATCATTGCCTGACTTTGAAATGTTCGTTTTGTTCGGAAGATTATTTAGGTCCCATTTTTTTCTTAATCTCATCTACTTGGCCCATGGTAATCCCGCTTTGTAAAAGCTTAGCTATCAATGAAAGACCCGATCCGTCGTTAGAAAAACCTTTAAATTGCTGAACGTATTTGTTAAGTTCAGCATCTGAAAACGTTTGTCCATTCGCTTTTCCGGCAGCTTGTATTACTTTCTTAATTGTTTTTTCATCGTTCAATTTGTCTATTGGAATCTCCTTAACAATTTTCATAATCGTATTTATATCCATTCGGCTATTCTCTCCTTTCCTGTAAGATACTACATTTAATTGTTAAATATTTTGATATGAAACGAGGTTAACGTATATATTCTGAAAGTCACTAGCCTAAAAAACGCTTAAACACAATAGGTTCAATTGGTAAAGCAAAAGGCCGCTCAAATAGAACGGCCTTTTCTAGGAGGGAGGTCTACGGGTTTTCAGAGATAGCATCTGTGAGACTTACGCATGCTCACTTATACCCATTAGTTTTCGCAACCTTCTGTAATAATTACCAGCAGTACGAAGATAACAAGAATGAATCGAATGCTTGTAAAGAACATACTATCACCTCCCATGTTCAATGGAGTGAACTACACTTCATACGAAGAGAAGGATATACAAATATTGGATTATCGAAAAAATGGAGTGGAGCAATTGGCTTTGGCTATTTAAAATGTAGTTTCCATATATACTATGTTTGCCTTTTAACTTTGTTGTGGACAAGTGCTCAGTAGACTCATTTTTGGGTTTATATCCGATAACATAACAAAAGCAGGAGGCGAGCAGGGTGAAGAGCACGAAGATGATATATTGTTGTTAATACCGGAAGCCATATCCTCTTCCTCTTTAAATAAGGGATGGATGATATTGCGTGCACGGAGCAGAAGCGTTAGGGTTTATCATCTAATTTTCTAATGGTTTCTGCTATTAATCGATGCCCATTATAGTTGGGATGTAACCCATCGATAAATAACAGTTTATTTTCGTGATGTAAAAAGGCAGCATACACAGGGGCAATCTTTGTATGGGAGTCGGCTGCTTTATGGAGAATTTGATTTAACTTTTTCACCAACTGCTGAGCTAGAGGAAATTCAGGCAGAGGGTTATAGAGTTCGATATAGCGGATACTATAAGGTGTTGAAGATTTTTTTATGTTTTTAATGGTTTGGTCGATGGATAAAAAATTTCGCTGAAAATTTTGAAGTGCAATCTTTCCTGCTTTTTTCATTTTTGCTTTTTCATAAACACGACCTACCTGAAGTAAATCGTTTCCACCTATGGAGCATGTGATGATATCTGCCGTTTGTATGGCTTTGAAAAAGGCAGGGTCATTTCTAAGCGCTTGTAATAATTCTTGACTCGTCCAGCCTGACTTTGCTAAATTACGAAAAGTGACACGCGTCTTTAAATCCTTTTCTATAAGATTACGATACTGGTGCGCATACCCATAGATATAAAAAGCTCCGGCCCCTGCTGTAATAGAGTCTCCTATGGCCGTGTAACGAAAGGGCGATAGAGGATGCATCATCATCACCTTTTACTCATTTAATCTTCTGTTATCCTTAACCCCACTCATTTAGTTCAATTTTCTAATTAGTTTTTTTGTAAAATAACAAATAATTAAACAACTTTATTTATATCCATTGACTGTTCTCTCCTTTCATGAAGATAGTATATTTTACTGTTGAAAATTTTTTGTGGAACGAGGTTACCGTATATATTCTGAAACAAACTGGCCTAATAAAACCTTGCAGCTTTTCTCATTGGTTTTAGATTTACATTTTTTGAATAAGGCGCAAATTTGGGTATCTTCCTGGTTGTATTAAATCTCCTTTCAGTTAACTTTTCATACACTGGAAACATAGACTGAGAAGGGGTTTGATTTATGGTGAAACGATATTTAATTCATGTAAAAACAGACATGAAGCGAGCGCGTGAAGCATGTATCAACCGTCGCGGCGTTCAGATTTTACACTGCCACAAACATTTCCCTTTTATTGTCGCCACTATCGAAAATGTTCAATTGTTGTCTAATCATCCGGCTTTTTCCCGTATTGAGGAGGATATACAAATCAGCGTACACAGGGCAATTCCCACTGTGCAAAACCAGCTAGCTTCCAATGTGCCCTGGAATATTCAGGCCGTTCATGCACCAGATGTTTGGGATAAATCGACAGGTAAAGGCATCCGAGTAGGTGTATTAGACACCGGCATTGCCCGTTCTCACCCCGCTTTTCGTAGTCAAATCGCAGGTGGATATAATATCATTTCGGATAACGGAAACTTTGAGGATGACAATGGACATGGCACCCATGTATCCGGAATCATAGCCGCTAGAAAATCCGGTAGCTTGTACGGCGTTTCCCCGGGTGTGGATTTATATGGCATTAAAGTAATGGACAGGAACGGAAGCGGACGCATCAGCGATATCATTAGGGGAATTGAGTGGGCCATTGATAATAATATACAGGTGCTTAATATGAGCCTTGGAAGCAGTAATCATACCACCGCTTTAGAGTACGCAACACGGAGAGCGCATCAAAAAGGAATGGTCCTAGTCGCTTCAGCAGGAAACAACGGTGAACGCGGTGGTAGTATCGACTACCCGGCTCGTTTTCCCTCGGTTATCTCGGTAGGAGCGGTTGACCGTGAGATGAAGCGGGCATCCTTTTCCAGTACGGGAAGTCGAATTGATATGATGGCGCCTGGGGTGGCGATAAAAAGTGCCTGGAAAGGTGGAGGGTATAAGGAGTTGAGTGGTACATCAATGGCAGCTCCTCATGTGAGCGGCGGTGCGGCACTCCTACTTGGCCTGAATAGCAATAGGAACGGCGCAAGAGCTCAGGGGTCTTTGGTGCAACTAAGTAAACGACTTGGCCCGCGACGTGAGTATGGCCATGGTGTTCTTGATCTTTCTCTCTTGAAATAATTGTTGAAAGTAATATCCAAGTTAGAACCCGAGTAGCCAAATTTACTCTCATATGTTGAAAATATGGACAAACGTCGTATATAGTGAAGAAGGGGAATGAATTTTTATTCTTCTGTTGGTCTTTTATATGTAGAAGCAAGCTTGCGAAAAGCATCACTTTTAAAAATTTATACCTGTAAAAAAACGCTATGAAATAATTCCATAGCGTTTTTTTTACTCCACATCACTGTATTTAGTTCTTTAGTTAAGACATTGGTTGCGAGCACTCCGTTTTTTATGCTCATTCAATTGGAATGTTACGAGGCTCCCAAATATGTGTTTTCATCTCTTCGGGACCTCTCAGCGGAGTTGTAACAGTTAGCACGTTATCGCGGTAGTGTGCTCTCGTCTTTTCTATATTCGCATTTGCTGGTAATTCGATATTTTTTACGATGTTTTCCGAATTATAGGTACCCATAATTGATAAAGAGTCGTTCGAGATTGTAAGCCTTATATCTTTGCGGTGGTATCCCAATAGTTTCATCTGGATCCTCATTTCATTTTCCAGTTGTTCGTTGCGTGCGGTTTCCGTATTTGAAAAATTTTTATCATTCTGGTTTGATTGGAGATTTTGACCTCATCGTACAACTCCTCTCTATTTATAGTTAATAATACAGAATATGTGCTGTGATTTTTTATGTGTAGGTTATTATCCTCGCTTATCAATTAATTGAACGCCTATGAAATAATAACGAACAGGAATAAA
The DNA here is from genome assembly GCF_028421645.1 of Aneurinibacillus sp. Ricciae_BoGa-3. Taxonomy (GTDB): domain Bacteria; phylum Bacillota; class Bacilli; order Aneurinibacillales; family Aneurinibacillaceae; genus Aneurinibacillus_B. The sequence continues at coordinate 2,729,873 of NZ_CP116887.1, read as the reverse complement.
AGAAAATGGAGAGGACCCCTTTATGCTATAAATTGTATTCCTTCCTTTAACGTAAAACAGGCCATCAACTAGGACAAGTAATTTTCAATCTCCATAGTTTATAGTAATTGATGAAGAAAGGAGGAATTTCAGATGGCCAATGTTCGACAAGAGATGACTAAAAATATAGGGAAATGGACAATGATTCATACAAAGTCCGGTGGCTTCTATGGAAAAATTGAAAGCGTGGGTAGTAAAGGGGTTACAGTGTTACTTCCAGACCTTTATACGGTTACCGATCCTTCTGCTCAACTCGTTGAGAAGAACGTAAATGTTAAAGCAGAAGATGTTCAAGGGGAAGAGTTCTTTAGAGGTCCATTCAGACGTTTCAGACGTTTTAGACGATTTCGTCGGTGGTTATTTCCATTCTTTTTCTTCATTTAGCGGTTGCTGTTATTTCTTATTGGCCATGGATGGTTCTAAATCCATGGCTTTTTTTGATTTGAATTTAGAAAAAGATAACGCAATAAGTTTAAAATTTGAATAGCATAATAAGGAGATATCAGAGATAGTGCGAGAAAAAATTTCCATTAAATCGTTCCGCCTAGACAAAAAAGAGTAGTTTTCAATTTGTTCTCTTGACATTAAGTGTGTTGGAAAGTCAAGCTCCAACACAACCAGCAGACGGCTTTTTGTCCAATTATATAATGAATAGTGAGGTGGAATTAGTTGTGTTCTACGGGAGTAAAAGATGTAAGGCTTGTAAATGTCCGCAGTCAGGTTATTTGTCGAGAAAGAGCGAGAATTCGCCAGTTATTTTGCCGTAGAAGAAGGAAAGTAAAAGGAAAGAGCCATTTGCCTCCACCCTGCCAGGTTATCGCGAATGACTCTCACTAACTAATGATTATTTTACTAGAATGCGCGTATAGTATCAAGAAGTATATTCGAAATATTTACAGGTATGAGATAGAAGTGGTTTGTCCCTGTTGCGGAGATCGGATGAGAAAACATACAGGATACAAGCGGAATGTGATCTGTAAAACAAAGGTGTATGAGATTCCAGTTCTGAGAAGACGATGTCGGCACTGTAAGAAGGTGTACGCTTTGCTGCCTTCTTTCATCATTCCGTATGAACGATTCGCCAATCACATACGAGAATACATGGGGCTATGGGTACGAGAGGGTGTACCTATTGCGCACCTTCCGGTGCGCTTAACAACGGAAAACGTATCGATTGTATCTTTACGGACACTCTATCGTTGGCAAGCAAAAATAAAGGCGAAAGTTCACAATTGGATGCATAGACAAAGAGCCATAGTTGCGGCTAGATATGAGGAGGGAGAGGGATTACTTCCTCTCTATCGAGAGGGGATGAATAGCAAACAGGAGCAACGACTGCTTCTCTCTCTATTCTTCAACCAGGCAGGTAACCTCCCCCGAATGGGTACCCTTTTTTCCAAATTGAATCTCCGCCTGCCATATTTGGAAATGTGGTAAGGGTTTAGCCTATAGGATTGGTTGGCGAACAGACGCGATATGACTATATATCCAAATTATGTATCAACAAAATATGTCACTCTCTTCCCCTTTTTTCTGTATGAGAAACTAGTCATAGCTTTATTTTGCATATAGAGGAGGAGTAAAAGAGATGGATGACAATCTTCGAAATGAGATTGCTGCTTTTCGCTTTGGTTTAATTGCACCGGTGGTGCAAAGGAGACTGGCTCCAGGGGAAAGGTATGCCCTTTTGCGGGAAATCGCTGGCCAAACGTACACCATTCCATGTAGCGAAAAAACAAAAATTAGTATCCGCTCGCTAGAGCGATATCTTCAGGCTTATGAAAGTGGGGGATTTGATGCACTAAAGCCTCAGATTAGGGAAAAGAGAGGAAGCTTGCATCATCTCGAGCCGACCATTCTACAACGAGCTCTCGAACTCAGAAAAGAATTGCCCAGTCGCAGCGTTGATCAAATCATCCGAATTCTTGAATTAGAGGAGGTTATAGAACGCGGTGTGTTAAAATCCCGTACCCTGTGTCGTTATTTTCAAGAGCATGGCTGGAACAAACGAGACATGCATCGAGGGTTACAAAAGAATTTCGTATGTTTGAACATGATGCGCCAAATGATTGCTGGCAAGCAGATACGCAACATACTTTACATCTTCCTGACCCGGATAATCCGTCCAAACGGAAGAAGGCTTACTTAATTGCGATCCTTGATGACCATAGTCGTCGTATTATGCATGCTGAGTTCTTTTTTGAAGAGCGTTCTCCCAGGCTTGAAAGATGTATGCAAAAAGCTGTACTTAAACATGGTGTTCCCCACATCTTCTATTGCGATAATGGGTCTGTATACAGTGCCAAGCAATTTAAGATTATATGTGCCAAACTCGGAACAAAACTCATTCATGCCAAACCGTACTCACCGGAGTCAAAGGGTTATGGAAAGCTATACATTATGCAAAGTAACGGCTACAACCCATGGGTTTTTAGGGCATTTACAGTTCATTGACTTTACATAATATTTCTTGATCTATAATTGACATGGCATATAAAGGACGGAAATAAAGTGCATTTCACGTTGGAAAAGGCTGGTTCGAAATATTTTCATCGTTTGTTTAGTCTCCATGAAGAAAAAATTATGTAAAGTAAATTGGGGTATATATCTACTAACGACGCGAGTTTTCGGCTTCAATTTTACATAACGGCCAGCTTTACATAACCTTTTTTATGTGAAGCTTCGCATAAAAAGGGTAAAGTTGAACGATTTAATAGAATCGTAGATTCTTTCCTGGGCGAAGCGGCACTCGAGAAGCCAACTACATTGGATCGGTTGAATGAACTCTTCCAAGTATGGCTCGCCGAATGTTACCAAGGAAAGCCTCATTCCGCGCTTGGTGAAAAAACAAGTCCGGAATCCGCATTCCGAAGTGACAGAAAAGCTCTTCGTTTTATTAATCCGGATGAATTGGCAAATGCTTTCCTGCATTGTGAGACACGGAAGGTAGATAAATCCGGATGCATCAGCTTTATGGACCAAAAATATGAAGTTGGACTGCCATTTATTGGCCGTCAAGTGCACGTCGTATACGATCCTTCGGATCTAGAGCAACTTACCATTGAGTTTTAGGGGCATTCCCCTTGGAAAGCGCGGAAGCTAGCCATTGGTGAAAGGGCTGGTAAACGGCCTGCATTGCCACCTGTTCTTCAAAGACAAGCAGCGGATTCGTCACGGTTATTAAAAGCAGCGGAACAGAAACACCAAGAGTGTCACATGGAACAGGCGCCTGCCGTTGCCTTCCGTGCAATATGGAAGGAGGATGACCAGGATGTTTGAAACATTTTACGGAATGGAACATACCCCTTTTTCAAGGGATGTCCCTACGGAAAAGCTGTATGATTCGCCTCCGATGCGGGAAATTTTAGGTAGGCTTAAGTATGCTGCGGAACGCCAGTTATTTGCTGTATTGACTGGCGATTGCGGTACAGGAAAAACCACCACGATTCGAAGGTTTGCAGATCGGCTGGATCGTGGGAAATTTCAAGTGCTCTATTTGTCCGATTCTAAATTAACCCCTCGTCATTTTTATAAGGGAATGTTGGAACAGTTGGGCTCTGAAGCGAAGTTTTATAGAGGGGATGCTAAACGGCAACTGCATCGGGAGATTGAGCTGATGAGGGGAATTCATGATATTCAGCCAGTCGTAGTTGTTGATGAGGCTCACCTTTTGGATCGTGAGATGCTTGAGGAAGTAAGGTTCTTACTCAACTTCAAAATGGATGCCCAAAGTCCGATGGCCCTCGTTCTTGTAGGTCAGAGCGAATTGTGGGATCGCCTGCGTCTTCAATCATTTGCGGCTATACACCAGAGAATCGACCTTCAATGCAGACTGGGGCATTACGATCGTGCACAGGTTGGTGAGTATGTGGCACGGCATCTTGAATATGCGCAGGGGTAGACCAACAAATCTTTTCTGACGGTGCATTAGATGAAATCCACCGCTATTCAGGAGGGGCCGCAAGGCTCATCAACAAGGTATGTACGCACTGTTTACTTTATGGAGCACAGAACGGAAATCGAATTATTGACGATCACATGGTCAAACGGGTGATTGAGGGAGAATTATCATGATTCTCCCTTTTTTCAAATCCCACTTGGACAATCGTTTCGTCAATTTGCGGACAACTAACGTCGTCACCTTCGGGACGATATACCACGTCATTAACAATAGACGAGTATTGGATTATCGAGAAATGGAGCAATTGGTTTTTGTTACTTAAAATGTAGTTACCATACATACTATGATTGCCTTTTATCTTTGTCGTGGACAAGTGCTCAGTAGACTCATTTTTGGATTTATATCCGATAACATAGCAAAAGCAGGATAGCGAGTAGGGTGAAGAGCACGAGGATGATAATAAATTCGCTGTTGTTAATATCGGAAGTCATGAAATCTCCCTCCCTTTTACATAAGGGATGTATGATTAAACGGGATTGAATAAATGTTAGGGTGTTTTCTGCAATATGAAGATACATAGACTTGCAAAAAAATTGCTCTGTAGCAACTTTATATGGAGTGGGGGGCATGATAGTCTTAGTTGGTGAGCCAGCCCTTGATATAGCTGACGTTTTGGCTCATTCATCATGCCCGTGGAGGCTCCATCTCAATTGCAATACTTTGTACTCGTTCTTGCAAACTCTGTTTTTTCGCTTGCAGAAAACAGTTAGGGTTCTAGGCTCCGCTCGATAGGGCAATAGAGGATGCATCATCATTGCCTGACTTTGAAATGTTCGTTTTCTTCGGAAGATTATTTAGGTCCCATTTTTTTCTTAATTTCATCCACTTGGCCCATGGTAATCCCGCTTTGTAATAGCTTAGCTATCAATGAAAGCGGCGATCCGCCGCTAGAAAAACCTTTAAATTGCTGAACGTATTTGTTAAGTTCAGCATCTGAAAAAGTTTTTCCATTTGCTTTTCCAGCAGCTTGTATAGCTTTCTTAATTGTTTTTTCATCGTTCAATTTGTCTAGTGGTATTTCCTTAACAATTTGAATAATCGTATTTATATCCATTCGGCTATTCTCCCCTTTCCTGTAAGATACTACATTTTATTGTTAATTATTTTGATATGAAACGAGGTTATCGCATATATTCTGAAAGTCACTAGCCAAATAACCGGTTAAACACAATAGGTTCACTTGGTAAAGCAAAAGGCCGCTCAAATAGAACGGCCTTTTCTTTAGGAGGGAGGTCTATGGGTTTTCAGAGATGGCATCTGTGAGATTTACGCATTATGGGTCACAACGTCTTTCGCAACCTTCAGAAATTATTACGAGTAGAACAAAAATAACAAGAATGAAGCGAATGCTTGTAAAGAACATACTACCACCTCCCATGTTCAATGGAATGAACTACACTTCATGCGATGAAGAGAAGGATAGACAATTATTTGATTATCGAAAAAAATGGGGCAATTGGTTTTTACTACTTAAAATGTAGTTGCCATACATACTATGATTGCCTTTTATCTTTGTTGTGGACAAGTGCTCAGTAGACTCATTTTTGGATTTATATCCATTAACATAACAAAAGCAGGTTAGTAAAGGGGAAGAGTACGAGGATGATAATAAATTTGCTGTTGTTAATACCGGAAGCCATATCCACTTCCTCTTTAAATAAGGGATGGATGATATTACGTGCACGGAGCAGAAGCGTTAGGGTTTATAATCTAAGTTTCTAATGGTTTCTGCTATTAATCGATGTCCATTATAGTTGTGGGATGTACCCCATCGATAAATAACAGTTTATTTTCATGATGTAAAAAGGCAGTATACACAGGGACTATCTTTGTATGGGAGTCGGCTGCTTTATGGAGAATTTGATTTAAATTTTTCACCAACTGCCGAGCTAGAGGGAACGGCAGAGGGTTATAGATTTCGATATAGCGGATGCTATAAGGTGTATTGGATATATTTTTAATGCTTTGGTCGATGGAAAAAATTTCGCTGAAAATTTTGAAGTGCAATTTTTCCTGCTTTTTTCATTTGTCCTTTTTCGTAAACACGACCTACCTGAAGTAAATCGTTTCCACCTATGGAGCATGTGATGATATCTGCCGTTTGTATGGCTTTGAAAAAGGCAGGGTCATTTCTGAGTGCTTGTAACAATTCTTGACTCGTCCAGCCTGACTTTCCAAAATTATGAAAAATCACACGTGTTTTCAGATCTTTTTGTAAAAAATTTCGATACTGGTGCGCATATCCATAGATATAAAAAGCGCCAGCCCCTGCTGTAATAGAGTCTCCTATGGCCATGTAACGAAATGGCGATAGAGGATGCATCATCATCACCTTTTACTCATTTAATCTTCTGTTGTACTTAATCTCATTCATTTGGCATTTTCTAAACAACGTTTATTAAATTACTGAATAATCAAATAACTTCATTTGTATCCACTTACTGTTCTCTCCTTTCATGAAGATAGTATATTTTACTGTTGAAAATTTTAATATGGAACGAGGTTATCGTATATATTCTGAAACAAACTGTCCTAATAAAACCTTGCAGCTTTTCTCATTGGTTAATTCGTTTGGCATTTTGATAGGAGAACATTTCATCCTTTTACAGCTAGATTATTATCTTTTTTGAATAAGGTGCAAATTTAGGTATCTTCCTGGTTGTATTAAATCTCCTTTCAGTTAACTTTTCATATACTGGAAACATAAACCTTAGAAGGGGGTTGATTTATGGTGAAACGATATTTAATTCATGTAAAAACAGATATGAAGCTGGCGCGTGAAGCATGTATGAACCGTCGCGGCGTTCAGATTTTACACTGCCACAAACATTTCCCTTTTATTGTCGCCACTATCGGAAATGTTCAATTGTTGTCTAATCATCCGGCTTTTCCCGTATTGAGGAGGATATACAAATCAGCGTACACAGGGCAATTCCCTCTGTGCAAACAGCTTCCAATGTGCCCTGGAATATTCAGGCCATTCATGAACCAGATGTTTGGCATAAATCCAGAGGTAGAGGCATCCGTGTAGGTGTATTAGACACCGGCATTGCCCGTTCCCACCCCGCCTTGCGTAGTGAAATCGCAGGTGGATATAATATCATTTCGGATAACAGAAACATTGAGGATGACAATGGCCATGGTACCCATGTATCCGGTATTATAGCCGCTAGAAAATCCGGTAACTTGTACGGCGTTTCCCCGGGTGTGCATTTATATGGCATTAAAGTAATGGACCGGAACGGAACCGGACGTATCAGCGATATTATTAGGGGAATTGAATGGGCCATCGATAATAATATACAGGTGCTCAATATGAGCCTTCTGATTCACCTGTTAAAAACACAGGAAATTAGTCGAAGGAGCCAGAGCCGTATTAAAAGAATAGTATCCTCTGATTTAGTCATAATTGATGATGTGATGTTTATGGCCATGGATCGAAACGAAGGGAATCTATTTTTTCAGCTTATGAATAAAATGTACGAGCAAACCTCTCTTGTCATTACGTCTAATAAAGGGCCGGAGGACTGGGGGGAACTGCTTGGGGATCCTGCTATCGCAACGGCCATCTAGACCGCCTCGTTCACAAGAGTGAAGTGATTCATTTGCATGGTGAAAGCTATCGCATTAAGCATCGACAAACGATATTTAGCAACCGATAAAAGTGTTCAAAGTTATTTAGCGAAAACTGTTCAAATGTACGGGTCTTACGCTCATTTGGTGAAGGTGTTATTTAAAGATTTGCGGGTAAAGTATTTGTAAATCCTTCGAAGGCGGTGACTCCGTATGTTTTCATCAATAGAGGAAGATATTATCAGATTTGAGGATACGGTTAAAATCTTAAATGAAAGTCTAACGGAGAACGAATTATTCTTTGTGCTTGAGGTCAACTCTACTTCGGCAAGCTGCCCAACCTGTGGTTCTTCTTCAAATCGGGCGCATAGTCGCTATACCCGTCATATTGATGATTTGCCGATCTCCGATCGCCATATTCATTTTCAACTCATTGTCCATAAATGGTTCTGTGATTATCCGGATTGTCCGGTTAAAGTGTTTACAGAACGTTTATCCTGGATTAAGCCTTACAAAAGAAAAACAAAACGGCTAGAAGGAGTAATAAGAAAGATTGCTTTTTCTACCAATTGTCTAACAGCTGAAAAAGTATGCCACGCGCTTCACATTCCTGTCAGCCATGACACTCTTCTGAGGCATGTAAAGAGTGAAACGAATGAATCGGTACCGTCACTGTCTCCCTTTCGTAGGCATTGATGATTTTGCTTTTAAAAAAAGAGAATCTTATGGAACTATATTTATAGATTTACAGACTAAGACACCTTTAGATCTGATTCCGACACGCACTCAGCCGGAGGTAACAAAATGGTTGAAGAAGCATCCTGAGATTAAACTGATAAGCCGGGACGGCTCTAAAACCTATGCTAAAGCTGCTTCGAATGCCTCACCCCACATGTTACAGGTGGGAGACCGTTGGCATATTCTTCATCAACTTTTTGATGCTGTGAAAAAGGAGATCTTCGCTATTGTTCCTGAAAGATGGACAACCATTTTGTCTGATTCCTTACCAACTCCCAAGGAGACATTGAATCATTCATTTCGAAAAAACGAACGAATCCGCGAGGAGAATGAACAGAAGAGATGGACACGTATCCAAAAGGTCCACTCTTTAAAAGAACAAGGCTACAAGATTACAGCGATTGTTAACCATCTAAATATTTCTCGCGGCACAGTATATGCAGACTTGAAAGTGAAGCAGAAGCCTAACCATAAACGCTCTTCTCCTTTTGATCATTTTCGTCCGTTCATTCAGTCTTTAATCCAGAAAAATCAGACGGTTGAATAAATTGAAAAAGCTTGCCGTTGTGATGGGTATCAAGGCTCAAGATCTACATTGAATACAATCATAGCTGAAGAAAGGCGACGCAACGAAACGAGTCGAACAAAAACCCTGTTTCTTCGTCAAAAAATCATAAAGGTAATCTGGGATTTTAAAAATGAGAATCATGTAAGGTGCTTTAAAAATTTACACCCTCAATTGTTAGATACCTTTTCCGGTATACTGAAGCTCGATGAACTTGTAGGATCATTTCGAGATCTTTTTAGAAAGAGAAAAACGGATGGCTTGTGCCAATGGATAAAAAAATATGCAGATTACGATTCATCTTATATTCAGTCATTTATAAATGGGTTAAAACAAGATGAGAACGCAATCTCTTTGAGTATTCAGGAACCTTGGAGCAACGGGGTAGTTGAGGGGCATATCAATCGCTTGAAAATGATCAAAAGGATGATGTATGGAAGAGCTGGTTTTCAAGTATTGAAAAATAGAGTGCTTTTTCAGTGGTAACTATAATTGTTTATTGAAAAAACAAATTTACTTTCTGCAAGAATAGGTGGAGATAAATTCCCCAAAAAAGCGTAAGACCCAAATGTACTTGACGGCTACAATTGGGTCTATACAGTTCATAATACAAATAAGATAACAGGCTTTATAACAGAAATATATGATAAAAAAGCAACGATATTTGTTACAATTCCGATTAATTATGGAGAAATTAAAGTCAGTAAAAACATAATTTTAAAATCAAGTATCTTAATGCATCCAGATGACCTACCAACCCTAATCGATTTATCTCTTTCTATAAAGGATAAAGCCTGGTGTAATAGACTCATAAACGAACGTCAACTGTGGAATCGTCGAGAAAAAATAAGAGGAATGGTATAGTGTGATGATTTGTAATGGGATACATTAAAAAACTGGAGAGGTGACGATAGTGGAATATATTATATAAGACAAGCTGGAGACGAAATTTGGTGGGCTGCTCTGAGTCCTACAGGGCCAGCAAATGCTTTTTATGGACGTTTCAATGCTCAATTTGGAAGACTTTCAGGCCGCTGGGCTGATCTTCCATGAGTTGGAACCATGGAAGATGAGGATCTTACTGTACATGTTTTGAACCCCTCTCGATTGGATAAAGTTTACTATACCGGTAGATTCCCTGCATCACATTGGTTCAGGATTAGATAAACAACAGCAAAAAGACTTCAGGGAGAGTTGAAACCCTTTTGCAATTGTTTATGAATCCCGTACCTAGGTCTAATAAAATCCGATCTGAGTCACTGTTAGATCGGATTTTTACATAAGAGAAAGGTATGGGCCGCAAACAATAAATTTACTAAAAAATGGGGAAGTGTCTTAACACTTGCTTATACCCTTCTACATAGCTTGTTATTATCCTACAAGCAGGATAAAGAGAACCAGAATCTCCCCGAAAACTCATGCCGCCACAAAAAACTCATGCCTCTCACAAAAAACCTCTTTTTACGAGGTTTTTTTGTTTTAGTGGTATGTCCATTTTAGGTTTCTCCCCAATTTTACAAAGTACAGGCATTCGTCCAATCTCGCCCGTTGTATCTACATAGTATGAATTGTAGTTCAATCAATTATCTATGGGAGGTCATACTATGGGATTCTTTCGTGAAGCAGAATTTTCGTTTATCCTGGTTCTGTTTATTCTCTTAGTAATTATTGTGTGTGCATGTGAAAACTAATTGCAATAACTAGGAGTTAAGAAAGCCCACTCCGTTCAGGTGGGCTTTCTGACGTTATCTTTAACCTGATATCCACGTTTACATAGCCGAGACATGCACCCAGAAAAAGGCGATAGCCCAGCACTTGTCCCTAGTGCTTCTGCGTACTATGAAAGTGTAATTAAACATAGTAGGTCATGATATGGGTTTTGGTTGTGAGCGAGGGGAATTTACGATCATTCTGGTCCTTTTTATCCTCCCTCTATAAAATAAGTTTTTCTCTTGAATACTCTTATTTTCTCAGTATTTCTTGCAAGTCAGCAAACGTTATAAAACCAAAAATAATAAGAAGTGGTTTTATATGGATAGAAGAAAAGGGCAAAAACGGGGTGATCGAATTTTCTTATAAAAAATGAAAATTATGGTAGCACAATGGATCTCCACAATAGCCCAGGTGGTGTACCCTCCCATGTCTCACGGGGTCCTTACGGCCCTTACATTCCTTCGTTCTACCTATCCGTGGGGTGGAGGCTGAAAAAGCTCCTTTGCAGGGTCAAATGCCCGAATGGTAAAAAATAACGTTCAGCTTCTCCGTACTTACTTTTTTACAATGATGAATGAGAAAAACTAAGTATGTTCAAGAAAAAATAGATTACGCAACGTTTATTTTAAGTGCATGTTGAGATGGATTACTCACAAGCGTAGCGTCATATGGCTGTTGTTTGCGCCCTAATGCAAAGAAAATACGAATCAATTTACAACATAAAGCAATAAGCGACTGCTTCTTACGAAGCGGGTTCACAGCTCGGGTAGTAAACTCATGGTGTAGGGCTTTAAACTGCTGGTTTTTAGCGACAAGTGGCATCACACATTTAAACAGGAGGGCACGCAGTTTCGGACGACCTTTTTTCGTAATACGGGTTCTGCCTTTATGCTTGCCTGAACTGTTTTCTTTTAAATTAAAGCCAGCTAATTTTTGAATCTGACGAGGGTGAGAGTAACCCATAAGATCCCCGACTTCCGCAAGGAAGCCTGCCCCTGTAACCAGTCCTACACCAGGGATCGTCATCATCTGAGCGGATCCAGGAATCTCTTGAATCAGACACTCGATTTGTTCCATACACGCTTCAAGCTGTTCACAAAGCAACTTGTGTTGGCTACAGAGCTTGGAGTCCTTGTCTGGCCATTCTTACTCCGGACTGAAGCCCGATAGACTTCTGAGCCACTTCAATAAGCTGAGAGGCTTTTTTATCCCAACAGCACGTTTAACCTCAACTCTCCACACTTGGACAATACCTTCTGCATCTCGCTGTACAATATCCTCTGGTAAAGGAAAATGACGAAGTGTAGATTGCGCGTTTTTCCCTCCCAATCTTTAAAGACTGTTAAAAACTCAGGGAAATAGCGATCTAGCCAGTTGTGAATTCGCCCTTTAACTTGCAATAGGTCTTTAGATAGCTGTTCTCGTATGTTCATTCCGACACGAAGTTCGGCATAGATTCCTTGCGGAATCTGGGGTTCAGAGTAACGACCATCTTTCATAAGTTGTGCAATGACACGGGCATCTTTCATATCATTTTTCTGTGAAAATCACGAAGTGATAAAGTATGATTGCACATACACATTTTGAAAGAAGACAATGCGAAACTAAGGGTGATCTTTTTTAAATTCCCTTGATTAATCACTATCTTTTTTGGAAAAGATGATCCGTTATGCCGTGGGTAACATCTCCATGTACAATGCTTGATTAGAAAGCATGAAATAAAGAATCCGCAACATCTTATGAGCTAATGCAACTAGAGCTTTTTTCTTCCCACGTTTGGAAGCCAATCGCCAAAACATTGCAGAAAACTGTGTGTTCCTTGTCTTTGAAGCCGCCCAAGCAGATTCGCAGTGAGCCGCCTTTATATGCGGGTTCCCTTTTGTGGTCCGTGTGCTTTTTTTTACCCGCACTCTCATGGTTTCCAGGCGCCACTCCTGCCCAGGAAGCTAAGTGATGTGCGGTAGGAAACTGATTCATATCTACTCCGACTTCGGCAATAACGCAAGCAGCAGTAATTTTGTTCACACCCGGAAGACTTTGGATAATTTCTACTTCTTTACGGTAAGGTTCAAGGTGTTTATCGATTTCTACATCAAGCTGACGAATGGATTCCTCAAGGAATTCAATGTGGTTCCATGAATGGCGAATCATAAACATTTGATGGGTATCAATGGTTCCAAACAAGGAGTCGGAGATCGCGTCCACTTTCTTCTTTACCTGGCCCTTTACACAAGATTCGATCTCCTGTAATTCGAGAAATCCCTGTTCAACCAGTCAGGCTAAAAGATTGCGACCTGAAACACCGAAAATGTCAGAGATCACATTGGACAATTTAATATTGGAAGTCTCTAATACTTTTTGAATCCTATTTTTCTCCGCTGTCAGGTTACCGATCCATTTTTTGCGAAGTCTTGTTAAGTCGCGCAGTTCACGGATATCGGCCGAAGGAACAAAGCTTTTTTCGATTAAGCCATGACGTAACAATTTCGCAATCCATTCGGCATCGGAGACATCGGTCTTGCGACCGGGAACATTTTTGATACGCTGTGCATTCGCGAGTGTAATATCGAAGTATCCTTCAAGGATGTTATACACTGGTTTCCAATAGATACCTGTGCTTTCCATAGCGATATGCGTCACGCCTTTTTCTTCAAGCCAACGAAGCATCTCATAAAGATTTCTTGTCATTGTAGGAAAAGAACGGACTTCCGTTTCTGGGGTTTCATCTTCTTTTCCAGCCATGACAGCTACCACAATGTTTTTTTGGTGAACATCTAAGCCTGCACAATGAGTAACAATGGCTTCCATCTATTTTACTCCTATTAGAAAATTTCAGAGGTTGTTGGAGAGACGGAACGAATGATATTTTTCTGTCCGTAATCATCCCGAAGGGATGTTAACAAAGGGCTGTGCTCCACGTCTTTCCAAACAGTTTTGGTTCCAGGGTCAAGCCACCTTAAAAAACCACGTATTCGTCAACCTCTGAGTTACTACCAGTGTAGGTGAAAAGAAGAGCCGCTAAACCTGATTTTCATGTCAGGGTTGCGGCTAAAAAACCATGAGAGTTTTGGTTATAAAACTCAAATTGCCATGAGTGAAGAAAGGATTATTACTGCCGCAACAGTTACCACCGGTGAAAAAAATGATGGAAAACAATTAGAAACACTGATTGAAAAAAGTATTAAAGCGGGGATGCAGATTGAAACTATAATCGGTGATGCTGCTTACTCTGAAAAGGGAAATATCCAATATGCTAGTGAGAATGAAATAAAATTAGTAGCTAAATGGCGCATTAAAACACAGACACGGGTATGATGTGGCAAAATCCTCGGGTCTAATTGGTATGGAATTACAAGGTGCAATGGCAATATTTACGGTCAATCTAAAAAGAATATTGAAACTAATCGATGAAGAATAGTGGCGAAATAGCCCCTTTGAATATAAAAAGACGACTTAAAATTCACATTTAGAAATTTTAAAGTCGTCTTTTTTAATGTTGCTTTTTACCGTCTTTGAAAAACCTTGGGTTTTTCAGTGCCCTCGCTCTTATGCAGGGCTTTTTTGTGATTCAATGGAGAGTGAGAGAGAAGATTGCTGTTTGTTATATAATATACTGCTAGTATGGGCTCATCTGGAATGGATGATTAGTATAGGTAGATCCTATACTTCAAGCTTTAGCATCCCAATTCATTTGCCTTTTGCGTTAATAGTCTTAATTTTTCGGCATTACGAGTATCGTATGATACCAAACACTGAACTAATGTCAAACATGCTTGCAATCTAGGTGTTCTTGAAGAAATGGGAGGGTAGATATATCCCCTTTGTTTGTACCTCCCTATAATTTTACCAAGGCATTTTCATTTCTGTATGAGCTGAGCCCACACCCGGCTTTTGTTTATTGAGAACTTTTTCGGTATGAGTGTTTTCTTAATGTCATTGAGACCTCTTTGAAAGTAATTTGTCCTACAACAAGATTTACTGTTAAATCGGACGCTTTTTCTTCATTCATCACTAAAATATAACCATTTACGAATAAGAAATATGCCATACACGCAAAAGCAGTACGTTTATTAGCTGTGAAAGACATGATTTTTAGCAATCGACTCAAACAAAGCGGTAGCTTTGTCGAAGATTTCTTTGTAAAGTGACTGACCAAACATTGTCTGTAATGGCCGATGAATAGCACTTTCAAGCAGAGATTCATCTTTTACTCCTACGATTTCACCTTTACTATAGAGCTCAATCATTTGCCTGTTAATTTCGATTGCGGTTTCTTTTGTTATATAGATCATCTATCGACCAGTTCTCTGAAGGTTTTATCATACAATCGTTTAATAACGTCGAAGGCTTCAGGATTGAACTCTTTTTCAAATTTCTCTTCTTTAATTTGCTCTTCCCTTGATTCATGCTCTTGCATGAAATTCACCTTCCTTTTCGGTATTAAAGTCAAAACGCTGGACTAACATCTGTTTATTTATACCATTATAATTCCTGGATGTATCCTAAGCAATTCACTTTATAACATCTCAGGATAATATCTCTTCAAATGTTGTTCAGGATTTAAATAGCCCCCCTGGTAATGTAGTTTTGGCCTCTAACCCATTATAAAAAACGCTATGGCTTTTATAACAAGGAATAGGCGTTACAAGATTACCAACTAAAAAGGCATTACACATTGCTGGGGTATTACCTGAATTATCCATCTAATATCACGTTATGTCTTGTTCCTACGAAGCCATAAAAACTTATTCAATAAAAATTTATATTTGAATCAATTTCATAATTGCTTTTTAAAAATCTCAATACCTACAGAATTTTTGTATTCATTTAAAAAACGACCGGAGGTCGCGTTCTGTTAAGCGGCTTTGACGCTCAATTGGGTGTTGATACGATCAACAGCTAATTTAGAAGCATTAAACAATAGGCACAGTAAATCAACATGGACTTTCGCTAATTCTCCAGAACGATATCGGATATTGTTCAGCTGAAAATATTCCTTCAAGTACGCGTTCACTCGTTCTACAGAAGTACGTTCCTTATAAAGCTCTTTCCATGACTTACTTCCACGAGCGGGAGCTGGATACCGGCGCAAATCTGCTGTTTTTTTGATTTTCATGCTCTTTTGACATAGCGTGTCGTGAACGAGCGGGCAGTCCTTACATTCCTTCGGTCTTGTATACTTTAGTGTTTCGTATTTTTTATCATAGCTGTCATAACGGTAGGAATACTCGCGGACACAGGTCGGTGCAAAATACTTATCGACACCGATAGGTGGCGCTTCGTTCCGCTTATTATAGGCAATGATACCGTCCGCTTTCATGCGATAAACCTGCTCATAAATCGGGTTGTAATCATAACCAGCGTCTGCCATCACTTTCGTGATGTTCAGAATAGGAAAACGCTCAGCTATCCCTTTTAATAGTGGAATCGCAGCTTTGGCATCGTTCATGTTTCCTGAAGAAAGCAAATGCCCTAAAATGTACTGACTTTTCGTTTCTACAGCTAAGTGAAGTTTGTAGCCATACCAAAAAACGTTTTTATTTTCGGAGTTCTTCTTAATTCCCCACCTGGGAGCGTTTGGCATTTGTTTTTGAAGCTCATCGAAGGTGTAATCCAATTGTTTTTCGATTTTCTGCTCAAAAATAGGCAGGTTGTTTTGGATTTCTTCCTGCTCTTTTTTCCAGGCTTCATAGTCTTCTTTCTTTTTGCGGCCTCGTTTTTTCGGTTCTTTGACATCGGGTTTCTTTTCCACTTCATCCTTTTGTGGAGCTTGATCTCGGGCCTCTATATGCGTAGCATCAATGGCAATATGGCTACCATCAATAAAACCTTCTTCCATCGTTTGGGAAAGAAGTTGATGGTTCATCTCGGCCAACACGTTTGAGGTTTTAATTTTTCGAATCAAACGTGAGAAAGAAGATTCAGATGGCACCCGATCGGAAAGGGAAAAACCGCAATCCAGAAGGAAAAGAACATCTTGTTTTAAACGGCGAACAAGAAGTTTTATGGTTGGGATCCCTTCTAAAATACGAGCCAGCATAGAATAAACCATTGCTGGATAGTTAAGCGACTGAGGGGCACCTTCACATGTGTTCTTTGACGTGATTTTAAGCAGTGGCATAATATTAATGCCTTCAAAAATCGCTGTGTAACGTTCGGTGGGTTCTAAATCTAACAAATCTTGCAGGGAAAACAAATGACCTTGACGAATAGAGTACATGAGGAGACCACCTTTCTCATTGAGTTGTCTGAGCAACTACTCTATTCGAGATTTGGGGAGGTACTCCTTTTTTTCATGCCCATTGAACCTTACGGTTCAAAGGATTTGAGTTATGAAATTGATTCATTTGTAAAAATCCGATCTAGGAGTGAATTAGATCGGATTTTTATTAGATTAAAAACTACTACTATCACCTTTACCCTTTAGTGCATGCGGCGGTGCATACGCTGGTGATACAGCTGTTGGCGTATAGGGTGCCATCGGTACATTTGCTGACGGTGCGTACGCCGGTGACACAGCTGTTGGTGCATAGGGTGCCATCGGTACATTTGCTGACGGTGCGTACGCCGGTGACACAGCTGTTGGTGCATAAGGTGCCATCGGTACATTTGCTGACGGTGCGTACGCCGGTGATACAGCTGTTGGTACATAGGGTGCCATCGGTACATTTGCTGACGGTGCGTACGCCGGTGACACAGCTGTTGGTGCATAAGGTGCCATCGGTGCATTTACTGGCGGTGCGTACGCCGGTGATACAGCTGTTGGTGCATACATTGGGTACATATAACCAGATTCATAATACAAGCATTTTTCCAGGTGATACACAAATTTTTCATAGTGGTACATAGATTTTGCTAAATGATGCCTATATCTTCCTTCCATGTTCATCCTCCTACTTGGTGATCACATTAATTGCCACATGCACACACGATAATGATCAACAGAATAAAGAGCACAAGAATGATCGAAAATTCCTCTCTTTCACCAAAGAAACTCATACTATCTCCTTCCATGGACAAAGATTCAATTACAATTTCATACTACGCATCTGCCTATGGACTAGTGCTAGGCGAATGCCCATAGTTTAAAAATCAAATAGATCAGGGAATACCAAAAACCCCTTTTTATTAAAAAGAGGCTTTTGGGTGGGTGGCATATCAGGTTTTTCGGTGCAATTCTTGTACTCTTTATCCTGCTCGTAGGATACTAACAAGCTATGTAGAAGGATATAAACGAGTGCTAAGGCCATTCCCTATTTTACTATTGCGAATGAATGTCCGGTACGTTTTAATAATCACACTGAACGCAACAAACCCCTTTGGATAAAAGAGGTTTGTTGGAGAAGCATGAGTTTTTTTGGTGACATAACAAGTTATGTAGAAGTGTTTCAACTGGTGTCATGGCTATTTCATAAGATTCATGTTCGACATTTCTGTTTCAATTTCGTAATTACGTGACCAGAGAGAACGGGCGGTAGCCGAAGGCATTTTGGACGGAGATATGATATTCCAGATTGCTCAGGTTAGATGTGAGCCGCCAAACGATACACGAGAATGAAATAATCATTGAAAATGGAGAGTGGCCATCGTATGAGCAAATGGTTCAATTTAAAGCAGGTATAGGTAAAGCGAGTCGCGAGTTGCTTTAGGTGAAAAATTATTACAAATAATACAGAAATTCATTTTTACTTTTTATCTATCCGTTTTTACTTTACATTTTAGACTTTTACATTCTGGACGTTTTTTGCGGAATCAAATCAGGCCGTGTTATGCTGGACGCAAGGAAGTATAAGACAAGGGTCGCTTCTCAATAGAGGGGCGGCTTTTCTTTTACCCAGTTCATCTTCAAAACCATCCCTGAGTAGAGTTCCTGTAGGGGTAAATGCTAGAATTGAATGGACTCAACTCCTTTCGGCCGTTGACTGCAGGTGGTGAGGATCGTATCGCAGGGGCTTCGGCGCTACCTAAGTAAAACGTTATTAATGACGACCAAAATTGCTTGTAAAACGAACAAATTCACAAATAAAGGACAAGAACCTAACACTTGTCCCTTATTTATGCATATCATGTTATTAATCCTTATCTCCCCAAAACAATTATTACCTGATACCATTGTTTTAGGGGGTAAGCAATCATTATTACGCCACACCCAGATCATGACTGCAAGCGGTTGAGATATTAATCTCAGGGGTATAGTATGCAATTTTCCGTGTGAAAACAAAGTGAACGGATGATATAGGTGACTTCTTACTATCTTGAAACTTGGAGGTGAAAACCCTGATAAATCTGAGTTACGCAATAGAAGTGCTGTGTAGCGATGTCGATTTACTCAGAAAACGTATTGCTATGAACTATGACGACGAGGATCACGAAAAACTAACCGTACTTTTAGAGGCGATAAGAGTGTTGAGTAATACTAATATCCAAAAATAAGGAGATAACGATGGCTAAGGCTAGCTGGACGCAGCGAATATACAAACAGGATACCTACCTGTAACACTCAACACGCATCTTGAAAACCGTGACGAATGGACGAATTTTGCAGCAGCATACGGGCAATACAGACTGTGTAAGTCAACAGGTTTGAATACACAGATTCAGATACGTGAAGTGAAGTTTGGGGCGCTTAAAGAAAGCGAAATAGAACATTGGTGGAGGTCAAGTGGTGAAACCAACATACCGACGACTAGGCGTGGTTTAACCACACTATGTGAGATGGAAGATAGTGGGGGTTCACTCCACTAATTTCACTCTGAATAAGAGGCTATTCCATTTTAATGCTCATGATATTCGTCTAACACTCGTCCATAATCATGTGCGTACTATGAATTGTAATTTAATCATAGGTACTGGGAGGGGATAATATGGATGGATTTTTCAGAGAAGGGGAATTTGCGTTCATTCTTGTGCTTTTTATCCTGTTAGTTATTATTGCGTGTGCATGTAACTAATGGAAGCAAGTTATGGATAAAGAAGCCTAGCTCATTTGAGCTGGGCTTCTGTCCCAATACTGGTTCTCTTATTTATATAAGAGAAGTGTTCATCAAAGTTTTATGAGATACATAACTTAACACCATTAATACGTTTCTCCTAGCTTCTTATTATCCTACCAAATGGATAAACAGTACCATAATTATATCTGAATAGAAAAGTATCAAGGTGAATCGGTAAGTTTATTTTAACTTTGCTCTAGCTCCCTGAAGCCTCCACGTTTCCACCATGACTCTACAATTTGCCATGCTGTTACAAAGTTATATCCCTTCCCCATTAAATAGCTTATAGCTACTGCTTGTTGTAGCGCATGTTGATAGGAAATTACTTTTGCTTCTTTTAAGCCGTGGTGAACAACAGGTGCAGTTACTCCCAAGGTCTCTTGTTCTAAATATGGATGACTATGATACCCATGAGGATATGAATACGCAGTATAAGGATATTGATGCATAAAACACACTCCTTTTTTATAGTTTTGGCCCATCATTCCCTACAGAATATGCTTGGAAGACATGTATGTTCGCCCAAAAAATGTATTTCCGAGAACTAAACACTGTGAAGGTATGATAACATGCAGAATGTAAACAAGGCAGCTCTCCAATGAGTAGAGAACTGCCTTGTTTTTTGAATCGAGAAAATTGGGTTACTATTTAATTTAGATTTGAACCCTGAATTATAGCTAATCACTCTGTCTAAATTAAAAAAAGTCAAATTTTAAAACTGAATTACAAACTTCTGAGGGAATGTCATCATAGTATACAATTATTAAATCCAGTTAGAAAGGGTGATGTCTATGTCTACAATCATTGGAGGTATAAATATAGGAACCATCGATAACGGTTCATCAATTATTACGAAAAAAACTGTTCTTATTTCTCCCAAAGCCTCTTCAACTTCGAATTCGGGTTCAGGTTTCGGTAATACGGCTAATTTTATGAAGAACTTTAATGAAACCAGTTCAACAAATACTAAACGACCCCATATTGCTGATCAGAATATTGCAGAGGTACTGTAATAAAATTTAAGAAGTAAGATAACGCAATAACCTTATAAGGGGTGATGTCTATGTCTTTATTCGTTGGATTTCTAAATATATTAACCATGGACCATGGTTCATTCATAACATTGGAAGAATCCCTTATTATTTCTCCCAAAAGTAGTTCAAGAACAAATTCGGGTTCAGGTTCCGGTAATACGGCTAATTTTATGGAAAACTTTAATGGTGTTAGTTCAACAAATACTTTCGAGCCCCATGTTGTCGATCAAAATATTGCAAGTATAGTGTAACAAAAATAAGAAGTGGAAAATAACATCCGATAACATTTAGAATGTAAGTAAAGAAAGCCCACCGGTTTGATATTATCCCCTTTAGGTAGACAGTGAAAAGAAGACTTTTACTGTAGTACTTGGAGGGGATTTTTCTATGAGAGAAAAGCGCAAAACGTGTTCAGCTGATTTAAATAAAACGTAGTTCAAATGTATCTGGAGGGGGAGATGGGATACCATGCCATTTCGGATGAGCTACGGATCAGTTCTTCCGTCATTCGGCGTTGGGTTCGCCACTACAAAAATGAGGGGACAATGGGACTTGAAGAAAAACGAGGCAAAACGAAAGGTCTGCACAGAGGGCGTCCTCGAAAAAATCCATTAAGCTTAGAAGAGGAAAACCAACGTTTACGAGCAGAGGTGGAACACTTAAAAAAGCTATGGGAATTAAAAAGGTGAAATCAGTACGGAGTCAGGCACAGGCATACACCGTCATTGAGAAACTGTCCTTTCGCTATCCGATTTCCCTGTTGTGTTCCACTCTCGAGTGTCATGTGGTGGATATTATAAGTGGAAAAGAAGACAAACATCTTTAACCGCCTGGGCTATCGCTGTTCAGGATCCCAAAGAGAAAATCTTGCAGGGCTATCATCAAGTAAAAGGGGTTTACGGCTATCTACGTATGACTACATGGCTTCGAAAAACATATGGAATGAGACTGATGGTGAATTGAAAACGGGTATACCGTCTTATCAGAGAATTAGGCATTCAGGCGAAAATTCGCAAAAAATGGCGTTATTTCGGGAAGAAAGAGGTCTATAACGTATCCGAACCAATTTAATCGGGACTTTACAGCCTCGCAGTAAAACATCGCTCCAGCCAGGGGTCTTCCTCCACAGTGATCAAGGGTTTCAATATACCTCACGCCGTTACCATGACCGCCAAGTATGTCTCGTAAGGGAAACTGCTTAGACAATGCCTGTATTGAAAGCTTTATCGGACATCTAAAAGCGGAATTGTTTGACTTCAAAGAACTCTCCTCCTCTCATAAAGTAAAAGAAGCAATTGACAAGTACATACATTTTTCTAATCATGAACGTATTCAGACAAAATTAAACAGCCTCAGTCCTATCGAATTTCGACTCAGGCTGCATAAGCAGGCTTTTTTAAATACTGTCTACTTGACGGGAGTAAGATCAAGCAGACATGTCTGAGGTCTTTTTTTATGGTTTTTTAAAGGAGAAGAATGTGCAGTTCTGCTTAGGATATCGCATAAATTACGTTCATTTGGGACGCTTTAAAACAAATGTTCATAAGCTATGACTAAACCATTTATTCAACTTTAAAGGAAAGGAATCTTATATGGAAAAAACATCCAAATTAAAGAATTTAATTTATTCGTCAAGCTTAGATTTTTTGATGGAAGCCCACAATGGATTGGCTGCCAAAATTGTGGAAGAGACAGGTTTTAAAGGGATTTGGGCGAGCGGTTTATCCATATCCGCAGCCATGGGAGTACGAGATAACAATGAAGCTTCCTGGACACAAGTGCTGGACGTATTGGAATTCATGAGTGATGCCACATCCATTCCGATATTGCTTGATGGCGATACCGGTTACGGGAATTTCAACAATGCACGTCGATTGGTGAAGAAACTCGAACAAAGAAACATCGCAGGCGTCTGTATCGAAGATAAGCTGTTTCCGAAAACAAATTCATTTATTGCAGGCGATAAACAACCGCTTGCCGATATTGATGAGTTCTGCGGAAAAATTAAGGCCATGAAAGATACACAATGTGATGAAAATTTCATGGTGATTTCGAGGGTGGAAGCATTTATTACAGGTTGGGGGTTGAAAGAGGCGCTACGGCGGGCGGAAGCTTATCGGAAAGCGGGAACGGATGCCATTCTTATACACAGCAAAAGAACGGATATAGCCGAAATAGAGTCGTTTATGAAAGAATGGGCGGGAAGGCTCCCAATAGTAATCGTTCCTACAAAATATTATGCTACACCGACAGAAAAATTCCGCCAATTGGGGGCTAACGTTGTAATCTGGGCTAATCATAATTTAAGATCGTCAATCATAGCCATGCAAAAAATATCGAGACAAATTTTTAATGAACAAACTCTTAGTGGTGTGGAAAGTACTATCGCAACGATTAACGAAGTATTCAGACTTCAAGATGCTGCAGAGTTGAAAGAAGCGGAGAAAAGATATTTACCTCAGGGGAAAGATTCGGATGCAGCGTATGATTAATATCCAATTATTTGGAAATAATTTACAAAAAATCGGTTATACATTTTATACCGGGGTTCCGTGTTCCTTCTTGAAAAGCCTTATTAATTACGCCGTTAATAAGTGTGAATATGTGGGGGCTGCCAATGAAGGCGATGCGGTAGCGATTGCATCCGGAGCGATGATCGGGGGGAGGAAGTCCGTCGTTTTAATGCAAAACTCAGGTTTATCGAATGCAGTATCACCCTTAGTATCGCTAAACTACCCGTTTCAGATCCCTTTACTCGGTTTTGTCAGTCTAAGAGGAGAGCCGGGTTTGTCTGATGAGCCACAGCATGAATTAATGGGAAATATGACAACTAAGCTTTTGGATCTCATGCAGATTGAGTGGCGGTATCTGGCCAGTGACAATAATGAAGTCCAAAGCCAACTATTACTTGCCAATTCGTACATTGAACGAAATAAGCCATTTTTCTTCGTTGTACGAAAAGGAACATTTTCCGAAGAGCCCCTACGTACTGAACTAAGTTCTCCTAATTTCACTCCATTTAAAGTAAATAAAAATAAGCCTGATGAAAAGCCCTCCCGATATGAAGCATTGACCCTCATAAATGCGTTGAAGAATGAAAAAACTGTTCAAATCGCTACAACCGGAAAGACAGGCCGTGAATTGTATCAAATAGAAGATCATAACGCTAATTTATATATGGTAGGTTCAATGGGTTGTGCCAGTTCACTTGGCCTTGGAATGGCATTGACCCGAAAAAACATGGACTTCATCGTTATAGATGGAGACGGTTCTTTACTCATGCGCATGGGAAGTTTAGCTACAAATGGCTTTTACAAACCACCTAATATGCTTCATATTGTACTGGATAACAACACATATGATTCAACAGGCGGACAAAGCACCGTTTCAGACAATGTGAACTTTGTTCAGATTGCGGCGGCAAGCGGCTATACAAAATCAATTTATATTCATAACTTGGAAGAGCTAAAGGCTTCCATCCAAGAATGGAAAGAAGCGAAACAATTAACGCTTCTCTATATGAAGATATCACAAGGTTCTAAAAAAGGGATTGGACGCCCCCAAATAAAACCCTGTGAAGTAAAGGAACGGTTGCAGCGATATATTAACAATCCTACATCATCGATGTAGGATGGCTGGTCCTTATGCGGACGATAAAGTGAAATATTTTTGCTTATCCCTGACCGGAATTGCAAAAATGGGAGACATAACCTCTATAGATATTGAATCTTTGATGGATGAACGTTTTACCTATCACTCCGATAAATAGTGAGTAATGGTTGTGAGTGGAATTCCGTCTTTTTTTTGCACCTGAACTTGTCAATTTAAATATAAGGTATAGAAGCTTTAATTCGTTATTATTGTAATCTCGGAATTGATTGGGTGATTGATAAAACGATGAACAAATTGGAAAAATTTAATGTTTTGAAAGAAGATAAACGGGTGAATTCCTTTGTACCGGAGACCCGATTTATGGCAGAGGAACACCTGTGGGAGTTACTCAAAAAATATGGTGCAGTCATTCTTAAACCAATAGAAGGCAGTG
This sequence comes from Aneurinibacillus sp. Ricciae_BoGa-3, assembly GCF_028421645.1. GTDB lineage: Bacteria > Bacillota > Bacilli > Aneurinibacillales > Aneurinibacillaceae > Aneurinibacillus_B. The sequence continues at coordinate 2,705,212 of NZ_CP116887.1, read as the reverse complement.
GCGGTCGTGGTATCATTACCGTCTCTTCCGAAGCAAACGAAAACGAAGCTTTTAGGGTTCAAGTTAAATTGATAAAACAGGTCGTAACAAGTAAAGACCTTTATTCGTATTTAACCAGGGAAATTTTAGGGGATTTTGTTTCGTACTTTTCTCGTGGTCGAGTAAGTCAAATTCTATCCGAAACGTATATTGTTCAACATCAGATTCCTTTAGCAGAAATAGATAATCGCCCCTTTGACATCAGAGTCATGGTACAACGTAAAAACGATTCTCCATGGAAAGTGACAGGGAAGCTAGCAAAATTAGCAAGCTTAGGGTATGCATTAACCAATATAAACCTTGGCGCAACTATACTCGCGATTCAAACCGCTCTCCAACGTTCCTCCTTAAAGCATCTCTCACCTGAATCGATTCTATCCCAGTTAGACCAATTAGCATTATGGGCAGCAGATCAGCTTCATCGCCAAGATCCGAATATTAAAGTGATTGGGTTTGATATGTGTTTGGATACCAATGGGAAAGTGTGGATCCTTGAAGCCAATTTCACACCCCATGCTTATATATTTCTTGAATTAGAAGATAAAACAATGTACGAGACTATACAAGAATACAAATAAAGGTGCGGGTATCGTACCTGACCTTACATTAAAAGGAGAGAAAGTAAACATGGATATAGACATGATTATTAAACTAATTAATAGTGTGCCGGAAGAAAGCTTGAACGACGATGAAACCATAAAAACATTAATTAATCTTGTTGCAAAACAAACAGGCAAAACGTTTACGGATGACCAATTAAACCAGTTTGTGCAACAGTTCAGGGAATTTGCTCAAGAAGAATCTTCCGAATCAACGATTTCTAGGTTATTGTACCTCGGAGGAAGTCCAGATCAAATCGATGAAATCAAGAAAAAATTTGATGCTGATAATTGAATCTGATCTGTTTATTTACAGATCGAAGTTTTATTCCTTATCTACACATAAGCTTGGTAATTTGTGATCATCTAGCAATTTAGAACGTCTTTAATGACTTCTTAAAAATTTATAAATAAGTAGGTGCAATCATGAAAACAAGGAGTACGGTGAATGCTTTAATAGGTGTGTGGTTTATTATCGCACCTTGGATTGTGGGTTTTTCGGATAATTCCTGAGCAGTTTGGTCAAATGTGATTTTCGGGCTCATTCAGCTGGTTGTATCATTTTGGGGTTACGACAAACTTGGTTGGTGCGTCTGGCAAAACTGGGTTTCAGCCATTACTGGGGTTTTGTTTGTCATTTTCCCATTTGCATTTACATCAACAAATGGTGAGGTTTGGTCAAGTGTAATTCTCGGCTTGATCACTATTATATTTAGTTTTTGGAATTTGGGATCCAAATCAAAAACTGCAAATTAAGTTTTTACTTAGCTCGGCTAACATATTTTAATTGACTGGCCTTTTCGTTTAAGTTTTTAGCACGATTTATGTTTCGGCACCTCAAAACGTAATTCGTTATGCTATGTAATTTTACACTTTCCTTATTAAAAATAGCAGCTCTTATCAATTAATTTCCATAACCATATAAGATAATGCAAGGAGGATAAAGAAACTAGAATAATCCTTACTTCCTCTCTTTCATGAAAAAACCTCATTCTATCGTCTAGCCTTTATCCGCAAAATTATATTTTACACTTTTTCATCATGACTACATTCCTCATGTTCTCTCTTTTTTCTGCTTTTGTAAGTTAACAAATTAGCATTCCCTATCTATATCATTTTCGTTTCAACATAGAATGGGTATTAAAGACGTCAGTATAAAAGGGAAGGAGGTGTTTTATCATAAAACCAAAGTACAATCAAAACCGGAGAAGACAACAGCCTATCATCAACCAGCAATTATCAGAAATTAAGAATACGCTGCATAAGATAGAGAACCATGTTAGGGAGGAAAACGGTAATAGGGAAAAACTTGAAAAAATCCTACAGGAATTACAAACCCATTTTATTGAGATAAAGAATAATAGAGAAAAACTTGAAAAAATCCTGGAAGAATTAGCGGAGGTTAAACAGCATCTAACCGAAAAAAACAGTAGACAGTCCAGGAAGCGGCGTAATAAGGGGGATACAGACGGTGTTGAAAATCCCCCGGCTGCAGACCTGAAAAGGAAAAAAGCACCTGATATAAGCAGTAAGGGTTCCCTTTCAGACTTAATCCCAAGTAGCAATGGTAAGAAAAATGGATTTCTAGAAAATTTACTTGGCAATGTGGATCCGAGCCAAATCTTAAATATTTTGAAAAACCCAATGGTGCAATCTATGCTTAAAAACATATTCTAGAAACACAAAACATCATTTTAAAAAAGATAACTCATCCGAGAAGTTTTCAACAGAAATAGGCACACTCAGCGTTTAAAGTAACTGAGTGGGTCTAACAACTGCCTGGATATCCTGTAGTGCCCGGGTATTTGACGACAGACCATTTTTCCTTCCGCAGTGCATTTATCAGTTGTGGTCCTACATGCAAGTTGTCGTGTACGAGTTCTGGAGGAGTCAGCGCCATCCACTGGTTCAGGGACACATCCTCAAAGCGGTCACTCTTGAACATCTCTAGAAACCATAGGCTTTCATTACCGGTGTTCTGGATGTAGTGCCCGAAGGCGAAGGGTACATATCCTACATCACCGGCACGGTAATCGAAAGTGCGGGCAGTGCCATTGGCAGCAAAAACCGTCATGCGCCCCGTTCCTGAGATGTAATACTGCCATTCATCGTTATTTGGGTGCCAATGCATTTCTCTCATTGCACCCGGCTTCAGTTCCACCAGCGCTGCCGCAATTTTAGTTGAAATGGGGAAGTTGGTGGAATCGACTATGCGCACGGTTCCCCCCGGAGTTACAATCGGCTTCTGCTCAAGCAGCCGGTGTGTAAAGGCCTTTGGTACAGTACCGTAAGGATCAGGTACCTTCTGACTTTCTAGGGGTCCAGGCACCTTTGCTTGGAAAATGTATCGCTGTTTTTTCGGTATGTGGGCAAAGGCGCTTTTCGGTACACCGAAATTCGCCGTCAGCACGTCCTTTGGTGTATGTGCGAACCAATCGGAGATGGACAGAGTATTAAGGTCGGAGAAATGTCCATCGTCAAAGACGAGCAAAAACTCGCAGACTTCCTCCAGGCCTTGAATCGAGTGTGGAATTCCGGGGGGAAAGTACCACAAGTCTCCCGGTCCTACATCAGCCATGAAGTTTCGCCCGTCCTGGTCGACCGCGGTGATGCGTGCCCTGCCCACTAGCATGATAGCCCATTCTACTTGCTGATGCCAATGTAACTCTCGTACGCCGCCCGGCGTCAGACTCATGTTGACACCTGCAAGAGTGGTTGCTATCGGCAGTTGTCTAACCGTCACTTCCCTTGACCAGCCACCCTGATTTAACTGCATATAGGTGTCGGAGAATGAGAACTTTAAGTTGGGGATCGTTCCGGCATCGGTGACCGGCGGAACCAGCATATCGGGGTTCTCAAGGTCCCTCATGACGTCCCGCGGACCGAAATCGGGCGCGCCGGCACCATCATTCCTTATCGGCTGCGGCACATACCCGTACCCCGCTTGATTCCATGGTACGTTTTCCATCGAATACTCTCCTCTTTTTCGGATAAATCAGCAATATATGATCTTTAGTAACTTATGACGTAGGCTTCTTCTATGTGTCACTGTACCTGTAGATGACGAAGCAGCCCTGTTATTGCAAGTAAAGATCCTCAATAGTTCAAGAACTAAAACCAGATACTTCTATTTGGTTGATGTTGGAACTTTATACCCCGTTATACAAATTGCATTTTAAATTAAGGGTTTCTCGACAAACTGAAGGCGACCGTTATGGTCGCCTTATTATCTTTCATTAGTTGATAGAGCTTTATCATTTGCTCACATAGATATTGCCTCATTCATCCACCCATATCAGCCATTTGAGTAGCGGATCCATCACCATAAGGATCAGGGGCATAATGGGCAACACCCCCAAAAATCAAGGTTGTTTTTTGCCCTTTTGTAGATGATTCTGTCACCAAAACTGGAAAAAATGATTCAAAACACACAGATGTGAACAACAAGAATAAGTGAGAATTAAAATGATAAAGTCAACTACAAATGGGATAATGAGTTTAAATTAACATTTGAATCAATTTCATAATTACTTTTGCTCGGATGCTAAGACTCTCAGAATTTCAACATTTTCATTTTAAAACGACCGTAGGTCGTAATCTGTTACGCTGCTTTGCAATTTAATTTAGTGTTAATACGGTCAACAGCAATTTTACAAGCGTTGAATAGTAAGCATGTTAAATCTACTTGAACTCTTCCAAGCTCTCCTGAGCGGTATCGTAGGTTATTTAGCTGGAAATATTCTTTTAAATAGGCATTTACTCGTTCAACAGAAGTGCGTTCTTTATAAAGCTTTTTCCATGCTTTACTACCTCGTGATGGAGCAGGATAACGTCGTAAATCCGTTGTCTTTTTGATTTTAATAATTTTTTGACATAGCGTATCATGCGCAAGCGGACAATCTATACATTCGTTCGGTCTGGAATATTTCAGCGTCTCGTATTTCTTATCATAGCTGTCATACCGATAGGAATGTTCCCGTACACATGTAGGGGCAAAATGCTTGTCAACACCGATAGGTGGTGCTTCATTGCGTTTATTATACGCAATAATACTATCCGCCTTCATGCGATAAATTTGTTCATAAATTGGTTTGTAATCATAGCCAGCATCCGCCATCACTCTCGTGATGTTTAGGAGAGGAAATCGCTCAGCTAGTCCTTTCAGCAAGGGAATGGCGGCTTTAGCATCATTCATGTTCCCAGAAGAAAGCAGGTTAACAAGAATGTATTGGCTTTTGGTTTCTACAGCCAGGTGAAGCTTATATCCATACCAGTAAACATGTTTGTTCTCGGAATTCTTCTTAATTCCCCAACGAGGAGAACAGGGCATCTCTTTCTGGAGTTCACCGAACGTGTGGTTTAATTGTTTGTCAATTTTCTGTTCAAAAAGAGGAAGTGCGTTTTGAATTTGCTCTTGTTCTTTTTTCCATGATTCCACGTCTTCTTTTTTCTTGCGACCGCGTTTCTTCGGTTCTTTGACAGGTCCTTCCGCCTTACTTTCTTGCTTTTGTGGAGCCTGGTCTCTCGCTTCAATGTGGGTAGCATCGATTGCAATATGTTCACCATCTATGAAGCCTTCTTTAATTGCATGTAAAAGAAGTTCATGGTTCATTTCATTCAACACATTGGATGTTTTCATTTTTTGGACCAAACACGAAAAAGAGGCTTCAGACGGAACTCGATCCGAAAGAGCAAAACCGCAGTCTAAAAAGAACAGCATATCTTTTTTCAATCGACGAACAAGAAGTTTAATTGTTGGAATGCCTTCTAAAATACGGGCAAACAGTGAATAGATCATGGATGCATAATTAAGCGATTGTGGAGCACCATCTCTTACCTTCTTCGATACAATTTTGAGTAGCGGCATAATATTAATGCCTTCAAAAATTGCTTCAAAACGATGGGTAGGTTCTAAATCTAATAAATCTTGCAGGGAAAACAAACAGCCTTGACGAATTGAGTACATGAGGAGACCAACCTTTCTCATTGAGTTGTCTGGACAACTACTCTATTCGAGTTTTGAGGAGGTACTCCTTTTTTCTATGCTCGTTGAACCTTACGGTTCAAGAGCTGTGAATTATGAAATTGATTCATTTAGATAAAAAATGTGGTTATGTCATTCCGGAGGTGATTTGGGAATGAAGCCAACTAATTTTTCATACCATTTGACAGGGTACCTGGCAAAGTACCTTCCGGGAAGAGCAGGCATAAGCCGTAATATCATTCAGTCGTATCGCGATACATTTTCCCTTCTGCTGAGATTCTGCTTGGAGATTAAAGAAGTTCTAGTCGAAAAGATTGTGATAGATACTTTAACGAAAGACATTATTGATGAATTTTTAACATGGATTGAAATGGAGCGGCAATGTTCGATTTCCACCCGAAATCAAAGGTTGGCAGCCATTCACTCATTCTATAAGTATCTTCAGATGGAAGCTCCGGAACATATCTATCGTTGCCAACAAATATTGGCCATACCCGTCAAAAGAACCTCTACACGATCCATTGAATTTTTAACACTTGATGGGATAAAGGCTATACTTGATATCCCGGACACTACCACCATGGCAGGAAGAAGAAATCATGTTCTGTTAAGTTTAATGTATGATACAGGAGCAAGAGTACAAGAAATTGCCGATTTGGTCGTTTCGGATGTCCGCTTATCTAACCCGGCAACAGTTAAGTTAACCGGTAAAGGAAATAAAAGCAGAATTGTCCCTTTGATGACACCAACAGTCAAACTTCTGGAGCAATATCTTTCTGAAAATGACATGAAGAAAGCGTCTCATGGACAGAACCCGCTTTTCCAAAACCGATCACGTGGCAAACTCACACGTGCCGGGATCACTTATATTTTAAAAAGATGCGTAGATGAAGCTAGAGTACAGCATCCAGAGCTAATACCTAATTCAATTTCTCCTCACAGTTTCAGGCACAGTAAGGCCATGCATCTCCTGCAGTCTGGTGTGAATTTAGTTTATTTACTCGGCCATGTAAGCATTAAAACAACTGAGGTATACGCGAGAGCCGATAGCGAAATGAAACGCAGAGCTCTAGAAGATGCATATCAGGGTGTGACTTCCTCTGAAATGCCTATCTGGCAGCAGAATAATGATTTATTGAAGTGGTTAAAAGAATTGGGTAAATAAAATCAGGCCGTTATGTAAAGTGTTTTACGTATAAAGTTCAGCCCTGACGGGCCATTTACCGCTCAACTTAGCATAACGGCTTTCTTTCCATAACCCTTATTATGCGAAGCTTCACATAAAAAGGGTAAAGTTGAACGATTTAATAGAATCGTAGATTCTTTTCTGGGCGAAGCTGCACTCGAAAAGCCAAATACATTGGCTCGCTTGAATGAACTCTTCCAAGCATGGCTCGCCGAATGTTACCAAGGAAAGCCTCATTCCGCACTCGGTAAGAAAACAAGTCCAGAATCCGCATTCCGAAGTGACAGGAAAGCTCTTCGTTTTATCAGTCCGGATCAATTGGCAAATGCTTTCCTGCATTCTGAGACACGGAAGGTAGATAAATCCGGATGCATCAGCTTTATGGACCAAAAATATGAAGTCGGACTGTCATTCATCGACCGTCAAGTGGACGTCGTATACGATCCTTCGGATCTTAAGGAACTTACCATTGAGTTCGAGGGGCATTCCCCTTGGATAGCGCGGAAGCTAGCCATTGGTGAAAGGGCTGGTAAACGGCCTGCATTGCCTCCTCTTCTTCAAACACAAGCGGCTGATTCGTCATGGTTATTAAAAGCAGCGGAACAGAAACACCAAGCGTGTCAGATGGAACAGGCACCTACCGTTACCTTCCGTGCAATATGGAAGGAGGATGGCCAGGATGTTTGAGACTTTTTATGGCATGCAATACACCCCTTTTTCAAGAGATCTCCCTACAGAGAAGTTGTATGATTCTCCCCCGATGCAAGAAACTTTGGGTAGGCTTAAGTATGCGGCGGAACGTCAGCTATTTGCGGTTTTGACGGGAGATTGTGGTACGGGAAAAACCACCACGATTCGAAGGTTTGTGGATCGGCTAGATCGTGGGAAATTTCACGTGCTCTATTTGTTCGATTCTAAATTAACTCCTCGTCATTTTTATAAGGGTATGGGAACGGTTGGGCTCTGAAGCGAAGTTTTATAGGGGGAACGCCAAACGGCAGCTACATCGGGAGAATGAGCTGATGAAGGGAATTCATGATATTCAGCCCGTAGTAGTTGTAGATGAGGCTCACCTTTTAGATCGTGAGATGCTTGAGGAAGTTAGGTTCTTACTCAACTTTAAAATGGATGCCCAAAGTCCAATGGCCCTCATTGTAGTGGGGCAGAGTGAATTGTGGGACCGACTACGTCTTCAATCATTTGCGGCGATACGTCAGAGAATCGACCTTCAATGCAGGCTAGGTCATTATGATCGTGCACAGGTTGATGAGTATGTAGCACGGCATCTTCAGTATGCAGGAGTGGACCAACAAATCTTTTCAGACGGTGCCTTAGATGAAATTCACCGTTTTTCCGGAGGGGCCGCAAGGCTCGTCAACAAGGTATGTACGCACTGTTTACTTTATGGAGCACAGAACGGGCATCGAATTATTGATGATCACATGGTCAAACGGGTGATTGAGGGAGAATTATCATGATTCTCCCTTTTTCAAATCACACTTGGACAATCGATTCGTCAATTTGCGGACAACTAACGCCGTCAACTTCGGGACGATATACTACGTCATTAACAATAATATGAATCAGATTCGCCACTTCGCATTGTTCCATATATAAATAAATTCATATATTCGCCACCTCTTCCTCAAGTTTGGGTATTTCCTTTAGTTTTGTTGTTTTTTTATCACAATTAGGATAACTTTGTCAGAAAATTCAATAAAATAGTGATAAAGTATTTCTAACTAACTATCTTACTAGTGGTTAATTGTAAACGGTTTATTTTTCTTAATAATTTTTCTGGTTTAAAGTGCATTATTGGAGGCCAAACTTGAACTTGTGTTAGAATTTCAATATTAAAGGGTGAAAAAAATAAATGAAAACAGTACAAAGAACTTCTTTTCGTGTTTATGATGAAGTAACGCATAAAGTGTTTGGGCAAGGAATTATTGAAAGCATCGATGGAGATGTTTTAAAAATATCCTTTGCAGATTGCTTGAGAACGATGAGTTTAAAAGCCATGTTAAAAATAAAAGTTATTAAAAAGTAATAAGAAATATTTAACTATAATAAAGACCACTCCCTAAAGAGGGTACCGTCAAGAATTTTGTGTAAGTAAGCAGAGTATCCACCGGAAGGTGGATAGAAATCCGGAATCAACTACCTTGATGACCATGAAAAAAATACAGAAGGTTCAGTCAAGGGCGAGCTAAAAAGCGAGGGCTTGCCGAACTCTTGACGGGTTCTTCCATTTTTTTATAATCCAAACAGGGAGTTGATTCTACTCACCATATTTTTCTTTAAACATCTTTTGCAACGCCATATGCGCTTCGGCGATTCCTTTTAATTTTCGGGTAGACCATCGCTCCTGTAAATCCTGGAGCGAAAGGTAAACGATCTTCTCTGCCGCTTTGAGATTCGATAAGCTGTTCATCGGCTTTAGGCGTTTACGAATTTCTTTGTTTGTACGTTCAATCCAGTTGGTTGTATAAATGACACCTCGGATTGAAGAAGGGTACGACAAAAAGGTAAGAAGAACGGGTAAATCCTGCTCCCAGGAGGCCACCTCTCTTGGGTATTTACTTGCCCACTTCTTTTGGAAGGCTTCAAATTGTACAAGAGCGGCCTCTGTGGTGAACGAACGATAAATAGCTTTCATGTCTTCTGCGATTTCATACTGATCTTTCTTACGAACCTTATTAAGCGTGTTGCGCACTTTGTGAATCACACAACGCTGCACATCAGCTTTTGGATACACATCGTGAAAGGCATCTTCTAGGCCGCCTAATCCATCAAACACACCCAGCAGAACCTGATGAAGACCACGATTGTACAAATCAAGCAAAATATCACGCCAACCCGATGCACTTTCTTGTCCACCCACGTAGAAGCCCAGAATGTCCCGATAGCCATCTTCTGTGATGCCAAGGACAAAGTAAATAACTTCTTTTCCAACGGTGCCGCGGCGCAGGCGAATGCAAAGCCCATCCAGATATAAAACAGAATAGCGTTTGGCGAGTGGCCGATTCTGCCACTTCTCAATGTCCTCAACGGCTGCATCTGTAATATTGCTGATGGTAGTTGGGGAAAAGAGGAACCGACAATACGTTCAATAAACTTGCCAACCTCCCGTGTACTCATACCGCTCTGGTACATCTTAATAACGGCTTCTTCAAGCCATCCATCCCGGCGCTGATACGGAGCAAAAAGTGCGGTTTGAAACGCGCCCTCTCGGTCGCGGGGAACCGTAAGGTTCTCAATTTTTCCATAACGTGTTTCCAGTGAACGCTGATAATACCCATTTCGACTGTTTGAGGCATCTGGCTGTTCTACGTGAAGGAAGTTTGTTTCTTTCCGCATTATCAGTTCAAGCTTTTCTTTGACAAAGCTTCGTAAAACATCTTCTAATTGATTTGTAAGGTCGGAATTGTTTATACTAGATGGCATAAGTAGGGTAACTTCCTCTCTTTTATGGAATCTGGACAATTCCGAGGATACCCTACTTTTTCTTTGTCTAAAAGACCTTACACAAAATAATTTACGTCATCCTAAAGAGTGATCTTATTTGGTTTCACCTATTCTGGCGATTAAAAAACCCCGAATATGGATTTGGGGTTTTGCATTTTTTTCCAAGGATATTTTGTTCGTATATCAGCATCCCGGTCATTTAACCAGGATCTAATTTTAACGAGCAAGTTGGTTAATCTCTGCTAAACAACTTCCGCATATCCTCCAAATGAATTGCAGAACTGACAAGCGGGTTGATACTTTTACAGTATAATCTTTTCATTATCCTTAAAAATTTCCAATCCATCTTTTATTGCAATATCTAAATTTCTCCGGAGTTCAATAGGTAGCACAATGCGTCCTAATTCATCTACTCTTCTTAGAACACCTGTTGCCTTTACTGCCATCTTTATTTCCATCTCCAATAGTAAAAATAGTTATTTTAACTATAATTGTACATTAATTAAGAGATTTATCTAGTGCCAATTATGCCTTAAGTGAACCGTCTTAACATCAGTGAATGATGAATTTAGATAATTTAACTTTGGTCTTATATCATTCAGGCAACAGCTCGCCACTCCGTATAGGCTATTCAATAGGGGAATACATTCCGGAACTTCGTTGCGTGGCGAATTAACCAAATTAGAAATAGGTTAAGCCTACATTTCATTAGCAGGGTAGGGGAAGAGTAGGCTTTGAAGAAAATCCTTATCCTGCATAGATGGTTCTAACCATACATAATCTGCAGGGCTGAAGATTAACGGCATACGATCATAAATCTTTCTCATTAAATCATTCGGAGTCGAGGTGATGATACTACATGAATCTCCATCTGGGGATTTCCACCTCCCCCATAGGCCAGCAAACGCAAATGGCTGCTTAATTTTCAATTGAATTCGCATGGGAATTTTGTTTCCAAGCACCACTGTCTTTCAAAGGCGCTACGAAAACTAGTTCCTTTCTATAAATTAAGTTAATCAAGGTAAATGCATTTTAAGAAAACAAATTAGAGTTGAATCTTATATCAATTCATCCACTTTTATTATTTAAGAAAAGTTCTTTCATTCTTTGGAAAAATTCCTTTAAAGCTAAAGTTGCAGTGTTCATTCTATAATATTGGTGTTTAATTGTTTCCAGTATCCATGAGGATATAGGAACTCCATCAATTAAGGGATAAAAATGATCGTAAGCAAAACCAAATGTTCCCATCTTTGATCATTTCCAGTTTTAACATACTCTGATACATCAAGTACTTTACCTCGTCCATACTGTATTAAAACATTTTTTAAATGGATATCACGGGGATTTAAACCTTTATTACGTACAAATTCACGAGCATTTTCGACGTCTAAAATCACTTGTTTTGGGATATGAACTCCTTGCAAGAGACAATCATACAAAGTAGCCCCTGCTTCATAACTCAAAACCAAATAGTTTGTTCCTGATCCAAAATATTTTGGGAAATACAATGAGCCTTGTAACTTAGTATAAACATTCTCCTCTATTTCTTTTTTTGACAATGCTTTAGTACTGTAAAATTTAAATGCATAAGAGGGGACCTTATCAAATCTAAAAACTGCTGCGTCGGTGCCAATGCCGATACAATGTAAATTTTCTATATTCCCGAATACTGTAACAGTTTGATTATTTTCGTTTTCAATAACATCAATCCTACCCAAAGCTGTTTCTACTTCTTTCCATTCGGGAATCATTTAAACATCTCCTTAATATTTCATTTGAATGTAGCACTACGAGCCTACGCATTTCGAATTACGGGTTAATATGTTGTTCTGAAAAACTGATTATGTGTAGGGGGCCATAAGTTATAGAGGTTTGAGATGAGTGTATAATCAATAAATCATGCTGAATTTTTCGCTTGAATTAACTATTGTTTTTATTGTTTACAAGACAATTATAATATTACACTTTATGAGATATTAACCTATATTGTTTTAGCTAACTTAAAATATCCAAAAGTTGATGGTGTAGTGTGTCCATGTTTTGATAGAAACGTTGACCAATATATAAATAGTGGAGCGAGGCGTTCATTAAAATGAAAATACATTGTTTTGCAGAGATGTTACTCCGCATCAACTTTACATGTAGTGGCGGGCATGAAAGCCTTGTATGGTGAAGCCAGTCATGTTTCTGGCAATTAATTGATGTACGCTTTGGCAGCATCTTTATAAATCATTTATGAATCGATACTCAAGATAAAATGTATATAAGCTAATATTTATACATATTTGTGAAATTATGCTTGCTGCACTAATGTGGCAGTTTAGTGTGATAGCCTAGTTGAATCTTGAGCTATTGACGGCTTGAATATTTTGCTGCCGTATGTAAGGAGAAGATGCATTTTTCAAGGGCGGCCAGTACGTTTATTTGCTTTTCGTGAGTTGATTTCAATTGACTCTCCAATTCATGTCCCCGGCATCGAACCTCTTTCCACTACATCGAAATTAACTTTTCTACCAGTAAAATGAAAGATCCCCATTTTACTGGGGATCTCCTTGCCGTTATATTACTTTTTACCCGATTGGTCGTGAAGTACTGTTACTGTTGCCGATGCATTTGACTTATTTCCCACATTGTCAGTAACCGTGTACGTTGCACATATGCTCTGGTCGCCTCGAAGCACTAATAGGAGATTTTAGCCAATGTGTTGGTATATTTAGGGTAGCCTATACGGGAAAATGGCAATCAGTAAGAAATTACTTCTTATTCGACACTGTATAATAGAGAGGAAAATAAGCGATTTGTATTTGGAGAAATAAGGAGGAGTTTAACATGAGCACTGCAGGTCTTTCGAAGGCGCGGCTCTATCGTATGCATCAAGTATTGTCGGGATACGTCGAACGTAAAGAGATGCCTGGACTCGTTGCACTCGTTAGTCATCATGACGATGTTCATGTTGAGACGATCGGCACCATGTCATTCACCAATCCGGCGCCAATGACTCGCGACACGATCTTTCGCATTTCATCGCTCACAAAGCCCATAACTGCAGCTGCGGCAATGATTCTGGTGGAGGAATGCAAACTAAGGCTCGACGACTCGATAGAAGAGTGGCTGCCGGAACTAGCAAATCGTCGCGTGCTGAAGTCCATTTCTTCACAGCTTGATGATACTGTGCCTGCGTTGCGTCCGATTACGCTTCGTGATTTGCTCACGCTTCGATTGGGCTTCGGAAGTGTGATGGCGATGCCGGATACGTATCCGATACAAAAGTTCATTCGTGAATATCGGATTGGGGGCGATGGACATCCGATTCCTTCGCAATCACCTGTTACTGATGAATGGCTGAGAAGGCTCGGTTCGTTGCCTTTGTTGGCACAGCCGGGTGAGCGGTGGATGTATCACGTGGGTTCCGATGTGCTCGGGGCCTTGATCGCACGAGTTTCAGGAAAATCGCTTGGCACATTCATGCGAGAACGCATCTTCGATCCGCTTGGAATGATAGACACAGCCTTCCATGTGCCTTCCGGAAAAATGAAGCGCTTGTCCTCGTTGTACTACTTTAATCATAGGACGAACACATTGGATTTATTTGACGACGAGGTTAACAGCGCATGGGGAGCTGAGCCGTCGTTCGAATCGGGCGGAGGCGGACTCGTCTCAACGATCGATGACTACTTTACTTTCTGCCGAATGATGCTGAACAAAGGTCGGCATGGCCGAGAGCAAATTCTCTCACGCGCCACAGTGGAGTTAATGACATCAGATCAACTCACGCCTTGGCAACGAGAAGGAGCTGAAATCTTTTTCGGTGGGCATAGCAGTTGGGGCTTCGGAATGGCGGTGGATATTCATCGCAACGACATATTCCGAACACCTGGCCGTTTCGGTTGGGAAGGCAGTTTCGGTACATCAGCAAACACTGATCCTGCAGAGGGAATGATCGGCATCCTATTCACCCAGCGCATGATGGATTCGCCGGAACCACCGAGAGTAGTCACCGATTTCTGGACACTAACTTATGGAGCAATGGAATAAACCGCTTGCTGCAGCCGGAGAATAGGCAAATAGGAATGTAACACCCAAATTGAGGTTGACGGAGAACGATAGTATCAATCAACCGTCATGAGGCTGCCGCGGGTGATCGACCGGGCAGCCTCATTAAGCTATCGGGCAGTAATGTTACAAATAAAGGAATGCCTCTTTCAGTGACGAATATCATGAATGATTTTATGTAATATGGTGAAGATGATGGGAATTATTCAGGATGGCACCAAGAGATTGAACGTAAAACTCAAAAAAAGGGAGGTTTGTGAAGCGATGACAAATGCATCGAGCAAGAAGAGAACTGATTCTGCATCGAGAGTCATCAAGGCATCACCGCATAATATCTACAAGGCTTTCGTGGATCCGGAAGCTCTGGTTTCGTGGCTTCCGCCGAAGGGTATGAAAGGCCATATATTAGAGTTCGACGCTCGGACCGGTGGAGCTTATCGAATGTCTCTAACATATCTCGAAACGAGCCACTCAACACAAGGCAAGACCTCTGAACATACTGACGTCGTCAAAGGGAAGTTTTTAGAGCTCACTCCAGAAGAGCGAATTGTACAGATAGTAGAATTCCAGTCCGACGACCCTGCTTTCGCGGGAGAGATGATCATGACATGGACCTTAGCAGCCGTTCCGGAAGGCACCACGGTTACCATCGTTTGTGAGAACGTACCCGAAGGAATACGGAAGGAAGACCACGACGTTGGTTTGAGGTCTAGCCTGGAGAATCTCGCCGACTATATTGAGTGATCGACAAGTAGTTATAGTTTAAGCCTACTATGGGGTTAGGTTGCCTAGAACAGTTGTATCATTCCGCTAACGGGTATCTTTACCACAATAAGGAATAAAATTAAAAAGCCAAAATATGCAAGTTTTTATACACTTCTTGCGTATTTTGGCTTTTTTACGTTTATAAAAGATACTGCCTTTAACAGCATTTTGGAATTCGGATACAGCCAGTCTTTGTGACTTCTGGCTTCCTGGCTTGGGAATCATGCCCGCAGAGGCTTCATGTCAAGATGCTAATCTAATTACTCGATAATGCAAAACTATGTATTTTCTGTGCTTTTTAAAGGACGGAAGAACATGATGAAAGTCGATTATTTATGTCCAAATACGTGTGCTGAAACGCCTAATTTGGACAACTTAAATGTCAACGCTATTTTTTGAATATAAATGCTGAAAAACTGGACATTCTAACCCGTCAAAAAAGTTCTCCAAAATGATATGAAAACAGCAATTGGACATTTATACCGTCAAAAAGAGGACAACTTGTATCGTCAAATTTTGGACAGAATACCTTAGTAGTAACACTATATGTCTAGGAACAACGGAAATTGTGTTTTTTTCGGAAGAGATTTTTTAATATTCTTTCTTTTTTCATATGAGATTTGGACAAGAACCTTCTACTTTGCTTTTTGGGTTCGTTTCTGGCGCGCCTTAAATGCATTAGGTATGTATTATATTTAGCTATCCGTATGTATTGCTCATGAGTTACCGATCACAAAGAGGGTTAATGTAGTTGCTCAACTGGTTTCAGAGATGATGGCGTAAACGAAAACTTGGTGGCCATAATGTTTTTGAACTACCTTTGAACCAGGCTGCTGACCGGAAACAGTCATATCATTCGAATTTGCCAGCAGTGATGGCGTATACGCTCACTTTATGTTTACAGACGCACATCAATTATACTCACACATTCTATCACCGCCGTACTATTACTGTTTGGAGTCTTGATGGGAGATACAAGAATAAGAAAATTAATCTTAGCCTGTTCTTGGTGTTGCAACCGCAGGTGGTGGATACATAACAGGCGAACTATTGGATGATTTGCACTTGGACTATTCATTGGACTTGCACCGAACACAGCTCACCGGACGTAGACGCATACTGTATTGGGCTTTGGCGTGATGGGCCTTTATCGCAAATGGAGCGCAGTATCATGGATTTATGGGGGCATTTGTGGAAGGGTTCCCCGGTAATTTATCCCACTTAGTCGCTGATTCATTAACTAGTCGCGTGTAAAATGGTTGAATCCTTTAATTAAGCATCCAATTGGAATCGGATTTATGCGCACCGGAACACCACTGGACACCTTGTAGAACTAGGTACAATTGGAGTAGCAATGGTATGCATAAGATTATCTTATTTAAAGTAACCGGTGAAACTTGCGCACGTTATTTACCCTATATGACGGGCATATTTGATAAACACTAAATACGAGAACTTTATCGAAAAGGAGCTAAAGCTTAAATTGAAGTGACAGAGGTATGCTTATATTGAGGAACGCATCTTTTTTTGTTTGATAAATATCGTTTTTTTTTATTAAAAAGTTCATTGTTTATCCTTCTTACCTGTATTTGGGTTACTTCTAAAATAAAACAGGTCAATCAACTAGGACAGCAGTTATTTATTTCTCATATTCTAAAAGGAAATCATGTAGATTAGGAGGAATAGAAATGTCCAATCATCGACAAGAAATGACCAATAATATAGGGCAGACGATTAATACAAAGCACGGTTCTTATTATGGAAAAATTGAAAACGTTAATAACCAGGGAGTGACGATGCTAATTCCTTCTTTTTTTGATCTAAATCCATCGCTTCAGGTTATTGATAAAACTTTCATTTTAGAGTTTCTACTTTATTTTAATGGAGCGATGAGATGAATACACAGAACTGGAAACTCGTTAAGAAATTATCCAGTCGAAGGAAATTAGGAACGGTATGGTTGGTCCGTAGAAGCAAAGCTGAACAGATTGAAACAGGGTACTTCAAATTTTCAACCCCACAAAGTGAAAGGTATATTGGTCCCCTTTCAGGAAATGAACTGCTTGCTTATCAACTGGCTTCAAGGCTGAACCTACCGAGTGCGCGCGTGGAAGCGGCAAGGATTGAAGGGCAGCTTGGTGTTGTTTCACTGGCACGAGCTGAGCATCAACTATATAAATGGACTCAAATGAATAAACAGATTCACCACAATATTGAAAAGTTTGTTATTTGTCCTGATAGACTGGTCAAAATGTTTGTTTTTGATATCTGGATTTGCAACATCGACCGACATGGGAAAAATTTGATAGTCTATCCTGTAGGCAAAAAATATGATTTTTATCTTATTGATCATGGTTTGTCCTTGCTTGGAGCTATGCAGTGGCAGGGATTTTCCTGGGATCATCCACACTGGGACACGGTATTGGGTTACAATCTAAATTATGTGAGAGGATTAAGCAAATATATTCGTAATTATGAGCAGCTGGACCCGTACGTAAAAGAGATACAGCATATTCCTGACCATGAGTTGGAAGCATTAGTTGATTCGGTTCCACCGATTATTCTTTCCCATGAAAATAAAAAAACTGTAAAGTTGTTGCTGCTCTCACGCCAGAAGAAACTGCATACCATTGTGCAGCGGTGGGTGAAACATTACAAAAGAAACCCAGAAGTATAATTTCCGAGGCGCTCTGGAAGATATTAATTACATGACATCCAATTGTGACGAGCAGGATAAAGAGAACAAGCAACCCCAATTTTCTCCAATTTGCAATGAATTGAATATATAATACTGAAACCAAAGCGGACGATGTTAGACGGATATCCTTCATTTAAAAATGCACCTGTTTTAATATTAGAAACCTCTAGCACACCAGGAGGTGGATTCCAGGCATGGGCTCAGCAGAAACGGTTGGTCAGGCGCAAGCCCTAGCGCGGTAGATCGTTCCTACAGAATTCGAAACATCTTCTTTGTAACCGATCCAAATAGCCGTGGACCGTGGTAGAGGTGAGTCCGGGTACTGTTGCGTTCTCCCGAATAGTTGGAGGATAACCTTTTTCCTTTAGCAGTCGCTTCACAATGGCTAATATTTCTCTCATTTTATCCCTTTACATACCAAATTTACGTTCGTATATTTTGATTTATTAGGAGCGCATCAAAAAAACAAGCATGATAATTCTGATCTTTTTGTGGTAAAATAGAAACAAATGTTCTAATATGGAGGAAATGAGGTAGATGGGGACTACAAACACAGCAGGGGAATTTCTTTATCCTTCGGAATACGAAGAGTTTGCATAGCTGGTAAACAAACATGTGGTATATAACCTGGTTCTGCGCGTATTGCCGGTTGACATCACTACTATTGGACGAGCACAACTGAGATTAGGCAAGAGTTATCTATCAGTTCTCTTTGGCATCCAGGAATCAATTGCAAAAGAGCTTGGTTCAGTCCAAAAGCGCATGCGTCAAATCGGCGGCAAACTCATTGAAGAGAAGCAGGAGGTATTCGTGCGGCTTGTTACGTCCCCTTTCAAGGCAATACATATAAACATCGCTTTGGAGATTATGTGCTTTTGCATGAGTCTCAAAACGATTTTCTTATTCCTCAACTTCCTTTAACTGATGTTCTAATGAATTTTCAATGCCATAGTTTTCACTCATTGAATTAATTCCCCCAGTAACTAAGTAATAACGGTTTTTGTAAAGTAACTGACAGAGAACGCAGGATTAATAAAGTTCTTTTATGGATGGGTACATAACCATCATTTTTTTAAAATAAAGAATATTTTTAATTCAGAGAATTTCATGGTATAATATACCCTGGTATTTATTAACTATAGGGGATGATGTAATGAGTTATGAAGAAAGAAAACAGCTTAGACTTAACATTTTAGAAGAATTATATAGTGTTTATTTCGAAACTGGAAAAGGAAAAGTGCAGGAGAAAACAAGATTCACAGATGATTTAGAAACAAATCTAGCGTACCAGTATTTAATTGAAAAAAGATTAATAGTAGAGGCAAGTGCAGGTGGTAGAAATTATGAGTACAGAATTACTGATATGGGTATTGATGTAATCGAGGGAAGTGTTGAAATTCAAGAAGTTTAAAAGTTCTTTGTCACTCAGAAATGGGTGACTTTTATTTTTTTAAAGGCTCTGTTAAATTTAAATGTTGATTTTTATATAATAAATTAGGGGAACCTTCATTTGTAGAAGCTCCCCATTTTTTCCAGCTAATGCCCCCGTTTGTCCAACAAGGAGAAAGAACGACTGCCCCTAAAAAGACAGCCTTCCAGTCTGAAATATCAGCGTGTTTAGATAAGCGAAAGTGTTTCTCTATATATGTCAGCATATCGTCTGTTTATTTGATTTTCTCCGCCAACTCTAAAATAATCCCCTCTGGACCACGAACGAAGCATAACTTATAACTTTCTTCATATTGCTGTATCTCACTAAAGATTTCCGTGCCCTTCTTTTTCAATTTTGCAACAATAGCTTCAATATCTTCAACAGCAAATGCAATATGTCGGATACCCAGCGTATTTGCAAAAGGTTGCTGAATATCTTTTTCATCTGACGGCGTATAAAATTTAATTAGCTCTATCCATGCCTGACCGTCTGGCATCCCCAATCCTACACATGCTACTTTAACGTCATTAAGCCCAGCTACCTGGTCCAACTGATCTCCTTCCCATTCCCATTCCCCTTGCACTTCAAGTCCAAAATTAAGGAAAAACGCTTTAGCCTTTGAAAGATCATTTACGGTTATACCCACATGATCTAATCTATTGATCTTCATATCTCATACCTCCTTGAAATCAAGTGCTCTTTACATGCTGGTTCGCTTTAAAAACGGTTGGTAAACTCGTTAGTTTTACGAGAGTCACCCCGAAAAACAAACATTTGTTCAGTATCTAATTTAGCACATGTTCCCACTTTGACATACACGACTTACGACAATTGATAAGTAGGTAAAGAATTATTCAACAAACTTATTGCAGATTCCTCCACGATAGTTAAATAAGCACTATACAGCGAATTTTGATAAGCGTAAACTATCGTAAGTATCTGTCATTTCAAAGACAAATGATGATAATAGAAAATCTTTAATATTGTGCTTTGGTTTTCGTTACTGCGGCTATCGACAAACAAAAACCAGGCTAGGTAGTTATCAAGGTACTTCGTTGCGACACCTTTAAATCGGTTTATGAATTGTTTCAATCGGGAATGGAGACCATTAACTAACGGTTGTAGTACCTCATCCACCAAGCGAAGATGCAATAAAGAGATTTGCAAGAACTTATAACCAGATACAAAAGGAACGTTTGTTGAGGGAGGTATATGGAGACAAGGATGAATAATCCTTCATTTGTAACTAATGATTAGGCTATGTAGAAAAAATACTCGAACTACAGTTTAAAGTGAGAAACAGTGTAAAACTGATAATCATTGTGTATATACTAAGGGAAGATAATCCTGGTAGGAGGTACATAATGAGCACAAACCACGGGAACGCAAAAGCCAACCGTTTAGCGAATCAAAAATCACCTTACTTATTACAGCATGCCTACAACCCAGTAAACTGGTATCCGTGGGGAGAAGAGGCATTCCAAAAAGCACATGCGGAAAACAAGCCGATTTTCCTTTCAATCGGCTATTCAACATGCCATTGGTGCCATGTGATGGAGCGGGAAAGCTTCGAGGATGAAGAAGTAGCTGCACTGCTTAATGATAAATACGTTGCCATTAAAGTTGACCGCGAAGAGCGGCCAGATATTGACCATATTTACATGGAGGTGTGCCAGGCGCTCACAGGACAGGGAGGCTGGCCGCTTACGATCGTGATGACACCGGACAAAGAACCGTTTTTTGCAGGTACATACTTTCCGAAAGAAGACAGGTACGGCCGCGCAGGCCTTATGAATATCCTAAACCAGCTCCACAGCAAATGGGAGGAAGACCACGAGCGCGTCGTCAACACGGGAAGACAAATCACGAATGCGATTCAGGAGCACAGGAGCCAGAAGAGAGGAACTGGGGAACTATCAAAAGAGACGCTCACCAGAGCCTATGAGCAGTATAAAAGCACATTTGACCCCGAGTATGGCGGGTTTGGCACAGCTCCCAAGTTTCCATCGCCACACAACCTGGCCTTTTTACTGCGGCACTGGAAGCTGACAGGTGAGGCGCATGCGTTAGAGATGGTGGAAAAGACACTCGATGCGATGTACCTGGGCGGTATGTATGACCATGTCGGCGGGGGCTTCTCCAGATACTCGGTGGATGAGAAATGGCTTGTCCCGCACTTCGAGAAAATGCTGTACGACAACGGACTGCTTGCGATGGTTTATCTGGATGCCTATCAGGCAACAGGCAAAGAGGAATACGCTGAAGTAGCGGATGAGATTTTTACGTATGTGCTGCGCGATATGACCAACCCTGAAGGCGGATTCTATTCTGCAGAGGATGCCGATTCAGAAGGGGAAGAGGGAAAGTTTTACGTATGGCGTCCTGAAGAAGTGCTTAAGGTACTCGGTGATGAAGATGCAACCCGGTTCTGCCGGGTGTACGATATTACCGACTATGGCAATTTTGAACACCGCACAAGCATTCCCAACCTCGTCGGGAAATCATTAGAGGAGGCTGCACGGGAAGAAAATATGGAGCTGGGTGAGCTGCTGCAATTCCTGGAAAGATGCCGGGAAAAGCTTTTCGAGGTGAGAGAGAAGCGTGTGCACCCGCATAAAGATGATAAAATCCTTACCGCATGGAATGGCTTAATGATAGCAGCACTGGCGAGAGGTTCCGTTGTCCTTAAGGATCATACGTATTTAGAAGCCGCAGCAAAGGCGGTTCATTTTATCGGCAGCAAACTGCAGCGCGAAGACGGCCGCCTGCTTGCCCGGTACCGGGACGGGGAAGCCGCGTTTTTGGGTTATCTGGACGACTATGCTTTTATGATCTGGGGGCTGCTTGAACTGTATGAGGCAACATTTGAAGCCGACTATTTGATGCACGCCATGGAACTCCAGGAGCAGCAGTTTGAATTGTTCTGGGACAGACAAAACGGCGGTTTTTATTTCTACGGCAGTGACGCTGAGCAGCTGCTCTCCCGTCCGAAAGAGATGTACGATGGGGCCATGCCTTCTGGTAACTCGGTATCCGCCATGAATCTTGTAAGGCTGTCCCGTTTAACCGGCAATGAGGGCATTGCGCGGCTTGCCAATGAGCACATTGATTCTCTCGCCGGGGATGTATCCTTGTATCCGCAAGGGCACGCTCATTTCATGATGGCGGTCCAGTTCCTGTTTGGCCCGGCACAGGAAATCGTACTGGCTACTTCTTCAAATGAAGCTGCACAGGAAATGATTGAAGAAGTACGCGCGCATTTCCTGCCAAATACAGTAGTGACGCTGGTGTCAGGTGAGTCGAGGGAGAAGATCCTACTGCTTGCGCCAATGCTGGAAGATAAAACGGCCCGGGAAGATAAGGCAACCGCTTATGTATGTGAGAACTTTGCCTGCCAGGCCCCTGTAACGACAACAGAAGAATTGAGACAGCAGCTAAAAGTGCACGCCGATTAGCTGAGAAATAACAAAAATTAATAAAGAAGACCGCACTGTGCTTAATAAATCAGCACTATGCGGTCTTTTCTTTTGTTCTATTCGAGGTTAGCATGCCTGCCAAACATCGTCTCCGAGTTCATGCCCTTTTTCTCCATTAGCCGCAGGATTACCGCGTCGTAGAATAGCAGAAGAGTCTGCTCAAACAATGCGCCCATCGGCTGGATGGTTTTGTAATCACTTGCCGATTGGTCTTTCGGAGAGCCCGGAAGTTTAATGGCGATATCGGCTATTGCACCGATAGTCGATTCTGGGAAAATGGTAACCACAGCTACAATTCCGCCCAGGTTTTTTGCCTTTTGCGCCATCGGCACAAGGGTTTTCGTCTCACCTGAACCGGATCCGATGATCAGAACGTTACCTTTTTCAAGGTTGGGGGTAACGGTTTCGCCCACTACATACGCATCGAAGCCCATCTGCATCATGCGCATGGCGAACGCCCTGGACATCAAACCCGAACGGCCAGCGCCGGCCACAAAAATTTTGTTTGCTTCCAGAATGCGGCCGGCTAATTTTTCGGCTCCTTCATCCAGCATCAAATCCACTGTCCGGTTTAATTCTTTTACGATTTCAGCAAAATATTGAACTGTCTGCATAACAGGGATTAACCTTGCCTAATCATTTTTTGCATTTGAGCAGCAGTAGCTTGTTTGTCTTCCTTACCGGTGATGCCGCCGCCGACAATAACAAGATCCGGCTTGGCTTTAACGACTTCCGGCAGTGTTTCTAACTTAATGCCGCCAGCTACGGCAGTTTTTGCGTTTTTCACGACGCTCTTGATTTTTTTCAGATCTTCAAACGAATTTTGGCCCACCGCCTGCAGATCGTAACCTGTGTGCACACAGATGTAGTCAACGCCCATGGCATCCAGCTCTTTTGCTCTTCCTTCGATGTCTTTGATGCCAATCATGTCAACGAGGATTTTCTTCCCTTGCTTTTTCGCTTCATCCACAGCGCCCTTAATGGACATATCTTCAGCGGCTCCGAGTATGGTGATAATATCGGCGCCGGCTTCGGAAGCCTTCATAACCTCATATCCGGCCGCGTCCATAATTTTCAGGTCGGCGAGCACTTTTAAAGAGGGAAATTCTTGCTTGATTTCTTTAACAGCTTTAAGACCTTCATTAATAACAACCGGCGTACCGATTTCAACGATATCAATATAGTCCTCGACTTCTTTGACCAGTTTTTTTGCTTCTGGAATGTTTACAAGATCTAACGCTAATTGAAGTTCCATGAATGCTTCACTCCTCATGTTGTAATTGTTGATGTATCCCCGCCTGGCCTGACGCGAATGGACTCTTTGTCCAGGCAAGATTAACAAATCCGCCAAACAACGTTGCAGTACGTTGAGTTTTGTTAACCCACGTTTGATTTTAGGTCCAAGCGCTATAAAAGGGAAGTACGCACTTATAAGTGACGTAGTAACCAACAGGATACCGTGCAGCTATTAGCGAGGAATCGGCACAATGGATGCAAACAGCGCCTCATGTATAGGATTCCACCATGGGCGGCCAAAAAAACAGCGTGCAGCTCCTTTCCAGAAGGTTGCTGCACGCTGTATTCACCGCATATTCATTTATTTTACTTGACTGGATTTAATCCCTTGTCCATCATCCTGCATCACGGTTTCCATGTAATTTTTACCCCATTCATACATCGCATCAAGCACTGGCATTAAACTCTGTCCGTGTTCGGTCAGTGAATATTCCACTTTAGGAGGGACAACAGGGTACACTTCCCGGTGAACAATTTGATCTTCCTCCAGTTCCCGCAGATGATTGACCAGCATTTTCTGGGTAATATCGGGGATAAGTTTTTTCAGTTCATTAAACCGCTTTGTACCTGTTTTGCCTAGATGCCACAGAATAATCATTTTCCACTTCCCGCCGATAACGGAAAGAGTCAACTCTTTTTCACAATTAAACGTTTTATTCTGGAGACGTCCCATTCTTTTCACCTCTTTTTAACGTCCATAGTATATTTTTTTATACTATAGCATAATTACATCCGTAATGACTATTGAACATCATATGTAGCATATGGTCTTCTTTACAAAGTATAGAGAAGCCGGCAAGACACAGCCCATCTGCCGGCGGCAACCCTCACACATTGATAATGGCTTGGGAAATATATCCGGTCTAGAGGAGGAGGTCAAACGGTTTCCGGTGTGCTATAATCGGAATGGATTAAACCTAACTAGAAGAAATTGGAGGAGGAGAAACAAAATGCGCAAGCTGCTTGTAGCGGTGCTTTTCGTTTTTCTGTCAACGAGCGTTGGCGTGGTGTACGCTGACGCGGTACCGGGGGATACGGTGATTACCCTGGGGAATGACTTAAATTCAGCACAAAAAGAACAATTGGTAAATAAATTTAATGCACCTAATGCAAAGACGATTACGGTGACCAATCAGGAGGAGCATAAATATCTCGATGGTTTGTTGAGCCCGAGCGTCATCGGTTCCCGTTCCATTTCCTCTGCCATGATTACGATTGCCGATGCGGGAAATGGCATTAAAGTGGACACGAATAATATAACGTGGGTGAGTAAGGCCATGTATGAGAACGCCTTGGCCACTGCAGGGGTAAAGGATGCCAATGTTAAAGTCGATGCACCGTTCCAAGTATCCGGAACGGCTGCACTGACGGGAATCATGAAGGCCTTTGAGGTGGCAACAGGCCAGAAGCTGGACGAGAACCGCAAACAGGTTGCCAGCGATGAGCTCGTAACGACCGCACAAATTGGGCAGGATATTGGAGATAAGCAAAAAGCGGCTGAACTGCTCACGCGCCTTAAGGCCGAGCTTTCCAAACAGTCTGCAAAGCTGTCCGATGACCAGCTTCGTGCCATGATTAAAAATGTCGCTAACCAGATGGGGCTTCAGCTTACCGATCAGGAAGTTGATTCACTTGTGAGCATCCTGCGCAAGATCCAGAACCTTAATATTGACTGGGGAAAAGTGCTTGATCAGGTGTCCAGCTACAAAGGGCAAATACAAGATTATTTAAATAACAACCCGGAAACGAAATCCATGGTGCAACAACTGCTGACCATGCTGAAAAATTTTATCGACCAGGTTCTTGGCTGGTTTAATAAGTAACTGCAAAACCCCCACCGCATTCAGGTGGGGGTTTTAGTATACCCTACATCATAAAAATGGTCATTTCATTGGAGGCTCCCTGGCACGTTTGTTGCTTTCATTTATACAAGAGCGGCAGACGCATAACTTTCAGCTTCTACAAGGGACTCATCCAATACCTCGCGGATGCTGACCTCTGCATGGAGGCGGGCAGCTTCCATCTGGATGGCATCCATCTCAGGTGAACTTATGATGGCGCCGACATACCCATGTCGCTCACCTGCATGGGTGTCCACTGCATGCAAGTACCCGGCCTGGGTGGACAAGAATGATAAAAGCTGCGTTTTACTATGTTCGTAATTTTCACTACTTAGACGGAATACTGCAGCAATGGATTCCTCGTTATCCGGCGAAGAAGAAACCAATTGGCCTTCTCCCTCAGGATGGGGCTCGAAGCGCAGCCCTCTTACCACATTCAGCAAATCTTCTACAATGGCGCTTCCTGTTGGCAGTGCGCCTGCTCCTTTACCGGTAAAAAATAAATCTCCCACAATATCCCCTGATACAAATACGCCATTAAATTCATCGCGGACAGCCGCAAGCGGGTGTGCAAATGGGATGAGAGCGGGGCGGACCCGGTTGTACAGGCCTTGCGGTGTCTTTTCCCCGGTGGCAATAAGTTTTGCGCGATAGCCAAGTTTTCCGTACAGCTGGATTTCCTCTTGTGTGATGGACGTGATGCCCTCGCAGCTAACATCTTTTTCTGCTGTCTCCACACCAAAACAGAGGCGGGAGATAATGCGGATTTTATTCAGTGCATCCAGGCCCTCAACATCGGAAGAAGGATTGGCCTCAGCGAAACCAAGCTCTTGGGCCCTTTTTAAAACAGCCTCATAGGACAGATTTTCTTCTTCCATCTTGGTCAGGATATAATTCGTGGTACCATTGAGAATCCCGTGTACACGGGTAACGTGATTGGCCTGCAAGAGGTGGTTGAGCGTGTTTAGAATCGGGATGCCGCCTCCGACACTTGCTTCATATAGTAACGAGACGCCTTTTTGTTCAGCCAATTTATGTAGGAAGTGACCTTCTTTCGCCAACAGATCTTTATTGGCTGAGATGAGATGACAGCCGTGTTCCAGAGCTTGTTTGCAGTAAGAAAATGCGGGATCCAGCCCGCCCATCGCATCGATCACAATGTCGGCATCATGTGAGAGGATTTCGTTAAAATCGGCTGTTAAAAGTGCTGGATTGACTTGTACACTTCGTACTTTGTGGAGGCTTTGGACAAGAATCCCTACCACTTCAAATTCGGCATTTACCTGACTGGCGATGCGTCTTTTATGGCTTTCCAGCACCCGGATGACACCGGATCCCACCGTTCCCAGACCTAATAAAGCTACTTTGTATTTCTTCATTATAAGAGCCTCCCATCGAAAATAATCAAAATACAAGCATATACAAAAAGCCCTTCTTCATAAGAAGAAGGGCCCGGCGTCCGTTTCCTTCTTCTTATCTGTACGATTATAAAAACCGTCAGGAATTAGCACCTTCCCACTAATGGGGGGTTGCCGGGCGTCATCGGGCCAGTCCCTCAGCCTCTCTCGATAAGAAGAGTCCTTTATTTAATTATTTAAAGTATACCGAATGAATGGAGGGGCTGTCAAATTTTTGGTATACTTGATGGGTATTCTAGGATATATGCTTGTCGTTTCAGATGGAAAAGTTAATTTTTTATAATATAACGTTCCCGTTTAAGATTCAATTGCCATTTTTAAAGTTTAAATTCAGATTGCTCCGTTTTTCTCTGTCTTTCAATGGCGTAAACCATTGGATATTGTTTATGGATTTTCGTTATAATAGAGTCAGCAGTAAAAAAATTATGGGAGAGATTTGTATGGCTCAACGAGTAGCCACCGAATACAAAAAAATGGTTCTTAAGCTGAACCCAGCGGAACTGCAGTCGTTTATCGATCTGTTTCAAGCGGCGGAATTTCAGACGGAGATAAGGATTTATGAGAACGGAGAAACAGAGATTGTCCTTACGGATAAAGAGACAAAAGTTCCTCTCTCTTTTAAACGAATGGGAAATCTCTATACGTTTGATGGAACCTGCACAATTTCGGATATGAAGCTTGCCAACCAGATGAGGATGGCGGTGAAGAAATTTAAAGGGACCGGGGTTGCGCATCGTTTTTACCCTACATACACCATGATTTATTATTATGGCGCGGGTAATGTTATGAAGATTGTGGAACGCAGAGGAACCGAGGACAAGGTTGTGTATCAATTTAAAGACACAGCCGGTGAACTTCAGCGCCTGTTTGAAAGATGCGGCGTCGAAGATGAAATCTCCTGGGTGCGTTTCTACATTGATCAGCTTCTCGATATGCGCAATGAAAGATACCATATGTCTCTGCCTACCGAAGAAATTGACCGCCAATTAAATAAACTCTCTCATCAACTTTTTGTATTAGAAGCATAAGATAAAATTGTGGAATGAACCCTGCACAAAAAAAGATTGCATCTTGTGTTTAAACATGTTATTTTCTTTTTTGTGATATAAATTAGGAACCAGGATTCACTCAAGGAAGTTTCTCCTCGAAATAAGTGAATGACGTAGGTCCTAGCGATAATCTTTACCAAAAATTTGCTAGGAGGGGGGCCGAAAGAATGGAATATTCAACTTTCGGAAGACATGTAGCAATTGATACTTGGGGTGTAGATTTTGAAAAACTCAACAATGCCGAATTACTTCAGCATCACATGGTAGAAGCTGCGGAAGCTTGCGGAGCAACGGTTTTATCTGTTCAGGCGAAACAGTTTGAGCCGCAGGGGGCAACCGTGCTTATAATGCTTTCGGAGAGTCATATTTCGATTCATACGTACCCTGAGAAAGGTTTTGCCGCCCTTGATTGCTACACATGCGGTGAGACAGTGGATCCTGAAGCTGCGATCGATTATATGGTAGGTATTCTTCAACCAAAGACTGTTTATGCACGGAAATTAATCCGCGGGGTCGGCGAGATGCAGGTTGTCGAATCAGAAGTGACCAGAGCGAAACAAAAAGCGTAAATATTGCGGAAAACCAATCCATCTTCCTGTACAGGAGGATGGATTTTTTGACGTTTTCTTCATAATATACTTATTGTGTTTGCGTCGTTCCGAAATTATGATGGAAACGAGAACCATCTGTGTTTGCATGGGATGGGATAGTTTGAGTAAAGATAACTCAAAGATAGGTGGAGGCCAGAATGAATCAGATTGTAAAATATGAGAACAAAAGAAAAACAGTGGAAGAGGTGCTTGATTTTATTCGGGATGGGGATGATTTAATTGTCCCGCTGGCCAACGGTGAACCTGTCGTGCTGCTTGATACGATTGAGGCGAACGCTGCCCGGTTGAATGGCGTGCGGATTCACCAGATGCATGCACTGAAAGAGCGCCGTTATATCTGGGGGGAGTACGGCGATCACCTTCGGCATGTTGCCTATTTTCTTAGTACAGCTTCCCGTAAAGCCTATCTTGCAGGAAAATGCGAGCTGGTACCCAATCACTTTCATGAAGTGCCGCGAATTCTAAGGGAAACGACCAAGACTTCGTTAATCCTGGCAAGCGCATCGCCTATCGATGAACATGGCTATTTCTCGCTGGGCACCGAAGCTGATTACGTTGCTTCGTTCATCGGCAAAGTGCCGTTTTTTCTGGAAATAAATAAAAATATGCCGCGCACGTTTGGCGCCAATCAAGTTCATATCAGTCAAGTCGCAGGCTATATAGAAGTGGATTACCCACTCCATGAGCAGAGGGAGCCGATCATCACGGAAACTGACCGGAAAATTGCGAGTTATGTGGCGGAACGCATTACAAACGGGGCAACCTTGCAGTGCGGAATTGGGGCCATCCCGAACGCCATCATCGGGTTTCTCGGCAACCATACAAATCTAGGCATTCACACAGAGCTTCTCACAGATGGAGTGGTTGAACTGGTTGAGCAAGGCGTGGTCAACGGTGTGGAGAAAGTGCTACACCCTGGAAAAATTGTGGCAACATTTGCTCTTGGGTCAAAAAAGCTGTATGACTTTTTGGATGAAAATACCGGTGTTGAAATGCAGCCGGTTGATTATGTGAATGATCCGCGCATCATCGGACAGGAAGACAATATGGTTTCGATTAATGCCACGACTGAAGTGGACTTTCTTGGCCAGTGCGCATCCGAAACGATTGCGGGCCGCTACTATAGCTCCACCGGCGGGCAAGCTGATTTCGCCCGCGGAGCCCGATTCGCGAAAAATGGCAAGGGATTCATCTGTCTGCATTCGACGACGAAAGATGAACAAATTTCGCGAATCCGTCCACAGCTTACACTCGGATCGGCCGTAACGACGTCCAAAAATGATGTGGACCATATCGTAACCGAGCATGGGGTGGCCTGCATGCGCGGCAAGAGTATTTCACAGCGTACGCGTGAGCTCCTTAACATCGCTCATCCCAAATTTAGGGGAGAGCTGGCGTTTGAAGCACGAAAGTTTGGCTTGATCTAACGAAGCAATTTTGAAAGGGTAAAAAAGCAGCCGCTGCGGGCTGCTTTTTTTGTCTTTAAGGGTATAGTAATCATGTGGGCTAAATTAAGCTTTTCATTTCAATATGGGCGTGATAGTAGCCATCTGAAGTAGGCTCGATCACAAGCCGCATTTCTCGGCTGTCCTTCATCATACGAATGGCTGTGAGGAGCTCTTCCTCAGAGAGACGCGAATTTTTCTCATGAGCAAGCCGCTCCAGCAGGTTGTCCTCTCGGTTATGCGCGGACGGCAGGCAATTACAATAGTACGTATAGACACCGCAGTCTTCACAATAGAAATGTTTATTCATCGTTTTTACCCCTTCCTATGGTTCTGCTTGCAGTCTACTTAAGCTTTTTCTATTATATCACCAAGCCCTGGGGCTATCATCAATTATGTAAGAACATTTTGTAAATTATTGTACAAGCGGAGGGATCCTATGAACAAGGCCTTTTTTCTTGACCGGGACGGGGTGATCAATGAAAATCCCCACCCCATAAACCATGTAGGCCAGTTTGTCTTTATGGAAGGTGCTTTGGACGCCATCCGGCGACTAGGTGAGCTCGGGTATGAAGTTTTTGTTGTAACGAATCAGGGAGGCGTGGGTCTTGGCTTCATGTCGCACCAGGCACTAGACGAAATTCACGCCTATATGCAAGAGCAGATAGAGCAAGCAGGGGGACGATTGACAGAAATTTGTGCATGCACCCACAAGCCTAAGGAGAAATGCAGGTGCCGAAAACCGGAAGCGGGCATGATCCTCGATTTGGCAAAGCGACACCGGATTGATTTGCGGAAAAGTTATATGGTCGGTGACTTTTACACGGACATCCAGGCGGGGCATAAAGCTGGTTTGAAAACCATTTATATTGGTAAAGAAGACTTGAAAGGAAAGAAGCCCCAGCCAGACTTCTTCGCCCGTTCACTTGCGGAAGCCATTGTATACGCGGACCACTAAATGAATAAACATACTGTATGCGGTGGAAAGGTAGGACTCACATTTTAAAGCTCGATCAACTAAAATAGAAAGAGCAGGGAAAATAGAAAAAATTGTGAATGGGGAGATGGAACGATGGCAGAAATGGAAGCTTTGTACGCACGCTATAACGATTTGCCGACCCAGGAGCTAGAGGATATTTTATATGATATTGAAGTATCCGCCGCGCTGACGCTTGGCATGAATACGTTTCTTGAAAGCCAGCATAAACAAGTACTGCGCAAAATTCTAACCGAGCGGGGAGTGGATGTAAATAAACTGCTCAGCGAATGAGCACCCGCACAATTGGAGGAGGACAAATGGGAAAATATCGCATTACACACGATACATTAGGAGAAGTAAATGTTCCGGAACAGGCGTATTACAGTGCACAGACACAGCGTGCAGTCGAGAATTTTCCAATAAGTGGCCTCCATTTGCCGTCGGCTTTTATTCGGGCACAGGGGATCATTAAATGGGCAGCCGCCAAAGCGAATACAGAGCTTGGTGAGCTTAAGGCGGATGTAGGAAAGGCGATTATGCAGGCAGCCGAAGAAGTAATGGAAGGCAGGCTGAACGGTGAGTTTGTGGTGGATGCTTTTCAGGCCGGGGCAGGCACCTCACAGAATATGAATGCCAACGAAGTAATTGCCAGCAGAGCCGCTGAATTGCTGGGGCTGCCAAGAGGTGACTACAGCAGGGTCCATCCGAATGACCACGTTAATATGGCACAATCAACAAACGATACGATTCATGTCGCAATCAATATTGCTGCCGCAGAAACGATCGAACGCCACTTGCTGCCGATCTATGACCGACTGTGCACGACGTTTGAGCAAAAAGCCGAAGAATTCCATGATGTCATTAAATCAGGGCGTACCCATCTGCAGGATGCTGTGCCCATGCGGCTCGGACAGGAATTTGGCGGATACGCAGCCACCTTGCGCGATAAATATAACAATCTGCTTCACGCCAAAGACACCTTGCTTGAGATTGGCCTCGGTGGCAACGCCGTTGGAACTGGCATTAATGCGCATCCCGAGTATGCAGAAAAGGCGATCGCCTACATAGCTGAACGGACAGGCTTAGCGTTTAAACCGGCCACACATCGCTTTATGTTTATGCAAAATACCCAGGCTGCCATACGCGTCAATGAAGCGCTCAAGGAAATTGCGCTCCATTTTATTAAGATAACCAGCGATCTGCGTCTGTTAAGCTCAGGGCCGCGCACGGGGCTCGCCGAGATTATTCTGCCTGCAGTGCAGCCGGGTTCGTCGATTATGCCGGGCAAAGTGAATCCTGTAATGCTAGAGATGATGTATATGATCTGCTCTCAGGTTATCGGAAACGCGGAGGCGATTACAGTGGCCGGTCTCGGCAGCCAGCTTGAAATTAACGTGATGATGCCTGTGGTTGCCCATAATCTCCTCCAGTCTATCACGATATTAGCAAATGGAATGAAGGTGCTGGATGAGCGCTGCATTGGCGGCATTACAGCTGACAAACAACGCTGCCGTGAATTAATGGAGAGGAGCCTGGCGCTGGCGACTTCACTGAATCCGCTGATTGGCTATGAAAAGGCGGCAGCCATTGCCAAAGAAGCCTTCAAAACCCATGAATCCATTGGGGAAGTCGCGCGAAGGACGAGCGATATTTCGGAAGAAGAGTTGCGTAATGCGCTAAATCCTGAGCGCCTTGTGTAGGATTGAGCCCACATAATCTCCAATCTGTGATAATATATAAATCGTAATAAATCTTGATGTTCCTTAAAAAAAGGAGATTATAACTATGTATCATCGCAAACAAACCCGGCCGGTTAAAGTTGGCAATCTCACAATTGGCGGAAGCGACACGGTCATTGTACAGAGCATGACAACGACGAAAACAGCAGACGTGAAGGCAACCGTGGAGCAGATCCACCGACTGGAAGAGGCTGGCTGCCAGATCGTTCGTGTCACCGTAAATAATATGGAGGCAGCCGAGGCGATTAAGGAAATTAAGAAGCAGATTTCCATTCCGCTCGTATCGGATATTCATTTTGACTATAAACTCGCGTTAAAGGCGATTGAAAATGGCATTGATAAAGTCCGCATTAATCCGGGGAATATCGGCCGCCGTGAAAAAGTAGAAGAAGTTGTAAAAGCTTGCAAAGCAAACGGCGTTCCGATCCGGATCGGCGTAAATGCCGGTTCGTTAGAAAAGCACCTGTTAGATAAGTATGGATATCCCACCGCAGATGCGATGGTGGAGAGCGCTCTGCACCATATCAGCATACTTGAAGACCTCGATTTCCACGATATCATTGTTTCGCTCAAAGCGTCGAATGTGCCGCTGGCCATCGAAGCCTACCAAAAAGCCGCTGAAGCATTCTCTTATCCGCTGCACCTTGGCATCACAGAAGCAGGCACGATTTTCTCCGGTACCATTAAGAGTGCGGCTGGACTGGGGACTCTGCTGGCGCAAGGAATCGGTTCTACCATGCGTGTCTCGCTGAGTGCGGATCCGGTTGAAGAGATTAAGGTGGCCCGCGAACTTCTTAAGACGTTTGGGCTGGCATCAGACGCGGCTACACTCATCTCGTGCCCGACATGTGGACGGATCGAAATTGACCTCATCTCGATTGCCAATGAGATTGAAGACTATCTCACCACCGTTAAGGCACCGATAAAGGTAGCTGTTCTGGGCTGCGCTGTAAACGGACCGGGTGAAGCGAGGGAAGCGGATATTGGAATCGCCGGTGCCCGTGGTGAAGGACTGCTGTTTAAACATGGCGAAATTGCCCGTAAAATCCCGGAAGCGGAGCTCGTAACCGAACTTAAAAAGGAAATTGACGAGCTGGCAGAAATCTACCGGCAAACCGGCGCCCTTCCTGGCCGACATGCTCATGTGTAGTAGGTATAGGTTCCATTTACGATAAGAAACAGAAGGAATCCCCTTCGTTAACAGTGATAAAGAAACCATTTGAATCAATGGTTGTTTACACTGCCAACGGAGGGGATTTTTTATTGCGGGGCCGGCATACTGGGGAATTATTTTGCTTTCAAAAGGAAATGTTGAATCCGTTCAGCTGCTTCGGCAAGCCGTTCTGGTGGTTGAACGAGAGCCATTCGTACATATCCTTCGCCTTGTTTTCCGAAAGCATCGCCTGGAACAACCGCCACCCCTGCTTGTTCAATCAATTCAAACGCAAATTCCCTGGACACCCAACCATCCGGTATTTTTGCCCAAACAAACATCGTCGCAGGAGATTTCGGTATATGCCAGCCGCTTTGTTCAAGTCCCGCAATTAGCGTATTCCGGCGAAACTCGTATTCCTTAACTTGTTTTTGTAGATGGGCGAAATCTGAAGTCAGCGCCACTTCAGCAGCTTTTTGAATCGGATAAAAAATGCCATAGTCAATGTGCGATTTCAAAGAAGCTAAGATGTTTAAGGCTTGTGCATTGCCCACCACATAACCAATGCGGCAGCCTGCCATATTAAAGGTCTTTGAAAGTGAATTGAATTCGATCCCGATATCTTTCGCACCCGGGATCGACATAAAGCTGCTCTGGGGGTTTTCATCAAAAATCAGTTCAGAGTACGCAAAATCATGGACGACCAGGATATTATGCAGTTTGGCGAACTCGACAACCTCTTGAAAGAATTTTTGGTCCGCTAATGCCGTCACCGGATTACCTGGATAGCTAATGATCATCATTCTTGTTTTCTTTAAAATTTCTGATGGAATTTGATCAAGTTTTGGCAGAAATTTATTTTCAGCCAGCAAAGGCATTGGATAAATGATTCCACCGGCAAGCGTAACACTTGCTTCATAAATGGGATAGCCCGGATCCGGAACCAGGACGTACTCGCCGGGGTCAATAATTGCGGTTGCTAAGTGGGCAAGTCCATCCTGCGACCCCATTAACTGGAGTACTTCCCCATCAGGATCGAGGTGGACGGCATAACGGTGCTTGTAAAAATAAGAAACGGCCTCATGAAATTCTTTCGATCCTTTTAATGTATAGCCATACTTGGATGTGTCTTTCGCATACTTAACAAGCGTTTCAACGACAAAAGAAGGCGGGGGCAAATCCGGGCTGCCCACGCTTAAATCGATTACATCCATCCCTTTGTTAAGCACATCCTGTTTTCGATTGGCTAGCTCTGTGAAAATGCCTGTCGTTAAATTTAGCGCTTTTTTGGATGCAGTAAGACTCATAATGCATTCTCCTTCGTTTTTATTTTCTGGATATTTTAATGTTTCATAGATTCATGATGTACGTCATTGTAAAAATCGGTTGCTTGTACTATAAAGTCGCCCAAATTGCGCCAAGGATCGTTAGAGCGCCCCCGATTAACGATGTTGCGGATATTTGTTCGCCCAAAAGGAGAACGCCAAAGACAACCGTCCAAACCGGAAGCAAGTTAATGTAGGGTGCTGCTCGGCCAGCTCCAACCACTTTAACACCCGCATTCCATGCCAGGTAGGCGCCTACAGACGCAAAGGTGCTTACATAGATAATACAGGCCCATGCGTTAGCGGTCATGTGGATCATGCTGGACTGTACGGTACCGATGCAGCTTATCGCACTGAAAATGGTTCCGTAGAAGGAGGCTCCGGCAGTCATCGTCAATGGATCGAGGTCTTTTCCGTATTTTTTACCAAGGACTGTATAAAGTCCCCATGCCAAACAGGACAAAAGGATTTCGATGTCCCCAATGAGAGAACCTTGGCTGGGAGCTGCGTGCTTGCCCTGGACTAAAAGAATGACGCCGACGATCGATACAGCGGCACCCGTCCAGGCCTTCAATTTGATAGGTTCCTTGAGAACAAAGGGCGTAAATGCAAGGATGGCGATTGGAATCCCAGCAGAAATCATTCCGGCTTGGGATGCGCTTATGGACCGTAACCCTAAATAATTTAATTCTGAAAAGGCGAACACACCAAAAAAACCGAGGATCGAGAATTCCTTCCATTTTCTAATAATGGGAAAATTCTTTTTTTGCGAAGAAAGTAAACCGAAAAGGATGATTGTAGAGATCGCCCACCGAATGGTGTTAAGCAAGGCTGCCGGCAGCGAGGGTGCTAAAAAACGTCCGCAAATGTAATTGCCGCCCCAAAGAATCGTTGCAAGAGTTAAGAGGAAAAAGCCGCGTTTCATTTTCATAAGTCCTTTCTGTTTTGTACCAATAATGGACACGTATATATCAAAATAAAATTATGATAGAATTGAAACTAACGTTTGTCAAGGGAGAAGAATCAATAGAGAAATTAAGAATGAACTGTAGTTTTTTGTCACTTTGCGTAGTGTTTTGTTATGGGTTAATACAATGTAAACATAGTTAACATGAAATCCTAACTCTAAAAACACAAAAATGAAAGCGGTGACGGTATGAAGAAATTTGGTCTTGTTGGACAAATTCTTCTCGGTCTTGTGCTTGGGATCCTTGTAGGAGCGATCTTCTACGGGAATTCTAATGTCGGGAAGATACTGCAGCCGGTCGGCGACATCTTTATTCACCTGATTAAGATGATTGTTGTACCGATTGTCATTTCAACACTTGTAGTGGGTGTAGCCGGTGTAGGCGATGTTAAAAAACTCGGCAAGCTCGGCGGAAAAACGATTATTTACTTCGAAATCATAACCACGGTGGCGATTATTCTTGGCCTTCTGGTTGCGAATGTAGTAAAACCTGGCGTTGGCGTTGATATGAGCCATCTGACGAAGACGGATATCAGCAAATATGTGGCAACCACAGCCCAAACAGAAAAGCATAGTTTCTCTGACACGCTTGTCAACATTGTACCAACCAATATTATAGATTCCATGGCAAAAGGCGATATGCTGGCTGTCATCTTCTTCTCGGTTATTTTTGGGCTTGGGTTGGCCAAGCTCGGGAAGAAAAGTGAACCGCTTTTAAATTTCTTCCAGCTGGTGGCGGAAACCATGTTTAATGTGACGAATATGGTCATGCGTTTTGCTCCATTTGGGGTATTCGCTCTCATCGGTGTAACGGTATCCAAATTTGGCATTACTTCGTTAATTCCACTCGGAAAACTTGTGATCACTGTTTATGTCACGATGGCATTTTTCATTATTGTCGTCCTTGGCATCATCTCCAAGTTCTTTGGTGGAATCAGTGTTTTCCAGATCATTAAAGTAATGAGAACGGAGCTTCTGCTTGCGTATTCCACGGCAAGCAGTGAATCGGTGCTCCCGAAGATTATGGAAAAACTGGAGAAGATGGGCTGTCCGAAAGCCATTACGTCTTTCGTTGTCCCTACCGGGTATTCTTTTAACCTGGATGGAAGTACACTGTACCAGGCCTTAGCTGCTATTTTTATCGCGCAGATGTACGGGATTCATCTTCCGATCGGCCAGCAGATTACGCTTATGCTCGTGTTGATGCTTACTTCCAAGGGCATCGCCGGGGTTCCTGGTGTATCTTTTGTCGTTCTTCTTGCAACGCTCGGATCGGTACACATCCCGCTTGAAGGCCTCGCATTTATCGCAGGAATTGATAGGCTTCTGGATATGGCGCGTACGGTAGTAAACGTAATAGGAAACAGCGTTGCTGCGGTGGTTATGTCAAGAAGCGAAGGGAAGTTCAACAAGAAACAAGCAGAAGCTTATATCAGTTCTGCGGAAGTAACCGGCAAAGCTGTATAACAGCAACAAAAACCCCCGCAGCAGATGATGCTCCGGGGGTTTTGCTAATCCAGCGGGGGTAAGTTGTCGATGTCAGGCGTATGATAATCTCGGGTTGAATCGCGAATCACCAAAACATATTTGCCGTTTCGCAGTTCTTTTTCGTATGATCGCGCTTCTTCCTCAGAGATGCCAAGGTGTTCCAGCTCATTTTGTGTAGCGTTTTGTTCGGAGCGAAACACATTTAACAAGGAGTCTGTAATGCCAACCTCTTCCCAGTCCGCATTATTTGTTTGTCCCAGCAGATTCAGCCAATCCTGTTTGCTATCATCACCCGCGACAATATAAATATCCTCTGCTTTATACCCGTTCGTTTTAAGTTTGCGCACATCGGCCAGAAGCTTTGTTTCATCATTGTATGATCGGGAGAAAATTTGGGGTACTCTCATTTTTATGCCTCCTACAAGAGAATTGAAGTGGGAACACTGACGGACCTGTATGATTTACCTCCGTATATGGTTACAATGCATAAGGACTCTTCATTTATTTACCTCTTCCGATTCTCCATAAAACACCTGCTCTTGCGCCGAAACTCGTCAATAAGATGTCAAAAACAATGGACTTGAAAGCATTGGCATAACTATTGGGCGATGATAGGCTTAAGGCAAACAATCTGTAAGAAACGGGTATGCCGTTACAAATGGACGCATACATGTTAGATATGAGCCGTCGGGGGGAAGAAAGTATTGAACACGGTTTTTTTTGCCATTTATCTTATTATTATTCTCCTTATTATCGAAATTTCTACCATTCTGCTGGAGTCAACCGGGCTTAGGAGGGAGGTTGCAAGGTTTCAGGCGATTTCGTTATTAACCAACACAGGGTATACAACAACAGAATCGGAAATGATCATTAACCATCCGGTGCGAAGAAAAATTGCTTCCTTTTTAATTGTATTTGGGACCATTTCTTTTGCTGTTATTTTATCGTTTGTGATCAGTTTTTTTGTCAGCAACGTGGTTCACCTTTCTGATTTAGGAGTAGGAATTCTGATACTAGCCGTTTCCTGGTTATTTCTTCGCAGCAAGGGCATTAAGCTTTTTTTATCCCGTAACGTAGGGAACACGTTTGATAAATATTACGTCCACCATAAATCGGTTGAAGAGGTTTTCCATGTAGACAGTGACTATGTGATGCGGCAATTTCGGTTGACCGAGTCGCATGTCAAGGTTATTAACTTTCCATTAAAAGAGTTGAAACTGGCAGATGAGGATATAAAAATACTTAATATCAAGCGAAACAGCCATATTATCAAAAATCCGACAGGGAGTACCCTTCTTCTGCCTGGTGATGTTATACTGGTGTATGGGAACGCGGAGAACATACGTAAGTATTTCATTATCCGCAATAACAAATAACAAGCCTTACTCTCTCTCAGAGATACAAACCTAAGGGGTTCGATAAAGATGATTAAAAAGGGCTTATATGAACGCTATATACCGGATGCCCTTCTAACGGAAACGTCAAAGGGATGTCTGTTCAGCGGGCATGATGCCATTTTAAAACGAGATGTTCTGTTATATACCTGGCAACGTAAAGAAATTAAATCCTATATTCACGCGCCTTCTATCCTGCAAATACTGGACAGTGGCGAAACGAATGAAGAGCAGTATGTGGTGCTGGAACATGTTCGCGGCGTAACGCTGACACAGGCTGTTTCTGACAGGCCGCTTACGTTAAAAGAAGCGCTCGCCATGGCTATAGAAATGGTGAAGATTACACGCGCCCTTTTGGAAGAGTACAGTAGGCTGATTGAAATCAGCACGGATAATTTTTGGATTACAGAACAGGGTGAACTTAAGGCGATCAACTCCTGGGATACAGACTCGGCCGGGGAAAGCCTGCTAAGTTCTCTATTTACAGCTATGCATCGAATGATGTTTGGCCCCCCTACACTGGAACTTCCGGTTGCTCATATGATAGAGGAAATGTCGCTGTCACAGACAATTGATCCGTTTTTCATCCGTAAGTCTCTCACTTCAATCTGGAAAAGGGAGAAAAAGAGCGGACCCGGCCAGAGTGCGGTTCAGTTAGCAAGAACACTTGAAGATTTAACTGCGCTTTATACCTACATTAAGAAGGCTAAGGTGCAAACACAGGTTGGGTTTGACAGTTTAGATGAAAGGGCCCGTGAAGAAGCGGAGGTACCGCTCAGCCGGAGCACCGGACCCACCAATAAACGAAAAACGGGGGGCAGACAGGTCCGTAGGCTTGCAATAGTCGGTGTTCTGATTATCGCCTGTATCGCCGGTATCGTCACATTGAAGAATGATTCAGTCGAGTCAGCAAAATCCCAGCAGCCGGTGAGCCAGACAGGCAGGCTGCAAGCTGCAAACGGGCAGACAGCGGCCTCAATTGTCCCAGATGTAACGGGCATGACGCTTGATCAGGCCAAGCAGCAGCTTGATAAACAAAATATACGTTATAGTTATTATTTACAGAGTTCCCTTCGCTCAAAAGGAACGGTTTTCAAACAGGATCCGCCGGCCGGATCGCCCATCAAGCGGACAGAAGAGCTTTCCCTGTGGGTAAGCGAGTAAGCCAGCCAAATAAATTTTTTTAAAAAATAGCATGCCCTATGCTATTTTTTTCTTAGTGGCTAGGAAAGTATATGTTTCCTAGCCACGTAAGAGCAACTAAGGCTGTCGACCTTCGCCTGCTGCTTGGCGTCAGCCAAGTTTTCTAATAATATAAAAGCAGTTACATATATTTTGTGTGGAGAGGCAGGGAAGCAGATGGAGGCATTGCGGGGAATAAAAGTATTGGACTTGACCAGGCTTCTGCCAGGTCCCTTGTGTTCGATGTATTTGGCTGATTTTGGCGCCGACATTATTAAAGTAGAAGATCCCTTTATCGGAGACTACGCGCGAACAATGGAGCCTTATATTGAAGGAGTCGGAGCTCTATACCAATTGGCAAACCGTGGGAAGAAAAGTTTGTGTCTGAATCTTCAGTCTGATGAAGGTAAGGCGATATTTCTCCGCCTGGCCCGCGATGCAGATGTTCTAGTAGAGAGTTTCCGTCCCGATGTGATGAAAAGGCTAGGAATTGACTATGAACAGGTAAGGGCTTTAAACCCTGGCATCGTTTACTGCTCAATAACCGGATACGGACAGACCGGCCCGCATGCCAACAAGGCTGGCCATGATTTGAATTACATTGGGTTTACGGGCCTTCTGCATGAAATGATCCGCAATAATGATAACAAACCGATACTCCCGCCTGTGCAGCTGGCCGACATCGGCGGCGGAACGCTGGCTTGTGTGAACGCGATTTTATTAGGGTTATTAAACAGAACGGTAACAGGCGAGGGGCAGTATTTCGATGTTTCCATGACAGATGGTATTCTTCCTTTTATGGTGCCGGTGCTGGCCTATCATATGGCAGAAAAAGAGAGCGGACGCAGCGGCTATAACCCGCTTACAGGTTCATTGGCCTGCTACAACGTATACGAGACAAAGGATGGCCGCTGGTTTGCGCTGGGTGCGCTTGAAGATAAGTTTTGGAAACGGTTTTGTGAAGTCGCCAATTTGCCAAAACTGCCTGCTGACTATATTAATCCAGAAAAACAACTGCTTATCAGAAAGGCGCTTAAGGACTATTTTGGCTCAGTTACCTCTGAGGAATTGGTTGCGTTGTTTGCGGCAGAAGATGTTTGCCTCACTCCTGTGTTAACTGTGGAGGAAGCCATTGCCAGCCCACATGCCAAGGAGCGTAAGTTGTATCCCCCATTCCCGGGTAAACCCGGAGTTCTGACGAGCAAAAATCCGCTGTTGATGGATGAGCATGTTGCCATACATTCAGCACCACCGGCCAGAGGGCAGCATACAGAAGAAATCCTCCGAACCCTTGGATACACGGAGGACGAGATCGAGCGGTTAAAAAAGAATCGGGTTGTATAATAATGCCCTAGGGTGACCCTTCCTAGACAGGGGGCGGTGAGGAAGATGATGACGATGACTCGGACAGCGCCTGGTTTTCCGGGCCCGGCGGCAGATGGATGACATGGTCGCATGCATCAAGAAATGTAAGGCAGTAGTCCGCTTCTCGCGCCATCTGTGCCGCAAACGCAGGGTGCAGGTTGCCGCGGATTCTTCCTTTATGCGCAAGCTCGCGGACGGTTTGCTTATACTCCTTAAACGAAATAACCGCATTTCGGTTTTCCGCAATGAACCGCTCCAGAATGGACGTTTTCTGCGAATATGGCCTCATGGACTCCAGATCCACCGCAGACAGCAACAGCTGGTCAAACTGAAAACTAAAATCGGAAGCCTGCGAGGTCAGTTCTCGCTCAGACGGGTCAATCATGTGGCCAAAGAATTTGGCGTGATCCGCCATCAAGCGCAGGTAGAAGATATTTTCGGTTATCACGGTCTCTCGTAGAATTTCAAAAGTTCCCTTGTTTAGCAGTTCGATGCGATTCATGAAATAGGCGGTTTCACGGCTCATATGGTCGATGAACAGCGGGTAATGGTGGGTGATCAACTTGCGGGACAAGGAGTAGGAAAGCACTTTCCGAGTGAAACCCCACAAGTTTGATGCAGCCTGGTAAATTTCCATATTGAAGCGCACCATCATTTCCGGTTCGGCCCGCTCGTTAAACTGGTACAGCCTTTCTTCAATTTCCTCAAAAACATAGAAACAGCGATCGGCTTCTTGTATTTGCTGCCTTTGGTCACCTGTGAATCCATACCGAATAAGTAAAGCATGCTCTTTCATCATACGGCACCAGAAACGGACTTCTTCCAGGGAACGTGTGACAAAAACATGGGACATTTCTTTTCTCCTCCCGTTGTGCTTCTTCTCTATACGTATGTAGGGTATTTGCCGAATAGAAGTAGGCTTGCTACAATAAAGATGAGAAGTATACTGAGTGTGAAATTGCACAATACAGACAGGGGTGACAATAGATGAAGGAAATCACAACGAGGGAAGCGTTTGATGAAGAGATAGGTCGGGACAGCCTGGTAGTTGCGAAGTTCTATGCAGACTGGTGCCCTGACTGTCGCCGCA
Organism: Aneurinibacillus sp. Ricciae_BoGa-3; assembly: GCF_028421645.1. Classification (GTDB taxonomy): domain Bacteria; phylum Bacillota; class Bacilli; order Aneurinibacillales; family Aneurinibacillaceae; genus Aneurinibacillus_B. The sequence continues at coordinate 2,662,173 of NZ_CP116887.1, read as the reverse complement.
TTGATCCGTTTATGCCGGAGGTTGAGGAAGCATACAAAGATCGCCTTTCGTTTATAGGCTTAGACCGTGATAAGTTTAGTGAACTTGCACAGGAGTTAAATGTATTTGGTATTCCAAGCTTTATTGCTTTCAAGGGGGGAATCGAACTTGCCCGCTTCGTCAGCCGGCTGGGGAAAACACGAGAGGAAATTGAGGATTTTCTCGACCGGGCCGTTCAGGTAGCAGGCGCAGTTGACCAGGCGTGATCGAGCGAATAAACGGTTAACTCGTCGCAACGATGTTCAAGCCAGGAAGCAATAATGAGCATTTCATCGATTTCTTCTGCGCTAGGCGCGGCCATTGTGCCGCGCATTTTTATATACAGTTCTTTCGCCGCACACTGCATGTTTTTCATGCCTGCCGGTGTATTGGCAGCATGCATCGTCTTGACCAGCCTGCCGTGAATAATAACAAGGCCGGTAAGTCCACCTTCTTCATCCAATGCGGTGACAAGTGCATGGTGGCTTGTGACGTAGTTCTTGATTTTTCCATTGTGGCGTGCCAATGCGAGCAGCATTTGAAATTTTTGTGCTTCTTCAAATTGGAGGTTTTCCGCGGCTTTTTCGCGGCGGTTCTCCAGATCTTTGTACATTGTTTCGTTATCGCCGGAAAGGATAGCTGAAGCCCGCTCTACATTTACCATGTAGGAAGCAGAAATTTCCGGGCGGATGCACGGTGCGCAACATTGGTGTAGATCTGCATACAGACAGGCATGCGGCGGCAGAGGGCCTGTACACTTGCGCAGCCCTAGCCAGCTGTTTAAGGCATCGACCGCCTCATATAGCCAGCCGGTCCCCCAGATTCAGTAATAATGGATATTTTACCATAAAAATATTATGTAGAGTAGAAAATATTGGAGGTTTTCTTCATGTCTGTTTCGGAACATAAAAGGGAGGCGCCGCGATCCATCTCCTGCATGGTTATTACGGTTAGCGATACGCGGGATGAATCCACTGATAAAAGCGGACAGCTGATACGCAGCCTGCTCTCCCAAGCCGGCCATAAAGTAACCCGCTACGAAATCGTAAAAGATGAGAAGGAGGCTATCACGCAGTCAATAGCGTCAGGACTCGATCACGCTGAAGTGGAGGCGATTCTGCTTAATGGCGGTACAGGCATTGCCCGGCGTGATGTAACGTATGAAGTGGTGCAGTCAATGCTCGACAAAGAGCTGCCTGGTTTTGGCGAAATTTTTAGGATGCTCAGCTACACGGAAGACATTGGTTCCGCGGCTATTCTCAGCAGGGCTATCGCAGGAGTGTGCAAAGACAGGGCGGTTTTCTCCATGCCTGGTTCATCCGGTGCGGTCCGGCTGGCTATGAATAAACTAATCCTGCCAGAGATTGCGCACATTATGCGCGAGATTTATAAGTGAAACTACATAGGCTTATAGAAATGAGATCGATAAACTCTCGTGTTTCAGTGAAATGCGGGAGTTTTTATATATACGCGTAAAAAACTTTGAAAAAGGGGATTGCCTTAGAGCGCGCTCTAAGGTGTACATTTTGACTATGAATAAGGAACTTACGATTCAAAAAATGGCAGAAATAGCGGGTATGAGCGCCCACACGTTGCGCTATTACGAGAAAGTCGGTTTAATCGTCTCTGTGAAGAGGCTGCCAAACGGCTATCGGCTGTATTCTGAAAAAGATATCGCCTGGGTTGAGTTCCTGCACCGGCTGCGCGCAACCGGAATGTCCATTAGACAGATGCAGGCGTTTGCTGAGCTGCGGTATAGGGGAGACGAGACAGTATCAGAAAGAACTGAGCTGTTGGAGGCCCATTATGAAGAAGTGTTAAAGAGTATCAAACAGCTGAAAGAAAATGCAAAAATTATTGAAGCAAAAATTGAGCATTACAGACAAATGAAGGAGGAGTTAAGCGATGGAAAACAGAAGCCGATTTGAAATGGGATTGCAAAAACTCGCCGAGGTGGATGGTAAAGCCGGGGAGGAAGTAGTGGCCCCACTCGGAGACCTTGGGCGTTATATTGTTGAATTTGCGTTTGGGGATATATACAGCCGGGATGGACTGAGTCTGCGGGAAAGGGAAATTGCGACCGTAGCCATGCTCACCGTAATGGGAGGAAGAGATCCACAGCTGCGGGTCCACATCGGCGCTGCATTGAACGTAGGCTTAACTGCAGAGGAAATTGAAGAGGTCATTATTCAAACCGTTCCATACGGCGGTTTTCCAACTGCCATCAATGCGCTTTGTGCTTTGAAGGAGATCACCGCTGAAACAGTCTGAGAGCGATCACACGTATAATCTACTTTTTAAAGGAGAATTAGCTAATCCAACGAGCCAACCTGGGTATATGCCACGGTGGCTTTTTTTTGTGGAAATGAGTAATTCGGCAAGAAAAAATTAACAGCAGTGTGATATATTAATCGTATAGTTATTGGCATGGGGAAGGATTTGATATGAAAACGGTAAAGAGGATTCGTGAATGAAGCGGATAGAAAAAGAATGTCCAATAAATACCTTGGTACATTTGCCTATTATTTTTATATCATGCGAATATTGTCAAAAACAGTTATACTAGTGTTTGTATTGTAATTTCTATTAGAAACGAAAAGGTAGGTTCTTTCAAGTATGAAATTCAAGGTTATTAAAGTCGCCCTTGCATCGGCGATCGCGTTAAGCACGACTTCGGCCGTTTCAGCTGCTAGTTTACTAGATAACAATCTGCCCTGGGCGAAAGATTCGATAGATAAAATGATGGCGCTAGGTGCCGTTACAGGTTATGAGGATCACACCTTTAAGCCAGACAATCAAATCACCCGTGCGGAGTTTGTTACGATCGTCAATAAAGCCTATAACAAATTTGATCAGAAAGCTGTGGCTAATTTTTCCGATGTGCATGCAAATCAGTGGTTTTACAGCCAGGTAGCTTCTGCAAAATCGGCAGGTTACATAGCTGGCTATCCTGACAATACGTTTGCCCCAGATCAGCCGATCACGCGGGCGGAAGCTGCAGTAATGGTCGCAAAACTATTAAATCTCGATACGTCTTCCACAGCAGGAAAGAAGTTTACGGATGAGTCCGATCTTCCTCAATGGGCGCTGAACAGCATCACAGCACTTGCTCAAAAGCAAGTCCTTAATGGGTACACAGAAGACGGCACATTCCGGCCAAATCAGGATATTACCCGGGCTGAAGCGGTGGTCATGCTGGATAAAGGATTGTCCGTCAATGGCGATACAACCCCGGCACCGGCATCGCAGGATACGGTGGGCCAGGGAATAGGACAAGCGGTTGATACAAACGCATCAGCCATAACCCCAACTCCGGACACAGTGACCGTTGATCCCAGCCAGACAGGTACAACTGGAACCCCGGCACAACCGGATGCAGCCTCTCAAACAAGCAGCCAGCCAGGTGCGGTTGCTGATCCTTCGTTAAACAAGGATCCCGTTGGGAGTGCCGCCACACCACCGGTTGCGGATACCGCAGGTGCTGGTGCACAACAAACCCAAACAGCATCACAGCCTCCGAAGCCTGTACTCAGTTCACCGGGTACCAACCCGAGTGGAGATCCGATTACAACTGGGGGCCAATCTTATGATGTACAGCCGGTTGTATCCACTTCAGACAATTCAGGCAGCGTGGCGCCGGCCTCTTCCCGCCCAACGGCCGTGTTTAATGGGACATTTATGTTTATATGGAACGCGAAAAACTTGGACAACGGTGATGTCAATGCCATGATCGCCCAGGCCAAAAAGCTAGGGGTCACAGGCGTCATCATTAAATTCGCGAATGGAAGCCTTAAGGGAGATCCCGTGAGCCAGGGCTACATGGCCCAATTTAAAAAGTATGCTGCTCCGTTTAAAGCAGCCGGCTTCCAAGTGGGAGGCTGGATTTACCAGTATTTAACGGATGTACCGGGTGAAGTTGATGCGTGTTCGCAGGCCATCCAGGCAGGAGCGGATTTTATCGTGTTAGATGCTGAAGTGGAGCTGAAAGGAAAAGGCGCACAGGTGGCAGAATTTGGGCAGCTACTGCGCTCTAAGTATCCCGATACCCTTCTTGCCCTTTCATCTTTTGCTATAGCCGACTATCATCCAGAAGTTCCATTTGCTCAGTACAATAATTTCGTTAACGCTATGATGCCGCAAATCTATTGGGATGATATGGGCTGGACGGTGGACAAAGCTTTTAAAGCTTCCATTGCATCTTACCAAAAATTTGGCAAACCAATTGCGCCTACCGGGCAATCCTACTCAACAGCACAGCCTGAGGATATTGCGAGATTCGTTCAATTAAGCCAGGCTGCTAAATTTACGAACATTAGCTGGTGGGATTGGGAAGAAGCGAATCAAGGGCAGCTGGGTGCCATCCAAAACAACCTGCTAACCGTTCCTCCTAATGCTTAAAATACCCATTTTTTAACGCGCGAAACACGACTCCTTTATTACAAGTTATCAAGAGCTAACTAAAAAGAAATTCAAGAAAATAACGGGTGATGACATATTAGCCATATCTAATATGTCATCACCCTGTTTTTTATTGTTTTATTGAATTATCGATCTCCGTTACTTCATGACTACTAAAAAACTTACGAAAAGCCCTTTCAAATTTTAACGAATACACAGAGATATAAAGACTGATTAATTGCTATTATACATTTGACGTTAACGTTAAATGTATATATAATTTTGGATGAACATGGTAGGAGGTCGGTTCTTTGATGGATGGCTTATTGAAAATAGATGATGTAGCAAAACAGAGTGGTTTGAGTAAACGGACTATTAGGTACTACGAAGAGATTGGTATTTTACCTTCCCCCGGACGCAGTGAAGGGGGGACTAGGCTTTATAGACAAGAACATGTTGAGTTTTTGAAGAGAATTACTGTCGCCAAAGAGGTATTAGGGTTTACGTTACAAGAACTACAGCAATTCCTATCACTCACGGACACGTTAGAAAGTCAGAAAGCAGAATATAAAAAGGTATCCGATCCAAGAGAACAAAAGGCAAATTTGACTGAAATCATAAAAATCCTCGATGACCAACTCGAGATAATTGAACAAAAGATTGGGAAAATATTTCGTGTCCAAACGGAGCTAGTTACTCTTAGAGAACGTGCGCGCGTAGCGATCGGGAGAATCGACGAGGAAATGATGAAGAAATAGAAAATATCGCTCTATCACAACAATCCTTTAATATCCATAACTAAAAAACGTCCGTGAATATCAAAGGAGGAGGAACCTGAATGTCAACTCCACAAGATTCTGTGGTATCAAAACAAACGCAAACAACTCCATCAACTAAAGAAACGGAAAGCCTCTTAAAACAACCGAGAGCTGTTTGGGCTGTTTTTTTTGCCTCTATTATCGCTTTTATGGGGCTTGGCCTTGTTGACCCCATTTTGCCGGCTATTGCCAAAAGTATGAGTGCCTCACCAAGTGAGGTGACCTTATTGTTCACCAGTTATAATGCAGTCATGGCAGTGGCTATGCTCATTACCGGCTCGATTACAGCCAGGTTTGGTATCAAGTCAACACTTCTGATGGGTATCGTTATTATTGCCATATTTTCAGGTCTTGGAGGGGTCTCCAATGGGATCTGGACACTTGTTGGATTACGGGGAGGTTGGGGACTTGGCAATTCACTGTTTGTTGCCACAGCCTTAACCGCAATTGTTACCCTTTCGAACAGTGGCACCGCAAAAGCTATCATATTATATGAAGCTGCAATTGGACTTGGCATCTCGGTAGGACCACTACTAGGTGGGTGGTTGGGTGCCATTTCCTGGAGGGGACCTTTCCTTGGAGTTGCAACGTTGATGATCATTGCCTTTATAAGCCTTAGTACAACGATGCCAAAATCCAACACGCACAAGGTTGTAAAAAAAAATAGTTCTCTGCTTGAACCGTTTCGTGCCATGAAACACCGTTCGCTCGTTATTTTTGGCGTCGCTGCATGCTTTTACAACTTTGGATTCTTTACCTTGCTTGCTTACGCACCTTTCGTAATGGGGTTAGATGAGCATGGATTAGGTTACGTATTCCTTGGATGGGGTATTTTGCTGGCCATAACCTCTGTGTTCATGGCACCGAAACTTCAGCAATGGCTGGGGACGATTAAAGCCATGTGTTTGATGTTGGGCTTGTTTGCCCTTGTCCTGTTGGTGATGGGTATCTGGACATCCACGCAATGGGTAGTTATCGCTGCGGTTATTTTTGCAGGTGCATTATTAGGGAATAACAATACACTCATAACAACCGCGGTAATGAACTCTGCCCCCGTTGAACGAGCAACTGCATCTGCTGCATACAGTTTCTTACGCTTCATCGGCGGAGCCATTGCCCCCTTCCTTGCAGGGAAATTAGCAGAATTGTTTAACCCACATATTCCGTTTATTGTCGGAGCAGGATTTGTTGTCGTTTCCGTCCTGTTTATCTGGTTTAACAGCACACATATAAAGCATGTTGACGATGTTGGGGCTGCTCACTGATTTCTTTGAGGCGTTCTACCTTTTTCCATTCCAACCTCTTTAACAGGCGCTCTCATGAGCAGCCTGTTATTTTCATCTAAAAATGTATTTTTACTTGTACGCGAACACATTTCCTGAAAAGGTGACAGGTCCTGTCCTGTTTTGTTAAGATAAAGATAAATAGTGCAAGAAAAGTGAAAAAATACAGAAAACCATCAGGTGCACAGGTACGATTTCTTCTGTGGAACAAAAGGAGCAGGGAAATGATAACAATACAAATAGAATGGATTGATAGCCTTCCTTTTCCGGCTGTTGTAACGGATGAGCAAGGCGTGATGCTGACGGCTAATCATTCTTTCTTAAGTTTAGTAGGATCAGCCTTTAGTGGACCGGGTGCTGCGCTTCGTTCTCTATTTGAAGGGTGGAGTGCATTGTCTGCTAACATCGCGCTGGCTGTCTATCAGGACCGGCACTTTCTCCTGTTAAATAAAAAATTCACATGGGATTCACAAGCTTTTCTTCTGCATCTACTGGCGGACGATTCGCAAATTTTTCAGCTGAACCAGCAGATTAGCGCGCTTCATCAAACCAATAAAGAGCTGGATGCCATCATTGAGAGCTCCTATGACGGCATTTACATTACGGACGTATATGGAAAAACCCTCCGGACCAATTCGGCGATTGAGCGGATTACAGGCATACCGAAAAACTATTACATAGGGAAAAACATAGCCTATCTGGTCAACAGGGGCATCGCAAACGAATCCGTGACTTTTAAAGTGCTGAGACAAAAAGAGCCGGCAAGTGTTATTTATAAGAGTGCTGCAGGTAAGGAAACGTTGATTACAGGCAGTCCGGTTTTTAATGACGACGGCGAGGTTGAAAAAGTAGTCACGAACATCCGGGATTTATCTGAACTCAACAATTTGCGCAATGAGCTCGATAAGGTGCGGGAATTAAACACGAAGTACAAAGAAGAACTCGATAAACTGAAAGCCAAAGCACCCAAAAACGGCGATTTTATTGTTGAAAGCGCTACGATGAAAGAAATTTATGAGATGAGTGAACGCATTGCCAATGTGGATGCGACTGTCCTGATACTTGGGGAAACCGGAGTTGGCAAAGATGTACTCGCCAGGCATATTTACCGGGTAGGAAACCGAAGTCAAACCGGTGAATTTATCAAAATTAATTGCGGGGCTATCCCCCATGAACTGTTGGAAACTGAATTGTTCGGTTACGAAGCCGGAGCTTTTACCGGAGCTAGCAAAACAGGAAAGGCGGGCATGTTTGAACTCGCACATAGGGGTGTCCTTTTTCTGGATGAAGTAGGGGAACTGCCGGCTGCGTTGCAGGTAAAACTGCTGCGGGTGATACAGGAGAAACAAATTCAGCGCGTCGGTGGTACTAAACTGAAAAACGTGGATGTACGCGTGATTGCGGCTACCAACCGGAATTTGCGGGAAATGGTCAGCCAGGGCACCTTTAGGGAAGATTTGTTTTATCGGCTAAATGTTCTTCCGATTTCAATACCCCCTTTAAGACAGCGGAGGGATGAGATCCTCCCGCTCATTCATTACTTTTTAGAAAGATTAAACAAAAAGTATGATATATCCAAGCAATTTGACAGCAGTTTGAAAGATTTCTTTTACCATTATTCCTGGCCCGGAAACGTACGAGAGCTGGCCAATCTTGTTGAAAGGCTTATTCTGACCGTAATAGCTAAAATCATTACGGTACAAGACCTGCCAATAGAGTATCAGAATACAGAACCAACAAAGGTGCGCCATTCAACTGAAGTTGTTACGCTAAAAGAAGCGGTAGAAAAAGCGGAACGCGAGTTGTTGGCGCTAGCTATGGAGAAACTGCCCAGTACGTACCGTATTGCTGAGGTGCTGGGAACGAGCCAGCCAACCATCGTACGAAAACTTAAGAAGTATAATCTTTAAAGCACCTTACACGTGCTTTTTTTTGCATTTACATGCCTATTTTTTGTTTGTGCTGAAAACACAGCAAAAGCGATACATTGATGAATCAATGATACAAAATTAATTTACAGGAAAAGGCAGAAATCCTTATCAGAATGATACATTTATGTATCACTCCCCCCGCTAAGCATAGACAACCACTGGAGTGAAGGCTAAGTAAAAGTTGGCACAGCTCTTGCTTAATTAACCAAGTAAAACGAATTGCAGAGGGGACTGACAGAATGATTGCCTTAAACGAAGAGTTGGAACAAATGAGAATAATGATTCGAGATTTTGTGGAATACGAAGTTGAGCCGTATGCCCAACAAATCGAAGAAGAAGATGCGATCCCTGAGCACTTAGTAGAAAAAGCGAAAGAGCTGGGAATGTTTGGGTTAAGCATTCCAGAAGAATACGGTGGAATTGGGTTAAATACATATGGAAAAGCTGTCGTACTGGAGCAGCTGGGCCGTACCCATAACGGATTTGTTTCCCTTATAAGCGCGCACACCGGAATTGGCAGTACAGGTCTGGTAAAGCTTGCTTCGGATTACCTGAAGGAAAAATACTTACCTGAGATGGCAGCAGGCAGAAAAATCGCAGCATTTGCCCTGTCTGAACCGGGAGCCGGCTCCGATGCGACCAATTTGGCAACGAAAGCTGTGAAGAAAGGCGATAAATGGATTCTTAATGGGATGAAGCACTTCATAACGAATGGTCCGATTGCCGATGTTTTCACTGTTTTTGCCGTAACCGATAAAGAAAAAGGAGCGAAGGGCGGCATCACAGCGTTTCTCGTCGAAAAGGAATTTCCAGGTTTGATAGTGGGAAAAGTAGACAAAAAAATGGGTCTTCGCGGTTCGTTTACCTCCCAGATTATTTTTGAAGACTGCGAGGTCCCAGAAGAAAATGTGATTGGGGAAGTTGGGCACGGTTATTCTTCCGCCCTGCGCATTCTTGGGGAGGGGCGGACCACACTTGCCGCCCGTTCAGTTGGCTCATGCGATAAACTTATCGAACTATCCGCCCGCTATGCCCAGGAACGCATACAATTTGGCAGGGCCATTGCCAAGAATCAGGGGATCCAATGGATCATCGCTGAAATGGCGACTGAAACGGAAGCGGCGCGGGCCCTGACATACCGGGCTGCCTCACTGATTGATTCCGGCAATAAAGCGATTAAAGAGGCGTCCATGGCAAAACTATTTGCTACTGAAGTGTTTAACAAGGTAGCGGATAAAGCTGTACAGATCCACGGCGGAATGGGGTATATGGCGGAGTATCCAGTTGAACGTTTCTACCGGGACGCACGCATAACAAAGATATACGAAGGAACGAATGAAATACAGAAGATTATTATTTCACAGCGGGTTCTTGAAGAGTATGCCAAATAGGGAGTGAGAAGGGAGAAATAGCATGAGAGAAGCTGTAATTGTCTCAGCGGTTCGCACGCCAATTGCTAGAATGAGAGGAAGTTTACAGCATGTACCCCCGGCTGAGTATGGGGGAGTGGTGATCAGGGAGGCTCTGGAGCGGGTGCAGGTGTCTGGCGAAGAAGTAGAAGATGTGATTTTTGGAAATTGCCTTGGGGGTGGGGGAAACATTGCCCGGCTATCCCTGCTTGAAGCCGGGCTGCCTCTGTCGACACCGGGCATTACGATCGACCGGCAGTGCGGCTCAGGAATGAACGCAGTTGCGCTTGCTGCCGAAGCGATTCTGGCAGGCAGTGGATCGATTTTTGTTGCGGGTGGTACAGAAAGTATGACACGTGCCCCCTATTTAATGGCACCGCCACAGCAGGCGTTTGATAGAACGCCGCCTGCCTTTGTCCGCCGGCAGCTGTCAACGGATTCTATTGGAGATCCGCCTATGGGGATTACAGCTGAAAATCTTGCTGAACAGTACAGCATTAGCCGGGAAGAACAGGACAGGTTTGCCCTGGCCAGCCAGCAAAAAATGAAAGCTGCCGTGGAGAATGGTATTTTTAAGGAGCAAATTGTCCCCATCTCCCTTAAAGGAAAAAAAGGGGAGACCGTTCTATTTGAGCGGGACGAACACCCGAGACCGGAAACAACCCGTGAAGGACTGGCGAAGTTAAAACCTGTGTTTAAACCAGAAGGAACCGTCACAGCTGGGAACTCATCCGGCGTAAACGATGGCGCCTCAGCGCTGGTGTTGATGGCGGGTGATGAAGCAGTGCGCAGGGGGCTTGAGCCGTTAGCCCGCATCACGTACTGGGCAGTAGCGGGTGTAGATCCGAACATTATGGGCATTGGACCCGTTCCGGCTACCCGCAAAGTATTGCAGAAAGCGGGATTAACACTAAACGATATGGACTTGATAGAAATAAATGAAGCGTTTGCTGCCCAGGTACTTGCCTGTGATAGGGAGTTTCATTTTGACTGGGATAAGGTGAACGTATTAGGCGGCGCCATTGCACATGGCCATCCGATTGCGGCAACCGGCGGAATGCTTGTGACTAAGCTCGCATATGAGATGAAGCGCAGGGATGTAAAGCGGGGGCTTGTAACTGCATGCATTGGTGGTGGCCAGGGCATCGCCTTAATCCTGGAAAGATAGTTTTCAATACAAATAACTAATAGAGGGTGATATAAGATGAATGTGGAGCAAATCCAGCAAATTGCTGTTATCGGCTCAGGTGCGATGGGCTCGCAAATTGCCATGGTATGCGCGCTGGCAGGCTATTCTGTGTATTTACAGGATACTAGCAGGGAAAGTCTCGATAAAGCAAAGAGTTCCTTGGAGTTTCATATGAAACGGCGGATTGACAAAGGCAAATTGTCAGCGAGAGAAGTAGATGAAGCATTTTCCAGACTAAATTTTGTTATGTCTCTGGAGGAAGCAGTGCGGGATACGGATTTTGTCATCGAGGCTATCGTAGAGAAGCTGGAAGCAAAGCGTGAATTATTTGCTGCGGTTGACCGGCTAGCGCCTGCCCATGCCATTATAGCCACCAACAGTTCCACCATTGTAAGTTCGAAAATTGCTGATGCCACGAACCGGCCGGAGCAAGTATGCAATATGCACTTCTTCAACCCTGTGCTTGTGATGGAATTGGTGGAGGTTGTGCAGGGGCCGCACACATCAGAACAAACAGCCCAAACCACGGTAGAACTGACGCGAAGGATTCACAAAACGCCTATTTTATTAACAACAGAAATCTCCGGCTTTGTCGCAAACCGCATTCTCGGTAAGCTGATGGATGAAGCCCTCTACTTATTGGAAAACGGAATTGCTACTGCTGAAGAGATCGACTTGGCATGCACGAAGGCGCTAAATCATCCAATTGGACCTTTCGCCCTTATCGATTTAACTGGAATTGATGTGCACTACCTGATACGCATGCAGCGTTATGAAGAAACAGGAGACGAAAGGGCAAAACCTTCCAGTATTGTAACGGAGAAATATCTTAAGGGAGAGCTGGGCCGAAAAACAGGAAAGGGTTTTTATACGTATTCATAACGAGTCTGTCACAGTAAGTTCGATAACGATTAGTTTTGAAAGCGCTGTCTATCATGGGCGGCTCCCGTATACTCGAAAAAAACGGCTAATAGAATGGAGTGCAAAGTATGGAGAAAAGACCCTGGCATTCTTTTTATCCATCAAGTGTTCCGAATAAAATAGAAATACCAGATATTTCTATTTACCACTTTTTGGAGCGTTCCGCAGAAGATTATCCCGATTATGAAGCCGTTGTGGACGGAGACCGGACTCTTACCTACCGCGAGCTTAAGACCTATACCCGTCGAGCAGCTGCGCATCTTCATCAGCTTGGTTTTCGCAAGGAAGATCGGATTGCCCTTATCCTGCCAAATTCAATGGAGTACGTGATTGCCTACTATACGGCCCAGCTCTTAGGTGGAGTGGTTGTGCAGGTAAATCCGATGTACCAAAAAAGTGAATTGGCGTTTATGTTTGAAGATTCTCAGGCGCGTTGGTTAATCGGCCATTATGATGTAAAACAACGGATAGATTCCATTCCTTACTGTAAGAATATGGCGAAGATTTACGTTGAAGGCGGATCGTTTATTGGGGAAGATGGATTGGGTTTTTCCCAACTGTTGGCCCCTATTGATAGAGAACTGACTCCGACCCTGGTTCATCCAAAAAAAGATATCGCTGTTTTGCAGTATACAGGAGGTACAACCGGGCGATCGAAAGGAGCTATGTTAACCCACTTTAATATCGTTGCAAATGTTTACCAGAGTTACACCACCTTTAATGGAGTGTTCAAACGGCCTGGTGAACGAGTGCTAAGCATCTCTCCCTTTTTTCATGTGTACGGCATGAATAATTGTATGAATCTATCGATCTTCGGGGCCTCAACTATTATTTGTATGCGCAGGTTTGAAGTTAACCATGCCATCGATTTAATTAAAAAATACCAGCCTACCTTTTTCCCGGGTGTACCCACCATGTATATTGGACTACTGCACCATCCGGAGGCGGCCCAGGCAGGACTGGAATCGATTAAAGTGTGCAACAGCGGTTCGGCTCCTATGCCGGTAGAGTTAATGAAAGAATTTGAAGCCAAAACTGGAGCCGTTATTATGGAAGGATACGGTTTATCCGAAGCTTCACCTGTTACACACCGCAATCCTATAGGAGGCGTGCGAAAACCCGGAACGATTGGAATTCCGCTGCCGAACACAGATAGCAAAATCGTTGATCTGGATACAGGAACAATTGAACTTGAGAAGGGTGAACCAGGTGAACTCATTGTAAAAGGACCCCAAGTAATGAAAGGGTACTGGAGGCGCCCTGAAGAAACGGCATCAGCGCTTAGGGATGGCTGGCTTTACACAGGTGATATTGCAACAATGGACGAAGACGGGTATTTCACCATAGTTGGCAGGAAGAAAGAGCTCATTATATCAGGTGGTTATAATATTTATCCCAACGAAGTTGAGGAGATTCTTTATCAGCATCCGGATGTCAAGGAAGTCTGTGCCTTTGGTGTGCCGGATACATACAGAGGTGAAGCTGTTAAAGCGGCAGTTGTGCTCCGGGAAGGTGCTTTTCTGCAAGAAGACCAGTTGATCAGCTGGTGCACGGCAATGATGGCCAAATATAAAGTGCCTAAATCGATAGAATTTCTGCAGCAACTTCCGAAAACAGCGGTCGGCAAGCTGTTGCGGCGAAAACTGGTGGAAGCTGAAAAACCAAAATAAAGGACAAGTAGGTGGCAAAATGGACAAAGATGTTGTAATTGTATCGGCAGTTCGAACAGCAGTTGGCAAATTCGGAGGAACCCTGAAGGATTTAAATTCCGGCCAACTAGGGGCAGTTGTGATCGAAGAAGCGGTTCGCCGCGCCGGTATCTCACCTGATATGGTGAATGAAGTCATCATGGGTGAGGTTCGCCAATCGTCCGAGTCATCTAATATGGCACGGGTGGCGGCGCTGCGTGCCGGTATCTCTGAATCGGCTTCAGCGTACACGGTGAATCGGTTATGTGCTTCCGGCATGCAGGCGGTTGCGTCCGCCGTACAGCAAATCGTGTTTGGGCAAGCGGATATTGCTGTAGCTGGCGGGGCAGAAAGTTTAAGCTGTTCCCCAATTTATTTACGCAATTCCCGTTTTGGCGAAGGAAACCCATTTATTATCGATTCTAACCTGGAAAATGGTCAGCAGCCTATCGAAACATACGGGAACCAGCTCGGGATGGGAATTACGGCAGAAAATGTAGCGGAAAGATATAGCGTTACAAGAGAGGATCAGGATGCTTTCGCCCTGCACAGTCAGGAGAAAGCGGCTGCCGCTATTCAGGATGGAAGGTTCAAGGATGAAATCGTACCGGTCGAAGTCAAGCAAAAAAAGAAAACGGTTTTATTTGATACCGACGAATTTCCCCGGCAAACTTCGTTACAGCAGCTCGCGGCATTAAAGCCTGCCTTTAAGCAGGGTGGCACTGTTACCGCAGGAAATGCCTGCGGCAGAAATGATGGCGCAGCAGCAATGGTGCTCATTCAGCGTGACAAAGCTCGGGCTCTTGGGCTTACGCCTCTCGTACGCATTGTCGACTGGGCGGTTTCAGGTGTTTCACCTGAAGTGATGGGAATTGGGCCGGTGTCTGCTATCCAAAAGCTGCTGCAGAGAACGGGTATGCGCTTATCTGATTTTCCATTAATTGAATTAAATGAAGCTTTTGCCGCCCAATCCCTTGCCGTCATCAGGGAAGCTCAGTTGGATATGGATACCGTAAACGTGAACGGCGGAGCGATCGCCCTGGGGCATCCGCTGGGAGCAACTGGCGCAAAAATCATGACAACCCTGCTATATGAAATGAAGCGGCGCAAGGAACAGTTCGGCATGGCTACACTTTGTGTCGGTGGTGGACAGGGAATGGCAATTGCCATCGAACAGCTTTAAAAAATTCTGTAGGAACGAATGGCAGGAAAGGGGAAAGCGGAGATGCCGGTAAAGTTCATGACAGCAAATGAGGCCGTTTCTTTAATATCAGATGGGTGCTCGATTATGGTTGGAGGGTTTGGATTATCGGGTCAACCGCTTTACCTGGTGGATGCTTTACTTGAGACGAATGTGCGTGACCTCACCATCATTAGCAACAATGTCGGACAACAAGCGCAGGGCATTGGTAAATTGCTGCTGGAAAACCGCATTAGAAAAGCGATCGGAACGTATTTCACAAGCAATCCGGACGTCTCGCGCTTTAAGCGGGAAGGCATGCTTGAGGTGGAATTGATTCCGCAGGGCACATTTAGTGAAGCGATACGCCTGGGAGGTAGCGGGATTCGCGCTTTTTACACCCGGACTGCAGCGGGGACATTACTGGCAGAGAACAAAGAGACAAAGACTTTTGACGGGGTAGAGTATGTGCTGGAGGAAAGTTTGCGCGCTGATGTCGCGTTGATCAAAGCTCATAAGGCAGATCGGCATGGAAATCTGATTTATTATAAGACAGCCCGCAACTTTAATCCAATTATGGCGATGGCAGCTGCGCTCACCATTGTAGAGGTGGATGAAATTGTTGAGGCAGGCGAGCTGGATCCGGAAGCAGTAATTACTCCGCATATTTTTGTGGATGTGGTTGTTAAGAGGGAGGCGCCTCATGAACGATTATAAACATTATATAGCCTGGCGTGCTGCTCAGGAGTTTGAAGATGGGGATATCGTAAACTTAGGGATTGGCATACCCGTTCTTGTCGCCGACTATCTTCCACAGGGTCGCGACATTATTCTTCACTCAGAAAACGGGATTCTCGGTGTAGGACCTACCCCGGCTCCAGCCGAGCACGATCCCGATCTCATTAATGCGAGCAAGCTTCCTATATCAGAAAATTGCGGAGCCTCTTATTTTGATTCCGCTTTATCGTTTGCTATGATGCGGGGCGGCCATATCGATAAAACGGTCATCGGGGCTCTGCAAATCAGTGAAAGAGGAGACATTGCAAACTGGGCTATCCCCGGAAAGGATGTGCTGGGGGTAGGGGGAGCCATGGATCTAATTGTCGGCGCAAAAACCGTTATTGTCGCCTCCACCCACCTATCGCCACAGGGAGAACCAAAAATTTTGCCGTTGTGTACATACCCGCTTACGGCAAAGGAAGAAGTGGATATCTTGATAACTGAATTCTCCGTTTTTTCTTTCCGAGGAGGGCAGATGGTTTTAGAAGAGTTAGTAGACGATCTTACGCTTAGCGAGCTTAAAGAAATTACACCTGCGCATTATGTTTTATCCGACACTTTCCGAGTCGTGAAGCGGCCTGAAATCTTTCATAATGTACACACATGATAACGTGCCGGGTGTGCTTAAGCTAACTGATTAGATAATACCGCGCTATTGCACATAAAAGCCTGCTATTTGTTAATGAATCAATGAAAGGGGGTGACCGTTATGCGCTAATAAAACCGGTGTTGTGCTTCTGAAGCATCTGTAATGCGAATGGCCAATCGTGAAACAGGAGTATTTCTTAATTAAGAAGGAGTGACCGATATGATCGAACAAAAAAAATTAGCGGATCCCAGCACTTTGGGCCTCGCTGCGTTTGTAGTTTCCCAGTCGCTATTAAACATTCCGAATGCCCACCTTGTTCCCGTATCTGCCACTCCATTATTTCTTACCGTCGCCCTGATTTGCGGCGGCTGTATTCAACTACTGTGTGCGATTTTCGAATACGCGCGCGGCCATCGATTTGGGATGACTACGTTTGGGATATATGGCGGGTTCTTTATTTCACTTGGCTTATTCGTATATTTTGAGCTCAACGGTATTTTAAAATTTGGCCATGCTTCCGGAACGGCCCTTGGCACATTCCTCCTGGTGTGGGCGATCCTTACAATACCGTTTACGATGGCTTCATTCCGGGAAAGCAAACCGTTTGGCTGGATGTTTTTATTTGTCGAGTTAGCTTTTATTGGCGGAACACTTAGTGAATTAGCAGGTGTCAACTCGGCCTTTGGCGGGTGGGCAGGCATTATTTCTTCTGCCATTGGCTTGTACCTGGTGTACAGGGGCTTAATGGAAGCGACAGAGCAAAGTAAGGTACACGTCGTACAACCGCTTAATTCGTACGCCGATAGCTTGAACTAACCCTTCATACATCGGGATACGGTGTGTAGGGGGTATGTCTACTATCCCCTAAAAAACAGCCGGGCATATGCCCGGTCCTTCTCTTGAACGGGTCTATGATTTAATACGTGAGAATGACATAGACCTTTTTTTTAAAGGAAAAGTGGTTGAAAAGGATGATGAATTATGAAGAAACTATGGCATGATTTCTATCCCGAAAAATGAATACGCTGCGCGGGACGGTGGAGTAGAATGGGACGTTTAAACGGAAGAGTGGCGGTGGTAACAGGTGCAGGCAGAGGAATTGGCAAAGCGATTGCATTATGTTTAGGTAACGAAGGCGCCGCTGTTTGTTTGCTAGATAACAATGAGGAAATGCTCATGCAGGCGCAGGATGAAATCAAACAGGCAGGGTGCAAATCGCTTGCCATAAAGGCGGATGTTACCAATTGGCCTGAATTGGAACAAGCGTTTCTTGCGGTGCATCAGTTCTTTGGTTCCGTTGATATTCTTGTCAATAACGCCGGTGTTATCCGGGATAACTTGTTTTATAAAATGAGTGAAAATGATTGGGACGTGGTGATGGAGGTCCATCTCAAGGGTGCTTTCTACTGCAGTCAAATCGCCCAGAAATATATGGTAGAACAGGGGTATGGCCGGATCATTAATATTTCTTCTACGTCTGCTTTAGGCAATCGCGGGCAGGCCAACTATTCCACTGCAAAAGCAGGCCTCCAGGGTCTAACGAAAACACTGGCCATTGAGCTTGGGAAATATGGCATAACAGTTAACGCCATTGCCCCGGGATTTATCGAATCGGAGATGACCCGCGCAACAGCTGCACGCCTGGGTGTGGATTTTGACGATATGATAAAAAGCCGCATCGCAGAAATTGCCGTAAGACGCAGCGGCAAGCCGGAAGATATTGCGAATGCGGCTCTGTTTTTTGCGCAGGACACATCTTCATTCGTAAGCGGCCAGGTACTGTATGTAGCCGGTGGGCCCAAAGCTTGAATGAGAGGATGATACAAAAACGCATCATAATTCAAAATTGAATCGGTTTTTCAATAAAGAATCCGATTCCGCTGCTGGAACCCCATATTTTAAAGCTGGCATCATTTTTGCATTACATAAGTTTCATAGAGACCACTATCCAAATCTGTGAGACGATGTAATGATGACCCTAAAGGAGGAAAGCGGATGGCGTATCAGAATATTTTGCTGCAGAAAGAAGGGGCAATTGGAATCATCAAAATCAACCGTCCGGATGTCCGCAACGCGCTGGATGGCACAACCGTGCAGGAAATGAGAGCGGCGCTGCAAACGCTTGAAGGCGACAAAGACACGAGTGTGATCGTGTTTACTGGAGAAGGGGAGAAGTCGTTTGCGGCAGGCGCAGATATACGGCAACTGAGGGAAAAAAACGCCCTGGATGCCCTGGCTCCAGGCATGTCCGCCTTTTATAGGGAAGTGGAAAACAGCAGCAAAGCTACGATTGCAGCGATTAACGGATTTGCGCTCGGCGGTGGGTGTGAGCTCGCCATGGCATGTGACATTCGCATTGCAGCTGAACATGCAAAAATCGGCTTGCCCGAATTAAATCTGTCGATTATTCCGGGTGCGGGCGGCACGCAGCGGCTTGCACGCCTTGTCGGAAAGGGCCGGGCGCTGGATATGATTTTAACCGGTGAAATGATTTCAGCCGCTCAGGCAGAGCAAATAGGCCTCGTATCGCAGTGCGTTCCAGCTGGGCAATTGTGGGAAGCAGTCAAGGCAAAAGCAGAAAAAATAATGAGTAAAGGTCCACTGGCTATTCGCCTGGCTAAGATCGTAGTGAATCAAGGTTTTGATCTGGACATGGGTTCAGCCTTAATGGTGGAGAAACTAGCGCAGGCGGTGTTATTTAACTCAGAGGACAAAGATAAAGGTACGCAGGCTTTTCTGGATAAGCGACAGGCACATTTCCAGGGCCGGTAGAAAAATTGTTGCTGCGAGCGGAGGAGGAGTGATATGAAGACACCAGCTATCAACCGTATTGTTGTGGTGGGCAGCGGCACCATGGGAAGGGGTATCGCCTATGCCGCTGCGGTTGCGGGCTATATGGTTACGCTGCAGGATGTGTCGGCACAGGCCATCGAACAAGCCAGGCGGTATATCGAGAAAGAAGCGGCCAAAAGTGCCGCAAAAGGCTTTATAACAGATAAACAAAAAGACCAGGCACTTGAGCAATTGTTGTATACTACTGACCTGGCAGCCGCGGCCCGCGAGGCAGACCTCGCCATCGAAGCAATCATTGAGGTGATGGAGGCAAAAATCGAAGTGTTTCGGACACTCGATGAATACGCCCCCCGCCATGCAATATTAGCCACCAACACATCCACCATGAGCCCAACAGAAATTGCGGCTTCTACGTCCAGACCGGAACAGTGTATCGCCATGCACTTCTTCAATCCGGTACATAAAATGAAACTTGTTGAGCTGATTCGGGGACTGGATACATCGGATGCCACTGTAGCCGTGGTAAGAGACGTTGCAGAAAGAATGGGAAAAGAAACGGTGGAAGTCAATGAGTTTCCGGGGTTCGTCACCAGCCGAATGAATTGTCTCATTGGCAATGAAGCGATGAATATGTTGATGGAAGGCGTTGCTTCTGCCATGGATATTGATAAAGCGCTAAAACTGGGCCTCAACCATCCGATGGGACCGCTTGAACTGGCTGATCTTGTCGGACTAGATGCCCGTTTACGCAACATGGAGTATTTATACAAGCATCTTGGCGAGAAATACCGTCCATCTCCCATTCTTGTCAAATACGTAAAAGCAGGGCGGCTTGGCCGTAAATCAGGAAAAGGTTTTTATACGTACAGCGATGAATCCAAATAACAGAGGGGGTCTTCCCATGGTTGTACAGGTATCAGAAGACATTGAACTCATTAGGCAGAACGTCCGGGATTTTATTGAACATGAAGTGGAACCGGTAGCGATGGAGATCGAAGAACAGGATGAAATTCCGCAGCGAATTCTCGAGATGTCAAAAGAAATGGGCCTTTTCGGGCTAAGTATTCCAGAAGAATACGGCGGCCTTGGAATCGGCATGGTTGGCAAGTGCGCGGTCTACGAGGAACTGGGAAAAACGCACAACGGGTATACAACAGTTATCGGTGCGCATACCGGTATCGGCTCGGTTGGAATCGTCGAAATGGGGAATGAAGCCCAAAAACGCAAGTACCTGCCTGCCATGGCGAGGGGAGAAAAAATCGGCGCTTTTGCTTTAACAGAACCAAGCGCCGGATCGCATGCGACCAATTTGAAGACAACAGCTGTTAAAAAGGGCGATAGATATATTTTAAATGGCAGTAAGCATTACATTACAAATGCGCCGATTGCGGATGTGTTTACGGTTATGGCGGTAACCGATCCTGCCAAAGGAGCAAAAGGGATTACATCCTTTATTGTGGAAAAGGATTTTCCTGGCTTTCATGTCGGGAAAATCGAGAAAAAGATGGGCCTGCGCGGTTCTCATTCGGCGGAGTTATTCTTTGAAGAATGTGAGGTGCCTGCTGAAAATGTATTGGGTTTGGAAGGGGAGGGCTATGTTAATGCGCTCAAAATTTTGGCAAATGGCCGGGCGGGTTTAGCCGCAAGAAACCTCGGCTCCTGCCAAAAACTGCTCGATATGTGTATGAAGCACACACAGGAACGCATTCAGTTTGGAAAGCCTATTTTTGAACAGCAGATTATCCAGCATTATCTTGCTGAGATGGCACTTGATATTGAAACACTGCGCTGCATGACGTATAAAGTAGCGTGGATGGTGGACGAGCAGATGAAAGTGATAAAGGAAGCCGCTATGGTGAAGCTGCTGGGATCCGAGGTATACAATCGGGTAGCCGATAAGGCGGTGCAAATCCACGGGGGAATTGGCTATGTTTCTGAATTCCCGGTTGAACGTTTTTACCGCGATGCGCGAATCACAAAAATTTATGAAGGAACATCAGAGATTCAAAAAAACATCATTGCGGCTCAGTTAAAGAAGGAATATCAATAATTCCTTCACTAAAAGATGAGAGAAAAGGGACGGTGCCGAGCCGTCCATTTTTCATTTACAAGGGTGCATGTTCCAGGGCAAGATATTGCGTGTGCAAATCCCGCAGCGCAGCGACCAGGGCGTTGGTTGCCTTCCCTCGGTAGTAGCACAGCACCGCTTGTATCGGTTCTTCAATTCCGTCCTTTAGGCTGTAACCTCTAAGCAGCCTCTGTACAAAATCGCGTCCATGTTGCGTGGCCAGCGTACAGGAGGCGTCAACGATCACCCCGTATCTTTTATCTACCTCCGCTGTTATCGTCAGTGAATCAAAAACAACCTTAGCGGCCATTCCCTGTGGCAGCCGTGCATGTCCGGCAATAAAGTATGTATTCAAACGGATCACCTCCAGAATTTGTATAGGCTGTAACAATCGTATAAAAAAAAGGATCCCCTCGCAAGGGGATCCACTAGAACAAGTTAATCTGTTAAACTCCATGCAGGCAACATCTGTCTGAGTGGCTTATCCTGCCGGTAGCCAAGTGCGTATTCAGCCTGCATAATCGTATGGATCTCCCGCGTGCCTTCATAGATAACGGGCGCTTTTGCATTACGTAAAAAGCGTTCTACCGGATATTCATTGGAATATCCGTAAGCCCCATGGACTTGTACAGCGTCGTTTGCTGCTTCGAATGCTGCATCACACGCAATCCATTTGGCTAAGGATGTTTCTTTTGTACTGCGCTTGCCTTGATTCTTGAGCCAGCCGGCACGGTATACGAGAAGCCGGGAGATTTCCAGGTTAGCGGACATCTTGGCAATCATTTGCTGAACCAGTTGATGCCTGCCGATTTCTTTGCCAAATGTTTTTCGTTCATGGCAGTATTTAAGGCTCGCTTCTAAGCTCGCTTCAATTAATCCGCAGGCACCAGCCGCTACGGTGAAGCGCCCATTATCAAGCGCAGACATGGCAATTTTAAATCCTTCTCCCTCTTGCCCAACCAGGTTTTCTGCAGGTACACGAACTTCCTCCAGAAAGACTTCGCCTGTATTGCCGGCACGAATGCCCAGCTTTCCTTTGAAACCCCTGGTTGTAACGCCAGGGAAGGTGCGCTCCACGATAAAGCAGCTTATTCCATGATGTCCTTTGTCTTTGTCTGTTTTGGCAAAAATCAGAAAATGGTCTGCCACATCGCATAATGAAATCCAGGTCTTGGAACCATTGATAATGTAGTCGTTGCCAACCCGCCTGGCCGTCGTTTGCATAGCGGCCACATCAGAACCCGCATTTGGTTCTGTTAAGCCAAAGGCTCCAATCTTTTCGCCGCGGGCCTGTGGAATGAGATACTTCTGTTTGTGAAATTCGTCGCCCCATTGAAGCAGGGTCATACTGTTTAAGCCGGTATGGACGGAAACAGCCGTGCGAAATGCCGTATCGCCGCGTTCCAGTTCATCACAGACAATCGCTAAGGTGTTATAGTCCATTCCCGATCCGCCGTATTCCTCAGGTATACACACCCCCATCAGCTGTAGATCCGCCAGCCTCTTCATAATTTCAACTTCAAAGTGCCCCGTTGCATCCCATTCCTGGATAAAGGGAATGATCTCGCGGTCAACAAAGGTGCGCACAAGTTTTTTTACAGCTTCCTGCTCTTCAGTTAAAGCAAAGTTCATCATCGGTTTCTGCCTCCTAAATGTCTTGTTTTTCCCGCATCGAGCGGATATCTTCCGCTGAGTATCCCAGCTTTTTTAAAACCTGATCGGTATGCTCGCCGTACAGCGGCGGATGTCTTTGGATCTCCACTGGAGTTCTGGAGAGTTTAAGCGGACTTCCGATGAGCCTGATCGTTTCGGCAGTGGGGTGCGCCATCTCAACGACCATTTGTCTGGCGTGAACTTGTGGATCTTCAAACAATGCTTTCATATCGTTGATTGGCCCGTTTGGAACACCAGCTTCTTTAAATAATGTTGTCCACTCCCTGGCGGGCCTTTTTTTCAAGGCAGCAGCAATCCGGTTTACCAATTCATCTTTATGCTCTACGCGCCTGGCATTCGTGCTGAACTTATCATCATCAGCCAGCTCCGCCAAACCAATGATATGGGTGAACTTTCTAAACTGGGCGTCGTTTCCTACGGCGACCACCATTTCTTGATCAGCGGTCGGGAATACTTGATAGGGGACTATGTTAGGGTGCTGATTTCCCAGCCGCTTCGGCACAACACCCGTTATCAGGTAGTTGCTTGCTACGTTAACCAGGGCGGAGATTTGCGAATCAAATAAGGAAATATCGATGCATTGGCCCCGTCCTGAATGATTTCTTTCGTGCAGAGCCGCTAAAATGCCGATCGTTGTATACAAGCCAGTTAACACATCGGCGATGGCAACCCCCACTTTAAGAGGCCCCGAAGAGTCACCGCCAGTAATGCTCATCAGTCCGCCCATGGCTTGAATGATATAGTCGTAGCCAGCATCGTCCTTGTAAGGGCCGTTACTGCCGAATCCAGTGATTGAAGCTAAGATAATTTGCGGGTTGATCTCCTTTAGCACGTCATAGCCCAGGCCAAGCTTATCCAGTGTACCGGTCTTGAAGTTTTGGACGACAACATCTGCATCGCGCACCAGCTGTTTAACGATCTCTTTTCCCTTTGCCGATTTAAGGTTCAGGGTGATGGCTCTTTTGTTGCGATTCGCAGACAGATAATAGGCGCTCTCGCCACCCACAAACGGCGGCCCCCATTCGCGTGTATCGTCTTTATTGTGGGAACCCTCGACCTTAATGACTTCCGCGCCCAGATCGCCCAGCGTCATCGTGCAGAAAGGCCCGGCAAGTACGCGAGTCAGATCGAGGATGGTGATTCCATCCAAAGCCCCCATGGTATCACGCCTCCTTTCTAGTGACGGCAAAAATAAAAGCCAGTCAAACCGCATCAAAAAATAAACGCAGTTTAACTGGCTATAGTTCGTGAAAAGTCTTCGGGAAGAAGATCGTACGAAACTAGGCAGTTTATAAAAGAAGATAGGCTCAGGTTCAGCTTGTTAGGGGGAAGAGCCCCTTATCTTTGAACTGCTTTGATTATCTCACAAAATGAAACGACAGTAAAGACTAACAATTTAAAATATTGAAGATTATCCTCATCCTTTCTTAATTTTTTACTGCGCGAATACACTAAAGAGGATAGCTTTCTTTTCGCCATAGAAGAACGATAGAAAGGGGGAAGACGGTGATACCTCCGAAAATCATCATTCTGGGAGCGGGATACGCCGGTCTAACGGCTGCCCTTACTTTTCAAAAAAAACTGCGAACCAAAGAAGCTGAGGTTACATTGGTCAATAAAAATGAATACCATTATTTCACCACAAGATTGCATGAGCCAGCTGCTGGAACATTCCCTCATGATAAAACACGGGTGGATATTAAAAGGCTGATTAATCGAAAGAAAGTACAGCTTATTCAGGACAATGTTGTGGAAATTCGGACATCTGATCGAGTGGTAGTCCTTGAAAACCACACGTTAGCATACGACTACCTCATTGTCGGTCTCGGTGCAGAACCTGAGACATTTGGCATTCCGGGGCTGATGGAGTATACCTTTAACAGATGGAATATTAATGGGGTCAGACAACTAAGAGAATACATTGAGTACCAATTCGCTACATATAAAAATGATCCAAAGCGCACCGAACTCTTAACGTTTGTCGTAGGAGGGGCTGGACTCACAGGGATCGAATTCGTAAGTGAATTAGCAGACAGAGTGCCTAAGCTGTGCAAGGAGTACGATGTCGATACAAGTCTGGTCCGTTTGATTACCGTAGAGTCAGCCCCGGTGGCTCTTCCTGGATTTGACCCGGGCCTGCGCAATTATGCCACTTCTGCCTTAGAAGCAAAAGGAGTTGAGTTTATTTTAGGTACGCCAATTAAAGCATGCAACAAGCACGGCGTCGTGCTCGCGAGCGGAAAAGAGATCCGGGCAGGCACAGTGGTATGGGCAGCGGGAGTGCGGGGAAATTCCATCATTGAGAAATCAGGCTTCACAACCACCCGCGGCAGAGTGCCAGTTGATGGATACCTGCGTGCGCCGGGGCATGAGAATGTTTTTATCATTGGTGATTGTGCACTATTTACGGATCAAAGAACGAAGCGGCCCTATCCGCCTACAGCGCAAATTGCGGTGCAGATGGGGAAGCTGCTGGCGGAAAACATTGTGGTTACGATTCGGGGAACTAAACATAAGCGGAAACCGTTCAAACCGGTGATCTATGGAACCGTTGCCTCTCTCGGGCGTGAAGATGCGATTGGACAGTTTGGCAAGAAAAGGGTAACAGGTTATCCTGCTGTTATCATAAAGAAAGCGGTGGACTTACGCTACTTGTTTGCCATAGGCGGTATTCGGCTCGTCTTAAAAAAGGGAAGATTTTAGAATCGGCATGGCAGAGCGAATCCCCCTTTTTCTATGCATGGTAGTAGCGTTACAATGAAGAGATAACCGGCAGCGTATTCATGGATTGGAGATAATCGTTAGCAGAAGGGAGTAATGCGTTTAAACTTTTGAGGTATAAGAGAAGCAAGCAAAAGTATAAGGCGAAGACAACCCAAAAACATAGAGAATAGAGAAAAAGCAGCCATACAGGTAATCTGTCTGCTGCTTTTTCTTTTATCAATATGAGGATATGAATCTCTTACGTTTAGCGAATAAAATCTCACATAGGGCAGCTTTTAATTCAGCTTCCGAGCATTCATATAACTGTCGCTCGTTAATTTTAAACACGCCCATATCGAGCAATTGGTTAATATATTTCTCCATCTATACTACTTCCTTTTCTATCTGTTTGCTTAAATCCGGGGCGGGAAATCATTATAGCATACTTGAAGAAGGTATACTAAATTCTAAAAGAGTTTCGTTACAATAGTATGTCAACGAGTTTAAAAAACGGTTAAAATTATATTGGGTTTGTAAAGCTCGGCATATATTTTTTATGGAGAAAAGACAGGAGGGCAATAATGAAAACGGACAGCCAGCTTGTTTTGTTATTAGAAGAATTGGGAGCCAACGCCTGGCCCTCTTACATCCAGCAAACAATAAGAACGTGGCGGCTGCGGGCTTCCTTTGGCGTTACGAAAAGAGCAAACAGTGTGTATGCGGCTGGCCCATTTCCAGACGAAAATTGGCTGGCTCTTGTTGAGGAATTCTATCAGCGGCGTTCGATTGTACCGGCTTTTCAGGTGGGCTCAGCGTCACCGCCTGAGCTGGACAGTATATTGGAGGCAAACGGTTACCGAATTGAATATCCATGCTTTTTAATGATGGCGCTCTGCAGTGAAATCATCAATCGTGTAAGAGATGAACAGCGATTTACGTGCACGTTAGCAGAGGAAGCGGATGATGAGTGGATTCGGGATTTTCTTATTTTAGAGGATTATCCACAGGAGCAGCACAGGGGGTATTCTCACATCTTCTCAGCGATTGGTCCCAGTAAGGCATTTCTGCGTTTGTATGAGAATGACGAAGTGATTGGCCTGGGGACCGCGGTAGTAGAGCGGAGTTGGTCAGGCTTAAGTAATATTATCGTTTCGCCTAGGCACAGGCAAAAAGGAGCAGCAGCCCAGATCATTCGCCGATTAACCCGCTGGGCTGCTGGAAGGGGTGCGGAACGTACATACCTGCAGGTTTTAACGGACAACGAACCAGCCCTTGCACTTTATGACAAACTTGGTTTCACGGCGGTATCGCAGTACCACTACCGCACACTGGAATAGGAGCGTCCGTCCGAATTAAGTAGAGGGCACGCATCCGTGCTCTCTGTGTTTGCCTATTCAGCCGGGTCTACTTTATGTGTTCTGTCATTGAAGCCTTCTACATCATCCAGCGCATCTTCATGCGGATCGCTTCGCCCCCTTACGAATGGCGGACTGAGAATATCTTCCTCTGCCGGACGGTCAATGTGGATGTCGGAAAGTTTTGGCGACCGTTCTTCGCCTGTATCCATTCTGTCGTGTACTTCCTGGTGTTCGATGCAGTAGGCAGCAGCCGGGTTTGCTTGCAGCCGCTCGAACGGGATTTGAGCCCCGCATTCCAGGCATTTACCGTATATGCCCTCCTCAATACGATGGAGGGCCGCTTCTATATCATCAAGCAGTTTTTGTTCGTGTTCATTTAACGCCACGGTCAGCGATCGTTCAAATACTTCGCTCCCCATATCAGCAGGGTGGTTATCATAGCTGGACAATTCCCCGGTCGATTCTATTATCGATTTATTCAAATCAGGCTCGCTTACTAAATCGCTGCTCACCAATTGTTCTTTTTGCTGCTCCAATTCCTGTTTTAACTGCTCAAGCTGTTTGTGGTCCATAAGTGCAGCTCCTTTCTCATCTGTTGCTCTATAAACGTATTTCCCGCAAGCGATGTGGATGAAACTTCGAGATGGATTAATTGAATTCGACATCTTTTTAAACGATCGTTTAAAAAGATGTCGAATGCAAGGGGGGAATTGTTTTTTTCTTAACGAGCGTGGTAAAAATAAACAAGGTGTAAAAAGAAAATGAACCTATGTTTAATCAGGCAGGAAGGAGGGCATGCCATTGTCCACCCAACCGATGTGCGAAAGCCGGAGGACATTGTAGACGCCTCTTTTTAGGTCACTTAATCATCCATTAATCTTCCAAATCGCCGCCTGTGCCGAAGAATTCATAATGGATTCTTTCTACGGGTACGCCCCATTTTTTAAGCGCTTTGTTGACTTCTTTCATAAAAGGCACCGGGCCGCAAAAGTAGAAATCCGCCTCTTTTGGCAGAACGGACTGCATCCACTCCAGTGTAATAAATCCTTCTTTATCATAATTTTGCGCTGCCTTATCCGCTTCGGTTGGGGATTGGTAAATGACAAAAGATTTTACATTTGAATGGTTTTTAGCTACTTGTTTCACATGGTCGTTCATCGCATGGACACTGCTGTTGATGGCGGCATGCGTGTAATAGACCTTCCTGTCTGGTTGTTCTGCCACCAGGGTGTTAAGCATACTTAGCATGGGTGTTAAACCTACCCCTGCGCTTATAAGCGCCACAGGAATCTGCTTATCCATGTCTAAGTAAAAGTCGCCTGACGGCGCGCTGATTGGAATGATGTCGCCTTCTTTGACATGCTTGTGTAAAAAGGTTGACACAACACCGGGCGGGTACCCTTCTTCTCTCGGATCTTCCCGCTTTACGCTGATGCGGTAATATCCCGTGCCTGGACGATCTGAGAGGCTGTACTGGCGCAAATTATGCCTGTATTCCTCACCTTCAATCTCTACATTGACCGTAGTATATTGGCCTGGCAAATAGGAGGCAATTGCTTTGCCATCGGCTGGTTTTAAATAGAACGATGTAATGATGGAGCTTTCCGGAACTTTTTTGTCGACAACAAAGTCGCGGAACCCAGCCCAGCCCCCTGGCGCGCTCTCTGTTGTTTTGTACATTTTGTCTTCCATTCGGATAAATGCGTCTGCGATTACTTCATAGGCTGCAGCCCATGCATCCAGTACTTCTTCTGTTGCGGCCGATCCTAATATTTCTTTGATAGCCTGAAGCAAATTTTCACCTACTATGGGGTATTGTTCAGGCTTGATGTTTAAACTCTTATGCTTATACCCAATATGTTCGAGGGCCGGCATAATAGCGCTTAAGTTCTCGATGTTTGCTGCAGCTGCATACACAGCATTTGCCAGCGCTTTTGGCTGGTGGCCTATCTTCTGATGGGTCTGGTTAAAAAGGTCTTTTAATTCCGGATGATTGCCCAGCAGCCTCTGATAAAATCGTTTCGTAATTTCCTCGCCGTGCTCTAGTACCGTAGGGAGAGTGGCTTTGACGATTGCTAATTTCGCGGGTTCTAGGGTCTTAACTGTGTTAAAGACTTCTTTCCAGGAATCATCCATTTTGTGTTTTAACGACTCGGGCACGTGTGTGTCCCCCTTGTTCAGTTTTATCGCTGGCTTTTTTATTAACGCGCAATGTATAAGGTCTTTTCCATTCTTATCCTTTGTGATCCTCGCTAAAATTATTCTTCGAGAGGGATCAAGATAGCCTAAGGAAGTCCAAAGAAACTGCGCAGTAAAATAAAAAAACATCAAAAGATAATAGGTTAAAAAGGAAAAAACGTATGTTCGGCTAATTGTATATATAGTTAGTATAGAGGAAAGGAGGAAAACAGCATATGGAATACCGTTTTCCGTATATGGCTGAATACGAAGAGTATTTGCTTCAGTTGATGCGGGCAGAGCTTACGATTTCTTCTTATATGATGGAATTGACCATGTTTTTCGCCTGGCTTGGCAGGCTTTATCCGAGTAAAGAAGTGTACGAGATTGGGTTTATGAATGTAACAGAATACATTGAGGAAGAAATCATATCAGGCAAGCAAATGTCGACCATTAACAAGAAAATTACGGCCCTAAAAGCTTACTTTCACTTTTTATGGCTTAAAGGAAAAGTGGGGATAGACCCGTGTGCAAAACTAAAGCGCAGGCCAAATCGGGCGGAGGATGAAGCTTTTTACTTAAGCGAAGATGAAATTGATTATCTTCTGCATACCATTAGGGAAGAAGCGAACGCGAAAAACGATGACGCCATTTTTGACCGAAATATGTCTTTCATTACGGTTTTTCTCTGGGCCGGGCTGCGTATACAAGAAGCCGCAAGTTTATTATGGAAAGACGTACAGTGGGTAGACGAAGGCGTCATAATCGGAGTGTCGCTGGGCAATGTACGCCGATTTATACTGCCTCTCGAGAAAGGAGAGTATCTAAAAAAATATAAAGAGCGTACTGGAACCACTCCGTTTGTATTTGAATCGCGTCAGGGAAAGCGGATGAGCCCGCGCAGTATCCAGTTTGTGCTAGAGACTCTTTCGAAGAAGTCAGGCATCAAGTTTCATGCGCAGAAATTGAGGAATACGTTTGCTGTTCAGCGGCTAAAGGAGGGGAATTCCTTTGAGGAAGTGGCAGATATGCTTGGCATTGAACAGCTGATTATACCAGAAGAAGTGTATAAAGAACTTGCATCAACTTAAAAAACGTTTGCTTGTCAGGTTTCTTCCTGCAAGCGGTGGGCAAAAATAAGGGCTACTGACGTAACAGAAGGAGCGATACACTGTGGCCCGAATCCGAGCTGTTGGAACCTGTCTTCCTCCTCATATACTGCACCAAGATGAAGTAAAAACATTTGCTAGCAACTTATTTGCAGGTTCATTCCGTAATATTGAACGGCTGCTCCCTATTTTTCAAAACGGAAAAGTGAAAACCCGCCATTTTTGCATGCCGCTTGACTGGTACGGTCAACCCCATTCTTTTGCCGAAAAAAATGAACGATATCGTGAGTGGGCGGTTAAGCTCGGAACGGCAGCTGCAGCCGATTGCCTCAACAAAGCCGACAGGAGCATAAAGGATATCGATCACCTATTTTTTGTGTCAACGAGCGGGATCTCCACGCCGAGCATTGATGCGTTGATTATGAATGAGTTGAAGGCCGGCGTTCATACAAAGCGGACACCGATCTGGGGACTTGGCTGCGCAGGCGGATGTGTTGGAATATCCAGGGCTTTTGAATATGTCAAAGCCTATCCGGAGCAAAGGGCGCTCTTGATTGCCGTTGAATGCTGCGGACTCACTTTTCAGCAGGAGGATAGGTCCAAAAGCAATCTTGTAGCGACCTCGCTCTTTGCAGATGGTGCGGCCGCTGTTTTGATTGAAGGCGAGCAATGCTTACCTGAAGGGCACGGTCCTCGGATTGAGCAGACACTGAGCACGTTATGGCCGGATACGCGAGACATTATGGGCTGGGAAGTAAATGATGCCGGGCTCAAGGTGATCTTCTCACGTGACATCCCGACTTTTGTACATAGCATGTTTAAGCCCAATGTTTACGAATTTTTGGAACAGCATCATCTCCGGACTTCCGACATTACCCACTTTATTACCCATCCTGGAGGGTATAAAGTTATCGAAGCGTATGCAGAGGTGTTTGGTGTGCCGCTCGATCGGTTTTCCGCCGCCCTTGATGTGCTGCAAAAGTATGGAAATATGTCTTCCGTAACGGTGTTGTTTGTTTTAAACGAAATTCTTAGCAACGGTATTCAGCCAGGAGAGTATGGAATTCTTACTGCACTGGGGCCGGGCTTCAGTTCGGAACTGCTGCTTGTAAAGAGGTAAAACATGATATTTTTTTATGGTGTCTTCCTGTTGCTTGTTATACAACGGCTTACTGAACTGTGGATTGCTAAACGAAACAGAAAGTGGGTGCTTGCGCGGGGCGGCATTGAAATTGCAGCCCATCACTACCCGCTTATCGTGTCGATGCATACGGCTTTTTTGATCAGCCTGTTGGCAGAAGTTATGTTGCATGGCTATCCGGTATCGCCTTGGTGGGCGGCTTTACTGATTTTGATGCTGGCCGTGCAAGTGCTCCGTTACTGGGCTATTGCTTCCCTTGGTCCCTATTGGAATACGCGAATTTTCATTATACCGGGAGCTAAAATTGTACAAAAAGGCCCTTATCTTTATATGCGCCACCCAAATTATCTCGCGGTTATCCTGGAAATAGCGCTTGTACCGCTGCTTTTTGAGGCCTATGTCACATTTTTTATTTTTAGCGTGCTAAATGCGCTGATGCTGCGACACCGGATTAAAGTGGAAGAAGAGGGGCTCGCCCGTTTTAGCTCCTATCAATCGGATATGGGCAACCGGGCCAGGTTTATGCCCGGACGCTTCAAATATTAACGCATCCCGGCCTGCCACCGAGTTGTGCAGCCTGAAGCCTTGCACTTATTTGGAAAAAGGTTTACTGTATTCTTACTATTTACTAAACAGAGGTGCAAGAGAAATGGAGTATTTATTCGCTAACATAACCAAATTATTCGAATCTTCTGCGGTTAGGGATATTTTAAAAGTCGTTAGCCAGGGAGATGTTATTTCATTCGCAGGCGGGCTGCCGTACGATGAATTATTTCCTGTCCAGGCTGTTGAACAGGCTTATCGGTGTGTATTTGAGAGTGGAAAAAAATCCATGCAATATGGATTAACAGAGGGATTCATACCGCTTCGGGAAAAAATAGCCGAACGTATGGGCCAAAAGGGCATTTCAGTTGACGTAAATAATATTATGTTAACTACAGGCTCTCAGCAAGTGATTGATTTGTTTTCGCGTATTATGCTAAATCCGGGTGATACCATCCTCACTGAAAATCCGACGTATCTGGCCGCTCTCCAAGTGTTTAACTCTTACGAAGCGAAAATTGTGGCCGTAGAGACCGATGATGAAGGCATGAAGCAAGAAGACCTGGAAAATAAGATCAAGCAACACCAGCCAAAGTTTGTATATGTTGTCCCGACCTTTTCCAATCCGGCAGGCAGAGTGTGGTCTCTTGAGAGGCGAAAACATCTTGTATCGCTTGCGAAGAAATACAATGTGCTTATTTTGGAAGACGACCCGTACGGTGAGATTAAATTCCATCCGGAAGAGACCTATACACCGCTCGCCGCACTGGATGATGCTGGTATTGTTTTGTATACGAGTACATTCTCTAAGACAGTGGTTCCTGCTCTTAGAACCGGGTGGGTGGCAGGCCCACTGGAGGTTATCCGCATGATGGCCCGCTCCAAGCAGGCAGCAGACTTGCACTCAAGTTCGCTGGACCAGCAGGCGCTTTACTATTTGCTCCGGGACTTTGACTTAGATTCGCATATATCTAACATACGCACTGAATACCATAAAAGGATGCAAGTGATGCAGGGGCAGCTTGCGTCTGTTGAACTGCCTGGCCTGTCTTATGTTTCGCCAAAGGGCGGCATGTTCTTCTGGATTAAGCTGCACGAAAAAATAAATACGACGCTGCTGTTTGAAGAAGCCGTGAAAAAAGGCGTCGCCTATGTGCCGGGTGCACCGTTCTATGTTGGAAAACCCGAACATAACACCATGCGGTTAAACTTTACACATGCGACTCCGGATAAAATACGACAGGGCATGCAGCAGTTGGTGGAAGTGGTGGAGCACGCTTATTCTGCGCTGAAAGTTGAACAATAAGGAGGCAAAACATGAGAGCGTTGCTGTTAAGCATTGATTACCGTTTAGAGGAAGAGTATCTCTCTATGCTTGAAACTGTTTCGGGTGCCGAACTTCTTCGTTTCGATTTGGCGTGGGATCTTTTTCTGAAGAAAGCAGGAAAAGACAGCGACGGGAGGCTGGATATCCCTGCTGGAAATCCCCGAACGCAGTGGTTTTCACTGATCCACTGGTTTCGGCACACCCTGTCGCCTTATGTAGATATGATGGGGACTGCTGAAAAAGCCATTATTGGGTATCTGCCATCTTCGACACCTGCTGCTAAGGAATACATAATGCGTGTGCTATCCATGTACGCTGTTTCACTAGGCAGCCTTGAGTTTGAACAACTGAACCAGTCTGCAGAAGATGTTGGGCTGTGGATTAAAAGCTACTTTAAAAACGGCAGCCATGAAAAAGTACAAAATGCGTGGATGGCCCCTGTAGTGAACCCAAAAGCGCACCGTACGCCACTGCTGGAGAAAATGTCGAAAACGAAAGGCGAAGGGGATTTTACCTGGTTAACCGGTTTAATTGGATCCGACAGGCTTTTTTCACAGATGTATCGGCTCAAGCCAGGAGCCAGCGGAAATCGCCTGCACAGCCATTCGGGAATTGATGAAATGTTTTATGTAATCGAAGGCAGCGGAACGGTTGTATTTGCCCAGGGAGAACATCCCCTCCGGGAAGGTGATGTAATAACAAAGCCAGCTGGAAGCGGAACCGCAACCAAGTTTATAGCAGGCGAGGAAGGGTTAACCATACTAGACATTGAAGTGTGGGCTAATGTGGACCAAACGGATGCGGTCATTTATCACGAATATGGAGAAGCCATGCTCCGAGGCAGAGGGTTGAATCATGGGTCAGCCATTGAAAATTTCTTCCAGGGAGAGAAGATTATGGCTCACTATACCGAATTTTATAAACGTGAACGGGATGGCAGCCTTCGCTCACTGTCGAAAGAATAATGTTTAATAAAAGCCTTGAAGTCGTCTAGACCTTAAGGCTTTTTTCGTACGCAGAGAAGAATTCAAACCTGTTAACCAGTGAAAGTGCAGTTTACGGTTGAAATATTTTTAGTTACTAACTATAATAAAGCCCTGTAAGAAACTATATACTAAACCTTGTGACACAAATATACATACAGGAGGAGCGATGAAGGAATGAATTCAAAATACCAGCCTTTATTCGAACCATTTGCGCTGCGCAGCGGCGTTGAATTAAAAAATCGTGTCGTTATGGCCCCCTTAACAAACTATTCATCTAATGAAGACGGAACCGTTTCCGATCCGGAAATCGATTATTACATTCACCGTGCAAAAGGCGTCGGGATGGTCATCACGGCGTGTACCTATGTCACGCCTAATGGCAAGGGTTTTCCTGGCGAATTTGCTGCTGACAGTGATGATATGATTCCGAGCTTACGCCGTCTGGCTACTTCTCTGAAAGAACAGGGTGCCAAGGCTGTGCTGCAGATTTTCCACGGTGGAAGAATGTGCCCGCCTGATTTGGTTCCAAATGGCGATGTCGTAAGCGCCAGCGCGATTGCCGCGGAACAGGAAGGGGCACCTGTCCCTCGTGAGCTGAGCGAACAGGAAATCGAAGAGATTATCCATGCGTTCGGTGCAGCAACACGCAGGGCGATCGAAGCAGGGTTTGATGGGGTAGAAATTCATGGAGCCAACACGTACTTACTCCAGCAATTTTTCTCTCCGCACTCTAACCGCAGAACCGATAAGTGGGGGGGAAGTCTCGAGAAACGCATGACATTCCCTCTGCGCGTTGTCGATGAGGTAAAGAAAATCGTGGCCGAGAAAGCTAACGGACCTTTCCTTGTCGGATATCGCCTCTCACCAGAAGAACCGGAGACACCTGGAATTACCATGGCTGATACGCTTGAGTTGGTTGATGCACTTGCGGATAAAGAGCTGGATTATCTTCACATCTCGCTGATGGATTTCTGGTCCCATCCAAGACGCGGTGTAGAAACGAACCGTACACGAATGGAGTTAATCCAAGAGCGTGTAGGCCGTCGGGTTGCCCTCATGGGTGTCGGTTCCATCAAGACCGCAGACGACGCGTTAAAAGCTATAGAAACAGGTGTTCCGCTCCTTGCTCTTGGCCGGGAAATTATTATTGAGCCGGAGTGGGTACAAAAAGTAGAACAAGGCCGGGAAAACGACATCCGCACAACGGTCACGAAGGACGACCAGTCGGAGTTAATCATTCCGGATCCGCTGTGGCAAGCTATCATGAATACACCGGGCTGGTTCCCTGTTGTAGAAAAGTAGTAATAAATTTAAGCCGATCTGGATTTGTCCAAGATCGGCTTACTCCTTTGTCAGCGGTAGCGCTCTTCTTTGTAGGGATTAGCTGTCATGGAGTAGCCCAGTTCTTCCCAGAAACCGGCTTCATCTTCCTGCTTAAATTCGATTCCGGAAACCCATTTGGAACCTTTCCATAAATAAAAGGAAGCCGGCGGGATAAACCGAAGGGGATACCCGTGTTTGGGACTGATGTCCTGCCATTCGTGGTTTTGATCTTTCCAGCGGTACACAAATAAGGCCTCATCACCTAGAAGGCTATCAAGCGGCAAATTAGCCGAATAGCCGAACCGGTCGCCGCCGTAGTAACCGTATATTTTTACGTATTTTACACCATCATTAAGCTGTGCCAGGTTAATAAGCTCCCGCATCGCTATCCCTTCAAATGTGGTAGCGAATTTGGACCAAGTCGTTACACAATGCATGTCAACCGTTGATACCGTCTTCGGAAGTTTCATCACTTCGGCAAACGATAGCGAAATTTCCTTTTTCACTTCGCCAAAAAGTTTAAAATTCCATGTCTCCTCATCAAATTCGTAAACATCACCTTGATGGAGAACGGGCCATTTTTCGGTTTCAAATTGACCTGGAGGCAGTTGATTTTGCATATTCCTTCGTCCTTTCTGCTAACGTCTCAGTTACCTAAACCTATTCTTAACAAAGGATACCGATAATCAGAGCGGTAAGCAAGAAACCATTTCCATGTAGCCCGCTTTTGATACAGTTTATTGCTATGATTTTCCAGTATTTTTTGCGATACTAGATGTAATGAACAATAAGAGAGAAAGAAGATGAACGTATGTCTACAGACTACTCAGCCCATAACAACAAACAGCTGCGTGATATATCATTTTCAGTCCTTGATTTGTCCCCAGTTGTTCAAGGTGGCACGCCTGCTGACTCGCTGCGAAATACGCTCGATCTGGCTCGCCACGCTGAGCAATGGGGTTATACACGATACTGGTTAGCCGAACATCATAATATGCCTGGCATTGCCAGTTCGGCGACATCTGTCGTGATCGGACAAGTTGCAGCCGGTACTTCGAAAATTCGGGTTGGATCTGGCGGAATTATGCTGCCTAATCATGCCCCGCTTGTTATTGCGGAACAGTTCGGAACACTTGAATCTTTGTTCCCTGGCCGAATCGATCTAGGTCTTGGGAGAGCACCGGGAACCGATCAAATCACCATGCATGCCCTCAGACGGGATAGCAGGAGTGATGGCGATGATTTCCCTGAGCAATTAGCTGAACTGCGCGCCTATTTTGATCCGGCTTTAGCTTCAGAAAAGAATCGCGTGCATGCCATACCTGGCGAGGGACTTAACGTGCCTATCTGGTTATTGGGCTCCAGTGGCTTTAGTGCACAGCTGGCCGGGCATCTGGGACTTCCCTTTGCCTTTGCCAGCCATTTCTCGCCTGAAAATACACTTCCGGCTCTGGAATTATACCGCCGAAACTTCCATCCGTCAGGCGTGCTGGACGAGCCGTATGCGATGGTCGGGGTGAACGTGATCGCAGCAGATACGGATAAAGAAGCGCGCCGGCTGGCAACTTCGATGCAGCAGCAATTCCTGAACCTCATCCGGAATAATCGTGCCCCCCTGCAGCCGCCGGTAGATAATATGGACGAGCTAATGAGTGAGTATGAAAAAGCCGTCCTCCACAGACAGCTCGGCTCATCCATCGTCGGCGATCCTGCAGAAGTGAAAGAAAAACTTCAGGCGTTTCTCGATGAAACCCAGGCGGATGAGATGATCGTGAACGCCCAGATTTACGATCACCAGGCCCGTTTGCGTTCTTATGAAATTGTATCTGAAGTTGTTAAGTAAAACTTCGTGTACAGGTGGTAATGGCAAAACTCCTTGAAGGCCGTGTAGAACCTATCTATACGGCTTTTCTGATGCCGTCAAGAGCAGATTCGCAAAAGATCTGTCTTTTCATACCAGCCCTGGCATGTGATTTGTTTCATACCCTGCTCACGAAGAAACTGGTACAATAGATAGAAGAAGCTGGACGTTAGAGGAGGGATTCCATGCAGGGAGTGGTGCTGGCAGGTGGCCAAAGTTCGCGGATGGGACGGCCGAAAGAACTTCTAGAGGTTGGTGGGCAAACTATTATTGAGTCAACTACCCGCCTGCTACTAGAAGTGGCGGGTACGTGCATGGTGATTTCCAATCATAAGGACCGGCTGCCCCGCCTGCCGGATTCAATTCCTGTTTATCAGGACGATACACCGGGTTTAGGCCCGCTTGGCGGATTGCTTACCGCTATGCGAAGGACGTCTGAAGGGTTGCTGCTTGTTGTTGCCTGCGATATGCCGGCTTTACATGCTTCTGTGCTCCACCTGCTTGTCAGGGAGGCGCAGTCAGCAGACAGCGATGTTATTCTGCCTGTATGGAACGGGAAGGCACATCCGCTATGCGCTGTATACTGCAACGGCATGGACCCGCTTGTTTTACGCCTGCTTGGGCAAGAAAAAAGGAAAATGTTTGACCTTCTTTCGCAGGTACGGGTTAAGCAACTAGACGTAAGCGCACAATTCGATAAAGATGTGTTCTTTAATATGAATACCCCCGCGGATTATGAAATGTTTCGAAAGGAAGAGACCAGAAGATGAGATTTCACCGGGAACCAATAGAAGTAAGCGAAGCACAGAAAAAGATCCTTTCATTCATAGAAGATAAAAAGATAGAGACGGTTAAACTGCTCGACAGTGAGGGGCGGCGTCTGGCAAGAGAAATAACGGCGACTTCGCCAGTTCCCCATTTTGACAAGTCCCCCTATGATGGGTTTGCTGTCCGCGCTGCCGACACGAGTGGCGCGACGGCTCAGGAGCCCGTTTATTTAACGGTAGTAGGAACGATTGCGTGCGGGGATGCGCCGGATTTTGCGGTTGCAAAAGGCCAGGCAGCACGAATCATGACAGGGGCGGCCCTGCCAGAGGGAGCAGACGCGGTCATTATGTTTGAAATGACAACAGAAAATGAAGCGCATGCTGAAAAACGTGTTGGGGTCAAAAAAGAAATGTCACCGGGTGAAAATGTAATCAAATATGGAGAAGAGGCGAAAGAAGGAGATTTTCTTATTCCGGCAGGAAAGAAGATTGGACCGGGTGAAATGGCGATTCTGGCAACTTTTGGTTATGCAGAGGTGCCTGTCTTTCACAGGCCAAGAGTAGGCGTTCTTGCTACTGGTTCGGAACTTCTTACGCCAGATCAGCCACTGAGCTATGGTAAAATCAGGAACAGCAATAGCTACATGGTGATAAGCCAGGTAAAACAGGCTGGCGGTGAACCGATTCTTTACCCCAGCCTGGAGGACAACCCTGATGCGGCGGAGAAAACCATCCGTACGATTTTAGGCGAGGTGGATATCCTTATCACAACAGGCGGTGTTTCTGTAGGCGACTTTGACGTCATGGTTGAAGTCTTCAAGCGACTGGAGGTTGAACTGCTCTTCAACAAAATCGCCATGCGCCCGGGAAGTGTGACATCCTGTGCGCGCTTTGGAAACAAAATGATGTTTGGACTCTCGGGAAACCCGGGCGCCTGCTTTGTAGGGTTTGAATTATTTGTTCGCCCGTATCTACAGGCTGTGCAGGGCAAGTCCAACCCGCTTCTGCCACAAATGCAGGCATACATAGGCAAAGATATGCCTAAACCTTCTTCTTTTACACGGTTTGTACGTGGCAAGTGGAAAATGGAGGATGGCAAACCCGTTGCCTATCCAGTAGGTCTGGATAAATCAGCGGCGGTTACGAATATTACGGATGCCAATTGCCTTATTCAGATTCAGCCTGCTGGAAGGGGGATCGGTGGAGGAGATGCCGTACTGCTCCATTTGCTGCCTTACGGTGCGGGGGAATAATGGAGACTTTTGGAGAAGGAGCACAGCAGTCTGGTGGCAAAATGCCATACATTGTACAGGTGGTAGGTTATTCTAATAGCGGAAAAACAACGCTTGTTACAAAACTTATCCGGCTTTTTACGGAGCAGGGATTGACAGTAGGCTCAGTCAAACATGATGCACATGACTTTGAAATGGATAAGCCTGGTAAAGATACGTGGAAGCACAGAGAAGCGGGGGCGAAAGTAGTTGCGATTACTTCGGCTGATAAAGCGGCTGTGCTTTTTCAGGAACGCAAAACACTGGATGAGCTATTAACGCTATACCAGGGGCTTGACCTGGTGATCATCGAGGGATATAAATTGGCTCATTACCCCAAAATTGTCGTGGTGCGCAATAAGGAGCATGAGGAGCTGCTTGACAACGTTACCGGTATTCTTGCTGTTGCTGCGTGGCGTGCGATTCCAAATTGTGATTATCGGCAGTTTCATGTGGACGATGCAGAGGCGATAGCGAGTGAAATTTTGAATAGAGTGAGGATTTCGTGATGAGACTATTTGAAGTGGTAGATACGCCCATTTCCGTAGAAGAGGTTATGAATAAGACCGTCCATCCCAACTGCGGGGCCGTGAATCTATTTGTTGGAACGGTTCGTGAGCTGACGAAGGGTAAAAAGACGCTTTTTCTTGAATATGAAGCGTATAAAGAAATGGCTGAGAAGCAGCTGGCCCGGATTGGCCAGGAAATTCAGGAGAAGTGCCCGGAAGCTGCTGTTGCGATAACCCATAGGGTTGGACGTTTAGAAATTAGCGATATTGCGGTGGTGATTGCTGTTTCTACCCCGCATCGTGCTGATTCTTACGAATACTCACGATATGCGATTGAGCGGATTAAGGAAATCGTGCCGATCTGGAAGAAAGAACACTGGGAGAACGGTAAGAAGTGGATTGGGGATCAGAAAGAAAATATAGCGTATCCGACAGGAAAACCTGAACTCAAGGAGGAATAGCGCAATGGTAACGATTAAACTATTTGCCGCGATGGCAGAGGAAGCGGGCGTGGATACGCTTCAGGTTGAATGGAAGCAGGGGATGAGTACGCAAGATATTAAACAGCTTCTCATTGACAAATATCCGCTGCTCCGTCCCAGAGTGGCGAATGCTATGGCAGCGGTCAACCAGGAATATACGCCAAGCGTTCAAGAACTACAGGATAACGATGAAATCGCCTTTATCCCTCCGGTAAGCGGGGGCTGACATACCGGGAATTTTTATTCCGCGACCTATTAAATACGGCTTAGCCGCCAATCCAATACAGTGAGAAAAAGCAGCAAGTATGGAGGAATCCGCACTTGCTGCTTTTATAATGAGCAAAATTTCTTAAGACAAAGAAGAGTCAGTCATGGCGCGGTTTATCTTGCACCAGCATCGCTGCACTCGTAAATTCCCTAATCACATCTAATTCCAGATGGTTATGTAGGATTGTTCGACTCGTAGGTAATTGGTAATTTATACTTTTGTTATTATAGTATATTTATATCATATAATTGAAATCGTAAGCAACTTATTTATATAGCAAATTGTGACATATCTCACTACGCTACTTGTGTTAATATAGTTAAAATTCATTATTTAATACTAATTCTAAATACTCATATTTCTTCGGTTCGCATCATAGGCTTCTTTATAGCATTTTCCCTAACTGCGTTATCAATAGGGAAGGAGGACACCAAATGGCACTAGAACAAACGTTCATTGGCAGGAGAATAAAGCGAGATATCATAACTAGGGAGGGAAAGTTTTTACTTTCAAAGAATACGTTGCTTCAACGCGTACACCTTACACTTTTAGCTAAAAACGAAATTTTTTTGGAGAAAGAAGATGTCTTTAAATTCAGAAGAAGCAGTTATACAGGAAACCGTTGAACAAATAAAAGAGATTTTTTCCTTTACAAAAGAAAGCAAACAAGTCCCTTTAACAGAGATTCAAAGAGTGATTATCCCTAACATTCAACAACTATCAGAGAAACAAGATGTTTTTACGATTCTTTCTCAATTACAATCAAAAGATGATTATACCTACAGACATAATATTGGGGTTTGTGTACTCTCTACCTTGATTGGTACATGGATCAATCTAAACGCTGCTGACTTATCTGCCCTTTCTACTGCTGCTCTTCTCCATGACATAGGCAAGGTGGGAATCCCCAATGATATCTTAAATAAGCCTGGCAAATTAACGGACACAGAATTTCAAATAATGAAAAGGCATACAAACTATGGTTATGAAATTTTAAAGAACACAAAATACTGTGAAGAGGTTTATTCGACTGTTGCTATAGAGCATCATGAATCGTATTCAAAGAAGAGAATTTTTACGGGTACCCGCTACGTTTGATGTAAAAATCCTAATTTCCGAACTGGAAAACAGAGAAAATGAAATCCTCATAACTACTAGGAACATAAGTGGAGGCGGTTTACGATTATCCGGAATTAATCAACCTCTTCAAATAGGTACCAATCTAAATGGGGTTTTATGGTTTGAAAAGGACCAAAACATGAATATGGAAATCGAATTCGAAGGTACCATTGTTAATGCTGTTCCAACTTTTCAAAAAGAAGAGCTAATCGAGTATGGGGTCAAGTTTATTAAAATTTCACGGCTACATCAAGAAATGATTATTCGATATTGCCTAAAAAGACAAATTGAAATTAATAATACGTTGGCAATTAAATAGGTTCCGATGGCCGTCAATTTTTTCGTGATAGGATCTTTTCCACTTGCAGTACAACTGCTGTAAGTATATCAACAGCTTTCAATTTATGATGATTAAAGAACGGTGGTTGGACTTCTGGTATATTTTCTCCTCTAGGTACACAGTAAAAGTCTTTTTTACAGTCTACCTAGAGGGGATTTTTGTGTCGGAATAAAAACGTAAAAATGTCCATCTTACGAGTTAATAAACTTAGTTTGTGACCGTCTTGTGAAATATGTCACGAGAGTGAAAAAGATCACACCAAGGCCTGTGCATTTACATTACTATAAAAACTATCAAACGGCCGTAATGAAAATCACCAATTAGTTTAAAAGGAAGTGGGGAAATGAACGCATTCCAAAGATCTTTTTATTCCCGGGTCAGCATGTACGCTTTTTTTCTAGTAATCGTTTTGTTTATTACGGTGCTGCTAGGGACTAAGAATTTTAGACATATTGACCTCGCGTTAACAGGCTACATGGCAGCATCCGTTGTTTGTTTTATCGGACTTGTATTCAGAATCGTAGCCTTTGCGTTTCGGCCGGCCACTAACCGGGTGGGAAAACGGACCCGTAAAAATGCTCGGACCGCAAGCAGAAAAAAACGTTCTATTAAAGCCATCCTTGTTACGCTGTTTGAAAACATCGTGCTTCAGAAGTTTATTTTCAAGCGCGGTCTTTACCGGGGCCTGCAGCACTTTCTAGTGGCATGGGGCTGTATCGGATCGTTTGCCATCACATTCGGGCTCGTATTCGGCTGGTTTCACTTTGAATTAGTAGACCCCAACCATTATGCTGTATCGGTGTTCGGGGTCAAAGCTTTCGTCATGGACGTGGAAGGTTTTCTGGCTTTTATGATCTATAACGGCCTCAACTGGACTGCCGCCATGTGCCTAACTGGTCTGTCTATGATGCTGTATCGCCGGATTAAAGACCGTGATTTAAAAGTAACACAGCGATTTGAATTCGACCTTGTACCGATTTTCATCCTGCTTGCGGTTACGGTT
Source organism: Aneurinibacillus sp. Ricciae_BoGa-3 (assembly GCF_028421645.1). Lineage (GTDB taxonomy): Bacteria > Bacillota > Bacilli > Aneurinibacillales > Aneurinibacillaceae > Aneurinibacillus_B. The sequence continues at coordinate 2,619,146 of NZ_CP116887.1, read as the reverse complement.
TCAGGACTTGCATTGACGGTCAGCGCTGTACTGTTCCACGGAGCGTTTTACTCCAGCATTGGAATGGTTCATGAGATGGCGGTGGTTACACTGCTGATTTACTTCCCATTCGGCAAACTGTTCCATGTTCCGATTCGTCCGCTGGCAACGGCTGTCCCAATGAACTACGAAGCAGGGAGTGATATTGAAATGCACAACTGTAAAGGCTGCGGCAAGGAATACGCTGCCAAAGAGCAGATCGAAGACGTGGTCGCGATTCTTAAAGACAATGAATTTGATTTGCAGCTAGACGACGGAAGCTATCTTGCAGAATACTGCTGGGACTGCCGCCGCAGAATGAGGGCCATGCGCCAGATGAATCTGCTAAACCCGCGGAGCAAGGATCCGTATGCGCCGCTTGATACCAACACAGGAATTTCAATGCCTGGCTTTGGCCGGAAGAAAGCGTAGGAGGTAACAGATATGGTTACAGTACTGAAAAACCTGGACCGTCAGGGTCAAAGCTTTATTCCTACCCACTGCAGCTATTGCGGAATGCAGTGCGGAATGAATATTCGAATAGATGATACATCAGGAAAAGTAGTAGGTGTAGAGCCCCGTTATGAGTGGCCGGTAAACCAGGGGCGCCTTTGTCCGAAGGGTGTTACCGCATACCAGCAGGTGGACCATCAGGACCGGATTCTTCGCCCGCTCATCAAGAAAAACGGTAAGTTCGTTGAATCCTCCTGGGAAGAAGCGTACGACTTAATTGAAAAAAGGTTTAAAGAAATCCAGAGCACATATGGGAAAGACGCGCTAGGCGTATACGGCGGCGTATCCATGACGACCGAAAAATGCTACCTGGTTGGCAAATATGCGCGCGTGGCGCTTGGGACAAAGCATATAGACTACAACGGGCGGTACTGCATGTCGTCTGCGGCAGGAGGATTTAATGCAACGCTTGGCATGGACAGGGGATCCACGCTGCCGTGGCCGGATCTTATGCACTCCGACTGCTTCTTCCTTGCCGGTTCGAACTCCGCCGAATGCCATCCGACAAGCATCACCTGGTTCTGGAGAGGACGCGACAGAGGAGCCAAATTAATCGTAGCGGACCCGCGAGAAACACCGACTGCCCGCATCGCTGATGTGCACCTTGACTTGCGTTCCGGTACAGATTCTGCGCTGGCGAACGGCATTATGCACTTGCTTATTAAAGAAGGATATACAGATAACGACTATATAGAGAAACGCGTTAACAACTTTGAAGAGCTGAAGAGAATGGTGGAACGGTTCACGCCGGAGTTCACCTCAGAAATTACCGGCGTAGATAAAGAAAAAATCATTAAAGCTGCCCGCATCTATGGGCAGGCGGAAAAATCAGTTGTCATGTTTGCCCGCGGAGTTGAACAGCAGCGAAAAGGCGTCGATAATGTGGCCTGCTACACAAACCTGGCACTTGTGCGCGGACAGATTGGGAAATTTGCCAGCGGCGTTGCGACGTTTACCGGCCAGGGCAATGGACAGGGCGGACGCGAACACGGACAAAAAGCCGACCTGCTGCCGGGCTACCGGAAGCTGACGGACCCAGAAGCGGTTAAGTATGTTTCAAAGGTGTGGGGCATTGATCCAAGTGAAATGCCTGGACCTGGCGTATCTGCATACGAAATGCTTGATTCTATTAATCAGGGAACGGTTCGCGGCATGCATGTTATCTGCAGCAACCCTGTTGTATCATCGCCAAACTCCCAGCATGTGACACGTTCTATGGAAAAGCTGGACTTCCTTGTCGTAAATGATTTCTTCCTTTCAGAAACAGCTGAACTAGCGGATGTTGTACTTCCTTGCACAACTTGGGCGGAGGACGAAGGAACGACAACCAACACAGAAGGGCGCGTCATTAAAATCAACAAAATCGTCGAACCGCGCGGAAAGTCAAAAACGGACTGGAAAATCATGAGCGAAATCGCTGAACGAATGGGTCGTGGAGAGTTTTTCCAGTATGAGAAATCAGAGGATATCTTTAATGAACTGCGGATTGCAAGCAAAGGCGGAAAAGCCGATTATTATGGAATTACGTACGAAAAGATTGAGAAAAACGAAGGGGTATTCTGGCCTTGCCCGGATCTAGATCATCCCGGAACGCCTTATGTATACGAGGACAAATTTGCTTTTCCTGACGGCAAAGCCAACCTTCGCGTTGTAGATTGGCAGGAGCCAGGTGAAATGACGAGCAAGGAATACCCGGTCATTCTCACGACGGGACGGGTTGTTTTCCACTATTTATCTGGAAACCAAACCAGGCGGATTCCATTTCTAATGGAGCAGTGCCCAGAACCTTATGCCGAGATGCATCCGTCGCTGGCCAGCCAGTACCATTTCAGCGATGGGGAAGTCATCGAGCTTGAAACCCGCCGCGCCAACATGAAGCTGAAAGTGCGGTTGACGAAGGCCATTCGCAAAGATACCGTATTCGTTCCGTACCACTGGGGCAAAGAACTGGCCATAAATCAGTTGACCAACCCGTGCTTAGACCCGATCTCGCGGATGCCTGAATTTAAAGTTTGCGCTGTCCGCATGAGAAAATTGTAGGGAGTGAACCTCATGAATAAAGTACTCTACCTTGAATTTGAACGCTGCATTGGCTGCCGATCCTGTATGGCGGCATGCCGGGAGTGCGGCGGACACGACGCAAAAGAGCGCAACTATGTAGAATATGTCGATTTCATCGAAAGCCGCCAGACGTTTCCCATGATGTGCATGCACTGTAAAGACCCGGCCTGTGCCCGCGTGTGCCCGGCCAATGCCATCCAGATTACAAAGGAAGGCGTTGTGCTGTCGGCGATGGAAGAGAAGTGCATCGGCTGCCGGAATTGTACATTCGGGTGTCCATTCGGAATTCCGAAATTCGATTTTGAGAAAAACATCATGTACAAATGCGACATGTGCTATGAACGCACCTCCCAGGATATCCCGCCGATGTGTGCCTCCGTTTGTCCGTCCGAAGCCATTCGGTTTATCGATTTTGATGAGATGATGCAGCTGCGCCGCAGGCGGACCCAGATGAATTTAGCCGAGGGCAGGAAGCCGTCAGAGCAGGATAAGTGGAAATACGTTCCGGAAACCTTCGGCGTTTATACAGAATAACAACGTTGCGAATCAAAAGAAAGGCGGTATACGCATGCCCAAACACGAAACCGCAAAACAAACAGAATCTGATCTGCTTCACCTGGTTGATAACGTAAACAGGCAAGAAGATGTTGATTACAACCGCAGAAGCTTTCTGCGTGCCATGGTAGCCGCCGGTGTAACGATGTCGCTTGCTACCCTGCCTTTTTCAGCCAATTCGATCCTTGGCAAAAGTAAGGAAAAAACGCCCCGGGTTAAAATTATCGACGCCAAAGATTTACCCCCCGGCAAGTCAGTGGTTTTCAACTACCCGGATGACAGCCAGCCGGCGGTCCTGGTGCGTCTCCAGGACGGTACTCTTAAAGCTTACAACAATAAATGTACACACCTGCAGTGTGGCGTCTTCTGGAGTGAAGAAGAAGAGAAGCTTGTATGCCCGTGTCATCATGGTTTCTTCTCGGTTCAGACCGGCCACCCCATTGCAGGTCCGCCGCAGCGTGAACTGCCGCTGATCGAGCTTGAACAAAGAAATGGCGCGATATACGCCGTGGGAAGGAAGGTGCGTCACGGTGCCCAGAACGTTTAACCGGAAGGCGGGCCGGCCCTACTTTTACGCTCTTATTCTATTAACGTTTGTGCAGGCTGGCATTTTGCAACAGATAATAGAATTATACTTTGGACAGGAGGATGGACGCATTCCGCTTCTTTCCAGTCTGTCGCTTGTGGTTACTGCCATTATCCTGGTTTTATATAGGATATGGAACAAAAAAGAAAATAGTAAAGCCTAAAAAAGAAAGCCTCATGGAAGGGGAATGTACAATGAATCACAAAGGTCAAACTACCGTACTCATTATGGCTACAATTGCGATGGCCGTAACGTTTGCAGCCTGGGCTAGCTTGTCACCGCTCGCATCTCAGCTGCAGAAGCTGTACCACTTAACCGCAACACAGAAAAGCCTTCTCGTCGCCACTCCGGTTCTGCTGGGCTCTATTATGAGGATTCCGCTTGGGATTTTAACCGACCGGTTCGGCGGCAAGAAAATGTTCGCCCTGTTGCTCATGTTTATCGTAATACCGCTTGTCGGCGTGAGCTTTGCAAACAGCTATGGCGCGTATCTGTTCTGGGCGCTGTTCATTGGTATGGCGGGAACAAGCTTTGCGATTGCGATTGCTTATGTATCCCGCTGGTATCCTGCTGAAAAACAGGGTACCGTTCTTGGCATCACCGGTATGGGTAACTTTGGTACCGCGATTGCGGGCTTTGCAGTTCCTACCCTTGCAAAAGCGTTTGGCATCCACAATGTATTCCTTATCCTGGCCGCTGCCGTTGTGGCGATGACAGTCGTATTCTGGTTCACGACTAAAGAGCTGCCAAAACCGGCCCAGACGAAAACATTTAAGCAGGCACTATCTGTCGTGAAGTTTAAAAACACGTGGCTTTTGTCGACCTTTTATTTCTTAACATTCGGAAGTTTCATGGCTTTCAGCCTTTATCTGCCAACACTCCTGACAGACCTATTTAAAATTTCACCGGTAGATGCCGGAATGCGCGCAGCAGGTTTTGTTGTAATCGCAACGCTATTCCGTCCGGTGGGAGGCTACCTTGGCGATAAAATTGGAGCCGGCCGTGTATTAAGCTTTGTGTTCTTGCTGATTATTATCTCCGGTGGAGTCGTTGCTTTTCTGACATCGAACATGGTAGCCTTCTCGATAGGTTGCCTGGCAATCGCCCTGCTCGCCGGGGTCGGTAACGGATCGGTATTTAAAATTGTACCGGAAGTGTTCCCTGGCAATACGGGAGCTGTTACCGGCTTTGTTGGAGCTGCCGGCGGGCTTGGCGGCTACTTCCCGCCAATCATACTGGGAACCGCAAAAGACATAACGGGCAGCTACTTTATGGGTTTTGTGCTTTTCATCGCGTTTGCCATCCTCTGCCTGATTTTAAACAAACACTTCTTTGACAGGCAGAACACGTCGACTCCGGACGGCAAATCACGCAGGACTCCAGCTGCAAAAAGCAAGGCCGTTTAATTTACAGTAAGCTCCCACCACAACGGTGGGGGCTTTTGCATAAAAACGGAGGAATGCAAATGTGTAAAGGGTCTGTAAAGAATGTGAACCACGAACCAATTAATCAGGTTTTACCAGAGTCGGGTGGTTATTCCGCTGTGGCAGGCTTGCCACCGTACGCCTTTATCGTTTTTCACATGATTGAAGAAATGTATACCGAGAAAAAGAACCTGCTGCAGCATCCGGGGTACACCCCATACTTTATGCAACGTAATTACAGGGAACGTACGCAAAAGAAACAGAAATGGGAAATACGCAGTGCTGCTGAGATAGTAACCCAATTTTTGTATGCTTTGCATCTGACCGAGCTGGATGATTGTCTTGATCCGCAGGTTGAGGAAATGGCCTGCGAAGTAGTGCGTATCATCGATGATTCACTTGAGAACGGCGTTCAGTTGGATCGGATTAAACTGGCACAGCAGGCGGCGCGCGCTCTGCTGTCAAAAGCCCATGCATCCGTATAATAAAAAACCAGAAAAGGGAGAATCCAATGGCTATCATCATATACCTTCGCAATGTAACGGCCGACTTTCACACAGTTGCCGAACTGCTGATGGAGGCAGGTTATAAACAGAAGACGCTTAATGATTATTCGTATTTTATTGACCACCGGGAAACGACAGCCCAACTGGGATTGGACAAAACGATAACCTTTAATGTAAATGAACATCATTCGCTACAGGGGCTCGAAATCGTGCGCCATACGATTTTGGATACGAAAAAAAAAGCCGGGGGAATTCTGGAGGAAGAAAACTATCATATTGGCTATCTAGCAGACGAATCCAAAGTGAGGCTGTTTCACAACTGGGAGAGCTGGCTGAGCTTTCTCTACCGGGCGAGGTACCAGACCATGCAAGGCCAGCAAGTTAGAGTCTATACACCTGCTTATCAACTATTGGATGAAGGAATTCTTCTGGAATACACTGCAGCGGACGATCGTGCGGGTGTGTCCCGCGTCGTGTCGTGCAGTATTAAGAAAGAGACAGAGGAGAGCGTTGTAAAAGGGGAACCCTATTTGATTATAGAGGCAACGGGAGAGCTATTCATTTTACCTGAAGAATAGAGAGGGTGTCCGTAATGTTTACTAGTGATTATAACGAAAATCCATTTATTGTGATATGGGAAGTTACCCGAGCCTGTGCGTTGAAATGCCTGCATTGCCGGGCAGAGGCGCAATATACGCCGGACCCCCGCGAGCTGACATTTGATGAGGGCAAGCATTTGATCGATCAGATATACGCCATGGATAATCCTTTGTTTGTGTTCACGGGCGGGGATCCGCTCATGCGCCGTGATTTATATGAGCTAGCTGATTATGCGGTCAAAAAGGGACTCCGTGTGTCGATGACTCCCAGCGCTACGCCTAAGGTGACAAAGGAGGCGATTCGCCGGGCTAAAGAGGTGGGGTTAGCGCGCTGGGCGTTTAGCGTTGATGGCCCAACCGCTGAAATCCATGACAGGTTTCGCGGCGCTCCCGGATCTTTTGAACTTACACAGAGAGCCCTGGCTTATCTAAATGAACTTGAAATACCGATCCAGATTAATACCACAATATCGCGTTACAATGTCGATTATTTAGAAGAGATGGCCACATGGATGCAGCAGTGGGATGCTGTGTTGTGGAGTGTATTTTTCCTGGTTCCAACCGGCAGAGGAAAAGAAACAGACATGATTAGCCCGGAGCAGCATGATAGGGTGTTTGCCTGGCTGTATGAGAAAAGCAAAACGGCTTCCTACGATATTAAATCAACCGCTGCCCAGCACTATCGAAGGGTGGTTCTCCAACACAAGCAGAAGGAGAACCAGGTTTCGACTAACCGCTATGAGGACACCCTGCACAGCGGAATGCTGCACGCTTCAGACGGTCTTGGCCGGGCGCCCAGGGGAGTCAACGATGGCAATGGCTTTTTGTTTATTTCCCATATTGGGGATGTCTATCCAAGCGGCCTGCTGCCGATACACTGCGGAAATGTCCGGGAAACGCCACTTGCTGAAATTTACCGAAACCATCCGGTATTTAAGCAGCTGCGCAATCCCGATTTATATAAAGGCAAGTGCGGCATTTGCGAGTATCGCCACGTCTGTGGCGGTTCGCGCGCCCGGGCCTACGCGGTAACAGGCGATTACATGGCGAGTGAACCGTACTGCGCATACCAGCCTAAGGGTCTATCACTTTAGAAAGGTTTCCAGCATTTCTTTATCCTGTATGAGGATACGGCTTTTCTCTACTGAAATGATGTTTAGTTTCTTGAGGTCATTAATAATCCGGTTTACACTTTCACGCGTTGCGCCAATAAAGGTGCCAAGCTCCTGGTGGGTGAGCTCCAGATCGATAAGAATGCCTTTGTTTGTTTGCTTTCCGTGCTCACTCGCCAGGCGCAATAGCGTGGCACAGAACGATCCCAGTTTCCCGTATAAGGCCACATCCCGCAGAATGGTCTGGGCTGTGCGCAGTCTCTGCCCCATAACCTGAAAAATGGATATTGCGAGATCCGGGCTCTTGCGTAAAAGCCTCTCGAGGTCAGCATGGAGCAGCATTAACAAGTAACCTTCCTCAATCATGGTAGTCGTCGCCGGGTATGTCGCATTTGGATTAAACAACCCAACCTCTGCAAATAAATCCCCTGGTTTTCGTATGTAAAGTGTAAATTCCCTGCCGTCAGGTGTAGACTTAACCAAACGCACCCGCCCTGATTTGACAAAAAACACAGCTTCAGCTTTATCCCCTTCATGAAAGATAATTTCGTTTTCACGATAAAACCGTTCAATAATCATTTCCTCCAGCTCCTTCATATGCCCGGGCGACAGCCCCGCGAAAAAAGGGATAGAAGACAAAAAATTATTCATATGTATGTATCTCCCACAAAATAAGAATCATTTGACTAGCATATGCGTCCGCTGTCTGTTTCCTTCTATTATAGAGCAAGAAAACGGAAAACATAATGCAAAAGAAGTAACTAAAGGATACTTTTCAAAGAAAAGTCATAAATAAAAGCAAGTTTATTGTAACGGTCTAAAAGAACTAATTCTTTCATAAGGTTATATAGCAGTGCTCATGGGTAGAGATACATCAATGTATGAAGCCATCAGTTCGCTCCGCTAATCGAGTATTGAAAAGATAAATCAACAAAATATCCGAAAACATTACAGATACGATTGATATGGTGAAAAATTTGTGAAATAAAATGAGTTGTTATGACTTATTAACTATAATAATATGAAAATAGTTAATATACTGATTTATCAAATATATCAGCAAGAGGTTAATGTCGTGAGCCGAATCTTAGGTTATTTACGCTTGTATTTGTTTATTTTTCGGTGGATTCTCCTGCTCATTATCTTTTTATTTTATTTTAAGTCGTTTGCTAATCAATTTACCTTGTTACTTTTTTTAATAGGGATCAATGTGTTATATAGCTTTCTCATTTTTAGGAAATATTTTGAAAAATACTGGATTACGCTCATATTGATTGAATTAGTGGTAAATGCTTTCTTACTTTGTAAGACAGGTGAGTGGAATAGCCCATTTGTACAATATGCGTATGCAGACCTTTTATGGATCACCACGTATATGAGCAGAACAAAAGCCATTTTAACGGTATTATCGTTTGTCTCTTTTTGTATGATCCTTCCCCATTTCTCCTACGATTTCACAAACAAATTTATTTTACCAACTAACACAAACAACCAGGTTAAATTCCTCATGCAGATGGTTCTGTTCCTTGGTCTATATGTGCTTGCGTTTGTTGTTTTCTCACAACTCAAATTGATTCAAAATGACTTTCGGCTTTTACTATCTACGCTAAAAAAAATGCCACGAATGCAAAACTTACAGGAAATTTGCGAGCTGGCTGAACAGGCTGTACAGCGTATGGCCGGTACAGACCGGATCTATTTGTGCTGGTTCGATCCACCTGAAAGGATTGCCAATTGTGAACGTAGATATTATTCGACTCTGTTGCTAAAAAATGACCAGGCGAAACAACAAAAGTCAAAGATGATACGGGTGCACAATTATACAGGCCAGGATGAATTGTTTTTATTTTTTCCACTGCAACGAAATCGCAGGAACGTAGGAGCCTTTCTGATTCCGCCAAATGAAAAATTCACCTTTCTGCGCTATCCGTACTGGTTTTTACATATTTTAGCCGCTTGTATTGTTAGCAGGCAGCAGCAGGTGAGGCTAAAACAGGAAATGACACAAGCGCTATTAGCTGAATCACGTAGTAAAATGGCACAGGATATGCACGATGGCCTTGCTCAACAGCTGTTTTTTCTTTCAGCCCAACTCTATCGGCTCAAGCAGGAGGTTATCCCATTAATGACAGATGAGTTGGCGATTTCGCTGGATCGTATGGAGAATCAGATTAAAACGTGCCACCTGGAGGTGAGAGGGTATATTTCCGACTTGCGCAATGAACGCGAAGATTCACATGTTTTTATAGCAGTACGTCAGCTGTTGGAGCGAATTGTAGAAGGGAGTGGCGTAGCGCTTCATTACGTAACAAGCGGGGTCGTTCTTGACGAAAATTTAATCGTCCAGGATCAAATTTACCATATAGTTGAAGAGGCTGCTTACAATGTGTTGAAACACGCAGAAGCTACATCTCTCGAGGTGAGCCTTGAAGCAACGATCGTACAATGGACCATAAAAATAGAAGACAATGGAAAGGGTTTTTCGACTGTAAAGAAAGAGAAGGATATAACGGGATATGGGTTGGTTGGGATCAATGAAAGAGTCAGTCGAGTAGGCGGAACGTTGGAAATACGCTCACAGCCAGCCAAGGGTACTGAATTAATTGTCATTATACCTAGAGGAGGAATAAAAGTAGATGTCTAAGATTAAATTGTTAATCGCCGACGATCATTTCATAGTAAGGGAAGGTGTAAAAATGATACTTGAAAGTTCCTCCAGGTATCAGGTTGTTGCAGAAGCATCAGATGGAGACGAGGTGTTAGCTAAGGCTATTGAATTAAAACCCGATCTGATTATATCGGATTTAAAAATGTCTGGAATCTCTATTATCGATAGTGCCAGGAAGATAAAGGAATCGGTGCCTGACATTAAAATAATGATTTTAACTGCGTATGATGCAAGTGAAGATATCTATCGGGCATTGGATTCCGGAATCGATGGGTACGTAATGAAAGCTACACTTCCCGAACAGATTATTAGAACACTTGACATGGTTATGATGGGTTATTCGTGTTTTCAACCTAAGCTGGGCAGGAAAAAGGAGGAGACAGATAGTGAATCATTATTGTTAACTAGCAGAGAACAAGAAATCTTTCGTTTAATTATTGAAAATCTTACGAATGCAGAAATTGCTCAAAAGCTTTTCATCTCTGAGGCGACAGTTAAAACACATGTCAGCAGCATACTGCGTAAAACCGGTCAACCCAATCGTTCACAAGCCGTTTTGTATGCGTTAAAAAAAGGTTTTATGAAGGTTATATCTTAAAAAGATCGGGGTATGAGGATCTACATGGATAATAAAGAGATAACCGGCAAACTAGGAGATATGCTAATTTTATGTATGGCGCTGCTTAATAGTGTGTTGTTTGTGATTCAGTTGATTCAGTGGATCATTGGGAGTAAGGATGGCTCTTCAACACTCGTTGTCTCACTGGGAATCTCGGGAATTATATACTGGGTGTTTTATCTTTTACATAAGTCCAGCGGTTATCAGCTGCTTTTTTGTGAGCATCGAACGGCTTTTTTTTGTCTATCTTTATTTGTTTTTATTGACGTGTTTAATCCGTATGAGTTACATGATATGGGGATTCTCCTTTTACTTTACCCTGTTATCATAAGCCTTCTGCAAAATACGAAAGTTCTTCTCATATGGGGTTCTTTATCTTATGTTATATATAGTATGTTTGTATTATTTGATCCCGACATGGATCTAAGCAATGAAAAAGCGATAAAATCCCTGATAGGTCACGTACTTCTTGGGGTGTTTAGTTCTGCTGTGAGCTGGATTATCAGCACCCACCTTTCGACTATTAAAAGAAATTTTTTGGAGAAGAATGAACAGAAAGACCGCGAATACCTTGTAAAAATGCTTCACGAGTTTGTGCCAATAGTCGAGCGCAAGTTACAGGGAACAAGCAAAGAAATCGAGACGATGGAAGAGCTCATGAGAAAGATTATGGTAAACTTTCCTGATGAAAAGGTAGACGATTGGGAAATACAGTTTCTTTCCTTGCTTCATTATGTGAGCCGGATTAAATGGCCGGATTATTTATTTGAGAAAAAGGAAAAGTTAACGAATTATGAGTATAAAATCGTGCAGGAGCATTGTTTTATAGCGTCCCATATATTAAAAGATGACGCATCGCTTAAGCGCGTAAGTGAGGCGCTTTATTATCATCATGAACGATATGACGGAATGGGATATCCTGTACAATTAAAAGGCAGCGCCATTCCCTGGTTAGCTCAAGCACTTGGTATCGTAGAGTGCTTTCTAGCCATGACAGCACCGCGTTCTTATCGGGACGCCTTAACACCGAAAGATGCATTTATTGAAATTCAATCCATGGCAGGCACCGCCTTTTCTGTTGAGATGGTGGATGCTTTATACTATTCAATTGAGCTGCCAGAAGGTGAACATTCTGGGTTAAAACTTCACGATATACAGGCATTGAAATCGGGTCAAACTCCGCTTGTTGGTTAGTTAGCTGATGTTATGCCGAATAATCAAGTAATGTGAACCTGCTCAAATAGCGGGTTTTTTTGTTTGCGAAAAAAATCAATCCGCCTCGATTCATCCTAAAGTTGGAGATCACTAAACCTGGACACCGATATTCTAAGGACAATATCACTGGTATGATAAGAAGATTACGGCAGGGGAGGGGCAAATGATACGAAAAACGTGTGATAACTGTAAAATGCATTCTTATGGCAGCAATGAAAGTAAAAAGTGGATTTGCCCCTACTGCCAAAATGATATAAGTCATGTAAAGGCAGAGGGGGCGACAAATGTTGTCCTGTTTAATAGAACCACCTTATTTGACAAAAGAAAGAAATGAGAGCCGCGTGCATGGAGGGCTCTTTTTTTTGCCGCCTCATCCTGAAGTATGAGAGTACCTCCCTAATAGGTTGATACCCGGCTCCATCCAGGAGAAGGCAGGAATCATCCTGGTCCCCGATACTCGCAAAGTCAGGGAGAAGGTAAGATAAGAAATGTAAAGAGCAGCCAAGAACACAAAGCAAACCAACAACAAACACGTGCGGCTCACAAGTAAAGGTATTGTCCAGCGGGGGAATGAAATGAGACGTACACGATATGAGAAGTATAGGAGAAGGCGTCGTCGAAGTGCGGTAAAGGTACTGAGCATTCTTGCACTTTCAACTTTTGGAATGGGCCAGCTAACGCGATCCTCATACGCACTGTTGCTGGACCAAACGCAGGTGCAGGCAACAGCGTCCGCTGCCTTTGTCTTTCCAGAAACCATTGAGGCACTTTCTGCGATGGCGAAAAAGGCCAGAGAGGATAATCTTCTTGCCTATCAAACTATCCAAAGTTTGCTGGTTGGCTGTATGAATGCCGGAAGCTACGGTGAAGCCAGGACAATAGCCCAACAAATTTTGGATAAAGGACAGCAAGCGCGCAGAGCAGTGGATCAGGCGAATAAAGCAGTCCAAAAATTAACCGAATATTCTAACCAATCGCGCAGCAAACTGAATGAACCGCAACAAGTTATAAGTCAACTTGAGTCTAAGATCTCAACAATAAAAGGGCAGTTAACAAAAGAAGAAGAGCAGTTGAGGTTGTTACAACAAGAAGCGGATCAATATCAATTTCAAGTGGTTTACAGTGAGGCTGAAATTAAAGATAAGCTTCGAACGTGCCAGCGCAATGTAGAACAGCTGCAGGGTACCTTGACTGCTTTACAAAGTCAGCTGGAGCAAAGTCAAAAGCTGCTTCTCTCCGCTAAAAGGGTTCAGGATTATGTGGATAAGGGATTAAATGAAGCGAAACCTGCAGCACAGACGGCGGAACAGTATGCAGGTTATATCCAACCGCTGGAAAATGAGGCGATGAATCTCGCTGCCAGTAAACAACAGTTGAAGGTCAGTGCCCCAGAATCAGCGGATGGGGGAAATGGCGGCGGATCTTCTTCACCTGCCTCATCGGTTACTAGGACGAAGGATAATACTGCACCTGCAACACCGAATGCTGACAAGCCACAGCCCGCTAGCGGTCCGGCTCACGAAGAGACTCCCTCTTCAGCAACAGGCAATAACACGCCTTCAGGTAGTGAAAAAGTAACCGCTACGGACAATAACAGTTCTACACCACAAGGTGAAAATGGTCCGCCATCAGGAAGCAACGCATCAAGTTCTACTCAAGAAAAAGCCACATCGCCAGGTGACAGCGGTTCAAACTCAACCAGCGATCATTCTGCTGCGCAGGGTGGCAATTAAAAAGGCGGTGTAAAAATTGAATGTAAAAAAATTAATAAGCAATCTTATAACAGTCTTATTGGCCATTATTTTGCTCCTCACGCTGACGCTCGCAATATCAACAAAGCTATCCGGTTCAGCGCCAAAAGTTTTCGGTTATCAAATCATGACGGTTTTATCCGGTTCTATGGAACCTTCTATACACACAGGGTCGATTGTGGCCATTAAGCCTCTACAAGACCCTAAAAATCTAAAGGTAGGAGATGTCGCGACCTACAAATCTCTTGAAAAGCAGGATATGTTAATTACCCACAGGATCAAAGGCATCAAAGGTTCAGGTTCACAGCTTGAGTATATCTTCAAGGGTGATGCAAATGACGCAACGGATCCGAAACCAGTACCAGCAACCAATGTTGTAGGGCAATACGCTGACGTCACAGTTCCGTATGTAGGATACATGCTTACCTTTTCGAAATCGAAGACGGGTATTGTCCTGCTGCTTATCGTGCCTGGTATCTCGCTCATCATCTGGCAAATCATTAGTTTGTGGCGCACCATTACACGCCTGGAAGAACAAAAAAAGTCACCTGAATCACCTGAAAATGTTTGAAATCTTCTAATGGAGCGAATTCGTTAGCAATTCGGGCCTGCGAAGTTCAATATAAACAACCCTTCATAAGGGAAAATAAGAGGAGGAATTTGAAATGAGTTTAAAAACAAAGATCGGTTTGGCATTAGCAACTACGGCGGTCGGGGCAACATTGGCAGGAGCAGGTACTTTTGCATTGTTTACATCTAGTGCAACGAACACTGGCAACACTTTTACAGCTGGTAAAGTAGTAATTAATGATACAACAGGCCACGCCGCATATTCATCAACATTACATTACGGTAATCTTGCACCCGGAGATGCAGAAGACGCGACCATCACTGTAACAAACAATGGAAATTTGGATGAATGGGTTGCAATTAAAGATATTACGAAAGCGGCTGACCCAGCAGCTCCAGCTGGTACACCAAACATTTTTGCTGGTGCATATCCACTAGCACTGACCTTCACTGAAGGTGAAAATGCTCCTGTTAAAATCGCAGCAGGTAATAGTACAACGCTACACGTTCACTATAACTTCCCATCTGGAGCGGGAAACGAGTATCAAGGAGCACAAGGGATAGCAACGGTTAACATTGAGGCTGTTCAAGCACGTAACAACGAAACAGGAGCCACTCCAACTGGTCCTAACTCCTGGCAGTAATTTTAAACTAAATAAACAAAGGGGTGGTGTTCACACCACCCCTTTCGTGTAGGGAGGAAAAATCCTTGAAAAAAAATATTGTCGCCTTAGCAATTGGTAGTGTAGTAGGAATTGGGTTATTAACAGGTGGTGCTACTTATGCTTTATTCAGTTCTGCTGCAATTAACGCAAATAACACATTTACTTCAGGTACAGTAAATATTGATATGCAACGTGATCTATCAGATACTGTGCCCGGCCCTATGTTCTATTCAGCATCTTCTGACCCAACCGGACAGTACCCTTATGACACAAATAAAAATGCACCTAATCAACCGCCTGGTGGAGATGCATTTGGGGGATGGGCACCGGGTGATGATGTGACACGTGCAATGAATATATACAACAGGGGAACACTTCAGGCTAAGCTTACTAAGCTGAAGGCAAGTGTTAATGCGGCTGGAGTGACATCTGGTGATGCGTACAACGAATTTATTCAAAAAATGAATGTAAAGGTCATGTATCCAGGAACAAATAAAGTTTTGTATAATGGTCCGTTAGCAGGATTACTAACCGGTGATTATGTATCCATTCCAAATGTAACATTAATGCCAAATCCCTCGAATCCAAGTGCTGCTTCACCCGCTAATATTACTTTTGAAGCAAAGTTAGATCCAAGTGCTGATAATTTAATACAAGGCAAATCTTTTGTGTTTGATTTTAGTTTCCAAGCAGAACAGTCTAGAAACAATCCATAAGGCATTAAGAAAACAACAATGCGTAGAGGGCTACAGTTAGGACAGTTTATTATAGATGATAGAAACAGTCCTTTCTTTAGCCCCTTTTTAAATCTATTTTCAAATTATAGAGAGGGATTTTAACTACCTAAACCCCTTTAGTTGGGGAGGTTGCTGATGAAACAAATTGGTCTACTTGTCATAAGTATAATAATTGTGCTCAGTTTGTTAACGAGTGTAGGGACTTATGCCTTGTTGAGTGCATCTACCACGGTGGCAACAGGTGAATTTTCTGCATTCTCGTCTGAGTCTATTAACATCGTAAACGCTCCTCCTCCTACATCAGGACTTTTACGTACGAGATACAGTACCCAACAAATCACCTTCCCTATGTTTTACGACAGCGCCACTTATCCAACCGGTCCGAATCCTTACGATGCCAAAAAAGTTACTTCGCCATCCGGGGAAATTCCAGGAGGCTGGGCACCTGGTGACCAGGTGACCCGCTCGTGGAACTTTCAGAATAAAGGTGCTGCTGCAAAATTTACTAAGGTGTCAGCCAATCTGAAAAGCCTAACAGATAAACTAGGGAAATCTATTTCACCTGGAACACCGGCCTATCAAGATTTTTTAAAAAATATGAAGGTCACTGTGTATTCGCCGGACGATGGTTGGAGGAATCCTGTATTTAATGGAACGTTTCAACAGTTGATCAACGGAAATCAGACATTGAACACCATGATGTACCTGTATAGCGGGTGTTCGAATTATCAGCCAAAGTTTGTCGCCGCGATGGATTTGAATGCAGGAAATGACCTACAGGGAGTCAAAGGTGTAATCGACTTTACTCTATTGGCAGAGCAATGCCGGAACAACTGGTTTGACCCGGAGGATAGTGACGACGATTACCACCAATGGTTAAATTGTAATTCAACAACCCCTATTAAATTTGAATGCTATGATTCGAATGATCGTCTTCAGGCCACGCCTGATTCCAACGTTTGCGTTGTACTCACAGGTCCAAATTGTTGGGGAGGCTTAAAGTTCACGTTAAACAGCGGCCTTACCTGCATAGATGGACATTATCAACTGAATTTTGACGGAAATAAATATGGGCTTAGCCCTGGTGGACAGTACACAGCCAGTATATATAACGGATCGAGGCTGTGCAGCCAGACGGTGTATCAATGCAGGCAGTAAATTGGTTCATGAAAATCGACTAAAGTTAGGGTTTTAAAAGAAAGTAAGCTATCCTCATGGGTTAGCTTATTTTCTTTTAGAACTATGATTGAAATTAGGGGAGTAATCTTTTAATCTATTTCGAATAAATCCATTTGGAAATGTTTTGGAATGAAACCTTATTTGGTCACATCTCGTATGGAACCACCAGTGTGTAAACTTTAATCAATTATGCTTTCATCCAAAAATTTTTTCCCGTTTGCCACATAATGCTGGGAACCCTGCTTCATTCGTTCAACATCTTCCTCTGTTAACTTGCGAATTACTTTGGCTGGGGAACCCATCACAAGTGTATAAGGAGGGACTTTTTTTCCTTCTGGAACAAGAGAGCCTGCGGCAACTAAAGCATATTCACCAATGTCAGCCTGATTCATAATGATGGAGCCCATGCCAATCAAGGCCCCTTTTCCGATCGTACAACCATGAAGAATCACCTGGTGACCAACAGTCACTTCATCTCCTACAGTAAGAGGTACACCTTCATCTACATGACATATTGTACCGTCTTGAATATTCGTTTTATCCCCAATCGTAATCGGTGCGTTATCTCCCCTTAATACACAATTGAACCAGATAGACGATTGGCTCCCAATCGCCACATTACCTATTAATTTCGCTCCTGGTGCAATGTAGACTGAATCATCAACCTTTGGATAATGACCGTTATACTTGCATAACATTCAGTTTTCCCCCCTGTTTAATTGTTTTATTTGTTGGTTAATTTCGATAGATTACTCGAATTTTCCTTCCTATCGTCTGTGGGAAGGGTTAGATGGTTTTTCTCCTGCATACCTGACAGCAAGTATGGTACGATTAAAGAATATGCGGCAATGCCGCCAAAACCTATAGGATAATGATATGAGGGATCAGTTCATGAATATAGTATCAATTGAATCCATTTCGAAATCGTTTGGAATGAAAACATTATTTGACCAAATTTCGCTTGGGATCCACCATGGTGACCGAATTGGGATTATTGGGGTGAATGGAACGGGGAAATCTACGTTCCTTAAAGTTGTGGCCGGCCTTGAAAGCCCGGATAGCGGAACCGTATCGATTGGCAATGATATTAGGATCGAATACCTGGCACAGAATCCTGCTTTTCATGAAGAAGGGGCTGTGCTTGATCAAATATTTGTCGGAACCTCCCCTGCAGTGCAAGTTGTGAAAGCGTACAGGCTGGCGATGGAAACGCTGGCTTCGTCACCGGACAATGCATCGCTTCAGAATAAAATGGTTTCATTAAGCCAGCAGATGGATGCCATGAATGCATGGGATCTGGAAAGTAATGCGAAAGCCGTTTTAACCCGGCTGGGCATTACAAATTTCTCACAGCCTGTAAGCCAGCTTTCAGGCGGCCAGCGCAAGCGCGTGGCGATGGCCCGGGCTCTTATCAACCCGGCGGACCTGCTTATCCTTGACGAGCCTACCAACCACATCGACAACGAAACGGTAGAATGGCTAGAAGGCTATTTAGCCCGCTTCAAAGGAGCCTTGCTCCTTATTACGCATGACCGCTATTTCCTGGATCGCGTTGTAAACCGAATCGTGGAACTGGATCGCGGCCAGCTCTTTGAATATAGCGGCAATTACAGCCGTTTCCTCGAACTGAAGGCAGAGAGAGAAGAGCAGGAAGCGGCCAGTGAGGATAAACGGCAGAATCTTCTCCGGCGCGAACTGGCGTGGCTCAGGCGGGGCGCCAAAGCGCGTACAACCAAGCAAAAAGCCAGAATAGATCGGGTGCATGCCCTTCAAGAAGCGGGGCCTAATGGCAATTCAGAGAGTATTGAAATGGCGCTTAAGTCCAGCAGGCTGGGCAAAAAAATCATTGAAATCGACCAGCTGGATGTAACAGTGGAAGGCAGAGAACTGATTCGAGACTTTACGTATACGACGGTTCCAGGGGATCGGGTCGGCATAGTCGGACCGAATGGGAGCGGTAAATCGACGCTGCTTAACGTGATAACAGGCTCCCTGTCTGCGTCGGCGGGCGCAGTGGAGATCGGCTCGACCGTGAAAATCGGCTATTACCGCCAGGAAAATGCGGAAATGGACGGCGAAATGCGAGTCATTGATTATATAAAGGAAGCGGCAGAAGTTATCCATTTAGCTGATGGTAAAACCGTGTCCGCCGGGCAAATGCTCGAGAGATTTCTTTTTCCGCCAGAGATTCAATGGACCGCAATCAAGCGCCTATCCGGCGGGGAAAAACGCAGGCTTTACCTGCTGCGTGTGCTGATGGGTGAACCAAATGTGCTGTTGCTCGATGAGCCAACTAATGATTTGGATATCCAGACGCTCACCGTGCTCGAAGATTACTTGGACCAGTTTGATGGGGTTATGTTTGCCGTGTCGCATGATCGGTATTTTCTGGATCGTACGGTTGATCGCGTGTTTGCTTTTGAAGGAAATGGGATTGTGCGCGAGTATACAGGCAACTACAGCAGTTATATTGAAAAAAGAGGCATGAGGCAACAGGATGAGCTGCAAACGCAGCCCGAAAAACTAAGAACGGTGGTGCCTGCTGCTGAACCGAAGAAGAATAAGACAAAGCTCTCTTATAAAGAGCAGCGGGAATATGATCAGATTGATGACAAAATCAAGTCGCTTGAAGACCGCAGCAGCCAGCTGGAACAGGATATGGCTGCGGTCACTTCGGACTATGAACGGCTCCAGCAACTGACAAATGAAAAGGAAAAAGTGGACCAGGAGCTGGAACAGACGATAGAAAGATGGGCTGAGTTAAGTATTCTCTTAGAAGAAATAAATGCAAATAAGTAGGCTGAACATTCTATGAAAAGAAGGTTTTCCCCTCCTCGTGCTCGAAAGAAGGTATAGATGATAGAGAATGAGGAGGGAGCAGCACCATGGAGAATCACATACTTTTTCACGTAGAAAATGGGGCCGGCTGGATTACCCTGAACAGGCCTAAAGCAGTAAATTCGCTTTCCGTTTCCATGGTTGAGGAATTGGGATCGAGGCTTGCTGAATGGAAGCAAGATGACAGCGTCCGTATCGTCTGCATTGAAGGGGCCGGAGAGAAAGGGCTCTGTGCCGGTGGGGATATGCGCTCTCTTTACGACAAAAAGGATAGCGGTGTTGAGAAATATGCGAAAGCTTTTTTTGAGACGGAGTACAGGATGAACGCAGCGCTGCACCATTTCCCAAAGCCCGTATTGGCCTATATGAACGGAATCGTGATGGGCGGCGGGATGGGAATTGCCATGCCGGCTTCAGAGCGTATTGTGACAGAAAAATCGCGCATTGCGATGCCTGAAATGAATATCGGCTTTTTCCCGGATGTGGGCGCCAGTTATTTTTTGAACAAAATGCCTGGCTATACCGGGAGATACCTGGCCCTTACTGCCGGGAGTATTACAGCTGGAGATGTGCTGTACCTTGGCGCTGCCGATCATTTTATGGAATCCAGAAGATGGGCAGAACTGAGCCAGGCTATTCGAGCGTGCAACTGGCAGGAAGCGGGGGACAATCCGACGGCCACTCTTCGTGAAATCATTGCTCAGTATGCCGCACCTGCTCCGGAATCGTTGCTTGCTCCGCACCAGGCAGATATTGACAAGCATTTTACCTATGAGAGTGTAGGGAGGATCCTGGACTCGCTTGATGGAGCAGCGGAAGAAGGAAATGAATGGGCACACCAGACAGCATCAGCCATTAAAACGAAATCGCCTGTGTCTCTCGCTGTTGCGCTGGAACAGCTGATCCGGGGCGAAAAAATGGCGCTGGGTGATTGTTTTCGCATGGAGTTAAACATGAGCCTGAATTTTATGCGCAGCCATGATTTTTACGAAGGGGTGCGCTCCGTTCTGGTAGACAAAGACAGAAATCCAAAATGGGAGCCCGCATCTTTGGAAAACGTAAAAATAGAAGACATAGAAGCGTTTTTTTCCGATCCATGGAAAGGCAGGCTGCATCCGCTGCATGACCTATAAACAATACTGGGCTCCAGCACAAGATCCTTTGGAGCCTTGCTATGCGCTTGTGATTGTATGATGTTCTTTTCTTGTTAAAATTGAATATACCCCGCACTCAAATCTGTGCGGGGTTTCGTTAAATATTTTGTCATTAACGGTACTTACTATGTATGTCCGCAAGGCAGATCTGGCAGATACCTCTGTTGTGGAACGTTGTAATATCATCTACTGAATTGCAGAAGGTGCAGTAGAGGTCATGCCTTTTTAGAACGACTCTTTCCTTATCAATATAAAATTCCATTTCCTGCATACCCAGTACCCGGCGCAGCTCTACTGGAAGAACTACGCGCCCAAACTGATCCACTCGACGAATTACGCCAGTTGCCTTCATTTTTCTTTATAATCCCTGCCTTTATTAAAAAAATCAGTGAACAGCGCACCACCTAATCGTGTCCTATTCAACAAATTTTTTCATTTTTCTACTACTAACTATAATTGGGATCGCCTATGGTGGGTATAGGAAAAAAGTGGTCATATTCTACAAGAGATTTTGGGTATATAATTGCAGGAGCAGGGGTGGTGAGAACGTATAATGGACATTAGGTATATCCTTCGTGTGGATGAACATGGGAGAATTGTCCTGCCGAAAGAAATTGAGGAAAAACTTGGTGGCGGAAGGGTTGAAATGGAATTAGTTAATGGAAGAGTCCGGCTTTTTCAGGCGAAACCCGATTATGCATTTACATGGAAGACTGAAAAAAAGAAGCGTAGTGATACATAGCGAGACGAAGACAGCCGAAACCGGGAATGGGGATTCGGCTGTCTTCGTTTTTATATAAACAAAAGGCCCGCCCAACGCATAAGATATGTTGACCTAGAATTTAACAGAAGGGAACATTAGCAATGGGCTGGATTATTTTGGCGACGATTTTTTTGTGTATTGATGATTTAATACAGATATGGAATGGAAAATAACAGAGCGGTCCCCGTTTGGGGATCGCCTGGACTCAATCATTTGAAAGTTGATCAAAGTTGATAAGTTTGTTTAACTCTACGATTCGTTGAACGGCTGTTTTAAAAGAGCTTGGGTCATTTCGAATAAAGGAATTGATTTCAATCAGATACCCGGTCACATCGGTAAGATTCATGGCATCTGTATAGTCTTCAAGTTCATTGATTCGTGAAATGATTTCAAATACATGACTGCTTGCGTCCGGGTTGTTTACAGCCTGGGCTAGTTGGGCAGAGAGAGTGCGGACTAGAGGGGGAATCAGGTCGCCTGTGGCGCCCATTGGCTTGCCTTCTTTATTATTGGGGCGGACGATAACGCGCCCCTGCTTTGATACGACAAAACCATCGGTGTAAACCGGATTGCCCTTTGCATCTTTTGAGGTAATAACATAGGTCGCGTTGCCTGTAGAATCATCGTATTTCATTTTGTAACTGAAGGGCTGGCTGATATTGGAAAACGTATCCTGCACGCGCGCCAGCCGCGGATCCGATACGGGAATTTTAGGTTTGTTGATGATGGTATTCTCTAAATGATCCTGGATATACTGCATTTCATCCAGTCCTTTTTGTTTATCGGCATCATCGGCTGATGGAGCCTGGTGAACCTGGGGAATCCAGCCATCGGCTTGTACTTGTTCTTTCTTCGGCGAGAACGTATAAATCAACCCTCCTGCAGTCAACAGTACAATGAGCAGAACAAAGACCCCGAATTTTTTATTCATTTCTACCTTTCTCCTCGTCTAACCAGTCTCTTGGTAATACTATGTAATATATCATATTTTGTAGATTATTTCGGTTATCTGCAATAGGAATAACGGCCTGATATACGCATTCTAACGTTTTCAAATGGATCAAAAATGAGTATCATTTGGTTTACAGACATAAAACGAGAAAGGATATTCCCATGAATACATACATGCGTTTTCGAACGAGTATCGCACGCGAAAAGCCTACAACCCATGGCAATACAGACACAGCCTGCCCATTCTGCGACAGGGAAACCATTCGCAGAGAAGGGGTTGTCATCAGTGAACAGGGGCCGTTTATGCTGATAGAAAATAAATTCCAGACACTTGAGAAGGCGTACCAAATGGTGCTGGTGGAGACGTTTACCTGTGAAGAAGGGGATATATCCACATATAGCAGCGACTATCTACATGACTTAATGCGTTTTGCCGTTACCCAGTGGCTTGCTATGGAGCAGAGTGGCAAATACCGCTCTGTCGCTTTCTTTAAAAACCACGGGATCCACGCAGGGGGCTCCATCTACCATCCGCATATGCAGATTGTCGGGCTGGTAGACGTGGACTATAGAGCACATGTGCAGGCTGAGCATTTTATCGGCCTTGTAATTGACAGCATGCCTGGTGTAGAGTTGAACCTCTCAAGCTGCCCGCTTTCCGGCTTTACGGAATTTAATGTTCTGCTGGATGATTTTGCACAGCTAAATATCATGGCCGACTACATTCAGAAATCGGCACACTTCATCCTTACACATATGAACCGCAGGTTTAGCAGCTATAACCTATTTCTTTATTTTATGGAAGGCAAGATCAGGGCAAAAATGATTTTGCGCGCCCCGGCCTCACCTTACTTCATGGGATATTCTATTGTTCAAATTCCTAATAACCAGCAGGAAGTTGTAGACAGGTTCCAATCTTTATACTTTAATTAGCGGGCAAAGGAATCCGATGACAATGCGGGTTTCAATTTCGACTGACACCATATGATGCGCCGAACAACTGATGAAAAAGGAGTAATACGAAGAGAAGATGATGGTAACCACCTCTTATGAACCTACTGAAGGGCTTGTTGAACAGGCCGTCCGGCTGGCTGAGGCCATGAACGCAGCGTATGGAGATAGAAAAAAGCTATCGGTTTCCCGGCTGCACGCCGTGGACGAAGATGTGCTTGTCGTGACTTCTAATGGCTTGAAAGCATACAAAAAAGGATATGCTGACCCTTTTTTCTTTCACCCGGATATGGCAATGCTGCGTATAAAACGCTTGATCAACGGTGATAATGATCTAATGGTTACAGCATGCGGGCTGGAACCCGGAATGACGTTTCTCGACTGTACGCTGGGGATGGGGTCGGATGCGCTGGTGGCTTCATTTGTCACTGGAGCGTGCGGACGTGTGGTTGGAATTGAGTCTGAGCCAATCCTCGCTTGCGTTGTAGAGAGCGGTCTGGCGGAATATCATTCAGGGAACGAAAATATAAACCAGGCGATGCGGCGGATTGAAGTCGTCTGCAGGAATCATTTGACTTTTTTACAGGGTTGTGAAAATAATAAGTTTGACGTTGTTTACTTTGATCCAATGTTTCATGCACCGATTATGCAATCCGCAAGTTTTGCGCCGCTTCGTCCCTTTGCCAATTATGCGCGCCTGGCCAGTGATGTGGTAGAAGAAGCCAAGCGTGTGGCAGCCCTGCGTGTTGTAATGAAAAATCATTCTGGCAGCCCTGACTTCGAGCGGCTCGGGTTTAATCGAGTTAACCGGCTGGGTAGAAGCTTCACGTACGGTGTGATTGAAATCGGGGGAGCACAGCCATGTTAGAGAAAATGCAGGATGTCTTTGCGATTGTAGGCCCTACTTCTGTTGGTAAGACAGCATTAAGCTTGCGTCTTGCCCGGGATTTCAACGGGGAGATTATCTCCGGGGATTCTATGCAGGTATACAGGGGGATGGATATTGGCACGGCAAAAGCAAGTCATGAAGAGCGGGCGCTGGTGCCGCATCACTTAATTGACATTTGCAGTCCCGATGAGGAATTTTCCGCGGCAGATTTCCAGAGCAGGACCAGGGTATTGATAGAGGGGTTAAACCTTCGCGGCAAGCTGCCTATGATTGTAGGCGGGACAGGCCTATACGTACAGGCTGCCCTTTATAATTATGAATTCTCGCAAGCTGGAGAAAATCCGAAGTACCGGCAGCAGCTACTGGATTTTGCCCAGGAGAATGGCAGCGAAGCGCTGCATAACAGGCTGGCGGAGATCGACCCGGTGACAGCCGGGCGGTTGCATGCGAATGATGAGAAGCGGGTTATTCGTGCGCTGGAGATTTATCATTTAACCGGGCGGACGATGGCAGAACATCAAAACCG
The DNA here is from genome assembly GCF_028421645.1 of Aneurinibacillus sp. Ricciae_BoGa-3. Taxonomy (GTDB): domain Bacteria; phylum Bacillota; class Bacilli; order Aneurinibacillales; family Aneurinibacillaceae; genus Aneurinibacillus_B. Next base: position 2,594,296 of record NZ_CP116887.1, on the reverse strand, counting down.
AAGCCGCACGTCTCCTTATAACCTGTTAATGATCGGGCTCACTATGGATCGAGCTGTACTCTATGAACGGATTAACCTCCGCGTCGATAAGATGGTAGCAGAAGGACTTATAGAAGAAGTTCAATCCCTTCTGCATCTGGGATGCACCTCCGGGATGCGTTCCATGCAGGCTTTAGGTTATAAGGAAATTATTATGTATTTGGAAGGGAAAAGTTCACGGGAAGAAGCAATTGAGCTTGTGAAGAAGAAAACCAGGAATTTTGCAAAACGCCAGCTTACGTGGTTTCGCGCGATGAAGGATATTATCTGGTTTGATGTAACCCCTGGACGTGGGAACCCTGAGCGAACCTACCAGAGAATTTATGAGTTAATGGAAGGAAAGTTCAGGTAAGCGGCGAATATATAAATAAATAAAGATATATAGGAGGTATTCTTATGGCAAATACCATTAACATCCAGGACACGTTTTTAAATCATTTGCGTAAAGGCAACGTACCGGTAACCATCTACTTGGTAAATGGTTTTCAGCTACGCGGCCTAATTAAGGCATTTGATAACTTTACTGTCGTAATTGACACGGAAGGAAAACAGCAGTTGGTATATAAGCATGCCATTTCTACCTTCTTACCACAACGGCCGGTCTCATTGATGCCAGAAAACGGCGAATCATAAGCTGAATTCCGGTAGCCGGGCAGGATTTTACCTGCCCGGTTTTTTGTGCTTCAAGCACTCATAAATCGAGGGATTCTGTAGATATTAAAGCCTGTACGATCCCATAATTCGAAAGGTGGATAAGCCATGCCTAATCATAACAGCAGCATGCAAGCCCAAAATCCGGTATCTGATGCGCAGAATGCTGTACAAAATGTGGTGAATGCCGTTTCGCAATTAAGGTCCCACCCAACCCCTCAAGTCTATGAGGGTACACAAAATGCGATAAAGCAGGCGGAAAGGGCACTTGATCAGGCAAGTCTTAGTGATAATCAGCAGGCTGTAGAGCAGGCCCGGGAAGAACTCGATCGAGCCAGGGCAAAGCTTGAAGAGGCTTAATCTTTTACCAGTGTTTGTGGGTGAGCTACAAGGAGATTTAGAAGGCGGGTGGGGCCACTCAGGCCCGCCCGCCTTCATTTTGCTGGCGCTTGCGCGGGTTGTCTTTGTATTGTTCTTATTATTTTTCTTCTACCTATTCATTTATTTTTGATACATGCTATAATCATTTGAGTAAAATAGCTTTTTGGTCAACCGCTTTTGTTTGACAAAAGAGGTTTTTCTTCCTGTATTCAAAGCAATAAAGAGGAGGCAACTCGTTGATTTCCATTCAGAATGTTGTAAAAACGTATGGGACAGGAAATTCAGCTGTCCAGGCGATAAAAGGCGTAAACATCGAAGTTAAAAGAGGGGAAATTTTCGGGGTAATTGGCTTCAGCGGTGCGGGAAAAAGTTCGCTCATCCGCTGCGTCAATCTGCTGGAACGCCCTACTTCCGGCTCGATTGTGATAAATGACATCGATTTAGTGAAGCTTTCCCCGAATGAATTGCGGAAAGCAAGACGGAAAATCGGCATGATTTTCCAACACTTTAACTTGCTATCTTCCAGCACAGTGTATGAAAATGTTGCAGCACCGCTTCGCCTAAGCAGAACACCAAAAGACAAGTTGCATAAAAAAGTGACGGAACTGCTTGAGCTGGTAGGGCTCTCCGGACGTGCCCAGGCGTATCCATCCCAGCTTTCGGGCGGACAGAAACAGCGCGTTGCTATTGCACGGGCACTGGCTAATGAGCCTGAGATTTTGCTTTGTGATGAAGCTACCTCGGCTCTTGATCCACAGACAACGGATTCTATACTAGACCTGCTGCTGGATATCAACAGAAAGTACAACTTGACGATTATGCTTATCACACATGAAATGCATGTCGTTAAAAAGATTTGCGATCGGGTGGCGGTTATGGAAGATGGGCAGGTAGTGGAAATGGATTCCGTTCTTAATTTGTTTGCGCATCCAAAAACCGCTACAACAAAGAACTTTATCAGCAGCATTTTTGATGATTCACTTCCTGAAGGTTTTCTCGAACGGGTGCAGCAGGAACCTGGCAGCCGCATTGTACGCCTCACATTTATCGGCGAGAGTGCACGAAACCCTGTTTTAGCTGAGTTAACAGCACGTTATCATTTAAAACCGAGCATACTGTTTGGCAATATAACCGAAATCAAAGATACCACCTTTGGCTATCTGGTTGTGTCGCTTAATGGAACTCCGGCTGTTATGGACGAAGCACTGTCTTTTGTTGCGTCAGAGGGGATTGAAGCGGAGGTGATTCACCATGTTTAATGGAATGGACCCACAATGGGATTTGTATGGCCCTGCTTTGCGTGAAACACTTTATATGGTTGGGTTCTCCATTGTACTGGCGACCCTAATTGGCATTCCGCTCGGCGTTATTCTGGTGATAACCCGCCCCGGGCATATCTTTCAGCAATCGGTTGTTTACCAAATCACCAGTACGATAATTAACATTATCCGGTCGGTGCCTTTTATTATTTTGCTCTTTGCATTGATTCCTTTTACCAAGTTGCTCGTTGGAACCTTTATTGGGGTACAGGGTGCCATTGTGCCGCTTGTCGTGTATGCGGCACCATACATTGCCCGCTTGATGGAATCTGCGCTGCTTGAAGTGGACCCCGGTTTAATTGAAGCGTTTCAAGCGATGGGGGCAACCCGCCGCCAGATCATCTTTAAGGTGATGTTGAAAGAGGCCCGTCCGGCGCTTGTACTTGCTGTGACCATTGCTGTTATCGGCCTTGTAGATGCAACCGCGATGGCAGGCATCATCGGGGCCGGTGGATTGGGGAATCTGGCTTATACTTACGGATTTGAACGCTGGGATACACTGGTGATGACGCTCACCGTTATTATCCTCATCATTATCGTCCAAATCCTGCAAACCCTTGGCAACTCGATTGCTAAAGCCATGCGTAAAGAGTAGCAAAACAAACGCGGACATGAGACTTCAGAAAAAACGCCTGTACACTGGAAACAGTGTTCAGGCGTTTGTCATATATTGGTCACTGTATTGTTGGGGATTCTTCTGTGTCTACTTTCTGAGAGTCAACTTTGCAGTCTTCACATACCCAGTGGGTGCCGATTTCCTGACCATCAGTAAACTTTCCGCATGTTTCACATGTAATCATACGTGCCTCCTGAGGTTTTTTTAATAGTATACCTAGTTTTTATATACCATATTCATCCGTTTAATGAAATGGTTTTCATTCACAATGGTAAATCTTTTTTTGCATGAGCTAAGCTGGTTGAAAAAGGTTTTTCCCCTTGGGCGTCGAATACGTTCACGCTATAGAGCGGTAATTAGTCAGCTACAACATCGAAAAAAGGAGAGGGTATCATGTTCTATGTCGTATACGAGTCCGAATCATTATTTCGGCCTACAAATTACAAAAATGTAGCTGGTTTCGAATCTGAAGAGGAAGCGATTACTTTTGCAAAAGAAAAGCTGGAAGAAGGCTACCCCAAGGTTGTCGTAGCCAAGTCAGTTGCCGTCTACCACAAGAAGGCCGAAAAAGAATAATGAAAACGTCAATTAAATCCCAGATGTTATTAAAAAACTGCCGCGCTTGGTTTTCACCAGCGTTAGGCAGTTTTTTTGTATAGAAAATGGCCTTTGTTTTACTATACGCATGGATTATTTCACGTTTCACTCAAGCCAAGACCACGCGGGTCCCGACTTTTATGGTAAGCCACATCACTCATGCCCAGCAATCGGTCACCTCTTTAAAGCGGAATATGCCCATGCCTGTTTTTTGCGAGGCCACTGTCCTAGTCCCTGCTTTGTATAACGAGCAGCAGACCCGATTTTATCTCTACTGAACCGACGCTGTCCGTCAGTTTATTGCTAATGGCTAAGGAATGTCCAAGGGTAAGGGTTGCATTCTCAAGAGGATACATGAAACCCGTTAATGTAACCCCTCTAACAGACAAACTTAGCGGTAGCAGAGAAATATACGGGTATTTTCCTGGTGCGATGGCAGCGGTGCGCTCAATTAACTGAATATCATTCGTCTCATCTAGAATACGGCAGGCAACGCCGGCTTCAAGAGCCCGTTTTAACAAATGAACGTTCGCCAGCGTATGATCAAATCTTGTGCCTGTAACACCCAGCATAATGATTTCCCTTGGATTTTGCAGGAGGGCCCATTGCAGGGCCATCTCGGTGTCGCTTAAATCCTTGGCTATCGGATCACATTCGTTAAACACGTGTGAACTGTTTTTTATCCACTCGACATCGGCCCGCTCCACCGAGTCAAAATCGCCAAGTGATGCATGCGGTTTATAGCCATTGCGCAAGAGAAACAAGGCTCCTGCGTCGACGCCAACCAGTACATCGTTAACTTTGATTTCTTGAAGCGCCCAGTCGCCAAGCTGCCCGCCAGCGAAAAGCAGAATGCGCCGTTTTTCATCCTTCATCATCTACGCCTGCTCCTTCCATTCTGAGGCTAACAGATGCAACAAAAATTATACTCTTTTCTTCTTGTTCAGCAAGGGCAGATACGCAAATTTGGTTTTGAAACTGAGTTCTACCAACGTAAAGGCTGCATATATATATAAAGGTTTGAAAGGATTAATTGGAGGGATTGAATATGTACGTGGGTGTTTTTGATGTGGAACAGAGGCTTGAACAAATGAAGAAACTGCTCAAAGAGAAAAAGCGGCTCAAGGAGCTGCTCGAGAGCGACATTGAGCAGATTGAGCGTGACGTTCACACGCTGGAGGCACGAATGGAAAGTTTTCGACAAACTGTCGTATAATCCATATGGATATATGTCCTTTAACCTAAATGGGTTTTGCTGCGTAAGATAAAGCAGTGAGACCTTTAGTAAGCAGGTGAGAGCATGAATCGGCGGGAAATCAAACGTTACGCAAATGAGAATCCAGCATTTAAGGCATGGGCGGAAAAGCACTATAAGCAGATCCCATTAAAGAAGAGGGGAGATTATAGCGTTTGGGTCGATAAATGGAAAGAATCGAGTAAAACGCTGAATGAAAGATTTGATGTGCGGCCGCTTGCTGAATCCATGGAGGATGTTCAGGATTTTGTGCAGAACATGCAGACGTTTTTTGCGCAGGTAAAAACGCTGCGTGAAAAAGCGAAAAACCCTTTAAGGTAGAGACCTTTGGGGTTTTTTTGCTGTCCGGAATAAGCGGGAGATTTCTACTTGATTTTTGGTGCAGATGCATTAGAATGAACAAGGATTCACAATTTAATAATTTTTTAATATCCCAGTACTTTTGTTTTATGTTACAATCGGTTGGACCGATTAGTCATTTAGAGAACCGGTGGGACAGTGAGGTGGAGGGGAAAGCGTGTGAACGAAAAAAATACAGAGAAAAAGAAATTCATTTTAAAAACGGCTATGAAGCTTTTTTCTGTTAAAAATTATCAGCAAACATCTATGAAAGAAATAGCTGATGCGTGCGAAATGTCAAAAGGGAGTTTGTACCTTTACTTTAAGTCAAAGGAAGAATTGTTTTTAACTATCCTGCAGCATTATTTTCGTTTAATTGAGGACCAGGCTGTTTTAATTGACCGAAATGCTGGCTTATCAGCCAAAGAAAAATTTATGAAACAAATCGAAATCCGCCTTAGTCATTACATAGAATTCCGGGAGTTTTATATGGTGCAAATGCGGCAAATCCCCGGGTTAATGGACAAGTCCATTAACGCGTACATTCAGCAAAAGAATGTTTCGGAAATGAAATGGTTGGAAAATAGCCTGACTAACCTGTATGGCGCTAAACTCTCACCTTACATAGCAGATTGCTCGCTTCTCCTAATGGGCATGACCGCTTCTTATATGAAGCTTATCATGGTTAAACAGGTGCCTCTGGCCGTTGACAGAGTTACTCGGTTTATCGTGAAGCAGCTAGAATGCTTGATAGAAGGGTTTTTAAGGGAAGATACGAAGCCGCTTGTTAGCATGGAAATATGGAAAGTTTATGAAGAGGATACACCTCCCGCAGAAATGCATCCTCTGGTAATCCTCAAGAAAATCAAGGATTTTCTTGCGAATGAGCCGCTTTCTAACACAGACCGTGAGGAAGCTATACAATCGCTACGAATTCTCGAGCACGAACTGATGGAACTGGAGCCAAGAGCAGTGGTTATCCGCGGGATGCTGCGCAATCTGGAAAGCATCCCGGATTTAAACAGCATGTGTGAGAAGCTTTCACAAGCGCTGCAGCTCCGCTATTAAAGTCGCGTTTATCCCGGTAATATCCTACATGTAGTATAGAAATGCGTAAAAGGAGAGATAGGAGTGAAAATAGCCGATTTTTCGGTAAGGAGACCGGTCACCATTGCCATGATCATCATTGCGGCAGTGTTATTTGGTATTATTTCTCTGACAAAGCTAAAGGTGGACTTGTACCCGGAACTTAACCTGCCGGTTGCAGTAGTGGCAACCAGCTATCAGGGGGCCTCACCGTCTCAAGTAGAGAAATTAATATCCAAGCCCATTGAAGAAGCCGTGGGAACGGTCAGTAATATCAGTAAGGTGCAGTCGCAGTCGGCAAACGGCTCATCCATAGTTATCGTCCAGTTTAACTGGGGAACAAACATGGACCAGGCTACGCTTGACATGCGCGATAAAATCGACCGTGTAAGAGGCAGCCTACCTAAAGACGCCGATTCACCGCGCGTTATGAAACTCGACCCGAACAGCCAGCCGATTATTACGATGGCCATGTCGGGGCCCGTTGACGTCGTTGAATTAAATAAAATTGCCCAAAATTTAATCCAGCCTCGAATCGAGCGGATAGACGGGGTGGCCTCTCTAGGCATATCCGGCGGAAGAACAAGGGAGATTCAGCTTACCGTGAATCCCGATGCGCTTACTGCATACGGCATTACAGTGGACCAGATCAACCAGGCTCTTGCCGCACGAAATCTATCCGGATCGGCTGGTAGTTTAACAGAGGGCGGCAGGGATATCAACATTAAGGTAACTGGTGAATTTGACAGCCCTCAAGATATTGGGCATACGCCGATTACGCTTCCGAAAACGGCTAACGGCGGCGGAGGTGTTATCCAGCTAGCTGACGTTCTCACTGTTACCGATGGCTACCAGAAGATTACCCAGGAATCAAGGGTAAACGGTCAGCCAAGTATTGGATTAAATGTAACGAAAGCGAGCGGAGCCAATACGGTGACCGTGGCGCAGAGCGTGTTGAAGGAATTGGATGCCATCCGGCCCCTGCTGCCTAAAGGAGTTAAAATTGTCACCATTCTCGATTCTTCCATTTATATTAAAGATTCGATCCACACGCTTGAACAGCATGGCCTTGAAGGAAGCATTCTGGCGATTCTTATCTTATTCATATTTTTAAATAGCTTCCGATCGATGCTTGTGGCAGCCATCGTTATACCGATATCGCTTATCTCAACCTTTGCCTTAATGTATTTTACAGGGCAAACCATCAACTTGATCTCGCTGATGGGCTTGATGCTTGGCATAGGTTCACTTGTGGACTTCTCTGTTGTTGTGCTGGAAAGTATTTACCGAAAGCGGCAGCAGGGCCTTCCCATTGACTTGTCGTCTATTGCAGGCGCTAAAGAAGTGGGAACGGCGGTCATGGCTTCGGCTCTGGCGCAAATTGCCGTGTTTCTCCCGATTGTCTTTGTTAATGGCATTGCGGGGCAGCTGTTTGGCCCATTGGCTTTAACCGTTGTGTTCTCGCATATTGCAGCCCTTATTGCGGCTATAACGCTAGTACCTATGATGTCATCTAAGCTTTTAACGCAAATACCAAAAGACCCTCAAGAATACGTTCATTCAACCAGCCGTTCTCCATTGGTCGCTTTCCAGAAAGGCTTTTACCGGTTGAGTAAATCTTACGGACGTCTTGTGAACTGGTCCTTGAACCATCGCAAAACCATTTTAATTACAACCCTTGTTGTTTTTCTTGCGTCTGTAGGCGTTTTTGCCTCCCCTCTGATTGGCAAGGAGTTTCTTCCATCCTTTGACCAGGGGGACATCACGGTCAACGTGAAATTACCTCCAGGCTCACGGCTGCAGGATACGGAAGCCACGATAAAACAGGTCGAACAAATGGCATTAAGCGTTCCAGAGAAGGACCTTGTATATACATCCATCGGTTCAGGCGGCAGCCCCGTTGTGGCTACCTCTTCATCTAATCAGGGTTCTGTTGAGCTGAAGCTTGTGCCAAAAGAAAAGCGCTCGAGATCAACCGACCAGGTAATGGAGGATCTTAGAAACCATACGAAAAACATTGTCGGCGCTGATATTACCGTTGCGGCAAAGAGCTCGGGTATGCCTACTGGCAGCCCGATTAGCATACAGCTTGAAGGGGATGACTTAAATACCCTGAAAGACATCAGCAGTACGATGGTTGATATCATTAAAAATGTTAAAGGTACGCGAAATGTTACTTCTTCGTTTGATAACGTGAACGATGAGATTCAAGTACAGGTGGATAGCAATACAGCTTCCCAATACGGAATCACAACCAACCAAATCCTATCCGCAGTCAACACGGCTTTTGGCGGACAGGTTGCAACCAAATACCGGACAGGCGACGATCAGATTGATGTCCGTGTACAGTTCCCGGAAAGCTACCGCAGCGAAGTCAATAACTTAAACAGCCTGATGCTGTCTACTCCGACAGGTGCACAAGTTTCGGTTGGACAAGTAGCGCAGATTACGAAGTCCGCTATTCCGCAGCAGATCAACCGGAATAATCAAACGCGCGCCGTAAGCATTACTGCTGATATTCAAGGGCGGGACCTCAATTCTGTTAATACGGAAATCAACGCCCAATTGGCTGCTTTAAAACTGCCGCAGGGCTATATGATTGATAAGAGCGGCGGCCAGGGACAAAATATGGCGGATTCATTCAGCAGCCTGGGGTTGGCCATTGTGCTTTCTGTTCTGCTTGTTTATATGGTAATGGCTGGCCAGTTTGAGTCGCTGTTCTATCCGTTTGTGATTATGTTCTCCATACCGCCTACCTTAATTGGTGTGGTTGTAGGACTGTTGGTCACCGGTCAAAAGCTTGGCGTAATGGCTATCATGGGCTACATCTTGCTCATAGGTATTGTTACGAATAACGCCATCGTGCTGATTGATTATATCAACACCCTGCGCAAAGAAGGCATGGAGCGAAATCAAGCGGTGCTAACTGCGGGTCCGGTTCGTCTTCGCCCGATCCTGATGACGACCCTTGCAACTGTGTTGGCGATCCTCCCGCTAGCATTCGGTGGCGGACAGGGAAGCGAGGGGCAGACTCCGCTTGCCGTAGTGGTTGCCTTCGGCCTTACCTTCTCGACGCTTGTAACGCTTGTTCTGGTGCCGGTAGTCTATACCTTGTTCGACGATATGATTATAAAACGACGTGCGCGCCGGGAAAAACGGCGTGCACGTAAACTAGAGAGACGCTTAAGCAAAACGGGAGGGGAAAATTTCAATGCGTAAGTTATTTATTGGGGTGACAATCGCTTCGCTTACGATAGGCTCAAGCCTACTGGCTGGCTGTGGCAGTAAAGCGGCCGTGCAGGTCAACACGATGAAACTGATACCTGTTGAAGTTGCCAGGGCGGCGGAGGGCTCGCTTGACAAAGGACGCGTTCTTACCGGGACAACCCAGGCCTATCAGCAAGTAAACGTTGTGCCTAAAGCGAGTGCTAAGGTGGTTGCCATTAATGTTAAAGTCGGCCAGAAAGTTAACCAGGGTGATGTATTGTTCCGTCTCGACGACGTTGATCTGCGCCATGCTGTTGAGCAGTCACAGGCGGCGGTGGCCAGCGCCCAGGCAAATCTTGCGCAAGTTATTACCCAGCATAACAGCGGTTCACAGTCCGCACAGGTCGGCATAACTCAGGCTTCTAACGGATTGACCCAGGCAGATAATACGATAAACAAAGCAAATAACGGAGTGAGCCAGGCGGATAACGGCGTTGCTCTGGCCCAGTCGCAGTTAAACGATGCAAAGGTTAACCTCGACCGCATGAACCAGTTGTTCAGTCAGGGAGCCGTCTCCCAACAGCAGGTTGACCAGGCAAAAACAACGTTTACACAAGCAGAAAATGCGTTGAAGAACGCGAATGTGGCCCGTCAGAATGCAGTTGCTGCCGTAAAAGATGCAGACATAGCCCGGAAAAATGCCGCGGCTGCGATGCAGAATGCGCAAATCCAGGCCGGTACTGCGGGGAGCACTGCTGGAATTGAAGCATCCCAGCAGCAGGTTAACCAGGCGCAGGTTGGCTTGCAAATTGCGGAGGACAACCTGGCAAATGCCTCGGTTCCAGCTCCTATCGCCGGTACCATTGGCGCGATAAACGGAGAGATTGGCGATTTCGCGTCCCCGCAATCTCCGTTTATGATCTTATCCAATCTGGATCCGATGAAGGTAACCATCAATACGCCTGAGAATTTGTTAAGCTTGTTTGCGCCGAACCAGTCAGTGGATATTAAGATTCCTTCCATAGGTTATTCCGGTAAAGGAAGAATTGCTTCGATTAGCCCGATCAATCAGCAGAATGCAGGGTATCCGGTAACATTTGAGATTCCGAATCAGGATGGCAAGGTGAAAGCAGGCATGATTGCGCAGATTACCGTCATTCCGCCCACGGCGAAAAAGGGGATTGTGATTCCGACTGCAGGCATTCTCGATGATAGCGGCCGATCCTATGTGTATGTTGCGAAGGGTGATAAAGCGGTGAAAAAACCGGTTACCGTTCTTGGGCAAAACAGTGATCAATCGATGGTGGACGGCCTCACAGTTGGGGATGCAGTGATCGTGAAAGGGCAAACCCTTGTTAATACAGATGTAAAAATTTCAGTAAAAAATAGCAAATAAGCATAACGAGACCCTGGAATAGAACGATTCGCAGTAGTCCATCCTTTATAAAGAAGAAATAAAAAGGGGGATGGGCCCATGAATAAACGAATCGCCCTTATCTCAGGGTCTTTGCTTGTGTTAACCGTTTCTTTTTCTAGCGTGCCGTTTGTAACCGTAATGCCAATCACCGCGGCAGGACCTGCAGGCGCACAGGAAGCCGGTCTGCAAGCAGCCGGTACCCCTGCGCTTGAAGTGGAGCATTCAATTGAAGGTAAATCCGTACAGCTGTATTTCAGTACGAACAACTTTCAAATAGCAAGCCCAGGAGCACGTGCTGGCAAACGAGCAGGGGAAGGCCATATTCTTCTGTGGGTGGATGGAAAGATTACCAAGCAATACAAGAAAGAGGTACAGCTGCCTGCTCTCACTTCCGGCAATCATAAGTTTGCCGTAGAGCTTGCCGGCAATGATGATACACCTTATCCAAATACCCGAATTGAGTTTGACGTTACATTGCCTTGAAATAGCAGATGACAAAGTGAAATGAGTTAGGGCGCTGTGATTTAAACCTGCAGCGCCCTAACTCATTTTATTTAGCTAAAATGTGATTTTCCTCATTTTTATGCCGTTATTATGCATGAAGAATGAGCGATCGGACATACTTATATTATCCGATAAAGTCCTGTACGAACATTTTGCCGTAAGGGCCGCCATTCACAATGCCGATTCCTACTTGCGTGAAACTTCCGTTCAGAATATTGGCACGATGGCCTGCAGAGTTCATGAGCGCTGTGTGAGCAGCGCTCACCGTTTGATTGCCGGCAATATTCTCACCTGCTGTTTGGTATGAGATGCCGAATGTTTTCATCATATCAAATGGCGAGCCATAAGTAGGAGATTGGTGGCTAAAGTAATTATTATCGATCATGTCTTTTGCTTTTACACGGGCCATTTTAACAAGCTGCATGTTTGCTTTAAGCGGTGCCAGCCCATTTTTTTGACGTTCCTGATTAACGAGGTTAAGCATCTGTTGTTCTTCCTGTGTTAAGCCTGCTGTAGCCTGGCCTTTTGAACCACCAGCCTGCTGGGCGGGTTGTGGCGCAGCTTTTTGTGCAGGTGCTACTTGTACAGGTGCCGCTTGTGTAGGTGCTGTATATTGTTTTTGCGGTGTTTGCTGTACAGGCACAGCAGCTTTAGTATTCCAATTAGCGAAATTAACACTATTTCCGAAATATTGCGAGATCAATTGGTTGAGTTGGTCCTGACTTAATGTTTGGCTGCCGCTGTATGTTACCACTTTATATTGTGTGTTCGTGTTTGGGCAGGTTGCTGCCTGTGCTCCGGCGACATTAACGCCCACCAGTGCAGTAGTTAGAAGAGTAGCAGCTAATAATTTTTTCATCGAATCACTCCCGTTGATTTAGTAGTTGGCTAACTCATGTATCATCCTAACATACAAAACGGGCAGTTTTACCTGGTAATGTTTTCTTTCCCCCTCTTTCATTTTTTCTCCTAATTGCCCATAAACCCGCATACACTGGTAAAAGCCAGTGTTTTTACAGTGCTATTTCAAACCTTTTCATTCCAATAATTACATGTTTATATTTCGAGAAGATGAGCTTTCCGGGGGAGATTGACATGAAATCCACAAGCCAAGCTGCCAATCAAATTAAAGTTGTTTTTAATAACGAAAAAATTCTTTCGCAGCCGAGAGAGAAGATTATTAGCACAAGGATGGAAAAGTCGCTTGAACACGAATCGGGGGCTTTAAAAGAACTCGAATGCCTGGTTGGGCTTGATGGTGTTAAAAAATTAGTCTACGAAATTTATGCGTTCTTAACCATACGAAAATTGCGGGAAGGCCAGGGGCTTCATAATGCACCCCACATGTTTCATATGGTTTTTAAGGGAAACCCGGGAACTGGAAAAACAACAGTAGCCCGAATTTTTGGAAAACTGTTTAAGGATATGGGAATTCTTGAAAAAGGCCACTTGATTGAAGTAGAAAGGGCGGATCTGGTAGGGGAATACATCGGCCATACGGCTTCGCGCACCCGGGACATCATAAAAAAAGCGCTCGGGGGCGTTTTATTTATTGATGAAGCCTACTCGCTTGTGAGAGGCGGAGAGAAGGATTTTGGAAAGGAATGCATCGATACACTGATTAAGAGCCTCGAGGATAACCGGAAACAGCTTATTGTGATTCTGGCGGGGTACAATGACGAGATGGACTATTTTCTTGCCTCTAACCCTGGTCTTCCCTCGCGTTTTCCGATAAAGCTAGAATTTCCGGATTACACCATTCCGCAGCTTCTCGACATTGCGAACGGGATGTGCCAGGAGCAGGCTTATTATTTAGCCCAGGATTCCCGGAATCTTGTCAGGCGGCTTCTGATACGTGAAATGGAAGATGGTCTGAACCATTTCAGCAACGCCAGATATGTGCGCAATATGATTGAGAAAGCAATCCGCCAGCATGCCATTCGCGTAGTGACGGAATACACCGCTGGTGAAATAGACAAGAATTTGCTTATGGAACTTCGTGCGGAGGACTTTAACGTGCAGTGAGGAGAAAGCCCGCTTTTAAACCAACGGGCTTTTTTATTTTTGCCTGGATCTCATTCTGCGCAGCGCTCTTCGGTACTCTGAGTCGCCCATTGGCTCGTTGCTGTTTTCCGCTTCATAAGTTTTGGCTGGCTCCAGCGATTTCCCGGAAAGAAAACGGCGGATCGCTTCCCGGAAGGCTGCATCGCTGTTATCTTCTCTCTGCTCATCGTTCGCCTGGGGGTTCTCCTGCAAACGGCGTAGTCCGCTGCGGAACGCTCTGTCTGGGTTATGCGGTGCGGATCTCGGTTCTGCCCGCTCCTGATAACGCCGGACTGTTTGTGCGACAGGCTCCCCATTTTCCTTTTCCTGTTCGATGCGGGTTTCGTAAACAGGCTTAAATGGCCCTTGTGCAGCAACAGGCTGTGGCTCCTGATTCCAATCTGCAATTTTTTGTTCTGGATCGTTCTTTTCTTGCTCCGTTTTCTTCTGGTCGGCCGGGGCCGTCTTGCGTATGAAAAAGGATAGCACCAGCGACAGCACGGTTAAGCCCGTTGCAATGAGAAAAGCGTCATTTATACCCATCGCTGTTCCCCTTGCGGTAGCAAGCGCCATGTGAGCTTTATCGGTCAATGAAAACTGTTCGCGCTCAACAATATCCCTGATATGAATGGCACTGTTATTGGCCATAACGGAGACGAAAAAAGCCATACCGACAGCACCCGCCACCATCCGCAGCGTATTAACCATAGCGGTTCCGTAACGGTTGAACTTAAACGGCAGATCGTTCAAGGAGGCTGTGAAAATTGGCATCATAAGGATGGCCATACCAAACATTCGCGCGGTGAAAACGGCTGTGACATACGTGAAGGAGGTGTTAATGTCAAGCTTGGCCAGTGCGTACGTCGTGATAGCCGTAATAAGCAGCCCGGGAATCGCAAGCCATTTGGCACCCATTTTATCAAAAAGTCTTCCGGTAATGGGGGACATGACTCCCATAATCACCCCGCCAGGCAACAGCATGAGACCCGACAAGAACGGGGAAAACCCGCGCACATTTTGCATGTATATAGGCATTAAAATCATGCCCGCGAACATCGCCATCGTAACAATCACGTTGATGATCGTTAAGAGGGTAAACATGCGGTATTTGAAAATCCTAAACTCTAGAATCGGGTGGTCCACAACAAATTGGCGCCAAATAAACAGAACCAGGCAGACACCGCCAACAATAAACGTAGCAACCACGTTTGTGCTGCTCCATCCGGAACTTCCAGCTGTAGCAAAGCCGTATAAGACCCCGCCGAAGCCCAATGTGGAGAGGATGACACCCAGGACATCTAATTTTGGCCGGCTAGTTTCCGCTACATTCCTAATCAAAAAAAACGAGACAATTAAGTTGAGCAGCGCGATGGGAAATACAATATGGAACAGCACCCGCCACGAGTAGGATTCAACAATCCACCCGGATAAGGTAGGCCCTATCGCTGGCGCGAAGTTAATGGCAACCCCGAACATCCCCATGGCCGCTCCACGCTTTTCCAGCGGAAACAATGTAAAGATAACATTGGTAATCAAAGGGAAAAGGATCCCTGCGCCAGCTGCCTGTACAACACGGCCGATCAAAAGTACTGAAAAGCTGGGTGCAATCCCGCAGATAAGTGTTCCAACTGTAAAAAGTGTCATTAAAGTGAAGTACAGCTGCCTGGTGGTAAAGCGCTCCATCAGGAAAGCTGTAACAGGAATGACAATGCCATTAACTAACATGTAGATGGTTATCAACCAGTTCGCTTGAACAGCTGAGATGTTCAAATGCTGCATGATCTGAGGCAAAGCTACGTTTATCAACGTCTGGTTCAAAAACGCTATGAAGGCTCCAACCAACATGATGCCAAAAATAGGGCCCGTCCGAATCGCCGGTTTTTTTGCTGCCGTTCTATTTTCCATTTTGCCTTTTCTCCTCAAACCGTTTTTGGTTTTTTTATTTTAACCCTTGTCCTGTTATTTCTTACCCCGCAATTGACCTTTTTATTTCGAAATGGCCAGCCTTTTTCTCATTTACAACTCCTTAATACAAATTGGGATTTTATTTTATATTTCACATAAACTTGCTTAACAAAATAAGGCTACTATGAAGGTAACAAGTATATTCATCCGGAAGACTGCAGGCTTACACGAAGTGTTTTTAACAGGTATTCCACTAAAGGAGCTGGGTTCTGTTGTGAATCAGCAAGAATTTATTCAGCAAATGGTGAAAAAGAAAAAAATGGCCTTGTATAAGAACATCAAACAATGGCCATCCAAGGTATATACGACGCTTCTCTTTGATTTAGACGGCACCCTTATGAACAGCAGGTTATCCGTAATGCATGCAGCCTATGAAGTGGCTTGTTCTTACATCCCTGGAAAATTCACATTTGCTGAGCTTAATAAGCGCTTCGGCGAACCCTTTTCTTCTTTTGTTGAGTTTACCGGTCTTAGCCATTTGCATGATGAGATACGCCGTTCTTACGTCAAACAAGTTAAAAAAAACCATGACTTGCTTGTCAAACCGTATCCTTTTGTTAAAGAAGGGCTTACACAACTAAAGAAGCTGGGGTATAAGCTTGGAATTGTCACCAATAAAGAACGGGAACTTGTTGAGCTCGGATTATCCCGGGTGGGAATCGATGGTTTGTTCCACGGAGTTGTTTGTATAGAGGATGTACATGCAGGAAAACCTGCAGCTGAACCGATATTGAAGGCGCTGTCACTTATGCAGTCACAACCGGAAGAAACACTTATGATTGGCGATACCCTGTTTGACATTCAAGCGGCAGTGCGCGCAGGAACAGCAAGTGCCCATCTGCAAAACGAGGATTATGCCCATCCCAACCCTTTTCAGGCTACTTATTGTTTTAAAGATTTCTCCGGGCTTTTTGCGTTTTTGAAGGAATTGCATCAGCGCAATGGCGGAATCGGGCCCTGGCAGCAACAGGGATAAAAAATCAAAGAGTTGCGGTGCCGCTGCTTTGTCGCAGCAAATAAACCAAACAATAAGAGCGAAAAAGTTTTCCACACAAAATGTGACGGGGACTGCTGAATCCAAAGCGGTCCTTTTTTGTCGTATAGGGAAGTATATTTTGCTTTAACGTGTTGAAGTGCGTTGAGCGATTTTTTAAATGGGACCTCCGGTCCCGAAACACCCAAGGAAAACATCCTGAGGCGCATGTCCGCACCTTTCTTTCCCCCAGGCCGAAAAGTCTTTCGATTTTACCTTTCGGCATAAGTGCAACTTAGGTCGCTGCCTGCACTATAGCTTGGCCGCAACCTAGTTTTCTAATGGAGCGTGTGGAACAGAGGGCGATAATGACCGGCAACCTGTCTCCATCATTGAGAAACCCAAATGTTTTGCCGGTCCGTCCGACGTTCCACAAAGCGGCCGTAAAAACTTCTGTGAGGGGAAAGGAGAGAGCGGCATGGCCCGGGATGTTTTCTCAATTTCGATTACGCCTATACAGTTCGTGTTTCAGTCCTTGTTCTGCTACAATAAGGACTGATAAGGAGCGTGATTTTTATTCATACAATTGAACAAAATCAGCCTGAGCGAGCCGTGCTTGTCGGTTATTATAAAAAGAATAGCAGCCAGCGCCGCTTTGAGCTTTCACTTGAAGAACTCAAAGAACTGACATATACTGCACAGGCTGAAGTTGTAGCGGTTCTAACCCAGGGCAGAGACCTGGCGGATAGCCGCTGGTATGTAGGTAAGGGCAAGGTGGAAGAGATCAATCAGGTTGTCCAGCAACTGAATGCTAACTTGGTTATTTTCAATGACGAGCTGACACCTATGCAGATCCGAAATCTTGAGCAGGCAATAGATTGCAGAGTGGTGGATCGCACGCAGCTCATTCTCGATATTTTTGCCCAGCGGGCGCAGTCCAGGGAAGGAAAGCTTCAGGTCGAACTGGCCCAGTTAAAGTACAGACTGCCAAGGCTCACTGGCAAGGGGGCTGAACTCTCGCGCCTGGGTGCCGGCATTGGAACGAGGGGGCCGGGGGAAACTAAGCTCGAAAGCGACCGCCGCCACATTCGCCGGCGAATCGGGGAAATTGAGGCGCACATTGAAGAAGTTAAGCGGCACAGACGCCTGCACCGGGAACGGCGCAAAAAAAATGAAGCGTTTCAGGTTTCGATCGTGGGCTATACGAATGCAGGTAAATCCACGATTTTAAACCGGTTGACCGATGCTGGTATTCTTGAAGAAGACAAGCTTTTTGCAACGCTGGATCCCACCTCGAGGCGCGTGGAACTGCCTGGCGGCCAGGAAATCATCATGACGGATACGGTCGGTTTTATTCAGGATCTTCCGCACCAGCTTGTTGCGGCTTTTCGCTCAACACTGGAGGAAGCCGCCGAAGCGGATTTGCTACTTCATGTGATAGACGCTTCCAACCCGGATTATAGCGTACACATGGAAGTGGTGGATTCCATTCTTGAGGATTTAGAAGCACAGTCCATTCCGCGGATCACTGTTTTTAACAAAATGGATAAGATGGGCGAAAAACCAGTTGCATCTGTGGCCGGAGAAGTGATTTATGTATCAGCCAATAAAGATGAAGATATGAAAAAACTGCTTGCTGCGGTACAAGCGCACATGGAAGAACTAAACGCGCGGTATTTGCTGCATATTCCCGTACAGCGTGGCGACCTGCGCGCCCTTGTACATCGGTCTGCTTACGTTGAAGAAGAAACCATCACGGAAGACGGTATGTTTTACGACTTGTTGGTGAAGAGTCGAAGCCTTGAGCAGATATCGCCGGAATTAAAACACTTCATGGTTTAGGCAAAAAGGAGAGAAGCATTTGTATTCGTATTTGGAACACGGGGATAAGCTGTCCCCTTATATAGAAGAGATAGAGAATGTGATTGGGCCCCGCCGCAGAGAGATTGAGAAGATGGCGGACTACAATCAATTTAAGGTGCTGCGCGCCTTTCAAAAATTTCAGGTGAGCGATTTTCATTTCAGCCCATCTACCGGCTATGGGTATGATGATGTAGGGCGCCAGACGCTGGAGAAAATATACGCGGAAGTTTTCGGTGGGGAGGCGGCGCTGGTACGCAACCATATTATCAGCGGGACCCATGCGATTGCCATCTGTTTGTTTGGGATTTTGCGGCCAGGCGATGAGCTCCTCTACATAACAGGAGCGCCATATGACACGCTGGAATCCGTGATCGGTGTCCGCGGTGAAGGTCAGGGGTCACTAAAAGACTACGGAATTGGCTACAAAGCGGTGCCGCTTCTTCCGGATGGCCGGATCGATAAAGAAGAGATTAGCCGTCAGATAACGCCTAATACGAAACTGATTGGGATACAGCGTTCCCGGGGGTATGCGGATCGGCCATCTTTTACAATAGAAGATATAGAAGAAATGGTTGCTTTTGTAAAAGGAATCAAACCGGATGTAGCATTTTTTGCCGATAATTGTTATGGTGAGTTCACTGAAGATCGAGAACCCCTGCAGGTAGGCGTCGACATAATAGCCGGTTCCCTTATAAAAAATCCGGGCGGAGGCCTTGCTAAAACCGGGGGATACATCGTTGGCAGAAAAGACCTCGTTCAGCTTGCGTCTTACAGGATGGCAGCCCCGGGAATTGGCGGGGAAGGCGGGGCGTCGCTGTATAGCCTGCATGAGATGTATCAGGGCTTCTTTCTCGCTCCTCACGTTGTGGGGGAAGCGTTGAAGGGAGCGGTATTTACAGCCGCGCTCCTGGAGCGATTAGGCTTTAAAACCAATCCGCGCTGGAGCGATCCGCGTACAGATCTGATCCAGTCGGTTGAATTCGGGACAGCAGAAGGCTTGATCGCCTTTTGCCAGGGCATACAAAAGGCTTCGCCCGTCGATTCGCATGTTGTTCCAAAGCCTAGTTACATGCCTGGATACGCAGATGATGTCATTATGGCTGCCGGGGCTTTTGTGCAGGGGGCAAGCATAGAATTGTCTGCCGACGGGCCTATACGGGAGCCTTACCTGGGGTTTGTCCAGGGTGGATTAACCGCTTCCCATGTGAAAGTAGGCGTGCTCACAGCCTTAAATGAAATGATTAAAAGAAATTTGCTAACGATTTAAAAAATTATCGTGTTAATTTACCTTACATGTATTGACGAGGTAAGCTGACACATGTAAAATGAGAAACATAAACCGGATGGCGAAAGGAGTAAACGTACTCGTGAGTGATGATATTCGCCGCAATATGGCTCTGTTTCCTATCGGTATTGTTATGCAGTTAACGGAATTAACAGCGCGTCAGGTTCGGTACTATGAACAGCAGGAACTGATTTATCCCGCCCGTACGAAGGGAAATCAGCGGCTTTTTTCTTTCAATGATGTGGACCGGCTGCTGGAAATTAAATCACTGCTGGAGAAAGGTTTGAACATTGCCGGCATCAAGCAGGTGCTTGAGATGCGCAAGCAGAAAGAGCTTGAGCAGAAAACCGTGATGAATGAACAGACCGAGGAAAAGAGAAAAGAAATGAGTGACCAGGATCTTCGCAGTTTGCTTAAACAGCAGATTGTGCATGAGAACCGGCCATGGCAAACACCGCTTATTAGAGGAGAGCTTTCCCGCTTCTTTCACTAATATAGAAATTTAACAGTAAAATCCTTTTATAGGAGAGATTATTAGGAGGTTTGATCAGGATGTCAGCTAAGTATACCCGTGAAGACATTGTACGCTTGGTAAAGGAAGAGAATGTAAAATATCTTCGCCTGCAGTTCACTGATCTGCTTGGTACCATTAAAAACGTTGAAATTCCAGCTAGCCAGTTAGATAAGGCACTGGATAATAAAATGATGTTTGACGGTTCTTCAATCGAAGGATTTGTTCGCATTGAGGAATCCGATATGTACCTGTATCCTGATATTGATACATTTGTGATCTTCCCGTGGACGACAGAAGGCGGCAAAGTGGCGCGCTTTATCTGTGACGTATTTACGCCGGAAGGCAACCCATTCATGGGAGATCCGCGCCAAATATTAAAAGCTAACTTGAAAAAAGCAGAAGAACTTGGATTTACTGCGTTCAATCTTGGACCTGAACCTGAATTCTTCTTATTCAAACTTGATAGCAATGGAAATCCTACTACGGATCTCAACGACCAGGGCGGTTACTTCGACTTTGCTCCGCTGGATCTTGGCGAAAACTGCCGTCGTGATATTGTACTGACGCTTGAAGAAATGGGATTCTCTATGGAAGCCTCACACCACGAGGTGGCTCCAGGACAGCATGAGATTGATTTTAAATATGCCAACGCAGTTCAAGCAGCTGACCAGATCCAAACCTTCAAACTGGTTGTCAAAACAATTGCCCGCAAACACGGCCTGCATGCTACTTTCATGCCGAAGCCGCTGTTCGGTATTAACGGTTCAGGTATGCACTGTAACCTGTCGCTGTTCTCCGGCAATAAAAATGTTTTCGAAGATACTACGACTGAGCTTGGGCTTAGTGAAACAGCTCTTCAATTCCTTGCAGGCGTACTTAAGCATGCTAGGGGATTTGCAGCGATTACAAACCCGACTGTAAACTCCTATAAGCGTCTTGTTCCTGGCTATGAAGCACCTTGCTATGTGGCCTGGTCTGCGAAGAACAGAAGTCCGCTTGTGCGTATCCCTGCTTCCCGCGGCCTAAGCACACGCATTGAAGTCCGCAATCCAGACCCTGCAGCTAATCCTTACCTGGCCCTGACTGCTCTGTTAAGCGCAGGCCTCGATGGCATTACAAGCAAACTGAGTGCACCGCCTGCTATTGACCGCAATATTTATGTCATGAACGAATTAGAGCGTGCTGAGAATGGAATCGACAGCCTTCCTGCTACGCTTAAAGAAGCGATTGAATGCCTGAAGAACGATGCTATTATTACTGAAGCAATCGGCAACCATGCATTGGAGCGCTTTATTGAAGCGAAAGAAATCGAATGGGATATGTTCCGTACGCACGTTCACCCATGGGAACGTGAACAGTATATGAATTATTAATTCCAGATTATCTGAAATTGGGAGCGCATCTTGCGCTCCTTTTTGGTATAAAAGAAAATAGAAGCTCTTATGGCCATGGCTAAAATTCTGACCGAGAGGAGTAACAGATGACCATTATCGTTTGGGTGATCATTTGCCTGCTATTTGCATTAAGCCTGGCGGGGGTGTTTGTTCCGGTAATTCCGGATGCGCTGCTCGTTTGGGGTGCTTTTCTGCTCTACCAATTCGGCATCGGCCACCCTGGACTGCCGTGGTATTTCTGGGTGCCGATGACGCTGCTTACCTTGCTGTTGATTGGCGCCGACATGCTGTCCAATATGTATTTTGTAAAAAAGTATGGCGGGGACAAATGGACGGCGGCTTCATCAATTGTCGGCATCATCGGGGGTCCTTTACTGCTGGGTGTTTTTTTAGGGCCTTTTGCTATTCTTGTAGGGCCTTTTCTTGCGGTCATGCTCCTTGAACTGGCGCGGCGCACAAAAGGCAAAAAAGCGCTCGCGATTGCTTTTGGGACAGTTCTAGCTTTTTTAAGCAGCGCGGCAGCAAAAATTGTGATTCAGCTTGTGATGATTACCTGGTTTATCATTCAGGTCGCATAGCATGAGAAAAGATTCCTCCTGCAGGGAAGGTATTTTATTTCAGAAAAAAACCATGCGTAAATGTAAATGCGCATGGTTTTTTTTGTGTTTTTTTGATTTTTTTTGGTTAGTGCACCATGCGATACACACCTACAACTTTTCCAAGTATGGTTACAACGGGGAGAAGGATAGGCTCCATCGAGGAATTTTCCGGCTGCAGCCTAAAGTGATTTTTCTCTTTAAAAAACCGCTTAACCGTCGCTTCGTTTTCTTCTGTCATCGCAACTACTATATCTCCATTGTTTGCTACCTGCTGCTGACGGACAATTACATAATCGCCATCCAATATTCCCGCTTCGATCATACTTTCCCCTTGTACGCGCAGCATGTACACGGTATCGTTGCCTACTGTGGACTCAGGAAGCACAAAATATTCTTCAATATTCTCAATCGCCGATATAGGCTGTCCAGCTGTAACCTTCCCAAGCACAGGAACTTTTACGGATCGGACTTCCTCAAGCTCTCTCTCAACTTCCTCGGAATCAAGGATTTCAATGGCCCGGGGCTTCGTCGGATCCCGCCGGATTAGGCCCTTTTTCTCAAGCCGGGCCAGATGGCCATGTACAGTAGAGCTTGATGCGAGCCCTACAGCTTCCCCAATCTCCCGTACGGAAGGCGGGTATCCCTTGTCCTTTACTTCGCTCTTTATGTACTCCAGGATTGCTAACTGCCTGCTTGATAGTTTCTTCATCTAGAACACCCCTCACATGCCATTTGTATCATTTGGATTTATTATACCAACGTTTGTTCGTAAATACAAACATAAGTTCTAATTTTTTGTGTTGACAGGAACGTTCGTTCGGGTTACGATTGATATGTAAAGAACAAATGTTCTGCTATTTAATCGTTCTACATTGGACAAGTATACCATAAACATGGAATAGAAATGAAAATACAGGAGGAAAGATAGATGAACAAGAAGCTGGTTTTAATAGGGGTTATATTCGCACTGTTCGTGGTTGGCATGACAAGTTTCGTGTTTGGCACCAGCAAAGCCGAGGCGGATAAGAGCATCGAAGTTGTCGTTCATAACGGGGATACCCTCTGGAATATTGCAGACAAATATCACACGCAGGCTGGTACATCTGTGCAGGAGACCCTCTTTTACATACAACAGGCCAATCATTTGAAGTCTGCGGTCATTCATCCAGGGGACAAACTTCTCATCCCGCTCAAATAGTCAATCCCTGTTTTATGTGATATAATACGGGGACATCGTTTGAGAGGAGTTCTATATGGTTACGGATGATAAAATTAAGAGAATTAACGCACTCGCTGCTAAGGCAAAATCAGTAGGGCTTACACCGACCGAGAAAATGGAACAAAGAGCACTGCGAAATGAATACATTCAAGCCGTCCGCGGTTCGCTTCGCGCCAACCTTGAATCAATTCGCCTGGTAGATGAGAATGGTAATCAGTTAGGCGCATTGCCTAAAAAACATAAACATTAACAAAACCCCTCCATTAACTAGGAGGGGTTTTGTTACGGAGGGGGTTGAAGCCTGTGAGAGTAGCGTTATACGCCAGGGTCAGCACGGAGAGAGCGGAACAGGAAACGAGCCTCATGCGGCAAATAGATGAATTAACCCGCTTTGCCCGCCAAAGCGGGTGGGAGATCGTGCGAAGCGTCCAGGAGAAAGCCAGTGGCTTTGATGAAGAGCGGTGGGGTCTGCTTGAGGTGCTCGAGGATTTTAGCGAGGGCCGAATAGAAGCCGTTCTTATCCAGGATGAGACTAGATTAGGGAGAGGCAACACTAAAATCGCGATCCTTCATCAAATTAAAAAAGCAGGCGGCCACGTTTTTTCTCTGGATAACGGGGGTGAGCTGCAGGTGAGTGAAATGGAGGGCATGGTATTGGAGATACTGGCTATTGTGGAAGAATACCAGCGCCGGCTAACCAACCAAAAAATAGCGCGTGGCATGCAGCGGGCGATAGCAGCCGGGTACAGGCCGGAGAAAAACTTAAAAAACATTGACAAGGGGGGAAGAAAACGAAACGATTTGCCGATGGAAGATATTATTCGGCTGCGCAGTAAAAAATTAACCTTCGAAGAGATTGCGGCCACTCTGCGTGGGCTTGGATACGAGGCATCGCGCGCTACCGTTCACCGGAGATACAAAGAACATATGGAAAGCTTGCCTGATGAGGAGGAATCTTTATGAGTCAAACAGCTGAGCATTGTATGGAATGCAATGCGTTAATTAAACAGCCGGTTTATGCGATTTATCAAGGAGAAGAGGTTGCTGGACATCTATGTGATAAATGCTGGTCACGCCACAGAATGAAACCGTTAAGAGAAAGGAGCCCATTTGAGAAGTTGGCAAAGCTTAAGGAGCAATTAGAAGAGTAATAGTTTCCACAGGCCGGCTTTCCTGTGATCGGTTGAATAGTAAAAAAAAACTGCGTAGTAATAAAAAACAAAAAATTACAAACAAAAGTATCAAAAAAACTACTACATAACACAAGAAGTAACAAGAAAAAAACGGTTTATACGAAGTATAGACATTTCGCACGAGATGCCTCGATAATTCACTCGTTTTTCTTCTATAAAAACTGTTAGAATAAGATTGATTGATTTCGTAAAATTCCGGAAGGATGGATAGAGTGAGAAAAGCTACAAGAGATTCGATTGAACTGCTGGCACCAGCCGGCAACTGGGATTGTATGAAAGCTGCAGTGGCTAACGGTGCCAATGCGGTCTTTTTCGGCGTCGAAAAATTTAATGCCCGTGCCAGAGCTGACAATTTTAAAATGGATGATCTGCCGGAAATTATGGGCTATCTCCACAGATATGGGGTAAAAGGCTATCTAACTTTCAATATACTAGTTTTTGAGGATGAACTGCGGGATGCCAGTGAGCTTGTAGATGTATGTATCGAAGCGGGTGTGGACGCTGTTATTGTTCAGGATATGGGCCTTGTCGAGCTAATTCGGGAAATATCCCCTGACTTTCCGATACATGGGTCTACCCAGATGACCATTACGTCTCCAGAAGCAGTGAATTTTGTTGATGAATACGGCATGGAAGTAGTCGTACTTGGCCGTGAAAATAACCTAAAGCAGATCCGGACAATCGCCGAGAAAACAACCGTACCGCTCGAAGTGTTTGTGCATGGTGCGCTTTGTGTATCCTATTCCGGTCAATGTTTAACGTCTGAAATGTGGGGTGGACGCTCCGCCAACCGTGGGGAGTGCGCTCAGGCATGCCGCCTGCCCTACGATCTAATTGTAGATGGCGTACAGAAGGAAATGGGAGATATTGCTTATCTGCTGTCACCAAAAGATTTAGCTGCGATCGATTTAATCCCCGAGTTAATTGAAACAGGCGTCAGCTCTTTTAAAATTGAAGGGCGCCTCAAATCACCTGAATATGTTGCAAATGTCGTCGGCAAGTATCGCAGAGCCATCGACGCTTACTTCGAAGGGGAAAATTATCACACCTCAATGGAAGACATGCGTGAACTTCAGCAAAGTTTCAGCCGTGGATTTACACATGGTTTTCTGAAGGGGACCAATAATAAGCAGTTAGTTGACGGAACGTTCCCGAAAAGCCGCGGCGTATACCTGGGTATGGTTAAGAAGAAGCTGAAAGATGCGGTTATATGCGAACTGGAAGCTCCATTAAAAAGAGGAGATGGAATTGTTTTTGACGCAGGGAAGCCTCAGGAAAAAGAAGAAGGCGGCCGCGTCTATGACCTTCGCAAAAACGGCCGTAAAGTTGAAGGAGAAGTTGCTGCAGGTATTATCGAGATTGTTCCGGGACGAAATGATGTCCGTCTGAACCGTGTACAAGTAGGCGATAAAATATGGAAAACGAATGACCCTGAACTTGACCGTAGACTGCGTAAAACTTTTGAACATGACCGTCCGTTTGAGTTAACGCCTATCTCAGTAACCGCTTATGGCTCAGAAGGAAAGCCACTGAATTCGGTATGGTTAGATACACAAACTGGTGCAAAGGTTATCGTTACCTCATCGCTGCCTCTTGAAACTGCGATCAAACGCCCGTTAACCGAAGAGTATCTGATGGATCAGTGGGGAAGGCTTGGGGGCACTGTTTATGAACTAAGTACAGTGGAGATGCAGATGGACAAACAGGTCATTCTGCCTGTTAAAGAGCTTAACAGGATTCGGCGCGCAGCCGTTGAACAGCTGATGGCGCTGAGAGAATTGCCGCGCAGGTTTACAAAAACAACTACGCTACATGAAAATGAGTCTATCGAATCGTCTGCAGCATTAACTGGTGAACATACCACCCGCCGGCCTGAACTTATTGTGCTATGCCGAACAATGGAACAAATACACGCTGCCACCAGGACAGATGTGGATTATCTATACGCTGACTTTGAATTTATTAAGGATTATCCGGCAGCCGTTTCAGCGGCCCATCAGTTTGGGAAGAAAATTGCACTGGCTACCCCGCGCATCCACATGCCGGGCGAAAACGGGGTATTAAACGCCATGCTTAAAGCGGCTCCAGATGCCATTCTCGTGCGTAATTTGGGAGCACTTAATTATTTTAACCAGATGCAAACAAGCCTGCCGCTGATTGGCGATTTTTCGCTCAATATCGCCAACCATAAAGCAGTGGATGTGTTTTTGGAGCAGGGGCTTACCCGTGTCACGCCTTCTTATGACTTAAATATACAACAGATGGTGGACATGCTTGAGAAATCAAGAGTGGATAAAATTGAGCTTGTTATTCACCAGCATCTTCCCATGTTTCATACCGAACATTGTGTTTATTGCACTTTCCTAAGTGACGGAACCGATTATACGAACTGTGGAAGGCCATGTGAAAGCCACCGTGTGTCTTTGCAGGATCGCATTGGTATGTCCCACCCCGTACGCGTAGACACCGGCTGCCGAAATACTGTCTATAATGCGATCGAGCAGTCAGGCGCGGAGTACATCAGCCATTTTCTTGAGCTTGGTGTTCGGGATTTCCGAATTGAATTCCTGGAAGAGTCGGAAGAAATGGTGCATGAAGTCATTCGGCTATACCGGCAAGCCCTGGACGGTAAACGGACTGGAACAAGTGTCTGGAAGAGTCTTAAGGCAACAAACCAGCTTGGGGTAACCCGCGGTCAATTAATTAAAAAGTAATAACTAGTATAAAGATAAAGGGGGTTAGTAAAATACACCCCCCTTTTTTATGCATATACTACTGCGTACAAATCTATTTAACCATACCATTATGCTAGATTATAGGATAAAATAGGGTATAGAGGGGGAAGATAGCTATTTATGTCTCCCTTCTATCAAATTCAAAATACATAGATTTACAAATTCCTTGATAATATTGCACATCAGATGATAGGACAGGATGGTGATTTATTTGAAAACAAAAATTGTTGGTTTATGCCTTCTATCGATGGCCATTGCCTCGCCTGTATCAGCTGCTACCTATAAAGTAGTCAAGAATGATAGTCTGTATATAATCAGCCAGAAATTCCATGTGACAATTGACCAGATTAAAAAGGCAAACAATCTCAAAAAAGACACGATAATAGTGGGAAAGGCTCTTACAATACCCGTTCCCGCCAGGAGTTCCACCCAAAAGTCTTCCCGTTCAGCAGGTCACCGTACACTCGCTGTTAGCCCGGCACCCGAGGAGCCCATTCATTTAATCCGGGTGGCAGCCAATAATACCGAGAGCAGTTCAACCACCACCAAGTTAATCGCAAGTACCAGCATACATCCAGCACAGCCGATACATACAACGGTTCAACCTATACATATTTCACCTGAAAATCTTTCAGTTCCTCCAGCTGGCACTGAGAATCCTTCTTCGGCTGGCAGCGTACCATTAGGTGATCTTGTAAATAATGTGTTAAATGTACCGTATAAATACGGAGGCAACACACCTGATGAGGGGTTTGACTGCAGCGGCTTTACTAAGTATGTACTTTCGCAGATGGGAGTTGATATTCCCAGGGTAGCTGCTGATCAGTTCAATGTTGGAACACAAATTGATGACGTCAGTAGTTTAAAACCCGGCGATCTGCTTTTCTTTGATTCCATGAATAGTGGAGGGATTACGCACGTCGGGATTTATATGGGTGACAATAAGATGGCGCATGCGGCATCGGCTAAAGTCAGGATTGATGATCTGGATTGGTATTTTAAGAACTATACCTATTTTGGCGCAAAACGTGTGCTATGAATGAAATGGCCCCAAAAAATTCTCTTTTGTTCTTCGTGAAGATATTTTGAAGAATAAAAGAGAATTTTTTTGAATATCTTGTGAAAATTACTTATCTTCGTTGTAGTAATACATTTTAAAAGGTATGATTAATACGAATTTTAACTCTTTGATGCAAATGAAAGAGGGGAGACTAGAATGGGTAAAGAAATTGTTTTACTCGGGGCCGGATACGGAGGTGTATCTTTTCTTAACACGGTGATTCCGTATATCCCGCCTGACATTCATATAAAGGTAATAGACAGACTAAACCATCATGCTATTAAGCCAGAATTTTATGCGCTGGCCAGCGGTTCACTTAATGAGAACAAAGTAAAGGCCCGATTCCCATCCCATCCCCAGGTGGAATATATACAGGATGAGGCGGAAGAAATTCAAATTCACCATCATAAGGTTATCTGTGCACAGCAGGAAGTCTCGTTCGAACAGCTTATTGTTTCGCTTGGCTGTGTTGACAATTACTTCAATGTACCGTGGGCGGAAGAATATACAAACAGCATTCAAACCTTTGCAAAGGCAATAAAAACAAGAAAGAGTATCGATAATCTGCCGGCTAATTCCCATTTGGTAATAGTGGGAGGCGGACTATCAGGGGTGGAGTTGGCCAGCGATTTAAGCGAGCAGCATTCTGAACATAAGATTACCCTACTTGAAAGGTCAAACGAAATACTGCCAACATTGCCGGAAAGAATCCAGAGATTCGTACGTTCCCACCTGGAAGACCAAAAAATAGACGTGTTGACCAATATAAGTGTAACGATGATTGATGAAAAAGCTGTCTACTACGCAGGCGGCACACTGGTACCTTATGATTTATGCGTGTGGGCTGCAGGGATTATGCCGCATCCGGTCTCAAATCCGCTGCTCGCTTACAGTAACGCAGATCGACTCAATCGAATCGTTGTTAAAGATAATTATGAGCTGCCGTATTACAATGATATATTTGTAATAGGGGACTGCGCCAGTTCAGCTTTTGCTCCAAGTGCACAGCTGGCACACCTGCAGGGTAAGCAACTCGGCGAATATTTCCTTTCTGTATGGCAGGGAAAGGAATATGTAGCCCATTCGCTTAAGCTTAAGGGTGTATTAGGGTATCTTGGCAAAAAGACGGGTTTTGGCATGATCAATTCCCAGGTGCTTCTTGGCAAAATTCCACATGTTATCAAATCCGGCGTGCTTTGGATGCATAAAAATCATAGTGGATAATGCTGTGCAGCTCCTTTGTATAGGGGCTGTTTTATTGTCCATAACATGAAAGTGTTGTATACAAAGCAATGTTGACAATAAAGTTTGTTTACAACATACATAACAAGTATGGAAGATTGCGCTATTCCTGTGTATTTAAAATCAAGAACCCTTATAAACGATCTAATTTACTCAGCAAACCCGTACGTGTTTTGACATCTAGTTTCTTAAAAATATTTTGAATGTGCCGTTTTACCGTATTAATACTAATATATTTTCTAAGCAAACGTTGAGAAATAGGTGGGGGAGGGGCGTAACTTTACATAACAAGGAATGGTCTTTAAAAATCAGGGTGTGGTTGATAAAGATCCCATCCAAGTTTAAGTGCGTTGACAATATAATCGGCTATTTCATCAGGCGTTTGGTTATCGGCGGAGATTTTTGAATTATGCATCGAGTAAGCGTGCTGTCTTTCTTCGAATAATCCATGAATTTCCTCTGCGGACCGATTTTGAAGAACTGGGCGGCTGTCTATGATGACATTCAATCTTTCTTTCCAGGATTCCCATGATAAATCAAGGAAAAGCACAATACAATTGGCAAGGCAGACATTCCTGATCTCTGGCTGTTGAAACGCTCCGCCGCCTAACGAAACAATTTTACAGCGATTCGTTTTACAAATATTAATAACCGTTTCTCTTTCAATCGTTCGAAAATGCTGTTCACCTTTTTCTTTAAATAACTGGGGAATCGGCATGTTGTATTTTTCTTCAATGTACTGATCAATATCTATAAAATCCCTATAGAGTTTTTTTGCTACAAGTTGGCCAATGGTTGTTTTGCCAACACCCATAAAACCGATAAGCACAATATTTTTTTCTCTAACAGGAAGCGCGATTTCGTTGTTCATTTGTTTCTCCTATTTATTAGTTGATGAAATGTGTAACGCCACTAATTCAATTATGCTACTGATTCAATTATATAGTTCTACAAGATGTTTTAAAAGATAACCATGAGCAAATTGACAATAAAAAATGCATTTGGCAATTTGATTTTCTTTTATCTCAAAAACAAGAAAAATCTTTTTAAATGAGATTTAATGAGATTTAATGAGATTTAAAGATTGTATTTTATTGTTTTTTATTTAACGTCCGATAATATATATTATGTTAACTAATAAAAAATCCAGACGTACCAATAACTTTGGGTTCGTTGTTCTTGTACAACGACATAAAACTCCCTCTATTCTGCGACATAAACATATTCGGCTTCCTCGCTGTCTAGCGTGAAACATATATGTTAATGATAGAGCTATCATACTTTTTACAAGGGGAATAGCTCAATGAAAACTAATGAACAAGACTTAGAAATGTATCAAGCAGCTTTACAACTTGAATATCCTTGGTATGTCATCCGCAAGGAATTTGATTTGAACAATGGTCGTTTGGATATTTATTTAGATTTTGATCGTAAGGGCAACTTTCCCTGTGCCACTTGTGGTACAAAGAACCAGCCCTTCTATGACATCGTGGTAAAGGAACGTGTCTGGCGACACTTGGATTTCTGGCAGTATACCTCTTTTCTGCATGCTCCTCTTCCGCGTGTACGTTGCGAGCAATGCGATAAAGTGAAAGCTGCTTCTGTTTCTTGGTCTCGCCCAGGCAGCGGCTTTACGGAACTCTTCGAGTTTCGGGTATTAGAACTTGTAAAAGAAATGCCGGTGAATGCGGCTGCTCGTATTATGCGCGAACATGACACCCGTTTATGGCGTACTCTTCGCTTCTATGTCGATAAGGAACTCGAAAAGCAAGATTTGTCAAAGGTAACGAAAGTGGCCATTGATGAAACATCCTCTAAAAGAGGACATCAATATGTGAGTTTAGTTGTTGACATACAACAGCGAAAAGTCATCTTTGCTACAGAAGGAAAAGACGCTTCTACACTGAAGCGATTTAAAGCTGAATTAGAGACGAAAAATGGAGCAGCAGAACAAATAGAAGAATTCTGCAGTGATCTATCTCCCGCTTTTATTCAAGGAGTGAAAACCCACTTTCCTAATGCAAATCATACCTTTGATAAGTTTCATATTTTGAAGCTGATTAATGAAGCGGTCGATGAGGTGCGTCGACAGGAACAAAGAGAAATACCGGAACTAAAAAAGAAGCCGGTATGTTTGGCTTAAAAATGAAAAGAATCTCAATGTAAAACAGAAAGAGCAGCTCATTCGCTTAAAAGAAATGAATCTGAAAACGACGAAAGCGTATCATCTAAAGCTGGCTTTTCAAGATTTCTGGACAAGGCCCGCCTTACTAGCCGATCTTTATTTGCAAGAATGGTACAACTGGGCTGTTCGCTCCCGGCTTGAACCGATGGTTCAAGTAGCGAAAACCATTAAGCATCACAAACAAGGCATTTTACAATGGTTTCAGTCGAAAATAACCAATGGTCTCTTGGAAGGCATCAATAGCCTTGTTCAAGCAGCAAAACGTAAAGCACGAGGCTATCGAACGATACAAAATCTTATGACGATGATTTACCTAATCGCTGGAAAGTTAGAAATAGCCAAGTAAAGAAAAAAGGACAATTACCGGTATGAAAACAAGCATCATTCGCTCGTCCAACCAATAACAGTCCCTGTCCTACTCCAAGTATGAACAGGATAAGAAAAACATATACCGGGTGGATTCAAGCGGATTTCGTGAGTTTAACCAATAACAGTTCCCTGTCCTATTAATCTTTTAAATTATCTCTAAATCATGGTAATTAGCGAAGAGCCCATATTCGTATAATTTTTGCGACATAAAACTATCTCTATTTCTCTTTAATACGTATACATTTATGTCGTAAAATGGTGACATAAATGTATACGTATAACTCACAAAAAGATATTTTTTTATCTGTGTATTTAATAAATGATTTGCTTCAAAACGATCTTATCTCAACTCGTCATTCAAAGGTACAATGACTTCATCTAATGTTTTTCTCCACTGACGCTTCATTTCTGGTCCGTATTTCAATGGTTTTGCATCTGGATTTACGGCTTTATACTTATGAAATTGCTTGCTGTTGATAATTCCCCCGATATTCGGAATAGGCTCTGTTCCCATCACATATTGAATAGCAGAAGAATGTAGCTCCCCTTCATCCACAAACCAAGTTTTTGCAAATTCTTCAATCGCTTTATTATAGGATTCAGTGAAGAAGCGTCGTTTCACTACAAGAATGTCTTCCTCTGAATCTATTTTTTTGGTATCATGTTGAGAGACACAAAAGTTGTGACAAAGTTCCTCTCCTCCAGTTTCTTACTTGAAATGCAAACTTCATTTACTTTTATTCTTTTTTATTGATAAACTGTTGTAGACTCGCACAAAAGTAGCCTTTTTCACTAAATTAATTATCTGTTTTCATCAATAGTGAATACTCCTTAATTTAGGTTTTGCTAAAGGCACCTGCCAATTGTGGTATATGCCCTTCTCTTTACTTATATATCCTTACTTTCCATCCTCCCAAAGCTCTACCACGCACTCCACATGTATAGAGTAGACAGTGATACCGATTTAAATAAATACGCGAATGTTTTCTTGTTTGATATGGGGAAATTCATTTCCTATAAAAATCAAAAATTCTAAGACCTTTTCTGCCTGTTTCGTGTTGTGACGCTGATAATCGGACCACAAAATTTCTTTGTTTATCGGATTCACCACGGTCGCTTTTACGGTTGTTGAGCCGACGTCAATGCCTATAATTAAAGAATCTACTCTTTGGTTTATATCCGACATGCAACTACTCCTTATCCAGCTAAGATAAATTTATTATTTTAATGAGATAAGATATATATGCATAGTTAAAATACTCTTTATGGATACACGTAATGAAAAAAAGCCATCCATTCTGCAATATTCACAGAACGAATGACTTTTATAGATTAAGGACCAATAATGGAATACAGCAATTGAAGACCAGATAGCGGTCCAAAATTATCGCATATTCCCCCCTTATCCCTTAATAACGATAATACCCATCAGTAGATTTTACAATACTAATAAATTCACAAAAAAATTATGAGGGCAATCCATATGAAAACATGAGAAACAAGTAAAAAGTATTGTTGCTGTTTTACTAATGTTATACATGCTTCCTGCCTGCAGAATTATCCCTACCCATAAGCCATTTAATGGACCAATTAAAGCCAAAACGGAAACCACCTTCTTTGGTTATCCGCTTTTTCCCGCTAAACCTGACGAGCAAACCAAGATGGATACATCCGTTTCAGGTGTTGTTGTGCTCATGTATCACCATCTTCTTGAAGCAAATGAAAAAAATAACGCGGCCGTTATTTCATCTGAGCAGTTTCAAGCACAAATGAAACTCCTGCATGATAATAAATATCAGGTGATTCCACTCCCTACGCTTGAACAATACGTTATAAGAAAAATAAAGCTCCCAGTTAGGTCTAATGTTTTAACCTTCGATGACGGATTAAATCAAATTTCCGGTACGCGGCTCCTGTACTAAGACGTTATCACTCAAAGCGACGCTGTTTCTGATAACAGGATCGATGAACCAAAAACCAGATACGTTTAACCCCGATAAGCTAAATTCCGTTAGCTGGGCTGAACTACTAAAATACAGCGATGTCTTTGATTATCAAACTCATCCGCATAAGTTTCACCATTTGATGGGAAAAAAGAGCTGGTTTGTGACACAACCGCTATCTGAGGTTAAAAACGGTGAAGGAATTAACACATGGCAACTACATTGCTTATTCGTACGGTCAATACAATCCATACACCATTGATCTTGTAAAACAAGAAGGATTCCCCATCTGGCGTTTTACGACAACATCCAGGAAGAGTCTATCCTGGTAGTGCCCTTTATGAACTGCCTCGCTATGCGGTGTATCCCTATACAAAGCTTATGGAATTCAAAAAATTCATTGGTTTGAAAGTCGATCATCATTCCTAGCAAACACGATATACCTGAAAAAAGCAAAGGCATGACCTCAACTGTTGCGTAATTCATAATTTTACCCCCAGTTTTTTTTAAAGACCACTAACCCCGCCGTTCTTATTGTTTTAAACCTCTTATTCTGGAACTGGTTTTTTCCAAAGTCAAGACCATCCTTCCAGAATTGCCAGTGGTGGAAAACGAAATTAATATGCAGATATTAACTGGTATTTAAACAAGGACCACAATGGCATCACATCTGGGACGAGAGCTCTTTTTTTCTCGGTCGGATTTTATACTCGACCCGCTTTTTAACATCCAGTCTGAATAACCGGAATAATAAGGGAGAAATAGACAAACGCCCATACATATTCTTACTCCTCCGCATATGTATAATTTCGTAGCTAAGGAAAACATTGGGAAGGCGAGAAAATGGTAGATAGATTAATAAATCAGCTTAAAAAAGCCAAATTGGATGGATTGTTATTGAAAATATACAAGTATGATAACCCGCAGCTGTATGACCGTTTAAAGCATTCGTATCACCCAGATTGGAAGAGCTTAGGTGCAGATGGTTGGTCAGATGGAGTATACTCTACAGCTAGGTGCTCAGGCAACGGTTGGCCAGGAAGCGGTTCACATGGAGCAGGTTGGCAAGGTATGGGGTCGTCAAGCGAAGGTAGATCCGGAAACTAATAACTTTTAAAAATTTAAGGCCTCTTGCCATCATGATAGGAAGCGATTATTTTCTATCACAACTGTGGTAGTCGTCAGGTTCTAGGAAGCTTCCAACAAATCGATACTACCGTTTACCTTTTATTAGATAAAGAAGAAGTGTCTAATAAAAGAGGCCATTTATCCACGGTAAAACCAACTTTGTGTACTCTACTATGTCAGGAGGAAAGAAATGCATTACCAATTTTATCAAAATGTTTGTCCTTATCGGTCTTACCCTTTAATGAATGAATATTGCGTCCGGCCGGTTTCTAGTCAAGTCCAATATTCACCCGTAATACAAGAGATTGTTCCTCAAAAAGAGGCTATCTTTGGGAATGAGGTAATTACACATGGTGAATTTTTTCCTAAGGAAGGCCCTATTTTTAAAGAAGAACATAGTCACCTAGATAATAAATCAATGCCTAAACAATTTATTAATCATTTGCACCAAAGAAAAGCAAGTCATATTTCTGTGGGGACATTGATTAAAGAAATTGAAGGAGAATTACAAGAAGTGTCAGAAGATTATATTGTCGTTAATAACGATGGACAACTTTATCATATCAGGCTGGAGGGTATTATTTATATCAGTTAACGTTACAACTGACTCTGCTTTCAGATTCAAATTTAAAACGAAGCCGTTCTTCAATTATAGAACGGCCCCCTCTTTTAATTTCGGCTCTTCAACTTTGTGGTAAATGTATCTCTCTTTATTTTGTAAAGCAATTACGGGATGAAAGCAAATTAACCGATCTCCCCTCAGATTAAAACGAATAAGCCATATGTCACGTTTATGGCTTTTACTCATAGACCTTTAAACTTTCTATACTTTTGAATAACATTTGCCTTTAACATAGCCTTTATACTGAACCTCTTTCTTTCACCACTAAAATCGATTTCTACAACATCTTGGTCAGTATGACAAATGGTACCTTGTCCGAAGAAAGTGTGTATAACAGTATCATTTGTTTTAAAAGTCATTTTCTACCTATCCCTCCAATAATACCATGTTTATTTTCCCCCCTTTTTTTAAAAATAAACTGCAACAAGATAAACATAAATAGACATCCCTTTAGAGTAACGGCTTTCTTTCGATTAGATTTTTACACGTGATACACGCATACCCATTTGTTTATCATGACTTATGACCGCCATAAGCGAATATATGTAGTTCTGGGATTTTAAGCTGAATTATTTCACCCATTTCATATTCATAACCTTCGTTGTTTATTTGGGCTGAATAACAAAGGATGATCCCCTGTTTCAAACAGTACCCTAAATAGCCAATGTTAATCTGGTGTCCATGAGAGTGTTGAATCATTTGATACCTAACCCTATAGTTTTAAGGTACAGGACCTCCTTTTTTAAACAATATAACGTGTGAATAATGCAATTTAATTTGAGCAATTTAAAAAGCAAAATGAAAATCAGGGAGAAAAAATATGAAGACGAAACTTTTTATCGTGACTTTTTTAACACTCATGTTATTTCCAGGAAAAAGTTTTGCAGTTCCATACGATCAATACACCTCAACAGGTAACGAGACTTTTTGGTCCCTAGCCCAAATGGCAGGTGTAAGTGTATCGGATTTGAAAGCTATTAATCCACTTGTGGATACAAGCAATATCTGGAAGGGATTGATGATTAATCTTCCAAACGGGCATGAACCAATGACGGGTTTAATTCCGGCGAGCGAAGTATCCAGAAAAACGTATACCGTACAAAGGGATGATACTTTTTGGAAAATATCAAACAAATTTGGTATCAGTCTTTCTTATTTGCTTATAGCAAATCCTAAAATCAAAGAACCAGACCGCATATTTCCGGGATGGATTCTAAATATCCCAACTGCCCCATCCTCTGGTCCTTTAACTGCTAATTGGGAAACAAAAGCAGATTACCTTATCGCAGTTGCAAAGGATCAATTTGATTTTCCGTATGTTTGGGGAGGAACAACTCCTTGGGTTGGTTTAGACTGCTCCGGATTCACTCAATACGTATATGGCAAATTGGGAATTAAAATTCCCCGTACTTCAAACTGGCAATTTCAATATGGAACTCCTGTGACAAAAGATCAATTACGGAAGGGAGACCTCGTATTTTTCAAAGAACACGGTTGTCCTTATATCACACATGTGGGCATTTATATTGGAAATGATCAAATGATTAATGCTGATACGGGTCCTAAAAACGGTGTTCAGATTGAATACATCTTTGGTGATGATTATTATGGGGCTTGTTATGCAGGGGCAAGGCGTTATATCAGCTAGAATAGATAAAGTCAACCAAAGAACCAACAGTTTGTGGCTGAGGAACTCCTTAGAGAAAAAAATCAGTATTCTAAGGTCGGATTCATCATGAAAATGACAATAGCAAGGACAATGATGTACCTATTCCTGTTACTTGTATGTATAGTAATAGGAAAGGTACTGTATGGGCAACTGTCTCCTAATGGAAAGAAATCTTCATCGGATGGGCATTCGAGAGGTTGGTCATATCGCTAACTATGATCCAAAGGTACTGGAAAAGCGTTTCGGAATAATGGGTGTTCAGTTGTACAACCACAGCTGGGGAATAGATTTTAGTCAGGTACGTCCCAATTACGACACTGAACATAAAAGTTATGGGAATGGAACCACTCTATTGCGTGATTACAGTAATCCGATGGAAGTTAAAATTGTGATTCGTGAGTTGTGCGATGAGATTTGTAGGCGTGCAAGAACAGACGGTATGCAGGGAAGAACCATTCATTTAGGAGTTGGTTATTCCAAAGAGGCATTGACTGGCGGCTTCTCCCACTCTGTTACCATTGAAACCCCTACCTATTTTGAAGACGAGGTATACGAAGCTTGCCTTCAACTCTTCAATAAATATTATCAGCATGGTGTGAGTGTAAGGAATGCGTATGTTTCGTTAATTAACTTTAGCTCAGATAATGAAGTGCAGTTAGACATGTTTAATTACCGGGCAAAGGAAAGAAAACAAAGTTTAACACGAGCCCTTGACGGTATCCGTGATCGGTTCGGAACGCAAGCGATTTTAAAGGCATCCAGTCTTGCGGATGGAGCAATTGCTATTGATCGAAGCAGGAAAATAGGTGGGCATTATGAGTAACATCTCGGGGAACGGCAGCGCGCAAAAACCAAGAAACAGATCTGAGATGCTCACCTCAATATGGGCATTTTGTGTGGTATGAGCAATAGGCAACAGCGTGAATTCTTGTTCGTTTTGCTTCTTTTCAATAATCCCCACACGATCTAAGTTAGACTCGTAGGTTTTATATAAATTTAACAACCAGCTCATGAATTCCCCCCTCTTCGATTGATCTTAGCAGTTTTTCAGCAGATTCAACATTCGCTTCACTAAACCGCTTCGCTTCCATCCCTGTTATCCTGCGGATTTGGGTGCACTGATCAGGTGGAATAAACTGGATAATACCATTCTTCATCACAGGATTCCAAAGACGCACTTCCATTTCATTTCTCCCTGTTTCATCCGGATAGTTAATTCCATGAACCATCGTCCCCAGATGAATCTCTCCGTAATTATCATAAAATCCCGGACCCTCGCCAAAGACACACGGTTCCACATAAGCCTGACATTCCCTCGTTCCTAGAAAAATGTCTCTGCGACCTCCTGCTTGTAGTGAGCGTTTCAGAATATTATGATGTTTATTTTCGTTACGGTCAAAAGCTAAATCTGGTCGATAAGGGTTAAAAATAAAATGACTTCTCACCTGATACACTACATCTTTCAAATAGGTATAATTGGCGAGTGTATTTCCTCCCCCATACTCAATGAGGCGAATTCCTTTGGACTCCATCCGTATTGCGTTCAATACCCGCACCTCATCGATAACCATTAGTAACGTCGGTTTCCAGTAAATTGATTCAACAATGCCCTTCAGTGCTTGGTAGGTAGGGACCTGATAACTTAGCTTTTCTCCACCCATTTTGTCAATGGATCGGTAAATAACGCATAGTTGCCGTACACTTCAAATTCTATTGAATTTCTCATTAAGTCACCTCCTCTTCTATTTTATTGCAATTTAATGGTTTATCTCTTCTGCTTTTCCTGTTGATTTCTTTATCAATTTTTTACTAAGATCTAAAGTTCGACAAAAATGACTAGCCACCTTCCTTTCACCAAACGCAAACTTTTATGTTATGTGCTCCTCTTTTCGCCTAACAACCGATGGCAGTCACAATAAAAAAAGCACCCACTAAGAGTGCCACACGCAATCTTCTGGGTACTTATCAAATAAAAATCCTTTAAACGATGTGGTGGCAGCGAAAAATACATAGGCTTGCAGCGCTCTTGTTATATTAAATACCATCAGGCGTTTTCACTGTAGAAAGGGCATTTTTTAACCGCTTCCCAGAGAATGTCTTCCCGGTAAATCTTGTCGTATAAGGTATGAAACCTGTGATCCGGATTTTCCTTGGCGGCAAGATATAGCTTTTTTTTGAAGTTCTTGAGCTTTTACTTTGGCGTAGTTAGCAGGGTTTACTGCATTCACTTGCTCTTACCTCCTCCACTTGCTTGAACAAAGTAGGGTATTGCCTTTCGGCGTCCTTCCCTCCAAGAGGTGTTTTGTTATCCTCGCTTCCACGGTACTATGACCCCCTCCGACTCCCTTCCCGCAGCTCGCCATTTCACCTTTCGGACTTATAGGGGCGCTCCTTACGAAAATAATTTTTTTCGTGCGGGGGAGGGTCTCCCCGGTTCCAGATACAACTTTCACAGCATACCGATCCCCAAAAACCGGAGAGTTATTCCTCGCTCCGCTTCCAAGCTCTTCACACGTTCCTTGGCCTTCGCCCATAATCACAAGGCTGGGCTCTCTCCTGTCCTTTTCAGGTTCTTTTTGACGATGCGGCAGGATTCACCTCATGTTACGGTCTGCTGTTTTGCTTGCTCCCCTTACGGGGCTACGTTTTCACAGGGCTTCAACCTTAGGATCTCTCCACCAGTTGCCTGATAGCTACGAGGCGACTTGGTTCTTACCTCGACCGGACTTTCACCGACAAGTTGTGTCTAGCTTGGCTAGGCGCGCTAATTATAACAAATAACGCCCCGTAGAGGCGTTCCTTCCTAGAAATGTAAGTGTTTTGCAGTGGCCTCCAAATGGGTGTCTTTTTTGTACCAGAACGGACGGAAATATGTGAAGCGCTTGTAAATGCTCCGTCACCATGAAAGAAGTCAATAGACATTAGAAAAGCTGACTCCTGTGGAATACAGAAATCAGCTTTTAGCAGCATAATCGTCATTTTTTCAAACTGTCCGTATGACGGGTTACAGTTCACTGTTCGAAGTATCTTCTATGGTAGTATAAACAGAGCCTCTCTTTTAATATCCACAATTAAAAGCTCGTTTTCTACGGAATAACCTAGAGCATAATTGATTTAATTTAGGTTAGAAGATCATAAAGGTAACATGGAAGATATTTTTTTACTTTTTTACAGGATAAGGCTTGCTTCCTTCAGTTGCCTTCCAAATGATATGGTTTAGCGTATCAGGGTTAGCAGAGTCCTCTTTCGAGAAGTCAAGTTGCTTAGAGATTTGGGCCATCGGTGCATTCTCACCATTTTTCAAATCAATTGGATATATAGGCTGTTCCACGTTATAAGAATCAAAATTAGGATGGTTGGTAAAAGCATTGAGCATCGGGATAGCCGAAGCATCATACTGTGTCATTGACTTTAAACCTAAAGTTAGCTCCATCGTACGAAGCATGGAGGCCGTATCATAGAAGGTACTATCCACTTTTCCGGTTTGTGTATACGGACTGATGACTAGCGCTTCGGAACGATGTGCATCTACATGATCCGGACCTGCCTGGGAATCATCTTCCACCACAAAAATCGCCGTATCTTTCCAGTCTTTCGAGTGACTAACGGTATCGACAAGTTTTCCCACCGCGTAATCGTTTTGAGATCCCATCGCATTTGGAGTCCAATGA
This sequence comes from Aneurinibacillus sp. Ricciae_BoGa-3, assembly GCF_028421645.1. Taxonomy (GTDB): domain Bacteria; phylum Bacillota; class Bacilli; order Aneurinibacillales; family Aneurinibacillaceae; genus Aneurinibacillus_B. Next base: position 2,553,213 of record NZ_CP116887.1, on the reverse strand, counting down.
CCTGGCGATGTTCCATTCGTATGGTCGTTAGGCAGGCGAACCATCTCGAACTGTGGCAGGTTTCCATTTTTCTCGAATTGATTAAACTCCTTGGCCCATTCATCCACACGAGTAACGTCAGAAATGTCAAGATTCCAACCAGGATACTGCGGATCAACATTTTCTGCATCAATCGTAGCCTTAGGATACCATCCTTTGTTTTTATCATAGTTCACAAACTCACCGTAATCCCGGAACGAAACTCCAGCGCGCTTAGCAGCATCCCAGATAAAACCTGCTTGTGAATATGCAGCGGGATCGCCCCCTTCAAAATCATCACCACTCCGGCGGCCAGAATAATCAGCCTGCGTATTTTTTTCCGTAAAGTCATTTGCTTTAGCAGCGGTTGACCAATTGTGTCCTTGTGAACTGACTTCCGCATCCGTATAAAAATTATCAAGTGTCACAAATTGATTGGCGAGTTTATGGAGATTTGGAGTAATGTTTTTACCCCAAAATGCTAGTTTTGGATCTCCATTGCCCTTTTCTAAATCCCCAAATACTTGGTCGTAGGTTCGGTTCTCTTTAATAATATAAATGACATGTTTTATCGGGGAGTGTTCTCCGCTAAATCTGGGAATGGGGAAAGACGTCTCACCTTTAAGGCGCCGCAGTAAACCTGGTTCTTCCGCTTTGTTGATTGTGTTATTTTGTTTGACTTGCTCGGTATACTTGTTTTGCTGATTTTCGTTTGGAACTTGAATAAATGACATAGTACCCTTCATCATGGTGCCTATGTATTGGGATTGCCACTGATCCTGCGTCTGCGGGTTATATCGCAGAGATTCGTCCGTGTATGGATTTGGGCCGTTCGGATTGTGGCCTGCACCTAGTCCTTTTCCGTTTAAAACATAAAGCTGTTTTCCATCAGACGAGATGCTAACGGTTGTGGGGTACCATGCGGTCGGAATGAGCCCCTTTATTTTAGCTTTTGATCCATTTTTAGCGTTTCCTAAGTCTATTACTACAATGTCGTTATTACCGGCATTTGCCACATAAAGAGTTTTCCCATCCGGGCTAAAAGTTAACGAATCCGGTTGGCTACCCGTGAGGGCATTTTTGTAGGGAGCAAGCGAGATTGTTTGCACAACTTCACCAGGTTGTGGATCAATTACGGAGATTTCATCGGTATCCGAATTTGAGACATAAATAAAGTTGGTTGCAGGGTTTTCACCAATGGCATTTGGATGCAGACCTACATTGATTGTCTTTTTAATCGTAAGGTCTTTCGCATTTAAGACCGTAACGCTGCTTTCACCCCAGTTGCTAACGTATAATGTACTTCCATCATGGCTGAGAAGCGTCATATATGGATCTTTGCCAACAGGAGTGGTTGTCGTGATAGTACCAGTTGAGAGATTAATGCAAGAGACAGAGTTATTTTTGTTGTTCGCCGTATATAAGGATTTTCCGTCTGGAGATATGGAAATTCCGGAAGGATAAAAATTGGAGTGGTTTTGATCTTTCATGATAATAGGAGATTGCTCGGAGAGTGAACCATTATTAAAATCAAAAACACGAATTTTGTTATTTCCGGCGGCAGAGGCGTACAATTTCTGCCCATCCGGACTAAAAGTTACACCAAGAAAAAGGGATTCCGGACTTTTGTACGGAATAGTTTGGATTACCTTTTGCTGAGAAATATCCACGACTTGTAAGGACTGTGTACCTTGTCCGTCGTTCGTTACAACGAGATACTTATGATCCGGACTCATGGCCGAACCCATAGGAAATCCTCCAAGTGTGAGTTGTTTTCCAGCGGGTGTGAGGGTCCAACCGTAAGACGTTACCCCGGTCCCATTTGCTTGCGGTCCAGCTACCAAATAGGATGTTGCGTATACAGAACCTGAACCAATAAGCAATGTGGTTAATGTAATACCTGCAATTAATTTCTTGCGTTTTTCCCCATTGCCTTTCATACATCTCATCTCCTTATTTAGCTTAGTAGTTGTTTCCATAAACAACTCTAACAATGAGATGTAAATACTTAACGAATAAATTGTAAAAGTTTTGTCATATATATTCTTGATTTGTTATCTAATCCTGGAGATCACCTACTGAATATAACTTTTCCTTACAGCACATGAACACATGTATTTTGAATTACAATTGCATCAATTAATCATCGAGAAACAAATTCACTGACCCAGAGTCTAATTTTATTAATACGGCTTAATGGAGGCAATCAAATGAGCTATATGAAAGTGGCTTTATCCGGTGTATTTGCTATTGGCATTATTGCGCCAACTACTATAATATCTTCTTTACCTGCCCATGCGGCAGTATTGAAACCTGCCACAAAAATTCAACTAACAAAATTAGAAACAGAATATCTTAACTGGATACAATAGCCGAATAATTGTAAGTGAATAAGTCATAAATACAGTTTTGCTTGCAGCATTTAACCTGGTTTGGTCATTCCACTGCAATGGACGCACAAGCTGAAGGAAAACTGACCTTGACTTACTAACATTATAGACTCAAGCAGATTCCTCCCTTGTTTTCGTACGGTGGAAGTAAATCCACGAATACGAGCAAACTGAATCGCGCCCTTTTCCGTACGAAAGGAGCCTGATACTTTCTCTTTTACTTTTACCATTCGGATATCCCGCTCTGCCTGATTGTTATCAAAGGGCACAAAGGCATTCGGAAGAAACCGCAATATGTCGGTTTTGTACAGGATGAACCTTTCAGCCAGGTTCGCCGCTTTACTCTTGCCTTTCCGCCCTCTTTTTCCTTGGTACCTCCTCCCCAACCCAACGAAATGAAACTAATACCATAACCGACACGATAGTAGTTCCATCATTCCTATGAGAGACTTTGACAGATGAAAAAACACTATTTATGTGGATTAATGAATGATTTGCCCCTTTTTAGAGATTTTCCGGGTTGAAATAATAAAAAACCCATCAAAAAATAAAATGATGGGTTTAGCTGTGTAAAAATTAAAAGAAATTTGAACTGATTTTTTCTGAGAGCTCTCAGTGTTTTAACACTCCTGCAGTTACTTTCTATTTTTTGTTCTCTTCACCTTGGACTGTTTTACTTCTATAATATCTTCTACATTCTATCCATTCACTTGGACTCTCATTCTAGATCTGAATATTTGCATTAACTTCTTCCCTAGGGTCAGGCTTGATAATACCTTCGGAAAGATAATCAAAAACAGCTGATATAAATAGTTCCCCGGTGATAAGCATAGAGCGCTCGTCGACATCAAACCTAGGATGATGATGGGGATATGTGGCGTTGATCTCGGGATTGCCCCCACCCACAAAGAAAAATGTACCCGGGACTTTTTGTAAGTAATAAGAGAAATCTTCTCCCCCCATAATGGGTGTCATTCGCTTCACTTTATCGTCACCAATAAGAAGCTTCGCTAGCTGTTCCACTCTCAATGTTTCATCCGTGTGATTCCATACAGCAGGATATCCCCTGGTAAAATGATATTTTGCGGTTGCCCCTGCTCCTTCACATGTAGACGCGGCAATCTGGCCAATTGATTCCTCGATTAAATCACGAACATCTTCATCAAAACTGCGAACCGTACCGGTAAGTTTGGCTGTGTGAGGGATAACATTAAAGGCATTTCCGGCAGAAAATGTACCAACAGTTACAACAGCAGGCTTCAGAGGGTCAACACGGCGACTCACAATTTGTTGCAAGTTTAAAACTAATTGACTAGCCAAAACAAGCGAATCCACCGTTAAATGTGGAGTCGCCCCATGTCCTCCTTTGCCGTAGATTTCAATTTCAAAAGAGTCCATCGCAGCCATCATCGGGCCTTCCCCAACACCAACAGTTCCGATCGGTTCAGAGGCCCACACATGGGCTCCATAAATCACGTCGACTCCATCTAGGCAACCGTCCTCAATCATCGGCTTAGCTCCGCCAGGAATTTTTTCTTCTGCAAATTGATGAATAAACACTATATTGCCAGCGATCAGTTCCTTTGCTTCGCTAAGTACACGAGCTACTCCCAGCAAGGCAGCCGTATGAATATCATGACCACAGGCATGCATCACCCCGGGAATACGAGATTTGTATTCCACTTGTTTCTCATCTTGGATTGGAAGGGCATCAAAATCTGCACGCAATGCAACAGTCTTTCCAGTTTTTCCTCCTCGGAGTAGTCCCACCACTCCCCTGCCGCCCACTTCTGTTCTAACCTCTATTCCTAGACCACGCAGATAATCGGCAATTTTATTTGGCGTGTTTACCTCTTCAAAAGAAAGTTCGGGATACATATGCAACTCTCTACGGAACTCGACTAATTCTGGGTAAAGCTCCTTCAGTCTTGCAAACAAACTCTGTAATTCCAACATAAAAAGCACCCTCTCTTATTATATTTTGGTTGTTTCTGATCCGTAAACGCAGAAAGGATCTAATGGATATACCGATTTGTTGAGCCGATTGTATTGGAAGGTAAATAAATTTGCAGTACTCAATCCGGGTGAGTCTACCGTAATAATCGCACTTGCAACCGATTGATAATAAGCACGAAAATGTTGACTAGACTTTAGCGCCACAATTTTATATTTACTTATATCAATTCCATGAAGCAAGAAAACTTGGTCATCAAAAGTTTGTGATCGAACAGAACACACGATGACATCCACATTACCAACTTGAAGTCTTACTGATTTTCCTAAGTTAACCTTGATTCCTTGCCACATCGGCGAAGATTGAAAAAATTGTCCATCCGTCAAACTTTTCACGTAGCCGCGAATGGATAAGGGCTCTCCATGAATGGAGTCCGTTTTTCCACCTAGCTTTACCTCAATCGTAGCACCCACACCGACTCTATATGCCTCTTCGGCTACCATCGGATCGTAAATAAAACCAAAGCAAGTATTAGGGGCATTTTCTTCAATTAAGGCTTTCAGAAGGTACGTTCCATCTCCAGGCGTACCTGCGCCAGGATTATCGGATGTTTCATTTACCACGACTAGATTCCCCTCTATCGCCAATGACTGTTTGATTCCCTCTTCCGGACTTGGTAGACTAGGAGCAAATTCATCTTTTTTTTGCCAAATGATTTGGGCCACATTCTCACTAGCTTTTTCAGCCAACTCAATGTCACCATTTGTGATTGTCAAAACAGAGACACCGATATTTGGAATATCAGTATAAGGGAAACCATGGAAAAATGTACAATCGATGATATTGGGATTCTTCTCCCATTGCCAGCAAATTTCATTGATATCTTTCGATGGAGATTGATAGGTTGTAGATGTAGGAATAAGTAAGGGCAAATTAACCAAATGCATCACTGGATTAATCTTACCCTCTATCATTTGCACAATTAAACCTACAGCTTCTAACCCTCTTTCATAAGAATCCGTATGGGGATAAAAGTTGACTCCTAAGAGGGCATTCGATGTTTGAATCATCTTCTGTGTAATGTTGCTATGTAGATCCAGGGTAACAACGATAGGTATTTCATATCCAACTATTTTACGTAATTCTTCTAATAAGCTACCTTCTAAATCATCAATCCCCTCAGCTACCCCTGCACCATGCAAAGCAAGGCATATTCCATCAAGTTCACCAGCTGCGTGGATAGATGAAAGCAGTTCATTTTTCAATATTTCAAAAGTTTCGTTCGTAATGATACCGGATGGACCGGCAAAGGCAGAAAAGGTAGGCGCCACTTTAATACCTAATTGGTTGCATTGATCGATCATGCCTCCTAAATAATCCTTTACATTATCATGTCTTTCTAGTATTTCTTGTCCATGGTCCCATTCCCAACTTTTAAACACGTCCACCGTTGTTTTAACGGTTGAGAATGTATTTGTTTCGTGGGCGATCTGGCCAATTGCTATTCTCATCTTCTTCCTCCTTAACACTGGGATTCTAGTTCAAATTTTTATTAATAAAGGTAGATACAACAGAGATAAACCGTTCATATTCATCCTTAAAGACACTATGACTGCTTCCTTCAAAAACAACCAATTCGTTATTTGGTATCTTCTCAGCTAAAACCAACGATTCTTCAACGGATGTAATCCAATCATGACGGCCAGCCATAATTAATGTAGGACATGTTATTGATGACAATTGCTTAATCACATTATATTTCCTTAAAAAACCTCCGAACCCCTCATTGATCGCTTGATAATTACGATTAGACCTGCTCAACGTTTCTTCTTTCCTTTTTAATTCCTCTTTAGAAGGATTACGGTTGTACGTATACGAATAAAGCGGTTCCATAACTTCGTAGTATTGAATTAACTGTTCCTGAGATTCAAAGGCCCCTTGCCACAGAATGTTCGCCATCCGCTTCTGCTCTGTTGTTCCCTTTTCCCTGATAAATTGCTTTGCTCTTTCAATAAATTTGTAGCTTGGAGATGTGGTTAACAACAAAAGCGAAGAGACGGATTGTGGATATTCAATAGCAAAACGTAAGGCCACCATTCCACCGTATGAATGTCCAAGTAAAACAATCTTTTCTAGACCCAACTGTTGGCGCAACTCTTCCAAATCACTCGTATTATTTTCTAATGTGTAGGAAGATTGCGGACCTCTGTCTGATAAACCACTTCCCCTATTATCAATATAGACAAGCTGCATCTTTTCTGATAGAGGAGTTAAAGCTGGTTTAAAAGTTGTGTGGTCTCCTCCCGGTCCACCATGAAGAACAAAACAGACCGGCTTTTGGTGCATTATTGCCCCCTGTGGAACATAACCAGCACCTTCAATATCATAAAAGATTCGAGTCCCATTTATTTGAGCAAACATGAAAAACGACCTCCAAGACATTTCGGTGCTAGAAGAGAAAAGGATGGCAAGCGCTGCCTTTTCTCTCCTAGATACTTCTTATGAAATGTGTGCACTCGTAGCTTTGGTATTCAAAGATTTATGTGCATCTCCTAGTGTCAAGCACGCGATTACAGAAATAATAGCGGAAAAGACTAAGAAGTAGAACGCGGCGTTGTAGGAACCGTTAAAGGCAGTAATCAAAAAGCCCATGACCATAGGGGAAATAAACCCGGCAACTTGACCACCAAAATTAATCATCCCTGTTGCAGATCCAATAATATCTGTTGGAAGTACTTTTAATGGTAATGACCAAATAGCTGCAAATCCAGCGTATAAGAAAAAGGACGACAAGATTTGGAATACCACAGCTAATTCAAGAGAAGCGGTTGTAAACATTAGATAGAGAAATAGCGCACCTAACACGTCTACAACAATCACATAATATTTTTCCTTCCCAACAAAATATCTATCTACCACCCATCCACCAGCTACCATAGCAATACCGCCAGCAAGGAAAGGAAGTGATGCGACAAACCCAGCATGCAGTAGATCCAAATGACGAACTTTGAGTAAATAGGAAGGCAACCAGGATGCAAACCCCCATAGAACGATATCAAGTCCAAACCAGGCGATTACGAGTTTCCACATCGTAGGCAATCGAAGCAGATCCTTCGTAGATAGTTTTTTCATTGTTTCTTGTTGTACTTGCACTTCTTGCTGTGATGGCTTTCTGATGAATATCCAATATAGCGCAACGAAAATAAATCCAATACACCCAATCACAAAAAACATATTTCTCCAGCCTAGCCAAAGGATCATTGGGGCAGCAACTAAGGGAGCAAGACCTGCACCAAAAGCATTGGACGATAGCATACCTGACTGTGCTTTTGCTCTCTCCTCTTTTGGAAAGTATTCAGCAATAGCTTTTGAACTTGCAGCAGGAAATCCACTTTCCCCTACTCCGAAAAAAAAGCGAATTAATAACAAAGACGTTAAAGACCAGGCAAAGCCTGTAAATATGGTAAAGAGAGACCATGTGACAAATCCAATTATCATAAGTTTCTTGGAGCCATATTTATCTGATAACCAACCACCGGGGATTTGAAATAAAGCATAGCCAGCAAAAAAACTACTTAAAACCACTCCTAAGGAAGCTGCAGACAAATGCAAGTCTTTTCCAATGCCTGTAAGCGCAACACTTAAAACCATACGATCCAAGTAAGATATAATCCAGCCTGCAAACAATAAAACGAGAATAAAATATTTATTCCTTGCCAACGCTGCTACTCGACTCATAGTCTCACCCCTAAGTTTAAATTAAGTTTGATTGTGTTTTTTAATAAATATTCCATTTTTTACCAAATTAAATTCTCCATTACGAACAACCGGATATCCATTAACAAACACGTACGTAAACCCAATGGCAATTTCTGAAGGATTTTCATAGGATGCAACGTCAGCTACTGTTTTTGGATCAAAAACTACCAGATCGGCATATGCTCCTTCACGGATAATCCCGCGATCCTTCAAACCTAATTTTTTTGCTGGGAATGAAGTCATCTTACGAATGGCATCTTCCAAATGAAGAACTTTCTCATCTCTTGTATAATGGCCTAACACCCTTGCGAAGGTTCCAAAGTAGCGAGGATGAGTTTTCCCTGGGTCAGGAATGCCATCTGAACCAATCATGGTCTCAGGCTGCTGCATGATATATCGAACATCTTCTTCACTCATCATGAATACAACCATCGTGGCAATACCATCTTCTTCAATCAATGTATCCATTAGGGCGGTTAGTGGATCTTGACTACGGTCTTTAGAAATTTCTTCTATACTCTTTCCTTCGATTTCTTTGTTATTTTTAGCTGAAGCGACAAACACTTGATCCCAGCCAGAGCTTTTTACGAAGTTATCCCATCCTGGAATTCCGTGCTCCATATCGTAGCGGATTCTTTCCCTACATTCCCGAACGTGAAGACGCTGTAACATTTGCGATACCCCACCCTCATGACACCAAGGGGGTAAGAGGACGGATAGAAGGGTGCTTCCAGCCGTATAAGGATATAAATCCATATCGACATCAACACCATCTTCTCTTGCTTTCTTGATCTGTGGAATCGTAATACGTTTAGGCTTGCCCCAATTTTGCTTGCCTGCTGCTTTATGGTGAGAGATTTGAACGGAAATATTTGAATTGCGTCCAATAGTGATCGCTTCCTTCACCGATTCTTCCACAAGGTCTGATTCATTGCGCATGTGTGTCGTATAGATTCCGTCATAGTTTCGAACAACCTGACACAGTTCAATCAATTCCTCCGTTGTGCTGTATACACCTGGCGGATAGATCAATCCGCTCGAAAGTCCAAATGCACCTTGTTCCATTGTTTCGGCCAAAAGCTTTTTCATGAATTCCATTTCGTGATCTGCTGCCGGACGCTTTTCAAATCCCATGGCTGCAATACGAAGAGAACCGTGACCGACCAAGGGTATCATATTTGTGACAATGCCTCTGGAAGTAGTCACCTCGGCGAACTCTGCGAGATTCGACCAATTCCATTCTATGTCACCAAAAATGCTGCTGACATATTTCTTTAACAGGGGCGCATTTTCCGCACGAACCGGAAAAGCACTCATTCCACAATTACCTATTACTTCCGTGGTCACTCCCTGCATGATTTTGCCCTTCGATAATTTCGGAAGGAATGATGCATTATCTGAATGCGTGTGGATATCAATAAAACCTGGTGCAACAGCTAGTCCCTGAACATCAATTTCTTCATTGGCAGAAAATCCACTAACATTACCAACTCGCGCGATCCGGTCACCGCTAACGGCTATATCGGCAGCGTACCAGGTATTTCCGGTCCCATCATAAACCCTGCAATTACGTAAAATAATATTCATTTTCCACACCTCATCATGAAAAATTAATTTTTAAGTATTCAGAAATATATTCACCGAAAAATAGTGCCAAATGTCATTGTACTGTTAGTGAAATTAATACTTCCTTTTAAACTATAATAAGCAGTATAAACTTCATTGTTGGTAAAAGTATAAGCGCAAGAAGTAAAAACTTCAAGTTATATTCTGAAAATAATTAATACATTAATTACTTTTATTTATCAGAATAATTTACATACGTAACGTACTTGATTTAGTAGAATAGGCTTCTAATTGACGGCGATCCACTTCATAGCCGATCCCTGGATGATCCGGAACCGTGATTAATCCATTTTGTACGGTTACTTCCGGTTGTATTATGTCGCGATGCCAGTAGCGTGACGAAGCGGCAGTATCACCTGGCATCAAGAAGTTGTCCAATGTAGTAATGGCAATATTATGCGCCCTACCGACGCCGGACTCTAACATACCTCCACACCATATTGGAATATTTTTCATCTTGCAGAAATCGTGGATTTTGATCGATTCACTCAGTCCACCTACGCGCCCAATTTTGATATTAATAATTTTACAACTCCCAAGCTCGATGGCTTTTCTAGCATCATCGAGGGAGTGAATGCTTTCATCCAGACATATTGGTGTTTTGAGTAATGCCTGAAGCTTGGCATGATCGACAATGTCATCCGGAGAAAGCGGCTGTTCGATCATCATTAAATCAAATTCGTCCAGAGCCTTAAGCGTGTCAATATCTTCTAGAGAATAAGCTGAGTTTGCGTCCGCCATTAGAGGCAAACTAGGAAAGTGTCTACGAATCTCTCGGATGACGTCTACATCCCAACCTGGCTTTATTTTTACCTTAATACGGCGATATTCCTGCGAAACAAAATTTTCAATGATCTTAAGTAAATCACTTGTCGTTTGCTGAATTCCGATACTGACGCCAACCTCAACGGTTTTCTTTTGCCCTCCAAGCGCCTTGCTTAGAGGAACCCCGATTTTCTTAGCATAGAGATCCCATATGGCCCCTTCTATGGCCGACTTCGCCATTTTGTTTTTACGAATAAATGCGAACCGTTGACCTAATTCATCAGGATGCTCAATGGGTTTGCTTAAAACGAGAGGAATTAAAAAATCCTCTAGCATATGCCAATTGGTTTTCAACGTTTCTTCGTTATACCAAGGAGAATGGAAGGCGACCGACTCGCCCCACCCAACTACCCCGGCCGAGTCAACGGCTTCAATCAATAGAAAGTCCTTTGTTCGAAATGTGCCAAAACTTGTAGTAAATGGGGCCTTTAATTCCATTTGAACATGGCGCAAGGTTACACGCTCAATTTTCATTTAGATACCTCCGTTTTCTTTTGAGTTGTTGAATGACAATTTCTCTTTTTTAATCAAAACAGAATATTGAATAGGGCAATTTGTGCAGCGGATGGCGTGGCAAACCATCCATCCTCCAGCAAATGCCTCCCTGAATACTCTCCTTGTTTGCAAACGCCATTCAACCGCGAGCTCAAGATCGACTTGCTTGATTTTTTGGAATTCACTTGGTATTGAAACAAAAAGAAAGGGGAGGTTAGATTGCGACATAACGGCCAGATCCTTTATCAGCGCTTGGGGATACCCATCTTTTCTTAGCTGCCAACCCAGTACCATTGCATCCGGTTGGATCGACAGATTAGCAAAAAGTATCCTTTTATGCAGGTAAGGACTGTTAATGTGCCATTCCACGTTAAACCTATCCGATGCAATCCCCCGATTTAAACCATCTGTCATTTCACCGTAGCAATTCTCGATATACTCCGAACAGATGGCCCCTAGTTTAACGATATTTAAATAAGCATTCCTGCTTTCCAGTGGGTCATAGGTCCATTTAATTTTGTCATATCCCAATTTTCTTGCTTCTTCTGCTTGTTTCATTTTTAACAGATAGCCTATTCCTCGGTTTTGATAATCTGAATCAATTCCCATCATATGCGAGCAAAGATAAGGTTCACCCTGTGCAAAACCTGGAAAACTATAAATAAATCCTATCATTTGCTGTCCTTCATATGCCCCAATAACAATGCCGCCATTCTTAGCTGCCGTAAAGGTTTGGTGCAAGGGAATTGGTTTCATCGCCCATACTCTCGTTTCTAGACTGGCCATTGCTTCTAGTTCCTTAATGGTTTCAAGCTTTTTGAACAAAACCTCCATGACAATCCCTCTCTTGGCAGTATTCAAATGTATTCATAATTGCTGTCACCAAAATCTCGATGCCCTCGCGAGCTTCTTCATTAACAACCGCGGCAGCCACACGGACACCTTCTTTAATATGAATTTCTGCACAATAGATCAAACCGAGACCATGTGTGATTCTTTGAACATTTGAGTAACTGATTCATAATCTCATTTGTCTGCGCTCTTACATCAAGGGTAAACTCCGCATAATCTGGAATAATGTTTTCGCTTTTTTCCCCAGCCACAAAGCGGGTCATTTTGATCGAAGAAGGTACAAGCGGATCTGTATGAATTTTACTTAATTCCTGAATTAGTGCCCCACCTACGTCGATTGCATTGATGCCAAGATGAGGCCTTGCGGCGTGGGCAGAAGTTCCGCGAATTTCTCCTCTTATTAACTGTGCTGCACCGTGTAGGATAGCAGGGCTCGCAAATCCTCCTGCCAACTCTTGAATCGGCCTAAGATGAACGCCATATAAGTAATCCACATCATCGAGTATGCCTTTGTCCATCATTTTTAGCGCGCCCGTACCTTTTTCCTCTGCCGGTTGAAAAATAACTTTTAATTTTCCTGCCGGTTGATACGCTAGCTTATTTAGCACCTTTATTACGCCAAGCACGAGGGTCATGTGTGCATCATGGCCGCAGGAATGAATCGCCTGCCATTTTCCGTTTATCTCTTGCCATAAGGCGTCCATATCAGCGCGTAATGCAACCCTTATGCTGCCGTTACCTAATTCCCCCATCACTCCAGGACAATCGGTAAAGGTTTGAATTTGATATCCCTCGCACTCTAATTGTTACTTATAAATTTGGTAGTGGAGTATTCCTCCCAGCTAAGCTCCGGATTTTGATGCAGATAGTCAAATATTTCGTAAATTTCAGCCTGCAATTCCTTAATGATCTGTTTCATTTTACGTTCTCCCCGGAATCGCCGTTTTGTCTATAGAAAGAAATAGTATCGCCTGTCATATCATAAGCCTTCATTCTTTGTTCAACCTGATCGATGTTTGATAAGGAGTAACCGGCTAGCAAACTATTTAACACTGAAATTAATGCTGTGGTTATATCTAGAGTTGAAGTATGCTCGATTTCAAGCGGTACCACAATATCGGCATACTTAGCAACCGGCGCGACTAAGGAATCCGTAATCGCAATTACCTTTGACCCATTTTGTTTTGCGAGTTTGGCGATCTCTAAACTATTCTTCGCATATCGGTGAAAGGATAACACCAAGACAGCCCAACTTGGATCCAGTTCAGTCGACAGTAAAAAAACATTGTCTGTATCCGGTCGATAAATTCGGGTTTTCCCCCTCAGTAAGTTTAGAGCAAAGCCGAACCAAAGGGCCGCGGGATAAGAAGTTTGTAATCCGGCAACCAGAACATTTGATGCTTCATTTAAGCAATGGATGACTTCATCCAATTGTTGTTCATCCAATTTTTCCATCAGAGTCGTGATATTCTCACAATCTTTACCCATGACTTCGGCGTAAAAATGCTGACCATTGGCAAATTTCCGTTTACTCTCTACGAACGTCTCCAAACTACTCTTGGATATCAACAAATGGCGCTGCAACTCTTTTTGTATTTCCGTAAATCCTTCATAACCCAGGGCATAACAAAACCGAATGACGGTTGTTTCGCTAATCCCCGCTTTCTTTCCAATTTCCGCAGCGGATGAGACAGCGGATTCATGAGCATGTCTCAGTAAAAATTCCGCAACTCGTTTTTGTCCTTCAGTCAATGAGTCATAATGTTTTTGAATTCGTTCTTTAAAACCGGGAGATTTAATATTCATAAGACACCTTTCCTATAAACAATAAAATATAAACGCTTTCATTTTCGGAAAAAATTTAGTGATTGATTTATTCAACTATGTCCAAGGGGCGATTTTTACAAATATCATAGGTATGATACCAAGGCTTGAGTTGTTCAAAGACGGCACTCGCCGTTAAGACGTCCACATCTCCATATCGTTTACCTATAATTTGCATACCAACAGGGAGACGCTGATCCACAAGTCCAGCCGGAATTGATGCACATGGATGACCAGTGAAATTTGTTAAGTATGTCAAACAATACCCGATCAGTGGATCCACTTCTTCACCGTTAATATGTGTTGGTCCCATTGTATTGCCATCCGCTGCGTTTTCAGCGGGAAGGCAAGCTACAGTCGGTGTTATTAATAAATCATAGTTTTTAAAGACATTTTGGATCGAATCATAAATCGTCGTTCGCATGATTTGATCTCGATTAATATCCAGTAAGTTCATTTGATAAACTTTATCCATCCATTGAAGGCATTGTGGAGTCAAATCTTGGCGATAATCTTTTAGTAAATCAATTCCCTTTGTTTTATAGCCTTCGAAGAAAGAAATGCATCCCCTCATCGCAATGCGACAGAACAAATCACTTAACTCACGTTGTGGATAGGGGATGACTAGATCCACCTCTTCCACGATTGCCCCCGCCTGTTTAAATATATTTACAGCCTTAGCCACAACGTCTGCTACACGCTTGTCGACAGGATAAACACCAAAGTTCGGACTGTATGCAATACGCCAGCCTTTGATAGAACCGCGTAATGCTGACAAAAAATCCAATTTTTCATTTACGCTATATGGATCGCGATCATCATACCCAACTAAAGCGCTAAGACCTAAGGCAGCGTCCTCTACGGTACGTGTCAGCGTTCCCTCGGTAGAGAAAATGTGAGTTCTAAACCCGTCTGGTCGCGAGAAGTACGGAACACGTCCTCCGGCGGGTTTAAAGCCGAAGATACCACACCAAGCTGCTGGAATCCGTGTGGACCCTCCGCTATCGGAGCCCTCCGCTATCGGAAGAAGTCCATCCGCTACAGCTGCTGCGCCTCCACCTGATGAACCTCCGGGATTTCTGCTTAAATCAAACGGATTTCGCGTAGGCCCGAAAAAATAGTTATCTGTTACCGCGCGAAAACCCAAAATCGGACTATTGGTTTTTCCTACAAAAATAGCGCCTTCCTTTTCTAAACGTTCGCAGTAAGGATTGTCGTAATTAACCACATTATCCTTCAATGCCCTTATACCGCCAAACGTTGAAACCCACCCTCGCTTAGCACCAAACAGATCTTTTAAGGCGGTTGGCACCCCATGAAGCAATCCCACGTCTTCACCAGCCAATATGGCTCGCTCTGCTTCCTTCGCTTTTTCCATCGCATCGTCATAGCCAAAGTAAACAAAGGAATTTAAGCTCTTGTTCCTTTCTTCAATGCGCGTTATGAAAGCCTCAGTGACTTCTACAGGGGATAATTCGCGTGTTTTTATTTTGCTTGCCAATTGACTAGCGGACATATAGGCCACTTCGTTAGGAGAGATCAATTTTGTACCTCCTCAATTTTTGCTAGGGGAAACGAGAAATTACTGTTTGTGCTCCTTCCTTATTGATTTTCTGCTATCACTTCGACTTCAACCAACATGGTAGCTAGTAACTGGCTTCCAATGGTAGTTCGAACAGGGTATGGTTCTTGAAAATACTCTATGTAGACCTGGTTAAACGCAGCAAAGTCTTTTAAATCAGCGAGATGAACCGTTGTCTTTACTACATCCCTAAGTGTCGCTCCTGCATCGGCCAAGATGGCCTGGATATTTTCTAGTGTGGTTTTTGTCTGGTCTTCAATGGTATTCCCTACGATTTGACCCGTAGCCGAGTCAATCGGACCCTGACCCGCCAGGTAGATTCTGTTACCGATCCGCAACCCTTGCGAATAAGGACCCAGGGGCTTCGGTGCTTTATTTGTATGAATTTGTTGTTTCATATTCTTCTCTCCCTTACAGTCTGTAATCAAAAGTCAGATACACGATCTAATGTTGGTGTGTTTATCCGATTATAATGAAACATTGATATTTTCGCGGTGCTTAATCCAGACTTTGAATTCCCTCTTCTCTTTCCGTATCCACTTTTTCCAAGGCACTTTATATCTCGACTCCGTTCCCCAGCCATTTTAAAATGGAAAATGTGAAGTCTTAGCCTGCACACCCTTGCAACGTCAATTACTTTATCTAAGGCTTCTGAAGAATGAGTGCTTTCATTTCTAGTATGAACTACAAAACAACCGTCGTATCTCGCCGCTCCCTTGCAGATTTCAATCCACTTCTGTTTTTTGATAAAACAGAAGTGGTAACACTAATTTAGAAGCCAACGGCACCTTGACTTATGCCATCATTATACCTATTATCTCATTTTCTTAATTTCAAACTCTGTAGTCGTTCTTCCTTCAAACACAATAAAGATATGAACCAAACCATGTGGCACGACATAAGCGACCTTTCATATTATTTGGGAATTGCAAAAAAGATAGGTATTCTTCATTGTTATTCCAGGGCCAATTCCTAATATCACCATTTAATCACTTGTTTTTTGCTCTAGATCAGATACAGTGCAATAGAAATTACACCTTTACATAATAATTCCGTTTTACCAAATCTTAAATTTTACAGTTTGTGAACCGTGCAAAGAAGGTCCTAGTGTACATGCGTATAAATAAATCCTGGCGAAACAGCCATTCCTTGAAGGATGAAATGAGTTTATTTCAACGTTTTTATATTCCTTTTACATTTGCCGAGCAAAACAAGCAGAATCGCTTCAATTTACGAATATTAAACTTCTTAAAAACATCGTTTAAGAAGTATAGACTTCATTGTTAATACAAGTATAAGTGATGGTAACAAAAACATCAATATATTCTAAAAATAATAAATACTTTAAATATAATATAATGTAATTTAATGTCTTGAATGTGTGCCCCTTACTAATTAGAGTTACATCAAAAGCTAATTTCCATAATAAAAACCCTGCTCGTATGAATCGAGTAAGGTCTTTATAGAATTATTTATTTACTACCCTAAAGATCGCTATTGATAACTTATTTAGAATTAGCTTATAGAAGAGGGAGAAGCAGTCATACCAAAAAATATCTTCAACGTCCTCCTATTGTTATATGCAAAATCTGTTGAATGTTAAGCGCGATCCGCCACTAGAATAAATCGTTGATCAAGGAATTCTTCCATCATGGGACTGTCATGGCGGAGCCCAGAGGTCTCGATGACCTTATACGGCATTTGCGATGCTTCTAGAAGCCCAACGTGAAGTTTAATACCTGAACGTTTTCCATGATACGGAGCCCAAGGAAGTCGCCTCTTTTCGTAAAAGTTTGTAGTCGTGTACAAACTCTTTTTCCCGAAAAAGGTGCCTCTTTTTCGTTTTTTATTTACTATTTTTGGTTAATCAACACTCGTGATATATTGTATATAACCAGTCTGAACTTCCCCATCAGTTTGATATCTTACGATTTCTGATTCAAAATCGTGTACTCTATTTAATTGTAGGCATCAGGTAGCTCATTCAAGTATGTATAACCTTTTGACTGGTATCAAAAAAGAACACACTTATTAAATCAACTATTTTGATCAACATAACATCTAGTGGTGATGGTTCGTGACTATTATAATCTTTTATAAATCCTTTTATTTCAACGTAAAAATCACCGTCATCACTCCGGCAAATAAAAATTTCTCTCAGTGGTAAATGTAAGAGGGTTTGTGTCACTGGACATCTGATATATGACGAGTGAATACTTGTCGGGAATTACTCGCCAAGATAGGATTGGATGCATTAAAAACATTAGATTAGGATTATATATAGCCCGAGGACCAACGGCAAACTATACAAAAAAAGGATAACCATGTCCACTGGTTATCCTTTTTCACCTTTATATAGGGGAAGGTGCTGTATCACTCTGGCAATTGTTGCCCTTTGGTTTCTGGATAAAAAAATGCGACCACAAAACCAAGAAGATAAATTAATCCAACTACAGTTGCCGCTATTCCGTATCCCCCAAGCTTCGAAATAATCAGTCCTGAACACAATGGACCAAGAAATGCTACAAACCTAGCAGCATTAAAAACAAAGGCTACAGCTGTTCCTCTTATTCTTGTGGGGAAGCATTCAGGAAGCCAAACTGGCATCCATGTGTATTGACCAAGGGTGAAGATCCCATTAATAAGTGTAAAAATTAGAATGGTGTATAAGTTGTGCGTAAATAAAAATAGTATGGGCGTCAGAACGAGTGATAAAAAAAAGTATAAGATGGTCGTCGTCTTGCGGCCAATTGAATCAGCGAGAAATCCGAGTAAAATGTACCCACCAATGGCCCCCACATTATAAATCATGCCTGCCAAACTAGCCCACTGTGCTGCCGAAAATTGGTGTTGTGCCGCGATTGATGCCACATAACTTGGTACCCAGGTGGAGATTCCCCACCAACCCACTGTTGTTGTAAGAGACATTAACGAACCCAAAATCGTTAATCTTCTTAATTTTCTGTCTGAAAAGAGTTCAGATAGTGTAAATTTGGTATAGTGCTGCTCTTCTTCGTTTAATGTTTCTCCCCTCTTGCTTTTAGCTGAGGCCTCTTTTCGAATTTTATTTGCATTATCCCACAGCTTGGACTCATCCACACTCTTCCGTACCCAAAGAGTAGCCAAAGCTGGAAGTACGCCAATTAAAAACATAATTCTCCATGCATTCGGGCCCATACCACTCATAAAATACCAAACAGCAGATGCTATAAAAAAACCAATCCCCAGACCACTCTGCATGAGGCCAGCGCCTTTTGCTCGTGCATTATCCGGCCAAACTTCTGCCATGATAGCTGTTCCAGTACCCCATTCAGAGCCAATACATAACCCTACTATAAAGCGGAAAATTACTAACGATGCCAAAGACCAGGAAAATGCACTTAGCCCCGTAGTGATCGAATAAGCTAGGATGGAGATCATCATAGCTTTTCTTCTTCCTATGTAATCAGCCAAAATTCCACCGAGTATCCCACCAATGCCCCACCCTAACAAAGTTATGGCAATAATCAGGCCCGCATAAAATGGAATTTCAGCCAAATGAGCCGTTGTTAATAACTGTTTCACTGCTAACCCTACAGTCAAAATCAATGCATACGTCTCATACCCATCAAACATCCATCCTAAATTTGCGGCAATGAGTGTGTACCATTGTTTACGGCCTAAAGCCTGATACCAAGGAACGCTTACGGTCTCTTTCGTTACAACTTCAGACACTGGAGACACCTCAGACATAAATATCCCTCCCATTAATTTAAAGATAATAGATCTTCATGTTATGTCCACCACTTCTACAAGGGGTATTGCTGGCAAGGATATGAGACACAACTAAACTTAAATTATTCCTTTTACTAATTTATGGTAGTCTTCCTGAGTATCAATATCAATCAAAATCCCAGGATCATTTGCCACAACTTTCTGGTAATTAAACGATTGTTTGATTATACGTTTCCCACCTTCGTCTCCTTCTAGCATTTCAAACAATGGAAATAAATTGTTTGAAAAAAAAACGGGATGTCCTTTTCTCCCTGAAAAACATGGTTGTATTGCAATCTTCTTTTCTTGTTGTAAAAGCTGTTCTTTCGCTTTATTAAATACCAGTGCTATTGTTTCCGGAAGAATCAATGGCTGATCTGCTAGAAAAACCATCATTCCATCAACATCTGAAAGACTTTTCACTGCTTTTTTTAAAGCAGCACTCTGTCCCTCCATAAACTTTTCATTAATTACCCAGTTAAACCGCGAATCTTCTATTCGAATCTGGCCCAAGATTTCCTCATGGTGATTTCCAATCACAGCATGAATGCTTTCAAACGGAAAAGGAAGGAGTTTGCGTATTACACATTCCAAAATAGAAGATCCGTTGTAAGGTAATAGTTGTTTAACTGTACCCATTCGTTTTGACATGCCTGAGGCAAGAACCACTGCTGATATTCGGATGTTCCCCATAATTAACTCACCACTATAACATACAGACGAAACTATCTGTAGCCCTTCTCTTTTGGTGTTGGTTGTCATTGCTTATTTGAGTAATCGTATGAGAGTCTTCACGTGACTCATCATGTATATTTCCTTCCTTTTCGCGAAGAAATATGGGATTTCTACCGTTTTTTATAGCCAACAGCTCAGACACAATACTATGTGCCACTTCCTCTGCTGTTTCTGCACCCAGGTCAAGACCTATTGGGGCAAAAATACGATTTTGAATGGAGTTCAAGGTTACCTCATCAATCTGAATCATTTCTTTTATAATTTTTTGAGCTCTTCGTTTTGGACCGAGAAAGCCAAAGTATTTTAGAGGATACTGAGAACAATATTGAAAAGCCTGCGCATCTATATCGATACGATGCGACATGAATAAAGCATAGTCGTTTGTAAACAAATTTATTTTCGTATCGTATTCTTCTGGATGGGCATGTATAAAATTTTCAGCACGCGGAAACCGATCATTGTTCAGAAAAACTGAACGTTGATCGACCACCGTAACATCAAAACCTGCCCTAGAAGCAAGCTCAACAACAGGAACAACATCATGACCAGCTCCGAATATAAGCAATCGTGGTGCAGATTCAATACTTTCAACAAAGAGATGATGATCGCCCAACTGACTTATCAGGTCAGTTCCTGAGTTAATTTCCTGGTAGACTCGCTGTATAGAGATTTGATTATGTTCTTCATCAAACTTAAAATCGAGAGGCCTCGAGAATAGGTGTTCAATAGTTAATCCGGTTCGATTGGCAATGCATTGGCCGAGCTTATCCAGCAATTCCTCACCTAGTTCCACAGTTAAAGATTCAACAAGAACATAGACACTACCATTACAGCCAAGTCCAAGCCCCCATACATGGTCATCAGCCATATCGTAAAGACGAAGCTTGGGAATTCCTGTTTCTATCACTTCTAATGCTGTTTCCTTTATATCCGCATCAAAACAGCCTCCACCAATCATTCCAAATGATTCCCCATCTTCAGACACAACCATCCTTGCACCAGGCCTGCGATAAGCTGAACCTTTAACAGCTACAACGGTAGCCATAGCCACCTTTTTCCCCTCTATTCCCATTTTTTCCACAGCGCTGCATATCATTTTAAGTTCTTTCACGAAAATTCACTCCCAGAACTACTCGAGTATTTTCTCTTTTTTCATACCAGGTACTAATCCTTTATCCTGCATCGTCGCAGCAAACCATTTCGGAAGTACTTGACCCCCCGCAATTTCTTTGGTACGGAGCAACTCGCGCTCCTCAATCTTTTGCAAATTTTCAATCACAGAATGGATATGACACCTGTTAACAACGACAACACCATCATCGTCACCAACAATAACATCACCGGGTCGAACGACTACTCCTCCGCACGTAATTTCACCATTTACGAATCCGGGACCGTTTTTCTCTACACTGACCGGGGAGGTTCCCCGGCAAAAAATTGGAAAGTCTAGCAAACGATTAGCATGACCATCACGAATTAGCCCATCGACCACAAGTCCGCCTAACTGTAACGTCATGGCCGATTTTGTCATCAACTCTCCCCATATTGCCTTGGAATCGTTTCCATTTGTATTTACAACTAAAATATCACCGAGCTGTGCCAAATCTAATGCTTTATAAAGCATTAGATTATCCCCCATTGGAAGTTCAACTGTAATGGCTGAACCTATAATTTTTTTTCCTGCTGCAATTGGCTTTATCCCTGGATCCATAGATCCGGTTCGATGTTGAGCATCTGTGATATTAGCTGCATCCGTATGTGCTAATTTCGTGATTAAATCTCCATCAACTCGTTCAATTTTTTCAATGAAACCGAATCCCAACTGACCTACCATTGTACCGCTCCTTTAGAAAAGTTCTTTCCATTTAGATTTGATTTGTTCTTGTAATTCTTTGCTCGCTTCTGCTACTTCCGGAAACTCATTTAAATAATCGAACGGACGACAGGCATCAATAATTGCCCTTGAACTAAACGCCGTTTTAGATTGATACGTAACGAACATCGGATCATTTTTCGACCCCACTGATCTTTTGATAATATCAATGTCGAGGTCAGGATCTGTTCTTGTTGCAACAGCCCACATTACTTCCTGTAGGTTCGCCGGATCAATATCTTCATCAACCACAATAGAATAGCGCCCTAAATATGCACCTACTCCACACTGGCTTAATATATGACCTGCCTGTTTCGCATGACCTGCATATCGCTGTTTAATGGATACGACGGTAAACATCCGCGCTCCGCCAATTTCGTGAGCCCACACACCTTTGACATCAGGAACTCCACCGGCGATTAGTGCCTCAAACAGCAAGGCGGATCTCATTACTGCTTTAGAGTAAGAATAATCATTCGGTGGCTTGGCAGGGGGACTCCCTACGATGATCGGTTGATTCCGGTAGTAAACGCGATCAATTTTTACAACAGGAGCCGTAGTTAGCTTGCCTGGATAGTATCCATGAAACTCTCCGAACGGACCTTCTATCTTTTCTGCACCCGGGTAAACCCAACCTTCAAGAACAATCTCCGCTGAAGCGGGAATTGGTAATCCGGTAAGTTCTCCTTTGACCACTTGTACCGGTTTATTTAAGATCGCACCGATGTAATTGTATTCGCACATTCCAAATGGAACCTCAATACCTGAAATTAAGTAATGAAGTGGATCTGCACCAATACATATAGCCACTGGGAAAGGTTCGTTTGCTTGCATGAATTTTTGATATTGGATATGGCCATGTTTGCCTGGAACCATATCAAGGCCAACATGTTTATCATCATGAATCATCACACGATACGTTCCTACGTTTACCCAATCGGAATCATAATCTTTGGTGACAACCGAACATCCTGTCCCGATATAGCGACCGCCATCTTTTTCATGCCATAGAGGAGAAGGAAATGAGAGCACATTAACCGACTCATCTCGTTGAATGTTTTCAAATATCGGTCCCTTTTCTGTGTAAACAGGATCAAACTTAGGGGCTTCAGCAACCCATTGCTTTGGCTTGCCGCGCAGTTGCTGAACCAAACCATCATGCGTCTTCTCAATATCCAGCCGGAGAATGGACGAAAGTCTCGCAGGACTGCTAGTACTGCAAGTTAAGACGCGAAATCCATCAGGATAGCCCGGAATTTGATCGAATAATAAAGCAGGGTTATTTTCCCTTTTTACATTAAGCTCACTGATCGCTCCCAACTCTAACTTCCAGTCGGCTCCATACACATCCTTTAATTCTCCAAATTCCCGTACTTGATCTAACCAAACACGCAAATCTAGTGGATTTGCTTCAGCAGAATCTTTCAAAACGAATCCTCCTGTTCCGGCGATTAACCTGTCACTTCTGTTTTAATCGTATAGCCATCTACATCATCTGTTTTTATCGAACCATAGGATTTCTCTACCTTTGTGAGAATTAAAAGATAAGAACCTACGCCAAAAATTAAAGCGATTAATCCTGTGATAATTAAAGGTATTTCAAAACTTTTCGTCACATTGTATAGAATGCCTGTTACCAATGGGGCTACAGCAGCACCTAGATTCCCACCAAAATTCTGCAGGGAACTAAGGGAAGAGACAATTTCCCTAGGCGCTAAATCCATAGGCAAAGCATTAACACTACCTGTAACCAGGCCCATTGCAGCCATAGTCAATGAAAGGAAGATGATCGCAGGCACTATGGCTTGTGCATAAGCGGCAATAATAATAAAAATCGTACTAAGCGCCATTCCACCGCCAATGATCGTTTTTCGCACCAAAGTTTTATTTTGGGTTTTCATAATCCATTTATCGGCCACCCAACCACCCAGAAGAGTGGTAACGATAGCAATAATGAATGGCAAGGATCCCAAAGAACCGCTGTTGCCAATGCTAATATGATGCTGCAGAACAAGATACCCTGGCAGCCACGTAACAAATACATAAAAAACATATAAATATCCAAATTGGCCCAGGATTAAAGCCCATGTATTTCTGTAAGCAAATAATTTTGACCATTTGACTTTACCTGATGGATTTGCAGATGGTGTCTCGGATACTTCAATTCCTTTATTCTTGCGGTAAATCGCAAACCATAAACCTACCCAAACTAACCCAATAACACCCGTAATATAAAATACCATCTGCCAACCGTAAGCAACCAAGAGAAATGAGGCCAACGGAATACCAACTGTAGGGCCAATTTTATTTCCAGAATAATAGAGACTTATAGCCTTACTCCTATCTTTATCCTGGATATTTTCTACAATTAGTTTAGGTGCCGACGGCAGAAGAGTGGATTCACCGAGACCCAGCAGGGCTCGGGAACCCGCAAGCACTGAAAACTTGGTAGTGAAACCGGAAATAAATGTAGCGATAGACCAAAGAACAACCCCTAAAGGAAGTACTTTTCTCGGATGAAATTTGTCAACAATAGGCCCGGCAAACAATAAAAAGAATATAATGGACCAACCAAAAATGGATTGAATCAGTCCAGCCTCCGCAGCTGTCATCGTTTTATTTTTTATCCAATAGGAAATGGTAACCGATATATTCACTCGATCAACAGCCGATAGAATCAAGCCCAGAAGCAGAAGCAGTACAATACTCCACTGGTAAGGTGTCCAATTACTCCTTAGTTTTGCACCATCCGAGTCTTTCACAGAATAACCTCCATTTTTATTTCGTTGCACTACCTTTTTACTTTTTAAACATTTAAAAGTTTTGCTTGTTTATCCCCTTCTAATAACCTGCCTGCTTCGTGTATTGCTTCCATTATTTGCTTATAACTAGCACAACGGCAAATGTTACCAACCATATATTCCTTGATTTCATCGTCTGTAGGATGAGGATTTTCCTCAAGCAGCTTCTTCGCCATTAGAATCATACCGGAGGTGCAATAGCCGCACTGGAATCCGGTTTTTTGGTAGAAGGCTTCTTGGACTGGGTGAAGTTCTCCGGTCGTAGACTCTAAACCTTCGACAGTTAAAACTTCTTCACCATCCACAAATGGTGCCAAATATAAGCAACTGCTTACCGGGTTACCAGAGACCTGCACCGTACAAACCCCGCAAAGACCTAAAGCACAGGTTTCCCTTGCTCCATACATCTGAAATTGATCTCTCAAAACTTCCAACAGCGTGTCGCTAGGTGATACCAGTGCAGTCACCTTTTTCCCGTTCAGTGTGAAATTCACTTGTTTTTTCATCTATAGATCACCCTTTAATTGTTTGTTTCTCACTGCTACTTGCCGAATTTTCGGCTTCTTTGATAGCTCGGAGAACACGTTCAGGAGTTAGTGGAATGTCTTTAACCCGTGCACCTGTTGCATGATAAAGTGCGCTCGCAATGGCTGGCATAACACCAAACGTTGCAGTTTCACCTACACCCTTTGCACCAAACGGACCTTCCGGATGAGGAACCTCTACGATAATCGTTTCGTTATGCTGAGGTAGATCCTTAAAGGTTGGGACTTTATAATCCGCCATATTAGCGTTAATCATTTGGCCATAGTCAAATTGGCATTCCTCAAACAGTGCTTGCCCTAACTGCATAATCGCCGCGCCATATAGCTGCTGATGGACAAGGAATGGATTGATCGCTTTTCCTACATCTCCGGCGGAGATTAGTTGCAATACATCAATTTTTCCTGTTTCGGTATCCACTTCAATCTCAACTGCCGTTCCACCAGGGAACCAAAAGATGGCAACATCGTCTGACTGCCCTGTTTCCGGATCCGGGCTTTTATAATGGCTTTCAAACACATAGCGACCAATAACAGCTCCAGCTGGCATATGGAATATTCCTTTGATGGCATCCTTGAGCGTCATATTTAATTCAGGCTGATCAGCCATGATCACTTTTTCATCCTTTAGAATTAACTGGTCTGGCTGAACACTAAAATGATTTGCAGCAAAGTCAAGAATTTGTTTTTTTACTTCCTCTGCAGCCTTATAGATTGCATTTCCCATATAAAAAGTAGAGCGGCTGGCGGCGGTAATGGTATCGTAAGGGGTAAAATCGGTATCCGGATGTGTCACATGAACCTTTTCTCTTGGAAGTCCGAGGACCTCAGCAGCAATTTGGCCCATCATTGTATCCGATCCTTGCCCCATATCCACTGTACTGCAGTAAACCGATGCACTTCCATCGGCAAACAAGTTTACGATAGCCCCCGAAATGGATGGTGTTAATACGGCTTTAAGCCCGATCGCAACTCCTTTTGCTCGGATTTTACTACCATTTTTTTTAATGAGTCCTTGCTCCCTTTTTGCAAAATACTCTTCCCAACCAATGCTTGTGTTTAATTGTTCAATAATTTTATCCAATCCAACTGAGGTCATCTTTTGCCCTGTGGCATGTGTACTGCCTTCCACTAATACTTGCTTGCGCCGGAAATCTAAAGGATCCCATCCCATTTTTTCTGCAATGATATCCATTTGGGACTCATAGGCCCAAACAAGCTGCGGAATGCCAAAGCCTCGGAATGCACCCGCCGGAGCTTTGTTCGTATACACCTGATAAGAATCAATATCTACATTTGGAATGTCATAAGGGCCTGCTGCTGTAAAGCCAGATTTCTGAGTTACCCGGGGGCCAATATCCGCATAAGCGCCGCCATCCCAATATACTGCACAGTGACGCGCCACGATTCTACCATCATTGGTAACCCCTGTTTTCATTTTGAAAACGGTTCCATGTTTTGTTAATGTTATAAAAACTTCTTCCATCGTTAACGCTAATTTAACTGGCTTTCTAACAATTAAAGCACAAACAGCCACGAGGGCCTCAATCTTCACATAGAGCTTTGTTCCGAATCCACCACCAAGATAAGGAACTCTTACTCGCAAACGACTCTCTGGTATGTTCAGAACATGCGCAACCTCACTTCTAACAAAGGAAGGACTTTGGTTTGCCGTCCATAAATTCATTCTGCCGTCTGGTTCGACATAAGCTAATGCTACATGCTGCTCCATTGGCAAATGAACGGCTGGCGGAGTAGTAAAGGTGTCTTCAAAGATATGATCCGCCTCTTCAAATCCCTTTTGTGTGTCTCCATGGCGAAGTTTAAAGTGAATGCTCACATTACTATTTTCTTTAGGCAGCAAATTCTTTAAATCGGCAAAGCTCCCAGCGGGACGAATAACTTCATGAATAATAGGAGCGCCTTCTTTGGCTGCTTCCAGAACATCAAATACCGGTTCAAGTTCTTCATACTCAACATCAATATAATTTAAAGCATCTGCAGCAATTTTTGGATCCTGAGCAATAACAGCGGCAACAGGATCACCAACATATCTAACCTTATCAATAGCGAGCACAGGTTGGTCGCGGAAGGCGGGCCCAAAATAAGGATTAATATTCATTGATTTTAAATCTTCCCCGGTGACTACCTTCACTACTCCTTCAATCTGTTCAGCAGCGCTTACATCGATTCGCTTAACCAATCCATGGGGAATTGTACTGCGTAATACTTTGATATGGAGCATTCCCGGCATCTCCATATTCATCACATACTCAGTCCGCCCTGTTACCTTAGCCTTTGATTCCACCCTTTTAGGGGATTTTCCTAAAACAGACACACTGCGCCCTCCCTTAAGCTCTCAAGATTAATTCTTTAAGCACTCGGCGAATATGGACCTTAGCCATTTCCTTTTTATACCAAACAGATCCTCTAAGATCCTCCAACGGTTCTATGAGCTCACATGCACTTTGTCCAGCTTCATCAAGTAGGGCCTCTGTCGCTTCTTGTCCTATTAACATATCTTCGATTTCTACCAAACGATTTGGCACATCTGTTACAGCGCTTATAACAAGGCGTATATCCGCGATTTTATCGTCATCCCTCTTTACAAATGCTGCAACGCCTAATGTGGGCCAGTCATCATTTGATAAAGTCGTGTACTTATAATAAGTACCAATCAATCTGTGATCTGGTTTTGGGATGAAAACTTCTGTTAATATTTCGTCTGACCTAAGCGAGGTTACATAGTACCCCTGAAAGAAATCTTTCAGTTCAATCCAGCGTTCACCTGCTGTACTTTCCGCCTTAACCTTTGCCTCTAAAGCTAAAAGAATAGGGGGTAAATCTAGATGAGCATCCCCATGTGACAAGTTACCTCCGATACTTGCTACATAACGAATTCTGGGATTTGCTACGTGCTGAAGTGCCTGTGTAATCACAGGCGCAAATACCTTCACCATGGGTGAGACTTCAATTTCCCGCAAGGTTGTCATAGAACCAATATGTAGATTTCCTTGTTCATCGGTTTTGATGTAGCTTAAGTTGTTCTTCACACGCTTTAAGCACACCAGTCGTTCAGGTGCATAAATTCCCTGCTTCATGATCAGAGAGAGGGCTGTACCCCCACTGACTATTCTTGTTCCTTCATCACCTGAACCTATTGCCTCTTTTACTTCATCAAGTGTTTCCGGCTCAACCCATTCAAAATCCAATGGCATGGATTGCAACTCCTTCCGTTTGTATTAAATTAAGAAAGTCTACTAAGCGGTCTCTGCATTTTCACTTTTTTCTAGCTGCTTACGGATATTTTGGGCAAATTCCCCTCCCATTTCGGTAGCCTTCGAACGAAAAGCAGATTGTCCTAACGAACCTAGCTTCCCAGAGAGACTCATATCCATGTGATACTGCACCTGGGTTACTCCGTCGGTGACTGTAGTTAAATTCATCTTGGCTTTCATCTTAAGCTGTCCTACTAGTGACATTGGCTTTCCATCTACTTCTGAAGATAACTCCTCTGGAGCATTCATGTCAGTAATCCTAACATTCAAGTTAAATTTGAGTTTCATAAAAGCAATCTTTACAGCAGCAACTGCTTGATAAATACCGTTGCCGATGTCTTTAACCTCTTCACACCCGGGCAAGCACCGAGCTAATGATTCCGTATCCATTAAAAAGTTCCAAACCTCTTCCCGACATGCTTTCACTTCGAATTCACTTTCAATAACCACTATGAATTCCTCCTAATCGTTAATTTGTACATCCATTAACGCCACAGCTCTTGTCGGCCCTGCTGTACCCCCGCGAACTTTCAACGGCAATCCAATGTAAAAGAAGCTTTTTCCTGCTACAGGTTGAAGATCCCCTAAGTTCTCTGTGTTCAATATCCCTCGTTCTCGGCAAACGGTATGGGCTGGTTTCCACTCTTCTCCTTTATGTGGACTTACATCAATACTCACCGCGTCGATTCCGATATTAATTACTCCGTTATCTGCCAGCCATTCAGCAGCTTCTCGATCGAGACCGGGATTCTTTTGATTATAGACAGGCGTAGGAAAGTGTCGCTGATAAGTTCCTGTATAAAGAAGTGCCGTCCCCCCTTTAGGAATGGTAAGGTCTGCCTCTTCACAGGCTTTTTCCAAGTCTTTTCGGGTAATAAACTCTGAATCAGCAACATGGCTCACATCAATACACACCGCAGGACCTAAAAATCTGCTTAAAGGTAGGTGCTCGATTGATTTTGCGTCAGGGCTCGGGTCCATGTGTGTAAAGGAATCCGTATGAGTTCCGGCATGTTCAGACATCAGAATGGTGTTTACGGCAAATGTCCATTTCCCATCATCTTTTGCCATTAACTTTGTCATAGGAAATATAACGGTCGGTTGGTGACCCGGGTATACGGGCTGCCCCTTAAAAATTTCTTGAGAAAGATCAATAATATTTATAATATTCACTCCTTAAATAATAATCAGAAAATATAAGCTAAAAAAAGTTTATTTAAGAAACTTTGTTTCCGTAATTGAAAATAAAACAAGAACCATGCTTACTTGTTCAACGAGGTTATTAACCTTTGCGACTGGTAACCTAGTCCAAAACTCGCTAAGGGAGAACTGTCGAAACTGGCTGTTTCTTCTTTACATATTTCAAAAAGTTCTTCAATCCTGGCAGAATTCATTTTAAATTTCGGTGCAGCAACTACAATGGAAGCTATCACCTTTGATCTCATACGATGATCATAAATGGGCACCGCTATAGCAATAATATCTTCATTTATCTCCTCATTAGCGATAGAATATCCCTTTTGCCTGATTTTAGCTATTTCCTCCAGTAATGCGTTTGGAGTGGTGATCGTTTTTTCAGTGAAGGCCTTTAACCCAGTTCGCCATATCACATTCATAACTTCTTCATCACTCAAACTAGCTAGCCAAATCTTACCTGCTGCCGTAGCGTGTAATGGAGCTTTACGCCCCAGCATAGTTGCGATTTTAAGTGGGTTACTTCCCTCAACTTTTGCTACAAAGTAAATCCCGTCTTCTTTAACCAGTGTTAGCTGAATCAATTCCCCTGTTCTTTCAGCAAGCCTTTCAAGTAGCGGATAAAATATATCCTCAATTTCCAATGCATTAATATGTCTGTAAACAGTACTGATATATCCCAATGACAGTTTATAAAAACGGGTTCTAGCATCTTGCTCCACATATCCAGTTCCCTTTAAAGTAGTCAATATCCTAGAAACCATACTCTTGGAGAGTCCTGATTCATTCACAATCTCTGTCACACTCACCCCATCTACTTTTCCAATTAGAATCTCAATGACCTGGAGGGTCCTTTCAACTGCAGCTAAAGAACTGTACGAATCCATTTATAGTATCCTCACGTTAAAGTTTTAAAAACAACAAAATTACTTCCTGAAACAAAGTTTAACACAACACCTTTATTCAAACAATACCATTATTAAAATTATATAGAATATTCAAATCATTAACCACCCATCCTAGACATCTCAACTTTTGTCCTTAATATATCCGTATTATTCAGTCGGACTTCGGAATAATGATCTTGACGAGTTTCCCATTGCTGAGTAATTAAATTAGCTATTTCATAGTCACTTATATTGCTACGTAGGGGTTCACGTAAATCTAAACCTTCCGATGCAAACAAACAAAGGTATAATCGACCATCAGCAGTAAGCCTTGCTCTTGTACATGTTGAACAAAAAGCCTGGGTAACGGAGGAAACAAATCCAATCTCTTTATCAGTACCTTTATATCTGTACCGCGAAGCCACTTCTCCAAAATATGCAGGTGGGATTGCCTCCAACTGCATTTCTCTTTGTATCATTGCAAGTATCTCTTTGCTCGGAACTACTTTATCTAATTTCCACCCGTTGCTATTTCCTACATCCATAAATTCTATAAACCTTAAAGTATGCCCCTTTTCAAAAAAATAACGGGCCATTGGTAAAATATCCTCATCGTTTAACCCTTTTTGAACAACCATATTAACTTTCACTTGCAATCCGATATCAGCAGCCCAATCAATTCCTTCCAAAATATCGTCTACACTGTAACCTCGACCGTTAATAATCCCAAATCTTCCACTATCCAAACTATCCAAACTCACCGTCACTCTTTTAAGTCCTGCTTGTTTCAAAGCATGGGAGTGTTCTGCTAGAAGTGAGCCATTTGTAGTCATTGCGATATCTTTAATTCCCTGAACATGGCTGATCTTTTGTATAAACTGATTGAGATTTTTACGTATCAAAGGCTCTCCACCGGTGATTCTGATCTTTTCAACTCCAAGTTTTGCGAATATAACTGTCAATCGATTCATTTCTTCAAAACTTAATAATTGTTCCTTTGGAAGAAATGCAAAGTCAGGACCAAATATTTCAACAGGCATACAGTACGAACACCGAAAATTGCACTTATCAGTTACCGAAATTCTTAAATCTCTAAGAGGCCTTTTTAAAACATCACGTACCCTATTAGTTCCGTTGTTCATATTTTTAAGTCACCTCCAGATTGATCTAGAAATGTCTTGATTATACTTACTCTTATTTATTTAATCAACCCTTCGAAATAAATTAAGGGAAGACCCATCTGCTGCGTAAAGATTCTCTTTAGCTTACAGGCCTCGTTTTCTGTGAGCGCCATGTTTTATCATGTATATTTTAAATTGATGACTATACTTGGCATTATGAAAGGACGCAGATTCAGTCAGATTTGTATGTACCTTTTTAATTACTTACTTAGTATCGTAACCAAAATTGTGAAACACAGCCTGACCCTCTGGGGAAAGCATCATTGAATGATATCCTCATCAAATTTAGGATCTTTGCCAATTGGTCCCAAACCAAACTTACTGCTCTATATCCTTGCTTGGCGTATTCTTCTGCTAATCTAACGGCCTCAATTGGGGTTTCCGGCATAAGGGCGCTTGCAAACGCCTTCAACTTTTTTTGGAAAACTCCCCCCATTGCTTCGCTCACTGAGCTGTTGTTCGCCTTGCCGATAACAAGCACGGCACAGTTGTTGGGAGCCACGTTTATAATTTGATTCAATGTTGCCACAAATTTGCCGGAGGTATATACACTAGGATCAACGCTTACAAAAGCAAGCAACTTCTTCGGATGATCAAACCGTTCAATCTCCTCGATCTCGGACAAAATGGTTGCCACAATTTTATTTCCAATGCCGGGTATTGAGAGGAGGAGATTAAACTCTTTGATCTCTTTTGCCAAGGCGTGTATCTGTTGTTCAAAAGTAGATAAATGTTCTTGGTACTGAAGGAGCAAGGTAATAAGCATCCGTAAATTGATTACATGTTCGTTTTTGTCCAAAACGTTGCAATCTCATCTCTCTTAGGTCATCTCTTGTCTCATCTTGTTCTTAGAAGCCATTATCATCTCGTTGATTTGACTTATAATGCCCCTTTCGCTTGTAACGGTATATGAAACCGCAGTACAGTTCTGTATGTACTTTTCAATAACAACTTTGTCAACTCCATCCATCGACAAGTTTTCAACTATGCTCTTTACAATAAGATTGTTAAACTCTTTAAAATCATCCTTCTTAAGGGCAACCAAAATAAAATTATACCTCGTCTTGTTATTCATAAATAATACACATTTTCGACGATTATATAAAAATAAATGGGCGTGCCAAGAATAAAGCGGATCAGTATCTATAGGTTTAACTTTTGATACTTCTGCTTTCAACTCATCCGAAGGCTTTTTTGTGCATTGGATTGTAAGCATTATTCCTAACCTCCCTCTATAAAATAAGTTTTTCTCTTGAATACTCTTATTTTCTCAGTATTTCTTGCAAGTCAGCAAACGTTATAAAACCAAAAATAATAAGAAGTGGTTTTATATGGATAGAAGAAAAGGGCAAAAACGGGGTGACCGAATTTTCTTATAAAAAATAAAAATTATGGTAGCACAATGGATCTCCACAATAGCCCAGGTGGTGTACCCTCCCATGTCTCACGGGGTCCTTACGGCCCTTACATTCCTTCGTTCTACCTATCCGTGGGGTGGAGGCTGAAAAAGCTCCTTTGCAGGGTCAAATGCCCGAATGGTAAAAAATAACGCTCAGCTTCTCCGTGCTTACTTTTTTACAATGATGAATGAGAAAAACTAAGTATGTTCAAGAAAAAATAGATTACGCAACGTTTATTTTAAGTGCATGTTGAGATGGATTACTCACAAGCGTAGCGTCATATGGCTGTTGTTTGCGCCCTAATGCAAAGAAAATACGAATCAATTTACAACATAAAGCAATAAGCGACTGCTTCTTACGAAGCGGGTTCACAGCTCGGGTAGTAAACTCATGGTGTAGGGCTTTAAACTGCTGGTTTTTAGCGACAAGTGGCATCACACATTTAAACAGGAGGGCACGCAGTTTCGGACGACCTCTTTTCGTAATACGGGTTCTGCCTTTATGCTTGCCTGAACTGTTTTCTTTTAAATTAAAGCCAGCTAATTTTTGAATCTGACGAGGGTGAGAGTAACCCATAAGATCCCCGACTTCCGCAAGGAAGCCTGCCACTGTAACCAGTCCTATACCAGGGATCGTCATCATCTGAGCGGATCCAGGAATCTCTTGAATCAGACACTTGATTTGTTCCATACACGCTTCAAGCTGTTCACAAAGCAACTTGTGTTGGCTCAACAGAGCTTGGAGTCCTTGTCGGGCCATTCTTACTCCAGACTGAAGCCCGATAGACTTCTGAGCCACTTCAATAAGCTGAGAGGCTTTTTTTATCCCAACAGCACGTTTAACCTCAACTCTCCACACTTGGACAATACCTTCTGCATCTCGCTGTACAATATCCTCTGGTAAAGGAAAATGACGAAGTGTAGATTGCGCTGCTTTTCCCTCCCAATCTTTAAAGACTGTTAAAAACTCAGGGAAATAGCGATCTAGCCAGTTGTGAATTCGCCCTTTAACTTGCAATAAGTCTTTAGATAGCTGTTCTCGTATGTTCATTCCGACACGAAGTTCGGCATAGATTCCTTGCGGAATCTGGGGTTCAGAGTAACGACCATCTTTCATAAGTTGTGCAATGACACGGGCATCTTTCACATCATTTTTGGTTGGTGAGTTATCATCAAGTTCTTTACTACGCTTAACGTGCAGCGGATTAACCAGAACAACGGGAACGCCTTCGTGACGTAAAAACTGAGCTAGAGGCATCCAGTAGTGCCCCGTCGGTTCCATTCCAAATAAAACGTGAGTTTTACAATGGGCTTCCATAAGCGAACGTGTCCATTTCCACAAATGAGTAAATCCAGACCGTGAGTTGTCAAACGTACAAGGTTTCCCAATTTCGATGCCTCGATAATCCTGCGCCCTCGCAACATGTTTGTGCTTGGCGATGTCAACCCCTACCACTAATGTAAACTCATTCATTTGCTCGATACGCTGATTTTGCTTATAATTCATGGTGTGTACCTCCTCTGTTATTTAAAGGTCGCCTGCAGGCTGACACCTCGTATGTTAACAGGAGGTACTTTTTTTATCGAACCTCAAATTTTCCCTTAACAGGAATGCTCCAATTCTAATTTTAAAATTAAATCCCGTTTAATCCCCAATGAATATTTTCTCATAACAAATAGCACCTGCCAATTACTCAGCAGATGCCTTTTTTTCTAAATTTACTTATTTTCCATCCCCTAAATTTACAATTTTCTGTATCTGGCTATCGAAATCCTCCCTTTATATTTTCTTGTAAATATTACATCTTATTTTAGAAGGGTATTTTGTTCAGGAATACAGCCTCTTTTGTTGGGGTGATTTTTATTTACTAGACACAATTTTTTTGCGTTTCGCGAAAAACCTTTAGGCATTTGTTTTATAATGATATGACTTGATCGAAAAGGAGAAGTGTATGAAAATCGGATACCGGACTTTAAAAACAGCATTAGGAACCTTTGTCTCGATTGCCGTAGCGCAGGCCTTCGCACTTCAATTCGCGTCCTCGGCAGGAATTCTCACTATTTTATGCATTCAAGTGACAAAAAAACGATCTTTGAAGCATGCTTATTCCCGTTTTTTTGCCTGTTTGCTTGGGCTTGTATTTGGATTTGTTGTATTTAATCTTTTTGGATATCATCCCATTGGTTTTTTTGTGTTGTTTCTTTTCTTTATTCCTTTGTTGGTGCGTTTAAGGATCCAACAAGGTTTTGTGACATCTTCGGTCATTTTGTTTCATTTGTATACGGTACAACACTTTACACTTCATTTTCTTTACAATGAACTCTCGATTATGGGGATCGGAATCGGGACAGCTCTCTTGTTAAACAGCTATATGCCGAATATGGATCGCGAACTTCGAATCTATCAGCAGAAAATAGAAGACCATTTTTCTATCATTCTAAAAGAGATGGCGGTGTATTTGCGAAACCACGAGAGTTTATGGAGCGGCAAGGAACTAATTGAAACAGAAGTTTTGCTTAACCAAGCAAAAAGTTTAGCGATCCGGAATGTTGAGAACCATCTGCTTCGCAATGAAGATCTCTATTATCGGTATTTTTCGATGAGAGAAGAACAATTCGATCTCATCAAGCGTATGGTTCCGCTGGTTTCTTCATTATCGGTTTCACTTCCGCAAAGTGAGATTATTGCATCTTTTCTGGACCAGTTAAGTGAAAATATTCATCCTGGTAATACAGCTTACTTGTACTTGGATCAAATCAATCAAATGAAACGTGAGTTTGAGGAATCAAAGCTTCCAGAGACAAGAGAAGAGTTTGAAACACGAGCCAATTTGTTTTATCTGTTGCACGAAATGGAGCGGTATTTAACGTTCAAACGGCAGTTTCAGCCGACTCCTATAAAAAAATGTATCTATGATTCAAGCCTGGAGAAGTAAACATTGATATTTCGCTATTCTCGAATATATCAAAAAGTACCAGTGCCATTAAAGTTAATATAAAACCTAAGAATGTTTGCATATGGCTCTTCATCCACATGCAAACATCTGTATGAAAGTCCACCCTTCATCTCTTGTGTAAAAAGATGGCTGTCTTTGGAGTAGCCATCTGCAACTTATTTACTCGAATTCAAATCCTGATATACCCATTTAACAAAGTCTTTTTGGTTTTCATGTGAAACTTCATGTCCAACAGGATATGTAGTAAAACGAACATTTTGACTTCGTTCCGTGAAGAAATCCTTATTTTCTTTTCCGATTTGCAAAGGGAAAATCGGGTCAAATTCCCCGTGTGAAATGTAGATGGATACATCATCAATCCGTTTGATTCGATACTCCTCTTTTACGAATTGTGGAACGTAACCATTTAATGCTACAATTCCTTTGATTTTGTTCCCCATAGTAAGAGCAAGCGTCATGGATAAAATAGCCCCTTGACTAAAGCCCAAAAGATATTGATGGTTTTCGTCAATTGGATAAGTCTGAGCGGCATAATCAATGAATTTTTCTAACTTCGCTATGCTTTCATCGAATATGTCTCTATGAGGGTTACCATATCCCTGTATGGTAAAATAGGCGAACCCATTTCCTTGATTAAGCGGACCACGAATCCCAATAAGAATAAAGTCATCTCTTAGTTCTTGAACAAGACTCAGTACATTCTCTTCATTGCTACCTATTCCATGCATGACAAAAATGACAGGATACTTTTTTTCCTCTTCTATTTTGGCAGGAAGAAGGATTTTATATGGTAATGGACTTTTCATGCTTTGGCCTCCATTCATTATTCATAATACTAAAACGTTAATTTTGTCAAGTTACTTATAAAGGGTAGTTTTACATGTGCGTCTTTGGAGAAAATGAGACGAACCAGTTTTCTCCAAAAACTTTAGTAATGTTTGTTTTATACTTTAAGTAAGTTATTATATAAAAATGATGGTTGAGTCATAAAGTAAATTGCTTAAAACATACTATACTCGCCGCATGCCGTAAAATAACGATTGGTTTAAAAATTGGCGAGAGGGGTTTAAAAGGAGATGTTTAAATGGTAAAAGGAACAGAGTATGAAGAAAGGGGAAGTATAGGCTTCGTCAGTCTTATTGCCACTGTTGCAGCAGTCGGCGGACTTTTGTTCGGTTATGATACAGCTGTAATTTCCGGTGCGATCCGGTTTATACAATTGAAGTTTACGTTAGGTAATTTTATGGTTGGTTGGGCAGTGGCGTGCCTCATTATCGGTGCCACCATTGGGACAGGCTTCGCAGGAAAAATAAGTGATTTATATGGTAGAAAAAAGGCACTTATTTTAGCGGCCATTCTATTCACGCTGGGATCCGTTTTTTCAGGACTGGCAACTAATT
This sequence comes from Aneurinibacillus sp. Ricciae_BoGa-3, assembly GCF_028421645.1. Classification (GTDB taxonomy): domain Bacteria; phylum Bacillota; class Bacilli; order Aneurinibacillales; family Aneurinibacillaceae; genus Aneurinibacillus_B. The sequence continues at coordinate 2,515,888 of NZ_CP116887.1, read as the reverse complement.
TTACATGGTTTGTTATTGCACGCATAATCGGAGGGTTGGGGATTGGGATTTCATCTGTTCAGTCTCCTCTTTATATTGCGGAAATTGCACCTGCAAAGATTCGGGGGCGATTGGTGTCTTTAAATCAATTGGCGGTTGTAACAGGGATTTTTGCTGTATACTTCCTTGATTTAGGGATTGCAAGCCGCGGGAACCTTGTGTGGAATGTTTCTACCGGTTGGAGATGGATGTTGGGATTTGGTGTGTTACCAGGTGTTTTGTTCTTCATTCTACTGTTACTTGTTCCCGAAAGCCCAAGATGGCTTCAGCTAAAAGGAAGGGAACAGGAAGCATTCAACATTTTAAAAAGGATTCATGGTGAGAGTCAGGCTCAAATAGAATTGAAAACAATCAAGCCTTCCTCTAACAATGGATACGGATTGCTTAAGCAGCTTTTTAAACCAGGTCTACGCCATGCGCTTTTGATAGGTGTTGTCTTAGCTGTTTTACAGCAAGTCACCGGTATCAATGCGATTATGTACTACGCCCCTGAAATCTTTAAACATACCGGTGCGGGCCAGAACTCGTCTTTAGTCGAAACGGTTTGGGTGGGAATAATTAATTTGATCTTTACGATTGTTTCTCTCTGGCTCATTGATAAACTGGGACGCAAATTTTTGCTGTTAGCGGGAACGGCGATGATGACGATTAGCCTTTTGGTTATCGGCTACGCATTCCATGCCGGAACAGCGGGTTCATGGGTACTTATTTTTATTTTGCTCTATGTTGCATCCTTTGCCGTTTCAATGGGGCCTATTGTTTGGCTTGTTATCGCTGAAATATTCCCGAATAGGGTTAGAGGAACTGCATCCTCTATTGCTTCTGTTGCTCTATGGCTGGCAGACTATGTGGTGTCACAAACCTTTCCTGTTCTGTTGAACTCAGTTGGGGTTGCGCTGACATTTTGGATTTTTGGGATCCTGTCAGCTTTTGCGTTTTTCTTTACGCTAAAAGCAGTCCCTGAAACAAAAGGGAAATCGCTTGAGGAAATTGAACATATGTGGAGCCGAAGTTAAACACGGGTGTTGCTCGTGTGAATGTATGGCTAACAATAACGAGGCTGTCCTGTTTGCTTGCGGGATAGCCTTGTTTTTATTATAAATCTGGGCCACGGTTTGAAGATAGATAAGGTTGTTTGTTTGACTCATTCTGGCTTAAGGGTAATAACGCATAAGTTGAACTGATTGCACAGGAGGGACATAACTATGCAGCGCGTTAATTTTGGTGGGTAAACCGAAAATGTCGATCCGCGAGACGTGTACAAATACTACCTCACTGTCGATCGAGAGAAGATCGCACATTGGGATAAGAAAACCAGACAGAAACGATTAGGAAATTTTAAACAGATGGTGATCAGGGGCCATCGTTGGAAAAAGGCAGAAATGCGGGTTGACGAGGTAATGAAGCTTTACATGAATCCAGGCTCGCCTTGGCTTAAGCGATTTTCTTGCACTTGCGGAAAGATAGCTTATCCCTGTCCAGTATGCGCAAAAAACAACCTTACGTTCTTCGGTTTTATCAACAATTATCGGAAAGTATGGTCTAAAATGGATGAGACTGGCGCCAATGTGAAAGAGGAGCCGCAAAGTGGTCAGGAGCATAGGCGGGAATTGGAAAGCATCCGTGACCAATTACGAGACGGATCGCTTTCCTACCCTATCATCTTAATTCACGAAACAAACACTGATGTTAATCATCGTTTGGCAGCGAGTTTAATGGCGAAAAAGGCGAACGATACACTCACCGTCTATTATGGCGAGCTTAAAATGCAAAAACATAAGATTGCTTGAACAGCTGTAACCCTTGTTGTTTGTATTTTTTGATGGGTAGTATAAATTAGTGACGACTCTTCAGGGTAATAAAATAATGGAAATTCCAACAAGTACAAGAGCACTTCCCACTATTGTATAGCGTGTGATCCCTTCTTGGTTTTTCAAGAAAAAATAACTAATCGGGAGCACCAATAGAGGTTGAGACATTGAAATTAAGTTTGCGATTGACACGGGGATGGTACGCATTGAAGCAATTACAAGAATCTGTGCCGATATTGTTAAGATGCCGCTTATCAAAAATAAAACCAACCCAACCTTGTTGCTTTTACGGAAGGAAAAGCTCTTTAATTTCTGTATGTTTGTTAAAAAGTATAGGGAGCCTCCCAGTGAAGCTCCTAAAAGAGCTCCTAAAACAGGCTCATTCCATCCCTTGATTGCTAGTCCCCTCACTATGTTTCCTACAGCATAAGAAGTAGCGCTAAGTAAGGCTAGCATAACGCCTGAGTGAATATTTAACCGTATGGGCCGAAACTTCGCAACTTGCTCGTCCTCAGAACTAACTGCGACAAATGAATTTGCATTTGAAGCGTTGCTTTCGTATGCTGGTGCACGACGAGGTGTATAGCTAACAAAGAATAAGCCTAAAAGTGTAAGTATTATGGCTAGCATATCTAATTTAGACAATTTTTCTTGAAAGAAAATGCAGGCCAGCAATACAGTAAACAAGGGATTGCTAACTTGGAAGGCACTTGCCTTTGCAGGTCCGAGTTTTATGATAGCGTCAAAATATGACCAACGACCTAGGTATGTACTGAACAAGCCCGAGGCAAGGAATAGAAAAAAGCTAGTCATTTCAAAAGTAAATGGCACATGGCTAAATAATCGCTCACACGCAAAAACCAATATAGAGAAAACAATATTTACAGATACGGATAGTACAAAACCATGATCAATGGGCATATATTCAGAGGCTATTTTTGTAACAACAACATTAATTGAAAAAAAAATGAGTGCTAGGACTGCAAATAATTCCCCCATATAAACCTTCTTTCTTCAGTCCCTGTGACCTATTGAAACCTGGTGCTGAAGGAGAATTTCACTTCTTGTTTTCGCTGATTCGAGAACAGCCATACATACTTCCAAATTGGCTAATCCCCATTTTCCATCGTGTAGAGGGACGCTATCCTCCACTACTGCTGAATATAGTTCATTGATTAAATTATCACGTCCAGTTCGCTTAGGTAGGGAAATCTCATATTTTCGATTTTCACCATAAACCCACAATCCATCAGGCGATTGCCGGATATCTCCTTTTTCACAACTAACAAGAGTCAGACCGAAAAAAGCCGGCTGGATATCTGCGTCACTGCCTTTTATAACATTTGCTCCACCATACCTCGTCTCCCTTTTTAGTGCGATTTCCAGTTGAGGGTTTGAAATGTTTTGAATTCTTAGGCGTGAGCTTCCATACTCTGGTAGGGTACGAAGGGGTCCTCCTTCACCTATATTAAAAGTAAGCTCAGTAGAATGAAAGTGGTCGTAACCGTTGTACACAGCAGTTGCTGCCACTCCTTCTTCAAACTCTAGAAAGGCAACATGTGCCCCTTCGGTTGGCCTCGCAGGATCCCAGACCCCGGTCATAGCGCGAACGCTTCTTAGTTTTCCTCCGCCTATTAGCCGGATAATATCAAATTGATGAGAGCCCTGTCTAAATGTGACTCCCCCACCTTGCTGTGTATTAAGCTCTTCTGGAATACGAGGTCGATACATCCAGTCATTATAGTACCAGTTATGGATCATCCTTAGGGACCCGATCTTACCACTCTCAACAATTTCTCTCATCGTCATTATTGCTGGTTCGAAACTATGCGAATGTCCAACAATCAATTTTACCCCATTACGTTCTGCTACTTCCACTGCTCGAATTGCGTCCTCAATTGTAATGGCGATGGGTTTTTCAACAATAATATGCTTTTTAGATTCCGCCGCTGTGATTACATGTTCCGTGTGAAATCTTGATGGTGTAGCAATATAGATTACATCAACTTTTGAACTATCGGATAGCTGTTCCACTGTGCTAAACACATCTACTCCGTAGTCTTGAGCAAATTTTGTTCTCACTAATAGATCTGGATCACATGCTGCAGTAACACTAATGTGGGGATGCTTCTGAATAGCTGGGAGAAGGGAACTGCCTGCCATTCCCAAACCAGCTATTCCTACTCTCAGATTACTGTCCTTATAAGTATTCTTCATTTGCTATTCCCCACCCCTTTCGATCTAGAATTTTGACGTAATACCTCCAAACCCATCGGTTATTGAATTTATTTCCTAAATCAGGGAGGCCATCGATATCTTCCTGGGAAATACGCGGCACTTCTTTTCCCTTTTGTGTTACTTCCCATGTAATTTTGGCTAGTGTGTTGAAATTTATCGCTTTCACTGTAGCTTCTTCGACTGTTCTCCCAGTAACAGTAATTCCATGTCCTTTCATCAAACAGACTGATTTATCCCCCATAAAGTCAATCAATTGCTGTGCCAATTCAGAACGGTTGATTAAGACAGAGCGCGGAAAAACAGGAATTCCTTCCAAAGCCATACGCATTGCAGGAATGTTATATGCACCAAAAATCGGCTGAAATTCAAGTTCAGAGATTCCGCACAGTAACGCCATAGGGGGATGAGCATGTATCACACAACCTACAGATGGATGGTTCTTATACATTTCACCGTGAATAGGATATTCTTTTGGAATCTCATACTGATCCGTAAAATCGATCCCCTTGCCGTCAAAGTTAACTCGTCTTATGTCTGACTCCGTTGTAAAGGGAAGACCGAAGTCATCTTCACCCCTACATCGGATAAACATCTCTTCACTTTTAGGAACGCGAGCGCTTACATGTCCAAGCAAGCCTTCCACTAGTCCTTCCATTGCTAAAATGCGGCAGGAGAGAGCAATTTTGTGTTTTAATTCATGTTCAGATCCTTCTGTCAATTCTATCACTCCTTTGTTCAAATCAGTTCAGGAGCCGTTATTTTGCTCACAAGCACGATTTCTCCTGTCCAGTTACAACCACTGCACCAGCAAAAATATACCGTATCACTACCATTCCAATATTCATTTGAAATGCTCATCGGATCCTGTAAACAATTGCTACAGTGTGGACAAAATTTAATGACGGGAGTCGCATCTTTTCCTTTCACTCGCCAATTCCTTTCTTCAGGTATTTTTTGTGGTCGCTGCTTTTTTCTTGGCTAACATTTCTACTATTTCATCAATGTTTGGTGCATAGCGTGTGTTCCATTCACGTGCTACATTGGATAGTAAAGCACCTTCACTAAATTTGTCTTCCTCCTGCGGCAGGTTAATGTATTCGTTTATCTTAGGATCACGAATCACGCACATAGGGTCAATTCCGTCTTTCACCTTATTCATTTCACTCATAAGCAGTTTTCGCAACAAGATAATTCCTTTGTCTGATGTCCCTAATTTTTCTATTGTCCGATTGGCAGTTTCCCCCTGCGTGACCCATGCCATCATATCCTGCCCATCTATATAGTCAGTGATAAATTCTCCCTTTTCATCGTAAAGCGGGCATTCATAGAACGTAATGGGGTAATCTTCGGGAATTTCTGTGGACGGGCCGGGAACAAAACACGTATACCAAAAATGCAACGTGCGTGTGTCGTCCATCGGAACTCTTATTTGGAAAGAATGTGCACCATGATCGCCAACCCTAAGCATATTCGGAAAGATTACAGGGTGTCCTACACGCCAGTCCTCACAATCTTCAGTTTGTCCTTCTAGCACTCTGCGTTTAAGGATTCCATATTCAAATACATCAAATCCTATTTTTATATGATGCTTACTGATTGGCCATGTCTCCACAGGTTTCCCTCTTTGCTCAAACACATGTTCAAAATATCGTCCATGTAACCACTCTAAATGGACAGGATCCATAGAGTTCTCCATGATTTGCAACCAATTACAAGGGATAACAGCAAATCCTATTGTTTTTATGACATCTTTTCGAACAAAAAGATCATACCGTGGTAGTAAAGGAGCTGGATTAGGACCTAAATAGGCGAAAATTAGCCCCCCTAGTTCCTCTACCGGATAGGCTTTTATTTTAATCCGATCTTTAAAAGTACTGTCTTTTGGCTCATTTGGTTGTTCAAGACATGAGCCATCATGATCGAACAGCCAACCATGATAATGACAGCGCAGGCCATTACATTCTGGTACACCATATACCATTGAAACACCGCGATGAGGGCAACGTTGCTGAATGAGTCCTAAATTGCCTGATTTATCCTGATAAAGCACGAGGTCTTCTCCCAATAGTTTTATTTTTTTGGTGGGCTTTTCTTGAAGTTCACTCATCGCTGCGATAGGATGCCAATAGCTCCGAAGTAAATTTCCCATAGGAGTTCCTGGACCTACTTGTGTTAACGTTTGATTTTGTTCTGCGCTTAGCATCTAAGCATCCCTCCTTATTTTTAGTTACATCTTATAAGCAATGCACGAAAAGTTGAAGGCAACTGTCCCTGTATAAGGGACAGCATGCCACACAGTTTTAAATTCCGTTAATAACCTTGACGCTTTAGGACAAAGCTGCAAACTGCTCCTACGAAGAAAGAAACAATGAGAAACGCAAAAGCATAACTGTATTGCCCTTTTCCCAAGGAGATTAGTGCACCCATGACTGCTGGTCCGAACGCTCCTAATATGTTAGAAACCCCAGTCATAATCCCAGCATCTTTGCCCATTCTATCCACTGTTGACATGCTATGAAGCAGGCTGTGCGCAATAAAAGTAGTTACCCCGTTCACTAGGCAGATGGCCAAGGCCACCAGTAGAACACTTATAATTGGGGAAGACATTCCTCCCGCAAGGAACAAAAGTATACCGCATGCGATAAACGCCCAAACATTCCAAATCGCTTTTTTGTGGGTTTTATCCGTCATTCTACCTGCAATAAACATAGTAGGAATGCCGAGTGCCCAGGCCAACAAGATGTATCCACTTGCTGCTGCTGGACTTATATGTTTAGCTACTGCCAAATAAGTAGGAAACCAGGTGCCTAAGCCAAACACACCGTAGATTGTAGCGGTGAAACTGATAATCACGAGGGGAAAACTCCATGCATTTCGGCGAGGTTCCAAAGAGTGATTTACAATTGCTTCATGCAACTGCTGAATATGTTCCAGTTCTACTGATGAGACTCGTTTATCATCACGTGGATTATCCTTAATAAGAAATACAATCATGGGGATACAAACAAGGGCAGCAAAGACTGTTAAAAACCAAAATACGCCTCTCCATTGAAACTGATGGATCAACAAAGTTACAACAAAACCAGATATGGCAGGTCCGATATTTGTTCCGTTAACCCATATTGACTTTGCTCGACCACGTTCATGAGTCGGAAACCATCGAGCGGTAAGAGAATTTGAGACTGGCCATAAGAATGCTTCAGAAAAACCAAGAACAATACGGGAGATAAATAAGAGTTGGAAGTTTGGCGTCACAGCCGCCAGCAGCGTACTTAAAGCCCACAATGATAAACCCCAAATTGCACACCTTTTCGGACCAAATTTGTCTACCAGCCAGCCCCACACAAAAAAACCGATACCATAAGAAAATAACAATGCGGAAACTAAACTACCGATTAAAGCGTTATTCCCCATTAAATGCATTTCCGAAAGGAAGTTGCGATTGGTTGCAACTACCGCTACTCCAATCTTATCGATCATACCTATTATCCAAATAACCAGAAGAGTTGGAGCTACACTGGTCCAGCGGATAGATGTTTTCGGCTTAGGTCCAACATAGGTTTCGGCGTTAGCCAAGTTTTGGTTCATTAACTGTTCCCCTCCTCAAAAATAAAACGCTTTCAATTTTGCTTGATTTAATTGACTTAATCACCCTCTCCCCGCACCTCACACTAATTAATTGTATTTTCAAAAGGTTCTTACTTATATTTTAGGAAGAAAAACTACTTTCTTAAATATCGTCGTCCCGATATAAGGGACACACAACTAAAAAATAATTTAATAATTGTTATAATAGGGATAACCACTCCAAAAAGTATAAAGGAGAAGTTATTAGTGGAGGGGATACCTATGAAACAAGAAACAAATGAGTCAGAAAATGTACTCTCATCAGTAAGGAATGCACTTCGAATCTTACGTTCCTTTTCAATGGATGAACCGGAGAAGGGTGTTCGAGAATTAGCAAAATCCCTTGGATTAGGAAAAAGTTCAGTCAGTCGATTGATGGCTACGCTTGCTTGTGAAGGGTTCCTGAAGAAAAATCCTGAAACTCAGCAGTATCGTTTGGGTGCATCCGTTCTCTCCCTCGCAACCATTGCCACTTCTAATTTAGAACTTTATACAGAAGCTGTCCCCTTTATTAAAAAGCTGGTTGACAGAATTGGAGAAACGGCCCACTTGGGTATATTAGAGGGAACAGATGTCGTATACCTTCACAAAGTGGAATGTACCCATGCGGTACGAATATTCACCCATATAGGAAAGCGAAGTCCAGCACATTCCTCTGGTTGTGGAAAAGCAATTCTTGCTTTTCAAAATGAAGAGGTCATCAACAAAGTAATTGAAAAAGGACTCCAATCCATCACCCAACAAACAATTACAAACCCAGATGATCTTAGAAATCATCTAGATGTAATTAGAAAACAAGGGTACGCCATTGGCATGGAAGAGTTATTCGATGGCATTGTATCGATCGCAGCACCGATTCGAGATTATACTAGGCAAGTCATCGCAGCATTAAATGTTGTTGGGCCTGCACAACGGATTAAACGAAAGGATATTCCCTATTATTCAAAAGAGGTTATACAGGTAGCGAATTATATATCTGAAAATTTAGGCTATTAAAATTATACGGGGGGGTCTATATGAAAACAATTGATGCCATTTCAAAACTGGTTCTTGCTAATAAGATTTTGAGCCAAGAAGGAATACTCGAAGCATTCGGACATGTAAGCATGCGTAATCCAGAAAACCAAGATGAATTTCTTCTTTCTTGTTCCCGTGCACCTTTACTCGTTTCAGAAGATGATATTATGCGTCATAATTTCGATGGAGATGTTTTGGATAAAACTTACAAACCTTACGCTGAACGTATACTTCATGGCCAAATATATAAATCTCGTCCTGATGTTCAGGCTATCTGTCATAATCATGCTGTTTCTCTCCTTCCCTTCACAACAACAGGAACAGAAATTAAACCTGTCATTCACATTGGCTGTATGTTTTATGATGGCATACCCCTTTACGATGATTACGATGTTTCCGATGGAATGCTTATTAAAAACGCGAATGAGGGTTTAAGAATTGCAAGATCATTAGCTGATAAAAGAGCCCTTCTCCTACGAGGACATGGAGTTATTGTAGTAGGCGGGTCCATAGAGGAAGTGGTTATGGGCTCTATATATTTATCGATCAATGCGGAGGTACAGTTCCAGTCCATGCAATTAGGGACTCCAAAATATCTTTCTTATGAAGAAGCGAGAGCTGCAACCGAAGTAATGTACAGCGATTTTGCCCTAAAAAGGGCGTGGGATTACTGGCAAGCTAGAACCAATTTGTGACAGATTATTTTTGACAGCGATATCATTCGATTGGATTTTACAACGCAATCATAAAAGATACTAATAAGAAAGCTTCAATATTTTGTTTTGGATACATCAAATAATAGAGTTTCAACACGAACCTTTTGTTAATCAAAAAGCGGATACTTTGCTTGTACGAACGTATCCGCTTGTTTTCTGTGCTTTCTAGGCGAATCCTATAAGGATCCTTGTTGCTACAATGATCCTTAAGCAGCCTTTTGGTCCTGGGGAATGGTTTTCGCATAACGCAAACTCATAATGATACTTAGAACACTGACCGCAATAAGAACAATGCCTAAAATTTCAAAGTGTCCAGCCGATATTGCTTTCCCAAACACCAATCCAAGAACGACAGAAGAAAGGATAGATCCTAAATATCGGCATGTTTGAAAGAGGCCTGAGGTCGTTCCAACCATGTCAGGTGGGCTAGCCTCTAACATAGCGACTTGCAACGCTACATTTCCAAGGCCATAGCTAATCCCTAATAAGGAAAGAATCAGGCCCTTGATGATAATAGGTGCAGGGATAAAAAAGATCGTCAATAGTATGGCTCCCAGTGCCATTAATAGGGTACCTACTATAATAGGCTGTATTGTTCCTGCTTTATCGACCCACTTGCCGGTGAGAGGTGACACGACTATACTAACTCCCGACATAAAGAGCATGAGTAGGCCGCTTGTTTGAACACTAAAGTGCATTTGGTCTTGAAAATAGCTTGGTAAACCGAAAAACAAGCAATAGTTAAAAATATTTAACAGAATGAATTGTAAATAAACCCATGAAAGATCAAGATGGGACTTAAATAGACGAACATTAATAAAGGGATCCTTTGCTTTTAGTTCTCTCCATATAAACAAAAGTAGAAATCCAACCCCTGCTATACCGGATCCATAATGAGTGGACGATTTAAATGATAATAAAAACCATAATAAAAAGATCATTCCTGCCGCAAACAAGAAAATTCCTGCCAGATCAAGATGATACAGGACATCCTTGAAATTTGTTCCTTCTCTTTTCGAATCCTTTGGAAACAGGAACAGTCCAAGTAAAAAACTAATGACAATGAAAGGAAAGTTCACTGTAAAAATGGATGGCCATCCACTCCATACAATCAAGAAACCTCCCACTGTAGGCCCTAAAGCAGTCATGGCGGATGCAAATATGGAAAGAACGGCCAAAGCTGCAGCTTGACGCTCATGAATGTGGCTTCTTACGAGTCCGATGCCAGCTGGGTAAATGGCACTACTTCCAACGGCTTGTATTAACCTCATCAATAGTAAAACGAGAAAAGTAGGGGCAAAAGGTGCTCCCAATGCTGAAATTGCTACTAGCAATAAGCCAAATAAAAAAATCTTCCTCCGCCCCACTAAATCTCCTAGTTTGCCTGTTACCGGTTGTGCTACCGCACTAGCTAAATAAAAGGATGAAATCAGCCAGGATACCGTTATAAAAGAAAGATGGAAATCGCGCTGGATGCTATGGAGGGCAAGGGAAATCATAGATGAATTCAGCGGATTTAACATCGTGCCCGTTGCCACAGCGGTTAAAAATAAGGAACGACTTTTCTTCAAATTTACCATCTTGTTGCCTCAGATAAGAATTTATTTGTTATACGACGTTTGAATATCATAAAGGGTTTGGGTGAAAGCACACTCACACATCCGTCTCTTTGATCTACATACCGCTGTATGAATCCTCTGGTCTGCAAAGAAGTCACTTGTCTGCTTACGGTACAAAAATCCCGCCTAGGTGGTCTTCTGACCAACGAGATAACGAGCCCTAGAGAATATGCTAGCGGCTCGTTTTTCCTTAAAGACATGGCCTATGCTTTTGGTTTGAACGTAATCACAACATTCGCACTGCCAGATGATTGACCATATCCAAAATATTCACTTTGATATTCATGATTCGCATTCATGACGCCGAGCATCAGGGCTATATGTCGTCCCCCCGATTCAACGGCAGAGATCTTCGCATATTGTGGAAGCATCTTCCATGCTGAATCGAAATCAGAGGAATTAAGATACGATAGGAACTGCTTATCCATGGCCTGCTCGGAAATTGATGGCATGAGGTGTGCACCTCGATGAAGATTATGTGATAATGCCCCACTGCTGGCAAACATGGCACGTTTACCGCTTTCATTTAGCACTTTGCCAATTTCCTGTCCCCAACGATAGGTTTCTTCGAGAGTAGCAGCCCAGCAAACGGATAAATCAATGACAGGTACATTCACTCTCGGTAACAAATATCGAAGGGGGACGACCGTTCCATAATCCCAAACATAGGTTGGATCATCCACAGCTTTAACCGGGATGCCTGCGTCTTTTCCCGCTTGCGCAATCTTTAAGGCAAGTTCCTTATCGCCAGCATGGTGATAAGGAATGTCGGAAATTAAATCTGGACATTCAAATGCAGTGAGGACCCCTTTATGGTCCGCCGTCGCATCAATTAAATGATCGAAGCTTGACATCCAATGACAGGATACAAGCAGTAACACATCGGGTTGAGAGCTTTCAATGATGCCTGCCACTTGATGCATTCCCTGAACCAATTCTCTTTGGAACTCGGGAGCAAATTCTTCATGACACATCCGTGGTGTGTGAGGAACTAACATAGCAAGTTCAAGACTCATTCTATTTCAACTCCTATCTATTAGGGATGTTTGAAACTGGCATACCACCGATGCCCCAATGCGTTTTCGGGATTTCTGTGACGATCACGCGAATGCTTTCTTTTGGTGCACCCAACGTTTCATGAACAGTATTCGTTACATTTTCGATGACTTCTTTGATTTTATCCTCAGGTCTACCTTGTATCAATTGAATTTGGATTAATGGCATATTCCCCGCTCCCTTCTATTCGACAACCTTGAATGTAACTTCTCCCAAACCATCGGCCTTTCCTGCAACCGAGTCCCCGACAGATAGCATGACAGCCCCGGTAATGCCACCAGTCAAGATTATTTGACCTGCTTTCAGTTTTTCCCCCTTTCTAGCTAGCATATTGGCAAGCATGGCAACCGAATTGGCAGGGTGTCCAACAACGGCTGCTCCCGCACCTAATTCTTTGATTTCTCCATTAATAGATAGAGTCATCCCTACCAGGTCTAAATCTAATCCATCTGGATGAGTGAGTTTATTTCCGAATACCACGCGTGAAGCAGAAGTATTATCTGCGATGACATCTGGCAATGTAAATTTAAAGTTTTCGTAACGGCTGTCAATAATTTCAAGTGCAGGCAACACATATTCGGTGGCTGCTAAAACTTGTGCCCCTGTGATGCCAGAACCTTCGATATCTTTTCCTAGAATAAAGGCAATTTCTGCTTCTACTTTCGGATGGATGAGGTCACTGATTTTTAGCTCTCCGCCTTCCGGGATGACCATATAATCAAAAACATACCCGTAAATCGGCTCATTGACGTTCATTTGTTTCATTTTTGCTTGGCTAGTTAATCCCATTTTCGGCCCGACAATGCGATGACCTTGACCGAGTTTAATGTTCACTAATTCCTGTTGAATTTTATAAGCAGCCTCAATGTCAAAAGGTGTTTGTTCCGTCACACGAACCACTTCACGCTTTTCTACTTCGGCTAGGTGTAATAAATTTGCAATTGAGTTATGATCCACACTCATGTCGTTACCTCCTGATTTCTGGTTGCCGCAAGCTGTGCCGCAACGTCTACGATCATATCTTCTTGTCCGCCAACTACTTTACGTTTACCTAACTCGACTAAGATGTCGCGCGCATCGATATTAAACCGTTGTGCAGCTCGCTGAGCATGTAACGCAAAGCTGGAGTAAACTCCTGCGTAACCTAACACTAAACTGTTTCTTGTAATTTCTTGGGGAACCGTAAGGATTGGAGCTACTATGTCTTCCGCTAAGTCCATCATTTTATACAAATCGATTCCGGTAGAAATGCCTAACCGATCGAGAACTGCAATCAAGACTTCCGTTTGGGTATTCCCTGCTCCAGCACCCAAGCATCGAACACTACCGTCGACCCGTGTTGCTCCTGCCTCGATCGCACATAGCGTATTGGCCATCGCCAAGGAAAGGTTGTTGTGTCCATGAAACCCAATGTTGACGCTGAGCGATTCGCGAAGAGCTTTGATTCGCTCGGTTACCTGATGAGGCAGTAACGCCCCTGCGGAATCGACCACGTATACCGTATCCGCACCATAGCTTTCCATCAGTTTAGCTTGTTCTACTAATTTTTCAACCGGTGCCATATGCGCCATCATCAGAAATCCTACTGTTTCCATTCCGATTTCCTTCGCATAGGCGATATGTTGAGCAGATACGTCTGCTTCCGTCACATGTGTAGCGATACGCGCTAATTTAGCTCCAAGATCGGCCGCATGTTTCAATTCTTTGATCGTTCCGATTCCCGGTAGAAGAAGGACCGCCACTTTCGACCGATCACAAACCGAGACAGCTGCTTCAATTAACTCAAACTCATTAGTGCGGGATAATCCATATTGCAAGGAAGAACCAGCAAGACCGTCACCATGAGATACTTCTATATAAGGGACACCCGCGTCATTTAATGCTTTTGTCACGTTTAAAACTTGCTCAACAGTGTATTGGTGTGCCACTGCATGACTACCGTCACGCAGTGCAACTTCAGTGATTGTGATTTGACGTTGTTTTGACATCGCCTATACCTCCAGAGCCAATCGATGTTTGGCGAATTCTTCAGCTACTTTTACAGCGGCTGCAGTCATGATATCGAGATTTCCAGAATAGGTAGGTAGATAATCTCCCGCCCCTTCAACCTCTAAAAATACCGTTACACGATTTCCATCGAAGATCGGTTCATTTCGTAAACGATACCCAGGTACATAGGATTGAACCGATTTCACCATGTCATGGATGGAAGCAGAAATCGCCGCTTCATCCATTTTTCCTTCTTCGACGATCGCATGAACCGTATCTCTCATTAAAATCGGTGGTTCTGCTGGATTGAGAATAATGATGGCTTTACCTTTCTTCGCTCCACCGATCGCTTCGATCGCATGTGAAGTGGTTTCTGTAAATTCATCAATGTTTGCTCGTGTACCAGGCCCGGCACTCTTACTAGAGATTGTAGCTACGATTTCCGCATAGTCTACTGATGCCACACAATTGATGGCATGAACGATGGGAATCGTCGCCTGTCCACCGCAAGTCACTAAGTTCACGTTATCTGCTTCTCCAACTAATTGGGATAAATTCACCGGAGGAACAATAAATCCCCCTACCGCTGCAGGCGTTAAATCCAAAGCAAATTTACCGGCTTCTTTTAAAAGTACCGAATGGTGTAAATGCGCTTTGGCAGACGTTGCATCAAACACAAAGTCGGCTAATTCAGGACGCTCTAAAAACCCTTGGATTCCATTATCAATAGCAAAATATCCACGTTCTTTTGCTCTTCTTAACCCCTCGGACTCGGGATCTACCCCAATCATTGTGGTAAATTCTAATACTTCGGAACGTTCCAGTTTCATCATCAAGTCGGTTCCAATGTTCCCCGAACCTAGAATGGCAACTTTAACTTTAGACATTAGATTTCACTCCTCGCTTTATTTCGAAAAACGAACGCTTACTTCGCCAAGATGGGCAAAACGCGCATGGAAATGGTCTCCCGGCTCTGCATTAACGGCAGCAGACAGGGCACCTGATAGAATGACTTCACCTGCTTGTAAATGAATCCCAAATTCTGATAGTTTATTAGCTAACCAAGCCACACAAGTAGCTGGATGTCCTAAAGCAGCAGCCCCTACCCCTGTGTTCATGATTTCGCCATTTTTATAAAACACTACGCCGGTTAAGGACATATCCAATTGATTTACACGCAACGGTTTACCGCCTAGGACATACAATCCGGAAGACGCATTGTCCGCTACGGTATCCTGTAATTTAATCTTCCAATTGGCAACGCGACTGTCTACAATCTCGAGGGCAGGTAAAACATAATCCGTGGCCAAAAGAACATCCGATGTGGTTACCTTAGGTCCTACCAAATTTTTCTTCAACACAAATGCGATTTCCGCTTCAACACGCGGCTGTAGCACGCGGCTAAAAGCAATTTCTTCTCCATTTTCAACAACCATATCATCTAGGAGATGTCCATAATCCGGTTGATCAACGCCAAGCAGGGTTTGCATCGCACGAGATGTGAGTCCGATCTTTTTTCCTACAATTTTTTGACCTGACTCCACCTTGTTTTGAATCGTATGAAGCTGGACTTGATAGGCCTCTTCGATGGTCAGATTGGCATCCAGTTCGGTAAGAGGGGAAACCCCTCTACCTGCTCTCTCTGCCTCGGCTAAATGTTGAGCAAATCTAACTGTTTTATCCATGTCCATGTTCTCCTCTTATAGCTTAATACAGATATTTGACAATTCACTGAAAAATTCAAAGCTGTGGATTCCACCTTCACGACCAATACCGCTTTGCTTCATACCACCAAATGGTGTGCGAAGGTCACGTAAGAACCATGTATTGACCCAAATGATTCCAGCCTCAATTTGGCCAGCTACGCGATGAGCACGACGCAAATCATTCGTCCAAAGGGAAGCACTCAATCCATAATGCGTATCATTTACTTGCTCAATAACTTCCTCTTCACTATCGAAAGGAATAACAGTTACAACAGGACCGAAGATTTCTTCTTGAACCACACGGCAATTACGATCTAATCCAACGATGATGGTAGGCTCTAGGAAGTATCCGTGCTCTAACCCTTCTGGGCGCTGACCACCGGTAAGAATTGTACCACCTTCTTCAACCGCTAATTTGATATAACTAGTGACGCGCTCAAAATGTTCTTCAGAAATCAAAGCACCTACATTGGTCTTTGGATCAAACGGATCGCCAACCACCATTTGTTTTGTTTTTGCCACGAATTTTTCTAAGAACTCTTCATAAGCAGAACGCTCAACGTAGATACGAGATCCACACATGCAAACTTCCCCTTGGTTTACGAAACTAGATCTCATCGTGGTTTCAATCACTTCATCTAAATTGGAATCTGCGAAGATGAGATTCGGGTTTTTTCCTCCTAATTCGTACGATAAACGCTTTAATGTCTTTGACGCAGCTTGCATGATAATTTTTCCTGTGGTTGTTTCCCCTGTGAAGGAAATCGCGTTGACATCCGGATGCTCGGTTAAAACAGCTCCAGCTGAATCTGGACCAAATCCATGGACGATATTCACTACACCGTCAGGAACCCCTGCTTGCTGACAGATCTCACCTAGTACCGTTGCTGTCATCGGTGTCAATTCCGCTGGTTTGATCACACAGGTATTTCCAGCTGCGAGACAAGGAGCCAACTTCCAGGTTAAAAGAAGAAGGGGTAAGTTCCATGGGTTAATCAAGCCCACTACTCCTACCGGGCGGCGAATCGCGTAGTTGATTGCTTGATCATCTGTTTGATAAGCCTCTGTACCAATTCCTCTTAAGTAATCTGCAAAGAAGTGGAAATTGTAAGCGGCACGAGGGATATCCAAATGGCTAGACAAAGAAAGAGGTTTACCGGTATCCAATGTCTCTAATCGTGCAAGTTCATCTTGTCTTTCCAGAATGATATCTCCGATTCGACGGATCACAGCAATTCGGTCATTTGTCGTTATTTTCGACCATGGACCTTTTAACGCTTTTTTAGCCGCGGCAACAGCTAAGTCAATTTCCTCTTTTCCACCTTCAGCAACCCAACCAAGACGTTGTTGGTTAGCTGGATTTACATTTTCAAATGTCTTCTCATTTAGAGAATTCATAAACTCGCCATTAATAAAGTGTTTACAGTTCATCGTTAGATCCTCCTTAAATTTGAAAGGGTATTCAATATTTCCTTGAGTTCATCATATCGCGAGATTGTTGCTCATACAATGACTAAGTTCCTCTATATGGAACAAAATTAAAAATTTTTAAATTATTTTTTTTGCCTGTTCTTTTACTATTTTTAGAACTATTCTTATAAATAGAGAAAACTTGTGCAATACATTTGTTCTATACGCAACAACTAAAAAGGAAAAAATATAATTTATTAGTCTAGCATCGTTAATAACCTTTTCTGGTCAGCATCAATCCGCAGAAAGCAGCAATCAGGAATGCCACGATTAATAAAGCAAAAGCATAAGCATAACTTCCATGACCAAAGGTGATCAACGCACCCATCGCGGTTGGCACGAACGCCGCAATGAAGTTGGCGACTCCAGACATGATTCCTGTATTCTTTCCGATTTCTTCCGTCGTTGACATACTGTGCATAAGTCCATGGATCATAGGTGTCGTAAAAGCTTGAAGAAGGGTTAACGCTCCTCCGACCAAGATCGCGTCAATAACAGGAGAAGAAATTTGAGAACTTAAAAATAGAAAGATAGCAGCTCCTACGTAACCTCTGAAGGTCCAGACGGCCTTTTTATGTGTCTTATCTGTATGTGAACCGATCCAAATCGTAAGAATGAGTGCGATTCATAAGCGAATAACATATAAAAGCTTGTCGTTTTCGGACTGAAATGCTTTGCATTGGCCAAATAACTTGGGAACCATGTAGCGAGGCCATACACACCAAGAATATTGATACCGAAGCCGACCACTACTAACCAGTACTTTAAGGTTTTACGGATTATCCCCCTTTTAAATTTATTAACGCTTACATTTATTACTCTCAATCTTTATAAAAAAAGTCATCATCTCCCCACTCCATGGCATTGTTCATTGCTTTAAACCGATAACCACATTTGTGGAGTGGAACGATTTAAACATGTGTAACAGAAATAACTAAAACTATCATAAATTAAAGATAATTCAGACACAATATCACAGTTCTTTTATATGCAACAATTTATTTTTTTATAATTATATAACTATTATGTCTTCATTTCGTTTCTTATCTATGTTAAACTTTTGCGTAGTAAAATAGCGGAATTACGTTCTTTCATGCGCAACAAACTTAGTGGTTTAGAAAAAATTATTCCAACCCAAATGATAAAGAAAGGAGAATTTCAATGACAAGGGACTACACGCTTTCATCAGTAAAAAATTCACTTCGTCTATTACAAAGCTTTACTATGGAAGAACCTGAACGCAAAGTGACCGAGTTAGCCCAGATGTTGGGAATGGGACATAGCAGCGTAAGCCGGATGTTAGCTACGATGGCGAGTGAAGGATTCGTGACCAAAGATCCAGAAACCCAAAAATATCGTCTTAGTTTATCTATTTTAGGCTTAAATTCCGTGATTATTTCCAATCTACAAATAACGAGAACATCACAGTCCACATTGCAAAAGCTAGTTGATGAAATCGGGGAAAGCTCCCACCTGGGAGTGATGGAAGGAACAGATGTAGTCTATATCAATAAAGTCGGATGTAATCACCCCGTACAGATTCTTTCTTACATAGGTAGAAGGAATCCCCTTCACTCCACTAGCTCCGGCAAAGTAATCCTAGCACTCCAAGAGGAAGAGGTCATTAATCGTTATATAGAGAATGTGTTAGATAAATTTACAGTAAATACGATTATTCATTCTGATGAGTTTCGGCGAACACTCCACGAGATCAAAGAGCAAGAATACGCCGTGACCACTGAAGAGCTTCGGGATAGTGTGGCGTCAGTCTCAGCGCCGATACGCGATCACACTGGAAAAGTGGTTTATGCGGTAACTGTGGTCGGTCCTGTTCATCGGATGGATCCACAAGACGCGAGGATTATTGCTAAACTAAAAACGGCGGCCAAAGAAATATCTTCACTATTAGGTTATAGGAAAGGATGATTATGATGTACGATATGCACACCCATTTTATCCCCCCAGAACTTTTAACTTGGATTCGAGATCATCAAAAAACCATTGATGCCACGTGGGAGCGAAAATCACCCAAACAGAACGAATTTTTAACGATTAATGGCAAATGGGGTTTTGAATTGAAGGAGTCTTTTGTAAACCCTATCAAATATTTAAAAGAACAAGCCCAAGCAGGTGTAGAACATTCACTCATTTCACCGATCCCGCAATTGTTTATGTATGAGTTTTCTTCTGGCATCACGAGTGAAATGGTTCATGTGTATAATCAGTCTTTAGCCGATTGGAGCCGCCAACATCCCGAACACATATCAGCATTGGCCACCGTTTGCCTGCAAGATCCTGTTCAAGCTGCTGAAGATTTACGTTCCGCGATGAATGATGGATTAAAAGGGGCCATCATCGGACCTGGCTTATCAGGAAAGTTGTTAACGAACGAATGTTTTATTCCTTTTTGGGAAGAAGCCAATACGCAGCGTGCCATCGTGTTCATTCACCCACTTTTATCTGAAGACCCACGATTGAAGCAACGTATGATGCCAAACTTAATCGGCGTACCATGGGAAACAACAGTCTGTGCCACCGATCTTTTGCTCAGCGGGCTATTGGATCGATATCCGTATGTGAAAATTTTACTTGCTCACGGCGGTGGTTTCCTTCCCTATCAGATCGGACGTTTGGACAAAGGCTATGAGAAATGGCAATCCGTATCCGGAGCATTGCAGGCTCCTCCGATCGAATATCTCCGTCGATTCTGGTTTGATACTGTGTTGTGGAATCCTGATACGTTACAATATTTAACCACCTTGGTCGGTGAAGATCGTGTGGTTCCAGGTTCGGATTACCCGTTTGATTTATGCGCATTCCCTCCCGTTGCTTTAAGTGTTCTTGGCGTACAATCTCTATTAGCAAAATAAAACAGCATGCAAAAGCCGGCATTTCAGTAGAAATGCCGGCTTTTTGTACACCATCTATGCCTATCATCATTTTCCGGAAAAAATCAAGTCCTATCATTCCGTATACAGGAACGTGGTTACCACCCTTCTATTTCTCAATGTCATAATTCTATTATCAGATCAATCAAGTATATTAAATATAGAAAGAAGGCGTTCTCTTGTCAAAATTACCGTTATCATTTGCCTGTTGGGATTACGATCGAATTCGTGCTCTTACCGATGGAACCACAGAGCCAAAGGGAATTGATCTAAATTGGCTCAACTTGCCTGTAGAAGAAACTTTTTGGCGTATGATGCGTCATCAGGAATTTGATGTATCTGAATTATCCTTGTCATCTTATTTAATTGCAAAAGATCGTGGTTATCCGAAATTGACAGCCATCCCTGTTTTTATGTCTCGCGCCTTCCGCCACTCCGGTATCTATATTAATAGACATTCAGGAATTAAAGAACCACAAGATTTACGCGGAAAGCGTGTGGGTATCCCTGAATATCAACTGACAGCCTGTTTATGGATTCGCGGTATTCTTCATCACGATTACGGAGTAAGCCCAACGGATATCGAATGGTTTATGGGGGGAGAAGAAACACCAGGAAGAATAGAGAAGGTGAAACTAGATTTACCATCGGATATTCAGATTCGATCCATCAATGACGACCAAACCTTAAATCAAATGCTGGAGGATGGCATGATTGATGCGATCATTGCGCCACGTGCACCATCCTGCTTTTTAAATGGATCACCCAATGTTCAACGATTGTTCCCGGATTTTGTTTCGGTAGAAAAGGACTATTACACTCGAACCGGTATATTCCCGATCATGCACGTGGTCGCCATTAAGGACGAAATCTTAGAGAAACATCCATGGGTAGCCGCCAATTTATATCAGGCTTTTGTCGCGGCTAAACAGAAGGTGTATGATGGATTCAAGCAAACTGCTGCATTAAAAGTCACCCTACCATGGTTAATCTCTGAATGGCAAAATACAAAGGAACTCATGGGGGAAGATTTTTGGCCTTATGGTTTAGATAAGAACCGTACTACATTGGAAGCAGCGGTTAGTTATTCTTATGAACAGGGAATGATAAAAAGAAAGCTGGATATCGAAGAGTTATTTGTGAAATCGACGCTTGAGGAATATACGGTATAAACATTGTGAGTAGAGGGTGGCCCCTAGCAGAGCCCCCCTCTGTTTTGTTTGGTATGGGCTAATCTGTGCAAGAAAAAATCGCCTACTTGGAGATAGATGCTTGCCATAAACATACCACCTACACAGACGATTTTTATTTTCATAGAGTAACTAGAATGTAACAGCAAGACAAAGATCAAATAAAAGGTAGAAAAATACCGTTGTACCAATAGAAAGGACGATTGATTTTCGGATGGCTGTGCGACCTTCAATCCAAGACACGAGAAACACAAACAATGCAGTTGCAATTTTGTAATTGGTCCATTCAACAGCTACAACAAATACAATCAGCCATAATACAATGCGAAGGATATTTTTCCATTCTGTTTCTGCCGTCTTTTGGTGTGTCACTTGGTCCTGTATCATACTCTCTTGCTCCGGTCCCTGCTCTTGCTGTTTTACCCCTTTGTTCACTTTTGATTGAAGGTTTGGAAAGACATCCAATAATAAAAGACTGAACGTAAATACAACTCCAATCAGGGCGATGGGAAGGGGCAATTCACGTGCCAAGGGTTGAAACTGAATTGCAAGTATAGTGAGTGTCAGAAAGATAAGGAACAAAAATCCATCAAATAGGATACGATCAATCGACCTAGGTGCTTTCACTTACATCACCCACCATTCCCATTTTAACCGTCCTGTTTTTACGTAATGTGATAAAGATGACGGCGATTACAATGACTAATATGACTATCGAGATGGGTCGCGTTACGAAACCCTTCCACCCCATCGCTAGTAGGGTTTGATGGAAGGATGTTTCCATCAATTTGCCAACCATTAAAGGGATGACAATATTAATCTTCGGAAAGCCGAAACGATTCAACAAATAGCCAAGGATACCAAAGGCTAATGCTACATAGACATCCCCCATCTCCCCTTTTAACGCATAGGCGCCAATAATGGAAATGGCCAATATAATAGGAGCTAATACTTGTTTAGAAACTAGTGCTAATTTTGTAAGATACCCGCCAATCAATAAGGCGACAATCGCTGTAATTAAATTACCTGCAACTAAAGCATAGATAACCATTAATATCTTTCCAGGATCTGTTTCAATTAGCTTTGGTCCTGGTTCGATCCCTAATATCGTTAAAGAACCTAGTAATACAGCCATTTCCACATGACTCGGGATACCAAAAATGAGCGAGGGGATAAATCCGCTGGCGTCCTTTGAATTATTCGCCGCTTCCGGAGCAATAACGCCGGCAATTTCGCCTTTTCCATATCGCTCAGGGTGTTTACTTGTCTGGACGGCCTGCCCATAAGCAACAATCGTTGTAATCGCTCCACCTACACCCGGAATCATGCCCATGAATGTTCCAATGGCACTACTGCGAATAAACACGCCAAAGTTTTGAAACACAGACTTCATCCCATCGACTACACCGGTTAATCGCGAAGATACATGGGACTGATCAGCCACACTGCCCTTCTTATGCATCATTTCTATGCCTTCGCTAACGGCAAAGAGGCCAATTAATGTCGGAACAATCTCAATTCCATTGTATAAATACATACTTCCAAACGTAAATCGTGTCATCCCCGTAATGGGATCATATCCAAAAAACGAAATCATTAGCCCCATGACGGCGGCGATCAATCCCTTTAAAATGGATCCACGTCTAGAAATGACGGTAATCATGCTCAAACCAGCAAGGGCCATCATAAAAAACTCAGGATAGGAAAAAGCCAAGACGACCTTTTCTCCAAAGGGCAAAATCAACGTCAAAACAATCGCACCAAAAATAGCTGACAATAAGGCACTACAAGCGGAAGCACCTACGGCATACCCACCTTTTCCCTTGAGGGTCAGAGGATATCCATCAAACGTAGACGCTACACTTGGAGCATGGCCAGGTAGGTTAAGTAAAATAGCTGCTAGAGATCCTGACAAAGGAATCGCACTCATCGCCCCTATTAACATCACAATCGCTGAAGCGGGGTCCATTTTATAGGTTAAAGGTGTTAATAAAGCTAAGACTTGAGGACCGCCAAGGCCTGGCAGGATGCCAAACAAAATGCCGACCAGGACCCCAACTAGCAAAAACAAAGGGGCTGGCCAAGTGAAAAACGATTGAAGAGCAGGCAAAACGAGATGTCCCATAACCTCTTATATCCCTCCCTTGAATAAGTTTGGTATCATTAACATCGTTTCAATGATAAAAATATTTTAAAAAGAATAACAGACTGTGGTTATTCAATCATGACAGTCTGTTATTTTGTTTATACCTTGTAGACATTTAATTTTTGATGCTATTCTTAATCGGATCTGCATATTTTTTCAAAGATTCGATATCGTCCTTAACTTCCTTCAACGTATCGTCTGCGTTAAGATATTGAGGAGAATGGTACTGTTTATTCATTTTGTCTAAAAACTTTGGATCCTCCATCGCCTTTTTTAAGGCATCGCGAAGGATTTGTAAATGTTCTTTGGAGACACCCGGGGTTGTGCCAACAGCCCCCACCAAGTTAACCAGACCAGACAACTGCGGATATCCCAATTCGCCGATCGTTGGGACATTCGGAAGGTTCTTTAATCTTTCTTTAGAATAAGTCCATACGGGTTTGATTAATCCTGCCTCAATTTGTTGACGCATAGCAGGATAAGGGAATTGAACAAAATCAACGGACCCTTGGGATGCGGCCATGACGCTTTCGGAACTACCACCACTTGGAACAAAGGTTGGATGAATGTTTAATTCTTTACTCGCAATGAAGGAACCCAGACCCGCTGACGTGGTTATACCTGTTGTACCCACACGCAATTTTGGTAATGCCTTCAAACTTTTAATATCTTTGATGTTAGCCGTTTTTGAAGCGGCCGCAACATAAGGAAGGTTAAAGACTTGCCCGATCCATTCTACTTTGGTTAAGTCATAATCTCCATTTCCGATTAGTGGACCAAGCGCAATACCTGGTAAAGTAAAGTAACCGATAGTATATCCATCAGGTTTTGCATGAAGGATATTCTCTGTTCCTACCACACTATTTCCGCCAGGTACATTTTTTACGATAACGGAGGGTTTATTCGGTAAGTATTCGGATAGAAAGGGAACTAAGATTCTTGCCGTTGTATCAAAATCACCGCCTGGCGAATACGGAACGACAAATGTGATGGTCTGCTTAGGATATTGGTCAGATGATCCTTTGGCCGAATTCGAAGTCTTTGCTGCGCTGCAGCCTGAAAGGATTGTGGTAATGCCAAGCGCAGCGCAAACAATTTTTAGTAAACCTTGTTTTCTTCGTATGTTTTTCATAGGTTTCCTCCCTCATTCTAAAAAAGAATCCGCTTACAGAAGTGATAGTGTGAAAGTACCTTCATTTTATACATAATTTGGTTCCAGAAAAATACACGGTTCCTTTATACGGCACACGAAAGTAAACACTTAAGAAAGCTTTCTTTGAAATCTAGTCACCCAACGAGCGCCTTCATCGGAAGCCGGCAAAATTTCATCTTACCAGACTTGTATAATGTCGGCTGCTTGGACCGCATCCCATAATGTTAACACGCGAAAGCCATCGTGCTCGGCCCTCGACCATACTTCATCAACCTTACGCAGCCCTATGACAACTTCGATATCATTGTCTCTGAGCAATCGAGCAAAGGTTTCGCCATTCGCATTGTATCCCAAAATCGCTATCTTTTTATCTCTCAAATACTGGGGAATTTGAACATCCATAAAAGAGAAGCTCCCTTCTATCACCTACACTCTTAACTCTAAAAAACAGCCTTCATATCTCCTTTTAATCCTTCCCGCCAATCCACTTCTTTGGGCAGGAAGCGGTCACATGCCCGCACGTCACGATACGTTTCTGGATTTACTCCACGAGGAGCTCTTCCTTCTTCGACGTCCCTAGTCGCTTCTAGCAAAAGTTGTCTCGCAGCGATAATCGCCAGATCTGCAGTTCCTAGCTTTTCTTTGGTTCGATCAACGAAAGGTTTCTCCATGGTTTCTTGAAGCGCATAGTCCTGGGTGTTAATGCCGGTAATACCAGTAAATGTTTTGGTTCTCTGCAGCTCACGATCGATCAAATAATCGTTCGATGCATTTCTCTTTAAGCGGTATCCCGGTAACATATCCTCAGGACCCCTTCCAAAGTTGATCTCTTCCTGCAGGGCAAAATCAGGATCTAGCGGAATGTCGCGTTCCGTCGTATATTTAAAATTCCAAACCCATACGCTCGCATCATCAATTGGCACCCAAATATGCCCTCTGATTGTTGGATAATTCTCCCTGCTTCCATCATGCCATTTTATCATTTGCCCACGCATTTGCTGGTTTGGCATGATGAATTGATAGGCCCTGATATAATTTCCATCTTCCTTCAAATCACGGATTCCCACGTATCTAAATCCGTAATCTGTTTTATCCACTTCTAGCTTTGGATTCGTAGAGCGAGACCTGAGGGATTTCTTATCCTGGATATTGTTGTTGTGTGCAAATGATGAGTGGGAAGTATCGATTCCACCCTCTAACGCTTGCAGCCAATTACATGCCTCGAAGGTTTTGGAAACTTGAAGATGAGTATCTGGCGCTCTTAGCCATTCGTAATCTGGAAAGCTTGGCTGCTCATCCTTTGGTCCCATATAGGTCCACACAATGCCTGCCTTTTCCCACGTCGGGTAAGACTGAATTTTCACTTTATCTTTGAAATGGCTGTCTTCTGGCTCGTTCGGCATATCCATGCAGTTTCCTTCATGGTCAAACTTCCATCCGTGATAAACACACCTTAATCCACATTCCTCATTGCGTCCCCAAAAAAGATGTGCACGTCGATGAGGACAGTAAGCATCCACTAAACCTACTTTTCCTTCTGAATCCCGAAAGGCAACTAAGTCTTCCCCCAATAGTTTTACTTTTACCGGAGGGCAGTTGACTTCTGGCAGCTCCTCTGCAAGCAAAGCCGGTATCCAAAATCTTCGAAATACTTTTCCCATTGGGGTACCTTGACCCGTTAGACATAAGCGTTGATTATCTTTTTGTTTTAACATGAAACATCGCCCCTTCTATTTCATTCGAGTGTTGACCCTTTGTAATCTCATTATAATTTCTGCTAATTACTTTCAAACAACAGGGTTCCTCTATACGGCACAGCTAGCAGTACTTTTCTTTTTTGCATTCGCTACCCTGCCGTCTCGAAGAAGGGTTCAAATGATTACATTTTACATTTGAATGTTTCAGGTGCCATCTTGTATTCATCTGGTTTTGTTCAGGAGAACCTTAATCCATATTGAGCCTTTCGGTTATCAACCGGCTGTACATTTTCATTTCTTTTACATACTGTTGAATTTGATTAGGGTAAAAATGAGCCTTCTGACCCGTAACACTGATCGCGGCCATCACTTTTCCCATATCATTGTATACCGGTATCGCGACGGAACAAATTCCAATCCTCAGTTCTTCCATCGTTACGGCATAACCAACCCTGCGAATTTCATCAATCTGCTGTTTAAAATGCTCCTCATTCGTAATTGTTTTAGCTGTATAAGGATAGAGTCCTTCCCCAATGACATTGTCGATTTCACTATCATCCTGATAAGCTAATAGAAGTTTGCCAACCGCTGAGCAATAACTTGGTGTCCGGTCGCCGATCTTTGAAATCGTGGCCTGATCAGAATCAGGAGTATGTTTACTTAAATACACAATTCCCCCATTGTCATAAACACCTAATCGGACTACTTTTCTCACCGATTCCATTAATTTTTCTAAATAGGGTATAGAAATCCGGTGTAGTTGCATTGAGTGATAGGCCGTGAACCCCAATTCAAAGGCACCAATCCCTAGCTGATATTTCTGAGTATCCTCATTTTGTCTAACCAAACGGGTTTCAGTTAACGTTTTCATTAGACGATACACGGTACTTTTGGCTAAGCCTAATCGTACACTCAACTCGCTAATCCCGAGTTCCGTTTCAGTTGAGGAAAACGTTTTCAATATTCGGATGGCATTGTATACGGACGACAAAACTTCCTGCTGCCTTGCCATATTCTTCACCCTCTTATTAAGGTTGATTTTTAGCTAGTTATTTGACCTGAGATTCTAAAGCAATAAGATGGCAGCTGTCAAAATCAGAGAAAAGGCGATCACATAGACTACACTCCAACTAGCAATTCGCAAGGGGGCTACCTGAATCATCGATGACATCAACCCCAGCGTACCGCTAAAAGGCCCCATGAAAAACGTCATAACGGCACCACCTAGGAAAGCAACCGCCATTTGGTCCGTCGAAATGCCTACAACATCAGTTGTCAGAGATTGGGCTAACAAATTCACAACAACAATCGGATGTAGGCCAACAAAAGATAAAAATAAAACAATAAATGGAAGAAGAAAAACAAAAATGTGAATCCCGACTATATCATGCAATTCAATAAATAGTTGATTAACCAAATGGTCATTTCCTGAATAGCGAAGGGCCTCCACAAAGAAACCTGCAGTTAAAAAAACAGCAAACGACTCACTCATCTCAGGCATTTTATGCTTAAAATGGTTCTTAACCTCGGCCCAGAAAGCTGGGCTTTTTTTGAGGAGCAAACACCAAATCCAAGAAAAGGGAACGGTAAATAGGGTAACAATGACGACTAAGCCCAAGGTTGAAACGCTATCGATACTTACCACCAAAACGAGGAGCAAGACAATCGCAGCAATAATTTGAAGCAACATGGAACGAATGGATGAGTCTTCTTCAACCGATGCAGGTGAACTAGCAGCGGCTGTTTCGTTATGGGTAATCTTCAGTTGTTTGTTACCTTCTATCACACTGAAAATGATCCAATTAAAGACCATTGTGGCTAAACTAATGGCTAGAAGAATAGGGAAAATGTGTACCCATCGTACATGGGTTACATGAAGAACAACCCCGACAATACCGGAAAAAGGAGTCCAAATAATAGGCAACGAATACCCTTGAATGATGCCACTGGCTAAAAAACGTTTGTGATTTCTAATGGGCCATGCTTTCACAACTGATTTGACACTTGAGTGAACGAGTGGAATGGTAGCCATGTTCAAAAAAGTACCAAGAAAATAAGACAAGGCTGTGACTACCCGGTACAATTGAGAAACGGATTTAACCCTTCCATCAAATAACCGTTCAAATGCCTCTCGGTATCCTCCGACCTGGATCGGTATCGATAATAAAGGAACAACAGCAAACAGAGAAAGCAAGTAGAGCATGTCCCCGTTAAGCTTCACATAAGAAAGAAAATCAATTCCTTTCTTCCAAACCATCCAAGTCCCTAAACCTAGAAATACAATCGAGATCACTCGACTAAAAAAATGACATGACGAAAGAGAAATCACGATAGCGAGCATCGAAATCAGCGCAAGGGAAATGTCCAAATAATTACATTTAATTACCTGATCAACCATAAATAGCATGACCGCAAGAGTAAAAACAATAGATTTCGAGTACAGGAAGAAGAAGTGTTTTGTTTTCATTCTGCTATTTTCCTTTCCTGCAGGTTTTCCTGTGACTAACCAAACAAGAATTAGAAAAGCCTCTTTGGCAGAAAGCAAAGAAGCTAATCTTCATTATCCGAGGCGTATCCTATCCTCGCTAACCCCATAAACTTACAACCACGGAGAAACAGTAACCAACAACGGAGATGGTTCTCCCTCTCCTCCAGCTGTCCTGAGAGCTAAATCCGTATCGGATAGTTTATAATTATGGGAATTCATGATAGCAAGTGGGAACTTTCCGGAAGCGACAAACTCTACCGCCATTTGTACGGATTCATAGCTATGTCCACGAACCCCTTTGATGATCAACGATTTATTGTAAATGATATCGAGATCGAAGTCATTGAAAAGCTGATGTTTCAACGCTCCCAATAAAACCGTCCCCCGCGTTTTGGCCACTTGTAAAGATGAAATCACAGGGTCCGTTCCCCCGCTCGTTACGTCGATCACCAAATCAGCCATTTTTCCACTGGTGATTTCAACTACCCTTTTGACCAAATCTTCTTTACTGACATTAATGGTATAATCAGCGCCTAATTTGCTAGCGAGTTCTAAGCGTTTTTGACTGCTGCTTCTTCCAGTAACAATCACGGTTTCAGCTCCGGCTGCCTTAGCTGCTAAGGCACAAGCAAGTCCTTGTTGACCGGGCCCTTGGATCACCACTACATCGCCAGGTCCAACATTACCGATGATTCTCATCCATTCAAATCCGTTCGATAAAGGTAAAGTCAAGGCCGCTTCAACAGCTTCTACATGTTCGGGAAGTTTGTGGATCACCGCATTCGGATGCAGATACATATGTTGACTAAATCCACCAAAGAGTGCTGGATCTACACTCATCGGTGTAGCACCATACCGAATCCCGCCTAACTTTGGATTGGTGTCAGGGCACAAACGATAAAAACCGGACCGGCATGATTCGCATTGACCGCAAGGAATATATTCCTCCATGACCACACGTTCTCCCTCTTTGACTCCCCACCGTTTTGAAGCCTGTTCACCGATTTTATAGATATGTCCTACTACATGATGCCCTAAAATCATAGGCTCTTTTAAGCTCCGGTAATAGGATACATCTGTACCGCAAACGCCGACAATTTCTACCTTTAGAATGCCTGCATCGGGTTCCACATGAGGCAAGTTTAACTCTTGAATTTCTGTAAGTTTGACATTGGTCGCAACCGCAGTCCATGTTTTTTCACGCATATCCGTCAACCTCCAATAAAGTACCATCACAATCGCCTATCCCTAATTTGGCGGACCTCATTTTAGTAGATTAATATTAAACAGCCTCAAAATCTTTTTCCGCTAGTTTAAGTGCTTCCTTTGCCCCTTCATGGAAAGGTACACCCTTGGGAAGCAAGACAGATGCAGCACGAACCTTATGGCTCTCTGGATCCAATCCAGGTAACAGTTCGCCATTTTCTAACGTTTTTACTGCGTTTAGCAGGCAGCGGCGAGACTTTATAATCGCAGTGTCGCTGGTTCCTAATTTCTCTTGTGAACGATCCACAATCGGTCCCGCACTCACTTGAACAGCATGATCCTCCATTCCGAGACCATAAATCCCTGCAAAAGAGTCCCCTCTTTTTTGCATTTCTCGATCAATGAGGAAATCATTCTCCTTGTTCGCTTTTGTTCGGAAAGTGCCAGGAATTATTTGTGAGTGAATGCCTGCGCCAGAATCCATTTGTTCAATTTCCTCTTTTGTTAAATCACGACCCGGAGTCCAACTCCAGCTCCATACCCAACAATGCTCATCATCAATCGGTACCCAAGCATGGCCTCCACGAGGAGCTCCACCGAAAGGAGGGATCATGGTATACCATGGCATGATAAACTGGGTAATCCTCCAATAAAAATTTTCTTCGTCAGCGTTTCGTCTGGCCCCAATTAATAGTCCATAATCCGTGTCTACTACTTCAAAGCGTGGTGCAGCGTCTTGAGCCAATAGTGACGTACTGTTGCTTTTCTTAGAGACTCCTATACCGCCAACTGAACCTGAATGAAGGATCGATACATGACTGGAATCAATTCCTCCTTCCAGCGCTTGATAGTAATTGCATTCTTGAATTTTTTTCGAAATATACCGTTGGCTATCGGACACTAACATCCACTCTTGCTCAGGTAGTTCAGGTTTTTGCTCGGGTTCCCCCATATAGGTCCAAATCACACCACCTCGTTCTTCGCAAGGGTACGATTTAATTTGAATGTTATGTTTAAAATTACTTTCCGGTGGTTCAGATGGCAAATCGACACAGTTTCCATTCACATCAAATTTCCATCCATGATAGGCACAGCGTAGACCACACTGTTCATTCCGTCCAAAAAATAAAGATACCTTTCGATGCGGGCAATATTCATCAACTAAACCAATTTTTCCATCCGTATCACGGAAGGCGATTAATTCCTCCCCTAAGAGTTTGACTCGTACAGGTGGACAATCCGGTGAAGGAAGTTCGCTAATCATGAGAGCCGGAATCCAATAGCGTCTTAGTGTCTTTCCCATCGGCGTGCCTGCATCTGTCCTTGTTAGAGTTTGGTTGTCTTGAAAAGATAACATGTTCAAATCCCTCCTGTTGATGATTATATTCACATTGTTACTTAAAAATAGAACGCTTTCAAATTGATAGTTTTTATCCTACCTATACAAAAAATTAATAAACTGTTCACCGTATTTATATTTTATATAGGATAAATTAAAATCATTAATTTGAAATACTGCCAATTTTCACTATATAATCAAACAAAGATGTATACAGTGGCTGTACTGGTTCATTTTGATGAAAGAGGGGAAAACCGAATGAACGATAGAGATTTCGAAGAATTGATTTTAAGATGCTACACGGGAAAAAGCGTTGCCATAATTGGTTATCAAGATGTTGAAGCGCGACAACGGGCAAGATTTTTAAAAAATCATGGCATTGATGTCATGATTGGCATGCGACCTGGCGATGAATGCTGGGAACAAGCACAAAGAGACGGATTTAAGGTATTAACCGTTTGGGAGGCTGCAGAACAAGCGCAAGTCGCTCAAGTGTGGTAAAAGACTACTTGATATTAAAAACGGTAACCATAGCACAAAGCTTTGGTTACCGTTTTTTCGTACAAATAAGAAAAAAGCCACCTGACGGTGACTTTTTTAATAATGTTTCTATGTTTGTGTAGCCTCTACAAAAGCGACCTGTTTCTCCTTGTCTTGTACTACGGGACTCTTTCCACCTTTAACAAATAAGATAGCAAAAGCTCCTAATACCGGACCCGCACCTAAAGTTGCAAAAACGAAAAAGTAATTATGTGTCATGTCAATGACAGCGCCTACAGCTAATGGTGCTATGAGAGCACCCAATTGCCACATGGCATTAACTAAACCAGAAGCGGTTCCTACAAATTTTTTATCCACTGAATCACATATCAATGTATTTAATGGAGGGTAAAATGCATAGCCCAGAATACCTATAATTGGAAGTAAAAAATATAAATAGGAAATGTTTTGGTTCACACCAAACCAAAGTAAAATCGGGCCAAGCAATAACAAAATCCAAAATGACAGCGTTTTACGATTAACAATGTCAGATAAAATCCCTGTGATTGGCTTGCACAATAAAGCTGCTGTCCCAAAGAAAGACATGAATAAACCTGCTTGTACAAGAGAAAGATGCAACGATTTATTTAAATACGCATTCGCCCATGTTGCAATTCCCAGTGTAGCCCATTGTCCACCAAACCCAGCAATCCCTGTTAATAATAGGTTTCTATTTTTAAATAATAAGATAACATCCTGCCAATAACTTTTATTATCTTTTGCCTCTGTGCTCTGTTGCGTCACAGGTGTACGTTCTTTTAGTAGAAAAAATGCCAGGATGAAACCTAACAAAGGAAGCAGTCCGGACACCAAAAACGAAGTACGCCAGCCATACCCTTTTGATAGAGTTGGAACATATAAATTTACAAGAGACACACCTAAAGAGGTCGATGTCATGAATAAACCGTTGGCTAGCCCACGTCTATTTTGAGGAAACCAATCTGTGATGGCTAGCAATCCAGCAGAGAAAATGGCCCCTGATCCCACACCGGCTAAAACTCTAGTTAGAAATCCTAAAGTAAAAGTAGCCGTGAACGAGGTAAGTAAAGTGGATATGCCAATGATAAACAATGAACCTAGTAATACTTTTCGATAACCATAACGATCTGTTAAAAATCCACCTGGAATTTGAGTCAGGACATATCCAATATAGAACGCGGTCATGAAACTTCCAGCCTGAGTAGCATTTATTCCAAGGTCATGTGAAGCTAAAGGTATAATCGGGGGCCACGACATTCTACTTACATAAGACAATAAATATACCAACCATGCAAAAAATAAAGCTAAAAAAGCTGGCCTGAGCCCCGTCTTCATAAATAAAAACCTCCTGATGGTAAATAGTTGACAGTTGTCTGTCACTTTTTGTAGCGCTTACATTTGTCTTTAAACAATTCATTACATTGTGAAGCCATTTTAGCATTTGTCTTCCATGTTCACATGAAGCTTTTGTTTCTAAATTGAATCACCACCCTTAATAACACTTTAGAAGTTTGTGTTTATTATTTATATTTAGATTAGTTAAAATTACGAAATTTTACAAATTGATTGTTTTTATAAAACCTATTAATATAATTAATAAAGTATAAAACATCAAAAAGAAGGAAGAACGCCCTTATGCAATTAAAGAACATTGAAGCTTTTTTAAAAATTGTGGAGAAGGGAAGTTTTTCTGCAGCTGCAGAGGCTTTATATATTAGTCAACCGACCATAAGCGTTCGTATCCAACAGCTCGAACAGCAACTGAATTCTCCATTGTTTGAACGGATCAACGGTAGAAAGGTACAGTTGACGCAAGCTGGAGAAAAAATATTACCATATTTCCAAGAAGCCTTCAAACTTATTGAAAAGGCTTACGGTGAACTTAGGGAAATGCCTATTCAGAAGAAGATATTACGAATCTCCTGCCCCAATCATATGGGGGTCGAAATCATGCCGGAAGTACTCAACGTTTTGTATGATTGTTTTCCAAACTTTGAATTCCCAGTTAAAATCAGTACAACTGATCTTATCATGCAAGATATTCGAACCGGTGTAGTCGATGTTGGTTTCGGTTACATTCAGGTGGAAGAAAACTATCCAGATGTCTCCATGATCAAAATTGCAAACGAACAGAACATTCTAGTTTGTGCACCTGATCATCCCCTTACAAAATTAGAAAAGGTTGTAACGTCCGATTTATCTTATCAAAGGATTATTGTATACAACAAAGAATTTTATTCCACACGAATAGTAGAACAATTTCTAGAAAAAAAACAACTGAAAGAATATCAGCAAATCGAAATCAGCAACATCGGTTGGTTAAAAATGATGGTTCGAAAAGGGATGGGAATTGCTTTTTTACAAGAGGTTATCGTTCGGGAAGAACTCAATAATGGAACACTTGTAAAACTTAATCTTCGCAAGTCACTTCCCTCTACACCGATTTACTTAATTTTCCATCCTTCGGTAGACCAAAAAATAAAAGATACGATGATTGAAACGTCGAAAAATTTGTTCTCGAAATATTAAGTTGATAGAAACAAATTTCAGGATCTCACCCATACTCCTTTGGTTCACTTTAATGTTGACCATGAAAAAAGGGGCACATAAGAAAAAAGGATGGACACCCGGTCCATCCTTTTATTTATACCATATCAAATTGTTTAAACCCGGTTTTATCAGCCAGGTAATCAAGTTTTTTGTTACGGAAGTAGTGCACGCGCATTTGTAATCGTACCAGTTGTTTTGATGGACGAGACTGGTTCCTCTTTTGCAGTTCTTTCCTCGCTTCTTCCGTCATTTGGAACATCGATTCACCCTCCAACCTTTATTTCTTCCCTTTATGAAATCACGTTTTCTGTACCAAAAAAACAAAACCAAAATCCCACTGGAAATGAAGCACCTTGGCTTGTGTCACCTAAACAGTCAGTTGGTCCATAGTAATCTTCCCGTCTGTCAAATTGTACGAATGTGCTATCAATCTATTGGAAAATGAATCCCATTTTTTTTTTGCTAATCTTTTGTGATCTGTGTTGTCCTCCCTTTTTAATAGATATTCATTTTATATAACATCCGTGGTATATTAGTTGTAGCTTATAAAAGATCATCTTTCTTCTATAAACAACAAACATTTGATGAGGTATAACGAGCGATGGAAAATAAAAATCAAGAATATTTATTATCATCGGTAAAAAATGCACTCAGACTATTGCGGAGTTTTTCATTGGATGAACCAGAAAAAAAAGTAACAGACCTAGCTAATTCATTAGGAATCGGTAAAAGCACCGTGAGTCGTTTATTAGCAACCCTGGCTAGTGAAGGATTCGTGATTAAAGACCCCGAAACACAGAAATACCGTTTAGGTTTGTCCATTCTTAGTTTAAATACCGTCGTGACATCTAATCTAGAAATTAATCGAGAAGCACAACCAATTCTTAAGCGATTAGTGGACGAGGTTGAGGAAACCTCGACTATCGCTGTGTTAGAAGGGATGGACGTCGTTTACTTAACACGGGTGGAGTGTAAGCATCCTGTACAAATCTTAACTCACACAGGGAGAAGAAACCCTTTTCATTGTACCAGTTCCGGAAAAGTGATGCTTGCATACCAAAAGAAAGACCTTATTGAACAATTTATTGAAAGCGGGCTGCAGAAATATACCATTAGCACTATCACCGATCCTGATGATTTTCGTTCTGCCCTAAATACCATAAATCAGCAGGGATATGCCATCAGTATTGAGGAGTTTCGAGAAGGTGTCACCTCGGTAGCAGCACCTATCCGCGATTATACCGGAAAAGTGGTTTACGCCATCAGCGTAACAGGGCCTACCCATCGAATGAATCCTTACAATACTACCCTCATCAATAAAGTGAAAAATGCAGCCAAAGAAATCTCTGATCGGCTTGGTTACTGAAAATTTGATACGTAGAATAACCCGGTGTACGTTCACCGGGTTATTTGCATTTCTAAGTGTCTCCTAAAACGTAAAACTCCTCTTGGCTGCGCGCATGCCCCAACCGCACCGCCGGAAGTTGCTTTAATAATGACTGGATAACCATGTTCAGTGTCTTGTGTAAAGATTCGATTCTATTGAATGTTTCACTTAAAGACGGGCTGAGCCATCCCTTGGGCCGTTTTCCTGTTGATTTTTCAATGGTATCTAACACATTCCGAATGGTAGCCCGTTCTTGTTCTTCTTCTAAATTGTTAATGAAGAAAGAGTTTGACGTTCCGTGCCCCATCCATTCCCAGTCTAATTCTTGTCCCGCTTGAATAATCTGCGGATAGAAATCACAGACATCGGAATTAAAAGCCGCGGTCCCCCTCACACCCTCCATTGAAACCCAATATCATAATCGATGGGAATGGGCAGGATAAACAATGTTACTTCTCACAACCAATAGTGGATTATTAAACGCTTTCACTTTTTGGTACATAACCTGCCTGACTGGGGATGGAAGAATAATCATGAACACGTGTCGGTATGAGAGCAAGCATGGCAAGAATAGCCATAACAGCAAAGGAAAGCATGTAACCCTCAAGATTTAAAGAAAAGCCCCCTAACCATCCTACTACGATCGGGCCAAATATCGAACCAAGCCTTCCAATTCCAGCGTTCAAACCAATTCCACTTGCCCGCACATTTGTTGGATAAATCTTAGCTAGAATTGTATTAATCCCAGCTTGAACTGCCGTAAATAATCCGACTAATACACCTAAGAAATAGATATACACATTGGAGCTCCCCATTCCGAACAATACAATACTAATAATCAGAAAAACAAAATAATAAATGGTAATCTTTTTGGCACCAAACCGATCCATTAATTCACCTAAGATTAGATTTCCGGCAACTTGGGCGATGCTGACTACAAGTCCATAGCTGTAACTGCGCACTAATCCATGTCCAGCCTTGACCATCAGTGTGGGAAGCCAGCTCGCATACCCATACATAAATAACAGAGTAAAAAAAGTTGTAAACCATAAAAGCACGGTGGTCAAGGCCATGTTTCCTTTAAACAAAAGACTGACTTGAGCCAAGGAATTATTATCCTCTATAGCTTCAAGCCTGAGATTTTCAACGCTGTTTGAATACTCTGCATAACCTAAGCGTTGCAGGACCTGTCGAGCCTTCTGTATGTCCCCGCGTTTAATCAAGATTTGTAATGATTCTGGTAGCCAACGTGCAAGAACAATGGCGTAAAGGATGGGTAGTAATCCAATAGAAAACATACTCCTCCAACCAAATGAAGGAACCACAAGGATCGCCAAAACACCAGATAATACCCAACCAACAATCAAACCAGCATAAACAGAAGATACGTAGAAGCCACGTCTATGGGGCGGTGCGTATTCTGCAGCTAAAGAAGCGGCAATTGGCATGACTCCACCCATTCCAATTCCTGCCAGTATTCGTAATATCGCAAAACTAGTGTAACTATTAGACAAAATAGTGAGACCCGTAAAAACAGAAAACCATACAAGACCAAAGATCATTATAGGTCGGCGTCCAAATCGATCAGCTACTGGCCCTAAAAACAATGAACCAATTAACAATCCGATTGCTCCGTATGAGGCAAGGGATCCCAATTGCAACGGGGAAAGATGCCATAGATGTTCTAATTTAGGCATGACGTATGGCATAATCATCGTATCGTAACCTTCAAATATCATGACGAAAACAACCATGATGAGCACCATGTACCGCTGTCTGGTCATGGGAAGTTTTTCCATCATACTGTTCAAACTAACGTTTTTTATTTTTTCCACTCTATTACCTCCTGTTACAGGGCTTCAATTTAAAGAATCCTCTATACTCTATCTCACATGCTTTCGTTCTTTTTCTCAAGTTGTGAAAAAGCTTAAAAAATGCGGCTTGAAGGGGATGGCGAGCCGCCCTTCAATGGAGACGGAAAGAACGGGCACAAAGTAATTGCTTACTTTGTGCCCCTTTTTGTATCTTAAATCGGTGTTACGAGTAAAGTCGGTATCACCAACGAATCATACACCACCTTTTTCTCCTTAAATTTTGGCCTGTTTCCTTCAAATATCACTTTGTCAATATATCTACCCACGTTGTATACTTCGGAATAGCCATCCATCCTCGTTTGGAAGACAGCATAGTTGGTATGGACCATATAGCCATCCCTTTCCTGGTCAACGATGCGTATACTGCTCACCAGGTGGCGGTATACATGCGATTCAAAAATGTTCGCTTGACGGTGTGCTGTAACCCGATCCTTCAGCATCCCTTTGCTATCACAATAGATGATCGAAGCCGGCATATTTCTTTGGTGATTCTCTCTGGAGATGATCTGATAAAGACAATCTTCCGCAAAAAATTCAGGCCATTCCTCTAGTCGATCTTCATCGATACACTGTACATAAGCATGTATAAGTTCCTCGATTTCTGCCTGGATTTCTCTTTTCTCTTTAAAAGCTTTAACTTCCATAATCTTTTCATCCTCTCCTCTCTATTAATAACCCATCAATTCTCGATAGTTCTTCCAAAAGCCGCGAATGGAACTCTCCGTGGCCCGGAACGGTTGGCTTTCTACACTTGTCCCTCCCATTTCGACAAACGACTGTTCCTTTTCTCCACCAACAATGCCTTTTTGAACTAACTCTCCTACTCCCCCATCCTCAAGGGATACAAAACCTGCAGGGCCAACTAAATTAGATTGTTTCAACCGAATTTTCGTCATTTCGTCATCATCATCTGCAAAACCTAGGTAGGTCCAGACTAACTCACAGGAATCCACCCCTTTTGGTAGGAGCTGGCGAACGGCTAGGGCATTGTGAATTTGCTGTACAATCATATTAGGAAATAAGGATTGAATAGCGAGAGTAATGCCATCAGGGAATTCGTTACGGCCTACAAGCAGGGAAGGATCCTTTAATTCATACTTGGAAGAATACGAACGCAAATCCGAATTTCGATAAGCTTCGAGATCCTCATTAAGACTTCCATAGGTGTAGCTAACATGATGACGACCTGTTTCGTCCAAATCGATCCCGCCCCGCTGAGACAAGCGATTAACGCCAAATGTTGAGAAAAATAGATGGAGCAGGCTGGCATGATAAGAGTCTTTCACATTTTCAAAGTAAAGTTTCCAGTTATTTTTCATAAGCTGGCGTTGATATCCAAGAACGGTGACAGGTCGACTGAAAATACGGGATAGATAACCACACATCTTTTCCCCTAAATATTCTTGAACCGATTGTATTTGTTGATCAAAGGAACCAAAGATTACACCCAAATGGGTATCCACCTTTACTTTTTGCAGGGAAAGCTTCTCCATATCAAATCCCTGGGGCATTCCACCTTGTCCGTTTACGCCATTTTTAAACGGGACACCTTTTAAATCCCCTTTCATGTCATACACCCATGCATGATAGACACAAGTCAATGTTTTTGCATTCCCGCACTGATCCATACACACCGTAGCGCCACGATGTGCACAACGATTGACGAAGGCCTGAATGGACCCATCCATGTCCCGTGTTACGACAACGGGTGTATCTCCAATAAATGTGGTTTTATAATCCCCACGGTTCGGAATTTCCACTTCCAAACCCAGATAGTTCCACGTCGATCCTCTAAAAATAAAATCCATTTCTCTTTTATAAATCGTTGGATCTCCATAAACCTGGTATGGCACCCGGCTTACACCCTCATCTGGCCAGACCAACCAATCCCTCTCGTCTACTTTTGCTGTTGTCATATTGATTTATCTCCCTTCATTCATAGCGTTTCTGAAATTTCTAGTTTCTGATCTCACACAACTTAATAGTTCAATGGTTTTCAGTAGACCCGTTGGATCCGCAACTCCTTTGCCGGCAATATCCGGCGCGCTTCCATGGCCAATCGATGAAAAAAGTATGGGAGTTCCAATGGTCATGGCCGCTATGTGTTTAAACGCTTTCATTTTCATAGGGATATGGGCTTGATCATGGTACATGGCCAAATACATATCAAAGTTACCAATATTCGCAAATAAGGTATCACTGGCAAACGGCCCCTGGACATCCAAGCCATCCATTTGTGCCTGGACTATAGCCGGAATAATCACCTCTTGTTCCTCTGCACCAAACAATCCTCCTTCACCTGCATGAGGGTTAAGACCTGCTACGGCAATTTTGGGGCGATCTAACCCTAACATTCGGCCAGCGTGATGGGTGGCTTGAATCGCCTTGAGAATCAAGGGATACGTGATCAGTTCCAACGCTTTCCTCAATGAAACATGAAGAGTGGCGTTGACCACACGGAGTTGGTCACTCACTAGCATCAAAAAAGCTTCTTCTTCCTTCGTTCCTGTGAGACTGGAGACCAAACTTGGATAACCTTCAAAGAAAATACCGGCTTTTACTGCTGCAGATTTCGTATGTGGACCACCGATCACCACATCCACTTCACTCTTTAACGCCAAATCCACGGCCAATTTTGTATATTCGATCATCGCCCTGCCTGTCATAGCATCGCCTGCGCCGAATTGGAAGCCTTCCCTATTGATGATGTCCACATGGAAGAGGTCAATCACGCCGGGAATTGATACCGCTTGGCTCATCATGCTTATGGGATTCAATTCCACAGGTAGTTGAAACTTTTCTAAACATAAGGAAAGAATATTCAAATCCCCAATCAATACAGGCTGGCATGATCGATATACCTCATTGTGTTGTAACGCCTTCAAGGCAATTTCCGGCCCAATTCCAGCAGCATCGCCGATCGTAATGGCCATTCTGGGTTTTGCCAAACGTTTCACTTCTAGCCTCCTTGTGTGATGTGTCAATAATTACTAACTGTTTGAATTGTTTGTATTTTCATTATAGAATCAATTTAAATAGTGAAAATATGTGTTTTTCGCTATCCGACACAAGGGATCATTTTTTTGTCAAAGTAGAAGGGGGGATAATGATGGGACAACCCGAATTACTTGCTTCCGTTCAAAATGCCATACGAATTATGCGGGAATTTTCCTTCGATGAACCCGAACTTGGGATTACTGAATTAAGT
This sequence comes from Aneurinibacillus sp. Ricciae_BoGa-3, assembly GCF_028421645.1. Classification (GTDB taxonomy): domain Bacteria; phylum Bacillota; class Bacilli; order Aneurinibacillales; family Aneurinibacillaceae; genus Aneurinibacillus_B. The sequence continues at coordinate 2,474,955 of NZ_CP116887.1, read as the reverse complement.
AAACGGTTAGGCTTATCCAAGAGTGCTGTATACAGAATTTTGCAAACCTTATGTACAGAGGAAATCGTCCAACGAAATCCGAGAACTCGAAAATACTTTCTGGGAATTACGGCTTTTGAAATCGGTTGTGTGGTTTATAACGATATCGAAGTGTGTGAAGTGGCTCTTCCTTTGCTAAATAAACTAATGAATCGAGTTCGTGGTGTCATCCAACTCGCGATGTATGATCGGGGAAGCATTGTGTATTTACTCAAACTGCCGGAAGACAAAGAAACAAAAGTTTTCAATCGAATGGGTAAACGCGTGCCCGCTCATGCTACCGCGTCAGGAAAAGTCTTACTTGCCTTTCAGAATAAAAATGAAAGGGACAGCGTTTGCTCGGGAAAATTACAACCGCTCACTTCTTATACCATTACCGATCAAAAAACACTTCAAAATGAATTACATATGATTCCAGAGAAAGGATATGCTCTTTCCAAAGAAGAATTTAAGCTAGGTATGTACTCAGTGGCTGCCCCTATTTTCGATGAAATAACCAAACAAATTATTGCGGCCATAAGTATCACGGGAACACGAAATCTATTTTCCCACTCACAAATCCAAGCCTATGTATATGAAATGAAACACTACAGCCGCTTAATCTCTGAACAACTTCGACCACGTGAACGAGTCAGATCGACCACTACTACACTTGGTGGACCTTGAATTGACTTATCCGCCTTATCCAACTTCCATAATTCGCTTAAATTCACAACTAACCCCTCCCAAGATATCTTGTTTAATTCCAGCATTATTGGATTGGGAGGGGATTGATCGTTTATATGTTGTTTAAGTAGTGATTCGGAGGGGGAATTTTATGTATTCGGCTTTTGCTAATTCTTCTGCACAGGAAGCACATACTTTTTTACACTTGAAGTATGTATGAAGTCAAAATAAAAAAAGCCTCCTATCATTTTGCTAAATGAGAATCAACTATTGACAGGCGTTTTCTTATGTTGTTTTGCAAGATAGCGCCGGGCAAAATTTAAAGCCAAGTAACGGGTATTAAAACATGTAATCCCCTCAGGTACTTGATCATCTTTGATAAAAACAAAAACTCCATTTGCTTCAATTCTTGGGAACCACTTTTCTTCAATTTGCTGGTGGTCAGACCCTTCTTTAACCGTTAGAAGTTTAGCACTGGCCCTGTGACCGAATTTAATAACCCTTAACGATTCAGTTCCTTTTTCAGATACGACCTCAATAATGGGTTGTCCATTCAGCTCCGTGATTCGTTTTATACCATTTAAATCACCAAAATTTAAAACACACATTCAATTACCTCCTAATTTCTTTAAATTACATTACCTTAATTACTAAAGATCGTTTTTTATATGTAGGTTAATTACATTACCTTTATTTGATGGAACCGGAATGGTTCCCATAGTACAAAAATAATATGTCAGAGTGATGTCGGTTAGGCTAATTGGAATAAAATCTTTTACATGCGTTCGACCAGATTTATAAAAATACAGTAAAAGACAAAGATCTGTCTGCGTATTAGGGCGAATGTATGTGAATCGTTTAGGGTCTTTCTTAATATAACGCATTTGTATGAAAAAAATGTGTCTGATCTTTTATAAATTTGCGTGCTAACCGAGCTTATTAGAAATTGATTCTGGGATCTTAAAAAGAACCGAAATATAACCCTTTCCCAACCTAGTTTGCGCTCGACCAATCGTTGTAATATCTAAGAACAAATGTTTGCAATAAGGGTGAGTGAATTGGGGAAGGTTTCAAAGAGACAAATCTAGATTATGAAATTCATTCAGGAGCAAGTGATAGTTGAGGGATACCCGCCGACCATGGGTAAGCGGGTCGTTTTGTTATTTTAAATCTTCTTTATTTAAAAAAGCACCCAAGGCGATGATTGCTTTTTTCATCGCATCTTCGAAGGCATATTTTTTACCTATTTCTTCATCGAATGCTGCTTCATCAGCTACAGCAGATTTACCTACCGCTTCATATCCGCCTTTTAAAGTCAACAAACATATCGTCGTCCGCTTACCTATAAATGCAAATTCTTTGTTCTCAATTAATGACTTTATTTTGTTCCTCAACTTTTCTTCTGGAGTATACTCTTTAACGATGACATGTTGATGAACTACATGAAGATAATTATGTCCATGAGTGCAATGTTTGCAATGAACTTCTACCATCCGTTCCCCCACTCTCGCTCTTACATGATTAATCCCGTCACACTTAGGACAGATGGAGTCGAATTCAACATGTTCTGTCATTTGATACCTCCCTGATTTTTTACTTATCATAAAATCTGAAAAGATATTATTCAAGTGAATATTTTAAATTTTTTCTCATTTAACTCTAATGTTTATTTTGACAAAATAAAATAAACCCGCCACCCATGAAGGGCAGCAGGTTTGAGTCTATTCCTTAAGATATTCGATTGTTAAATATGTGACTTTTTATTCCTTTTATTGAATAACGCGTTGTATAAAGCTTGTTTTATTTCTTTTGTTGAGCATTCATATAATTGGCGACCTTTAATTTTGAAAATACCCATCTGAATTAATCGGTCGATATATTTTTGCATGTTATTTTTTATATCATTCATAAATACACCTCTATATATGGTATTGCTTCTTCTTCCTACAGATTTAATTATAGGTCACCTATATTACAACAATATGTTGAACAAATAAAAAATTATTAAGTTTAATTGAAAGTAAGACGGAAATGTACGTCTTATAACTAGGATTTAGTTAAAAGAGAAATAAAGATGGAAAATGTTCATCATAAGTATTTATGATAGTGAAGGGGATCCGCCAGTTTGAACATTTGCTCATCCGGACCAAAATCAGGTCAATTTCGACAAAACAATCTTTTTTACCATCTATTTATGTAGTTAATTGTCTAGCAAATAAACCTATCCGCTCCGCTAGATCGGCATATAATTAAGGTGAGAATCAGATAGGAATGAAAAGGAATGGTGAAAATGACCGGAGAGCATGTTTATAATTTGGTACAGCTTGGCATACAACCAGAAGTCACCTTTACTGACGATTGTCTGGTGGAATCTTTATCATTCCCTATTTATAAAGGGATGAAGGGAAGGCTGTTAAATTGTATTGCAGGAGATACCCGGTATTTAGGTGTATTTGATCTTTCTACCTATGCTCAATTTAATGAGGAAATCGAATTTAAGCGAAATAATTTGGACAATGAATGGAAACATGAGGAACTTGCTACGTTCGAATTTAAAAAAGGTACGCGATTTTGTTATTTTATTAAGCATGGCGAACTCAAGTTCACCGTCCAAACAAATGATGATTTTTATGCCAATTATTACACGAAGAAACCTGAACTTTTTTCTATGCAATACCTAGATTCCTGCATCAATCACTGTAGCTGGTAATACAATATCATAAGTCTAAAAGTGGTGGTATTATTTTTGCTACCCCGGCCACCTTTGCCAACGCGGTAGCCCCCGGTAAAGTTCCAGTAATCTTTGGATCCGGAGCCGGAGCCGGCGCCGACGACATGTTTGGGGCTGATAGGAAAGAGTACAATATTTGGATAATTTATTGAGGGTTCGTACATAATAACATCAGAATATCATCAGAGCAATCTCCCTGTTTATGGTATTGCTCCTCTCTATTTAGCAGACGTGTCATAGTGGCACGTCTTTTTATTCACGATTATTGACCGCTCCTTACTTAGAGGTGAGAATTTGAAACGGTTAGCAGCAGCCCTTCTTTCTCTTACGTTGCCTGGTATAGGGCAAATGTATAATGATCAATTGCTAAAGGGACTGATATTTATCTTGATTGAGTCCGTCATCAACATTTATGGACATCTAAACCAAGCAATATATTTGGACTTCCGTGGCTTTCACCGGGAGGCTGTCCAAACCATTAATTTTCAATACGCCTTATTTTACCCTCCATTTTATACCTATGTGGTATGGGACGCCTTCTTCCATGCAGAACCCAATGGACATCCCTATTCTATATTTATTTTTATTATTTCTGGATTCATTGGTACTCTTGTGGCTATTTTCGGATCATTATCGTTCGACGCCAAAGCGATAACGATTGGAATTTCAATGATTATCCCAATGATTACTGGTATCTTTATTTACAAAAATAAGACTATCGCCTCATCGAAAACCTGATTATACAAATAAAAACACGCCTAAGTTATTTACCCCTTACAATAGGCATACAAGTGTAGTTTGGTATTGTACAAGGTATGTTTTATTATTATATTTGGGATTTCAAGAGGGGTACGTGTCGCTCGGTCTTTTCCAGCCGATTCTTTTTGAGAAATCGGTCTTTTTTATGCGCAAGTCATCTGTTTATTTTGTCCTTTATTCTGTTGGTGACTGTAGCAACGTCTGGCACTAAATACCTTGGTATAATTATCTGACCAGGTGCGTGAAAAAAACGGATTTGGTTGAAATACCCAAACATGATCGGGGGAATTTTTGTACAAGATAATGCTGCAATGTAATGAAATAGGGAGAACCAATATGAAGATGAAACTTTTTATCGTGACTTTGTCACTACTCATGTTATTTCCAGGAACAAGTTATGCAGTTCCATATGATCAATACACATCAACAGGTAAGGATACTTTTTTCTCCTTAGCACAGCGGGCAGGTGTCAGTGTATCTGATTTGAGAGCCATTAATCCACTTATAGATCCAAGGAATATCTGGAAGGGATTGATGATTAATCTTCCAAACGGACATAAACCAATGACGGGGTTAATTCCGGCGAGTGAAGTATCCAGAAAAACATATACCGTACAAAGGGATGATACTTTTTGGAAAATATCCAACAAATTTGGTATCAGTCTTTCTTACTTGATTACGGCAAATCCAAAAGTAAAACATCCAGATCGCATATTTCCGGGATGGATCCTAAATATCCCAACTGCTCCATCCTCTGTTCCTTTAACTGCTAATTGGGAAACAAAAGCAGATTATCTTATCGCAGTTGCAAAGGATCAATTTGATTTTCCATATGTATGGGGAGGAACAACTCCGTGGGTTGGTTTAGACTGTTCTGGATTGACGCAATACGTATTTAATAAATTGGGAATTAAAATTCCTCGGACTTCAAATTGGCAATTTCAATCTGGAACCCCTGTAACAAAAGATCAATTACGCAAAGGAGACCTCGTATTTTTCAAAGAACATGGTTGTCCTTTTATCACCCATGTAGGCATCTATATTGGAAACGATCAAATGATTAATGCAGATACGGGTCCAAAAAACGGTGTTCAGATCGAATACATCTTCGGTGATGATTATTATGGGGCTTGTTATGCAGGGGCAAGGCGTTATATTAACTAGTGTGAAGTAATTGATAAAAAATCCAGGATGTGCCAACCAACCGGCGCATCTTTTTTGTTGACCAGCCTTTATTCCCATTATCGTATAAGTCTCCTTAAAACAGATGTGCCATGTTTGACACACCTCTATCACTGTTTTAAAGTTAACATCAGCATTTACTTAAACGGTTTCAGTTGTCACATGAACAAGCGAATGACCAATAGAATAATGGTTCAACCAACGAATATTGATATTACTTTAGCTAACAGCGCCAGTAATGCAAACACTTCTAACAGCCTTATAACCACGCGTAAATTTTTTTCCATTGAAAAATACCACTCAATCTGAATTATTTTACTTTCCACTTCCTGCTTCTTTTTGCATTCAACCACTACAAATTAAGCCTCCAAAATTTTTTTGGAGGCTTAGTTTGTAACTTTATTTTTATGCCTATAAATTCATATATTAGTTAAACCCCTTCCACACCCTCTTTGTTTCGCCGAAAGGAGAATCCGCTTAAACTGCGCATCCCATAAACCACATTTGCCGCCGTACACGCAACGACGTGTTTATTTGTTTTCAATGGTTGAGTAAATTTCGTATGATCCGGTATTTGTTTAAGTTGATGAGCCGTGAGTCCTTTTTTGGATAAGGCTTCCTCGAACTCCTTCTGAGCAGCCTGTTTCGCTTTAAACAGCATCATCTGTATCCTGCTCTGTACGTTGATCGCTCCATCCCCTGTCGTTTCAATCGGAAGAAAGATCGCTTCAGGATATTTTTCAGTGATGAGCGATTGAACGCCATCGGATACTCCGGAAGACGGCATGCAGCCGAATGGCTTGACGGAAACTGTCATATTCACTTTACGCTTGGCCACGTTAAGAATCAATTTTCCCACTTCCATATGTCCTTCTCCGCCGCGTAGCTGGTTGTTGTAATGGTCATGGGCAACCTTCGCGATTTCATCCATATCGGGCAAATGATAATCATAAAAGCCGAGTGCCTTGGCGTACATTTGGAAAGCTACTCGAATGGTACGGTCAGCCAATCCCAACATACGCAATACTACAGCGGGATTTTTCCCTTCTAAGCCATGACGGCCGGAGTCTGCTTTTCGTAGCTTCATTCTTTGAACGGTATCATAGCGCCCTTCCCAAATGAGATACAAGATCCAGGCCGTAACGGATTGCACTTCAACTTCAGCCCCTTCCTTTTCCAAAAAACGCTGCAATTGATAGTTGCCATCTCCTTCTGTTGTCATGGCCCAAAACTCGCCGATGATGCTGACTTTAGGTTTCACCTGAATCCGGTCAACGCGAACGGCTTTTAATTCTTTGCGGCATTTAAGCAATGCTGATCCGAGCCACTTTCGCTTACTTAAGGCATGATGCAAATACTGTTTGCAACGATCTATAGCGGCATCCGTTGCCCCTGCCTCCACTTCATAAGGACGAATACGGTAGCCTGCCGCATTCAAAATATCTCCCAAGAGGATCGCTTTCAGAAATCCAGCAAAAAATGACGTATCTAACTTAAGAGCCGATTCCTCACCGGTGGCCTGTTTTAAACCCGACTGTTGTTGGAACAATAGAACCCGAAACCCATCAAATCCTGCATCCCGCAGTGCCTTTCGGTACTCTGTAACATAGGTTCCAAAGCGGCAGGGACCGCAGGAACCTGCCGTTATAAAAAGGTAATTACGGACGATCTCCTCCTTTGATTTTCCTTCCACATCGCGAAGATGATGCAGATATTTAATGAGATTGCCTACCGTAAAATAAGTGGGATTGCACTGTCCCCGATTGCCGAACTCTTTTCCGTAACGAAGCGACTCGTTGTCCGGGCAGTCCATATGCTTTACCTGGTAACCCAATCCTTCTAATGCTCCCTCGACCAGATAATCCTGCGCCATGGTGAGCCCCCCAAAAAGAATGGTTGTACTTACTCGATCTTTAAGTAAAAACTGACGGGGAACAGGATCAAACCACTGTTCCTTTTTTTCTTTATTTAAACCTAATGCCGCTTCCTGTTCCTCTTGAAACATACGGAGCTCATCCTCAACGGAATGACGATTCTGGGGTTGTTCTTTATATGTGGTAGTCATGATGTGCTTCACTCCTTAGTCTAATAAAGTACGGACATCTTAATTTTCCGTGTGAAAAACTATATGCCTTTTCATATCACATTACCTGTTCGTTCTGTTTCTGGCTCAGCAGTTCCGTCCGTTTTCGCTCAATACGCTGTTGAAGTTCCGCTTTTTTGTGTGCCAAATCCTGCAACCGTTCTTCATGCAGGCTCAGGCTATGCGCATATGTCTTGACACGAATTTTAATGGAACCGCTCGGCTTATTGGCATCGATGTCATGTAATGCCGAATACGGTGTGCCTGCAGTTGATATGATCGAGTCAATCATTCCATAAGTTGGAGCATCATGTCCGCATTTAAAGCTCGACAGGTCCAACACGGCTACGTTCGGATGACGCGCGGCAAATTTGGCGGCCCATACCTTTTGTACACTGTTGGAACTGAAGTTTTCTGGCCACACATCGGTCACTTCCAATGCATATTCAACACGCCCGCTTTCCAGGTCCTCTTTGAAAAAACGGTGAAGCCACTCCTCATCCTTAGGTATCGAGCGCATAGACAAGATGGGATAGCCCATCACTTGAAACTCATCTAAAACGTTGTGGTTTAGACCCGGGTCTGAGTGATAAGGACGTCCAATCATGAGAATCGCAAGGCGATTTTCCTTTTCAACCTGCTCAAGAATCAATCGTCCCTTCTCCTGCATTTCCGAATCAAACAACTCCATGGCTTTCCAACCCTCGTCCACCGCGAAGTTACTTTCATCCTCCGTGATTTGAAGGTAATCTTTAAAAGCCTCATAGAGCTGCTTCCTCATTAGATTGGGTTCTGTAAATGTAACTGCCGGATCAAGGTACGCAATCCCTCTTGTCGCAAAAAAGTCGGTTTCTTTTGTAAAGGCGGCCTTAATGACATTTGGAGCACCGGCTACGATGGGGCAGCTGGCCGAGTCTATTACGTTTTGCAGATGGGTTGGTATATGCGTGATACAAGGGAAAAAGATGTAATCAAGCGGTTTTCGTTCACTATGGTGCTTAAACAATAGGTTATGGATATGAGCCTGCGCCACCTTAGATGGATAGCACGGATCAATTGAACCGTACTTTCCTCCTTCCTGCCACATTTCCTCACTTGTATTATCGCTAAAAATAAGGTTACGCTGGTCGATGCCAAGCGTTTCGAAATAGGTCCGCCAAAAAGGGGCAGTAGACCAAATGTTAAGTACCTTAGGTATCCCGATCCGAAGCTTGCTACGCCGTTCCATGGCTTCGATAGACGAGCGTTGAAACAAACGCCGAACATTCCTTTTTCTCACCCCGAACCAGCTGCGCTCTATGCGAATATCATCCACTGACGTATCCGGTTCAGGTAATGGCAGATAATCATAGAAATGCTGGAACATGCGACGTGCTTCGTATTCTACCAGGTTCGGATAGTGTTTCTTGAGTTCCTGCCGCTCTTTGGTTAGTTTGATAACGGCTTCCTTATTTTCAACTGTTCCTTTTTCGCAGCTAAAACCGGATATATAGCGTGCCATGTTTCCATCTGGTGTTTTCGAATCGATAAAGGTTCGGCTGCAATTGTTGGGGCAAAATGTACAGCGGGTTGATTCATCATTACGGGTCATATAATACAGGTTAATCGCTGCATCGAGGCCCAAAAACGTGGAATACCCCCGGCGCTTGACAACACGCAGTGTTTCCATGGCGGCCCCAATCGCCCCTGCTTCTCCTGGATGTGGGTGAACATATACTTCTGCATCTGGAACCCGCTGTTTAATGTAATCGACCTGAGCTTTTACGGCCGCTAAGTTATATTGAGTGCCTCCCTGTAAAACGAATTTGCGTCCCAGTTCCGCCATGCGTGGAATCTGCACCACATACTGCCATATATTTTTAGGCAATACGAGCGCTAAACCGGCTAATAATTCCTCCTTCGAATAACCTTCCTTTTGAAAATTCACCCGATCCGCATCCAGAAATACCGCGCAACCATATGAAAATTTAGGCGACAATTGCGCGTTAAAGGCTGTATCCGCATACTCCTGAACCGGAATACCGAACTGGTCCGCCATGGCTTGCAGTAACATTCCGTTCCCGGCGGAACATTGATTGGAGAGCCTAAAATTACGGATATCCCCGTTTTTAAGAAAAAGAACCTTGATATCCTGGCCGCCAATGTCACAGATGACGTCGATATCGCCAAATTGATGAACGGCACTCATCATATGGGCAACGGTCTCCACGATGTTGACATCAGCCTTTAACGTTTTTTCTAAAACATCCGCCGCATAGCCCGTGGCGCCAAAACCGATAATCTCCAAATCAGCTCCCTGTCCAGTCACCCTATCCCGGATTCTCTTTAACATTTCTTTCGTATCTTCGAGGGGATTGCCTTTGGAAAGCTGGTATTCCTTTAGTAAAATATTTCCACTCTCATCAACCAGCACAGCTTTTGAAGAAGTAGAGCCGCCGTCAAGTCCGATCACGCCTCTTACCTTCTGTCCAGGCAGGAAGGGAGCTGGTGTAAAATGTGGAATGCGATAGTGCTTACGAAATTCGTCCATTTCATTTACACTGCTTACTAGAGGCGGACCGGCATTTTCCCCGAGTTTTGCTTTACGGCCGTGAGCGATAAATTCTTTTAGACTTTCCAGCCCTGTATAGCTGCCCACGCCAACCGGTTCATGCATGCCGTACATAACCGCACCGTAAGCAGCATAATACTGTGAATTCTCCGGTACAAAAATCAGTTGATCTATGGGGACGTCTTTTGGATATTGGTATCCCCGCTCTTCCCACGTCTCAGGTATCCGCTTTCGCCAGCATTCTTGCAGAAAGGGAAGGTACGTATTTGGACCGCCAAGCAAAAGAACACGGTGTCGAAGCGTATTTCCACGAGTTAGGACGGAAAGGTTCTGCATAACAATCGCATCCGCTAAGGAGCACATGATTTCGGCAGACGGGATTCCGCTTTTCACCAGATTGACAATATCCGTTTCTGCAAATACACCGCACTTGGCAGCTACATGGTGTAATTTTGTATCGTCAAAGTGTAGATTGCCCACTGCGTCCATTGGCATACCAACTTTAATCATGCACTTATCAATCGTAGCTCCAGTGCCAGATGCACACTTGTCATTCATGGATGTCAGTGCTTGCTTACTCCCCGTTTCCTCGTTTTCCTTGAAAATGATGATTTTAGCATCCTGTCCCCCTAGTTCCACTACACTGCCAACATCGGGATGAAGTTGTTCCACCGCCATCGTGACGGCATTCACTTCCTGAACAAACTTCGCTCCAATGTGTTCGGCAATTGGGCCGCTACCGGATCCTGTAATAAATACACGAATGTTTTCTTGTTTGATATGGGAAAATTCATTTCCAATGAAAATTAAAAATTCTAAGACCTTTTCTGCTTGTTTTGTATTGTGACGCTGATAATCGGACCACAAAATTTCTTTGTTTATTGGATTCACTACTGTTGCTTTCACAGTCGTTGAGCCGACGTCAATCCCTATAATTAAAGAATCTACCCTTTGGTTTATATCCGCCATGAAACTACTCCTTATCCAGCTAAGATAAATTTATTATTTTTACTTGGTAAGTTATATATACATAGTGAAAATATTCTTTATGGATACACGTAATCAAAAAAAGCCATCCATTCTGCAATATTTACAGAACGAATGACTTTTTGTGTAGTACAAATTGGTGCAAGAGACGACTTCTTGCAGACGCATTATGGTAAAGTAGCCCACCTGACCTCAGGTGGGCTTTCCTTTTACTTGGATAAATTGGTTATTCAATTAATCACAAGCACACGCGATAATGACTAACAGAATGAAGAGGACAAGAATGACCCCAATTTCTTCTCTTTCACCAAAAAAACTCATGCTATCTCCTCCCATGTTCAAAGGATTTAACTACGTTTCATACTATGCAGCTGAGTAAGGACGAGTGTTAGATGAATACCCTTCTTTAACTAGTGGAATAGCCTGGTTTCACTGAACATCGAATTACGCTTGTCTATGTAATAAAAGATTATACTGTCTGGTGTATGAAATAATGAAATTACCATTATTCAACACAAAAAATCCCCGGCGACTTCAAGTAAGATAAAAGTACCTGACAGGGAACTTCAATCTTATCACCAACACACCATATATGGAGGTTGAAGTCACACGGGGTTGACATAGTACGCTTATACATTAAAAAAGGCTGCTAACATGGTTGTTAACAGCCTAACAGTTTACAGTTTATAACTTTACAACGTTTGCAGCTTGAGCTCCGCGGTTACCTTGGGTAATGTCAAAACTTACTCGCTGTCCTTCTTCAAGAGATTTAAATCCATCTCCAGTGATTGCAGAAAAATGTACAAATACATCTTCTCCACCTTCGACTTCAATAAACCCAAAACCTTTTTCTGCATTAAACCATTTTACTGTACCTGTGTTCATTAAGAACCTCCAAAAGATTTATTATAATATGTTTTTGATATTTACCGTAGAAAATAAAAATTCACATATTATCACGAGACATATACATCGAAAATATAACTCCTGATAACATGTGAATTATAAACATCAATACATATTTAAGCTTTAAATGAATTATAGCATAGGCATTGCCAAATAACAACAAGTAATCATCATTTTTCTTTTCTCTGCATAATTTATCTGATGTCCGGAAGTAGACTTATCATGCCTTATCCCTGTGCTTGTCTTGTAGGGATATAGTACATCAGGAAAAAAAGAAAGAGCTTGTGATTCTATCGATCTCAAGCTCTTCTAGCGTGCTTATGTTATTTATCGAACACGTCTGGCAGTTAAATAGCTATTTGTATACCAGGACCAGCTTAGATTGCTGTATGTTACGCCGCGCTGCGAATTGGCCGCGTCTACTACTTGTCCGTTCCCTACGTAAATGGCCACATGCTGCACATGGCTTGCGGATCCGAAGAAAACAAGATCACCTGGCTGCAGTTGTGACTTTGGCACATACTGCCCCTGGCTCATTTGACCCGCTGGACTCTTACTATGTAGATTGATTCCGTTCTGCTGGAATACGTAATACGTAAATCCTGAACAATCGAATGTTAAATGTGCAGGATCATATGTGTGAGCGTAATGTCCGCGCCCCACAATCGATTTAGCCGTTTGTACTACTCCATTTGCAGAATAAACTGGTGCAGAAGGTTGCACAACAGCTTGTTGAACAGGAGCTGGTGCAGAAGGTTGCATAGCAGCTTGTTGAACAGGAGCTGCTGTGGAAGGCTGCACATCTGTTTGTTGACTAGGAGCGGATGTTGTTACCTTTGCATGCGCATTTACTTTAAATTTAGGCACATATGAACTGTGAGCGAATGCGACATTAGTAAAGGCAAGCACACCAATGAACGTTAATGGAATAATTTTCTTCATAAAGGACCTCCGTTTAATGTGTATTTCTTGTTGCATATATATCGTATCATGTATAGCCAAGCTGTGGAGCTTCTTCATTTTTCCATTTAACGGATGTTATTAGCCTTCTTCAGTGGTATTTAAGTGGATTAATCCCTTACCGGGCTGCTCACTGGCATCCAAGACGCAAAAATCTTATGAATTTTTTACTATGACACCTTGTAGTATAAACTTGGTAATCTTACTTATCGAACCAGTATCATTAGCAATTTGCGTTGCATTTGTTAATATTGTAGAATACAATAAAGGCTTTTAATGAAGATGAGTCATGGACAAAATAAAAAGAGCCATTGAAGGCTCAAAATTAGCTACGTACCCCCATGTCACCTACATCCTACGTAGAAAGTGACACTTAATCAGATTACCAACCACAAATAAAGGCTCCCAGCAGGAACGATTTTGTATTTCAACTAATCATCTGACCATAATACACCTTTTGTTATTCCTGGAGTATTCCACAATTTGAGTTCTCTTACTAAACGATAGAACCACTCTCTGTCATTTGTATCAAGAGAAAAATCAATTAAGCTTGGTAAGTCTTTCGGATGTATCAACAAACTAGGTTTCAAGATAAGGTTTCTATTGACAACAAGCACCCCATAATTTTTTGGTATAGTCACGAAAATCCTTACCATTTTGTCATTCGTTTCCGTTATAAAGCCTGTTATTTTATGTTTTTCATGGATGGTATGGACCCAATCACCTACTTTCAATGGTATTGCCTCCTGCTGAATAAATTCCTTTACTTACAACGTATGAGCAAGCATTCGGAATCGATTGGGCAAAGCGGATTAAAAATGTAATCCCCCATATTTATCGATTTAACACAACGATATTTCCATACTTAAACTTATGGCGATAGGCAGAGTATCCGACGGTGAATTTGGTACTCCTGCCAGTTTCGCTCCACGGTACTTACCTAAAAATAATAACGCCTACCAGTGAATAACGGTAAGCGCTTGTTCGATTCTTTATCAATTCGTGCGATTATTTTTGCTGAGAAGTATTAGTAACGGTGTTCTGAGCTTGTGTTAATTGGGTTTTGGTTCGATTAACTTCTTCCTTTGCATTGTCAATGGCATCCTGAATTCCTGTTGCTTGAGCCTGTGCAAGTTCGTCCTTTGCCGCAGTTACATCATCTTGAAACGATTGAACAATGGATTGTTGAGACTTATCTACTGCTTGACTGAGATTATTATTCACTGTGTTCAGTTGTTGATTCTTCATATAAACTCTCCTTACAATTAAATTTCGCACGATGTTACTATTTGCTACAAAATGTATTTCATACTTTTTTTCTCAGGACGTTAAACGAATGTAACGCGTCCACTATTATCCTCAATAAACTATCCTCATCCCGGTAATTAGAATCAAGTGTGGCATCATGGGCACCAATCGGATACTGAGCGAATATTTTGTTTTTGACTATAAGAGCAAAGGATGATTCACGATGATTCCAATGTATCCGTATTACAGTTATGAGACACGCTGTCGGCAGGTGCCGATCACTTTTCCGCCGCAACATCAGGATGTACAGCCTGGTTTGGAGTATTTAATGAACCCGGCCCCAATTTCCGATAATCCCAAATACAAGGGAAGTGGAAAATTGGAGGGGAAAATCGCCATTATTACTGGGGGCGACAGCGGCATCGGCCGCGCCATCTCAATCGGCTTCGCAAAAGAAGGGGCGGATATAGCCATCGCCTACTTGTATGAACGCGAGGACGCCGAAGTGACTAAGCAGATGGTGGAGTATTACGGGCGCCGTTGCCTGCTGATCGAAGGTGATTTGCGCAAACCTGTATTTTGCCAGCAAGTGGTAAGGGAAACACTGGAGGTGTACGGAAAGCTTGACGTGCTTATTTTAAATCAAGCAGTTCAGTTTCCCCAAGAAAGCATTTTGGATATTTCTGAAGAACAACTCGAGGATACGTACCGAACTAACATTTTTCCGCATTTCTACATGACGAAGGCCGGGTTTCCATACCTGAAACCGGGAAGTTCAATTATATCGACGGCATCCGTGACAGCATATGCGGGCGCTCCTTTGCTTGTTGATTATTCTTCGACAAAAGGTGCGATCGTCTCGTTCACCCGTTCACTGGCACTTCAATTAGTTGGCCATGGCATCCGGGTGAACGCCGTGGCACCAGGGCCCATTTGGACACCGCTCATCGTTTCCAGTTATCCGGCCGATTATGTAAAAACGTTCGGTTTGGAAACACCCATGAAGCGCGCCGGCCAGCCGTTCGAACTTGCGCCAACCTACATATATTTGGCGTCGGACGATTCCTCTTTCGTTACGGGACAGGTGCTGCATGTCAACGGTGGTATCATAACGGAAACATAATAGTATGTTCGTCCAATGGACTCTCAGAAGCTTTTCTGTACAAAGTCACCTTCTGCAGCTTCCATTTCTGGCATTTAACTGGAAACATCGTTTTTTACTTATTCAAGTGATATAATGTTACTGTAATTTAAATTAATCTCGTTCTTTCTCACTGCCCGTAGGTTATGTGCTACGGGCATTTTTTTTGCAACGTTTATTTTTTTAGAAATTTAATGACCGTTTTTCGACCATACAGACTGTTGCTTTTATATGATGGTGTCTTGTTTTTGTATATTGTTACAAATAAATGGAATGCTAACATTAAGTTCCTGAGTAAAGTAATAATCTATTGTCTAAATCGCACGCATTTAAAGTAACGTGCCAGATTACCTAGCATCTTTAAAAAAAGAGGGTTTATTGTATGATCCAAACTTATGACTATATAAAAAATATGTTGAAAGATAAACAGGTTGCTTCGCTAATGCCTACTTCGTTGTATGGAGTAAAAAAAGTCTGTTCAAAGATGGATTTTACCCAGAAAAATGTCATCGTTGAATATGGACCAGCGACCGGCGTATTTACCGATTATATTCTGTCCCGGCTATGTCCTGAATCTCGAATCATCGTGGTTGAACGAAACAAAAGTTTCGTTTCAGTTTTACGACAAAAGTATAAGAGCCACCAGATCACTATTTACCACGACAGTGCGGAAAATATATTAGATATCCTAAATGACTCCGGCGAAAACAAGGCAACTTATATTTTGTCCGGTATCCCCTTTTCCTTCTTTAACGATCAATTAAGAGATCAAATTGTATCCGTTACATCAGAAGCCCTCTCAAAGGGTGGAAAATTTCTTTGTTACCAAACTTTTTATCAAAAAAATAATCATTTAAAACACCATATGGACCGGCATTTTACCCAAGTACATGACGAATATTGCTTGTATAATGTTCCACCTCTTCGGATCTATGAAGGAATAAAATAAAAAAGACACAGACTGTTGTCTGCGCCTAAGCGAGTTAACTAACTTCCACCTCTACGCTATTTTATAACTCAGGCAACAGCTCTGCCAACGGATTCGTTACTTTTTGGCTGCCATATACCGTATAGCCTGCTTTTTCACACCGTATACCGCCTGCTTCCTGTATCAGAAGCATACCGCCAACGACGTCATAGCGATTCGGGCGGACATAGACGGCTGCATCTAAACGACCACACGCAATGTACGCCAAAGATAATGCAGCTGACCCAACCATACGGATGCGGAACACCTCATTGGCGATGGCGCTTAACGCGGCGAGCCGGCAGTGGTTACTCTGCCGATTTCCTTCTTTCGAGAAATCCCCAAAAGAAACAAATGCCTCTGCCAGGGAGGCGTCTCGAACCTTAATTTTTTTCCCATTTAAAAATGCTCCTCCTCCTGCGCTTGCCCAGAATATTTCTCCAAGGGCAGGCAGCGAAGTGGCCGCTACTACCGTTTGTCCGCTGTGAACTAAAGCAAGGGAGATTCCATAGAACGGAAGGCCAACGGAATAATTCACAGTTCCATCGATGGGATCGATCACCCACTCGAAGTCACCGGAATTGCCAATCGCCCCCACTTCTTCACTAAAGATTCTATGTTCAGGGAAGTGTTCCTGAATGCGCTTAATCATCCAATTTTCCGCCTCCAGGTCCATTGCTGTCACAATGTCAGTCTTGCTTTTGAACGTTTCAGTACCAGCATTTCCGGCATTTGCTTTAATTATTTCCCCACATTCCTTAACAAGCTCTTTCGCAAAGGACAAATAGTTATTCCACATGATTATCTCCCCCAAGTTCTCATTCAATGTCTCTAATTTGGCTATGCTAGCCAGAGTGAATTTTGTCCAAACCATAACATAAGTACAGCACTTTGATCATGCTATCAAAGTGCCGGAATGATTAATGTTTTACATCTCTCACTTATCTACTTATTATTTTATCTCAGATGTGTAACATAATTCTATTATTTTCAACAGATACATGATAAACTTTTACTTTGTACCGATTAGGATCGACGAGTGACTCCCCAGTCTTAATATTGAACTCCCATCCATGCCAGGGACAAACCAAAATTTCTCCATCCATTCCGTAAATATATTCATGTGGTTTGGACGTCAATGTGGTTCCTGTAATTTTACCTTTACACAATTCTGCTTGTTCATGGGGACATACATTACGGATGGCAAAATAATTCTCACCGTCATAGTAAATACCGATACTTCGTCCCTCGATGCTTACAATCTTACAACTCCCCACTTCTATCTCCCCAACATTGGCTGCATCGTATTTCATCATACTAATTCACCTTCTTTATTAAGATGGTTGCTATTTATATGATAGATTTCAGCAGCGTTATCATATGCGACACGTGGGCGCAGATCCTCAGGTAGTTTATTTAAGACATACAACGGTCTGTCATTATCCCAATGTGGGTAATCTGTTGCAAACAGCACTGTTTTTTCTGCCCTCATCATTCTAAGCATTTGGATAAGTTCATAATTATCCGGTTCTTCAATAGGCTGTGTTGTAAATCGGCAATGGTCAATAATATATTCGCTAGGTTTCTTTTTTAACCATGGAACTTCGCTTCGCATCGCCCGAAAATTTTTGTCCATTCTCCACATCAAATGTGGTACCCACGCTAATCCCCCTTCGATGAAAATTACTTTTAACGTGGGAAAAGTTTCGAAAATGCCTTCACAGACCATGCTGTTGAGGTGTGACATTTGGTGGATCGCTAAGATATTGTGGCGTTCAAAATTTGTCGTAGGGTAACCTACAGCTGAAGTTGGGGGATTAATGCCTTCTCCTTGGCCACCACCGTGTATAGCAATTATTAAATTGTTACGGACTGCCGCTTTATAAATCGGATAGAATCGACGTTGTCCGTAGGGTTCACGTGATCCATCAGTTAAAAGAACCTGAACCACTTTCGGATGCGAGCCCAGACGATCAATTTCACGTGCTGCCAATAAAGGATCCTGAGTCGCAACAACGATAGATGCTAGCCACCGACTATCTGTTGGTATCCAATTGTCCAGAGTATAGTCGTTAAATGCAGAGGCAATTGCTGCCGCGTAGTCCGGATTATTATGAGCGGACACTGTAAGCAGGTTACCTGTCAGAATCGCTTTGCTTATATTGTAGCGGTCAAGTAAATCGACTTTGGCAAATTGTGGGTCTGACCCAGGTGGTAGTCCATTACCAGGTGCTGCATCACGTCGGTTCAGTGGAATCGGTTTAAAGATGGGTAGCGGGAGTGTTGCCTCATAGGCACTCAATCGATCCCACCATACCCTTGGAATATAAGGTTTTAAATCATTAAAGTCTTTTACTGACTGATGTACATCACAATCTATAATGCCGTGCTTTAAACTAGCTGCTTTATTTGTTGTGGAATGATTCATATGATCTGACCTCCCATTTTTGTTTAATGGATGTCCACCTCTTGCTATGATTCAACTGTTTCTTTCTCTATTAAGCTGAGATATACATGTTTTTTATTGGTTTCAGACGCTATACATACGGATATAAATGTTACGAGGCACGCCCCGATTAAGTAAAGGGCTACTGACCAGGGATTTCCTCCTGTCCAGGCAAGCAAAGAGGAAGCAACAAGCGGTGCTAGCCCTCCTGCAAATACTGAGCATAACTGATAACCCAGTGAAATCCCACTATAACGTACTCTTGCTTCAAAAAGTTCAGAGAAAAAGGCAACCTCAGGCCCATTCATCGCGCCGTGTCCGATAGCAAAAACAATTGCAAAAGCGAGCCAAGTGACAGTAGTTGACCCTGTATTGATCATCCAAAAGAATGGAAAAGCAAACAAAGCTGTGAAAGCCGCTCCTCCCAGAAATAATAAACGACGCCCAATTCTGTCGGAAAGTGCACCAAACAGTGGGATAGTAATAAGTTCGATAGCCGATGCCAAAGTTATTCCGTTGAGTATCATGCTCCTGGGCACATGTAAATGTGTCGTCCCATATGTGAGTGCAAATGTACTGAAGATATAGAACGACACGTTTTCAGCAAAACGCGCTCCCATGGCAAGCAGCACTTGTTTTGGATAATTTTTTAACACTTCCCAGATTGGGAAGCGAGCTTGTTTCCCCAGATCTTTTACGTTCTCAAAATCCGGTGTTTCCATAACACGTAATCGAATAAATAGCCCAACAATCACCAGGAGAATACTAATTAGGAAGGGAATCCGCCAACCCCATGATAGAAATTGATCTTCAGGAAGCATTGAAGTCATGCTGAAAATTAAGGTTGATAGTAAGAGTCCGCCTATCACTCCTGTCTGCATAAAACTGCCATACAAACCCTTCTTTCCTTCAGGGGCGTGTTCAGCAGAAATTAATGCAGAGCCTCCCCATTCGCCTCCAACTCCAATGCCCTGCAATAAACGTAAAACAATCAACAGGAGCGGCGCCATAAAACCTATGCTTTCATAAACAGGCAATAAACCAATTAGGGTAGTACAAATCCCCATTATTAGAAGAGTAATTACTAGCATGGATTTACGACCGATTTTATCCCCAAAATGGCCAAAAATAATTCCGCCGACTGGTCGAGCTAAAAACCCAAGTGTAAAGGTTGCAAATGCTTCAAGTGTTCCAACCAAGGGATCAGATTTAGGAAAGAAAAGTTGCGGAAAAACCAGCGCTGCTGCAGTCCCATATAAGAAGAAGTCATACCATTCGATGGTAGTTCCTATAAAGGCTGATAATGCCGCTTTTATTGGCTGACTTTTTTTAAGCTCTTTCCTGTTTGCGGTTTGACTCAATATAACCACCTCATTCATTGGAGTAACTGACCACTATCCGGAAGCGCTCGCATTCTGAACAGCCCCAAAACAGTTAATTAAGTGCATTACTCAACTTCGACTGACTTGTTCCCTCCTAATTTTTAAATTTGTTCTGTGCTATCTACCCTATACAAAAGCAATATTTGTTCCAATTTTTTTAATCAGGAAAACCTCTGTTTCGACCACTTATATTGTTTAAATATTTGCAATATTGCACATAAATTCAACTGTTATTATAATTGATATAAACAACTAGTTATTAAATCACTTGTGCAGAAATGCACATCATGTGCAAAAATGCATTAAATGCCTTGTATAGTTCTTTAGAATGAGACGTAGAAAGGATGAATATAATTAATATCTCATGCCTAATTTATCAGGAATTTGATGCAATGGTGGAGGCCGCCTATGACGGGATTTCCATTTCCAACGGCGATGGAATCGTAATAAAAACAAACCCATCTTTTAGTAAAATTACAGGCATACAACCTGAACAAATAATCGGTAGAAATGTACAGTATTTGCTTAATTTAGGATATTATGATCAATCTATTGTTACTCTCGTGTTAAATGAAAAAAAGCCGGTGACACGCACGCAGAACTTTCCCCATAATGGAAAGGTCGTTCTAGTATCAGGTAGTCCAGTTTTTGACAAAGACAATAAAATATCTATGGTTATCAATTTTATTCGTGATTTAACAGACTTAAATAACATTCAAAATCAATTAATAGAAAATAACAAGCTGATGATCAAATACAAAAATCAACTAGAAGAAACCAAGGCTAAATTAATACCAACCTCAGAAAACTTTGTTGTCAGAGGTGTTGAAATGTTAAAGGTAATGAATATTATCAATAAAGTTAAAGACGTTGATTCAAGTCTTTTGATATTGGGGGAATCAGGTGTAGGAAAGAGTATGTTTGTAAAATATTTACATAGTATAAGTACAAGGAAGGACCGGCCATTTTTTGTGATTAATTGCGGTGCCATCCCGGAACAATTATTAGAATCAGAATTGTTTGGATATGAAAAAGGGGCGTTTACAGGGGCTCTTTCAAATGGAAAACCAGGAATTTTTGAACTAGCCGATAAAGGGATTGTATTCCTTGATGAAATCACTGAATTAACTTCTGCCTTACAGGTTAAATTATTGACTTTTCTTCAAGATCAGCAATTTATGAGAGTAGGTGGAACAAAAAGTATAAAAGTCGATGTAAGGATTATTTCCGCAACAAATAAAGACATCAGTCAGCTTGTATCAGATGGTTTATTCAGAGAGGATCTATATTATAGAATAAATGTTATTCCCATAACTATACCTCCCTTGCGTGAACGAAAGGATGAAATTGCATCCTTTATTTGGCATTTTAGCAATATTTATAATGAGAAGTTCCAAAGAAAAACCTTTTTTAGCGCTAATGCATTTGACAGTTTGATTGAGTATGATTGGCCAGGAAATGTGCGTGAATTACAAAATATCGTAGAAAGACTGATTATCATGAATGACGGTAAAATAGATATTGATAGCCTTCCTGAAAATATTAGAAGCCATAGAATATCTCCAATAAATGTTAATAATCTCAAAGAAGCAACAGCTGAATTTGAGAAACTATTTATTTCTCAAAAATTAAAAAGTGTGACTTCAATTGAGGATTTATCGAACGCTTTAGGAGTGCATCGAACTACATTAGTACGAAAAATGTTAAAATACGGTATCCCGTATAAGGAAAAAGAATATCAAGGGTAAGGATAATTTTCATTTTCAATTTGGTATGCGTTGGGGCGTGATTTTTAAATTAGACCCAATAAAAAGAGACAGGAACAGGTTCCTGTCTCTGATGCCAATGGATCAATCATGAAAATTCGTGCCGTCTGTCACTGCTTTAACAACGCCGGCACGGATGACAAAATCACCGAAGTGCTCGCCTTCTTGTCTTTCTTTCGCGTAGCGGGCAAGAAGTACACGCAGTTCACTCAATATTTCTTCTTCACCAATATTTTCGCGGTACATTTTGTTTAAACGGCTGCCGTCAAAGGCTGCCCCAAGATGCATGTTGTATTTGCCGACCGCTTTGCCGATAAAGGCAATTTCACCGAGCGCCGGGCGGGCACAGCCATTCGGACAGCCGGTCATACGGATCGTAATTTCTTCGTTGCGCAGGCCGTTTTCATCGATAATTTCCTCGATCTTCTCAAGCAGTACCGGTAGATAACGTTCAGATTCCGCCATCGCCAATCCGCACGTCGGCAGAGCGACGCACGCCATCGAACTGCGGCGGAGTGCCGTATAATGCTTGCCATCCGTCAAACTGTATTGTTCGATCAGTTGACTAATCTTTTGCTTGTTCTCACTGGATACATTGGCAATGATCACGTTTTGATTTGGCGTCAGACGGAAATCACCGGTATGAATTTTGGCGATCTCGCGCAAGCCAGTCATCAGCTTGTAGCCATCGAAATCCGCAACGCGGCCATTCTGGATGAGCAGCGTAAAATTCCATGTTCCTTCAATACCTTCCACCCATCCGTAGCGGTCGCCGTTATGGTCGAAATGATAGGGCTTTGCTTCATCGAGACTCCAGCCGAGACGGTTTTCAAGTTCAGCCTTAACGGTTTCGAGCCCAAGACGGTCAACCGTGTATTTGAACCGGGCATTTTTGCGGACGGAACGGTTTCCGTAGTCACGCTGAATCGTGATCGTTTTTTCCGCCACATCATACATTTGTTCCGGCGTACAGAAGCCGATAACTTTAGCCAGCTGCGGATAAGTTGCTTTGTCTCCGTGCGTCATTCCCATGCCGCCGCCGATAGCCACGTTAAACCCTACAAGCTTGCCATCTTCCACAATTGCAATGAATCCGAGGTCCTGTGAAAAGACATCAATATCATTGGATGGCGGCACAGCGATACCGATTTTAAACTTCCTCGGCAAATAGAGAGGTCCATACATCGGTTCAACTTCTTCAAGCTCTGGTGTACCGGCCACTTTTTCTTCATCCAGCCAAACTTCATGATACGCCCTTGTGCGCGGCAATAAATCATTACTTAACTTCTTCGACCATTCATATACTTCAGAGTGGATCTTGGATTGATAAGGATTTGAGTTGCACATCACGTTCCGGTTCACATCACCGCACGCGGCGATGGTATCCAAAAGGGTTGCATGAATTGCCTGGATGGTGTTTTTCATATTCCATTTTAAAATCCCATGCATTTGAAACGTCTGCCGTGTGGTCAGTTTTAAAGTACCGTTGCCGTTTTTCTGGGCAAGCTCATCCATGACAAGCCATTGATTTGGTGTTGCCACCCCGCCTGGCAGACGGACACGCAGCATGAACTGATATGCGGGTTCCAGCTTTTGCTTCTGGCGTTCATTGCGAAGATCCCGGTCATCCTGCAAGTAACTGCCGTGATGTTTCATGAGGCGATTGTCATCGTCAGGAATTCCGGCACTCATCCTATCCAGCATCACTTCCTTGAGTGTGCCGCGCAAATAATTGCTTTCTTTTTTAATGCGCTCAACATCGCTTGGTGGGCCATCCGGCGCTTTTAAAATGGGATTAACCATGTTTACAAAACTCCTTTCCATCCAAATCAGTATACATCACGCTGATAACGTTTTTGCTGTTGCATGCCGGCAAGATAAGCTTCTGCTTTCTCATGGCTCATGCCGCCTTCTTTTGCGATAATTTCAAGTAAAGTGTGATGGACGTCATGCGCCATATTTTTCTCATCACCACAAATATAAATAACTGCCCCTTGTTGCATCCACTCAAACAATTCTTTGCTGTGCTCAAGCATGCGGTGCTGCACATACACTTTTTCATCGGTGTCGCGCGAAAACGCCACATCCATTTTCGTAAGCACGCCGTCTTTGACCCACTTTTGCCATTCTGTCTGGTAAAGAAAATCCGTCCTGAAATGCTGGTCGCCGAAGAACAGCCATGATTTTCCTTCCGCACCTGTTTCCTCGCGCTCCTGCAAAAAGGCGCGGAACGGCGCAATTCCTGTGCCCGGCCCAACCATGATGATCGGCGTATCTGGGTTTTCTGGCAGCTTAAAGTTTTGGTTGTGCTGAATGTAAACCGGCAGCGTATCCCCTGGCTGCAGTCGTTCCGCTGCTAAAATGGAGCAGACGCCTTTTCGTTCACGCCCGTGTGCTTCGAACCGGACGGCGCCAATAGTCAGATGCACTTCATCCGGATTCGCAGACAAACTGCTGGCAATCGAATAAAGCCGGGCCGGCATTTTCCGGAGAATGGAGATAAACGCCTGCGCCGATACACCCCATAGAACGTAATCACGGACTAAATCAAGCAAATCGCGCCCTTCAAGATACGCTTTTAATTTTTCCTCATTGCCAGGAGCTACAAGCTCACGTAAATTCTCATTCGCTGAAAGCTGCGCTGCCTGCTCGAGAAGCGGTTTTGTTAAAACCGTAATTTCATAATGACTGGTGAGGGCTTCTCTGAGCGGAAGGACGTCTCCCTGTTTGCCTACCGTCACCATCTCTTCTGGATCCCATTTCATTTCCACCAGAAGCGTGTCTACAAGAGCTGGATCGTTTTGCGGATAAATACCGAGGCTGTCACCTGGTTCATAAGTGAGGCCAGATCCTTCAAGCGATAACTCCAGGTGGCGCGTTTCTTTATTCGACCCTCGGCCGTTCAAATTTAAATTTTCAAGTACTTCCGCTTTAAACGGATTTGTTCTGGAATACACCGATTTACCAGCTTGAGGTGCTGCTGCAACGGCAGGAGCAGTACTTCCCCCCTGCGCTTCACTTAAGCTGCTAATGACTCCTTCAAGCCATTCGGCAGCAGGCTCATCATAGTCAAGGTCGCAGTCAACACGCGGGTAAAGCCTTGTTGCACCGAGCTCTTCCAGCCGCTGATCAAATTCTTTTCCCGTCTGACAGAAAAACTCATATGAGCTGTCTCCAAGCGACAAAACAGAAAAACGAATATCGTCAAGCTTTGGTGCCCGTCGGCCATGAAGAAACTCATGAAAAGACAACGCGTTATCCGGCGGGTCGCCTTCTCCATGCGTACTCGAGACAATAATCAGATTTTGCACTTTTTTCAAATTGTTCGGCTTAAAGTCACTCATCGACGAGACGGTTACTTGAAAGCCACGCCTCGAAAGTGTCTTGCCCGCATTCTCTGCTACTCCCTGCGCGTTGCCGGTCTGTGATCCGTAAAGAATGGTCACTTCTTTTGAAATTGTTTGTCCGGCGCTTGGTGCTGGAAGTTGCGCGGCCGGTGCTTCCTGTACCCCCGGAACGGAGGTAAACTGGGACGCGGCGAGATAACCGCTGAGCCAGACTTTTTGTGATTCTGTCATGGTCGGCAGCAGGCGGTTAAGGAGATCTACCTGCTCCTGATTAAACGGACTATTCATTACCTGAAGTTGCAACGATACCCACCTCACCAAAGGAATATAAACTTATTGTTCGTTATTTGATTTAGAATGACTGGATTTAACAATTAATGCTATTGAGTTGCCAGAGAAAAATGATTAAATTTATTCCATTTACATTATTCATATAAATTAAGTCAGTTTAATGACATAACCTTTTAAAAAAAATCGTTTTGGACGATTTTTCATTTACCTCTACGCTGCCTCCCCCAGCCTAGATACTTCCTTAAAAAGTATGTAATCCAACTTTACCCGAAGTCATAGCATTAGTAAAATACATATATATTATTACAGCTATTAAGATTACTTATAATAAGGTAGGGAAAAAAGGCCGTAAAGTGAGGAAATAAGCACTAAACAGCCTTTTTCACTAAGTCAACTTGCGATTTGTTCATGGGATCTCTTTGGATTATCTTTCTGTAGGAATCGTCTTGTTTCTGTCACGACGACTCCGCTTAACCCCACTAAACCGACTAAGTTCGGGATCGCCATTAGTCCATTGGCGATATCAGCGAATGTCCAAACCAATCCAAGTTTTAAACTGGCCCCTACTGCTACCATCCCGACAAAAATGTAACGGTAATAGCGAACAACCCTCGTACCGAACAGGTACTCAGCGCACTTCTCACCATAATAGGACCAGCCCAGCATCGTTGAAAAAGCAAACAAAACAATCGCAATTCCAAGTATCATGCTTCCAGTGCTGCCAAATACGGACTGGTAGGCGAGCGTCGTCGCTTCTACCCCTGTCTTTCCGGAATTCCAGGCGCCTGTTGTAATCAATACGAGAGCGGTTATGGTACAGACGACGAATGTATCAAGGAATGTTCCCGTCATGGATACAAATGCTTGTTTGGCCGGAACATCCGTTTTTGCGGCTGCGGCTGCAATAGGTGCGCTTCCCAAACCGGCTTCATTTGCGAATACACCACGCGCGACACCGATTTGAATGGCTACTGCAACGGTGGACCCCATGAAGCCGCCCATAGCTGCTGTTCCGTTAAATGCACCTGCGAAAATAAGGGATAAAGCTGTTGGAATTTGATCGATGTGGTACATGATGATTAGTAGTCCAGCAAGTATATAAAACGCGGCTTTAACCGGAACAAAATAGCCGGCGACTTTGCCTATTTTTTTCACACCACCAAGTATGACGAACGCAACAAAAACAGCCATCACAATACCGCTCACCGCGGGTGATAGGGAAAAGTTAATTTTCATGGCCTCAGCTACCGAGTTGGCCTGGACCATATTCCCGATGCCAAATGACGCCGTTGTCCCAAATATGGCGAACAGTACCGCGAGCCATTTTTTGCCCAAACCACGTTCGAGATAATACATGGGACCGCCTGAAAATTGTCCATTTTTACCCTTGATTCGGTATTTTACTGCCAAAATTGCTTCAGCGTATTTCGTCGCCATTCCAAATAATGCCGTCATCCACATCCAAAATACCGCACCCGGTCCCCCTATGGATACCGCCGTTGCCACCCCGGCAATATTTCCAGTGCCAATGGTCGCCGCCATCGCCGTCATTAGTGCCTGAAAGTGGCTGATATCCCCAGCAGACAATGTGTCATCGGATTTTCCAAATGCAAGTTTGTGGGCGTACCATAGTTTAGTGAATTGCACACCCCGCAGACGCACGGTAAGGAGGATCCCTGTTCCTACCAGAAGAATCAGTGTAGGCAGGCCCCATACATAATGACTAATCGTTTGTAATGCTTGATTTACCGTCTCCAACTCTATTCTCCTTTGCCCAAAATAAAAAAACCATTTCATTTAACGAAATGGTCTCTGGAGATACAAGTGATAGAAAAATAAACCGATGCTACGCCGGTTTTCTGTCGCTTGTCTCTGTCCTTTTACCTGAGAGATTATCCGTTGTACTGGTGGATTTGCTCCTTCGGTGCTCTGTTCCTCCGTGTCGTTTGGTGACAGAAGGGAGTCTCTCCAGAGATTCGTCCCCATGCAGTTCTACTTGATTTCAAGACCTGAGAGTTTCAAAGCTAGCCAAAGCAGCTTTTTGCCCCATCGGTAGATCGCGGATCTTCTCCTGTATGGTTCATCCGAATGCTATATAGTTAACATAAGTCATTTTAGACACTTCTAAAGAAATAAATCAAGCCTAACGTAAAATATTATTTACTCCAAATATTCTGGACTTAAATAGGTGTCCCCCTGCATTACAAGTTAAAAAACCCACAGCGGACAATGCCATATAACCTGGTTCATCACTCAACCTAATTGCTCGGCAGGCATCGATTGTGCACCCCAAGTCTGGCCAGGGAGTTCAGCTGGATCAACGGATGCAGGAGTCGCTTGTGGGATAGGTGGAGCAGTTTGATCTGCAGCACTATTTATGATGGTTTGATTCACCTGATCCTTCCACTTTAGTACATACTTCTCAACCATCTGTCCTACAATACCCTCGATTGGGCCGAGTAGTGCAACCGCTTCGTCTTTTAGTGGTCCAAGGTTTTCCAGCACCGTATTAATTGCAGATACTTTAACAGCATTCGCTGTTTCCGTTGTAAATAAGTTTTTTTGTTTCAATCCTATTACAATCCGGCTATTAGTGTCCTGTACAGCAGCTTCAGTAAGGCGCTCAACCGTATCAAGCATCGCATTTACCTTAGCTGCCATGTCTGGCGATGAGTGGGCTGCCACCATACTCTCAACTTTCTTTAAAAGGCTGTGAACCAGTACGCCAACCATCCCCACCATGATAGCAGTGATAATCGTCTGGGTAAATTCTAAAAAGATGCTTTGCACCACTATTTTCCTCCTTGTTTATCCTCTCAAAATTGGTCTTTGCAAATCACATACTTAGCTTATTCAGCAAAAGTCTATTCGTCCGCATGATAGCGGGAGATTGGGAAAGGCGAATGTTATCTATAAAGAAATTAAATAGTTGCCGATAAACAATTAGAAGGGAAAAATATTCTTTACATAAGGAGGAAAACTTTATGATCAAAAAGACACTTGCTGGTTTATTAGCGGTATCGTTATTTACTGCACCAGCTGCGGTTTTTGCAGCGCCGAACCACAGTTTTAAAAAAGCAGAAAAAAACTACATTCAGAACGTACAAAAACGGGTAGATAAACAGATCAAACAGGTTGTTAATAAGGAAGCAAAAGCTGTAAAACAGGTGCTTAAAAAAGCTGACTCTGTTGTAAAACAAAAACTTTCTACAGAAGCAGCAAAAAAACAGCTAATAAATCCGGATACTAATGCAGTTCGCGTACAGCTGGCAAAGCTTGAAGTTAAGCAGGTTAAGGATAAAAAAGCACTGTTAACAGCTATTGCGGGTAATAAATTCGATGTAGCACAAACAGCTCTTGCCACACTTAAAGTTGATTACGATCAAATTGCGGCACTTCGAGCACAACTCAAAAACGGGACTACGCCGGCACCAGTTCCCGCTGCTCCAGCTTCAACTACGACAGAAGATTCAATCAGCGTACAATCAGCCACGAATGATTCAGCTGGGCAGCCAGTAGCGGCGCAGAACTAAGAATATAGTGTATAACAGGGGATATTTTCTTCCTGATCGAGTTAAAGCCGCCAGTGGCGGCTTTAATCGCTTTTGTTCTTCAACTTGATACGGATGTAGTTTATCTCATCTTGATGAGAGTAAGAGTTAAACTCAGGCGTTTCCAACACCAGGGGAATCCAACGAATGGCGGGGCTGGATAAGAACTCCCTAAATGCCTGCTCGCCTACTTCTCCTTTCCCTATGTTGGCATGACGGTCCCGATACGACTGCGTTCCATATACCGAGTCGTTTAAGTGAATGACCTTCAACTGTTCGAAGTAGCCTAATTCTAATCCTAATCCTTTCTTTTCCACATCAGCCCAATTATCTCCACTCCATAATCCAGATGCAAAGGCATGACATGTGTCTAAACAAAAACCAATTTTCTCAGGGTAGTCGGTGAGCTTTCGAATCTGTACTATTTCCTCAAATGTGGTCCCCATACGAACACCCTGCCCCGCGTTGTTTTCAATCAATATTTGGGCAGAACCTGTCCAGTCCTTTAAACATTGATTAAGCAATTCGATCATCAACTTGTATCCTTCTATCGGATCTGAGCCTTTGTGTTTTCCAAAGTGAACAATGAGTCCAATTGAACCACACGCTTCTACTATATCAAGATCATTACGGAGCGAATGCAGCGTTGCGGTCCGTACCTCTGGATCGATGGCTGCCAAATTGGTTGGATACGTTGTATGAGCAACGGATATAATCTTGTGTTTCTTACAAAATGCAGCGCATGTTTCTGCATCCTTTTGATCAAATGATTTCACCGTCAGGCTTCGTGGATTTTTTGGAAAATATTGATAGCAATCAGCCCCTATATTCTCTGCTCTCCTAGCTGCAGCCAGATACCCGTTTCGAATGCTTAAATGACTCCCCAGTAACATGCTTTCCTCCTGCGATTGTTTGATACTTGTAGCCTTCCATCAAAGCAAGGTTGACTATGCAAAGAAGAAACCCGGGTTGCGCTTGTCATTGGAATAAAAAGACAAGAAAAACAAATAATAAGGTATCAAATTATGTAAGGAGTTTTTTTCAATGCGTAAACCGACTTTGTTAACTGTTGCGTTACTTTCATTAACCGTGTTGAGAGCAGTGCCGATCCATGCCGCGCAAAATGTAGCTGTTCAATCGGAAAAAGCCACAGTGCAGTTATCACAACAACAGAAGAACGAATTAGCTGCCCTTTACAAAGATCTCTTTGAAAAGCGCAAGCAACTGGTTTCTAAATATGTTCAATATGGCGTTATAACGGAAGAAAAAGGGGACAAAATACTGTCCCACATGGATAAACGCTATAAAAGAATGGAGCAAAATGGATTTATTCCCCACGGGGATAAATCAAGAAACAAGCTCGAACGATAGGCATGTAATAGCTGATTAACTTGGATCGAAAACACGCATAAACTCCCTGTTCTTAGCAGGGAGTTTATGCGATAAGTAAGTAAAGATAGGATGGTTCGTTGTTGATTTCGTAAACTTCACCGTACTTCTGGTAAATTTGATGCAATTGCATTGGTCTGAGCTTGATCTAACTTTTCCTCAGCCTGGTTCAATTGTTGTTGAGCTTCTTTAATTGCCTGCGGGTTTGCAGCTGCTTGTCTGTCACTTAGTGTATCCAGTGCTTGATTTAGAGCCGCTTGAGCTTGAGAAACAGCATCGGCTGCCTGGTTCTGTAATGGATTTGATTGGCCCAGTGCCGTCGTAGCTGGCTGTGTTACCGAATTCGTTGTTTGTTGGGTCACTTCATTTCTTGCTGGTGCTGTTGCATGGGTTTCTTGATTTTGCATAGTCAACATAAAACCTCCCCATATCGCTATTTGTGGGTAAATCAAGCACCTTTATAATATGAGGAAGAAATTTTGTTTTATGCACTAATTTGCTTCTCTTTTTTAAGAGCTTGCAACTGAAACGTTGCTACAATAACGCCAAACACGATCAATATCCCTCCGGTTAGTTGTGATTGGGTTATCGGTAAACCTAACGCAATATACCCCACGATCATTGCCACAAACGGTTGCAGGTTCAGTAGAATCGAAGCTTTAGACGCTCCTATTTTTGAAATTCCGCGATTCCATATCAACCCGCCAACTCCCTGTGAGAGAATACCCGATAAGGCGGCTAAAATCCAGGGCCAGAAAGAATGAGCAATAATTATATGTTGTTCATTCACATACACAAAAGGAACGAACATACAGGCTCCTAAGATGGTCGAGTAAACGGTTGTTGACATCGCTCCCAGTGTCTGGGAAAGCTTACGAATCAGAATTAAGCTGATAGAAAAGGTTAGCATAGCGCCAGCTGCCAGCAAATCCCCCAAACCTATAGAAAGCTGCTGTTTGCCGAACAGTACAAGCATATAAACACCAAAAACAGCAATGACGGAACCGACCATCATACGGACGGTGAGCGGCTCCCTAAGAAAAAAGTATCCCATAATACTTGTGCATATCGGAGCTAGCGACATAATGAGAGCAGATTCTGTAGCGTTGGTATAGTTCAAGGCTTGAAAGAAAAAGGTTTGATTTAACATGGTACCGATAAAGCCGATCAACAGAAGGTATACCCATTGCTTCTTTTTGATGCGAACAAATCGGTGTGTGAAAAAGGCAAAACCCAGGAGGAATGAAGAGGTAAATAATATACGGATTGCTGCTAATATAAGAGGATGAAAATAGCCGACTAACCAGCTTCCTACGACAAAATTGCTTCCCCAAATGACAACCGGGATCAGAAGTAACAAATAGTTGGTAATCATCGTTTCCCTTCCGTTACATACCTTTTTTTCGGTTTCTAATGTACCGTAATGCGCTTTTAATTTTACTATAATTTTCTATTGTTTAGAAGAGGGAATGGCAAAGCAAATTTCACCACACCCTCTCTTTTTTAATCGGTGATATCCGACAAAATTTCGTACGAATGAAGGCGCGCCTCGTGGTCAAAAATTTGGGAAATGACCATCATTTCGTTGGCTTGGGTATCATCTAAAAATTTCTGCAGTCTTTCTTCGACTGTATGAGGTGCGCCTACAATGGAGGAGCCCAACTGCTGCTCTACAGCTCGTTTTTCATATTCACTCCAGATGTCATCGATATTTTCCACGGGCGGCTGGAGCGGCACTTCATGATTTCGTACTAGGTTTAGGAATTGCTGTTGCAAAGTAGTTGCCAGAATGCGAGCTTCATCATCTGTATCGGCAGCAATAACGTTAACACCTACCATAGCATACGGCTCATCAAGCACTTCTGAAGGACGGAAGCTTTTGCGGTAAAGTTCGAGGGCAGGCAGTGTGTTGTTAGGCGAGAAGTGGCTGGCAAAAGCAAATGGCAAGCCAAGCTGACCTGCAAGCCGCGCGCTGAATCCGCTGGAGCCCAATAACCAAATTGGAATGTTTAAACCCTCTCCAGGGATCGCTCTTACTGACGTTTTTCTAGAAGTTAAAGATGGATTGAAGTAGGCTCTAAGTTCAGCTAATTGCTCTGGAAAATCCTCACCACTGCTGCCAAGATCGCGGCGCAGCGCGAAGGCCGTGCGCTGGTCAGTGCCTGGTGCGCGGCCGAGGCCAAGATCGATACGACCTGGAAACAATGATTCAAGTGTTCCGAACTGTTCAGCAATTACGAGGGGTGCATGATTAGGCAGCATGATTCCACCTGAGCCTACACGAATTTTATTAGTGCCAGCCGCCACATGCGCAATGACAACAGACGTCGCAGAACTTGCGATAAAAGGCATATTATGGTGTTCGGCCAGCCAATACCTGTTATAGCCCCAATTCTCAGCATGGCGGGCTAGGTCTAGCGTTTTTCGAAATGAGTCTGCAGGAGTATCCCCTTCTACAATTGGCGAAAGATCCAGGACTGAAAATGGGATTTCTCGTAATTGTTTTTTATTATTATGGTTAGCCATTTTTTCATCTTCTTTCGTTGAGACTGGTTTTGTATTTTTTTAAGCTTACAGTTTTGCACGAATGTATTGTTCAAACTGTTTAATCGTTTCTTCATTGCGGCGATAATAAGTCCATTGTCCAATTCGTTTCATCTCCACCAGACCACTTTGCTGTAAAATTGAAAGATACTGTGAAGTGGTAGACTGGGATATACCAGCTTTATTTCGTATATCGCTTACACACACACCTCCTTCAAATCCTTCTTCTTTCACAATGTGTGCCTGGGCTGAAAAGTTCTGTTCGGGATTTTTTAACATTTGAATAATGTTTACTCTTATCTGGTTAGAAAGGGCCTTACAGATTTCTACCGCTTTTTTGTCATCCATATCAGGTAGTTCCTCATTCAACTTCGCTCCCCCCTTTCAAGCCCATCAATGTTATAGAGTAAAAATAGTTGGACGGGTATCGATCAACGTTTAAACATCCAACACATCGAAAAATCGCTATATCGTAAAATAACGATATATAAATGCTATTTTATTGTTCGCGTAAAGTCAACTATGTATGCATGACAAAAAGCAAAGCCTTATCATCGAATTGTCATGGAAACACTCATAAATTTGTTTTCGGAAGCCTCTTTAAAAAAAACTTGCGACGAGATGAACAAATTCTGCCTTACAAAAATAGGCTAGAAAAAGATAAGAAATATGAAAGTGAAAAGGCAGGTAGTAATGATGCAGGATTGGCTTGAGATACTTTCATCAACCGGGCAATGTATAATGTGGTTTAGAGTCTATTCGTTTTCAGGCAATAGAACGGGCGAGATGCCGCCGGCAAAAATTGTGGCCCGAATAGGATATAAAGCATCTACACATGAAAGAATGCGGTTAACTGAAGAGAGCTGGGAATACGATGGCCAATATATGGTGTATAAAGGAGATCAGCCGGCAGAGATTGCAAATGCAGTGTCTGAATATTTGTGGGAAAACAGCGAAAATAGGTTAAATTTATCCAAATATACATGGAAAGTTTAAACAAAAAGAAATATAAAACCACCTTAATCGGTGGTTTTCTTCATTATCGGCGCTATAATCCAAATTTCTGAAGTCGTTTGTAAAAAGTACTCCTTGGAATATCTAGAAATTTTGCGGCTGCTGTAACATTTCCTTTTGTCTTTTTTAATGCGTCCAACATTAACTGCCTTTGAATTTTCTCACGTATTTTAAGTTCGGGTGCTACATCATCCATTTCCTTAAGTTCTCCTTGGGATGGTGAATCAGATTCTTGAACAGTCTCAACAACAAATAATGAGTCTAATAATTGGTTTAACTCCATTCGTCCATCTGAAAGCAAAATATGCATGCGTTCCAACGTGTTTAATAATTCTCGTATATTTCCGGGCCAGTGATGTTGTTTCAATGGATTGATTAATTTATCCGTAAATGGAATATTCCAGTTATTTTTTTGGCAGAAATAACGGACAAGGTGCGGAATATCTTCCTTTCTCTCACGCAATGATGGCAAGGCTATTGGATATACATTGAGACGATAATATAAGTCCTGTCGAAAAAGCCCTTTATTTACTAGCTCGGCAAGATTACGATGTGTCGCGGTAATGATACGTATATCTAGAGGAATTTCATTTGTCCCCCCTATCGGAACCACCACTCGCTCTTGTAACACACGCAAAAGCGCCACCTGCATCGCAGGCGGAATTTCACCGATTTCATCTAAAAAAATCGTCCCCTGGTTAGCTTGTTCAAACTTTCCTTTATATCCCCGCTTTTTTGCCCCGGTAAAAGCACCCTCAACATAACCGAACAGTTCGCTCTGCATTAATTCCTTTGGTAATGATCCGCAATTAAGAGCAATAAATGGCCCATTTTTACGGGAGCTGTTCTCATGAAGGGCGCGCGCAACTAACTCTTTCCCTGTTCCTGTTTCCCCGGTTATACACACATTTGAATCTGTAGGTGCAACCAGCTTGATTTTTTTAATCGTAGCTTGAAACGATTCACTTACCCCTAATTCTCCCCTAAAATAAAAAGGTTCAGGGGAGAAGACAGGAAAAATCATATTGTTAGATAGCGTTTGTTCTGCTAAAAACACGCATTTTCCCATTATTGCACTGTCTTCTTTCAAGCGCAAAGGGGTTTGCGTTTCAATTCGATACCCGTTTCGTAAAAATTCATGGACACTCATACCAATTGATTGAGGAACTTTATTTCGGACTAATTTGCTAGCGGCAATAATAACGTCTTTATGGTTACAAGCAACAAAAAATTGATTACTATGGGCCTCTGCTAATTCTACGGATTGTTCAAAGAGCGCCAGTTCCCTTTTAGAGAAACGGAAGGCTATTTCCCGCTCGATCGCATAGGCAATAGAGGCAACCATGCCAAGCATAAAGGGATGTGAACGATCAACTGGGCACGAAACATCAATTACGCCAAGCATTTGTCCTTCTTCGTTAAAAATAGGCATGGCTGCACAACTCCATTTGTGGGAAGCAATGGAATAATGTTCGGTACCGTTAATCATAATTCCTTCTCGTGTCTGTAAAGCCGTTCCAATTGCGTTTGTGCCGACCTCATTCTCTGTCCAACGTACACCTTCAATAAAATTTATTTTACGGGCTTCTTCAAGTGTTCTGTAGTTTCCTGACAAGGACAGTACATATCCATCTGCATCAACTAGGAGGGCCATCATTCCTGCTTCCATAATAGCCGGGCTCATTCTAGCAAAATGGGATGTCGCTGCATCTAATAGCTGTGCGTTTTTTTCTTTCTGTATGCTCAATAAGTCGCCTGATAAGACAAGCTGGGCTTTGTTTAAATAGGGATTTACCTGTTCTTTTTTGCAGCGATACCATGATTCCGTAATTCGATTGTTTAAACGGGCCGAATCAAGAACTCCTTCGTTTACAAATCGTTTCCAAGTATTTAAATAACAAATAGTTGCGGACATAAGATCCTCCTCTAATCATTCGGCTTAAACACTTTCCATATTGATTTGAGACAGCTACTTGTTGTTTATACGGTAGTGAGAGTCATATAGGGCAGTTCTTGAAATGGCCTTTAAATCGGGGTTCATTTCATTATTATAGTAGACTTATGTATTCGCTTTCAATAAAATATTTTGTTATTTTTAGAAATATTAAAATAAATAGCTTCGCGAAGTTTACGCGAAGCTCTACTGAATTCCTATTTGAATAAAACTTTTTATGAGCAGGGATTTTTTAAACATGTATAGCTTGCCCTGCGGCACTTAGTAAAGCTTCATGTAAGGACTCGGACAGTGTCGGGTGTGCTGCGATCATCCCTTCGATAAAATCTGTTGTCATCTCCGCTTGCATCATGACGGCCCCTTGGCCAATTAATTCTGTAGCATGGGGACCTACGATCGAAAAACCGATGATTTCATTATATTGAGGTTCTACGATTACTTTTACTTTTCCAATCCGTTCGTTGGAAATTAAAGCTTTTCCATTTGCTGAAAAAGGAAACTCACCTATTTTAATATCACCGTAACGTTGTCTTGCCTCGGTCTCCGTTATGCCTACGCTGGCTATCTCAGGAGAGGTATATATGCATCGGGGAACCGCCTGATAACTTACTTTTTTGTCATGCCCACACGCGTTTAACGCAGCAACGGTTCCCTCATGAAAAGCAACATGGGCAAGCTGGATTCCTCCGATAACATCACCACAGGCATAGATAGAAGGAATACTCGTTTGCATTCGCTCATTAACGTTAATTCCTTTTCCGGAAAAATCAATCCCAATATTCTCTAACCCTAGATTCGTTATTCTTGGTTTTCTACCAACCGACACTAGTGCATATTCTCCTTCAATCTCCTGGATGTCTCCGTTGTTTTCTATTAATACGGTCCTTTTTTCTGTGTTCAAGTCTTTTACAGCAGTAGAAGTATAGATTCTAACACCGTGATTTGCCAACTCCTTATGTAACACAGAAGCGATGTCTTCATCCTCACCCGGGAGCAGTTGTTTCGCCATCTCAATTATGGTTACTTTCGTTCCCATTCGGCTGTAGATGCTTGCAAATTCACATCCTATCACCCCTCCGCCTATAATCACAAGAGAAGAAGGAATGGACGGAAGCGACATTGCCTGGCCACTATGGATGATCCACTTATCATCAAAAGGTGCGAATGGCAGAGGTATCGGCTCCGAACCTGAAGCAATAATGATATGACTGTATTGGACCTCTTCCAGCGATTTATCGGTTTTTATACGCAATCGATGACTTGTTAAAAAAGAAGCTTCTCCAGTTATGACTTGAATCTTATTTTTCTTCATTAAATATTGAATGCCTTGAACAAGTGTGGCGACTATTCGGTTTTTATGCTCTTGTACTACATCCCAGTCTATGCCAATGGTTCCAGATGGCAAGTTGATACCAAACTGTGAAGCCTTTTTCACGCGCTCATATGTGTCAGCACTTTGCAATAAAGACTTGGTTGGCATGCAGCCTTCATTTAAGCAGGTCCCTCCAAGTGGCCCTTGATTAATGAGGGTGACTTTTTTTCCCTGCTGGGCGGCGGTAATTGCCGCTACATACCCAGCAGGGCCGCCTCCAATAATCGCTATTGATGTCAACGAATTTCCTCCTTTCTACAAGAGCATGATCAACGGTTGTTCCAGATATTGTTTTACTGTTCTTAAAAAAGCTGAAGCCGGAGCTCCATCAAGGATCCGATGATCAAAAGTTAGACTCAGTGGCAGCATGCTTCTTATCGTCACTTGTCCATCCATATATATGGGACTATCAAAGGCGGCACCGATTCCTAAAATACCTGCTTCAGGTGGGTTTAAGATGGGAGTGAAGAATTCTACTCCGTAACCTCCAAGATTACTAATGGTAAAAGTAGAACCCTGCATTTCTTCATTTGTCAGTTGTCCTAGTCTGGCTCGTGCGGCAAGCTCTTTGCTTTGTTGGGATAACTCTAGTACTGTGCACATATGAGCATGTTGGATCACCGGGACGACTAGCCCTTTCTCTAAAGCAACAGCCATACCTAGATGGATTTGTTCAAATATATGAATAGTGTCTTCAACAAAAGCACTATTCATTTGCGGATGCTCTTTTAGTGATAGGATGACGGAACGGGCAACAAAGTCTGTCATTGTCAGTTTAATTTCAGCCCGCTTTTCAAGCATTGAGTTTGCTTGTTTCTGCATTGCGATTAAATCTGTGACATCAGCCTTCATCGTAATTGTCAATTGTGCGCTATTTTGTAAACTATCCTGCATCCGCGACGTGATAACTTTTCGCATTCCGCTTACCGGAACCTGTTTCTTTTTTTCTTCCAATTGCGCAGGGGAAACTACATGATCTTCTTTTTGTCTGGATGTTGATACCGTTGACTGGGATCTTTTAATGGCTTCCTCCACATTTTCCTTTGTGATCCTCCCTCCTGGTCCTGTCCCTTGGATATTGTCAAGTGTAAGATTGGCATCCTGTGCCATTTTCCGGGCGACAGGAGATATTTTTAATCTAGCATTATCCTGGTTAACAGGCAGAGTTGATGGTCCAAGGTTACTTGTAGATTCGTTCCTTTCGCTTTCTTTTTTGTTTTCTTGTACGTTGACCTCGTTCGTGATTACTTCTTCACCTGGGTTCCCGACATAACATATTACAGTACCAGGAGGGACGCCTTGCCCCTCTGGTACTGTAATAGTTAGAACTGTACCCTCCGCCGGAGATTCAACGTCAATTTCAATTTTCTCCGAATTGACGCTCGCAATGGCTTCTCCCTTTTCAACCGGGTCCCCAACGTTCTTATTCCAGAACGCCACTGTGCCTTCTTTCATCGCCATTCCTAATTTTGGCATCACAACTTCTACAGCCATACCGTTTCTCTCCTTTCCGTTCTGGTTCGGTTCTCTTATACACTTAGAGGGAACGCTTCCCCTAATAATTCAGAAACCACTTTGATAACTTTTTCAGGTGTAGGAAGATAAATATCTTCTAACGGTGGTGAAAATGGCACAGGTGTATGTGGTGCAGTAATCCGTTTAATCGGTGCATCGAGCGTATCAAATCCTTTGTCTGCAACCAAAGCTGATATATCTGTGGCAATGCTGCATCTCGGATTGGCCTCATCAATAATGATTAGCCGGTTTGTTTTGGCAACAGAGGAAAGAATCGTTTCTTCATCAAGTGGTGATAAACTGCGCGGGTCTACCACTTCAATTTGGATGCCTTTTGCTGCTAACTGTTCAGCTGCCTGCAAAGCCGTATGAACTTGTTTGCCGATGGCTACAATTGTTAAATCTTTACCTTCGCGCTTAACTTCCGCTTTTCCAAATGGAATGGTATAGTATCCTTCTGGCACATCCCCGGTTATGTTATAAAGGGTTTTATCCTCAAAGAAAATCACAGGGTCGTTATCTTCGATAGCAGCAAGTAACAAACCTTTTGCATCATAAGGAGTGGATGGAACCACCACTTTAAGCCCGGGAATCGCTGTAAATAGCGCATATAAGCTTTGGGAATGTTGAGCGGCTGCCCGGAAACCTGCCCCATGCATCGTGCGAATTGTGATAGGTACCTGTGCTTTCCCTCCAAACATGTAACGGAACTTTGCACCTTGATTCATCACCTCATCCAAACAGCTTCCGATAAAATCATTAAACATTAACTCAGCAATTGGCCGTAAGCCTGTTGAAGCGGCGGCCATAGCCGCACCCATATAACCTGCTTCCGCAATGGGGGTATCTAAAATTCGGTCACGGCCAAATTCTTGTACTAACCCTTTTGTAACACCTAAGACCCCGCCCCATGCCTCTTCATCCTGTAGGTGGTCAACTTCTGCTCCACCCGCCACATCCTCCCCCAGCAAAATGACGTTTTCATCTTTTCTCATGGCGAGCTTGATCGCTTCATTAATCGCAGCTGACATGCTCAATTGTCTTGTCATTATCAATTCCTCCTATTTTTTGATTAGTAAGATACGTACACGTCGGTTAATAGTTCTGAATCATTTGGATATGGACTTTCTTCACTAAACTTAACCGCTTCAAAAACTGCCTGTTCTACTGAAGATTCTAGTAGAATTAACTCCTGCTCCGCCATTAGCTGCTGCTTTAGCAGGTACTTTTTGAATAGAGCAATGGCATCCTTTTGCTGCAAGTGTTGTTTCTTTTCTTGTTCAGGTTTATATTTCTGCGCATCACCCTCAAAGTGTCCATAATTACGGTAGGTGACACACTCTATTAATGTGGGTCCTTCACCCCTGCGAGCTCTTTGAACCGCTTCCTCTGCAGCCTGATAAACAGCTAGCACATCTTTTCCATCCACCTGAATGCCAGGGATGTTGTAACCAATAGCACGATCCACGATAGATTTACAGCTTGAGGCGTATGTGAATGGAGTCGCTTCTGCATAGCCATTATTCTCTGCCACGAATACAACAGGAAGATTCCAAATGGCAGCAAGATTAATACCTTCATGAAATGTACCGTGGTTGTTGGCTCCATCCCCAAAAAAGCAAACGCTTACATTTCTGGTCTTCTTATATTTTGCAGTTAAAGCCGAACCACAGGCTAGAGGAAAACCACCCCCCACAATGCCATTCGCTCCTAACATACCTTTATCTAAATCCGCAATATGCATTGAACCGCCTTTTCCTTTGCATAAACCCGTTACCTTTCCATAAATTTCAGCCATCATGCCATTTAAATCGCATCCTTTTGCAATACAATGACCATGTCCGCGGTGGGTACTGGTAATACTATCTTCATCGGTAAGGTGCGCACAAACCCCAACTGCTACCGCTTCCTCTCCGGCATAGAGATGAACAAAGCCGGGTAGAATCCCTTGGGCGAATAACTCATGTACTTTATCTTCAAATTTGCGAATTTCGAGCATCTTTTTATACATCCAATGCGCTTTTTCCTGAGACAATCGTATCTCTTTACTTTGCGTCGTTTCCATTTTCAGGCCTCCAATCGTAATTTTGGTTCAACATACATCAATGCAAGTATCGAGCCAAAGTGAAACGCATCCAAAACAGGGATGTCTCTCATTTATCCAGCATAAAAATAGCAAAAAAACGAGACAAAACGAGACGCTCGTCTCGTTTTGTCTCGTTTTGTCTCGTTATGACTATAAAAATTGGAATCACTTATATATAGTAAAAATGATGTTGTCCATGTTCCTCGTTAACACCTAATCTTTCCTGGGAATCGCAGGCTGATCTTCCGCGCTATCATTACCAGCTATATATTCTCCGCTCATGTAATGATCACTGACCTGTTCATGGGTAGTAGCTAATCCTATGGAAACTTGGTCTTTCCTCTTATAATCCTCAACTTCATAATTTCTGTCAGCTGTTTTTATTTCCTCTTTAAATTGATTATCTTTCATGTTTACGCTCCTTCCTTCCAATAAATATTTCCTGTTATCGAATTATGTAATTTTTTACCTTTCCCCCGTTGCTGGCTTTATTGCAGATGTAGAGGGTGCTAAAGCAGCACCCTCATCCATTTTATTCATTTTTTATCGGCTAGTAGTACCTGCTGCACCGCTGATGGATTGTTCACCAAATTGAATCAGGCGTTTTACCATTTCTCCACCTACTGAACCGTTAGCGCGTGATGCTTGCTCAGCTCCAAGTTGAATACCAAATTCAGTAGCGATTTCGTACTTCATTTGCTCCAAACCCTGGCTGGCTTGCTCAACAAGAAGACGATTTCTGCTTCCTCCACGACGTGACATAGTTGTCACCTCCCTGATTGGTTTCTACAAGGTTTTACCCTTGTGAACTTATTGTGACTTTATCGGCCACAGTTTACGCCTTGTATATAATGGGAAATGTAGAGGGAAGCAGCTTTTCAACTGAATAAATTGGTATGTTTACGCGCATTATAACTAAAGCGGCTAAATAGAGGAGGTATCCAGAATGAGTCAACAGGAAACCATCGATAAGCATAAACTGATGAGGGTTGTGAAAGAAGCGATTATTTGCGCTACTGATAAAAGAACGGGTATATCTACAGTGCGGCTTGCTTCGGAATTTAATGTTGATTATCGCGCCGTTGCAGCCGCTCTGGATGAGTTTGTTAATGAAGGCAGCATCGTCCGGGTGCATAATGAAAAGGGTTCTCCGCTTCATGAGTACAGCCTGCCGGAAGATATGCTCTCGTCCCCATCTCTGGTGGTGACATCCAAAAACGGCGAAACAGGGGTACGGGTTTAGGCAAGAATTGTTGTCCCGTTATTTTTCCGGATGAACACTTTCTCTACTCTCTTTATTTTTTAACGACATCAGCCAAATTAGGCACCCAGCAACACAACCAAAAGCCGCAACAAGCGTCTGAACTCGAAAACCATATGATGAAATTGTAGAGCCAATAATGGGACCTATAATTCCTCCTATATAGAGTGGAACGTAGATCAGGTTTAAAGCAGTTGTCCGCGTTTGCCCTGTTAGTTGAGTCGTTAACAGGGCAAAAATCATGGCAACAGTTCCGTTAAATCCGGCATAGAACACCATCAATTCTACTGTGAACCATCCCCACGTCTTGGTGAAAGATAAAAAGATTAATGAAATAATAACAATGGATCCCATAACAAACAAAATGTTCTCGAATTTATATCGGTCGCCTAATTCTCCTATAAACGCCGACACAACTGCTCCAATCAACGCTGCACCTCCCAAAATGACCCCGATGGAAACTTCTTCGCTGTGGAATGGTGTATACAACTGATGCACGAACAAGGGTAAATACGGTGTCATTAGCTGTCTAGCAGTCATGAAACAAAAATAGAGAGAAAATACAATCCAAACTAACCGACTAGAAAACGCCGCCTGAATAGACTGCCATACTGTTTGCGTGGTACGCGAAACTCTGCGTTCCGAAGAACTGAACAACAGAAGACAGGCCGAAACAACGGATAATCCACTATCCAATAAATAAAGATGAAGGAAGGACCAATGGAGCGTTCCCAGTATAAATCCTCCTATCATTGGACCCATTGCCATTCCTATTGGCGAAGCGGCGCCAAAAATAGAAATTGCTCTTCCTGTTTTGTCAGGCGGAGCCAAAGAACGAATGGTTGAGAGCATGATTCCGGTGTTACCGAGTTGAAATCCAACGAGAGCCATAGCTAAGCAAGTAAGATAAAAGTGCTGCCCCCAACTGAGTAAAGCAAACACAAGGGCTTCAACGATAGCGCTGCGAATAATTATCGATTTGGCACCATACTTATCAGCCCACACACCCCAATAAGGGACCATAGGCAATCCGACGATAAAAGTTAGCGCGTTTAACACACCAATCCAAACCGATAAGTGCGAGAGATGAAAAGTTTGCAAATAAGATGGTAAAAACGCGAATACATGGCTCATCGTAAATGACTCAATGAATGAAGTGATAAAGAAGATGATCAGCGTAGAAATCCATTTATTCTGTAATTTGCTGTGTATTGGCATATGCTCTCCTCTTCCCTTGGTTGAACTGTAGCTCTGACACAAGTAAAAAGCCACCCGAATTCCTCAGGTGGCTGGAGCTTGCGGCCGGCTAAACCTATACTCACTAATTATTACATACTTTGATCCGCTTTGACAGGTGTAATGTACACTTCATCAAGCTCTTTTACAATATCTTGCTTTGCACGCTCCTTTAACATGGACGTGGCGATGAGTGAGATCACACATAAAATGATCATGTAGATGCTGATGGCCGTTGAACTTCCGTAAGTGTGAAGTAAAAAAGCAGCAATCAGCGGTGCAGGTCCACCTGCTATAATAGACGATAATTGATACCCCAACGATGCGCCACTGTAGCGCAGATGCGTAGGAAAGTTCTCTGCAATCAGCGCAGCCTGCGGCCCATACAGCATATCATGTGGAATTAGTGATAATACGATTCCGAGTAAGACGAGCGCTGGAGCGGCAGTATTTAACAATCCGAAATAAGGGAAGGCATATAAGAGCGTTACAACACAG
This sequence comes from Aneurinibacillus sp. Ricciae_BoGa-3, assembly GCF_028421645.1. Lineage (GTDB taxonomy): Bacteria > Bacillota > Bacilli > Aneurinibacillales > Aneurinibacillaceae > Aneurinibacillus_B. Next base: position 2,431,083 of record NZ_CP116887.1, on the reverse strand, counting down.
CCAATCATGTACATCCGTTTTCTCCCTATTTTATCGGATAAGTAGCCAAAAAACGGAATGCTGAAAAGAGAGACGAACGAAGCAAGCGAAATGGCGTCCGTTAAAAACGCTTTGCCCAATTTAAGTTCACCGGTACAGTAACTAACCACAAAGGTAATAAAAATATAGAAAGGGGCCTGCTCTGCGAGCCGCACAAGGGCAGATAAAATAATTTCTTTCGGATGTTTTTTGATAACTTCCAGAACCGGCCTTTTCGAAACACGCTTTTGGTTTTGAACGTTCGCGAAATGAGGAGATTCCATGATACCTAGGCGTATATATAATCCGATGGCCACAAGTAAAATGCTGATTAGAAAGGGAACTCGCCATCCCCAGGTATTAAAACTGTTGCCTGTTAAATGAATGAAAAGCGATATCATAAGCGAAGAGGTCAAGAGTCCCATGGGTACTCCCATCTGCGACCAGCTTCCCATTAGCCCGCGTCTTTCTTTGGAGCCCCATTCCATGGACAGTAAAACCGATCCACCCCACTCACCGCCAACACCAATGCCCTGGCACAGCCTTAGCAGGATTAAGATTACGGGCGCGGCGTATCCCGCCGTGCTATAAGTGGGGAGAATTCCAATCAGGCTGCTGCTTACTCCCATTAACATGAGGGTAATAATTAGCGTAGCTTTCCGCCCGATTCGGTCTCCGTAGTGACCAAAAATTATAGCGCCAACAGGGCGTGCGAGAAATCCAAGGAAGAATGTTGTAAACGCTTGCAAAACTCCGATGTATGGATCGGAATTTGGGAAAAACAGCTTCGGAAAAACGAGTGCAGATGCAGTCCCATACAGAAAGAAATCGTACCATTCAATGGCTGTTCCTATGGCCCCGGCAACAGCCGCTTTTTTTACCTGTTTCTTGTGCTCCGCTTGAGAAAGGCCGCTCGCTTCAAAACTGCTTGCCATTCCTTGCACCCCCATTATTAAATTTTAATGCCTTGTTGTGAACTTGTGGGCCTCTTTCCTTATGACCCCTCTTAACTTGTTACACGATGCCCTTTGCCCTCATTTCCTCGATTACCGCTTCTTCAAATCCCAAACCCGATAGAATTTCCAGTGTATGCTGACCCAGGAGAGGAGCTGGCCTATCTATCGTTCCGGGCGTTTTGGATAACTTAATTGGTATTCCGGGCATTACTATCTCTCCTGCCACGGGATGTTGCTGGTGGACCACCATTTCACGGGAAATGACCTGCGGGTGCTTAATGACTTGTTCAACATTGTGAATGGGGCTCGCAGGAATGCCTGCCTGGTCAAAGTGCTGCAGCCACTCTTCAACACTGCGATGCGCTATCACCTCTCCCATAATAGTCTCCAGTTCATCCCAGTTGTCCGTTCTAAGGGCGTTGGTTGTAAACCGATTGTCTTCAGCAAGCTCCTCTCTTCCGACTGCCTGGCACCACTTCTTCCACAACGCATCATTTCCGGCTGCTACTATAATATGTCCGTTGTTCGCCTTAAAGACTGCGAATGGCGTAATGGATGGGTGGCGATTTCCTGTCGCTTTCGGTGACTGTCCATCGACCGCATACCTTGCGATGGCATTTTCCAATATCGCCACCTGACAGTCTAACATCGCCACATCAACTTTTTGCCCCTTTCCAGTGTCACCACGTTTATGAATTGCAGAAAGGATACCGATGGTTGTGAAGAGTCCTGATGTAATGTCGCCGATGGATGCTCCTACCCTTGTAGGTGTACCATCGGGTTCACCTGTTAGACTCATGATCCCCCCCATCCCCTGTACAATTAAATCGTAAGCGGCTCTTTTGCTGTAGGGACCCGTGTGGCCAAAGCCTGAACTCGCCGCATAAATAATTTTTGGGTTTACCCTTTCCAGTTCTTCATAGCCAAGACCCAGCTTTTCCATGGTTCCTGGACGATAATTTTCGAGTACAACATCTGCGTCCTGAACCATCCGCAGAAAAATTTCTTTTCCCTCCTCGCTCTTTAAGTTTAGCGAGAGGCTCTTCTTATTGCGGTTTAAACTCATAAAATAAACACTTTCTCCATTAATAAAAGGACCATAACCTCTTGAATCATCACCCCCTTGCGGCGTCTCAATCTTTATCACTTCAGCCCCCAGGTCACCTAATACCATCGACACGTAAGGCCCTGCCAGTACTCTTGTTAAATCCAATACCTTAATACCCTGCAGCGCTTTTTCAGTCACCATCTATTCCTCCTTCAGTATGGGTATAAGAGTAGTTTCTAACTAAAACGAGGCAGCCGCTTCTCGACAAAAGCCATGCATCCCTCTGGAAAATCTACCGGATGAGCAAACTCCCAGGCGGGTGTCTGTTTCCACTCACACATCTCTACTGACTTCTTCACGGATTGCAGCGAAACCCTTGATTGGCACATAATCGTTTCCGCCATCTGAAAAAGAGACTTATCCAGTGATTCGCTATCAGGAACAAGATGATTTAGCAGACCCAGCTTCACGGCTTCCGATGCGTTATAGACATTTCCTGTATAGACCAATTCTTTTGTCCGGCTTGGGCCTATTATCCTGACGATCCTTCTGACAAAAGATGGCCCAAGCTTAATACCGAGTTTACCAACGGGGATGCCCATCCTCGCATTAGCCGTTCCGATTCTAATGTCGCATGCCAGGGAGAGTACGAACCCAGCCCCCATTGCTGGTCCATCCATTGCACATATAACCGGGATGGAAAGGCTTTCAATAGTCGATATTGCTTGTTCCATTGTTTCAAATGCCACGTTGGCCTCACTAATAGACATCCCGGCAAATTCTTTAATATCCGACCCGGAAGTGAACTGGCCGGGCATGCCGCGTAAAATGACGACCTTAACCTTTGGACGGATATGTAGTTCGCGTGCAATCTCCGCTAATTCGTTCCACATTTTTGTTGTTAAGGCGTTTCGGGCTTCCGGCCGGCTTATTGTCACAATCGCAATCTTAGAGGTTTCCTGCAGTGTAATTTTGCCATCCGCTACTCTCTTGATTAAAACCCTCACCTTGTTCACCCCCTTTATTTGAGCGCCTGAATTACTCTGTAAAATGTTGAGCAATCCGCGGTAAAACGGCATTATTATGCGCCTGTAATTGCTTTCTTGCTTGTTCAATGTCACCTGAACGCAGATGACCAATAATCGACCGGTGTTCCTTATACGAATTGCGAATGCTCTGTTCTTCTATAAAAGACATCGTTTGCAAAGAAAGAAGCGGGGCTCCAATTCGCGTGTATAAATCGTTAATCACTTCGTTTTCACTTGCTAGAATGAACTGGTAGTGAAAATTGTAGTTTAATCTGGCATACTCAGCTTTGTCCTTTAGGTTATGCTCCATTTGGTTTACTATCTCATCTAATGTATTTAGACAATCTGCAATGTTGGGCTGTTTAATCCTTTGCAGCGCCAGGTCTTCAATGAATCCCCTTATGGCCAGTACATCGCCGATCTCCTCCCTTGAATAACCTTGGACAACCGTACCTTTGCGGGGAATTTTTTTCGCAATTCCCTCTAATGTCAGCAGATAAAAGGCCTCGCGTATCGGTGCGCGGCTCGTTCCGAATTCTTCCGCATACTTGGCTTCTATCAGCTTATCTCCAGAACGGAGCCTTCCCCGCATAATGTCTTCTGTTATGCTTTCTTTAATTAAATTCGAAAGAGCTGAGTGGCTTACGGTTCGTTGCATTTTGGTCTCTCCATTTCAGGTTTCTCTCTATGTATCATCAATGTCGATTGTCGACAATTAAAAATTAACACAAATATTCTGTTTAGTCAAAATATTATAAACAAATTGATGTGCTACAATTTGCCATAACCATTTCATTGTTTGTTATAATGTTACTAACTTTATTAAAGGAGATGACTGTCTAAAATGGTTGAACAATCGAGAATAGGAAAAACAGATTTATACGTAAATAAGATTGGCCTGGGGACAAATGCCGTTGGTGGGCATAACATTTACCCCGATCTTAACGAAGAAACTGGAAAAGAAGTTGTTCGGACTGCTTTAGACAACGGCATTAACTTTTTAGATACGGCCTACATATACGGGCCTGAGCGCTCGGAGGAATTGATTGGCGAAGTAATCAAGGAAAAAGGCAGACGCGAAGACGTTGTCATTGCGACAAAAGGGGCACACAAATTTGTAAACGGTAAAATTGTGTTGGATAACTCCCCTGCCTTCTTAAAGACTGCGGTAGAAAGCAGTTTAAAACGGCTTAATACCGATTATATTGATTTATTTTATATTCATTTTCCGGATGAAAATACACCAAAAGACGAAGCGGTTGGCGCGTTAAAAGAATTAAAAGACGAAGGCAAAATTCGTTCGATCGGGGTATCTAATTTCTCCATTGACCAATTAAAAGAAGCCAACAAAGATGGCTATGTGGATGTACTTCAGTCTGAATACAATTTATTTAAACGCGAAGTAGAGAAAGATTTGCTGCCGTATACGGCGCAAAATAACATTTCTTTTATTCCGTATTTCCCGCTTGCAGCAGGATTGTTAGGCGGGAAATATAACAAAAACACGACATTCAATGATGGTCGTGCGAAAAATCCTCTCTTTCAGGGAGACGCTTTCGTCCGCAATTTAGAAAAAGTCGATCAAGTGCGTGAAGTGGCTCATGCTTTGGGGGCTGAAGTGGCACACGTGGTTCTCGCCTGGTATCTCACACGCGACTCCATTGATGTATTAATCCCGGGCGCCAAACGGCCGGACCAAGTATTAAACAACCTGAAGACACTCGATGTCACGTTAACAAATGAGGCGATCGAAAAAATCGACCGCATTTTTAAAGCATAAGGCACTTGAGCATAGGTTCAAGATTTAAAAGTGATCCACAGCCTGGAACAGTTTTCAATGAGACCATATGAATTAAAACGTTAACACAAAAACATCGTGTGGCAATTGCCCACGATGTTTTCGTGTTGTTTACCAAACAAATAATCCGACCACCATAGCGGTTAAGAAGGAAACCAGGATACCGGAGACCAATAGGCGCCAGGTGTTTTTTGCAATGAAGGCTCCCTTTTCCTCGCTAAACAAGGACTTTACGCTGCCCAGGATGATCCCTACCGTGGAAAAGTTACAGAAGGAAACAAGGAAGGTTGAAATAACGGCTTCCGTATGCCTGTTGAGTGTGTGCAGTATCGGATGCAGGCTGCCCATCGCAATAAACTCATTTGTAGCCAATTTTTCACCCATAAACTGTGCAACGGTGAATATCTGGGAGGGTGTAACGCCCATTAAGAAAGTAAAAGGTGAAAAGATGACGGCGAATATATTTTCCAGTGTAATGTTTTTGTTGATAAGACTTAAAATGCTATCACTGCAAGTAATTAAAGCGGTAAATCCCATCAGCATGGCGGCAATAATCAGTGCCATCCTTCCGCCTGTCATCATACTGTCTGTTAACATATCGAAGAAATTTCTTCTTTTATCCGATTTTACCGGGTTATAAACAACATCTTCTTCCGGTGTCACTTTATACGGGTTTAATAAGGATGTAATAATTAAAGCGCCGACTGCATTTAATGGAATAGCGATTAAGACATATTTCGGGTTAATCATCTGCATATATCCGCCAAGCACGCCGACACTCACACAGGACATGCCAAGCATACAGGCTGTAAGTAGTCGTTTATCATCCATTTTATTGAGTTGATCTCTGGTAATGGCTAATACTTCGTTGTTACCTAAAAACATCACCTGTGTCGCAAAGAAGCTCTCAAACCGAGGAGAACGTGTTATTTTGGAAAGAACCCAGCCTAACGTGTTAATGATTGCAGGCAGGATCCCGAAATAAGTGAGGATGTCAAAGAAAGCAACAATAAAAATGATCGGCATTAATACGCTGATTAGAAACGGAGCCATTCCCGTAGCAGGAACCAGACTGCCGAATACAAACCGGATGCCTGACATCGAACAATTTATCAGCCATAGGAAGAACTTAGCGACTAATTGGATAATGTCTCCGCCAATTGTAGTGGAGAGCATGAACCACGTAATGATGAGTTGAATAACTAACATGATCGCGACAGAAGTAAAATCAACTTTTCTGCGATCCCGGGAACAAAGGTAAGCGATAGCGAATACCACGATTATTCCAATTATATTAATAACAAAAAACACCGTAACTCCTCCTTTGTTGGGAATGGATTAAATGCGAATAATTACTTTGTGCATTATAAGTAACGTTCGGATCTTTATCAATCAATTTGGATGAAGTTCTTTTATTTAAAGAATTTAAAAGGTTAACTCAGTTGAATTCTATGTGTATAGGATAGGATATGGAATACTGCTTTCCTTATATTTTCCCAGTTATTGCATTTTAAAACGCAAATAAAAACCCACTCAGTTTCCGAAGAAATGAGTGGGTATATTTTGAAAGTCTCATTATTGTTTTATACAAGGACCGGTTGTTTGGATTGACTGCGTGCCGCCTGTAACGTATTGCAAAGCAGCGTCGCGATCGTCATGGGCCCTACGCCTCCGGGTACAGGAGTGATATGCGAAGCAATATCTTTAATGGAGTCAAAATCGCAATCTCCAAAAATCCGTTTGCCTTCCCGGTTAATGCCGACATCAATGACGGTTGCAGCCGGTTTTACCATGTCGCCTGTAATCAAGTGTTTTTTCCCGACGGCGACAATTAAAATATCTGCCATTTTTGTCATTTCTTTTAGATTCTCAGTATAAGCATGGCATACAGAGACAGTGGCGTTTTCATTGAGAAGGAGCGTCGCCATTGGTCTGCCAACGATATGGCTATGACCCACAATTACGGCATGCTTGCCTTGCAGCGGGATGTTATACGCCTTCAACAACTTTACAATACCAAACGGTGTGCATGGTAGCAGTGTTTTTTTCCCAACTTGCATGTTGCCGACATTTAGCGGATGAAAGCCATCTACATCTTTTTCCGGATCTATGGCATCAATAACGGTTTGAACATCAATGTGTTTAGGCAATGGAAGTTGTACAAGAATTCCATTTACCTGCGGGTCATTATTCAGCTGTGCAATCTTAGCTAGCAATTCACCTTGAGACACATTATCCGCAAAGCGAATCAGGTAGGAACGAATCCCAACCGCAAGCGCCGCTTTTTGTTTCGCTTGCACATACGTCTCGGATGCAGGATGATTTCCCACTAATATAACAGCAAGTCCTGGTTGTACCGACTGATTTTGGTACTCAGCTACCTCATCTTTTAATGTATCCCTAATCTGAGCCGCCAGTTGTTTTCCATCCATAATGATTGCGCTCAATTTGTTCACTCCCTCAACAAAACACCATGCTAAGGATCAAAAAAACCCCTGAGCATGTGCCCAGGCGGTCGGCTTTGTCGATTACACTCCCCTGTGGTTCCCCACTTCCGCCAGTTATGTAATCCGGCTTTATTTTATCATAAAAAGCAGTATTTTTCATAGAGGAATTACGTGTATAAACCTTATTTATTTGCGGATCAGCCAATAGCTCTCGTCAAATTGGCCATTTCAATCGCTGCAGAGGCAGCTTCCCAGCCCTTATTTCCGGCTTTTGTACCTGCGCGCTCAATGGCCTGTTCGATTGTATCTGTTGTTAAAACACCAAAAATTGCAGGGATTCCTGTTTGCAGGCCAATTGCAGCTGTGCCCTTGGCTACCTCGCTACAGACATAATCAAAGTGAGGTGTAGAGCCACGTATCACAGTTCCAAGCGCAATGACAGCATCATACTTTTTAGATTCTGCCATTTTTTTTAAAATAAGTGGAATTTCAAAAGCACCCGGTACCCAGGCAACTTCGACATCATCTTCGTTCACGCCGTGTCGCTTCAGAGCATCAAGCGCGCCACCGAGCAGCTTGCTTGTAATAAATTCATTAAAACGGCCAACCACCATTCCAACTTTTAACCCTGTTCCAACCAGATAGCCTTCATATGTTTTTGCCATTGTAGTTCTCTCCTCTATTTCTAAATTTTGATAATGATGTCATAATAATTACTCAATTAATCAAATGTTTAAAAGATGCCCGAGTTTGGCTTTTTTTGTTTTCAAGTACTTTTCGTTTTCGGCAACATGTTCTACTTGTATTGGCACCCTTTCGACAACTTCCAGTCCATGCCCTTCAATCCCTTTAATTTTGCGTGGATTGTTTGTAAGCAGCCGGATCTGTGTGACACCCAGATCGCGCAATATTTGCGCGCCAATTCCATATTCGCGCAGATCCGCCGGGAATCCAAGCTTTTCATTGGCCTCCACTGTGTCATAACCCTCTTCCTGAAGTTTATATGCCCTTAGTTTATTCATTAGGCCAATACCCCGCCCTTCCTGACGCATGTATAGCAGGACGCCAGTGCCTTCTTCTTCAATTTGTTTGAGTGCCGCGTGAAGCTGGGGCCCGCAGTCACAGCGGTGTGAGCCAAATACGTCGCCAGTTAAACATTCGGAATGAACCCGCACCAATATCGGCTGATCCGGTTGTATGGTGCCTTTAATTAATGCAAGGTGTTCGAGTTCGTCTACCTCGTTTGAATAAGCGGCCAGTCTAAAATCTCCATAAGCTGTTGGCAGCTCAACTTCAACCTCCCGCTTTACGAGCTTCTCCTGCTCTCTCCGGTAATGAATTAAATCTTGAATGGTAATGAATTTTAATTGATGCTTCTCAGCCACTTTAGCCAGATCCGGGACACGTGCCATTGAACCGTCTTCATTCATGATTTCACAAATAACGCCCGCCGGGTAAGACCCACATAATCGTGCCAGATCAACGGCAGCTTCCGTATGGCCAGCGCGCCGAAGAACTCCACCTTTCTTCGCGATAAGAGGAAAAACATGGCCAGGCCGGCGAAAATCAGCGCCCGTTGTATCCGGATTTGTTATAGCCTCCACCGTCGAAGCCCGTTCAAAGGCTGATATCCCTGTGGACGTTGTTCCCTTATCAACCGAAACGGTAAAAGCTGTTCCGTGTTTATCTGTATTACGCTTGACCATCGGGGGCAGGGACAGCTCAGCTGCGCGTTCTTCTGTAATTGGAACGCATATCAGGCCTCGGCCATACGTCGCCATAAAATTGATCATCGCAGCGTCCGTCTTTTCAGCCAGCGCAATAAAATCGCCTTCGTTCTCTCTGTCCTCATCGTCAACCACAATGACCGGTTTACCGCGTTTTAAATCTTGCAGCGCGTCTTCTATTGAATCGAACACTTTCTCCACACCTTTCGTTTTTTATTGTCTTCATTTTGTTTATCAAAGATTGTTATTTTACATAAAACCACTTTTTACGAGAAATTCAGCTGTAAGTTGACTATCTTTCTTAGGCTGTTTCCCCGAAACAAAGCGTTCGACGTATTTGCCTATCATATCGCATTCCAGGTTTACAATATCGCCCTTTCCTTTATGCTGTAGGACAGTTTCTCCTAGGGTGTGTGGGATAATTGAGACCGAAAAGCTTTCAGGAGTTGTTGAAACGACCGTAAGGCTGATCCCGTCTACGGCAATCGAACCTTTTGGAATAATGAAGCGTAAAATCGGCCCGTCAGCCCCGATTTCATACAATACCGCATTGCCATAAACTTTTTTGGACAGAATTGTGCCGGTGGCATCAACGTGACCCGAGACAAAATGGCCGCCAAAGCGCCCGCCGGCTGCCATGGCCCTTTCAAGGTTCACTGGTGAACCATTTTTAAGCGAAGACAGGGATGTTTTTTTCAGTGTCTCAGGCATTACATCGGCCGTAAAAAGCTGTCTGGTGTGTGTAGTCACGGTCAGGCAAACCCCATTAACGGATATACTGTCTCCTATTTTTACATCTTGTAAAATATCTTTTGCTTCTATTTCCAATACACACCAATCCTGGCCTAGCTTTATTGTACGTACCTTTCCCAGTTCTTCTATAATTCCGGTAAACATCCTATCCCTCCCAAACCGGGTAGCCCGTTATTTTGAAATCATCGCCTACCTGCTGCATCTGAACATCACGCAACGAAATGGCGCTGGCCATTTCTTCAATTCCGAATCCACCGAATGGCGTTGGTGCCGCCTGGCCCCCCACAATTTTAGGAGCGATGTAGGCAACGAGCTTGTCAATGGCATGGGCATGAAGAAACGAACTGTTAACCTGGCTGCCTCCTTCTACAAGAAGCGATGTAATTTCATGTTCACCTAACACTTTCAGTGCCTGGTCGATGTCTACTGACGAGCCATTCCCAGCAGTAAAGATACGGATCCCTCTTTCTTGAAGCCTCCTGCACTTGTCCTTGTCAGCCTGTTCAGTTGTAATAATCCAGGTTGGGGCCTGTGCATCTGTTACAACCCGGGCATAAATAGGTGTACGCAGTGTGGAATCCACAACAATTCGAATGGGGTTTCGGCCGCCCAGCGGCAACCGGGTTGTGAGCTGGGGGTCATCGGTAAGCACGGTGTTAACGCCCACTAGAATCGCATCATTCTCGTGCCTAAGTTGATGGACGTCCTCGCGGGACGTTTCACCTGTAATCCAGCGGCTGTTGCCGGTGACTGTGGCGACCTTGCCATCTAACGTGCTGGCTGTTTTAACAGTAACAAACGGCCGCTTTGTCTTGATATACTTTACAAACACTTCGTTGAGTTTTAAAGCTTCCTTCTCCAATACACCCGTAATCACCGTTATGCCTGCCTCTCGGAGCCTGTTCGCCCCGCGTCCGGCAACCATCGGATTGGGATCAAGCATGGCAATAACTACCGTTTGCACACCACTTTCAACCAGGGCATCTGCACAGGGCGGCGTTCTTCCGAAGTGACTGCATGGCTCGAGCGTAACATATGCGGTCGCACCCTGTGCCTTCTCGCCTGCCATGCGCAGCGCGTGCACTTCGGCATGCGGCTCGCCTGCCTTAAGGTGGCTACCGGTCCCAACAAGCACACCATCCTTCACGATGACGCATCCAACCATTGGATTAGGGCTTGTCTGGCCGCGTGATGCCTCTGCCAGGCGGAGCGCTAACTGCATGTATTCCCCGTGGTTCATGTTTTCTTCCTCCTTCCTGCAACTTGTCCGCATCCACCCTTGACAAGGATTTTCAAGTTTATTATATGCTCAAAAATAAAAAGCTCCGACCACGGTTAACAAACCGAACTCGGAGCTTAGTTTCTGGATATTCAGGGAACTCAAAAAAACCTATGTATGATCATCACAGCGAATAAGCGGTTGACCACAAAATAATGTTGTGGACATCCACAAATAAGCCTACAGTACAGTTGGCTTTCTTAATATCCTTCTCCCATCCAGACTATACTGTCGGTCCCGGAATTACACCGGGTCAGCATTGGCAAAGGCCGCAGCTCACGGACTAAAGAAGAAGCGTTGCTTCTTCTATCACCGCCGGTAGGGATTTTCACCCTGCCCCGAAGGATTCATAATGAAATTATCTGTATTGTATAGCTTATCCTACTTTGCTGTCAATCTTTTTTCTAGTGGCGTTAACTTTTACTGCAGCAGGCCGGGCCATATGGCTCACTTGTCAGCATAGTAGCGGGATAATTCGACAATCATCGCCCCCATCCGTTCTAACTCAGGGGCCAGCACTCGTTGTATGCCTTCCTCTTCTAAAGCCTCGCGGGTAATCTTTCCAACGGCTACCGCCAGCACACTGTGATCAAATGCAGACTTTAATTTTGTTGCATACCCTTGCTGGCTGGCAAATTCGAACAGAAATCGAACCTGTGCCGCCGTTGTAAAGCAAACGGCATCCACCAAGCTATCCATTAATTCGCGACACAACGTTTCTACTGCCTTTGTGTCTGGTGCCACATGCTGGTATGGCAAGAGTAAAGTAACATTGGCGCCTCTTTCTTCGAAGAAACGTATCAATACAGGTGCTGTTTCTCCGTGTAGCTGTATCATAACTCGTTTGCCTTCGAAATCAAAAGACTCGAGAGCGCGGATCAATCCTCTGGTTGTCCCGTCATCATCAACTGCAACAGGTAAGATTCCCAGTTTTTTTAAGGCGGAATGCGTCTTATATCCCCTTGCCGCTGCCTTCGCCTGTCTTATTCTTTCTTCAAATAAAGCACGAACGCCCAGCTTTTCAGCCATATCCAGTAGTGTTTCAAAGCCGGTTCCGGTCGTAAAAATGACCCAATCGGCGCCGTTCTCGACAAACCCGCGGAGATCTGGTTCAATTTCTTGTTCTGCTAGAAAGACTGTACCCTGCAGAGGGCGAAGGATCGGAGTTCCTCCCTGTTTTTCAATCAGCGTGCTGATCTCATCCGTTTTGCGAGTTCCCGCTATCACGATGCGCTTGCCTGTTAACCCACTGGCCATTTAATCGATCACCCCTACATAATTAAGCTTCTTTTATGCTAAGTATTTTTGAGTATATCTAGTTTTCTATGAACTGGCAAATCTATCACATTTGTTTAAAGGTTAATGAACTGCACGGCCTTCTTATAGAAACTGTTGAAGTTCTGCTGCTATTTTTTCTTTCGTTCTGTTACTTTCCCACTCTTCTTCAATTGCAGCATAAAGCCGGTTATACTCTTCATCGGAAATCAACTTTTGCTGGAGAAGCTGGTCAAAACAGCTTAGTTTGTTTGCAGTTCTTTGCACGATCTCCTCATAGGAAATTCCCTTGTCCATGGCGCGTTTATTATACAGAACATGGCCAGCCTCGTGGGACAGTATATCCACGAAAAGGTCCAGATCCATCTTTTCCTGGTCGCCCAGAATGTAAATGATATGGCCGTCATTTCGGTATTCTGCCATTCCGTTTGTGGCGTGTTCATCATGGATAAAATATACCTCACATTCATAGCGGTTCTCAATCCATTTCGCACATTTGTCCATTATTTTCTTTTTGGCCGCTCCATCACTGGTATTCATTCTCTTTTCGCCCGCCTTCCATGATACATTCAAACGTTGTTGCCTGAACCTATACTCTGTTACATGTTTCCAGAACAAGCAGTGATTAAAAAAATTGGAATAGGAAAATATAAACCTGACCTTATTTGGAAGGAGGTTAGGACTCGTGAAAAAAGGAATTGCTTTTATTATGGCCCTGTTAGTCGCTGGTTCTTTAGTTGCAGGTTGTACAACTAATAAAGGAGGCGACCAAAAGACCAAAACCCAATCAACGAAACAAGGCGGCAAGGGCGGTCAAGGAAAATAATCAAACCATTAGAGGCAGGGTTACATCGTGACTACGAAATGCTACTATTGTGAACACGAAATACAGCGTCCCCATAGGGTGACATTTTACAAAGAAACGCACGAGCACAGCGAGCTTTTATGTGAAGATTGCTACGCGGAGTGGCTGGAATCAATTAAGGGGTAAAACGTTACGCGATACCATTTCTGTCCTAAAGCTAGTCACTCCACTTTCAGTGACTAGCTTTATTTAGCTCCTGCTTAAAGCCCCTCATGCCTCGGCATTTAACCGGAGCCCAGTGATATACGTATTTAAAATTACAGCCAGTGTCTCATCGGTACTTACTTCCCTGTTAAAGCCTTTCTTCAATTCCAACGAAGCGAACCCATGGACAATACTGCGGAGACCACGAACAGCGTGTATGGCATTCAATTCACTCAGGTAAAATGGCTCCAATACGCGAAATATGAGAGCTACGATTTCATTTCCAGCTGCTTCAACTTCTGGGTCCCTAAAATCTGGAGCCCCCATCGTTGCTTCATAAAGCCCAGGGTGGCGCCTAACAAAAGACACATAAGCCTCCCCGATGCTTAGTATGGCTTCTCTGCCTGACTTTCCGATCGCTGACTCCGCCAGTTTCTCTTTTAATTTACGGATGGCATAACAAGCCAGTTCTTTTTTTAAACCTGGAAGCCCCGATATATGATTGTAGAGCGAAGGAGTCCGGATCTGTAGTTTGGCGGCAAGTGATGCAAGGCTCACCTTCTCATATCCAATCTGATCAGCAAGCTCCCCCGCTGCTATTAAAACCAAATCCTTATCAAGTCCTTGCCGCATAAGGGCCTCTTCTTTCCAGAAATTTTTCCGCATCTTTGATAGCATGCTGCATAGCTTCAGCTGGATTATTCAGCATATGGCCATGGCCCACAGCAAGCAGAGAAGGATTTACCTCAATTAACTTTCGTGTACTTTCAACAGCCGTTTGCAGGCTCCAGGTTCCCCATGCCGGAAAGGGAAAGAAAGGTTTCACAACGCCTGCTACGGCAATACCTCCCCGCGTCTGCAATGCATCACCAGCTATCAATGAATGGTCTCTTGTATCGAGAAAGGACATCGAACCCGGAGTGTGTCCTGGGGTGTAAAGGGCTGTAAGCGACCCGATCCGGTCCCCTTCTTCAAGCTGCTGGTCAGGCCGGGTTTTTAGCCATTTAGGAACGCCTCCGCGAACGGGCCGCTGAAGCTCTTCGCTGTCCAGTGTCCGATCCCCGTTCATTAGCCTTGTATCCCGTTTAGACAGCATAACTACCGCATTGGGGAGCGCATGCTTTAAGCGGTCCAATGCACCAACGTGGTCTTCATGCGCATGCGTTAATACAATGCGGGTGATGGGCTTTCCGATTGCTTGAGCGGTTTTAAGGATGCCTTTATATGTGTAGGATAACGCGGCATCAATGAGCGTTAACTCGCTGTCCTCTTCGAGAAGATAGCAATTTACCGGAAAAAAATTAGGCAAAAATGTCAGTTGATAAATAAATCCGTGCTTTTGGACACGCATAAAAATCCCCCTCATAAAAACTAATGATATTAGCATTATAACTAATATTATTAGTTTTGCAAGTAGATTATGGAAATTATCTGGTTGTTTTTTTATAAATGAGGTAGGAATAACATACGGGAAAAGCACAGGCCAGCACAATGCCAGCAATAAAAATGTAGATAAACCATGTGCTCGCAACAAAACCACACAAAATGAAAAATGCCCCTGCCGCCATATACAACGGGCCAGCCATACGGTGTGTCCTGCGCCAAACCTCTTCACTGGCGAGCGTCCACGGCGTTCGGATACCGAAGAAAAAGTTGTAACGAATTTGCACAAGGTAGTTGCCCATTATCATAAATAGAAGTCCTACTAACATTAAAGTGAAAAATTTAATATCTAATGGATAACCCAAGTTAAACATCAGTACAAGGCCGAACACGCAGCTCAACAGCACTGTGACTCCTAGGCGTATAGCTTCAAACGCGCGTTTAAATTTCCAGTAATTTTCCTGTTTTGGGTCGATTTTTCGCGTGTATTTCAGCAAAATGGGGACACCAAGCCCCAGCAGGCTGAAGAGGATAAGGGCCGACGGCTTGCTTTGGAAACCATTCGGTTTATTATCAAAGCCAAAATGAACAGCCATGCTATCCGGCAATTGATTATAGACTAGCAGAAAGGCGGCAATGGGCACAAGTGCTATCAGAATAAGCAATACATCAATCTTTCCCCAGTTCTTTTCCCCGTGTTTCATCGTAGTTCCTCCTTAGGTAAACACCTGTTATTATTTGTCCTTGCCGAGAATATCCAAAAACCACGAAATCGCTTCTTCTACCACTGTCGTATTTAAGGAATACACAATGTTTTGCCCATGCCGCTCGTCGAGTACCAGCCCCCCTGCTTCAACGATTTTAGATGGTGCGAGATACTTGGTTTCGTCATGGCAAAATGTTCCGCAATTTCCCCGGCTGTCATGTCCCGATCACGCAGCAAGCGGATAATCTGCCGTCGTGTCGGGTCTGATAAAGCTTTAAACGATTCGTTCATCAGGCCACTTCCTTAGATATTTAGAAAATCATCTAAATATAAAATATGTTTTTCTTTCTAATCTGCCAAGCAGCTTTTTCCATCATTGTATTTCCTTCGCCATCTTGTTACCATTTAAGAGCAAAATAAACCAGTAAAGGGAGAATAAATATGAACTATTATCTGTTGATTACAAGCCGGACGCCTAATTTTAATCCTGATATCCTGCCTGCTCATTTTGCTTATCTTAATAAATTAAAAGCAGCAGGACGAGTCGAGCTTTCCGGGGGCTTCAGTGATGCTTCAGGTGGAGCTTACATCGTGCGGGCCGAAACATTTGAAGAAGCCCAAAGAATAGCTGCTGGCGATCCGCTTGCTGAAAGCGGATCCTCTACGATTGCCGTGAACGAATGGTTAGTTAACAAGTGAATCCGTGAATGCGAGAAGAGGCTGAACGCATTTTCCATGCAACTTTAAAAAGGTATGGCTGCATCCATTGTTAAAAACATTAGCTTTTTCATGAAAAAAATGGGGACTATCCCAATGATTCATGGGTTAGTCCCCTTGTGAAAAGCAAAAAACTCTATTCCAAACCAGTAACAAGGCAATTTATTGCATCAAGTGCTGCGCTTTGGCGAGCTGCATTTACTGCGACAACTGGGCCTACCCACTTCTCGCCAAACTGGTTGCGGTTGTTGCTTGAATTTTTCCATAGCGAATCGACGTTTTGGGTAATAAAAGTTAAATAGGCGGGCTTCTGTGATGCATCATAAGTTCTTCATGGCACTGTCAGCTAAAAGACTGGCCGAAGCTAGATAAGAAGCATTGCCCGTACTTTTAAACAGGTCAACCAGGCCGGCTAGGATGACTCCCTGGTTATATGTCCAGGTTATTCCTCCATTGTTATGACCAGCTTTGTCCAGCCCATCATTGATTAAATGCTGAGCGTTAATCATGCCGCTGCCCTTAAACCAGTTCCACTCTTTCTGTGACCATGCCAGATAGCTTTTATCTCCGGGTGTGCGCAGGTGAAGCTTTGCCGCCACGGTAAGAAAAAGCTCGTTTGCGATCGCGTTTTTATAGTTGCGGTCCTTATTCCACCAGATTCCACTGCCATATGTGGAATCCCATCCGCCTGTCATATCCTTAAAGATGGTTTTCGCCATTGTAAGGTAGCGTATATCGTGCGTAACGTCGTAGGCCTTTATCCAGGAAAGTGCCCACCAGCCTATATGATTCCATAACCCAGTAGCCGGGTTATACCAGGCCTGAAGCGCAGAAACTGCATTTTTTGCATACGTATTGTATTTAGTATCCGGTGATATGGTTGCAGCTTTAGTAATTTGCGGGGACATTGAGATGCTAGAAGTTGAAGAAATTTCGGCTACGGGAAACAGCGCGATGACCAACACAGAAGCAAAGAAAAAAATAGCCAGCTTTCTTAAATAAAACAAAAAATACTCCCTCCGAACAAAAAAATAAATCCCCTTTTGTAAACTTCTCTCTTTTTATCTAGAATCAGATTTAAATTCCAATATTTAATAGTTTAAACCAAAATAAATTGTGGTAGTTAATTAATTTTATGGTTGAGTAAATATTTTGTTGGTAAGTAAGTTAAATAATGTAAATATAATGAACAGGCTACATTATAGATCAAATGCTTGTCTACTAAATTAAAATAGCAGATGCCGCACAAGGTTATGCAGGCATCTGCTATTTTAATCTCAAGTTTCTCATTGGTTGGGAGAATATAGCTCTGTGTGAAGGGATGCTAACCAAGTGTTAATTATGGCTGGCAGCCTTTACTATTGATATGACTTCCGCTTCAAGCTGGTCATTGAGCTGGTTGACCCGCTTGCCAATCAGAAACAAGTCGACAAGCAGCCATATACCAATAGGGATAAACAAAAGGAATACGCTTATAATCGATACAACAATCATTGCAATGCCAAGGCCTGTATCCCGCGTATAAAATCTATGTGCGCCAAAGCCCCCTAAGAAAAACCATAAAAGATAGGCAACAACTTTTGACTTTTTAACTTTCTCAAACTCTCCATTAACATGCAATTGCTGTTCAATGGTTAAACCCTGTCGCGCTATAAAATTATCCATCATACCCCCTCCTCTCCCCACTATATTTATTTCATTCTTCATTAATTAGAATAAATAAAAAATGATTGAGAATCGAAAAATAATTAACCATAATTATGTTATGTAACCTAATTGGGATATTTAAAGTGTTAACTAACACGTAAAAAAGAAGCCATTCTATATTGGTTACTGGCTCCTGTCCCGTAGTGAGGGTGAGATGTACTCATATAAATCTTATTAAGTGTATACTCTATCCTTATACACCCTTTTTTACCGGCTCAGCGAAGTTATTGTACGTTGGACTACTTAACCTGTTTCGTGTACTCGACAGTTAATGGTGAACAGATATGCTTACGCTGCCCACGGCTGAAACTGGATCTCCGAAAATCGACGATGGTAAAAAGGCGCTGCAACCAACGGTCACATCCATCAAAATTTGGCGCAAAGGGCATTCTAGCATGCGCAACCATCCTGTTGTCCATAATCAACATATCACCAGGAAGGATATTGAAAGCAACTATATTTTTAATCAATGCATTCTTTAAGGTATCCAATGCCCATCGGGCGTCCACCGTCTCAGCTTCCATTGATTTAAAATGAATGCAAATATCCGGTTCCAAAAAATGTCCAGATAGAATCGGCATCTGGACTGAGTAGTCCCCTTCCTTATTAATTTTAAAGGAAGAAGAAGGTCGTAGGCGGTACAATGGCTGTCTTAACAACGAAATACAGGTACTGGGCAGATGATGCAGGGCTGTCCGAATAGAGGTTGTTAGCGTTTTTGCAACTTTCTTATGATCTGGCCGCAGACCGATTAAGGTAAGATAATCTGGCGGATACGGGTGAAATCCATCTTCGGTGTGGAAGTTTAAGAAGTTGGAACTCGTGTTCTCCTGGCGGTTCTCATGGCCTTGCACAGGGCAGATGTTCTGGATGAGCAATCCTTCTTTTTCATCCTCATAAGAGATGGGATCTCCCAAATATAACATAAACAAGAGCAGACAATACTCACTGTAAAAAGAATTCTTTGCTGCGGAAAATCTTCCGTCCATAGGGGTGGGAGGCAACATAGAATCTGTGGGCAGATTGCGGAACAGCAGCACTCCATAAGGATTAGGTTTTCGGCGAAAACGCAGTAACGCCTCCACAAGCCGTTTTGGCAATTGCTGCCCGGTTAATTGAATCAATAGTAATAGATCATCATCAATGGATTGCATGTCCAGCGGGGGAAGTTGGCTAATAATAAAGCCAACCCCGGCTTTCTCCTCCTCCGTTAACACAATAATTGATTCTTGAAGTTCTTTGATATCTTCACCATCTTTTATAGTAAGATTCATAGCTGTCTCATTCCTTTCCTAATTTTTTTACCTATTTCCTTATCGATATTTCGAATAAATGTATCGCCGTCTTCTCAGAATTCGGTAATACATGGTTTTGTCCTTCAGATTTTTAAACGTTAAGAAAGCTGGGTTCGTATTGGCCTCGATTATCCAGAGTCGGCCATTGCTATCTATCGCTACATCTATGCCTAACTGGCGGATTCCCGGAAACCGTCGATCCAGCACTCTGGCAGTCATTGTGCAGATTCTATCTAAGGAACGAATGGTTGGGTTGATTTTTTTAGGTTGATTCTTATAAATGGAACGCAGGACGACCTCGAGGGTTTCCGGCTGTCCTCCTTGATGGTAATTGGTAGTGAATCTGCCTGCAGCTCCTATACGCACCACTCTTCCTGAGATGAGCCAGCGATCATTTGGTTTTTGCATAAATACACGGATATCAATCAGCCGATTTTTGTATTTTGCCAGTTTGAGTCCCTGCTGAATCAAATATGTTTTTTTCGGGTGAAGCAATTGTGTTAATGTATTTTTGACGTAAAACTTTTTAACTACTGTGTGTCGCAACCCCAAAGATATTTGAACTTTCCCGTTTTTCAGCTTCTTTAATCTTACGATACCTTTGCCTTGGCTTCCCTTGTCCGGTTTGATAAACAAGGTGTGATAACGCTTCATCATTTGAGTACGAACGCCGGGTTTTAAGGCATGGAATTCGGGAATGTAGCGTTTAAGAACCGGATGCTTCAACATTGCTTTTCCTTTGATTAATTTACCTTTTATTCTTCGTAATGGCATTACATACCACCCTTTTTATAGTTCAGTTAAAACTAGCATATGCATATCCACAAGGGTTTGTCTTATATATCCGTCTTGTGAGTCTTAAAAAACGATAAAATCCGCTTTTTATACCACAACGCCAAAAATCCATTTATTATGGTTCCTAGTGAAAAACGTTCGTAAGGGAGATATCAAAAAATACCTTTGGGTGGTGGAACAGAGGGGTTTAAAGAGAGCCCACCTACACCTAGGTAGGCTACTCTACTCAACAGTTTGATTATTATCTGAGGTAAATAAAAAGTTGGGACTGCGAAAGGCTTTTATCTGTTACATATACCATTCGTAGCCCTTTTTACTAGCAAAAATCGGATAATCTTCGCATTGGAACTTTCAATTGCAGCGTTCGTGCCCGCTGCACTGTCCTCTCCACCACCACTTGTAACCTGAGTAGCTGAAGATTGTTGTGCAGATGTCAATTGGTCTGATTATTGATGACAATCACAATTCCTTCCTCATTTTCCCAGTCTGCATGCTTTTTGTTCGGTTCAGTCTGATCGCCTCCCATACCTGTATTTTTTGCTAACCCGTTCGCCCCGACACTCTGTTGCTGTTCAGTATTTGACGAATCAAGAGCAGCATTATTTCCTGCTGCACTGTTTCGCCCAGCTCCGCTCGCAATTTGTGTGGTATTTGGGGCACTCGTGAACTGGTTGTTGATGACGATCACAATTTTTGGGCTATGAGGAAAAGGACCGGCAACAATTTCTTCCCCGTTTTCTTTTACTACGCGGAAGGTCATTGTTTGATTAAGATTTTTTTCACTAGAACTCGTTTTGCCAGTAGAACTTATTTTCTCACTGCAACTTATTTTCTCATAAGAACTCATTTTCTCATCTCCATTTGATTAAGCTGGCACCATGTTCACCGCATTGCTGTTGGTCATTCTGATATCCACTATCGTATTTTGATGTCTTAATAGACGTGCAAAGATCTATTCGGAAATGAGCTATTTTGAGAACCAGGGAAACAGCCATATGACGAGTCATAAAACAAGACCCGCTGCCTTAGAAAGGACAGCGGGTTTAATAGGATTACTACTTACTGTTTTTCCTCTATATTTTTTGAAAGGGATTGTAGCTTTGCAGTTTACAGCGGCCTTAACACGACGCTCACCTGTTTCCCGCTCGTGTGAACGCCTTTTTCTTTTTTGCCACAGTGGGACAGTTCAGCTGCCATGTGATCGACGACTTTTCTGGCTGCATCACTTTCCTTTCGCTGCAGGCGAACGGTAAGTTGCACAAAATCACCACTTTCAAGTATCTTTTCAGCCTGTCGTCTTTTCGTATCGAAATCGTGCGTCTCAATCCCCGCAGTCAATTGAATTTCTTTTATTTTCGGGCCCTTTTTGAGCTTGTGCTGAGCCTGCTTATCTTTCGCTTTCTTCTGCCGGGCAGTTCGCCCGTCCATCAATTGGCACGGCGGCGGACTGGAGGTCAGCGAAAGACACACTAAATCTACACAGAGTTCTTTTGCTATCCGCAAGGCTTCATTCGTCGGAAGAATCCCTAAATCTTCGCCGTATAGCCCGGTTAGTTCTACTACAGAAGCCTTTATTTTTTCATTGATAATCATGTTTAATCCTCTCTTTGTTCCTGTTTTCAGCCAGCAGCTGACCGGAGGGATTGCGTCTGCTCAAATGCGCACGATTCTTGGCTAGCCCCGGTTGTTGCTCCGTCCGCAAAAGCCCATATTTGACTTTAAAACGCTGGAGAATTTTTATCCAGCTGGACCCGAATAAGTACAGAAAGAGTGCATTGGAGCAGGCATGGGCCAGGTCAAAATAAAAACTGGTCACATATGAAGCTATAATCATTCCCCATGTTAATTCTTTTATAAACCCGATTATAACCGATATATTCATAAACCAGTCAAATACAAAACCCCATATAAACCCATAAAGCGCCAGACACCAGCGATGGGACAACCAGCGCAAGTCTTTCAACATGCCCGTAATAAAGCCTACCATTCCCCAGGCGAACATCTGCCAGGGAGTCCATGGCCCCTGCCCAAAAAATATGTTGGAGACGAGAGCCGCTGTTGACCCGATAATAAATCCTGCTTCCGCACCAAACACCATCGCACAGGCAATGATAATAAAAGTAACCGGTTTTACATTTGGTATGGCAGCGAATGGAATGCGGCTGACTGCGGCAACCGCTGATAAAATGGCAAGCAGTACAATTTCTCTTGTATCCAGGCTCCGCAATTCAAACCGGACATAGAAGGGGACAATAGACAGAAGGATGATAACAAAGCTGAGCAGCAAGTACTGGTCCGCCATGTATAAGGAAGCAAGGGATAAAACAAGCAGGCCTGCAGCCAAAATGGTTACGGTTAGGAGACGGTATGATGCCACCGATCAAGTACCTCCTCAAATGTAATGGCAGAGGGCATGATGTGCCGAAAAATCCGGTTTATCACGGTGGTATAGAAAAAGCTGCCCTGAAAAAACTCCTGTGGGGTTCCTTCGGCTGTAATCGCTCCCTCGAATAACAAGGCACAACGGGTTGCATAGCGGGCGGCAAATTCCAAATCGTGAGTAACCATCATAATCGAGATGCCACTCAACCTTAATTTCTGGAGAATCTGGGCCAATTCCTCTTTAGATACCGGGTCTAAACCTTTAGTCGGTTCATCCAATAACAGAAGTTCGGGCTTTGTCAGAAGCAACCCTGCTAGTGCGGCCTTTTGCTGTTCCCCGCCGCTGCAGTCGTAAGGGTGTTTCGTGAGAATTTGCTCAATCCCGAGCTTCTTCATAATCGGTTGATAGTCTGCTTCTGTAAGCTTATAACGTTCCACAATGTAATGTAGTTCCCTTTCCACCGTATCATGTACAAAATACAGCTTGGGATTTTGGGCTAGATACCCGATAAAGCGGTAACGGTCCGTTAATGGGATTCGCTTGATTTTCTCCCCTCTGAATCGTACGCCTCCTTTATGCGGGGTTAAGAGGCCTGCAGCAACTTTTAGCAAAGTTGTCTTCCCGGCCCCATTCCCGCCTACAACAGCGAGGAAGTCTTGCTTTCTCAATGTTAGGTTCAATTGGGATAAAACAGGCTGCCCTTTACGTTCGTATTCAAAGATCACATCTTTTATTTCAAGAAGATTCGGCTGGGCTTTTGGAGATTTCTTTTGACGTTCGGTATGTAAATCATAATCCTGTACGAATGCATCAGCTAAACTTTGATGAAGCCACTGTCTTCCCTCTTTTACAGACAAGGGGATCTCGCTCGCCGACGACGGTGTAATGAGCTCCTGATCTTGCATCGTTAGGTAGAGTTTTGCAATAGATGGCACATAAGGCATGAACAGTTCATCCTGGACCTGCCAGATTGCATCCATCACATCCGCCGATTTACCTTGGTAAGCAAGCGCGCCATCTTTCATTAGAAAGACACGGTCAGCAAGCGGCATAACCTCCTCCAGGCGATGCTCAACCAGCACAATAGTCATGCCCAGTTCTTCATTTAACCGCTGAATGATTTGCAGAAACTCTTTTGCCGCAATCGGATCGAGTTGCGCTGTAGGCTCGTCCAGCAACAGGATTTTGGGCTGCATCAACAGCACAGAAGCAAGATTTACCATCTGTTTTTGCCCGCCTGATAATTCATGTGTTTTACGCGCAAGGAGACTCTCCATGCCAAAGAAATTGGCCATCTCCGCAACTCGCTTACGAATTTCACCCGTGTGAAGCCCCATGTTTTCCAGGCCAAAGGCAAGCTCCTGCCAGACTTCGTCCATCACAATTTGATTCTCCGGATCCTGAAAAATCATGCCCATTTCTTCCGCTAATCGCTGGGGATGCTGTTCATTGAGCGGCACGCCCTTATAAGAGATTTCGCCTTCCAGAACGCCGACGGGCTGGATTTCTTTTTTGATTAGTTTGAGCAGGGTGGATTTGCCTGAACCGGAGGATCCGGCCACCACAATGAATTCTCCAGGTTGAATGTGAACCGTGACATTTTTGATAGCTGCTGTTCCATCCGGATAGGAAAAGGATACATTTTTTAATTCCAGAATTTCCATTTTTGCGCCTCTTTTCCTTTTATCAATAGAGGGGTCACCATAAATAAGATAAAAGAACAATAGATGATCCATTGGGTGTGTGTAAAGGGGTGCCACTCAAGGCTCGGATATATAGCCAGCGTTCCATATCCATGAAGCCATCCGCCTATACACACACCGCCAGAAACGAGCAACAGGCCAAGGGTTAGAAAATCCTGGCTGCGCATACGATAAGGCATGTAACTTCCCCGTCTGTTATCCATTCCATATCCTCTCGCTTTCATGGAATCAGCCGTTTGCAACGCTTCTTCCAATGACCAGGTTATCAGAATCTGAATAAGAACCGTCGCATCTTTTATTCGCTTGCGCAGCCTGCCTTCGAGCGGATTGATATCTCTTGTCATTTGCACGGTCCGTATCTCTTCCATCCGCCGTTTGAACAAGGGTACAAACCGGATCGACAGCATAAGCAACAGGCCCGTCTTTTGAAAGGCACGAGAAAAAAGAAATAAGAATTTCCCTGAAGTCATTTCCTGGTTATACGCTGCAGAGCAGATAAGAATATTTAATAAAGAAAGCATCATCGTTATCCCATACATGACCGATTCAGCCGTTATCGGCTGATTAAGAAAGTAAAATAGGATATGTCTGCCGCGATGGGTAAACAGCGGATTAACAAGCGCGATCGTTACCCCGGTTAGTAAATAGAATGGAAGGAATCCGCGCAGAAAACGGGTGCGATCAATGCTGTAGTTGATTAAGATAATTCCCAGAATACCGGTTATCAGATAAATGGGATGCAGGAGCACGATGCTTAATAGAGCATAGCCCATGAAGTAAAACAAAATCGTAAAAGGATGCAGAAATGGATATCCCGGTCTCATTTTTGTTCCTCACTTGGCTCCAATGTCTTTTCCAGAATCCATCGTATACATCCAGACAATGGAGTCGCCCGCTTTGACGCGATAGCTCCCCGCACTTTTATCGCTGAATCTGCTATTCACTTTAAACATCCAACCGCTTTTGGGTCCATCATCAAATTCATACAGATTGTCAATTCCTTTTATATAAGCGGTAGACAGGGCTCCGCTGTATTCATATTGCATATTGTTTTGCTTTAAACAGCGCGTCAAAATGTCTAGCACCGTATCGCCATCTTTCACCATGACCGATTGAACCGGCAGAATCGCCGAATGCTGTTTGTCACCTATGATCTGGAGTGTGACTACCGGTGAAACCGGTACCGTTTGATTGTGATATGCGGCTGCCTGGGTCACCGGTTTGGGCGCGTCCGATGATTCACTGGATACCTTAGCCTGTGGTGTAGAGGTGGATGTAGGTGTAGCAGCCGCTGTATGGGCAGCAGCAGAAGCTGTTACCGGGGCCTTCTTTTGTTCCACCGTTTTGGTGTTTGCTTCTGGTTGGCTTAACTGCCCTGGCTTTGCCAATTTGCCGGGCTGTGTCTCGCTCACCGCGGTACTAGAGTTGACAGTCTGCGTACCGTTGTCTGAACTGGACGCCTGCTGAACAGCTGGTGCAGAAGATGCCCCACTTTGTTGAGAAGTTGAAGCGGGACCGCTGCAACCGCTAAGTAAACCGGTGATCAGAGCACATCCGAAAACAAGCGTTTTCCAATTTGACATCCTATTTCCTCCTACCTGAGAAAAAAGAGCCGGAGATTCATCTGCGGCTCTTCATCTCTTCGAATATTTATTTATAAGGTTTGCTTGAATTATAGAGTTTAACGGCCAGCACAGCGGCCATTTCCCTTGTTACCTTGCCGCGCGGATTAAAACTTCCATTGTCTCCGACCATAATTCCGCGCTTGTATAAAGCTTGAATGGCTGGCATGGCGTAGGCATCGATCTGGCTCCAGTCTTTAAAGGACACCACGATTTTCTGCGGTGCCATATGCCATGCTTTCGCAATAATTGCCGCTGCCTGTTCTCTTGTTATCGGTTGGTCAGGCCCAAAGGCCGTGCCAGAAATTCCGCTAATGAGCCCTTTCGCTCTCGCTGTCATAACACTTCCATAGTACCAGCTTCCTGGCTTCACATCACCGAAGATGACCTGTCGTCCGCTTGATTCTTTTTCATTTAACAGGTTCACGATCACTTTGGTAAATTCCGCACGTGTTATCGCATGTTTCGGAGCAAAGGCCCCGTTGCTGCCCTGCATAAGCTTCAGCTGTTTGGCCTGCAGCACACTGGAAAGCGCCCAGGATGCAATTTGATCGGCATCCGTGTAGCTAGAATCTGGTTTACTGGAAACAGGCTTGCTGGAATCCGGTATTGCAGCATCCGGTTTTTTAGTGAATTGGTAGATAGAGCCTGTGCCTTTTATAAAGGATTGATAGGCATTAAGAGCCGCCAGCGCCTGCTCTGTCGCAATTGGATCTGATTTCTGACCAGCCTGGTGAACAAACCCGCCATCCTGCTGCTGGAACTGGAGTAAGCTCGCGATTAAGTTTTTGCCTGCCCGATTGAACTTTGCATCCGCTGGATTGCTGCCAACCGCTGCTAATCCCTGAATTTCCTGTGCAATGCTCTCGCTGTTGTCCATAGGCTGGCTGCCGGAAGTAGTCAGCCATTCAAGCGCAGCGTCCACAGCCTTCTTAACCTCTGGCTGCTGTTGGTAAGGTGCAAGTGCTGCGAGCGTCATGGAGGTTAAATCCAGATCGCTTTTGTCGCCGGCCACCAATGACCAACCGCCATCTGCGTTTTGATTTTTTATCAGCCAGTCTACTAATTTTGCCTGATTCCATAACGCCTTATCAGGTACCTGGTAGCCGTTACTGTCGAGAGCAATTAAAGCAAAAATGACCCCGTTTGTTCCCTGAGAGGTGAGGCGGCTGTTCGTATAAATTTTTTCTATTAAATTATAGCCGCTCACATTTAATGGATCACCCGATGCAGCCAAAACGCCGAGTACCATCCGCTCGTAATCCGTAATATTGCGCAAAGCGCCATTTTTTTGCTGCAGCGTTTTTTTCAAATCATCCAGGTAGTTCGCTGGTACGGGAATGCCTGCCCGGGAAAGAGCAAAGGCTGCCCAGTCTGATATATTGGTGCCTTTTAAAATATATTGCCCTGCAGCTTGCATGGCCTGTCCCACGTCAATTTGCGGGGATAATGCGGAGCGATTAATCACGGCAAACTGGGTGAAATGGTTAACTTGCCCTGTTACTTCGCCTGTTTTTGCATTGAGTACAGCGGGGATTGGCACCCACTTGTTTGTTGCTTCATCCAGCCAAGCCAGTGCTACTTGTGATAAATCCTGCACTTCGAGCGGCACCTTAACAGTAATAGAAATCGGCTTGGCAAAATGCGTTCCATTCGGCTCGAAATCATAAATAGAAGAGAGCAGCTCTTTACGTTCTGGCTGTGCGCGCTCTTCCTTCACCGAAATCGTTTTAACATCGGACAGCGCATTCTGTGGAATAAATACCTGCACTTCTTTTGCCCCGTCGCTAAGCGACTGGTCAGCAGTAGGAGTACTTGCTTGAGAAATATTAACGGAGTTATCCGTTACTGTCTGTTTTATATTTTCTGCCTGATCAGCTGTCATACGATTTTCCACTTGTTGTACTACCACCGTATGGCTAACTTGGTCGACCGGTTTTGTATTATCAACTGGAAGCGGAACGCTGTTAATCGCTTCTACTACGCTTGCGTCTGGCTGTGCAGATGTTTTACTGTCCGTTCCGGTTGAGCTGCTAGAAGGCGCACCCGCATCCTTGCCGCCGTCCGCTGTGTAAATCCACTGTACGGTATCCCCGTTCTTTAACGGGTAGCTTCCTGCTCCGACGCTAGTAAATTGCCCATTCACGGTATACATCCAGCCGCTTAAGGGGCCTTTGTCAAATTCAGCTAGCCCGCCGATGGATTTAACATACACACTGCCTCCACTCCCATCGGCTGACACGTTTCCGCTTCCCATAGCAGCGATAAGAACGGAATATGGCGTACTGTTCGGCTGTAGATCAACCGATGATGCCGGTAAAATGGGCTGACCCTGGTATCCGGTTACGTAGACTGTTACCTTTTGTCCCTGTGGGGTGATGGGAGCGCCTGCCTGTCCGCCAACTGCGGAAGGAAAGGAATCCGATTGCGTGCCTGGCCCCTTCATGGCGTAATAAATCGTTTCTGTACTGTTGCCGGAGCCATTTGCATATTTTAAATAAGCAGCTAAGGCGCCAATGGCATCCTGTGTGGAAAATGAATCAGTAGCAGCTGCCGCATTGTTATATTTAAACAGACCATCCTGCCCTGCAAAAGCGAGCAACTTTTGGACAAGGTTGGTATCATTAAAGGTGGTAGGATCCACATGGACTGAGCATAACCCAATGATCATCTGGGCTAAGCTGTTGCAGTTCGTCATGTCACCATTCGTTTGAAGAAGTTTTACGGCTCTCTCGATCGCCTGTTGCACCTGAGGATTCGCTTGATAAGGGGCCAAAGCAGTCAAAGCCATACCTGTCATGTCTGTGCTGAAGTCATAATCAGTAGCAGAACGGTATCCTAGGAACTTCCATGTAGAACTGTCGTAATTTGCGGCTTTCCAAGTTGACTGATCAAGTGTTACAAATCCCCAGCCGCCACTTGGAAGCTGTGCAGCCAGAATGCTTTGGACCAGTTGGCTCTGCGTAGTCATGGCATCCTGCGGAACAACATACGGTTTAGCATCCAGCGCAAGCAACCCATAGATCACGGTGCCAAGCGAGTTTCCATCAGTGATAACTGATTGAGAATACAACTTTTCAATCAGGTTTACTCCATTAATGTTTGTGGCATCGTTGCCTGTTGAAGTCACACCCATAAGCGTTTTTTCAAGGGTAGTGAGAGAAGTCAGCTCCTTCGGATATATATCCGTACCCGCAGTGTCTTTTTTTATACCAGAAAGCCAGGAAGTATAATCGGATGTCGGCTTGAGGTTCGCTAAATATCGCGCTACAGGCACCCATTGATAATCTGAACTACCTGTAGCCTTGGTATAGGCAGTAGCTGATAAAGGGAGCTGTGCTGCAACCTCCTGCTTAATGGTTATCGAATCATCTGTCGTTGTCGTGACTGCTATGGAGTCAGGTGTCGTCGTACTATTTGGATCAGGAGTGGGGACCGCCGATGTATCTGCAAATACTCGGCTTCCAGTTATCCCAAATGTTTGAGTAAGAAAGAATATTGCCAAAAAACATTTTAGAAATAGTTGAAAATGGCTCGACCTATGCATAAATCTTTTCTCCCTTTTTAAGAAACCTGGTTGACGTGAGGCTTTACAAAGTAAATTTTATTGGCAAGTATGTACAAAAATACAAAACCCTCTATCCATTTTGATAGAGGGCACTAAAAAATCTGTGTGGTTTTCATTACAAAAAACTACACCTCCCTATCTCCCCGTAGGTCTACGTGTTCTCCTCTCGGCAGGTCTCCTGACTTTGCTTCCCCCATTTGTTTTCTCCTTCCCAGTCTATGACCAGTGGATACTATCAAAACAAATGTCAGCATTACAGTGGCGGGACCGTATCGGATTTACACCGATTTCCCTTTTAAAACGTACTATCATTGTAAAAGCAATGATACCGTTACCGAAAAGCAACCTATTTAATTTTTCTTTACGAGAATAATCTTTTATGTAAAGTTTGTCAATGCTTATCGGGTGTTTTTGGGCGTACATAAAAAATAGTCACCGCATAATTGGGTGACTTTGGCACTTTCCTCTTAATGGTTATCGACCTTCGTTTCAGAGACGTCCCGTAAATAGCTGTACCAGTAGACTGCACCTACAAAAATGGCTCCTCCGACAGCATTTCCAAGATACACAGGTACAAAGTTGGCCAAATAGTCGATCCAGGTTGCTTTTCCTGCAAAAATAGCCGCCGGAATAACAAACATGTTGGCCACTATATGCTGAAAACCAATCGCGACAAAGGCCATAATCGGAAACCAAATGCCAAGAATCTTTCCCCCCACGTCCTCTGCTCCATAGGCCATCCATACAGCCAAGGCCACCAGCCAGTTGCAGCCTATACCTGAGAAGAATGCCTGGATGAAATTATCGTGCAGCTTGCCCTGGGCGATTGAAACGGTTTTCGCTAGAAAAGGACCAGCCTCGGTTAAACCGACCACATGGCCAAAAAAGTAGGCTACAAATATAGAGCCTATAAAATTACCAATTGTAATCCAGAACCAGTTGCGTACCAGCTGAATCCCTGTAGCACGCCGGGAAAGAACCGCGATAGGAACGGCCATCATGTTTCCGGTTAACAGTTCACCGCCTGCAATAATGACCAGCATGAGTCCTACTGGGAATACCGCCCCACCCAAAAAGGCTCCAAAGCTTCCCCATGCTTTTGGAAGGTTGCCCGTTGTACGAATATCTAACAAAAAACCAATAGCAATGAATGCGCCGGCAAGAAAACCCAGTACAAGCATCGTTGACACCGACATGTTTGCTTTCTTAATCCCACTGTGAGCGGCGGTTTCTGCAATTTCTTTTGGTGGCTTATAAGCCATTAACCTTCCCTCCTTTTCTTGTTGCTTTTTATCTACCCTTTCTTTCCCTTACCGGACTCACTTAAATCAATCCAGTATGCAGTCCCTTTTTCTTCCTATTTCATTTTCATTAGCCTGTCCTTTCAGCTCTGCCGTCATACTATCACAGCAGCCAATGCTTATTGATAACAAAATAGTAATCCTTATAAAAGCAAAAACCGCCCAGATTAGGCGGTTTTCCTACTTATTCATTGATGATTTCCTGTACTCTTCCTACTTGTCCATCCCGCAGGCGGACTTTAATCCCATGCGGATGAAAACTCGAATTCGTTAGGATGTCTTTAACAATCCCTCTTGTCCTTATGCCAGTGCGCTGATCCTTCTTTAATACAATGTCAACTTCAAGTCCCGGATGAATGTCTTTGCGGTTCTGTCCATTCATAACTACACTCCGGTTCGCCTGCGCTGGTTGTTCGCCTTCTTCGTCTGCTGGCTTTTAACTTTTTGATTGCCTGCTTTTAACTTGTTGGCCGAGATATCAGCACCCTGGCTCTGCTTTTTTTCCGCCAGCCTTTGTTTGATTGCCTCCTGTAAACTAATCTTTTTACGGTGTTCGTTTTGAGTGTTGGGCTCATCAGCCATTTTACGTCAGTCCCCCTGCATCTTTGATGATAATATAGACAAGAGAACGCAAATACAGTTCTCTTTAGTATTCATCCATTATAAGCGGACAGCCATACCGAATACAACCGGCTGCAATCCCTTTACCTGTACATATAATCACGTGTGATTTCAAGATTATTGTTGAGGCCCTTAGAAAATAAAATTTGGTGAATGTTAAGCCCGCTAAGTCGAAAAGAAGCGGCAGCTGCATTCAGGTACAGGCGCCACATGCGTACGAACCTTTCACCGTACATCCCTTTCACTGTCTCTACGTGGTTTTCAAACCTTTCCGCCCAGTTATCAAGTGTCTTTGCATAATGCAGCCGCAAACTTTCTGCATCAATTAAATGGAAATCATACTCAGGCAAGAGCTGAATGATTTCACGGAATGAAGGAATGTACCCGCCCGGGAATATATATTTCTCAATCCACGGATCACTCGGTTCTTCAGTGGGGTGAGTAATGGTGTGCAGCAGCATTAACCCTTGATCCTTTAGCATCGTTTGAACCGACTTCATAAAGTCTGGATAGTAAGCCTGTTCCACATGTTCAAACATGCCCACGCTTGAAATTTTATCAAACTTCCTGCCTGTTTTAGCCAGGGCCCGGTAGTCAAGCAGCTGCACATCAACCTGGTTTTCCAGCCCAAGCTCCGCTATACGCTCTTTCGTCTTCTTGTACTGCTCCTCGCTTAGGGTTACACCAGTAGATTTAACTCCGTACTGCTGAGCCGCTCGGATAATAAGCCAGCCCCAGCCGCTGCCGATATCGAGAAGGGTTTCCCTCTCTTTTAGCTGCAGTTTCTTCAGAACGTGGTCAATTTTTTGCAGCTGCGCTTGTTCAAGCGTATCTTCTGGGGTACGAAAATAGGCACAGGAGTAACTCATCGTTTCATCAAGCCATAACGAATAAAAATCATTTCCTAAATCATAATGGTATTGTACATTTTCTTTTTGCTTGCGCAAGTTAGGCAGGACAGCGAGCTTGGAAAGGGTCTTGCTCCAAAAAATACTCTTGTTCATGTTGGCTGCCCGGATAATCTCTTCAATAGATCCATCAATATCCACGGCACCGTTCATATAGGCTTCACCAAACGTAAGCACCGGATTTTTCGTTAACTCAGTTAGCGAGATCTTATCACGAAAAACAAGAGTGAAGCGAGGATCACCCGTTCCATACTTTTCTGTTGTTCCATCTAAATACGTTACTTGAAAGTCAGCACCTTTAATCCCGCTAAAAAACTTATGAAATAAGAAATTTTGCATAGGGTAATCTCCTTTTCATTCGATTAGAAATAATTGTTTCACTATTGAATATATTCTATTTAGGGCATTCACATCCTAAATTTTTTACCCGTAAAGCTTCTATACTGAATCAGGAGGGAGATCAATGATTCAGATTTCAGACACATCGGTTGATATTAACACACTTGACCAGGAGTTGCCAGCAAGCAGCCTGCAGCGGAAAATCCTAAATCGGCTGGCTGAAAGCCAAATCGTATATAACTATCCTTCTCTATCCCTATTAAAATTTGAGATAAAACTTAGGAGCAGTACGGTGTCTGCCGCCAGGAGGCTTGCGGTGAGCGGTTCCGAATTCGCAGTGTTTGACAAGTCTAAATGCAATGCTGCCTACTGGACACGCACAGATGAGGGCGGTTTTCTGTTGAATCAAACGGCTACACCCTCCGCTGGTATCAATGATATTTTTAAAAGCGGCTGGAAATATGCATTCGAATGCACCACATCCATTGTCATTGTGTATTATAAAGCCCTGATCGATACGATTGGTGCGGAAAGTTTTAATAACCACTTTGCTTCTCTTTACCTGTTCGACGGAACATACGACAAACATTTACACCTCATAAAAACCTTCGCCGGGCAATCCGATTACCTTCCGGGAGACGCTCTGTATTTTAAAAATCCTGAATATAATCCGGAAACACCGGAGTGGCAGGGGGAAAATGTAATTTTATTGGATAATGATACGTACTTTGCACATGGCATTGGTATAAAAACAAAAAAAGGGGTAATTGCCTCCCTGAATCAATACCGCTTCGCAGGAGCCACCGTATCTGCTTTTCTTGTGGATGAAGCAGTCCGGCCTGACTTCGCCTATCTGGCTCAGTTTGACCTTATCACAGGGGAGCGGAGTGCAGGTGTAATTGCCGATGGGAACACGCTCGTTTATGCCCAGATCGGTCCGGTCATTCAAATCCGCCCATAAAATACAGGCAGCTCCTCTGGGGGGCGTCAGATGGATTTTGCTATTGAAAAAAACCATCGCTGTCGCCTCTCTGCGATGGTTTTGTTAACGTTTTGTTCGCATTTGTCTTGAATGATCTTACTTTGCGTTTAGAATAAACTGGGCCAACTGCCTGATGATGTCCCCGCGGCTCACTACTCCGGCAACATTTTTCTGTGCGTCTATAACCGGTATTTTTTTAAAGTGATGGGTGGAAAAAATCGTCATCGCTTTCTCCAGGTCGTCTTCCGGCGCCACTGTGAACAAACCGGTTTTTTTCATGACTTTCGTTACATTTTGTTCCAGTTTACGATCGACGGTTGCTTCAAGAGTCTCCGGGTTCGTCATCACTACATAGGAGAAAAAGTCATAAACCCGCTGGTCTTTCGGTTTCATAAAACGGATAATATCGCCATCGCTAACCATGCCCGTTAGTTTTCCTTCTGCATTAAGCACCGGGACACCTCCCACTTTGTGGTTTACGAGTGTCTGCAATAACTCTTTAACGCTCGCTGTCTCTTGCACGGAAATAACATCTTTAATCATAAAATCCATAATCTTCATAAGGCGATCTTCCTTCCTTCAATTCAGATTGGATAAGCCGACTTTACTTTAAGTATAAAGAAGTTTTTACCATTCAACAACCTGGCTATTATTTTATCGTTACTTACAATTTTACACGAAAATTAACCACGGAAATTTTTTATAAAACGAAAAAAGGCGCTCATTCCGTGTACGGAATAGGCGCCTGGACTTCGTAGTTTCATCTTTTATAGTAAATAAGCGAGATAATGAGAACGACGAAGCTTATCAAAGTAACTTTATAATAGGTGATTGCGGGCTTGTTTCGTAAAGAAGCGACCATCGCCAAAATTCCAAACACAAACATCCCCAACAATCCAACAAGACTTAACACTGCCCACATACCAACCCCTCCTCCCTCGTTCATTATAGCAAAAGAAAACATCGCGGGCAGGAGCCCAGCGATGTTTCATCTAAACACTATTGAATGGATTGAATTGGCAAAATCATTCTTACGAAACTTTCTTTTGATATTCTTGTTGCTGCTCCTGCATAGTTTTATCCTGACGCAGATACGCAAACCAATAGGCACCCGCTACAAAAATGGCCCCGCCTACAAGGTTGCCAAGGAAAACTGGAACAAAGTTCGTAAAGTATTCTGCCCATGTTGCTTTGCCCGCGAAAATCGCTGCCGGGATAACAAACATATTGGCAACCACGTGCTGGAAGCCGATTGTAACAAATGCCATAACCGGGAACCAGATACCGAGCATTTTACCCCCAAGGTCTTCAGCTCCATAAGCTAGCCATACAGCAAGCGCAACAAGCCAGTTACAGCCAACTGCCGAAACAAACGCCTGGAAGAATGAATCATGAAGTTTCGCTTGTGCAATCGAGACCGTCTTGGCCAGGAAAGTACCGGTCTCTGTCAGCCCCACTACATGACCAAAGAAATAAGCAACAAACACTGCTCCGACAAAGTTGCTGATCAGAATCCAGAACCAATTGCGAATGATTTGTCCAACTGTTATCTTCTTAGAAAGCAGAGCCACAGGCAATGCCATCATGTTTCCTGTTAACAGTTCGGCGCCCGCAATGACTACTAGTACTAGGCCAAGTGGGAAAACAGCTCCCCCTAGAAAAGATCCGAAGCTGCCCCATGCTTTAGGCAGATTGCCGATCGTGCGAATATCAAGTAAGAATCCAAGGGCAATAAAAGCCCCGGCAAGAAATCCGAGTATAAGCATATTAGAAACAGACATCGACGATTTCTTGAGTCCTGCTTCTACTGCTTTATTTGCAATTTGTTGTGGTGAGTGAAAAGCCATTATAACCATCCTATCCTCTGTTTAGTGTACCTTCTACACTGTTTTTTTTAGTCTCTAGCCCATTTCTTGCAAAAGCCCCAGCGGGACGGAAAGCTTTGCCTGCGTACTATACATACACATACCCCCTAACTTATTTATACCAATGGTTTATGGCTGCCCACTGTGCTCGGTTTTATTCGTGCGATTGTTCAGAAAACATAAAAAAACCATCATAAAACAGTTGGAAAAGGCGCCTTGTCCTTCTCTACTATTTTATGATGGAATAACCTTCGGCACTTTAGTACCCATAGCCAGCCCGTCACCGTTGCAAAACAAGTAATAAGAAGTAGAAAGAATGCGTTGTATCTGCAATCCGTCCACCAACTTACTGAGCTCGTTTAAAATGGTATAAACAGAATGATGATATATGTAACATTATAGACACATTTTTGTTAGCTGTCTAGTTCTAATGGCCGATCGAACACATAAACGGTCATCGCTGTATCCAATTCAAAGCGAAAATCAACAAAAAGAGTAACCATTTTGGCTTTGACAAGCTCCTCAAGAGGCTTGCCTACAGATAAGTCATCATAAATGTTCTTTATAAACTCCGTGCGGGTGGCATGGATCATCCGCTGGCCCTCGGGGGTACGGCTCATAAACTTTTCTACACTGGTAAGATTACCCTTCATCTCACAAATTGCCCACGAACCTACAAACCGGGTTATAATATGGGTCGGGCCTTTTCCTACGTGTGTTTTTCGTATTTCTCTAACAATATTGCTAAACTCATGAGCTATTCGTGCGTTGTTTGCTTTTTCCACCGCTTTACCTCCTGTGTGTATTTTTAAATCCAACTTGTGCGTAGACCCGAATAACGGCTTCGTTATTATAAATCACCGATCAATAAATTTCATTACATTTATACAGTTTTACTATTCGACGATGAACGATGGAAGCTGCTCTAATTAACAAAATATTAGGTCCACTACTTTATCCCCGGCATATACGGCGATTTAAAGTACGATTCATTGTGGTTGGGTTACTTGCCATTTTTTGATGGATTATCCTTATGCTCCATTCGTGTTATGTTGGTTACGTACATAGAATTAATCCAACTATGTCAACAACACCTGGGGGGGAATCTATGAAAAAGAAACTATTTTTAGGAGCTTTGCTAGCGCTGTCACTATGGCCTGCCACAAGCTATGCAGCAACTTATGACCAGTATACCGTAGCCGATGGTGATGTATTTTCTTCAATTGCCCAACGTGCTGGTGTGAGTGTATCTGCCTTAACATCTGCAAATCCATTGGTAAATCCGAAAAATCTATATCACGGATTAAGGATCAGCCTTCCTGCAGGCCATAAACCCATGAATGGCGTAACACCAGCTAGTGCGGTTTCAAGGAAGACATATACCGTACAACCCAATGACACCTTTTGGAAAATCTCTCAGAAATTCTCCGTTAATTACTCCTATTTGGTTACAGCCAATCCAAAAGTAAAAGATCCTACCAGTATATATCCGGGGCTTGTTCTAAATATCCCAACCGCTCCCGCTTCCCCCTCCAAAGTTTCTGATTCGAAGACGAAAATCGAAGGGATTATCGCGCTTGCAAAAGATCAATTGGGGACGCCATATGTATGGGGAGGATCGTCTCCATGGGTCGGCCTGGACTGTTCTGGACTCACGCAGTATGTGTTTGGAAAATACGGAATTAGCCTTCCTCACAAAGCAAGCATGCAGTTTCAATCTGGAACCCCTGTAGCAAAAAATGATTTGCGCAGAGGAGACCTGGTGTTCTTCAAAGAACATGGTTCGGCTACCATTACACATGTTGGCATCTACCTCGGTAACGACCAAATGATCGATGCTGACACAGATCCGCAAAATGGCGTGCAAATTACAAACGTGTTTGGCGATGCTTATTACAGCGCTTGCTACGCGGGAGCCAAGCGTTATATCAAGTAACATTAGAAATGAGAAGGAAAACAGCCTTAATTGCTAAGGCTGTTTTTTTGGGATTTATGTTCTTAGACTTTCCACTAATCCAGACGCTCTATAATGGTAGCATTCGCCATGCCATGCCCTTCACAAATAGCCTGCAGCCCATACCGCACGCCCGTTCGCTCTAATTCGTAAAGCAGCGTCACCATAACGCGCGCGCCACTAGCTCCAAGCGGATGGCCTAGTGCGATCGCGCCTCCATTCGGATTCAATTTAGCCGGGTCAGCCCCCGTCTCTTGCAGCCAGGCAAGCGGTACCGGAGCAAAAGCTTCATTGACTTCGTATAGATCCATATCCCGAATGGTCAATCCAGCTTTGTCAAGCACTTTATACGTGGCTGCGATGGGGCCTGTTAGCATTAATTCAGGGTCTGAGCCAATCACTGATCGGGCCACAACCCGGAAGCGCGGTTTGATTCCTAACACTTCGGCCTTCTCCCTCGACATCAACAGGATGGCGGCTGCTCCATCGCTTATCTGGCTGGCATTGCCCGCATGAATCGTTCCACTTTCCAGAAAAGCAGGTTTCAACGTTCCAAGTTTCTCAAGGGTGGTCCCCCGGCGTGGGCCTTCGTCATGTTTCATTACAGCCTTAGTTCCGTCTGACAGCACAACTTCGAGCGGCATGATTTCACGATCAAAACGTCCTTCTTCTTGCGCATTTAGAGCTTTAGCGTGACTTTTTAAGGAAAATTCGTCCAACTGACGGCGGGAAAACCCCCACTTTTGCACCATCTTTTCTGCCGAAATACCTTGATTAAAGCCGCCAAAGCGCTCAGTTAATGCTTGATTCCATTCAGCTCCCTGTAAATTTGAAAACATCGGGACGCGGGACATGCTCTCGACTCCGGCTGCGACCACGACGTCCATATCCCCGCTTAAGATCGCCTGCGATGCAAAATGCACAGCCTGCTGGCTGGAACCGCACTGGCGGTCAATGGTTACACCGGGCACTTCAATGGGGTATCCGGCGAGCAGTGCGGCTACTCGCGCGATGTCACCTGCCTGTTCGCCGGATTGGGAAACGCAGCCCATGATAACATCTTCAACCACTTCCGGTGGTATGCCGGCCCTCTCGACAACTTCCTTCAGTGCCGCCGCCGCTAAATCGTCAGGTCGCATGCTGCTTAATGCACCTCCCCGGCGCCCAACTGGCGTGCGAACCGCTTCAACAATAACGACTTCCCTCATACAATCCTCTCCTTCTTCCCTATAAACCTAGATTTTTCGCGATGATCATCTTCATCACTTCATTCGTACCTGCGTAAATCGCAGACACCGGAATATCCCGGTAGCGGCGGGCGATCTTATACTCTTCCATGTAGCCGTAACCGCCGTGCAGCTGCATGCATTTGCCTGCTATACGTTTGGCCATATCGGTGATCCACCACTTAGCCATCGAAACTTCGGTGACAACATTCATGGCCAGCATGTGCTTGGCAATTAAGTTATCCAGAAACGTGCGGCCCATCTGTATTTCAGTTGCCATCTCTGCCACCGTAAACTGCGTATGCTGAAACTTGCCAATCAGCTGGCCGAACGCTTCACGCTCCTTTACATACTGAAGCGTCATATCGAACATTTCTTCTGCCGCCACCTGTGCGGAAATGGCCACACACAATCGCTCCTGCTGGAGTTTTTCCATCAAATAAACAAATCCTTGTCCCTCTTCACCAAGCAGGTTGGACGCAGGCACCCGAGCATCTTCAAAAATTAATTCAGCCGTATCGCTGCTGCGAAGCCCAATTTTATCAAGCTTTCGACCGTGGGAGAAGCCTGGCGTATTGCGCTCTACAAGCAGTAAACTTATGCCTTTATGGGGTGGTTTTGCCTGGGGATTCGTTTTGCATACGACGACTAACAGGTCGGCTTGAATCCCATTCGTGATGAATGTTTTCTGTCCGTTAAGTACATAGAAGTCATCTTGTTTTACCGCTGTCGTACGTACAGCGGCCAGATCGGAGCCTGTTCCGGGCTCTGTCATCGCGATGGCTGTGATAATGTCTCCACTTAGGCAGCCTGGCAGATATTTTTGCTTTTGCTCTTCGGTGCCATAAGAAGCAATATACGGCACAACAATATCACTATGTAAGCCAATACCGGTGAGTCCAGTTCCTACCCGTTCCATTTCTTCATTTACAATGACGGAAAAACCAAAATCGACTCCGAGCCCACCGTACTTCTCATCCACCTACGGGCAAAGAAAACCGTTTTCGCCTAATTTACTCCAGAAAGAGCGGGGAACGAATCCGTTTTTTTCCCATTCATCGAAGTACGGCACGGCTTCCTTCTCAAGAAACTTTCGCAGTGAATCACGAAACATCAGATGCTCTTCCTCAAAATAAGGACGTGTATCTTTCTCCCGTTTATCAACAACAGCCATGCTCTTCGCCTCCTCATGCTTTATTTCGTTGTTGAAAAAGTAAATCCTGCATAAAATGTCAGAATGATTCGTAAACAGCTAATATTAAGGCATATTAAAGTGACTCATACAACTTACTTATATTAAGTAACTATGCTAAAATGAATATAGAGGTGAAATAAATGGAACATCTTGATAGGCTATGCCCAAAATTTGAAGAAGCCTTTACGTTACTGGGAAAAAGATGGACAGGACTTATTATCCGTTCGCTGTTTAGTGGTCCAAAACGGTTTCGTGAAATGGCGGATATGATTCCAAATATGAGTGATCGGATGCTAGCGGAACGCTGTAGAGAACTGGAACAGCATGAAATTGTAATTCGGCATGTGTATGCTGAAACGCCTGTGCGCATTGAGTATGAATTGACTGAGAAAGGAAAAGGGCTAAAGAAGGGAATGGATGCCATTCAAGAATGGGCAGACGAGTGGATACAGCCAAACCAGGAAGTATTAAAATAACCGATAAAATTCATTTTAGAGATCACAGAGTACCGTGATGAAATGAGATTATATTTTTATCATGTAAATATTGTATACTAGGTTCATCTACTAATTAAATCAGGAGGAAATCATTTTGTCACCAAATGTACTCGCGATGCTGTTCAGAACCCATTCAGACTCTTGGTTTTGGATTATTATTTTCTTTGTCCTCAGTTTGCTTTTCCTTAAAACAGGAAAAACCACCCTGCACAAAATAAGCCAGGGTTTATTCCGGCTTATTTCTCTGATCATGATTGTTAGCGGTATTGGACAGCTCATTGGCCTCAATTTCCCTGTGACCTATGTGATAAAAGGAGTTCTGGCGATTGTGATGATCGGGGTAGCTGAAATGGTAATAGCGAAGGCTAAAAGAGGAAAAAGAACGGGCCCTTTCCTAGCAGTGTTCGTTATTCTTCTTGCACTGGTCCTTCTTCTTGCATACCGGGTGATTTCTATTTAAGATTTGCCCGTAGAATGAATTGAAAGCTGCCCATATGGACAGCTTTCTGTTTTATATAAGTGAAGTTTTACCATGGATTGTCTGTAAATCTCTTTTACCTTATTCATTGAAAAAATATAACCAGCATAGGAAACAGTAAAACAACGGAAGCCCTGCCTCTCTTCCATCCTTACGGCTCCGATGACCGTTCCAGTGTGAATTCTGTACCAAAAATAATTGAGAAAAAACTCAAATACATGCGAAATTATATAGGGGACTAAATTGAAAAAGGAGGGATAAAATCTTTAAGAGGGTGATTTGATCGAGATTGTTTGAAGGTAAAACTTAAACCATTTCTTTATTCTATCACATTTACCACGCATTGTCAATTAAATGAACTTGACTGAAGCCAAACTATATGCCACAGCCTTAATTGCCCTAATGTTAAAAGGAAAACAAAGTTTCCTATTGACTAAAAAAAGCAAATGTCGGTATCTTCTTATCCCCGGCATTTGCTTCACTGTATCATTTCTTTTGAGCTGCTGTGAAGATGTTTTTAGTCTGTGCCATCCTTTACTGCATTCTTATAACCTGCGAACAAACAACCTACACCAATGATTGCCATTACAATAAAACCAGTTATATAGATTGCGCCCATTCTAATACCCTCCCATTTCTGTCTGTTTCATTTTTACTAACATATCCTTTACACCTTTATAATAACCAAAAGTAACCAACTTTCATAATGAATAATTTGTGTCGTCATTTGTGCTGGACAAGTAGCTTGCAGACGTTAAACTGATACTTCAGTTGTTTGTCCTACAGATTTTTCTCCTTTGTTGTATCTGGTGTTGATGGATGATTCTCGAGTTCCTGAAAAGGCCGGGTTGGACACGTTTCTTCAGATGGAGGGAGGAATCTCGGCGGTCTTACCCTGCAATTAGAGATTTCTATTAAATTTAAGTCGGGGTCTCTTATATATACAGATTCGATGGGTCCCTCAGCTCCTGTTCGGGTGACAGGCCCTTCTTCAATTACTATGGTACGATGGCGCAGATGCTCGATTACTTCAGTAAGCGGGGTTGCCGTTATAAAACATAAGTCAGCTGACCCGGCCACCGGATGTGCCGCCTTAGGCTCAAACTCTCTGCCTGACTCGTGCAGGTTAATTTTCTGATTTCCAAAGTGAAGAGCTTTCCTTCCGCTTCCAAATGTATGAACTTCCATTCCCAATACATCTTGATAGAATTCACAAGTTGTATCTATGTTTTTCACCGTTAATACCAGGTGGTCAAGCCTGTTTATTCTCATAAAAAATCTCACACTCCCAGTACGTTGTTATTTAACCATAAGATGGTATTCAATTTTATTCCATTGCCCCGAAAATTGCGGAAGTAGACTTGACAATATACGCGAACACCCCGGTACAAACCATCCTCGGATTAAATAAAATAAAGCATCGTTGTAACAGAAATGAGGTGGTACCATGAACATTGACGCCATTATTAAAATTGTTAAGGGAATCCCTAGGGATAAATGGAGCGATGAAAAAACAATCAAAAAAGCAATTAAAGATGCCGCAAGTGCTTCTGGCAAAAAATTGTCAGATGAAGAGCTGACAAAATATACACAGCAATTTAAATCCCTTGCCCAAACCAAATCCCCGTTTGGACTGATCGGTATGTTGTTGAAGAGCGGAATCACCAAAGAACAAATCAGTCTAATTAAGAAGAAGATGACAAAATGAATATAGACTTCGCAATTTGATACGTAAAAACCTGCCGGAGACTTTCGGCAGGTTTCCTTCAATTAACCCCGGCTGCTAACGCCTTTTTCAAAGGTGCGCACAATCGTGCGGGCTAAGATTTCAGCTCCAGTATAAAGAGCAGAAAGGTGAAACTTCATATGCGGATGGTGCAGACCCGGTTGCAAATCGCAGCCAAGCCCCAGCATAGTCGCTTTAATAGCAGGCCGCTTGAGTGGATAAAAATGAAAATCCTCACCGCCAGGCGTCACAATTTCGCTCACATTATGTTCACCGAGAAGTTCAGCAATACTCTCGCGCAGTAATTCTTTTGCACGTTCATCAACGATCGCTGCAGCCGTTTTGTGCTTGAAT
Source organism: Aneurinibacillus sp. Ricciae_BoGa-3 (assembly GCF_028421645.1). GTDB lineage: Bacteria > Bacillota > Bacilli > Aneurinibacillales > Aneurinibacillaceae > Aneurinibacillus_B. The sequence continues at coordinate 2,388,420 of NZ_CP116887.1, read as the reverse complement.
GTGAGAGAGACCTGGGCACCGAAAGCTTCCCCGGAGTTCCGTATGATTTGGTCTATCTTTCCTTCCAGTTCGTCAATGGCATCGTTAGTCTGGGCACGGGCGTCAATCGAGAATTCCGCGTAGTCCGGGATAATATTTGCGCTATCTCCACCGGCAACGAGTCTCGTCATTTTAACTGTAGCAGGCACCATCGGATTCAGACGAACGGACTGCAGGAGCTGCACAATGTAGGAAGCCACCTCAATGACATTGACGCCAAGGTGTGGGCGGGCGCCGTGGGCGGAAATTCCACGGATTTCTCCTTTTATGGTCATCGAGGCTCCGTTGTAAATAGCAGGAGAAGCTTTGCCTAGCGGGAACTCCTGAATAGGGCGGAGGTGAATACCATACAGATAATCAATATCGTCTACAACACCTTTTTCCACCAGCTTTAATGCCCCCTCTCCTTTCTCTTCAGCTGGTTGAAAAATTACTTTTATTTTCCCTGGCGGTGTATATCCGCTCGTCTTAAGAATTTCAATCGCGCCAAGTACCATGGCCATATGGGCGTCATGCCCGCAGGAATGGTTCGCGCGCCACTTACCGTCTACGTATTGCCAGAGTGCATCTATATCAGAGCGAAGGGCAACCGTTAAATCAGCGGGCCCAGCTTCCCCCCACTCCCCGATTACACCGGTACAGTCTGTGAAGGTAATGGTGCGCAGACCAAGTCCGGCCAGCCTTTCCTGAAGATAGCGCGTCGTATTCGCTTCTTCCCAGCTAATCTCCGCATTCTCATGCAGATATTTCCATGTTTGAAGTATGATTTGTTTGTGAGCTGCTGCTCCGCTGCGGAAATCTATCATGATTGGTCTCCCCTTATTGTTTGTATACACAGAGTATTGCGACTCATTTTACGGTGAAAACTTTTTCAGCTGTCGTATATTTTTTCAACCGCTCCGCAACAGGTGTATAACCGATTCCCGGCCCTTTCGGCACTTCAATCGTTCCGTTCGCAGATACTGTAACTTCGGGGTCGACTACATCTTCTTCCCAATAGCGTGACGAGCCTGATGTATCTCCTGGAAGCAAAAAATTAGGCAGGGAGGTTAAGGCGATATTATGCGCGCGGCCTATGCCTGATTCCAGCATCCCTCCACACCAGACCGGAACATTGTGCTGCTGGCATAAATCGTGAATGCGTTTTGCTTCGGATAGTCCCCCCACCCGGCCGATTTTTATATTGATTACTCTGGTGCTTCCCATTTCAATCGCCTTACGTGCGTCTTCACAAGAGTGAATGCTTTCATCGAGGCAGATGGGCGTTTTGATTTTGGCCTGCAGTTTGGCATGATCAATAATATCGTCATACCCCAGTGGCTGCTCGATCATCATCAAACCCAGTTCATCCAGCTTTGTAAATACATCCATGTCCTCTAAACTATAAGCGGAATTAGCGTCAGCCATCATCGGGACATTGCCAAATCGTTTGCGTAATGCGAAAAGGACCTCCACATCGTGCCCAGGTTTAATTTTAATTTTCATTCGGCGGTAACCCTGCCCCAGGTACTGTTCTACCAGTTGAAAAAGTGACTCCATATCCTCCTGAATTCCAATACTTACGCCAACTTCTATCTTATCCTTTGTACCGCCTAAGGCTTGTGCCAGTGACTGACCACTTTGCTTTGCATACAGGTCCCAGAACGCACCTTCCAGTCCGGCTTTAGCCATGTTATTTCGTCTAATAGGTGAAAAGATCTCATCTACTTGTCCGGGATGCGTAATTTCTTTATTTAACACCAAAGGAATGAGGAAATCTTCAAGCATATGCCAGGCAGTGATCACCGTTTCTTCATTATAATAAGGTGCCCAGGATACCACGCACTCTCCAAATCCGACATGGTAAGCAGTATGTACCTCTATAATGATGAAATCGCGGTCGTATTGGGTACTGAAGCTGGTCTGAAAAGGTGACTTTAATTTCATTTTCATTCTGCGGAGCACAATTTTTTCAACCTTCATGCCTATCACTCCGTTTTTTATATTTTAAAAAGTCAAATAACTCAAAATGCACAAGAGACAAAATCGTCCCTTGTGCATTCCTATTCTATTGCGGATTGGTCATCCACAATCCTGCCGTTTTAATAAAGACGCGCGGATGAAGCTTTAGTGATGCCACGACAAGTTCAGCGACATCTTCAGGCTGCATCATATGTTCTTCTTCGCCAATTTTAAGCCCTGCGTTCTTGGCTAATTCAGTATTTACCGTACTTGGTGCTAGGGCAGTCACACGAATGTTATTCTTGCGCACTTCCTGCATGAGCGATTCTGTCATGCCCATAATCGCGAATTTGGAAGCAGAATAAGCCGTTGAAGTAGCAGCCCCTCTTTCCCCTGCAGAAGAACTGATGTTAATAATATTTCCGTGGTTTTGCTCGATCATGCCCGGCAATACAGCGCGGGTCACATAATAGGTTCCGAAAACGTTAACCTGAATAATACGTTCCCACTCTTCAGGCGGCATCTCGTGCAGCCGTGCAAAGCTGCCAATCCCCGCGTTATTTACAAGCACATCAAGCGATCCCAATTCGTTTCGAATGGAGTCTACTGCATGTTCCACTTCTAAACGGTTGGTAATGTCAGCCGCAGCGATACTCACCTGTACACCGCTTGTTTCGCGAAGATCCTTTGCCACTTTTTCGAGATCACTTGCTGTCCTGGCAAGCAGTCCAAGATTTACGCCTTCCTTAGCTAAGGCAATGGCAATAGCGCGGCCGATTCCTTTGCCAGCGCCTGTAATCAGCGCGCATTTTCCAGTTAAATCCACCATATTTTCCATCTCTTTTCTAGGTTGGTTTCTCTAAACCAATTTAGCATGTTGCTTACTATATGTCCACCAATGGGAGCATATAAACAATACAGTTCACTTTTTACATCTATTGGCAAGTGTTATATGATGGTAACGTATAAAATCTCTTGGAGGTTATGCTATGTCAATACATACCGAATGGGTGCAGTTTAGCGAACAAGAGCACGACTACAAACTGTATACATCACGCCCTGCCCATGCCAAAACGCCGCTGCCTGTGGTGCTGGTCATACAGGAAATCTGGGGGACAGATGATCATATACTGGAACTGACCGATCGTTTCGCGAAAGCCGGTTATTTAGCGGTGACACCGGATTTATATGCGGTCAACGGGGAACGGCCTTCTGTGTTTGCGGAGAATCGAATTGAACAGGTTAAAGCCTTTCTTGATACAGTTCCACCCACTGTCTGGTCTGACCCGGCGGCAAGGGATGCCGAGATGGATAAGCTGCCCGCAGGTAAGCGGGAGGATGTCAAGGCAACTTTCGCGGAGTTGTTTGGCGGGCTTGCCCGTATGCCAAAACATCTTGAAACACTTAAAGCCGCTGTTCACTTCTTAAAAGATTATGAGTACAGCAAAGGCCAAAAGGTGGCTTCCGTAGGGTATTGCATGGGCGGCGCCCTATCTGCCCTTCTTGCAAGCGCTGAACCGGAACTAGCAGGCGCAGTCATCTATTATGGAAATTTACCGGGTAAAGAACAGATTGAAACTATACAATGTCCAGTCACTGGATTTTTTGGAGGGTGGGACAAACGTATTACATCCCAGGTTCCGGGTTTTTCCCAGCTGATGGCGGAAGCTGGGAAATCTTTTACAAGCGAAATTTATGAAGGCGCGCACCATGCATTCTTTAATGATTCGCGCGCTTCCTACCATGTGGAAGCCGCCCGCGACGCGTGGGTAAAGACCTTATCGTTTTTCAAGAAAGTACTAACAGAGAACTAAGTTCAGAAAAACATCGCGAGGCTATACACCGCGATGTTTTTTATATAGTATTGGCTCCTATTTGGCCGCTTAATTTACGCTGCAATAAGCTATTTTCTATGAAAAACTGATTTCCCCCCGCAATACCGTTTTAAGAATCTTACCGCTTGCGTTCCGCGGAAGTGTATCGATGAACTCAATTTCTGCAGGAATCTTGTACTTAGCCAGGCGTTCAGAAGAGAAATGTATCACCTGGTCAGCTGTTAAAGATTGTCCTTGCTTTAGTACGATATAAGCTTTAGGGACCTCACCGTAAAGTGGGTGAGGAGTGCCAACTACCGCAGCCTCAAGCACTGCCGGCATTTCGTACAGCACTTCCTCTACTTCTATGGGGTAAATGTTTTCGCCGCCTCGAATGATCATGTCTTTCTTCCGATCCACAATATAGAGAAGGCCGTCTTCCATCCGGCCAAGGTCTCCACTGAACATCCAGCCATCCCGAATGGTACGGGCCGTTGCTTCTGGATTTTTAAGGTAACCTTTCATCACATGCGGTCCTTTCACAATAATTTCGCCAATCTCACCTGGTCGAAGTTCCCGTCCCTGCTCGTCGGCCACCCGCACTTGACAGCCAGGAAGTGGTTCACCAACCGAACTGATTTTGTCAAGGGCAAATCGGTCCTTAAGAGTCGTTGCTCCCGGTGAATTCTCAGTCTGGCCATACAAATTTTGCACTTTTACCTGTGGGAATAGCTGTTTAATTTTTTTGACCAGTTCATACGGCATGGGGGCGGCTCCATAAGCAAGCATGCGGAGTGCTGGCGCATGTACATGCTGTATATCCGGCAGATTCAACAACAGCGTATACATGGCGGGCACTCCAAAAAACAACGTAATCTTCTCATCTATTAAAGTTTGCAGCGCCTGCTTCGGGCTGAAGCTTCTTTCGATAACGAGTGTTGCACCGGCGGCAAGCGTCGGCAGCATGAACACATGTGCGGCGGCACAATGGAACAAAGGTGCCACAATCTGTACCCGTTCATTGTTTTGAAGGCCCATGGCTTGTTTCCACATTGCAGCTATCGATGTGCAGTTGCGGTGGGTGAGCATAACTCCTTTTGGCTTTCCCGTCGTGCCTGACGTATAGAAGATAACAGCCGTATCATCCTCATCCTGATGGCTCACCAGTCCCTCATCTCCCTGCCTGATCGCCTCTTCGAAGGCTGCGCCAGGCATGTTGTTATCACCTTCGGTGTAGATATATTCTTGAAGACTAGATACCTTTGGTGCGAGCTCTTTAATTACGCAAAGAAATTCCGGATCATAAATAAGCGCTTTTGCTTCCGAATGATTGAGTATGTATTCCAGTTCGCGGGCGGCCAATCGCGTATTTACAGGGAGCACGACTAAACCGGCCGCCTGACATGCAAAGTATGCGGTTACAAAATTATCGCTATTCGAAAGCAGAAGAGCGACCGCATCCCCTTTTTCAAGTCCCCGGCTTTTTAAATAATGGCCTAGTTTTTGTGACCGGGCCGCCATATGCTGATAGCTCGTCTCTCGTCCTTCAAATACTGTAACCGCTTTGTCTGGCTGTGTTTTTACGTGCTGAAGCAGTATGTCGTATGTATGCATTTTCGATGCCCCCTTCTCTATTACATGATAATTTAGAATATTGTTATCATTATAATAAAAAAGAGTTGCACTTTAAACAGCCTTTTTTTATTTTCTTGACGAAAACTAAGAAAGGGCCATCTGGATGCCACGGTTTTGTCCTGGCAAGCAGACAGCCTTTAGCAATGCTATACAGCTTTCTGAATCATGGCTACAGACTGGTTGGATAGCTTGTCCTGGTTTGGGAAAGCTGTTGCAGTGCTTTTGAGGGAATGATCACCAACCGATTTCGTTTTGATTGTCGCCTGCTTCATATCATGCACAATAAACCACACAGCTAGCACGGCTATGACAATCCAAAACCAGAGACTCATATAAAATCGTTTTTTCTTTTTTACTTCATCTGCCATTAAAAACACCCTCCCGCTTTCATGTACTGGTAATACTCTTCCTTACCCCTATCCAGAAAATGAAAACGGGCAATATCCTGGCTTCCGCCACAAAACGGGCACAATAGGACAAGGTATTTTTATCCTCGTTTCAGTTTTTTACTTATGAGGAAAAAGGAACTTGAACGATATACGTAGATGGAGTGTCCCAAATGAACAGACTAGGCAGTATCGCTTATACCAACCAATTTAAAAAATCTAAAACAAAGAACCTAATAAGAAAAATGACACCTGTATGGCTGTACTTAACGAACCCTCTGCTTGGCATGCTGTATGGGACGTTAAACAACCCTCATCGCGGGTTCCATAGCCTTATCATCCCGTTAGACGGCGGCATTCCATTTTTAAAAATTTTCGCCATTCCCTATGTTATTTGGTCGCTGTTTATCCTCGCTTCTATGGGGTTTTTCTGTGTAAAAGACCGGTCGGTTTTTTATACAGCGCTCGTGTCCTACAACGTTTCTCTTGTGGTTTGCTACATGTTTTTCTATTTCTATCAGACAGCCATAATTAGACCGCAACTCACCGGAAGCGATCTGCTCACGAAGTTGGTAGCCTACGTATACCGTCATGACGAACCCTATAACTGTTTTCCAAGCATTCACTGCGTATCGAGTTACCTTATGATACGCGCAGTGCATACTGCATCAGGCGTCTCCTGGAAAAGCAAAACGCTTATTGACACAACAGCGTTGCTGATTATCCTTTCAACTTTGTTTATTAAACAACATGCTTTTGTGGATGTTCTCGGTGCTATTGCTTTGGCTGAGATTACTTTTCGAACGATTAGCCGCTGGCTCCCAGTCACAACTAAGTATGCCCAGCGTAAAAGGATGCCCCAACCTCTGTCTTCCAACGGGACAAACATCATTCAATACCCTATAAAAGAAAAATTGTACAATCCGCTTATCGTCAACAATAATCGAACGGCTACTGAAAAAAAATGACCGTTGAAGGCCAGCCTCAAACATCTGGGGCTGGCCTTTATGTTCGGGCATGCCCTAACTTCCTTGAAGAAACGCTTCATATCTGGCTAATAGCCCCATATAATTAGGCGGCGGATTTAAATCAGGCTTTCGCTGTTTGGCCAATTCGAGCGCCTCATACCGACCCAAACCATACCTCTCCATGTAAAAAGCGGTCACAATAAAACCGCTTCTATGCATCCCTAGTCGACAATGAATTAACATGCTGTGACCGCTATTAAATAAGGTGCTTATTTGGTGCATAACAGCAATCAACCACTCAAGGTTCGGTGTTTGTGAAACAGTCAGTGGCAGCCACAACATTACCCTGTTTTGAAAAGGAAAAGGAGGATTATCTGGTTTTGTTCGAAGGTTGACAATGGCGGTTATATTTTCCTGGATAAACTCCCAATCTTGATCGCTGATTTTGCCTCCAACATATAGGCGTTGCGGAATCATTTCAACCATACTCATGGCATACCTCCACATTTATACTGTGGTACATCTTATTCAGAGTAGAATGAAAAGCAGCTACCAAGATGATCCTGGATAAGCTGCTTTGTATTGTAAGATCCTTATATGTTAAATTTACTCATGAGTTCCTTTAACTTTCCAGCCTGCTCATTTAGGATTATTCATCAAAAAAAGTTTTTATATTTTGAACAGGTAAGAATGGGCAAAAATAAGTTTAGAATAGATTATTGGGTAAACCTAAGTAAACGAGTAAAAGTGAGGGCTACTGTCCATGCGAATGATGAAAAAGCCAATCCTTCTGTCCGCCTGTGTTCTCCTGTTGCCTATTTTAATTTATGTTAGCAGTAAAAAGGGGCACAAACAACCGGGAAGTAACGAGGTGACTGAGGTGAAAGCTGATGCAACCCAAACCGGACAAAATATAACACGTTTAAAAGGCAATGCCATCGTTTTGCCGGCCGAGAACAGTAAAATGAAAAAGTTGCATGCTGATTCACTAAAGGTGGCCGTACATTTCTCGACCATTTTTTTCAGGTATGATAGTAAAAATCCTTTTTACCATATCCAAAAGGTACAACCCATCATGACCCGGGATTTTATAACCATGCTTGCAAGCGCGCCCCCGGCAGAGAAACCGGGACTTGTGAAGCGCAAAGTGTGGATTAAAGACGCCTACGTCGCGCAGGGCACCAGTCCAAATGAAATTGCCTGGGATGTTGTGACCCGTGAACAGGAAACAAGCATAACGCATTCACCTGGGGATCACAAAGCCGTGTATACGCAGTCTATTAGCACCAAATGGCATATTATTCGAATGAAAAAAAGCGGAAACCATTGGTACATTGATAATGTCGAGAATGACACTCAGTAATAATAAAACCGCCGGTGCAAAAAAAGCCGGCGGTTTTATCTTTGTTCTCGTATAAGAAAGTATATTTCGCTTTCTCTTTGTTGATATGGAGTTTATGTGCTTCACAGTGTTGAAGTGCCTTGATCGATTTTTTAAATGGGACCTCCGGTCCCGAAACACCCAAGAAAAACATCGTGAGGCGCATGTCCGCACCTTTCTTTCCCCCTGTGGAGCGTGTGGAACAGAGGGCGAAAAAGACCGGCAACAGTCTCCATCATTGAGATACCCAGATGTTTTGCCGGTCCGTCCGTCGTTCCACAAAGCGGCCGTAAAAACTTCTATGAGGGGAAAGGAGAGAGCGGCATGGCCCGCGATGTTTTTCTCACTATACGTGTTTATGGCCAGTATAAAAATTTGTATTCCTCGCCAGGATCATACTCTTCGTCCCGGGCTCTACTCACTTCATCGGTGTGAAACAGCGCGTACATATTATCTCCATGCTCCGCTAAATAGCGGTTTTCACCCGGGTCAAAGGCTGTATCATACAGGGAGGGAATTTCTTTGTCCAGTTCGTTTTGCATGTGATGCACCTTCCTTTCCCCTTTAGCATGGCTAAGGCGGTACAATTGCATGCATTCATTTTGCTTGTCGGGTTTTAATTTTGCTGATAATAAAATATGCGACAACGAGTAACAGTATCGCCAGAGAAAATAACAATGTATCGCGCGGATCTGCATGGTTCACAATGATTAACCGAATCATAGCTGTTATGCCAATATAAAGAAAATAACGGAGCGGAAAATGATAATTGTCTTTGAAGTATTTGGTAATTAAAGCGATAAACTCAAAGTACATGAAAAACACCAGAATTCGCTCTAAGAAGGTATGAAAATCAGGTCCTTTAACAAACAACAACGTATGCAGTATAAAATATACTTCATCCAACAGTAGGTAACACAGGGATAACCCTAGACATATTAATGAACCGTTGAGTATCCATTGAAAAAATGTAGAAATGGACATAATGTCTAATGGAATTTTTTTGTTTCTGTTTTGCTCGACCATTGCATGTCTCCTCTCCTATTTCTTGCTTATCTCTAGGTTTTTTCACTATTTAAGCACTGCCGAAACAAAACGCTTCGCCAATTGCCCTTTTTCCCCATTTGATCAATTACCATAATTTATATGTACGTTACGCCTTGTCGTTTTTTGCGCTTCCTACGATACATTTGATGTGGATAAAGAGCCCACAAGTAGAGAGTGCTGAAGATTCAGCACCCTCATCCATCATTATTCAATTTTTATCGGGTAGTTCCGCCCATAGCGCCGCTTAGTGACTGTTCACCAAATTGAACCAGGCGCTTTGTTATTTCTCCTCCTACAGAACCGTTAGCACGTGATGTTTGGTCAGCTCCCAATTGGACACCAAATTCAGTCGCAATTTCATACTTCATTTGGTCCAAAGCTTGGTTAGCTTGCTCAACAAGAAGACGGTTACTGCCTCCACGTCGTGACATATTTTTTCACCTCCTTGATTGCTTTATTACAAGGTTGTAACCTTGTGTACTTATTTTGTATTAATAGTGGAGTTTTACGCCTTGTATATATTGGTAAATTCGAAGGCCAAAATACAAAAAGCCTAACCTAGTATTGCCAAAAATGAGACACATATTCGGTCTCCTCATCAATTCATCCTCTGCTCAGGAAACGGCTTTCGTCTTATTATAAGAAGACCGAATTTGAGTATGATAATAAAGCATGCCCACAAGGGTGACACACAATGTGCCGATCCACCACGCTTCGCTTGGCTGAATCGATCCGGCCAAGAAGCATTAAACCATTTATAAACAGTACGGCGCCAACATACATCAATCCAACTGTTCCCATGTATTTATCCTCCTCTCCAAGTTATTAAGTTTGTAACACCAAACGATCAGCAGCATCTGTTTTAATCAATGTATTCGCTTTCAATTCTGTCCCCTCCCGGCTCAACTGTAATATCACTTGTTCTCCTTTCAGGGGACGTTTCGCCAAGTAGGAAGCCAACGGAATTTCCACATGTTTACGAACCGTGCGTTTTAGGAACCGTGCTCCAAATTTACGGTTAAAACCTTTATGTAGCAAAAACTCCTTTGCACATGAATCAAGTTTAACTTCAACGTTGTACCGGGCAATTCTTTGGTTTAGTGAGGAAATCAATGCGTCAAGTATTCGGCCAAGACCGTCATCTTCCAGTCAATTAAACACACAGACATCGTCGATCCTGTTCATGAACTCGGGGGTAAAACGCTTTTCAAGTTTTTTATGAACAATGCTTGTTAACAAATCCTGTTTGTTTTGTCCCAAGTGTGCAGGGTGCAGTTTCCATCCCTTTATCGGAAGATGAACAAGTGGGGCATCAAAGCCTGAGGGTGATACAGTCACTATTCCGTATTTTACATTATACGTAGTAAGCAATTTCAGTATTTAGTTTGCTCTGCTGGTTGGGGAAACTATTTTCAAATAAAGGTAATACTCTGTTCAATGGGTAACTTGTTACTTAAGATTTTATGATACAATAAAGGCTGAAAATTTAAATAATTTTAACGGTTTTAGGGGGAGAATAATGGAGGAAACAGTAGTTAAAGCGATTCAAGATGTTTATCCTGATGATTTTGCTTGGTGTTATGGATGCGGTCGCCTGAATGAGGCTGGTCACCACCTCCGAACTGGGTGGCAAGGAGAAAAGACCATTACGATCTATTCACCCGAGTCTAGGTATATGGGGATTCCGGGCTTCATATATGGTGGAATGATTGCCTCATTAATAGACTGCCACGGAACAGGTTCCGCTGCACTTGCTTTACATCGTAAGAATGGACACGAAATCGGAGATGGGGCTGAGCCACCTCGGTTTGTTACTGCATCATTGAACGTAGAGTTTCTTAAACCAACCCCACAAGATGTTCCGCTAAGGGCTATTGGGACTGTGGAAGAAATCCACCCAAAAAAGTGGAAGGTTCGTACCGAGATATTTGTCAATGATACACTTTGTGCTCGTGGAGAAGTCATTGCGGTGGTGATGCCTAATACGTTTTTAAAATAGCGTGCTAGACTCTGGCCATCTGGGATCGACGAAGCAATGAACCTCAAGTAAACAAAAGCCTGGTAAAAATGTGACGATCATCACGGTTTTATATATCAATTTCCACTATAATCACTATTGTAAAGATGAAATGCAGTCTAACTTCGTGATAGGAAGGGAATCGATATGTTAAACCAAGAAACCATCAACATAATTAAATCTACTGTTCCGGTATTAGAAGTACATGGGGAAGCCATCACAACAAGGTTTTACCAATTACTATTTGCGAATCACCCGGAACTCCTCAATATTTTTAACCATGCGAACCAGAAGCAGGGGCGTCAGCAGCGCGCGTTGGCCGGCGCCGTATACGCAGCTGCCGCGTACATTGATAACCTGGAAGCGATTATGCCTGTTGTTGTGCAAATCGCGAATAAACATAGAAGCCTAGGTATCATGCCTGAACATTATCCTCTCGTTGGGCAAAACCTGATTGCTGCTATTAAGGATGTTCTTGGTGACGCAGCAACCGATGAAATTATCGATGCATGGACCAAAGCATACGGTGTTATCGCAGATGCGTTTATAAGCGTTGAAGCGGATATGTACCGTGAAGCGGAAGAGCAGCCAGGCGGGTGGGAAGGATTCCGGCGGTTTATTGTAGCCAACAAAGTTAAAGAAAGCGACCTCATCACATCCTTCTATTTAAAACCTGAAGATGGCAAGCGAATCGCTTCCTACCAAGCCGGCCAATATATCAGCGTAAAGATTGAAAAAAAAGTCAACGATGACTATACTCACATTCGCCAGTATAGCTTATCGGATGCACCTGGCAAGGATTATTACCGAATAAGCGTCAAAAGAGAACCGGAAAATGGGGATAAGCCTGAAGGAGTCGTATCGAACTATTTACACCGCACAGTACAGGAGGGAGACCGTCTTCTAATAAGTGCGCCAGCAGGTGATTTTATACTGGATACGGATAGCGATATTCCGCTTGTTCTTATAAGCGGGGGCGTAGGTCTTACGCCAATGGTAAGCATGGCAAAAACAGCTGCTGATCTACAGCCTTCACGTAAAGTAACCTTCATTCATGCAGCCATTAACGGCAATCTGCACGCAATGGGTGAACAAATCAAAGAGCTATCTACTGCAAACGCAAATGTGACGTCTTACTTCTGCTACGAAAAACCTACAGATGAAGACCGTCAGAGAAACGCTTTCCACAAAGAGGGATATATCGACCTCAATTGGCTTAAGTCCATTCTGCCGGACAATGAGGCTGATTTTTATTTCTGCGGCCCCTTGCCTTTTATGAAAGCTATAAACCGTGCATTAAAAGCATGGGGAGTCCCTGAACAGCGCATTCATTTTGAATTTTTTGGTCCAAAAGGCAGCTTGGATGAATAAATCAATAATTACATGTAAAAAGCACCGGGTTTGTCTCCCGGTGCTTTTTTAGATCGGAATTATATCAATAATGTTTTATGCAAAAACGCGATAGCGGCTTTCAGACTCGGTTTCTGAAAGCTGTCCTGTTGCTTTGACCTCTTTATTAACCAAATACTTCGGATACTCGCAATACAACAATACATCCACTACTCCCATCGCTGCCTTGGTTCGCAATTCTGCAGCAGATTCTTCTGAATACCAGGCGACATGAGGTGTTAGGATAACATTGTCCATTTTTAGAAAAGGATGATTTGAAGATATTGGTTCACCTTCAACAACATCCAGTGAAGCACCAGCAATTTTTTCTTTTTGCAGGGCTTCAATTAGGGATTCTTCATGAATTAACGGGCCACGTGAAGTATTGATCACTACCGCGTTATCTTTCATTAAAGAAAACTCGTTCTTTCCGATTAACCCTCTGGTTGAAGATGTCAGCGGAGCATGAACCGATATAAAGTCTGATTGTTGGCAAAGCTCATCAAGCGAAACAAGCGTTACGTCCTGCTTTTCCGCTATCTCTTCTGGAATATAAGGGTCATAGGCGATGACTTGTATTCCCAGCGGCTTGACCTTTTCTGCCAAAGCCTGTGGAATCTTGCCAAAACCTACAAGACCGAGAACCCGGCCGCGCAACCGATAGATGGGCTGTGTCACCTTAAAATCCCAAACTCCGTTCTTTACGTATTTATTGCTAAGCGTTACCTTTCGACTCCATGAAAGCAGCAAAGCAAGCGCGTGATCGGATACTTCATCGACGCAGTAGTCGGGGACATTCGCTACACATATCCCTCTGTCTGTAGCCGCTTTCAAATCTATCGTATCCACCCCTACGCCGTAGCGGGTAATTACCTTACATTTTTTAAGGGATTCAATCACTCTTTGGCTTAAGGGTGCATACTGGTTGATGATGGCATCGGCATCCCGACAAACATTGATCACTTCTTCTTCTGTTTTGCACTGGGCAGGAATAAGTTCAATCGATTCATCGTTCAATACAGCTTGTTCAAAGCGAAGATCTTCATATTCCCAATCCGTCACAACAACTTTCCATTTTTTCATATTATTCCTCTCCTATTACCTCTGCTATTATTAGACAGCTGTGCTTTTTTGGTCGTGCTCTCTTAAAGCCGCTGGTTCTGGAATTTGTTTAATTTCACCAAGCAGGACGGTATAACACAGGATACCGAGGAACAGAATCACGCCGGCTAAAATAAAAGCACTTGAAAAACTGCCGGTTGCGGTTACAATCATTCCGGTTACAATTGGCGCTAAAATGGCGGATATGTTCCCGACAAAGTTCATGATTCCGCCAACCGTACCTACCATGCCTTTAGGTGCAATGATAGAAGGAATCGACCAGGTAACCGGACCCGTTGCAGAAATTCCAGCTACTGCGATGCTTATCCAGATAATTGCAACTTTTGGATCGGTTGTGGTTGTAGCGCCGATAACCGCCATACCTAGCACTAGCCCCAAGCACATCACCCATTGACGAACTTTAGAAGCGTTGCGCCCTTTTCGAATTAGGCTGTCTACCAGCATACCCCCGATTAAAAGGTCGGTTGCGGTGCCGCATATCCAAGGAATTGCTGCATATAGGGCTGATTTTAAAATGTCCATATGCATAGTTTTTACTAAGTAACCGGGTAGCCAAGTTAAAAACAGAAAGAAAGCATAGTTATACGCGGCAAAGCCAAGTGCGAGACCCCACATTTTTCGCTGCTTTATTAAGTAGCCAAAGCCCTGCCAGCCTTTCCCTTCTCCTTCCGCCTGACTTCCATTTGCCTCAATGAAAGCAAGCTCTTCCTGTGAAACAGAGGGGTGTTCTTTCGGATTCCGGTAAAGAACCCAAAACCAAATACAATAAACTAAACTAATAATAGCGGTTACAATAAAGGCTGTACGCCAGCCCCAACTCGTTATGATGAAGGCGACAAGCGGCACGCCTATTACATTTGAGAATTTAGCAGCGGCATCAAACATAGAAGTAGCAAAGCCGCGCTCTGAGAAAGGAAACCAATAGCCTGTTGCCTTTGAAGCAGCAGCAAAGGCAGGGGCCTCTGCCGCTCCCAAAACCATACGCAAAATAAGTAAAGGTCCTAATCCACTTATTGAGGCGGTAATGGCTGTAGATATCGCCCAGATTAACGTGCTTAAACGTGTAATCCATTTTACCCCCAGCTTATCAAGAAGCAATCCGGTAGGTATCTGTAGAAGGGTATACGTCCAGGCAAACGATGAGGCCAGAACTCCAAACATAGTGGGTGTCAAATGAAACTCTTGCATAATGGTAGGTGAGGCGGCTGTTAGGTTAACCCGGTCAAGATAGTTAACGAGTATGCCAACTCCAAGTAATAAGCCAATCAGATAGCGAAAGCGACCTGTCTTAACAGTTTGCATTTTTGTGTCTCTCCCTTGTTGGTTTATTAATAATAGTAACGCTATTTTTACAATAGTTAATCAACGAGCTTGTTTAACAGCCTGAACATACTGGGAAGCTGTGTCACGTAAAAGATTCAATGCAGCTTCATCTATTGGCTTTTTGGTGTTAACCAAATTGCTGCCGATTCCAACAGCGACGGCACCAGCGCCTATATACGCCGCCAGGTTTTCAAGATTAATGCCCCCTGTTGGCATAAGCGGAATATGCGGGAGTGGTCCTTTTATGTCTTTCAAATAACCAGGTCCAAACACATGGGCTGGAAAAACTTTTATTACGTCGGCCCCGTTTTCATAAGCCGTTAGGATTTCTGTTGGTGTCAGCGCCCCGGGAATACTGATGACCCCGTAACGTTTTGTCATGCGAATGGTTTCAATATTTACCGTGGGTGAAAAAACGAACTTCGCGCCCGCCATAATTGTGGCTCTCGCTGTCTCTGGATCCAGCACGGTTCCTGCCCCAACTATCACTTCATCTCCCATTTCCGAAGAAACTTGTTCAATAAGAGACAGAACTTTTGGCGTTTCCACCGTGATTTCAAGCGTTTTTACTCCACCATCGCGCAAAGCGCGGGCGATGGGAAGGATGTTTTCTGGCTTTGCACCACGAATGATTGCAACAACGCCATTCTCTTTTATTAGCTCTAAATTGTTCATTTCCCTCTCTCCTTTTGTTAACGATTTACGTCTACCGAAATACCTTGTGTAAACCCTTTCAAATCTTGCCTATCCGGTAACCCTTCAACATCGCCATACGTCATCGTGGCCATTGCACCTAACGCGTTTCCCCGCTGCAGCGACCCTTCCAATGACAGCCCGTCTAATTGTCCAGATAAGAACCCTGCGGCAAAAGCATCACCAGCTCCGACTGGATCGATCACTTGGTCAACTTTAAAGCCAGGTACTTCTGTTTTCTTCTCATGCGTGTACGCAATCGATCCTTTTGCCCCAACTTTTAACACCACCAGTTGTGCACCCAGTTCAAGGAAACGCTTACCGATTACATCTGGTTGCGTTTCTCCAAACATGAACTCTCCCTCTTCCACACCAGGCAGAACAATATCAGCTTTGGAAGCAATAGCAAGCAGGGTCTCTCTTGCCTTTTCCTCGCTCCATAATTTCTTTCGCAAATTGGGATCGAAAACAATTTTCACTTTGTGTTGTCTGGCTACCTCAATCGCATAAAAAATCGCTTCGAAACAGGAGTCACTTAATGCCGGTGTAATACCGGTGACATGGAGAAATTTGGCCTGCTTTATGTAATCCTCCGAAATATCATCTTTGTGTAAACAACTAGCCGCAGAAGAGCTGCGGTAGTAATACACCCGCACATCATTTTCACGCCTAATCTCTTTAAAATAAAGGCCCGTCGGCGCACTCGGATCGGTTTTTACCTGGCTGACATCGACGCCTTCCCCTCTAATGAAGGAAACCATTGCCCGGCCGAATTCATCATCCCCTACACGGCTTACCCAGCTGGCAGCGTGGCCGAGCCGCGCCAGCCCAATACACACATTCGATTCCGCGCCACCAAATTTCCTGCCGAATTGTTGGGCATATCGCATTAAACCATTGGTGTTCGGGGTGAGCAGCACCATAGTTTCTCCCAATGTTACAACATCCATCTTCGTCCCTCCTTACCCATGCATTAAATAGTTGTATACGCTTTCTGTCACGGGTACGCCATTCTGGATGCGTTCTTCCTCTCGTAACTGCTCAGGCTCTCCTGGAACCAATACCCGGTTGAATCCTTCTGCTGGCTTCGTTTCATGGATTTCGTCTATCATTCGATCCATATTCGCTAAGAAAGACTGCGGGTCGGTAAACATGGCTGGATTAATCACGCAAAAGAAGTGGCCAAGCTTCCGCATTTCATTATAGGCGCCATACATCGGCGTAATATGCGGGCCGAAGGCGGAACCCGTCATAATTCCCGATAAAATATCGACAACCATTGCCAGACCGTACCCTTTTGGTCCTGCAAACGGCAGAAGAGCTACAACCTCATTTGGATCGGTTGATGGTTTCCCGCTGCTATCTACACCCCAGTCAGCTGGAATCGTTGTTCCTGCTTCTCTCGCATGCAGAACCTTGCCGAACGCGACATTGCTCGTAGCCATATCCAAAATAACCGGCTTGTGTTTGGATGCTGGAAAACCATACGCGATTGGGTTTGTCCCAAAGTATGGTTCCGCACCGCCGAATGGCACCACAACTTTATCCGTCTGCGTCATGGCCATGCCCACAAGGTTTGCTTCTGCCGCTTGTTTAACAAAGTAGGATAAGGCGCCACAGTGACTGCTGTTAATGACACTAACCATGCCTATTCCATTTCTCTTTGCTAACTTGATAGCATGTTCCATCGCATATTTTGACACAACATGACCAAGGCCATCATCTCCGTTAAAAATCGCTGTTACTGGTCCTGTTTCTTTAACTGAAAAGTTTGGGTTTACATTTAATCCTCCTTTTTTTACACGCTTCACATAGTGTTCGGTACGAAGAACCCCGTGGGAAGTAACCCCTCGTGCATCAGCATGAACCAGCACATCTGCTACGATGTCAGCGTGATCGGAAGGCACACCAGCTATTTGTAACTTGTTGGAACAACCTAATTTCAAATCTTCATACGGTACGAGAACATCCGCCATTCTTTTTTCCACTCCTGTCACTCTTAAATGGGCATGCAATTTGGTTTGCTGCCTTGTGTATTTTCTCGGGTAGACTGATTTGCTTCGACTGCCAGTCTATGGGAAAAAACACGGTTTGAATAGAATGATAAAATTTATTTCTTTCATGCCTTTTTCACCCCTCTTGCTTAAAAAATTATACGGAACCTCGAATATTCAACAGAGGCGCATACCGAAATAAACGATCAGTGTCAGCGTTCTGGGTTTTTTTTATTTTCGCCAATAGTAAAGCAGCAGCCTCTGTACCCATCTGATAAGCAGGTTGCGAGATCGTGGTGAGGCTTGGCGAGAAGATATGGGCAAAGGACACATCATCAATCCCTATTAACGCAATGTCCTGCGGAATCCGAAGGCATCGGCCTTTTACAAAATCTAAAACCTCTATCAATGCCAGATCATTTCCTGCGAGAATGGCTGTTGGAGGCTCAGTCAGTGCAAACAACTTCTGTAAATGGCTATTGATGTCCCCAATATCCCGGCTTATGATGTAATCTTCCCGCAATGTTAAACCATTCGCTGCAATTGCCCTTTTATAACCGTCTATCCGCTCCACCCGGGGAGTAATCGAACGAAGAATCGAGGTTGTCACAATCGCAATATGGCTGTGACCTTTTTCTACAAAATAGTCCACCGCAATCCGGGCCGCTTTATCGTTGTCAAGGAGAAAGGAAGGAATCGGAAGTGCCTGGACGATACGGTCCATAAAAATGATTGGATATTTCTGTTGGATCATTGATTCATATAAATCGTAGTTTCCACCAGTTGGAAAGATAATGAGTCCATCCACTTGTTTCGCTTGTAGCATTTCAATATAGCGTTTTTCCTTCTCCGGTTGATCGTCAGCATTGCAGACAATAACATGAACATCCTGTTCCTGACATATGTCTTCAATGGCCCGGATCACTTTCGTTGAAAACGTATGCAAAATATTCGCCACGATTACGCCGATGGTACTTGTTCGCTTCTGTTTGAGACTTCTTGCCACAATATTAGGTTGATAATTCAACTCGCGTATTGCTTCTTCAATCCGCTGTTTGGTCTCCTCCCGCATATAGGTAAATCGTTTGTTCAAGTACTGGGATACCGTGCTTTTGGATACATTCGCTAAGTTGGCTACATCGTGGATTGTAATTTTACTCATGGTGGCCCACCTTTTAGGTGATTTTTCATAAACCGATTTACTAAATCGATTTAGTAAATCGGTTTTGTTTATTATAATACAGAATTTTAATAATAGACAATAGTTTTTTTGCTTTAAATCATAAAAAGTGGATCATGGCATAGCGATCTTTCCGCGAGAAATCGAGTAGGAGGGGGTGATTAACCCCCGACCTCTCACACCACCGTACGTACCGTTCGGTATACGGCGGTTCATTATGTACTCCGCAACGAGTCATATCGTTCTGCCAGACTCTTAAGCTGAAGCGATTCGTAGAATCGATTATTCAACATTCGATCCAGGACAGGACTGTTGGAAATACGCCAGTATCCCTTGCGGGAATTACCCCACTCGAAGGCTTTTGCTTTAGGAACACCTAAAGCGATAAGCCTTTTTACTTTTGTACGGGGAAGTTTCCACTGTTTCCATAGGCACATCCGCAATCGTCTGCGAATCCACATATCAAGACTTTTGAAAACACTTGGCGTATCTGCCAGCGCAAAGTATCCCAACCATCCCATGAGATATTGATTGAGTTCCTCGATTCTATCATCGATAGCCATCGGACTCTTCCGGGACGTGATCGCGCGGATTTTCTGTTTAACTCTTTTCAGAGATTGGGGAGCGATGCGGACTTTCGGATTGACATGGAAGGTAAAGCTAAATCCTAGAAATTTGCGTTTCCATGGACGGTCTACCGCACTCTTTTCCTGATTCACTTTAAGCTTGAGTGTTTCTTCAATAAAGTTGGTCACCGATGCTTTCACCCGTTCTCCCGCTTTACGTGTACGAACGTTAATATTACAGTCGTCTGCATAGCGGACAAACTTGTGTCCTCGCTTCTCCAGTTCCTTATCCAGTTCATCTAATACGATGTTGGAAAGCAACGGACTTAGTGGACCACCTTGCGGCGTGCCCTCTTCCGAATCTCTGACAACTCCATGTATCATGACACCCGCTTGAAGAAATCGACGAATCAAGAGAAGAACCGTTTTATCTTTTACTTTCTCCGCTACCTTCCTCATCAACCGATCATGATTCACTTTGTCGAAGAATTTCTCTTTAGCGATATAAGATAGACCCATAGGATCATCCCTAGACAAGATCGTGAGATCTTGTAAACTAACTTCAGAGAGGTACACATCTTATGGAATCTATCATCGAGGATTATCGAGAATATCAAACCATTATTCGAGGATATACGCCAAAAGTGGTGAAAGCTACTTGGCGGGAACTCAAAAAGCTAGCTCAATATCTGGAGAACTTATCCATCAACTTTCAAAACGTTCAACTCGTTCACCTGGAGAACTACTGTATTGAACGTACAGAAAGTAAATCTCTTGGATACCGAAATGTAATCATTAGTCAACTTCGTTCTTTTTTTAATTATTTAGTGCAGCAAGAATTCCGTTTAGAAAATCCTGCTCGTCATCTAAGGTATACGAATCTAGATCTTTATCAATCCTTACCTGAGATCGCTTCAATAGAGGAAATTCAAGATTGCCTAAAGGAATTAAAAAGGCAAATCGACAGTTGTTTGAGCCGTCGTCAATTCGACCCTATCCGAAAGCGTAATCTGGCCTTATTTGCTCTTTTGTATGCCTCCGGCATTCGAGCTGGAGAAGCAGCAAACTTACAGATCAGAGATATTCTATGGGAAGAACAAGTTCTCATCATTCGAGAAGGAAAAGGGCGAAAAGAACGGCGAGTTCCCGTCGTTAATGAGATATTAGAATTACTTCAGATTTATTTAGCTACGCGTAATGATCTTGAACCTAACGCACCGCTATTCTTAACCTGGCGGAAAGAAGCGATGGACAACAACTTAATAGGTGCTACCTTTAGGAAATATCATGAGATGTGGGAAAAATCCCTTCGCCCCCATCAACTACGCCATATTTGTGCAAGTCATCTGTATCAACAAGGAGGCAATATCGTACAAATCAAAGACTGGTTAGGCCATAAACGGCTGACAACAACCCTTCATTATACTCGGATTCAAAACCCAGAGATAGAAGCAACACTGGAGTCACACCCTATCAACGAAATGTCTTGTTCATCAAAACCCAAGTTGGAAATTGTTAACGTATCTAGCCAAAATAAACCACTACGTCGAAAATATACGATGACTCCCATAGCTGAACCTCTTACAGGAAAATTAGCAGAACAAATTCAAGAATTCCTTCGAACTGCAGAGGGTATGAAGAAATATTCGAAGGGTACGTTAAAGGAATTTCGTTTTAGTCTTACTCGATTTGCCGTAGGCTGTCCACATTGTCTGGAGAAAGGAATTGAGGTGTTACGTGCCGTAGACATCATTCGCTGGCTTAGTGCTCGTAGACAAGCCGGAATCTCTCCTTGTACGATAGACAAAAATCTATCCCACCTTCGCTCATTTATGGCTTACGCCATAGACCGTGGCTGGAGAACTGAAAATCCGATGGAGGCACTTAAAATGGTACCCAAACAACCGAAAGAACAAACCTATTTAACGGAAGAAGAGATGCTACGTATACTTTCTGCACCTGATCGCTCAACTAACCAAGGTTTTACGGACTTTATTACTCTTTTGGTACTCTATGCAACAGGGCTCCGTGTCGGAGAACTGAGTGCTCTAAACATCGAAGATGTGGACCTAAAAGAAGGCTGGATTCATGTACGAGAAGGAAAATCAGGTGATCGTCAAACAGCTATTCCTAAAGCAGCTATTGGCGACTTAAAAAAGTATGTTGGGCTCTATCGCAAAGCCAAATCGGGCCCTTTCCTATTGAATCAAAAAGGAACTCGTATTAAACCATGGACCATAACAAGGCGTATACGAAAATATTCCGAAGCTGCTCATATTGAAAAGCCTGTTAGCCCTCATACCATTCGTCATACTTTTACGGCTCATCTTATCCAACGAGGTGGAAGAGTAGAAGTCATAGCTAAAGCACTTGGACATAAGTCATTAAAAGAAACCACCCCCTATGCTCACGCCGATTTCGAGGATATCAGAAAAGCCGTTAGCCTACTTCGCAGAAATATTCCACCCGTGTCAGGAGAGAAAAAGCATGAATAATGAAGCCATTCTTAGAGAATTTCTCGACTATACCCAATTTGTTCGAGGTTGTCGTCCTAAAACCGCCGATGCCTACGCCATCGATATGAAAGTTTGGCAAACATTTTGTAGAAATGACTACCCACAAATGGACAATCCCTCCAAAGCTAAAATGGTTGTGGATTATATCCGCTACCTTCGTGTTGACCGTAAGAATGGTTCTTCTGCTGTGCAACGTAAATTGGCCACCCTTTCAGCATTTATCGACTATCTCATTCTTATGGAGATAATAACTCCTAAACAAGATGAACGAAAAAAATGGCCGAAACTTCTCGATACACCGGAACGACTTCCAGTGGTCTTAGAAAACAAAGAAATTCAACAGATACTCACCCAACCAGACACCACAACTATTTTAGGCCGCCGTGACCGGGCAATCCTTACTTTGATCTACTCAGTTGGACTACGAGTAAGTGAAATCTGCTCCCTCCAGCTACGTAATGTCCATTGGGAAGAGAAACGAATTCTGATTCAAGGAAAGGGGGGACGGGAGCGATATGTACCACTGGATTCAATCGTTGAAGACGTCATTAAGGATTACCTCACTTCTAGAACTAGCACTATTTCTGAGCTCTTTGTCAGCAAAAAGGGAGGTGCGCTAACTTCTCGAGCTATTCAGTTTATGGTTAAGAAATATGCGGCACGAGCTGGTATCGATAAGAAAGTCACTCCCCATAAATTGCGACATACATGTGCTACTCACCTTTGCAAGAAGGCGCTCATTTAGTGGCCATTCAAAAATTATTAGGCCATAAGAGCCTAAATACGACTCAAATTTATCTACACATCACCATTACAGACTTAAAACAACTTTCTCAACGCCATCCGATGCGTAAAATGCGTACTGTCATAGGCTTATGCGGTAAACCAGTAACTTGTTTTCAAGCACCTTACGGTGCCCGAACGGGTACGTAATTCTGAAATACTGCGATTTAATTAGAAAAACATAGATAATAAACGTTAATTAACTTAAATAGGCGAGGGCCACTCTAAATTAATATCGCTAAATTTCTCCAGATCCATGTCGACCACCCACCTATATCCCTGCTGCATGTAGCGCTTCGCTTTCCTTACGGCATCATGTCCACGCCTTGCAGGGCGGAATCCATAACTATGGTCAGAAAAGCCAGGGTCAAAGAGAGGCGTCAATACTTGCGCAAGTGCCTGTTGAATGAAACGGTCGGTCACGGTAGGGATGCCTAACTGCCTCACGCCGCCGTTCGGTTTCGGGATTTCGACCCGACGGACTGGGCTCGGTTTATAGGAGCCCATCTCGATGGAACGGCGAATGTCATGCCAGTGTTCCTTAATATGTGCTCGTAGGAGTTTAACTGACATACCGTCCACGCCATGACTTCCTTTATTCCGTTCCACTTGCTTTAGGGCAAGTAAGAGATTGTTCCGTGACAGCAATTGTTCAATCATAACGTATACTCCTTGCGTGAATGAAAGGCCCAATTTGTGCCGAACGCACACTCCGCCCTTCTGAAGTTCCCCGTGGATTCACCACTTCTTCCTTCAGATTCGACCTCACGGTCGACACCCTTGCCTTAAGCTATGGTTACTACTGCCTTCACCATTCGGGACTTGAACCCTATAGATAATGCCCATGCCGGGCGCACTAAAAAAAGCTCCACTGGCTAGCAGTGGAGCCTGAGTTTCATTAGCATTCTTCATATAAAAATTCAATAAGGCCCAGGTCATTTGCTTTTCTCATAATATCAGGCAGAGGTATATTTAATTTCTCTGAAAGTTCATCTGTCCTCATGGTGTCAAAGTTTTCCTTAATAAAAGAAATTTGCTCAGTTGTCCAAGTAGATGCAGATTTCAAAATTAAATCCCCCTCTTTGCAAATGTAAAGCTATTATACAGAAATACAAATGAAAAGAAAAGGGAACTTCCTGCCAGGAGGCTCCCTTGTTTTGATATTTATATGCAGGAATAAAGTTTTTGTCTTTTTTTAAGCCGGTACATTTTTTGCTTCTCGTAAAAGTAATGCACGATAAAGTATGAAATCAAGCCTAAAATCAAACCGAAGATCGACATACCAATCAATATGTGGATTCCCCCATGTAAAACACCAATTAAACCATGGAAATCAAAATGTAACAGTTGCTTCAAATTAAAGTGTGCTTCCCCCCCGCTTTTATCCGTCATTGGGTAGATCCAGTGTCCAATCTTTCTCGCAAACGGAAGAAGAAGCACCGGAAGAAACGTTAATTTTCCTACGACATTGCCGATAATGGCAGCGGGCAGAGAACCCCTCGATAATGTCACAATAGGGATAAACAAAATATAAATCAAAGAAGCTGTTGATATGACAAGCATTTCTAATCCAAATCCGATGGCAAACCCAAGTGATACCTTTTTTGCTCCGCCCGGTGAGCGAAGAAGTTTAATAAAATTCAATTTGAATACACGAATCATTCTCGTAAAAAAATTGTTTTTTCTCTTATTAGCCACTTTAATGTTCACCTCTCGTAATAAAGACGATTATAAAGCCGCATTTGTTCAATTAGAAGAGAAATTTTTGTGATCGAGAAAAAATATATACTTCTGCCCACAGAACTCTGTTTGGGATACAAATCCTGGAACCTGTAATCCATGAGTATGCTTGCGTGAATTAACCAATACTACACGGTGAAAGCAATTCAGCAGGAAGGAATGTGAGTGAAAATGTCAGATAAGCATTTGCCCACCAATCATCTTGATGAACTAAACAGCGCGCAAGAAGTTCTCTACCCTCCTGACTACAGAAAAGCTGATGCTATTCTATACAAGGGGAAAACCGAAGAGAATAATCAAGAAAAAACCAGAGAATAGTCCTCTGGTTTTTCGTTTCATTAACTATATTTATTATTTGCCTGAAAAGACCGGCTTTCTTTTCTCTAAAAATGCCCTTGCCCCTTCTTTAAAATCATCTGTTCCAATCAACTCACCTTGCACCTGTGCTTCATAAGCCAGCAGCGCGCGAAAGTCCCCTTCAAGCCCCTTATTCATGAGCTTTTTGGTAAGACCGATTGAACGGGTCGCACCCTGGGCAAGTCGTTCGGCAAGAGCTTGAGCCGCACTGACGACTTCCTGATCCGGCACTACATCAGCTACAATCCCCCACTCTTTTGCCGTTGCCGCATCAATCGCGTCTCCCGTAAAGAATAGCATTTTAGCACGATGTACACCGATTAACCGGGGCAGAAGGAATGCACCTCCCCCATCTGGCGCCAGGCCAATTTTAACAAATCCCTGGCTGAAATGAGATTGCTCACCGGCAATTAAAATATCAGCCGCCAGAGCCAGGTTAAAGCCCAGGCCTGCTGCTGCGCCATTAACAGCTGCAATAATAGGCTTCTCCATCTCCAGCATATCCAGGATAAACAAATGAATTTGATGAAGCATTTTGATTTCGTTCTGATCTGATAGGGAACTAAGACTTTGTAAATCGCCACCGGCACAGAAATTTTTTCCTGCCCCTGTAAGTACAACCGCTTTAATTTCACTATCCTGCTTGACCCGGTAAACGGCTTCTGCTAATTCGCTGCACAGTTGCTCATCCATCGAATTGGAGCGTTTTGCATTATTAAGTGTAATGGTCGCTACCGATCCCGAAATATCTACTAATACTTTTTTATCCATAAAATCCCTCCTGGTGCATCATTTATGTACTGAATAATGAATTCTCTATTTGTTCTGTTAATTCCTGCGTGAATGACGAGTTAAATTTCCAATAAGCTATCGCAACCTGACAGGGCAAAATGAACTTTGAACTATTCCTACATTTTGAACCTCTCGAATGGAAATGCGCGAATTGATAGCAGATGTATGATATAATTCATCTTTGAACAGGTTGAATATGTGATTAAAAAAAGGACGGTATGCATACATGATAAGTACGACTAGTGTTACCCTTCGGTATGGTGGGCGCGCGCTCTTTACCGATGTAAATATAAAATTCACCCCAGGCAATTGTTACGGATTAATTGGGGCAAACGGAGCCGGCAAATCTACGTTTCTCAAAATTCTTTCCGGTGAAATTGAGCCGAACAGCGGCCAGGTTAACATTACTCCTGGTGAACGTCTCGCTGTGCTGAAACAGAATCACTTTGAGTTCGATGAATGCAATGTCGTCCAAACGGTGATTATGGGCCATCAGCGCCTGTATGAAATTATGGTAGAGAAAGATTCCCTCTACGCCAAGCCTGACTTCTCAGAAGAAGATGGGATTAAAGCGGCGGAACTTGAAGGGGAATTTGCCGAGATGAACGGCTGGCAGGCTGAAGCCGATGCGGCTGAACTGTTAATCGGTCTGGGCATTACCACGGACCTTCACGATAAATTTATGAAAGAACTGGACGGAAGCGAAAAAGTTCGCGTACTCCTGGCGCAGGCGCTGTTTGGCAACCCTGATATCCTGCTGCTCGATGAGCCGACGAACCACCTGGACCTCGAATCCATTAAATGGTTGGAGAACTTCCTGCTTAACTATGAAAATACCGTTATTGTTGTCTCCCATGACAGACATTTCTTAAATAAAGTATGTACCCATATCGCTGACCTTGATTTTGGAAAAATTGAATTGTATGTTGGAAACTACGATTTTTGGTATGAGTCAAGCCAGCTGGCCCTGAAATTAATGAAAGACCAGAATAAGAAAAAGGAAGAGAAAATTAAAGAACTTGAAACATTTATTGCCCGTTTCAGTTCGAATGCTTCCAAAGCTAAACAGGCCACTTCCCGGAAAAAGCAGCTCGATAAAATTACGCTGGATGATATCAAGCCTTCCTCCCGTAAATATCCCTATATTAACTTTAAACCTGACCGTGAAGCGGGTAAGGACATCCTCACGGTACAGAATATCAGCAAAACAATTGACGGCGAAAAAGTACTGGACAATGTAAGCTTCATCGTGAATAAGGGAGATAAAATCGCCCTCGCTGGACCTAACGAATTGGCGAAAACGACACTTATGCAAATATTAATGGGTGAACTGGAAGCAGACGCCGGTGAATTTACATGGGGTGTAACCACTACACAAAGCTATTTCCCGAAGGACAACACGGCCTATTTTGATGGCATCGAGTTAAGCCTTGTGGATTGGCTGCGCCAGTTCTCCCGCGACCAGGATGAGACGTATGTACGTGGCTTCCTTGGGCGTATGCTGTTTTCCGGTGAGGAAGCACTGAAGAAAGGGAATGTGCTGTCCGGCGGCGAAAAAGTCCGCTGCATGCTCTCCCGTATGATGCTCTCAGGTGCCAATGTCCTCCTGCTGGATGAGCCAACGAACCATCTTGACCTCGAATCGATTACAGCCCTGAATAACGGATTAATCGATTTTGATGGCAGCCTGTTATTCGTCTCACACGACCACCAGTTTATGCAAACCATCGCAAACCGGGTCATTGAACTTACACCGAACGGTATAATCGATCGTAAAATGGAATACGATGAATACCTGGACAACAAAGAAGTTCAAAAACTGCGCGAAACACTTTATGTATAAATCAAAATAAAAAGCTGAATAAAACGAAAGCCGATGATTCCGGAACACACGGAACATCGGCTTTTTGTTTTAGACGGTACTGATTTCATTTCCGTGTCGGTTCACCTTCTCTAGCGACTTTCCTTTTGAATTTGAATCAATGATTACCGATGAAGTCATAAATAATCGGTAAAACTTTTTAATGGTTTGGCACTCGATAGCGTATAGTTATAGTAGAAATCCATTGATTGGCGGGCATTGTTACGAGAGGAGGGGATGGAAGTTGGCACCTAAAACAGGCTTTTATTTCAGTTTGAAACATGCAGATATCGCGAGGAAAAACATTAAAAGTCTCACCTGGGCCAAAGGCGCCTATTCCAGAATAAAGGCTGAGTGCGATGCATTTATCAGTACTTTCGATGACGAGAAGCTGTACGCTTGTATCCTGCGCATGAAGGATCAAGTTTTCGCCTATGGCATAAACGGCTGTCCGAATTGCAAGCAAACCTTTCCTATTGCACCTGACAAACAGGCGAAGATGTTTGCAAGTTATCCTCATCAACAATTTACCTGTTTGAACTGCCAGATGACCTTTCCCAATGATCGTTTCCCTGACAGCGGGGATGGGCACATGCTTGATGGCAAACCATACTATTTAATCGGAATGTGGAACTTTTACACAGCTGGCCAGCTGCTCGGCGGAGTACGGGATCACGAAGGCATGGTTACGCGGTTGGTGTATCTCTATATGATCACTGGCGAACTTGTCTACGCCCAAAAGGCGCTCGTTATATTGGACGCTTTTGCCGCGATCTATCCGGGTACGATTGGCCCAAGGGATTTTACCCCGTTTGGCAGTAAACAGGAGATGGGCCGCCTGCATCTGCTAACAAGTGTTGTGTATAGAGTGAAAGTATTTCTGGCACACGATTACGACTGGTTGTATGATCTTGAAGAGCTTGACGGTGTATCGCCTGCCCTGCTTCAACTGGGAGGAACGGAAACGATGCGCACCAATATTGAAAACATGCTCCATGATTATTTGCTGACAGAGCCTGGTGGACCGGAGTATAACCTCGATGGTGGCAGGCTGACTGGCCTGCATAACCATGAAGCAGATGGTGTGCGCGCCATGTTAGCTGTAGGTCATGTACTTAAATCTGATACTTATAAAAAATGGGGCATCAACGGGGCTGAAGCTTACTTGTATAATGCAATAGGCAGGGATGGCATGTATTTCGAGGGCTCGTACGGTTACTCCATTTCTGTCATCACCATGCTTACGGATATTGCTTTATTTGCTATGAATGCATCATCCAAAGAACAACTTGAATCATTTCACCCGTTCAACACTGCCCGTTTCTTCAAATTTTGCGTAGAAAATCCGCTGCAGATGCTGTGTCAGGGGCACCTTCCCGCATATGGAGATTGGGGAAGAGATATGGGGGATTCTACTCAGCCTGATGCTAGGGCGCTTGAGACCGTTTACCGTTCAGCGCTTCAGTTTTATCTTTTCTCAACAAACCCTTCTATTAAACAAAGAGCTCTCGATAGCATGCTCAAAGTGTATCCCCTTATAGATAATAGACTTGGCAGCGCAGGACTGGATTTATTTTTTCCCCATCCAGCTTCAGATAGAACTGCAGTATATACTCCACCGTCTCGGGCCGTTATTCTAGGGCAGGCTGGCATTAACATCCTGCGTGGCCCCGATAGTCAAACGATTCTGATGAGAACAGGCGCAAATATGACGCACAGTCACGATGATGCCCTTGGATTTACCTACTATGCGCACGGCAAAGAAATCTCAGCAGATATCGGCTATGCGATCTACGGAACCAATGGCCATTATGGCTGGGGCACGCGCGCAATCGCACACAATACGCTGGTGGTAAATCAGGATCAGGAAGTAAGACGTGGTCAAATTTACAAACCCTTCTCCGGGGGCAGCCTGCTTACCCTGTATGAATCTGATTCGGTCTGTGCCATTGAGGGAGAAGCCGTTGAGCTCTACGGTATCGACGCTTATCAGCGAATGCTGGGTATGGCCTGTCTGCCAAACACTTCGCCTTATCTGGTCGATTTTTTTTATGCTGATGGTGCGCAAGCAAGCGATTACGCCTTTCACGCCTTTCAGGAGAACAGTACGCTAAGTCTATACCACACAGACGTAGTGGGTAATAAATACTGGACATTAGCCGGGGTTGATTACAAAGGCAAGAAGCCGTACTTTGACGAGCCGGGAAAAAGCTTTGGTGAGCGCCTGACAGCCGGCGAAACCTTCACTCCGCTACTAAGTGGAGAGCGGGCGCAGGGCTGGACACCTGAAATAAATAATGGCTACGGCTTTATTTTTAATGTGCAGGAGTATAGGCCGCTTCTTAACACGTTTGCAGCCGAATGGAAATCTTTCCAGCAGCATAAACTCAAGCTGTTTCATATCTGTGATTTATCCGATCGAATTTTTAGTGGAATTTATCCAAGCCTTGAAGGAAGCCAAAGGCGCCCCATGCTCATCATTAGAAGCAGCCGGCCGCAAAAGCAATTTGCTTCTGTTATTCAAACGTTTAATGATAAGACTGATGAAGATGGTGTAGTTGACGTCCACCGCCTGTTTACGCGAGGCTGTCAGGTTATTGCTTTTTGTATTCTCCTTGCCGATGGGAATCTGGATTTCTGGGCTTATAGCCCGGTATTTCAAAGAATGACCATTCGCACACGGTTTGGCGAGTGGCACATTTATGGCCGTTGCGGCTGGATCCGAACGGATAAAACAGGGGAACTTCTTTCATCAGCCTGCATTCAGGCAAGTACCATGCAGTATTCAGGGCAAACAATTGAGGGTAAACAAACGGCCTGGCATACCATTGAAAAACTTGATCGTTTAGGGGAGCGCTTCACTTGTACAGTGCCTGAAAATTTTTCAGCCCGCCCTATCCGTTACATAAAAATCGCCTCCTTACCTACCGGTAAAAGTTCCATTTACCCGGTTTCCCGCATAGAACAGACAGGAAAAACGGCACAAATATGGTTACAAGATTCCTTTATTCTATCAAAGGGTAAAGTCACAGCAAGCACAAAAAACACGGTTCGATCTGACACTCCCCTTCCGCTCGCTCCCTCGTTTATTGGAAAGATAATCATAGGCGCAAGCGGCGGCCGGGCCATTGTAACAGGATATAAAAGTTTGACAGAGCTCACCGTTTCCTATAAAACCCGTTTCTCAATCGGGGAACCCTTTACGATCACCGATGTGGATGAAGGCTTTTATTTCACACCCCTTTAATAAAGAATGGGCTGTTGGGTGGAGAACACGGATCATTTTTTTGTATAATACAGGCAAGGAGTGTGGTAGACAGTGAAAAGGTACTTTACCCTTGATGAGGCGAATAATCTGCTGCCCCAAATTAAAGAGGCAATTGAAAGTGTGCAGGACATTCAATATGAGTTCGCGAAGAAATATCACGCTATGAATGATTATAAGAAGCGGTATGTACAGGGTGAAAAACCGCAAGACTATGAAGAATATGTCTTCCTGGAAGAAGCAGGCCTGGAGTTTATGGAAATTCAAACCCGTGCACATCTCTCCGCCATCCATGAAACGGGTGTGCTAGTAAAAGAGATAAACCCTGGCCTTGTTGATTTTCCTTCGCTGATGGATCATAAGGAAGTGCTTCTCTGCTGGAAGCAGGGGGAGCCGCAAATTAGCCATTATCATGGAGTGGACGACGGTTTTGCAGGCAGAAAGAAGCTAGACATTAGAAACCTTGGCTGACCCAAGCCGCAGGCGAAGGTCGGCAGCCTTAGTTGCTTATGTGTAAGGATACGTATATACTTACCTATCCACTAAACTAAAAAAGCCCCCGAAGGAGCGACCGCCATGCTCCTAGGGGGTTTTCCTAAATCTTGAATTTGGAAACTTCCGTCCGCAATTCCATCGATAGCTTGCTCAGAGAGTCGGCTGACGCCGTAATCTCCTGCATTGAAGCTAGCTGTTCCTCAGTTGAGGCTGCAATTCCCTGCGTGCTCACCGATATTTCAGAAGATACTTGCGCGAGCTGTTCAACGGAGGCCGTAATCTGTTCAGTGCTGGCGGACATCTCTTCTGTTGCCGCTGAGATCTCCTGAATATCCTGCGTAACTTGTTGGATCGACGATAAGATTCGTGTAAAAGCCTGACCTGCATCGTTTACCACATCCGTACCAGATTCAACTTCCCTGGTGCCCCTTTCCATTGAACCGATGGCCTTCTCCGTATTGTTCTGTATCACTTCAATAAGTGTGGCTATTTTTTCGGTAGATTGCTTGGATTGTTCCGCGAGTTTACGAACCTCATCTGCCACTACCGCAAAACCTTTGCCGTGTTCACCGGCACGCGCTGCCTCAATTGCAGCATTCAGAGCGAGTAAATTGGTTTGGTCGGAGATTTCATTAATCGTATCGATAATAAGCCCGATCTCATTTGAGCTCTGTCCCAGCGTATGGATGACTGCGGCAGAATCCTCAACAGCTGCACGAATGGCACTCATCTGTTTGATTGTTTTCCCAATTACTTCGTTTCCTTGTTCCGCCTCTTTCAACACATCCATTGTCATTTCGGAGACAGTCGAAGTGGATTCCGCAATTCGCTGAATGCCAATGGCGTTTTCCTCGATAGCCTTCTTATTTTCTTCCATGCCTTTCATTTGGGTGTCTGCCCCGCTGGCAACTTCCTGAATAGAACTTGCCACCTGGTTTGCAGCCTCAGAGGATTGCTCCGCACCTGCGTATAACTCTTGGGAAGAAGCAGCCACCTGTTCAGAGCTCTGGTGTATTTGCTCAATAAGTTGACGGAGATTAAGCTTCATCAGATTAAAAGAAGCGGCTAATTCCCCTATTTCATCTTTGTTTGTTACTTGTATATCCACTATTGATAAATTGCCGTCGGCTATCTGCTTAGCCGCTTCACCTACAATTATTACAGGCCTAGATATGAGGCGGCCAATATAGTAAGCGATTATAAGGCCTAATACTAACGTGATAAGGCTGATAATCAATACGATCAATTCGATAGAATGCACGGTTACCGATGTATCCGCACTCCCGCTGTCCAGCAAACTCTGCTGGAGTGAAGCCATCTCCGCCGCTTTATTGATAATTTGTTTCCCTATGGTGTCGCCTGAACTCGAAATAAGCTGCATGTATAAGCTCTGGTTGTTTTGCCTCTTATACGTGATTATCTGGTTGTTAATCTGGGCATACTGCTGATTTAGGTTTTTCAAATCTGATAGGATAGCTTTCGCCTTGTCCAATGTGACGATTGTATCCAATTGTTGTGTGAGCAGGTCAATTTGCTGTTTGGTCTTTTCATAATCTAACCGCTGGGATTCATCGCCCAGCAGGAGATAAGCATGAATATCTTTAGACTGCTGGCTCGTAAGCTGCATCAGTTCCTTTGTCAGAATAAGTTTTTTCGCACGGTCGCTAATTAAATTCGAGTACGTATGGTCAACCACAGAAATCTGGTAATTGCTCACCCCTGCCAGGATGCATAACAGAATAAGCACAGCAGCGAAACCGGTAAATAACTTTTTGCCAATTGTCATTCTCATACTCAGGTCCCCCATCGTTACTTTTCAGAATGATACAACTATACCCCTTCCCCTTAACCTAATACGAAAATAGTAATGGATCGATCGAAACACACCTAAATCATAACACCCAGTAGTAATTTTTGTGAAGGAATTTTCGGTGATTATGGTAAGAAAGTCCGTAATGCGGTTCTCGCCTCTCATCCATTATTCCTGCATCATCCAAACCGTAAGAACAAACATCGCGTGCGACCATGTTAGCGGAACCACCCAAGCAGGCTCTCCTGTCTTCCTGTCAATTTGTTCTGGAAGCAGCTGCATCTCCGTGGCATGTTCCACGCACCATTGAATTAACTTTACAGCTTCCCCTCTATTTCCTTGTTTTAGAAGGAATTGGGCTAACCATAGCGTTGTTAAAATCCAGGGATTTCCGCCGATATACTGATCATGTTCATACCGAAGAATTCCTCCAACATCAGGGACTGTCAAATGATGTTTTATGGCATCCGCTGTTCGCTTCATGAACTCACTGTCCGGCGCAACCATGCTAAATGGAACCGCTAAGCCCAGCAAGCTGATATCGAGAACTGGATCCCGCTCGATTTCTAGATAGGTGTACCCCTTCAACCCCTTTTTTATCTGAACTGCAATCCCCTGCTCTTCCCAGAAAGGCTTAGTTTTTTTATCTACAGCAACCTTCGCTCCGCGGTAAAATGCCTTTCGATCCGGATTCCACAGAGTTGAGAGCACAGCCTGTTTCATTTGTTCTGCCGCCGTTTGCCATTTGGCGGCCTCATCCAGATGACCAAGCTCTCTGGCTATTGCGGATATACCTATGAATCCTCCATATACGGCTGCTGCCGAATAAGTATGTTCCCCGTTTCGCTCTTCCCACAGATCCCGGCTTGGCTTAGGAAGACCGGTATGGCTGTCAACATAAGACAGCAAAAATTCGCCTCCTTTGGCTGCTGCTGTCCATATCCGTTCTAAAAATGCCCGATCTGGTGCGGCCAAGTAATGTTGCCACATGCCCCAGATGATTGAGCCACCCTCATCGATTTGCAGCCCCCACGAAGGAGCCAGCTGTCCATCATGATAGTGCCGCTGTTGCCATGATCCATCTTCACTCTGGGCGGCAAGCGCCCACAAATAAAAGCTGCGGCTGAGAGCCGTCAGGCCAGCTTTATCAAAAGCCGTTGTTATGTAGGCGGCATCCCGTCCCCAGCAATAGGCATAACCGCCACATTGAGAAAAGGTCTCATCAAATTCTGGTGCTGCAATTACCGCGCCTGTCTTATCATCGGCCATTAATTTAAACAACAGCAGCGAACGGTTGTAAATAGCTGCTGCTTTCTTGTCTGCGATTTTCGGCTTTGGAAGAGGCGCCAAATAATGTCGCCAGTAGGAGGCCGTTTTGGCATACGCCTGTTCTGCACCCGCTAACTTCGCTTCCTCTAATTGGGCTGCGGCTTCCTGAATGGAGCGGCCTGCTGCGAGGAGTAGCGGTATGCTTACGGTTTCACCGGGCTGCATATGCAGTTTCCAGCTCAAAGCTCCTGAAGGGGCCATCGCTATGGATGAGCCATTCAGTCTTCCGCCATTTATATTAGCTAATACATCACCACAGCCAAATCCATCGCATATCCGGCTGCTGCCGACAGCAAAGGCATAATCACGGCGGAAATGGATGAGGGCGTCCTCTTTTTCATCGAATAAAGTAGTGTTATAAAGCGGGTGCTCCATGATCTCCATAGATGAATAATAAAAAAAGTGACCAGTGAAGGGAGCCCTGCCGCTGTTGGTTATATGAAAATGCCGAATATAATGAGCCGAATCTGGCACAGCATAATCCAATGTTTTCACCTGCAGTTTAAGTCCAGGATGGGCTGCGATACTTTCTACAATATTGGTGTCAGCATGATACGATTGTTTATGTTCCCAGCCCATTTGCGGTTCATCAATCCAACTAATCTCCTTTAAAGCGGCTGGTATAATCGCCGCTCTTGTAACATCAACATGCTGCGGAAAATCGATATGAGGCCACCACAAGCGATACAGACGGCCATTCTGCCCTAAAGTGCCCAAAAAGGAAGAATTTCCTACAACGGCATTTGCGAGGTAAGGCTTTTTCTCCACGTGGTTGCTCCTCCCGGCCGGAAAGATTATAGTTTTACCATATATAGTTTCTCATTATTTTCATGCAGTAGCAATTATTTGATGGCAAACAAGATACGCCATTACGATTGAGGCTGTCCATGGCAAAAGTTATTGCGATCAGGGCATAGGAGGCAGACAAAATGGAATATATTCTGGATCGGATTCGTGAAAATCTGGAAGTGCTTTTTGTTGGTTTTAATCCAAGCGTGCGCTCAAGCGAAGTTGGACATCACTTCGCCAATCCATCCAACCGATTTTGGACGGTTATGTATGAAGCAGGTTTTACTCCACGTAAATATAAGCCCGAAGAAGATGATGCCATGCTTGATCTTGGATATGGATTTACAAATATCGCAGCAAGGCCAACGCGCACCGCTGCGGAAGTTACGAAAGAGGAATATGAAGAAGGCAGAGAAATTCTGCGAGCAAAAATCTTGCGCTATCGGCCGAAAGCTGTCTGTTTCGTTGGTAAAGGTGTTTATCAGATCTATAGCGGACGCCGCATTCTTCCCTGGGGCATTCAAGCCGATCCGGTTATTCCCGGAATAATGGAATTTGTCGCCCCTTCTACAAGCGGGCTTGTAAGAATGAGGCTGGATGAAATGGCCGCCATTTTTCGACAGCTAAGAGAGCTGTTAGATGCAGAGAAAGCGTTCAAAAATCAAGCAAGATAATTCGTTACAATTTTTGTTTTTTTTCAACAAATAGATTGACAAATCAGATATATTAAAATATATTTGAAGTATTACTCTATGGAGGTGATCGTTTTGTCAAACGTAACGGATACCCCCAGGATTTTTGTGTTCAGCGGCCCATATGGTGCAGGAAGAAAAACGATTGCTGATATGGTTGCCGCCACTGTTGGTATGGAGCGAATCATCCCTTATACGACCCGGATTCGGCGCTCAGCAGAGGTTGATGGCCAGGATTACCATTTCATTAGCCGCGAACAATTTGCAGAGGCGAAAAAGAAAAACGAATTTGTCGAGATACTGGAACTTGACGGCATCCTCCATGGCATCAAGGAACAAGAGGTTGACGATAAACTTCAAAAATATGGCCTTGTGTATATGATTTTGAACCGCTATGGTGCGGACCTCATGAAAGAAAAGTATGGAGATTCACTTGTCCGGCTGTTTATTCATGCCGATGTGGATACGATAACGAAGAGGCAGAGACAACGAGGATACTCGGACGACGTAATCGCCCGCCAGCTGATTCACTATGATCATGTCATGGAATATATGCACAAATGCGAGCACGCTTTTGCCAATGGCGATATTGCCCATACCGCATTTGCCGTGAGTCAAGTGATCGAGTCTTATTTAAAGCGCAAATTTATTGAAACCGCCTAACTTTATACAAAATACAGGAATTAATATAAGCCCTCTTAGCAGAGGGCTTATATTAATTCCGCTTCACCAGGCTCTTACAATGAACAAGCTATAACAAAGCCAATTTTTCAGGTATTTCAAGAAATGAATCCATATTGGCTGCCGCTGTCACTCCCCTCATGCGCAAGTCATCCGCACTCGCTTTATAAGAAATGTAAGGGATGCCCGCATCACCCGCAGCTTTCCCATCTATCCAAGAATCACCGATAAGGACCCAGCTTGATAGGGGGATGCCGGACAGTTCCCGCAGAATATAATGGACCCCAGACGGCGAAGGTTTTAACGCTGTCATTTGTTCTCTTCCGGCAATAAGGTTAAAATAACTGGTAATTCCTGTTTCTTCCAGCGCTTTGCAGGCTGCGCTCCTGGCATTGTTGGTTAAGACCGATAAAGCAAAATCTGGAGCAAGCTGTGCAAGTATGGTCGTTACATGATCCTCTAGTACCGCTCCTTCCATCCCCGCTTTTTCAAACCGTTCTACCGTTTCCCACACTTCTCGATCGAGTTCACGTGTAAAAGGTTGATTTACCCTGGCAAACTCAATAATCTGTGATGTGGTGTAGCTTGAAATATCCATATTAACATGCAAACGGCCACGTGCAATAAGCAAATCAGCCACAGCCTTTTTCATTCCGGCAAAATCAATGGATGATCGCAGAAGCGTATTGTCCATGTCAAAAATAACTCCCCGAGTCTTTGTCAACCGATCCTCCCCTTTTTATCTAGTTTAAGCTTGATCTTGAAGCTGGTATTCCCCGATCACAGTGTGAACTGCCCCGGTTCTTAACAGTTCCGATTTAAACAGACAGATATGGTCTACTTGCCAGGCTACTGACGAAAACTCCCCTACTAGCTGCTGTGCCTCGGATAAATTAAAATCATCCTTAACCTCGCGCCCCAGTGTGAGATGCGGGTGATAGGGTTTATTCTCATCATAGACACCAAGCTTGCGCAGAACTTCTGCCGTATGTTTCTGAATGTCTTGTAGCATCGATACATCTCCCTGTAGCCCGAGCCATAATACCCTGGGTGACGAAGGGCGGCCGAAAATGCCAAGCGGCCCAATTGACAGCGAGAAGGGTGGAAACTTCTCGATATTTGCTCTAAGGGATTCCTGAATTCCAGCAATACGCCCTTCTTCACATTCTCCCAGAAAATGAAGTGTGATATGCAGTGTTTTTATGGACTGCCACTTGCTGCAGTGAACAGCCGAACGGAGCGTCTCCTGAGCCTTCGATACTGCGTCTTGAGCCTGCTTGGAAAGGGTAATACCTGTAAATAACCGCAAGACCATTCACTCCTTTTTTATTAGAAAACTTGGCTGACGCCAAGCCGCAGGCGAAGGTCGACAGCCTTAGTTGCTCTTATGTGGATAGGATACGTATATACTTTCCTATCCACTTAAAAAAACGGGCACCGCTCGCATTTTATACGAAGCAGCCCCGTTTGCTACAGCAGTGTTTTAGCGGGATAGAAGCTCGGTTGCCTTCGCAACGACATTTTCCACACTAAATCCGTATTCTTTCATTACACGGTCCCCCGGAGCAGATGCGCCAAATGTCGGGATGCCAATAATTTTTCCGCTGTCACCTACATAACGCTCCCAGCCGAATGGTGCGGCCATTTCGATCGCCAGGCGTGCCTTCACGTTAGGAGGTAAAACTGAATCCTTGTATGCCTGCGGTTGCTTCTCAAATAACTCCCAGCTTGGCATGCTCACCACGCGGGCAGAAATGTTTTGTGCAGCGAGTTTCTTTTGCGCTTCTACCGCCAGGTGTACTTCTGAACCGGTCGCAAGCAGAAGAAGTTGCGGTTCCCCGTTGGAATCCGATACAATATATGCGCCTTTGGCCACACCTTGACGCGCCATTTCGGCCGTATTTTCAAGTACAGGCAGCCCCTGGCGTGATAAAGCCATCGCAACCGGGCCTTCACTTCCACTTAGAGCATAGTGATAAGCTGCCATTGTTTCATTCGCATCAGCCGGGCGCATCACGGTAAGGCCTGGCATTGTGCGCAGGGATGGAAGCTGCTCAATTGGTTCATGCGTAGGCCCATCTTCTCCGACTGCGATGCTATCATGTGTGAACACATAAATGACAGGCTGTTTCATTAGAGCTGCAAGGCGAATAGCAGGACGCAGGTAATCCGAGAATACGAAAAACGTTCCGCCAAACACTTTCACACCGCCGTGCAGCGACATACCATTCATTGCAGCGCCCATGCCATGCTCCCGTACACCGAACCAAATGTTTCTGCCTTTATATCCCTCATAGGTAAAGACTTGCTCATCTTTTATATTAGTTTTAGTGGAAGATGCGAGATCAGCAGAGCCGCCCAGGAAAAAAGGAACGGATTTAGCGATGGCATTAATCGCTTTTCCGGAAGCATCCCTTGTCGCAATCTTGCCATCTTCCGGTTTAAATACAGGAAGGTTTGCATCCCAGTTATCCGGGAGTTCACCCTTTAACGATTTTTCCAGAAGAACAGCGTCTTGGGGATATTTCTGTTTGTAATCCTGAAACATCTTATCCCACGCCGCTTCTTCGTTGGCTCCTTGCTCTTTGAGTTTACCGAAATAATCACGCACTTCCTCAGGAACATGGAACAAATCATTGTCCCAGTTATAGGCTTTTTTCACAAGCTCAACTTCTTCCGCGCCTAGGGGTGAACCATGCGCTACCGACTTGCCCCCTTTGTTAGGGCTTCCGTATCCAATAATCGTCCTGACTTCTATAATGGTAGGTTTGGATTTCTCCTGCTGTGCTTCAGAAATCGCGCGCTGTATTTCCTCTGGGTCATTGCCATTTTCTACACGCAGCACCTGCCAGCCATAAGCTTCAAAGCGTTTTGCAACATTTTCAGTGAAGGAGTGTTTTGTTTCTCCATCCAAAGAGATATTATTTGAATCATATAAAACGATTAACCGGCCCAGCCTTAAATGGCCGGCTAGCGATGCAGCTTCAGCCGACACACCCTCCATTAGGTCGCCATCCCCACACAATGAATACGTGTAGTGATCAACCAGCGGAAAACCCTCCCGGTTATATGTAGCGGCCAGAAATCTTTCAGCCATTGCCATTCCCACTGCCATGGAGATACCTTGTCCCAGCGGTCCTGTTGTTGCGTCTACGCCGGGTGTAAAACCAACCTCTGGATGCCCGGGCGTACGGCTTTCCCACTGTCGAAAATTCTTTAAATCTTCCACCGTCACATCATATCCGCTAACATGCAGGAGACTGTATAATAGGGCGGAACCATGTCCAGCTGACAGTACGAAACGGTCCCGGTTAAACCAGTGGGGATTCGCCGGATTATGCCTCATAAACCGGGTCCACAGCACGTATGCCATAGGAGCCGCACCCATTGGAAGTCCTGGATGGCCGGAATTGGCCTTTTCTACCTGGTCAATGGATAAAGTGCGCAGCGTGGCAATCGATAGCTCGTCTATTGCTTTAGTGTGGTTGATCATAAACAAACTCCCTTCTCCTAATTGTTGCAAACAGCAAAAAATGGGTTTCTTAAATCATACTACATTATTTTCCCCTTTTCTTTCATATTCAACACATTTTTTGCTTGCAGTTTACAGGAACTAAGTTTATCTTTTTTGTTACTTGTTTTGATTTTTTTATTTAAATTACTACGCAGTATTTTTGTACTTTTCATGCAGGAAGAAAGGACAGGCCTTTGGCTTTGCCTGTCCAAAAATATGGATTCAATTAAACGCGTACGTCAATGTTACGGTATCTTGCACTTTGAGCTGGCCCGGGAATACCTGGGTGATTGGCTTTGCATCGCTGATGCCTGCTCCCCCACCCATTACGACACCAGGGGAGATAGGCAGCGGCTGGCTGGTCCCCTCATTTATCTGGATGATACTCTGCAGCTTAACACCTGCATTCTTAGCCAGCCCTGCTGCTTTTTCCTTTGCATTTGCAATTGCCCGTGCAAGCGCCTGCTGCTCATAGTCATTTAATTTCTCTGAACCAAACTGTACATTGTCCACCCGATTAACCCCTGCGGCTGTTGTCTTATCAAGAATTGTGCCAATATTGTTTAAGTCGCGGTACGTGATTTGGATAATTTGTTCCACCTGATAACCTTTCAGCGTTTGTTTGTTGCCATCAAATGAATAATCTGGAGAAGTGAAATAGCGGACTGTCTGGATGTCTTTGTCGGGAATATGTAACCCCTTTAAGACATTCACGATTTTCGTGAAACCGGAGGCGTTCTCCTGCTGGGCCTGCTTTGCAGTGGGTGCTGTATGCACAAGTCCCAATTGAATATAGGCAACGTCAGGAACCACCTGCACCTCACCGTGTCCGGAAACTGTCAGTACTCGGTTGGCTGCTGTATCTGCCGCAAGAACCGGGACCCACGCCATTGAACCTGTCCATATAGCTGCAGACAGACCTGATAGCGCTACCCATTTTTTAAGAATTTGTTTCCCCATTTCTAGCCCTCCTTAGATTCAGTTAAAATAATGACGCAACGGTGCATGACAAAGTTGCATGGATAACGGATGCCCGGGGCAGCCTGCTTTGCTTGTATTCGCATTTGAGTTGCACTATCATAGACTAAGACACACGAGACATAACAAACTAAAGGTGTGAACAACTATGCATCCGACAGGACCTATCCGCTTAATGTATCGTTTATACCGATACATATTTCCAACTGTTAAAAGCGAGTTACAAAGTTGGCGTAAGCGGGCTGAACAAATTCCGGATCCGGAACTTCGCGCCCAGGCGCTTTCCAGTATAGAAAACAAAGCTTTTCACTGCGAGGGCGGCTGTGTCTATGCCGCAGCAAGCATGCCATACAGGCATTCGTTAATCCGGCTTATCGTCGCCTACCAGACAATAAGCGACTACCTGGACAACCTCTGCGACAGGTCCACTTCTTTAAATGGGAATAACTTTGAACGGCTCCACCAGTCGATGCTGGATGCGGTGTCGCTTACCCCCCTCAGTTAGACTACTATGCGTTTAACCAGGAAAAAAATGACGGCGGCTATTTAACGGATCTCGTTCGGACCGTACAGGAAGAGCTTCATAAACTCCCTCAT
Organism: Aneurinibacillus sp. Ricciae_BoGa-3; assembly: GCF_028421645.1. Classification (GTDB taxonomy): domain Bacteria; phylum Bacillota; class Bacilli; order Aneurinibacillales; family Aneurinibacillaceae; genus Aneurinibacillus_B. Next base: position 2,346,726 of record NZ_CP116887.1, on the reverse strand, counting down.
TATCGATCTGTTAAAGAACCGGTCATTCAACTTTGTTCTTTGTACTGCCAGCTGCAAATTCACAAGCATGTAGACCCTTCGCTTCGTGAGGAACGCTTGTTAAACTGGTGGCAAACCAATAAGTCCACCGTTCCCCCCACGCTTAAGTGGAATGAGTTCGCTGCCGCTTCAGGGTCCACCATTGGTATTTTTCATCTATTTCAGGTAGCTTCCCTTGAAAACACAAGCGGCGAGCGCATCTATCGCATTGCCAATTCCTATTTTCCCTGGATTTGTTCCTTGCATATTCTGCTTGATTACCTGATTGATCTGGAGGAGGATGAGCTGGGAGGCGATTTAAATTTTATCGCTTATTACTCCGGTCAGGAAGAAACCTTCAACCGCCTGAAATTCATTGTGGATCAGGCAAAGGAAGGTGCATCCCTCCTGCCTGATCAAAAATTCCACAATATGATTATTGACGGGCTCCTGGGTTTGTATCTTTCCGATGGAAAAGTTGGACGACAGCCAATGGTTAAGCAAATTGCCGGAAAGCTAATCCGATCCTCCTCCTTATACGCCCGCTTCTTCTTTCTTAACAGCCGTGGGTATCGAGGCAGTAAAGCCGTGCTGCAGCCACCCCGCATGGTGCATAAATAAGAAACCTGACTTTTATAGTCAGGTTTTTTTGTGGCAAAGGAAAACATCGCGGGCCATGCCGCTCTCTCCTTTCCCCTCATAAAAGCTTTTACGGCCGCTTTGTGGAACGACGTTCGGACCGGAAAACATCTGGGTATCGCAATGACGGAGACAGTTGCCGGTCTTTTTCGCCCTCTGTTCCACACGCTCCACAAGGGGAAAGAAAGGTGCGGACATGCGCCTCACGATGTTTTTCTACGCAAAAAATTATTGACTTTTTCCTTGTATAGTGTAAATTTACACTATACGATTCATTTTTCCACCAATTATGAAGAAAGGAGATAAACATGAATGGGAAAAATACCCCGCAGTTTACAAAACAAACGTTCGATAGAATGATTTCGGAGAAGCTTCGACTCATTCGCACAGAGGCCCGGTTAAATCAGGAGCAGCTAGCCGACGCCATTGGTATTTCCAAAAAAACCCTCGTACAGGTCGAGAAAGACCGAAAGACGCTTGGCTTCACAGCGGCCGCCCTGGTAGGATTATTATTTCGAAATAGTGAGATCGTACAGGCCTTGTTTGGCGAATCCATTGTTGAGATTCTCGATTTGATTGCCTTCCATGGTATCGACGCTACACCAACTGAAGATTCACTGGAGTGGATTCAAGAGGCAAAAATGAAAGCCCGCTACAAATCATCAGGCCATCGCGTCTGGTGGAAAGATGAAAAAGCCGGTGCTGCCTACACCCTGCAGTCTCACATTCTTACAGGGCACCTGCGCATTGTCGATAATGCCAATGCACTCCATTATTATGGGATGGACCGGGCAGAGGCAGAAAAACATCTGCTGGCGCTGGAACAGGCGGCTAAATAAATGGACTATGGGAGAAACAAGGAGTTGATCAAAGACATGACAAAACAGAAATTAGGGAGACTCATACGCTTGCTGCTATCTATCGCCCTTCTCGCTGCCTTTATCATGATCCAGTTTCCTGCGGCGTGGGCGGATGCTACAAATCTTGTCCAGATGAAAACAAGCGTAGGTTTTAACGGGCAGTATAAATGGGATGCGAAACTGCCTATCAGGATCACCCTTACGAACAACGGGACGAAGCCGGCGGCTGGCTCATTAAAACTTGTTCTGCGCAATCATTCCAGTCTGAATGCAACCTATATAAAGCCTTTGACATTACAAGGCGGTGAGACAAGACAGGTGATTTTCCCTATCACCGGCCAATTTAATAGTACGATCAATTCATCGATTGCTGAGTGGGTTGTAGGTGGAGGAGTTGCCAACAAACAACCGTTGACAGCATCCGGTGTTCCGGCAGATTTTCTGGCAGGAATGCTTGCGGACAAATCGACAGTATCTAACCTGCTCCAGACACAGCCATCTATAAAACAGGGACCTTCCACGGCTCCAGTCCAGTTGTCTGCCGAGGATATCCCAACGGATCCGTCTTATAATTCCAGCCTCGACGGCCTTCTGATAACGAACAAACAGTACAGCCTGTTAAATTCCGAACAGAAGAAATGGATCAAACAGTGGATAGCCCACGGTGGAGTTATGGTTACGGTGGACCAAACATCGGGGGCGGCTGCTTGGAAAAAGGTCAACGAAGCTTTCGCCCAAGGTAAGCACACTCGCGTACCGGTGATGGAAAATGCCTATCAATTAGCTGATATCGCTTCCTATATACCAGGCATAGACCGGCCCAGTCTTCCCTTTCTTATCCTGCTTTTTATTGCCTATATCTTGGTGATTGGCCCTCTTTTATATTATGTATTGAAAAAACAAAAAAGGCAGGGGTGGACGTGGACTGCTGTGCCGACTGCTGCTGTTATCACGGCCTTGCTTATTTTTGGATATGGCAAATGGCAGCATGGGAGCAAGGTGCTTCTGCAGAGTGTTGACATCCTTCATATAACGAACAACGGAAGCGCGGATTTGGAATCAGCCAGTTCTTTCGTCGTGCCGACTGGAGGAGACTATACGATGCAGATCCATAAAGCCATCAACCTGTTCCCTGTAAACGAAAATGCCAACAGCCAGCGGGATGAAACTGAAGGAGCAACCGTAACTCTGGGGCAGCAAAAATCCAGCATCTTATTTCCAAAAACGAGTTTTTGGTCGCTTCACAAAGCTTTTGTAACAGACCGCATTGACAACACAGGCAACTTTTATGCTTCGCTAATAACAGGAACAAGCCGGATTACCGGGACCGTTCGCAACAATACGATTTACACTCTTCACGATGTGCGGCTTGTATATGGCGTAGCCTGCCAATCCATTCCTGTTTTAGCGCCTGGAGCAGAGATTCAGGTTAACCTGCCAACTGATAACACCAACAGCAAGCAACCGGCTTCTGATAAGCTTTCGGATGTTGCCCAGCTTCTGCCATCTTCGCTTGGTACGAAAGACAGCCAGTCCTTGCAGTCTCGACAAGGCCGCATGCTAAATTTGTTATACAACACTGAATCTTCCAACACTGATGAGCATCCTTTGCTTCGGATATTCGGATGGACGGACCAGCATCCGTACGCTTTAGATATGGCGGGAAAAGCGTATAACGGATACCGGTTAACACTCGTTGAATCCCGCATCGGGCTTCCGGAAATGGGAGGAAACAAATGATCAAGATTAATAATCTTCATAAAACATACAAAAATCATGCTGCTGTACGCAATCTTTCACTTGATATCGAAAAAGGTTGTATCTATGGTTTTGTTGGCCCCAACGGTGCAGGAAAAACAACCACCATGTCCATTCTGGCTACCCTTATTGCGCCAACCAGCGGCTCAGCTAAAATTGGGGGCTATGATTGCGTTAAAAGTCCAAAGGAGGTTCGACGGCTGATTGGCTATATGCCAGACTTCTTTGGCGTGTACGATAATTTAACCGTCTATGAGTATTTGGATTTCTATGGAGCCAGCTATGGACTATCCAGAACAGAAAGGGAAAAAATCATTCCGCAAATGCTTGAACTTGTCCATTTGACCCAAAAAGAAGATGGATATGTCGATATGCTTTCCCGCGGCATGAAGCAGCGTCTGGGACTAGCGCGTGCTCTTGTTCACAACCCTGAGGTTCTTATCCTAGATGAACCTGCATCCGGACTTGATCCAAGGGCACGGATTGAGATGAGAGAAATTATCAAGACGCTGGGCAATGCCGGTAAAACAATAATTATCAGCTCCCATATTCTGCCCGAGCTGGCTGAGATGTGCGATGAAATCGGGATTATCGAAGCAGGTGAGCTCGTTGCTTCCGGCAAGGTAAATGAGATTCACCATAAAATGCACAGCCAAAAAATGCTCAAAATACGGCTGCTTGACCAATGGGATTCCTTGGTAAACCGTCTTCGCTCGACCCGTGGTGTAGCGAATGCTGTGCGTGAGGATGACTTTATCATCGCCAGTTTTACAGGAACGGATGAGGAGCAGGCAACGCTACTGGCAGGCCTGCTTGCTGATGGATTCCCTATCGTCTCATTTGGTGAAACTGAAGGCAATCTTGAGGATCTATTTCTTGAAATTACGAAAGGAGCCGGCTCATGAACGATTTAATACACTGTGTAGCAAATCCAGTACTTGGCAAAGAGCTTCGTGTTCGCATGCGTTCCAAAAAAACACCCTGGATCATTACACTGTACCTCGCTGCATTGGGCATCGTCATTTTTAGTATTTTGTTTATGCAGGCAGCGAACAAGAATTCCTATTATTCATCCAATGGAAAGATCATTTTTGTTATCCTTTCTGTCATGCAGTACGCCTTAATTATCCTGGCAACACCAGGTTTGACAGCAGGAGCAATTAGCGGCGAAAGGGAACGCCAAACCCTTCCCCTTTTGTTGACCACCAATCTTTCCGGTGTGCAGATTATACTCGGCAAATGGCTCAGTTCGCTTAGCTTTATGATTCTCCTTGTTCTATCGTCGATTCCGCTTTACAGCATGGTCCTGTTATTTGGCGGAACATCGCCCGGTCAGTTTATCAAAATTTTCGCTGTGTACCTGATCACCATGCTCGCCATAGGGGCGGTTGGTCTGTGCATATCGACGATTATGAAACGAACAGGGGCGGCAACTGTAACCACCTATTTGCTCGTATTTGCGTTTAGCGGCTTGATTTTCTTAATCAGTGGACTTCTGTACGATTCCATGCAAAAGGATTTATTGCAAATCGCCAGCCAAACCGGAGCAGCGGTCCACCCTATCAGCACACACCCGCTGTACGGATGGCTCCAGCTATTAAATTGCATTAATCCATTTAATGTCATAACCGTTGTGTTTCTAAATCAGAACGGGCTGTTCTCTCAGCAGAGTCCAGAGAACCCATTTTGGGGATTTATCGTGTTCTACGGGATCATTACGATTGTTGCGCTAGCCGTGGCCGTTTTGTTTATCAGGAGAAAAGCATGAGAAAAACATCGCGGGCCATGCCGCTCTCTTCTTTCCCCGCATAGAAGTTTTTACGGCCGCTTTGTGGAACGACGGACGGACCGGCATTAGGGAATCTTGGCCAGTGGCAAGCGTAAGCGCAGGCAATGGCCTTAGATTCCTTTATACCGTTTAGGTGCAACATTTGGGTATCTCAATGATGGAAACAGTTGCCGGTCTTTTTCGCCCTCTGTTCCACACGCTCCATTAGAAAACTAGGTTGCGGCCAAGCTATAGCGCAGGCAGCAACCTAAGTTGCCCTTATGCCGAAAGATAAAATAGAAACATCTTTCGGCCTGGGGGAAAGAAAGGTGCGGACATGCGCCTCACGATGCTTTTCTCGGTGTATCGGGACCGGAGGTCCCATTAAAGCACATAAACTTTGAATATCAATAAATTTAAAGACGCCATCCTGCTGCGGATGGCGTCAATTTGCGACTCTATCATTTAGCTTTCTTGGGATTTTGCCATTTTTTTATAAAGAACGATGTAATTAATGATAAAAATTATCAACAAATACACACCGTAAATCCCAATCGAAAACCATTTGTTTTGCAGAAAATGTGACCCTGCAAAGTTAACGAGTAGAATATTCGGTATCTTGCCCAGAACCGAGGCCCAGAAAAACGTCCACCACCTTACGTTACTCAGCCCGCAGATAATATTGACAACTGCTGCAGGAATCACCGGAATAACACGGCTTAAAAGAATCGCCAGAAAAGAATTGTTCTCAAAATACTGTTCGTATTCTTTTATTTTGGGATACTTCTGCACGTAATTCTGAGCCCAGTCCCGAAAACCATATCGGACAAGAAAAAACAAAAGGGTCGTTCCAAGCATGGCGCCCGCCAGCGAGATAGCAGCCCCCTCCCACATACCAAAAATTGCTCCAATGATCCCTCCCAACACGGGAAAAGGAACCACCGGAAAAAATACCGTTATGGCTACAAACAGCATACTGATGCATATTGACAGGCTTCCGCCCGCCCTCATCCAGTGAAGCAGCTGATCTTTCTGGCTGTAACCTGCAATGATAATGAGAATAAATATAAGGATACTCATCGTTTTCTTTATCATGATTAAAATAAACTCCTAACCCACTGACCGTTATATACGTATTCTAGTTATACACTATCATAGATCAAAAACGCCTACCACTTTAAAGTGGTAGGCAAAGTGCTTATCCCTTGCATGTTATTCAGCTCTGACCGGAAGCTGTGGTGCTGCTAATCGTGAAATCTTTTTCGGCAATGACTGTTGTCGGATTTTTAGCATCTACTATTCGAAGTTTAATAGGATAAGAACCGGGTGCATCAGTCATTACGTATACAGGAATAGTCTGTGAGTCATTGGCTGAAAGCGATAAGCTACTAGTTGCTCCCAAACCTTCGGAATAAAGATCATACCAGTGTCCATCGCTTCCTTTAGCCCAAATTTGCACGTGTGGTTGCTGTGCGCCAGCAGTTGCAGAGGCATTAGCTGAACCAGATGAATTTGATGCAATTGAGGCGATGGTTGCCTGGACAAACCCTGTATCGCCTTTCTTGTCCGTGGTGATGGTTAAGTTTGTAGAGGTTCTATTTTTAACTGCAGCTTCAACCGCTACATCGATCTGATCCCGGCTCACATTGGTTGTCGGAATAAGCATGCCAGACTGAACTGTGAGTGTATCGCCAGATGTAGTGGTCTGGGTTAATCCACTAACATCGAGCTTATAAGTTGAATGGTTCACTGATACGGGAGGCGTCTGGTCTGTTGTACCGCCGGTTTGATTGCCCGTTTGTCCGCTGCCAGCTGATTCGCTGCCTGCGCTAAGCAAATTATGAAGATTGAAGGAAATCGCCGCTACTTCCTGTCGCTGCGCATTTTTTCGAGGATAAAAATACTGCTTGTCCCCTACCATAAGCTTTGTTTGGATGGCCGCCGCCACATACGGACGTGCCCAGTAGCTCACAACACCTTTATCGACTATGGGAAGGATTGGGTTTTGATCGATGTTTACAGCAGCTGATTTCACCAGAATCACTGCTAACTCTTCGCGTGTGATCGGTTTGCTTGGAAAGAAGTTTTTACCGTCTCCCAGCATAATTCCCGCATTCCTTACCGCCTCTATGTAGTCGCGGCTCCATGGAGCTTTTACATCGTGGAAGGAGGAGGTTGTCACGGTAGGCACATCAAGTCCCAACATTTTACTCAGTACAACCGCCACTTCCTGACGGGACATGGTATCAAGCGGTCTGAATCTGCCATCTGTATCCCCTGCGATAAACCCCAGCTCTTTTGCCGTTACGACATAATTCATCGCCCATGTACTGACCGATTTAAAGTCTTTAAACACTGGCGGATTCGTGCCTGTGCCTGGCGTCGTTGCTCCACCGGTCTCCACAGTCCCGCCCGTATTGATAGTTGTAGAGTCGCCTGTTGTCGTACTTGTGCCGGCTGTTACGGTGCTGGAACCGATTGTTGTTCCGCTTGTGGTGTTCGTTACGGTTGACCCTGATGTGGAAGTGGTGTCTGCTGCCATTGCCGTAACTGGAAGAAGCGCGTTTGAGGCTACCAGCGAGCCTACAAGAATGCGGTTCATTCGTTTCATGATGTTTCCTCCTCGTGTAAAAAGTGGGTTGTCAACCAAGTCATTTTGTATTACCCCATTTACAACGAGGCAAAACTGCCTTCGCAAGTATTATGGCAAGGGTGATTAGACCTGCTCCGCTTGTCCGGTACCGTGTTTGGATGAAATTGCGTATTTTTGAAGTTTTCTAAGCAGGGTTGTATGGCTTATTCCCAGTGCGAGCGCGGTGTCCCGGATGCTTCTGTGTTTACTCATGGCCTCTCTGAGAACCCTCTCTTCTGTTTGGTCAAGATACTGTTGGAGCGTTGCTGGATGTGTGCCCGTTCCTTCCAGACCTTCCAGGTAGTGAGCAGCATGATCACTGGTGATCTCTTGACCATCTGCTAAAACACATAATCCCTCCACAATATTTCGCAGCTCCCTTACATTTCCTGGATATGAATAATGGAGCAGCTGTTCCCATACTTCAGTAGAAAAGCGACGGGTGAAGGAAAAGTCCGTACAAACTTTTTCTAAAAAGTAGGCCAGCAGTCCTGACACGTCTTCTGGCCGTTCGCGAAGCGGGGGAACGCTTAGATGTGCGACCTTAAGCCGGAAATACAAATCCTTGCGAAACCTCCCGGAAACTACCTCCTCTTTAAGATTTCGATTGCTGCTGGCTAAAATCCGCACGTCAACCGATTTAGACCAGCTGCCGCCAACGCGCCTGACTTCGCGTTCCTGTAGAACGCGTAACAGTTTAACCTGCATCGTCATTGGCAGCTCACTCACTTCATCCAGGAGCAGCGTGCCCTTATCGGCCAGCTCGAACAATCCGGGATTACCCTCCCGCTTTGCTCCGGTAAACGCACCTTTCTCATAACCAAACAATTCCGACTCCAGCAGGGTTTCCGGAATTGCCCCGCAGTTGATTTTAATAAAGGGCATGTTTGATCGCGGGCTTTGTTCGTGAATGTAAGAAGCCACAACCTCCTTGCCTGCTCCGGTCTCCCCTTCTATTAAAACTGTAGAAGGAAAAGCGGCCACCCTTTTTGCCTGATTAAATACCAACTCCATTTTCTTACTCCGAAAAACAAAGGGTTCCACTGTTTACCCCTCCTTTTTTTTAGCTTCATTATAACCGATTTGAAATCGATTGGTTCATTTTTGAACCGCAATCCTTTCTTCAATTGGATACCCATCGTTTAAATGCTTATAATTTACGTATTTTTTTGATTTTATTTCTTGGCACACTTCTTGCATATTGAAGTAAAACGACATACCACAGAAAGTGAAGTGAATTTAATTGACTGCAGAAGAATGGAAACAGTACATTCAGCGTCTGCTGCGCGAAAACAATATTCATACGATAAGAATGTGCCTGCCGGATCATACGAATATCTCCCGCTCACGTAATATTTCCAGCGCCCATTTTCTGCAAACTGTTTTAGCAAGCGGAGCCTCTTATCCTTCTGTCCTGTTTTCTATGGATACCTCAGCCAAAATACGGCCTGAGTTAGGAAGCGGATTTGACGGAGGATATCCAAGCTGGCTGTTTGAGCCTGACCCTAAAACATTCAGCATCCTCCCCTATGCTCCAGGAATTGCGCGCATTATAGGCGACGTATATGAAACAGACGGTTCCCCCGTGTCCGTCGCGCCGCGACATGTTCTCCGGCGGGTGCTTGATGAAATCAAACAAATGGGATTTCAGGTATATGGGGCGTTTGAATATGAATTTTACGCCTTTCAAGGGAAAACCAATCCCCCGGAGCCTGCCTGGGAAGGCCTCCAGCTTTTTTCCGAATTTAAGCAGGCAGAAGTGCAGCAAATTTTCACGGCCGCTATGCTCTCTCTTTCTGAAATGGGAGCAGGTCCGCAGATAGCCAACACGGAATATGGTTCGGGCCAGTTTGAAATCACTCATGAACCATTTTGGGACATTGAAATTGCGGATATGGCATTCTACTACCGGACAAGCATCCGAGAAATTCTGCAGCAGAAAGGCCTTCGTGTGACGTTCATGAGCAAGCCGTTTACAGACATGAGCGGCAGTGGTTCACATTTGAACCTGTCCCTTTACAACCGGGATAAAGGAAATGTTTTTTATGACAACAGCAAGCCTGATGGGCTGTCAGACATATGCCGCTGGTTTCTTGCAGGCCAGTTGCATCATGCTGCCGCCTTGTGTGCACTGTCAAATCCCACTGTAAACAGCTACAAAAGGCTTGTGCCCTACTCGTTTGCCCCAACAACCGCAACATGGGGCTATGAAAACAGAACAGCGATGATCCGCATCCCGCATATACTCGGAAATGGCATGCGGATAGAAAACCGCCTCCCTGGGGCCGATACAAATCCTTATCTCACGCTTGCGGCAACCCTTGCTGCGGGCCTGGATGGCATTCGCAGGCAGCTTGAGCCACCGGCCCCTCTAGAAAGAAGCGGCTATGAATCCGGAAGTAAGTTGCCGCGTTCACTCGGTGAGGCTCTGCTAGCTCTGGGGCAGGACGAGCTATTTCACGATTTAATGGGATCCGAATTTGTCGAACATACGTTGAAACTTCGCACCGCTGAATGGGAGCGATTTTCCCGTCACGTTACAGACTGGGAAACAGCGGAATATATGGACCTGTTCTAACAAGTAGTGCATAAAAAATTTAACTAGATGATGAAAAGGAAGGTAATCAACATGAATCGTGTATCGAAAGATCATGTCATTTACGCAATGTCAAAGGACAATCAGCCAGTTATCACAGTGGAGGCAGGTTCCCAAGTTGTTTTTGAAACGTGCGATTGTTTCGAGGACCAAATCAAGACCGCTAATACACATTTTAGTGAATTGGACTGGAATCGCATTAACCCGGCGACCGGCCCGGTATTCGTGAAGGGTGCAGAGCGTGGCGATATCCTCGCAGTCCGGATCGATAAGATTGACCATAACAGCCAGGCTGTTATGGTAACCGGTCCTAATATGGGTGTCATTGGGGATCAGCTTGGCGAAAATGTCGTCCGTATCATCCCTGTCCAAGGTGGCAAAGCCCAATTTTCCAAAGAGATTGAGGTGCCGCTCAATCCGATGATCGGGGTGATTGGAACAGCCCCAGCCGGGGAAGCGATATCCTGCGGTACACCGGATTTACACGGGGGAAATATGGACTGCAAGCTTATTAAGGAAGGTTCTACTCTCTTCTTGCCTGTTAATGTTGCGGGTGCGCTGTTTGCGCTTGGCGATCTGCATGCGGCAATGGGTGATGGAGAGGTGGCTGTATGCGGGGCTGAGATAGCAGGTGAAGTCACAGTGACACTATCTGTGATCAAGGATAAGAAATGGCCACTGCCGATGATTGAAACAGACACACACGTGTATACGCTGGCTTCCGAAGTGCAGCTTGATGATGCTGCCAGCACAGCCACCCGCAACATGGTTAACCTGCTTGAACAGGAGTCAGGCATATCCAAACATGAAGCGATTGCCTTGATGAGCCTGGTTGGCAACATCCAGGTCTGCCAGGTAGTAGACCCGAAGAAGACCATTCGTTTTGAAATGCCAAAATCTATTCTTTCAAAATTAAAGGTTAGTTTATAGAGATAGTTAAGAGAGAGGTGTAAGAATGTCGGTTGAGAATTTTGGTTATAAACAGGAGTTAAAACGTGCCCTTACGTTCTGGGATTTGCTGATTTACGGTATGATTTTTATGGTTCCGATCGCCCCTTTTGGCGTGTTCGGCTATGTTTCAGATGCTTCTAAAGGAATGGTGGCTCTTGCCTATGTGATTGGCATGGGCGGCATGATTTTTACAGCCATGAGTTACGCCAGAATGTCGGAAGCCTTCCCGGTGGCTGGTTCTGTATACGCCTACGCACAACGGGGAATCAGTGATACGGTCGGTTTCCTGGCGGGCTGGGCTATACTCCTTGATTACATTTTGGTTCCTTCGCTGCTGTATCTCATTTCCGCTGCTGCCCTTACCGCGATTTACCCGGCTATTCCTATCTGGGCATGGCTGCTGATTTTCATTGCAATCAACACCGCCATTAACGTCAGAGGCGTAGAATTTACTGCAAAAGCAAATAAGATTATTCTGATTGCAGAATTTATTGTCCTTGCTATTTTTATTGCAGCCGGCATTATCGCATTGACTACTGGCACAGCGGGCCAGGGGTTTACCATCAAACCGCTGTATGATTCCCATTTCTTCAGTTTAAATCTTGTCATGAGCGCCGTCTCAATCGCTGTACTCTCTTTTCTGGGCTTTGACGGCATCTCTACGCTGTCGGAGGAAGTAAAAGGCGGCAGTAAAGTCGTTGGCAAAGCAACCATTATTGCACTGCTTGTGGTTGGCTCACTTTTCGTTATTCAAACCTGGATCGCAAGCGATTTAGGACGTGGCATGAAACTTGATAACTTAGATACTGCATTCTATGTTATCGCAGGAAAAGCAGGCGGTTTATGGCTTAAGAATACGACGATACTTGCAACTGCATTCTCATGGGGAATAGCGAACGCTCTTGCTGCCCAGGCAGCCATCTCCCGCATTCTATTTTCGATGGGGCGCGATCGAAAGCTTCCGGCTGTACTGGCGAAAATCCACCCTACTTTTAAGACACCTTACGTCAGCACCCTGGTTGTTGCCATTATTTCTATTATTGTCGGACTGTTCTTTCAAAATAGCATCGATGTATTAACGAACATTGTTAACTTTGGCGCGCTTGCCGGCTTTTTGCTGCTCCATCTATCCGTCATTAACCATTATGTTATTCGCAACAAATCCAGGCACTTGTGGAAACATCTTATTTTCCCCATTATCGGGTTTGCCGTTATTGCTTACGTTATGTATGGAATGGATAGGAAGGCTATAGTTACCGGGCTTATATGGATCGTCATCGGAACTGTTTACATTACCGTTCTGAAAAAAGTATTGAAAACCGCTCCTACTGAGCTGGACATTTAATAGAAAAGGGAAGCCCTGATACATGGTTTTGTGTACCCAGGGCTTCCCTTTTTGTTTACTTGCTAGTAGCTGCGATTCGTGTAATAAGTTAACATAATGTTATTATGGTAATCATTTGCGTGGCTGCTGTTACAGTGACCCTTCTTGGGAATCCTGCTTTATTTTTTTCACGGCTAAACAAATGGCACCGAGGCCCATTAAAACAGCAAGTCCAATTAAACCGTACCGATGTACAGCCGACCCAATAGCATCGATGGATTTTCCAAAATAAAGGCCGAGTACAAAAAAAACGAGCGTCCATACAAAACCAATGCTGTAAGAAAAGAGCGCATATCTTGCGAAAGACAGCCGCCCGATTCCCGTTAAATAGGGAACGATGTGCCTTACGACAGGAAAAAAATAGCTGATAACAAGGGAATAAGCCCCGTACTTTGCGGTTAGGAACTGGGCTATTTCAATATACCTGCCAATATTCTTTTTCTTTCTTAGCCGGTTCAATATAGGTTCGCCAATGGTTCGGCCCAAGAAGTAACCAAGAGATAATCCGGAGATTACGCCTAAATACGTAACCAACAACGCCGGGACAGGGCTTAAGAGGCCCAACGAAGCAACAAACCCGCCTGTCATCACGATCACTTCATCAGGGATTGGCATTCCAACTATTCCCAGCCACAAACAAAAAAACAGTGCAGCATAGCCGTAGTGCTGGATAATGCCAATTAACATATCAGAACCCATCACTATTTTTCCTCCCGTTTGTTAAACCCCGTTTAAAAAACCCTCCCTAAACGAAAGGGTTTCATTCAGTATCACTGCGCTAAGGAAGTAATACCCGGCTTTGCTGCATTGACCATTCTTCTACATTCCATACGCGGGTTACCCATTCTTCATAGAAATCAGGTTCATGGCAGACAAGCAGAATGGTGCCTTTATATTCTTTAAGTGCGCGCTTTAACTCGTCCTTGGCTGCCACATCCAGGTGGTTGGTCGGCTCGTCGAATAAAATCCAGTTGCTCTCACGCATCATTAGCTTGCACAGGCGGACCTTAGCCTGCTCTCCCCCGCTGAGCATGCTAAGCGGCCGGTTAATGTGTTCATTTTTAAGTCCACAGCGGGCCAGGGCGCCTCTTACCTCATGCTGGTTCATGGAAGGAAACGCATTCCATACATCATCAATCGGGGTAACATTCCCGGCTTTTACTTCCTGTTCAAAGTAGGCAGGATAAAGAAAATCACCCTGATACAGCTTTCCGCCCAGAGACGGAATGGCGCCCATAATTGTTTTGAGCAGCGTAGATTTTCCCACACCGTTACAACCCACAATGGCAATTTTTTCGCCGCGCTCGATCATCATGTCCATTTTGGGAAGCAGAGGCGATTGATAACCGATCTCCAACCCTTTCGCTTCCACAACGGTTTTCCCGCTGGCGCGGGACTCTAGAAATTGGAACGTAGGTTTGGCAGCTGTTTCCGGCCGGTCAATGCGTTCCATGTTATCCAGTTGCTTCTGGCGGCTTTTGGCCCGGCCAGAGGTGGAATAGCGCGCTTTATTACGCTGAATGAAGTCTTCCGTTTTTTTAATATGCTCCATTTGTTTCTCATAGGCATTGATATGCTGGTTTTTGTTCATCTCAGCCATATCAAGGAATTTCTCATAGTCAGCAGTGTAGCGGGTGAGCTTGGCAAATTCCAAATGGTAAATAACAGACACCACATTATTCATAAATTCCGTATCATGCGAAATTAAAATAAAAGCATGCGGATATTCTTTAAGATATGTGGTCAGCCACTGAATGTGCTCTGCGTCCAAATAGTTTGTCGGCTCATCCAATAGCAAAACAGTAGGCTTCTCTAAAAGAAGTTTGGCCAGCAGTACTTTCGTTCGCTGCCCGCCGCTGAGTGCCGCGACATCGCGATCGAGGCCGATGGCATCAAGGCCGAGGCCATTGGCCATCTCATCAACTTTGACATCCAAAAGATAGAAGCCGGAGACTTCCAGCTGCTCTTGAATTTCACCCATTTGTTCCAGCATGACCTCCAGTTCCTCCGGGGAGGCGTCAGCCATTTTATCAGTAATCGCAAGCATTTCCTTCTCTCTTTTATAGAGAGGCAGAAATGCATCCCGCAGTACATCACGGATGGTTTTACCCGGGGTGAGAACGGTATGTTGATCGAGATAGCCATAGTGTACGCGGGGCGTCCACTCCACTTTTCCACTATCCCGGATAATTTGGCCTGTTATGATATTCATCAATGTAGATTTACCAACCCCATTCGCACCGACGAGTCCTACGTGCTCGCCGGGCAGCAGGCGAAACGATACATTTTTAAACAACGTCCTGTCACCAAAACTATGGCTCAGATCTTCAACCATCAAAAGACTCATATATTATCCGATTCCTCCTGATTGCTTTTTTACCTATTGTTCCATGATACATGATACGGAAGGGGAAATAAACGGTCTTTATTCTACCTCGTGCGCCTTTTTTATCCGAATAATATCCATGTCAAAGAGGATCTTAATAAAGATTAGCAGGAAAGGCCCTGCGATAATGCCAATACCTCCAAACAACTCCACCCCCACATAGAAAGCGAAAATCAGGAGCAGCGGATGAAACCCGAGCGTGTCACCCATAACTTTCGGTTCGATGACATGCTTGACCGCCAGCGACACAATAAAGGCAATAATAACCGTGTACACGCCAAACATATTGCCAACCACAAAATAGTAAATCGCCATGGGCAGAATGATAAGCAGCGCACCCATGGGAATAAGGTTGAGAATGGCGCCGATTAATCCCAGAGCAATGGCATACGGCGATCGCACGATTAGAAAGCCGATCAACAGAAAAATGCCAGAGACAGTAATGAGAATCAACTGGCTTTTAATATAATTAAAGGCATTACGCACCACTTCATCTTTAAGCCTGATTAATAACCGGTACCATTTGGTGGGTACATATTCCACAATCAGACGGTTAATTTTATTTTTGTCTTTGCTTATGAAAAAGGAAGCAAAAAAGGCAATAAACATCGTGGCAAATACAGTAGGCACAACCTTGATAAAGAAGTGCGTGGTAGAGGAGGTGATTCTTCGTCCCAAAGCTCCCAGTGTATCCTTTACACGGTTAAGCAGGCCAATCAAATTATCCTGATATTGTGTAATGAGGCTATTTAACTGTTCAAAGCTAATGTAGCGGGCTATCAAACTGTTTTGAAAGAAATTCAATAGTGAACGCTGTGAGTTCTCGATAGACAACGACTCTATGTATCGGATAATATGCACGGTAATCGCTTCAGCCTGAACGACTGCAGCATACAGAAGCAGAAAAATAATGCCAAACAAAATAAGCAGCATCATTAATAAATTTAGGGTGACGGCCAACACGCGGGGCATTCTCCACTTCTCATGCACATACTTGTTCAGCGGCTCAAGCGCCATTGAAATCCCCATCCCAATGAGAAACGGCAGCGTAAGCCACAGAAACACGTGAAAGATCTGCAGCGTGTTTATCGCAACATACACCACAATTTTAACGAACAATACAAAGGCAAGTAGCACCGCCAGCGGCCTGGCAAAAAGATAAAAATAACGGCGGTAGAGCTCTATTAATGTCTTAAATATCGATGTGATTTCTTTATTCATTGCTTCTACTCCTCTTCATTAACGGTTATTAGTATAGCCCTAATTTGTTTTATTTAAGCGTACCGGCTCTATCGTACACATTGAACGCATCAGTTGTTTTTGAAAAATTGGAGAATAGAGATGAACGAGTTGTTCCTTGAATATAAATAACGTAAGAGTTGTCAAATCAGCTCCACAAAATTTTTACTTTTTCTTTCAAAGCAAAAGGTGTAGACTAATCGATGGGCAATTGAGATGTCCCTTTAAATTGGCAGTGATTTTGAACGATTTACTAATTGGAGGAACACCATGGAAGAAAAGGAACAAGATTTAACAGTGGAAGAAACGGCCAAGAAGATCGGGGTAAGCCAGCAGGTTGTAATCGAAATGATTTATGACGGCAGGATATTGGCTGATCATTTGGGGAATGGCTGGAGAATTCCAGCGTATCAATTTAAAGAGGAACGTTCGAAACAACTTGTTAAAAATTAGGTCTTTCAAATGAATAGCATTCTCTTTGATACAGGGTATGCGCAGTCGCGCATACCCCTTTTATTTGATTACCATTGGTTTACGATTTTAGTTTTGGTTCAAGGTATTCGAATATATGGCTGTATATCACTTTAACGATTGCATAAACAGGGACACCAAAAATAAGTCCAGGAACACCAGCAAGTTCACCCGAAAATAACAGGATCACAATAATCGTTAACGGGTGTATCTCCAGATTTCTGCCCATGATATGCGGGGTGATAACATTGCCTTCCAATATGTGAACGATAATATATGCCACCAGAACCTTTACCATCAAGGAAGGAGAAATGGACAGGGCAATCAACACAGCTGGAGCCGCCGCAATAAAAGGCCCTATATAGGGTATAAAGTTTGTAACCATTGCGATGAGGGCAAGTATGCCGGCATAGTCGAGCCCGGTTATTAGGTAGCCGATATAGAGAAGTACCCCCACGATAAAACTCACGGTAATCTGGCCTCGGATATAATCCCCGATCGTTTCATCAATTTCTGATAGGACGCTGTCCACCTCCTCCCGCTTGGACCGCGGGATTAAATATTTTATAAACTGCCAGAAGTTGCTCTCGTCCCGCAGCATATAAAACAAGATAAAAGGCACAGTCGCTACCGAAAAGATTACACCTATCATTTCAGACAGTATCGTGCTGGATTGATCTTTCATTTTCTCACCAGTTTGATTCACCATGTTTGAAAAGCTATGGGTTACTTTATCGGCAAAAGGCGATAGGTGGGATACATAGTTCTCCATCCGCGTTAACTGGGTGGGGAATCGCTGGGCCAAAGTAGCAAACTGCCCCACTAAATACGGCCTTAAGAAAAAAAATCCGGCCGTAAGCATGCCTGCCAGAACGAAATAAATAAAAGGAATCGATACGCTTCTTTTGATGTTTTTGCTCTCAAGCCACCTGACAATCGGTCGGAGTAAATAATAAGCCACCCCGGAAACAATAAAGGGAAGAAAAATCGCCCGTAAAATCGTAACGATGGGTATAAAAACAAAGTTAATTTTATAAACCATATAAATAATAACCAGTACTAATAAAAACTGTACGCCTCTTCTAAACCACTTATCTCTGAGCATCTCGGCTACCTTCCCTTTACATGTACTAATAGCCTATTACACTCCAGATGAGACTTTAAAACATATGACAAAAACATCGCTCAAGCCACATCAACACTCTATAATCAGACTGGTTTAGTAATTGAAAAAACCGGCCTTTTATCCGGCCGGCGACTTTATTATTCGCTTATCTCAACTATGGAATTAATCTTGACATCCAACAGCCTGGTTGAAATTAATTCCGACATAATATGGGCTGCGTATGGCTCTATCGCATCCTCATCGAATAAGTCGAATACGTGTTCCATTTCTTTTCTGGTCTTACGAATGTCTTCAAAAGAAAATCCTAACCTCTCCATTGTAACAATGGAATAAGCGATCGCCTGAGAATTTGTCATCGATGGCTCCCCCTAATTACTCGATACAAAAATACTACCCTTTTTTCCAGCGTTTAAACAGGGCAAATTTTGCAGCGGGTTGCCATCAACAAACGTATAGACTGGCGGATTATGGGTGACACTTCAATAGAGAAAAAAGCGGGTTCACCATAAGAATATCTTAGGAGACAACAATGTACATTCCGAAAAAAACAACGGCTGAATTGACCCTGGCGTGGCTTAAAGAGAAGTTCTCAGCATCTGTGGACGTCGTCTTCCGTGAGCTGGTTGACCAGGATAAGAAAGTAACACTTGCCTACATTAAAAGCATCTGTGACAGCAAATCGGTATCTGATTATGTCATTAAGCCTTTTTACGAAATGAACACCGTTGAAGCTTATGAACAGTATATTCATTCCCAGCCGAATGCAACGGTGACAGATAACAAGGATAAAACCCTAAAGGATATGCTAAAGGGATCTGCCGTGCTCATTATTAATGAAAAGATTTACTTACTGGATTTTAAAAACATTGTAGAGAAAACGCCAGCGGATGCCAAGGTTGAAACGACGCTGCAGGGACCGGACAAATCGATCAGCCCCGATATTTATTCCTCGATGAATATGATCCGCCACCGGTATCATAAAGCGTCTCTCATCATCGAGACAACCGAGGTTGGGGAGGACACTCACACCAGTATTGCCCTCCTGTATGATAATGAATACGCTGACCCAAAAATGGTACAGGATATTAAACAAAAATTAAAAGATTTGAAAGTTCCGGCAATCCAGGCCGCAGGCGAATTGAATATACATCTGACAAAAAAGAGAAGGTCGCTATTTCCAACAAGCATGATAACGGAGCGACCGGACCGCATTGTTCTCAATCTTACCCAGGGGAAAATTGTCATCCTGATTAACGGGACGCCTTTCGCGCTCGTCATCCCTGCTATTTTTTTTGATTTTATGACTTCTATGGATGATTTATACCAGCCGTATTTTGTTACACATTTTTTAAAAATCTTGCGCTATATTGGGCTTTTCGCCAGTACGATGCTTCCTGCAATGTATGTGGTGATTGCATCCTATAACCCTGAAATACTACGGGTAGAACTCGCTCTGTCGATTGCAGCCAGCCGGGCAGCTGTGCCTTACCCTTCTTACCTAGAAGTATTGTTTATGATGATTCCAATGGAACTCCTGGTTGAAGCAAGCTTACGCCTCCCCAAAACCATTGGCGGCGCCGCCACAACAGTTGGTGGACTTATTCTGGGGCAGGCAGCGGCTGAAGCGGGCCTGGTCAGCACCCTTATGATAATCCTCGTTGCGGCCGTCGCAATCAGTAACTTTGTCATTCCCATCAACATGATGGGGTTTTCGTTTCGGGTTATCCGCTACTTCTTATTATTTCTTACCACACTCTTTGGCAGTATTGGTTTAATAATAGGAAGTATCTTGCTCATCGCGTATTTGGTTCACATAGACAGTATGGGTATGCCTTTTCTAAAGCTGTTCCCAACATCGAAACAAGCGGTAGGAGCCCTATCGGAGGATAAGCCATGAACCGGTATTGGTTTTATTTGATTTTGGAAAATATGCTTGTAAACGTTATTATATTTATTCCTTATGCGCTAATCGAACAACGGTTTGACGGAATGATGCAATCCATCCTGTGGGGAATTCCAATCGGCGTTTTCTTTATTTACCTGTTTATGAAATCGCTTTCCAAATTCCCCGGAAAAGATCTGCCGCAAATTATGCGGGAGGCAAGCCCCAGATGGTTTGCCCTTCCCTTCATACTGCTCCACGGGGTTATGATTTATCTGGCAGGTGCGATTACAATGGTTGCCTTTTGCAACATTACGATCACTTTCATAAACCCAGATATTCCTCTTCCGCTCCTGCTTTTGGTTTTTTCCATTGTGGCCAGTGTAATCATCCAATTGCCTTCTGAGAAGATTCTCTATTTTATTGAGATCGTCATTGTTATTTACGTACCCTGGCACATTTTTATCCTGTTTAAAGCGTTTATAAGCCCGCAAATGAGGTGGGATGCCATTGTGGAAAGTTTAACTCACATTACTAATCCACCAAACTGGAGCGGAGTTGCTGCATCCAGTTATATTTTCAGCGGCTACGCCAATATGGCTATTTTTAACCGCCTGTTTAAAACTACGTTTCGCTTTCGCTGGGCGATAATCTACGGATTGATGGGTATCCTCACCCTTTTTGGTTCTGTTTTTATCCCAATTGGTCTGGAAGGGACTGGCGGAGTTGGTGATTTTACGTTTCCTGCCGTAGTAGCCGCGGATTCACTGCGGGTGCAATATGGTTTTGTTGAGCGGTTGATTTTTTTATTTCTTTTTCTCTATGCGCATATCTCCTTTATGAGCATGGTTATACACTGGCATGTGTCTATGGAAATTTTCAAGCGCTCGCTGCCCAAAAACGTAAAGCAGGGCAAAAAAAACGTCGCTGCCCGCTGGGTCGCATCCGCCCTTTTTATTGGCGGGGTCCTGATTCTTGGCAGTTTCAACGAGGAACAATTCTTTCGTTTCAGCGAGAGATGGATTTCTGTAAGGCTTGCAACCGAGGCAATGCTTGTGCTGACCATTGTATGGGCGGCAAGGAGGAAGAAGCATGCTGGGTAAGAATAAAAGGCTCCTTTATTTGCTATGTGGTTTAATTGCCCTTAGTTTGCTCTGTAGCTGCGGATTCAAAGATATCGATAAGCGCTTTTTTGTGATGAGCATTGGCATCGATCAGGGTAAAAAGAAAAAAGATTACTACCTCGTAACATTAAAGCTTGCTGTGCCCACCACGCAGAAAGAGGGAAAAGATGAATTCGTGCTTCTTTCCCAGGAAGAGCCTACGATTACCCAGGCGATCCGCAAAATCAAGGCAAAAGTAGACAAAGAGCTCGATTTTGCACACGCCAAAACGATTGTGCTTGGAGATGCGTTGGCTGACAAAGGCGTGGGAGATGCCGTTGATTGGTTAATGAGACGCCGGGATATCCAAAAAATCGCCTGGGTTGGGATTGGCCGGCCGAGTGCGGCCTCGGTGCTTAAAGTAAAGCCAAAATCTGAGCGGCTTCCCTCCCAGTCGCTGATCTTGTTCTTTGGCCGAACGGGCACGGAAACGCCCTATGTTATTTCCCAATATTTATTTGCTTTTCGGCGGGACCTGACCGAGAGGGGCATCAATGCAAAACTACCAGTTATACAGACTAGGGGCAGTGATGGGTTTATTGTCGATAAAGCTAGTATTTTTGGCAATACCAAACGCGCTATCACACTTACACCTGAAGAAACGAAAGTCCTCAATACGTTTATTGAGGTCACAGGAAAAACAAACATTAAAGTGGCCAGGCCCGGAGAATATTTCGTGGTAGACGCGGAAAGGGTTAAGTCCACTTTCAAAATTAACGAGACGCCATCCGGCAAACCGTTAATTGATGTCACCGTTGCTGTCCAGGGTACGATAGAGGAAGCGCATATCAAGGTCTCCTGGACCAAACTAACAGATTATGAAAAGATGGCCGCCTCTGAGATCGAACGCAGAATGACGGATTTTCTGACCAAAATTCAAAAGCACAACGTTGACCCTGTTGGCTTTGGGCTGCGCTATCGCGCACGGCATTCTGACCCTAACAAATGGGAAAGGTGGCAACAACTTTACCCTCAAGCGGACTTTCGCGTAAACGCAAACGTAAGGCTCGAGACAACGGGGCTGCTGAAATAGCGGCCCCGATTTGTGTTCACTGCCGTTTATTCAGCGATTAGGAAAGTGACGAGAGAACAGATTGGATCCGCGCAAAAAAGTCTACCGTGTACTGCTGAAAATAGCACGCCGCTTCTGATAGATACCTTCCTCTTAACCATGCCAGCCCAATGGTTCGCTGGCAAACCGGGTTCGTAATATGGAGCCGCTCAGGCGCTGGTTCAGGCGCGACCATCCAGGATAACGCCGGGAGAAAAGCGACGCCGAGTCCTGCTTTTACTAGACTTCTAATCACTGCCGGTTCATCGCCTTCAAAGGCAAAACTCGGGGTAAATCCAGCCTGTCGGCAGAATTCATCCGTAATGTCGCGGAAACCGTAACCCACTTTCATATTGATAAAAGGCTCCCCTGCCGCTTCTCGCAAATCGATGCTTCCACGGGCCGAAAGAGGGTGGCCAGGCGGCACAGTTAGGTAAACTTCTTCTGTCAACAAATGCCGGCTTTCAATCCCATCTCCTTCAATCGGTGGAGAAGAGATGCAGAAGTCTACTTCTGAATTCTCAAGCATACGCTTCATGTCTGCCGTTGAGGAAATAACCTGGCGAAACTTTGTATTCGGATACGAAGCCAGAAAACCGCCCAGAAGCCCCGGCAACACCCTGGGACTCGTAACGGCTAACGATATGGATGCCTTTGAAAACCCGCTCAGATCCGCTAATTCCCTTTTTCCCTCCTCTAATTCTGTAAAAATCCTTTCAACACGGCGCAAAAATGCCCTGCCGTACTGATTTAGTTGAATCTGCCTTCCTATGCGGTCAAAAAGAGGAACGCCCACGTCTTCTTCCAGACGGGAAATCGTTTTGCTTAGAGATGGCTGGGCAATATTTAATTCCTGTGCAGCTTTGGATATATGTTCCAGCCTGGCAACTGTGCGAAAATACTGTAACTGGAGAAGCTCCATACTCAACGACCTCCCTTTATAGACTGAAAGGAATATACTTATATTCTATTATGTATTGGAACTTATAAATAATAAAGTCTATCATATCCATATCGTAATAAATGACAATTCGGTGACAAACTATCGGATTTTGTGTGACAAAAGAGGATACGATTCGAGATTTGCAAATCATAGTTAGGAGGTTCATACCATGCTTAAAGCGATGAGACTTTTTACAGAGGGTGTACTTTACGGGATCGTAGCCATTGGCGGGGTTTTATTTCTAGCGATACGCGAGCTATCCAAATGTATCGATCAGTTGTTATAATCTGTCATATGCGTCAATAACCCTACCCGCAAGTAAACCGGGGTAGGGTTTTTTTAATCACATGGACGAAATTGTTCTAGCCTCCCTATAACTTTTTATACCGGATATAATCTTGTTATTCTTTGATAGTAGCTTTTTTTCACTTATCATCCACGTGTGGGTTTTCGTATTTTTCCTGCGAACTGCAATAAAGTTTTTTCTTCCCCCTGAAAAGATCTTAAAGCCTTTAGCAGTTGCGTCCTTACAGAACTTGTCATCTTCACCAATCGTTTGATTAGAAAACTTCACTTTATGAAAAACGTTCCTTTTAATGACTAAAGTAGCACCGGGGAGGAGTGAAACAAACTTATTTTCTAAATGAGGATTGCGAAGTATGAGAGTTTTACGGCCAACAAGCCACAAATAATGCGCACTTTTGCCCACAATATCTGCGCTTGTTTTCTTAAATACGTGAATAGAATCCTTTAAGTAAGAAGGTGCATAATAATCATCATCGTCAAATTTGGCCACATAATGATATTTGGATTTTTTAACGCCATAATTCAGGCATCTCCCCAATGATGTTTTTTCCGGCAGTTGATAAACAGAGATATTTTTATATTTTTTTGCCATTTTCCAGTACTTTTCAATTTCCATATTAGCTTTGTTTAATATTATGATAAGTTCTTTTTTGCCCCAGTTCTGCCTGTTGTAATTCCTAAACAGATTATGGATATAACCCGCTCGATTTGTGCACGTGATAACAGATACACCCGCGGTCTTGTGTTTTGAATATGCATGTAATTTCACCCGCACTCCATCCCTTCATACGATTTTATCCCTCTAAGTTATCCGATCTTTTGCATGTATCTTTCACTATATAAGTATGAAGTGTGTATAAAAATAGAAACCGCTTATTTACAATACATGTAACCTCGCAGATCACAATCTAAAAACGGATGTGACCTAGCCTGCTATGGAGGTAGAGTATGCACGATAAAGTGAATTTAACCATTAAACGAGCAAATTCGCACGCCCATAAAAGCCGTGATGCGCGAAAAGTTGCCTATCTGACGTTCGACGATGGACCAAATTGGGCCACAGTTCGCATACTAAATACGTTAGCCCGGTATAAGGCATGTGGCACATTCTTCATGCAGGAGCCGCAAATCTGGCGTTTTTCCAAAGTGGCGCGCCGCATTGTAAGCGAAGGCCATGCGGTTGGCTTGCATGGAGTTACCCACAAAGTAAATAGGTTTTACGCATCTAAGCAATCTGTACTTGGAGAGTTAAAGAAAACAAGGTACACGTTAAAGAAAGTGACCGGTAAAGATACCACGTTAATTCGCACCCCCTACGGAAGCATACCCCATATGAAACCATCCTATGTAAAAGCAGTTCGGAAGGCGGGATATCAATTATGGGATTGGAACGTAGATAGTTTAGATTGGAAATACCGCGATAAGCGGCTTGTGAATTTAGTCAAAAAGCGCGTAATTCAATTAGAGAAGTTTCATATTCAGCCTGTGATCCTGATGCATGACCGTCCGGAAACCGCCCGGCTGCTCCCCAACATTCTTACTTTTCTTAAAAAACGCGGCTATTCGCTAAAAAAGCTTAATCCGTCCCTTACACCAGTTTCCTTTCGTTAGGATAAAGATCGTCGTCGTTCTGGCTACCGACAGAAAAATCGGCTCCCTAACAAAGAGCCGATTTTGTTCCAACATAAGAATATATACCTTTTGTACCCACATAATTAAAGTCTAGGCTGCCGATCTTTTCCTGTGGTTGCCGTCATCCAAATTTTGTAATTAGACGCTGATAATTATTCGTTTTACACACCATCGAACACTTCTTCACTAGGCTCTTATTTGTGGCATGCCAGGTATGAGAACTTATATTCGGTCTTCTTAAGCAAACATAATTGTACCTATCCCCGGCATAAATTTTATACTTTTTCTGGATACACTTTTTGATAAAAAAGGCGTCTTCGCCGAGATTTTTTTGGGGGAATTTTATTTTCTTACAAACCTTTTTCTTAAATATCAATGTCGCCCCTTTGACTCCCCCTTTAACGAATTTATTTTCATGTCCAGGCATATGGATAGCAAGCGTTTTTTGTTTTATGAAATACATGTAGACAGATTTTTTTGCTACTACTGACGCGCTTGTTTTCTTAAAGGCTCTCATTGACCTGCTAAGGTAGAAGGGAGCATAATAATCGTCATCATCAAATTTCGCTATAAATTTGTACCTGGCCTTCTTTATTCCATAGTTTAAGCATTCTCCCAAGGTAAACTTTTCGGGAAGCTGATATACGGATACACTTTTAGATCGGTTTGCTTCTTTCAACCACTCGTTAATATCCATATCCCTGCGGTTTAAAATAATAATGAGTTCTTTTTGTTGTAAATTCTGGCTATTATAATTGTTAAAAACATTTTTCAGGTATTTTTGCCGCATTGTACAGCAGATAATTGATACCATCGTTCACCTCCATATTCCATCTTGGTAAAAAGATCGAATGCGTTACTACTAATCTATGTCAAATCCGTTGGTTGGACTATGGATCTATAAAAAAAGACCCCATCAGGGCCTTTCCCTTACAAAATATATTGAACAATTTCTGCAACTTCTTTACGGGGTAATTTCTTAGGCTGATCCTGTGGGTGTCCTAATGCGATTACCATGTTAATTTGTTTCTCCTCCCCGATTTCTAGGTACTTCCGTAATTTGTCCTGCGCTAGCAAAACAGGGCCTGTCATCGGGCACGTCCCCAGGCCTCGTGCGTGTGCCGCCAGCATTAAATTCTGGGATGCCAGGCAGCTGCTTTTTATCCCCTCTTCCTCCCACACTGAGCCAGGGACAAAATCAATCGGCTCAAAAATCTTTTCCCGGAACTTCGATTGGTACGGGGTAGCTAAACATACAATAAGGACCGGTGCATCGGAAAAAGCCGTGGCATAAGGGCCGAAAGATCGTACCAATAGTTTGCCTTCCTTTTCAAAACCCTTCTCGCTTGCCATGGCCGCCTTTTCATGAAGGGCATCCCATGTCATCTGCTCTATTTCTTTTATTTTTTCTTTGTTTTTAATGACGATGAATTCCCATGTCTGTGAATTCGTATCACTTGGAGCGTAGCGGGCACAATCTATAATTTCTTCGATATCGTCAATGGTTACATCCTGGTCTGTAAATTTGCGAACGCTACGCCGTCCATGAACAATCTCTTTAAATGCAGCATAATCCATAGTTAAAATACTCCTTTTAGTTATGTATCGTTACAGTCCACAACTCTATTATCATAAAAGTTATTTGCACAAAAGAGAAGCATTTTTTGTGCAAAGGTATGCTCCACTACTGATCAGTATCGTCCATCATACCCGTTAATAGAACATTTTTTATTCGTCTTTTTTAGAGAGGAATAATAACGCTTTAGCTTTAGCATTAAAAATGCCCCGGGAGCATTACACTCCTGGGGCCATTTTCCTGTGTTTTTCCAGTAGGGCATTCCGTGCAGCTTCATACTCGCGCTGCAGCTGCTCTACCACTTGAGCAACGGGTAGTACATGTTTTATGGTGGTTATCCCCTGTCCTGCAGACCATATATCTTTCCAGGCCTTTGCATCCCCTTCCGCTTTATTTGAGAAATCCATCGAGACTTTATCCTGAAGATTCTCTGGATCCAATCCCGCCTTCCGGATACTTGGAACCAGATAATTCGCTTTTACGCCGCTAAATACGTCTGTATAAATGAGATCTTCGAGGGTGGAATTAATCAGCATCTCCTGATAGCCGCTGCTTGCAAAGCTTTCAGCTGTTGCAATAAAGCGGGTACCCATATAAGCAAAATCTGCACCAAGTGCTTCTGCAGCGAGAATATCCTGCCCGTTTGTTATGCATCCAGCCAGAATGGCAATACCCTCCCAAAATTCTTTTACTGCTCCCATAAACGCGATAGGATTTATTGTTCCAGCATGCCCGCCGGCGCCATTACAAACAAGAATTAATCCATCTACCCCTGTCTGAGCGGCTTTTCTTGCATGTTTCACAGTACTCACATCAGAAAAAACCAATCCGCCATACTCGTGTACGATGTTTACTACCGGGCCTGGATTACCCAGTGATGTAATAACAACGGGCGGGCAGTACTTCTTTATCCGCTCCAGATCATCCCCGTAGCGGGTATTTGTTCGGTGTACGATTAAATTAACCGCCCAGGGGGCCGGTTCGTTATGTGGATTCTCCTGCCTGGCCTCATCCAGTTCTTCCGTGATCCTTTTCATCCAATCATCAAGAATGTCAACGGTGCGGGCATTTAAAGTAGGAAAAGAACCAATAATTCCCGCTTTGCAGCTTTCAATGACTAAATCCGGGCTTGATACGAGAAACATGGGTGCGGTAATGACAGGCAATGTCACGCGCGTTAAATGATTCGAGGTTTGCAGCATAGAATCTATCCCTTCATAAGTAATGGAAAAACCGCTACAATCAGTTTGATTCATTCTTTTTTATCGAAACATTATAAATATTGCAATACAATGTTACCAAACGGAAAAGGCTTCATTGTGTTTTTTTCCCCAGTTTCAAAAAAACAGCCAGGTGATTTTTTTGTCATTATTCCTTGACGGGTGTCAACCAGCTAGTACAATGAAAAAGAAACAACCGTTAAGGTTCGCTTGTATAATGTTTAAATCGTTAATTGGAGAAATCAAATGAAAAAGACTACTGCTATTATCCTATTACTAACTTTACTCGTCGGATGCTCCGCGTTCAGCGATCCCTCTTCACCTGATCCGCACACAGATAACAACACACCTACGAAGATGAAAGTTGGCCTGCTTCTGGAAGGAAATATTGTGGATCAAACTTGGGAAAGCCAGGCTTATAAAGCCTTACGAAAAATCAGGGAACAGTTCAATGCAACTGTTGAATTTAAAGAAAAAGTAGATACCCCGCAAAAAAAACTGATCGAGACCGAACGTATGGCGAAGCAGGGATTCACCTTAATAATCGGGAATGGAAGAGCGTTTGAATCTTCCTTCAACCAGTTGGCACCCCGTTATCCATCTGTGAAATTTGTATTTTTTAATGGACAACCTGCTGGGAAAAATGTTACTTCATATAATTTCGACCCGGCCCATGGGTATTTTACAGGCATGATTGCAGGGCTATTAACAAAAACACACAAAATCGGCCTCATCCCCGGCTTCGCTAATTCTAAGTCAATTTCGTATTTTATAAAGGGTGCAAAAGATCAAGACCCGCGCAACGAGGTTTATATGGAACCTGTTCTCAGCTGGGATGATAAGGCCAGGGCTGGGAAAATAGCAGATGATATGCTGAAGAAAGGTGCCGATATTCTCGCCCCTATGGGAGATGGATTCAATATAGAAGTGACGATGCGGGCATGGAAAGCGCACGCCCATGTAATCGGCTATATTTCGGATTCGTCGTTTATGGCTCGAGACACAGTATTAACAAGTTCTTTGCAAAATGTCTATCAAATATATCTTCAGATTGCCGATGACTTCGCTCACAATCGTCTGGCAAGCGGAAAGTTTATTCTAAATTATAAGAATGGCGCTGAATCCTACGCTCCTTTCAATCCCCAGGTTCCTGCAATTGTTCAGGAGAAAGTAATGCGCAAAATATCGGACTATAACAATGGAAGATTCAAGCTGCCAAATTAACCTCTAACCGGGCAATGAAGGTGAACCTATGAAAATAAGTGCTTCGTTTAAGAATGTTAAGACCACTCTGCAGAAAAAGATTATCATTATGATTTTGGGCGTCATCTTCTTCTACGGGTTTTTATTGATTTTTTATTCAAGCCAGCTTTTAACCATCATGGAACAAAATGAGCACTCGTTACACCTCAACAATGAGAAAAAAGACAATTATATCGCGATAAAAGATAATATTTTATCCCAAATCAATGTAGTACTGCTCTATATTTACACAGGAGACGAAGGAAACCTGCGAACGCTAGATTTTCTAAAAACACAACTGAAAGAGAAACAAACGATTATTTTGAATGAAACATCAGGTGACGAACGGAAGGAAGTAGATGATTTTCTATCGAAAAATGAAGACCTCTCTTTTCTTCTGCATGATCAGGTGATTCCTGTTTTCCAGTACGGGAATACGAAGGATGCCATGCATATGATGAACACGCAGGTACGTCCTTTGTCACTTGATCTTTTGGCTGATTCTAAGAAATTAGTAGCAAACGCAGCGGCAAAAATTGATCAAGAAAATAAAAAAACGGTTCTCCTAGGCCACAATGAGCTTCAGTATTTGTTTATCATGCTGGTGTGTACGGTTATCACGGTTATTGGAATATCCTATTATACCTCGCGGCGCGTGACCAATCCTATATCCACCCTGCTCGAAGCGGTACGCAAAATGGCAGAAGGTGACATGGGTGTTAAAATTCAGCTAGGAAACATTGCGGACGAATTCACCGAGCTCGGAGCTGCGTTTAACCAGATGACTTACAATATTCAGCAGTTAATGGCTGAACAGAAGTACGCAAACCAGCGGTTAAAGGAAGAGACAGCGAAGGCAAAAGAATCAAGCCGCATTCAATCTCAGTTTCTAGCTAACATGTCACATGAACTTCGCACTCCGCTTACTGTTATCATTGGCTTCTCTGAGCTGTTGATTGAAAAGGCTGATGACAAACTTAAAAACTTTGTTGCACGCATTTTAAGTTCCAGCGAACATCTGCTAACGTTAATAAACGATCTGCTGGATTTAGCTAAGATAGAAGCGGGCAAAATGGAACTGCATAAAACAGTATTTGATGCTTACCAGCTTATCGATGAAGCCTGTCGTAATTTTGAAGAAGCTGCGAAAAAGAAAAACATACATATCAAAGCCGTTACACCTGAATTGCCACTTGAAATATATGGCGACCGCACGAAGATTAAACAAGTCGTTTTCAATTTATTAAGCAACGCGCTCAAATTCAGCGAACCGGATAAACCGATCTTTATTCAATTAGAAGAAAAACGCAACGCATTTGTTCTTTCTGTTCGAGATGAGGGCATCGGGATTCCTGAGAATATGCAAAAGAAAATTTTCAACCGGTTTTATCAGGTGGACGGGGGTTTGGAACGCAAGTATGGCGGAACAGGTCTCGGGCTGCCACTTACAAAAGAGCTTGTTCAGTTGCATGGTGGAACCATCACAGTTGAAAGCAAAATCGGAATGGGCAGTAAATTTAGTGTGTTTTTACCTTTAGCTGGCACGGGCATGAAAATTTTGGAGTAAGGTTCATGCTATAATGTGAGGAGGAAATAAAAATTATTCTTGGGGAGAGATGTTTATGTGGTCAGATACGAAACTTACAGAACTACTCGGAATAAAGTATCCCATTATTCAGGGCGGAATGGCAGGACGCATTGCTAGCCCGGAGCGTCTTGTGGCCGCTGTATCGAATGCTGGCGGGCTGGGAACCCTGGGGGCAGGCTATATGAGCCCCGACCAAATTCGCTCCACCATTAAATACATCCGCACCCTGACAGATAAGCCATTTGCTGTGAATTTATTCGCGCCCGATTCGTATGAAGTGAACAATGAAGACGTTGCGCGTATGAACAATCTCCTTCGGCCTTATTATGAAGAATTGGGAATTGAATCTCAACCTCTGCCAGCGAAGTTTTCTGAGTCGTTTGCCGAACAGCTTGCCGTTATCCTTGAAGAGAATGTCCCCATATTCAGTTTTACTTTTGGTGTACCTGCAAAAGAACACATCCAGCAGTTAAAAAACAAAGGGATTTTTACCATTGGCACAGCGACAACAGTAAAGGAAGGCATGTACCTGGAGGAGAGCGGCATTGATATGATTGTGGGCCAGGGAAGCGAAGCTGGCGGCCACCGCGGCACGTTCATGGGATCCTATCAAGACGGGTTGATCGGCACGATGGCACTCATCCCCCAACTAGCAGACGCCGTTCATATCCCTGTCATTGCTGCAGGTGGCATTATGGATCACCGGGGATTGATCGCATCCCTCGCTCTTGGAGCTGCCGGCATTCAAATGGGGACTGCTTTCTTAACCTGTGCTGAATGTGGAGCCCATCATCTATACAAACAAACTGTTCTGGGAAGTGCTGCGGAAGATACGGCAATCACCACGGCTTTTTCGGGGAAAGCGGCCCGGGGTTTAAAGAATAGGTTCATGGTAGAAATGCAAGCACATGCTTCAGCCATTCTCCCGTATCCCGTGCAAAATGCGCTGACAAAAAATATGCGGTCTGCTGCAGAAAATCAAAATCAGACAGAGTTTATGTCGCTGTGGGCCGGTCAAGGGTCCAGCTTGAGCAAAACCTGGTCTGTGAGTGAGTTCATTGCCGAACTGATCAAAAACACGAACGAAAAAATGGGTGCTCAGTAAACAAGTATTCTCGTTAAGGCAGGACATCATAAAGGTTGGGAACATTTCGGTTCCCAACCTCGTGGTTTAAATGTTGAATCTTGCCACCTGCTCTTCTAACTGCTTGGACAGGTTCGCTAATTCTTCTGAACTTGTGGTCACTTCTTCGATAGAAGCTGTCTGTTGTTGTGTTGCCGCTGCAACTTCTTCGCTTGTTGCAGCAGACTCTTCGATGATTTTGGAGACTGATTTAACTGCTGCCATCACCTGGCGTACATTCTTTTCAATAACTTCCTCCATCATATGAACCACTTTGCTAACATCTTTTGATTGTATGGTGGATCCGGCCGCAATTTCGTTAATAGACACGGCGATTTGCTCGGCGGTTTGTTCTGTAATGTCGGCACTGGCCGCTAACTGTTGAGACGTTGCAGCCGTCGTGGTCGCACTATCGGAAACTTGCCGAAATAGTCCATGTAGATTCTTTAACATTTTATTCATTGCAGCAGCGAGTTTACTGATTTCATCATTGGATGTCACCTTTACCGTTTGCAATTTCAGGTTGCCATCGGCGATCTCCACAGCAACTTCTGTAATTTGTTTGATAGGCTTCATCTTCCTTGAAACCACATACCACAAGATTACAAATAATAGCGCTAAAAAATGATCACATGATAGATAGCCTGGTTTATTAATGCATCATATGGTGCATTTGGTACCCCTACAAACAACGCTCCGATGGTTTTGCCTGCTGCGTCTTTAATGGGGTCATAAAACCCGCTCCGTCGATGACGTTGTTGTGGAGTTGGTTTACCATATAACAGCCCAGCAGAAATGTACTTAAAAACAAAATAGCTGTCGAGAATAAGATAACTTTCGCTTTTAGATTCATTGTGGTGCTCCTAACCCTAATATTCGGTAATAAATAAAGACGGTAAATTAACCTTCACAAGAGCGGTTGACGGTACGCTCCCCGCTTTTTTTGTAAATTTTTCTTTCATGTGTTAAACCCTCTTTCGCTATGTATACTCGTAATGCAAACTTTATTTTATTGATATCGGTTTCGATGTTAAGGTTCTTTACATAAAATTAAAGTTCTAAACACATAAAACCTCTTTGCCGGAATGAACCACCAAAGAGGCTTTTAGTTGAGTAATCCAAACATAATTCCAGTAGTTATCCAAAAATCACTTACATAAACTATTAAAGGTTAACCTTGACTGCATTTTGTATGGTAAGTTTTGTTAGCATCCATCCCCAGGTTTATTTTGTTAAAACAAGGGTACGCTAAAACAAAATGAACTGGGGTGATTTATATGGGGATATTTAACTTTGTCGGCAACTGGAATGAAAAACGGCGGAACGAAAGAATTCAAAATGGGATATGCCCGGATTGTGCGGGAAAGGGCTTTTTTGAATTTGGGTTTGAGTTTAGTCATATTGAGGATTGCCCCAGCTGTGGCGGAAGCGGAAAATACTCCGGCGGCGAATAAACAAGATGGGATTCAATTATTTTCCTTTTTTTTCAAATAAAATTTTATGAAAGATAATCTCCCAGATTTCCTTTAAAAAATGCAGCAGCGTTTTAAAATTGGAGCAAGAAGACCTCCACTCCAAATGTCATTCTCTCCACTCCACTGACCCCGCCTAAAACGCGGGGTTCTTTTTTATTCCATGATAAGAAAATACAATCTCCATAATGCATAACATGTGTACAAAAGGGAGGCGAGTAAAGGAATATAACAAATTCTGTATATTATTCTTTCCCATGCTTTAGCTCTTGCATAGCGACTTAAATAAACGACTTTCATGGCCAACCCCGACCTTACGTACTAGAATTTATATAAGATTCAATCTGTTTATGATTTAAGTTCGCCAAACGCTTGCGGGCATGGCGCCGATAAGTTACCGTCCATAAAATCGCGGCACCTATAAATCCGTACGTAATAAAATTCGAAAGGGATAAAAATAGAGGAATCGAAACCTTGTAAACCAGTATGGTCTTCACAGCTGCTTCGCCTAGTAATACCATACCCCATACAAATGTCATTAAACGCAAAACGAATCTAAAATAGGGATACTGCCAGTTTACAGCAAAATCAGCCTTTCTGGCTTGGTCATTACCTGCAATAAAACGCAGGGCAAAATAATAGATAAACGGCCTTCGAAAAAGAAAAGAGGCTAAAAGAAAAATTCCCATAAATCCAGTAACAAATGATTCTCGAATTAAAATTAAATGTTCATCTCCACCGAAAGCTACTACCAGAAGTCCAAGGACGAACCCAACCAGCATAAAAACGGCAAACACATCCAGATGTCGATGTTTGATTAAACTGTAGAAGTTATCCACCAATGGAATAACTGTTGCAATGGACAAAGCCGTTACACTTGGCATATAAGAGCAAAGATACTCATATACAAGTAAAGGCAAAAGTCCGTTTAGAGCTAGCGTTATCAATACACCACGCAAAATCTTGTTTTTGTTGCTAGTCACTGCATTCGTTACTCTTTCCATGTTTCCCCCGCTTTCTGTTTCACACACTAACGAGTCTTAATACTGGTTGTTGCATTCGTGTTTGCCCGCTGTGTTTTTTACCAGGTATTTACTTGTGATCAACATATCATACCGACCGTCGGTTTGTAAAGCTCAAACGGTGGAGATTTTCAAAAAAAACGGAGCCCGGCTTCCTGCCTGACTCCTACTAATTCTATCGTTTATTTAGCTCTTCTCAGTTTTGGATGCCGGCATCGCTGGCAGTGCAGCAAAATTATACCCCTTGTTCCGTAAGTAATCAATCACCTTCGGCAGCATCTCTGCCGTCTGTTTACGCTCATGCATTAAAATAATGTCGCCTGGTTTCACTTTGTCTTTTTCGATATTGCTAAGTATTTTTTCGGGTTTATGTGCTAAACTCCAGTCTAAACTGTCTACCTCCCAGAATACGAGAAACTGGCCCAGTTGTTTGGAAAGTTTTTTCGTGTCCTGATTGACAGACCCATAAGGCGGGCGAAAATAAACAACCTTATTGTTGATCTTTTTTCCGATATATTCTGCTGTTTGCGTTAAATCCTTTTTCTGAGCTGCCGCATTTTCTTTACCGAGAGCCGTATGCTGCATCGTATGCGAACCAATAATATCGCCCTGCTCTATCATTTGGTGGCCAAATTGGCCGAGCTCATCTGTAACCTGTTTGCCGATCCAAAAAAAGGAGCCGTGTGCATGATTTTTTTGTAGAATAGCAGCAATCGCCTTCGTGTAAGGCCCTGGCCCATCATCGAACGTTAAATAAACGGTTTTATTATCTTTTGTTGTAATATTGGCAATCAGTTTGCCAAGTGGCAAAGCCGTTTGTACTTTTTCCACAGAATTACTTTCAGCTTTAACAATGCCTTGGCCGGGATGGTTCTCCATCTTTTTCTGCTGCTGTTTGTTCGTGTCCCCCTGCAATGAATCAGGTGTTGTGGAGCTCTGTGGAGCTGGCTTCGATCCCGTTAAATCATTCGAAATCCCATTCGCCAACGACTTCGCAGAAGGGTTAAAAATAAGATTCGTAACAATAATGATTGCAAGTATACCGATTGCCGACCAAATAAGAGCGTTTCTTCTAGGGTGTTTCAACCTTTTGCCTTCTTTCTATTAATTAATCAATTCTTTTA
The DNA here is from genome assembly GCF_028421645.1 of Aneurinibacillus sp. Ricciae_BoGa-3. Taxonomy (GTDB): domain Bacteria; phylum Bacillota; class Bacilli; order Aneurinibacillales; family Aneurinibacillaceae; genus Aneurinibacillus_B. The sequence goes on along the minus strand of NZ_CP116887.1, from coordinate 2,311,554 downwards.
TAATAAACTATTAAATTCCAGGCGTATACCCTACAATTTAACTGGAAATTTCGGCGTAATTTTCGCGCTGAACAGAGTACGCTGTGGGCTGCCAATTTTTGTTTTTCGCTTGTTATTTTCCTGACATATTTCTTGCTTACAATAATCCTAGATGAATTTTTACGTCCCCCGGAAACGGGACAGTCCAAAATTTATCGAGGAGGAAAATTTATGGGATTCTATAATGACCAGCAGAGCAAAGAACCTACATCCAAAGGCTTGAAAATATGGGCTGCGTCCGTCGTGTTATCCGCTTTGGTCGGCTCAGCGTCCACAGCCGTTATTATGAAATCCAACCTGATTGTGCCACAGCAAGTGGCTCCTGTCGCTGGCAGTGACACTACTCCATCCTCGGTTCCGGTAACCAATGTTTCGGTGAAGGTAAATGATGGTGTAGTAGGAGCAGTTAAAGCCGTAAAACCTGCCATAGTGGGGGTTGTCAATTACGCCGCTGCTCCTTCTGATTATATGAATCAAAGTCAGGGTCTTCAGGCTCAGGGGGAAGGCTCGGGGATTATTTTTGATAAACAGGGCTATATCGTTACAAATAACCATGTGGTGGAAGGTGCCGCAAAGGTTGAGGTTTTATTGCCTGATGGCAAGAAAACAAAAGCGGATGTAATCGGAACAGACCCTTACAGCGACCTTGCTGTGTTAAAAATCCCTGTATCTTATGTAACCGGTGTTGCCTCGCTGGGCAACTCAGACGAACTTCAAGCAGGGGAACCAGCCATTGCCATCGGAAATCCGCTGGGGGAGGCGTTTAATCAAACGGTAACTGAAGGGATTATTAGCGCCACCAAGCGTATGATGCCAGTTACCGACCAGGCCAGTGGCCAAACGCTTAACCAGCAGGCAGTTATTCAAACGGACGCAGCCATCAATCCGGGCAACAGCGGTGGTGCCCTGTGCAATATACAAGGACAAATAATCGGCATCAACAGCTCCAAAATCGCGAGCAATGGTGTGGAAGGCATGGGATTTGCTATCCCAATTAATGAAGCTCGACAAATTATATCCAGCCTGCTCCGCACCGGTCATGTTAACTACCCAGCTTTGGGCATTGGCGTTTCCGATTTACAGCAGCAGGATCCAGGCCAGTACGTTCTAAATGTTCCTGTTGATTATGGCGTTGTGGTTACCGGTGTTCAATCTGCTGAAGCAAAACAAAGCGGGCTAAAAACAGGGGATGTAATCGTTGCGCTCAATGGAACTAAAATTACGGATTCTGTTGCTCTTCACTCGGAGCTGTTTAAACACAAAATTGGAGACACTGTTACGATAACGATATACCGGGGTAATGATGAACAGCAGACGCTATCCGTCAAGCTCACAGCTTTATCGAGCTATGCGAACACCGGAAATAATTCTGCGGACTCTAACCAAAACGGTAATGTAAATGGCTTGTGGCCTTAAAAAACAGCTTGGATTTAACATCGCGGGCAGGCCGCTCCACTACTCTGTGACCGAAGCGGGAGATCACCCTCCCCTGCCCGGTGATGTTTTAATGAATTTCTAATGCAGATATAAATGAATCGCCATAAAAGCCGGGTAAGATGGAGAAGAGAAAATAACTATTAGTCTAACCGGCTAATAGATAATATATATACCTGCATAATCAAAAATCAGCCGCTATCTATTAACGATAGCGGCTGATTTTTTACTTTAAAACAACTATTTCGCGGCCCAGCCCACAGTGGCTAGGCTGTGGTTTTCCGCATGTTTTTATAAACAAACCTAATCACAAAGATAACAACGATAAGCAGTATAAGATAGCTGACCGGTTTAAAGTAAGGTTCAACTGAATGCCAGTGGTCACCAAGTTTCACGCCTAAATAGGTCAGGCCAATATTCCATGGAATGCAGCCAAGCGCAGTGAATAGAACAAATTTAGTAAAGTTCATGCGGGCAATTCCGGCTGGAAGCGAGATAAAGGTACGAATCACAGGCAAAATGCGGCCAAAGAATACGGCCCAATCGCCATATCGTCTAAACCATTGCTCCGCTTTATCAATGTGCTCAGGGTTTACTAGAATATATCTGCCGTATCTTTTAATTAACGGGACGCCTACATAAATGGCGACCCAATAGGTAAGAATGGATCCCACAAGATTACCGAGAATTCCTGCTAGTGCCACTCCCCAGAAAGTCAAGCTTCCTTTTGCGACGAGGAAGCCGCCAAACAGCATAACCACTTCACTAGGCAGCGGAATACAGGCGCTTTCTATAAGCATTGCAATAAAAATTCCGGTGTGCCCCAGGGCTTGAATCAAATTCATAACAAATGTTGATAAAGCTTCAAGTAAATGCATGCCTACCTCCAGCACTATTATATTTATATCGGGTAAATGCGATCTTCTGCTTCTTTTGTTCTGCTATCTTTAAACAAAATTTGGGAAGGAAACACCAAATAAAAGATAGAAATAAGAGCAAATAGACCGGCACTGATCCAAACGGTGACCGTGTCGCTAAACTGGTCAGTAAACCATCCTCCTAAGATAGGACCGATAATAACCCCAATCCCTTCTACGCTAGAAAAAATGCCCCACCCCAGTCCTTCGTGGTTCTCAGGCACATAATACGAGAGCAACGTATTCCAGGCTGGCAAAACGGCTGAATATGAGATACCCAGCACGATAGACCAAAGAATGGCCATTTTAAGTGAATAGGTTAACGTTAATTCATATAACGATATAGCAAAGATGCCAAATCCGGCAACCAGAAACCATTTCATGCCCGATTTATCTAGCAATTTTCCCAGAGGAATCAGGCCAATTACAGCACAAGCACCACCTATCAGAAGTACATAAGAATACTGTGAATTGGTTAGCCCCAGGTGTTTTGTCGCAAACAGCGGGAGTATAGGAACAAGCATCGAAGCTCCCATCGTCTGCAGAACCATACCGGGAAGTAAAAGACGGATCGCTTTTACCTTATCCTTTAACATCGTCCATTGCCTGTGCAGCGGAATGGTATCGATTTGCACTGTGCTTTCATTGGATATGGTTAAGGATGCGGCCCAGCCGACAAGCCACAGGATTACGAGAAACCAGTACGAAGCTGCATAGCTTGAATCCATAAAAAAATTAAGGATGACAGGCCCAAGCCCCATTCCAGCGAGCCAGAAAGAATACAGCAGACCCATCTGGGCGCCCCTGTTCTCCTCTTTCACTCTGCTTAAACAAACAAGCCATACTGGGGATATGCCGATTCCAAAGATGGTAGAACTAACGATTAAAGCCCACGAATGATGAATGAATAGAAAGGAGAACAGGCCGATGAAAGAAAGACTCAACCCAAGCCGCACAATTTTGCGGAGCGGGTAGCGATCCAGCAAGTATCCGAAAATACATTTAACAGCGGTATCAGCCAGGTAATGAAAGGTTACGGCCAGCCCTACTGTCGTAACAGAAAAATGCAGGATATTTACTGCGTATGAAGGCAGATAACTAATAAGAAAAGCCCCACGGACGAATTCGACCAGAAATAATAAAGCTAGCGGCCCAATAAAATTGGCAGGTACCGCTTCGCTTCTTATACTATTAATCATTTCCATCTACCTCAATATCGACCGGAGCGACACGGTATTTATTTCAACATTCTTTAAAATATCCTGAATGATTGTTTTCGCTGCGTTTGGTTTTTTCAGCAATTGGATAGCCTCGTGCATTTCCGCCAAACGCTCATCGCTCTGCAGCAGATTATCCACCTGGTATACCAGATCTTCTGTCTGATCGCTTATAATCGCTGCACCCTTTCCCGCTAAATAGCGGGCATTCTCCCTTTCCTGCCCTGCTACCGGTGAATAAATAACAGGCGGCACAGACATTGAAAGAGCCTCAGACAGGGTAATACCGCCTGCTTTCGTAACGATGCAGGAGGCCATTTTCATGACAAGATGCATATCCTCGACATAACCAAGTATACGAATTGATGCTTCCTCGCTGAAATCCTTCTCAAGTTCTTCCTTAAGCGGCTGGTTTCTTCCGCATACAATCATAAGCTGGTACCGGTTTAGGGACAGCAGCTCGCTGCATATTTTTTTCAGTTTTTTGCGCGAGTGAAAATCAGCCATAATAAGCACGGTTTTTTTGGAGGCTGATAATCCGTACTTTTCAAACAAACTGAAGGAATATGAAGAAGTGTTAAATTGCTCCCGCAGCGGGATACCGCACACCATAATTTGGTGGGATTCAATTCCTTCCTCTATCATCATGTTTTTTATGTCCAAAGTTGGGACATAGTGCCGCGTTATATCGGGGTGGATCCAGCGATTGTGCAGCGTAAAATCTGTTACAACCGTGTAGACCGGGATGAAAATGCCATCCCTTCTGCATAGTTCCGGCATAGCTAACATCGGGAACGTGTTGATGACCAGATCAGGCTTTTCCTGGTAGATATATTCGCGCAATTTTTTTGTCCCAAAAGAATTAAACCACCGGCTTAACATCGTATCATGTTTCATTTTCTTTGTATAGTTATAAAACCAACCGTAGAGCACGGATCCCAACGTGTAGCTCTTCTTATAAAAAGCCCGGGTCACCGTATCGATAAGGGGATGAGCCTCGGCAAATAAATCCTTTAACACGACATCCTTTACACCGGTTTCATAAAAAGTTGTCTGCAGAGCTTTCGATACCTGTATATGCCCTTCCCCGTAACGTGCATATAAGATTAAAACCTTGCTATCCTTTTTCATAAGCGATAACTCCTGTACATCTTTAAGATAATAAATTGGTTTATTTGCCCCTAATCATAACGACTAGGCAAGGGTTAAAAAAGTTCAATGGATGACTTAAGTAAAATCATTGGCAATCTTGCGATGATCGTTAAACACTAAACCGGTAACCCGCTCCCCACAACGTTTCTATATACTGTGGGTTAGACGGATCGATTTCAATTTTTTCCCGGATTTTTCGGATATGCACGCTTACCGTGCCAATATCCCCTACCGCTTCCAGATCCCACAAGCGTTCAAATAGCTCTTCCTTTGAGAAAACCCGGTTTGGGTGTGATGCAAGCATGGCGAGCAAATCAAATTCCCGCGTTGTGAGAATGACTTCTTTATTATTAACATACACTCTTCTTGACTGCTTCTCCATCACTATGCCCCGGATTTTAATCTTATCGTTTTGATCATCACGTCGTCCCATAATACGCTCATACCGGGACAGGTGGGCCTTGACCCTTGCCACCAGCTCACTTGGGCTAAATGGCTTCGTGATATAATCATCTGCGCCAAAGCCTAACCCTTTAATTTTATCGAATTCTTCTTTCTTAGCTGACACCATAAGGATCGGTATATCTTTATTTGTTCGAATTTGTTTGCATATTTCAAAACCGTCAATACCCGGGAGCATGAGGTCCAGGATAATCAAATCAAAATCATCCGCTAACGCTCTCTTTAACCCTGCATTTCCGTCCTGCTCTATTTCAACGAAAAATCCGTTTATCTCAAAATAATCGCGTTCTAATTCGGCTATGCTGCGTTCATCCTCTATGATTAAAATACGGTTGTTCAATTAAATCCCCGCCTTCATGTATCCTACCATTCTTTTCTGTCAAATAGATAAAACCCGCCAACAAAAAACAGTATACTGTAGGAAAGCACGAACATAAATGCCTGAAATATATTTCCCGCTCCTGCTGTATGGCCCAGCCACAGAGCGTACCAATCCGTATAAGAAAAAGGCAAAAGTTTTGAGATGGAAGGCAAAATCAAAGGCAGCACCTTAATTGCAATATAAGCCAGTATGCAAGAAGTCAACGCTGCGCTTGCGCTTCTAAAAAACTGGGACAAAAATACTCCCGCAATGGCCAGAGAAATCATCGGGATTGCAGAGACTACATAGGCCTTCATCGATTCAAACACGCCGAATAGCCCATGCGAACCTGCCAGGTCCAATCCGGAAACAAAAGAGGTAACAAAAATAACGAATAAATGGATAAGAATTAAAATGGCAACCGCTGAGGTTTTCGAGACGAACACATGAAGCCTGCTAATAGGCCTGGTTAAAACAAGCTTTATGGTTTTATCCCCCTCCTCCCCGGCGAAAACATCTGATGCGGTCATAAAAATAAACAACGGGAGAACGACATTGACAAATGCACCAAGCACAAATAGCGGATAGTTAACGTTATCAAACATGCTAATACCTGATTTCTCCTGCAGGAGTGAAAACAGGACGGCACTGCCTATGGGAAAGGCGCCCGTTAACAGGACAAACACCATTGTTTTCTTTCTCAGAAATATTTTCTGGGTCTCGTTCTTAATGCCTGCAGATAATGAACTCATAAGAGCGCCTTCCTCCTCTCTTCTCTCACCTCGTCGATAAATAAACTCTCAAGTGTCTTCTCTCCACCCTGCAGCAGTTCAGAAACAAATCCCTGTTTAATGATCTTTCCATTGTTTATGATACCAATACGGTTACACATCATTTCAATTTCATGAATGAGGTGGCTTGAGATTAAAAACGTCACCTTTTCTTCCTCTGCTAAGCGTGTAATAATTTCCCTGATTTTTACGGTTCCCTCCACATCGAGCCCATTAGTCGGCTCATCAAGCATGACAAATGCCGGCCTGGACAGCAGGGCACATGCAAGCCCCAGCCGTTGCTTCATGCCAAGCGAGTAGCCGGCAGCTTTTTCATGCTGCACTTCCGCTAAATCCACTAACTCAAGCACATCCTCTATTCTTGCCCGCGTAACGCCTTCGTAAAATCTAGAGGCAAGAAGTAAATTCTTGTACCCGCTTATATATTCATAGGCCGTAGCTTCTTCTACAATACAGCCAACTTTGCGCAGTGCTTTTTCGGTTTGTTCCGCTACATCATAACCAAATATTTTAACGGTCCCGCTCTGTGCCCTGCCCAACCCGGCAGTTATCTTCATTAGCGTTGTTTTCCCTGCACCGTTCGGCCCTAAAAACCCAAATATATCTCCTTCATAAATGTCAAAGTTTACATCCTGGATGCCGCGCCCATTTTTAAAGAGTTTCGTTACATTCTTTACTTCTAACACTTTTTCCATCAGGTACTCACTCCTATAAGGGAAAGCTAGAGTCTGCCTTAAGGAAACTCTAGCTGTGTGGTGCAAGTTTATTGCTGATTATCCAATTCTTTATAAGCCTTAGGCTGAATCTTTTGTACCTTTTTTCCAGTCAGGTCAACTGTTTCTGGCGTTGTACTGTTGTAATTAGAGAGGTCAGCTGCAACGTTAATCACAATATCGTGTGCTTTGCCGGCAGCATCCTGCCCGGTAATCTCAAAGGCTGCTGTCTGATGCTGGATCAGGTTGTCTTTGCTGATGTTTGCCGCAACATCCACATTTGCCACTTTAATATCGCCTGTCAGTTTTGGCATGGCAGACTGGATGCTGGCTGCAAATTGATCCTGCGGCTGCTTGTGGTGCTCCATGTGGTTCAATCCGTTTTGCACGGCAAGAGAAGCAAGTGCATTCACGACTTGAGGCAGCTGATCACTGGAAAGCTTCAAATCTACATTAGTTGAACCATCGGAACCTGATGTGGAGGTAATGTTGTTTTGAATGTTTTGCGTGAGGGCATCTACAACATTCTCAACCCCGGTTAATTTACCGTCCTTGGCTGGATCCTCAGCTTTTTCACTGTGCATGCCTGAAGGAGAAAAAACTTTGTATACATCGCTGTCACTGCTTTTGACGATTCTCGTGCCATTCTGCGTGTACATAGAGGTTGTTTTCTGCTGAGTGCCCACGGCAACAGTCGTTGTGCCGCTCATGGACTTCGCCTGTAAATTCATCTTTGTATTAGCCATTACATCTGCGAGTTTGGTTCCGCTGTCAGTTAATGACACGTGAACATCGGCAGTTAAACTCTTAGCCTGCTTTACATTGTTAAAAGCCGTTTTGTACAAATCGTAACCAGATGAAGTAGATACGCCCGCATAAGCTGTAGTAACCAGCATCGCTGCACCGACTGCTGCGCTGATGCCCATTACTGCCATTTTCTTGTTCATTGTTTCTCCTCCTAATTCAACTCAAAAGGTGACTTCATTTCACCTCTATCGTAGCGAGTACACCTGAACATCATATAAATAAAACATTAAATTTTTCTTAAATGTGGAAAGGTCTGCGCTTCTCCTAAACCCCATACCGTTCTACCGTTAAAACTGTTATGATAGATTAGTTAATTTTAATAACATTAATTAGGATTAGAAGGTGGATGTCATTCGAAAGAAAAGGATGATCCTATGTACAATAGCAGCGATATTCATACTCTTTAGCGCGATTTATATCGCCATAGTCCAGCGTTCAAAACTGCCAGCCACGATGAATATGGGGGATATGGCCGTGATGGGTTCGATGGATATGAAAAATAGCAGCAAAATAAAAGAAATTTCAGTTACCAGCCTTAAGGAGGTTTCAACTCCTGTACCAACCAGAACTTTTACGCTTACTGCAGAAGAAAAAGATATAAACCTATCGGGAAAAAACTTTCATGCGCTCACCTATAACGGACAAATCCCCGGCCCCCTCCTGCGCGTCCAGCAAGGGGATCGCGTGGTTGTCCATGTGAAAAACAAACTCGCAGAAGGTGTCACCATCCACTGGCACGGTGTAGCTGTACCCAACGCGGAAGATGGTGTTGCCGGTGTTACCCAGAATGCGATCCCGCCAAATGGGGATTTCACGTATAATTTTATCGCAAAAAACGCTGGAACATACTGGTACCATTCGCACCAGCAAAGCTACAAGGAAACAACCGCCGGTTTATACGGAATACTGGTGGTTGAACCAAAGAATAGCCCTATTAAATATGACAGGGACTTCACCATAGCGTTGCACGATTGGGACTTAAAAACGTACACGGTGAACAGCACAAGTGAAGGCGAGCATTTTGCGGCTAATCCGGGACAGCTTGTCCGCCTCAGAATCGTTAACACGGGCAATATTACGCACAACATGTCATTGGCGGGTGCCCCATTTAAAGTAATTGCCTTAGATGGGCACGACATTCAGCATCCCACCGATTTAAATCAGGCTGTGCTGCCGATCGGCGCAAGCCAGCGCTATGATATTTCGTTCCGGATGCCGGCCAGCGGCAGCGTGAAAATGATAAATATGGATACACAACCTTCTAACATTGATATCATAACCAAAACCTATTACACCCCTTCTGCCGAGAAGGAAAATCAGATGCTGACGGCAACCTTTGGCTCCGGAGATCTCGCAGCCCATAATGCTCCGGCAAATGCTTCTGTTTTTGACCCTGCGGCATATGGAAAGGCTTCGGGAAAGAGTGACTCGATAACGTTCCAGTCCAAATTTGCCCAAACGTATACCTTAAAATTAGGCGATAGTGTTGGATTTTTTGACGGCGGTTTTGCGATGATTTTTAAAATTAACGATAAATCGTTTCCGGATGTTCCTTCCATTAGGGTAAAGGAAGGTCAACTCATCAAACTTCATTTTGAAAACGATACGGGGATGGATCATCCCATGCATATCCACGGCCATACGATGAAACTGCTGGCAAAGAACGGCAAGCCTGTTTCAGGAAGCCCTGTTTATCTGGATACCATTCTTGTAAAACCCCACGAAACGTATGATGCGGCCTTCAGAGCTGACAACCCCGGCCTCTGGATGATCCACTGCCACAACCTGGCTCATTCAGATTATGGCATGGACATGATGGTTTCGTACGAAGGTGTAACCACCCCTTACCGGGTGGGCAGCCAGTCAGGCAACCATCCGGATTAAAGTGGAAGGGACTTTCTCTTTGACTTTTTTTAATCAATTTATAAAGAAATAGTAACAAATAGAGCGTATGATAGTTACTTAGGTTTTTAGCTAGCGGAAAGGTGGTAGAGTATTGGTCAAACTAGATATTTCGGAGACGGTGAAAAGAAGGCTAAATACTCTGATGCTCATTATATTTCTTGTCTTCTCACTCATCCTTATACGTCTTGCAGACGTTCAAATTGTAAACGGAACACAATACACCCAGCAAGCGAACCAGAAAGCCAATGTAAAAGTAACGATACCGGCGATGCGGGGAAATATATACGACGACAAAGGAACCTTGATCGCCTACAGTAAAGGCACCTTCACAGCGGTTTTTAAAGAGCCGAGTACGATGACCAAGAATGGTTTCCTTGATCTGGCTACCAAGCTCGCGCCGGTACTTGGAATGGACCCGGCAGAAATTTTAAACCAAATGGACTGCGGTTGGGCGCTAAAGAATGGAACAATGGCAAGAGTTCCCCGCCAAACATCTAAGTTTCTTGAAAAGGATTTAAAATATGACCTTAACGAGAAGCAAATCGCATACCTGTCCGAGCATCTCACGGAACTTCCAGGGATCGATGTATCGACCAAGCCCATACGTGTTTACGATAAGAAACAGGTAGCTGTTCAAGCCGTGGGTTACGTTCGGAAATTCGGTGTCGCGCAGCAGTCTGATATCTCCTATTACAAAGACAATAAAAATTCGTACAACCCTGACCAAATGGTAGGTCTCGATGGAATTGAATTTTCCTACGAGAAGTATCTCCAGGGCAAAAACGGCTATAAAACATATGAGGTTACGTCCGACCAGCAAATTTTAAGACAGCTAAATCAGGTGGAGCCCCAGCAGGGAGATAATCTGTATCTTACATTAGATGACCGCGTCCAGCTCGATTCCCGAGATTTTATCCATAGCTTCCTTCCCAAGCTTCGTGCTTCTGGACAACAAACAGCCAACGCCCGCACCGCCTATGCCGTTGCAATGGAAGTAAAAACCGGTAAAATCGTGGCAATGATTAGTTATCCCGAATATGATCCGAATATCTGGACAAAAAATACACTGGACAGCAACGACTACAACCAAATTGAATATTCCATTCTAAATGGCACCATTCGGAGTGCTCCTTATGATGTACGGCCTCTGACAGGCCAGGCGGCATTAGATGAAGTTGGCAAACACCCAAGCTCCATGGTTCCAACAGGTTCCGCGATTAAACCGGCAACTGAAATGATGGGGATGGGAGAACAAATTATTTCGCCTTATGATGGATGGCAGGATCCGGGTTCTTACCATTATGGTAAAGGAACGGACAGCGTGCACAACGACAATAATGAGAACTACGGTTTTCTAACGCCGCAGAAGGCACTGGAGAAATCCTCCAATACCTATATGGCACGCATCGGGGATTTGACCGAGCAGAAATACAAGCAGCAATCGATCGCCATTATGCAACGCTACCATAGGGCTTTCGGGCTCGGCATCAAAACCGGGGTGGATCTTCCGTATGAAAGCCGTGGTATTCAGGACTTTCTGACCATGAATCAAACATACGGTCCACTCGCTGCAATGGTACAGGCAGCCTTCGGACAGCAGACGCATTATACGGTAATGCAACTGGCACAGTATGCCGCTACGCTTGCAAACAATGGTACTCGGATGCAGCCACAGCTTGTAGACCACATCGTGGATTCGAAAGGAAATTTGGTCCGAGGGTTTAAACCAGTCGTACAAAGCAAGTTAAACGAGCCGGATATTTATTGGAATACCATCCGGGAGGGCATGGGATTGGTAGTCAGCAGCGGAGGTACAGCTGGAGGGGCCTTTGTCGGTTTTCCGTATCAGGTAGCCGCCAAAACAGGCACCTCTGACCAGGATATTTATGTTAAATCTCAAAACTCTAATCAATGGTATAAATACTCTTCCGTATCAAATGGGGTTTTTATCTCCTATGCACCTCTGAACAATCCAAAACTAGCGGTTGCCGTAGTGGTTCCCGAGGGCGGTTTTGGTGCCGGGTCTGCGGCGGTCATCGCCCGTCATATTTACGAAAGCTACGATAAATACATCGGTCTTGCAAAGTAGAAAAAAGTATAGATTCTAAGCAGGCCTCCCTGAAGGAGGCCTGCTTTTTTTTGGTCGGCAAGAAATTACACGTTTCTACTCACATACAGCAACTCAACAATTTATTCTTAAAAGATTGAATTGCCATTTGCAGACAGATTCTGTACGTTGTCTGCGTTTTTTACATCAAGCTGGATTTGCTCGTTAATGTTGTACGCATGATACAATCCGTTTTCCATCATATAGGCAGTAATTCGCTCGTGTGTAAGTATGGCATCCTCGAACTGTCTGCGCAGTGTTTCACGAACTTCGGGTGTAGCCGCCTCTGTAATGGCGATTGCGTAATTTCTTACCCCACTTTTTGCTGTAATAAGGAAATCAGCTGCAATGACCTGGTCTGTCATGCCTTCCATTCCCATCAAATTCTGAATGAAGGAGTTCATGTTTTCACTCGCTTTCTTTATTGTACGTTAGGCCCTTGAGACACCAATGCTTGCAACTCCTTAATGTGTCTCTGGGATACTTCCACATCCTGCGCTAGAATGCTCCGTAAGCCCTCATCCGTGACAAGCGCTTGCATCGTGGCTGATTTCGTACAGCATACGTTCTTAAATACTAATAATTCATGGAGTTCAAGTGTTTCATGAAGCGCTAAGCCTCGTTGTTCCATAGCTGACACCTCCCTTTCACCTCTTTTATGGTGATTTAAATCAAGATTATTTATTCGTATATGCAATGTATCGAAGGGGAAAATAGTGTTGTTAAAGACACAGGAGGTGAACGAGATGGACCAGCAACAACATTTAGCGTATCACGAAACGATGGAGATCCATGAGCTACTCAATTTTAAAACAATCTGCTGCGCAAAATCAAAAATGATGCAAGGTTTAGTATTTGATAAGGAGGTTAAAGCATTGATGCAAAGAGACGTTGAACAATCCATTCAAGCTATCAATGAGCTGCAAGGCCTGTACAAAAAGGTGCCAACCCAATAATCGGAGGTGAGAAATTAATGAACAACGATTTCCTGGATCCTATTAACGCCAACGGAATGCCCAACCTTGCTGATTCCCTATTTGCCCTTGACTTTTTAATGGCCGCTAAAAACGGAGTGAGAAACTGTGCGTATGCCCTTACGGAAATGGCCTCTCCCGAAGCCAGAGCACTGGCGCGCAAACAGCTTGAGCAAGCACTGGCGCTTCATGATGATATATCTAAGCTCATGATGGATAGAGGCTGGCTTCACCCCTACAACGTCAATGAACAGTTCCAATTAGACATTAAATCAGCGGAAACGACAGTTAAGATTGCGGGGATGAAGATCTTCCCTGATCATACCTCTCGTCTCGGTTCATTCGCAGATCTAAATAATTAAACGGAGGAGGAACACCCAACAATGAAAGCTGTTACGTACCAGGGCATCAAAGACGTTGAGGTCAAAGAGGTCCAGGATCCCAAGATTGAAAAAGCTGACGATATCATCGTGAAGCTGACAAGTACGGCCATCTGTGGATCAGATCTGCATCTGATCCACGGCATGATCCCGAATATGCCTGAGAATTTTATTATCGGCCATGAGCCGATGGGTGTTGTAGAGGAAGTCGGACCAGAGGTGACCAAGCTTAAAAAAGGCGACCGGGTTATCATTCCTTTTAACATTAGCTGTGGCCGATGCTGGTATTGCAACCATCAGTTGGAGAGCCAATGCGATAATTCCAATCCTCATGGCGATATGGGGGCGTACTTCGGCTATTCAGAAACGACTGGCGGTTATGCCGGCGGCCAGGCAGAATACATGCGGGTTCCGTACGGTAATTTTACCCCTTTTAAAATTCCAGAAAACAGTGAGCTTGAAGATGAGAAAATCGCACCACTTGCTGATGCGATGTCTACCGCCTACTGGAGCGTTGACAACGCGGGTGTCAAAAGCGGAGATACGGTCATTATTCTCGGATGCGGCCCAGTGGGGCTGCTGGCACAAAAAGCAGCATGGCTCAAAGGGGCAAAACGGGTTATCGCGGTAGATTACGTTGATTACCGTTTGCAGCACGCAAAGCGCACCAATAAAGTGGAAATTGTCAATTTTGAACAAGAGCAAAACATTGGCAATCACTTGAAAGAAATTACACAGGGCGGTGCCGATGTAGTCATCGACGCGGTTGGCATGGACGGAAAGATGACGCCACTAGAGTTCCTTGCAACAGGTTTAAAGCTGCAGGGCGGCGCCATGGGGGCCATTGTCATCGCTACGCAGGCCGTGCGCAAAGGCGGAACCATCCAAATCACTGGTGTTTACGGCTCCAGGTACAACGCTTTCCCGCTCGGTGATATCTTCCAGCGTAATGTTAACATTCGATCAGGACAGGCTCCGGTCATCCACTATATGCCTTTTCTTTACAATCTCATCGCTGAAGGCAAACTGGATCCGTCCGATGTTTTCACCCATATCATCCCGCTCAGAGAAGCCAAACATGGCTATGAAGTGTTTGACACGAGAACGGATGGCTGCATCAAGGTTCTGCTGAAGCCATAATACACAAATCGATTCCTACCCATCCGCAAAAAAAAACGAGCGCTATCAACGCGTCTCGTTTTATTTGCTGTTATTCCAGAGGGCATATCTGGTTTAAATACCGGCAGGTAAACTGGATCCACTCCCGTGCGGCAAAGGAAAGATACCGTCCTTTCCTCCAAATGATTGAGATATTCCAGGGAATGCAGGGCTCGATTGGTATGACTTTAATAATGGAGGGGTCAACTTCTTCTGAGATTGTTCTCGGGAGAAGAGACACGCCCAGATTGGTTGCCACCATTTCACGAATGAGATCCCACTGAGAACTTTCATATATAATTGTGGGCTGAAATCCTGCTTGGATACATTCATGGATAATGCGATCATGCAAGGTGAAATCTTCCCGAAACAAAATAAACGATTCGTGCGCCAAATCGTGCAAGTAGACGTTCGTTCGACTGGCAAAATGATGATCGCGGTGAACAAGCAGGCAAACTTCTTCATCAACTAAAGGTACAGAATGATAGAGCGCCTCCTCTACAGGGAGCACGACAACCCCGATGTCAAGGTTTCCGGCCCCAACCTCCTGCTCAACTTTCTTACTCCCGTATTCAACCAGTTCACAGTTGATGTTTGGATAACAAGCATGAAACTCGGCTAATATTTGTGGGAAATATTTCGCACCGATAATCGGAGGAAGACCGATTTGAACCTTACCTTTCTGCACATTCATAAGATCTGAAATCTTTATCGCAATGCGATCGATGATTTGCTCAATCTGCTGGCCCTCTTCAAACACAATTTTTCCCGCTTCTGTTAGATGAAGCTTCTTTGTTGATCGATCGATCAGGTCAATACCTAACTCTTCCTCCAGGTTCTTAACCATTCTGCTAATGTTCGGCTGTGTAATATGCAGGCTTTCGCTTGCCTTGGTGAAGCTGTTTAACTTGGCGACTTCGATAAAATACTGCAGCTGCCTAATATCCATTGTGTATCCCCTTCAATAAGTAAAACGCATGAAAACTATGCGAAATATGTATTTCAATTATAGTTTATCATGCTATAAACTTTGTATGTAATATAAAGTTACAATAGAATATTTTGGAGGGTTATCAGTTTTGAAACGAAATCTTGTTGAATTCCCCCAGCATTTAACGGTTGGAAACATTTCAAACGGACTGGTTTCCTGGATCTTTGGCGCCACAGGTCCCCTTTTGATTGTGCTGCAGGCCGCTTCAAAAGGAAACCTGAGTGCAGACACGGTATCGTCGTGGATTTTCGGAATTTATGGGGTTGGCGGTTTGTTAACCTTGCTTTTATCGTTCTACTACCGGCAGCCTATCGGTTATGCTTTTTCTATCCCTGGAGCCATACTGGTTGGCGCCTCGCTGTCTCACCATAGCTTCTCGCAGGTGATTGGCGCCTATCTCGTTGTAGGCGTGGTTACCCTGATCCTTGGGATGTCAGGCGCGATCCATAAAATGATGAAGGTTCTGCCTATGCCTGTCATGATGGGCATGGTATCAGGGGTTCTCCTTCCGTTTGGGACCGACATTTTTCATTCTATTGTGAGTGCGCCTATTCTCAATGGCATTCCACTCGTGGTGTTTTTTGTGCTGTCCTGTTTCAGAGGGCTCGCCAAAAGGTTCCCGCCCATTCTTGGGGCCATTGTTGCCGGGATCATTATGCTGTATGTTGTCCCTGGGATGCACGCTCAGGGTGTTGACCTGTCTGTGGTAAAACCCCACTTGTATATGCCATCGTTTGACCTGGCAACGATGGGCGAACTTGTTCTTCCGCTTGTGCTTACCATTATTGCCATCCAAAATGCGCAGGGCATTGCCGTGCTGCAAAGTGCCGGATATAAAGCCCCTGTCAATTCGATGACTTCCTGGAGCGGAGTCGGGTCTATTGTAAATGGATTTTTCGGTGCCCATTCTGCCTGTATTGCCGGTCCAATGACGGCCATCCTTTCCACCGACCATTCGCTGCATATGGATTGCCGTTATGCCGCAGCTGTTGTTCTTGGGATATTATCCTGTGTGCTCGCTTTATTTGCCCCTTTTGCGGCTTCTATCCCCCATCTTGTTCCCTCTTCATTAATTAAATTGCTTGGGGGGCTTGCCATGGTGGGTGTTTTAATCGATTCTCTGCAAAGAAGCTTTTCCGAACAGTATAAAATGGGTGCCTTATTTTCCTTTATGATTACGATTTCTGGAATTTCTGTCTTCCACATTGGAGCGCCTTTCTGGGGATTGGTTGGGGGTACACTCGTATCGCTATTTTTAGAAAGAAAAGGAACTGGCCAACGCACCCAGGCAGCTGGGAATGGGCAGGCAGCTTAATACGAACTTAGAAAAAGTCGGTGACGCAATTTTTCAACTGAAATGGATTCTACTAACAGAAAATACTCCTCTTCTTCATACAAAAGAAGAGGAGTATTTCTTATTTAGTTATTCGATGTCCCGTGCCGAATTGTTTGAAGGATTTTTTCTACCAGCGTGCTGCCGTTCCCCGCTTCGATCGTGGTTAGTTGAATTCGGCAAAAAGGCTGTGTTCTGCATGCCAGGCATCTCCTGAAACAATCAACAATACAAACTTCCACCTCATCATGATATTCCCTTCTAAGCGCGTCGATCGCTCTAGCAGTCTCGGCAAGCTTACTGTTCTGCTCGCAAAACTTGGCCACTCTCACTCTATTCCATTCCTTATCGTTCAAAACACATGCAGGGGTGTTTTTTAAGACTCCTGATCATAATGCGTAAACTGAATATCCAGCGTCCGAAGATACGTTTGGAGACCGGCATCCTGGATTGGAATAATGAATGCAGGCTCATCTGATTCGTTGTGGTGCGAGTGCCACAGGCCTGGCGGCGTAACGAAAGCCTTTCCGGTTACCCAGTCAATACGAATTGGATCAATGATTTGTTTCGTCACCGGATCGATTTTATCCCCAACAAGCGTATAAGTACCTGGCGCAGCATAAGCAACAAAGTCAAGCGCCACCGACTTATGGCTATGAGGCGCCTGGTTAGAACCAACAGGTACAATACCAAACATAGCCCAAAGCACATGTGTTATGGTAAGGGTCTGGTCGAATTTTTGGTTGTTAAGCAGTATGGAGATACGGTTCTTTAAATGGGCATCCGGAGCGTTTGCCACTTCATCCAGTTTTGCCTGTGCTTGTTCAGCTGTGAAAAGAGTTGGCTTAAAACGAGATTCTGTCGCCTTCGCTCCAAGATAATCGAGCAGCGGAGTGTCTAAAATATAGTAAATGGTTGTGTCTTCTTCCGCAGTATGGCGGCTAACGGATCCGGATGGAAGCGTCAAAAAATCGCCTTTCTTCCAGTTGATTGTATCCCCATTCACCTCTGTTGCGCCCGCTCCAGAGATAATATAGTAGAGTTCGCTTGTTGCGTTGGGTTGTGTCGTAATCGTATCCCCCGCCTCAATTCTTATGAAGTGCGCAAGAAGCGATGGGCTTGTGGCAGGATATTCTGTTCTTAGTTCTTTGGAAAGGTCAAGCGTGACCATTCGGGTTTGACCCGCATTATATAATTCAGGACCAAATTGTACGGCCGGGATTGGACTGATAATTCCACTCCCTATCGGATCGGCCGCTGTCGTATATTCATAGTAACGCGCGTCACCTGTCCAGTTTTCGTTTACCGTTCCAACAGATAATTGCCCGGGTCGAGCATTGGCAGACATATCAAGACCTCCAGTTATCTTTAAGTTAGTTCATACTGAAATGTGGAAATTTTTATTCTATTGTTATTTTATAGCAAATTAATGGTAAAGTACAATGCTTATGTACCGGCCAACGCATTCATAAGGTAAGGCTTTCTTACTTGAATCAATTTCATAACTCAAAACCCTTGAACCGTAAGGTTCAAATCAACATCAAAAAAGGAGTACCTCCCCAAATCTCGAATAGAGTAGTTGTGCAAACAACTCAATGAGAAAGGTCGGTCTCCTCATGTACTCAATTCGGCAAGGATGTTTATTTTCCCTGCAAGATTTATTAGATTTAGAACCTACCCAGCGCTACACAGCAATTTTTGAAGGGATAAACATCTTTCCTTTGCTAAAAAATGTATCAAAGAAAGTGCGGAAAGGTGCTCCACAAACACTTAATTATCCCTCCATGATTTACGCTTTATTTGCTCGTATTTTAGAAGGCATTCCAACGGTTAAGTTTCTTGTTCGTCGATTAAAAAAAGATATGCTCTTCTTTTTAGACTGCGGTTTTGCTCTTTCGGATCGAATTCCATCTGAAGCTTCTTTTTCCCGTTTAATCCGTAAAATCAAAGCCTCAAATGTGCTGGATGAAATGAATCACGCACTTGTCCTGAAAGCAGTTGAAGAAGGTTTTATAGATGGTGAACATATTGCTATTGATGCGACTCATATTGAAGCGAGAGATCAGGCTCCACACAAGGAAGAAAGTAAAGTGGGAGAACCCGTCAAAGAGCCTAAAAAACGCGGTCGCAAGAAAAAGAAGCCTCTGAATCATACAAAAAAGAACAAGAAGAGATTCAAAACGCGCTTCCTCTTTTTGAACAGAAAATCGAACAACAATTAAATCACACCTTCGGTGAACTTCAGAAAGAGATGCCATGCATTCCTAAGTGGAGAATTAAGAAGAACTCTGAGAACAAAAATGTTTTCTGGTTTGGATACAAGCTTCATTTAGCTGCGGAAACTAAAAGTCAATATATCTTGGTTCACTTGCTCTCTTCAGGAAATATGAATGATGCGAAAGCTGCTATTCCCCTGTTAAAAGGAGTGGCTGAGCATTTTCCCGTTCTTAACATCACGAAAGTGATGGCAGACGCTGGATATGACTACAATCCGATCTATGAACAGATCCATCGCATGAAGGCGGATGGTATTATTGCTTATAATAAGCGAAATGAAGCACCACCTATCGGTGTTGACAAGCATTTTGCACCCACATGTGTACGGGAGCATTCCTATCGTTATGACAGCTATGATAAGAAATACGAGACACTCAAATATACAAGACCCAAGGAATGCAGAGAATGTCCGCTAGCTCATGATACATTATGTCAAAAAATCATTAAAATCAAAAAGACAAAGGATTTACGGCGTTATCCTGCCCCAGCCAGAGGAAGTAAGGCATGGAAAGAACTTTATAAAGAGCGTACTTCTGTTGAACGAGTAAATGCCTATTTAAAAGAATATTTCCAGTTAAATAACATCCGATATCGTTCTGGAGATCTTGCAAGAGTTCACACTGATTTAATATGCTTACTGTTCAATGCCTCTAAAATTGCCGTTGACCGTATAAACATCAAATTGAATTGCAAAGCAGCCTAGCTATTACGACGACCTACTGTCGTTTTAAAATCAAAATACTGAAATTCTGGGAGCCTTAGCATCTGAGCAAAAAATGATTATGAAATTGATTCAACTGGCTTATTTTTTGAACCGGTATTTTTGTTCTTAAATCCGCACTTGATTACACATACTTTCTTACGGATAACGGAAAAACAGCAACAGCATATATGGGAGAATTCCTTAGCAAGAACCCTGAGTTATTTAGGTCCAGTAAAGTGATTGTGGTAGTAGCTTCGCTGGGGGGCGGAACGGGTATCGGATCCATAAACATGGTGATCGACGTCTGCGCTGATTATGTTGGTAAAGCGGTTATGGCCATTGTCAGCCTGCCAAATCCTCATATCGATGAAAACATCAATGCATTCGAGGCACTTAAGGAAATCGTGCCTAAGCTCGAGGAGTTCCGGGAGGATACAGAGGGCAACTCATACCGCGCGCTGGAGAATCTCATAATCATCGACAACAAAAAAATCATCGATGAGCATATCCAGGCAGTGGAGAAGGGCACAATAGAGGTCAATCTGTCCTGGGACCGCTATTCAAATTATAAAGTGGCTTCCGTTCTCCATGAATGGAATGTAGCAACCACTCTCGAATCGATAAATCGCTCGATGCAGAGGACTTCAAAAATAAATTACTCTTAACAGGCGGTATTCTCACGTTTGCAAAGAAAAAAATCAACCTACAGAACGGTGATCTGAAAAGCGAGAACGATTTAATAGACGCTATCGTTTTCACCTACCGCGAGAAAAATGTGCTAGCCAACGGGTTCGATTACCAAAATGATGCCATCGCGTTTGGTATCAAAATCGTCATGCCGAAGAATACCGAGAAGATCCTTAACCAGGATACGTTGGAAAAAATCAACCGCCGGCTTCAGGAAGAGTTAGAAGGCGTGCCAGTGTATTACGGCCGGTCAACATGGGACAGCAAGCATGCGCTTGTGTACACCATCTGCAGCCTGCGCGGCCTTCCGGGACGTGCCAAGAACCTCAAACAAAGAGTCTGAGGAGCTGCTGGCGAAACAGCGGGAGCGTGAAGCACGACATTCTGGATTCGATATCGGTGGCGAGTTGAGTGCAGCTCAGAACCGTTCGGCCAGTTCCCGGACAAGGGCTGGAAGAGCAGCTGCGCCTGCGAATCCTTTTGCAGCACTTCCAAAGTCGAAAGAGACTACCGAGAAACCGTCAAAACCTTTTAATCTGTTTGATCAAATTAAGAAATAAAGTATCAGAAAAGCCTAGCAGTTGCGGGGCTTTATTGTTTATGGGTCATCGGCACTTCGGAAATTTTGTGCGCTATAGAATGTCCGATAATAACAGTTATGCAAACAACATGCATCAAGGTTTGGTATAAGTGCATATTAAACACGAGAGTTACTTCATAGCTCCTCCTAACACGGTGAAGATGTGTCGATATACGGCACATCTTTTTAGCATGTCCGTTTTTACTTATCTCATAAAAAACGCATGTTGCCGAGGGACGCCCAACATGGGTAAATGACAGCTACAGCACAGCCAGACCGAATTGGTCATTCATCGTTGTTCATCGTTATATATTCATAATAATGTTCTGAGGTGCCTATCAGGTCCGATAATAGCAGTTACTATGTTATCGGATATACACCCAAAAAGAGTCTATTGAACACTTGTCCATAACAAAGATAAAACAAAATCATATTTATATATGGAGACTACATTTTAAATATAGAAAAAACGTAACTACTCAGGTCAGTTGAAAAAAAACTGACCTCGACCAACTAAAATTATAGAATCAAGTAGATTCCTTCCCTGTTTTCGCATAGTGGAAATAAAACCACGAATACGCGCAAACTGAATAGCGCCTTTTTGCGTACGAAAGGAACCTGATACTTTCTCTTTTACTTTTACCATTCGGATATCTCGCTCTGCCTGACTGTTATCAAAAGGCACAAGAGCATTCTGAAGAAACCGCAATATGTCGGCTTTGTACAAGATGAACCTTTCAGCTAGGTTTGCCGCTTTGCTCTTGGCTTTCCGTCCTCTTTTTCCCGATTCAGCAGATTTCAGAGGAGGACGCCATTCCTTGGCACCCCGGCTTAGAATTTCATCGTATCTGGTTTCTATGTTCGAGATTGCTTCAGGATAAAGCGGCCTTTCGGCCTCTAATACCTTTTTTCTTTCTTTCAGGGATTCTCGTAAGAGAATCTGCATGTCCGAAGCCCATTGGTGTTTATCATAATCAATGATGCCTTGGCACTCGCGAAGCAGATGCACGCCGCAAAGGGCATGCCTAAAACGATACTCATCGTTAAAATATGATTTCCAAAAATCATGGACGACTACTCCCTTATAGCGCGGCAGGACGTCGATAGCGTTTATGGCTACTTTGCCTCACTTAGGATGGATATTGTAAAGAGTCCATCTCTCATTACAGACTGTATGTAACCAATGCAATTTACCTTCGATACGCATGCCTGTTTCATCGGCATGAACCAATTTACTATCCAGAAGATTTTGCCTGATCAGCCTTTCAATAGGCTCTAATTGAATCGAAAGTTTTTCGAGATGGGACAGTAGGGTAGCTTCGCTTGGCCGGTGTCCAGTGAGGTCTTCAAACAATTGGCTGATTCGTTCAAGGGGAAGGTGTTGATAGCTGTTCAAATAGGCGCACCACGCATTCCAGCTGTCGCCATACTGAATAGGCGCCTTCACTTTCTCCGGGAATGCGGCCTGTTGTTTCATATTGCAGTTTGGACAACACTTTATCGCTACTCTATGTTCTGTAAATATCAAGCGTGGAAGAGGAATGTCAACTACCTGCCTGCGCTTATAACTCTCAATGGGCACTTCGGCAAGGGAATAATGGCAATGCAAACAGGTATCAGGTTTATGCCATTTGATTTCATCTGGATTGTCAGCCATTTTAAGTGTATGTCCGTTATGCCCCTTCGGGGCACCTTTTTTCCCGCCAGAGGGCCGAAGGCCTGAAAGGTTCATCCTGTACAAAACCGACATATTGCGGTTTCTTCCGAATGCCTTTGTGCCCTTTGATAACAATCAGGCAGAGCGGGATATCCGAATGGTAAAAGTATATCTGAGTGCATGTCTCGGCTATGTAAACATGGATAGCGTTGTTAAGGCTAACGTCAGAAGGGGCTGTCTAAAAAGTCCCTGAAACAGTAAAGAAGCTGGCGAAAAGTTTTCTTTTTTCGCCAGCTTCTTTTTCGTTCTTATCGGGTCGAGAAAAGTGGCCAGACGGATGCTCGCCACTTTTAATAGGTTGTGTGCGAGTGCCACAATTCCGAACTCGACATTCACTTTATCGAGCCCTCGCAATGAAAATCGGCGGAACGACCGATTGCCCTTGATGTGACCGAACACGCTTTCTACTTCGACCTTTCGTCGGGCATAAATAGCGGCTTTGTCTTCACATTCAAGGGCTGCTTTTGCCTTTGCTTTCATTTCTTCAAAAACTGTATTCCAATGTACCTGGCGGTTTCCTTTAGCCTTAGTGCACTGCGGCTTTAATGGGCAGTCTGTACAATCCTCACATTCGTAAATTTTATAGCTTTGTTCATGGCCGGACGCATTTTTTCTTATTTGATACTTTTTGAATACAACTTTGCGGTTATTCGGGCAGATGAAACAATCATCCTTTTCATCGTAGCTCCAATTCATTACGTTTTTGATGTCTTTTTTGGCTTTTCGAGTCTTTTCCTTCAGATAGGTCCCATACGGGATGAGGAAATCAAAGCGTGGCTCTTTTTCCTCCCCGATCGCATACAGATAGTTTTCTTCGCTCCCGTATCCCGCATCTGCGATGACGGTTTTGGGCATTGGCAAAGAGGAGGAAGTGAGCTTCTCCAAATGTGGAATGAAGCAGCGTGTGTCCGTCGGGCGTTGATGGATGGTATAAAATAGAATGAATTGATTTTCTGTTGCCATCTGTACGTTATAGCCAGGCTTGAGCTGGCCGTTTTTCATATGGTCTTCCTTCATCCGCATGAACGTTGCGTCAGTATCGATTTTGGAATAGCTGTTGCGGTCACCAAATGTTTCGTTCTGCACGTTGTATTTGGCCAGCCGTGGAAGAAAATCCTCGCGGATTAACTTGAAGGGTTTCTTCCATCCACTCCGTTTTTTCCGTTTCTCTTTACGGACCTGGGTATCCGTCTCTTCCTCGATCTCCCCTGATAAAGCACTCACGTGAGTTTCCAAACGAGCAGCGATTTGTTCCAATCCGGAAGGAGCGGTTCCTATATCCTGCAGACTTTCATTGAAAATCTCCAACTCCTCCGCCTTAGTCATCTCCTCGATGTGCCGCAGGGTTTCCTGGATTTTCTGCCTCAATTTCTCTTCGGAGCGGACAGTTGCTTTTTTCCATTCGAAAGAATACTTGTTGGCATTGTCTTCTATTTTCGTCCCGTCCAAAAAGTAATTTTCCATCGTGATATGGTTGTCCTCAATCAGCTTGAGGATCATGGTTTGAAATAACTGGTCCATCATAGGCTTCATCCGTTGCCCGCGAAAGTCGTTGATGGTTCGGTAGTCTGGTCGTTGCATCGCAGCCAGCCACATGGTGGGGAGATTCTCTTCCGTAAGCTTTTGGATGCCCCGGCAGGAGTACACTTTTTGGGAGTAGCCAAACAGGATGACTTTAAGCATCATTTTCGGATGAAACGGACGTCTTCCTCCGCCTGGATAATGGGAAAATAGGTGTTCATCAGGAATGGTCTCAACCATCTCATCCACCACACGTGCGACATGGTTTTCAGGGATAAGTTCCTCAATATCGAAGATGACCTGGACCTGGCGGTTG
This sequence comes from Aneurinibacillus sp. Ricciae_BoGa-3, assembly GCF_028421645.1. Taxonomy (GTDB): domain Bacteria; phylum Bacillota; class Bacilli; order Aneurinibacillales; family Aneurinibacillaceae; genus Aneurinibacillus_B. The sequence continues at coordinate 2,287,012 of NZ_CP116887.1, read as the reverse complement.
TTGTAGGGTTTGAATGTGGGGGCGTATTGTCTTTTTGAAACAATGATATTTTCTTCTTTTACCGCTAGAGGAAGAGTAGTTTGCGTGGTATAATTCTTATTAGTAATCATCTGATTGCTCATAAAAAATCGTCCTTTCTTGAATGTGGGTGTGGTAACTTTCATTTTACAGGAAGAGACGATTTTTTTGTGCTTTTTTATAGAAATTAAAGAGGGGCGCCGGAAAGTCAGATAAACCGACTTTCTGGACAGCCCCTTATTTATTTAGTTTTGAACATTCCGTGACCATTGTCTGAATACAGCTTATTACTTTTTATAGTGCTATAATCTGTTTTATAACGTATTAGCACGCGTTATCCCACTCCTAGTAATTGGAACTCCATACCCTTTTATGGATCCACAGCATATGTTGTGGATTTTTTTGGTTTGTAAGTTTGTTTTTAGGAATGCTTACAATTGTCTCCTTACCTAGGAACATCCCCCCATTCTGACCCTTCTGATAACGGAAGGGGTTTTTTTGTTTTAGGTCAATCATTTAGGGGGTAGAGATTAAGGACACCCTCAAAATCTACTCCCTTTCATTCCCTTCTGGTATTCAGGAGGGTTTATTTATTTTGTGGTTCTAATTCTCCTAGTCCAGCCGGTTAATGCTGCGCATCTCGCTAAAACCTTCCATCTTTGTTTTAATTTCTGAATGTTTTTTTCTGCTATGGTCTCAAGACCATCGTCCGTGTCTAGAAACCGCTTCCCCCTTCACCGCTACTGTATCCGATGCGTCAACTTATTGTACGCTTTGCCGGCCACACGGGTACATTTTCCACTTCCTGAAACCGTTTCTAAATATTACTTTCATTCGTATAATCTTGCAGTAGCGGCCTTTATATCGGAATTATCGATGCTCCCTGCATAATTACGAAAACCAAAATTCTTTAAATATTAGTGCTCAACCTCTAAGCATTGTCGGAGGAACTTCGAGAGGGTCCACCATCACTTCGATTACACTAGATTGAATATTGTTGAGTGCTTTCCGAATTGCTTTTTCGATTTCTTCGGCTGTATAGCACCTGGTCCCTTTTGCTCCAAGCGATTCTGCAAATTCCTTTACCTTAACACCCGTATTATAAATCGAACCTATCGATCTGCCCATGTGCCCTGCCATTCCTTTGTCTACCATATCCAGGCGGCTGTTATTGAACACGATAAAAATCACTGCTGCCTCCTCATTAACTGCGGTAGAAATCTCGGTACCATGCATAAAAAGTGAACCATCACCAGCAAGGCACATAATTGTTTTATCAGGTGATGCTATTTTTGCACCAATAGCGTAACCAAATGAGTAGCCCATGGTGCCAAACGCCGCATCGAAATGGAATGTTCCAGGTTCATATATATTGAAATTTTGAATAGCGTAAAAAGAATGGCTACCCTCATCACCAAATACAACAGCATCGGCTGGAAGATTAGCACGCAGTACCTTAATCGCTTCGACAGCGGAAATATAGGGTGCGTTCTTGGAACCAATCGAAGTAGTGGAAACAGCAGCTGCAGCCTCTTTTACTGCAGTGGTAAACGCTTGCATAACTTCCCCGCGGCTTCTGCTGGTGTCATCTGGAGCCCCGGCCAGAAGCACCTTTTGCAGGTTAAGTTTAATATCACCTTCTATGAAAGTTGTAGGTGCAGAGAAAGTTTTACCTATGTAAGTAGATTCACAATCAAAGTGGACAACTTGCGTCGGATACATATCTTTTATGAATCCTGCCATGGACATATCATTTAAACTAGAACCAATGACCACGGCTAAATCAATGCCGCTCTGTAGGTATGCCATGGCCTGCGGCGTGCCGCCAAGTCCGAAGCTGCCGAGAGAAAGCGGGTGATGGGTGGCAAACGTACCCTTACCACCTGGGGTGGTTACAACGGGGATTCCCCATAGTTCCGCAAATGACTGCACCTCTTGATAGGCATGTGAAGAATGTACACCTTTCCCCAAGATAATTAAGGGTTTTTGCGCTTTATTCAGGATGGGGGAAATTTTATCAATTTGTAACGATATTACTTGTGCACTGGTCTGTAGATGTATAGGAAAGAAATCAATTTCCTCTGATAAAACATCATGGGGAATAGATAAGTGTACAGGCCCCTTTGTTCCTGAAAACGCAGTTTCTACAGCGTGCTTCAAATACATTGGAAACTGATCCGCACGTTCAACTCTTCTGCTAAAGAGGGTGACCGGTTCAAATAGCTTCGCCATATCCGTTCCAAATGGAGTGGAATCCTGAGCAAGGGCTCTGCCCGTTTCTTTCATAGACGGATGTCCGGTAATAAAAAGAACCGGTAGATTAAAGGCTTTAGCCTGTCCTGCAGCTGTTATCATATTGGTTCCGCCGGGCCCGGATGTTCCAATAGCGACTCCAAGTGAACGATTTTGCAAAGCGTAACCAGAGGCTGCAAATCCTGCCCCTGCCTCATGGCGGCATAAAACGAAGTGGAGTTCATGTTTTTCGAGCCCAAATAACAAAGGAACAATAGACTTGCCGGGAATACCAAACACCGTTTTTACACCAAGGGCTTTGAGGTGATAAGCCAGCATAGATGCAACATTTTGCATCATACAACACATCCTCTTAATCTTATTTTTTCGGTAATAGGATAGTAAACGTAGTTCCAACCCCTTTTTCTGAAAAGACCATCATTTTTCCGTTATGACTTTCTATAATGCGATAGGAAATCGACAACCCTAATCCAAGACCATCTTCTTTCGTTGTAAAAAAAGGATTCATTATCTGCTGTAATTCATGTCTTTCCATACCGAAACCGGTATCTTTAATGTCAATCTGGATGTTATGCTCATCAAATTCCCTTAAACTCACATAAATGTGTCCCCCGGTTGGCATAGCGTCAATCGCGTTCTGCATGAGATTAATCAGTACCTGTTTAATTTGCATAGCATCAAGACTTAACATAATAGATCCGTAAGATGTGGTGAAATGTATTTCAACATTACGAAGCACTGCCTGACTGTACATAAAATGAACGGTTTCTAAAAGCAGTTGCGATATATCTTGTGATGTTCTTACAGGAGTATCAGGTTTGGCAACCACGATAAAATCCGTGACAAGTTTTTTAACTCTCTCAAGCTCGCTTTGGATGATGCCTAGATAATGTTGTTTAGAATCATCGGGCGGGAGTTCTTCTTTGAATAGATGGATAAATCCTGATATAGAGGTGAGTGGATTTCTTATCTCATGTGCAAAACCCGCGGATAACTTGCCAATGGCTGAGAACTTCTCTGCGGTAATGATCTGTTTTTCTAAATTGTGTCTATCCGTAATATCGCGAAACTGTCCATATGCTCCCGAAAGCTTGTTCTTTTCATCATAAATCGGAATGGTATCCAGCAAGCAGACTGTAGCGACGCCTTCCTCGGCTGTTTGTAATTCTATAAATATATCCTCATTTATTTTCTGATGTTCAAGCGTGTCCATCATGTATAGTCCCACTGGTTTAAAATCAACAATCGAGCGGCCTATCATTCTTTTTCTTTCTAATCCAGCGATTTTTTCGGTGGAATCGTTAATATCCAGGATGGTTCCTTCATTATCTGTGAGGATTATTCCATTCTTCGTGCTTCTCATCATGATCTGATTTAATAGAAATAATTTCTGATTTTGTTTATGAAGAAGCAATTCTCTTTCAACAGAATCTACGATTACCGATAGCATACCCAAATAAATGTTATTCGCATTGTTAATATTAGTGAAGATCGTTAAGGTACCTGATAGATTGTCAAAATTTCGATAGGTGAAGGGAACGGTATAGCAGGCTGCATTGCTTAGGTGATCATGAAAGTGATCGGATCCAATCAGTTTAACTGGCAGCATATGTTCCATGGCTAGGCACACAGAGCTAGTGCCCATCTGCTCCCTATTAAATCGAATACCAATGTTTATGCCAATTTTGTTTACGCTGTTTATAATGGATTCATCACCATACAGGTCCAGTACCGTTAATTCATCATCCGTAACCAGCAGCACCATTGGGTTGCTATTGGAAAAGAACAGCATTTTATTGGCAACAAAATTTATCTTATCGAGAATCTCTTTATAACGCGCTTGCTTTTCTTTAATTTCCTCTTTCGACACTTGATGGGGCCTTGGCATTTCTTGGGGGTTTAATCCTAAGTTGTGACATTTTTGATTCGATATCTGTATAAAAAGTGGTTGTTCACTGATCATTGCTTAACCCTGCCAATCAATTTCAATTTTCGATTCTATTTTTATATATTCCAAAATATAGTTCTATATCTGTATTGATTTTCCTGCTATATGTGAATTTATGGTTAATTTAGCGCACATTCATGGCCGAAGTGTTTCAGAAAAGGTGTGGTGAACATAATGTTCTGCCAGTTGGTACAATTTGCACGTTTCATAGCCCAAGAGCGACCACTATGGTATCACAGCTAATATAGCTGCGTGAGGCACAGCAGATACCGAAATTGCTCAATCGCTTCTCAAAGAACTAATACAACGAATGGAATCGATGACTCGATTAGGTAGTATTGCTAGTGCCGAGGATGTGGCGAAAGTGATTCCCTTTTATTCTGGGGATGATAGTGGATTTATGACCGGTTACGCACCGATAAAAGGCGGTTTTTCCATGGACTGGGTCTGCTGAAATTTAGTTCCTTAGATATTTTGAATTGGTCATATTATAACGCCCGGTCTTCTTGACCGGGCTACTTTTCTGTTTTTATCACCGGGTGATGCTTTTTACGCCCTATGCCTCCCTATCTGATTCGCTCGTTGCAGCATGATACCTGAATCGGTGTAACTGCTTGCGCGAAGTATTGCGGTTGGTCCGAACCGGTTTCTAATGGAGTCCATTACAAAACCAACTTCTCTTTTTTTGCTGTTATCCTGGAAAAGATTCAGTTGTAGGCCATCGTCCGTATCTAACTTTGTAATAGAAACATATACATTTCGAATCAGGTCGCCACGATAATTTTCTTTAAAAAGCTGCATGCACACCTCATATATATCCATTGTTACATTTGTGGCTTCATCAATGGTCCTAGAACGAGAGAAACCGCCTTCCCCTTCATCTCGACTGTATCCGATGCCTAAACTTATTGTACGGCCAACTTTGCCCGCCTCACGGGTACGTTTTGCTACTTCCTCTGAAAGTTCTAAAATGACGGTCTTCACTTCTTCCATTTTATAGTCACGTAGCAGCGTAATTCCGTGTGAGAACCCTTTTTCAGTATTTACAGGATCATATCCCATTGGTTCAGAGTTATCGATCCCCCAGGCATGATTTTGAAGCTGCAAAACCATAATCCCAAATGACTTCTCTAAATACTCTCTTGGAAACTTAGCAAGGTGTTCTATTGTTCTGATTCCCAAACGGTTTAAATTCCGCTCCATCCGGCTGCCTATCCCCCAAAATTCTTTAATCGGAACCGGCCACAACAACCGCTGTACATCTTCATATTTACAGTCAGCTATACCGCTAGACGAGCTTTTTGCGTGTATATCCAAAACAACCTTACTCAATAATGTATTGTCACCAATGCCTATTGTGCAGTATAAGCCTGTCTGGTCCCGCAGCTCTTTTTGGATTCGGTCAGCTACCTCCCGTCTGCTTCCAAACAGCCTCTGAGTGCCATTGGTACAGACCCATGATTCGTCAATCGAGTACGTATGGATCGCTTCGTATGGTACAAATTGGTTGAATAATTTCGTAATCTCCATTGATAAATTGAGATAATAACCCACATTAGCATTAACTACAATAATGTCTTTATCATTGGGGATCTCATAACGCCTACTCCCTGTTTTAATCCCGTAATCACGCTTCATAATGGGACTGGCTGCCAACACTACGCTGCCTGGACGGTTAACATCCCCTACTACTACAAGCTTAGCAGAAAGCGGATCTAACCCCCTTTTCACGGCCTCAGCGCTGGCGTAAAAACTCTTTATATCTAGTTTCTGTTTTAATACTATGTTTTGTATTAAGCTTAATCAGTAAAGATATATGTGCATACATATGTAAGAAAAGTCCCATCCGATAACCACTTTCATTAAGCACGCTAATCTAAAGTGGAGATTAAGATGGGGATAAAATAAATAAATTCCTGAAGTTTTATTAGTTTTAAGCATAATATCGATACGGTAGGCCGAGTATATAGGTACCCAATACTCATTCTAGTTACTATTAAACTTGTCAATCTTTAAATTACTTTTCTTCCAAGGAGTAAATTTTGTTTTTATTCTATCTTTGTGTAAATTTCATAAAAGAATAAAGAGGCATGGGACGATAACCATGCCTCTTGTCACTTACTTTTTGACATTCTATTATCACAAAGCATTCAGCAAGAATTGCGATCCAAAACGTTAACTAGCCAGGAATGAGTAAGAATAATGTACCAGCTTTAATCTTGGACTTAGGTTCATTGTCGCGATCGTTTGCTGCTTATTATCTACTCTTTACAAGTAAATCTACGGCTTCTTTAATGACTAATTCTGGATTGTTTCCTTTCTCCAATTCCTGTCGAATACATTCTTCCATATTAGTCGCTACAACCAGTCCAATCGCCCGATCTACGGCAGAACGAATGGCTGATAGCTGTGTTACAACTTCCCGGCAGTCTTTCTCTTTTTCCATCATGCTAAGTACTCCGCGAACTTGGCCCTCCATCCGTCGAAGTCGGTTTTTTATTTGGTCATTGTATTCCATGTAAATCACCTCACATATAGGGGGCACGAACCCGTGTAATACCCCAACTGGTATTGTAAATTATATAGCAATATTCGTCAATTCAGTGTATATAATAAATCATACAACCTGGTTTCATATTTCAATGATTTATTTTTCTTTGCTAAGTCTATCCATTCACTCCGTTTTCTAGCCCCTTTGCTTACTATAAACCAGGAGGTTTTTTACCATTTTCAGTTACCAATAAAAAAGGAAAAAGAACCGTTGTGAGATTCCTTTTCCCTTCACTAGTTTTATTAAATATTTTCTATTTCCTGATAGCTGTATCTGTAGTCTGATTTTATGCTTTTTTTACAAAGAAACGGTAAACGCCATTAACTTCTTCCATTTTCAACAATTTATGGTTCGTTGCTTTAACCCAACTTTGAAAGTCATTGACTGAACCTTTATCAGTTGTTTCAAGCTCCATAACCTGACCACTCTCTAAAGAATCGATTGCTTTTTTTGCTTTTACAATCGGCATTGGGCAGGAAAGTCCTTTTGCATCGACTACAATATTTGTCTCCATTTTTATTTCCTCCTTAGTATTTATTTATGAATGATGGACCGCACAGCGGTTAGGCCCAATTTCAAGCGCTGTAGCATCTTCTGCTGATATATTAGCAACTCCACGGTTGATATCAACAATTTGTTGATAATTTGGCGGTGTGACACCAGCTGCACCGGCTACCATTTCCGTGAACTTTTCGCGGTTTTCAGTTCGCATCACTTCATTGCTTTTCCGAATTTCCCCAAGAAGGGCTCCTACTACACCTTGATCACTAATTTCTTTGATGTCAGCGTAGTGTGTGGGGAGTATAAGCGTATCATCAGAAAGGTTTGCAATTTTTTTAAAAACTGTATCATACAAGGACTGCGCCCATTCCCTTGCCTTTCCTCCAAGGTCTGGACGTCCAAGGCCGCCAACAAAGATGGTATCACCAGACAGCAAGAATTTATCATTCACAAGGAAGGAAACACTTCCCGGGGTATGTCCAGGCGTTGGCACTGCTAGAACTTTAACATGAACAGAGCCAAAGTTAAATTCTTGGTGATCCTCCAGCGCTTTATAAGACAGCGAAGAGCCCTTCATTTCGTTACGAGAAATATAATAGTCTGCCCGTGTTTTATCTGCTACCTCGTGGCCGCCCGATATATGATCAGCGTGCAGGTGGGTATCCATTATATGTTTGATGGATGCCTTTTCTCTGTTGGCTAATTGAATATACTGTTCGGTATGGCGGCCCGGATCAATCACCATTGCTTCCCCTTGTGAAACGATAAAATAGGACAGGCATCCTTTGGCTAAACGGTTAACCTGAATGATTTTCATCTTATCATCCTGCATAACGGTTACCGGATGGTAAAACTGGCTCCATTCGAGCATCCCTTCATCCAGGACGCTCACCTGATATCCTTTTTCATCCAGTATTTCTCCAACCATTTTGGCACTGCCGCCTTTTGCACAGATTGTGACGATTTCCGTATTTTTTGGAAGGCCTTTGTACGTCTCTTCGTTCTCGTCCAGAAAGTCAAAATACGGCACATTGATCGACTCTACTTTCTTCCCTTCAATTTTCCAATCGCTATACTCTTCCGGATTGCGAACATCAAGAATAAATACATTTTCGCCACTGTTGATTTTGTCATGTAAATCTTTTGCATGGATCGTCGTAATAGCCACGAGTAAAACCTCCTTCAATGATATATATTTGTCCCTTAAATCAGATTCTCATTTTTGAAAAAGGGAGTAATATTCCTTACCAATATGTTCAATAATATACCCCATATGGTATATACCCTTATGGGTATATTATTGAACATATTATCTGTTTTGTCAACAACCCTTAACCCTCTTCTTACCTTTCCCTTTTCCAGTTTAACTCATGTATATTCTTCACACTGTCTTTAAAAAAGTTCTTTACAATACAAATACATTAAATAAGGAGGCGTAAGATAAAGAATAAAAAAGAACAGGTACCCGTGTTAACAACATTCCTCATTATTGCTGCTATCGGGTTAGTTCTTTGCTTTGGTTGGTATTAACATTCTAAAATTCCCCCTGCGTGAAATATCAGCTTCCTAAATAGGAATAGCATACCGATTACGTGGAAACGTCTTCCAACGCACCAACCGAAATTTTTATTTAACGACAGAAGAGAAGAAATTGAATCTTGGAAACGGCAAAACGTAGAGCCATAATGGAATCTATATCGGAAACGATCAAATTATCATGCACCTGCTCCAGGTAGAGGTTAAAAATTACCAAACTAAGTTCGTCATGGTACCAAAGCCACTTTGAACAGGTGCGTAGATACCGTTTAATTTATAAATTCCCATTTTTGAAGAACAGTGGGGGATTTTTTGTCATGCTTAAACGTGACTTTCGTTGTTTACTGTAACTGTAGTTTTGAATATTATAGGCAACATTACGAATGTAAACTAAAGTAACCCACCTCAAACTGAGCTGGGCTACGTTTTGGCATTTTCTTGTATTTGAAGCAGAGCTAGTAAAGTTAGGACATCTCCAATAAGAGAGAAAAAAGCACCTGCAATCTCTAGCTCGTTTTTCTCTTGTTTTTAAAGTAGAGCTAATAAAATTAGAACATTTCCAATCACCGTAAGGACATCACCGGAAAGCTCTAAATCTAGCGAAAGATCTGGATTAGCTGAACGATTTATCTTATCAGTAATTTTTCTCTCTCCCCCTTTTGTTCGTTTAACGCAAAAAAGCCCCCGGATTGGGGACATCAACAGATTTATGCCCTTTTTAGGGTATGCATTAAAAAGTCCAAATGTGATGTGAGTAATTTATATTCTGCGTTAAACATTCATTAAATACCGCTGTATTGTTCGTAGATGCCGAGAGTTAAAAGAATACACCGATGGATCACGGGAAACACTTCAATGGAGAAAAAAGCAGGTACACCATAAGAATCACTTAGGAGAAAGCTATGGATATTCCGAAAAAAACAACAGGTGAATTAACGATAGCCTGGCTTAGAGAGAAGTTCTCAACCTCTGTGGATATCATCTTTCGTGAATTGCAGGAGAAGAAAGTTACACAGGCCTATGTAAAAAGCATTTGCGACAGTAAATTGGTATCGGATTATGTCATTAAACCTTTTTACGAAATGAACCACGTTGAAGAATATGAGCAGTATATCCATTCCCAGCCCAGTACTACGGTGGCAGATAATAAGGAAAAGGCGCTTAAGGATATGCTTAAGGGTTCCGCGGCTGATTATCAACTATAAAGTTTATTTATTGGACCTAAAAATATCATTGAAAAAGCACCAGCAGATACCAAAGTTGAAACAACACTTCAGGGTCCTGAGAAATCGATTAGCCCTGACATTTATTCCTCCATGAATATGATCCGCCACCGATATCATAAAGCAACTCTCATCATCGAGACAACAGAGATTGGAAAGGACTCTCAAACCAGTATAGCTCTCCTGTATGACAGTCAGTACGCTGATCCTAAGATGGTACAGAACATCAAACAAAAATTAAAGGCAACCGTATTTCGTTACACATTTCTTAAAAATCTTACGATATATCGGACTATTTGCCACAACAATGCTTCCGGCGTTATACGTAATTATCGCTTCTTATAATCCTGAGATACTCCGGGTGGGAACTCGCATTATCCATTGCCGCTAGCCTTGCCGGTGTACCCTACCCTTCTCTGGAAGTATTGTTTATGATGCTTCCTATGGAACTCCTAATTGAAGCAAGCTTACGCCTACAAAAAACAATTGGAGGCACCGCCACAACGGTTGGGGGACTAATACTGGGGCAAGCAGCAGCTGAAGCAGGCCTGGTCAGCACCCTTATGATTATCCTTGTTGCAGCTACTGGGATTTCCAACTTTGTCATTCCCATCAACATTATGAGTTTTTCTTTTCGAGTTATCCGGTATTTTTTATTATTACCACACCGTTTGGCAGTATCTGTTTAATAATCAGCGGCATCATATTAATCGCGTATTTGGTTCACATAGACAGTATGGGTATGCCTTTCATAAAGTTGTTCCCCAAAGAGAAACAGTCTCCTTTTCGGATACAATCAGAAAAAATGGTAAAAATACCAGAGTAATAAGAATATCTGTGAAAGGATGAGGGAATTGGATCACGTTCTAATTGCTCGGTCGCTTTTTGGCATGACGATGGGATTTCATATTATTTTTGCCACGATGGGGGTTGGGCTGCCTTTGATGATTATGTTCGCGGAGATTTATTATCTGCGCACAGGGGATAGCGATTATGCGACAATGGCGCGGCGTTGGACCAAAGGCCAGGGAGTGCTGCTCGGCGTTGCCATTCCATCCGGTACGATTGCCGCAGTTCAACTTTCACTCCTATGGCCTGGGTTTATGAAGGTAGTTGGAGAAGTAATCGCGCTCCCGTTCCAGATTGAGATTTTTGCTTTTTTCCTTGAAACGCTGTTTTTATCGATCTATGTTTACGCAGCGGATCGGCTCTCGCCTGTTATGCGGCTTGTCAGTGTGTTCCTTGTCACATTGGGAGCTACTGCATCAGCCGTTCTCATCACCGATGTCCATACATTTGAAGCAACTCCTCAGGGGTTTAGCGTTAAGAATGGCGTCATAACTAACGTGGATCCATGGGCCGCTTTTTTTAATCCGGGTTTTTTTAACTCAGCTCTCCACGTTATGTTCTCCGCTTATATGACAGGAGCTTTTGCGATTTCATCGATTGCTGCTTATAAGATGTTAAAACGCAATGTTTCGCCGAAAGAGTATAACTTTCATCAGAAAGCGCTCCTGATGACGATACTTGTCGGATCCATCTCTTCGCTGCTTACAGCACTTAACGGGCATGAGTCTGCTAAACTGTTAAATACATATAATCCGGAAAAGCTTGCAGCCGCCGAAGGACTGTTTAGAACGACCAACTACGCTCCGCTTGCCATTGGCGGTGTACCGGATCCGATTAAAGGGCAGATTCACTATTCCATTGAACTTCCGGGATTCTTGAGCTATCTCGCAACAGGCCATTTTAATGGGACTGTTCGAGGGCTGTATGACTTTCCGAGGGAATGGTGGCCGCCCTTGTATGTCCATACGTTGTTTGATGCCATGGTAGGCATCGGATCGCTTTTAATCTTTCTGCCGCTTGTTCCATGGGCGCTTCGGAAAATTTTCAAAAAGCAGCTGCAGCCGCGCTGGCTTTTGTGGTGCTTTGTGCCATCCGGTATTCTCTCGATGCTGGCAACGGAATTTGGCTGGATATTCAGCTGTACCGGCCGGCAGCCGTGGACCATATATAAACTGCAAATGACGAAGGAAGCGGCTACCACTTCAGGCCATGTGGGTCTATTGTTTGCCCTTTTTTTGGTTATGTATGCGATCTTAGGCATCGCAACCGCCCTCGTACTGCGCTATTACTTCAAGAGGCATCCACTGAAAGAGGAACTGAGTGAACGGGAAACAGGCAGCGTGGTGACTTCCTCATGAGTGAAGCCTTAATCGCGATTTCTGTTTTATGGGCGCTCATCTTTATTTATGCCATAGCCGGATCGTTTGACTTTGGCGCCGGCTTCTGGGCAATGGTCTATGAGAAGGGAAATAATCCAAGTGCAGCAGGAATTGCCAATCGGTTTCTTTCGCCCTCGTGGGAAGTAACCAATACGTTTCTCGTGCTACTCGTCGTATCGGTTGTCTCCTTTTTTCCAAAGGCTTCGTATACGCTTGGCACTGTGCTTTTGCTTCCTGGAAGCTTAATTCTTATTCTTCTCACGATACGCAGCGCTTTTATGGTGTATTCACACTCAGTAAAAAGATACAGCTACAGTACCGGGTTGAGGGTAGTGTCGGGGATTACCGGGCTTCTTATACCGGGTCTCTTAATAAGTGTATTGCCCATTATACAAGGGGAATTTATTGACACTGCGGATGGCGTCCAACGGTTGCTGATGGGAAAGTTGTTTTCCTCCCCGACGGAGTACGCCTACCTTGGATTTGGCTTAGCAAGCACACTCTTTCTCTCAACCATTCTGCTTGCTGACTATTCCCGGATCGCAGGCGATGAAGAAGCGTACGGCCGCTATCGGCAGAATGCTGTATGGCTTGGCCCGCTCACCATTTTTATGGCCGTTCTCATCATACTCACCCTAAATAAATATGCGGGTTGGCTGATGGTTAATTTAAAGGCCAGGCAAGGTTGGTTCCTGCTTTCCATTGCCGCCTTTGCCGTTGGCTATGCGGTAATGTGGTGGAAGAGAGAGGGAAGGGAATTACCAGGCGTGCCGCGGCTTACTGTCGTCGCGATTGTTATTCAGTATGCGGTGGCCAGCTATGCCTATGGAGCGGCGCACCTGCCTTATATGGTGTACCCATACAGCACGGTGATGGAAAGCATTACAAACCGAAACATGTTTCATGCGCTGATCATTTCCTATATAGTAGGCCTGATTATTCTCCTCCCTGGTTTTATCTATTTCTGGCGAATGTTTTTAAAGGATAAGCGGTATGTAACAAATAAATAACATCAATCGAATTCTTAATACTTAATTCTGCACGTTGGTGGAGCAAAATACCTTTCTTCTTCTAAATGAATGGTTTCCGTCTAGACCCGTTTAGTGAGCCCCGGATGAATTAAAATGCCCCTCTAATTATTCCTAACAAGAGGGGCATTTTAAAAAATTCATTTTCAACAACTACTTCTATTCGTTATAGCGAGACATCCACAATAACATAATAACCATGCTCCCTTGCACTAATTTTATCAATACGTTTAACTCTGGGAACAGACAAGGTAACTTTGTTTTCCTCTAACACCCAATCTTCTGCTTTTCCAGCTAAATCAGGGCGGCCAATAGAACAAATTCTATAAACACATCCACCATTCGAACAGCATCAATGACAAGAGCTTCATCTCCTGATTGAATAAAGTAGGAGAGACAGCCCTTTCCAATTCGAACAAATTGATAGATGGAACCCCCACTTTTTAAATCACCTATTTTTATCGGCTCTAAATACTCACTCCAGGCCTTCATTCCGCCTTTTAGGTAAGCAACATCTCTCCCGGCTTCTGAACGCTCTTCAGCGACAAACTTCGAAGATCCTTCCTTCGCACATACAACAAGAACCTCTTTATTAACTGGTAATTTATCCAGAATGTGATTCACGCCTTCAAGCAGATCGAAGTAGGGAATATTTAAGTTTTTAACCATCTCCCCTTCAATTTTCCAACTCTGATAATCCTCTTCATTGCGAACATCAAGAATGAATACATTTTTTTATTGATAATCCGTTCAGTTGCCTCTGCTGCCGTCATAATTTTTACACTCATACATAATCCACATCTTCCTGTCTTTTCCTTCAATGAATGTTTATTGTATAGGGTCTCCTTTTTTCATCCAAATTATTTTTTTTGAATAAAAAAAGGCAACCCTCCCTTTTTAATATTTACCCCTATAGGTATATTAAAGACGATATTCTTTTACAAAGAAGAGAAAATGGTGAATAAATTGAATAAACCAGAAGTGTTTTGATTCTTACACCAACGAATGGTAAACTAGATAAGCGACTCCTGCCAGGAGCCAGATTAGCGTGCCAGGTGAAAGTGGTATTCGCTTTCGTGGAAACTGCTCACGCCTCTTGGGTAATTTTCCAACCACACGGTGAGCAATTTTGGCGGTTTCTCATCTATTCCACCTCGTTTATAGAACCTCTACTCTATCTATCATTTTTTAAAAATAGATTAGCAAGTTGGCAGCAACTGACTCATTAAATCCATTTTAATGGAACTTGCTCTACCGGATAGACAAAATGTTTATGATCCGTGAGATCAAAATCTCGACCACAAGCTGAACTTCTAATTAAACGCGTTAATCAGTTCAATAATGGTAGGAACCGACCAATGTATTCCATCCCAATCCAATCTTCACTAATAAGCGACAATAATATAATGATTAGGATTCGGTTTAGTTACCTGGGTTTGAAAACCTGCTTGCTCGAATTTTTTTGCAGAAAAGCTGGATATTTTCTGCATCGCTTTGGATAGGGGTAATATTCTTCACGCCTGCTGCTGCTTTTTCCTTCAAAGTCTCAAGCATTTTGGGTTCTACATCAACGCCATACACCGTACCGGAAGTTAAACAAGCAGCCGGAATTGTAAAATATCCAGGGCCACAGCCAATATCGGCTAGCTTATCTTGCTTTTTGAAAAGATAGGATTTCATCAGGCGGAAGAAATTTTCTTCTTTCCGGGTTGTCCAATTGCCTATGAGAGAAGGATCAAAACGATGTCCCATTGCGAAAACCTCCTTATGATTATTTGCTCTTTACAAGTAAGTCAACGGCTTCTTTAATCAACGGTTCCGGATTGTTGCCTTTATCCAGTTCGCGGATAATGCCTTCTTCCATATTATTCGCTACAACCAACCCCATTACCCGATCCACAGCCGAACGAATGGCTGATAGCTGGGTTACTACTCCCCGGCAGTCTTTCTCTAGTTCCATCATGCCAATTACTCCGCCCAATTGGCCATCAATCCGGTGAAGACGGTTTTTTATTTGATCATTGTATTCCATGGATCTCACCTCAAGTATGGGGAAAACAAACGATTAATACCCCTATAGGTATTATATTGAGCATTGAAGCATTCGTCAATGACCATTATATGCTTATAATAGTTGGTTTCATCTCAATCCTTACTTTTTCCTGTTGGATGAAATACTCCTTAAGGAGTTCAATAGCACGGACGTTCTTATTACCTTTCCGTGAATCATAGGCTTTAAAGATTTGCTTTCCACCTCCTGCAATCCGATACACTTTATCGGATTGCAGGGGTGATCCTTGCACCTCAATATGCTGAATACGATTTCCAGCCGGATTATAAGGCTTAAAAGCCATAAATAATCCCGAGGATCGGAGAATGTACCCGCCCTTCTGGTTAAATGGATCAGGTGCAAAAACATTTTCCGAATTTTTCTCCAGTTCATTTACAAGTTCTCTTCCCTCTAATTCAAGCGTGAATAATTCTGGATTGGCCGGGATGATTTGGTACAATTCTTTGACTTTTATGTTTCCAGGCAGCACCGGTGGGCCATACCTCCAGCCATTGGAAAAGGCAAGATCAGCTCCGGTAAATGATTGATAAGCATCCGTAATTAATTTATCCATGGGCGCTTCGTTCAATGTCATACGGTGCAGAGGCGAACAGAGCTTACCCACCTGCTCAGATAATATTTCTTCATATGGAGCGACCACTTTTTCTACCAGTTCCTCCATTTTCCGATCCGGTGAAAATTGCTCGGTATATAAAGGAAGCAGTTGATGAGAAAAGTCAGTGATCTTCCCGCCTTCGATCGTAATATCTAATCAACCGAGAAAAGAGGCACTGGCCCCTGACTGAATTATAGTCGTATCCTTAACAATAATCGCCCTGTCCACCCGGTCATGGCTATGACCGCTTAAAATAATATCCACTCCCTGAACAACAGAAGCCAGTTTAGCATCCAGCGGCATTCCCATGTGGCTGATTAGAATGATTATGTTCACCTTTTCCTCTACCCGCAGAAACTGAACCGACTGTGCCACCTCCTCTAATCCGAGCGTAAAATACATATCCTCGAAAAAAGCGGGAGGAATGGTCTGATCCACAAATGGATAAGTAAGCCCAATCACACCTACACGTAACCCACTGTATTCTTTTATCACATCCGAGGTCAATGAATGAGTGGCTACCTTATCATACACATTCGCGGCAAGCATCGGAGTGGATAGCTGCTCTGCTATTAATCGCAAGTGTGCGGGACCATAGGCAGGCAAAATCCCAGTACAATAGCGTCTAACTTCAAGTATTCAAGAAGAGGGAGAATAGCCATTCCTTTTGAAAATACAAGCGGTCCAGTACCATGAAACAAGTCGCCGCTGTCCACAAACAACACATTTTCTTCTGTGTTTCGCACCTGATTAACAAACGAGGAGATCCGTGAAAAACCTCCGGTCTGGTGGTATTAAAAAGAAGGGAAACCATAAAACAATTCGGGGTGCAGCTCTAGAACACCATGGGGGTCGTTTTGTTGGGTAATGGTCAATAAGGCAAACATTCCTTCAAGCTCCTTTCGCGTAGAATAACTCTTTAGCATTATTAATTAAAAAAGCGTGCACAAAAATGAATGAACTGTGCACGCTTTTTTATTTGAGTTGTTTATTTTGCTTCATTTACAGCGTCTATCAAGGTCTGTTCGATATGTTGGGCGATTTCCTTTAAGGCGGGTTCATTTACTATATCGATTAAAACAGTAGGCTTTGGCAGACCGATTTTCACGGTCCCATTGTCTTCATATATCGCAATCTTACATGGAAGAAAATATCCAACCAGGCTATTTTGTGATACAACTCGCTTCGCCTCCTGCGGATTGCATACCTCGAGTATTCTGTATGGTTGAGTAAAATCTACACCTTTCTCCTGAAGCTTTGCTGTAAGATCAAGCTGTCAGAGTACGCCGAACTTGTGCCTTTTTAGGCTTGTTTCCACATCTAATACTGCTTGCTCCAACGTTTTGTTTGTTTCAACGGTATAATGAAACATCAACAATCACCTCAGCATAGATTTAGTAAATAACTTACTTCGTTTCTTTTTCAGTAGGTCCAGTCCATACAGCCATGCCCGGCAATACATTACGTACTCCAGTAAATCCATGTTCACTCAATACTTGGCACGCCATATCGCTGCGAGAACCCGTCCGGCATATAACATAGACATCTTCGTTTTGATGCTGACGAAGTTGATCAATTGTCTCCTCCAACTTACCAAACGGAACAAGCTTTGCACCTGGAATGTGTCCGAATGCGTACTCCATCGATTCACGAACATCGAGAATTACCGGATTTGCCTTTAATTTTCCCATTAATTCGTCATGTGAAGCACTATACGGAAATCTTTTCTCAGTCTTCACTTCATCCGAATGGGATTTGCGAATATAATGCTTAAAGACTCCATCCTCTTTCACAGTCCCTAGAAATTGATGACCAGTACGAACAGCCCAGCTTTTAACATCCGCAACAGAGCCTGGGTCGGTTGCAACCACTTCAAGTACTTCACCCGCCTGCAGTTCTTCGACCGCTTTCTTGGTACGAATAATTGGCATTGGACAGGATAACCCTTTACAATCAATCGTTTTATCTACAGTGTAAGCTGCCACTTGTAACTTCCTCCTTACTTAATTAACAAATCCCACCAAATTTTCAGGGCTGTGGCCAAAATAAGAAGGCCAGTATGCCTTGCAGAGCTTTTGCGTTGATCAGCTTGCTCACCTTCGTTCCGAGTGGAGCAGCAAGTAAGCTAGCGATCACAATGATAATGGAAGGCCAGATTAAAATGTGCCCTGCCATTACTTTTCCCACCGTTGCACCAATCGATGAAATAAACGTTATCGCAATAGATGAGGCAATCGATACAAGTGTCGGAATTTTTAGAACAGTAAGCATAATAGGGACGAGAATAAACGCACCTCCAGCGCCTACGATACCTGATGTAATTCCAACAATGAATGCCGCAATAACGGCGAGGATTGCGTTAAACTTTAGTTCCTCACCCGACGTGCCTTCTCGGCCCTTTTTGGGTACGAACATCATAATGGCTGCAATCGTGGCAAGAATGGCATATACGATATTAATGGTTGAGCCGGATAAAAATTTACCACCATAAGCACCTAGAAGGCTGCCAACAATAATCGCTGATCCCATATATGCAACCAATTTATAGTGAATCAATTTATCCTTCCGTAGTGAAAGTACCCCGCTTAGCGTCGAGAAAAACACTTGAATAGCGATCATTCCTGACACTTGATGTTCGGTATAAGAGGCTACTCCTAAAGCAGCTGGCAAAAATAATAGCAGAGGATAATTAATAATCGCTCCTCCGATCCCTAGAAGGCCGGACAGAAACGAACCGACAAAGCCGACAACAAGTAACGTAACGATTAAACTGACTGTCATATGTTCATGCCCCCTTTAGGAGGGAGCCAAAGATCGGCTCCCAAGCATTAGAACGTAAGGGTAACATCGGCATCATAAGCAAAGTCCAGGAAAGTAACGGCTCCACCCACTTCAATGCCATCGATGAAGTGTTCTTTTTCCAGACCCATTACGTCCATTGTCATCTGACAGGCAATCATTTTAACGCCCATTTCACTCGCCATTGCGACGAGTTCAGGGATCCCTGGTACGTTCGCTTTTTGGAATCCTTGAGCAAAATGTTCTTTGCCTACCGGCATCGGAAGCTGGGCATGAGCTTCTTTATGGATCAGATTTAAGCCTTCGAATGTAAAGAAGATACCCACCTCAGCGTCTGTTGCTGCAGCTGCTGTTGCAATATTAAATACCTTATAAGCGTCAAACATTCCACCGTTACTTGCAATAATTGCTACACGTTTTGCCATTTTACTATCTCCCTCTATAAAATAAGTTTTTCTCTTGAATACGCTTGTTTTCTCAGTATTTCTTGCAAGTCAGCAAACGTTATAAAACCAAAAATAATAAGAAGTGGTTTTATATGGATAGAAGAAAAGGGCAAAAACAGGGTGACCGAATTTTCTTATAAAAAATGAAAATTATGGTAGCACAATGGATCTCCACAATAGCCCAGGTGGTGTACCCTCCCGTGTCTCACGGGGTCCTTACGGCCCTTACATTCCTTCGTTCTACCTATCCGTGGGGTGGAGGCTGAAAAAGCTCCTTTGCAGGGTCAAATGCCCGAATGGTAAAAAATAACGCTCAGCTTCTCCGTGCTTACTTTTTTACAATGATGAATGAGAAAAACTAAGTATGTTCAAGAAAAAATAGATTACGCAACGTTTATTTTAAGTGCATGTTGAGATGGATTACTCACAAGCGTAGCGTCATATGGCTGTTGTTTGCGCCCTAATGCAAAGAAAATACGAATCAATTTACAACATAAAGCAATAAGCGACTGCTTCTTACGAAGCGGGTTCACAGCTCGGGTAGTAAACTCATGGTGTAGGGCTTTAAATTGCTGGTTTTTAGCGACAACTGGCATCACACATTTAAACAGGAGGGCACGCAGTTTCGGACGACCTCTTTTCGTAATACGGGTTCTGCCTTTATGCTTGCCTGAACTGTTTTCTTTGAAATTAAAGCCAGCTAATTTTTGAATCTGACGAGGGTGAGAGTAACCCATAAGATCCCCGACTTCCGCAAGGAAGCCTGCCCCTGTAACCAGTCCTACACCAGGGATCGTCATCATCTGAGCGGATCCAGGAATCTCTTGAATCAGACACTCGATTTGTTCCATACACGCTTCAAGCTGTTCACAAAGCAACTTGTGTTGGCTCAACAGAGCTTGGAGTCCTTGTCGGGCCATTCTTACTCCGGACTGAAGCCCGATAGACTTCTGAGCCACTTCAATAAGCTGAGAGGCTTTTTTATCCCAACAGCACGTTTAACCTCAACTCTCCACACTTGGACAATACCTTCTGCATCTCGCTGTACAATATCCTCTGGTAAAGGAAAATGACGAAGTGTAGATTGCGCTGCTTTTCCCTCCCAATCTTTAAAGACTGTTAAAAACTCAGGGAAATAGCGATCTAGCCAGTTGTGAATTCGCCCTTTAACTTGCAATAAGTCTTTAGATAGCTGTTCTCGTATGTTCATTCCGACACGAAGTTCGGCATAGATTCCTTGCGGAATCTGGGGTTCAGAGTAACGACCATCTTTCATAAGTTGTGCAATGACACGGGCATCTTTCACATCATTTTTGGTTGGTGAGTTATCATCAAGTTCTTTACTACGCTTAACGTGCAGCGGATTAACCAGAACAACGGGAACGCCTTCGTGACGTAAAAACTGAGCTAGAGGCATCCAGTAGTGCCCCGTCGGTTCCATTCCAAATACAACGTGAGTTTTACAATGGGCTTCCATAACCGAACGTGTCCATTTCCACAAATGAGTAAATCCAGACCGTGAGTTGTCAAACGTACAAGGTTTCCCAATTTCGATGCCTCGATAATCCTGCGCCCTCGCAACATGTTTGTGCTTGGCGATGTCAACCCCTACCACTAATGTAAACTCATTCATTTGCTCGATACGCTGATTTTGCTTATAATTCATGTTGAGTACCTCCTCTGTTATTTAAGGGTCGCCTGCAGGCTGACACCTCGTATGTTAACAGGAGGTACTTTTTTTATCGAACCTCAAATTTTCCCTTAACAGGAATGCTCCTTTTTTCAAACAGATCCCCTTCCCTTGTGGAATGGATTTTCTTTTGTTCAGATTTCACTTATTCTCTCTGCCGCTTCTGCCATTACTGCCGACTGGATAAGTACCAATAAAAAAAGACCTGCAAAATCATGCAAAAAATAAAGCCAAAAGGAGGAATGAAACCTTGGCCAATGTGTCCCTTATCTTTTCCTTTACAGCCGGCGTATTTTCGTTTTTTTCTCCATGCATCTTTCCCTTGATCCCAGCCTATGTAGCCCATCTAACGGGAGAGTATATGAAAGAAGGCCACATCGATGTTCAAAGGAAAGTGCTGATGATCCGCTCCATGAGCTTTATTCTCGGATTTAGCGTTGTCTTTGTTCTAATGGGAGCATCAGCAAGTATGATTGGCCAGCTTTTTCGGGATAACAGAGACTTGATTGCAAAAAATCAGCGGGATTTTAATTATTGTTTTCGGTTTACAGATGGCGAATATTTTACAGCTTCGTTTTTTAATGTTCGAAAAGCGATGGGAAACAAAGGAGGCAAAACAAAAAACGATCGGAAGCTCCTTCCTGCTGGGTCTTGCCTTTGGCTCAGGATGGACACCTTGTGTCGGGCTGGCTTAATCTTCGATTCTTTTACTGGCCGGTTCATCAGAAACGATGTATAACGGGATGTTGATGGTCTGGCTCTATTCACTGGGACTCGGTATTCCTTTTATGGTTATCTCCCTGGCTATTACGTATTCGATGAAAGCTGTAAACTTGACCCAGTCCGAAAAAGACAAAAAAACCATACCTCAGTTTATCAAGATGTTCGGCATGCCAGTAAATAACCTTCTTCCTCATTCTCAGCTTGATCTACTTGATATTCTTCTTCCTGTAATATTTTTGAGACGATTCTTCTTAATGGTAAATCATCCTCTACAACCAAAATACGCATGGATCTCCAACTCCCTACTTTATATTTCTACAACCCTACCTGCTGCTTTTTGATAGCGGATGCCTGTAGAGATGTGCGTTTGGTAAGGTAACTATAAAGGTTTCCAACTAACAATCCAATATACAGATACGTTAATCCACCAAAAAGCCCATAAATAATAATTCCTGATAAGCCCGTGAGCACCCCATACATAACTTGATTTTTATATTTTACAGGTGAAGTTGGCGGATCTGTCAGCATAAAAAAGCCAAAAAATAAAGCTGCATCAATAAACGGGGGACGAAGCGCATCCGTAGCATCTCCTATATTCAACTGCCCCATCAAAAACAGCAGGACAAAAAAAGTCCCCAGGAAGGAGAAAACTTGTGGATATTTATTCACTCGATCGGTTACCAAGTATCCCCCAATCAAAACAAAAATAATCGTCCATACTGGAAGGTCACCAAAAGCCCCCACCAGCTTTGTCCTGTTTGAAAAATATAGATAGATAGGAGTAACCCAAATGTTGCTGGATTAAAGATCGGCTTTTTCTTATAAGAACCAATTTCATAATTACTTTTGCGGATGCTAAGACTCCCAGAATTTCAACATTTTCATTTTAAAACGACCGTAGGTCGCAATCTGTTAGGCTGCTTTGTAATTTAATTTAGTGTTGATACGGTCAACAGCAATTTTACAAGCGTTGAATAGCAAGCATG
Source organism: Aneurinibacillus sp. Ricciae_BoGa-3 (assembly GCF_028421645.1). GTDB lineage: Bacteria > Bacillota > Bacilli > Aneurinibacillales > Aneurinibacillaceae > Aneurinibacillus_B. The sequence goes on along the minus strand of NZ_CP116887.1, from coordinate 2,264,416 downwards.
TTAAATCTACTTGAACTCTTGCAAGCTCTCCTGAGCGGTATCGTAGGTTATTTAGCTGGAAATATTCTTTTAAATAGGCATTTACTCGTTCGACAGAAGTGCGTTTTTTATAAAGCTTTTTCCATGCTTTACTACCTCGTGATGGAGCAGGATAACGTCGTAAATCCGTTGTCTTTTTGATTTTAATAATTTTTTGACATAGCGTATCATCTGCAAGCGGACAATCTTTACATTCGTTCGGTCTGGAATATTTCAGCGTCTCGTATTTCTTATCATAGCTGTCATACCGATAGGAATGTTCCCGTACACACGTAGGGGCAAAATGCTTGTCAACACCGATAGGTGGCGCTTCGTTGCGTTTGTTATACGCAATAATACTATCCGCCTTCATGCGATAAATTTGTTCATAAATTGGTATGTAATCATAGCCAGCATCCGCCATCACTTTCGTGATATTCAGGAGAGGAAATCGCTCAGCTAGTCCTTTCAGCAATGGAATGGCGGCTTTAGCATCATTCATGTTCCCTGAAGAAAGCAAGTTAACCAGAATGTATTGGCTTTTGGCTTCTACTGCCAAGTGAAGTAAACATGTTTGTTCTCGGAATTTTTCTTAATTCCCCAACGAGGAGAACAGGGAATCTCTTTCTGGAGTTCACCGAAGGTGTGGTTTAATTGTTTTTCAATTTTCTGTTCAAAAAGAGGTAGTGCGTTTTGAATTTCCTCTTGTTCTTTTTTTCCATGATTCGACGTCTTCCTTTTTCTTGCGGCCGCGTTTTTTTGGTTCTTTGACAGGTCCTTCTGCCTTACTTTCTTCTTTTTGTGGAGCCTGGTCTCTCGCTTCAATATGGGTAGCATCAATTTCAATATGTTCACCATCTATGAAGCCTTCATTAATTGCATGTAAAAGAAGTTCATGGTTCATTTCATTCAACACATTGGATGTTTTCACTTTTTGGACCAAACGAGAAAAAGAGGCTTCAGACGGAACTCGATCCGAAAGAGCAAAACCGCAGTCTAAAAAGAACAGCACTCTTTTTTCAATCGACGAACAAGAAGTTTAATTGTTGGAATGCCTTCTAAAATACGGGCAAACAGTGAATAGATCATGGATGGATAATTAAGCGATTGTGGAGCACCATCTCTTACCTTCTTTGATACAACTTTGAGTAGCGGCATAATATTAATGCCTTCAAAAATTGCTTCAAAACGATGGGTAGGTTCCAAATCTAATAAATCTTGCAGGGAAAATAAACAGCCTTGACGAATTGAGTACATGAGGAGACCAACCTTTCTCATTGAGTTGTCTGCACAACTACTCTATTCGAGATTTGGGGAGGTACTCCTTTTTTCTATGATCATTGAACCTTACGGTTCAAGGGCTGTGAATTATGAAATTGATTCACTTGAATCAATTTCATAATTGCTTTTTAAAAATCTCAATACCTACAGAATTTTTGTATTCATTTAAAAAACGACCGGAGGTCGCGTTCTGTTAAGCGGCTTTGACGCTCAATTGGGTGTTGATACGATCAACAGCTAATTTAGAAGCATTAAACAATAGGCACAGTAAATCAACATGGACTTTCGCTAATTCTCCAGAACGATATCGGATATTGTTCAGCTGAAAATATTCCTTCAAGTACGCGTTCACTCGTTCTACAGAAGTACGTTCCTTATAAAGCTCTTTCCATGACTTACTTCCACGAGCGGGAGCTGGATACCGGCGCAAATCTGCTGTTTTTTTGATTTTCATGCTCTTTTGACATAGCGTGTCGTGAGCGAGCGGGCAGTCCTTACATTCCTTCGGTCTTGTATACTTTAGTGTTTCGTATTTTTTATCATAGCTGTCATAACGGTAGGAATACTCGCGGACACAGGTCGGTGCAAAATACTTATCGACACCGATAGGTGGCGCTTCGTTCCGCTTATTATAGGCAATGATACCGTCCGCTTTCATGCGATAAACCTGCTCATAAATCGGGTTGTAATCATAACCAGCGTCTGCCATCACTTTCGTGATGTTCAGAATAGGAAAACGCTCAGCTATCCCTTTTAATAGTGGAATCGCAGCTTTGGCATCGTTCATGTTTCCTGAAGAAAGCAAATGCCCTAAAATGTACTGACTTTTCGTTTCTACAGCTAAGTGAAGTTTGTAGCCATACCAAAAAACGTTTTTATTTTCGGAGTTCTTCTTAATTCCCCACCTGGGAGCGTTTGGCATTTGTTTTTGAAGCTCATCGAAGGTGTAATCCAATTGTTTTTCGATTTTCTGCTCAAAAATAGGCAGGTTGTTTTGGATTTCTTCCTGCTCTTTTTTCCAGGCTTCATAGTCTTCTTTCTTTTTGCGGCCTCGTTTTTTCGGTTCTTTGACATCGGGTTTCTTTTCCACTTCATCCTTTTGTGGAGCTTGATCTCGGGCCTCTATATGCGTAGCATCAATGGCAATATGGCTACCATCAATAAAACCTTCTTCCATCGTTTGGGAAAGAAGTTGATGGTTCATCTCGGCCAACACGTTTGAGGTTTTAATTTTTCGAATCAAACGTGAGAAAGAAGATTCAGATGGCACCCGATCGGAAAGGGAAAAACCGCAATCCAGAAGGAAAAGAACATCTTGTTTTAAACGGCGAACAAGAAGTTTTATGGTTGGGATCCCTTCTAAAATACGAGCCAGCATAGAATAAACCATTGCTGGATAGTTAAGCGACTGAGGGGCACCTTCACATGTGTTCTTTGACGTGATTTTAAGCAGTGGCATAATATTAATGCCTTCAAAAATCGCTGTGTAACGTTCGGTGGGTTCTAAATCTAACAAATCTTGCAGGGAAAACAAATGACCTTGACGAATAGAGTACATGAGGAGACCACCTTTCTCATTGAGTTGTCTGAGCAACTACTCTATTCGAGATTTGGGGAGGTACTCCTTTTTTTCATGCCCATTGAACCTTACGGTTCAAAGGATTTGAGTTATGAAATTGATTCACTTAAAAAAATAAAAAGACCTGTAACATTAAAATGAATTACAGATCTTAGCTAATCGTTTTATTTAATTTAACTTGAGATATTGCTTTGCTCTCCAACAAACCGGGGTTTTCGGTTGACGAGATAAATGCTGCCGACGATTAATACAATGCCAACCAACAGGTTTAACGTGAAGGGTTCGTGTAAAAAGAGGGAGCCTACAAGTATCGCAATAAGCGGAATAAGGAAAGTATAGGATGCCACTTTGCTTGCTTCTCCGGATCCGATCAGTTTAAAGAAAACGAGCCAGCCAACTGCGATTACAAAGATAGCGATAAACAACAAGAGGAAGATATACGTATCGTTCCACTCAATCTTCGACCAGCTTTCCACCTCAGAACCGACAGCCGTCATAAAGATTCCACCCACTATAAGCTGGAGTGTAACCAGCCAAATTGAATCCACCACACCGCCCACCTTTTTCACATAAACGGTGCCAATCGCCCAGCTAACAGCAGTGCCAAGGGCAAGTAAAATACCTACACTTGATATACGTCCGGTTAAACCGCCCGAGCTGATGGTCGCTACCCCTACAAATCCCAGCACTAACCCGGCAATTTTAAGCCCAAACATCGATTCACCCAGCCATAGCCAGGAAAAAACACCAAGCAGTACAGGCTGTAGGAAAACAATGACTGAAAACAGTCCGGCTGGCAGATACGTTAGTCCTATCGTTTGGAGACCGTAAAACAAGATAATATTAAAAAGAGCGGAAATAAGATAGATTGGCCACGTTTTCGTGAATTGCATTTGTTTATATCGCGGTATGGCTACAACTAGCAAAAGCAAACCACCCAATAAGGTTCGCATTCCGGCGAACAGCAGCGGGGGGTGTAGGCGAGTGCCATTTTAGATAATGGCCAGTTTACTCCCCAAATCAATACAAGGAACCCAATTAGAAAAGCCGCGCGCGTTCGCGACATTTGCTCCACATCTATCACTCCTGTTCCACTCACTTATTATTACTTACTTTATTATGATACACCACCGTGTAGCATAAATAAATTTATGGGGACACTGAAAATGACGGTTAGCGTTCTTCGATGTGGTAAAGGGCTCACGCTTACAAGCCTTTGTTGTTTGCTAATCTTATAGGTGTGTTGGCTGCTTGCTTCGCTTCTTCTGGCGTGATGTAGTGGCTTTGAACTAGATTCGACAGTACCTGTTGCTGCCTTTGTTTGGCTAAGCCCATTGCTTTATAAGGATCGTATACTGTTGGCGCTTGAGGAAGCCCAGCGAGCAGGCTTATTTCTGCTAAGCTAAGAGATGTAACCGGCTTTCCAAAATATACGAGAGACGCTTGCTCAACCCCAAATGCACCATGTCCAAAATATATAACATTAAGATAGAGTTCTAAAATTTCCTGCTTGCTCATAAATCGTTCAAGTGCGATAGCTAAGATCATTTCTTTCACTTTGCGGGACAATGTTCTTTCCTGGGTTAGGACAGTGTTTCGAATCAATTGCTGGGTTATGGTGCTTCCTCCTTCGGTTGGCTGCCGATTCTGAATATCTGTAAAGAGGGAGCGTCCTACTCCCATAATATCAATCCCAAAGTGTTCATAGAAGCGCCGATCCTCGGTGGCAATCGTTGCTTGCTTATACAGACCGGGTATATCCCCATACTTCATATAAGAACTGTGGCGGGCATGGATTTTCGTTGCGGCTGCCTGCCTCACCTGAGCAGCGATCGGATATACGGTAGAGAAGGTTAGCAAGAAACTTTCCCACAGTAAACCCACTACAAATATAAGCAATACAAGATTTTTTAAAATTTTCATTGCATGCACGAGCCTTTCTTCAAACGCAACAGATTAAATATAGTATTGCCTTGCAATTAAAAAATAGAATTTCCTGACTCGTCATTTTATCTAGCAAACGTAAACGATTGTTAAATAAAACTTTAAATTTTCCTTAAATAACAAAAAGATTGCGGGCCATGCCGCTCTCTTCTTTCCCCTCATAGAAGTTTTTACGGCCGCTTTGTGGAACGACGGACGGACCGACATTAGGGAATCTTGGCTAGCGGCAAGCGTAAGCGCAGGCGATGGCCTTAGATTCCTTTATACCGTTTAGGTGCAACATCTGGGTATCTCATGATGGAGACAGGTTGCCGGTCTTTTTCGCCCTCTGTTCCACACGCTCCATTAGAAAACTAGGTTGCGGCCAAGCTATAGCGCAGGCAGCAACCTAAGTTGCACTTATGCCGAAAGGTAAAATCGTAACACCTTTCGGCCTGGTGGAAAGAAAGGTGCGGACATGCGCCTCGCAATATTTTTCTTGAGTGTTTCGGGACCGGAGGTCCCGTTGAAAAAATCGCTCAAGGCCCTAGAACATTGTGAAGCACATAGACTTTCCATATTAACAAAGAGAATGGGACCTATCGGTCCTAGCAAAAAATAACGTTAATACTTTAATACTTTATAGCGATAATATGCTTTCCTAAACGACAATAAAGCCGCTCATACCCTTACTCGGTATAAAGCGGCTTTTACCCGTTAAAATTCGATTCCTTTGACTGCGGGTATGCCCTCGTCATAATAATGCTTAATCGGTTTCATTTCAGTCACTAAATCCGCCATTGCTAGTATTTCGTCCTTGGCAGAACGTCCCGTGATGACAAGATGCATCGTCTCAGGGCGGCTTTTGATCGTCTTTAACACATCATCCAGCGGAAGCACATCGGCTATCGGAAAGCTGTCAATCGCCAGCGCGTTGTTTAATTCATCAAGGATGACCACATCATACGCACCAGAGGCGAGCTTTTCTTTTGTAAAAGCCCAAGCACTTTTCAGTGATTCCCGGTGCTCCTCAGGTGTTTTCGTCCAGGTGAATCCACTGCCTTTCTGATAAATCTCAATCCCTATTTGATCAAACATAATTTTTTCACCGTATGTCCGTTCGGGCGATTTAATAAATTGGATCATTAAAACGCGCTTTCCTCTCCCTCGCGCACGAATCGCTAATCCGAGTGCCGCTGTCGTTTTTCCTTTTCCATCGCCCGTATAAACCAATAGAAGACCCCTTTGGTTGGCTGTCATGTTGCACTCCTTATGTATGAGGATGAGTGAAGCCTATATCTCTTCTTGTCTCGGCGCTTGAAACCAGGCTATCTTTTCTCTCATCCGCACAACCTCACCTACGAGTACAATCGCTGGGTGGGTAATGTGTTCCCTTTCCGCGATGGATTCAATGGTCAGCAGATTGCCCGTGACTGTTTTTTGCCGCTCAGTTGTTCCCCACTGGATCAGAGCTACAGGCGTTTGGGGGTCTTTTCCATGCTCAAGTAAACTTTTGCATATGTAAGGCAGGTTTCCAATTCCCATGTAAAACGCAATCGTATCAATTCCCTTAGCAAGTGCATCCCAATTAATCGTGTCCTGACCCTTATCGGCCCGTCCGTGCCCGGTTACGATGGCAAACGATGAGGCGTGATCCCTGTGCGTTACTGGAATTCCCGCGTACGCTGGTGCAGCAATGCCAGACGTAATGCCCGGAATCACCTCATAAGGAATCCCGCGCTGGGCTAATTGTTCCGCTTCTTCAGCCCCTCTGCCAAACACGAAAGGATCTCCGCCTTTCAGCCGCGTTACAATTTTCCCTTCCTGCGCCTTCTCAATTAATAATTGATTGATTTGCTCCTGGATAAGGGCGTGTTTACCGGGAAGTTTTCCGCAGTATACCAACTCTGCACCCTCTTTTGCATGCTTAAGCAAGTCCTCGTTTACAAGTCTGTCGTAGGCAATTACATCTGCTTTTTGAATGCATTCCAGGCCGTACAACGTAATCAGCCTTGGGTCTCCTGGTCCCGCTCCAACGAGGTACACCATTCCTTTGTTCAAAATCGATCTCCCTTTCCTGCCTTGAGCGCCAGTGATGAGCGCCCTGTCTTTATTTAGCTTTCAGTTGGAACTGCTTCATCTTCTCTTCAATAAAAGGCAGTTCAATATGCCTGCGTACGTGCGCAGCAAGCTCATCAAATGCTTGTTCCTGTAAGGCGTTGAAACAAACTCTGTTTGTGATAGGGGGCAGCCCTTTCATGGTCCGAATACTGTTTAGCAGGCGTTCTCTAAACAGATCGTTATGAAAAATGCCATGAAAATACGTGCCAATTATGGAACCTGTTTCGTCCACAACCCCGTCGCATCTTCCATCCAAATAGATGAAAGGAACACATTCCGCTAATGGGTAGCTTTCCCCCATATGAATTTCATAACCTTCCACCTGAATGTTCTCGCCGCAAAGCCGGATGCTTCCCGTGGACAACATAGTCGTTTTCGTTGTGGAAATGGTCGTGCGGATCGGGAGCAGGGCCAGTCCATCAATACGGTGCAGCCTGCTCTCCATTTCATGTGGATCTTCTATCATTTGGCCGAGCATCTGATAGCCCCCACAAATCCCCGCTAGTATTTTGATGGTCTTGTTGTGGCACAGATTCTTAATTTCATCCGCGAGGCCGCTCTGCTGCAGGAATTGTAAATCTTCAATCGTGTTCTTGCTTCCGGGCAAAATCACGATGTCGGGGTTTTTAAGGTGCTCGCGTTTTTTCACAAAGCGGACGTGGCAATCCGGTTCAGCGAAAAAGGGATCCGCATCCGTAAAGTTTGAAATTCTGGGGTATTGAATGACAGCAATGTCGATCTCTTTGGCCGGGTTCTGGTAAGGGGTACGCCTGTCCAGGATGACTGAATCTTCTGAATCAACGGTTAAACCGTCCATGTAAGGGACAACACCAAGCACGGGTTTGCCGGTGTATTCTTCGAACCACTTAACACCTGGTTCCAGGAGGGCAATATCACCCCGGAACTTATTAATAATGACACCGATAACGCGATCACGGTCTTCAGGGTCAAGCAGCTGAAGGGTTCCCACTAAACTCGCAAATACTCCGCCTCTTTCGATATCGCCAACCAAAATCACAGGCGAATTGGTAAGCCGGGCCACTCGCATATTTACAAGTTCGCGTGCATTAAGATTGACCTCTGCCGGACTGCCGGCCCCTTCAATTACAATTCTCTCATACTTCTCAGCTAAACGGGTATAGGAATCATGAATAATTTTTAAACCCCGCTCATAAAATTCGCTCCTGTAGTTGGAAGCCTCCATATTTTTGTAGGGCTCACCGTGGAGAACGATTTGCGATTCGTTATCGCGTGTCGGCTTAATTAAAATCGGATTCATATCGGTTGTGGCCACAATACCCGCGGCTTCCGCCTGCACACCCTGGGCCCGCCCGATTTCTTTCCCATCCAGTGTGATGTATGAATTGAGCGCCATATTTTGTGATTTAAAAGGCGCTGTGCAAAATCCCTGTTGCGCAAAAATCCTGCAAAATGCGGTTACCATGATGCTCTTGCCCGCATCTGAATGCGTGCCCTGGATCATGAGTGGAAGGGCTTTAGCCATTGACTTTGCCCTCCTTGCATTTTTTTATCCAGTTGGCAACCAGACCGCTGCAGGACGCGAAGTGCAGATGGGTATATCCAGCAACAAGGTTCTCTGTCAGATACCCTTCCTGTTTGCTGCCGCGCATTCCCTTTGTTTGATACGCATAAGGCTGGCCGCTGGCCTCTGTAATATAGGTGGAGTAGTGAAATTCATGGCCTTTGGCCTGCACACCCGGGGGAAGCAAAAAGTTCCCCATTTCACCTGTCACTTCGCGGTACCCCAATGCGGCAAGCTTTTTCTGCATTTTGACGTATCCAGGGATGATGCCAAGCATATCAAACTTCTCGCCTTCTGTTGTGACGATTGTCTCAGTGAGATACATAAAACCACCGCATTCAGCCAGCGTAGGCAGCCCCTTTTGCACAGCATTTCGAATGGTGCGTTTCACAGCTTCATGGGAAGACAGCGTGTCCGCAAATTCTTCTGGAAATCCCCCGCCTATGTACAATCCATCAACATTCTCCGGCAAACACTCCCCATTCAGCGGCGAAAAGAACACAAGCTCTGCCCCGTATGCCTCCAATAGCTCTAAATTTTCCGGGTAATAAAAATTAAACGCCGCATCTTTTGCTACTGCAATGCGAACGAATGTCTTTAATTGTTTAGGAAAAATGCTTGTGGGGGGGCTCTCAAGCTTTGGTGCCAGGGCAAGCTCATATAGCCTCTCCAGGTCAACTGTTTGCGTGATTATGTTACCCAGCTTGTCAAAGAAGGGATCCAGCTCACGACGTTCAATAGACGGGATTAAGCCGAGGTGCCGCTCAGGAATTTGGATTTCTTCGTCGCGCTGTACATAACCGAGCACAGGAATGCCGCATTCCTGCTCAATGGCCGCTTGAACCAGCTTATAGTGCCCCACGCTCCCGACATTGTTCGCAATAACCCCCACTATATTCGGCTCGTCAGCAAAGCATTGGAATCCTTTGACAATGGCAGCGGCACTCCTGGCCATGCTGGCACAGTTCACAACGAGAACGACAGGTGACCGGGTGATCACACTGATCTCGGCTGTGCTGCCCGCATTGTTTGTCGGGTCTTTTCCGTCAAAAAACCCCATCACCCCTTCAATGATGGAGAGGTCCGCACCGTCGCTTCCCCGATTATAGATTTCCCTCACCGTCTCAGGCGAAAACATCCAGCTGTCCAGATTTCGCGAACTCCTGCCTGTCACAGCGTGGTGGTACGACGGATCAATATAATCCGGGCCACATTTAAAACCCTGGACGGCAAACCCTTTTCGTTGAAAGGCTGCCATCAGTCCGATCGTTATGGTTGTTTTGCCGACTCCACTTCCGGTTCCTGCTATCACGATTCTGCGATCATTCATTGCGCCACGTCCTTTTCCGAGGTCCATTTGGTATGACAGCTACCGAAATCGTCACATTTCCTGATTTCTTCTTAACAAGTAAAAGTTCATCGGCCCCACTGCAAAGTTTAGCAGCAGGTTCGCTTACGCCATATGCGCCTGTGTATTTGAAGACCGTGGCTGAAGGCTGTTCCAGCGACACCTGATTGAGCTGCTCTGGCGTATAATAAACAAATTCCCAGTTATATTTCTGCGCCGTTTGCCTTAACCCTGCTTCATCTTTCTTTAGGTCAATGGTGGCAATTGCCTTTACACTTTTCTTTGAAAGCCGCAGCTGTACAAGCGTTTCGTCAATGACAGCTTCAATTTCATCCGCGGTAGTTCCCCGGTTGCACCCCATCCCAAGCACAAGCACCTTGGGACGATACAAAACCCCATTGGCCAGGATAGGCCATTCATCTTTTGTCAGGTTGCGGTGCGTGACGACGAGAGCCGCGGCCGGTTTGGCGAGAAGCGCCTCTTGAATAGATGAATAAAGAGTAATCGTCCCAGGCAGCGGCGCCTCATAAGTCCACCAGTTTCGCTCACCCGATTCCTGGATAACCGCAACTTGTTCCTCGTTCACTACGGAGGCGCTCACAGGCGTGAGCTTATCCGCCGATTCCCATACCCAGCCAAATTGCGCTCCAAATAAGTCCACCGCTATTGTTTTCTGCACGTCCGAGGCTGTTGTAATAATGGGCCTGGCACTTAAAACCGCAGCAATTTCTTTCGTTAATGCATTGGCACCCCCCAGATGGCCGGACAAGACGCTGATTACGTTTTCGCCTTTATCATCGATGACGAGCACAGCTGGATCCGTCTTCTTATCCTTAAGTAGCGGGGCAATCATCCGCACAACCGCTCCCAGTGAAATAATGAGGATGATCCCGCGGTACGCCTTGAAAAGAGATGGAAGGAGCAGGCGGACACTGCCTTCAAACAGCTGGATGCCATGGTCCTCTTCATCCCCTTGTGCGAATTTGCTCATGTAATACAAATCCGCTCTGTTGAACACGATAGAGAGGTTTCTTGAAAGCTTGACCCCATGCTTGGTGATCGCGACAATCGCATAAGGCTGTTGCTGTTTGATGGCCGGCTGGGTTTCTTCTTTTAAAGATAGAATCATGCTTTCACACCCCGGCGGTAGCCGTGCGTAAACGCCTTATCGTACAGTTTCGAACGGTAATCTTTTTCATGAATTTGTTCCTCCAGCGCCCATCCGGCTATGATCATCGCCTGTTTGCGGATGCCGTTCTTCCGCATATCCTCGTCCAACTGCATGAGTGTTGAACGGACAATGATTTCGTCGGGCCACGTTGCTTTATATACGACCCCAACCGGGGTATGCGGACTCCAGCCGGCATCCAGCAGTTCCGCCACTACTTTCTTTGTTAATGTGGCGCTCAGGAAGAGGGCAATCGTGCAGTTATGCATGGCGAGATCTTTTAATTTCTCACGGTCCGGGACAGGCGTTCGTCCTTCTGCCCGCGTTAAGATCACCGTCTGGGTTAAGTCCGGAATGGTAAGTTCGGCTCCAAGTGCTGCAGCTGACGCAAACACAGAGCTGACACCCGGTACGATCTCAACTTCAATGCTCTCTTTTTTAAGAAGCGCGATTTGCTCCATGATGGCCCCATAAACGGCCGGATCTCCAGTATGTACCCGTACAACCTTTTTCCCCTCAAAAATTCTGTCCTTCATGATCTGGACCATTTCCTCCAGGTGCATCCCCGCTGTCTTCAGCACTTCAGCTCCCTGTTTGGACTCATTCATCAGCTCCTCATTGACAAGTGAATCTGCGTATAAGACGACGTCTGCCTCCTGGATATGGCGCAGGCCGCGAACGGTAATCAAATCCGATGCTCCTGGACCGGCACCTACAATATATAGCTTCATTTTCTCACCACCATCAGTGTTAAATATTCCAGCTCAGCGTCCCCAAGCTCCTCCACATTCCAAACGATTTCTTCTTCAGACGTAACCTTTGTTACAACCGAAGCCTTGTTCATCAAATCCAATTCTTTTAATATGCGTATTAATGGATTCATAACCTTCGCCACTTTTATAAAGACGACGCAATCATTTTCGATGATCACTTTTTTCATCGCTTCATAATCGTCCGTGGCCGGGACAATCGCCACATGTTCATCTCCATCCGCTAAAGGCAGGCCTAATCTAGAGGCAGCACCATTGATAGATGAAATACCTGGAACCGTCTGAATCGGCACTTCTGGGTAGCGGACTTTCATCAGATTCATCATATGGATAAACGTGCTGTACAGGAGGGGATCGCCTTCTGTAACGAAGGCTACGTCTTTGCCTTCTTGTAAGCGGCTCCAGACGGTTTCAACCGTAATGCTCCATTCTCGCTCCAATATTGATTTGTCCTTGCTCATCGGAAATACAAGCCCCAGCATTTCTTTTTCTGCCGGGTTCACATAAACATCGATAATTTTATGCGCATAGCTTTTGCTTCCTTTTCGCTTTTTGGGATAGGCAATCACCGGCGAATCTTTTAATCTGCGAAAGGCCTTTACTGTGATAAGCTCCGGGTCTCCTGGCCCCACTCCAATACCATACAGTGTTCCGACCATGCTATTCTCCCTTCTTTCGGCTAGCAGTGATAATATAAATAGGATTCAGCGCATCGAAGCGGGTTAAATTCAAAATCGGTTTGCTCCGGGCAATCTGCGCTAGCGTTATGTTAGTGTTAAAGCCATTTTTATGAAAAACTTCCAAAGCTTCTGATAGATTCTCAATCGTTGCGGCATTGAGTACGATCCTTCCGTTCTCACGCAACCGGCTACAGCAAACGGCCAGAATGTCTTCCATCCCGCCGGCGGTTCCGCCAATGAACACCGCATCCGGATCCGGAAAAGACTCGAGTCCATCCGGAGCCTTGCCGTGTAAAACGGTAATATCTGTGCGGAATTTCACAAGATTTTTGCGGCAGTTTTCCAGATCCCCTTCATTTTTTTCAATGGCAAACACCTGCCCTTCAGTTGCTATCTTTGCTGCTTCTATCGCGACAGAACCCGTACATGTTCCGATATCCCACACAACGCTGTCTTCTTTTAGATTAAGTGCACTGATGCTCAAAATACGAATTTCCCTCTTAGTCAGCAATCCCTTATCAGGTTTGCGCTGGACAAACTCCTCGTCATCGATTCCAAGGGGCCATACTTTAGCCTCTTCCGTTTTCTTTAAAATAACGATATTTAACGGAGAAAATTCCTCATCCGCCATTTCTTCCAGGCTCATCCAGCGGCATCGTTCCGTGTCTCCGCCTAGATTTTCAGCTATAAAAGCGCGGTATTCCGTCATTTGATAGGTTAGGAGATAGCTTGCAATCTTTGCCGGATTGTTCTCTTCATCCGTTAAAAGCGCAACTTTCTCTTTGCCATCGATTCGCTGGGCCAGTCCCCGCATACTTCGTCCATGTAAGCTTATAACGTACGCATCCTGCCATTTTTCACCCATTCTGGCAAACGCCAGCTGAATAGAACTTACATACGGGTGGATTTCGATGTTTACTTTGCTCGCTAAGTAGCTGCCTATGCCGTAAAATAGCGGATCACCGGAAGCGAGGATGACCACCCGCCTGCCTTCCTGCCGCAACTCGTCTACGAGGCTTCCTAGTCCGCCTTTTATGGTTCGGGTTTCTCCTTCATAGTCCGGAAAAAAAGAAAGCTGCCTTTCGCCGCCTATTAAAACTTCACTCTCATAAATCCATTTCACGTAGTGAGGAAGCAGGCTTGCTTTGCCTTCATCCCCAATCCCAATTAACTTGATTGTTTCACTCATTTCGAGCCGCCTTTCCTAGTAACCTTCCTTTTAATGAATAAATCGTTGTGTCAATGGCGATTCCGCCACCCGTTTCTCGGAGGGCTGAGCGGCAGCAATAATCACACAAAACGTCAAAGAAAGATGGGCAGTTGTGCTCAAGCATGAGATCGCCCACCAAAGACGCTGAATGTGCGCCTTTAACCGCCTCAATCAATTCAGCTGCCGCTCCGGCTTCACTTGCGACACGGGACAGGAAATCAAAATCGACCGGCGCACTCTTGGAGTGAACCATCATCACACCCTGCGCCACCTTTGAAAATTTGCCCATCATGCCGACAAGCGACACATTTATAAAGCCAAGCCTCTTACACTGCTTTAGTGTGAAGCCAACAAAATCGCCCATCTCAATGAAAGATTCCTCTGGCAGGTGTGAAAATTGTTCCATGGCAAGCTTCTCGCTTCTGCCACCCGTGGTGATCACGACATGCGTGCACAGGTTCGCCTGTGCCACTTGCAGGGCCTGTACAATGCTTGCCTTATAGGCGGAAGTAGAGAATGGAACCACGATTCCTCTTGTGCCAAGTATCGATATCCCTCCGAGTATGCCAAGCCTCGCATTCAACGTTTTTTTGGCAATCTCTTCGCCATCCGGGACAGAAATAACCACTTTAACGCCTTTGTTCAAGGCATGGTGTACGAGAACTTCGGCCGCGGCTTCTGTGATCATTTTTCTGGGGACAGGATTAATAGCGGCTTCTCCAACTGCGATAGGCAGGCCGGGCTTAGTGGCCCGTCCGACTCCCTGTCCGCCATCGAGGAGAATGCCGTTCCCATCCGCCCAGCTAACGGTGGCAAAAATAAGCGCGCCATGAGTAGCATCCGGGTCGTCCCCGCCATCTTTCCGGATAGCTGCGGCTGCATATTCAGCTGTAAGGGACAATTGTTCAACCGTGAATGTGACAAGCCTTCCGATTGGCAGAAGGATAGTGGACTCCGTTTGATACTCCCCCGTAATAAGTGCCGTGAGGGCGGCCTTCGTCGCAGCGGCGGCGCAGGCTCCTGTGGTGTACCCCTCCCGCATCGGTTTATTTGTTTGTTCCTGGGTACCGTTCATGCGTTACACCCGATCAGCCAGTAGTGAAATGGCATTGACTGCAGCCACAGTAACCGTGCTTCCACCTTTTCTCCCCACATTGGTGATAAACGGAATATCAAGCTTAGCCAGCTCCTCCTTCGATTCAGCAGCAGAAACAAATCCCACAGGCAGCCCAATTATCAGGCCGGGGCGCGCATGTCCCTCTTTTATCAGCCGAATTAGTTCAAGCAGGGCTGTCGGTGCATTGCCGATGGCGTAAATGCCCCCGTCTGCTACTTTTGCCGCTTTTCGCATGGAAATAATAGCCCTTGTTGTGTTAAGCCGCTTTGCTTCTTCCATAACATCTCTGTCCGAAATGTATACGTCCACCTCGCAGCCATACTTTTCAACTCTCGGCTTGCTAATCCCCACTTGAACCATCTGTACATCGCATATGATTTTCTTTCCGCTTCTGATGGCATCGATGCCTGCCTGAATGGCTCCGCTATGCATGCGAAGGCTTTTTCCCAACTCAAAGTCAGCTGACGCATGAATGACGCGCTGTACAACCTTGTACTGTTCATCAGAAAATGGATGGTCACCTATCTCTTCATCAATAATTTGAAAGCTTCTCTCCTCAATTTGCTGCGGCTGTACGGTTTCAGGTTTAAATGCTGTATGAAAATCCATTTGTCTGTCCCCCCGTTTTAGATTGTCTGAAAAATGTGGTGCAAATGATCCATGACTTCATTAAATGTGGAATACTTATTTTGATACGCGATCTGCGGCCTGCCAATCATAATCGTGTTGATCCCAAGTTCCACAGCGGCTTCCAGCTTTTCGTCTACCGTGCCTTCTTTACCGCTTTCTTTCGTGATCATGAGCGTTACCCCATACTGTTTGTACAGCGCACGGTTGAACTCTTTCGTAAAAGGCCCCTGGATGGCGATAATATTTTTCTGCGGCAGGCCCAATTCCTCGCACTTTTCCATGTTATCTTTACGGGGCAGCATTCGGGCAAGCAGCCGAATTTCGGGGTGGCGGATGAGCTTCGCTGTAAAAATTTGTAGCGTTTTACTGCCGGTCGTCAGCATAATGACCCCGCCTTTTTGCACAGCCAGGTCAGCCGCTTCCTCATAGCTGTCAGCGTAGGTAATCAGGTTGCTTTGAAAATTTTGCGACGCCCGTTCATAGCGGATGTAAGGAATGCCAGCTTCCTCCGCCCCTTTCATCGCATTTTTGGAAGCTTCCTCTGCAAAAGGATGGCTTGCATCAACCACAGCCTCTATGGCTTTTTCCTGAATGAAAGATGCGATCCGGTCCGCGTCCATTCGCCCGGTCCGTACGGCAATTCCTGCCTGTTCCATTTCTTTTGCGGCATTCTCCGTGACAACGGTTGCGATTAAGGGATAGCCCGCTCCTTGAATCCTGAGGGCGAGTTCCCGCGCATCACTTGTGCCGGCAATCACTAGAATCATTTCGTCACCCGCTCCTTTTGTTCTGCATCAGAGGTACTGTGATGATCCGGGCCATTATGATCGCAGTGATGGTGATGCCTATCGTTATTTGGGTGAGTATGGCCATCTGGGTGGCTGTGGTCCTCGTGGTCATGATGATGGTAGTGTTCATGGCTATCGTGATGGTCATGGTCATGGTTATGGTTATGATCATGGTGATGGTGATGATCGATATGCTCCATCGCCTGCAGCCTGTACTGGCATGTATCACAGTTCATCATCACCACTCCGCCCAGCGCTTCCTCCGCTCGCTCTAGTAGAACCCTTTCAAGATTGCTGTGAAATCCAAAATAGCCAGCCAGCGAAAATTCAGCGTCCGGATATTTGGCTGCAAAAACCTGAATCAGCTCTTCAAGCCTTTTTATTAAGATGCCAGTAAACAGAAAGTACGGTAAAATAATAATTTTTTTCGCCCCTAATCGGATGCACCTGTCGACGCCTTCCTCAATTAGCGGATCGGTAACGCCCATAAAAGCGGGTTCGACGATGTTATACTTAATCCGTTCCCACAGAAGCCGGGCAATTTTATAGAGGTCACTGTTGGCGTCCGGATCACTACCGCCGCGCCCTAACAGAATAACCGCCGTATCTGGATCGGGATGATTCACATCCTCTCCCAGCTCTATCAGCCTGCTCTTGCAGATTTCGACGGTTTGGTCGTGTACACCGATTGGCTTGCCATATGTAAAGGTAACATCGGGGTAGGTCTGCCTGGCCTCATCCAGTGCTGCTGGAATATGAATCTTAGAGTGGCCAGCCGGCAGCAGCATGATCGGGATCACCGCTACTTGAGTCGCCCCTTTGTCGACACACGCGTCCAGTCCTTGCGGCACAGTCGGAAGCTCAAACTCCAGGAAGCACGATTCAACCAGTATAGCAGGATCCATTTGCGGCCTTATCCTTGTAATCAACTCACGCACCTGCTCGTTTCCTTCAAAATCCCTGCTGCCGTGACCCACAAATAAAACAGCTTTCATTTGTTTTCCTCCTCTAGTCTCCACATGGAGCCGCTTCTACCAAAACTTTAGGTGTTTCATCCTGGTACTGATAACCCTGAACTGTCTTGACCCGTTTAAAAAACTTATGGAACCGCTCGTTTGGATAGCCTTTTTCCTTATATTCATGGATAATGGCCTCAATGATTGGCACCAGCTTGTCCGGTTCAATTCCTTCGGCAACCGGCTGCCCTGCCTGAGCGGTTCTGCCCACTGTTTTTGCACCGAGAAACAAATCGAATTTCCCCCGGCGAAAAACAATGCCAATGTCTTCTTTTACGGCGCCGTAGCATGCCATAGCGCAGCCATTAAATCCGAGCATCAGCTCCTTTGGCATCTCAATACCGCCAAAACGCCTTTGGATTTCTTCTGCAAATGGAATCCCGTCTTTTTTCTCCCCATCGCAGAAGTCACATGCCTTTACTGTTAAGACATCGCCTATGGGGGACAGCAAGAAGCCTGCTTCCCGCAATCGCCTGGAAATGGCTTCTGGCTGACTGCTTGGGATGCGTAACACGATCTGGTGATGAGGAGTATATTCTATCGAGCCTTTTTCGCCCGCTATCTCGGCCAATAGGATCAGCTGATCAGGGGTAAATTTCTTATTGGCTACTCCCGGGCTAACAGCCAGCTCAAAGATGGATTCAACCTGGGTACGGGCATGCTGATAAGTTAAAACCGCTACACCCTTTTTTTCATCAAGTTTCGCCACAGCCTGCATGGCCATGTCAAGTGGCGACTCCACATCTTCCTTTCCTCCATGGAGCGCCCATGGTTCATTCTCAGGCCTCAGTCGCTCATGCGGGCGCAAAGCCTGCTTCTCAGCATTCAGCGTGTATTTCCGCTGGTATCCCCGCGGGGTAATCATCTTGTTGTCGTATAAAAAAGTTGTGGAATTGCCGATTACGATCGTTGTGAGCATGCCAATATCGTGGTCTAACATATCTTCGATGGTTGTGATAATCACCTGCTGCCGATCCCTGTACGCGCTTTTGACTAATCCTACAGGCGTCCGGGGTGAACGGTATTGCAAAAGAATGTTTCGCGCTTCAACTATTTGCCGCGTTCTCCTCCCGCTTTTTGGGTTATAGATAGCGATGACAAAATCGGCTGAAGCAGCGGCTTCGATTCGTTTGGCGATTATATCCCACGGTGTAAGATGGTCACTTAGGCTGATCGTACAGGCATCATGCATAACAGGCGCTCCGAGCAGCGAAGCACATGAGTTGATTGCCGAGATTCCAGGTATCACTTCAACTTCAATGCCATCCTTCTCTGTCCATCCTTGTTCGATTAATACTTCATACACCAGCCCAGCCATGCCGTACACCCCAGCATCCCCGCTGGATATAACGGCGACTGTTCTTCCGGATTCAGCAAGTTTAACAGCTGCCTGCGCACGGCTGACTTCTTCGGCCATCCCTGTGCTGATAATTTCCTGATGGGTTACGACGTCGAGTACAAGGTCCACGTACGTTTTATAACCGATAATACAATCGCTTTCCTGTATGGCTTCCCTGGCTCTTTCTGTGAAATGTTTGATGCTTCCAGGGCCAAAGCCAACAACTAGTATTTTTCCTGGCAACGTAAATTCACTCCTTATCAGAGGGTTCATAAAACAAGAGAACGAGTCTAGCAAAGATGCACATGGTTAGCAAGACAGCACTAATCCAAAAATTACTTGATGGCCTCGCCAGAACCTGATTTATTTTGCGATTTAAGACGCAGATTAAGAAAGGTGAAACAAAGAATGAGTAAGAAAAAGCTTACAGCTCCTGCTACTTCAAAATCTATGTTTAGGAAAGGACCAAAGAATGTAATCGTCTCGTAAAAGCAAACACCATATGCGAGAAAAACAATGACCCACCCGATCAATCTGGATGCTGCTCTCCCCACCCTGCCGGACGTTTTCATCATTTGGTAGGTGATAAAAGAATCAACCGTATCTGTAAGCATCATACCAAGCATAAACACGCATCCAACGATCACAGACATGAATCCGCCAGCATGGCCGGCTGCAAGAGCCCAGGCAGACGTTTGGCTTACGGTGTCAGCAGCCAACGCAAACATACCGCCGATTAGAATAATGAGGAGAGGATTTGTCGTGCTCTTTGCAAACTTCGGTATAAGCCTGCCCTTCAGCCCGCTTAATAGAAATTCTTGCTCTATTGATTTTGTTCGCAGGAGATTGAATAAATTTAAGCTCCCAATTACAAATAGCGATACAATCGATACCCAGGTGGAAGCGGTATCGAAATAGGCCGGGAATGTAAAGTGATTGACGAATGCCCCGAGAATGATCGCAATGCCTGCAACAACCAGCCCATGGCCAAGCGAAAACAGCGTGCCGACCCACCGGGCAATCGGGCTGCCAATCCGCCAATTATACCGGATTTGCCCGTCAATAAAGGCGAGGTGATCCGCATCTATTCCATGGCGAAGCCCTAAAACAAACACGAGAAATATGAGCGATAAGCTGTCCACAGTGAACCTCCTTTGCCGTAAAACGCAAAAACGGCATCTTTCCCGTAATAAGAAAGACGCCGTTTGTAAAAAATTATGTTCAAACAGTCTAAACCGTTTGTAATAACGTGGCACACCTCCTCATCCTCGTGAGTTTTTTTGCGTGTTGCATTTCAAGGCAGGTCTCCTGGCTTAGAATCAATGGCCTGCTGCTTCCTTCCCAAATCGCGCTAGCGAATCAGTGGAATTAACTTGCAGCAGCCCTCCTCTTTACAGTGGCGGGACCGCGCCGGCTTTTAACCGGTCTTCCCTTTTAAGTTACGGGATTATCCGTAACACCTTGAAACAATTATGCAGTTGTCAAAGAAATTATAGCATAACCTGGTAACGAGTAAACAGCTAAAATTTTAAATTTGCACAATTAAAAGGCAGGCAGATTATCTAAATTGTTCTGTTTGATGCCATCCGGCTCGCTTCTCAAGATATCCCGGCCGTACCTGTGAAATACATCCACATGGGCCAGTGTGCCAGCTTTCGCTTCGTTTAAGGCTGTAACATAGTCCAATTCCCTGCCTGTATTCGTTTTAACTGCAATAATATCACCGTCGTTATTTTTTCGAACCGCGACGATTTCTTCGGTGCCGGCCGGGAGATTTTGCACTGCCATATTCTGCATCGTCTCCAGTTCACCCCGGGCCTTGTACTGATTATAAATTTGCTCAAAATTATCCATCGGGCTTTTCCCTCCTTTTTTTAGGAGTATGCCCTTCTTGAATTGAATGTTGCACCGGGTGTTTTAAAGTGGGGTGCTCAAAACCGCGCTGGTGAGCGCCTGCTCCAAATCATTCAATAAATCTTCTTCGTCTTCCAGGCCAACGGATAACCGGAGAAGCGTGTCGGTCACACCCATCTGTATGCGTTTATCTTCCGGTATGCTCGCGTGGGACATGCGAGCGGGGTATGTGAGTATGCTTTCGACAGCCCCAAGGCTAACGGCAAGCGCCGGTATTTTAATGTTATTCACAAAATTCTTAACTTGATCGATATCATGAAGCACAAAGGAGATGATCCCGCCAAATCCTGTCGCCTGCTGCAGCGCCAACTCATGGCCCGGGTGTTCAGGAAGACCCGGATAATACACATGCTTGACTTCCGGGCGGTTCTTGAGCCAAAGCGCAAGGCTGTGAGCTGTCTTCTGGTGCTGGTCCATTCTAACCTTCAATGTTTTCAAGCCGCGCAGCATAAGCCAGGAATCCTGTGGTCCTAGTATCGCGCCAAATGCATTTTGAATGAATTTGATTTCGTCGGCTAACTCTGCTGTCGCCGCAACAACTAAGCCCCCAACTACATCGCTGTGCCCTCCGATATATTTTGTCGCACTGTGGACAACAACATCAGCGCCAAGCTGCAGAGGCTGCTGCAGGTAAGGCGTCATAAAAGTATTATCGACAACGGTTATAATGCCGTGACGCTTTGCGACCTCACTCACTGCTTTAATGTCGGTAATATTCATCTGCGGGTTAGACGGGGTTTCAAGAAAGACCATGCGCGTTTCGGGTAAGATCGCCGATTCAACCGCGTTTACATTAGTCGTATCTACAAATTCCGCTTTTATACCAAAGCGCGGGAAGAGCCGCGTTACAGCTCGGTATGTTCCCCCATATATATCAGCAGAAAGTAAAATGTGATCGCCGGCAGAAAGCAAACAAAGTACGGATGAGATAGCTGCCATTCCAGAGGAGAAGGCAAAGCCTGCGTATCCTCCCTCCAATTTCGCGATGGCGTCCTCCAGCGCTTCCCGGGTAGGATTTCCGGACCGGGAGTAATCAAAGCGGCCCGGTTCATCAAAGGAAAACTGATGGAAGGTAGACACTTGATATATCGGCGTACTTAGCGCTCCAAAATGGTTTTCATCTACGGATTCGGCGTGCACAAGCTTCGTTCCAAACGATGTGGTGGATGTTTTAGCATTAACTGGCATAAGGGCCTCCCTTTAATATCTTGTGAAAAACATCGCGGCCCATGCCGCTCTCTCCTTTCCCCTCATAGAAGTTTTTACGGCCGCTTTGTGGAACGGCGGTCGGACCGGCAAAAACATCTGGGTATCTCAATGATGGAGACACTTTGCCAGTCTTTTTCGCCTTCTGTTCCACACGCTACATCGGGGGAAAGAAAGGGCGGACATGCGCCTCGCGATGTTTTCTTCTGGTGTTTCGGGACCGGAGGTCCCATTTAAAAAATCGTTAAACGCACTTCAACACGTTAAAGCAAAATATTCATTCCTCTACGAAAATAAAAACCTCTTTATCCGAAGATAAAGAGGTGGGTGTTAGACCGTATCCTTATCTTCCAGGAAATATTCCTGTTGGATTTAGCACCTTCCGTCCCTAAATATAAAAGGGTCATTGGGGTTGCTGGGCTTCATCGGGCCAATCCCTCCGCCACTCTTGATAAGATTCATTATTCAAATTGTTCCTTAATATTACTTCTGGTCAAATATTTTGTCAAGATTCAAATTTATTTTACTGGCAAAACTTGTTCCTTACTCGATCTGTACTGATTAAATGTCTGTTTAAAATCTCCAATTAAATCGTCGATATGTTCGATTCCTACAGATAAACGAAGAAGTTGATCCGTTATGCCAAGACTATTGCGAATTTCTTCCGGGATGTCCGCATGTGTTTGTCTTGCAGGAAAAGTGATCAGACTTTCCACTCCGCCAAGGCTCTCTGCAAACGTTATAAGCTTCAAATGTTCGAGCAGATAAGGAACGAGTGCCTTATCCTTCACACTGAAAGAAAGCATGCCGCCAAACCCGGAAGCCTGCTGACTGCATGTTTCATAGCCAGGATGATCGGCTAGACCCGGATAATATACCTGTTCGACCTCAGGCTGTCGGGTAAGCCACTCGGCAATCTGCTGGGCATTTTCTTGATGGCGATCCATCCGTAGAGCCAGCGTCTTTAACCCCCGCAGCAACAGCCAACAATCCTGCGGTCCTAAAATACCGCCTGCTGAATTTTGCACAAAACGAATTTTTTCTCCCAGCGACTCTTCACGTGTAACCACTACGCCTGCGACCACGTCGTTATGCCCGCTCAAATATTTTGTAGCGGAATGCACCACAATGTCTGCACCCAGTACAAGCGGCTGTTGGAAATAGGGGGTCATAAATGTGTTGTCTACAATGGTCAGCAGGTCATGGCGTTTCGCAATGTCAATGCTCTTTTTAAGGTCGCTAATCTTCATTAACGGATTTGTCGGCGTCTCAATAAATAAAGCTTTCGTAGATTCGCGAACCGAGGACTCAATCGCCTTACTATCACTCGTATCCACATAGCTGACCTCAATGCCGTATTGGCAAAACATTTCATTTAACAATCTGTATGTCCCGCCATATAAGTCTTCGGAGACGACAAGGTGATCACCTGGTTTGAATAGAAAGAATACCGCTGTTATGGCTGCCATTCCCGTCGAAAAAGAGACGCCAACCGCGCCCTTTTCCAGGGCAGCTACAGCTTCCTCCAGCGCGGTGCGAGTGGGGTTCGCCGTACGGGAATAGTCATACCCGGTGCTCTCTCCAAGTCTCGGGTGCGCAAACGTTGCGGATTGATAAATGGGCGTACTAACAGAGCCTGTCGCTGGATCTTTACCTAAACCTGCTCTTACAAGAATGGTTTCAATTTGCATGGTATCCCTCCAAGATTATTTGTATGTAAAAAAACACTCTCCGCAGAAGGAAGAGTGTTTGTAACCAATCATTGCACTCTCTCATCTGCAAGAACATAATCGTTCTACAGGAATTGGCACCGTTCAAATGAACGTTTGATTCATTCGATGGTTGCCGGGCTTCATCGGGCCAGTCCCTCCGCCACTCTGGATAAGAGTTAACCTATTAAATTGTTCTGAACTTTATTGCTTGTTGTTCATTATACACGATAAAGCTGGCACAAATAAACAACTTTTTTGTTTTTTTACGACCTCATGCCCAAGTATGACGTTTTTTGCTGTTTGCTCTTCGCAACAAATTTCGAAACAACCATCCCGGAAAGAATGCCGACAATTGCTCCGCCCAATACATCTGTAGGATAATGGTTGCCGACAAACACACGTGAAATACCAACAAGAATAGCAATTGCCAGCAGCAGCTTTCCTAATCTTGGGTAAAAACGCCATAGAGCAAACGTAATGGAAAAAGCGCCTACTGTGTGATCACTTGGGAAAGAAGAGTCAGGAGCATGGGTTAACAATAGATTTACATGGTGTGTTACAAATGGACGAGCGCGATAAAAAACATGGTGAATCACAAAGTTTACAGCTAAACCAATCACTGCTGCCGCGATCCCCCCAAGCCCCACTCTTCTCATAGCCTTGGATTTCGAAGCAAATATAATGACGAGTAAAACAATCCCATATAAAATAGGTCCATAGGAGCTAAAAGCTTTCATAATACCATCTAGAAGCGAATTCTTGCCTGCAAAACCATTGATGAACTGAAACAATTGATAATCCACTATGTTACCTCCAAATTAATCTTTACCTTTTTCATTATTTCTTTATTTTGGCAAACGATTTAATAACCCAGCCGATAATCAGCACCAAAAAAGCGGCGCGAATACCCGTTAAGAAATCTTTGCCATTTTCTGCCGGTAAAGCCAGCGTATGAATACTGGCTGGGACATTTGCATAGGCATCCGCCCTGGGCAATAAAACAAGTACAAGTGCTAGAAAGCCAAGCTTTATCATGATAGATTTCCACCTTAACTTTCAAAGTTCAGGAATTTGCTTTAGTAAACATTCGGGGTGAATGCAGATGAAGGGCATAAGGGCACCACTTATACTCAAATTTTTTCGCATTCCTTTTCATGTGTGAAAGTTCCTCCGGGTTTCCAACTGCTTTCTGAAGCAAATCGAGTAAATCTTTCCTGTTGTGAGCTTGCAGCGCAACACCCGACCTGACCAAGAATTCAGCGTTATCCACCTCCTGGCCGGGAATCGGTTTGTAAAGGAGCATCGGCAAGTGTGCGGCAATGGCCTCTGATGTGGTTACGCCTCCGGGTTTGGTAATGATCAGATCGGAGATAGCCATGATCTCGGCAATGTGGTCAACATATCCCATAACATTTACATGATGAATGGATCGCCGTAACTCTTTATCCAGTTTTTTGCGAAGCTTATCGTTGTGGCCGCAAACGATAAGTACGTTTAACTTGACAGGCAGCGAATTTCCTTTCAGTACACGTGCCAATCCTCCAATCATACCCTCTCCCCCGCCCATAACCATTACAGTTGGCAGCGAAGAATCCACCCCGTACTTGCTTAACACTAATTTTTTGTTGTACCTCTGACTGAATTCAGCGCGAATCGGAATGCCTGTAACCATAATGCGGGACTCCGGAACGCCCATCTCGATGAGCGATTGTTTCACGTAATCGGAACCAACAATATAGTAATCCGTTTGTGGAGATAGCCAATAACCATGATCGGTGTGATCCGTTATCACGGTATAAGTAGGAACAGTTAGCATGTTCCTTGCTTTGAGGTAGGCCACAATCGTCGCGGATAATGGGCAGGTACTAATCACCACAGACGGCTGAACATCCCCAATTACATTTTGAATTTTTGGCAGCCCAATGATTTTAAGGAAAATCTTCGGCAGAAATGCAGCAACGTGACTGTCTCTTGTGGCGTTATACAGGACCCCATACACAAATGGCAATTTCTTCACCATAAGCATAAAGATAAAATGGATAATCAGATGGATATTCGGATTTATCCTTTTAATCACATCCATCACTTCGATGTCAGCACCTGGCGAACAAAAACCGAACGACTCAGAAATAGCTTCGGCCACTTTCCTATGGCCATCACCAAAGCTCCCTGTTAGTATTAAAATTTTATTATGGTTTCTTATGTTCATTATTTATCCACCCATTCAGCTTCGGCTTGCTCTTTTATATTACGAGGCATTCCTAAACTGCTTTTAAAAAAAACCTTAATTTTTTCTTAAACCTCTATAATTGGCTAAACGTCAGGCTCATCTGTGGTTGGATTTATTCTTCTTAGGGTAAAGAATATGCTTGTACCTTTTCCCTCTACACTCTTCGCCCATATTTGACCGCCATGCTCTTCAACAATCCTTTTGGAAATTGCAAGCCCAAGCCCGCTTCCGCCTGTCGAAGAATTTCTGGAGGCATCTGCCCTGTAAAACGTATCAAAGATAAAAGGAATCAATTTCTCGGGTATTCCCTGTCCATTATCCTTAATTTCAATAGTGACCGTGTGCTCGTCTGCCGTCAGATAAATATCTATTTTTCCGTTCTCTCTATTCATGTATTTGACTGCATTCTCGATAACGTTTGTAATGATCCGTTTGAGCTTTTCTCTATCTGCAATAACCGGCAGGGGTCCTTGGGCCTTATGATGAAAGTCAATGCAAACCCCGCTTCTTTCCATATCAAACTGCATTTCTTCGGTGCAATCCGTTAAATAACTATCGATATCGATTTCTTCAAAATTAAAGGGGAGCTTCTTTAAATCCAGCTTTGAAAATAGAAATAACTGATCAATAAGTTCATCGAGATCATTGGCTTTAACGTAAATGGTTTTAATATACCGCTCCATTTTCTCCTGAGTATCTGCCACCCCATCCATGATGCCTTCCACATACCCTTTGATTGCTGTTATGGGGGTTTTAAGATCGTGCGAGATTGTTGAGATTAGTTCTTTTCTATTATTCTCATACTGCATTTGCTGTTCGACAGATGACTTCAATTGAAACCGCATGGCTTCAAACGCCCCAGCCAGTTCCCCGATTTCGTCTTTTGCATACGGCTCCATCGCAAAATTCAGGTTGCCTTCCTTAATTTTCTCGGCAGCCTTTTTTAAAGATCGAAGCGGTTTTACAATACTGCGAGATACCATATAAGTGAGAATTCCGTTCGTAAAAACAATAATTAACAGGAACGCGACCCCGATTGTAATGATGAGCTTGTACGCAAACTGTCCAATTGGACCGACCCCTGTCAATAGAAAGACAGTTGCACGCTGTCCATTCGTGAAATGAAAATCATGCTGCTTAGTTAAATATAAGCGGCCGCCAATAAATTCCGGATCTTGATTCTCTTCATGGTGATACCTGAATTTGGACAGATGTGCTGCCACGTTTTGTCCATCAAACAGCTTGGAGGCATGTATCACACGGTTATTCTCCCGCACAACAATGCCGGAATTAATGAGGGTTAACTTTTGTTCGAGCCCAGAGAGGTATTTAGCATCCTTTAACTGATCCGGATTTTTATCAGCTGTTAGCTTAATGTCCGTAAATAGTTTTGACCCCTCCATAATAAGGTTGTTCTCCGTTTCACCCAGAGTGGCTATATTACGAATGCTTCCTATAGATGCTTGAATAAAGCCTAACGCGATCCCGATCGTTAAAATTATAGGAACGATGAGCATGGCAAGATAGGATAATATGAGACGTAGTTTGATCGACACGGTTTTCACCTTCATTTCTCTGCAATCAAATAAATTCCAAACCGACAACAAACAGTATACTATTTTTGCTTCAGTAAGCAATCTCATCGTAGCGGGTAGGGCTAAATTTTATATAAACAAAAGCTTAAAATTTGTTTAAATCTAAAGAAGTTGAACTTATGCTGTCCTTGGGAAGTCTCTTTAAAAAACTAAAGCATGAGTCTTGCCCTTTTCCATGGAAGGGAAGGCAAATTCAGGCATGTTTGGGAATGCAGAAGGGAATAGTAACGGCATAGGAGGAGGTCTATAATGTGGATAAACCTGGGTTGAAATTTACGCCCGTTTTTATATACAGTCTGTCGGCAGTCGCGTGTTTTGTATGGATGGCTGTATGGATAAGCACGAAACAAATAACCCGCTTTGACAATGCTATTATCGCTCTGGTGCAGGGGTATGAATCTCCTGCATTAACTTTCATCATGAAATTTTTTACTTTTATTGGATCAACCCCTTGTGTTGCTGTCCTTGCCATTCTTGTGATGGTTTTTCTCTATAAAGTGCTGCATCATCGGATGGAACTGATTGTTTTTCTTGTCGTCGTGGTCGGTACACCGCTGTTGAACGTGCTCTTAAAATCTTTATTTCGACGGCAGCGCCCCACCATACACCGGCTGATTGAGCAAGCAGGGTACAGTTTTCCGAGCGGCCATTCCATGGAAGCATTCGCCTTTTATGGCGTGCTAACCTTTCTTCTATGGCGCCATATTCCCACACGGCCCGGGCGTACACTGTTGCTTATTTTTAGTGCACTTATGATTCTTGCAATTGGCGTGAGCCGAATTTATTTGGGCGTTCATTATCCAAGTGATGTGCTTGGCGGTTACTTTGTCAGCGCCTTCTGGCTGGGCTTAACCATTTGGATTTTTCAATGGTATCAGGAACGCAGACAAAAATAATCTGAATGGCTTTTTGCGAGCCATAACCGAATATTTCAATGATGAGATAAAAACATGTAAAAAGAATCGTTACATTTATATAGGTTATAAATAACAATACGATATTACAGAACGTTTTCCGATACTGGATTAGTCGGCTGAATTTTTTCCACGCTTTCGCCCCACCTTTTCATTATCCTATAGCATTGTATGTCTATGCGCACTCAACTAGAATATTTGTGAGAAACCATTGACCAGCAGAGGAAGGCATACATTGGCTATAACCATAGTTAAGACTTTTAAGGTATAATCTTAGTATTATAATGGTGGGGACGTGGAAAATATTGAACTCGATTTCACAAGTTGCGGAATATCTTCATATAAATGCAAAACGATTAGCTGTTGCTATTGCAGAAGATCTCCTTCAAAGAATGAAATTTGAAATCTCACAACAAGAAAAAGAGCAGGGAATTCTTGCCTACGTGGAATTTCTACGGTTTTTAAGTCTATCGCTATCTCTTCCGGAAGGCGAAATGCCTAAGGGGCATAGCCAATGGATTAAAACAAATACAGAACGTGAGGTTGCTTTAGTAGGAAAAATTTCGGATGCTGTTGCGTTATATCCAACTGTTCGAATGGTGTTTACTGAACATATTACAAACACAAGTGTAGAGTTGAATCTGTCCTTAGAAGATGTTGTATTTGTAAATACACGGCTTAACTATATGTTCGACATCAGCATCAACGAAACCATTCAAACATTTGAACGCCTTAAAGACACCATAATTAAAGAGGCCCAGGATGAGATAAATGACTTATCGGCACCTGTCGTCCCTTTTCATGACGGAATTGCGGTACTGCCACTCATAGGTTCCATAGACTCTCGCAGAGCAAGATACCTTTTGGAACAGGTAGTCCCTAAGATCACCCGGTCTGCAGTGGATTGGCTGATTATCGATTTTTCCGGCATCCTGATTATTGATACAGCAGTAGCCAACCATATCTTTAAAATTCATGAAGTCCTCCGTATGTTGGGAATCCATGCAATTGCTACAGGTATTCGCCCTGAATTAGCACAAACCGTCGTGAATGGCGGCATTGATTTCTCATCCATCAAAACATACGCAAATGTTAAACAAGCAATTGACAGTATTAAAAAACAGCAATAGTAGTCGTTTCCTAATAGGAACGGCTTCTTTTTTTTCAACGAGGAACTTATCTGAGAAAATCTAAAATTATATTGTAAGGGAATATGACAAAAATGCGTAAAAAGTACAGCGACGGGTGTAGAATCTTCCATATAAACATCCCAACGAGAAAGGTGGAAGACGCCATGCTGCTGGGCCGCATTGTCTTTTTACAGCAACTTAAAGAAGAGTTGATTGAAAAATTAAAAAATCCTGCTACTACTTATTCCAGTATGACAGACATTCATAAACAATTACGCCAAATCAATAGAGAAATTCAGTCCATTAGACAAATGGAAAATAGTAAGGAAGGGGACCAAAGTGCCGGTAAGAAGGTGGTTCAAAATGCGAATCCTCCTTATGAAAATTTTATTTGAAATTGCGCTTCTCTCCATTTTGTATGAGTTAAGCGTGATTATAAGTGGCCTGCTTCCAATACCGATCCCGCCTGTGTTAATTGGAATGGGGCTGCTGATCCTTCTTCTGAAAACAAAGTTGGTAAGAACCGATCAATTGGAACACGCGAGCCATTTCTTTACCCGCCATATGCTGTTCTTTTTCATTCCTGTTATTGCAGGTGTGATGCAGTACTGGAATGTCATTCGTCAGGGTGGGTGGGATTTACTCTTCACGGTGATCCTGAGCACCGCTTCCGTTCTTATCACAACTGCGCTCATCACGTTATTGTTTAGAAAAAGGAGGAAAGTAAGATGAGTATCTATTCGATGTTTATCTGGATTATTCTTACCGTATCCCTCTATTTGGCAGCCGATAGGCTTTACAATAAAACCTCTTCTGGCTGGATAAATCCCCTATTTATTTGTCCGGCTGCTCTAATTGGTATTCTATGGCTAACCCATACGAATTATGCGACCTACCATACGGCAACGCAGCCTATCACCTTTTTCCTCGGACCTATACAACTCGCTATGGTTATTCCTTTGTACAAATACGCATCCGTTTTAAAGCAAAATGTTTTTACGATTTTGTCCGGTGTGGCAGCAGGTACATGTTCAGGTATTTTTTTAGTAATGGTTATGTCCCACTTATTTCACTTTAGCTTTTCTACGCTGGCTTCCCTGACTCCAAAATCCGTTACAGCACCCATGGCGGTTTCGGTTTCACAACTATTAGGCGGCTTGCCGGAACTGACAGCTGTGTTCACCGTGATGACTGCCTTAATTGGAATGGTTATAGGTCCTGTGATTTTGCAGGGGCTGGGAATTAAGAACACCATGGTAAAGGGATTAGCTCTTGGCACCGCCGCATCCATGGTAGGGGCTGCCCGCGCCGCACAATGGGGAGAACAAGAAGGTATTATGGGAACACTGGGCATGGTTCTTTCCGCTTTAATCATGCCAGTGGCTGCACTCGGATTGTTGTCTGCGATGTTTTAAAAATAGTCTTGCTAAAAAAAGGGTTGCTCCAGCACAAGCACGACCTTTACAAAGAGAAAACAGGCATTGCGCCAATCGCAATGCCTGTTAAGGTTGTTAATACTATTCGTTTGCTAACTGCATTATTTTACAGATGCAGCTGTTTTTTCAAGGCTAACCCATTCACCTTTTTCAGCTGATTCAAGGATGCCATCCGCAATAACTTCGATGCGATAGCCATCATTGAAGTTTGGAGAAGCTTCTGTGCCTTCTACGATTGCTTTAAAGAAGTCATATGTTTCGATGATTTTTGTTTCTCCATAACCAATACCTAATGCTGGAATTGGCCATAATCCTTCTCCGTACGGCGTAGCTGGTCCTGTGTAAACCGTTCTGAAGCCTTTAGCATCACTTGGATCATCAGCGAAACATACTTGAAGTTCATCGCGGCGCTCATAGTTAAAGTATAAGGAGCCTTTTTCACCATGGATTTCGAAAGTCAAGAAGTTGTTACGGCCCCATGCATTGCGAGTCGCTTCAATGCTTCCAATTGCTCCATTGTCAAATTTAACCAATGTGATAAATTCATCATCTACGTCAACGGCACCTTTAGGTACATCTGCACCACTTTTGACCGTGCCTAACTTGTCAACGCCACCTGTTTGAACAGGTCTTTCATGAATCCATGTTTTTGTCACAGCATTCACATCTGTAATTTCCCCAACAAGATAGCGGGCAAAATCCACTACGTGCGTTCCGATATCACCTAAAGCACCTGAACCTGCAATTTTTTTCTGGAAACGCCAGGACAGAGGTGAATTCGGATCGGCAGACCAGTCCTGGAGATAGGTTCCACGGAAGCTAAGGATTTTTCCGATTCTGCCTTCTTCAATGTATTTTTTGGCCAGAGCAACAGCTGGCGTTCTTCTGTAGTTGAAGGCCACCGCATGTTTTACACCTGCAGCTTTTACGGCATCTAACATGGTTTTAGCTTCTGCAGCGCCCAATGCTAATGGTTTTTCGGAGATAATATGTTTGCCAGCTTTTGCTGCAGCGATCGCAATTTCCGCATGGGTGTTATTTGGAGTTACAATATCAATGATATCGATATCTGGATCATTGACGACTGCTCTCCAATCCGTAGAATAATTTTCAAACCCTAATTTTAAAGCTGCATCTTTGGCTAATTCTTCCTTTACATCTACGAGGGTGTGGCGATGTGGAATAGCTGGTGCTGGCCAGAAGAACATTGGCATTCCCGCATATGCAAGGGCATGCGCTTTTCCCATAAATCCTCCGCCAATCATACCTACGTTTAATTTTTTCATGTTCGTAACCTCCTGAAAATTAGTTGAATATATATGTTAATAATTGGATTAGCTTAACTGTGTTCGCAGATGTCTGTTTCCAGTTGTTGTTACTAAACGGTTAGGCTTGCTGCGCCTATTCGAACTGGGTTAAGTATTTACGGCTGATTTCAGCGCCTTGTTTTGGGTTTGGATAACTGTCTAACTCGACTGTAATCCAGCCATCGAAGTTTGCCTCATCTAACACTTTAATCATTTCATCAAATTTCTGATGGCCTTCTCCTAATGGCAAAAACTCACCGTTTTCATAATCTTTGAGATGAACATACTTGATACGATCCATATATTTTTTCATAACTTCAACCGGATCTCCACCGCCTGCTTCAATGTGTGCGGTATCTGGACAAAGGTTAATCGTAGTCAATGGCATTAATTTATCTAACTGCTCAGGTGCCTGAACATTCGTTCCCATATGAGGATGGTAACTTGCAATTAAATTGTATTTCTCTGCAATTTTTACTACTTTATTTAAAGCATTTCCTAGTGCTGCGTAGTCGCTTTCAAGGATACCATTCGTGCGAACGGCTCCACCGCCTACTACGAGATGCCGTGCACCTAATTCGGATGCGAGCGCGGCTACACTTTCAATTTTCAACAACTCTTCTTCCAAAATGTCCGGAAAAATAAAATTACCGCCTGTGTATACCCCAATAAACGTTAAGGCATGGTCCTTTATTAGTTTGATAAATTCTTCTTTCTTATCTTTATACTGCATCAGATTGCCATCAAAAAGTTCAAAGCCTGTATAGCCAGCTGCTGCAATATCCTTAATCGCTTCTTCCGTTGAGCCATTTGCAAGATAGTAAACATCTTTTATAGAAGTTACGCCTGCTGGATGTCCAACTACGCCTCCCCAGGTATTGGTTTGATAACCTAATTTCATGTTAATGCCCCCATTTGTCATTCAATTTATTGTGTGTTATTTTGCTTGAGACAATTTCGAAACATTAAGCTGTTCGTTTTCGGATGAAATGTCGCCCTGATCAAGCGCTTCCTCTGCTGGCAGCTTCATAAATTTCATCAAAAACGCCCCAACGAAATACATGATAGCAAAGACCCACATGACCCCATGAACACCAATACTTCCGATGAAAGTCCCAACAATGGCAGGAGCAATAAAGTAAGACATGCCGGCGCCAAAACTTACCACTGCCATGGCAGACCCTTTCTTCTCCGGAGCCAATGATGTTACTAAAGCAGAAAGCGGCACAAATCCACAGAGAACGATTCCAAAAATGATTCCCACGATGTTCATCGCCAGGAAACTGTGGCCAAACACTTGAGGCGTATACAGCATGACCAACGTCATCACACCACAACCGGTGCTGCCGATCCATCTGATGGTATTGCGCCAGCCTAACCATCTATCACTGATATACGGAATAACCAGATTAAAGCAAATGTTTGCCAGCCACATTGTACCCCAAATTTGCAGCCATTGTTCAGTCGTGAATCCATATTGGGATGCCAAATAAATTGGGAAAAAGATCGGCAGAGAACCTACGCCTGTTGAGTTGATGATACGGACGATTCCACCGATTGCAACTTTTGGTTCCTCGACACAAATAGTCAATCCGTTTAATAAACTTTTCAACTTTTCTTTTGGATTGCCCGTTTGTTGGCTTACTTCACCCTTGACAACGAGAACACCCACTAATCCACCGACTAACACCCAGGCAACAGCACTCCATAACAACCCAATATAACCGATTTTCGGAATCATGTACGCTGGAAAATAACTGCCGACAACGTAAAGTCCGCCACTCCAAGCTGCCCAAAACAAGCCTACCGCGGTAGCCATAATACGTTCCGGGCTTCGATACGTAACCCATACTAAAAATGAATAACAGAACAGTGGGTATCCTAACCCACGCAGCCCATAGGTTGGAAGCATAACGGCATAATTGTGTGCCTTTAAACCAAACTGAACAAAAAGAATTTGGCCGATTAGCCAGGTTATGAGGCCTGCTATCATAACCTTTCTTGGTCCCCACCCTTCGGTCAGTACGCCAGAGAAGTAGGAAGCAATGGCTAGCACGGCTCCGTATACCGCAAAAAGAGTGGCGGTCTGTTGAACAGAAAATCCCTGTTGATTAAGATAGGGAGACAGCCAGGCGTGTTCGAGGCCGTCACCTGCCATAAATATTAATGTCGCTACGTAACCCCAGATCACTCCCATCGGAAGACCTGCGATCGTGCGTTCATTTTGTGTAATCGCGTTCATGTTTATCACCTCAAGATTTATTTCATAATTCATGGTGCCCTACCATGCCTAAAGCCTAGTTGCAACATTACCAGGACTCCCTAAACCATTGTAACCATTACCCCGTTGAATATTTTAACCGCTTACTTAAGCACGGTGTTCAATATTTTAACCGCTTACTTTAGCACGTCAGGGCTACGCCCACCACATCTCACCAGGCGATTCCCGCAAGATCGATCGCTTGAGCATTTCGACCGCCTTAGCGAAACCTTCTTCGACAGACGCGAGCGCATCCTCGTGCTCAATGCTTAGCACACCGTCATATCCGACCACGCGCAGCATGCTGACGATTTGCTTCCAGGTGGCTTCTTGCATCCCATAGCCAACGCTGCGGAATGTCCAGGAGCGGTTCATGATGTCACCGTATGGTTTTGTGTCCAGCACACCGTTGCGCTGGATATTGGTGCGGTCTAGATACACATCTTTCGCGTGCGCATGGAAGATCGCCCCGTGCTTACCTAACAGTTTGATGGCTTCTACCGGATCGATGCCCTGCCATAACAGATGGCTTGGGTCAAAATTCGCTCCAATCGAATTTCCCACCGCTTCACGCAGGCGTAAAAGCGTTTCCGGGTTATACACCATAAATCCCGGATGCATCTCAAAAGCAATTTTGCTTACATGGTGCTGATTGGCAAACGCGGCTTCTTCCTTCCAGTAGGGGGTGAGCTTCTGTTCCCACTGCCAGTTTAGAATTTCCAGGTAATCCGGCGGCCAGGCGCATGTTACCCAGTTGGGGTAGAGCGATTGGTCAGAATCGCCCGGACAGCCCGAGAATACATTAATGCAATCGATGCCTAATTTTTCTGCAAGCAGAACCGTTTTCCGCCACGTGTCATGAAATTGCTGCGCCACCTCTTTTTGCGGGTGCAGCGGATTGCCATGGCAGCTTAATGCGCTAATGATAAGTCCTTTTTCATCCAACTTTCTTTGCAGTTCGGCAATCTTTGTTTCATCCGCCAGCAGTTCATCCGGATTGCAGTAGGCATTGCCCGGATAATTTCCGGTGCCAAGCTCCACCGCGTCAAGTCCCAGACTCTTGACGATATCGAGCGTCTCATCTAATGATTTATCTTGAAACAATACGGTAAGTACACCTAGTTTCATGCTTCTACCCCCTGCACCTGCGTTGAACCTACTTTTGCCCATTTTCCTGTTTGATGGCTTTCCAGAATGGCATCGATGATGCACATGGAGCGATGCCCATCTTCGAACGTAGCAAAGTGGGGTGTATCCTTGAGTGGGTCTTTGCCTTCCCGGATAAACGAATAAAAATTCAGCATCATATTTTTCATACCGTCCGGCCAGCCTTCGTTGTGGCCGCCTGGATGATGGATGGATGATCGGGCCTCCGGCGCAAACAAGGCCGGGTCTGCTAACAGCAGTTCGTTCGATTTGTCCCGATGCCCAATCCATAGCTTCTCGGGCTCTTCCTGATTCCAAAAGGCTGAACTCTTGCTGCAATCGATTTCAAAACTAAGCCGGTTTTTTCGCCCCGCACTTACCTGTGATACGGTAAATACGCCGCGCGTTCCATCCTCAAATCGCAGTAGCACGGATGCATAATCTTCAGTGTTGATCTTGACTTCTTCGTAGCTGCCTTCAGCTGCTTCCTGGCTTCCAAAAGTCGAGCCATTTTGCTTCGGCTTCTTGCGCACTGGGATCACAGTGGCGAGGTCAGCGAACACTTCTACAATTTTGTTGCCGGTTACATATTGGACCGTGTCGCACCAATGGGAACCGATGTCCGCTATCGCTCGCGTTTTCCCGCCTGCTTTGGGATCCAGGCGCCAATTGAAGTCGGTATCATACAGCAGCCAATCCTGCAGGTAACTGCCATGTACCAGATTTACTTTTCCTAATTCCTCACGCTTTATCATGGCAGCGAGCTGGTTTACGATCGGATACTGCCTGTAGTTAAAATTCACACCATGAACGACGCCATGTTTTTTTGCGAGCGCTAACAATTCGGCGGATTCTTCGCTCGACATCGCCAGCGGCTTCTCTGATAATACATGCTTGCCGGCTAAAATAATTTCCTTATTCATTGTAAAGTGAAGGTGATTCGGCGCACAGTTATGGACGACGTCAATGTCACTGTCGCGCAGCATATCCCGGTAGTCGCCGTAGGCTTTAGGAATGTGAAGTTCGGCCGCTTTCCTGTCGGCAGATTTCTGGCCGTGCGCTGCTAGAGCAACCACTTCCACAAAACCAAGCCTTCTTACAGCTTCAATATGAGTAGGCCCAATAAAGCCCGTTCCGATCATTCCTACTTTTATTTTCTCCATGCAAGCCCCTCTTTTTTTGTAATCGATTACAGAAAACATTCAAAAACTACCTCTCTTAATTTATATACCACGAATAGCTAGGGCTTAAACAAGTCTTTGAAAACAACGAGTTGTAATCGATTTCAGCTTTATTTATAAAAGATTAATTTGATAATTTGATTGTAATCGATTTCAGTTTCGCTGTAAAGTATTTTTTTAATTCGCATCAAAAAAGTAAGTACGTAAACGGAGAATTAAAAAACAGCTGTCCCTTAATAAGAACAACTGTCTATTCTCCTACAAACTAGCAATACAAGTGAACGATTTAAACCCAATAAATGATTAATTCACTTGCATCAACGGGTTGTTTGGCGGATCATTAGTTGATGAGGGAGCACCATCTGTTTTTGAACCAGGCCCTTTCTTTCAATGATGTTCAATAGCATTTTCATAGCCTGGCTTCCGATTTCATACTTCGGCTGAGCAACGGTCGTCAATTCGGGCTCAACCAACGTACATAATGGAATATCATCGAACCCAATAATGCAGATGTCGTCAGGAATGCGCAATCCTTTGCTTTTGCACGCTTTAAGAGCACCTACCGCCATTTCATCACTCGAAGCAAAGATTGCGGTTGGCTTGTGTTCATGAGCCAGGTATTTCATCATAATTTCGTACCCTGACTTGACAGAGAAGTCCCCTTCCTGAATAAAAAAGTCCCTAAAAGGAAGGTCATGAAGCAAGAGAGCCTGGCGGTACCCTTTTACCCGATCGCGGCTCAGTATTACATCTAGCGGACCCGTTATCAGTCCAATTTCCGTATGACCTTGTTCAATTAAATATTCAGTCGCCTCCCGCGCTGCACTAATATTATCAATGGATACGGTTGGAATCTCATAGTCATCGATATACTCGCACGCTAGCACAACAGGTATTTCCTGGCTTAATTTATAAATTTCATCCTTGGCCATTCTTGCGGTTGCAAGGATAATCCCATCTACGAGTCTTTCTTTTACTAACTTTACAAACTCTTCTTCCTGACGGGTATTGTTACCTGTATCACATAAGAGAATATAATACCCGCTTTTAAGTGCTTCATCCCTGAATCCCTTGACGATCTCCGCAAAGAATGGATTGGCGATATCAGGCAAGATGACAGCCACCGTTTCCGATGTGTTTTTTCGCAAATTTGCCGCAAGCCTGTTGGGTTTATACTCTACTTGATTAATAATATCTAAAACTTTTTTGCGGGTTTTGTTTGAGACATTTTTATTGTTTGATAACACCCTTGAAACCGTCGCTGTCGACACGTTTGCTAATCGAGCAACATCCTCCATTTTCAGCATAACATCTATCCTTATCTGTCTTGACATTATTGCCATTAGCTTACACCAAAACCCGGGATTTTTCCAGAACTCTTGCGATGGAAACGTTAAAAAACCACCTATGGAATGGTACGCGCTGGGCGGACTTCTTCACAGGTGGTTTCTTTTTTTACTGCTCGATTAGAGCGAGTTTAACCTCAGCGGCTTTGGCTACCGTAGGAAGAATTTTCGGATTGGCCTGCAGCAGAAGCCGCCCCGTAAAGCGTGCTCTCCGGGGAACCGGTATAGAGCGCGCCATTCATCGCTTCGTTTTGAGTACCTACCGCGTTCGAGTAGCCATAAGCTCCATACTGCCCGCCATAACCCATGGTTTGACTGCCATATCCCATGGTTTGGCCGCCATACCCAGCATTTTGGCCAACGTAACCGGTATTTTGGCCGAAGTATAGCGATTTCAAGGATTCATTAGCAGGCTGGTATCGATGAAGTAACGTTTTTGCCGTATGGCTGTTTAGCATTGGAACCTGATACAAGCCCTGCTCATTTAAGAATAAGAAGACTTCATAAGCTTGATTCCCACAGTTCGCGGCGCTGTTCAGCAGTAAGCGGCGCAGGTTCGGATCCGCGCATTCTAAACTGGCCCACGCAGAGTTTCTAGCGGCATTTTTATGACACAGCAGCATGGCAACGGCAATTTCCCAGTCACTGAGCACGGCGTCAGACTGCGGTGCAACTTGGGGCGGGTTGTTAAGGCCATATTGAATTTGTTGCGGGCCAACGCCGCTAATCGGTGTATTTGGAGGGATAGGCGTAAATTGGTTGTAATCATGCGTATAGTTTACGAGTTCATCATACGCCCGAATTTCTTCCTGCTGATGGCGCATGATCATGTCAAGCAGCCGCTGGTTTTTTGTTTCTTTTGCATACAGGTTAAAGTGGGTGATAACATTAATTTTTTCCAATAAAATCTCATGTACTTCCATCGTTTCATGAGCACCAAATGGCATGGGAGATCACTCCTTTGACTTTTTTGCTACCAAAGGATACTATCTCCCACTGCCTGCCTGATTATGCAAGCTGTGACAGGTGCCACTTTAATCAGTACAGCCCTCTTTCCTTTAACCATTTGTCAAATTCTATGGCTACAATTCGTTCACCTGTAATCCCCTCTGAAGTGTCTGAGGCGAGAAACACAATCGGTTCACCCATTACCCTCGGATCGATAAGGGAAAATTGTTTTTCAATCTCCTGTTTAATTTCATCTGGAATCATGCCTGTTACGGTGGCACCGCCGGGTAAAAGCATATTAACAGCTACACCGTATTCCTTTAGATCTTCCGCCATGATGAAAGATAGGGATTCAGTTGCCGCGCGAGATGGTCCATACGGAACAAAACCTTTTCTTTTCATCGTTTCATAGTTCATGGAGATATTGATGATCCGCCCTTTACGCTGTTCGATCATCAGAGGTGCAAAGGCCCGGGCTACTAAGAAATAACCGGTCACATTTGTATCAATTAAATCACGAAATCCCTCGGGTTTTACTTTATAAAAAGGCTGAGGTTCAACAAGGAATCGGGGATTAACCGTTCTCATGCCGATTCCGGCGTTATTGACTAACACATCGAGTTTGCCCCATTCTTTGGTTACCCATTGTGCGGCTTCTTGCGCCGATTGTTCAGAGCGTACATCAAGCGATAACCCGTAGGCATCATACCCTTTTTGCTTAAATGCAGCCACCGCTTCATGTAATTTGCTCCCCCCGCGGGAAGTGAGTGCAACGGTTGCCCCCGCTTCTAACAGCGCTTCTGCCATCGCATAACCCAAACCGCTCGAAGCACCGGTAACAAGGGCGTGTACGCCACTTAACTTTTTACTCATTGTAATAATGCTCCTTTTCAGAGTAGATATTATTCATCGTTCCATGCTATCAAATTCTACCATGAACAAATTTTAACGGCCAAAAACATGATACGCTATATGTAGAAGGTAATGAGGCCAAATGGTAAATAAGAACGAGCGTTTATTCCACTGAAGGAAGGCTGGTTCGTAATTGATTTTATATAAATAAAATTGTATATTTATTAACAACTACAATCGTTGCATGTATTCCGCTTCCGGAGAAAGGTGGCATTAAAATTGATTAAATTTTCACTAGATAAAATCATGCACCTCACAGGGCTTTCCGAAAAGGAGATCATTCAAATAACCCAGCTGAACCCATCAACTGTTAAGGCCCTCATTTCCGGAAAAACCAAGCGTATCGAACTGTCCACCCTAGATAAAATCTGCAGTTCCCTGCATGTTTCTCCGGCGGATCTTATCGAATTTACACCCAGCACCCCGATAAAAAAAGCCTCAGGAGAATAGGGATTCTCAGTGATCCCGAGGCTGGTTTCTTTTATCCTCTTCCCGCCTGAAAGCTTTGAAATAGTTGATGACCACCTTTGCTTATTCCGCTCCAAAACGGATGGCCATTGCCCGGCCTAAACCCGAAGAAGCACCTGTAATGATAACTACTTTGCCCGCTAAATCTGGATACATAATCGTTGCTCCTATTCCTTCTTATTTTTTCGTAAAACCCAGCAGCACACCGCCTGCAATGATTAAGATACTGCTGATAATACATAAGACTAGCTGTTTTTTTTTGGTCTTTTTTCTCCAAGCACAAAAATGCCGCCAAAAGTGGATATAACTATACCTGTCTGTGATAGAGAGAAACTTGTGGCCACCCCGATGCGCGGCAGGGATAGCAGGAGCCCAAGGTTGCCAATCCCCCAGATTAAGCCAGTAAGGATATTACGAAACGCGTATTTGTTAAATGGCTTGTGCTTTAAGGTCAGGATGATGGCCCCGGCAAACATGCCTAGTGCCTGAGGCAGGAGAGCAGTCCAGCCGTTTATGTTGTACCATCGGATAACCACGACATAAACCAGGTATCCGATGGTCGACACAACCAGCACCATCATCCCTTTTTTGAGGTTGCCAGCCTTTGCATCCCGACGGTCTCCAGTTCCTGTGATGGATGTTAAGATGACGCCCGCAATAATCAAAATGATGGCCGCACTGCCGATTAAGACGGTTGCCCTCGTGGACCACTCTTTAAATACAAGCACGCCAAAAAGGGTAGTCGCCACCAGCTGCATGCCGGTTGATATAGGTGCGGTCTTGGATACGCCAAGATACGGCACGCTGGCCAGCTGGTTTTTCTGGCCAACCGACCAGAATAAACCCGAAACAATGCCAGCTATCCATGCGGTCAAATTGATCAAAGGTTGGACCCAGAAATACATGCCCAGCGCAAACACCAGTGCACCAATCGTGGTACCTAACGTCTGGCTATGGGAGTCCCCGCCAAGTTTCACACTTACAAGTACGATGCTTCCCCAAGCGATAGCCGGAATAAGCGCGATTAAAATGTCTGCCATATAAGATCTCCTCTGTTTCCTGTGCAACCTTGTCAAAAAATGTGCATGTCTCTTTATCTTCCCCTAAATAAAAAAGCCAAACAAAACGGCATTTCCCAGTTCCTCCTGGCTAACTCCTAGCTAACTCCTGGCTACTGCAATTCGCACTACCACAAGAAACAGCAACAGCCAGCCTAAAATTTTTAGGCTGGCTGTTGCTGCTTACATTCGAGAGTATCAGAATTCTTTGATGAAGTTTTCTCTATTCACTCATCTTTTATCTTTTTAAATGCCCACACACCAATGAAAGGTATACCCACTATACATAAGGCAAAAAAGGTTAAAAATAGCCAGGTGTAACTTTCCATCCCCATGTCCATTCTTTTCCCCTCCTTGTTCATTATTTTATCGAATTCACTGCCAATCTTCAATTATGACATGATGTTCAGGATAGACATCTTCTATTTTAATTGAATCAAATAAGCAAAAGGAATGACATAGCCCAACCGAGCCATTCTGTTTCAATTCGATGACAACAACCACTCCAGATGAGGTTAGGAACTAATGTATCCATTCTTTCTTTCAAACGTAATAGTAGGATGGATACCTCTATACCTGGCAACACTTCGTTCCTGTACTTTCCTTTTTGAATTGATTATCATGATAAGCATAGCAGGTAAGTTTATGAACTTTGAACCATTTCGCTGAAAGGAGAGGAACATCATAAAGATAAAATCAATCGAACCCACCCCAAGCCCTAATGTTATGAAATTAAATATGGATGAAGCGCTTCCAGAAGGTGTTGCTAGAAACTTTACCAGAGAAAAACAAGAAAACGCGCCAGATTATATTCAGCAGCTGCTGGCAGTTAATGGTGTTCAAGGTGTTTTTCAGGTGGGCGATTTCATTTCGGTTGAGCGTCACCCCAAAGCTGATTGGAAAGAAGTTATTGCTCATATTGAACAGATCTTTGGAAAAAAAACCTCCCATACAGCCGGAGCCGATGGATCACCGGCAGCGTCCTTTGGTGAAGTTCAAGTCCTCATCCAAAAATTCAAAGGCATCCCAATCCAGATCAAACTGGTGGCAGACGCGGAAGAAATGCGATTTGGACTCCCTCCAAGGTTTAGTGAAGCCGTCATGAAGGTGCAAAAGGCTTCACAGAATTATATTTTGGAGCGCATTTGGGATGAACAAGGCGTAAGATACGGAACTTTCAAAGAAATCGGAGAAGAGGTTGGAGAAGAACTGGCTGCCGCGTACGATAACGAACGTCTGGGCCAACTCATTGCTCAGGCGACAGAAGGCGAAGCAGCCGAGGAAAAAATAGAGGCACCGCTTCCTGCACAACAGGTATCTGATATGATGGAGCATCCGGATTGGGAAAAAAGATTTGCAGCCCTTGATCGA
Organism: Aneurinibacillus sp. Ricciae_BoGa-3; assembly: GCF_028421645.1. Taxonomy (GTDB): domain Bacteria; phylum Bacillota; class Bacilli; order Aneurinibacillales; family Aneurinibacillaceae; genus Aneurinibacillus_B. The sequence goes on along the minus strand of NZ_CP116887.1, from coordinate 2,221,751 downwards.
ATGAACCCAACCGTGGAGGATATACCCGTTCTGGCGAAAGCACTTAACGATCCTAAAACATCCATTCGCAGACTCGCCACCGTTTATCTGGGAATGATTTCCAAGCCAGAGGTACTGCCCCATTTGTTTATGGCGTTAAAGGACAAATCTGCTGTCGTACGGCGCACGGCTGGTGATGCCTTGTCCGACATTGGCGATCCGCTGGCGACAGGACCTATGGCGGACGCATTAGCGGATCCAAATAAACTGGTTCGGTGGCGGGCAGCACGCTTTCTTTTTGAAGTCGGTGAACCCTCCGCCATTCCTGCTCTTCTTAAGGCCCAGCACGATCCGGAATTTGAAGTCAGCCTGCAGGCTAAAATGGCCTTAGAGCGCATTGAAAGCGGCGAAGCAGCAAGCGGGACAGTGTGGCAGCAGATCTCACGCAGCATGGCCAAGCCTGAGAATTAACTACCCCAACAGGTTTATCCAGCAGAAAAAGCTGAACAACCAGAAGAACATAAGGATCACTCAACTTGAAAAAGCTTGAGTGATCCTTTGTATTCATCATGGCCATCAATTTGGACTTTCTCATTTAATACCAGCAGCTTCTGCGAGAAATTCAACAAGATGCACAGCCCGCATACTGGAACCTAAGTTTTCACGTTCAATGCCAAGCTTCATCTGAAGTAAGCAGCCGGGGTTCGTTGTAATAATCGACACTGCCTGCGTCTCTTTCACACTCTCCATTTTCCTATCGAGTATTTCCATGGATGCATCGTAATTAACAATATTGTAAATGCCTGCAGAACCGCAGCACATCTCGGCCTGGTTCATTTCAATCAGCTGAACGTTCGGAATCCCTTTTATGAGCTGCAGCGGTTCATTGACCACTCTTTGTACATTCGTTAAATGGCAGGATCGTTGATAGGTAACGCGTTCAACGGGATGGTCTTCTACCGGTACACCGCCGCATAAGACGAGGACCTGGCTAATATCCCTGGATATTAAACTAAACTGCCTGGCTCTCTCGCTCCAATCGAGGTCATCAGCTAAGAAGTCCGCATACTCATGAAGCATCGCTCCGCAGCCTCCCGCATTATTTACGATGAAATCAACTTGCTCCTGCTCAAAGGCCGCAACGTTGCGTTTGGCGAGCACCCGCGCTTCCTCCATCTCACCGGAATGGGCATGCAAAGCCCCGCAGCAAGTCTGATGTTCTACGACGATAACATCACATCCTGCCTTTGCTAATAGTTCTATCGAAAGGCGATTAATGCGCTGAAACATGGCATCCATAATGCAGCCTGTAAAAAAAGCGATCGTGTACTTTTTTTCGCCTTTTGCGGCTAAACGCTTTGGCAAACGACCGCGGTCTCTCGGAGCGACTGCTTCGGGAGTGACTGCTTCAAATGATCCAAGGTGGTAAGGCAGCTTCCCCATCAAACCGGATTTTCGCATAACTTTTTGCATACCGCTCTTCTGATAAAGCCAAAGTCCGTTCCCCATCAGCTTCATAGCTTTCTTGCTGGGGAACACCTTCTTAAAAAGAACACCGCGCAGCGTTCTTACAGGTACGGAAAACTTCTTGCGCCGGGTAATCGCCGCTCTAGCCGCTTCAAGAATCGCCCCGTACTCCACTCCGGTAGGGCATGCTGTCTCACACGCACGGCAGCCGAGGCATAAATTCATCGGTTCTTCAAGCACAGCCAGATCGGTAATTCTGCCTTCCCCTACCATTTTCACCAAGTTGATGCGGCCTCTTGGGGAGTGTGTTTCCTTTCCCATCGTGGCGTAAGTTGGACACACTGGCAGGCAGTATCCACACTGAACGCAGCTATTCGTTTTATCATATTGCAGTTCTTTGCGCAAAGCTGCTAACTGGTTATCCATTACGTCAACACCAACTTTTGTCCTGGTTCAGGGAAAATCTTGCCAGGGTTCATAATGTTATTGGGATCCCACACTTGCTTAATGCGCTTCATCATATCGAGTTCTGCTGTCCCCAGTTCCATCTCCAAGAACGGGGCCTTCATCGTCCCAATACCGTGTTCTCCTGACAAGGTTCCACCCAGCTCGATGGCTGTCTGAAATATTTCTGCCACCGCTAATTCTACACGGCGCATCTCTTCTTTATCGCTTTTATCCGCTATAATATTCGGATGAAGATTGCCATCTCCCGCATGACCAAACACAACAAGGTGTACGTTATATTTCTGTTTGATCTCCTGCAGGCGGCGGCACATATCTGGAATTTTGCTGCGCGGCACCGTAGCATCCTCCGAGATTTTGGTTGGCTTAATTCGCACAATGGCGGGAGAAACCAGTTTCCGTGCTTTCCATACGTTCGCCTTCTCATCCGGTGTCTTCGGAATGCGAACCTCCCGTGCCCCTACTTCTTTGCATAGCACAGCAGCCTGCTCAGCTTCTGCGCCAACCGCTGCAGGATGTCCATCAAGCTCAATGAGAATGATAGCCTCGGCATCAATTGGCAGGTTGGACGGTTCATAATTCTCCACCGCAACAATAGAAGCTTGATCCATCAACTCCATCTTGGCCGGCAAAATACCGGATGAGAGTATTTTGGAGATGGCTGCACCCGCATCTACCAGACTGTCAAAGATAGCCATAATCGTTTCCGACGCAGGGGGCTTTGGAATGAGGCGCAGCGTTGCTTTTGTAATAATGCCAAGGGTACCTTCAGATCCTACAATTAATTTGGTTAAATCATAACCCGTAACATTCTTTACCGTTCTGCCGCCTGTTTTAATGATTTCTCCCTCAGGCGTGATCACGTCAAGCCCAATGACATAGTCTTTTGTCACGCCGTATTTTAAGCCACGCGGACCGCCTGAATTCTCTGCAAGGTTTCCGCCGATTGTAGAAACATGCGAACTGCTGGGATCAGGCGGGTACATCAGTCCCTTCTGCTCTGCAGCCTTATGAATTTCTGAAGTAAGCACTCCAGGTGATACGACAGCCACCAGATCCTCTTCATCGATCTCCAGCACATCATTCATCACGGATAAATCAAGCACCATCCCGCCCTTTACCGGTAAAGGTCCACCGCTCAGCGATGTTGACTGCCCGCGCGGATAGACAGGAATCTTTTCCCGGTTGGCGAGCTTCACAAGCGCTGCAATCTCTTGCACATCTGCCGTTTGGATGACCACATCAGGCAGATAGGTTCCAAATGAGGCATCGAACGAATAGCTATATCTATCAAACTCTTCTGTCAATACACGTCCTGTGGCTACTATTCTCTTAATCTCTTCTATATGAGCAGGTTGCAAGATTCTCCCTCCTAGCTCCGTTATGACATCCACACGAAGTTACTATCTTTCATCTTATATTCCATTGTAAACTATTTTACATTTGCGTAGGAAGAGTTATCCAGGGATTGCGGTGTTTGCTTATTACGCATAGCAAATAACAAGACACTGCATACGACAAGTGCTGCGCTCAAGAAAAAAAGCGCCAATTTAACATTTCCTGTGGCATCTTTAATTATGCCTATCACGTAAGGTCCCAAAAAGCCGCTCAAATTTCCAACGGAGTTAATAAAGGCAATTCCAACAGCGGCTGCTGACTCGGTCAGGTATTGTGTGGACAAAGACCAGAATGGACCATAGAAGCTGTACATGCCTGCTACTGCGACAGCCATCATCGCAATCGCTATTCCAGGATTAGTCGTCATGCCTGACCCCATCAATCCCAGTGCCCCGATAAGAAGCGGAACTGCGGCATGGATTCGTCTCTCGCCTAACCGATCTGAGCGGCGGGACCAAAAGATCATCGCAATCGCACCGGCGACATAGGGAATGGCGGTCAGCAGACCAACCTCAGTATTTGTTAATAGTTTAGAAAGCGATTTAATAATCTGTGGCAGCCAGAATCCAACACCGTACGCACCGATGTTAAAAGCAAAATAAATGAGGGACAGATACCATACTCTTGGATTTTTTAAAACTTCCCGAGTGCTATGCTGTTTTAGCTTGCTCTTTGTTTCCTGCTCCTGCTGAAGTGTAAGTTTTAGCCAATCCTTCTCTGGCTGTGTAAGCCATTTTGCATGATCCGGCCGATCCGTTAAATAGAAATAGGTCACGATTCCCAACAGAACCGCAGGCAGACCTTCTAAGATAAACAACCAGCGCCACCCGGGCATTCCCAACCAGTGAATATGATCCATAATAAGAGTAGACACAGGCGCCCCGATAATATAAGAGCACGCAATGGCGGTCATAAACAGAGCAATCGCCCTGGCCCGCTCCTTCGCCGGAAACCAGTATGTCATATATAAGATCAACCCTGGGAAAAATCCAGCTTCCGCCGCACCCAGTATGAATCTTAGAATATACAAGTGAGCCACGTTTTTTGAAAATGCGGTGATAATAACGACGATTCCCCAGCTTACAAGAATTCGGGCAATCCACTTTCTGGCACCCGTACGATATAAGAGCATGTTGCTTGGAACTTCAAACAAAAAATAGCCTAAAAAGAAAATGCCTGAAACAATGCCGAAAACCTCACTCGTCAACCCAAGCGCTTTGTTCATATCTAGGGCCGCATAACCTAAATTCGCCCGATCCAGGAACGCCACAATATAAAGTAAAAAAATAAAGGGTATAATCCGCTTCGTGACTTTTTTTATCGTCTGTGCAGCTATCGGAGTGGTAACATCGGGCATCTTGAACCTCCTAATTAACTGAATAGTTTTGAAATATTTTCTAAATGTCGCTTTAAGGCAGAAACAGCGCCTAGGGAATCCTGATTTTCAATATGTGAAAAAATATCCTTATGCTCTTGTAGACTTTGCCATCGTCTCTCCAGGTTTTTTTCCTTATAGGCATATTCAATGCTTTGCTTCATTACCTGTGCCAGGTTTTCTATTGTTTGAATCAGAAGCGGATTTTTGGAAGCTGAGGCAACCGCCATATGAAAGTTAAAATCAGCCTCCATTTCGGACTCACCCAATTGCAGCTTCATCTCCAGATCCAAAAGGGTTTTTCTAATTTCCTTGATATCGTTTTGATCTCTGCGGATGGCCGCGAGCTCTACAATTCCTGACTCTACGTATCGGCGCATCTCCAGTAAATGCAGCGTTTGCTGCTTTTCTGTTACGATAGAAAGAGCTAACGGATGAATATAATTACCGATCTGGATTTTCCGGACAAATGTCCCTTCACCCTGTCTGGTTTCTATAATCTCGGCTGCAGCTAACATACTGAGCGCTTCCCTTACACTAGATCGTCCGACCCCAAACTGATTGCAAAGCTCCGTCTCTGACGGGAGCTTGTCATCAGGTGAAAAAACACCCTCACTGATTAAACGTTTGATTTCATCTACAATTTCTCCTGAAATTTTCCGTCTCTGAATACGGGCAATCCTGTTCATACACCCTCCTAACCCGAATGGAGCAGTGGATACCTTGTCACCCATTGCTCCAATTGCTGTACCGCTGCTTTGCTCCATTCTTCACGAGTACTGCAGGTTTTTAACTACTTTCTTCTATTGTAGCGGCGAAAAATTCGTAGCATATAAAATTTTGTTTTCCTGCTTTTCTAGTAACGGCATGGCATGTGCAATAAACTTCTCTAGCCATTCCGGATCTTCATATAGCGCTTTGCGCCGCTCCGCACGCACATCAAGACTTTCGTACGCCCAGACGTGAACAATTTGGTTTAATTCGCCAATCTCCGTATACCAGTAACCCACAAGTTTGGCGTACTTCGAGATAATGGCGTGCCCGACATCTTCGAATAAGCCAAGATATTCCTGCATTTTTCCAATTTTAACTGTGTATGTTCTCATTTCGTAGATCATTATATTTCCTCCTTATATTACGCCGTGGTAGGCATCTTCTATAATCTGTTGGATATCAGCAGCTGTTGTTTTTCTTGGGTTTACTAGCACGTTTCCGCTGCGCATCGCATCCGTGACCAGCTTTGGCAGAACATCCAATGTAACGCCTAAATCCTTAATGTTATCGGGGATGGACATTTTTTGGTTCATGATTTGTACCCATTCCAGCGTATCTTTACCCAGCACCTGTGAAATATCAGCCATTTTACTTTCACATGCCGGCAGATTAAATTTAAGGACAAAAGGAAGAAGAGTTGCATTGGCAATGCCATGGGCGATATTAAACACGCCACCAAATGTATGGGAAATCGCATGCACATTGCCAAGCCGTGATTGTGAGAACGCCATCCCTGCTAGAAGTGAGGCGAGAAGCATTTGTTCGCGGGCTTCCACATCATCGCCGACAAAGAAACAAGTGGACAAATGCTGGTTGATTAGGTGTACCGCGCGTAACGCAAGAGCCTGTGTGATGGGTGTCGCTTGTTTCGATATGTAGGACTCGATGGCGTGTGTAAGAGCATCCATCCCGGTTGACGCTGTGATGTGTGACGGAAGACTTAGCGTTAACAATGGATCGAGTATGGCCATCGACGGATACAAATATGGGCTTAACACAGCTGCCTTAAAATGATCCGGTGTAGTGACAACCGTGGATTGTGTTGCTTCGCTTCCTGTTCCTGCAGTTGTGGGTATGGCAATATGGGGTAAAGGTCGTTCACGCAATTTATTGACCCCTTCATAATCCAAGATGTGCCCGGAATTGGTCGCAAGCGCTGCAATCCCTTTCGCGGTGTCAATACTGCTGCCGCCGCCAATGGAAACAACGATGTCACAGTTATTTTCATGCAATAAATCGTAGCCACTGTGGATCACACCCGAAGACGGATTGGGTTGTACCTGGTCGAAAACGATGTAAGGAATCTTGTCAGTTTCTAAAGATTCTTCAATCACAGCGATAAGACCGGCCGCCCGCACACCGGGGTCTGTCACAATGAGAACTTTAGTCGGCGAGAGGGGCCGAATCAATTCACCGATCTTACCGGCAAGGCCACGGCCCCATTTAATTTCAGTCGGAATATGGTATTGTTGCATCTTGACCTCCTGCACATTATGGTTTTATATTATAAAACGTTGTTTTGTTTAATGTTTAAGCAGAAATGATTTTCTCTTGTCTCTTCCTTTTCTGTTCTGCAGCTTCTTCCGGAGACGGCAATTGTTTGATTTTGCCAAGCATGAAGGTATAAGCAAGAACACCAATCAACAATATAACTGCCGCCACTAAAAATGCCGCTGAGAAATTTCCCGTCCTCTGCACGAGCCATCCCGTCAAGATTGGAGCGGCAATGCCCGCAATGTTTCCGACAAAATTCATAAAACTAGTAACGACTCCAACGTAGCCTTTTGGTGCAATAATCGTGGATATCGACCAGGTTACTGGAGCCGACATCGAAAGCCCAGCTAACGACACACTTAACCAGAAAACGGCAACCATTGGGCTTGTCGTGGTCATTGCACCCGCTACACCGAGACCCAGGATGAGGCCAACAACTAAAATCGTTTTACGAACACGGGTAGGATTTTTTCCTCTTCGGATAAGATAGTCGATGAGCCATCCCCCAATGATGAGGTCAAATGCAAATCCAAACAACCACGGAATGGCTGTATACAAACCAGACTTTAAGATGTCCATGTGCATCGTTTTTGCCATATATCCCGGGATCCAGGTTAAAAACATAAATTGGGAGTAGTCGTAGGCGGCAAAACCAATTGTAAGCCCCCATACTTTTGGCTGACGTAAAAGATAAAGAAGTCCTCTAATGGAAGACTTTTCACCGTCAACCGCCTGTGAGCCGCCTTGTTCAATATAGGCCAGCTCTTCTTTGGAAAGTTTAGGATGATTCTTTGGATCTCGATAAAGCGCTGAAAACCAAAAAAATAAAAGCAAACTGATAACGGCTGTGACAACAAATGCTGCTCTCCAACCCCAAGTCATCACAATCCATGCAACAAGAGGAACTCCGATTACATTTGCTAATCTAGTAGCCGAATCAAAAATCGACGTTGCGAGGCTTCTTTCTTGAAGTGGAAACCAGTAACCCGCCGATTTGGTTGCTGCAGCAAATGCCGGTGCTTCACCAACACCAAGCAGCATTCGCAGAACAAGCAGTGGACCCAGGCCACTAATAAACGCAGTTAATCCGGTAGACACCGTCCAAATTAAAGTTGCAATCCGTCCCACCCATTTGATGCCGATTTTATCCAAAATAAAGCCAGTGGGAATTTGCAGCAAGGTATATGTCCAGGCAAAGGAAGAGGCTAAGATTCCGAATTGTGTTGGAGTTAAATGAAAATCCTGCATTAAATAAGGGGCTGCGGCACTTAAATTTACTCTATCCAGGTAATTAACAAGAATAAGTACACCAAAGAGTCCGCCAATCCAAAAACGAAAACTTCCCACTTTTTTCATTGCTTATTTCTCCTTTCAAGCGACTGGTTGTGGCAAATCCTTGTAGTCCCATGTTTTTGATACCGCTTTCAAATCGAAACCTACCATTCCTGGAATGTTCTTTACGTATCCTCATCCTTTCTAAACCGCTTTCATATCGCAAACCTAATGATCTGTTATCAGCTTGTCAGACATCTGCTTTATAATATACAGAATTATTATCTTTTTCGCAATAGTTTTACACAATTTTCTTTCTATTACGATTAATGAATGAGGACAATGAGAACAGGCAGCACCAGAAAAGAAGCAAGCGTTGTCCAAAGTATGCACTTGGAAACAAATTTAGGAGAGGCATTAAATTTTTCCGCTAAAACAACGGCATTCACCGCAGCTGGCATAGAGGATAAAATTAACAATACGGAAAACAGAATGCCTTTTATATTCAATAGATATAAGCCGAGGAGTGCGATAAGCGGCGACAAAAAGAGGCGCACCGTGATGCCGGTCCAAAAAGCGCTCTGAACCCCTTTGGCCGGTTCAGAACTTCTGACATTAACCATTTGGGCGCCCAAAATAGCCAGTACAACAGGAGAATAAGCGCCCGCCACCATTGCGACCCCTCTTTCGATACCAACCGGCAAGTGCAGATCAAATGCCCGAAGTATCCCCGCCAATATAGCTGCATAAATGGCAGGCAGCTTAAATACTGACTTCACAGCGTTTTTAATTGAAAATTGGGAACGGGCTGCAAAATATACACCTATAGTGTTTACGATGATCATTTGAGAAATGATGTACACAGAGGCTTTGTCTAAGCCAAGTTTTCCGAAAGCCAGCAGTACAAGTGGCAATCCATAATTCACACTATTTGTAAAAGTAGAAACCAAAGTAAGGCCTGCGAGTTCAGGTGACGGCAACTTCAGTATTTTACCCAGAATATTTGCAATAATCCAAAGCAGAATAAGATTAAGAAGTGCAAAAGCGAGTGAGTTATACACGTCCCCAAAGGAAATGTCCGCTGTATCCAGGGTTTCCAAAATGATAGCGGGACTTAAGAAATATAAGTATAAAGTAAGCAAGGGCTTTGTATCGAGGTTCATAAAAAGCCTGAGGATTGCTCCCACAATTACAGGGATAGAGATGGGGACGATCACGTTAAATAGAGTAGACAAAACCGTCTGAGTCATGAGACGAAATTCCTTTCCGCTATATGTTGACATCAATCTAACAATCATTCACTTTTCATTCTAAGACGTAAAAATTAGAGCCTTCATAATTGACCCTATAAAGCTTTTTTCTTCTGTAAGTCACTGACGGCCTGCTGTAAATTAGTTCTCATCGTCAAATCTCCAAAGTTCAAGCCCAGATTTACCATAGTGTGTGCTACTTCGGGACGTATGCCGGTTATGAGCGTTCTCACTCCTACTAGTTTTAAAGCACTAAAGATCTTAAAAATCTGATCCGCCACCATCGTATCAACCACCATAACCCCTGATAGATCCATTATAAGGTGGGATAACTTTAGATTTACTGCCTCTTTCAGCGTCTCCTCCATTAATAATTTCGCTCTGTCTGTATCAACAGTTCCTATTAATGGCAATATCGCGACTCCTGTTGAAAGGGGTACAATCGGTACCGATATTTTGAGAAAATCCTTTTTGGCCTCCTCAAGAGCTGCCTGGTGCGAGTGAACGTAGGTTAGGCTAAAGGAGTACACAGCCTGATCCAGAAGAGGGTCAATAATAGATATGACATCGAAGATAGTATCCGCTGACATGTTCTGTGCTTTTGCTTCTTCCTGAATCGTTTTCCATATATAAGTCCGATAATAGCTGGTATCTTTTAACGCTTCATCCAATGGTATCCCTAAATTAAAAATATATTGTCCTATTTCCTTGCCCCAATCCAAAAATGTTTGAAAGGCTTGGTCATGACTTAATTGCTGTTCTAGGATTTTGCCAAATAAACTTATGAAATGAGCTCGAATGTTTAGGATTTCCTCTTCTATTTGAGCCAGCTGCTTTCTTTCTTCTTCTGAAATCCCGACGATTCTATTTTGATGGACTTGTTTTGCAACTTCATACTTTTTCTCTATGATTCTGGCTCCTAATAACTGCAGTTCATTATTCATCGATTGCCTCCGAAGTTTCTGAGTTTATTGAAGCATTCTGTATCATTCGACGTTGCAAGGATTAATCCTTCTGAATGCAGCGCATAAAACAGCTGCATTTGACTTCAGGTGTTCAGCGAAAAGATGCGCAACGGTTTTATGAAGATAAAAAGAAATATGCCAGAGCGAGCTATGTCTTTTCCTCAAGAAAAAACCCGGAAAACAGGCATTTCCGGGTTTTTGGTTCATTACAGTTGATAAAAACGAGTTCAAGGGGCTATATTTTGATGCTTACCACTTGTTCTACAAGCTGATATGCATCACGTGCCATAATCAATTCTTCGTTCGTTGGAATGACCATGACCTTGATCGGGGAAAATCCGGCTGCTAATAAAGCGCTCGCCTTTGCTATGATAGTTTGCCTCCTGATCTATCACAACGCCCGCGTACTCAAAACCGTTGCAGATTTTCTCCCTGATTTCCGCACTGTTCTCTCCAATACCGGCCGTGAAAATAATGCCATCAACCCCGTTTAACCGGGCCAAATACTGACCAATATAGGTATGAATCTTTTTAGTAAACACGTCAACGGCCAGCTGGCAGCGTTCGTTTCCTTCTCTCGCTGCCTGGAGAACGTCCCGAATATCATGCGACCAGCCGGAGACGCCCAACAATCCACTTTTTTTGTTTAAAATACCGTCGACGACGCCATGTACGTCCATTTGCTCAATCTCGGCCAAATACGGAATTATGCCTGGATCGATATTCCCGCTTCGTGTACCCATGCTCACGCCTGAAATCGGTGTAAAGCCCATCGTTGTCTCATATGAAATCCCATATCGGATCGCTGTCAATGAAACCCCGTTTCCGATATGGCAGCTAATGAGACGCAGTTTTTCTTTCGACAGCTTTTCTGTCCATTCAATTCCTAACAAATTCACCGCATTATGAAGCGGTGCAAATGGGTCTAGCTTTTTAATCGCTGCTTTTACGTGTTCATCAATAAGCACCGATTCCGCAAATTCTTCTCCCCCATGTACGACCCGATGGGCAATCGCATCAATCCGGTACTTCTTCATTTCCTCTGCAATCTTGCGTAAATGATGTCCGTCTTCTTCCTGTTTGATATTTTCCACAACACCAGAGGCCAGTAATTGCTTATTGGGCATCGTATACAGCTTATACTTGATGGAAGAACTGCCGCAATTAAAGAAATCGGAGGATTCACACCAAGAACGTAGCCGTCCGTTTTAGGATAAATGAGTAAGAATCCTCCGCATTTCAATGGGGAGATGAATCACTCTTCTTTTCTTTTTCTTACGCAAGAATAAATATTGAACCAAACGTATGTTCTTGTTATACTGGAGGTGGAGAAAGGAGGGCTTAGGATGGGACGGAAGAAACGGTCCAGGCAGGAACATAAACAAACGTTCGGACTGGTTGTGCAACTCTATCCAACCAAAGAGCAGGAAGTGTTGATCCATAAGTCCTTTGGCTGCCGCAGGTTTGTGTACAACATGTTTTTGGCTCAGCGCTCCAAAGCATGGACACGCCGGAAGGATAGCGTAACGTACGGCACACAGAAAGGCATGCTGCCTGCGATGAAGAAGCGGATGCCGTTTCTCTCTGAAGTCGATTCCACGGCCCTCCAGGAAACGGCGAAAGATCTGAAGGAAGGACTCCGAAAGCTCGGAGCCTAATGGATCAATTGGATTTTTCACCGTTGGAACGACGGAGTGTGCATGTGGAGATGCCATAAGACCTTGGAGCTGCGGCACCGTGGGAGTTCTATAGCGAACAACAGACCACTCCGCTTTTGGGCGGTAAGGCACGCATCGATGAAGCATGAAAAGTTCTGCTGGTCATCTGTAATCAGGCCATACGGTCTGCCCAGCAGAAGCTCTCCATTTTAATGGAGAGTAGTTCACAAATCTCAACCTGTGTCTGTTTCCGCTCAGGGCCGAGAATTCGGACATGGTGAATCTTTCCCTTCGGTCCCTCGAGCCCATTTTGCTGTTATAGCCACTTGTGCTATCCCTCCTATAGAACACGAATAACATGAAAGGAAAAGTTATGTTTTGATGTGGTATGCTTCCATATTATAAAATGGTATTTTATGCATCTGTCCTAAAAATCACATTATCAACGAAGCATAAAAAAAAGCCATCCCCCTAAGGGAACAGCTTCATAACCACCTGAAGAAATCCAGGTTGAACGGAAATTTCCACGGCAAATGTGCATGGTAATTCTCAGATCTTCCGGATGATCTGCGACCGCTTCATTTATCGTTTTCTTATAATTTTTTCGCATACTCATTGAGTTTGTTCGACATATCTTGGATTTCTTCAATAAACGTTGAAATCTGCTGCGTTGAGGCTGCTTGCTCCTGACCAATCGTAGCTATTTGCTCGATGGAACTTGAAATTTGTTGTGTGGCTTTTTGGATATGAATTAATGTTTCACTTATCTTTTCACTCGATAGGACCGTTTCCTTTGAAAACTTACGAATTTCACTGGCTACTACTTCAAATCCTCTGCCTTTTTCCCCGGCGCGCGCTGCTTCTATCGCTGCATTTAAGCCTAACAAATTCGTTTGATCCGCGATTCTTTTCAGAATCGATAACACCTCGTCTGTACTTTTGACATCTTCACCAGCCTGATAAGATTGAACCAGAAGATTCTGGGTGAACTTGGCTAGTGAATCCGATCCATTCGCGACATTCGTAATTTGTTCATTGGCCTGTGTTAAAGATATGGAAATCTGATCTGCAATGGCTCTTAACTCAGTTTGCTTGCGCATTTGAATAGCGATTCCGCCAATGACTTTACTTTTTTTGTCGTGCACAGGAACGGCTGTTCCAACAAATTCAAATCCGTAAAAATCAGCGGGCACCTCTGACTCAAGCCGTTTGTTTTCCCTTAACGCAAGAGCGAGCGGTTCATCCGGGTTTAACTGCTGGCCTGCGACAATCCTTAAATCGAGATTTTTACCCGGAAAATAGGCGATAAACTTCTCCAAATCACAAATAGCAATTGATAAATCCGCAGGAACAGCTGCTGTAAGGACAGGCACAATAGCAACAAGGCTATCCAGTGAATCAACTTTATTAATCATTGGCTTTACTCTCCATCTCTAATAAATGCGATAATAGAAAAACTTATAACGCGAATAAGCATCCAATGAACTGGATGCTTATAAGAGTACAATTTAAAAAAATTACTTCCAAACATCCTGGGCAATTTCGATTACATGCCGCAGTTTAGCCCACTGCTGTTCTTCTGTGAGCAAATTACCTTCTTCTGTTGATGCAAAACCGCATTGCGGGCTGAGACTTAATTGGTTCACGTCCACAAAACGGGAAGCTTCATCAATACGTCTTTTTATATCATCCGGGTTTTCTAGTTCCCCAACTTTCGATGTGATAAGTCCAAGCACGATCTGCAGATCTGGGCGTTTTACGAAACGAAGGGGTTCAAAACCGCCAGCCCTATCACTGTCATACTCCAGGAAGAACCCGTCAATATTGAGACCCTCAAATAACGTTTCGGCAACTGGTTCATAACCACCTGAAGAAATCCAGGTTGAACGGAAATTGCCACGGCAAATGTGCATGGTGATTCTTAGATCATCCGGGCGATCTGCAACCGCTTCATTTATCGTTTTTGCATACAAAGCGCTTAAGTAAACAGGATCCAATCCACGAGCTCGGATCTGGTCTCTTTCTTCTTCCGAGCAAAAATAAGCCCAGGATGTATCGTCCAGCTGGAGGTAGCGGCAGCCGGCATCATAGAATGCCCGGATTGCTTTTTTGTATGTACGGGCTAAATCGGAGAAAAACTCTTCTTTGTCGGCATAAACAGCCTTATTCATTTCGCCTCTGAAATGAAGCATGCTGGGACTTGGAATGGTCATCTTCGCAGTATGTTCACCTGCAATGCTATGTAAAAACTTGTAATCTTCCAGCATCGGATGATTTTTGAAATCTAATTTGCTAACGATCCTAACGGAGTGCGACTTGGTTTGTGTTTGGTGAAATTGAATGCCGCTCTCTTTATCATAGCCTTCCACCCCATCAAGGTTTTCAAGAAAGTCAAAATGCCACCATGCCCGGCGAAATTCGCCATCAGTGACGGCCTGCAGCCCGATCTCTTTTTGCTTTTCAACAATACGGGTGATCTCTTCGTTTTCAATCAACCGTAATTGTTCCGCTGTGATTTCACCGGCCGCTCGTTGCAGACGAGCCTTTTTCACTCGTTCCGATCTTAATAAGCTGCCTACCTGATCTGCTCGAAAGAACGATTTTTTACTTTGAAGTAATTGATTTGAACTTTGTGCCAATATGATTCCTTCTTTCTATTAAATATTTAAATCATAATAAATTTTCCGAAGTAAGTAAACCTATTTAATAGAATGGTTTCAAAAAGTGCCAGCAGTTTCTTTATCTTTATTGGCAAAAGCGTTTAAAATCGATTCATGTTCTTCAATGGAACGAGGAGTAAGAATAATAGATGCTTTGGGGATTTGTTCAGGACTTATCGTACATACATTTGCGGCAGTTTTGGGGCTAACAGCTATTATTGCTAAATCCGTGTTTCTTTTTGAAATGGTAAAATACGCTGGAGCTGTTTATTTGTTGTATATGGGGATATCAGCCCTCTTTTCAAAGAAACATAACGCCATGGCCGGGACAATCAATTCCTCAATTCTGCCACTCAAACCCTTTCTGATTCTGCGGAACACCGGGAAAGGTCCTGTTTTTTACAAGGTGTTTTGTCCAACCTGCTTAATCCAAAAGCTGTTATCTTCTTTTTTACTTTTATTCCGCAGTTTATTGTTACCGGCCAAAATACGTTCTTGCAGATACTCCTATTCGGTTTCACACTTATTTTTCTAGGTCTGATCTGGCTGCTCTTTTACGTGTACAGCTTAATTATGTTCGCAAGTGGTTTGCCAAACCATCTGTTCAAAGCACCTTCCAGCGAGTAACGGGGATTTAATTAATTTCACTTGGCGTTAAGCTGGTAATTGAGAGGAACTAGTATTGCATACAGGATGATTTCTTTTACACGACAAGGATGTACTCAACTCTTTTTATGCTGTATCTGCTGCCATACTCATTTTAACCCTAGATTACCAGAACTTGATGATCTGGTTGTAGAATTACGAACAATTAATTCAGGCGGCAATATAATCCGCTGCTTCATCTTTTTGGTACCTTCTATTTCTTGTACCAGCAAATCCATCACTTGACGCCCCATTTCATGTATAGGTTGGGCAATGGTGGTGAGCGGCGGATCGACAATTTCAGTTAATATCGTATTATCAAATCCAATAACAGATAAATCCTCTGGAATCATAAGTCCTAATTCTTTCGCTGCTTGATATACTCCAATAGCCATCGCATCGTTAAAAGCAAATATTGCTGTGGGACTATCTGGAGAATCAAGGAGTTTTAATGCTGCTTTTTTTCCGCCCGCTATCGTGTAATCTGCATATGAAATTAAGTTTTCATCATGTTCCAATTTATTATTATCTAACACCTGGCGATAAGCCTGGTACCGGTATTTCTCACTTGCCCGGGTCATAGTCCCAGCCAAAGCAGCAATTCGTATATGTCCCAGTGAGGCCAAATGACTGGTGGCAAGAAATCCACCTAAATAATCGTCTACTGAAACAACGTCAATCATTAATTCCGGAATATCCTGTGCGATAAATGCGATCGGAAACTTTTTTTCTAGCAATTCCGTGAGCAAGGAATAATTCTGGGTGGTCGTTCCGATGATGATCCCATCTACACTTTTCTGCTGCAATAATGAAAGGTAGTCCTCTTCTATATCCGGATTGTTATCTGTATTACACATTAAAATGTTAAAGCCCAAATCTCTTCCCTGGTCTTCTACACTTCTTGCGATTTCAGCAAAAAAAGGATTGGCTACATCCGGAATAATGAGGCCGATCGTACGCGTACGTTTTCCACTTAAAGCTGAGGCTACTAAACTCGGCTGAAATTGTAATTCCTCTATAACTTGCAGAACCTTTTTCTTTGTCTTCTCGCTGATTCGGCCGGTGTTATTGATCACCCTGGATACAGTCGTGATAGAGACTCCTGCCTTTTTAGCCACTTCGTAAATAGTTATTTTCATTTGTCATCAACTTTCACTTATGTAAGAATGGGACTGCATGATAGAGAACTAATCGTATTAAGTTTATGTGAATTGTCCCACAAAAATCAACCGATATCGCTTTGTTCGGTCATTTAGATAACACCTTTCTGTCTTTTACTCTATTCGGAATGCACCACCAGGAAAGTATGGAGCCAATCAAGCTGATGAATCCGGCAAACAAAAAACCACCATTTAGGCCAGTCCATTTGCCGATCCAGCCTGCTATAAAGGGCCCCCCAAACATACCGAGTGAATAGATAGACTGGAAAAAACCCATAGCGGTTGCCCGCTGCTCTGCAGGTATCGACCGGATAGAAAGGCTCATCAAAATCGGCATCAAAAGGCCCTGACCAAACCCGTTCAGCATTTGCGTGGCGACCAGCGAGACAAAATGGTGCGTAAAAGGGATGCTGATTGTGCAAAGGGTAACGACAACAAATCCAGTAATAATCTTTCTCCGCTCCCCAAGACGATGTACGATCACGGACCCGCTAATGTATCCAGCTACAGCGTTTGGAAGCATCGTAAGGAGCATAAGAATGCTTATATCCGCTTTTGAAACACCAATTGCTACTGCGTGCAGGGGTATAAAGCCAAACATCGTTGTGAATACAACACTTTGCACAAGAACGGCGAGAGCGGACACACCCAGCAACAGTCGATTTTCCCCTACCTGCAGCAAATTTTTTATTTTTATTGTTTCTCGCTTTGCGGGCAATGGATTTTCTTTAATCTGCACTGCGAAAAAAAGACCGATTAGACCCCCAGCGGCTCCAACATAGAACGGAGCCGCCCAGCCGAGGTATTCTACTAAAAATCCACCCGACGTAGTCGCCAGCAGCTGACCCATACTGTTGTAAAAACTGATAATGCCCATGGATTTCGCTGTTTCATGATCTCTAAAATAGCTGGCAAAAAGAACTGTAAATAACACCCAGCTGGCTGCCGCACAACCTGCTAATGAACGGAAGAGAAGCACCAACCAGACATTCGGGCTTAGGGCCAGGCCTACACTGCTTACGGCAGCGCATGTAATGCCAGCCAGAATAAACACCTTTCGCCGGCCCAATCGATCCGACCAGATGCCTAAAGGAATCCGCAATAACATTTGTGTCAATCCATAGCTTCCTATTACAAGCCCGACCATAAACAAGGAACCGCCCAAATGTTCAACGTAGGGAGAGAGAATCGGAACATATGTATACATCGAAAACCAGTATAGCGTAACCACCAAATAAAAAATGACTTTCATCCGCTTATTTGCTAGATCCAGACCCATTAATTTGCCTCCTGTATTATCTAATCTAACACAATAAGGGTGTTTTGATGGCAGGTAATTCTCAATAATTCCATTGTGGGCGACAATGGAATTGAATAAAAATTTCAACTTGTTTTATGGAAATCTCTCGGTAAAGCTTCTTTGAGAACATTCATGGATTTTTTAACACCTGTAAGTGATTCCATAGTCAAATCTTCCATTTCAAGTACGACAGGTCCTACATACCCAGTCATTTTTACAACCGTAAAAAATTCCTTCCACCAACTGGCTTCAAATCCCAACTCGACACATGTATCAAGCATTTCCTCAAATGACATGTATCCTAGAATATCGGTTACCACACCAACCTTATTCATCTTAATTACCTCCCTATCAAGAAGTAAAGAAATAAACAGCTTTTAAAAAGCCGTTTTGTAAAAAAAGGGCGCCCACAGGTTTACGACGGGGACGCCCTCTTCCCTTATGCTTTTTGGCTTGTTTTAAACTCTCTCATTTTGCTTTTGACTGTGGCTACGATTGCCTCTTTACCTGGTGTTATAATCGCCCGAGGCTCATATACTTTCTCATCCGTCGCCAAAACTTCCCGAATCGCCTGCGCCCAGGCTTGTATGCATTCTGTGTTGACATTAATTTTGGCGTGCCCAAATTCAATCGCCTTCTGGATTTGATAATCAGGTATTCCTGAGCCTCCATGAAGAACAAGCGGTACATCCGTCAATTCAGAAATTCGTTTCATCTCATCAAAGCCCAGTTTGGGTTCCCCCTGATAGGGTCCGTGAACTGAACCAAGGGCAGCCGCCAAAGCATCTATCTCCGCTTCTTTTACAATCCGTAAACATTCATTGGGGTCGGCGTATTTTATTCCGCCAACCAGCCCATCTTCCATGCCTCCGACTGTTCCAACTTCCGCTTCTACAGATACTTGTCTTGGATGCGCATAGTCAACAACCTGTTTGGTCATAGCAATATTCTTAACAATGGGATAATGGGATCCGTCGAACATAACCGATGTAAACCCGGCATCAATAGCCTTTTTACAGCGTTCAAAACTCATTCCATGATCGAGATGCAGCACAACCGGAACAGTTATTGACATTTCTTCTAGAAGGCCTTTAACTATTGCAGCAATTGTCTTAAAGCCCCCCAAATGATCGACAAGTCTGTCAGAAGCAGCCAATATGACTGGTGCACGCTCTTCTTCAGCGGCTTGCAAAAAAGCCTGTGCCGATTCGAGATTATTGATATTGTATTGGCCGACAGCGTAATTGCCTTCCTTCGCTTTAAGCAGCATGTCTTTCATTGATATTAAAGACACTAACATGCACCTCCCATTCGTAAAGCGTATCTATCTTACACTTATATTGGCTGTAGGTCGTAATGCTTGGATACCACTTTAACCGTTGTTTCTTTTGCTACTTTAATGGCTACTTCAGCATCCATTTTATAGTATTCCGGCCGGAATAACTCAACGGAGACAACTTCTGAGAATCCGATTTGCTTCAGTGTCGACAAAATGCTGTCTAAATCAATAGCACCGAGCCCAGGCCATACCCGATCTTCATCCGTCAGAAAGCCGATGGGAAAATCCTCCGTATCGTCGATATGCAGAATAAAGATTTTGGACCCATCCGCTTTTTTTAGATCTTCCAAATCGGATCCCATGGCGTGGAAGTGAAAACAATCGAGCACTAATCCTACATTCTCCCGATTAACGGTTTCGACTATATCGTAAGCCTGGCCAAATGTATTGACTGTGCATTGTGGATGTCCCACAAATTCCACTGCAATTTTTACTCCATACGGCTGTGCGATATCGGATAGCTCTTTGAGGACGTGTACACAACTGCTCTTGATATGTTGTTTTAAAATTTTCTGCTGCGTTACGAGCGGCACCGCCACCACATATTTGACGCCCAGCTTCTTTGCTGCTTCCATCATTTCTTTGAATTCGTTGATGATTTGTTTGTATCCGGCCTCGTCGCGGTTATTGAAAAACACTAAAGCGTTGAATGCCAGCGGCTTAATATGATGTGTGCGGAAGAATTCCGCCAGTTGATCCAGAGAATTCTCTTTTAAATACTCAGGTAATTTATCCATGGTGCGGATTTCAATGTAGTCGTATCCTTGTTTGTCGCACAACTCCAGATCTTTGGCCAGATTGGAGTTTTCCAGTGTCGTAGCCTGGTTAAAACAAAGTTTCATCGTAACTCCTCCACTCTTTTTTATTCAATGCCTAGTCCATCTTTCATTTTTTGCAGCATGAATTTACTAGATTCATCCGCTTTATCAATCCAGGCAAATACGGAATTTGTCGCAATACCATCAAATTCCATCTCTCTTAATTTCCTGAAGATGGTATGGAAATCCACTTCACCTTCTCCAATATTCAAGTGCTGGTGAATGGTAGCTTCGACACCCGGAGGATTGACAATATAGCGCAGTCCCTGGGCAGCTTTATGGTTGAATGTATCAGCAAATAACACATGTGTCAGGCGGTCTCCTGCATAGTCAAACATTGGGGCAATATCGCCGACTCCATCATCGTAATAAAAGGTGTGCGCTGTTGAATAAACGAGATTGATCCATGAACGATCAAGTGCACGGATCATATCGACAGCCCCTTGATTGGTCTCGATAAAATCATATGGATGTGCTTGTAGGTTCAATTTCACCCCTTCTTTTTCGAAAACCGGGATTAACTCATCCATGGATTTAATGAATTTTTCCTCGCACACAACCGCATCATATTTTGATCCGTTAAATTCACTGTTCATTAAATCAACATCTAATTCTACAGCAACTTCAATGGCACGCTTCCAGTTTCTAACCGCAGCCTGGCGGCGGTCTTCATCCGGACCTGCCCAGTAGTAGAGAGGCAGCAGGGATGAAATTTGTACCCCGGCGTCTTTTAGCCATGTCTTGAGGTTTTTGATTTGCGCTTTATCTACTTTTGGATATTTGTAGAAGGGGCAAAAATCCTCACGGGGCGATAGTTCGATATAGTCATAGCCTAATTCAGCCGTTTTATCAACCATTTCTTTCAAAGACAATTTCGTATACATAGTTGGGTCTAAAGCGAGTTTCATCATCATTCCTCCGTCACAGGGTAATTTTTTATCAGATTTCTAAAACGGAAATATTAAACGATTTGGGCTTTTTCATTTCTATAAAAGTTTGGCTTTTCCACTAATGTGACAGCTTCTTTCTCTCCTGTTTGCTGCGCTTTCACACAAGCATCTGCTGTCACAGCTGCAATGTAGCCATCCCATGCAGTCGGACCATTTGGCTCACCCTTTTGTTTGATCGAATCCATAAAATCCTGCAATTCTTTGTCGTAAGCATCAATGAAACGCTGTTTCCAATCCATCAGAATATTTGTTCCAAGCTTCGCTTCCTTTCGGGTGATGATACTTGCAACTTCTGGCAGATGGACAATGCCTTCTTCGCCAATTACTTCACATTGAATGTCGTAACCGTACTGACAGTTTACAAATACTTCTACATGAATGATAATGCCGCTATTTGTTTCCATCATGACAATTTGCGGATCCTGCAAGTGGGCGGATGCAAGTATTGTTTTCTTCGGAAATACGACTTGGACAGATTTGTAATCATCGTTAATGAGCCAGTGAAGCACATCAATTTCGTGAATCAACGTGTCAGTAATCGCCATATCTGTTGTGTAGTTTTGATCAACGGTTGGATTTCTGTGTGCGCAACGGATCATTAGAGGTTCACCGATATAATGACTGTCAATCGCTTGTTTCAGTTGGACATATCCACTATCATAGCGGCGCATAAATCCAACCTGGACTAGACGCTTTCCTTGTTTTATTTCTGCCTCAACAATTCTCATGCACCCTTCTGCTGTTGTTGCTAAGGGTTTTTCGCAGAATACATACTTTCCAGCTTCAATAGCAGCAAGCACGCTTTGTTCATGGGCAGGCCCCCAGCTTGTTACCAGTACAGCATCAACATTATGATCCGCTACAAGCGCTTTATCATCTGGATGCACAACGGCATCCAAACCGAATTGTTCAACAGCTGTTTTTGCCGCATCCTGATTGACATCGGTTACAGCGACAATCTTGCCGCCGGCTAACGTGTTTGTAATTCTTTTAATATGCTCTCTACCAATCGCGCCTGTTCCTATCACACCAATTTTTAAAGTCATGTTCATTTCCTCCTCATTTGGTTGTTTGTACGATCATCCTTTAATTTGTTTAACTCTAACGTCCAGTTCATTAAAATAAGGGGCCTGGCTACTTCCTGCATCGTGGGTACGAAAGTTATGTTCTAACTGCTCTAGTGTGAATTCGCTAGTCTCAGGTAGGTATTTCTTCACGAAAGCGATTGCACAAAGCCCCAGCGCTACGAACACGAAGAATGTTGTAGACAAACCGACTTTATCGAGCAATACCGGGAACAACAGGCCAATAAAGAAATTTACGATCCAGAGGCAAAACACTGTCACGCCCATCCCGAGGCCTCGCATCCGCAGCGGGAATATTTCCGAGAGCATAAGCCATGTTACCGGTGAAATAGCTCCCTGCTGGAAAGCAAGAAATGTGACGGTGAGGGTAAGCATAACGTATGGAAGCGCGGGAGTTCCCTTAAGCATAAGTGAGAATATCCCAATGAGCAGAAGTGCCGTCGTAGTTCCTATCAGGCCAGTCATAAGCATGGGGCGACGGCCTACTTTGCCAAGGAGCCAGATGCCGGCGAAAGTTGCTAAAACCGAGATGAGGCCATTAGCGATGTTGCCGATAAGCGCGGCTTCTGTTTGAAAGCCTGCATCTTTCAGGATTTCCGTTCCATAGTACATAATTGAGTTGACGCCGGTAATTTGCTGTACGACGGCAATGCCAATCCCGAGAAATACGATGCGGCGCACCCACGGCACAGCCAGATCTTTAAGAGTTGCTTTCTTAATCTCCGACTCTTCAACAAATGTTGCCTCAATATCTCTTAATTCCGATTTAGCCCGTTTCTCCTCGCGTATTTGCCGGAGGACATTCAGGGCATCTCCATTTTTTCCTTTTGATACAAGCCAGCGTGGACTCTCCGGCACTTTTATCATCCCAAAGAACAGAAAAACCGCTGGAAGGGCTGCAATAACGAGCATGTATCGCCAAACATGCGAGCTGTCACCCATTGTATTTCCCATTACCGCGTTTAAGATGAAGGCTAACAATTGTCCGGTGACAATCATCAGCTCGTTCTGGGTCACCATTCGGCCCCGGCTCTCCGCAGGCGACATTTCCGCTAAATAGGTTGGAACCGTTACGGATGCGCCTCCCACTGCAAGCCCCAGCAAGAAACGGCAAACAACCATAACTGTAACGTTTGGCGCGAGGGCGCATCCAAGTGTGGCAATAAAGAACAACACAGCTAGATGAAGAATGTTTTTGCGGCGGCCACTATAATCCGATAGCCTGCCGCCGAAAACGGCACCGAGCGCGGCCCCAAGAAGAAGTGAACTCGTTACAAGCCCCTGGGTGATAGAGTTGAGATTCAACTGATCCGCTTTAGACATATAAGGCAGGGCACCATTGATCACACCAGTGTCGTAGCCGAAGAGAAGCCCACCAAATGTGGAAACTAAGATGATGGTACGCAAAAACGACTTTTGGTTTACCTGTTTAGCCATGTCTATTTCCCGCCCTTTCTGTTAACAATGAAGAAGCAATTTTTCATCTATATATTTCCTAGTCAATAACGCATATTCTAATGGATGAGCTACAGAGGGATCCTGTTCTGCTTCAATGACAATCCATCCTTTGTAGTTATGATCCAGCAGGGTTGTGTAAGGTTGTGTAAAATCAATGCACCCATCGCCGGGCACTGTAAACATGCCGCACAAGAAGGATTGCACAAACGACTTTCCTTCTTTTTTGCATTCCTCAAGCACTTTTTTTCTGACATCTTTAAAATGGACATGTTTAATTCGGTCGATGTGCTTGTTTAATAGGGTCATATAATCGCCATCGGATACGTAAATGTGGCCTGTATCATAAAGTAAATGGACATCGTTTGGATCAGTGTTTTCCATCAGCCGGTCAATTTCGGCCATTGTTTGGACACCTGTCCCCATATGATGATGATAGACTAATTTAAGGCCATATTGCTCCGCAACTTTTCCCAGTTCATTTAGTCCACTGCACAACTTTTCCCATTCGGCATCAGTGAAGCAAGGCTTTTCTGCAAACACGTTTTTCTGTGTACTCTGCACACTGTAAGTTTGTTCACATACCACAGCTACATTGGCATTGACTTCATGCAAATACTGGCAATGTTTGTGAAATTTCTGCGTTGTCTCTTGAATGCCATCTCGAATGATATAACTGCTGAACCACTGGCCTGCTATTTTCAAGTTTCGAAGTTTGAGTTCTTTGTTTAATATTTTGGGTTCCGGAAAAAAACCGCCAACTTCAGTCCCTTGAAAACCTGCCACGACAATATCGCTTAACAGGTGCTGCAAAGTATTATCCGCACCGATTTCGGGCAAATCGTCATTGCGCCAGCCGATGGGGGCAATTCCCCAAACAATCGTTTGATCTCTCATGATCTGTCCCCTACTTTTAATAATGTTTTGCATACGTTAATCTCTGTTGTTTGGCCTCAAATGCTTTTTGCACACTCTCTTGTTCGGAAACTTCAGCAACACCCACATGCCACCAGGCTTCATAGCCACCTGTCATTGTCTTTGGAAGCACTTTCATTTCTATTAAAGTGGATACACGCTGTTTCCTGGCATCTTCAAGGGCCGTTTTCAGTTCTTCGGCCGTATTCGCGCGATATGCTTTTGCTCCGTATCCTTCCGCCACTTTTGCATAGTCAATGTTGAGGATGCCATTGTTATGTGTTCTAAATTCACAGAAATAGCTGCCGCTGCCATGTTCCATTTGCAGATTATTAATACAGCCAAATCCCGAATTATCAAATAAAAGAATGTTTATCTTTTGATTATATTGAATGGCTGTAATGAATTCTGAGTGCATCATCAGAAAACTGCCATCACCTACCATGGCGTAAACTTCTCTGTCGGGATGGGCTAATTTTAAGCCCAGTGTTCCTGAAACTTCATGCCCCATACAAGAGTATCCGTATTCAACATTGTAGGTGTTAGGCACAGTTGGGTACCACAGCCGCTGCAGATCTCCAGGCAGGGATCCCGCCGAACCAATGATGAGACTGTCAGGCTCAATCGTGTCATTAATTGTAATCAAGGCTGTTGTTTGGGCGAATTCCGTTTTTAATGCATCCGCATATTCATTCAATACTACTTGCGAGAACTGACCTTTAATCTCTGGATTGAAGTTGTCGCGGCTAAATCTCACATTGCTTAGCCGCTCACGTTCTGCCAGCCATTCTTCTTTTAGTTCCGTAATCGTGTCACCAAATTCACTCTTGTATCCCTCTAACAATGGAGACAATTGCTCTAACGTTGTCCTTGCATCTGCAACAACCTGAAAAGCATCCAATTTATAGGCTTGCAAACGGCTGACATTGATGTTTAAGAACTTTGTTGTATCAAAGTCGAAAGCCGTTTTGGATGATGTGGTGAAATCGGTGTACCGCGTGCCGATGCCAATAATGAGATCGGCCTGGCGTGCCGCTTTATTGGCTGCCAGTGTGCCGGTAATTCCCATGCCGCCCAAATTATTTTTAAATGTGGCCTCAACGGTTGATTTGCCGGCTTGTGTCTCCACCAGCGGAATATTGTGGTTTTCTGAAAAGGTTACTAAAATATCGCGGGCTTCGGAATATTTTGCACCTCCGCCGACGATGATCAGCGGCTTTTTGCTGGCATTAATTAATTCTGCTGCACCGGATAATTCACGTTGGGTCGGCAATTTGCGATCCAGATAGTGTACCCGTCTTTCAAAAAATTTCTCATCGAAATCAAAGGCTTCCCCTTCAACATCCTGTGAAATGCAGATGGTCGCCGGACCTGCTTTTCCAGGATCCGTCATCACTTCAAATGCACGAATCAAACTTGACATCAACTGCTCAGGACGTGTGATGCGGTCCCAATATCTCGAAACCGGCTTGAGGGCGTCGTTTGTGGTAACCGCTGCGCTGTATTCCTGTTCCACCTGCTGCAAAACCGGATCAGGCTGGCGGGTAGAAAACGTATCCGCCGGCAGCAGGAGTACTGGAATATTGTTAGAAAGGGCTGTACCTGCTGCCGCTGCGAGATTAGCCGCCCCCGGCCCAACTGAAGTCGTTACGGCATAGATTTTTTGCCGGAGCATTTGTTTGCTGTAAGCAATGGCCGCGTGTGCCATCCCTTGTTCATTCTTTCCCTGGATAACGTTTAGATGGCCCGGATCCTGTTCAAGCGCCTGACCAATCCCTAAAACGTTTCCATGTCCGAATATAGTGAATATCCCTTCTACAAAAGCAGATTCGTTGCCGTCAATACAAATATATTGCTGATTCAAAAACTTGATTAAAGCTTGCGCCGTTGTCAATCGAATGGTTCCCATCAGTTTCTCACCTCTAACTCAATTGTTTCATTCCAGATCTTTCGGCTATAAATTGCTCAATTTCTTCTGCTGATGGCATAGCTTCTGAAGAACTATGTTTGCTCACAACAATAGAAGCTGACGCGCTACCATATTTTAAAGCGGTTTGGATGCCTTTTCCGCGGATTAACGCATATAAGAAAGCTGACGCGTACGAATCACCTGCACCGAAAGTCTTCAAAACTTTTGTCGGATAGGCTTCACCTTTTAATGTTTCTCCTGATTTTGTATAGGCATAGGATCCTTGTACACCATGTTTAATGATGATCAGTTGCGGACAATGATTAAACAAGTAGCGAATGGTATTTTCGTTTGATCCATCTTGTATATTTTCCATCACATCGTATTCGTCCCTTGTACCAATCACAATATCCGCCTGTTCTGCAACCAGCGAATAATAAACAGCTGTTTCATCAGCGTTGTTCCAGGAATAAGGGCGGTAATCCAATTCAAAAATCACTGTAACCTCGTTCTTCTTAGCCAGGCTGACTGCTTTTAACACCGCTTCACGAGACGGGCTTTTTGATAGGGCTGTGCCGGAAACCAACAGTGTTCTTGATTTTTTTATGTAATCTTCCTCAACCTCTGAAGGCGCGAGATAGAGGTCTGCTACATCCTGGCGGTACATTAAAATACTGCAATCTTCCGGGCTCTTAATCTCTGTGAAAGTCAAACCTGTTTTATGTCCTTCTTTGTCTACTACTAGATTTGATGTATCAATTCCGACGCCGCGCATATACTGCTCGATAAAACGCCCATGCTGGTCATCTGAGATTTTGCCGATAAATCCGGCCCTCAAGCCTAATCTAGAGCTGCCAATTGCAATATTTGCAGGAGAACCTCCCACATATTTTGTAAAGGTCATCGTTTCTTCCATTGGACGATTGTATTCTGTTGCATTTAAATCGATGCATGCACGGCCAATCGCAATCACATCATATTCTCTCTCAACATCAAATTCACATTTCATTCCAGTAACAACTCCTTGGTTTTTCTGTTAACGACTGACTATCCATTCGTGATCCGGATCATTGTAGAATTTCCAAATGCGTTTGGGGCCTGCCATGACATTTAAGTAATAGGACGTATAACCATCTGGAACACCAACTGGATGATATCCTGCCGGCACCATCACGACATCGCCGTTTTCAACGGTCATGGTTTGATCGATGGAACGATCATCCGTGTAGACTCGTTGGAAGACAAATCCTTGTTGTGGATTCATTTCATGATAGTAAGATTCTTCTAAGAAGGATTCGTCTGGCAAGTTATCCCGATCATGCTTATGCGGTGGATAACTGGACCAATTGCCGCTTTCAGTGAAAACTTCGACAACCAGCAGACTATTGGCTGATGGATCCGAATCAGGCAAAATATTGTGCACCAAACGTTTATTGTTGAGTATGCCTCTGTGTTCGATGCCAATCTCTGACGCTTTAATCAGTTTTGTAGGCAGTTGTCTATCAGAAGGCGAATAGCATAGGGCCACGCGGGCCTGGGTCACGCCCTCTATTTCATACTTGCGGTCATTGGATACATATACACTGTCTGTAGGTATCTTCTCGAAGACGCTTTGACGAGTGCCGAGGTTTTTGAAAGTTTCTTTGCCATCTGAGACATTTATTTTTCCTGTTAGGGCAACAATGCAACATTCTTTCTTCCCTAACGATTCTGAATATACGGATTCCAGTGCGATATCCACTATTTTAAAGCCAACATACTCCAACGGAGAATTTTCTGCTAATACTTCCTGGACAACCGTAACTCCTGGTGAAATTTCGTTTTTTTCTGGTTTTCGGAGCAATTTGTTCATGTATACCTCCTAAGTTACGCAAGCATTTGCACAAGCGCTTTCTCAACTTATTTTCTATTTTAAACTCAGATAATTTAGATTGCAATAGCAAAATGCCTAAAAATATAACTTAGTTTAAATTTATTGAACTTTTTAATAACATCAGTAAAATCTCATGCTAACAACAAAACGCAGAACGCTAATCTATAAAGAGAATAGCGTTCTACGTTTGCTTCTGTCTTTACTTCTATTCAGAAATCTATTCGTTTCCCTCTCCCGTACTTTGATTGAATCCAATAAACTTAAAGAGTGGCAGATCTGAAATAAAGAAAATGGGCAACCGCTTTACCAAATGAGTTTAATAGTTCTCCAGGGGGTCGACAACACAACGGACTTTTTACATGCCTCGATGCGGACGGTTCATAGAAATCATTGGAATTCTCACACCTCTATTTTCTTCTATTTTTTCTGGAATCGATGAGGACAGCTACCGTGATAATGGCCCCTTTTAAAATTTGCTGCCAGTATGAGGATACATTTAGCTGATCCAACCCATTATTCATTACCCCAATGATGAGAGCGCCGATAATGGTACCGCCAATCGTGCCAATCCCTCCAGAAAGACTCGTTCCGCCAATAACCGCCGCTGTAATCGCATCCATCTCATACATTAGCCCTGCTGTTGGCTGACCGGATGCAATTCGGGAGGTTAGAATGATACCGCCAACAGCGGATAATAGGCCGGCAAATCCATAAATTAATATCTTGAATTTGTCTACGTTAATACCTGCAATGACTGCTGCTTGTTCATTTCCGCCTATCGCGTACACACGTTTGCCAAATTTGGTTTTGTTGAGAAGGATATAAGAAATGACCCCAACCAGGCCAAAAATGATGACAGGAACCGGAATACCGAGCAAATCCCCTTGGCCAATAAACTGAAAGGAATCGGATAAATCCCCAACCGGTCTCCCATCGGTTAATAGCATCGCCGCGCCTCTTGCCGCTGTCATCGTACCCAAGGTAACGATAAACGGGGCAATGTTTCCTTTTGCTATAATCGTTCCGTTGACCACACCCACGAGGAGGCCAATACCAAGACCGATGACAATGGTTAGAATCAGAGGATAGCTTCCTGGATGGGCAAAAGTTGCCACAGACACAGACACGAGCGCGATAACTGAGCCAGACGAAAGATCGATCCCTGTGGTGATGATGACCATGGTAACACCCATGGCTACGATCCCCACTACTGACATTTGCCTGACAATGTTAAGCAAGTTATCAGAGGTTAAAAAGTTCGAAGACAAAACGGACATGAAAATCATTAATGCGATTAAAATCAACAGCATGCCGAAGCGGCTTATAACCTGTGAAAGCCTTCCTTTTAAATTGTTCCGGCTAATCCCAGCACTTTTTTTAGTTTCAGTGACATTTTGGTTTTCGCTGACAAATGTAACTTCGCTGTTCATCTTTATTCCCTCCAAAATCTTCTTAGGTTAATTGGTCACTAATTCACCGGTCGCCAATTGCATGATTTTCTCCTGTGTCGCATCTTCTCGCTCCAATTCACCCGTTTTTCTTCCATCATGCATGACGATAATTCTGTCGCTGACACCCAAAACTTCCGGCAGCTCTGAGGAGATGACTATAATCGCTTTTCCTGCTCTCGCCAGTTTAAAAATGAGGTTATAAATTTCAGATTTGGCGCCTATGTCTATCCCTCTTGTCGGCTCATCTAAAATCAATATTTCAGGATCACGAAGCAGCCACCTTGCAATGAGTGCTTTTTGTTGGTTGCCCCCGCTCAAAAACTGTATCTTTTGGTTTAAGCTTGGCGTTTTGATTGCCAGCTGGCTGTTTTGCTTTGTGCAATCAGCTTTAATTCGTTTGTGGTTAAGGAAACCTCGTTTCGAATATCTATCTATATTCACAGTAATCATATTGTCCTGAACGGATAGCGGCAGGAATAATCCCGTTGATTTTCGATCTTCAGTCAATAAACCCAATCCGTAATTTATTGCATCGCGTGGAGAGCGAATCGCAGCTTTTTTACCATGAATGTAAATTTCACCTGAATCAATTGGGTGAATGCCAAAAACGCTTTCTAGTGTTTCAGTTCTTCCGGAACCCATCAGCCCGGCGAATGCTACGATTTCGCCTTTTCTCACCTCAAAACTGATATTTTCAAATTTTCCTTTTTTTGATATATTCCTGACTGAGAGAGCTACATCTCTGATTTCTGCCGGCTTCTTATTAAATATTTGATTTAATTCCCTGCCTACCATCATTTGGATCAGCTGTTCTTTTGAAATATGTTCACTAGGTTTGGTTCCTACATACTTCCCGTCTCTAAGCACAGTGAATTCGTCGGTAATTTGAGATAATTCATCCATTTTATGGGTAATGTAAATGATGGATACGCCGTCTTTTTTGAGGGCCCGGATAATAGCAAATAAGTGGCTAACTTCCTTTTCGGTTATGGCAGAAGTTGGCTCATCCATAATGATTAATTCCGACTCATATGAAACCGCTTTTGCTATCTCAACCATCTGTGTGTTTGCGATGCTTAATTCTGCCATCTTTGCATTTGGATTAATGTCAATATTTAATCGCTCAAAAAGTTCTCGTGTTTTTTCTACAAGCCTTTTGCTTTTGACCCAACCAGAAAATGGATAGCTGGGTTCTCTACCCAAAAATATATTTTCAGCAACAGTCATGTGGGGTATTGGGCTGAGTTCCTGATGAATCATGGAAATCCCTTTATCAAGAGCATTTTTGATATTTGATAGTTTTAATTCCTCGTTGTTAAAAGTAACAACACCTTTATCAGGGGTATAAATGCCAATTAAAATTTTCATCAGCGTTGATTTGCCAGCTCCGTTTTCCCCCATTAAAGCATGCACAGTGCCCTTCTTTACCTTTAGCTGCACATTGTCTAGCGCCTTTACACTTGGAAACTCTTTCGTTATGTTTTCCATTTGTAAAATATACTCTGTCCGCATACCCTTCCCCCATTTCCGGTAGTATAGAGAAGTTTGAAAGGGCACTGTGGCGGAGATGCCTTTCTAATGCCCTTTCAGTTAAGGCAGCTAGATTACTGCCATTTCTTCACATATTCTTCTACATTGTCTTTTGTTACCAATTCATACGGAATATAGTTGAACTTTTCTACTTTTTCCCCTTTTGCCGCTTTGATAGCCGTTTCAAGGCCAGCTTTTCCTTGTCCTCCTGCATTTTGGAACACGGTTATTTTTAATTTGCCGGATTTTACATATTGGAGTGCATCCGGTGTCGCGTCGATTCCTGCGAAAAGAATATCCTTCTGTTTGCCAACAGCTTCGGCAGCCATGATGGCTCCAATCGCCATTTCATCGTTGTTGGATACAACAGCATCGATTTTCTTGCCGGAGTGAAGCCAGTTTTCCATCAGTGTCATGCCTTTAGCTCGGTCCCAGGATCCTGTACCTTCTAACACAATCTGCATGCCTGGATTCTTTGCAACGACTTGCTTATTCCCTTCTGTTCGCTTGATTTGAGCTTCCTGGCCCATCTGTCCATTCATAATGGCAATGTTTCCTTTGCCATTAAGTGTTTTTGCAATCGCTTCCATTTGTATGATGCCTGACTTCACAGATTCGGAACCAACGTAAGCTGTAGCTTTATCAACCCCATCATACATGCGGTTAACAACAACAATTGGAATGTGGGCCTTATTTGCCTGGCTGACCATATCTTTTACAGAAACTGTATCTACCGGAACAATCATAATGGCATTCACTTTCTGAGAAATGAAATTTTCTACTTGTGCTAATTGCTTACTTGCATCATTTTGTGCATCAACATACGTTACATCCACATCTGGTTGTGTTTTCTGGTAATTTTTCATGCCATCCTGCAAGTAGCTGAGCCATTTATCACTAAAATCAGGAAGGGCAGCGCCAATCACAACTTTTTTGTTCTGACCCTGGCCGCTTGATCCCGACGCTGAACCTGATGTGTTAGACGTTTTGCTTGCGCACCCAGTGAAAACAAGCAGACAGCCAATAACCAACGCGAATAATAGACTTTTCTTTGAAAATAGCATGATAGACCCCCTCAAAAATTTAACAATATAGCAGCCTATTACTTTTACCGATTGAGAGATCGCTTGCACTATAGGCGTATTTAAGCATGAATTTTTTCAATGCGTACCGGATTGCCCGTTATGAATGATTGCGTGGCGGCTAATGCCACTTCCATATTAATTTTTGCATCGACCTCGGTTACAGCCGGTTTCACGTTGTTTTGGACACAATCAATGAAATGAACAAGTTCTAATACGTAGGCGTCTTTGAAACGGGTTTGAAAATCAGGTACAATTTCGTGGGTCGCTCCAGTTGTGTTTAAGAACGTAACATGTTGATTGCGAAGCGTACCTATGAAAAGGGAACCTTCTGTGCCAACAATTTCAGTTCGAATGTCGTGTCCGTATAAGGCGTTGCGGCTGGCTTCAATATCTCCCGCCGCCCCTGAATCAAATTCAACATATGTTAGAGCCTGATCCACATCATTGAACTCTTTCATAAACGGATTTCTCAAAATTCTTCCGTGGGCTGACACAGAGGTGATTTCTGCTCCCATTAAATATCGGGCAATATCGTAGTCGTGAATGGAACAGTCAAGAAAAATACCGCCACTATGTTTGATGAATTCAGCCGGAGGGCACTCCAAATCCCGTGTTATTCCCTTCATGTAGATCGGTTTTCCGATGTCACCAGCGGCGATTCTTCTTTTTGCATCAGCGTAGGCGGGGTCGAATCTTCGCATGAATCCAACCTGACAACTTACGTTATTTTCCTTGATTGTGTTAATAGTATTTTCTGCTTCTTCAATGGTTTGCGTTAGAGGCTTTTCTACAAAAATTTGTTTTTTGCATATAGCTGCCCTCTGTATCATCTCTGCATGGGTACTTGTTGGTGTGACGATAACTACGGCCTCTATGTTTGGATCTTCAAAGGCAAAGTTAGGGTCGGTTGACCACTTTTGTACACCCAACTCTCTTGCCACCTGTTCAGCTCTTCCGGGCACTGGGTCTATCACAGCAACGAGCTCAGCACCATGGACTTGTGTAACCATATTTTTCGCATGATGATAACCAAGGCGCCCTAATCCTAGGACAGCACAACGGATTTTACCCAAATTAAACACATCCTTTTTTAAAAAGTTTTTAAAAATTTTTGCTAATTAAAATCATTGTTTTGTTAATAGGCAATGGCAGCCGTTAATTGTGCAAACCATATGTACAACCAACCCTTCAACTTTTAAAAGCATTTAACATTCATCTGGTATAAAAGCGCTTCCATAAACGGGTGCTGCTATGCCAATTTTGCTCACGCCTCCTCTCATACAGTCACTATTTCCTAATTTGTTCTATACCCATAATTGGTTTATTTGCGCAAGCGCTTTCTCTAACTTGTTTTCTATTTTAAACGGTGATAATTTAGATTGCAATACTATTTTGTTAAAAAAAATTTATTTAATTATAATTTACAGAATTTTTTTAACATAAAATCTGCGGATACGATAAGATTGCCGTTCAAATAGGCACAAAAAAACTGCCTGGGCAGCTTTATAGCAGGCAGTTGTAAGAAGAGAAAGCTCTCTAATGTGAGTGGAGAATTCCCTATGTGGAAATGCACATCATGGCATGAATGGGTGTACACGTTAAACGGTAACCACAAGGTTAGGAGGCGTGCGATGCTGAAGAGCTTCAAGCAGATTAAAAGCAGCAAGTTTCGCCATCTTCATTCGCGTGGTAACACTTGCGCTCCCAATGTGCGGAAGAGCCGTAACGTTAGGGAGTTGTAACAGTGGATGAGTGAGCGATACAGGTTCCTGCTCAAAGACATCCAACCCAGCTGCATATATCTTCTTTTCCAGCAAGGCCTGGTATAGCGCCTCTTCGTTTACGATGCCACCACGCGACGTGTTAATAAGAATGGAGGTGGGCTTCATCAGTGCTAATTCTTTATA
The DNA here is from genome assembly GCF_028421645.1 of Aneurinibacillus sp. Ricciae_BoGa-3. Lineage (GTDB taxonomy): Bacteria > Bacillota > Bacilli > Aneurinibacillales > Aneurinibacillaceae > Aneurinibacillus_B. The sequence goes on along the minus strand of NZ_CP116887.1, from coordinate 2,187,572 downwards.
CGAAATTAAATCATGCGTCTGAGGGGTGTATGGCGTCAAGACGACTACAAAATCCGATTCTGTAAGCAGATCGTCAAGTTCACGGTACGCGGCACCTAACGTTTCTTCTGCTGCGATTTTCCTCTTTCGATTATGGTACAGCACATTCATTTTAAATCCTTTGGCTCGACTGGCAACAGCCTCACCAATATCCCCCATGCCGATAATCCCAAGGGTTGCTCCGAATATATCCTGGCCTGTTAAACCCATGGGAGACCACGTCTTCCATTTTCCTTCTTTCACATAATTGATTGACTCTTCAAATCGGCGCGCGGTCGCAATGAGCAATCCAAAAGTAAGGTCTGCGGTTGTCTCGGTAAGCACACCTGGCGTATTGGTAACCTGAACGCCTTTACTTTTCGCTGCCTGAATGTCAATGTTGTTATAGCCAACCGCCATGTTGCTTACAACCTTCAGATTGCGGCCTTTGCCTAGCAGGCGCTCATCTATTGTTTCAGTAAGGAGGCACAGCAATCCATCCACTTCTTCTATCTCTTCCGCTAAAATTTCGGGTGGGACAGGCTCGTCTTCCTTATCCCACATTCTTACCTCACATTCATTCGATAAATAACTGATAATCACGTCAGGCAGTTTTCTCGTGACATAAATTTTTGGCTTCATAACGATACTCCTTTGAAAGGGGATAGACCGCAAACGGTTGAGCTCTCTTATTGATGGAGAAAATGAGGTGTCCTCTTTTCGATAAAGGCACTTACGGCTTCTTTTACATCATACGTTTCATGAACACCGTAAAAAAGGTCTTTCCCTGCTTCAATAAATGATTCAGGGGCGGCATCGTACATGTTAACGGCTTGCTTGATCGTTTGCAGGGCTACCCCTGGCAAATTGGCCATATATTGTGCAAGTTCTTCCGTATAGCGCAGCCCTTCTAAATCCGACACCACTTCAGAAGCCAGGCCGCATTGCAGAGCCGCACCTGCAGCAATCGGTTTGCCGGTTAACACCAGTTTCATGGCATAACTATGTCCAACAATGGCAATTAATCGTTCGAGCCCGCCATTGCCCGGAAAAACGCCGCGAAGCACTTCCGGGTACCCCACCTGTGCCTTCGAAGAAAAAATACGGATATCAAACGCACTGGCTAACTCTGCCCCACCGCCTAAAGCCTTGCCCTGTATATAGGCAATCGTGGGCTGCGGCGTATCGATGACGGATGCTAACATCTCGTGCCCGCGCAGCCACACATCGCCCGCGGTTTTGTTCTGAATGCGTTCAGGAAACTCCTTCAAGTTCGCACCACAACAGAAATGATCGCCATTGGTATGGAAGAAGATCACACGAACTGATGAATCGTTGGCAATGCGTTTAAAGGTATGGGTGATCTCTTCCTTGACTTGCTCAGAGAGTATGTTTAAGGGGGCGTGATCGAGACAAACCTCCGCTATTCCACCGTGAATCGATACATGAACATTCATATCTCTATAAGCTCCCAATTTTTTGTTCTGCTGGCCATTCATACAATTCGGAAGTCATGCCGTTTTCGTTCTTGACAATTCGAATGCTTCTTTTCCAGTTCGAATCATTTTTATGCGGGAAATCCTCGCGATAATGGCAGCTCCTGCTTTCTTTTCTTTCAAGGGCAGATAACGCAATAGATTTAGCGGTAATGATCATGTTACGTAAATCCAATGATTCTTTAATTGTTTGAGCAGATACAGCGAATTTGCCCTGTTCTAGGTCTTGCTCTGTTTCAACCAGGAAGTTCCATAACTCAGTTAATCGTTTTTCATCTCGAATAACCAGACAGTTGCGATACATGTTTTTTCGAAGTTCATTAATGGTTTCCTTTACAATGATTGTACCCTTTTCACTGCGCCTAAGCCACGTATGAATGCGCTGCAATTCCTGCTGGCACAGGTCCGCAGAGGCAGTCACCGCACCGGCTGCTGCAGCATAATCCGCAGCGGCTTTTCCGGTTCGGTAGCCAAAAATCTGGCCTTCAGCAAGGGAGTTTCCGCCTGGGCGGTCAGGGCCGCGCAACCCGCCGGCCGTTTCGCCAGCTATGAATAAACCCTGCACGTCTGTTTCGCCGTCAACCGTTGAAATTTGTGCTCCGCCATTCATACATTGGGCAACAAGCCCGATTTCAAATTTGTCGGTGTGTACATCGATGCCTTTCGACTTAAGTACACGTTTCGTCTTAGGCATTTTTTCTTCGACAATGGCTTCTGAACCAGGTGCCATTTCACACCAGACGCCTCCATGTGGAGAAGGGTTTTTCTCAAATTCTCGCTGAATTAATGTATCCAGGTAGAACGAATGGTTGGAAACGGTGAAAGGAAAGGCTTTGTGATTATAAACATCCTTTACATCGATTTCCGCCGGCAGATTATTCTCCAGGAAACGTTCACCCATCTCGTTAGATAAAATCGGATGGGTCTTCCAAACCGGGCCGGAAAGGAGGGTAACAGGCGGGTTAATAAGTCCGGGTCCAATCTGCACGAACTCCATATTGACAAGTGGAATTCCCAGCTGATAGGCCATCGCGTACCCATCACCGGTCATGTCAGGGGTGCCGACCCCATATGTATAGAGGAAATGCGCGCCGCCGCATGCCAGGATGACAGATGGCGTTTGATAAAATACGAATTCATTGCTGACGGTATCCAAGGCGATAGCGCCCACGATGCGCTTGTACTCGTCGGTTACCAATTGGAATACCATCATCTGTTCATCAATTGGTACCTCTCTCGTTTTCAATTCCCTGGCGATAATGTTTAAGATATGTCTGGCCGTAACGCCATTAACGCGGCAGGTTCGGGGATAGGTGGCGAAATCACTCATTCCCTGGACAAGCTTTCCATTTTTTTGCTTATCAAAATCAAGCCCTAACTCGATCAGATCATTAATCCGTTCTGGCGCATCTTCAGCCAGTGTTCGAACAAGTTTCGGATCAATGAACCCGCGGCCCGCGTCCATGGTGTCCTGGTAGTGAATCTCCGGTTCATCCCGTTCATCTCCATGCCCGATCGCGGCAGCTATCGCAAGCAATTCGGAAAAAGCGGTGGCAGTTGATCCGCTTTTTAGCCAGGAAGACTTCACAGCCATGCGTACAGTGGCCCCGTTTTGGGAAGCGGTTAAGGCGGCCTTAGCCGCCGCACCACCGCCGCCTACCACAAGAACATCTGTAGCAATCGTTTTTGCTATCTTTATTTCTTCCATAGTAGTCACCCCTCCTTTTTACCTTATTCTTTGAAAAGATCGGCTTCCATTTCTTTCAGATCCGGTGAGATGTTGACTTTAAAATCAATATAGGCGAGGATGTCTCTATCAATGTCCATCCCTGGTGCATATTCGATTAATGTCAATCCCTGTTCTTCGAGCCTGAATACGGCACGTTCCGTTAAATAGAGAACTTCCTGTTTATTCTTCAAGGCCATTTGGGCGTTAAATGTTAATTGTTCAACCTTTGGAATGAATTTTTTGTGCTTGCCCTCTTGTATAATCTTCATCTTTCCGTTTTCAATAGAAAGGTCTAAACCGCCGCTGGTTAACGTTCCGCAAAACATAATCTTTTTGGTTTTATGGGTGATGTCTATGAAACCGCCGGAACCGCGGAACACCCCATTAAACATGCTCACGTTAACGTTGCCGCTGCTGTCGATTTGTGCAAAACCTAAGAGCGAAGCGGATAAGCCACCGCAGTGGTAGAAATCAAATACTTGAGGTGAACTAATAATGGAGGAAGGATTGATGTGGGCGCCAAAAACCTCCTCACCCATCGGGATTCCGCCAACAGCCCCATGCTCGAGGGAAAATGTAACCTTATCAAAAAATCCCTCTTCTATCGCCAATTGAGGCAACCCTACAGGAATCCCCACACCCAGATTTATGACATCCCCATCCTGCAATTCCTTAGCCGCCCTTCTTAAGACGACTTTTTTGGAATTGAGAGGAAGCGGTTTATATACTTGTTCTAAAGGCAATTTAACTTGCCCTGTCCAGCTCGGTTCATCAGCTTCAAGCAGGCTTTGCTTCTGATCGGGATCAATGACAACGGCATCGACTAGCATGCCAGGAATGGCCACATCGCGCGGATGCAGGGTGTTATTGGCAACCACCTGTTTCACCTGAGCGATTACGTACCCTCCGCTAGCTTTGGCTGCCATCGCCATCTCTAAACCGCTTAAGGTAACCGGTTCATTTTCCAATGTGATATTTCCGCTTTCATCTGCTATTGATCCGCGAATGATAGCCGCATGGATAGGAATAGAAGGGTAGAATAAGTGCTCTTCGCCATCAATTTCAATCACTTTTGAAACATTATCAGTTGTTTTAGCATTAAGTCGACCGCCGTCGTAGCGGGGGTCTACATACGTATGCAGGCCAACTTTTGTTATGAGGCCAGATTCTCCTGCAGCCATACCCCGTATCCAATGAAAGATCGTACCCATTGAAAAACCATACGCCTCAATATCATTATCGCGGATCATTTGGGTAAGCCGAGGCCCCTCTTTTACGTTAAAGCTGCCGCTAATTAATCTTTTGAGCATGCCTCGATTGGCAACATGCTCTAAACCGGTACTTTCATTGCGGCTCCAGCCAACTCGCACAGGTGTTATAACGGTTAAATCTCTGGGTTCCCCGGTTGAGATAAACCGATTTTCAAGTTCAGCCATCACTTTTTCCGGGCAAAGCACCGAGATCAATCCGCCGATCGTTATGTTTGCACCGTTTGGTATGTTACGGACAGCTTCCTCGAATGAGATTACTTTTGATTGAATATCTTGCTTGCTTTTTGAAGCTGACGGCATCATCGTTTCGCCCCTTTGCTAGATGTCATATTTGCGGAGATCAAATAGGTCGACGGTCAAATGGCCATCATGGAGCTGTGCAATGATTTCTTTCTCCGCATTCACCTTTTCTTCAGCCTTGATGACAATATCTTCAAGCCGGTTACCAGGAATGACCACCACTCCATCTGCATCTCCAAGAATAATATCGCCCGGGTTTACGGTAACGCCCCCAACGATTACAGGAACACCAAGCTTCCCCGCATTTTTCTTATCCGTTTTTTTGATGGAAATCCCTCTTGTAAAGAGCGGGAATTGCATATCTATGATTTGCTGGGTGTCTCGCACACTTCCATCGACGACAAGTCCTGCTACCTGCTGCTGCTTGGCGGCTACGGTTAAAATTTCGCCCCATGCTCCCCCTTCGTAATGATTGCTCATAGAGGCAACGATTACGTCTCTCGGCTGTGCCTTGGACACAGCCAGATGAAGCATTAAATTATCACGTGGTGGACATTGAACCGTAAGAGCGGGCCCACAGATCTTATGGTTGGATGCTAAGGGTTTAATCCCGTTATCCATGGCAAAGCTATTATCCATTAAACAATCCGATACAATCGCTGAATCAAATTGTGAGAGCCTTTCAATGAGTGCAAGTTGGTGTTTGTTTTCCTGTACTCTTACCATCGTTATCCGCCTACTTTCTTTGATCGAATTTTTTTCCTATAACACTGGAAGCAAGCATTGTGCGGTGAACCTGTACCGTTCCTCCTGCAATAGACGCAGCCCGGGCGCAGCGATAATACCACTCCAACGGATACTGGGTGGAGAATCCGTAACCGCCATGAAGCTGTATACAGTCATCCGTAATCTTTTTGGCTGCTTCTGCAACGAAAACTTTCGCTACGCTTGCCGCGTTTTTATCCGGTTTGTTATTAGAGGCGGCCATTCCAGCCCGGTACAGTAATGTACGCGCGGCTTCGAGCTGCATATACATATCCGCCACCATCCACTGAACGCCCTGGAATTCGCAGATTTCTTTACCGAATTGTTTGCGTTCCTGAATATATTGAATTGTGCGATCAAATGCCGCCTGCGTGATACCCAGTGTCTGAGCAGCGAAACCAAGACGTACGCCGTTATAAACACCCATCAATGCCTTAAAAGCATCACGTGTGGTTAAGACGTTCTCTTTAGGAACGATGGCATCATCGAAATACAGTGCACACTGAAATTCACCGCTCATGTTTTCTTCCGGAACCCCTACTGTAAAACCAGGGGTGCCCCGTTCTACTAAAATGGCACCGATATCAGACGCTTTCCCGGTGTTGCCAAACCGTGCATAGACGACAAACAGATCCGCCAAATGGGCTTCGCTTACCCATATTTTCGATCCGTTTAATCTGTAATGATCGCCTTCTTCGATAGCTGTGGTTGTAAGGTCTGTTGCCGCGCTTCCTGCATCAGGCTCACTCATCCCAAGCCCTACATATAATTTGCCGGAAGTAATTTGCGGGAGGTATAATTGTTTCTGCTCTTCCGTTCCCAAGTGATTAATGAAGGAAGTCACCCCGATGCTTGTGTGATACACCTGTCTGCCGCTGGTAGGGCACACCCGGCACAATTCTTCAATCATAAGGATGGCATCAAATAGACTGAGATTCATGCCGCCATATTCTTCAGGAAGTGTCAGTCCTAAGAATCCCTGTTCTGCCAGCATCCTGGCATTCTCCCAGAATTCTTCGCCTTCCAGCCAATTAGTTGCCATTTTCAGCTTTCTGGAAGCAAAATCACGAGCCACGTCTCTCCATGATTGGTTGGTTTCTGTCATCAGCATGTTTTACGGTCCTCCTTAGAAGTCTTGGTTTTCACTGTATCGCCGTTTCGGCTTGAATTAATGGCACTGCAGAGTTGGAGACACCCGCGACTCCTGACTTAAATGCTTGCTTTCGGCAACATTTTGTACCAGAGGGTCACGGGTGCTGCGAGATTCGAATTATTTTGAGGAAGAATAAACCACTTTTAAGTCCGTGAAGAAATCTTTAGCTGTTACGCCAATTGAGTAAGCACCGACCGCAGAGCTCTTCAGCCCACCGAAAGGAACATGGGACTCACTGATGGTTCCATTATTTACATGGAGCATACCGGCTTCCACTTCATTTACGAATCGATCGGCATATTCCATGTTATGGGTAAAGCAAGAAGCAGCCAGGCCATACTCTGTATTGTTCGTAATTTCAATAGCTTCATCGAAACTATCAACAGGAATCACCACAAGAACCGGCCCAAAGATCTCTTCCTTAGCGATTTGCATATCAGGTGTAACATCGGTGAAAATCGTAGGTTCATAGAAATAACCGTTCGTCGCACTTTGCACACGTTTTCCGCCACACGTTAAGGTGGCACCTTCCTGGACCCCAATCTTTACGAAACTTTCAATGGTCTCCAAGTGGTCACTGGATACGAGCGGCCCTAAAGTAGTCTCGGCATCCATGCCATCACCGATGATGTAGGATTCACATTTTTCTTTGAGGTAATCAACGACTCTATCCATCACGGATCGCTCTACCACTATGCGGCTGATGGACGTACATCTCTGCCCTGTTGCCGCAAAAGCAGCGGGAACTATTTGATCGACTGCGCCTTTGATATCTTTGCAATCATACACGATGCCAGCGTTTTTACCTCCCATTTCCAGCTGGGTTTCGATCAATCTTTCAGCAGCTACCCGGTATATCGTAGAGCCTACACCTGTAGATCCTGTAAAAGTAACGCCTTTCACTAATGGATGGCCGGTCAGCGGCGTCCCAACTTCTCTTCCCGATCCGATAACAAGATTTAATACACCTTTTGGAAGGCCTGCTTTTTCGAACAGTTCAACAATTTTAGTTGCAGTAGCCGCTGTGATGCTTGCCGGCTTAAAGACGACTGTATTGCCTGCTGCGAGTGCCGGCGCTATTTTTCTCAGTGGCGTAACTATTGGAAAGTTCCATGGAGAAATGGCAGCGATTACACCTTTAGGAACTCTTTTTGTTTTGATTTCGATGCCAGCTCTTTCACTGGGAAGGGTAAGTCCTTCAATTCGGGAAGCTTCCCCAGCCGTGTAGCGGACTTCACTAATGGTCTTGTTAATTTCACCTAAGGATTCTTTAAGCGTTTTCCCTTGCTCTTTCGTAATAATTTCTGCTATCACATCACGTTCAGCGTCCAGCAGCGCGGCAAAACGGAATAACAGATCGCCACGCTGAGTAGCCGGGGTACGGGACCAGGCCGAGAATGCGGCGTTTGCAGCCTCTACTGCACTGTTCGTATCCTGCAAGGTAGAGCTCGGGCCTATGAAGGCAATTTCAGCCGGGTTGGCCGGGTTCTCTCGTTGAAAAGTCTGGTTATTAGATGAAGGAACCCATTTTCCGTCGATATAATTCTGAATGGTAATCGGGAATTTACTGCCAGATGTATGATCTTTAATGCTAATGGAAGATTTACTGCTATCCATAGAAACATTCACTCCTTAATTGTTATTGAGCTTGCACAAGCATATTTTTTAAGTCTTCAACTGTTGTGACTTTCGGGTTCGCAAGGGCAATCCCGCTATCAAAAGCTTCTTGTGCCACAATCTGTGCTTCTTCAGAAGATAATTGAACTTTATTAGCTCCAAGTGTTGGCGGGATGTTCAGATCGGATACCAATTGTTTCACGGCTTCAACGGATCGCAGGGCAGCTTCCCTTGTGCTTAATCCATCAACATTCTCTCCAAGCAGGATGGCTATTTCTTTAAACTTTTCCAGATTGGAACTTACATTAAACTCCATAACGACTGGAAGCAAAATCGAATTGGCTAAGCCATGTGGAATTTTATAGCGGCCACCTAATGGATGGGACAGTGCATGAACGGCTGCCACCCTTCCCCAAATAAAGGCAGCACCAGCAATTGTACTTGCGAGCATCATGTTAGAAGCGGCTTCTATATTCGTCCGATCCGCAACAAAAGGACGAAGGTATTTGCCAATTAATCGAATAGCATGTAACCCTAATGCTTCTGTAATGGGCTGTGCCTGATTAGAAGTATACGATTCAACTGCATGACTTAACGCGTCCATTCCTGTAATCGCCGCCAAGCCTCTTGGCAAGGTTGTGAGTAGTTGAGGATCTAAGATCGCAGCCTTTGGATGCAAGTGTTGACTCAAAATCCCCATTTTGTATTGACGTTTCGTATCTTTCAACACAGTTGCATGTGTCACTTCAGAACCCGTACCCGCTGTCGTCGGGATGGCTATGATATCAGGCCCGCGATTCGGTAATTTGTTTTTTCCTTCATATTGGGCAAGATCACCCGGGTTGGCAACTGCTGCGGATGCTCCCTTTGCTGTATCAATGGAGCTGCCACCGCCAATACCGATAAGCGCGTCGCATTGATTCTCTTCATAGACCGCTTTAACTTTCGCAATCACTTCTAATGTTGGATCAGGCTGTACTTCTTGAAAAACAGTATATTGAATATCACTGTTTGATAAGATTTGTTCGATTCTATCTAATACGCCAGACCCCGCAATGCCAGGGTCCGTACAAATCAGAACGTGCTGATAGTTATTACTTTTTAAAATTTCCGGCAGTTGATTAAGTTTTCCAATTCCATAGTGGATCTGCGTATGTACACCGAATTCAAAAGAATCAAGCAGTAAGTTCATAATAGATTCCTCCGTCTTTTATTTTTTATTGATTATGGATTATCGATAATATACTTAAAACATATCACTTGTTTTTTAATTTGTCAAAATATTTTTATCCTTACTTGCCGAACATATTAGGCAGAAAGGATACAATATCCGGGAATACAATGATCAGGATTAAATCTGCCACCAATATCAAGATAAACGGAACGACAGCTTTGGCTAACGCTTCAACCCGAATGTTGGTAATACCGCTTGCAATATACAGGATGATCCCGATGGGAGGCGTCAATAAGCCAATGGCTGAGTTAATCAGGATTAAAATTCCAAAATGGATCGGGTCAACTCCGATGTTTCCGAGTATCGGCAACAGAATTGGCACAATCAAAAGGATCGTTGAATTCGTTTCCAACACCACATGAACAAGGGCAAGGAAAATGTTTATAATAATCAGGATGATGTATGGGTTATCTGAAAGACTAAACAGGAAATGCGCGATGTTTTGAGAAAGCTGGCTCACAACCAGCAGCCACCCAAGTATAAAGGCACTTGCCACGATTAACATAACCCTGCTGGTAGAATTGATAGCGTCTACAAACGCGTGGTAAAGCGACTTCAAACTTAATTTTCGCTGAAAGACTGAAATGATGATCGTATAAAATACAGCAATAACCCCGGCTTCCGTCGTGGTAAATATTCCGGAAAGAATCCCGCCGAGTATGATTACAGGGGTCCACAAAGGGAAAAATGCACCTTTGAATGCTGACAACACTTCTTTCCCCGTAGGCCTCGGTTCCCTTGGCAAATCGCGCTTCTTAGCTGTAATAAAAATAATAAGCGCAAACGAAAGCATGACGATTAAAGCTGGTAACAGACTTGCCAGAAACATTTTCGTTACAGAAACGTTTGCGGTAATGGCGAAAATAATCATGGTGATACCGGGTGGAATTAAAACGCCAAGTGTACCAGCAGCTGATTGAATGGCCGTTGCAAATGGTTTATCATAGCCTTTTTTAACCATCCCTGGCAGCATAACAGAACCAATTGCAGCTGTGTCAGCGACAGCGGAACCTGAAATGTCCGCAAAAAATGCACTGACGAGAATATCGGCATACCCTAGACCGCCTCTGACCCATCCAACTAGAACACTTGCAAGACGGACAAGCCTCTCAGCTACTCCACCAACTTGCATGATTGCTCCCGTTAACATAAAGAACGGAATTGCCATGAGTGAAAAGTTATCACTAACTAAAAACATGCGTTGAACAATAACCGTCATCGGTATAGATGAAGTAAACAGAAATAAAAACACCGATGTTAAGCCGAGAACAAAAGCAATAGGTAAACCAAGTGAGAACAAGATAACTAAAGAGACGAGGAGAATAAAAGAAAAGTCAAACTGTAAGGGTATCTCAATGGTTGTAGCATATACCGTAACAGCAAAAGCAGCGAGCGCAATTATCCAGCCAAAGAGTGATGTCCCTTTTCGGCTTTCTAGCATGTTGGCTGCGATATGAACCAGTGATATGATTGAAAAAACAGGAAAAATCAAATAAAAATAGGAGATTGGTACTTGTAAAGCAGGTGTCAATGTTGAATAAATAGAAGGAATTAAGCTATCGCTTAGCAATAGCAAAATGACACAAAATGCTGCCACAAGCGCTTGGCCAATGACAATGACATTAGCACGGATACGAACAGGAAGCTTATTTACTACCGCTCCAAAGGATGGGTGCAGGTTCTTCTTAATACCAATTGTACTGCCCAGGAAAACAGTCCATAAAAAAAGATACCGTCCCAGTTCCTCAGACCAAGCCAGTGAGTGATTAAGCAAATAACGAAAGATAACCTGCATAGCGATATCGAGAACCATCGCAACCATCAATCCAATGCTTATAACTGTGGCTGCCCGGTTGATTCCCTGGCTCAACATACTTAATAGATTCACAGATCTCGGTTTTGCTTCAATAAGTGGAACCGAATTGTTCATAGCGTTCCCGTCCTTTACGCTTTAATATCCCATTTCAACATGTCACCAATGTTTTTAAAATGTACAAAACGCAATCTTTCGCACGGCCTTCCCCTATCCGAAGCAACGTTTCTTCTGCTCTTTTCAACGACAACTGCCTGGGAAAGCCGTACGAATTGACCTGTTTCTAATAACGAATTTGCTTACTTTTTAATTTCTTTAAAAAACTCGTCCAGATTTTGTTGCCCGATTTTACTTGCATACGTTTTGTAAATAGGTTGAACTTTATTAACAAAACCCTGGAGAGCATCCGGTGTTAATTTGGTAACTTTCATCCCTTTATCGACTAACGTTTGATAAAACTCCGCATTTTTTTCACGGTTGAGCTTACGCTGCAGGTTAGCTGCTTCAACCCCTGCTTCTTTCACAATCTTCTGTTCCTCCGGAGTCAATGAGTCAAAAAACTTTTTCGACATAACCAGCCCCATTGGGTTGTAAACATGATTTGTTAGCGTTAGATATTTTTGTACTTCATAGAATCTGTCCAGCGCTATGTTGCCAAACGGGTTTTCTTCCCCGTCTACCACATGCTGCTGCATGGAAGTAAATAATTCAGAATAAGCGATTGGAGTAGGATTGGCTCCCATTGCTTTCCAGATGTCCAGCTGCATGGGAGATTGCATCGTACGTATTTTCATGCCTGCAACATCGTCTACAGTCTTGATTTCATGCTTGCTGTTTGTTAAATTTCGAAAGCCATTTTCCATATAAGAGAGGAATACCATTCCCTGGTCTTCTAATGCATTCCCAACTTTCTGTCCATATTGGCCATCCAGCACTTTGTCTGCAGCTTTTTCATCTTTAAATACAAAAGGCAAGTCAAACGCATACATGCCTGGCGAAAAGTTTGCCAATATCGACGTTGAAACACCGAGGGCTTCAAGTGTACCCGTCTGCAATCCCTGGATCATGGTTTGGTCGTTGCCAATCTGCCCGTTTGGATAAATCTCTACTTTAATAGCCCCATGGGTTTTAGCTTCAACAATTTCTTTAAACTTTTCATATCCTTTATACAGAGTATGTTTGTCCGAATTTGCTGATCCAAGCTTAATCACTTTAACGTTTGAATTTGTAGCACTTGCACTCTTGTTCTTCACGATACCGGAACATCCCACTGTTACCATAAGCATCATAGCCAATGCTAACAAAAATGAATACGCTCTCATTTTATTGCGCCCCCTTTTAGAAAAAATAGAATTGCGGATTAACAAAAAAATACTCCCTCCCAACAGTATGAATAATGGATAATCGATAATCTATATTCACATTAACATGAACAATTTTAATTGTCAAAAAATATTTTCGTTCCTTTTTACCAAAAAAGGCCATCTATGTGATATAATTGTTCACAGATTAACGATTATCGATTATAATATCTGGTTAAGGAGGAACTAATGAAACATTCCATTGTCAATAAATCTCTTTCTGCACAGATTTACGAATCATTGCGCGATCAGATCATAAAAGGGGAACTTCAACCTGGTGACAGGATTGTTGAACTTGAAGTGGCGAAGAACTTTGGTGTCAGCCAGGCGCCCGTTCGTGAAGCTTTCCTAAAATTGGCTGATGAAGAATTGGTTGTCAGCCAAAGAAATAAAGGTACAGTTGTTTCAAATATATCCACAGATGAAATGGACGAATTATATGGCTTTCGTTTAATGATGGAGGAGATGGCCATCAAACGAGCGTTTGAAAGAATGACTGAAGAAGACGTTAAAATACTTGAAGATTTTTATCATGAGATGGTTCAAGCCGGAGAAAATAATGATCTAGACTCGCTTCGCATTGCAGATGTTAACTTTCATTCCAAAATTTATGATATGGCCGATCATAAATTTATGCGGAGTGTATGGGACACGTTAGTATCAAAACTGAATAGAATCTGGTATCTTACCAGTCAAATGTATTTTACCCATCTATCCGAAGTAGCGAGCATTCATGAACCTATTGTTAAGTCATTCAGAGCTGATGATTTAAATGGCTGTATAAAAGCATTTGTTAACCACGTTAATTATGAGAAAAAAATGAGCGGGCTGCGTGCGATTAATTAGTGGATCATTAAAGAAAAAAGGTACTTCCGAAGCTGATCGGAGGCACCTTTTTTTGATTGCAGCGGTCATAAAAACAACGGATCAGAAAAACATCGTGGGCCATACCGCTCTCTCCTTTCCCCTCCTAGAAGATTTACGGCCGCTATGTGGAACGACGGACGGACCGGCATTAGGAAAGCTTGGCTAGCGGCAAGCGTAGCGACGGCGATAGCCTTAGCTGCCCTTATACCGTTTAGGTGCAAACATCTGGGTATCGGGGTGATGGGTGTTCCACACGCTCCATTAGAAAACTAGGTTGCGCCAAGCTATAGTGCAGGCAGCAACCTTAGTTGCGTGTTGACACCTGTCGGCTGATGCAGGTCATGCCGCAACAGAAATTTTGTCAACCGATGTCTAGCACGAAGTTGGTCTTCTTTCGCATCTTCACGGGCACGAACCAGATCCCGAAGGGCTTCGTCTTCATCTGTAGGAACATAAACAGAGGTTAGTTCTCCAGCACGGAATAATTGGGCCAAGCGCAGGGAATCACGCCGATCGGTCTTCACCCGATCACCAGGTCTTTTTGGAATTAAAGAAGGGGCAACCACCACACATTCAATCCCCAGGCTTAATAGTAGACGATACAATCCATAACCTGTTGGACCTGCCTCGTAACAAACTTGAAACTGATCGGGTGTTCCCAGTTGAGCCATTAACTTCTTAATCGCTTCCGGACGATTGGGAATCATGCCCCAATAACGAGGGGCCTCGCGGCCCTCATCGGCAATCGCAACAGCAATTTTTTCATTAGACACGTCTAAACCTACATATTTTGTGTTATCCTGCATAGTATCGGCTCCTTCCGTAATGTAGCTAGGCTTTGGTATTGGTAATACACTAAACAGTGTAACCAAAGTAACCTACGAATTTACGAGTAAGGGGCCGTCCGCGTTCATGATAACTTATGCCGAAAGGTAAAATCGAAACACCTTTCGCCTGGGGGAAAGAAAGGTGCGGACATGCGTCTCATGGTGTTTTTCTTTGGTCTTTCGGGACCGGAGGTCCCATTTAAAAAATCGCTCAAGGTACACTTTATCACATTAAAGCAACATATACTTCCTTTACCAAAAATAAAAAACCCGAATAGCGGGCTGAGTCTCCCATGCCCATTATTCGGGTTACGGTCGATTGCAGGCAAATCCCTAAATCGTTAAGAGAGTTCCGAGTATTGTTCCAATTTATCCCGGTTACGCCTGACGCTTAGCATATCCTCTGCCCTTTCGTTTTTTTCTAAAGTCCCTTGTAAGGGCTTTACAAAAAAGGCAACAGCTAAAGCGCCAATAATGGCCAAACCACCCGCAAGCAGAAAAGCGCTTGTGAACTTGCCCGTATACTGGACAATTAATCCTGTCACAGTCGGACCGATGATACCGGATATATTGGCCAACCCATGAACAAATCCGCTTACCCCGCCGACCTTTTCACCGATTACCGTATCCTGAATGATTGCCCAATAAATAGAGGCGGTCATGTATAAAAAACAAATGCCAAGTGCCATTAAGGTCACGATACTGTTGACGGATGAGACAATTCCTGTTAAACCGACACACACGGCCGAACCCAGTAAACAGGTAACTAACACCACTTTCCGCGAAAACATCAGTTTTCCGGTCTTATTGTAAATATAGTCAGTAATAATACCTCCGCCGATTAAACCTAGTGCACCAACACTCCAGGGAATCATGGTAACCACGCTCATTTTCATAATACTTAAATGTTTGGCCATCGTGAGGTAACTTGGGAACCAGGTCAAGAAGAAAAAGATAATGTAGTTGTAGGCGAAAAATGCAATCGCTGTTACCAAAACAGTAGGCTGTTTGATATAGTGTGACAATGGAAGACTGGCTGAAGAAGAAGATGCTGTTGTCTCCTGTTGCCCTTTCCGAATAACTTGCAGTTCCGCTTTCGAGACTTTTGGGTGATCCTGCGGCCGGTCTGTAACTGTCTTAACCCAAATGACAGTCCAAAGCAATCCAATTAGTGTAATGACGACAAAAGACCATTCCCACCCCCAATGCAGAGCAATCAAACCCACGATAGGCCCTGAGATTGCACCGCCTATCGGAAGCCCGGCCTGATTGATACCAACCGCACGCGCCCTTTCTTTGATCGGGAACCAGTTATTGACCGCTTTATTGGCTGTGGACGAAAACGGCCCCTCACCAATTCCAAACATCAGGCGGACAATAAACAGCGATGTAAAACTAAACGTCATAGCTGTCAGTCCACAAAATATGGACCAAACTGTCATCGATACTGCAAAAACTTTTTTTGGTCCGATAACATCGGAGAAATAGCCGCCAATGAAATTAAACAACGCATAGCCAATAAAGAAACTGCTTAGAATCATTCCCATCTCAGCTGGGTCAAGGTGAAACCGTTTGGATATGAAAGGCATTGCTACGGATAAGGCAGTACGGTCGATGTAATTAATGATCGCTGCGAGAAACAGTATAAACACTATATACCATCTATAGTTCCGAAACATTCTTCCACCTCTTTTACATTCTTGAATTGCAAAACAATCGTAATCGGTACTCGTTTTTTAAAAGCGCTTACAAACTTAAACAAAAACTGTTATGTTATGCAATCCTTACCTGGCTTTAAATTTTAACTTCCTCCTAATCCGTAATATTGATTATCGATAATATATTATTTAAAATATCACCAAAAATAATAATTGTCAAATAACTTTAATAGAAATCTACCATTCTCCCTATTTGTGTTACATCGTATGAGACTATAGGTAAAAATGAGCCGCTCTACCCCTTTTTCATTAACGGGTGAGCAAACTCATTACTAGTTTCGGTGACAGCAGAACTCGGACGGCCCACTCTCCCAAAGAGATAAACACCAAAGGCACTTGCAGCGGTCAGGATTAATGAAAAAAGTGTTTCCTTGCCGCCAATTAAAAAGAAGCTTAAAGGGTACACAGAGGCGTCTACCAGGAAAATGGATGTGCTTAGTGAGTATCCGTATCGCAGGTTAATCATTTTACCGAGTAAGGAACCGCCCCCTAAACTGGCGTTCATTTTAGCAAGAATTCCTAAGGAAATGCCCATCCATAGTCCTCCGACAACACTGCCGACCCAAATATTGTGGATTCCAAACGGAATTAAATAATTCTGTAGAATTCCAACTAACACAGAAAGCACCGTCATACTTATGACAGAATTATAAAAAAGAGGCCGGTAGTAGATAAACGCTAAGATGAATAAAGGCAGGTTAAACAAAAAAAGATTTAAACCAATATTGTTATGAAAAAGATAGTAAACCATTAAGCTTAAACCCGTCATTCCGCCGTTCATAATATGATTAGGAACAGCAAAAAGCAGATTTCCCACTGCAAAAGACAAAATGGCGAAAAACAACTTCACATACCGCATTTCATCACCGTCCGAATTTAGAGTAAATTTATTATATTTTGTGGATAGTATATTACTATATAATATCACACTGAATATTATTTATTTCGAATTAAATTCAAAAATAAGCAGGCCGCGAGTATGATGGTTCCTTGGATCCATCATACTCGCGGCTTAGTTTGTCACATTTATTGATCTACCGGCATATATAAGCGAAGAAAACCAGCGCATACTTATATCAAGGGCTACACACTAATAATTACAATGCGTATTGTACTTGGCAAAGGAAGCACCGTGACGAGACCGTCAACACGGGTTGTATTCGTGTAGATAAAAAATCAAAAACTTACAGGTTCTTATCCGATAAAGGAGATAAATAAGATGAAGAAGTGGTTGAAAATCTGGATGCTGCTGGATCGGTTCTATTTTTCTTGTTCTCGGTTACATTATGTGAATCGGGAAAACAAAAACATCTTTCGCGTTAAACTTATTACTTACCGTGGACGAAAAATCTCTCTTGCCAACGGAAATTGGGTCCAGGCCAACGATCTTATGGTAAAAATACATTTGCACAACTGTTTGCTTATGAGTGAAATCGCCCATATAAAAAGCGGAATAAAACGAGCCTTATATATTTATCAACGTGTTGAATCCTCCCTGCCCGGATTGGCGGATTTTATCGCTAAACATCCGAAATCAGACAGCATTAAAGGTATTCTTGGTGTAACCGTATTGTCGCGGGGAGTTGAACATCTCGGATTCGAGGTAAAGGACATCCCCAATTTGTATTATCAAAAAATGAGACAGCTTTATATGAAACCCCTGTTCATCTTAAGCAGTTCAAACCATATGAAAGAAGCTTGGAAAAAGGATAAATTTGTCCCCAAGTTTCTGGTGATGTCAAAGGACCAGATTTTTAGCAGGTATTTACAGGAAGCATAGCTAGCTGATCAAGTTTTTGGACTATACCGGACATTTCTTACGCAATTTAAGACTCTGGGTAAAATATTGGATTGACGAATATAGCACATAAAAATTAAGACCCATCCTTTCTACTATTGTGGTATATAATGTAATAAGTTTATTCTTTAATAATCGCTATATCATTTTAGAGGAGAAAACAATTGGCCCGTAAAGAAGTTCTTACTATTTCAGACCTTTCAAATAAAAAATATGAGTTTATAAACGGTGCCCGGGGAATGCTGCCGATCGCTATGTCTGGCATTCTCGACGCTTTGGTCTTTGGGTTACTGGCCCGCCAAGCGGGACTGAGCGTTACTGAAACTGTTTTATTTTCGATTTTGGTAAATGCCGGATCATCACAGTTTGCAGCGTTGGGTTTGTTTTCCCAGGGGATTTTTGGTGTTCCTGTTTTACTTTCTACTTTTCTTCTCAACGCCCGGCATATACTGTATGGGCTTTCGCTTGGAACTGCTTTTCGAACCATACCTACATGGAAATTAATGAGCGTAGCTTTATTGTTAAACGACGAGACGTATGCTTTAAAATCGAAATATTTAGAGGAAGGCAAAAAAACAAGCCTTACCTATTTTTTCGGAGCAGGCCTGTTAGATAGCGGAATATGGATTGGAAGCACTTTTGTTGGCGCCATTTTCGGCACTTTCATCAGCCATCCTGAAAGATACGGCCTCGACTTCGCTTATACCGCTACATTTCTCGGTTTTCTTGCAGTAAATCTAAAATCATCTTTCTATATTAAGGTTGCTGTTGGCAGTGCTGTGGCTGCATGCCTTGGATACGCGTTAAACGGTCCTTCCCTTTCCGTTATTCTAGGAACTGCTTGTGCAATCGTACTGGGGGTGCTGTTTCATGAACGATAGAATCTTGATCGTTATTATTTTGATGGCTATTATTACATACCTTACTAGGTTTCCCATGCTGCTGATTAGCGCACGTAAAAGCCTGCCCAGCTGGGTTGAACGGGGCCTAAAGATGGTACCTGTGGGGGTATTTACCTCGCTTACCATTCCCCATATTGTATTTCGTACTTTCAATAATTCATGGAATCCGGATTATGCAATCGCCGGCATGTGTTCACTGATTATGGGCTTATGGAAGAAACAAATTTTCCTTGCCTTGCTTACAGGGGTTGGCGTCATCGCGATATGGAGATTTGCCCTGGAATAAGGATTTCTACTAAGAAAAAAACTTATGCTAATGGATAAAGTATCATCCTTCCTTTGCTCTGGCCTTCCTGATATCATCTTCTTGCCTTCTGCCTGCGTAGTACATCATATCCTTTACTCCTTTATCCTCTTTCGCCGTTACCCTTTCCGGTTGAATACAATAAACGCAAACGGGGCTGCCCATGCCTGAACGGTATTTCTCCACATGACCTTGTGCTAAAGCAGAAGAAAAGTAGCCAGGGACATATTTATCCAGCATAGCCTGCAAAGCACCTGTAGCCTCTTGTAGGTCGATCACCTTATGGACCTTACCGAAAACCATCACGCTCATAAACGAAGCGGAACGACATAGGTCCCTTCATCATCCACTAGTCCCAGATAACCGACATGGGACTGATCTAAAAACGCTTCAATCTTGCTTCGATCTGTAACCTCTTTTGTCGCGCGCCGCATACGACGCGGGTCTGGATGTTTCGGTTGTGTAACATGCTCCATTACTTTGCCTCCAAGTCATCGTCAGAGTATTCGCCATTGCAAATCAATGGCTCTCCCTAGTATAACCGCAATTTTACATAAAATCTATGAGCCAATTTTGCCGCACACAATCAAATGTGCTTATCATTCGGCTGTGCTTCACTCTGGAAGCCACCTATGTCGCATTCTATTTGACCTGCTAACGGTAATGTTTATTATAACTATTATCCTAGTTTATTCTTTAAATCATTGAGTAATTTGGTATAATTTTAGAAGAGAAAATTACACATAGATATTACTAGGGGGAAACTATGTTTTGTATTAAATGTGGACATCAACTGGCAACAAACAGCTAGTTCTGTATGCAATGTGGTACCGAAGTGATACATAGCCAGCAAGAACAAATCCAGAACGCTGAACAAAGCGCGCCAAGTGAGATGCGGGCCCCTGCCGTCTCAAAGAAAATTTGGCTCATCCCGGCAGCTTCCGCTGTAATTGTCGCAGCGGGTTTATTAGCGGATTATGGCTATCAAAGCTACATCAATAACCGAGTGTTTAAACTTCGGCAAAATGCTGAAAGCATGGCCCTTGAAGGAAATATTAAGACTGCGAAACAATTAATCAGCCAATCATTAGCTATGAGGCCAACCCTGGCAGTATTAAAACAAGATAAACAACTACTGGACGATGCCTCTGCCATCGAAAGCAAGGTCAATTCGGCTCAGTCCCTTACAGCCAACCATAAGTATCCCGAGGCCATTACCGCTATCGAACAGGCAAAAGATATGCTCCAAACACGTTCTGGCCCTTTATATACGATGCTTTTAAAGAAAACACAAAATCAAGAGGAAGCCGCCACTGTCTCCCAAATTAAAAGCGAAATGGTTAACAAAAACACGATGACTGATTTAGCACCCCTGCTGACAAAGTTAGATGCTTTTAAAGGAATTGAAGCAACAAAAGCCAAAGACTCGATTACACAAAAAATGTCAGACGTTGCTTATTCGACTGCAGCCAAAGCACTGAAAGATAAAGACTTTGATAAAGCAGACAGTACGATTAAAGAAGCGCTCAAATATGACGAGCAAAATAGAAAACTCGTTTCATTTCAACAGACGATATCATCCCAGCGTAAAAACTTTGAGCAGGCTGAACAACGAAGCATGGAACAAGCGGCAGAAGCTGCAACACTTGAAGATATAAAAAACCGAACGCAGGCTGTTCAAGTATCGAAGATAAGTTATGGGGTTAATAATGTCGGCGACTTTGAGATTCGAGGAGATGTTGTAAACAAAGCAACCCGCCCCATCTCATCCATCATCGTCACTTATCAAATACTGGATGATCAAGGCAATACAGTATCACAAAACTCTACTTATGTTTATCCCTATTACCTGAATGTTGGAGAGACAGGAAACTTTGATGCCACAGAATATTTTGATCCCACTATGAAAACAGCTAAAATTTCGCGCGTGGCGTGGAGCCTAAATTAATTAGAAGGAGAAATTTGTTTATGAAGCCAGTTATGCACAAGGTATTGTCTATCGCGTCTTCATTTATCATTTTATCTGCCGGCGGTTTTGCCTTTTATTATACAAATCTACATGTTACTAATCCTGCGGTAGAAGCAAAGTCAACGCTGGGACAGCCGCCCAAGGCAACCTCAAATAAAAACGCTTTAGATCTTAAACAAATCATTAATTTGAATCAAAAAAAGGTTGTTTCTATCCAGGTCGAAATGCCGGATGGAGTCGGCCAGGGTTCAGGATTTATCTATAATAATATTGGAGATGTAATTACCAATGCGCATGTGGTAGCAAATGCTTCTACTATACGTGTGAAAACGTCGGATACGAGCGTATATTCTGGAAAAGTTATTGGAATGAGTACGGATAAGGATGTTGCTCTGATAAGAATCTCCGCCTTAGCCGGAAAAGAGCCAATGATGATATCCAATACGAAAAATACGGAACTTGGGGATCCTGTAATCGCTTTTGGCAGTCCACATGGTTTGGATAATACCGTGACTACCGGTATAATAAGCGGCCTTAACCGGGACTTTACGATCGGTGATACAAAGTATACAAATGTGTACCAAATTTCAGCCCCCATTGCACCTGGAAATAGCGGCGGCCCTTTGGTCTCCCAAAGTACTGGTGAAGTAATCGGAATTAACTCCGCTGGCGGCAATGATGGAAACATCGGGTTTAGTATTCCATTATCTCAAGTCATATCGATGATACAAGGCTGGAGTGAC
Source organism: Aneurinibacillus sp. Ricciae_BoGa-3 (assembly GCF_028421645.1). Classification (GTDB taxonomy): domain Bacteria; phylum Bacillota; class Bacilli; order Aneurinibacillales; family Aneurinibacillaceae; genus Aneurinibacillus_B. The sequence continues at coordinate 2,165,747 of NZ_CP116887.1, read as the reverse complement.
CATCCAGATGACCAGCTATCCGCAAAATCAACCAGCACAAGCGACCAACAGCTATCAGATACATATACGGCGGATTCACTTTCACAGGATGCGACCTACTTAATTCAATATTTCTATGAGAATTTGAATTCCGGAGACTACGTAACGGCCTATTCCTTATTAGGCAGCGATTGGAGGAATAAACAGTCGTATGAGACCTTCCGCCAGGGATACATTGAGACCAAAAACGTCACACTTAACCATGTGTCCGTTTTATCTTCAACTCCATCATCTGCTGAAATTGAGGGTATTATAGAAGCCCAGGAATCAAACGGTACCGATGGTAAATTGAGTTCTTACAAACTTTTGTACACGGTAGCAATGGAAAATGGCAAGTTAAAAATCATTAAAGGTACCGCAACAAAATTGTAAAAATAATCCCCCCCCTTCAGACAAGGGGGGTTGCTGCATTTATGTCATACGAGGAATTCTCCGATCTTCTCCCCCATTTTAATGGTGGATCCTTCCACTAATCCCTGCCGGATTGTTGCTATCGATTCCTCGAACAACAAAATAACGGTAGAGCCAAACTCGAAAAATCCTATTTCCTCACCTTTTTTGTACTCCAAATGCTTATCCAACGAACGAATTAATTCATTTCCACGATGTTGGTGGTGTACGCTATGCTCATACGAAAGTTGAACACTGCCTACAATGAATGCGCCGACCTTTACTAACGCGACCTGTCCGAAGTCCGTCGTTATATAAGAAGTTAGCCGTTCATTCTTTGTAAAAAGCCCCGGTACGTGATGAACGCCTATCTCATTTACCGGATAAAGCCGGCCAGGGATGTAGTGATAAGATGTGATTTTACCCGAAACCGGCATGTGAATGCGGTGGTAATCCCTGGGGCTAAGATAAATCGTGATAAACGTTCCATTTTGGAAGCAATGCGCTTTTTCTTTTCCTAGCAGTTGCTCGACTGTATAATAAACACCTTTCGCTTGGATAATCGAACCGTCTTTAACTTTTCCCAACTGAGAAACCGTCCCATCTACTGGGCTTACAATGCTGTTGGGATCGAGATCAACAGGGCGGGCATCCCTAACAAGCTTCCTTGTGAAGAACTCATTGAGGTTTTTATACAATTCCACCGGTTTTTCGATATCCGATGTGTCTATCCCATATTTCTGTACATAAAGCCTGATAAACCGTTTGCTGAACGGAGATCGGGTTATTCTTCCTGCTAATGCGGATATCTGATTTTGTGGGAGGAGAGAGATAACGGTTTTAGCTAATCTTTTCATATCACTTTACCCTTCCATTGGTTGGCCCATATTGTGTTCGTTACCTAAGATTAGGATGCACTCATATGAATATGCTACCTCTCATAATACCATCAACTAAGCCATTTGTAATAATCTGCCGAAAAAAAGGGAAAGAACCGCAAAAGCGTCCTTTCCCTTTTTTTAAGGCTAATCTATAAAGCCTGGCGCAACAATTCTTCAAAAGTTTTCTGAGTGGGTACGCGCGGATTGTTACGAATCAAGCGCTCAATTGGAAGAGCGTTTTTGGCGATGTCTGGGATATGACGCTCTTGAATGCCTATCTCAGATAATTTCGTTGGGAGCCCGATTTCTTTTAAGAGACGAAGCACAGCCTCAGATGCTGCGTAAGCCAGTTCCTTTTCCGATCGGTGGTCTGGCTTCACACCAAAGGCCTGCGCGATTTTGGCCATCTTGCTCGGCTCCACCGCTGTGTTATAAGCCATCACATATGGCAGCAATAACCCTGTCACTTCACCATGTGGTGATTTAACAAGCCCGCCGATTGGATAAGCAAGCGCATGGGCTGCAGCTGTCCCCGCATTTGAGAATGCCAGACCCGCTAGCAAGCTGGCAAGCAGCATGTTGGAACGTGCTTCAAGATTACTGCCCTGTTGGACAGCCAACGTCAGGTTGTTCGCAATCAATTCGATGGATTGCATGGCCAGCGCATCACTAATTGGAAGAGATCCCTGGAAGAGGATGGGCCCTTCTGCGGGAATAAACTTAGAACCTTTTGCCGTATACGCTTCCACTGCATGGGCTAAAGCATCGATCCCTGTACAAGCCGTTACATAAGGAGGCAGGCCTAATGTTAATTCTGGATCTAGCAGGGCAACAGCAGGGCGCAAATAGTTGTCTGAAACCCCAATTTTAATGTTGTTCTCCACATCTGTTAGCACAGCAACAGATGTGACTTCCGAACCAGTGCCTGCCGTGGTTGGAATAGCGACCAGCGGAGCGATTGGTCCAGGTACTTTATTTTCGCCAAAGTAATCCGATGGGTGTCCACCGTGGGCCATGAGAAGTGCAACTACTTTAGCCAGGTCAATGCTGCTGCCGCCGCCCAGGCCAATAATTGCATCCGTAGCTGCCTTGTTCTTGGCGAATTCAAAACAATCAAGCGCTGTTTGAATTGGCGGCTCAGGGACTGCCTGGTCATACACGACTACCTCGTACCCGCTCTCGCGCAGAAGACCCTGCACCCGGTCAGCAATTCCTGCTCCTTTAATCCCGGGGTCCGTTACTAAGAAAACATTTTTGGCTTTCAAGCGCTGAAGAATGGCATCAAGTTGATTAATCGACCCATTTCCAAAAACAATACGCTCTGTGGAATAAAATTCCCAAGTGTTTCTCATCTCTCTCTTTCCTCTCTCTACAAATTAATCACAATAATGCGTTCGTCTGTCATTTCTTGAATCGCAAAACGAGGGCCTTCTCGTCCAATGCCGCTATCCTTGACGCCGCCGTAAGGCATGACATCCGCGCGCGTTGTGGACACATCATTAATAATAACGCCGCCAAATTCTAATTCTTGTGTGGCGCGCATCGCCAGCTGAAGATTAGAAGTAAAGAAGCCCACCTGTAAGCCAAAGCACGTATCATTGGCCCAGGCAAAAGCCTCTTCAATATCCTGATAAGGAACAACATTGATAACAGGAGCAAAAATTTCCTGGCACATGACCTTCATTTCAGGCTGTACGCTGGAAAGGATAGTTGGCTCAAAGATGGCGCCGTTCCGTTTGCCACCGAATGCAATATTCGCCCCCTGCTGGACGGCTTCTTCAATCCAGCTTTCCACCCGTTTGGCTTCTTTTTCAGAAATCATGGGACCCACATCTGTGGCTGGATCTTCCGGGTCTCCAACTTTTAACGCTTTTGCAACGTTTACTGCCGCTTCAATGAATTTATCGTATATATCCCGATGAACGTAAACGCGCTGTACGGAAATGCATGCTTGCCCGTTATTGCCAACGCCTCTGGTCACACAAAGCTCAGCCGCCTTCTCTACGTCAGGCGCATCAACGTGCACGATGTTTGGCGAATTGTTTCCCAGCTCCAGGGTAACTTTGCGGATACCGGTTACACTTTTAATATGCCGGCCCACTCCGGGGCTTCCGGTAAAGGTATACATCGCAATCCGCTCGTCTTCTAATAAATATTGGCCCGTTTCCTGGCCAAAGCCATTGACCACATTTAAATATCCGGCGGGCAGCCCAGCTTCCAGGAAGATATCTGCAATCTTACAAGCAATAATCGGTGTCATTTCTGCCGGCTTCAACACAACCGTATTTCCTGCTGCGATGGCCGGCCCAACTTTATGAAGCGTCAAATTAAACGGATAGTTGAAAGGCGTGATGGCGCCGATCACGCCAACAGGCACCCGTACGGTAAAGGCCATCTTACCGTCAAAACCAGGCTGGGATAGTGGAACGCCAATGCCAGCAATGCGTTTGGCCTCTTCTGCAGAAGCGATAAGCGTTTGGATCCCGCGGTCAATTTCTCCCCGCGCATCTTTCAGTACCTTCCCAACTTCCTGGACGATAATGAGTGCCAGTTCCTCTTTTCTTGCTTGAAATAATTCCGCGGCGCGCATAAGGATGTCATACCGCTGGATAGGTGTAAGTTTGTTTGTCTTAAATGTTGCTTGGGCGTCGTTAATCGCGTCCTGTACATCCTGTCTGGACGCTTTGCCAATGCGTGCGATTTCTTCACCTGTATGTTTATGGACGACACTGAATGTGTCGTCTGTTTCTCTCCATGCCCCATTAAACAGTAAGCCATATTGATGAAGTGTTTTTTGGGTGGTTGCCATTTGATATCCCTCCGTCTCCTGGTAAAACGCTTTGATTTCGTTGCCTATTTCGTTACGGGAGTTTTTCCATACCTGCGAACACGCAGCTTCGCCTGTTCAGCGTGGCCGGCGAAGTTTTCTAATTCGCACAGGCGGGCACAATATTCACCTATCGTTGCGCTGGCTTCCGGCTTTACTTTTTGGTATGTGCAGGTTTTTATGAACTTGCCTACCCACAGTCCGCCTGTATAGCGTGCGGCTCCTTTAGTTGGCAGGGTATGATTCGTTCCTATCACTTTGTCCCCGTACGCTACGTTTGTTTCCGGTCCAAGGAAGAGTGCGCCGAAGTTGGTCATGTTGTCGAGGAAGTAGTGAGGATTCTCGGTCAGCACCTCTACATGTTCATACGCCAGTTTATCCGCTTCGATAACAGCTTCTTCCAAGCTGTCCACCAGGATAATAATGCCGTTGTCCTCCCAGGCTACGCGCGCTACATCTGCTGTGGGAAGAGATGCAAGCTGGCGCTCGATTTCAACTAGCGTTTCTTGTGCCAGTTTTTCAGAGGTCGTAATGAGAGAGCAGGGGGAAGTAGGTCCGTGTTCAGCCTGGCCTAGCAGGTCAGTCGCTATCATTTCTGCGTCAGCCGTTTCATCGGCAATAACAAGCGTTTCTGTTGGACCTGCCAGAAGATCAATGCCAACTTTGCCGAACAGCTGCCGCTTTGCTTCGGCAACAAAGGCATTACCCGGCCCGACCAGCATATCCACCGGGGCGATCGTTTCGGTTCCAAGCCCCATGGCTGCCATGGCTTGAACGCCGCCCATAATAAAGATTTCGTCGGCCCCGGCTAACGCCATCGCGGCAACCGTTGCTGCCGGAATCTGTCCGTTAATCGGAGGTGTGCAGGCAATCACTCGCTTGACGCCTGCCACTTTGGCAGTCAATACGCTCATGTGGGCGGAGGCGACCATTGGGTATCTTCCACCCGGAATGTAGCAGCCAACGCTGTTTACGGGGATATTCTTATGGCCCAGCGTTACGCCCGGAAGCGTTTCCACTTCTATGTCACGGAGAGCCGATTTTTGAGCTTCCGCAAATCTCCTTACATTCGCCTGAGCAAACTTAATGTCTTCCAGCGTCTGTTTCGGAATACTCGCCACAATTTCATCAATTTGTTCGCGAGACAGCTGAAGGCTTTCAGGTGACCACTTATCAAACTTAGCTGACAGCTCGCGAACCGCTGCGTCTCCTCTCTCCTGCACATCCGCTAGAATCTGCTGTACCGTTTCCCTTACCTGCGCATCCGCTTTTGCCAGTTCAGACTTACTTTTGCCTACTTTCAGAAATTTTGCCATTCTATTTTTCTCCTCCTATTTCTTCTGTTTTGCATACGTATGCAACATCGGGTAAAAAAATCTATTCAAGAAAATAATATTTATGCAAACGCATTCATTATTAGTAGATTATAGCTGCTGTATTATTTTGTCAAGATCAAAATGGCTCTGAACACTAGCTACTGGATCAGCAGCTAGTGTTTCTGTCTGACTGAACCCCGTTCCACTAATAGGCCTTTGATCCATTTGCACTCAGTTTCACACTGATTTGAGTTTCCGTTGCTATCACCTAGCAATAGATCGATCGTATAGGCAATCATTTCATTGACAGGCTGCTGCCAGGTTGTCAGCGAATACGCCGACCACGCTGCCAGATCAATATCATCAAATCCTACAACGGAAACATCATAAGGAACACGTAAGCCCATTTGCTTCGCGGCATCGATCACACCAAGTGCCATAATGTCATTGGCACAAAATATCGCATCAGGCGGGTCAACGCTTTTTAACAGACGAACAGCCGCTTCACTCCCGCCTTCGTAGGAATAATGGCCGCAATCCGTAATCAGATGATAGCCGTGCTTCACCAGCGCTTCCCGGAATCCCGTCTCTCGCTCCAGGCTTGTGGATGTATTGGGGCTGCCAGCAATGAATGCAAGCCGCCGGTGTCCTTTTGCTATTAAATATTCCCCAATCTCAAATCCCCCGTGCATATTATCACAGCAAACCGTGTGGCACATGGGAATCTGGTTATGGCGGTTAAATAAAACAATCGGAATGTGGTTATCCATAAAATGCGCAGCGATAGACGAGGACAGAAGGGCATCTGTGACAACTACACCCGCAACATTGTACTCTAAAAACTGCAAAACCTCTTCGCTTTGAATGGTATCGCTCTGTGCATTGACTAATAAAACATGGAAACCCCTTTTCCGCAACTCCCCGGAAAACTTGCTCAACACAGCTGGATAAAACGGGTTTTTGGTATCCCCCATTACAAGTCCGATTATATTGGTTCGCTTCGTACTTAAACTCCTCGCCAGTGCATTCGGGCGGTATCCCAATTCTTTCGCCGCCGCAAGCACCCTTTTTCGGGTAGTTTCTGATACGCTTGCACCTGCGGTAAATACCCGGGAAACGGTAGATTGGGAAACGCCCAGATGCTTGGCAACATCAAAAGCCGTCACATTTCTCTCCAAATTTTCCGCCCCCGATCGTTGATTTTTCTTGATTATATCATAACGTAGCATTCATACGTTGAAGGTCCTTTTTTAACCATTCTATTAGTTCCTTCTCGCGTTCCTCATTCATTTTATCGGAGAATTCTTTCGTCCATTTATAAAAGCCCTCGCCGTTTTTCTGCCCGAATTTGCCCGCGTCCACTAATTCTCGCATGGCAGGAAGCGACGCCTGTTCCGTGCTGAGATCCGGGAAAAGATAGCTGCTTATCGAATGGAACACATCGAGGCCACCCATATCAGCCGTCATGAACGGCCCCGTAACAGGCAGGCGGCGCCCTATGCTGTATCGGACAGCTGCATCAATATCCTCCATGGTTGCAACACCCTGCTGGAGAATGTATTGGGCTTCACGGAAAAGCGCATACTGCAGCCGGTTGCCAATTGAGCCTAGGATATCCTTCTTCACTTCAATCGGTCTTTTATTCATTGTTCTTAAAACGGCCAATGCCCGCTCCACGGTGAGATCGGCTGTGTGCTCCCCGCGTACCACTTCGACAAGCGGAATCAAGTGGCCGGGGTTCCAGAAATGCGTCACAACCATGCGCTCCGGATGCCGCATCCGGGCTGAAATGGCCGTCGGGCTCAACCCCGACGTATTGCTTGCAAGAATGACCTTGCGTTCACACTGTTCGTCCAACTGTTCATATAAGTCTTGCTTTAACTCTAGTATTTCGGGAACCGCTTCGATGATAAAGGTGGCATCCCGGATACAATCTTCCATCGCAATGGTGAAGACGACTCTTTCTTTGCTAGCATCCGCTTGCGACTCATGAATGACGTCGTGCTTGCGTAGAATAGCCAACTTTTCCGCTATCCCTTGTTGCCCACGTGCGATATCTGCTTCACTATTTCCCCAAACCGTAACGGACATCCCCGACATCGCTGCTGATAGCGCAATCGAGTGCCCCATCGTTCCCGCACCCAGTATGGACAGTTTTTCAGCTGACATAGCCATCCCCCCAAAATAAAGTTGCTAAATCGCGGTCCAGCCGCCATCTACACGAATCGTTTCACCCGTGACAAAATTCGCCAGGTCGGATGACAGGAATAACACAGCTCCAGTCACATCGGACGGCTGCGCCAATTTTCCAAGGGGAATTCTCCGCAACACATCCTCATAGAATGATTCGTCACTAAACATTGATTTGGTTAACTCTGTTTCAATAAAAGTGGGAGCGACCGCATTGACTTTAATGTTATGCGGTGCCCACTCAATCGCTAACGCTTTCGTTAATTGAACGGCCCCACCCTTGCTCGAGCAGTATGCAGAACGTTTCACGTAGCCCACGAAGGCCATCTGTGACACAATGTTGATAATTTTGCCTCGCTTGTGCGGAATCATATACTTTCCTGCGCGCTGGGAACAAAAGAATGTTCCTTTTAAATTGGTATCGATAATACGGTCCCAGTCTTCTTCTGTGACGTCCATTGCAGGTTTGGCAATATTGATACCTGCGTTATTGACGACAATATCCAACCCGCCTAATCGGGAGAAGGCCTCATCTACCATTTCCTGCACGCTTTGTACCCGCTGCATATCTGCCACCAAATAAGAACAGTTAGGGTTAAGCCGCGTTAGTTCATCCACTGCAGATACGAGAGACGACTCATCCCTGCCGGTTATGAGGACATCCGCCCCAAGCCTGGCAAAAGACACGGCAATATCTTTTCCTATACCTTTGGAACCGCCCGTAACGATTACTTTTTGTCCTTTTATCTCCTCAAAATAAGCCATCCTGTTTCCCCATTTCCCGTCTTGGCATTACGCCGAAAATGTTTTATCTGAAGGACTATTTTTCTTCATAAATTCATTGACGATTGCGTTATCATCACGCACACGATAAAGGATAAAGAATAGGAATGCACATACCAGTGTTACACCTGCAGAGATTAAAATAGCAGGCGTGAAACTATTAAAATACTGGAGAACATACCCCATTAGCAGTGGAGATAGAATTCCCCCGACATTTCCAACGAAATTTACAAAACCGCTGACAAATCCGGCTCCTTTTTTGCCACCCAGTTCGGCCGCAGTTGACCACATTGGGCCGAGGATCGACATGACAAACGCGTATCCGAGCGACATGCAGGTGACAGAAGCATAGATATTATTGATGTATGGTGTTACGAAAAGGGTTACAGTACCCAACAGGAGCCCGAGAGTAATCACGAGTTTTCTCGCAGCAACAGAATCGTGCCCTCTGTTTACCATGCGGCGCACGATTGCACCTGATCCTAAAACGGTAATTAGGCCGAATAGGTAGGGTTCCATCGCCAACACACCCATTTTGCTTAACGTCATATTGTATTTTTGCGTAAGATACGTAGGATACCAGGTTAAAAACATAAAGTTTACAAAATCTAATCCGAAGTTTGCCATGCCAGCAGCCCAGAGAGACGGGCGCTTGACAAGCATTGAAAATAAACCGGCGGGTGCTGGTGAATCATCCTCTTCGACCTCATTGCCATCTTGCTTAATCCACGCCAGTTCATCTTTTGACACGCCGCGGTGATCTTCAGGATTATCCTTGGCATATAAATAAAACACCACACCAAGAACGGCGGCAATGAGACCTGTAATGATAAAGGCTACCTGCCATCCCCATTTAACCAGGATAAAGGCAACGATCGGCGGGGCAATTGCGGCCCCGATTACCAGACCAAGATTTTGCAGTGACATGGCTTGCGAGTATTCAACTTTTGGAAACCAGCGGCTTAACAGAACGGACGCAGCTGGCCATGTAATGGCTTCAGCAATTCCAAATGGAATGCGGAAAATCACCCATGCTCCGTAAGATGCAGCCTGCGTCGTCAGGATAAGCAGAACGCACCAGGACAGCATGCCATACAAATAAGTCTTGCGGGGGCGCAGCCAGTTGGCGAAAATACCCGCAGGGATTTGTGCGATGGCATAAGACCATGAAAACGCACTCAAAATCATCCCTAACTGCACAGGCGAAAGGTGAAACTCTTTTTTAATGACCGGGGCAGCAACAGACAGGTTTGTCCGATCTAGGTAACTGACGGTACTGATCAAGAAAACCAGAAACATCACGATCCAACGTGTATTCGTAGATGGTTTTTTCACAGGATCCTTCCTCCTCATCATATGATCCACATGTAAGTTATAATAATATGAATCCGTTTACATGTATGCTTGCATATTTTCTTGCATGCGTATGCAAACATAGCCTTTTAAAAAGGCATATGCCTATACCTTTTAAAAATTGAAAGCGTATTCATATCTTTCTAAAGCCTATCATAAAAATATTTCACACAATTGTCAAGCTTCAAAAAGCAATACATCCAGCAGATAAATTGAATTTGATTTATACATAACAATCTGGCTGTGAATGTACGGTGACGGCCCTGGTAGTTTTGTATGGATTTACTTAGCCAATCCTCCGCGGACAAAAGTAAGCGTTTCCTCTTTAATTTCTACTATTCTTTAAAAAAAATTGTTTTTTTCTCTTGCCTAGCTTTATAAAAATTGTTATCATATTCAACATTCGATAATTTATTAATCAAATAATTTAAGGAGGATTTCACTACATATGGGTAGAAAATTCATAATCTTTTTGCTAATTTTGCTTCCTATTCTATCCCAGTTGGCGGCCTTGCCTTTTGTCAACGAGATTAAACCGATTATATTTGGGCTTCCTTTTCTCCATTTCTGGTTGTTCCTATGGATAATACTAAGCCCGTTATGCACGTTTGGCATTTATAAGCTTCAAAAATCATCAGGAGGTCTGGATTGATGCACGGTAATAAAACAGCGTTGGCGATCACTATCATTGTAGTGCTTGCCGTGGTACTTATCGGATTTTTATCAGGGAGAAATAAATCTAACCGGAGTTCAGTTGAAGAATGGTCGGTAGGCGGCAGAAGGTTTGGCAGCTTACTTGTCTGGTTCCTGGTCGGCGCAGACCTGTATACAGCCTATACGTTTTTGGGGCTTACGAGCACGGCGTTTAAGGGCGGCAGCACGGCCTTCTTTGCCATCCCCTATTGCATTCTTGCTTATTTTCTCGCTTATTTCTTCCTTCCCAGGCTCTGGAAGGTTGCAAAAGTTCATAAATTTATGACGCTTGCTGACTATGCAAAAGGTCGTTTTAACAGCAAACTCTTGTCTTCACTGATAGCCATAGTAGGCGTGTTAATGCTTATTCCGTATATCGATTTGCAGTTAAGTGGGATTCAGGATACCATCCGGGTAGCCGGAACCGGATTTATTAACGTAAACGTGGTTGTTATTGGTTCGTTTTTCTTAGTTGCCCTGTATACATTTTTTAGCGGTATAAAAGGTCCAACCTATACAGCTGTTATCAAAGATATTCTCGTATGGGCCATTATGCTGTTTATGGTTATTTCGCTCCCCATTATTCATTTTGGCAGCTGGAATCACATGGTTGGAGCTATTTCACAGAAAGCTCCCCAACTTTTAACCATACCAACCTCAGGTCCAAAAGGAATTCCCTGGTTTATTACCGCTTCTATCGTTTCAGCGCTGGCGCTGTTTATGTGGGCCCATGCTGCTACCGGGGTATTCGCCTCTAAAAGCGCCGAGGCACTGCGGAAGAATGCAATGCTGCTGCCGTTATATAACATTGTGTTAATTCTCGTGATTTTCCTTGGCTTCACAGCGTATATGGTGCTGCCAAAAAACACGGACCCGCGCTTCGCCTTCCTTAACCTCATTCAGGTTTCGTACGGAGGGGTACCGCAAGGATTAGCATACGCAACCATAGCACTCGCCTCGCTGATTCCATGTTCAATTATGGCGATTGGCGCTTCCAACTTATTCGCCAATAACATCTACCGTGATCTCATTAATCCGAAGGTGGAAGGCAAAACATTAACGCTGGTAACCCGGCTTATGGTGTTTGTTGTTATCGGTTTAGCTCTGCTGTTTGGTTTACTGTTCCCGACTGCTCTTGTGTCGCTTCAACTGCTTGGTGTATCCGGAATGGTTCAAATATTCCCGGCAATCGTGATCAGTCTATTCTGGCGCAACCAGTCAAAAGAGGCGACAATTATCGGATTGATTGTAGGATTGATTGTAACATTCACCGTTTACGCTACACATTTTACGTTTGGCATATACGAAGGTTTCTGGGGTCTTGTGGCCAACTTCCTGGTTGTATTTATCCTCAATCCGCTGTTCGTGGCCAAAGCTAAGAATGAACACAATTCGGTAATCGATCATTTATTTAACGGCAAAAAGGAATTGGCTCAAATGAAAAAAGGAGCATAGCGTTATACCCTGAATAATTAAATACGTAAAAATACAAGAGCCGGCCAGCGTGCCGGCTTTTAATCAATGCAACACATTTTGGACACGGCTATTGGATATATACGTATAAAATTCAATGTAGCGCTTGGCTGTCTTCACCCAGTCAAATTTTTGCAACGCCAGCGCTCTTCCATTGCGTGCGAGGGAATCTGCAAGATTGGGTGACACAATCAGTTTTAGAATGGCTTTGGCGAATGCTTCCGGGTTCTTATAATCCTCTATTAAGATGCCGCAGTCCTCGTTAATGATTTCGGGAATTCCGCCTCTCTTCGAAGCGATAACGGGCAGGCCTGATGCCATCGCCTCCACATTGACAAGGCCAAACGCTTCAGGCAGTTGTGTGGGACAAACAAAACAGTGAGCAAGCCAATAAATTTGATGCATAGCTGATGGTTTTACTGTTTTAATGAATTGAACCTGAACTTCTGCTTTCTGCGCTTCGTGGTGCAGTCTTGTTTTATACTTTTGGCTAATGCATGGCCCTACGACAAGGAGCCGTACAGCCCGGTGTTTCTTCCTTACTTGCCCTAACGCCCGGATAAGAATGTGAATCCCTTTACCTGGCACGATTCGGCCCGTATAGAGTACGTTATAAGATCGCTTTGGCAGTGTGTTGGCGATCATTTTTTGCTTTTGCCTGCGAGTTGGAGGAGTAAAACGCTTGGTGTCTACGCCCAGATGAAAATAGTGGAATTTATCAGTGTAGGCAGGGAATTCCTGCACATAAGTTTTCATCAAAAAACTGCTGTTGCAGATTATTGCATCCGCTGCCTGCAAAACCTTATCCTTTTCAATTCTATCCAGTTCATTCATATAAACATAGGAATGCAGAACAAGAATAAGCGGTGTGGAAGGAAACTTATTCCGCAGTGAAAGGACATAGCGTGGACGATTCTCGATTTGAATACAGTCATACTTATGCCTTGAAGCATAACTAACGGCCTTTTCCAAATAATTATCTTTACCTGTAACCCTTACTATTTTCAGGTTGTCATTGGTGGAAATTTTAGGCAAATTGTTTCGCTTTCTGCTGAATATTGTAACGTTGTGGTATTTTGCTGTTTGCTTCGCTATCTGGTAAATAGATATTTCCACTGAGCTTCCTGTACCGGCAGAAACCGTATATATGGAAGGTGCGATAATTAATATGTTCAACGCATCACATCCTAACTTCGTTACCGTACTCTTTGGTTCCTTTAAATGCAAGCCAGTTTATTATTATTTTCCGTATACGCTTCTGCCGATGCAAAAGAAGTCTTTTAATAAACAAACTCTCTTTGTGGCGTAAATATCCCCGGGGGACATTTTTAAGTGCGGCATCAATTTCAGAAGATCTAAGGGATTCTATTTTCCGGATCATCGGCTCCAATGCGGAAAAAGAGGATTGAATCCGAAGCAGCCCATTCGGTACATGGTAAAACCGCCACAATTGCTGCCATAATAAACTATTCCAGGCTCCACGCTTCCATTTTCGCGGTGAACCATACAAAGCATGGCCGTGATCAATGAGGTACCAGTTGTACTTCTCATCAGGGTGATCGCGGTAAAGAATGAGGTTTTTACCTAACGCCCGGTCAATATTCGCAATCCATGCATCAAACACAACAAGGGTGCATAATTTCTCAATGTGGTTCAAATACTGCTCAGGCGCACAATGGACCTTCTCATCTGCCTCCCGCCATGTGATAACCTCTTGTGCCGGCACTTCTACAGAAACAACCCCTCTACGAATGACGCCATCTGGTCCGCGTACGGATGCAGTGGTCAATTGTGCCACAGGAAATCCCAACCGGTTAGCAAGAGAAGCCGCTATCCACTCATTTGCAATCATGGGGCCTGAAAAATACCATTGTTTACGTGTTGTAAATTTAAAATAACCGCGTGTACCCTCTTTATTTTTTACAATCCATACCTGGCCTTGGCGCTTCGACTTCCATGCCTTAACAAGCTTCCACCTTTTTTGTTTCAACTGGCCCTCTCCTTTTCTTACAAAATGGAAGTGAACAGACTGTGATACCTTGCTGCAATATTCGGCCACGAATATTGCAAGGCCATTTTTCTCCCTTCCGCTACCCTCCGATTGGTTAGTTCCTCCTGTTTCCACATATTTTCAATGGCCTGTGCGATCTCTTCAGGGCTCACCCGGTGTATGATTTCTGCAACGCTGCTATTTACAAATTCCGCTAACCCGCCTGAGCGGGTTGACACCAGCGGAATATTGTTCGCCAGCGCTTCAAGCGCTACAAGACCAAATGATTCATTCGGACTTGGCACAACTACAACCCCATAGGACGAATAAAGTTGTTGAACCTGCTTCGGCGTTTTAAATCCAAGCCAGCGGATTCGTTCCGTTATCTGATATGTTCGGGCAAGTAAGCGTAAATGCTTGCGGTAAGCAGAGGAACCCGTGCCTACCACATCCAGCTTTAGCTTCGGGTGTTTTTTGGACAAAATAGCCACTGCCCCAAGCAGCTTTTCGATACCTTTAGAGCGAACCAGACGGCCAACGTTAAGCAGATGATGACGCGGGCCGCTGCATCGTTCCCTTTTTACATGGACGCCATTTTCAATCACATGCAATTTATCTTTCAGATGAGGGTACAGCTCTTTCGTTTTACTTTTAAGCCACAGGCTGGGTACGACAACTGCATCGGCAAATGAAAGAAGCTCTTCCTGCTGCCTCGCTACTAAGGACCTGGCCTTGCTGAGTTTTTCCATCCTGACTAAAGAATGGCAAGTGTATACAACCGGGGCGTTAAATTTGAGCTTAAGGTAGCGGGCTGTTTTGGCAAAATGCACGCTGTGGATATGAAGAATCTGTGGCTTTTCATAGCTGTTTTTTGCCAGCCAGTCATCAATAGAATGGGAGCAGAACGTACGGTCTTTGACGGAATAGTACTTTGATGTCGCAGGAAAGCGGACGATGTTCAGATGTTTTTTTCGATTCGTTTGGATATGGGGCTTGCCAGACCGGGAAATGACCGTTACATCCAGCCCGTCTCGGGCAAGAGACCGGGTAAGATGGGTGGCTACAATACCGAGCCCGCCAATGATGAAAGGATTGTATTCATAGGTTAATACCCAGCAACGCATCATGGTCACTTCCTGTTCCTATAACTATCAAGGCGATTCAGAAAAACAGAAATATCCTGTTCGTCTTTTATTGTATTTGCTAGTTTATGCTCCAGACGCCGTCTGTGTTGTTGATTTGCGTGTTCATAAGAGGAAAGCAATTTACATGCCTTATAAGGGAATTGCAGCCACACCCTCAACAAATCATATTCAATAGGTTCCAGCTTTGAAACCGCTTGATAACCGTCTAGAATACAACGCGCAGTATCGATATTCCAGCCGCTGCTTTTGCATGAGAGGCGAATAAGGCGAAACAGGTCATAAGTCCGCAAGTCAATACGCAGTGTTTCAAAATCAATCAGATAATTGCCTTTCTGGCTTAACACAAAATTTTTCGGGCCGCTGTCTCCATGACACAGCACACCTTTATTTGCTGCTTTCCGGCAAAATAAAGCGTAATCAGTTTCATCCAACAGCTTTAAAGCTTTATGCACTCTCTCAGCCAGCCAATCTCCGTGTGTATGAAGAAGCCCAGTAAGTGCAGCACTGCTCTCATTTTTTTCAGCTCTTTGAATGTTTTTAAACAGCATACGGGCCTTATCATTCAGCATGTTGGGCCAGCGGCCGAGCATATTGGGTGCTCCTGCAGTTGAAATCTTTATTTTTTGACCTGCAAGATGAAAGTCAGCCAATGTTGTCGCACAAGTACGCAAGTCTTGGCATGACTCGATGGAAGGCATACGTCCTTGAATCCACGGGGTTAAAATATAGAAATATGGTTGTTTACTCGATCGAACAAATAAAGTTCTGCCGGTTGCCGTGTGCGGCCGCCGCCACGCTACAGTGGCAAAGCCGTGAGTTCGAAGTTTTTGGAGTGTTTGATCCATCCATCGTAAGCGTTCGGAAGAGTATCTCATTCTTTTTAGGCAATAGGGTTTTCCTTTGGCTGACACTACACGGTACACGCCTGTTTTTATTAAAAAAACTTTTTTTGCCTTAAGATTAAATTTTATTGCAGTTTGGATAACCTGTTTTTCAGTGACCATTCGTTTGCTCCGCTCTTCTGTTGGTTTTTTTCATAGCATATGACGGGAGTTTTTTATTGGATATTCACAATTGGCTGTTACAAGGCAAAATTTTGCCAGGGGTACAAATCCAGAGAAAGTGCCGTCTCTGCGTGGTGAATGCTGAAATTTTACATAGCCCTGATAGATGCCGCATATGTAAATGAGTTCAATCATAAGATGTATTAAAAAGGAGTGACAGGTTATTATCGAATTGTGTATTACGTGCGGCAGGGAACTGGTGTCCTGGGAAAAAAATCGGGTGGAATGTATGGATTGCAGAGAAAGAGCAAGCGAAACATACAGCGATGATTTTACGCAAGAGTAGAACGAGGAAAAAAGCAAACCTTTTGGGTTTGCTTTTTTTAGTAAAAACGCTTTTCCTACCACTCTAGCTGAGCCCGATTGAAAAAGGGAAAGTATTACACACCAGTCGATACATTATTTATTATTTAGCATAAAAATAAAGTAGTAATATTTTATGTAAGGGGAATTCTTATGGAGGAAATCAGCAAACTTATTTCAGATGTCACGCTTGATCCTGCATTGCTTGGGGTGATACCAGCACTGCTTGTATTAGGAACAATCCTAAAAATCACACCCAAATGTCCTGATTGGATCATTGCGTGGATTATCTTGTTTGCTGGAATAGCATCTGGGATTGCTACTGTGGGTTTTTCAGTTAGAGGAATTGCGAATGGCATGATTGCCGCAGGATCAGCAATAGGAACCCATCAGCTTTGGAAACAAACCACAAAAAGGCAATAGTCCGATTCAACGGCTACTAGTAGAAACCATGTTTAGGTTGGCTGGGACAATGATCTCGCATCACTCCCCGATAAATCTGAGAACATCGATACTCAAGCTATAAGACGAGAAGAAATGACCGTATGAATAAGCCTTTTGGTGGGGAAATTAAGCTACGGAAGATAGAGTTTTTGCTTGACAATTATGCATAAAAACTGGTAAACAATACGGAGGTATAAAAATCATTATGGAACATACAAAACATCAAACAGAGCATAGCATCCGATTAACCGCACCAGAAATAGCAAATCTTTGGACCAATTACATGAACGACAGTATGGCCATTTGTGTACTTAAATACATGTTGGAAAAGGTTGAGGATCGTGAAATCCGACCAGTTTTTGAATACGCCCTGGAGTTAGCAAAAGTTCATGTCAAAACCATTGCCGGGATTTTCAAGGAAGAAGGCTATCCTGTTCCTTACGGATTCACGGATGAAGATGTGAACCTAAAAGCACCTCGTTTGTTTGCAGATACATTTGGGTTAGATTATTTACTTCAAATGACAGTTCATGGTTTAACTGGATATGCACTTTCATTGACTACCTCAACCCGTTCAGATATTCGTGATTACTATATTCATTGTAATGAAACCTCTATGGAATTGTACCAGAAGTCCATAAATGTTCTACTGTCTAAGGGACTTTACTCAAGACCCCCCTATATTGCAACACCAGAAAAAGTTGATTTTGTTGAACGGCAATCATTTTTAAACGGCTGGTTTGAAGGAAAGAGACCTTTAAACTCGCTTGAAATTAGCCATATCTTCTTCAATTTAAAAAAAACCATCATGACTAGAGCGTTACTCATTGGCTTTAGTCAAGTTGCTAAGTCAAAGGAAGTTCGGGCGTTAATGGTAAGGGGAACTGACATTGGTCTTAAACACATCGATGCTTTTAGTTCCATCTTACATAAGAACAACCTGCCCTCACCTAAACATTGGGAATCAGAAGTAACCAATTCGACGGTTCCGCCCTTTTCAGATAAATTGATGACGTATCATGCACTGTTCTTGATTAATACAGCGGTAGGCTTTTACGGTACTGGAATGTCAGTATCAATGAGAAAAGATTTAGTTGTTCAATACCAACGTATTATTACAGAAACGCAAGTGTATGTCGAAGATGGAGCTAATATTATGATTAATAATGGCTGGATGGAGCAACCACCGCAAGTAGAAGACCGTAAACAGTTAGTACGACTTTGATTAACAGTAAAGTAGAGCTGGGACGGGAATGAAAAAGCACCACGGTATCGAGGTATTGCTTTGGAGTATTGCCTTACCTGGGTTTGGGCAAATTCTGAACGGTAAGTTTTTTAAAGGTCTGTTACTCATTGGCTTGGAATTTCTAATTAATGTCCAATCCCATTTAAATGAAGTTATCATTTCAAGTTTCCACGGTGATATATCAGAAACAATAGCCAATACAAATTATCAATGGTTAATGTTTTACCCATGTATTTATATGTTCGGTATTTGGGATGCATATAAAGACGCAGGGGGTGGTAGTTCACCCTATATTGCTGTTCCGTTCGTATTCGGTGCATACTTTGGAACAATTGGTGTCATATACTCAAGAGATGTATTGGGCGGAATATGGTTAGGTATTTTCGGGATTTTTGTGGGTGTAGGCATTGGATTATTCCTTCTTAAAAGAATAAAAGCTAATAGGGGCAATCCATGAAAGTTGCTCTTTCTTTTTTGTCCAATTTTACCTTCTTGTTCCGAAATTTCAGGCAACCGTTGAATATGTTATGAAAAAACACTTTTCTCAGCGAAAAGTGTTTTTTCTATCTAGCGCCGCGCCAGTCACCAAACGTTTTTGAAATTACCGATGATTTTATGGGCTGGCATAGCCGAAATAAAGGCGTTGCGGTCAACACTCAATACGGTTTGACATAACTCTGTCCATTGAATATTTACAATGACACAAAGGATCACTTTTTTCTCCGTATGTGAGTAGGCACCTAAAGCTTCCCATGATGTAACTCCACGGTGGAACGCTTGATTCAAAGCCTCCGATATTTCCTCTCCCTTATCTGTAACGATCAGCACCGAACTTCTTTCAGCGATATTTAATAGGGATTCATATGTCTTAGCTCCCACATACAATGAAAGAACTGTAAACATAGCCGCCTGTACATCAAAAATTACAGCAGAAACAGCAACGATAATAAGGTTTACAATAAGACCAAATTTGGCAATGGATAAATTTTTATGTTTCGCAATCACTCTGCCTATAATATCCAACCCTCCGTTGGAACCCCCAACACGTAGCATGATCGCTCCCCCTGCAAATGAGACTACACCGCCAAAAACGGAAGCTAAAATCACGTTGTTGGTCCACATAAGATGAATTGGAATCAAGTGAAGAAAAATGGTATCAAAAACAACTGCAAGCACCGTATAAAAGATAAATTTCTTTCCAAGGTGGATATATCCTATGATTAAAAGAGGAATGTTATAAATGAAGTACTGTGTGCCTACTGACCAGCCTAAAAAGTGATATACAATCATGCAAATACCTATGACGCCTCCTGAAAGTAGATTGGATGGAATCAATAAAGTATTTGCGCCAACAGCAAGCAGCAAACTACCAAATATAATACTTATAATTTCAATAAAAATTCGATAATTTTCTCTGTTTACCATAAATCCTCCCCAATCAATTCTCCTGATCATCCTTTCGTTTAATTTCTCTCATGGAAAATTTTTTATCTGTTTTTGCAGTATAACACGCAGGGTTAATGTCAACGAATTCTCATTGGGGGAGCCGTCATGGCTCCCTTCAAATGTTGTGTTTAACGCCTGCCGCCCCGGATGCGCATGAACGCCGGAATATCTAAGTTATCCTCCTGATGTTCCTCAGGGTCCGCCTTCGGCCTTTCAGCCTGTTCTAACATTGGCTTCGTTGAAGATAACAAAGGGTGGGTCACCTGGTCTGGCTGAGACACATTTTGCTCACTGAACCCTGTTGCAATCACAGTTACAACGATCTCATCCTTTAGATTTTCATTTATTACGGAACCGAAGATCATATTCAATTCTTGATCCGAAGCAGCGGCCACAATATCGGCAGCCTCTTGAACTTCATGAAGACTCAAATTGGCACCAACCGTAATATTCATTAAGATATTCTGGGCGCCATCAATGGGTGTCTCTAACAGGGGGCTCGAAATCGCATTTCTCGCTGCTTTTGCGGCACGGTTTTCGCCTTGTGCAATGCCAATCCCCATTAGGGCAGCACCCTTATTAGACATAATAGTCTTTACATCTGCAAAATCTAAGTTGATTAAGCCGGGAACGTTGATTAAATCCGAAATACTTTGTACTCCTTGGCGCAAAATATTGTCTACCTCACGGAACGCTTCAATCATTGGCGTCTTTTTATTCACCATCTCTAATAAACGATCATTAGGGATAACGATCAATGTATCCACCGCATCTTTCAAGGAATCAATACCTTTAGCAGCCTGAGTTGCACGCTTTCTGCCTTCAAAAGAAAACGGCCGTGTGACAACGCCTACGGTTAGCGCACCAAGTTCTTGTGCGATCTGTGCAATAACTGGCGCTGCCCCAGTACCTGTGCCACCACCCATTCCAGCCGTAACAAATACCAGATCTGCCCCTTCTAACACTTCCTGAATTTGACGTTTGCTTTCTTCGACCGCTTTTCTGCCTATTTCGGGATTAGCTCCTGCTCCCAATCCTCTGGTGAGATTGTCACCAATTTGTATTTTGATTTCGGCGTGTGACAATTTAAGTGCCTGGGCATCGGTATTGACAGCAATAAATTCCACCCCTTGCATTCCATGCTGAATCATGCGGTTTACCGCGTTGTTTCCGCCACCCCCAACCCCGATAACTTTTATTGTTACTAACTGATCTGCCATCACATCAAACTCTAGCATGATTACGCCTCCTAAATCGTTCCGTTCTTATAATTTTTTTATTGCGTTGTTAAAGGGCAGAATTCGGCTCTCCCCGTGTTTGTCTTTGTTTCAGGCTCCTTCTTACTTATTTGCTGGATTAATACAATACAACTGTGTCATCAACATATGTACAACTAAACATCACGCATAGGCGCGGTTTAACTATCCAACGTATTCTTTACTGAATAAAGTGATTTTACCATTAATCGGTGTCCTATTTATACCGAATAACAAGAAACCTTCAATGAAATATATTTTCCTGATAATTTTGTGCCCATTCTCCAATCGGATTAGGCCCTAAGACATATAGTTTTCCCTGTGTTTTAGGACCGATTTGTGTGAATATCTTATCAATACTGCGTATCTAAGGAAATGTTATAATAACTTAGATATCATACATTTTGAAAAACTGATAGATTTTATAATCAATGGGGTAACGTCCTTGTGACTGGTAAATGGACGATATGCGAAAGGATGCTGCACAATGAGTGACTTTTTTGATAACTTTAGACATTTCGTTGTCCTTCCCCAGACAGAAGAAGGGTCGGAGGCAATAAATTTTGATCCTGAGCAGTACGAGAAACACTATATTATAACTCTGCTGCTAAACCAGCCGGTGATTTCGAGCTGGCGTGAAGCACCCCATGATGAACTCAATGTTTCGGAAAACCTTCGTATGGCTATTTCGAACTTCAATAAACGGGAAGCTGCCTGTTCTTTTCTGCAACTGCTTGAAATGGAGATGGACAAAAACTATCTGGTTATGGCTCTTTCATATAACCCGCCAGCCATGCCAAATTCCCCCATTGGAGCAGAGATAAACGATGCAGGCGAACCCGATATTAGCCAATACTTAGAATCCACCATAGGATGCTGGCTGTATAACCGTGATCGATGGTACCAACTGGTCAGCCGTGAGGCGCGCTTTAAACGCAAATTATTCGTCATACACGCCAAAGAATATGAAAGAAAAACCGCACAAAACGTGTTTTGATTAAATAATTGCTATTCAAAAATAAAGAACAGGGCACCGCTGCTTCACACGAATGCAAGCGATGTCCTCTTTTTGAGTCCTGCCTTGCAGGATCTCCTCGTTTACAGACACAAAAAACCGCTATCCACAGGGATAGCGGGGGCAAATGAATACTCAGACATATAATATCCAGAATTTTCTGATTTACAATTTAAAGAGTATTCGTTACCTTAGATTAATACATATGCTGGACAGTTACTGTGCAGGGCAATTAAAGGGTGCAACTGGGAAATTGGACTGTTGCAGCGGACAATTAGACTGCTGAACAGGAGTAGTGGAAAGCTGAGCCGGAAGACCATTGCTGTTGTTATTTTTACCAAATAATTGTTGCATAAAGTTATTTAGATTTCCATTGTTAGTGGAGCTGAACGGGCTTGTTACCACGTTAGGCGCAAAATTTTGTGCTCCGTTTGAGAACGGGCAGCTAGTTGCAGCACTTGCGCTACCTACATTGATCGCCAACAGAGATGCACCGAGAAGAGCAGCTGCTAATAACTTTTTCATTCTTGTAATCACTCCTAAGTTAAAGTATGTTGTTCTATCTCTTGTTCTATACTAACATAACCACAAGGCATTTTGGCTGGTAAATGTTCGCATCAAAATGCAGCCCTGTCTTTGCAAAAATTTAAACACCACTTATCGTGGTGTTTAAATATTAATCCATTTTTAAGTTTTTCAATTCTATACGGTACAAATCACGTCGCCTGTCGCGCAGCTGACGGACAGACCCGGAATTTCGAGAACGCCTTAGCTTTTCTAGGTCAACGTCACCGACTACAACCGTGTCAACATTCGCATCACATTCCCCAACAATTCCATCTCTCGCAAACCCAAAATCGGAAGGGGAAAAAATGGCAGACTGAGCATACTGAATATCCATGTTCTCTACGTGCGTCAAGTTCCCTACGGTTCCAGCAATACACGTATAGACCTGGTTCTCAATGGCCCTCGCCTGGGCACAATAACGAACGCGGAGGTATCCTTGTCGATCGTCCGTTGAAAACGGAACAAAAATGATGTTTGCCCCTTTATCGGCGGCCATCCGCGCAAGCTCTGGAAACTCAATGTCATAGGAAATTTGGATGGCTATCCTCCCACAATCCGTGTCAAAAACATGAAGTTTATTCCCCTCTGTAATGCCCCACCATTTGTGCTCATTTGGCGTGACGTGAATTTTAGGCTGTTTCTCAATCGTACCGTCCCGTCGGAAAAGATAAGCAACATTATATACGTCCCCATCTTCAGCTACGAAATGGGACCCGCCGACAATGTTGATGTTGTATCGTACTGCAAGCTCCGTAAATAACTCGATGTATTGATCCGTATAGTTTGCCAGGCGTCGGACGGCCTGATCAGGCCGTTTTTCTTCGAGAAATGATAGCAATTGGGTTGTAAATAATTCGGGAAATAAAGCAAAATCGGAACCAAAGTCAGCTGCAACGTCCACATAGTACTCGACCTGCCTGGTGAAGTCCATCAACGAATCGATTTTTTTCATCATATACTGAACTGCGCAAATTCGTACAGGGAACGACGCACGATATACACGCCTGGACTTGGGAAGATAATCAATGTTGTTCCATTCCATCAAGGTAGCAAAAGCCTCAGAGGCCTGATCATCTGGTAGGTAGCGTGTATTAATTCGCTTGATGCTAAAACCCTCAAGCAGCTGAAATGATAAAACCGGGTCATAAATGTTGTGCTTCTCAACCTCTGCTACATATTCGCGCGGTGTCATTTGCCCTTTATAGTTATGGTAATTCGGGATGCGTCCGCCGATAATGATGCTCTGAAGATTTAATTCGCGGGCAAGTTCCCTGCGCGCCTCATAGAGACGATGTCCAATTTTCATGCGGCGGTATTCCGGATCAACCATCACCTCAATCCCGTATAGATTGAGTCCAGTAGGGTCGTGATTGGTAATGTACCCATTGTCTGTGATAACATCCCAAGTATGCTGATCATCATACTCATCAAAATTCACAATAAGACTTGAGCAAGATCCAACAATTTTGTCTTCATACTCCACACAAAACTGGCCTTGAGGGAAAATCCGAATATGACTTTGCAACTGCTCCCGCTTCCATGGCTCCATGTTAGGAAAACAGCGCGTGCACAATGCGACAAGCTCCTCAACGTCTTCCATGCGGGTATTGCGGACAACAATTTTCTTCTCATATTTTGACATATCAGTTTCTGACACGTTCCCACATCCCTGCTTTAATTGTAATGCCTATGCAAATCTTACCACCACTTCCACCCGAGTCAAGCGGTACCATCCTTTCTATTTAGCGTACCCTGGAATCCCACTTTTTTTCAGAAGCACTCCAGTTTTTTAAGAAAAGCTTTAGTGCGGCATGGTAATGAAAACACACATTTTTTGGGTGAAATCTTCTGTTCCAGGAGAGGATAACACGAAAAAGGAGGATGGAATAACATGAAGGATCAGGATACCTATAGGCAGGAGGAAAACGAGCGGACATCTCAGGCATTGAATCATATGTTGAAAGTTATAAATGCCAAGGGTGATACAGGTGAATTAAAGGAAATCGCCAACCAGAGGAAGGAGGAGAGTTTACTCTGCAGCGATGAGTTGTTTGATAAACAACTCCGGGTCATCGTGGAAGATACGATTCACGAGGACGATTGAAAAGGCAGTCCACACGGACACTTTCAGGATTCGGGCAGATTTGTGTAGAAAATCTGCCCTCACTCCGATAAAATCATTTGCTGATATAATTAAAGCGGCATCACCGTAATTTCCGTTTCAAAATTCTTTTCTTTACCAGGCTCCACTCCCATTAGCCCGGTCGTTTCTGCCGGAAGTTGCAAATTTGGAGCGTTTGTAATCCACGAATACGGCTCAACAGCCACGAAATCCTCTGTCCCTTGCCCATTAAAGACAACCCAGTGTTTAAAAGTATCCCCTACACTGTATACAATCGATATCCCAGTCTCTGGCATGCTTAACACCGCTTTTTTATTGTCTGTCATCACAAAAGCGTCGTCCAGCTTTCTGCCTTCCAGCAGGGCCCCCGCAGCCAGTTCGTTTTGGACGGCAGAGTCCAGCAGTTCCCCTGTTGGGAGCATACGATTGTTAAGCTCCCATTGTTTCCCAACTTCCAATTGCAGACGCGAAGAATGTATGGGAAAGTTAAACGTTGTATGATATCCCAGCCCGACTGGCATCGTCTCCGTTCCACGATTCGCTACAGTAAGGCTTTGTCTTAAACCTTTGTCTGTTAATGTAAAGGAAAGGGTTAATTCGAATGAATGAGGAAATTGCCTAATGATTTCTGGAAAATCTTCCGATCGCAGGCGCGTAATCAACTGATTCTTGTCATCTTCCATAGACACCATATGCCAGGGCTTATTATGCACAAAACCATGGATGTGGTTATTTTCCTTGGCCCGGTTCATTTCAAGATGGTACGTCTTGCCTTTAAAGGTAAATACAGCATCCTCTATTCGATTTGGCGGAAACAGTACAGGTGTCCCGTATAGCATAGGACGCTGTTCGTATTCTTCTCTGTTTTCCGGCGTACGTACGAGTTCCACATTGTGCTTTTTATCATACAGCGAGAGCAAATTGCTCCCCAGCCCGGGGACTACGATTGCCTTAAATTGGTCGCTCTCCATTTCGTAAGCCGGTTCTTTTATAAAAGTAACTTTTCGTATGGCCATTGTATCTTCCTCCAGGAAATCGTTTTGCCCAACATTGTGCATCGAAAGCTAGCCGGACAGCTCTTTTTCCTAGTATACCCTATTTTAGTTTTCATTGGCTAATGGGTGGTCTCGGCACGCTTCCTTTGCCGATAAATGAAAGATGCAATCCGTTTAGCTTGTTTTACAGCCGGTATAAAAAGGTAGAGGTACATCATTTTAGTTGGAGGGATCGGGACTCCCGGGTGCCCAAAATATACAAACTGGGGTATGATAAGGACATAACAAAATTGGCTAAATGGAGTGGTAAAATGTCACAGCAATTAATTTTCTTTGATATAGACGGAACCCTACTGGACCATGATAAGCAATTGCCTGAGTCCACCAGACAGGCCGTTCAAGCGTTGAAGGATAAAGGGCATGAGGTTGCTATCGCAACTGGAAGGGCACCGTTTATGTTTGCGAAACTTCGCAAAGAACTTGATATCCAAACATATGTAAGCTACAACGGCCAATATGTCGTTTTGCAAGGCCGGGTCATACATACCAATCCATTAGATAAACAAGCGCTCCAGGCATTAACGGATATAGCTGTCTTACATAATCATCCGATTGTCTATATGGATCATGAAGATATGAAAGCAAATGTTCCACACCATGACTATATAGTGGAAAGTATTGACACGTTAAAAATCGATAATTTTCCAGCACATGATCCCCATTACTTCAAGGAAAGAGAAATTTATCAGTCTCTATTATTCTGCCAGGAGAAAGAAGAAGACTTTTATGAAGAAAGGTTTAAGCAATTTGACTTTATCCGTTGGCATCCGGTTTCGGTAGATGTGATTCCCGCAGGCGGTTCAAAGGCAAAGGGCATTGCAAAAATAACGCAAAAACTCGAGATTGAACCTGAAAATGTTTTTGCATTTGGCGATGGACTCAATGACATTGAAATGTTAAAGACAGTAAGAAATAGTATTGCGATGGGAAACGCTCATGATTTGGCTAAGAAAGCGGCAAAATACATAACCAGCTCCGTTGATGAGGATGGCATTTTACATGGCCTACAGAAGGTTGGCTTATTAGACTAAACAACCTAAGCCCTCCCTCTTATTTTATCTCGACCGTCAAAATAGGCGAAGTACCGCATATATATTATTGACACGCGTGTTAACTTCCCCCAAATAATTCCTGTAGTGATAGATGCGTTCGAGATGGATAAGAGGAAGGCGGGCATCTTATGAAAAAGTGTTTCAACTTACTACTGCTCTGTATTTTTCTTGTTGTAACTATAGGCTTACCGGTTTATGCTGATGACACTCCTTCGATTGAAAGTGTGGCAGCGATTGTTGTGGATGATAGCAGTCAATCTGTTTTATATCAAAAGAATGCGGATGCTCCCATGTTCCCCGCAAGCATAACCAAAATCGTGACCGCAGTTCTTGCCATTGAAAGTGGCCGATTAAATGACAAGGTCACCATTTCAAAAGAAGCCGCTGATGTAGAACCTACTAAACTTTACATGGTTCCAGGCGAACAGAAAACGGTGAAACAATTGCTCTACGGGTTAATGCTTCATTCAGGCAACGATGCGGCGATTGCGCTTGCTGAACATTTTGGAGGGAGCATTCAAGGTTTTGCCGTAAAAATGAATGCATTTGCTGAAAAAGTAGGCGCTACAACAACCCATTTCGTCAATCCAAATGGCCTGCCGAATGCTTTTCATTATACGACTGCGCGCGATATGGCCAAAATTACAGCCTATGCAATGAAAAACCCTATGTTTAGGCATATCATTTCCACCAAAACGTACTATTGGAAAGGGCTTAAATGGTCAGCTACGCTCACCAATTCTCAGCCGCTGCTCGGAACTGTCCAGGGTGTAGAAGGGGGAAAAACAGGATACACGGATAAAGCGAAAAACACGCTGGTCACTTCTGTCGATCGAAATGGTAAACGATTAATTATTGTTACGTTACAAGCGGATGGCAAAGCGAGAGCGTACGATGACACGCTGAAGTTGATGAATTACGGCTACTCTGTACTAAGCCAGAAACCAAAAAATTCTCCTGTTGTCCAGAAAGCCGCAGCAGATCTACAAATCCCACCACACAAAAGCCTGATAGAAAAGCCTCAAATAGATAAAACCAAAACCGAAAAGTTTCAAACGGTAAATTCCGTAAAATCCCCTGTCCTGCCTGTATGGATAG
Source organism: Aneurinibacillus sp. Ricciae_BoGa-3 (assembly GCF_028421645.1). Classification (GTDB taxonomy): domain Bacteria; phylum Bacillota; class Bacilli; order Aneurinibacillales; family Aneurinibacillaceae; genus Aneurinibacillus_B. The sequence continues at coordinate 2,137,999 of NZ_CP116887.1, read as the reverse complement.
TAGGTGCACTACCGCTATTACTTTTTGGCCTCATTTACTATATTAGGCTGAAACGCAGAGTGTTCAATTCACCAAATAAAATAGGATTTCCAATGTGATCGCTCTCCAGTGAACGGAGAGCTTTTTACGTAATCGGAATTTCACCTATGTTAAAGGCCCCGAATATACATTAATTAGTGCTTTTGATCCGGGGGAGGGGAATTATGAGCTATCTACGATGGGCAAAGGTGCCATATGCAGGTGAAAAAAAACCGCCTGCGAATCCTGTAGATCCACTGGCTGGAACATGGCCTACTGTATATTTGCAGAATAGGCAAGGGATTTTTCGGGACCTTCGCGGCAACCGCATTCATTTCAACATCAAAGATCCTGAAACGGTTGATTGGGAAGCCCAATTGAAGGAAGTGCAGAAAACTTTACGGGGATTAACCAAGAGACAATCAATCATAGCCAAGTATTGGGGTTCAGGTGTGGCAACCAAGCAATGGACCCCCATCATTGACCGCCTGATTGATACTTATGAGATCAGCCCTCCAGAAGCCGCACGCCTATTATCCATCGTGCAAGCCGGCATTAATGATACGTTTGTCGTCACCTGGCATTATAAATACCTGTGGGATGTGGCCCGGCCCAATCAGTATGATCGGACACTTGCTACACTCCTTTGTACACCCCGGTTCCCTACTTATGTATCCGGCCATGCAGCAATTTCAGGGTGTACTGAGGTCATCCTAAGTTATTTCTTCCCTGCGGAAGCGAAGAAACTAAACAAATTTGCTGAAGAGAATGCGATATCACGGGTATATGCCGGTGTTCATTTTCCCATTGATTCCAGTGAGGGATTAAAACTTGGCAGAAAAATAGGAGGCATTGTGATTGAAGTCATTCGCCGACAGAGAAACGGTGACGGCGAGCCAATCGAAGTTCCCATTCGCAAAAATTTTGATGCCAAACTTCCACCCCCACCTTATAGACAAGTGATACCGTTCCGGTTCAGCAACAGCTGTACCTCAAAAATTATACCGAAAGCAAAGAAGCCTGTAACTTTTAAAAAAGGAATGAAACCATCACAAGCAAAAAACAAGACGGTCAAGCGGAAAGGGATTCACAAAAATAGAAATGCCGATAGTCCTTAAAAGACTATCGGCATTCGTTTTCGTTAAGATTGGACAAATTGTTTAACTTCCGCCTCAGGAATCGCCCCTACCGAACGATTTGTTTCTTTCCCATCGAGGATCTTAATTAATGTCGGGATGCTTAGTACGCCAAACCTTGTTGCTAATTCTGGCGATTCATCTACATCCACGTAGTAAAAATCCACATCTTTTTGCTGCTCAGCAACCATAGAGACCACCGGTCCCAAGTAACGGCATGCCGGTCACCAATCTGCGCCAAATTCGAGAATAACGGGTTTGGCTGCATTTTGCACGAAGGCATCGTACTGGCCAGTGTTTATTTTCTTAGACATTTTCCATTCCTTCTTTAGGCGATTTTTCTCGATTCATCAAATTGCTTTAACACGTTATTAGATGGTTTAGCTGTTAATAAGCTCGCGACATATATTGCTAATAAGTTGGCAGCAAATCCTGGCACCATTTCATACAGATGGTTTTTCAAAAATGGGAAACGAGTCCAAACAATGATCGTAGCTGCGCCAATGATCATTCCACTTAAAGCTCCCCACTTGTTCATTCTTTTCCAGAACAGGCTTAATAGAATAACTGGCCCAAATGACGCTCCAAACCCAGCCCACGCATAGCCAACAAGCGACAAAATCGTGGCGTTTTGGTTAAAGGCAAGCATTGACGCGATTACCGCAACAACCAGGACAGCTAGACGGCCTGCGAAAACAAGTTCTTTATCTGTTGCCTGCCGTCTGAAGAAGGTTTTATACACATCTTCCGTTAGCGAGCTAGATGTGACAAGTAGTTGCGAAGAAATGGTACTCATAATGGCGGCGAGTATGGCCGCAATGATAAATCCGGTTAAAAGAGGTGTAAACAGAATTTTTCCTAATTCAATAAACACCGTTTCTGGATTAGCAATCTTAAGGCCATGCGTTTGATAGTATGCGATTCCGAAAAAGCCGGTCAGCATCGCACCGAGCACTGAAAAGATCATCCAGCTTATGCCAATACGGCGGGCTTTTTTGATTTCCCTAACATTTGTGATCGCCATAAAGCGCACAATAATATGAGGTTGTCCAAAATACCCCAATCCCCATGCAAGCAGCGATATAATTCCCAAAGCAGAAGTTCCTTTAAAGAAATCCATGTAGGACGGATTAACGCGCTGGACAACTTCTAATGTATTCGCTATGCCGCCTGAGTGAGCCAGCGTAACGGCTGGAACCATAATAAGCGATAAAACCATGATTAATCCTTGAACAAAATCCGTTAAACTGACAGCGAGAAAGCCTCCAAAAAGTGTGTAGGCCACCACAACCCCCGCTATTAAATAAAGCCCCGTGTGGTAGTTCATCCCGAACGTATTTTGGAAAAGAACGGCGCCAGAAACAATACCTGCTGACACATAGAACGTGAAAAAAACCATAATAACGATTCCAGAGACTAGCCGAAGCAGATTCGACCTGTCTTCAAACCGATTTTCCAAAAACGATGGAATGGTAATCGAATTTGAAGCAATCTCCGTATAGATCCGTAATCTTGGTGCCACATACAACCAGTTCGCATAACTTCCAAGCGTCAGCCCAATTACAATCCAGGAAGCGCTTAGTCCCTGCGTATACATCGCGCCTGGCAACCCCATCATCAACCAGCCGCTCATATCTGACGCACCAGCACTGAGAGCCGTAACTGCGGGTCCCAAATTTCGTCCACCCAGCATATAGTCCGATAAATCCGCTGTACGCTTATAGGCATAGTAACCGATCCAAAGCATCCCAATCATATATATGGTTATTGAGATAATAAGCTGCATTTCCAATGTCTCACCTTCCTCCTTAATCATTTCATTAGTTTATCACGCATATTCATTCAAGAAAATGAATTTTAAAAATTACACAAAATTCAGACCACACAAAAGAAACCCATCCCGTTTAAGGATGGGTCGTGCATCTATTATTGGGCGGGCTCTTTGGCTCGACGCCCAACCGCTGCTGTTTCCACGCCAAACAAGCGGGACGGATTGCTCACCATCATCGTATGGAGAACTTCAACCGCCTTGAATCCCGAACCGGTCAACGAAATATTAACGCCGTGTGCCAATGTTCTAGCATGATAAGGCAACATCTGTATTGCCGCACATGTGGCCGATCATAATCCGTGCCGGATCTGCCCCCCCCTATGATTTAGCTGTTTTGCTTTGTTCCAGCTCCTGAAGTTTACGCCAGAGAATTTTGCCGCTGCCTGATACAGGCAACGACTCAACAAACTCAATAATGCGTGGGTATTTGTACGCTGCCATCTGTAGTTGGGACCAACGAATGATTTCTTCTTCGCTAATAAGCCCCCGCTGATTTTCCTGCAACACCACATACGCTTTAATCTCTTCACCTTTTCTTTCATCAGGAACCCCAACTACACAGGCTTGTTCAATGGCAGGATGCCGGTATAGAATAGACTCCACTTCAGACGGCCACACTTTAAGCCCGGATGCATTAATCATCCGCTTTACTCTGTCCACCATAAAGAAATAGCCTTCTTCGTCATAGTAGGCAATGTCGCCCGTTCGGAAAAACATCTTTCCGTCTATATTTAAGAAAGCATTCTCATTTTCTTCGGGACGCTGCCAGTATCCTTTGAAAACTTGAGGGCCGTTAATTACAACCTCGCCTTCTTCTCTTACCCCTTTTTCCTCTAACGTTTCCGGGTCAATAATTCGGGCATCGACATCAAATGCAGGGATCCCCATGCACTGCAATTTTGGCCGGTCGATTGGATTGAAGTGTGTTTGTGACATGGTTTCCGAAAGGCCATACCCTTCTACATAGCGCAGGCCGGTTGTCTGGTATAACTTCTCCCCAACAGCTGCCGGCAGCGGGGCTCCGCCTCCATCTATTACTTGCAGTGAGCTCGTATCAAATTCACCCAGGCGCGGGTTCGCCAGGAAATCAACAACCATCGTGCTAATATTCGTCCAGTGTGTACACTTATGCTGCTGAATCAAGGCAGCCGCCGTATTCCGATCCCAGCGGGTCATCACGACCATCGCAGCGCCTGTGTAAACGGGTGCATGCATGCTATGCACCATACCCGTCACATGGAAAAGCGGTAGCGTAGTAAGAGAAACAACGTCAGGTGTCATTGCGCCCCATACTGTGGTAGACACCACATTTGCTTGAATGGTTCTATGCGTATGCATACAGCCTTTCGGTTTGCCTGTGGTGCCTGATGTGTAAGAAAGAACGGCTAAATCATCTGCATGAGTTATAGGCAACTGAGGCGGATCATCCACCTCGGTAAGCGCCTTCATCCATTCGATAGCCGCAGGGGAGGGAACGCTCATTCGCGGTGCTTTTACTACATCCGACGCTTCAGTGGCATCTCCGCTATAATCGGAATAGGTGGCGTTAATCACCTGTTCGAGACTACTGCTCCCGATTAAAGGAGCAATTCGTTCGAACAGTTCCTGCCCAACAAAACCTAACTTCACCGCTCCATCTTGAATATAGTGAGACAGCTCCTCAGTTAAATTCATAGGATTTACAGGCACAACCACTGCACCTGCACGTAAAATGGCATAATAAGCAATAATAAACTGGGGGCTGTTCTGCATATACAGCAAAATCCGATCCTGTTTTCTCACACCTGCCAGATGCAAATAAGCAGCCATTCTGTCCACATCCTGCAGCAGCTTCTGATAGGAAAGCCGAGCCCCGTAATACATCACCGCCATTTTATTTGGATAACGGCGTGCTGTCACTTCCAGATTGTCATACAACGTAGTCTCCGGAACAGAAAGTGAAGTGGGCATGCGGGACGGCCAGTAATTTAGATGCAAACGCATCATAGACATACCTCCCAACTATTTAAATGTCCATTAGTAATATTATATTATTTTAAAGATTCTACCAATTGGAAATATACTCGATTTACCTTCCTTTAAAGGCAGGCTTGCGTTTTTCCTTAAAGGCCCGTACACCCTCTTCATGGTCTTCGGTTGTAACCATCATCGCCTGTGTAATTCGCTCCTGTTCTAAAATATCTTCCAGGCCAGACACCAGTGACTGATCCGCGATTTTTTTCAAAAGCCCGTACGCGCGGCTAGGTCCATTAGCCAACTTCTTCGCGTATTCCATAGCAGCTGTCTGTAGCTCCTCTAGCGGATAAAGCCGATTAACGATTCCCCATTCATAGGCCTTAGCCGCTTCCAGTGGCTCAGCGCTGAATAATAACTCTTTTGCCCGATGGATGCCAATCAAGCGGGGCAAAAAGAAGGAGCCGCCTCCGTCTGATATCAATCCTACCTGGGAAAAGCTGAGCACAAACTTGCTATCTTCCGCAGCGATGATTAAATCACAAGCTAAAGCGAGATTAAAGCCTGCGCCAGCAGCAAATCCATGTACAACCGCAATAATCGGCTTCTCTACCTCTTTCATCAGTTTAATTAACTGGTTCAGTTTGCCAACATGTTCATAGACCTGGCCAGGAGAAGATTCCCCCATTCCTTTTACGTCCCCGCCTGCACTGAACGACCGGCCTGCACCAGAAAGCAGAACTACTCGAATGTGTTCATTGTTACGCGCCTCTTCCAGAGATGCTATTAAACCTTCAATCATAGCTGGGCTAAATGCGTTGAGCGCAGTTGGCCGGTTCAGTTTCAAAGATAGTATCGGTCCTTCAAAGGTAATGAGCAGATCATTATTTTCCATTTTCATCCTCCTAGAAATTTGATGATACTCTCTTCCATCCACACACTAGAGTGGATATGTAGCTTGGTGAATCTGTTGCATGAAGCCTGTCCACTGCAGCTAACTGTATGATAATTACCTTTTCACCATATAATGATAAACAAATATAAAAATTCAGTCAAATATACAATCGAATGCGCTGCAGTTTGAAACGAACTGGCATAATAATTGAAATCCCCTGCAGTTCACTCCTATTATCCTTTAACGGAATAATAATATTTGGAACCACAGGGGGAAAACGCCAAATGACTTCATTTTGTACGATTAAGATCCTTTGGACATTTCGTGTATTTCTTTTATGCGCTTATCAGTAGGAAGTAACCACGTTAAAATGCCCAGAATTGGTAAGTAACTGCATAAAAGCATAATAAACTGAAGGCTGTATACATCAGCTAGTTTCCCGAAAATAACGGCCCCTAGTGCTCCCATACCGAAGGCAAGGCCCACAATTAAACCTGATACCAGGCCGATTTTACCAGGGAGTAATTCTTGCGCATAAACAACGGTCACACTAAAACTAGATTGAATAATAAATCCTATTATGACTAACAACGGTGCAGCAAAAGCAGCAGATACATGTGGCAACAGCAGGGTAAATGGAGCCGATCCAAGCATAGAGAACAGCAAAATGTTTCGCTTGCCAAAACGATCGGCCAATGGACCGCCGAAAAATGTACCCAGCACCCCTGTAATCATAAATAAAAACACATAGAGCTGTGCGGCTTTAATGGAAAAACCAAACTTTTCAATCACATAAAACTGAAAATAATTCAAAATACCTGCCCCATACCAAGAACGGGCAAATACGAGAAAAATCAGCAGACAAATGGCAAAAACCACTTGTTTGCTTAATGTAAGAGTTTCGGAGACTGGCTTCTTTTTCATTTGTTTGCGGAATGCCAGCTCACCTTTATACCAAATAGACACGGTGTACAATACAACAGCTCCAATGACGGCCAATATTGTAAACCAGATCGTTCCAAATTGACCCAGCCCAACAAAAATAAATGCTGTGAAGAGCGGTGCCATAGATTGCCCAGTATTGCCGCCGACCTGGTAGATCGACTGCGCTAATCCTCGTTTTCCCCCTGCCGCCATATAGGCTACACGCGAGCCCTCTGGATGGAAAATCGCCGAACCAAATCCAACAAATAGCACAGATGCGACCACCAAATAAAAATTAGGCGCGATCGCTAATCCAACCATTCCTATCATACTGACACACATAGCAATAGGAAGTAGAAAAGGAGAAGGCCGCTTGTCAGAAAATACGCCAAAAACCGGCTGCATAATGGATGATGTCATGTTAAGTGCAAAAGCGATCCAACCGATTTGCGTGTAGTTGAGCGCCATGGATTTTTCCAGGATTGGAAAGAGCGCTGGCACGACCGACTGCATCGAATCATTTAAAAAATGGCCTAAACTAATGGCAAATAACACGCGATAAATAGTTGTAGGTTGTACTTGTGGTGTTTTAAGCGCTAATTGCATGTGTATAATCCTTCCTTATTTTTCAGTTAAAATCCAATATTTGAATAAAAATCCTCCTTTTCTATCTTAAACAGCGTTGGCTTTGTCCTGCAACATAAAAATGCACATATTATCCTTTTTACTTCTGTTGTTTGTATTCAGAACAATTAACTCGTTTCGATAAGTCAATGTTCAATAGATAGATTATCTTTCTCGCCTACACTCATTACGAAGGCTAATTTTTTAGACCCTTTAACAACTCACTTTATCAGTTACATCATTCTATTTTAAAATCATATAATTATCAACCAATTATAACAACCGGCTTCAGTTTTACCAAGCCGGCTGCTGTCATTTTGATTTATATAATTAAGGGAAAATTTCTGGTGAAATTTAAAAAGCAGCCTCCCTGATAGTGTTCAAGGAAAGCTGCTTTCATCTTTACATTTTTTCTTAATTAAGGAATACTTTGAGGTTAACCCTCTATTCCCAACAGTTGTTCAATTTTAGGTTTCACATTCTTAAATCCTTTGTCTCCTGCCGCCCGGTAAAATAATTTTCCTTCTTGGTCAAATAAGAAAAATGCCGGGAAAAACTGATTCTCGAATGCATCCGCAAGCGCATAAGCGTTATCAACAGCGATCGGCTGCACGATGCCATACTGTTGGATATCTTTTTTTACTTTTTCGATATCCATATCACTTTCCTGCTTTGGCATGTGAACCGCGACCACTTGTAATCCTTTGTCCTTGTATTGATGGACATAAGATACTACTTCATCCATCACTTCATGACAGATGTGACAAGAGACTGCCCAGAAATGAATCAGAGTAGGTTTTCCAATTAGTTGTTTGGGATCGAACCCCTCAGCGTTAAACCATTCGGTTGCCCCTTTTAGCTCTGGCATCGGGCTTTTTAATCTCATTGGCATTTTTCATAAACCTCCTGTTCGGATTCGTCCATAATAGTCTTTTCACGCCTAGTCTGCAGTGCGCAGTGCACACTGTTATATTGTGGCATTTGAAGCCATTGTTTTCAAGTCTGCTTAGCATACAGAAAACTCAAATTCATTACTAATTTCATTTGCCGCCTCTTTAATACCATCAACATACTCATTGAATAATGTATCACTAACCCTTACCATGGGAGCAGATATGGACAAGCCACCTATTAAATCGGTGCCTCTGTATAATATCGGAGCACTGACTGAACAGACACCAAAAACACGTTCCCCATAACTAATGGCATATCCCTTTTGTTTTATTTCCATTAATTCTTCCTTTAGTGACTCTTTATTTGTAATAGTCGACTGGGTAATAGGAGTTAATTCGACTTTTCCAATATAATCTGTTATTTCATAGTAAGGAAGAAAAGCCAGTAACAACTTAGCGGATGCCCCTGCATACAAAGGGGAAGTTTGACCAATGTATGAAATGGTCATTAAATCATGAGTGGCCTCTTCTAAAGCAATACATTTTCGCTGATTGTTTTCAATTATATTTAAATAAACGCTCTCTCCAAACCGATCTCTTAACTTCTTTAAGTAAGGTTTAGCTATAGTTAAAAGATGCGAATGCTCTTCAACAAGTTTACCTAAATAATAGAGTTCTATCCCTAACTTATATACTTTTTCTGTGTTGTCTTTTTCGATAAATCCATTTATGACCAATGTGTTCAATATCCTTTGAAGGCTCGATTTAGACAAACCAAGTCTATGATGAATATCGGCCAGGGAAAGTACTTTCTCATCTTTTGAAAAGCACTTTAAAATCTGAACCGCTCGATTAATTGTCTGCATGGAATTTTCTACACTCACAGCTATCACTTCCAATTCGTTTCAAGTAAGTTTGTCTATTCCTGCGACAATGCAGATTGATGGGTGAGTTGACATTTACGGCTACCCCCGCATTCATTCAAACATTTCTCTATCCCAGATAGGCTTCGATTACCCTTTCATCTTTCAATAAAGAGCTTGATATGCCTGAAAACTTAATCTCACCTGTCTCTATAACATAAGCCCGCTCAGATGCCTCCAGAGCCAGATGTGCATTTTGTTCAACGAGTAACACCGTAATTCCCAACTTTTGAACTTTTTTAATGACATCAAAAACAATATCAACCATTACCGGTGCCAATCCAAGAGATGGTTCATCTAAAATAATCAGTTTCGGTTTTGACAGTAACGCCCGGCTTAACGCTAACATCTGTTGTTCTCCTCCTGACAATGTGCCTGCCATTTGATTCACACGTTCCTTTAAAATAGGAAAGAGGGAGAAAACTTCTTCATAATCCGCTTTCAATTGTTCCTTATCTTTTCTAAGATAGGCACCAATTCTTAAGTTCTCCATTACCGTCATGTTGGTAAAAATCCTTCTTCCCTCTGGAACATGGGCAATTCCACGACTGACGATCTTGTCAGGATTTGAATTTGTTATTTCTTCGCCCTCAAATAGAATGGAACCGGCTTTTGGTCGAATTAATCCCGATATCGTCTTAAGCAAAGTTGATTTACCTGCGCCATTCGAGCCGATCAGTGTGACCGCTTCTCCTTGTTTTACTTCCAGCGACACTCCTTTTAGTGCTTGAACATTCCCATATTGAACGGCTACATTATTGATTTTGAGCATCTTCGTACCTCCTGCCTAGATAAGCCTGAACAACATTAGGGTTGGCGGTCACTTTTTCATAGCTTCCCTGGTCTAGTAGCTGACCAAAATGAAGGACAGCAATTTCATCACATATTCCTTTTACTAATTTCATGTCATGCTCGATAAGAATGACTGTCTTTTTTTCATTTTTCAGCTGCCGAATCAGTTTCATGAGCTCAACAGTTTCAGAAGGATTTAATCCAGCAGCAGGTTCATCAAGGAAAATAACTTCCGCCCCGGTTGCTAAAGCCCTGATTATTTCCACCTTACGCTGTAAACCTTGTGGCAACTCACTGGCAATGTGATCCTGAAATCCTTCCATATCGTATTTTTCCAGTAAGTCTATCACGATTTTTTTTGCGTTCATTTCGTTATCTCTAAATTTTTTTAAATTAAAGAATGCGGAAATGAAGGTGTAATGTAACCTATGATGAGTTGCAAGCAAGAGATTATCGACAACAGAATGGCCTTTAAGCAACCTTATATTTTGAAATGTTCTTGAAATACCTAATGGCGTGAACTCATGAGTTTTCAATGAGGTGATATCTTGCCCTTTAAAAAAGATCCTTCCATCGGTTGGCTTGTAAATACCTGATAATAAGTTGAAAAAGGTAGTTTTCCCTGCACCGTTTGGTCCGATTAGGCCGAATATCTGCCCTTGTTTGATGTGGACACTAACTTTATTGACGGCAATTACCCCGCCAAAACGTATGGTTAAATTATCAGTCTGAAGAATGGGTTGACTCATTCGTTCCAAACCCCCTTTTAAGCAGCAGACTATTTTCTTTTTTTGGGCGTCTCGAAAAGAAAAGTCTTTTGTGAAGCAGCCCGCTAAGCCCTTTAGGCATAAAAATCACAATTAAAACGATAAGTACGCCGTATATCAACATCTGATATTGTGCAAAAGTACGAAGATACTCTGATAGAACGGTAATAAATAACCCGCCGAGTACAGATCCAGGGATACTTCCAATTCCACCAATTAACAGCATTAACAAAATATTAATTGAGGCGGGTAGACTAAAGGTTTCAGGACTCAGAAAAAGGATAAAGTGAGAGTAGGTTGCACCCGCAATACCTGCAATTGCTGCACTTAAAGTGAAAGCAAAAATCTTATAATACGCAATATTTATTCCCATGGCTTTAGCTGTAATCTCATCCGTACGGATAGCCAATAACGCACGCCCCATCTTCGAATGCTTTACCGTTATCGATAGGTAAAGAGCCAAAAGGACAACAACAAGAATTAAATAGTAATAATTTGATTTCAAGCTGAAATCCATGAAGAGGATATTTTCCGGTGTCGGTATACCACTTAATCCCATTGGGCCGCGTGTGACATCAACCCAGTTGTTTAAGACTAAATGAATGATTTCGCCAAATCCAAGCGTAGCTATCGCAAAAAAATGGCCACGTAACCTTAGCACTGGAGAGCCAATTAAAAAACCCAAAATCGCAGCAACCAAACCAGCAGCAGGAATTGCCACCCATACGTTCAATCCTTTCATAGATAACAAGGCAGAAGCATAGGCACCAATACCGAAAAACGCTGCATGACCGAGCGAAATTTGGCCTGCAAAACCGGATATCAAGTTAAGGCTAAGAACTAAAAGTATGTTAATCCCACTCATAATAAGAATCTGAATGAGGTAGTCGTTGCTGGATACCAACGGAACTACGACGCTTATAAGGACAATGAACAACACCAGTATTTTTTTATTCATTTACACCTTCTCCTGTACGCTTTTTCCAAACAGGCCTTCAGGCTTAAATAGTAAAATAAGGATCAGTATGACAAATGCAATTACATCTTTGTATTCTGATGACCAATAACCTGCCGCGTAGGTTTCAACAAGCCCAAGAATAAAACCGCCAAAAATGGCACCCGTGACATTTCCCACACCCCCAAGTAAAACAACCACAAATGCCTTTACAGTAGCCATCACACCCATGGTTGGGTAAACACTAAAGATAGGAGCTAAAAGTGTACCAGCAGTTCCTGCAAGTCCCGCCCCAATTGCAAAAGTAGCAACAATGATAGAATTGGATTTAATTCCCATCAATTTTGTAACTTCCATATCAAAGGCGCAGGCTCGCATTGCGATTCCCATTTTTGTTTTGTGTATAACGAAATAAAGAAAGGAAATCAATAGAGCTGAAACGAAAACAATTACTATCCGCTGCCCATTTAACGCTAACCCGGCCAGATGAATTTGAATGTTGCTAAATGGAGATGCCAAATTCCTTGGATCAGGGCCACATATTAACTGGACGGCATTTTGTAAAATGATAGATACCCCAAGTGAGCTTACTAAAAGGTTAATGCGATCAGAATTATGGAGCGGACGAAAGGCAAAACGCTCCATGACAATTCCTAGAACAGCCACAGCAATCATTGATAAAGGAATCGCAACAAGGTAGGGAACATGCCATCCCATTATCAGCCCGACAGATACAAATGCTCCTGCCATAAGTAGTTCACCGTGAGCAAAATTGAGCATATCCAGCATGCCAAAAATTAACGTTAATCCTAGAGCTGTCAGTACATAACTGCTTCCCATAACCAGGCCATTAATTGTTTGTTGGAGAAATTCAATCATATTTACAAACCCCCCTTTCAAGGATTAGTTGTCCCTGATATCAGGGACAACTTTGTAAATCCCATTTTTCAATTTAAATCAATTAATATCCTTATCCGATCCAATAGGAACGCGTTTTCCGTTTTCAATTTTTACGAATACCAATCCCTTTTTGGCTTGGCCGTTTTGATCGAATGTGGTCGGTCCACAAATGCCTGGAAGATCCTTAATCTGTTTCATTGCATCATCAATTTTTTGACGATCCCCACTGCCTGCTTTTTTTATTGCTTCAGCAAGAATATAGGCTGCTTCATAGCCATTGCCAGCATACATATCCGGCATTTCTCCAAATTTTTTGGAATAGCTTTCAACAAATTGTTTAGAGTCCGGAAAATATTTATAGGCATTTGGTTCAAAGTAACTTATGTGAATCATTCCCTCGGCTGCTCCCTCCGCAAGCTTAGGAAAACTATCATTTGTGAAACCAGCCAGTCCGAGCCATTGTGTTTTAATTCCTAAATCACGTGCTTGTTTCAGAATTTGCGCCCCTTCTGTAGTCACCCCTACCATAAAAATTCCATCTGGATGTAAATCTTTCATTTTGGTTAGCTGAGCATAAAAATCTTTATCACCTTGATTATAAAATTCAACTGTTGCGATCTTCCCGCCCAGTCCTTCAATGGACTTTTTAAAAGCATCAGCTCCTGAACGTCCATAATCTGTGTTTTCAGCCAGTATCGCTATGTTTTTCAGGTTCAATTTTTTTGTGGCGTACATTGCCATCTCCGGCCCTTGAAATGTATTTGGCATAATATTCCTAAACATATAAGGGTGACCTGGTTCTGTTATTGCATCAGCTGTTGACCCTGGGGTTAATTGAACCACCTTCGCTCTTTCTGTAACCGACCTTACTGCTAACGTCACCGATGAATTATAATCACCAATAATCGCGGAAACTTTATCCTGTGTAATTAACTTTTGGGCAGCGTTAACCCCTTCCGCCGGAACTCCTTTGTCATCTTCAAAAAGAAATTTCAACTTACTTCCATTAATCCCGCCTTTAGCATTGATTTCTTCCTCTGCTAATTGCACAGCCTGCTGAAGGCTTTTGCCTGTATATGCTGAACCTCCTGTTAGAGGGAAGGCTGCCCCTATCTTAATAAAGCCGTCATTACTAGTACCGCCCTCACTAGCCGCTGATTTGCTCGTACTTTGTGCGCTGCATCCAAACAGTAGTGTACTTGCTAAAAGTGTCGATGCCAGAAATACCTTAGATAAATTTTTATTTAACAATTTCAATTCCCCCTTTAAGGTTGGTGCTGATCATTACTCTTAGATTTGTCCGAAATCAAGCAGAAAGCGTTTGCATTCACGTTTAATTTTAATTGAATTTCGGTTTGCGTTTATCCATAATTGCCTTTACACCCTCTTGGTAATCCTCGAGTTCAGTAACGATGCCCATTGTGGATGAGATCATATCCAGAGAAGAACGAAGGTCCATTGCAAGTCCTTGATAAACGGCTCTTTTTATAAAACGGAGGACTTCCTTAGGTCCCTCAATCGTCCTTTGAATATAGGCTTCAACAAATTCATTCATTTTTTCATCCGGAATCACATGCGTTACTAAACCTAGCTGTTTTGCTTCTTCCGCAGAGTAAGTATCGCCATGCCAAAGCATCTCTAAGGCCTTATCAACACCTACAATTCGAGGTAAAAAATACGCGCCTCCATCACCAGGAACTATACCTGCTTTTACATAACTTTCTGCTAGTTTAGCGCTTTCGGCCGCTATTCGGATATCGCACATGAGTGCCATATCCAGCCCAGCACCCATAGCCGATCCATGAATGACCGCAATCACCGGTTTATCAATTTCTTGCATAAGAAGAGGAATTCGTTGAACCTTCTTCCATAAACTGTTCTTCCGGGCCAGAGCGGTAGATACAAAATCTTCAGATCCATTATTGTTAGAGAGAAATCCTTCGCCTCTGGCCATCGATTTTATGTCGCCTCCAGAACAAAAAGCCCTGCCATTCCCCGTTAAAACAACTACCCGTATTTCTTCATTGTCCCGGATAGTCTCCAATGCGTTAATCCACAAATGGATCATCTCTGTGCTAAACGCATTCAGTTTATCCGGACGATTTAATGTGATGCGTGCTACCCCATTCTCTACTGCAAAAAGTAAATCACTCATTCCTCTTCTCCTTTTTCTTGGTATTTTATTAGTCTGTTATCTCCCTGTAAGATAGGTCCATAGTCCATCTCTGCCTATTTCTATTAAGTCTGGAGATAACCGTTCTCCCCACACTCTCTCTGTACCAAATTCATCTCTCCACGCCCATAGACGCCTCGTGCTATGATGGAGGCTATGTTCATAAGTAAAACCAATTGCTCCATGCACCTGGTGAGAAATGGCAGCTGCCAATCCTGCAGCTTCGTTAATCCTAATCTTAGCCATAGCAATCTCTTTTGATAGAAGGCCATCCTCATACGCTTTGACAGCATATTCACATGCAACACCTGCCGCCGCCACCTCTCCAGCCAACAGCGCTATTTGATGTTGGATAGCCTGAAAACGGTGGATAGGCCTTCCAAACTGTGAACGCTCTAAAGAATAGGCTAGCGTCTGTTCTAACACTCTATCTAGAGCTCCCGCCATTAACACTATCCGCGCGACGGCTCCGCCGTACCAAAGTTGCTTCTTAACATTCTGCAATGACACAGGAATTACCTGGCAATCCCTGACCAGTCTGTGCTCATATACAACCGTATCCCTTGCTTCACCAGCAAGATTTTGACCTGTTATGATTTTTCCGTCTTCACGTGAAAGTAGTGCTACAACGTGTTGTGAGTTTGTTTGTCCAAATACAAGGATTCGTTTAACATATCTAGCCCATGGTACAAAACTGGCTTGGCCAGAGATGACCCATCCATTGTCTCGTTTATCAAACAAGAAACTCTCATTGTCATATGGAAGGGCAAAAGAGATAGGTTCGTCTGAAACTTGTTGATTTAGATTGGCCAACAGCCAATTTACTAGAAAGGTTTCGGCAAGTGGAATAGGCGCAGAGTATTTACCGGCCAAGCGAAGAATATGTAAGGCATCTGTCACACTCCCTCCGTTTCCACCCAGCTCTTCGGGAATGGCTACCGTTATCATGCCTGCTTCTTTCAATGTAGCCCACAGCGCAGTGGACCAATTCCCTCGTTCCGCTTCATTTATAAGCTCCTTTGTACATGTATCCTTCATGATTTTAGTGGCAGAGTTAATGAGCATTTGTGTGATGTCGTTCAATTTGCAATTACCCCCTTGGCAACAATACCGCGAAGTATTTCAGTTGTTCCCCCACGAAGGGTAAAACCTGGAGCGTGCAGGATGGCCTGTGCAATCAGCTTTTCGAATCGGGAAGGCGAAATTGTAGACGGAGAAACAGAGACGAGCAGTCGTGCTATTTCGGCAACTTGTTGTTCAAACCTGGTTCCCATATCTTTAACCAGTGCAGCTGCTATATCTGGCGTAATCCCTTCCTGCAACATTTGGGCAATACCAATCGACATATGCCGAAGTGTCCACAAACGGGAAACCAATTTGCTAAGTTCACCCATCAACTGCTTGTCAGGCTTTTCCTGCAGTACATTTAACAGTTCTTCCAAAAGAGAGAACGTGCTTAAAAATCTTTCCGGACCGCTTCTTTCATAGGCCAGTTCGGTCATTCCCTGTTTCCACCCATTTCCAACTTCGCCTATCACCATTTCATCCGGAATAAACACATCTTCAAAGATAACTTCATTAAAATGGTGTTCACCTGTCATCAGATGTATCGGACGAACTGTTACGCCGGGTGCAGACAAGTCCACAATGAATTGGGTCATCCCATCATGGCGTCTTTCAGGATTCAACGGAGAAGTTCGACAGAGGCTAATCATATAATGGGCGAAGTGAGCACCGCTGGTCCAAATTTTGCTTCCATTCAGTATCCATCCATTTTCCACTTTGATTGCTCTCGAATTCACTGCTGCTAAATCCGAACCTGCATTTGGTTCACTCAGTCCGATAGCAAAGTAACATTCCCCTATAGCAATTTTCGGCAGGTAAAACTCTCGCTGTTGTTCTGTTCCAAAACGGAGTAATAAAGGTCCGCTTTGCCGATCCGCGATCCAATGGGCAGATACTGGAGCTCCTGCCGCCAACAACTCTTCCGTAACTACGTATCTATCAATGGCAGAACGTTCGTGTCCTCCATAACGTTTTGGCCAAGTCATTCCAATCCATCCGCGTTCTCCCAACTTTCGGCTTAATTGCGGAGAATAACCACTTAACCAACTGTCACACTTTGGTTCAAATGTTCCATTTTCTCGTTGATCGTATATAAATTGCCGTATTTCCCGTCTTAATGACTGCTCGTGTTCCGAAAAATAAACAACAGGTATTTTTAAACTCTTCAATATTAAATTCACCTCACCAGAATTGAAATACTGATTATTTAATTACGAAATTGCTTCAATACAATTTTCCCAATCATCCTACCGCTTTCTAATTTTTTATGGGCCAATTCCATATTAGCAGCGTTTATTGGTGTAAGACATTCGGCCACAGTTTGTTTTATTTTTCCGTGGTCAACTAATTCCGATAAAGCATTAAGAATTTTATGCTGCTCGATCATATCAGCTGTTTGGTAGCTTGATCTGGTAAATACAGCTTGCCAGGCAAAAGTAGCACTTTTGTTTTTAAGTAAGGAAAGATCAACCGGGCAATCAGGATCGACTACGGAACAGATTTTACCTTGTGGAACAATAACTCGAGCCATTTGCCCCCAATATTTCCCTAAACCATTTAAACAAAAAATGTAATCCACGCTTGAAAAACCAATTTCTTTTAATTGAGGGGCAAATAAATGATTATGATCAATAGCAAAGCTTGCTCCATGGGCTGTCGTCCATTTAATAGACTCCTCGCGTGAAGCAGTTCCAATCACATAAAGCCCAGCCAATTTTGCGAGCTGCGTCGCAATAGAACCTACCCCACCAGCAGAACCAATAATGAGAATGCTCTGCTCCTGGTGAGCATCGTTCTGCAGAGAAATACTCAAACGTTCAAAGAGTCCTTCCCAGGCTGTAAGCCCAGTTAATGGCAGGGATGCTGCTTGTGCAAAATCCAAGGTTTTCGGTTTTCTCCCGACTATACGTTCGTCTACAAGGTGGAACTCACTACAGCAACCAGACTGCATAATACTTCCTGCATAATATACCGCATCACCTGGCTTAAAGAGAGAACAGTCCGGCCCGACTTCTACAACAACACCTGCTGCATCCCAACCGAGAACCATTGGGATTTTTTTGACTAAATCGCCGCGAGACCGCATTTTCACATCCAGTGGATTAACAGAAACCGCTTTTACTTCTACAAGTAAATCGCGGCCAGTTGGAAGCGTTTTTTCGATCTCAAATTCCTCGAAAGATCCCCCGTTTATTAATGGGTCACGCAAAAACCCAATTGCTTTCATCTCATTCTCCTTTTTAAAAAGGGTATATCTGACTCCCATGCGGACTAATTCGTACCGCTTACAGGTATACTATGTTGATTAACGGTATTGTAGAATACTAAAAGTTTAAAATTTACGTTATATTTTTTGACCATTTCGTATACAAATATTGTGATAAAAATAGTTAAGTTTGTTACTCTTTTAAAACCGGAGGTGCGGCAGTGAAAAAAGCATTGGATGGAATAACAATTTTAGATTTTTCAAGAGTAATAGCTGGACCCTTTTTCACAATGTTGTTAGGAGATTTCGGGGCAGAGGTTATCAAAGTTGAGTTGCCTGGTGGCAGCGATGATACGAGAGGATGGATACCGCCTGATATAAATGGTGAAAGTGCATATTATTTATGCGCAAATAGAAATAAGAAGAGTTTAACTGTGGATTTGAAAACCGAAGAAGGTAAAACAATTATAAAAGAGCTTGCTAAAAAGGCGGACGTTGTTGTTGAAAATTTTAAAACAGGAACCATGAAAAAGTTTGGGCTCGATTACGATTCTCTTAAAGAGACTAACCCTCGCTTAATTTACTGTTCAATTACTGGATTTGGACAAACAGGACCATACGCTTCTCACCCTGGATACGATTACATTGTTCAAGCCATGAGCGGATTAATGAGTATAACAGGCCCTAAAGACGGAGATCCTTATAAGGTTGGGGTAGCTATTTCAGATATTATGGCCAGTTTATATGCTGGAATGTCTGTATTGATTGCTTTACAGGCACGTAAACATACTGGAAAAGGCCAAGCCATAGACATTTCCTTATTAGACTGCACAATCGCCTCTTTAATTAACATTACGAGTAATTATTTGGCAACAAATAACCCACCACAGCGCCTTGGAAACGATCATCCCAACGTTGTTCCCTATCAAACGTTCAAAGCGAGCGATGATTACCTGGTGATCGCGGTAGGAAATAACCTGCAGTTTAAAAGACTGGCACAATCGATTGGAAGAATGGAGTTAGCAATAGATCCTAAGTTTGAGACTAACGAAATGAGATTAAGGAATAGAGAAGCACTTACTGAAATCCTTAGCTTTGAAATACAAAGAAAGACTGTTCATGAGTGGTTAGAAATCTTCAATAGCAACCAAATACCCTGCAGTCCCATTAATACAATTGATAAAGTGTTCAAAGATCCCCATGTTACTGAACGGGGGCTACTAAAAAAGATGAACCACCCACAACTCGGGGAGTTTGCTTATGTTAATAACCCAATTCGGCTTTCTGATACACCTGCTGGCGTGTATGCTCATCCCCCTATGTTAAGTGAGCAAACGAATGAAATTTTAATAAATTTAGGATATACAATAGAACAAATTAAGCAGTTAAAAGAAAAAAATATTGTATGATTTACTTTCTGTAGTCTAATTTATCTTTGGTAACGAAGCCTGTATCCTTGAAACCTGTATTCTTAATGAACAAACCACTGGTTGATACAGGCTTTTTCTTCAGTTATATTTATAATGTTTTAACATAAAATGTCCCTAATGCATGGGCTACTGCATCACCCTCCTGATCTTCAATGGTACACTGTGCTACTATGGTTGTTCTTCCCCAGTGTAAAAAATGCGTCTTGGCAAATAGTTTATCCCCTTTCCCCCTTTTTAAAAAGTTCATCTCATAATGAAGATTTCCGACCCCAATTTGGCTATTTTCTAACGAACCTTTATAAGCTTGGATTACCCGTTGTATTTCATTTAATTGCTCAGGTGACAATGTCTTTAAATCATGAAGGATCTGATCCATCATCTGCAGCACCTCTTTAATTCCCACTGGGGTTCATTTTATATAGTTTTTATAATTATTCTACACGAAAGTTAGCTTGACCTTCTTGATAAAGGTCGCCTCCATATACATCATTTATGACGATTACCGGAAACTTCTCTACTTCAAGACGATAGATGGCTTCTGTCCCCAGATCCTCATATGCTACAACCTGGGATGATTTAATAGTCTTTGCTATTAGAGCAGCTGCCCCTCCTACCGCTGCAAAATAAACAGCTTGATGTTTAATCATAGAGTCTTTCACTTCCTGATTACGTTTTCCCTTACCAATCATCCCTTTTAGTCCTAGCTCTATCAATATTGGCGCATATTTATCCATTCGACCACTGGTGGTTGGACCCGCGGAGCCAATCACTGAACCGGGTTTGGGAGGAGTTGGCCCTACATAATAAATGGTTTGGTCTTTAACATCTATAGGCAACGCCCCCCCTTCTTCTAACGTTTCAATCATACGCTTATGCGCCGCATCACGGGCAGTATATAATATACCCGATAATTCCACCCTTTCACCTGTACGTAACGCCAGGAGATCATTGTGTACAAAAGGAATTGAAATTTGCTTTGTCGACATCTCGACCCCTCCTACAAGTGTGCCGTTTTATGCCTGCTTGCATGGCAATTGATATTGACAGCAATGGGCAAACCGGCAATATGGGTGGCAAACACTTCGATATGTACATCCAAAGCAGTCGTTGTGCCACCCATCCCCTGTGGCCCTATTCCCAACTTATTGACTTTTTCGATAAGTTCTTGTTCAAGATTTGCTATATCTTCTCTACGGTTTTTTTCGCCAATGGGTCTAAGCAATGATTTTTTGGCCAGATAGGCAGCCTTTTCGAAATTGCCTCCAAGTCCAACCCCTACTACCATTGGAGGGCATGCATTTGGTCCTGCTAATTGTACGGTTTCTAAAACAAATCCTTTAACTGCTTCGATACCATCAGCAGGCTTGAGCATTTTTAACCTACTCATATTTTCACTGCCAAACCCTTTTGCGGTCATGTGAATTTTACATTGTTCTCCCTCTGTAAGTTCTACATGAACGATCCCTGGTGTATTGTCTCCCGTATTTTTTCGCTGCAATGGGTCCTGAACAATAGAGGAACGCAAATAACCATCTCTATAACCTTCACGAATTCCTTCATTAATCGCATCATACAGACTGCCACCTGTAATATGGCATTCCTGGCCCAATTCAACAAAAAAGACGGCCATTCCAGTATCCTGACACATTGGGACTTTTTCAGTTGCTGCTATTTCAGCATTCTGAACAAGCTGATTAAGTACTTCTTTCCCTACTTCGGACTGCTCCTTTCTAATTGCATCCCTAAACGCTAAAACAACATCATTATTTAAATGATAATTGGCATCCATACATAAAATTTTTACAGCATTTACAATTTGCTCATAGGTAACTTCCCTCATAATTGAATCCACTCTCCTATTCCATCGCTTGTATTTATCCAAAACTTCCCTCCATATCTGGTCCGGGGAGATAGCTTTATATTTAAAACTTAAACAATCGTTTCAAGGCCGCTTTGTTCGCATCCCGATTTAGTTGCGCCAACGCCGTTGTTAACGGGATTTCTTTAGGACATACCTGTACACAATTCTGAGAGTTCCCACAATTACTGATGCCGCTATCGCTTGTGACCGCGTCTAAACGCTTCTCCTTTTGCATACTCCCTGTAGGATGCATATTAAAATAATAAGCCTGTACAAGAGCTTGCGGTCCCAAGTATGAGGAACGATCATTAACATTTGGACAGGCTTCCAAGCAGCACCCGCAAGTCATACATGTTGAAAACTCATATGCCCACTGCTGGTCTTCAGGAGAAATTTTAGGACCTGTTCCTAATGGATAAGTTCCATCTATAGGTATCCACGCCTTTACCGTCTTTAAAGCTTCAAACATACTTGAACGGTCTACAGCTAGATCTTTTTCAACAGGAAACGTACTCATTGGTTCCAGTGTAATCGGCTGTTCTAATTTATCAATCAGGGCCGAACACGCTTGTCGAACTTTCCCATTGATTCGCATTGAACAGGCCCCACATACTTCTTCAAGGCAATTATATTCCCATGTAATAGAACGAACCTGCTGTCCTTTTTGATTAATTGGGTTACGTTGAATTTCCATTAATGCTGAAATTACATTCATTCCCGGGCGATACGGCACCTCAAATTCTTCCCAGTAGGGCGAACTCCCTTTCCCATCTTGCCGTTTAATACGTAACTGAATGATTTTAGACTGGCTCATTTTTGCAAAGCCCCCTCTTTAGCAACGTCATAGCGGCGCGCTCTAGGTGGAATTAAACTCAAATCTACCGGTTCATATTCAAAAATAGGACCATTAGGCGTATATCGTGCTTTCGTTGTTTTCAACCAATTCTCATCGTCACGCAAAGGAAACTCCGGCTTATAGTGGGCTCCGCGGCTTTCATTCCGATGATAGGCTCCAAGTGTAATCACTCTTGCTAACTGCAGCATATTCCATAGTTGGCGAACAAACGGAACTGTTTTATTATTCCAGCCCGTTGTATCATCTAACCCGATGTTATGCCAACGTTCCATCAGTTCTTTGAGTTTCTCATCAGTTTTTAGCAATCGATCGTTATAGCGAACAACCGTGACATTCTCAACCATCCAATCACTCATTTCTACATGCAGTCGGTAGGGATTTTCTTTACCATTTTTCGTTAACAATTGAGCGTAACACTTTTCTTGTTTCTTTAATTCTTGATCGAACAAGGTTGTTTTTAAATCCTCTGTCAATTTAGTAAGACCTTTGACATATTCCAGCGCCTTCGGTCCTGCAACCATTCCGCCAAAAATAGCTGAAACTAACGAGTTAGCACCCAGACGGTTAGCACCATGATATTGATATTCACATTCACCTGCTGCGAATAATCCTGGCATGTTAGTCATTTGATTGTAATCGACCCATAGTCCTCCCATAGAATAATGCATGGCTGGGAAAATTTTCATAGGGACTTTTCTTGGATCATCTCCGACGAATTTTTCATAAATATTTAAGATACCACCTAATTTTTGCTCTAATCTATCCGGCGGAAGATGAGAAAGATCTAAATAAACCATGTTTTCACCATTTACACCTAACTTCATGTCAACACAAACGCTAAAAATTTCCCGTGTTGCAATATCACGGGGAACTAGGTTTCCATAAGCCGGATACTTTTCTTCTAGAAAGTACCATGGCCTTCCGTCTTTGTACACCCAGACACGCCCACCTTCACCGCGGGCTGATTCACTCATTAATCGAAGTTTGTCATCCCCTGGAATGGCACTTGGATGGATCTGGATCATTTCTCCGTTGGCATAATAAACACCGTGTTGAAAGGCAATACTGTGGGCACTGCCTGTGTTAATTACTGAATTTGTGCTCTTCCTATAGATCATACCGATTCCGCCGGTTGCCATAATGACTGCATCAGCAGAAAAACTATGTATACTCATATCTTTAAGATTTTGGGCAGTGACTCCTCTGCATCGGCCATCCTCATCTTGAATAATGGAAAGCAACTCCCAATGTTCGAGTTTATCGATAAATCCTTCGGTTTCGTAACGACGCACCTGTTCATCAAGCGCATACAATATTTGCTGCCCGGTAGTAGCGCCTGCAAAAGCAGTGCGAGAATATTTAGCACCGCCAAGACGGCGGAAATCGATGTTTCCCTCAGGTGTTCGGTTAAATTGAACCCCCATTCGATCGAGCATGTAAATAATTTCTGGAGCCGCCTCACACATGGCTTTTACAGGCGGTTGATTGGCTAAGAAGTCCCCTCCGTAAATCGTATCGTCAAAATGCTCCCACGTCGAATCTCCTTCACCTTTTGTATTTACCGCTCCATTAATTCCACCTTGTGCACAAACCGAGTGAGAACGCCGGACTGGAACTAAAGAAAATAGCTGTACATATTCGCCCGCTTCAGCAATTTTAATGGCGGCCATCAGTCCGGCTAGACCGCCACCCACAACAATAAATTTCTTCTTTGACATGTTTATCCCCCTCTAGAAGCTAAATAAAGTCGCAATACCAATGCCACCTAAAATTAAAAAAAACGTATAAGCTAACATGGCTGATTTTTGCTGAGCTTTTGGACCTACAGTAATACCCCAGGTAACAAGCGCGCCCCATAATCCATTTGAAAAGTGAAAAGTTGTTGACATAATACCAATAATGTAAAAAGATAAAATCCATGGATTCGCCAATTGCGTATGTACAACATTGAAATCGATAGGAGTACCAAATAAAAGGTGAGCAATTCGAAAAACCCAAAGATGGTACACAATAAAAATTAAAGTAACCACGCCACTCAATCGCTGGAGAAGAAACATCCAATTTCTAGAGTAAGAATAAGAAATAGTATTATTACGTGCGATAAACGCAAAATAGAGACCAAATACGGCATGGTAGAATAAGGGAATCGCAATAAGGACTATCTCCACTACAGATAGAAATGGAATGCTCTGTAGCCGCTCCACTTGCTGGTTATATTGTACTGCCCCAAACATAGCTACAGAGTTTGAATATAAGTGTTCGATCAAAAACAACCCTAAGGGGAAAATTCCAGCTAATGAGTGTAAACGGGTAAGTAAAAAGTTTCGCGCCATGGTTGTCCCTCCTAACAGTTTCTATCAAAAGGAAGGGGATTATTGTAGGCTCTGTATTTCCCCTTCCTCAATAGAGATTAATTTATTTGGTTAATCCCAAAGGATTTTGTGCAGGATTAATCGCTTTTTTAGAACTGGTTCTGCCTGGTTTAACAAAAATCATGGCAACCATTCCGATAACGGTAGCGACTGTAGCCGCTATAAACATACCCCCGTAACCATTACTCGCAACAAGCGCTCCCGTCAATGTAGGGGCTACAATTGTTGCTATATTTATAATAAAGTGTGTGACACCACTGAAGCTGCCAGCTTTGGAGGGTTCCGTATCAATAATAACCGTCCAATAAATTGAATTTGGCAGGAAATTAAACGCATTACCGATTGCCATTAACAATAGTACACCGGAAACACTATGAACAAACTGCACCAATATAAAGCATATTGCCGTAAGAAATAATGAAACAGCGGCTAACCCAGAACGGGCTACACGAAGACTTCCTGTTTTTCGCCTCAACGCATCCGAGATCTTTCCTCCAAGAACAACTGTGAAACATGCTCCAATCCAAGGAATCATACCCAGATACCACAAAGACCCAAGTTTAAAATGGAAAACATCCTGTAGATATTTAGGTGTCCAAGTTAGAAGGAGAAAATTCACATATTGAAAAGCAAAGAATCCTATTGAATTCATAATCAATGTTGGATTTTTGAAGAAATGGTACCATGGTACCGCTACCTGTTCTGACTCCGTCAGCGTCAATTCAGTATGCAACAAATCTTTTGCTGAACGAATTTCTTCTAGTTCCTCCTTTGAAACCTTCGCGTGTTCTTCTGGACGATTGGTGAATATTTTCGCCCATATAATAACCCATATAATACCAATCAGACCTAGAATAACAAACATTATTCGCCATTGCGTAACCGAAAGTAAAGCAACGGCAATAGGCGCAGTCAACATAGCACCGAGCGGTACTCCGAGCAGTCCGAGTGCAGAAGCAAATCCTCTTTCTTTTTGAGACGCCCAGTTTGCCATTGTACGATTAATTGTAGAGAACACAGGACCTTCAGCCGCCCCAAACAAAATACGAAATATGGCAAACCCTACAAGAGCCGAGCCACCAAGTAAAGCCATCCCAATATCTCCAGCCCATGCAGTAGCTATTTCAAAAACTGACCATGCTGTGCCGGTTAACATCCAAACAAATTTCGGTCCTTTTCGGTCAGCAAGAAGTCCTCCCAAAAAAGCCCCAATCATATACCCATATCCAAAGTAACCCAGTACTTCACCCCACGTCTTTGGATTTAAGTGAAATTCTTTAATAATGGCTTCTTGGGCATAAGCAATTGCACCACGATCGATATAATTGATACCGGTTACAAATGCGATCATAACGATAATTACATAACGATAATTACTCTTCAATTTTTATCCCTCCATATATTGAGCAAATTTAACGTTGTAAACATTTGTAATACCGGTTAGTTTGGTTAGCGTTTTCATTTGATTAAAGAGCTTAAGAATTCTGATTTTTCAATAATCTTTTTTGCGCGTTCAATTACTGGAACATCGACCATTTTCCCTTTTACTTGAACGACACCTATTCCCTCGGATAATGCTTTACCATAGGCCTCGACTATTATTTGTGACTCTTCTATTTCTTGTAAGCTCGGCACAAAAACCTCATTTACAGTTTGAATTTGGTTGGGATGAATGACGAGTTTCCCTTGAAATCCTAATTGTTTTACAAAACGAGTTTCTTTCCATAAACCACCGGTATCTTTTATGTTTAGATAAACGGCATCAATAGGCGGCTCGATACCAGCTGCTCTTGAGGCAATCACTAGTTGTGATCGGGCATATAATAATTCGTTTCCATCCTCTGTCAGTTCCGCATTTATATCGAGTGCAAAGTCAACAGAGCCAAAAGCCAACCGTTGTATACGATCACATGACCGTGCTATTTCATAGGCGTTATATATACCACATGCGGATTCAATTAAGGGCATAATTTCTATTTTTTGTTTTAGATTTTTGTTGCGTTCAAGCTGGTTCATCAAGTAATCGATTAGTAATAACTGTTCCTTATTTTCTGACTTGGGCAAAATTATTCCGGCCAAGCCTTCCCCTACAATGCTATTTATATCTTCTATCAAAAAAGGGGTAAAAAAACTGTTTACTCGAACATATTTTAATTTTCCGTCTCTTGTGTTTACAGCTTCTTTTACTTTGTTCCTTGCTGAACTTTTTTCATTTACAGAAACTGCATCTTCTAAATCAAATATCACAACATCGGCCAATGACTCCCTTGCTTTTTCAATTTTTTTCGAATCAGAACCTGGAACAAACAACCAGCTGCGTAAAACATGCATGGGGACTTCACCCTTTCCTCCTCTAAATAACACCCTGTTCACGCCAGTCATTAATTGTTTCTTTTTCAAAGCCTAATTCTTTTAGAATAAGTTCATTGTGTTCTCCAAGTTCTGGAATTGGCTTCATAACGATTTCCATTTCCTTCATCGTTACAGGAGGAATCAGGGATCTAAGTAGACCAACAGGCGAATCAATGGTCCTCCACCTATTACGGGCCTCAAGCTGAGGATGTTCAAAAAACTCTTTCATTGTATTCATGCGGGCATTTGCAATCTGGGCAGTATCAAGTCGATCAATAATCTCATCCGACGTTAGTTTTTTAAAAGCCGTGTCAATAATAGGTTTCAAAAGATGACGATTTAAGTCTCTGTTCGAATTGTTAATAAACCTGGCATCTTCTTTTAAATTAGGCTGTTGTAATACGTTTTCACAAAAACGATCCCACTCACGTTCATTTTGGATTCCGAGAAAAATTGTTTTCCCATCTCCAGTTGGAAAAGATCCATAGGGATAAATTGTTGCATGGCTCGCGCCCGTTCTTTTGGGGTCATTTCCCCCATACCCCGCATAATACATGGGATATCCCATCCATTCCCCCAGTGCTTCTAGCATAGAAACTTCCAGTATGGTTCCTTTTCCTGATTTAGCCCTTGCAAGTAAAGCTGTCAAAATACCTGAATAAGCATACATCCCCGCACAAATATCTGCAATTGAGATACCAGTTTTAGACGGAGTTTCCTCAGTCCCCGTGATTGAGACAACACCCGCTTCGCATTGTATAAGTAAGTCATACGCCTTTTTATCACGATAAGGACCTGATTCACCGTAACCTGAAATACTGCAGACGATGAGTTCAGGATACCTCTCTAGTAAAGAAGCAGGGCTGTAACCCAGTCGATGGACAGCACCTGGTGCCAGGTTTTGTATGAATACATCAGCCTTTTCGAGAAGCTCATCTAGAACTTGTTTCGCTTCTGGTTTCTTGAGATTAAGTGTCAAAGATTCTTTAGAGCGATTACACCATATGAAGTGACTTGACATTCCTTTAACGGTGGAATCATATTGCCGCGCAAAATCACCAACTTCAGGCCTTTCTATCTTGATCACCCGTGCTCCTAAATCAGCTAATTGTCTTGTAGCAAAAGGCGCGGCCACCGCTTGCTCTAAAGAAACTACTGTAATTCCTTCTAATGGTAGCATCTGTCATACCTCCAGGAGATTACTTTCATCATTTTAAGTGTGTTGGCGAACAATATGATATATGGGATTAACTTTTTTTAATCAACTTTTTCAGTAAGAACGTGGTAACTTTAGTACATGTTCCGCTACGTAGGATAGAATAAGATTTGTAGAAATTGGGGCAACTTGATAAAGACGGGTCTCGCGAAATTTTCTTTCAACATCGTATTCTTCAGCAAACCCAAATCCACCATGAGTTTGCAAAGCCGCATTCGCTGCCTCCCACGAAGCATCTGCCGCAAGTAGCTTTGCCATATTTGCTTGGGCTCCACAAGGCTGGCCCTTATCAAACAACTCTGCTGCCTGATAACGCATTAAGTTAGCCGCCTCGATATTCACAAAAGATCTTGCAATCGGAAATTGAACGCCCTGATTTTGACCAATGGGGCGCTGAAATACAACCCGCTCATTTGCATAATTCGTTGCACGTTCAATGAACCACTTACCGTCTCCTATGCATTCGGCCGCAATCAAAATTCGTTCAGCGTTCATGCCATCAAGAATATATCGAAACCCCTTGCCCTCTTCACCGATAAGATTTTGAACCGGAACCTCTAAATCTTCGATAAATAACTCGGTTGTAGCGTGATTCATCATTGTACGAATAGGACGAATCGTCAATCCGTTCCCTACAGCCTCTCGCAAATTGACCAGCAAAACAGATAAACCATCTGTTCGTTTTTTAACTTGATCTAGAGGAGTTGTACGAACAAGCATAATCATCATGTCAGAATACTCTACACGGGAGATGAACACCTTCTGTCCATTCACCACATATTTGTCGCCCTTGCGAACAGCTGTAGTTTTTAGTTGGGTAGTGTCTGTTCCGGTATTGGGTTCGGTTACACCAAATGCCTGGAGACGTAGTGTGCCGTCAGCTATCTTGGGTAAGTATTGCTCCTTTTGTTGCACTGATCCGTGACGTAGCAAGGTACCCATCGTGTACATCTGTGCATGACATGCCCCGGCATTCCCCCCAGATCGGTTAATTTCTTCAAGTATTATTGAAGCTTCTGTTATACCAAATCCAGACCCGCCATACTGTTCTGGAATTAAAGCAGCTAGATATCCGCCCTTAGTTAATGCTTCGACAAATTCCCCGGGGTAAGCATGGTCTGCATCTAACCTACGCCAGTATGAGTCTTGAAAATCACTACAAATTTTCCGGACTCCTTTTCGAAGTTCTTTATGTAAGTCGTTATCAAACATGTGAGGCCTCCTCAAAAATTTAATAGTGATTAAGCATTAATGTTTGTATTTAAAACTTTGTCGAGCAAATCGCTTGTCGCATCTGGGCCATGCCCGTTCTTATAAACCATAAATGTCCGTTTAAATTCAATAACCACCTTTCCTTCCTGGTTATATCCGGCTGTTTTTACACTTACAATTCCTACATTAGGACGTGTCTTCGATTCACGCTTATCCAGGACCTCGCTAAATGAATAAATCGTATCTCCTTCAAAAACGGGATTCGGGAGTTTTATCTCGTCCCACCCAAGATTGGCCATTACATTTTGTGAAATGTCTGTTACCGATTGACCAGTTACTAAGGCCAAAGTAAAAGTGGAGTCAACAAGAGGACGTCCGAATTCCGTTTTCTCCGAATAAACTGCATCAAAGTGGATTGGATTTGTGTTTTGTGTAAGAAGTGTAAACCAAATATTATCAGTCTGGGTAACAGTTCTGCCTAAAGGATGCGGATAAATATCACCAACTTGAAAATCTTCAAAAAATCGTCCATTCCAGCCTCTTTTAATTGCCATGTTGATCATCTCCCGTATTGTATATGTTATCCTGTATTCTGGATCCAATATTTATTTATATATTAGTCTAACAAGATTAAAGTTGTCAATAATAATCTGAATCTTTATAACCATTATATAATTTGATTAAAGAGTGGATTGACCATAGCTCATCTTTTTATAGACAAAATGTATTGGATTCAATATCCTAAAATGAGTAACAGTTACACGGAGTGCTCTTTAATTCTTCAATCAACAAGTGTTTATCAAGCCATTATGGTGACGTCAGCTTAATGGTAGTATGGAGATAAGAGAGGCCAATGCTACTTATACGCCAAGAACAATACCAGTCATCAATACTGGCTTAATCCATAGTTAGCGAATGAAGGAAGGAAGGATGGAGTATTTAATGAAAAAAAATATAGATTTAAAATTAGAAAGCCGTGATTTGGAAACAGTACATTCAAAAGTATGTCGTGTTTTAAGAGAAGCTATATTACGTGGTGATTTTGAGCCTGGGGAGAGATTGGTTCAGGAGGAATTAGCCAATTCATTAGGTGTCAGCAGGATGCCTGTGAGGGAAGCCTTGCGAAAATTAGAAATAGAGGGACTTATTACAATAGAACCCCATCGTGGAGCAATCGTTAAATCAATATCTGTAGATGACATAGAAGAGATCTATCAACTACGTTCTAAGTTCGAAAAAATCGCCGTCGAGGAAAGTGTTAAACGAATGGACACCTCGTCCATTAATGAGTTGGAACGTCTGGTATCTTTAATGGAACAAGCAGACCAGATTGAAAATTTTGTACAATTAAATATTGAGTTTCACCGTGTACTAATGAGCAATTGTCCCTGGAAAAGGTTGCTTTTTTTTATCGAAACGCTATGGAACGGGTTTCCTCAACACACTCCTCATATGATTACTGGACAAACCGAACAATCAAATAAAGAACATTATGCAATCTTACGAGCAGTCAAATCCCAGGATGCGAACAAGGCAGCAGATCTTGTCTCGGAACACATCAATCGTACCAGAAAAGCGCTTGTGGGTAGTATTCATGGAGATGCGTAGTTACCCTAATGCAGTCATACTCATGAAAACACTGCTGGTTACACCCCACATTGTCACACAGGTATTTAACAATCTAACTTTTAAATGGAAGAACAGATTCGAAAGCAGCTTTCTTAAACAATTTGAAGAAAGCTGCTTCAGTTTTAAAATTGCTACACAAAACACAAAACGCCCCTGCATTGTGGTCCATTACATTATCTGGTGAACGCCTACTCCGATTAGCAAAAAACCTGCCGCTAATGAAGAGTATTTACCGAAAAGTTTTGACACGATTCCAATTCCTATAATATTCCCAAGAAAAATCATAATATAGCCCCAGGCGGCAATACTTATAACTGTTGTCCACAAGGTGGCAGAATTTGCAATGGTGGCACTGAAACCGCTTGCTACGTTTGTGAACGATAAACCAATTCCTAAGAGGACCCCTTGTTTAATTCCAGGCCTATGTAATTCGACTTTAGAAGTACGCTTGTAAATAAGAGGATGTAAGTAAGCAGAATACAAAGTAAATGACCCGATTCCACATAATACAGCACAAGATACGAATTGAGCTGTATTTAGAGAAGTGTAGTGGCTGATGACCTCGCCCATATACGCGCCTAACAGTGCCGTACAAGCTCCGAGCAAATTAATAACCATGTTTATCCTATGCGGAAACTTAATTTTTTGAATTCCATAAGCGATGCCAACACTTGTATTGTCAAGATTTGATCCGATGCCAATTAAATTCGCGATGATAAAAGCATTGAGCCAGTTCATTTTTATCACCTTATCCCCTCTATACGTTTTTCCCCCATCTCAGGAACATCCCTGTTCCCTGTCGGTATCAACATTATTATTTTAGAACACCTTCGTCTTATGCTGGCTTCCAAGCTAATTTTTTTTAAAATTTTGGGGGGATAATAACAAAGAGGTCATGGACATGAAAATCAACTTTAGTAAGCTCCTGTTCCTGGGGCTTGAAACACAAAGAAAACAGACTCAATTATTACCAAAGTAAAAATAAAAAACAGAGGAAACCTACGTTATGTAGGGAGATTACCTACAATTCAAAACGAAGGAGAAACAAAATGAAAAAAATCGCTACCTTAGCTTTATCTGTTTGCGTTATTTGTTCATCAGCTCCTGCTTTTGCCGCTGGTATTCAAGCCGGAGTAAAAGCAGAAGGCGGTAAACAAGGTGTAGGCATACACGGTGGGGTACAAGTAAAAGGAACTCAAGGAACTCAGGGTGCACATGCTAAAAAGGGCACAGCAGGTACTCGAGCAACAACTCCGGCTAAACAACCAGGAACTACTACAGGACAACCTGCAATGCCGAAGACAGGTGCAGGCGGAGCAAGTGATACCGAGTAACCGAAATGGGAAAAGAGGCCACACCTCTTTTCCCTTTTATCTGCCGGGAGCGTAATATGAAACAAAACCTCTTTATGTTTCTATGTTCTGTTCTCATTTTTTTATCAGGATGCTCAGGAACTTCTATTCAACAAGAAAACACACCAAAAAGTGAACAGCCGGTAAAAAGCCAGCAGTCGCAAATCGATCACAAGAGCCATTTACAAACTCAGAAATTAACCGCCACCAAATCCATTAAAAAAAGCGGCATCATGCCTTCCCGCTTGCAGATCCCTGCAATTCATCTGGATACCCGGGTAGAACCCGTAGGTATCCTTAGCAACGGACAAATGGGCGTGCCGGCTTCTTTTAGTACGGTTGGTATTTTAAGCCCATGGACACTGGCAGGCGAGCATGGAAATGCCGTGATAGCCGGGCATTTGGACCACTTCACTGGACCAGCGGTTTTTTATAATTTAAGGAATTTAAAATCAGGGGATAAAGTGATTGTCTCGAATGAAGCCGGAAACAAGCTGATTTTTACAGTAAAAGAAGTAAAGGCATATAAGGTACATGAAGCACCGCTTGAAAAGATCTTTGGAAAATCCGACAAAAGTCAATTAAATCTTATTACATGTGCCGGAAAGTATAACAAAAAAACAAAAGAGCATGCCAAGCGGCTTGTTGTGTTCACTGAACTGGCAACACCAGAAAATCAGCCCCCCCTGCAGAATGGATCAAGAGTGGTACGAATACTGCAGCTGTAATTACGCCATAACAACTCGGCAACAGGTGTACCAACTTTTGGTGCATCTTTTTCCTGTGTTTTCCCCCTTACACTAACTTTGTTTTTATATAATGAACAACATCCACTAATTGTGTGTTATTGCATTTTATTAAATCTTTTTCAGACATCGCAATTCCATGATCAAAAATAAAGTCAGCAACCCGGTATGCCGCATCGGAATTGCTTTCCGCTAAAAAATATTCGTTAAAATTTTTCTCAAAGTTGTCAAAGCTTGAATTCGGATCTTTAATTCTATTGATTATCCTGCGCAAATCTTCAGCTTCAACATCTTTTAGCTCCCTCATTTCATAACCCTTCCTTTCTTATGCTGAATTGTAGTACGCACAGCTCTATATGCTACAATATCATGCAGAATGACGCCCAAAAATGGACTGGTCATCATTTTATCAGAAAACGAAAGGAATTTGCCAGTTGCCAGACCCAAAAACATTAAGAATGCCGAACCTGTCCTAACTATTAGTCTAAACCAATGTTCCTGTTGTAGCTTTCATAGACTTGACGGGCAATTACAGCTGCCGAACCCGCACCATATCCCCCTTCTGGAACCACTACGGCAACAGCTAATTTAGGCCTATCAATCGGTGCATAAGAAATAAAGACACCGTTTGAAGCTGAACCATACTTATACCAGTTATTGGAATCTGTAGATTTAACAAAAATATCTTGATCGGATGTACCTGTCTTTGCCGCGATGTGAAAGGGGAAACCTGCAAACACCCTTCCGGCTGTACCGTTTTTCGACACTCGGCCCATTCCCTCCCGAATGGTTTTCCAATAGATGTCTGGTTCATAAAACCTGCTTAGCACTTGCGGGTTAAATCGTCGTACAGTATTTCCATTTCGATCTACAATGCGGTCTACGATCTGAGGCTGTATACGAATTCCGTTATTAGCCAGCGTCGCCGCATACTGTGCCAGCTGCAGCACTGTATAGTGAGTTTGTTGGCCGAAAGAAGACTGCACCATGGCCGCAAGTGATCCATATACCTTATCCATGGTTAAAAAATCTTGGATGCCCTTGCTTTCAAACGGTAAATCAACTTTGGTTTTTACGCCTAGCCCAAACGCCTGATGGTACGTTTTCATGATGGAGATAGCCTTTTTTCCATATTTCTGTTGTGTTAAATCTCCAATACGTGCAACATAAGTGTTCGACGACTTCTCCAGGGCCTTTTGGGGTGTGAGAAATCCATAAATATCATAGCTATCGTTATGGACACTATCACTGCCCCTTCCATAATGATAATCACCCTGGTCCAGCCACTTATCTTGTGGCGATATAATTTTTTCACCTAAACCCATCATAAGGGTGGCGGGTTTTATAACAGATCCCGTTGGTACCAGAGAACTTGGATGTTTCGCAACCTCCGTTTCCGCATCTTTGCCAGTAAGCGGACGTACATCATAGGGAGCACTACGAATGGTTCCATTTAGGAGCGAATATTGTATTTGATTATAATCATTTGTATCTAACAAGTTTTTCGTCCAAATATTAGGGTCATATTCCGGATAACTAATCATGGCAACAATTTTACCCGTCTTAACTTCCATGGCAACGGCATAAGCGGTCCGCGGGTGGTTGCTTCCTTTATTTTTCAGTGCGGGCAAGAAGCGCTTGATGAAATCGCGTGACTCCAGTTGAACACGTTCATCCAGGGTAAGAAAAAGGCTATTCCCCTGTTGAGGAATAATCTGCCCAATTTCTTTTTGGATTTGCTGATCAGCGGTTATTTGGTATAAATGGGAGCCATTTTTTCCTTGTAAGTATTTTTCATATGAGAATTCAACCCCATCAAAACCCACCATTTGATCGGGCTCTACCAGGTCTGTTTTATCCATATAATCAATAATGCGTGACGTCTGTGCAACTCCGTATTTTCGGACATATCCCACCGTCTGCACAGCAACCTGTTTTTCGTTATAGACTCGAATCGGTTTTACTTCTACATGGACTCCAGGAAAATCCAATCTGTGTTCAGATAAGAATGCTATCTGATGAGGGGAAAGGTCATATTTTAAATCTTTGGTTGAAAACTTAGACATTTGGCGCCCTGTTTCCACCATACATCCATTCTGCATTTTCCAGCCACAATCCATTAGGTTGAGTATTTTTTTGCGGTCCATTCCAAGGACAGGTTCCAGTTTAGTGGCCAATTTCAGGAATTCCACCTTTGTCATCCTATCTGTTTCTTTAAATACCGCCGTATATGTACCTTTACTAGTGGCAATCATATTCCCTCTTCTGTCATAAATATTTCCACGCATAGCCGGAATTACCATTTTGATATTGGATTTCTGGTTAGCTATTTCTGTGTACTGTGAGCCATTTGCAATTTGAATATAAGCAAGCCGCAAAATTATAATAGAGAAAGAAAAAAAAGCTAGAAATAAAAGTAGATTAAATCTTATCGCTAAAAATTTTTGGAAATCTTGCTCCTGCAATGTATTTTTGCTCCTTTGCAGAGGATTTGGAACCAATCTTATCCCTTATCCTCCCCATTTGCCTGGAAGGTATCCCAAGAGCAGGTTTTTTTATGTCACACACTCCTAACCACAAAACCAAACAAGAAGATAATAAACGGGACCAGTATTTTAAAGACCGGGCTGGGACTGACGAAGCAAGGATCCATGTTGTACCGTATGACAAGGAAGGATGGGCGGTGAAAACAGAGGGTAAAGACAAGCCTGATTACATGACCGGCTTAAAGCCAGAAGCGGTGAAGGAAGCCAAACTAATGGCAGAAGAAGCCGGGATCATGGTTCATCGGCATTTACATTTGCACTCTACAATTACGCGTAATAAAAGAACCTATTTTAATTAATGCGATACTTCTCCATAAACACCATGCTCAAGTCCAAACCAACTTCCTCTGTCCTGAATAGTTGGAAGCCCCACTTTTCATACAGAAAAATATTTTTCTGACTTTTGCTGCCTGTGAATACTTCATATCTTATTGCGGTACTGAAAAAGTCTTCTACTTTTTCCATCAACTTTTTACCAATTCCCTGATTCTGATAGTTAGGATGCACAAACAATTTCCCTACATAGCAAGTACCTGCATTGAAATAACCCCTGACTGAACCGATAATAGCATCATCAATGAGAGCCTTAAACACTGCCTGTTCCCGAATTTGCTTTTTGAGACTTTCTAAGGATTGGACGAGTGGTTCAATCGTATAGTCGTTATAGATTTGGGCTTCACTTAAATAAGCCATTTTTTGAAGCACAAGTAGTTCTTTAGCGTCAGATACGATGGCTCTCTGGATTATCATCTCTCCACCTCCAAAACGAGCTTCTCTTCTAATTATAATTATTTACAATTTTGTGACTTATGCATTTATGGGGTTTAGATAGACAAACACAAAATGAAAAAGCACCACAAGGGTGCGTTTAAAGTTAAACAACGGGTGCTTTTTACATACCAGATACTTAAGATAAACCGAATAAATTACCGTCTTTATCAATATCCATATGCAGAGCTGCAGGTTGCTTTGGAAGACCAGGCATCGTCATCATATCACCTGTTATGGCTACAATAAAACCTGCTTCAAGAGAGGGCCTTAATTCCCGTACGGTGATTTCGAAATCACGGGGACGTCCAATTAAAGTAGGATTATCAGAGAAGGAATATTGTGTTTTCGCCATACAGATAGGCAATTTATCCCAACCTAATTTTTGAAAGTTTTCTACTTGTTTTTTGGCTTGATCCGTGAATACGGCCCCTTTCCCTCCATAGACAATCCGAACGATTTTTTTAATTTTATCTGGAATGGAATCATCACTATTATAAAGCGAACGAAAGTGATTTTTATTACTATGTATCGTTGCGATTACTTTCTGCGCGAGACCTATTCCTCCCACCCCTCCTTGTTCCCAGATTTCTGTTAAAGCAAGTGGGATATTTTTTTCTTGACAGAGCGCTTGAAGAGCCTTTAACTCTGCCTCCGAATCTGTCCACTTGCTCTTTATTTATCACAGGGCCAATTCAAGTAGACTCCCTTAAATGGATCTCCCACCTTCAATTCTCGCACAAGCTTTACAAATTCATTCACAAACCAATCGTAAATTTCTTTTTATACAAATACGGGAATATTAACATTTAATATGAGCACTTTAAAAAGGAAACAGGCGAACAAGAACCTTTCTATAGATTCATTTGAGGCTTGACATATAAACAGAGGTGATCTTCTTATGACCCATGTAAAAGTGAAAGATGGTTACTTACATTACATCATCCAGGGAAAAGGAATCCCACTTATTTTTATTCATCCACCCGTCCTTAGTAGTGTCAATTTTAAGTATCAACTCGATGAGTTATCAAAATTTTTTACGATCATTGTATTCGACATAAGAGGCCACGGAAAAAGCCACGCCTCCAAACAGACATTAACCTATCCACTCATTGTCGAAGATATCAAACAAATTATGGACCATCTAAGCGTGGAAAAAGCATTCATATGTGGTTATTCAACGGGCGGTTCTATTGCCCTTGAGTTTTTATTAACCGCTCCTGAACGGGCATTAGGTGCCATTATCGTTAGCGGAATATCAGAGGTTAACGATTTTCGGCTAAAAAAGAGAATGTCGGTAGGGGCTTCACTTGCCAAGATGGGGGCAATTTATACGCTAGCCTTTTCTATTGCTTGGACAAATTCCGATACTTTTGGGTTGTTCTGGAAATTATTAAGAGACGCTAAAAAAACGAACATTAACAATGCTAAAGAATATTATCTATACAGTTTGACCTACAACTGTACAGATCAGCTAAAGGCTATTCCCTTCCCAGTTTTATTGGTATACGGAGCTGAGGATAAAGATTTTCATACTTATGGGATGCTCCTGCATAAAAACCTACCCAATAATGAATTGGTTTGGATACCTGGAGTTAAACATCAGATTCCAACATTGGCTCATCATCAATTAAATAGCCTAATCAAGCAGTTTGTGTTTACCTCCTCTAGTTCTCATGCAAAAACGTAATCACTTCGACTTCACCTGATCCATTTTACTGCCCTGAATAGGATTGCTGCCATCGGTTCTTTTATGCCCAACCAATGTAAACCAGGTTACACCGGCAATCACTAATAAAGTACCAATAATTTGTACTAGGGTAACACCAACCCCGAGTAATACGAATGCCAATATGGCTGTAAAAATGGGATTGAAATTAAGAAATATTCCAGCTCGTGTTGGTCCTACTCCTTTAATCCCAACGTTCCATAGTATTGTAGCGATAACGGTTCCACCAATTACGGAATACAACATGTAACTCCAGAATGTAGCATTGGGATGTATCAGATGAACAGGTAAATTAAAAGGAAGCATGATTACTA
This sequence comes from Aneurinibacillus sp. Ricciae_BoGa-3, assembly GCF_028421645.1. GTDB lineage: Bacteria > Bacillota > Bacilli > Aneurinibacillales > Aneurinibacillaceae > Aneurinibacillus_B. The sequence continues at coordinate 2,099,561 of NZ_CP116887.1, read as the reverse complement.
CGCCAAAAATAGATGCCCAAAGTGTGGACATATAGGGTGAAACGTACTGCATCGCCTTGCGACCAGCCACCGCAAACAGCCCCCAGGTTACCACCGCGGCCAACATCCATAAATCTCCTACATTAAATCGGAAATGAGCCAATCTGGTCCATTGGCCATTGGAAATAACGACAATCACCCCGATAAGCGATATCAACATCCCAATAATTTGTTTTAGAGATAACCTTTCTTTAAAAAACAAGTAAGCAGCAATAGCAATGGCAATCGGATTTATGGCTGTTAACAGACCTACGTCATCTGGTGAGGTCCTTTGTAGTGCTATGTATGTAAAAATGTTGAATAAAGACAGACCAGTGGCTCCCATGACAAAAAGAAATGGAATGCTTCTAAGTGGCGGGAGCAGCTTACGTTCTTTCATCCATACAAGGCCAATCAGCAACGGTATCGCTAAGAGCAATCTAAGGTCTGTAACAGTGAGAGGTGATGTATACCTAACAAGAACCTTTCCAGAAACAAAGTTACCAGCATAAAGTAAACTGGTTAAAAGTAAAAACAAATAGTACAAAATTCTTTAACCTCCCTTTTATAATATTAATTGAAAATTTTGATTTAAGTCCCGGTTTTCCCTAGTTACTACCCACTGATCACTTTAAATCAGGAGTAATTTTCCAATTATAGAACGTAAACAATTCTGTGTCAATTGTGCGTCAGGTTATTCTTCATCGTTGCCTGTATAGTAAGCATGAACCAATCACTTCACTAACTTCCCCATCTTTCATGATAGGTTGTAAAGAAGCTAAATAATAGACTCCGTTTATTTTCCCCTCGTATTTTACATCGAGTTGCCCATCCCATGCTCTTTTATAATATTCCAGTTTCCTATTTGCTTCATGTATTGGTAAAAAATCAAACAATTCTTTGCCAACCACCTGACTTTTGCTTAATCCTTACAATAATACCAATTATATCGGTAACAACCTAAGTAAAATAACATTCCTTTTTTCAGGCATCCTCTCCCAACGTTGGATACATAATAGCAGTGATAACAGCCACTTATCAAGCAGCAGCAAATTTCATATTTTATCAAACGCTCCTCGTCGGCATATGCCTTATCTCCTTTGTGTTTCAAGCGATGCTGGTGAAAATTGTGTTATATTGCCGTTCATTGAGGGAGAAAATAAACTAAGTGAAGCGGCACCGAAAACCCATAAAGTCTTTCCAAAAATGTTGGATGGGGTACATAATAATCTGCATCTGTAGAGGTGTCGAAATTGCAAATAGCTGAACCTATAAAAGATACCTGATAAAAGGAGCTGGATATGTTTGAACGTGATACAACGAATGTGGTCAGGTCCGGTCAGGCGGCGACGAGCACATAGGCTGCAACATCTCGAAATGCTCTACCGGCAGAAACGTAATCATGAAAAATCCCTGGCCACTTTGTACGAAACGATTCCGCAAATTCCGAATTTAAGGATCCGCAAGAAGTTTTCAGACGAAGCGGAGAGCTTAGTGGGTATAATTGAAACGCTCGATAAGGAGATCAAGCTGCTGGAGACGAAATGGAAGTAGAAATGGAAGTAATTCAATATTAAAAACTTTTGGGGTGTCCATAAATAGGCGCCCTTTTTCACAAATTGCTTTGTAGCAAAAAGAAGTAAGTATTCCTCTGCGATTTTTTGACTTACTGTAAAAACCCGATAAACGGTTATATGGCCGAATATCGGGTTTCTGATTAGGAGTTAACTTTATGAGGTCAAATCACTGGAGTCTGCAAAAATCATCATCGGAGGAGTAGGTAGGAATTTCATAAGATTTGACACATCTGCGTATAACGCCTGACCTTCTGGTGATTGGAGAGATTCATTCATTAGTTCTCGATTTTCAAAACCAAACTGGACAACGAAATAGAGTTCAATATCAAAATTGTGTACTTCAAAAGAGCGCATGATCGATACATCCTTAACATTTGGCAGTTTTTCGACTAGTGGTAAATGAATTCCAAAATAATATTCCTCAAACGCTGCCTGGTCATCCGGTTTAGGTAAAAGTACAGTGATTTTTGTCATCTTCAAACTCCTCTTTATAAATTTTTTGTTCTTATTAAACTTACTATATTTTTTATATTTTTAACATTCCATATAACAAAAAGTGTTAATATTAAATATATTCTTATATGAGTTCACCTCTTCCCCATTGGTTATTTTTCATAACAAAGCGGAATAAAATAGTATGAATTAACTATCAAGGAATGTAATTCACAAAAAGACAAAGGAGCGAAGAACAATAGGATGCTTTTTAAAGAAGTCAAATTATTAGGCACCATGCTATTCATTCTATTAGCGGGGTGCCAACATACTACCAGCAATAAACAGCAACCAGCGGGAAATCAAAACACTGTTATTTCCTCTTCAGAATCTTCGCCTAATACATCGGTGACGACAACAAATCAGCAGACACAGGCAGGTGTTACAAATCATTCACACAGCCAAACTACGAAAACACTCCCTCCTGTTAAAAAGCAGTTCCTCAATATCCGAATGGATAAAATCACAGCCTTGAGGCTGGTGAATGCCCGATCGGGATGGGTAGCAGGAGAAGGCTGGATTGCTAAAACAGAAAACGAAGGCAAGACGTGGACAGTACAATATCGACAAGCCGGAACGATCCATCAAGTGTTTGCTTTGAACAGTACAGATGTATGGGCCACCATTTCTTCCAGTTACAATTTGCTCCACTCAACAGACGGAGGAAAACATTGGATTTCGATAGGTAAGGTTCCGAACCATGGTTTTCTACATTTCATTTCGAATAATGAAGGATTCAGCGGTAATGCTGAAACAGTAAATGGAGGAAAAAGCTGGACTGCACTTCCTGTACCTCCTCATGCTGTAGGTTATCCTTATTTCCACGATAAAGATTATGGTTGGATTGTGACGCAAGAAACAGATCAGATACATGTTCAACGAACTAAAGATGGCGGTAAAACGTGGCTCACCGTTATGTCTCGTAAAACCCAGAATCCGATTAATGATGCGCAAGTCCAATCCGCTGGTATAGATGATGCATGGATTAAATTGGTGGGTGATTCAGGAATGTCTCAAACCTCTTACTCTTTATTTCATACCATTAATGGCGGTAAGAATTGGCGTACCGTAATTGCTAACTCGACGGCGGGCGGTGGTGCTGCACCAGGTTTTCCTATGGGTTATATAGAAGGCCCAAAAAATTCTGGTTCTAAACCAGGAGCCATGTACGTTGTCGATTCACGAGTTACATTTATGGGAGGACAATGTGATTCATGTGATAAACCCAATACGATTGGCTGGACAACAGATGGTGGGCAAACCTGGGTGAATGGTAAACAATCATTTGCAGGTTACGGTACACAGCTGATAGGTATGGTTGATGCCAAACATGGGTGGTGGATTTGTACAGATAACGCTAGGCCGTCCGTCATGTATGCCACATCAAGCGGCGGTAATAATTGGAGATTGGTGCACACGTTTGACCAACCAAAACAAACTCAATAATTAGAGGCTAACATGCACTTACAAAATCATAGAATTTCTCCTCAAATCTCCCATTCCAAGTACATAATGCCACAGTTTCACAATAATAAAGTCAATACCAAGTCATTATCTATTTATGTAAAAGATCCCCATAAGTGGTTCAACTGGGGATCTATCCTGATGCACCAGGGTTCCAGTTAGAGAACTAAAAACACCGGGCACAACCACCGCAACGGAAGAAGCCTCCACAACGGAAAAAGAAACCACCGCAACCAAAGCAACCGCCGCAACCAAAGCAACCGGCACAACCGAAGCAGCTAAAAAACCCGAAACCAACACATAGTCGAGTGTCATTAGTTGTATACTGTGTTTCAGCCCTAACAGGAATCATGGGTCCCGCCTGAAATCCAGCTACACTTAATTTCTGAAGTTCTTTTTGGAAATCATCCATCTTATAACCTCCATCTGTCACAAATAAGGTAGGTAGGCATGTATAACCTAAGGGAGCATACATCGAAGACAATTACAAAAAATAAACGGGTAAATCCTCCAAATTTTGAATACTTCCTTGTGACAGCGTATGAAAAAACATGGGCGATGGTTACGGGTTGAAGTTACTTTTCGAAAAACTTCTCAATCGGTAAAAATAAATCATATTGGTTAAATACGATTCAGAGCAACTTAGCTGCAGTCAAGTGAAAACCTCTCAATAAAATATAAAAAGCGCTTAGCTGTATCAAGCGCTTATTTGACTATGTATGAAAGCTGCTTTATTTGGGCAGCAGCCATGCCCCTGCGATCCATACCTTAACCGTTTGCAGTCACGGTCTTGGGAGGTACAATTATTTACTTGCTTTATTTACCCCTAAAGCAATGGTGAGTTAATAATTGTTTTGGGGAGATACAGAGTTATAACATAGTATGCATATTGAACGGACAAGTGTTAGGTTCTTGTCTTTCTTTATGAAATTGTTCGTTTTACTAGGAATTTTTGTCATCATTAATAGACGCTTTACTCAGGCAGCGCCAAAGTTCAAGAAATGTGCAGTAAAGTGAAAAAAACGGATAGGTCTTCACCCATATAAGCCCAAATGAATAACGTGTTTTTCAAGAGACTTTTACTAAATTGGGGGAATCTGTGTGGGGCACTATGTTAGAGTAGAACCAGATGTAAAAATTTATGTGGAAGATATTGAGCCAGGGTGTGGGAAGCCAATTTTATTTATACACGGTTGGCCAGCAAACCACAAGTTGTTTGAATATCAGTTTGATGTACTTCCCACGATGGGATATCGATGTATCGGAGTCGATATCAGAGGCTTCGGTAAATCAGATAAGCCTTGGGGAGGATACTCCTACGATAGATTGGCAGATGACATTCGATGTGTAGTTGAAGCACTTCAATTACAGAACTTTACACTTGCAGGCCATTCCGTGGGAGGAGCGATTGCCATTCGATACATGGCTCGGCATTATGGATATGGAGTATCTAAACTTGCCCTTATTGCTGCTGCCGCTCCTAGTTTTACTAAACGGCCTGATTTCCCATATGGGTTACCAAAAGAAGATGTAAATAAACTCATTATAGAAACATATAATGACCGTCCTAAAATGTTGGAGCGATTCGGGGACATGTTTTTCTTTCAATATGTAACGAAGCCTTTTTCGGATTGGTTTTTCCAAATGGGACTAGAGGCAGCGGGTCACTCCACTGCGGCGCTTGCAGCCTCACTCCGAGATGAAAGCTTGTTTTCCGATGTAGGAACAATATACGTTCCTACTTTAATTCTCCATGCTATTCATGATAAAGTTTCTCTATTTCCACTTGCTATGTCCCTCAATAATGGAATTAAAAACTCCAAACTTGTGACATTTGAAAACAGTGGGCACGGATTGTTCTGGGAAGAACGTGATAAGTTTAACAAGGAATTGATACAATTTATAGGATAGTATGGTAATTCATTCGAAATATTCCAACTGATTTTTTAATAAAAGATTACTTTCGGAAAAACGACCCTATTTATGGACAGTTTTTACAATCGGTATTCCTTCGATTACAGAACAAAAAAGACGTTTCCGAATCAGTAATTGTTACTGATTCGAATGGAAACGTCATTATAAATAAAAACACTCAATCCATACATAGATTCCGATGCAATTAATCACAATTATAGCTGAAACTTCTATTACTATAAATGAAGGTTATGTATCTAGTAATCTAAAAGTGGGCCACCGTAGTCACCGAAAATTCCCCCATTATATAATTAAACCCTACAGATATTATTTCATAATGTGGGGAGCCTGGAGTGTTGATTACGTTGAGAAAGAAACAGGAAGTCTTACTGATGTACTTAAGGGAGGCAAAGTCGCAAAGGGAGATTGCAAGAGAGACAGGGATTGACCGCAAGACGGTAAGCAAATATATAAAAGAATATGAGAATAAAAAGATTGAAGTGGAACAATGTGGTGATTCTGTACATACAGGAGAATTGATCCAGGAACTTGTGGAGGCCCCAAAGTATAAGGTGGGCATTCGTCAAAAGCGAGTGATGACGAAGGAAATAGAACAAAAGATAATACGATACCTTGAAGAAAATGAACAAAAGCGGAAGAAAGGGCTGCGAAAACAACTAAAAAAACCTATTGATATTTTTGAAGCGCTAGAGGCAGAAGATATCGGAGTCAGTTACAGTACCGTCCTTCGGACCATCAGGCAGCTGGAGAAAAAAACAAAGGAAGCATTTATAAAAGGCACTTATCTACCCGGTGATATATGTGAATTCGACTGGGGCGAAGTGAAGGTCAAAATAGCGGGAAAATGGCGTAAGCTGCAGATGGCTGTTTTCACTTCGGCTTTTGGAAATTATCGCATGGCCTACCTGTTCATGACCCAGAAGATGGAGTGTTTCCAGGAAGCACATGCCCTCTTCTTCCAGAACACCGGCGGTGTTTACCAAACCATGGTCTACGACAATATGAGAGTCGCCGTCAAACGGTTTGTCGGAACTGAAAAGGAACCTACCGATGGGCTAATGAAGCTATCCCTGTATTATGGATTCAGACATCGCTTTTGTAATGTAAGGAAAGGAAATGAAAAAGGACACGTTGAGCGGAGCGTTGAGGTCGTTCGAAGAAAGGCGTTTGCTTTTCAGGATAGCTTTGCATCTTTGGAAGAAGCAAATGAATACTTAATGAAAGTCTGTGAGCGGCGAAACCGAAAATCCCAGCCATCCCAACAAAACCATACTGCCGAAGAGTGTCTGGAAATCGAGCAAGATGAATTCCTCCCCCTTCCCCCTCCATTCGATGCCGCACGAATCCAAAACGTGCGTGTCGACAAGTATTCGACGGTAGTAATTGATCAAAGCCATTATTCGGTCCCCGATCATTTGGTTGGCGAAATTGTAAAGGTGAAAGCCTACTCAAACCGGATTATTTTTTTCCACGAAGAAAAAAGAATAGCTGAGCATCTTCGCCTGACAGGATGCCATGAATGGAGTGTGCACTTGGAGCATTATCTTGAAACACTAAAGAAAAAGCCTGGTGCATTAGCTGGTAGCACAGCATTACAACAGGCAGACAAAAAGATAAAATCAATTTATACGACTTATTATAGCAGTCGGGAGAAGGAATTTATAGAGTTGATGCAGTTTTTGAAGGAAGAATCAAGCATAGCCGAGATTGAACAGAGCATCACGAAACTCAAAAAGATCAATGCAAGCCATGTGACGACGGATAAGATAAAGATTCTTTGTGCCAAAAACAGAGAGATAAAGCCTCTTGACTCTGCCCTTTCAAAGGAAACAAAGGACATCAGTGAACAATCGAAAGCACATTTGAAAATGTACGATGCCCTGTTCAAGACGGAAGAAGTAGGGAACAAGGAGGCCATCGCATGAGCAAACAGAAGGAATGGGCGGAAGAAATCTTCAATTACAGCAAGGATCTTAGGCTCCCCATCGTCCGCCAGTGCTTCCAGGAACTGATCAAAGAGGCGAATCAAAAGGATGCGAGCTATGAGGAATTCCTGGCAGCCTTATTGCAAAAAGAGTGGGACTCCCGACAGGATTCCGCGCAATACAACAGGATCCGGAGGGCTGAGTTCCCTTATAAGAAGCATTTGGAGGATCTATCGGTGTATGATTTGCCGGAAGATGCCCAAAAGAAATACAAGCGTTTGAAGACCCTTGAATTCATCAAGGAAGGCAGGAACCTCATCCTAGCCGGAAACCCCGGAACCGGAAAGACACATATGGCAATAGGCTTAGGGATGAAGGCGTGTGTAGAGGGTTATAAGGTTTGGTTCACGACCGTCCCACTATTGATCAACCAAATCAAGGAGTGCCGGTCCGAGAGGACCCTTCGGGCTTTCCAGAAACGCTTTGAGAAATACGACTTGGTCATCGCTGACGAGATGGGATATATCTCCTTCGACAAGGAAGGGGCGGAATTATTGTTCACGCACCTCTCTCTCCGTGCGGGGCAGAAATCCACCATCATCACAACAAACCTATCATTTGAGAGATGGGAGGAAATATTCCAGGATCCCGTGATGACGGCAGCCATGATTGACCGGCTTACCCACCAGGCTTATCTTGTCAATATGAACGGGAATTCCTATCGAATGAAACAAACCAAGGAATGGCTGGAAAAGCAGCAACTGGTGTAGCGGAAACCGAAAGTTGATGAATGAATTACTAACCAAGTTGGAATACTTCCCTTTCTAATGGAAAAATAGACATTCCTGCGCCTAAACGGAAAACTTAGGCGGGGGAATTTTAAATGATTAAGTGGGGGAATTTTGAGTTGACAAATACATATTACTATAAATGAAGGTTAGATACTGGGGCAGTTTAAGATAACGGAAAAGCAAAAAAATTAGTGTAAAGCCGTATTATCTACAGGTACATCTGACACACAGAAGAAGCCTACGTCATAAGTTACTAAAGATTATATAATGGATTATTGCTGAGTAATCCGAAACAAGAAGAGAGTATTCGTACACGACAACCTGCATGTAGGACCAGAACTGATAAATGCACTGCGGAAGGAAAAATGGTCTGTCGTCAAATACCCGGATACTACGGGATATCCAGGCAGTTGTTAAACCCACTGATAGTTACTTTAAACACTTGCAGAATGATGTTTTATGTTTCTAGAATATAATGTTTTTAAGCATAGATTGCACCATTGGGTTTTTTAAAAAATTTAAGATTTGGCTGGGATCCACATTGCCAAGTAAATTATCTAGGAATCCATTTTTCTTACCATTGCTATCTGGGATTATTTCTGAAAGGGAACCCTTTCTGCTTATGTCAGGTGCTTTTTTCCTTTTCAGGTCTGCAGCCGGGGGATTTTCAACACCATCTGTTTCTCCCTTATTACGACGCTTCCTGGACAGTCTCCTGTTTTTTTCGGTTAGATGCTGTTTAACCTCCGCTAATTCTGCCTGGATTTTGTCAAGTTTTTCTCTATTATTCTTTATCTCAATAAAATGGGCTTGTAATTCATGTAGGAATTCTTCAAGTTTTTCCCTATTACTATTTTCCTCCCTAACATGGTCTTCTATTTTATGCAGCGTATTTTTAATTCCTGATAATTGCTGGTTGATGTCAGGCTTTTGTCTTCTCCGGTTTTGATTGTACTTCGTCTTTATGATAAAACACCTCCTTTTCCTTTCATACGACGCGTTTAATACCAGAAAATAGATCGGATTCAATTATCAGAATCAAGTTTTTTCTTGATTTCATCGATTTGATCTGCACTTCCTCCTAGGTACAATAACCTAGATATCGTTGATGCGGAAGAATCCTCTTCAGCAAATTCCCTGAACTGTTGCACAAACTGGTTTAATTGGTCATCCGTAAACGTTTTGCCTGTTCCTTTTGCAACAAGATTAATTAATGCTTTTATGGTTTCATCGTCGTTCAAGCTTTCTTCCGGCACGCTATTAATTAGTTTAATAATCATGTCTATATCCATGTTTACTTTCTCTCCTTTTAATGTAAGGTCAGGTACGATACCCGCACCTTCATTTGTATTCTTGTATAGTCTCGTACATTGTTTTATCTTCTAATTCAAGAAACACATAATCATGTGGTGAGTTATTGGCTTCAAGGATCCACACTTTCCCATTGGTATCCAAACACATATCAAACCCAATGACTCGAGTATTTGGATATTGGTGATGAAGTCGTTCCGCAGCCCATAATGCTACCTCATCTAATTGGGATAGAATCGTTTCGTGTGAGACATGCTTTAAGGACGAAAGTTGGAGTGCGGTTTCAATAGGGAGTATGGTTGCCCCAAGGTTTACATTGGTTATGGCATACCCTGAGCTCGCTAATTTTGCTAGCTTCCCTGTCACTTTCCATGGAGAATCGTTTTTACGCTGAATCATCACTCTAATGTCAAAGGGACGATAATCTATCTTCGCTAAAGGAATTTGACATTGAACAATATATGTTTTAGATAGAATTTTATTTACTTCCCCACTATTGATGTATTGGGCAAACCACCCTAAGATTTCCCGTGTTAGGTAGGAATAAAGTTCATCACTCGTTACGACTTGTTTTGTCGATTTAACCTGAACCCCAAAACACTCGTTTCCTTCAGAAGAGATGGTAACAATACCGCGACCGCCACTACCGCCCGCAGGTTTAAGAATGACTGCACCATATTTTTTGAGTAACTCCCATAGGTGTTCCTCTGTCATGCATCGGGTCTCCGGTACAAAGGAATTGATCCGTTTATCTTCTTTTAGGACTTGAAAAGTTTCTAATTTATTCATCATCTTATCAATCCCCCTAACAACGATACTGAGTTGTACCAAGTTTCTATACTATATTTAAATGGACAAATACATGTGCAAAAAAAAACAGAATTCCACTAATAACTAGAATCTATTATTTATCTAGGGTTTGCTCATTTTTATACTCTATTTATAGTCTTGAATGGTCTCATACATTGTTTTATCTTCTAATTCAAGAAATATATAATCATGGGGTGTGAAATTGGCTTCAAGGATCCACACCTTCCCCTGTGTATCCAAACACATATCAAACCCAATCACTTTAATATTCGGATCTTGGCGTTGAAGCTGATCTGCTGCCCATAATGCTACGTGATCTAACTGGAATAGAAGCGCTTCATGTGAGAGATGATTTAAGGAAGAACGTTGGAGTGCGGTTTCAATAGCGAGTATAGTTGCCCCAAGGTTTACATTGGTTATTGCATACCCAGAGTTGGCCAATTTTGCTAGCTTCCCTGTCACTATCCATGGAGAGCCGTTTTTTCGTTGTACCATCACTCTGATGTCAAAGGGGCGATAATCTATCTCCGCTAAAGGAATCCGATATTGAACAAGGTAGGTTTCAGATAGGATTTCACTTACTTCCCCACTAGGAAAGTATAAAGTGAAATCCCCTAAAATTTCCCTTGTTAAATACGAATAAATGTCTTTACTTGCTATGACTTCTTTTCTCAACTTAACTTGAACCCCAAATGCTTCGTTTGCTTCGGAAGAGATGCAAAAGATACCACGGCCGCCACTGCCTTCTACTGGTTTAAGAATCACTGCACCATATTTCTTTAGTAACTCCCATAGGTGTTCCTCTGTCATGCATCGGGTCTCCGGTACAAAGGAATTGACCCGTTTATCTTCTTTCAAAACATTAAATTTTTCCAATTTGTTCATCGTTTTATCAATCCCCCAATCAATTCCGAAATTTACAATCATAATGACTTGGAATTTCTATACTTTATTTAAATAGACAAGTTCAGGTGCAAAAAACAAAGCGAATTCCACTCTCAACCATTACTCACTACTTATCGGGGTGATAGGTAAAGACGTTCATCTCATCAGCTGCATAACCGGTACTACTTGAGCATATTTCACAGAGTCATTCTTCTCCTTTAAAAAACCATAAAAAACACCCCTATTCAGTGAAAATAGGGGTTTTAGTATGAGTTGCTTCGGGGATATTTCCATATTATTCAGACAGTTAAGGACAAGTGCTAGATTCGTATCTCGCTTTTTAAACCTATGTAGCGCTTCCTAGAAAGTAAGTGTTTTGTAGTGGCCTAATAGGAATGACTACTTTTTAATGTATCCCATACACTAATCATCACACCATACCATTCCTCTTATTTTTTCTGGACGATTCCACAGTTTACGTTCGTTTACGAGTTTATTAAACCAGGCTTTATCCTTTATAGAAAGAGATAAATCGATTAGAGTTGGTAGGTCATCTAGATGTAATAAGATACTTGATTTTAAAATTATGTTTTTACTGACTATAATTTCTCCATAATTAATCGGAATTGTAACAAATATCGTTGCTTTTTTATTATTTATTTCTGTTATAAAGCCTGTTATCTTATTTTTATTATGAACGGTATAGACCCAATCTGATACTTTCAAAATCTTTTACCCCCTTTTGGATAAGTTTTTCAATATTATCCATGGTCATCTGTTTACAATATATGAGCAAGCATTTGGAATCGAACTGGGTAATCCGATTAAAGGGCTACTGTGCTTATCATTACATTGAGGTATGATATAATAAAAAAACACCCGTTTAGAGTGCATACGCATTCTTAACGGGTGTTTATCAAATGAGAGTCCCTAAGCCGGTGGTTCTCAGGTTAGATGTTGTGTCCTTTCTAAATATTGGATCCTGCGTTTCTCCATCATATTTTGCAGGTCCTTCGCCGTTTTCCTGATTGCAAGCTGTTTTTTGGTGACATACAAAATTCTAAAATGCGAAAGACACTGTGTGATAGTTTGATGATTTGATAAATTTATCCGTTTTACGTCGTTTTTTGAACTTTTTTTTATCTCATAGATGGATAGGATTTTATTTACAGCTTGGCAATATGGACAAATTAATTCAATTTCAAGAATGTCTTTAGAATGTCTTTAGAATTTCGTTCGATACCGAGCCAGTCAAAATTTCGTTTACAAACCTTACATCTTTTACTCCCGTACAACACAACTAATTCCACCTCACTATTCATTATATAATTGGACAAAAAGCCTTCTTGCTGGTTGCGTTTTTCACAGAGGAAATTGCCCTGTGTTCTCTGAATTGTATAACCTCCTCAATACGGGAAAAGGCCAGATGATTAGAAAATAATTGAACATTTTCGATAGTAGCGACAATGAAAGGGAAATGTTTGTGGCAGTGTAAAATCTGAACGCCGCGAACAGTTCATACATGCTTCACGCGCTCGCCCTGGGAGTAACTGCACCTGTTGTTGAACACTGTTTAAAAGAAGCGAAAAAAATCTCCTATCAACATGCGCTACAACAAGCAGTAGCTATAAGCTTTTTAATGGGGAAGGGGTATAACTTTTTAACAGCATGGCAAATTGTAGAGTCGTGGTGGAAAGGCAGGGAGCAAGGGCAAAGCTAAAAATAATTCCCGACTATGAAAAAAGGCTCCTTAGGAGTCTTTTTTCTGTCTCTTTTGCAATGGCGAAAACATTTTATGGGTATCTGTGGTTCTAAACAAGGAGTCGGAGATTGCGTCCACTATCTTCTTAACCTGGCCCTTTATACAAGATTTGATTTCCTGGAATTCGAGAAATCCTTGTTCAACCAGTCGGGCTAAAAGGTTCCGACCTGAAACACCGAAAATCTCAGAGATTACATTTTATAATTTAATATTGTAGACCTCTAATACTTTTTGTATCCTATTTTTCTCCGCTGTCTGGTTCTGTTTATTCTTCTAGTTATTATCGTCTGTTCATGTAATTGAGTTTGCAAAAACAGGCTATTCCATTTTAATGATCATGGTATTCGTCTAACACTCGTCCATAATGATCTGCGTAGTATACATTGTAGTTCAATAACTTTAAACCTAGGAGGTCATACTATGGGATTCTTTGGTTGTGGAGAAAGTGGAATTGCGTTCATTCTGGTTCTGTTTATTCTCTTAGTTATTATCGCGTGTGCATGTGAAAATTAATTGCGATAACTAGGAGATAAAGAAAGCCCACCTGAACTGAACTGCCCCCTGTCAAGTAGACATCGGAAATAAATATACGTAACTAGGCGGCTTTAGCCCTGTATTCTAAGGGGCTAAGGCCGTTTAGTCTTTTTTGTAATCGTTCATGATTATAAAATTGTATGTATTCCTCAATGTCTTTTTATAACTCTTCAAACGTACTGTACTTGTTTAGATAATACTTCTCACATTTCAATGTTCCCCAAAATGCTTCCATGGGTCCATTATCAATGCACCTTCCCACCCTCGACATACTTTGCACCATTTGTGTTTTCTCAATTTTCCTTTTAAATGCAGGGGAGGTGTATTGAAATCCCCGGTCACTGTGGAGAAGGGGAGTGGCTCCCGGATTGGCTTCCACTGCTAAATCTAGGGTTTTAAACACCAACGCATTATTATTGGATGTACCTAATACATAGCTTACAATTGACCCATCGTGTAAATCTAAAATCGCACTTAAATAAGCCTTCTGTGAGGCCCCGTACTTCATTTCGGTCACATCTGTTAGCCATTTCTCATTTGGCTTTTCTGCGTTGCAATCCCTGTTCAATACGTTTTCGGCCAAATGTTGCGGGATGCTCCGCTTATAATTCTTACGCTTGCGTCGAATAACCGACTGGATTCCGACGATCCTCATCAGTCTATACACACGTTTATGGTTAATAGGCTTCGATAGGGTACGGTTCAGGTTCATCGTCATTTTGCGGTATCCATATATGCCGTCGACCTTCTCATATAGGTGCTTTATCTCCTTTAGAATTTCCTTATTCCACTGTTCATTCCCGGAGGGGATGCGATGAAGCCACTTGTAATAGGCAGAACGTGAATTCTGGCAATCTCGCACAATAGCACACTGGAGAAATTCTCTTCCTTACGAAGTTCCTGAATGGCTACATATTTATCGGTTAATCGAATCTGACTTAAGGACGCCTCTTGAAACGCCTCCTTTCGAGTTCCTCTAGCTTTTTTAAGAATGCATTTTCTGCCCGAAGACGCTCATTTTCACGCTCCAATCGCTTTAATTCGCGCTGGGTCTTCTCTTCAGGGATTAACTCTGGATCTACCTTACGGTGGCCTCGCTTATCTTTAAGACCGTCTTCTCCTTCTTTCTCGTACTTCTTCACCCACTGATACACCTGTTGATACGTGACATTGAAATGTTCAGATGCCTGATGATAATTTTTCTCGTTTTGCAAACAGTACATAACGATTTCCAAACGTTCTTCCAGTGTGGTGGACCGGCCTTTAATCATAGAGTTCTTCATCCTTTGCGTGTCTTTTAAATCTCTATGATCATTATAAATGTTGATCCACCTTCTCAACACTGAGCCGCTTGAAATTTCATACTTGCGTACAATCTCGGTCTGGGAATAGTTACCGGAAAGGTAATCATGTACGGCAGCCGTTTTTGCCTCTTTGGAGTACCGTTTCCATCCACTGGAACCATGAAGTCCATCCATTCCATACGTCTGAAATCGATAGACCCATTCTTTGATTGTTCTTTTAGATATATTGTATTCACGACAGAAGTCTGGAACCGAGGTTTGTCTGTTCTCATACGCGTCAATTAACGCGTACTTTTCTTGTACAGAATAAGCACTTTTGGCCATACAAATAGCCCCCAATAAAGTAAACAGATTTTTATTATTTCATCTGTCTACTTTATTGGGAGCATATCAGTTTTAGCTGAACCCTTGCAATCAGAGGCCAAAGGGCTTTATTTTTATTAAGCTAACGGTAAATTGATAGCGTATACGCACGTTTCGGTATCCCGTTTTTTGTTGTTCCGCTATACCAGATAATAGGTTGTCAATGTTTCTATATAAATTTCGCAAAAAAATGATAACTACTTAATCGATCATGAGCTTTTGAACAAAGTTGATTATGATATGTGGGGATTCAAATTATAAATGTCCAATGACGCCTTCACATGTCATACGTTTATTACACAACCATGTTTGCGGATATGGGGGCAGAAATAAATAGGTATCATTTTGTATACTCTTGAATACTTTATAAGTACCGGTTCATCTGTCAGATTTTATTGGTAAGCAAAAGGTTGTTCTAACAGAATGGCCTTTCCTGTAGGAGGGAGCTTTTCGGAGATAGCATCTGTCAGATTTAATTGGTAAGCAAAAGGCCGTTCTAATTGAACGGCCTTTTCTTTAGGAGGGAGATGCATGGGTTTTCAGAGATAGCATCTGTGAGACTTACGCATTCTCACTTATACCCATTAGTTTTCGCAACCTTCAGTAATTATGACGAGCAGAACGAAAATAACAAGAATGAAGCGAATGCTTGTAAAGAACATACTATCACCTCCCATGTTCAACGGATTGAACTACACTTCATACGATGGAGAGAAGGATAGACAAGTATTGGATTATCGAAAAAAATGGAGTGGAGCAATTAGTTTTTACTATTTAAAATGTAGTTTCCATATATACTATGTTTGCCTTTTATCTTTGTTGTGGACAAGTGCTCAGTAGACTCATTTTTGGATTTATATCCAATAACATAGCAAAAGCAGGATAGCGAGTAAGGTAAAGTGTACGAGTATGATAATAAATTCGCTGTTACTAATACTGGAAGTCAGGAGATTTCCCTCCCTTTTACATAAGGGATGTATGAATAAACGGGATTGAATGGAGTGGGGGGCATGATAGCCTTATTGGTGAGCTAGCCCTTGATACAGCGGAGGTTTTGGCTCATTAATCATGCCCGTGGAGGCTCTATGTCAAGTTGCAATACTCTGTACTCGTTCTTGCACAACTCTGTATTTTTTGCTTGCAGAAAACAGTTACGGTTAATACTAAGTTTCTAGGCTCCGATCGATAGAGGATGCATCATCAGTGCCTGACTTTGAAATGTTCTTTTTGTTCGGGAGAGATTATTTAGTTCCCATTTTTTTCATAATCTCATCCACTTGGCCCATGGTAACCCCGCTTTGTAAAAGCTTAGTTATCAATGAAAGCGCGGATCCGCCGTTAGAAAAACCTTTAAATTGCTGAACGTATTTGTTAAGTTCGGCATCTGAAAAAGTTTTTCCATCCGCTTTTCCGGCAGCTTTTATTGCATTCTTAATTGTTTTTTCATCGTGCAACTTGTCTATTGGAATCTCCCTCTATAAAATAAGTTTTTCTCTTGAATACTCTTATTTTCTCAGTATTTCTTGCAAGTCAGCAAACGTTATAAAACCAAAACTCTCATGGTTTTTCAGCCGCAACCCTGACATGAAAATCAGGTTTAGCGGCTCTTTTTTTCTCCTACACTGGTAGTAACTAACTCAGGGGTTGATGAATACGTGCTTTTTTATGGTGGCTTGACCCTGGAACCAAAACTGTTTGGAAAGACGTGGAGCACAGCCCTTTGTTAACATCCCTTCGGGATGATTACGGACAGAAAAATATCATTCGTTCCGTCTTTCCAACAACCTCTGAAATTTTGTCATAGGAGTTAAACAGATGGAAACCATTATTACTCATTGTGCAGAATTAGATGTTCACCAAAAAAATATTGTGGTAGCTGTCTTGGCTAGAAAAGAAGATGAAACCCCAGAAACGGAAGTCCGTTCTTTTCCTACAATGACAAACCGATGTCTCCGATGCCGAATGGATTGCGAAATTGTTACGTCATGGCTTAATCGAAAAAAGCTTTGTTCCTTCGGCCGATATCCGTGAATTACGTGACTTAACAAGACTTCGCAAAAAATGGATCGGTAACCTCACAGCGGAGAAAAATAGGATTCAAAAAGTATTAGAGACTTCAAATATTAAATTGTCCAATGTGATCTCTGACATTTTCGGTGTTTCAGGTCGCAACCTTTTAACCCGACTGGTTGAACAGGGATTTCTCGAATTACAGGAGATTGAATCTTGTGTAAAGGGCCAGGTTAAGAAGAAAGTGGACGCGATCTCCGACTCCTTGTTTGGAACCATAGATACCCATCAAATGTTTATGATTCGCCACTCATGGAACCACATTGAATACCTTGAGGAATCCATTCGTCATCTTGATGTAGAAATCGATAAACACCTCGAACCTTACCGTAAAGAAGTAGAAATTATCCAAAGTCTTCCGGGTGTGAACAAGATTACTGCTGCTTGCGTTATTGCCGAAGTCGGAGTAGATATGAATCAGTTTCCTACCGCCCATCACTTAGCCTCCTGGGCAGGAGTGGCGCCTGGAAACCATGAGAGTGCGGGTAAAAAAAAAGCACACGGACCACAAAAGGGAACCCGCATATAAAGGCGGCTCTCTGCGAAGCTGCATGGGCGGCTTCAAAGACAAGGAACACACAGTTTTCTGCAATGTTTTGGCGATTGGCTTCCAAGCGTGGGAAGAAAAAAGCACTGGTTGCATTAGCTCACAAGATGTTGCGGATTCTTTATTTCATGCTTTCTAATCAAGCATTGTACATGGAGATGTTACCCACGGCATAACAGATCATCTTTTCCAAAAAATATAGTGATTAATCAAGGGAATTTAAAAAGATGACCCTTACTTTCGCATTGTCTTCTTTCAAAATGTGTATGTGCAATCATACTTTATCACTTCGTGATTTTCACAGAAAAATTATGGTAGCACAATGGATCTCCACAATAGCCCAGGTGGTGTACCCTCCCATGTCTCACGGGGTCCTTACGGCCCTTACATTCCTTCGTTCTACCTATCCGTGGGGTGGAGGCTGAAAAAGCTCCTTTGCAGGGTCAAATGCCCGAATGGTAAAAAATAACGCTCAGCTTCTCCATGCTTACTTTTTTACAATGATGAATGAGAAAAACTAAGTATGTTCAAGAAAAAGTAGATTACGCAACGTTTATTTTAAGTGCATGTTGAGATGGATTACTCACAAGCGTAGCGTCATATGGCTGTTGTTTGCGCCCTAATGCAAAGAAAATACGAATCAATTTACAACATAAAGCAATAAGCGACTGCTTCTTACGAAGCGGGTTCACAGCTCGGGTAGTAAACTCATGGTGTAGGGCTTTAAACTGCTGATTTTTAGCGACAAGTGGCATCACACATTTAAACAGGAGGGCACGCAGTTTCGGACGACCTCTTTTCGTAATACGGGTTCTGCCTTTATGCTTGCCTGAACTGTTTTCTTTTAAATTAAAGCCAGCTAATTTTTGAATCTGACGAGGGTGAGAGTAACCCATAAGATCCCCGACTTCCGCAAGGAAGCCTGCCCCTGTAACCAGTCCTACACCAGGGATCGTCATCATCTGAGCGGATCCAGGAATCTCTTGAATCAGACACTCGATTTGTTGCATACACGCTTCAAGCTGTCCACAAAGCAACTTGTGTTGGCTCAACAGAGCTTGGAGTCCTTGTCGGGCCATTCTTACTCCGGACTGAAGCCCGATAGACTTCTGAGCCACTTCAATAAGCTGAGAGGCTTTTTTTATGCCAACAGCACGTTTAACCTCAACTCTCCACACTTGGACAATACCTTCTGCATCTCGCTGTACAATATCCTCTGGTAATGGAAAATGACGAAGTGTAGATTGTGCTGCTTTTCCCTCCCAATCTTTAAAGACTGTTAAAAACTCAGGGAAATAGCGATCTAGCCAGCTGTGAATTCGCCCTTTAACTTGCAATAAGTCTTTAGATAGCTGTTCTCGTATGTTCATTCCGACACGAAGTTCGGCATAGATTCCTTGCGGAATCTGAGGTTCAGAGTAACGACCATCTTTCATAAGTTGTGCAATGACACGGGCATCTTTCACATCATTTTTGGTTGGTGAGTTATCATCAAGTTCTTTACTACGCTTAACGTGCAGCGGATTAACCAGAACAACGGGAACGCCTTCGTGACGTAAAAACTGAGCTAGAGGCATCCAGTAGTGCCCCGTCGGTTCCATTCCAAATAAAACGTGAGTTTTACAATGGGCATCCATAAGCGAACGTGTCCATTTCCACAAATGAGTAAATCCAAACCGTGAGTTGTCAAACGTACAAGGTTTCCCAATTTCGATGCCTCGATAATCCTGCGCCCTCGCAACATGTTTGTGCTTGGCGATGTCAACCCCTACCACTAATGTAAACTCATTCATTTGCTCGATACGCTGATTTTGCTTATAATTCATGTTGAGTACCTCCTCTGTTATTTAAGGGTCGCCTGCAGACTGACACCTCGTATGTTAACAGGAGGTACTTTTTTTATCGAACCTCAAATTTTCCCTTAACAGGAATGCTCCTTTTAAAGTAAGGCACGATATCGTAACCTTTATTTATATAATCTATTTCCGCTAAAGGAATCCGATATTAAACAAGGTAGGTTTCAGATAGGATTTTACTTACTTCCCCACTATCAATTAAATTTTTCAATTTTTTCATCAATTTATCAATCCCCAAATCAATTCTAAGGTTTACAAAAAGGTGACTTGAAATTTGTATACCTGATAAAGGCAGAATTGCCTTACAACCATCACTCACTATTTATCCAACTGATGGATCAAAGGTAATTGTTCATCCATATAGGTGCACCTAAGTCGAATGCTCCAAAGTGTGATATTATGCAATAATTCTTGTTATCGATGTGGCTCGTTTCTTGGAATAAACCCAATTTCCCTAAGATAATCACTGAGTGCCTTCAGAAAAGATTCAATATCTTTAGAAGTTATGTTCCCTATGTTGGCAATCCGAAAGGTATTTAAATTTTCCAGTTTTCCCGGATAGATCGTAAAGCCTCTACTATATAAATAGTCATGCATCTGCTCAAAGTCATAACCTTCACAATCAGGTTCCAGAATGGATGTAATAATTTTCGAGTGGTCTTTTTTATCAACAATATGTTTTAATCCAAATCGGGCAATCCCGTTAATTAACGTGTACCAGGACTTTGAATACCTTGCATATCTTTCCTTTATACCTTCCTGCTTTAATTCTTCAATCGCTTTTTTTAAAGCATATAGCGTCTGGACAGGCGGGGTGAATCGCATTTGAAACGTTTCTGAAAAATACTTATACTGTGCATATAAGTTGAGATAATAATTTCTTGTTTTTTGGCATTTCAAGCTTTCCAATTTCGTTTTATGTGCGACGACAAAAGCTACGCCTGCGATCCCTTGAAGGTTTTTGTTGGAGCTCGCCGCCAAGTAACTGATATTCATTTCTTCCATATGAATCGGGATAGCGCCAAATGAACTCATCGCATCAACAATCATATCAATTTGATACCGTCGGCATAATTTCCCAATTGTCTCAATATCATTTAAAAGTCCGGTAGTGGTTTCATTGTGTACAACAGCGAGGTGGGATATGCTGCAGGGTGAGTCACGGATTAGCTTTTCCAAAGCGGTTACATCGAGCGCATCATCTACAGGACTGCTGAACTCAATAAATTTTAAACGAAATGCAGTGGCAATGTCACACATGCGCTGCCCGTATGCCCCATTATTTACAATCACAAGGGTCCCTTCGCCCACTACTGAACTGAGGATCGATTCAACTGCTGCGGTACCCGATCCACCAAACAATATTGTCGTATAATGTTCTAAATCAGAAACCAACCGGGTAAGTTCTGTTGAAATGGACTCCATAATATACCCGAATTCCTTTTCCCGAGGGCAGATATCCGGTACCACTTGAGCATATTTCACAGAGTCAGTCGTGGTTGCCGGTCCGGGATTAAGCAAAATATTTCGCTTTATCGTCCGCATGAGTATCCGCCATCCTTCATCGGTGTAGTATTGTTAATATATCGCTGCAACCGTTCCTTTACTTCACAGGGTTTTATTTTGGGGCGTCCAAGCCCTTTTTTAGAACCTTGTGATATCTTCATATACAGAAACGTTAATTGTTTCGCTTCTTTCCATTCTTGGATGGACGCCTTTAGCTCTTCCAAGTTATGAATATAAATTGATATTGTATAGCCGCTTGCCGCCGCAATGTCAACAAAGTTTACATGGTGTGAAACGGTGTTTTGCCCACCTGTTGATTCATATGAATTGTTGTCCAGTAAAATGTGAAGCATGTTGGGTGGTTTGTAAAAGCCATTTGTAGCTAAACTTCCCATGCGCATCAGCAAAGAACCGTCTCCATCTATAACGATTAAATTCATGCATTTTCTGGCCAATGCCATTCCAAGGCCAAGTGAACTGGCACACCCCATTGAACCTACCATATATAAATTAGCGTTATGATCTTCTATTTCATACAATTCACGACCAGTCTTTCCGGTTGTAGCAATCTGAACAGTTTTGTCATTCTTCAACGCATTTATGAGGGTCAATGCTTCGTATCGCAAGGGCTTTTCGTCAGGATTATTTTTATTTACTTTAAATGGAGTGAAATTAGGAGACCTTAGTTCAGTACGAAGGGACTCTTCGGAAAATGTTCCTTTTCGTACAACGAAGAAAAATGACTTATTTCGCTCAATGTAGGAATTGGCAAGTAATAATTGGCTTTGGGCTTCATTAATTTCACTGGCCAAATACCGCCACTCAATCTGCATCAAATCCAAAAGCTTAGTTGTCATATTTCCCATTAATTCATGCTGTGGCTCATCAGACAACCCCGGCTCTCCTCTTTGACTGACAAAACCGAGTAAAGGGATCTGAAACGGGTAGTTTAGCGATACTAAGGGTGATACTGCATTCGTTAAGCCCGAGTTTTGCAGTAATACGACCGACTTTCTCCCACCGATCATCGCGCCGGATGCAATCGCGACCGCATCGCCTTCATTGGCAGCCCCCACATATTCACACTCATTAATGGCATAATTAATAAGGCTTTTCAAGAAGGAACATGGAACCCCAGTATAAAATGTAAAACCGATTTTTTGCAATTCCTTCCCAAATAATTGAATATTAATCATAAGCTATCATCCGAATCTTTCCCCTGAGGTAAATATTTTATCTCAGCTTCTTTCAACTCTGCAACACCCTGAAGCCTGAATACTTCGTCAACTTTCGCAATATTGCTTTCGACACTAATAAGACTTTGTTCATTAAAGATTTGTCTCGATATTTTTTGCATGGCTGTGATTGATGCTCTTAAATTATGGTTAGCCCAGATAACAACGTTAGCCCCCAATTCGCGGAATTTTTCTGTTGGAGTAGCAAAATATTTTGTAGGCACGATTACTACTGGGATCCTTCCCGCCCATTCTTTCATAA
Source organism: Aneurinibacillus sp. Ricciae_BoGa-3 (assembly GCF_028421645.1). Lineage (GTDB taxonomy): Bacteria > Bacillota > Bacilli > Aneurinibacillales > Aneurinibacillaceae > Aneurinibacillus_B. The sequence goes on along the minus strand of NZ_CP116887.1, from coordinate 2,076,914 downwards.
ACGACTCTATTTCGGTTATATCCGTTCTTTTGCTGTGTATAAGAATGGCGTCCGTTCCCGCTTTCCGATAGGCTTCCGCCCGCCGCAGCGCCTCTTTCAACCCCCAACCTGTAATAAATGCTTCCACCCTCGAAATGACCATGAAATTTTCATCGCATTGTGTATCTTTCATGGCTTTAATTTTTCCGCAAAACTCATCAATATCAGCCAGCGGTTGTTTATGGCCTTCTATAAATGAGTTGGTTTTCGGAAACAGCTTATCTTCTATACAGACGCCTGCGATGTTTCGTTGTTCGAGTTTCTTCACCAATCGACGTGCATTGTTGAAATTCCCGTAACCGGTATCTCCATCAAGCAATATCGGAATGGATGTGGTATCACTCATGAATTCTAATACGTCCAGCACTTGTGTCCATGAAGCTTCATTGTTATCCCTTACTCCCATGGCTGCGGATATGGATAAACCGCTCGCCCAAATTCCTTTAAAACCTGTCTCTTCCACGATTTTGGCAGCCAATCCATTATGAGCTTCCATCAAAAAATCTAAGCTTGACGAATTAACTAACTCCTTTAATTTGTATGTTTTTTTCATATAAGATTCCTTTCTTTTAAAGGTTCAATAAATTGTTTTGTCATAGCTTATGAATATTTACTCTCAAGCGTCAGAAATGTAATGGTTTTTATGCGATATCCCAAGGCTACTTTAAACCTCTTATGGCTATAGCCACGAGATTTCTAAATCGTATTTGCTTTCCAAAGGATTAAGCTATACCGTTAAACCTCTTAATGCCACGATTAAATAAAGAAAGAATAGGTGAAAAGCGATCACGAAAATATCTCCAACAACAGACATTCAGTTATCGCTTGATATAGGCTAGTAAGGACAGATATAATAGGCGAACATTATGTATGATTATGAATACTTTAAAATTATGGAATTATCTATACTAATGTACTGTTATCCTTTGCCCCTTTCTCCCCCAGCTTTGTGTTACCAAAAGTGGGGCAGGGGATTAAGATTTCCAGATGTACTTGTTATCCTTTACTCCATTAGTGTTCACAGGCTTCTGTAATAATTACCAGGAGTACAAATATAACAAGAATGAAACTAATACTTTCTCCAAAAAATGCTCCCATACAAGCACCTCCTTTCTCCCTGAATCTAATTCCATGTTATTCAGAGAAGTAAGGACAAGTGCTAGATTCGTATCTTGCTTTTTGAACAGTATTTAAAAATAGGGAAGAAATTACTTATGAAAAAGCAAAAAAATTACACGCTCTGCTCCGCTAAAAAACCATAAAAAAAAGACCCTATTCATAGTGAATAGGGGTTCTAAATTTTAATGAAAAAAAGCAATGGTTAGAATCATCCATGGCAAAATTAGCATCTTATTAAATGAAGAAAAAGAATGGAAATAAAAATCGATGGAAGCGTCTAAAACGTCTGAAGCGTCTGAATGGACGTCTAAAGAACTCTTCCCCTTGAACATCTTCTGCTTTAACATCTACGTTCTTCTCAACGAGTTGAGCAGAAGGATGAGTAACCGTATAAAGGTCTGGTAGTAATACTGTAACAGCGTTGTTGCCTACGTTCTCAATTTTACCATAGAAGGCACCAGACTTTGTATGAATCATCGTCCACTTCCCTAAATTTTTAGTCATTTCTTGTCGAAGATTGGCCATCTCAGATTCCTCCTTTCTTATCAATTACTACAAATTATGGAGATTAACAATTACTTGTCCTAGTTGATGGCCTATTTTACTTTAAAGAAGGAATACAATTTATAGCAAAAAAGTACAAAGAACTTTTTTAATACAAAGAAAATCCTATAAAAGAAGGGGATCCATTGTTTTTATTCCTCTTCGTAATTATTTCGTGTGTGTTGAAAATTAATTGATAAGCGAGGATGATAGCCTACACAAAAAAACCTCAGCACATATTCAGTATTTAACAAACGAGAAAATCATTCTTTCTTATAAATAGAGAGGAGTTATACGATGATGTCAAAATCTGCATCAAACCAGAATGATAAAAATTTTTCGAATACGGAAACCGCACGCATCGAACAACTGGAAAATGAAATGATGATCCAGGTGACACTATCGGGATACCACCGCAAAGATATAAGGCTAACAATCTCGAACGACTCTTTATCAATTATGGGTGCATATACTTCGGAAAACATCATAAAAAATATCCAATTACCAGCAAATGCAAATATAGAAAAGACGAGAGCACACTACCGCGATAAAGTGCTTACCGTTACAATTCCACTGAGGGGTCCTGAAGAGATGAAAATACATATTTGGGAACCACGTAACATTCCAATTGAATGAGCATAGAAAACGGAGTGCTCGCAACCAATGTCTTAAACTAAAGAACTAAATACAGTGATGTGGAGTAAAATTCTAACTTGGATATTCGATTTCCCGTACTGGAAAAGGATGCCCGCTTCATGTCACGGTCAACCGCTCCTACCGAGATAACCCAGGGAAAACGAGCCGGGTAGTCGATACTACCACCGCATTCCCCGTCGTTTCCTGCTGAAGCGACGAGAACCATTCCTTTTTGATGCGCTCTCCGTGTTGCGTACTCTAAAGCGGTGTTATGGCTACTGCTTCCAAGGCTCATATTGAGCACCTGTATATTATTATCAATGGCCCATTCAATTCCCCTAATGATATCGCTGATTCGTCTGGTTCCGTTCCGGTCCATTACTTTAATGCCATATAAATGCACACCCGGGGAAACGCCGTACAAGCTACCGGATTTTCTAGCGGCTAAGATTCCGGATACATGGGTGCCATGGCCATTGTCATCCTCAAAGTTTCCGTTATCCGAAATGATATTATATCCACCTGCGATTTAACACGCAAGGCGGGGTGGGAACGGGCAATGCCGGTGTCTAATACACCTACACGGATGCCTTTACCTGTGGATTTATGCCAAACATCTGGTGCATGAACGGCCAGAATATTCGAAGGTACATTGGAAACTAGCTGGTTTTGCACAGAGGAAATTGCCCTGTGTACTCTGTTTTGTATATCCTCCTCAATACGGGAAAATGCCGGAGGGATGAAATGTTCTCCTATCAAAAAGCCAACCGAATTAAACAATGACAAAAGGTACCAGGTTTTATTAGGGCAGTTTATTTCAGAATATATACGATTACCTTGTTCCATATTAAAATTTTCAACAGTAAAATATAGTATCTTCATGAAAGGAGAGAACAGTCAATAGATATAAATAAAATTGTTTAATTATTCAGTATTCGTGAAAAGACAATTAAAACATTGGACCAAATGAATGAGATTAATCATAACAGAAGGCTAAAGATTAAATAATCAAAAGGTGATGATGATGCATCCTCTATCGTCCCTTCGTTACACCGCGATAGGAGACTCTATTACAGCAGGGGCGGGAGCTTTTTATATCTATGGATATGCGCACCAGTATCGAAACCTTATAGAAAAAGATTTAAAGACGCCTGTCACTTTTCATAATTTAGGAAAGTCAGGCTGGACGAGTTATGAATTGTTACAAGCACTCAGACATGACCCTGCCTTTGTCAAATCCGTACAAAAGGCAGATATCATCACATGCTCCATCGGTGGAAACGATTTACTTCAGGCGGGCCGAGTTTATGAAAAAACATTAATGAAAAAAGCAGGAAAAATTGCACTTCAAAATTTTCAGCGAAATTTTTTATCCATCGACCAAAGAATTAAAAACATAAAAAAATCTTCCAATAAACCTTATAGCATCCGCTATATCGAACTCTATAACCCTCTGCCGGAATTTCCTCTAGCTCGGCAGTTGGTAAAAAAATTAAATCAAATTCTCCATAAAGCGGCCGATTCCCATACAAAAATTGCCCCTGTGTATGCTGCCTTTTTACATCACGAAAATAAACTGCTATTTATCGATGGGTTACATCCCAACTATAATGGGCATCGATTAATAGCTCAAACCATTAGAAACTTAGATTATACACCCTAACGCTTCAACTCCGTGCACGTAATATCATCCATCCCTTATTTAAAGAGGAAGAGGATATGGCTTCCGGTATTAATAACAGCGAATGTATATCATCTCATGCTCTTCCCCCTTACTTTTTAACCTGCTTTTGTTATTCTATCGGATATAAATCCAAAAATGAGTCTACTGAGTACTTGTCCAGAACAAAGATAAAAGGGAATCATAGTATGTATAGAAACTACATTTGAACATGGGAGGTGATAGTATGTCATTCTTCGGTACAGGAAACACAATTGGGTTTATTCTTGTCATCTTTGTTCTGCTCGTGATTATTACAGAAACCTGTGAAAACTAATAAGAATAAGTGAGAACACGTAAACCTCACAGATGCTATCTCTAAAAACCCATAGATCTCCCTCCTAAAGAAAAGGCCGCTCAATTTGAACGGCCTTTTGCTTTACTAAGACATTTTCATTTCTAAAAAATGAACTTTTGCAGTGCCCTATGGATTGGCGGCTTTTTTATCATGAATTATGTACCATCCTTTTTCTTATAAAAAAACAAATAAAAAAGATTAAGATGAGTAGTCACTTTTAGAATATATGCGATAACCTCGTTTCATATCAAAAGAATTAACAATAAAATGTAGTATCTTACAGGAAAGGGGAGAATAGCCGAATGGATATAAATACGATTATTAAAATTGTTAAGGAAATTCCATTAGACAAATTGAACGATGAAAAAACAATTAAGAAAGCTATAAAAGCTGCCGGAAAAGCGAATGGAAAAACTTTTTCAGATGCTGAACTTAACAAATACGTTCAGCAATTTAAAGGTTTTTCAAACGGCGGATCGGCGCTTTCATTGATCGCTAAGCTTTTACAAAGCGGGATTACCATGGGACAAGTGGATGAGATTAAGAAAAAAATGGGAACTAAATAATCTCCCGAACAAAAATAACATTTCAAAAGTGAAAAAGTAATCCTTACTCTTTCACTTTTCCCCTTCTTTACCTAACACAGGAAGATATCGCCTTTTTCCAATGGATTTTAAATGATTTAATCATACATCCCTTATGTAAAAGGGGGGGAATTTCATGACTTCTGGTATTAACAACAGCAAATTTATTATCATCCTCGTGCTCTTCACCTTACTCGCTATCCTGCTTTTGCTATGTTATCGGTTATGAATCCAAAAATGAGTCTACTGAGCACTTGTCCACAACAAAGATAAAAGGCAATCATAGTATATATGGAAACTACATTTTAAATAGCAAAAATCAATTGCTCCATTTTTTTCGATAATCCAATACTTGTCTATCGTTATCTTCACAGCCTGGTGTAGTTCACTCCCTGAAAGATGCGAGGTGATAGTATGTTCTTTACAAGCATTCGGTTCATCCTTGTTATTTTCGTCCTGCTCGTGATAATTACCGAAAATTGCGAAAACTGATGGGTATAAGTGAGAATACGTAAATCTCACAGATGCTATCTCTGAAAACCCGTAGACCTCCCTCCTAGATAAGGCCGTTCAATTTGAACGGCCTTTTTGCTTACCAAGTAAATCTGACAGATGCTATCTCCGAAAAGCTCCCTCCTACAGGAAAGGCCGTTCTCTTAGAACAACCTTTTGCTCACCAAGTATATCTGCAGATGAACCGGTACTTACAAAGTATTCATGATTATACAAAATGAGCAATTAACAATAAATCTCGCCATTTCTCATCATGTCGATGAACAGAGAAAGCCTTATTAAAGCGAAACTTTGATTACTATTCACCTTACGTAAGGCATTTAATTTTATCTACGATTTGGAGAGAGAAGATTAAATGGGTACTTAAACAGCACTGGGAGATGCCACTCTAATTATTAACCACTTCATCAAAAACCCATCGATTTCTCTCTTTTTCTAATAACGGTGCCAGTAATTTAACGTTTTGGGAATCGGCATATTCATCCCGAATTCTATCGGCAGCTTCACGACTTTCCCACTGACTAACTACAAGTATGTGTGCAGGATTGTCCTGATCAACGAGCATAGAGTGGGAGCAATATCCCTTAAAACTTTTCATATCGGACCATATTCTTCTAGTTAGTTCTAACCCTTCACTAGCCTTCGAAATTTGCAACCAAGTCTCCCATACTACTGTCACCATTGTAAAAACACTCCTTGTCATAGTTTGAATCACTTATTCTACTTTCTGTTCATTGACTTGTTGCGGCTGGTTATATCATCAACCGAAGCTTTCACGGCATCACTCAGTGAGTACTTTGTCTCAAAGCCTTGTTTTCTTATTTTGCTATCATTCCAAATTCTATTTACAGTAAAAGTCTTCAGTGCAAACGGTGATAGTTTATACTGAAGCATTTCATCATCCGTTAATGTATCTGGTAAATTCACTGTCTTCGAAATCTTACCTGCCGCCTGATCCATTTCTATTTTTAACTGTTTCCAAGTTGTGTCAAATCCTTTGAGTAAATAGATGCCATTGTCATGCTCGGGTTTTTGATACGTTCCTAACCAAACCATTGCACGTCCAACATCACGTGTGTCGACAAAGGAAACCTTAGTCGACACATTGTTTATCATCGGATGTCGATCATTAGCATGCGAGGTAAATAGACGCGAGAAAAATGATGATTTATCCCTAACACCGATGGTACTCGCTGGGCGTAAAATGATGGTTTCGATGCCGGTTTCCGTACCCACTTCTTGGATAACTTTCTCCCTTTCCAGATTTAGTTGTTGAACAGGGTACTCGGGCTGCGTAATATATGATTCATCAATGGGTTCGTTGGTTTGAAAATCATAGATAACTATGGTACTAAGCTGAATAAACCTTTTAGCTCCATGTGAAGCGGCTGCTTCAATAAGATTTCTAGTCAATTTTACTTCTATTTCATCATCTAAAGATTTGGTATCTGCGATGCAATTGTATACGACTTCATTTCCTGCAATCACTCGGCCAATTTCTTTATTGTCAGAATAATCAATTACTTCTATCTTGACCCTCAACCTATCTAAAAATGCTGTGTCACTACTATTCCTAACAGCTGCAGTAACTTGATGACCAGCTAATTGTAATTGTTCAACAACATGACTACCAATAAAACCTGTTGCTCCCAAAACAATTGATTTCATATTTAACGTCCTCTCATTTCAAAATTTTAATGAATTACGTTACACCTTTCAGTATTGAAACAGATGAAGAAATACTTGCACAGTCCCATTTGTAAAGGAACACTCTGCTTTTTGGGTTTACTAAAGGGGCCCTTGTGAACTATACTAATTGAAGTGATATTCATTTTAAAGTACTGATATTTTTTATAGTAACTATAATGTTATATAGTGAGGGGGACATAACATGTCTATAGATAGTGAACAAAACAACAACAAATGCCCCATCGAAAAGACTATTAGTGTAATAGGTGGTAAGTGGACGTTTATTATTCTTCGAGATCTCTTTATAGGTCCTAAACGATTTGGTGAAATCCAAAAATCTTTAAAAGGCATTAGTCCCAGAACGCTATCAATGCGTTTGAAGGAGTTGGAGGAAGAAGGGATAATTAACAGGGTTATCTACTCAGAAATTCCCCCGCATGTGGAATATTCATTGACGGCAAAAGGGAAAACCCTCCGTCCGATATTTGATGCAATGAAAGACTGGGGGAATACTTGGAACATTTTAAAACTGTGAATCATCCCCTGCTGATCGTAATTTTATTAGAAAATTCTAATTTTAACCGCGTTTAATCACGGTGGTTGTTTGTTTATTGTCTTTTACCCGGGTAAATTTCCACGCTTCACGCGCTCGTTTTTCTATCGGATCTTCCACGACATATAATAAATAAGTCGGAATTCAAGCATTATCCCTAGTAGACAAGCATATACTTACCATTATCGTATATGGGGGTGTTAACTATGTCGAAGGTCATTTCGCTAATCGAATATAAGAGAAATAAGAAGAGGAAGGATTCTCTTTATTTGATTGTCATTTTCTCTTTTTGTATTGCCTTTTGTGCAATGTTGGTTTTGGCTGCTCCAAATATTTCTTCTAATATTCCATTGAACCAAAATATAAGTGATCTTCAATTGGATGGAAACAAAATAGCGGAATTGGGACCCCCCTCTCATTAAGATGAAACTCAATTATTACATCTTCTAAATAAAAAAATCCAATCCGAACATTAAGCACATCCAATTTCTAAATTATGATGATTTCTTGACATGTTTTTTGAAAAAGGCGTATACTACCAATTAGTTATCAAGGGTAACTAATTTTTTATAAAAAGGTGGTAGTGAATTGCAAGGTTTTTTTCAGCGTTATCTAGTTCTATACAGACCTCTCATAACGAGATTGAATGAACTCCTGGGTACATATGATCTTTCCTATTCTTTGTGGCAGGTTATCTTTTATGTGAAGAATAATGGCCCTTCTACGCTCGTAGATATTTCTAGCAACTTTAATGTAGAAAAGCCTACTATTACGAGAACGGTCCACCGCTTGGAAGAGACAGGATTGGTGAATCGAATTCCGGGCAAAGACAGGCGTGAAAAAATCATTCAGTTAACGGAATTAGGTGAAGAGGTTTACCAAGCTTGTCGCAAAAAAATAACGGAATTGGAATACCGTGTGATGGAAGGTATTCCGGCAGAAGAACAAAACGCTGCTTTTCGTATACTTCCAAAAATGCGAGAAAATGTAACGAACAAAGAGGGTAATAATAATGAGTAAGTCAAAATTGTGGACAAAGGATTTTTTAATTGTTTCAGCAGCTAATTTTTTTCTATACTTTACCTTTTACTTATTGGTAGCAACCATAACCATTTATGCAACGGAAAAATTTCAAGCATCACCAAGTATGGCCGGACTCGCATCTGGAATTTTTGTCTTAGGGGCACTTATTGCGCGTCTTTTTGCCGGGAGATCCATTGAACAGGTTGGACGGAAAAAGATGCTTTATATTGGCTTTATTTTTATCTTAATTGTCACGCTCCTTTATTTTGCAGTTAACAGTGTGACTTTCCTATTAGTCATTCGATTCCTGCATGGTGTCGCCTTTGGGATAGCTTCCACGGCGACAGGAACGATTGTTGGAAATATTATTCCGGCTGAGCGCCGCGGGGAAGGGATTGGTTATTATGCATTGAGTCTCACCCTTGCTGCGGCGATCGGTCCTTTTTTAGGAATGTTTCTCACTCAACACACTAGCTTTAGCATGAATTTTGTTTTATGTACCCTTCTATTAGCCGTTAGTTTTATTGCCTCGCTCTTTTTGAAGGTTCCCAAGACGGAATTAACCAAACAAGAATTAGGAAGAATGAAGGGATTTAAGTTTAATAGTTTCTTTGAACCTAGCGCCATTCCGATTGCAATCATCACCGCTTTTATTGGTTTTGGCTATTCTAGCGTTCTCTCCTTCCTTACATCCTATTCAAAGGAAATTCACTTAGTGGATGTGGCGAGCTTTTTCTTTATCGTCTACGCTGCTGTTATCTTAGTTTCTAGACCGTTCACCGGGCGCTGGCTTGATTCGAAAGGTGAAAATTTTGTAATGTATCCGGCTTTCCTGTGTTTTTCGATTGGATTACTCGTCCTTAGTCAGGTTCACCAAGGCTATTTCCTTTTAGTGGCAGGGGTCTTTGTCGGTCTCGGCTATGGTACGTTATCGGCTAGTGCTCAAGCCATTTCCATTAAAGGCTCTCCGAAGCATCGTATAGGAATAGCAACTTCTACCTACTTTATTTTCCTGGATGGAGGAATTGGAGTCGGACCATTCTTATTGGGCTTTTTGGTCCCATCCATTGGTTACCGAGGATTGTATATATTTATGGGCATTATTATGTTCACTTGTATCTTCCTATATTATTTCTTGCATGGAAGAAAAGCGGCACTGGGTGAACAGCTTGCGAAGGCTAGCTAGCCGATGGTGCGCTGCACGATAAGCCTCCTCATTGTATCAAAGGCGGGTTATTTGTTTGCATATGTATAGTTACACTAATGGATGTCCACATCTTTCTTCTCGATTGGTCATTATTGCTTGTGCATGTGAAAACTGAAACCGTCAAAGCAGCCTTTCTCCGAGGAAAAAGGCTGCTTTGGTTTCCTCGGTTTTTTATTTTTACAATAAAAAGTTGTTCTGAATGAGGACGAACATGATAAAAAACAACTCAGAATCTTAATGAGGGTGGATTTTATCAACTTTCACTGATAAACGGTTATGCCTAATCTATTTTACTTTTTTGTTATTTTCCACAATGCACCTGTATGCGGCTGGGGATTAGATAGTCTTCCAAAATCAACAACATAGAGTGCCGTACCGTCCGGGCTAAATTTAGCCTGCAAAGGACGAATCGGGCCATGTGTATTTGATTCTGCCATGGGATTTACAAGAAAATCACGGATTTGCCCAGTTTCAGTATTTAACCGTACAACTTTAAAACCTTCCAGCTGTGCAACAAATACCTCTCTTACATGACCAAAAACAGGATTCCTAGAAAAATCAAACTTATTAGAAGAAGTGTGACGTGCAAAACGTGCCATTGGTTGACATGCCAGTGGGGGATGCTTCTTAATCAAAAATGTAGGTTGCGGTTCATCGGCTACATGAAAGTGGGGAAGTATGCAGGGAAGACCGCTAAAAAAATCAGGCCAGCCATACCAGCCGTTTATAGTTATCTCCCAAAAATTATCCCAATCGCGGTTAATCGGACGGCTTCCCCTCTCATCAGCCCCGTTGTCCGTTATATATAATTTTCCATTAAAAGGTGAAAACCGCATTCCGAATGGGTTGCGGAACCCATCCGCTATAATTCGTAAATCGTTACCATCTAAGTCGCAACTGTAAATTACTCCATTCGCAAACAAATTTCCTTTAACAGTTTCACCGTCGAAGCTCGGGACACCAAAAGGTTTATAAGCACCAGTAATATTTATGTTTTGATCGTGTTCAATAATGCGAGGGCTAATAAAATTAGTTCCGTTAAGCACGAAATTCCGAGCTGACGTGTCATGAAAATTAGGATGTAGTTTGCGCCATTCTGTATTATCCGCCCCTACCACAGCTGAATTGGTTGCAGTACCAACTGTAAAATAAAGCTTATTGTTAGGACCAACTTTGATATCACCTGTAAAATGATCACCGCAACTTACTAGGTTGGACACTATTACCTTTCTGCGTCCATCAAGCGAAAACTTTGTTATTTTTCCACCATCTCTATCCCCACCCCCACGATTTCCTTCCGCTGTGTAGAAGTATCCTTGATGCCAGGTAAGCCCTGTAAGCGGACCTTTAAAACCACCCGCAATTTCGGTTAAGGCTCCATTGTTGCCTACGCGTAGTACCCGGCCTTCCCCCGGAGGCGTTCCGTAAGCAAAACCCGATTCTGCAATGTACCAAAAACCTTGATCATCTACTGTAAGAGAAGTAGGAAAAGTTAAATTAGCGACTACTTTTTCTAATTGATACCCCTCCTCAAGCTCAAAGGGGACCGTGGCCTGCGCAATGTTTTGATCATGGTGTTTGGAAATTGCGGACATGTATTTTTTGATATCAATCAGCATGTTAACCTGCTGCATTTTCGTATCAATAAGAGCCTGTAGCAGCAGATCATTTTTCACATCAGCGGATAAAAAATAATAAGCATAGCTTTCATACTCTTGAAGAAGCTGATACTCCCTATCGTAAAGTTCATCAGCTATACTTGAAAATGATTTGTATACTTCAAAATATTTCGGAATTTCTTTCGGGAATGTCGAATGAATAGAAGCAAATCGCTGCAGCAGTGACAACTGCTGTTCTTGCTTTCTGCCTAATTCTAAAGCGAAATTTTTCAATTCGGAATAAGGGTTAATTTGCTGTAAGCGCTCATACAGCTTATAGTTAACGACTTCCAATGTATATTCTTTTTCAATCATTCCACTAGGGATATATGCACTCATCTTCCTCTTCTCCTTTTTTATTCAGATGGGGAGAGATGATATTCTCACCATCATAAGAATTGAAAAATTAGCTCCCCCCAAACGGGAAGAGCTAATCACGAGTGCGACATTCTCGGACAAGTTTACTTTCATTAGTTACTTTCGTTTAATACGCCAAACTGCGCCGGTATCTGAATGAGGAATAAAAGTACCAGGTGTCGCTTCTAAGATTCCGAAATCAACTATAAATAGTGATTCCCCGGAAGGTGAAAAGCGAAGGGCTAATGGTCGTTCAGGCCAGTTTCCGCCTTTTCCGGGATTAAAGTTTATGTAGAAATCACGTACCTGCCCGGTATAGGGATTGGCCTTTACAATTCGATATCCTTTAGGTTCTAAATCATCCGTTGTAATTGGCGGACCACTGCCAAACTGAGCGAAAAAGATCTCATTTATTGTGGAAAAGAGTGGATTTCGGCAATAATCAAACTTTTGGGTTGCTGAATGGGGTTTAAAGCGAATCAATGGCTGTTCGATAATCGGAGGGTGCTCTGCAAGAATAAATTCAGGTTGAGCATTACCCTCTGGTTTGAAATACGGTAATGTAACCGGTAATCCGCTGGCAAAGTCCGGCCAACCATACCAACCAGAATTCACTTCGTAGAAAGGATCCCAATCCCCTTCAATTGGGCGACTCCCCCTGAAATCAAAACCATTCGACGTGGCATACAATTTTCCATCTGGTAAGAAACCTAAGCCGAATACATTTCTCATCCCATCGGCCACGATTTCCAAACCACTTCCATCAGGGTTTGCCCGGTAAATCACACCATTGGCCATTACCTGCCCTTGTGCCACTTCCCCAGGATAGCAAGAAACCCCGAAGGGACGAAACGCTCCTGTCATAGCTCTGGCATTCGGGTTCGTCTTGTCTAACAGGTTGGGACTTTCAAAATTTTGCCCTGCCAATTTGAGATCACGTGCCGGAACATCATGATATTTCTTCTTTAAACCCACCCATCCATTAAGAACGTTATCCATTCCTACTACCGCAGAATTTGTTGTCGTTCCTACTGCGAAATACATTTTCCCGTCTGGACCGAAAACTATTTCTGACGTATAGTGATCTCCTCCACCTCTTAAACCTTGAATAATGATTTCTTTTTCCCCTGTTCGACTCACTCGGTACACTTTTCCATTAAAACTTCCAGTTACCACATAAAAGTAACCCTGATGCCAAGCAAAACCCGTTAAGGGCCCTTCAAACCCGGAAGCAATCTTGCATATCTTCCCATTTTTCCTGATATGAAGAATTCTGGCTTCTTCCACAGCGGGTCCGTAAGAAAAGCCTGCTTCCCCAACATACATCTCTCCATCATCGTCAAACACGATACTTGCCGGGAACGTAAGACCCGAAACGATGCGCTCTAGCTCATAGCCTTGGTTTAACCAGTACCCCCTTTTCATTCCTTTAAGCAGTGCTTCTTCTTTTTTTCCTTTGGAAATTGTTTTTTCCACTCCAACAATAAATCGACCTGCCGGCTGTGTAGTTCTTGTAATGATTCGATAACAGGCACTAAACTAGGAGAGGAACCTAAAAAATAGGAATAGGATTGATAGACGACTTTCAGCTCTATTTGTCTTTCCATTAATTCATTCATAAGAGAATGGGGGTCATGATGATATTGAACGATTCCCTCAGGAAGTGCAGGTTTTAAAAGAGTAAAGGCTTGGATAAGCGTGTTGAGAAGGGTCTTCTTTTGGCGTTGTACATCTAATAACGCCGCTGCGTAAGGATTTTGGCCTCCGACGATTTGATTCAATCTGTGGTACAACTTGGTGTTTACCTTTTCCCAAATGTATTCACGAATCAGTAATTTATTCGGCAGATAAGGCACACATGTCTCGATCATGACTCACCCTCCCTCCCGACAATCTGATCAAGATATTCTTTAAATTGAACCCATTGAGCAAAAAAGTCATGGTCTACTTCGGTTTGGCTCCCAAATGGCGCATAAGGAGATTTAAAAAACATGTTCAAATGGGACATGATTCCCTTTTCCCCTCGGCGGTGAGCGTAATCCATCAAGCGTGCCATATCCAGCAGTATAGGGGCAGCAAGGATTGAATCACTACCGATCCAGTTGACTTTCATACTCATTGGGCTTCCCATCCACCCTTCAAAATCAATGTTATCCCATGCCTCTTTGTGATCACCCCTGGGCGAGTAATAGTCGATTCTTACTACATGATCAAAGTCTTCATACCCTAAAATCTGCTTCAGTCCGGAAGATTTAGATTCAAGTTTGGATCTTGCGTGCTTGTCGTTACGAAGGATTTCCCCATCGTGATTTCCTAAAATATTAGTACTATACCATCCATTAACCTTAAGCTGTCTTGCCTTAAACATGGGTGCAAGAACTGTTTTATACAAGGTCTGGCCTGTTTTACCATCCTTTCCAGCTATTAAGGCGTTCTTTTCGATCGCCAGTTCCTGAAGCGCCGGTACTTCCATACAAATGCTTGGAGTAAAATTGACAAAACCACAACCCGACTGAATAGCTGCGTATGCATAACTTATGCTAGGTGGAATCCGAAAGTCATTTTCTTGAATTCGAGACTCGAAAAAGGGCAGATCCCATTCGTATAATTCCCGTGAAATCATCGGCTCTGTCGAGGAAACATTGATTACTACAGTGAAATCCACATTGTGTTCGTCTTTAAAACATCTGATTTCTTCCATAATGCGTTGGATCGCCTGGTAAAGGGACTCCTGGATATTAGTTGTGAAAGCGCCATATACCTGTTTCGTTATATCGTCCACATTGACCTGTATTCCCTGATAAACCGGTATCGATTGCATTTCCTCCCACAGACAACACAATATATTCTCCGGTATCGTTGCATTTTGTTGAGCAGCCTCGTAAAGATTGCGATTTCGGATATCCCAACCGCCAAATGCAATGTCACTTAATGGGGTATAGTGAACCCCCTTCACAAAATCTGACTCGGTAATTAGTCCGCGAACCGGAACAAGTTTTTTCTTAATCGCCAAAGCTCCGGACATGACAGTCGTAGCAACCGAACCTAAGGCTCCTACAAATAGAACGCCCAACTTTTGTTTCAAAATCTGTCCCCTCCCTCCTTATATTTGATAACCAAGTTGCTCAAGAAGGAAAGCGGGGATTTCATGTGCCTCCCATACCTCTTTGTTGCTCAATGATTGTGACTGGGGTCCCGTGACAATGATACTAACCAGATCCTCGTCCGTAGTTGGAGGGACTCCATGCGACCCTTTGATCAACTCTGCTTTTAAAGGGATGGTTCGTGTTTTAGCATCGAAAAAAAGCTCTACCGGGTCATAGCCAGGTTTGCGGTGAATATCCACCGTATGCGCAAACGAAGGGGCAAATGCATCCTCATACCACCAGTAATATGGAAACCAGGCATCTCTTTCTGCAACAACTACCAATTCGCCCGCGTTAGCATGATCCACCTGCCATTTCCTCTTTCCAATCTGCCCCCACACTTCAGCGATCCCGTCCGTTTCCTGCAGAACTTTTTGCACTTCACTTTTAATATCATCCTGCACATAAATATGCGCGACTTGATGATCTACCAAAGCAAAGGCTTTGCTATGGTAAAGATCCAAGTATTCCTTCCCTCCAATTCGATTCACCTTTAGCCATCCGTAATCCCGCAATGTTCGGTTGATGAACACAGG
Source organism: Aneurinibacillus sp. Ricciae_BoGa-3 (assembly GCF_028421645.1). Taxonomy (GTDB): domain Bacteria; phylum Bacillota; class Bacilli; order Aneurinibacillales; family Aneurinibacillaceae; genus Aneurinibacillus_B. The sequence continues at coordinate 2,061,293 of NZ_CP116887.1, read as the reverse complement.
GCGAGATACTGGTTGAATGGCGTATTCCGAAAGTAAGACGAATGATATGTCTTCCCACCTGCCCATTGCCTGCAAATCATCAACAAACTCCCCTACCAAGACATCGATCTCCTTAACGGATTGCTTAGCCTTTTCGCTGTGAGGACCAAATCGCTGGGCGTCATAATCGAGATTCGGCAGATAAACCATTGTTAATGTGGGATTTGAGGTTTTTATAATGTCTAGTGCTGCCCTGGCGATCCATTCGCTGGATGCAAACGAAGCCAGCGGACCCCAGAAGGAATGAAGATGGAATGGCCCATTTCTTTTCGCTACTTGTTCATACAAACCCGCAGGCTTTGAAAAATACCATTCTTGCATCCCGTCCTCGAGGTGAATCGGAGAGGGAGTGATCACGATATCAGCTGAAGCATATTTGATATACTGCCAGAATAAAATCGCCGTTTTAGCCGCAGGATCATATTGTTTTAATACATCCCAGATCCGGTCCGCTTTAATGGGAGCCCCAGTTTGTTCCCACAGGGTTACTTCCTGTCTGCTTCGGTCATAAAGTCCATTGCTGATAATGCCATGGCGGCCCGGAAGATACCCCGTAACCAATGTGGTCTGTACCGTTCCAGTCACCGGCGGAAATGGAGGTTTTATTTTAGCTACATGTCCCTGAGATGCGATCCGGTTGAGATTCGGTGTTAGTTCTCGATCTTTAAGATGCGATGGTGTTAACCCGACAAGATTCAAAACAATGACTTGCTTAGCAAAACGTGGCAACTTTTTACCCTCCTCCAAATGTCTTATGTCATGGAGAACCAACGAGCAATCAACCATGGAATGATGAATAATGATGCTGTCATCATGGCTTGAAATCCACCACTAAAAATCGCAACTAAGGCCGCATTGAGCAGGATAAGCGATAATAACCCATATTTTACCCCACGGCCAATAAGAAAGGGCTCCGGCCTTCGAATGGCGGGAATTAGCGCAAACCCTTCCCCAAGCAGATATAGCACGATAAAAATAAAGACGACGGAGAGCGAGGCTTGAAATTGAAGGCCCAAGACGAATAAAAGGATGGCTAATCCCATCGGGACAGCGGTTAGAAACAACACGTGACGTTGGGATAAACCCGTGGTTTCTCCCTGACTGAGGGATGTAACGGATACGATATGGAAAAAAGGAAAAGCAAGGAGAAAAGCGTAATGCCATATTTGGTGCGGAGCGATTGAAAACCCCAGCAAAAGATTTATGGATCGACAAAGTCCCATCACGATGGAACCCAACGTATGACTTTTCTTGGCCCACCCATTATAGAAAATAATCGTGCCGACGAGAACAATAGCTATCATAAAGCTAAGAAAACTCGACATCCAGGCAGCGATTAGTCCGCCAATTAACAGGTAGGAAGCTAGTAACGCTGCCCTTTTCCTACTGACCTTCCCGGATGGAATGGGTCGCTCCGGCCGTTGCATTGCATCGATTGCTACATCCACCACATCGTTTAACGCAACACCCCCACTATAGAGAAGGCAAGAGGAAACAATCAACCAAGCCATCGATCCTTGTATAATTTCAGTAATTGCAGCCATAATCCATACCCCAGCCAGAACATCCGCAGCAGATGTTACAATATTGGGTAATCGCAACAATTGAAAATAAGCTTTCATTTTTCCTCACCCTTCGACGAGGTTTCCATTATCCGCTGTAATACGGGACCAATATGTTGCAGAGCCTGATTTGCCGTAGAACTAGAGATTCTTTATAGGGATAAATTTTGATGACGGGCGCAGGGGTCAAGAACGGAATGGGACATCCTGTCATAATAATCCATCAGTCTTGAATATATATGATTATGAAGATTATCCATGAGCGCATTCATGACCATTTTCACTGATTATATCTTTTAAATAAGAAAGGGATCGTTTCGCAGCATCATCTGGGGCATCATTATAGGTATACAGCTCCATCGTGATAAATTGTTGATAGTTTATAGATTTCAACGCATCTAACACTTCCTTAAAATCAATATCTCCATCACCCGGAACAAGATGATAATGCTTACAACCACGAATATCCTCCAAATGTACATTCCAAATTTTATCTGAGAATTTGCTTATGGTTTCTGCTAAAGGTTCCCCTATGACTTGACAATGACCAATATCTAAATTTACTCCTAGATTTGGACAGGGCAGATCCTGAAATAACTGTATTAGTTCAACCGAGTTTTCTATCAATAACCCAGGTTCATATTCGATCCCTACACAAATATCTTTTTTTACTGCGTAATCTAAAACCTCGTTAAGTGAGTGATAAAAATTTCGATAAGCCGTGTGCGGAGGATTTCCTGGAAGAGAACGCCCAGAAGTCACACTAATACAAGTAGCCCCCCATTCTACAGCTAGATCAATACACTGCTTGGTATATTCAATTCTGTTTCTCCTTGTTTCTTCATCGTTACTGCACAAGGAAGGCTCAAATATTACCTCCCCACTTCTAAAGAGGGAAGGATAGAACCCAGTTGCTGTATTTGCGTTAATATTGCTGACTGGTATTCCTGTGTTTTGTAAAACACGGTACACTTTGCTGATTTCTTCGGTAGAAATCGTTGAGGCGAAAGCATGGGGAGCATCTGCCAAAATCTCTACCCCATCGTAGCCATGGGCATGTATTTGTTCAATAGCCTTAACCAAAGGAAAACGAGTAAAGGCATTTGTACCAAATGCGAGATACATACGATATTCCTCCCTTTCTTGTATTAATTTACAATCCATATTTATTAAAGAGATCAATCCTTTATACTCTAACCTTCCAAAAATATCACTGCTTAAAGAAGTCTACTAAGGTTTTTAATGGCTATCAGTTAAAGGAATACACGCTCGAGTTGGTACCCATTTCCACCTTTTAAAAAAGTGACATAAAAAAGACCGGGGCTCCTGCTATTAGGAGCCTCAGCTGAGCTTAAACTAAACGGACATTCTGTAAACCTTCGATGACTCTTGTTACATACCGATAAGCTTCTAAGGAAGCTTCAAAAGCTTGATTTTCATATGGATATAGTTCAATTGTTATACAGCGATCATAACCCGTTTCTTGAATCGCTTTTAACACACGTGGGATGTCGATACTCCCGTGACCAGGTATTAAATGATGATGTACGCGATCCTCTGCTATATCCTCCAGATGGTAATGGTGCGTATAAGGTAATAACTTATCTACCAATTTCACAGGGTCCTCTCCCACACAGAAGAAGTGACCAATATCGAAATTTAGACCAATTGCTTCGGAGGACACAGCTTTTTTTAATTCAAGGAACTGGTCACTTGTTTCGATTAATAAATCTGGTTCTGGTTCTACTAGAATAGTTACCCCAGCCTTTTCCGCATGATCCGCCAATTCCTCCATAGCCGAGATAAAAGCACGATTAGCCCATGATCGATCGACTCCACCCAGCGGTCCTCCTGGTTCTGTAGAGAGGGTCCTTGCCCCTAACCGAACCGCTATTTCTATACAATCATGCGTATGGTTAATTCGCTGTCGACGCTCTCTTTCATCGGCTTCAATAAACGAAGGATGCCAGCAGTCTTGAATTCCATAAAGCATAAAGGCATTGAGATTCGAGATCACCATGTTTCTCTCGATTAATTTTTGTTTGATGGATTGCACTTTTTCCTCTGTCGTATGGGGAGGAAAAGCATGTGGAATATCTAGTAAGATTTCAATCCCTTGGTAACCAATATCAGCCGCCATATCAATGGTTTGTATAATATCAAACTTTTTAAATGCATTACTGCTAATAGCAAGCTTCATTTACGCTTCCTCCAACTCTGCGAGCTTTAACTTACCCGACTGACGATAGAATTGAATTGGATTATCCCACACTAATTTCTCAATAACATCTTCTGCGTATTCTTTGATTCTCATTTCTAAAGCGGTTTTAACAACATTCAAAGGATTCGATGGTCCCCAATCGGCCGCGGTGTTAACCATCATTCGGTCGGTTCCGTAACGAGCAAAAATTTCGATTGCTTGTGCTGGGGAGACCTTAGTCGGATAAATGGTCATTGCACTCCAGCCTCCATAGGCGACAGAGAGATCGATCGTATCTAAATTGTTATGATCGATAATGACCTGATCCGGGTCGAGCCCGACTTCTTTAAGGAGGTGAATCGTACGTTCCGTTCCTTCACGTTTATTCTGGTGCGGAGTATGTACCATTACAAGCATGTTTAACTCTTTTGCTATTTTCAACTGACGTTTCATCACTTCTTCTTCCGCAACTGTGATACGGTCAAATCCGACCTCCCCTATCGCCAGGCAACGGTCATGTAATAAATACCTCTTCAAGCCATCAATCACTTCATGAGCAAGATCAAGATTGTTTGCTTCCTTTGGATTCATCGCAATACAGCAATAGTGATCAATTCCATACTGTTTCGCGCGTTTGGGTTCGAATGACAGTATATGTTCAAAGTAATCGAAGTAAGTTCCTGGATATCGTCGTTCACTACCGAGCCAGAAGGAAGGCTCAACCACGGCCCTTACACCCGATAAACTCATTCGTTCGTAGTCGTCCGTCGTACGGGAATAACAATGGATATGCGGATCAAAAAATTTCATCTGTTCCTCCCTGCTTGATAAAAGAATTGTGTTAGAAGTCTGTCTTTTTTAAATTACATCTAATATTTATTTAACAACGCTATCCTTTATGCTCCACTATCATAATTCCACGAGAAATTCCTGTGACTATTGTTTGCAGATGACCAAATGTTCAAAATATTTTTTCAACTATAATAGAGATGATTGTTGAAAGGACCGTAATAGTTGATTCAAATCTATGTGTGCTGAAAGATTAATTGTAATGGATAAGCACTAATTACTGGTAACGCAAATATGCTACATTAGCCTATATTTGAACATTCGAAAAGAGGGAAACACCCGATAATGTTGATGCTGTTAGAAGGTTAAATGAGGACAGCATTCAACTGGTTTATGGTTTTAGAAACTTTAAAAGGAATCTGTTAATTCTCATCATCAATTGTAAGATACACGGCTTTAACTTCCCCCTTTTAGTCGATCATATTGCTCGTGAAGCCGAATATTTTATGGGTACTCTTCAAAAATTTAATCAGGGAATACTTGAGCCTGTTCAGGATGCCATTAGATGTCCCCGATAAAAACCAACTCCAAAAAATACACCAAACAGGTTGAAGACAACAACAAGGTATATGACGTAAAAAGTGGTTGGTTAAGTCGTCTAACTGGTGACAAAGATTCAGCCATTCCTCGTTATGCTGATCAAAAGTCCCCCATTAAGCATGTGATTTACGTTATTAATGAAAATCGCGACCAGGTATTTGGAGATTTAGGGAAAGGCAACGGTGATCCGAGTTTAACGCAGTTCGGTAAGTCCTTTACGCCAAACCTGCATAAACTCGCAACTCAATTTGTGACTTTGGACAACTTCTATGCAGATGGTGAGGTCAGTGAGCAAGGACATCCATGGATGATTCTGGGTATGAAACCAATGACCCAGTTTGACGCGTCTGCCATTCCAATGCTCAATTCCTTCACCAACCATCCTAACCTCGACCCTTATAAGGTTGAACAATTAACATATCCATTGAATGCAATGAATGGTCAAAATGCACCGATGGCGGCAGTTTCCAAGCAAATGGACTTCTCTAAACCTGATGCTGCAGATTCAAACAAACTTAATCAGGCTATCTGGAAAGCAACAAAAGGAAATCAACCATATCCCATTTCAAAAAAATAAACAATACATTTGAAGGAAATATACGGCCTAAAGATTTTAAAGGCAGGCTTGTTCAATATATTAAAATGAACTTAAAATCTATACAACACAAAGACGTTGAATAAGACAAGCCATATAAAATGCCTACATTAGACAGTGGTAAAACAGAGATTTACAAATCAAAATTAACTTAAATCCGTCTGGCTAAGACGGATTTTTATTTGCTTTTTGTTTTATGTAGCGGGCATCGTTTTCTGAAACAATCAAATACCACACAGGTTATCCCCTCTTGAAAATAAACTACTGGGTTTAAGCTTCCGTCTTTTAAGTTATGCTGGGTAAAATAAAAATAAGGTACAAACGATATGTAAAGGATAAACCGTCGAGATGCAACAGATATAAAAGGAGGGTAACTCTTGGGGTATCTAACAACGTTGATGAACCATTATGGATATATGGTATTATTATTTTCCTTTATATTGGAGCTTATTGCGTTTCCTGTGCCAGGCGAAGTGCTGATGGGTTACACTGGCGTTCTTGTTTTCCAGGGCAAGCTGAATTGGATATTTAGTATATTCACGGCATGGATAGGATGCTGTATCGGAATATCGATTGCCTATTGGATAGGTTTTAAGTTAGGCACCCCATTTTTTCAAAAGTACGGGCATAAGTTTCATTTGGGACCCGAAAAATTAGAAAAAACATCCCAGTGGTTTGAGAAATACGGCAATAAGATGCTGGTTATCGCTTATTTTATCCCAGGTGTTCGACACATTACAGGTTACTTTTCGGGCATAACGAGGATTCGCTACCGCACCTTTGCCTTGTATGCCTATCTAGGAGCTTTATTATATACAGGTACTTTTATTTCATTAGGCAAAGTGTTAGGTCCACAGTGGGAACATTTTCACAACTCCATTAAAAAGTATTTACTTATAGCCGGCATCATTGCGGCGATAGTCGTTGCAGCCGTTTATGGATATAGAAAATTTAAGGAACAGATTAAGGAGAAGATAACAAGTGGTTTAAACAGGGGGATACACTTGTTTCATTCCCTTCGGAGGGTAAGGCTTCTTATACTTGCGATCGCTGCCGTTTTTCTGGAGCTTGTTGTTTTTATGGGTGGTTTAATTCAAGATTATTTAAGCAGTGAATATGAAGAATTTAATTTAGTGGTGTCTGTGCTGGTGCGATTGATGTTTAATAAAACCTGGATGCCATGGATGCATACGTTCGGCTTACTAGCATCCGGAAAGATACTATTGACCCTTAGTATTCTTATTTTTCTATGGATTTGTTTTAAGAAAAAATACCGAGTGATTGAGGGAGCATTTCTGGTTATTGTGATCGCAGGAGGTGATCTCTGGAGAGAACTTCTGCGACATGTATTTATTGTTGTTCACCCATCTCCCATGGAAGGAAGCAACCTTTATGCCTTTCCCAATGAACAAACGCTTATGGCAACCATTGTGTATGGTTTTACTTCTTTTGTGCTTGCACGAAATTCAAGAAAACCATCAATATCAATCGTTGTTTCGTTACTGACATTTCTCGTTTTATTTGTAATTGGTTTAAACGGCATATACTTTGGTGCACAGTCTCCTAGCGGAACAGTTGCAGGGTATGTCTTCGGGGGTGTATGGCTGACCTTAACCATTTTTCTCCTCGAAATTTTCCGCCTGATTAAAAAGAATTTTTAGCATTCATGTAAATCTAAACCTGGCGCTCAGTTTGGTCGGCCGTTATCAGCATCCGGATGGCCGGCACACGGTTCGTATACTGGATTTTTTTGTAAATCCTTTGCGAAATTTAGGGTAAACGCGGACTCAGACATCATATTTCTTGCATATTATAAAATGTTTCTACTAATTTTGATCAAAGGAGAGTCGATTGATGATACACGAGGAACTATCGCGTCAAATAAGTGACATGCAAAAAGATTTAAAGCGAACGTTTCATCCTGCCTTTGACTTGGCGAAAAAAGAAGTACTGGATTTCTCTTTCTCTTTCAAAAAAATGAATCGTGTCGCGGAATTGGGCGGCGTTGGAGAAATCGATTGCGCCTATGGCCTATACGCCATGGAAAAGTACAATCCGAATGAAATGATTATGGTGGATGTGCAATGGCCAAATAGTGCCAAACGCTTATGTGACAAGCATAAGGAAATTTCCACCATGCAGGCTAACTTCGGCAGCCCGGAAATGCCCGAACGCATCGGCCATGTGGATACCATCATCTTGTTCGACGTCCTACTGCATCAAGTAGCGCCTGACTGGGATCAAATTTTGGAGATGTACGCACCGTTTACTCGTTCATTTATTATATGCAATCCACAATTTACTCCATCATCCAGTACAGTAAGATTACTTGATTTAGGCAAAGAGGAGTACTTAAAGAACGTCCCGCATGAACCGACACATCCGAGTTATGTTCAATTATTTTCACATATGTACGAAGAGATTGTGCCAGGCCGCATTTGGAGAGACGCGCCGAACGTATGGCAATGGGGTATTACAAACAATGATCTGATTCGAACCATGGACCGGTTAGGGTTCCAACTCGACTTTTTGAAAAATTATGGACAATGGCACTCGTTGTCTAATTTTGAACACTACTCCTATTTCTTTTATAAGAAAGATTGACCGATCTATTTCTTATCAATTCGGTGGTGAACCATGGAAGGGGCCTTCATCGGTCCCTTCTTTATTTTCCCTTCATCCGCTTGCTAATTTCACAATATATTCGAATGCCAAATTAACAGTTGCTGTCATCACACCCGGTAGTCAACTTTCCCAGAAGCGCCGATCTCCTTTAGTGCTCCTTCAACGGCATTCACACAATACCCACAAGACATGCCTTCTACTTTAAGTGTAATGTTCTTCATTGGTAATTTCCTCCTGCTTATTGTTAAATCATTTCATAAGTTTATTCATTGTGGTCAGCAGTTCATCAATGACGTCATGATCGCCTTCTTGAATCCGTTCAATCACGCAGCTTTTCATATGTCCCTCGAGCAAAAGTTTCCCCACACTGTTTAGTGCGGATTGAATTGCTGCTAATTGATTGAGAACATCATCACAGTAGGCATCTTTTTCAATCATTCCTTTTACCCCTCTGATTTGTCCTTCAGTCCGATTTAATCGGGTCGTTAAATTTGCTTTTACTTTTTCTGAATGGTGACTTTTTCTTCCCTCACCATGCGAACAACTATCCGGTTCGTGCATAGACTTATTTTCTTTCAGGTTGTTCAACTCCTTCCCACTCAGATATACCATACCCCCTTATAGTATGCAAATGGAGCAATGCAAGTTACCAACAACCTCTGTGGATAGATTAGCCGATAATCTGTGATTCTTCCTCGGCTGCCCATAATCAGTATGTAAAACGTAACTTGCATACATATGTGAATAGAGAATACGGAGAGAAACCGATGTTGAAAGAAAAAGACACAGACTTTTGTCTGCGCCAAGTAGAGAGTATTCAAAACTGATGTTCACGATGTTATGCACCTTGACTTTGTCCGAAAGAATAGATTTGACCGTTAGTATACCGTCTCTATTCCATCTGCATCTTTAACAAAAGCAACACTCGCACTGGCACCTATGCGGCTGGCGCCAGCTTTTATCATTGCTTTTACATCATTTAATGTACGAATACCGCCGCTAGCTTTCACCCCGAACTCTAAGCCCACAATCTTCCTCATTAATGAAACATCCGCAACGGTTGCCCCAGCTTTCGAAAATCCTGTAGATGTTTTAACAAAATCAGCACCAGCTTCCTTACTAAGCTTACAGCCAATTACTTTTTCTTCATCTGTTAGAAGGCAAGTTTCAAGAATAACCTTCACAGTTTTTTCTCCTGCTGCCTCTACAACCATTCGTATATCCCGCTTTACACTATCCATCTTACCCGATTTTAAGTCCCCAATATTTATTACCATATCAATTTCAGTCGCTCCATTAGCTATGGCATCCCGCGTTTCCATTGCTTTGATTAAGGTTGTTCCCGCTCCAAAGGGAAAGCCAATGACGGTGGTAATTCCGATGTTAGACCCGTTTAATTCCTTCGATACAAACGGTACCCATACTGGATTTATACAAACGGTGGCAAATCCAAAGGTTTTAGCTTCATTACAAACCTGTATTACTTCATCTTCTGTAGCTTCTGGTTTTAGAATCGTATGATCTATCATTTTTGCTATTTCTTTTAGAGATTTAATTTCGTTCATTGGTAAGTCCCCCCTGAAAAATAGAGGTAGGGTTAGAACCTACCTCCAAATAATTTTAGTCTCTTGTTTTTACTTGATCCACGTTATCCTTTTTAACAATTTCCGCTTTAAGAATTACATCTTTCTCTAGTTTTTTGCCGTCAGATAAATCCTTTGCTGCCTTCACAGCATCTTTCCCTAAGAAATAGGGCGGATTAGCAACCGTAGCGTTTGCTTTTCCCTGTTTAATTAGTTCCTTCATGGGATCTGTATCATCTGTTCCCACTATTTTTACTTTACCTGTTAAGTTAGCTGCTTCTAGGGCTTGCTCTGCTCCAATTGCCATTTCATCATTAGCTGCATAGACCGCATCAATTCTAGGGTTAGCCTGTATAATGTTTTCCATAACTTTGAGGGCTTCTCCACGGTCAAAGTTTGCAGTTTGTTTAGCGACAATTTTAATTCCAGGATTTTGTTTCATTACTTCGTTAAACCCTTTATCTCGATCCTGGGCCACATTGGTTCCCATGATTCCAGTGATTTCAACTACATTTCCCTTTCCCTTGAGCTCTTTTGCCAACCAATCTCCTGCCATCTTTCCTGCCTCGACTGCGTCAAAACCAACATGTGCGACAACTTCTCCACCATTTGCCTTTCGGTCAATAGTAAGAATCGGTATATTTGCTTGATTCGCTTCCTGTACTGCGGGTACAATAGCATCGGAATCAGTTGGGTCGATAATGATTACGTCCGGTTTTTGTTGAATCATACTTTCAACGTTACTCAACTGGGTGCTTACATTATTTTGTGCATCCGTAACAATCAACTCAGCTCCTATTGCTTTTGCTTGAGCTTCTGCCCCTTCCTTTACGGCAACGAAAAACGGATTATTCAAGGTGTTCATGGAAAGACCAATTTTAAGTTTTTTTGTTGCGTTTGTTGAGTTTGGAGCAGAGGTTGATACGGCTTGCTTATCTGAACTTGATTCTTTGGTGCTACTACAACCAGCCAGCGGTGCAGCCATAGCGATAGTCGTCAAGAAGGCAAACGCTAATGCTTTTTTTCCTTTTTTCACTACTTATACCCCCATTTTTTAATATGATAGTGAAGATACTTATTAGTTAAGTATCGTTACTCCCTAGTTGGCTTTGGCTTCTTCAACATTTGCTTCCTTTACATTTGTTTCGGGCTGCGATTTGAATCGAGCTACAGCTATCGATCTGAATTTGTTATCAGTAAAGACAGCTAAGATGATAACCACGCCTTTGACTATGCCTTGATAGTAGGGGTTAATATTCATGAGATTTAAGATATTATCAAGGATCCCCATAATAAAAGCACCTATCAATGTCCCAAAAACTCCACCCTGACCCCCCGCTAGACTCGTTCCACCTAAAATTACGGCCGCAATTGCATCTAGTTCAAGTCCTGTGCCAGCTGTTGGTTGTGCTGAACTTAATCTTGCGGTGTAAATTAGAGAAGCAATAGATGTAAATATTCCGCTGAGTATAAAGGTCGTAATGATAACACGGTACGTGTTAATCCCGGTTAAACGACTTGCTGATTCGTTCCCACCGACAGAATAAATATAACGGCCTAACTTTGTATGCTTAAGTAAAATATGTAATAGCACGAATATTACAACCATTAAAATTACGGGTATAGGAACGCCTAAAATATGACCGTTTCCAATTTCACGAAATGACGAACTGCGAACAACAACTGGATACCCATTTGTTAACACCAAAGTGAGTGCTCTCGCTACCGCCATTGTAGCTAGTGTCACAATAAATGATGGCATCTTCCCTTTGGTTGATAAAAATCCATTAATTGAGCCAAAAAATATCCCGACAATTAAACTTACCAGTATCGCTAACATCACACTGTTTGTCGAAGCCAGAACACCTGCTACTATAGCACCTGAAACAGCAAGCACTGCACCTACTGACAAGTCAATTCCAGCAACTAGGATTACTAATGTCATTCCAGCACCCACAATTGCTGTAATAGAAACCTGACGAGCAATATTTAAAAGGTTTGTTGTTGTAAAAAATGCATTACTCAAAAATGAAGCAATGATTACAATCACCAATAAGACAAACAATGTACGATATTTACTAAGCTGCCCCATTGTTCTCACCACCTGTCGCACAAATCATGATTTTTTCCTGTGTAGCTTCATCCTTGTTAAATTCACCGGTAATACATCCTTCGTGCATTACGAGAATACGATGACTCATACCGAGTAATTCAGGTAACTCGGAAGAAATCAATATAATGGTCACCCCTTGTTCAACCAAGTTCTTCATCAATTGGTAAATCTCTGCTTTGGCACCAATATCAATGCCACGTGTTGGCTCATTTAAAATAAATATTTTAGGATCGGTTTCAAGCCATTTTCCTAAAACCACCTTTTGTTGATTGCCCCCACTTAAAAATTCAACTTTTAAGTCTGCACTCGCTGCTTTAATCTTCAAAGCCTTAAAATTCCGTTCAACTAATTCCTTTTGCTTCTTTTTATCTATGAAAATCGACCGCAACACCGATTTCAAGTTAGCAAGTGTCAAATTTTCCTCAATTGACATTGAAAGAACAATTCCCTCTCCCTTTCTGTCATCCGATACTAAAGCGATCCCCTTCTCAATTGCATCTTTACAATTTTTTAAAAAAACCTTTTCTCCTTCTAAAAAAATGGAACCTTGACGAACTGGAAGAGCACCAAATATTGCCTTGGCTAACTCCGGGCGTCCAGATCCTATAAGACCCGCAATGCCAAGAATCTCACCCTTATAGGCTTGAAATGAAACATCCTTTACGCTATCATCAACACAAAGATCTTTAACTTCCAGCCTTACTTTCTTTTTTGCATTAGGCAAGGTTGGGTAATAGTCAGTCAATTGACGTCCTACCATGAGTGAAATAAGTTGCTCTTTACTGGTATCTACTGTCCGCATACGCTGAATAAATTTTCCGTCACGTAGTACCATAATAGAATCACAGATTTCAAATATTTCTTCCATTCGGTGAGAAATATAAATGATCCCCACCCCGTCTTTCTTTAATTCTTTTATAATATAAAAAAGCTTATTCCTTTCTTCGTCATTTAGAGCAGCAGTAGGCTCATCCATAATAATTACCTTGGCATTGAAGGAAAGTGATTTTGCAATTTCAACCATTTGTTGTTCCGCTACACTAAGTGTACTAACTGATCTTTTTGGATTAACTGACAGGCCCACTTTTTTCAATAACTGCTCAGTATCCTTGAACATCTTGACCCAATTGATAAAAAGATTTCCCGGTTTCATTGGCTCCCGGCCTAAGTAGATATTCTCCGCAACACTAAGATAGGGAATTAAATTAAATTCTTGATGTATAATTGAAATGCCAAGGGCTTGTGCATGGTTTGTATCCTGTATTTTAACTGACCTTCCTTCAATTCGTATCTCACCCTCATCCGGTTGATATACACCTGCTATTATTTTCATCATTGTCGACTTTCCTGCCCCGTTCTCTCCTAAAACAGCTAAAACTTCACCTGTTGTAATTTCAAGGTCCACACCGTCAAGTGCTTTTACACCAAAAAAGGATTTTCTAATTCGATGTAAATCAAGCAAGAATTGATCCATCTCTTCTCAACTCGCTTTCAACATCTAATTGTCATTGTGGAAACTTTTAGTAAACTACTCCAGCAACTAAAATAACATTTGCGTATGATGTAAATTCACCTGAGCGAATTGCTGCTTTTGCTTGCTTAGTTTTTTCTTTAAAGGCTTCATGAGGCATAGTTTCAATAGGTATTCCAGGCAGCAGGTTTACAATATCCCTATACATATTAGGACTTATCTTTTCTGTTTCTTCAGCAAGAATTATTTTTTCGACTTCTAATTCGGTTACTACTTCCCGTAGGACGTCTAGGAATGCCGGTTTCCCCTGAACAAGAGACAAATCTACCCGCTCTATTTCTTGCGGAATGGGTAGCCCCGCATCCGTAACAACCAAAAGATCAGTGTGACCAGTTTCTGCTATCACCCTTGAAAGCTGTGGATTTAGAATGCCTGACCTTTTCATGTGAAATCCCACCTTAATTTTTATTTAATGAATGAGGCACCTGGTGTTTTAAAAAGTTGTTGACTTCATCAATAGAAGGTAAGGAAGACTGTGCTCCGAACTTGGTTACAGCAAGAGTACCGACTAGTCCGCCATATGTAACTGCTTCTTTAATTGACATTCCTTTTAAAAGTCCAACGGCCATACCACCGTTAAAGGCATCTCCTGCCGCAGTGGTATCCACCACTTCGACCTTCTGAGCGGAAACATGGTGGAATTCCATCCCATCTGATAGTAGACATCCATTTTCTCCAAGTGTTATGACAACATTTCTAACGCCACGGTTTAGCAATTCTTTTGCGGCTACTTTTGCAGATTCTATGCTGGTTATTTTAATGCCAGTTAATATTTCTGTTTCGGTTTCGTTTGGTGTTAGATAATCGATATAGGCATATAATTCATCAGGGAGACTTTGTGCTGGTGCCGGATTTAAAATGACTGGTATATTGTGTTTTTTTGCAACTTTTGTTGCATGAAGGACTGTTTTAAGTGGAACTTCGAGTTGAAGCATAAGCAGTGCTGAACGGGAAATAAGATCTTCAACCTCGTTAACATCCAGTTCATCCACATTTGCATTTGCAAGTGGCACAATTATAATACTATTATCGCCTAGTGCATCGACGCTAATATGGGCAATACCGGTAGCAGTTTCGTTATCCGTTTTTATAAACTCGGTAACTACTCCTTCTCTTGCTAAATTATCCAAGATAGAATTTCTAAACAAGTCATTTCCTAACCTGCCCACCATATATGTTTTTGCCCCTAATTTAGCAGCCGTGACTGCTTGGTTTGCACCTTTTCCGCCGGGAACCATGGCAAAGGCTTCTCCCAAAACCGTCTCTCCCTTGATGGGCCTTCTTTGCGTTTTAGCTACTAAATCCATTGTCATGCTTCCTAAAACAGTGATAAATTTTTCTCTCAAAATTACTCACTCTCCAATCTAAACGTTTACATTTTTAGTTTTAAAAAAATTATTTGTTATTGGTGGATTTTCGTATAACTAATTGTGGTAAAAGTACAATTTTCCTAGGTTCTTTAAACTCTGCTCCATTTATTCTTTCGATAAGTAAACTTGCCGCAATTTCCCCCATGTATCGCATTGGACGGGAGACCACGGTTAATGGAGGTTCAATAAATGTAGCAAGATCCAAGTCGTCAAAACCAATAACGGTGATATCTTTTCCTAATTGTAGATGCCGACGTTGAATGTACTTCAATAATCCAAGAGTCATCAAGTTGTTAGCCGAAAAAATTGCTGTTGGTGGCTGACTCATCGCCAACAATTTTTCTCCTAGTCGATAACCGCTCTCTTCTTTAAAGTCTCCTTCCAGAATATACTCTTGGCGAATTGGGATTTCGAAGTCCGTATGGGCTTGTATGTATCCCTTAGTCCGGTCCCTGCCAGGAGTAACATTCGATGGTCCTCCAATGAGGCCAATTTTTGTATGACCTTCGGTAACCAAATGTTTAACAGCAGTGTATGCCCCTCTTGTATTATCAATTACAACCGAATCATAGGGGGATTTATGAATATAACGGTCAAGTAGTACAATTGGGGAACTATCAAATTCAAATTCAACTAAAGGACTGTCTAGTTCACTTGCTGTTGTTACAATTAGTCCATCTACACGTCTTTCTCTTAGTGCACTCAGAATTCTTGATTCTTCATCCACTGATTCATCGCTGTTTGCTAAGAACGTGGTAAAACCATATTCTCTTGCATATTCCTCAATACCTTTAATTACTTCCGGAAAGAAAGGGTTTGCAATATCGGGAACAATCACCCCAATTGTTTGAGTCCTTTTGACAACCATACTCCTGGCTATTACGTTAGGAGAATAATTTAACTCTTCAATGGCCTCCCGTATACGGCTCTCAGTAGAAGGTTTTACCCCTCCTAAACAGTTAATAACACGTGAAACTGTAGCAATTGAAACATTTGCTTTTTTCGCAACATCCTTAATCGTGGACATAATACTCCTTTGCGGTCGCTTACTAAGAGAATATCTAAACGTTTACATTTTATATATTTGATAATAATCTGATTATATCTTGAGTGTCAAATGTTTTTTTTACACTACCGTTTTGCTATTTATTCATCGCCTATTATTTCAGAATTGGTTAGTTAATGAAATACCTATTTAAAACTAAATTTTATGGTATAATAGACTTGAAGCGGAATATGCATTTTATTATCGCGCTTCGTAACACCATTCCGCATGCCATGTCGATTCTTTGTCTAGCATTAAACGAACGTCCCAAATTGTTTAAAATCTCGACCCTTCTTATAGAGTCCATAGCATAAACTGCTATGGACTTTTTTAGTTCCCTTATTGAACATTGCGTGACCATTGTCTGAATACTAACTACCCGTTTTTAACTGGTGCTATAATGTTTTTTGCTAACAAGTAGTATAAGTTAGCACTCCACTCCTTTATGTTTTAACAGACTCCAATTGTTGAAAAACTAGAGTCCATAGTTTTGTTAGCTATGGGCTTTTGTTGTGCCCATTTTACCGAAAAACGGTAATAGGAAAAACTAAGTTGTCATTTTTAATTTATTATGATATTTAACGCAGAGGCAGCTTTAGGCCATCCAACGTAAAAGGCCATTTGTGTTATCAAAGCAATAATTTCGTTTTCGTTAATTCCATTCTTTTGAGCTAATTGTAGATGAAATGGTAGTTGTTCAGTGTTGCCAATACTAATCAAAGCGGAAAGTGTAATTAAACTTCTTTCTTTTGATGTTAAAGTAGGATCTCTCCACACTTTTTCGAATAATACGTTTTCACTGTAATCAACAAAATCGGGAGCAATTTCTCTCATTTTCTTTGGTATATTGGATTCAATACGATCATTCACTATTCCTTTTCCTCCTTCGTATTAACCATTTGTGCTATTCCTTGACCAAATGACCAGTTTTCAGCAGATGTCTCGTTTAATGTAATAAAAATATCAGTTGTGGAGATGTTTAAATCATTAGAAATAGCTTTCGATATGGATTGATATAAATTACTTTTCTGATTCATTGTTCTTCCTGGCCCACATGCAATGGAAACATGTATCATTTTTTCTCTTCTCTTTTTCTTTCCTTCTAACAGGTAAAACGGATCGTAAAAAAATTGATTAGATTGGTAGGGAAAAAACATGTGAAAGTAATCATTTTCCGGAACTTTAAAATGTTCAATTAATGAACGATGAATACTATTGCTCACCTTTTTTAATTTTTCTTGATCCGTTACACCTTCAGGATAATAAACATTAACAAAAGGCATATAGTCTCACTCCCTTTCTTGTAATATTATTTTAATTCGCATACTTCAATTTGTATAATTGAAAATACGTTATATTATTATCAATAAAACCGATAAAGATGAGGTGTGAGATGGATATAAAAGAGTTAAAAACATTTAAAATGATTGTTGAAGCAGGAACTTTTTCACTTGCGGCAAAAAAATTAAATTATGCTCAGTCAACAGTAACGACACATATAAAAAAACTAGAAAAAGAGCTTGGTTTTCTTCTATTTGAACGAGGGTGGGATGCTCGACTAACGGATGAAGGTAACTTATTTGCGGAGGAAGTAGATAACTTGTTAATGCATTGGGATTATTCAATATCTCAAGCACAGCGTATAAGCAGTGAGGAGAAGGGGAAATTAAGAATAGGATTATTAGAGTCTTTTACTAAAAAATTAATGCCGTCTATATTAAAATATTTAAACAATGAGAAACCGTACATACATTGTGATTTTGTCGTGGGAAATACAGCTCTTTTATCAAAAATGATCGATCAAAATCAGATTGATTTTGCTGTATGTGGAAATAACCAAAATATCTCCAACGTCAATTTCACTCCACTTTGTAAAGAACAAGTTGAATTTATAGTAAATAATCCTAATCATCCGGTGTTACAAAAAGAGTCAGTTGAAATATCTGATATAATCAATTATCCTATTTTCATTGGAGAAAATAGTTGTTATTATTACCAATCAGTGAACGCTTTCTTATTAGAAAACAATTTAGCCTTTAAAAGAGTCTATAATTGTAGTTCACTACATCTAATTCCACAAATGGTTGTTGGGGATGCAATAGGCATCATACCAAAGGGAACTGTTTTAAACCAAAATACAATATCATTTAAGGTTAATGGATATGATCCCAAATTTCCTATAGGATTATTAATTTCTTCTAAAAAAAGAAACTATTTAAGCCAAACAAAGCAACAACTTATTAAATTGATTGTATCGTCGATGTAGATTTAGTTTGATTTGCCTTAATTCATATTGGACACTTCCTCTTATATTTCATATTAGAGCGTTAACTAACAAGTGTCCATGAAACTGTACGAATAGTATGAAACCCAGATGAGCTTACATTCCAATGAAGATATAGATAGGGAAGCAGCCGTCTTGATTGCCAAATTGATAAAAAAAGGAATACAGACAGCTTAGTAATGTGCTTACAAATAGAACTCGCATCCTTCCCACGGTGGACTGGATGCTTTTCTTTTATTGCCTGTACAATTAGAACGTCAAGTTTTTGACTAATTTCAATTACATCCGGATGCAGGAAGTTGAAATTATATTTCTCAGCTGTACTTGTCATTAACCTTTTCAGTTCGCTAATTTGTGCATCAACCGAGCAATCCATTAATATTTCATCCCTTTTATGTATAGTAACAACTTAATTAATGTATTATTTTTAAAATTAATAATCAACTGAAATATTTCGCCCTTATTCTACAAATTATGAAACATCAAAGATTTTAAAATACATTGAATTTTTAATTTAATTATTTTATATTTATAGATGCGGCATGCCATGGCAACTTAAAAAATTCATGCATATGAATCTATTCAACATGCGATCATTGATTATAGCACTCGGTTTACGTTAAAGGATCATGTGCTTTATCTAGTTCCGGGAAAAGAGTATACTGTTTTCGAAATCGAAGGGCACTTGTCCTCAGTTGAAATTTGTTATGATATCCGCTTTCCGGAACTAGCAAGGGCCATCGCATTAACAGGTGTGAAAATCTTGTTTATACCAGCTCAGTTTCCGATTCAAAGGGAAGACCATTGGTGAATATGGTAAAACGTTCACGTTTACGATGGTGCTTAGAAGCGAATCGCCGGCTGGCAAGCAAAGGAAAATAAGGCCTCGATAGAAAAAAGAGGGATCTCTCCCTCCTAAATGGGTACCGTTTAAAATATAGCAGCAACATAATACTGTACAGACTGATTCCAGATACTAAAGATGGTTCAGCAACATGAATTACTTTCGCTGATTCACCTATACGAGTTCCTTTTTTTGAGCACGGTAAGCTTGATCCAATAGATTCCGTATCCCAACATCTAAAAGAGAAAAACGCGGATCCTGGGTGTCACCTTTTTTCCAGCGATAATAGATCTGCTGGAGAACTGCAGCAATTTTATAAAATGCAAACGTGAGGTAATAATCAATCTGTGAGAGGTCTCTTCCAGTTTTTTGGGCATAAAGCTCGATAAATTCTCGACGTTTAATAAAACCAGGATTCGCTGTAACGGATGTAAGCCCCGTTTCCGCTTCTCCTTCCTCTGTCCAATAGGCAAGTGCAATTCCTAAGTCCGTTAACGGATCGCCAACAGTGCACATTTCCCAATCAAAAACTGCAACGCCCTGACTTACATCATGAGGAGATAACATCATATTATTTAACTTAAAATCATTGTGGACAATCGTTGCAGAATGTGAAGTAGGGATGTTGTCTATCAACCACTTTTCGATTTCCTGCGCCACATCTATGTGATCCGTTTTTGCATTCTGGTAGCGTTTGATCCAGCCATAAACTTGTCTTTCCAGAAAGCCCTCGGGGCGCCCAATATCTGATAATCCAACTTTTTGATAATCAATTTCATGAAGCTGTATGAGTGTATTCACCACCGTTTCAGAAACGACACGGCAGGTGTTCTTTTCTTGAAATGCCGGTGGTAAGAAATCATCTACTACAACCCCGTGTTTCTTTTCCATGATATAAAAGTGCTTATCCATAATCTTAGGATCTTCACAATATAGATAAGGTTCGGGAGCTAAAGGATAAACGGGATGGATTTTTTGTAAAATGCGGTATTCCCGTTCCATGTCGTGTGCCTTTGGAGGGATTTTCCCGAAAGGTGGGCGGCGAAGTACGCCTTCCCAATTTCCAATCTGGATCAGATAAGTCAAGTTGGAATACCCAGTTGAAAATTTTTTGACCTCCATGCTATCTTGGGTAAGACCATTGTTGTGGAACCGAATATAGCGTTCAATTTCAACCCAGTTAATCTCTTCACCTGAACGAATCGTTAAAAGATCCTCTTGACTCATAAACTACCTCCCTATTTGGAATGCTTTTAAAACCTGCTTCGCCACTACCATGCGATGTACTTCGTCAGCGCCATCATAGATACGTGCAGAACGAGCTTCTCGGTAAAAACCCTCCAGTGGTGTATCTGCTGTAATACCGAGTGCCCCATGAACTTGAATGGCACGATCAATGACATCTTGTAATACTTTTGCGCCAAAAAATTTGATCATCGAAATCTCTTTGCGTGCTTGATCACCTTGATCCATTTTCCAGGCAGCGTACAAAGTCATTAATCGGGCTGCTTCAATTTCAGTTGCCGAGTCCGCAATCATATTTTGTATGGTTTGGAATTCGGCCAATTTTTTTCCTCGGGTTTCTCTACGAAGGGAGTGATCAACCATCAGATCGAAACTCCGTTTAGCTACACCAATCCAACGCATCGCATGTGTAATTCGCCCAGGCCCTAGACGCAGCTGAGCCAATTTGAAACCCTCCCCACGATTTCCAAGCATATTTTCAGCAGGAATACGGCAATCGATATAACGCACCTCACCATGCCCCCCGGTATAATGATCTCCCATGAGCGCGATTTCCCGAACGATGTCAAAGCCTGGATTGTCAGCATCCACTATGAACATACTGAATCGCTCATGAGGAAGAGTATCCGGATCAGTGGCCGCCATGACAATCGAAAAGGAGGCACCAATTGCACCTGTTGTGAACCATTTATGGGCATTTATTACCCAATCGTTCCCGTCCTTTTCTGCACGAGCTAGTAGGGTTGTCGGATCAGAACCAGATACTTCGGGTTCAGTCATGGCAAAACAGGAGCGAATGTCTCCATTGACTAAAGGGAGTAAATATTTTCTCTTCTGCTCGGGTGTTCCGGCATGCCATAGAATCTCAGAATTTCCGGCATCCGGTGCCATGGAACCGAAAATATAGGGAGCGATTGGGCTTCTGCCGATAACTCATATATTTTTCATTGTGATACACATATTCGTCCATAAAAATAGATGCCTTTTCAATCATTTCTTGTTGTTCACCGGTTGAACTAAAATCGAACATACTCATCACTCCTATCAAAAGTTTTAGAAATTTTCTGAATATAATTGTTATTTTTACTCGTGAGAGATAACACTGCTACGAGTAATCAGCAACTGTATAAAGTTTAATTTCTTCTATATGTTCTTCCATTAGTTTTTTCGCTTCGTCTACTTTTTCATTATATAGTGCTGTCAAAATCCTTTTATGCATGTCGTTAGCTTGCAAGGGTCTATCAGAATCTTTCGCAATAATAATTCCAAACCATTTAATTTGCAATTCTAATGTGTTCATAAAGGATATCAACCGTTGATTTTCCGAAAACTGAATAATCGTCTGGTGCAATTGTCTATCAGCCTGAAAAAACGTTTCTGCATTGCCCTTTTTAATTTCTGCTTCAGCATGACCAGCCTCGTTTAACAATGATTCCAATACCTTTTTCGGGATTCTCGGGCTAGCTAATTGAATAGCCTGGCTTTCTAATGCTTTCCGAACATCATAAATCTCTACTATATCCCTCACTTTTGGTATACTGACAAAGGTTCCTGACCTTGGCTTTACTTCAATCAACCCTTCTTGTTGCAGACGATTGACCGCATCTCGTAAAGGCGTCTTACTTACTCCTAATTCCTCTACTAATTCTTCATAATTAATTCTAGATCCAGGCGGTAACTGATTAAGGACAATTTTATCCCGTAAATATATATACACTCGCTCATGTAAGTTGCGATTATCAAACTGAACCTGTTTAAGCATCTAACTAAATCACACTACCTTCCTTTGTTAAATAGATAGGCTGAAGAGCAGACAGATTTAAGACGTTAACTATACTCCATATGCAGTAAGGCCGCCATCGATCAATAATGTATGACCCGTTACATAATTTGCTAAATCAGAAGCCAAATAAAGTACTCCACCCACAACCTCATCAGGATTTCCTAATCGTTTACTCGGTGTTCGAGAAGTTATGGTATGTAAAAACTCTGGATCCTTTATGGCATTGGTAATTAAATCCGTCTTAATGTATCCTGGACCAACCGCGTTTACCTGGATGTTATATTTCGCCCACTCACTTGCCAAGACTTTGGTAAGTAATACAACTCCCCCTTTGCTTGAACTATACGGAGCTGAATTGGTGATCCCTACAACCCCACCTACTGAGGCCATATTCACAATTTTTCCATAACCTTGTTTAATCATTTCTTTCCCTACAGCCTGACACATAAAAAAATATGATCTTTGGTTAAGATCCATAACAAAATTCCAATCCTCTTCTGTCACTTCTGTTGATGGCTTCCTTTTTGAGACTCCTGAATTATTTACTAATACGTCTATCGTGGGGTAATTTTGTTTAATGTTCGCCACAACTTCTTCAATCGTATCTGTTACTGATAAATCTGCTGGAATAACAGCTGCTTTTCCTCCTGCATCTCTTATCCGGGAAGCTGTTTCTTCTAATTGATCTTTGCTGCGGCTAATCAACACTACATTCGCACCTAGCGAACCAAAGCCAACAGCGATATTCTTCCCAATTCCCCTGCTTGCACCGGTTACCACAACAACTTTGTCCTTAAAATCCAATTGGTACTTCATAAATTAAACACCTCCCATGGTTTGGAAAAAAGGGGTAGAGGGAAGGAGAATCGTTCCCTCTTTTAAAAATTCAATACTATGCAAGTTTAGATCGAAGATAAGCTACCAAATCACGATCCTCACTCTTGGTTTGTTCAGTAGATTTAATTGAGTCATTGTTATACGATTTCCACAGTACTCCTACAGGCATGGAAGGTTGGCTAAGGATTCCCACATACTCCTGCGGAGTTTTCGCAGGATTTTCTTGGTAATCAATATTCTCACGATAAAAGTCATAGCCTTGAGTCTTATTAAAAACTACACAAGGACTAAAAACATTGATTAAAGAAAAACCACTATGTCTTATTCCCTGTTTAATGAGATCTTCAAGGTGTTTAGCATCGCCAGAAAAACCCTGGCCAATAAAGGAAGCACCGGAAGACCAGGCCAGAAGCAGTGGATTTATAGGTACATCAGGATTTCCTGAAGGAGTTGTTGAAGATTGATATCCCAAACGGCTCGTGGGTGATGTTTGCCCTTTTGTATTCCCATATACTCCATTGTCCATAACGATATAAGTAATATTTAAATTTCGTCTAGCGGCATGAACAAGGTGACCTACGCCAATACCATATCCATCCCCATCTCCACCCGCTGCAATAACCGTTAAATCTGGTCGGGATGCTTTAACTCCTTGCGCAATCGGCAAGGAACGTCCATGTGTCCCATGAATGCTATATCCGCCGTAATAATGTCCAATCTTTCCGCTACAACCTATTCCTGAAACTAAGACCGTGTCTTCCGGATTAATTTGCAGGGAAAATAATGCGCGCTGCATGCATTTCAATACAGAGAAATCACCACATGCTGGGCACCACGTAGGTGTATTGCCATTCGAATAATCTTTTATAGTAAGTGAATCTGGCATTTACATTACCCCCTAATTAATTCATTATTTGTAGACTTAGTAGTTTTCAAGGCATTTTCAAATTCTTCAAGTGTGTAATGTTCACCATCAAATCGAAGGAGAGATTGTATGTTTTGGTTAACAAGAGCTGATTCGATAATAGAGCGTATTTGTGCTGTTGCATTATATTCAGCAACAATAACTGTTTCTGCATTGGATAAGGCAGCAGATATTTCTTCAATTGGAACTGGATGTAGTTGGCGAAGCAAAATACCGACGTATTTGTCAGGGTGAAGATTAACAATGTTTTCAATGAGCTCTCCCATTGAACCGGTTCCCACAATAGCCACCGAAGCTTCTGTATCGCCTACAATAGATAACGATCGGTTATACTGTATCTGATCTGCCTTATGCAATCGTCTCATGTGCAGCGTGTGTCGTACTTCTTTGTAATCGGGCTCCATAAATCCCCTTACGTCGTGTTCATCTCCGCTAGCAACGTAAGCCCCGCCTTTAATCCCAGGAATCGTTCTCACCGGAGGGGCACCATCAACCGAACGATATCTCACGTAGCCTTCTAAAGGAGCTGATTGGGTAAGAGTCGGACCTCTGTCGACCGCTACACTACGAATGGCTTTCTCTACGGAACACCACGGAATAGAGATCCGTCTTAATGCAAGGTCAAGATCGAGGGCAATAATCACCGGGCACTGGTAATAATCGGCTAGATTAAGGGCTTCTTGAATCACCACAATACAATCAAGGACATTTGTTGGGGAAAGTAAAATTCGTGCAAATTCGCCGTGACCAGCATAGCGAAGATGTAAGAGGTCGCTTTGTTCCGTTTTTGTTGGCATTCCAGTTGATGGGCCCCCACGCTGGTTATCGATAATAACAAGAGGAATCTCAGTAGCACCGAGATAACTAATCCCTTCTGTCATGAGTGCTATTCCAGGACCACTGCTCGCAACAAATGTCCTTTTACCGGCAAAGCTAGCCCCAATCGCAGCATGTATTGCAGCAATCTCATCTTCGACTTGATAAGTTTTTCCACCGACGGGCGGAAGCCATTTGGAGAGGTTTTCCAAGATTTCAGAAGCAGGAGTGATAGGATATCCGAAGTAATGACGAACTTCTCCAGCAATAGCTCCGATGGACAAAGCATCATTGCCCGAAATTGTTACATTACTTAGGGAGGAAGGTTGAAAGATCGGACCCTGTGCTTTAGATTGCCCTAAGAGATAGCCGCGATGGACTAATTTTTGGTTTGATTCGCCACCGAATCGGTCGCTTATAGCATCCTCTATTAGGGAAAATGGGAGCCCGAGATAGCCGGCAATAATTCCAAGACTCCAAACGTTAAATCCTAATTTCGGGGATTCTTCCCGATTTTCTTCAGGTACAAGTGTAGTAGACGATGGCCCGAATAATAGTCCTTTATCTTTTACTCGAGATATGTAACGTTTTGCTCCCTCATCATCCCATACCACTGCAATGTCGATAGCTTCTATCCGTGGAGGTGGGGATTCTTCCCCTTGTTCGGAAATATAAATCTCAAATGCGGTATGCCCACCTCTAATAATAGTGGAGAAGTCTCTCCATGCCCGGTGAGAAAAACCTTGTGATTGCAAAATACTAGATAAAATCTCTCCTGCTGTTTCTATACCTTGCCCTGTCAATCCCATTAGCGCAGCCGTCTTCATTATACATGCCTCCCAATAGATTATATAAAAAGGTCAAAATCTTATTTCTAATATCTGATATATCAGATTAAACATGCTATTACTAATAATCTAGGTGTAATCTTTATCTCGGTGGGAATAACCTTGAGAGCGAATCGCACCTGCTACTTCTATCCTATCTCATTAACGCAGCCATCTACACTACGCTTCCCTCCCAATACATTATATAAAAAAGTTAAAATCTTATTTCTAATATCTAATTCAATTGTATTGAATATTGTTAATATTGTCAATTATCGATCTAACAAGGAACTAAACTGGGTGTATCGACGAACCGACACTTACACCACTTAGGTTATAACACATAGGCTTTCGCTTAGTTAACTTCTTCTGGATAGGTAATCTTTTACTCTCCATTAATTTGAAGGAAACATCTGAAGACTATTTAGAATATACGGTTAATGCCGGCCTTTACACCGATATTAACCGTATAAAATCTAGTAACCGCGTCTACAGAACTAAATCACCAACCATTGGTTGTATGGACCGGATGAAGTCGTTGTGATACCATTTTCCAGCTTTCATTACCCCGACGATTCGTTCTGTTTCTTGTAATATCCTTACATCCTCTAATGGATTCCCTTCAACTACAATGAGATCTGCAAACTTACCTGATTCTAGTGTTCCGATCATTCCTCGTGGTTTCATTGCGGCCCCAGCGTCCCTGGTTGCTGCAAGAAGAACTTCCTTAGGAGTATATCCGAAATACTCGACAAAATTCTGGAGATCACGAGCGTAAGTACCATGGGGTGACCAATTAAAGCCAAAATCGCCACCGGGTAGAACACGCACACCTGCTTCTTTCATTCTTTTAACACTGGAAACGGTTTCATTTATTTCTTCCTGATATCCTGTAGCATCTAGAAATTCTCGTGAAACACCAAACTCTGCCCCGCGTTCGTAAAGCCCTACATGCCATTCAATAGCCGGTACTACAAAGATTCGATCCCTTACACTTCTTAGGAGTTCTACCGTCTCATCATCAAGCACGTTTGCGTGACCAATAATATCCATTCCAGCTTTTACCGCTATCCTTACGGCTTCCGCCTCACGTGCATGACAAACCGCCAACAGACCGCGGCGATGTGCCTCGTCCACAGCAGCACATACCTCTTCTTCGGTATACGTTAATTCACCGGGTTGATCATTATCAAGCATTCCTTCTCCATCGATATAAATCTTAACTACATCAGCCCCACTCTTTCGAATGCTTCTTACTGCTCTTCTTAATTCCCAAGGCCCATCCGCTTTTATTCCTAGCCCTTCCATTCCAAGTTTTAAATAATCAGGATTCCAATCAGGCATGCCTCCCGTTGCAGTAAGATCTCGTCCGCATGCAAGATAGCGGGGACCTTCAATTTTCCCTACCTGAATCGCATCACGTATCGCAACATCTACTCGGGAGATACTTCCGAAACTAATTGCCGACGTATAACCAGAGCGGAGCATGATTTTTGCGTTAAGCATTGCGTTTACTACTGTTTCTTCAACGGGAGAATTGAGATCGAGATCTTGAACGCTGTTTGCCCCAGAATAAGACAAATGAGCATGAGCTTCAACTAGGCCAGGCATAACAAAACGACCACTAAGATCGATACGGGGTACGTCCTCAGTTACCTCCCGCAAAAGGTCTTCTGTGGAACCAACTCTGACAATCTTGTCGCCTTCAACCAAAATGCCACCATTTACAGGATCTCCTCCCCGTCCATCAAAGATAGTCCCATTCACCATTAAAACACGCCTATTTTCCATCAAGATTCCTCCCTGATAAAATTTATAAAGGTCATAAACTAATATCCGATATCTGATATATCAGAATGGCCAATCTGTTTTAAGCGCTTTACCATTAAGCAACCCCTCAATAAATCACCCCTTTTCATATAAACCTTCAATCAATAAACAATTGCAAACACATCTGTTTTCATTTATGTAACCCCTTTCATTTATTTGTATTATACTTGCTCAAAAGATATACCTATTTGAACTTTTCAAGCAAGTAGATAAAGCGAACCAGATATTACACGAAAAATAATGAATTAACTTCAAAGATTTTCTCGTAATATAGATTTTAGTTGGTGATTTCATATTACCATACGTTAAAATATTCAGTCAATTGTGAATTTTATAATAAAATATACTCGATCAATAGAATTACCTGAATCACCGGATGTCGTCGGCATGGCCTTTCACCAAAAAAACTCATACTATCTCCTCCCATAGACAAAGATTCAATTACAATTCCATACTAATATGCTTATGGACTAGTACTAGACGAATGCCCATACTTTAAAAATCCAATAGATCACTGAACACCAATAACCCCTTTTTATTTATAAAGAGGCTTTTGGTTGGGCGGCATATCGTTCGGTTCAATTCTGGTACTCTTTATCCTGCTCGTAGGATACTAACATGCTATGTAGAAGGGTTTAAACGAGCGCTAAGGCACTCCCCTATTTTTACTGTTACTCATAAATGTACGGTAAGCGATAAATACAACGCAAGAACCAGAATGAACGAAAATGCTCGTTCTTCAGCAAAGAATCCCATTGTATGGCCTCCAATGTAAACTCACTGGAACTACCATTTATACTACTCACACAGGTTGAGACCACAGTTTTAAAATGGAAGGGCGTTTACATCTATTTGAAATGACACTGAACGCAACAAACCCCTTTGGATAAAAGAGGTTTGTTGGGAGTGGCATGAGTTTTTCGGTGACATTACAAGTTATGTAGAAGCGTTTCAACTGGTGTCAGGGCTATCTCATAAGATTCGTGCTCGATACTTCTATTTCAAAAACACGCAATAGAAGGCAACCAAATTAAAAAAGCACTTAAAAGTAAAAAGCCCACCTCAACTGATATGCTCCCAATAAAGTAGACAGCTGAAATAATAACAATCTGTTTACTTTATTGGGGGCTTTTTCTATTGCCAAAATTGCTTATTCTGTACAAGAAAAGTACGCGTTAATTGTCGCGTATCAGAACAGACAAACCTCGGTTCCAGACTTCTGTCGTGAATACAATATATCTAAAAGAACAAGCAACGAATGGGTCTATCGATTTCAAACGTATGGAATGGATGGACTTCATGGTTCCAGTGTCTTAAAGATAAGCGAGACCACCGTAAGGTAGAGACAGAGTTAATCCCTGTAGAGAAGACCCAGCGAGAAAATGAGAAATGGCTAACAGATGTGACCAAAATGAAGTACGGGGCCTCACAGAAGGCTTATTTAAGTGCGATTTTAGATTTACACGATGGGTCAATTGTAAGCTATGTATTAGGTACATCCAATAATAATGCGTTGGTGTTTAAAACCCTAGATTTAGCAGTGGAAGCCAAAGGAATACATACAATTTTATAATCATGAACGATTACAAAAAAGACTAAACGGCCTTAGCCCCTTAGAATACAGGGCTAAAGCCGCCTAGTTACGTTTATTTATTTCCGCTATCTACTTGACAGGGGGCAGTTCAAACGGAGTGGGCTTTCTTTATCTCCTAGTTATCGCAATTAGTTTTCACATGCACACGCAATAATAACTAAGAGAATAAACAGAACCAGAATGAACGCAATTCCACTTTCTCCACAACCAAAGAATCCCATAGTATGACCTCCTAGGTTTAAAGTTATTGAACTACAATATATACTACGCAGATGATTATGGACGAGTGTTAGACGAATACCATGATTATAAATATGGAATAGCCTGTTTTTGCCAAATCAGTTACATGAACATGCGATGATAACTAGAAGAATAAACAGAACCAGAACAATCTCGATTCCCCTTTCATAATCACAGTCCATACTATCGCCTCCCCTTTAACAAACTACGCAAGTATGTAGACAGGGTCCTAGAGGGAAACACACATTTTAACTATAGACCTTTAATAAAGGCAATCACCTAACACTTGTCCATATTAATTGGAATAGTATGTATTGCAACTTAATTCGATAATAAAAAGGGATGATAGAATGCCAGATCTGCGTCTAGTGATAAAAGGAAACATGGGGAAATGGACGATAATTCATACTAAGTCCGGTTCTTTCCATGGAAAAATTGAAAGCATAAATAAAAAAGGAATTACCGTATTGCTACCTGATTTTTATAACGTTCAACATCCCTCAATTAAACTCATGGAAGATAACGTAAAAGTAAAAGCAGAAGAGGTTGTAGAAGCGCAAGATTTTTTTAGAGGACGAGGTTTCCGTCGCTTTTTCTTCCCGTTTGCTTTTCTACTTCCATTCCTATTCTTCATTTAAGCTATTTCATCTTCGACTAATATTGTTCAATTTCATCATTTTACCTTGAGGAAATTTCTTGATTTTATGGGTAATCACACTGATTAAATATGTCAGGTAAATCACGTTTCATAATCAAAACCCATACTATCGCCTCCCTTTTGTAAAGGTTGTAAATTTCATTTATTGTACACGGGCAGGTGCGGACGAGTGCTAGACGAATGTATATAGCTTAATATGTTACGGAGAATCTCAGTACAAAATCATTAGCCAAGGTATAATTAGGTACATTATTTATACTTCTGTCTCTGTTATTTGCCCATTGTAAAAAACAAAAAGGCAGTTCTCCTAATCCATTGGAGAGCTGCCTTGTCAATTGATAAATTATCGGATGTAAATTTTATCGGTTTTCAATTGCTCCAACCACTTTTTCTGCTGTACTTCTGCTTGATTGTGGATTCTGCCCTGTTACCAATTTCCCATCACCAACTGAAAAGTCAGACCAATTTTCGCCGGAAACAAAGTTACAGCCCTTTTCAAGCAGCTTTGATTCAAGTAAAAATGGCATATGCCGATCCAATTGCATCTCTCTTTCTTCACTATCTGTAAAGGCAGTTATCGTTTTTCCTTTGACTATTGGTGTTCCATCTTTATATGTTGCATTTACAAGACCAGCGGGGCCATGACAAACAGCGCCAATTACTTTGCCATCCTCTGCGAATTCCTGAAGAACATATTGTAAGGTTTCATTGTCAGGGAAATCAAACATCGTTCCGTGCCCACCCGGTAGGAATATCGCATCAAACCCTTTAGCATCCTCTCTGCTTAATTTTACCGTGTTTTTTAACTCTTCTTCCGCTGCAGCCCAAGCAGCATTTTTTTCTTCTGAAATACTGGTTGGATCCAGTGTAACTTCCCGGCCTTGAATACTGGTCACTTTTACCTTATAGCCTTTTTCTTTAAAAACGTTATAGGGTACAGCAAATTCCTCTAACCAAAGACCAGTTTTATGATCATCCGTAATTTTGGTATGGTTGGTGACTACCATGAGAATCCGCTTATTATCAGCCATCACAAACACCTCCTTTGTTACTACGTATAATTCTTACCCTTTTCATACTCTATGTATGCATTGAATAGCAGCCCTTTACCTTAACTCATCAAACATTTGGTCAGTTCAAAAAAAACTGATGCAAATCTGGATTTAGGTCAGTAACTTGGACACAAAAAAGTTAAGGGTCTTGGTGACAGAATGATCTAAAAAAGTGAAAAAAGGAAAAGCAACCTTGATTTTTAGGGTATGTTGCCCATCCTCCTTCTCGGGGGATTTTACTGAAGAAGGTGAAAAAACAAGAGAAGCAGTGAACAATTGAATTAGAACAAGTAGACTGTTTGACGGTAGTTGCCCTAATGGCAATATAAAAAAACTTTGACATACTGATAAAAATATTGTAGGTTACCAAATGTAGGAATTCATTTGTTTAACTAACTTTTAATCGTCTTTAGGGGTGTATTCATGGAAAATGTGTTTGATTACGAAGATATACAATTGATTCCAGCAAAAAGTGTGGTAAATAGTCGTTCTGAGTGTGATACGACTGTAACCTTTGGCGGTCGTAAATTTAAATTGCCTGTGGTGCCTGCAAATATGCAGACTATTATAGACGAAAAAATTTCAATTTACTTGGCGAAAAATGGTTACTTTTACATTATGCATCGTTTTGAACCAGAGAAGCGGATATCTTTTATTAAAGATATGAAATCACGTGGATTATTTGCATCTATTAGTGTTGGAGTCAAAGATGAAGAATATAGATTCATACAGCGATTAGCAGAAGAAAATCTTTCACCGGAATACATTACGATTGATATTGCACATGGTCATTCCAATGCAGTGATCAAGATGATTCAGCATATTAAGAAATACTTACCGCAAAGCTTTGTTATCGCTGGAAATGTCGGAACTCCAGAAGCAGTGAGAGAATTGGAAAATGCCGGTGCAGATGCTACAAAAGTAGGCATTGGACCTGGAATGGTATGTATCACTAAAATTAAAACCGGATTTGGAACGGGAGGTTGGCAATTAGCTGCAGTACGTTGGTGTGCAAAGGCAGCAAGTAAACCAATTATTGCAGATGGGGGCATTCGAACACATGGTGATATAGCTAAATCAATTAGATTTGGTGCATCTATGGTGATGATTGGTTCATTATTTGCTGGACATGAAGAATCTCCAGGAGAAACAATTCAGAAAGATGGAAAACTTTATAAAGAATACTTTGGTTCAGCTTCGGAATTTCAAAAAGGTGAAAGAAAAAATGTAGAAGGGAAAAAAATATTTGTGGAACATAAAGGGCCTCTAAGAGATACTTTGCTAGAGATGGAGCAAGATCTTCAATCCTCTATTTCTTATGCAGGAGGAAACAAGTTAGAAGCAATTCGTAATGTAGATTATGTGGTAGTTAAGAATTCAATCTTTAACGGTGATAAGGTTTATTAAAAGTTCAGACCAAAACTTACCATCGTATTATAAGGTCAGCCAGTTTTTTCTGGTTGACCATTTTTATTGAAGTGATGTAATTTCGGGAGTCAGTCGCCTTGAAGCCCATCATTTATGATTTTCAATAATCTCCCCGATATAAATATCCGAAGGATTTTCCAATTTGTCGAATGGTGTTGAATCCTTTAGTGCGGTAGAGTAGAATAAAACAGTTGCAAGATTATGCACATCATTGGAGAAAAATACAAGGAGGAGTTATAGATGAAAAGCAACAAACTGGGCCTTTGGCTTCTGACAGCACTGGTTGTCGGGAACATGGTCGGGTCCGGTATCTTTATGTTACCACAATCGCTTGCAAAAGCGGCAAGCCCGACAGGCGTCTTGCTCGCATGGCTTTTGACAGGGGCTGGTGTTTTGATGCTTTCTCTTGTGTTCGGGAATTTATCCATACGCAAGCCTGAGCTAAACGGAGGCGTTCAAATGTACGCCAAAGCACTTTTCCCTGATGGATCGGGTGCTGGAGTGATATCGGGATATGTCGTGTCATGGGGCTATTGGATTGCAAACGTGACAGGTAATGTCGCAGTTCTGACAACATTTATCGGATACCTTTCTACGTTCTTCCCAATCATGACAAGCAATGCCAAACTGTTCACCATCGGCTCTCTGACAGTGAAAGTTGGCGGGTTGATCACCTTCCTCATCTGCACAGCAATGCTTTGGGTGATGAACGCCATTATTCTTCGCGGCGTCGAAGAAACAGGCCGCATCAACTTTGTGGCTACGGCAGCAAAAGTGGTTGGATTTATGATTTTCATTTGCTTCACGCTTTTTGCGTTCCAAAAAACCAATATGTTGCCGCTCATGCAGACGCGTACAGATCAAAGCGGAGCAGCCCTTGGCCTTCTTGGCCAGGTCAACAATGCTGCAGTCTCAACACTTTGGGCATTTGTCGGTATCGAATCGGCCGTCATGTTCTCAAAACGTGCCAAACAACAGTCTCACATCAAGAAAGCGACCGTTCTCGGCCTCATTATTTCCCTCGTCATCTATGTAGGCATTACCATGCTGGTCATGGGAATCCTGACGCAAAGCGAACTGATGAAAGCAGACAAACCACTCGTGGACGCTTTGCAAAAAGTGGTCGGTCACAATGTTAGCTATGTCATGGCGGTTTTTGACCTAATCGCATTAACCGGGACGACAATCGGATGGATTTTCCTAAGTGCGGAAGTGCCGTATCAAGCAGCCAAGCAAGGGCTTTTCCCTCCAGCTTTCTTGAAAGAAAACAAAAAGGGCGTTCCAGTAGCTTCTCTAATCATTACGAACGCGTTCTCCCAACTCTTCCTTTTCTCAACGATTTCGGATACGGTCAGCAACGCATTTAACTTTGTTGTACAAGTGGCGACGCTCGCCTACCTCGTTCCGTATGCAGCATCGGCTATTTATCAGTTGGAGCTGGTGCTTACGGGCGAGACTTACAAAAACGGGGAAGGCCGTTTGGTTGATGGCATCATTGCCGTTCTCGGAACCGCGTACGCGATTTACGTTATCAAGGCGGGCATGTCTGACATGAAAACGTTCCTGCTTGGTGTTGGCTTGTACGTTGTAGGCATCATCCTGTACCCGTTTATGAAGATTCCTAAAACCTCAATGACAAAAACCGAACAACAACTTCAGAAGCAAACCACGTAAAAAGGGCATCCCTCTTAGCTTGTAGAAAAGCCTAACTTTTAGGCAGATCTACAAGCTTTTTTAAGGAGCAGAAAATCACATGCTTTCGAAACATTCGCTCGAAGGACTACATCAAATGAATGTAATTACTTTGGATTTTATGCCCGTGGACCATCTGTTCCGGAAAAACGATGCAGCAATGGCAGCTGATGCTCCCGACTCTAATTTTAAATTATAACCTTGCCGAAGAGGCAAAGTTATGCTTTAAGTAACATTATTTACACAAAATGATTAACGGTAATTGAGAGATTCTATGATAGGTGCCAAATTGTGAGATTTTTATTAACGCTTATTCCGTATGATGATGAAAGTTTAGGGAGCTATCTAATTCGTCTAACTAAAGAAAACAGGTACACCTCAAATTTCTTAATATACAATAAACTAAAATTAGTAAAAGGAAATACTAAAAAATCTGTAAATTTACATTTGATTAACCCCGGGAAATTAGTCTCTCCTTTCTAAGTAATATGACGGGAATACACGAAGCTCATTTATGGAAAATGACACTTTTTAAAGAATTAGGGTACTAAGTAAAGGGGAACAAGAAGATAGTTACATAACTAAATTTGCTTGCCGTTAAAATTTTATGAATTTTTAAATGAGTATATAAAAATATCAAAAACTAGTAACCACAGTGGGCTAAGAAAAGAATTTGGTTAGTTATACAGGATAATTACTGAAATTTCAATTAAAAATAAATATTATACCTTCTTGAGTCAAGCTTTTCAACAATATTCTTAACTGCAACAGTATGTCACCGCCGAAATTTACCAGATTTTAAATAGCTAATAACTACCATATAGTACTAAAAAATATTTTTAATCTATAAATCATAGTGTTACACTATGATAGAGTTATAATTGATCCAGAAAAGGTGTGTGACTAGGTCGCGCCTGGGTTGCTGTAGCGCCTAAGCGGGAGCGCCTACATCCTGCAAATCTTAGGGTAAGGACGGTCAAAATGAGTAACAGACAAACTAGAACAGACGTTATCTTAATTGGCGCCGGAATCATGAGTGCGACTTTGGGGTCACTGTTGACAATAAAAAATCGTTGCTCTTTGGACCGTTTGCCGGCTTCTCACCAAAGTTTTTAAAAACCGGTTCAATATTTGATTTGTTAGGTTCCGTACAACCGGATAATGTCTTAACTATGTTGGCAGCGGGCGCAAAAAACGTTCCATTGACAAAATACCTGATCCAGCAAGTTATGTTATCGAAAGAAAAACGCATGGAAGAGTTACGCGAGTTTATCCCGAACGCCAAAAGCGAGGATTGGGATATAGTGGTAGCGCGCCAACATGTGCAAGTTATCAAAGATACTGCTGCTGGCAAAGGAACGCTTCAATTTGGTACGGAAGTTATTAGTGCCGCTGATGGCTCGATAGCTGCATTGCTCGGCGCTTCTCCGGGTGCTTCTACCGCCGTTTTCGTGATGCTTGAGTTAATTAAAAAATGCTTCCCGCAACATATAAAAGCGTGGGAACCGAAAATAAAAGAAATGATCCCTTCTTTTGGCGTGTCACTATTGAAAAACCCAGAGCTTATCCACGAAATTCATACTTCAACAGCGCAGACGCTTGGCTTAGCGGATAAAAAACAGTACGCATACGCATATAGATGGTCCTTATTTGTCACGACCATGCCGGATACAGGGGGACGGTTCTTCTGTATGTTCAGACATTTCCTTACACTTATATTTATTACGGAAACACAATGTCCATAGGAAGACAAATCAGCAATGCCGTATCAGTAAAATTGGCAAATCCGGAATAACCGAAAAACCCGTACGTGAAAGGAAGCATAAATTGCCGTTTTGGCAAATTTATGCTTCCTTTAGTTTTTTCAAGTACGTTTATTGGTTTAGTCGACAGAAGTCAATTCGATAAATGTTGACGGCTGAAGTGATCTTACAAGCATTTACAAACGCTTATGATGCCCAGAAGCCCGCTGAAGGCTTACTTTTTCACTCTGATCTAGGTTCTCAGTATACAGTGGTCAGTTCATACTTCGTTTATCCCTTGGTATCATGTAATC
Organism: Aneurinibacillus sp. Ricciae_BoGa-3; assembly: GCF_028421645.1. Classification (GTDB taxonomy): domain Bacteria; phylum Bacillota; class Bacilli; order Aneurinibacillales; family Aneurinibacillaceae; genus Aneurinibacillus_B. Next base: position 2,025,130 of record NZ_CP116887.1, on the reverse strand, counting down.
CTTAAATCAAAAGGGATGCCCTTATGATAATTCCTATATTGAATCTTTTCATGCTATTTTTAAGAAAGAAAAAGTAAATCATACATAGACTATTCTTCTGCCAAACTAGCCATCTATCGGTTCATTGAAAGCTGGTACAACAGAAGAAGATACACAGCAGCTTCGGGTACAAAACCCCACAAGCCATTGAAGATGAAATCAAACAATTAGTATAAAACTTAACTTCTTTGTGTCCAAGATGTTGACCTGAATACAGTCTTACAGCTCTATACGCAAGAATTATGCGAAACGCCCAAATAAAAAACACCAAATAAATTGTTTGGATCTATCCAAACCTTTTCAGGAAAAAATCCATTGTTTCTCACCATATCCTGAAATTCCATTATAGAATACTTATAAGAATTTTCAGTGTGTATAGTTTCACCTTTCGTGAAAGAAATGTTTTCGTTTGCTACTCGTACTGTTTGGTCAGTTAAACTAATTAGATGCATTTCAATACGGCCAAATTCCTTGTTATAGAAAGCATGGTGCCGAAAGTTATCTAAAATAAAATCTGCGTTCAATTCTCGATTGATTCTTCGTAAAAGATTACTGTTAAATTCTGCTGTTATTCCTTTCGCGTCGTTATAGGCGGCATGAAGGACAGAAGGATCCTTCTTTAAATCCACTCCAATAATCATCCCATCCCCTTTTTTTAATGTTCTAGATACCCTTCTTAGAAATTTTTGCGCAGCTAACGGTTCGAAATTACCGATTGTTGAACCAGGGAAAAAAGCGACTTGCCTTGCGGCGTGCTTAATGTCCGGTAAATGTAGCAGCTCTGTGTAATCAGCGCAAACCGCTACGATAGGCAAATTTGGAAAATGATGTGCTAATATTTCTGTAGATTCTTCTAAATACTCTTTAGAAATATCAATAGGCATATAGGCTGTCAAATCTGGTAATTCATCCAGTAAAATCCTTATCTTTTTACTACTCCCGCTCCCGAATTCTATTAAGATGGAATCGATTCCTACCATAGATGCAATTTCCTTCTTATACTGTTCCAATATAAAAATCTCTGTCCTCGTAGGATAATATTCATCTAACATTGTAATTTCTTCAAATAACTCCGAACCGAGTTTATCATAAAAAAATTTAGCGTGAATCTCCTTCTGTGGTTTGCGTAATCCATCCAATATTTCCGTTTTAAAACTTGCGAAAGAAGGATAGAAATCGTAAATCTTCACCGTACTATTAGATTGTGTCATCGTAAATCCTCCGCTAAACGAAATCCACTAAACTGCCAGCGCTTTTCAGGCTGAAAAAAATTGCGATAGGTCAGGCGAATATGAGATGAAGATGTCGCGCATGAACCCCCTCGCAGGACCATTTGATTGCACATAAATTTTGCATTATATTCACCAAGCGCTCCTTCCAAAGGCTTGCTTCCAGGATACGGTGTATATGGACTTTGTGTCCATTCCCACACATCTCCAAACCCTTTGCTTAGGCCTGTCTCCTCAGAATCAACGAAAGAAATCGGTTGATAATAACCAGATTCCACGAAGTTGCCCTCCTGTCTCACATGAGAAAAGGCGTACTCCCATTCAGCCTCAGTGGGTAGCCGCTTCTTAGACCAGCGGGCGAATGCGTCCGCCTCATAAAAACTCACATGACATACTGGTTCATGCAGATTGACTTTCTGGAAACCAGATAAAGTAAAGGAGTACCATTCGTCATCAACTTTTTCCCAGTACAGTGGTGCCTCCCATCCTGTTTGTTTCATTTCGGCCCAACCATCAGACAACCAATTTTTCGCGTCTTTATACCCACCATCTTCAATAAATTCTATAAATTCTCCGTTAGTTATCGGCCGAGAAGCAAGTCGATAAGGTTGTAACCATACTTTATGCTTTGGTCCTTCATTATCAAATGAGAAGTTTGTGCCTTCATATCCAATCTCCACAAGTCCCCCTTCAAAGTCATACCAAGTAAAAGGGATTTCACTATTTTGGAAACTATCCCTTTTTGAAGAGTACACCGGTCTAAGCGGATTAATGAAAAAGTTGTACTTTATATCCGTTAATAGCAATTCCTGATGCTGCTGTTCATGATGTAAGCCGAGTTCCACAATAGATTTAATTTTTCTGTATACTCTTTCGTCTGCACCTTCTATAAAATCAAGCATATGTTCATCCACAAATTCTCGGTATGCAAAAACTTCAGATACAGTGGGACGAGAGAGGTTACCACGGGAATGGCGCGGAAAAAAGTGCCTACTGTTTCATAATAGGAGTTGAAAAGATAGCTGAATGCCGGGTTAAACTCCTTAAAATTTTTCAGATGAGGCTTTAATACAAATGTTTCAAAAAACCAGGTGGTATGCGCTAGATGCCACTTCGGCGGGCTCACATCTTCCATAGATTGAATGACAAAGTCTTCCGTCTCAAGAGGCTTCACAAGCTGTTCTGTGAACTGTCGTATCTTTACATATGTAGAAGTTATCTTTCCGGATAAATTAACCGTAGTGGAACTTTCCCCAACAAAAGAAGACAAATTCATTTCTTACCTCCCTGTAGAATACAAATAAGTTTGGATATTCCTCTCATATTACATTTGGTACACACCAAGATTTTTATTACCCAAAGCCTCCTCATGTTAATCTTACAATTAACTGAGTTCCCTCAGTCTGAATTTTTTCAAGAGCACATTGGTATGCTCGAAGTTCCAAATTACAGTATGGGCACCTACCACCACGATAGAATGAAAGTACAACACTCCTTTTGCAAGTTCTTCATATAAATGCACATTTGCACCAAAGGCGTCTACCCATCACATTGTATTTTTCAGCAATTTCACGGAATTCATCTTGATCAATTTCATACCATTGTTTAATTTGATCTTCACTCACGATATCATCAATAAACATATTTAATTTTTACAATCTGGACACCAAGTTGTTGTGAATTTCATTACTACTAACGTTTCTTGATTAACTCTATTTTGAAACTCTTGTTCAGACAAAATTTTTTGCATTAACCTCGAATCCTTCATGTAAATTTATTTCACGTTTATAAATGTACAATATATATTAACGTATTTATGTAATGTACTTCACAAATGATGTAGTAAAGCTTCGGTAGTCTTTTAGTTATTTGCGCAAATTAATTTCCGCTGCCTCTCACAAGTGAATAAGTTTATAACAAATATCCCAGATCTGAAGTACTGGTAGGATAAGCGTATGTCATTTTTTTAATATCTTTTGTTGTAAGTTAAAGTGAATCGCCGTAGCAAAATGGTTAATAAGTTCATCGGCCTCATTACCTATTAAATGTGCTCCAAGAATATGATCAGTCTTCTTATCGATAATTACTTTAGCTGCTGCATGGTAAAAACAACTGTTGGCATTACTTTATAATCGGGCTTACAGTGGTTTCCTTTCAATAAATTTGAGGCAACGACTTGCGACTCCATCCCAGCAATAGGGGTTAAAGGTAAACCAGGAGTCGCCGGCGCATCTCCCGCCGCATAAACGTTTGAATTGCTAACACTTTGAAGGTAAACATTCACAATAATACCGTCTTTTTCTCGTTCTACATTTCCACGTGCTAATTCCATATCCTCTAATTCCGGGATACGCCCTGCCCCATGAACTATTAAATTGCCTTCTAATTTTATGTCTTCTTTTCCTTTTTGAGCACCTCGTACGATAAATCCATCCCCATGTTTTTCAATCGCCTGCACTTCAGTTTCCAAATGCAAAGTGATGCCGATTTCTTCCGATTTTTGCATTAATAATTCAACCAGGTCTGGATCAAAATGTTCGAGTGGGCGTTGACCGCGATGAACAATATGAATTTCAGAGTCAGCTCTCGCAGCGATATGAGCAAATTCAAAGGATAAAAGCCGCCTCCAATAAAAATGATTTTTTGAGGTAGTTCATCCAATTCTAGAAATTCGTCGCTATAAGTAAGATGTTCAATTCCCTCTATTGGCAAAGGAACCGGTTTAGCGCCAGTTGCAATTAAAATATATTTTCCCTTTAAAATGTCATCCCCTACTTGGATCTGGTCTTCACCGATAAACTTTGCTCGACCATGAAACGTTTGAATACCAGCTTTAATTAAACCATCTTCTCGTTTTTCAGGAACGGGCTCTGTAAAGCTACGTTTAAACTCCATTAATTCATTCCAATCAATACGGCTACCTGATGCCACGTCCTTTCATTCTTTGTATCCAATCGATGGCTTCGGCAGCTCCTACTAATACTTTTTTAGGGTCACACCCTCTGAGCGCACAAGTGCCACTAAACGGACGTGAGTCAATCATCGCTACCTTTTTCTCGATACGGGTGGCACAAGCTGCACAGGTCATTCCCGTTATATTCAGGTCGACATGATCAGCTGTTTCCAGACGACCCGTTGCCTCTGTGAGCATTTGTAAATCCCTCCTTACGTTTAGTATTAGACTCGTTTCATCAAACAACCCGAGTGTTCCTGAGGTTTTTTGGTTAAATTAGCTAACACAATAAATTACTATACCGTAGTAAGGTATATTTTAAAGAAAACAAAGGTGGAATGACTTTTTCGATCCGTTGTCGGTGAACAACATGTATCTATTTCCAACGTTTGATATTCATCTGATACTTCTGATTTCTTAATTCGTTTACTTCCTGAAGTAACGTTTCAATTGTTCAAAGAATGTAATTGTGCGCTAAATCATTTTAACCTTGCTTCCTGTATATTAGGAGATTAACTTGTACTGTTAATTGGATGTTTTTTTAGGAATTACTATCCTGCACAACAAGATAATTTGGAAACGTCCTTATCTAAAGTGAGAGCTGCCAATTTTAATCCTTCAGCCATTGTTAAATAAGGCGCAAGACTGTCCCGAATATCTTCCACGGTTAATCCAACCTTTACAGCCAATGTCGCAGCATATATAACATCTCCTGCATTTTCAGCAACAACGTGAGCTCCTAATATTTTAAGAGTTTTTGCATCTACTATTAATTTAAAAACACCTGTCGTTTCCCGATTAACGAGTGCTCTTGGTACGGAATTTAACGGCAAAACGGATGTTTTAATTTCAAGGCCTTTTTCTCTTGCCTGTTGTTCAGTTATACCAACCGTTGCAATCGACGGAGTAGTAAACGTAACACCCGGAACAACTTCTAAATTTGCCTTTCGTTTGAGTCCTCCGATGGCATTATCCGCGGCAAGCCCACCTTGATAAGCAGCTACATAAACAAATTGTGGACCAAGTGTTACATCTCCAGCTGAATAAATTCGCGCATTAGTAGTTTTGCAATATTCATCAATAACGATTTCACCACGGGAGCCAACTTTAACGCCAGCTTCTGGTAAATTCAAGGTTTCTGTATTCGGTGTTCGTCCTGTTGCAACTAGCAATTGTTCTGCTTCGATAATTCGCTTTTTACCGTTTATCTCAACATAAACTTTTTTAATGTCTCCATCTTGTTCTATTCGTTCATAGGTTACGCCGGTCATTACATTGATACCTTGCTCTGTAAATGCTTGCGTAATGACTTCCGAAACTTCAGGATCGTATTCTTTTAACAGGCGCTCGCTTCTTTGCATCAACGTTACTTCTGCACCTAAATGATGAAATAGTTGTCCTAATTCCATGCCTATATATCCAGAGCCTATAACCGTAAGCCGCTTTGGAACTTTTTTTAATTCCAGCAAAGAAGTGCTTGTTAAATAATCTACATTCTCTAACCCAGCAATAATTGGAACAGATGGAGAAGCACCTGTGGCTATTAAAAATCGTTTCGCAGTGATTTGCTTGCCATTCACTTCCACTGTTTTTTCATCTACAAATCTTGCTTCACCTTTTATTAATTCAAAACCGTACTCATCAATTAAATTCACATACTTTTGATTACGAAGCTCAGTGACCAATTCATTTTTTTGCTTTAGTAAGAGTGCTATATCAGCATCTGATGCTGAGGTGTGTAATCCAATAAACGGATTATTTTTCGCTAAATAATTGATTTCCCCTGCTCTTAACAGGGTTTTAGAAGGAACACAGCCGATATTAACACATGTTCCACCCACCGTTCCACGTTCGATCATCGCCACTTTTGCGCCATATTCCACGGCTTTAATAGCGGATGAAAAGGCTGCACCACCCGAACCAATGATGATGTAGTCATAATCACCTTCATCATCTAACACTACTTTTTCTTGCGATTGTATTTCTTCATCAGCTCCTGGTTGATAATTTGCTTCAGTGATTGCTTTTTTCGCTGTTTCAACCTCTACATCATTTGGTAACTCAAACACAGCTTCCCCGCGGCGAAAATTTGCTTCAATACTCTTTGCACCTATGTTTTCAAGAGCAACAGAAACATGCTCTTCACAACCCGTACAGGTCATTCCTTCAACTTTAACTCGGTATTTTTTCATTTTAAATTCCTCCTTCACTTTATTCCCGTTGTATGTCTTCTAACTTCTTAACCGTGAAGTCATAAATATCACTGCACTTTGCTTCATTCCGATCGATAACACCCAAAAACTTGTCAATTTCACTTAAGTACAAGGTCAATATATATCTTTTTACTGTATAAAAAAACTGAAAGGCTTGCTATAAATATAGCAAGCCTTTCAGTTTACATAATGCTAACTAATTCATCTAAATTAGAAATGATTTGTTTCGGTTTTTGACCCATATAGTCAAACACAGCATTTTTTCGATTTACCCAAGCTGTCTGGAATCCAAAACTAGCTGCACCTGTAATATCCCATGTGTTCGAAGAAAGAAATAGGACTTCTTCTCTTCTGCAGTCTAACTGTTCTAACGCATAGTTATAAGCTGCAGGTGAAGGCTTATACTGTTTCACGTCATCTACAGTAATAACTTGGCTGAAGTATGGGTTGAGCTGGTGATATTCCACTAACGGAAGAAGCATGCTAGGTGAGCCGTTTGACAAAACAGCAAGCTGATAACTGCCTGCTAATTGTTTGAGCGCCTGGGGTACTTCTTCATACGGAGAAAGTTTCAAATAGGCCTGCAGGAGTTCCTGTTCGTTTTGTCCGGTAAGTGACACCCCCAATTGCTCGCAAACATACTGAAGAGCATTTTTTGTAATTTCGTCAAACGGACGGTAGCGCCCGATAATATGCCGTGTAAATGCATAGTCAAGCTGCTTAGTACGCCAAAGCTCGCTAATTTGTTGACCCCGTCCTGGATAAAGCTCCTCACATTTCTGAATGACAGAATGAACGTCAAACAATGTTCCATATACGTCAAAAATAATGGTTTTTACATCTGATATGCTCATTATGAGCCTCCTCAAAGGGTAATAAAGTTTTTTTGCAAGTGTTAGGCTTTTACCCAATTGGGTACGAGGTCCACATTCGCCGCTTTTAGGGTTGTATAAACCGGACAGCGCAAATCGGTTTTTTCCTGGAGTTCTTGTACTCGTTCTTCGGATTCGCTTGTTTTCACTTTTGCATTAATCGTTACTTTTTGAAAGTAAGGTCGAACGTTAGGATCACCCATTAATCCACGCGGGTCAAACTCACCCCGGATATCAAATTCAATGCTTTGTAGATCAAAGTTAATTTCTTTGGCCACCATATTTGCAATCACATTTTCACATCCAGCGAGCGCGCTAAGCAGCGTTCCAAGTGGGTTAGATCCAGTATCTTTTCCGCCCATCGCAGGGGGTTCATCGATAATTAATTCATGATTTTTCGAACGGACTTTTGTTTGCATACCTTGTGAAACAGCAGTCACTCTTTCAATAATTTTTGGCATTTTATATTCCTCCGTGATTCGTACTTTTTACATTTTTATCATGGTTATTCTCTACTTAGTTTATCCCTGCTGATGAAGATAAAAGATTCACACTGATACTTAGTCCAGTACTTCTGAGATGTTTTTCCGGGTAATATTCCAGTGAGATGTGTTCCAATCTTCTATACTATTGATTTCCGTTAATTTCGAACATGCTCATTGCCCTCCTTCTCTCTTATGATAAAACAGTTGTTCGCACTCCTTCTGTAAGATAGATTACAATAGCCCATTCCCTTTCCTCGGTAACTATGATTGACCATTAAAAATAGGAGTGACGACGACGCCATATTTATCCTTTCTTTAAAATCCTCCTGGCTTCCATCAGACGTTGCAATGCCGTAAACAATTCAACAACCAAAAAAATTCCTGTTGTCCATAACAGCCAATGCGGCAGCGATAGAACCGTCCACCGCGTCCAAATATCCGGATATCCAGAGTATAATAAACGCTAGATACGGATGACTTATATAAATTAAGAATCCGGTTGCACCCCAAGCAATAATGCAATCCATGTGACTTGATTTGCCGTCAATCCCAGTTTGATTAAGAATTTGGCTGTTTCTGCAATTATGGGTTGCACCCATTGCCTTGCGTGTGTATCAAGCATTATTCTTCCCTCCTTTCTTTTAGTGAAATTGCGGAATAAAACAAGCTTGCCGGATATCAAAGTGGATCATAATGGAATCCCCTTGATTGGGAAATGAAGCTCCTCCCGGTTTCTCAAGCACGTCGATAATAGTAGAACCTACCACGCTCATGTGGTAAAATCCTTTACGAAACGAAATTTCCGTAAGGGTCCCTTGAAGAGTCCTTAGATTGTCATCTGAAAATTTATCTTTTATGTAAGATAACGCATCATGGGTTACGGCTCTTCCTAGTCATGCGTTACAAACAAAATTGTTATTTTATATTACTGATGGATTCGTTTCACTAATTCCCTCATTTCATCACGTAGACCAGGGTCAAGTGCACTAAATGGTTCATCCATAAGCAGCAATTTTGGTTTAGACACAATGGCACGTGCTAGAGATACCGCTGCTGTTGACCACCACTCAATTCCATTACTTTCAGTAGTGTTGTTATTCCGCATCCGGAAGGACCAAGCAACGCAAAAAATTCCCCTTCCTCTACAGTCAACCTCACCGGCCTTAACGAAAAGAGAGGGGAAGCATCCCCCTTTGTCTTTCCATAATGCTTTTCTATATTAATAATCTCTAAATTCGACACTCGCTTCCTCCCTCCATTAAAAATGGATGATTATTTGTTTACTTATTTTTAGAGGGATTACTCTGTAAGATGGATTACATAACAACAAAATTTTAAATGTAATTTACTTCACAAAGGTTAAAACTAAAAGAAGAGTATAATGATGTATAAAATAAACCTTTATATATGGGTGATCCAAAATGGAAATAAAAATATATGTAAGTGATCACTGCTTTTCATGCAGAGAAGCCATTCAATACTTCTTTGAAAAAGAGTTGAATGTAAAGCAAATTAATGTTACGTACAATCAAGAAGGGTTTAAAGAAATGATTACACTAGGAGGAATTGCCACACCGCTTATCGTGATTGAAAATCAGGTTTTTCACACTTTTGAACGAGCCAAAATAGAAAAAGTACTGGAGGAGAAAAATGAATAAGTTATGGTATTTATCACAAATTAGCCTATTTAATACCCTACCCATGGAAGATCTAATGGAAATTGAAAAGATGGGTCCCATGTCTACTATACAGAGTCATACACTTATCCAAACACCAGAAACCTTCCATGAAGGACTGTATATTGTTAAGGAAGGAAAACTCCGGCTTTATAAAGTTAATGCGGAAGGAAAGCAGTTTACATTAGGTATATTAGGCAAAGGAAACATTTTCGGAGAAATTGACTCCTTTTCATTGGGGACACGGGATATCTATATTGAAACTATGGAGAAAACCTTGTTATGTTCTTTAGGAAAAGAGCAGTTTGAAACGTTTCTAACCTCTCGTCCTAAGTTGGCACTAAATTTTTTGAAATTATTAAGTGAACGCTTAAAAGAACGTGATGCCCTTCTTGAACAGCTTGCTCTGGGAGACTTACGAGACCGGGTACTTCATTTATTAATGAAGTTAGCTAAGCAGTTTGGTATAAAAGATGGCAACTATCATAAGATTGATTTTCCCTTGACTCATCAGGAACTGGCAAATATGGTTGGAGCTACGAGGGAGTCAGTTACAATGATTCTAAAACAATTATCAAAAGAGGAAATAATACGTACAGGACGTATGTCTATTGAGGTAAATGCAAATAAAGCTCAAGAATATATACAGTAAAGCTTGCTACCTGTCATGCGAATTAATTCCAGTGGTTTTTTGTATTTCTAAATAGCCTTTACATTTTTCAAGTTCGATATCATTCAATTTGCCTGTGTACCCCTTTGACTGTTGAATACCTTCTTTGTTGCCCTCCTGTTGCAACAAGTTCCTTCTCCACAACACTAAACAGTGCTAAACCAAGTCATTACAGACACCCCCGGCATAGAAACGTTGTGCTATAGCTCCTAGTTCATCCGCCGTTACCTATTCCACCACTTTCACATTATCTTATAGGATTACAGTGGAAAGGGTTGAAAGTTAGTGTCAGGAAGTATCCTTGCATCCGAGATTGTTACAGCTGTTTGGGAACGAGATCCGTTAACAGGGATCATACAAATTGTTCGTTGGGAATTCAGTTTAAACAAATGACATGATTTGATAATACTTGAACACCCTCATTATCCCCATTTAGTACGAACCAAAGTAAGCCGCTGCCCTTGTGGGTGGTGGTCTCCACTCACTTACGTAAAGCTTCAGCTGTTCTTCCACCTCGCTTCCTAAAATCTTTTAAGCAAAATGCCAATGCCAACCGGTGATTCAGGCCTTACAAACCTTACGGGGTGTAGCCGAAGTCACAGCCGTCACGTTAGTGGCGGAGATTGGACAGTTTTCTCGTTTTATAAATCCACGGCAATTGATGTCCTATGCAGGTCTGGTTCCAAAGGAATATTCCAGCGGATCGAGTCGTTGGCAATGTTCCATTACGAAAATTGAAAATCTCCAGATTCGTCGCCATTTGATGGGAAAAAGGAGCTGGTTTGTGACACATTTATATGTAGCTTGCATTTTCACTTTTATAAGAGCTGTATTAACAATTCCGGCTCCAACTCCTTTGGATTTCCCGGCTCTTTTTTTCACGGCCGGATTTATATGTCGACCCGCTTTTTAACATCCTGTGTGGATATCCGGAATAATAAAGGACTAAATGGACAAACGCCGATACACCCTCTTACTCCTCCGCATATGTATAATTTCGTAACTAAAGAAAAGATTGGGGAGCCAAGAAAATGGGAGATAGGTTAAAGTATCACCTCAAAAAAGCGAAATTGTATGGATTATTAAGGAAAAAATACAAGTATGATAACCCGCAGCTGTATGACCGTTTAAAGCATTCGTATCACACTGTTTGGGAAAGCTCAGGTACAGATGATTGGTCAGATGGAGCATACTCTGCAGCTGGGTGGTCGGGCACCGGTTGGCCAGTAGGCGGTTCACATGGAGCAGGTTGGCAAGGTATGGGGTGGTCAAGCGAAGGTGGACCCGGAAATTAAATACACCTTCTACATTTAAAAATTTAAGGCCTCTTACCAAGTCGGATTAACCCCCGCGTCTTGGACACACACATTCTTGTTCTCGTTTTTACACAAGATTATATTTGAGTAACACACGAACTTCCTTAAAAACGCTTTCTTGATTGAATTTTCACGTAAAAACAACTACTTAAGGGTCTTTTCGTTAGCATTGTTTTTATTCAACGCAGTGGTAAAAGCAATGATGATAGGTGAGCTAATGCTCGAATTAATCACTTTGCTTGCACCGCCCATCAGTCAAAAAGGATTGAATTTCGTCGAAAAAAAGAGCCATAAAATGGCCCTTGATAAATTAATTAAAGTCTTTAAATAGTAAGAATGCACAGCTAGTTTTTTTCCAATGAAACAGACTTACGATTGAGTGGAAGAAAAATTTCAAATGAGGTTCCTTCACCTGGCTTACTTATTATATTTACCGTTCCTTTGTGATTTTTAATAATGTTGTAGCTTACCATTAATCCTAGGCCAGTGCCTTTTTCTTTGGTAGTATAAAAAGGTTCTCCTAATTTTGTGATTTTCTCAGGTGGAATGCCACACCCTTGATCAGTAAAGTGAATGACAATGCCGTTCTCTTGTCTTTTTACTTTTACTGAGATTGTTCCTTCGTTTGGCATCGCTTCCATTGCATTTTTTAAAAGGTTTATAAAGACTTGTTTCAGTTGATTTTCTTCACACTCTATCAGAGGGAGATCGTCATCGTATGCTGTAACAATGTTAATGTTTTTCATAATCACTTGTGTTTCAAATAATGTGACTGTATGTTGAATAATTTTTTGAATAGAATTCTCTTTAAAAATATGTGATTGGGGTTTGGAAAGCATCAAAAATTCGCTGATAATCAATTCGATTCGATTTACTTCATCCAATATAAGATCAAAGTATTGAGTGTTCTTTTTATCTTGTTGTTTGAACAACTGAATGAAACCCCGTATAACAGTTAATGGATTTCGAACTTCATGAGCTACGCCAGCTGCTAGGTTTCCAGCAATAGAAAGAGTATCTGCTTTTCTAAGAGCTTCCTCTGTTCTTTTCCTTTCTGTGATGTTACGACTTACACATAAAGATGCTGGTTCTCCCTCATAAGTAATTGGAATAAAGATTGTTTCCAGGTCGATTACTCTATTATCTAATGTAACAATTTCATGCTGTGATGGTCCGATGACTACTTTTTCTCTTTGTACTTTTTCGATAATACTTTTTATATAGTTTTGGTAATCTTTTGGGATAAAATCGGTTGAATTTTTTCCTATTATTTCCTCAGGTGTTTGTGCACCCATCATAATGGCTCCTTCTTTATTGATAAAGCAAAATCCGTCTTTGTTTAAGACGATGATTTTGTCCAATGAGTGCTCAACTAAAAGACGATAGCGTTCTTCACTTTCTTTAAGTTTTTCTTGTATTTCTTTTAAACTTGTAACATCTAAGAATGTACAAAGAACCTTTCTAGGCGGATCGTTTGCTGTATTAGATATAGGTTCACAATTTGCTAAAATCCAACGATACGGCGATTGTTTGGAAAATTGAACGCCCATTATAAAATTTCGTATACGTTGTCCCGTATGAAGAGCAATCATATATGGGTGCTCATGAATGGGGAGAATAGAACCGTCATGTTTGAAAAATTTCCAGGAGCTAAGATTAGTACCATGAATTTCTTCAGGATCAACTCCAAATATTTTACAAGCTTCTTTATTGGCATGCAAAACGTTTCCTTCAGCATCTTTTAGAATAACTCCACCACTTATTGAATTATAAAGACTTTCATATCGTTGTTCACTTTCTTTTAATTTGCTTTCTGTTAACTTTCTTTCTGTTATATCTCGTGCTGTTACCACAAGTACTTTGGGTTCGCCATCAGAATCAAAAATAGGCACCTTAATCACATCGTAAGTTTTAGAAGTACCGTCTTTTTCAAGAATTTGTTCATAGCGAACACTTTTTTTACTGGTCCAAGCCTCATAATCCGTACGTTCGCAAACAGATGCAAAACTCGCCTTGTCTTTATATGGATTAATGATAATTGCGCTGATTTTGCCTTTATATGAGGAATTGTCTATTTTAAAAAAACGAACAGCCGATTCATTAGCTTCTATCCATTCGCCTTTCTCATTTTTTAAATAAACGAGATCGGGGATATTATTAATTAGTGTATATAGTGTTTTTTGGTTTTCTTCTAACTTTCGGTGAGAAGCTTCGATCTTTTTTCTCTTTATTTTGATAATCCTATAGAGAATTAAACTGCTAATAACAACAAAGAATAGATCTTCCATAAGATGAATAAAACTAAGCAACTTTGGATGTAAGGAATACGCTAGTAACAGTTGGTTTGTAATAATGAAGTAAAAGGACAGCAACAAAAAGTATAATACGAGAGTCTTGTAGGAACTCCATTCCATTTTTGCCCGCTTTCCATTTAACGAGTCAGCCATCTAGTACCTCCATTTAAAATAAGAAAGAATAATATCTTTATGATATCATTTTTTAGCAAAATGTAAGAGTTATATATTGATAATTTGTAATTTTACTATAGTAAATCAGTCATTTTTTGTATTTAACTCTTATATCGGAATAAAGACTACTGTCATTATAATTGAATAATAAAAAATTACTTGTGGGATCTGTAGAGTAGAGAACTGAAATTTCATTGCGGACGAAATTCCACTTTTACTTTTCCAGCACCCTAAATCAAACCGGACGTGAGGTTTTCCCTCATCCGGTTTTCCGATGTTCTTTTTTTTCCTCCGCTTTACAGTACTTTCTCAGACCACAAGTTCCTTTAATCCAGATTTTTGAGCCATGCCCACCAGTCCTAATGTATGATGCTTTTTACGACGATTGAGTTTCTTGTTCCAAAACAGTGTGACTCTCTTTCAGATGTACCAGTCTATTTTATTTGAGAAACTTATTTGCAAACGAGTCCAAGGCATAGTAGTTCCTCCACCCTTGTATACGTGGATTGAGTTCTTCAACCATCTGATTCATTGTCCAGAATAGTCGATGGTCAGTAGCATCGGTTTAATTGATTGAAATAGCATTTTTCCACCTCACCCTAACTATCCTATTGCTTCTTAATGGCATCCACTGAGTTTAGATGGAAGAGAAGTAGATTTAATCCATCGTTCACCACTGAACTTGACCACTGTTTATTTTGGTTGACCTAAACCAAGCAGGAATTGAACTTTTCAAAGCGCCTTCAAAGGATGCTATTTTAGGTAAATCAATCTTTGACAGTGTTCCTCCGGACTACTTATCACTTGTTAAAAAGAGGTCGCAAACAGTCCTTGAACTTAAAAAAGAAACTGAACTTATGGAACAACAAATAAAGTGCTACGACGGAACGATCATTACTGTAGAAACAAATGCCGTACCTATCCACTACAAAGATAAAACTGCGTCTCAGATTGTTTTTCGCAATATTACAGAAAAAAAACAAACTGAACAAGCACTTAAGGATGCAGTAAATGAATTAACTAAACTTCCTGCACCTCTCTTGCCAATTTCGGAAAAGATATCCATACTTCCTCTTGTAAGGTCTATCGATACACACAGGGCTCAATATATTTTAAGTAGTATCCCTGGTAAAGTAGCTGAACAAAATTTCAGTATTTTAATTATCGATTTTTCAGGTATCCATTCACTAGATACCATGGTGGTTGACCATCTTTTCAAAATCAATCATATACTTAGGTTGCTCGGTGTTACATCTATCATAACCGGTCTGCGACCCGACCTCGCCCTTACTGCTGTGAATCTAGGAATAGATTTGTCATCATTACAAACATTCGCTTCTGTAAAACAAGCGTTAAAGAGCTTTAAATTTCAGTCGCCTACTTCACGGTGGCTCTTTTTGTTTCTTACAAGTTTGTCAACCAATCAATGTTTGAACTGTTGGCGATAGGTTGAGTTTTCGATCGTGTGTTGCGCGAGGTGTAGGCTTTTCATCCCCGCCTTTTTTTGCTTTATACTCGTTTATCGCTTGCATGTGTATCGTCCTTTATGCAAGGGTTTCGGGTGCACAGTATCTTCCCAGCCAACTTCGTTCCCCATGGGCATCTCCGGCATTTCTCCAACTGTTGCTTATGCTAATTCTTTTCTGCTCTGGTACGGCGCTTCACATCGTTCTCACCCCTTTCAAGCAAACAAAAAGACCGTCCCACTGGAACGGCCATTCGCTTACTATTAATTGTCACGATTCAATTTTTTAACTTTGTCTATACCCAATGGAAGTAGTGATATATGATACTCATCTATTCCTTTACATTCAAAATTAACGAAGTTCATTTGAGCAAAATATCTATAAGATAAATACGTCTTATCTTTTTTATTTAGCAACACAACTTTTGGCTTTTCGCCATTTTTTAAGTAGTGAGTATATAAGTCTATTAACATGTTTATCCTACTATTTGTTATCCCTGAATGTTGTTTTAACATAAATCATAACTCCTATCTTCCTTTATAAACAGGGATATTTTACTGCAACCTATTGCTTATTTAAAGCTGAAATACGATGAATTACTTTTTTTGCCACAATTTACCCAAGAAAAGACCACTCCTATTTTAGGAACGATCTCTCTTTTTTCTTCCTGCGCCAAGCATAACACTCAGCGTCTTTTATCCGCAAAAAACGTCAAGAATGTAAGGAAACGTCTACCATGTAAACAAAAGTCTAAAATGTAAAGAAAAAATAATTCATTACTGATTATGTTAGCCTCCATCAATGATAATCTTCTATCATATGTTTCGATTATTTCTATATTTTACAATCAATAGATTTATATAATCACAATTGCTATACTTTCCTATGGAAAGGAGAGAAAAATGAATCACTTGAGCAAAAAAGAACTTATTTTACTTAGTTTTATGTTATTCTCAATGTTTTTCGGAGCCGGAAATTTAATTTTCCCTGCATTTTTAGGTCGTTCATCAGGTAGTGAGATTACGGCTTCTGTTGTTGGTTTTATTATTTCCGCTGTTGGTCTTCCAATTCTCGGAGTGATGGCCATTGCAAAAACAGGTAACTTGGACACATTATCAAGGCGTGTTCACCCTTTGTTTGCATTTATTTTTCCATTTGCTATTTATGTTTCGATTGGCCCCGCATTAGCAATTCCACGTGCTGGTACAATTGCATATGAAATGGGAATGAAGCCTTTTATTTCGGAGACGCTTGCTACAAAACCAGTTACGCTAATCGTTTATACCATTATCTTTTTTAGTCTTGTATTATGGTTAAGCTTGTCACCTTCTAAACTTGTTGACCGCTTCGGGAAACTATTAACTCCAACTTTATTATGTCTAATCGCTATCATTTTTGTTAAAAGCTTGTTGACACCAATGGGATCGTTTATAGCTCCTTCTAATGCTTATCGTAGCCATCCTTTTTTCAAAGGGTTTTCAGACGGCTATTTAACTATGGATGCACTTGCATCACTTGCATTTGGTATTGTTGTGGCCACTACGATTCGTGTAAAAGGTATAACTGACAGCAAGAAAATGTCTCAATATATGATAATTGCAGGACTAGGTGCTGGTACATTGCTTGCAACCATTTACTGTATATTGGGGTATCTTGGTGCATCAAGCGCAGCACTGGGGAAAGCGGGTAACGGTGCGGAGGTTTTAACGATGGTTATGAATGCATTGTTTGGCCAAATTGGGATAGTGATGTTAGGCATCTTATTTACACTGGCTTGTTTGTGCGTATCAATCGGTCTTGTTATTTCCTGTAGTCAATATTTTTCAAATGCTTTACCAGTGCTACCTTACAAAGCTTGGGCTGTTGTATTAACAATCTTTAGTGTAATCATTGCCAATTTAGGCTTAAACCAAATTTTAGCCATTTCGGTTCCTATTTTAGGTCTACTTTATCCAATTGCCGTGGTCCTTATTGTACTTGGTTTATGGGATCACTATTTAAATCACATACCATCTGTATATTTTATGAGCACTTTATTCACTAGTATTTTTAGTTTAGCAGATACGATTAATAAAACATTCTTATCAGGAGCATGGGATTCTATTTTAGGAAGTTTCCCTTTGTATGCCGAAGGTATTGGTTGGCTCCTTCCTTGCGTGATTGGTACAGCATTGGGTCTGTGCGTAGGTAAGTTAAAAAGTATATACAAGCAAAAATTAGCATGAAAACTTTCTTCATCGAACCATTCGGTGAAAGATATACAAAGTCTAAAGGCCAGCCGTTAAGCCGGCAGGCCTTCCCTCATGTGGTTTTCATACATATTCCACGCCAGGTTCCGAATCATCGACCGCTTTATCTCATGAATGGTCTACCTGCTCACCAACTCTGTACCTTGCCAATATGTTCACCATGAATTTGGCAGCGCGCTGTTTTTCCCCAAGCTGTTCCCGGACATTTCGAACATACTTTCTCTAAAAACATAAAATTATCCACTAACTATTCCCCCTGCCATGGTAAAATATTCTTGTCAGATAGTAAGCAGGGAACCCCTCACCGGCCCCGAACCGGTAGAGGGGCTTTTTTGTACAATTTATTAACTTTAAGGGGATACTACAATTACCAATTTTTTATTTCTTTCCACTTCCCTTTCCCCCACGTGGAGGGGCTTTTTAGTTTAAGTTTTGAATTTTATGGGAATACTTTAAATACCGACTTAAATCTCTTTTTTACCCTTCTGAATCACGGAAGGGTCTTTTTTGTTTCAGTTAGATAATTACGAGGAATAGAAGTAGGAAAATAAATAACCCTCCTGAATATCAGAAGGGAATCAAGGGAAGTAGTTTCAAAGGTGTCTCTGGAAAGCGTCCATACTGAAGTAATCTCTAACCTTCGAATACATTCCATGGCGTTGCTATGGGCTTTTTTAGTGACTTTTTGAACATTGCGTGACCGTTATCTGAAAACGGACTACTCCATTTGTACTAATGCTATAATGTTTATTGCTAACAGGTAGTAGACGTTAGCACTCAACTCCTTATCTATTTTCTAGTCTCCAAATATTCATAAACCAGAGTCCATAGTATGGGCTTTTGTTTGCTCATTAGTTGATCTGTCCAGCTATTTCAGTGAAAGGATATTCCCACAAGTTTAGCTTTCCTTTTGCCAAAATGGGTTCCTCCAGAACATGGGCATTCACCAGCTCCCTCGCAAACCTTCCTTCACTAAAATCATCAAATTTATACTCATTACCGCTGACGGCATGGCCAGCATCCAATACGGCCGATGCTCCCTCATCTGCGATTACCTTAAAACAATTAACAAGCTCACAAGTTGCAAGTATAACACCAACAGGGAGGTCGCTTTCTGTGTAGCCATGTTTCACAAGGACAGAGGGCGGAACGGTTCTTGTCCACAAACACTTTTGTCGATTTTCTTGCTGGAATGAATGGCCAAAAGGCCGCGATGTGTGGTACTCCAGGACCTTGTTTCGAATCTCTTTTCACCAACTGCAATGAGTGTGGCCCGAGGCTGAATGATTGATATGACCTTCACTCAACCTCATCCTTTTCACGCCACTCTGCCAGGACCTTGGTTGCTTCGTATACCCAATTACTCACGTTGATTGCGATGTCTCCTTTCATATTCCGCTGCAGAGCTGATAGTTGGCTAAGATGTATGATCTTTGCACGGTAATCAGGAGGAGATAAACAAGATGAACCCAGTCAAAGTTGAGTTTATTGTCCGTTGAATCTTATTTTTTTCTGTAAATCTTGATCTTCTCTTGCTTCTTTAGCCATAGCAAAAACCAATTCTGTCCAATACTCCTGTATTAAATACCAATCATGGTTTTCTTCTAACTTTTCATTATCAGGAAGGGCTACTAGCTCGCAGCTTGAAAATTACTACTTTTTTTGCATTGGACCTGTTCCCCATTTGTATTTGTTGCTAGACCTTTATCCTCATCTAGTTCATTTATTTCCTTATGGCTACCTATAGAAGTTCTTTACTTTTGGCCCGGTACGCTTGTTGCATTAAATTGCGTATCCCTATATTTAATTTAGCAAAACGTTGATCTTGGGCCTCTCGTTTTTTCCAACGATAATACATTTGTTGTAGAGCGGTAGCTGTTTTATAGAAAGCAAACGTTAAATAATAATCAATGTTCGACAGGTCCCTTCCACTTTTCATTGCGTAAAGGTGAGCGAATTCTCTGCGTTTGATAAAACCGGGTGTTATTGTAACTGAAGAAAGTCCCGTTTCTGCTTCGCCTCCCTCCGTCCAATAGGCAAGAGAAATCCCAACGTCCGTTAGTGGATCACCAATGGTGCACATCTCCCAATCAAAAACAGCAACAACTTTTCCTGGATCACCGGGAGAAAACATCATATTATTTAATTTGAAATCATTATGAACAATCGTCGGTTGAGGGGAAGAGGGAATATGATTTACCAACCAATCTTCGATTTCATCGACCATCTCGATTTCATCAGTTTTTGTGTTTTTATAACGTTTAATCCAGCCATAAACTTGTCTTTCTAAAAATCCTTCTGGCCTACCGATATCCGATAAGCCTGCCTCTTTATAATTAATTTCATGAAGTTGCACCAACGTTTTCACTACGGTTTCTGAAATCACACGGAAAGTTTCTTCATTTCCTTGATATTCGGGTGGTATTACATCATCCAATAACACTCCTTGCTTTTTCTCCATCACATAAAAATGCTTATCCATGATTTTAGGATCTTCACCGTATAAATATGGTTTAGGTGCTAAAGGATATACCGGATGAATTTTTTGCAGAATAAGAAATTCACGTTTCATATCATGAGCTTTTGAAGGAATCTCCCCAAAAGGGGGCCGACGCAATACTCCTTCCCAATCTCCAATCTGTATGAGATAAGTTAAATTGGAATAGCCAGCCGAAAATTGCTTTACTTGCATAGGATTTTGGCTAAGCCCTTCGATGTGAAACCGAACAAAACGTTCAACTTCGGCCCATTTTATTACTTCACTATTTATTAATTCACTAGAATAGGTAGATAAAAAATCACCTTGATTCATACAATTCCCCCCTTGCCCGGAATGATCTTAGAACTTGCTTTGCCACGACCATACGATGGACTTCATCAGGACCATCGTATATACGTGCAGAACGAGCTTCCCGATAAAAACCCTCCAAGGGTGTATCAGCAGTAATACCAAGCGATCCATGGACTTGAATTGCGCGATCAATGACATCTTGCAACACCTTGGCACCAAAAAATTTAATCATGGATATTTCTTTACGGGCTTGCTCCCCTTGATCCATTTTCCATGCAGTGTATAACGTCATTAAACGGGTAGCTTCAATTTCTGTAGCCGAGTCTGCAATAAAGTTTTGGATCGTTTGGAATTCGGACAATTTTTTCCCTCGGGTTTCTCTTCTAAGAGAGTAATCGATCATCAGATCCAAACTGCGTTTGGCTACACCAATCCAACGCATAGCATGCGTAATGCGTCCAGGTCCCAAGCGCAATTGAGCTAATTTGAAACCTTCTCCACGATTCCCAAGCATATTTTCAGCGGGGATACGACAATCAGTATAACGAACCTCAGCATGGCCACCCGTATAATGATCACCGATGATCGGGATTTCACGAACAATTTGGAAGCCAGGATTATTGGCGTCCACAATGAACATAGTGAAACGCTCGTGTGGAGGCGCGTCGGGCTCAGTGGCGGCCATGACAATGGAATAGGAAGCACCAATGGCTCCGGTTATAAACCATTTGTGAGCGTTGATTACCCAGTCATCCCCATCTTTTTCTGCCCGAGCTTGTAGGGAAGTCGGATCGGAACCAGAAGAATCTGGTTCTGTCATAGCAAAACAGGACCGAATATTTCCGTTCACTAAGGGGATTAAATATCTTCTCTTCTGCTCGGGTGTTCCAGCATGCAGGAGAATTTCTGAATTCCCGGCATCTGGTGCCATTGAGCCAAAAATATAGGGACCAATAGGACTTCTTCCAATAATTTCTGAAAGTAAGCCGAGAGAAACGAATCCCATGCCCATGCCTCCAACTTCTTTCGGCATATGCCCGGCCCACAAGCCTAAATTCTTTACTTTTTGCTGAAGAGGTTTTAAAATATCTTCCGGTAATCCGCGGTGCGGAACCATATATTTTTCATTGCGGTATACATATTCGTCCATAAAAGCAACTGCCTTTTCAATCATATCTTGTTGTTCAGTGGTCGGGCTAAAATCGAACATTATGATCACTCCTATCGAATTTTTAGTTATCAGACAAAGCCGTTAAGTTTAATAAGATACGTTAGGCTTTTGATTATACACACTCAGAAACCTGTGTCTTAAGTACTTATGATAAAGATGCTCTAATGCCATGTTAACTCCTTCAAGTCAAAAAGTATGAATGATTGATTCATTTAAATCCAGTATTCCTGCTTTAACCATGCTGATTACATCTTCAATTGTTTGAGTCGTAAATCCTTGTATGCCTCCTTAATTTTGATTAGATACATATAATTCTTGAAGTTTACGTTTCATCAACTTTCCAGTCGGTGTTTTAGGTATTTCTTCAATAAATTGAACATGCCTTATCACTTTATATCTTGCAAGTTTTGAAAAGCAAAAATCAATAATTTCCTTCTCTGTTAGATCGTGGCCCTTTTTTATTGCAATAAAAGCTTTAGGCACTTCTCCCAGGCGTTCATCTGGAATTCCTATAACTGCTGCTTCTAGTACAGCAGGGTGTTCATAGATGACATTTTCCACTTCGACCGGATATACATTATATCCACCAACGATGATGAGTTCTTTCTTCCTATCTTTTAGAAAAAGAAATCCTTCTTCATCTACATATCCGATATCTCCCGTATGCAGCCATCCATCCTTAATAGTAGACTTCGTGGCTATTTCGTTTTTCCAATATCCACTCATGACACAGTGTCCCTTGACGGTTATTTCTCCTATCTCCCCGTTCAGTACACGATTCCCGTCTTGATCTACGATTTGAATCTCAAGATGGTTCATAGGATAGCCAACGCTCTCAAATTTTCTCCCTTTATCAAAGCGATCTACGCTGATAACGGGAGAAGTTTCAGTTTGTCCATAAGCTTGAATCGTGAAAGTAGAAAACCTTTCTTCAAATTGCTTTCTGATTTCTAATGGCATTTGTGCTCCGCTTGTAATGCAAATATCCAGACAGCTAAGATCATATTCATCTGTTTGCGGTAAATTTAAAAATGAATAATACATAGCTGGGACACCGATAAAAAAGTTGATTTGGTATTTCTTAATTTTCTTCGCAACCGTCTCTGTTTGAAAACGTTCAAATAAATAAAACTTTCCGCCCTTGAGGAAAATCAGATTCAAACCCGCCATAAGAACCAGCAAATGTGAAAGCGGCGTTACAATACAGCCGAAGTGGTTTTCGGTTAATTGGATATGATCTGCATAAAATTCTGCGTTCGTATAAAGGTTGTAGTGAGATAAAACGACCCCTTTCGGCAACCCGGTTGTACCGGAGGTGTACAAAATGGCAGCTCCATGATCCGGCGAAACATCAACAGCGGGATAAGAAAGGCTACCTGACTTTTTTATAGAGTAATACCAACGATATTTGTTGCTTTCCAATTCCACGCTTTGCTGGTGGTCTACAAAGATGACGTTTTCAAGACTCGGAATCGAATCAATCACATTTGTTAAAATCGGTCGTACAGCAGATGTGGTAATTAAGACTTTCACCTCAGCATTCGATAACATATGTGAAATTTCTGTTTCTCTGAATAGCATGTTCATAGGAACAACCAGAGCTCCCAGTTTGAGAATCCCATAAAACGCCCCGATAAAGTCCAATCCGTTTGGAAGCCATATGGAAACACGGTCCCCTTTCTCTACACCTAAACTTTCCAAGGTATAGCTGTACTCGTTAGCCAATTGATTGATGTTATGATAATCATAATGATTGTCTTCGTAAATCACAGCTGTGTTGTTCCCTCGTTTGATCGCTTGTAATTCCAGAATATTAGCTAAATTCAAATCAAGCACTCCCTTCAATAATGAAATAGTCTATAGCAGTCTTAATTCCTTATGAATGATTTCAGCTAAATAAGATAATCTGGCAGCGCCAGATAGCATTTCTATCTTTCGAATTCCCAACGGATCAATCTTTGTTCGTATGAGATGCAATTTTTCGCTTGATGGAGGCTCGGTTATATGAAAATTGTTCGAAAGTTCAAATGAAAAACCAGTGTTTTCTTTCACTTCATCCAGGGATGAGTAAGGATGTAAAGACAATAATTGTGCTCTTCCTTCTACAAACTCAAAGACACATAATTCTGTGATGATTTTTTTGGGGCCATGTTCTGGAAGTCCCATATCTTTGCGCGACAATCCATCCCTTTGCCATCCGAATCCGCTGACAAAATCAACTTTTTCAACCAATGTCTTTTTGTTATGCCTAGGAATATAAAACATGATGTTTTCCAAATAGTTTGTGACATCTGCGATTCCAGCGCAACCAGGTAACCGGATTTTTGGATTTTTATAATTCCCGATTACCACATTATTCGTATTTCCATAAGCATCAATTTGGGCAGGCCGAAAAAACTCAATCCACGGCTTTAAATGATGAAGGTATTGTGTAGCCGCCTCCATAAATGACCACTTCATTAAAGCATTTCCGATTGTCATGGTTTCATAGTTACGCAGACTGATCGGGAGCAATTCTTTTGAAAAGGTATTTCCAACCGTATAAGAAATTGTTAGTTCCGGCGCATGTGTGAGTTTTGCCAGATGATATCCGGCCGACACTAGAGGTGTGGCAATGCCTTGAGCCGCAATTCCTACGGGTGGAATCTCCCTTGCTATGCTGCAGGTTAGCATTTCATCTCTTGTATATTCCGTTTGCATTCGCTCGCACCACCTTATACTCTCAGTTTCTTGTATTGCATTGTTTAACATATTCTAGCAAATATTCATAATCAACAGGATAAAGTGGATAGCACGAGGTAGGATGCGCGCCAGTTGGGGCCACGACGACAACATCCACCGACTCTGCCATGATATCGACTTCCTCCAATTCAGATGTTTCTACAATTTGTTCGGCTGTAATAATGACCTTCTTTGCCGCAAGAGCCAATTCTTTATCCATGCAATACTCCCCATACAAACTACAATTTCCCTGCGAATCCGCCTTCACAGCGTGGATGACCGCGATATCCACATCAATAGCCGGCACCGCAACATAAGATTGATCAGTATAAGGGCAACTTATTGTTTTTAAATCAGGACGAACATGTAAAATATCTGTCCCTTTTAGTGCATGAACCGGCATAAAGCTTAAGCCCGCCAACTTCGCCTTTAATCCGAAGGCCAGAGTTGCCTCGGTTTCTTCAATAATCTCAATTTGATGATGCTTTTTTGTATACATGGGAGCCAATCCAAGAGATTCCAGGCCGAAATAGCAGCTTCTCACTGCATTAATGCTATCCGAGCCCACTAGCAGGTCGCTTTCATACCCTGCCGTGAACGTCATAAGGTTAATTCCGGTAACCTTTTTCTTTACGAGTTCATTCACAAAGGCGACAGGGCGCCGGTACAGGGTCATTCCTCCAAGCGCTAGCCAATCTCCCTGTTTTATAAAGTCGACTGCTTCTGACATCGATACTATTTTGTGATTAGACACAATATCCCACCTATCAGAGACATTTTTAACTATCCTAATGTTTTGTTCTTGCTGAAAAAGGAAAGACTTTTTATATTCATCTTAATTAGCCTATTAAAATTAAATCCCCAACAAATAACAGTGAAAATTCTCTTCAAATGGATTAAACATAATCCTACCTGGTTACGCCCTCAAAGCTTCTCTTCTGTGGTATAGTCATAGAAACCCCTACCGCTTTTTCTACCAAGACGACCACTGTTGACCATCTTCACAAGCAGGGGACATGGCCGGTATTTGCTGTCCCGATAGCCATCCCAAAGCACTTCAAGTACATAGAGAAGGGTATCCAATCCTACCAGATCAGCCAAATAAAGAGGTCCCATCGGATGATTGAAGCCCAGCTTCATTACTTTATCGATTTCTTCTGGCTCTCCTACCCCTTCATACACACAATGAAAGGCTTCATTCATCATGGCCAGGAAAATACGATTTGATATAAATCCGGGGTAATCATTCGCTATTGCCGGTGTTTTCTGGAAGTGAACGACGAGCTTTTTCGTCGCTTCAAGTGTTGTCTCTGAGGTTTCCAGGCCGCAGATGATTTCAACAAGCGGCATCACAGGAACCGGATTCATAAAATGCATCCCAATGACAAGAGAAGGCCTATTTGTGCTTGAAGCGATTTCAGTAATGGATATAGATGAAGTATTGGTGGCAAGAATAACGTCCTCTCTGCAGATCCTATCAAGTTCTTTGAAGATAGCTGCCTTAATTTCCTTCTTCTCGGTTGCCGCTTCAATAACAAAATCCGCCTCGATCGCATCTTCTAGCGAGGTGGATAGAGAAATTCTTTTAAGTATCGTCTCTACGCTTTCACTGATGATTCTTTTGGCTTTTTTCCTATTTATATTCGTCTGTATCGTTTGAATAGCTTTCTCCAGTTGAAACTTAGAGATATCGTGTAGGATCACACCAAATCCGCTTTCAGCACACACCTGTGCAATCCCATTGCCCATTGTACCTGAGCCAATGACCATAATATTTTTCATTTGTTTTTTTGCACTTCCCCTCTATGATTATTCTTCTACTTGTATAAGAATGGCATCCCCTTGTGCTCCCGCCCCACACAAGGAAGCAATACCGAGCGAATGACCCTTTCTTCTTAACTCATAAATTAACGTCATTACAATTCTCGCCCCTGTGACTCCAACTGGATGACCAATGGCAATTGAGCCTACATTCACATTCGTAATTTCCGAGGACAGATCAAGTTCTTTCATGCTACATAATGTGACCGCAGCAAAAGCCTCGTTAATTTCAAAGAGCTGAACATCTTCTTTTTTCAGGTTGTAATCGGTCAGCAATTTAGAGATTGCCCATGCTGGAGTTACTGCCATATCTTCTGGCTTTCCGCCTACTTGTGCATACCCTCTGATGGAAGCTATTTTTCCAACGATACTGGCTTAGATGCGCATATTCATCCTGCTCTTCTCGCGATATATTTCGTTCCTTGGCAGACTTTTCTGCAAATTCACCCATAAGCGTCTTGGTAAAGGGCCATGTTAATCCTTCCTGCAAGTAATCGGTTATGGTTGCATCTCCCATACGAATTCCCCTTCTCATCTGCTTTTGCAGGTAAGGGGTTTGCGTCATGTTTTCCATGCCGCCAGCCAAGACGATCTGTGCTTCACCTGTCTTCAATGCACGGACTCCTTGAATAATGGCTTCTGTGGCTGAACAGCAAGCTTTGTCGATTCCCGAGGTTATCACTCTATCGGGGATGCCCGCCAAAAAAGCTGCCTGACGGGCCGGAACTTGACTTAATCCCCCCGGATACACGGTTCCTAAAAAAACATGCGTCACATGGTCAGGAGTAAGGGGCACCGAGGATAAAACATTTTTTATCGCTAGTGACCCCAGGTCTATAGCTGTGAGCTCGGCATAGCACCCACCAAATTTTCCAAATGGTGTCCTTGATGCACTGACAACGACTACATCCGAATCCCTCAATGACTTTCCCTCCTACGATCTGATTACCATTCACTTTTTAAACGGCTACTGTGCAGTCCATCCACCATCCACAAAAATAGTCTGACCCGTGATATAATTTGCTAAGGGCGAGGCTAAGAATATGGCCGTTCCGGCAATGTCATCAATACTTCCCAGTCGCTTCTGGGGAATCTTATTTAATATATAATTTTGATAAAACTCACTTTTAAATGCCTCACTGTTCATCTCTGTCTTGACGTAGCCAGGAGCCACAGCGTTCACTTGAATGTTATACCTTGCCCACTCTAGGGCAAAGGCTTTACTCAACTGTATGACCCCGCCCTTGCTGGCACAGTAAGGCGAGATGGAAACGTCTGCCACCGCTCCCATGACAGATGCAACGTTGATAATTTTCCCCCCACCTTGATCCTTCATAACGGTAGCCACTGCCTGGCTTGAGAAAAAAACTGACTTTAAATTTGTATCAATGGTGTTCTCCCAATCCTCTTCTGTAATCTCCAGTGCCTTCTTTGGCACGACGATTCCTGCGTTATTTACAAGTACATCGATACGATTTTCTTTTCTTCTTATTTGGAGAACTGATTCATGGATAAAAGAGTTCAAATTGAGATCACCGGCAACATAATCCGCTCTTCCGCCTCTTGCTTTAATGCTCTTAACGTTCGCCTGAAGGAGTTCTTCGCTCCTACTTATGAGGTACACTTTTGCTCTCGCTTCAGCAAACATATCGGCCATACCTTTGCCTAACCCTTTGCTGGCGCCAGTTATAATGACGATCTTATCCGTCATGTCCAAATATCCATTTATATTCATTTTAAACCCCCGCTAAAAATTTCTGGGGACGGTTGCAACCTTCCCTCTGTGCATTTCTGTTTGTCATCTATAAACGGACGGACTAGTCGTTTATGTGTAATGGACTGACTAGTCCATCCGTACCTTATACTATTTCTACATAGAATTTTTTAAAATAGACTATATCGTTTACTCATTTATTATTTTCACCGATGGATGTGCCTACATGGATCATGCTTGCACACCCTGGACAGATGTACTCATCTACATATACGAAAGGAGCAGAATCTCGTCTTTTCACCCACATTCCGAATTTTCCAAGGGCTTCTGAAGCCTCTGTTTGCTTCATTCGTACCCCGTCCTTCCAGTCTAGCATCTCCTCTGCTAATGGATGTCCGCAATCTGCACAGCATACATAGCGCAATTCATTCTCATCTTTCTTAATGTGTAAAGACTCACCGGACGACTTAACATATATTAACTCTTTGGTATCTCCTTTGCATTCTGCCTTCGGCGGTCGACTCATACCCAGCCGTTCCTTCTTCATAGCTGCTCGGAACAATTGCGTGTCCTCCTCAACGAGTTGTCCTTTTCCATCGATGATAACCCCATATGCATTCTTTGCCATTTCTTGTGTGATGTACCCGTCCTGGTGGTCTTGGAGAACAGTTTTAGGGTTTCTCTTCAATGGGTCACCGAGACCTCCGCCGCCGCCTTCAAATTGGACAAAGACGTCATCACGGAGAATAGGAAAACCAGAGTGCTTAGCCGGTAGTAATGCCTTTTCACCTTCTAGTTCACTGAACATCGGTACTTTTCCCTTCTCCATCAATCGATGGACATTGGAATGTTTCACAACCCAATATCCGCTAGTTCCGCCAGGATATCCACCCATTGTTCCACGGGCTGGTACTTGCCAGCAAGCCGAATTCACATGTTCCTGACCACCCGGAATGTCCCAAGGAATCCATGCAAATTCAATTCCTTGTCCACCACGATATTTACCAGGTCCTCCGGAATTAATGTTCAGCTTTCGCCATAAATAAAGAACAGGGAAGGCCAGTTCATTGATTTCAATATCAGGTAGGCCATTGCTCAATTGGGTAAAGCTGGCTGCTGCATCGAGTCCATCCTGATTCGTTTGAGCTCCCCCACCTGCGCCACCGCCATTCATATCTAAGAATACAGTGGGATTCCCTTCACTATCCGATCCGGCAAATGTGCCTGCAATCCAGGCATCATGAAAACAAGCCATGGCATGGCTTCTTACCATCTCTTCCTCGCTTTCCATCATCGCTTGACTGAGCAACTCTGTCAGAAGCTTCGTCATACGCATCCCGGTTTCCATATGTCCGGATGAAACGGGGGCGGGCATTTTGCAATTTACCAATGTGCCCTCCGGAAGAATAAATTCAATGGCTCGAAATATCCCTTCGTTAAATGGTATATCCGGTGTAAGCACGAGCATCACCGGAGTAACCGCACAGCCAATGGCGGCACCTTCGGAAACGTTGACGAACCCATCCGTTTGCGGGGCTGTACCGGTAAAATCGAAGGTAAGGTGTTCTGCATGAATGGTTAACTTGCAGTGAATAGGGAAAAACTGGTTTACATGACCATTGTGTTCTACCCATTCTGTGCCTTCATACGTCTTTTTAGGCAGTTGACTAATTCGCTTTCGAAATGCATTTTCTGTCAGCACTTTATTGAATTCAACATATTCTGAAAATTCATCCAAACCATATTTGTCGATTAAATCGATAATGCGATTTTCACTCACATTGCAAGCTGCGATAAAGCAACGGATGTCATTGAGATTTCGATTAGGAAGCCTGAAGTTTGCTTGAATGAGCTGAACGATATTTTTCAGGAGTTTACCCTGACTTACTATTTTAACCCCCGGAAATCTCAGCGCCTCTGAATAGGCGTCATGGGCACCAATGGCAAAGCCACCGGGAGACATGCCACCAACATCCAGTAAGTGTCCTTCCGCCCAGCACCATGCGACCAATTGGTTTTGATAGAAAATCGGCTTCACAATGCCAACATCTGGGGGATGACAGGCTCCTGTTGTATGAGGGTCATTGCATATAAAGGCGTCTCCCGGTTGAATTTCTTCTTCAGACAAAGTCTGAAGAATATAGCGCACAGCTTGTCGTGCAGGACCCGCATGCATTGTCATATATCCGGAAAAGGAAATAATTTCGCCATTTTTATCAGCAATAAACGTTGAAAAATCTACCGCCTCAGAGATGACTGGATCGCCTGAGGTCCTTATCATTACCGTCCCCATTTCTTCTGCAATGTTGTAAAGCTGCTGACGGAAAATTTCAGCTTTTACTAAACGGGCTGATGATTCGATTCGTTCGGTCATCCATATTTCCCCTTTCCTTTTTACATTTCAAGTAAGTAATTTCGGAAACTATCCATGTAAGCACTTACTTCATTAGGAATGAAAATGGTGGTTTGTGTCCTTTCTATAATTGCAGGCCCAAATAAGGTCGTACCCGGCGTAATATCTTGATCATTGTACACAGAGATATCCTCCCATCTGCGTTCCATCGGCAAATAAACGTTTCTTTGTCTTTTTGGAAGATCTGAAACCATACGCGGTCTGATTTCAAACGATTTTGGTGTAAATTTTTCTACATGACCTATTCCTGTTACACGAACGGTTAGCATAACAACTTCTGAATCAATCCAGGCTGTGTCCGGCCCATATTCCGCTTCATACAAAGGGGCAAAATTTTTCGCAATCTCTTCTAAATCTTTTTCTCCAAACTGTCCCGAAGGAAGCGGCACGGAAAGTTCAAAAATTTGCCCTTCAAATTTAAAGTCTCCAAATCTCTGAATTTGGATGTTGCTCCGTTGAAAGCCACTGTGCACCAAACTGTCCGTTATTTTCTCCTCCATTTCCAATAAAACGTTGTTCACATGCTCGACGCCTTGACCACCTCTCCAAAAGCAAGATTTAATTAGATTCCGTACGTCATCTCCCGCCAGCAGCCCTTGAGCAGAAAAAACAGCAGAGGTTGCTGGTATGACGGCATTTCTTATCCCAATTTCTCGACAAATTTCTGCTGTGAATACAGGCAACGCCCCTCCATAGGAAATAAAGGTAAATTCCTTCGGATCATGCCCACGTTCCACGCTTACGCTTCGAACGGCATTACTCATCGAGGCAATGACGAGCTGGTAAACAGAAGCGGCAGCGTCTGCAACACTCATGTTTAAGGGTGCTGCCAGCAAGTCATGAAAGGCGGATTCGGCAGTTTCCTTGTCAAGCTTCATCCTTCCTCCAAGGAAAAATGCCGGGTCAATAAATCCAAGAATTACATTAGCGTCTGTAACAGTAGGAAGTTCTCCTCCGCGACCATAAGAGATAGGTCCAGGATAAGAACTGGCGCTTTGCGGTCCAGCTTGTGGGATGCCGCGAGAATCAATCCACGCGATGGAACCACCCCCAGATCCAATGGCCGTTACATCAATTTTGCTTAGACCTGTTAAAAATTCCCGTAAATAGACACGCTGAGTTTTGGTATAGTTATTATTCTGAATAATAGAACAGTCAAAGCTTGTGCCTCCCATATCCCCGGTGATCATATTGGATATTCCCAGCGTCTTCCCGAGGAAGTTTGAACCTAACACTCCACCAACAGGTCCTGAATCTACCAGTGTGATTGGAGCTACCCTGACTTCTTCTGAACTGAGGCTTCCACCAAATGATTGAACAAAAACGACAGGAGTTTTAAGGCCTTTTTCTTCTAGCGTTTGCTTGATTACATCGACATAACGTACGACCTTAGGACCCGTGAACGCGTTCAATGTTGTTGTAATCATTCGTTCATATTCTCGCATGACAGGGTATACTTCCGATGAGATCGTTACATAAATGGAAGGGTAGTGTGACTCGATGACTTGTTTTACTTGCTGCTCATGGGCATCGTTCAAGAAAGACCAGAGAAAAGTAACAGCGATGGACTCTACCTTCTGAACCTCAACCAACTGTCTCACTGCCTCTAGTACTTCTTCCTCGTCCAATTTCACCACAACCCGACCGTTCTTATCTATCCGCTCGTTTATCTCAAGAATGGCGTTACGGTCTACAAGTTCCGGCATATTTCTTTGTTTATGATGGTCCCGTTCGGCAGTGCGAGGTGAACGTGCAATGCGCAAGGTATCCTTAAACCCTTTCGTAACTAATAAACCCACCTTGGCCCCCTTTAGTTCAGCAATACTATTTGTCACAATGGTTGTGCCATGTACAAATCGGCTGCACTGATTGAGCAGCTGTGTTTGAGGTACTTCCATTTGATTTGATACATTATTTATACAGTTCATTAGACCTTCAATCAGATTTTCTGGCGTTGTATCTGCTTTATCGGTCCACATTTCACCTCTTTGGTTAATCACTACAATGTCTGTAAAGGTCCCACCCATATCGATTCCAATTTGATATGAATCAGCCATGCGCTTCCCACCTCTCTGGTTTTTAAAGGAATATATACTGATAAATCTCCTGTTACACTTACACTCTGTGGTACCGACTAGTCCGTCTGTTTTACTTTTAGTAAACACTTTTATAGACTTGGAATGTTATGGAGGATCAGCTCCCTTCCGTTCATTCAAATCTACAACTTACAATCATATTATTAAACTTTATTTGTAAGCCCGTCAATGATTTATTTTTGACATTTCTAAATATTATGTAATTATTGATATTTCGCAATGGTCTATTGTCTATTCATCTCTACTAGTATATATTTTACTTGTATATAATATTCTAAAAATATAGAAAACGAGGTTGTTATATTGGATAATCGGGTGAGCTTTAAAAAACTTTTTCAAAAAGAAGGCATTATCGTAGCGCCAGGTTGTCATGATGCATTAGGGGCAAGAATCATTGAACATGTTGGATTTGAGGTCTTGTACATGACCGGTAATGGTGTTTCTGCAAGTTTGCTCGGAAAACCGGATATTGGATTGGTAACCATGTCAGAAATGGTAACCAGGGCTCGAGGAATTGTATCCTCCGTCAAATTGCCAGTTATTTGTGACGCTGATACAGGGTATGGAAACATCAACAACGTGATAAGGACAGTTCAAGAGTTTGAAGCTGCGGGAGTAACCGCGATTCATATTGAAGATCAAATTACTCCTAAAAAATGCGGAGCTATGGATGGACTTCAATATATTTCTATGGAAGAACATGTTTCTAAAATTAAAGCAGCTGTTAAGGCAAGAAAAGATAAAAACTTTTTGATTATCGCCCGTACTGATTCCCGGGTTTCCCTGGGTTTAGAGGAGGCGATTAGAAGGGGAAAGGCTTGTGCCGAAGCTGGAGCCGATATTATTTACATTGAAATGCTTGAATCAGTAGAGGAATTAAGAGAAGTTGCTCGAAAAATTGATGCTCCTCTCATGTATGACATGTTAGAGAATACCAGGGTTCCATATATGAATATAAAAAATATAGAAAATATTGGATATAAGCTTGTCATTTTCCCTTTATCATCAACATTTTTATATGCTAAAACCACGCTTGAATTGATGGCATCATTAAAAGCCACTGGGACAACTTCTGATTTTTTAGATAGAATGATGACGATTCATGATTATGAAATGTTGTTAGGTCTAGATAAAAGAATTGGAGAATGAAATGGTGGAAATGCCTCGTAATTTCCTGAGTAACTTGAAATAGGTAAATAAATTTCCATAGTGTTCAAACATCCAAGACAAGTAAATAATACCGGGAACAGTAAATATCACGGTTCCTGGTATTATCCATTTCTCGCTCCACCATATTCTCTTGCATTTAATAAGTTTCTAACATCATTATTAGATACTCAAGATGGGAATTAGCACACTAATTAAATCGGTTTGTCTCATATACTAACTAATATGTTGCTCTTTGTTAACTAATGGAGAAGTAAGCGTCGTTACTTGTTGTTCTTTAAGAAGGATCGCACATAATGCCGCCACTGCCGAAGTTAGGGCAAAAAATATAAAAACGCCACTGAAATTTTGTGTTCCATTTGTCCCCACTTTTACTAAATAACCCGCTACAAGAGGGGAAACAAAAGAGCCCATTTGACCAATTCCATTAGCTAGCCCGGTAGCACTGCCAACGACTTCTTTTGGATAACGTTTTTGCAAATAAGCATAAGCGGAACCAAAGTTTAAGTTAACAAAGAAACCAGCGAGCAAGAGAAGCGTAAGCAAAAGTCCGGTATTCCCTTTTTCTACCGAACCAAGCATCCATAATACAGGGATACTTCCTATATATCCAATCAAAGCAACTGGTTTCATTCGATAAAGAATCTTATCCATTAGCCATCCCCCGAGCATCATAGCAAAGAAAGCAACAATATAAGGCGCAGATGCGAAAAAACCCATTTGCTTAAGGTTTAATCCATGCTGCTTAACCAAAAAAGTAGTTAACCAGGTTGTAGTTCCCCAGTATACAGCTAATTGACAAAAAAGGAGCAGCGTGTAGAAATAAAAATGAACATCTTTTAGGAAAAGCCCGTAATTTTTTCTTTTCTCTTCCTTTGACATACTTTGTTCATCAGAACGAGTTGGTGCATCAATATCCTGATCCTTATTTAATCTCCCTTTATCAATCATTTCTTTTGGTGTATCTGTTACAAAATACCACAGCAAAAGTATTCCTACCGCACCTGGAATAGCTAGAAGGTAGAATACGGGTCTCCATTCCCCTCCAAATAAGTAGAAAGAGAGTGTAGTGATGATGACCGGTACAATTGCAGGTGCCACTGCCCACGATGTTGCAAAAAATGAAGTTGCTCTTCCTCTTTCTTGAACAGGGAACCAGTTATTTATTGATCGACACGCCGGGGGAAAGTGGTGTCCTTCCCCAAGTCCCAAGCCGATCCTCAATGCTAGAAATTGAGCAAAGCTTTTGACCATTCCTGTTAATGCTGTAACGAAGGTAAATACTACAATTGCAATGTACATAACTTTTTTGGGGCCAATTTTATCAGCAAGAAATCCAGCACTTACTTGAGCAATGGCATAGGCAAAGAAAAACACGGATGCAAGTTGTCCCACTTGCACCGGGGTTAAGTTTAAATCTTTCTGAATGAATGGAAGAAATGTTAACACAGATATCCTGTCAAAATAATTAATGATATAAACCAACCAAAGAATAAAAAGAATGGAATACCGATACCCCCATGCTCTTTGAATAAGTTTAGACAAGTTCATCTCTCCTTTTAATAAGAAATAGAAAAATTACTACCAATATAGAAATGAAAGCGATTGCAAAAATGTTATTTTTAATCTGAATAATCAAAAAATTAACTCCATGGGAAATTTTTGGGTTTCCCTTTAACCTTCTCTTATTAATTCCCTTATTGAAGTTTTTTGGTCAAAAGCAATGTAACAAACCATATAGACCAACTACGTAGATGGACCTGATGAAATTGGTTCACTAGTCTCGGAAAAAGAAACTAGCTTAGTTCAACAATCTTCATAATTCACCCCCCTTCAAACTAACTAGTCAGTTCGGCATGAATACATAACATACCAAAACCAGTCTTTATATCTTATTTTTCAAAAAGAAGGACGCATATATTTCTTTATCTTTTAGATCATTTGTCAAAATGGAATTTATAATAAGATCAACAAAAATATCAGCGATCTGCTCGATGGAATACTTCCCCTCCTTTCGGTACCAAATGTATGTCCAATCAATCATGCCAAAAATAGCCATAGCAAGAATTTTTGCTGGTAATTCACTCCTTATTTCCTTTGAATCGATCCCTTGCTCCAATATATTAAGCATAATTTCAACATATTCATCACGTTTTTTTTCGACAATTTTGTAATTGTTTCCTGTAAGATATCTATAATCTTGAAAAAAAACAGTTACAGATGATTTATACTTATCAATCCCAATTAACAAATCCCTAATCATAGCAGTTAAACGCTCAATTGGGGTACCTTCTCTTTTATAACATTCATAGCCTTGGGTTAAAGTATCTTTTATATATTGGTCGTGAATCGTAAAAAGGAGTTCTTCTTTTGATTTAAAGTTATGATAAAAACCGCCTTTTGAAGAACCGCTTTCTTCAATAATTTCATCAACCGAAACTCCGTGATATCCCTTCTCTTCAAACAATTTGATCGATGCATTTAAAATTCGCTGTCTTGTACTCAGTCGGACTTCTTCATTTACCATTTTCTTCTCCATTTTCTTCTTGTTTTTAGTACAAATCTAATCAAAGAGGTAATCTCAGTAGGATTTTACAGGAAAAGGAGGACAGGGGATGTTGAACTTTACTATAATAACTATTTCTGCACTTATTTTTTTCTACAAATTTTTTCCAAAACTCCCGTTGTCAACTGTTTTGTCATTCTTAGTGTTCCTTACATCTGAAAAAGGTTGATTATAAGACGGACTGGTTCGTCTGTATTTATATTATAGGACTGTTTAGATAGGTGTCAATAAAATTTACTGAAATTTCTAATGTTTTTTTATTTCTTGCAACTTTCTTTCGCGGTAAAGGTGTTTCAACAACATATAATCCGCCAGAAGCGTTTTATATTCAGTTTTTTCGAATTAATTACTGGTTCAAAACTTTTTTGGCACCAGACCTGTGCCTTCTATTTCAACAATTATGAGAAACAAAAAATAATCATTAATAAAAAAAAGCCAAAGAAACATCAATATGGCTACTCCAAATCCGATTTAAATAGCTGGTATATTCTACTGAAACTTCAATTAAAAATAAATATTATAGCTTCTTGTCTCAAGCTTTTCAACAATATTCTTAACTGTAACAGTATGTCACCGCCGAAATTTACCAGATTTTAAATAGCTTATAACTACTATATAGTAGTAAAAAATATTTTTAATCTATAAATAATAGTGATACAATATGATAGAGTTAAAAATTGATCCAGAAAAGGTGTATGATAAGGTTCGCCTGGCTTGTTGTAGCGCCTAAGCAGGAGCGCCTACATCCTTTCTGCAAATCTTAGGGTAGAGAAGGACGGTAAAAATGAGTAACAGACAAACTAGAACAGACGTTATCTTAATTGGTGCCGGAATCATGAGTGCAACTTTGGGAACACTGCTGAAAGAATTAGTACCGGACTGGGAAATTACAGTGTTTGAGAAGCTCCCAAGCGCAGGAGAGGAAAGTTCTAACGAATGGAATAATGCGGGAACGGGGCATTCAGCACTGTGCGAGCTTAACTACACCGTCGAAAAACCGGACGGATCCATAGATAGCAGCAAAGCTATAAAAATTAATGAACAGTTTCAGCTTTCAAGACAGTTTTGGTCTTATCTTGTAAACAGCAATCTGATAAGTAATCCGCAGGACTTTATCATGCCATTGCCTCATTTGAGTTTAGTACAAGGGGAAAAAAATGTAACGTTTTTAAAAAAACGTTTTGAAGCGCTGTCAAACAATCCTCTGTTTGAAGGGATGGAATTTTCTGATGACCCTCGAAAACTGATGGAATGGATTCCGCTTATTATGAAAGAACGTGAATCGAATGAACCTATAGCGGCAACAAGAATCGAATCTGGAACTGATGTCAACTTTGGCGCTTTAACACGCATGTTGTTTACCCACTTAAAGAATAAAAACGTCGATATAAAATTCAACCATAATGTTGATGATATTAAACATACTAGCGATGGCTCGTGGGAATTGAAAGTGCGCAATGTTGATAGCGGTACCGTTGAACGCCATACTGCAAAATTCGTCTTTATCGGCGGCGGTGGAGGAAGCCTGCCGTTACTGCAAAAATCCGGTATTCCTGAAGGAAAACATATTGGTGGATTCCCGGTAAGCGGACTATTTCTGGTGTGTAATAATCCGGATGTTGTAGCGCAGCATCATGCAAAAGTATATGGTAAAGCGAAGGTTGGGGCTCCTCCAATGTCTGTTCCGCATCTTGACACAAGATTTATCGACAATAAAAAATCGTTGCTCTTTGGACCGTTTGCCGGCTTCTCACCAAAGTTTTTAAAAACCGGTTCAATGTTTGATTTGTTAGGTTCCGTACAACCGGATAATGTCTTAACTATGTTGGCAGCAGGCGCAAAAAACGTTCCGTTGACAAAATACCTGATCCAGCAAGTTATGTTATCGAAAGAACAACGCATGGAAGAGTTACGCGAATTTATCCCGAGCGCCAAAAGCGAGGATTGGGATGTAGTGGTAGCGGGCCAACGCGTGCAAGTTATCAAAGATACTGCTGCTGGCAAAGGAACGCTTCAATTTGGTACGGAAGTTATTAGTGCCGCTGATGGCTCGATAGCTGCATTGCTCGGCGCTTCTCCGGGTGCTTCTACCGCCGTTTTCGTCATGCTTGAGTTAATAAAAAAATGCTTCCCGCAACATATAAAAACGTGGGAACCGAAAATAAAAGAAATGATTCCTTCTTATGGAGTGTCACTATTGAAAAACCCAGAACTTATCCATGAAATTCATACTTCAACAGCGCGGACGCTTGGCTTAGCGGGTAAAAAACAGTACGCATACGCATAGAGACGGACCTAATTTGTCACGATCATGATGTATCGGATACAGGGGGACGGTTCTGCTGGATGTTCAGACATTTCCTTATGCTTATATTTATTACGGAAACACTATGTCGATAGGAAGGCAAATTAGCAATCCCGTACCAGTAAAATTGGCAAATCCGGAACAACCGAAAAACCCGGATGTGAAAGGAAGCATAAATTGCCGTGTTGGCAAATTTATGCTTCCTTTAGTTTTTTCAAATACCTTTATTGGTTTAGTCGAAAAAGTCAATTTTGCTTGAGCACCATACCGTTCCTTACTGTCCAGGTGCATTTGTCGGATTTTCTTTGTGAACTATTAATTTTTTCACTCTCACGAGAGGATTCTGTTTTGTGTAGCGACTCTGTGCTACTTTGGCAATATCACAGATGCTATCTCTGAAAACCCATAGACCTCCCTCCTAAAGAAAAGGCCGTTCTATTTGAGCGGCCTTTTGCTTTACCAAAACCTATTGTGTTTAACTGGTTATTAGGCAGCGACTTTCGGAATATATGCGATAACCTCGTTTCCTATCAAAATAATTAACAATAAAATGTAGCCTCTTACAAGAAAGGGGAGAATACAAGCTACATCAGCTTCTGCACAAGCTACATTAGCTGGACAATTATCAGATTTTGTTAAAATTGAACATGATATGCTAAACCATGTAAACTCAAAGGACTTTGCTTCAGCGCATAATGGGGCTGACGATTTGGAACATCAATGGGACACATCGGAGCCTAAGCTTAGAAAAATAGATGGCACAACATGG
Organism: Aneurinibacillus sp. Ricciae_BoGa-3; assembly: GCF_028421645.1. Lineage (GTDB taxonomy): Bacteria > Bacillota > Bacilli > Aneurinibacillales > Aneurinibacillaceae > Aneurinibacillus_B. The sequence goes on along the minus strand of NZ_CP116887.1, from coordinate 1,985,960 downwards.
ACTAAAATTGATGGAACGATTGACGTTGTATTAGCAGCAGTTCGTTCAGGAAACCCTGATGCCAGCCATTGCAAATCTGCACTTAACAATTCGCTAAGTATCTTAAGCGGAGCAAATAAATAAAAATGAAAAACGGTCGTCTGTTTTAAGACAACCGTTTTTCGCTTGATTATGACAATATCTAACTTCGCAAAACTGTCAATTGCTTAATAATGATTAGAGAAGCTGAGAAACAAAAGATTCCTTATATGCTTGTAATCGGTGATAAAGAGGTAGAGAACCGATCCTTGGCTATAAGAAAGCGTAAAGGCGGCAATCTTGGTACAATAAATGTTCAAGAAACGATAGAACGATTCAATAGGGAAATAAATGGTAGTGAATAATTCGCATCTAAAGTCCAAAAGTGTTAAATTTCTTTTGGACTTTTCCTCTCAAACATATCGATACGAAGCACCCATCTGCTTAGCAAACAGAGAGGTGTTTTTATTTTTACTTTGCTACACTCATAATTCTGTCTTTATTATCATCGAACAATGTTAACATTCCTTTTTGTGTTGTTTTTACATCGTTAACAAAGTTACTAATGAGAGATTTAATTTGATCCCGCGTTTTTTGTTGTTGTTCAATCAGCCTCTTGAAGGAATCCTCCATCTGCTGCTGTGAGTTGTTTACGGCAGAAAACCCGGCTTTCTCGGGAGTTTCTGAAATTTGATTAATACGGTCTGAAATCTCATTAAGACGTTTATTCCATTCATCAAATAGGTTGCTAAATTGTTCCCCGCCTACAGTTTTTAAATGATTCTGGTAGTCCCGTCTTGCATCTTCAAGGAATCCTTTTACTTCTTGTTGCAACTTATTAGATTTTTCAATCGCAACATTCCAAAGTTCCTTTTGACGTTCCGCCGTTAACAGTACAACTTTTTCGATTTCTTGTTGGTATGCATATACCGTATTTATCCCATTTAACCAGCTATCCCACATGAAATCCACAATATTACCTGCGTTTTGCGTCTGTATTTGCACCACTTTTGTCTCTGTAATTATTTCTTTGTTTGTCGTCATTTGTAAATTCCTCCTTAAAGTAAATAAAAATCCCAATGCCATGATAGACTTCGTTATTCAATTATTTGTTAATTTAACGAATAAAAATAGGCGGAATAATAATCCATATGTGTAATTTACACCTATCGTTATTGCATGTCAATCATTTCCTGGATTGAATAATAAAAAAATTAGTTTTATCGTGTGAACGGTCATTTGCTTTACTAAATGACCTACTGTGTTTAACTTTTATACAGAATATACGCAATAAACTCGTTTCATAACAAAATAATTAACAATAAAATGCAGTATCTTACACAAAAGGAGATATTCGACAAATGGATATAAATACAATTATTAAAATTGTTAAGGAGATTCCACTCGACAAATTGAACGACGAAAAAGCAATAAAGAAGGCAATAAAAGCTGCCGGAAAAGTGAATGGAATAACTTTTTCTGATGCTGAACTTAACAAATACGTTCAGCAATTTAAAGGTTTTTCTAATGGCGGATCGCTTTCGTTGATATCTAAACTTTTACAAAGTGGCATTACGATGGACCAGTGGATCAGATTAAGAAGAAAATGGGAAATAAATAATTTTCGAACAACACAGTACACCGTTTAATTACTGAGTAAAAGAGAGGACAATTTCATGACTTCCGGTATTAAAAATAGCGAATTTATTATCCTCGTGCTCTTCACCTTACTCGCTATCGTGCTTTAACTATGTTATCGGATATAAATCCAAAAATGAATCTGCTGAGCACTCGTCCACAACAAACATAAAAGGCATTCATAGTATATATGGAAACTACATTTTGAATAGCAGAAACCATTCGCTCCATTTTTCGAAATCCAATACTTTCTATTTTTCTCTCATCGCTGAAGTGTAGTTCACTCCATTGTTCATGGGAGGTGATAGTATGTTCTTTACAAGCATTCGCTTCGTTCTTGTTATTTTCGTTCTGCTCGTGATTATTACTGAAGGTTGCGAAAACTAATATGTATCACTGACAATGTGTAAATCTCACAGATGCTGTCTCTAAAAACCTTAGTTACTCCCTCTCCCTCCTAAAGAAAAGGTCGCTCAGCTTGAGCGGCCTTTTACTTACCAAGTAAATCTGACAGATGCTATCTCCGAAAAGCTCCCTCCTACAGGAAAGGTCATTCTCTTAGCTAACCTTTTGCTCACCAAACGAATCTGACAGATGAACCGGTACTTTCAAAGTATTCAGCATGATGCAAATTGATAGCCCATATATTTCTTTTTTATGGACTTTATAAGACAAAAATTGCAATGAAAACCAAACATGTATCTATGCCACTTTCGAGCCCGTCCTCATAGACTAGCAGGAGGTGATGAAAATGGCTTCACCAAGTACAATGGAAATTGGTTCCAGATGTATCTTCAGAGTAAATGGATATTTTTTCTTCTAGCCGAGATCGAGGCAAAAACCACAGGCATTGAAATTGACCAGGACGTTATCATTCGACTCACAAATGCCCAAGCTGCTCGACTTCTTGCTGGTGGCATGAAGTGGTGCCAAATTAGTAGTACGAAACCTACTGCCACGCCATGTACAAAAGTTGAATTTAAATGTATCTTTATCGATGGCGACAAAGCATTCTCTATATTTGAGGTTGAAAGCTGTGCTAGGGACGATGCAGTATTAGTACCTATTACCGTACAACGGGCTAGAAAACTGATTCGACGAGGTGTCCGCCGTTGCACTCTCATACGTAGGACGTTCAAGGAACCATGCAAGTAATGCCATGCAAAAGCCTGCCTCATTGGTGGGCTTGCTTTAGTTCACATTACTGTAAAAATGGGGGAGTGCCTTAACACTCGTTTACACCTTCTACATAGCTTGTTATTATCCTACAAGCAGGATAAAGAGAACCAGAATCTCCCCAAAAAAAACTCACCTCCCACCCAAAACCTCTTTTTAGAGGTTTTTTTGTTTTATTGGTACGGTCCATTTGTAGGTTTCTCACCAATTTTACAAAGTACAAGTATTCGTCCAATCTCGTCCCGTTTTGTCTACATAGGATAAATTACATCTCTTTGGAGGAGGTAATATTATGGGATTCTTTGGTTGTGAAGAAAGTGGGATTGCGTTCATTCTGGTTCTGTTTATCCTCTTAGTTATTATTGCCTGTGCATGTGAAAATTAATTGCGATAACTAGGAGATAAAGAAAGCCCACCTTCCGGTGGGCTTTCTTTACTTTACATTCTGAATGTTATCGGACGTTATCTTCCACTTCTTAATTTTGTTACACTATGCTTGCAATATTTTGATCTGCAGTATGGGGCTCGACAGTATTTGTTGAACTAACAGCATTAAAGTTTTCCATAAAATTAGCCGTATTACCGGAACCTGAACCCGAATTTGTTCTTGAACTACTTTTGGGAGAAATAATAAAGGATTCTTCCAATATTATGAATGAACCGTGGTCCATGGTTAATATATTTAGAAATCCAACGAATAAAGACATAGACATCACCCCTAATAACGTTATTGCGTTATCTTACTTCTTAAATTTTATTACACTACCTCTGCAATATTTTGATCAGCAATATGGGGGCGTTTAGTATTTGTTGAACTAACAGCATTAAAGTTTCTCATAAAATTAGCCGTATTACCGAAACCGGAACCCGAATTAGAAGTTGAAGTGGCTTTGGGAGAAACAAGAATAGATTTTTTCGTAATAATTGATGAACCGTTATCCATCGTTCCTATATTTATACCTCCAATGAATGAAGACATAGACATCACCCTTTGTAACCAGATTTAATAATGTATAATATGATGATATTCCCCAGAAGTTTATGATTCAGTTTAAATTTTACGTTTTTTAATTTGTCTCTTCACCATTTTTTGTGGTGCCGCGAGGCACCGGTAAACTATGTTAGCATCAAAAAAGATGATCACCAGTATCGGTAGAGGTTACTCTATCACACCAGGATCATCCCTTGTCCAGTAATAAGTATCTCTAACTGATAAGTTTTCTATACCAGGTTGGTTTGAGGCTTATTCAGGAACATCAGGGTCATCCCTTGTCCGTCTTTAGCTTATTTTATGGATCCACTCTATGAGTGGTGTTGCACGTTCTAATCCAGTACATTCTAACATCACACGAAGACGAAAACGAGATAAGTTTCGATATCCGTACGCCCTTCGTTTAATGTTTTTGATCTTATGATTTGTGCCTTCAGTGCGGGCATTCGTGATGAAAACATTAAAGTAACCTAGAATTTCATTTTGCCAACGACGAATTGTCTTTGCGACTTTTCTAAAAGACGATAAACCGCTATTTTCAGCCTCTGTTAACCACCTTAACAACAGTTTGCTTGCTTCTTCATAGGAAGAAGCTTTATAGATATTACGAAATGATTCCTTTAAGAAATAGGCTTGAGCTAGCAGTGGGGAAGCATCTAGCATATTATCAAGTTTGTGATGATGTCTCTTTTAACTTCTCCCAGCTTCTTAAAAGGAGAAATCGATGACTCTTTAGCGGATTCTTTGCTTTTTTGGTGCTGCTTTGAAGTTCCTTACGGACTTGATCAAGTGCTTGTGTTACCTTCTGTACAACATGATATTTATCGATAACGATAGTAGCCGCTGGAAATATCATGCGTAATGCTTTATGGAACGGCTCCCACATATCAACAACGATTGTCTGAATGCTAGCCTTTGATAAAATAGCATGATGGCAAAGGAGCTGAGTTACAGAATCGAAGGAACGATCGCGGTTCATTCCAATGACACCACCGTGAACAAGGTGAACTAAAACTGTTTCATACACATGTCCTTTACGGACAGCAATTTCATCAATACCTATAACGGTAACCTCTTCCTTTAATGCAGCCTGGATTTGTAACTCTTTTCGTTGTTTGGCCATCTTTTCTTTAGCTATTGCGTAATAAATTCGTTCAAGCGTAGAGTAAGGGACTTTCTGTTGTTTGCATACTTTTTGTATCGTTGTTCCTTGGCACTGTTCAAAAAGGTATTCCTGATAACGTTTCGTAAAATGTTGGTTAGCTTTTATGGAATCAAAGGATTGAGAAAATACCTCTTCACAGTTTTGACAGCGAAAACGCACGATTTCAACCAGTAAAAATAAAGGCTTCTTTAGGACCGCAAGGTCTCTTACCTTTCTTGTTCGGCGATCGTGGATTCCCAAAGAACAAAAACCACAAGCTGGGCATCTTTCGATGCCACATTGTTTTCTGACCAAAGCAAAATGTGCTTCCTTTTCTGACCACTGATTAACAATCTGAAATTCTGGCAATTCTAAGGGTATGGAAAGCATTTGAGACACCCGCGATTCCTCCTTGGAATGTTTTGGTAGCACTAACATTCTTGCCAGGAACTCGCGGGTGTTTTCATGTTTCCTTTAACTCTCCACAAAAAGTGGTGATGAATCTTTAATTTAAACTGAATGACTAGCTATAATTCAGACTTGAAATCTAAATTAAATAGAGACCAAGTTTTCGGGATTCAAAAGTAAGGCAGTTCTCTAACGATTTGAGAACTGCCTTGTTTACAGTTGACGATTATCGGCGTAGGGGCTCTTCACCCTAGAAAACTAGAAACAACGGGCACAATGACCGCAATGATGAAAACAATGGTGAAAACAACGGAAACAATGATGACAATGGAAGCAATTAAAACAACGGTGAAAACAATGACCACATTGTCGAGCCGCATCATAGTACTGGCCTTGAGTGCTGACAGGAATCATATCGCCCGCCTGGAACCCGGCAACATTTAACCCTTGGAGTTCTTTTTTGAAATCATCCATTTTTACAACCTCCGTTTATTAAATTAATAAGTTGTGCCGGCAGTATAACCACAAAACGGTAAAACGGACAGAACGAAGAGAATCAGAAAAACAACTGCGTAACGGATGTATCCACCAAATAATTTGAATACTCTCCTCGACAAAATATGAACGCTAATGGACTATTGTTACTGATTCAAATTACCAATCTAACGACAACAAAAAAGACAGGAAAAAGAGTATCAGACACAGCAAAGCAACCCATCTAATGTTCAGGTGAGCTGCTTTAGTTTTTGTTATTATTGGACGTCTCGGATAATAGGCAAATGTCCATAACACATGTCTACATAACTTTGTTATTACGTTGCGTTACTGATTTGATTTAAGGGAGGCGATTTTAATGAGTAGAAAAAAAGGTTTCGGGAGAGTTGAAGCCTTTTTGCTATTTGCTATGAAATTCCGTACCTACCCGCATTGCTAAGATGCTTAAAACTGTTTATTTTATGCTCGCCATAAGTAATTTTTTAAAAAGCATACTGAGGTTACTGAACGTAATAGGCACTTGCATAATCGAATGTACATGATTTATTTTTCAGGTTAGCTTTACTTTGCAAATTAGGTTAATACCTAAGACTTATCTAAGCTAATTCCCATAATGTAGACTGTACTAAATCGTTAGATAAATAGGAGGATGAACATGGACGAAAGATATATGCATCATATAGCAAAATCTAAATATCACTATGAGAAATACGTGTATCACATGGAAAGATGCTGGTATTATGCGCCAACAGCTGTATCCCCAGCGTTTGCTCCGCCGCATGCACTAAAGGGTAAAGGTGATAGTAGCAGTTCATAATCTAATAAAATCCGATCTCAGTACTCTTAGATCGGATTTTTACATAAGCGCGATTAGCGGACGCTCCCATTCTCGAATTAAATTCAAAGGGCGTCATTCGCTGACAAGGAAAATAGCCTAGCACTTGACCTGTCTTATGTACATATTATGCTTATACGTTTGTACAAAAGAAAAACTCGCACATAGATGCGAGTTACAATCAGGGTAAGTTAGCTTGAGTAAGGAGGTGGCGCTAACTTACCCACCCCATATGATATATTATGCGAGTCCAATTCCACATTGTACAAGAAATACAGCAGTATTGTGAATGGTAAAGTAAAAGGGACAGTAGATGGCAAATAAAAAGGGATAGTATCCTTCTCCCTCTGTTGGTACAATGACGTAGTCATTCTATCAACAGGGGGGAGAATAAAAAGTATGTTGGGGTGGTCTATGTACAACAAGATACAGCAATACAAAGAGCTGGGCTTTAATAAGTCACAAATAGCTAGAAGGCTAGGAATTAACATTAAAACAGTACGGAAATATTGGGTACTTAAACCAGAAGAAGTGGTAGAAATGAAATACCAAAAGAGGGTTAGTAAGTATTCAGAGTATGAAGGAATCATGCTAGAGTGGCTGCAAAAGTATCCTGATTTGTCTAGTTCCCAAGTGCATGATTGGTTAAGGGAAAGATATACAAGTTATAACGGGAAACCAAGATCCATTAGGAATTGGGTTCAGCAATTACGAAGGAAATACAGTATTGCCAAGACCACAATTCCAAGGCAATACCAAGCGGTAGAAGATCCTCCTATGGGAGGGCAAGCTCAAGTAGATTTTGGAGAAAAGAAAGTTAGGAATGAACAGGGTGAAATTACTAAACTTTATGGATTTGGTTTAGTCCTTTCCCACTCCCGGTACAAATATGTAGAATGGACTAATCAACCCATTACTACAGCCAAAGCCATTGAAATGCACAATCATGCTTTCGAATATTTAGGTGGGATACCAACGGAGTTGGTCTACGACCAAGATCGAGTGTTGGTGGTAAGCGAAAATGCAGGGGATATTTTATACACAGCAGAGTTTGAAAAATATCGGCAAGCCATGGGATTCCAAATCCGTCTCTGTCGTGCGTATGATCCGGAAAGTAAAGGTCGAATTGAGGCTGTCATCAAATATGCGAAGAATCATTTCGCCCATCATCGTACATACAGGGATTTAGCAAGCTTTAATCAAGAATGCAGAGATTGGTTAGAACGCACAGCCAACAGTAGCGTGCATGGTACAACAGAAAAGGTACCAGCTCAAGTCTTCTCCGACGAAAAAGACCACTTGAAGCCGATACCTCCACTCTTTGGATTAAACCCTAATAAGATCGCTTCTGGCATATTACGACATGGCCACTCATCTTCTGATATCTCAACATCATATTCCTTGCAGAATTTAACTTTATCCGAGGCTGTGTTCGCTAAAGCCATCATTGCACCTATCCAACTTGGACCTTCAAGTCCTACATATAGACCAACAATCATTCGACTAAATACATCGATCACAACATAAATTACCGGCCTACCTATAATCCAATTTTTTTTATATTCGGACAGTAGGTAAACATCAGCTACAGTTGCATCGATTTGAAATTTGGATCCTGGACCCATGGCTTCCCTGGTGGATGTTCCAAGAACAGGTCGATACTCCAGGTCGAATTTCTTCGCCCCCTTTCGTTTTTTCAGCTTTTCTTCGATGTTTTCATTCTTTGTCATCCAATAGTGAAATTGCCTGTAGGTCGGTATTTCTCCGGGAGGTGCCAAAATAGGCTTTCGAATACCATTTACAATGGAATAACTTTCAACATAGAACTCCTTAAGCATTAATTCGTAGGCAACTGTATAATCAATCTCCTTTTCTGTAAGGTAATGTCTAGATCGAATTATCCAGAAAATTTTTTTCGTTGCCTCATCGACATTAATTCCTTCTCCCCTGATATGCGGAAATTTCGGTGGTCTGCCACGTTTTTTTCCCCTGCAACCTTTTCTTTACCGTCACCTCCACATTTTCCGAAATCAGGCAATAATGTGTTTATGGTCTTCCCTCTTTGCTAGTATTGTCTAAGGAACTTCCATACGCTCTTATTCGTTACATGATGTTGTTCCATCGCATTCTTTATAAGGTCCTTCCTAATATGATCGTGGTAAATAGCTGGTTCATTTTCAGCAATTGCTATAGATTTAACAATCTCCCAGCGTTGATCCCTTATTTTTATGTCTTTTCCCTTTATCTCGCTGTCATTTAAAAACTTCATATAGGGATCATCAACACACTTGAAGGCGACCTTATTTTCTAAATCCTCCTCGATGTCTTTTAGCCTCCTCATTACTGGTACAGGCTTCTCTGCAAAAATATCGATGGTGAAGGTTACCCATTCATCCATCCAGAGCACTCTTTCAAAGGTTTTTTCATCTTTATCCAAAGAAGAAAAAACAATGATGTCATTTACAAGAATACTCATATAATTGTTTTTTCCTCCTCCACGGCAAACTTTATATTTTCAATCATATCTTGTGGCCTATTTTTTATCACAAACTTGTCATTCATTTTGATTGCTACCTCCTTGGTGGCTATCAGGTGTTTCAATACGAAAAGGAATGTTCCTGCCGGTGCATTTGTCTCCTCATCTAATCTGTTAAGAATTGTCCGCATTGAGCATTTGTCATTCAACAAATGCCTTTTTAAACGATCGGAATAGATGGTTATATTCCCAGAGTCCACTCCATGGGAGCCGTCCAATCTAAGGGCTTGATGAACCCATTTAACATTATTGACAAAAGTTTTGGGAATTTCTTTTTCCGTAACAATTCCCCAATTTATTCCCTTTTCTTCCCAATAAGCGCGCTCGATTTCAAACTTTGCTATTGTTCTTGGGTTATCCAGTTTGTCGGAGGGCTTTATCGTCCTTACCACCACAAATTCCTTGCCGTTCCTGTATCCGCTTAATAAAAAATCACTAGTCATTACTACGGGTGTCTGACTTTTGGTATCAATCGGATGTTTAATACCTTTTGTTTCAGCAATCCGTAGTGTTATTTCACGATCCAAGGGAAACTGCTCTCGAATATCTGTTATATAATCTGACCAGTCCAATAAATAAAAATAATTTGTCTCCAAATCCGACATGAAATGGTGAATTCGATTCGTCGTCCACCCATGTACTCTGGATACTCTGCCTGAGGAAGGAAAGTCCCGTATGGTGAGCCAAGGGGCATATTTACTGCCTTCCCCTTGGCCCCTTCCTTCCTTCAGGTATCGGTTTATTTTATCTTCCGTCCACACCGTCCCTCGCTTAGGCAAAAAAATACCACCTTTCTGAATAATTTAGTATTACCCAGAAAAAGTGGTTATGATACAACTTTTTTGTCTACGATACAACTTTTTTGTTTAAGATACGACATTTTTGTTCAGGATACAACTTTTTTGTATAACGACAACAATATCATTAGCATTGTGCAATTCCTACTCAACTGTCAGCGACTTAGCAAGGTTCCGGGGCCTATCAACGTCGTGGCCCCGTACAGTGCCAGAATAGTAAGCAAGCAGCTGCAGCGGGATAGCGGCTAAGATCGGCATGAGAAATGGATGCGTCGATGGTATATACATCACTTCATCCACAACGCTTTCGACGAGTTCGTCGTCGACCGTTGTTATGCCAACCACAAAGGCTTCCCTTGCTTTTACTTCTTTGATGTTGCTTATGGTTTTATCCAGGACATGCGGCTGGGTTGCTAGAGCGATAACGGGTACACCCGGCGTGATGAGCGCCATGGTGCCGTGCTTCATTTCGCCGGCCGCGTAGGCGTCGGCGTGGATATAGGCAACTTCCTGCAACTTAAGCGCGCCTTCCAGGGCAAGCACGTGGTCAAAGCCGCGCCCAATGAGAAAGAGATGGTCCTGGTCATAAGTTACCTGTGCGAACTGGTCAATCGCATCCTTGGTCATGATTAGAGTCGATTCAACATCCTGTTTTAAGCGGGCGAGTGATCGCAGGAGGTCCGAAACGTCCTTCTCCCCGGCACCCCCGGTTTTATCTGCAAGCCAGATCGTAAGCACCATAAGCAGCGTTATTTGGGCCGTGTACGATTTTGTAGAGGCGACCGCCATCTCGGGTCCTGCTTTGGTTAGAATTGTGCAATCAGCCTTGCGGGTGATCGTACTTCCTGCTGTGTTTGTTACCGCAATAACGGTACAGCCATGCCGTTTCGCTTCGCGCAAGGCTGATAGCGTATCAGCTGTTTCCCCCGACTGGCTTAGAAAGATGACCAGATTGCTTTCTGAGAGAGTTGGATGCTCGTCGTGAAAGTCTGACGAGTAGGACACAGAAACCGGTATCTCCAGCAGGTGATCCATCACTTTTTTTCCTATCATTCCTGAATGGTAGGAGGTGCCGCTGGCGACGATATGGATTTTGCGAACATTTTGCAAGCGTTCATCCGTTAAGACATCTTCCAGCTCAGGGAGACGTACGCCATCCGCGTCCAGCCTATCTTTGAGCGTTTCTTCTACTGCTTTAGGCTGCTCAAAGATTTCCTTCAGCATGAAATGGTCGTAGTCCTGCAGCATCATATCCTGCGGGTTGTATGCAGCCGTAATATGGTTCGGAGACAGGATTTCGCCACAACACGTTTTTATGGTGACTTTATCCGGTGTGAGCAGCGCGATTTCTCCGTTTTTGATCGGATAGAACTCGCGGGTATAAGAAAGAAGGGCCGGAATATCTGATGTTAGAAAAGTCTCCTCCTTTCCAAATCCGATAACAAACGGGTTATCCTGAGAAACCGCAATGATTTGGTTAGGATGGGAAGCCGACATGATCGCAAGTGCGTAGGAGCCTTTAAGCAAAGGCAGTACTTTGCAGACGGTTTCCTCAAAATCCCCCGTATCATTTTCCTCCAGGAGATGGGGAATCACCTCTGTATCTGTGTCTGTCGTAAATGTATGGCCTTTCTTCACGAGCTCTTGTTTAAGGCGCGGGTAATTCTCAATAATCCCATTATGGGCGACGACGAACTGGTTGGTGCAGCCGCCCAGCGGATGCGCGTTGACGGAAGAAGGATTTCCGTGTGTTGCCCACCGGGTATGCCCGATTCCAAGGACTCCCGATTCCATCGGTTCAACTAGAAGTAGGTCACGCAAATCCTTTATCCGTCCTTCTGTTTTTCTAATTTCTATCTGTTTAAGGTCTGATATGGCAAGCCCTGCCGAATCATACCCTCGGTAATCTAACCGTTCCAGGCAGTCAAGCAGGATGGGCTTCGCCTTTCTTTTTCCTATGTAGCCAACGATGCCGCTCAAATAGGTTCACCTCATTCATCTGCATTATGCTTCTCATTGTTTTATTTTACAGTGAATGCCATGAAAATCCTATAAAAACATCGCCGTCAGCTGCTTCAAACTTTTTTGAGGCGTAGATAAATGGATGGCATGGTGTTGAAAAATTAATTTGTAAGCAAAAAAATAAGCCTCGCAGGATTGCTCTCCAACGAGGCGTTACGTAAAGCTTTTTAAATAAAAGGAGGATTCGCGCCTTGTTTATAATGTTTTATCACCAACAAGGCTTTTCCATCATCGAGTTTGGATGAATAATAATCCGCTTCATCAGAACTAAACCCGAGATTCTGTAAGGCGTTCTGAGGTTGATCTCCCTCTTCCTGTATATATTTATCCACGCCATTAATATCGTTCAAGTTTCTTGGGGTATTCGTGTCCTTCGCAAAGATGTACATGTTACCTTCTGTGAATTGCTTATCCTTAAAGTTCTCGATGTCTTCATGAAGTGCGGCCAGGTTCATGTATTCCTTTATAAAAACGTCGTCATTCATGCTGTTTCCACCTTTCTCAATTGGGTTCCAACTTAATAGAAAGCAACCTGCAGCTCTTCCCGAAATAAAGAAGATTCAAGTTGTTATTACCCATTGGGAAGTGAAAATAAAAACATCCAAGGCAAATACTGAGCCTTTTATTTGAGCAGGCTCATAAAACGATTCATGAAACCTGGCAGATCTGGCCAGGCGTGGCCGGACACGAGATTTCCATGCGTGTGCAATGTTTCTTTAATATAAGTCGCACCACACGCGGTTACATCAGGGCTACAGGCGATGTAGGCAGTATACTCTCGGCCTTTCATCAGTTCAGGAACAACGGAGAGAACCTGAGCTGCGTGGCAGATCGCGCCAACCGGCTTATTATTTTCAAAGAAGTGCCGGAGAATGTGGGGAACATTCTCATCAAGTCGAATATACTCGGGTGCACGGCCACCTGGAATGATGAGTCCATCATATTCTTCCGGATTGACATCAGCAAAAGCAAGCTGCGAATCCAGTCCGTAAGCCGGCTTTTCAATGTATGTCTCGGTCCCTTCAACAAAGTCATGGCACACGGTGTACAGTTTTTTCACTGATGGCGATGCGATGGTGACATCAAATCCTTCTTCAAGGCAGCGGTAATACGGATAGAAAACCTCAAGTGCTTCTACTGCGTCTCCTGTAATGATGAGAATTTTTTTGCTCATGCCACATAGCCCCCATTTCGCAATTTTATTGTTGCAAATAAGCTTTCTACACCCTTTTTCCATTTCCTGCTGATCCACACTCAATTTCTTGAGGTTAACACACGCCACTAAGTTGCCAGTTTTGCTTTTAGCTTATCAAGAGCGTACTGGACAATTTCTTCAGCCGGAATCTCGGTAACCGCTCCCCCCTGTGCGATCGCGGCACTGCCCCCACCTTTACCGCCTATAAAAGGCATAATTTCTTTAATCCAGTCCCCTGCAGACAACACAACTTCCGTTCCTCTTGCAGCTACTACCTGTGTACGATTTCCTGTTGAAAACAATAGGACAACAGCGGATGCTTCCTTATCGGCAATCATTTTGGCAAGCTTCTGAAGTTCAGGCAGCGGGCGATTCGAGTAGATCCGTTGAATCCAAGCAGCACCTCCCAATGCGACGGCTGCGGCGATACACGCATCGGCTTCATAAGCAAGCAGTTTATCGTTTGCTTCACCCAGCTGTTTTTCAAGATTTTTACGTTCGGCTAGCACTCTTTCAATGTTGGCTGCAAGCTCTGTCTCGCTGCTTATGAGCAGGCGTGTGGCATCACGCAGAATCCGCTGCTTCTTATCCAACACTTGTAAGGTCCTAGCTCCGCAAACAAATTCGACACGGATATTCCCTTTGTTCTTTTCCCAGCCAAGGACTTTAATCGGCCCCACGTCGCCGGTTCTGGCAGGGTGGGTGCCGCCGCAGGGGTTATGATCAAATCCTTCGATTGTGACGATCCGGATATTCTCTGTTACGGTAGGTGCCTTTCGAAGCGGCAGCTCTTTTAATTCCTCTGATTCTACAAAACGCGGGGTAATGATTCGATTCTCAAAAACAATCCGGTTGGCCAGTTCTTCTGCCTGCCCTGCCAAATCCCACGATAAATCCGAAATGGCCAGATCAATCGTGACAATTTCACTGCCCATATGAAAGCCAACGGTTGCGGCACAAAAAAGCTGTTCAAAGGATGCGGATAAAATATGCTGGCCGGTGTGCTGCTGCATGTGATCCAAGCGGCGTTTCCAGTTAATACGACCGCTTACCGTTTGTGTATGTTCAAGCGGATGCTCAAGTATATGGCGGATTTGGCCGCCGACCTCTTCGACATCAATTACAGCTGTGCCATTAAGCTCCCCCGTATCATACGGTTGTCCACCGCCAGTCGGATAAAAAGCGGTCTGGTTGAGAATCACATACGGTCTGCCATTGTCATCGATGCCCTGGCCGATTAAAGATGCAGTAAATTCGGTTATGTAGGGGTCCTGATAATACAGCTTATGTTGCATGAGGCTTACCTTCCTTATCAATAAATTGATAGCTCTGTTGTCGTACCATATTGATTCTTATACAAAATGAAGACCGCCATGAGGTATTAGGCGGTCATGTGATATTACGAATGTTGCATGAGAGCTGAATAAAGGCTGTCATTACACCTAATTCCTTTGAATTTGAACAAAATCTCCCGGGTGATTACGAATATAATCTGCGATTATTTTTATTGTTATCGGTGCGGCTTCGTGAAGTTGGGCGTACAGAGAGCTTACAGAAGAGCACAATTCAGGGTCATACCTTAGATCCTGAGTCGAAACATCGAAATTTTCTAAATTCCTTGGGTGATTTCTTTCTCTGAGACTTGCTTCGAGATCCTCAAGTAGATACCTTGTGGCGCGATCCCCGAACAAACGAAGCCCGTTTTTTAATGCTGGCCATCTCCCGGGTTGTGCCATAAAATAGGCACTCCACCAGTATAAATCAGCAGCAGATTTCCTTACGTGGGTGTAATAGGCCCGAAATATAAATAATGCTTTTTGTCCGTCAGATAGTCGCTGGTAGAGCCCTGTACTGAAATCGTCTCCTCGAGTCTGAATCTCCTTATAAGCTTGGTTGATTGGCTCGAAACACGCCAATCCGAGTGCTTCATCCTGCAAGGTGTTGAATGCATCCCACTTCATTTTAACCAACAATATATAATCACTCCTTCATGCTAATCATACATCATCGTTACCTTTTTATAAAAGTTCATTTTTTGTTTGGTCAACGCTATCGTTTCATTTAACCTTGCTTTTTGTTCTTCCAATTGCTGCAAATGCTGCTGTAATAGATCAAGCCGGGTTTGCACGGATTCCTTAAGCTCTGCACCTTCATTTCCAACCCTATGCAACAAGCAACCATCCTGTACAAAGTGCGCAATGTGGGTGAGCGGCATGCCGGTTTCTTTTAAGCTTATAAGAAACTGAATAAACTGCAAATCCTCTTCCGTATAAAGCCGGGCACTGTTGGTTCCGCGCCGGCCCACTTCTGGAAGCAGATTGATTTTTTCATAATAGCGCAGCGTGTGGGTGGTTAGCCCAAGACGCTTGGCCGCTTCCCCTATCGTGAACATGCCCATTCCTCCTCATTCGGCATACATTAATCAGAACAGTCTAACGTTATTTTCCCTACCACCTTCGAATGTTCAATGAGGCGGTGAGCCTCTGCCGCTTCTTGCAGCGGAAACGTCGAATGCAGAATCGGTTTAATTTGTTTGTTCAGCAGCATGTCAAACAATGTATGCAAATCCTCCTTGAACCAGTTGGGGTGTTCTTTTTTCCACTGCGTAACACTGTAGGTGCAGGCATGTACGGATTGCATAGCGGATTGTCCCCGGGAAAGCAAGCGCCAATCTTCCTCGATGCGGGCTATGCTTTCTGACTCCGGTTCGTGCGTGAGTGCAGATGTAAAACCGAATCCTATTAAGGTTCCTCCGGGCTTTAACGTCTGAGCAGAGCGATACCAATTGTCTCCTCCAATTGGGTCAAATACGGCATCGATTCCTTCTGGAAAACGATGCCGAACAGCTGCGACAAAATCCTCTGCCCGATAATCAATGGCCGTGGCACCATAGGCAGATACGGCCGCCAACTTAGCTTGCGAAGCCGTTCCGATCATGGTAAGACCAAGCAGCTGACCGACTTGAAGCATTGCTGTTCCAACTCCTCCCGCCGCACCTTGTATGAGGATGCGGCTGTGCGTACCAAGTGCAACAGCTCGATGGAGGAGCTGGTAGGCCGTAACATAGTTTAATACCAGGGATACTGCCTCATGGGAATCAAGCGATTTTGGAACTAACACAACTTCCTCTACCGGAACACACACATAATGTGAATAGCCGCCGACGCCGTCCAGGCAGACAGCCACTCTATCTCCTTCTCGATAACAGGTGATGCTATCTCCAGCTTTTTCAACCCGTCCCACGACGTCATAGCCCGGCGTAAAAGGCGGCCGTGGTCCGCCCACAAACACTCCTCTTCTGCGTAAAACATCGCCGAGCGCGACACCGGCGGCTTCTACCCGGATTAGCAACTCTCCCTGCCCTGGTTGTGGTATAGGTTCTTGAACTATCTTTAAAACGTCCGGGTCTCCATACGCTGTGGCTATTATCTTCTTATTAACGTTCACGTTCATCCTTCCTTTCATAATCGGATGAACTAAGCATACTCGTTAGAGTTAACTCTAAGTCAACCTGAAAATTTGCAGGAAGTGGGCGGCCATCCTATTTCCCTTTTCGGAGCGAAAAAAGACAGCCAGCTTCTGCGCGAAGCCGCTGCCTTTTTCACCCGAGATTTTAGCATATATGTTACAGAAAGGGCTCAGCAACTTTCACAAGCTGCTTTCCAAGGTTCTCACCTCTAAACAAGCCTATAAAGGCATCGGGTGCATTTTGTAATCCTTCAATTATATTTTCTTCGCATTTGAGTTTTCCTTCATTCAGCCAGGCTGCAAGTTGCTTAATGCCCTCAGGAAAGCGCTCCGAGTAGTCAGAAACAATAAAACCTTTCATTAACGTACTACGACCTGCCCCACAACCCCTCCGGTGAGGACATCGTTTAACCGGAAAGGAGCCACGTACGATTTTGCATCGCTCATTCTGCCCCTCATGTAAGGATCAACAGACAGAAACAACGTCCGCACTAACACTTCACCCTCAGATGGTTCGGGAACAGGGCCTTCGACTAATTTAAAATTTCGTTCAACCGGCATACCTTTTGCTCTCCCGGCTAACAGTATCTGGCGGTTTTTTCGGCCATCCTGATTTCCTCCGTTTCATAACTTTTTTTTCGCATTTTAACTGTTGATAACGCCACTTACTTTATACCCTGTTCAGGAGGATTATAACAGGAGCGCTTTACACGCGGAGCAAAAACAGCGATACTAATAGGGATCCATAAAGATTTTTTGCCAAGCGGGGTGACTGCGTTGTATCCGGACGCCTACATTGATTACCTTGTGTATTTTCATGCGGATCGCGATCTGTTTGAATGCCACGAGGTTCTCGAAGAATATTGGAAGCAACTCAGTGAAAAAGAAAATAGCGATATATGGGTTGCCCTCATCCAAATAGCGGTTGGCCTGTATCATCAAAGGCGCGGAAACGGGCCGGGTGCACACAAAATGCTAAACAGCGCCTTGTCCAAGCTAAGGTCAGAGGATGTAGAGGCTTTAGGTTTGGATAAAGCCGAGCTTCTGGCACAGCTGGAAATGAGGCTGATGGATCTTAATGGGGGTAGCACTGAGCTGTATGTGGACTTTAATCTTCCCATTAAATCGCCAGAACTACTTGACGCCTGCCTGATGCGGGCGGCGGAGCGAAAAGTTACCTGGCTTTCCCCCAGCAATCTGGCTAATGAGTACCTAATGAATAAACATACACTGCGTGACCGCAGCGGCGTCATAAAGACGCGGTACGCGCAATTAGCAAAACGGCGCAGCAGAGAAAAGTAAGACAGGAAGGGAATGTTTTGATTGGCTGAATTTCAATCACCACAAAGTGATACTACAGAAGATGCACCGAAAAATCAGCTTATACTGGCTGCTATTTCGTTAATTGCGGGAATATGTGCCGTTGTCTGCCTGGCGTTATTCGCATCTACGTTTCTTATTAAAGCAGAACTGACAATTTTATGGTTAATGCTGGCGATTACACTGTCCTTGTTTGGATTTATGCTCGGTTTGCTTGCCAGGAGGTCGACGAAGGGAGCAAAGCTTGCTTCAGCCGGAATCATCCTCAGCTCCATATCCCTGCTAGTCATGGTAGTTATGCCTGTCTATACGGTTATTTACTATTTTCGTTAAGCACGAAAATCCGAGCAGATTGTCTGTAGAACAAATTGGGGTATTATTAAAAAATAAGGGTCGATAATCGTGTTATTAAGAAGTTATCGACCCATTGCCCTAACACCATTAATTATTTAAAAAAGTAGTTCCTAACCTCTTTCCAGCTGTTCACTCTAACATAGCCGGTTTCATGAATGTTGTGCGGTGCAGTAAACAGAATTCCCTGACCACAAAAACCCTTGAAATTCTTTACGTTGTCATCAATGAGGTAATCTGCATTGATTATACTTTTGTCACCGCAATACACATAGAAAAGGCATCGCAATAACTTCATCCATATCAATTGCAATTTTCCCCTTTTTACTCATTTTAGCACCCTCATTTCTCTATTCCCTTACTCATACTCTTACCTTACAATACTTCATGGCGGATACGGCTGCCCCTGCCAGAAGGCTCAGCAGGTTCCACGATGAGTTTCCGCGGCAGGCGCGCCTGCAGTTCCGGAACGTGGCTGATAATGCCTACTGACAGCCGGCTGCTCTGCAGTTTTTCAAGCGCGGTAATAACCGTGTCGAGCAGTTCCTGATCCAGTGTGCCAAATCCTTCATCCAGGAAAAAGAATTCAAGCGGGTATTCACCGCGCAACTGTATCTGGCCGGAGAGGGCAAGCGCCAGCGACAGCGAAGTGAGGAATGTTTCTCCGCCGGAAAGTGTGGTGACCGGGCGCCTGATCCCGCCGTTCGCATCATCCCGGATAATAAATCCACCCGTTGAATCTACTTCAATGGCGTAACGCTGCCTCGTTAGGCTTGCGAGACGCATAGAGGCCTCGTAGCTGACCTGCATGAGCTGCTCTTCTGCGATATATTCGACAAACGAGTTGCCTTTAAAAACGTTCTGAAGTTTGACAAGCCTGTCAATTGTTTGCTGCTGCTGTACACGCAGTTCTTCTAATTGAGCCCAGCGCGCGTGGCGCAACTCCAAATCTTCCAGGTCGCGTTCCGAGCGGATTTTTTCCTTTGCCGCTAGATCCAGCGCTTCTCTTGCCCGTGTACAGGCAGCATTGGCTTCTTCCCATTCTTCATCGGATACGGTCTCTCCGCTAAGGAGGGAATGAATTCGCTGCAGCTCGTTCTCAAGCTTTTTCTCTTTATCGCGATATCGTTCGATCCGCTCCTGCCAACTTTTTTGCGATTCCAATCCAGCCATCGCCTGCTGAACTTCTTCCTGTGTCTGAAAAGGGGCGGCAGCAACGGCTTTAATCCACGCAGCTTCGGCTTCTGTTTTTCTTGTACTGGCCAGCCTAAGCGATTGCCGCGCTGCACTTTCGTCTTTTTCATTGGCCTGCAGCTGCGTCCGTGCTTTTTCTTCTTTTTCAGTGATGGCCGCTGCCTGCTGCCGCAGATTCTTAAGCAGGTTCTCCGTTTCCTTGTATAGAACAGCTGCCTCTCCTTCTGGCACGATCTGCTTAAGCCGTAACATCTTCTCAGTCAGATTTTTACGGTTAGCTGTGAGTTCTGCTTCTAGGCGAATGCGTTCATGTTCAGTTTTTGTCAGCTGGTTCTGCAGCCTGTCCAATTCTGCTTCCCTTTCGGCTATATAGGGGTAGCTTTTCTCAAGCTTCTGCTGCAGTTCCTCTGCCTCCACATCCAGTGCCTGTATCCTGGCTGCTTCTCCTTCGGCATTTTCGTATACGAGAGGGGCAAATGCTTCGTTCCATTGCTGCAGGCGGGCAGTAATGCGGGACTCTTCCTGAGCCGCTTTCTGGCTGCGCTCCTCCACCGCCTTGCGTTCGTTATCCATCCGGGCGGCCGCTGCAGCTTGCTGCTGTTCAATCAGAGAACCCTTCTTGAGAGCAGAACGCATTGATTCTTCCAGTCTCTGCAGATCATTCTCATATGAAGTTAGCTGTTCCCTTATCTGGCGGCAGCCCTGCTTAATCTGCTCGATCGTTAATAAAAGGTCAGCCTCATCGCTTGCCTGTTCTTGAAGCAGATGCGAATCAAGTGAAGCTGCAGCTCCGTCAGCACCTGAGTTTTCATGCATAAGCCGATCATAGAGCGAAGAGGAAACCTGTTGAAGCCTGGAACTGAGTCTGTCATATTCGTGCCCGGCGGCGGTTAACGCGCGCTCCTCCTCTTCTAATTTTCCAATTCGCTCTTCAATCTGGCTGCGCCCCAAATCGTTTTCCGCCGGTATCGCCGGTGACGGATGCTCAGATGAACCACATACCGGGCATGGCTTTCCATTCTGCAGACTTGCTACAAGCTGTACTGCCAGGTTGCGGTCTATCCATTCTGCGAGCGCACCTCTCTCAGTTGCAAGCAATTGCTCGGCTGCTGACCGGACACCATTTACCCTGTCAATCCCGTCCCGTACCTTCATATACTGCCGTTGCGTATCCTCAAGCAGTTCCTGAAGATGCCTCTGGTATTGTGAACCTGCATCCCGGGCAAGTGCAGCATCCTGTTCCGTCTTCAGGCAGCGCTTCTGGTACTCTTGGATTTCTTGCTGCAGATCCGCAAACCTTTTTTGCTCGGCTTTTATCGCCTGTTTTTCTTGAACAGCCTGGTTAACCTTCTGCCGCTCAGCTGGCGCCACCGATTTCTTCAGGAGTTCTTCCTGTAAAAAAGCCTGCCGCTGTATCGCTTGTTCCCGCATTTTCGCCGACCATTCGTGCGCTTTTTGCGCATCTGCCAGCTGTTCGGCATACACGCTGTACTGCTTTTCTTGAGCTGCAATCGAAGCTTGCAGGACATGCAGTTCATCTTCGAGCTCCTGCGCCTGTTTTAACCTTTCCAAACGCACCGTAAGCCTAGGCTCTTCTTCAGCCAGCTTCTGGCGTATCAACCGCAATTCTTCCTGCGCAGCCCCATAAGCCGTACGGCTGGCGGCAAGCTGTTGCGCGGCCTCGTCTGCTCTCGCCTGCCAGCGAAAAAATTCCTCGCGGCCCTTGGTGAGTTCATCTGTATAGGGCCGAAGAATCTCTGCCTGCCTTGCCAGCGAAAGCTGTTTTTCCAATTCAATTATTTCATGTTCAAGCTGCCGGTGTTCTGCGAGCTGTTTCGCTGTTTTTACTGATTCGGCCTGCAATTCCCATAGTCGTTTCTTTGCTTCCAACAGCTTCTCCGCTTCTGCTGTTCGCGCCTGCTGCACTTGATGGCTCTGCTGCGCCAGAACCACACGTTCCTTAGCTTGCGCTATGGTTTCAACCGAGGCTTCACCTAACCCCTGCTGTTCAGCTGTCAATTCATTAACTCTTGACTTTGCAGTGTCGGTTCGCTTGCGCAGCCTTGTGTTTAATATATCGCCATATTTTTCTAGGTGAAAAAGGCGCTGCAGCATCTGGCGCCTTTCGCTGCCTTTCAAGGAAAGAAATTCTGCAAACTTCCCCTGCGGCAGCACGACTGCGCGGGTGAAATCGTCTACGGTAAGCCCCAGTATATCCTGCACATGCTGGGTTACATCGCGATCCTTATCAGCTAAAACCTTTTCCTCCCCATCTATCTCAACGAAGCGGCAGGTGGCAATTTTTAGCTTTATTTCATCGGTACGCTTATAGCGCCGCTCCACGCGGTACCGCTTCGTTCCAGCCGCATTCCCAAGCTCAAATGTAAAGGACACGGACAGCTGGTCCTCCGCATGGTTCATAATCCCCTGTGTGTTGTTGCTGGCGCGTTCGACCTTACCATAGAGTGCCAGCGTCATAGCATCAAGCAGCGATGATTTACCGCTTCCTGTCGGTCCAAAAATACCGAACACGCCGCCCCCGCAAAGATTTTCAAAGTCTACTTCCTGTTCTTCGCGAAAGCTGTGCAGGCCTTTCACTTTTAATAGGATAGGGCGCACGTTATTCTCCCCTTTCCAGTGTAATATCAGGACTCTAGTTCTGCGTCCAGCTCGTCTTCTCCGATTAGCTCCAGAAACATCCGGACGGTTTCATCGTCCGGTTTGGCCCCGCCGGTTTGGCGTTCATAAAAACTGCGAAACATCTCATCAATCGGCAGACCTGAACGCGAAACGGTTACGCTCTCCAGTTGAGCTGCGGGGTATACGGGTTGTATCGTAATCAGACCTTCATGCGCTTTGCGAAGCTTATGTATATCCTCGATCGGAATCGAATCGGCTACATGCACTTTTAGGTCGATCCACGCGCCGAGATCCCGCCCCTCTTCAATCCAGCCGTGTACCTGCTGGAGGCCTTCTTTCGCCTCCCATCTCACAAGAGGTTTGCCAGAAGACAGGAATATCTCTTCCATGCGGGCAGGTTCACCGGGCTTCACGTCCAATACAGTTACCGATTTGGCATGGCCTGCTTCGCTAAAACTGTACGCGAGCGGTGAACCTGAGTAGCGGGCAAGCGTGGGAGCTTTCGGTACATTCTGCGGTTTATGCAGATGGCCAAGCGCCACATACTGCGCGGCAGCCGGAAGGGTCGTCGCGGACACCGTATACGCTCCTCCTACCTGTATCGGCCGCTCTGAATCGGATTCATAACTGCCCAGCACGTATATATGGCTCATAGCCAGGTTTACCGTATGCGGGCTGAACTTACGGCTTTGCACCTCAAAAATATGGGCCAGTTTCTGATCGTAAGCCTTGCGCAGCACTTCTTCCTCGCTGCTTTCCGCAAGCAAGGCCTGCAGACGTGATTCAGACGGATAGGGAAGCGCAAAAATACGGGCTTCTTCCTGGACCGCCGGAATGGGAATCGATAATACAGTAGGTTCCGGCAATCCAAGCAGGGTGATTCCATGCCGGTCAGCTAGCGGACGGGATGCCGCAACGCGGTCCGGATTGTCATGATTTCCTGCGATAATCACCACCTGGCGTTTTCCGCCGTCTGAAAGTCTCGCGAGGCAGTCATAAAATAGCTGCTCCGCTGCGGCTGGCGGATTCACCGTATCAAACACATCGCCGGCGATCAGAATTAAGTCAATATTTTCCCGGGTAACAATTTCATACAGTTCATCAACAAAAGCCTCCTGTTCAGGCAACCGGCTCCGCCCCTCGAGGGAGCGGCCGAAATGCCAGTCAGCCGTGTGTAAGATTCTCATCGTCTATCACCCCTTCTCTCTACCGATTTACTAGTCATGTCCGCATAGTCATATATCGTCTTAGGCATACTTCGCCGCTTAGACATGGATCGTGCGGCCGCCGTTAAAAAAGTATAGAACTTTCTCCAGCACAGGCTTTTTCACGATCCGTTCAACCGCCTTCGCATACCAATCAAGCTGGGTTTGATAACGCCTTGCCAGCTGTTCATCAGTTAAGCCTTCCGTTTCGTCTGATTTATAGTCTAAGAGAATGCAACCTGTCCCATAATCCAGCAGACAGTCAATCACACCCTGTATGATAATCTTTTCACCATCCGTTTGGGCACCTGCTACTGACTGGATGAACGCTGCTCCCGGTTTGCCGGCATCTGAGTTAAGCCCATTTAATCTCGCTTGCTGATCAAGTTCGTCAGCATTAACAGCGAGATTAAACGCCATTTCTCGGAATACGCGGGGGGCTCTCTTTATCTGTTCTGCAGCCGGAGATGTGAAAAACGCCAGAATCCCTTCCCTGTCAACAGAAGCAGCTTCCGCTTCGGTCAGCTGTTCATTCACAATCATTTGCGCAATGAACGCTTCCAGTTGCCCGGCGTCAGGTACAGGTTCAAATGGAATGGTCTGCATCACCGTATGCATGGCTGTTCCCCGTTCGGCAGCTGTCACTTTTTTTTCACTTAGAAAAAGGGGGCGCTCGGCAGACTCCCGCCTGAAAAGAGGGATGCCATATGCATCTGTCTGCTCCTCAGCGGCCATCTTTTGGCTGCGGCGTTTTATTTCGGAAACTGACTGCTTCGCCATTTGATGAGAAGACTGCCGATAAGCATAGTTCCATTGAAGCTGAGCCGCTACCTTTTCACTAAATGGGCTTTCCATTGTAACGGGGAGCCCCTGTTCTAAGGCCTGTTCAATTTCACTCCGGCTGAGCGAATCTTCTTCCATTGGTTCCACGAATTCTTCCGCCAGGTACGTAAAGATCCGGAAAACGGACGAGTCATTGTACACTTCTGCCACCGCTTGCTCCGGTTCGGCAATATAGCGGAGAAGCGGCGTGGCATTTTTATGCCGGATCAACGCCGGTCCCAGCCAATCAAGGAAGGTCTTTCCCCTGGCCAATTCAAAATCCGGCAGTGTCCAATCCGGCCATGCCAGCGTGTTTGCCCATTTCGCTGCGGCTTTTTCCAGATTGCGCAGGGTGCCAACGAGAATCAGTTTTTCCCTTGCTCTTGTTAACGCTACGTATAACACGCGCATCTCCTCTGCGAGCTGCTCACCCTTCATCCGCCGCTTTATCGCGATATTTGGCAGCGTCGGAAATGTCACACGCAGCTCGGGGTCCACGTGCCGAGGGCCAAAGCCCAGTTCCTTGTGAAGAAGGAAAGAACCCCTTACATCCATAAAGTTAAACGATTTGCCCAGGCCAGCAACAAAGACTATGGGAAATTCCAGGCCTTTGCTTTTATGAATCGTCATAATCCGCACGACATCCTCTTGCTCGCTCAAGGACCGTGCCACTCCAAGATCACTGCCCTGGCCTCGCATCCGTTCAATAAACCGCAAAAAGCGGAAAAGTCCGCGGAAAGAGGTTGATTCATATTGGAGTGCCCGCTCATACAGCGCCTGCAGATTGGCCTGTCGCTGCCTGCCACCCGGCAAACCTCCGACAAAATCGTAGTAGCCGGTTTCGCGGTATATTTGCCAGATAAGCGAAGACAGCGAACCCTGTCTGGCCTCGGTACGCCACCTGTTCAGCCGCTCCACAAATAACATCAGCCTCAAGTGAAGATCTGGGTTAAGCTCCGACGTCATCTCCGCCGCTGTTGATGGATCCTCCTGCTCAGCGATGAAAGCCACTAAAGCCTCATAAAAGCTACCTTCGTTATTCGCGAGCCGCACCTGCGCAAGCTCATCCGCGTTTAGCCGCACAATAGGCGACCGTAAAACGGCCGTCAGGGGAATATCCTGATACGGATTGTCAATGACCTGCAAAAGCGAGGTCATGATCTCTACTTCAGTGGCACTAAAATAGCCTGTTGATACCTCTGCATAGGCGGGAATTCCCTGAAGTTTAAACTCCTCCGCCATCGCTTCAGCCCAACCGCTGGTGGCCCGCATTAAAATAACCATGTCGCGATACTCTACAGGCCGCATCACTTTGTTCTTTTTATCGTAAACAAACTGCCTGCCATGGCCGTCCGCATCCCCTGAAATCATTTGCTTGATCTTACGGGCAACAAGCCTTGCTTCAAGCTGCACATTCTCCAGTTCAGATGCATCCAGCGGCGCAGCATGGGGATCATTTTCAATTTCCACATCAATGGATTGCATGGCACTGTCGTCCTCGGAATCATCCGGATCTTCCTTCTCGACGAACCGATCAATCAACAACACGTCCACTGACATATCAGCGGCTTCCACTTCCGGGTAATCAGCAGCGCCCAGAACCAGTTCAGCGGCCTTATCATAGGCGATTTCACTGACCGTTTCATTCATAATCTGGCGAAAGAAGAAATTGGTTGCGTCGATGACTTCACGGCGGCTCCGAAAATTTCTTGCCAGATCAATGCGCCAGCCGTTCGCTCCACCGCCAGGCGTAAACCGCTTGTATTTGTCCAGAAACAGCTCCGGCTCGGCCAACCTGAACCGGTAGATGCTCTGCTTGACATCCCCCACCATAAAAAGGTTTCCCCTCTGATGGTCATCATGGCGGCTGACAAGTCTCACGATCGCTTCCTGAACCGCATTCGTATCCTGATATTCATCCACCAAGACCTCTTCGAATTGCAACCGGTAATCAAGCGCCGCAGCAGAGGGCTTCAGTTCATCTGCAGATGAATCCGTATCGCTCAGAATTTGAAGCGTAAAATGCTCCAGGTCGGAGAAGTCCACGAGGCCCTTCTCCTTCTTTGCCTGCCTGTAGCGATCTTCAAAAGACAGGACAAGCTGAACAATTTTATTCATAAACGGAGCGTTTTCCTGGACATTTTGCAGATAATCCCCAGGGGCCATCCGAAATAGTTCGTCCTTAATAGCCAGCACGCGCTTTTTTACTTCATCACGAATCGCTTTGACCTGGTCTTTCTTGGCCGCGTCGATATCTTTGCCGCTGCACCTCTTTAAGGTGGAGAACGTGGCTGCCGCAAACGCCTCATACAGCGCGTCCCACGTCTGTTCGGACGCTTGAATAAGTGTGTAAACCAACTGTTGATCAAGATTTAATGTTTCAAGATAAGGCAGCGGGCCTCCTTCTGACTGTGCCAGGATCTCCGCTCTCCGAAGCATCGTAGACAGGCCGCGCAATTCAAGCCGCACGTCATCCTGAATGGCACCAAACCAGGGCAGCCGGTAAAAAGAAACCAAATTATGGACGTGATACATGGCGGCCATATCCGCGAGCCAGCCGTCAGGCCGCGGGTGGCTTCTGGAGAAATGGTACAGGCGCTGGATTAGCGACTGAAGCGCGGCATCGCTGCGGTCACCCGAATAACTGTCGACCAGCCGGAAAAAGGCGGGGTCAGCCAAACCATATTCCTCTTCAAAGAGCTGTTCCATCACGTCCTGGCGCATCAGTTCAGCTTCCGCCTCATCTGCTATCCGAAATCCCGGATCAAGGTCAATTAAGTAGTAAAAACGTTTCAGCACTTCCATGCAAAAGGAGTGCAGGGTCATAATCGACGCCTTGTTCAGCAATGTCAGCTGCCGCCTCAAATGCAGTGAGGATGGATCAACAGCGAGGGCTTTCTGTATGGCCTCCCCGATCCGCTGGCGCATTTCGGAAGCGGCTGCCTTCGTAAATGTGACCACAAGCAGCCTGTCAACATCAAGCGGGCTCTCCTTTTCACTTATCCGCCTGATAATCCGTTCAACAAGGACCGCCGTTTTGCCAGACCCCGCTGCGGCTGCAACCAGGATGTTAGCATCGCGCGCCGCTATCGCTTCCCACTGCTCATCCGTCCAGGTCGCATCTGCTGGTTTCTCAAGCATTCATAATCCCTCCTCCCTCTAGCACGAATTTTTCCCAGAGCGTTTCTTTTGGTTCCTCCCGAAGCACCACATAATCGTTATCCGGCATCTCCCGGTCAAACTGACAGACCGGTTTATACGAGCAAAACGTGCAGGGGGTTTCCTTCCTTTTCCAGTATGGCGCTATGGACACGACGCCATCGGTAATATCCTTTCCGATCTCATAGATCATCCGGCGCGTATGCCCGCGCAACAGGTCAAACTGTTCAAGCGAAGCAACAGCAGCGTTAGAATAAAAGCCATTCTTTCCAATCGCTACCGGTAAAATTTCCGAATAGCCGGATTCGAACCTGGTATCCATCAGACGCACCACCTCTTCATCCTGCAGTACAAGGCCCTTCATTTTAAAGCTTTTTACGATTTCGCGGAATACCGCTTCAGAACTGAAAGGCGGCTGCGTTTTGATGATCGGATTGTGGACGTGGAAGTAAAGGACACCTGCCGGGATCGCTTTGCGTCCAAAGACCAGCTCCGAGTGGGTAACGAGAACATCCAAATACGTAAGCATCTGCAGGGCAAGCCCGAAATAAATGTCGGATAAATTCAGCCCTTTCTGGCTTGATTTATAATCCATTACACGGATTAACAGACCCTGCGACCCTACCGCACCATCAACCCGGTCAATTCGCCCGACAAGTTCCATTTTGCAGCCATTCGGCAGCGTAAAAACGATCGGCGGGATGGGACCGCCCCCGCCAAACGCCATTTCGAGAGCAAGCGGCGTAAACTCGCTGCGGCGGGCGTGTTCACCTAACACTTGCGCGGCACGCCCGACTACGTTTTTCAACTTATAGGCAAGATACTTGTTTCGGTTTGTACTTAACAGCACCTGTTTTTGGAGGAAAGGGGTAAGTCCATCAACCGTTTCAGCCGCAAGCTCGTTCAACTCATCAGTCCCAAGTTCACCCCAGTTAACCTGCTCGTGGCGCATATGTTCCCCAATCATCCGCAGAGCTGCGTGAAACAATTGGCCGATGTCCGGCATTTCAACCCGGTATAATTCCCGCTCTTTTAGTTTCAAGCCGTATGACATGAATTGCGAAAATGGACACGACTTGTACATCTCCATTCGGGAGACGCTCGCCTTAATATGGTGTCCGTAAATTTTCCGGCTGGTCTCCGGTTTCAGGTTGCGCTCCTGGTTATAGTAGAACAAGCTGCCAAGTACATAGCGGCTTTGCACAGGTTCGTGCTGGGCAATCCAGTTGTAGGCGTCCCACCATAGCGGAGCCATTGGGTAGCCGCGCCTCCACTGCTGAATCCGGGCTGCAAGGTAGGATAGCGTCCGCGCCGGATTGGTGATACATGTCAGCTGGGCCTCTACCGGCAGCTCCCCCGGATCCGCAGGTATAAATTGTTCTGTAAGCAACGGGAACATGTCTTTAATCCGCTTAATCAGGCCGGCCGGCTGCTGGGCTTTTCCATCCTCATCCGCAAGCGGATAGCTCAAATAGAGCTGCCGTGTCGGAGACAACAGGGCACGGTATATCATCAATTCTTCTTCGATCAATTTCTGCCCGCTGCCGGGTGAAAGTTCCAGCCCCGCTTCTTTAAGTCGGGCCTTTTCACTGTCGGACAGCATTCCGTCATCCTTCTGCCTGGCGGGTATGACTCCATCGGTCACACCAAGCACCAGCATACAGGCAACATTGCTCGTCCTTGTTCTGTCCAAGCTTCCCACCAGCACTTGATCAACTGCAGGTGGAATCAACGCAAAGCGAAGACTTTCTAGGCCGGATTCGATCATGGACATAAAGTCAGAAATTGAAACGGCCTCATCTCCCATAACTTCCACCAGCTGATCCAGCATATGAATCACTTCCTGCCATACCTGGGCATGCTCACGTGCCCGGTCAAGCTGTCCATCCTCCACCGCTTTACCGCTCCACACCTCTAGCCGCTCCGGTACATCAAGTGAGATAAGAAAGCGGTATAGCGACTCACACATTCCCCGGACAGACCCTGCCTTGTGCAAATCCCGCTGCAGCACCTGAATAGGGGCCGCAATCCGGTTGCGCAGCACATTCATTTCAGCTTCCACTTCCCGTTCGTGCTCGGTAGCAGGGCGATTCGGATTTTCTGCTTCCTGGTCCAGCCCGCGATAGGTTTTGTAATTCCATGGACGTCCTTCTGTCCAACGGTAGCCCTCGATTCCGTAAGCCAGCACATAATTCTCCAACCGGTCTAGCCTATTTCTTAACTCCCGCGTCTTCTCTTCCGGCAGCGGCGCGGGTAGAAAGTCCGTTTTGATACAGCGGAAAACACTTTCATAGCCCCAGTTGTATTCGATTACTTCAAGCACAGACCGGATGAGTTCCGTTAAAGGATGATGAAGCATGGAACGTTTGTGATCGAGGAAAAAAGGAATCTGGTAGTCTGTAAATACGGTTTCGATTAGATCTGCATAACTTTCCATATCCCGCACGAGAACTGCCGTATCGCGGAAACGATAATCCCCGTCCCGCACCAAAGAAAGGATTCGCTGCGCGGCACCCTCTATTTCCGCCCTTTTGTTTGCGGCGCTCTGTACCAAAATCCCTTCCGGGTTTGCTGTAAATTTCCCCGGAGGCCTCGCATTGAATTGGGCCTCAAGGTGGGCAAGCGCCGGATTTTGTAGAAACCTTGGCAAATCCTGTCTGTCAACTGGGAGTGCAACACCCTGTTCAATAGATACCCGGTTCTTCTCCGCCAGGCGCAGAAGCCTGCTGTATGTATGATTTGGCGTATAAAATACATCAAACTCACTGTCGCCTGCATCATGCCTGGGCTTATCCATGCACAGGGTAACCGTAACCTTCCTGGAGCCCTTTAACAGTGCCAGCAGCACGCTGTATTCCTGAGGTGTAAAAGAATCAAAACCATCGATCCAGAAGCTTGCCTCGCTAACAAATGCAGAACGGGGAATACGCTCCGCAAGCAACGGCAGGTAATGTTCAGCATCCAGATAGCGTCCGCTTAGATACGATTCCAGTTCCTCAAAGATAATCGTCATATCGTGAAGTTTATCAGCAAGAAATCCAGAGTCTTCACCCTGGGCCATACTAGACATCATTCGCTCGCGTTCTGCGGCCAGGTCTTGTACCGTTACACAGTGGCGCGCAAGCTCACCGTACATTTCTTCGAGTTTATCCGTAAACCCCGTCTGTGAAGCAGCCCGGCCGAAAACGCGAAGTTCGCTTTTCCGGTTTTGTACAATTTTGCGCAGCACCATTTTAATGCCTGTGCTGTCCACATGAATCCGGGAAAGGCCACCTACCTCCTGGAGAACCTTATAGGCGAGCCTTTGAAAGCTTAGCACCTCGGCCCTCATCATTCCGTTCAGCCCAGTCGACATCGCAAGCTCATTCTCCGCCTGGTAGCTCATCTGCTGAGGTACAATATATACAAGCGGCGCGCCCAGTGGTTCCTTCTCCAGCTCCTGCCGTATTTCTCCCATGCAAAACGTACTTTTTCCACTTCCGGCGCGGCCGGTTACAATACGAAGCGGCATCTCTTCCCCTCCTCCAACTTAAGTCTGTTTCTTTATCTTAACACAGAACAGGCGTTCTTTTGTATGCTGGAATATACTGAGAAAAACATCGCGGGCCATGCCGCTCTCTCCTTTCGGCCTGGGGGAAAAAAGGTGCGAACATGCGCCTCACGATATTTTTCTTGGGTGTTTCGGGACCGGAGGTCCCATTTAAAAAATCGCTCAAGGCACTTCAACACTGTGAAGCACATAAGCTTTCCATATCTACAAAGAGAAAGGGACCTATCGGTCCCAGTAGAAATAACCTTAATACTTTAAAACGAAATAACTTCTTATACGATAAAAAGTCCACGCAGCATGCTCCCTGTAGCGCATGCTGCGGGCTGTGGTTGAACTGAGGGCTAAAATAATCAACCAGCCTTAATCGTTTTGTTTTTCTAGAGCAGCTTTTAGCAAATCGCCCAGGCTTGATGTAAACCCTTCATTGCTGCTGTACTTCTTGACAAGCTCTCGCTCCTGACGCTTGTTAATTTTGCTGCCTCCGCTCTTGTCTTCCAGCATTTCAATCACAGAACAAGATTTGCACTGGAAGTACTTGCCGGCCTTTCCGGTGCGAATTTCCATTTTCTTATGGCATTGCGGACACCGGTGATTGGAGAGCTGTTTTTCTGCGGTGCGTTTGTAGCCACATGATCGGTCAGGACAAATCAGCATTTTTCCTCGTTTGCCTTTAAATTCCTGCAGGTACTGGCCGCAGTCCGGGCATCGTGAACCGGTGACGTTATGCGGTTTATACTCGGTCTCACTTGTCTTAATTGTCTTTACCATCTCAATCGTCTGTTGCCGGATTCCCTTAATAAACTCGCCGCTGTTTCCCCGGCCGCGGGCAATGGATTCCAGCTCTTTTTCCCACTTTGCCGTAAGCTCAGGGGAACGTAGCTCGCCTGCAACCAGGTCCATCAGCTGAAGCCCTTTTTTCGTCGGGAAAAGCCGGCCTCCCTGGCGTTCAATCGTATCGCTCTGCAAGAGCTTCTCAATTATGTCCGCCCGTGTTGCAGGTGTCCCAAGGTTGTTCTTTTCCATCTGCGTGAGAAGCATAGCTTCCGAATACCGCTGCGGCGGCTTCGTCAGCTGGCTGCGCTGGCCGCAAGATTTCGCATGGACAGCCGCCCCTGTTTTAACATCAGGCAGCTCCTGATCTTCCGGTTCGTCCCCGTCTTCTTCCATACTGTCTGCATGGCCGCCACCGTAAACGGCTTTCCATCCGCTATCGCGCACCGTTTTGCCCTGTGCGGTGAACGTTTCTCCCGCTACTTCAACGGTAATCGTCTTGGCATCGTATTTGTATACCGGATAAAAAAGAGCGATAAACCTTCTTACAATCAGGTCATACAGCTTTCGTTCATCGTTTGAGAGCGCCCCAAGGTCAACCCGCTCCTCTGTCGGTATAATGGCGTGGTGATCGGTCACTTTGCTGTCATCCACGATTCTTTTGGTGATTGGCAGCTCCTTTTTTAGGAGGGGGCGAATCAGAGAAGCATACGGGCCGACCGCCGTGATGTCGAGCCGCGCCTTCAGAGTAGGCACCATATCCGTTGTTAAATGCCGGGAATCGGTACGCGGATACGTGACAAGCTTGTGCTGCTCATACAGCCGCTGCAGGACGTTTGAAGTTTGCTTGGCTGAAAAACCATAACGCCTGTTGGCATCCCGCTGCAGTTCAGTCAAATCATAGGCGAGCGGCTGCGGTTCTATTTTCTCGCGTACTTTAATATCTGCAATGTGCGCTTGCGCACCCTCTACCTTTCGCTGAATGGATTCAGCTTTTTGGCGGTCAAACAGGCGTGCCTCATTCGTACCCGCATCCCGCCAGGAAGCAGTAAACGTACCGAAGTCAGCCTGCAGTGTCCAATATTCGACCGGCTTAAAGTTTTTAATTTCATTTTCACGCTGTACCATCATAGCCAGGGTCGGGGTTTGAACACGCCCGGCGGCGAGCTGCGCATTAAATTTGCTCGTCAGTGCGCGGGTCACATTAAGACCGATTAGCCAGTCGGCCTCAGCGCGGCATACAGCCGAATCATACAGCGCATTATAATTTTTGCCGGGTTTTAACTGGGCAAACCCTTCTTTAATCGCTTTATCCGTCTGGGAGGAGATCCAGAGGCGTTTAAAAGGTTTCTTCCAGTTGATGAGTTCCATAATCCAGCGGGCAACCAGCTCCCCCTCCCGCCCTGCGTCTGTCGCGATGATCAACTCGGATAAATCGTTTCGCTTCGCGAGGTACTGTACAGCCTTAAACTGGTGGGACGTTTCTTTTAATATTTTCAGCTTCATGTGTTCAGGAAGTATTGGCAGATCTTCCAGGTTCCACGTTTTATACTTTGGATGATAATCTTCCGGTTCCGCAAGCGTCACCAAGTGCCCCAGCGCCCAGGTTACGACATATTTGGGACCCTCGATATACGCTTTGTTTTTTTGGGTGCAGCCGAGCACGCGGGCAATCTCCCGCGCAACACTTGGCTTCTCTGCTAATACTAATGATTTCATCTGTATGTTATAAACTCCTTATGGTTTTCATTAACTTGTTAAAATAATCGGCAGCTTCTTTCATGTGTGATCCATACCAGGAAAACATCTCGCCATCCACGAGCATCGTTTTCATACCAGGCAGGCGTTGGGCGAATTCTGCCTGATGCTTTTCACCAAACGGAAAAGGCTCAGATGATAGCAAAATGATGTCCGGTTTCTCTTTGGCAAAATCCTCATACGTTACGGTCGGGTAACGGCTATTGTAACCAGCAAACACATTCACAAACCCGCAGCGCTGCATCATTGAATGGATAAAAGTGTTTTGACCAGCTGCCATGTACGGTTTACGCCAGATGAGGTAAGCCGCTCGCAAGCCTTCAAACCCGCTAATTGAGGTGAACCGTAGCTCGGTGTCGCGCACCATTTGTTCGGACTGGCTGATGCATCCGGTAAGCTGCCCCAACTCCCTAATCATGCCAAGTGCATCTGCGTAGTTTTCTACATTTGAGACAAACACAGGATAGTGCTGCGCAAGCTCTTCCACCAGTTCCTTTGGATTCTCTTCTTTCTCCGCAATAATTAAGCCGGGTTCGAGCTTATCCATTTCTTCCATTGAAATCTGTTTCGTGCCTCCCACGATCGTGGCCTGCTCAATTCGTCCGGCTGGATGAATGCAATACCGCGTTCGCCCCACGACTCGATCACCTAAACCGAGCGCATAGAGCGTTTCAGTAATCGATGGACACAAGGATACAATCCGCTGTGGAGGGTATAAGACACTCACACTGCGTCCAAGGCTATCTCTAAATGTTTTCCGTTCCATATGGTTCACCGCCCTGATTAATGGAAGTCTGCTTCCTTTATCATACCATAATCCAGATCCCAGAGTGTTAGAACGATTCTGAGGCAGGAGAGCCGACGCCAGCGATGGTGCTGCTGCGATTTTTGGAAAAAAGTATGGTATGATGGTTACAAAACTTGGGGTTGCAGTTGATTTTTCTCGTCCAATCAGCCCTATTAGGAGTATGACGATAAGATTATTCACAAGGAGACGCTTATGTATAAAATGATTGCGATTGATTTAGATGATACGCTTCTGAACGACGACCTGATGATATCACCCGGTACGGTTAAAGCCATTCAGGAAGCGGTAAAACAAGGTGTGGTTGTGACGATTGCGACTGGCCGGATGTTCCCGGCTGCCCGCCCGTTTGCCAGGCAGCTCGGCCTCAATGTACCTTTAATTACATACCAGGGAGCCCTGATAAAAGATATGGAAGAAAAACATGTGATGTATGAACGTCTTGTCTCTCCCGATATTTCACGGCGGCTCATTGAGATTGCCAGAGAAAAAAATCTCCATATCCAGGTTTATCAGGATGATATTCTATACACACCGTCAGAAAATGACCGCATCCGTGAATATGTCACCATATCCAAAGTTCCTTATACAGTTGAACCGAATCTTGAGCGCCTCGCAGACAGAGGGTTTACCAAAGTACTATTCTTTGAGGATCCTGATTATTTGGAAACCCTGCAGGGGGAATTGACGAAGGAGTTTGGTGCACGCGCACATGTTACGAAGTCTAAAGCTTACTTCCTCGAAATTATGCACCCAGAAGCTAATAAAGGACTTGCTCTCCTCCACCTGGCCAAACAGCTTAATATCTCACAGTCTGAGATCATCGGAATTGGCGACAGTTACAATGATCTCGATTTACTAAACTGTGCCGGTTTAGGTATCGCGATGGGAAACGCCGTAGATGAAGTGAAGGAAAAAGCCGACTATGTATCCCTGACCAACAACAACGAGGGCGTTCGGCATGTCATTCAAAAGTTCATCCTGCAAGCAGGTTCCCCTGCTTCCAAGTAACCTTACATTCACACAACGCTAATAGAAAGCAGGCCTCCAGCGCCAGATCGGAGCCTGCTTTTTTTGTTCAACAGGCTTTATAGGTTTCGTATTTATATGGAATAAAGAGCAGAAGAAAATTTCCACATCTCATAGTAAGAAAATTAAAATAAGTAGGTTTTTATGTTATAATCAGTACAAAAAATTAGTAGTTCTAATGTATTAGAGCTATTCTGCCTATAGTGAGGCATACTGCTCAAACGGAAACATATATAATTTGTGAGGTGAACCAGCAGGTGGATGCTTTAAACGGAAAAGCGATTTATCTGAAAGAAGCCCCTTTTAATTTAGAGGAGGATGGAGAGTTAATATCACGTTTTCTAAGTAACTGGGATGATAATCATTGGTTTATAGAACTCCCCTATAACCCGCTCAATGGAAAAAGTATATATGTAGACAAACCCAGAGTGGTTCGCGTCATTTTTTATGATAATCAACAAGTGAAGAATTACTTTGACACCGTATTGGAACGCGTGTATAACAAACCATTTGTGCTGCGCCTGCATAAAGTTGAGAAAAACAAAATCATGCGGGTACAGCGCAGAAAATATTTTAGAATTGAAGATCAAAAACAGCTTCTTCTGCTGCAGTTTAATAAACACACTCTCAGTGAAAGAACCGAAACGAATGATATCAGCGGCGGTGGCCTTTCATTTACGGTAAAAGAAAATTTTGACGCCCATATTGGTGATAAAATTACTGGCTTTTTGTTTCTGAACGAGAACCGGAATATTATCTTCCACTCCAAGGTCATCCGCATTCTGTTAAACGGCAATCAAACAAAAAATATCGCGGTGGAATTTACAGAGATCGCAGAATCCGAAAGACAATCCATTATCGAACATTGTTATAATTTGCAAAACAAGAAAAAATCAAAAAACAAATAGTGAGGCAATTGCCAGCAGCAGCGGCTTGAGTAGACTATGTTTTGTTTACAAGCGATACATTCAGTCAGCACCCTGTTGTGCAGGATATCCCGATTACTAGGTTGCATTGTGGGGTGCTGAATTTTACCAGCCGTAGACTGTCATGGGTCACATATACTTGGATGAAAGTCCCAATAAAGATTATGGCTAGTAAAACATACACACGCAAAGTCCTACACCCCTCGTCATTTTATCTATACATTTGACCATTTTTTCCCTTTTCCTTTTATATTTGTAAAATGCATTGTAAGATGGTAATAGTACTTAAATACAGTGGTAGTGCATTTATCCGGGCTATTCTAAAAACAGGAAGGTGAAATGATACCATGTATGTATTTGTGTATGGAACCATGCGAATGGGTGAAGCGAATTATTATTATTGTAATTCAGCTGTTTTAATAGAAGAGAATGCATGGGTAAAAGGTGCCTTATTTGATACGGGAAATGATTATGCCGTTATGACCTATGGGAAGGAAATTGTTCGTGGTGAACTGTATTTAATGGACGAGCAGCAGTTCCAGGTTTGTGTGAAACTTGCAGAACAATATAACAAACGAACCCCTTTGCACCAGTACAAACATCAACTTATCACCGTATTTACTCGTGTTGGCGAAGTTGAAGCCATTACCTTAATATATGACACCGCAGCTGGCTTTCAAAAAGTCCCGAATGGCGATTGGATAGCCTATCAGAGAAGCAAAAGCAACGTTAACAATGTCAAATAGTCTCTCATCGATCCCCGCCCTTGATGTATCTTACAAAAAATCTTTGCTTAGTCCACTTTCCCCACTACAATGGAAGCTGCAAAAAACTTTCGCTAAAGTAGAAGGCTCCTGGCATACGATTACCTATCGTTGTTATCCATAATAAAAAGCAGCTCCCCGGGTATCAAGGTTCCCTTTGAAAGCTGCTTTTTATGGTGCATGGGATTTAACACCTGCAATTGGACCTGGGCCCAAGTTCACTTCAACAGTTACACCGGAGTAACAGCCACACGACCTGAAAAGAATGTGGCTCCGCCCCCCATATCAGCAAGCCTATCTGGAGTCAGGGAGTTTACCAGCTGTTTTGTGCCCGGCACATCTGACCAGAGACCCTGAGTTACCACCACACCTGGCAATACGTCATCGCCAACCGAGGCTGTAAGCACACATTCCCCGCGATCATTCCATATCCGCACCTGTATGCCGTCCTCAATTCCGAATTTACCTGCATCTTCTCTGCTGATTGAAAGCCGCGGCATTTTTTCCATGGACGCATGCTTCTGATTATTAGAGAAAGTTGAGTTTAAAAAGTTATGATTAGGAGCAGCTATAAATATAAGCGGATAATTCCCTTCTTCTTTCAGAGGTGTGAAGGCGGGTAGCGGGTCATATCCTCTACGCTTCATTTGTTGAGAATACAATTCAATTTTGCCGCTAGGGGTCGATAGCCTGCCCGGAAATAGTGGCTTGACGTCAGCCTTTACATACTGCTTCTCTACCAGTTCCTCAAAGGTAATATTTTGTATATAGGGATTGCGGGGATTGTCCAGCGCCTGACGGATCATGTCTTCCTCCGTGTCTTTAAACGCTTCGTCTTCGAAACCCATCGCATCCGCTAGCCGGCGGAAGACTTCCACATTGGGCAGGCTTTCACCATAACGCTCGACAACTGGCTGCTGAATCTGGATAAAATGATGCCAGTACGAGGAATAAAAGTCCGTATTTTCAAAAGAAGAAGTCGCAGGCAGTACGATATCTGCATAGCGGGCTGTTTCCGTCAAGAAAAGGTCATGTACCACCGTGAACAAATCTTCACGCTTGAGCCCTGAACGCACGCGGTTGCCGTCAGGAGCCACCACTGCCGGATTGCTATTGTACACGTACAACGAATATACAGGTGGAGCCGTATCCAACAGGGCATCGCCCAGCCGGTTCATGTTGATTTGGCGGGTTCTTTTATTTGCCAGGAGATCCGGTCGCTGCAAAGCGTACTCATTATGGGATAAAAAGCCGCTGTTGCCCTTAATCGCACCGCCGCCCCTGTGCATCCACTGCCCTGTTAAAGCCGGCAGACAGGAAATCGTGCGGATGGCCATCCCTCCATTATCGTGGTGCTGAAGCCCATTCCCAATGCGGATAAATGAAGGGGTTGTCTCGCCGTAGAGTGTCGCCAATTTTTCGATGTTGGCCACTGACACGCCGGTTATTACAGAAACCGTCGCGGGGTCATACTGCGCGACATGCGCCCGTAATTCTTCATGGCCCACGGTGTATGCCTGGAGAAATTCTTCGTCTACCTTTTTATCTCTAAATAACACATGCATAATCCCAAGTGCAAGCGCTGCGTCAGTTCCCGGCCTAAGAGGAATAAACCAATCAGCCCAGCGTCCTGTACGGTTTTTATGCACATCGATGACCACAAGCTTTGCCCCATTCTTGCGGGCCTTTTCTGCGATGGCGACCTGGTGCATGTTCGTGCTGACGGCATTAATGCCCCACATAATAAAAAGCTTGCTATGAAGGGTATCTTCGGGATCGATCCCAAAGCTGCCACCCATCGTATAGCCATAGCCAGCCGTTCCCGCAGACTGGCAGATGGCCCGCTCCAGGCGGCTTGCACCCAACCGGTTGAAGAAGCGCCGATCCATGCCTTCTGTTCCAATGTTGCCCATATTGCCGTAAAAACTGTATGGGAGAATCGACTCCGGTCCGTGTTCGGCTATAAGAGCCTTCCAGGTGGAGGAAATGGTATCGATGGCTTCTTCCCATGTTATCCGCGCAAACCTGGCTTCCCCTTTCGCACCCACACGCTTCATGGGATACTTCAGACGGTTCGGGTCATTAATGCGCTCAGGCATATTTCGCACTTTGTTGCAGATGGCCCCCTGTGTTACCGGGTGGCCAGGATCCCCTTCAACTTTTACAATTTTTCCGTCTTTTTTATGGATTAACAGACCACACTGGTCCGGGCAATCTAATGGGCAGACGGATGGGAATATTCCGTTAGCCTCTTCTGTATAAGATCTCATACTCCTGCTTCTCCTCCCTGCTCATCCTCGCGAATCCTCTCTTTATTCGTCCATTATAGCACACCATAGAGCACAAAAAACCTGCCGTTAATGGACAGGTTCAGATGAGTTTTCCGTTTATTTTTTGACGGTGGCGTGGCCGCCAAACTCATTTCGAAGAGCCGCAACCACCTTTCCATGGAACGTATCATCTTCGAGGGAACGGAAACGCATAAATTGAGACATCGCGATAACCGGTATGCTGGCTTTGAAATCGAGGGCTGCGTCAATTGTCCAGATCCCTTCACCGGATGAGTGCATAACTCCGCGAATATCTTCCAATTTCGGCTGTTTCGCGAAAGCACTTTCCATAAGTTCCATCAACCAGCTGCGGATGACAGATCCATTGTTCCAGACTCGCGCAACCGCCTCATAGTCGTAAGTAAAATCACTCTTATCGAGAATTTCAAACCCTTCACCAATCGCCTGCATCATGCCGTATTCAATGCCGTTATGGACCATTTTCAGGAAGTGTCCGCTGCCTGCCTTTCCTGTCTTCATAAATCCATTTTCCACTGAAATGCTTTCAAATAGCGGTGCAATAATTTCCACTGCTTCTGGATCCCCGCCAACCATCGTACATACCCCGTGGCGGGCCCCTTCCATGCCGCCGCTTGTTCCGCAGTCTGCAAGGTAAATGCCCTGCGCTCTTAATTCTTCATAGCGGCGAAGCGTATCTTTATACATCGAATTGCCTGCATCTATTATGATATCGCCTTTATCCACCAGGCCAGCTAACTCCGAAATCACACTGCCTGTTATCTCGCCGGCAGGAACCAGGAGAATAATCACGCGAGGCTTCTCCAGGCTCTCTACAAGTACAGAGAGGGTGTCCACACCTTCAGCACCCTGGTGCGCAAGCTTCTCTACAGTGGAATGATCACGATCAAATGCTACAACTTCATGTCCCTTATCCAGCATGTTCAAACATAAATTATAGCCCATCTTGCCAAGTCCAACCAATCCAACTTTCATTATGTAACACTCCTTTTTCGTTTATTATGGCCTTGTTTTATTCCAAAAAATAAAGCTTTTGCAAAGACGTCATGGCCGGCAGTTTGTCCCGCTTTAGGGTATGTATAAGCAACCATTTTTAAACGCAGAAAACGCGGAACCATCTATGCTGCCTAGGCATAGGCTAAGGGTGTAGTTCAATGTCGACTGTGCTGCTCATCTTTATCAAGATTGGAGGGAATCAGGTTGAAGATATCTTCAAAAGGTGAATATGCCTTGCGGGCATTGATTGTGCTTGGCCAGAACCGACAGCATGTGGTTTCCATTGGAGAAATCGCAGAGCGGACGGCCGTGCCCGTAAATTATCTTGAGCAGATTCTGCTCCAGTTAAAAAATCACGGATTCGTAAAAAGTAAGCGGGGCGTATACGGCGGCTACACACTTAGCGTTCCGCCGGAAAACATTTTCATCGGCGAAGTGGTTAGAAAGCTTGAGGGCCCGCTGGCCCCAATGGGGTGTGTTAGCGTAAGCTCCTATGAACCATGCCTGCTTGAAAACGGCTGTAAGCTTAAACCGCTCTGGTCCCTGATTAGGGATACGATAGCATGCGTGCTTGATTCTATAACATTGGACGATGTCATAAAAGGGAATATCAAGTCCGTTATAGGGGGAATGAGTCTTGCTTAAAAATTTAAGCCAGGAAAAAATAGATTATATTCTCCAGGCGCTTGAGGCGATAGAGTACGGCTCCATTCTCATTGTTGTCCATGATTCACAGATCATCCAGGTGGAACGAACCGAGAAAAAACGCTTTTCCACCGAGCCGCCGACTCCGAAAAATAGGCGCAGCCAGGCTTCCACCAAAAAAAAGCTGTTTATATAATAATTAGTAATGCGAAGCCGATCAGACGACTGAAGGCTCTTTACCTTACCGGGAAATCCTCATCCAACCTGGTATTTGGTATGGAGCCTTTTATTTTGTCCTTCTATCTGGAATATATCAAAGGGGGAGATTGATATGAACTATAAACGTGTATCTCTACTTGCCATGATAACCTTCCTGCTGGCATCGCTTGTCGGCTGCTCATCCGGCAAACCATCTGCAGCAAGCGCAGGTAACCCAGGAGCCGATGGCGCTGTGCAGTTGTTAAATGTTTCATATGACCCCACAAGGGAACTGTATGATGCCTATAATAAATCCTTTGCAGACTATTGGAAGAACAAAACCGGCCAGCAGGTCACCATCAAACAATCTCACGGGGGCTCCGGGAAGCAGGCCCGTGCAGTTATTGATGGTTTACAGGCCGACGTTGTTACGCTGGCGCTCGCATATGATATTGATTCCATTGCCCAGAAAGGGCTTCTAAACCCTTCTTGGCAGCAGCGGTATCCTTCAAACAGCTCGCCTTACACTTCTACCATTGTCTTTATGGTCAGGAAAGGAAATCCGAAAGGTATAAAGGATTGGAATGATCTCATTAAACCAGGGGTATCTGTCATTACGCCGAACCCGAAAACTTCAGGAGGTGCCCGCTGGAATTATCTCGCTGCCTGGGGATACGCTTTAAAACACAGCAACAACGATGAGGGTAAGGCCAAGGAATTCATGGCCAAACTTTTCAATAACGTACCGGTGCTCGACACAGGGGCAAGAGGCTCTACAACCACCTTTACAGAGCGCGGAATTGGTGATGTCCTTCTATCATGGGAAAGTGATGCCCTGCTTGCCGTGAATAAGCTCGGAAAAGGCCAATTTGAAATTGTCTACCCGCCGGAAAGCATTCTAGCCGAACCCCCTGTGGCGGTGGTTGATAAGGTCGTGGATAAACATGGCAAACGAAAAGTAGCGGCGGCCTACCTGCAGTATATGTATTCCAGAGAAGGCCAGGAAATTGCCGCGCAAAATTACTATAGACCACTGGATCCATCTATTGCAGCAAAATATAAACAGCAGTTTCCCAAAATGAATCTGTTTACCGTCAGCCAGTTGTTTGGCAGCTGGGCGAGCGCACAAAAGAAACACTTCGATGACGGAGGCACCTTTGATGAAATCTACAAGCCGCAGTAAACCGTTTCGCGTGCTGCCTGGTTTCAACCTTACACTCGGCTACACCCTGTTGTATCTAACGGTGCTGGTCCTTCTGCCGCTATCGATTCTCTTTATAAAATCGGCAGCAATGAGCCCGGACAAATTCCTGGCTGCCGCTGCATCCCCCAGGGTGATGCATGCGTATTACATCAGCTTTGGCACATCGCTGGCTGCAGGGTTAATCAATATGGTATTCGGCCTGCTCGTGGCCTGGGTTCTCGTTCGCTACCGTTTTCCGGGCAAAAAAATAATTGACGGACTTGTGGATCTCCCCTTTGCGCTGCCCACCGCAGTTGCCGGGATTGCCTTAACGGCGATTTATTCAGATAAAGGGTGGATCGGAGGGATTCTGGCCTCAGTTGGAATTAAGGCTGCTTTTAATCCCCTCGGGATCATTATCGCACTCACTTTTATTGGGCTGCCCTTTGTCGTTCGGACCGTACAGCCCGTTCTGGAAGATATGGACGCACAAATGGAGGAGGCTGCCCATTCTCTGGGAGCCACTCCCCTCCAAACTTTTCGGCGAGTGATCCTCCCCGGACTGTTTCCAGCATTGTTATCCGGCTTCGCGCTCGCATTTGCCCGCGCGCTGGGTGAATACGGCTCTGTTGTCTTTATTTCAGGCAACATGCCGATGAAAACAGAAATCGCTCCACTGTTAATTATGACGAAACTGGAACAGTTCGATTATGCAGGCGCAACGGCCATTGCCTGCGTGATGCTTGTGGTCTCGTTCCTTCTCCTGTTCCTGATAAATATGATTCAGTGGCGCACCGGCATTAAACAGCACAAAGCATAGGAGGTGCATCCATATGGAGGCTTGGGCCGAACAAAAACCGTCATCCCCCAAAAAAAAGAAAGGCAGGATAAGTGTGCTAGGCATTCTGTTAACCGTTCTGGCACTCGTTTTCCTTACTGTCTTTCTCCTGCTGCCGCTTCTGTCCATTTTCTTTCAGGCTTTTGCGGAAGGTTTTAACGCCTTTCTTTCTGCCGTTTCGGATGAAGATGCCCTATCAGCCATCCGGCTTACGCTATTGATTGCAGGAATTACCGTTCCACTCAATCTAATATTTGGGGTTATTGCTGCGTGGCTCGTGACAAAATTTGAGTTCAGGGGAAAAAATCTTCTTTTAACGTTAATCGATGTTCCGTTTGCTATTTCTCCTGTCATATCCGGTTTGATTTTCGTTCTGCTGTTTGGGGCACAAGGTTTTTTTGCCAACTGGCTGGATGCCCACAACATCACCATCATCTTTGCCCTTCCCGGCATGGTTCTGACCACGTTATTTGTAACGGTGCCTTTTGTGGCACGCGAGCTGATTCCGACCATGCAGGCCTTAGGCAAAGAAGAGGAAGAAGCCGCCCGTTCACTGGGTGCACGCGGCTGGCAGATTTTTTTCCGGGTGACCCTTCCCAATATTAAATGGGGTCTTCTATATGGAGTCATTCTTTGCAATGCACGGGCGATGGGAGAATTCGGTGCGGTATCCGTGGTATCTGGCCATATTCGCGGGTTAACCAATACGATGCCGCTGCACGTTGAAATTCTTTATAACGAGTACAACTTTACTGCCGCATTTGCTGTGGCTTCCTTACTCGCGTTGCTTGCCCTGTTAACGCTTGTGATAAAAAGCCTGGTTGAATGGAAAGCCAGCAAAGATTTATCCGTGACAAGGAGTGATGATGTTGAACATCGAGCTGCTTAACCTATCGAAAAACTTTCACAGCCTTCAAGCGCTGCAGCAAATACAATTTGATATTAAAAAAGGGGAATTAATCGCCCTGATTGGCCCATCAGGCTCGGGAAAAACGACACTGCTGCGCATTTTGGGAGGCATGGAACAACCGGACGAAGGACAGCTTTTATTTGATGGAGCTGACCCGTTTATGAGCCAACAGCACAAACCTAATGTA
Organism: Aneurinibacillus sp. Ricciae_BoGa-3; assembly: GCF_028421645.1. Classification (GTDB taxonomy): domain Bacteria; phylum Bacillota; class Bacilli; order Aneurinibacillales; family Aneurinibacillaceae; genus Aneurinibacillus_B. The sequence goes on along the minus strand of NZ_CP116887.1, from coordinate 1,941,677 downwards.
GGCTTTGTTTTCCAGCATTACGCGCTGTTCAAACACATGAACGTCTTTGAAAATATTGCGTTCGGCCTGCGGGTCCGCCCGCGCAAACAAAGGCCCTCCAAGAAAGAAATTCGCGCCAAGGTAGAAGAACTGCTCCACATTGTAGAGATGTCGGGGCTGGAAAAGCGATACCCCTCACAGCTATCTGGCGGCCAGCGGCAGCGAGTGGCGCTGGCCAGAGCCCTTGCCATTGACCCGGGTATCCTGCTGCTTGATGAGCCATTCGGGGCACTTGATGCGCAGGTTCGGCAGAATTTACGGCGCTGGCTGCGGGAACTGCACGACAGACTGCAAATCACAACGGTGTTTGTCACCCATGACCAGGAGGAAGCGTTAGAGGTTGCGGACCGGGTTGTGATTCTAAACAAGGGCAAAATTGAACAAATCGGCACGCCTGAAGAGGTGTACAGCCAGCCAGCCAATCCTTTTGTCTACAGCTTCCTTGGCAGAGTGAATCAAATCGAGGGGGAAGTAGCCAACGGTTATATTCATGTTGGACCTGTTACGATTAAAGCAGAAAGTACAGCTGCCGCACACTGCGGACCTGCAGTCGGATTTGTCCGGCCACACGAAATTCTCATCAGCCGGCAGCCGAAAGAATCAGGTCTGTTGAGTGCCTTCATCCACCATATCCAGCATGTGGGAGACACAGTTCGCATTGAACTAAAAAGGCACGATAACGATGAGGCATTGGAGGCTGAGATCAGCACCGAACAGCAGCGGTTTACCCAGTACCGCATCGGTGAAGCCGTTAGCCTAACCCTGCAAAATCTCCGCTTCTTTATGCGGGATAACGGGAATGAAAAAAGCGGATTTAAGGAGATAAAAATTCTGTCGGACAAAAAAAAGCCAGCCTTTGATGACCTAAAAGAACCGATACAGGCTACAATATAAAGAAAAAGGGCTCCTATTCGGAGGGAGCCCTTTTTCTGTCTAGCCGTTGTTTTTCTGGAAGTTGCGCATGAATTCAGCGAGCGCTTTGCATGTTTCATAAGGCACTGCGTTATATGCGGAAGCGCGGCATCCGCCAACGGAACGGTGTCCGTTTAGCCCAACAAATCCGGCGTTTTTCGCTTCACCGAGAAACTTCTGTTCAAGTTCTTTGTTCTGAAGTGTAAAGGTGATGTTCATCAAAGAACGGCTGTCAGGCTCAGCGTGGCCTTTGTAGAAGCCCTGGCTTCCATCAATGGCTTCATAAATAACGCCCGCTTTATCCCGGTTCATTTTTTCTAGCGCAGCAAGTCCGCCTTGCTGTTTCGCCCATTTCATCACAAGCCCGAGCATATAGATGCCGAATGTTGGCGGGGTATTGTAAAGGGAATTGTTTTTACTATGTGTATCATAGCGAAGCATAGTCGGCACGTTATCAGATGCCTGCTCCAGCACATCCGGGCGCAGAATGGCAACCGTTACCCCGGATGGTCCGAGATTTTTTTGCGCGCCGGCATAAATCAGGGCAAACTTGCTCGCATCAAACGAGTGGGAGAGAATATCACTTGACATATCCGCGATAAGCGGAATATCCCCGGTATCCGGAAATTCAGACCACTGTGTGCCAAAAATGGTGTTGTTTGACGTAATGTGCAGATATGCTGAATCTTTCTCTATGGACAACTCTTCTATAGAAGGAATACGGTTATAATTGGTATCTTTTGTGGAAGCCGCCTCGTATGTATCTCCGATTAATTTGGCTTCTTTTTGTGCCTTCTCGGACCACGATCCAGTGATCACATATCCTGCCTTCTTTCCCGCAGGCAGAAAATTCATCGGAACCATCGCAAACTGTGTGCTCGCACCGCCCTGCAGGAACAAAACATGGTAATCTTCCGGTATGTTAAGCAATTCCTTTATAAGTGTAATCGCTTCATTGTGTACCTTGTCATACGCGGCGCTGCGGTGGCTGAGTTCCATAACGGACATTCCGGTACCCTGAAAATCGACCAGTTCCTTTTGGGCCTGTTCCAGGACGGACAGAGGTAGCGCTGAAGGACCCGCATTAAAATTATAAGCACGTTTTATTTGCTGAATCATGCTTTTCTCACACTCCTTATCTTTTTCAAAACAAAAACGTTGTAACTATCCTACATCTAAATCAACGAAATGAAAAGACAGGTTTTCAAAATTTATCAAAAAAAGCAGGAAAACGTGTATCTTTTTTTGGCAAACCGATAAAATTGGCCTAAAAAAAGAGAAAAGACGAACATTCCTTTTCTCTTTGCTGTCATTGTTTATAAATTTCACTAAAGAAGACTTGACCATCGCCAAGCCGCAGGCACAGGCGATTCCCTTAGTTGTTCTTATGTAGCTAATAAAGTTATACTTTGTTAGCTACTGAAAAATATTCATGCTCAAGTACCGTTCTCCTGAGTCTGCCGTAATGGCTAGGACCTTCTTTCCCCGTCCCAGCCGTTTTGCTTCCTGCAGTGCCGCATAGACAGCGCCGCCTGATGAAGGACCGACCAGAATCCCCTCCTTGGCAGCTAGATCCCGCATCGTCTGCAGGGCATCTTCGTCCTCACACTGAATGATTTCGTCGTATACCTGTTGATTTAAGATGGGTGGAATAAATCCGGGGCTTGTGCCTACCAGTTTATGCGGACCTGGTTTTCCGCCTGACAGGACCGGCGAGCCTGCTGGCTCTACTACGAGCACCCGAAGATTCGGCAGCCTATCTTTGAGTACTTCGCCTGTTCCGGTAATCGTTCCGCCCGTCCCTGCCGTGGCAACAAATGCATCGAGCTTTCCGTCCATCTGCTGAAGAATTTCAAGGGCGGTTGTACGGCGGTGGATGTCCGAATTACTTTCGTTTTCAAACTGCATGGGGATATAGCTTCCCGGAATTTCGGCAGCAAGCTCTTCCGCTTTGTGAATGGATCCGGGCATTTTTTCATCTGCGGGTGTCAGAACAACATCGGCACCGTATGCTTTCAGAATGCTGATCCGCTCTTTTGTCATATTATCCGGCATAACCAGAATGCACCGGTACCCACGCGCCGCTGCATTCATTGCAAGCCCGATACCTGTATTTCCGCTGGTTGGCTCAATAATAGTTGAACCCCGGCGAAGCTTTCCCTCTTTCTCAGCTTCCACAATCATGTTATAAGCAGCCCGATCCTTAACACTGCCGCTCGGGTTGAATTTTTCTAACTTTATATAGACCTCTGCATCTTCCGGTCCGGGAAGTCTGTTCAGTTTAACAATCGGTGTTTCCCCGATTAGTTCATAAATATTATTTGCAACTTTTGCTTTCATAGCGGTCACCTCGACATCCTTTCCTTTAATCCGAGTATAGCACCTAGTTTTATGGTTTACCACCTGAGAGCCGCCTGCGTATATCGGTTCATGCTTTCGCTCATTTTCTGATACAATAAATCCGAGGAGTGATTAGTGAGATGAAAATAGGATCGCATGTCTCTTTTTCGAAAAAGGGACTATTAAACGCAGTTCAAGAAGCGGTGAGCTATGGCTCCACTTCTTTTATGATTTATACCGGCGCCCCGCAAAATACCCGGCGCAAACCAATGGAACAGCAGTATGTAGAAGAAGGGCTCAAGGTTATGCGTGAGCACGGCATTGACGATATTGTTGTGCACGCCCCTTATATTATTAATCTGGCTTCTTTTAAGAATCATACCTTCGAACTTGCGGTATCCTTTCTGCGCCAGGAAATCGAACGGGCTGAATTCATCGGGGTTAAAAATATTGTGCTCCATCCTGGCGCTTTTACCGAGAAGGACGCTGAATATGGGATCAACCGGATTGCCGAAGGGCTCAATGAAGTGCTCCATTCCGGACAAAAGACAAACATCGCCTTGGAGACGATGGCCGGCAAGGGTTCAGAGATGGGCCGCACGTTTGAGGAGCTTGCCTCTATTATTGAAAAAGTGGAGCTCAATGAGAAGCTAACGGTTTGTTTTGACACCTGCCACACGCATGATGCGGGCTACGATGTCGTCTACGACTTTGATGGGGTCATGGAGCAGTTTGACCGGGTTGTCGGGCTTGACCGGCTGGCAGTTTTCCACATCAACGACAGCAAAAATTTTCGCGGTGCCGCCAAGGACAGGCATGCGCCTGTAGGCTCCGGACTGATTGGCTTTGATGCCATTAACTACATTGTACATCACGAGGCCGCCAGGGATAAACCGGTTATCCTTGAGACACCCTGGATCGGCAAAAACAAAGAAGACCAGTCCCCGATGTATGAAGTGGAAATCGCGCTTCTCCGCGGGAATCTGGAAGAAAGATTCACCACTAATTTTCTCGGTGATGTAGAACAGTTGAATGCCTACTTCGCCAAACAGGGCATTGACCGCAAAGAATTTGTGCAGCTGGTCTGGCAGAAGCTGCTAGACAAGAAGTTTAAAAAAGAAGATCCCCGCGAACCGCTGGAACGTCTTTATGACATGGTGGTTCACGATGAAGTGCTGCCGGATGAATCGGAAGAAGGTATCAATAAGCGGATTACAGCCTGGCTGTCCGGTACCATTAAGTAACCCAGGGATAGGAGATTTTCTCCTATCCTTCTTTTGTAGACCAGAATCTCAGGAAAATATAAGCTCCAAGCAGAATAGAACACAAACCGATTTCCACCGCCCATTCAGCGTACATACTGGCATGGACGACAACCGGGATTGTACTGGCCAGAAAAAGGCAAATAACAGCAAAAACCATCAGAAAAAACGGTTCTTTCACAAAGAAACCCAGCGGAAAAATGGCTCTGTGCTCTTTTAAGATACAGTGAATATTCCAGAGGGCGGCGACCAGATCAACAGACAGGGTTGCAATCGAAATGCCAGAAATGCCAAAGCCGGGAATGCATACTAGAAAATAGGCCAGTACAATCGAGCAAATGGTTCCTGCGAGCAGCCCCACAATCGTCTCTTTTTTTCTATCGATAGCCCACAGCAGCGTTGTGGTAAGCTCACGAACTCCCGCAAACAGTGTGCCAAGACATAACCATCGAATGGCGCTTGCGGCGGTACTCGTTCCGTATATAAGAAGGGATAGCTTATCCGCATAGTAAAAGAAAACAAAAGCAGAGGCCCAGCCCCAGAGCCAAACGGCCTTCAAAGCATGTCTGGACTGCAGCCTAAATCGCGTCTCCTTCTTTTGCTTGTAATCCAGCGTTATTTTAGAGGATAGGATATGCGATAATGCGGCAGAGAAAATGGTGGGAATATAGACGAGCGAGACCGCCATGCCCGAAACAATGCCAAACACCGAAGTGGCCTGCGCAACGGTTAACCCCCCATCCTGAAGCCTGTGCGGGATTATCAGTGCATCGAAAAAATCGGAGACAGGGACAATCAGCCTCGTCAAAAGAAAAGCAGTAGAAGCATACAGAAGTGCAAACAAGCCGGTTTTTGCAGCCTGCCCTTCCCCTGCCCACTGTTTTTCTTGGTTTGTTTTTCGAGCGTAGATCCCAAGAAGGACCACTAAATATACGAGCGCTGCCACCGCTCCGGCAAAAGCACCCAGCATCGCCCCACCGACCGCAGCAGCGGTCCCCTTATGAATTAAGAGAAACACCAGGACAAGCATTGCGATTACGCGAAAAATCTGTTCAATGATTTCAGACAGCGCAATTTGCTCGTACTTTTCTATGCCTTGCAGAACCCCGCGCACAAGCATAAGCAGCGGTACCACCAGAACGGCGGGAGCCAAGCAGCGGATGGCCACCGCCAGCCGCCGATCACCCAGCAGGCTTGCCAGATAGGGAGCCGCATACGATGTCCCCCATCCGAAAATGAAACCCAGTATGACAACGAGAAAAGCCGCTGTTTTAAAAAGAGCCAGCCCGTGTTGTCGGTTACGGGCTGTACTAAGAGAGAGCGCCATGGGAATGCCGCCGGTTGCAACTGTGAGAATCAGTCCGTACACGGCATAAGCCATCTGGTACAAGCCTACCCCTTCTGGTCCCAGCATCCGAAAAAGCGGAATCCGCGCAAGGGCGCCAATCGATTTAACAAGAAAGATGGCCCCTGTCCGGAAAGCCAGCTGCTTAACAATTATCGGCATCTTCATTGCGTCACGTTCCTCACTTTTGGTTGTCCCGTAATACAACGTTATGAGGAAAATAGGCTGTCTATGTCCGTAAGTTGTTTTTTAGCATTGAAAAAAGGACACTATCGAGTGCCCTTTGTCTAGAAAGTCCGCATATCGGAAAATGGGAAGAAGGTGGCTTCAACCTTACCTGAAATTTTACTTTTATCTACAAAAGGTGTGGGCCACAGATGTGAATCATAGCTGTCGTTGCGATTATCTCCTAAGAAGAAAAACTTGCCTTTTGGAACGGTTACTGGTCCGTATTCATAGTTCATCGGTTCTTTAATGTAGGGTTCCTTTATCAGCTGTCCATTCCGGTATAAAGCGTGGTCTTTAATTTGGATAACATCGCCGCCTTTTCCGATAAGCCGCTTCACATAGCGTTCATTCTCCGCCCCTGGAACAGGCGGATAAAACACAACAACGTCACCATAGTTGTAGTTGTCTGGATTTGACATTTTGTTTACTACTAGACGATCTTCTAAGTGAATAGTGGGCAGCATGGAGCCGGTTGGAACCTTTACCGCTTCAGCCACATACGTTCTAAACCCCGTGCTCAAAATAAAAGCCGTGACAAGTATCATACTCCATTCTTTAAAAAACTTACGCATTCATTTCCTTCCCTTCAACGTGTATTCACTTGTAGGCCTTAATTTCGCTCGTCCTACTGGTTCTTTTGATTACCTGTGTATCCGTTATATCCGTTATATCCGTTATTTCCATTATTACCCTGTCCGCTGGCCGCACCGTTCTGACTGGCTGAATTACTTTGATTATCCGTATTCTGGTTTACACCTGAATCCTTTTGAACAGTTTTCTTGGGCCTGCGCGGTACAGTTTCCATAATGGCGGCAAGATGTTGATTTCCGTTATCTCGCAGGGATTTTGCAATTTCCTTCGGATCCGTCCCGTCCGCTACCATTTGATCAATTTTTTGCAGGTCTCCCTGCCTGATTCCATAATTGCGCAGTTGGTTTACTGTGTTTGCATCGAGCCCTTGTCCGGCCTGCGCCGTTGCAGCTGTACCCGCAGCCGCAGAACTTGCTGCGGACTGACCGCTTGCGCCTGATGCATTCGCTGCATTTCCATTATAGTTTTGGGAACTGGCGGCCCCATATCCGCCGTTGCTCTGATCGCTCCCAGAACTGGAGGCGTTGCTGTTGTTATTTATTGCTACATCCGTTTGTGCCTGATCCTTTGTTTTATCAATAGGAGTCATCGTAACCCTGTTATCTAATGTTTGTCCACTTGCCGAACTACTTTGATTGCCTGTACCCGGGAAAGACTGTGCGTTATTGGCAGATAATCCCTGCGCCTGTGAATTCGATTTCCACTTCATTATCATGGCAGTTGAAACCATTATAAGCACTAGAGCAGCTGCTCCGCCCCCAATCACCCAGAACAGCTTCCTGCTCTTCTTACGTGACGGTTGTTTTTTCATATGTATAACTTCCTTCCCTACAGTTTCTGCTGTATCTATCTTCGCATACTACAGCGACTTTTTGAAGGTCATACTTTCACATTTTCAAAAAAAGAGGACCTATTTTTTGCGCGATGAAAGAAAAAAGCCTGGCATCACCCAAGCTTACTTCCAGCCGCACCCTTTTCCTCAAAAATCCAGAAATCCCATAAGAACTTTCCTTCGGGTTTATAAAGAGGACGAATAATTTGTCCATTATGTAAAAAAAAACGGGATGGCAATCCTGCTTCCCGTTTTTTTCTATTCCAGTAGCCTTGATCATGTAGTCGCTAGAGGTAACCGGTCAGCGGACGGTGTCTGCTGGCTCATGCTTTGGCTTGTGACGGCTTGCATTAATCGCTGATTTTCCTGAAAAAGAAGAATGTAGGCTGTATACAGCTGCTGCAGCTGCAGTGCCGTCATGCTTTCCCGCTGTGCCATCTGTTCCAATTGCCGGGCAGTTTCCCTTAGCATGGCAGCATTCTGATCCTCACTATTTCGCATCATCTGAACGGTATTCTGAATCTGGAGATAATCATGCATACAGGTCCCTCCTAGTGTGCTTTCCTTGTTACTATTCCCGGCCAAGGGAAAAATAATTAGGACGGTGTTTCCTTACTATCCTTTAGGAGCCATCTTCGTATAATCGTAGGTAACAGGAGCAAACCAGGCAATCCCGACGCTCTTTCTTCCTGTGAAGTCAGCTGGACTTCGCACGATATCACTGGCTTTCAATTCTTTTGTTCCAATGAAAATGGAGGCTTTGCCTGGATCTGGGACGTAAAAAGTGATTCCTCTTACGTCATCGACTGTAACATGCTGGAAGCCAAAAATCGGGTCTTGAATGCCGTCAATGTTGATCTTCACCAAGTCCCCATTGCGCACGATATGATATTTTAAGAAATCGCGTGCCCGGTTATAGTGAAGGAGGCGACTCGTTCTGGCCACCAGGATATCCCCTTTTCTCTGATATGAAGCAAGCAGGCGAAAGGCATCTGCATTTTTTTTGTTAAAAGGAACCGCACCATTGCCGCCGCCAAAGTGCTGAGCAATCACGACAAGATGCTGTTTGTTGACCAAATCCTGTAGCCGATTGTCCGTTAACTGCAGATAAATGGCGTTGGGACCCCATGTCCAGCCTATCTTTTTATCAGCCGAATAGCGGTGGAAACCCCAAATTTTATGGCCGTCCCGCAGCGCAATCGGGAACAGCACGCTGTTCATACCAAAGGTTGAATCCCCTTTAGAGTTCCAGACATAGCGGACACCATTGTGCAGCAGCAGATCGGTATGATAAAAAGGTGAACCCGGATTATCTCCCTGCTGGTAGCTCGCAAAACCGAATTTGCTATACGCGCCGAAATTTTGCTTGTTCGCTTCATTTCCGTGGTTAATCCAAATATCAGGCGAGATTCCCTCTTCTTTCAGTGCGTCCCACGCTGCTTTGGCATACGGGCGTGTGCAAAGGGCCTGACGCTTATTGCTATGATTAAAATCTCCGTAACCGTGCATAGAGTCAATCCATCCGGCTTTCCAGTAATAAGCGATCATATCTGCATCTTTTTTACTGTGAATATCCAGCCCATTAAAAAATGTCATCACTTTAGGTGCGGTGTCTTTTTGATAGTCAACATAGTGTGGATGTGTATCATCTGTTGCATCGTATATAAAAAAGCTGTCCCCAACGTCAAGCCCCAACCCCTGACCCATCGGTGTCATTTCTTCGGTATTTAAAAAACGGTGGTACTGGACAAATTCCTGTGGGGTAGTTCCATCAATATCAGAAGCAAATGCGACCATCGACCGGTATGGATAGGGAAATTTACGCATTTCTACATTTTCAGCCGCTGAAACCTTTGGATCCGTCCATCTGACACAACCGCTAAGCAAACTTCCGCATATAATAAACAGAACAAGGGACAAAATTGCGACATGTTTTCTCTCTGTTATTCTCATCTATATAACCCCCTATACATCGAGAACTTACCCATTCTTACTGTAAGCCCATTTTATAAAACAAACATAGAGAATACATGAAGGAAAAATGAATTTTGCATGAGAGCACTTAACTACGCTTACAATTCCATGAGCCCTTTTTCTTATTTTAAAAAGGGATTGACAAAAGTAGAATAGGACTCTTTTCGGTAGGGGTAAATATAGTAAGAAGAGTGCAAACAACAGGCGGTCTACTTCGACTTGAGCGTGCGCGTGAGTGGAGCGGGACTGGAGATGATGACATGAAGAAAAACAAATCTTACACCGTTGCTGCAGAATTTGTAACAGGCAGCTATTGGGATAGAGTAGAATTGCTGGAAGGGAAGCGGCCGGAATTTACACAGGAGCGCTTTAATCCTGTAAGTATTCATAATGAAGCAGAGTTAGTGAGCCAATTTGGAACCAAAACGCCGCATTCCCGCTACGCCCTACTGCACTACAAAATCCCAAGAAAAAAATGGGCAAATAATTCGCCGGTGCTACTTGTACATGGCGCCAGCCATTATGCGAAGAAGGCGTGGCTTGGATCGGGTGCAACAGCTGGGTTAGCTCATGCTCTATATGAAGCAGATATCCCGGTGTTCGCCCTCTCTTTCGCCCATTCTCATGGTGATAACTATCTTCAAGGGCTGCAGATCGCTAATGCCCTCTCCCGCATACAGGAGATAACAGATGCCCTCAGCGTCGACATCGTATGCCACAGTAAAGGAGGGGTGCCTGCGCGCCTGTATCTCACTAATCTTCTTGAGCCATACGGTGCAGGTTACGAGGACAATCTCCGAAAGTTTATTATGCTGGGAGCGCCAAACAAAGGCGTAGATTTTCCTTTTCGTAATTTGCAGGCGAACTGGTTTGTGCTGGACAGGAAAATCAACGCCCCTGTGGCGTGCGATTCCCTGTATTTTTACGGCCGTTTTATTGACTGTCTCCACCAGTCTCTTTACAGGGATGGCGGAAATTTTCCCGGCCAATCTCAACTGCTTTACCGCTGGGATGACCAGTATCCTGTACTGGGCAGCGCGAGGACCTTATACGAAGGCGGCCAGGACTTTTACTTTCACTCCAGGGGTATTGACCTTGCGATTCAGGAGGGAGGCTCATTGATTGAACGTTTGCTCAGCCACCCCCTGCCTGAGCCTATCTCCTTGTATGCGCTGGCAGGCACCCGCAATTATTTCGGTGTCATACCAGGAGAATCTTCGGCTCCAAGCGATGGGCTGGTTTTTGTAGAAAGCGCTCTCGCTCTTGAGCAAATGGCTTCAAATCCCAAACAAATCCGTGCCCAAACCTGCCTGCCGCTGAATCATCTGGAGTTGCTCTATGACGAAAAAGCACACGGGTGGGTGTTGGACTGTCTCGCCGACAATCCGTCCCTGCAGACGGGAAGCATCGCTTAGGTACGACCCGGAATGGTTTCCGGGTCTTCCGCTTTAAGCTTTACATAAATTTTTTTCGCAGGTACCACCACATCCAAACCGCAAGCCCAATCATAAAAAACGTGATGGCAAGCGTTTCATAACCGGAATGTTGGAAAGGTATGGGAACATTCATGCCGAAAAATCCAGTGATAAACGTCAAAGGAAGCATGATGGTGGAAATAAGGGTAAGGATGTTTAATTTTTCCGTTGTCTTGGCACTCACAATGGAGTAGTAGGTGTCCAGCGCGCTATTTACCAGTTCCTTAAATGTCTCTGTTGAATCCGCAATCCGTTCCAGATGGTCCTGCAAGTCAATGTAGAACGGCAAATTCTGCTCCTGGATGGGAAAGGGATCCTGTCCGTAGCTTGGGGAGAAAATTCTTTTCTGCGGCAGAATTACGCGCCTGATCAAGATAAGCGTCCGTTTGAGCGCCAGAAACTCCTCGGTAACTTCTTCCATCCTATTGTCATACATTTCATCCTCTATCTCGTCAATCCGAATACTAATGCGATCCAGAATTGGAAAGTACTCATCTGTAATCCCATCCACGATCGAATAAAGCAGATAATCTGCACCTTTATTCATGTAGTCTTTGCTTTTAAGGCTGACTTTTGCGATCTTTCCAATGGAAAGCATGGGCCGTTTATGGATCGTAACCACATAATTCGGGCCGACAAACACATTTAGTTCTACAGTAGTGATCTCTGTATCGCTTTCTTCGTGGTAACGAAGCGCATGAAAAACAAAAAAATAGTAATCCTCATAGTTGTCAATTTTCGCCCGGGGACTATGATGCAGGCAATCTTCAATTGCAAGCGGGTGAAAATTAAAAATGTCAGCTACCATTCGCAGTTCTTGATTGCTGACATTGTATAGGTCGATCCATAGCAGATCCTCGTTCGACCGTAAAAATTCATGGACGTTGCGCAAATCCATATCATGTTCCATTTTTTGTTCGGAATGGTTGTAAAAATAGGTTTTAATCATACCGGTAACTCCCTTTAATCGATACCTCTACTCGATAACAGACAGTTCCATTTTAAAGAACAAGCATTAAGAGATGATTAAAAAACTAAGGATAAATAAAAAAAGGCCCTTTACGCTTGGTAAGAGCCATTGGCCATGCTTGCACTACGCCTCTGTAAGAATATTACGCTGCATGTATCCATGGAAATACCATTCACCGGCAGCCAGGATGAGTGAGGAAACTAAAAATACAGAAGCCGGTGTCGCATAGTTCGCAAAAACATATCGCTCCGTTAACCAAATGGTGAGATACGAAAGTGCAAAATCTGCAATGGATGCGGTTATATTTCCTGACATAGGCAAAATGCCAAGATCCCCCACAATATACGATACGATTGTAACAACAAAGCCTAATACGATGATATTCCAAACGTTCTCTCTAAACAGCAGCATTTGAATCACATAAAGAATAGCGGTTACCAATATATATTTGAGAAGAAGTGCCGTTACATGTCGCACATGTTCCCGTCCTTTCTTTATCTTGTTGTCGGCCAGAAAAATAGCCTTGCGTGTAGCTTTTTCGTTTCTGTGCTCTATTATTCCCAATATATAAATACAGGCAAAAAACTTTTATATTTGTTTGAATATCTTTAAGAAGGGGTTAAAAAAATAAACGGGCATAAGCCCGTCCATAGTTGGATTAAAATTGAAGCATTTGATTGTAAATACGCAGGATATCTTCCCCATATCCTTTTCCTGGAACAGCCCATCGGCCATTCAGGTCCTTCCAATTAGGTGCTATCCCTCTTGTCACATATTTAAATCTGGGGTCCACAAGTTTCTCTGAGGCAGGGAGGCTATGCGTACTGGCATACGCATATAAGTGCTGGATATGAGCCAGCACTCCCTGCTGCATATTTTGGAAAGAGTTACCCTTGTTTGTTTTACTGTTTCCAACCGCACCAATTCCAGCAAAATTGAATTGGTTTGATTGTACGATTCCCCCATACCGCTGATACCCGGTTTCTTTAATCATCTGACAAAAAGCTATGTCGCCTTTAATGCCGTATCTATTGCCTGTTTCTAAGTATAGTTTAGGTAAATCAGCCAGAAATTTAGGATTTATCGACCTCGCAAATGCGAGCATTTGTTGTTCAGTCGCAACAGCATGTCCTAAAATGGAGTTATTATTTTCAAGTCCCTTATAAGCTGAATAGGAAGGATAACTCTGGGAAATCCCCCCCGCATATGCAGCATTTTGATTGCTTAAAAAGAACAAAGAACTTGAGCCCATGACAGCCGCAGCAGCTACACCTAATAAAAGTTTTTTTATCATACGTATGTTTGTACATATTCCTTCTCAATTGTGAGAAGCACTTGTACCCACATCCCCCTTTCGGTTATACGGGCTTTTTGCCTAGTTATAAAATTAGCTGGCACCAATCGTTTAACAAAAGCGGTGAGCCCTAGTTTGATGGATAATCGTGTATCATTTTTTATCCGCTAAAATAATTAGACGCATTACTCTAGTAATAGTTTCTATCAGAGGTAAAAAATTCACTTAGAGGTAAATCATTCACTAGAGCCAAATATTCTTCTATTATACCTGCTACTCTACTATTTCTCTTACAATTCGTGCAGTTTTAATAGTTTTTTAAAACTTTGTTCGCCTATTTTATGTTCTTTTCGATAATTTTTATGGAGAAATCCGTCGAAGCGACGCCAGGTTGCTTTTCAGGTATAATTATATACAAAGATTTTTTGTTAATTAATAGAGAGGTGAAAAAATGGACCGAGTTAAGTTAAGTGAAAACCTGGAGTTCTCCAGATTAACCCATGGCATGTGGAGATTAGCGGAGTGGAACATGTCAGCAGATGCAACGCTGCATTTTATAGAAGAATGCTTGGAGTTGGGCATCACAACATTCGACCATGCCGACATCTATGGAAATTACAGCTGTGAAGATCTTTTCGGAACGGCACTAGCACAAAAACCTTCGCTGCGCAGCAAACTTCAGCTTGTGTCTAAGTGCGGCATCAAACTTATTTCCAGTAAGCATCCAGAACATAAGATTAAATACTACGATACAAGTAAAGAGCACATTGTCACTTCCGCTGAACAATCACTTAAGAATCTGCGGACAGACCATCTGGACCTGCTTTTAATACATAGACCGGATCCCTATATGAATCCGGAAGAAGTGGCGGAAGCCTTTACCCAGTTAAAAGAAGAAGGCAAAGTGATACATTTTGGTGTTTCAAATTTTACGCCCTCTCAATTTAACATGCTGCAATCGTATCTCGGTTTTCCTCTGGTGACCAATCAAATTGAAATTTCAGTGATGGCGATTGAGAGTTTTACCAATGGGACAATCGATCACTGCCTTGAGAAAAGAATCCCGCCTATGGCGTGGTCGCCCCTTGAAGGCGGAAAATTCTTTCATGCATCTGATGAAAGAGGGCTCCGTCTGCGCAGCACAATAGAAGCAATCGCAAAGGATTTACAGGTTGATTCCATCGATCAGATATTGTATGCCTGGCTGCTGAATCACCCGGCTAGAATCATCCCTATTGTAGGCTCCGGAAATATCGATCGAGTTCGAAGTGCCGTCAAATCCGCAGACATTCAGCTTTCCAGACAGCAGTGGTTTGAGATTCTGCAGAGCACAACCGGCAAAGCAGTCGAGTGAAGAAGATTTACATTTTTCGGGGGGCAAGCTTGCAGCCGCCTCCCGGATTGTGTTGATTGCATTGTTCTCGGCATTATTTTTTGAATTTTTCGTCTAATATGTCGAAAAGATGGTATAAAACAAAAGTAAACAGAATATAAAACAATGTAACCCAAAAACCGACCACCGCATATGTTAAAAATATAGAAAAAGGTGGTAAGAAGGTAATACAACTTTTACACCCGGACAACAGCTGGACCTCACGAACCTACATACTATATAACTAGCCAGAATGATTCTCTCCTTCACTATCCATGCTTTTTGTTGAATTTCAACGGGACCGCTAAAAATTGAATGGATAATTTCATAAAGGGGTTGATTCGCGTGATGAAACTTGTCGTACTGGATGATCAACTGTTAGAAAAGCTGGCCACATATTATTCACATCCGTTTGTCCAGATGAATATGCCATGGGTAAAAGAAATGGGATTTGACGCTTTTGTGAATAAGGAGCTCGAGCGTCTGCAGCAGAAGTGCAAGACAACATTGGAAAAGTCCACTTCTTTACAGGTTGTCTAGTGACAAGAAAAGGGAACAGCTGTTTTTGAAAGGCGGAAATCGTTGCCGTACAGTTGGCGATTTTTCCGCCTCTTTTTTGCATACGGCATCATTTGATAGCACTGCATGGTCCGCACTATCAGCTATTACGCTGCATAGCGATCATTATGTTTTATTTCCCCCTTTGATTAGCTTGTAAAGATTGTTTAAAGCTGCGGCAAGAACTTCAATCGTTACGGGCTCTCCCGGTTTATGGTCACTTGTAAAGATGCCAGTGGTTCGGGCTGCGTTAATTTCCCGAATGCGCCAGTCTTCTGGAACAGGCTGCGGTGTTGAATTTACGATCTGTATTCGGTTTTGCTCAATCGCATTTAACTGTTCAGGACTGGCCTCATCCCAATCCCACCAGGAAACATGTCTAAAACCGTTTGATTTACAGAGCTGAACAAACTTAGCCATATCAGAAGGTTTAGCTGTGAGATAGCTCTGGCCTGTAGGCGCAATAGGTTTGTTGTATTTTTTGTAGGAAGTAACAGATGAAAGAAAAGCCACTTCAACCGGCCACTTCATCTCATCCCAATAAATTTGCGGCATAAGAACATCAACATACTTGGCGTATTCAGCAAAAGGTACTTCATCGGTGTGATAATCCGCAATCGCAAAAGATGACAAGCCCGTTACGGTATGGGGATGTTTGGCCCGATAAGCTTGCAGGAATTGGGTAACCTGTGCACCTTTCCCTTTGATTTCAGTTTCCGCATCGAAAACGATCCAGTCAGCCCCGGCTCCAATTGCCTGCGTACAGGCGTCAACTTCACACAAAGGATCGGTTAGGTATTGATAAATCCAGCCACCCACCGTTATGCCAGCGGCCTTTAGCGGCCCTGCATACTTCTTAAAATAATCCATAAAACGCTGGCTTACCTGATCATTGGCAAGCGAACCATTCGCGAATTTAATAATAACACCATCTATTCCTCTCTGTTTGCACGCTGTAATGAGCTGATTCACATCACCGCCGTAGATGTTCCAGGGTTGCCATATCCAGACATGCGTTCCCTCATAAACGGTCATTTTTCTTCCTCCCAGCCTTAAGATTTAACAGGGCGATTTAATCACCCCGCCCTATTATCCCTTGCTCTGAATGATTTCAGGGAAATAAATGAGAAAAACATCGCGGGCCATGTTATGAGGTAATCGTTACAACGGTTCCGATCGGAACTATTTTCGAAAGCGCAAGTACATCTTCATTATACATTCGTATACATCCTTTAGAGACATACTTGCCGATTGACCACGGAGCATTTGTCCCATGGATTCCGTAATGCGGGAGGCTCAGCCCCATCCACATGGCACCAAATGGTCCCCCGGGGTTGGGTGCTTTATTGATAATCGTAAAAACCCCTGTAGGTGTTGCGGTCACCATTTTGCCCACACCTACGGGATAGGTACGGATGACCTGGCCATCTTTCAACAGGTAAAGTTCCCTCTTGCTCACAGATACGGTAATTGAATACACTTGACCACCCTCTATCATGGTAGTGAAACTCACCCACCAAATCAATTTGGAAGGGGAATGCGTGGCTTATTTGCCTCACATTAGGATATTTCCTGTTATATTCTTATGGTAGTACCATCAAATTTGGTAAGAGAGAACCCGAAAAATTTTTCATTGTAAGTCGCCCTGTAATCCCGAATGATTCCGATAGCGACTGCTTCACCTATCTTTAGGCCAATGTAACCGTCAGAGCGCCAGTGAACGCCAGCCGCATCCCGGCCAAGAGCGATGTTAGAGGCAAGTTTATTCAATTCTCCGCCTATCGTTAAAGAAGATTCAGTGTAAGGAAGCAATGAGCGACCATCGGAACTTGCTACAACAGGACTCTGAATCATATACGATTCATTAAAAAATGCTTTCAGCATGGTGACCCCTGCTCCTACCATGCAGGCATGGCCAGCAGGATAGGCAGGATGGGTGGGGCACCCTTCCGGATATGCCTGAGGCAGCAGATATGTGTGATACTTGCTGTACACGTTCAAAATTGCCTGCGAATGAAGCAATTCTGTATTAATGGGATAATTGGCAGCTCGCGTTAAAACGTTATGCACACGCCCTCCAAACTCTTCAGGCCTCAACCTGCGATGGACCAAAAATTTCTGAAACCATGCGGCCTCTAACGCTACCCGGGCTGCCTTAGCTACCAAATCGAGAATATGCGGGGCACCAAAAGTAATGAATCCTGCCTGCGTTCGTGAACGCAGATAAGGATTGGCCGGGTCTAGTGCAGCATCTCCAAAGCTGAAAAGAATTAGACAAGCACAAAGTATCGATTGATAATTAAAATCACGATGAACATATTCGCCTAAATCCCGATTACTTCGGATATAACGAGGGATAGGATCGAATACATTTTTCGTAGTTGGGGCCAATCCGTTTTGGATATTCAACCATTCGTGATAGGAAGTCATATGGTCAACACCAGCCACTGTGGTGCGATACTGTTGGATAATTGTGGTTGCGCCAAAAGGAATATCCTTCGCCAGAAACTGGGAGATATATGGACCCACAAGGTCACCGGGAGTTATTCCGCGAAATAAGGTACCTGGGGTTACAACTCCCTTGACTTTTGGTCCTGCGAAAATAGAAAACGTCGATAAATCAGCCGCAGCCTGCCGAATCAACTGATTGTTGTCGTATTCTAGGAATGGAACATCACGGGTCAGCGCCTGCCAGTACAGTTCAGCCATCTCCCCTGCTTCCCGGTTGCTGCTGAAGGAAGGGGGTGCAGCGATACCAATGTGATGGCTATCAGGGCCCGCCAGATCAAAGGCATAAGCGGCTTGTGGATTGCTAAGTTTAACAACCCCACCTAAAGGTATCGACTCAAAATCGTCTGGATTAGCTGTCTTTAACGAATGAATCCAAGCATGATATGCTTTCAGATTAACTTCACCCAATGAATTATGTGGCAATCCTTTAGAATAGTTCGCAATTTTATTTATGAAATATTTTTCATCGCCGTTACATGGATGCCTCATAAGCGGAAGAGTCTGTTGGAATTTTGCTGCTCTCTGCCGAACCAGATATGCCTCTTGCCGGCGCACTCGTGCATTAACAGGTCCGAGTACGCAGCCTTTCCTAGGCTTTATATTCCTATTTGCCTTTTGATGACGTACAAGTGCGTTTACAAGTTTAGGTACAGAACCTTTTCGACGTTTTATATTCCCACTTGCTTTTTGACGGCGCACAAGTGCATTTGCAGGTGCCAGTACGCAACCTCCCCTGCGCTTTAAATTGCCGTTAGCCTTCTTTCTTGGAATACCTCTTTTTGGAGGCAATCGTTTTTTTTTCATTTTATTTTTCCTTTCGAATGTGATGCTATCTCTTGAAATTTTCCATTTCTAAAGTCGTGTCTATGTTTTTTTCTTATTCCTACTATATTGCGTCACCGTTTGATTAGCTTGGACTCTTTACCTAGGTCATGAACTTTTTTGGTAGTTTCCGGCCTTAACGCTTATTGAACACAGTGACTCTTGGTTTCTTGTCCATACCGCACTCCCTTACTACCAGGAACATTCCGTAAGGGCACTCCGATATAGACAAGCGAAAATACCCATTGTCAGAGAACACTGGGTATTGTTAGCACAACTATAAATTTGGGTGTCATCCTAGGACACCTTTATCTTGTTCAACATACAATATTCCATGGTACATTAATTTTTTTCACATAATAGTTGGGGACGCTTCACCGCCATGAAGCGTTACCCAGCACGTTATTCTTCCTCACATTCAAAGAAATTTCCAGGGACGCGAACTTGCTGATTTTGCAGCACTTTGAGTGTGAGTTCTAGAATCATTTTCTCTGAGAGTTGTGTAAAAGTTCCTTCCTCTATTCTGGTAATTCCAGTCGTTCCAGTTATAGGCATACGGTTCAATGATTCATCCCATTCTGTAATATCCGCGCTGACTAATTCACAGAATACCATTTCGTTGAAAAATTCACTACTTTCCTGATGGAATTGTGAAAGGTCGGTAGACATCAACTCATCTTTTTCAGGGAAACCAATGCCCCCACTAAGAGGTTTAGAAACTAAGAAATCAAATTCTTTACGTTTATTGAACTTGGGCATTAAAGGTTTGGCTAAAAACTTATGAATCGGTGTCACGCACTCGAACGGAACATCCACGGTTAAAGAGTTTATAGTCGATAAGAGTTCAGTAGTCATGGTTGATGGCGTAGGCGGAAGTTCAACCATTGGATTCGCAGCGTATTGGATATTCTTGCGGACAAATCCAGCAATAAAAAGTTTGTTCGTTGGCAATAAGAGACGGCACTGCGTTACTTTTACACGTTTCTTTATTTTCTTAATCTCGAGAACATTTTGCCCCATTGGAAAGTCAATTCTCGCGTGCATATCAATTTGTACATCCAGTTCTGCTAACACGACAGGGACCTTAATGATAACGTCACTTTTGACATGGGTTGGTTCTACAGGTGTGCTCTTGCATTCCGGCTGAGTAGTTGAAGCTGGGTTAAATGGCGTTGAAGACATTTTACTTACTCCCCCTTTAATGGTTAACGATCCTTAACTGCAAACATCAACGAGTTGATATTGTAAAATATTAAAAGACAACGTGGCATTAAGTTGGATACATATTTGTTTCTCTGATTGTATATGCTCAGTAGAGACGAC
Source organism: Aneurinibacillus sp. Ricciae_BoGa-3 (assembly GCF_028421645.1). Classification (GTDB taxonomy): domain Bacteria; phylum Bacillota; class Bacilli; order Aneurinibacillales; family Aneurinibacillaceae; genus Aneurinibacillus_B. Next base: position 1,921,829 of record NZ_CP116887.1, on the reverse strand, counting down.
TCGTGTCAGGCGTAAATTGGATATCGAGTGTTCAGAATGAGAAATGATCTGTTCGCGATGAATCATGCTTTCTTGTTCATCATAACTCGGTTTGAAGTTATATTCCCGTTTGTGACATTCAACAGGCAAATTAGGTGGGTATAAAAACTCTACTTTTATGACTTTTTTCCACGGGATATTCACTGTGATCATATTCAAATCTCCTGGAACGTCGTTAGTCGTGTACTGAATGTCAGCTATAAGTACGCCCTTGGCAAAAAAATGCCCGGTAGAGATAAGTAGTTGACTGGTTCCAATGCGGACACGCCAATTCACATCGACAATGGATGCAATCGATTGACGGATATCTATATTTCTTACTAAATCTACATCGATGTCCGGCTGAGCAATTAACACCGGCACCTCGATTTTGGGTCTTCTATAATTATCAATATGTGGTGGGTCTCCTGTTTTGATAGGGGAATGGTTAGGATTCCCCGAAAATGGACTATCTTCAAATCCTTCTGGTTCCATTAATAAATTATTAGAGTTCTGCAGCATCTCTGTATTTTGTACTGGCTCTTTATCTATACCGAATTTATTTTTGTTTTCTGCGTCTTCGTCTTCGTTGACCAAATCTTTTTGCACAAAATGGTTACTTTCTTCTTGTACGTATTCTTCATCGGCTTCAAGTTCTGCTTCAAATAACCTTAACTGTGCTTCGAAAAGATCATTCTCATCATCTTCTGGGTTCCCGTGATCAATTACCGGCTCTGCTCCGGTAATGAACGACTTTTCATCTTTTGAGGAGGCTGCATCCATGGTAAACTCTGGTTCGGGGAAATCACTCTTTTCGCGTTCCAGGTCCTGCTCAACCTCGGCTGGCTCCTCTTCAATCAAAGCGCACTTTTCGTCATCTGAGCACTGACTGTCCACGTTAAACTCTAGTTCATTGAAATGGCTTTTTTCGTCTTCCAGGTCCTGTTCAACTTTAGCTGACTCTTCTTCAATCAAAGCGCACTTTTCGTCATCTGAGCACTGACTGTCCACGTTAAACTCTAGTTCGGGGAAATCGCTCTTTTCGTCTTCCAGGTCTTGTTCAACGTCGGCTGTCTCCTCTTCAATCAAAGCGCACTTTTCTTCTTCTGAGCACTCACCGTCCATGTTAAACTCTAGTTCATTGAAATGGCTTTTTTCGTCTTCCAGGTCCTGCTCAACGTCGGCTGTCTCCTCTTCAATCAAAGCGCACTTTTCTTCTTTAGAGCACTCACTGTCCACGTTAAACTCTAGTTCGGGGAAATCGCTTTTTTCGTCTTCGAGGTCCTGTTCAACTTTAGCTGATTCCTCTTCAATCAGAGCGCACTTTTCGTCTTCTGAGCACTCACTGTCCACGTTAAACTCTAGTTCCGTGAAATCGCTCTTTTCGTGTTCCAACTCTTGTTCAACGTCAACTGGGTCAGCTCCCATTAATAATGGTGCGTCTTCCGGTATATATTCAACATCCGTATCAGTTTCGATCATCAATCGTTTTTCATCTATCGGACCGTGATAGTGATTTGTTTCTTCTTTCATAAGAGTTTTTTTTTCGACATCTGTGTAGTCAGTATATGGAGAGGATTCCGCTGTGAAAAGAAACCTCTCGGCGCTTTCTTGGTTTACAAAGTCCTCAAACGGTTCGTCTCTAATAAAATCTCTTTCATCTTCTGAATATTTATCATTTTCTTCCAGAATATCCTTAACTATGACCATGTTCATACCCGGTAATGCTGCTGAAGAAATTTTTTTCTTACTCTTTTTTTTCGCCGTGGCCGCTTAGGGTATGGACTTTCTTTTATGAAGTTCTGTATTAAAAAAGGCATATCAAATGGATTTTTATCCTTAAGGTTCATAGGTTTAATGGAATTGAGAAATGAGGCTCCTCATATCTCTTCGTTCCTGTTCCCCCCTTTCTAATGGCATGGAGTCTTTTTCAATACTCCTTTCTATGTGAATGCCTATACTTTAAGATATAATCAAAACCTTAAACAGGTTCTCCTTCCTTAAAAAATAGGCCTTCAATTAAATACTAGATGAACCTTAAATTGCTCAGTCTGGGCTGTCTTCTGTGCTAATACCTACTATCCAACATATAAACTGACTCTTTAATATGTTCTTTAAACCTAAAAAATGGGCTTTTAAGTAAATGCGGTATCAGCAAACTTTAAAAACGGCACTCATAAAAAAGGGCTAATCTCAAGTCATAAAGATGACTTGAGATTAGCCCATTGTAAACGAGTGAGCTATTTACGGTGTTGCCATGAAGCGTACTTGTTGATTTTGCAGCACTTTCAGTGTGAGATCTAAGACCATTTTCTCTGACATCTGCGTAAAGGTTCCTTCCTCTACTGCAATGATACCTGTCGTTCCTGGTATAGGCACACGGTTCAATGATTCATCCCATTCAGTAATATCAGCACTGATAAGTTCTACAAATACCTGTTCATTAAAAAACTCTGTACTTTCCTGGTGGAACTGGGAAAGATCTGTTGACATTAAGGTATCTTTTTCAGGGAATCCCGTGCCAAGAGGTCTGGAAACCAGGAAGTCAAATTCATTGCGGGTATTTAAAAACGGGCCAACTGGTGGAGTTAAGAAACTGGTAATAGGAGCCACGCAGTCGAAAGGAACATCTACGGTTAAAGAGTTTATAGTCGATAAGAGTTCAGTAGTCATGGTTAATGGTGTAGGTGGAAGTTCAACCATTGGATTCGCAGCGTACTGAATATTTTTACGTACAAATCCAGAAAGAAATAGTTTTGGTGTACCGATTCCTGTTCTAGGTTGAATAAGACGAGCTTGCGTTACTTTCGTACGTTTTTTAATTGTTTTTACTTCCAGAACATTCTGGCCCATCGGAAAAGTGATTAAAGCGTGCATGGGTACTTGCACGGATACTTCCGCTAAAACGACTGGCACTTTAACCGTTGGCGTGCCGGTAGTAATAACGGGTGTGGGTGTTACAGGGGTTGCCACACATTCACCAATTGCGGTGTTTTGTGCGTTAAATGGGGTTGATGACATTTATTTATTCCTCCTTACTCTTGATGCTTTATTCTATGTAATTAGTCAATTCTAGATTGGACATTCGTCCAATTTTCATCAGGAAATCTTAAAATCAAACGAATGCCTATCCCTCTTACTCCTTGCCACATCAAAGGCCTTTTTCCAAGTTAATAACAAAATCCGCTTAAAAATCATAAAATAGCATGTGATTATCAGATGGACCGCTAAAACTCTTTGATCAAAATTATTGTGTTAGGAAAGAGTCGATCATAATGTACCTTGATCAGCAGCAAATCAAACAAATGGAAGATGGTGGGCAACCATGAGCAATAATTGTTCTGAAGATATAAAAATTTTATTAGGTGCACCTGTAAGAGACAGGGGCTGGATCCTACCGCGGTTTATAAAACATATACAGAATTCCGATTTAACAGGGATTGCGTTAGATACCTTATTTATTGCAAATGATTGTGTTGACGATACGATACCTCTTCTAAAAGGAGCAGGGTTCCATGTAATGGAATACAACAATCTACCCGGAAGAACAGCTGGTTCGGTCCGCGGACAATATAGCTATTCCCACTTGGCCAATCTACGTAATATATTGGTGGAGGAGTTTCTTAAAACAGACAATGAATATTTGCTATCCATCGATACGGATATTTTAGTCCCGCCATTTGGAATTCAAAAACTGGCAAAGGATAACTTGGATATATGTTCAATGCTGCTTTGTAATCAAAAAGGAACGATTGGAAGTCGGGCACACAATATTATGTATCTGGATAAAAAGAGATCAACTTTTTACCATATCTTTCGCTGGAATGAAGGTGAAGTCATACAGGTTGATTTAACAGGTGCTGTATATCTCATTCATCGCCGGGTGTTTGAATCAGGTGTTAGATATTCTAACTATGCCTGGGGAGAAAATGTACCGGAGGATATCATCTTTTGTAAACAAGCTAAAGAAAGAGGATTTAAAATGTATTGTGATACTTCCCTTAAACCTGTTCATGTTATGGAAGCAGGTATTGAATTGATTGGCGGGTGTTGAGGCTCAGTCGAATAACCGCTATCAAATCACGCAAGCACAAACGATTCCAGCCCCCATCGCTAAAGGGGACTCTAACTGTATAGATGCCAGGCAAAAACAAAAGGGCCAGCTTAAACCCCATAAGCTGGCCTCAGTTTCTGTGGTTTACGAAAACACTCCATCAAAGTTTCATTTGACGAATTCGATCTTGGAACCCATCCCAACTGCATTCCTTTTCGATAAATTTAAGCCCCTTCTCCCTAGCATAATTCCATATGGCTTCATTGTTATAACAATGAATAACCTTATTGGCAAAATCAACAGAATCCCTACCAATTAATTCTTGATCCGCTATTCCCAATTGACTTGCTATTAAGGGTGACACGATAGCAGGAAGTCCGAACGAGAAACATTCGAGCATTTTTAACGGTATTCCCGCAGCATATCTCACCGGGGCAATAAAAATTCTACACTCGTTGTAATAATCCCGTATTTTATTGGTAGTACCTGTCACAATAATATTATTTGAAGATAAGTTTTGAATAGAGGGCAGTTGATTGGTTCCTACAATCCAAAGCTTTGCTCCAGTCTGGTCCAATATTGTGGGGTAGATATTTTGAACAAAATACAAAATCGCATCTGAATTAGGAGTAGGGTCAAATAAAAATGTTCCTACGAATAAAATATCTAATCTTTGATGAAATGAGTTTGGCGTTGGGTCTGCCTCAACAGTATGACTTAATATTTGTACATTTTTGGAACAATATTCTTGTATGGTTTTCTTTTCACTCTCTGAAACTGCAACCACAATGTCGGCATGGTTCATCAAGGATATCTCTTCCTTAACCATGCTAATTTTCTGTTCATCCGACAAATAGTTACCGTGGACTTCATTCATTAATATTGTCCTGTTTGAATAAATCGCTTCTGCATCATAAACGACTTTTTGCTGAGGATTGATTCCTTTTATAATACCGATTATCGCTTTCATATTATGTGGTCGGCTTATCCAAATCACATCATAATAACGACTACGTTCAAAATAAAAAGATTGAAAATTCAGCCTTATATCTCCAGAAACCACTTCTATTCCTTCTTGTTGCAAAATGTTCGTATAAGGTTCTCTTTTTTCGGGGAAAATAAGCGGGAATAACGTAACAGAGAAGTTTAGTTTGGCAAGGCATTCTAATATCCTAAAACTTCTCGGATATCCTGCCCCCAATTCTATAGCAGGGATCCTATCTTCTACAAATAAAATTCTTTTTCGCTTGGATCCACGACGCTCTTTTGCAAACAAAACATTTTTAGCACTTGCAGGGTAAAATGAACTAAGTTTATTTTTCCATTTATTTAAAAATTTAATTCTATTAATTGCCATTAATTGACTGGCCATATTCTGTGAACTGCTGCCATACTCGTGGTGAATGACTACTGCAGATGGTTGAAACATGACTTTATAACCTTGTTCCCTTATTTTCATACATAGATCTACATCTTCATAATAGGCCGGCAAAAAGCGTTCATCAAATTTACCAACAAGCTGGAAGAGCTCCCTTTTTACCAATAAACAAGCTCCAGAACAATAATCAACTTCTCTTTCAAAAGAATATTCCGGTTTGTTCGGATGATCTCCTCTTCCATAACCCAAACAACTACCGTCATTCCAAATAATACAACCTGCTTCTTGTAACTTTCCATCTGGGAAAATTAATTTTGCGCCCACTGCGCCACAATCAGTATTTTTTTCTCCGGATTTCAAAAGGGAAGATAAAAGGTAAGGCTTTATTTCAGCATCATTATTTAAAAATAAAATCCAATGTGCATTTGAATATTCTACAGCTGTATTACAGGCATTTAAGAAGCCTACATTTTTTTCATTTTTGATTAAGTGTATATTTTTTACCTTCTGTAATAATACGGGGGTTGAATCGGTTGATGCATTATCTACAATAATCAGTTCAAATGGAACATCAGCATAATCTAAAATGCTTTGTAGGCATCGATAAGTATAGTCCGCTTTATTATGAAGTACAATAATAATTGATATAAATGGTTTTTCATAATGTGGAAACGTTAGAAGGGAATTGGTATCACATATAAATTCGTCAAGTGTTCTCAACAAAGCATCGCCCCTTTATCTTCAATATGAATAGGGGTGAATGAATTTGCATAGTATCACCCCATAGCAGTAGACAACGTAGCTTATGTTTTGTTGGAACTATGATTTCCTATGAAGCGAAGCCAGAAACTGTGGGAAGGCCAAAAAATTTGGTTTTTTCTTATTTTATCTTGTATAACAAGTTATTATTCCTTTTTTTATCAACTTTTAAGTAGATTTAAGCTTACAAATAATTTTCGATGTTCACTACAAACAGATTTTGAGCATATCAAATATGATTTAATAACTCTTCCCAAATCATATATATTCGAACAATATCACTTTCTATCAATTCACTTCCGCTCTGTACTTCAATGAATTCGATGTCAGTATTGGCTTTAATCCCATGCTTGGCTCCGCGCGGGATCTGCAGCACATCACCAGCCTTCACTTTAGACAACTTATCATTGAGGACAAATTCACCTTCCCCACTAATAATAGTCCAAACTTCGCTTCGCTTAAAATGTAGTTGATAACTTAAATTTCTTCCTGCTTTTACCCGAATACGTTTTGTTAGGACTTCATTCCCATTATCAAACTTTGTATAGTCTAAAACCCGGTACCATCCCCAACGTCTTTCTTCGTACATCGGTCTCTGATCAAATTGTACAACTTCTTTTACTCTAGGACTTTCATTTTTGTCAGTAACTAGAATACCGTCTGGACTAGCAGCAACAACGATATCCGACAGCCCTAACACTGCTACAGGAATATCTAATTCGTTCACGATATGAGTATTTCCGCAGTCCCTGCTTAAGATGCCTTTTCCCATTATCTTCGTACCCATTTCTTCCGTTAATGTGTTCCATGTGCCAAGATCTTTCCAATAGCTGTTGTATGGAAGTACAACAATTTTTGTACATTTCTCTACAACCTCATGATCAAAGCTTATGTTTGGTAATTTATTATACTGCTTAATTAACTCATGATATTGAGTTGGAAGGCCTCTTTCAACTAAAAAAGAAATGATTTTTTCTAATTTAAACGCAAAAATACCGCAATTCCAAAATGCCCCTTGTTTAATGAGCTCTTCAGCCATTAATTGAGTAGGCTTCTCTTGAAAATGACTTACGCTTAAAAAGTCCATATTTTTCTTCTCTTTTTGGGGAACAATATATCCATATTTCTCGGAAGGAAAGGTTGGATTAACTCCAATCAGAGCAAGGTCTGCGTTTGAACACATAACTACTTTTTCCAATTTTTTGACATTTTCAAAAAAATTATCTTCCACGTAAGAGTCTACAGGTAGCACAACTAGGGTTTCCTGCAAACTCACACCTTGAATAGAATGGAGATATACTGCTGATAATGCAATGGCCGGAAATGTGTCTCTTCTTTCAGGTTCTATACTTAAAGGCACTGTATGTCCTAATTGACTTTGTATCATATCAACCTGAGATTTACTAGTTGCAATTATTGCGTATTGGGCAAGGTCAACTGATGTTAGTTGCCTCCAGACACGCTGAACCATAGACTCTCTTTCATTATTGTTGTTTTGTAGTACCCTTAAAAATTGTTTGGAACGAGCATCATTTGAAATTGGCCATAGGCGTTTTCCTGAACCACCAGATAATAAGACAAGTTTCATATTACCCACCTTTTAATGTAAATGGTTTTTTCTTTCCAGCGTTGCTTTCAGCCATTTAAAAGCATATAAAGTTGTATGGATAAAGAAATCGCTTGAGTGCATTTTCCAATTTTTTATATCTTTTAACCCTACCCTATTCGGATTTTGTTTTACTCGTCACGGCAGAAAACCATAACTAAAGATCTTTTTTAAATTGTTCCATTTGGTTTTCAGGAACGCATGCATAACTTGTAAGAAGACTGCGTTTGGAGCAGGAGCCAAAAAAAAAAGCCAACGGCTATGTTAACATTTAGTACTTATATCCAATATTTGCTCGAATATAAAAAACAACAGCGTTTATCGGTAATCGATAAAGCGCGGCTCCGTTGTTCATCTCGGCTTTTAATTTTGTTTTTGAATACCTTTTGTTAAACGTTTGCCATTCTCTTAGATAGCTACCACGCTCCATTATTGGTACATTTAAGAAAACAAACAAACTTAACAGGATGGTACGAGACAAGGTGACTGCTACTAAATCAACCCCATTGTTTTAAGCTTTGTTTTGACGACGAGCTTGGCGTCATAGTGTGACCTTATTTTGTTGGAACCATTGATGCCAATCTGCATTGCTTGGTGAAAATTGTTCTTAATCCATTGTAGTATCTCGTTTAAGGTTCTGTTTTCGTTAATTTCAATATAATCCAGACCGCTGGCAAGCACATATCGATCCTGACGAGGATTTGTCGTAACCAAAACGCATCCCGTTGACATGGCATCAGCTGCCGCGGTAGTTGGAAATCCATCGAATGCGTCATGATCCTGTGTGCTGCAGCTAATAAATACGTGAGAAGACTGATAAATAGGCATGATCTGTTCAGGTTGTAATACTCCGTGAAAGGTGTAGTTATTGTTGGTTAATAAATGTAAATAACCCTCCCAATTACCGATAATATGAAGATGAAAACTATTATCAAGCTGATTAAAGGCATTTGCCATAAGAGGGAAATTTTTACGAATACCTTGATGGGCTGAAAAAACTAATTGTATTGGTCTGACATCCTGTTTTCGAGTATATGCATAAAAATCCTTATTAATCATACCCGGGACATATATGCTGTTGGGATATAGGGTACGTATTTCTTGAATGTTAGTAAATATACTGGAAAAATATTTATCTAATTGAAGTAAATTAATTGGAGTGGTGGGAGCCAATCCACCACCCGGATACAGTGTTGTATGCAGCTTAATGTTTTGAACTTGAATAAACGGCCATATGTTTAAGAGGGGATTAGAGCCAGGTACTATAGTACCGTCAGAAAGTTGAGTTCGACCAATGAGGCTGACAGCCAGATTCAAAAAAACATTGTAAACATCGGTTACTCTTCCTGACAAAGCCAATGGAATAAAGTCCGAAAAATTGTATATGTGAGTTGGAAACTCATCCGTGTGTGGATTTGTTGCAAAAAATAAAGTATCTGGGCGTTGCCGAAAAATTTCTTGGTTTTCCCAGTATCTGAACCCGCTTAGTTTCCATGGGAAAACAGTATCAATGACAGCCAATCTTCGGTTTTCTACCAATCCCATGTTACCAACCCCTTTCTTTGTGATTTCTATCAATGCTGTATCCTGCAGGTATTCCATTTTACAAATGACAGCTGTCTCACCAATGTATCCTCCTACATAACAAACTATAAAAATACCCGTGTTAACAGCTCCTTTAATCTTTTCGAATAAGTATGCTCATTTAAAGTTCGATTAAGTCCTCTTAATGCGATTGCATTTCTTTCCTTCTCATGGCGCAGATAATAATCAATCTTTTCAATTAGTTCCGAAGGTGATGAATAAGTTTCCAATTCCTTTCTGGGTAAATAACAACTCGGTAATTCTTGACGAACATCGGTTAATTGAAACGCACCGCAAGCGGAAATTTCGAAAGTACGTGGATTGATTGAATAAGCAAGTAACTTTCTGCTGTTCTTACTGAATAAAGTATCATCATCGTACGCACGATGGTTATTAATTACTATTTTTGATGTATTTATGAGATGTGCTGATTGTTCCGGAGATAACACTTCAAGGCGAATTTTATCCGAGAGCAAATGATAGTTTTGTAGGCGATGCCAATCAGGACCAACGATCAGTGTTTTTTTAGTGGATAAATAAGGAGCTATTTGATCGAATAAAGAGATCCTGTTATTCCATGCCGTCCCCAAAAAACAAACATCTGTATTAAAAGAATGATCTTGCCTGTGATAATGAAATACTCGAGTATTTACAGCAAGCGGTAAATAATGAACTCGAAAACATCCGTATGCATGATAGAAAGAAACACAACTTAACTCTTGTGTAAATACGAAATCATAGTGAGGCGCAAACTGTATGGTTACATCTGTATAATAAGGATCATCGGTAAACCATACTGCCGTTTTAATCCCCATTGAGCGAATAGCACTTACCTGGTCAATATGAAACGTGTCTCCTAATAATACAAGGACAAGGTCTGGTTTTAATTGGGCAACATAGCTGAGGGGATTTTGGTCAACCTGGGCTGTATATACCTCCTTTACCAGACTTCGAAGACCCTCAATAATACCTTCACTAATGACTTTATATGTTCCTCCATGCATGGGAGGTATATAAAGTACTCTTTTGTTCGAAAAATCTACACCCGATACAGCGATGGTGTCCACCCTCTATCTTTTTTGTGTGTTTTAGTTTTTTGTAAATTCCTGTATTATTTATTACTATATGTTTGTGAATTGCCAAATGAAACATTTTTAAACAACCACTTTCTTACCTTAGACCTCATTAAAACAAATTCAAAATTAGCCATTTATTTGAGAAAAAACAGCAAGCAAATGATAAAAGGACACGGAGGTGGCCTGTCCTTTATGAAATATCTGCTGGATAACTTTTTTTGTTTATTTTCGTTAAGATATCAACCAAATATCTGCAGTGAAGGCTAATGCTGCTGGATTTGGCAATCCTAGTGGAACAATATTATAGTTTACGGTTTCGAAGGAAATGACTATTTGAAAGGTATGACCGTTAAGGCCTACAGGTACAGCATCACTTGCATTAGAGTAATGGCGAATGTTTAGCCAGTTAGAGGGGGCTTCATTTGTTGGTCCGCAATTGGGATCCAGATTTCCACCGATAAGATTGGAAGCTGGAGTTAAAGTAGTAAATAGTTTATTATCAGTGGCATCAAAAATGTCGATCCTTGAATCATGCGCATCATCGCAAAACACGCTTAAATCGACGAGAAACTGCTGGCCAGTTGCCAAGGTCACCCCAATCGTTGATACAGCGAAAAATCTCGTTTGGGGAGTGGCCGTAACCGAATCCCAAACATAGGAAGGGGGCGTCGCCGAAAAAACATTGTCAGCTGTATAGGGTAGCAATTGCGGCCATTGTGGCACACGCCCCACGATAGCTGCGACCGTACCAGATCCACTTCTTGCCTGAGCAATTGCTGTAGCTCTATCCACTGAGGATACATAGGTTTTAGAAAATGATGAGTCCCCACTAATAATTCTTTCAAAAGGAAGAATAGGCATTTAAATTCACATCCTAGTAAGTGATGGTTTATTATACGCCTTCTGTATAAATCGGGGTGGGTTTTCCTGTTAGGCATTGGTATAATTTTTATCTTTTGCGCCCAATTTTGGATGACTGTTATAAATCGGGATAATAATCTAGCACTTGTCCTGAACTGTATACATAGTATGTGGTATATTGCACGAAGGGGGTAACCAATTACGAATTTTTTGAAACCGGAAAAGAAGTTGGGCATCTAGCCCACAAGAACGAAATGTTATGAATGGAGGTGCCTTACAATGCCAGTAAATCAACTTCCATTAGTAAGTGTCGTTATACCGGCATATAACAGACCACATTATTTAAAAACAGCATTAATTAGTGTCATCAATCAAACATACCCCAATTTAGAAGTTATCATTTGTGATGATAGCACCAATGATGAAGTGCAAACAATGGTGATTCCTTTTCTGAAAAATTTCCCCTATATCAAATACTTCAAGAATGAAAGGAATTTTTTTATTGAAAATTGGCACAAATGCTTTAGCCTAGCATCCGGGGAATTTATCAATTATTTAATGGATGATGATGTATTTCATATAAACAAAATTGAATACATGATGTCTTATCTTTTAAGCAATAAAGAAATCACTTTGGCTACTTCGTATCGACCGGTAATTGATCAGAATGGCAATAATGGTATTCCGATTGAAGCCACACAAAAAATTGTTGATAACACGACAATATTTGAGGGAAAGCAGCTGGGAAATTATGTCCTCACGAACTGTTTAAATGTTATTGGGGAGCCAACGACAGTCCTGTTTAGAAAACGTGATTTAAAAGAAAAGTTTGGATACTATAAAGGCAAACAATATGTTTGTCTCAATGATGTTGCAACCTGGCTATCCTTATTATCAAAGGGAAAAGCAGTGTATATTGCAGATCCCTTAAGTTATTTTAGAATGCACTCCGGTCAAAATAGCCATTCAGTAGATATCGCATTATACGCAGTCAAGGAATGGCTCGATTTAATTATCGATTCCAGGCAAGATGGTTTTCTAAATAGTGTTCATCTCTTTAAGACAGCACTTCATACCCACCGCCAACATGTTCAAAATTTAATTCCCTATTATCAAGACGCATCATTACAAACAGCAATAACTGAAGTTATACAGCGTATTGATTCTTTGTTGTCAGCTATGTAGAACTTTTGGAATTTTCTATAAAGTAGAGCACCCATTTGACGTACGGCAGATCAGATTTTTTGTTATCACTATATAAAGGAGAGGTGTGTCATTAATATACATGAAGAAAATACCATTTTTACGGCCGAATTTAGTTAAACATGGGACATTTTTGAATTATTTGTCCCAAATTGATCAATCAAGAATATATAGCAATTATGGACCATTGAACACACTTTTTGAAAATCGGATTCTCAATGAGCATTTTGGTAACATTGGCGATGTTACTACGGTTAACAACGCTACAACTGGTTTAATGCTTGCAATTTCACAATGTAAGCGCCCTAATGGTATCTATGCCTTGATGCCAAGTTTCACGTTTTCCGCAACGCCTCTAGCTGCTATCTGGTGCGGATTGGAGCCTTATTTTATCGACATTGATCCAGACGATTGGTGTATCAATGAACAGTTAATCAACGAGGTACTGTATAAATTGGGAGACAAAGTTGCTGTTGTGGTTCCATATGCAACGTTCGGTATTCATTTAAATATAGATTATTATCAACGTTTAGTGGCATCAGGAGTACCCGTTGTAATAGACGCTGCTTCTAGTTTCGGGAATACAGGAAAAAGCGGGCACTTCGGAAAGGGGTTTTTGGGATCGGTGGTGTTTAGTTTTCATGCCACTAAATCATTTGGGCTGGGTGAAGGCGGCTTAATTTATAGTGCGAATAAAAATCTTATTGCGAGCATACGGCAGGCTGGTAATTTTGGATTTTCCATGAAGAGAGAAACAACCGTACAGGGCCTCAATAGCAAGATGTCCGAGTATACTGCTGCAATTGCGCTGTCAACTTTAGATGCCTTCCCCAAAAAAGCTAAGCTACGACAACAAATTCGTCAATGGTATGTAAATAAGTTTAATTTATTAAATTTACACAACGAGGGATGGACTCTTCAAAATACAGATGATAATATAATTTATCAATTTTTACCTGTTTTATGTCCTGAAGGAAGTAGAAATCTTGATTATGTTAATTTGCTTGCACATCAACAAATCGAAGCACGAACTTATTTTTCCCCTGCTTGTCATGAGCAATCTTTGTTCCAATCTTATTCACACACTGCTTTGTCGGTTACGGACAATATTGCTACCCGTATACTTAGTTTACCCGTATGGGAAGAGATGGATGAAGAGGATGTTACACACGTGTTAAGAGGATTGATTAAACGATGAGTGAAATTGTAATTTGGGGCTGTGGCGGGCATGCACGTGAAATGAACCTGCTTTGTGAGCAATCGGGGCACACGGTTATCGGATTCCTTGATGAAAGACGAGAGATGAAAGGAAAGGTCGTAGATGATGTTCCTGTGTTAGGTGATTTGGAGGATATCCATGCACTACAGCACAAAGTTGAAATTGTTTGTGCGGGTGTTGGAGAACCTTCATTAAAGAAACGTTTAGTTGCTAAAACAATTGAAGCAGGCTTTAAGCTTAGCAACGCATTGGTTCACCCTTCAGTCTATGTCTCAAAAAGGAATTCTGTAGGAATCGGGTCTGTTATTTGTGCAGGTTCAATTTTGACGGTGAATATTGAAATCGGAAATTTTGTGATCATCAATCGTGGTTCGAACATTAGTCATGAAAACATAATCGGCGATTTTGTTACAATTGGACCGGGTGTGAACATTGCTGGTAACGTAACGATAGAAGAGGGCGCGAAGATTGGAATAGGTTCTTCAATACGCGAAAAAATTAAGATAGGGCCCTGGTCTGTAATCGGCGGAGGAGCATTTGTAAAGGAAGATGTTCCGCCTAAAACGTTGTACGCGGGTGTGCCGGCCACATATAAGAAAAGTTTAATCTAATCCCCTTACCTCCTATCATAAAAACAATTCAAAGGTCATCAAATGATATTCAATACGCTAACCGAAGCGGGGTCAATCCAGAAGGCATATGAGATGTCTTCTGGATTGACCCCGTTTACAACCTGTTCTTTAATATGCGCTAAACACATTATCCAAATTATTCATTACCCTAGACCAATTATATTTCTGAGCTGTGTTGATTCCATTAGCGGAAATATGGTTTCTGAGTTCGCCGTCCGTTAAAACTCTATAAATGGCGTTCGCTACTCCCTCCACATCTCCTTTATCCACCATAAGACAATTGTATTCGTTAATACAAAATTCCTCGTTCCCTTCCGCCTTCGTGGTAACTACCGGTGCACCACATGCCATTGCCTCAAGTATTGGCATGCCAAAGCCTTCATGAAATGAGGTTTGTACAAAAACCCCGCAGTTCGCATAAAGGTCAGCGACGGTGGTATCGTTAGGCACGGGAAAATGTCTAGTTGGCGCCTGAATTCTATTTGGTGGCTCAGGGCCAAATGTGAACAGTGATATTCTGCTTAATTTTCTGTAAACTATTTCTACAGCTTCAGCTGTGATGCCAAATCCCTTTAGATGTTGGCTATTTCGACTGCAAGCTAGAATACGGAACGGATCGTAATAATAGGTTCTATTTGGTTTGAAAAGATTGAGATCAATTGCGATTGAAACGTTTGTCGCCTGTTTATGAAAACGTTCAGCCAACTGCTGTGTCGTCCAGTCCGCAATCGTTAGGAAATTGACGCTCGTCTTGTATGTCTGGCGTACTTTTTCCTGCATATTAGGTGAATCCGGATAATAACTTTCCTCAATATCTTGTACGAGGTAAAAAGGGATTCCGCGTCCCCCTTGTTGCGGATCGCAACTGGTTAAAACGAGATCCAGTGTCTTCCACCAGGTGGCTACTTTGATGGCATCCATCATCTTTAGTATGTGTAACATTTCCTGATAGTTATTAAACTTCCTTATTTGTACTTTCAGATGGAACCAGTTCGGTTGATAGTCAAGGGCAAATAAATGAACTCTGTAACCCATGTCATGTAAATGGTTGACATGCTCAAAGACGTTTTTAATTCCTCCTGAAACGCCAGTCGCTTCCAATACATAAACAATGTCTTTACGTTTTAAGTATGCCAAAATACTCACTCCATTTCATTTCAAACTGTTTCATAGCTTCAAATTCCTTCTGAGTGTAGTAACTATTTCTAACAAATGCTCCCCTTGTCTTTCCTTCCAAATGAATGGCACTGGCTTGGCCGCAATAAATAATTCTCCAGCCTTTTAAACGGGCTCTATAACAAAAATCAATATCTTCATACGCCGTAAAATAATCTTCAGAGAACAGCCCAATATCCGCAATCACCTCTTGATTTATTAAAAACAGAGCACCTGTTACAGCATGAACATCTTCTACGGCAGCCGCGGACCAAAAATCACCGGGCAATCCGCGATACCTATGACAAAAGCCAGTTCCCTCAGGCGCAATCCCCCCGTGCTGAATGGTTTGATCTGGATAAAGCAGCCTTGCTCCTACAACACCGATGGCAGCTGAACTGTGCATGGCATTTATCATTTTTATCAGCCATTCCCGATCTTGGAAAATGACGTCATTGTTTACCAATAAAACATATTTACCCTTTGCACGTTTTATGCCTTCATTTACGGTTCGACTGAATCCCTCATTGGAACCCTTTAGTACGACTGTCACGTTTTCTAGTCTGCTCCAATTAAGAAGCTGCTGTTGAATATGTTGTTGACTCCCGTCATCAACAACAATTATTTCATATGCAATTTGTGAAACTGTATCTTTAAGAGACTTCACACATTGTTTTACCAGGTCGATTTGATTAAAGGTAGGGATAATGAAACTGACCAAATTTTGAAGATTCATTCTCCATGGTGGGTTTTCAGCTGCTAGAAGAGCCGTGCATTCGGGTGATGTTAAGATGGAGATGAGGACTGAAAGACGGCCACCACCCTGTCTGAGAAAATGCACAAAACTCTGCAATCCTCCCTCATCCGGTTCACGAAACAATAGTTCCCGATAAAGACTCTGAACGTATTGGGTTTCACTCGACTGATAAAACGTCTGTAAAACCTCATTTATTGTTGAATTATTTTTGCTAAGGATTTTAAGAGGTTGATTGAAATCTCTTTCACAGTTTTGTATTAAGGAAGCCACAATGGCTATTTTATTTTGGCCAGCCGGTAAAAAGTCTCGATGGTGTTGTAGCTCCCCAGGAGCTGGTTCCCGATGCATGAGTTCCTTATATAATAAAACAACAAATTCAGATCCGTCTTTTTGGTATATGTCATGTAACCTTTGAATGATTCTCAAACCGCTCCCTCCTGAACATACATGTAGTAAAAATTAGCCGAAAAAAATTTACAGCCAGGGAGGATTAGCAGTAGCAAGAAGTGCATTGCATTCAGGTGATGTTAAAAAATTTAACAGCACGCTTACACGATCTCCCCGCCATCTCAGATAATCTAGATGGGAGTGCAGTCCTCCTTCGTCTGGTTCACGCAATAAAATTTGCCGATAAAGGCTCTGGACATATAGGGTATCATCGGAATGATAAAATGTCCGAAAAATAGCATGAATGGTTTGGCTGCTTTTGCCATGCATTCTAAGGGATCGATCAAAATCCAACTTGTATCTGTGTAGTATGGCGCCCGTTATCGCCATTTTGCTATGGCCAGCTGCTAGAAAATGTCTGAAATATTCAACATCTCTCGGGTTTGGTTCTATTTCTAATAGCTCCCTATATAATTGAATAACAAATTCGGATCCGTCTTTTCTATATAGCTCGTAAAGCCTTTGAATTAGTCTCTCACCACTTATGGAACAAGAAGTAATTTGTGAAGGGTTTTTTCCTCCTATTAGTTGGTTGGCCGCCGTGATAATATCCGTGGCAACCTGGTCATAAGTATGGGTTTGAGCAATGAAGCTTTTTAATTGGGCAGCTTTTGCTGCAGCTTCACCATAATTTTCATAGACGCGTCTCATTGCTTGTTTTAAATGCTCAATAGAAACTTCCGCCCACATTTGTTCAGGCTGGTAACCGTAATAATAAGATTGCGGCTTCACTGGGACAAGTTGGTAGGGAATTAAATAACTGTTTGCTTCATTTAGAAAGTCGGTGTGCCCTCCCCATCCCGTCGCAATCACCGGAAGTCCGCGGGCACCTGCCTCCAGAAAAGGGTAACCTACACCTTCCCCCCTGCTGGCAAGGACAAACGCCTGGCAGCTTCTATATAACCCATCCATTTCAGATTCGTCTCTAAATTGTGTATCAATATAAACCCTGCCCGGGTTACGGTACTTTCGGCTTTCTGCGAATACCAGTTGTTCCACATTATGGCCGCCGATAGCTTTAATAATCAAAACCACATCTTCTGCCGAAGAAAATGCTTCAAAATAGGCTTTAAGCAAACGATCAAAACCTTTTCTTTCAATCCAAGTAGAAATGGATAAAAAGCGAAAAGAGGGGAGTTGATGAACATATGGTGGAATTCTCATTAACGATGCATCTAAAGTTAATGGAGAAAGACAGGGCCTAATTTTAAATAGTGGTACACTTACTCCTGATTGTCGAAATAAATGAAGGTTATGATCACTCGAAACGAAGACCGCATCCATTTGATGACATTTGCTTATCCAGTTATCGGGAATTTTGGATGTTTCCCAGTACGTGAATCCGACCGATGGCCAAGGCTTTTGTTCCCACATATCTGGCGTTTGGTGCTGAATATACAGCGATTGTCCAGAGATGTTTGCTGCCATCATTTGATTGAAAGTTCTTTCTTGATCTGGTGAGAGTGCGTAATGGGGCCAACTGTTCCGAATTAAGTCGAGTTTAACTTTTATCCCTTTAAGGTAAAGGGCTAACAGGCACTCCCTCGAAGCTCTGCTATAACCTGAATGATCAAATACAGAACCTTTCCATACAATTTGTACCACTTATGTCCCCCCTTCCACTTTAGAAGTGTATGATCATTAAACGTTAAATTTCTTGAATCCTATTCAGCATCCTTTTCGCACTTTTAGCCCATGTATAGTTGTTTGTTACCATCTCCTGGGCAATCCTTGCTTTTTGGACAGCTTCAGAAGGGTTCTGATAAACATGTCTCATTAAATGTTTAAGATGTTCTTTATTGGGTTGACTGTAAAATAAATCTGTGTTCCATGCATGTATCTTCTGAAAACCTTGTACTTCTATCAGATAACCATTTGTATTATTGATAAAATCCAGGTGAGCGGACCAATTCGTGGTTATGACGGGAAGTCCCACAGCCATTGCTTCCATTACAGTCATGTTCCAACCCTCACCGTGAGTAGGCAGAACATAACAGTTGGCACTGTTGTATAATTGAGCGAGCCTAGCATCCGTCCAATTTTCTCTTGTAGAAATTAAAATTACTGAGTGCCTTCTAATTCCAGAAATTTCTTCGGCAATCTGATTAATTCTAGACTGTTGTTGAAAAGTTTCTTCTTGACTCGCTACTCGGGTCTTAACTATTAAGCTAACATCTTCGTCCTCTCGAAACTCTTCAAAAAATGCTCGCAATAAGCTCTCAAAGCCCTTCCTGGAATCCCAACTCGAAGCAAGGGTTAAAAACGCAAAATTTCGTTTTCCTTCAATTTCCAACAAAGGTGATTGACGGCGAAAAATATTGGTATCGACGCCCAACGGCATCACTCTAAGCTTGGCAGGCAGGACTCCACTGTCAACAAAAGTATGATAATTAAATGTAGAGGGAACCCAGATCTCATCCATTTGATTACATTTATCTTCCCAGCCTAGTGGGAGCCTGTTACATTCGAACATAGTTAGACCAATATGAAAATTTTTTGGATTATCTTTCATTAAAAAGGTAGGAATGAAATTAAATAATACGATATGGTTATCAGGAAGGGGATTATGATGAAGACTATTTAATAACGACACTGTATCCGAGTCTAAAAAGTCGCTTACAGCCTCTTGAATACACGGGGTGAATTTAATGGATGCCCCCAGTCTGGCCATCTCCAGCATTAAACTGCGACTTACTTTTGCATACCCTGTTGGTTCAAATACAGATCCTCTATAATGAATGTTAATTGGTTTGTTAGTCATCAAGTCTACCATCTTTCAAACAACTATTTTTGTTAGTAATTAACATAATTTCCGATCAACTACGTAAAAAAGGAGAACGATTTTAGTGTGAACCATATTTTTTCAAATCTGCCTCTACCATCATCTCAATCAATTCTTTAAACATGACTTTTGGTTTCCAACCCAGCTTTTTGTTGGCCTTTTCGGGATTCCCTATTAACAAATCTACTTCAACGGGTCGAATGTATTTGGGGTCAATCACCACATAATCCTGCCAATTTAAATCGACATATGCAAAGGCTGTTTCTACCAGCTCCTTAACGGTATGCGTTTCACCGGTTGCGATGACATAATCCCCCGGTTCATCTTGCTGCAGCATTAACCACATCGCTTCGACGTAATCCCCGGCAAAGCCCCAGTCCCGCTTAGGATCCAAATTACCTAAGCGCAGTTGATCTTGAAGGCCCAGTTTGATTCTTGCAACGGCATCCGTTACCTTGCGGGTTACAAATTCAATTCCCCTACGTGGTGATTCATGATTGAACAGAATACCAGAGCATGCAAACATATCAAAGCTCTCTCGGTAATTAACCGTAATCCAGTGCCCATATACTTTAGCTACTCCGTATGGGCTGCGGGGATAAAACGGAGTTCTTTCCGTCTGGGGACTCTCTAGTACTTTTCCAAACATCTCGCTGCTGGAGGCCTGATAAAATTTAATATCCAACTTATTCAAGCGGATCGCTTCCAATAAATTCGTTACGCCCAGACCTGTTACTTGGCTGGTGAGAACCGGTTGATCCCAAGAGCTTCCGACGAATGACTGGGCAGCCAGGTTATAGACTTCATCCGGTTTAGTTTTATGAATAATTTCAGTCAAAGAACCTTGATCCAATAAATCTCCTTCCACAAACTCAATTTCATTTTTTATATGAGCGATATTTTCCACGATTGGAGAACTTGTTCTTCGGCGCATCCCAAATACCTTGTATCCTTTATTTAAAAGAAGTTCAGCCAAATAAGAACCGTCCTGTCCTGTGATACCAGTAATGAGCGCTTTTTTCATGAGCTTCCGAACTCCCCCTATATCTATTGTTTATCCATGTTTTTCTGCAAAATGGTAAAGCTTAGTAATTTTATATACTCGACAAATATTAAAAGCTTTTCTATTATCCTATGTTTAAAAAGCTGATGAGGTAACGGCGTAAGCCTTACTTAGATTAAAAAGCGAATGTTGCCCACATTTCTTCAAATGATTAAAAATGCGAACTATCTATTGCATTTTTATACCAGAAAAGTTCTTTAACGAAAAACTACATCTAGTAACTCTGAAACTCTATGCAAAAAACTATGCTGTTTTTGAATAAGGTTTTGAGCTCTTTCCCCCATGATTTTTCTCTCTTCTTCATATTTAAGATAATATTCAATCTTTTCGATCATTTCATTTGGTGTTTTATATGTGGCAATATCATATCCTGGTGTATAAAACTTGGCTAAATCTTCACGAATATCTGTCAATTGAAAAGCCCCGCATGCAGAAATTTCAAATGTTCTCGGATTAAGAGATAATGCTTGTATATTGTTACTATTAAGCTTTTGAAATTGATCATCATGTGAACGGTGCATATTGATCACAATTTTCGCGCCATTGTAATAGTTGGCTGTTTCCTCGGGGGACATCCAATGATTTAGATTAATTTTCTGCTTTAATAATGGATAGTTGCTAAGGCGATCCCACCACAATCCTGATATGAGGACATTTTTACTCGATAGGTATTCTGCAACCGCATCAAAAAAAGATACACGATTCGAAAAAGCACTGCCAACAAATAAAATATCCTTCCTATACCTCGCATCAACACTTTTTGGCTCAAAAACACTGGGGTCTGCAGCGAGCGGAAGATGAAAAACATTGCGGCACCCTAATGATCTATAATAAGAAATACAATTTATTTCTTGGGTAAACACGAAATCATAATAGCAAGCAATAAGTTTCGTAATATCCGTATGATAAGGGTCATCCGTCATCCAGATTGCTGTTTTAATGCCAGTTTTATTTAAAGATTGTACCTCACTGAGGGGTAATTTATAGCCATTAAATACTACAACTAAATCAGGTTCCATTTTTTGACCGATTTCTGCTATATTCTCATTTGGCGCTGCCACATAAAGTTGTTTAACGACCCCTTTGAAGCCTTCAGCAATTCCCCTATCTAATGGCCAATAAGGAACATCGTATCCAGACTTTACAAATAAAATTTTAAGATCTCTCAAACAAGCCTCCCCTTTTCTTAAATTCACCTACACATCTATGATGGGATGTTCCTGTCATCCCATTTTTGGATTCCTGGACTATTTAAATGGGTTATTTCCATTGTTAACTTTTTAATTGTTTTATTAATTTCTCTAGGGATTCCTTCCAACACGGCAGGGGCTCAAAACCGTTTAATCGAATGGCCATATTATCCATGACCGAATAAGGGGGACGGGGAGCGGGCCTTGGAAATTCGTTAGTAGTGACTGGGCTTACCTTAACATGAGAGATACCCGCTTCTTCAAAAATTGCCTTAGCAAATTCATACCATGAGCAAGAACCTGAATTGGACGCATGGTATGTTCCGTATAAATCTGTTGTTATAAGATTTCCTATGAATCTAGCCAAGTCTACAGTATAGGTAGGGGAGCCAATCTGATCATAGACAACTCTGATTTCATTTCGTTCCTTGGTCATTTTAAGCATTGTTTTTACAAAGTTGGTTCCATGAGCCCCATATACCCATGAAGTACGTACGATAAAATATCTAGAACTAAATTGTCTGACAAATTGTTCTCCTGCTAACTTTGACTTCCCATACACACCTATAGGGGAAGGAGCTTCAAACTCGTTATAAGGCTTTGAACTTTTGCCATCAAACACATAATCCGTACTAATATAGACGAGTTTTCCCCCTATCTGTTCGCAAGCACATGCAACATTCCGGGTTCCGTAGGCATTGATGCGATAAGCTGTCTCTGGCTGTAGCTCTGCGTCATCTACTTTCGTATAGGCAGCTGTATGAAGGACAACATCCGGTTTCACTTGGTTAATAATTTCATATACCTCTTGGTTATCCGTAATGTCTAGTTGTTCGCGCGTACATCCGTAAACGTCGTATCCCACTTTATTTAGGCAGTACACCGAATCCATACCAAGCTGACCTGTGGCACCTGTAACGAGTATTCTCATTTAAGCTTCATCCACCACTCTTGATTATCAATGTACCATTGGATCGTTTCCGTAATCCCTTTATCAAATGTATAGTGGGGTTTCCAACCTAAATATGTGATAATCTTGGTAGGGTCAATCGCATAACGCTTGTCATGACCTGGGCGATCTGTGACAAATGCAATTAGCTCCTTTGATTTCCCTAATTTTTCAAGAATCAATTCAACGACTTCAATGTTTTTACGCTCATTATGACCGCCAATATTATATACTTCACCTGATTTCCCCTGATGAAGAACTAGATCAATGGCTGAACAATGATCTTTTACGTGCAACCAATCACGTATGTTATGTCCTGTTCCATAAATAGGTATGGGTTCATCCTGTAAAGCTTTGGTGATAGTAAGCGGGATAAGTTTTTCTGGGAAGTGATAAGGGCCGTAGTTATTTGAACAGCGTGTAATATTTACATTGAGTCCAAAAGTTTCATGGTAGGCGCGTACCATCAAATCCGCACTGGCCTTACTAGCTGAATAGGGACTATTAGGTGCCAGCGGTGTGTCCTCAGTAAAATAACCGGAATCACCTAAAGAACCATACACCTCATCCGTTGAAATTTGAACATACTTTGCAATTTGGAACTTTTTTGCTATATCTAAAAGTACTTGTGTTCCTATTATGTTGGTTTGCGTAAAAATGTCTGGATTGTTAATACTTCTATCTACATGAGACTCAGCAGCAAAATTTACAATGACATCGATGGCGTATGTTTTCATGACATAATCAACGAGTTGTCGGTTTGTGATATTTCCTTTTACAAATGTATAGTTACTATGACCCTCAATTTCTTTGAGATTTTCTAAATTGCCCGCATAAGTTAATGCATCAAGGTTAATAACCTTATAATCTGTATATTTTTCCAGTATATAGTAAACAAAATTAGTTCCAATAAAACCTGCTCCACCGATAACTAATAAATTCATGTAATCTCTTCTTTCTTATTAAATAATGAGGTCTGCATCTTTTAGTAAAGGATGGTGTTCATCTTTCTTAGAAAGAACTGGATTGGATGTAGGCCACTCTATTCCTATATCCGGATCACTCCATAAAATACCCCTATCATGATCAGGAGAATAATACTCATCGACTTTGTACGCTACTTGTGTATTTGGTGCTAGTGTACAAAAACCATGTGCATAACCCTTTGGGATAAGCAATTCCCTTTTATTCTCCTCACTTAAAATCACACTAATATATTGACCAAAAGTAGGTGAGTTTTTCCTTATATCTACAACCACATCATAAATAACGCCTGTTAAAACCCGAACGAGTTTAGTTTGTGTCTTTGGGTTTAATTGGTAATGGAGCCCTCGAATGGTTCCACAATTTATAGATAGAGAGTGATTATCCTGTAAAAATCTGACATGGAGACCTAATTCGTTAAACGCAGATTCATTATAACTTTCCATAAAGAACCCTCTCCGGTCACAAAACACATCTGGTTCGATTACCAGCACTCCATCTAACTTCGTTTCGTTAATTTTCATGAATATTCGCCCAATCCAGTTTATAATCTTTAAATAGTTCATTTGCTTTTGCTAAAGAAGCATGGGTACCTGCATCAACCCAGCATCCATTTAGCACGTCAAAAGTTAATTTTCCACATTGAATATAAGCATTATTTACATCTGTAATTTCAAGTTCTCCGCGTGCTGATGGTTTTAACGTTTTGATAATGTGAAATACAGTAGAATCGTACATATAGATTCCTGTTACAGCATAAGATGATTTGGGAAGGACCGGCTTTTCTTCAATATTTACGACTTTATTTCTCCCAAGTTCAGCAACTCCGTACCTTTTAGGATCTTCAACCTCTTTAATTAAGATCTTTGCACCGCCACCTTGTGCAAGGAAATTCTTGATATACGGAAAAATTTTATCGGAGAAAATGTTGTCGCCAAGAATGACGGTCATGCAGTCTGTACCAACAAAGGATTCGGCTAAGCCTAGAGCGTGTGCAATTCCACCGGCAAGGTCTTGAACCTTATAGGTGAAGGTTGCTCCAAACTCATGACCACTCCCTAATAAGGAAACAACATCACCTATATGTTCCTTCCCGGTGATTATAAGTATGTCTTTTATTCCTGCTTGTCGTAGTTTATAGATAGAATGATAAATCATGGGATACTGGCCAACAGGTAATAAGTGTTTGTTTATAACCTTAGTAAATGGCAATAGACGAGAGCCTACACCCCCCGCTATAATAATTCCCTTCAAAACTTTCACCTCTCATCTCTATCCTTTAACCGTAAACTCTTTCATCATTCATCATATGGGCCCACTTTGTATCAAAAATTTTTTTGCCTATTCCTGCCCATTGTGCAAGTTTTGAATAATTTTTCGAACTTCCCTGATGAT
This sequence comes from Aneurinibacillus sp. Ricciae_BoGa-3, assembly GCF_028421645.1. Classification (GTDB taxonomy): domain Bacteria; phylum Bacillota; class Bacilli; order Aneurinibacillales; family Aneurinibacillaceae; genus Aneurinibacillus_B. The sequence continues at coordinate 1,896,717 of NZ_CP116887.1, read as the reverse complement.
AGTGATAAACAACTGTACAAGGGGTATAGACTACTTTGAAACCTTTATCTCTTGCGTTGTAACAGTAATCGGTCTCCTCAAAATAAAAAGGATATCTTTCATCCAACAATCCAAGTTGCTTAATATTCTCTCTCTTAATCATCATGCAGGCTCCACAAACACTTACGCACTCAATCTTTTCATTATATTTATCTGGAGAATCCGGCTCTAACCATCCTCTTACATTGGGATTAGCATTGGTACCAACCACCCCGCATCCAGTGATCAGGCCATCCTGATTTATCAGTTTTGGCGCTGCTACAGCTACTTTCGGATCCTCTTCAAAAACCCTTATCATACATTGAGCCCAATCGGATTTAATAAATTTAGTATCACTATTGAGAAATACAATGAAGTGATTGTCACCCGCCAATGCTCCTTTATTGCATGCTTTCGCATACCCTTCATTAACCGAATTACGAATAACCGTAACCTCAGGAAACTTTGTTGCAATCATGTCTACCGACCCATCTGTTGATCCGTTATCCACTACGAACAACTTAAATGGAACCGAAGTATGACCTAAGATTGATTTAATACAATCCATTGTTAACTCTCGGGTGTTATAATTAACAATAATAATATCTAACATAAACCAGTTCCCTTTCACTCTTTTTATCCACGTTAGAACACCCTTGACTATCACGGTCAGTTTTGTGAACAAATAGAACGAATTAATTTCTCAAGAAGGTTTGATTGCAACATCAAAAGAAGAGTCGCAGGTTACAATTGCGCTGCATCTGCTTACCATTACAAGTTATGGTACCTTATGGCATTGTACGTAGGATAATTCCTAGGGGTGAATGTTGAGGATGCAAGTTCGCAAAAATAGGGTAGCATATTTGCTTGGACGAAATAAGCAACACAATTCGAAGTTGTAAACTAGAGGGCTCGCTCATTATTTAATAAAAATTTGGATTTGATTGTCCCCTACCCGCTTCATCACTCTATAGCCATTACGGGAAGCTGTTGCCACTCCTTCATCATTTGGTTTACAATATCCATTTGGTTCACATGTTCCATCATCACGCACTAATAATTTACCAACTATACCAACAGCGACCCATTCCGGCCTATGCCTGCGAGGTATATATGTTTGCGAAGGATCGTACGAAGGGTTTAAGATGGGTTCCATTTTTTTAACCTGAGGAGAAATGACATTCCCTTTTTCATCTCTTCTTTCAGGTATAATCACCTCGTTATATTGAACTCTGCCCCAGTCATCTGTTTGGAATAGGTTATGCCAGCGCAAATCACTGGCATCAGCGATCATTGCTGGCCTTGCACTGACCACGCCAAGGATATATTCATCGTGAGCATGGGCTTTTCGTATTTTATCACCCTCACCGTCTAAAGTAACAAAATATCCAGCATCAATTGAATTGCCATCAATCGTTTCAAACATTTCAGCATAGTCCCCAGCAGCAGGAGCGACGACCGTTCCGTCCAGATAGAGATTTCCGGTAGTTCCTTCGATAACAGCCGCGTTTAATGGTGGACCGACGACAAAACCATTTGCTAGATGCCAGGAAAAAGGGAATCTTGTAACGCCATTCTGACCCATAATAGAGGAACCTGTATGAGCGGGATTTACAATAGTATTGACACCCTCAGAATGGGAAAAATTCGCTCGCGCTCGAGTACAGGCACCTTGTGCATGGGAAGCAAATCCACTGGCTGTGGTGCTCTGCCCCTCGGAATGGGAAAAATGCCCGATTGCAAAAGTGCCGGCACCTTCCGCATGGGAAGCAAATCCACTCGAAAGTGTTTGGTGTCCCTCTGCATGGGTTGCCTTACCACTCGCAGTTGTATTAAATCCCTCCGCGTGAGAACCTGAGCCACTGGCTGTTGTTTGTCGGCCTTCTGCATGGGCTCCCTCACCACTGGCTGTTGTACTTTGTCCCTCCGCATGGGAAAAGTCTCCGCTAGCAACGGGACCTAGATACAACGTTATATCCTCAGTACCGCCTTCTGTATGCGAAGCAAACCCACTTGCTGTTGTACCAACACCTTCCGCGTGTGAAGACGATCCACTAGCTAAGTTAGGGGCGGAATTACCGTATGGATCTGCACCCCCGCCCTCTGCATGTGAGAACTCACCGCTAGACGTATTTCCCTCCCCTTCCGCATGCGAAGCAAACCCAGTCGCCATGGTAACATTCCCTTCCGCATGCGAATATGAGTTACTTGCTAATGTACCTAATCCCTCCGCATACGAATTAAATCCATAAGCATTACTGTTTATTTCTTCTGCATGAGATAAACTTCCAGCAGGCTTGGCAATCACAATGTTATCCAAATTTTCCTCACTTGATTCTATATTTTCCCTTTTGAATTCCGAATTTTCCTTATTAGAAAGTGAATTATTCTTATTTGATTTAGAACAGCCAAAGAATTTTTTGTCCCACTCATTACCCATGTTTTCGCATCCTTTACTGAAAGATTGGAGAACGTAAATGGTTAAAATATTAATAGTAGAACTATTGCTCCTCAAAATACTGATTCTCATGCAGTAGGCTCCCTTTCCTTTGCATCTTATGCATCTGCTTTGCAGTTAGAAACAGAAAACTAGAGATACTGTTGTAAAATAGACCAGTGAGAAAAAGAAGTTTTTAAGTGCTTTGCACTCAGAAAAAAAAAAAAAAGCGGAAAACTCCTGGCGTAACAGGAGTTTTCCGCTTCGATTTAGCTATTGAATACCATTTGTTTACATTACGCGCTTGAACATCTTTTCAATATCATAGGTGGAGAAATGAACGATAATTGGCCTTCCATGCGGGCAAGTAAATGGACTCGTTGTGCGACGCAAGCGTTGAATGAGCGCCTCCATTTCCGCATGTGTTAAATAGCGATTGGCTTTAATCGCAGCTTTGCAGGACATCGTAATGGCAGCCGCTTCCCGCAGTTTAACCACATCGATTTCCTTCTTCTGTTTTACAACCATGTCCACCATTTCACGGAGAATCGACTCTTCTTCTCCTTTTGGCAGCCAGCGTGGATGGGATCGGATCATGTAACTGTTGGAACCGAAAGGCTCCAGATAAACCCCTACCCTGCTGAATTTGTCGGTGTTTTCTTCCACCGCAAGCGCCTCCGCTTTCGTTAAATCAAGCGTAATGGGCAGCAGAAGATCCTGGCTTTCTATTGTGTCATCATGCAGTTTGCCAAGGAAAAACTCATAGAAGATCCGCTCCTGTGCAGCGTGCTGGTCAATCATATACATGCCATCCTGGTTTTGAGCCAAAATATAGGTGCCATGCAGTTGCGCCATTGGGTACATTTCTGGCACTCTCAATACTTCTCCGGGTTGCACCTCATTTTCAGTTGAGGCTTGAACTTGCGGAAACTCCTGCACAAGTTGCTCTCGTTCATCCACTTCATACACGTTAGTCTCTTGGGTTTCACGGGATTCCTCTGTTTCCTGTGTTTCCTCTATTTCTCGGGTTTCCTGTGTTTCTAGGGTTTCCTGTGTTTCGCGGGCTACCTGGGTTTGCCAGGTGTCTTCTAACCTTTTTACATAACCGGAAGCTACTTGCTGTTGTTTTGCCTGTGGACTTTTTTGTGTATTAAACGTACTTTGCTCATTGGGCTGTGCCCCAATCTTTGTTGGTGCCTCCGAAGTCATGCTTATTTCAAGGGATGGGGAAGACTTCGACGGAACCAGCAAGGACCAATCAATTGCTTCCTGCTTCTGATTTTTCCACTCGGGTTGGCCACGGCGGACATCTCTGCCAGGCTCAGGAATGAGCCGCTGTCTGCCCCATACACTTCTTACCTCCTGTTCGACAAAGCTATAAAGCTCCTGCTCTTTGCTAAACCGAACCTCGAGTTTGGCTGGATGCACGTTTACATCGACAAGTGTCGGATCCATATCCACCGCCAGCACTACGACAGGGAAGCGGTTGATCGGCAAGAGAGTATGATAACCACGCAATACAGCGTTGGCAAGCCCGATATTGCGAATGTAGCGGCCATTGATAATGGTAGAGATATAGGAACGGTTTGCGCGTGTAAATTCGGGTTTTGCTATAAAGCCGGAAAGGGTATAATCCAGGGATTCCGCTTGTATTGCAACCATATTTTTGGCCAGGTTTAGGCCGTAAATGGCTGAGATGACATGAAGCACTTGGCCGTCTCCGGATGTTTTTAAGATTTGCTTATCATTATGCGTTAAGAGAAAAGCGATTTCCGGATGCGATAAGGCTAACCTGTTAATCACGTCAGAAACATGGCCAATCTCGGTCTGAATGGATTTCATATATTTTAAACGGGCAGGTGTATTAAAAAATAAGTCATATACCTTAATCTCAGTTCCGCGTGGAAAAGCAGCGGGTTCGCAAGCTTCTTCCCGGTCCGCCACCCGAAAAATCCGGGTTCCAGCCGGCGCACCCTCAGCGGTGCTAATGACTTCCATTCGTGAAACGGCCGCAATGCTCGGGATTGCCTCTCCGCGAAAACCAAGAGTGCGTATATGCGAAAGGTCGCGCGCGCGCTTCAACTTGCTTGTGGCATGCCGCTCAAATGCCAGGCGGCAGTCATCCCGGTCCATGCCGATCCCGTTGTCTTTAATTCGGATGGAGGCGAGCCCGCCTTCCTCCAGGTGTATTTCAATGCGGGTACTTCCAGCATCTATTGAGTTTTCCACCAATTCTTTTACTACAGAGGAAGGCCGCTCCACCACTTCGCCGGCGGCAATTAAGTTGGCCAACTGTTCGTCCATTATATGTATCGCAGCCACTAAATCCCCTCCTTTTCACCCTTAATCGTACCATGATTACGGCCAGATGTCAGGTGTGCTACTCCTTGCTAAATATAAGACGCAGTTTCTTTATTCATAAGTCCTTGTTTATATAAAATAAGGTGCTTTATTCTTCGAAATCTATGTAAAACATATGTAAGATGTAAAACGGGTGCTCATGTTTCGCTTTTTAAACTAAATAGTATCTTGTTTAATTAGCTGGTTTCCGTCAGTAAGGAACGTCCAATATGGCTGATATGAAAACAACCTCCCAAAACAATCGGGAGGTTGTTTTCAACTGCATTTTATTATGAACAAACTCTTTGATCGGAAATAGTTGCACCATTATTATTTGCACTTAAGGTAGTCGTTGGGTCGTAGAGTGGACTATTACAAGGAGTGCTAGCAAAAAGAACAATATCGAATTCATTAGCGGGATTATCCCATGAGTTTCCTTGTAATACAAAACTAGCATTATCCACTAAAAATCCACCTTTTGTGTTAAAAACAACATTGTTAGTTATATTACCATTCGTTCCTGGATTTAGATACATTCCAGTACGTAATGAATGGAAATTATTACCTTTTACTATTAAGTTATTTGCATTGTTTGCTTGTGGGACTACGGCTCGATTTACGACCCAATTGATCATTGGTAGTTGTTGTGGAGGACCAAATATTGTATTGTTTAGAATTCTGTTATTGTTGCCTCCAATTTGTATAAATTCCTTTGGAACATCGCTTGTAATAGTTAAATTTTCAAGTGTAATATTGTTTCCTACAACCAGAAATAAAATTGTGTCGGCCGTTAATACGATACGACTACCTGGTAACCCTTGTAACGTTAACGGTATATTGATAACGACTTGCGTAGATTGGTTAATAGTTCCAGGTAATACCAGTAAGACATCATTATTGTGCGCGTCTGCTACAGCACTGGGTATTGTTGGATAAAAAGTGCCTTGTGTTTGGTTAAATACGGCCATTGGTGTTACTGCTGATGACGCAGAAATGTCAGCTACAAAAGCAAGGGCAGCGGGATTGCTAAGGCCGGGATATTGATCATAGTTTAAAGCCGTATAAGAGATAATAATTTTATATCTTCCAGCAGGCAGGGTATCTGTAGAAATTGAATAAAATCGTATATTCTGCCAGTTGTAAGGGAAATACATGTTGTCCAATTTTCGCGCTTTTTGACCAAGACAAGAACGGCAATTAAACTAAGCTAGAAGGCTACGCGACCCAGTATTCATTCGCAAACCTGACCATGTAGAACAAATAAAGCAGGATGCTAAAGATAAAATAAGAGGTCTCCAGGTATCGCATTTTGAGTAAGTACGCCATACAAATGAATCCAGGAAATAGCACGATCACATAGCGTGGCATGCTCATTAATACCCCGCCGCTAATGGAACTCATCGGAATTAGAAGCCCAAAAAACATATACAGCCAATGCTCAAATTCCAATTTCATAAGAGACCACTTATAGTCATGGAAAACGATATTTATTACTTGGCCCGCGTAGCGTGTTAAGTATGGGTATAGCGGGAAAAAGGCGGCACTTTTGTCTTTCGGGTAACCATGGATGGCAATGTTCAAATACCAGTCTGAATTCCATCTGGCAAACCCCTGTATAAGCTTCCGTAATTTACTCACCGGTGACCACGCATGATGCAGCGCGGGAAAGTAAGTTATGCTCATTCCCACAGCTGCAAGGGCAAGAAAGGGTCTACTTCGCTAACTGTTTTTTTAATTCAAAAACGAAATTAATGGCATCCAGTGGCGTCATGGCCATTAAATCCGCATCCTTTAATTTCTTTACTATTTGGCTCTCCACACTGCTTTGTCCGTTCCGTTCATTACTATAGGCTGGCTCTGTTGTGCTAGCCGGCTCCTCTATTGTACCGAATAAATCCAGCTGTTGGGGCTCACTTTGAAATGCCGCGGTTTCGTTTGCCGCCAGGCGATGCGCTCCCCCCTCGGAGCTTCCGACAAATTCTTCAAGCAGATGATTGGCCCGCTGAATTACACGGTCAGGGATACCGGCTATTTGTGCGCAGTATATGCCGTAACTCTTATCCGCCGGACCCGCAATAAGCTTTCGCAAAAACACTACACTATCTCCTGATTCTTCAACAGCCATGTGGTAGTTCTTCAAATTGTCCAGGGTGTCCTCCAGATGCGACAGCTCATGGTAGTGGGTGGATACCAGCGTTTTGCACCCGACATCATCGTGTAAATATTCAATCACAGCCTGGGCGATAGACATGCCTTCGGATGTGGAAGTGCCGCGTCCTAGCTCGTCAATAATGACAAGGCTCCGTGCATTTGCATTCCTTAATGTAACCTCGATCTCCTTCATCTCCACCATGAATGTACTCTGCCCGCCTACCAGGTCATCCGCTGCTCCGATGCGGGTGAAAATGCGGTCCACCGGCGTGATTACAGCCTTCTGTGCCGGGACAAAACTGCCCAGCTGCGCCATGATCATAATGAGTGCCACCTGTCTCATGTACGTGCTTTTGCCTGCCATGTTTGGCCCGGTTATGAGCATCATCTGCTGTCCGTCGGCGAGTAGGTGCGTGTCGTTTGGCACAAAAGATTGCTCAGCTACAACCGTTTCAACAACCGGATGCCGTCCATCTGCGATTTCCACGCGGCCGTCTTCAACGATGGCTGGTTTTGTATAGCTTCTTTCCTGCGCCAATGCCGCCAATGATTGGATAACGTCAACGGCCGCAACCTGCAGAGCTAAATCCTGAAGGCGTTTAACCTGCCCCGCTATTTTGTCGCGTATTTCGACAAACAGCTGGTATTCTAATTCCGTACGCTTCTCATCCGCTTCCAGTATAAGAGCTTCCTTTTCTTTTAATTCAGGCGTAATAAAGCGCTCCGCATTGGCCAGCGTTTGCTTTCTCTCATAGCGACCTTCAGGGAGTGCAGCCAGGTTTGCCCGGGTCACTTCGATATAGTAGCCAAACACTTTGTTATAGCCGACTTTAAGCGATCGGATTCCAGTTGCCTCCCGCTCCTGTTTTTCAAGACTGGCAATCCACTGCTTGCCATCACGGCTTGCTGTGCGGAGTCTATCCAGATATTCGTCATAACCATCTTTGATTAGGCCGCCCTCTTTTAAAGCAAGGGGCGGATCGTCCGTTATCCCCTGGTCAATGATCTCCACAATATCCGGGCACGCATCAAGCTGTGCGGTGATTTCCTGCAGAGAGTTGGACGTTGTGGCGATATCTTCCAGCTGCTGTTTGAGTGCAGGTATGGCCAACAGGGAGGATTTAAGCTGGATCAAATCACGCGCGCTTGCGGAACCGTATGCTATGCGCCCGGCCAGCCGCTCCAAGTCATATACTTCCTTTAGAGCTCGGCGTATCTCTTCCCGCGCCAGCCACTCATGGTAGAGAACTTCAACCGCCTGCTGACGCTTCTCAATGGCTGCCTTTGAAAGCAGCGGTCTGTCTACCCAGCGGCGCAAAAGCCGCCCTCCCATGGCTGTAGACGTCTGATCCAGCATCCAAAGCAGCGAGCCTTTCCTGGACATATCGCGGATCGTTTCAACAAGCTCTAAGTTACGGCGGGTGAACTGATCAAGCACCATATACGCAGCTGGCTCGTACAGCTCAATCCGGTGAAGGTGATCCATGGTACGCTTCTGGGTCTCTTTTAGATAAGCCAAAAGCCCAAGCGTTGCCCGCAGCATGTTGCCAGAGCAATGCCCCGCTCCTGCCACTTCATTGAAATGCCTGGCCAGTTGTTCATCATAATCGACTCCCCCATCTGCTTCGGGAGCCGACACAAACGTTAAAACAATAGGGTGGGGTGCAAGCATGTCCTTCAATGAAAATCGATTGATTTGTGAACAATCGATGACTTCAGAAGGATTATACCGCAGAATTTCATCGAGAAGCGCCGTCTCGCTATCCACTTCTGTCAGATAAAATTCCCCGGTTGAAATATCACAGGCAGCAAGCGCAGCCGCCCCATCCACAGCATAAACCGCCACAAGATAATTGTTCTCTTTATCCGTGAGAAAATTCCCTTCCATTACCGTTCCCGGGGTAATCAGGCGTGTGACTTCACGCTTCACGACACCTTTGGCCTGCTTAGGGTCTTCCATCTGTTCGCATATCGCTACTTTATAGCCTTTGTCAATCAACTGCGCAATATATGTATCGACCGAGTGGTAGGGGACACCGCACATCGGTATGCGCTCTTCCGCTCCCCCGCCGCGTCCGGTCAGTGTAATTTCAAGTTCCTGGGCAGCCTTCACCGCATCCTCAAAAAACAGTTCATAAAAGTCGCCGAGCCTAAAAAATAAGAAGGCGTCTTGATACTGTTCTTTAATGCTTAAATACTGCTCCATCATCGGTGTATGTTTAGCCATATACTTCTCTCTCCTGTTCGGGCATGTTTCCTTCCGTATTATAACACAGTCCGGTGGGAGTGTTTGGGATGTACCAATTGTTATAAGGTGGAAGCTTCCAGGCAAGGCGGATGTCTTCTCCCTCCTCCCAGGCGTCTGCCCCCCATATCTGATGCTTAAACGGGGAGAGATAATCCATATAATCTCCATAAAGAGGGAGCGCTTCTATCTCCTCCCATATATCCGGTATATACCTGGCGATCTCTATTTTGCTTCCAGTAAAAAAGGCACGTTGCACCGAAGGGTAGATAAAAAGATTTTTTTTAAGCGACCTGTAGGACGCTGCAATCAACACGGACAGCGCAAATATGCCGCGGGTAGCTTTCGGCGAGCAAAGCCAGCTGGGCAGGGAACGATATTCGAAGCCCCCATGTTCAGCTTTTCTAAAGTCACCGGGAAATCCATAGCGGGGCCTTCTACTCATAGATCCTTCCCCCTCAAGCATAAAGACCGGCAGAGCCAGGTACGTATCTAAGGCACGGAGCAGCTGTGAATTAGGGGCAATTCCGCTAAAATGAATGTGCCCGCCCAGCGGATAACCAGCAAACGGCATCCCCCCTGCCAACCACACGGCATCGGACGGAGCTGTCTTTTTAATGCCTAACAGCATCGCTCGGTACAAATTGCGAAATAAATCCTTAGGTGTAGCGGCAGGCTCCGGCCTCAATTCGGCGACTGGCAGGGAGTTTGGCGAATTCTGATCTCGCTGTACAACCCGGTCGCAGCCTACCCTACCGAAGCGCGGGAAAAATTCGGAGGCGGACAGCATGCGGCCACTCGAATCCGCAAGCATAAACTCCGGGTCGGCTCCAAATATAATTGTCGTTGACTGATCCTCTGTGTAGCGATTGGCAAAAGCCGCAATGAGCTCTGCCATTCGGACAGCCAAATCATCGTGCATGGAAAAAGCGGGCATCACATCAAGCACACGAATGCCGCCGTCACTGCGCACACCAAACTGTACACACGCGAAATCCAGGCCAAGGCAGTATACACTTCGCACAGCAAATTGCATAATATAGCGTAACTCACGGCTGGATACATTCAGATCGATCTCTTTATATAGTTCGTCCTGCGGAGCCGGCCTGGCATATTCGCGCAGCGATATGCCAGAAGCCTTATAGAGGGCAACAACCTCCTGCTGAAATACAATGGCATGATACCGACGGATCGTGTGTGCCTTCTCCTGCATTCCAAGAACCGGGATTGCATTTAAGGAAAGGAGGCGTTCCCGCAACCTGCAATTCATTGCCAGCCGAATCGCTAAACTTCCATTTAGTATACAGCCAAAAGAACGTGATAAGCCTGCATTGCCCCACTGAACGATAACAGGCGGTGCCTGTTCAGGCAGTTCTGTACCTGACGCGCATCCCAGATGATGGGCCAGCCGCCTGGCTGATGGCTGGCCGCTGTGCAGTACGTAAATCTTCATAATATCCGCACCCTTTCTATGTAGAAGCAAAGAAAGAAAAAGGGAGGGGACTGCCTCCCTTTTATTAGTCAATAAATGCGTCCGGGTCAAACTCGTCAAATTCATCCGGGTCAGCGAACGATTCTACATAGAACTCTTCTTTATAGTCATCGTTGCATTTATCGCAGACAACTACGCAAAGTTTTGTTTCCCCGACTACCTCTACGCTGTACTCCCGCTCCACGATAATGATAATTTTTCCCCCGGCCAGTTTAGCTTCTACGGCGTGAGGTTCCTGCGATACGCGGGCTGTTACCTCCACATCACCGCGGCAGTTGCTGTCATAATAAGACAGCGGAACGGAATCGTTAAATTTCACGGTTTCTTTCTGGACTGTTGTTTCTGTATTGTTGTTGTAGCTGTACCAGATATTGACCTCATACGACCCGTTAACTTCTACCGTTTCCCCGACTTTCACGGCTTTGTAGACATGATTCATGACCCAGCAGCCTAGAATTGTCAGTGAATGATGGGATGGGGTAACGGAGTGCGTGCCAGTAGAGTACTTTCGACCTTTGCCGCAGACAGCTTTGGTGAGAATCTCCCGGCATTGCCTTTGTTTCTCTGTGCTTGAACTCGACATTTTGTTACCTCCTCCATGCTGCATTACACAGTACATTTGTATGCAGGGCACCTGTCACGGGTGCTACTCGTTTATATGATCCCTGCAGCCCATCTATGGGCAAATGCTGATAATTATTCGTATGCAATGCGCATGTAATGGGTGAAAAAAAGCCCGGAAACCTGAGAGGTTCCGGGCTTTCTACCGTTCATGCCGGTTATGCCGTTTTGCTGCTGCTTTTGGTTTTTGCTATCAGTCCCGCTTTGCCCGTGGGGAGTCCGTTTCATTATAAAGGGGGTCTCCACCGGTAGAGACGATGATTTTGTCCGACACGGTGTTTGCGATAACCCTCGTTACCAGCTGGAGAAGTTCATTAATATCTTCCTGCGTCTGCTGAAATTCCTGGACAATCGGAATGGCGTCCAGCTCATCTTGCAGTTTCTGCAGTTCTTTCTCTACCTGAGGAATCAAGTCATAACTGCGCCGATGCTCCAGTGCAACCAGTTGTTTCTGCTTCTGTTTAATCGATTCAATAAGCCCTTGCACTTTTGCATTGCCGTTGACCTTCTGTTCCGCCTGCTTAAAGCGGGCAACTTCTTCAGAATTGGCAATGATGTCGGCGAGCTCACGCGCCTGGTTGAGGACGTTGGCATAATCCGGCGCACTGTCTTTCTTCTCCTCCATAGGATGACTACACCTCCACTGTTGCAAGCAGTTCGCCCTTCAAAGTCCAAGTCTGAGGCTCGGTAATTTTTACGTGGGTAAACTGGCCAATTAATTCCTTCGAGCCTGTAAAGTGTATAAGTTTGTTTGTTCTCGTTCTGCCGGCGAGGACGTCGGGATTATTTTTGCTTTCGCCTTCAACCAACACTTCAACGACCTGCCCGCGCAGCGCTTCATTCTTCTCTCTGCCCAGTCTGTTGACCACGTCCATGAGTCGATACAGGCGATCCTTTTTCTCAGCGATTGGCACATTATCCTCCATGACCGCAGCCGGGGTACCTTCGCGTGGCGAATAAATAAAGGTGTAGGCGGAATCAAAACCAACTTCTTCCACAAGAGACAGCGTCTCCTGGAATTGCTCTTCCGTTTCGCCAGGAAAACCTACAATAATATCTGTGGAAAGCACTACATCCGGGATCGCTGTTTTAATTCGGCTAACCAGATCCAGGTATTGTTCCCGCGTGTATTTACGCGCCATGATTTTCAACACTTCGGAGCTGCCTGATTGCACAGGAAGATGAATATGTTCGACCATGTTACCCTTCTTCGCAAGCACTTCGATCAGGCGATCGTCAAAATCACGGGGATGGCTCGTCGTGAAGCGGACCCGCGGAATATCAATTTTATGGATCTCATCCATTAGATCGCCAAAACCGTATTCGATGTCTTCGAAGTCTTTGCCATACGCATTAACATTCTGACCAAGGAGCGTTATTTCTTTATAACCCTGGCGCGCTAAATCCCGCACCTCTGCAATAACATCCTCCGGCCGGCGGCTTCGTTCTTTTCCGCGCGTGTAAGGGACGATACAGTACGTGCAGAACTTATCACAGCCGTACATAATATTTACCCACGCTTTTAGCCCGTTTTCGCGAACCTTTGGCATGTTTTCTACAACATCGCCCTCTTTGGACCAAACTTCAACGACCATCTCTTTACTATACAGTGCGTCCTTTAAAAGAACAGGCAGTCTGTGGATATTGTGCGTACCAAAAATCAAGTCCACATGGGGATAGCTTTTTAGGATGCGGTTCACTACCGCTTCTTCTTGTGACATACAGCCGCATACGCCAAGAACTAGGTCAGGTTTTTCTCGCTTCAGGTGTTTGAGCCGACCGATCTCCCCAAACACTTTATCTTCCGCATTTTCACGTATCGCACACGTGTTGAAGAGAATAATATCTGCCTGCGCTTCCTCTTCCGTTGGGGTATAGCCCATCTGGCCAAGCAGCCCGGCAATCGTTTCACTGTCATGCTCGTTCGCCTGGCAGCCGTATGTGCGCATGAGGAATTTCTTTCCCCGTCCAATTTTTCTCAATTCATCATCGATTCCGTTAAATTGCACAACTTGAATATCCTGCTTGCCACGTTTTTTGGCCTCTTTTAAGTCAGGCGCAATAAAATAACGTGAATAATCCTTTTCTCTGGCGGATTTAGTGTCCGAAGAGTTCATGGTTGGCTCCTTTTTCATTCTGCAATTTCCTTTCTATTTATCCACACAGGTTATATTAGTTTTTAACTCATTTATTATAGCAGAAGGCACACTAAGAATAAAGAAAACTCCCGCTAGCTTAACGGGAGTTTCCATTGTTTCGGGGTTGTAGTTTTAATCCTGAGTGCTTATGTGAATCATGATTTCATGACTATCGAGTTGAAATGGAATACTGATGAATTGATTTGCCGAGCGAAAACGTGATTGGCCTTCATTTATAATAGGTGGTGTGATATTCACATCGAATCCAAGATTGGATAATTCCGTACAGCAGCCAGCGCCGACCCAGTTTCCAAACTCGGAAAAAGCGCTCCAGCCCATGTCGTCAATTTCACTTATTTCCATCCCGCCAAACATGCGGCCTATAATCATCTTCGTCGTTTCCTGCGACATGCCCAGGATTAAATCGACCTTTATTTTTCCCGTCATCCCAACAATAACCGAAACCTGGCCCGAGAGGACCGGATTTACCTCAAGAGTTGGGTTGCCTGGTTCTACATTCAAGCTTAGATGGCCTTCAAGTACATTCCGGGTGCCATTTAAAATACCATTAATTTGCTTAGCCTGCATACCTTCCCCTCCTTATGTCCTGTTAACTTATCAATCGATAACCTTTTTAATGGCTTCAATAACCCGCTCCTCTTGAAAAGGTTTCACCACAAAATCCCTAGCTCCAGCCTGAATGGCCTGCACGACCATGTCCTGCTGGCCCATCGCAGAACACATGATAATCTTTGCATTGCTGTCGATCTTGCGTATTTCTTTAACCGCTTGAATGCCATCCATCTCCGGCATCGTAATATCCATTGTCACAAGATCCGGGTTTACAGCTTTATATTTGGCAACCGCCTCTTCGCCATTGGCTGCCTCATCTGCCACTTCATAACCATTTTTTGTTAAAAATCCTTTAATCACCATCCGCATAAAGGACGCATCATCCACAATTAAAATTCTTTTTCCCATTTCACAACCTCCTGTTTATGTCAACGGTTTCCTAATCTGTAAATTAAGTATGTATAGCTAAAAAAAACTAATTAACACAGGTGATTATACCTATTAAAGGTAAAGGTTTCAAGTATAAAATCCCTAACGATGCAATCGTTGCACAATCGCCATGCGTATCTTTGGAACCTGAACCGCCTGCAGCAGCGTATGTAAATATTAACACCTGTAGCTCTTGACCTGAAGGATATACTATACCTACGCCCCGAACAACCCTGGAGGTGAATCCCTTGGCCAATCTGCATTTTAGGAACAGAAAGGAACATGACCGGGCTGAGTTTGCATTGGATAATCTCTATAAACTACCCGGTCATCCAAGCCCCCGAGAGGCGCATTTACAGGAAAATCAGCCGACTGGACGCCATAATGCCGGTGTGAAGACAAGTAAAGTTCCATTTCAGCGTAAGATTGGAAAAGCAGGCGGAGGACGGGCATAAAATAAAGGGAGGGATCCGATGGATCCCTCCTTGACTTACAGTTTTATATGCCATTGACCTGTACATATTGATAAACCCAGCATGTTCTATTCAATGGTAATCACCTGTCCGATATCTGCAAGGCTGAGTTCTCCCCTAAATCCCCCTCTCGCATCCTCCAGATAAGCCGAACGCGCAATATCGGGAGATAGATGGGTAATAAGCAGGCGCTTTGCCTTTACGCGCTCAGATAACTCGGTGGCTTCCTTCGCCGTTAAATGCCCCCGCTTTCCGCCAGGAACAATATCGGTGGTAAAAGTGCCTTCACAGATAAGCAGGTCACACTCATCCGCAAAATCTTTCCACTCCGTGTCGGGCCCTGTATCCGCGGTATAAACAATCGTATGCACCCCGTCATTGATTTTCATGGCATAGCATTCCACCGCGTGCTGGGTACGATGAAAAGAAATAGAAACGCCCCCGATCGCAAGCGTGGTCTGTTCATCAATGGGAAGGAATTTGGTATGGGTTTCATACGCCATTCTGTCCGCCCATGCCTGCGGGCTTTGGGGGCCATATACGGGAATGGGTTTTGTAAGCTTTTGCTGGACGGAGGCCATCAGCGCACCGTACTGGAGAATCGGAATGTCACAAACGTGATCATGGTGGTAGTGTGAAACAAGCACCGCATCAATTTTGTGAACCGGGAAGTACTGCATGAGGCGGGCGTAAACCGCACTGCCACAGTCAAGCAAAAGGACGCCACTGCTTGTTTCCAGCAAATACCCGGGTCCGGCGCCACCTGGACCCGGCGCAGGTGTTTGATAGCCCAGAACAGTAATTTTCACAATTATCAACCCCTTGTTTAGCAAACAATATCTGTATTCCATTCTTCCCTTTTTATTTTTCCTTTAAATAAGAAAACACCTGTACCACATAGGCACCAGGTGTTTTGGAAAAACTATTACATAAACTCACTTACTAAATCAGCGAAACGATCTGAATTGAATGAAAGATCCTGCTTAGCCAGGCCTTCTTCACGGAAACCTTTTACAAGTGTTTCATAAGGCTGCTTTTGATTGTTTTGATAGATAAGGCCAGCGACCATACCCTCGTTTTCCATTAAAACGCGCATAGCATTTACGCGGTTAGATGGATCATAGCCTTCGATTTCGCCCAGGTTTTTCACATGTTCTTTGTACCAGTCATAGGTGTTTACTTTGTTGAATGTCACGCACGGACTGAATACGTTGATGAAGGAGAAACCTTTATGTTGAAGGCCTTTTTCAATCAAATCTACCATGCCTTTAATATCGCTTGACAGCGTTTGGGCCACGAAAGATGCGCCTGCGGCCATAGCTACTTCAAGCGGTGAAAGCGGTGCTTCAATCGAGCCTTTCGGTGTTGATTTTGTTACAAAACCAAGCTCAGATACCGGAGAAGTCTGGCCTTTGGTGAGGCCATAAATCTGGTTATCCATGACAATATATGTCATATCGATGTTGCGGCGCATGGCATGAATGGTGTGACTTGTCCCGATTGCAAAGCCGTCTCCGTCGCCGCCGGAAGCGATTACGGTTAACTCGCGATTCGCCATTTTAAGGCCTTGTGCGATTGGAAGAGCGCGGCCATGTACACCGTGCAGGCCGTAAGCGTTGATGTAACCGGAAATGCGGCCGGAACATCCAATTCCGGAAACAACAGCTAATTGTTCAGGTTCGAGTCCAACATTAGCTGCAGCGCGCTGGATAGCTGCCTGTACAGAGAAGTCTCCGCATCCTGGGCACCAGTTTGGTTTTACACTATTACGGAAGTCTTTAAAAGTTGCCATTTTACAACAGCTCCTTGATTTTGTTATAAATTTCGGCAGGCAGGAACGGGTTTCCATCATATTTAAGCATACTGTTGATTTTTTCAGCTGCTCCCACATGCAGTTTAATTTGATCCGTTAATTGGCCTGTAGCATTGTGTTCGATAACGATAACTTTCTTGGCGCTGTCTACAAGCGGTTTCAGATCAGCTGCAGGGAATGGATGAATTAAGCGTACATGAGCCTGGTTGATTTTGACACCTTCAGCTGCAAGGCGCTCTTTTGCTTCCGTAATGGCTCCGCGGATTCCGCCCATGCTAACAAGCAGCACATCAGCCTCAGGAAGAACTTCCCCTACTTTCAGAACGGCGTCTTTTACTTTCAGGTTATCAAGTTTGCGCATGCGTTTATCCATTTGCTTAACGCGGATTACCGGATCTTCTGTAGGGCGTCCTGTCTCGCTGTGCTCAACGCCTGTAACGTGGTGAATACCATTCTTCTGGCCAGGAACCACGCGAGGCGAGATGCCGTCTTCTGTTACTTCATAGCGTTTAAACATTTCGCCTTCTAGTTCAGGCAGTTCTTGTGTGCCAAGATATTTACCGCGGCGAATTTGTACTTTGGTGATATCTAGAGGTTCAACCGTTTGTTTACCAAGAGATAATTGGAGGTCGGAAAGAAGGATAACCGGTACCTGGTATTCTTCAGCAATGTTGAACGCTTCCACAGTATCGTAGAACGCTTCTTCTGCTGTACTAGGCGCCAGAACTACTTTCGGGATTTCACCGTGGGTAGAATAGATCATCGCATTTACGTCAGATTGCTCTTGCTTGGTCGGCATCCCTGTTGAAGGGCCCCCGCGCTGAGTATTTACAATAACGAGCGGAGTTTCTGTAATACCGGCAAGGCCAATCGCTTCAGTCATAAGAGAAAGTCCGGGACCAGCGGAAGCTGTCATGGTCCGAACACCGCCGTAAGCGCCACCAATTGCCATAGTAACAGCCGCGATTTCGTCTTCTGTCTGGATAACGGTACCGCCATACTCAGGAAGTTTTTTAACGAGGTATTCCATAATTTCTGAGGCTGGTGTGATTGGATAGGCCGGCATAAAGCGGCATCCGCCAACGAGCGCGCCCATTGCAATGGCATCGTTACCAATCATAAACATCCGCTTCTGGCCATCTGCCGGTTCAAGCTGGAATTGTTCAAGAGGACCGCCTGATTCTTTATTTACATATTCAGCACCACGGGAAATGGCTTCCATATTTTTGTCAACCACTTTTTGACCCTTTTTGCCGAATAGTTCATTTACCACTTCAATAAAAGAAGATTCTGGCAGGCCAAGCAGCGCACTGGAAGCGCCGATAGCTACCATGTTTTTCATTAGGGAAGTGCCAAGTTCTTCGGCAATTTCGGTTAAAGGTACAGAGAAAAGTCGCACATCCTGACCTTCAGGAGCCTTCGGATTAAATTTTGCATCGGCAATGATAACCCCGCCTTTGCGTAATTCCGGGCTGTTAACATCGATGGTCTCCTGGTCAAACGCCACGAGAATGTCGAGGTTATCAGAGATACCACCCAGCGGTTTTGTACTTACACGGATTTTATTGTTTGTATGACCGCCTTTAATACGGGAAGAGAAATGACGGTAGCCGTACAGATAATAACCTAACCGGTTCAACGCGATAGCGAAAATTTCACCTGTACTGTCGATCCCTTCACCCTGTTGTCCGCCAACTTTCCATGAAAGTTGATTAATCATGAACTCCACCCCTTCAAAGAGACTGCTCAATTTACCTAGTCTAGTGTATCAATTTTTAAACAGACACACTAGTAAATCCCAGCCGGTTAACCCGGCTGCCATTTGGGTCTACATATATGTATCTATTTAAAAATATGAACAAAATGTGTACTTGAAACATGTATCATTGTAGTCCTCCAGACTGTAAAATGCAAGCCTTATCGGAATTTTTATTCATGAAATTTATCGTAATGGCAGGACACTCTCAAAAAGTTCGCGCGGTTGCCCCATAACCATTTGTTTGCACTTTTTTACGTGCGAGGGCGCAGTAGATGGTTTAACTTTTGGTTGGCTTTCGATTGCGTGAAATGTGCAAGCAAGCAGTTTATTGTATCGAAATCATAGCCAGTTGATATGGTATCCTCAGTACCGAATTTTAATAACTGTTCCATATCAAAAAGCAGTTCTGTTCTAGTAGGGTTTATTTTATTCGTAACATAAAGCCGTACCAAAGGAAACGGGATTATATCTGGGCAAATTAGGCGCACACCAGGTGCAAAAAGAAACGAACAAAGCCTGTTTACTCGTATAAACGAATAAACAGGCCAACAAATTCCGTACTTATCAATTCTATCTGGGCTCTACGATGAGCTTAATGGCAGTTCGCTCCTCGCCATCGATTAAGATGTCCGTAAAGGCCGGTATGCAAATTAAATCAACACCGCTGGGTGCTACGAATCCTCGTGCAATCGCAACCGCTTTAATTGCCTGGTTAAGCGCACCTGCTCCAATGGCCTGCAGTTCTGCACCACCACGTTCCCGGAGAACTCCGGCAAGGGCACCAGCAACAGAGTTAGGATTGGACTTTGCTGAAACTTTTAATACTTCCATCAGAAGTTACCTCCTCGGATAGATTGATAATTACCACTTTAACTCTATTCGGCGTTTGCTAAAATAATTCCAAGAAGGGGAACCTTTTCTTGCCTTATGACGATAAAAAAGCCGGTTAAAGCGCTGGGCTTATCAATCCTATCGCTAGAGGATCTACCGGTTACTCCATAAATGGATGATCATCGTCAATTGTAATTCTCTTAATGGCCGTAGCCTGGCCCCTATCTTTTTCCATATCAATAATTACCCCGTTTAACTGAGGTCGAACCATGGCTACTGTGAACCGGACAGGCAATCCTGTGCGAAACTTCTTAATGACGGCTTCTCGCTCCATCCCAAGAATGCTATCGCGCGGCCCTACCATGCCCGCATCCGATAGATAAGCTGTTCCACCGGGCAGGATTCTCTCGTCTGCTGTCTGCACATGAGTATGGGTCCCCACGACTGCTGTTACTTTTCCGTCCAAAAACCACCCCAGCGCCTGCTTCTCTGAAGTAGCTTCCGCATGCATATCGACAAAAATATAAGGGGTTCTTTTTCGAACAAGCTTTACTAGCTCTTCGGCTTTCTCAAAAGGGCAATTGGAGGCAGGCATGAACGTTCTACCCTGCAGGTTAATAACCGCCAATTCGCCGCCCATGGTCCCTTTAACAAAGGTATATCCTCTGCCTGGCACGCTTTCTGGGAAGTTGGCCGGACGTATCAACCGTGGTTCGTCATCAATAAATTCAAGTACGTCTTTATTGTCAAAAGAATGGTTGCCTAACGTGATCACACCCGCTCCCAAATCGAAAAACTGCCTGGCTATTTTTTGCGTAATTCCCCGTCCGGCTGCCGCATTCTCGCCATTTACAATCGTGAAGTGCGGCTGGTATTTTTTCTTGAGGCGTGGCAGCAAATCCTGCAGCATTTCCCTGCCCGGCTCGCCTACAACATCCCCAATAAACATGATTCGCATAGATTAGCGTCCACCTTTCTGTTGTGAAACGAAACTCTTTGACGCAAAAAAGCTTCCGCGTGTATCCCCGCAGAAGCCTTTCTGTTTTACTTGGCATATTCTACTGCTCTTGTTTCCCGGATAACTGTTACTTTAATATGTCCAGGATAATCAAGCTCATTTTCAATTTTCTTGGTAATTTCCCGAGCCAGACGGTGGGACTCTAGATCATCAATCTGATCAGGTTTTACCATAATGCGAACTTCGCGTCCCGCTTGTATCGCATAAGATTTCTCCACACCTTCAAATGATTCGGAGATTTCTTCCAGCTTCTCAAGACGGCGGATGTATGTTTCAAGTGTCTCACGCCGTGCTCCAGGCCTTGCAGCAGATAATGCATCCGCTGCTGCTACCAGCATGGCAATAACTGACGTTGGTTCACAATCACCATGATGAGAGGCAATACCATTAATTACAACAGGATGTTCCTTGTATTTCTTAGCTAATTCAACCCCAATTTCCACATGGGAACCTTCCACTTCATGGTCAATCGCTTTTCCGATGTCGTGCAGAAGACCTGCGCGTTTAGCGAGCAATTGATCTTCACCAAGCTCGGCAGCCATAAGTCCGCATAAATGTGAAACTTCAATGGAGTGTTTCAGCACGTTCTGACCATAGCTTGTACGATATTTCAAGCGGCCAAGAATTTTGATAAGGTCAGGATGAAGACCGTGTATTCCGGTTTCAAAAGTAGCCTGTTCACCGTATTCCCGAATACGGTCATCGACTTCGCGTCGGGCTTTTTCAACCATCTCTTCAATTCGTGCCGGGTGAATCCGACCGTCTGCAACAAGTTTTTCCAGAGCGGTCCGTGCAATCTCACGACGGACGGGATCAAAACCGGATAGGATAACAGCTTCCGGAGTGTCATCAATGATTAAGTCAATGCCTGTTAAAGTTTCAAGCGCACGAATATTTCTGCCTTCCCGTCCAATAATACGGCCTTTCATTTCATCGTTCGGGAGAGAAACAACAGATACGGTGGTTTCCGCAACGTGATCGGCTGCACAGCGCTGAATCGCTGTGGTAATAATCTCACGTGCTTTTTTATCCGCTTCTTCCTTCGCCTGCTGCTCAATATCTTTCGCTCGCATAGCCGCCTCATGACGAACTTCTATCTCTACCTGATTCAGGATAATTTGGCGAGCTTCTTCCCTCGTCAGACTAGAAATCCGCTCCAGCTCTGTTGAATGAGCTTTGAGCAGTTCCTCCGCCTTGCTTTGCATGTCAGCAATTGTTTGTTCGCGTTTATCTAGTTCCGCTTCTTTGCGTTCATACAGCTCCACTTTCCGGTCAATTGATTCTTCTTTTTGAAGAAGACGCTTCTCAAGGCGCTGAATTTCATTGCGCCGTTCGCGTATTTCCTTCTCGGCATCCGTTCTCAGCCTGTGCACTTCATCCTTGGCTTCCAGGATCTTTTCCTTCCGAAGTGCTTCAACATCTTTGTTTGCCGTATCGAGAATTTGCTTCGCCGCTTGTTCCGCGCTTGAAATTTTGGCTTCAGCGAGCGATTTGCGAACAAAGTAACCGATTCCTACTCCGACCGCCAGAGATGCAAGTATAAGCAGAATACTAATACCTAATGTCATTCTTTCTGTCACCTCCTTGCATCTGAGGCTATGTTTTCAATTGTTTCGCTTCTTTAACATTGAATTCACAGTAAAGTATGAGACCCCAACCGATCTCGATTAAAATATACGAAACGAACGTATACACCCGATTAGTGAGAACACGATATTCTCTTAAGTTAAGTGATATACAACTTTATTTTGCCATTATGATGTAGGAATGTCAAGAATGGTGATTCTATCTTTGGCATAGTTCGCTTTTTAGGATTTCTAGCACGCGATTTATGATTTCTAATCCAAATCCTTTTCTTTGGAGAAAAGGCCCGACTTTGTTGCGCATTTCCGCATAGGTAGCAAAACGGACCTTGCTGTACTTCTTCCTTGCTGCCTCCAAACACGCTTCCAACTCGGTATCATGGGCTAAGCCCTCCACTGCGTGCTCAATCGTGTTCTCATCGATCCCCCGGTTTCTCAGTTCCTGTCGAAGCAGATGGCGTCCACGGGGCTTTAAACGCATTCTTTCCTCCACCCACTGCTCCGCATATCTTCTGTCATCCAAATATCCCTGTTTAAGGCATCTTTGCACCACTTCTTCAGCAGCTTCCTCAGGAAAACCCTTGCCCAGCAAATACACTTGCACCTCGTGCACGGTTCTTGGCCTAAATCCAATATAACGCAGCGCATAGTGTTCGGCCCGGTTTTTTTCCTCAGCTTCCAGTATTCCCTGCATCTCTTCCTTATCGATTTGGCGTCCCTTGATAAGCCTGTATTTTACCAGCACATCCTCGTGAATGGCAAACGCATAGGAGTCATCAATATACACATTGACTCTCTCCCTGTTTCTTTTTTGCCGCTCAAGCTTTGTAATCATACCAGGGGCCGGTACTTCCTGTATTTGACCCTCGGACCACTTCTCCCGTTCATCTCGCTCCATACACCGGCTCCTTCTACCATAAGAAAAATAGTGAGAAAAACCACGCTCCATTAGAAAACTAGGTTGCGGCCAAGCTATAGCGCAGGCAGCAACCTAAGTTGCACTTATGCCGAAAGGTAAAATCGAAACACCTTTCGGCCTGGGGGAAAGAAGGTGCGGACATGCGCCTCGCGATGTTTTCCTTGGGTGTTTCGGCACCTGAGGTCCCATTTAAAAATCGCTCAAGTCACTTTAATTAAAGCAAAATACGCTTCCTGTAGAGTAGAGAACTGAAATTTCATTGCGGACGAAAGTCCGCTTTTACTTTTTCCAGCTCCCCCTGCATCAAACCGGACGTGAGGTTTTCCCTCATCCGGCTTTCCGATGTTCTTCTTTCCTCCGCTTTACGGTACTTTCTCAGACCACAAGTTTCTTTAATCCAGATTTTTGAGCCATGATGCCCACCAGTCCGAATTTATGATGTTTTTTACGACGATACAGTTTCTTGTTCCAAAACAGTGTCAGTCTCTTTCGGATGTACCAGTCGATTTTATTTAGAAACTTATTGGCAAACGAGTCCAAGGCATAGTAGTTTCTCCACCCTTGTATGCGTGGATTAAGTTCTTCAACCATCTGGTTCATCGTCCAGAACAGTCGATTTCTCGGCTCTGTGACTTCATGCGATCACGTATAGTAGGAATCCCCAACACGACGTAGTTTCCCGTCGGGCTTCGGTATTTCTTTACGCCGTGCTGGCAACGGGCGATAGATGCCTCTCATGAGTTGGTCACGGATTTCTTCCACCAGTTGCTGTTCTCCATTTTCTTTTATGATAGAGTCAATGGTTATGCCATCCACTCCACCACTACCTCGATTGCCTTTTACTCGTCTCCATGCTTCCCAAAGAATATCTTCCCGGTAAATTTTATCGTATAACGCATGAAACTTGCGATGCGGATTTTCCTTGGCGGCAAGATATAACTTGTTTTGAAGTTCTTGAGCTTTTACTTTGGCGTAGTTAGCAGGATTAACTGCATTCATTGCTCTTACCTCCTCCACTTGCTTGAACAAAGTAGGGTATTGCCTTTCGGCGTCCTTCCCTGCACGAGGTTTTGTTGTCCTCGCTTCCACGGTACTATGACCCCCTCCGACTCCCTTCCCGCAGCTCGCCATTTCACCTTTCGGGCTTATAAGGTCGCTCATTACGAAAAAAAAAAGAAATTTTTTTCCGTGCGGGGGAGGGTCTCCCCAGTTCCAGAGACAACTTTCACAACATACCGATCCCCATACACCGGAGAGTTCTTCCGTGCTGCGCTTCCAAGCTCTTCACACGTTCCTTGGCCTTCGCCCATCATATAAAGGCTCGGCTCTCCCTTGTCCTTTTCAGGTTCTTTTTGGCGATGCGGCAGGATTTACTTCATGTTACGGTCTGCTGTTTTGCTTGCTCCCCTTGCGGGGCTACGTTTTCACAGGGCTTCAACCTTAGGATTTCTCCAGCAGTTGCCTGATAGCTACGAGGCGACTTGGTTCTTACCTCGACCGGACTTTCACCGGCTAGTTGTGCCTAGCTTGGCTGGGCACGCATACGACAAAAAAGGGAGCATCCTGTAGGACGCCCCCCTCTCTACGTTTATTCGAAATCAAGCGCAAATGCTTCGTCCTTTTCATCTTCAGCCTTCACGACGGCCTCTGTGGCACCAGTCAATTCGTAGTGGTCCCGGATTTGCTGTTCAATCGCATGTGCAATATCTGGATTCTCCTTAAGAAACTGCTTGGAGTTCTCACGGCCTTGACCTAAGCGCTCCTCGTTAAAGGAATACCAGGCACCACTTTTGTTCACGATATCCAGATCTGCTCCAATATCGAGCAGGCTTCCTTCGCGAGAAATGCCTTCTCCGTACATAATGTCAACTTCGCATTGTTTGAAAGGCGGAGCCACTTTATTCTTTACGACCTTTATTTTGGTTCTGTTACCGACCATATCATTGCCCTGTTTCAACGTTTCAATCCGGCGGACATCAAGACGCACGCTGGAATAAAATTTAAGAGCACGTCCACCTGGCGTGGTTTCCGGATTTCCAAACATAACCCCGACTTTCTCACGAAGCTGGTTAATGAAAACCGCAATGGTTTTGGATTTATTTATCGCACCGGCCAGTTTACGCAGCGCCTGTGACATCAATCGTGCCTGAAGGCCTACGTGAGAATCGCCCATTTCCCCTTCAATCTCCGCCTTTGGTACAAGAGCGGCAACCGAGTCTATCACGATAATATCAACAGCGCCCGACCGTACCAGGGCTTCGGCAATTTCGAGAGCCTGCTCGCCTGTATCCGGCTGGGAAAGAAGAAGTTCATCTATATTTACACCTAAATTTCTTGCGTAAATAGGATCAAGGGCATGCTCGGCATCAATAAAAGCTGCTGTGCCACCTGTTTTTTGGACTTCAGCAATCGCGTGAAGGGCGACGGTTGTTTTACCGGAAGATTCAGGGCCATAAATCTCAATAATGCGGCCGCGAGGATATCCGCCGATTCCAAGCGAAATATCAAGCGCAATGGAACCGCTGGATACAACCGATACGGTATGCGTGGCGGCCACTTCGCCAAGTTTCATGACCGAACCCTTCCCAAATTGTTTTTCTATCTGGCGTAACGCCATATCTAAAGCAGCTTTGCGATCGGACAAAGCCATCGCTCCCTTCTCTATTTCAAAATATCATGAATGTTTATCCAATCTGTATCTCTATTCTACCTTTTTTCTAGGGATTTGCCAATACATTTTCACGAACATTTATTCGCTTTTCTAATTTTTTTACAGAAATTACCTTTCTAACTTGCTCTGTTGCTTTGCCTTCTTCTGAGAAACACCTTGGGGTAAGGCGCAACAAAAAAGAGGCAGCCTGTTAAGAGGTCCGCCTCTATCTCTCCTTAGGTTCTTTTTGCACGAGGTTTAGCCGGCTCGACATTTACCCGTTTACCTTTAATGCGTGAGTTACGCATTGCTTCGTACACAAACGGCGCGACATCCTCAGATACTTCAATAAAAGTGAAGTTCTCAAAGATATCGATTTTGCCAATCGCCTTGCTCGAGATCCCTACAAGTTCTGTCATTTCTTTAATGAGATCTGGCGGGCGGATATCGAGGCTGCGTCCAATGTTAATGAAGAAGCGCACATATCCCCTGGATGCCCCTGTCTCGCCAAAATCATACGTCTCCGAAGCATCGTCTGCTAAGGTGCTGGAGAAGGCCAAAGAAAGAGCCGCCGCGGCGATTTTGTCCACCGGATAATCTTCGTGAAGGCCATCCACAACCTGCATAAACGGCGCAAGCTCATGCTCCCCGTCCATCAGGCTGACCAGCTGCTGCCTCCAGATGGTTTGCTGGCGTTCTAAGACTTCTTCAATCGAAGGCACGTTGCGGGATTCCAATGTTGATTTTGATACTTTCTCTATGGTGCGAAGCTGTTTCATTTCTCGCGGAGTGACCAGTGTGATCGCAATTCCGCGGCGCCCGGCACGGCCCGTCCGGCCAATGCGGTGGACATAGCTTTCCGGATCCTGTGGGATATCATAGTTGATAACATGGGACACGTTGCCAACGTCAATTCCCCGTGCCGCCACGTCTGTGGCAACCAGCAGTTCGATGGTGGAGTCACGGAATGATTTCATGACTTTATCCCGCTGTGCCTGGCTTAAATCACCATGAAGCCCGCTGGCCATGTAGCCGCGCTCCTGCAGAGCTTCCGTTAATTCGTCTACGCCGCGCTTTGTCCGGCAGAAAACGATGCCAAGTTCAAGCTCTTCACTGTCGATAATCCGGCACAACGACTCAAGTTTGCTGCGTTCAAACACTTTATAGTAGACCTGCTCAATCGTAGGTGCTGTTACCTCTTTGCGGCTAATGCTCACGGTTTGCGGATCCTGCATATATTTGCGGGCAAGACGCAAAATTTCCTGAGGCATCGTCGCCGAGAAAAGAAGCGTCTGGCGATCTGTTGACGTCTCCCGGATAATGGACTCAATATCCTCCTGAAATCCCATGTCAAGCATTTCGTCCGCTTCATCAAGCACAAGCATTTTCACCTGGTCGAGGTGGAGCGTTTTACGGCGCAGATGATCCAGCACGCGGCCTGGCGTACCGATCACTACCTGCACGCCCTGCTTCAGCGCACGAATTTGGTGACCGATCGACTGCCCACCATATATTGGAAGAGTCCGGACTTTTTTATACTTCGCGATTTTACGCAGCTCGCCTGACACCTGTATAGCCAGCTCGCGCGTCGGCGTAAGCACAATAGCCTGCACCGCATTTTGGCCGGTCACTTTTTCAATCAAAGGAAGGCCAAAGGCTGCTGTTTTTCCTGTGCCAGTCTGCGCCTGTCCAATAAGATCTCCTCCTTCAAGAATCTTGGGGATACACTGTTCCTGAATTGGAGAAGGCTCTTCGAATCCCATATCATGGATCGCCTGCTGAATGGACTTATGCAGGGCAAAATCTGAGAAATGTACCATTTAAAAACCACCTTTTTTTATTCGTTCCAGCAGCATAAATATTGCGTATTTCGCTGCGCGCAGCTGTATGCCGGACCGCCTGCCTGATAAGCGGATTTCTTCCACATGGGTATGTGATCCATCGTTTATACCAATGTAAACGAGCCCGACAGGTTTGTTTTCCGACGGATTTGGTCCAGCCTCCCCGGTAATCGATACACCAAAATCACTGTTAAGACGCACTCTCACCTGCTCCGCCATCAGGCCAGCTGATTGGGCGCTTACCGCACCAAACGAGCTGAGTATATCATCCGGTACACCAAGCTGGCTTTGCTTTACTTCATTCGTATAGCAAATGATACTGCCTTTCAGTACCTGTGAACTTCCGGGGATCGCTGTCACCATATGGCTGATAAGACCGCCTGTTATGCTTTCAGCAAAGGCTGCGGTCTTTCCTGACTCCTTCAACTGATCAACGAGCACACTAACAAGCGACTCATCATTATACCCATAAATATAGCGTCCTACCCTGCTTTCAATTTCCCGCTCCACTTCAGCGATTAGCTTCTCCGCTTCATCCTGCGAAGCACTGCGCGCGGTAAGGCGGATCGTAACCTCGCCTTCCTTAGCAAGAGGGGCAATCGTTGGATTGATCTGGTTGTCAATCAGATCCATTAGCGTTTCTTCAAGGGCGGATTCCCCAATGCCAAAAAAGCGGAGAACTTTAGAATGAACGATCTGTTTTTCATTCAGTATGGATAAAAGGTAAGGCACTGCATATGTAGTAAACATTGGATATAATTCACTCGGCGGTCCCGGGAGCATAATAATATGCTTGCCTTGATAAGGAATTGCCATTCCCGGTGCCATTCCATGATCATTTGGGAGAATACTGCTCCCTTCAATAACGAGCGCCTGTTTCCTGTTATTTTCAGTCATTGGCTTGCTGCGCTGTTTGAAATAATCAAGGATCCGTTCCATGGCCTCCCTATCCTCAACAAGCGGCTTTCCAAGTACCTGCCCTACGGTTTCTTTCGTGAGATCGTCTTTGGTAGGCCCCAGTCCGCCGGAAAAAATAATCAGATCCGAACGGTTGAGCGCCAGCTCCACAACGGAGCGCAGGCGCTCATGATTATCGCCAACAGTTGTATGATAATACATGCCAATCCCAAGCTCTGCTATTTTCTCCGAGATAAACTGGGCATTTGTGTTGGCAATCTGTCCCAGGAGCAGTTCCGTTCCGACTGCAATGATTTCAGCCTTCATAAAACACGCCTCCTATTACTGAGAAAGATCAATAACAGCATCACGGTTATTGATCTAGGATATGGGGATGATTTTTTTGTTTTTCATAAAGTATTCCACACCAGATACGATGGTCATAATAACGGCAATCCATACCATAATTTGGGCAAATGGAATACCGAGTGTCTCGAACGGGAAATTCTTCAAGATGAGAGAAGCAACTGCAATGATTTGAAAAACGGTTTTCCATTTTCCGAGCTTGCTTGCTGCAATTACAACCCCTTCCGCTGCGGCAACGAGCCTAAGCCCCGTAACGGCAAATTCACGGCTTATAATAACTACCGCTACCCATGCATCCAATCGCTGCATCTCTACTAATGATATCAGGACAGCAGAAATTAACAGTTTGTCGGCCAGCGGATCCAAAAATTTGCCCAGATTGGTAACCATCTTCCGCGAGCGAGCAATATATCCGTCAAGCCCATCGGTAACGGCGGCAATAATAAAAATAAGTGCGGCAATGAACTCACTATATGTAATATGTACGCCACCTATTTTGATAGCACCAAGCGTATCGAATTTAACGAGCAAAAAGATCATCACAACTGGTACGAGAAAAATTCGTACCAGTGTGATTCGATTGGCCAGATTCAACTAGATAACCTCCCCCGCAAGGTCGAAGTCATACGAGTGGGTAATGCGAACATTGACTATCTCGCCAAGTTTCCCGGTGTGTCCGGTGACAAAAACCTCACCATCTATTTCGGCTGCGTCAAATTGGGAGCGCCCCATATGAACATTGTTATGCCCGTCATATCCTTCAATCAGAACGGGAACAACCTTGCCAACAAAACGGCCATTGCGCTCATTTGCCACTTCCCGCTGAACTTCCATGAGGATGTTGGCTCTTCGTTCAATTACCTCCTGTGGCAGTTGATCCGGGAGGCGGGCTGCAGCTGTTCCTTCTTCCTGCGAATACGTAAACACACCAAGCCTGTCAAAACCGATATCGCGAATAAACGCCTGAAGGTTGTTAAACTGCTCTTCGGTTTCACCAGGAAAGCCAACGATGATCGATGTGCGCAGCGCAACGTCAGGAATATGCCGGCGGATTTTGCCTACCAGCTGGCGAATGTCCCGCTGGCGCCCAGGCCTTAGCATTCTCTTTAACACAGCATCCTCGCTGTGCTGCAGCGGCATGTCGATGTATTTGCAGATTTTCGGATTGGAAGCGAATTCCTCGATAAGTTCATCCGTAAAATAACCAGGATATGCATAGTGAAGGCGAATCCACTCGATCCCATCCACTTCAGAAACGCTGCGCAAAAGCTTATGCAGCACACGTTCACCGTACAGATCAAAGCCGTAATTCGTTGAATCCTGGGCAATCAAGTTTAATTCTTTAACCCCCTGCGATGCCAGCTCCTGGGCTTCCTTGACAATCGATTCAATAGAGCGGCTGCGGAAACCTCCACGCAGCTGCGGAATAATGCAGAACGTACACGAATTATCACAGCCTTCCGCTATCTTTACAAATGCGGAATATGTCCCTTTCTCCACTTTCCGGCGGGATACATTCTCATAGGAGAACACGGGATTGCCAACAAAGACTGGTTTGCGTCCTTCAAGCGATTCCTCAATGATTTGGCTAATTTTGTCGAAGTCACCTGTTCCTACAATCCCGTCGATCTCCGGCATCTCATCCATCAGCACTTCCTTATAGCGCTGCGTTAAGCATCCGGCGACAATCAAGGATTTAAGGCTGCCTGTTTTCTTGAGGTCAGCCATTTCAAGAATGGTATTGACCGATTCTTCTTTGGCGGCATCTATAAAACCGCATGTGTTAACGACAATGACATTTGCTTCTTCCGGATTTTCTACGAGGGTAAACCCCCGCTCATCTATTAATTGCGACATAATGTCGGAATCGACTAGATTTTTCTCGCAGCCAAGCGTAATAATGGCTACCTTTTCTCCTACTGCTGTTTTATTCACTTTCTAGTCCTCCGTCTAGGGACTGTGCCCATTTTTCCAACTACAGTATAATACACGAAAAAATACGTGTCAAAAGAAAACCCCCCATGATGGCTGGGGGTTACTGTCGGGTAATTATGATTTCCTGTGTTCCTCTGCGTTTCGGAGCCGACGTATCAATGGCCTGCCCGTTGACCGTAACGGTAACGTCTTTCACACGGTAAATGCGGAGTTTGGCTACTTTGCCTTTAATATCCCAGGAGTTTGACTTACCTTCGTCTACTGTTGCCTGTGTAATCTGTCCATTTTCATCGGATACAGACAGCCAGTGCGCTCCCGTGTTTGATTTAACAGATACGGTAATTTTATCCGCGCCCGTCAGCTGATAGTTCATTATCGAACTCGAATCCGTAACCGGGGTAAGCTTACCCTGAGCGGGTTTTGGAGCCGGCGGCTGAACCGCCGCTGGGCTTGGGGCCGGTTTCGGTTTGGCAGGCGGCGGTACAACAATTTCACCTGTCGGCGATGAGACTGTAGGTGATTTGGCAATCGGCTGCGCCGGTTCCGCCTGCTTGCCCTTGTATGATGTGACGGCAAAGTACAGCACCACAGCGATCAAAATCGCAAACAAGTAAAGCATGATGCGCGATACCCACTTTCCGCCGCTCCCTTCCTTGCGCGGCTGGCGGTTTTGCCGAAGCGGGGTGGGGCTGTCTTCGACGACCGGGGGCGCTGGCAATTCAGAAGCGTGTTCGGCAATGAGTGCGTCAGCATCAAGCCCGACGGTCTCCGCATAACTTTTTATAAACGCACGGACATAAAAAAGCCCAGGTAAAACATCAAATTGTCCACTTTCGATGGCTTCAAGGTAACGAATTTGAATCTTCGTTGACTCTTGTACATCATAAAGTGTCATTCCCTTATCCTGTCTGGCTCTTTGCAAAGCTCCTCCTAGCTCAGACAAAGAAAGCACCTCCTATGGATTTTCCACGTTTCTTTCCTCAAGGAAGATCAAACCCGGAAAACCCCGTTTCAATATTTTCATATGTAATTTCTTCATCCGGGTCATTGCGCAGTTCAATTATATAATCAAAATCGCTTATGTTATACTCCGTCTCCCTGACAAAAACGTCCGGGTGTTCAATGACCTTGGTATACGGCATCCGCATAATCTCCCGCATCAGCATGGCGTGCTTCTCTGTGCTTCGCATAGTTGAAACAATGCCATCGATTAAATAGACGTGTCCTTCGCCCATCTCGTCTAATGTTAACTGGTTGCGCACCGTCTGGCGAATCAGCGTAGACGAAATAAACGTCCACCGTCTGTTTGCGGATACGCAGGCCGCAACAGTGGACTCGGTTTTACCCACACGCGGCATTCCCCGAATCCCTACCAGCTGATTGCCCTCACGCTTAAAAATCTCCGCCATAAAATCAACCAGCACACCAATCTCTTCACGGATAAAACGAAACGTCCGCTTATCTTCCGAATCTCTTTCTATGTAACGCCCGTGCCTAACTGCTAGCAGGTCAAGAATCGTTGGCTGGCGCAATTTTCGTAAGCTGATACTTTCTACCTTTTCTAATATGCTTCCCAGAAGTTCAATTTTTTTTGCATCATCAGCGCGAATTAAGAGCCCGCGGCGCCTGTTTACTTTGCCTTGAATCGATTCGACACCATTGATTGTCACAATATTAATGGAAAGCATCCCCAGTATAGATGCCACGTCACCTAAGAGCCCGGGTCTGTTGTTATGTACTTCGTATTCCAAATACCAATCCTGCTTTTGATTGCTCATTGTGAAATACGCCCTTTCATCCTGCTTCTTCTTTCTGTAACGACACTATTCTACACTAAAAGATCAAATCGTTCCATTGAAAATAGGCAAAAAATTTTTCCATGCATGAAATCGACAAAAAGCCCTCTTCCAAAAAAGAGGGCTTTCGGGGTAGTGGCACACACCTAAACTTAGCTGGTGCGGTTTTGTCCCTGTACATACTTGACCATAACACCAGCCATCGCACGTTGTTCCTGCTCGTTACCTGCATCCCACAGTTCCTTGAGAAGTCGCTCCTGTTCATTTTTCGGGTCGACATGTGCGGAAAGATAATCGCCGATTTCGTATGCCATATTCTGCATTGCATCTTCACCCACACCGGATGAGGCACTCTGTGTAACACGCTGAGCAAGAAACGATTTCCAATCATTAAAGTTGTTAAGAACTGACATTGGGCTGTCCCTCCTTATAATCATACAGGGTTTTACGCCAAACCCTCTGTTCGTAATATGACTCAAAAGGAGGTTCGCTATACACGGTTTCTAACAATACCATGCCCCGTTCGCGCTAATCACCTGGCCGTTTATGTACCCCGCTTCTTCGCTGGCGATAAATGCAATCAGAGCGGCTATTTCAGCAGATTGCCCCATACGTCCTGCAGGAATTTCTTCAATTATTCCATCTATATCTTCCGCACTGTACTGATCGCGGATCATCTCTGTATCTATCATACCAGGGGCCACTGCGTTAACGGTTATGCCGCTCGGTGCTGCTTCTTTTGCCAGCGCTTTGGTGAACGAGTTTACAGCACCCTTCGCTGCAGAATAAAGAACTTCACAGCTTGCGCCAGCCAGCCCCCATATGGATGATAGCGTGATAATTCTGCCATAACCGCGGCGAAT
Source organism: Aneurinibacillus sp. Ricciae_BoGa-3 (assembly GCF_028421645.1). Taxonomy (GTDB): domain Bacteria; phylum Bacillota; class Bacilli; order Aneurinibacillales; family Aneurinibacillaceae; genus Aneurinibacillus_B. The sequence goes on along the minus strand of NZ_CP116887.1, from coordinate 1,863,529 downwards.
CATATGCGGCAAAGCCTGTTGGGCACAGAAGAACGGCGCACGCACATGAATATTGATCATCTTATCGAACTCATCCGGGGTAACATCCTGGATCACGCCATACTGGCTGATCCCCGCATTCAAAATAAGAACATCCGGGTGGAAAGGGAGCTTCCCGAATAGTTCGTGCGCACCATCAGTCGAGGTTAAATCGGCACAAACCAGATGGACCTCGCTCCCTTCCTTCCGGCACTCTGCTGCTACTGTCTCCGCAAGATTTTGCGATGAGTGGTAATGAAGCAGCAAATCATACCCTTCCCGGGCTAATCGCAGAGCAATTGCGGCTCCAATGCCGCGGCCCGCCCCGGTAATGCATGCCCATTTTTCTTTTCTCCCCATTTAAATCTTTCCCCTGCCGGTTTAGTGTGTTTCTTCTCCAGATGTTACAATGGATACAGAAAGCTGTTCGAAATCCATGTGCTCCCGCATCCGCGTGTTAACATCGTCCAGCGTGACGGCTTCGAGCACGTTCACAATGTTGAATAAGTCCGTTCCAGCAAACCGGTAATTGGTAAATTGGTTGGCGATAAATTCTACTGAATTCAGCGCGCGCAGAAACTCGCCGAGTTTTTTCTTGCGGGAAAGGGTGAAAGCTTGCCTGTCAATCCCCTCGCTTAGGACACGCTGCAGTTCTTCTTGTACCATTCCGACAAGCGCGTCTGGATCCTTCGTATCCCCGCCTATAATGGAGAAGCCATAGTGCGGCTGGTTCGTAAAATCCGCACCGAATCCATCGTTTATCAGCCCTGCTTCATATAGCTTCTGGTACAGCGGCGAACTGGGGCTGAACAGGATGTCAAGCACTAACTCCGTCACAACCTCGCGCTGTAACAGCGTATCGCCAGTGAGTCCCACTGTTTTTTCTTTAAAGCCAAACATGCATTTCGGGATGCCTACCGGCAGATGGACAACAGTACGCTTCTTCGCTATAGCCGCTGGCTCATCCGGATAGCTGCGTTCTATCGGCGCCTGCCTTGTATAATTTTTCCCTGCCTGATTGCGCTTTACAAGCTCCATCATTTCATCCGGATCGACGGCTCCCACAATAAAAAGAAGCATGTTGCTTGGATGGTAAAACGTTTCATAACACTGGTAAAGCAGCTCTTTTGTTATATGGCTAATCGATTCAACGGTTCCGGCAATATCGATTTTTACAGGATGATTCTGAAAGTAATTATCAATCAAGCCGAAGTAGACCCGCCAGTCTGGGTTATCTTCATACATTCTGATTTCCTGGCCAATAATGCCTTTTTCTTTCTCCACATTTTCATCGGTAAAATAAGGATTCTGTACAAAATTAAGCAAGGTTTCCACATTGTGCTCTATGTCCTGTGTGCTTGAGAACAGGTAAGCCGTCCGCTCAAAGCTGGTAAAGGCATTGGCAGAAGCTCCATGCGCTGCAAAATCAGCAAATACATCCCCTTCTTTTTCCTCAAACATTTTATGCTCCAAGAAGTGGGCAATTCCGTCCGGAACTTTAACTTTTCCATTGCCGGGTACGACAAATTCGTTGTCGATGGAGCCATACTTGGTTGTAAAGGTGGCGTATGTTTTACTGAAACCTTCTTTTGGCAGAATATACACGCCAAGCCCATTGTCCAGTTGCTCATGGTATATCGTTTCATTCAAACGGTCATAGTGCTTTTTCATTGGCCATCCCCCTTTCCGCGTAAAAAGTAAATCGTATCAATTTCCACACGGCGGGCAACGGCAGCGATATCTTCTTTCGTCGTTGCATCAATCCGTGCCAGCGTATCTTCCAATGTTCGGGTGCGCCCGTTGAGACGTCCGTTGAAATCCATGGAAATAATAGCGGATGAACTATCCTGGGTTTCACGAATCTGGTTGGAAAGGGTTGCTTTCGTCTGGTTTAATTCAACGTCTGATATTTCGCCTTTTCTCATCATTTCAAGCTGTTCCTTAATAATGGCGACCGCTTTATCATAATTCTGCGATTCAATCCCCGACATGATCATGCAAAGCCCTTTATTGCTTTCCAACTGGGAAACCGCATAATAAGCTAGACTGGCTTTCTCCCGCACGTTCATAAACAATTTGGAATGCGGGAAGCCGCCGAGCACGCCATTGTACATCATGAGGTGGACGTACTCCTCATCCGCATAGCCAATTTGGGTGCGCAGGCCAATGTTCAGCTTCGCCTGGGACACTTTCATTTCGTCGATCACCGTTTTCTCCTGGCCAACGGCTTTCTGGTAGCTATTCGAACCAAGCGGAGCAATATCGGCATCTGCTCTCTTCAGGTTAATATGCTGTTCAATAGAAGAAATGACTTCCTGTTTATTAACGTCTCCGATTACGTAAATATCGATGGGGGCAGTTTCAAGAAGTTCCTGGTACAGTGCATATAAATCCTGCGGAGTAACAGCCGGGATCTGTTCTTTAATACCATATGCCAGCAAACGGTAAGGTTCATCCTTGCACATCTCCTCCGTTACTCTCTGGTTGGCATAGCGCATTTTATCATCAATTAAACCCTCGATTTTTTTTGCTAGCGATTCTTTCTCGAGCTCTACAAACCGGCTACTAAACGCATTATTTTCGAGGAGCGGGCGGGTAAGCACTTCACCAAGAAACTTGATCCCTTCTTCCAGCAGCGGAGTCTGGTCAGACAGGAATTTCTCATTGGCGATTTCCAGGTATAGCTGGATAATTTGCCTTTCACCTTTTTTCATAACATCGGCGCTGAAAATAGCCCCGTAAAGATTATCCAAATGACGCTGCATTTGTCCCTGTGTCGGGTATTTCTCGCTTCCCCGCTGCAGCACATTCGGCAGCAGTGCAGCTCTGGTTACACTTTCTTCTTCCAGCGGGAGGACAATATGTAGGATAATGGTGTTTGTTTTAAATTTATCGGTTTCAAGCACCCTTATGTCCATTCCGCTGCGTTTTTCGCTTGAAAATAGCAACTCCTTCATGCAGCATCTCCTTTGCCATTTATTTCATTTCCTATTTTACCTGATTTGCTCTGAGATACCAATGCCGATCGGTTATTCGGCCGGTCCTATGCCAGCTTGAGCGCCTGCTGATTCTGTTCCAATTTCATTCATTATTTCGTTAAACCGCCCGCAATCTGGCGCCAGGCACAGCATCCCGCTGAGATTGCGGTCTTTATAAGGCATCCCATCTTCACTGCCACAATAATGGCACTTCCACATATAAAATTACTCCTTCCATGTTTGGCTATTTTATAGTCTTTACCTGGAAAGGACTTTTATAAGCGGGGCGACCTGCGCACGTCGAAATCAAATCAACCGGAAAGTGGAAGCGGGTAAGCTCCATTATGAATCAAGAAACCATTGAGTGGGATATTCGTTCTGCGGGAGGAAAGAAGCTGGATGTGTCCTGCTATGAGATTAAGTACGAAGATGTCGGAACCAAATCAAAGGAAGCGTATGTTAAAAACAACTGTGACACAACCATTGTCGTCTCAGCCAAAGTAATAAGCCCGCAAGAGTAAGCATTTCCTGCGGACCGGATTGGCAAATCATAACCGGGATCTAAGCCCGGTTCTTTCTATTTCACTCCTGTTGCAACCGGATTGTCCGGATATGTGATCCAGTCACTCCAGCTCCCCGCATACAGCCTGCCGTTATTATAACCCGCGAGCTCCATTGCATATAGATTGGCACATGCTGTAACCCCTGACCCACAATAGACAATCCACTCCTGATGCTTAGCAAGACCCTTGTAGCGCTCCCGCAACTCTTCCGGGCTTTTCCAGGTTCCATCTTCATTGACCGCTTCCTGCCAGTCATACTGGCAGGCTCCAGGAATGTGGCCGCCAATTGGATCCATCGTTTCATTCTCACCAGTAAACCGGTTCATTGCCCGTGAATCTATGAGGGCAGTATTGGGACTTCCAAGCGCCTCTCTCACGTCTGTTACACTTCGAAGCATGTGCGGCTGTATGTCTGGCACGTAAGAAACAGCCTTGTGGATGGGTTTGCCGTGTGTAACATGTCCGCCTGCTTTCACCCAGGCGCTGTACCCTCCATCAAGCAGGGCAGCCTGTTTATGGCCCAAATACTTGAGAAGCCAGTAGCCGCGCGCAGCCATGCAGCCTTTCTGGTCGTCATACAGTACGACATTTGTTTGCGGGCTAATACCGGCCGTGCCTAGCTTCGCTGTAAGCTCCCCAACATCTGGAAGAGGGTGCCTGCCGCCATGATCGGTTACAGAAGATGACCAATCATCTTCCAGATCAAAATAGACAGCACCTGGTATGTGGCCTTCAGCGTACTCTTCTTTTCCTTCATTCGGCATGCCAAGTGTAAAGCGGCAGTCAATAATAACGGTATTGGGGTCTTTTAGGTGCGCTATGAGCCATTGTGGAGAAACTAGCAGATTCATGCTTATCTCACTCCCTGCTTTTTCCCCCAATTATAACAGAACCGCTGCATCAATTATTGAATCTTTTACTTATTGGCAGGAATACATAGACTTGTCGCGAAAAAAAATAGAGACGGTAGAAATCAGGTTTATTGTTCACAATAACGTCATGCTTTGTTCACACATATTATCCTCGTTTCCCCATATTATGATGGAATACGTTGTATGGTTATATTGGAAATGATAAAACAGGATAGATAAAACGGAGGTGCCGCCGCTTTTCGGCGATTGCTATGGGTCAAAAATACGTCTACTTGTTCAGTGAAGGCAGCGGTGCGATGGGCGATTTACTAGGCCGCAAAGGAGCGAATCTGGCAGATATGATCTCCCTCGGTCTCCCCGTCCCTTACGGATTCACCATTACAACAGAAGCATGCCGGCGTTTTTATGATGAAGGAAAACAAATCCATCCGCTGATAAGCAGCCAGATTGAGGATGGACTGGCAACGCTTGAACAAATAACGGGCAAGGCCATCGGCCATCCAACCCGGCCGTTGCTCGTTTCCGTTCGATCCGGATCGTCTATATCCATGCCTGGAATGATGGACACAATCTTAAATCTGGGCATCAATGATAAAACAGCCGAATCACTCGCCTACCAGACGAATCAGCCTGCTTTTGCATATGATTCTTACCGACGTTTCATCCAAATGTTTGCTTCAATTGTATTGGATGTGGACAGCAGCCTGTTTGAAGAAGAATTACTACGAATGAAGGATATAGCCGGGGTCACGCGTGATTCAGACTTAGATGCAGACCATTTGGCCGACCTGATTAATCGATATAAAAAAATAGTCAGCGAAGAAACGGGGCACTGTTTTCCGCAGGACCCAATAGAGCAGCTCATGAAGGCTACGGGTGCCGTGTTTGACTCGTGGTATAACCAGCGCGCTATGATATACAGGCGGATTCATAAAATTCCCGAACATCTTGGTACTGCGGTAACCATACAGGAGATGGTGTTTGGAAATGCTGGTGTCAATTCAGGCACAGGGATTGCGTTTACAAGGCATCCTTCTACCGGAGAAGCGAGTCTATTCGGTGAATTTTTACTGAATGCCCAGGGGGAAGATATTGTGGCCGGAATCCGGACGCCAAGCCCCCTTTCTCTGTTGCAGGATAATATGCCGGTTGTATACGCTCAACTAAAGAAAACAGCCCACAAGCTTGAAAATCATTACCGCGATATGCAGGACATTGAATTCACGGTCGAGAATAGCCGGCTTTTTCTGCTGCAAACCCGGGCCGCTAAGCGCACCGCAGAAGCGGCGATTAAAGTTACGGTGGATATGGCAAATGAAGGGCTTATTTCCCGCGATGAAGCGCTGCTTCGCATCAACCCCTCAAATTTAAGCCCGCTGCTGCAGTATACCATCGATCCCCATTCAGTATTGGATCTACTCGGCACCGGGCTTGGGGCCAGCTCCGGTGCGGCAACCGGTATCATCGTATTTGACGCCGAAGAAGCTGAACGATTGCATCGTACAGGCCTTTCCGTTATCCTTGTCCGTCCGGAAACCACTCCTGAGGATATACACGGGATGGTGGCAAGCGACGGCGTGTTGACCATTCGAGGCGGGGTTACCAGCCATGCGGCGGTGGTTGCCCGCGATCTCGGCAAACCTTCTGTGGTCGGGTGTGAATCCTTTACGGTTGACCTGGAAGAACGAAGGCTTCATGCGGGTGATAGGACCTTAAATGAAGGGGACGTTATCACCATTTGCGGGTCCAGCGGCCAGGTGATCAACGGGGAAGCACCGCTTGTACCCCCAAGATTTTCCGATGAATTTAAAACGCTGCTCCAGTGGGCCAGAGATCGCAAAACGCTACCGGTTCTCGCCAGTGTGAATTCTCCCAGGGAAGCAGACCTTTCGCGCCGAATGGGAGCAGAAGGAGTTGGCCTCTGCCGCACAGAGCAGATGTTTAAAGATCCGCACAGGCTTGGTATTGTAACAAAGATGATGCTGGCGCATTCAGCTTATGAGCGAAGAAAGTATCTGAACCAGCTGATCCCTATCCAAAAAGACGATTTCTGCGGAATTTTCCGTGCGATGGAGGGAAAGCCTGTTACCATCCGGCTCATCGATCCGCCGCTGCATGAATTCCTGCCGAATGCCGAAGTTCTTTCGCTGGAAATCGAACGTGCACGTGTTGCCGGGGATACCGGGGAGTTAAAGCAAAAAATTGCTTTGCTGGAGCGAATCCAAATCCTGCATGAAAGCAACCCTGCCTTTGGCCATAGGGGATGCCGCTTAGGGATTACCTACCCTGAAATATACGAGTGCCAGACACGGGCGATTGCAGAAGCAGCACTCGATTTAAAAAGGGAAGGCATTCACGTTTATCCAAGAATTATTGTGCCTCTTCTAAGCCATACGAACGAAATGCTGGCTGTCCGGGTTAACGTACTGAATACACTTGAACAGGTGTATACCCAGTACTGTGATCGCATGGATATACCGATTGGAGCCTTTATGGAACTGCCCAGAGCATGTTTAACAGCAGACAGAATCGTAGAGTACGCGGATTTCTTTGTTTATGGCACGAATGATTTAACGCAGTCCACCTACGGATTTAGCCGGGATGACGCGGAAGGCAAATACCTTGCTTATTACCTTGATCATAAAATTCTGCAGGACAATCCATTTGTTGTGCTTGATCAGGAAGGCGTAGGGCAATTGATAAAGATTGGCATTGAGAAAGGCAGGAGCAAGCGTCCCGGTTTAAAGATAGGCGTTTGCGGGGATCATACGAGCGAACAACAATCGGTGCTTTTCTTTCAAAATGAGGGCCTTGATTTCATTTCTTCGCTTCCCCACCGCATCCCTATGTCGTTGTTATCGGCTGCTCAGGCGGCGATTCATACAGAAAAGGCGCCAGTTCCAACAACTAAGCAGAAATAAAAAAGAGGATAAACAGCGTTCAATAGCGCTGCCTACCCTCTTTTTTTATTCGCTTCCTATTCAATTGCTTCTCCATAAGGTAAGGATCATGACAAAGGTTTTATTTCAAATCCTTCTTCAAAAAGTTGATGATATCGGATTTCAGGAAAGGACGTCTCTGTGTGTGTGTAGTATCTCGTATCCATAACAATTCTGCCGTCTTCCGGGAAACCAAGCACAATAAGATACGGCCTGGCCAGAACCAGGCGGCGCTGGATTTCCTTCCACGATTCAAACTGCCAGCAAATCTCAAGTTTGTCGTTAAACAGACTGAAATGAATCCCTGCCTCTGTTAGATAAGGCAACACTCTGGTATGCATAACCTCGCCATTCCAGACAACCACGTCCCCATTTGCCTGAATGATTCCGCGGGCATATTTTTCATCCCGGTATATTTTCTTGACATCCCTGCGCGTAGGATTCGTGCAAATAAATAAATCATCAAGGTTACTCAATTTCCTTCCCCCTTATCGCCTATACGGGAAAGAAGACAGCGGCCTTACGACTCGCTGCCTTCTTCTAACCAATTGTAAAAAGGAAACTCCGGCGGCACATCCCCTGTTGCCGCTTTTGGCATCTGCTGCTGATAAAAATTATTTTTCTGGTAGCGCCGAAACTTCATGCTGTATTCGCGCGCTTCATGAGGCGTGCGGACATTATTGCGGTGCCATTCAAACAAAATCCGATCAATATACCGAAAAAAGAGCTTCCCTGACATCACAGCCTCGCGCAGCGCGGCAATAACCAACTCTTCTGAATAACCGTCTTGATCCAGCCACATCGCCAGGTTTTCGCACTCAATGGGAGATAGCGGACGGCCGAATTCCTCTTCAAAAACGGTATAAAGGCTTTTGCGTATTTCCCCATCGCTTTCAGCTTGCTGAACCTGCTGAATAGCGTCTTCCAGGAAGGCGACAATTTTTTTATGTAGTGGAACAAAACAGTACCATTCAGACCGGACACCCGTTTTGGGGTCAACATCCTCTTCAATAGACAGGTAATTATGCTGAACAAGCCTCTGCATAATCTGAATAATCGTCTGGGAATCTACCGACATCCGGCCTTCGAGTTCGTGTATCGTGGGGAATAAGTTCCCTTCCGCTTTAAAACTGAGCAGGTGGATAACCAGCATCATTTCTTTATCTGTAAGTCCAATACTTACATAGTTCTGCAATACAATATTTGGCAAAGCTGTTGTTCCAGCTTCCAGTGATTTATACAATAGCTCACTCATCGTAAAACCCACCTCACGTACATCCCATTATAGCAGGTGTTATTCGACAAGTTTAGACTTGATATTCAGGAAACACTCGTCCTACGGATAAAGGCGGTTTAACAAACGAGGGAACGGAATGGTTTCGCGGACATGTTCTGTACCGCAAATCCAGGCTACTGTCCGCTCCAGTCCAAGTCCGAATCCGGAATGCGGAACGGAACCATACTGCCTGAGATCTAGATACCACTGGTAGGCTTCCGGGTTTAACTGGTGTTCTTTATACCTCTCATTCATCAATTCGAGGTCATCGATCCGCTGGCTGCCGCCTATTATCTCCCCATAACCCTCAGGAGCAATTAAGTCTGCGCACAGAACAACTTCCGGCCGATTCGGGTCCGGCTTCATATAGAAAGCTTTGATGCTTGTTGGATAATGGGTAATAAATACCGGCCTATCAAATTTCTCTGCAATAGCCGTTTCATGTGGTGCGCCAAAATCTTCGCCCCACTGAATTTCATGGCCTTCTTTCTGAAGCATCTGAATGGCTTCATCATATGTAATACGGGGGAAAGGCGCTTTAATATTCTCAAGCTTTGACACGTCGCGATCCAGGCGTTTCAGTTCAAGCTGGCAGTTCTTCAGCACATATTGGACGACATAGCTGACAAACTCTTCCTGAACGCGAAGATTCTCTTCATGATCGGCAAAAGCCATCTCGGGCTCAATCATCCAGAATTCGATCAAATGCCGGCGGGTTTTGGACTTCTCTGCACGGAATGTCGGCCCAAATGAAAACACGCGCCCCATGGCCATTGCCGCCGCTTCCATGTAAAGCTGGCCGCTCTGTGACAGATAAGCTTCTTCGTCAAAATATTGAGTATGAAACAGCGTCGTTGTCCCTTCCGCTGATGTAGGTGTTAGAATAGGAGGGTCCACTTTAAAGAAACCGCGCTCATCAAAAAATTTATAAACCGCCTGAATGATCGCGGAACGGATGCTCAACACAGCCTGTTGGCGCATGGAGCGTATCCAGAGATGGCGGTGATCCATCAGGAACTCAATCCCATGCTCCTTCGGTGTAATCGGATATTCATGGGCAATCTGTATCGGCTCCACGCCCGTAACCGTTAATTCGTAACCCGACTTAGCGCGTTCATCGGCACGCACTGTGCCGGTTACATACAAGGAACTCTCCTGTGTCAATGATTTAGCTGCTTCCCAAACCTCAGGGGCAACTTCGTTTTTTACAACAACGCCCTGAATAAAACCAGTGCCGTCGCGAAGTTGAAGAAATTGGATTTTCCCGCTGGATCGCTTATTAAATAGCCACCCGCCGAGCCTTACTTCTTCTCCAACATGTTTTCCTATACGTGATATGGTTGTGAGCATTTTCTCAGTCCCCTTGCAAACATGATGTTAAACCTACAGAATTATACTATTGCGCGCCCTATTTTGCAAACTACTCCTTTGCTTGTGCTCTTGTTGTTTTCTTTTCATTCCTGAACATACATTGACCTGGCTGAGGGCAATCTAAATTCGGGGTGTTTCGGGACCGGAGGTCCCATTTAAAGAATGCGCTCAACGCACTTCAACACGTTAAAGCAAAATATACTTTCCTATACGATTAAGAAAGGATAGGGTAACGCATGGAGAAAGCTAAAAACACAAGTTTTATCTCACTCACTACGCTTGCTTTAATTCCGATTGTTATGGTTCTTGGCAATTCGATGCTTGTTCCTGGATTGCCGACGATGGAATCACAACTTGGAATATCAAAATTCCAGAGCAGCCTTATCATATCCGTTTTTTCGTTTGCCGCCGGGATTGTAATGCCCTTTGTTGGATACCTGTCTGACCGATTTGGACGCAAACCAATCATCGGCATTGCATTGCTGTTGTATGGATTAGGGGGAATATTCTCGGGTGTCACAGCCTGGCTCATTAAGGATTCTTATCCGTACATTCTAATCGGCCGGATTTTCCAGGGATTTGGTGCAGCCGGAACGTCTCCTGTTGCGATGGCCCTTATCGGGGACATGTATAAAGGTGGAGAAGAAAGCCGGGTGCTTGGCATTAACGAAGCCGCTAACGGATTCGGAAAAATCATCTCCCCCATTCTCGGTTCCCTCATTGCTTTAATATCCTGGTATGCTGTATTTTTTACTTTTCCGGTCCTGTGTTTCATTGTAGCCGCATTGACCTGGTTTGTTATAAAAGAACCAGAACGGCCGGAACCGGTATCGGTTTCTAAATATGTGCAAAAGATAAAAGGCATTTTTAAGAAAAAAGGAAGCTGGCTTATTTCATCTTTTCTTGTCGGGTCCATCGGTTTATTCATCCTGTTCGGCGTTCTCTTTTACTTATCGAATATTTTAGAAGACGAGTACAATGTGTCCGGTTTTCTGAAAGGGCCGATTTTGGCCATTCCTCTCCTCGGTCTCGTTACAACCTCTTATTTCACAGGTGCTTCAATTAAACAGAACATGAAGCTGATCAGAAAAATCATGGTGCTGGGACTTATCATTTTGACAGCTGCGATGATCATTGTGTCTTTTTTTGAGAATATCTATGTGATTGTTGCCCTTTTAACTGTGGGCAGCATAGGTATTGGCTTAACGCTGCCCTGTGTGAACACCATTATAACCGGCGCTGTCCAAAAATCTGAGCGGGGCATGATTACTGCGCTGTACGGAAGTGTCCGTTTCTTTGGTGTCGCTGTCGGGCCTCCATTTTTCGGATGGCTAATGGATATATCGCACCGCGCACTGTTCTTTACCGTATCGGGCATCAGCCTGGCTACACTAATTGTGAGCTACTTCTTTATTAATCCGCAGAAGCAGAGCGGACCTAAGACTAAACCAAAAGATACAGAAAAAAGGCCTACCCTTAACAGGGTTAAAGCACCAACCTGAGAAAAACATCGCGGGCCATGCCGCTCTCTCCTTTCCCCTCCTAGAAGTTTTTACGGCCGCTTTGTGGAACGACGGGCGGACCGTCATTAGGGAATCTTGGCTAGCGGCAAGCGCAGGCGATGGCCTTAGATTCCTTTATACCGTTTCGGTGCAACATCTGGGTGTCTCAATGATGGAGACAGGTTGCCGGTCTTTTCACCCTCTGTTCCAGACGCTCCATTAGAAAACTAGGTTGCGCCAAGCTATAGCGCAGGCAGCAACCTAAGTTGCACTTATGCCGAAAGGTAAAATGGAAACACCTTTCGGCCTGTGGGAAAGAAAGGTGCGGACATGCGCCTCACGATGTTTTTCTAGTGTGTTTCGGGACCGGAGGTCCCATTTAAACAACGCTAAAGGCAGTTTAACACGGTGAAACACTAATTTTACATATCAACAACCAGAAAGGGACGTATCGGTCCCAACAAAATTTAATACTCAAAAGCGAAATATGCTTTCGATAAAGAAAAGGGCGATCTCTTATCGAAATCGCCCCTGACAACTTTATTTACCCTCAACAAATCTTTTAATCCTTGCAGCCCCTTCTTGAAGCTGTTCAAGGGATGTTGCATAGGATATCCGGATATGGTTTGGCGCTCCGAAACCGGAACCTGGAATAAGCGCTACATACTCTTTTTCCAGCAAATCTTCTGACCACTGATCAACGTCTTTATATCCGCCTTTTTTCATGGCTTCGGCGACATTGGCAAACAGATAAAAGGCGCCTTTAGGGGGCACGCAGTAGATACCATCTATATTATTCATTAAGTCAACGATGGCCTTGCGGCGTTTGTTAAACTCGGCTTTCATTTTCTGCAGCGGCTCTTCGGAACCGCGCAGGGCAGCCAGCGCCCCATACTGAGCAAACGTCGTCGGGTTGGATGTGCTGTGGCTGGACAGGTTTGTCATCGCTTTAATGAGCGCTTCATTGCCTGCCGCATAACCAATCCGCCAGCCGGTCATGGAATATGGCTTAGACATACCGTTAATAACAACGGTATTCTCATACACTTCGCTGCTTAATGTAGCGATGCTAACATGTTCGCCGTCGTAAATGAGCTTCTCATAGATTTCATCGGAGATAATCAGCAGATTATTCTTTAAACACACCTGTGCAATCCCCTCCAGCTCCTCCCGGGAATAAATGCTGCCAGTAGGGTTGCTTGGCGAGTTCAGGATGAAGGCCCGGGTTTTAGATGTCACCGCGGCCTGAATTTGTTCCGGTGTCACCTTAAATTCATTTTCTTCTTTTCCTTCAATATGTACCGGAACTCCTTCTGCTAGTACAACCATTTCCGGATAGCTTACCCAGTATGGAGTGGGGATAATGACTTCCTCGCCTGGATCTATCAGGGCCTGAAATAAATTATAGAGGGCGTGTTTGGCTCCGTTCGTGATTAGAATTTGAGAAGGTTTATATGTAAGCCCGTTGTCGCGGGAAAGCTTATCGCATACAGCTTGTTTTAACTCCAGGATACCGGAAGCGGCCGTATATTTCGTATGGCCCTCTTGCATGGCTTTCACTGCCGCATCGATAATATGCTGCGGAGTGTTAAAATCTGGCTCGCCTGCACCAAGGCCGACAACGTCGATTCCCTGGCTTTTTAATTCTTTCGCCTTAGCGGTAATTGCCAGTGTTTTAGAAGGGGTAACTTTAAGAACACGCTGCGCTAATTTCATAATTAAACCTCCTGTTGATTACTCATTTTAATCTATATCCCATTGTAGCGCGATTGAAAAAAAACACAAGCCGAAGCAGGAAAAAGCCCACAGGTTTATGGAATCAACTTGTAGGCTTGCCTCTTTCAGTTATGCGTTTAAAAGCTGTGTATCAATCTTTTCTAGATTATCTTTTTTGACCATGTTCTTGGCATTAGCGATCATAGCTCGGAATTCGTCACCGTTTAGAACTTCCTCGCGGAGGAGGTGGTCCAATGCATGCTTGAATACCGGGAAGAAACTGCGGAGCACAGCTCGCGTTTCCTCAAGCAGTTCATTGAGAATGCGCTGGCGTTCTTCATGCAGAGCTTCACGTGATACCATATCCACTTTGACAATGCCCAGCCGGGAGAGGCCGGTATCAATCATCGTATTTACGAGGTGAAGCGCCTGCTCAAAGTCGTTGCGTGAGCCCGTACTGCGCCCGCCATAAATGATTTCTTCGGCTACTGCTCCACCTAAAGCAATCATGATTTGCTGTTCGAGATTTTCTACAGTATACAGATAACGGTCCTGTTGTGGGCTCTGGCGGACATATCCCAAGGCCTGCCCACGAGGGCGCAGCGATACCTGGGAAACAGAGAGAGGCCGAACCACTTCAGAGACTATTGCATGTCCAAGTTCATGGTTAGCAACTCTTTCCCGTTCTTCTGCAGTAGACTCACGGTCAGTCTGCTCTCCCATCATAACTTTATCGATAGCGTGGGAGAAATGGCGCTGCGTGATTTCTGTGCTGTTCTCGCGGAATGCATAGATCGCGGCCTCATTGGTTACACTTTCTAACTGAGCACCGGAAAAATTAAACGTATCCCGTGCGATTGCATCAATGTCTACATCATCAGCAAGCGGCTTGTTCTTCACATGAATCTCAAGGATCTGCTTACGTGCTTTTTTATCTGGGAGATCAACGACAATCTGGCGGTCAAAGCGGCCGGGCCGAATCAACGCGTCATCGAGCATGTCGGCACGGTTAGTTGCCGCAACGATAAGAATACGTGGATTTTCAGATGTCGTAATACCGTCCATTTCGGTCAACAGCTGGTTAAGCGTCTGGTCATATTCACGGTGCTGGCTACCTTCACGCTTACCGCCCAAAACATCGATCTCATCAATAAAGATGATGGCGCTGTCCTGGTTGTTTTTTTCAGCCTTTTGCTTCGCTTCTTTAAAGAGATCGCGAATTCGCTGAGCACCAACCCCGACATACATCTCAACGAACTGGGAACCAGACGCGGCAATAAAAGCCGAGTTTGTATAATTAGCGGCAGCCTTAGCCATTAAGGTTTTACCGGTGCCCGGAGGTCCTGTTAAAAGGATTCCTTTTAACGGGCGAATGCCATATTTTTTAAGCGTATCTTTATGGATAAGGAAGTCTAACGCTTCCCTTAGTTCCTTCTTGGCGCGTTCCTGCCCGCCAATGTCATTGAATTTTATCTGTGTTTTAGGCGTGTCCACTGATGTTTTCTTCTGCGTTACAGACATGCCGCCCTGGCGCATGATCACAAACATCAGCAAACTGAGCACAAGCGCCGCGATGATAAATGGCGCAACGTTAACACCAATAAAAACGAGAAACACGATAAGAACGGGAAACGTCCCGAATAAAATCTCTTTACCCAATCCGGTTCACCTCTTTATATCTGGGAAGAACAGCATAGTAGGGGCTCTTTCCATCATTTAAATATATATAAATATTCTGGTCATCCATTTGGGAATATACGTTGGCTAAGTGATATTTATTCTTCATATTCTCAAGTACGAAAGGAATTTTCGAGTAAGTGTGCAGGTCCATTGCTTCAGATATAGCGAAAGAGTTTTGTTCCCATATTTTTTTAAGCATGGCGTCAGGCGAATTGAGTTCGATTTTGACCGGCTTCCCATTTGTTTTGTCCGCAACGATCTTCTGAATTTGTTTATATTTATCAGCAAAGCCGTTCGGATCAGAGAAAGATACATTAACTCCGACAGCATCGCGACCAATCGTTAAATCGTTGAGCTTAATTCCTTTAATAGCCGAAATCTGTGTGGCAATAGGCTTCTTAACAAACTGGCTCTGATAAACGAACCATCCTCCGAACAGTAGAATACTACTGATTACGACGGATAAAAAGATGGGGAATGTACGTACCTTCATCTCTCCTATCCTCACCCTTTCTAGATCATTACAAGTGATATATCTTTGTATATCACGTAGTATATCACAAATAATTAGTTTGTGGATATAACTTTCTAAATGTGACAAAAAAGACAACCTCTTACATTTATGAGGTTGCCTTTTGCAAGCGATACGTTTTCGTCACCTGTCCGCTATAGATGTCAACATAATAATAATTATAATTATCTTCGGAGTCAATAAATAATGCTTCCCAAAATTTCTGGTTCCCGTCTTGGCCAGGGATAACATGAACGATGTAAGCTCCGGGATTTTTCTGTTTAATGGCTGTAATGATTCCGGATTTATTGACGATCCGGTTCATGTCTTCTACGTTTACCTTACTGCCGTTAATCCAGGCGATAAGCGGTTCACCTGTCCGGCTTTTCCCCTGGACGGTAACATAGCTCCGGGTTCCGTTATAGACGTCCACAGCGGTAACCTCGTTGATCGGTGTCTTGGCATGGGCTTCTGCTTTTGCCTGGTCAACGATTGTCTGCTCCTGCCCAGTCACATGAAAATAGATAACCAGGCAGCCCGCCATTATAAACACGATAACTCCCACAATAATTAACCCAAACTGCTTCCAATTCATGATAGTGAGATTCTCCTTTACTTACACATTGAAGTTAATGGGGAGTGTCCTAAAAACTGGTGAACATACGGTTTTCCCCTCAGGAGATACTATTTATAGCGAGGAGGTGAGCGAAGTGCAAATCGAGCACCCTTCGGATGAACTGCCGGCAAAAATTGCGGAACTGATGGACGAGCATAATCCATCGTGGTTATACCTCTCATCGCCGTTTCGAACGGCGCCGGAGCTTCCGTTTGCAGCCTTTCGCCAACCAAATATTTCCTCATGGATTCAGATGGAAGATCCATGAAGTTTCTAGTTAACCATTATTCCCCTACCTATTCCTCTTTCCCCTGCCAGAAAAGCAGGGGATTTTTTAGGCTTTCCGCCTTCTATTTTTGTAATCGGGCAAACATGCGGTTTGCTTCCTTGCTGATCGTTTCTTCATCCATCGAAAGGCATACCCCGTCTTTTATAAGCTGTTTTCCCTTTACATATACATCTTTTACATCCCGCCCGCTGGCCGAATACACTACGTGGGATACGGGGTCATGCTCAGGCTGGTAGAAAACACGGTGGGAATCGATGACGATGAAATCCGCCTGCTTCCCTAGTTCCAGCGATCCGATCTGGTCGCTTAGCAGAAGAGCCTGGGCCCCATAAATGGTGGCCATCCGCAATGCTTCTGTAGCCGGAACGAGCACAGGATTTTTGCGGACCCCTTTATGCAGAAGGGCCACCATCTTCATTTCTTCAAACAAATCCAGGTTGTTATTGCTTGCCGAACTGTCTGTGCCGAGCGAGACGCAAATTCCGCGCTCCATCATCTCAGGTACACGGGCGATGCCGCTACCCAGCTTTAAATTGCTGATCGGATTATGTGAAACTTTAACATTATATTTTGCCAAAATATCCAGCTCTTCATCCGTTAAATGCACGGCGTGGGCGACGAGCGTTGGACGGTTAAATACGCCCAGCTTCTCTAGGTGCAGCACCGGACGCGAACCATAATCGTCCACATTTTGCTGAACTTCCCACTCTGATTCTGACATATGGATATGAATGGGCAGGTCCAATTCCTCCGCTTTGGCCACAATTCGCTGGATGTAGTCTGGCGGACATGTATAAGGGCCGTGCGGTGACATCATCGTCTTAATTCTTCCATCTGCCGCGTTGTTCCAGCGGGCCGCAAACGCACTGGCCTCATCGAGTTTCTGGGCCTGCACATCCGGTGGGCACAGCCCAATAACACCCCTGCATAGGGAAGCACGCATCCCCGAAGCCGTAACCAGCTCAGCTACCATATCCATATGGTCATACATATCAACAAACGTGGTGGTTCCCGTCTTTAGCATTTCTACAATGGAAAGAGATGTTCCCCAGCGCACATGTTCCTCGGTAAACTGCGCTTCAAGCGGCCACATTTTCGTCTCCAGCCATTCTTGGAGTGGCAGGTCATCTGCGTATCCGCGGAGAAGTGACATAGCGGTGTGGCCATGGGTATTAATGAGCCCAGGCATCAGAATCCGGCCTTCTGCGTCAATCACTTCTTCGAAGCCTGCAGGCCCAGACGGAGATGGCCCCACATATGTAATCACACCGTCCTCAAACCCGACTGCGCCATTATAAATGACTTCGTTATCTGGGTTCACTGTAAGAACGGTCGCGTTAATCAATATCGTTTTCATCCAAAGCTCCTCTCGTTCATCATACAAACATTATTTTACCTTTGTACCCGTTTCGTTTCAATCGAGAAATTGCAGGATAGCATCCAGTGACTGCCTACTCGTTATACTTTGCAGGGGTGCAAACAAATCCCCCTGCTTCTCCAGCCGTTCCGGTACGGTATAAATCGTAAAATCCTCCGGGGTGCACCCTTTTTCGATTTCTTCCCAG
Organism: Aneurinibacillus sp. Ricciae_BoGa-3; assembly: GCF_028421645.1. Classification (GTDB taxonomy): domain Bacteria; phylum Bacillota; class Bacilli; order Aneurinibacillales; family Aneurinibacillaceae; genus Aneurinibacillus_B. The sequence goes on along the minus strand of NZ_CP116887.1, from coordinate 1,845,633 downwards.
GCAACAGGCGTTGAGACTGTAGGTGTTTGCCGGGCACGCGTTGAATAAGGAGCCGGCAGCGTTTTTCCAGGTGCATGCTGAACATAATCAATATAAAGCCTGTCTCCCCTGTTCCGCTTCAGGCGTTCCACTGTTAAAAGCCGAGGGTGCTTCTGCACAAGAAATTCAGCGATAAACCGGCTAACCCTGCGCGTGTCGCTATACGTATATCCCAGTTGAATGGGAACATAAATTTGCAAACCGGTAGCACCTGATGTTTTGACATACGGAACCAGCCCAACCCCAACTAACACATCCCGCATAAGGAGGGCTGCTTCTCTAACGTGAGAGAAACCCTCGATAGACGGATCCAAATCAAAGACAAGCTCTGTTGGCTCCTCTTCCCTGCTGTATGTGTTAAATGCGATGTGAAGTTCAAGAGCGGCTTGATTGCCCAGCCAATATAGTGTCTCCCTATTGTTGCAAACAATAAAACGGTCTTGTCCCCGGCTAACCACCTCAACCCACTCAGGCGTGTGCGCCGGTGCGTGCTTCTGGTAAAAGGACTTTCCATCGACCCCTCCAGGGTAACGGATGAGGGTCAGCAGACGGTCTTTCGTATAAGCTGTGACGTAGTCGGCTACGATGTGCAAATACGCTATGTAATCGGCTTTCGTTGTCGAGGTAGACGGCCACATGATTTTATCGGGATTGGTGATGGACATCTTCTTACTCATGGAAGCCCTCCCGCGCATTTTTTTGCTATTCTTTCCTTTAACGAAGAAAAAATAACCTAATGTGTGAGGGGCAATTACAACACCAGCGTGCGTACACTTAGCTGTTTTTCAATGCTAAAAGCCCGCCTAATGCAGACGGGCTGTTGTTGTCCCTTGGTGAGTACGCATTCCAGGGAGATCAGGATTTTATACTGAAATTATACAAGCTTGACGCTCTCAACTTCCACGGTCCAGCCAAACTTATCCTCAATTTCACCATTCTGGATACCCGTAATGGTATCATAGAGTTTTTGGGACAATTCTCCGATTTCACCTTTGTTTAAAATCATTTTATGATCAAGCCAATTTAATTCTCCGATTGGTGAAATAACAGCGGCCGTACCTGTACCGAAAGCTTCTTCCAGCGTACCGTTCGAATAAGCTTCGTACAGCTCCTCGATAGAAATTTGTCTTTCAACAACCGGAATTCCCCAATCCTTAAGAAGGGTGATGATGGAGTCTCTTGTTACGCCATTTAAAATGCTGCCGTTCAATGCCGGCGTCAAGACCTCTCCATTTATCTTGAAGAACACATTCATGCTCCCTACTTCTTCGATATACTTGTGCTGAATGCCATCCAGCCACAACACTTGCGAATAGCCGCTCTTGTGCGCTTCTTCCTGCGCTTTTAGACTGGACGCATAGTTTCCTGCTGTCTTGGCAAAACCGGTTCCACCGCGGACAGCACGGACAAATTCGCTTTCCACATTGATTCTTACAGGCTTTAATCCTTCCGGATAATAGGCGCCTACCGGACTTAGAATGACCGCTAGTAAATAGTTGTGCGCTGCGTGTACACCCAGCGAAGCATCGGTCGCAATAATGAACGGGCGAATGTAAAGCGAAGTTCCCTCTTCAACCGGGATCCAGTCTTTTTCTATTTTCACCAATTCTTTTAAGGACTCAATAATAAAATCCCCATCAACCTGAGGAATGCTGAGCCTGTCATTTGAAATGTTAAGCCTTTCCATATTCTTGTCAGGTCTAAATAAAAGAACCCGGTCATCGGCAGTTTTATAGGCTTTTAATCCTTCAAAAACGGTCTGGCCATAATGAAAGACCATGGCAGACGGATCCAAACTGAATGGGCCATAAGGAACAATTCGGGCATTGTACCATCCCTTTCCTTCGGTATAATCCATTAAAAACATGTGGTCTGTAAAATATTTTCCGAACCCTAAGTTTTTTTGGTCCGGTTTTGCTTTGGGGCTATTTGTTTTCTCTACCAGCAGGTTGTTAACCATCGACCCATACTCCTCTCAAACCTTTTGTATTAGTTGTACCACTCTTTAGTTAATAAATAAAATACATTCTTCCTACCCCAGAAATAGGCAATACCTATACTCCTATTTTATCACATTTGCGAAGTATGCACTTATTGTTTCGCCTTGTAACAGAAACGGGAAATGTAAAAACTGACGTTAGTAAACCCCAACATTCGGCGAAAGGAGATGCCACATGTCAGAAATCAAGAAAGGCAACAGCAGTTTTTTTATTGAAGACAAAGGAGAAAAGGTTGCGGAAATTCATTATGTGCCAAATGAAGCAGGCTTTGAAGTGGACAGCACCCATGTATCCAACGCGCTCAGCGGCCAGGGTGTTGGTGAATCGCTAGTCAGAAGGATGGTTGAATTCGCGCGGGATCAGCACAAGAAAATTGTCGCTACATGCCCGTTCGCTAAAGCACAAATAGAGAAGCATCCAGAACTGCAGGACGTTCTTGCAAAATAAGCAAAAAGTCCATTTTAAGCCTTCGCTCCACCATGTAGCGAGGGTTTTTGTTTTTTACGGTGCACAGCTTATAAAACAACTCATTTAGATCAGACTATAAAAACTGAAGCAACCGGATTTTCGTACCCGGCGCCTTAGATAGAAAAGGAAGAAGGGGTTATTTATGCAGCTTACTCCAATTGTTCCGTTCGAGCCCGTTCTCACTGAGACAATCCCTGAAGGGCATAATTGGATTGCCCAGATAAAGTGGGATGGTGTTAGAATCCTCACCTATTGTGACGGGAAAGAAGTTAGGCTCTTTAATCGCAAACGACACGAACGGACTTTTCATTATCCGGAGTTATCCGATATAAAATCATACTGTCAGGCAGATTCCGTTATCCTCGATGGTGAGGTTATTGCACTGGGTTTGAATGGCAAACCATCCTTTCATGAGGTCATGCGCAGAGACGGAATCCGAAGAATGGAAAAGGTGGCCGCTGCTGAGCAGCAAGTGCCCATTACCTATATGATCTTTGATGTCATATACTGCAATGGGCAGTGGCTGAATATCCTGCCATTGAAGGAAAGAATTGAAATTTTGTCGAACATCATTGTGCCAAACGATAGGGTGCAATTGGTTAGTATTCATCATGATGCCGAAAACCTGTTTGATGTGATGAAGAAGCAGCAGATGGAAGGGATTGTCGTAAAGGATTTAAACAGCAAATACTTTATGAACTCAAAAAATGCCCACTGGAAAAAGAAAAAATTCTACAAAGATGTCATTGCCGTAGTTGGCGGTGTAACGTTTAGCGGAGGCATCGTTAACGCGATACTGCTTGGCCTGTATGATGACGACGGCCAGCTCACGTATATCGGGCATTCTGGAACAGGCAGACTAACAAAAGAGGAGTGGCGTGAATTCACCGATATCATCCAGCCATTAAAAACGGCACAAAACCCCTTTAAAAATGATCACGCCAGGTTTAAAGATGCGGTGTGGCTGATTCCGGAGATAACCGTAAAAATTCGATTCATGGAGTGGACCAGCAACGCGACATTACGCCAGCCAAGCATTCAAAGTTTTATCCCAGTGGACCCTAAAACATGCACCTTTGAGTGAAAATAAGCGGTCTGAGTGCGGGTATTTTATTTTTTTTGGACGACATGATCGGTAGGAGGAACTTATGGAGGAGAAAAAAACATGGGATTTGATTTCGGCTGCCTCAATTCCTCTGGTGATGACCCTGGGCAACTCCATGCTTATCCCTGTACTGCCTATAATGGAAAAAAAGCTGTCGATCTCCCCGCTGCAGGCCAGTATGGTGATTACTCTCTACTCGTTAGTGGCGATTATTTTAATACCCTTCGCGGGATTGCTATCTGACAGATTAGGGAGGAAAGCCATTATTATACCCAGTTTAATCGTTGCAGGGGTAGGAGGCCTGTTGTCCAGCTGGGCGGCGTTTAATGTTGGTCATCCCTATGTGTTGATACTTATTGGCCGGCTCCTGCAGGGAGCGGGAGCAGCCGGCGCGTTCCCTATTGTCATCCCCCTTGTGGGCGACATGTTTAAAAGGAAAAGCGACGTCAGCAGCGGCCTTGGAATCATTGAAACCTCGAACACCTTAGGCAAAGTGTTAAGCCCAATTTTAGGTGCGTTTCTGGCGTCATTTCTTTGGTACCTTCCATTTGCCTCCATTCCGATTTTTTGCTTAATCTCTGTTTTACTTGTTGTTTTCTTTGTAAAAACACCAAAGAAAAAGGAACAACCTAAAGAATTCTCAGCATATAGAAAATCAATCGTGCGGATTTTTAAAAAACAAGGCCGCTGGCTTTACGCCATTTTTCTAATTGGCTGCATCGCTATGCTTGTTTTATTCGGTGTGCTTTTTTATTTGTCGTCTATACTGGAGGACCGCTACGCCATTGACGGCATCATGAAAGGGATGATTTTAGCTATTCCTTTAGCAGCCTTATGTCTCACTTCCTATTTATCCGGGAAAATTATCGGAGAAAATAAGAAGTTAATGAAATGGCTTGCCTTTTCCGCCTTGCTTCTTTTATCGGTGAGCATTTTCTGGATCAGCTTTACGAGAAATTTTTACTTTCTTATTTTTTTGGTATGTTTAAGCGGTATCGGAATAGGGGCATCTTTGCCAAGCCTGGATTCCCTCATTACGCAGGAGTTTGACAAGGAAGAACGCGGAACCATAACTTCTATTTACAGCAGTGCCCGCTTCGTTGGCGTAGCAGCTGGCCCCCCTATTTTTGCGCTTCTGATAAAGTTTTCTCAGCAGACATTGTTTTTTACGATTACAGGCGTATGTTTGGTAGCCGTAATTGTGTGTCTGTTTGCCATCCGGCCCGCCGACAAATCGTACGGCGGAAAAACCCGGGGGTTGCCATCGTTGTTTAAAAAGAAAGAACCAGCGAAATGAGCAAAACATCGCGGGCGATGCCGCTCTCTTCTTTCCCCTCATAGAAGTTTTCACGGCCGCTTTGTGAAACGACGTGCGGACCGGCAAAACATCTGGGTATCTCAGTGATGGAGACAGTTGCCGGTCTTTTCCGCCCCCTGTTTCACACGCTCCACAAGGGGAAAGAAAGGTGCGGACATGCGCCTCACGATGTTTTTTCTTGGGTGTTTCGGGACCGGAGGTCCCTTACAAAATCGCTCGAGTTACTTCAGACTGTGAAGCACAAACCCTTGGCTTATCAACAAAAAGAGCAAGCCAAGGGTTGGCCTGCTCTTTTTTTCAATGTTGCCTACACAGTTGCTGCTTTCTTTTTCCTTCTTGCCGGTGCACGCTTGGCCGGGGCCTTGGCCTTCGTCCCTTTGTTGGCCTCCAGGCTGGCCTGGAGCGCCTCCATGAGATCGACTACGCGTGCCCGCGGAGCTTCCGCAATCTGGCGAACTTCCTGGCCTTCTATTTTGCGGGTGATCAAATCCTGCAGCTGCACGCGATATTCATCTTTGTATGCAGCCGGGTCGAATGGCCTCGTCAGCTGTTCAATGAGCTGTTCTGCCATTACCCGCTCCTTCTCATTTACCTCAATGCCAGCAGGTAGACCGGGTACGTTTTGGACCGACCGCACTTCATCCGGGTAATACAGAGTTTCCATTAGGAGACAGTCGCCAAACACGCGCACACAGGCAAGATTTTGTTTGGAGCGGATGGTGATTTTGGCGATGGCGATTTTTCCTGTATTCTGCATCGCTGAGCGGAGCAGTACATACGCTTTGTCCCCAGTTTCATTCGGGGAAAGAAAATAAGACCTGTCAAAATAAATCGGGTCTATTTCCTTTAAATCCACAAAGTCAAGAATTTCGATAGTCTTTCGCGTGTTAGGGGTGATCGCTTTAAGCTCGTCCTCTTCTACAACGACAAAACGGCCGGGCTCATATTCATATCCTTTAATAATATCTGACGTCGGCACTTCACCTTCACACGATTCGCACGTTTTGACATACCGGATAGGCTCGTGCTTGTCTTTGTGGAGCATACGAAAGCGGATATCCTTTTCCTCTGTTGCTGCAAACATTTTAACTGGAATGTTGACCAATCCAAATGAAATGCTTCCTTTCCACATAGTATGCAAGGAACGCCACCTCCTCCTTTTAGTGTGAGGAAGGTGTGCAGATTCTAAACGGAAACGAAACAAATTCACCGCTTGCAAGCCATGGGTGTTACAGGTAATAGGCAAGGCTGTGCAGTTCCATGGTCACATCTGCATCATGAACCCGTACACCGTCAGGTACACGAATATTAATCGGGGCAAAGTTTAAAATCGCACTGATGCCCGCGTGGGTAAGCGCATCGGCTACCGACTGCGCGGCAGCTGCAGGAACTGCTATGATGCCGACACGTATGTTTTTTTCCTTCACCACCTGCGGCAAACTGGCAAGTTCACAAATTTCGATACCAGCCGTTACTTTGCCAATTTTTGCAGGATCTGTATCCAGTATGGATACAATTCTCATGTTGTCTTTCAAGTATGCGTTATAATTGCTTATGGCGTGCCCCAAATGCCCCGCCCCGATCAGCACCACATTCACCTGCTGATCCAGTTTAAGTATACTTTTTATTTTTTGAATTAAATACTCCACTTCGTATCCGATGCCTTTGCGGCCAAATTCACCGAAGTGGGCCAGATCTTTTCTGATTTGGGCTGGATTCAAATCCAGAGCCTCCCCCAGCTGTTGTGAGGAAACGGTTCTCACCTGCATATTTCTTAAGCTGTTAAGGTAGCGCAAATAAATAGGCAGTCTGCGAATGACCGCATCAGATATTTTTGGCGTTTTCATCACATTGGTCCTTTCCTCAATTCGTCCCTTCTTTAAGCCCTTTGTCTGTATAGATAGAATAATCAGTTCCACTGGTTATCACATGTACCGTGCCTTTTTTCTGCGTTAAATAGATGTCACTCCAATTTTCAGATAACTTTCTGATGACCTCGTTCTGGGAGAGCGTGTGTGTCCCGGTAAAAATAATAGACGCTTGCGGGTCCACCTTCTCAATAAAAGCTTCACTGGTAGCCTCAGGCGCCCCTTCGTCGCTTACTTTCAGTATCTGGGATTGAAGCGATTGGCGGAGCAGCATCTGCTCAGCCTCTTTATGGATAGCACTCGTAAAAAGGATCTTGATTTTATTATACGTCATTTGCAACACAAGTGAATTATCTTCGGCTGCTAAAAACGGCCGCGCCGCCGGGGCCAGAACAGCGAGTTCAATGCCGACCGGCATATGAAGCGTATTCCCTTCCCGAAGCAAAAGGACACCAGGTGAAAAGGGTCCAGCCTGCTGGATAATCGATTTAGCTGTTAACGCCGGCAGTGCGACTTGCTTAACGGCAATACTGTGAATAATTTCACGCGCTCCCCCGCAGTAGTCGCCCAGGCTGTTAGTTAAGATAAGCGCATCCAGTTCCCTGACGCCCTGCTGCTTAAGCTGCTCAACTATTTCGTGTGCACTCTGCTTTGTTCCCGCATCAATAAGTACGGCATGCTGGCTAAAACGCAAAAGGCTGGCTTCGCCTTGTTTAATCCCAAGAAATTCAACATCCAATTTACCCGCTGTATCCGGCAAATCCTTTTCCCATGGATTGCCCGTTATTTCGGCGGGTGAGCATCCCTGCTGGGTGGTAGCGATAAGGCAGGCACACAGGAAGAGTGCAACTATTTTCAATCGCATAGAGATAACCCCTCCCCCACGTGTATGCTTATACGTATGTGGGAGAAGGGTCAAATTATGCTAACCAGTCCTCAATGGCGGGCAGCAATTCTTCTGTTGATTTTTGCATAACCGTCGTTTCTGGCAGAGACGCAAGGAACACCTGTCCATAACGAGCCTCTACAATCCGGCGATCGTATACCAACACGATTCCCTTGTCCTCACGTGTGCGGACCAAACGCCCAAAACCTTGCTTAAACCGGATTACAGCCTGTGGCACAGACAGCTGCATAAATGGATTTTTATTTTGTTCCTTCAGCATTTGGTTGCGCGCTTCAGTTAACGGGTGGTTAGGCGGCACAAACGGAAGCCGGACAATGGCGAGTACCGATAAATCTTTACCGGGAATGTCCACACCTTCCCAGAAACTGCTCGTACCCAGTAGAACTGAAGCATCCAGGGAACGGAACTGTTTCGTCAGTTTGCTGCGGCTGCTGCTGTCGATGCCGTGCCCAAGTACGGTGATATTTTGATCCTTTAACTGATCTTTGAGCGGATCATACACGCTGCGAAGCATTGAATAAGAAGTGAAAAGGACAAGCATTCGGCCTTTTGACACCGTTGCAACGTCCGCTAAAGACTGGACAAGCGATGCGAGAAAATGCGACTCGCTTGCGTCTTTTATATTGGGAATCTCATTTGGGATACAGAGCAGGGTTTGCTTTCTGTAATCAAACGGAGACGGAAGGACAGACGTTACAATAGATTTCTCGGCTTCAGGTCCCGTAAGTCCAAGCCTTTCCAATGTGTAGGCGAAGGATGAATTTACACTCATAGTCGCTGAAGTCAGAACAACGCTTGTTTTTTTATCAAAAAACATATCGCGTACAAGGCTTGACACATTGATTGGTACCCGATTTAAATAGATGCCTTTTCGTGTACTTCTGATATCAAGTTCAACCCAGTGTACATATTCATCATCAATGGACAGCAGCATATCATGCAGCAGCCCGGAATAGGCAAGCGTATCCTTTATCAGGCCATTTAAATCGGTGACCAGGCCGCGGGTTGAAGGCGGAATATCCTCTTCTGCGGACAATTTGGAATGAATGGATTCCATATTTCTTCCAGCAGTGAGAAGCTGTTCGACAGCGTTTTTAACAGCCGAGACAATCGAGCGTCCCCACTTGTTCGAGAGGTCTCCTCCGTTGTAGCGCATAACCGTATGGCCGATCTCCTCGGCTTCGCGCGCCCGCTGGTTCGACCACTGATAAAGCAGCTGGTACATCTCGCGGACCGATTCTTTTGTTTCACGCAGCAGGCTGTAAGACTTCTCAACATCATTTTTAATTTTTTTATATTTGGTGGCATTCCAGGCAGAGACCGACTGCTCCAATTCTTCTAACAGGCCGGCGCCTTTATCTGGAGAAAGCCGCTGGAGCATGCCCTCCAGCTGATAAGATGAAACCTTATCCCCAAGGTGGCGGCTGGCCACATCTTCAAAGTGGTGCGCCTCATCGATAATGGCGTACTGGTACGCTGGGAGAATCCGGTGTTCCGCCCCCACATCAGTAAACAGCAGGGAATGGTTCGTTACGATGACCTCAGCCTGCTGAGCGCTGCGCCGGGCTGTATGGTAATAACAGCGTGAAAACCAGGGGCAGTGCCGGTTCAGGCAGGAGTTGGCGTCACTTTGTACCTGCTTCCAATAGCCCTGGGCTCCGGAGGGCATGTTTAGCTCTTCAACATCCCCGGTCATCGTTTCAGTCAGCCAGACAACCATTTGTGATTTGGCCAGCTGCACATCATAGTTGTCCTGCTCTTCTTCAAGCGAATGGGCAAACTTGCGCAGACATAGGTAGTTGTTGCGGCCTTTTAAAATCGAAACCCGCGGAAGATCCTCCGGAAAAAGCGCCTGCAGAATAGGCAAATCCCGGGTATACATCTGCTCTTGCAGCTGGATTGTTTGGGTGGAAACCACTACAGTCTCTTCCTGCTGCTTGGCCCAAAAAACGGCTGGTATCAGATAGGCGAGCGACTTGCCTGTGCCTGTACCCGCTTCAACCATCAAATGGCGGCCTTCCGAGAAAGATTCATATACTTGTTTCATCATTGAAATCTGTGAAGACCTCAGTTCAAATCCAGGCATATGCTGTTTAAGCAGCCCATCTTCACCGAATAGGCTATCCACATATTCATCAAAGGTTACATCCAGCGGGGCCGCCTGCCCGCGCTTCTCTGCTTCAGCCCGAATCTTAATCGCAATTTGGTTTACAACTTCCAGGCCATCTTCTTCATACGATCCCTCGCGGATTTTACGCTGTTCAATGTCAGTAAGCAGCTGTTCAATGTCCGACTGAAAACAACGGTTTAAGCGCTGTAGCTGCTGAATCGTAATGAGTGGCAGCTCATGAAGCCTGTGAAGAAGCTGTAGCAGTAAAAATGCAGTGGCTTCCGCATCGGAGTCGGCTTGATGGGGCCGGTCATGGCCGATGTCCAAACCTACCGATAAGTCTGAGAGCCTGTAACCTTCCTGGCTGGGCAGAAGCAGGCGGGCCAGTTCTACAGTGTCAAGAATAGAGCCGCCAAATTTATGGTAACCCGCCTCCTGAAGTGCATTCTGCAGGAAGGCAAGATCAAAGAATACATTATGTGCCACAAAAACAGAACCATCGAGCAGTCGCAAAAGTCCCGGAATCGCCTCTTCAATGTCGGGTGCGGTTGCAACCATTGCATCGGAGATACCGGTTAGCTTCTCTATAAAAGGGGGAATCGCCATCCCCGGGTTTACAAGCGTTGCGAAGCGGTCCACAATTTCACCATTTTCTAAGCGCACTGCGCCGATCTGGATGATTTTGTCGCCGTTCTTCGGTTTGTTGCCTGTGGTTTCAAAATCTACTACAGTATACGTGTTCAACTAATTCACCTCAAAAAGCCTCTTTCGCTTATTCGAAAGCAGGGTACTTCTATATTTTGAAGCACCACGTCTCGAAGTGCAAGAAAAAAAGCACCGGCTCTTATTGAACCGGCTGCTTGCCTTTCCATTTCGTATAAGCCTGTGTGTACTCTCCATCCAGGTAATGAAGAAAGCCAGCATACATCTCCGCCTCCCGAATTAATGAGTCGCTGCTTCTGAAATGTTCCCATGCTCTCTTTTTATTGCCGATTAACAAGGCCAGTTTTCCGCATTCGTAATGGCCAAGCGCCTGAATGGGAGGCAACGGGTTATTTAGAAGACGCTCAGCGGTTGCCTGTGCCTCTCGCATGCTATCAGCATCCCCTGGCTGGAGCTGCATAAGCGCTTCAATTTTTCCTGCGCAAGCCACAGCCTGTGTTAACGGGAGTGGATTGCCGGACTCCATACACCTGCACGCTACATGCGAAAAAATCCGGTAAGCTTCATTTGCATGCCCTGTTCTCAGCAGTATCCACGCATAGGAGCAGGCATATTCTGCGCTATCGGGAGCAAGAGACAGAGCCCGCTTAAGATGGAGAAGTGCTTCTTCAGATTTATTATGCTGCCAGAGTGACCAGCCAAGCGCATGCCATATCCAGGCTTCTTTACGTGCAGCGGGCAGCAGGTTTCGGTAGGCTTCAGCCGCCCTCTGAAAAAGGCCCAGTTGTTCATATCCCTGGGCAATTGCCCTTCTGTCGTTTACACTGCTTTTCTTATGTGTTAACTGTTCGGCTTTCTGGAGATGAAATAACGCCTTTCTGCGCTCACCATTGTGCAGCAGGGCACAAAACCGCAGAAGCTGGATTTCGAAATCGTTGTCTTCTTCTTTAAAGTTTTCCAAAACAGTAAGGCATTCGATCCATTCACGAGCATAAAAAAGGGTGAGCGCTTTATTAAAAATGGCATCCTGGAATTGCGGTTCATATTGTATCGCGCGGTCAAACCACACAATCCCTTGATCGCCTCTTTCTTCAAGAACCGAAATACAGCCGAGCGCATTGCAGGCAGCAGCCAGTATCAGCGGTTCCTCTGATGTTTCTGCAAGCATACGGAAATGCCGGTGGGCTCGTTCGAGATCATTCGAGATAAAAAAACTGAACGCCAGAAAAAGGCGGGCGATGGATAAGTCCGGCATTTGTTCGATTAACTGACCAAACGACCGGGCTGACTCCTCGTACATGGATAAATCAAAATAGCCCTGCCCCTTGCGAAACGCTGACGCCATAGGAAGTGTGACATAAACTTCACTGTCGTCTGCATGATACTCATGCTGTTCAGCTGTAATCGGTTGTAAAGCGCTAGGTGCATCTATCGTAAGATCCTGCTCAGCAACACGCTGGATATTGATCAGCTTTTCTTCAAATGTAAGCCATTCTTCAACAAAGGAATCGCTTAATTCCCGCAATTCCAATATCCGGGAGAAATACTTTTCTTTTTGTTCAGTTGTTAACCCGCTCCATTTTTCATTAATCCGGTCGATTTGACCGGAGAGTGTACTGAAATAATCAGAAAGCAAAAGAAAAGCCCCCTTTCTTGTTCCCTTAAATAAAGTGTGTCACAAGAAGGCAGGGCTTATCACGATGTGTATTCGGTAAAAATTATATTACATTACGGTAGCGTGAACCTCTTCGCCAATCAGTTGGGCGATTTTGTTTTTCTCATCCATAATGGCAACTTTTGGCTTGTAAGCATGCGCTTCTTCATTCGTCATCATCGCATAGGAGATAATAATAACCACATCTCCAGGCTGCACCAGCCTGGCTGCTGCTCCATTTAAACAGATGACCCCGCTGCCGCGCTCTCCTTCAATCACATACGTTTCCAGCCGGGCACCGTTATTGTTGTTTACAATTTGCACTTTTTCATTTGGCAGAATATCGACCGCATCGATAATATCCCGATCGATCGTAATGCTGCCCACATAATTAAGATTCGCTTCTGTTACCGTTGCGCGGTGGATTTTTGCTTTCATCATTGTGCGAAACATGCTGCTTCCTCCTTAACCGGTGACAAAACTGTATTGTCAATCAATCGTGTGTTCCCAAACCGAACAGCCAGTGCAATGAGTACTTCCTGGCCGCTGATTATAGCCGCTTCTGTAAGAGAAGGGTAATTGCGGATTTCAACATAATCAATATCTGCCAGCGGACTGTGCGAAATAACGGATACAATCAATTCCTTCAAGGCTTCAGCTGATTTTTCGCCGCCTGCATAAGCATCCTTCGCTTCGTTAATCGCTCTTGAGAGCACAAGTGCCTGGCGGCGCTGTTCTTCATTTAAATAAACATTGCGCGAGCTTAACGCGAGCCCATCCTTTTCCCTAACAATCGGGCAGGGAACAATGGTAACCGGCATATTTAAATCGTCAACCATTTGCATAATGATTGCCACCTGCTGCGCGTCCTTCATCCCGAAAAAGGCGTACGCAGGCTGGACGATGTTGAATAATTTGGTCACAACTGTCGCCACTCCATCGAAATGCCCTGGACGGGAAGCCCCGCATAAAGACTCCGTTACATCGCTTACCGTGACGGTTGTTTTGTTTACAGTCGGATACATTTCCGATACGGAAGGCGTAAACAGGTAATCCACCCCCCGGGCTGAAGCAAGCGCAGTATCCCTTTCCAGATCACGCGGATAGCTGGCTAAATCTTCATTAGGCCCAAACTGGATCGGGTTAACAAAAATGCTCATCACCACAATATCGCATGTTTGTTTCGCCCGATCGACCAGACTCATATGGCCCTCGTGCAGGAATCCCATCGTAGGTACCAGACCGATGGTTTTATTTTTATTTCGCTCACCGCATAGCGCTTCCCGTAGTTCCTTGATGGATTTAATCATCCTCATTGTTTTACACCTTCTCCGTATAATTGCTCGATGAGTTCCTCTTTCATTGTAAAGGTATGGACCTCCTGCGGAAATTGCCTGCTGCGGACCTCTGCGGCGTATCTGGATACCGCGTCCTTTACGTCCACACCAATATCCGCGTACTTCTTCACAAACTTCGGAACATGCCCACCGCTTCCGTATGTCAAGATGTCATGATAAACCAATACTTGTCCATCGCATTCCACTCCGGCTCCGATCCCGATCGTTGGAATGGCAAGCCGTTCGGTAATGAGCTGTGCAAGCTGGCGGGGAACACATTCCATAACGATCATAAACGCTCCGGCTTCTTCCAATGCGAGCGCATCGTCCAGCAGGCGCTGGGCAGCTTCGGGTGTTTTGCCCTGTACCTTGTATCCGCCAAGCTGGTGCACTGACTGCGGGGTTAGGCCGATATGGCCGACCACTGGAATTCCGGCCTGGGTACAGCGGCGGATAAGCGGTACGAGTTCTTGCCCGCCTTCCATCTTCACCGCTTTTGCACCGCCCTCCTGCACCAGGCGGCCTGCATTGCGGAGGCCTTCTTCTACCGTGCCGTGGTAAGTCATAAACGGCAAATCTGTTACAACAAATGCCTGTTTAACACCACGGTTAACTGCTTTCGTGTGGTGAATCATATCCTCCATGGTCACGGGGATTGTTGATTCATAACCCAAAACAACCATGCCCAATGAATCCCCCACCAGAATCATATCGACCCCGGCCTCATCCGCCAGCTTTGCAGAAGGGTAATCATAAGCGGTAAGCATGACAATGGGCTGCCTGTTTTTCTTCATTTCTTTTAAACTTGCCGTTGTGATTGGTTGGGACACGTAAGAAGCCTCCTTTTGTATACCGCATTGAGACCGTTTGGATGGATGCAGAGGTTCGTGAAGACGATCAAAAACGCCTTCTCCGATTGAGAAGGCGTGAAAAAACATGCCACATAGCATGATATCTTCTATTTCCTTCTGTCTCGGTCCTTCTAAACAGGCTCAGAGCAGATTCTGTATTGTTTTCGTTTTCTCTATTCATTGTGGTGCCATTCCCGAAGGATACAGCCCTTAGCTGGATTATACCAGAAAAATCGTATTTAGGCTTGAATTTCTACATCAGCGGAGTAAACTTTTTGAACCGTGCCGTCATTTTTACGGACCAGAAGCACCCCTGTATCGTCAATACCTTCCGCAAGGCCCTCAAGCTGGCCCTGCAGCGTGCGGATAATGACGCGTTTGCCTATCGTAATCGCGTTTGCTTCCCAACGCTTGCGCACTGGAGTAAACCCTTCATTGACATATAGCTGATACAATTCTTCCAGCTTTTGAAGCACGCCCTGTATAAAAGGAACACGTCGTACTTTTTCCCCTTTTTGTATGGCGATGGACGTTGCAATCTCGGAGACACCAGGGGGAAACTCGTGTTGTTCAGTATTAACATTAATTCCCATCCCGATGATCAGCCAGTTTACGTGGTCTGCTTCTGCATTTAATTCCGTGAGAATTCCGCAGACTTTTTTTCCGTGAATCAGTACATCATTGGGCCATTTAATCGCCGCATTAATACTGTAAAGTTCTTTGATCGTCTCCACAATCGCCACCGCGGCAAGCAGCGTAATCTGCGGGCACTGGTCGAGCTCAAGCTGCGGCCGAATCAGCAGGCTCATAGAAATATTCTTACCCGCAGGAGCATGCCAGACGCGGCCAAGCCGGCCTTTTCCCCCTGCCTGCTCATCAGCGATAACCAGCGTACCTTCTGGTGCACCGGCTTTGGCAAGTTCCTGGCACTTATTCTGGGTCGAATCAATTGTAGAATAATAATGAATATGCTGGCCAAAAACTGAAGCTTGAAGTCCAAGTTTGATTTCCTCGGCTGAGGTGATGTCGGGTGAGGACAGGAGGCGGTAACCGGATCTCCGCACGGCTTCAAATATGTAACCCTCTTGCCGCAGTTCTTCTATATGCTTCCAAATTGCCGTTCTGGAAACACCAAGCCTGCGGCTCATCTCCTCCCCTGAAATAAAGGATTCACCCGATTCTTTTAACAATGTAAGCAGCTGCTCACGTATATTCATTAGCAACCATCCTTGCATGCGTCAGCAACAATTCCCGAGAATTTGCCACGCGCTCTTTATTTACGTCAACGGCAAGCCTCAACAACGTCTGGCTAATCCAGCTTCCAGGCTTGCGCTGCAGGCATTCTTGCAAATCCCTGCCTGTCAAAGCCAACTCACCGAGATTTTTAATTTTCATCAAGCTGGAGAGTTGCTTTATCTTTTCTGCTAGCATGCTGTCTTTCGCGCTATAACAATCGTATAAAGATGCTGCAGACAGTAGAATTTCAGCAGGCCGAAGGAGCAGGGCTTTCATTAAATTCTCTTCTATTATTTCCTTTGTTACAGGGCTGAGTGCCAGCGCACGCCAATGAGTGATGAGCTCCAGTATGTTTCGGCACTCATCAATCAGCTTTTTTTCACTCCGCAGGATGCGCATAATGCCGGTGCATTCACTCGACATACCAGTGAGTAGAAACAAAGCACACCAGCGCAGCGCAAGGCTTGGCCAGTTCGACAGCCTGCGGCAATTTGGTACAGCCGTGAGTTTTGTGATGCGGGCCGCTGACTCAGCCTCTTGAAACACCCGCGATAATCCCGGCAGATAAGACGCAGCACCTGTTTGGACCAGCAGAATGAGCATCACGTCCGGCTGTGCGCCCATTAGCAGTTTATTCCACTCCGTGTAGATCCGCTCCACTGCCACATGCTGTATAAGACTGGCATGTGAAGCGATCGCGGTTAACGTGTCCTCTTCAATGGAAAACGAGAGCTGGCTTGCAAACCGAAGCGCGCGAAGCATGCGAAGCGCATCTTCTTGAAAGCGTGTAGCCGGGTCGCCTACAGCCCTGATGACGTTGGTGCGCAGATCGTTTAGCCCGCCAAATGGGTCGACAAGCTTTCCCCGGGCATCCATCGCCATGGCATTCATGGTAAAATCGCGTCTGGCCAAATCCTCTTCAATGGAAGATACGAATGTAACAGAATCCGGCCGCCGAAAATCTTCATACCCGCTTTCCGTTCTATAGGTTGTCACTTCAATGGGCACACCGCCGATGAGCACTGTCACTGTCCCATGTTTGATGCCTGTAGGGATAACCCGTTCAAACAAGGCCATAACTTCTTCCGGCTTAGCTGATGTGGCAACATCTAAATCATGGATCGGGCGGTTCAAGAAATGATCGCGTACATAGCCCCCGACAAAAAAAGCAGTGTGTCCGGCTCGTTCCAGTTGCTCTAAAAGGCAGCGGCCAGCTGATACAAGGTTTCTCATGAAGTTTCCCTCCATCCCCTTCCGTTACTGTCATATGTACTGCCAGTCCCTGTTTGGTTCAGGTGAAAAACACCCGGTACATCACCCTTCCAGCACCCGCCTGTACACCGCCTCATACTGTTCCGTTATAATTTCGTGAGAGAATACGCTGTTCGCCCTCTCCATTGAAGCATGAGACAATCGTTTGTATGTATCTTCGTTTTGGACGAGCTCGAGCGCCTTTTCTGCCATAGCATCAATATCGCCGATCGGCAGGGTGAAGCCAGTAACGCCATGTTCAATGACTTCCGGCAGCCCGCCTGCATTGCTGGCTATAACCGGTTTTCCGCACGCCATCGCCTCAAGCGCGACAAGCCCAAAGCTCTCCTGGCCCGAAGGAAGCAGCATAATATCCGCCATCGACAGCACACATGCAACGCTGTCTTGTTTGCCCAAAAAGATTAAATCATCCGCTATCCCCAGCTCGTATGCCATATCACGCGCTACAGGCAGTTCCGGCCCTTCCCCAATCAGCATCAGTTTAGCAGGTATTTGATCCCTTACCTTTTTAAAAACACGGACAACATCTGGTACCCGCTTGACCTGGCGGAAGTTTGAAATATGTATAAACACTTTCTCCCCGTTCGGCGCATATTCTTTGCGTACATCACACATGTCTTCGTGTGGATAGTAATGTCTTCTATCTATAAAATTATACACCCGATCAATCGGCCGCTTGACTTGAAGCACCTTCCTGGTTTCTTCAATTAGATTATTTGAAACTGCGGTTACCGCATCGCTTTGTTCAATCCCGAAGCGGATAATATCTTTTAAAGTATGGTCGTTTGCAAGTACCGTAATATCCGTCCCGTGCAGGGTTGTTACAACTTTCAAGTGATCGCCGACCATTTGTTTAGCCAGATAAGCCGATATGGCATGGGGTACCGCGTAGTGCACGTGAAGGAGATCAAGTTTCTCGGTTTCCGCTACCTGTGCCATGCGGCTGGCCAGCGTCAAATCATAGGGCGGGTATTGAAACACAGCATAGCTGCTTACATCCACCTCATGAAAATAAATGTTGCGGTAATACTTTCCCAAGCGGAATGGCATGCCTGAAGTAATAAAGTGGACAATATGTCCTTTCTCCGCCAGCAGTTTGCCCAGTTCGGTTGCAACCACTCCCGAACCACCCACTGAGGGGTAACACGTAATCCCAATTTTCATCCGTTTAGTCCTTTCCCGGCAACACCGAAAGCAGAAGAGGCGTCGAAGCGACAAAGCCTTCTGCATATGCCACACTGGCCGCCTGTCCAAATCCATATTCCCTGGCGCGGACTCTCTTGAGGTATCCTTCCGTTAAAGGGGTGGCTACGGAGCCATCGCTGATTTCAAACTGGGAGCGGTACGAGGCGAGAGCCGCCATTTTTGCTTCGATATCTTCACTGATATCCATCATAAATTGAGGTTCTATACTATCATTAATAAAGTAGTGAAAGAGCTGCCCAACCTGGTGTGCTGGCAAGGAATCTATCCCATCCGCTATTTCATATTTTCTTATCTTTGCATTGAAGACTGCCTCTTTGACAAGCGCCGCACACATCTCGTGGTCCGGGTGCCGATCCTTCCAGAATGGTGCGAAGACCGTGGCCGGCCGAAACGTACGGATGACTTGAACCAGTGGCCGAATGTGTTCATCGGACATGCGAAGGCCGCGGTCAGGAAGCCCGAGATTTACGCGTCTGTATATCCCCAACTGCCTGTCTGCTGCAGCGGCTTCCTGCTGCCGGCGCTCAACTGTCCCGTTTGACGATAGTTCAGCCAGTGTCAAATCGCAGATGACAACTTTTTTTCCCTGCCGCGCTAGCTGATGCAGCACGCCGCCCGCACCTATTTCAACATCATCCGGATGGGCGCCAAAAGCGAGTATGTCTACTTCCTCAAATAACTGTGGTGCCATTTGCCCCATTCTCTCCTTTATACTTATCTTTTGTTTCTCTCCAGCCGAAATTCCCCTGCTGGAGGGCACGGATAAGCATTTCAGCGGTGGCAATGTTGGTGGCAAGCGGAATGCTATGGACATCGCAGAGGCGAAGCAGCGCGGTAATATCAGGTTCATGCGGCTGGGCTGTTAACGGATCCCGCAGAAAAATAACCAGATCCATCTCATCCTGCGCGATTAAAGCGCCGATCTGTTGATCGCCGCCGAGCGGACCGGATAGCACTCTTGTGATAGTTAACCCGGCAGCGTCCATGATGCGTTTGCCAGTTGTTCCTGTTGCATAAACCGTATGTTCCTTGAGTATATCCTTGTAAGCAATCGCGAAATTTACCATTTCATTTTTTTTATTATCGTGGGCGATAAGGGCAATATTCATTGTCAACGACTCCTTTATACCATGATTTTTTCTAGGCCATATATAAGTGCCGTACGCTTCATCACTTCTTTCACGGCAAGGTTCACACCAGGCATGAAAGATTCACGATTTATGGAATCGTGGCGAATGGTCAGCGTCTGGCCAACTGCCCCGAAAATAACTTCCTGATGGGCAACCAGGCCCGGGAGACGGACACTGTGAATCCGAAAACCGCCGTAATAGGCGCCACGGGCGCCATCCAGCACTTCTTTCTCGTCCGGGTGTCCCTGTTTAAGTTCCTGTCGGGCTTCCCGAATCATTTCGGCCGTTTTAACCGCTGTTCCGGATGGTGCATCCAGTTTTCGATCGTGGTGCTGTTCGATAATTTCCACATGTGGCATGTACTTCGCTGCCTCCTGGGCAAACTTCATCATAAGTACAGCGCCAATGGCAAAATTCGGCGCGATGATCGCGCCAGTATTGTGGTTGCGGCACAATTCGTCGAGTTCTTTGATATCGTCAGGTGAAAGCCCTGTCGTGCCAACCACCGGACGCACACCGTGACGGATAGCGATCACCATGTTCTCTTTTACGATGTCCGGCGTGGTAAAATCCACCACAACATCTGGTTTATGTATAGCTAATGCTTGTCCAAAGTTTATGTCAATCGGAGCGCCCGCTGGCTGTAAACCAAGTACCTCCCCGATATCTTCACCTTCATGTTTATAATCAATCCCACAGACTAGCTGCAGTTCATCATCCTGTAAAATCATTTTTACGGCTTCCGAACCCATTCTGCCCCTTGGGCCTGCCACTGCTACTCGAATCTTACTCATAATCCCTCTCCTTTTCTCCTGGATAGCTTCCGGGAAAGGCAACCTTGTACATCTGCCTACTCTGTTTCCTCTTTTCGCGTCCAGCGATCTTTATCCCTTGTGTTGAATTTGTGCATCATCGCATGAAAAGCTTCCTCAAGGTTTACACCAAGTGAATTTGCAAAGCAGATAAGGATAAACATACAATCCGCCAGTTCCATATCGATAGTCTTTTCTTCTTCATCTTTCTTTTTTGGTTTTTCTCCATAGTAGTGGTTAATTTCCCTGGCCAGCTCCCCAACCTCTTCACTAAGGCGAGCCATCATAGCCAATGGAGAAAAATAACCTTCCTTAAACTGTCCGATGTAGCGGTCAACGATATCTTGCATTTCCTGGACAGTTAGCTGTTTTTGCTCACTCAAGCTGGCAATGCCTCCTTTGAAGAAACGAAATTGTTTTCTTACCTTATGTTACATCACAGGCAGAAGGTTGACAATTGACAAGGTCCATTTATCGTTCCCCTTTCTAGAAAGAAAAACAAACGTAACCGTTGTGAAGCGCTGCTTCCCGCTTAGACCTGGTATAAATGCCTTATGATATGAAATACTAATAAAAAATCAGATAAGGGGTGCACACAATGAACAGGTTATGGCCTATTATTGCCATCATTTTTATCGCCCATCTTGCTTTATATTACATGCTGGGCACACCGAACTGGATTGGTGTCGCCGCGATGGCAAGCGCATTCTGGGCCCTCGTTCTAATCGGAGTCCGCTACTTGTTACGCTTGCGCCGCAAAGAACGCACTTAACCAGGCTGCTCTGGCGCACATACAATGCATTAGGTATAATAGCAGTCGATACATAATTTTCTAACCCGTTATGCGGAGGCTGCTATGAGATTCCACATTCGCAACATTATTGCCATTATTTTTGGTTCTGCCATTATGGGCTTTGGTGTAAATTACTTTAACATAGCCAACCACCTGACAGAAGGCGGGCTTACCGGGATTACGCTGCTGCTTAAATATATTTTCAACTGGGATCCGGGGATAACCAATCTGATTTTTAATATTCCGCTGCTGATTCTCGGCTGGCGCCAGCTGGGCAAGCAAGCCCTGATTTATACGATTGTCGGCACGTTATCGATCTCGTTTTTTTTAAGTGTTTTTGGCTCATTCCGTCATCCTATTCCGAATGATACGCTGCTCGCGGCCTTATATGCGGGGGTAACAGTGGGAGTCGGCCTCGGGATCGTGTTCCGGTATGGCGGTACAACGGGCGGGTCAGATATCATTGCCCGGCTGTTTAACAAATATTTTGGTTGGAGCATTGGCCGGACTCTGTTTCTCACCGATTTTCTTGTCATTGGCATTTCTCTTTATTATTTAAATTTGAACCTGGCTATGTACACGCTCGTAGCTGTGTTTGTTGCGGCCCGGGTGATTGATTTTGTTCAGGAAGGTACATATACAGCAAAAGCAATCATGATCATCTCCGATCATGCGGTAACCATCTCCCAACTCATCATGAAAGATATGGGACGCGGGGCGACTCTCTTGAAAGGACGCGGCGGCTATACCGGTACGGATAAAGAAGTTCTCTACTGTGTGGTCAGCCGAAATGAGATGGTTCGCTTTAAAAACCTTGTCCATAGCGCTGACCCCCATGCCTTCGTTATTGTGAATGACGTGTACGAAGTGTTTGGCGAAGGTTTTACGCTGGATGAGGAAAAAAATCCGCTTAAGAAGTGATGTACACATTGAGCAAAAGCCGCACTTTGTTTTCTCTTATATAGAGATTAAAAGGGGCTATCCCAAAAGTGGGATAGCCCCTGATCGATTGTCTTCACTGCACTTGTTCTTACATATCGCGTTGGATGATAACGGTTTTGGTTGGGCTGTTCCATGTTACCTTTGCATCTAGATTCTCGCTTACAAAACGCACTGGAACGAACATACGGTTTTGTCTGATTTCAGCCGGAATAGCAAGCGAAACCCGTTTGCCGTTCACATAGGCTGTTTTACTGGCTGCAGTGAGAACCATCTTGTTGTTTCCATCTTGTATCGTCGCCTGGCGTATTTTACCATTCCATGTGACCTTAGCCTCTAATCCTTCCGCGATAAAGCGAATCGGCACAAGAGTTGAGCTGTTTTTAATATAGGGGGCAGCATCCAAGGTTTGTGGTTCCCCATTGACTAATGCGTCTTTGCTCGCGACTGTAAGCTCCACTTCTTTACGAAGCACATGTAAATCATTGACCAGTACGTTATACAGGACGCCGCTCTTGTTTAGCGATCCGACAAACGCTTTCGTATCGATGTTTTGCCCGTCCAGGTACTGGCTTGATATAACCTTTTGTGCCTGGAGCGGTTGATTAATATTCCATGCCTCGTTGTCTACGTGTATATGTAATCCACTAAACCCCTGCGTATCCTTAATATCTGATAGGGTTAGATCTCCCGAAAGTCTGCGTTCATGCAGTTGATCATCAAGTAAAATATCAGCTGCAACCTTACTAGTGTTACCAGCAAATTGGTCTTTGTTTTTTTCTGCTTCCTGCAGCGCAGAGGTCACCTGCTGGAGTCCGTCCTTCACCTGCTGCACAGTTAACGGATTATCATTATTGTCCGGTACATTCTGTGAATTAAGCATAGTCACCAGTTGTGAGATTGCGTCCTGATCCTTGGACAGGTGATCAACAAAAGCTAAAGCAAGATCCACAATTTCGGATCCCTGAATCTCAGCATGAACAATATGGCCGTTTATTGTTTCTCCATGTACCGTATCTTGCTTATCCTGCACGGTAACTGTCTTTGGATTGTCTAGGTTGCGTACGAGTAAAGGCAATATTTTTTCTTGCATATCCTGATAAAGCTTCGCATCAGAAGAATTGGTTTGATCGTTAACAATTCGAATCGGGTGGCTAGCCCCATCCAGACGGAGTACAAGCTGCTTTCCGTCAATTTCCAGCTGGAAAGGAATCGAGCCTTTCTGAAGGAGAATGGTACCTTCAGCTGAAACTGTATCCTTATCTTGCACAATTGTATGCATCTTGATAGTCAAATGATTCAGCAGAGAAAGAACTTGTGCTGCCTGCGGATCATCTATTTGGTTGGGATCGTATGTAAAATCTACAGCCAGAGTTTGTCGGCTTTCCCCGGATTTAATACTGGTACTGTTTAGTATGTATTTATTAAAATCTACACTTCCTACTGCCTGGCACCCGGTTAGCACCAACGGAGCCACCGCGCATGCCGCAATTGCTGTTTTGATACATCTATTCATTCCACATTCCTTCTTCCCCTTTAGATTTACCTCATTTAATAGACGCGACTGAATCTAAAAGGTTCCGAAATTTTCTCATATTTCATTATCCAATTTTTTCCTCATAATTTTTCGGTTGATATTGAAACAGCCCTATCTGGATTGTCCACTTGTTTTACAATATGAAACCCGTCCACAAGCTTCACAACTTTCACAAATATAAAAAGCCTGCCACTGTCCTATATATAGACAGTAGCAGGCTTATTAACGTTATCCCATCATTCCTGCTCTGAAAGCTTTGCCCGAGCCACCTCGTTTTACGATAAATGGCATTCATCCCCTCACTTTAGTGGGGGGATAAAGTCACGGAGCATCCCTTTTTCTGCGGTGGATAACATACTTTTCCCCCTTATACTTCTTCCAGCCCGCATACCCCAAGGATAGCGCAAGGACAGACCCAAGCAGCGTGATCAGCAGGACAGGCGAATCCGGATAAACACCTGGCGCAAACGCCGGTTCATCTTTGCCGATAAACAATTTATCTACGAGAATGTTTAGCTGCTGCAGCACAGTGACCATGGCATCCCAGTTATAATCTGGCTTGCGTACTTCCTGGATGAGAAAGCTATACATAGAAAAGAGCTTTTCCACATCAGTAGCGGATGCCTGCACAGCCAACGCCGGTTTAAGTGTCTGGTAAAGTTGGAGGTTCTGGGTAAATGCATAAGCAAATTCGTCTTTTTTTCGGCTTGCGGCCAGCAGCATCATTTTGCTGATATGCTCTTTATAGGAGTTATAGTAATTTTTCCACAGTGGTTGTTTTTCGTGTGTAAGGCTGTCAATGGTAAGGCGGAGTTGCAGAGCATGCCACAGCAATTTTTGCGGCTGCAGTTTAACCGCTGTGAACGCCCGCTTGGCCTTGACTATGGTATCGGTAATGGCATTTAAGGATTCAATTGGCAGGCCTTTCGGCGGCTTCAACTTTCCAAACTGCACGCCCAGCTCCTCAATTAAATCTTTTGCTTCCCGGTATTTTTCCTGCTTGGTCATCTCATAAATATCCTGGGACAGCCGGTCCAGCTGCTGGTAGGCTGACAGCGATTCCCGCGGCGGATCGATTGGTTTGGCTAAACGGGGACCGTATACAATTCCTGCGGCAATCAGCAACATACTAATGAAGACAATTATCCATTTTTTCACAACTCGTCCTCCCCTTCTACTCCCATATGTATGGGCAAGAAGGAGAGGATATGCGTTCAATTCACCTTTTTGTAATGCCTGGTTAGGGCATAAATAACCCACAGGCTGAACAGGCTTAAGGCAAGTGTAAACCAGCCTACCCTCATATAATAAGGATCCAGCTCTGTGGATAGCCATGGATAGATTTTCAACGGATAATCAAGCAGGTCATTGATCAGTACCCACACGGCCGCATAGCCTATGTGGCGAAGCTTTATGGAATAAAAGCGCGCATAAAGTACTGCCTCGACTGCCATTCCAGCGTGGGACAGCATCAGCATATAATGCTCCCAGTAGAGCGGAGATCCAAGCGCGGCACCGGCAAGGATCACACCGACGCACCACACGCCGTATTTGAAGTTTGCTACCGCCGCGACCGCCTCCAGCCATGGGATGCTGCGGCCTATTAGCATAGCAATCAGAACCAGCGTAAACAGCGAACTCGCCGTCGGACTGTCTGGTACAAATATGCGCAGGATAGCCGGATAGGTCTGATCCATTTGGTCTTTATACCAGTAGAAGCCGTAGATCGAACCGAGCGCATTGATGATAATCATCATCCATAAAAACCAGCTTTTCCGCAGCGAGCCTTTAAACCAGTGCCAAAAATATTCCAATGGATTCCCAACCTTCTGTTCTTGTTTTTATCTACTATTATCTTATTCCAGCCTGCTTAAAAAGAAAAGCCAGCGATTATGGCTGGCACGCGTGAATTTTTTTATGCACGTTTCCAGCCTTCGATAAGTTGCTGGACAATCCGATTTGCCTCAAGTCCCGCCTTATGAACAAAGTTTTTTGTCCGAAACTCTGCAACTGGGGCTGGCAGAAGAACGGCCGCATTCCATCCAAGTTGCCCCACGCGGTCTGCCAGTTCCTGCTCGTTTGTGACAAGCATAGAGAATGGGAAACGGTCTTTCATGACTTCCAGGTTATGAATAAGATAGGGAAGGGTGGTTGTTATGTAGTCATCTGCGCGCGGTACGGAAAGTGGCTGATACATGAATATTCGGCCGGTAAGCTGCTTTTCTGCAGCACCGCATACTTTGTCCAGCCAGATTTGAGTGGCTAGCCATTCTTTATCCCAGGAAGCGGGAGATACGCAAACAGGATACAAAAGCGTATCGATATACTCTTCCATCTCCATAAGCTTTTCCAGATCTTCTGCCTTCCATCTCATCTTTTCATCTTCCCTTCCGTCACTAGTTGGATTGTCCAATTTACCTGTATATGATTTAGCAAAATAAAAACCCGGAATATCCGGGTTATAGCGTAACATATATTACGGGATGTATCTAGTTCACCTTCCGAGGCAGTACCTGCTTTAATTCATCGGTCAATTTCTGAAAGGATTCTTTATCGCCCATTTTAAGAGCTTCGTCTATTTGCTGATACAGATTTTGAACTTTATATGACGTAATCGCTTCATCCAGCACCATTTCGGCCATCAGACTCAGCAGCTGCCTGTTTACAACACCTGGCTTTTGCTTTTCCATTATGGGTTCCCTCCATTCAATTTTTTTACTTCACTTATCTACCGCACATTATCAAAATAATTAGAATATTTATGGTACCAGTGTCAGGAAACTTCGTCTATGTTTTTATTGCTTTCACCTTACTTTATTCTATTCTCGTCCTTCCAAATGGTACTATTTTTTTTTATAATTTTGTGTATTTATTTATTATAAAATTACCCCACACTGAAAGTCGGTAAACAGCAGAGCTACCGTATGTGCCCTTCTGCAAAATGCCGGTGTGGACAAGCATTTTCAATAGGCGACGTTGAATAATATCAGCGAAGCTATCATAATAATACGGCGACACTAGTTCTTTTACGGTTTCAATTAAGGCTGTCTCTTCGGTCCACGATGCCATGCCGCTGAAAAAGGAAAGCAGCCCATTTATCGTAGGGATAGGCCTGCTGTAGGCCGTTTTCCAGTAAATAAATAACGGTTCCGATACATCCTCCAGTGTACCTGAAGCGGAAAGCAAAAGCTTGTGCCCTTCATCCGTTAAATACAGCTGATTTGCATCCTCTTCCTGAATTAAACGGTTGGCATATGCATAGTCATACAGCAGCGCAAAGCGATCAGGGTACTCATTAAATCTCCTGCCATAGCCAAAACGCCATTCCCCTTTTCCAGGCAATTCTTCAGCGACTGACAGCATTCCCATGATCTGCTGCTGGTGGTTGCGGTATAGAACATTTTCTTTAGATAAGGGCGGATTGTTCTTTTTAACAAAATGGAGAAACACAAGCAAGTCTTCTGCAAGAACGTGAGTCTCATCCCGGTACCATTCTGGCTCCGCGCCTGCGAATGCGAGCTGTTCGGCCAGCTTATGAAGGTAGCGCCGCCAGCCCATTCTTATATCATCCGGCATACTGTAGACTTCAGGCTCGTGGCGGGTACGATACAGCCATCCACCTTCCATCGCCCGCAGGATCATGGCGCCGCCAGCCAGCTTTTTCTCTCCTGCCAGGCGCGTTTTTACATAGAGCGCTCCCTTGCCGTATTCCGTTTTTGATTCGCCTGTTAGTTGGAGAAGAAACCGCTTTTCTTCGGCGCTCATGCTGGCAAACCTTTCGGAGAAAAAAGAGCGGCGCGTAAGCCGGACATATAGGCTCTGAATCAGTTCATGTTTAGAATGGGGATTGCACTCACACCGGCAGGCTGCCGCCAGCCCGCTAAGCTGTGAAATATCAAGTCTGCCAAGCGCATCAGAAAGCTTCACATGCATCCTCCTAACTGGAATCGTTTGTTTACCCACCAGTATTGACTTCTGCAATCCCTGCCTATACTTTCTCCTCCATTAAAAAAAGAGACGGAGAAAGCCGAAGCTTATACCGTCTCTTTTAATGGCGAATCAGATGCGAATAGCGCGTAGATGTATCAAAAAGATCTTCCCCGCTGTCAAGAACCCGGCCATAACGTTCAACGGCCATCTCTGTGTCACCCTGTCCCTCTGCTATTCTTCCTTGCCAATACCAGATCGAGGGGTCATCCTCATCGATTTCATCCATATGGTCAATCCAGTCATTCATTTCGTTCCATCTCTGTAGATCACAAAGAAGTTCCATGTAGCGCGGAACAAGTGTATCTTCTTCTACATGGAGGTTGAGCCCCTGGCGGTAAACTTCAGCTGCTTTATCTTTGAAACCTGCCTTGACCAAACATTCAGCCAGCAGAGAATAAGCAGGGATATACTCTCTGTCGACTTCAAGGAGCTTTGCCAGCCTGGGAATCGCCTGCATCCAATTTCCCAACTGGAACGCAACCATTCCATACCCATAAAGCGCCTCTACAGAGCGGTCAGATATTGAAAGTGTCCGATCATAAAGTTGAAGTGCGTCCTCAAATTCACCGTCTTTCGCAACCATCGCGGCCCGCTCAAGGAGGAGACGCTCATCATTGTCGAAACCGTTGATGGATTCCCACTCGCTTAAAGCACGGCTGTGTTCACCTTGCTCGGCATACAATTTGCCAAGTAAGTATCGTATTTCCTCCTGGCTTTCATCCAGTTTGAGCGCCTGCTCCAAATACCTGATCGCCACTTCAGGAAGGCCTTCTATCACAAATACTTCCCCCAGAAGTGCAAATACCCGGTAATCGTCTTTCACCGTTTCCTTCAGGTTCATCAGAATATCAAGGGCTTCACTCGTTTGATCCAGATCCATATAAGTGGAAGCGCGAAAAATTTGCGTTTCGACACGCATTTCTTCATCCTGTTCAAGTTCCAGTTCATCTATTTCATCCAAGATAGACAGCGCCGTCGTATGATGGCCAAGGCTGTGATAAATGCTGACAAGTTGAAGAAGCACCAGTGGCGCATAAAACGCCTCGTCGTGAATTTTCTCCAAGCTGTGCAGACCCTCTTTGATGCTACCTTCTTCAATCTCCTTTACCGCATGATCAAGCCTCTCCTGCCATTGTTCCACTATGCATACCCCCCTGAAAAGCAAGAAAAACATCGCTGGCCATGCCGCTCTCTCCTTTCCCCACATAGAAGTTTTTACGGCCGCTTTGCGAAACGCCGGGCGGACCGGCAAAACATCTGGGTATCTCAATGATGGAGACAGGTTGCCGGTCTTTTCCGCCCTCTGTTCCGCACGCTCCATAGGGGGAAAGAAAGGTGCGGGCATGTGCCTCGCGATGTTTTTCTTCAGTGTTTTGGGACCGGAGGTCCCATTAAAACCGCTCAATATACTTCACCATTGTGAAGCAATTAAACTTTATTATCAACAAGAAAAACCGTTCAATGTGAACGGTCAGTGTTATCGCTTTGGCGTAAAAGCCAACTTATACTAACCACTGTAACAAGTATACCAAATAAAGAAGCCAGCAAACCATAATTCACACCGAAATTATTGTTTTTGTCCTCTGAATGGTACAGGGCAGCGTTAGCCGTACTAGAAACAATGCCATACTGTATTTTTTTAGGGGACGATTGTCCGGCTGTATCGTTTAGTTTGAGTGCACGTGCAGAAAGCAGCGTGTCGGTTGTACTGTTATTGGTGTACGCCAGTGCTCCCTCATTTGAATGATTCCACTGAACAATAAGCGCTACCCAACCGGTAATGAGCATTAAAAGGGTCACGAGGGCTAACGTAATGCGCCGCCTGCGCGGCATGCCCACGGTTATTCCATTTATTGGGTCAGCCCATTTATTTTCCTGCCGGATCCTTTGCATGACAGAGTCACACACCGATACCGATTCATATTCTTTAGAAAGGTGGGCGGGATGGAGGAAAGTTTGTTGTTCGTCTAAAGCAAAATTTATGTAAAAGGAATATTCCGCCTTGCAATCCGGGCATTTATCGATATGTTCCTCCAACTCTACCATTTTGTCTTCAGGTAGATACGGATCATCTAATAGCTTTCGTACAGTTTTACAATCCACTGCCGCTAACTTCCCCTAATTGTTCCGAACGGCTTTCATGAACGTAAGGCTCCAGCTGAAGTTTAATGCCTGCGCGTGCCCGAAACAGCAGGGATTTAACCGAGCTGACCGTCGTATCCAGAATATGCGCTATTTCTTTATAATCTAGCTGTTCGTACTCTCGCAAAACTAAAGCTGTACGCTGCTTTTCCGGCAGCTTATTGATAGCTTGGCGCACAAAATATACGCGCTCGCTCCGAAGCAGCTCTTGCTCAGGCAGCCTGTCCATCTCAACTCGTGCTGATAGCTGGCTGTCATCTTCCAGGTAAATTTCCGTGTTGTGGGTTTTTCGAAGCTCACTGAGCACTGTATTGCGGGCAATGGTATACAACCAGGTTGAGAAGGAAGCTTCCACGTCCCGAAACGATTGAAGGCTCCGGAAGGCTTTATAAAAGGTTTCCTGTGCGAGGTCTTCCGCCATATCTTCCAGATGGTAACTTTTAAGCATATGCACAATAAACGCTAGTATACGTCGCTCATAGCGCTTAATAAGTTCGGCGTAGTAATCAAGATTTCCGTCTTTCACTTCCCGGATTAATTGAGAATCGGTTATCATCGTTGCATCCCCCTTGTTGTTCCAACTCTTTTTCAAATAAGGAACTTGAAAAAAAGACTAACCTTTGTCAATCTCCGGTATGAATATCATGTGGAAAGAAACATTTTCTTTACTTCAGACGACACAACCTATCAAAAAGGTTGCATGACATACTTATTTTTATTTCGTATCCAAAGTACCTTTCTAATCGTAGTCTCATAATTGGCCATTGTAAACCCTTTTTTTACTAATCGAACAAAATTGGACATCCAGCCTATTTGCCTCGCCATGTAAATTGGGAACAATGCTACTCCCAGGTTAAACCTCGAGTCCCTTTTTTTATTTGCTAAAAAATGTCCAGCATAAAATGATAGAACTAGACCGTTGATGGCCCCCATTTTAAACGACAATCACAGGAAATACTAAAGTTTGGTGTTGCAATTTGTCGACGAAATGGGTCTTTTCTCAACATGCGCAGGGTAATACAATGAATCTTGTGATTTTATGATCCATAGGAGGGAAAAACCTTGGAGGAAGAGAGAATCATTAGACAAATAATCACAGAGAAAAGAAAATGCATGCATTTACTGTACAATGAGTCCAACCAGAACTTGCTCGATGAGAAAGTACTAGAAAAAAGCATGGAGATCGATAAGCTAATTAACCAGATCATGAAAAGCCAGCTCGCCCATGCCCATTAAAAAGCGTTTCACCTTTTTTCTGCCATCTAAAAAAGCGTGTAAACCATATAGCGCTGCGCTACCTGTGTTTACACGCTTGCGCCATCCGTGGGCAAAAGGGCAACAGGAGGCCTTTGAAAAAAAAAAAAAAAAGCGCCCGCATCTAGGCGGACGCTATGGGAATAACCCATATATGGATAGGAGTGGAGAGAAACCATACTATGTTTTCTATTATAGGATAAAAATTGGAAAAGTCAACAATAATGACACATAATTTTTACTTTTCTGATGTTATAAACTTAATCCGGCCAGTTTTTCAAAAAACCCGGGGAAAGATACATCGATTGATCCGGGATTTAAGATAGCCGTCTCCCCTTTTGCAACCAGTCCAGCGATAGCTGTAGCCATGCCGATTCTATGATCGCCGTGACTGTCACAAACGGCGCCTTGCAACATGGAAGGCCCTTCAATCACCATGCCGTCCTCGGTCGGATCTATCGAAGCACCCAGTTTTCTTAGTTCACCCACTACTGTGTCTATGCGGTTCGTTTCTTTAACTTTTAATTCAGCAGCGTCTTTAACGATTGTTGTCCCCTCTGCCTGCGTTGCTATGACAGCGATAATCGGCACCTCATCTATCAGTCGCGGAATAATTTCTCCTTCTATCGTTATCCCGTGCAGCGGGGTATACTTGATCTCAATATCAGCCACAGGTTCTCCGTTTACCACCCGTTCATTTTGCAGCCGCAGGTCGGCACCCATAGCCAGCAGAACATCAAGAATACCCGTTCTGCTCGGATTAACACCCACATGTTCAATCACCACATAGCTCCCTGGCACAATAGCAGCTGCAGCGAGAATAAATGCGGCGGACGAAATATCACCAGGCACTTCGATCTCACCGGGGGAAATTAGCTCCTGACCGCCCGTTACGTTGACACCGCCGGCAAACGAATTAACTTCTACCTGAAACGAGCTGAGCATACGCTCCGTGTGATCCCTCGATAGTTCCGGCTCATACAGCGTAGTGATTCCGGCAGCCTGGAGGCCGGCCAGCAGAATCGCGGACTTCACCTGAGCGCTGGCGACGGGAGAATGGTATTCGATACCCTTTAAATTGCCCCCGCGAATCGCAATTGGCGCGAAATTGCCTTCGCCCCGGCCGTCAATCCTGGCACCCATCTGGCGCAGCGGACCTGCAACCCGACCCATTGGCCGGCGCGCAATGGACTCGTCGCCCAGAAGTACGGTGTGAAAAGGCTGTGTAGCTAAAATGCCCATCATGAGACGAATCGTTGTTCCTGAATTTCCAATATCGAGAATCTCAGATGGTTCGGTTAAGCCGTACCAGCCTTTTCCCTGCACCTGCACCCTATCTCCGCTCTGCTCGATTTCAATCCCCAGTCTGCGAAAAGCTGAAATCGTGCTAAGACAGTCAGCGCCGGGCAGAAACCCGCGAATCTGTGTAGTCCCCTTTGCCATTGAGCTAAACATAACGGCTCGGTGCGAAATCGACTTATCTCCCGGTACGCGTAAAGTTCCCTTAAAAGAGGAGACGTGTTGGATTTTTTTCATCGGATTGGCTCCTCCTTTTATTCCCGTTCATATACTTGATATTGCGATTGGCCCAGCACCTTTTTCGCGTTTTCCATATCGTCGATACTGCGGAAAGAGATGCGGAGTACGCCAAGAATATCTTCACGGGTTTCTAAAATTTCAATGTTTGTGATGCTGATTTCATACTGGCCAAGCATGGTGGTGATCTTTCCTATTTCACCCGGATGGTCGGGGATGTCGACATACAGATCGAAATAGTTAGGAAGGGCACCCTTTTGTTTTTCCGGTAGTTGATCCCTAAAAGACCTGGCACTTGCAAAAAAGTTTTCTATACCTGAAGGATCAGCTGTCTCGACAAAAGCCATAATACGGTCCAGTTCCTTCTTCCAATCTTCTGCCAGCTGAAGCATAACAGAGCGGTTATTCAGCAGTATATCGCGCCACATTCGCGGGTTGCTGGAAGCGATGCGCGTAATGTCGCGGAAACCGCCAGCTGCCAGCCGTTGACACCATCCGTTCTCATCGTTATAGCCTGCAACCTGGTTTACGAGGGCAGCGGCAATAATATGAGGAAAATGGCTGATAGCCCCCACAATTCGGTCATGCTCCTCTGCATCCAGCACGATGACTTTAGCATGAGTAGGCTCAAGCAGTTGCTTCATATCCTCGATAACAGGCGCAGGTATGCCGGGGGCAGGGGTTAACACGAAGTAAGCATTTTCCAACAGGCGATCGTTAGAAGCCTCCACCCCTGACTTATGTGAGCCGGCCATCGGGTGGCCTCCAATAAAATGAATTCCCCGTTCGCTGAATCCTTCTGATAACTCCATCACACTTACTTTCGTACTGCCGGTATCTGAAATGATGGTGCCTTTCTTTAGCGGCGTGTAGCGGAGAAATGAGATTAGTTCTTGTAATTTTCCGACAGGCGCGCATAGAAAAATATAGTCGGCGGATGCGACAGCTTCGGCCAGCTGGGTTGTCCCCTGATCGATCACGCCTAACGAAAGAGCCATTCGAAGATTTTCCTCCATCACGTCAAATCCTGTAATATGTATATCCCTGTGTTTTTTTAAGGAAAGGGCCAGTGAGCCTCCTATTAATCCGACTCCCAGAATCGCTACTTCTCTCATTTTTTCTGTTATAATCCTCCACTTATTCATTGTGCCTTTATAGAAAACAGCCGCCCTTTGTAGAGGGCGGTCCTGCCTAATCTGATTTTATCGTTTACTGAACCGTGCGGCCAAGAACAGTTCCAAGAGCGGTAAGCATCTTTTCATTCTGCTCTTTGCTGCCAATGGTTACGCGGATAGCCTGCGGGAATGCGCGGATGATAACGCCGAGTTTCATCATCTCATTAAAGATTTCCCTCGGGTTCGCTTCAGGCATAATATATACAAAGTTGGTTTCAGAAGGATAGTATTTTACACCGATTTCATCCAGTCCGGCATACACCTGGTTGCGACCTGCTTCATTCAAAGCCCTGCAGTCCTGGACAAACTTTTGATCCGAGAGCGCCGCGGTTGCAGCTGTTTGCCCCAGATGGTTTAAGTTAAATGGCTCACGTACCCGGTTCAATTTATCTACAATTTCCTGATCCGCAATGCCATACCCGACACGCAGGGCAGCAAGGCCGTAGATTTTAGAGAACGTACGCAGCGTGATCAGGTTTCGGTATTTCTTGAGCAGAGCAATCGCATCCGGATAAGCCGGGTCGGTTACATACTCACTATAGGCCTCATCTAGTGCCACCAGTACATGGGAAGGAACCTGGTCAAGGAACTTGACAAGTTCAGCTTCCGGGATCATCTTTCCAGTCGGATTGTTTGGGTTGCACACCCATACCACTCGGGTTTTATCATTGATTTGGGCCAGCATGGCGTCCAGATCATGTGCGCCGTCAATGCATGGCACCTCAATGGCCTCTGCCCCTTCAATCGCGGCATTTGTTTTATATACGCTAAAAGTTGGGGAAGCCATAATCGCATTCGTACCCGGCTGTAAATAAGCACGTGAAATGAGCATTACGACCTCATCCGAACCATTTCCAAATATAATCTGGTCCCCGTCTACTCCGAGAAAGGAAGCAAGTATGCCCCGAAGCTCCATGGAGGCCCCATCCGGATAGATCGGGAGGTGCTCAAGCTGCGAAATAAGCGCTTCGCGAACATGGTTGGAATAGCCAAAAGGGTTTTCATTTGATGCAAGCTTAATCACTTCGTCTAATCCGAGTTCCCGCTTGACTTCATCAATCGGTTTGCCCGGCTCATATACTGGCAGGTCTACTATCTGCGATTTTGGAATCATCTCGTCACCCCATTATTGATTACAGTTGTCCTTCATTCCATCATACCGCAGACTGAAGTTGTTTTACAAACGTTTTTACGGCGGCAAGTCCTTCCGCCCGGGTTTCCTCGGCTAACAGCAGCGAGGAAGCTTCCCGTATTTTCTCGATTAGCGCGCTTCCCACAATAAATCCGTCGCTGTATGGAGCGACCTGCTCGGCCTGTTCACGGCTTGCAATCCCGAACCCGACTGCGACAGGCACC
Source organism: Aneurinibacillus sp. Ricciae_BoGa-3 (assembly GCF_028421645.1). Classification (GTDB taxonomy): domain Bacteria; phylum Bacillota; class Bacilli; order Aneurinibacillales; family Aneurinibacillaceae; genus Aneurinibacillus_B. The sequence goes on along the minus strand of NZ_CP116887.1, from coordinate 1,810,935 downwards.
GGTGAGGCTTCCCGCACTTCCGAGAGAAAGGAAGCGAGGTGATCACCTAACGAGCTGCGAGCCCCCGTCACACCCAGGGATGATACACAGTATAAAAACCCGCGTGCTCTAGAAGCAATCAGCTTTACGCGCTGGCGGGAGGTAGGCGCCACTAACGAGATGAGAGGGAGGCCATACTTATCTGACAGGGACTCCACTTCTCCTGCCTCTTCAAAAGGAAGGTCCGGAATGAGGATGCCATCGATGCCGGCTTTTTCCATCTCGGAAAACAATTTTTGGGCACCGTACGCCAGCACCGGGTTATAGTAGGTGAATAGAATGATTGGAATCGTAAGTCCCCGATTCCTCATCTCCCCGGCAAGCTCCAGCACACGTCCGATGGTTACACCATGGCGCAGCGCCTCGGCCGATGCGGATTGGATAGTAGGACCATCGGCAAGCGGGTCCGAATACGGTACACCAAGCTCCAGAATATCACATCCAGCTTCTTCAAGCGCAAGCGCGAGCGCCACCGTGCTTTCAGGGTCAGGAAATCCCGCAGTAATAAAGGGGATAAAGGCCTGCCGTTTCTTCGCAAAAGCCTGCTCGATCCGCTGGTTCCCGTTAACAATGGATGGATTCTGCGTCATGCCCGCCCCTCCTGTTCTCTTTCATAAATTTGAACAACGTCCTTATCTCCGCGCCCTGACAGGTTGATAATAATGATAGAGTCCTGCGGCAGGCTAGGTGCAAGGCGCGCAGCTTCTGCAACCGCGTGTGCGCTCTCCAATGCAGGAATAATGCCTTCTGTGCGGCACAGCAGGTGCAGCGCGGAAAGAGCTTCTTCATCCGTAATTGAGCGGTAAACCGCACGGCCTGATTCGTGCAGGTGTGCATGCTCAGGCCCTATGCCCGGGTAGTCGAGACCGGCAGAGATCGAATAAGGCTCTATGATTTGCCCGTGTTCATCCTGCAGTAAATAGGTCATCGTTCCATGAATAACACCGCGGGTTCCGCGTGCAAGTGTAGCCGCGTGTTTGTCCGTATCAATTCCTTCGCCGGCGGCTTCTACGCCTATTAGCTTCACATTCTCATCCTTAAGAAACGGATAGAAGATGCCCATCGCATTGCTGCCGCCGCCAACGCATGCCACGACATAATCAGGCAGCCGCCCTTCGTGCTTCAGAATCTGCTCGCGTGCTTCGTCCCCGATAATCCGTTGAAAATCCCGGACCATCCTTGGGTACGGATCAGGGCCGACTACGGATCCAATCATGTAGAAGGTCGTATCGACTGTGCTTACCCAGTAACGAATGGCTTCGCTGGTGGCATCCTTAAGCGTTCCCGTTCCAGTGCGGACAGGAACCACCTCCGCACCCAACAGTTCCATCCGGAACACATTGAGTTTTTGGCGCCTTATGTCTTCTTCTCCCATAAACACTTTGCAGGCGAGCCCCAGACGTGCAGCGATCGTCGCAGAGGCAACGCCATGCTGCCCTGCGCCTGTTTCTGCGATGATGGACTTTTTCCCCATACGCTTTGCCAGAAGCCCCTGGGCGATCGCATTGTTTATTTTGTGGGCGCCGGTATGGTTTAGATCTTCCCGCTTCAGATAAATTTTTGCACCGCCAAGCTCATTGGTTAATCGCTCAGCATGGTAAAGCGGCGTTGGCCTTCCAGTATATTCGCGCAGGAAAAATGCCAATTCCTGCTTAAAGGCCGGGTCTTCCACCGCTTCCTTGTATGCTGCTTCAAGTTCGTCCAACGCGTTTACCAGCGTTTCCGGTACATACCGTCCGCCAAATGAGCCAAAACGGCCCTTCTTCGTAATCTCCTGATCGGTACTGCTCATCTTCCTCTCACCCTCTCTATAAAACCAGCAATTTTCTGCAAATCTTTAACGCCTTCCGTTTCAACCCCGCTTGATATGTCCACGCCGTCCGGGCCGAACTTCTGCAGCAGTTCCGCTACATTTGATTCGTTGATTCCGCCTGCTACAAGGAGAGGTACATTTCTTGCCCGGCACCAGGCAAGATAAGGGGGAATGTTATCCCAATCAAAGGCTTTCCCGGTTCCGCCTGCCTGTTTCTTTGTGATCGTATCTAGCAAAACATAATCGACTACACCTTCGTACGGATCCAGCTCGAAAGCTTCCGTATCTTGTCCGCCAACCGGAATGCCGAAAACTTTCATCACCTTGCAGCTGTATCGGTGTTTTACGGTTTTGCAAAACGCTGCCGTCTCCGTGCCATGAAGCTGGACGATATCTAGTTCACCGGCAGAGAACACCTCATCCAACTCATTGCGTGTGGGGTTCACGAAAACGCCTGCTTTTTTCTGCTTTCCGGCCGGCACAGCCTTGCTGATTATTTTCCACTCTGCTATAGGCATTTGCCGCTTACTTGGGGCAAACACGAATCCAAACCAGTCTACCTCTAGCTGCCGCTCAATTATTCGATCTATTGTACGGGCATCGGTGAGCCCGCAAATTTTAATGAGAGGCTGGTGCATACTCATGCACGGACACCATACCGGCTGGAGGCAGGGCCTACTAAAGAAAATACTGCTCCTGTTACATCTGGCTGGCGCATAAACGTCTCTCCGACGAGCACGCCGTCCGCCCCGGCTTCTGCAAGCCGTTCAATATCTGCTCTCGTCGCAATTCCACTCTCACTAATTTTAACAATACCAGCTGGAATTTGCTTGATTAATTCAAAAGTCCGATCAAGCGAGGTCGTAAATGTCTTCAAATCGCGATTGTTAATGCCAAGCAAATCGGGTTCAATTGTGGATAGAACCGTTTCTAACTCTTCTGCTGTATGCACCTCTACCAGAATGTCTAATCCAAGGTTCTTCGCCTCATTGGCCATTTCTTTTAACTTTTCTTTCTCCAGTATAGCCGCAATTAAGAGAACGGCATCCGCACCATTTGCCCTTGCTTCATAGAGTTGGATCGGATCAATGTTGAAATCCTTTCGCAGAAGAGGCGTGGAGCTAAGCTGGTGCTTGATGGCTGTCAAATACTGCAGACTCCCCTGGAAGAACTGTTCATCAGTTAGGACGGATATGGCTTCAACGTTTGCATTCCCATAACGCACCGCGATATCCACCGGATCAAAATATTCGCGGATAACCCCCTTTGAAGGGGACGCTTTTTTCACTTCCGCGATAACGCCAACCGGACGATTGCGTTTTAAAAAACGCTCTTTCATGGAGATGCAGGGCGCCATACCTGCGATATGCTGCTCCATATCTTTGATCGACACACGTTCTTTGAGTGCGGCTACTTCACGTATTTTCTGTTCGACTATTTTAGGAAGCACTTCTAACCCCTCCAGTCACTTCAATAAGCTGTTCAAGTTTCTGCCTGGCCTTGCCAGAATCGAGAATTTCCCGCACGTATTTTACACCCTCGCCGATGGTATCGACCTGCTCATTGAGGTAAAAAGCTGCGGCGGCATTAATGGTGACGATGTCGCGGTACGCGCCCTGCTCGCCGCCCAGCACACTCTGGATGATTTCGGCATTGACGGCGGCACTGCCTCCAGCCACCCGCTCAATCGGATGTACAGGAAGGCCAAATACGTCCGGCTCTATCGTGTAACTGCTGATTTTCCCATGATCAAGCTCAACCACGTGGGTGGGGCCGCTGATGCTGATTTCGTCGAGCCCATCTGCCCCGGCTACAACTAATGCCCGCTTAATACCTGTCTCCGAAAGCACTTCCGCTACCTTGACACCTAACTTGGGATCATATATTCCGATGAGCTGCCTGTCAGCTCCTGCTGGATTGGTAAGCGGACCCAGCAGGTTAAATACGGTCCGGAAACCCAACTCTCTGCGTGGTTGTACCGCGTGCTTCATCGCCTGGTGATACAGCGGCGCATATAAAAAGCACAAATCTGTTTCATTCAGGCAGTGAATGGCTTCTTCAGGCGTTAAAGATATGGTGACACCGAGGGCTTCCAGCACATCCGCACTTCCGCTTTTGCTTGAAACAGCCCGGTTCCCGTGCTTGGCAATTCTCGCACCGCCTGCAGCCGCGACAAGTGCTGCCGCCGTAGAAATATTAAAGGAGATTCCGCCGTCTCCGCCTGTGCCGCATGTATCGAGCAGGTTACGGGTTTCTGCCTGTATAGGGGTGACACGACTGCGCATCGTTTCAACAAAACCAACAATTTCATCAACCGTCTCGCCTTTCACCCGCAGGGCTGTTAAAAATCCAGCGATTTGTATCGGAGAAACGTCCCCTTGCATAATCAACCTCATCGCGTCTCTGGCTTCCGCTCTGTTGAGCGATTCGCCGCTGACAACCTGCTCAAGAAATGTTTTAAACATCTGCGCTCATCTCCTCTTTTCTCGTCATGTGCTCGGCTAACTGAATGGCATAGAGCATAGCCTTGGCTTTATTTCTTGTCTCTTCATATTCAAGCGATGGTACAGAATCGGCCACAATGCCGGCGCCGGCCTGCACGTAGGCCTGCCCATCCTGAAAAATAATCGTGCGAATGGTAATGCAAGAGTCTAAATTGCCGTTAAAACTGAAGTAACCAACCGCTCCTGCATAAAGCCCTCTTGCTTCCCCTTCCAGCTCCGAAATAACCTCCATTGCCCGAATTTTAGGAGAACCGGAGACAGTACCAGCCGGAAACGCCGACAACAAGGCATCAAAAGGCTGTTTGTCCTGCGCCAGCGTCCCGCTTACGTGTGACACCATGTGCATCACCCGGGAATAATACTCCATCACCATTTGTTCGCTGACATGAACGCTGCCAGGGGAGGCGACCCGGCCAACATCATTGCGCCCCAGATCAAGCAGCATAAGGTGTTCGGCACATTCCTTTTCATCAGCCAACAGTTCAGCTGCCAGTGCCTGATCCTCCTTAGGCGTTTGCCCGCGCGGTCTCGTGCCGGCAATTGGTCTGACTTCCACCGTTCCCTCTGTAACTTTCACCAGCAGCTCTGGAGACGTGCCGACGACGGCTGTACCGCCTTTCTGGAAGTAATACATGTAAGGCGATGGATTGGTAACCCGCAGAATCCGGTATACGAGGAGCGGGTCGGTCGTGGTGGGCGTGTGAAAACGCTGGGATAGCACGACCTGGAATATGTCGCCTGCCTTTATGTACTCCTTGGCGCGCTCCACTTTTGACTCAAATTCATGCTGGGTCATGTTGCTGTTTACCTCAACGGCAGGTGCTGCATAGGGTATATTTTCAACACGCTGTTCCACTTTAACAGGCCGCGTAATGATGCCAACAATCTCCTGGATGCGGGCGCAGCACCGTGTATATTCCCTGTTTATGTCTTCCGCTCCCGCGCCTTCCGGCAGCTGCATATTTACGATAACTTGCACTTCCTGTTTCAGGTGGTCATACGCGATGATCTCATCAGCGAAATACAAATGGATGTCAGGCAGATTTAAAGGGCTTTCGCCTGCTCGTGGAAGATTTTCGATAAAACCGGCTGTTTCGTATCCGAGAAAACCAACCGCCCCGCCTGTAAAAGGAGGAAAGCCGGGCAGCTTCGGGCTGCGAAACGACTCAAGCTTTGCGCGAAGAGCAGAAAGTGGATTTGCGGTAACAGCTTCCTTTTTGCCAGATCGATATTCAAACTCGGCAACGCCTTCGCCACCCCGCAATGTCATAAAAGGATGCAGCCCAATAAAAGAATACCGGCCCCAGCGGTTGCCACCCTCCACACTCTCAAGCAGAAACGTATTGTCGCTGCGCACCGTTCGATACAGCTGGATTGGGGTAACCTGGTCGGCTAAAAAGGAATAGCGGATCGGAATGAAATTATACGAACGGGGAAGCGAATGGATCTCTTTCAATTCTGGGGTATACATGTAAGGGTCACCTCTCCTTGTTCGGAAGGAGGCCATAGAAGATAAAAAAAAGCCCGGAGCATAGGCTCCGGACGGATTAATCCCGTTCAAAATAAACAGATCGGGCTCTTCCTCTGGCTCTGCTCTTCTCAACTCATACTTTGCTCTTTCAAAAGCTTCGACAGCACTCGTCTTCTACAAACTCTGCTGTCTTCTCTACTAAACATCTCAAACATTCTCGGCTAACCACGTCTGTTTATGGTTGGTTCCCATGATAGGACTATTTCTCAATTCTGTCAACAGTAGCTTTCTCTTTTGTTAAATCAGGACGAAGCGCCGCCGCCCCGCCAAGAAATACATGATGAACCTCATGGATAGATTTGTCCGTGTTAATAAGCATCATAACGCGCACGCATTTGCTAAGGCTGCCGGGCACAGGAATCTCCGTGGAACACATCAATGGAACCAGATCCCACCCTGGCAGCCGCCTGGCGGCGCGCGCAGGAAACGCGGCATCTAAATCATGGGTTGCCGTAATCACTACACTTGCAACATCATCCGCCTGTATTTCGTTAACCTCGATCATTTGCCGGATTAGCTCTTCCGTGCCGTTCAAAATTTCATCCTCACTGTTAGCCGAAACAGTGGTCGCTCCCCGCACTCCTCTTACTGCCATCTATTGTTCCCCTCCTGTCATCTGTTCAAGCACTTCGCGCACCTGAGCTTCCGGTACGTCTTTAACTACTTCAACGCGGCCCACTTCTCTTGGAAGAACAAACACCAGTTTGCCGCCTTCGCCTTTTTTATCACGCCGCATGACTTTTATCATTTCATCTGCATCCAGCCCGTTTGGCAGGACCGTTGGCAGATTAAATCTTTTTAAGAGATTGCTGGTTCTTTCACTGACATGATTAGCCAGCTGTAGTTTCTCCGCGAGCCTAGCGGCGGCAACCATTCCAATGGAGACAGCTTCCCCATGATTGATGCCACCGGAGTAGCCCGCTAACGATTCGATCGCATGGGCAAACGTATGTCCAAGATTTAGAATCGCGCGTATACCATTTTCGCGTTCATCCTGGCTGACCACCGCGATTTTTACGCCGATGGCTCGGTACAGCGCTTCAGGCAGCACATGAGAGTCAAGCCGGGTGAGCTGCTCCACGTTTTTCTCCAGCCAGGCGACAAACGATTCATCCCAGATAAGGCCGTGCTTTACGACCTCTGCGTAACCGGCTGATATCTCGCGGGGAGGCAGCGTTTGGAGCAGGCTTGTATCATAGGCCACAAGTTTAGGCTGGTGGAACGCACCGATGATATTTTTTCCGAGCGGGTGATTGACGGCCACCTTGCCTCCTACGCTGCTGTCATGGGCAAGGAGCGTTGTTGGAACTTGAACAAAATCTACGCCCCGCATGTAAGCCGCCGCCACATACCCGCACAAATCACCAACGACTCCACCGCCCAGAGCAACAAATACAGACTTGCGATCCAGACCCGCTTCAAGCGCCTGTGTCACAATCCCCTCAAACACAGTCAGGCTTTTCGCCTGTTCCCCGGGTTTGACTATTGCATGGGAAACCGGATAGCCCGCCGCTTGAAGCGAGTTTGTAAGACTTTCCAGGTACAGCGGCGCTACATGCTCATCCGTAATAATAAACAGGCAGCGATCAGCGCCAATTCCCTGCTGCGCCAGCAGCGAAGGTAGGGATTGTAAAACCCCTTCGCCAATCCAAATCGGATACGACCGTACGCCCAGGTCTACACCCAGTCGTTTAAAGGTATGTGTCTGTTCCATCAGCTAAAACCTCGCTACATGTTCAAGATATCGATCATAGTTGGCTTTCATCTCTTCCAGAGAGTCGCCGCCGAACTTTTCCATGAAAGCTTCTGCAAGCGTCCAGCAAACTACTGCTTCAGCAACTACGCTGGCAGCCGGAACGGCACAGCTGTCGGAGCGTTCGATGCTAGCCGTGAATGCCTCTTTCGTATCAATATCGATACTGTTAAGCGGTTTGTACAGGGTAGGAATAGGCTTCATCACGCCGCGGACAATGACTGGCAACCCGTTTGACATGCCGCCTTCCAGGCCGCCTGCACGGTTGGTTTTCCTCGTATAATTGCCTTCATCGTCCAGGATAATCTCATCATGAACCTGTGAGCCAGGACGCCCGGCTGCTTCAAACCCAATGCCAATTTCGACGCCCTTAAAGGCCTGGATGCTCATGATCGCCTGAGCTAACCTAGCGTCCAGTTTTCTATCCCACTGCACATGGCTGCCCAGTCCAATTGGCAGGCCTTCCGCCTGAACCTCCACGATACCACCGAGGGAATCCCCGTCTGCTTTCGCTTTATCGATGAGTTCCATCATTTTCCGGGCAGCTTCCTCATCGAGGCAGCGGACAGGCGAGCTTTCAGTCTTCTCGATCAGCTCGTGAATTCCCACATCTATTCGCTTGGCAGTCACTTCTCCTATCTGAAGAACCTGCCCTCCTACTGTGATTTCGAACTGTTCCAACAATTGGCGTCCCACCGCTCCTACCGCTACCCGAATGGCTGTCTCCCGGGCGCTTGAACGCTCAAGAATATTTCGCATATCCCGCTGGTTATATTTTAACGCCCCATTTAAATCGGCATGCCCGGGACGCGGACGTGATACCCTGCGTTTTTCTTCGCCCTCCCCCTCTTGAGGCTCAGGGCTCATAATCTTCTCCCAGTGCGTCCAGTCCCGGTTTTCTACTACGAGACAAATGGGCGCTCCTGTTGTTCTTCCATGCCTAACGCCTCCAACAATGCGCACTTCATCGCTTTCAATCTGCATACGGCGCCCCCGGCCGTACCCCTTCATTCGCCGCTTAAGCTGTTCATTGACTTTTTCAATCGAAATAGGCAGATTACTGGGTACTCCTTCGATTATTGCTGTAAGTTGTGGTCCATGTGATTCTCCCGCTGTCAGGTAACGCATTGAATTCTCTCCCATCCTTTAACGCTTTTATGTGCTATTATAGTATAGCAGACAATAAAATCATAGATGAAACATTAGAAAACTTGGCAAGTGGCAACCTAGTGGCGCTGGAGCTTGCATGTGTTACAATGAAATAAATAGAAAATGCATACTTTTTTATCTACTAAAAAAGCCGCAGCCGTCAGTTAAAACGGGCTGCAGCTTCCTCGTTACGCTTATACTTTTCGGTAAAAAAACGTATCTTCTGGCTCAAAGTTATACTGTGCCGGCTGAAATATTTGCTCGGTGCTGCCTACAAACAGCACGCCGCCAGGGCGCAGCGCAGCGCTGAACTTAAGATACAGCTCATCCTTCGCTTCATCCGTAAAATATATCATGACGTTGCGGCAAACAATTAAATCATGGTTCGCATCAAACCGATCAGCCAGCAAATTTTGTTTTTTAAACTTGATCACCCTTTTTATATCCTCGGTTATGGCGTACATGGGGGGCTCTTTACGAAAATACTTGCTGACTAAATCTTTTGGTGCATCTTGCAGGGAACGTTCCGCATACAGGCCTTTTTTGGCCTTAGCAATGGCACCTTCATCTAAATCCGTTGCCGTTATATCTATCTGCGACAGCGGCATAAAACGCGAAAACAGCATGGCTAGCGAATAGGGCTCTTCACCCGTTGAACATGCGGCGCTCCAGCATTTGATTTTTCCCTTTTCCTTCAACAGCCGCGGGATGATTTTCTCCTGCAACACCTGCCAGCGGCTTGGATTGCGGAAAAACTCCGAAACATTAATGGTCATTCTATCCAAAAATTCATTGAACAGTTCAGGCTGCTTGGTCATCCCTTCAAAAAAACTGGCAAAATCCTTAAATCCCCGCTTCGTATAAAGAGAAGTCAGCCTTCTCTTCATCTGCGCTTCTTTATAAAGAGACAGGTCAATGCCTGTTTTTTGCTTTACCAATTCGATAAACTGGAGAAAGTCTTTGTCTTCCATTTCTATTTTTATCCCCCTTTTCTCCCTTGCACTGTATGAATATTCGCTGCAATAAAGTATATTCCTCCTTAAGTACTAGTAAAAAAAAGAGAAACCGGGAAGGCCTGGTTTCTCTAGTCCTTGTTTTCTACATAATATTTCAGCATCGCAAGTTTATTGTCCCAGAATTGTTCGTAGAAGGATAACCACTGTTTTAATTCCATCAAGGGCTCTGGATGGAGCCTGTACAGCTTTTCCCGTCCAACCTTGCGGCCCCTAATAAGTTCTGCCTCTGAGAGAATTCGCAGATGTTTTGAAACAGCTGTACGACTCATGGGAAAGTGGCTGCTTATTACCGTAATCGGCAATTCCTGATCAGCAAGCAATCTAAGCAGCTGCCTCCTCGTAGGATCAGCAATAGCCTGAAATACATCATGCTTAGGCGCGGCGGACATTATTTCTCAACTGCCTGTTTCAGCCGTACATGGACGATCTTCTCCCAGCCTCCGTTCATTGTGTCACGGATGATTGAGTTCTTCTGCTGCGCTTTAGGCGCAATGGCATCCGGTGCACCCCATCCAGAATGGGTCAGTGTAAACTGAGTTTTCCCGTTTAGATCTTGTAATTCGAACGAAACAACCCATCCTTCTACATCCCAGGCAAAGCTAAGGCGGTTTGGCGGATCAAGCTCCAGTACCTTGCAGGGCGAGGGCCCAAAAGGCGATTGCAAATGAAATTCATAGCCTATTTTAGGCTGAAAATCATTTGGCATAAACCATGCAGCAATCCCTTCTGAAGAGGAAACAGCCTCCCATACTTTTTGGATGGGTGCTTCCAATACAACTTTCTGAACGATATCCTGCAATGTATCCTGATTATTTCCGTGCATCTTTGTGCCTCCAATTTAAAAATAAAATAAAACCAAATGGTTTCGTTTTGATTATATAAAACCTTATGGTTGCATGTCAACACAACGGTTTAAAGCGAAATACGAAAAAAAAGACCCAGAAACGGGTCTTCTCAGTTGAACCTGCCATAGGCTAGATCCATTTGTTGATTGTTTTTTCGTATTCATTAAGCTCGTCTTGTTTGAACCACAGCCCGATTTCACGTTCAGCTGTTTCAGGGGCGTCCGAGCCATGGATGATATTCATGCCCATACTAATTCCATAATCGCCGCGGATTGTGCCAGGGGCAGCGTTAGCAGGGTTCGTAGCACCCATCATATTGCGGGCAGTAGCGATTACATTCTCGCCTTCCCACACCATGGCAAAGACCGCACCGGAAGTAATGAAATCGACAAGCTCCCCAAAGAAAGGTTTTTCTTTGTGCTCAGCATAATGTTCTTCTGCAAGTTCACGGCTTACATTCATAAGCTTGGCACCGATTAAGTGGAATCCTTTTTTCTCAAAACGCGTTACAATTTCACCAACGAGGTTACGCTGTACGCCGTCAGGTTTTACCATCGTAAAAGTACGTTGTTTAGCCATCTTGGAGGTCCTCCATCCATATTCACTATGTATTGATGCGGATATCCGCACAACGAAAATTTTAACAAAACGACCCTATCATTGCAACTGTGTTAGGCCTGTCTGCCGCCAATAAAATGGGCAATCTTTAACAGGGCATCCCTGTTTGCATTGTCAGGCAGCACGTCAAGCGCCTGTGTGGCACGTTGTAAATAGCGGTCTGCCAGCTTATGGGCATAATCAATGCCTTCCCCGCTTCGAATATCGCGGACGGTCTGCTCAAGCAGGCCTGGTGACTGGAATTCTCCCTTTCCAGGCACAAGCCTTTGTTTGATCTCGTCAGCCATCGAGCTGCAGTAATACATATACAGGGCTGGAAGCGTAATGTTTCCCTGTCTCAAATCACTGCCGGCCGGTTTGCCGAGTGTTTTGGCGTCACCGGTGAAGTCCAAAATATCATCCGTAATTTGAAAGGCCATTCCCACATTATACCCATACCAGAAAAGGCTGCGTACCACCGCCTCAGTCGCGTCGGCTGCAATCGCCCCCAATTGGCAGCTGATTGCAATGAGCAGTGCTGTCTTTCGTTTAATGCGGCGCAGATAGCACCTGAGGTTCTGGTTCCAGTTGTTTAAATCCCGAATTTGTTCGATCTCCCCAATGCTCATTTCAACAATGGCATGCGAGAGAATTTTATGGATTTCAGGATTCTTTAGTTCCGTTATAATCGAAAGCGCCCGAGCAAAAATATAGTCCCCGGTATACATGGCTATCCGGTTGTCCCATTTTGCTTTCACAGTCGCTTTTCCACGGCGCAGCTCTGCATCATCGATTACATCGTCATGCACAAGCGTAGCCATGTGGATGAGTTCCAGGGAAACAGCTACATTCTTCAGCCTTTCCAAGTCATAGGTGCCGAATTTACCGCCAAGCAAAACAAAAACAGGGCGAATCCGTTTCCCCCCTGCCTTGAGCAAATGGCTGGATGTTTTCTGGAGTACGCGTTCCTGCGCGTCCACCGCCTGCTCCAGTTCACGTTCAATATAGTTCATATCTGATCGAAAAGGAAAAAAGATGTCTGCTAGTTTCATTCTATCCACCCATTTTATCTTATACTGTAGTGATGCTTTGATGGCAAAATGCTACCTCATAATAAAGTCAATAAAGGTAAAGGCAAAAACGACAAAGCTTAAAACCCCATTCATTGTGAAAAACGCTGTATTTAATTTAGACAAGTCAGTAGGTTTCACGAGGCTGTGCTCATAAACAAGAATTAGGGCAGATATAATGATGCCGGCCCCAAACCAGAATGTGAGGCTGGTTAAGAAAAACAGCGTAATAAAACCGGCAATCGTAAAAACATGAAAAATGCGTGCCACCTTCAAAGCCTTTGGTATGCCAAAATAACTTGGAATGGAATAAAGCCCTCGCTCTCGATCAAACTCGGCATCCTGGCAAGCGTAGATGACATCAAAACCAGCGGACCAAAGGGCTACAGAAACAAAAAGCAGCAGGCTTATGCCATTAATTTCCCCGGTAACGGCTACCCATCCCCCAAGTGGCGCAAGTCCCAATGCAATCCCGAGCACAAGATGGCAGGCCCAGGTAAACCGTTTGGTATACGAATAAAAGACGAGAAAAAATACAGCAATGGGCAGCAGTTTAACCGCCAGCATATTCAGCTGGGAAGCTGCAAGAAACAGCAGAACAAAAGAGGCAACGATAAAAAAGATAACTTCCTTTTCTTTAATAAGGCCGGCAGGGATGGCCCGCATGCTTGTGCGCGGATTCTCCACATCAAACTGCTTGTCAATGACGCGATTCAGCGACATCGCTGCGCTGCGCGCACCAACCATCGCCATCACAATCCAAAAAACCTGACCCCATGTGGGCCACGTACCGTTCACATAAAAACTGCCGAGAATCGCCCCCATAAAGGCAAACGGCAGGGCAAAAATTGAATGTTCAAACTTAATCATTTCAAGAATAATACGAAGTTTTCTCATTGGCTCACCTTCTTTTTTAAATCCGATATGCAGCGCGGACACGCCGCCTGCAAACAATTTCACCTGTACATTCTGAAGACCAGCTTCGCGAAAATCATTGGCAAGCTTGCGGCTATCGGGAAAATGGGTAAGAGATTGCGGCAGCCAGGCATACTCATCGTACTTATTGACGATAAACTTGGCAACTAATGGCAGAATCTTGTAGAAGTATAAATAAAACAGCTTGCGATAAGGGATGAAAGGCGGCTTGCTTACTTCGAGCGACACAACCTGTCCACCCGGCTTGACCACGCGCTCCATTTCACGCAACACTTTCCTGTAATCCGGTACATTGCGCAACGCGAAACCGATGGTTGCATAATCAAACGTGTTATCCGGATACGGAATTTTCATCGCGTCTCCATTGATTAGCGTGATCTGGTTAAGCCCTGTTTGTTTAACTTTCTGAGCCCCGATGTCCAGCATGTTCTGGCTGAAGTCCAGGCCCACTACCTCTCCCTGCGGACCGACTGCCTCTGCAAGGCTAATCGTCCAGTCGCACGTTCCGCAACACAGATCAATTGCTTTCTGGCCGCTTTTGACGCCCATCCGGCGGTTTGTATAATTTCGCCATGCTTCATGCCTGCCGAAACTGATAACCGAATTCATCCGGTCATAATCGCGGGCGATCGATTCAAAAACATTATGTACGAACTCCGCCTTCTCTTCTCCTTTTAGCCTATCATCCATCTGTTACATCTCCTCCGCCCGTGCACTTAAATTATCCAGAACGGATGTACAGTCATCAAGCAGCGATTTTAATTCGCCCTTCCATTCGTCCACAGCCAGTGCCGGCAAAAGCTTGCGGGATTGATGAAGTTCTTTATGAATGCGATGGAGCATGGCTTTAAATCCGTTATACCTACCCTCTTCTCGACTTAGCAGTGTAAAATAGGTGCCATGCAGCTTTCCGTCCTTATATGCTGTGTATTCACCAACCAGCTCTTCAATGGTCAGCATGCACCTTGTGAATTCCGTCCATGCTTCTTTTCGTTCACCGCCGAGCGGATCAATTAAGGATTGAATTAACTGTGATTCAATATATACCTTGTCCTTCAGATAATTCTCTGAGCGGGAGTCCCGGCTCTCATACAGTGCGATTTTGCGTTCGTTCACACGCTGTATTCCTTCTGCAAGACATTGAATAATGCGGGCATCACCGATCTGCGCAAGCATATAATAGTAACGGCTACTGAAAAAATCACCGGCCAATACAGACAACTGTCTTGTACGAATACCGTCCAGCGAATGCTCCTTGCCCAGGCTTACCGTTTCATGCGTATCCAGCCCAAGCTGAATAATCGAGGCTGCAACGATATAACGCTGAATTAAACTTTCAGCCAGCCCAGTCTGTGCAAGAAAGATATATAGCAGGCGAACCCGCAGCAACGATACAACCGGAATCTCGACATATTTGATTAATAGGCTGTTTTCCGTATTTCGCTTAATCAGGTTTATAATTTCCGCTAATTCTTCCTTTACATGTTCATTAAAGAAGTTCATATATGCTATCCCCCATACAAACGTACCACTACGAAAACATACCTACAAAGTATACCACATTGCGGACATTCCTACATATTTTAATCAACTATTTGTTACAGTTCAAGGATGAGAAGAAAAAAAGCAGGCATCTTTGCTAAAAAGAAAGCCTGCTTTTTTTATGTATACGACGGTTATTCATCCACAATCGTGTCCATTTGGCCGTGGCTTGTCTGAACAAAAGCCTTTCCACGGATTTTAATGGCAGACGTATGTTCTGTGAACTGCGCCACCATAATCTCACCCTTATCCAGCTTCTCTGAATGGTGAAACTTTGTTGCTTCACCGCGTGTCAGCCCAATTACATGCACGCCATTTTCCAGCGCTTTAATTACGATAAACTCTGTCGGCTGAATATTGCTCATGGGTTTTCCCCCTAACCTTTGGAAATGCGTACGTGTTTAACTATCCCGCAAAAAGGAAACGCTGTCAATGCTTTTCCTATTATTTTCGAATCAAGCTAAAAACTTCTGCACGGGAAGCCGCATCCGTTTCAAAAATGCCGCGCACAGCGGAAGTCACTGTCATGGCGCCTGGCTTCTTTACCCCTCTCATCGTCATACAGAGGTGTTCAGCTTCTACGACTACAACAACACCATGAGGATCCAGCGTCTCAACGATAGAGTTGGCGACAGTTGCCGTAATCCTCTCCTGCAACTGCGGCCGCTTCGCTACAGCCTCAACCGCCCGGGCAAGTTTAGAGAGTCCTGTGACGCGCCCGCCTCGTGGAATGTAACCAACATGTGCCACGCCGTAAAACGGTACAAGGTGGTGCTCACACATCGAATAGAACGGTATATCTTTAACGAGGACAAGTTCTTCGTGATCTTCGCTGAATACGATGGAGAAATATTCCTTCGGATTTTGCTTTAACCCTTGAAAAACCTCTTCATACATACGTGCCACTCGTGCAGGGGTGTCCTGCAGCCCTTCGCGGTTAGGGTCTTCGCCAACCGCCTCAAGAATCATGCGGACTGCCTGCTGGATTTTCTCGTGGTCTACACTCATATCACAAGTGCCCCCTCTTTTTTAAAAGATGTGAAAAGGAGCCGCACACCCTGGTGTACGGCTCCCCTGCCCCAGCTGGGTAAATCAAGCCATGGCAATATGTACGCCTATTGAATATCTTCCTTTAACGCCTTCCCCGGTTTAAAAGCCGGCACTTTGCTGGCAGAGATTTCGATCTCTTCACCTGTCTGCGGATTGCGTCCTTTGCGGGCGGCACGCTCACGCACTTCAAAATTACCAAACCCGATAAGCTGTACCTTGTCTCCTGCTTTCAACGCTTCGGCGATAGCGTCAAATACGGCTTCAACGGCTTTCGTAGCATCTTTTTTAGTGAGTTCGGCAGTTTCGGAAACTTTAGCGATAAGTTCTGTTTTATTCATGTTCATTCACCTCCTCCCGCACGATTTAACCTTGTTATACGTTGTTTACGATTTGCACAATAATTATACGGCGGTTCCCGAATTTCCTAGGGTGAAGCGGATTACCGCCTAAGACAAGCTAATATTAATATAGAACAGGCTGCAATTCAAGGGATTTTCAACAATCGCTCACTTGAATTGCCGGACAAAAGGGCGGCAATAACATGACTTTTCACGCATAAATAGGAAAAAGGCTCCACCTATTGAAAAGGGAGCCTATAGCAGTAAGCAATTTTACTTGTTTTTTATAAAATAATCGCGATTAAGCCGCCTGAACCTTCGTTTATAATCCGCTCAAGCGTCTCCTGAAGTTTATAGCGCGCATTATCCGGCATCATGGACAATTTAGCGGATATGCCCTCATTGACGATGGAATTCAGTGAGCGTCCGAATATATCCGAGTTCCAGATGGATAGCGGATTTTCCTCAAAATCCTGCATTAAGTAGCGGACCAGTTCTTCGCTCTGCTTCTCCGTTCCAATGATAGGAGCAAACTCAGACTCCACATCTACCCGAATCATATGGATGGAAGGAGCGGTCGCTTTGAGGCGGACACCGAATCTGGAGCCATGCCGGATAATTTCGGGCTCATCAAGCTTCATTTCCTCAAGCGATGGCGGCGCAATGCCGTATCCGGTCTGGCGTACCATTGTAAGGGCACCGGATATCTTATCGTATTCTTTCTTCGCGGTACTGAATTCCTGCATCAGCTGGAGGAGGTGGTCTTTTCCCCTGATCTCAACTCCGACGATCTCCATTAAGATCCGGTCGTATAGCTCATCATCAGCATGCAGGTCAATCTCTGCGATACCCTGCCCCATATTCATATCGGCAAGCGCAGCCCGCTGAATAAACTCGTAATCGGCAAAATAACCAACTACCCGGTCTACATCGCGCAGGCGACGGATGTCTTTAACTGTCTCGCGCACAGCTTCCTCAAAATTCTTGCGCAGCCAATGGTCTTCCCGTAAAACCATTACCCAGGAAGGAAGGTTGACATTAACCTCATGCACAGGAAATTCAAACAAGACTTCCCGCAGAACGGTTAAACCTTCTCGTTCATCCATCGAATCAACACTCATGACGAGAACCGGTACATCATATTTTTCTTCGAGCTGTTCACGCAGCGCAGCAGTTTCCGGCCGGCTGGGCTGAAGCGAGTTGACCACAATCACAAAAGGTTTGCCAACTTCCTTTAGTTCATTTATCACTCTCTCTTCAGCTTCTTCGTATTCATACCGCGGAATCTCCGCAATTGTTCCATCCGTAGTCAGCACCACACCCAGCGTGGAATGTTCGGTAATGACTTTCCGCGTGCCAAGTTCGGCGGCTTCTTCAAACGGAACCGGCTCATCGTACCACGGTGTGGTAATCATGCGAGGTCCGTTTTCGTCCTCGTAGCCGCGGGCGCCGGCAACGGCATACCCTACACAGTCCACCAGTCGGACATTAATTGTCAGGCCATCCGCTACGCGAATTTCAACAGCTGTGTTGGGCACAAACTTTGGCTCGGTGGTCATAATGGTGCGCCCTGCCGCACTTTGCGGAAGTTCATCCGTTGCGCGGATACGATCTGCCTCATGGGTAATATTCGGGATCACAACCGTTTCCATGAAGCGTTTAATAAACGTTGATTTCCCTGTGCGTACCGGGCCAACGACACCGATATAGATATCCCCGCCCGTACGCTCTGCAATATCTTTAAAAATATCTACGCGTTCCACTTCCATACCTCCTCAAGGATTCATATCCAACCTTGTACATATAAGGACACTACTAATCTTATGAGGGATGGCATGAAAATAGACTCTGTTTCTTTTCGTGCGCCACCCTTTACACCCAATATATGCGTAAAGGGGACGAGTCTATGACTATTTCTTATGCGTCCTGTTGCATTTGTTTTAGCAGCTGGGCACGCACCACTGCTTTAAGCGGGCTTTCCGGAACTTCAACGTTCACATGCCCGGTGACCATCGTCTGGCATGCGAGCCTCATCCCGCAGGCTAGGTTTTGTTCGCCAATAAGCCTCACTTCAGCCTCTTTTGGCGGGCTAACGGAGCTATCCTTCCCGACAAAAACCTTGCACATCGTGCAGGCCCCTTTGCCGCCGCACCGCTGGGAGATCACAACCCTGGCCTTAGAAGCCGCACGTAAAATCGTTTCACCCTGACGTGCCTGAATATTTTTATTTCTTGGTTTAAATGTAATGGTAGGCATTCTTAAAACTCCTAATGGATCTATTCTTCCTTCTTTTTACCATCATTATAGCATAGTCATCCCCTGATCGAACCCCTCATGGTGAATAGGCATATGATAAACGGAAAGGTGTATAAGGGAGGGAAGTGCAAAAATGAATGCAACGCGGGCGGTAAATCCGTATGGGGTCCGCAAAAAGCCGAAAAGAAAACCAAATGCGAAAGGAAGCCGGAACGGGAAAGGAACGGCGGGTAAGCCACAGGAACAAAAAGAAGCAGCAACGCAATTGGCGTTCTTAAAGAAAGATTGGATGAACAAAGATTGGATGAAAAACTTTCCCGCAATATTGAGCAAGTCGCCGAAAGAAATGAGGGCCTCTTTAAAAACCGTTAGAGATTGGTCAAGCCAGATGCGCGGCACGATGTCCCAGATGGAAAATACACTGGATACGCTCCACAACCTGATTGGGATGTACGAACGCTGGACAGCACGACAGGCAGCGAATACCACCGAGGTTCAGAGGACGGCAGGCGGAAAAACTGAGAAAGTTCCTTTATCACTTATCAAGACATTCAATAGCATTGACTTTCGTCAGATTATCAATGTGTTAAACTCTCCGCTCCTTCAGGCCTTTATGGAACTTAATGGCGGGGGAGATGACGAAGAAGGGGAAAGAAAAGAAGGATAACGCGAGCGTTATCCTTCTTTTTTGCTGTACCCTGCTTTGTCCTGAGAGCGAGATGTATTGAGAACCCTATATTAATTTATGTGCTCTCCCCATCACCCGCAACTTAAGACACTGCCTATTTTAGGTGTTTCATAAGTTTGGCCAGGTTGCCGATATCTCCACTCTGCAGGTTATGATCCCGGATGTAGGCGACAACCCGGTCCTCCTTTTCGCTATCCATGGATACGCCAGCCAGGAGTGCCAGCTGGCGAATCAGCTGGCGCACTTTTGTTTCATCGGCCAGATCGGACTTCGTCACATTGCCAGCGAGTGATTCGAGTTGGGATGTATCTACATTTTTTCCTTTTAACTTATCAAGAAACTTCTTTGGTATATTTGCCATAGATCAACAGCCCCCTCATAAAAATTGTACACCTACAATCTATGAAGGGGACCTGGAAACGTGCATCTTTTTTGGCTATTTACCGTGGCTGGAAAAATAATCGATCGCAACCTCTTCCATTTCGTGCCTCCGTACGCGGCCCATTAAATCCCCGACAGCCTCGCGCGCGGATTTCCCTTCAAAAAGGACGCTGTACAGCTCGCGCGTAATCGGCATCTCTACATTTCGCTCTTTCGCTATTTTATAGACCGCCTGGGTCGTCTTTATCCCTTCCACAACCATGCCCATTTTTTGGAGAATTTCACTAACTGTTAACCCCTGGGCAATCATCTGTCCTGCCCGCCAGTTTCGGCTGTGCCGGCTTGTAGCTGTAACAACCAGATCGCCCAAACCGGCGAGTCCGGAAAATGTTAAAGGGTTGGCCCCGCTGACAATGCCCAGCCTGCCTATTTCTGCGAGACCCCGGGTTAACAGGGCTGCTTTCACATTGTCCCCAAAACCGAGCCCGTCGCTTAATCCCGCAGCCAGCGCAATAATATTTTTTAAAGAACCGCCAATCTCCACCCCAACAACATCAGGATTTGTATATACGCGGAACAGGCTTGTCATTAAAATGTCCTGCACCTGCTCTGCTATAGATAAATCATCGGCTGCTGCGACAACGGTTGTGGGTGATTTCAAGCCCACCTCTTCCGCGTGGCTGGGCCCCGACACAACGGCGACCCGGGATCGAAGAGCAACGGGAAGTTCTTCTTTAATGACCTCGCTCATCCTTTTAAGTGTGTCGATCTCTATCCCTTTTGTCGCATGGGCAATGATGGCATCTTCCCGTAAAAAAGGCGCCATCGCCCGCACCGTCTCCCTCATGGCATGGGACGGTACAACAAGCAGGATAAATGTTTTATCCTTTAGAGCTTCCGCAAGCGAATCCATGCACACAATCCGGGAAGGCAGTACAACACCGGGCAGATAGCGGACATTCTCATGCTTTTCATTTATTTCCCTGGCTAATTCCGGCCGCCGCGCCCACATGTGGACGGCCGGAAAATTATCTGCAAGTACGGTGGCGAGAGCGGTTCCCCAGCTTCCAGCCCCTATTACACATACATCGCGTTGCTGTTGCTCCATTTTGTTTTCCACCTCTGCTTAGGATTTCCCCAGTTTTCTTTCTTTCCCTTGGAGAAGGCGGCTGATATTTTCTGCGTGCCGGATGTAACCCAGTACGGTTACAAGCAGCGTTCCAAGAATGTATGGAGTGCTCTCTTTCCCTATGTACATGAATATCGGGATAACCGTTACAAACGCAAGCGAGCCGACTGAAACATACCGGGTTGCGGCAATGACCAGGAGCGTCAGCACAATCGCCAGGAGAGTTGGAACCGGTGTAAGGGCAAGCAGCATGCCAATGGTTGTGGCCACTCCCTTTCCGCCTTTAAAGCCAAAAAATACCGGCCAATTATGTCCCAAAATTGCAGCGACACCCGCCAGCACAATACCCCAATCACCAACTCCGAGCGCTTTGGCGAGTAAAACGGCAAAGGCGCCTTTGGCAGCGTCCAGAAGGAGCACGACTATAGCAGGCCCTTTGCCAAGAACACGCAGTGTATTGGTTGCCCCTGCGTTGCCGCTGCCATAGTCCCGTATATCAATTTTCTTCAATTTCTTTGTAACCAAAATACTAAAGCTAATCGAACCAAGCAAATATCCAATGATGATCGCAACTGCTGCCACGGTTTCCCCTCTCTCTCTATTCCGCTTTATTCCTTGCAAGCACGCGGATCGGCGTCCCTTCAAATGGAAAAGCTTCTCTAATTTTATTCTCCAGATAGCGCTGGTATGAGAAATGCAGGAGTTCTGTGTCATTTACAAATAAAACAAAAGTTGGCGGTTTTACTGCCACCTGTGTTGCATAGTTAATCCGCAACCGTCGCCCTTTGTCAGACGGAGGCGGCGTCACCGTTGTCGCTTCCTGGATAATATCGTTTAGCACCGATGTGCTGATGCGCTGCGCATGCTGTTCAGCAACATCGGATACCTTCGGGAGTATTTGCTGTATGCGCTGCTTCGTTTTAGCCGATACAAAGAGAATAGGCGCATAGGAAAGGTACTTAAATTCCTCTCGGATCTCATCTGTGAAACGCTTCATCGTTTTGTCATCCTTTTCTACTGCATCCCACTTATTGACGACAATGATTACGCCCCGGCCAGCCTCGTGCGCATATCCCGCTACTTTCTTGTCCTGTTCGATAATTCCCTGTTCCCCGTCGATTACGACCAGAACCACATCCGAGCGTTCCATCGCCCGGAGAGCCCTCATCACGCTATACTTCTCTGTTGATTCGTATACTTTGCCGCGCTTGCGCATCCCGGCTGTGTCAATTAACACGTAATCCTGTTCATTAAAGGAGAACGGCGTGTCAATCGCGTCCCTGGTCGTTCCCGCAATATCGCTCACGATGACGCGCTCTTCCCCAAGCAGCGCATTCACCAGCGAAGATTTGCCAACATTGGGCCGACCAATAAGCGACACCCGGATCACATCTTCATCATACTCATCATCTACATGCTTAGGAAAATGTTTCACAATTTCATCGAGCAAATCACCAAACCCGATGGCATGCGCGCCGGAAACGGCAAACGGCTCTCCGAAGCCGAGCGAGTAAAACTCATACACATCATTTAGCCGGTTGGGATTATCAATTTTGTTAACGGCGAGTACAACGGGCTTATTGGAGCGGAACAGCATCCGCGCTACTTCCTGATCCTGATCGGTTATCCCGGTTGTTCCATCCACTACAAAAATGATCACATCGGCTTCATCCACTGCCAGCTCAGCCTGGTGGCGGATAGAATCGAGCAAAATATCGTGATCATCAAAGTCGATCCCGCCTGTATCAATCAGGCTGAACCGATTTTCCATCCATTCTGCAGGGCTGTACAGCCGGTCTCGTGTCACCCCTGGAACATTTTCCACAATTGCAAGGCGTTGGCCTACAATTCGGTTAAAAATTGTCGACTTGCCGACATTCGGCCGGCCAACAATTGCTACGACTGGATTTGCCATACTACTGTTTACCTCTCTTAATTAGACATCGTTACTATCATAAGATGAAACGAAGGGACAAGCAAGCGCGGAAGCATGATAATCCTAGCTATCTTCCCGCGCGTTTTTCCTTCTTAAAATTGAGCCACCCTTTATACATACTAAAAGCATGATCATATAGGGAAAGAATAAATGCTTTTCCTACTGCAGACACAAGCGTGGACAAAATCAGGCTGTCTAGAAAAGCCATGCCTCCCAATGCTGCTGAACCAAATAACGTATACTGCCACACCTCATTGAACACTTCAAACGCAAGCGTTCCAAACGTACTGATCAGTATCGCTTCAGGCAGCGTTCTGGCAAGAGTGACAGTCAACGCCAAAGATACGGCCACCTGACAGTAAAGCAGGTCCGCAATTTGCAATACCGGGTCCAGATACAGCAGATAGCGAACCAAAAACAGGCTCGTGCCAACTAGAAGACCTGCCATAAATATTTGGGTTCGCTGGTTTGCTGCCTCACGAGACCACAGATAAAAAAACAAAAAGCCCGCCACTAGAAAGGATAGGTTGATCGACAAAGACGGGCGTACAGGTATATCCCAGGCTCCTGACACCAGTGCGGCAGTAAAACCTACAATAACCTTGCGCGCGCTTTTTCGGACAGCTTCAAGACTACCCATCCAATATAATACAAACAATATAAATAAGCAGAGTGACGCGATGTAGCCTGGATTCATTTCAGGGGTGATTCTCCTTTTTCCATACTGTCTTTTATCCTAGTATGGCCAAAAAAGGCTTTCTTAGTGCCTATCCGGCATAAGAAAGCCTTCTCGATAACTGCATAGAATTCCTGAAGGTCAACCTCTTCTTGCATAGGCGCTGCAATCTATTCCGCGCTGCGAGGCCCAATGGAAGGTTTCGCCGGCTATAACAACCGGAATCCGCTGCAAATCCAGGATCGATCCCGCACCTAGAGCACACAGGATAATATCCAGCTGTTCGTGCAGGCCCCTGACTTTGTCAAGTGCCTCCTCAACCTGATCCTGGACGGCATAGGAGAGGAAGAAACCTGCCATGCCTGTACAATTCGCACCGATCGCGATAGCGCGGGCGATATCCAACGCTGTCTGAAGACCGCCGGTGGCCATCGTGTCGAAATCACGACCGCCCTGCCGCACGTGGATCTTAGCGTCGGCAGCTTCCAGCAAACTGGAAGCTGTCGTCAATCCCCAATTGTTGAGCATGTCGTAGGGAACGGCACGGCGTGCGTTTTCGATCCGTGCAAAATTTGTCCCGCCGCGTCCGCCTACATCGAATACAGATACACCGCATTCTACCAGCCGGATACAGGCTTCCCGAGAAAGCCCGAAGCCTACCTCCTTGACGATGACAGGAACCCCAACAGCGTCAACAATCGCCTGGATTCGCCTAGAAGCACCTGAGAAATCACGGTCTCCCTCCGGCATAAGCAGCTCCTGCATGACATTTAAGTGGATCTGGAGCCCGTCAGCCTCAATCATATCGATGGCACGCCTGGCCATGTCCGGTGTCGCTTCTGCCCCTAAGTTTGCAAACAGGATACCTTTCGGATTTTCCTTGCGCGCTATGCGGTATGTATCCACCAACTCTGGGTTATGAATGGCTGCCATTTGCGAACCAACCGCCATAGCAAGGCCTGCTTCCCGCGCAATAATGGAGAGTATTTGGTTGATCCTGTGAGTTTCTCTTGCACCGCCCGTCATTGCATTCACAACAATCGGCGAACTCAAAGCAAGTCCGCCGATGGTAGAAGCATGTGAAACTGTGGACAGATCCATATCAGGCAGCGCGTTATGGATAAACTTCACATCATCCAACCCATGTTTTCCGGATTGGCCGACAGCCAGCGCCCGGTCAATATGTTCCTTTTTTCGTGAAGTTCTTGACATAGTACCCCTGAATTACTGCTTTAATTTTTTTAGCCAGATCGCCAAACAAGTCGCCTAGGGTTACACCCATTCCGCTTTCATCGGAAGAATATGCGGTGGTTGTCTCCTTCTTGCCTTCCCTTTTTGGCTGTTTTTCGCTGGCGCCTCCCTCAACTTCGCGAATGCTAAGGCTCATACGTTCTTCTTCCGTGTTAATGTCAAGGATTTTTACCTGGACTTCTTCTCCTTCTTTCAGCACTTCACCAGGCGTCGCGATGTGGCGGTTTGCGATCTGCGAAATGTGAACAAGCCCTTCCACGCCAGGCGCTACTTCAACAAATGCACCGAAGCTTACAAGGCGCTTAACGGTACCTTTTACAACATCGCCGATCTTAAACTGACCAGCTGCCTGCTGCCATGGTCCCGGTTGAGCAGCTTTGATGCTGAGACTAATACGTTCATTGGCCGGATCCACTTTGAGAATCTTTACATTAACCTTATCGCCTTCTTTAAGGACATCAGAAGGTTTGTCAACATGCGTGTAGGAAATTTCAGAGATATGAACAAGTCCATCTACGCCGCCTACGTCAACGAATGCGCCAAAATCAGTCAGGCGCTGAACCGTTCCCTCAATAACGGATCCTACCTGAAGGTCTTCTAACACCTGGTTTTTCTTGCGGTTTGCCTCGTCTTCAAGCACGGCGCGGTGCGATAGGATGACTTTATTTTTTTCCTGATCCAGTTCGATCACTTTAACAGAGAGGGTTCTTCCTTTGTAATCGGAGAAATCCTCTACGAAGTGGCGCTCTACATGGGATGCCGGAATAAATCCGCGCACGCCAAGGTCAACCACAAGACCACCTTTTACCGTATCGGCTATCACAGCGTCAAACACTTCACCAGATTCAAATTTATCCTGTAGATCGACCCATGCCTTATCAGCATCGACTGCACGTTTAGAGACGATAAGTTCATCCTTTTCCTGTTCAATTCTCGTTGCTTTTACTGTAATTTGCTGGCCTTCAGAAAGAACATCGCCTACTTTTTCGATATGCAGGCTAGACACTTCGCTGATTGGAAGAATTGCATCTGATTTAAAGCCCACATCTACTAATGCCTGCTTCTCATCAACTTTTGTGATGGTTCCGGTCAGCACATCACCTATTTGTACCTCCTTGCCCATCATTTCACTCTGATTTTCTTCAACCATTGACCATACCTCCTCTGGAATAAAAGCCATTAAAACAATAAACACCTGGGTAAGGCATTTATGGCAAACAGCAACGTAATTTATATTAGCTTACCAAATATTGCAGGCTGATGGCTAGTGTGAAAGGTGTCAAGCCACAATTACTACGCTGCAATTCGAATAAGCATGAAAACGGTAAATGTGCAGCCTACATGCATCATGGACACTGCTAAATAGTTTGCAACAATCTTTCAAATCTCATACAATTCAAGAGTCCACATTAGTTATGTATCTGCTTTAAGCACTTGATCTCCTGCATAATGATATCTGCCGCGTTGTCAAGACGTTCTGCATTGTTTTTACCCATTACACGTTCATTTAAATCGAATGGCTGACCATAAATAATCGTGATAGGACGGAAAATTTTATAAGGTCCTTTTATATACACAGGTACAACTTGCGCTCCGGATTTTAAGGCGATTAAGGCAGCCCCCGGCAAAGCTTTGCCCGGTTCGCCGGTTTTACTCCTTGTCCCCTCTGGAAAAATCCCCAACACCCGATTGTCTTTGGCCAGTTCAAGCGCCCGCCGGATGGCCCGGCGATCGCCGGTTCCCCGCTTAATCGGGAACGTACCGAATGCTGTTACCAGCTGGGATACAACAGGAATCTTAAATAACTCTTCTTTTGCCATAAAATGTACCTGCCGCTCAATTCCAGAGCCTAGCAGCATCGGATCCCAATTGCTTATATGGTTGCAGCACAGGACAACCCCGCCGTCCGGAATGTTTTCCCTGCCGACTACATTCCAGCGGTAGAATACCGCGAAAATGAAGCGAAAGATAGCGCGAAAAAATCGGTAAAGTGTCATGCTTCTGCATGCTCCTTTACTTGAAGATAAAGCGTAACAATGCGGTTAACGACTTCATCGACCGATATTCCCGTTGTATCGAGCAGCACCGCATCGCTGGCCTGGCGAAGCGGTGCGGTTTCCCGTTCTGAATCCTTGCGGTCCCGCTCGGCAATATCCACCGCCAGCTGTGGAAGATCAGCCTCAATGCCGCGATTAACGAGTTCGTGGTATCTACGCTGCGCCCTCTCTTCATGGGAAGCTGTCAGAAAGATTTTCAGTTCAGCATCAGGCAGCACATGTGTGCCGATGTCGCGGCCGTCCATGACAACGGATTTGTTACGCGCCAGTTCACGCTGCAGTTGAACCATTCGCTGCCGAATAGAGGGATAGGCAGATACCTGTGAAACGTTATCGGTTACAACAGGCATGCGCACTTCATTCGTTACATCATGGCCATCGACATAAACGTGCTGTCCGTCTTCCAATGCGTCCAGTGTTATTTGTATCGATTCAAGCAGGCTGTGAAGCCGCTCTTCATCGGTAAGCGGACAGTCTCTATGTATGGCAGCGTAAGTCAGCGCCCGGTACATGGCCCCCGTATCAATGTACAGAAGCTTTAAGCGGCTTGCTACCTGCCGGGCAACCGTGCTTTTCCCGGCTCCTGCCGGTCCGTCTATTGCAATATTCACCTCTTACATCCCACCCTAACTCGATCTCTAACGTGTTCCCGCCGCGTTTCGCATGGGTATATCGAATACCCGCATATACCAAAAAAAGCAGGAATGCCTGCTTCTATGTTAGACTATTCGGTTCCAAAAGACATGCACAACAAAAACAATGATTTCTTACGCGCAGCGGGCAGCTTCTATTCAATTACTTTCATAGTATCATAGCCATTATGGCGATGCAATGCCTTCCAGACGTACCGTTTCGACCGCCCAGCTGCGAAACGATTCATCGCCAAGCAGGGCCTGGCACAAAAAAAGGCTGACCAACCCGACAAGAATTGCAATAAACAGCAGCCTTTCAACCGAGCGTAGGAATCGATTGTAGCGCTCATCATAGGAAACGTACCTTCTTTTCATCTGCACTACCTCCGATAGGGCAGGCGGGTTACCGACTTAGACAAGTACCCGCCTGCCCAACTTCTTGCATACCTCAAATGGAAACCGCTTTAATTTTATCTACCTTTACTTCCTCTCCCGTGCGGGCGTTTACGTAAATCCGGTAATGCTCGTTATTCAGGCTGCCGTAAAATTCATAGCAGAGCACTTCTTGTCCCCGCTCGTTTTCGATGATGGCCCGCCTCGTTTCCTTAACATGGAAAGCGGGACTTACCCGCTTGTGCGCCTGGGCAAGTGATAATTGGTGGGCTGGAATAATGCGCGGCTTGTGATTGAGCAGATAAGGTTCGCTTTGAAAGCCAGTAATTTCCCCATTATCCAGCGCAACCTTAACGGTAACCGAATCCGGGTAGACGCGGACATCCCCCTGCCGGTATACAAACGTGAAGGCGGCCACGCCGGTATAATCAGCGTAGGAAATAGGATCCATCGATTTATACCCGTGTGTGGACAGAAACGTTTCGGCCCGCCTGCGTGCATCCTCGATTTTTATTTGCTGGCGGCCTGTTGGCCGTTCATCCAGAAGCCAAATAACCTGTCCGCCGCGCTTGGCGACATCCAGTGTAATCGGCTCGGACTTTCCTTTCTTCTTAATCCGCACGCTGTACGCTTCGTACTCGGTCCCTTTCTGATTAGGGGTGACTGTTACGCTTTCGATCTGGGAAGAAGGGATGGCGGAGAAGCGGACCGCCCGATCTCTTGCTTCCTGTTCGGAGACAGCGGGTCCTTTCAAATTCTTCATTTTATCTGTTCGCGTATGGTTAAGGCTTGCGATACCGCCGCTTCCAAAATCAATATCACGGTAACCGGAAACGTTTTTGTCGACGGTCTTAAGCCCGTCAATAATCGTATTATCCCTTGGCTTTTCTTCCGATGCCAGCGCTGTTTCGACATCCATCCAGCGAAGATTTTTCTTAATAACGGTGGACTGCAGTTTCATCAAATTAGACTGAATATCTTTGGAATGCGTGTAAAGCGTCTGAAGCGTCTTATGCTCCTGGGGTGTTAATGGCTTTTTATCCAGATCCCTGACGGCGGTTTGGTAGCTGAAGTCGGCTACGTTTGATAAGAACTCTTCTGTCTTGTTAAATGGCAGCAGTGTAAGAGGCAGCTGTCCGACATCATGGTGGGCGGAGTAGGCAAGCCGCCAAACATTGGTAAGGCTAGGTGTGAGCTGGGTTTTACTGTTCATCGCCAGTGTTTTCCCGAGCTCATCTTGCAGCTGGTCCATATGGAAATTTAAATTATGAAAAGAGTTCTGGTACTGGTTTTCGGCTTTAATGAGAATCGAGTTTTTATCCTGGTTTTCCTGGTACCCCCACACGCCGGTTCCGATGAGTCCCAGAGCCAAAACCGGCATGAGGATACCGGATATTTTTCCATACATACTATCCCTCCTGCTTCATAAAGGAATTCTTAAGAAGTAGTGTGAAACAAGCGTGGGAAGAATATGCAACCCTGAACAAAATAAAAAGCCGGGTCTGCTAACCCAGCCTATGTGAAGAAATATGAAAGTTTTCACGGTTATTGCAGATACACTGCTTAAATCCGGTTTCTATGCTGCCTGTTCCTGCCTTGCTGCCGCGAAGGATAAACCGTTCTCCGCATTCAGGGCAATAAATAGTGACCTGGTATCGTTCTTTGTTTTTCATAATTTCTATACCTCCTGGTCATATTTTCTCCCGAAAGCGTAGGAAATAGACATGCGGAGCGCCTGTCTGCTGCGATCCAGGGCAACAATCCACAAAACCGCCATAAATGGAATAATGAGCCAGAGGTAGACATTTTGTCCGCTATTTAAAATGTAGTCGTATGTTCCATGCAGAACAAACGAGACAAGCAGGCTGAGCGTAAGATATAATCTCCGTTTGGTGGCTGTGAGCGAAAACTTGGCTTTGCCCATATAATAGCCCATCATGACACCAAACAACCCATGGCTGGAAACCGGCAGTAAAGCCCGAAAAAAAGCGGTTGAAAGTCCATGCTTGAGAAGGTAAAGAAAATTCTCGACAGTTGCAAACCCAAGCGATACAGCTGCAGCATAAACGATTCCGTCGTATGGTTCATCAAACTCTACATGCTTATATGCTGTATAATAAATCATGGCCCATTTAAAAGATTCCTCGAGAAAACCAGCCAGTACAAATGATTCCATAAATGCGCCGGGTGCAAGTTCTGTGCTGAGGCCGTACTGAACCAGCATGACGGGAAATACAATCAAAATCCCGTAAATAAAAGTCTTGATGACCATTAATAAAGGTTCCATTTCATATTTGTCTTTTAGGTAGAAATAACTTAAAATAGCGATTCCAGGAGCGATGGCAGCTCCCAAGGTGGTAAGCATAACAAGTACTCTCCCTTTTTGTGGTTAAGCTTTTCTTTTATCGTACCACGGAATAGGCGGGAGTGAAATATAATATCTGGAGGTTGTGTAAGCGTGATGGCAGCAAAGCAGGAAAATCCAAAAAAAATTATTATTTTTAATACAGGCGGGACGATTGCGATGGAAGTAGATGAATCAACCGATTCCGTGCGTCCCGGGGAAAAGCAGCCCCTACACACCATAGAACCTATGCTCTCCCGGTATGCCGCATTCGAAATGATCGATTTATTTAATATGCCAAGCCCTCATGTTACCCCGGCTGACATGCTCGCACTGGCCCGGCAAATAAACGAGTATGCAACGAGGCCAGATACATCTGGATTTGTTGTCACACACGGAACAGACACACTGGAAGAGACTGCTTATTTTCTTGATTTGACAATAGCCACCAACAAACCAGTCGTCATTACAGGAGCCATGCGATCAAGCAACGAGCTCGGAGCCGATGGGCCTGTTAACCTTATTCAATCTGTCCGGGTGGCGAGCTCGTCTGAAAGCAAGGGGCGGGGGGCGCTTGTTGTATTTAACGACGAAATACATGCTGCCAAGTATGTAACAAAAACCCATACAAGCAATGTGGCCACGTTTCAATCCCCGCAGGTCGGCCCGGTAGGCACCATAACTAAGAAAACCGTCTCTTACAGCCAGCCGCCAGCGGTGCGAACCCAACCATTCGAGATTCACGCGGCGTCCAGGAACGTACCGTTAATCAAAATGGTAACCGGAATGGATCCGGCATGGTTTTTATGGCTGCTGCAGCAAAAAATAGACGGGCTAGTGGTTGAGGCGTTCGGCGCGGGAAATGTACCGCCCGCCATTCTGCCTATCTTCGAGCAATTAACGGTACAAGGGGTGCCGATTGTCATGGTTTCCCGCTGCTACAACGGATACGTCCAGGATTTATACGGCTATGAAGGCGGCGGCAAACAGCTAAAAAAATTGGGGATTATCTTCTGCAATGGCCTTAATGGGCAAAAGGCCCGCATTAAGTTAATTGTTGCCCTTGAAGCGGGGGTTTCTGAAACGCAGCTAGCTGAGCTTTTTTAACCGCTCTTCAATGTTTGCCGCTAGGACCGCACCATGGTCACGGCCGTTCTCAATGAAGATGGCGTTAGCGTTGTTTCCGGCGGCAATAACCCCCGCGATAAACATATCTGCCACATTGGTTTCCATCGTTTCTGGGTTAAACACAGGCTCACCACTGTCTTCGTTTATTTGCACACCAAGCGATGTGAGGAGACGGCGGTTTGGCCTGTAACCGGTAAGGGCAAGAACTGCATCATTTTCGATTACCACTTCCCGCCCTTCCTGCAGCAGAACAAGCCGATCTGTTTCAATACGCTTCACTTCCGTAGTCCACATCGCTTTAATAACGCCCCGGTTTATAATGGACTCGAACACAGGCCGCACCCAGGCTTTAATAGACGGAGAATAATCAGCGCGCCGATAAATCCATGTTACCTCGCCGCCGGCCCGCTCAATCGCAAGCGCGGCTTCAACGGCATTATTATTACCGCCAATTATGGCTACTTTCTGCCCCTGGTACGGATGCGCCTCCCGGTAATAATGCGTCACTTTCTCTAATTCTTCACCGGGTACATCCAGATAGTTTGGGTTATCAAAATAACCGGTGGCCACAACGATATACCGGGCTTCATACGTTTTTCGTTCGCCGGTGCGCTTTACTGTCCACACGCGAAATCGGTCTGCCCCCTTCTCAACCGTCTCGACCTCCTCATACGTATGGATGCGCACGCCTGTCCGCTGCGCAACGGTTCTATAGTAGCTGAGAGCCTCCTCGCGGGATGGTTTCTCACCCGGCACAATAAAAGGAACATCGCCTATTTCAAGCCGCTCTGAAGTGCTGAAAAATACCATGTTGATTGGATAACCGTATATTGAATTTACAACACACCCTTTTTCAATCAATAAAGGATCGATACCCCTCTTTCTCAGTTCCACTGCAGCTGCCAGCCCGCATGGCCCTGCTCCAACGATAATAACTTGTTCCACTGATAAATCCTCCAATTCTCCTGTTGTATTTCTATCTCTGGAAAACGAAAAATCCTCCACAACCAATCGTAGAGGATTTTGGCCCGGTTCGCAACGCCGGTGACCCATGTTTGCCCACCTCAAATGGATAACTCTGTATGCTACGACTGAAAAGGGATAAACATCGCCTTTTCTTTATCAAAAAGAAAAGCAATCTGTCCAAGTGAACCATTTCGGTTTTTGAACACCCGGATTTGTACTTTTTCCTGCTTTTTTTCAGACTTCTCCTCTTCGGATTCAAGAAGCAAAATAACATCCATTGACGCTTCAACCGTAGGTGACAAGCCATTTTGCAGCCCGGCTTCCCGGGGCGCGGCCACAACTATCGGCACATCCCATTTGCGCGACCACTGATGCAGAAGGTAGGATACGAGCGACATGTTGTTTATCAGTCGTCTCTCTGCATCCCGGATGGGGACACGCTGAATATGATCGATAAAGATGACGGGCACACGTCCCAGCGATTGCGTGATTAGTTCTATACATTCTTCCACATCTGAAAGCGTCGTATCCACCTTACCCTCAATCGTATACAGGTAATTGGCGATCTCTTTGTAAGCTTGATTCGCCCGTTGAATTTCCTCGGGCTCGATATGTCCCGCCAGAACTTCCTGTGTGGATACCTGCAGAATACGCGCCATCGACCGTGCCCACAGTTCAAACATCGTCATATCCCACGAAACATAGACGACCGGGATCTCTTGTGCTGCGATCTGGTCCGCTATCTGGCGCATAAACATCGATTTGCCGCTTGACACGTTGCCGTGGACGAGGTAAAGCCCGCCTCGCAGCCCGCCCAGCAGTTGTTTGTCTAGCGGTGCAAAGCCTGTTTTTATCCCGTTGTATTCATTTTTAAAACGCTGGCTGTATTCCTCCATAAATAGCGTCAGATTTTTCGCATCAGCAGCTACCGGCTCTTTTATCGTTTCTTCTACAGAATCTCGCAGAAGGTCAAGAAACCGCTGCTTGGGGTTTTTTATTTCGGTAAACATATAGTTAATATTCCGAATCCCTTCCGGCAGATAAATGATATACACTTCTTTTGCTACATTGGCCAGCATCGTTTGGATGCGGTTGCTTTCTCTCCGGCTGTTCTCATCATTCGGATAACAAATAAAAACCCGCTTGCCTGCAAGAAGGGCGGCGTGCCCTTCCCGAAATACCTTAAACTCTGGAACACATACCGCACATAGCTCGGCCTGTTCCAATGTGAGAACATCGAACACATCCCGGCAAAGAATAATTTCATCTTCTTCAGTTAAAACTTCCAGGTTGAAAAATGTATCCACGCTGCCAATCAGCGTCTTATTCTGGGGCAGCGGATCCTGGATAGACTGACCAAGTAAATCTACCAGTTTACCATTCGTATCATATATCGGGAAAACCAAATAATTGGTAAAAAAACCGCCAAGTTTTTTTTGACGCGAGCCAAAACCAATCTGTGGCTCTTCAAAACCAATATGGTATTTCTCAACCGTCTCCATTTCGATTCCTTTTCGTTTAAGAAAAGAAATCGCATTTGATGATAGACGTTTTTCATAGTAATGTACCAGATTTTCCAAATCAACTTCTGAAATGCGCTGGGGAAGGTTAACATTATGAGCATCTTCTGCCACTGGTTTATCCTCAACATCGCGAATATTTTGACTCTCTGCAGATTTCAGTTCAATTGACGTTTCATTAAATTTGGTTTCCGCCAGCTTCGCTTCGCTGGTTTTGTTGTTATTGTCCTGCTCCATCTATTTTCACTCTCCCTCGTTTCCTTTCGGCCTCACTGTATTTCAGGTGAATCATCATCTCCTGCCTGCTACAATGTATGTGGTTTCACACAAAAAGCGCTTGTCCTACTCCCTACCACACAGCAGATTCACGAAACGACCAATCAGCCCTAAAGAGCAGACGAAAAAAACACACAG
The DNA here is from genome assembly GCF_028421645.1 of Aneurinibacillus sp. Ricciae_BoGa-3. Taxonomy (GTDB): domain Bacteria; phylum Bacillota; class Bacilli; order Aneurinibacillales; family Aneurinibacillaceae; genus Aneurinibacillus_B. The sequence goes on along the minus strand of NZ_CP116887.1, from coordinate 1,776,981 downwards.
CATCATACTGTGTGTTTCCGGTAAGAGAAGCCTGAAATTATGAAAAATACTGGCAAAGTACTTTGACTGCATCATCCCCGATTACAACGGCTCCGTATTCCTGCAGAACGTATTTCGTTGTAGTAGAAGCTTCACCATATTCAGAAAGAACGGCGATGAAGTCTTCATAATCCTTACGTTCCATTTCTATCTCTTCGAATACGAGGTAGTAGCGGCCGTTATAGGAGTATAAGCTGCCTCCATACAAAAGTTTTGCATTAATACGGTGTGCCAGTTCAAGGAGATCTTCAAAATCAGAGAACGAGTAGATGACATCGTCGCTTTCTTCAAGTGTTACCTGCATTTCATATATATCATCATAGTCCATATCATCAGAACTATCTATTGAATCAGTCTTACCACGTGTAACAATAACTACCATTCCCTGGGCTGGAAGAGAAAATACTTCAACAGCAACCGGACCATTCACACTAAATCCTACTTCTTCATGGGCCTGATCCATCATGTCATTGAATAATTCATGCACTTTAGGGATGTCACGCCACATATCGTCTTTTTCTATGCCTCTTTCTACAAGATCATCAAAGGTTAAGAAAATCCTTATTTTGTCTGTTCCCAGACGTTCAACGCGCATTATGGCCCCTCCCTCCGTATCTCCGGTGGTAGTATTAGAATACGTTCTACCTTGCTGTTTTGTTAAAACTATATTCGCTCATTTTTTAAAGATACCAAGCGAAGTGAGAATGGTACTTTAATGATACCATGTTAAAGGAGCTGTGGACAAGATGCAACTGTTAAAAAGCGCCGCCTGAAACACTGCGGCGCTAAAATTTAAGGCAGGCAAAGGCGAATACAACTGCAGTTCCAATTACCGCTCCAATTATAAAGGAAAGAATCACTCCGGACGCTTCGTCTTTGCCCCTGTGGTCTGCGGTTTTCTGAGCGTTTGTTTTCACCAGGTAGAGCCTGGGCCTCTCTGCTTTATTACGATGCCGCTGCATATACCAGCCTCCTGCGTGTGCGAATAATTTTAGTATAGGCAGAAGACGAGGCTATTATCAAAAGCGCTATTCCTTCACTTCTTGAATTTTAGCCTGAATTGTCCGGTACAGCTGGCGTAAATCCATGACGTCACCTTGCGCACGCAATGCACGGAATTTATCCTGAAAGCCGGTTGCCTCTACTACATAGCCTCGCTGGTATAAATTTTGAATTCCCTGAAGGATGCGGGAAACGGTATTGGATTTAAATTCAAACAACTGCTGGGCATCACGTATTTCATCGCGTATCTCCGACATCTCGGTATCAAGCAAATAAGCAGCCTCAGCCGCCTTGCGCAGCCGTTCCTTTATGTCCTCAGGTATATTTTTCTCATACTTATAGCTAAGCGAATGTTCAATGGTCGCCCAAAAATTCATAGCTAGGGTACGGATTTGAATTTCAGCTAAAATTTCTTTTTCCCCAATTGATGTCTGTACTGGATATCGAATGATAACATGATAGCTGCGGTAGCCGCTTGGCTTCTGGTTGTTAATGTAATCTTTTTCATAAAGGATCGTCATGTCGTTGCCGTTACGCTGGTGAATAAGCTCTACAACACGTCTGATATCCTCGGAAAACTGGCACATAATCCGAATGCCTGTTATATCTTCCATCTCCTCAAGCCGATCCATCGGGATTTGCAGCTTATTAGCCTTCTCGAGAATACTGGATATTTTCTTTATACGCCCTGTTACGAATTCAATTGGTGAATATTCATTTCTCTTCTTTAATTCCTTTCGGATACTCCGAAATTTCACTTTTAATTCCTCAACCGCCTGTTCATATGGTATCAGAAATTGTTCCCACGAACGATCGTCCACGAAACATTGTGCCCCTTTCTTGCTAGACATCCTTTGCTATTTTATCACATTCAAAACAAATTGGAATTATCTGCGTCGCTGCTGCTTACACTTTGCAGAAAGATCGCGACACAACTCCATTATCTATCCTATAAAAAAAACTCACGGGGCATGCCCGCGAGTCAGCTATTTATAGATATTCATTTTCATGTTTGGCTTTTAGACGGCGCCAGCGGCGTTCCACCTCTCCGGCAAAGTCTTGCAAGTATTGTTCGTTTTCTAGTTTGGTCATATGGCGGGTTTTGCCCATTAATTTGAGCCAGTCCTGGACTTCAATGCGTTTTCCTTTTGCTTCCGGATCGTACGTGATAGATGTAATGCCTTGTTCGATTTCATATAGCGGGAAGAAGCAGGAGTTTACAGCAGCTTCAACAATGGATCCGCCCTTTTCATCATCTGATTTCCAGTTAAGCGGGCAAGCGATTAAGATTTTGCCATATACTAGACCCATATGCTGCGCATACCACTGGGCTTTTGCGGCCTTTTTAACCAAATCCTGCGGAAACGCTTCGGTGCCGGTGAATGCATACGGAATGTTGGTAGATGCCATGATCTGCACCGTATCCTTATGATGAAATTTCTTGCCCTGCTGAAATTTTCCCACATTAGAGGTAGAAGTCATGTGCCCCAGCGGAGTCGAATAAGACAACTGGCTGCCTGTATTCATATAACCTTCGTTATCGTACTCTACGATAATCATTTTGTGATTGCGAAGAGCCGTGCCAATTGCAGGCCCCATTCCGATATCCATACCCCCGTCTCCGGTTACCATGACAAAAGTAAAATCTTCGGCTACTTCAATCTCGCCTCTGCGTTTACGCTCAAAAAACATTTCAACAACGCCGGAAAGCGTGGCTGCCCCATTCTGGAACAGGTTATGGATGTAGGATTGTTTATGTGAACTGTATGGATATCCCGTCGTTACGACCATCGCGCAGCCAGTCTGAAACAACACGACGATATCGCCTTCAATACCTTTAAAGAACAACTCCAATCCAGGGAAGATCCCACAGCCCGGACACGCACCGTGACCGGGTGCAATCCGCTTTGGTTTTCCGGTGAGCGCCCGCAGAGGCGGAATTTTAACGTCCAGTTTCCCGGTGTCTTCATTGGGTTTAACCGTAATCAGCCCTGTTTTAAAGGCATCCCCATAAAGCGGTTCAAGCACACGCTTAGGCGCCAGCATGGTATTTCCCGGATTATGTCCAAAATAATCAAACGGGACGGGCGCAAAACCAAGTTCCGCCGCTTCTAGCGCCATGTTAAAGAATGCTTCGGCGTCTTCATGGAAGAAGTCTTTGCCACCTACGCCAAATATCCGGCTGAGCACGACCGTTTCATTTCCTTTGATCTCCTGAAGCGATGATTTGACTTCATGGGTCAAGTTTGCCCCGTGCCCGCCATACGAATCGGCACGTTCGCCAACCAGAATCGCCTTGAGGTTCTTACACGCCTCTTTAATTTCCTCTGTCGGCCATGGACGAATGACATTCGGGCTGATAACGCCTGCTTTAATCCCCTGAACGCGCAGCTTATCGGCAACATCCTTCGCTGTCTCGGCAGCTGAATTGAGAAGAAATACAGCTACTTCTGCATCTTCCATTCGGTATAGATCAAGCGTTTCATATTTGCGGCCAGATATTTTCTCATATTCGGCTGCAATCTCCTTAAACAATTCGCCGGCACGGTATATGGCTTCAGATTGTTGGAAGTTATTATTTATTAAATCCGGGTCATTCATATACGGTCCAATGGTCACAGGATTCGCCGGATCCAGTGCATGGACATAATCAGAAGGCATTTCTCCTACGAAAGCCTGAACCGCCTTGCGGTCTGAAAAGTACTGCACACGCCGCTTTTGGTGAGAGGTAAAGAATCCGTCGTATGCAACCATTACAGGGAGGCGCACATCTTTATGCTCAGCCAGGCGAAGCGCCATAATGTTCATGTCATACACAGCCTGAGGATCGCGCGCCAGCAGAATGGGCCAGCCAATATTTAACCCATAATAGAGGTCCGAATGATCGCCCCGAATGTCAAGCGGCCCGCTGATGGCTCGCGTAACCAGATTAAGCACCATTGGAAAGCGGGTGCCTGACTGAACCGGCAGCTGCTCAAGCATATACAGAAAACCGTTTGCACTCGTGGCATTAAATACGCGACCACCTGCGGCTGCCGCTCCATAGCAGACCCCTGCTGAACCATGCTCGCCGTCAGCTGGTATCAGCACAATATCATGCTCGCCGCGCGTTTTCATGGCATCCAGATACTGGGCAACTTCTGTAGAGGGTGTAATGGGGAAATACCCCATAATATGATAGTTAATTTGTGCAGCAGCCATGGCCGCCATTTCATTGCCGGATTCAAATGTTAAAGTCTGCTCAGGTTTATTATTCTGCCCGGCGATCAGAGTCGCTTTTTCCTGTTCATAATTAATAGACATTTTATAGATCTCCTCCCGCCGCTTAATTAGAGGCCAGCACGAATTTTTGGGGAACTCTGTGGTCTTCCGCATAATCCTGCTCTTCACGAAGGCTTGTGAGCGCGTCAACAGGACAGGCCTGTACGCATTTCAAACAGCCTTTGCAGTATTGGTAGTCAATACCGTTCAAAAACATCTGCGGACGACCTTTCTTATCTTCGCCCTCTTCCCAAACGAAACAAAAGTCCGGGCATACCGTGTCACAGGAAGCACAATGAATGCATTTGTTCGCGTGAAATTCAGGCAGAAAACCCTGTCGGCTGCCGCTGAGATCTTTTAATATGCTGTTTCCGGGGTTGATAATGACTCCGCCCATTGGCTGTGTAGCCCAGCCCAGGTCAGGAATCGACCGCTGATAAGCTATGCCTTTGGCCCCTTCTGGCACTGCGTATGATTTAAACGCAACCTCGTTATATCCGCGGTCAAATGTCCGGATATTCGGTTCGACAAGGTGTGGATACTTCTTTTCAAAAGTTCTGCGGATAACATTGCGCATCTCTTCCGGATCGAGAAAATCGCAGATTTTAAACAGCGCCCCAAGCATCGCAGTGTTGACCTTCGTTTTTTCCTGTACGGCGATTTCAAGAGCATCTATAATGGCCAGCGTTCCATATTCAAGCTGGAGATCCTCACGAACAACGTCAAAATCCCGGGTTGAATTTACAAGCACAATTCCATGAGAATCCAGACCGGAAACCACATTTATTGTCTTGTACAGCGCTTCGTGAAAAACCCCAACAACATGAGGACGTTCAACGGGACTGGCCGCCCGAATATTGGTATCCGGATCGCTAAAGCGAATAAACGCCTTAACAGGAGACCCTTTCTTCTCAGAGCCGTATGAAGAAAAATTCATTCCGTTTAATCCCAGGCCTAATACGCCCGCCTCAGCCAGCATTTTTCCGGCAAGATTGGCTCCCAGCCCCCCGATGGATTCCAACCGTATTTCGTAAAAACCTAGATCATTCTTCTTTGGAAGTATTGACATTTGCTTAACCCTCCCGATCTGTCGTTACTAGAACAGCTCACCCAAAACTCTGATACACGATTTTAACAGCAATTGAATCATCCTAATATTCCAACAACTTCATGTTAAGATATCCAAAACTATGGATAATAATTCCACATCTTTTTTCTTTAGCCACAGTATAACAGCAATTTAATTTGGTAGCAACAGGTTTTTTAAATGGTATCGTTGACCTTCTGATTTATTTTTTAAAACGCTTACTTTGCTGTTAATAAAGGTTTTTTAATTTTTCAACACAGACAAAAATTGACCGAAACAGTTATGCAACAGTTTATAAAAATTATATATAACACAATGAATTTAACATTATTATCACAGTATTAAACTAACATAAAAAAAAAAAAAAACAGTCCGCCAGAAAGCGAACTGCATGAAGATTCTACTGTCATATAACAAAATATACTTGTTGTGACACAGACTACTGTATCAAACTTTTATGAATCCAAATTGCGGCTTGTGCGCCATCACCGATAGCTACAGTTAGAAGCTGCGAGTGGGCCACCACGTCCCCTGCTGCCCAAATATTCGGCACATTTGTCTGCTTGGTTCGGCCATCGACCGGGATATGTCCATTTTCTAAACGTTCAACCCCAAGTTTTTTGGCGATATCCGACTCCGCCTTATTCCCGCCAAAGGCGATAAAGCCCTTCTCTGCAGGGATAGTTTTGCTATTTCGAAGCTCAACATGGGTTAACATATCGATACTGGCGTAATGAATCCGGGCCGCAGGTCCATCGATAATGGATATCCCCTTCTCCTGGCATTTTGTTTGCAACTTAGCTGAAACAGGGCTTTCCTCAGGTTCGTGGTTGATAAACGTAACCCGTTTTGTCCAATACCGGAGTTCACATGCAAGGGAAGCTCCTGGGTTGCCGGCTCCGATTACCACAGTTACACGGTCCTTAATTTCATAGCCATCACAGTCCGGGCATACATACATGGACAGACCGAGAACCTCTTTCATTCCCTCTATACCGTCGGGGATGCGGTCGGTTAATCCTGTGCTGATTAACACTCGCCTGGCTTGTATGGTTTCTCCACCGCCTAATTTGAGATGGAAGCCTTCTCCATTTTTGCTGCCGTCTACGACTGTATCCTCCATAAATTCCACCCCGACCGCCCGGGCCTGTACAGTGCCAAGTTCACGGAGCCTGGGCCCTGAGACACCATCTGGCCACCCCAGGATATTTCTATAGTTACGGGCCAATAAAGATCGGCCCCGATGCCGGTCAATTACAGCAATTCGGTGCATATAACGGCCAAGCTGCAGAGCAGCCTGCAAGCCCGCAATGCCTCCCCCGATAATAACGCAATCGTACATGCCTGTCTCTCCTTTCGATTAGAACGACCTATCCTACCCTTTTTACCTCTCTTAGTTTTAACCGAAAAGACAAATACCGTCATGAAATGTATGACGGTATTCCGAACTTTATTTTATTTACACTGATGCGCGCGCCATTGGGGAAGCTTCAACCTTAGCTTCTACATAAATCTGGTGCCAGAGCATGAAGATAAGCAGCACCCACAATTTACGGCTGTTATCCCGCTTACCGATTCTATGCTCATCAAGCATCGCCTGGACCGCGCTCTTATTAATGTAGCGATCCACCTGAGCATTTGCAATCAATTCTTTGGCCCACCCGTACCACTCACTGCGCAGCCAAACCCGGGTAGGCACAGGAAAGCCAAGCTTTTTCCGGCCTTGCACATCTTGCGGCAGAATGCCTTTCATTGCCTGTCGAAGCGCATACTTTGTCGTGCGCGCCGCGGTTTTATGCCGGGTCGGAATGGACGCCGCCACCTCGAATACCTTTGTATCCACGAAGGGCACTCGAAGCTCAAGCGAATGGGCCATTGACATTTTATCGGCCTTTGCCAGTATATCCCCGCGAAGCCAGGTGTGGATGTCTACATACTGCATTTTGGTGACATCGTCATACATCCCTGCCTCTTCATACAGGTGTGCTGTAACGGAAGATGCCTCTTCGTAAGGCGTTTCCTGCAAGAGTTGATCATGGATAATTTGCTGTTTAGCTTCGTCTGTAAAGATTTTCGCATTGCCGTAAAAGCGCTTTTCAAGCGAGGTTGTACCGCGTTCGATGTAACTTTTCCCCCGCATTCCTTCCGGCAGCCGATCAGCAAAAGCCCGCAGAATCAATCGCAGCCAGCCAGGCATTTTATTAAAATGCCGCAGTCCATGGGGTTCACGATATATATTGTAGCCGCCGAAAAACTCATCGGCCCCTTCCCCGGAAAATACAACCTTAACATGTTCACTGGCCAGCTTCGATACAAAATACAAACCAACCGCGGAAGGATCTGCTACAGGTTCGTCCTGGTGCCACACGATTGCAGGAAGAGCGGCAAGATACTCTACGGCATTCACCTTGATTTCATAATGTTCGGTTCCAAGGAAGTCGGCGGTTTTGCGGGCTAAATCCAGTTCGCTGTAGCCGGGCATTTCAAAACCGACAGAGAAGGTTTTGGTGCCTTCCATCCTGTGGAGCAGCGCTGCAAGGGCACTGGAATCAATGCCGCCTGACAAAAAAGCGCCCCGAGGCACATCGCTGATTCGATGAGTCGAGACAGAATCTTCAAGTACAGCAAGTGTTTCTTCAACAAAATGAGAAAGGGGACGATCCTGTGGGTGAAAAGCTATCGTATAATAAGGTGTGATGGTTAGCACATCATTTTTAACTGTAAATTGTTCGCCCGCCCTCAGTTTATAAATGTTTTGAAACATAGTAGCTGGCTCAGGTACATATTGATAGGTAAGATAATGGTAAAAGGATGTAATATCTACATCTCGCTTAATAGAAGGGTCGGCAACTATGGACTTTATTTCAGAAGCAAAAATAAAACCCTTGTCCGTTTCGGTCCAGTAAAGAGGTTTAATGCCGAAGTGATCGCGGGCGCCAAATAAGATTCCATTTCTCCTGTCGTAAATGGTGAAAGCAAACATACCGCGAAGATACTGGGTACATTCCTGGCCAACCTCTTCGTATAAACGCATAATCACTTCTGTATCAGAAGATGTCCGGAATATCCGACCTTTTTCCTGAAGCCATGCTCTTAGTTCCAGGAAATTATAAATTTCGCCATTAAAGGTCAGGCTGATATCGCCTTCTTCATTGTGAAAAGGCTGAGCACCCTGTTTTAAGTCGATAATGCTTAATCTCCTAAAGCCCATCCCAATATGTCCATCCACGTGAAGCCCTTCATCATCGGGTCCGCGGTGGGCGATAATACGTGTCATCGTTTCAAGCAGATCACTTGAAACTTGTTGCCCACGTTTGTCATATATTGTTACAAATCCACACATGTCATGTCTCCCGATTTTTATTTCACTAATCATTTTCAGTGTACCCATTTATAATGAAAAAACCGTGAGAGTAAAAAAAATCCCGGATTTCTCCGAGATTTAATCGATGTATGTTATCGCTTGGTGGCCCATTTGTTCCCAGGCCTTTTCAAAGGAATCCCGCGGAACTTTCCTGTTCTTTTGATCTGTAAGCGGATCATTGAAATAAACAAAATCCTTATCGTACCCGGTTACAAGTACAGAGTGTTCTTTATAAGTAATCTGGATGGGACCAGACGGTGTTTCCCATGTTTGAAAAGCACTCGCAGGCAGAAGGTCAAAATCAACATTGGCAATGACCCATACAGGCCGCCCCTGTTGCACTTGAACCAGCATGTCCGTAAAATCAGCTCCACTCAGATCCAGAATGCGGCCAGGAAGATATTTCTCCGCTAACTCATCAATAGGTCCGTGGTAAACGGCAAGACCGGGCTTATCAAATGTATCCATCGCTCCCACAAATCCTGTGTTAGGATTGCCGAATGAAACGTTTCCGTCTTCATCTTCTTCATAAGGGGTATCGTCCTTTTTTACCTCGCCTGCAAGCGTCATCTTGTCGACTTGTATGCCTGCAGAAGACAGAAGCATAGACAAACTCGTCACCTCACAGCCGCGCGGCAACTCCGGCATCTGGGCTATCACAGGCACACTCGTTAAGGCACTGGTTTTGAGCGGCTTATCCAGATCGCGGATCAATTTATGCCCGTCTCGCAAATAAATGGCGGTGTGTTTCACCTGATCGGCAGCTTGAGCCGCATCCGCATAGGTGGCGTAATCTCCGAGAATTTTGCTGTCCTGATAGACAAGATAGGCTTTATAATTGTCCCACAACGCTTTTCCATTCGCTGTCCGAACAGAAGCATGGGGAACATTTTTAGCGTATGATACAGCTTCAGATAAACTGATACACCTCTTCATTAGCGCATCCCTCTGGTATACGGCGTAATCCATTGTCGGCGAGCTCTTTACCGTGTGCCGTATCGTATGCGCGTTTCCCGTTTCTTTTCCGATTGCCTGGGCAGCAAGCGTAAGAACTGAATCATTGTTCATCGCATAGACACCTGCCAGAATAATCAGAGCAGAAAGAATAAATAATTTCTTCATAAATGAATCTCCTCCGGTACACTCTCAGATTAATATCGTACCATAAAAATCAGCTCCGTTGTCTTTTTTCTTTTATTTCACATTTATTCCCTCACAATGATCCTCTCCAGGGTTTCATCGATTTTTTTATCGGGTAATTGAGAATATTACTACGTCACTTGTTTTAAAAATAAAAAGAAAACAGGAGATCGTCAGGGTACATCCATCAAGAAAAGCTTCTTAGACTTCCTTTTCTTTATACGGAGGGTGTGAAAATATGAAAGAGGATTGTACATCTTTTAGCTATGGACAGCATGTGCACATAATCAATCAGAAGAATCCCTATTACGGACAACAAGGCGAATTCATTGCTCACCTGCATAAATATGGAAACTATAGAATCAGGCTAAAAAACAGCCGCTATATTACAGTTGGGCCTGGTGATATCGCTTCTCTATTTGATCCGGACACGCTGTATGAAATAACCTACCAGCAATATATCCAGATGCAGGAACTTGCCGTTGAGCTCAACGACCGCGACTGGTTTGAAGAGATAGGCCATAAAATTAAACGTCATCTTAAGAAAGCGAAAAACTGAAAGAGGCGGCAAAAGCCACCTCTTATCCTAAAAATTATTTAATTACAATGGGGTTAACTGGCGCCCCGGTCCCCTGCACAATCTTCAATGGTGCCGCCGTATAAAGGAATGTATATTGTCCATCATCTGCACAGTCATCAGCTAAATCCTCCAACCAGTTGATTTCATTAAAGGAAACACCCAGATTTCGAAGGAGTGCACCATGTAAAGGAAGCGCTGTTCCTGTTACAGCGGAAACCGTTTGCTCGTTAGCAATCGTATCGGTTCCAAAGGCCGGTATTTCCATATCATAGAACCATTGCACAAGCTCCGGCGTGTAGGTTATGCCAGGCTCATTAAACTCCCCTTCATAAAAGGCCGACGCACCTTGATTATAGAAGACGCTTAGCCATCCGGTCCGTATGAGAATAATATCCCTTTTCTGAATCGTAACCCCTTGGGCTGCTGCTGTATTAAGCAGATCATCCAGCGTAATTTGTTCGCCTTTATCCAGATGTTTCTTTCCTTTAAAACGCGCTACATCAAGGAACACACCACGGCCAACAACCCCATGCTCCGCAATAGGCATGATCGAGCATTTTTCCATTCCATCAATCGTTGTATTGGCTGAAAAACCATTATAGACCGCGTCGTCATACCAGACATGCCCAAGAGCATCAAATTGGGTTGTACCTTGAACAGCCATGTAAATCACATCATCCGCATATTGTAGACCCGCTCCAAGAGGTTGAAGTTTGCCGCAGCAGTAAGTACCATGGTCTTGCGTCATATGGTGGCCAGGCTGCGAGCGGCCTGGCCACACAGGGTCACCTTCTTTACGAGCGATCGGACACCCTAATGTAAAAACTTTTCCGCTCTGTACCGAAGCCACTCCGCGCAAAACCTGAAGTTCGTCCAAAAAATTTACTGCCCCCAGTTCATCTTCGGCACCCCAGCGTCCCCAGTTTTTCGGTGCATCCTTTAAAATTTCAGAAATAGATTTCATTTGCGTTGACATCGTATCCTCTCCATTTCTTAAAAATTAGGTTAATCATGATTACTGGCTGTTTACATAACGAAGCTGTGTCTTTATTATTTTGCCATTCGGATTTCTTGGCAACGCTTCCAAAAATTCTACATAAGCGGGCACTTTATATTTCGCCATACGTTCGGCAACCCATTGTTTGACCTCTTCTTCCGATAAACGCTGCCCCTGGCGTGGAACAACATAAGCTTTAACAACTTCGCCATATGTGCTATCCGGCACACCGACAATAGCCGCTTCCATGATTTTTGTGTTCGAATAAAGAACATCTTCTACCTCGGCAGAATACACTTTTTCACCACCGCGATTGATCATGTCCTTAATACGATCCATGATACTCACAAAACCCTCTTCATCGATCATGGCTAGATCTCCAGTAGCAAACCATCCATCTACAATGGCAAGTTTTGTGGCCGCTTCGTTTTGCCAGTATCCTGGTACAACCATCGGCCCCTTAACTAATAGCTCGCCTACTTGCCCAGGAGGCAATTCTTCACGGGTTGCAGGATCAGCCACTTTGACTTCACCGACCGGAACAGGAATGCCAACCGTATTCAGTTTTCTCACCTGATGTTGATGCGGCATGAGGGTTACCGGCGAAGCCGTTTCAGTCAATCCATAGGCGTTATGCAATTCCAAACCCGGGATCCATTTCTGCAACGCCTTTACCGTCTCCGCTGGCATGGGTGCCCCGCCGAATGCGGCACAGCGGAATGAACTTGTGTCATATTGTGTGTAATCTGGCTGCATCAAGGACATGACATAAACAGTAGGTGCTGCAATTACATGGGTAATGGATTCCTCCTGGATAAGCTGTAGGAATTGATCCGCCTTAAACATAGGCATGAGCACAATTTTCCCTCCTAAATAGATAAAAGGAACTAATTGTGCGGCAAACCCGGTAATGTGAAACAAAGGAACAGCAACAAGGGTTTTATCGTCCGAGCTTAAATTAAAGCATAATGCGTAATTTATCGCTGAATGGATGAGATTAAAATGGGTGATTACCGCCCCTTTTGGACGCCCTGTGGTGCCTGACGTGTACATGATGATCGCTGCATCGTGTTCATTTACTTCTTCCCGAACACATCCTGGTGCGGTTTCCTGTGTTAATAACTTATAAGCTAGTGTACCATTTGGGGGCGTGTCACTCGTTACAAAAACATGTTCAACCGGAATAGTTCCAATGATCGGCGAAAGATTCGGCCACCACTCTAAATTGGTGATTATTACCTTAGCCCCGGAATTTTGCAGCATGTACTCCAATTCTGATGTCCTCAGTTTGGTGTTAAGGGGAACCGCTATTGCCCCAATCTGCAGAACCGCAAAAACACCGACGACAAAAGGAATCCCATTCATAAGCAGCAAAGCAACACGGTCACCCTTTTCGACTCCATAACAGTTGCGCAGTTGATAAGCCATGCTCTGCACTTGTTCCTGCAAATTACGATACGTTATACGGTCATTATCATGTACGAGAGCAACTCTATCGGGAAAGCGGGCAACACTGTTCTCGAAAGTCTCGATAAGTGTTTTTGGCCTGTCCCGATATACCTTCATCTCAATTCCAGCAATCACTTCCTCTGTAATGGCGTTTTGTATTTCTTGATCCCAGGCTACGTTCAAGCAAATCTCACCTCCACCAGATTTACAGTAGTTTTAACACCTTTACAAAACAGCAAGAATTATGCCAATATTTAGAACATATAAGTCGGACCGTTTGTTCTTTTCTATTACTAAAAGTGTTTCTTTAAGAAACAAAAGTGTTTCGATTCGTAACGTATGTTTACTTAAGAAACGCCAAGAACAATCGGGCATTACAATAGCCCATACTTTTGCAGCTTCGCATAAAAGGTCTTGCGGCTGATCCCCAATTTAAGGATCGCTTCTGTGCGGTTTTTGCTGCTACAGAGCACCTCTTTAATCCTATCTCGCTCTGTTTTTTCCAGTAATCCATTCAAGCTGTGAGTGCTTTTTGAGTAGTTACCAAGAGGACTCTCTGCAGCCTCCGTTTGCACCTCTGTATTCCGTAAATATTCCGGGATATCATCAGAGGACAAATAAGTTTTGATGCTCACTGCGATCATTCTCTCTAACACATTAGACAACTCCCGGACGTTTCCTGGCCAATCATACTCTACGAAAGCATTTAGGACTTCTGGGGTAATGGTTACGTGTTTTCGATACCGGGCGCAGATTTCAGCCATGATAGTGTTCACCAGGTAAGCGATGTCAACTTTCCTTTCTCTTAGCGGAGGAATGTGGATAGGCACCACGTTTAGACGGTAATACAGATCCTCTCGGAAAATCCCTTGTTTAATCAGCGTACGGAGATCCCGGTTCGTGGCGCAAATGATCCGCACATCAAGTGGATGCCACTGCGTTCCGCCCACTTTTTGAAACGCACGTTCCTGTATGACCCGGAGGATTTTGGCTTGAAGGTTAAGCGGCATTTCTCCAATCTCGTCTAAAAACAGAGTGCCTCCGTTGGAAAGTTCAAATAGACCCTTTTTCCCACCCTTTTTTGACCCTGAAAACGACCCCTCTTCGTAACCAAACAACTCACTTTCGAACAGGGATTCCGGAATCGAAGACATATTTATCGGAATAAATGGCCTGTGCACCCTCATACTTGCCTCATGAATCGCCTTGGCAAATACTTCTTTTCCAACACCTGTATCCCCCTGCAGGAGGACAGTGGCATCTACCGCAGCTACCTTCCGCGCAAGATCCACAGCTATTTTCATCCTTGTTGACTGGCTCTCCAAAAGTGAAAAGCTCTTCCGGTGTAACCTTTTTTCTAGCTGATGTGAGTATCTTTTATAACGATTTAATTCTTCTTGCAGGTGTACGACTTCACTAATACCTCTCATAATGGCAACTGCACCAATCAATTGTTCTTTTTCAATAAGGGGCGTAATGTTTGCACAAACATCCTTTTTTAAGGAATGTACATAGCTATAATCGTTAATCAGCTCTTTTCCATTTTGAAGAACTTGAAGAATGCGGGCTTTCGGCTCGATTTCTGATAGTTTCCTTCCAATTATTTTAGGTGCCGGGATTCCAAAGTGGCGGGAATAAGCCTTATTTACAAATGCGACGGTAGTATCCTTGGAAACAACTAGAACCGCATCATGAATTGACTCTAAAATATCTAAAAAATGATTTTGTAATTTCATATATTTCCTCTTCATCCCCTTCGTTGTAAGAAGAAATAAACAAACATTCTATAAACAAACTATAACAAATCTTATTAATAGATTCAAAATTCGATCTACAATTGACACTGGCACAGTTTATGCAAGATGAAGCTTGCCGTCTTATTGAGACAGCAAGCTTCAGAGAGTCGAGCCATCTATAGTAAGCTTGGCGGTTTTTTCTCACTCTTCGTATACGACCTTGTAGGAATACCCCTGCTCTATCAGAAACATCTGTCTTTTTAAGGCGTACGTTTCCTCCGTCGAACCGGCCGAGACAAGCGTATAAAAGTAGGCCTGGTTGGTCTTCTTCGGGCGCAGTATCCGTCCGAGGCGCTGGGCTTCTTCCTGGCGCGACCCAAACATGCCGGATATTTGGACCGCTACACTTGCATCTGGAAGATCGACCGCAAAATTGGCAACCCGGGACACAATCAGATTGGATATCTCTCCCCTGCGAAATTGGGTATAAAGGGTCTCCCGTTCTGCATTTGGCGTCCTGCCTGTTATCAGTGGAATCCCCAACTCATGCGATAGCTCTTCCATCTGTGATACATACTGTCCAATAATTAAAACCTGCTCACCCGCATGCCGCTGCAGCAGGTTCTTAACAGCCGGGATTTTGCGGGAGTTCTCAGACGCAATGCGAAACTTTTGCCTTTCGCCGGCTTCCATGTAGCGGCTCCGTTCCTGGCCCACCAGAGGGAGCCGGATCTCAGTGCAAGAAGCGCGGGCAATGTACCCTTCTTCCTCCAAAATTCTCCAGGGCAGCTCATATTTCTTTGGTCCAATTAAACTGAATACGTCCTCTTCACGTCCATCTTCACGTACCAGTGTGGCTGTTAAACCGAGGCGCCTTTTGGCTTGTATATCCGCTGTCATGCGAAATACCGGCGCTGGCAGCAGATGGACTTCATCATACAGGATAAGGCCCCAGTTACGCCTGTGGAAAAGATCGAGGTGTGGAAACTCCCCACTAGCGTTTTTATAGGTCATCATTTGATAAGTTGAAATGGTAACCGGGCATACTTCCTTTTCACTGCCTGTATAAATGCCAACCTGATCAGGGGAAAGCGTTGTCCATTTTAAAATCTCAGCCCGCCATTGGTGAACAGATGTCGTATTGCTTGTGAGAATAAGCGTGTCCATTTTAATTCGTGCCATCGTCTCAATTCCGACAATGGTTTTGCCAGCCCCACACGGCAATACCACGACGCCATTGCCTCCATATACGCTTCCTCCTGCATAAAAAGCGTCGACCGCTTCTATTTGGTAAGAGCGGGGCGTAAATCCTTCCTCGTTGTTTAGGGTTACGTCCAGCGGTTCGCCACTTGAATAACCGGATAAATCCCGCACAGGATACCCAAGTTTTAGCAAGGATTGCTTAATTAAACCTCTTAATTGTTTCGGCACGGCCACTGTATAAGGATTAACGACCCGTAGAATATGCCGGGCAAATGAGGGGTAGCTAAGGAGTTCTTCCATGCTGCCATCGTCTTCTGAAACAAGCAGCAAATCATTATTTTCAAAACGCATCATAATCTTCCCAAATCGGGATACCGTATCTTTGATTTCCTGAACCAGCATTCGGGGTATGGGGTATTTAGAATAGCGCTCAAGCGTTTCGATGATTTGCTCGTCCTGCATGCCTAAGGAAGCTGCATTCCAGAGCGATAGCGGTGTGATTCTGTATGTATGAATGTAGTCGGGACTTTTCACAAGTTCTGCAAAGGGGAGAATAGCGCTTCTTGTTTGCTTGTATAGTTCATGATTCACTTCAAGGAGAAGCGTGCGGTCTCCCTGCACAATAAGCGGCCGATTCATCATCATGGCATAACCTCCTCTCCATAGTGTTCCCCAGATAAGAAAAATACGGCAGACATGTCCCGCTTTCCTGTTGCAATGAAAGAAACCACCCTTTTTTAGCGGGGTGGTATAGGTATTTTTAGATAGGTGCCCGTTATCACATTCTCTGCATCCTTGATACCGTTGTAATTGGCAAGATAATATTGATACTGTCCTGTATTGTAATAACGAAGCGAAAGTCTGTACAGCGTTTCCCCGGGCCGTACCCGGTGATAGAGAACCCGGTTTCGCGGCTGCGCCTTCGGACTGGACGCCTGTGACACAGTCGCCGGCTTCTGCTCTGTGCATGTTTTAGAAGCAGCAGGCGGCACAGATGGCGCAGCGGCGTGCACCGCTTTAGCAGACGAACCCGCCGCGTTCGTGGCTGGCGCAGTTTTTGCAGACAGCCCTGTAGTGTTCCTGTCCAACCCAGTTTTCGCTCCCTGCTGTTGTCCACTCTGTGCAGGTGAGCCTGGTCGGACTGAACTTGTCTGATTTACAGGCGAGCTGCCGCCATTCTGCTTGGCTCCAATTGTTTCTCCTTGTTTGCCGTTGTTGGCTGAAGAACCCGTTTTGTCAGCGGGTTGCTGTGAAGTGCTCCCACTTGAAAATGCAGGTGCCACAGGTTTAGACGCTTTATATGCCCAGAATCCCCCGCCTGACAGCACCAGAAGCAGAACAGCCCCTCCCAAAAACAAAGCTGCTCTCGGAGGCGGGGGTTTAGGATGCGCCTGTTTTCGAGGGGGGAGCGAATCCACTGAAGGCACAGAATAGACCGGTGCGCGCATCTGTTCCATCTTGGAACGCAATTCTTCAGCTTGATCGGAATGTTCCATCCTATCTTTATCCATAGATACGCCTCACTATTTATCAGATTATGTCAAAAACAATTCGGCTTTCGTCGCTAAAACCCTTCTTTTTTCCGAATAAACCAATCATTCCGTGAAAAACAACCCAATATGAAATCAATCAGAAAATGAGCGGTAATAACCGACCAGATGGAGCCTGTGCGGTTATACAGCCATCCCAGTAGAAGGCTGACCGTGAGAACCGTCACGAACATCACCCATTTCTTCAGGTAGCGTACGTGGATGAGTGCGAATAGGGCACTGGTTGCCCACAGCCCAAGATTCGGCTGCATAACGCCTCGAAACAGCAGTTCCTCACAGAAGGCAACAACCAGAGCAATAAATGCGATGTGCCAGTACGGCAGTCCTTTAAACAGCAGTTCATTTAGACCGCCGTCGTCGAATGTTTGAGGCGGGAGAACCCTTATCATGGCAGCTTCGGCCGCGACAACGGCCCCAGCGGCTGCGGCGCCCAGCAGAATGGCTGGCCTAATATTCCCGAAGGAGAATAAATCCGTTAACACCATGCCTTTGCGCATGTAGAATACGAAAACGCCTAGCAGGCCGATAACGAATAAAATCCCCTGCGAAATATACACATTCAAAAGAAGTACACGTTGGGAAAGTCCCTTTTCTTGCAGGTCCATTTCTTATCGTCCTCTCCATCCGCCAGTGTAAACCAAGATTACAGGTCGTTTATAGGAAGAAGTGCATCCAATTGTTCCTGCCAGCTCCACAATTGCGGCTCCCTTGGCACGTTAACTTGGCCGGCCTTCTTTTCATAAAGCGCCATTGCAACGCCACAGCGATCACAGCAGCTTGCGCTGGCAGTTCCCCCTATCTGAGAGAAATAGCGACCGATTTCGGCACGCCGGCATGCATGGGACTCAACCCAGTGCTGCATCTTTCTTAATCTATCATACCTTTCCTGGCGGCGCGCCTCTATTTTCGTGAGAAGAGGCTGGTAATTAACGGGAACAGAAGCGTTCACCTCCAGCTGCCAGCCGCTTATCACGCGCTCCGTGTGGCTCAGCCAACCAAGCCTTTCCATATGGTAGAAGGCGATCTCGAGCTGCTGCTCAGTCATTCCCCATTGCATCAATCCAGCGTCTTGTTCCACAATAAATCGCTGTCCAATATGCCTCGCTATGTGACGGCTCAGTTCTGCGATCTGCTTGTCAGTAGGGTATTCTTCTACAATCAGCTGCCTCGGTAGCATCACATCCTCAGGCTGATACAGCAAACAGGTATAGGCAGGCTTGCCATCGCGGCCCGCCCTGCCGATCTCCTGCAGGTAAGATTCTAAATCAGCGGGCAAATGATAGTGAATAATGTAGCGAATATCCTGTTTATCAATCCCCATGCCAAATGCATTGGTCGCAAAAATGATATCCAGCTCGCCATTTAAGAATTGCTGTTGGATTAAGAGCCGCTCTGCCGCCTCCATGCCGGCATGGTAAAAGGCGCATGTCTTCCCCTCTTCCCTCGCAAGCGCACACGCCCGCTCCGCCCCGTTTCGCGAGCGAAAGTAAACCAGGCCGGGTCCCTGCAGGGTCCGGATGAGCGTTTGCAGCCGCTCTTTTTTCTCTGTATCGCTATATACATACTGCACGTCATAACAAAGATTCGCCCGGTTAACTGGCTGCACGACCGTTTGATCCTCCGGTATGTCAAGGAGACGGCGGATATCGGCCTGCACCTCCTCCGTGGCCGTAGCAGTCAATGCGAGTACGGGCGGGCCGCCTAAACGCTGTACGCTTGTCCGCAGCCTGCGGTAGTCGGTCCGAAAATCATGGCCCCATTGGGAGATACAGTGGGCTTCGTCGACCACAAACAACGAGATTGGCAGCTGTTCCAGCCGCTGAATAAAGGATTCCTGCAGAAGCTTTTCCGGTGACACATACAGAATTTTAATTTGCCTCTCCTGAAGCCTTCTCATTTTCTCCCTGTACTCCTGCTGTGCCAAAGAACTGTTAATATAATCGGCCCCTCCGATGCCTCTACTGCGGAGGCCGCGCGCCTGGTCGGCCATAAGGGAGATAAGAGGGGATACGACAACTGTCATGTAGGGAAGGGTAAGCGCCGGAAGCTGGTAACATAGGGATTTCCCCGCACCCGTTGCAAGAACGCCCAGAACCGATTGGCCGTTAAGGACCTTGCTAATGATTTCTTCCTGTCCAGGCCGGAAATGATCATAGGAAAAAAAGTGCTTTAGCGCCTTTGTGATATGTTCCTTCATTATGCCTCCATCCGGCTCCTTGTACACGCAAGCCTAATATCCAGGTATGTGCAGGATTCACCTGCTATTCGCTTAATTTCTCCAAGACGCCGGGTTTGGTGGCTGTGCATAATGGCATGGATAAAGTCAATTTTATCCCTTTCAACAAACCGGGTAATGTCAAACAGGGGAGAGCTAAGCGCGATTTCAACAAGATGGTCTTCGATCGTTCCCCGCTTAAGTGAACGCCTTTTTTGAATCTCCATCAGTGAAAGCCCTTCATCAAGCAAGTTCTTCGTATGCCTGGCGCTTTCACTAAGGGCAGTTTCTTCCGCACAATCATCCAGCAGCCTTAAAACCGAAAAGCCCTCCGTCTGTACGCTATCCATTGTCCTAATCCGCTCTGCACCCATCCGCAGCTGGTGCATCAAAACAAAACCCTCCGGTTTCGCTAACAGCTCACCGATTTGGTTATATGTCTGTCCGGCTTTTTGTTTGCCGCTTAGCCTTAACAAAACAATTTTTTGTTCCCATTCGGATAGATGGCCCATCCATTCGGCTAGTTCTAATTTTAATTGCCGCGCCAATTCCTGCGTGCCATATTGCTTTAAAATACGTCTGACTTCATGCTGAACGTTTCGCTCTTCAATGACAGGCAAAAAACGATGTTGCTGCTGGGTGAGATTGGAGAGTGTTTGCACGAGCAGTTCAAGTCTTTTCCAAAACCGCACCGTGCGCTCACGCGTTTGCACCGTTGAAACAGCCTGCATGCATGCGGAATATCTATATATCTGCTCCCATGCGGCAAGCTGGCCTTTTGCCTCATCAGTGCACAGCAGGATAGCCTTAGACCCTTCCTGCTGTTGCGTTATCCAGTGGAGTTCAAAGAGTTCGCCAACCACGTTTTCAATCTCTTTATTATCCCAGGCTGACAAGAAACCATAGAGAAGTGATAACTGAAACAACGAAGCATCTGAAAGAACCTGATTGTTTTTCCGTCCTTTCATGAGATGTACCAGCGCTCGTGGCGTTCGCTGCCCACTTAACCGCTGCGCGGCAAGTATGAACAATCCGTGCATAAAATCGTCCTGCATTCTGCACCTACTCTTTTCCCATCTATTTTCTTACAGTTATTATACTACATGCACAATTTGTTGGGGTTTGGCGATTTATCGTCCTTTATTTTTTTCACAACCTGCTTGAAATTCAGGCGCATAATGACTAAAATGAGTAACAGAAGTAGACATGAGCTTTTTGCATAAATGTGGAGGTGAAAGAGATTATGATCACATGGGTTGATAAAGACACTTGCATTGCATGTGGAGCATGTGGTGCAACAGCACCTGACGTTTTCGATTATGATGATGAAGGTATCGCTTACAACAAAATCGATGACAATAGCCAAACAGCTGAAATTCCTGACATCCTTATGGATGATGTTCGCGATGCTGCTGAAGGCTGCCCTACAGATTCTATTAAAGTTGAAGAATAATTTTAACTTGCTGCATTTTCGTTCACGGTTGAAGTCTTTCGCATTGTTATAATCCGGTCGAATTCCGGCAATATAATAAATTGTGTCCAAAAATGTAGTTCTAACTGGATGGCAACAGAAGCCTGGTTCCTTTTCATGGAATCAGGCTTCTTTGTTGTTGCCATGTGAATCATCACCTAATACTTTCCGCTGGTAATAGCAAACAAACTGAACAACCTATATATAGCCTTAATTTTCGTCCTAAAGGATTGGTTGCCATGAGAAATTCATTGTTATATAAGCTAATGCTTGTGCTCTTTACATTTATTCTCTCCACATCCCCTTATGCAGCGGAAATTAGCAGTGCGTCCACCAGCAATCAACACATTATACGCCGCGTCCCGGTAAAGAAGAAAATAATTGCCTTGACGTTTGATGATGGTCCTCACCCGGTCTACACGCGTAAAATTATGAAGGTGCTGGACAAATACCAGGCAAAAGCGACGTTCTTTGTCGTCGGGGAGCGGGCCCAGTATTATCCATCCGTTGTGCAAGAATTAAAGCAGAAAGGCCATGAGATTGCGAATCATACATTTTCGCACCCTCGCATAAACCGGATTTCTTCAAGTAAACTGCTTGAAGAAATTCAGAAAACGGATGATATCATCCACTCACTAACCGGTGAATTCCCCGCGCTCTTCCGTTCGCCGGGTGGCATGTACAATCCGATGGTGCTGGACGCTGTAAAGAAAAAACACCTGGTTCCCATCCTATGGTCTGCTCATCAGGATTCGAGAGATTGGGCCAACCCTGGTATCCATCGTATCGTGCGACAGGTAACAGAGAATGCCAAGGCAGGAAATATCATTTTGATGCATGATTCAGGCGTTAATCGGACGCAAACGGTACGGGCTTTGGACCAGATTTTACAGATTCTGAGCCGGGAAGGGTACTCCTTCGTGACGATATCTGAGTTAATATCGCAAAGCGATGAGGATCGCGGTTAGCGGATGCCCACCATGTTCTTAAAAGACCGGGTGGAAGTGGAAGGGTCTATCCCGTAGCGCGGTAGCTCATAAAGCGGCATTCCCTGCTCTACTTTTGCTTGGTAGGTAGTGAATGCCATTTTATAGCCGGCCTTCTGCACAAGTTTTGCCAGCCGCCTGTCATACTCCCCATAAGGATAAGCAAAATAGCGGCACCCCAGCATCTGTTTCGACTCCGCTAAATCCGCCAGCACATCCTCCGGTACCCGCGAAAGAAGGCAGCTTCTGCCCCCATCCTTCCGGTGTAAATATCCCGTATGCCCTTCATACTGAAAAACGTCGGCATGAGCCTGCAATTCCTGCCAGCTTATGAAATTGAGTCCATCAGCAGTAAACACTTCTGGCGACCGCCGAATGTTCCCGGTTATAGCAAAAATAGCCGCTTTGTAATGATAAGCGCGGAGAATGGGATAAGCATATTTAAAATTGCTTAAATACCCGTCATCGAACGTAATTACAACACTTTTATCGGGAATACTTTCCTCCCCGCGGACAAACCGCTCTAGTTCGTTAAGGGTAAGTGTCTTATAACCGTTATCATGCAAGAGCTTCATCTGCGAGACAAACATTTCAGTCGTTATTACGGCATCGTTGTATTTATAGGCTTTGTTCTTTTCTCTCCTGGTTAACAAATGGTGGTACAAAAGGACGGGGACGCTCCTTGTAGAAACATGTGTCGCGGGCTGGCCGGCTGCTGCATAGTGCGGAATAACCAGTAAAGTAAGCAGAAATAGTATCATTACTTTTTTGAACACAATCCCTCATTCCTTTTCCCTTTACTTTTCCGCTATTTGGCTCCCCGCATACTTTAAACAATCGAGGAATTATCCAAAAATTAATGCAAAGTTAACCCTTTTTTCATTTATAAATTGCCATTGTGAGCGTATTATAGTTATGGATTCTATCTGAAAAGGAGTTGAGACGTTTCGATGGGCAGTTCAGGTTCCAGTAATCCCGACCCGTTACCAGAGCGAGTGGGAGTCATAATATTTCTAAAACATCCGGGGCCGAATTGCACACGGTTCGTACCCGACTCTATGTAGCAGGCAGTATTATAGGCTCCCTCCGTGTAGAGAGGAGTTAATAAGTATGAGAAAGAAATTTATTTCAAAACGCAAGGGCTTTATTGAGGAACCACCAGTTATACAGGGGTTCGATATTGAGCTTAATAAAGATGATGCGAAACGCATTGACCGGCTTGTTGACCACTATGAAAAATCGATTCTTACGCACTTAAATGACGCATACGTTCGCAAAACCACCAAGGCTGACCGGCTGGCGGATCAGATATCCGCTTTTGGCGGAAGCTGGCGGTTTATCATCTGTTTCGCCTTGTTTTTAGCCCTATGGATGGTATGGAATACGGTAAGTTTTACCCGCCATTTTGACCCTGAGCCGTTTATTTTGCTAAACCTAATTCTTTCATTTATTGCG
Organism: Aneurinibacillus sp. Ricciae_BoGa-3; assembly: GCF_028421645.1. Classification (GTDB taxonomy): domain Bacteria; phylum Bacillota; class Bacilli; order Aneurinibacillales; family Aneurinibacillaceae; genus Aneurinibacillus_B. The sequence continues at coordinate 1,753,446 of NZ_CP116887.1, read as the reverse complement.
GCCTTTCAGGCACCCGTGATCATGATGAGCCAGAATCGCCAGGCGGCCAGGGATAAACAGGAAGCCATTATTGATTTCGCCATAAACTATAAAGCAGAACAGGAAATTGACGATATGCAAAGCCACCTGCACCGGCTGGAAGAAGATTTAAAAGAAATTAAGCAGCTGCTGCAGGCTCGGGATAAATAAGCATCTATTTGCTAACTAGAAAACCTTTCTCCCGTCCATGCAGAGAAAGGTTTTCAACTTCTATGCGATTATTGGGCCGCTGCTGGATCAAAATATTAAAAGTTGCGTTTGCCGATTTTTTCTTCGATAAAAGTTTCAAGCGATTCGTCTAATAGTTCCTCTCGATTCGAGTCTTCATTTCTATCCGAATCCATATCTAAGAGTCGTTGTTCATTCTTTTCCATTTGCTCACCATTCCTTTTCTTATTAATATGATCAAATTGAATTCGTAAAATCCACAATAGACGGCAGCCGACGATAATAAGTTTAATAACTCGCTGCTTTGCGTGCAGTGTCTCCACGGCTGTTATCCGGTGATTATGTAGACCAGGCTTGCAGCTAAGCCTCCAATTATTGAGCCTGACAGGTTCACTACATCGTTTGTGCACCAACTATACCCGTAAATCTTCTCTGCAGCATATCCATGGTGTACTTTCTTTTCCGTATGATTTCCGCACACTACGCAGCGGTACATAACCTGAAGTGTGGCTCCCAGCAAACTATCCGCTAAACTTCCCGCCAGGCCGCCGAACAAGCCGGCAGCGAGTTGCCCGCCATGCCAACCCTGCCCGCTTGCCCAGTCAAAGAGCAGCGCGCATCCACCAATGAACAGGCCGCCGGCGACAGTAGCCGCCATGCCAAGCAGGCTGATTCCACCTGATGTCCCCTTCTCTACCCTTTTCCACGTTAAAATGTGAAACGGTTTTGAGCGGGAAAGGACGCCGATTTCAGTTGCCCACGTATCGGCTGTTACTGCCGCCATAGTTCCAATAAAGAACATATACCACCCTGATTCGTGGCCTGTTGCCCACATACCCAGTAAAGCGGCCAGGCCAATGCCGCCATTTGCCGCTACCTGCAGCCAATCCCGCCGGCCCCCTTTGGCAAACAAATCCTCTACCTTTTTTTTCTTATCCTTCTTCAGATGAGAAAGCATACTGGAAGATATGAAAAAAGCCAGCAGCAGGCCATACCACTTTAGACTCCCCAGCGCAAACAACAGTGTTCCAAGTACGATGGCGGCGGCACATCCACTGCGGGAGAGGGAACCTTTGCGGTACGCTGCTCCGGCAATTGCCCCACTCGCCAACAGCCCGATTGCGATTTTTACGGCCATTTTTGTTTCTCCTTCCCTTCTGTATTTTCTTTCATTATGGCAGCGATCTTGCTATAATAAAGCGTATCGCATGCAAGACATGTTTAAACAAAAGGAGGAACCTCTATGTCTTTTGAAAACAAAGTAGTTGATGTATTTGTTGAAATCCCTACAGGTAGCCAGAACAAGTATGAATACGACAAAGAAGCTGGCGTATTCCGTCTGGACCGCGTACTCTTCTCTCCAATGTTTTATCCTGCTGAGTATGGTTATCTGGATAACACGCTGGCACTTGACGGGGATCCGCTTGATGCGCTCGTGCTTGTAACCAATCCTACATTCCCTGGCTGTGTTATTACAACACGTATTATCGGTGTTCTCGTTATGGCTGATGACAAGGGACAGGATGAAAAGCTGCTTGGTGTACCTGTGGATGATCCTCGCTTCAAAGATATCTATTCACTTTCCGATATTCCGGAGCATATCACCAAAGAAATTTCCCATTTCTTTGAGCGTTACAAGGATCTCGAAAACAAAGAAACAAAAATCGAGGGCTGGGAAGGCGCTGAAAAAGCGGCACAGCTTATTGAAGAGTGCAAAGCACGCTACCAACAAGGCAAATAATTGTTAGCAAGTCATTGTACATATTGCTTTACCTAAATAAACAAGAGGCATCTTCTGTCGGGGGTGCCTCTTGTTTATTTACCCTGTGATGGCCCTATCCGCTATCTATCCTCAAATTGCAACTATCAGCAGGCAGTTTGCTATTTTCAAAATCTTTCTTACCTAACAAAGCGTATAACTCTTTACATCCTATTCATATCTTGGTAGAATAAAAATAATATTTTATAAAAAAAGACGAACATTAACGTCGTTTCAAAGTTTAATGTTAAGTTTTTCTCGATTAACTCTTGACAGTTTTGTCGATTTGAAGTAGATTTATATTATAACACAAACATTTAACACTTAACAGCTAGGAAAGAGAATGTCTGCAGAACGGAACTTCAGAGAGCCGGTGGTTGCTGCAAATCGGTGTTTCTCCTGTATGATAAGCGCTCTTGAGCTGACAGGCTGAAGATTAGTAGGCTTGAACGGGTTCGTCTCCGTTATGGACGCCGGTTTCCTAGACCGGATGAGGCAGTTTCTGAGAAGGCACTGCGAATGAGGGTGGCACCGCGAATCAAACCTTTCGCCCCTCACTACTAATTTGTGGTGAGGGATGGAAGGTTTTTTAGTATATAAGGAGATCAACGTCCTTATATACAAGCAGCAATGCTGCTGTATTTTTCTAGATATAAACGAGTGGGATTGGCCAATTACATGGAGGTGCTTAGAAAAATGTTTAAAGTGCTTGTTAGTGATCCATTGAGCGAGTTTGGGATTCAAAAGCTGCTGGATGCTCCGGATGTGGAAGTTATCCAAAATACGGGACTATCTGAATCAGAATTAATAGAGATTATCGGTGAATACGATGCGCTGCTTGTTCGAAGCCAGACAAAGGTGACCCCGGCGGTAATAGAAGCCGCTAAAAAGCTTAAGGCTATCGGACGAGCAGGTGTCGGCGTGGACAATATTAATCTTCCTGCCGCAACCAATGCAGGAATTGTGGTGGTCAATGCACCGGATGGGAACACGATTTCAACTGCTGAACATTCTTTTGCTATGCTTATGTCGCTGGCCCGCCGAATCCCAATGGCCTATAAGAAACTCGTGGATGGTGAATGGGATCGCAAATCTTTTACGGGTGTTGAATTAAATGGCAAGACATTAGGTATCGTTGGACTTGGGCGGATTGGCGCTGAAGTTGCCAAGCGGGCAAAAGCCTTCAATATGCAGGTCGTTGCATATGACCCTTTCCTTACAGAAGAGAGGGCGAAGCAGCTTGGGGTTCAATACGGCACACTCGATGACGTCGTATCCCAGGCGGATTTTATCACGGTCCACACACCGCTTACTAAGGATACGAAGTATATCATAAACACAAAACAGTTTGAAAAAATGAAAAATGGCGTACGGATTATAAACTGTGCGCGCGGCGGGATTATTAACGAGAAGGCCTTGCTTGAAGCGATTCTAAACGGCAAGGTTGCCGGCGCGGCCCTCGATGTATTTGAGGTCGAGCCGCCATTAGAAAATCCTCTGGTTGGCCTGCCGCAGGTAGTGGTCACCCCTCACCTTGGCGCTTCTACAGTCGAAGCACAGGAAAACGTAGCGGTAGACGTATCGGAAGAGATTCTGCATATTCTGCGTGACGAACCATTTAAGAACGCTGTGAACCTTCCGTCCATACCTGCTAATATACTTGAAAAAGTGAAGCCGTATTTCAATCTAAATGAAAAGCTAGGCGAATTTATCGCCCAGACTGCCGTAGGTGCTTTAAAAGAAGTGATTGTTACGTACTCCGGTGAGCTTACAGAGATTGATACAGCTCCGCTTACTAGAACAACGCTTAAAGGGATACTCTCCTACCATCTTGGTTCCGGCGTCAACTATGTGAATGCGCCAACGCTCGCGAAAAGCCGGGAAATCAATGTAACGGAGCAGAAATCCACATATGGCGGCGGCTTCAACAACCTGGTCACCGTTACACTAAAAACAAGCCAGGAAGAGAAAAGAGTTTCCGGAACCCTTCTCAACGGGTACGGTCCGAGAATTATCAAAATTGATGGATATTCAATCGATGCGACTCCAAAAGGCCATCTGCTTTTAATCCATCATACAGACCGCCCGGGTGCGATCGGCCGGGTGGGTACATTGCTCGGAAGCAATGATGTAAACATCGCCACCATGCAGGTGGGGCGCCAGGATCTGGGCGGGCATGCCATTATGCTTCTGACTGTTGATAAAGAAGTAACCCCGGATGTTCTTGATACCCTGGGTGAACTGAGCGAGATTACAAGCGTTACACAAATTGAATTATAAAACAAAAACGGTAGGTAACAAAGTTATTTTCAAAAAGGGCAGAGATGGTGCATCTCTGCCCTTTTTATCTTTTCCCAGGTCGATGAGATCGACTAGGCAGCTCTAAAATCTTCCTGATTTATAAATCGAATAAAGTAACCAAATAAACATGAGCGACGCCACTACGAAGCCTAGTTCAATCGTTGGTATATGCCAAAGGAATGATGATTGCCTGCCTATAGACGACGCAATAATAAGTCCGACCATAATAATACTGAAGGAAAGCAACACGATGCTGAATGAAAGACGGTTACTAATTTTGTCCAACTTCCGCAGCAAAAGATGAAGTTCAGGCATCGTAATCTCTATACGTACCTTTCCCTGTTGGATTATGGAAGTTAAGGCTTTCATATTTTTAGGCCAATCCCCTAGGAATTCCATATATTCCGCCATAAAGTTCCATACATTGCCTGCCATGTGTTTTGGATTCATGCGATCCTTTAAGAGACGTTGGCCAAACGGTTCCGCAACATCAATAACACTAAACTCCGGATCTAATAATTCAACCACCCCTTCTACAGTTAAAATCGCTTTGCCCACTAAAATTAAATCCGCCGGGATCAAAATGCCATGATGACTCGCAACGCTAAATAGATCATGGATAGCTTTACCTAAGCTCAATTTACTTAATGGGATTCCGTAATATTTCTCTCTCAGTTCATCCACCTCTGACCGTAATCGGACCATGTCCGTGTTCACTGGAATTAATCCCATGCGCGTGATAGCTTTGATTATTCCATTTGTGCTCCCACGCTCTAAAGAAATAACCAAAGACGCAAAATGGTATTTCATGTCCGGGTTTAAACGACCGACCATTCCAAAATCCATCAACACAATCACTTCTCCCGGCAGTACCCAGACATTCCCGGGATGTGGGTCCCCGTGAAAAAAACCTTCTATTAAAATTTGATGAAAAATGCAATGGGATAACCTTTCAGCCACCACTTTACGGTTATAACCTTTCTCCGCTAATTGTTTTAAGTCATTCACCTTTATGCCATCTATGTATTCCATAGTGAGAACTTTTTTGGTTGAGTAATCCCAATAAATATTCGGAATACGGATGGTCGAATCTTCAGTGAATTGAGCCGCGATTTTTTCTGAGTTGCGCGCTTCTATGCTATAATCTAATTCATCTCGTAAGGATTTTGCGAATTCTTCAACCATATCACTTATTTTATATTTCTTCGCCCAATCCAATCGGGACTCCATCATCCTGGCCAAGTCCTGAAGTATTTCCAAATCAGTTTCGATTACCGATCGAATGTTTGGGCGCTGGATTTTAACCGCCACAGGCTGTTTGTTAGGAAGTAAGGCATAATGCACTTGTCCGATTGATGCCGCAGCTAAGGGAGTTTCATCAAATTCGGTAAAAATATTGTCAATCGTTTCCCCTAGCTCTTCTTCAATAATTTCACGGACTTGATCAAAGGGAAAAGGCGGCACATCATCCTGTAATTTTTCCAGTTCCTGAATAATATCCTCAGGAATTACATCGCGGCGTGTGCTTGCAATTTGCCCCATTTTGACGAAGGTTGGCCCCAACTCTTGCAGAAAAGACCGAATTCTTTGCCCGGTTGTTTTGGGTTGAAGCTCGGAATCTGCCTTCCCCTTTTTTTAGGCATCGACATGACATCAGTCAAACCCATTTCCTTTACAATGTAACCAAAACCATTGCGTAAAAATGCACGGATGATTTCTTGATAGCGATTAGCATGTTTCATTTTTCTATTTAACACAGGAATCCTCCTTAAAAAAGATCGGAACTGATAGGGGTACAACCCCAACAAGGATAGTCTAGTCTACTTTTCCCAAATAATCCATGCATTGAGAATAAACATCGCGGACATATAAGTTTCTTTATCGACAAAAAAGAGCATACCTCGTTAAGGTACGCCCTTCTAATTGAAATCGATTATTTAAGGATGGAAAGCACTTCGGCCATATCATCCAAGATAAAATCAGCCTTAAGTTCTTCAAATTTAGCACGCGCTTCCTGGCCCGTCAGCCCTGTTAATACTGCGGCAAACCGGCAGCCAATACTGCGTGCTGCCATATAATCAGCCACGGAATCCCCCACAACCAGCACCTCTTCTCCATTGTCAATAGGCAGCTTGAGAGCAAAACACGCTTCTTCGCTTGTTTCTGTACCGAGCAGACCCTGAATATAGCAGTAGGGTTGAGGTTTTGCCAGAGGAGCCTTCTCAGGGTGCCGCTTCTCTGCTTCCAGCACATCGCTTGCTGTCACAATCCGTTTGGGATCAAAATATTTAAGCAAGCCGAGCGCTTCTAGCGGTACGCGTGTTTCAATCGCAGGCCGGCCTGTTCCGATGCCAAGCACATAGCCCTGGTCCTTAAGAGAATTGAGCACCTCAGCCATTTTTTGCGGCGGTAAAATAGGGATTTCATCCTGCAGAAATCCTTTTTTTCCTTCCTGGTAGGCCGGCCGCCCAATAGATTCGGCCACGAGCTCGTCCCCTAAATACCACTCCTGAAAGGTTTCCTGGCAAAGATCCCAGAGTGCACTTTTACGCCCAAATATATCGGTTTGAATTCCCATTTTCTTATTAACGATGTCATTCAAGTAAAGAAGAAGGGCTTGTTTTTCTGCATTCCCTTGCTCAAACTCAGCGACAAACGCTGCAAAATCAGGTGTGAAATCCGCTTCTTCTGCCAGCCCGCGGATTTGGATGATTGTATCCCGGTTGATTTGATTCTGCAGAATCTCCTCTACTTTCTCCGGATGTTTCTCCTGAAGCGAAGCCAAAAGGCAGATCAACTGATAGGAGAACGCGAGGTAAACCATATCCCAGTTCGCATTAATTCCGCGGGTTTTTACAAAGTCGAGAAAGGAATCATCGGCAAATATCTTTTCGCGGACGCGGCGGATAACGGCTTCCTCCGGGGCCGGATTAAACGTGTCTTGTTTTAACCCAAGATACTTCCCGCTGAACAGCATTTCCCAAACGGTCAATGCTGACGCATCAAAATAGCGTTCTTCACTTAATAAAACACCATCTACATCAAATAATATGGTTCGGATCATGGTGATAGGTCCAACTCCTCTTATGTACATTATAATACGAACATTTTAGCATATTAACGCGGTAATTATCGCTTTTTTCAATGAAAATTTTTCTCCTGCTAATATGTTACAATAGAAAGGCGGCGCAATGCATTCGCCTGCATTTATCCAAGGTTTAAGGAGGAGAAGTCCATGCAGTTTCAGTCCTTACATAATAAAGTAGTAATTGTAACGGGTGCAAGCAAAGGAATTGGGCATGCGATGAGCCTGCTTTTTGCAGAAAAAGGCGCAACCGTTTATGCCGTTGCGCGAAACGTTGGCCTCTTAAAAGCCCTTGCAGCTTCCACTGAAAGCACTGATGGAAGCATCATTGCGGCCCCCTGTGACATTACCAGAAGTTCAGAAGTACAAGCCCTGATCACCCGAGTGATTGAGGAGAAAGGCAAAATAGATATTCTGATAAATAACGCAGGGATCGGACACTTTGGCGCTATCCATGAACTCGAGGAGCAACAGTGGGACGAAATGATGGCTGTTAATCTCAAAGGGACATTTCTTACCACCAAATATACAGTACCCCACCTGATTAGGCGAAAAAGCGGCCACATTATTAATATCTCAAGCGTGGCAGGCACGGTGACGTTCGAGGGCGGCGGCGGATATTGCACAAGCAAATTTGGGTTGATGGCTTTTACGGACGTACTTACACAGGAATTAAAACCCCATAATATTAAAGTATCCGTTATTTGCCCGGGTTCCGTTCAGACGCATTTTGGGGGAACCGAGCCTAAGGATTATGCGCTGGAAGCGGAAGATGTAGCCTATATGGCGTATCAGGTAGCGGCTGCACCAAAGAATGTTATACTAAATCAGATCACCATGCGGCCTGTCGTACCGCAACCTAAATAAACATTGAAGGTAGGTAAAATAATGAAGAAGAGAATCGTTGCCTCTGCTATCGCTCTGCTGCTCCCTCTGTTCGCCGCTGCGTGTTCACCCGGCAACATGAACGCCAACTCTGGAAGCGGCCAAAGTGCCAATAACCAAAATGCGGCGAATAATCAAGGCACAGGCAAAAGCAGCAGCCCGACGCCCGCCGTTAAACAGTGGTCTAAACCTCCTGCGATGCAGATCGATGTGAACAAGCAATACATGGCGCACGTGGACACCAATAAAGGAAGTTTCACGATTGATCTATTCGCCAAAGATGCACCGAAGACCGTAAACAACTTTGTTTTTCTGGCAAACCAGCATTTTTATGACGGAATTGACTTTCACCGTATCATGAAAACCTTCATGATTCAAGTCGGCGATCCATTCGCCAGGGGAGATGTAGCGAATTTAAAAAGCAATCCGAGAATCGGTTCCGGCGGACCGGGCTATACGTTTGAAGACGAATTATCATCGAAATACAAATACGCAAAAGGCATGGTTGCGATGGCTAACGCTGGCCCTAATACAAACGGAAGCCAGTTTTTTATCGGTTCAGGCAAGGATGTAGAAAACCTGGCCGCCCAGCCCAATTACACAATCTTTGGCAAGGTCGTGCAGGGTATGGATACTATTGATAAAATCGCAAATACACCTGTTACCCAGGGCGTTAGTGACCAAAGTGACCCAAGCTTCCCAACTCAGAACGTTTATATCAAATCCATCAAAATTGAACAAAAATAAACAAAATCCCCGGTGTTTACCGGGGATTTTGTATGCTTTCAGTTTTGATTTCCGTCGTCTCTTTTTTCGTTTTAGGCGCATCTTTTTTGACTTGCGGTGGCCCTGCTTTTTCACTTGCCACTGGCAAACCTGGCAGCCAAACCGTAAAGGCTGTGCCTTTTCCTACTTCACTCTCAACCTGAATGGTGCCGTGATGTAGGTCCACCAGTTCTTTTACAATAGCAAGCCCAAGTCCGGAGCCTTTTTCCCTTCTGGACCTCACGCGGTCAACTTTAAAGAACCGATCCCAAATACGGTTCAGGTCATGCTGGCTAATTCCTATACCGGAATCTTGAACCTTGACCTGCACCCCTCCGTTAAAAGTGGAGGCCGCAACTGTCACCGTTCCCCTTTCCGTAAACTTCAGGGCGTTGTTCAGCAGGTTAATAAAAATCTGTTCTACCCGATCTGGATCCCCATTAACAGGCACAAGCGGGCGATCAATGTTGAGTACAAGCTGAAGATCCCGCTTGGCGGCCTCCTCCGTAAAGGCAAACGTTAAGCGCTGTAGGAACGATTCCATATCCAGCTGTCGTTTGACTAAATCCAACTCATGTTTTTCAAGTCTTACCAGTTCCATTAAGTCATTAACCAGGCGGCTCATATGTATGGTTTCTTTATACATCACATCATAATACTTCTGTTTAGATCCTTCATCCACAACCAGGCCATCCTGCAGGGCTTCCAGAAATCCCTGCATGGCGGTAAGCGGCGTTCTCAGTTCATGCGAAACATTTGCTAGAAAGTCTTTACGTGTTTGGTCGTAATCCGCCCGCTCTAACTCTACCTGCTCCAGGGTAGCCGCCATCCTGTTCATCGTACGTGCAAGATCGCCAATCTCATCCTGGGAAGTAATCGTTACCCGCTTGTCATAGTTGCCCTTCTCAATTTCAAGGGCCACCAGGTCAATGCGTTTTAGTGGCCGTGAAATGGTCCAAGATAAATACGAAACCATCGCCATCGTCACAATGACCCCAAGAAGCGTCGCCCAGAGAATCGTCTCCCGCATCACCCCAAGCGTTTCATTAATGCCTTCAATCGGCGCATGCAGCACAATGCCTCCGAAAACATTGTCCCCTACGCCCCACGGTACAACAACGGACATCATCGGTTTCGTCAAACCTTTAAAATCGAGGTTCTGTACGACGTCTTTTCCCTGAAGAACCTGCACCACAATCGAATGCGCCACAGACTTGCCGATAAAAACTTCATCCTTCGTAGACGTTGAAATAATTTGTCCGTTTCGATTGAAAACCCAAATTCGTGTATCGAATGTCTGGTCTAGAAAAGCCAGCATCGACTGTGTATGGGCATCCACTACCCGGCTGTTTTGAATGGCCAGATTGACTTTTTTTGCTTTGCGCAGCAGTTCATCCTTCGTCCCGTTATAGATATAGCTTTTCGCAAAATAAGACATCGACAGGCCGACAGCTCCAAGCCCCAGTAGAACCGTGACCATATAACTGAAAAGAAGCTTGCGGAATATACTCCGGTTTATACCGAGCCAGTTTTTTATGCGGAGCAACTGTCTTCCACCTCAAATTTATAACCAACGCCCCATACTGTATGGATAAACTCGCTGTTGAGCAGGGACAAGTGCTGGCGAATTTTCTTTACGTGGACATCTACGGTGCGAATATCGCCAAAGAAATCATATCCCCAAATTTGTTCTAACAACTGTTCGCGTGTGAATACACTTCCGGGGGATCGGGCAAGAAAAACGAGCAGATCAAACTCTTTTGGACGAAACGGAATTTTTTCCCCGGCAATAATAACCTGCCGGCCGGCTATATCGATTTGCAATCCGCCAAATTCCATCAAACTCTGAAGAGACTCTCGCTCTTCCGCACCAGCTCGCGGCTGCATCCGGCGAAAAATTGCTTTAATCCGCGCCACAAGTTCACGCGGGCTAAACGGCTTCGTGACATAATCATCGGCTCCCAGTTCAAGTCCGAGCACGCGGTCAAACTCTTCTCCTTTGGCCGAAAGCATAATAATCGGTATATCTAGCGATTTACGTATTTCCCGGCAGGCTTCCAAACCATCCATTCTTGGCATCATCACATCTAATATAATGACATCTGGATTCTCTTGACCGGCTAATTCAACGGCCTCTGCTCCATCGCAGGCTTCTACCAGATCAATGTGCTGCTGCGAGAAATAAAGGCGAATAATTTCAAGCACATTCGGATCATCATCAGCCACAAGAACCTTCGTTCCGTTCATTCTCATTCCTCCTAAATCCACGCACTGTTTATTGTAACATAAATCAGGCAGTTGATTGTCCGCGGGACTTGCAGTTCTCCATGAAAATGATTCGTTTAGGCTAGCCGGCTTATGTCCGTTCCATATTGTAAGCCAAATAAAACAGCCGGCATGCAAAATGTCGGCTGTTTTATAGGAAGAAGAAGCGTGAAGCTATATTATTTTATTGTTGTGAAATATGTGTTTGCGTTCAGAAGCGGCATCATAGTGGCTTGATGTCAGGTGTGTGCTCGTTTATTATGTTCCAAGGTGTCATTTCCTGTTGTTAATGCCTGCGCCGTTCTGTGTGTGCTGGCTCACCTCCTTATGGCTCTACTTTACACGGAAAATATAACAAAACTATGTGATAAGTTTGAAGAAATTTGATAAAACTATTATGATTCTGTGTCCATCTGACTAATATGGTTTTTCACCTTTTCTTCCAATTGTTTTTCTGTAAGACCAAAATACTGTTTAACGTATTTATCTGTCAATTTTGTTGTGATCTTCTCCCACTTGTTTTGCTTGCCGCGATGAATGTCGGCGGGGATATCATCGGCTATCTCTGGCCAAGGCGTATCGCTGTAAGACTGCACGAACGCCTTAAACTTCGTTTCGCCGTATGTCGCCACCAAATATTGCACCGTGCAGTAAGAGAATGCGTATTCCTGCTGCTGCTTGTCGCTGTTTACCCCGTATGCTGCCTCCCCAAGCTGCTCACTCGCGGTTAATTTACTTAGGACGATTTCATTTAACCGCTGCTTTCCTACACTACCCCGGAACAGGTACGACTTGTCATCACTACTGTAGTACATCGCCATGCCCTCCAGCAGCCAGACAGGCACATAAGGCGGCAGGTTTGGGAATTGATAGACGTGTACCAATTCGTGTTTTAACGTAGTATAGAAGGAATGGTCATCGGCTGTTTTCTCCAGTGCTTCCATATTGATAGATACATACTGATTCGTTACTTTATAGCCTGCTGCATCCATGTAATATTGGCTGGATGCCGTCGCAACCGTTGGCCCCCCCTGCCACATGCTTTCCCGCGGATACAACAATACGGGGTACGGCGGTTTGCCTTTTAGTTTTAAAATGTTTCCAACTTCTTGATACGCCTTTTCCGTTTCCCCAATTACGCGGTCAATCTGCTGTTCGTTGGGGGCCTGATAGAGATAGACGAAGTGCTGGCTCTTCTTCTCCAGGGTCGGTCCCGTTTCAAAAAACGCCAGAGAATCGACTGGTTGATAGGCTGTAATCTTCCACTGACCGCCCTGCTGCACAAAACTAAAAGAACGAACCAGAGAATACCACTCATCTTGCTTGCCGTCTTTGTAACGGTACTGAATTTCAGCCTGAACATTTTGCAGCATATTCCCAGTGGGGTTCTGCTTTAGTTGGCCGGCCTTTTTAAGTGAGACACGGCTTCCAGCGACTTCTACAGGAGCTTTTGCGAGGTTTTGAATCATCTCTTTGGTCTTGCTATCGAGATTTGCGGTTGCTTCTAAGAGAAGGGCACTGTTCTGCCTGCCGATATTGGCAGCCCACGAGCGGAGCAACTTTTGCACTTCGCGGTGAGCTTTACCCATGTCGGTCGGCTCGAACAGAACACCAATTCCATCCTGTGCAAATACAGATGATAAGGAAGGAAAATCCGCTATATGAAATTCGTTATGGACCATAAAGACAACCAAAAAAACAAACGTAACCAAACCTATAACAAACCCTTTATGCACCTTCTTCATCAGCTTTCACCTCAGTCTTTTCATACCCTTTTCTTACCACCGATGCGCAAGCCGTTAACTTGCTATGGAATCCTCTATTCACACCATGTAAGATAGAATAAAAAGAAACAAAAGGAGAGAGGCCCAATGGAAGCGTCTTTGGAAATTGTCGTTCGGTCCACAGAAATAGATGTCAATGGGCATGTCAACAATGCCAAATACTTGGAATACCTGGAATGGGGCAGGGAAGAGTGGTATGAGAAAGCGAATCTGGATTACCAGATATTCCTCTCAATGGGCATCCAAACGGTAACCGTAAACATCAATGTGAATTACCGGAAGGAATGTCTGCAAAATGACTGTTTAACGATTAAAACCTATCCAGAAAAACTGGGCCGAACCAGTTTCATCCTAAAACAAGAGATTTACAATCAGCATAATCAACTGGTTGCAGATGCGCTCGTAACCAGCGTCACAATGGACAGCCGCGACAGAACAAGCCGGCCTGTTCCCCCGGAATTGGCCCGGTTTTTTTAAACCGAACATCGTCAGTTACATGCTCACCTCGTTCCTATTTCTAGAATGGATGATGTGGGAAAAATTATCCGCAATTAACAATATGAGCATAAGAAAAAAGAGCGGACTGTTGCCTCAACAGCCGCTCTCCTGCATTTATTTATGTTTTTTATTAAAGGGCTTCTTATTATCTTTCGGACGAGCAGCCGCTGGCTTTGCTTCCCTGCTCGCTGCTTTGTGGGGACGGGCGTCAACCAGGCTGCCACGGAGTACGCTTTTCTCCTGCAGCGTAATGCCTAACTGGTCGCCGAATTTACCGGCCATAAATTTTTCTTTTGGTTCAAGTAATGTTACGGCTAACCCCTTCTTACCAACACGCCCAGTCCTGCCTACCCTGTGTATATAGTCTTGCGGATCCATCGGAAGATCGAAGTTAATCACATGGGTAATATCCTCGATGTCTAATCCTCTGGCGAGCAGATCCGTTGTAACGAGACAGTTCACATCCCCATTACGAAACTGGCGCAGGGCAGCTTCACGGTCCAGTTTCTTTGTCTCGCTGTGAATGCCGACGATCTTAACCCCTCTGCCGGCAAGCCAGGATGCTATCTCTTGTACCCTGTGCAGTTTCTTGACAAAAATAACCGCCCGCTCTGGATTTAAAGCCACCAGGAGCCTACGCAATTCCTCAAATTTTTGCCTTTCAGGAACCACAATAAATGCGTGTGAAATCCCTTCCGGAAGGCGGGAGCTGGCCTTGATTCTAACCGTTTGTACCTCCTCAGCCCACCTGCGGCTCCATTCTTCCACTGATTCGGAGATCGTCGCAGAAAACACGGCCAGCTGCCGGTCCCGCGGTGTGCGCATCATTACCGTTTCCATCGCCCGGAGCATTCGTGCTTCCACCAGCTCATCCACTTCATCCACCACTATCATTTTTGCTTCATGCACCTTAAGCTTCCGCTTATCAAGCAAGTCCACCATTCTGCCGGGAGAGCCAATTATAATATGCGGCCGTTCTTTAAGCTTATCCATCTGGCGTTTAATGTCTACGCCGCCGATTATAGCCTGGCTGCGAATATCTGTGCCTTTGCAAAATTCGGCCACTACACCCGCTATCTGCATCGTTAATTCGCGTGTTGGTGAAAAAATAATGGCTTGAACGGTGTCGGCTGACGGGTCGATGCGCTGCAGGATAGGCAGCAAATAGGCTAACGTCTTGCCTGTTCCGGTATGGGACTCGCCTACCACGCTTTTTCCATCCATGAGCAGCGGAATGGCAGCCTGCTGAATGTCGGTTGGTTCCTTAATGTCCTTGCTTTCAAGCGCTTGTTGCAAAAAAGGAGCCAGTGCTGAAAAAATGGCCATATTTATTGTCCTCTTCCTTCCTCTGTAAGCGGCATTTCAATATGAAAGGTTGTACCTTCATTAAGCCGGCTGTGCACACGAATCGATGCGCCGTGTGACTCTACGATGTTTTTTACAATAGAGAGCCCGAGACCGGTTCCCGCCCGGCCTCTTGTCCGTGCTTTATCTGCTTTATAGAAGCGTTCAAAAACAAAGGGGAGATCATCGACTGGAATTCCGCTTCCCGTATCCGCTACCTCAATGATTAGCTTCTCCCCTGATTGGTAGGTGATAAGCTTAACCCTTCCGCCGGATGGCGTATGGCGCAGGGCGTTGTCAATTAGATTGGTCAGCACCTGTTCCATTCGGTCTGGATCAAACAGGAACTCGCGTGTAGTGCCCTCCCGCCAATCCAATTGGAGCTCAACATCCTGTTCTCTGGCAACCCCATTAAACTTGCGGATCGCTTTTTCTTCAAGCTGCCAAATATTATTGTGTTCCAATCTCAGCTGAATATGACCAGCTTCCATTTTAGCCAAATCGAGCAATTCATTAACCAGCCTCGTCATTCGCAGCGATTCGTCATAAATAATGCCAGCCAGCTCTTTCTTCTCTTCCGCTGTCTCCGCGATATCGTCAATAATCGCCTCGCTGTATCCCTGTAGCATGGCTAATGGCGTGCGCAGTTCATGCGAAACATTCGCGAGGAAATCCTTGCGCAGCTTATCGAGCGTGCGTTCTTCCGTCATATCCCGCAGGACGGCGACCGCTCCGCGCACATGCTTCTCATTCTCTTTTCTATCATATAATGGCGTCATCACAACAGAGTAAATGCGTCCCTGAACTTTAATGTCGGACATAACCTCGCCCTCATCCTTTATCACCTGCTGGAGGATCATTTGCATGGAGACGGGAAGATACCTGGTGTCAGATGCATCCGGATCAGCCTGTGCCGCGTCTGCGTTCGCCTGCCTGTGCTCATACGCCCAGGAACGCAGTATTTCTTCACCAGGGGGGTTTACGACGACAATTTCCCCATCTTTGTTCACCTTGAAAACCCCATCGACCATGCTGCGGAGAATGCTCGACAGCTGCTCCTTCTCCCGGGACAGAGCCCGGATTAAGCCGTTTAACCTGCCAGCCATATTATTAAAGGTAGCGGCAAGATCCCCTATTTCATCATTGGACCGTATCGCTATTTGCGTGGAGAAGTCACCGCGGGCATAAGAATCAGCCGCTTTTTTCATGGAACGCAGCGGCTTGGTAATCCGGCTGGATAAAAAGAACGCGAAAAAGGTAGTCAGTATAATCCCAATAATAGCGGCATAAAAAATCAGCCACGTTGTTTGATTTGTGGTCTGCCGAAGTTCATCAAGCGTCTGATAAAGCACCAGAACATTCGAGTCGCCCATGGCGTGAATCGGAACCGCAACAATGAGGTATTCCTGCGGATACCAGATCCCATTGGGGGTCTTCACTTTAAAGAAGGTCCGGGCGACACCGATGTTTCCCGAGAAAGCCTTCTTTATTTGAGTGCTTGCCTGCAGGTCTTTCAACTGAATCTGCGGAAAATCCGGATTAGCCGTGTCAAAATCGGTTTTGGCAACCTCACCGTGGCTTCCTAACACCACCATGCGGGTACCATACACATCCACCAGTTCCCGGGCAATGCGAATAGCCCCGGGCTGATCTTTGGACACCTCGAGTACATTGGAAATTTTTTGTGCCAGATGGGTTAAGTCAGCGCTCCGCTGCGTCTGATAAAATCTATCAAAAGCCTGCATCAGCGTAAGACTTAATACCATGAGCACAACGGCTACCAATCCGATAATTGTAATCCAAAGCTTGCCGACTATACGATTGTAAAACACTTATTTAGGCACCTCTAATTTATAACCGATCCCCCAGACGGTTGCGATCATATTGGCGGCAGCCGGGGAGATTTTGTTTAATTTTTCCCGAAGCCGTTTAATATGGGTATCGACTGTTCTTAAGTCCCCAAAAAACTCATAATGCCATACATCTTTTAGTAAGTCCTCGCGGGAAAAGACCCTGTCAGGATTTTTTGCTAAATAATACAGCAGCTCGTATTCTTTCGGCGTGAGGCCAACCTCTTCGCCGGATACAAGTACACGGTGTGCATCATGGTCTATGGACACCTCAGGGAAGACAAGTACATTATGTGAGCTGTTTGGCGTCGCCAGGAAAGCGGTAGCCGATGAACGGCGGAGTATGGCTTTAACCCGAAACACGACTTCACGCGGGCTGAACGGCTTGACAACATAATCGTCCGTACCTGACTCAAATCCCTGAACCCGGTTGGCTTCTTCCCCTTTAGCGGTTAGCATAATGATTGGCGTCGCTTTCTTCTCCCGAATCCGCTGGCAGACCTCGATGCCATCCATGCCCGGCATCATAATATCGAGCAGAATCACATCATAATCGTTATCAAGTGCCAATTGAAGAGCCTGTTCCCCGTCTTCAGCCTCTTCGATGATGAATTTTTCCCTTTCAAGGTACATGCGCAGTAAACGGCGAATGCGCTCCTCATCATCTACCACAAGTATTCTTGCATTCTGTTCCATTTCTGTTTCCCACCTCTAAATTCCATCAGTCTTTTTAAACCCATATTCCCATATATTTTACTTTGTTCACATAACTTTTACAATTTATTTTAACGCCTATCCCCTGCCACCCATCAATGAACCTTTCCCCGTTCGTATAAATCCAGCCGTATTAAGGGGTGAGAGCGGGATCAACTTGAACAATTTTTAAATAACAACCGGAGAGGTTTTTGCATAAATATTTATTTACATATGTATTTATTCGTTGTAAAATTGATTTTATCCATTAACCAGAGCGAGAATGTGAGGAGTGAGAACCGATGGTGCCATCAGAAACACAGTGGAATGCCCTTCTGCAACGGCATGCTACTATTACGGTCCATATTGATAATCGGAAGATAACCGGTGATCTTTACAACTTGACCAAAAATCAGATTATTCTCATCGTGCCCGACAACGAAGACTTATTTCAAGTGGTCAATCGTTTGGAAGCAACCGATATATCATGGTAACAGTTGCATAAAAATCCACAGGAACACCCTTACAAAAAAAGGGTGTTTTTTATCGTATAAGAGAGTATATTTCGCATTTAAAGTATAAAGTTATTTTCTGCTGGGACCGATAGGTCCCTTTCTCTTTGTTAATATGGAGTCTATATGCCTACAGTGTTGAAGTGCCTTGAGCGATTTTTTAAATGGGACCTCCGGTCCTGAAACACCTAAGAAAAACATCGTAAGGCGCATGTCCGCACCTTTCTTTCCCCCAGGCCGAAAGGTGTTACGATTTTACCTTTCGGCATAAGTGCAACTTAGGTTGCTGCCTGCGCTATAGCTTGGCCGCAACCTAGTTTTCTAATGGAGCGTGTGGAACAGAGGGCGAAAAAGATCGGCAACTGTCTCCATCACCCCGATACCCAGATGTTGCACCTAAACGGTATAAAGGAATCTAAGGCCATCGCCTGCGCTAACGCTTGCCGATAGCCAAGATTCCCTAATGCCGGTCCGTCCGTCGTTCCACAAAGCGGCCGTAAAAACTTCTATGCGGGGAAAGGAGAGAGCGGCATGGCCCGCGATGTTTTTCCCATTTACTACATGGACAGGAGACGCCCTACCTCTTCAGGGGTAAGATGGCGGAACTGGCCGGGAGAAACACCTTGTAGCGTTAGAAAACCCAGTTGAATTCTCCGCAGCGTCACAACCGGGTGGTCAACTCTATCGCACATGCGTCGAACCTGCCGGTTGCGGCCTTCGTGGATGGTGAGGTGAATGACACTGGTTCCCCGCTGCCGATTGAAACGAATGAATGCTGCCTGAGCCGGAGACGTGATGCCGTCTTCTAACTCTACACCGACGCGCAGCCGCTCCAGCGTCTGTTCGCTAATGTGCCCTTTTACTTCCGCCTCGTAGACTTTGTCCAGCTCGTGGCTCGGGTGGGTAATATGATTTGCAAAGGCGCCATCGTTTGTCAGCAGAAGCAGGCCCGAGGTATCATAGTCCAATCTGCCAACCGGGTAAACGCGCTCCTTCATCGTTCCCAGCAGATCAATCACGGTTTTACGGCGTTGAGGATCTGTTACGCTTGTAATCACACCCTCCGGTTTATTGAGTAAAAGGTAGACAGGCCGCTCTTTCTCGATGATCTGTCCATCCACCTCAATTATATCCTGTGACGGATCCACTTTGCTTCCGGGTTCCGTCACAACCATGCCGTTGATTTTCACCCGTCCTGCCTCAATTATTTCTTCACATTTGCGGCGGGAAGCAATGCCCGCTGCCGCCATTACTTTCTGCAATCGCTCCATACACGTCACCTTTAGCTTTTTTGCTTCATTATACCGCTCGCCTCAAGTCTGGGGCAAATAAACACAAAAAATTATATGTTACTCTAAAGCATTAAAGTGATTGTTATTGTTTAAACTGGGGACCGTATGGTTCCCGAAACACGCAAGAAAAACATCGTGAGGTACATGTCCGCACCTTTCTTTCCCCCAGGCCGAAAGGTGTTACGATTTTACCTTTCGGCATAAGTGCAACTTAGGTTGCTGCCTGCGCTTACGCTTGCCACTGACCAAGATTCCCTAATGCCGGTCCGCCCGTCGTTCCACAAAGCGGCCGTACATGCTTCTATGAGGGGAAAGGAGAGAGCGGCATGGCCCACGATGTTTTTCTCATCCGAATACAAGCATAACGACAACGAATGACGCGACTACTCCGATGAAATCGGAAAGCAGGCCGACCGCCAGTGCATATTTGGTATGGCGGACGGCTATTGCACCAAAATAAACAGTTAAAACATACAGAGTGGTGTCTGTGCTGCCCTGGATCGTGCTGGCCAGGCGGCCGATAAAGGAATCGGGGCCATGTGTCGCAATCAGATCGGTAGCTATGGCAAGCGAACCAGAGCCTGTTATCGGACGCAACAGCGCAAGCGGGACAACTTCCGGTGGAAAATTAAACCAGGCTAGCATGGGCTTAAGCGTATTCAAGACGACGTCAAGTGCACCGGATTCACGAAAGACGGAAATCGCTACTAGCATGCCGACCAGGTGGGGCATAATTTTGACGGCTGTACCGAAACCGCCTTTGGCACCTGAGATAAAAGAATCGTATACCGGAACTTTTTTATAAAGCGCATAAGAGAGGACGTAGGCCAGAAGAAAAGGAATTGCCCACATGGATAACTGTGTCACAAGCGCATACATGGCTATCCCCTCCTCCTATCCCGTGCCTGAAACCACTTGTCTATCACAATCGCCGCGCCTGTCGCGATAAAGGTGGCAAGCAGTGTCGTACCGACTATTTCAGCGGGATTAGCTGATTTATAATTCATCCGGATAGCAATAAGCGTCGTAGGAATCAACGTAATGCTAGCAGTATTGAGTGCGAGCAGCGTGCACATCGCCGGTGTGGCCGTCTTAGGATCAGGGTTTAGCTTCTGCAGCTCCTGCATGGCTTTAATCCCCATCGGTGTTGCGGCATTGCCGAGTCCCAGCAGGTTGGCGCTCATGTTGGATAGAATATAGCCGAATGCGGGGTGGTCTTTTGGAATAGATGGGAAAAGCCAGCGGGCGAAAGGGCCGAGAAGCCTGGCCAGCTGATCCAGCACGCCAGCGTCTTCGGCAATCTTCATCACGCCCATCCAAAAAATCAGGATGCTCATCAAACCAAAGCTAACGGCTACGCCGTTTTTAGCTCCTTCAAACACAGCTTTGTTGATGGCTTCCGCGTGGCCTGTTACCGCTGCATAAATGAGCCCGAGCAAAATCATACCGGCCCAAATAATGTTTACCATGCCGATCCCCCTCCCATCATAAATGACCAGAAGGCTTTGCATTCATCTGCCATGCGGCTCATCATGGCCTGGGCAATCGTTTCCTGTACAGCGTTCAACTGTAACCTGCCAATCGTTCTGCCATCCAGGCGGATTTCGAGTACTGGTTCGCCGTTGAACTGGGTGAATTCCTGATGAATGCGCTTTTGCTCATCTTTGGCGAGCGGATAGGCAAATGGCTGGCGCGCATAATACGCTAACACCCCGTCCTTGTTTTTCTCCTGTTTAACCGACTGGTTTGCCCGAATGATCGGAGTAAGCGGATAGGAAGCGAAGCCAAAATCCATCCACTTCATGGAGTCATCCCAGTCGTTTGGAGCATTCAATGTGACGATTGCCAGCTGCTGGCCATTGCGCGTGGCAGAGGATGCGAGGCAGCGCCGGGCCAGTTTGGTATAGCCGGTTTTAACCCCATCCGCCCCCTCGTACAGGCGGAGCATTTTATTCTTATTAAGCAGCTTGCGCGCCCAGCTTTCTCCCTCCCAGGAAATGGTCTTAACCTGCGTGGAGACAATTTTCTGAAACTCGGGGTTGCGCAGCGCATAAGCAGTCAGCTTCGCCATATCCTCTGCCGTCGAGTAATGATCGGGATTATCAAGACCATGCGGATTCATAAAATGGGTGGATTGCATTCCGATGTATTCGGCTTTCTCATTCATCAGCTTGACGAAGCCTTCCATCGATCCGCCTACATGCTGAGCAATCGCAACGGCGGCATCGTTGCCTGAACGCAGCATTAACCCATACAGCAAATCCTCGAGCTTCATCCTTTCACCATTTTTAAGATAAATTGAGGAGCCTTCCGTACCGACCGCATTCGGGGGAGTTGTCACCACATCCTGTATGTTTCCTTCTTCTATGGCGACAATTGCTGTCATGATCTTCGTCAGGCTGGCAATTCTCATCCGCTTGCCGCCATCTTTGGAAGCCAGTATTCTGCCGGATTTCACATCAATAAGGGCAGCGGTTTGGGCTGAAATCGCAGGAGGCGCAAGGACATCATCCGCCATGGATACTGGCGCCATTATTGTAAGTATTCCTGTGCATAGTAATATGAAAACAAGAAGGATGCGTATTGTTTTCATGCAGTTCCCCCTCCAGATAGCCTGTTTTCTACTATCTTATGGGCTATGTCCGCAATGTATGACAGGCCTCCAGGGAACGGGCGCTTATAAGACTTTCCAGTATGCACCCATAGATTAGTTCCGGACTGAGAAAAAACATCGCGGGCCATGTCGCTCTCTCCTTTCCCCTCATAGAAGTTCTTACGGCCGCTTTGTGGAACGACGGACGGACCGGCATTAGGGAAGCTTGGCTAGCGGCAAGCGTAGCGCTACGATGGCCTTAGATTCCTTTATACCGTTTAGGTGCAAACAACTGGGTATCGGGGTGATGGAGACAGTTTGCCGGTCTTTTTCGCCCTCTGTTCCACACGCTCCATTAGAAAACTAGGTTGCGGCCAAGCTACAGCGTAGGCAGCAACCTAAGTTGCACTTATGCCGAAAGGTAAAATCCTAACACCTTTCGGCCTGGGGAAAGAAAGGTGCGGACATGCGCCTCACGATGTTTTTCTTGGGTGTTTCGAGACCGGAGGTCCCATTTAAAAAATCGCTCAAGGCACTTCAACACTGTGAAGCACATAAATTTTCCATATCAACAAAGAGAAGGGGCCTATCGGTCCCAACAGAAAAGAACTTTAATACTTTACAGCGAAATATACTTTCCTATACGAAAAAAAGCCTGTTCTTTCTTAATCCAAAAAGAAAGACAGGCTTCATTAAGGACGTTCCAGTTGGGCTCAGGCTATGCCGTTTCATTCGAGCTCTTGTGTCCAAATAAATATTCATCATCAAACTCTTCTTCAGCCGAAAATTCAGGAGCCGGCGGAAGGTCATCCAGGCTGCGCAACCCGAAGTACTCGAGAAATTCGCGGGTTGTGCCATACAGGATGGGACGTCCTATCGCCTCAGCCCTGCCTGTCTCGCGAATCAGGTTTTTGCTGTTAAGTGTACTTAGTGCATGATCGCATTTGACACCGCGAATTTCTTCAATCTCCATCCTTGTAATCGGCTGCCTGTAGGCGACGATGGCAAGCGTCTCGAGCGCCGCCTGGGACAGCGTAGAATGGGAAGGTGTGCGGGCCATTTTTTCCAGATAATCCGCAAATTCCGGCCGCGTCGTAAACTGGTACGACTGGGCCACTTCGATGATTTGTAAGCCCCTGTTCTGGTCCAGAAAGTTTTTCTTCATTTCATCCATTAATGCGATAACTTCTTCCATATCAAGGTTAAGAATAGAGGCAAGCTGCCGCGCTTCAACGCCCTGGTCCCCCGCAACAAACAAGAGCCCTTCCACAATAGCCTTGAGCCGTTCTACATCAATCATGCCTAATCCCCCTGCAGTGATACAACAATCTCGTCAAACAATCCGTTTTGTTGGCAGTAAATCGTCCGCTTCTTCATAAGTTCTAAAATCGCCAGAAAAGTGGTAACGATCTCGGTTTTGGTTATTTCGGTTTCCATTAATGCGGTAAAGTAAAGAGTGCCTCCGTGGTCCTTGAGCCTCTTCTCGACATCGAACATCTTGTCTTTAATCGATATCTCATCCCGCTGTACTCTCACTGGTTTCCTCTCGGTGTTCAGGGCCCTCTTTAACGTCTTCTGAAGCGCTTCAACCAAATCATACAACGTCACATTTGCGACCGGATTCTCTTCCTCGGGCGGAAGGAAACGTGTTAAATCTTCGGCAGGACGCGTGAAAATCCGGCTCTGCTCGCTTTCCTTGCCACGCAGTTCTGAAGCCAGCTCCTTGTATTTTCGGTACTCCAGCAGGCGCTGCACCAGTTCCTGCCTTGGGTCTTCCGGTTCCTCTTCATATTCGAAAGCATAATCATCGAAAGACTCAACGCTTCGCTGTGGCAAAAGCAGCTTGCTTTTAATGGCCAGAAGGGTGGCCGCCATCACAAGAAATTCACTGGCTATATCCAGCTGAAGCTCCTGCATGATGTAGATCTGGCCCATGTACTGTTCTGTTATTTCAGCGATCGGAATGTCATAGATGTCGACTTCAGCCCGGTCTATCAGATGCAGCAGAAGGTCAAGAGGACCTTCAAACATATCAAGCTTTACATCCAGCGCCATAAGGCCCTCCTCCTTCCCTCACAGCAGCAGCTGGTTGATGAGCTGGCGTGTTATGTAGTAAGGATAATACAGGATGGGTCCTCCCAGCGATGGAAGAAAGATCAACAGCAGAAGCACAAATGTTCCGTACGGTTCAACTTTATCAAAAAAGCTATCAAAACGCCGTGGCAGAATAAACCGTAGTATCTTCGATCCGTCCAGAGGCGTTATGGGCAATAAATTAAAAACGAACAGCGCCACATTGATATCAAAGCACCATTGAATCATATTCGATGTCAGATCAACCGCCCATTTGGGCCAAGTAAGCATCACAGTTGAACTGAATAGCAAAGTACCCACCTTGAAAAAAAGCATAGCCAGCACAAGATTGATCAGCGGCCCGGCCGCTGCCACGAGCACCATGCCCAGCCTGCGGTTGCCTCTGAGATTAAACCCGTTCACCGGTACAGGACGCGCCCAGCCGAACGGCCCGAATAAAATCATCAAAAGCCCAAACGGATCCACGTGGCTTAGCGGGTTTAGTGTAAGCCTTCCCTGGTTTTTCGCTGTGTCATCGCCAAGCCTGTAGGCGACGAAAGCGTGCGCCCATTCGTGCAGCGAAAAAGCGATAACAAATGCGACCACACGGTATAGCAGGGTGTTCCAATCAAAATTGAACAATAAAAAAGCCCCTTTCCAGCTCCATAAAACTGCCTCTTATTTTACCATACCTATCGCAGGCGGCGCGAGTAGATTTATCCCGATTCTGTGAAGGAAATGATAACCAAAACAATCAGAAAAGACAGCCACTCTGCAGCTGCCTTCCCTTGTTGTCCATATTCAATTGAGAGGAGGAGCTATTGACTACGCGTCAACGACTTCAACTTTCTCCATTACATCGCCATTTTTCATTTTCCGAACGGCATCCATGCCGCTCGTTACTTTTCCAAAAACAGTGTGCACACCATTTAAATGAGGCTGCGGCTCATGAACGATAAAGAATTGGCTGCCGCCTGTGTCCTTACCTGCATGCGCCATGGACAGGCTGCCTACTTCGTGCTTATGCGGGTTGCCCTCAGTTTCACACTTAATTGTATAGCCAGGGCCGCCTGCACCTGTTCCAGTCGGGTCTCCACCCTGGCTTACGAACCCGGGGATTACGCGGTGGAACGTGACACCATTGTAAAAGCCTGAATTCGCTAATTTTTCAAAGTTAGCCACTGTATTTGGGGCTTCGTTTGGATAAAGTTCAAACTCAATTTTTTCGCCATTTTGCATCTGTATGTAACCTTTTTTAGCCATTAGATATCCTCCTATAGTGCCCTTTATTGTACAGCCTTTATCTTATCATAAAACTTACCAGAAATGAAAAAAGAGGAGCATATTTGCTCCCCCTTCTAGAACTCCTTCTTGCCGCCTTCTGTACCAGGCGCATCTTTCCTCGCCAGACGGACTGCCTGGGTATCCGTTTCACTTGCATACTCGGAATCCAACTTGCCAGGCGTCGCCTGATTGGTTTGATTGCGCAATCCATCCCTGCCAAAGTTAAACTTCACACGTTTTGACATGTTTTCACCTCCGTCTTCATAAGGTGCCCACCGCCACAGTTGGCAATGCTTCTGGGTTTATTTTTGCAAGTTGCACCAGTAATGAACACCTAAGTACAGATCTGTTCATCGTGTGCCCCGTTTGCTTACTGTTTAATCTTTTTTTAATCAATCTTTCGTATCATTCATGGTATAATTTACATAACATAACTACTTTTCTCTGTTTTTTTCAGAAGCAGCGACTTTACCTGAAAGGACGAAAAAATATGAACGGTTTACTAATCGGTGCGCTTGCCGCCTCCTTCCTCTCCCATTACACGAATGCTCCTGCGCTCCAAAACATAAAATCTGTTGAACAGGTCGTCGATTTAACTTCACTTCAGCAGGCTCTAGACCGTGATTTTAAGCAAATTGAAGCATCACAGGGGAACACAGCCCAGCTCAATCAGGCGCTCTCCGGCCTGATTAATGATCTCAATCAGATAAACGGGGATTTTCCCGTCAATCAGTTAGGCATTAGGCATCTGCATCCACCCAGAACCACCCATAAGCCAAAGAAAATAAACAGCGTTGTTGGGCTGTCCGCGGGCGATAATGGCGTAGCGTCCAGTGACTTGCAAATTGCCGCCCAGACCATTCAAACGATTTCTGTTCCGACATTAAAAGAAAAGCTTGGAATGGCACCGGACAGCAGTACAAATATTGTCCTGTTCTCATCGCCCCAATCGTATGGAACTGCGTTGCTAAATGCAGGCGTTCCCCGCAGCCAAGTTAAGAAAATCGTATCAGAAACCGGCGGACTGACAGCGGGCACCGATATCTGGATTCCGCTGTATGCCCTGCAGGATCAATCAGAACTGGCCAATGTACTTACACATGAGTTGACCCATGCTATTTTCAACCAGAAGGGAATTGGGGACAATCTTCCTGTGTGGATAAATGAAGGGCTCGCCTGGCAGAATGGGATGGCAGCTAAGCAGCAGGTAAGCCTGTCAAAAACCCAGCGCGAAGAGGATGCCCTCAACGCTGATTTACAGCAGGCTGTAGATCAGGGTGTACTCGTATCTCTTGCTTCTGATGAGAGCGCCATTTTATCCGCCCCATACAATGTGGAGTGGGAGGATTACCAGGCCGTTCAAAGCTTAATCCAGAAGTATGGCACGGCCAAAGTGGATGAATTTCTCAAGAACGTTCCAACTGAGGGTGTCAACCAAAGCTTCTTACACGCTTTTGGCCTGCCGATCAAAACTTTTGAACAACAGTTTGATAAATCGCTATCTGCCAGCCAAAACGCTCAATAACCGTGGCTGTTTTCAAACCCACAGTCCCCTTTTACGCATCAAAAGCATTACCAAGTCCAATAGGCTTTCCAATGCAATTAGAAAACTTGGCTGACGCCCAGCCGTAGGCGAAGGTCGACAGCCTTAGTTGCGCTTATGTGGATAGGAAAGCATATACTTTCTTTCCTATCCACCAAAAAAAGATGAGCTTCTGTATCCAGAAGAAGCCCATCTTTTTTTTTCATTGTTACCAAAAGCCAAACACTTGTTTACAGTCCAACATTGGCTTTAAGCGCTGTAATGACGCTTTCTCGGTCAAGCGGAGTGCGAATCCATTTGTCATTACGCGTTATAACGGTACCATCCAGCTCCTTAAGCTCACCCTCAACATGCAGTTTGCCATAACGGGCCGACACTTCTATGTTCAGTACATCTCTGCAGACGGCAGAATCTTCTGCGATGAGCGGCACTAACACTTTTCTTTCTTCCACTACAGTTCCGTCCTGCGCAATAAGCCGGTAGGCGATCTCTTTGCCTTCTATCATTTGGTGGTAGTCGTTGACGAGCCACGACTCTATTAGCACGCGCTGTACCCCGGCTGTTTCATAGATTTCGGCGTGTCCCGCAAAAGAAAGCTGAAGGGGCTCAAACGCTTTTGCTACCGCGTAGTACGCTTTTTTCGGATTGCGGTAATAATCAATGATGGACCAGTCTATAGCAGGCCAGGTGTTTACAAAATGGAATTGGAGCACACCATTAACATTGTTGTACTTCTTGCGGCGAAGCGCTTCAGTATGTTCTTTGTAGAAGGCCACCTGATAGTCCTGCGTCCGATCGATAAGCTCCTGCAGTGTCTGCGGAAATTCTCCGAGCATTAGGTTATAAATGTTGGTTTGAAAACCTTTTGCCCGCCAGGTTTCCCAATCGGCCGGCCACAGGCTCTCATCTCCGATAAATTTGCGCATAGACGCTTCATCAGGTAACGATTGCGAGCCGTATTCCGTAATAAATAGCGGATTATAATATTCAGCATCCTCGATTTTACCCCAGTACCAGCCGACCCAGTGCACGCTTAAATTTGGTGCGATATAGCGGCCGAACTCATCCATGGTGGCAAAATAATCGGGAAGGCCGCCTTCTGCGACGAGCACCGAATTCTTGTGGACAGGCCGGGTTCTATCGATATCCTGCACCGCTTGCACCAGTACGGAATCAAGTTTATTGTAATCGTGGTAGCGCGATTCGCTGTGCGTGCACCATAATACAATCGAAGGATGATTATAGAGCATGCTGACGAACCGCCGGGCCAGATTATTCGCCCTGTTGATAAATTCGCCGTCCGAACGATACCCCCATTGAAACGGAAGATCCTGAAAAATTAAAAGGCCATTTTCGTCGCACAGCCGGTAAAACTCTTTCCTCTCCGCGTGGGCAAACAACCGGGTCATATTCATGTTAGCGCCGAGCATTAGTTGCACGTCCGCCTCATACTTTTCGCTATCCATATTGGATAAGTATTGGTCGGATACATAATTGTTCCCTTTTAAAAAGAGCCGCTTGCCATTCAGGTAGAAGCCCCACTTGTCATCCAGCTTAACCTCTCGGATACCAAACACTTCTTCCCGTGCATCCACAAGGCGTTCATGATCCCACACTTCCACAACCGCTTTATATAAATTGGCCTTCCCGAGCTCCCTGCTCCACCACAATTGGGGCTCCATAATAGAAAGCACAGAGGTATGCGTCATCCGGCCCGGCCGCTGCACCATCGTCCTCGGGGTATCATTCAACACTTCCCCTATAAAATTATGCGGCAATAGGCTTACTTTCAACACAAAATCCTTCTCATCAAGCGACGTGTTATGGAGGACAACGTCAGCATAAATCGATGCCTTCGTGTAGGCATCCTTTAAATAAGAAGTAACCCGGATTTCTTCAATATAATGAAGATGTCTTTGCTCAAGTGAGACTTCCTGCCAAATTCCGCCCGGATTTACCACAGGGCTTGGATACTGGGCGTTTGCGGCGGACGGAACTTCCTCGCAGTTCTCGAGCCCTTGCTGTTTCACAGGCAGGCAGTCCCAGTGGTACAGCCCGCCTTTGATTGTATTTTTTCGCTCCGGATTTTCATCCAGATACGCTTCCACTTTTACGATAAGTTCATTTTCACCATCAAATTTTAAATATTGGCTGACGACATATTCGAATGCGTCGAAATCTCCCTCATGGGCGCCAAGATAGACGCCATTGAGCCAGCTTTCAGAAAAATAATCGACTCCCTTAAATTTCAGAAAATACGCTTTGTCATGATCTCGCTGCGGGGCAAAAAACGATGTTCGGTACCACATCACACCCTGGTGCCCTTCAAAACCTGCTTGCTGCCAGTGAGCTGGCACCTGAATCGGCTGCCAATCCAATGTTTGTGCATGGTAAACCGCCCGGTTCTGGAGCTTTCCTTCCATCTGGTTATCTGTGTCAGCGATGCACAGCCACTTACCGGTTAACTTGTAATTATGACGCATTTGCCTGTCACCTCTGTTTAACCAAAATACTGCTTCTGTCATTCGCCAATGCATCGTGCAGGCGTGCGTGACATCTTCACTAGAATTAATGTAAACCTTTTCTACTCACCCGTCAATGCGTTCCTTACATAGCAAAAAAACCCTGTTATACACAGGGTTTTGGCTATTCGACTTATGTGTTTAATACGTATAAATCCCGGGTAAAATTAAGCGTAATAAGTCCAGGCATTCGGGCGCTTCGCTCCTATATACCGGGGGCCCCAGTAGCTGTTATCCAGACTTGCTACTTTTACACCATGGCTTGATGTAGCTGAAATAAATTCATTATTGCCTACGTATACGCCAACATGGCTTACACCGCCGCCTGTATTGAAGAATACAAGATCACCTGGTTGTGGATTGGAAACGGAATGGCTCTGCGAGTACATTTCACTGGTTGTACGCGGCAGGTTTATCCCATTCTTTTTGTATACATAATTTACGTAGCCGGAACAGTCAAACCCAGAAGCGGTTGTACCGCCCCATCTGTAAGGGACACCTTGAAGGCTTTTTGCTGTACTGATAACCGAACTAGGCTTAGCTGTGCTCAATTTCACCGCATTGTAGCTTGAAGACGATATCTTAACCGTGCGCGAAGAAGACAACGATCCTAAAAATCTCCTTGTGTTCGGACCAACAATTCCATCTGCTGTAATATGTTTAGCGCTTTGCAGGCGCTTTACAGCTGCTTCCGTAATTGAACCAAAATCACCGTCAATCGTATATGAATAATAACCTAAATTTTTAAGGTTTTGCTGTAGTTGTTCGACGGCCGGGCCGTTGCTTCCAATATGTAATGTGGTTGTGCTGGCGGATGCAGTAGCTGTTAGAGCTAATGGAATCGCGCACACCATCCCTGCAGTTAGTAAAGATTTCTTGAGAATTCCCTTGATATTCAAATTTCCTTTCATCCCTTTCTTTCCCTAAAAAAGTAGCTTGCTTTCTCTCTCACAAGTTCTTTAACCATATTACTGGTAAAATATATCGAAACTATGAGGAAAATATTATCAAAGTATTAAAATTGCTGGAAAATGTATATTTTTGTTTCATAATGACATTTTCAGGGTATGATTTACAGGTTAAGGATTTTTCAGGAAAGAAAAGGATATCAATGTACCTCATCATCTCCTTTGACTATACCTTACTTGCACGAACTCATTAACAGCGACTGCTGCTTCAATAGGCAAAACCCTGCGGATTTATGATAAAATAATGGTAATTCAAATGTGAGAGAGGATGATACATATGGCGCACGATCCAAACTGCATTTTCTGCAAAATAATTGAGGGTCAAATTCCATCCGCAAAAGTTTATGAAGATGAGCATGTACTGGCTTTCCTGGACATTAGCCAGGTAACAAAGGGGCATACCCTTGTTATTCCTAAGAATCACCACAAAGACCTATTTGAGCTGCCGGCTGAAACCGCTGCCCATCTTTATTCGGTTGTACCGAAAATCGCCCGTGCTATTCAGACCGTCTTTCAACCGACTGCCCTCAACACGCTCAATAATAATGGACGGGCTGCCGGCCAAACAGTCTTTCACTTTCACATGCATTTAATTCCAAGATATGGGGTTGAAGATGGGTTTGGCCTCATTTGGGAAGTCCACGACAGTGAGTATACGCCTGAGAAGCTGCAGCAGATTAGCGGCGCCATCGCAGGAGCAATTAAAGAAGGATAACCTATACATAAAGGAAGGCCCGAAATGGAGCATACCTCCGATTCGGGCCTTTTGAATTTACTTATTATTTAATTAGCCGCTGAAAGCACGGGAACGTACGCGATCCTTACTGATTAAATCTTCGTATGTTTCTCTTTCCACGACAATCCTTGCTTCTCCCTCTCTCACAAAAACAACGGCAGGGCGGAGTATCCGGTTATAGTTGTTTGCCATCGCAAATCCATAGGCGCCTGTACAAGAAACGGCCAGCAAATCACCGGAAGCCGGCTTAGGAAGCGGGAGGTCCCAGATCAGCATATCACCGCTTTCGCAGCATTTTCCTGCGATCGACACTACTTCGTCTGTATCAGCATTTGCTCTATTCGCCAACATCGCTTCATATTTTGCCTGATACAGCGCTGGGCGGATATTATCGGTCATTCCTCCGTCAACCGCTACATATTTGCGAATTCCCGGTATTTCTTTTATAGATCCAATGCGATAAAGCGTGGTTCCCGCATCACCTACAATGCTTCGCCCCGGTTCAATCCATATAGCTGGCAGCGGATAGTCCATGTCTGTAAATCGGGTCCGCACCTTATTCGTAATCACGTTAACATATTCAGACAAAGGCAGCGGATCATCACCCTCAGTATAACGAATGCCAAATCCGCCCCCTACATTGAGCACCTGCACTTCATACCCTGTTTCCGTACGGACTTCCTTTAGAAAATCGGCCAGCACCTGAATCGCGCCGACAAAGCCTACGGTCTCGAATATTTGAGAGCCAATGTGGGAATGGATGCCGAGCAGGTTGAAGAAGGGCTTATCGAGCGCGCTTTTTACCGCATCAAGCGCCTGCCCGCCTGTTACCCCAAACCCAAATTTAGAATCATCCTGGCCTGTTGAGATATAGTCGTGCGTATGGGCTTCAATTCCGGGTGTGAGGCGCAGCAGAATGGAGACCCGCTGTCCCCGTTCCCTGGCCAGATCATGTAAAACTTCCATTTCATAAAAATTATCGACCACAAAGCAGCCAATCCCTGCTTCAAGGCCCATACTCAACTCTTCAGCCGTCTTGTTATTGCCGTGAAAATGGATGCGGGAGGCCGGAAATCCAGCTTTAAGAGCGGTGTATAGTTCACCGCCTGATACCACATCCAGCGACATCCCGAGTTCGTCAATTAATTCACACATGGCTACACACATAAATGCTTTGCTTGCATATGCTACCTGAAAGTCGAACCCAGTTTTCTTAAATGCTTCCACATATGAACGGCATTTCTCCCGGATCAGCGCTTCATCATATACATACAGCGGCGTACCATACTGGCGCGCAAGTTCAACTGTATCACAGCCTCCAATTTCGAGATGGCCCCATTCGTTAATCCTGCTTGTTCCGTGTAAAAACATGCCGTATCCTCTCCTTGTTCTATCCGATTCAATAAATAAAAAAGCAACAGGTGACGAATGATTACGCCAACTGCTGCTGTAGCTGTCCGGTTCGTAACCTCTATCTCGTCGAGTAGCACACCACTGGGTTACCAGTGACAGTCCGCTGCTTGTTCAGCCCGCGGCCCAATCATACATCCCCGCAAAGGATTGTATAATTTCGGCGATTTGACCTTTCCCCTCCCCTCACTGCCTGCCGGCTCCGGGAAAGTACTAATTCGTATCGCGCCTCTACCCCATCTAAAGATGAGGATATAATTTTTGAATAAGTTTATTTCCTCTACCTTATCATACTCTGCTGTTTTCTACAACATTATATCCGCGGAATATATCCGCTTCTTGCCAGGATCACTTCGACCGCCCGAAGTGTCACCGGACAGCCATTGTATCGATCTTCTTTACCGCGCATTTTTCCGATATCCCCGATTCCAACAATATAGGGAAGCTTGAGCATATTCAGCACATCCACGGTATCCCCGACTATCCAGCACGTATCACCAGGTATTACAATGCCGCTTTTGTTGACCTGGCCGCGTACTTCTCTGCCGAAACGGTCGATACATATGTCCACCTGAACGCCAAGCGCTCCCTGTGTCTGGGAAGCAACCGCTATAGCCCCAAGCACTTCAATATCCGGGTGGGTAGAAACATGGTACAAAGCCTCCTCTGCCCTTCCCATGCGGGCATTTCCGTTGTCATCAAACATCACAAGTACCGGATCGCATTCGGCCTTGCGGATAAGGGAAACAATCTGAGGCCCAGTGAGCGGTGTAGGGTTGCCGGCTCCACGGGATATGCACTGGCCGCCGATTTTACGCGCAATCCCTTCCAAAGTCCTGCGAGCCACACAGTCGCCGTCCGTCACAATGATAATTTTGCGTTTTTTCTTCTGCTGCATCTTCAGAAATCCTTTCGGCCCGCTTTACTTATGAAAAAAAAGCCACTGCATCAGCGAGCCCACCATTTTGCCCAGAGCAAGCGCAAGAATGAACATAGGGAGGTACTGATACATATGCATGCGCTTCGCCAGAATCGGAATGACATTTATGACTTCCGTTAGCGCAGCCGCAAGCAGGCCGATAAATAAACCGGTAAACATCCCCGGCACTAGCAGCCATATTTCTGAGGCATGCAGGTGCACATTGAATAGATCGATTACAGTAAAACAAGAGGCTCCGAGTACAATGGACCACTGAAAATAGAGAAGGTAGCGAGCGGATCTTGTAATTTGCGCAAGGCGGGGTATCAGATCAAGCACAGTCAGGAATGCAACCACCCCGCTTCCCACGATTAACCCACCGCTAATCCCAATAATAATGAGAAGAAGCCACGTCATTCTGTCCGCTCCCTTTTATCCATTTCGTTGGCAAGTACGTATTGATCGATATTCTGCTGGTACAAAAACATTTCAAGTTCTAGCGGGCTTGGTTCATCATTGAAACGCTTTCGAAACAGATGATTAAAAAAGAGAACCATACCGGCTCCAACACCTATTGAGTAAGGAATCTGAATAAGCAGCGGATGCGAATTTTTTCTGCCGGTCATAAGTTCGTATATTCGCTGGTGGGTTTGCTGCATGCTGACATCAATATGAAAATTCATGATGGCAAGACCGGAACCAATGAACAGGATAATCCACACCAATATGACGAGCAGCACATTGGGTTTACGAATGCCCGCTTGCACGTATATGAGTGTCTGCTCAGGCCCCAGGCATTGAACGGTAAGCTGGCTATCGTATTGCTGAACAGCCTTAATCACGTCTAGCGAATGGATCACAAACCTATTTCCGTCGGATAGCTGTAAAGCATGGAGTGAAAGGGTTCGAATTTCATCTTCATCCAGTCTGTTGGATATCATGTCCGCGACATCACCAATGGTTACAGTCTGGTTTGGTAACATGCTGATTTTATTGTGAAGCCTGACATAGATACACTGCTGGCTTTCCATGCTGTATGCCCCCTCTCAGATTGCCGGCGAGAGTTATTTCAATTCCATTTCCTGTTGTGGATAAGCCGGGTAACTACCTAACTAGTAGTATATACGCATCAGGAGGGGTTATACTTTATATGCCTTTGCTTATTGAAACCGATATCTCCTGATATGGATGTTGTTTTCACGTAAAAGTGTTCTGGATTCTTAATTTTTCACTTAGCTGATGCTCCTTTATCCCTTGAGATACTCAACTTTTTTACTATAGAGGGAACAGCCTACATAATTTGTATAACGAAACTTGTATGATGCAATATAATAAATCGTGATCTACAGTAACCACAAATTGTATTTAAAAAAAGGAGTATTGCTATGAATTATAAAAATATTACCGTTGCCGGCAGTGGCGTTTTTGGGAGTCAGATTGCGTACCAAACTGCTTTCAAAGGATAGTTATTAAGAAGCAAAGTAAAACAGAATGTATTGTATATTGCGGAACAAAATAAGTAATTATATCGTATTTGCCCGCCTTTATATAGGGATTGAGTGTTTTATTTAAAATGACTTTTCCATTCGAATCAGTGACAATTACTGATTCTGAAACGTCTTTTTTGTTCTGTAATCGAAGGAATACCGATTGTAAAAGCTGTCCATACATAGGGGCATTTTTATGAAAGTGAGTTGATATTGTATGAATTAGAATCTAAAAGCTTATTTCACTACCTCTGCATGTTAGGACAGCAAATAAGAACGACTGCCGAAAAGCCGTACTTCGTTAACGATTCCCTCATTAGCCCCGTAGAGAAATTGGACACTAAGAGTGGATTTGAATCACACTAATACTGACCAGAGGGGGACGTCAACATGACACGAAAAAAGTATTCATTAGACTTTAAGAAACAAGTGGTGAAAGAAGTAAAGGAAACTGGAAGTATTACCGCTGTAGCTGGCGTCACGAACCATCGGCCAATATGGTCGGACGTTGGAAAAAAGAACTTGAGAGTGGCAGGAACGCAACTGACCGGATTCTGCTACGTGTAGTGGAGAGCGGAACAAAAATAGAAACGCCAAAGCAGTCCCTTATCGAACTAACGATCCACGTTAGCTAAAGAATAATTTCTTAATAATCTTTCAGAACGTCTTAAATTCTGCCTCTATTTATTAATTAATTCTGTACCATATGAGTTATCAATTGCACATAGCCATTCGCCTTCTGAATTTTTCTTAAAAACATATGTCGCCCTTCTATCCATGGAAAATCCCGAATCCTCTTTATCAGCTTCAAGTAGCGTCTGGGATAAAACTAAAGCGCAGTCTCCTGCTTCTAAAATAATCATTTCTCCTTGTGTTGGGACAATACTATTATTGAAGTATTTTGCAATTGCAATAAATGCTTTTTTGATTTCTTCTTTTCCTCGTGCAATCATTCCGGGTTTTACAACTAAAATCGCATCATCGGTATAGTAATTCATCAGTGTCTCAAAATCTTCTTGCTTAATTGCAAGATCACACTTTTCTATAAGCTTTTTTAGTTCGTGTTCCAGATCATTCCCTCCTCATATAAAATTGGATAAATTTTATATTGTAAATATCTGTTAAACTACCCTTTACCTATGAGCTTTCTTGCATTAACCTACCCAATAGCTCATTTGCAACAGAAGGATTCATTCGGAGATAATCTCTAAAGAATAGCCTATCCCATAGAAAAACTTGTTCTTTTGTACCCATATGAATATGGAAAGATTCTTTTTCTAAACCTGTCGGGGAATACCCTTTTACAAACATTAAATGGTTTGTCTGCTCCTTCATCTAGCTATCTCCTTTTATAAGATTGCAGCAGGAAATTCCTGTAATTATAAATTCAACTTCGCATCACCAATACCTTCTTTTTAAACAAACGATCCACGTTAACGAAACAAAAAAAAGCTGCCGTAACCACTAAGAAAAAGCCAACAATAATGGCAGCTGGGAAATTTTTGTAGTTAGATATCATATTGACTTTTAAATTTGAAAATCTCATCAACTGCTTGTTGATACCCACCCGATTTTTGAAAGGATTCCCTAATATTTGCAACAGCTTTATGGAAAGATTGGTGGTTTAATACATGATCTACGGATTCACGTAGTTGATTTGCAGTCAAGGTTTGCATTTGTAATTTAATACCCGCTCCGATATTGGCAACTTGCCCGGCAATTATCGGCTGATCCGCGCTTTGTGGGATTACAATTAGCGGAACCCCGTAATAGAGACCTTCATTGGTACTGTTCATTCCACCATGTGTGATAAATAATTTAGTGTATTTCAGGACCTCAGTTTGTGGAACATAATTTTTTACAATGAAGTTTTTAGGAATCTCCCCCAAATCCGATATTTGAGCTTTTTTCCCAATGGACATGACAACGGTATGATCAGTGTTCCCAAATGCCTTAAAACAAAGCTTATAGAAATCAATTGCTTGGTTAAAGACAGTACCCAGTGAAATGTAAATTGGGCTTTTTCCCTTGATTGCAGTAAGGTGGAAGTTTTCTTGCGTTAATCGCGAAGAGATAGATGGACCTACAAATTTGTATGTTTGGTCAAACGCCTCACTAAAAGGTTGAAACGCTCTAGTTGTATAAACGATTGTAAGTGGTGCAGGATTACAAAAAACTTCGAAAGGAGAATGGATCTCCACATCATATTTTTCCTTCACCATTACCGTCAGGCTTTGAAATTCATCGTATATATGTTTAACTATTTCTGTAGGAATGTTTTTAGAAAGCTGGTCCAACATTTTATCGAATGATGCTTTTGTCTGCGCAAAAGAAGTACAAGAATTAATTGCCGGAAGTTTAAGTATTTGTGCAAGTAAACGTCCACAACCAAACATAGAATCGTGGATGATGTAATCAAAATGCTCTCCTTTGATCTGTTCAAGAACGCTAGGTATGACGATATCTGCCGTAAGTAAAAGACCGTTGATTCTTTCGAGTAAATAATTTCTTCCACCTGAGATAAAGGCTTTTAAAAATTTTTGACCGTCAAATGTTCGTACAGTAGCTCCCGTCTTCTCAATATGCTCTCGAAAATCTTCGAATGTAAAGTACACTACCTCTTCTCCACGCGAAATAAGCTCTTGCACGACTCCAATAGTTGGATTGATATGTCCTTCTGATCCACCATTAATAAATAAAACACGTCCCATTATAAACCACTCCTTAGGTAAAATGTTCTCTAGATTGTGTAAGAGTAAGGGTCACTGTCCCATACCATTGCTCAACTCAAATAATGGAATTAAATTTACCATAGTACAATACTTGAAAATCCCAAACTTTTAATCACACTTGTAATCTAAAATTGATATCGCATCAGCTTGGTTCTCTTAATTTTAGAGATGGATTAGGTGATACATACCCTTCTTCAAACGCATATCGATAAATTGATCGAATAAAGCCAACACGATGAGCCAGACTACTCGGCTTTAGATGTTCTGATTGTTTAGCGAGATATTCCTTCAAAAGGGGTACAGATACCTGACTCAATTCAATATCACCTATTTCCCCGTATGAGAATTTTTAACTGAACAGCATACGCCTTTAGCGTGTATGGACTAAATCCTTGTATTCGTTTATCCGCTGCATATAGCTTCCATAATTCATTCAAATTCATACGGAACCCCCCCAATTTCTTTTAGATTCAGCATGACTTAAATGGGAGGGGTCTTATACATGATATGTTTTTTAGTAGCGATTCCCGTTACTTCTATAATATGAATTTTATCTACCTGTTCTTGGGTAGTAGGGAAACCCGGGATATTTTACTATATACCGTTTTTCCTTTCGCAATGCATTCATTAATTCTGGTCCTACATTTAGGTTCTCCTGTACTAGTTGATGAGGTTTAAGCCCCATCCATTGGTTGAGCGAAACATCTTCAAAGCGGTCACTCCTAAACATCTCCAAAACCCACAGACTTTGTTCACCGGTATTCTGAATATAGTGTCCAAATGCAAACGGTACATATCCCACATCCCCAGCACGATAATCGAAAGTGCGAGCAGTACCATTGGGTGCTAAAACCGTCATGCGTCCCGTGCCTGAGATATAATACTGCCATTCATCGTTGTTGGGATGCCAGTGCATTTCTCTCATCGCGCCCGGATTGATTTCCAACAACGCTGCGGCAATTCTAGTCGAAATAGGAAAGTTGGTTGAATCAACTATACGTACCGTCCCCGCCTATAGTTGGAATCGGCTCTTGTGCAAGTAGTCGATGTGTAAAGGTTTTTGGTACCGTACCGTAGGGGTCTGCTACCTGTTGGCTTTCGAGTGGACCGGGAACGTTTGTTTGAAAAATGTATCGTTGTTGTTTCGGGATATGGGTAAAAGCGCTTGTTGGTACACCAAAATTTGCCGATAGCACATCCTTTGGCGTATGTGCGAACCGAAGCTTACAGTCGACACGTATGAGGTTTGGATATTTTAGTGAATAATGCCGCCGTACAGCCTTACACAAGAAGCATCTTTGACGTTTCAGATGAACAATTGTAGAATACGTTCCGCACCAACATTTTTCCCCTATTTTACATGACGAAAGCGGCATTACCTCATTTAAACCCAGGAAGTTCAATAATCAGCACCGCGTCCAGGGTAGCCTACGAAGGAGATAAAAATGTGATTGACTATTCAGCAACCAAGGGAGCAATGGTCTCCTTCACCCGAAGTATGTCACTTTCCCTCGTTGATCGGTGTATACGGGTGAACAGTGTGGCACCTGGACCGGCGTGGACTCCACTCACAGTAAGCACATATGCGGCAGAACATCAACTGACCTTTGGGACCGACATTCCGATGGGGCGAGCAGTCCAACCCTTCGAACTGGGTCCCGCATATGTTTACCTAGCATCTAATGATTCGGCTTTTGTCACGGGTCAAATCCTACATGTTAACGGGGGCAAGATCCGCTACACATAATCTCCAACCCTCAAAATTAAGAACTGGTTGAGACAAACCATATATGTGAAAAAAGTGGTAAAACGAAATGACCCATTTTATCCCTCTTCCATACTCCTACAATCTGGTCTGGCACCGCAAGCTCTTTAAGATTACTTCATTTCGTTGTGCTGTATAAGAAAGAGCATTAAATATCAAGTTTACGATCACAGAGCCATTTTACGATTTCAGGATCGTTATGTGAAAAGAACAAGCTCTTTTTCGTATCTAACGTAGCAATCGTCTCCATATCCTCCTGGCTTAATTCAAAGTCAAAGATATTAAAGTTCTCGATGATTCTTTCTTTGTGAACAGACTTTGGAATTACAACGACTCCTCTTTGTGTCAACCAACGTAAAATCACCTGAGCAACGGATTTATAATACTTTTCAGCCAGTGATACTAAAACCTCATTCTGGAAGATATTATTTCTTCCTTCAGCAAAAGGCGCCCAGGACTCTATTTGAACATTGTTGTCTTTCATAAATTTAGCACTATCCATTTGCTGGCAGAAAGGATGCGTTTCAACCTGGTTTACGGCAGGAATTACTTTATTATGAATAATTAAATCTACCAAACGATCCATCTGGAAGTTACTGACTCCGATAGCTTTGATCTTACCCTCACGATACAATTCCTCCATAGCACGCCAAGAACCGTATACATCGCCAAATGGCTGATGAATTAAATACAAATCCAAATAATCCACTTGTAATCTTTCCAGTGACTTTGCAAATGCTTTCTTTGTGCTCTCATAACCGGCATCCTGAATCCAGAGTTTTGTAGTAATAAACAATTCCTCTCTTGGCACGCCACTCCGTTTGATTGCTCGACCAACCGCTTCTTCATTTTGATAAGAGGCAGCGGTATCGATCAGACGATAGCCTGCCATAATGGCGTCATAAACGCTTTGTTCACATTCATTTGCATCTTGAATCTGATAAACACCAAAGCCGAGTATGGGCATCTCAACCCCATTATTCAAAATTATTTTTTGCATATGAAATCCTCCGGTTTTTTAAATATTCAGTGTCAAGTCACTCATTTTATCCCATTTACATCTGTTGTTGGGATTTACTATGGAATTCTTACGTGTTATTTACCCGTTCTATTTGCATATTCTGAATCTACTGGATAGCGTTCTCCCGAAATCTCGATCTTCGAGAGCACATCGTTCAAATCACTTAGTTCCTCTGGAGTTAGCTTAACATCCACTGCGCCAAGATTTTCTTCCAGGCGCTCTATTTTGCGCGTACCGGGAATCGGAACAATCCATGATTTCTGGGCAAGCACCCATGCGAGTGCGATTTGAGCCGGCGTTGCATCTTTCCCTGTAGCAATCTTCTTTATCAGTTCGACCAAAACCTGATTTGCTTCAAGATTCTCCGGTTTGAAGCGAGGAACAATGCTGCGGAAGTAGGAGTTAACGAATGTAGCATTTTTATCAATTTTTCCGGTAAGGAAGCTCGACCAAACAAATCAGAGACGTTATCGAGCATATCATGAATAACTATCATCGGCCTTTTCGGATTGAGGAACTTGCGGAAATAGCGAATATGGGTGTTTCTTCGCTCCATAGGCACTTTAAAGAGGTAACCGCTATGAGCCCTATTCAATTCCAAAAACAACTGAGATTGCAGGAAGCCCGGAGCCTGTTATTATCCGAGTCAACAGATGCCGCTGATGTCGCATTCCGGGTTGGCTATGAAAGTC
Organism: Aneurinibacillus sp. Ricciae_BoGa-3; assembly: GCF_028421645.1. Lineage (GTDB taxonomy): Bacteria > Bacillota > Bacilli > Aneurinibacillales > Aneurinibacillaceae > Aneurinibacillus_B. The sequence goes on along the minus strand of NZ_CP116887.1, from coordinate 1,712,461 downwards.
AATCCCAATTCAGTCGCGAGTATTCGCGCATGTTCGGTTTTCCACCTAAAGAAGATATAAAGCGCCTGAGGGAGAAATATGACCAAACGATAAACGTATGAATCCCATGCTCTACGGGGAATGAAATCGCGTATTAAATGTTAGTTACCCGTTTAGTTTATCGTTCAACAAATGACAAATGGTTACAAGCACAAATAAAACAAGGAGCAGATTGCCTAAGGCAGCTGCTCCTTGTTTCGTAGAGGATTACCATCATTTTATTAAGCTATCATGCCCTTTCGTTCAACAAAAAAACGGTGCAATAACCGTTAGCAGTTTTATTATTTATCTATTTAAGATCCAGTATCCCTTTGGAAAGTTCTGTGCCACTTTGGTAATTTCATCTTCGAATCAACGGGGCATTATCAGGCTGCTGTAGTTCAATTGCTTGAGAAACATACCATCTTCTACATTGTTGTGAATCCGTTATTCTCTAACCAAGCCAAAAAGTCTTCCTTACGGAAGGTATAGACAGATGCTGTGGATGCTTATCAGCTCTGCGAGCTGTTCTACAAGGAAGATTTTGAAGTTCACAAACATAGAGGAAACAACTTTTAAATCTTCGTCATTTAACAAGACAATTTGAGTCCTTAACGGATATGTATGTTCAAGCGAAATTGCAGTTCCATGCGGTGTTAGATCAGGTATTCCCTGAATATCGCGGAGTCTTTGGAGATTTATTTTCGAAAATCTCCCTACTATTCTTACGTGAATTTCCTACCTCTGAAAGCAACCTGGGTGCAGGAGAAGCTAAATTAGTAGAGAGAGTTTCCTGTATCTGCACGAGTCGTTCTGAACGTTGGGCTAAGGAAAAAGCACAGCTTATCATGGCTGCTGCAACTCGTAACCCGTTTGAGAAAACATCATATGAAAGCCATCTGGTTAGCTTGAAACTGTATATAGGCTTACTTCTTCAATTTCAAGAGCATCTATCTGACTTGGAAGAGAAGATCGATGCCCTTGCTGTACAAATTGAAGAATATAAGATTGTCCAATCGATTCCCGGCATCGGTAAGAAGATCGCGGCAACGATAAAAGAAAAACCTTCCATTCGCCAATGGAAAGGTTATTTGGCATAGTATAACACTAGTTTTTAAGAATTTTAGAGATAAATATTGACAACTATTAGCTGGTTTTAGCTTAATTCCCTGTTCTCCTTTAATTGAGTGTCTATACTGCAACTTTCTTTTCTTAGCTGGTAATGCGTAAGCCTGTTACACGGTAGTTTGCTTATCCTCTACGGATCACTTTTTTGTTTTTTCCATTTTAAATTATTTGATTGAGTGTTACCTGCGATCCAAAAGAAGTTCGAATGAACGCAAAGTGAGGTAATATCTTAAAGTTTGATTAATTTATTTTCTTATCGAATGTACTTGTGCGAGCCGTCACAGTAGGGCTGCTTTTGGGATAGTCCACAAGTGCAATCATTTAATCCCTTTCCATTGAGAATTTGCTGCATACATTTTTCAACCCTTGACTCCCGAGTTTTGGATTGTTTGGGTGCAGAAAAATAAAGAATGTATGCTCTTTGCCGTCCCGGCGTCAATGCATCAAAAGCAGTTTTCAAGGCAGGGATTTCATCTAATTTATTTTGAAATTCTTCAGGAATTGGTTCTGGATTCTTTTTAAAATTCGCTTTCAAACCGGCTTTTTCCACTTCAATGGCTTCATAAATATAGGCTTTCAAGATGGGTTCCATCTCAACTATTTCTCGAACATTGGTGAACCGAATCTGGCGCCCCGCCTGCGTATTCTCCCCAGGTTTGATTAGAATACCATTGGCATCGTTTAACAAGGCACCTTTGAAAAACCCAAGCGCACAGTATTCTTTAAATCCTTGTATCATAACTATGTTATTTTTCTGAAACGTGTAACAAGGAATACGCCACTTCAATTCTTCGCTCAGCCCACAGTCAAGAATGATCATTCTCAATTTCTCCATTTCCTCCTGCCACTTTTTGGCTTTACTTAAATATACATCAACCTTAGGATTCATTCTTTTATTTGTCATCAAGGTACACTCCTCTTCAATTTTTCGATCTGCTGACAGTCAAGAATGATCATTCTCAATTTTTCCAATTCTTTCTGTCACTTTTCACTATTCTCCCCGTTAACGCCATAACAAAGACTGCCTTTGCATGGCAGTCTTTGTTTGGCTTTTATTTGATTAGCAAAATAAATTAAGCCACTCGAATCACCTAAAGCAACTGCCTCAGTTCTTCGGTCATTTGTTCAACCAATTCAGGTCTTCCATGATATTGAGCGGGAGTATTTTGGAACAGTTTGATACGCCAATATCCTTTGATCTCTTGAACCACTAGCGTGTGATGTGTGTTCACACTCGGATTGATAGGTATAGTGCAGTAACTTTGTTCTGGTTCGCAGATTGTTCCACAGTGTATCCTCCTTAGAAAGCTGTATCTATATTGTAACACCTTGCCTACACTTATTCAGCTAAACTGCCAATCGTCATAATGAATGAAACGGCTCCCATCGCTTAACGTAGATTGCACTTGGTCATAATGTTACTACCAAAAAATAAAAGCCAAGTGTAGTGTTACACTAGGTGGGTGGTCTACATGGATCTGGAGAAATTTAGCGATATTAATTTAGAGTGGCCCTCGCCTATTTAAGTTAATTAACGTTTATTATCTATGTTTTTCTAATTAAATCGCAGTATTTCAGAATTACGTACCCGTTCGGGCACCGTAAGGTGCTTGAAAACAAGTTACTGGTTTACCGCATAAGCCTATGACAGTACGCATTTTACGCATCGGATGGCGTTGAGAAAGTTGTTTTAAGTCTGTAATGGTGATGTGTAGATAAATTTGAGTCGTATTTAGGCTCTTATGGCCTAATAATTTTTGAATGGCCACTAAATGAGCGCCTTCTTGCAAAAGGTGAGTAGCACATGTATGTCGCAATTTATGGGGAGTGACTTTCTTATCGATACCAGCTCGTGCCGCATATTTCTTAACCATAAACTGAATAGCTCGAGAAGTTAGCGCACCTCCCTTTTTGCTGACAAAGAGCTCAGAAATAGTGCTAGTTCTAGAAGTGAGGTAATCCTTAATGACGTCTTCAACGATTGAATCCAGTGGTACATATCGCTCCCGTCCCCCCTTTCCTTGAATCAGAATTCGTTTCTCTTCCCAATGGACATTACGTAGCTGGAGGGAGCAGATTTCACTTACTCGTAGTCCAACTGAGTAGATCAAAGTAAGGATTGCCCGGTCACGGCGGCCTAAAATAGTTGTGGTGTCTGGTTGGGTGAGTATCTGTTGAATTTCTTTGTTTTCTAAGACCACTGGAAGTCGTTCCGGTGTATCGAGAAGTTTCGGCCATTTTTTTCGTTCATCTTGTTTAGGAGTTATTATCTCCATAAGAATGAGATAGTCGATAAATGCTGAAAGGGTGGCCAATTTACGTTGCACAGCAGAAGAACCATTCTTACGGTCAACACGAAGGTAGCGGATATAATCCACAACCATTTTAGCTTTGGAGGGATTGTCCATTTGTGGGTAGTCATTTCTACAAAATGTTTGCCAAACTTTCATATCGATGGCGTAGGCATCGGCGGTTTTAGGACGACAACCTCGAACAAATTGGGTATAGTCGAGAAATTCTCTAAGAATGGCTTCATTATTCATGCTTTTTCTCTCCTGACACGGGTGGAATATTTCTGCGAAGTAGGCTAACGGCTTTTCTGATATCCTCGAAATCGGCGTGAGCATAGGGGGTGGTTTCTTTTAATGACTTATGTCCAAGTGCTTTAGCTATGACTTCTACTCTTCCACCTCGTTGGATAAGATGAGCCGTAAAAGTATGACGAATGGTATGAGGGCTAACAGGCTTTTCAATATGAGCAGCTTCGGAATATTTTCGTATACGCCTTGTTATGGTCCATGGTTTAATACGAGTTCCTTTTTGATTCAATAGGAAAGGGCCCGATTTGGCTTTGCGATAGAGCCCAACATACTTTTTTAAGTCGCCAATAGCTGCTTTAGGAATAGCTGTTTGACGATCACCTGATTTTCCTTCTCGTACATGAATCCAGCCTTCTTTTAGGTCCACATCTTCGATGTTTAGAGCACTCAGTTCTCCGACACGGAGCCCTGTTGCATAGAGTACCAAAAGAGTAATAAAGTCCGTAAAACCTTGGTTAGTTGAGCGATCAGGTGCAGAAAGTATACGTAGCATCTCTTCTTCCGTTAAATAGATTTGTTCTTTCGGTTGTTTGGGTACCATTTTAAGTGCCTCCATCGGATTTTCAGTTCTCCAGCCACGGTCTATGGCGTAAGCCATAAATGAGCGAAGGTGGGATAGATTTTTGTCTATCGTACAAGGAGAGATTCCGGCTTGTCTACGAGCACTAAGCCAGCGAATGATGTCTACGGCACGTAACACCTCAATTCCTTTCTCCAGACAATGTGGACAGCCTACGGCAAATCGAGTAAGACTAAAACGAAATTCCTTTAACGTACCCTTCGAATATTTCTTCATACCCTCTGCAGTTCGAAGGAATTCTTGAATTTGTTCTGCTAATTTTCCTGTAAGAGGTTCAGCTATGGGAGTCATCGTATATTTTCGACGTAGTGGTTTATTTTGGCTAGATACGTTAACAATTTCCAACTTGGGTTTTGATGAACAAGACATTTCGTTGATAGGGTGTGACTCCAGTGTTGCTTCTATCTCTGGGTTTTGAATCCGAGTATAATGAAGGGTTGTTGTCAGCCGTTTATGGCCTAACCAGTCTTTGATTTGTACGATATTGCCTCCTTGTTGATACAGATGACTTGCACAAATATGGCGTAGTTGATGGGGGCGAAGGGATTTTTCCCACATCTCATGATATTTCCTAAAGGTAGCACCTATTAAGTTGTTGTCCATCGCTTCTTTCCGCCAGGTTAAGAATAGCGGTGCGTTAGGTTCAAGATCATTACGCGTAGCTAAATAAATCTGAAGTAATTCTAATATCTCATTAACGACGGGAACTCGCCGTTCTTTTCGCCCTTTTCCTTCTCGAATGATGAGAACTTGTTCTTCCCATAGAATATCTCTGATCTGTAAGTTTGCTGCTTCTCCAGCTCGAATGCCGGAGGCATACAAAAGAGCAAATAAGGCCAGATTACGCTTTCGGATAGGGTCGAATTGACGACGGCTCAAACAACTGTCGATTTGCCTTTTTAATTCCTTTAGGCAATCTTGAATTTCCTCTATTGAAGCGATCTCAGGTAAGGATTGATAAAGATCTAGATTCGTATACCTTAGATGACGAGCAGGATTTTCTAAACGTAATTCTTGCTGCACTAAATAATTAAAAAAAGAACGAAGTTGACTAATGATTACATTTCGGTATCCAAGAGATTTACTTTCTGTACGTTCAATACAGTAGTTCTCCAGGTGAACGAGTTGAACGTTTTGAAAGTTGATGGATAAGTTCTCCAGATATTGAGCTAGCTTTTTGAGTTCCCGCCAAGTAGCTTTCACCACTTTTGGCGTATATCCTCGAATAATGGTTTGATATTCTCGATAATCCTCGATGATAGATTCCATAAGATGTGTACCTCTCTGAAGTTAGTTTACAAGATCTCACGATCTTGTCTAGGGATGATCCTATGGGTCTATCTTATATCGCTAAAGAGAAATTCTTCGACAAAGTGAATCATGACCGGTTGATGAGGAAGGTAGCGGAGAAAGTAGAAGATAAAACGGTTCTTCTCTTGATTCGTCGATTTCTTCAAGCGGGTGTCATGATACATGGAGCTGTCAGAGATTCGGATTAGCTTGATTGTTTTTCCCTACACTAAAAGGAATATCACCTTGTACCGGATGCCCGTCTCCGGAAATGACTCTGTATAGGTTCATCAAACCAAATTTGAATTTTGGAAGGTGCTGACGACAAAACCTGACTTGAAGAAGGATTAGATTTTACAATGTACGCGACCGAACGGCGGCATGAGGCAGTTAGGCATCCCTACCGTGACCTACCGTTTCATTCAACAGGCACTTGCGCAAGTATTGACGCCTCTCTTTGACCCTGGCTTTTCTGACCATAGTTATGGATTCCGCTCTGCAAGGCGTGGACATGATGCCGTAAGGAAAGCGAAGCACTACATGCAGCAGGGATACTGGAATGTAAGCTTAAAACAAGTCTTACTAATGGACTTTACAGCGTTAAGTGGGTCCAAGTCCCAAATGGTGAAGGCAGTAGTAACCATAGCTTAAGGCAAGGGTGTCGACCGTGAGGTCGAATCTGAAGGAAGCCGGCGGCAAACCTCCGGTCTGAGGAACACGTCTTGGATTATGAGCATCGACATGTGCGTCAGCCATATCAACACGATTTCCTTGTTGATCATAAACAGTTAACGAATTAAATAGGGTTTAGAATGAAAAACAAGAATGTCAAAAAAAGCAAAACAAAAATAGGTTTTTGAAAACGAAACAAATTCTCACCTGCTTGTTATAAAGTTCACTTGGTTAACATTTTTGAGTTTACCATTTAATGAATTGTTTCTGTATGGCTCAAGTTAGTCATTTAATGTGTCAATATTTAGAACACAAACAAAAAAAGAGCGACTTACGCTCCCCGGATGTACTCATCAATCTATTTCTTTGTCTGACAACCGCACGTACACGGCCTTCTACAGGTTCTTCGACAGATATTTCTCCATCGAAACAAAATATTCTCTCTACACTCTTTAAAAATACCGCCCATTAGAACCCCTCCGATTTTTCAACTTCTTCTGATGACATCTTTGCAACAATCTTGACAGAATAACATAGCAACCAAAATGAAAGGACACAAATTAAAGTAGTAAATAGTAACAAGACAATAGGAGATGGAGTCATCGCACCGATCATTGGACTCATGAAGCCCATCATGATTCCACTGGAAATTCCGGCAACGATTGTTTGCAGATCTCCTAATGTTCCAAAGAAAATTCCAACAATTATACAAAGGAATGTGCTGACGATGGTAATACTTGTGTAATAATTCGGAAATTGAATCGCTAAAGTAATACCGATGATTAAACCTAAAACTCCAGTTGCAGTCATTGCTATGTTCATTCCCGTGTGGCATTCAATTACTTTTTTGTGCTTTGTTAACGATAGGTAGGCGAAAAAACCAGTAATAAAATTGATAACAAAAATACCCCAAGCTAAAACAGTCATACGTTTCCTCCTTACGTTAAAATTATGCTAAAGTTTATGGGGAGGATTGGACATTTATCCCTATTAGTTGAGATTTAAACAAATACATTAAGACTCCTAGTTTTCTTCAACTAACAGAAAATGCCCTCAGATCGAGGACATTTTTGTTGTTTATGCTAATTACTAAGCTGAAAAGGTATGATCACAATCATTCATCTTTTAACCATTTTTTAAAAAGGAAAGGAACTCCTGCCAGTTTTAACCCTTTCGTATTATGAAGTCAGCCAGTATTTTCTGGTTAACCATTTTTGTTTAAATGGGTTTATTACTGTTTGTAACGCCCAAAAGCCACAGCCGAGATACAGCGAAGTGTTAAACAATCCTAATAAGATTAATGGCTTCCATTCCCGTTTTTTAGGCAGCGGATATTTCCCACGTTTATACCCATAAATATATGAGATTAAGAGAATTCCTGCCAAAAGAAAACGAATAGTCCCCATTGTTAATGGTGGCGATGATAACAAGCCAAACTTCACAGAGACCGCTCCAGATGCCCATAGGAGGGTAAACAAAATACCTAGCGGCACAATATTCCCCCTCTCCACTCTCCCTAAAATATTGCTTACTAAATTATAGCAAAGCAATAATTTAAAAAATATGAAATATTCAAAATATATGCTTCGAGCCGGAATCAAGGTCTCAAGCTTGTGTTTCGGTACATAACAAACGTACGCAGCGAAAAATTTCACTCCTTCATGCGTATAAACAATTGATTCATTGTCTCCTTAATTTCATGTTCAGGTAATTGAACACGATCTCCGTGACCTGGCAAAACCCATTCGAATTTTTCGCATAATAACCGTTCCATTGATTCGCACTGGGCTTGCCAGGAGTACCAGCAATAATCTTCGCTTGCATCAAATTGCCCTCGTTGCCGATCCCATGCCAAATGGTCTCCGGTAAATAAAAACTTTTCACGATACAAGAGAACCATATGACCTTTTGTGTGACCCGGCACCGGAATGATTTGAAAATCCGGCTGCCACATAACAGGTTCTATCCCTTGAATGAGGTGCTCGGCATCGGGCTGCGCATCCTTGTCCCATACATGAATGATTCTCTCAGCTTTAAATTTCTCTGTATATCTCTTTGTGTCCGCTACATCGTCCCGGTGGGTCAAAAAGACATAGTGGATTCCCCCCATCTGTTCGAACTTACTTGCCAATTGGGGTGACCAGCGCGGGGAATCTACCAGCCAATTCCCCTCAGGATGCGTAATGAAATAACTGCTGGCTCCATAAGAGTTACGGGACGTAAATCCGCAATAGTACACATTGTCTTCCACCAAAAGTGGAAAATCGTTGATCGCTTCCGCCAATCCTTCTTTTTGCTCGCTAATGATCGCCCCCGTCGGACAGGACACCATTGCATGAAAGGCTTTGGTACGCTCTTCCTCCCCGTCCGGTTGTTTCGTCACAGCCGAATAACTGCCCACCTCGGAGAAAACATTTCGTGCTAACTGCCTGCACTGGTCACAATTAATGCAGGCATTCGTGACATAAAATTCCCCTCGCACATTCGTTTCCAATCGTTTTCCCGTTGCCATATTGCTCCCCCCAATCAGGCTGAATATATGTACAACTTTATTTATTATTTGTAAAATATGTCATTAATAAGCCTTATTACTATACAATAACCATACGATTAAGATAATTTTGCGTCAATTTTCAAAGGAAACTTTTTAATGCAACCCCCCATCTAAGAAAATCGACCTTTCCCGTTCATTGAACACGACACCTTACTCTTCATCATTACCGTCAGCTAATGTTAGTTGCCACGAAACGCCAAACTTGTCCGCCACCCATCCAAATTTCTTGCTAAACGGGTAGGCCGCTAAAGGCATCAAAACTGACCCATCCTGGGACAAGGTTGCAAAGACAGATTGTAATTCGTCATTCGATTCGCAAGTTACATATAAGGATATCGACGGAGTAAACGTGAAATCGTGCTTGATATTACTGTCAATGCACATAAACTCTTGCCCATGTAGTGTGAATGTAGCATGTTTTACTGTACCTTCTACGCCAGCCTCATTGGCTACATAACGTGAAATGCTTATGATTTCCGAGTTATTAAATATGGACGTATAAAAGTTCATTGCCTCTTCAGCCTTGGCATCGAACATGAGAAAAGTTGTGATTTTTGACATAGAAACGATCCCCCTAAGGTTCCATAATTGTGCACAACTATAACAATCCTATGTTAAAAAATTCTGACCGTTCGCACCACAAATAAAACCGCATATGCCTCGGTTTTCTTTTAACCGTGAATTATGTTCGTTTGATTTTTCTACATAAATGTGGTACTGGGAGAAGTCTTGATTTCCTGAACCGGCAATCATTGAAAACTTTGCGATTTGCCGTATTTTCGTTCGATAAGGAACTCCTTTTACCTGCAATTTGCCAACTATCCTGGCATACTAAGCTGACCCACTTTCCAACCCCTCCAGCTACATCTAAAGGCTCTTACCTAAGTATATTCTGGAAAAGGAAGGTAACTCCTGTTAAGTTAAAGTTAAATGCCTTTATTTCCAAAAAACATTTGACATATATTACGTCAACGATATAATTGACATATATTCTGTCAGACGAATTTTACGTCAGAAAGGTGATAAGTGAAATGGATTCGGTACCATCAATAACCGTTCTCCAATACCTGGCCCTTATCCATCAGGTCACGTATGTGAATGTATGCAAAGATGTTGGAATTACCCCGCAGCAATTTTCTGATTGGGTAAAGAAGCGTCGCCCCGTTCCAAAGGAAAGGCTTCAATCTTTAGCGGAGTATTTTAAGATTGAACCTAATTTGATAATTGATGAAAAGCATTATTTACAAGACCTTACCGCAGAAATGAAGATCGACGTTCAAATTCTGTTCCTTAAGCAAACGTTGGAGAAAGCTGACGACGCTGCTGATATGGAAGCATATCGCGAGAAGCTGATAGCCCTTCAAAATGAAAAAGAGCAACAAGCTCTGATTGGTCGGTTTGATGCCATTGTCAAGCAAAACGATAAGGAAACAAGGCAAATATGCGAAGCGTTCTTAGATCAAATCGAACACGGGAATTTTACTTTACTTCAAAAAATATTAATCAAAAAGGAGTCAGATCGATGAGTACGGCTTTTCATATATTTCAGAATGAAAATAATCTCGTGTGCAAAAATCAAGACATTATTTACGATGGGGCATTCGTGTTTACAAATCAGAGGGGCGTTCGCAAAACGGCTTTGCTAATGCCTCCCGCTACGCCAGCATCTTGGGTTTCAGCGTATGGCAGTTTGACAGTCTCACAGATTGGTAAAGAAAATCCGAATGGTGGAATAAATGAAAAAGGCCTTGTTGTGGAACAAACCACGCTCTGGCAAACTGAATATACCGCTGCTGACGAACGTCGAGCGGTGGCTGAGTTACAATGGATTCAATATATGTTAGATACGTGCACTACGGTTGAAGAAGTATTGGCAGCAGCCTCCACCATTCGAATTGACCAAAGTACATCTAAATTACACTATTTAGTTGCTGACAGCAATGGTGACAGTGCGGTAATCGAGTTTTTAAAAGGAAAAATGTCTTTTTATAAGGAAAACTTTCCACGTTCAATTATCGCAAATTCTTCATACCAGGTTGCGATGAAGGAAATTGAGGCGGGCAAAACGGATTGGTCGGAGTGTGATGAGTATGAGAAGAACTCAATGGAACGCTTATTGACCGTATTCAGTAGGATAAAAGGGAAATTAGATCAAGTTGACATAACTGATTTCGCATTTGAAGTGCTAGCGGCAGCGCGCCGTCCCGATACTGTCTTTAGCCTTGTTTACGATATTAATCGAATGGCAGTTCATGCGAATACGAACCGACATCCTAAGACAAAGACCATACATTTGGCCGATTTTAATTTTTCCAATCGTTCACCATCTAAAGCTGTAGATCTCCAAATCCTTGAATCTGATAATGTTGCCAATCAATTTGTAGCGTACAACACAGAATTCAATTATCAAGCCGTGTCTTCATTTTTTAGAGACCCTACGTTAACTTCTATCTTTCAATGGGAAGTTTCAGAAGAAATGATTCAATTTCTAGCTCGTTATCCTGAATCGTTGATTTCCCCATAGAGATGGAGATTGTCTTGGCTCTCTTGAATATCATGAAACACAAAAAGCAGCTAAGTAGGACGAACCTATTGGCTGCTTCCCTTTAGTTTTCCGGTATTTAAGGACATTGAAGTCAGTCATTATTTAACTATAACTACTCCTTTTCTCTTTTCACTGGACCGGTTCTGTTTCAATTTTTAGCGTATGTAATGTCCTTTTTCCATTCCCCTTCAATCCAAGCCTTTAGTTGTGGCAAAGTCATTCGTGTTATTGTTTTGTCAGAATTAATAATATGGAATATAGCTATGAGGTGAACGAATGATGAATCGTAAGCAGTTAATAAAATTTTTAAGCATGTTTTTCGGTTGCTTAGTCGTTGCCCCTCCCTCTCTACTTTACCGTTATGTTAAGGTTAAGTGTTAAATGGTTCCGTAGTTATTTTTGAGAAAATAGGAACGGGAACGAATACACCTTAGTCCACCGGATTACTAAAAAACTATTACGCCATTTTGGAAGAGGAGTATGGTTTTTCTCATAAGTGGATGTGACTCCACTATGAATTTGAAGATGGTGAAGTTGAAAGAGTCACTATCGATCCCTAATGGTAAAAATAAGGGACAACAATGTAACGAAGCAGTTCCCCATTCAATATGCATCAACTTTATTTCCTCCTTCATTCCCTTCTGCATATCCAAGTTACACTGTGGCTTTGGTTTTTGCCTTTTGGATTTTCATTCCCCCTTCTTTTCCAGTAAAAAATTCAGTTAAATCCACACCGAGGTCAACTGATGCGCCTTCGCCTCCCCCAGTATTAATCCCATGCCAGTATAACAACCTGCTGAAAGGTCAAAATATATAAAACTGAAGGAGTTCGCTTCAAATGCATGGATTAGGACATTAGCATTAGGAATGATCATGTTTTTTCATACTGTCGTAATTGTACAACCGGTGTATTCACAACAGCATGTCAACGAACCTTCTTATGCCAAATGGGGAAGATTTGCAGTGGATGCGGTAAGCAAAAAGTATCCTGGGAAGGTTGTTGATTATCTGCATCTAGGCAGAAAAGTCATTTCACAACATACACACTAAACCCATGATTTTAAATACAAATAAAGACCATAATCTGTCGCAACAGATGCATGACCCATTTGTCGTTACATAGCTGTTATATTACCACGGTGATAGGTTCCATGAGTTACAACATGGGTTACCATAAATAGATGTGAATTTTTTGAATTACATGTATTACAATATAAAAGGAAGGAGATGAGAGGTAATACAACCAAGTATATTCCACATCAATGCATTTACAGACAAGCCCTTTTCAGGAAATCCAGCTGCGATTTGTATATTAGATACACCTCAGGAGAAGCAGTGGATGCAGCGAATGGCACAAGAAATGAATCAGCCGGTTACAGCTTTTATATTTCGAAGAACAAATAATCTGTATGATTTACACTGGTTTACGCCAACAACAGAACTGGACTTATGCGGGCATGGTACATTAGGGAGTGCTCATGTTTTATGGCAACAGGATTATTTAACCCCTGATAAGGGTATTCAGTTTTATACGAAAAGTGGCCTTCTTACCGTTAAACAAGTAAGTGATGGCATTCAACTCGATTTCCCAGCCAACCCACCTGTAGATGCCGAAGTGCCTGCTGAACTTAAACAAGCACTAGGCATTCCTGCAAAGCATGTTGCAAAAAATTCGCTGGGATATATTTTGGAAGTAGAATCAGAAGAAATCGTTAAAAAAATACAACCAAATTTTGAGTTATTGTCTTTCATCCCTGTAACGGGAGTTATTGTCACAAGCCCTTCATCTTATACAGATTTTGATTTTGTTTCACGATATTTTGCTCCCCGAATTGGCATTAACGAAGATCCAGTAACGGGTTCGGCCCATTGCGGTCTTGGACCGTATTGGAGCGCAAAACTTCAAAAGAAAAAATTGATAGGTTATCAAGCTTCCAGTCGCGGTGGAATCGTTAAATTAGAGTTGAGAGAAAACCAGGTATTACTTACTGGACAAGCTATCACCATTTTGGAAGGCAAGGTAGCTTTACCTTTATAAGGGTATAAAAAGACTTCTCTTTGCTAGTCCTTCTAAGTATTTTTTTTCAATATCCCTAAATATTGAGTCCAAGGTCCAACGTCCGCACGATATCTCTCAGCCATTACGCGCACGATTTGAGAAATGTGCGTTAGATCATGCACAACCCACGTAGAAAGCAGTTCCCTTACCTTTACAACACCGAATGCAGGGTGTGAACCCGTGCACTCAAGATGCTGTTGAGGGTCAACGACACTCTTAAGTTTGGTGATGTTTTGTGTTCGAATCTGTTTAAATTCAAGCAACCTTTGTTCAATTGTACTTTCTTCAACTTTTTGATTTAAGTGGGAATAGCGATCAAACTCTGGAAACGGTTTGCTTTCACCTTCCCGAAGTATAAATTCTATTCTTGGTATCCAGTTATTTTTGTCCGCCTCAATGAGGTGTTCAACCACTTCCGTGACACTCCAGGTTCCTTCACCTTCGTTGGATTGCAACCAACCCTCTGATAAACCCGATAAGAAGTACGCCAATGTTTGAGGTGTCCGCTCTAGAACCTCAATAGCTTCTTTCATATTAAAGTTCACATAAACGCTCCTTTCTCTCATTAACCTGAGGTAATCACAAATTACCTTTTTGTTAGTAAATATACCATTAAAACATACTTTCTCTACACTGTGAAAATACCTATCGGAACATGCCGATAGGTATTTTACTCATGCATTTAGTTGACCATAAGGATTGTTACACTTGAACAAAAATTCTGTTATCTTCAACGGTGACATCGTACACTTTCACTCTATACCTATTAGGGTCCACCAGAGACTGCCCTGTTTTAACATCGAACTCCCAACCGTGCCAGGGGCAAATCAGGATTTCCCCATCCATCCCATAAATGTATTCATGCGGTTTGGAATTTAAGGTTGTTCCCGAAAATGTACCTTTACATAATTCAGCTTGTTCGTGTGGGCAGACATTACGAATTGCAAAGTATTCTTTGCCATCGTAATACACACCTATGCTTCGACCCTCAATATTTAGGATCTTGCAGGTACCGTTTTCTATTTCCCCAACTTGCGCCGCTTCATATTTGGTCATACCGCATCACCCTCTTTTACGAATTGATTACTATCGAGTTGATACAACTCAGCTGCATTTTCAAACTGAATGCGCCGGCGAAGTTCCTCGGGCAATTTATTCAGTACAAATGTAGGGGTGTCGTTATCCCAGTGTGGATAATCTGTGGCGAACATAACCGTTTTTTCCGCTCGCATCATACGAAGCATTTGAATAAATTCCTGATTGTCTGGTTCCTCGATAGGCTGAGTTGTAAAGCGGCAATGTTCGATGATATATTCACTAGGCTTCTTTTTCAGCCACGGAACTTCATTTCGCATCCCCCGGAAATTTTTGTCCATTCTCCACATTAAATGCGGAACCCATGCCAGGCCCCCTTCGATGAAAACCACCTTCAAAGATGGAAACGTTTCAAAAACACCTTCACAAACAAGACTATTCAACTGAGACATATGGTGGATAGCCAGGATATTATGGCGCTCGAAGTTCGTTGTTGGCGTACCGACTGCCGAGATCGGCGGATTTATTCCATCCCCTTCGCCACCACCATGAATGGCGACAACCAGATTGTTACGCACAGCGGCCTCATAAATCGGATAAAACCTTCGCTGACCAAAAGGTTCGCGGGATGCAACCGGCAGAATAACTTGAACAACTCTTGGATGCGAACCCAGACGGTCTATTTCACGCGCCGCTAAAATGGGATCCTGCGTAGCCACCAGGATAGAGGCAAGCCACCTATCATCTGTAGGAATCCAATGATCAAGCGTGTAATCGTTGAATGCGGATGCGATGGCTGCTGCATAATCGGGATTATTGTGTGCGGATACCGTTAACAGACTGCCGGTCAATACAGCTTTTGTAATATTGTAGCGATCAAGCGCATCCTTTATCGCATATTGTGGATCAGAGCCCGGCGGAAGACCATCACCAGGTGAGGCGTCGCGCCGTGACAAAGGAATGGGTTTAAATAGGGTTATAGGCAAAGTGGCTTCTGGTGCCTGCAACCGAGGCCACCAAACCCGGGGAAGATAAGGCCTTAAATCCTCATAGCTTTTTAAGGTTTGGTGAAAATCGCAATCAATGGTCTCCAATTTTCGTGGGGATCTTAATTTGCTGGTGGTCGTCTCCATTCTGTCCACCCTTCCTTCCTTATAATGATGAATGATTGCCTTTATTAAAACGGTGGCCAACCATTCTAAAAAATTGAGTTTAACAATTAGTTGGCACGACTGTCATACAACGGTGAATCGCTTGCCAACTTGTTCGTTGCACGGCTTTTCCATAACGGAACCACACAGATGGCGGTTACAATTAACCAGACATCGAGCACATAAAAACCAATGTTAAAGGAGTGGGTTGCATCTGCAATTCTTCCGACTATGGCAGGGCTAAAGCTTCCAACCATGTAGGTAATGCCATTAAACACACCAAATGAAAGTCCCGTCACCGTTGGTGGAGTCAGGTCTTGAAGAACCGCATACATCGGGGCTAATGTGAAAGCTAAAAAACCTACAGCCAAAGAAATCAAGAGAACAGCCATACCAACGGAACCGGTAATAATGCCAAAGTATGAGAGGATGGCAGCTAATACGTAGCCTATCGACCACAAGAAAGCCCTTGATCGGTGCCGTTTATCGCCCACTAATCCACCAACTATCGTTAAAATGGTCGCGGCTACCCAAGGCAGTACTGCAATCAAGCTTGCTGTACCGAAATCCAGGTGCCGTTGCTCTTTCAAGTACGAGGGCATAAACGTACCCACTCCCCAAAATCCTACGGTATAACCGCAGTAGGCAATCACGCCGAGCCAATATTTATAATTGGCAAATACCTTTCTGGCTTGTATCCAGAATCCATCTGTGTCTGTAAATTGTTTTGCAACTAATTGTCCGGAACGAATATATTCAATTTCTGCGGAAGATATCTTAGTATCCTTTTCAGGGGCATCTTTGGTCCAAAACCACATCAGCGGAAGGGCTATAAATAAGCCGATTGCTCCCAGTAAAAAAAAGCTCATTCTCCACCCAAAAGCGGAGACAACCCATGCGATAACCGGATAAGAAAATGCCGGTGCTAAAAACAATCCTGCCAACCACGCTGAACTTGCACGTGCCCGCTCATTATCGGGAAACCATTTCGCTACGATCATGTTACATGCCGGCGTCATGATCGATTCACCTATGCCAAGGATTACACGCAAAGCAATTAAGGCTGTGTAATTACTGATGCAACCCATGATAAACATCGCAATGGTCCAACTTATAATGGATATGGAAACGCCTTTTCGTCCACCTAATTTATCCCCGAGTGGACCGGTAACTAAATTGGCCAGACCATATGGAAACAAAAATGCAGTTAGCAGGAGTCCCTGTGCCACTTTGTTTCCTGCGATGCCAAATGCGTCATTGAATTGTGGATTGGCTATAAGTACCGCGACATTTGTCCGATCAAAATAAGCTACGAAATAGGCAAACGAGATTGCGAGGGCCACTTTAAATCGGCGCTGTGTCCAAAGAGGCGTTGTGGCAGTCAACGTGTTACTTCCCATATACTACCTCCATCAAAATAGATTAGTATGCACGGCCAAAACCAACAATTAAGCGCTTTCAATTTTGTTACTAAATGGCACACCCTACGCCTGAGAATGTCTTTGATAATGGTTCAATTAACGAGACTTCCTGAGATTAAAAGAAGTCCCGCTTCAATCTTTTTTCAGATCGGTAAAACGATTAAAATTTTAAATCTTTAATAGGTAGATTGTTCTCTTCGCAATATTCCATATAACGTTTCAGTTTACTAAAAACATCGTCTTGTAAAATAATGTTATCTTCATCATCCAGATATTGAATACTGCCTTCTAATAAAAATAATGTAATCATATCTTCCTCACCATCGACGACAAGCGTATGAATATCACCCGGTGGCTCATAAACAAAGGTTCCTGGTTTGGCTTCCCATGTTCTTTCTAAGTACCGCCACTCCCCTTGCAGTGTGTAGGCAAGTACGCGCCCGCCTGTATGCCGATGGCGGTTCACTTTTCCACCTGGTTTCACCTTTAGTAGGTTTATCCAGCTGCCTGTTGTTAAATCAAATCGGACCGGCTTAAACCATGAGCGTTCTGTTTGTGGGATCCACGGTATTTCGTTTAAATCGATAGCCTGGTCACCTAATCCAACCATTTCTGTAAACTTGTTTAAAGTGATTTCCATTTTTCGGGCCTCCGTTTTTAAAAAATAAGTACACGCTAATATCGCTTAACAGCTATGAAGCCGGTGGAAACAAAGAAGGATCTCCCGCTAACAATCCTCCATCAATAGGCAGATCAACCCCGGTAATAAAACTGGCATCTTTTGAACACAGAAAATGAATGGCAACAGCCACCTCATCCGGCGTTCCAAAACGATTTTGCGGCGTTTTAGATAATACCCGCTCACGGAATACCGGATTTTGAGTGGCTCCGGAAGCAAGTGGAGTTTCAATGTACCCTGGACTTACCGCATTAACACGAATGTTAAATTGGGCCCAATCCACCGCAAGACATTTCGTTATTTGAATAACAGCTCCTTTGGATGCTGCATACGCTAGCAAATTCTTACTGCCGTAATGGGCAAGCATGGAACCAAAGTTTACAATGGCTCCCCCACCCGATAGACTCATATGGGGTTGAACAGCTTGTGACATGAAAACTGTTCCATTGAGATTAATATCCAGCAATTTTTTCAGCTTTTCCTCTGTTAAATCGACCGATTTTGTGCGGTGTATGATTCCTGCAGCGTTGACCAGGATATCTATACTCCCCAGTTCCTGTTTGATTCGATTGGCGACCTGTTTTGCATTCTCCTGTTTGGAGACATCAGCATGAAAAAAATAGACATTTTTACCCTGATCGCTAAGTTGCTTCGCCATCACTGCCCCTTTTTCTTCAGAGATATCAACGATGGCTACAGCGAACCCTTCTTCAACAAACCGATTGACAACGGCCAGCCCTAAGCCCGAGGCACCACCAGTAACGACAGCGACAGAATTCAAATTCCATATTCACTCCTTTCTGAATAACTGATATATTAGATATTAAAGAAGTTCACCGTAATTGTCAAACATTTTATACTATTAAGAAATTATAAAAGTTTTTAATATGTTTAGAGTTATTTATCATAATTAAAATCATGATTTGCATATGACAAAAAGGGGAACAAACAATGGGTTTTGACAACAGTAATTTACATGACCGGGTTTATTTCCATCTCCGTGATCAAATTATTTACAATGAAATTAAACCAGGTTCCCGCATTGACTATCATCAAATTACAGAAGATTTGGGGGTGAGCAGAACACCGATACGCGACGCATTAAATCGGCTTCAACAAGACGGGCTAATTGAAGTAAAGCCGCGCTCTGGAACATACGTGCGAATACCCCAGGTAAAGGATATAGCCGAAATTTACGATTTAAGAAAAGCATTGGAACGCCAGGCGGTTGAATTAGCTGCGTCTTATATTTCGAAGGAAGATTTAACATCATTGTTGAATGAAGCCGACTATGCAGAGGAAGCCATCCAGCGAGGAGATGTGGCCCCTTTCTTCCAGGCGGACAGAAATTTACACAGAAGTGTTATTCATCATTCTTGTAATCAAAGAATGATCGCGATTATGGATACATTGGAAATCCAGATTCATTGGTACGGGATTATTATGACAAAAAATTTTGACAGACCCTTACAGGCAAACAACATGCACAGAAGAATTGTTCAAGCCTTGTACGATTCCCGCATAAAAGAGGCACAAATTTTAATGGAGGAACATATCGAGGAGATTAAACAGTCTGTGATAAGTGATTATTCGTAAGCGTCCCGGGTCTACCCTTCCATTAAATCATTCCCATCGAATGAAACAAGCCTTCAATCGGTTAGTTGAAGGCTTGTAATAGGAGAGGCGCCGCAGGCTGTGGGACTTGCACAGTCCTACCTTTTGTATAAAAGCGATTCCGCAATGCCAATAAAGTACTCGGATTCCCTGCGAATGTGGTTGAGCACAACAATAGCGGTTTGATTGGTTTTAATTGGCTGGCTGTTGGCCAGGAGATAATTGAGGAATAAAATAAACTGTTGGCTCTGCTCTGCTGCAAAGCAGACTAATTGCATGATTTGTCCGTGCATTTCCGGGCCTACGTGGCTTCCAGAACGGACTACTGCTTCAATGTAGCGTGTGAACAGGCCTTCCGTCTGTGAGAATGCCTGCTCCCACACCTCAAGAGCCTGAACGAACTGGGGTTCCAGGTTGGTCACAAGCGCCCGGATAACCTGTGTGTGTTCCATCTCCTGGCGTTTCCAGAATTGCCCTTCATCCAGAATGCGCAGCGGCATTTTTTCCTCATAAGTAAACAACATACTATCTCCTCCATCCATCTAAGAACGTCTCTCTACCTTATTAAGAGGAAGCCCAGGGCGTGCCTATCCAAAGAAAAAGTCACGGGCGTCGTATCTTTCCGGAAAGGAGGCTTTAACAAACGTATAGGAAGTGGGTATATTATAATAGAGAATAAATATAACCGGAGAATATACAATGCTGACAAATGCTTGGAAAAAAATTGCTACCCTCATAAGTCCCCCTCAACTTTTTGTGATAGGATTTGGAACCCTTATTTTACTAGGGGCATTATTGCTGACCCTGCCTATCTCGACGCGAAATGGGGAAGGGCTATCTTTTGTAAACGCCCTTTTTACAGCGACATCCGCAACGTGCGTAACGGGCCTAGTCGTTGTCGATACAGGTACCACTTTTTCTTATTTTGGACAACTCGTCATTTTAGCCCTCATTCAAATTGGCGGCTTAGGGTTCATGACCGTTGCTTCGCTGTTTGTTTTGATACTGGGGAAAAGAATTTCGCTTCGCCAGAGGCTTCTCATTCAGGAATCGCTTAATCATCTTTCTGTGGGGGGAATTATTCGTCTTATCCGTCACGTGATTGGTTTTACCGTGCTGTTTGAAGGCGTAGGAACGCTTATTCTCGCGCTACGCTGGGCTCCCGATATGGGATGGGGCAAAGCGCTTTACTATGGGCTTTTCCACTCGGTATCCAACTTTAATAATGCCGGGTTTGATCTCGTCGGTAATTTTAAAAGCCTCACCCCTTATGTAGATGATCCCGTTGTCAATATCGTAATTATGATACTTATTATCGCGGGCGGAATTGGCTTCGTCGTTATTGATGAACTCGTGGATTACTTTAAGAGAAAGACAGACAAGCTTTCGCTTCATACGAAGGTGGTTCTCACAACGAATGCAGTATTAATATTCGGGGGAGCCCTGCTGATTTTTTTAATTGAATTCCACAACCCGAAAACACTGCTCCCGCTGAACTGGACAGGGAAAATCCTGGGCTCTCTTTTTCAATCCGTATGCGCGCGTACGGATGGAGCCAATACCTTGCCAATCGGGGATATGCATCAGGCCTCTCTACTTCTGATAATCGTGCTTATGTTTATCGGAGCCTCTCCGGGTTCCACGGGAGGTGGCGTAAAAACCACCACATTTGCTACTTTGCTTGGCGCTATCTGGTCGATGATACGGGGCCAGGGAGACGTGGTGTTTTACAAACAGCGAATTGGGCAGGAGAAAGTATACAAAGCATTAACCCTCGTATTCGCAGCGCTGGTGCTGGTGATCATTGTAACCATGATTCTATCTATTACGGAGAATGCAAACGTCTTTATGATTCTTTTTGAAACCACGTCTGCCTTTGGCACGGTGGGGTTATCAATGGGATTGACCCCCCACCTGACCCCTTTTGGCAGAGTGCTGCTTTCTATAGTCATGTTTGCCGGGCGTGTTGGTCCTCTAACTATTGCTTTCGCGTTAACATGGGATCGCAATAAAAAACATTACCGCTATTCGGAAGGCAAAATTATTATTGGATGAGAAAAACATCGCGGGCCATGCCGTTCTCTTCTTTCCCCTCATAGAAGTTTTACGGCCGCTTTGTGGAACGACGGACGGACCGGCATTAGGGAATCTTGGCTAGCGGCAAGCGTAAGCGCAGGCGATGGCCTTAGATTCCTTTATACCGTTTAGGTGCAACATCTGGGTATTTCAATGATGGAGACAGTTGCCGGTCTTTTTCGCCCTCTGTTCCACACGCTCCACAAGGGAAAGAAAGGTGCGGACATGCGCCTCACGATGTTTTTCTTTGGTGTTTCGGGACCGGAGGTCCCATTAAAAAATCGCTCAAGGCACTTCAACACTGTGGAGCCCATAAACTTTCCATATAAACAAAGAGAAGGGGATCTAGTGGTCCCCATCCCAGAACACTTTAACACCTCAAAGCAACATTTTACCATGAAAAAAGGGACAGCCAGCTGGCTGTCCCTTTTGTGTCCCCTTACGTGTTTGCTTCCTCTACCCCTAATTTTCTGGCGGCATAAGGCGTAGTGCTGGCTTGAAGTAAAATGGTTATCAATATCACGAGAAAGGTAACGGACGCGATTGCATCCGCGTAAGGTACGCCTCTGCCTGCGATCATGCCCGACAGTGCCGCAGGAATCACACCGGTTTCCCGCACCCAGCACATAAATAACATCTCCCGCCACGTCCACTTTGCCTTACGATCCGGCAGAGCGCAGGCGAAAACAGTCACTGGACGCGCCACGAACATCAGGATAATAACAACGGCCAGCCCACCCCATAAATACTTCATAATCATTGCGAAATCCACCTGGCTGCCTAATAGGATAAAGATGAGCATCCGCATAATCACTGTAATATTCTCCGAGAAGTGATGGATTTCCATCTCCTTCTCCTGCATATGAAGCCCGAAATCAGACGAATTGCCCCAGATTAGCCCAGCAACAAAGGTTGCCATAAAGCCGCTCACATGCAGCATGTCCGCTGCCAGATACGAAAGCAGCGCAACAACCAGCATGCCAATAACCGTATAGTCCCGCAGAAAGCCAATCACTACATGAGAAACCAGATAGGCGCCCGCAAATCCGAGGACGGCACCGATCACGATTCCGCCCAGCGCCACTTTTACAAAATCCAGCATGCTTACGCCCACTGAGAGATCACTGGTTCCTACAGCAATTGCCAGCACACTAAAAGTCAGGATAGAACCTGTGGCATCATTAAAAGCCGATTCACTTTCAACCGTTTCGCGCAAAATCGAGCGGATTTTTACTTGTTTAAATACCGGGATTAAAGTAGCCGGGTCAGTGGAAGCAATGATAGAAGACAGTAAAAAGCCAAAAACGAGTGGGATATGTAAGAAGAGATGCGCGGCATACCCGGTAATTATCGCGGTAATAATAACACCAGGAATACTTAATAGGCTTATGGTAGGCCATACCTTCTTTAAAGACTGCAGGCGGATGTTGCGCCCGCCATCAAACAAAATTAAGGTAGCACCCAGAACAAGTATGAACTGATTCATAAATGAGCGGCTGGGTTCAGAGATAAGATGCAGCCCTGGACCAATGAGAATTCCAAGAAGCAAAAACACGGCAACATCCGGGATTTTCACTTTTGCAGCCACTTTTCCGGCTATCATCCCACCGACAAGTATGACAATGAGCAAATAAAGTACGGAATGAATGGCTAACGTAGTCTCTTCCATTTTAAAAACACCTTTCGTTTTAGCGGAATTTATTGTTATTTATAAGTAGTGTACCCCTATTTTAAGGTGTAGAATAAACGATGAAAAGTCTATTTAAGGAGTTGTAGACGGAGATGTCTCAGAAATCGTTCGCAGTAATTGGTTTAGGGCGTTTTGGCAGCAGCGTGGTACACTACTTGCATTCGTCAGGCTATGAAGTAATGGCGATAGACGAAAACGAGGAAAGAGTGCAGATGCATGCCGATAATGCAACCCATGCGGTGCAGGCAGACTCAACAGATGAACAAGCGTTGCAGGAGATCGGCATCCGAAATTTCGATGTGGTGGTTGTAGCCATCGGCGTAGATATTCAGGCGAACATACTTACTACTCTCCTCTTAAAAGAATTGGGTGTTAAGAGAATTGTAGCCAAAGCGCAGAATCCGCGGCACGGGCAGGTCTTATATAAAGTTGGCGCCGACCGGGTCGTATTTCCTGAAAGGGACATGGGAATCCGGGTGGCGCACAACCTCATCTCTCCCAATGTGCTTGATTTTGTCGAACTCTCTCCGGACTATAGTGTAGCCGAGGTCTCCGCTTCGGAAAAAATGGACGGAAAAACGCTTATTGAATTGAATGTACGTGCTAATTTTGGGGTCAATGTAATCGCCATTAAAACGAACCATAAATTTAATATCGCACCAAGTCCTGAAGATACGATCCACAAAGGGGATCTTTTAATTGTCATTGGCCACAATGAGGATCTCAAACGCTTTGAAGAAGAAATCTAAATGAAAATGTAAAGACCAGATTAAGCTAGCGCTCAATCTGGTCTTTCATAGTCCGCAGAATTTTCTTCTCCAGGCGCGATACCTGTACCTGGGATATGCCTAACCTATCGGCTACCTCGGACTGCGTTTGATCCTTGTAATATCTTAAGTATACAATAAGCTGCTCGCGTTCGGTAAGCCTTCCTATCACTTCTTTTAAAGCGATAGAATCAAACCATTTGCTCTCATCCTTATCTGCAATCTGGTCCATCAGTGTGATCGGGTCCCCGTCATTCTCAAACACGGTCTCATGGATAGAAGAAGGCGCGCGATTGGCTTCCTGTGCGTAGACAACTTCTTCAGGCGTAATTTCCAGTTCTTCCGCAATTTCCTTAATCGTGGGCAGGCGGCCGAGTGTTTTAGATAGTTCCTCTTTCTTGCGCCTGACCTTATGCGCGGTTTCCTTTAGTGAGCGGCTGACTTTTACGGTCCCGTCATCCCGCAGGAAACGCTGTATTTCCCCAATAATCATAGGAACCGCGTAAGTTGAAAACTTCACATCGTAATTTAGATCAAATTTGTCAATCGCTTTTAAAAGGCCAATACAGCCAATTTGGAAAAGATCGTCAGCTTCGTACCCTCTATTCATAAAGCGCTGAACGACTGACCATACCAGACGAATATTACTGTTGACCAATGTATCTCGTGCTGTCGCATCTCCGGCCTGGCTCTGGGCCAGCAGTTGTTTAACCTCTTTGTCTTTTAAGTAGGGATGATTCGCATTTCGTACATCGGTTTCCATAGGCGTGTCTCCTAATTACACAACGCTTCATTTTTGGCCAGGTATTTTACCAGGCGGATGCGTGTTCCAAGGTGCAACCCTGTTGAAACTTCCATACTGTCCGTGAAGTTCTCCATAATCGTAAAGCCCATTCCGGATCGTTCGAGCTCCGGTTTCGTCGTGAACAGCGGCTGCCGTGCTTCGTCGAGGTTAGCAATCCCGATCCCATTGTCTTCCACAATAATTTCAATAGCCATGTCGCTGTAAGAGGTCGAGATGGTTACAAGCCCATTCTCATCTTCCTCATAGCCGTGAATAATAGAATTGGTAACAGCCTCTGATACGACGGTTTTAATCTCTTCAATCTCTTCTAGCGTGATATCCAGTCGGGATAAGAAGGCAGCCACCGCGATACGGGCAAAACCTTCATTTTCACTGCGCGCCGAGAATTGGAGGGACATATAATTGCGTTCACTCTTCTTCATTTAAGCCACCCCCAGAACAAGGAGCGCCTCATGCTCGGATTCCTTGATTTTAATAATTTTAAAAAGACCGGATAGCTCAAACAACCGGTAGATGACCGGGTTGATGGAGCAGACGATCATGTCGCCGCCTTTTGCGGTGATCTGCTTATACCTCCCCAGAATCACCCCCAGGCCGGAGCTATCCATAAAGTGGAGGTTCTGCAGGCTGAGAAGAATGTGATACGTCTTATACTTGTCTATAGCGTTTTCCATCTGGGAACGCAGGTCATCTGCTGTGTGATGATCCAATTCACCGTCAAGCCGTACAATTAAAACATCGCCAATTGTTTCCATATCGACTGTTAAACTCATTGGGAAGCCCACTCCTTCACTAAGGTGATAGATGGGTGATTCTACGGCAGAAAGATAGATTCCTGCCCCCCGACAAAACTAGAAAAAAACCGGGAGAATGAGACAGCTTTCCCTTTTCTCCCGATTTATCGCGATTAACCGCCAAACATTCTGCGGGCCGTCCGTGAGAAGATATCCCACCAGTTAGCCCGACCGACCGCATCCGCAGCGACCAGGTCAATGGAGGCCATTGTTCTGCCATCTTTGCGGATGGTTATCTGGCCCAGTTTTTCGCCTTTGGCCACAGGTGCTTTAATATCTTGTTTAATGGTCACGACTCTTTCATAGTGCTCGGCTTTTTGTCCTTTTTTCAGCAGCATGCTGAAGCGGTAAGGAACGATCACATTTACGCTTGCCTGCTTTCCTTTATCCACTTTCACCTGCTGCACAACCTGCTGATCTTTATAAAGGGGCAGCGTCGTGTACTGGTTGAATGCAAAGTCTAACATGGATGAGACTTCCTGATTGCGGACCTTGGAATCTGGTTCACCCATCACAACGGCAATAACCCGCATATTCCCGCGCTTGGCCGTAGCTGTGAGGCAGAATTTTGCTTCACTCGTATAGCCTGTTTTCAGTCCGTCTGCTCCTGTATAGAAGCGTACAAGCTTGTTTGTATTGACAAGCCAAAATGGTTTTTTGGCATCCTTGCGCAGATAATCCTGGTAAATGCCTGTATATTTCGTAATTTGCTCGTGCTTTAAGAGTTCCCTGGACATAATTGCAATATCGTGGGCAGACGAAACATGCCCGGGTACCGGCAGTCCATTACAGTTTTTAAAGGTTGTATCATCCATCCCAAGCTGCTTAGCCCGCTCGTTCATCTTCTGGACGAATGCTTCCTCTGTTCCAGCCATGTGTTCAGCCATAGCAACAGACGCGTCGTTCCCAGAAGCGACTGCAATGCCTTTGAGCATGTCGCTAACCGTCATCTGCTCGCCTGCTTCTAAAAAGATTTGGGAGCCTCCCATGGAAGCTGCATATTCGCTTGTGCGGACCTTATCCGTTAGCTTCATCTCTCCACGATCAATCGCTTCCATAATTAACAGCATGGTCATTACTTTCGTAATGCTGGCGGGCGGCAGAGGCTTATGCCCGTTTTTCTCATAGATGATAGCTCCAGTATCCCGATCCATCAGAACGGCCGATGATGCATTTGGAGCCAGATCTGTTATGTGTATCCCCTTCTGTGCTGTTTTTGGCTTTACTTCAGCGAAGGCTGTATACGGTGACAGGATAAAGAGTGTCGATAGCAGCATGATTAACAGCTTTTTATACATTCGTAGAACCCCTCCATTCAAACTCTTTTTATAGTGTCGCCCGCCCGATTGGTATTATATACATATGCCTTCCATAAAAATGAAAAACGCCGCTGCTTGAAGGCAGTGGCGTTTTTGTGTGTCTGCAAAAGTTGTCATCCATGATGGCCGCAATTTCTATTTTCTCCGATTTTCATTACGAGAAGGCTTGCGTCTTCGATCGCCAGCAATTCATGGTCCTCATGCGGCTTTAAGTGTATAAGCATGCCAGGCGTAAGCCTCACAGCTTCTTCGCCGGCACTGAAAAGAACCTCTCCAGACACCACGGTAACTACCGCGTCGCATGGCGTTTGATGACGGGCAATTTTTTCTCCTGTCTTCACCTGCAGGTTCACGATATCACCCTTATCAAAGGAAAGGACTTTAGCCCGCGCAATTTGTTTTTCTTCAATTAGATTTTTCAATTTAACGACTTGCATGATGGAAGCCTCCTCTAGCTTTATTTGCTCCCATCATACTCCCTGTTTGAATCAGCTGCAGTGATGGTTATCACGTGCGCTTTCAGTTTTCACTTACTGCTTGCTGACAGGGGGTTATGTGGCTGATCGATAAACTTCTCAATCGCAAAGGCTACCCCGTTCTCGTCATTTGTTTTGGTAGTAAAAACCGCGAGTTTTTTGATTTCTTCTTCCGCATTGTGCATGGCAACAGGCACCCCAACGCACTGGAGCATCGATACATCGTTATAATTGTCGCCCAGAGCCATCGTATCTAACAGTGAGATGCCATACTCGTTAGCCAGTCGCTGAACCCCATACCCTTTCTGAGCACGGGTGTCATTGATTTCGATATTGTGGTTCCCTGAGGAAGAGATGCCCAGGCCATAAGGCTGAAGGCTAAGCCCTGCGTCTACGAGTTTTTCTTTGTGGAATGAAAAGGTCAGA
The DNA here is from genome assembly GCF_028421645.1 of Aneurinibacillus sp. Ricciae_BoGa-3. Lineage (GTDB taxonomy): Bacteria > Bacillota > Bacilli > Aneurinibacillales > Aneurinibacillaceae > Aneurinibacillus_B. The sequence goes on along the minus strand of NZ_CP116887.1, from coordinate 1,684,762 downwards.
ATTTTATAGATCTCGATGTCTTCCCTGTTTATCACATCTTCTAAGCGGGCCACTTCTGTGATGCCAGCCTGTTGAAACTGCTTCTGTGCAATGAGGCGCGTCTCCCAATTTTCCAGTTCAGGGTTTGCAGTCTTTAGAATATCGGCCTGAACGGCCAGCATTTTACGTCCACCTTCTTCGGTAAAAGTGGCTTCATTTGTGTATATTTCTGTGTACAGTTCTTGTCTACGAAGAAATTGGATGATATCGAGCGCAAGCTTTTTATCAATCGACACACTGAATACCTGCTCGCCTGCTTCGTTATGTATCGTAGCGCCATTGACCCCGATTACAGGGCAAACAATGCCCGCACGTTTAAGAGGCAATATCGCATCCCGGTACGCGCGCCCTGTTGCAATGGCAAAACGAATTCCTTTGTCACGCGCCCTCTCAATCGCGCGTATATTTTCCTGGCTAATCTCTCCACTGCTCGTAAGCAGTGTTCCGTCCATATCCGATATGATTAACTTCATGCTGCACCGCCTTATTGTTGTTTGAACGTACTCTCCTTGTATTTCCATTTTAATCTTATGCAACCTCGGGAAGCATTTCAAGCAAAGACGGCAGATTTTCACGTATTATGAATGGAAGTCATTAAGAAAGCCTTTACATAGATGAAGAAGAAAAAGCAGGAGCCACAAGCGCTCCTGCAAATTCGATTCAATTTATACACGGCGAACTTTTTCGCCCATAATTTCTTCATTATATAAATGGCATGCCACGAAGTGATTAGGCATCACTTCCTGGAAGGCCGGTTCAACCTTCGCACATGACTCCATTGCATGCGGACAGCGGGTGCGGAAATGGCAGCCGCTCGGCGGATTCATAGGAGACGGCACATCTCCTTCCAGGACGATTCTTTCACGGGTGCGTTCGACCTCCGGATCCGGAATCGGAATCGCTGACAGAAGAGCTTCTGTATAGGGGTGCAGCGGATGCGCGTACAGATCTTCACTGCCCGCAAGCTCGGCTATTTTACCCAGGTACATAACAGCAACGCGGTCACTTATGTGCTTAACCATGGACAGATCATGCGCGATAAACAGATAGGTGAGGCCCATTTTTTCCTGGAGATCCTTGAGCAGGTTCACAACCTGTGCCTGAATGGAAACGTCCAGCGCTGAAATTGGCTCATCGCAGACGATGAATTTAGGCTCGACAGCGAGTGCACGCGCAATGCCAATCCGCTGGCGCTGTCCGCCTGAGAATTCGTGCGGAAACCGGTTGATATGGTCTGGTTTAAGACCAACAAGCTTCAGAAGTTCCTGAATCCGTTCTTTGCGCTTGGCTCCTGATGCCAGATTGTGGATATCAAGCGTTTCCCCGATGATATCCCCGACGGTCATCCTGGGATTTAAAGACGCATATGGATCCTGGAAAATCATCTGCATATCCCGTCGAATCTTTTTCATCTCACGCGATCCGAGTTTGTGTACGTCTTTTCCTTCGAAAAGGACCTTTCCTGCTGTGGCGTCATACAGGCGGAGAATGGTGCGGCCCATAGTGGATTTACCACAACCGGACTCGCCTACCACGCCAAGTGTTTCCCCTTTTTTAATGGTAAAGGATACATCACTTACAGCTTTTACAACGCCTGACCCTACGTTAAAAAATTTATTTAAATGCTGAACCTCAAGGAGATTCTCCTCGCTTGTTTTCATTTTTACAGGGGAATCGGTAGTTTGAACCGCCATTTAAGAGCCCCTCCTTTTTAGATTACTTGGCCTGGGCCATTTTCGCCATTGGGTGGTGCAGCCAGCAAGCCGCTAGGTGACCACCGCCCCTATCTTCCAGTGCAGGGTCATGACTGCGGCACACTTCCATTGCATGTTCACAGCGTGCAAAAAACGGACATCCCACCGGAGGATTAAGCAGATCTGGCGGCGTTCCGATAATAGGGTGAAGAGGTTCATGCTTATTCATATCAAGGCGCGGCACAGATTTTAGCAGGCCCTTTGTGTAAGGATGCTGCGGCTTGTAGAAAATCTCATCCACAGTTCCCGTTTCAATTACCTGGCCTGCATACATAACAACGACCCTGTCACACATATCCGCCACAACCCCGAGGTCATGCGTAATCAGAATAATAGACGTACCTGTTTGATTCTGAAGTTCCTTCATTAATTCAAGTATCTGAGCCTGGATGGTAACATCCAGTGCGGTTGTCGGTTCATCGGCAATAAGAAGCTTCGGTGCACACGCGAGCGCTATCGCAATCATACCGCGCTGGCGCATCCCGCCGGAAAATTCATGCGGATACTGTTTTGCCCGTTTGTCAGGCTGAGGAATGCCAACCATGCGCAGGATTTCAACCGCACGTTTATGTGCATCCCCTCTTGAAAGTCCTTGGTGTTTGATCAAGCTCTCTGCGATCTGGTCGCCTACTTTCATGGTTGGATTGAGCGTTGTCATTGGATCCTGGAAGATCATGCCAACCTCATTCCCGCGGATTTTTTGCATTTCTTTTTCACTTTTTACTAGAAGGTCCTGTCCATTAAAAATGATAGATCCTTGTTTATATACAGCCGGGGGCTGAGGGAGCAGCTGCATGATAGTCTGTGCTGTTACTGACTTTCCGCAGCCGGACTCCCCTACTATTGCAACGGTTTCCCCTTTTTTAACCGTAAAATTAACGCCACGAACAGATTTCACTTCACCCGCATACGTGTGAAAAGAAACATGCAAATCGTTTACTTCTAAAATATTTTCCATAGGTTTTCACCCTTTACATCAGTAGGTTATTTTCTCAGTTTCGGATCAAGTGCATCGCGCAGACCGTCTCCAAACACGTTAAAGGCAAACATCGTAAGCGAGATGAGGAAACCAGGTATTAACAGCTGATAGATGTTGCCAACCAACAGACTAACAAGGCCATCATTTGTCATGGTCCCCCAGCTCGCCATTGGCGCTGGAACACCAAGACCCAAGAAGCTGAGCGTGGCTTCCGCAAAAATAGCGGTCGGTACTGTAAGCGTTACGTTAACAAGTATTGGACCCATCGTATTTGGGATTAAGTGTTTCTTCAAAATCCACCAGGTATTCGCTCCAAGTGCTGTTGCTGCATGCACGAATTCCTGTTCTTTAAGCTGTAAAACCTGTCCGCGTACAAGGCGAGCCATTGGTATCCAGCCGGTTAGCGTCATAGCGATGATGATGGTGAAAAGCCCTTGGCCCATGACAACCATCAACAGAATGACCATCAAGAGGTATGGCACGCCATATAGCACTTCCGCGATACGCATCATAATATTGTCGACGCGTCCGCCTTTCATGCCGGAGATGCCCCCATATATAACTCCAACAAAAAAGTCAATAAACGCGGCCATTAAGCCGATAAACAATGAAATGCGTGCTCCATACCAAGAACGGGTAAACATATCCCGGCCGGATGGGTCGGTTCCAAACCAGAACTGCTTGCCTGGCGGAATATTGGACTTCGTAAAATCCTGGTCATAGTAGGTGTGGCCGCTAATCCATGGTCCGATAATGGCCATTAACGCAAGGATAGCTATTACCCATAGACCTGTCATGGCCAGCTTATTTTGTTTTAAACGGCGCCATACATCCCTCCAGAAAGAGACGCTGGGTCGTTCAATATTTTCCGCATCTTTAAGGTTATCGCTGACACGGCGGAACATATCGGGAGTAAAGTGATCATCCATAATTTGGCGTTCTGGCTGCATTATTTGCTCCCTCCCGTTAATTTAATGCGCGGGTCGATCCATGTGTAGGCAATATCAACAATAAAGATCATAAAGATCAAAATCGCGCTATAGAAAACTGTGGAACCCAGGATGACAGGGTAATCGCGGTTAAAAATGCCTTTAACAAACATTTCCCCCATTCCCGGAATCCCAAAGATATGTTCGATAACGAAACTGCCTGTTACAGTGTTGGCAATTAGAACGCCCATTACCGTTACTACCGGCAGGATGGCATTGCGAATCGTATGTTTGAGTATAATTACGCTTTTAGAAAGCCCTTTAGCTTTGGCTGTTTTGATATAATCTGCATTCAATACTTCTAACATGCTGGAGCGCATTAAGCGGGCAAGAAAAGCCGTTGGCAGCGCTGCAAGTGAGATCGATGGTAGAATCGTATGTTTCCATGTGCCCCATGTAGCTGCCGGAAGCAGGTTCCATTGAACGGCAACATAGTTAATTAATACAGCCGCAAGAATAAAGCTTGGGACCGAAATTCCAATGATTGCAATAATCATAGAAAGGTAGTCAGGCCATTTGTTCTGATACAGGGCGGCAGTTACCCCAAGAACCAGTCCGAAAATAAGCGACATAATTAACGCTTCGATACCTAAGAAAAGAGAGATTGGGAACCCCTGACGAATATAATCATTTACACTCATAATATTTGATTTTAATGAAGGACCGAAATCAAGTACGAGTAGTCTTTTTAGATAGAGAAAATATTGAATATACAACGGCTGATTTAACTGGTAATAATTCATTAAATTTTCAAAAACGCCTGGCGGCATTTTTCCTTCTTTTGCAAAAGGGTTTCCTGGGATGATATGCATCATGATGAATGTTATGGTAATAACAGCCCATAATGTTAATATAGCCCAGCCCAGTCGCTGCAGTGTATACTTAAACACAGTATACCCCCCATTCAATCCATATTTGTAATCTGTATGATAACAGATTTAAAAAGGATGTGGGGTATACCCGAGTTGGGTATACCTCCTGCACATCCAAATCAAAATTATTTCATTTCTACATACTGTAATTGTGGATAACGGTTAACTGGAACATATACGCCAGTTACATTGGATTTCAGCATAAATGGTTTGGTGTATGCATAAATCGGGATAATTGGTTGGTTGTCCATGAACAGCTTCTCAGCTTTGTGCAGGTCATCTTCACGCTTTTTATTGTCGAGTTCATTTTTTGCAGCGGTTATTAACTTGTCATACTCAGGGCTTGTCCAGCCCGTGTCATTTTGTGTACTTACAGAAGTCCACATATCTTCAAACGTCATTGGGTCAACGAAGTCCGAAATCCAGCCAGCGCGTACCACATCATAATCAAGCTTGTGCTCGCGGTCGATGACAACCTGGAAATCAGCGTTTTCAAGCGTTGCATTTATGCCAAGATTTTTCCGCCACATTTCTTGAATCGCTTCAGCAATTTTCTTATGGTCGTCACGCGTATTGTACAGAATTGTAACTTTAGGCATAGAAGTCATGCCCTCTTCTTTCAGACCTTGCTGCAGCAGTTGTTTTGCAGCTGTCACGTCTTCTTTGAAGTATGGCCCGCTTACCTGGTTAAAGTCTTTGCCGGTTGACTTTTCGATGTATCCCGGTGGAACCATACCATACAGAGGTGTTTGTCCACCTTGGGCTACGCTGTCAACAATGGTTTTACGGTCAATTGCCATTGCCAGCGCTTTACGCACTTTTACATTATCAAACGGTTTCTTTTTTGTATTGATACGGTAGAAGTAAGCAGAGAACTCAGGTGAATTATGGAATTCCGGGTTGTTGCTGTTTTTCATTTGGCCAGTTACTTCTGTTGGGAGCGTGTAGGCAAGGTCTAACTGGCCTGAACGGTACATTTGCCATGCGGTGTTTTCATCCTGCAGCATGGCAAAGCTAATGCCGTCAATTTTTACGCTTTGTTTGTCCCAGAAGTTTTCATTCTTCACAACTTTGACATCCTGCTTGTGGTTCCATTCGGAAAGCTTGAACGGTCCATTAGACACAAACGTTTTAGCATCGTTCGCCCATTTTGGATTTGCAGCCTGGACTTTTTTGTCAACCGGATAGTACGTATAGAAGTTACAGAGCTCAAGGAAGTAAGGAGTTGGTCCATTAAGCTCAACTTTCAACGTCTTATCATCAACAGCTTTAACCGCTACAGCATCCTGCAGTGCCTGGAGTTTCTTCGGATCTTTTTCTTTTGTCGTGTTGTATGCCTCTGCGCCTTTTATGTAATACAGCTGGTAAGCGTATTCCGAAGCGGTAGATGGATTCAGCGCATATTTCCAAGCGTATTCATAGTCTTGGGCAGTTACCGGATCCCCATTGGACCATTTAAGGCCATCGCGAAGATGGAATGTATAGGTTTTGCCATCTGGTGAAATATCCCATTTTTCAGCATCACCAGGTACAACTTTCGCATTTTTATCAAATCGGGTAAGCCCCTCGAACGTGTTCTCGAGCACCCAGCTGTCATGTGTTCCTTGTGCTTTGCCCGGCTCAAGCGAGCCCGGCTCTTCAATGTTGTTAACGCGCAGGATTTTGCCGCCTGTAGAACCGCTGCTGCTGCCATTATTTGCTCCGGGTGATGCGCTGTTTCCGCTACCGCTTGGTCCGCAAGCCGTAAGCCCAATGCCACCAGCCATTACAAGACTCATTAAAACTGGAACTGACTTTTTCACTTAAATTGACCTCCTCTAAATTTCTTTTATATAAGCTGGGAATAGACAGGGTTTATCCAACCGTGTCCTCCAGCTCTTCATACCTTACATACGAGAATGAATCCTTATACTGTTTGAGTTCAATTGACACTTCCGCCGACACAATCCCATCAATCGTTGACAGGTCTTCATTGACAAACGAAACAAGCGCGTCATTTGATGGAAAATAAGCTTGAATTATCAAATCATTGCGACCGGAAAATGCTCCGATGAAACGAACCGGCGGCAGCTTGCCTAATTGCAAAGCAACCTGCTCCTGGCTTCCTAACTTGGTAGACATTCCGATAATGGCTTGTACATCCAGCCCTACTTTTTGAGGAACAGTATGGATAATAAATTCGAATACTTCATCTTCAAGCATCCTGTTTATGCGCGCCCGTATTGTGCCTTCACTTACACCTAGCTGGCTGCCCATATCCGTATAAGCACGTCTGGCATCCTCCTGAAGCATTTGAAGAATCTGAAAATCCAAAATGTCCAATTTCTTCAAACCTAGCACCCCCTCCTCTATCTCTACTTTATGAATGACCATTCACCCTGAATAATAAATACGATTATAGCATTATTCTGAAATAAATCTACGTATTTCGAAAATTTATTTCTTACTGAGCATTATTAATATAAAATAGTGTTAAAGATTTGTAAATAGATAAATCTATTGTTAATCTAATGGTAAGCGTTTTCAATGTTAGATAATCTTACAAATTCTTAATAAAAAAGAACCTCTCGACGCTGAGAGATTCGTAATTTAATCCTTAATTACCATGATGTTTAAGCCTTTTCTATTACTTTGGCAATCAAATTTTGCGATATGGGTTGATTTGGCGAAATATGATACGAATTGCGTATAATTTTGCGGGCCTCTTCAAGATTTTCCGTATTATTCACATGAATAGCAGCCAGGGTATCCCCTTTCTCCACCCGATCGCCTACCTTCTTATAGAGCACAACACCTACAGCCATATCAATCGATGATTCTTTGGTTTCACGTCCCGCGCCAACATGCATGGCAGCCAGCCCTACTGATTCTGCTTCAATGGCTGATACATAACCGGCAGAATCGGCTGTCACCCGTTCGATTCTTTCCGCACTCGGCAAAAAGTCATCCGGGCGGTCGATTGCCTCAGGATTTCCTCCCTGTGCTTCGATAAAACGCTTAAAGGTATGGATGGCTTCTCCGCTTTGAATGATCGCCTCCAGTTTGTTCCTTCCTTCCTCGTACGAGCCAGCTTTCCCGCCAAGTACAAGCATATGAGCTCCAAGCGTAAGCGATAAATCTGTGAGATCCGAAGGTCCCTCTCCGCGCAACGTTGCAATCGCTTCCTTTACCTCGAGCGCGTTGCCTACCGCAAAGCCAAGCGGCTGCTCCATGCTGCTTATAACGGCAATCGATTTACGGCCCACCGCCTGCCCGATGTTCACCATAGTCCGGGCTAAATTCTCTGCATCTTCCACCGTCTTCATGAAGGCTCCGCTGCCGTATTTAACGTCGAGAACGATAGCATCTGCACCGGCCGCAATTTTCTTGCTCATAATCGAGCTGGCAATGAGGGGAAGCGAATCCACTGTCGCCGTCACATCACGCAAGGCATAAAGCTTCTTATCGGCGGGTGTCAAGTTGCCGCTCTGGCCAATTACGGAAAGACCGCAGCTATTGACGGCCTCAATAAATTGGTCACGTGTAAGTTCTATGTGGAAACCCGGAATCGATTCGAGTTTATCTATCGTTCCGCCTGTATGGCCAAGCCCCCGTCCGGACATCTTGGCAACTGGCACCCCGGCAGCTGCGACCAGGGGGCCCAGCACGAGTGTGGTCGTATCCCCTACTCCACCGGTTGAATGTTTGTCAACCTTTATACCCTTAATGGCTGACAGATCGATTTTGTCCCCCGATTTTACCATTGCATCCGTCAGGGCGGCTGTTTCTTCCGGCGTCATGCCGCGGAAGAAAACAGCCATCGCCCAGGCGGACATTTGGTAGTCCGGAATTGACCCGTGGGTATAGCCGTTAATAAGACAGCCGATTTCTGCATCGGAAAGGGAACGGCCGTCCCGCTTTTTCTGAATAATATCCACGGCTCTCATTCTGGTTTCATCTCCTTCAATACCGATGTGACGAGCTGGATAAATCGGGGGCGCGTGCGGTTGGCAACTTCGACCACCTGCTCGTGTGTAAGGGGCTCCAGTTCCTCGCCAATAGCCATGTCTGTAACACAGGATATACCAAGCACTTTCATGCCTACGTGCCGGGCTGCAATTACTTCTGGCACAGTTGACATACCCACGGCATCTCCTCCAAGGCGCGCAAGCATAATCAGCTCAGCAGGTGTCATATAAGTGGGGCCGCTGATGCCGGTATACACGCCTTCTTGAATGGTTATGCCAAGTTCCCTCGCCTTCTGTCTGGCCAGCTGTCTGTATTCCGGTGTATAGGCGGTGGACATATCCGGAAATCTCGGTCCAAACTCCTCAAGGTTTTTTCCGATTAATGGATTGCTGCCTGTCAAATTAATGTGGTCAGCGATAATCATCAGATCGCCAGGGGAAAAACTCCGGTTCATCCCCCCGCAGGCATTCGTAATAATGATAGAATGGATGCCAAGCTGGCGCATCACATACACAGGGAATGTTACCTGCTGCATCGAATAGCCTTCATAGAAATGGAACCGCCCCTGCATGGCAGCTACCTGTTTGCCATTTAGGCTTCCAACTACCAGTTTTCCTGCATGCCCTTCAACCGTAGAGACCGGAAAGTGGGGAATCTCGCTAAAATCTATTTTTACGGCATCTTCAATTTCTTCAGCAAGCACACCGAGACCTGAACCAAGAATAAGGCCAATCTCCGGTTTGATTTTGACGCGAGCGGATATAAAATCCGCCACCTCCTGAATTTCTGCCAGTCTGTTTGCCATGGTACAGCCTCCTGTATTTATAAAACTTGGCTGGCGCCCCCTTAGGGTAAGCCATCCGCCTTTTGTACGATTAAGTAATAAAGCCCTGCCCCGACTTAGGGCGGGCAGAGCAGTTTGATTACATCTCTTCAATTATGCCTTTTACCAGCGAAAGGAATTTATTCTTCACTTTCTCGGCTGTTTCCATTACTTCGTCATGAGAAAGCGGTTGGGGCAAAATGCCTGCTGCCATGTTGCTGATGCATGAAATACCCAGGACATCAATTCCACAATGACGGGCTACAATGACCTCGGGGATCGTGGACATGCCAACTGCATCACCGCCAAGTATGCGGATCATGCGGATTTCAGCGGGTGATTCATAGCTAGGCCCTGTCATGCCAGCATACACACCCTCTTGAAGGGAGATGCCATGGTTAGACGCGACTCTCCTGGCCACTTCCCGCAGCTCAGGCGTGTATGCTGTCGACATATCTGGAAAACGAACGCCAAACGCCGGATCATTAGGTCCAATGAGCGGGTTTTGCCCGGTTAAATTGATATGGTCAGTAATCAGCATTAAGTCACCAGGCGAGAAAGTTTCGTTTACGCCACCGGCTGCGTTGGTCACAATAATGCGTTTTACCCCCATAGCTTTCATCACCCGGACAGGGAAGGTGACAGCCTCCATGCTGTAACCTTCATAGAAGTGAAAGCGGCCCTGCATAGCGACCACATGCTTTTCTTTAATGGTGCCAATAACGAGCTGCCCTTTATGGCCTTCCACGGTGGACACAGGGAAGTGCGGAATGTCACGGTATGGAATAACTGTCGGATTTTCTATTTCATCTGCAAGTACCCCCAGCCCTGAACCAAGAATTAAGCCAATTTCCGGGCGTATTTGAGTTTTTCCTTCTATAAAAGTCTGTACTTCTTTGATTTGTGTTTGATTTGGCATAATGGTTCCTCCTGTTTCATCCCCTGAATATCGTACAATTTCAACTTTGCTGCCCTGTAACCTGGGCGAGAAAACTGTTGCCAATCTTCGGCTTTTCTACATGGAAGTTGTCTGCTATCGTCGCCCCGATATCTGCGAAAGTGGAGCGAATGCCCAGACTTTCACCTTGAGTAAGCCCGTTATGATAGACGAGGAGCGGCACGTATTCGCGTGTATGGTCGGTTCCATGGTGGACCGGATCGTTCCCATGGTCGGCTGTAATGATGAGCAGGTCGCTATCCTCCAGGGAATCCAAAATTTCAGGAAGCCGCTTATCGAATGCTTCAATCGCTTCCCCATAACCGATAGGATTTCTTCGGTGGCCATACATCGCGTCGAAATCTACAAGATTCACAAAGCTAAGGCCTTTAAAATTCTCCTTCATTGTCGCAAGCAACTTGTCTACCCCGTCCATATTGGACTTTGTTTTGATTGACTGCGTTACGCCTTCGCCTGCATAAATATCCGAAATTTTCCCGATAGCGATAGATGCAAGGCTTGCGTCTTTCAACCGGTTCATCACGGTTTTGTCTGGTGGTGTAACTGAGTAATCGTGGCGGTTCGCCGTACGGGTAAAGTTGCCCGGCTGACCCACAAACGGGCGGGCGATAACGCGGACTACGGCATGTTCGTCAGAAAGCGTAAGCTCACGGGCCACTTCACAGATGCGGTACAGTTCGTCCAGCGGAATAATTTCTTCGTGCGCAGCCACCTGAAATACGCTATCAGCTGATGTGTACACAATCACATCCCCTGTACGCATATGTTCCTCACCGAGTTCTTCAATAATTTCGGTTCCCGAAGCAGGCTTATTGCCGAGCACTCCACGTCCAATCCGCTGTTTAAAAGGAGCCAGCAGGCTGTCTGGAAATCCATTGGGCCATGTTTTAAACGGCGTCTTAATCTCAAGGCCCATAATTTCCCAATGTCCAGTGGTTGTATCTTTGCCACGTGAAATCTCCCTCATCTTGCCAAAGAATGCCGCGGGCTTATTTACTGCTTCAACACCTTTGAGAGGCTCGATTCGGCCAAGGCCCAACCGGGATAAGTTGGGTACATTGAGGCCGTTCATTCTTTCGGCAATGTGGCCAAGCGTATGGGCGCCTGTATCATTATATTCTGCGGCATCCGGCAGTTCACCGATACCGACGCTGTCCAGCACAATTAGAAAAACGCGGTTAAATTCTTTCATGGTGCTCGTCCTCCTTGAAGTTAAAATAAGGTACTCCGTCTATCCAGGAAGTACCTTGATCTACTACGCTCTAGGATGCGCCTTGGCATACACTTCTTTGAGCCGGGAGCGCGTGACATGCGTATAAATTTGCGTAGTTGAAATGTCCGCATGGCCAAGCATTTCCTGTACGGAGCGCAGGTCGGCTCCATTTTCCAACAGGTGTGTGGCAAACGAATGCCTCAGTGTATGAGGCGTTATCTCTTTATCAATTCTCGCCACCAGGGCATATTTCTTTATGATTTTCCAGAAGCCCTGCCGGGAAAGCCTCCGTCCATGATGATTGAGGAAGAGGGCATTTTCGCCCGCCCTTTTGATCAGGTACGGCCGCCCGCGCTCTATGTAGGATCGCACATTTTCCACGGCCAGTCTTCCTAGAGGAATGATGCGCTCCTTAGAACCTTTGCCCATGCATTTTACAAATCCCATACTCAGGTTAATATCGGTAACCTCCAGGCTCACCAGCTCTGTTACCCGGATACCCGTGGCATACAGCAGCTCAAGCATCGCCTTGTCCCGCTTGCCGGCAGGCACGTCCAATTTTGGCCCATTCAACAGCAGTTCGACTTCATGTACAGACAGCACCTGGGGCAGACGCTTTTCGATTTTCGGAGATTCAAGGTTGACACTTGGATCGTGATCGATAAATTTCTCCCGCAACAAAAACTGGTAGAACGCACGGATCGAAGCCAGATTGCGGGATAAGGTAGCGGTTGCACGCCCTCTCTCCTGCAAATCCAGAAGATAGCTCATGATCTGCATGCGGCTCGTGTCATTCAGGCTGTCAAAACCCTGCCTATGGATATATTCACAGTAGGATGCCAAATCCCGTTCATATGATTCGAGCGTGTTATTCGCCAGCCCTCTCTCCACCGTTAAATAATGGATGAACTGGGTGATCAGACTCTTCATTACAATTCTCCTCAAACTCCCGATAATGTATTCCTATTCAACGATAACTATTCAACACCAAACAGCTGTTTCCTTCTTTATCCTGTGAATTTATTCTCCATTCCAGTAAAACTCGAGCAAACGGTTTTTGGTGCCTTCAAAAGAAAGAACGCTGTCCGAATGGTATTTTACCACTTTTACCGCTTTTCCCTGCGGTTCTTTATAAGGATTCGTTGGCCGAATTTTAGCATTTATGTATGATACAGCGTTATAAAAAATAAAGGTACAGATGAGAAAAAGGCATATATATTTTATTGCTTCCTGTGCTCTGCGGTATGAAATATACATAGGTTTCACCGTCCAGGGTTTTTACTACCCATCCTATTCCCCGCAGCCGAATTTTATACCTTTGCTTCATTGATTTTTGCCCTTCTCATGATAAAATAATTCTTTGTAAACAATATGTTAGCGGGGAAAAAAAATGTATAACCACGAAGATAAAGAAGCGGAACGCTCAAGTAAAGTAGCCCGACGGCTGAACATCCTATTATTTATTGTTTTTTTCGTTTTTGCCCTGATAATTTTTCGGCTCTCCTATGTTCAAATCGTAAAAGGCGAAGAATACTACAACAATGCCTCTAAAAAATCGGATAAAAAAATTCCGATCGCCGCGCTGCGCGGGAACATTTACGATCGTAACGGCGAACTGATCGTTCACAGCCGCGGCTCCTCAACAGCCGTTTTCGCAGAGCAGGACAACATGAAGAAGGAGCAGTATCTTTTTTTAGCCACGCAGCTTGAAAAAATACTTAATATTGACAAAGCTACTCTCCTGAAAGAAATGGATACCGGGTGGCAGCTTAAAAACAACCAGTTAATCTGGGTCGGCCGGCAAACCGCTAAATTTCTGGAAAAGGATCTCAAACATGATTTGTCCGATCAGGAAATTGCTTATCTGGCTGAACACCGAACCCAGCTTCAGGGCATTGATGTAGTGATTAAGCCGATCAGGGAATACAGCAAGAAAGAAATCGCACCGCAGGCAGTGGGCTATGTCCGCCCCTACAACGTAGCGGTCGGCCAGCAGATGAACTACTACATCGATAAAAAAGATACATATCTTCCGGATCAAGTAGTAGGATACGGCGGGATTGAATACGCCTATGAACAATATTTGCGTGGCGAAAACGGGCACCGGACGTATCAGGTTGCGGCAGACGGCTCCGTCTTGAAACAGCTGGACGAAATTCCACCGCAGCAGGGTGATAACGTTTATTTAACCATCGATGACAGAATCCAGCTTGAAGCCCGCAATTTTATCCATGATTTCCTACCGCGTCTTCGCGCATCGAATTGGAAACAGGCAGCTTACGCCCGAACCGCGTATGCAGTGGCCATGGAAGTCAAGACGGGAAAAGTTGTATCCATGATTAGCTATCCCGAATACGACCCGAACATCTGGGTCAACCCTACGCTGAATGCAAAAGACTATGCGGCAATCAGCCCGTACGTGAACAACGGAACGATAAGCAGCGCACCTTGGGACGCTTCCCCTCTTTCCGGGAAAGCCGCTGAGCTGGAGACGGGCAAGCATCCCTCTTCCATCGTGCCTGCCGGATCTTCTGTCAAACCGGCAACGGTAATGATGGGGCTCGGTGAACAGGTGATAACGCCTTACACAGGCTGGAGCGACCCTGGAGCGTACAAATATGGCAGCGGAAACGATGTGGTACATAATGATGAAAACCATAACTATGGCTTTCTAACACCGCAGCTTGCCCTTGAGAAGTCGTCCAACACTTTCATGGCGATGGTTGGTGATGAAATATATAAAAAACACAGAAAAAATTCAGTGAATGTTCTGCAGAGCTATTTCCACGCTTTTGGCCTGGGGGTAAAAACCGGGGTGGACCTGCCAGGCGAAATTACGGGAAATGAAGACTTCATTAATATGAATGATACGTATGGCCCGCTGGCCGCGATGGTTCAGTCAGCATTTGGCCAGCAGGAACGCTACACGGCGATTCAATTAGCCCAGTATGTAACGACTATTGCCAACAACGGAAAGCGGCTGAAACCCCAGCTGGTCGACCGCATCGTCGATACCCACGGCAAAGTCGTGAAGAGTTATCAGCCAACTGCTCTGAGCACGCTGAAGGAGCCGGATATATACTGGCAGACCATCCACGAAGGCATGGGGCTTGTAACAGGGCCGGACGGTACAGCAAGCGGCACGTTTGCCGGATTCCCCTATAAAGTTGCGGCTAAGACAGGTACATCTGACCAGGATATTTATGTGCAAAATCCCGACACGAAGAATTGGTACCAATACGCCCAGGTTGCGAATGGCGTATTTATCTCCTACGCACCTATCGATAACCCGAAGCTGGCTGTTGTTGTGATCGTCCCTGAGGGGGGATATGGTGCAGGTTCTGCCGGTGTGATTGCGCGGAACATTTACGAAACGTATGATAAATATGTAGGTTTAACAACGGACAAACCCTATAAACCTATACCGGAGCCAGGGCCTCCGGCAGCAAAATAAAAGAAAAACATCGCGGGCCATGCCGCTCTCTCCTTTCCCCTCATAGAAGTTTTTACGGCCGCTTTGTGAAACGACGGACGGACCGGCATTAGGGAATCTTGGCTAACGGCAAGCGTAAGCGCAGGCGATGGCCTTAGATTCCTTTATACCGATTAGGTGCAACATCTGGGTATCTCAATGAAGGAGACAGTTGCCGGTCTTTTCGCCCTCTGTTCCACACGCTCCACAGGGGGAAAGAAAGGTGCGGACATGCGCCTCACGATGTTTTTCTTGGGTATTTCGGGACCGGAGGTCCCGTTTAGAAACCGCGCAAGGCACTTCACTCTGTGAAGTAAATAAACGACAAAAAGACTGCCGTAATATAAGCCGGCAGTCTTTTTTTGTTAGATATTAAATTGAGGGTTTCTCCATTCCATGAGCAGCGCATTGTTGCCGGATTTCTCGTCTTTTAGGTAATTGTGTATCACACGAACGGGTTTGCGCCCGCACCTGATCATAAAATTAAAACGTTAAGCAGCGGCCACTGCGGCACAAACAAGGCAGCGATTCGAATGGAATCGGCTGCCTTGTTTACTCAACCATAATGATTTAATTTAATTTCTGGCGGAGAACCCTCTCTTTTAGCTGTTTCCTGACACTTCTGGCATATCCCATGGAAGGTGAGCCGGTGGTCAAGAATATGAAAATTAAATTTATCGTTTACCGCTTTTTCGACTTCGCCAAGAAGGTCCTCATGTATTTCATCAACCGCACCGCAGTGAACACATATTAAATGGTGATGATGGTGTTCCGCACCCTCATTCCGAAATTCATACCGGGATACGCCATCGCCAAAATTAATTTTATGGATAATGGATAATTCACTCATTAATTCAAGTGTTCTATAGACTGTCGCAAGCCCAATGTCAGGCGAGTTTTTTTTAACGAGCAGCCATACATCTTCTGCGGAAAGATGGTCTTGTTCGTTCTCCAGCAGAACTCGTAGCGTTGCTTCACGCTGCGGGGTGAGCTTATAACTGTTGTTATGCAGCTGTTCTTTAATACGTTCAATTCTTTCTTGCATGTTGAACCCTCCCGAGCGTTTTCATCCATACTCTATTATAGATTAGCCGGAAATGGCAGTCAAATATAATAACTATTACATTAGAATTATTATAATTTAATGAGTGACACGGCATGCTTCATAAAGGTTGGCGATACAAAAGCCTCAAATCCGGCAGCCGCGGTCATGACCACCATCATTATCAGCATAAGGAGACTGTATGTCAAAAACTGCTGGTAGATTGGCCTTCCATGCTTAAATCTTGATTGAATAAGTTTAAGGGAAAAAGAAACACCTGCTGTCGCGACCAGAATGACGGATGGAACCACAAGCAGATTCTGTGGCAGCACCGATACAAGAGCAAAGTACATGCCTGTCCACTGCAACTGGCTTACCAGAAACCCGATGGTGAAACCCACCACTACGCCCTTTAGAAAAACCATCACCAGAATAAGCGGAAGACCAATGATGGATAAGCCGAGGAGCCACATAAATCCCACATATTTCAAATAGTGGCCCAGCGAACTCATAAACGCCTGGGAGGCATCTGAAATATTATCACGGGACACTTCATGAAAAAACTGGCTGATATAGATAAACAACTCCTGCTTCTGCGTAAGGGCAATGGAATTAACGATAACGGCGCCAAATCCAACTCCCATTACAAATAAAATAACTGTGAACAAGTAAAGTGATGCATTTTCGCGAATGTTTTTGTGTAGAGTTTGTCCCCATTTACGTCTCACCGGTAACCCTCCTGTCCTTCTCTTGCAAACATCATATGAAAGAAGGAACAATTTTAGACCAGTGAAAATTAAAGTGAGACCTTGCCGTATATCCCCCCGCCCCCTTCGACAAAGGCTACATTCCCGGTACGGCTGCGTTCAATATTGCCCGCCAGTTCCGCTTCGACAGCCTCTGCGAGCTCTTCTGCTGGTACGTGATGCAGGATATTCATCTCGGTCCCGAAACGCTGCAGAAGCTTATTCATCCGTCCGGGGCCCAGCCCGGGCACAAATTCGAGCGGTACCTGATACTTATACGGCGGCCTAAATTCCGGGTGTTCCCCCACCGGGTGGGTAGAAATTTCTTTAAAGCGATCATAAACCCCGTGGGTAATGACTTTTTTGCCTTCTTTTCCGCAATAAGGGCAGCGAGGCACGTCCGGTTGTTCAATGATCTCGTCACAGCTGGCGCAGCGGGAGCGATAGTATTTTCCAAGCTGCGGATGAAGCCCGTAATTGGCTTGCACGCCCCTCCCCTCCTGCCGAGCCAGAGCCAATTTTAGCTCGAAAAAGCTCGGATGGGCAACACGAAGATCCTGATATTCTCTACCTATCTTAGCAATCGAGTGCGCATCAGAATTAGATACATAGGTTGTTTGCCACAGTTCATCAATCCCGTCGGCCAGCGTTGAATCTGAGCTCAGGCCCAGCTCCAGCGCCGCTAATTTCGCCACATCTACCACTTGTGCCAGCGAGTCCACGCAGGCCCCATAGACTCCTTTATACGGTGTGAAAGCATGGGCTGGAATCACGATTCCGCCAAGACTTAATGTTTTCTCTACCAGGTCCGTCAGCTCAACGTACATTCGCTGGGTGCTGAGGTGGACATTCGTAACTTTTGAAGCATACCATTCACGAAATGAAGCAAATGACACCCGGTCAGGCAAGTACACGAGAAAATGGGCCAGGCCATGCCCAACGTGCAATTCTACTTCAACCCCGGCAATAATGGTGATATCCCCCTGCTCGGTTGAATAGCGGTATCCGCCGTCCTCGAGTTCGGACAGGATACCCTGCTTTATCCGCAGGTCGATTTCTTCCTGTACTTCGGGCGAATGACAGTCAATAATTCCAACTATATGCATGCCTTTGCGGCTAAGCGCTTCTTCCATGATAGCGGTAAAAGTAAGATTCCTGGATGCCGTAATTTTTACCGCGCGATTGTACATGGTCCGTCCAATATGAATATGCAGATCGGCGAAGCACTCTTTCATGAAATGCATCTAGCGGACGGATCCATCCAGCTGCCAGGCATAAACAGCCATGATTGTTTTGGCATCCCGTATCTCACCGGACTCGATCATCTGTTTTGCCTCCTCCAGCGAAATATGCAGGAGCTCAACAAATTCGTCCTCGTCAGGTTGGGCTTTTCCCGTCTTTAAACCCTCCGCTCTGTAGAGGTGGATGATTTCATCAGCAAATCCAGGTGATGTGTAGAAGGACGCGATATGTTTCATATTCTCAGCTGTATATCCCGTTTCTTCCGCAAGCTCCCGCACCGCACAGGCTGCAGGGGTTTCGCCAGGTTCGAGCTTGCCGGCAGGAATCTCCACAAGATCGCGTTCGAGAGGTTTTCGAAACTGCCGGACCACGACCATCCGGTTGTCCTCGGTAACAGCCATCACTGCCACCGCCCCCATGTGGTTTACAATTTCGCGGGTGGCTGTCCGGCCGTTCGGCAGCTCTACGGTATCTACCTTGACCTTAATAATCTTCCCGTCGTAAATGGATTCGCTTGCGATTGTTTTCTCATGCATCTAGGCATCCTTCCTTCCCATCCTAAATTTCTTATCTCTTCTATTGAAACATAGATCCCCATTTCAATCCATGTCTCCTATACCTGCTCAAAGGTTACCGGTGATACCAAGCAGGTCACAGGCAAGTGCTGAAGCATAATATACATGCCTAAAGAACAACGGATCCTTTTTATAATTGCGCCCCATTGTGGTTATCGCTTCCGGGTATGAGGAAGCCGCTCTTGTCCATATATTTTCATCAAGTTCAGGATAAATAGTCAGCATATGCCGGTGAGAAGGGGCTCGTTCTGCCCACTGATTCATGAGAACAGGGTTCTTCTCCAACACTGTATGAAGCGGTATGTCGCTTAAGAAACGAAGAACAGTGCTCGTATGGTGGCTGATTCCATAATGCCTGTCTCTTGGTTCATGCAGGCTGACTCTCGGAATTAGAATAGGTCTTCCTTTTAAATGATGGACCGCCTGCAGAATGCTCACCTGCTCCATCCCGCTAAACCCCAGTGCAGTACCCGTACCCACTACTCCTGGTCCTGGAGCGACGATAATGATATCTGCCTGCCAAATGCAAACCGCGGCAACAAGCGCGGAATAAAAAGTGACACACTCGGTGCCGCCGCCAAAAGCATGCCCGTAGGTGATGGTTCCGGTTATAAGGCCGAGCCGTTCCAGGTGGCGGACATGGCGGCTCAGCGCGATCGGAAGAGATGCGCCATCGCTCATAATATAGCAGATGCGCACTGGCTTCTCTGTTATAGAGCGAATAGACAGACACGCTGCCGGAAGCATGCTGTGCAGTTCTCCAACTAAAACCGGTACTCCCTCCAATTCATTCCCTTTCAAATTATGCAATGCATTCCTTAGAGGCCCGTCTTGTTCTTCTTCCACCTCACAGGCAAACTGAGCAGGTGTGTAGCGAAGCTTCATAACAGAAGCTGGAGGAGGATTTTTACTCGAAGCTTCTTCATATGCGCTGCATGAATGAGAACCAGCTATACGATCGCATGCTGCCCTGTCTTTTTCACCTATCCGCCCCATCACATAATGGTAGCCGCCGGTTCCGAGTGAAAGATCAACAGCTGTCGTATTCACCAGGACCGTATCTCCTTTGGATACCCGTCCGCATACAACTGGATAGTTGATAGCTTTTGCTGTTTGTCCGTTTACTATAACTTCGGTGATTTGAATATGAGCTTCATTATGTATGATGTGGTTCACATAGCCCAGTGATGCTGTCAGCATAAAAATTCCCCCTCTGTATTGATGTACGTAGGGGGGGATCTTTTCATGCCGATTCATTCGGTTTAAAGGAGATGAAAAAATGATGTCCTAATCAAAAACAAGTCTTTTATCCCTTTCTGATGAATAGGAAAGGTCTTTACATTCATGGAAAGCCAAATGTTTACAACCTACGCATTCATTTGTTTGGACTTTAGTCAACGCATAATTAATTGCTTCCCCTGTATGATTGAAGAAATGCCTCTCACCAATTTCATCGTATAAATTCGTTTTTTGTAAGGCTTGTTTCAAGTCGGAGGCGACACCCGATACTAAAAGTACACCACCAGAATTCTTAAAACGGTGAACAACGTTCCTTAAACATGTTTCTCCTGTTGAATCCATAAATGGAACTTTTCCCAGGCGTAAAATTAAAACTTTCGGTTTGTACTGAATGGATTCCATGATATTTTGTTCAAAGACTTGAGCAACTCCGAAGAAAAGGGGTCCTTCTATCGTGTAAATGCTAATTTGAGGACAGTCATGTGTATCACTCACTACATGAGGCAGCACCTTCCCATATTTTTGAGTATGATCAGGGAGTACCTTGGCAATTACAAGCCTTTCACTCATACGTTTAGCGAACAAAATTACAGCTAGAATAAGTCCTGCTTCAACAGCTGTAGTTAAACTAGCAAAAACTGTAAAAAGTAACGTCACAAGCAATACAAGGGAATCGCCTGATTTCATTTTAAGTATACGAACAAAATATTTTCGTTCACTCATATTCCACGCTACCATCATTAAAATTGGAGCCATGCTGGCCAATGGAATAGCAGAAGCGTAAGGAGCAAAAAGCATCAAAATCAATAAAACAAATAGACCATGAATAATTCCGGACACAGGGGAAGCGGCTCCACTCTTAATGTTTGTTGCTGTCCGTGCAATCGCCCCGGTTGCCGGAATCCCCCCAAATAGGGGTGTTATAATATTGGCAATTCCCTGTCCGATGAGTTCTCGATTGCTATTATGTTTACTGTGGGTCAATCCATCCGCCACTACAGCCGACAAAAGCGATTCGATCCCCCCTAATATTGCGATAACAAAGGCGGGAGCCAGCAACTTTTTAATATGTTCCCAGGACATCTCTGGCATTTGAAAATGAGGAAGCGAACTTGGAATCGTGCCAAAAGCTGTCCCAATGGTCGTAATATGCCCTGGAAATAGCATGGATGCAAGTACACTTGAAGCGATCAATCCGACTAATGAACCTGGTACTCTTGGAAACAATTTGGGAATGATCAAAATAACAAGAAAACACACCGCCGAAGTAATGACACTATATAAATTAATGGTATTAATATGTACAATAACTTCCTGAATGTTCGCAATAAATTGCTGATGATTTTTTATATGGGTAAGACCTAGAAAATTAGCGATTTGTCCTGTAAAAATAATGACGGCAATCCCTGACGTAAATCCGATGGTTACAGGGCTCGGAATATATTTAATAAGGGAGCCAAGTCTGAAAATGCCCATAAGACAGAGTAGGATTCCAGCTAGAAAACCAGCCAGCAGCAAGTCCTCATAGCCATAGGAAATAACAATACCCAAAAGGATCGGAACGAAAGCTCCCGTCGGGCCTCCAATTTGATACTTCGATCCACCAAATAAAGAGATTAGGATACCGGCAATACATGTTGTATAAATTCCATACTCTGGCTTAACGCCAGAAGCAATTGCAAAAGCCATTGCAAGCGGTATAGCGATTACACCGACAATAACACCTGAAAAAACATCTTTTTGAAAATTCCCAAGGGAATATCCATGCAGTTTCCCACTAAATATACCTCTCACGGCAGAACCCTTCTTTTCTTTTTGAATTGTATGATTTAATATGGATATAAAGGAAAATTAAGTATAATTTCTACATCATTTCACGCTGTGTTTTAAGTTCGTTTCTTCATCGTCCAGTTCTTCCAACATGGAAATGGTATCGATTAAGTGATTATTAAAAATTTCTCGTGCAACAGCCAGCAAGTTGATAATCATCGGATCGCGAAGAGCATACACCACCCTTTTTCCATCTTTGGTACCAACAACGATATTCTTAGCGCGCAGTATGCTTAATTGTTGAGAAACAGCAGAACCTTCGCTATGAAGGCTGCTTTGAATTTCATTTACGCTCTTCTCCCCTTCCGCTAGTAATTCAAGGATACGTATTCGCAAAGGGTGTGATAAGGCTTTAAAAAAGTCAGCTTTAAATTGCCGCATGTCATTTCCCATTCGATCTCCTCCATTTTTACTGATTTAACTTAATGATCTCTAAATATATATATTCAAATATTTGAATATATATATTTATATAATACGTGGCACTGTAAAATATTCAAGAGAAATTTGCTCTGAAGCAGAGCTATTTGTTGAGCAGTTGACAAAATTCCTGGATTTGAGGTGGCTGGCTACCCACATACGCTATCTTGAACATATATGAAAAAAAGCTATTCTTTCTAAATCATAGAAAGAATAGCTTTCGCTGGGGGATGATCGCTTTTTGTTGGCCTGCTGGCTTCTATTATTCTTTAAACGCTCTTAAAAGCTCATGCACTGCCTGAGTGGCAGACATGGTACCGTTGATAATGTTCTGCTCAACGAGCGGACGCAGCTTGCCAACGTTCGGGTCGTTAAAAAAGCGGGTTCGCAGATGCTCCTCTACCATGGCGTAAACCCAATCTAGTGTCTGAGATTGGCGGCGGTGGGCCATTACCCCGGATTCTGTGGTTACCTTATGGAACTCTTCAATGACACGCCATATCTCTTCGATACCATCCCCCATCACAGCAGAAGCGGTATACGCTTTTGTCGTCCACCCCTCGGTAGCCGGCTGCAGATAGTGAAGCAGGTTGTTATACTCGGCACGCGCCGCATTCGCTTTCATTTTGTTATCGCCGTCAGCCTTGTTGATGAGAATTGCGTCAGCCAGTTCCATAATTCCTTTTTTGATGCCCTGAAGGTCATCGCCAGCTCCTGTAATCAAGACGAGGAGGAAGAAGTCCACCATAGAACGGACGGTAATCTCACTCTGTCCGACCCCCACTGTTTCTACAAGTATAATGTCAAAACCCGCGGCTTCACATACAAGCATTGTCTCACGGCTTTTCCGGGTGACACCGCCAAGCGTACCCCCGGACGGAGAAGGCCGAATAAATGCATTCTTTTCTCGGGAGAGCGTCTCCATCCTGGTTTTATCACCCAAAATGCTACCGCGCGTAACACTGCTGCTCGGGTCGACAGCCAGCACTGCTACCCGGTGGCCCTTCTCGCAGAGCATCGTACCGAGGGCTTCAATCAGCGTACTTTTTCCGGCTCCAGGAACACCGGTAATCCCAACCCGGATGGATTTTCCGGTGTGGGGCAGCAACTTTTTTAAGACTTCCTGCGCTATTTCCATGTGGGCGGTTGAATTGCTTTCCACAAGCGTAATCGCCTGCGCAAGAATCGTGCGATTGCCGCCGAGCACCCCCTCCACATAATCATCAACGGTGAGGCGCCTGCGCCGGGGAACAGGGCGGGAGGAGGGAGAGGATTTAGGCTCCCGCTTTTCCATCCCATCATGGCCCCCTTCCACCCCGCCCATTACTCGGCTGGCGAAAGCATTTCCCGCTCCCTCAGGTGCCCATTCCGGTCGTAGGCTTTTCTTCTCATCCATTATTAAATCGCTTCCTCTAAACGTCTGTTAATTTCTTCAATGATGTGCTGGGCTGCCACCGGAATAACAGTACCCGGCCCAAAAATGGCCGATGCCCCGTTGTCCTTCAGGTATTCGTAGTCCTGCGCCGGAATAACACCCCCGGCCACAACCAGAATATCTTCACGGCCCAGTTTTTTCAGTTCTTGCACAAGCTGCGGCAGCAGCGTTTTATGGCCGGCTGCCAGCGAACTCATCCCAACAACATGCACATCATTTTCCACGGCCTGTCTTGCAGTCTCTTCAGGCGTCTGGAACAGCGGGCCCATATCGACATCAAAGCCTAGATCCGCAAACGCAGTAGCGATAACCTTCGCACCACGATCGTGCCCATCCTGGCCCATTTTCGCAACCATAATACGCGGGCGGCGGCCCTCCCTTGCTTCAAACTCATCGGCCATGCGGCGCACATTCGCGACTTCCTCATCTTCGCCGAACTCCGCGCTGTACACACCGGCGATGGAACGGATCACCGCTTTGTGCCGCCCTGCAACTTTTTCATACGCGTCTGATATTTCTCCCAGGCTGGCACGGGCACGGGCGGCTACAATTGCAAGTTCAAGCAGGTTCCCCTCACCGCTTTCCGCAGCCCGGGTTATCGCGTTTAAAGCCGCCTGAACTTTCGCCTCATCCCGGTTGGCGCGAAGCTCTGCCAAACGGCGAATCTGCGCTTCACGTACAGCCGTGTTGTCAACCTCAAGAATCTCAAGCGGATCTTCTTTCGAAAGGCGGTATTTATTCACCCCAATAATGGTTTCTTTGCCGGAATCAATGTGCGCCTGGCGGCGGGCGGCAGCTTCTTCAATCCGCATTTTTGGCAGACCGGTTTCAATCGCTTTGGCCATACCTCCCAGAGAATCGATCTCCTGGATATGCCCCCATGCTTTGCGCACCAGCTCGGCTGTCAATGCTTCCACATAATAGGATCCTCCCCATGGATCCAGCACGTTTGTAAGGCCGGTCTCATCCTGGAGGAACAGCTGCGTATTCCGGGCAATGCGCGCTGAGAAGTCAGTAGGCAACGCAATCGCTTCATCCAGCGCATTCGTATGGAGGGATTGCGTGTGGCCCAGCGCAGCCGCCATGGCCTCGATGCAGGTACGCGCGACGTTGTTGAAGGGATCCTGTTCTGTGAGGCTCCATCCGGAAGTCTGGCAGTGTGTGCGCAAGGCCATGGATTTCGGATTTTGCGGATTAAACTGTTTGATCAATTTAGCCCAGATCAGGCGCGCGGCCCTCATTTTCGCCACTTCCATAAAATAATTCATGCCAATTGCCCAGAAGAATGACAGCCTTGGTGCAAATGCGTCAATATTAATGCCCGCCTTCAAACCTGTCCGAACGTACTCAAACCCATCTGCCAGTGTATAGCCCAGCTCAATGTCGGCTGTTGCACCCGCTTCCTGCATATGATAGCCGGAAATACTAATGCTGTTGAACTTCGGCATATGCTTAGACGTGTACGAAAAGATATCGGCGATGATCCGCATCGAGGCTTCAGGCGGATAGATATACGTATTACGCACCATGTATTCTTTCAAAATATCATTTTGAATGGTTCCCGCAAGTTGCTCTTGCTTCACGCCCTGCTCTTCCGCTGCCACAATATAAAAGGCCATAATAGGTAGCACGGCTCCATTCATCGTCATCGATACGGACATCTTGTCAAGCGGAATGCCATCAAACAGGATTTTCATATCCAAAATGGAGTCAACAGCTACGCCCGCTTTTCCCACATCCCCAACCACACGCGGATGGTCGGAGTCATACCCCCTGTGGGTCGCCAGGTCAAACGCAATCGATAACCCTTTCTGCCCTGCAGCCAGGTTGCGCCGGTAGAATGCATTGCTCTCCTCCGCAGTGGAAAATCCGGCATACTGGCGTACAGTCCACGGCTGCGTGACATACATCGCCGGATACGGCCCCGGAAAATAAGGCGGGATGCCCGCAACATAGTTTAGGTGTTCCATCCCTTCAATGTCTTCTTTCGTATAGAGCGGCTTTACATCGATTTGTTCCATGGTGTGCCAGATCATCTCATCCAGTGATTTGCCTGTTTCCTGCTCGACCTGCCTGCGCCAGCTGGCCAAATCGGCGGCTGAAGTTTGCTTGGTGTATGGTATGGTTGTAAAATCCGGTGATTTATTCATCTGGCAATCCCCTTCACTTTCTGCAGATTTTCAAGCATCTCATAACAATTCGCACGAACATGGATAAAATCATCGACGCCTGCCAATCTATAAGCTTCACCCTGTTCAGCTGCCGGAAGCCCTGCGAGCAGAACCGTACAATCCGGAACGGTTTGTTTTATGCCCGATGCGATTGCGGGAACGGCTTCGGGGTACATATCGTCCATTCCACAGATTATGACAATGGGCGCCCCGGAAGAGATCGCAGCATCGGCGGCCTCTTTCGCTGTTGCAAATCCATTGTTTTTAATGATTTCAAATCCGCCCACTTCAAAAAATCCTGAGGCAAAGTCAGCCCGCGCCTTGTGCTGGGGAATCGAACCCAGATTTGCGAGAAATACAGCCGGTGCTGCGCCTGTTTCTTCTCTATAACGCGCGGCATTGGACCGAAGCTGCTCAAACATGTCTGCTCCACGCCATGCAGGAATAGCCATAACCCGGACCGCTTCCCCCTGTTTTAAAAATGCCGCTGAAACTTCTCCGGCAGTTGCACCGGCTTCGATGGCAGCGATGGCCACTTCTACCATTGATTTTGGTGACTGGCCTTCGTTGCGGTTTATCTTTGCTAGTGCTTCTTTAACCATCGTTTGGTTTGCGTTTTGCCGTTCTTTTCTGACGTTTTCGATGCGCTGGCTCTGCATGAACCTCTGAGCATCCCCATTGTGTACCAGAGGCTTCTCAGACAGGTTCGGATACATATTCGTTCCGACAAATTTATCTTTACGCCGTGCAATATTTTTTCTGCGGGCAGCGGCTACTTCAGCAATTTCAGACTGCGGGAAGCCTTTCACTAAGGCCTGATACATGCAGCCCTGCTCTTCAACCTTCTGAAACAACGTCCAGGCGTTCTGGGCGATGGAATCGGTAAGCGTTTCCACATACCAGGAACCGCCGGCAGGGTCAATGACACGCGAAAGGTTGGCTTCCTGCTGTAAGATAATCTGTGTATTTCGCGCAATCCGGCGAGAGAATTCATCGCTTGGCCGGATGGCTTCATCAAACGGGCTCACATGCAGGCTGTCCGCCCCGCCCACAATTCCGGCGAATGCCTCGGCCGTACCCCGGAGCATATTGACATACGGGTCATGAACCGTCTTCGTCCACGCCGATGTGCGGGCATGAATCCGCATTTTCTGGGCTTCTTCCGCCCCGCCAAACGCCTGCACAATGGTGGCCCAGAGCGAACGGGCAGCCCGGAGTTTCGCGATTTCCATAAACAAGTTTGATCCGATTGAGAAAGAAAACAGGAAACGGGGCGCGATGTCGTCTACCGCCAGACCGCGGGCCTGCAGCTCCCGAATGTACTCAGCACCGGAAGCAAGTGCATAGGCGATTTCCTGCACCGCACTGGCGCCACCATTGTGGTAAGG
Source organism: Aneurinibacillus sp. Ricciae_BoGa-3 (assembly GCF_028421645.1). Classification (GTDB taxonomy): domain Bacteria; phylum Bacillota; class Bacilli; order Aneurinibacillales; family Aneurinibacillaceae; genus Aneurinibacillus_B. Next base: position 1,657,627 of record NZ_CP116887.1, on the reverse strand, counting down.
AGCACCCTGTACCGCAATCGTATGCAGATCAGGAGCATTTTCCAGCGCCCACGCGGTCATACCCGCCAGCCGGTCATAAGCATCTGCAGCAGAGCCGGGAAGCCGTCCCTCAGCAACCAGCGTGCCGAGCGGGTCTTCACCCACGCAGCCATGCAGGTTTTGATAAGGCCTTGTTTCTGCCTTTAGATAAGCAGCCGTTAGCAAGAGAAAGGTAAAAGCCCCTTCACCCTGCACATATAAGGGTATGTTCTGCAGGTCGATGCCGTGCATTGCCGCCCGCATATCAGACAGGCTGGAAAGAGAGAGGCCTGCTGCCCCAACGTCCTCCTGTGGTGCAACGTCTGCATCCCTTCCTGAACGGGTGGCTTTATCCAGGACAATCGTTAATGCCGTCTGGCCTCGTGCTATGTCCTGCTGCGCCGCTTCATTAAACAGCTGCGGAGTTGGAGCGGACAGCTCCTGGGCTACTTCCCATGGCTTCTCGACATGCCCCGTTAGGTTCGCTGAACGAACGTAAGGTGATGATCCGGGAAGCGATGATAAATAAGGCAGGTTTTGAATGTCTTCCATGCGGTACATCGGCTGCAAATCGATGCCTTCATACGTATGCGTTACCAGTTTTCCTTCAAAAGATGCACCCTTGAGCGACTTTTCAGTTAACTCTCGCCATTCTTGATAAGTAGGATGGGGAAAAGCGTTAAATAATTCGTATTCTTCTTCGACGGTTAGCTGTTCTCTTTTTTTCTCTACATTTTCCATAGTATTCGCGGTTCTCTACCCCGCAGCGCGGAGAGCAGAAAGTATCCGCTCACTCCTTTCACCTATCGAATAGATAAACAGGGGCGGAATAGTTAAATCCCAACCCCTATACAACACATAAGATTCGACATTTCCCGCCGTTTCCCTGCCGGCCACAATAATTTTAAACCGTTGGGTTCGAATGGGTGCCGTTATTTGATGGCTTCCTGGCAGATGGCTACTACAAGCTCCGCCGCTTTCACAAGTTCTTCAACCGGAATTTTTTCCTTGGTTGTGTGGATATCCTCGTAGCCAATCGCAAGGTTCGCGGTCGGAATGCCATATCCGGCAATGACGTTGGCGTCACTTCCACCGCCGCTTGACAAAATACGAGCCTGCCTGCCTACTGCTTGAACAGCCGCCATCGCTTTCTGTACCACAAGGTCGCTTTCCGAAAACTTGAAGCCTGGATACATAACTTTCACGGTCACATCCGCCTTCGCTCCGAGCTCTTCGGCAGCTGATTCGAATGCTTTTTTCATTTTTTCCGTTTGCGCCACCATTTTTTCGTGGACAAGGCTTCGCGCTTCCGCCAGAATTTCAACGCGGTCGCAAACGATGTTCGTTGGGCCCGTACCTTCAAAACTTCCAATGTTTGCCGTTGTTTCCTCGTCAATCCGGCCGAGCGGCATGCGCGAAACCGCCTTGCTGGCAACCTGAATGGCGCTAACGCCTGTTTCAGGCGCTACGCCGGCGTGGGCCGATTTCCCATATATAGTCGCCTTGATTTTAGCCTGTGTGGGAGCGGCTACAATAATATCACCGACTTTACCATTGCTGTCCAGCGCATATCCGTATTCGGCCTTGAGCAAGGAGGGGTCCAGTACCTGTGCACCCTGCAGCCCGGACTCCTCTCCTACCGTAATCAGAAATTGAACCGGGCCATGCTTAATATCGCGCTCTTTCAATACCCGGATGGCTTCAAACATCGCTGCGATTCCGGCTTTATCATCGCTGCCCAGAATGGTCGTTCCGTCTGACACCACATATCCGTCTTTAATGCTAGGTTTAATGCCCCGGCCCGGGACCACCGTATCCATATGCGACGTAAAATAAATAGTCGGACCTTCTGCGCTGCCTGGCAATGTTGCAACGAGATTTCCCGCTTCGTGGTCGGTCTTATCGGCCGCATCGTCTTCCACAACTTCAAGGCCAAGCGAAGAAAATTTTTCTTTCAGTACATCGCATATTGCCCGCTCGTGCCTTGTTTCACTGTCCACCTGGACAAGTTCCATAAATTCGTTGACAAGCCTTTCTTGCTGTACCAACAAAAACACCTCCAAAAAGTATGTATCACGAACGTATACCCGTTCATTATACACAATTTTGGAGGCCCAGAACCTCTTACAGCGGAATATTTCCGTGCTTTTTCGCGGGGCGCTTATCCTGCTTATTGCGGAGCATGTCGAGCGCCTCACGCAGTTTTTTACGCGTCTCACGCGGATCGATTACATCATCTACCATACCCCGGCTGGCAGCGACATACGGGTTTGCAAACTTTTCCCGGTACTCCGCAATTTTCTCGGCCCGGGTGGCCGCAGGATCTTCGCTGTTTTCAATTTCTTTGGCAAATATAATGTTAGCGGCCCCTTCCGCACCCATTACAGCAATCTCAGCGTTCGGCCAGGCGTATACCACATCCGCCCCGATAGACTTGGAGTTCAGTGCCACGTACGCACCGCCAAACGCTTTGCGAAGGATAACTGTAATTCTTGGAACCGTGGCTTCCGAATACGCATACAGGATTTTAGCGCCGTGCCGGATGATTCCGCCGTGCTCCTGGTTAATGCCCGGAAAAAATCCTGATACGTCCTCAAACGTAATAAGCGGGATATTAAACGAATCGCAAAAACGGATAAATCTAGACAGCTTGTCAGAAGAGTTGATGTCCAAACCGCCGGCCATGAATTTCGGCTGGTTGGCGACTATGCCAACGCTCCGGCCGTCAATGCGTCCGAACCCGACCACAATATTCTTTGCAAAGTCCGGCTGTACTTCCATGAAGTCGCCATTATCAACAATCCGGTCGATGACTTTGCGGACATCATATACTTTAGTCGTCTGGATCGGGACAATCTCCGCCAGATCCTCGTCCCATCCGTCATCCATCGCTGTTTCAATGATTGGCGGATTTTCGGTATTGTTTTGCGGCAGAAAACTTAAAAGCCTGCGTACATCCTCCAGCACTTCAGGCTCGGTTGGAGCCGTAAAGTGGGCGTTTCCGCTAATGGACGCATGGACTGAAGCGCCGCCCAGCCCTTCCGAAGAAATTTTCTCTCCTGTAACAGCTTCGATAACCTTAGGACCGGTAATAAACATCTGGCTTGTCTTCTCAACCATGAACACAAAGTCAGTAATGGCTGGCGAATACACAGCCCCTCCGGCACAAGGTCCAAGAATGACTGAAATCTGTGGAACAACTCCAGAATAAATGGCGTTGCGGTAGAAGATATGGCCATAGCCATCGAGCGATTCCACGCCTTCCTGAATGCGCGCGCCGCCAGAATCATTCAGTCCAATAATGGGAGCGCCATTCTGGGCTGCAAGATCCATAATGCGGGCGATTTTCAGCGCGTGCATCTCCCCGAGCGCACCGCCAAACACAGTGAAATCCTGGGAGAAGATAAACACAAGGCGGCCATTTACTTTTCCATATCCCGTTACGACACCTTCGCCAGGCCCTTCCATTTTTTCCATCCCAAAACTGGTGGCGCGGTGCTCAATAAAGGGATTCATTTCCACAAATGTATTGTCATCAAGTATGAGATTGATCCGCTCGCGCGCGGTAAGCTTTCCTCTGTTATGCTGCGCATCTATGCGCTTATCCCCTCCGCCAAGCTCCACTTTGAGGCGACGTTCGTATAACTCATCTATTTTTTCATACATGCTGCTCATAGTAGTTAATTTCCTCCTATCCAGGTGCTGCTTCTCTTTTTTGGCTGTGTCCTCGCTACAGCTCGGCTTTCTCACACAGTTCCAGCAGCACGCCATGCGTTGCCTTCGGATGCACAAAAGCCACCATATTGTTATGGGCACCGCGCTTTGGTGTTTCGTTAATCAGCCTCACACCGGCCTCCTGAAGCGCGTTCAGCCGCTGCTGCTGATTATCAACGCTCAGTGCAATATGGTGAATCCCTTCACCCTTTTTTTCGATAAATTTAGCGATCGGGCTATCATCACTGGTGGGTTCCAAAAGCTCGATGTGCGATTCGCCGATGGCGAGAAATGCCACGCGCACCTGCTCGCTTTCTACTGTTTCCGTGCCCAGCCATTTCATGCCAAGCATCTGGGTATAAAAAGCAAGAGAATCCTCGAGATTTTTTACGGCAATGCCTATGTGTTCTATTTTCCTGGGTGATTCCATTAGCGGTTGGCCGCCGCTGTTTTCTTGATGTTGTGTATCCACTGGTTCCCCTCCTTCTGTTTTCTATCTCTATCTTCTCAAAAGTTTCTGAAATTGATGCCTATTACATAATTCGTTTTGGTCCCGCTTTTTCCTGCTGAAATTCGTCATTTTTCTACTTACGCCAAAATAGCCACCCCAGCCCACGGGCGGCTAATCCATCTTTGCGGATCTTATACAGTTACCGCGCTGCTACTCCGCAGGCATGAAATGGCCGACTACTTCCCCATCTTCATACGCTTTGAGCGACTGACGATACACAATGAGGTTGTTTTCCTTTAAAAAACCATCAAATTCCTCTTCCGAAATGAGCCCCACATAGCCTCCACCGTGCTGGGAGAACTGAGCGCGGCCGCGGGTAAGCGAATCAAAATAGAGCGATTGGATGGAATCAGGCAATAATTTCATCTCTATCAATGGACAATGGCCTCCTTACTGGTGAATAAAAAATTTTTTTACTATCGTCTCCTGGCAGAGCCCGATTTATTCTTTCTTTAATTTTTAACGTTTAGTACCTTGTGCAAACTGACTAAATTGTCGTACAATAATAATCCCTCTTACTTACCGCCAAACAAGGAGAAGATGAAATGAAAAAAAACGAGAAAAAAATTCTTTTACTTGATATGGATGATGTAATTGTAGAGCAGTCAGAAACATGGGTTCAGCGCTTGTATGAAAAAACCGGTGTCCTCCACAATCGAGAGGAATGGAAAGAATGGAATCTTAACAATGTGCTTGAACCTGAAATCGTGGATTTGATTTTTGGCGAGATCAATAAGGAACCGAGGTTCTACTACAATCTGCCGGCAAAAAAAGGGGCAATTGAAGGCATACGACAACTCAGTGAGCACTATGATATCGTTTTTGTTTCCGCCAGCGAGCATTATGCCTATGAGGATAAATACTTCTGGATTGAATCACACTTGCCGTTTTTGCCTAAGCCTAATCTTGTTTTGACCCATCGCAAAGATTTGGTCATGGGGGATTATCTGGTGGACGACGGGCCTCACAATCTTGTCAATTCGCCAGCCAAAAGTAAAATTATTTTTGATAACCCATGGAACCGGCACCTGACAGATTATCCGCGTGTGACCAACTGGATGCAGCTGGTTTCCATGCTTTCCCCACAGTATTCTGCAGGTTGATAGGCATTCATTACTTCTACTATTACTACCCCAAGTATTATCCGTACTACTCTTAGATTATCCGTATTATTTGTATTATCTGAATCCGTGCTGCCCTTATATCCTTACTATCCGAATTACTAAATAAATTTAGTTGTTTAGAGGTGCATGGCCGCCTTGGCTTATCCCCGTGCGGCCCGCCGAAACTTTCTTGCATAGTAGGCATTTTCCCCTCCCTCATTTTTCTTAAAAGAAAAATCGTGATACCATTTGCTGTGTGCTGTACACTGACAAAACTTGTTTAGATCGATTAGGAGGGCTCGTTAATGCTTAAGCAACATGTAATCTTTATCGGGGCAGGTGCTATGGCAGAGGCCATGATTGGCGGAATGATTGCCAGAAAAAAGGTGCAGCCCGGCCAAATAACGGCTGTAAACCGAAAAAATGAAGAACAACGTATAAAATTAACCGGGACGTATGGCATACATACCTGTTCATTTTCTGAAGTTACGATCGGAGACGGCGATATACTTATCCTCGCTACGAAACCAGGGGATGCCGCCGGGGTTCTTTCCTCTCTCGCAGCTAAAGTCTCGGCAAACAATCTTATCGTATCCGTTATAGCAGGCTACTCCACCCAGGTGCTCGAATCCGCTTTAGGCGGCAGGATGCCTATTGTAAGGGTTATGCCTAATACATCAAGCTTGGTTGGGGAGTCCGCAACAGCAGTATGCTTCGGTGATTATGTGACGGACAACGACAGAGAGAATGCGGTCGACCTGCTGGAGGGCATAGGGAAGGTATACGAAATCGAGGAAGATCGGATAGATATATTTACCGCAATCGCTGGCAGCGGCCCGGCCTACATGTATTATTTGGTTGAGCATCTTGAAAAGGCAGGGATAGAAGGCGGATTAGATGCCGGCCTTGCTCGGCGTATTGCTGCGCAAACCCTTCTCGGCGCCGGGAAAATGCTCCTTAAGACCGGTGAAAAACCCGAACAGCTGCGTAGGAATGTGACAACGCCAAACGGGATTACCCAAGCGGGTGTAGAGGCATTAGAGAAAAACGGTGCCGGCTTTGCGATGCAAGCAGCTGTTAAAGCTGCAGTCGAACGGTCTCGGGAACTTAACAGCCAATTAAAATGAGAAAAGGCGTCCGTCAATAACTCGGACGCCTTTTATGGTTGAGTTCTCTAATAGATCGATGTGTTTGCGTTGTACGCTTCCATGCGCTGCTTTACCCGCTGAAGGAAGCGGCCGCACACGAGCCCGTCAAGCACCCGGTGATCGAGTGAAAGGCAAAGATTAACCATATCGCGAATAGCGATCATCCCATTGAGGACAACAGGACGCTTCACGATCGACTCTATGCTGATGATGGCTGCCTGTGGCTGGTTTATGATGGGCATCGACTGAATCGAACCGAAAGAACCCGTGTTGTTTACCGTAAATGTTCCGCCGGACATGTCATCCATCGTGAGCTTGCCCTGCCGGGTTTTGTTGGCTAAATCATTTACTGCACGTGCTAGCCCGAAAATACTTTTCTGATCCGCATCTTTAATGACTGGAACGTACAAGGCATCCTCTGTTGCGACTGCGATCGATATGTTGATATTCTTCCTTACAATTATTTTATCGCCAGCCCATGTAGCGTTTAAAATCGGGAATTCTTTGATCGATTCCACGACGGCCTTAATGAAGAACGGCATGAAAGTAAGGTTGAATCCTTCGTTCTGCTTAAACTCTTTTTTCATGGAGTCACGGAATTGAACGAGATTGGTTACATCCACTTCAACCATCGTCCAGGCATGAGGTGCTTCGTGCTTGCTCTGTACCATGCGATTCGCTATCGTTTTACGAATAGAAGAAACCGGAATTTCTGTGTCTCCGGGGTAGATGGCTGCTTGTTTAGCAGATTGGGTTGGAGTGTCCGGCGCGGGTTGCACGGTTTCCGGCGTTCTCACCTCGGGAGCGTTTTGCTGCTGCTGTTCCCCGAATTGCTGCTGTTGCCGCTGCGAAATGGCAGGCTCCTGCTGTGTAGCTTGAGCAGTTCCCCCATTCTCAATAACTGCGAGCACATCCTTTCGCGTGATCCTGCCTTCTCTGCCGCTTCCTGCTATGCGGGAGAGATCCAAATTATGCTCCTGCGCCAGGTGAAGAACCGCGGGTGAGTACCGCTGCTTTTTCACGGCATCCATTCCCCGCCTGACAGCAGCAGGGGACACGGCAGAACCAGCTGCAGGCATTTCAGCTGCTGTTTCCTGTTTGGTTTCCGGAGCTGCCGCAGCTGCTGGAGCAGCCGGCGCTGCCTGTTGCTGTGCAGACCCCGCTTCTGTTTCGATATAACAGATCAGTTGGCCCACCGCAATGGTGTCGCCTTCCTGGGCGATGAGCTCGGTAATAGTTCCTTCAACAGTTGCGGGAACTTCCGCATTTACTTTATCAGTCGTTACCTCACATAGAGGTTCATACTTTTTCACGGTATCGCCAGGTTTAACCAGCCAGCGGGCAATTGTTCCTTCTGTTACGGATTCCCCAAGCTGAGGCATTAACACTTCTGTTGCCATAATAGTAGAAGCCCCCTTTCCAATCGTTGCTTAGAATTCGGCCAGCTCGCGTATAGCCGCCAGCACTTTCTCAGGATTAAGCATGAAAAACTTCTCAAGTGTTGGGCTGTATGGCATAGCAGGAATATCAGGCCCGGCGAGCCGCTTAATCGGCGCATCTAAATCGAACAGGCATTCTTCGGCGATAATAGCAGATACCTCGCCGCCAACTCCGCCTTCTCTGTTATCCTCGTGAATAATAAGCACTTTTCCCGTTTTTCTTGCTGCCTCTGCAATGGCTTCCCTATCAAGCGGATACAGCGTACGCAGATCAAGCACATGGGCGCTAATTCCCTCGTTTGCGAGCTTTTCAGCCGCCTGCAGGGCAAAATGCAGCATCAGCCCGTAGCTAATTACCGTAACATCGGTTCCCTCGCGTTTTACATCCGCTTTGCCGATCGGAACCGTATAATCCTGTTCAGGAACTTCCCCCTTAATCAACCGGTAGCAGCGCTTATGTTCAAAGAAGAGAACAGGGTCATCATCGCGAATCGCTGCCTTTAATAGCCCTTTCACATCATAAGGGGTAGAGGGAGCTACCACCTTCAGGCCAGGCGTGCTGTTAAACATCGCCTCTACGCTCTGCGAATGATAGAGCGCCCCGTGAACACCGCCTCCATACGGTGCGCGGATAACGAGCGGACAGTTCCAATCATTGTTGGAACGATAGCGCATCTTGGCAGCTTCGCTCACAATTTGGTTAACGGCAGGCATAATAAAATCAGCGAACTGCATTTCTGCCACCGGACGCATACCATAAGCAGCGGCACCGATCGATACGCCTGCAATGGCGGATTCAGCCAATGGCGCGTCGATTACGCGTTCCTCGCCAAACTCTTCATATAAACCATTGGTGGCGCGGAATACACCGCCGCGCACGCCAACGTCTTCACCAATTACAAATACGCGCTTATCGCGCTGCATTTCTTCGTGCAGCGCCTGTGTAACCGCATCAATATAAGAAATAATCGCCATAGTAGTCCCCCCTATTCCCCATATACATGGAGCAGTGCGGATTCTGGCTGCGGGTAAGGTGCGTTTTCCGCGTATTCAGTCGCTTCATCCACTTCCCGCGCTGCTTTATCATTGATTTCTTTATCCAATTCCTCTGTAAGCAGCCCAACCTCCGTTAAGTAACTTTTAAAGCGGATAATCGGATCTTTGCTTTTTGCTTCCGCTACCTCTTCACGCGAGCGGTAGGCACGGTCATCATCGTCACTGGAATGCGGCACCAGGCGGTAGGTGACTGCCTCAATTAAGGTCGGACCTTCGCCGTGGCGAGCCCGGTCCACCGCTTCTTTCGTCGCTTTATAAACCTCCAGCGGGTCGTTTCCGTCAATGCTAACGCCTGGGAAACCATAGCCGATTGCTCTGTCTGCCACAGTTTCGCAGGCAATCTGCTTAGACAGCGGTACAGAAATCGCATATTTATTGTTTTCGCAGAAAAAAACAACCGGCAGTTTATGCACGCCTGCAAAATTCGCGCCCTCGTGGAAGTCGCCCTGGTTGCTGGATCCCTCCCCGAATGATGTGAAGACAACCGAATTTTTTCCGTCCATCCTGCCAGCGAGTGCCAGACCAACTGCGTGTGGTACCTGCGTGGTAACCGGGCTCGACCCCGACAGGATGTTATGTTTCCGGCTGCCAAAATGACCCGGCATCTGGCGTCCGCCGCTGTTCGGGTCTTCTGCCTTGGCAAACGCCGACAACATCATATCGCGGGCTGTCATGCCAAAAGCCATTACAAAACCCATATCCCGGTAATACGGGCATGCATAATCATTCTTCCTGTCAAAAGCAAAGGCTGCCCCGACCTGAGCAGCTTCCTGCCCTTGGCATGAAATAACAAACGGGATTTTTCCCGCACGATTTAAAAGCCACATCCGCTCATCCGCTTTGCGGGCAAGCAGCATAATCGCGTACATATCCAAAACCTGCTGATCGCTAAGACCCACTGGCTGGTGGCGATTTTCCGCCATGAAAACTCCTCCTTTATACTTCGCCGTGTTTATTTTACGAGTGAATGGCTTTGCCGTCTACGGCGAGTGCCGCTTCGCCGATGATCTCCGACAGGGTGGGGTGCGGATGGATCGTATGCGCCAACTCCCATGGGGTTGCGTCAAGTACGCGCGCCAGTGCCCCTTCTGAAATTAAATCGGTAACATGCGGTCCAATCATGTGTACGCCAAGCAGATCATCGGTCTCTTCATCTACCACGAGCTTAACAAAGCCGTCATGCTCACCAAACACGAGCGCTTTACCAATGGCACGGAAGTTGAACTTTCCAACCTTTACTTTATAGCCCTTTTCTTTCGCTTCGGCCTCGGTTAACCCGACATTCGCAACTTCCGGGCGGCTGTATGTGCATTTTGCAACCATTGTATAATTGATCGGCTCAGGCTGCCTGCCAGCCATATGCTCAATGGCCGTTATGCCTTCATGGGATGCAACGTGAGCCAGCTGCAGGCCGCCGATTACATCCCCAATCGCATAAATATGCGATTCGCCTGTCTGATACATCGGGTTAACTTTAATGACGCCACGGTCAATTTCTGCTTCAACATTATTTAACCCGATATCTTCAATGTTCGCCTGCCGCCCAACCGAAACAAACAGTTTTTCTCCGGACAGCATAATTTCTTTGCCGTTCTGCATCGCTTTAATGGTAAATGACCGCTCGCCACGCTGCAGCGTTTCCGGCAGCACCTGGGCGGATGTATGTAATGTAATCTTGCGTTTCTTTAGCAAGCGCGCCATTTCTTTGCTGACTTCCTCATCCTCCAGCGGCAGTATACGGTCTGCAAATTCAACGACTTCCACCTTAACCCCGAGATCTGCGAGCAAGGAAGCCCATTCGATCCCGATGACACCTCCTCCCACAATAACAACAGAGGAAGGCAGTTGGGCCAGCTGAAGTGCTTCGTCGCTTGTAATGACCACTGTGCCATCCACTTCTAAGCCGGGAAGTAAGCGAGGACGGGAACCTGTAGCAATCAGAACAAATTTGGGAACAACGATTTCGGAATCCCCATTTGGATATTCGATATTGATGGCTCCTGCCTGAGGCGAAAAAATGGATGGGCCCATAATGCGCCCGGTTCCCTCGTATATATCTATTTTCCCGCTTTTCATAAGGTGCTGAACGCCTTTATGCAGCTGGTCAACTATCTTTTGCTTGCGCTCCTGCATGCGGGTGAAATTAATCCCGATATCAACCGCAGTTATGCCGTATTCTTCGCTATTTTTGAGCGTATGGTACACTTCCGCGCTGCGGAGAAGGGCCTTACTCGGAATGCAGCCCCGGTGGAGACAGGTTCCGCCCAATTTGTCTTTTTCAACTATTGCCACCTTCATTCCCAGCTGCGAAGCGCGGATGGCGGCGACATAGCCGCCGGTACCGCCACCGAGAATGACAACATCATATTCATTTGACATAAAGCCACCTCAATTATTTATGCTAAATCCGTACTAACTCATCTTTTTCGTCTGGCAGAAACATATTACGGGACTTGCGGACTCGTTCAATCCGCTCTTCACACATCCTGTCCGCTGCCCGATACGCAGGAATGTTGTCTCGCTTGGAGATTTTGAGTACCTTCTGGATGTTATCGTAAATCGTCTCAACTTTCTTCATTGCCCGTTCCCGATTGTACCCCTGCAGCTCATCCGCCACGTTAATTAGACCGCCAGCATTAATAATGTAATCAGGCGCATAAACGATACCCATTTCCTGAATGGCATCCCCATGGCGTTCTTCCTTAAGCTGGTTATTTGCAGCTCCTGCAATAACGCGGGCTTTAAGCCTAGGTATGGAATCATCATTAATTATAGCACCAAGAGCGCATGGTGAGAAAATATCACACGCCTGGCTGATAATTTCAGATGGCTCGACTGGTTTGGCGCCAAATTCGTGAACTGCACGCTTTACGTTTTCTTTGTTAATATCTGTAACAATTAACGAAGCACCTTCTTCATGCAAGTGCCGGCAAAGATTGTAGGCGACATTGCCCACACCCTGTACCGCAATCGTCTTTCCGGCAAGATCATCCGTGCCAAATGCTTCTTTAGCTGCTGCCTTCATGCCGCGGTAAACGCCGTATGCCGTAACAGGAGACGGGTTTCCGCTGCTCCCGAAGGCGGGAGATACCCCTGTGACATACTCTGTTTCCATGTGGATTAAATCCATATCCGCTACGGTTGTGCCTACATCTTCAGCAGTAATATACCTTCCGCTTAAACCTTGAATGAAGCGGCCAAATGCACGGAACAGTGCCTCGCTTTTATCTCGCTTTGGGTCTCCGATAATAACCGCTTTGCCTCCTCCAAGATTAAGCCCTGCCCCCGCTGCTTTATAAGTCATGCCGCGGGCCAGGCGCAGGGCATCCACAATCGCATCGTCCTCGGTTTCATATGTCCACATCCGTGTACCACCGAGCGCCGGTCCAAGTGTTGTATCGTGAATAGCAATTATCGCTTTAAGTCCGGAATTTTCATCCTGGCAAAAAACCAACTGTTCGTAATCATATTCCCTCAGATAATCAAAGATTTTCATCGTTTAAAGCCTCCTGTAAGCAACCATTAGTGAAAAACATCTTTCAACTATTGGGTTATGCAAAAGGGATGCCACAAACGATATGAAACCGCTTTCTTTGTTTTTCGCTACTTCAGAAGAAAAAAGGTTATCAAGGGAATAGAAAGTACTGCAAGTTGTTGCACAATAAGAAATTTTTTGCATGCATTCCTATTCACAATTGGTATTTCTCAATTTTATAGTAAAGGTTTCTAATTGACAATCCCAACTGCTTCGCCGCCTGGGTCTTATTCCCGTTACACCTTGTAAGGGCCTCATGGATTGTCTGTGCTTCAACCTCTTCCATTATTTCATTTAGCGGCCTGCCCTCTTCTGGCAAGTGTGTGAGCCAGCGAGCACCGTCAGCTGTATGCGGCCCAGAATCCGCCATACTGAGCTCTGGTAAATGGCGGGGATAAATGATGGTCTCCTGAAACCGCATAGATATAAGGGATCGGCTTATTACATTCTCAAGTTCACGCACATTTCCTGGCCATTTGTATCGCGTTAGCATTTCAAGGGCCTTTTTATCGATATCTGCCACGTTTCTGCCGTATTCAAGATTATACTTTTGGAGAAGATGGTATACAAGCTGGTGAATATCTTCCTCTGTACGGTAGCGCAGCGGCGGAATGACAATCGGCAGCACATTGATCCGGTAATAGAGGTCTTCCCGAAACTCGCCAGTCTGAATTGCGCGCTCGAGATTGACATGAGTTGCTGCAATAATGCGTACATCAACCGAAATGGCCTTTCCGCCACCAATTCTGACAATTTCTTTTTCCTGAATGACACGCAAAAGCTTCGCCTGCGTGCTCATTGATAATTCCCCTATTTCGTCAAGAAAAATGGTGCCCCCGCTCGCTTCCTCAAATAATCCTTTCTTGCCGCCTTTGCGCGCGCCGGTAAATGCCCCCTCATCATACCCGAACAGTTCGCTCTCGAGAAGCGTCTCCGGGATTGCTGCACAGTTAACGCGCACGAACTGATTATACCGACGATTGCTTTCGTTATGAATAGCATGGGCAAACAGTTCTTTGCCTGTTCCTGATTCTCCGCGCAACAGCACGGTAGCCGGTGTCTGGGCAGCTTTTATCCCCTGCTCAATGGCATGAACCATGCCCTCGCTCTGGCCGATGATATCCTCAAACGTATATTTTGCTTCGAGCGTTCGGATGAGCCTGCGGGCCCGTTCAAGCTCATCGGTGAGTTTTTTAATTTCAGATATGTCATGAATAACCCCAACGCTTCCTTTCAGTACGCCATCCACTACAATAGGGGCTACGTTCACCATGATGTCCTTTTTTCGAGGGCCGACTTTAAGCGGCACCCCCCGCACTGGACGCCCGGTACGCAGCACCTGCAAATGCATGCTTTCCCCCTCCGAAATATCAACGTCCGCCGGCTTTCCGATAACATCCTGTTCAGATAGGCCGGTCAGGCGGGTGTAGGCCGGGTTAATCATCAGCCCGTTTCCATTTATATCGACCACAGATATCGCGTCATTGGATGAATGAATAATCGCCTGAAGCAGGCTGTCGTGGGTTGAGTCAAGTATCGTGTCTATTTCCCGCTGCCTTCTGTCCCGCACAGAAATAAGCTGTTCTCTTTCCTCGATTAGTTTTACGATAACCGAGGCAATCATGGCCGGTATAACGACCACCCCAGTTGGTTTGTTGTCTTTTAAATGCTGATGAATCTTGTCCCGGCCGGTCACTTCTATGATGACTGAAAAATTAATGGCGAGAAAGGATTCTATGGAGGTAGCTACAGGAATTCCGCATTGCCTTGCCAGTTCAACCCCGGGGGCATGCTCGTCGATATCCACTATACCCACCACCTGAATGCTTTCCATGCGTGAAAGCACTTTCAAAAGAACGGTGCCTCCGCGCCCTGCACCTACGATTACAACCTTCATACGCTGCTCTCCCATATGAAAAAATTTGCAGACTCTCCCTTAATTTAAGCAGAGATACTTCGGATTGACAACCGTAGACAAACAGGGGATAGAGTAGCAGGTGCTGGCGGCTCCTTAACCTGTGAGGCTTATTCTTGCTGCCTGCCAAGCTGATCGAGGGTGCGCAGCCATTTGTTTTGATCAATAACACGGGTTAAGGATACAGATTCCGCATACATATGGAGGGCAAGAAAGCTTATTGACAGGATCAAGCGGAGGAATAAAGGCAGTGAACTGGCCAGCAGGACACCTGCCGCAAATCCCAGGGTATTTGAGCCGGTATCACCCATCATGGCTCTGCCCGCAAAGTCAATGGATGCCGAAGCAAGTGTGACGGCCAGCGTTAGCAAAAGAAAGGGCTGGTATACCGGGGGGACTTCGCCGATGAAATAGCTGATGGCTATCAGCAGCCAGAATCCTTTTAATGCACGACCAGGCCTCAGATCAAGCAGATTGATCACATTGATGCTTAACGCTATAAGAAGTACATTGACTGTACAACTCCAGGCACTTCCCCCTATTAAAACCGCTGAAAGAAACGCACAAAAAAATCCGGTTACTGCCTTAACCGCACCTGTCGTAACGTTTCGCTCCTTAAAAAAAGCAAGCCAATGGCCTGTAAATCCCTTGACCGAACTGCTGCCATAGTAATCATCCAGCCAGCCGGCAACTGCCACCAATAAGCACAGCATTGCTATGATAAGCAGTCTACTGTCGAACTGTATAAACAACAGAGGAGAGGCAGCAGCAACCGTTCCGGCTAGTATGACAAACGGCATAACAATCCCATATCCCAGTGGCACCTTCTCCTCACGGTAATTAAGGCCTACGCGCCCCCTGCGCGCAAACCCGCGGAAGACGCAGTGTATTAACAGCTTCGAAATTACGAGTGAAACAACAAAAATCCCTGCCTTCACAACCGTCCCTCCTGCCGCTTTTGCCGAATCACACGGCGGATTGCGGCGTATTGACGGCCCCGATGCAAAAAGCCTCCAATCGTCTTGCCCCGTTCCCTGTGTGAAAAGGGATAGGAAACTTCGTACACAGTGAGTCCCGCACGGGCAATGTCTATCGTCATAGCGACTTCAATACCAAATCCACAGTCCCAGTCGGTCACCGCCTGAACCGCTTTTCGGCTAAGTGCTCGTTGTCCGGATAATGGAGCCGCTATTTTCCAGCCAGTTAAATGATAGATGGCTCTGCTTGCCGTCTTTTTTGCCATGCCAAACCCGCTTTTTTGGCCCGGGGGTAGAGCCGCAATAACGAGATCCTTTGTGGTCCCGCGGTATAGCGCCTCGAGCAATGAAGAGCCATAGCGGGCTGTTTCCGCCAAATCGGCATCGAGAAAAAGAAAAAAGTCGGCGTTTGCGGCCTGAATCCCGCGCCACAGTGCATAGCCCTTGCCTCGGTTTTCCGGAAGATGGACCACAGCATCTGCCCAGGATTCCGCGATCCGGGCTGTGTCATCGGAGCTGCCATCGTTAATCACGATAACTTCCTTCGTTCCCGGTACGTCAAACTGCCTGACAGCCTGCAGGGTTGATTGAAGGTACTCACCCTCGTTGTATGCCGGAATTATTATTGCACTTCGCTGAGCCATCGTCGGTCACCCGCCAAACATGCCTTTAAAATGGACCCATATGCTCGACAGCCCATGCCGAAATACCGGGTGGAACATTGCCGTCAGCAGCGCTGGAAATCCCAGGCCTCCCCACATCCGGATCAGCTGTTTGCCATGTGAGTATGGCGGATACAACTGGCTGATTCCCCGGGCGTCTACCAATCGGCTGCCAATTTTCATGCGCACGAGACATGTACTGGCCATTCCCTTCCTGCCCTTTTCCAAGAAATCAATCATGCTGGTATGTGAGCCGATACTAACGATTAAACGTGCATTGTTCTCATAGGCAAGAAGCAGACCCAGATCTTCACTTGTGCCTGGCGCCGCAAGCAAATGATAAGGAAGGTTAAGAGAGCGCAATCGACGTTCACCCGGCGCCTCTCCAGTAACGTAAGCATGCACAACGATATCGGTTGCAGCCTTAAGAGCATCATCGCATACACTATCCATATCCCCCACGATAATATCGGGTTTAAGCCCGTTTTCCAGCAGAATATCAGCACCTCCGTCCACTCCGATCAATGCGGGTTTGACATCATGAATATAGGTGCGGAGCGCTTTAAAATCCTCACAATCATACATGCCGCGCACTACGACTACTGCGTCTCTGCCTTCTAGCCGCGTATTGAGAGGAAGCGTTGGGAGCGGTTTTATAAAATAGGCTTTCTCACGCGAAGCATATTCCAGCGTATTGTCAATGAATGCCGACAGGATGCTCTCTTTCTTTTCTTCGGCCAGCCGCTGCTTTTCCTGCCACTCATAGAGCGTGACTTGCATCAGACGGGCAATCTGCCGGCCCTGGGAATCAAACAGATAGTTGCCCTCTATGGTTACATCATCACCGGTTTGCACGCAAAGCAGCAGGTTTGCGTCAGGCTGGCATTCGTATAACGGAATGTTGTGCTCCAGCAGCACACAGGCCCCACGTGTGCAGTAATTGCCGGTAAACGACGGAGCACAGTTAATTACAGCCTTTACTTTGCGCTGTATCAAGCAGCGAGCCGTCACTTCATCAATATCTGAATGGGAGATAACGGGTATCTCACCGGGTTTAATCTGGCCTATCATCTGTTTGGTAAAAGCGCTGCACCGAACCATCCCTTGAATGATGCCCTTTCTTTTTTTCCATACAGAAAGCATGCTACACCACTCCTTCACTTTCTAGTATGAAAAGTTGAGAGTGTTTCCATACCCCGCCCTCGTCTTAAACAGCAGAAAAAAGCGCCGGATTCTGCCACCGGCGCTTTTTTCTGCTGTTTATTTTTTTACCACTTTGCCTTTCCACTGTTTCATGCCGCCCTTCACACTGTAAATATTCGTGAATCCCTTTTTCCGCAGAACACGGGCCGCCTGCGTAGCGCGAAACCCGCTCTCGCAGATTAGGTAGGTGGCTTTATCTTTCGGAATGCCGTTCACGGCTGTATTGATTTGTGTCAGAGGTATATTGCGCGCCATGTGAATGTGGCCGCTCCTGTACTCATCAGGCTCCCGAACGTCAATAATCTGCTTTCCTTTCGGGTCTTTCGTAACTTCCTGCAGCTCATCAGTGGAAATTCTTTTAATCCCTTTCGGAGGTAGCAGTCGCACAACAACAAAAGCGGCAATAAGTATAAGTAGGATAACCGTAATCCAATCCATTTGTTTCTCTCCTTCTATGTACTCTATTCCGTATTGTACTATTACGGTGTATTTGCTGTAAAGAAAACTTAAGGGTTCCCTCCTGGGAGAAAAATAAAACCTGCCAGGGGAGGCAGGTGAAGAATTGTTCTCTTGGTTAGTGGTTTATCGTGTGTGAAAGCACTGGAAGGAGACGCATTTCCTGGCTCATTGATGAATTGCAAAGAGGGCATGTCGGATTTTGCGAAAAGGAGAAATCTTCGCGCATCCATCCATTGCACCCGATGTTGTCGCAATTCCAAATCCCAACATCCGTTTTTTCCACTTCTTCAACCTGCTGTTTACTGCGCATAAAAGCCATAGAAAACAACCTCCTCAACAACTTCATGTATTTTGATAGTATGCCGGTGCAGCAAAAAAATTATTCGCCAAGTGTCGAAAACCCGAATCCCCACTTCTTTTGATAACCTTTGTCGATGCCCTAGGAAGTTTTCAGTTTTTGGCGTATGCTAATTTACAACGGAATAAAAGCGATGAAGGAGGATTCGTTCGTTATGCAAAGTAGCTCTATCGCCTGGATGGCCTCAAAAGATGTAGCGGTTAAGCTGGATGTCCATGTCCGTACGCTCCGAAACTGGATTGACGCTTTCAGCCCCTATATGGTGCTTCAGAAAAACAGCCAGGGTCACCTTCTTTTAAGTGAACAAGCCTATCAACTGCTGGTGGAAATTAAGAAGAGAAAAGATACTGGCGTTCAAACCCTAAAAGAAGTAGAGGACAGCTTACGCGCTGACGGTCTCCTGCCTGATCGAATGGAAACGGAAGATCTAAACCCGGCCACTGCCCACCAGGAAGTCCCGTCCCAAGCTGCCGCGGCCATTATGGAAAAACTATCTGAGCTCGAGTCAAGCATCAATCAACAGTTTTATGAGTCGCTGCATGAATTTACTGAGGCATACCGCCAAACCGCTTCATCGATGGAACTGGTTGTTCTTGAGGCATCCCGCAGCGAACGTACATCCCCCGCTCCAGCACGCGGCGGTGCCGCTTCAACTGAAATTGAACAGCAATACAAGAATATTATGCGCAAGATGGAAGAAATAGAAGACAAGCAAGAAAATATTCGGCTTGAGATGAGAAAAATGAATTTCGACATCCAAATGCTTGGTGCAACCGATAAATTAAACAAAAAGCACCGCAAGATCAATCTGTTCGGCTCACTCTTTAGAAAAGCCCCCCAGATCTCATCTGATTACCACAGTTGAAAGCAGAGGAGCCGGTCTGCTGCCGGCTCTCCTTTTACTTTATTCGCTTGTTTTTGCAGCGGTTACCTCATCGGACTCATCCGGCACTTCTTCTTCCAATTTCCTCATCCGAAGGCGCACAATTCGTAAATGATCGACCTCTGTAACCGTAAATTCGTAGCCGTGGGAAATAATCTGCTGCCCAACTTTTGGCGGAAACTCCACCTGAGAGAATATCCAGCCGCCAATGGTGTCATAGTCATCAGAATTTAATTCAAGGCCAAATCGGTCATTGATTTCCTCAATGAGCAGACGCCCGTCCACCGAAAAGGTATCATCCAGCTTTTTCTCTATATGCGGTCTTTCTTCATCAAATTCATCCTGTATTTCGCCCACTATTTCTTCTAGGATATCTTCAATCGTGACCAGGCCAGCCGTACCGCCATATTCATCAATGACAATGGCCATGTGCGAACGTTTTCGCTGCATGAGCTTAAGCAGATCACTAATATGAAGCGATTCTGGCACAGTTTCAACCGGGCGGATTACCTGATCCAGTTCGTTCTTTCGGTCGCTCATGTATAACCGGTAAATATCCTTGATGTGCACGAATCCGATGATGTTATCTTTATCTCCCGCTGCAATCGGGTATCGCGTATGCATTTCGTTTAACGCCATCGCGAAGTTCTCCTCAAAAGTTGAATCCTGGAACATTACGACCATATCGGTACGCGGAATCATGATTTCGCGCGCATTGCGCTCGGCAAACTCAAATACGTTATCAACGAGGGTTAGCTCTGTTTGGTCAATCAGCCCGCTTTTATGGCTCTGTTCCATCAGCACCCGTATTTCCTTTTCTGTATGGGCCGCTGTATGGTCCTGGGCCGGTTCAATGCCAATCAGATGCAGAAAAAAAGCCGCCGACCGATTTAACAGCCAGATAAACGGGTACATGACCCTGTGGAATTTGATGAGCAGAGGGGCCGCCAGCAAAGCTGTATCCTCTGCCTTCTGAATCGCTAATGATTTAGGTGCCAGCTCTCCTAATACGATATGAAGAAACGTGATAACCGAGAAGGCTATAATGAAAGAAAGCGTATGGGTCACCGCGTCCGGAACGTGAAGGACTGCAAAGACAGGGCTTAAAACCATTGCAATCGTCGGCTCACCGATCCAGCCAAGTCCAAGTGAAGCAAGTGTAATACCTAGCTGGGTGGCAGATAAGTAAGCATCAAGATTATCTGTTAATGTTTTCGCACGTATTGCCCTTTTGTTACCTTCCAGAACGAGCTGGTCAATCCTTGTATTCCTTACTTTGACTATTGCAAATTCAGCGGCTACAAAAAAACCGTTCAGGAAAACAAGTGCAAGTATTATTAGAAGATACAACACTATCGAAAGTGGGTCATGATTCAACTGGTTCTCCGCTGCCCTTTTGGGCAACAGATACACCTGCCTTTCTGCTATATAATAATGGCCGAACCCATGATAACATGTCTAATTATGTATACCACACGTTATATGGGAGGTAAACGGGAAGTTTACTTCCCGTTATTCATCCCTTCTCGTACCAAAGAATATCCAAATATACTCAAATAACTGGAGAAGTGCCATTAGCGTTGCTGCCACATAAGTAAGCGCGGCGGCACCCAGCATTTTATCTACCCCGTACTTTTCCTCCTGCGTAATCATACCTTCGGCGGCCATTAAGCGCTTTGCCCGCGAACTTGCGTTAAATTCGACCGGCAACGTCACTACCTGAAACAGCACGGCACCAAGGAAGAACAAAATGCCTATTAGGATTAACCCAGACAGTTTAAAGAAAAATCCGCCCATCAACAGAAGTGGGGCAAAGCTTGAGGCAAAGTTTACAACCGGCACCATGTGGTGGCGCAGCGTAAGCATGCTGTAACGTTCTTTATGCTGAATAGCGTGCCCCACTTCATGCGAAGCAATCGAGATAGAAGCTATTGAATTGCCAAAGTAGACATCCTCAGACAAGCGCACAACATTGGATGTTGGGTCAAAGTGGTCCGAAAGCGTACCGCCTATTGGTTCAACCCGTACGTGGTACAGGCCGTTATCATCTAAAATGCGGCGCGCTGCCTGTGCACCCGTTATACCAGAGTAAGCCGGCACGCGGGACCATTTCTCAAAGTTGCCTTTCACACGAAACTGCGCCCACATTGATAAGACAAATGCTGCCAGAATAAACGGCGTTAACGCAGTAAACATAAACATTTTCTTCCTCCTTTATTCCGGTCCGCTGTCTACAGCGGCCCCTCCCCTAACAAAAGCATAATCGCGTGCAGAAGTGATACTCCTTGCAGGGACATCTGCCGAATCATCCGGCGTGCTTCTTCATCGCCAGCCGTGGGCAGATTTGCACGGATTTCTATGACTTTTTGTTCTAAATGCTCCATATCACCCTTTATTTCTTTGAGGACAGATAGGAGCTCCTCCTCATTTCCGTTGCTGTTTTCTTCTTCAGATACGGAACAGAGTCGTTCTTTTATTTCCTCTAGCGTTAGCTTTTCCTTTTTGTAGCATTCTATAAGCCGCAGACGGTCAAGCGTTCCTTCCGGATACAATCTATAATTGGAGTGGGTACGGTCCGCATCGAGAAGTCCCATGTTTGTATAATAGTCTATCGTCCGTCTGCTGACATGCGCTTGTTGTGCAAGTTCACCTATGCGATAGAATTTCCCAATGGACTCCCTCCCTTCCTTAATTATTATTTTACCATATAACGTTTTATGTAGACAGTAAGACGTGATGGTTTCATGGCTTAAAACCACGACAAAGAGCGGGTTAATCAAGAATTACCCCGCTCTTCCTGTCATTATCGTTGATTATCTTTGACATTCGCGATCCCATATCCAGATTAACCGCTGTAAGGATTCAGTACCGCATTTGGGAATGAATCCACAAACAGACGCTTAAGCCTTAAGACCGAAGCATCATCCCACTCGATGTGCTGAAGCGTGCCGCTTCGATAGCCTATTATCGGCAGATACCCTGCGGCAAATGGCTGTTCCTCTTCCGTTTTAAGAAATTCGGCCAGGGACATCAGCAAGCTTGCCAGCGGATTTTCTTCGTCTTCGGACACGTGAACCCCTTTCATCATCCCGCGCAGCGACGGGGTGATCGTAACAGACAGGAGCCGCGTCATACGTCCGTTTCTGTTCTCACCTTCCACTTGACCAACCCAGACAAGAAAAGAAGCATCCCGAGCCTGCGATTTGGGATGGCGGCTCATCATCCAAAGTGCCCGGTAGATTGCACCCATTACGCTTTCCTTTGCCCCTTCTTCGCCGTACTGTTTTTCAAGTGCTGCATAATCCAGATAAAACGAGACGCCACTCGTAAGGAGCATACCTCTATCCAGCGTTTGGCCGCTTATGGTCTCCTGAGGCATTTCACCCTGTTCGGCTTGTGACTCCTCTTTATAATAATAAGCGTTAAGCAGGAGATTCTCTGCTCTGGCTTTGTCCTCGGCTGCGAAATCAATCGCCTCAGAGAAAATGTGCACAAGGTCTTCACCCGCAAAAGCGAGATAATGAATCCAGACCTGCTTCTGTTCCAGGAACCGAACAGCCAAATAACGCTGCTCATCATTCAGAGTATGAAAAGCAATCGGATACCCCAGCGGATCATTAGGGGACATTACGGTCCAGAATACGGCGATCCAGTCGTTTTTATGCTGGTGAAATTCCAGATAAACATCCGCATCGGCCTGCTCACCGAACTGGTCAATCGTATCAAAAAGGATGTAAAGCTCTACATCGCCTTCCCTATCCATGAGTGGAAAACAGCGAGCGCCCTCTTCGTCTGCCACTTTATAGAGATGGGTAAAAACAGTGCGGCTCAGCACTTCACCCATCGTCACGCTTCCCGGGGAAACATGGGTTAACGGTACGGCAATGGAAGGCTTTATAGCACTAAGCGATCGGTTCACGTATCGGATCCTCCCTTCACTCCGGCCTATTTCCGGAAAAGATGCCAGGATTTCATTTCCTTCATAAATTCCCTGTCTGTGGAATCGATATGGATGGGCGTCACTGAAATGAACCCGTCTTTTACCATGCTGTAGTCATTTAAAACGCCCTGTGCTTCCCCGTACTCCCGCTCCAGCCAAAACTCAGCGCCGGCTTTCCCCTGCTTCTCTTTAATTCGATCCTGATAATGATGAATATCGAGACCTGTTATGGCTGTCCCCTTTAATTTATTTATCCTTAGGTGCGGTACGTTTACATTAAGCAGGACATCCAGCGGAATACTGTGTATGGATATCTCCTCCCATATCGGGCGGAGCAGTTTCTCAACCTCGCCGAAATCCCCGGGATAAAGGTAGTTATCATAGGAAACAGCAATCGCTGGCACCCCATTTATTACGGCTTCCCGTGCGGCGCTCACGGTGCCGGAATAGTAAATATCCTTTCCCATGTTTAACCCGGCATTAATACCTGATATGACCAAATCAGGCTTTTCTGCCAGGATTACGTTTACAGCCATCTTAATGCAATCGGCCGGGGTTCCATTAACAGCCCATGCATCGAGTCCCGTGCCATGAAAATCCACTTGGCGAACAGTAAGGCCCTCCCGGACGGTAATCCGGTGCCCTTCAGCACTTCTTTCCTGATCGGGGGCAACCACGACAACTTTTGCCAACCCTGCAAGCGATATGGCAAGTCTATGTATCCCCTGTGCTTCAATTCCATCATCGTTCGTAATTACGATTGTATACATTAGGTTATGATCCCCCACACTTGTGCTGTTTTTTCTCCTCAATTTTACTATTTATCAAATAAAAAAGCACCCTGTACGTCTTTGCATAAAAAGCTGCAAACGCATACTTTTTCTTCACACTTTGTTCGAAATAATTGCTTTGCTATTGGCAAAAAATCCATGTATATTGAGTCTGAATTAACTTATTAAATCCAGTAGACATCCAGGGCTTATGCAGTTTTAATGGATGGAAAGGGACTGAAATCAGATGAACATTTTACCGGAATTCGAGCAGGTCTTTAGGGACCGCGATATTCCTTATACACTGGAAGACAAAGGTGAAGGGCACTATATCTACCGTACAACAGAGGAAATGAGAGATGCAGGCATCACATCCGATACCGTGATGCTTGACTTTAATTTAGATACAAAACACGAAGCCCTGTTTCTTGGCATGATTCGTGTTCCCCATAAAAATCGGGGACAGCATACAGGCAAACAACTTGTCCGCATCTTGAAGGAATTTGCTAAAGAACATCACTGGGTTATCATACTGGAGAGCGCTTCCCGAGAACCTTATTTTCTGGCAGAAGATGCATTTCTCCAGTTTTATGTATGAAACATACGGTTTTTGGATGATGGGCTACGGTGCTAAAAATAAATTTGTATTTAAAGTGAAATGGCTGGATATGAAAAAGCAACTGTACGCTGAAGTTTAAGGGAAAAACATCGTGGGCGATGCCGCTCTCTTCTTTCCCCTCATAGAAGTTTTTACGGCCGCTTTGTGTCACGACGGGCGGACCGGCATTAGGAAATCTTGGCCAGTGGCAAGCGAAAGCGCAGGCGATGGCCTTAGATTCCTTTATACCGTTTAGGTGCAACATCTGGGTATCCCAATGATGGAGACAGTTGCCGGTCTTTTTCGCCCTCTCTTCCACACGCTCCACAGGGGGAAAGAAAGGTGCTGACATGCGCCTCACGATGTTTTTCTTGGTGTTTTGGGACCATAGGTCCCACTAAAAAAATCGCGCAAGGCACTTAACACTGTAAAGCATATTCGTTTTCCATATCAACAAACTTTCTATACGAAAAACAAAAAGGCAGTGAGTTTGAGATACTCGCTGCCTTTTTGTTTTGTTACTTCTTATTCTTCCCGCCCATAATGGGATATTTATGCCGCGAAGGCGTGTGCTGCATCACCATGTACGGTTCAAGTTGACCATTCTCGTACATAAAAGGCATTGGGGTAATGGGAATATTACCGCGCATAGCAAAGTCTGCCGCTAGCTGTGCCAGTACAGACGCCCCCTTGGCATCTGCCAGATCCGCCACGATAAGCACATCCTGGTGAGGAATGGCTACCCCGATCTGCCCCTGGTTTTTTTTAGCCATGTTTGATAAAACGGCAGGGTTTAGTATGCGGCTTGCGCTGTAGCTGTCCTCGTAAGTAAAGAAGTAAAAGGTATTGCCGCCAACCCGGTCTTCTTTTGGCACAGCATCAAGTTTCCTTACGTTATCGATCGCAAGCTGATGCAGCTTCTCCTCGGACCACCCGGCCTTCTCAAGCGCATCCTTTGTGATCAGGGTGTAGCTCCGGCCTAAGTCCAGCGCATATACGACGACTGTTTCCGCCGTATGGCTTCGGTGGACATAAGGTGCCCTCGCGTTTTTTAGAAAGGAAAGGTGACGGATCACCGGAAAGATGTTCGCCTCCTGACCTGTCAACACATGTTCCGTCAGCGCGAGCTCAAGCGTGTCAGAGAGCTTTGAGGTAAAATCTGCAAGTATTTGATCTTCTTCCGCGCTGTTCGCCTCCATGTTAGCCAGAAGCGCATCCAGCTTTATCCTAAGCGGCTGCTTCTGCTGCAGGCTTTCAATGACGAGCATCGGTTTATCTTCTTCCGTAACGTTAATTTGCCAACGTCCAGCCAGCGCATCTTTTATCACTGCGGACACTTTGTTAAGACGAGCGCGATATTCCTGATTTTGTTCCTGATCCATTGTTTGTGTCCTTTTTACTTGTTTGACATAATTAACCCGTCATGCAGGCCTGGACTTCCACTATCAGTTGAAGATGTTGCTTCTTCGATCACCTTGCCTGTATCGACATCAACAAAACGGATTGTTGTGTAAGCCGGAAGCGTTATCCGACCGGCGATATACGGATAGGAGATAACGGCGGCGTAAGCTTTACCAGGATCCGGGCTTGTCTTTTTCACATAAACGGTTGCCTGTTCCCAGTTGGATTCCTGCCGTATGATTTGCAGGCCATACCCGGGGTTGGGGCTCATGCCCCGGGAAATAATATAGAGATTCCCCTGATGGCTGATGCCGGTATTGTGTTTAGCTTTCTCCACAAACGCCTTCTCATCCGGTGTTAAGGATGACTCCGCAATCGGGACAAACACCGGTTCACTCGTGCGCACATTTATCGTCCTTGCGCTCGCGTTCCATTTCAGCTGAAAATTTAATTTCTCTAAGGCCCAGCGTAAAGGAATATAGAGATGATTATCAATCCGCACAGCCGGTTGGTTAACAGCCACCGGCTTACCATCTGCCGCAACTTTATTTAGATCTGTATAAAAGAAAAGGTTGTGCCCGTGTGCATAAATGGCAGTTCCATCAGTCTGTGTATCTATAGTGCCGTTTACAAAAGAGGCAAAATCAGCGGCATCAACCATAGTCCGCCCATTAACCAAACGAGGTTCAGTTTTAAACGAAACCGGTTGGCCTTGCAATTTCACTAGTAAAGGAGCCGCTGGCGAAGCTTGTAACCCTGCCTGCACGGAAAGCGCCATAATCCCGACAAGAACTGCAGTTGCAATTTTTTTCCTACTTATCATGATGCTCATCTCCTTCTATACATCGATCATATATACCTTGACGACGCAAGTAAAGGAATTGTTGCATGAAACTAAAATTTGGCATGCAGTTTGCTTTCAAACTCCCGGACCAATTGTTCACCGTCTTCCCCGGTTAATTCTGCCACACGCTGCAGAGCACTCCCAATAAACGAGGAGAGTTCCGCAAGTTCTTCCTCGTTATAGTGAATTTCTTCCCCTTCAATATTAGCTGTTACAACAAGGGATGTGAGAAACGAAGTCATCGGTACGTATTCGTCGTTTAAGAAGTAGAAAATATGAGGGTACTTCTCGATCAACAGACTTGCCCACGAATTAACGGACCGATTATTCACTAAGTCGTCCACTTCCCCAGCAAATCCGTAAAAGGAAAAAACGATCTTCCCTTTCTTCCGTTCCATTTCTTCTGCTGTCATGGCGTTAAAAAACCGTTCAAATTTATTTATATCTTCGTTCTCTACTTCTTCCCGCGAGATTTGAAAAGGAATCATGTGGGTAAAATCTGGTTCCTGTGCAGCAGTCTCTACGTTTTCCGGTTTCTCTGATAAAGTTTTATTAGCCGCCTGATCCTCTTCGGCCTTATCCAATGAACCCAGCCACACTTCAAAATCAACAAAGTACTGTTGGGGCAGAACAAAACCAAGTGCCTGTGCAAATCTTCGGGCTACAGGCTGGTAATCCCATTCCAGCGCGCCGCACGTGTCATAAATCAGGATGAGCCTGCTCCGGAAAAAATCGTCCTGCTTCTCCGATTGGGAAGGCAGCACAAAATGCTCATAAATCGATACGGTTTCGTCGTCTTCCCAATCTATAAAAGCGGTTAAATCATACGTCTGCTGTTCTAGCTGTTCAATGTATTTGCCCAGGCGCCTGCCAAGAAATTCATCCATCTCATCCACAAGATGAGCGTCCAGCGAAAGGCGGACCCTTCCGCTTCTGCGCAATCCCTGTTCAATGTTTTGAAACACATCAGCAACTAATTGAATCGCTTCTTTGTAGTTATGTTTTTCAATTTTGTCCCTGTTAATTATGAGCGTCAGCGGTGAGTCAAGTGGCCAATCCGGTGCAGTTTGCCCGACAGGTGCAGGTTCATCTGCTCCCGGGCGCTGCCACTCCATTGCATCCTGTTTCTCTATTTTTACGTCTTCCACCATTGCGTCAACAGGTTCATTAACAGCTGCAGCCTCTTCCTCTAATCCTCTTGAAGAGAAAATCCTCCGCAAGAATTGTTTCACCATTGTAAAGTATCCTCCCGTTGCTTTATGGAACCCGGCATCATGATCGACACCAGGACTTTCCTCTAGATGTATTCGACATGTGGAAAGCTATTCCTATCCCATTTTACTTGTGTAGAAAAAAGAAGTAAACGGCGCAGAGCATTTACAAGCGATTGGTTTAAATCACATATGGGTGCGGGTAATAAAGTAAAAGCCAGCCAAGTATCGTAAAAGGAGGGGTTTGCATGCAGACAGCCATATCAATCGGTGTAGTTATCATCGCCATCGCGGTGGTGGTTTTCACCGTTTACATGATCCTTTTCTTCAAAAGTTTAATTCCGCTTGTAAAGCATGCTGACGAGACTGTTAAACATGTTCAATCGAATATCAACCGATTAATGGCAAGCGTAGATGTATCACTGGGTGAAATCAATCGCATCTCAAGCGATATAGCGGAAAAAATGGACAGACTGGATTCCAGCTTCGAGGCCGTGGACTCCATTGGAAGAGGCCTTACTACCGCTTCGGATAGCCTGCAGGAAAAGCTAGAAAAGAGCAATGGTACATGGAAGGATAAACTCCCTGAATGGATTACCGCGGGTTTTAGCATTTATCAAGGCTTCGATAAACTGCGAAAGAATGAAAAAATTAAATCCATGTAACGAGTGTTGTCAGGGCTTTCCCATCAAGGGAAAGCTTTTTTGTATAGGTATGTATTTCACTCTAAAATAATCAAGTAATGACGGCCCGCCGGCGTGACACAAAGCGGCCGTAAAACTTGTATGTGGGAAAGGAAGAGCGGCATGAGGCGCGATGCTTTTCTTATTTCGAATAAAAAAAGCACAACTTCCCATACTAAGTACGGATGGAAATAAATTTAAAAAAGTCAGAATAATAGAGCATACGCGTGAAAATTGGTGATTGTGAGAGAATACGGGACAACATATTGTATAACACAATTTTTATATTGAACATCTGTTATATTACAATAGAAAAAAAGGAGGTAGTCAACCATGAAACCAGTATCAGAATTTTATAACAACCTGCCGAAAAAGCAATGCGCAAACTGCGGAACCGTAATGGATGAACAGGCCGAATCCTACAAGACACAATGCCCTCAATGCGAAGGAAAGGATAATTATCCTGCATAATGAATGCACAAAAACTCAAAAACTATTAAGCACCTCTCTTGCTCGTTTTTATTAAATAACCCTTATTTCTAGGTGAAAATAGAATTTATCTGATTTGATATGAAATGTATAACAAAAATAAAGAGTATGAGCAAAGGGGATGATCCTAACTCATGCTCTTTTCTTTATGACCACATATAAGACCTCTTTTACAACAACATTTCTACAAAATTGTTGCACTAAATTTATTCAGCCTCCGCTGCATGGATGGCTAACGGGCAGTTTAGCCCGTAAGTTCATATAGGAACTTGATCATAACAAACGGAAGCAAAGTATTGTATCCGTTTGTTATGAAGGTTTAATGCTAGTTCACGACTATTTTATTGTTTAATTTCGCGAAAACTTCAACCGATTTTTTGGCTAACGCGAATACCTCCTTTGTTCTATTCCAATGGATAAAGATGGCATTTTTAGATGCCCGGGTGATTGCACAATTAGTCAAAGATGGGAGATATGCTGAACCTAACATTCCGCAAGGAGTGTATGCCGAACTTCACGTGGCAAGAAAAATACGTGATCTTCTATCTGTTGACCTTCAAGCAGTGCACGGGCAAATTCATAATTGGCTGGACCGGTATTTTCCGGAGTTTCTAACGGTGTTTAAAGACTGGGAAGGCAAAGCAGCCCTCCAGCTGTTAAAGCTGGGCTTACTACCAAATGAGCTGGTAAAATTCTCTGATGAAGAGATACTAGCCTATCTTAAAAAAGCCGTAAAACGTGCAGTGGGTCTTGGAAAGGTGAGAGAGATAAAACAGGCAGCCGCTCTTTCGATCGGCAGCCGTGAGGGATCAGAGATGGCAAAAGTAGAGATTAACACACTACTCGATAAGTACCATCTCATTAAACAAAAGTTCGAAGAACTAGAATCTAAATTTGATGTCTTACTTGAACAGATACCTGGTGTTCCTCAAATGGTAGCCATCAAAGGGATTGGTAAAGATACAGTGGCAGGCTTTTTCGCAGAGGTCGGAGACCTAAACAACTATTCGCATCCCCGCCAGATTATAAAGCTGGCAGGACTAAGCTTAAAAGAAAATACATCAGGTAAACATAAGGGACAAACCAAGATTACGAAGAGAGGAAGGAAGACCTTGAGAGCTCTCCTCTTCCGAGTGGTCATGCCCTTGGTCGCCAAGAATTCTGCTTTTAAGGCTCTACATGCATACTATACGAAACGTGCGGATAATCCGTTGAAAAAGATGCAGTCCCTCATCGCTCTGTGCAATAAATTGATACATGTGTTGTTTACCATAGGTAAAAAACAGTGTGAGTTTAGTGAAGAAAGAATGTTAAGGGACATCCCTCATATGGCACTCGTAAAGAACGCAGCCTAATCGTTTGTTTCCTGGAAGTTAATCAGGCATATGGAAGGTTCAAAGATTTAGTAGACATTTGAAGCACGGATTAGTCAGTCATTCAACTATAGTTCGGGCAAGGACCCTGTCGGGCAGCATCATTGACATCCACCTCATGGAAAGGTTGGACGAAGGAATTTTGGAGCGAAGACTCTGTGAGACATGGGAGGGTTGACCTCCATGAGAAATGTGGAGATCCACCAGTGCGACCATAGGTTAACTAAATACCCACTTTTTGGATGAAAGTGGATAGGTAGCTGCAGTTTTTTTTGCCCTCCACCTCCAAAAATATCCTAGGCTTCCTCCCCGTTCCAATGAGAGAACGTCTACTAAATCTAAATAGCTTTGAAATCCTGAGAAAACAGAAGGAAACAAGAGATATGCGTTTTCTTATTGAGGGAGGATAGTTGAATTGTTCAATCATTAGGGACATGAATGTCATAACTTATAGTTAGTACGGATTTATGTCATTTTAAAAAGCAAAAAAACCTTCTGATTTAGCCTAAATCCGTAACTAATACTAATCAATTGATGAAAACACTTCAATTAGCCAATGAAAAGGTTATTTGAAACGGAGTTCTTTATCCATATCTCTGCCCACCTTATTTTTAATTAACATCGGGAGTTCTGTACAACCCAAAACTGCACTATATTTATGCGGCTGTTATATGCCGTTACTCGTATCAGCAAACAACGGATAATATATTTAGGCAAATTCAATTTGAGTCGCATGAGAAGCTAATTCCCCCTTTTGTCAAGGGGGTTTTTATTGTCTGTGCATAGTAAATGAATGGACGTTCTATCAGTCTTTTCTGCTTTCTAAAGAAAAACCAAATAGATATTGCACATTTTTACTTTAATGAATATTTATCTAAGGCATGTTCATCCTTTCCTGCATAGCATGCTACTAGAAGAGACATGTCTTTTTTAGCGGAGCTTTTGGCACTGCTTTGGTTTACATATTCCTTAAAAACAGAAAATAATCTTTCCTGCGGTCACTTCTTGCAAGCACGTAACAGGGCATTCGTTTGAATTTAAGATTTCTTATCAGCATTTGGTAATTCATCCAAGCCAAATAGCATGTCCTACGTACAATAAAGGAGGAAGGAAAATAAATGTCATCAAACACTTTTGACCTAGCCCCAGCATCAATAGGTATGGTTGCACTACCATCGACCCTACTAATCGAAACGGCAGAACTATTATCGACGATAAACTCTTTAACGGTTGATGTTCCTTTCGAGTGTGTAGTGTCTATTACCAGTTTTCTAAACCCTCCAATCGGACCCTTTACTAATGTCCGCGACGAGTTTGATTTCGCAGTTTCCAGACCACTCGGTACCGGCTTTCCTGAAAAAGATCAATTGATGTCAACCGATATTTCGGAATTTCATCAGGAAAGCACCGAATTTTTCAATGAACAGGTATTCTGTGAACTAATCAGAGCTGATATTACCGAGTGGAATGAAGCTTTGAACCGTGTGCCTCTACTGGGGATCATGATAGCAGAAGAAGGAACGTTTACGGAAGTATCACAGAAAATGATTTTAGATCTCACAGTGAAAATACTGCAAAATCAACAAGTCAAGGGCGTGAAAGTATCCGTCGTGTTACAAGAACTTTCTGCTCAAATACCGATGCGTGCAAGGATTGCCTTTCCGGCAGGACAAAATGTTCTCGAAATCAAAACAATCAAAAACCGTACAAAAATAACCCAGTGTCGTCTTATTCAACCTAAAGTTGGTACAACAAGTAAACTGTTTATCGCTGGATTTGTCCGCAAGAATATTCAATACGCCGCTAATCCAACGCCCGTTGTCCCTGCCTGTACCACACCGGACATTACGCTAACAGTTCCTCTAACCATAAACTGTTCGGCTGATATTACAGGTACAGTGAGTTGTTCGGGAGTATCCGTATCGGGAGCAACGGTAAACTTTACTACTTCGGTTGGAACAGGAGCTGTTAAGTTTTTTCCCAATCCCGCAGTAACCGATGTAAATGGTACATTTACAGCTACTCTAACGGCTGCTCAAGGTACGAGTGGAACGGTTAACATTACTGCTTCAGCAACGGTGAATGGGGTTCAGGTTTCAACTATGTCAAGTACAAATCTCAACTGTGGATCTCCTTGTCCACTCTTGGCGTCTCAAAAGTTCTTTTCTAGAGTATCCTCAGGAACGGTTGTTGGGAATGACTTGGTCATTCCGGCTGTGACCTTTACGGACGACGATGGAAATAACATCACTGCTTTTCCATCGGTTTTTCATTATTACAACCTGTTTATCAATGGAATGATTCAACCAAACGGAGTGGTTTTTGTAAGCCCCTCTCAAATACTTATATCAGGCGGAGCTGTTCTCGATAGTGATGATCCCATTGCTCTTGAATTCGTAGTCAACGTTTAATGAAATATGAAAGGAGGTGAGATAAAATGGCTGCTAGTATTGTTTCTCCCAATCTCAAAAGCAATAAATACTTCGCTCCAGCTTCGGCTGGTACAGTGGCTGGCGGAAACTTGACGATTCTCGCTACTGCTTTTGTAGATGACAATGGCAATGCGATTACCGCTTTTCCTAACCATGCCTACTACTCTCTTTATATCAACGGATTGATTCAGGAAAACGGGGTGGCTACGGTGACATCTAGCCAAATCGTCATTTCTGGCGGTGGCGCTCTTGATCCTTCGGATCCCATTTTCGTAGAGCTTGGCATCAACTTCTAGCCAGTGGCTAGTAGGTAGTTGCCATAAGTGCACAGAAAGTAGGTGAAAAAATGGCTGCAAGTATTGTTTCTCCCAACCTTAAAAGTAAAAAATATTTTGCACCAGCTTCGGCTGGTACAGTGGTTGGAGCAGATTTGAACATTGCTTCTACATCTTTTGTAGATGATAATGGCGCTGCAATTACTGCTTTTCCCACCCATGCTTACTACTCCCTTTATATCAACGGTTTAGTTCAGGAAAACGGAGTGGCTACTTTGACGTCCACACAGCTGACAATTGTCGGTGGGGCTTCGCTTGATCCTGGTGATCCAATTTTCGTGGAACTTGGCGTCAACTTCTAAGGTTAAATAACTAAGCGGAAAAAGCATCGTTCAATTGACGATGCTTTTTCTTCATTAAACATGCCCGATAATCCTTCTTTAAATACTTAAAAAAAGGGATTATTCAGAGGCCACTGCAAAAGGGGTACGAAGTACCCCTCAGTTATTAATAAACAACTCCCAAGTTATGTTTTTACATAATTTTGGAAGTTGTTTTGTTTTAAAATTGTTTTTGCTCTCCTTCTTAACTAGAAAAGAGAGCTTTTTCTAGCTTTATCATTCTCTTTGCGTTTACTACAAATGCGGTTAGAATTGCTTGTATTTGCATGCCAAATTGACCACGGTATTTTGCCCTGATCAATCCATGAACGTTCTTCAATTCAGCATTTTTATGTTCAATGCGATTTCGTATTCCTTTTCGGCTTTTATATTCATCCGATGTAAGGTATCTCATTTGTTGTTGATGTTCTTCTGACTTAATCGAAATTGAATATGTTTTTTCTTTTGTCCCTTTGTAACAGCCTTCCCGCAAGGGACATAAATGGCAAAGGTTAGTATCAAAGTAAAAGGTAAGAACTTGATTCGTACCCTGACCCTTCTTTCCTGTTTTTGCCTTGCGAATGCTTGAGTGTCCAGCAGGACAAATGACTTCGTCATTTTCCTTGTCATACTGAAAATGGTTATCCTCCCGTGTGCCATAAACCGCAGGGTTTAAAGGGATCGAGGCTACGATTACTTTTTCTTGTAGATATGTAAGATTTTCTTTAGCTGAATATGCCGTATCTGCCAATACCTCTTTAATTGGAAGCTCTTGTTCCTTGGTGTTGTTTACGAGTTTCTTAAGTTGCTTTCCATCATCTTCGTTTCCTGGTGTTACATGAACTGAAGTAATTATCTCTTCCTCAGTCATTGCAATATGGTTTTTGTAACCATAAAAACTCTTGTTTTTTGATTTCCGGCCAAAACGGGCATCCGGATCAATCGCGGAACTAATACCTTTGTTTGTTAACAGTCTTTCGTCTTCTACAATTTGCTTGGCTATATCTATTTTTTCTTTCAAGCTGCCTTCGGCATCTGGAAGCTTTTCCTGGACCTGATCAGTTAAATCTGATAAGTAATGCAGCAGTTGTTTCGCTTGTTCTTGCTCTGTTCCTTCTAACTTTGGGAATTTTGGCAGTTTCTGATAAAGTTTCCTGTGTTGTTTTTTAACGGAACGGATTATACGATTAGCAGCTTTTTTCAGAACATCTAATGGCTTGTCCTTTGTCGCATTTGCCAGAGTGTGTGTTGAGTCCAAGATAAGAGCGGTTGACTTTATGAGCCCTTTATCAACACATTGTTTTACGATGTGCTCCAGTACTTTTTCAATTTTGTTCACCCCTAAGCGATGGCGACGAAAGCGGCTGAGTTGGGAAGCATTAGGAAGAGGTTCTTCTGGATTCAATCCTAAAAACCACTTATAGGCTAGATTAACTTGCGTGTCTTCAATGACTCTTTCGTCTGAAAGGCCATATAAAAACTGAATGAAGAGAAGGCGAAATAATATCTCTGGCTCATTGGCAGGTCTTCCATAATAAGTACAGTATGAGTCTTTGACCAAGTCATAAATAAAAGAAAAATCAACATGTTTGTTGACTCGTTTTAAAATATGATGTTCAGGAATCATATTGTATAACTCAGCATGAAACGATAAAGAAGATTGACGGTGGTTTAGTAGCATATGTATTTCTCCCCAAGCGACTTGTTCTTTCCTAATTGTAACAAAAAAACGCCCCGTCGGGGCGTTCCTTCCTATAAATGTAAGTGTTTTGCAGTGGCCTCATTCAGTAGTCTCTTTTTGTTCCGCTATTGGACAGTATCCTTCAATAAGTGATAAAAAATTCTCTGGGTTTTAACCGTAATTGATTTTTGCTTTTACTCTCCATTTTTAATGTAAATAGAACATTCCAATTCCCTTACGCCTCCTTGCTTATTATTTTTTCATCCAATCCAATGTATTATTAGAACAACGCATAAGCTAACCGGGATCTTTACTTCAATAAGAAGGCTCTTTGCGGTTTCTTGTTCCGCTAACAGGGATCAATAGATAGCTTTTGAATGAGAATGTTTCATGATGTAACTTTATACATCGTCATAAATTACTTTTAAAATTGCTGATTTGAAATGAAACGTGTCCATCGTTTCTACTCATCTAATTGAACATCGCTTGAACTCAACTTTTACTAAAAATTAACAAATGGCTCTCTAAATATTAAATTTTTGAGCGGATAATTTCTATGTAAATAATTAACGAAAATAAACACTAAAATAAGGAGAACCTCATGAAAAAACATTGGCTTATTTTAGGAATACTCGTCGTATTAGGTGCCATAGGAACTATTGGAGCTATGAATAACGGTAAATACATCCATTCACAAGAAGGACTTAGCAACCCTTCAGTATCAACCGTTAAATCCGGCTAGCCCCTAGGAAACACTGTTGTACCAACTTCAGACACGAATACGACACCTACAACTAAAGGTACCAAAAATACTCGTGCTATGTATGACAAAATTAAGGAAGGCAACCACGATAGGGGTAGCGGTGGAATGACTCTAGTCGAGGTGGAAAAAATCCTTGGAAAAGGTCAGCAGACATCAGAGAGCGAGGCTTTTGGTCATAGGTACGATGACTATATGTGGGTCAACACAGATGGTACAGATTATGGTGCAAACGTTACAATTCATTTTATCGATGGACATGCTTCTGGCAAATAGGAAACATTCATGAAATAGGAGGAAGTCCTGAATAGTTGAAACAATTGTTCACACTTCTTTGAATTGCACTAACGGGAGTCGATAGTTCAACAATATAATGGAATATAAAAAAACAAAAAGGTTGTTAACCTCTTTAATGTAAGGTTACCGACCTTTGAATTAATCTTTCGGAAATGCTCCAAACTGTTCTGAAAGCCAATCTGTAAAATTAAGAGCAATGAATTGCTCTGCTTGAATTAGTTTTTCAATCAACTCATCTTTCGTCATCTGCCGATATCGCTTTCGGACATTTTTAACATCTCGATCCAGTTTTATATCGGTAAAGTCATAGGTCACAGACACTTCTTTTCTAGCTTTACGACGACTGTTCCTTGCTTGATTCTTTTTATACGATAAACTATGTTGGGCGTAATATGCGTGAAGTTCAGGATTCTTAATAGTATTTACGTGAATGCCTTTACCTTCAGGATCGATTTCTTTTGACTTTCTCGATACTGAAGCATAAGTGACATCTTGACCTTGATTAACTAATTCATCTATTGCTCGTTTACCAAGATCAGTTGTACGATTTGTTCTATCCTGTCTTGCCTGATCCAACCAAGGATAGGAACTATTCTTTGGAATTGATTCGGAGTTCTGGCTCATATTGTTCATCCCTCCTGTACTGCTCGATCAACTCAATCTCATACAGTTCCTTATCTGCATCTCTTATGACTGCTTTCATCTTTTGAACTTCCAAAGGTTTGTCGGTTTGCTCGAATAAATCCAAACTTTCTTCAGCCCACTTCTTATACTCAATAAGATCGTCTTTCTTCTCAGGTGTGGGAATCTTACCGCCACATCCTACACAAGCCATTTTCACAGGGCAAAGTGCATCCACGGAGCAAATCCCTCCCACGACTTGGGTAAATGTTCCTACTTTCTGTCTTCGTTCCTCTAAGGCTTTAATTAGTTCTTCACCACCACGGACAACCGAGGAATTTAAATGAATATAAGTAGCCATGATTTGATGAAGTTCATGGGTTTTGACGGCCACTTGGGAGTCTGTTGCTTCCGCATAATACTCTGTTACACCTGTATCTTTTTGGTGTAAAATTTTTGCGATGATATCAATAGGCACCTTTTGTGCATGTTGAAGATGGTTAGCAAAGGCGTGACGTAAAAGATGCGCTTTAATGATGATAGGATTACCTTCTTGATCTTGAAAGATCATTCTATGAAGTAAATAACGCATACATGAGGAAATACCATGACTACCAGTCAATCCTTGTCCATTATATTGAAACAAATAAGGGGCAATCCCATCTTCACCTTTTAAAATCCCGCGATTTCCTTGATATGCAATTCGAGGAATATTTCCGTCTGTATAATGTTCTTTGAGCATCTTTGTCAGATCAGATATCAGTTTGAAAGATTCCTCGGTCATATAAAAGTTCTCATGTTCAGTTCGTCCTTTTGGAATGACTCTAAACAGGTATCTTGTTATTGGCTTTTTACCATCCGTATCATTTGTAATGACCAAACACTTCTTGGTTGGGGTAATTTGAAGAACTTCATTGATTCTAGCTCCTGTTGTGGTGATCAAATCAATCGCAGTTAGACCAAAGGTTGCTGCCACATAAAACGGTTCCGGAGAAAATATTACCCCCACAGATCGCCCTTGGTTCTCCGAGATAAATTTGGGTTGAGAGAGGACACCAGCTACCTGCGATTCAAAAGGTTTTGGGTACGATTCCATTTTATCCTTAACACCGTATCCCCACTTTAGAAGAAACCTCTTTTTTCTTTCTTTGATTTCGGTATCATTTGAATAATAATAAGTACCTAGTACCCCTTCCTTGAGCAATTCTAAAAACCATAAACCTTCTCTGTCTTGACTTTCTTCTAAATCCCCCTTGAGCGGTACAGCTTTTATAAATTCTAAAAAATATTCATTTTGTTCGTAGGAGTATGCTCCGGTTTGTTTTTGCGCGGCTTTAATGGTGTTTTCACTCATCTTTTCTTGATGTGCCAGAACAAATGATCGCTTATCCCACAACCGAAAGTGAAATTGTTCCACATATTTTACATTCTTGTCAGTAGGGTCTTTATCATAATAGTTAAAGTCAAGAGGGAGGGAGAAACCCTTCGTTTGAACTTCCTTCAATACCTTTGTATACTGATCGCGCAACCGTTTCAGTTGATTCCATCTCAGATGGGCTTCAGCTCGAATTTGAGGATATACAGGAACAATAGCATTTGTCTCGTTTTTACGAGTTTCTATCGCCTGATTACGTGCTTTCTTCCTTATTCCTAACTCTTTTGCAGAGTATGTGAAGGATGGGAGTAAATAAGGCATTAGTTTTGATCTTGTTATATCGTCACACTTGGTACGAAGCCAAGATTCAACTATACGTCTGTTGCCTGTGTACGTTGAGTGAAATGATGCTCGCATACTATCCGAGTCTTCCTTTAACACTTCTTTTGTTAGATAATCATACATATGCTTATCAGGGTCGAATTCCTCCATGGAGGATAAGTCGAAAATATCGAATAGGTCTTTCAATCGTGGATGAACAGAATAAATTGAGTTTTGAATCGTTTTATAATCATTGTTATTTAATACCCTTACTACCATAGATAAAGCGAGA
Source organism: Aneurinibacillus sp. Ricciae_BoGa-3 (assembly GCF_028421645.1). Classification (GTDB taxonomy): domain Bacteria; phylum Bacillota; class Bacilli; order Aneurinibacillales; family Aneurinibacillaceae; genus Aneurinibacillus_B. The sequence continues at coordinate 1,618,903 of NZ_CP116887.1, read as the reverse complement.
TGGTTTGCCCAAGGAAACCCAGCACAGTTACGAACGAAATACCATAGGAAATTCTTATCAAGTTTCTCCCATCCTGATCTTCCCTTACCATCGGTAATAGCTAAAATTTCGTCTACAATGTTGCCTTTTAGCTGCTGAAACCATGTTATCTCTCTATCTAATACTACCGACATTACTCGTCCTCCAATCCCATATAAAAGTCTCGAAGTTCTTCATCTTCGATGATTATCTCTTGTTTCTTTAATAGTTCGGAAGGCAAGTGATTCGATTTTGTCTTGCGCTTCCGTTGAGCCTTATGTTCTTCTTCTACTAACTTCATATTTTGATGAAGTTGATCAATTTGCTTTAATTGCTCTTGCTCGTTAAAGTAGTGTTCATACACCTTGAGTGTTTCATCACTTCTCCATTTCATGTACTTGACCAATCCCTCGATACCCGCTGTTTTTTCTTGCTCCGTTTTGGATGTTTCGTAGATCATCCTCATTCGACGGGTGACGTACCAATGCCTCGTTTTGTGAGGATTTACGTCCATTCCGGCTACTTCCATGGCTTTCTTCCAGTGAGCATACCACGCATGGTAATTGTAGGCTGTCCCCCGTTTAGTAAGGAAAATGGGAGCTTCATCGGGTAATTCATCAAAGCATAAACCGTTTGGATCATGTTGTTTTCGCTCTGTATTGAGATACTTCATGAGCAATGTGTAGGTATCATCACTAAACAACAAGAATTTTATTCTCCGACCATGACTCCCTTTGCTAAACGTAGACATTTCACGGATCGAGGTTCTTGCCCGATAATCTCCAATATTGACTTCAATAACCTCGGTTGCTCTACCACCTGTCTCGAATAACATTCGTCCAATGACCTCATCTCTTAATGTCCAACCCACTTTTTTACCCGCTTCAAATACCTGTGAGGGAAGGAAAGGATCATCAATGATAACGGGTTGCCACTCGTCATTTAGAATTTTGAAGAAGTTATCTGTTTCACGACGACGAGTATGAGGTGAAGGTTTTTCTGTACCAGCTACTTGAGGCATACGAGGGCGACCTTTTCTCTCCCCCTCTAAAGGCTCTTGAGCCTCCTTAGAGATGGCTTGGGAATCGATTAAAGGATTTGGGTAAGGATACATCTTTTTTTTAATCATCGCCTTGTAAAACGCCTTGAGAGCAGCCAAAAAACGATTGACTGTATTAGGGCTTTTAACAGTCAGGTTGACAAATTCAAAGGTCTCGTAGGGGCGCACTTTACAATACATTTCTTGCTTTAAGTAATCCGTAACAGCCACTTGGATCGCTTGTACTTCCATGTCCCATACGACACGAGCGTTCTGATAATTGCTGAACTGGTCTAACCAACGAAAGAAGGGTAACAAGATATCTAAGTAATTGAATGCAGAGGAATCAGAAATTCTCCCCTGCTCATGTTTAAAAAAATCGGTAAGGGGCATAAAAGGTTTTCCTCTAGGATTAAAAACCAACACAGCATATTGACTAACTACACCCGTTGGACATCTGTGATAACGATAATTGCCGTTCACGATTCATCATCCTCCAACCAGTTGTAAAAAGGAAAAGGGGTTGATGGGGAATATGAATGAAATTTGAGTCTTTCCTCTAGGTTTTGTCTCTTTCGATCTATTTTTTTAGGTTGGGTGATTGGTGACCACCCTTCTTTTATAGCTCGCTTGATAAACCCTAATGGATTCTTAACAGGTTTTGGAGACTGCCTCATAATCAGCAAAATTTCTAAGGCATGTTTTAAATCTAAAACAGAGAGAAGAGTAACTTCATCCTTTGAAGGTTCAGCAAGCATCGCAATTCGGTAAGCCAAATCAACAATTTCTTCAGTTGATTGTTTGTATTCAGACTTTTCATAGCATAATTGTTGGTTGAAGGACGAATGGGCAATGATATCATGTAAATCTGACTCTGGTATTCTCCATCCTTCTTTATCATTTCGTTTATATGCGTTGGGGAACAACCCTGCTCGTAATCGACGCTTAATCGTTTCCTCACTTTTCGTTAGCTTTACAGCAGTTTCTCTAACCGTTAGATATACCATTATAAATCACTTCCTATTGTCCGCAGCCATCTTCGATGGCGGATGTTTAGCCAGCCGCATTGGCGTAGCCAATGGGATGCAGTCACATTCATTGCCGCTGGCTACTAGTGTGCCGCCTATTTTTGTGTCGGAAATACAAAACGGAGAGGAAAAGATCCCCTCCATTATTGCTCGTTAATGACCCGTTGAATATGAGATTCACCGACAATTTTATTTCCTAACACGCATGCATCTAACAAGCTTTGACTACACAAAGTATTAATTTTTCGAGGTACGCCTTGTGTGAAATGATAAATGGCTCGAAGAGCTTCTTCCGAAAAGATATCGTGTGGTGTTTGCGCAACTTGAAGATGGTGCCGAATATAGGCATGTGTTTCCTTTTCCGTTAACCCAGTAATTTGGTAACGGAGTTGAATTCGCTGGTCAATGGCTTCTAAATGCTTGCTTTTCAATTGGTTTCGCAAACTTGGTTGACCAATTAAAATCAATGACATAGGGGACATGGAATCCTCTTTGAAATTTAAAATAAATCGGAGCTCTTGCAACATATTCTCTGAAAAATGATGGGCTTCATCAAGGGTAATAACCGGAATCTTTTTTTCATTTTCATAAATATCTAGCATCAAGGTTTGAAATTGTCGCTTTGCTTCTGTAGCGCGATAAGCAGGTTGCATACCAAAAAAGTGTAAGACCTCGTGGTAAAAAAGCTTTGGTGTAAGTGCAGAATCACACAGGTATACATGCCGATACTTTACCTGATCGGAATGATAGATAAGAGAACGAACAGCGGTGGATTTGCCTGTTCCCGGGTCCCCTGTAAGAAGGCAACACTGCCGATGATGAGTCGCGTATTCCAGTCGGGCTGAAGCTTCTTGATGCGTTGCTGAACCGAAAAGATGGGCAGGTAAAATTTCGCGTGTAAAGGGAACCTCTTTCATTTCGAAAAACTCTAAGATCATTACTTTTCACCTCGCTTCTTCTCTTTCCATGTGACGAAACTCGGTGTTCCTAACTCTCTACGTTTTTCATCTTCTTGTTCTTTCTTCAGTTTTTCTAGATAATCTGACACCACCGTCGGTGGTGTATCGTTGCCAGAGTCTGTCGGTATCTTAGAGTGTTGTTGATTACGCAGTTGTGCTGGAACGGCATCAGGAAAGCGCTGTTCGTCCTTCCATACCTGGATAAGAGATAAGTCAAAGGGGTTATATCGAATCTTCACTTTCTTCCCTCGAAGAGAGGAATCAACATCATAATTACTTCCTTCTAACTCAATTATCGCCGTTTTTCTTACGGTACGCTCTTCTTCCCACAGAAAGCATTCTTTTACCTTTTCTGCATCAAGATAGCGAACTTCTTCTTTTTTGGCTTCATATCGTTTCTTCGGTGTTTGTCCTGTTCCACGATGAATCCGATTATCGTAAGATTCTAGCCAGGAGCGAAGATATTGATTAAGTTGCTGCAAGTTTTTCAATCTGCCTTCTTGAACTAAAAGTTTTGCCTCACCAGTGAAACTGCTGTCAACATACTGGAAGAACTTTTCAATTTTACCCTTCGACTCCGGTGAGTACGGTTTGGCATGAATGAGTTTTGTTCCGAGTTTGGCACATATAATCTTAAATTGCTTGGCACTATATACCGACCCATTATCGCAATAGAAGATGTGGGGGACACCATATTTAAGTACAGCTTTTTGCATACATCTTTCAAGCCTGGGAGAACGCTCTTCAAAAAAGAACTCAGCATGCATAATACGACGACTATGGTCATCAAGGATCGCAATTAAGTAAGCTTTCTTCCGTCTGGACGGATTATCCGGGTCAGGAAGATGTAAAGTATGTTGCGTATCTGCTTGCCAGCAATCATTTGGCGCATCATGTTCAAACATACGAAATTCTTTGGTAACCGCTCGATGCTTGTCTCGTTTGTTCCAGCCATTCTCTTGAAAATAGCGAGAGAGGGTACGGGATTTTAACACACCGCGTTCTATAACCGCCTCTAATTCAAGAATACGGATGATTTGATCAACGCTGCGACTGGGCAATTCTTTTCTCAATTCGAGAGCTCGTTGTAGAATGGTCGGCTCAAGATGATGCAAGCTTCCTCTCTTTTCCCTAATCTGAGGCTTTAGCGCATCAAATCCCCCACTTTCATAGGCCTGAAGATATCGCTCTAGCGAGCGGATACTAATTTTTGTTTTTTCGCTACATGGAATGGTGTACGTTTGGCCAGCGATTTCCCGCAAAAGGGCATACCTTTCCCCTGGAGCCAGTCTCCTTTGCACCACCGGTGCAATTAAACCAAAGCGAAAAGCGGCAATCTCATTTCGAAGATTGTCATCCATCTCTTTTACTCCTCCTCTATATGAAAAATAAAGCTATGACTAGTTTCTCATACAGAAAAAAGGGGAAGAGAGTGACATATTTTGTTGATACATAATTTGGATATATAGTCATATCGCGTCTGTTTGCCAACCAATCCTAAAGGCTAAACCCTTACCACATTTCCAAATATGGCAGGCGGAGATTCAATGTGGAAAAAAGGGTACCCATTCGGGGGAGGTTACCTGCCTGGTTGAAGAATAGAGAGAGAAGCAGTCGCTGCTCCTGTTTGCTATTCATCCCCTGTCGATACAGAGGAAGTAATCCCTCCCCCTCCTCATATCTAGCCGCTACTATGGCTCTTTGTCTATGCATCCAATTCTGAACCTTCCCCTTTATTTTTGCTTGCCAACGATAGAGCGTCCGTAAAGAAACAATCGATACGTTTTCCGTTGTTAAGCGCACCGGAAGGTGCGCAATAGGTACACCCTCTCGTACCCATAGCCCCATGTATTCTCGTATGTGATTGGCGAATCGTTCATACGGAATGATGAAAGAAGGCAGCAAAGCGTACACTTTCTTACAGTGCCGACACCGCCTTCTAAGAACGGGAATCTCATACACCTTTGTTTTACAGATCACATTCCGCTTGTATCCTGTATGTTTTCTCATCCGTTCTCCGCAACAGGGACAAACCACTTCTATCTCATACCTGTAAATATTTCGAATATACTTCTTGATGCTATGCGTGCATTCTAGTAAAATAATCATAAGTTAGTGAGAGTCATTTGCGATAACCTGGCAGGGTGGAGGCAAATGGCTCTTTCCTTTTATCCATAATAAAAGCCGACACGAAATCTGACTGTCCTTACTCTGTCAAATTCCCTGTCGGCTTTTACTTTCCTTCTTCTACGGCAAAATAACTGGCGAATTCTCGCTCTTTCTCAACAAATAACCTGTCTGCGGACACCTATTTAGTAAAAATTACCGCAAACGCTTGTTCCAATTATAACTAGTACGAAAATAACGTGAAACAACATTTTTCAAATTTCAGGTGATCATGTTGTCGTACAAGAGGTCTATTATGGGGTCATAAAAACAATTAAAAAAAGAAGTAGGATATAACCTTTCAGGTTAAATCTTACTCCTAAAATATAACCAATGTTACAATTCTTATTATTGTGAGATATATAGATAGGTAATCATTAATTAAAGGAATTTAATCTTACTGATTACAGAGAGGTGCTTTATTTTTGTGCCTATATTTTTGGGTATATACTATGTAAACCGATTTACAGGAGGAATAGGCATGCAAAATCAGACCATCGGTTCCCTGCAGAAAGATATCATTGACCAGATCAACCGCTGGTTTCCTGCGTGGCAACCAACATACGAACAGGTTGAAGGATTTATTTATGGATACATGCAGAATTGTGACCGAACTTCTCCTTTATTCGAGAAGAAGTTGTTTGCCAACGAGCTCATTCCCCGTATATATGAGGAACTGCACAGAAAAGATATTATGTAGGGTTGATTGCCCGTCTGTTTTTCGTTATGATAGAAAAAAATTATATCAAGAAGGCTGAGACGAAGAATAGTAAGCAGCAAAGGCGTTACAGAGAGCCGGAGATGGTGGAAACCCGGTACGTACTCCTGTCTGAATGGACTTCTGAGCCCTGCGCTGAATAAGTAAGCGCTGGCGGATTTTCCCGTTACCGTAAACAAAAGCGAGCCGAATCGATCGGCTAATTAGGGTGGCACCACGGTCTCTCGTCCCTTTTCGGATGAGGGGCTTTTTTCATGCAAAAAAATAATTCTACATAAAGGAGCCAAATGATGAAGAAGATTTTTTCAGGCGTGCAGCCAAGCGGAAGTTTTACGATTGGAAATTATATTGGGGCTATGAAGCGTTTTGTTGATCTACAAGACGAGGGTGATTGCCTGTTTTGTATAGTTAACCTGCATTCGCTCACCGTTCCTAAGGATGCTGAGCTACTGCGGCAGTATACGATGCAACTAGCTGCGATGTATTTGAGCATTGGCATTGACCCAAATAAGTCAACCATATTTATTCAATCCCAGGTTCCCGAACACGCGGAACTCGGCTGGCTGATGCAGTGCACCGGCTATATCGGGGAACTGGAACGCATGACTCAGTATAAAGATAAATCACAGGGCAAGGAAGTTGTAACGGTTGGTCTCCTTACGTATCCAGCCCTAATGGCGGCAGATATTCTGTTATATAATACAACTCATGTCCCAGTTGGCGAGGATCAAAAACAACATCTTGAGTTTACAAGGGACATGGCACAGCGTTTCAATAAAAAATATGGTGAAACATTCATCGTTCCCGAGCCTATGATTCAGCAACTCGGCGGCCGAATTATGTCACTGGATGATCCATCCAAAAAAATGAGCAAAAGCAACCCTAACTCCGGCAGCTATATTGCCCTGCTGGACGAACCTAAAGCGATTGAGAAGAAGATTAAACGGGCGGTAACGGACTCTGAAGGCGTGGTTCGCTACGATAAAGAAAACAAACCAGCAGTGAGCAACCTGTTAACGATATATGCAGCCTGCACAGGTGATTCAATCGAGAACATCGTTAAAACGTATGAGGGACGGGGGTATGGTGACTTCAAGAAGGATCTGGCTGAGGTTGTGATTGAAACACTCGTTCCCATCCAGGAGAATTACAAACGCTGGATGGACAGCCCTGAGTTGCACACCATCCTAAAAAATGGCGCACACAAAGCGCATGCGCTTGCATCTGAAACGATGGATAAAGTGAAAAGAAATATGGGGCTTGTTACACTGTAACAGCCGAATGAGCACCCGTGGGCGATGATTTTCCATCATCGCCTGCTTTTTTGTGTTACTCCCCTTTAAATACAGGCTTCCTTTTTTCGCTAAACGCCTGCAGGGCTTCTACACGATCCGCAGTGGGAATGATGACTTCATATGCTTTCGATTCAATTTTGAGACCGGTTTTAATATCTACCTCACAGCCATAATTAATGGCATACTTCGCCTGGATCACTGCCAGCGGCCCATTCTGCATAATTTCTTCAGCAAGCGAAACTGATTTCTGCATCAGTTGCCCGGCCTCCGCCACACCATTAAGTATGCCAAGCTTCTCAGCTGCTTGTGCATCAATCCGTCGGCCTGTTAAAATGAGCTCTTTTGCTTTTCCTTTTCCAATTAAACGCGGAAGTCGCTGTGTTCCGCCTGCTCCGGGTATAATCGCCAGGCTTACCTCGGTCATCCCAATCTTCGCGTGTGCGGCTGCATAACGGAAATCGCAGGCAAGAGCGAGTTCAAAGCCTCCGCCAAAACAGAAGCCGTTGATCGCGGCGATAGTCGGCTGCGGCAGCTCGTCTACCCGGTCAAATACCTGCCTGATTTTATTTACAAAACGCTGAACGTCCCTGGCCGGCATCGTTTTTCTTTCTTTCAAATCGGCGCCTGTACTGAATGAACGATCGCCCGCTCCGGTAAAAATAACAGCCCGAATTTCACGATCCACATGAATATCATCCAAAATCTGCTCCAGCTGGGTAAGCATTTCGTAGTCAAAACAATTTAACTCGTTCGGCCTGTTGAGTGTAACGATTGCGAGGTGTCCTTTTGTTTCCATGAGAATTTTTTCATCGTTCATCCCGATCAATTCCCCTTATTTAGAATGTTTTGACAAGAATAGCTATAGCAAAATTTCGACGGAAAGCTATGGAATCCTGCCTAAGAGAAAAAACCGCAGTCACGATGAACTACGGTTGTTAATCGCTGGAGATGCATTCCCATTTAGAGAGCCACTCAACTCCCTCTAAAATCCACTCTTCGATTTCAAGAACTTTTGAGTCCCGGATCCCCAGGCATTCAGCAATTTGGTATATAGCGGTTCGTTCGCCCTCTATTAAACCGCCATCCATGGCTGCCAGTTTAAACATTTTCCGCGTGAGTGTCAGTTTTTCTGAGTAGGACAAATGAGGACCTACTTCCTGGGCAATCGCCACCGGTTCTTTCGGGTTTTCAATATCATCGTGAAACATCTGTCTTTCCCTAACAGAAAAGCTCTCCAGGTGGACCTGGCGAAAAATATTTTTCTTCTCATCTTCATCTAAATAGCCATCCGCCTGTGCGACACATATCAGCAGGCGGATTTCATATACTTGGGGGTGTTCAGCGGCACTTACCGGTTCTAGCATCACCAAGCCTCCTTTTTTGAAAGCGCTTAATATTATTATAGCACGATTTGCGGCATTATTTATTTATTTTCTTATTAATTATATCTCTATATTTAATTAACATATACCTGCTATTTACACCTATTTTTAAATAATTTGTGAACAAAGAAATACATCGCGTTCCCTGCCACTCTTGCTTTTCCTCGCGGAAGTTGTACGGCAGCTTTGTTCACGCCGGACGAGACCGCCATTAGGGAATCTTGGCCAGTGGCAAGCGTAAGCGCAGGCAATGGCCTTAGATTCCTTTATACCGTTTAGGTGCAACATCTGGGTAGCTCAGTGATGGAGACAGTTGACGGTCTTTTTCGCCCTTTGTTCCACACGCTCCACAAGGAAAAAGCAAAGGTGGCAGTTGTCTCGGATGTATTTCTTTGTAATTTAGGACCACAGGCCCCACGGAAAGAAACCGGAGAAATCTCCGGTTTCTTTTCAATCCGTTATTGCTTTATTAGCTTGATGGTAGCTGCTAAATCACCGATGGAGCGGGTCAGCATTTCTAGCTTCGCTTCGATTCTGATCAATAAATACAGCGTTATGGCAACGGGAAATCCCACGTTAGAAATGATAGAAATCCAATCATTCACGGTGGTTTCCTCCTTTCAAACGCATAGAATAGCTTCAAACTGCCCTTTTATGATATCGCAATGTCTGAAGTCGCGCGTTGAACCAGACGGGCAGATTTTTTCGCTGTAATTGGACCGCCTTTTGTCTCAAAGATATTCGTCGCTATCATTTTGTCCATCACGCGATTAATGTCTGCGGGGTTTACCGGCATAATTGGCTGGGCAACTTGAAAACGAACGATTGAACCCGCAGCCGTTGTAAAGCTAAGTTCTAAAGAAGCTGTCTCCATTATAGATCCCTCCTAAAAGGTAATGTTTTAAAAGATATTAACCTTGTTCAATTTGCGTCTGTACAACCTGCTCCGCACGCAGAAACGACAGTGATTGCAGGGAAGCGATAGCGCTTGCCGTGTCATATACCTCCTGGCTGCTGGCCGCGGCGCGAATTGGACCCAGTTTCCTACGCTTAATGCGGGGGTTGCCTTTCACATCGACCCCATCCTGTAAAACTAAAACAAGCTGAGCTGATTCAGGCGCTGTTACAATACTCATGTATATCCCTCCTTATAAGATGTGAACGAGTTGCCGTCGTTCTGCGCTATTATCCGCCTCTATATCTCTAAACAGGGACATCGTTTTGTTCAATCTTTTAATAGTCGTGTTAACGTTTGGACCTTATAATCATCCTTCAGCTGTCCGCGCGCAGCCGTCTTCAACGTCATACGCGCAAGCTGTTTATACTCATCAAGCAATTCCGGAGCTTTAGCATGTATCGCGTTTATGTGTCCTTCTATGGTTCCGAAATCTCCCCTAACGATAGGCCCCGTGAGGCCCTCCACAGTTCCTCTATCCCTTACGTTTCTCACGCTCCCCTCAATTAACGGCATAAGGGCACGACGTGCTGTTTCTTCGTCAATTCCGGCTGTTTCCATGAGTAGAAAACCATAATCAACAACGCTGACGAGTGCATTTGAAACAATAGACGCTGCCGCATGATACAGGGATTTCTGCGCGGCTGTGATGACAAAGAAAGGATTTTTTAAGTTAGCAAGCATTTCGCCCAGCCATTTTTTGGCCTGCTCTGTACCTTCCAGGCTGAAATAAGCGGAGGATAACAATTCCACCCCTGTTTGCGGGTCACTGAAAGATTGGAGTGGATGAAGAGATGCCGTTTCCGCCCCCTCTTTTGCCAATTCTTTAAGCCTGTCCGAAGATAACGCACCGCTCATATGAAAAAATAACTTCCCTTCCAGGTCAGCCCTGGCTTCCAGCAAGTTAAGTACAACTTCCCCGACTTGGTCATCCCCCGTAGCAATGCCGATCCAATCGCATGTATGGAGCAGATCCTCTACCGTTTCAACCATTATGCCTCCCGCAAGTTCCGCTGCTGCTTTAGCCTTCTGTCCGGTACGATTAAAGAAAGCAACTTTGTATCCGTGTCTCGCCAGGTACACACCAAAGGAAGTCCCCAGTTTTCCCGCTCCAATTATCCCTATCACATTCAATGCAAACACGCTCCATTCAAGTTTTCGGTTATTTCAGTATAGCACGGCCCCCTGTCTGTCTCGCAGTGGCAAGTAGCCAGAACGAATTTTATCTGCTGACTATATCTTAGGATAGAAAAAATATGGGTAATCCAGGATAAGGGTGTTTTCTAAATGACGCCTGCTCTATTTATTAAAAATATAAATTTTACAATGTATATTTTGTAAATATTACTTTTAGATTTCATTAATCGACATGATTTGATAAAATGTTTTTTGTATGACATAAAACTTGGAGGTAGTTCTGCATGATTTTCGCGGCAAAAAAAGACGTTTTCACGGACATGCTCTCAACGATAGCAGACAACGTTATGGAAGCTGCCCAATATTTTGTGGAGTTCAAAATTAAAAGTGAGCAGGATCTGCAAACTTTTTCAAAAACTATGAAGGAGTACGAGACCAAATGTGACGGTTATGTTCACCAAATTATTGTAGCCCTTAACAAAACGTTTATTACCCCTCTCGAGCGAGAAGACATACTTGAACTTGCGATGACGATGGACGATATTCTGGACGGAATGGAACAGTGCGCCTCTCGCTTCGAAATGTATAACATTACCAACCCCGATAAGTATATGGCACAATTTGCAGATATTATTTACGAAAGTACAAAAGAAGTTTCTAACTCCGCAAAGCTGCTTAGCAAGAAAAAGTTAATGGAGATACGTCCTCACTCAATCAAAATCAACGACTTTGAGTCCCAGTGTGATGAACTCCTCCGCGAATCCATAAAAGAATTGTTTAAGAAGGAGAAAGACCCAATTAAAATCATTCAATACAAAGAACTTTACGAAATTCTTGAGCTGGTTTCAGATAGCTGTGAAGATGTGGCAGATACGCTTGAAACTATCATCATGCGCAACGCATAAGGAGCTCTTTTGTTTATGACTATCGGACTAATCATCTTAATCATTGCACTCGCTTTTGCCTTTGACTTTATTAACGGATTTCACGATACAGCGAATGCGATCGCTACCTCTGTTTCGACCCGAGCTCTGAGTCCGCGCATAGCCATCGTAATGGCTGCTTGCATGAATTTTCTTGGGGCTCTTACCTTTACAGGTGTGGCACAGACCGTAACCAAAGGAATCGTGGATCCATTCAAGCTTGAGCATGGCATGACAGTTGTGTTCGCCGCTTTACTATCAGCGATCATATGGAACCTTGTTACCTGGTACTATGGCATCCCGAGTAGTTCATCGCATGCTATTATCGGCTCTATTGCCGGTGCAGCTATTGCTTCTGCCGGCTTCGGCATTATTAACTTTAATGGATTTATCAAGATTATTGAAGCGCTTGTTACGTCACCGTTTATCGCGTTAATTGTGGGATTTCTTATGATGAAGCTTTTCCACGCCGTGTTTAAGAATTTTAGCCTGGGAAAAACCAACCGTAATTTTCGTATATTCCAAATATTTACTGCTGCTATGCAATCATTTTCCCACGGAACAAACGATGCGCAGAAAGCAATGGGAATTATCACGATGGCGCTTATCGCCGGCCACTGGCAGACTACTTCCGACATTCCAATGTGGGTGCGCATTGGTGCGGCTATCTCGATGGGGCTTGGCACATCCATCGGCGGGTGGAAAATTATTAAAACCGTTGGGGGCAAAATTATGAAGTTGCGCCCTGTTAATGGCGCAGCAGCTGATTTGTCTTCCGCCCTTATCATCTTCGGGTTTACGAACTGGCATCTGCCTGTAAGCAGTACACATGTCATTTCTTCTGCAATAATGGGAGTTGGGTCAGCTGAGCGTGTAAAGGGAGTTAAATGGGGAGTCGCCCGGAGAATTGTGATTACCTGGATTATTACACTTCCCGTCTCTGCGCTAATTGCCGCGATTCTCTACAAAATCATTAGCGTGTTTTCATAAATTGTATGATATAAGCCAGCGTGCCAATAACGCTGGCTTCTTTATTTGTTGCATAAGCCTAGTGGCTTGCCATACACAGCTGGATTTTAATATTGCCCACTCCTTCAATCGCGTGGACAACCATAACGCTTAACTTCGCATCATTGGCTTTGTCCTGCAGCTGCTTAACAACAAGAAGCAAATCCTGGTACACGTATGAGAAATCAACATGCCTGGCAGGATATTTGCTCTTCATTTCCTGATCAATGTCTTTGAGCTGTTTACCTGTCTTTAACAGGGATTGGACAATGATAGCCTGGTTTTGCGGTGTTAACTTATACGCTGCCTGGTAGTCTACAATCTCCTTGTAGAGACGAGCCAGCTGATCGACCGTTTCATCTCCTTTTACGGCGCGAAACTCCTCTCTATACTGCTGGGCAAGATGGGCCTGGTATTTCATCACCCCCAGGTACAGCGTGCACACAGCCAGTAGAAACAGCAGGATATTTTTGCTCCATTTTTTGACCACAGCCCTCCCCACATCCCTTCGTTATAGAATCATTTGTACATTTTATTCTTGTCCGGCCCAACTTTATGCGTACAAAATGACAAAAACATCGCGGGCCATGCCGCTCTCTCCTTTCCCCTCATAGAAGTTTTTACGGCCGCTTTGTGGAACGACGGGCGGACCGGCATTAGGGAATCTTGGCTAACGGCAAGCGTAAGCGCAGGCGATTGCCTTAGATTCCTTTATACCGTTTAGGTGCAACATCTGGGCATCTCAATGATGGAGACAGTTGCCGGTCTTTTTCGCCCTCTGTTCCACACGCTCCACAGGGGGAAAGAAAGGTGCGGACATGCGCCTCACGATGTTTTCCTTGGGTGTTTCGGGACCGGAGGTCCCATTTAAAAAAATCGCTCAACGCACTTCAACGCGTAAAAGCAAAATATACTTTCTTATACGATGAAAAAGCCTGTCACTGCCCGGAGGTTTCCAACCGGGTAGTGACAGGCTCAAGGTTATATGCCTGTTCGAAACAGTTCGTACTCTATCGTTCTCATCTGCCGTTCAATAGTAGAGCTGTGATCCTTATGGTGTTTTATTGTGTCTTTGTGGACGTCGGCTTCCTGATCAAGCTGGTAACGCCAACGCCTAATCTCCTGAATTTTACTATCGCAATCATAGATTAGCTTGATTCGATCCATGTAAAAAACAGGAAGTTGGGCAATATCCTTCTTTAATTGCAGCATTTCGTCTACAAGCTTGGCTGAGACTTTTTTCATTTCTCTGTCTGTACTGTGGTCACTAATACTGGCATCAATTTTATTCCAAAGGGAACGCAGAATTCCTTCATCGTCCTTTTCAGCGCCCCTGGGCTTTCGGTCTGCAAGTTGCGCGAGTTTGGCCAGAAGTTTGTTTCCCTTGTCCCCAAGCGTTCCCTCAAGTTTATGTAGATCATGGGGAATGCGCTGGATTAAAGCATCCCTGACTTTTTCTTTTTCATCCACAATCTGATCAAGCTGTTTCTGCAGCGTTTTAATATTTCCTAGTTTTTGGTCAAGCAGTCTTTCTTCCAGGTCAATCTTGTAGGCGTGCTCTTTTAATTTTTGTTCCAGGTGATCGTATATGCCCTTCCTCTCATTCCAAAAAGCAAGAAAGCGTGAAATGCGGCTATCTGAATCCAGACTCTCGTCGTACCACTGGACCATACAGTAGATTACAAACGGGTAGATTTGTTCCCGTAAACGCTGGTTAGAGATAGACTTAATTACAGCGGTACTTCCCTCTATCATCCTGCGCAAATAAGAAACAAGCGTATCCGCTTCAGGTTCAAGAGGCTTCAACATCTCTTCGCCGTGCTTTTCTCTTGCCTTTTCCGTTTTTTCATTGACGTACACAAGCAGATCAATTAAATAATCGCCTTGAAAGCTTTTTTCATCGCGGGATAGAAACGCGATAGCTTTATCGACCAGTTGATTCGTGTTTACAATAAAGTCTTCGCGGGTTAGATAGGAAACGGTATTGTTTTGAATGACGGCGTTCATTTTTAACAAAAAGCTTATTAATAACTCGTCCTCTGTTAACCCGCTCAAGCGGGCTGCGTCCTTCTCCAGCGATGCGGTTAACTTGCCGGAATAAAGTTCAATAGCACTTACCCTCTCCAGCAAGGCACATAAAAGGCGCAGTGCCGGCCCCGGCAGCGAAACGAGTGAATCGGCAAATACTTGCTTACGCATTTTCTCCTCCTCCAGCTACACACCTATCATCGTTATTCTTCTACTATAACACAACTGTTATATACATATGGCGCAGCGAATCAGGATATTCGGCCATCCTGCTAAAGCTCAGGGAGCCCACCCAAAATTTTCGTGTGATGACCATCATAGATTGTGCGCAATGGGAGAGGTATAATAAGAATAGAATAAGAGTCATATTAAAGGAGAAGGTACATGAATTCTGATTTTACCAGTCAAACCCCTTATAAAGCAATTGGCGGTGGGGAAACGATCCGCAAGCTTGTGAATGCTTTCTACTCGAAAGTTGCCAAGGATCCGGTACTCAGCCCCATTTTCCCAGATGATTTAACACTTACTGCTGATAAGCAATTTATGTTTCTTACACAATTTTTAGGCGGTGAAACGCTGTACAGCAACGTGTACGGCCACCCTATGCTGCGCGCCCGGCATATGCCTTTTGCCGTCACACCTAAGCGTGCCGAGCGCTGGTTAAAGCTCATGAAGGAAGCGATGGATGACATCGGCATGCAAGGGTATGCCCGCGAGTTTATGTATGAACGCCTGACACAGGTAGCTCAACATATGGTTAACACGCCTGACGAAGAGGAATAATACAATGGCTTTTGGCATTAAACGTCAAGAACTGGAAGAGTGGAAGCGGCAGGTTGCAGGCGGCCGCATTGCTTTTCTGACGCATTACTGGATCCATCCGCGCGTCCCTGGCATTACAACCGTAACGAAAGCTGGGTGCGCCGATATTGGTCGTCTGATTGAATGGGGTCAAGCGTATGGTTTAAAGGAAGCGTATATTGACTTCCGAGCTGACTACCCGCATTTTGATTTAATTGGCGATAAACAAAAAGCCATCCTGCGCAAGGAAGGAATGTGGGATCAGCTCCGTCGCTTCAAGCTGTTGTAATTCTATAGAAAACGAAAAAAGGGTCCAGCCGTTCGTATCGAATAGTTGCACCCCTTTTTATCGTATAGGAAAGTATATTTTGCTTTAAAGCGTTGAAGTGCATTGAGCAATTTTTAAAATGGGACCTCCGGTCCCGAAACACCTATGGAAAACATCGTGAGACGCATGTCCGCACCTTTCTTTCCCCCTGTGGAGCGTGTGGAACGGAGGGCGAAAAAGACCGGCAACTGTCTCCATCATTGAGATACCCAGATGTTGCACCTAAACGGTATAAAGGAATCTAAGGCAATCGCCTGCGCTTACGCTTGCCGTTAGCCAAGATTCCCTAATGCCGGTCCGCTCGTCGTTCCACAAAGCGGCCGTAAAAACTTCTATGAGGGGAAAGGAGAGAGCGGCATGGGCCGCGATGTTTTTCTCACGCATTAAGCATAGATGTGATTTTTTGGACGTAATTCTGTGTTTCTTTAAATGGAGGAATTCCACCGTATTTCTGGACATTCCCCGGTCCGGCATTATAGGCTGCTAGCGCCAGCGTAACATCTCCATTGTATTGGTCAAGGTAAGACTTCAGCTGCCGGGTTCCACCGTCGATATTCTGGTCAACGTTATACGGATCGCTTATGCCGAGTTCTTTGACATTTTCCGGCATAAGCTGCATTAATCCCATAGCGCCAGCTGAGGAGCGTGAATACGGGTTATAATCACTTTCCTGTTTAATAACCGAAGCGATCAGCTTCTCCGGCACACCATACCGCTTGGCTGCCGCCGCTATTGAATCGGCGATACTTGATGGCGCGCCGGTGTTATTTTTATACGTACTGAGCAATTTGGCGCTAGGCGATAAAACGGATTGCGGATCAGAAAGCGGCTGGCTCAAAATCTGAGCTGGCACCTGAGCCGGCCAACTGCCCTGGTCCAACCCTGTGTTTACTGGCAGCTGGGCTGCCGCTGGAGAAAGACCCAACTGGTTCGCCATCTGGAGTGGACCCAGAAGCGATGCGAGCGAAGAAGCATCCGTCGCTTGCGGATCGCTTGTACCATCATCGCTGCTGGCAGAGAGTGACTTCAGCAGGGCTTGTGTTGCATTATTTTGAAGAGAGGCGGCCAGCACATCGGCAAAAGAGCTTGCCTGGCCGGATAAAGCCTCTTGTCCTATTTGCTTCTGTACTTCAGGATTTTTGTCTGCTGCCTGAATCAGCATATTCTCATACAGCCATTGGGGAGAAGCTACTTCCATGTTTTGATCACCTTCCAGTTTCTTACCTATCTTCTCCATTGTAACCGTTAGCGTTCCAATAAAAAAGGATAATTTTACTCCGCTAGAGAAGGTCTGTATACTTGATGTGAAACTTTCTGTTAACTTGTAGAAAATCAAGGAGGTTATTTCATTTTGCTGGAGGAAATGATAGCAGGGCTGCACTTTGGTAACTTTTATCTTAACAAAGCCAAACCGGATGATACAGCACTTATCTACCGGGATTTTACCCAGACATTCTACGAGATGGATACAACCATCCGCCAGTATTGCGCCCACTTTACAGCCGCAGGATTAAAAAAAGGGGATATCGTCGCGCTAAGCTGCTACAATACGCCTGAATATATCTACAGCTACATGGCCATTACCCAGATAGGCGCTATCGTGGTTCCGCTTAATCTAATGCTTACCATGGAAGAAATTTCTTTTATTCTCAAGGATTCCGGTGCCCAGGCCCTCATTGTACACGAAAAAATTCTGGCCAGGCTAAAAACAGACAGTGCGCGCATTCAAACCAGTCTGGGACTTTCTCATGTCTTTGTTTTACAGAATGAACTTGCCGAAGCCGTTAGCAAGCAAAAACCGGCTAAACCAATTGATCTGAATCCGGATGATATTTGCACGCTGCTCTATACGTCCGGCACAACAGGAAAGCCCAAAGGGGTTATGCTTTCCCATACTAATCTGATGGCCAATACGGTATCCTGTTCCATCACCTTAAATTTAATTGGGGAAACAAACATTTTTATGTGCGTTCTTCCTATGTTTCACACTTTTGGTTTTACGACATCAGTACTGCTGCCTTTATATACAGGTTCGCCCATTGTGATTCACGACGCTTTCCAGCCAAAAGAGGTAATGGCCTCGCTGGTTAAACACCGTGTCTCCGTTTTTTGCGGGGTGCCTGCCATGTATGTGGTGCTTGCTCAGGCTTTAAGGGACGGTAAAGTGGAATTTCCCGACCTTAGGCTTGCGGTTTCAGGCGGGGCGCCTATGCCAGTCGAAATTCTAAACCTGTTTAATAAACAGTATGAAATCCCGCTTGTAGAAGGATATGGCCTAACAGAGGCGGCACCCGTTGTCAGCCTGAACCCGCTTGTCGGCGAGAAAAAGCCAGGTTCTATCGGCAAGCCTTTGTATGGGGTGGAAGTGAAAATTGGCACACCCGGCGAACTCGCTTTGCCAAGCGGTGAGGTCGGTGAACTGCTTATTAAGGGTTTAAACGTCATGAAGGGTTATCTTGGACTGCCGGAGGAAACGGCTGAAGCTCTTAAAGGAGGCTGGCTTCATACCGGTGATATGGCTTACAGGGATGAGGAAGGTTACCTTTTTATTGTAGACCGCAAAAAAGACATGATTATTACCCGGGGCCTAAATGTGTATCCGCGGGAAATCGAAGAACTTCTGTATGTGCATCCCGATATACTTGAGGCTGCGGTCGTAGGGATTCCAGACCCGCTTAAAGGAGAGATTGTTAAAGCATTCGTCGTGCCAAAAGAAGGTGCCGAGCTCGACCGCCGCACAGTACTTGATTATTTAAAACCAAAGCTTGCCTCTTACAAAATGCCACGTCTGGTGGAATTCATCGCAGAACTTCCGAAAAGTGCAACAGGGAAGATTCTAAAAAAAGAACTACGGGCCGTTTCCGCTGATGATATGGAAAAGGATAAAGAGGATTAAACTAATAATAGGGGCAATCCCGCGCCGCATTTGTATGGGAGCGCGCCTCCGTACGAATGCGAGGCTTGCCCTCAGAAGCATGAACAAAAAAATGGCATACAACAAAAGCCCGGTGCCGCCTGCTGTTGTCCATTTGGTCTGCATGTACAGCATAACGCCGCCGTGCACAGCTGCAACGGCCAGAAAAACAAAGCCGAAAAACGGAAAAACCGGCAGGAAAGCTTGATAAAACCGCCGCATGGATGGCAAGCGGGGCAGCCCTTCAGCAAGCAGAAATAAAAACGGAAAAATAGCTGCCACCAGTGTGATAAAGCCGGTAATTCTTCCGGTATAACCATTAGAGATAGGTGTTTCATTCGCTTTTTTTTGATCCGGATTGGCGGGATTAGCCGGGCTAGCCTGCGGCACACGGGTGTTATCGATCTGCCCACTGGGATTTTGTTGTGGATTTGCATCACCAGGTTTTTTCGGTAAATTGGTCCCAGAATCCGGCTGCGGCGGCGTACTTACAGTCGGGCCAACCGAAGCCTTAGGCGGCTGGATTACCGTAATTTTTGTGTTCGGGGAAGGTGTGCTTTGCTGTGTTGGCTGTGCCTGTCCAGTATCGGAACTTGTGTCCGTTACAGGATTCATCACCAGAACGAACAAGAATATACTCAAAATGATAATGCCAAGAAGCAGGATAAACCAGATAATATTTCGCAGCCACATACCTTCATCTCCTTACTTTTTATGTATGCGCTGACAGTAAAAATATGCCCGCTATCCGACTTCCAGTTCGACCATGGTGCATCCCCTTTCTATATTATTTAGCATTAAAAAGAAGTAGATGGATAACGTGCAATACGTTATTATCTACTTCTTTATCGTATAATTTCCGGCTAGGGCCTTTTATCAAAATCTAGTCCAGCATGTCTACCTTCGTTGGGCATGCCTGGTTAATTTTCTGTGCCAGCGCGAAATCTTTTCCGGTTAAGCCGTTGCTGTCATGGGTTGTAAGTCTTAAGGTCACATCTCTGTAACGGATATCAATGTCAGGATGATGGTTGGCCGCTTCGGCATATTCACCGACCTGATGCACGAACTGCATCGCTTCAGGAAAACTTGCGAAATGAATGTTTCTTTTAATGGTCCGGTTCTGGTTTTCCAGCGTCCAACCAGGAATTTTAGAAAGGCTAATCGTAATTTGTTCATCGGACAACTTAGCCATACACTTCACCCTTTCTCTTAAATGAGTATAACTTCTACAATGTATTCATCTAAGGTGAGAAAGTTGCATTCCGAATAGCTAAACATACACTTACCATCCTAAGCATCCGCTTAAAACCTCATTGCCCTCTTCGTTCAGGTCCGTTAATTCGTTATATATGTTTTAATATCATCCATAAATTTCTTTATGCGGACTGGCTTGGTTATGTACCCTACACAGCCGGCGTCAATAGCGGATTTAATATCAGACTTCATGGCTAGAGCTGATAACGCAACAATGGGTATGCCACTAAGCTCCGGGGTGGATTTAATCGCCCTTGTCACGGCAAGCCCGTCCATTTCCGGCATATGGATATCCATTAAGATTAAATCCGGGCGAAACGATTCAAGCATCTCGAGTGCCTGCAAGCCACTTTCTGCTACATGAAGTTCATATTCAGGATGCATACGCAATATCTCAATAAATAAATCCCGATTCGACATATTATCTTCTACTAGCAAAATAAGCTTAGCCATGCCCATTCTCCTTTAAATTGCCGGTCTGAAAAGTTAAGGGGATAAGGTCATCGGCAAGCTGCATAACACGCCCCCGATCAATCAGACGCAGTGTACCTCCCAAGCAGGCAATTAACTGTCCGGCGACATACGGCCTAAGTGCTTCAAGCCAATCTAAGTAAACCTGATTGCAATCAACGCCAGCTAAATATACCGTGTCCGGTATGCTTTCTCCAATTTTAAGAACCATATCCTCCTTTGATTTTACCATAAATATCTCGGCTTGGATGGATTTGTTTTGGATAAAATTATGTAATTCGGAAATATTTTGATTTAAACCCGGTAAATATAGGAAGATCATTCGGTTGCGATCGCACGAAGCAGGTGTAAATGCATGCCTTTCCTCGCTTTTATCATTACCAGGCAGCCAGACGGTAAATACACTTCCTTCTCCAGGCGTGCTCTCCACTGTAATCATACCATTATGCAGTTCAACCAGCTGCTTAGAAAGAGCGAGTCCCAGCCCTGTTCCTTCATATTTCCTGCCAAGGCTGCCATCATTCTGATAAAATTGTTCGAATATTTTATCCAGTTTGTCCGACTGGATGCCTATTCCCTGGTCCATGACCTCAATGGTTACATACCCGCCCCTTTGTTGAAGCGAAATCGTAACCCTGGTTCCATAATTGCTAAACTTAATAGCATTGCTCACCAAATTAAAAAGCACTTGTTTAATCCGGGTTTCATCCAGATTATACACCCATGACGGTTCCTCTGCATATTGAACAACAATTTGATGGTGTTGCGCCGGTATAATTTTTATTGTAGCTTGAACAAGCTCTACAATATCGACCGGGCTGCATTCAATTTCATACTTGCCTGCTTCAATCTTAGAGAGATCCAGTATATCGTTAATCATCGTAAGCAAATGTTCACCGGCCAGCACGATATTTCCCGCGAAATCTTTCTGCTGGTCAGTCAGTTGGCCGCCTGTATCCGCCAACAGTAGTTCACTATAGCCAATGATGCCCGTTAAAGGAGTGCGTAGCTCATGCGACATATTCGCCAGGAATTCAGACTTTAACCGGGTCGACTCCTGTGCACGCTTTGTTTCATCCTTAAGCCTGATATTTGCCTTTGTGAGCTCGCCTACCAGCCCCTGAATACTCACACTCATCTGGTTGAAGGCTTCACCAAGCTCTCCCAACTCGTCCTGATGCCGCACTTTAACATGGGCAGAAAAATCGCCCTTAGACATCTTTCGCACAGCGGCTAGCAGGGATAATATCGGATCGGTCATGTTTTGCGACATAAACAGCGCAAAAAATATGGCAAGCACAAGCGTGCCGCCAATGACCAGATAACTGAGCCTGACTGAAAACCATGCATTCGCAAGTGTAGCCTGATTGGTGCTATTGATTTCTTTTGTTTTTCCTTGCGATAGCTCCTCAATTTCACTCATGAGCGAGGCAGCTTTAGGCTGTGCTTCATTGTTTAAGAGGGCGAGAGCGCCTTCTTTATTGCCAAGCTGGTAGACGGGAATGACGCGATCTTCAAGTATAAACTCCCAATCCTGGCTTCGCTGCACAAACTGGTTTACCTTACCCTGCTCACCGGGGGAGGCATCCCGAAGTAAATTCCCTTCAATTTTAGCTGCTCTTTGGCTTGCCTCCTGAAATTTATGAATAAACGATTCATTGCCGGTTGTAACATAGAGCGTCACAAAGTTAATCCGCTCCATGATATTACTTTTTACTTGAAGTAGCGTCACAAGCTTTGGAACGGAGTGGTTGACGATTTTTTCGTTGTCCTCAACGACGTGAAGCAATTGTACATTCAGCACGGCCATGCTGATACCGGCAAACAACACAATGGCCAGAAAACTGCTAAAAAACTTCAATCGAATCGGGTTGTTTTTCCACCTCTGCAAAAGTTGTATCATTTTACCTGCTCCAGAATTAGTGATTTTGACCTTGAGGGCCGTGACGAAAGTAAAAGAATTGCAGAAAAAAAACCAGATCTAGTAACTAGCTTCTGGATTTTAAGGATTGGCCTGTATATCATATTGTTTAATTTTGTAATAGAGTGTGCGAAGCGAAATATCCAAGCGCTCGGCAGCCACCCGTCGATTACCGTCTACTTCCCCTAAAACTTTTTCGATATGGGCCCGCTCCACCTGTTCAAGTGTAACAGCTGTTTCCTCTTTCATTTTTAGAAATTCGATAGCATTGCGTACCGTTTCACGCAGTTCAGGAAGCTTAAAAGGTTTGCAGACATAATCGAGCGCACCAAGCTTCATAGCCTGAATCGCCGTATCTATCGTTGCATAGGCGGTTACCATTATAATCTGGCAGTTATTATCTATTTTTTTCATCTGCTCAAGAACCTGTATGCCTGTCATTTCCGGAAGCTGAATGTCGAGGAGAACCAGATCCGGCCGGTTATTATCAAACAAAATCATTGCTTCCTTGCTTGAGTGTGCACTAAGAATTTCGATGTCGTCTGATTGGATCGCGGTTGCAAGTAAATAACAGATATCTTTATCGTCATCTACAATTAACACCGTTGGTTTTGCTTCCATTAGCATTCCCCCTATTTTCGCATTATACCACAAAATATACTAATAAAAGGAAGTTTTCTCATAAAATTCTATGTTCTGCTGCTTCCCTGAATCGCTTTTGTATTGCTCAAAATGCCCCGTGCGATTTTAACGCCGCAGGCGCCTGCCTGAGCAAGGCCTCGGGTAATCCCAGCACCGTCGCCACCCGCATATAAACCATGAATTTCTGTTTCAAACCAGTCCGTTAATTTCGGGCGTGCTGAATAAAACTTAGCCTCCACCCCATAATATAGGGTATGCTCACTGGCAAGGCCAGGCGTTACATGGTCAAGCGCTTCGACCATCTCAACCAGGCTTTTCATTGTATTATAAGGAAGCACAAGCCCCAGATCACCTGGAACCGCTTCTTTAAGAGTAGGTTCAATAAACCCTTCCTTAATTCTTTTTTCTGTGCTGCGGCGCCCTCGCATGATATCGCCAAAACGCTGAACGATAACCGAACCGCCGGAAAGATCATTTGCTCGTCGCGACACTTCTTTTGCGTATTCATTGGGCTTGTCGAAAGGCTCCGTAAATATATGGGAAACAAGCAGTGCAAAGTTCGTATTCTCGCTGCCGAGTTTTTTATCTTTGTAGGCATGGCCATTAGCCGTCATCACTCCACTGTGGTTCTCAATTACTACATGGCCGCTCGGGTTCGAACAAAAGCTGCGAATGATTTGATCCGTGGTGGATTTATAAATAAACTTTCCTTCATACAGATGTTTATTGATTTCTTCCATAACTACGTTGGACGTTTCAACCCGAACGCCTACATCCACCTGGTTGTTCATTAATTTAAGCCCATGTCTTTTAAGCATATTGCCAAACCACTCCGATCCATCACGGCCCGGCGCAATCACAACATGGTCGGCATAATACGCTTGTCCTGATTTGCATTCAACTCCTATTATTGAAAGCCCATCCCTACTCTTTTCCGTTAAAATGTCGGCAATTTCGGTTTTAAATTTCATTGTAATACAATGTTCAAGTTCCTGGTAGATGCTTTTGAGAATTTCCAGGTTTTGCTCGGTTCCAAGATGGCGCACATTAGCGCGGAGCAGCTTTAACCCAACCGAAGCACCTTTGCGTTCGATTTCCTTCACATGAGCAGTGGTTGGATCGGTAATATCCAGAGTGGCACCATGCCTGAGGTTGATTTGATCTACATAACGAATGAGGTTAAGTACCTCAGAAGGAGCGAGATAATCTGTTAGCCAGCCGCCGAATTCAGTCGTGATATTGAATTTCCCATCTGAATAGGCTCCAGCCCCGCCGAAACCGTTTGTAATAGAGCAGGCGGGCAAACACCCGCTAAAATCCTTACGGCCGGCTGGCGGTGGGCATTTGGTGATCCTTTTCTGCAGAATAGGACAGTGACGTCTAAAAATATCGTGTCCTTTATCAATGAGTAGAATATTATACGTTTACATTTCTTTTTCCCGGATGCCCAGCAAAAAGGCCTTCCTGAAGGAAAGGCCTTTGCTTTTAATGCACGTACTCTAATGTGTGGAGGCCGGAGACATACAGATCAACCCATCCATTGAGCAGCCTATCCTCATCATCCATCACCTTATCCAAACTTTCAACTTCACCGTATAAGATGACTGCATAAAGCCGGGAAAAGACCGTGCCAAATAGACTTGCGGCTATGGCATAACAATCAACGCCCTCCCGTACTTGTCCGCTTAATTGATAGCGTTCAAAGAAATTGGTAAGCCCCTGCAGAATATTCTGTGTAAAGGAAGCAAGAAACTTCTTTCCTTCCTCCATGCGCCCGGACTCTGCAAGCATTAACCGGATCACGTTTATTTCTTTCTTTAATATCCCCGTAAACGTATAAATAATCGAGCGGACATCGTCTTCTAAATTTCCGCTGAAACAATTTTTGATATGTCTGTTCATATCTGCAAGCAGGGTATGGCGGGTCACCATTTCCTCGAACAAATTCTCCTTGCTTTCAAAATGGCGGTAGACGGTTAGGTCATTCACTTCGGCTAACCGCGCAACTTCCCGGATGGTGGTTCCCTGAAATCCTTTCTCCGAAAAAATTTCAAGGGCGGAGGCAAGAATTTTATCTCTCGTCCTTTGTACTCGCGGCGAATATTTTTTGGTCATTATGTATAACTCCTTTTCCTCAACTACTACCAGTATCCTCCATATACAAGTACGAAACAAGTTACAATTTAGTTGCAGTTATGATGGCAAAAGTTCAGAAAAACTCGCGAGCCATGTCACCCCGAAATCCCTTGTCAACTGAAAAAATGCCCCGTTTTCCATACGGAAAGGAGGCATTTATGTATGTGTGTATGGTGGGCCTAGGCTGACTCGAACAGCCGACCTCACGCTTATCAGGCGTGCGCTCTAACCAACTGAGCTATAGGCCCCTAATTTTTTAACGGGCCCCGCAAAAGTATTCGGAAGTAGCTACGAAGCATCTACTTCACTTTTGTGGATTATGTGGAGCGGGTGATGGGAATCGAACCCACGTATTCAGCTTGGAAGGCTGATGTTCTACCATTGAACTACACCCGCCTATAGGCCTGACCTGTGTTCAAGCGTCTTCTTATTCTAAAAATGGTAGCGGCGGAGGGGATCGAACCCCCGACCTTACGGGTATGAACCGTACGCTCTAGCCAGCTGAGCTACACCGCCATCAAATGATTACACAACTGGCGGAGAGTGAGGGATTCGAACCCTCGCACGGTTTAACCCGTCTACTCCCTTAGCAGGGGAGCCCCTTACAGCCTCTTGGGTAACTCTCCAAAATAATGGCGGACAGAGTGGGATTCGAACCCACGAGACGAGTTACCCCGCCTACACGATTTCCAATCGTGCTCCTTCGGCCAAACTCGGACACCTGTCCATTTCTGAATCGCTCCGGT
The DNA here is from genome assembly GCF_028421645.1 of Aneurinibacillus sp. Ricciae_BoGa-3. Lineage (GTDB taxonomy): Bacteria > Bacillota > Bacilli > Aneurinibacillales > Aneurinibacillaceae > Aneurinibacillus_B. Next base: position 1,593,034 of record NZ_CP116887.1, on the reverse strand, counting down.
TGGTCCTTCACTCGGCGACAAAAATTATCTTATCATGCCATCTCCTCTTACGCAAGTATTTTTTCACTCCCTGAAACCACGCACAAAAACATCGCGGGCCATGCCGCTCTCTCCTTTCCCCTCATAGAAGTTTTTTCGGCCGCTTTGTGGAACGACGGTCAGACCGGCAATAACATCTGGGTATCTCAATGACGGAGACACTTTGCCGGTATTTTTCGCCCTCTGTTCCACACGCTCCACAGGGGGAAAGAAAGGTGCGGTCATGCGCCTCACAATGTTTTCTTGGGTGTTTCGGGACCGGAGGTCCCTCCACCTTCTTATAGAAAAAAGCCTGTAAATCCCCCTGCTGGGTATGCAGGAGGCTTTACAGGCTATGAATTAGCAGTATTTATTAAAAGCTTCTGTCAGATTCGCTGCAATCTGCTCGAGCGGGCGGTTCTCAATTTCATGCCTCTCGACCATATGAACCAGCTTGCCATCTTTTAAAAGCGCAAAGGAGGGGGAAGATGGCGGGTAACCTGTAAAATATTCCCTGGCTTTTGCTGTGGCTTCTTTATCCTGCCCAGCGAATACCGTAAAGAGGTGATCCGGCTTTTTATCATTCTGGAGAGAACGAACGGCCGCAGGGCGCGCTAATCCTGCTGCACATCCGCACACGGAATTCACAACAACCAGGGCCGTGCCTTTCATGTCTTTGAATTTAGCTTCTACCTCTTCAGGGGTCCGAATTTCCTCAAACCCGTTAGAAGTTAATTCAGTACGCATGGGTTGTATTACTGATTTCATATATTCATCATAAGACATCATCGTACATATTCCTCCCTAACTAAAGTAAGATTGGCTGCAAAAATGGGGAAAACAAAAACAATCGTTTCCTCCATTATACCTTTTTCTCTTCAGCTAGAAAAGTTTTACTACTATGCTGTTGGTGTTAAGTTTATTATTGACTCGATTAACACAGATTTTGGCTCACCTGGACGGTATAAAATCCTATTTTGAATAGAACAATTTTTCCTTTACGGCGTCTAATATGTGGGGTATGTTTATTACATAGAAAGAGGGGAAAAGACTTGGACCGACCAAAAAAGAAGAAAACACTCATTTGGCTTGCATTGCTTGGCCTTGGCGCCATTATTCAGGTTAACTTAATTTTTTCACATAGCGCCCCAGTATTTTCGGCAACCAGTCTGATCCAGTCGATTTCTGGCGAAGCCCAGCCCTCTACTGTCCAACCTGGCACAAAGCAGGCAAATGAACGCAGCAAGGCAACAGAAACAGAGGCGCAAAAAAATGTTAAACTTACAGCGCTAACCGCTGTTGAAAGTGTACTCCCTCTTGGGAAGATGGTTGCTAAAGTGCCGGCTCCTACTAAAACCGCCTACCTCACATTTGATGACGGCCCCAACCAGCATACGAAAGAGATCGTCTACATACTAGATAAAAACGGAATCAGAGGATCTTTCTTCTGGATAGGCGAAAACGTTAAAGATGAGTATGTGCCCATTGCCAGGCAGATGATTGAGGAAGGCCATGTAATCGGCACCCATACCATGCACCATACAGCAATGAAGCACAAACCGCTCAGCGAACAGGAAAGCATTATAAAAGAGACAACAGTCTTTATCTCTAAAAAAATCGGTGCGCCAATCGTCTATTTTCGTCCGCCATACGGCTCTGTAGATAAAAATACATCCATTGCTGCAATGGAGAACAAACAAACTTTGATCTATTGGGAAACAGACAGCGAAGATTGGAAATATCCGCATAACCCACAGAAAATTCTGTCAAACATTGCGCGTGAAATTAAGCCAGGGGGCATCATCCTCATGCATGAGAAACCGCAGACGGTTGCCCTCCTGCCGCAAATTATTCAAAATCTAAAAAAAGAAGGTTATACTCTGGCTCCCCTGCCTGAACCACGGCTGGTTGAACCCGGCAAACAGGATCAGCTCACACAGCCAGTCCAACAACAGGCCGAACCTGCTAAAACAAAATCATAAACGTGCGAAAAGAGTATCGGATACAGTACCGGTACTCTTTTCTTATGGTCACAAGACATCGCGCCGGATAAACACAGTAAAGGCCACCAGCAGAGCGGCCACTGCCCACACGGCAAGCGTAAGCAGGGAAAAGGGCAGTGTCATGCCCGGAATGGGCGGAACATTCCCGGCAAGGTAATCCGTCAGGTTTAAATTAACCATAAAGAAGTACCTGGCCTGTTCCCACGCTGAAACCATATTGGTTAAAATGGTGCCAGCTACTAAAGCTGCCACCATCACCCCCATTCCTGCGGCAGTACTCCGGATTAAAACAGAGACCATAAAGGAGATACAGGCGACGGCCAAACAGGCATACCATGCCAAACCGTATTCCATAATAATATACATCCATTGCGGAACGGTATGTACAGTGTTTGTCAGCATTTCGGAACCCTTCAATTGAAAACCCGTAAGCACAGGATAGTTCCACCCGCCGTAGCCAAAAACAAGGCCAGAGATTAGATAGGCCATAGCCCCCGTGCAAATAACGATTACAGAAACGAATAAAAGCAGGGCAATGACTTTACTTGCCAGCACTTTCCACCGCATTACCGGACGTGTAAGAAGAACTTTGATCGTCCCGCTCGTGTACTCTCCGGAGACCAGATCAGAAGCGACGATTACGACCAGCAGCGGAATAAAGAGCGTGACAGCGTTGGCCATAAAATCGCGCATAAATGTAACCCCATTAGGTGACGTGGGATTAATATTATGATCGAGGTAGTACTGCAGCTGTTGCACGCGTATCCGCATCATCTGTTTCCATTCTTCCGGAATGCGCGCGCTGCTTAACCGGTTTGTTGTATCGTTAATTTGCTGCCTTACCTGAACACGCCAATCCGATGTACCCATCTGTTTCTGATTGTTTAATGTAACTTTGTACTGAGCATATGTAAAGATCGGTACAAGCACCGCTAAGATAAGCAAAATAACGGCCAGTTTTTTTCGCCGCAAGATCTTGATGCTTTCGTTCATGGTAAGCGAATAAAGGCTACTCATCCATTCCGCCTCCTGTTATGTGGAGGAATAAGTCCTCAAGCGTTGGCTTGCGCCTCTCTATTGAAAAAACAGATACACCTTCAGCGACAAGCTTATGGATTAAGCCGGGAACGAGATGTGCCGCATTGTTCGTGACTATCATATGTTCCGCATCCGGATCCGAAGGCAGCACCGTAACACCAGGGGATGCACCTATAATTACCCGGGCAACATCTATCGGCTGAACATTCCAGTAAGTTTTATCCGCTGTCTCATCCAGCAGTTTATCGACATGTCCAACTTTAATTACCCTGCCATTGTTTATAATAGCGACCCGGTTGCACATCTGCTGGATTTCGCTCAACAGATGACTGGATATAAATACGCTCATGCCCTCCGCCGCCAGATCATGAATAAAGGCGCGCATCTCCTTTATGCCCTGCGGATCCAGTCCATTAGTGGGCTCATCAAGGATAAGCAGGCGCGGGTCGCCCAGCAGCGCCTGGGCGATGCCAAGCCGCTGCCGCATGCCAAGCGAATAATCTTTAACCTTATCATGAATCCGGTCGCTGAGGTCGACACGCTCCACAACTTCGTCTATTTTCTTCCGGGTAACACCGGGGATCATTCTGGCAAAATGCTCGAGATTCTCCATACCGCTCATATAAGAATACAGCTCAGGATTCTCTACGATAGAGCCTATACAGCGAAGCGCTTGATTATGGCTGGTTGCAAGATTATGACCGCAGATGATAACGGAGCCGGATGTAGGCCGGATGAGCCCGACAAGCATTCGGATGGTCGTTGTCTTGCCTGAGCCGTTCGGACCAAGGAACCCAAAAATCTCACCCTGCTGAATGGAGAACGATACGCCATGAATAATCCGCTTTTTGCGTATGTCCTTTACAAGGTCTTTTACTTCCAGCGTGGTAAAGTTGGGTGCATGTTCTGCCATAAACTTCCTCCTACTCAACGGCCTGTGCCATCCGCAGGCCTATTCTTTTATACCCTTCCCGGTTAGGGTGAAAGTGATCGCTTGATAAGTACTTTCTAAGGTTAAGCCGGAACAAATCATCCGTTGCAACAAAAATGTCACGCGGATGTTGATATAAGATAGACTGAGCGCCTTCATTCCATTGCTGCACAACCCGCGAAGTTTCACTTGCATTCGGCAAATCATAAAAGGCATTATACAGTCCCATGTATAGCAGAGTCGCTCTAGGGTTAATCACAGCTAGTTCATCAACTATCCTTTTAAAGCGGGCAAGCGCGGCAGGAACCCGTTTTCTGACGACTGCAGGATTCACTTCATCATGGCTTAGGCTGAATAAGTCATTTCCGCCAATTGTAATGGTGATGATGTCAGCCTGCGCCAGCATGCGCCGAATGTCGGATCTTTTCTGCAGATCTTCAAGCAAGTCCATTGTACGGTATCCATTGATACCCTGGTTAAAAACAAGGACGTTTTTATTCATAGCTTTCTTTATTTCATCCTGTACATTGCCAATATACCCTTTTCCCGAATCATCACCAGTCCCTCTCGTTAAAGAATCTCCAAGGGCCACGATCATAATATTGTTTGGACCACCAATCTTCTCGCCCACCCCCGGGATACCGCCTTCAGGAGGCTGCGCCACAGGGCCGGGCCTGTAGATATCTTTGAGCCCTAAATAGAAGCCAGCTGCCAGTAAGGCGGTCAATATAACGCTGATTATGCTGAATATGTACCAAGCTGTACGTGCAGACACGCGGCTCCCTCACTTTCCTGTTGCTCGTATGGTCTCCTGTTTATTATATACCTATCGTTTCCAATTCGAAAACTTGGCAACACATGAGGCAGGAACAGCCGCCCGACGCCGGCATGCTGCGCATACATTAGGCAAATAAAAAGCGCCTGGCCTGTTTTTTCAAAAAAAAACGAAGCCAAACGCTTTTCACCTCATGAAATTATTGGTATTCATTGTTAGAAGAGTAATTATATCCGCTTTGCTCCTGCATAACGGCTCCCCCAGTAGTATTGGTCATTCAGGTCACTGATGCTGACGCCTTTACTCGTTGCAGCGTGAATGAACTTGCCATTCCCAATATACATACCTGTATGGGAGATGTGTGCTGATGAACGGGAAGTTTTAAAGAATACTAAATCCCCCGGCCGGAGTGATGAACGGGATACAGATTTGCCTTGCTGGTATATCCCATCTGCCGTACGCGGAAGAGATACGTGCTGTTTCTTAAAGATATAGTCAATAAATCCCGAACAGTCAAATCCGCTTGTAGACGTTCCCCCAAATACATAAGGGGTCCCCATTAACGTCTTCGCACTGCTAATTAAGCCAGATGCAGACACAGCTGCAGAAGCCTGTCCTGCCGGTAAAATTGACCCAAAAAGCATAATACTCCCAGTTAAAATACTTGCAACAACCTTTTTTCGCTTCATCTCTATTTTACTCCCTTCGTGCCTACGAGGTTAGTTGACGGGTTGAGAGGATAAGGTCTCTCTCTGCATAGAGCAGATACACCCCAAAGATAAAAATCCCCCGCTCCACAAAAATCGTGGATTCAGCAAGTAAACTTTCTGCCAGCGACACACCTCAACAAATTTGTCATATATTTCTTTACAACGGTTACATTCTATCTAAGTTTATCGAAAAAAAACAGACAAACTCGCCATTGTTCACATTTTCGACACAAACTATTGGCATATCATGCAACATTTTGTCTAACTGTAAAAATAGGCCTTGTTTAATTATCCCACCTATCGGGTAGGAAATAGGTAGCAGGAATTGAAAAACAAGGAGGATGCTAGCGATGAATAATAACAACGATAATAGAAATCATGGAACGAAAAAAGACGACCCCGTGATTACCAATACAATGGTGCCGGATTTTGATGAAGTTAAGCAGGTGGGCGAAGAAATGAAGCACATGAAGACGAATGAAGAGCTAAATAATGAAGGCTTGCATGAAGACCCGCTCCAGGCTACCCCTGAGAGCGCAAGACAGGCAAACGATAAACAATCCCAGGTGAAGTTAAAACGTCCGGAACAATGAGAAAAACATCGCGGGCCATGCCGCTCTCTCCTTTCCCCTCAGAGCCGGAGGTCCCATTTAAAAAATCGCTCAAGGCACTCTTAACCGAAAAAAAAAGACATGGATACAACCCAAGCGGTTTATCCATGTCTTTTTAATATCCCGGAAAAGAGTAGATTATGATAGCTTACGCTGCATGCGTGCCTTTTCCTTTTACAGAGCAGCACAAGTTATAATGATGGTTAAAACGATCATAATGATGCTGCCGCAAAGGTGACTTCTTTCCGTATTCAGGTGTCTCCATTCGTTCAATGACACGTGCGTGATACGCAGCCCAAATCGCATGCCATTTGCCTGAAATCCATTTCATTACGCATCACCTACCTTGCTCTAGAAGTTCAGGATATACGTTATATACCCATCCCCACCTCGAGGCAAAACAAAATCCCCGTTTTTGACGGGGATTTTTAAAAAAATGTTAAACAAAAATGTACGTATGTTTAATCCTGAATTTGAGCAATAGCGGTTATTTGTTCCTCAACAAAAAGCTTGATTTCTTCTGCCGTTTCCATCTCCAGCACTTTCTCAGCGAGTGTTGTTAACTCAGCACGGTTAAGCTTGCGAACAAGAGCGCGAGCAGGCAGCACGGAAGACGCGCTCATGCTGAATTCGTCCAGGCCCATTCCGAGCAGGATTGGAATTGCTGTAAGGTTTCCAGCCATTTCCCCGCACATACCGGCCCATTTACCCGCCTTGTGAGCCGCCTGTATAACCATGTTAATCAAGCGCAGCACAGCTGGATTAAATGGCTGGTACAGGTAGGATACACGCTCATTCATGCGGTCTGCAGCCATCGTGTACTGTATCAAATCATTTGTGCCGATGCTGAAGAAGTCAACTTCTTTTGCCAGCTGATCGGCAATGACGGCTGCTGCCGGAATTTCAATCATCATACCAACTTCCATTTTATCGTTAAATGGAATATTTGCTACGCGCAGTTCATTCTTAACTTCTGCCAGTACTTGGTTTGCCTGGCGAAGTTCCGTGATAGAAGAAATCATCGGGTACATCAGCTTAACATTTCCGAAAACGCTTGCGCGGAGAATAGCCCGCAGCTGAACTTTAAAAATATCCGTGCGATCCAGACAGAGGCGAATAGCGCGATAGCCGAGGAATGGGTTCATTTCTTCAGGCATCTCAAGGTAAGGAAGGTGTTTGTCCCCGCCAATATCAAGGGAGCGGATCACAATCGGGCTTTCCTTGCCAAACTGTTCAGCTACCGCTTTATACGCTTCAAACTGCTCATCCTCTGTAGGGAAGTTATCGCGGCCCATATAGAGGAATTCCGTACGATAGAGGCCAATTCCTTCTGCCCCGTTTCTTTTTGCCCCTACAGCATCCTGGGGGTTGCCAATATTGGAGACAAGTTCGATGCGGTGGCCGTCTGCTGTAATGGAATGTTCATCCTTTAGTTTTTTAAACTCGGCCTGCCGGGCTTCATATTTTTTCTGCTTTTCGTGATAGCTTGCCTTCAGTTCTTCTGATGGATTGATGTAAACCAGCCCCTGGCTTCCATCTACAATTAGATAATCGCCATCTTTTGCAGCATCAACAATTCCCTTAAGGCCAACAACAGCCGGAATTTCCATAGAACGTGCCATAATGGCCGAGTGGGACGTTCTGCCCCCAATATTCGTCGCAAAACCTGCAACTTTATCCCTGTTCAGCTGTGCCGTATCAGAGGGCGTTAAATCATTGGCAATGAGAACAACGGGCTCTGAGAAATTCTCTAAAGACTTCTCTTCAATGCCTGCAAGCCTCTGTAGAACACGTCCGCTAACATCGCGGATATCGGCAGCTCGCTCCCGCATGTATTCGTTATCCATGCTTTCAAAAATCATAATAAAGTTGTCTGTAACTTCCTGAAGCGCGGCTTCCGCGTTAACTGCATCCGACTTGATTTTCTCCCGGATAGCCCCGGTATATTCAGGGTCCTGCAGTACAAGGATGTGAGCGGAGAAAATTTCGGCTTCTTCATCGCCTAGTTTCTGGCGGGCTTTCTCTTTGATGACTTCCAGTTCAGAAATGGCCTGCTGAACTTTGGCATCAAAACGCTTAACTTCCATATCCACTTCTTCAGGCTTAAGCGTACGTTTAGCAACGGTGACTTTTTCTTCCTTTAAAAGGAAGGCAGGCCCCATGGCATAGCCAGAGGCCGCAGCAATTCCCTTCCATTCCATAATCAGCTGTTCATCTCCCTTATTCAAAAACCGTCTCTAGAATTTCTCCTACAGCATTGAGAGCTTCCTGCTCCTGTTCGCCGCTTGTAATGACTTTCAATTGTTCACCCTGTCTGATACCAAGGGACATTACACCCATAATGCTTTTTGCGTTGATGTTTTTATCCCCTTTAACGATGGTGACTTCGCAAGGGAAAGAGCTTGCTTTTTGAACAAGCAATGTTGCAGGTCGTGCGTGAAGTCCTGATGGGTTTTTAACAGTAAATACTTTTTCCATGATAAATGCCTCCTAGAGATATTAAGTAGTTTCTATGGCTGCCACTTCTGTTTGGCCGGCCGTTGCATCCCGGCTTGTCACTTTAACTATCTGATTTTCCTTCAAGTTTGTAAAGACCACAGGTGTAATAGATGATGGGGCGTGAGCTTCGATAAAGGCCAGGTCAATGTTGAGCAGAGGTGTTCCCACCTCAACCCGCTGATTTTCTTCAACTAGCAGTTCAAAACCTTCACCATTGAGTTTCACTGTATCTATACCCACATGCAGAAGAATTTCCACACCGGTGTCCGACATTATACCGACTGCGTGCTTCGTTGGAAAAGCGTTGATGACCTTTCCTTTCACAGGTGATACCAGTTTGCCTTCTGAGGGTTTAATGGCAAATCCATCCCCCATCATTTTGCCCGCAAATACCTGATCGGGCACTTCTGTTATATCAATCACTTCTCCGGTTATGGGGGCCACAATAAATTCGGTTCCCGCCACTGTCATCGGAACATCAGCCGGCACTTGCTCCTTAATGGCCGTGGCCTGTGCTTCCCCAGGATCTTCCCCGCTTATGATCGCTTTCATCTGTTCTTTCAGCGCATCGGACTGAGTGCCATAGATGGCCTGAAAGTTATTTCCCATCTCCAGCACCCCAGTGGCTCCCAGGTTTTTTAATTGCTGTTTGTCTACTTGCTTCGGGTCTTTAACGGTAATACGCAGGCGGGTAATGCAAGCATCAAGGTTTGTTAAGTTATCCTTCCCGCCAAACGCCGCAAGAATGCCCGCAGCCTGGCTGCCTGCTTTGACCGGTCCCCTGTTATCCTGCAACTCTTCTTCCGGTTCCCTGCCTGGGGTTTTAAGATCCCACTTGCGAATGGCAAAGCGGAACATAAAATAGTACAACAAGCCAAACACAATTCCCACAGGTATAATGTAAGCCGGATGTGTCGCTTTTCCCCAATTCAGAATGTAGTCGATGGCTCCGCCTGAGAACGTATAGCCATCACGGACATGCAGCATATCCAGCACAGTAAATGAAAGACCAGCCAGCACGGCATGGACGAAAAATAATGCCGGTGCTACAAATAAGAACGAGAATTCAACCGGTTCTGTAATCCCAGTCAGCATGGAAGTCAGGCCGGCTGAAACAAGGATGCCTGATACGGCTTTGCGCCGTTCGGGGCGTGCCTCGTGAATGATCGCCAGGGCTGCTGCCGGCAGGCCGAATATCATGTAAGGGAACAGTCCCGCCATGAATCGGCCTGCCGTTGGGTCACCTGCGAAGAAACGGGCCATATCACCCGTTACAACCTTATTGGTAGCCGGGTCAAGGTATGTACCCATAGTAAAGTAGAATGGAGTTTGGAAGATATGGTGCAGACCGAATGGAATCAGCAAACGCTGGATAAATCCAAAAAAGAAAGGTCCGGCTGCGGAATGCATAACCCATAAGCTTGCTGCATCAATTCCCTTCTGGATAGTCGGCCAGATAAAGGCCAAAATCACGCCAAGAATCAGGGCAGTAAACGCAGTAACAATTGGAACAAAACGCTTTCCGGCAAAAAAACCAAGCACTGGATGCAGCTTAATATTATAGAAGCGTTTATAAAGAATCGCAGCTGTAAGGCCTATAAGAATACCGCCGAAGACCCCCATGTTGATTAAGTGCTCAGCACCTTTATATGGCGGGTGCAGGTGCATCATTGCCCCCATATTATCTAACGTCTGGGTTAGCACTAGAAAGCCAATTACAGCGGCGAGGGCTGCTACACCATCTCCCCCCGCGAAACCAATGGCGACTCCGACAGCGAAAATCAGGGGGAGGTTGTCGAAAATAACACCGCCAGCGTTCTTTACGACCGGCATATTCAACAGATCCCTGTCACCGAAACGAAGCAGCAGTCCGGCCGCAGGAAGCACTGCAACCGGTGTCATTAAGGCGCGGCCGACCTGCTGCAGGACCTGAAAAGCCTTTTTAAACATGAATAATCCTCCTTCGTGTAACTTCACTCCACTGAGAGTAAAAAAGGCACGAGCAAATGACTTGGTATACGACTTAAGATGTCGCAATAGCAAGCAATTTACTCATGCCTGATCGAATCAGTCACACGAAATCAAGAAGGATCAATATGGTTAACAATCCGCTGAATATGAAGGGTGAGATAACTGACTTCCGACTCGGGAATTTCCACCCTTAATTCATTCTGCATAATCTTTACCAGCTTCCAACTGAGATTATAGCATACCGGATATTCCGTTCGCAATAGACCGCTTAGCGGATGGTTCTCCCCCAGCATCTTCTTGGTTTCGGCCCGTTCTATGGCAAATCGAAGATGCGTAAGAAGCCTCGCATAATCTATAGATGTTTTATCCACTTCAATGTCTAGTTCGGTTTCAATCACATTTATCAGCCGGGCAATGAGCAGAGAATACCGGTTCATCCTGCCAAGTTCCTGGTTCGTACGTGAACTGTGCAAATGAAGGGTAATAAATCCTATTTCATCATCCGGTATATCCATGTTGAGCCTCTTCTCAAGGGTTCGAATGCCCTGCTCGGCCAAACGGTACTCGTGCGCATACAAACTGCGAACTTCATGGAGAAATGGATTCTGTATTTGAATCCCTTGTTTTAACCGTTTAATGGCAAAGGAAAGGTGGTCAATTAAGGTAACCAGAAAATTCTCGGTAAACTTGCGATCGATTTTCTTTTCAATTTCCTGTATAAATTCATTTACGGCCTGAATAATCTCTTCATCGGTTTCCGCAAAAATACGGACCATCTGCTCACGCTTATCCTCTGAAGAAAGAACGAACACTTTCTCGATTTTTGTATCGTGAACAATATATTCACCCTTTTTCTTGTCGAAACCAATCCCCTTGCCAAGCAAAATCACTTCTGCCATCTGCTCATCAAGCGCTACAAGTGAGTTGTTATTCAAGACCCTTTTTATTTGATAACGCTTTCCACTACTCATGAATGTCTCACCCTTTTCTATCAAAGCCCCTCTCAAAAAATACACGTTTACCATTGGAAAATCAAGTTCAAAAGTAACATTTTTAAAGAAAGAAATCCCCCGAGTAGTGAAAAAGCCAGGGAATGGATAACGCACTCCCGGCCTTTGCCTCGTGTATCTGGTTGTCCGTTTTTGTCCCTACTTCTTCAATAACCTATTAACCCGCTCCATCACCTGATCCTGCAGTTTTTCAAGCGAATTTATGCTCTCTTGCAGGCTCCTCTCCTGCACGCCGAAGTAAAATTTCAGCTTAGGTTCAGTCCCTGAAGGGCGAAGGCAGAACCAGGAGCCATCTTCAAGTATGTATTTCAATACATCTGAAGCAGGAAGATCGATCGCCTCATCCTGGCCCATTGTAATAAACGTCCGGATACCTTTTTTATAATCCTCAATGATGGATACTTGTTTACCCGCAATCACAGCGGGAGGCTCAGCCCGGAATTGATTGAGAACAGAGGCGATTTGCTGGATGCCTTCGAGCCCTTTTAAGGTAAGCGACTTCAGGCCTTCTTGATAAAAACCATATGTGTTAAAAATTTCAAGGAGTCCTTCATACAGCGTTAAGCCGCGTGATTTGTAATAAGCGGCGACTTCTGCAGTCAAGGCGCAGGCCTGCACCGCATCCTTGTCACGTACGAAATCACCCACAAGATAACCATAGCTCTCTTCGTATCCAAACAGGAATACTCGTTCTTTGTTCTCCTCAAACTCCTTGATTTTTTCCCCTATGAACTTGAAACCTGTAAGCGTGTCGATCGTCTCAAGCCCAAAACGGGCGGCAATGGTCCGGCCTATCTCTGATGTCACAATCGTTTTAATGACCACACCATTTGCCGGCAGGTCCCCTCGGCCCTGCCGCTGTGTCAGAATGTACTGCAGAAGGAGGGCACCTGTCTGGTTGCCTGTGAGGACCACATATTCTCCGTCCAAATTCTTGACGACAGCCCCCATGCGGTCCGTGTCCGGGTCACAGCCGAGCAAGAGGTCCGCATCGATCTCTTTCCCGTAGCGAATGGCCAACTCGAATGCAGCATGTTCCTCTGGATTTGGCGATGTCACCGTTGAAAAATTCGGATCAGGCTTTTCCTGTTCCGTGACAATGGTTACGTTGGAAAAGCCGAAAGCCTGCAGCGCTTCGCGAACCGGTTTGTTGGACGTCCCATGCAACGGAGTAAAGACGATTTTAAGGTTCTTTTCCGTCTGTTTAATCAGTGAAGGATTAAGCGAGATAGACTTAACTTGTTCAATATAAGCTTCATCGATCTCTCTGCCAATTCGCTTAAGAGAAAAGGCCCTTGTCAGCTCGTCCTCATCCGCAACTTCAATAAGCAGTTCATCTTCCACACTGGCTACATAGCGAATCACTTCATCAGCAGCATCGGGCGGCAGCTGGCCGCCATCCGGCCCATACACTTTGTATCCGTTATATTCAGGAGGATTATGGCTGGCAGTAACGACAATGCCGGCGTATGCGTTTAAGTGGCGTACCGCAAAAGAGAGTACCGGAGTCGGCCGTATATCGTCAAACAGATATGTCTGAATCCCATGCCTGCCTAAAGTTAGGGCTGCTTCAAGAGCAAATTCCCTGGATTTATGACGGACATCATAAGCGATGGCGACGCCTCTGCGCTTCGCCTCCGCTCCCTGGCTTTCTATGTAACGGGCCAGCCCTTCGGAAGCTTTTCGGACGGTATACACATTCATCCGGTTCGTACCCGGCCCGATTTCACCCCGCATGCCGCCTGTGCCGAATTCGAGATTTTTATAAAAACTGTCTTCCAGCTTTTTTTCGTCCCCTTTTAGAGCATGTAATGCCGCTTTCAACTCTTCAGGCAAAGAGGGATTGCTGCTCCATCGTTCGTAGCTTGTTTTCCAGCTCATCGAATGACCTCCTGAATTCTTGATGACAGCCCGTTTTATGGGCTGCTGTTTATCTATTTATTTTACTATCTCGCTAACAAAAGTACGAGAAAAAAACAAAATGAGCGAAAATCCATGTTCAAGATTTTCGCTATAACAAATTTAATCCCTGGGGTACCCATGCGGGTGGCTCTTATGCCAGTTCCACGCGGTTTCAATAATCTCATGTAGGCTATTATAGCGCTGCTTCCAGCCCAGTTCTGCCTGCGCTTTCTCGTAAGATGCAATCAGTACAGCGGGGTCTCCTGCCCTTCGTTGTGCGATAATCGCCGGGATTGGATGTCCCGTCACAGAGCGCGCTGTTTCAATGACTTGCTTAACGGAGAAACCTGTACCGTTGCCCAGATTATAGATGCCGCTTTCCCCTTTTTCACGGAGCCTGTTTAACGCCAGCCAGTGGGCGTTAGCCAGGTCCATTACGTGAATATAATCACGGATGCAGGTCCCATCTTCTGTGGGATAATCTTCGCCGAATACGGAAATGGCTTCCCGCTGGCCTAATGCTACCTGCAGAATAATGGGGATTAGATGGCTTTCAGGTGTATGATCTTCGCCTATCCGGGCGTCTGGGTGGGCACCTGCCACATTAAAATAACGCAGCGCAATGCTTTTCAGTCCATAAGCGCGGTCGCACCACTTCAGCATTTTTTCAATGGCCAGCTTGGTCTCCCCGTACGGGCTGGTCGGATTTGTCGCGTCTGTCTCCACAATCGGCACTTTTTCCGGTTCCCCGTAGGTGGCAGCTGTAGAGGAAAACACGATTTTCTTCACATTATGTTCAATCATCTTCGTCAGCAGCGTATGCGCGGCTATCACATTGTTGTCGTAATACTTAAGCGGCTCCTGGACACTCTCCCCTACTAAGGAATCCGCGGCAAAGTGAACAACCGCTTCAATCTTATTCTCCCGGAATACCTGATCAAGCAGCTCCCGGTCACGGATATCCCCTTTATAAAATACTGGAGTCTGGACCGCCTGCGCATGCCCTTTCTGAAGATTGTCAATCACTACCACTTGTTCACCGTGTGCCAGTAACTCTACTACGGTGTGGCTGCCGATATATCCGGCTCCGCCTGTTACTAGAATTGCCATTCCTGCACCTCTCCTACTTCACGGGCGCCCTCGCCAATTTCACAAATGTAAAAGTCGGGGACGAGCCCTGTTTTCGCTTGATAGCCTGTTTTCACTTTCTCTTTAAAGGCATCCACTGAATCAGCCTGGACAAGACTTACCGTACAGCCGCCAAATCCGGCGTGTCATGCGGGTGCCTATGCATCCCTTAACTGCGCACGCTTCTTCAAAGAGAACATCCAGATGTTCGCCTGTTACCTCAAACAAATCCCGCAGCGATTCATGTGAAGCTAGCATTAAACGACCAAGTTCTACCGTATTGCCCGCTTCGAGGGCCTGTATGGTAGAAAGCACCCTTGCATTTTCCGTTATCACATGATCCAGCCTGCGGCGAATGGTCCCGTCCACTACATGATCGCGAACGCTGCGCCACTCTTCCAGCGTAACATCCCCAAGTGTTTTCGCTTCCGTATAGGGCTTGATGGCTTCAAAACCCGCTTCACATTCGGCGCGGCGCTCGTTATATTTGGAATCCGCGAGCCCGCGTCTTTTGTTAGAATTCGTAATTACCAGCGAATATCCTTCAAGTTCGAGCGGAACATATCGGTAAGCAAGCGAATCACATTTCAGCATCATCGCGCTGCCTTTGCGGCCCATCCCTACAGCAAATTGATCCATGATACCGCAGTTCACACCTACAAAACTATTTTCGGCCATCTGAGCCATTTGCACAAGCTCTATCATTTGGATATTCCATTCTTCCAGGCTATTAATAGCGACCCCAGTGACAAGCTCGATGGAGGCGGAAGAGGAAAGGCCGGCACCATTGGGAACATTGCCGTGAAACAGCATATCGCACCCGCGGGGGACGTATCCCCTCTTCATAAACTGGTTGATCACGCCCTTGGGGTAATTCGCCCAGTCATCCTGTGCACGGTATTCGAAATCGCTTACATTAATTTCTGCTGTGACGTCAAACCCGTTGGAAGCGAAACGGAAAAGCCCATCCTGCCGCGGACGCACCACCGCCCATGTGCCATGCGAAAGGGCGGCCGGCAGAACATACCCACCTGTGTAGTCGGTATGTTCGCCGATTAAATTCACCCGCCCCGGAGCAAAAAATAGGCGGGGTGAAGTTTCACAGTGGCCATAGATTTGATCAAATCGTTCTATTAGCGTTTTCATCCCTTACCCCTGCTTTCTTTCGCCTGATATCGGGTAAATGCCTCCCGGAGTTCCTCGGCCGTTTCCTCAATCGCCTTCGGATTGCAGGCCGCCCAGGCCCCCATTTCGGATGAAGCGTAATATTTAATGCGATTGGCGTCGCGCAGCGGCGGATAAAATTCAATATGAAAATGGTAAAATGCTTCTACATCCTCGCCATTCACCGGCCGCTGATGAATAACCATCATATACGGGAATAAACGGTCAAACAGCGTATCCATTGCACCTGTCATGCTTTTAAGCATTTCTGCCAGGCTACTATTTTCCTCGGCTGTAAAATCGCTGAGTGCTGTTTTATGGGGCTTGCTTACAATAAACAATCCATATGGATAATCGGTAAAAAATGGCAGGTATGCAATGAAATGAGCGTTTTCAAAAATGACCCGCTGTTGGAACGCTTTCTCTTCTCGGTTCATATCGCATATCAGGCAACTGCCCGTCTTACCATGGTGGGCACGGCAGCTATTAAGTTCCGTGCGAATTTTTAGCGGCATTTGGGAATAGGCATAAATTTGTCCATGTGGATGGGGCATGGTAACTCCGCATGCTTGCCCGCGGTTCTCAAAAATCATCACATATTTATTTTTTGGATCTTTGCCGAGCTCAACAAACCGCTCCACCCACAAATCAATAAGCTGTTCGATATGCCCAAGCGACAGCTGCGGCAGCGTGGTGGTATGCTCGGGCTAATACAGAATGACTTCGCACTTGCCAAAAGCTTTGGCTGTTCGGTACAATTCGGAGCCTACCGGGTCCGGTTCAGGCGGGTCAGGCATTAAGGCTGGAAAATCATTATCGTATTTATGAACGGTATACTGGTCAGGCACTTTACCCGATCCCGGACAAAATGGGCAAAAATCCTTCGGCATATTCGGCCGGTTTTGGCGGTGGGAAGCCACCATTGTCCAATCATCAAGAAGCGGATTATAACGCAGTTCAGCCATTCTACCCCTCCTCTATTTATAAAAGCTAACGGGGGAAGATATCTTTATGTAAGTCTAAAACAACATGTACCCCAGCCATTAACATTATTAATTGATTTAATTAATAATACTTCAAATGAGAAGGGGTTATAAACGCTTTTTTCTTTTCTTCGTCTCCATTGGGATATTGGTTGCAGCAGCTGTTATAATCCATGCTGATTATAAAAATTTAAATAAGGGTTGATGCGTATTTGATTTCCCACTTTAATTGGATTTGCAGTGATTCCCAGCTTCCATAAGCAATACATTAAAGAACATTGATCTCTGAGGACAGATCCTCTGTTGAAAGCAGCTTTTTCACTTTTTCCACAATATACTTCGGCATTTTCTTATTCATCATATCGGCCGCTTCAATCAATAAGGAAGACATACCAATTTCCTTAGCTTTCCACGATAAGTATATGGGATCAACCGGGATACAGTGTCCTCCGGCTCCGGGACCGGGGTAAAAAGCGGAAAAGCCAAAAGGCTTTGTTTTGGCCGCTTCGATTATTTCCCATACGTTGACTTGCAGCATGTCACAGAAAAATGCAAACTCATTAATAAAGGAAATATTGACAAAACGATAGCTATTTTCTAAAAGCTTGGTAAGCTCTGCTGCTTCAGGGGTGGAAAATAATGTTACATTTAAGAAAATTTTACGATAGAAATCATAAATGATTTTTTGGCATTTTTCGGTAATCCCACTAACGATTTTAGGAATAACTGACAGAGACAGAGGAGATCCGGGATCAATCCGTTCTGGTGAATACCCTAAATAAAAATCCGTTCCGGCCTTTTTCCCATCTCTTTCTAATAATGGCAGAAGTACATTTCTTGTGGTACCAGGATAAGTTGACGATTCGAGAATAACAAGGGATTGTTGGCGTAAGCGGGCTCCTATTTTATCGCCAGCATCAATTAAGTACTGAAGGTCTGGCTCATCAGATGACGCTAGTGGGGTTGGAACACATATCGCCACGACATTTGCTTTTTCAATGGGTTCATAGCTGCTTGTTACCACCAAACGTTTGGAATCCAGATGATTAGAAATTGTCTTTCCTGAAATACCCTCGATATAACTGGCACCTTTTTTCAAAGATTGAATCTTGATAGGGTCCAAATCAATCCCATAAACTATATGATGCTTATCAGCTAACAGAAGAGCGAGGGGAAGTCCGACATAGCCCAATCCGATGACTGTAACGCGAATAGGATTTTTGTTTGTCATCATCTTAGACCCTCCTTGGTGATATTGATCACCAGCAGCAAACACTTGTTAACATATAATATTTAAACGGGATTTATCATGTGATGAAGGAATGTTGTTTTTAGAGTGGGATTTTCTAACTATGAAGCGCAGTTAAAAGAAATGAATACAATCTTCAAGAAAAGTTTTTCTAAAAGTTAGCACCATATAGCGTAATGGATGCGTCACAAAAAGAGTGTCCCAAAAGGCAAACTTTCGGGACACTCTTTCAAGTTTTCATTTAAAATAAAGCCAGCTTGGTCTCTTTATCAAACTGGTGAATCGTATTGAAATCAAGCGCCAGCTTAATCAAGGCGTCCGCCCATAGATGTGAGCTGGCGTCAACCCTGCTGTTGATATGTTGCGCCTTAGTTTTGGGGTAACTCTTTATTCAATTCATCAATTGCTTCTTTGCATACACCATATTTCTTCCAAACACACCCCTTACATAAAACATCCAAATCATTAGGTTTAACAGTTTTCGATATTCTCGCCAATACAAATGCTTTATTATAAGTATGTTCAGACTGTAGGCCAAGATGATGTAAAATTCGTTGATCCATTTCTCGTAGTTTCTGATCAACGATAGGATTGATTCCACAATTTTTGCCTTTAACAAAAGGACAGCTTCTACAAATCTGATCTGCATGAGATGTGATTTTTATTGGAAAATCTTGATCCGGATCCTGATATTTCATTGACAATTCATCCATCTTCTCAATAAAGCTTGCAGAGTATCCATGTCCTTGGAATCCCAATAAACATAATAAATGATGTCCTCTTAATTGCATATTTTCAACCGCCCATCATAATGTAGGCTTGTTCAGATATTCTGTCTTATCCCTTAATTAGGATTAACTTTAAAATGTTTAATTTGGTTTTATGATATCAAGTATTTGTTATTAATAAAAGAAACAATATCACCCATTCCCTGTATTAAAAGACAAAAACCACTCCGAAGACACACTTGCTTAAGGTTAGGGTCCAAATGAACAAATCAAGCGTTATCTATAATAAAGGATACTTCTGTTGAGAAATGGAGTTCAGACCTACTACTTGAATTTCTATATATTTTAGCGAGGGACAACGAGTCTGAAATAATTATTGATACTTTGATAGAAAAACCAAGCCAATTAATATCTATTGCACAGCACGCAGTCTCTTTTCCAGACCACGATGCAAGGTGGCAGATTGCTTATGGGCTTGGGGAAATAAACGAAAATAGCCAAGAAATACAAACTCTTCTAAGTCAATTTTTACTCGACAAAGTTGAATATGTTAGAAGAAGAGCTTCCATTTCTTGTGATAAAAAATTAATCTAGATGAGGAGAATTAAAATGCTCTACAAAGAGGTTAAATTCCTTTGTAATTTTTTTGATTGTGTCTTTGCATTGTATTGAACTACCTACGTACATATAGTAATCGTATCCAAAATGAACGAAGAACTCGGATTCATATTCTAACTTACACCATAGATGTTCTCTAAGAATTAGTCTAGATAGCAATGGTGTATTTTCTACTGATATTTCATCAAAATCGCCAATTAAATCTCCAATATCATAAAAAGATGTCCATTCTTCCTTTTTATAAATCCCAGTATCATTTCGATATTCCGGATTATATTTTGTAATTCGCCATTGATATTTTATGCTAAACACCTATCCTTCATGCCGTATTGTTCCAATAACTAATAATGCATTAACTCATGGGCAAGGGATGACAAGATAGAGAATGTCGCTTTATTCTTTCCATATTTTAAAAGAAGGTCTTCATAATCCCCTGTTGTGATTCGAATTCAATTTTAGCTTTCATATTTACTCCCTCCAGCTATAGTTGTCCCTTCTCCAACAAATCCAGATAAAGTAACAGTGACGAACTATTTTGTCCAACTAGTGCCTGTTAGGGGGGTTACCATCGTAGAAACCCATTGTTCCATCCTCGTTTTAGCTCTTTCAAAACTGCATTATCTAAAGCATACGTTGTTGCTCACATCAGAAATAAGTTTTGCGCATGCACAAAGTGTCTTTTAAGAATGATTCCCCTTTAGTGACCGACGACGTACTATAGATCGTATCCTGGCAATAAGTTCATCGACTTGGAATGGCTTTACGATATAGTCATCAGCTCCCGCATCCAATCCCTTAATGCGATTTTCAACGTCGTTTCTTGCTGTAAGCATAATCACGGCTTTGTAATATCCGTATACTTAATAAGTTCACCAAGGCGCATATCATCTTCCGCCAAAAGTATGTTCAAAAAAACCACCCCTTACATAAAATTGATTGCTTGAATGATCTAACCGTTTTTTCATCATTCCTGTCTACAGTAATGACTGTTCCAAATAAAACAAGATATTAAAGGAGTGTCACCAATGAAAAAATTGCTTACTCTCGCTTCTGCTGGGGTGGCTGTACCTGAATTGCCCACTCCTTACCGAGTGGGACTTTTAAAAGTTTATTTGTGGGTAAATTTTTTCACCTGTTTTTTTATTTGTATATCCTATTTCGACACACTCCTCCTATGAGACTCAACCGCCCTTTTTGGCAGGATGTTAAATTCTATCTATTTTTCTTTTGTTTGAGCCAACTAGATGCGACATTTATCGTTTGGTCAAAAATTTAGTTATTTTGTTGCACACTCGCATATTTCTTCTCTACATAATTTTTGAAAAAATCTCCAAGTAATTTATTTTTCCTTAGGGGTTTCGGGACCGGAGGTCCCATTTAAAAAATCGCTCAACGCACTTCAACACGTTAAAGTAAAATATCTTTCCTATACGACAAAAAAACCCGCGGCACTTCCGAAGCGGAGGCAACGCGGGCCGGCACAGCAGATTACACGTACTGCCGTTTTCAAAGCAGAAGAACCACGCTCAAGCGGGTATGATCCTAGATGGATAGGCTTTTGCTTATTTCATACATTTCCGTGTCTACAGGCAGTTTTCCATTAAACACGTCATCAAAATCCACGGCAGTGATTTCGTTTTTTGAAATTCCCACCATCTTCCCCGCTTCTCCGGCGAGCAAGAGGTCTACGGCCTTAGCTCCCAGGCGACTGCCCAGCATCCGGTCAAATGCAGACGGAGATCCGCCGCGCTGCACATGGCCAAGTACAGTAACGCGTGTTTCCAGGCCAGATTTTTCTTCGATAATTTTGCCAATTTCAGAAGCGGGGCATACACCTTCGGCGATAATGATAATACTGTGCTTCTTCCCGCGGTGGTGCCCTTCCATTAATCGTTTGACAATGTCTTCTATGTCGTAGTCGACTTCCGGCGTGAGGATGGATTCAGCCCCGCCCGATAAACCAGACCACAGGGCGATATCACCGCGATGGCGGCCCATAACTTCAACCACATATGTACGCTCATGGGAGGTTGCTGTATCCCTGATTTTATCAATGGCATCGATAACCGTATTCACAGCCGTATCAAAGCCCAGCGTGAAATCCGTTCCCGGTATATCATTGTCAATTGTGCCGGGAATGCCGATGGTAGGAAAACCTTTTTGCGCTAATTTCTGGGCGCCCCGGAACGATCCGTCTCCCCCGATGACAACCAGGCCTTCAATGCCATTGGCTTTTAATTGCTCGATCCCCCGCTGCTGGCCTTCCTCCGTTTTAAACTCAAGGCTGCGGGCCGTGTACAGCATGGTTCCGCCCCGGTGGATGATATCTCCCACACTCCCCGCTGTCATTAATTCAATATGTCCATTCATTAAGCCTGTGTAGCCATGGTATATGCCGTATACCTCCATGTTAAGGGAAAGTCCGCGCCGCACAACGGCGCGAATAGCAGCGTTCATTCCTGGAGAATCTCCTCCACTTGTCAAAACCGCGATTTTTTTCATCCTTAGCACCCTTTCCTTTAAGAAGTTTGCAGGCCTGCGTCTACCAGCTTAGCGAGTCCAATCATGCCTGCATCGTTGCCCAGTTCGGCCGGAAAAATAATGTGTTGCCCTTTTAAATGCTCAAATGAATACGCATTGAACCATTTATTGATTAAATCAAATAAAATATCCCCAGCTGCCGCGAGCCCTCCGCCAATTACGATGCGTTTAGGCGCAATAACCATGTAGATGTTAGCAAGCGTGCGGCCAAGATAATAAGCGGCTGTATCTAAAATACGAAGGGAAGCGGCATCTCCCTGCCGGGCAGCATCCACCACATCTTTGCTCGTTACGCTGCCTGTTTTTTCTCTAATCGAGGCAAGAAGCGCAGATTCTCCATCAGCAGCTGCCTTTTCCCCATAATAAGCAAGGGCATTAGCGGACGCCTCTGTTTCCAGACACCCGATTTTACCGCAGTTGCACTGCCGGCCATCCTGTTTAACATGGATATGCCCGATTTCGCCGGCGTATCCACCGGTACCGTTATGAATGCGTCCATTAACAATGACGCCGCCGCCAATCCCCGTTCCAAGCGTAATGCAAAGCAGATCTTTATGGTTCTGCCCTGCCCCCCGCCACATCTCACCGAGTGCTGCGGCATTGGCATCATTAATCACAAAGGATGGATAATGGACGTACTCCGCGAGTTTTTTGCTAATGGGTACGTCATGCCATCCGAGATTGACCGCTTCCGTAATAAATCCCTCTTCCATCTCGACAAACCCGGGAACGCCAAGGCCAATACCCCGTATTTGTTCGGAGTTTATGTTTGTTTCCTGTATCAGCATTTCCGCAATTTCTTTAAACTGCTGGAGAACGCCTTCAAGATTTCCTTCAACCTTTGTCGGAATGTTCTTTTTAATATGGATATTACCTACCTCATCTATAATTCCTGCTTTTATGTTTGTGCCGCCTAGGTCAAAGCATAGATACACAGGAACACCTCCTTATTTCAGTAACCTTCTTGTTCTTAATGTGCCCTACTTTTGCTTGCCTTCACCGCATGCAGCTTTAGAAAACTTAGGTTAGCCGCCGGCTCCAACAATGCTGGCCATGGCCTCAGCTGCAGTCAGGCATAAGCTTAAGCTGCACGTGCTGCTGTTGAAACTAACGGGACACAAAAAGTCCCTTATGTATATTTTCTGTCCCGACAGAGTCAAAATGAAAGGGATTTATTTTCCTTTTCTCTATCATGTTACCACAGATTTTTGCTTTTTCCCATCCGCTAACCGTGTCAATTTCCTAACATTTTCTCACCTGGTTTCCATGTGCTAACGCAAAAGCCGGATATATTTTTTTAATTGTTGCACACTATTTTTGGGTTCATTCCCGAAGCTTCAAAACCAGGGAGGGAAACTGCTATGGCTTATCCGGATGACCGCAGTGACAATGTTGAAAAGCTGCAGGACATGATTCAGAACACCATACAGAACATTCATAAGGCTGAAGAAACGCTAGCCATCGGTGACATGCCTGAATACCAGCGCGAGCGGATCGAGGCAAAAAACGAACGCCGCAGGGAAAGCATTGCCGGAATGAGGGAGGAAGTGCGCGACGAGGCGCGCAATGCACAAAACAGGTAAAAAAAGGAACCGGTTCTGCCGGTTCCTTTTATTCTCGTTTTTTCGTTCGTAGCCTACCGTGGTTCAAAGGAACAAACCCATGATCGTTCCGGACAGAATCGAGGCAAGCGTGGATCCATACAGCAGCTTCATGCCAAATTTTGCGACTTCATCCCCTTGTTTCTCATGCAGAGCCTTGACTGAACCTGTAATAATCCCGACTGAACTGAAATTTGCAAAGCTGACCAGAAACACGGAAACAATGCCCACCGTTCTGGGCGACAAACCGCCGGCGATATTTTTGAAGTCCATCATCGCCACGAATTCGTTTGTGACAAGTTTGGTAGCCATAATGCTTCCTGCTTGTACCGCCTCGTGCCATGGTACCCCCATTAAGAAAGCAATCGGCGCAAATACATAACCTAAAGTTGTTTGGAAAGAGATATGGAATATAAGGCCAAATAGATAATTGATGAGATTCATAAGCGCGATAAATCCAATCAGCATGGCGGCCACAATAATGGCTACCTTTAATCCATCCATAATACTTTCGCTAATCATTTGAAAGAAAGTAAGCCGCTTTTCTTCCCCTTCGACGACCAGCTGATCCTCTTCCTCTTCAATCTTATAGGGATTAATAATGTTGGCGATGATTAAGGCTGATAAAATATTAAGTACAATCGCAACCACTACATACTTGGGCGCAAGCATCGTCATGTAGGCCCCTACAATGGAAATGCTAACCGCGCTCATCGCGGACGTACAGAGCGTATAGAGCCTCCTTTTGGACACAAAACCCAGCTGCTGCTTCGCGGTAAGAAATACTTCAGACTGCCCCAGGATAGCCGACGATACCGCAATATAGTTCTCCAGTTTCCCCATCCCATTTAACTTGTTTAGCGCCCATCCAACATACTTAATAATAAGCGGTAAAATTCGCAGATGATTTAAAATGCCAATTAAGACAGAAATGAAAATGATCGGCAGCAGTACATTTAAGAAGAATGTAGCGCCTGCCTTATTTTCCATTCCGCCGAATACGAAGTTAACCCCGTTAACCCCGAGCTCCATTAGTCTGCTAAACATCTTTGACACAAAACTGATTAAGCCGATTCCAATCTGCGTATTTAGCAGTAAAAATGCTAATACAATTTGTGTGATCAGAAGCGTCGCAATGGGACGGATGCGAATCCCTTTTCGATCGTTGCTTACCAGAATGCCTAATACAAACACTAAAGCTAAGCCTGTTAGTAAAAACACGATATTCATCATAACCCCCGCCAGCTTTTGGAAAAAGCGCTGTAAATTGTACAACAACCGACGATTTTACGCTTTATGCAAGCATTTATTTTAACCGCTTTCATTTCAAACGGAATTAAATATACCAAATTGATCAACGTATGTAAATTACCCGGAAAACAATCATAAAAATCAGATTTTGCATGGGGATCCATTATTATTCCCTATAGCGCCCATGTTATAGCGGATTTAGAGGCGACAGGAAGCTGCGCATACTTTGTTCGTTCTTTTTGGGAAGCGTGCCATCATTTGGATAGGAACATTCGTTTGCATATTCTGCATCCAACTGAGTATACTAATAACAGAACAAATGTTCCTGAGGTGATAGAATTGTTTGATTACAGCACAATGCCTAACCGCTCTATTTTAATGATCGACGCCAGAAGCTTCTATGCATCCGCACATTGTTCGTTACTGGGTTTAGACCCTCTCACTACATATCTGGCCGTAGTCGGCGATCCGGATCGAAACGGTTCCATTGTACTCGCTGCGTCTGTCGCTTTAAAAAGAGACTTTGGCGTAAGCAATGTTTCCCGGTATTTCGAACTGCCAAAAGATCCCCGGATTCAAATCGTTAAAGCCCGGATGTCCCAGTATATGCAAATCAGTTTAGAACTGATGAAAATATTGAACGAATTTGCCCCCTACGATAGCATGCTGCAATACAGCATTGACGAAGGCTGGATTGACATTTCCGGTACGGAAAAGCTGTTCGGCGATAAGTGGCAGACAGCGCGTTCGCTAAAAGAAAAAATCTGGTCAGAACTGAAAATCCCCGTTGTGATAGGCATGGGGCCCAATATGCTGCTGGCGAAGCTGTGCCTGGATATTGAAGCAAAAAAGTCCCCGGAAGGCATTGCGGAATGGCAATATGAAGACCTCCCTGAAAAACTATGGCCTGTTCCCGTAAAAAAAATGTGGGGCATCGGCTCAAGGATGGAGAGAAATCTTCACCAGATTGGGATTCGCACGGTGGGACATATAGCCTACTACGATGCAAAAGTATTGGAAAAACGCTTTGGAATTATGGGCGTGCAGCTGTACAACCACAGCTGGGGAATTGATTTCAGCGAGGTGCGCCCTAATTATGATGTCGATCACAAAAGCTATGGCAATGGCATTACGCTGCTGCGTGATTACACCAAAGCTTCCGAAATCAAGATTGTTATCCGCGAACTGTGCGACGAAGTCTGCAGAAGAGCCCGCAAAGACGGCAAGCACGGCCGAACGATCAGCTTAGGTATAGGCTATTCGCAGGAGGGCCTTTCAACAGGATTTTCCCATTCCACAAGCATCGAGACCCCGACTTATTTTGAAGATGAAATGTATGATGTGTGCCTGAAGCTGTTCGACAAGTATTATCAGCCTGGAGCTGTGGTCCGCAGTGTGTATGTCGCCCTCTCCCATTTATCTTCAGATGATGAAATCCAATTGGATATGTTTAATTATGAAGCAAGATTAAAGAAGGAGCATTTAACCGCTGCTGTCGATAAAATCCGCGAACGCTTCGGCGTACAGGCGATTTTGAAAGCATCAAGCCATGCGGATGGCGGCATTGCCATTGAACGCAGCATGAAAATAGGCGGCCACTATGGATAAGTTTCGCGACAGAGGCAATATCAAATGGACGTCGATGATGCTCACAGAACACCGGGAAGCGTTAAAAGCATGGGGTGAATCGCAAAATGACATAGCCCCGCCGAATAAAACGGAAGATGAACTGGCTGAATTGGCGGAACAGATCGGCCGGGCGATTGCATCGCATTGCGAAGTCCGGCTGACCTATTACCGTGACAAACGCAACCATGAAGCAGTCGGCATCATTACACGGTTTAATCCAGCGATCCAGGCTGTTTATCTGGAGTCGGCCAGCGGGCCCGTTATCATTCCAGTGAATGATCTCGTCCATTGCTCCTTGACTTGAAAACAGGTAGAGTGGTTAAATAACGGGGTTAGTGCAGGACGAATCTTACCGAACAACCCGCATTACATATAGATAAAGGGGGAAAATCCTATGAATTTTAAAACATACGACGAGATTGAAACTGCGATCTGGTCAATCGTTGAGGAAGACATCATCCTATCACCGTTTATGCAAAGCCTCCGCAGCGGAGAATGGAACAGCCGGCAGGTCGCAGAATTCGCGCTGCAGTACAGCTATTACAGCCGGAACTTCCCGCGCGTGCTCGGCGCCGCCATAGCAGCCGTAGAGCCGGAGGATGACTGGTGGGTATCGCTGGTAGACAATCTGTGGGATGAAGCGGGGCGCGGCAATCCAAAATCGTACCACTCCCGCCTGTACCACAGCTTCCTTGTAACTGCCGCACCCGGTATACCGACAGATGATAAATACGTGCCCGACTACCCTGTAGCACCTGGCACACGCGAGGCCGTTCACGCCTTTCTTTCGTTTTTAAGGAACGCTACCTCCCTTGAGGCAATGGCTGCGATCGGCTTTGGCTCAGAGCTGTTTGCAGGAAAAGTCATGGGCTTAATCGGAGAAGGGCTTGCCCATCCAAACTATAATAAAGAGACTAAAATTAATACCAACTTCTGGACCGTACACGCCGATACCCATGAACCCCGCCACTACGAGCTCTGCAAAAACGTTCTTATCCGCTTTACATCAGCTGCGGATTTAGAGCGCATGTATCGGGCAGGTGCCTACATCACACGTTCTGAGGCCAGATTTTATGAATCCATCTATGAAAGAATGAAAAGTCTGAGCTAGCCATATACCCACTTTCTCTTCTCCAGCATAACGTAAAGGTAAAGATGCGGGAAGGAGGAGAGAACGTGTCAGTAAAACAACACCTGGAGCAGCTGATTAGCTGGAGCCAGGATCACGTAGCGTTCATCAAGAAAATACAATCGCTTCGCATTCCCCCGGAAGAAGCGGGCCGCTTACTGGATAATTTAACCCAAATCGAACAAACCACACAGAAATACCTAACATGGGCTGACAAGTTAACGGCTGACTCAGAAGAGGTACGCTCCTTATACGAGCGATCACATAACCTCTTCACTATGCTTTCCGATCTGCTGCAGGAAAACGGCGATGCATTAGAAGCCGTGCATTCCGTTCTGCCTGTAAGCGGCCAGGACGAGGGAATGCGTGGAGAACCTGCGGCGGGAGCCGAAAAGGTGGTACCGATTGGCGGGCATGTCGTCCCACCACTCCCCTACGCCTATAACGCGCTGGAACCGTATATCGATGAGCAGACCATGCGCCTGCACCACGACAAGCATCACAAATCGTATGTTGACGGCCTGAATAAAGCAGAAAAAGAGATGCAGAAAGCACGGCAAACCGGTGATTTTTCGCTTATTAAACACTGGGAGAACGAGGCAGCCTTTAACGGAGCGGGACATTATCTTCACACCATTTTCTGGCACAATATGAGTCCAGAAGGCGGAGGCGAACCGAGTGGCGCGATTGCGGATGAAATCAGCAACACATTTGGCGGCTTTGCTGCCTTCAAAGCCCATTTCTCAGCTGCGGCTGAGAAAGTTCAAGGGTCAGGGTGGGCCATGCTTGTTTGGAGCCCCCGCTCCCACCGGGTAGAAATTCTGCAGGCGGAGAAGCATCAGAATGAATCGCAGCAGGATATGATCCCTCTGCTTGTACTGGATGTCTGGGAGCACGCCTACTATTTAAAATACAATAATAGGCGCAGAGACTACATCGATGCCTGGTGGAATGTGGTAAACTGGAATGATGTTAACCGGCGTTTCGCCCAGGCCCAGCGGGTTCAGTGGGTTCCCTATTAATGCAAAAAAACATCATGGGCGATGCCGCTCTCTCCTTTCCCCTCATAGAAGTTTATACGGCCGCTTTGTGGAACGACGGGCGGACCGGCAAAACATCTGGGTATCTCAATGATGGAGACAGTTGCCGGTCTTTTTCGCCCTCTGTTCCACACGCTCCACAGGGGGAAAGAAAGGTGCGGACATGCGCCTCATGATGTTTTTCTTGGGTGTTTCGGGACCAGAGGTCCCATTCCACTGTGAAGCAACATATACTTACTTTACCAATAACAAAAGGCCTCCGGGATTCCGGAGGCCTCATTATTACCTCTATTACAGAAGGGTATCGTCACCCATGCTGTTTCTCTCGCGCGCAGCTTTTACGTCGTCATTGTCTGCGCGCTTAACGCCTGTCTGGTCTACAATCCGATCCTCCAGCGATCTGTTACCATCATCAAAAACCCGATCCGCAGCATTAGAAGCTGTGTGACCAATTGTTGAATCGTTTGTTCTGTCTACGTACGTGCTTCCTGTTCCGTATCCTGTTGGGTTGGTATCAATGGTCGAATCTACATTTGCTCTGCCCATGGACATATCACTTGTGGCCATGGTGCCGCCTGTATAGTAAGGGGCGTTATACAGGTCAGCATTCAGTGTATGATTGGCCCGGAACGTGTCGTATACACCGAAAGCGCGGTCCGCGTCCGCATCTACCATTACAAGGATTTCCCCTGCATTTAAATAACTTTCATATTCACGTGCATGCTCTTCTGGAATTCCCATGCCAATCAGCGCGCCCACCAAACCGCCTGTACCAGCGCCAATTGCTGCTCCTCCAAGCGTAGCAGCCAGAGGGCCCGCCGCAATGATCGGGCCAATGCCCGGTATGGCCAGTGCGCCAAGGCCGGCTACAAGGCCGGCGACACCGCCGAGAATTCCGCCTGTCGCAGCGCCGGTGGCAAGGCCTTCCTCCATCTTCGTGTCGGTGGCATCTTCTATACCTCTAACATCATCTTTATTTTTAGCAATAATCGAAATATCATCGGAACGGTAACCTTGATCTTTTAAGGATTGAATTGCTCGAATAGCTTGGTCTTCTGTATGGAATACGCCTATGATTTTCTTGTCCATTCTAACATCCCTCCATTGTTAAGATTGTTGTACACACCTTTATTTACCCTCAGAGGACACCCTGCCAAACAACAACTTCTCCAGTCGATGCACATGTATCTATTAAATTAGGAAGCACAAAAATACTATTTGTTCACATAAAAACTATGACTTTTGTAACAGGTGTCGTGATATAATCATGAATGATTGATATAGTTAATACTTTCCGAAAAAATAAATAACGGAAGGGGATAGAGAAATGAAAGACCTTTCATTTAAAGAGCTGCTTGGCAACCAGAGAGGAGCGCTGAATTTTTTGAAAGGGCAAAAAAAACAAGAGCCCCCCTCTTCTTGTCAAAAGCCGCTATCTGCTGGTTCGCATAGAAATATAGAAGATTACTACCAGCAGCTTTTGGCAGGCACAGAAGCCTCAAAGGTTTGCTTTCTAAACCTTACAGCAGAAGATTTGCAACGCTTGGCCAGCATCCGCCCCCTATTTGAAAAACATGTGCCGAGTATAGTGACCTCCTTCTACCAGCGGGTAAATAAGATCCCTGCTCTGGTTGAAATCATTAACAAACATAGTTCTGTTGACAGACTGCGCCAAACCCTGCAACAGTATTTAATGGATATGGTGTCAGGTGAAATCGGGCAAGACTATGTGATCCGCCGAAAAGTTATCGGCAATGTACACAACCGGATCAACCTTTTTCCGGAGTGGTACATTGGTGCCTATAACTTAATTCAGGAGCAAGTATTCACCGTTTTAATCGAGGAGCTTGACGTTCGGGAGGCCCACAGCATTTACACCTCGTTCCAGCGCCTCTGTTCTTTTGATATGCAAATTGCTATTGCTACATACATAGATTCCTACACGTCATCCATGATGCGATTAAATGAAATCGAACGAATCCAGCAGCGTCTAAATGAGTCTTCTGAAGCGCTGGTAGCTACCGCTGAAGAAACAACGGCTTCTATTAATGAAAAAGAAAAACATGTGGCCCAGATGCTTGAAGGAACACAATTGATCGCGCAAAGTTCAGTACAAATGGTCGAGCAGGTGGAAGAGGGAAAGACCGAAATCGAATCAGCTTTGCAGGAAATTGACCGCATTGTTGAAATTATGGAGGAGACGCGGACGAGATCGAAGGAACTTATCGAAAGCTCCAATAAGATTGGTGAAGTGGTACAAGTTATCCATGCCATCTCCAATAAAACAAACGTTTTATCTCTAAATGCCAGCATTGAAGCAGCGCGGGCGGGTGAACATGGCCGCGGGTTTACTGTCGTGGCTAAAGAAGTACGCAATCTGGCCATGCAAACTCAGGCAGCGCTCGACCACATTCAGGAACAAATCACACACGTTCAAACCAACGTGACAGACTTTGAAAACTCTTTTGAACAGATCGCGAAACAAACAAGCAAGTTCAGAGACATTAATACGACCATTATGAAAATTATGGATGGCTCTTCCATCCACGTGCGGGAAAACAGCGAAAAAATCCAGCGAGTCGGCTCCTATATTCGTGATTTCCAGGTGACATTCCGCGAAATTTCCATAGCATCCGAGCAGGTTGCAAAAATGGCAGAAGAGTTGAGCATACTTAGCAATCAATTAAATGATCGATTCACTATAAAATAATAGGGATGAATTACAGCAGAGTGGGGGGAGAAAGTTGAGCAACCATAAATTTTCCTACGAAAATAACATTTTTTCTTCACTGGAAGAAATGACGGATATTCTGCTGCACGAGGCAAATGAACAGATTATCCTCATTGATATAGGAGACATGCCAAACAATGGTCCTGTGCGAAATTATATTAAGTGGCGTCTGTTGCATCTGCAGTACTATTTCAAAGAACAGATACCGAACGAGATTCGATCCACATACAATTCCCTATGGAGCCAACTTTACCGCTTAGAGCACCAGGATGAATACCGTCATCCCTATTTGAAGCAAGTAATGGAGCTTCTCCATGCTTAACTATACGTTCACGCTGCCATCGGGTGAGGAATTGAACAAAAAAATAGAGCCCATAATTAACGAGATCAGTTCCAGTCTAAACATAACAGCAGACAGCATGCTTCGCTATTCACTTTATTTAACGGTATGGGAAATTCTTATCAACATTATGAATCACACGGATCAAACTTGCGGGCGGACCGTTCATATTCGGGCTTGCTGGACGGACAAGGAAATACAACTGCAAATTGACCATGAGAACGGCTGCTTTGATTGGCGGAATGCGATGTCGCCTACCCTCCCTCCCCACGGGGAAACACGGGGAAGAGGACTTTATCTAATTGGCCAAGTAAGTAAGCATTTTTCATATGATGCGAGCGGACGGACGGCTACCATCACTTTTGACCGAGTGTAAAAGAAAGGAGACGGGTGAAATGCTGAAATTTATTGAACATGAGGATTCAGTAACGATTAAATTTAACGGAGATATTAATTTTGAAACCGTACGCCAAATTGAGAGCCATGTAAAGGACTGGAAAATCCCGGAGCATATTAAAACCCTCTATCTGGATCTCCATAATGTCAGATTCATTGACAGTACCGGAGTCGGTTTCCTAATCAGCTGGGTTCACCCGCTGATTTCCCGCTACCAGGCAGAAATTATTCACGCATCGGTACCCGTAAAAAATATCCTGCAAATTTGCAAACTGGACACCCTTTTAAAAATTTCCTAACAATCACTTCAACAGCAAGAGGGCAGATAAATGGGATCTGCCCTCTGGTTTTTAACATGATATCGTCATCGATATTAAGCATACGTCATCCTTCAAGCTGCCCTCTGCCTGATACTCAGCCACCGTTCGCTCGATAACGGTGTGATTGTCTGCCCAATAATGGTCAAGAAGAAACCTCTTAAGGTTTTCAACTGAATCCAGTGTAGGCTCCCCCTCCCTTTCAACCAAACCGTCCGTATAAAGGGCTAACCTAACCCTGTCTATATCCGTATACGAAATGACTCCCTTTGTTATTTCGATAGCTGGCAGGATGCCGAGGGGAATCGTTCCTTCTGACAGCATTTCAAACCGCCCATCTCCAAACAATGCCATTCCAGGCGGATGCCCTGCATTAACATACTCAATCGTTTTACGCTTGCAGTCGACGACGAGGTACAGTGCGGTGAAATACGCAGGCACCATGCCCGTTTCACCTCTGTATAGATTTCTCATATGCCGGTTTAGCTCTCGGGTCACCTTTACCGGATCAGCCAGGCGAGTAATGAGGCCATGCAGCAGGGAGCGAATAGACATACTGATCAAAGAGGCTCCAATGCCATGCCCAACTACATCAAGCAGCATAATCCCGTATCTATCTTCGTCTATTTCATACCAGCAGTACATATCCCTGCCAGTTGCTCTGAGGGAATATAAGCAGCATCAATCTCAATATACCGGGTGACCAGCGAAGGGCTGAGCACACTTTGTTGTACATGTTTGGCAAACTCAAGTTCCTTTTTTAACTGCTGCTCAGCGAGCTTGCGTCTGGTGACGTCTATCTGCAGCCCAACAAAATACAGCAATTTTCCTTCTTCATCAAAAACAGGTGTAATCGAGAGCTCATTCCAGAAAGGCTCCCCGTCTTTACGGTAATTCAGCATTTCGACTGTTACCGGCACACCCTTGTTCATGGCTTCACGCACCTGGTTCACGGTTGCCAGGTCTGTGTTTTTGCCCTGAAGAAAACGGCTGTTTTTCTGCAGCACCTCTTCCTTGGAGTACCCTGTTAGCCGTGTGAAACCTTCGTTGACGTAAATCAGCGGGTTATCCGGAAGCCGGGGATTGGAAATGGTAACACCTGTAGTTGTGTTGGCAACCGCTGAAATCATCTGTGCATTTTTTTCTAATGTCTGCAAAAGTTCAAGGTGGGACTGCTTAAGTTTTGTGATGTCCCGAAAATAGATACACAGGCCATTCTCAATCGGCGAGAGCCGTACAAGGAACCACTTATTTAGTGAGGAAAAATAGTCTTCCAGTTCAATGCTTACCTGCTCTTTTAAAACACGCCGCGTATCATTGGCATATTTTGTACAAAAATCTTCAGGGAATTCTTCCCACATAATTTTGCCAATTAATTCATGACGGTTCCTGCGGATAAATCGTTCAGCTTCCTTATTCAGGTAGGTAAAGCGCCAAGCATTGTCAATAGAAAAAAAAGCTTCTGATATGGATTCCAAAATACTGACAGCCTGTAATGCCGTTTGATCCATCCTATGATCGACCAATCGTATTCCCCCCCACTCGTTCCCGCATTAACTGTGGTTTCCTTCATCTAGTTTACCAAAAATACGCAAATAAACGAACCGCCCTCTGCAATAATTGCAGAGAGCGGTTCATGACATTAGATAAAGTTTTCGTGGCTTTCGGACGCATCTATTAGGACCCGCTTAACTTCTTCTTCGGAGCATTCATATAGCTGCCTTTCGCCAATTTTATAGATACCCAGCTTAAGCAGTTCTTCTACATATGGATTCATTTCTGCCTCTCTCCTGTACAACTTTCTCTATATTTGTTTACATATTATGTTTACCCGCTTTGTTTTGTAGATAAACCGGGAAAATATAGTCACATTCACCTTAAGCTGAATACATTGCATTATGAAGAAAGAGGGTGATCCCAATGAAAAAAGGAAGCCAGGGTTCACTGGCATTGCTAGGTTTGACAGGAATTGGCCTGTTATTTGATTCGATGGACGTTGGTATTCTCGCGTTTGTTCTCGCTGCGATTAAGGGTGAATGGGGATTAAATCCGGAACAGTTAGGACTCATCGGAACGATTAACTTTGTCGGCATGGCGCTGGGAGCAGCTATTGCGGGATTGTGGGCCGATCGATATGGCCGTAAAAACCTGTTTGTTTTCACCCTGCTCATATACAGTTTGGCTACGGGCTTGAATGCTTTTGTGACGACATTTGCGTTATTTATGTTGGTCCGTTTTTTTGTGGGGTTTGGCCTGGGAGGCGAATTGCCGGTCGCTACTACTTATGTGCTGGAAGCTTCTCCTCAACATGAACGCGCTAAATGGGTTGTTTGGCTGCAGAGTTTCTGGGCAATGGGGGCGCTTATCGCGGCGATTATCTCTTATTTCATCATTCCTCAGTACGGGTGGAGAATCGGGCTTTTTCTTGGCGCCATTCCTGCACTATACGCGCTTTATCTTCGCAGGAAACTTCCGGAAACACCGGCCTTTGAAAAAGAAACAAGGCAGACGATCGTCCAAAACATCCGGCTTATCTGGTCCTACCCGTATCGCCGTATGTCCCTGGTGTTGTGGGTGCTGTGGTTTGTCTCGGTATTCTCGTACTATGGCATGTTTATGTGGATGCCATCTATTATGATCTTGAAAGGGTATACACTCTTAAAAAGTTTTCAATATGTGCTTTTTATGACCATCGTCCAAATCCCCGGCTATTTTGCTGCTGCCTACCTTGTGGAGAAATGGGGGAAAAAGAATACACTCGTTACCTTCATGGCCCTATCAGCCGTATTCTCCCTGCTGTTCGGTCTATCTACCAGTCTTCCCATGCTGCTTATTACCGGCGCATGCCTTTCCTTCTTTAACTTAGGTGCTTTCGGTGCAACTTATGCGTACACGGCGGAGCAGTATCCTACCTCGTTTCGGGCAACAGGCACAGGCTGGGCAATGGGATTTGGGCGGATCGCAGGCATTATCGCTCCCTATCTGGTTGGCATTATGATCGGAGCCCATGTCGGATTCTCCGCTATCTTCACAATGTTCTTCGTCATGACCATGCTGTCCGTTATCGTTTTAGGGCTATTAGGAAGCAAATAAAACCGGAGAAGCAGACGCTCTCCGGTTTTCTTAATTTACTGAGCCGTATACCCGCCGTCAATGACAAGCGCCTGGCCGGTAATACTTCTCGACCTATCGCTTGCAATAAACAGCGCGTAATCAGCAATTTCCTGAACGGTTAACAGCCGCTTCTGGGGAACGAGGGGGTAAATAACCTCTTCGAGCACCTTCTCAAGCGGAACATTGCGGGTGCGAGCCAAGTCAATGAGCTGATTGCGGACAAGCGGTGTATCCACATATCCCGGGCATAGGGCGTTAACAGTTACCCCATGCTCAGCCCCTTCTAGGGCAGCAACCTTGGTTAGGCCAATAAGGCCATGTTTTGCAGAATTATAGGCCGCTTTGCCGGCGAATCCAATAAGCCCATTAACGGATGCCATATTGATAATACGACCAAAACCCTGCTTTTTCATCATCGGGAATACATGTTTGATCGCCATGAAAGGCGCCTGAAGCATAACTTTGATCAGCAGTTCAAATTTCTCCGTCGGAAACTCCTCGATTGGAGAAACATACTGGAGGCCCGCATTATTAATAAGAACATCCAGACGGCCATAATGTGCAATGGTTTTATCCAGGGCCGCCGTCAGCTGCCCTTCGTCAACAACGTTGCAGCCAAGCCCAAGGGCGTCAAACCCTGCCCCCTGTAGTTGCTCTGCAGCCTCTATGGCAGCGCCTTCATGAAGGTCGCTGATTGCAACTTTTGCCCCCTCTTTGGCAAATTCCCTGGCAATCTCCAGCCCAATGCCGCTGGCAGCTCCTGTAATAAAGACAATTTTACTCTCTACGAGTCCCATGTTCACGTGCTCCTTGTCCTGCAGATTTTACTGGTTGTTTATAAGTTTGTCAGAAATGATAAGTTCGGCCTCTGTGCAGTCGAGAATATCCTGAACCGTATATCCCGGCACAACTTCTATCAGAACAAGCCCTTTATCCGTTACATCCATCACGGACCGGTCGGTAATAATCCGGTTCACAACGCCTTTACCGGTGAGTGGAAGGCTGCACGTGCGAAGGATTTTGGGCTGGCCCTGTTTGTTGCAGTGATCCATAATGACGATAACCCGCTTAGCGCCATGCACCAGGTCCATAGCGCCTCCCATACCTTTCACCATTTTGCCAGGAATCATCCAATTAGCCAGATCACCCTGCTCTGAGACTTCCATTCCGCCAAGTATGGCCAGATCAATATGGCCGCCGCGGATCATGCTGAATGATTCCGCACTGTTGAATACGCTCGCGCCCGGTATCATCGTAATGGTCTCTTTACCCGCATTAATGCATTCCGCATCCAGTTGATCCTCGGTTGGGAAAGGGCCGATGCCAAGCAGGCCGTTTTCAGATTGCAGGATCACCTGTTTATCCGCCGGGATATAGTTGGCAACCAGTGTTGGGATTCCGATGCCTAAGTTTACATAGTAGCCATCCTCAATTTCCTGCGCGGCACGCTGTGCGATTTGTTCTCTCGTTAACGCCATGCTCTCTCCTCCTATACCCGAACGGTTTTCCGTTCAATGCGTTTTTCATAATTGTTGCAAGCAATAATGCGCTGCACATAGATGCTTGGCGTATGAATAGCATCTGGATCAAGCTCTCCAGGCTGTACAAGTTCTTCAACCTCAGCAATGGTTATGCGGCCCGCAGCCGCCATAATGGGATTGAAGTTCTGGGCTGTCTTGCGGTAGACCAGGTTGCCCAGCGTATCGCCTTTCCAAGCCTTTACAATCGAGAAATCAGCAGTTAAAGCCGTTTCAAGCAAATATTCCTTGCCGTTAAACACTCTTGTTTCACGACCATCCGCAAGCGGTGTACCTACGCCAGCCGGCGTATAGAACGCTGGAATGCCTGCTCCACCTGCCCGAATTCTTTCAGCCAGCGTGCCCTGTGGATTAAGTTCGACTTCCAGTTCACCTGAAAGAAACTGGCGTTCAAACTCTTTATTTTCCCCGACATAGGATGCGATCATCTTCTTAATCTGTTTATTCTGCAGCAGGAGGCCAAGCCCCCAATCGTCTACGCCGCAGTTATTAGAAATAACAGTGAGGTTTTTGACCCCCTTTTCCACCAGGCCCAGAATCAGTTTTTCGGGAATTCCGACCAGGCCAAAACCGCCTGCCATGATGGTTGCCCCGTCTTGAATGCCTTGCAGGGCGTCCGCGATGTTCGTATACACACTCATATTCTCCACTCCTATGCATCATGCAGATTTATGATGAAATCGCTTGCAAGAAAAATTGGCATTTTCATTTAATTTAACAAGCAACAATCATGCCAATTTTTTGTTTGCGTGCTGCAAATTCACGCCCATGCGGTAACAAAGCTCATTTTATGCGATATCCTTCAGCAGCTTCGCTCGATTAAAAAGAAGTAAAAAAAGACATGGACACCCTCCCTATTTCCGAAAATTCGGAAGTGATTTCCGGAAATGTGGAAAGCCCGCAATCCTCTTCTGCGGGCTTATCCAAGGTACAATTTCGCTTCAAAACCTTTAATCGGAAATTTCATATTTCGTTATCTTTTCATACAAGGACGACTTACTTATCCCTAATTGGGCAGCCGCTTCAATCTTGCTTCCCTTCGTTTCTTTTAGCGCACGCCTGATTAACTCCTCCTCCAGCTGTTCAACTGCGAACTTGAGCGTGAGGTGATGTTGCGCATCATATTTTTCAGCCTGCTGATACTGAAACATGCTGTGTGGCAAATCATGCCTCGTTATGGTACTTCCATTCTTGACATATAGGGCGCGCTCCAGCACATTGCGCAGCTCACGAATGTTTCCCGGCCATGGGTAGGCGTATAGCAATTTCTCTGCCTCCGGATTCACGCCTTCCACGGGGATGCCTGTTTCCTTCTCAAGCTGGCGCAGGAAATGGCAGGTAAGGAGCGGAATGTCAGCCTGCCGGTCCCGCAGCGCCGGCACTTCGAGCATGACAACATTCAGCCTGTAATACAAATCATTGCGGAATTTCCCTTCATCAACCAGCGTCTGCAGATTTTTATTTGTGGCTGCGATAATGCGGACATCAATGGATTCAGGCGCCTCGGACCCAAGGGGTTCAATTTCTTTTTCCTGAAGCACACGCAGCAGCTTGGCCTGCATCATTAGGGGCATTTCGCTGATCTCATCCAAAAAAAGTGTGCCATGCTGAGCTGCCGCGAATTTCCCCTTCTTGCCCGACTTTTTGGCACCGGTGAAGGAACCCTCCTTATAGCCGAAAAGTTCAGACTCAAATAAGGTCTCTGGAATGGCAGCGCAGTTCACCTTAATAAGCGGTCCGCTAAACCGGCTGCTTTCCCGGTGGATCGCATGGGCAAACAGTTCCTTTCCCGTGCCGCTCTCTCCCTTGATGAGAATCGTTGTATCATTTTTAGCAACCCGGCGCGCCAGCCGCTTAACTGCTTCAATTTCCGGACTTGTACCCAATATGGAATCAAAGGAATACTTAGCATGGTGCTTTTTATTCCATTCACCTTTATAAAATTCAAGCTCCTTCTTGAGCTTCTCAAAGCGGGAAGTAAGCGCAAATAGATCATCCACTTCCTGAAAAATAACCGTACCGATAACAGCTGACAGCTTCTGCCCGTTAAATACAGGAATGCGGTTGGCAATCATGTTGTGGCCATTAATTTTCTGCATCTGTGCAATTTCGGCTACCCCGGTACGGGCGACAACGTGCATCCGGGTGTTTTCTATCACTTCTGACGCATGCCGTCCCACTAACCCGCTTATGGTTGTTCCGAGAAAACGGGCGTATGCTTCATTCGCCATGATCACCATACCTTCTGCATCTACGATAACGATCCCCTCATAGGCATTATCAAACGCTATCTGGAGCATTTTTTTCTCTTTTTCTGCCGCGCTGGCTTTATCCGCTAGCGAAAGCAGCAGTTTATGCACCCATCCCTCCTGGCGGATAATCATATTCATTCCCCCTGTCTCCTGTGGATTTGTTAAAAAACAGGCAGCTGTTCACCTATCCGGATCACCGCATGTTCCCCGCACAAAGAATTTGTAACATGCGGGTGGCACGTAAACAGTAGAATCTGGTGGGTTTGCGCCACTGCCTGCAAGGCATTAAGTGTTGATCGCAGACGCTGTGCATCAAAATTAACGAATATATCATCCATAATAAGAGGAAGTACACACTGGCTTGCATATTCACCCGCCAGGGCAAAACGTATCGCCAGGTATAGCTGTTCCTTTGTCCCCCGGCTTAAATACCCCGGCTCAATCCGCTGGCCGTCATCCCTTTGGACGAGCAGGCGCTTCTCGCCAAGCGGAGCCAGAACAGCGGTATATTTTCCTTCCGTTATCTGTGAAAAATAGCGGGAAGCATTCCGAATGACACCGGGCTGGCGTTCCTGCTCATATTTCTCACGCGACTGTTTTAACAGTTGTCTGCAGGCAGCGTAGACGCTCCATTCCCGCATTTTATCCTTCAACTCCTGGACAATTTCTTCGTATTCCTGCAGCCTTTCGGAAAGCGTCCCTTCCCTTTCAAGATTGGCAAGCTGCTGGCGGAGAGCACCTCTCTCATCACGCCAACGGTTCACCTTTTGAAGGGACTCTTCCAGGCTGGCTTTGTAGGCGCCGTACCTATCCTGCGCGCCTGGTGCCCTGGCAGCCGAAAGCTCGTGTTCAAAGGTTTGCATCTTGGCCTCTTCACCTAACAACAGGCGGAGCGCATGGGTATGGGTTTGCAATTCCTCAAGTTTTTTCTGCCTCATGCTGCACTGGCGTGCCCGAATGCGAAATTGCTCTTCTTCCACACAATCGGCTGTGCCTAACAGATCATTCAATGCCTGGCTCAACATATTCAGGCTGTCCTCGCATGCAGTAATAGCCTCCGCGTTTTCCTGTTCGTCTTGTTTCAGTTTCTCATACTGAAGATGGGCTGTCAGACTTTCTGCGGCGGCTTTTTTCAGCTCCCGAATCGCATAGATGGGGTCCATCATCGCCGGCATTGTAAGTCCCGCTCTCTCATACATTTCGTTTACCTGTGCACCGTAGTTATCGGTTTCTTCCTGATACGCATCATTTACTTCTTGTAAGCTGCGGATCTGCTGCACAATGTCACAACACGATTCAACCACTACAAACATATCTAGCGCACCCTCCGGTGAAAGCTCACGCGGCAAATTTCTCGCCTCCAGCCAGCTGCGCCAGCGAGGCAGACAGATCGTCACTTCTTCTTCGGCCTCTATAACAGACTGCCTTGCTGCTTGAATTTGCTCATCGAGCGCCGCAATCCTTTTTCTTCTCTCGCTTATTTTTTCACTCAGGCGATACTGATTCTCCAAACCGTTGCGTTTAGCGGCTAGCTCCGCCTCCACGCGGTTTATGATCGCGTAGGTAATGGCAGGCGCGCTCAGCATTTGCCTTTTTGCCTCAAGCATCTGAGACATCTGTATGTATTGTTCACCGATCTTTTCCTGCCTGGCTTTTAATTGGCTGATTTTATTGGCAATGTTTGTGCGGCCTTTCTTTACAGTTTCGTTATGAGTGGACTGTTGGCCTGCTCTCTGCTGCATGAAGAACCAGACGAAACCCAGGATAAACACCATAGTGGCCGCAATTGACCCTGCTAAGGCGTGCTGCCGCCAGATAAACGCACTAACCAGCAGCCCGGTGAACATAGAGCCAGCTATCATACGCGGTGATACGCTTTTACCATGTTCGGCCTCCAATGCGCCCAGGCGATCGGCCTCTTCCTGCAGGTCAGCTATCCGATCATCGATAGATTCCTGCTCTTTGGCGGAAATCTCCATTCTGGCATACAACTCCCGAACCTCTCTTAGCGCACCTTCTTTTCTGCTTAAGTCCTGGGCAAGCGCAGCCACACTGGAAGAATGCCCTTTCGAAAGAGCCTGAATTTCCACTTCCTGATTCATTCTCTCCTGTGCATGCCTTTCTTGTTCCTGAACGGTTTCCCTGGCGCGCTGCTGCAGCGTGTTCAATTTATCCCGAAACGCCCGTACCTCTTCTCGCCGGGCAAGCGAAAGATCAAAACTGAGCAGGGCTTCTTCCGCCCATGTTCCACCGAGTTGCCGCATCTTTTTACCCAGTTCATTACGGTGCTGCTGCATGCGTATCTGGTTTTCTGCGATCGCCTGCCTTCTGTCTGCACACCGGGCGGCCTCTTCAAGTAGGGCTTCTATGCGCGGCTGTGACTCGATTAGTACTGGATTAAAAGATAAGCTGTCGATATCTTGCGTAAGTTTTTCCTGCTTCGCCCGAAGGTTCCGGTGGGTTATTTCAAGTGTGCGTCTCTGGCCAAGGAATTCCTCAAGCCTGCGGATTCCATCTTCAGGAAAAAAGCGAATATCCGGCAGCTCCCAAAGCTCCGCGCGGACGATCTGCAGCCTGTTATAAGTATCGCCCGCTTTTTCTATCATTTCAAAACGGGCAATGCCTTCCCTCAAATTCGTAATATGATGTTCCTCTGCTTCAATCCAACTATTCAGCGCCTCTATTTGCGCCGTGTATTCATTGTATTCGAGCATCAGATTTTTTAGATGGGTAATTTCTGTATCGACAGACTTAATGCGACGAAGCAGTGAATTGATGTCCGGTGCCTGTCCGCTTCTGCGATACAGGCTGAGCATTTTATCGTCGAGCCACTTTTCAGCACGCGTAACAGCCGCGCCCATTCCAGCACTGTATATGTAATCGCTCACTTCATCGCCTTCAATAAATTCAAGCTGCTGCAGTTCGGTTAGGCTGAAGGCAAACAAACTGCGGAAAAGCATAGGCGAAATGCCCCCGAGAAGCCGTTGGAGGTAGGCTTCCCCTTCTGTTGTGCCATCGTCCAAATGAATAGTGACTTTTCCGCCGGCGGGACCCGGGAAACGTTCCACAAGCAACTCTTTGCCGGCATCATCTATAAGCGTGATTGTGCCGCCATGCCGGCCGCCGTTAACCGGTTCGTATCGATCATAAATAGAGGAACGGTTTCTGCTGGCAAAGCCAAACAGCACAGAACGTATAAACGACATGATGGTTGTCTTTCCCGCCTCATTGCGTCCTTCGATCACATTGATTCCCGGTGACAAGCCGGTAATGGTATAATCAGAAACAGCTCCAAACCCGTTAATGTGCATCGATTTAATTCTCATGGGAATCCCCCTCCGGCCTAAGCAGCGTAACTGCTAATTCTTGCGCCTGCTTCAGGATATCCCGGTGTTCAACTTCCGTATACTGAACGTACTTTTTAAGCTGGTAATGTTCCATGACATCGGAGAGCGCCCGGTGCACGAAATCTTGCAATTGGCTGCTGTCTTCTCCGATTGCGGCGCCCTGGCGGAGTAGGTCACCCAGCAGGTCGTCCCCCGACGCCACCTCAATCCGGTCGCCAGCAGCAAGCGTACGATTTTCGATATCAGCAAGATAGACGAAATCTTCTCTGCCCTCTTCCTCTTCATTAAGCGCCTGCAATAGTTGAGAAATGTAACCGTTATCAGCAAGAACCCTGTAGAAAGAGGATGTCCCTTGTATGTTCAACCGCAGAATAACCGGTTTTCCTTCGGCCCTACATCGGATTTCCTCTC
The DNA here is from genome assembly GCF_028421645.1 of Aneurinibacillus sp. Ricciae_BoGa-3. Classification (GTDB taxonomy): domain Bacteria; phylum Bacillota; class Bacilli; order Aneurinibacillales; family Aneurinibacillaceae; genus Aneurinibacillus_B. The sequence continues at coordinate 1,550,059 of NZ_CP116887.1, read as the reverse complement.
TGTGCGCTTCGATTGCTTCGAAAAGCTGTGGTTCGCCGCTCACCTGACTAATATCTAGTACAGCCTCTTCCCAGCGGACGGCATCCAGCGGACGGAAAGCCAGACTCGTTGTACCTTTATCTACCTTTACTACATAGCAGCCCCTCTCACCCGTTTCCACCGCGCTGCGCCCTTGAGTATTGCCGGGGTATACGATATAAGGTTCTTTATTCAGGACCGCTCGCGTATGTACATGGCCAAGAGCCCAATAGTCAAATCCAGCACCAATCAGCTCTTGCTTGGTACAGGGGGCATAATTCGCATGAAGCCCGCTTGCGTCAACGTTGGTGTGGAGCATGGCAATTGAATAAAGCGAATCTGCACGCTTAAAAAGAGAGGCGTAGTTTTCCTCAATCCGGGCTCGAGGGTAGCTGATGCCATAAATGCGGGCGAGTTCTTTTTCCTCTTTACAGAAAAGCATATGGGTCACTTGTTCCGTCTTAAAAAAATGAACGTTATTCGGCCAGGTAATCCTTGCCTGTTTGCCATCATCAGGGTCATGATTTCCGTGTATGACATATACATTAACCCCATGCTCATGCAGTCTGCGCATTCCTTGTCTAAAATAAAGCTGCGCCCGCAGGCTTCTATCGGCCGCATCATAGACGTCTCCCGCGATAAGCAGAAAGTCTGCCTTCTCCGTTATACAAACTTCAATTAAGCGGTCAAACGCTAAAAAGGTAGATTTCCGTACGACATCACGGAATGCCTCGGGCATGCGGCGCAGCCCGGTAAAGGGAGTGTCCAGATGAATATCCGCCGCATGCACAAATGTAAATGAACTCATCGTTATCCCATCCTCCGCCCTGCATACTTGGAAGCCAGCCTGATTGTACAGACCGGTTTCTTCTTTTTTCCATTATAACAGGAATGTAAGGGGAATATCTTGTTTTGTAATGGTTATTAATTGTTTTCGTGTTCGATCACAACCGTCATTTGCCATCAACCGGCTGGCCTGTTGCTGTATGGCTTCTTCAATCGTGCTTCGGGCAAACCTTGCATTACCATGGGCAACAACATCCTGATTTTCACTCAGGAAATACTCCTGCAGTTGTGTTGCTGCCTCGTCTTCTAAATCGTAGCCAAGATTCCGGGCATAGTCGGCCGCAACCTGTACCAGTTCATCCGCCGTGTAGTCCGGAAAAGTAAAACGCTTTTTAAAACGGGATCGAAGCCCCGGATTGCTGTCCAGGAGATCCTCCATTAATTCAGGATAACCAGCCAAAATCACGACCAGGTTTTCATTATGCTTGGTGATTTCTTCCACTAATGTGTCCACGGCTTCCCTGCCATAATCACCTCGTTCGCCTAACAGCGAATACGCTTCATCAATAAATAACACGCCGCCCAGCGCTTCGCGTATTTTTCGCTCGGTTTTTATAGCGGTCTGCCCGACATATTCTCCGACAAGATCCGCCCGGCCAGCTGTCACCAGATGCCCTCTTTTCAAAAAACCCGCTTCTTTTAAAACAGAAGCATATATTTGGGCTACCGTTGACTTGCCGGTTCCGGAGTTCCCGGTAAAAATGGCATGTAACTGTAGAGGAGCAGCAGGCATATCCCGCTCTTTTCTCTCCTGCTGTATCGTTAAAAATGCAAACAACCTTCGTATTTCAGCTTTAATCTCCTGAAGGCCCACCAAACCTTTCAACTGTTCAACAGCAGGACGCACTTCCGGCAGATGGATCTGAAAATCTTCCGGATAAAGAATGGCAAACTCATCCTCGGGAAGCTGCTGACTTGCAGAGAGTTTTCTGCCCTTGGCGATAATGGCGTCCAGTACAATATTTTTAACGGCCCGGGCATTTCCAAACGTCTGGTCGACCCTCTCCTGTTCCAATCGTTCCGACAGACTGGCAAGAGCACTCGCGGTCATGACAAACTGGTTGTCATCCGCTATTGTAACTCCGATTTGCATGAGTTCATCCTGAGAGAAGTCCTCTAGAGTAAAATGGCCGCTTTCGGGAAATCGGCTGCGCAGACCGGGATTCGCTTGCAGGAAGTTTCGCATTTCCTCCGGATATCCCGCCAGCATAACGGCGAATTTGCCTGCATATTCGCCTCCGGTCATAGCGGCAACGAGGGTGTCAATCGCCACCTGCCCAAAATCGTTCTCTGCGCTGCCTGTGCGCTTTAGGCTGTACGCTTCGTCAATAAACAGCACGCCTCCAACCGCCTGCTTGATCACATCCATGACCTTCTGTTCCGTCTGGCCAATGAACGAGCCAATGAGATGTGAACGATCGACTTCGATGATCTTCGGCTGTTCAAGAATGTTAAGTTCGTGGTAGATTTCAGCAAGCAACCGGGCAATGGTTGTTTTCCCGGTTCCTGGATTGCCCATTAGAATGGAATGAAGGCTTACTTGATCCTTCATGGAAAATCCCTTTTCTCTGCGCATTTTAAGATACAGCAAAAAATAGTAAAGTTCATGAATACGCGACTTGATTTCCCTCATGCCAATCAAACGATCCAGCTTTTCTAGTGCGGTGAGCTCACTGGTATGTTCTACCCTATAGGGTGCCAGCAGTTCGTCCCACTCCGCTGCGAGTGTGTTTAAAAGTGAGATCGATTCATTAAATTCTTCCAGCAGTTGACCGGAAGAAAACATTCCCTGAATCGACTCCATATAGGTGCCCCCAGCTTCTTCAGCATCTGGAATTCGCTCGAGTATGGTGTGAACCAGCGAGCGGAGCTTCCTCCAAACATCATTTTTATCCGACTCGGCAGTGGCTTTAATCTGTTCCGCTATGTTTGGCAGCTCCTCCATGCGGAATTTATGAAGCACCTTCAGCAGCCTGCTAATTTCTTTTCGTCTGAACTCGGCAGGGTCTAGTTCACGAATAAGCGAGAGGGGAAAAATATTGGTTAAGCCGGTTAATCCAGCCAGCGTTATGGCGTTCATTAATTGCTGACTTTGCTTGTCATCCGCTTTAACACTAAGCGCCCGCGACAGCCACATCGCAGCACTGCCTTGCCGGCCGGCTTCCCAGCTAGCTTGCCCCAGGATGCGGTAAATAATGGCCTTTCCATGTGTGAGATCTGCTCCGACAGGAAGTGCTGAAGCCATTCTTACTTTTGACAGGAGTTCAGCCGCTTTGGAAGCTTTCTGCCAGCCGTCGGCCATTCTTTCCACTTCACGAATATCATTTATCCAGTTATCCACATTGAGTTTATCCATCGCATTCACCTCATCAACCGCGTGTTAAGCCAGTTCCGGGTTGTCAAATTCAAATCCATACTCGCCAAGCAGCCGATTGTAGGAGAGCGTGCCGCCATTAAAATACCAGAAATCGGCCGGTATAATATAAAAGGTTACGCCTTCAACAGGAAACACAGCATCCTCGTCGGTAATATCTTCCTGTCTGCCTTTGTCAATGGCAAAGAAAAGACCACCGGTACCCGGTCCAGCTGTACGCACATAAAGACGATACACATCGCCATCTTTAAAATCGGCATACTTTCTGTAAGCGTGAACAACTTCCGGATGGATTAGAACGTGAATACTCACAACTATTTCCTCCTTACCTATCTATCAAAAAAACCGCTTCACAAAGAAGCGGTTTTTTAAATATATTGGCGATAAGAAGCGCTATAAGCCAGGTTTTGTGCTTCCGTACTGCGAACGGCTGCCAGCCTCGTACAGGAAGCGATAGTCATCTATCTACGGAATACCATTCCGTTTACCCTTTCGGTTCAATTCCCTCCGGGTAATGCCCCTACCAAAATTTGGGTTGCTCGCTTGCGGGGTTTACCTCGTTCCACTCTGACTGTTTCCAGCCAGACTTCGTCACTGTGGCACTTTCAGGCTATTATCAGCATATCTTTCATACGAAAGACGTAGCTGGGTTCACCGCCGTCAACCGGAATAACCGGCTGCCCTACCTTGCAATAGGCACAAACACTCCGGACATCGCAGTCCGGGCGAGCCTGGACTTTCCTCTGCCTGCATAACAGACAGCGACTATCCGCGCTTCTTATCGTATATCATATTGTAGTGTGGTCAACTTATGCAAGAACTATTATATAACATTGTTGAACAAAAGTAAATAGGGCAACCACCCTTCATAAAATTGTTCATTCTTTCGACCTGCTCCGCTCGAAAAAATTCAGGGCATTTAATCATTTTTTAAGTAAATATGTTTAGCATAGGTTTAAACGGGGTAATATGTCTTAAATAAATTATGTTTAGGTATGAAATCCTTAATTTTTGTTATGCAGGTGAATGAGGAAGGGAGACAATAAAGTTAATGATGAATACTGTATCTTTTTTAAGCATTGGCAAAGTGAACACCATTAAACGACTGACTGAGCGCGAGGGAAAATCCGTTGTAGAAGTCGTATCGGAGCAAGGGACTCAAGTGTTAACCAATATAAAATTCGGCCACAGGGCCAGCGCCAAGCGTTTGTCCGTTGCAGAAAAGCCAGATCAGCAGCACGTGGATGAAAAGTGGTTCCCACGCGTGGAAGTGAATGGGGAGCTCGTATACATTAAAGACGAGGAAGTCCCGGAGGGCATTGCCTCTTTCGAAAGCCGCTATCTGGCCTTGAATTTCGCCCGGCGCTACCTTGCAAAAAAACATAAAGCAAAATCGTTAGCTGTTGCAAAGCTGTAATCGCAATGAACGCGTACAAATAAACGGCCGCTTACTGCGACCGTTTATTTCATTTAAACCCCGGCTTTCCACACCATTGTTCCTCACCGGAGGCCCTCCCACCGTTTCGCCCTGCTGCTTTCGATTCCAAATTGGTCAAGAGTACGCACCGCAATGTGGGTTACGATGTCATCGATCGTTGTCGGTTGATTATAAAAAGCGGGGACAGGCGGCATTATGACAGCCCCCATTCTTGATAAGGCAAGCATATTTTCCAAATGAATGTTATTGAATGGCGTCTCTCTTGTAAGCAGCAATAATTTTTTTCGTTCTTTTAGCATGACATCTGCCGCCCGGCTGATTAAGTTATCTGCCACACCGGTGCGAATGGAAGCCAGCGTTTTCATGCTGCACGGAGCGATGATCATCCCATCGACCCGAAAAGAACCGCTTGATATCGGAGCTGCCTGGTTCTGCTGCGAATAAACAGCCGATGCAAGCGCGACAACTTCTGAAACTTTGTAGGAAGTTTCAAGCTTAATATTGGCCTCTGCCCACTTAGACATAACCAGATGCGTCTCTATTTCTGCGTCACGCAGCAACTCAAGAATGCGTATGCCAAAAATACAGCCTGTTGCGCCTGTAATCGCCACGATCATTTTCATGTTTCTCACCTCTTCATTTAAGACAAAAAGACGGGAATGCTTCCCGTCTTTTTGTTTCTTATTGTGTGTAAAACCAGTTAAACGCCAGATGCTCTATTTCCTGCACCGTGTTGCACACTAATTTCAGATACCCAGTTTGAGGCGGCTTCAGACTCTTGCCAGCGCAGTTCCCATTTGTCAATGAACCTCTCAATGGCTTCGACAAAAGCTATCGTTTGCCGGCGTTCAGCTGCAAGTTGAGTAATAGATACCATATCATTTTCCTGAAAACATTGCCGGACGTCTTCCTCTATCCATTTAAGGTGCACACGCTTATTATCCACAATCGTCCGCAGCCTGTTAAAGCGATGTTCCAGCGTGTCAAGCCCTGCGATTTTATCCATCCTCACTGCCATCCTTATTTACATGGTTAACGTATCAGCGCGTTAAAAATCAAACACTTAGCCGTTGTTAACGAGTCCCATCACATTCTCAAGTGCTCTAACAATGGATTCGCATTTTTCCTTCTCACCAACAAGTTGGGAAATGGCCGCAAGATTGTTGACTTTGAACTGGTCCAGAACTTCCTCTTCCATCTCTTTGATACGGGTCTGCAACTTTTCCACAGAGTCCTGTGCATTCCGTAAAGTATCTTCAAATACGCTTGCTGTTTTTACATCGTTCGCCATTGTAACAGCAACCTCCTCTTCGTGTGATTTAATGGGTAAAAGATGTTGTTCCTCCGCAGACACCGCGGCAGCTTCGATACTCTGCATCTCTTCTTCTGTATAAGATACAATTACAAGTCCTTCAATTACGCGAAAACGCTCGTCCCCTTCCGGAACAAAAACAAATTCCCTGCGGGACATACCAAGTTCATGCTCCATAATCATATAAAGCTGGGCCAGAGGAAACTGCTTCAATTGACGTGCAACAATAAAGTCATATAACTTATCGTTAGCCGGGCTCCAGCGTGCAAGGTACCACAAATCCGATCCTTCAAGCTGTACAAAACGGGGATCTTTATGAAGTGGCAGCTTGCTTGCCGGGAAACTGTAGGAGATAAGATTAAGTCTGCGCAGTTTTTTCAGACATTGGTCTTCGGTGAGCGGAGCTTTATTTTCAAGGAAATAACGCACCATTTCCTCAGCAATATGATCGCGCGGTATTCTTTCCATCTCTATTACAGCATGGGAACTTCCCTCATGAAACGGAGACGTCCCATCTTCAACAGCCCTGTCAATGACATGCTCTGCAGTTACATTCATAGCCTCAAGGCGTGTCCCATATGTATTCTGCAGGCGATCTTGCAATTCCTGCCTGGAGAGCGATCTCTCTCCTTCTCGAAACACCTTTTTCAACATACTGGGTGGCGTGTAGGTTAAACCTTCCATTACAAGACTCCTTTTCTATAGTCTTATCTTATCTATGATAACACGAACTTTTCTTTCATGGAGGCGAAATTTATCATTCCCTACTATTTTATTGTAACCGCTGCTTTTGCTTCGTCCAATCTGCCCACACAGCGGATTTTACGAATTTTGCTATAGACACTTTTTTCGATAGACTGTATATTTATATTTATATACGAATAAATATACAATCATTAGAGGGGACTGCAGGTATGATCATTCGAAAAGCAAAAATTCAAGATCTGGACGGTATGATGAAGCTAATCAACGAATATGCACAACAAGGGCTTATGCTTCCGCGGTCCAAATTATCCCTTTGTGAGACGCTGCACTGTTTTTCCGTCGTAGCAGATGATACCGGTGAGGTAGCAGATCCGGGTTCCATACTTGGGGTCGGCGGGCTTCATATCTTATGGGAAGATCTCGCCGAAATCCGTTCCCTTGCCATTTTACAAAAAGCCGCTGGACGCGGACTTGGCAAGCAGCTCGTAGCGCACCTTGTTGAAGAGGGCCGAGAGCTGGGATTAAACCGTGTAATGGCCTTAACCTATCAACGTGCGTTCTTTGACAAATGCGGCTTTGAGGTGGTTCAGAAGGAGACGCTTCCTCATAAAGTGTGGAAGGATTGCATTAACTGCTCCAAATTCCCAGCCTGCGATGAAATTGCGGTGATTAAGGAACTGGCACCTGTTAGCGTATAGAAGAGAATTGGGCATGCACATAGGCATGCGCCTATTCATACGATAAAGGGAACATTGCTCACCAATAAGGAGGTTCCCTGCTATGTCACAATCGATACCACGTGTCTGTCTGCCTCAGATAGGCGCTAAGGCCCCTGATTTTACCGCACAGACTACCATGGGCTCATTAACACTATCTGACTACACCGGGTCATGGGTCGTACTTTTTTCGCATCCTGCTGATTTTACACCTGTATGTACGACGGAATTTATCGCGTTTGCGCAGTACGCGCCCAGCTTCGAAGAACGAAATACCAAACTCATTGGGTTAAGTGTTGACAGTGTTTACTCACACCTGGGATGGCTGGAGAATATACAACGACATACTGGAGTGGAGATTCCTTTTCCTGTTGTTGCGGACCTCGACATGAAGATAGCTCACCTGTACGGAATGGTTTCGCCCGGAATAAGTTCAACGACAACCGTCAGAAGCGTGTATATCATTGATGGCCAGCAGGTTCTTAGAGCCATTCTGTATTACCCCCAGACAAACGGCCGCAATATCCCGGAGATTCTCCGGCTCATCGAGGCCATGCAGCTTACTGACAAAGAACAGATTTCAACACCGGCTAACTGGATGCCAGGGTACCCGGTGATCGTCCCTCCCCCCAGCACATATGCAGGGGTTAAAGAACGCCTGCAATCCTCTGAACATCCTTGTATGGATTGGTACTTATGCCAGAAGCCCGCAGAGCAATAAAGAGAATTTCGGGCACCGGGATCGTCCTTTCCCCTCTTTGATATGGGATCGCCTCGTGTGGGACACTTTTCAGACAGGGGAAATAACGCAGCATATCAAAAAAAGCGGTCCTGCTAACAGAGCCGCTTTTTTTGTTACGAAATGATGATACAGGATTCACAAAAATAACAGCAAGGTCCCTTGCCTAATCTGTATATTCCTGGTCTTTCACTTTTTACGCATGAAAAGATTTTTAATGACCGCGAGGCGCCGGTTACCAACCAGAGAATCCGCCTTAGCAACCACATCTCTGATGATGGCGATAATATTATCCTGGCCATTCCAATGTTCCTTAATAATACTCTCGTCGACATCAACTAGCATTTTATTCAGGGCCATGACAGCGACGACAATATCGCCGGTGAACCCAATAGGCCCCAGCAGAATCTCAGGTATAAGATTTAGCGGGGAAACAAAGTACCCGATGGCAAGCATCGCAATCGATTTCGATCTTTTGCTTACCCGCTCATCTCTTAGAAGGCGTACAAGTAAAACAAATAAATCTGGAATTAACAAAAGATAAGGAGCCAGCATCGAAGTTTTGCTGGCGCCCACCCGCTCACGTACATAAGCTTCGACACGTGCCCTAAGCCGGTCGTAAAACCTTTGGTATTCCTGTTCATTCCCTAAGGAATAGCTCGCCAGCGGATCATCCTTTGCCAACGACACTTTGTTCTGGCTGGCATACTGAATGTTTTCTGAAATACCAGCCGAGAGTGTATTTAGCAGATCCACTTCTGACAGTGCAGCACCTTCGGCCACCTCAACGTCGAGATGCAGCCCGCTGTTTGTGAAAGCGACGTTCCTCACCGATACATGCTGGAGTTCAGGGTAGGCTTCCAGAAGAGCACTTAACTGAATTGTTATCTGATCTTCTGAAATATGGTACTCATTTGTATTGGTGATCGCATTCATAAGGAGTGTTCGATTGCCAAATTTTCCAGTAAAAACCTTTTCAGCTTCACGCAAAAGCTGCCGGCCGAGCGGAGCGGTTTTCTGTCTGCTGCTGTCTTCCCGGTAGCGAAGTACAACATACCGGCCTTTCGCATCAAATCTGAAGTCCTGAATTTCAATCCTGTATATTGCGCCAATCCAACCCGAACGGAGGCGAATATTTGCTTCCACGGCAGCAAATCCTTCTCTGCAGCGCAGTTGGAGAAAATCAACGTCAGATGATAAAGCATTTAAACGGGGAATTAGTGCTGCGGATAATATTTGTTCTGAAATATACATCGATGATTCTCCTTTCTGGCCTTTACCGTTATCTTACCCTCTTAAACGGATTATCGAACAGAAAATTTAATTGCTTTCCACCTCAAGCCATTTCTTGATGGTGATCGTGGTCCCAATTCCCACCTCGGTTTGCAGGATAAATTCATCCATTAAGCGCTTTGTACCAGAAAGTCCTAAACCGAGGCCCTTGCCAGTCGTTACGCCATCTTTCATTGCTTCTACCACATCTTCAATCCCAGGTCCGCTGTCTTCTACTATTATTTCTAAATAAGTGTCTTTATCATGAATGCGTATTTTGCCGCGATTTGCATAATTTATCACATTGCGTGTTAGTTCCGAAATACTTACCGCAATTTTGGTCTGATCAACAAGGGAAAATCCCATATCCCTGGCAATGGATTTGCCTAAAGTTGCTGCCATAATCACATCTTCTTCCGTTTCAATTGGTAATTGAATCATTCTATCTCTCCCTGCAAACAACGGTTGAACTTATTATAAACGAACAGGCTTATATTCGTCCTGCATTCAGTAGTCATACATCAAAAAAAATCAGGATTCGCTAACATTCCCCGCTTTTCTACGCTATAATAATAATAATAATAATAATAATATATGCTAAGGCAGCTATTAAGAGGTGAGGAATTCGAATGCTGGTTAATTTGTACCGAAAGCTTAAGCTTCAATATTTAAAGCTTCTAAGAGCGAAAGGTGCCCCATCGATCATAGCGCGAAGTTTTTCTCTAGGGATATTTATCGAATTTATTACATTGCCTACTCTTGGGACAGCTTTTTTACTCCTCTACCCACTAAATCTGCTTTTGCGTGGGAACTTCGCTGCCTCACTTATTGGTTTTATCATAGGAAAATTTCTTCTTCCTCTATTTTTTGTTATTAATATGAGTGTAGGAAGCAAATTAATTGGCAGCCAAATCCAGCATCAGGCAAATGCACATATGAGCCATTTCTCGCTTCCTGATCTATGGATGCTGCTTAAACATAAAGGAGCCGCTTTCTTTGTAGGGAGCGCGACAAACGGCATCATTGTATCGCTGCTGTGCTATGCGATTGTGTTTTACGGCCTGAACCTCTACCGAAAGAAAAAACAATCCCGCAGGCTGTCTATGCAATTAAAAAAGAAATTAACGTAATACAAAACCCGTCCAAAAATCAGGGCGGGTTTTTTTGTGTTGTCTGTTTTTTGTGTTGTCTGTTAGGCTAATACCGCACGGTCACTGGCAAACTTCTCTCCACGCAGGCGCTGGAATTCATCTAGCAGCCGTTCAATGGTTAAGTTCTTCTTTTCTTCTCGCGGCACATCGAGAATAATCTTCCCGCTATCCATCATAATAAGACGATTGCCGAGATCGAGCGCCTGCTGCATATTATGGGTAACCATCAGCGTGGTGAGTTGCTGCCTTGCTACAATTTCTTCCGTTATTTCCGTAATACGCTGGGCTCGTGCAGGATCGAGAGCTGCTGTATGTTCATCAAGCAACAGAACCTTAGGTTTGGTAAAAGTTGCCATCAACAAGCTTAATGCCTGACGTTCCCCTCCAGAGAGCAAGCCTACCTTTGCATTCAAGCGGTTTTCTAAACCGAGATGCAGAGATTCCAAATACGTTTGAAATTCCTCGCGCCGCTTTGCCGTCACGCCTCTCCTGAGCCCCCTGCGTTTGTCTCTGGAATAAGCCAGAGCCAAGTTCTCCTGGATAGTCATGGATGGAGCTGTACCTGCCATCGGGTCCTGAAACACCCTGCCAATCATCGGGGCTCTCTTGAATTCGGGCAAATCATTTACAACAACCCCGTCAATTTCTACCGTACCATAATCGGGCACAAGTACACCGGAGATAATGTTCATTAACGTGGACTTGCCTGCTCCATTGCTTCCAATAATGGTGACAAAATCACCCGGTTCCAACGCAAGATCAATATGGTTCAGGGAAATTTTCTCGTCGACTGTTCCTTCATTAAATATCTTAAGAATGTTACCCAGCTTAAGCATTGCTCTTCACCTCACCCGCTTGAGAAGGAGACCCCGATTTCTGCAGCGCCCTTTCAATCGTTTTACGCCGGTTTGCCCGTCGTTTTTTATCCCGGATTCCAGAGGTAATCTTAGGCATGATTAAAGCCGCGATAACGATTAAAGCAGTCATAAGCTTCATATCGGTAGGGGCAAGTCCCTCACGCATCGCCAGCGCCACGACCAGCCGATAAATAATGGCGCCGCCAATGACCGCAAAAGTTGCGCGCACAATGGAACGGTCTCCAAATATCGCTTCACCAATAATGACAGAAGCAAGGCCGATAATGATCATCCCTATACCCATAGAAATATCCGCGAATCCCTGGTACTGCGCATAGATAGCGCCTGAAAGGGCCACAAGCCCATTTGATAAACTAAGGCCGACTATAATGGTTGTATCTGTATTGGCGGAGAAACTGCGAATCATTCTGGGATTGTTGCCGGTGGCCCGAATTGATAGCCCGATTTCTGTGTGAAGAAACCAATCAATAATGAATTTTATAATAAGTACGATAATGGCTAAAGATACAACAAGGCTGAAATTGCCCATAGAAGCAAGTTTGTCCTGAATTTGTGAAATGATTGTATCCTGTCCAAGAAGGGGGATATTGGCCTTCCCCTGCATGATGCGCAGGTTAATCGAATAAAGGGCAATCATGCTTAGAATACCGGCGAGCAGCGGATTTATTTTTCCTTTTGTATGAAGAACTCCTGTGACGGCCCCTACCACAAGCCCAATACCAATGGCAGAAATCGTTGAAACGAATGGTGAGACGCCACCGCTTATCATAGTGGCAGCTAATGCCCCGCCTGTGGCAAAACTTCCGTCAACTGTTAGATCCGGGAAGTCTAAAATGCGAAATGTTAAGTATACACCAAGTGCCAATATGGCAAAAATCAAACCTGATTCAATTGAACCCAAAATGACTACCATGAATATCCTCCTCTTTTTTCCTCGCTGATGTTCGCCAAGAAGTGTGCCGGAAAGAAAGATACGGGAAAGGAGAATCCTTTCCCGGTTTTTGGCTGCTGTTCTATTTACCGTCCAGTATTTCTGGCTTCCATTTATCCATTGCAGCTTTTGGAAGTTTAGCCATATCGATGCCCATGGCTTTAGCCGCTTGCTTATTGATGGTAAGTCTCAGCTGCTTAGGATATTCAACCGGCATATCTCCTGGCTTGGCGCCGTCCTTTAGTATTTTAACGGCCATCAATCCAGCTGCGTGGCCCAGGTCATAATATTCAAACCCGATACCTGCAAAGCCGCCGCTTTTAACCGATTCTTTCTCCCCTACAAAGAGAGGGATTTTATTGGCTTGCGCAACACCAACAATGGATTTAATAGCGGAAACGGCTGTATTATCCTGTGGAATGTAGAGTAAATCAACCTTGCCTACAAGCGATTCAGCCGCCTGCTTAACCTCACTCGTATTGGTAACCGTCTGTTCAACCGGCGTGAGGTTTACTTTTTTCATTTCATCGTCCGCTCTTTTTACATTCGCGACAGAATTGGCTTCCCCGCTGTTATAAATAATGCCGACTTTTTTCGCCTGTGGAAATAAATCGTGCATAGACTGGACCACATTCGCTATCGCCTCAGGCGGCGTATCAGAAGTTCCTGTTACATTGTTGCCAGGTGCTTTCAGATCTTTAACAAGTTTCGCGCCTACAGGGTCAGATACAGCGGTAAACAAAACCGGTATATCCTTCGTATTCTGCAAGGCCGCCTGGGCACTTGGTGTGGAAATGCCAAGAATTAAGTCTTTCTTATCCGCAACAAACCCCTGGGCAATAGTATTGTTTGTTGATTGATCGTTCTGCGCGTTCTTATAGTCAATTTTTAAATTTTTGCCGTCTTCCAGCCCATTTTCTTTCAAGGCATCAATAAACCCTTTGCGGGCTGCATCCAGTGCCGGATGCTCAACAATCTGGGAAATTCCGATGTTGTATATTTTGCCTGATGTGCTGGCAGAACTTCCTGCGCTGGCATCTGCAGGTTTCGCTGTATTCTGTGTACCGGCACTGCAGGCACTTAGAACTAACATGAGCATGGCAACGAAAATACCCAGCCATTTGTTTTTCATTGTGTAGACCCCTCGCTTTTCCCCGTTATTATCTTAATTGCAGGACTTTAAATGTCCCTTTATGTAAGTAGATACATTATAGCATGTTCTCACATACTTTAAAGCCTAATCGCAATAAAAAATTACACCTAAATAAAAATTTTCTAATACTTTAACCCGAGACTCTTCAAAAGAGTCCATGAATTTATCCTCGTATAATCTGAGCCATATCTTCCGGAAGAGGCGCCTCAAAACGCATCGCCCGTTTTAGGCGCGGGTGGGGGAAACTCAATTCTCCCGCATGGAGAGCCTGACGGGATATGAGGGTGCATGGTCCGCCGTACATATCATCGCCAAGCAAAGGGTGTCCGGCATATTGCATATGCACGCGAATCTGGTGGGTGCGGCCTGTATCGAGCTTCAGCCGCAGCCAGGTAAAAGATGCGAATCTCTTCAGCACTTCATAATGAGTGCGGGCAAACTGCCCGTCGCAGCTTACCATACGCTCCATGATCGATTCCGCCTTCCGCTTAATAGGCGCTTCGATCGTACCGCAGTCTTGCTCCACCCGTCCGTCCACAAGTGCTTGATAGTAACGCTGTATCGTTCCTTCCTGCTGGCTTATGGCAAGCTGCTGGTGGGCATACTGGCTTTTAGCAACCACGAGAAGGCCTGATGTATCCTTGTCCAGCCTGTTTACAGGCCTGAATTTGCGGGAAATGCCCTGCTGGTTCCAGTGGTGGACGACAGCATTGCCGAGCGTACCTGTACCGTGAAGCATCGTAGGATGCACACACATTCCGCAAGGCTTGTTCACAACGATTATATCCTCATCCTCATATACAACAGGAAAGTGAATGTTCTCAGGAATAATGTTATCCGATTCTTCTTCTGGTAAGTACAGCTGCACAATATCACCGGTTTGTACGGGGTGATCCAGATAGGTTGGTTTCCCGTTGAGCTTAATTCCTTGCACATGCTTCAATTCCACAAGCAGACTGCGTGAAATCCCATGTTTTTGGCGCAGAAAACTCCGCACATTTTTCTCCCCCTCAATCCCAACGGTGAAGGTGAGAATCTGTGCTGTTTTTCCTTCATACTGTTTCTTCAATTGTATATCACCTCTATCTTCTGCCGTCTTGTGGGCAGTTAACCGTTCTATTATACAGGCAAACGTAAAGCGAAAACACTCTCCAACGAACATTTACTTTAATTTTATACGTTATAATTATTTATTTTTTTATGTTATGATAATTAGAACAAGGTATTTTTATACACACCAGAAAGGGAGAGGTCAATGGCAGAAATCAAAAGATTCAAGAAGATTCTAGTGGCAAACCGTGGAGAGATTGCCATTCGGATTTTCCGTGCCTGTACAGAGCTGGGCATACGCACAGTTGCTGTATATTCGGAACAGGATAACGTTGCTCTTCATCGCTTTAAAGCCGATGAAGCTTACGAAATCGGTGCCGGTAAAGGTCCTATTGAGGCCTATCTGGATATTGAAGCCATCATTGAGACTGCCAAGCGGCATGATGTAGATGCCATTCACCCGGGCTATGGTTTTCTTTCAGAAAATGAAGAATTCGCATCCCGCTGTGAGGAAGAAAACATTGTTTTTATTGGCCCTAAATCCCAGCATATCAGAGTGTTCGGTGATAAAGTTACAGCGCGCCAGATTGCGATTCAGGCCGAGATACCCGTTATCCCGGGTACACCGGAACCCATCAGCAAGTACGAAGAAGCACTGCGCTTTGCCAAGGATCACGGATACCCGATTATCATTAAAGCAGCTTCCGGCGGCGGCGGCCGCGGCATGCGTATCGTCCGCAAAGCGGAAGAATTGCAGGATAGTCTGGAGCGTGCCCGTTCTGAAGCGAAATCAGCTTTTGGCAATTCGGCTGTATATCTGGAGAAATACCTTGAACAACCGAAGCATATTGAGGTTCAAATTCTAGCCGACAGCCACGGCCATACCGTACACTTGTTTGAGCGCGACTGTTCCATTCAGCGGCGTCACCAAAAAGTTGTAGAAATCGCCCCAAGCCTGTCGCTGAGCGAGCGGCAGCGGGAAGACATATGCAATTCAGCGATTCGTTTGTGCCAATCGGTTGGTTATGTGAATGCCGGAACAGTGGAATTTCTCGTTACGCCTGACGGAAAATTCTATTTTATTGAAGTTAACCCGCGCGTACAAGTGGAACATACCATTACCGAGATGATTACGGGCATCGATATCGTTCAATCGCAAATTCGTATCGCAGAAGGGTATGCGCTTGAGGACGTGGAAATTCAAATCCCTTCCCAATCAAGCGTTCAGATGCATGGCTATGCTATTCAATGCCGCGTAACGACAGAAGATCCGCAGAAGAATTTTCTTCCAGACACGGGCCGCTTGCTGGCCTACCGCAGCGCAAGCGGGTTTGGCGTAAGGCTGGATGCAGGGATCGGAGCCCCTGGCGCTACGATAACGCCGCACTATGATTCGCTGCTTGTTAAAATCTCCACGCATGCGAGCTCTTTTGAGAGGGCGGCAAGAAAAATGCTCCGTACCCTGAAGGAATTCCGTATCCGCGGCGTAAAAACAAATATACCTTTCCTAGAAAATGTAGTGCAGCATCCTACTTTCCTAAAAGGAGATTACGATACATCGTTCATTGATTCACACCAGGAACTGTTTGAGTTCCCAAATCGCCAAAACCGCGGAACTAAAATATTGTCCTATATTGCACAGACGATCGTAAATGGTCATCCAGGGCTTCCTAAACAGGACAAAAAACCCTTGTTTAATGAGCCGAGAATTCCATTTACATCTGTGAAGCAACCCTATCCTAATGGTACAAAGCAAATACTGACGGAAAAAGGCCCGGAAGGTGTTGTGAAGTGGATCCAGGAGCAGAAAAAGCTGCTTATTACCGACACAACATTCCGCGACGCACACCAATCTTTGTTTGCTACCCGAGTGAGAACACATGACCTTCTGCAAATTGCAGAGGCAACCGGCAAACTGGCTCCTGATCTCTTCTCCCTTGAAATGTGGGGAGGCGCCACATTTGATACAACGATGCGCTTTTTAAATGAGGATCCATGGGACAGGCTGATGCAGCTTCGGGAAAAAATCCCGAACATCTTATTTCAAATGCTGTTCAGAGGAGCGAATGCCGTAGGGTACACGAATTATCCTGATAATGTGATCAAACAATTTATTAACAAGTCTGCGGAAGCCGGCATAGATGTTTTTCGGATTTTTGACAGCTTGAACTGGGTAGAAGGAATGCGCCTGGCAATCGAGTCTGTGCGGGAAAACAACGCGATTGCTGAAGCAGCCATCTGCTATACCGGAGATATTCTGGACCCTAAGCGTGACAAATATGATTTGAAGTACTACGTAAACCTTGCCAAAGAGCTTGAAAAAGCAGGAGCCCATATCCTTGCTATTAAAGATATGGCAGGGCTGTTGAAACCCTATGCTGGTTATCAGCTAATTAAAGCTCTTAAACAGGAAATTGGCATACCGATTCATCTGCATACACATGATACAAGCGGGAATGGCGGCGCGCTTCTCCTTAAAGCGAGCGAAGCGGGCGTAGACATTGTGGATGTTGCCTTAAGCTCCATGTCAGGCCTCACCTCACAGCCAAGCCTCAATGCGCTTGTTTCGGCTCTAGGGTACGATGAGCGTGCAACAGGCTTTGAAGAGGAGAATTACCAGAATCTTTCCGATTACTGGGAAGATGTGCGTCAATATTACAGCGGTTTTGAAGCCAACATGAAGTCAACCAATGCTGAGGTATATCAACATGAAATGCCAGGCGGCCAATACACGAACCTGCAGCAACAGGCTAAGGCTGTGGGACTCGGCGATCGCTGGGACGAAGTGAAGAAAATGTACGGAACTGTAAATAAAATGTTCGGGGATATTGTCAAGGTTACCCCCTCGTCCAAAGTGGTTGGCGACATGGCGTTATTCATGGTGCAAAACAACCTAACTGAGGAAGACGTCTATCTAAAGGGATTAAATATTGATTTCCCAGAGTCTGTAATCACCTTCTTCCAGGGATACCTTGGACAGCCGCACGGCGGGTTCCCGGATAAGCTACAGCAAGTGATTTTAAAAGGACGGGATTACTTCACCAGCCGCCCTGGTGAGCTGCTTCCTCCTGCTGACTTTAACGCAATAAGAACCACCCTGGAAGAAAACCTAGGAAATCCGGTTACGGATTATGATATCCTGTCGTACATTATGTACCCGCAGGTGTTCCTGGAAATGAAGAAACGCCAGGCGGAATTCAGTGACGTGTCGGTGATTGATACGCCTACATTCTTCTATGGGCTGCGGCTTGGTGAGGAGATAGCAGTCAACATTGAGCAAGGGAAAACGCTTATCGTCAAGCTTGTTTCCATTGGGCAAACAGGACCGGATGGTATGCGAACCATTTATTATGAATTAAACGGACAGCCAAGGGAAATTGAAATCCGCGATCTTTCCGCGAAAGTTACTGTTCAACAGCGTGTAAAAATGGACCCTGCTAACCCTGGGCACATTGGCGCCTCGATGCCTGGCAAGGTGTTAAAAATCATGGCAGAAAAGGGCGATAAAGTGAAGAAGGGCGAACATCTTCTTGTTACGGAAGCCATGAAAATGGAAACCACGATGCAGGCTCCGTTCAACGGGGTAGTAAAAGAAATCCATGTGCGTGAAGGCGAATCAATTGAGTCCAATGATTTGCTTATGGTTATTGAGAAGAAATAAAGCAAAGACCGCTGGGAGAAACCCAGCGGTCTTTATTATCTTATAGGAAAGTATATTTTGCTTTAACGTGTTGAAGTAAGTTGAACGATTTTTTAAACGGGACCACCGGTCCCAAAACACCCAAGGAAAACATCGTGAGGCGCATGTCCGCACCTTTCTTTCCCCCAGGCCGAAAAGTCTTTCGATTTACCTTTCGGCATAAGTGCAACTTAGGTCGCTGCCTGCACTATAACTTGGCCGCAACCTAGTTTTCTAATGGAGCGTGTGGAACAGAGGGCGAAAAAGACCGGCAAACTGTCTCCAACATTGAGATACCCAGATGTTTTGCCGGTCCGCCCGTCGTTCCACAAAGCGGCCATAAAATCTTCTATGAGGGGAAAGGAGAGAGCGGCATGGCCCGCGATGTTTTTCTCACTGCGTATCCATTTCGGTCGTAGTCTGTGTCGTATGTTGTGTTGTCTGCGGCTGAGCGGCAGCCTGCATGCCAGTTGCCTGCATATCAGCAGCCTGTGTAACTCCAACATCCATACCAGTAGTGGCGGGGGAAGTTGCCGCTTGTGCAGCTGTCGTTCCTGCTGCTTCTACACCAGCCGTACCCGCTCCAGTTGCGCTGACACCGGCTGTACCGACTGGAGAAGTACTCATACCAGCACCTACACCGGCCGTACCAACTGGCACAGCGCCCATGCCCGCTGTAGCCATAGGCTGATTGCTCATGCCTGCTGTACCCATAGGTTGATTGCCCATGCCCGCTGTACCCATAGATTGATTGCCCATACCCATCTGTGGCATTGCCTGACCGGTATACTGTTTAAACATGGATTGTATTTTTTCCACTACTGTTGGGGCCAAATCAAGCATACGTTCATAAAGATGCGATTGCCCTTGAAGAGAAATGGAACGCACTCCATCACGCGATACAACAAGAAATGCAACTGGCGTAATCGAGATCCCCCCACCGCTTCCTCCGCCAAACGGCATGTCCGGATTCCCTACTGAAGTTAGATCGGTGACTGTCCTTTTTACTTCTTCATTTGTATCGAACTGGCTGCCCCCTGCGGCAAATCCAAAACCCACTTTAGACACGGGTAGAATGACACTTCCATCTGGTGTTTGGACTGGATCGCCCACAATCGTATTGACATCAACCATTTGCTTAATATTTTCCATTGCGGTTCTCATAAGACCTTCTATTGGATGATCTGCCATTTCACTACCTCCCTTAAAAGTACTCATACTTGATGAAGCAGGTTTTTATACCTTTCTTAGCTTTCCCCGCAACATCATGTTTATACAAAGTGAGGCATTCGCAGATTTTTTTAATTCTGCCTAAACGGATGCCAAACTTAACTTACAGATTGACCAATTTCCTCGCTGGTTTGCACCGCATTTTTTAACTTCTGAAGCATATATCCGATGCCCTTACACCCTTGTAAAGGATAGCGATAAACATAGCCATCCCCAAATACTTGTTCTATGACCCTTTTATATTTTTTCCCGGCAACTACAACAATTTCATCGAAACCACTAAGCTGTTTCTCATCCACCTGCCTTTTTAATTCTTGGACGCTGATTACATCTGGATGATTCATACTAAAAGATACATTGTAATTTTCCGGTACTGGATCTGTTGGGAACAGAAAGCCGTGTTTAGCAGATAGAATCACCCAATCCGTAAAAAAGCGATCCGCGTACGCTTGGCATGCTCTGCCATATGGCCCTATATATGCATTTTTTGCTTCAGTTGGGCCCTGCAGCGGGTTCTTGTCCCATATTTTTGCGGTTCCACACGGGATAATACATAAACGGTTCATTAAATTGCACCTTCTTCACAATAACATTTCGCTATACCTTAGAATGAATTTTAGCCATGCTGGCTTCACTTCCACCCCGCAAATAACTCATAACAATGGGAAAGCCTGTAATGATCGCCGCTCCAATTTTGACTCTTAATGTGCAGGCGAATTTGACGTCGAACTGCTCGCGGTTAAATTCAGGGATTACTTGGAGATGAGGAACGGTCCGGAGTGTGATATAACGCGTAAAAAATCCGACAATTACGCTTTTTATTCCCCATACCATACCGGTGAACACCCCCGTAGCTGGTGCCTCACCCAGACCTACAGTGGTGGTCCATTCCAATTTCTCGCAGCGTAACGTACGCATAACACGTTTTGCAATAAGCCGGAAGTCATGTACGTTATGCATTAACTCCGTCACAGTATCTTTAATCCTATGTACATCCTGCCGTGTAAACTTTCCCCTTTTTTTATCCGTAACATCATTTCCTTCCTCAGTTTCTGCATGCCGGGTAAATGGTATTCCTTTAACCAGGTTTTGAATCTGCAGCATACTTATGGTTATTTTGTAACGTATGAACTTCCATATCGAAAATTTTATTTCCAAATGGTCATTCTCGTTCTCTCTTTTGTATTGAATTTCAATACGTATTGAAGTAAACCAAATCCAAATTATTAGTAAGCACAGTACGATAGCTGCTATAATCCATCCGTTCATAGAGGTTCTATCCACCTTTCCCAACATCTAGTATGGACACTTTCTTGTCCAATCATGCCGTATAGATAGTAGAAACCGCCTTTTCAGCTATGATGAGGCCATTAAACTAAAAAAACCTTTCCACTTATTATGGGAAGGTTTTATCTTCATTAATTAATATAGGAATGGCGGAGGGAGCAGGATTCGAACCCGCGTGGGCTTGCACCCTAACGGTTTTCAAGACCGCCCCGTTATGACCACTTCGGTATCCCTCCGCATATACATAATGCCTGCCGCCAAAATAAAGGCGGGATATTTTAAATGGCGTCCCAGAAGAGATTCGAACTCCCGACACACGGCTTAGAAGGCCGTTGCTCTATCCAACTGAGCTACTGGGACATAGCATGGGGCGATCGATGGGAATCGAACCCACGAATGTCGGAGCCACAATCCGATGCGTTAACCACTTCGCCACGACCGCCATCATTTGAAATTGGCAGGGGCAGTAGGAATCGAACCCACACTGGAGGTTTTGGAGACCTCTGTTCTACCGTTAAACTATGCCCCTAAACTTGGTAGCGGCGGAGGGGATCGAACCCCCGACCTTACGGGTATGAACCGTACGCTCTAGCCAGCTGAGCTACACCGCCAAATTTTTATTCATTAAAAAAGTTAAAATGGTGCTCTCGACAGGGATCGAACCTGCGACCTCATCCTTACCATGGATGCGCTCTACCTACTGAGCTACAAGAGCCTAAATATGGCGGAGAGTGAGGGATTCGAACCCTCGCACAGTTTGACCCGTCTACTCCCTTAGCAGGGGAGCCCCTTATAGCCTCTTGGGTAACTCTCCAAAAAAAACGGCTTGCACCTTCAAAACTGAACTGGAAGTAACAATGCGTTAGGAATTTCTTAAAAATTGGGTTAAGCCCTCGACCGATTAGTATTCGTCAGCTCCATGCGTTGCCGCACTTCTACCCCGAACCTATCTACCTCATCATCTATAAGGGGTCTTACCAGCTTATGCTGTGGGAAATCTCATCTTGAGGGGGGCTTCACGCTTAGATGCTTTCAGCGCTTATCCCGGCCGCACATAGCTACCCAGCGATGCTCCTGGCGGAACAACTGGTGCACCAGCGGTGCGTCCATCCCGGTCCTCTCGTACTAAGGACAGCTCCTCTCAAATTTCCTGCGCCCACGACAGATAGGGACCGAACTGTCTCACGACGTTCTGAACCCAGCTCGCGTACCGCTTTAATGGGCGAACAGCCCAACCCTTGGGACCTACTTCAGCCCCAGGATGCGATGAGCCGACATCGAGGTGCCAAACCTCCCCGTCGATGTGGACTCTTGGGGGAGATAAGCCTGTTATCCCCAGGGTAGCTTTTATCCGTTGAGCGATGGCCCTTCCATGCGGAACCACCGGATCACTAAGCCCGACTTTCGTCCCTGCTCGACTTGTAGGTCTCGCAGTCAAGCTCCCTTGTGCCTTTACACTCTGCGAATGATTTCCAACCATTCTGAGGGAACCTTTGGGCGCCTCCGTTACACTTTAGGAGGCGACCGCCCCAGTCAAACTGCCCACCTGACACGGTCCTCCATCCCGATAAGGGATGCGAGTGAGAAGGCCGGCATAATCAGGGTGGTATCCCAAGGATGCCTCCACCGAACCTGGCGGTCCGGGTTCAAAGGCTCCCACCTATCCTGTACAAATCATACCAGCATTCAATATCAAGCTGCAGTAAAGCTCCATGGGGTCTTTCCGTCTTGTCGCGGGTAACCTGCATCTTCACAGGTAGTATGATTTCACCGAGTCTCTTGCCGAGACAGTGCCCAAGTCGTTACGCCTTTCGTGCGGGTCGGAACTTACCCGACAAGGAATTTCGCTACCTTAGGACCGTTATAGTTACGGCCGCCGTTTACTGGGGCTTCGGTTCACAGCTTCGCGCTTGCGCGCTAACCGCTCCCCTTAACCTTCCAGCACCGGGCAGGCGTCAGCCCCTATACTTCGCCTTGCGGCTTCGCAGAGACCTGTGTTTTTGCTAAACAGTCGCTTGGGCCTTTTCACTGCGACCCCCTCACGCTTATCACGCTAGCGGGGCACCCCTTCTCCCGAAGTTACGGGGTCATTTTGCCGAGTTCCTTAGCAAGAGTTTTCTCGCGCGCCTTAGGATTCTCTCCTCGCCTACCTGTGTCGGTTTGCGGTACGGGTACCTTACTTCTCGCTAGAAGCTTTTCTTGGCAGTGTGAGATCAGGAACTTCGGTACTTAAATTTCCCTCGCCATCACAACCTGGCGTTACAGTGTACGGATTTGCCTATACACACGCCTCATTGCTTGGACAGACATAACCAGCAGTCTGCTTGCCTTACCCTCCTGCGTCCCTCCGTCACTATACCCATGAAAGTGATGAAAAGGCTTTGAAGCAGATTCATTTACTTTCATGGGGCCCCTCATTATATAAAGGGCTGGGCGAAGTAGAGGTAGTATAGGAATTTCCACCTGTTGTCCATCGCCTACGCCTTTCGGCCTCGGCTTAGGTCCCGACTAACCCTGAGAGGACGAGCCTTCCTCAGGAACCCTTAGGCTTTCGGCGGAAGGGATTCTCACCCTTCTTTTCGCTACTTACACCGGCATTCTCACTTCCTGCCGCTCCACCCGTCCTTCCGGTCGAGCTTCACCGCTGCAGGAACGCTCCCCTACCCCTGACACCTACGGTGTCAAGCCACAGCTTCGGTACTTCACTTAGCCCCGTTACATTTTCCGCGCAGAGTCACTCGACCAGTGAGCTATTACGCACTCTTTAAATGGTGGCTGCTTCTAAGCCAACATCCTGGTTGTCTGGGCAACTCCACATCGTTTCCCACTTAGTGAAGATTTAGGGACCTTAGCTGGTGGTCTGGGCTGTTTCCCTTTTGACTACGGATCTTAGCACTCGCAGTCTGACTCCCGGATATCTGTAGCCGGCATTCGGAGTTTGACTGAATTTGGTACCCCGCGAGGGGCCCGCATCCAATCAGTGCTCTACCTCCGGTACAGTAAATCCGAGGCTAGCCCTAAAGCTATTTCGGGGAGAACCAGCTATCTCCGAGTTCGATTGGAATTTCTCCGCTACCCACACCTCATCCCCGCACTTTTCAACGTGCGTGGGTTCGGGCCTCCAGTGCGTGTTACCGCACCTTCACCCTGGACATGGGTAGATCACACGGTTTCGGGTCTACGGCTGCGTACTGAATCGCCCTGTTCAGACTCGCTTTCGCTGCGGCTCCGGCTTCTCACCTTAACCTCGCACGCAACCGTAACTCGCCGGTTCATTCTACAAAAGGCACGCCGTCACACAGTTAATGTGCTCCGACTAGTTGTAGGCACACGGTTTCAGGTTCTCTTTCACTCCCCTCCCGGGGTGCTTTTCACCTTTCCCTCACGGTACTGGTTCACTATCGGTCGCCAGGTAGTATTTAGCCTTGGGAGATGGTCCTCCCAGCTTCCCACGAGGTTTCACGTGTCTCGCGGTACTCAGGGTACGTCTCGGAGAGACGGCCATTTCGATTACAGGGTTGTTACCTTCTGTGACGGGCCTTTCCAGGTCGCTTCATCTATGACCGTCTTTTGTAACTCCATGTGAGACGCCCTACAACCCCGGAAGGCGAACCTTCCGGTTTGGGCTTCTCCGCGTTCGCTCGCCGCTACTTACGGAATCACTATTGTTTTCTGTTCCTCAGGGTACTTAGATGTTTCAGTTCCCCTGGTCTGCCTCTACCTGCCCTATGGATTCAGGCAGGAGTACGATCCCATTACGAATCGTAGGTTTCCCCATTCGGACATCTCCGGATTAACGCTTGCTTACAGCTCCCCGGAGCATTTCGCAGTTCGCCACGTCCTTCTTCGGCTCCTGGCGCCAAGGCATCCACCGTGTGCCCTTCATAGCTTAACCTCTGGTTTCCAATCAAGCGTCTTGATCAGCGTCGATCTTCTGCGTTGCGTTGTCCCTGTGCTGCTCACGTATCAAAAGCATACGCTCCGCTGCTCGGTCCTGCCGCGCCTTGAATCTCTCGCTTCTCATGCCGCTTTCTTTCATGGAAATCCGGTTTCACCTAAAAGGTTTTTACAATTGGATTTTCCTATTGCGCATTGTTTCTTCCATGATTCAGTTTTCAAAGTGCAAAATTGACGCCCACGGATGGGCTAACGTCTACGTTGCAACAGCGACGACCAGGACGGTCTAACATCGTTAACGCAACAGGACGTTGCGCATGTTAACGATGGCACGTTGCGCTTTTAGTAGACGATCCTTTTTTCGGCAAGGTTGCCGGCCTGGCAATGTCCTACTCTCCCAGGGCGTTGCCGCCCAAGTACCATCGGCGCTGAAGGACTTAACTTCTGTGTTCGGGATGGGAACAGGTGTGACCCCTTCGCCAATATTGCCAGACAGCAAGATACTTAGTGTATCTCATTTTGTATTCAATTCCAAGAAGAAGTTCCTGGAAAACTGAACAGTGAAAGTGCCAGTGTGCCGATTCTCCATAGAAAGGAGGTGATCCATCCGCACCTTCCGGTACGGATACCTTGTTACGACTTCACCCCAATCATCTGCCCCACCTTCGGCGGCTGGCTCCTTACGGTTACCTCACCGACTTCGGGTGTTGCAAACTCTCGTGGTGTGACGGGCGGTGTGTACAAGACCCGGGAACGTATTCACCGCGGCATGCTGATCCGCGATTACTAGCGATTCCGGCTTCATGCAGGCGAGTTGCAGCCTGCAATCCGAACTGAGAATGGTTTTTAGGGATTGGCATACTCTCGCGAGTTAGCAGCCCGTTGTACCATCCATTGTAGCACGTGTGTAGCCCAGGACATAAGGGGCATGATGATTTGACGTCATCCCCACCTTCCTCCGTCTTGTCGACGGCAGTCTCCCTAGAGTGCCCAACTGAATGCTGGCAACTAAGGACAAGGGTTGCGCTCGTTGCGGGACTTAACCCAACATCTCACGACACGAGCTGACGACAACCATGCACCACCTGTCACCGCTGTCCCGAAGGAAGCCTCTGTCTCCAGAGGGGTCAGCGGGATGTCAAGCCCTGGTAAGGTTCTTCGCGTTGCTTCGAATTAAACCACATGCTCCACCGCTTGTGCGGGTCCCCGTCAATTCCTTTGAGTTTCAGCCTTGCGGCCGTACTCCCCAGGCGGAGTGCTTATTGCGTTAGCTGCGGCACTGAGGATTGGAGTCCCCAACACCTAGCACTCATCGTTTACGGCGTGGACTACCAGGGTATCTAATCCTGTTTGCTCCCCACGCTTTCGCGCCTCAGCGTCAGTTACAGACCAGAGAGTCGCCTTCGCCACTGGTGTTCCTCCACATCTCTACGCATTTCACCGCTACACGTGGAATTCCACTCTCCTCTTCTGCACTCAAGCCTCCCAGTTTCAGGTGGCCCTCCACGGTTGAGCCGTGGGCTTTCACACCTGACTTAAGAAACCGCCTGCGCGCGCTTTACGCCCAATAATTCCGGACAACGCTTGCCCCCTACGTATTACCGCGGCTGCTGGCACGTAGTTAGCCGGGGCTTTCTCGTCAGGTACCGTCAGACCGGGAGGTCTTCCCGGCGGTTCTTCCCTGACAACAGAGCTTTACGATCCGAAAACCTTCATCGCTCACGCGGCGTTGCTCCGTCAGACTTTCGTCCATTGCGGAAGATTCCCTACTGCTGCCTCCCGTAGGAGTCTGGGCCGTGTCTCAGTCCCAGTGTGGCCGTTCACCCTCTCAGGTCGGCTACGCATCGTCGCCTTGGTAGGCCACTACCCCACCAACTAGCTAATGCGCCGCGGGCCCATCTGTAAGTGTCCGAAAACTTTCCATCCAGAACCATGCGGTTCTGCATCCTATCCGGTATTAGCTTCGGTTTCCCGAAGTTATCCCAGGCTTACAGGCAGGTTGCCCACGTGTTACTCACCCGTCCGCCGCTAACTTTGAAAAGCAAGCTTTCCAAAGTCCGCTCGACTTGCATGTATTAGGCACGCCGCCAGCGTTCGTCCTGAGCCAGGATCAAACTCTCCAAAAAGGTTCGATGCTGTTCGCTCATACGAGCTGGTCTTACTTTTTATCCAGAATTGAATTCTGGGTCAATCGCACATTTGGCATTTCACTGTTCAGTTTTCAAGGAACTCTATCAGTCAATCGCTCAATCAGCGGCGACCTTTATAATTTATCACGAAGTTAACTTCTAAGTCAATACCTTTTCACAAAAAATATAAAAGATCATAATGCTAATAAACATTGAGCCGGAAAAAGCCCTACCGCTTTAACATCAAATGACAAAAAAACAATGCTATGTTACTCTTCCATAATAGAAAAAAATATCATTAGCGGATTCGGATGTTTTTTTCACCTGTGGAGAAACATACGAGGAGGGAACTGTCTGGCCTAACCATCTATGGTTTAATCCGCCATCCTAATTCGTCCAGGAATAACCAAAAACGAGGTTAATCAATCTAAATTATAGAAATAATTTATCAATACTAATTCTTCACTTTACTAATCAACATTTATTTATTACAATCGCCTAAAGAGATACAGAAAACTCATGGGGAGGAAAGAAACACAATAATTCAGAATTTTGTTTTTTATCACCAGTAATTTAAAGTTTAAAAGGCCTATTTATTACATTAATTACTAGCAAGGGGAAATTATTATGAATCTTTTTCGGAAAAAGTCCATTGGGGACTTGATTGCCCATTCGTCACAAAGCGAAAATAGCCTGCGTAAAGCGCTAGGATCATTTGATCTTACGATGCTCGGTATTGGTGCCATAATTGGTACAGGCATCTTCGTTCTTACCGGTGTAGGAGCAGCTGAACACGCAGGTCCAGCATTGGTGTTGTCGTTCATTCTTTCCGGAATCGCATGTGTATTTGCGGCTTTATGCTATGCCGAGTTCGCTTCTACTGTGCCGGTATCCGGAAGTGCTTATACGTATAGCTACGCTGTTTTTGGCGAATTGATTGCCTGGATACTTGGATGGGATTTGATTCTCGAATACGGACTGGCCGTTTCTGCTGTTGCCAGTGGATGGTCCGGCTACTTCCAGGGGCTGATTGCGGGATTTGGCATTCACCTGCCAACGGCAATAACCAGCGCTTATAATCCCGCTAAAGGCACTGTCGTGGATGTACCTGCTATCGTTATTATTTTTATTCTGGCATTCCTCCTTATTCGCGGAGTTAAAGAATCCACCCGAGTTAACAATTTAATGGTATTAATTAAACTGGCTGTTGTCCTCCTCTTCATTTTTGTAGGATTTGGCTACGTAAAGCCAGCTAACTGGACGCCATTTATGCCGTTTGGTTTTCAGGGAGTTGCCACCGGCGCTGCTACTGTATTCTTTGCTTATATCGGCTTTGATGCTGTATCAACCGCAGCTGAAGAAGTGCGCAATCCGCAGCGGAGTATGCCGATTGGGATCATCGCTTCCCTTGTGGTTTGTACTATTCTCTACATTATAGTATCCGGTATTCTGACAGGTATCGTACCTTACAAATTATTAAATGTTAAGAATCCTGTTGCGTTTGCTCTTCAATATGTTCACCAGGATTGGGCTGCCGGCCTTATCTCTCTCGGCGCCATTTTAGGTATTACGACTGTACTGCTTGTTATGATGTACGGCCAAACCCGGCTATTTTATGCAATCAGCCGCGATGGTCTTCTGCCAAAAGCATTGTCTGAAGTAAATCCACGCACCAAGACACCTGTTAAGAGCAGCTGGCTGACAGCTGTCGTTACAGCAATCTTTGCTGGTTTTGTACCGCTCGACAAGCTGGCTGAATTGACAAATTTCGGTACACTGTTTGCCTTTGTTGTCGTTTCTATCGGTATAATTGTTCTGCGGAAAACGCAGCCAAATTTAAAACGCGCTTTTAGAGTTCCAATGGTTCCTCTGCTTCCTATCCTATCCGTTCTTAGCTGCGGATACCTGCTGTTCAACCTGCCTGCTTTAACCTGGGAAGGATTTGCCGTATGGTTTATAATCGGTATCATTGTATACTTCTCATATGGCCGGAAAAATAGCCTGCTAGCTAAGGAAGACAGAGAAAAACAAATTAAACTTAACGCTTAGAAAAAAGTCTCCGGAGATATCCCCGGAGACTTTTTTGATGTACAGGAACTTTATGGTTTGCTGTCCGCATAAGTATAGCTTTGGCTGTCCGCCTTCGCGTGCAGCTTGGTACCAAGTTTTTAAACATATTTAATTCACCTTGCGATCCTTTTCCAGCTGGCGCAGTTCAACCCGGCGAATTTTACCAGAAGTTGTTTTGGGCAAATCTGCGACAAACTCAATCTCCCGCGGATACTTGTATGGTGCTGTTATGTTCTTCACATGCGCTTGCAGTTCCTTAACAAGCTCATCAGAAGATGCGCTGGCGTCACGGAGAATAACAAATGCCTTCACAATGCTTCCCCGAATTGGATCGGGACTTGCTACAACCGCACATTCTTTAACTGCCGGATGTTTCACGAGCGCGTCTTCCACTTCAAAAGGGCCGATGGTGTAACCCGAACTGATGATTATATCGTCGGAACGGCCTTCGAAGAAATAGTACCCATCCTCATCTTCCCTCGCCTGATCGCCCGTAAGATACCAATCTCCGCGAAAAGCGGATGCTGTTCTTTCTGGATCATTCAGATACCCTTTAAACAGCGCCGGCACACTCCGGTGAACGGCAATATCGCCAACTTCCCCTTGTTTAACCGGATTTCCATCCTCATCGATAATAGCAATTCGATTGCCAGGAGCGGGCCTGCCCATTGAACCTGGTTTCACTTCCATTCCTTTAAGCGTCCCGATAATCAGTGAATTTTCGGTTTGCCCGTACCCATCACGGACCGTAAGATTAAAATATTTCTTGAATGTATCAATAACTTCCCGGTTCAATGGTTCGCCGGCACTCACTGTGCTATGAAGATGCTCCAGATTATAATTTTCCAGTCCATCCTCTTTGGCCATAATACGGTACTCGGTCGGTGTACAACAGAGGACGTTTACCTTGTATTTTTCAAGCAGAGATAAGTATTTTTTCGCATCAAATTTTCCGAAATAGGAGAGTCCTGTTGCACCTGAACCCAGTGTAGAGATAAAAGGACTCCAGTTCCATTTCGCCCATCCAGGTCCCGCAGTGGCCCAGACAATATCACCATCATGTACATCCAGCCACATCTTAGCGGCAACAGCCTGGTGCGCGAAAGCCCAGCTATGTGTGTGGATTACTCCTTTGGGATTACCTGTTGTACCGGAAGTATAGTTTAGGAAGGCAATATCATCCCCCCGAGTATTTTCTATTTCGAACCACTCATCCTTTCCATCCACTACACTATTGAATGGCATCCAGCCTTCCTTTTGCCCTCCAACAACAATAAAGGTTTTAAGGGAGTGGAAATCCTGGCGAACTGCATCCACATTATCAGTTGCATCCCGGAAGCAAATGATCGCTTTAACCTGTGAATGGGTTGCCCTGTACAAAATATCTTTTGGCATGAGCATCTCAGAACCTGGCAGAATTATGGCGCCAATTTTAAGTGCTGCCATATAGCTTATGTATGCGTGCTCTAGGCGTGGGAGAATAATCATAATTTTATCGCCCTTATGTATGCCTAATTCAACCAGACCGTTTGCAAGTCTGTTAGAAAGCTTACTTAATTGCCCATAGGTGTATTGCTTTGTATTGCCCGCCTCATCTTCCCATAACAGAGCCAATTTATCCGGCTGCTCTGCATGCCTTTCAATGTCATTAACCATGTTGTAATACTCCGGTGCAAATAATTGTACTTCTGCCATTCCAATTCCTCTCCTTCGATTCTGTTTTTACTTGTACATAGCAATATAAGCTTTATTCTTGCATGCGTGCAGCCTGTTCAGCCCAATTCGCCTATGCCTGCCACTGCCAGGCGATTAAGCTACTGTAAGCGATTACTATTTAAATAATTCGATAAAAAAGTCTTTTTTCCTTTTTGTGAACCAGATATTCTTGATCATGTTTTTACTATTTATGAGGCTAAAAAGATGGCTCACAAACATCAAAAACAGACGGCATATGCCGTCTGAACACAGGTTAAAACTATGTACTAATAAAATGATTCAATGTGATGGCGCCACCATCTGCTGAATAGAAGAATAAAAACAACAAAAAAGAGCGGAACAAGCCAATCCAGATAAGCATATGAAGGAAGGATATATTGCTGCACCATTTCTTCCGACATGACCATCGTACCCGATGTGTAAGACAGCACAGCCGCTCCAATATACACAAGAGAAGGCAGGCGGTCCATTAAATCCGCAATCGTGTTGCTCCCCACCATTAAAAGTGGAATGCTCAGCCCCAGCCCAAGTATAACCAGAAGAAAATTCCCGTGAGCCGCACCTCCAACAGCCAGTACATTATCCAGGCTCATTATGAAATCAGCAACAATGATCGTTTTAACAGCCGATCCAAGGGTAGCAGCCGCCCTAATATCTGAAGCGTTTTCTCCTTCACCGGTAAGAAGTTTAAACGAAATCCATGCAAGCATAAATCCGCCTATTGCCTTTAAATACGGTACAAGAAGAAACCATGTTGCTAAACCCGTCAACACAAACCTGAGGAAAACCGCTCCGAGCGTTCCCCACAAAACGGCTTTTTTTCTATCCCCTTTTGGCAGGCGCCTGCTGGCCATTCCGATCACCACAGCATTGTCGCCACTCAATACAATATCAATGATAATAATATTTACAAATCCAATCCAGAACGCGCTATCCATAAGCCGCCTCCCCATCTTTATGCAATCATTCTATGCGATGGCAGGACACGCTATGACAGCCTTCTTACCGGAAACCGCTTACCTATTGCCGGAAGCCTTCGTAAAAACCTGCATTTGATGTTGATTAGCCGACACTTTAACAACCGAATCTCCATGCTTATAATACGTTAATGCCGTGTAGACAAGGCACCATAGAATGAAAAGCAAAGGAACAATCCACCATTTCTTCTTTGTTTTTTTATCCATGTTTTCCATTTTCTGTGCCCCCTCTTTTATAACGTACTTTCATTATGTCAGGACAAGCGTGAAAAATAAATACAGAAGAAGAAAGAATTTATCGACAATTATCTCCTTTGCCATCTCTTTCATGATTAATGCTGCTGATTTTTACCACTTTATGATGATATGACGGGAATCGAACTCTATTTTCCCTTCTTTCTTAAGCTGACTTATGACCCGGCTGGCTGTCTCGCGTGTGGTGCCAACAAGATTGGCTACATCCTGTTGGGTTAATTCCATATCAATCCGGCATCCTTCCGGATTATCAATTCCATTCGTGCTGGCTAACGATGTAAGGGTATTCATAATTTTGTCTGTCATATCTTTGCTGAGCACATCGGATAGTCTGGATTGAAGGGTTCTGATTTTATCCTCAAAAACACGCAGCATACGTATCCCCAACTCTGGATTGGAAAGGAGCATACGGGTTAATTCCTCAACATTTATCGAATACAGACGGCAATCTTCCATCGCCTCCGCTGTAGCTGGATAGGGGCTCCCGCCAAACATACCCACATGGGGGAACATTTCGCCGTCACTGAGCAGATTAACGATCTGGTCGCGCCCATCCCAAGTGGTTTTATACACTTTTATGCGTCCCGTCTGGATCAAAAAAATAGCACTGCAAGGTTCTCCTTCATTAAATAGAATTTCCCGCTTTTTAATGGTTTTCGATGACATAACAGAAGCTACCTTGTCCCTGTCCTCAGCATGCAATCCTGCAAATAGAGGGACTTCAGCTAAGAATTTTATGATATTTTGATCCATTTCTTCACATGCGCTCCTTTAAGTTTGATGTTGGTTTCAGTGTATCATATTATCTTTTGTTTTGTTTCTTCGCATGAGGGTATATAAAGAGAGAGCATTAGAAAAATTTGAGGTGATAATTCAGTGATTCATTTAATCTGCACAAATTGCAGCAACCATTTCTTTAGTAGGGAAACCAACAAAGAATACAAGTGTCCATTCTGCGATATACAACTTCAGCCTACAAAAGCGAAAGCAATACAGACGTTATCCAAAGCTGCAGCTGCACATGCACAGCAAGCCTGACGATAACAGGTTTTCTGGCTTACTAATTGAATACAAAACAGCGAAAAGCACGGAGAAAAAAGCCCGCGCTTTTTTTTTCTGGTAAAATTGGTTCTTCCATATTACATTATAGAGAACAATTATTAACTAATGTTTAGGAAGAAAGGCTTGATTAAATGCTACCAAGGATTTTGATTGCGGATGATGAAGAGGTTCTGCGTATGCTCATCACAGAAACACTTGAAGTTGCAGACTATGAATTGGATGAGGCACAGGATGGAATGGAAGCCTACGAGAGAATTATAAACCATGAATATGATCTGGTTCTGCTTGACTTAATGATGCCAGGAAAGACGGGTTTGGAAGTGTGCCAGCTTATACGCGCAGCAGGAAAGACGGTTCCTATTGTTATGCTGACTGCCAAAACGCAAGTGGAGGACAGAGAGAAAGCCGATTCTGCCGGAATCAATTACTTTTTCGCAAAACCCTTCAGCCCCATCGAGCTTCTATCTTTTATTCGGGAAATATTTGAGGAAAGAACTGTATGAGTAAAAGCCTTTTAACCCGCCTCCGCATGTATTTACTTATTCCTAAAGCTGCCATTCTCGTATTAGCCGGTATCTTTTGGTTTTTAAACCTGCAGGAATCAAACAATTATAGCGATAAACTGCATGAACTGCTTAATAAAAGGAATATTTTAAACCAAGTGCAGGATAATTTTGAATCAGAAGTTTCGGAACTTCGGGGCTACATAGGCATTCGCTCGCCGCTTTTCCTTCACAATTTCTATGATCGCCAGAGAGACGTGAACCACCACCTCGACGAGTATTCCTTGCTTCCTTTAGACACTAGAGAACGTGCATATATTGCAGATATGAAAAAAGGAATCGGGCGTTATAATAGTGACAATGTACCGCGGGTAATCCGCCTTACACAGGCGAATAACAACGAACAACTACGGAAAAATTCAGATAATGGTGCAACCAATTTTATTAATGGCCTGCGTACGAACCTTGATCATCAAATGGCATCATATACGTACCAGATTAATCAACTGGAGAAGACTCATCAAACCTATCGCACGGATTCACTAGGAGGTTTCTTAGTCATTCTCGCTGTGATTCTCCTTCTTTCCTTCTGGATTGTAAACCGGTTTGGCAAAGACATTGGCGGTCCCATTAGCAAACTTACTAACGCGGCAAACCGCCTAGCCAAGGGTGAATATTTGCCTGTGCCACCGCTCAATCGCAGCGATGAATTGGGACAGTTAGAGCGGGCATTTAATAAAATGTTAAAGGATTTAGAATTCAAAAAAAGCCAGCTTTTGTCCCATAATCAGGAACTAGCTGCCCATCAGGAAGAATTGTATGCACAGCAGCTGGAATTGGAAGAAACGGTTGCAAAGTTAATGGAGAAAGATAGCAGGCTCGGCCGCCGCAACCAGCTCAGCACGTCGCTTGCTACCGAAATCGAAGTGAAAAGCATGCTCGTGCAGATTTTAGACAGTATGCTTTCTCTCACTGCATCGCAGATAGGCATGATTACAACCTTGAAGGGTACACATGTTAGCAGAGGTTTAGCGGATGAACAGGTAAATACAATGCTTACAGGTTTATATAGTGGAATGAGCGGGCGGGCGATAGCAGAAAAGAGCATTCTAGCGCTTGCCCGTCCTTGCTCACCTCTTGAGCAAGATCATCACAATTCCTACAGTGTCAACGATGTATTCGTCCCGCTGAAAAACAGGGAAAATGAAGTAATAGCTCTGCTTGTTCTTACTCGATTAACAGGAATAACGTTTTCTGAATCGGAAATGAGTGAATTGCAGGCACTTGCCCAGCAGATATCGCTGGCCATCGATAATGCTGTAACTTACACCAGGACAAGGGAACAGAGCCGCATCCATCAGAGCATCTTAAACGCTGCCGCTGAGGGAATTGCCCTAATTAATCCGAAAGGTGTGATTACCTCCGTTAACCACGCATGGTGCGATATATATGGTTTTGATTCTCCTGAGGCCTCGATGGCATACAGCAGTATGGAGATTAAGGACATTGTACACAAGAAGATAAAGAATCCAGATGAGGTATTTGCTTTTCTAAACCACGTAATGAGCGGACAAATGAACGAGCTACAAGAAATCGTATTTGAGATGACAGAGCCGAGCCACAGGGTGATGCGCATGTACCACCGGCATGTTCTTAGCGAGAACGGCGATACATTGGGCTGGCTTATCGTTAGCCGCGATATTACAAGGGAGTATGAGATCGACCGTATGAAATCCGAATTTGTCAGCACGGTAAGCCACGAGCTGCGCACCCCGCTTTCAAGCATACTTGGATTTGTCGAGATTATGCTGCAACGAACGCTCTCTGCGGATAAACAAACACGCTTTTTAAATACCATTTATAGAGAGGCACGCCGTTTAACTAACCTAATAAACGATTTCCTTGATGTGCAGCGGATGGAATCCGGCCACCAGGAATATGACAAGTCGATCTATGCTATTCGTGACATTGTAAAAGACGTGATCGACATGCATCAATCACCCTCCCACAAGATTGTAGTGGATTTACAAACGAAACGGGATACGATTCAGGGTGATCGCGAGAAAATACAGCAGGTTATCAGCAATCTGCTCAACAACGCTGTTAAGTATTCACCTGAAGGCGGAGAAATTCGAATTCTTATTGAAAACTGCGAAACAAAGCCGCAGGATCTATGCATTCATGTAAAGGATCAGGGGCTTGGTATACCGCAGAAGTCAATCCCTCACCTATTTGAAAAGTTTTACCGGGTTGATAATTCTGACAGACGCAAAATCGGTGGAACAGGGCTCGGTCTCTCCATCTGTGCTGAAATTGTAAAGGCGCACAACGGGTCCATTCAGGTTCATTCCCAACTCGGTGAAGGCAGCACGTTTACGGTCGTGCTCCCCTCTTACTCAGAGGCCGAGGCAGCTGATTCCCTATCGGACCGGCCCGAGTGGGGCGGGCATCCGTTGTTAAGCGACAGTGCTTACCAAACCGCTGCTGCAGCCACTGAGACTATTTATAAAGGCCATATTTTAATTGTGGAAGACGATGAAAGCCTAAGCATTTTCCTTGCTGAAGAACTTGGTAATTCGCTAACTCAAAAAGGAATCGATATTAAACGCGTGCGGACAGGTGAGGAAGCATTGAAAAGTATTGAAGAGTCGACCCCCCTTTTAGTGATTCTGGATATTATGCTCGGTAATGGTAAAGATGGCTGGGAAATTATTCAGGAAATAACAGCAGAAGAACCACTGCATCCTATGCCAATCGTCATCTCCAGCGCGCTTGAAGAAAAAGAAAAAAGCCTCGGCTTTGGTGTTGCTGATTACCTGATTAAACCTTATCCGGCAGAAAAACTTACAACTACCGTGTGCAACTTGATTGAATCCGCACACAGGGAAGCCCATATTTTCATTCCAGAAAAAGTTACAAATGTAAAGGACTGAGCGCTATTGAATCATGTAGAATCAATGTTTCGAAAAAAATACTATGCCCAGCTTTATGAGGTAAGCTCCCGACTTATGCAGCCCAGCCGTCTTCTCCGGGAACCGAAATGGATGGAGGAAACTCACCTTATCCTTCACTCCCTGAAGGGGACAGCCGGCACCGTCGGCCTTCCCCGTCTTTCTCATATGGCCGAAACGGCTCTTTCGATGTTTACGCGGGATGATGAGTTCAACCTGCCCTTCTATATGCTGGACACGCTGCATGCGCTTATACAATCTATGATCGGAGAACTCCAGTCACCGGATTTTTCGCGCATTGAAAATAATATTGTGGCCGAGATGCAGAAATTTAACGAAGAGGACGGAAGGCCAAAACGGATATTAATTATCGATGATGACGAAACGCTTCTTGCTTCGATGCATGAGATACTATCTTCTGCAGGATTCGAAGTGGAGATTTTATCTAACCCGCAGATGGGTTTAAACATCATGCTGGATACACAACCTGATTGTATTATTCTGGATGTTATGCTGCCTGAAACCACCGGGTTTGATATCATCCAGCAAATTCGCAGCGACGTACAGCGCGAGCTGACCCCGGTTCTTTTTCTCACGGCAAGATCCGATATGGGAGACAAATACAAGGGACTTCAACTAGGGGCAGATGAATACTTAACGAAACCTTTTCATTTTGAAGAACTGATGTTGCGCATTAAAACGCTCATAACGCGCGTTGAGAAGTACCGTACTTTGTCGATGCGTGATCAGCTAACCGGGCTGTACAACAGACGCTATCTGCTCAATCGTCTTGATGAGCTCATCTCTGCTCATGCCCGCAAACCATTTCCGTTATCCCTGGCCATCCTTGACCTTGATTTTTTTAAAAAAGTAAACGACACGTATGGACATCCATGCGGCGATACAGTCCTCAAAACGTTTGCGCAGGTCTTAAATGACAATTTGCGGGAGACGGATATCGTAACGAGATATGGGGGTGAGGAATTTATTATCCTTTTACCTGATACGGATCAGGATGAAGCACTTGCTGTGTTAACCCGGATCCGTGAAAAATTTAGCCAAACTCAAATTAAAGGCACGAAGGCTAGTTTTTTACAAACTTTTAGTGGTGGGATCTCCCAGCTCTCCGAAGGAATCGATACCATTCCAACTTTAATTGAGCAAGCAGACAAAGCCCTCTACCTCGCCAAATACAAAGGAAGAAATACGATATGTCTTGCTTCTGATAAGGATGATACAACGGAGAACAAATCCGCAAAAAAGTGCTGATCGCTGATGACAGCCATTAACGAAGAGCAAACCTGGCGAATAGAAAATAAGTCAGCGCCAGGACAGAGGCACATTGCAAGCTAATAAGCTGTCCGTTCTGTTTACATTAAAAAAGGAAGAGAAGAGCTGAACAAGGCTCCATCTTCCTTTTTTCGTTTATGTAAAAACAATGGTTTTGTTTTTGTGGACGAGGATACGATCTTCCAGATGCCATTTAACGGCGCGGGCAAGTACAATTCGCTCGATATGGCGACCCTCTTTCTTTAAGTTCTCCGCATCGCTCCGATGGTTTACACGGATTACATCCTGCTCAATAATAGGCCCTGCATCCAGCTCTTCTGTAACATAATGAGCGGTTGCCCCTATGATTTTTACACCTCGCGTATAAGCCTGCTCATACGGTCTTCCGCCAATGAACGCGGGGAGAAACGAGTGGTGAATATTAATCACCTTATTCTGGAATGTATCCACAAAGTAAGGCGATAAAATCTGCATATAACGGGCCAGTACAATAAAGTCAACGTTTTCGCTCATCAGCTCCTGCTGTCTGCGTTCGGCCTCCCCCTTTGTCTCACGTGTAACAGGGATATGGTGATAGGGGATTCCCAACGATTCCACCAGATCGCGTGAATGGTTATGGTTGCTTATTACCATTGGAATTTCCGCATACAGATCTCCCTCCTGCCACTGCCATAGAAGTTCACGCAGACAGTGTTCTTCTTTTGAGACGAATATCACCATCTTCTTTGGAGTACTTGCGGATGTCATTCTCCACTCCATATTAAACTGTTCGGCAATCGGCCTAAACTCGTGCTGGAGTTCAGGAAGCTTTCCTTCCACATCTTCTAGAAAAAACTCCACACGCATAAAAAACATTCCGCCATCCGGATCCTGCGTATACTGGTCAGATTGGATAATGTTTGCACCACTATCAACCAGAAACCGGGAGATGGCCGCTACGATTCCGGGCCGATCTGGACAACCAATAAGCATGCGTGCGACCCCCCGGTATTTCTCCTCAAAACCAAGTGATTTCATGTTAATAAATCCTCCACAATGTGTTTTATATTTATATTTTTCACATTATACCATTCCTATGCCTTTCATCCCTCAAAAATTTTCATAGTTTTGCATCTCCTAGGCATCTTTTATCTAACATAGCAAAGGCACCCCTCTGAGGAGTGCCTATAAATGTCGCTTTATGGCTTATTGTTTCTCCAGCAGCCGGAAAAAGCGTTCTTCCTGTTTACCGTTGTCTGTATCAAATACTCCGCGGCGCGCAATGGTTCTCGTTTTGCTGCCAGGCTTTTTAATGCCACGCATGGTCATACACATGTGCTCGGCTTCCACAATGCAAATGGAGCCAACCGGCCTTATAACATCCTCTAATGTTTCAACAACCTGGTTTGTGATCCGTTCCTGAACCTGTGGCCGCCTAGATAAAATATCTACGAGACGCGCGAATTTACTCAATCCCACAATTCTGCCATCTGGTATATAGCCAATATGAACCTTCCCGAAAAACGGAACAAAATGGTGCTCACAAACACTATAAAACGGGATATCCTGAACAATCACTATGTCATTGGTTCCCTCAGCGGGGAACGTTTTGCCAAGAACATCGGCCGGATCCTGCTGCAAACCACTAAATATCTCACGGTACATTTTAGCAATTCGTTTGGGGGTTTCCCGCAGACCCTCGCGTTCTGCATCTTCGCCAATTAATTTTATCACTTCATAGAAATGCTCTTCCATCGGATCAAGTAGCTGTCTACTGGACTTAACTGCTTCTGTGTGCATAGCGCTCACTCCTCAATTGTAAATAGAACAGAAATTTGCAGTGCCAGTGTCTGTTCTGCACTTTCTAAACTGTATTACAATTGTATAAGAGTTGCAAGCTATAAACATTCCCTTAGCACTATGGCTGCCACCATTACCCGCTCCGCTAAATTCGTTTTGATAACTGGACATTTGAAGGAAACCATGCCATGATAACCTTGCATAGAAAGGAGTTGGACGGCCTCATGTTTACCATAACCCGCACTGCGCAGGCAGCGGTCACATCGCTAGGTTACAAGAGAATAAATGTACTTGGCATCCGCGAAGGCGGCTGAAGCTTTTCACTGCGCTTCGCCCTGGTTCAGGGCGATTTAACCGGATCTTTTGAATGCTCTACCCAAGATGAAACCACTTACTGTCTGGATAAGGACATACTCGATATGTACCCTGAGGACTTTATACTCGATTACATTCAGAATCAGGGATTCCGATTATATACACCCAACCAATATATGGCTACTCACCTGCGCGTTTTAAAATCCATTGAACAGGTATAACCAAACCGAAGCAAACTAAGGTAGAATTAAGAAAGAATATACCGTTGGGGGAGACAGATAAGCGAATGCATAAAGATTTACGGAGCTTTCTTACAACACTGCGAAATGAAAAAGATATCGTTGAAATCTCCGCTCCGGTGGACGCAAATCTGGAACTTGCAGAAATCCATCGTCGCGTTATTGAAGAAGGCGGCCCTGCTCTTCTTTTTACCAATGTTAAAGGAAGCGAATTCCCGGTTGTCACGAATTTATTTGGTACGGTAAAGCGGGTTGAATTGGCCTTTGGCCCGCGGCCTGAGCGACTGGTTCGAAACTTGATTGGGGCCATGGACAAGCTGATGCCTCCTAAGCTTTCCTCTTTGTGGGAACACAGGGTCCCGCTGCTTGACATCGCCCGTACTGGGCTCAAAACGATTCCGCGCAGTAAGGCCCCGGTTGCCGCTGTTGTGGAGGACCAGGTGGATCTACATAAGCTCCCTGTATTGACCAGCTGGCAATTGGATGGGGGTCCTTTCTTTACCCTCCCGCTCGTCTATACGGAACATCCGATTACA
Source organism: Aneurinibacillus sp. Ricciae_BoGa-3 (assembly GCF_028421645.1). Lineage (GTDB taxonomy): Bacteria > Bacillota > Bacilli > Aneurinibacillales > Aneurinibacillaceae > Aneurinibacillus_B. The sequence goes on along the minus strand of NZ_CP116887.1, from coordinate 1,509,561 downwards.
AAAGAACACAATCTGGGAATGTACCGTTTGCAGGTACAGGATAAAAACCGCACAGGCATTCACTGGCAGATTCAAAAAGGAGGCGGTTTCCATCACCACGAAGCCGAGCTGCGGAATCAGGCGTTGCCTGTAACCGTATTCCTTGGCGGCCCTCCAGCCTTAATTACAACGGCCATCGCCCCCCTGCCGGAATCTGTGCCGGAGCTTCTGTTTACTTCTTTTCTAATGGGAGAAAAACTCGAAATAACAGATGTCGCGGAGCATGTACACAGGCTTATTGCGCAAGCTGAATTTGCATTCAGCGGAGAAGTTCCAGCCCATGTCCGCCATCCGGAAGGGCCATTTGGCGACCATTATGGCTACTATTCCTGGGAACATGATTTCCCTATTTTTAATATCAAGAAGATGTATCGGCGCAAGGATGCGATCTACCCCGCAACCGTTGTGGGTAAACCCCGCCAGGAGGATTACTTTATCGGGGACTATCTGCAAAGCCTCCTCTCTCCTATGTTTCCGGTTGTTATGCCCGGGGTTAAGGCGCTGTGGACCTATGGTGAAACCGGGTTCCACTCCCTTGCAGGAGCTGTCGTACGTGAAAGTTATTACCGTGAAGCGATGGCACACGCCTTCCGAATTATGGGAGAAGGCCAACTAACCTTAACGAAATTTCTTATGGTAACAGATATCCCGTGCGATCTGGCGAATTTCCCGACATTCCTTGAAATTATCCTGGAGCGGTTTAATCCACAACGTGACCTGCTTATCGTACATGATACTTCCATGGATACGCTTGATTATACGGGGCGTAAATTTAATCACGGAAGCAAAGCCATTATGCTGGGCATTGGGGATAAAATTCGTGATCTGCCCCGGGATTATACAGGGGGGCCTATCGCCGGCATCTCAAAAGTAAAACCTTACTGCGGAGGTTGTCTCGTGGTTTCAGGGGGGACTTTTAAATCTGATGAAGATCTTCCGAACCGACTAGTCCAAGCGGCACAGGATAAGCTGCAGGAATGGCCGCTTGTTTTCCTTGTCGATAATGCGGACGATATTACCGATCAGACGACCTTTCTGTGGACAACCTTTACAAGGTTTGATCCGGCGCACGACGTCTATGCTATAAAAAGCGTCCGGCAGAACAAGCTTCAGTTTGAAGGGCCGATTGTTATCGACGCCCGGATGAAACCGTTCTATCCTGAAGAGCTTGTGCCGCGGGAAGATATCGTCGAGCTGGTGGACCGCAGATGGAAAGAATATTTTCCTTCATAAATTGCGCATGGCAAACCGGGCAGATGCCCGGTTTGCCTTTTTCTATAAACGGCTGTGCTCCTTGAGCATGATCGCCGCCTTTTTCTGATAGTGAAGCAGCCGCTGAAACGACACCAGCAAAATTCCGGCTGAAACATAAGCCAGCACTTGAAAATGTGTAATCCACAATATGATCGCGCTACCCCAGGCAAATGCAACAAAAAAGCCTGCAGTTCGCTGCCTTTCCTTATAGTAGATAAGCCAATCCCGGATTTCTTCCCGCTTGCGCTGGTAATGCTTATGTTCAACATCCGAATCAATCCACCGGTTAAACTGACGAGGCAGGTTTGTCAATTCTCTGCCAATATCTCTAGCAAAATTTTTTACGGTATCGCTTATGGTTTTCCGTGTTTCGGCCTTTGTTCGCTGCTCATTAAGCCACTCGCTTACAATAGGCTTTCCAACCTCCAGAAAATCGACATCCGGCAGTATCGTAGTGACCACACCAGCAACCGTGCTGAACGCCCTGCCAAGAAAAGCGTATTCCGCTGGAAGCTGGATGGGCTGTTCGCGTACAAAATCCTGAAGCTGTGTAAGCATAGCCTCAAGCATGTCGTCATCGAGCATCGCGTAATCCCGCTTAAAATACAATTCCAGTCCGAACTGCAGGGCCATCTTTACCTGTTCCCGATCTGCATTAGGAGTCAGAAAGCGAAGACGGTCAAGCGCCTCGACAACCGCGTCATAATCCTTGAGTACAACAGACTGTACAAGATCCTGGATGTACTTGCGTGCTTCCCGTTTTATCTCACCCACCATCCCGAAGTCCAGGAGTACGATGGTTCCATCTGGCTTAATAAAAATGTTCCCGGGGTGGAGGTCTGCATGGAAAAAACCTTCCTTTAGCACCTGCTCCAGAAACATACGTGAGATGCGGGAGACAACATACTTTTTGTTAATGTGGTTGGCTTCCAGAAACTTTTGGCCGGTTACTTTTTCACCTTCAACCCACTCCATCACGAGCGTACGCCGAGTCATAAATTCCTCATAATAATGGGGAATTTCGATGGTAGGGTCTGCCGCGTACATTTCCATGAATCGCTTGGCGTGCGCGTATTCTTTGCGAAAGTCCAACTCTTTGGAGACCGTTCGTTCCAGTTCGCCATACAAAGCATCAAGGTCTGCCATTTTACCCCACCGTGTAAAACGTCTGGCCAACCGGATGACGACCCTTGTGGCCGCAAAATCTGCATCGATTATTCTATCGATGCCTGGACGCTGAATTTTAATCGCTACTTTTTGTCCGTTTTTTAAATAGGCCTGGTAAACCTCACCGATGGAAGCAGAAGCCACCGGACTAGAAGAAATACCGTCAAAGAGAGTGTCAGCAGAATGGTTCCATTCCTCCTCTAATATCTTTTGGCTTTGCTCCCACGGTACTGCCGGTACCCGGTCCGTTAAATCGCTGAGCTCAATCGTAAAAGCGCGAGGCATCACATCGGCACGCGTACTGAGGAACTGCCCCATTTTAATCAGCAGACCTCCAAGTTTGAGGGCCGTTCGCTTGTATTCCCTGGCCTGGCGCCCCATCAATTTCTGCCACTTCTCCTGTATTTCCGACCGACTGCCTATGCGGTGTCTTCGATTAAACCACCACACTTGAAGGAAAAAACGTACGACCATGGAAACAATCACATAAATTCTGTAATATCGGTTCCGAACCATATGAACGCTCCTGTTTGGATTATAATGCAATTATACAATACCCAAAATCACCTTGTATTCTTTTGAGTCTATGGAAAAGTTTTCTTTTGATGCAGGTTAATTTTTAGAATTATGGGGTATATAATGAACATAAGTGTTAACTTCACATAGCTGTATTAATCCACCATGAGATAAATAGCATGAATAACTTTTCAGAAAGGAGGGGGAAGCATGTCTGCTGAGGAATGGAAAGAATGGGAATTTCCAAGCGTATACTGTGTCACTAAATTAATCACTGAAGTATTGGAATCGCAAGCCCAATAAAATCGGAGAATCCTGCATAAATTTACCGACATCTCCCCATCATAATCAGGACCGACTTAAGATGAAGGAGGTGTGGACTAATGAAGCAGGACAATCAAAAAAGTATGATCCACTCTCAAACTGTGGAAAATCAGCTTGAGAAACTCGAAGCGAAAACCACTACGAATGAGAAAAACAAAAAGGGCAGTACAAACGAGATTCAACCGGTCACAACTGAAGATGGCTTAACACAATAAGAAGGCATTAAAAAAGACACGTGATTTGTTCATGTGTCTTTTTTTTGTTTGCCAATAAACAATTTCTGGTTGTCAGATTTTATATCCTTTTTATTTTCTTCATTTTGACGTTCCATGCATTCAAAGCAAACCATTTTTCCTGGTTCCGTTACAACCGCCCCGATAAACCCATCATGACAGTAAATGTTCCTTCCGCATTTAATACAATCCCCAACATACTCCTGCATCTCACATTGCCTCCTTATTATTGGATATCATTAACATTGTTTCACATCCGCATGAATTAGGGTATTTCATAAACATTAATACAATGAAAGGGGATTACAATGGACATGAATCAAAACTTACCAGCAAACAGCTTTGAATGGAAAAATGAAACCACTCCGGTCAATCAAGCGAGTGAAGTCCGAAACACAGATTGGGCAACAGCTGAAAGGAATGCAGGTAAAAAGTCAATCAGTAAACTCCTCTGGGGTACAGTTGGAGGAGCCGTTCTGGGCGCTACCGCTGTTATTCTTGCAGATAAATCGACACGAAGCGACCTGCTCCGGGGTACGGCCAGTGTAAAAGACAAAACAGTCGAGTTTGTAAGCACGACATCCAAAGATTCAAATGGCGTTGTCAGTAAAATGAAAGATACGGTCACGGATGTAATGCAGACAACAAGCCATGTAGTAGACGAGATGAAAAATTCAGGATCCTCATCTGAAATAAGCAGCAACAATCCAACGAATAGCTACTCGAACAAAACAGGACCTTCATCGTCTAACAAATCGGAATAATGTGAGCATAACCTTCGCATATGCGAAATCAAGCACGTTTCCTACTCGATAAGAATAAACATCGCCAAAAAAGATGGAGCAGCCTTTGTGGCTACTCCATTTTCATTATAACAGCCTCTCCCTCTACCACAACTTTTTGATTCTGGTTTACTAGGTTTGTCTTTAGCTTGATTATCTTTTTGTCATCTCTCTTCTCCACAACTTCGGCAATAGCTGTTACAATATCGCCAATTTTTACAGGAGCTTTAAATTTAAGATTCTGGGACAGGTAAATTGTATTCGTACCAGGAAGTTGTGTTCCAAGTACTGTTGATATAAAACTGGCTGACAGCATGCCGTGCGCGATTCGTTCTTTAAACATGGTACGCTGCGCAAAATCATCGTCAATGTGAACCGGATTGACGTCACCTGTTAGCTTAGCGAAAGTTAAAATGTCTTCGTCCCTTATCTCTTTCGTAATCTGGGCTTTATCGCCAACCTGAATTTCACCATACGATTTTTGGGCCACATGTCTGGACTTTTCGAGCAACTCGGCTTTTAAATCCATTTTCCCTCTCCTCTTTAACCATCCCTTGGTTTTCTTCTGTATGGAGAAAAACCCCCTTATACAGGGGGATAAAATTTATTTATTTAAACATGTCGATTGTATTGTTCTTATTAACTTCCACCGTTTCAAGAATGCCCTTCTGAGTCGACTTCAACTGTCCAATAAAGTTGTTCATCAGGGATTGTACTTCTTCCCGGGTCCTCTGTTGCTGTGCGATTAAGTTCTTAATAGCCGTTTCAATTTGTTCACTGGATTTTGTCAGCACGGAAATTCCCGCTTTACCAGGCGTCCAGGTTAACTGCTGAAGGCGCGCTGCGATTTCGTCCAGACGGTTCTGCCAGTCTTCAATTGTCCGGCCAGCTTGTTCGCCCCCAATATTTTTCACGTTATTCTGATAGTTTAATTTAAACTCCTGCAAAAAGCGATTCATTTCTTGTTCCATTTTGTCGAGATTTGCTGTCGTTTTAATCCAAAGTTCTTTTTGTCGTTCAATAGTTTGCAGGGTTAAGTTTTCTACCTCCTGATGGTACGCATACACCATTTTAATACCGTTCATCCATCCATCCCACATTGTATCCACAATACTGCTGCTGTTCTGGTTCACAACTGTTTCGTTTTCTGCCTTTTTTGGAATTGCCATTGAATAATCCTCCTTTTTAGAAAACCACTGTTAGTTTTTATGGTGAGTGCAGCTTGGGCTGCAGCATCCCTGTTAGTCAGGCATTATGCTAAGACATGTTGTTTGTTTTATTTCCAGATAAGTTGGGTGGCATGAACAGTTCTGTATACATATTGAAAAAGCGGTCTAACATCGTCTGATACTGTTCAAGGGAAGAAGCCCACGACTTTAAATACTGCTCTCCAGCATCTGTTAACGAGTAAATTCGTTTGGCTGGCCCTCCTGTGGACGTATCCCACTCCGACTTGACCATGTTGTCTTTTTCAAGTTGCCGCAGAGTGCGGTACACATTGCCTTGGTCGATTGTGGGAAATCCAAACTTAATCAACTGCTGAATCAACTCGTAACCATGCACATTCCAACCGCGAAGCTGCAGCAGTAAAAAAGGAACAAGGAGGTTTTTGGGCATCCCGTTCGGTACCTTATCTTCCTGGGATTTTGTCTGTTCTTCCGCATTCTCCTTCTTCTCTGCCATGTGTATCACCTACAATTTAAGTTCGTCTCTATATGTGTAATTTACACCTACCGACAGCTATTTGTCAATCATTTCAATCCAAGAAATTCCTCAGTGGTAATATAATCCTATTGATCACCCTAAATAACAAATGAAAGCGCATAACATCCATAATTCATCATTTTTTTTAGATTTTTGGATGGAAATGTCATAAAAATATCATAATTTATCGAATAATTTTATTTGAGTTGCAAGCTTTTCTCTACTATAATTTACGTGAAAAAGGCATGTGTGCAGTTCCCGCTCGCTCGGTGCTGCCGGATGATTTCTGAGAGGAGATGAAAGAGTGAACCAGCAAATACCGTTTGACCCGTTTGCCGTGTGGAAGGACATGTATGACAAAACTGAGTCACACTGGAGCAAGTCGATTGATGAGACAATGCGGAGAGAAGATTTCTCCCAGTGGATGGGCCAGTTCCTAAACATGTATCTGCAATATCAAAATATGGTAAGACAATCAACGGACAAAATTCTGGAACAGGTAAATATGCCTTCCAGGGCTGATATTTCAAATCTTTCTGCTTTAATTGTGAACCTTGAAGCAAAAGTAGAAGGGCTTGAAGAACTTGTAGAGGGGGATTTGTCCCACCAGATTAACAACCTGGATACAACCCGGGAAGTAAACCGGCTAAAAATCGACATTAAATCACTCGACAAGAAAATGGATCAGGTTCTCAAGCTACTAAAACAGCAGGAAGAAATGGTATCCTCCTTAAAAGAAACGGCGGCTGCAAAAGAAACAGAAGCCACCAATGAATCAGAAACGCCAAGGAACAATCCGGAAAATACAACCAAGAAAACAGATCCAATCTCTTAACCCAGCAAACATTAGATTTCAGATAGACGATAGTAACTACTTAGAAGTAAGAACATAAAATCGATGTCATGATAAGGGGTGCAGGTGTATGGTTAAATTAGATGGAAAAGTAGCGATTGTAACAGGTGGTTCCCGTGGAATTGGAGCTTCCATTTCAAAAGAGCTCGCCGCAAACGGTGTTAAAGTGGTAATCAACTTTAACACCAGCAGCGAAGCAGCTGAGCAGGTAGTAAGAGATATTGAATCTGCAGGCGGAACAGCCTTTGCCAGCCAGGCGGATGTGTCAGATATTGCGCAATCCCGCGTTCTTGTAGAGGATGCAATCAATAAATATGGACGTATTGATATATTAGTCAACAATGCCGGCATAACAAGAGACCGGACCTTCCGCAAATTGTCTCCTGAAGACTGGAAACAAGTTATCGATGTAAATCTTTCAAGCCTCTACAACATGACGAGCGCTTCCCTTTCGCATATTTTAGAATCAGATGCCGGAAGGATCATTAACATCTCCTCCATCATAGGCCAGGCCGGGGGCTACGGCCAAACGAACTATGCAGCTGCTAAAGCCGGTATCATTGGTTTTACGAAATCGCTTGCTCTTGAGTTGGCCAAAACCGGCGTAACCGTCAATGCAATCTGTCCTGGATTCATTGAAACAGACATGGTAGCCGCTGTACCTGAAGAAATCCGCCAGCAGATTATTGCGAAAATTCCCGTTAAGCGTTTTGGCAAACCGGAAGAAATTGCACGCGGTGTGGTCTACCTCTGCCAGGATGGGGCTTTCATAACCGGACACGAACTCAGCATTAACGGTGGCATGCACATGTAAAGCAGCAACAAAATACATCGAATTTTTAAGTTTTTTTGATCATAACATATAAAATCAAATGCATTGTGGAGGGAACAAACCATATGTCAACCCCGATGGTTAAGGACTGGGAAGATGTCATCGACACATTGCCTCAGGAGGTTAAGCGCACCTACAGGCGTTTTAAACGTGCGACTGAAATTCTTACGACAGAAGCAGAGCCGGAAGTCGGCCTCACACCGAAAGAGATCATCTGGACAAAAAATAAAACGAAACTGTACCGCTTCGCTCCTTCTCAACCAAAAACACACCGCATTCCTTTACTTATTATTTATGCCCTAATTAACAAACCGTATATTCTCGATTTATCCCCTGGCAACAGCCTAGTCGAATACCTTGTAAATCAAGGATTCGATGTTTATATGCTGGATTGGGGAACGCCGGCCCTTGAAGACCGTCACATGAAACTTGACGATTATATCATGGACTATATTCCACGTGCTGTGCGTAAAGTTATGAAAACCGCCGAATCCGATGAAATTTCTCTGCTTGGCTATTGCATGGGCGGCACCATGACTTCGATTTTTGCTGCCTTGCACCCTGATCTTCCCATACGCAATATTATCTTTATGACGAGCCCGTTCGACTTTTCTGATGCTGGCCTGTTTACCAACTGGCTGGATAACCGGTACTTTAATCTCGACAAAATGGTCGATACAATGGGCATTATTCCTCCTGAAATGATTGATTTCGGCAACAAAATGCTGAAACCGGTTGTTAACTTCTGCGGGCCCTATGTAAACCTCGTGGATCGCGCGGAGAACGACTCGTTCGTAAACAGCTGGAAGCTTATGCAAAAATGGGTAAACGATGGCATCCCATTCCCCGGCGAAGCCTTCCGCCAGTGGATTCGCGAATTTTACCAGCACAACAAGTTAATCAATGGCGAATTAGTCATTCGAGGCAGAAATGTCAATCTCGCAAATATTAAAGCCAGTGTGCTGAATATGGCAGCGGAACGGGATCACATCGCCATTCCGCATCAGGTGGAAGCGCTGATGGATATTATATCCAGCCAAGACAAAACATTCGTTCTCCTGCCGACAGGCCACGTTTCCGTCTGTTTCGGACGCCAGGCAATCAACAAAACCTATCCGACGGTTGGTTCTTGGTTGGCTGAGCGGTCAAATTAAATAATCCGACGTACAACAAGTAAAAAAGGAGTTCGCACCCGAACTCCTTTTTGCTTTTAGAAAAATTCGTTTTCTTCTTCGGTTGACGGGTCAATCCAGATGCTCTCCACTCCGTTAACCGCGTCTTCCACAAGTTGTTCAACGTCCAGCGGTGCTTCAAACTGCTCTGCCAACTCAGGCTTTGGCTTTGTAACAGGTGATTTTGGCACAAAAACCGTGCAGCAATCCTCAAACGGCAGAATGGACGTCTCATACGTGCCAATTCGGTGGGCAATTTTCATGATTTCTTCTTTATCCATGGCAACGACCGGGCGAAGTACGGGTGTGTCAATCACACTGTTAATCGTGTACATGCTTTCCATGGTCTGGGAAGCTACCTGTCCAAGACTCTCCCCGGTAGCGATGGCTAGCGCACCATGCTTCTGGGCTAACCTCTCTGTAATGCGCATCATAAAACGCCGCATAATGGTAATGGTGTAATGTTCAGGGCAGTGCTGGCGAATTTGCGTTTGAATTTCTGTAAACGGTACAACATGAAGCTTCATCCCCCCACTGTACTGGGTGAGAATCCGGGATAAATCGACAACCTTTTGCTTGGCTCGCTCTGACGTGAATGGATAGCTATGAAAATGAACGCCCTCTATCCGCACACCGCGCTTCATCGTCATCCAGCCGGCCACCGGACTGTCTATCCCGCCTGATAGCATAAGCATAGCCTTGCCGCTGCTTCCCGTGGGCAGACCGCCCATACCCGCAACGCTTCGGCTTGATAAAAACACCCCATCCGTCCGGATTTCAATGCTGAGCAGGACTTCTGGGTTGTGAACATCGACCCGCAGATCTTCCGTATTACGCAGGATAAATCCCCCCATTAAGTTGTTCATCTCCATTGAACGGTGAGGGAATTGTTTATTCGGCCGTTTTACCGCGACTTTAAAGGTTTTCGGAAAAGGGGTGACATCCTTCATCACCTGCAGAGCCGCATTCTGGATATCTTCCAGCTCAAACGACTGCAGAAAACGGGTAGGGCTGAAGGAATGGATGCCAAAAACCTTCTCCAGACGGCTTTCAATTTCTGAATAGGGTTCTCCGTTTAAAGCTAGATAAAGACGCCCGAACGTGCGAATCACCTGAACACCTGGGTAATCCTTAAGCGCCTTTTTGATGTTGCGGACCAGCTGTGTTTCAAATTCTTTGCGATTGCGTTTTTTTAACGCTAATTCCCCATAGCGTATTAAAATATGTTCATACTGCATACTACACCCTCATTATCTTTGCTAGATTTGGTATCACTTCGTTTAAAGCGGAAATAAAAGCCTTCGCCTGTACCATTGTATTATCCTCAGATAGGCTGACACGCAGTGCACTGGAAGCCCGCGCCTCATCCAGGCCTGCCGCCAGCAATACACGTGAAGGCTTAGATTGCCTCGACGAGCAGGCGGAGCGGGTCGATAGGTAAATCTCTTTTTCCTCAAGGGCATGCACAACTACTTCTGATTTTAGGCCTGGGAAGGAAAAATTGACAATATGCGGCGCCGCGTTCGGACTGCCTTTCCCCGGTCCATTAATGAGACATCCTGGAAAGGACTCTAGTTGCTCAATCAAAAACGTGCGTATGGTAGTCATATGCTTTCGATTGGCCGCTAACGACTGGTGCTGCATGCGCATCGCTTTGGCCATTGCCACAATAGCGGGAAGATTTTCTGTACCAGACCGTTTTCCGTCTTCCTGCCCTCCGCCGGACAGCAGAGGAGAAAGCACAATTCCTTTGCGCATATAGAGCAGACCGATCCCGCGGGGGCCGTGGAATTTATGGGCGGATAGCGACAGAAGATCCACACCCCAGCGGGCAGGTTCTACAGGCAGCTTGCCGAACCCCTGAACCGCATCTACGTGAAAGAAGACTTTGGGAAAACGGGCAAGGATACTGCCTATTTCCGCAACTGGCTGAATCGTTCCCAGTTCACTGTTAACATACATAACGGACACAAGAATGGTATCATCCTGCATGGCTTGCTCGACATCCGCAGGATCGACCCTGCCCGTGGAATCAACCGGTAGATACGTGATCCGAAACCCTAGTCCTTCCAGCTGTTTTCCGGTTTCATACACGGATGCGTGCTCTACACTCGACATAATAATATGCTTTCCGCGGGAACTATACTGCAGGGCAATTCCCTTAATGGCCATATTGTTACTTTCCGTTCCGCCAGACGTAAAGATAATGTCACCAGTGGCCCCGCCTAGCGCTTCGCTGGCAACATGGCGCGACTGGTTAAGCAGTTTAGCGGCAGACGTTCCCAGACTGTGCAGGGAAGAAGGATTGCCAAAATATTTTTGTGCCACATCCTGATACACTTTCAGCACTTCAGGATAGGGCGCCGATGTTGCACTGTTATCGAAATATATCATGGTTTTCACATCCGTATTAAAAGTGGTCCGTATAATTAGGTAAAAAAGTATCAAAATACATCATACCACATTTGCTTTGCTATCATAAATATTGTGTGTTTTATTCCTGAAAACATCCGGCATACAATTGTCAAAAAATTCTTTTTAAATGAAAGCGATTACATTTGAGAAACCTATTTACAAACATCCATAGGCTTGTTATTATAGTTTTCAATAAATTATAAAAATAAAAAGTGTCGACTTGAAATGAGCCACTGCTCATTGAAAAGATTGACCCTAATTTTATCAGAATATTTAATAAATAAAGGAGAGATTACTATGACAGTGACAGTGCAGGTTGAAATGTTAAAGAAAATGGAAGCAGAGATTGCCAGATTGCAGAACCAGATCCGGGCCATGCAGCGTGTTGATGAAGGATTCGATCGCCTGGACACCGACAACTGCTTAAACGAAGTATACAATGGATAAAACCAACTAACATAATTATAAGGGACAGCTGACACGAACTGTCCCTTTCCCTTTGTTATAAACCCATCATTTTCCACCCAAAGGCCGCGGCAATTCCGCCAAGTACGACAAACATCACATTTACCCGAAAGAAGGCAACAATGACAGAGACACTCATTCCGGCAATTGCGGGGCCATAGTCCCCATCTCCTGTCGAGTATATAATACCGGGAAATATAAGGGCACCCAGCGCTGCGAATGGAATAAAGCCAAGAAACCTGTTTAGAAAGGGCGGCATTTGTATATCTTGCAGCAGCACCATAGGAAGCATACGTGGAATGTATGTAACGGCAGCCATTCCCAGAACGAGAAATACCATGCTCATCAATCTTTACCTCCCGGAAAAATGATGGCTCCTGCAGCAGCGGCAAGGATGGTAGATATGATAATACTCCATCCGGTTGATAAACTACTAAATAAAGGAAGCCAATGCAGAATGGAATGGATAGAGACGGAAGCCATTGCCACCATGAGAATGGGCCGTGATTTTTTCATGGACGGCAGAAGAAGGCCAATAAACATCGAATAAAGCGCAATACCCATGCTTGTTTTAATCGAATCCGGAAGGCCTGAAGCCAGAAAAACACCGGCCCATGTTCCCACATTCCATGCCGCAAATGCCGTGAAGTTCAAACCCAGAACAAACTTTCGGCCGAGCTTCGATTCTGCACGCAGGGCAGCAACGGTAAAAGTCTCGTCCGTTACCCCGAAAGCAAGCAAAGCCATCCACTTTTTTGCTGTCCCACTTTCTATGCGTTGGGATATGGAAGCTGTCATTAAAAAATGGCGCAAGTTTAAAATAAATGTAGTTAGAATGATTTCACCAAACGATGCACCCAGCGCGATAAGATTAGCACCGACAAACTGACTGGCTCCTGCAAAAATAAACAAAGACATCAAGAGACTCACATAATTAGGCAAACCGGATGATTTAGCCAGAAGTCCAAAAGCAATGGCGATAGGAACATACCCTACTGCTATCGGAATACCTGCTTTAATCCCTTCATTCAATCCTGCTCTCGCCTGTGTACGCATCTCATTGCCAGGCTCGATATAGATTCCCTCAGCTTTCATGCTTCTCCCTCCTATTTGCAATATTATAGCACAAATCAGAAAAGTTTCGATAACTTGGCTTAAGGCAGGGTGTTGGCAGTTGATGTCCTTTTTGTTCTGCCTGTATACACAGAAATTGTATGTTTTCATAAAAAAAAGACCCAAACCGATTGGGTCGTATAAGAAGATTGCCGGAGTCAAGGTTAATACCAGGGACGTATAAACAGCGGAAGCACCATGGCAGCGATAGCCAAATAAATAGCCCAGCGGCCTGTTGCTTTCCCTCCCCGTTTTGCGGCAAAAAAACCAAGCACAAGACCTGCAACTCCAAACAAATATGGCATGATAAAAAAAGAAAGGATCGATAAAATGAGCGCCACGGTACCTAACCCTTTTCCGCCTGCATCCTCGCGGGGGGTGTCATTTTTTCCGAATTGCACAGGACTTGGCCGATGAGGAGCTAACTCGCTTGCCGTTTCTTCACGGTATTTGTCATCCTGCGGACCCTTATCCATCTGCTGCCCCCTTACCCTTTTTAAAAGCAGGTGAATGACTACTTCTTCTTGAACGTAAGACAGCACGTTTCTCTCGAATGTATAGCCCGGTCCTGGTGAACTTCGCCGGCGATCTCGCCAATTTCTGTATTCAAATTAATGGCGGCATGCTTGTCAATCTCGACTTTAATGGCGTCAGCTGCGCAATTGTTACCCGGTGCATAATACGTGCAGCTTGCAACTGTACACTTTACACCCTGTGGCATACGCTCACTCCTTTTCTCCGGGGACTATGGAGCTTCCCCTTGTTTTTAGAGTGGCTTGCTGGCCCCCAACGAATACTGGTTATTATTTTACTGCATTCTCAGGAGCTGTAAGGTAGTGCACAGCTATGCCTGCGAGCAGCTTGCTTCCCACAGGCAGCATCTCCTCGTCAATGGTGAAACAAGGATGATGGTGGCTGTATTTAGCTGTATCCCCTTTGATGCCCAGAAAGAAATAAGCGCCAGGAATTTTCTGCAGATAATAGGAAAAATCCTCTCCAGCCATGCTGGCCTCAGCGGTGCGTACGTTTCCTTTGCCTACTACTTGCAGCCCAACCTGCTCCACAATTTGATTCATGCCCGCATCATTAATGACAGAAGGGTCACCCGCTACGTATTCCAACTCCCCTTCTGCACCATACGAAGCGCATGTGTTTTTTACCATTCTTTCCATAACCAGAGGGATCTCCTGCTGAATTTCCCGGTGAAAGTAGCGGACCGTCCCCTCGATTAGCGCGGTATCCGGAATAATGTTATACGTGTCCCCCGCATGGATCTGTCCAACACTGATAACTGCCGGGTACAGGGGATTTAGAGACCGGCTGACGACTGTTTGTAGCTGGAGGACAAGCTGCGCCGCCACAACGATGGGGTCCACAGTCAGATGGGGCATTGAACCATGGCCGCCAGTACCCTGAATGCGGATAGTAAAAGAATCTGCTCCTGCCATAATGGGCCCTGAGCAGGTCGCAAGCTGTCCCAGCTCTACGTTCTGCCATAAATGGAGGCCAAAGATAGCGTCGACATCCTCAAGCACCCCGGCTCGCACCAGCTCGGCTGCACCGCCCGGGCATACCTCTTCCGCATGCTGGAAAATCAACTTTACCCTGCCGGGAAATTCTGTTTGGATTTGGGTGAGGGCGCCTGCGGCTCCAAGAAGGATCGCCGTATGGCCATCGTGCCCGCACGCATGCATAACACCTGCAACTTTGGAGGCAAACGGCAGACCCGTTTCTTCCTTAATCGGCAAGGCATCAATATCTGCCCGCAGCGCTACTGTCGGACCTGTTTGCGAACCATCGATGTAGGCGATCACATCTTTTCCTGTGCAGGACAACGGCCTAAGGCCAAGTCTTTTTAGCTTTTCTTGAATGTAGAGTGCGGTTTCAGATTCCTGATGGGATAACTCAGGGTACATATGAAGATGGCGGCGCATTTCGACTAGGTCACCCTGTATTTGTTCAACAGCTTGATTGATCTGGTTCTGCATGACGTTGTATGTGTGGTTTTTCTCATTACTTCCATCCACATTTGCCGCCCCCTTATGTGTTTTTCTTTATAGTAGGGTATACCGGCAAAAAAATAAAGAATTTTTATGCTTGAACTTGTATTTTTATGAGTAAACTCTGGCGGATTTCTCCCCTTATTTCTGCTATGATACAACTACAGTGACTACTTGGGAGGACAAAGAATCATGTTAAAAGGAAAGATAATCGCGATTACAGGGGCTTCCAGCGGAATCGGCAGAGAATTAGCCAGAATGGCGGCAGCTGAAGGAGCCGTGCCCATCCTGCTTGCGCGAACCATCCAAGCACTTGAAGAGCTTAAAGCGGAGCTGATCGCCACTGCTCCGGAATGTGCTGCCTATCCGCTGGACGTTACAGACAATGAGCAGGTGGAGGATACTGTAAAACAAATTTTTGATACATTTGGCCGCATCGATGTATGGGTTAACAATGCAGGATATGGAATTTTCTCTGAATTTACCCTGGCCAGGCTGGAAGACTTCACTGATATGATGGACGTAAATTATATGGGCACCGTTCGCTGTGCCAAAGCCGTCCTGCCTCACATGCTGATACATAATTCAGGACACATTATTAATATTGCTTCAGTTGCAGGCAAAATTGCCACACCTAAATCAAGCGGATATTCCGCCACCAAATTCGCTGTGATTGCCTTTACAAGCACGCTGAGGCAGGAACTCGCAGGAACCGGCGTTAAAGTAACAGCCATTAATCCCGGACCCGTAGAGACCGCGTTCTTTAACCGGGCAGACGCCACCGGGGAATACCGAAAAAATATCGAGAGATTTATGCTTACGCCGCAGCAGGTTGCTGGCGCTATCCTTCAGTCGGTGAAGCGGTACCGTCCGGAAATAATACTTCCTGGCTACATGAAACTGGGGGTGATCATCCAACAGCTTATGCCAGGTCTATTTGACAGGGTGATATCCCCTCGCATCAATAAAAAGTGAACGGATATACTACACGTATGCGTGAGAAAGGAGTTGAAAATATGGATCGTCTTGCCCTTGTTCTTGTTATCATCGGAGCGGTCAACTGGCTTCTGGTGGGGTTATTCCAGTGGGATTTAATCGCAGCCTTATTTAACGGCGAGTCATCTTTTTTAAGCCGGGTTATTTATTCCCTTGTGGGCCTTGCTGGTCTATACTGTCTCAGCTTACTTTTTCGGGACAGAGCCACAGCGAAGTAAGACCGAACACCCCTTTTCCATTATTGGAGGGGGTGTTTTTCATCAGAGGGTTATGTTAAGATTGAACAAAAAATAGGGGCCTATTCATCAAGGGGGACCGGTGTGGTTAACAAGAACAACGCAGCGGGATGGAGTCCGGAAATGGATTACCTGCGCGGCTTCGCCATTGCAGCCGTTATCATCATCCATGTCACTGCCTATTTCGCCTATATTAAATCGATAAACTCGCTGGTTATCGCCAGCATACTACTGGATATCGCTGCTCACTTCGCTGTGCCGCTGTTTATTTTCATATCAGGATTTGTACTTTCGCTAAAGTATAAAAGGCTGCGGTTTTCATCCTTACCTGCATTTTACTTAAAACGGGCCAAATCCATTCTGCCCCAGTATTTACTGTTTACCATTGTATATACCCTATATTTTAACGGTGGATTCTCCGGCGTTACTCCTGCAACAATTGCCCACAATTTCATCTGGGCTGGGGCTGCTTACCATCTGTGGTATTATGCGGTCATTGTTCAAGTATACGTGTTTTTCCCAGCCGTATTGTGGATTTATAATTGGTTTGACTCCAAAAACAAAAGCCGTCTGCTGGTTACGGCTTCGCTTTGTGTGCAGATCGCATGGAATATATACTATATTATATCCCCTACTCCTATTACCATTGCTTTGTCACAAGTGTTCTACCTGGTCCTTGGTATTTATGTAAGCCGAACATACAACACAGTTGCCGGCTGGGTTAAAACCTTTCCATATGCCAACCTAATAACAGCTTTGGGGGTCCTGTTTTTTGTTGGGGCGATATCCACTTTCTGGTTCGCCGGACTTGCCAGGTATCATCTTTTTTACAGTATTCATCCTCGTTATTTTATGGGACCGGCAGTTCTCGAACCTGCCCAGTTCTTTTTGTCCTTTGTTATACTGGCTCGTTTTGCGGTCAAGCTAGCCAGGCGTGATTCCTTATTGTCGACTGTTGTGAAGCAGATAGGGAAGTATTCATTCGGCATTTATCTTATCCATGTACTTGTGCTAAAGCTAGTTGTATCCGGATTGCTTAATAGATTCCATCTTACCGGCTCAAACTGGTTGTTCTATCCGCTTCTCTTTCTTCTTACACTCGGGGGAAGTTATGCTATTATGTACGCACTTAGCTATGTGCCGGCAAGCCAGCACTTGTTCGGGGTTGGTTCAAGAAATAAGCGAAGCCGGGCTAAAGCCAGGGTATCGCAACACACGTAGCCTGTTCTTTTTGAATCGCGTGTAGTAATGTAAATAGGAACGTAAAACTTCTGCAAAGTTTTCATAGAAATAATTTTGATTCCTTTTAATTAATCGTGCTTTGAGGTGGACAATTTGAAAATCGTCATTACGGGCGGAGGTACGGCTGGCCATATCTTCCCAGCAATTAGCGTTGGCAAGTATTTGCAAGAACAGCATGGTGCAGAACTATTTTTCATTGGAAATAAGAATCATATTGAATCCCGCTTAGCGAAAGAAAACAACATCCCTTTCTTTGGGATTCCATCACAGGGATTAGAAGGCAATTATTTTACCTTTTTTACTAAAAATGCGATGGGGGTGTGTGAAGCGCTTAATATTCTGCGTAAAATCAAGCCTGATTATGTGTTTTCGACTGGTGGATTTGTATCGGCTCCCACGATTACGGCAGCGAATATCCTTCGTATCCCTTATGGCATACATGAACAGAATTCTATTATTGGGAAAGTAAACAAATTGTTCCAGCGCAATGCAAGGACATTCTTCTACTCCTTTCCCGCGGAGCAGAGGGAAAATACTTGTTACAGCGGCAATCCCGTCAGACTGAAAGACAAGCTGGCAGTGAACGGCGCCAAGCTTCTTTTTACAGGTGGCAGTGGGGGATCGATTAAATTAAATCAAACCGCTGTTGAATTTGCTAAACAGCATCCCGATATCCCCTGCATCCTAATAAGCGGCCAGAAAAATTACAAGCAACTCGTGGAACAAGGAATTCCTGCAAATCTTGAGGTTCTTCCCTTCGTTTCAGACATGAAAAGCTTATATGCACAGGCAAAAGTAATGGTGTGCAGAAGTGGTTCGGGTACTTTGTTTGAAATGGCCAACTTATCCATTCCGTCTATATTAGTTCCCCTGCCCACCTCTGCGGATGATCATCAGAAAAAGAACGCCCTTTATTTTGCGAAAGAAAACGCCGCTTTACTTGTGGAGCAAAAAGATTACTTTGAAGAAAAATTAACCGGAGCTATTTTAGAATTATGGAATAACGAAACAAAACGGAACGAAATACAGCAAGCATTGGCACAGCTTGCCATCCCAGAAAGTGAAAAAGTGATTGCGCACAGAATTCTAAAAGATATCGGGTATTCCAGCATTTAACAAAAAGAAGCACCAAACGTGCTTCACTAATGGATTTCGTATAACGTTTCTCTTAAAATGTACGTTAGCGATGGGATCGTTTAAGCTAATCTGAACACAATGCCGTGGCCGCCTTTTGGATATTCCCATTTAATGTTCTCATGCGGGCAGCCAATGCGGCAGCTCCCGCATTCATGGCATCCTTCATATCCAACGGCCATACGTGCGCCTTCCCATTTGTATACTTCACCCGGACAAAACAGGGTACACAGCTTATCCGGACACCCTGTGGCACAAATGTCGTGGCTCAGTACATGAAGATGGGACTGCGAATCCGCTCGGAAACGAAGCAAGTACTGCTTTTCTTCCAGCGTATTCGTTTTTTGTACATTACTCATTGTTTCATCACCTTCCTTAGAGGTTTATCCCTTTTTAGGCTGACAACTAACTATATTGGCCACGCCGGCGCCGACTATGTGGTTGTCTGCTTTCCCTGTCTAATTATTCAGTAATTTATCTCTGCCTGGAGGTTGAAACGTGGCCTTACTGTACTTAAATTATTCCATTCACCCCGTCAATCTCCTTCCATTTAAGACAAGAAATTGTTCCTAATTTGTTACGCTGAATGTACCTTAGTAGTTGTATATATGATGAGTAATCATTTAT
The DNA here is from genome assembly GCF_028421645.1 of Aneurinibacillus sp. Ricciae_BoGa-3. Classification (GTDB taxonomy): domain Bacteria; phylum Bacillota; class Bacilli; order Aneurinibacillales; family Aneurinibacillaceae; genus Aneurinibacillus_B. Next base: position 1,490,457 of record NZ_CP116887.1, on the reverse strand, counting down.
TAGAAGGGGAGAAGTGATAAATTTCACGATGTCACCTTACTAATCATTTTATTATGAGAAATATCAATTGTGCCGAAGTTCACATATTTTTGTGCATAAAAAATCACCCCTTGAAATAACCCAGAGAAGGTTTTAATAACGGGCATGGTAGATTATTTATAACCTCTTACTTAAAAGCATCCACCAGCGGCAAACTTATTGCCACAGCCCGGTATATAAAAGACGGTTATAAAGTGCTTTTTACCGAGTGCTTCATTGAAAATGAGAACGGTGAGATCGTAAGCACAACTTCATTTTACAGATATACCAAGGGGAACACGAAATAGAACGCAGGACAAAAAGCTACAGCTTTTTCAATCGCCTTAGATGAGACTTCCTACCGTAACAAATTCATAACCAATACTATGTAAATAATCAATTATTTGGGGCAGGGCTCTAACCGAACCCTCTAACAACCCTGGTTTCGTTATAAGTGCATGCTGCAGAATGATGGCTCCGGGGGAAACCTCTCTTTTTACGGTAGATAAAATCTGGTCGGCGGTTTGCCCCTGCCAATCCAGGGTGTCAACTGACCACATGATCATCTCATAGCCCAGGTCGTGAACGGTTAGGAGATCGGCCTTGGTAAACAGACCAAAAGGCGGACGAAATAGTGTGGTTCTATAGCCAGCAGTTCTATGGGCCTCCTGTTCTGTCGTTTGTATTTGTTGTATGACCTCACTGGTTGTCAGCCTGGATAAGTCGGGATGACTCCAGCTATGGTTGCCTATCTCATGGCCTTCCTGTGCTATGCGTTTTAGAACAAATGGGATATAGCTTACTTGTGTTCCAACTACAAAGAACGTTGCTTTAACTCCTTTCTCCCTTAGAATATCCAGAATTCGCGGAGTGTATAAGTGATCCGGACCATCATCAAATGTGAGTGCAACCTCCTTCTTGTCTGTAGCCCCGCGATAATAAATAGCTGGTAAGCTCGATGGCACAGTATTCGTATCAATATACGTTCTGATCTGTTGAAAGTCATAGGAAACTCTCATGCCAAGTGTTTCTGCGGTGTATTGCAGTGGAACATAAGTCCCATCCGGAAGGCTTGTTATAATGGTTGGAAGATAGTCACGTTGTTTTTGATTCGTGTCTTTATTATAATATTCCGCAAAATTCTGCCCTGAAGGAAAACTGAGTGTCCGATTATCACTTGTCAATACTACCGATTGGCTATGAAAATCCCAATCTACAAAAACACCTGTATTCTTAAAGAATAAGCCTGGTACCATCAAATACCCATTCTGCAGATAATAGGTTGTGATAACGGGCCTCCGGTCTACATAAATAGATGACTGCGAAACCATCCTGTAGAAAACCTCCCTTTTTTCGATTTTAATTTCGTGCAGTATCGTATTTTATTTGGCTCGCTTAAAAAGATGACCATTTAGCCAGCTTTCCCGGCGAAAATTTATTCCATCTTAACGTTTTGTATTCAAGTTACTTTATGTAACGTGAACAATCGTTCTTTTTGACGGATGAAGTTTCATTTGTACATTTTGTGAAAAGGCCAGTTAGACGTTTGTTACCCCGGTCCTTTTTTGTTATAATTTTATTATTAATAAAGAAGTAACTACCTTTTTTATTGAAAGCCCAATGGTTACAATAAATACATTAGGAATTAATTATTCCAAATCGCTTATAAGGAGTTTGAGGAGATGGATGAACAGCAAGACATTGGCCCGAAGATTGAAAAAAGCTTTGATTTAGTGGGTAAAAGATGGACGGGTTTAATTATTTATGTGTTAATGGGTGGGCCTAAACGTTTTACTGAAATTCATACGATGATTCCCTATTTAAGTAAGCGCATGCTGACAGAAAGAATGAAAGAATTAGAAGAGCAAGGAATAGTAGTTCGCCATGTCTTACCTGAGCGGCCGATTAGGACCGAATATTTGCTGACAAAAAAGGGAACAGAGTTGGGCAAGATTCTGTGCCAGCTTAGCCACTGGGCTGAAAATTGGGTGAAAGAGTAAAAGAAAATGGAAGCGGTTTAAAAATGTGAAAAAACATCGTGGGCCATGCCGCTCTCTTCTTTCCCCACATAGAAGTTTTTACGGCCGCTTTGTGGAACGTCGGACGGACCGGCAAAACATCTGGGTATCTCAGTGATGGAGACAGTTGCCGGTCTATTTCGCCCTCTGTTTCACACGCTCCGAAGGGGGAAAGAAAGGTGCGGACATGTGCCTCACGATGTTTTCTTGGGTGTTTCGGGACCGGAGGTCCCGTTTAAAAATCGCTCAAGCACTTCAGCACTGTGTAGCACATAAACTGCATATCAACAAAAAGCAAGGGACCTAATGACCCAACTCGAAATACTTTATTACTTTAAAGCAACATATATTTTCTTTACCAACAACAAAAACGGGCATTCCGATTCGGAAGCCCTTTTTTTCTTACACCCATTTCTTCTGGAAAGCCGCAATACTCTCATACTCTTCGCCCAAAAGCCGGGAAAGACGAATGAAAATAGGTGTTAATTCTTTATAGATTTCAACGCTTGCCGGGTTCGGCTTATGATAATATGTTGCACCTACCATCTCAGAGACGGCCTGTAATGATTTGATCTCTCCCAGGCTGTACAGGCCAAGAATTGCAGCACCCAGGCAAGAACTTTCATAGCTTTCAGGCACATGCACATCTTGGTTGAAAATATCGGCCATCATTTGCCTCCAGAGCTCTGATCTTGCGAAGCCTCCGGTTGCCTGAATTTTTTTCGGTTCGCCTATTAGTTCTTCCAAGGCAAGCAGCACGGTGTACAGATTAAAAATCACACCTTCCAACACAGCGCGAATGAGATGCTCTTTCTTGTGGTGCAGCCCAAGCCCAAAGAAGGATCCCCGTGCATTTGCATCCCACAAAGGCGCTCTTTCTCCCGCTAAATAAGGGTGAAATAACAATCCGTCCGATCCCGGATTGACCCGGGCAGCTATCTCTGTAAGCACTTCATAAGAATCTTTTCCTAACCGCTTGGCCGTTTCAACTTCTGCAGAACCCAGCTGGTCACGGGCCCATCTGAAAATCATGCCCCCATTGTTGACTGGACCACCAATCACCCAATGATTTTCTGTCAGCGCGTAACAAAAAATTCTTCCTTTAGGGTCTGTCACAGGACGATCCGTGACAGCACGTATGGCACCGCTTGTGCCAATCGTTACGGCCACAACCCCAGGATCGATTGCATCAACACCTAAGTTTGACAATACACCATCGCTGGCACCCACAATAAAAGGAGTAGACAAGCTCAAGTTCATCTCTCTTGCAAATGTTTCGTCCATTCCCGATACCTGATAGGTAGTGGAGACTGGCTGCGAAAGCTGTCCGGCTGAGACGCCAGCCACACGCAATGCTTCTTCATCCCATTGCAAGTCGTTTAAATTAAACATTCCTGTTGCTGATGCGATCGAGTAGTCAATGAGATATACATGAAACAGCTTAAAGAAAATATATTCTTTGATCGAAATGAACTTATACGTACTGGTGAAAAGAGACGGCTGCTCATTTCGAAGCCAGGCCAGCTTTGCAAGAGGTGACATGGGGTGAATGGGCGTCCCGGTACGCAGATATATTTCATGGCCATTCATCTCATTTTTGATTTTTTCCGCCCATTTTGAGCTTCTATTGTCTGCCCAGGTAATACATTTTGTTAGTGGCTGACCCTGTTTATCTACTGCGATGACACTATGCATAGCAGAGCTAAAGGAGACACAAAGAACTTCGCTCGCCTCAGCCTCGCTTGCCTGCATGATGTGCTTGATCGTGTTTACCACTGCCCGGAATATCTCCTCAGGATCTTGTTCCGCTGTATCCGGTGTAGGAGAATACAAGGGATATTCAATTCCATGGCTTGCTATAATCGATCCGTCCATTCCAAACAGAACGGATTTTGTACTGGTTGTTCCAATATCAACACCGATTACATATTTTGCGCTCACAATTTTTTCCTCCTAACTTTAGGCCCAGGCACGCTCGTTTGATGGTATTAAACGAATGCAGAAAGCACTAAAGCCCCTGCAAAAGCGATAAATGAAAGCAACGTCTCCAATACTGTCCACGTTTTAAACGTTTCTTTCACGCTCAGTCCTAAATATTCTTTAACCATCCAGAATCCCGCATCGTTTACGTGTGAGAACATTAACGACCCTGCGCCCGTCGCGATAACTAGCAGTTCAAGATTCACACCTGACATGTGTGCGACAATAGGGGAAACGATGCCCGCTGCAGTCGTTAAAGCGACTGTCGCTGAACCTGTGGCAATTCGGATAAGTCCGGCTATTATAAACGCCAGAACAAGCGGGGACAGAGATAAATGCTCCGACATGTGAGCAATAACTGTACCTACCCCGCTCGCAATAAGGATCTGTTTGAATCCACCGCCGGCCCCAATGATTAAGGCAATTGACCCGATTGGCAGCAGACATTCTTCTGTAAGCTTCTTAATGGCTTCTCTATCCATTCCTTTACGGAAGCCGAGGAAGTAATAAGCTGCAAAACATGAAATCAGAAGTGCAATAAGCGGGCTGCCAATGAACGCGAAAAATTTCGTTATAGCATGCGGCAGCGATAGAAATGGCGCTACGGCTGCTAAGATCATCAAGATAACAGGCAGTAAAATTACAAAGAACGAGATGCCTATGCCCGGCAGACTTTTTGACCGTACATTAATCCGGATTAACTCCGGTTCACCTTCAGGAGTCACGCGTGTATGAATCCACCTGGCAAATAAGGGGCCTGCAATGATGGCTGCGGGAATCGCAATGATCAATGAATAGAGAAGTACTTTCCCAAGGTTCGCGTTGTAAATGCTTATCGCAGCCAGTGCGCCCGGATGCGGCGGCACAAGGCCATGTACGATCGATAAGCCCGCAATAACAGGCAGTGCGATTAATAAAATGTTTTGTTTCGCCGTTTTGTGTATCGAAATTACCAGAGGCAGTACGATCAATATCCCAACTTCAAAGAATACAGGCAAGCCAATGATAAATCCTGAGAGCAGCATCGCCCATGGCAATTTCTTTAGACCAAAGGACCGTACGAAGAAATCGGCCACTTGCATGCCAGCACCTGAATCGGCCATCATCTTGCCTAAAATCGTACCTAATGCCAAAATCCCAATTAAATGGCCTAAAACACCGCCAACCCCTGTTTCATAGGCCGTGACAATTTTGTCCAAGGATAATCCAGACACTATGGCTAAGAATAAACTTGCCACAACTAAGCTCATAAACGCATGCCATTTCCACCAGGATACACCTAAAATAACAATTATAATGGAAACCAGCGTCATTAATAATAAATACGTATCCATATTGAATCCACCTTTCTTTCGTACCGTAACCCCTTTCATAAACATGAAAAAGGTAAAAGAAAACCCTTATCGGCGTTTGGGATGAACCGAGACACCGATAAGAGCTTATCGTCTGATTGCCTGTATGTTATTTAGATAAACGCTTCATCAATTCCGCCTGCTCCGCCTCGAAGCCTGGCTTACCAAGTAAAGCGAACATGTTCTTCTTGTACGCTTCAACACCTGGCTGATCAAACGGATTAACACCCATTAGCAATCCACTAATCCCACAGGCTTTCTCGAAGAAGTAAACCATTTCGCCAAAGGCAAATTCATTTAATTCATCGAGTTCGACGACCATGTTGGGCACGCCGCCATCTACGTGGGCCAGTACGGTTCCCTGAAAGGCTTTTTTATTCACTTCATCCATGGTTTTGCCAGCCAGGAAGTTCAGACCGTCAATGTTCGCCGGATCTTCGCCAATGGTCAGCTCTATTCGAGGTTTTTTAACCTGGACAACCGTCTCAATCAGATCACGCCTGCCTTCCTGCACATACTGTCCCATTGAATGCAGGTCGGTGGTAAAGTCAACAGAAGCAGGGAAAAGTCCTTTTTGATTCTTCCCTTCACTCTCCCCAAACAACTGCTTCCACCACTCAGACACATAATGAAGGGCAGGTTCATAGTTCACGAGCAGCTCGATGGATTTGCCTTTCCGATAAAGGGCGTTACGAACAGCCGCGTACTGATAACTTTGATTAGTAGCAAGCTCTGGGTTGTTGTATTTCTTCGCAGCAGCTGCGGCACCTTCCATCATTCGGTCAATATCCAGTCCAGCTGCAGCAATAGGCAGAAGTCCTACTGCAGTCAGCACGGAATATCTTCCACCTACATCGTCAGGAATGACAAAGGTTTCATACCCCTCTTCATCCGCCAGTTTTTTCAGGGCCCCTCTTGCCTTGTCGGTGGTCGCATAAATGCGTTTTTTTGCTTCTTCCTTGCCATATTTCTTCTCCATGTAGTCACGGAAAATACGGAAGGCAAGTGCAGGCTCTGTTGTTGTACCGGATTTAGAGATAACATTAATTGAGATATCTTTGCCTTCCAGCAGCTCTAACAAATGGGAAACATAGGTCGAGCTAATATTTTGGCCTGCAAAATAAACTTGAGTGGTTCCGTTCATCTGGTTGTGGAATGAATGGGACAGTGACTCAATTGCGGCTCTGGCACCCAGATAGGATCCACCGATCCCAATTACAACCAACGCATTGGAATTGCTGCGAATCCTCTTTGCGGCCTGTTTGATTCGTGCAAATTCCTCTTTATCATAGTTAAGCGGCAGGTCCACCCAGCCAAGATAATCAGAACCCGGTCCTTTTTTTTCATGAAGCATGGTATGAGCTACTTTCACAAATTCGCCCAGATTATCTACTTCACTTTGCTCCATGAATGATAGTGCGTTTGAATAATCATAAGAAATCGTCATACAGCTCTTCTCCTTTGCATCCTTATTATTTGAATGAACTTAGAATTTAGGAGCTTTTGCCCAGTCAGCAGCGAATTTTTCCAGGCCTTGGTCAGTTAATGGATGCTTAGAAAGCTGTTCAATTACTTTATAAGGAACAGTCGCAATGTGAGCGCCAGCCATAGCTACACGGGTTACATGATCCGGGTGGCGGACAGAAGCGGCAATGATTTGCGTATCGAAGTTGTGGACAAGGAACAGCTCAGCAATTTTCTCGACTAACAGTACACCATCCTCAGAAATATCGTCCAGGCGGCCTAAGAATGGAGATACATACGTTGCGCCTGCGCGAGCAGCAAGAAGAGCCTGGTTTACAGTAAAGATAAGGGTAACGTTCGTTTTAATGCCTTTATTATTAAGGTAGTTACATGCCTCTAATCCTGCTAATGTCATTGGCAGTTTGATGGTGATTTTTTTGTCCCCGCCATTAATTTTAATCAGTTCTTCTGCTTGAGCGATCATATCTTCAGCTGAAGTAACGTCAGGTGTTACCTCAGCAGATACCGATTCAACAAGAGGTACTGCCTTACAGATTTCTTCAATGCGATCTTCGAATTTGATGCCCTCTTTCGCGACTAAGGAAGGGTTGGTTGTTACGCCGGATAGAACACCAATTTTATAAGCTTTTTTAATGTCGTCAAGATTTGCAGTGTCAATAAAGAATTTCATGTTAAATGACCTCCGTTTTTTTAAAAATCACTTGCACATTTTTTATTATTTCGTATCTACTGCATGTCCACCAAACTCATTGCGAAGTGCAGCGACTACTTTACCTGTAAATGTATCATTCTCTAAAGAACGGTAACGCATCAACAGTGACATCGCGATAACCGGGGTAGCCGCTTGAAGATCCAACGCTTCCTCAACTGTCCATTTTCCTTCACCGGAAGAATGCATGGTACCTTTAATTGCATCCAGTTTTGCATCCTTAGAAAATGCGTTTTCTGTCAACTCCATTAACCATGAGCGAATAACGGATCCGTTGTTCCATACTTTTGCCACTTTCTCGTAGTCATAGTCAAATCCGCTTTTTTCTAATACCTCAAATCCTTCACCAATAGCTGCCATCATCCCGTATTCAATTCCGTTATGCACCATTTTCAAGTAATGGCCGCTTCCAGCTTTTCCCGCATATAAGTAACCATTCTCTACAGCTGTATCGCGGAAAAGAGGCTCGACCACTTCCCAAGCTTCAGCGTCTCCGCCGATCATATAACAAGCGCCATTGCGGGCCCCTTCCATACCACCGGAAGTACCTGCATCCATGTAGCTTACCCCTAATTCCTTTAATTCATTGTAACGGCGAATGGATTCTTTATAGTGGGAATTACCAGCTTCAATCACGATATCACCTTTGTCTAACAAAGGTGATACTTCACTAAGAACGGAATCAACAACGGAGTGTGGAACCATAATCCAGAGCACGCGTGGTGTTTCCAGTGATTGGACCATTTCCTTAAGGCTGGATGTACCAGCAGCTCCATATGCTTTCATCTCTTCTACAGCATTTGTATTTAAGTCGAATGCTACTACATTATGTTGGTGATCCATTAGATTCTTACCCAAGTTTAAACCCATTTTACCTAAACCGATTAATCCAACTTGCATAATGATTGCCTCCCCTGAATTTCTTTATGAAAGAATGCTTTTTGCCGTTTTCACCACATTTTCTGTGGTAAATCCAAACAGCGCCATTACCTCTGCTCCCGTTCCTGAAGCGCCGAAGGTATCAATAGAGAGTATTTTTCCCTCTGGTCCCACATAACGTTGCCAGCCAAGAGAGATTCCCATTTCCAGTGACACACGCTTCGTCACGGCAGAAGGAAGAACGAGTTCTTTATATTCATCCGATTGCTTATCAAAAAGTTCCCAGCTAGGCATCGCCACGACACGAACGGATACATTTTCTTTTTCCAGTTCGGCCTTAGCATTAACAGCCAGTGAAACTTCAGAACCTGTACCAATCAAGAGGACGTCCGGCTTCTCATTCGTCTGCGTTAGCACATACCCACCTCTAGAGATGCTGTCAATGTTCGCTTTTGTTTCCTCGAACACCGGTAAGTTTTGGCGGCTGAGAATCAAGGCAACTGGACCTTCTGTCTGCTGAAGCGCATAGGCCCAAGCGCTTGCTGTTTCATTTGCGTCTGATGGGCGAATGACTGTAAGGCCAGGAATTGCACGAAGAGCAACCAACTGCTCGACCGGTTCATGAGTCGGGCCATCTTCGCCCACAGCGATAGAATCATGCGTAAACACATAAGTAACAGGCAGTTTTTGTATGGCAGCCAGTCGAATCGAAGGGCGAAGATAATCGTTGAACACAAAGAATGTACTTACAAAAGGCTTCACTCCGCCATGAAGCGCCATTCCGTTGCCTGCAGCACCCATTGCGTGCTCGCGAACACCAAAGTAAACGTTGCGGCCTGCATATGATTCTACTGCAAAAGCAGCTTCTCCCTTGATATCAGTCATCGTGGAGTGGGAAAGGTCAGCACTTCCTCCAAAAATAGCAGGAACGGTTTTTACAAAGTGGTTGATCGCTTCACCGCTTGCAACTCGAGTGGAAACAGCTTTAGCTCTATCAAACGTTAAAATGTCCTGGGCATCGATGAGAACTTCACCTTTAATGGCATTTTGCAATTCGTTTGCTAAAGCAGGGAACGCATCTTTATAAGCATTGAAAACTTGATTCCACTCATTTTCTGCTGCAATACCGCGCTGTTTCAGTTGGTTAAAGTGTGCCCTTACTTCATCTGGAACGAAGAAATCTTCCTCATATTCCCAATTGTAAGCCAGTTTCGTTGCCTTCGCTTCTTCAACGCCAAGCGGGGCGCCATGCGCTTTATTTGTGCCGGCAACTTTCGGACTGCCATAACCAATGATAGTCCGGATCTCAATAATGGTTGGCTGATCCAGGTTCTGTTTCGCTTTTTCAATCGCTTCTGTGATTTCTTTCACATTATTTCCGTCTTCAACCCACAAATACTGCCAGTTAACAGATTCAGCTCTTTTTTGTGTATTTTCAGAGGAAGACAAGTTTAGTTCGCCATCCAAAGAAATATCGTTAGAATCATATAAGGCAATCAATTTTCCTAGTTTCATATGTCCAGCCATTGACATTGCTTCATATGAGATACCTTCCATGAGGTCGCCGTCACCAACAAGAGCGTATGTAAAGTGATCAACCACCGGGTATCCTTCTTTGTTAAACTTCGCAGCTAAATGCGCTTCTGCCATGGCCATCCCTACCGCGGTAGCAATACCTTGTCCCAGAGGGCCGGTTGTTGCTTCCACTCCATGCGTGTAACCATACTCAGGGTGACCTGGTGTCCTGCTGTGTAATTTACGGAAGTTCTGTAAATCTTCAATCGTTACATCATACCCAGTTAAATGAAGTAAACTGTATAGCAGGCTCGAACCATGACCGGCGGAAAGAACAAACCGATCCCGGTTAAACCATTCTGCATGATCCGAATTATGACTTAAGTGATTCGCCCACAATGCATAAGCCATTGGGGCGGCTCCCATAGGCAGCCCTGGATGGCCGGAGTTGGCGCGGTTGATAGCATCAATCGATAAAGTTCTAATGGTGTGAACCGCTAGTGTTTCAATGTCGTGTTTCATATGTTTTGTTCCTCCCAACAATTTTTTCTCTATTAAACGGGTAGGGCTAATTCTGAGAGTTCAGTAGCTTCCTCATCAGAGTCTTTATCCAGCCACCATTTAAAGCCATCTTGTTCTAACAATTGGCGGGACGCCTCTGGTCCATAGGAACCCGATTCGTAGGAATGAAGCGGCACGTCATTTCCTTCAAAAGCATCCAGAATAGGTTGCACCCAGCTCCAAGCCAATTCTACCTCGCTCCAGTGGGCAAAGAAGGTTGAGTCACCACGGAATGCATCGTAGATTAAACGCTCATACGCTTCCGGTACACCGTATTGTTCTGCTGAGAAGTTAATCCGTACAGGCTCGATTTCTCCGCCGTTTAATGCGTTTTTACTGTTTAATTGTAAAGAAACATTTTCATTCGGATTGATTTCGATGATCAAAATATTTGGTGCTACTTTTTCATTCTTTATATTATACAACTCTTTTAATGGGTTTTTGAACTCTAGCACGATACGTGTAGATTTTTCTTTCATTCTTTTTCCCGTACGGATGTAGAATGGTACTCCGCTCCAGAAAGGATTATCGATCCACAGGCGCGCCGCCACGAAGGTATCATTTTGTGAAGTAGCCTCAATGCCCAGTTCATCTTTATAACCTGCAACCGGCTGGCCCGTAATTTTCCCTGGACCATATTGGCCGCGAACAACGTCTAAAGCCACGCTGTCTTTCGTTAAAGGACGAAGTGCCTCCATGACTTTTCTTTTTTCATCGCGGATTTCTTTGGCGCTGATGCGTTTTGGCAGGTGCATCGCTGTCATCATCAACATCTGCAGCATGTGGTTTTGAACCATGTCACGAATGGCTCCTGCATGGTCATAATAACCTGCTCGCTCCTCTACTCCTACCGTTTCACTCGCCGTTATTTGTACATTGGCTATGTACTTATTGTTCCATAGGCTTTGTAGGATTGGATTTGCAAATGCCAAAGCTTCTAGATTTTGCACCATCGGCTTTCCAAGGTAATGATCAATCCGATAGATCTCATCTTCCTCAAAGGCTTTGCTTAGCTTTTCATTTAGAATTCGGGCAGATTTCAAATCATGTCCAAATGGTTTTTCAATAATAAGGCGTTTCCAGCCTTTTGTTAGGCCCAATCCTCTTTCTTTGATATTTAAAGCAATAACATCAAAGAATTCCGGTGCTACGGAAAGATAGAATAGGCGATTTTGCGGAAGATTTAATTCGGCTTCACGTTGCTGAACCAAATCCAGCAGCTTCCGATAGTCTTGAGGGTTTGTTGCGTCTAAAGCCTGGTACCGAAAGGCATCCAGAAACGCTTGCATGTCAGAAGAATCTTCTACTGCCCGTCTGGAAAAGGTTTTTACCGATTGCTTTACATGCGATTGGAAATCAGCATGGGACATTTGCCCTCTACCCAGGCCAATAATGGAAATGGGCTGCGGTAATTTATGATCCAGATATAAATTATATAGTGCTGGAAAAATTTTTCTCTTGGCTAAATCCCCGGTCGAACCAAATAGAACAAAGGTCATAGACTCCATTATTTTATCCACCTCTTTACAAAACTTTGGCTTAAATAAATCTTCTCTCACTCCGCTGCAAAAACCGTCCAAAAAAAATAATCTAAAGCTAAATGCATTTAGTTATTAGATACTTTTTATGATATCGGTTATATTACGTAACCAATAGTAACTCTGAAATTATTGAACGTCAAGTGATTTGTGAACAATTCATGAACTTATTTAGCCCTTATATATAAGCAGAAGTCGATTTTTTTCTGCATTCAAAAATGTAAAACGCTTACTTTTTGAAAAAAAATACAATTGTAATTAAGTTACTTTAAATTACTTGTATCACAATTGATAAGATCACTTAATATTTGCGGTCACAATGAATCAAAAGTGATCATCATTGACCCTATGGTTTGATAATAATGTTATTTATGAACCCTGTTTCTTCATAATAATGTTTTTCTGTTTATCTAACGTAATGACAACGTCTGCCATTTTCACAAATAAACCATTTTCTACAACACCTGGAATCATGTTAAGATTTCGCTCCAACTCTTTAGGATGCGGAATACCCGAAAAGGCACAGTCAAAAATATAATTGCCGTTATCCGTCTTATAAGGTGTGCCATTCGATTGGCGAAGTTGCGGCTGGCATCCTAATCTCGCTATGTGTTTCATTGTCAGTTCAAATGCAAAGGAAATGGTTTCCACCGGTAGGCGCATCGTTCCTAATTCCCCTACCAACTTCGACGGATCAGCCACCACAACAAAAGTTTTCGCCGCTCTGGCAATAATTTTCTCCCTTAAGAGGGCGCCGCCTCCGCCTTTTATAAGATTAAGCTGTGAATCAACTTCGTCCGCTCCATCTATCGCCACATCGATTTGTTCAATTTCCGCAAACTTTGCGAGAGGAATCCCCCATTCTTTTGCTAGTTTTTCCGTTTGAACAGAAGTGGCACATCCTCGAATCGACAGGCCTTGTTTAACTAGCTCTCCAAGTTTACAAATGGTATAAAAAACAGTTGAACCCGTACCAAGCCCAACTACCATGCCATCTTTAACAAACTCTGCCGCTTTTTCTCCGACTATTTGTTTCTCGTTCACATTTGTTCTCTCCTTTTACCGTTCCGATTCACCTTCTTCATGCGGCTGCTGCTTAAGTCACGGACTTGTCTGCCTGTATGGCATTTACACCAGGCAAAGGTTTACTTTTTGCAAGCTCTTAAAAGGAGAATGAATAAGCTGGCCATTTTTCCAGCCAATCATCCCGCCTTTTTGGTTTTCCAATAATAAACGGACAGATAATTCGCCCATCCGGCTGCTCATTATCCGATCGTAAGCAGTAGGTGATCCTCCTCGCTGGATTTGCTCCATGACCATGATCCAGGTATGATCAAAGCCTGTTTTTTCCTTAAACAATCGGTCCATTTCGTTTGCTTGCATGTTCCCTTCCGCAAGTACAACTATGGTGTGTGGATCTCTGCGTTGAAGGCCCTGTCGGATGCGTTCAAACATTTCCACATCATAGTTGTCTGCTGAGGTTACAATGAAACTTGCACCTACGCACTTACCTGCCCGTCGCGCAATGTTTGCGGCATTTCGTCCCATAACTTCAAACACGTAAGTTCGTTCATGAAAAGATGACAAATCCAGGATTCTATCCATCATCTTGACTACGTTATTAACGGCTGTATCGAATCCAATCGTGTAGTCGGTATGGCTAACGTCATTACTAATTGTTGCTGGAATGCCTATTGTTGGAAAACCAAGGGCATTTAATTCTTCTGCACCTATTATGGAACCATTCCCACCGATTACGACCAACCCGTCCATATCTCTTTCCTTCAAAGAGCCAGCGCTTGACGCTGTCCCTCCAATAATTTGAATGTCTCACTGCGTGAACTTCCCAGAATGGTTCCCCCGCGGTGTATCGTATTATCTATGCTTTCCATGTCCATCCGCAAAAAATCACCCGCAATTAATCCTGCATAGCCTTCCCGTACGCCGTGTACTTCTACCCCGTTACGGATTCCGATGCCAACTACGGCTCGAATGGCAGCATTCATTCCTGGTGCTCCCCCGCCACTCGTCAATACTGCAATCTTTTTCACATTTATCCGTCTCCTCTTTTACTGTGTCAGTGCACGCTGCAAGTTAGCGGAATTTAAGCTTGAATTTTCCTTTTTAAGCTATGCTGTCCCTCAATAAAACGAATCGTTCCTGTTCCAGCGCGCATCACAATCGAATGGGTTGTCCCTGTATTTCCTTTATAATGGACCCCTTTTAGAAGCTCACCATCTGTCACAGCAGTTGCAACAAAAAAGGCATCCTCACCTTTCACAATGTCCTCCATCTTTAAGACGCGGTTAACATCTTCTATGCCCATTTTTTTGCAGCGAATCCGTTCTTCTTCTGTTTGAGGCAGGAGTTTCCCTTGAAACTCACCCCCTAAGCATTTTAATGCAGTAGCGGCTAATACACCTTCGGGAGCTCCTCCTGATCCAAGCAAAATATCGACCCCTGTATTTTCAAATGCTGTATGAATGGCTGCTGCAACATCCCCATCTTGAATGAGCTTAATTCTTGCCCCTGATTCACGAATTTCCCGAATGATTTTCTCATGTCTCTTTCGATCAAGAATAGCGACTACTATGTCTTCAATTTTTTTATTTTTTGCTTTGGCCACAGCCGTAAGATTCTCAATCACGGAGGCATTAATGTCGATCTTTCCAGCGGCTTCTGGGCCTACTGCAATTTTTTCCATATACATATCCGGCGCATGCAGCAGGTTGCCGCGCTCTGCTACAGCTATAGTAGCTAGAGAGTTAGATGTTCCTGCGGCAACAATATTGGTGCCTTCAAGCGGATCAACCGCAATGTCAACTTCGGGGCCAGCGCCGGTGCCTAATTCTTCGCCGATATACAGCATCGGCGCTTCATCCATTTCACCTTCACCAATCACAACTGTGCCTTTCATATCAATGGTATTAAACATATCACGCATACCTTGTGTGGCTGCCTCATCTACTTCATCTTTCTTACCTTTTCCCAACCATCTTCCAGCAGCTAAAGCTGCTGCTTCCGTGACCCGGACAAGTTCGATTGATAAATTTCTGTTCATGCTGCATCTCCTGTCCCTCGTTGTTGTAAAATATTTCACAAAAAATTTTTATTGTCTCCACTGTCTTCTAACTTGTTCTTGAGCCAAACGCAAGACTTCTTCTTTTTTGGCCCTTCTATCGACAATAACATTAGTCTGGTAGTCTTCTCCTCTATAATTAACCGTAACTGTTATTTCCACCATCTGTGTTCCACTCCTTTCAATCAGAAAAATGGGCTGACCATAAGCCATATCGGAGGCTTTGAGGTTTGCCGTGCTCAGACCTGCTAAAAACTTGTCGGCGCCAGGCCTTAAGCGTTACCAGCCGAAACCTGCGTTTATATGCATAAGAAAATGTATATTCTTATCTGTCATTTTAAATACTTTTTTAATGTAGGTTATCTAACGTAACCATCATAACTCTAGAAAAATGTGTCGTCAATATGAACATTTTAATTTTTTAAAGGATTAATTTTGTACAACATTGTTATTATAAGTACATTGGATATTTTTAGAGTATTAAGTGTAATTTTTCTTTGATCTCTATATTCGACTAAACTATAGGTTCCGTTACTTTTGAAGGTTCAGGTAAAGTTCCGTGGGGAATGATTACACAGAATTAAATTTAATTACATAGGCTGGTATTAAGTACATATCCTTCCACATAGCGCAAGGAGGAAAAAGGGTGGGATGAAATGCCAAAAACAAGTTGGAGGGTTATAGGTAAAATTTCTCGGCCGCTTGGCCCTGTTTGGGTTGTCATCCGTCGAAAAAGAGGGAAGAAACAAAAGGGTTATTTTAAGTTTGCTACGCGGAAAAATCAAAAACGTGTTGGCCCTTTACTTGCCAATGAAATGATTTCTTATCGTTTAGGGAATTTGCTTAAGTTAAATGTTGCCACTATTCTAAGGGCGAGGATTAAAGGTAAGCAAGGTACTGTTTCCCTTGTTAAGCCAGCTCGAAACCATTACACGTGGAAGCAGCTGGATAAAAAGTTAGAGCATCCTGTTATTTACTACATCAAGAACAGGAAAGAACTTTTAAAAACATTGGTATTTGACATGTGGATTTGCAATCTGGACAGACACGGGGACAATCTTATCGTATATCCCACCGGAACAAAGCTGAACTTTTACCTGATCGATCACGGCCTGGCATTACTCGGGGCTGTGAAATGGAGAAAAGAGGAATGGGATTCTCCTTACTGGAACCATGTAACAAAGTACAATAAACACTATCCCAGCGGGTTAATTCCTTATATTTATAGCTATCGACAATTGTCTCCTTATGTACAGATGATACAAAACACCCCTGTATCTAAGATAAAGCAAGTTGTTAATTCAACACCTGCTTCAATTCTTCCAGCTCGTAGCAAGAGGGTTGTAATAAAGCTTCTTTTGAAGCGACAAAAGAAGTTAGATGTTATCGTTCGCCTATGGTTTAAAGAATATTTTCGAACAAAAAAACCGCTCAAATAAGCGGTTTAAAAATAGCGATCCATTATTTCATGACTTTCCAGGCACGGTACAAATCCTGCACCATGCCAAGCTTACTTTTTCCTTCGGTGAGGGTTTTGAAAATTTTCTTTTGCTTATCACGCTTGGGCGTGCCATCAACGGTGAAGAATTGGCTGGCTGCCTGGTTAATCATCGGAAGATACTCCTTAAAATACTGCGGGTGATTCTCAAAAGTATGGGTGGTGTCTTTGTATTTCTTAAGGTCCTTGCCGACAAAGCTTTCAAGCAGGCGAATGCGGTAAGAATCCAGCATATTCTCCGAGAAATCATTTGCTTCTTTTGCCGTAATAATTGTCTCGGCAGCTATGCGGCCTGCGGTCATCGCCATATTACTGCCTTCCCGGTGAATGGCGTTAACCATCTGGCCTGCGTCTCCCACCACAACCACACCGTTGCCAACAATTTTTGGCATAGAGTGGTAACCGCCTTCAGGAATCAGATGCGCGGCATATTCCATCGATTCGCCGCCCCTGATTAGCGGCCGGATAATCGGATGGGTTTTAAGGTAATCGAGCAGGTCATAGGGACGCATCCGCTGCTTAATCATGCCGGAAAGCGTGGTCCCCACCCCAATATTGATGCTGTCTTTATTCGTATAAATAAAACCAGTTCCCAGCGAACCTTTGGTTGCGTCTCCAAATATTTCGATGGTGGTTCCTTGATTTGGCTCAAGATTAAAGCGATCTTCAATCTTTTCCGATGGCAGATTAATAACTTCCATAACGGCCAATGCCACTTCATCGGGTTTAAACTCCTTATGGAAGCCAAGTGACTTGGCGAGCAAGGAATTCACACCATCTGCCAGCACGACAACATCGGCGTACACGTCCCCATCCGGACGATCTGTCCTGACTCCAATCACGCGTCCGTCTTCCACGATGCATTGTTTTACCACGGTTTCATTGATGAGCAGCGCTCCTTGTTCAACAGCTTTGCTCGCATACCACTGGTCAAACTTGGCACGCAATACGGTAAAATTATTGTATGGCTCCTTCGCCCACTCCAGTCCCTTATAGCCGGAAGTAAAAACTGAATCCTCTCCCAGCATCCAGAAGCGCTGTTCCACAACCGGACGTTCAACGGGCGCTTCTTTATAAAATCCTGGGATAATTTCTTCCATCTGCTTGCGGTAAAGAACGCCACCCATCACATTTTTTGCTCCAGGATATTCTCCGCGCTCGATTAAGAGAACATTTAATCCCGCCTGCGCCATAGTGAAGGCCGCAGAAGTTCCGGCAGGACCGGCTCCTACTACAATTGCGTCAAATTTTTCAGCCATTTATCACTGCACCGCCTTTACGTGCTTTTTGGAACTCCTCTATTAAAAGGGGAACGATTTCGAAGGCATCCCCAACAATGCTGTAGGTTGCAACATTATGAATCGGAGCTTCCGGATCTTTATTGATTGCAATAATGAATTCCGAATTCTGCATGCCTACAATGTGCTGTACGGCTCCTGAAATCGCGATAGCAAAGTAGATTTTAGGGGTGACCGTTATGCCCGTCTGTCCGATTTGGTAATGATGATCGATCCATCCGGCTTCTACAGCATCCCGGCTGGCTCCTACGCTTGCATTAAGCACCTCGGCAAGTTCATAACAGATTTGGAAGCCTCGTTCATCACCAAGCCCCTTACCTCCTGCTACAATAATGTGGGCTTCATCCAGCTTGATTCGCTGGCTGGTATCCCTTACGATATCAAGGACGCGGGTTCTTAAATCACTCTCCTGAAGCCCTATGGGCTCCTCTATAATTTCACCTAACCTGCCTTTAATAGGCTCAATAGCCTTCATCACCTTTGAACGGACGGTAGCCATCTGCGGCCTGTGATTCTTACAGAGAATGGTGGCCATGATGTTACCGCCAAATGCTGGGCGGCTTGCTTCCAGCAAGCGTTGGGATGGATTGACATCAAGCATTGTGCAGTCCGCTGTCAACCCTGTTTTAAGCTCAGTTGCGACAGCACTCGCAAGGTCTTTGCCATTCGAAGTTGCTCCATACAGAATAATTTCCGGTTTATGTTTACGGCATAAATCTGCTACGCCCTTCATGTAGGCTTCGGATCGGTAGTGCCGAAGGATCGGGTCGTCAATCACAAATAATTTATCTGCGCCGTATTCGAAGCATGTATCAGCCAGATCCCGAACGCCATCACCCAGCACAAAACCGCACAGCGGGGTCTCCAGCTTATCGGCGAGCCGGCGGCCAGCACCAAGGAGCTCTAGTGAAACCTTCGCAATAACGCCATCCGTCTGATCGATGAAAACCCACACGCCTGCATGCTCGGCAAACGGATCATTTCTTTCTGCTTTTTTCTCTGGCTTGTTAGCTGAAGTCGCGGCAGGCGCTGAGAAAATTGGGGACGATGGTTCAGCCGAATGTTGTGCGGGCTGAGCTTGGGGCGCTGACGCAGCCGGTTTTGAGGCCACTGAAGCATCTTCTGCAGGAGCAGGAACTTGGGCGGCAGGTTTTTTCGTTGGATTTGGCAGACTGATAGCTTCCGTTGGACAAACAGGGATGCATTCCTGGCATTCTTCGCATTTCGAAACATCGACTTCACATTGATCCGATCCTAAGTAGAGAGCGCCCACTGGGCAGGTGTCAACACATGTGCCGCATGAAATGCAGGCTGCGGAAATGGAAACGGCCATGTTACTTTGTCCCCCCTTCTATCAACAACTCACGCTTTTCTTTCATTAAAATGTCAACAAGTGCCCTTACCTGCTGTTCCGGTTTACCTTCCAGTCTTTTGCCGCCTTCAGGCTTCGGCGGGCTGAACATTTTTCCTACGATGGTTGGCGACCCTTTTAACCCCAGCTGGGCTCGATCCACATCCTCTAAATCGTTGACAGTCCACACTACCGGTTTATAGCGGGCGGCCCGAATCATGTTCGGCATAGGAGAGTACGGAACCTCGTTAATCTCCTTTTCTACGGTAAGCAGGCATGGGACCCGGGATTGCAGCAACTCATACCCGTCCTCAAGCTTGCGGTGCACAAGTATCTCTTTGTTTGCTCCATTAATTTCCTGGACGTTCTTCACGCTTGTTAATGCAGGTATTCCCATGCGTCTTGCTATTCCGGGGCCCACCTGGCCTGTATCCCCGTCGATAGCCATTTTGCCGCAGATCACAAGATCAATCGGTTCTTCTTTCTGAATGCGCTCGATCGCTTTCGACAGAGCGTAACTGGTGGCCAGCGTGTCTGCTCCTGCAAATGCACGGTCAGAAATTAAATAACCCGCGTCAGCCCCGATCTCTACACACTTCTTAATAGCAGCAACAGCCTGCGGAGGTCCCATGGAAAGTACTGAAACTTTTCCTCCGTAACGGGCACGCAGACGCACCCCTTCTTCTACAGCATGGGTATCATACGGATTAAGAATAGCCGGTACTCCCCGCCGATCCAACGTGTTTGTTTTCGGATCAATTTTAATGATTTTCGTATCCGGCACCTGTTTAATACACACCAGAATATGCATGATAACTCCCCCTTTATGCTCAAAATCATATAGATACCGCAACAAAGGTGAATCTGAATCGAAATTTAGCGGACAATCTCGGGTGCAGATTTATGTGTATAAGAAAGTTTATACGTTGGGGCAATAGAAAAAGACATAAACACTATTACAAATATTAATAATGTAATGTTTTTAATTATATTAATATTCCGATTTTTTAAATCAAGCCTTTTCTATTTATTCTTTCTCATCGTATCCACAGAACAGGGCATGTATTACAGTTATTCGATAGTTTTTGCGGTATTCCTTTTGCAGGATGAAAAAAAAGACAGGGCATCCCTGTCTTTTGAAATTCCTTCTTCTGGTTAAATCCATCTAAAACGGGCTTATTTATAAGCAGCTGTAGACTTTAATAGCTGCTCATAACGCTTCTCGTTGCCGTGCAACTGTGAAAAAGCTACGTTAATCATCTCCATATCATTCGTCCGGATAGCTTGGCGGATTAATGCCGGAAGCCGTTTATATCTTTCTATCATGGTCAGGTAATCGTTATACAGCCCAATTAAATCCGCACTGGGTTTTGGTATAGACAGCGCGTGTTTGATGGCCGCTTCATAAGAAGGCATGGTGTTCTCCAGGTTACGGGTCCATTCTTCAGGCTGAAATTGTCCCTGGATTGCACCCTCAAGCTGGGTAACGGCTGTGTTTAAATCATTCATGTATTCGACTTCTTGTATTGCAAAATCCGCGCTGTTTTGTGCCGATTCTATTAATACGGTATCTGCAGCGTCTATTGTTGTCTTGTATACTTTTACCGTTCCATCGCCTGTTTTGTTTTGAAGGCTCTGGGGTAAAGTGGAGCAGCCGCTAGCAAAGCAGAACAATACAATAACCATAGCCACTCTCATTGCGCCGGTTCTTTTCAAAGACAACCCCCTCCTTTAGTTAATAACTATTCGAATAAAAGAAGCGGTATTACCTAATCGTTTCCCACCCACTTTCTCTTTAAGATTTATTGTTGCAATTTATTGCTGCAAAAGTTCACAATAACTAAAGAAGAAAGGTGGATAAAGAATGGAACAATGGGATGTTATTGTTATCGGGGGCGGACCGGCGGGCTTAATGGCCTGCGTCTCAGCTGCCCAGCAGAAGGCCAGGGTTCTTCTGCTTGATAAAGGGGAAAAATTAGGACGCAAACTGATGATCTCGGGAGGCGGGCGATGCAATGTAACAAATGCAAAGCCCCTGGAAGAACTGATTAAAAATATTCCGGGAAACGGGAGGTTTCTTTATAGTGCATTAAACGAGTTTAATAACCAGGATATTATGGCTTTTTTTACGGGAATCGGCATACAGCTAAAAGAAGAAGACAGAGGCCGCATGTTTCCGGCTAACGATAAGGCAAAAACAGTCGTAAATGCGCTTATTCAGGAGGTAAAACGACTGGGTGTCTCCATTCGTACAAACCAGCCGGTCGCACACATTATGTTTGATGAGACATCGGTCCGCCGGGTAGTCCTTCAATCGGGTGAAACGCTCGAATGCAAGTCAGTTGTGATCGCTGTCGGGGGATGCTCTGTTCCTGCCACCGGGTCTACGGGAGATGGGTACTCATGGGCAGAGGCCGCGGGGCATACGATCACCGACTTATACCCTACTGCCGTGCCACTTACAGCATCGGATAACTATATTGCGGAAGGCCGGTTACAAGGCTTGTCCCTGCGCAATGTTGTGCTTAGCTTATATAATCCGAAAGGGAAAAAACTTTGTACAGAAGAAGGCGATATGCTGTTTACCCATATCGGCGTTTCCGGACCTGCTGTTCTGCGCACGAGTCATTACGTCTCCACAGCCAGGAAAAAGTTTGGTGACATACCGTTATCGCTCACCATTGATCTAATGCCGGATAAATCACTCGCTGACGTTAACGAGGAAGCCACACTGCTTCTCAAAGAGGAGCCAAAAAAGGCCATTAAAAACGTGCTTCGGGCCTACCTGCCTGAAAGAATGCTTAAACTTATGCTCGAAATGGCCGTTTTAGATGAAAACATCACATACCATGATCTACCAAAAGATAGGTGGGCATCGTTTATTAAGCTTATCAAGCAATTTCCTGTTACCGTTTCTGGCACCCTCTCTATGGAACAGGCCACAGTTACAGGCGGAGGCGTTAATACAAAAGAAGTGGATCCGAGAACGATGCAATCAAAATGTAAACAGGGTCTGTTCTTTGCCGGGGAGGTGCTGGATGTACATGCCCATACAGGCGGATATAACATCACCGTAGCTTTCACCACCGGACATGCGGCGGGTGAAGCGGCAGCAAAGCAGGCGCTGGGAATTGAGAACAGCTTCTCGCCCCTTAAACTTAAAAAAAGCTGATTCTGGTCCCGGGGAGGCGGACGGTTTTATCGCCGCGCTTACCGGGACTATTTAGGTTCTAATCCATAAGACAGACGAGCATGTACCTATATTTTACAAAAAAAACACTTGAATTTACAGAATATTTTATTATCATTAAGCATACAGACCTATTTATCATAATTTTCTGCTTTGTAAACACTTTTAATAAAAAGGGGGTGCTAGATCAAGTCTTATTGTAATAGAAATACAAAGACCCAAAATACCAGATGTTAGGAGTGAATGTTATGTCTAATCTTGCAAAAAGCAGAAGTTCCAATACGACAAACCGAATCGGCGGGATCGATTACAGCGCGATCGTCCGCAGCGGAAAATTCAGGGAGCTTATGGCTGCCAAGAAGAAATTTATTATTCCATTATGTATTTTCTACTTCGTGTTTTACTTTGCATTGCCGATTATGACATCCTACAGTAAAGTTCTCAATACGCCTGCTTTTGGACCGATTACATGGGCCTGGGTTTTCGCATTTGCGCAGTTTATTATGACATGGTCGTTGTGCAGTCTGTACACTAAGAAAGCTGCAGGTTTCGATAAGATCGTAGAAGACATCGTAGAAGAAAATAATGCAAGGGAGATGAAAGTATGAATGTTACCGCCTTTATTTTCTTTCTGCTAATTGTCGCCGCTACACTTTTGATTACGTATTACGCTTCTAAGAAAACCAATACGACCAGTGAGTTCTATACTGCTGGCGGCGGGTTAACAGGCTGGCAGAACGGACTTGCAATTGCAGGCGATTATATGTCGGCTGCCTCTTTCCTGGGAATTGCCGGAGCGATCGCCCTGACAGGGTTTGATGGTTTCTTCTACAGCATTGGCTATTTGGTGGCGTATCTGGTTGTCCTTTATATCGTAGCTGAACCGCTTCGCAATCTTGGAAAATACACGATGGCTGATATGATAGCCGCCCGCTTTGACGATAAGAAAATCCGTGGGGTAGCAGCTTTTAATACGATTACAATTTCTATTTTTTACATGATTGCCCAGTTGGTCGGGGCAGGCGGACTCATTAAATTACTCCTTGGTTTAGATTATACAACCTCTGTTCTTATTGTGGGCGTCTTAATGACTGTCTACGTTATCTTCGGCGGAATGACCGCCACTAGCTGGGTACAAATCGTGAAAGCCGTTCTGTTAATGGCAGGCACCTTTATTATTTCGATTATGGTTTTCGCTAAATTTCACTTCAGCCTGACGGAAATGTTTGACCATATGAAAACAGCAACACCGCTTGGGCAAAAATTCCTGAACCCGGGGGTGAAGTATAAAGACGGGTTGGATAACATCTCGATGAATGCGGCCCTCGTATTGGGCACCGCTGGGCTGCCGCATATCCTCATCCGTTTCTTCACTGTAAAGGACGCGCAAACGGCCCGTAAATCTGTTGTATACGCCACATGGCTTATTGGTATTTTCTATGTGATGACGATCTTCCTGGGCTTTGGCGCGGCAGCTTTTGTAGGCAATGACAAAATCATCGCAGCTAACAAAGCAGGGAATATGGCTGCCCCGCTTCTGGCGCAGGCCCTCGGCGGCGACCTGCTGATGGCATTTGTCTCGGCGGTTGCTTTCGCTACAATACTTGCTGTTGTGGCTGGCCTTGTGCTCGCTGGAGCCTCAGCGTTTGCTCATGACTTCTACGGGCACATCGTTCGAAAGGGTGAAGCAACAGAGAAAGAACAGATGGTTGCGGCGCGCTGGGCATCGGTCGGCGTAGCTGTGATCTCCGTAATACTGGCTTTGTTTGCCCAGAAGTTAAATGTTGCGTTCCTTGTATCTCTTGCGTTCTGCGTTGCTGCCAGTGCAAACCTGCCCGTCATCATCTTTACCCTGTTCTGGCGCAAGTTTAATACAGCGGGCGCCATTACCGGTATGCTTGTGGGTCTGCTGACAGCTTTAATACTTGTCGTCGTAAGCCCCAACGTATTTGATCCAACGCCTGGCAAAGCGATTCTAGTTGGCACACCGCTGATTAAGCTAACCAACCCGGCCATAATTTCCATTCCGATTGGATTCATAGCCGCCTATCTTGGCACCGTAATCTCCGGCCGCAGAGAAAGCGATGCGAAGTATGATGAAGTCCTGGTGAAGGCAAACACAGGCATACAGGAACCAGCATAAAAATTTTTGGTTTCGGAAAGGTTTAAGCCCGTCCATAAAAGGGTAATATAAAAATGAACCTACTCCCCTTGAATATTGCAACTGACTCTCACACCTCTACTCCCTAAATTGGGCACATCTTATGATGTGTCCCTTTTTTTCGTACAAGAAAGTATATTTCGCTTTAAAGTAGTAAAGTTTCTGCTGGGACCGATAGGTCCCTTTCTCTTTGTTAATATGGAAAGTTTATATGCTTCACAGTGTTGAAGTGCCTTGAGCGATTTTTTAAATGGGACCTCCGGTCCCGAAACACCCAAGAAAAACACTGCCACTGCGACAATAACAGAAAAAAGAGCACCAGCTACGGTGCCCTTCTGTATCAGTTATCAAATCGCTCAGCTGCCAAATGATAAGCCTTATTCGCCAGCTCAAACGCTTCTTCATATTGGCAGTTGCGGAAAGCTTTTTCCGAGTGGCTCAATAATCCGGCTATTTCCCTATCGTAACGGCGAAAACGATTTGTCCGTTGGATCTTTTCTTCTGTCTCCTTGCAGATGCGGATCATCTCTGCCGCATTTTCCAGAAGAGTAATCACCTGATCCCTGGCCTCTTTCATAAAGTGTTCCACCTTCTGCATATTAAGCGGAACTTCTTCCAATCCGTATTCGACTGCAACAATTGAATCACGCGTAATTTTAATCTGATTGCATACTTCCTCCGGTATACCGGGGAGATGAACGCGTTTTAGCTGCAGTTCCACACGTACAACATCCGTCTTAAGTTTGCCGACTGTTTGCCTTGCGGTAAGTTCGCCTTTGCGAAATTCTTTTAATTCGCTCATTACCGTTTCCCTGCGCTCTATCATGACAGCCGCCCGTTCAGATGCCTGCGCAAGCGTTTCCCGGCTCCGTTCGAAACTTGCATCTTCATCGGCAGCTCCCGCGGCCTGAGAAAGTGCATGCGAGATTTCAGCCAACACTTCAGGAATCTGTTGATAATATTGAAAGGCTTCCCCTTCTTCAACCTGATATCGCTGCGATAAATCATCTAATTCAGTTTTCAGGTATTTCTCGTCTTCTTCAAGAACGGACAGCTGATAAGGGAGTTGGTCTAAGTACTTGCGGTACTGCTGCCTGCTTGTTACAATCTCCTCCATTGACTGGTATACACTTTCGATCTGTTCCCGAATACCGGCCACTTCACTTTCCACATCAGAAGTCCTGCCATCTTCAAACAAGGTAGGAAGCTGTTCCGCCCTGGACTTGATTTTAGCAAGCGCAGCAGCAAACAATTCCCCTCGATTTGTATAACCCTGATCCATCATTTCGGTGCAGTCGTCATCCAACTGCCGGATTTCCTGATGCAGATCCTTTTCAATCGTTTGCCTTAAAAAAGGCAGTTTTTGTATGGCTTCAAACAGGTTTTTTTGACCCTCATACAATTTAAGAAGCTTGTCCTTGCAGGGTTCGAACTCTCCCTTCTCCCACATCTGCCTGATTTCAAGAGATTCTTTGGAGAATTGATTGACCTGCTCCTTGATTGCGTGAAAAGAAGCACTATATTGGATGCGGAGCTCGTCCAGCCGCCGTTCAATCTTTAGCTGCTGTTCTTCCACTTCAGCTGTTAGCGAACGAATATCCCCCAGTGTTTCACTTAACTTCTCTGTACGCCTTCCCAATTGAAAAAAATCGTCCTCGATGCGCTGCAGCTTCACTTTGGCTTCCTGAATGATTTCCCTGCCTCTTCTGAAACGAAATTTTCCAAGTGTCTCTTCTGCATCTGCTAGGATTAGCTCTACATCGGCTATGGCATCCTTTTTCATATCATCCAGCGCAGTCAGTATCTGCAGGTAACGCTCCCGAACTTTAAGCGGCTCCTTCTTCCACTCGATTCCTACACTGAAATCATTCAGTTCACCCAGCAGGCGGTCACGCCATTCATCGACTTCATCCAACTGTTTGAGTATGCGGCTTCTCTGTACGTATGCCCATACAACTACAATCGCTGCTGCAATTAACAGGCCAACGGCTGTCATTAACCACATCGGGAGCGTTTCGACGTTGGCTGCCTTTGCAGCCGGCGCAGAAGCGGCAAGGGCACCTATCACCAACCCGCTTGCTTGATTTTCCTGATTGCCTGATATCATGCCGGCGATATCATTCACCGGACTGTCAAGCGGCTGCGCAACAACTGCCGCAAATACGCGTCCGGAACCTATCAAATTTATTAAAAATAATAAAATTATAAAGACAGAGAGTCGCTGGATGTTTCCACTCATCTTACGTATACTCCTTTAGTAGAATGCCATTCTTAATTAATTAGGTGCCGACTTATAAAGTTCCTGCTAGCAGGTGTCACTTTTCATCGAGAAAGCGCCGGCTTTGTCGCCAGGAACAATCAACCGCAGTAAAATTGCACATGTATAATCTATCATCCGTTCCACAAATTGTTCATCAAGCGGCTCCACATAAAATACTTCCCGCAGAATTTGGGGATGGGTGTAAGGATAACTCATAATAGAAAACAAGTGGATAGAGATACTCTCCACTGACAGTTGAACAAATTCCCCCGATGTTACCCCTTCTTCTAAAATGGACGCAAAGTAGTGCTTTAATCTCGCTATGTATGTACTCATAATTTCTCTGCCCAGCATGGATTCAACGGAGAGTTCCCGCTGAATAAGGCGTGTTACCTGGTAGGACTCACATTGAAAACGGATAAAGGCCTCCAGCATGTTTGTAAGAAGTTCATACAAGGTTGTCCAATGACTGTTATACCTGCAGTCATCCAGCCTGTAAAAGAGCCCTTCATAATAAGCCACCATGACGTGTTCCAAGAGCCCTTTTTTATTAGTAAAATAGTAGGAAATAAGTGCAACATTCACATTGGCCTCTGCAGCAATTTGGCGGACCGTTGTGCCGTCAAATCCCTGGGAATCAAAAAGCTTTATAGCTGCTTCCACTATTTTATTTTTGGTCTGCTTCGGTGTTCGTTTAGGCATAACGCACCTCCGGACGACATACGCCCTTTTTATTATAGTGGAAAAACCATATCTGCGCCAACCAAAAAACCTTGCTTTTATGAAAGCAAGGTTGATTTCTTTTTCTTTTTTACATAGTTGATACCGAGCATAAAAACTACCAGTCCGATGCCGATGAGTACAAGCTTTCCTTTATGGGCCTCCCAGTTAATCATGTAATGGCCCAGCACCGATTCAAAAAAAACAGCTGGGATTTTGCCAAGCAGTGTAGCCAGGAGAAACCACTTAAATGGTATTTTGGATATGCCCGCCGCGGTATTGATTGCGCTGGAGGGCAGAACGGGAATCCATCGTGCCAGCAGAATGATGATAAAACCTTTCGTTTCAGCATGCCGGTTAAGATTTTTTACAAATGAATGGTGGCCCATTTTTTTCTCTGCCCAGTCCCTCGCTGCATAGCGGGCAAGGGCAAAGTTTGCAAGCGCAGCCATAACAGCGGCAAACCAGCTAACCCCGAAGCCAACCCATAAACCGAATGCCAGAACATTGGCCCCTGCGAGAAGTACAAACGGAATGACTGGAAAAAAAGTTTGAATGACAACCGCTGCTATTGCAATAAAAAAAGCCACCCAGCCATACGATTGAATATTTGCGGCCACCTCTTGAATATTTCCGGACCGTAACATCTGACCTAATTCGGTCTGCATAAGTAAGACAATTATTACGCCCAGGAAGAGGACTGAAAAAATAATTTTTTTCAACCGGCTGCCTCCTCTACACTTGTGTTCCAACTTATTTGTGCTTCTCATTATATCATTGATTGGTAAAAATTGCTCCCCATTATCCGTGAATTGTTCCAGAAAATTGATAGGAATTTCTTCCTGCTGGATTTATACCAGAGAATACGTGTAGACCCCGTCCCGCTGCTCAATTCGCACACGGCCCTGTGCTTCTAATAAGTCCAGATGCCCCACGGTGTCTGACATGGTGAGGGGCAGTTCTTTTTTATAAATAAGCGGGAAAAACTCCGCTGAAAGCTCATATGCTGTTTTCGGCCCCTTCTCAAGCAATGCTGCTAATTTGTCCGCCCGGTACAAGTTTCTACTCAAGCGGCTGGCGATAAGAGCCCGATAATCCGTAATTTCATCCCCGTGGCCTGAAAACATTCTTGTAATCGGCATTTGTGAAATTTTCCCCATTGCCTCACGATACACCAGAATAGGCCGGGCCCGTTCTGCTTGCCTCTCAAACGGCGGTTCAATAAACGCGTTTGCTGGAACTTCTTTGATAAGAAAGTCCCCCACTATCATAGCGCCATCTTTTTCTCTGTAAAGCGCCAGGTGATCCTGAGTATGCCCGGGTGTAAAAACAGTAAGCCATTCGGATTCCCCTGGCAGCGTAATGCCACCTTCAAGCGTGGTATGGACAGGTGCTGGATCCGTAAACGCATTCATCTGTGTCCGAAACTTTTCCAGAAACCCAAGCAGCTCATTGGGCACGCCATTTTCATGATAGAAGTTGCGAAAAAATGAATCGTGATACGCTAAATACTCATCATCTAAGTTGATCATCGGAACAGCATGGGGATGGGCAATGACACGGGCGTCTGTGTGTTCGAGTATTTCAGCTGTAAGCCCGCAGTGATCCACGTGAGGATGGGTTAAAAATATGTGATCGATATCGCTCCAATTCAGCCCATTTTGCTTAATAAAAACAGCAAGTAATTCACGGGCTTCTTTCGTTTTTGGCCCCGTATCCACCATTGTTACCGTATTTCCTTTAATGATATATACATTTACAGGCCCTACGCTGAAAGGTGTCGGGATACGAAGACAATAAATTTCAGTTGGCGTCTGATTCATAGGTACCTCCCCTGACTGAATAATCATTCATTATTAGTTTAAATGAAAGAGGCTCCCATTGGGAAGCCCAGTTTATTTTTACTTTCGGTTAAGCTATCACAATCTGGTTGCGCCCGTTATTCTTGGCCTTATAAAGAGCTTCATCCGCGCTTTGAAACAGCGTATCCACCGTATTTTTTTCGTCCTTTTCTGACCAGACGCTGATTCCGCTTGAAATGGTTATACGCGGTTCCGTGATTTCCATAACCTTCCTGCGCACTCTCTCTGCAACCGCAAGAGCCGTTTTGATCGAACTGGTCGGCAGATAAAGGGCCAGTTCTTCTCCTCCCCAACGTGCTGCAACATCTGTACCCCGCACGGATTTCTGCAGGATATCAGCTACCTGGATGAGTATTTTGTCACCGGTCTGGTGCCCGTAAGTATCATTTATCGATTTAAAATGGTCTAAATCAATTAATATCAGAGAACCAAATCCATCGTGCTGCATTGAAGACTGAATGTGGTCATACAGATATTTTCTATTAAAGAGGCCCGTCAGATTGTCGGTAATCACCATGCGTTCCACTTCTGCATGCAGAGACGCATTAGCCATAGCCAGGTTCATATGCTGTGCCAGCAGTTCGAGAAGTTTAAAGTCATCAAATGTAAAGTAATGCGGCTTAGAATCCATGACAATAACGGCGCCTTCTACATGTTCACCGCCGAGTAAGAGCGGCACACCCATAAAGGATCGGAAGGTGAAAAGCTGGCACGGCCTCTCGCCAGCCGGCAGGTCCGCCAGAATCACCGATTCCTTCTTCTCGGAGATTTGCCTGAGCCGATTTTGACTGCCATCAATCCGCTCCCCAATATGTTCCTCATTGGTTGCCGCCTGTACGGTAAACACGTCTTCGTTCGGATGTTTTCGCAAGATGCACGCGTACTCCGCATCAAACGTTTCCATTAGCTTTTTTGTAATAAAGCTGAGGACATCTTTCAGCTTGAGGCTTTTGTTTAACTGTTGTGTCACCTCATTAATTAAAAGCAATTCCCGAATGACATTTCTGGATTGTTTGTACAGCTGCGCATTCTCAAATGCATTTCCGGCTGAATCGGCAATCATGGAAATGTATGGGATTTCACGGTCTGAAAGCGCAAACAAATTGTCAGCGTTAAGCTCAAGCACTCCGTAGACGCCCTGATTGCCCCGAAGAGGGGCTGCCAGTGTTAGTTTCTCTCCCTGGGTTACGACAATGGTCTCGGCTTGCATAAATGCTCGCACACTAACCTCGCAATCCTCCGAATAAAAATTAAACTGTTTTATGTGAAGATTGCTGGAGTGTGAATCATGCGAAACCCACAAATTTACACGGAGATCCGGGTAGAGCATCAGCGTATTGTCTACAACAGCCCGAAGTACATCGTCCACATCTATGGAAGAGTGAATTTTTTTGGTGATCTCTAATATTTTGTTTCGCTTTTCTTCATCCTGCTGTATTTTTTGATAGAAGTACATGTTGTTGATGCCAAACGTTGCGCGGCCAATGACTCTTCGGATAAAATCAATCTCAACAGCTGTATAAGGAATATTTTCTGTATTAGAGAACGCAAAGAAGCCTAAAATTCTATTAGCAGAGTAAAGAGGAAATATCCAGTATGTTTGTGCGGGCATCCCCAACTCTACGATAAGAACCTTCTGTGTATCCGACTGCTGCCGGAACGAACACAGCTGGTGATAGATGAGGGAACTATTGTCATACAACGCCTGCTTATTGGACCTGTCTGCATCCTCATTAGAAAACCAACAGGTGAGGATAGAACGCTGGTCGCCATTAAATAGCGCCGCCGCGCAATCTCCTTTACCTAAAAGGACAGCAAGGCGGTGCACAAGCGAACCCATAAGGGAATAGGGGGTACGCTCCTGGCTAATCTCTTCGATTATCCCATCAATTTGCTGTTGCAGAAAATCGCGAAGGCTATAGCGAATCGAATATAGAAGACCGAGAATAAAAGCCGCAATACTGTTGGCATCGTCATCAGCATGCATCAAGGCGCCTATAAATCCATAGTTGATACCATCAACGATGACGGGTTGGCTTAGAACACGAATCTTCTTTATCTCGTCTATATAATTTCCTGCTAATTCAGCTGTTGTTAATGGATAATCGAATTCAAATAAAGATTGCCCGGTTTGTTCTACAGCAACAACTTCTCCGGCAGTGCTGGCAATAAAAAAACACCCATTAGCCAGCGGCATAGAATCCGCACTGTATTCGCTGATACAACTTTGAAATACATGCGCAAGTTTATTTTCAGGAGGACATCCCAGCGTTATCGCACTAGACGGATCTTTTCTCAACTGTCTGCCTTCTTTCTTTTGTCCGCTTACTGTCTCACAAATTATCAAAGAGATGTCTGTCGTCATTTGTTGTATGAACAACCCACCGGCCATTATTGTAACTCACATGATTGATCGCTGTATTGTGAATTCGCGTGATCCCCGGCCCGTGTTTACCTTTGCTCATAAAATGAAGCAGAGCGTTGATCGTGCCGCCATGGCTCACCACCACTATATTTCTTGCATTCGTTTCTTCCATAATCGTGTGAATGCACTGCATGGCTCTTGCCTGCATCGTGTCAAAAGGTTCAACATCATAGCCATCGTTCGAGTCGTGAGCACCAAAATCAGGCATTTGAACGCGGAGCAATTGATAGTCTTGCCCTTCCCATTTACCATAATGGCGTTCCCGCAACTCAGGATATGTATATACAGGCATTCCCTTTATATTCCCAATAATCTTGGCTGTATGGTACGCACGTCCAAGATCGCTTGAGCAAATATAATCAATTTCTTTTCCTTTTAGGCTAGCTGCCAAGCGGTTTGCCTGCTCTCTTCCACGTTCATTCAGCGGTATATCACTGTGTCCTTGAAGCCGGCGCAGTACATTCCATTCGGTTTCTCCATGGCGTATAAGGAAAATATTCCTATCATCTGCATCTAACACAGCTATCTCTACCTACCTTCTTACTAGTATTATTATACAAAAAAATTTCCATTTTTGATGGGAATTATATGACAAAAAAAAGGAGGACTTGCCGACCTGTCCTTCCTGCATAAGCATTGTTGCACCTTCATGGTGTGTCAAATTCTTGTCGTTCAGTTACCTCCCGCCATGCCAGACGGCATAGGGTTTACGATCTACATTGTACAATAACTTGGCATTTTTTATAAGTATGAATATTTAAAAAAGAGAAATCTATACATAACATTGACTTCTGCTGTCAACGAGATATAATATTACTTATGTATGCACAGGGTAGCATTGATTGTAGGTAAAAACGCCAGGTCAAATCTGGTTAGTTTCATCCCGAAAGCCAGCGGCTGAACTGCTTGCGAGGAGCATGCGGCGGAAACGCTACCGTCCGAAGAGCATGTAGCTAAAATAGAAACTAGCTTGGCGGAAGTAAACACCTATTAAATCTTATATAAAGGGGAACGAATAAACATGGCACGTTACACTGGCCCACGCCACAAATTAGCTCGCCGTCTTGGCATTTCTCTCGACGGTACAGGAAAAGATGTTAAACGCAACTTCCCACCAGGACAACACGGCCACGGCCGTCGTAAAATGAGTGAGTATGCGGTTCAATTAACAGAAAAACAAAAGCTTCGTCACATGTACGGCATGATGGAAAAGCAGTTCCGCAAACTGTTTGACGATGCTGGCAAATTAGGCGGCGTTCATGGTGAAAACTTCATGAAGCTTCTTGAATCCCGTCTGGACAACCTGGTATACCGACTTGGTTTTGCAGCGACTCGTCCTGCTGCACGCCAGCTTGTTACACATGGACACATCACAGTAAACGGCAAGAAATTAGACATCCCTTCTTACCGTGTAAAACCAGGTGATGTGATTGGCCTTCGCGAAAAAAGCCGCGGCCTGCAAATCGTTAAAGATTCGCTTGAAGCTCGTGCATTCCTGCCGAACTACCTGAGCTTTGATGATGCTGCAATGGAAGGTACGTACACTCGTCTTCCTGACCGTGAAGAGCTACCAGCCGAAATTAACGAAACACTTATCGTCGAGTTCTATTCTCGTTAGTAGTACGACGCTTTCAGAATACCGTCCCGCTGGGCGGTATTTTTTTATACTTTTGCGGTCCCGTATAAATAACATAGACTTAGAGTGCTTTAAAGTGTCTCTTATTTGCTATTCAATCAAAAAGGAGCCGCCCGATTAGGCAGCTCCCCCACATTATCCACGCACAACCTTAGCAAACTTTCTTTTGCCAACCTGTACGACCATTCCTTCTTCTATTTGAACATGATCATCCACCGATTCCACTTTTACTTCGTTAATTTTAACAGCTCCCTGCTGGACCATTCGCCTTGCTTCTCCGTTCGATGGGCAAAGCCCAAGCGTCACCAGCAGTTTTACGATCCACATCTTCCCGTTTTCCATCTCATCTTCCGCAATGATCTTTTCGGGAATATCAGTGGGTAACGCCCGCCGCTGGAATACGGTCTTGAAGTGGTTCTCAGCTTCTGCAGCTGCCTCTCTGCCATGGTACATCTCCACAAAGGTATGTGCCAGACGCATCTTTGCGTCCCTTGGGTGTACGGTGCCATCAGCCAGTCCTTGTTTAAGATTGCCCAGTTCTTCAAGCGAAATGGGTGTAGCCAGCTCGTAATACTTAACCATTAAATCGTCTGGAATAGACATGGCTTTGCCGTAAATCTCGTTTGGCGGCTCGCTAATGCCAATGTAGTTGCCCAGGCTTTTGCTCATTTTCTGTACGCCGTCAAGCCCCTCTATAATCGGCATCGTCAGCGCACACTGCTGGTTTAACCCGTATTCCTTCTGCAGCTGGCGGCCCATCAGCAAATTGAATTTCTGGTCGGTCCCCCCCAGTTCCACATCGCTTTCCAGTGCTACAGAATCATAGCCTTGCATAAGAGGATAGAAAAATTCATGGATGCTGATGGGCTGATTGCTTGTATAGCGCTTCTCAAAATCATCGCGCTCAAGCATGCGGGCAACCGTTACTTTAGCGGATAAGTTGACGACATCCGCAAAGTCCATGGGAGCTAACCATGTGCTGTTGTAATTAACTTCAACTTTTCCCATATCGAGGATTTTGGAAAACTGCTCCACATAAGTAGCTGCATTCGCTTTTACCTGTTCTTCCGTAAGCTGCTTCCTCGTCTCAGACTTGCCTGTGGGGTCGCCAATACGGCCGGTAAAATCACCGATTACAAGCTGTATTGTATGGCCCAGCTCCTGAAAATGGCGCAGCTTATGCAGGACCACCGTATGGCCGATATGAATGTCTGGCGCGGACGGATCAAGTCCCAGTTTGATCTTTAAAGGCTTGCCTGTAACTACCGACTTCTCGACTTTCTTACGCATTTCATCCTCAGGTACGATCTCTGCAGTTCCCCTTCGGATGATCGCCAACTGGCGTTCGACTTCCCGCAGCTGGACTTCCGTTAGTTTAACGCTACCTTGTTCCATGGCTTGTTCCCTCACTATCTTGTTGGTTTGTTCAGTTAACTTGGTTAACAAAAAAAGACCCATCCCATGCAAGGGACGAGTCTTTGCTCGCGGTACCACCCTAGTTAAGAGCTGCTGCTCTTCGCTCGTTAGATAACGGACCTGTTACGGCCGTCCGCTTCTTCCCATGGAAAGGCGGAATTTGCTCCAGCGCTGTACTTCACACTCTGGAACGGACCGGTTTGCACCTTCCACCGGCTCTCTGTATCCGTTATCAGAATATTACTTGTCGCTTTCCCAGCAAACAAATGATTATAAAAGCATTGATATTTTCATAATAACCAAAAGGAAGCATAACATGCAACATTTATCGTTATACAGCGTCTTTATGATATAATGTTTTTGTTCCGGAAGGGGGAAGTAGATGGGTAAAAAAGATGATTCTGCCAATGGATCAGGCAGGCCTAGAACAAGTTTCTGGTATACTTTTATAAAAATTATTAAAATTATGACACTAATGCTTTTTATGGGTGTTTTATTCACCGGAGGAGCCGCTGCCGGATACGTAGCCTCTCTTGTTAAGTCGGACCCTGTCCGCAGTTATAATGAAATTTATAATAAAATTAATAATAACAATTTAACAGGGTTTGCTTATTTTAGAGATAAGTCGTTAATCGGGCAGCTTCAGACGGATGAAGACCGACAGCTGGTTTCACTTGACCATGTATCCCCCCATTTTATTGATGCCATTACTTCCGCGGAGGATAGATATTTTTACCAGCATCACGGTGTGGTGCCTTCCTCAATCGCCCGGGCCGGAATCCAGCAATTGACCGGTTCATCTGTACAAACCGGAGGAAGCACACTGACGCAGCAGCTTATCAAGCAAACCATACTCTCGCCCAAGCAGACAATGGACCGCAAGTTCAAGGAAATTTTCTTGGCACTCCGCGTGGAACGCATGTTTACGAAAGACCAAATACTCACCGCTTACATAAATAAAATGTATTTAGGGAAAAGTTACCAGGGGTCTAATCTATACGGTATCGAAGCGGCAGCGCAAGGCATTTTTGGCGTCAGTGCGAAGGATTTAAACATTGCGCAGTCCGCTTATCTTGCTGGCATGTTTCAAGCGCCATACAGCTACATACCCTTTAACGACGGAGGCCGCAAAGCAGGAATCGTGCGGCAGAAATATGTACTCAGCCGGATGCTGGAGGACCATAAAATCAACCAGAATGAATATGAGGAAGCCCTGAAATATGATATAAAAGCTCACCTCAATACGAAGCCGAAAGAAAAGGCATTCGATAAGTATCCGTATCTCACCGTAGAAATTGAAGAAAGGGCTGCTGTAGAACTGTTGAACCAGGATCTGGAAAAAAATCCAGACTTGAAAAAACAAAACTACCAAACTTTGTTGGAAGAGAAAAAAAGGAAATTCGGCAGGGTGGCTATCATATCTACACAACGATTGATAAAACACTCTACGATAAAATGCAGGCCATTGGTTCGAATGCGGATAATTTCGGCCCTAATTTATCGTATTACATCGGGAACAAGAAATGGTCCAATCAGCCTGAGCAGGTTGGTGCTGTTCTCATTCAGAATAAAACAGGCGCTATCCTTGGCATGATTGAGGGACGAGGTTTTAAATCGCAGCAGTTCTCCCATGTAACGCATCCCAGACAACCCGGTTCCACAATGAAACCGTTATCCGCTTACGCTCCTGCATTAGAGCTGGGACTCGTGCAGCCTGCCAGCATTATAGACGACTCACCCATTGACATTAACGGCTGGCAGCCAAAAAATGACGATCTTAACTGGCATGGCAGTGTGACAGCTCGGCAGGCACTTGCGTACTCGTACAACATTCCGGCCATTAAAACCTATTTAAAGACTGGAATCAAGGAATCGCTGGCATATGTGAGAAAAATGGGAGTCACCACGCTAACCAATGAGGATAATTATGCGCCGTCCGGCGTTATCGGGGGTCTTACACAGGGGCTTACGGTAGAGCAAATTACGAATGCCTATGCAACGTTTGCCAATCAGGGCAATTTCGTTCATTCCTATATGATTGAACGAATCGAGAACAGCGACCACCAGGTGATCTACCAACATAAAACCGACTCAGCTCCCGTATACTCGCCTCAGACAGCGTGGTTAATTACCGATATGATGCGCTCCGTCGTACATGAAGGAACCGCTTCAGGAATCATACCAAATTATATCGGAAACGAAGATGTGGCCGGGAAAACAGGAACGACTTCCGATAATAAGGATAAGTGGTTTGTGGGCTACTCGCCTGACATATCCATTGGAGTATGGGTAGGCTTTGACCAGCCGTACGCGATTCCACATTATTCGTACTACCGTGCCCAGAAAATCTGGGGAAAAATTTTCTCAACTGTAATAAACACAGAGCCTCAACTTTCCCCTGCGAGCCATAAAATGGCGATGCCAGCCGGCATAGTTGAACGAACAGTAGACTTACGCAACGGCAAGCTTGCATCGGGAAATTCAGGTCCCGTTACAACCGACTATTTCAATGAAAAGTACGTTCCCCAGGAGTACAGCAACGAGCCGAGCCCCGTTCAGGCAAGTGACCTGGGGACTACTGGTAAATCGGCAGTTCCTGCCAACCCGGCAGACCCTGGCAAACAACCAGGCTCCATTACTCCGCCAAATACAGGGGGAGCTGACAACGGAAGCCATTCAGGCACACAGACGCAAAACCAGCAGCCGTCACCTGCCCACCCGAATAAGTCGGGAACAGGAGAACACCAGACACCAAAACATCAGCAGCATACCGGACACGGAAGCCATGCTGCTCATGCCAATCATTAATAACAAGACTCAGGTAACATGCGGCCTAAAGCGTTGGCCAACTTTAGTTTCCAGTGATAAAAACATTCCAGGGATGCCTGGTGAACATCGAATCAAGCAAAGAGGGGATGCATAAGCATCCCCTCTTTATTTTAGCTTAGTTAAACAGCAAAAGAGGGAACTAAACAGTCCCCTCTCATCCTCATTCATTGCTCACCATATTAACCCTGTATTTTTAATCTTCCATGGTGGACAGGTCGCCTGTAGGCAAGCCCAGCTCCCATGCCTTAAGCACGCGGCGCATAATTTTACCTGAACGTGTTTTTGGCAACTTGTCACGCACTTCAATTTCACGAGGAGCAGCATGCGCAGCAAGACCTGTTTTCACAAACTGGCGGATATCTTCCTGCAGCGCCTCTGAGTTCTCATAGCCATCGCGCAGCGCAATAAACGCCTTGATGATTTCTCCGCGTACAGGGTCAGGTTTGCCGATCACCCCTGCTTCTGCTACTGCCGGATGCTCAACCAGTTTGCTCTCCACTTCAAACGGGCCCACTCGTTCACCCGCTGTCATAATGACGTCATCTACCCGGCCCTGGAACCAGAAGTATCCTTCCTCGTCCATATAGGCGGAATCGCCTGATACATACCATCCTTTAAGGCGAAAATATTCTTCATACTTAGCCGGATTGTTCCAAATGCGGCGCATCATGCTTGGCCAGCCAACTTTGATTGCCAGGTTCCCCATCCTATTTGGCGGAAGTTCATTGCCCTGGTCATCCACGATCGCAGCTGCGGTACCCGGGAAAGGCTTGCCCATTGAGCCCGGTTTAACGTCCATTGCCGGATAGTTGCAGATCAGCTGGGCGCCTGTCTCTGTCATCCACCAGGTATCATGGATGCGCTTGTCAAATACCTTCATCCCCCAGTATACTACCTCAGGATTCAGAGGCTCACCTACGCTCAGAACATGGCGAAGGCTGGATAGATCATGCTGCTTCACTAGCTCGTCCCCCGCACCCATTAACATGCGGAAAGCTGTGGGCGCGCTGTACCATACTGTTACCTGGTATTTTTCAATGGTAGAATACCAGTCATGCGGGCTAAAACGTCCGCCCCGGATAACATTGGATGCACCATTTAACCATGGGCCAAAGATACCATAGGATGTACCGGTTACCCAGCCCGGGTCAGCCGTACACCAGTAGACATCGTCTTCCTGTAAATCAAGCACCCATTTTGCGGTCTGGTAATGCTGGATCATTGCGTTATGAACGTGAAGGACGCCTTTTGGTTTCCCGGTAGAACCCGATGTATAATGCAGGATTAAACCGTCTTCACGGTCAACCCATTCGATATCTAAATTAGAGGAAGCCTTTGCCATTTCCTGCTCAAAGCTAATCTGGCCTTCTCCCGCTTCTCCCTCAGCGCCTACGAGAATCACATGCTTGAGCTGCGGGAGTTCTGAGACTGGAACGCGGTGCAGAAGTTCAGGTGTTGTAATGATCGCCACCGCCCCGCTGTCATCCAGGCGGTCACGAACCGCACCTTCCATAAACGCTTCAAAAAGCGGGCCAACAATAGCTCCGACTTTAATTGAACCAAGGACGCTGACATATAGTTCGGGTGTCCGCGGCATGAATACGAAAACCCGATCACCCTTAACAATGCCAAGGTTGCGGAGTACATTTGCAAATTTATTAGAGAGCCTTTTCATTTCTAAGAACGTATATTTCTCATCACGCTTCTGATCGCTGTAATAAAGAGCAATTTTATTTTTGCGCCAGCCTTCAGCGTGGCGATCAATTGCTTCATAAGCCATGTTTACTTTCCCAGTTGTATGCCAGGAAAATTCTTTTTCAGCATCCTCCCATGAGAAATTCTTGTATGCTTCTTCATAGCTAGGCATATTGTAACCGGTGCCGGTCACAGGCAGTCTCTTCTGGTGTAGTGTTTCATTCATACGCTCCAACTCCTCTCCCTATTTATATTTGTTTTGAAAACCCTTTCTTAATTTTATTATAACAAATAGTCAGTCTATTAGGCAAATTTTCCTTGTAAATAATTTTCCCGTTCACCGCATTTTCAAAACTTTTACCCAAATATTCGTGTATAATGAAAAATAAAAAATTTTCACCCATTTGAGGATAAAAGGTGTGACAGGAAATATGGAGCATAGCAAAGCGTTCTACCGTCGTGAAAAAGAGACGAAATACGGTACCCTTATCATTGAAGGCCCGGTAACGGGTGAAAGAATTGCCTCTTTGAACATGCATGAAGGCTTGAAAGCTTTTCGACGCCCGAGGGAACAGCAGCGAGCTATTGCCGAAATTGCGGACCTTCCGGAAGGCCGCGTTATTATCTCGGTACATGATGAGACCATTATTGGCTATGTCACTTTTTTATATCCCGATCCCATGGAACGGTGGTCGCAAGCCAATATGGATGATCTGCTTGAACTCGGAGCGATTGAAGTAAGCAGCGACTACCGGCATCAGCATGTTGCGGAAGATATGCTTTCTGTTGCCTATATGGATGACGCAATGGAAAATTATATTGTTTTTACTACTGAATATTACTGGCATTGGGATCTAAAGAGTACGGGCCTCAGCGTTTGGGAATACCGCAAAATCATGGAGAAGGTAATGGCTTCAGTCGGTCTGGAGTGGTTTGCCACCGATGACCCGGAGATTAGCGCCCACCCGGCCAACTGTTTGATGGCGCGCATTGGCAGCCGGGTCGCAATGGAATCTATCCAGGCATTTGATCGGATACGCTTTCAAAATCGCTTTATGTATTAAGAATCTTTTTCTATTTCGTAGATATAGATCATACAATGGTTGGTATAAATAGAGGTCAACGGGAGAAGTGAAACCTGAGAGGAGGAAGCCAAAATGCTCGTGGAGAATATTATGAAACGGGACATTATAACGGTGAGTCCCACCGATTCCATTCGTCTGTGCTTGTTAAAAGTCGATCAAAATCGGATTCGGCATTTACCCGTCGTCGAAAAAGGAAGATTAGTTGGCATTCTTTCTGACAGGGACGTAAGAGATGCCTGTCCATCCCTCATTGGTGAAAGCCATGAAGATGACAATCAGGTGATGAGTACTCCCATTTCCGTTATCATGCGCAAGGATGTTATTACCTGCCACCCGCTGGACTTTGTGGAAGAAGCAGCTCTTGCCATGTACGACAATCATATCGGTTGCCTGCCGGTAGTTGCAGGCGATGAACTGAAAGGCATTGTGACCGAGACGGATATTTTACATACACTAGTGGAATTAATGGGTGTACATTATCCCAGCTCACATATCGAAGTAGAAGTAGATGATAGACCGGGGCTGCTTGCGGATATCACACAGCTTTTTAAAGAAGCAAACTGTAACGTCACAAGTGTACTTGTCTTTCCCGGAAGGCATTCGGGGAACAAAAATCTGGTGTTCCGCGTACAAACAATTGATCCACGCAAGATCGTTTCCAAAATTGAAGAGGCCGGTTACCGCGTAGTATGGCCCAGCGAATTAGAGGGATCTGTATGAGTAGTAAAGCCGCGTTTATTTACAGTGACGAATACTTAAATTATTACTTTAACGATGACCATCCATTTAATCAAAAGCGCCTAGTAATGACAATGGACTTGCTCCGCGGTTTAAACTTGCTTGCAGAGGAACACATCGAAGCCCCGCGCCAGGCAACGAACGATGAATTATCCCTTGTGCATGATCCGCTGTATATAAAAGCTGTAAAGGAAGCCGGCCATACGGATGGTGAACTGGCTATTGCCGCAAGTTACGGGCTCGGCACAGAAGACACGCCTACCTTTAAAAACATGCACGAAGCGACTGCCTTAATTGTGGGCGGAACAATTCGCGCTTGTGAGCTGGTGATGTCAGGGCAATATAGGCATGCTGTAAATCTCGCCGGCGGCCTGCATCACGGGTTCAGGGGAAGAGCTTCCGGTTTTTGTGTATACAATGACTGCTCGGTAGCCATTGCCTATCTTAGAAAGCATTACGATGCAAAAGTGTTATATATCGATACCGATGCCCATCACGGAGACGGTGTCCAGTGGGCTTTTTATGATGATCCGAATGTGCTGACGCTGTCTTTCCATGAAACCGGAAAATATTTGTTTCCTGGAACCGGCAATATTACCGAGCGCGGGGACGGACAGGGCTATGGGTTCAGTGTGAATGTTCCTCTTGACGCCTTCACAGAGGACGAGTCCTGGCTTGATGCTTATTACAGCGTACTCCCAACCGTGGCCCGGGGTTTTAAGCCTGACGTAATCGTAACGCAGAATGGCTGTGATGCCCACACCTTTGATCCGCTGACTCATTTATCTGCGAGCATGCGAATCTATCAGGAGATCCCGAAGTTAGCGCGAGCGCTTGCTGACGAGCTCTGCGAGGGGAAACTTATCGCCACCGGGGGAGGCGGCTATGACATCTGGCGCGTGGTGCCCCGGGCCTGGAGTCTGTTATGGGCAGAGTTATCTGGCCAGCAGGTAGAACACAATATTCCGGTTCCGAATGACTGGATCAAAAAATACCAGCCGCTCAGCCCGGTCCAGCTTGCCCCCACCCTTCTCGATCCCGAGGGGATTTTTCCTCCCATTCCACGTCGAAATGAAATTACGACGAAAAACAAAAACACCGTGGAAAAAGCACTTCTTTACTGCCCCCGAGGATAATGAGAAAAACATCGCGGGCCATGCCGCTCTCTCCTTTCCCCTCATAGAAGCTTTTACGGCCGCTTTGTGGAACGACGGACGGACCGGCATTAGGGAATCTTGGCTAGCGGCAAGCGGAAGCGCAGGCAGCAACCTAAGTTGCACTTATGCCGAAAGGTAAAATCGATACACCTTTCGGCCTGGGGGAAAGAAAGGTGCGGAAATGCGCCTCACGATGTTTTTCTTCGATGTTTCGGGACCGGAAGTCCCATTTAAAAAATCGCTCAAGGCACTTCAACAGTGTGAAGCCCGTAAACTTTTGATATCCAGAGAGAAAGGGACCTAGCGGTACCCATCCCAAACAACTTTAACACTTTAAAGCAATATATAGTTTATTATACGAATCGAGTAGGAGGGGGTGATTAACCCCCGACCTCTCACACCACCGTACGTACCGTTCGGTATACGGCGGTTCATTATGTACTCCGCAACGAGTCATATCGTTCTGCCAGACTCTTAAGCTGAAGCGATTCGAAGAATCGATTATTCAACGTTCGATCCAGGACAGGACTGTTGGAAATACGCCAGTATCCCTTGCGGGAATTACCCCACTCGAAGGCTTTTGCTTTAGGAACACCTAAAGCGATAAGCCTTTTTACTTTTGTACGGGGAAGTTTCCACTGTTTCCATAGGCACATCCGCAATCGTCTGCGAATCCACATATCAAGACTTTTGAAAACACTTGGCGTATCTGCCAGCGCAAAGTATCCCAACCATCCCATGAGATATTGATTGAGTTCCTCGATTCTATCATCGATAGCCATCGGACTCTTCCGGGACGTGATCGCGCGGATTTTCTGTTTAACTCTTTTCAGAGATTGGGGAGCGATGCGGACTTTCGGATTGACATGGAAGGTAAAGCTAAATCCTAGAAATTTGCGTTTCCATGGACGGTCTACCGCACTCTTTTCCTGATTCACTTTAAGCTTGAGTGTTTCTTCAATAAAGTTGGTCACCGATGCTTTCACCCGTTCTCCCGCTTTACGTGTACGAACGTAAATATTACAGTCGTCTGCATAGCGGACAAACTTGTGTCCTCGCTTCTCCAGTTCCTTATCCAGTTCATCTAATACGATGTTGGAAAGCAACGGACTTAGTGGACCACCTTGCGGCGTGCCCTCTTCCGAATCTCTGACAACTCCATGTATCATGACACCCGCTTGAAGAAATCGACGAATCAAGAGAAGAACCGTTTTATCTTCTACTTTCTCCGCTACCTTCCTCATCAACCGATCATGATTCACTTTGTCGAAGAATTTCTCTTTAGCGATATAAGATAGACCCATAGGATCATCCCTAGACAAGATCGTGAGATCTTGTAAACTAACTTCAGAGAGGTACACATCTTATGGAATCTATCATCGAGGATTATCGAGAATATCAAACCATTATTCGAGGATATACGCCAAAAGTGGTGAAAGCTACTTGGCGGGAACTCAAAAAGCTAGCTCAATATCTGGAGAACTTATCCATCAACTTTCAAAACGTTCAACTCGTTCACCTGGAGAACTACTGTATTGAACGTACAGAAAGTAAATCTCTTGGATACCGAAATGTAATCATTAGTCAACTTCGTTCTTTTTTTAATTATTTAGTGCAGCAAGAATTACGTTTAGAAAATCCTGCTCGTCATCTAAGGTATACGAATCTAGATCTTTATCAATCCTTACCTGAGATCGCTTCAATAGAGGAAATTCAAGATTGCCTAAAGGAATTAAAAAGGCAAATCGACAGTTGTTTGAGCCGTCGTCAATTCGACCCT
Organism: Aneurinibacillus sp. Ricciae_BoGa-3; assembly: GCF_028421645.1. Taxonomy (GTDB): domain Bacteria; phylum Bacillota; class Bacilli; order Aneurinibacillales; family Aneurinibacillaceae; genus Aneurinibacillus_B. The sequence goes on along the minus strand of NZ_CP116887.1, from coordinate 1,446,222 downwards.
ATCCGAAAGCGTAATCTGGCCTTATTTGCTCTTTTGTATGCCTCCGGCATTCGAGCTGGAGAAGCAGCAAACTTACAGATCAGAGATATTCTATGGGAAGAACAAGTTCTCATCATTCGAGAAGGAAAAGGGCGAAAAGAACGGCGAGTTCCCGTCGTTAATGAGATATTAGAATTACTTCAGATTTATTTAGCTACGCGTAATGATCTTGAACCTAACGCACCGCTATTCTTAACCTGGCGGAAAGAAGCGATGGACAACAACTTAATAGGTGCTACCTTTAGGAAATATCATGAGATGTGGGAAAAATCCCTTCGCCCCCATCAACTACGCCATATTTGTGCAAGTCATCTGTATCAACAAGGAGGCAATATCGTACAAATCAAAGACTGGTTAGGCCATAAACGGCTGACAACAACCCTTCATTATACTCGGATTCAAAACCCAGAGATAGAAGCAACACTGGAGTCACACCCTATCAACGAAATGTCTTGTTCATCAAAACCCAAGTTGGAAATTGTTAACGTATCTAGCCAAAATAAACCACTACGTCGAAAATATACGATGACTCCCATAGCTGAACCTCTTACAGGAAAATTAGCAGAACAAATTCAAGAATTCCTTCGAACTGCAGAGGGTATGAAGAAATATTCGAAGGGTACGTTAAAGGAATTTCGTTTTAGTCTTACTCGATTTGCCGTAGGCTGTCCACATTGTCTGGAGAAAGGAATTGAGGTGTTACGTGCCGTAGACATCATTCGCTGGCTTAGTGCTCGTAGACAAGCCGGAATCTCTCCTTGTACGATAGACAAAAATCTATCCCACCTTCGCTCATTTATGGCTTACGCCATAGACCGTGGCTGGAGAACTGAAAATCCGATGGAGGCACTTAAAATGGTACCCAAACAACCGAAAGAACAAACCTATTTAACGGAAGAAGAGATGCTACGTATACTTTCTGCACCTGATCGCTCAACTAACCAAGGTTTTACGGACTTTATTACTCTTTTGGTACTCTATGCAACAGGGCTCCGTGTCGGAGAACTGAGTGCTCTAAACATCGAAGATGTGGACCTAAAAGAAGGCTGGATTCATGTACGAGAAGGAAAATCAGGTGATCGTCAAACAGCTATTCCTAAAGCAGCTATTGGCGACTTAAAAAAGTATGTTGGACTCTATCGCAAAGCCAAATCGGGCCCTTTCCTATTGAATCAAAAAGGAACTCGTATTAAACCATGGACCATAACAAGGCGTATACGAAAATATTCCGAAGCTGCTCATATTGAAAAGCCTGTTAGCCCTCATACCATTCGTCATACTTTTACGGCTCATCTTATCCAACGAGGTGGAAGAGTAGAAGTCATAGCTAAAGCACTTGGACATAAGTCATTAAAAGAAACCACCCCCTATGCTCACGCCGATTTCGAGGATATCAGAAAAGCCGTTAGCCTACTTCGCAGAAATATTCCACCCGTGTCAGGAGAGAAAAAGCATGAATAATGAAGCCATTCTTAGAGAATTTCTCGACTATACCCAATTTGTTCGAGGTTGTCGTCCTAAAACCGCCGATGCCTACGCCATCGATATGAAAGTTTGGCAAACATTTTGTAGAAATGACTACCCACAAATGGACAATCCCTCCAAAGCTAAAATGGTTGTGGATTATATCCGCTACCTTCGTGTTGACCGTAAGAATGGTTCTTCTGCTGTGCAACGTAAATTGGCCACCCTTTCAGCATTTATCGACTATCTCATTCTTATGGAGATAATAACTCCTAAACAAGATGAACGAAAAAAATGGCCGAAACTTCTCGATACACCGGAACGACTTCCAGTGGTCTTAGAAAACAAAGAAATTCAACAGATACTCACCCAACCAGACACCACAACTATTTTAGGCCGCCGTGACCGGGCAATCCTTACTTTGATCTACTCAGTTGGACTACGAGTAAGTGAAATCTGCTCCCTCCAGCTACGTAATGTCCATTGGGAAGAGAAACGAATTCTGATTCAAGGAAAGGGGGGACGGGAGCGATATGTACCACTGGATTCAATCGTTGAAGACGTCATTAAGGATTACCTCACTTCTAGAACTAGCACTATTTCTGAGCTCTTTGTCAGCAAAAAGGGAGGTGCGCTAACTTCTCGAGCTATTCAGTTTATGGTTAAGAAATATGCGGCACGAGCTGGTATCGATAAGAAAGTCACTCCCCATAAATTGCGACATACATGTGCTACTCACCTTTTGCAAGAAGGCGCTCATTTAGTGGCCATTCAAAAATTATTAGGCCATAAGAGCCTAAATACGACTCAAATTTATCTACACATCACCATTACAGACTTAAAACAACTTTCTCAACGCCATCCGATGCGTAAAATGCGTACTGTCATAGGCTTATGCGGTAAACCAGTAACTTGTTTTCAAGCACCTTACGGTGCCCGAACGGGTACGTAATTCTGAAATACTGCGATTTAATTAGAAAAACATAGATAATAAACGTTAATTAACTTAAATAGGCGAGGGCCACTCTAAATTAATATCGCTAAATTTCTCCAGATCCATGTCGACCACCCACCTATATCCCTGCTGCATGTAGCGCTTCGCTTTCCTTACGGCATCATGTCCACGCCTTGCAGGGCGGAATCCATAACTATGGTCAGAAAAGCCAGGGTCAAAGAGAGGCGTCAATACTTGCGCAAGTGCCTGTTGAATGAAACGGTCGGTCACGGTAGGGATGCCTAACTGCCTCACGCCGCCGTTCGGTTTCGGGATTTCGACCCGACGGACTGGGCTCGGTTTATAGGAGCCCATCTCGATGGAACGGCGAATGTCATGCCAGTGTTCCTTAATATGTGCTCGTAGGAGTTTAACTGACATACCGTCCACGCCATGACTTCCTTTATTCCGTTCCACTTGCTTTAGGGCAAGTAAGAGATTGTTCCGTGACAGCAATTGTTCAATCATAACGTATACTCCTTGCGTGAATGAAAGGCCCAATTTGTGCCGAACGCACACTCCGCCCTTCTGAAGTTCCCCGTGGATTCACCACTTCTTCCTTCAGATAAGTCCTTTCGGATTGTCTGCCTTCATCGCGTGTCTTCGAACGCCTTGTCTTTCATTCTCCATAATGTTCAGCCCTTCCATGGTTTGTCGTCACAACCCATGTACTATGGCTTCTGCTGACTTCTGTCTGTTCAGCTTATCCTCACGGATAAGGTTGCCAAGGGAACTCGGCATGTCAGACAGATCTCCCCGGGTAAGAACATTATCTTCCCCTCCATCTATCTGCCTCATTTACTCTCATTCGCCTTCGGCAGTATGGACTTCGTCTTGTTTAGCAGACTCATCCAACGAATGTTAGCCTTATATGAGGTTCGTGTTCCTCAGACCGGAGGTTTGCCGCCGGCTTCCTTCAGATTCGACCTCACGGTCGACACCCTTGCCTTAAGCTATGGTTACTACTGCCTTCACCATTCGGGACTTGAACCCTATAGATAATGCCCATGCCGGGCGCACTAAAAAAAGCTTGTTGAGCTATTGTCAACAAGCTTTTTTAGTGCTAACCGTATTATAAGTGTGCCAGCATATTTTTAAGGATTTCATAGGACCTGCGGGATGCAAGCTGTGTGAATTCAGCAAAGTTAACGTGTGCGGATCCATCCGCTTTGTCTGACATCGAACGGATAATAACAAAAGGAACACCATTCATATCACAGACCTGGCCAACAGCCGCACCCTCCATCTCCGTGCAGGCCCCTTCCATTTCTTCGTGCAGTTGTTTGACGAGGTTACGGTCAGCCACAAACTGATCGCCTGAGAGTATGCGCCCTGTTATTGTTTTTCCCTCGATGATTTGCTTGCTGGCCTTTACTGCAGCTTCTACAAGCTCCGGATCTGCCGCAAAAACGGATTTAGGTGAATAGGGTATGATCCCGCGATCAAATCCCAGGGCTGTTACATCCATATCATGCTGCTGGCAGTCTGTAGATACAACAATGTCGGCAATTTCCAGTTGGGGGTGCAGAGCACCGGCAACCCCGGTAAAAATCACCCGGTCTACAAAAAAGAGATCGATTAAAATCTGGGTACAAATGCTGGCGTTCACTTTTCCAACGCCCGACTTGCAGAGAACGACATCTACACCCTGCCAATCTCCTTCATAGAAACGAATGCCGGCCTTCTCCTGCTCATGCTGTACATTCATTGCCTCCTTGCAAAGGAAGATTTCTTCATCCATCGCCCCAATAACTCCGATTTTCAAACCAACCGCTCCTTCTCCTTGTAGTTACTCTTCTGTTTCACTGCCACTCTCGGCTTTTTTTGTCGACTCCCGCTCTTCAATCCGGTGCGGCAGAATCACAATATGATTTTCCACTTTTTCGTTGTTCATATATTTCGTTAACAGCCGCATGGCAACCGCCCCAATATCATACATAGGCTGTACGACCGTAGTCAGGCGCGGTCTGACCATTTCGGCAAGCCGGATGTTGTCAAATCCAATGACCTCAATATCCTCAGGAACACGCAGACCGCTGTCTTGAATGCCATGGATCACGCCTACAGCCATCTCATCGCTTGCTGCGAATACAGCCGTTGGCCGCTCGACCAGCGACAGAAATTGTTTGGCAGCTGCTATTCCAGACTCATAGCGGTGGTTGCCATTATAAACATAGCTATCCTTCATCGAAACCCCAATTTCCTCAAGAGCTTTCTTATAGCCCTCGAATCGGCGCATACCGGCAAGCGGATCCCCAAGCGGTGCTGTAACCATCGCTATCCGAGTGTGTCCCTTTTCTGTTAAAAAGCGGGTGGCATCGTAACCGGCATCATAATGGCTGATATCCACCGAAGGAAGCTGGCCTGTTGGATCTTTGGTTCCTGCCAGCACAATCGGCACAGATGCTGTAGTAAATACCTGCATGTGATTCTCTGTAATTTCCCTTCCCATAAAAACAATCCCATCTACCTGCTTTTCAAGAAGAGTGTTTGTTAAATGCAGTTCGCGCTCAACCCGTTCATCCGAGTCGCTTAAAATAATATTATAGCGGTACATGCTTGCTATATCGTCAATTCCACGGGCAAGTTCAGCAAAAAATGCGTTAGAAATGTCGGGAATGATAACCCCTACTGTAGTCGTTCGTTTGCTTGCCAGACCGCGGGCAACCGCATTTGGGCGATAGCCGAGCCTTTCGATTGCGGCCAGCACCTTCTTGCGGGTCGTTGGCTTTACATTGGGATTTCCATTCACAACACGCGATACAGTAGCCATTGAAACACCTGCTTCACGTGCCACATCATAAATTGTTACCGGCAATGTCAATTCCTCCTGCTATATTTTTCCATATTATGGTTTTCATTGATTTTCAAATTTTTTCTTATCATACGATAAAATTCCCGCAGGTGCAATCGGTTTCAGATAATCACATGAGAAAACTTGGCTGCATGCCAAGCAACAGCCAAAGACCCGCAATTGTATTACCTATTATTTGTTTTTAAAGCATATACTTCCTTCCATCAAAAAAGACCGGTAGGATCCTTTGCAGGAATTCGTACCGGTCTCCAATTTATTACTTTTTATAGCTGCCCTGTAAGTGCATTTTCCTTATACAGCCCAGATTCACGCAGTTTTGCCACGAAATCATGGAACGCAGGGATGTTAATTTGCTGTTTAGCGTCGGAGAGCGCCACATCCGGGTCAGGATGGACCTCAACCATTACGCCATCCGCTCCGACTGCTAATGCCGCTTTTGCGGTTGGCAGCAGCAGATCACGACGCCCCGTTGAGTGGGTAACATCGACAAATATGGGGAGGTGCGTCTCCTGCTTCAAAATCGGAACTGCCGAAATATCGAGCGTATTGCGTGTGGCTTTCTCATAAGTCCTGATTCCGCGTTCACAAAGCATAACTTGCGTATTACCGCCGGAAACAATATATTCAGCAGCATGAACAAATTCTTCAATGGTTGCGGACAATCCTCTCTTCAGGAGAATCGGCGTTTTTACACGGCCGGCAGCTTTCAAAAGTTCAAAGTTCTGCATGTTCCGTGCACCAATCTGAATAACATCTAGATATTCCGTTGCCATTTCAATGTCAGCAGGCGATACAATCTCACTTACAACTTTAAGGCCAAGTTCATCTGCTACCCTGCGCAATATTTTAAGCCCTTCTACGCCAAGGCCCTGGAAATCATACGGTGACGTGCGTGGTTTATAAGCGCCACCCCGCATGATTGTAAGCCCGTTAGCTTTGAGTGCCTCCCCTACCTGGCGCACCTGTTCGTAAGATTCCACTGAACAAGGCCCTGCGACAAGAATAGGTTCTCCGCCGCCCACAGCTACGGAACCAAAGTCTACGACTGTATCTTCTTTCTTTCTCTTGCGGCTCACAAGCAGTGCTTTCCGGTTATCATCTTGCTGCAGTTCCAGAGAGGCGCTGAAAATTTGCTTGAAAAGATGCTGGATCGTGCTATCTTCAAACGGGCCTTTATTGTTTTCCAGAATAAGGTTGAGCATTTGGCGTTCGCGTTCAGGATCGAACCGGTTGACACCCTGCTTTAACTTTACCTTTCCAATCTCCTGAACAAGAACAGCCCGCTGATTAATCAGCTCTAATATACTCAAGTTTACCTGGTCGAGCTCGCTGCGAAGCTGCTCTAACTTTTCATTGCTCATCTATTCTCCACCTCTCCTGGCATTTCTCTGGCTGAACCAGATGACTTTATAAAAATATTAAACTCAATTATATCGCATTATTGAAATTTTGTCATTGTATATTAAAAATTCCAACAAAGGATTTTTAGCAGATGCATCGAATTACTTAAGGAGTGCGGCAAGAGTAGGTTTTTTTATCCACCAAAGCGCAGCTAACACTTCTTCTTTAATAGTTTGGCGTCAGCCATGTCTATTTATATGAGGTACATACCCTTTTTTTATTAGGAGTGGGTGCGGTTTGTCTATAAGCAGCTAGTAAGGTGGACTGTTCCTACAACGGACAGGTGTTAAGGAGATGCAAAGATGACAGAGAACAACAAATATATATTCGCTTTAGATATTGGCACCCGCAGTGTGGTCGGGCTGTTAGCGGAGCCAGATGGAGATAAATTCCGGGTAGCCAGCTACGCCCGCGAAGAGCATGCCGAACGCTCTATGCTTGATGGGCAGATACATGATGTTGTGAAAGTAGCCGATGTGATAAACCGCGTTAAAACTCAGCTTGAATTGGAATCAGGAGAGACGCTAACCCATGTGGCGGTAGCCGCGGCCGGGCGTTCGCTTCATACCGACCGGGCACAAACAACTGTGGACATCTCCGCCAGGGGCCAGCTTAAAGAGAACGATATCATTGCCCTTGAGTTAGCGGCTATACAGCAGGCTCAACACAGCCTGGCAAATAAGCGCAATGACCATAATTATACGGAATATTACTGCGTAGGCTACAGCGTAGTAAATTACTTTCTTGACCGAGAAATCATTGGAAACTTAGTGGACCAGCGCGGAAAGGAAGCGGGCGTCGATATTATCGCCACTTTTCTTCCGCGTGTGGTTGTCGACTCATTAATAGCGGCGCTTAGCCGTTCCGGACTGGAAATGCAGGCTCTTACGCTCGAACCCATCGCCGCCATTAATGTGCTCGTTCCGTCCACGATGCGCCGCCTTAATGTGGCACTGGTGGATATTGGAGCGGGAACATCGGATATTGCCATAACAGGAGAAGGCACGGTGAGCGCATATGGCATGGTGCCAACTGCAGGCGATGAAATTACAGAGGCGTTAAGCGAAGCATTTCTGCTCGACTTTCCCGTCGCTGAAACTGTAAAACGGCAGCTTTCTGACCGGGAAGAAGTTACTTTTTCTGACATTCTGGGCATGGAATATACCTGCACAAGAGACGAAATTATTGAGAAGATTGAGCCGGAGATTAACAGGCTCGCAGCGCTTATCAGCGAGCGGATACTTGAATTGAACGGCAGAGCGCCGCAGGCTGTGATGATGATTGGCGGGGGCAGCTTAACGCCTGCCCTTGCCTCCAAAGTCGCTGAACGCCTTGAACTTCCTGCGGCGCGTGCAGCCGTCCGCGGGGCGGAGGCCATTCAATCTTATACAGACAGGGCGGATTTAAATGGCCCTGAATTTGTCACCCCTCTTGGAATCGCCGTTGCGGCAAACCGGCACCCCATTAAATATTTAACCATCGATCTCAATGGTGAGCAGCTTCGAATTTTCGATTTAAAGGAGATGACGCTTGGAGAGGTCCTCCTGTATGGTGGGGTGGATATTAAACGGATGCACGGCCGCCCGGGAATGGCCATGACGATTTCCGTTAACGGCCGAATGAAGATTATTCCCGGGCAGCATGGCACCGCGCCGGTGCTGGTTTTAAATGGGGAACCCGCTCAGTTGGACGCTATCATAAAACCAGGCGACAGCATCACATTTGAAACGGGATGTGACGGGCTGCCAGCTGCGGCAACATCGTCAACCATTATGGAAGAGGTTAGCACACTGGATGTATTCGTAAACGGTACACCGTTTAATCTTCCGCCTTATCTAAAAGTAAATGGTCAAGATGCAGACTGGGACAGGCCGCTATCCGATCGGGATGAGATAGAATTTTTCCTTCCAAAGACGGTACGACAGGTTCTTCAGGCAGCTGAGCTGCTGCACCCGGACATGAACATGGAGAGGCTCTCTTACACAGTCAATGGCAAACCTCATGCGTACCCCTATTCTCTTTATAGCTTCTGGCTTAACGGACATCCCGCAGCGCTTGATGATAAATTGGGTCCGAAAGATGCGCTCACTTATGAGCACCAGACACCAGCCCCGCCAACCGTAGGAGATGTATTGCCAGTGGAGGATTTGACAAATCTGGCTACCCAGGTTACCTTCAACGGGGAAGCCATTCGCATTCCTTGCAGCGAAATGCAAATCCTGCTGGACGGTGAACCTGTGGACACGTCACACCCCATTCATTCAAATGCGACCATCGTCGTTGAGGTCCATTTTAAGCGTGACGCGGTCTTTAGCGATGCTTTCCGGTATGTGAAACAGGAAATTCAATCCTTTGACGCTGGAAAGACCCTGGTTACAACAATCAATGGGGAACCTGCTTCATTTAACGACCCGGTTAAAACCGGCGATATTTTGGAGCTCCGCTGGAAGTAGCGAAAGCAAAAGCGCCGCAGAAGTATCTGCAGCGCTTTTCATTTTACTTAATTTCCTTCGTCAGGTTGCTTTCCGTAATATTCCAGTGCGAAGTATGCCAGGCGACTTTGCCGTCTTTTACATACAGAACTTGCGGGGATTCATGTTTAACGGCGAAACGTTCTGCTATTTCATTGGAAACAGGGCGTGCTGTCTGAACAATCACAAGCGCCCAAGGCTTTACATCTCCCCTGGTGTAAGCCATGAATTCATTATGGGCCTGCGCGCTGATCGGGCAGGTTGTACTATGCTTAAAAAGGATTGCTTCCGGATTTTGACTTAAGAACTGGTCCAGTTCCTCAACGGTTGCGATCTCTGCCATTGCCAACCACTCCTAACCCAAATAGTTTTATTTTCCTTTCTATCTTACCCTTTTCCGTTAGGTTTGTCTTGCTTGAAATGCGAAAGAATTAGCTGCTTTGTCAGCGAAAAAACTGCCGTTTCGACAAACGCATTGAGTTATTCTGCAAAGTAATGCATAATAAATAAGGCTGTATGTCATTTTAACCTACACGAGGAAGAAACATAGATGAGGTGATTATTTTGAATAAGACAGTTGTAGTCATGCAGGGGGACCAAACTGGCCAGGAACTGCTTGACGAATCGCTCCGCGTCCTTCAACCGGACGTAATTGGTCTAGAAATTAATTTTGAAACGTATGATCTGAGCCTTGGAAAACGCCGTGAAACAAAAAATGAAATCGTTCACGAAGCTGCTCGCGCTATGAAAAAGCACGGTTATGGGATTAAAGCAGCTACGATTACGCCTGAACAAAAAGGCGATGTCGGAAGCCCTAACGCGATCCTTCGCCGCGAGATTGACGGGAAAGTAATCGTGCGGACAGGCCGCCGCATTCCTGGCATTCTGCCGGTTGCAGGTGCTTATGCCCCAATTTCTGTCGTGCGCATGGCCGTTGGCGATGCTTACGGTGCAAAAGAATGGCGTGAGGGGGAAGGGCTTAACGAACAGGCATACCGCACGGAAACGATCGACCGGGCAACTTGCCGTGCTGTTGCCGAGTTTGCGTTCCGCCATGCCAAAAAAATCAACGCAAAAGTATTCGGCGGACCAAAATATACGGTTAGCCCTGTGTATGAGGGTATGCTGAAGGAAGAAATGGATGAGGCGCACAAAAAATATCCGACTGTTCAATATGAACCACAGCTGATCGACGCTACATATGCACTCCTTCTTTCTTCTGCGGGTGATGCAATGGTTATTCCAGCTCTAAACCGTGACGGCGACTGCCTGAGCGACATGGTTCTGCAGATGTTCGGATCCATTGCAGGCGCAGAGTCTGTGCTGCTTGGTTTTGATGAATCATTCAACACGGAAACCGTTATGGTTGAAGCACCGCATGGTACAGCACCAAGCCTGTTCGGTAAGAACATTGCCAACCCTATGGCCATGATTCTTGCCAATGCATCCTTGCTCACTTACTTTAACGATCCTAAAGCAAATATGGCTTCCCGTGCTATTTATGAAGCTACCATTGAGGCAGTAAGTTCAGGTATACGCACATCGGATCTGGGCGGAAGCGCAACCACGTCTGAGTTCGTTGATGCCATCATTGACAAAATCAAAACGAAACTTGATGTATGGTCCACTATGCAGAACTTTTAGTCTTCTATAACGTCTAAACTAATAGAAAGTCCATTGCTGAATAAAATAGGTAATGGACTTTTTTTTACCTTTCCGGAAAGGGGATGGCAGTTTGAGACGAGAAAGCAACCTGTTATTTTTTATCGTGGTATTTGTCTTTTGGACGACTTCCGTATCCGCATCCGCAGTTATACCCGTTAAAATGCCACATGAATCTAACCCTTCTTATCACATTGAATTAGCTGGATGGGCATCACTTGTCAAGCCGCAAATCACAACTGAACACTATGAACACGCCACCTATACGCATTACTACTACCGCAGCAGCGGTAGAGAATTCCGCTTAACGACTGCTGCAATCGATAACGGAGACGTTCTCTATTTTGCGCGTAACTTTGATCGGGCTCCGATTAACCAGGTTTTATTGAAAATTACCGCTGCAGATCCCGCAGTCGTTCGGGTAGCACTTCCGATTGCAGGCAAAATAGGCAGTTGGAAAACAGCCCCATCTCTTCCCACAACGATTCATACACCATTATATGTAGACGGCCGCAGGCTTTATTATCGAATTGGAAACGCATCTGTTTTCCATCCGCTGGGCTACACCGTTCTTCAGGAAAAAAAGCAAGCAGAGAAGCCAGCTTCTATTATTCGGAACAACGCTGGCGTTACGTATTCTATTCCACTTCCGTCTTCGCAGACAACACTTGCTGAAACGTGGGGTATCTTATCCGCCAAGCCGCTGGTGAAATGGGATCAAGACGAGGCCGCGTCCCAGGCTATGAACATAGGCTTCGACAATGGCAAAATGCTCAGTCTGGATGGAGCCTACTCTCCCGATGAAACAACGTATACGCCTTACCAACCCGGATCGTTTTACCGCAACCCGGCAAATGGAGAAGGGCTGCACAGTCTGCCCTATCTTAACGCTTCAGATTACGGAACAATCTTTAATGATGTCGCAACCCATCTGGGTTACTGCGCCGTGAAGACGCAAAACACCGAGGGATGCTGGCCGACCTACCCTCGTTCGAACTGGCTGTACAGTGAATATAAAACCAGCTATACATATATAGATAACCGCCGCAACGCCGACAACGCAACGTTTCTCCTGCGCCTGCTTAAAAACAGATCGGATGATGCGATAGCCCATGCGCTCACAAAATGGGATGCCTACCAGAAGAGCTATATACTAAAAACCGGATTAAAAATCGGCTCAGGCTTGCTTATTCCCGATTACGTTGGAGGAGTAAACGCTTCAATTTCCCACACTGCCCTCAACCACCAGGCCGCTAATATGAACTATCTTTACGAACGGTACCTTCAGACTAATGACCCGGATAAAAAGGTTCTCGCTGACCTGCTTCTTAAGGGCATTGAGAACACAGCTCCACGATGGGTTAAGTCCGATCATGATCTCTATTATGCCTTACGGAGAAACCTTTCGCCCCACCCTAACCCCGACTACTATGAATTAACACGGGATGATTTAGATTATTCACAATCCCTTCTGCTGCTCATTAACGGAGTGCCAAGTGAAAAAATCCAGTATTTGATCGACGAGAAAAACACCTGGATAGCTGCCCATCCAGTTCATTAGCAAACGCTAGAAAGGGAGGATCTCCTTATCGGAAAACCTCCCTTTTTGTTAATTGAAAAAATCTTTATTTGCAATTCACCCGTTCAGCCAATTCTCTTTCAATTTCAGCAACCCACATTCTATCTTTTAGCGAAAGAGCCAGCAAGTACAGATCGAGCAAATCATCGATTGAGGCGTAGGATTGCTGGCTGAGGCGCAGCAATAGATCCGAAAAAGGCGAATGGCAAGCAAATGAAATGCATCCTTCGAAGGTATGCATCTGACCTATCTCGTGCAGCAGTTTTTTTAGATCTTCCTTCACATACTCCACAAGCTGATTGTTTTCACATTGTGAACAGGAATAAATGGGCACATGGTCAATTTCCATGTGGTTCATATAGACAACCCTGCGCAATTTCAGCTCCATCAACGCCTGACATTTCATGCATCTTTTTTCCACATGCATTTCTCCTCCCCGAGCACTTTCTGCTACTATCCTATTCGGGAAGGTTGCGCTTCATCACCTTTAATAACGTGCGTTAACACGCTGGCACGCAGGGCAGATAGCGATTCTCTGGGAGCCCCCTTTGGCATCTTCTACTACATAGCCTTGCAAGCCTGATACGCTGGAATCACAGTAAAGGCATTCAGACGAAAAATCCATATCAAAATTTGCCTTCCAGGCAAAAGGTTTAAACGTTTCACCAATGGAAAAATATTCGTTCATTTCACTCATTTCACTCATGATTTCCTCCTGGTTGTTTGGTTACCCTGTATTCTTACCCTTTCTGCCCTGTTTTATACGAATTATCTAAAAATATTGAGGGGTTTCATAATTCACCTTTTGTACATAGAATGAATAAACGGCAAGAAGCGAGGAGGTCATCAATTGAAACGCAAACACAGCTTTACAATTGCCGCAGGACGTCAGCCTTCTTATCTCCATCCGGCCAATTATTTTGTGCCAATAGTTGAAAAGGCAAAGCCCGCTATCATCTCAATCACAACAGAGGATCACAAAGTAAACGATACCATGATGGACGCTCTGCAATCTTTCCTCTTCCCTTCTATGACACCGAGGGGAGAAGTCCGTCGCAGTTTCGGTACCGGGTTTATTATTCACCCACAAGGATACATCCTGACAAGCGAACACGTGATCCAGCATGCCCGCATTATCGAAGTGAAGCTTTCAAACGGAGAAACGAAAAAAGCAAGTGTGGTCTGGACAGACACCAAACGAGACCTGGCTCTCCTTCAAATAAAAAACAATGCTCCCCTGCCGACTCTTCCGCTCGGTTCTTCCCGGGAAGCGCGTGTAGGGGAGCTTGTTATTTCAATCGGCAATCCGCTTGGACTGGAGAATACAGTGACAACCGGCGTCATCTCTGCAAAAAACCGTCCCGTTCGGATAGCCGGGAAAAATTATGAAGATATTATTCAGACCGATGCTGCAATCAACCCCGGCAACAGTGGGGGTCCGCTTATCAACATGAATGGTGAAGCAATCGGCATGAATGCGTTTATTATCCGGGACAACCATGGGCTAGGTTTTGCCATCGGTATTGACAGCATTAAACCGTTTCTCCGGAAATATGTGTAGACAAACAGTGTGGGATTATTCGTAAGAAGTGCTGACAAATTCCACATCAGGGTTCTTTTCTTTGGCCCAACGTTCTGCATAATCATTCTCCAGAAGAACAACAGGGCGCCCTTCCCGGTCGCGTGCCAGCAGGCTCCCGCCATACTGGATAAGGTTGAGTTCCTCCAGTTTGACATCACCCTTCACCCAGCGGGCTAATGAATATCCAAGCGTATGGATCTCTACCTCCACCCCATACTCTGCGCGCAGGCGATGGTCAAACACCTCAAGCTGCAGCTGGCCAACAACCCCAATAATCATATTATCTGCGCCGGGTCCAGCTGTTGTAAAAAGCTGGACGGCGCCTTCCTCCGTCAACTGCTCAACACCTTTATGGAATTGCTTATATTTCATGGCATCCTTCGCCCGAACGCGGGCAAAGATCTCAGGAGAGAAGTGGGGCACGCCTGCAAAGGTGTAGGCGGTGTTCCCTTCTACCAGCGTGTCGCCGATCCGGAATGTTCCGGGATCAAACAGGCCAATAATATCGCCCGGGTAGGCGTCTTCCACGATATTGCGCTCCTGCGCCAAAAACTGCTGCGGCTGCGAGAGTTTGATCTTTTTGCCTGTGCGCACATGCTGCACCGTCATGCCTCTTGTAAACGTCCCCGAGCATATTCGCAGGAAGGCAATCCGATCCCGGTGTGCCGGGTTCATATTGGCCTGAATCTTAAAGATAAAACCTGAGAATTTGTTATTATCCGGGGTTATGACGCCTTTGTCGCTTTCCCGGGGTGCCGGAGCAGGTGCCAGGTCAAGAAAATATTCCAGGAACGATTGAACACCGAAATTAGTCAAGGCGCTCCCGAAAAACACCGGCGTCAGCTGTCCACGGTCCACTTTTTCCTTGTCAAACGGATCACCCGCAATGTCTAGAAGTTCCACATCCTCCTCAAGCTTGCCATACAGCGCATCCCCTATGGTCGATTTCACTTCCTGATCGCCATTATCATTCGTGAAAACGGGAAGGATACGGCGGCTGTTTGGCTCACTCCGCTTAAAAAGTTCAACATGCTGCTTCTCCCGATCATAAATGCCATGAAAATCAATCCCTGAACCAATCGGCCAGTTCATCGGACATGAGCGGATACCCAGCACTTCCTCAAGCTCTTCAAGCAGGGAAAGCGGATCACGGGCGTCCCGATCCATTTTATTGATAAACGTGAAGATAGGAATCCCGCGCATCCGGCATACTTCAAATAATTTAATAGTTTGGGTCTCTACCCCTTTGGCCGCATCGATCAGCATAACTGCACAATCGGCAGCTGTCAGCGTGCGGTACGTATCCTCACTGAAGTCCTGGTGACCGGGTGTATCCAGGATGTTGATATGGTAGCCATTATAGGAGAACTGCATCACACTGGATGTTACCGATATACCGCGCTGTTTTTCAATCTCCATCCAGTCGGACGTAGCCTGCCGTGCAGATTTTTTGCTTTTAACCATCCCGGCCGTATGAATAGCGCCACCGAAATAGAGGAGTTTTTCCGTTAGGGTGGTTTTCCCGGCGTCAGGGTGGGAAATAATTGCAAATGTCTTTCTTGATTCCATCATATATTAATAAACGCCTCCGTTAAACTTAAACAGTCTGCCTTCTATTATAGCATAAAAGAGCGAAGGCCGCTCAGGTGAGCGGCCTTTTGTTTAACGGAATGGAGTGGTTATCGTCCGGCTGATATCGCGGATAAGCAGCGAAATATCCTGGCCTACATTTCGGATGGGTTGTCCGGCGCCCATTTGCGTATTGAGCGTCCTGATTCTCTGATTTAAGCCCGGATCCGCTGTGACATGAATAGCATAACCCGGTTCAGCGCGCTTAAGCGTTTGCTGCACATGACGCTCAAGCATTTTACGATTATGAGGCTGCGCCCCTTCTATTCCTACTACCGCGTCACGGCCATTTACCAGAGCCGTAGCACGGGTGACGCCGTTGATATTAGCAGCAAGCTGCGACATCCGGCGGGCTGTCCGGCTGTTCTCCTGGCCGATAAATGGCTGGGCCCCTGTATGGTTCTTTCGGATTCCCATTTGATTGGAATGCACATTGTCTGTGCGGGCTGTACCCGGCCCGCAGGCGGATAAAGCAAGGCCTAAGAACAATGCAGCAGATAAAACACCAGCGGTTTTTACTCCCCGCATGTTATCCTCCGTTATGCATAGTTGTCGTTTAAGGAAATGTTGGAGAGAGCATCCCCTGCTTCATTCTCATAAATTTCCTCTACAGCAAGGTCTCCGAGGGATACGATACCGTTTAACTGATTATTGTCCACGACTGGCAGGCGACGGATTTGGTGCTGGGCCATAAGGTTAGCCGCCTGATGTACATCCATTTGCGAGGATGCGGTAACGACATTCTTGGTCATAATATTGCTTATCGGGGTATTGCCATCCCTGCCGCTGGAAGTGGCGCGAATGACAATGTCCCTATCCGTAAGCATGCCAACACATTGTCCGTTTTCCACGACAGGAACGATTCCGACATTATACTCGTGCATAATTTTCGCCGCATCCCTAATCGGTTGATCCGGGCGAACGGTTGCTACGACCTTTGTCATAATTTCCTCAAGACGCTGGGTCATACAATCCCCTCCTCTTTCGTATAAATAGTACAGGGGAGTGTTGCTATCCCCATCTTTAATATGTGTTAAAACCACGGACAATACTTCACATGCCTTCGGCCGAAATATGTAAAAAATCCTTCCAACCGATGGGTGAAAGAGGCATAATAGCCTTTGGGTGAAAAAAATGAAAAGAACGTTGTTGTGGTTATTTGCCGCTTGCCTCCTGTTCACAGCATGCGCACCATCCCCTGCGAACAAAACCGGAATGAAAAGTATGTGGGTTTATACTCATTCCCTTCACGGTAAAAGGGTGCTGCTTATTCCTCTCGACAGCAGGCCGGTCAATACAGACTATGTGGCCTTACTTGGACAGATGGCAGGAGCCAGGGTTATTCTTCCACCCTCGGGCCTCGATCACTTCCAAAAAGCCGCAGACTACAGTAAGCTTAAGGCATTCTTGGTAAAAAACATTGCCAGCTGCGATGCTGTGTTTATTGGGATACCTGAATGGCTCAACGGCGGAATCGTACAGGGAAGGCTCATCAATACGTACACAGCAAATATGTACAGGCTGGAAGAGTTAAAAAATATTCTCCTGAAACACCCCGGCAAGAACGTCTACATATTGAACATTATTCCACGGGAAATGCCTGCCTATTTATCCAAAGCCGCTAAATACAATTCCGAGCTGGTGATCTATGGGCGAAGGTACAACCAGCTTTTAAACGCACCTTCCACAGAAGAGGCGGACCGGATTCGCAATATTATGCGCGATATTGAAAAGCTTATTCCCGCTCGATATGTAAAAGATTACATGGGTTTATTCCAGCAAAATCTGCGGGTGCAATACGAACTCATCAACTGGGCAGAAACGGGCGTGGTGCGTGAACTTCTCATCGGGCTCGATGACACAAGCAGCATGGGTATTCCTAAAGTAAGCGAAAAGGCAATTGAATCCCTTATATCTGAAAATCAGCTAAGTAACGTACGGATCATGTCAGGTGCTGACGACCTTACAGCGTTGCTGCTTGCACGCTATAAAAATGAGATTAATCACACCGGCTCCCGGTATGTGGTCACGTTCTCTCATGAACTGGAAAAAGGTCGCGTGCGCGCTTATGATGGAAAGCCGTTGGAAAACGTTATTCATGATAAGATTCAACTGCTACAGCCTGATAACCCGGCATCCATTTCCCCGCCTATGCACATTTATGTCCATTCTTACGACGAATCGATGGACAAAGTAGAGCGATGGGCAAATGAAAATCAAGGATCAATTAAGGGGGTTGCAGACCTTTCCGCCACAGCTAACGGGAATACAACAACATGGACAGAGAATTTTCTCCGGCAGAAACTGTTTACGAAGGTTGAAAGCTACTCGGGATGGAATACCAGCGGCAACGCCCTGGGTCTCCTGCTCGCACACATGGAAATGATACGGGATCAGCCAACCTGGAATGATGCCTATCAGAAGTGGATGCTCACCAGGTATGTCGAGGACTATTACTTCAACAACATCAAACGCGGGGAATATGCAGCCAAATATTCGTCAATCGGCAGACTCACTGCCGGTCAGGAGAAACAAATCGGAGACGACATCACACAAAAAAGCAACCTGTTGATTGATTTGCTTACGTTTGCAACCATGCGCGGCGGGAAGCGAATCGTTGTGAAGCCTCGCTACAGGATCGCCAAAGCTGAATTGCCATGGGATCGCGTTTTTGAAATCAGGTATCATTTTGTGCTCAGAAAAACATCGCGGGCCATGCCGCTCTCTCCTTTCCCCTCATAGAAGTTTTTGCGGCCGCTTTGTGGAACGACGGACGGACCGGCATTAGGGAATCTTGGCTAGCGGCAAGCGTAAGCGCAGGCGATGGCCTTAGATTCCTTTATACCGTTTAGGTGCAACATCTGGGTAACTCAATGATGGAGACAGGTTGCCGGTCTTTTTCGCCCTCTGTTCCACACGCTCCACAGGGGGAAAGAAAGGTGCGGACATGCGCCTCACGATGTTTTTCTTGGAATGTTTCGGGACCAGAGGTCCCGTTTAAGAAATCGCTATAGGCATTTCAACACTGTAATGCACATCAACTTTCCATATTAACAAAGAGAAAGGGACCTTATACTTTCTTCTACGACAAAAAATAACCCGCAGGCTGGCCATTCCACATCAGGGAAGGCCGCTGCGGGCTAATCTTTAGGGCTTAATAAGATTGCTGGCGATTTGTGCGATTGTCATATTGCTGTTTAGGTTATGTGTACCTCGTTTTAAAGAATACATGAGACGATTGTTCACAAAGTATTTAATAAGTATTTTCTTATCCGGAATAACCTTTCCTTTTTCAAGCTGGGAAGCGGCATCTTCCGGTGTTGTTCCCCGGTCCACTTTCAGGCTTATCTTATAAATTGGTTTAGGTTTTGCTGGCTCATGCTGGGCAGTCTGGTTTGGCGCAGCTCCTGCAGCATGCTGGTCTTGCACCCCGGCGCCTAGCTGAGCTTGCAATCCTCCAGCGGCGGATTGCGTGCCCTGCATGCCAGGCTGCACTGGGGCAGCTTGCGTGGCAGGCCTATCTACATAATAGGCGAGAGTCAGCACGCCGGTTGCCAAAATCACACCGGATGCAAATCCTCTTAATGCGCTTCTATTCATAAAACATTCCCCACCTTGCTTATTTCTCTCGTGTTTCTTTAATCATGTCCTGCACTTGGTGAAGTTCCTTTAGGACGCTCATCGAAAAATTCTCTAATTTATGTTCTAGATTGTTATTCTGTTCTTTTTCTTTCGTAAAGCTAAAGAGCAGAACGGCAATCCCGATTACCAGCAGTGTCATAATCGCATATTCCATACCGTTTCCTCCTTCATGATAATCCACACTTTTCTCCCTTTACAGTTATACCACAGTCGCCTAAACAGGCAAAGGAAGATATTAGAAAGGTGGAATGATACAGGCTCTGTTCGCCATATGTTAGTGACAGATTGAGTTGAAAGGAGAACATTTCATGTACACTTACCGGAAGAAATACCGGGTCTTCCACGGTCCATTTGATCCGTGCCCGCCCATGCTAAAAAAAACATACGAAACGCCGCCTGCCCTTTACTTGGGGTACCAGCCTTTTTCTTTGCCCCAGTTCACGCCCCAGGAGGCATTAGCCCATGGCACTTTATGGCCGGCATTGTATGCACCTTACGACAGCCCCTATAAGAATAAGTACGGGAAAGGGGATGAATGAAATCCATGCTAAAGCCTGACGCCAACTATTATGATCAGCTGCTGCAGATCCAGCAGGCTGATTTTGTGTGTTTCGAGCTTAACCTCTACCTCAACACCCATCCTGATGACCAGCAGGCGATTAACCAGTACAACGAATTTGCCCAGCAGAGCAAAATGCTCAAGCAGCAGTTTGAAGCTCAGTACGGTCCACTAATGCATGCAGGACACAGTTTTACTTCAGCGCCATGGGTGTGGACCAATACGCCCTGGCCCTGGCAAGTTTAATTAAAAGGAGGGGTAGTATCTGTGTGGATATATGAGAAAAAGCTGCAGTACCCAGTTCGCGTAAGCAAGTGCGACGTTCGCATGGCAAGGTTATTGCTTGAACAGTATGGCGGGGCGGACGGGGAACTGGCTGCTGCTCTGCGGTATTTAAACCAGCGGTACACCGTACCGGATAAAGTAATTGGCGTGCTAAACGATATTGGGACAGAGGAACTTTCGCATCTCGAAATGATCGCCACAATGGTCTATAAGTTGACGAAGGATGCTACTCCTGAAGAATTGGAACGAGAGGGCCTTGCTGACCACTATGTCAATCACGACAAGTCACTATTTTATCAAAATGCATCGGGTGTACCCTTTTCCGCCAAATACATTCAAAGCAAAGGGGATCCAATCGCTGATTTATATGAGGATATTGCCGCTGAGGAAAAAGCGCGGGCGACTTATCAGTGGCTGATTAATATGACGGATGACGTCGATTTAAAAGACGGTCTAACTTTCCTGCGAGAGAGAGAAATTGTGCATTCGCAGCGCTTCCGTGAATCTGTCGAAATACTTAAGGAAGAAAAAACAAAAAAGAAAATTTTTTAAAAAAGAGTGAGGCGGACTCCTGTCTAATCAGGACCCGCCTCTTTTGCGTATTTCTTCCACAGGAAAAAACACAGCACTAATCCGATCACACACAATGAGATCAAAAGCAAGTTATGGTGGATTATCCCAGCCATTGCAGCCCATCTTCTACCCAGGAATACGCCGATCGCAATAAATGTTGCGGCCCAGATCAGCGCACCTATATAAGCATACAGCGCAAAAACACGCACGCTTAATTTACTCATGCCCGCAGTATAAGCGGTCAAATGGCGCACACCGGGAACAAAGTACCCGAGAACGAGGGCCCAGCTGCCAAATCGCTCAAACCATCGATGAACTTTTTCAAGCCTATCCGGTGTAAGGTGGAGTTGCTTTCCATACTTGTCTATAATCGCGCCGCCAAGCCCTCTGCCAAGCCAGTAACTGAGCGTAATGCCAACTGCGCTGCCCAGAAAAGCTGCAAGCAAGGTTGGCAGAAGGAGCAGGCGGTGGGTATGAACAAGATATCCGGCAAAAATCATGAGAATTTCATCGGGAATGGGCACACCGATAATTCCAAACATAAGGGCAAGAAAGATGCCCATGTAGCCGTAATGTATAACAAAATGAAAAATAGAATCCTTCATAGACGCTCCTTATGATCCCCTACTGCTCCAGCATACGCCGATCCAATCTTATGACAACCATGTTACTTTTTCCTCAACACTCACGCGGGGCCGCTGTGGGACAACGCTTGCAGGTCGCCCAATGTAAATCAGACCCATCATCGTTTCATGTTCGCCCAGTCCAAACTTCTGCCGCATAAGCGGGTGGTAACAAGCTTCTCCGGTGCGCCAGATCGCAGCGTAACCTAAAGCATGAATGGCCAGCAGCATGTTTTGTATGCACGCAGCAACAGCTGCCTTCTCTTCCGGCTCCACAGCCAATCCATTGTCAACAGGTGAACAGGCTACGGCGATGACAGCGGGCGCGCGAAAAGCCTTTTTATATTTGTTCTGATACATTTGTTTCTTATCTTCTTCCGCGGCGTCTTTTCCTTTGTTCAACACTTCAATTTCTCCATATGCCTGGCCTAGCTGGTCTCTGCCATTACCTGTCATAACAAAGAACTTCCACGGCTGGGTATTATAATGGCTCGGCGCGCGGGTGCCAGCTTCAATGATTTGCACGAGTATCTCCCGGGGAACCTCCTGTTCTGTCACCTTCCCGATACTCTGCCTGGATTTAATAACCGCTAATAAGTTTTCCTCCACTGTATTCTCCTGCCTTTTCTTAAAATCTTCAACAGTTTTTTTGTTAAAAACCCTCAATAAATGCCGCCACCTGGTCCGCAAACAAATGAGCAGCAAGTACACCGGCCATGTGTCCAAGCGGACTGTCAATCTCATAGCACGCTGCATGACCGCCTGCCTTATTAATGATGTCAACCACTTCCCAGCTGTACTGGGGAGGGAAAAGCAAATCCGTTTTACATGGAATCATCAGAACCCTTGCTGTAATGCGGCTAAGCGCCTCCTCCATGGAAGAAAACCCATTGGCAATATTGTGCAGCATGGCCGCGCGGGCCGTATATAAGTAATGATTTGCATCGTATGTGTTCATCCGCTGTGCGATGGCTTCCTTAAACTGTGTGAGAAAGGTGGGAGGATTGTTCAAAGACTGATAAGGGGCGATATCGGCCGCGACACGCTTGTAGTTGGCATCATACCAGCCGTACTGATAAGCTCCCAGGTTCATTAACTGCAGCGCAAGGGCCAACCCCTGTTCAGGTTCGGACTCCCCGTAATAGCTGCCTTCTCGCCAGTTTGGATCCAGTTTGATCGCGTCAATCGCTGATTGTAGGTAGGCTAAGGAAGTGAGAATTGGTGATGCCCCCCCACTGATAACAGAAACAACTGCTTCTACGTTATCCGGAAAGTGCACCGCCCAGTTTAATGCCTGCATGCCTCCCGCGGATGGCCCTATTACGGCCACGAGCTTTTCAATGCCCATTTCCGTAATGATTTTAAACTGGATGCCTGCCATATCCCGGTAGGTAAACTGCGGAAAAGCCATCCCGTAGCAATCCCCTGTTTCTGGATTGATTGTACCTGGGCCTGTGGTAATCACATGCGGGTTTTTCAACTGGATATTGCACAGCGTATCCGTACAAATAACAAAATATCGATCCGTATCAATAGCCTTCCCCGGTCCAATAAGCATATCCCACCAGCCTGGCTCTGCATCATCCGGGTGGTATTTTCCTGCTGCGTGGCTGTTCGCGCTGAAAAAATGGCAGACTAATATGGCGTTCTTCCTATCATTGCTCAACTGTCCGTATGTTTCATAGCCAATACGAACGGGGATCGTTTGCCCGCACTCAAGGGTGTAAGTTGTCTCAAAACACCGTTTTGCCACGTTTTGCATAGAAATATCCATATTTAGCCCCCTCTCCTCTTCCTATTATTATACCTGTTGCTGGAGATAAATGAGAACCCGGGTAAAATTTCTGTTATGATTAGAGTAGGTGGTGCAAACAAAATGGCAAAAATTCATTATCCCAATGGCAAAAAAAATCAGTCATTTGCTTCTTTACCCGATCGCATGAAGGCTGAAGAATTCCTTGGAATGTTTAAAAAGAACAGCAGCGCTGCGGGGCGTGGCATGTCGCTTGAAGAAGACGTTAACGAGACGAACGCTTTCTACGTATCCAATGAAATCGCATCCGTACATAAGAAGCCCACTCCCGTCCAGATTGTCAAGGTAGATTATCCGAACCGGTCTGCCGCTGTGATAAGAGAAGCGTACTTTAGGCAGCCTTCAACTACAGACTATAACGGGATATACGAAGGCAGGCATCTCGATTTTGAGGCGAAAGAAACAGCAAACAAAACCGCCCTGCCTCTGAGCAACTTTCATGAACACCAGATTAAGCATATGGGACTCGTGTGCAGACATAAGGGAATCTCGTTTGCCATTATTCGATTTACATGCCATAACGAGACCTATCTGCTTGACGCGGGGCATATTATCTCCTTTTGGGAACAAGCCGACAAAGGAGGGCGCAAGTCTATTCCTTATACATATATTAAAGAATATGGCCACCTCATTCCCTTAGGTCTTCATCCCCGGCTCGATTATCTTAAAGTAATCCGGGAACATTATTAGTGAGGAAATTTTTTCTAATTATTATTGTTTTCTCATTTTTTTCTAATGCTCTGCGCCTATACTTTAGTTGAATTTGTTCCACTATACATGGCTAAGGGAGTGTTTTTTATGAAAAAATTAGCAGCATCTTTAATGCTTACAACCGCACTAGCAGTAGGGTTAACCGGTTCCGCATTTGCGGCCACAGGTGCGCCGGCCAAGGCTCATACAAAAGCAGCAGCAAAACATACGGTGAAGGCTCCAAAACACGCAGTGAAGAAAGCTGCTAAGAAACATGTAGCTAAAAAGAGCACAGCTAAGAAAAAACACGTAGCTAAAAAGACTGCTAAAGCTGCTGTAAAAACGGCTAAGAAGTAATCCACAATCGAGTAGGAGGGGGTGATTAACCCCCGACCTCTCACACCACCGTACGTACCGTTCGGTATACGGCGGTTCATTATGTACTCCGCAACGAGTCATATCGTTCTGCCAGACTCTTAAGCTGAAGCGATTCGAAGAATCGATTATTCAACGTTCGATCCAGGACAGGACTGTTGGAAATACGCCAGTATCCCTTGCGGGAATTACCCCACTCGAAGGCTTTTGCTTTAGGAACACCTAAAGCGATAAGCCTTTTTACTTTTGTACGGGGAAGTTTCCACTGTTTCCATAGGCACATCCGCAATCGTCTGCGAATCCACATATCAAGACTTTTGAAAACACTCGGCGTATCTGCCAGCGCAAAGTATCCCAACCATCCCATGAGATATTGATTGAGTTCCTCGATTCTATCATCGATAGCCATCGGACTCTTCCGGGACGTGATCGCGCGGATTTTCTGTTTAACTCTTTTCAGAGATTGGGGAGCGATGCGGACTTTCGGATTGACATGGAAGGTAAAGCTAAATGCTAGAAATTTGCGTTTCCATGGACGGTCTACCGCACTCTTTTCCTGATTCACTTTAAGCTTGAGTGTTTCTTCAATAAAGTTGGTCACCGATGCTTTCACCCGTTCTCCCGCTTTACGTGTACGAACGTAAATATTACAGTCGTCTGCATAGCGGACAAACTTGTGTCCTCGCTTCTCCAGTTCCTTATCCAGTTCATCTAATACGATGTTGGAAAGCAACGGACTTAGTGGACCACCTTGCGGCGTGCCCTCTTCCGAATCTCTGACAACTCCATGTATCATGACACCCGCTTGAAGAAATCGACGAATCAAGAGAAGAACCGTTTTATCTTCTACTTTCTCCGCTACCTTCCTCATCAACCGATCATGATTCACTTTGTCGAAGAATTTCTCTTTAGCGATATAAGATAGACCCATAGGATCATCCCTAGACAAGATCGTGAGATCTTGTAAACTAACTTCAGAGAGGTACACATCTTATGGAATCTATCATCGAGGATTATCGAGAATATCAAACCATTATTCGAGGATATACGCCAAAAGTGGTGAAAGCTACTTGGCGGGAACTCAAAAAGCTAGCTCAATATCTGGAGAACTTATCCATCAACTTTCAAAACGTTCAACTCGTTCACCTGGAGAACTACTGTATTGAACGTACAGAAAGTAAATCTCTTGGATACCGAAATGTAATCATTAGTCAACTTCGTTCTTTTTTTAATTATTTAGTGCAGCAAGAATTACGTTTAGAAAATCCTGCTCGTCATCTAAGGTATACGAATCTAGATCTTTATCAATCCTTACCTGAGATCGCTTCAATAGAGGAAATTCAAGATTGCCTAAAGGAATTAAAAAGGCAAATCGACAGTTGTTTGAGCCGTCGTCAATTCGACCCTATCCGAAAGCGTAATCTGGCCTTATTTGCTCTTTTGTATGCCTCCGGCATTCGAGCTGGAGAAGCAGCAAACTTACAGATCAGAGATATTCTATGGGAAGAACAAGTTCTCATCATTCGAGAAGGAAAAGGGCGAAAAGAACGGCGAGTTCCCGTCGTTAATGAGATATTAGAATTACTTCAGATTTATTTAGCTACGCGTAATGATCTTGAACCTAACGCACCGCTATTCTTAACCTGGCGGAAAGAAGCGATGGACAACAACTTAATAGGTGCTACCTTTAGGAAATATCATGAGATGTGGGAAAAATCCCTTCGCCCCCATCAACTACGCCATATTTGTGCAAGTCATCTGTATCAACAAGGAGGCAATATCGTACAAATCAAAGACTGGTTAGGCCATAAACGGCTGACAACAACCCTTCATTATACTCGGATTCAAAACCCAGAGATAGAAGCAACACTGGAGTCACACCCTATCAACGAAATGTCTTGTTCATCAAAACCCAAGTTGGAAATTGTTAACGTATCTAGCCAAAATAAACCACTACGTCGAAAATATACGATGACTCCCATAGCTGAACCTCTTACAGGAAAATTAGCAGAACAAATTCAAGAATTCCTTCGAACTGCAGAGGGTATGAAGAAATATTCGAAGGGTACGTTAAAGGAATTTCGTTTTAGTCTTACTCGATTTGCCGTAGGCTGTCCACATTGTCTGGAGAAAGGAATTGAGGTGTTACGTGCCGTAGACATCATTCGCTGGCTTAGTGCTCGTAGACAAGCCGGAATCTCTCCTTGTACGATAGACAAAAATCTATCCCACCTTCGCTCATTTATGGCTTACGCCATAGACCGTGGCTGGAGAACTGAAAATCCGATGGAGGCACTTAAAATGGTACCCAAACAACCGAAAGAACAAACCTATTTAACGGAAGAAGAGATGCTACGTATACTTTCTGCACCTGATCGCTCAACTAACCAAGGTTTTACGGACTTTATTACTCTTTTGGTACTCTATGCAACAGGGCTCCGTGTCGGAGAACTGAGTGCTCTAAACATCGAAGATGTGGACCTAAAAGAAGGCTGGATTCATGTACGAGAAGGAAAATCAGGTGATCGTCAAACAGCTATTCCTAAAGCAGCTATTGGCGACTTAAAAAAGTATGTTGGACTCTATCGCAAAGCCAAATCGGGCCCTTTCCTATTGAATCAAAAAGGAACTCGTATTAAACCATGGACCATAACAAGGCGTATACGAAAATATTCCGAAGCTGCTCATATTGAAAAGCCTGTTAGCCCTCATACCATTCGTCATACTTTTACGGCTCATCTTATCCAACGAGGTGGAAGAGTAGAAGTCATAGCTAAAGCACTTGGACATAAGTCATTAAAAGAAACCACCCCCTATGCTCACGCCGATTTCGAGGATATCAGAAAAGCCGTTAGCCTACTTCGCAGAAATATTCCACCCGTGTCAGGAGAGAAAAAGCATGAATAATGAAGCCATTCTTAGAGAATTTCTCGACTATACCCAATTTGTTCGAGGTTGTCGTCCTAAAACCGCCGATGCCTACGCCATCGATATGAAAGTTTGGCAAACATTTTGTAGAAATGACTACCCACAAATGGACAATCCCTCCAAAGCTAAAATGGTTGTGGATTATATCCGCTACCTTCGTGTTGACCGTAAGAATGGTTCTTCTGCTGTGCAACGTAAATTGGCCACCCTTTCAGCATTTATCGACTATCTCATTCTTATGGAGATAATAACTCCTAAACAAGATGAACGAAAAAAATGGCCGAAACTTCTCGATACACCGGAACGACTTCCAGTGGTCTTAGAAAACAAAGAAATTCAACAGATACTCACCCAACCAGACACCACAACTATTTTAGGCCGCCGTGACCGGGCAATCCTTACTTTGATCTACTCAGTTGGACTACGAGTAAGTGAAATCTGCTCCCTCCAGCTACGTAATGTCCATTGGGAAGAGAAACGAATTCTGATTCAAGGAAAGGGGGGACGGGAGCGATATGTACCACTGGATTCAATCGTTGAAGACGTCATTAAGGATTACCTCACTTCTAGAACTAGCACTATTTCTGAGCTCTTTGTCAGCAAAAAGGGAGGTGCGCTAACTTCTCGAGCTATTCAGTTTATGGTTAAGAAATATGCGGCACGAGCTGGTATCGATAAGAAAGTCACTCCCCATAAATTGCGACATACATGTGCTACTCACCTTTTGCAAGAAGGCGCTCATTTAGTGGCCATTCAAAAATTATTAGGCCATAAGAGCCTAAATACGACTCAAATTTATCTACACATCACCATTACAGACTTAAAACAACTTTCTCAACGCCATCCGATGCGTAAAATGCGTACTGTCATAGGCTTATGCGGTAAACCAGTAACTTGTTTTCAAGCACCTTACGGTGCCCGAACGGGTACGTAATTCTGAAATACTGCGATTTAATTAGAAAAACATAGATAATAAACGTTAATTAACTTAAATAGGCGAGGGCCACTCTAAATTAATATCGCTAAATTTCTCCAGATCCATGTCGACCACCCACCTATATCCCTGCTGCATGTAGCGCTTCGCTTTCCTTACGGCATCATGTCCACGCCTTGCAGGGCGGAATCCATAACTATGGTCAGAAAAGCCAGG
The DNA here is from genome assembly GCF_028421645.1 of Aneurinibacillus sp. Ricciae_BoGa-3. Classification (GTDB taxonomy): domain Bacteria; phylum Bacillota; class Bacilli; order Aneurinibacillales; family Aneurinibacillaceae; genus Aneurinibacillus_B. Next base: position 1,417,948 of record NZ_CP116887.1, on the reverse strand, counting down.
GTCAAAGAGAGGCGTCAATACTTGCGCAAGTGCCTGTTGAATGAAACGGTCGGTCACGGTAGGGATGCCTAACTGCCTCACGCCGCCGTTCGGTTTCGGGATTTCGACCCGACGGACTGGGCTCGGTTTATAGGAGCCCATCTCGATGGAACGGCGAATGTCATGCCAGTGTTCCTTAATATGTGCTCGTAGGAGTTTAACTGACATACCGTCCACGCCATGACTTCCTTTATTCCGTTCCACTTGCTTTAGGGCAAGTAAGAGATTGTTCCGTGACAGCAATTGTTCAATCATAACGTATACTCCTTGCGTGAATGAAAGGCCCAATTTGTGCCGAACGCACACTCCGCCCTTCTGAAGTTCCCTGTGGATTCACCACTTCTTCCTTCAGATAAGTCCTTTCGGATTGTCTGCCTTCATCGCGTGTCTTCGAACGCCTTGTCTTTCATTCTCCATAATGTTCAGCCCTTCCATGGTTTGTCGTCACAACCCATGTACTATGGCTTCTGCTGACTTCTGTCTGTTCAGCTTATCCTCACGGATAAGGTTGCCAAGGGAACTCGGCATGTCAGACAGATCTCCCCGGGTAAGAACATTATCTTCCCCTCCATCTATCTGCCTCATTTACTCTCATTCGCCTTCGGCAGTATGGACTTCGTCTTGTTTAGCAGACTCATCCAACGAATGTTAGCCTTATATGAGGTTCGTGTTCCTCAGACCGGAGGTTTGCCGCCGGCTTCCTTCAGATTCGACCTCACGGTCGACACCCTTGCCTTAAGCTATGGTTACTACTGCCTTCACCATTCGGGACTTGAACCCTATAGATAATGCCCATGCCGGGCGCACTAAAAAGAGGCTCAGTGATAATGAGCCTCTCATACTGAAGACAAACTCCCTTGGGATTCTGCTGCCAAGGGAGTTTTTTCACTCTTTGATGAAAAATTAAAAGTTTTTGCCCATCGCAAAGCGGGATTAATCAGGATAGAATAAAGGGGAAAGCCTAAAATTGGGAGCGTGAATCGCTTGTATCACCGGCTGTATGTCGAATATCTGTATTATTTTAATATCGAACAGGACTATTACGAATGCCATGAAGTGATGGAAGAATACTGGCTGGGCCATGGGCGAAACAAGCTGCTCCAGGCTCTCCTGCAGGTCGCCGTTGGCCTGCATCATTTCAGAAATGGCAATAAAGAAGGGGCCGTGCTGCTTTTCGAATCAGCGCTTGCTAAGTCAGAAGAAAGCTGGAGCGGCCAGCTGGGCATTGATGCGCAGCTCCTGTTTACACAGGTGAAAGACTACCTGGTAAAATTAAACAGATATGATAAGGCCCCGTTTCCCTTCTACCCGCTGTACATCAGAATTACGGATTCCGAGCTGCAAAAAGCGGTACAGACGTGTACTCCGCAAGGGGTTGCCGAAGAAGATAAATTTTAAAAAACGCCTTTCCTTCGCACGTGGAATTTAAGCTCTTCTTCCCCTATAACGCAGTGAGAGCCAACCTGCAATGAGCACGCCGGCAGATACAGCTGTCCAATAATAAAGGGACGAACTATCCTCAGCAGAACCCATATAATCTTTGTGCCCGGTGTCGGGTATCTCCCTTTGCGTCAACACAGGACTATAGGCTTGTATCTTACCAGAGGTCGTCTGCACAATAATATGGTGTGGATCTCCGGTATTCACACGAAATTGATCATTTTTGGGTATCGTCGCAAAGAGATTCTTATTAACTGTATAGCGCTCTCCTCGGCTGCTTAACTGCTGGCGCTCCCCCAGAATACGTACCGATTTAAAGTGCGCAAACCCAAAATCCAGGAGCCGCTCTGCATCTTGGTTAATTTCCCTATCAGTGTCTGCTTTCATAAGAACAGCTATGAGGTCCATTCCATTTCGCTTGGCAGATTCCACGAGGGTAAACTTGGCCTGGGTTGTAAACCCGTTCTTAACCCCGTTTGCACCGCTGTAGGTGGTAAGCAGCTTATTGTGGTTCTCAAGCTTACTTTTCCATTCTGTTCCATTCCATGGTTTTTCTTTCGTTGCAACGATTCGGCTAAATATTGGGTTTTGCATTGCATACGCTGCTATCTTAGCCATATCCGCCGCCGTTGTGTAGTGTTGCTTATCATATAGTCCATCCGGGTTGACAAAATGTGTATGGGTTGCGCCAATCTTCTTTACAAAATCGTTCATCCGCCTACTGAATGCCTCCACGCTGCCATCCATATGTTCCGCAATGGCAATAGCCGCATCGTTACCTGAATTCATCAACATACCATATAGCAGATCAATCATAGGCTTCTGTTCACCTTCTGCCAGGTAGATGCGCGTGCCCTCCACATCACGGGCGTTTTTTGAAACTGTCACGATATCATTTAAATGCCCATTCTCTATTGCAAGGATGCCGGTGACAATTTTCGTAATACTAGCGGGGTACTGCATTTTATCGCTGTTTTTCGAAAACAAAACATCTCCTGAATTCATATCAATCAAAATGGCTGATTCACTATGGATATCTGCCGCTGTAGGGTCCGCCGGTTCTGCAACCGGGAAAGATGCAGCCTGCACACTTTCAGGAAGAAGCATCTGCAGGGCCACTATAACTACAAGTAACCATTTCATTTTACATACCTGCCTGTCTGCAATATAGTGACAGTATACCTAATCATAAATTGATGCGTAAAGGGATAAAATTCACCAGTGAAACAATAGAAGTATAGCCCTGACCGTCCATCCCTATTCTCTAGAATAAAGGACAAGTATGAGAATACGGTAAAATTTAAATGGAGCCGAAGGTGTCTGTCTGTTATTCATATTGATTTATCATGTAAGGTAAGTTAACATGTATTCAAAGAAATAATAAAGGACTGCAATTTATAATGGTAATAATTCAGGCATTCACATAGGGGGAAGGCTCGTGACAGATATTACAGTGAGAGATGCTAAAATCGGGGATTTATCCGCTATAGTAGAAATTTATAACTCGACCATCGCAGGCAGAATGGTTACAGCCGACACAGAGCCTGTTTGTGTTGAAAGCAGAAAAAAATGGTTTGATGACCATTCTCCTACTTTTAGACCTCTCTGGGTGGTAGAATACCATGGAGAAATTTGCGGATGGATTAGTTTTCAGTCGTTTTACGGCAGGCCTGCCTATCACGCAACCGCGGAGATAAGCATCTACATACATGAGAATTACAGAGGCAAAAGAATTGGCAAATACATTATGCAACAAGCGATAGATGCGTGCCCGAAGCTGGGAATCAAGACGCTGCTGGGATTTATATTCGGCCACAACAGACCCAGCCTGGATTTGTTTGCCAGCTTTGGTTTTGAAAAATGGGCCCACTTGCCAAATGTGGCAGAATTGGACGGAGTCGAAAGAGACTTAATTATTCTAGGAAAAAGAGTCTCGTGAAAGGAAAAGGCCGCGGATTTGCGGTCTTTTCCTGTATTCCACTTATTTACTCTTCGATGAAAACTCGGCAGCCGGGTTATTGCCCATAGGCTGCGGATCCTCAACATACTCGAATTTGCCGTCTTCATTCCACGGTCCCCTGCTGTCTACTCTCCCCTTTGGAGAGGTTACAATACTTTTTCACAAATTCAGGGGATCCGCTCATGGTACCAGGCATTTGTTCTTCAAGCGTATAAAGAGCTTCCTGGAAATTACGGATACCCTGCTAAATATTGTCGCCTTAGTGAGCCCTGCTCATAGCAATCACCATACTTTCAAACCATTTCAGCAAGTCTAGCATTATCCATTCAGATACTTTAGCTCTACTTATATCATTTTTTCTATTACATGGGGCCTAAATCGAAACGTTATTCGTTTTGCTCCCGAAAGAAGCGGGAAAAGCAATAATGTGTTCGACAATACAAGCATCCCAAAGGAGAGATGAAGATATGGCACGTAACAATAACAATAATAATGACGATAACATGAGCAGAGAAGAACGCGGACGCAAAGGCGGAGAGGCTACTGCTAAATCCCATGACCGTGATTTCTACCAAGAAATTGGACGCAAGGGCGGGGAAGCGACGGCTGAATCCCATGACCGCGATTTCTATGAAGAAATCGGACGCAAAGGCGGGGAAGCGACAGCTGAATCCCATGACCGTGATTTCTATGAAGAAATCGGAGAAAAGGGTGGCCAAAGCCGCAACAGAAATCGTAACCGTGACTAAAAGGTCTCGCTTTTTGTTCCATTAAATAGATAGTCCTTTATCTTCCCTCTATCATTTTTGATAGGGGGCCTATTTTTTTGCCCATCAAAGAGGCATTCCGCATAAAGCGAGATGCCTCTTTCATGTTCAATCACTTATTTTTATCCGTTTAGAACCGTTCCGCCATTAACATGGATAGTCTGGCCAGTAATATAGGAAGCATCATCTGAAGCGAGGAAAACATAGGCAGGCGCAAGTTCTTCAGGCTGTCCTGGCCGTTTCATCGGAACGTCCTGGCCAAACTTTGCCACCTTGTCCTCTGAAAATGTGGAAGGGATAAGCGGTGTCCAGATAGGGCCCGGGGCTACAGCGTTCACCCGAATGCTTTTGGAGAGAATATCCGGATTGTTTGATAATGACCGGGTAAAGGAAACAATGGCACCTTTCGTGGCGGAATAATCCATCAATGTCGGATGCCCCTTGTAAGCAGTGATAGAGGCTGTATTCACAATGGCGCTACCCGCCTGCATATGATCCACAGCAGCCTTTGTTAAGAAGAACATCGAGAAAATATTGGTCTGAAAAGTTCGGACAAGCTGTTCTGCAGTTATATCCTGAATACGGACACATTCATGCTGTTCACCAGCATTGTTAACTAGGATATCCAGCCGGCCGAATTCTTGGATGGTTTGCTGTACAACCTGCTGGCAGAATGCCTCATCCCCTATGTCTCCGGCCAAGGTAAGGCAGCGCTGCCCTTCCTGTTCAACCTGGCGTTTTGTCTCTTCTGCATCGCTGTGCGCTTCTAAATAGGCAACGACCACATCCGCACCCTCTTTTGCATAAAAGATAGCAACGGAACGGCCAATTCCGCTGTCGCCTCCTGTGACAATGGCAACCTTACCTTTCAGTTTTCCGCTGCCTGTATATGTGCTGTCTTCTGCCCTGGGGCGTGGTACCATTTCAGACTGTATGTCCGGTTTTAAATAGCCGTGCTGCGGTTCCTGAGTCGTTGGCTGAGCGTTATTGTTTTCATTGCCAGTAGACAAAACTCATCATCTCCTTATCCGGGTTAATTGTTCACCCTATATTTTCTTCCCGTTTGGTTCAAATATGAATCGCAGGGATGAATTTAAACATTTAAAGCAATCGATAAGGAGAACTGGAACGTTTTTACTTTTTATAGACAACAACCGCCAAAGTAGGTTCAGTTTTCATACCAATCCTACAACCGCTCAAATTTTGTGATAATATTAGCTGTGCGGATTTTCCAACTGCTCAATACGAGAATTAATTTCAGCAATTTGTCGTTCAGTGCGGCCTGCCCGCATATCAGCTAGATCCTGGTCACGTCTTATTTCCTGACGAAGCGCAGCAACTTCTCCATGCAGCTTGTGAACGTCAAGCGAAATGCCCTCCATCTGCGCCTTTAGCTCCTCTTGCCCATCCCGCAAGGCACGAACAATTTGGCCCATCTCTTCATATCGTTGATCCATCTGGTCCAATCGTTGATCCATTCGGTCCATTCGTTGATCTATTTGGTCAAACCGTTGATCCATCTGGTCCAATCGTTCATTTATAGGTTTTAACTCTTCCTTCATCATAGAACGCATCAGCTCAACCAGTTTGTTCTCGTCCATTTCTTTCTTCCTCCTTATTCAAATTCACTATCTATTTAATTAAACCACTCTGGTTGTAGCATGTTAGAAGGTCGCTAAGTTTCTCAATAAGACTCCCTTTGTATTTAAAAACAATTTTCTTTTATTATACAGGCATATCTTTACAATATAACAGAGTAATTGTTAACATTTTTTGGAACTTTACCTGAAGGCCTCCCTCTAAAACGCGTCATTTTAAGAAGTTCTGTTAACTATCCACAGCAGAATTAAAAAAAGAAGCCCGCATCAGGCTCCTTTTATGTTGTTCCTATGTAACTGCTGTTATTTAAGCAGGGCGGTAAATACCGAATCATCCAGCGCTTTCGCCTTCTGCAGATCGTACGTTTTTTCAAATTTCGGTTCCTGAACAATCTTCGCTCCCCAAAACATGCTGTCAAAAATGCCAGTTATCTCGACTTCTATTTTGGCTAGCGGCATCGATACTCCATCCATTTTATCCTCCAGAATAGAGGCCTTACCTACGATAGAAAATACCGATTCAAGCCCGATAAAAGCCAGGGTCACCCCAGGGTTCGCTTTAATGTTGGCTACTATGCGGGAGGAATTGGTAACGGAAAAACGTATTTTCGTTTCTGAATAAGCTTTAACCCATGAGATCGCATTGATGCCGGGCGTGTTTGTTTCTGCATCTACGGTGCTGAGCAGAATGAGCGTTTCTGAGTTGAGCAGATCGGACTGTTCCTTCGTCAGCGCGTTTGGTGCTGCTTTATCGTTTGCCATAAAACCCACTCCTTATAATCATTCTCGTTTTATTGTAGCGTTATTTTTTCATAATTTCTACTTCGATGTGGTTGGCAAACTCTCCGCTTTTTCCCCCTGTTTTAGAAACGAGGTAGGTGGGGCCGATCAACATTTCTTTGTCCATCGCCTTGCACATATCATACACGGTAAGCCCTGCGACAGAAGCTGCCATTAACGCCTCCATTTCCACGCCTGTCTGGCCTTTCGTCTTAACCAGAACCTCAATGTAAAGCGTGTCGGCCCCGTTATCGTGGAATGTTATATCTACTCCTGTAAGCGCCAACGGGTGGCACATGGGAATGAGGCCCGAGGTTTTCTTAGCGGCCATAATTCCGGCTACCTGTGCAACAGCGAGCACATCCCCCTTCCCTATCCGGCCTTCTTTGATCCGGGTAAGTGTCTCCGGCTTCATCATAACCCGGCTGTGAACAATGGCAGTCCGATTTGTTTCTGACTTTTGCGTGATATCAACCATTCGGGCCCTTTGCTGGCCGTTAAAATGTGTAAGCGATTCATCCATAACTAGCTATCCTCCAATCTGCGACATTCGGCGCACAGTAGGTGTATGGGTTTGAGATTCCCGGCTAAGAGCCATCGCCATCTCATGGTTTTCTGGTTTGGCATCAAGCGCCCGCAGGAATAAAGCTTGAATAGCTCTATCATCACCTGCCAGCGGCCGCACATTCCATTCATCATTCCAGTACAGGCACGGTTTAATACTGCCATCCGCCGTTAAGCGCAGCCGGTTGCACGTATCACAGAAATGCTCGCTTACAGGATGGATTAAACCGAATGACCCGGCTCCCCCCGGGATTCGGTAATTCTCGGCCGGCCCATTTCCGTATACGAGTACCTCTGATTCATAGGAAAGCCCCATTTTTTCTACCGCCTCGAAAATAGTATCAAGCGAGATGTATTTCTCCCGCCAGCTGTTATCATCGTGCCCAATCGGCATATATTCAATAAAACGCACCTGCAGCGGCTTCTCCATGGAAAGGCGGATAAAATCCTGAATTTCATCATCATTGATGCCCTTCATCAGCACAACATTAAGCTTTATCGGAGTAAATGCCGCGCGTACAACTGCGTCTATGCCGCGCATAACGCGCTTAATGTCGCCGCCCCGCGTAATCATGGAGAAGCGGTCGGCTTTAAGTGAATCCAGGCTGATGTTCAGGCGGGTCAACCCGGCCTCTCTTAATTTTTCTGCCTTTGATTCGAGAAAAATTGCATTCGTTGTTAAAGCGATATCTTCAATGCCCGGAACAGCGGACAGCATAGCGATTAGTTTTTCAATTTCCCTGCGGACAAGCGGTTCCCCACCGGTTAACCGCAGTTTACGAACGCCCATCTTGGCAACTGCTTTGACAACCGCCTCAATTTCCTCATAGCTGAGAATGCGATCGGATGGTTCAAACTCCATTCCTTCTTCAGGCATACAGTATACACAGCGTAGGTTGCAGCGATCTGTTACTGAAATCCGCATATAGTCATGGATGCGGCCAAATTTGTCAACGAGTTTATTCATCAGCTCGCCCTCTCCTTACCAAGTGTTTTGAACCTCTCACGACTAAAGTCGCGAGATTCCTGCGCTGAACACCCTACCGGGTGAAGGTCAGCAGGCTAGCTCCGTGGTTCCCACGGTTGGCTGGGGCTTTAAGCTAGCGCCAGCAAACGTTGTCCTTCGCGGTCCAGATTCATCGCCGCATTTTCGTCCCGGTCATGGTGTGTGCCGCACGATGGGCAGTTCCATTCCCTGATGTTGAGATTCTTCACTTCTTTGTGGCGGTACCCGCACACGTGGCAGAGCTGGCTCGATGGAAACTGCCTGCCGACAATGCTGACCTTGCGCCGATACCAGCATGCTTTGTACTCCACCATCGAGCGAAACGCCGACCAGCTTGCATCTGAGATGCTCTTCGCCAGCCTATGGTTTTTCACCATATTCTTCACCACCAAATCTTCGAGGCTGATTGTTTGGTTCTCACGAACCAGCCTTGTACTTAGTTGGTGAAGAAAATCGTTTCGGGTATTGAAAACCTTCTCATGGAGGCGAGCCACCTGAAGGCGTGCCTTGTCGCGGTTACGCCCGCCTTTCTTTCGGCGGGATAACGTTCGTTGCCAGCGGGCAAGCTTTTTTTCGTAGCGGCGAAGGTACTTCGGGTTGGCAATTTTCTCTCCGGTGGAGAGAATGGCAAAATCTTTGAGCCCCAAATCCACGCCGACCGTTCGGTCGCAGACAGGCAACGGCTGACTTTCGACTTCACACAGCACCGAAACAAAATACTTTCCGGCAGGTGTCTGGCGTAGCGTGGCACTTAAAATACGACCTTCGACCTCTCGGGACTTCGCAAACCGCACCCACCCGAGCTTCGGAAACTTAATCTTGTTGCCCTCAATCCGAATGTTTCCGTTGGTAAACGCCGTCTGGTAGGATTGCAGAGGATTGCGTTTCGATTTAAAGCGCGGGCGGTCGTTTTGCCTTTTAAAAAACCGCGTGTACGCATCATTTAGGTGACGAAGGCTGTTTTGCAGGGCAAACTTATCGACTTCGGCCAACCAGGGAAGTTGTTTTTTAAGTGCGGTTAACTCCTTTGAACAGGCACTGTACGTTAAGCCTTTGCCTGTTTGTGTATACGTCTGGTTCCACAACGACAGGAAGTGGTTAAACACGAATCGGGCACATCCGATGGTTTTACGCAAAAGAGTAGTTTGGGCGGCATTGGGATAGAGACGAAAACGATACGCTTTGTGTACCAGCATGGACGATCCTCCTTTCCTTTGCGAACGTATATTCTTATTATACGACACAACGAGTGGAAAATCATGGTGTTTTAAAAAGGCGGCTATCTCATGACTAAAGTCACGAGTGTGCGCTGCTTTAATTTATCAAAGTATACCATACAATAAGGTTTTTCATTGTGACATAGCGCACAGCATAGCCGAACCCTCTGGCTGTCCATTTTAGCTTGTGTGCGTTACAATAAAGAAAACCGCAACAACTAAGGAGCATTGTACATGGATACACGATATTCAAGGCAAATCCTTTTTAAGCCAATTGGACAAGAAGGCCAGGAGCGGCTGGGCGCAAGCCGGGCTGTTATCGTAGGTGCAGGCGCTCTGGGCACTGTACTGGCCAATCACATGGTCCGTGCCGGAGTGGGGCACGTGCGCGTAATAGATAGGGATTTCGTTGAACCAAGTAACCTTCAAAGGCAGATGCTTTACGATGAAGAAGACGCAGCCCAGCATCTTCCCAAAGCTGCTGCTGCCTATGAAAAACTGCGCAAAATCAACAGCGGCGTCACAATAGAACCGGTTATCACGGATGTGATCCCTTCCAATGCAGAATCTCTTCTGGCAGACGCTGACATTATACTTGACGGGACCGATAATTTTCAAATCCGTTATTTGATAAACGACGTCGCTGTGAAGCATCGGATTCCATGGGTATATGGAGGAGCAGTCAGCTCTCAGGGTATTTTTGCAGCTTTCCGGCCGGGACAAACGCCATGCCTGCGGTGCCTCTACCCCGACTTTCCTGAAGGCGGGGAAACATGTGACACGGCCGGAGTAATTGGGCCTGTCGTTGACATCGTCGCCTCATACCAGGCGGTTGAAGCACTAAAACTTCTCCTGCATGATGAAGAGCACTACAGTCCGTTCCTTGAAAACCTGGAGGTATGGAACAATACGCATAACCAGACGCGTATTGCTAAAGGGCGCAACCCGGAATGCCCGGCATGCGGCAGAGGATTGTATGAATTTCTTGAGCACACCGGCGAACAGGAGCAAGTGGCCGCTCTATGCGGACGCAATAGCGTACAGATCACCCCCGCATTTGACAGGCAGCTAAATCTGGATCAACTAGCTGAAACATTCGCTGTACTCGGAAAGGTAGAACGCAACAAATTCCTGCTTCGCTTTAAGACGGGTGATTACACACTTGTTGTTTTTCCGAACGGAAGGACTATGGTGCAGGGAACAGGTGACCCTGCGGTAGCCAGAACGCTCTATGCACGCTTTATCGGCGCATAAAAGACAACCTGAAAAACAGGCTTCCGATACGGAAGCCTGTTTCTTGTAAAAAACTATGGGTTCTGCCGGAGAACTTCTATCCCATGGTGCTGCATAAACAGCCGCCAGGACCACGGGCTGTTCTCCTGCTTGCTGCGGTCAAAACTTTTTTCCATGGTTAGTTTAATGTCCGGGGCTTTATCCTTGCTAATGAGCGCATAAGGCCCGAGAAAACAATGAATAAAACCGACCTTTACAACACGGGCAAATATATACTGATCAACAATAAATTCTTTTCGTACAAACTGATCCTGTTTCAGCGTTGCATGGATTTCCACACCGGTCCATAAATCGACAAGACGGTAGCCATCCTGCCACTCTTCGACTACCTTATAGACCGATGGATAGGTGGCCATCCAATAAGCGGCGAGATGAAGTTCCTCTTCAGACAAAGAGGCATGGCGTTCGCTTAAGTATTTCTCTATCATTCGTTCTCCTTTAATATTTTGATATTCCAGCATAAACCAGATACCATATTGTGCTTCCCAGGCAGGGTGCAGAAGAACTTCAGATGAGATATTCACCCGATTGCGAAACAGGTGTTTAGCACGCACTTTTTCACGCAGATTAAGAGATTGGCAGGTAAATTCGAAGAAATCATCCAACAGCTTCTGATGGACATCATCATAAAACCGCTGCTTGGCATGTCTTTCCGCAAGAAAATCTACAAGAACAGGCACTTCCTGATCCTCATGCACGGCAATTCCTCCTTCTCTGCTGCAATCCATCAAATCTATTATATCAAACCTACATAATTGTGTCGAAAAGTCAAATACGGCTGTCGTTTAGAAATAACTCTTCGTATTCACTCTGTGTAAGGAATACATCCCGCGCCTTGCTGCCGGATTGGCCGGATATGAATCCGCGATCGGTCATCATGTCGATAAGGCGGGCCGCACGGTTGTACCCGATATGAAAATTTCGCTGTAGCGAGGACGCAGAAGCCTGTCCGTTCTCGATACAGAATAATACGGCTTCAGCAAACAGTTCATCAGATTGATCTGCCGCAACAATCTGGCTTAAATCTTCTTTCTCAAACAAATAATTCGTTTCCGCCTGGCTTTTGACAAAGTCCGTTACAGCTTCTATCTCATCATCCGATACATAGGGTCCTTGCAGCCTTACAGGCTTCGAGCTTCCGGAGGATAAGTATAGCATATCACCGCGCCCCAGCAGCCGTTCCGCCCCATTCATATCAAGGATAGTGCGGGAGTCCGTCTGGGACGACACAGAAAACGCAATTCGAGTGGGAATGTTGGCTTTGATGAGCCCCGTAATTACGTCCACCGAAGGACGCTGTGTAGCCACCAGCAGATGAATTCCACAGGCGCGCGCTTTCTGGGCTATTCGGCATATGCACTCTTCAACATCCCCGGGTGCAACCATCATCAGGTCGGCCAACTCATCAATAATAATAACAATAGTCGGCAGAATGTATTCTTTTATGTCGGGGTAGCTGCGGCGCATCAACTCATTGTAGCGGCTGATATCCCGTGCCCCCGCTTCAGCGAACTTCTCATAACGCCTGTCCATTTCTCCCACAGCCCACTTCAATGCAGCAGTTGCCTGCTTTGGATCGGTCACAACCGGGGCCACCAGATGGGGCAATCGGTTATAAGGCGCCAGCTCAACCATTTTAGGGTCAATCAGCAGCAGCCGGACTTCATCAGGCGATGCCTTGTACAGCAGACTTACGATGATAGAGTTGATACACACACTTTTCCCTGAACCTGTGGCACCCGCAATCAATCCATGCGGCATTTTCGATAAGTCAGCAATCACCGGCTCACCGCCGATATCAAGACCTAATGCGACCGCAAGCGGAGAAGGGTTGCTTTGAAATGCCTCTGACTCAAAAATTCCGCGAAGATATACCGGAACACTCTCTTCATTAGGCACCTCAATTCCTACAGCGGAACGGCCAGGAATCGGCGCTTCGATTCGGATATCCCGCGCAGCAAGGCTCAGCTTAATGTCGTCAACCAGATTGGTAATCTTATTTACTTTTACCCCGGGAGCTGGCTGTACCTCATAGCGAGTAACTGTAGGACCCTGAACCGTCCCAATGACTTCCGCATGGACATTAAAGTTCTGCAGGGTTACCGCGAGGAGTTCCTGCTGACTATGAACGAAATTTGTGTTTTCTTTATTCACCGCTAATGCCGGATGCAGCAGCGATGTAGCCGGCCTGCTGTAGGACCCTTCCTGTGAAAAGCTTCCGCTTCCTTGTTTATGTACCTGCCCTTGAGCCGCAAAACTCACAATGCGACCAGCCCCAATAGAGCTTTCTGCTCGAAGTGATGACTCAAATTGCTTTGATCGTTCGGCTGGGTGTGATGGTGCTGATTGTGTTTGGTTAAATGATTGTACCGGTTCTACTGCTAGCAATCCTTCTTCCGAATCCGGTTGATCTGCCTGTACACTCTGCTTATCTTCTAATCCAGAGGGCTCCGGGGCATGGGCAGCAGGAAGGCAGGTTTTCTCTAAAGGCCGTTGTTGTTCCCTTTGCTGAACCACTTCGATGAACGGGGAATTTGAGTGCGTTTCTGGTTCCAGTTCCCTGCTGTACTCCCGTTTAAGAATAATAGGCTCTGCCTGAAGGACTGTATCCTGTTCAGTGGTACTGTTATCGGCTGAAGTTTGCAGCCCCGACAAAAACCAATCTGGTTTTTCTTCTTCCCATTCAAGCTGCCTTTCAGTTTCTGTTTGGCAATGTTGTCCCATAAGCTTTTCTGACAGGTCACCAGGACCGGCGCTCTGGCCTGTTTCCTCGCTGTGTACCGGTTGCTTGCTGTGTACCGGTTGCTCGCTGTGGTTCGGTTTTCCAGTGTTCTCTCTTTTCATTTCTTCTTTGGGCTCTGGCCTTTTATACCCATACACAGGGGAAATCACCTCGGTTGGCCGGAATGGCTTCTTTTCTTCACTCCGTGGCCTGTTAACCGGGGCCGCTCCCTCTGTAGCATCCGGAATTCTTCCTGCATCAACATGACGCGTAACGGGTGAAGCCGGTTTCTGTTGTATTCGCTTTTGCGGGCTATGGTCTCCAGCAGTTCGGGGGAAGGAAGGTTTATCCGCCTGATTATCCGGAATTAAAGGAAATCGAAAAGAATTTTTTTGCTGGTTTCTGCCCGCAACTGTGCGGGGTGCAGGAGACGCAAGCGGTACGGAACTAACGTCGCGCTCGACAACATCCCCTTTGGGATATATTCTGGCCGTCCGAATCGATAAGTTTTTATTGCCAGCGGAAGAATACACATCTCTTCGCTCCTGTTTAGCTTCTGCCTCTCCTATTTCCTCGTATTCCTGATTGTAAAATGTTTGCAGCCAGACTTTAAGCCGTCTGAATAGTTCGTTCACTGCTCAACTTCCTTTCTGCCATTTATGACACACGACACCTTATTCCATTTATTTTACCATGTACCTCCTTTGTTTTGTTTTTTTTCGTATAATCTACCAATCAACTTCTTACTTTAGTCCAACTCTCATACCCGGGTCGACTGGCTGGAAAACAGACTTCCATTAATATCACAGGAAAATGACTTTACATAACAGGCGTTTTTCATTATGATTAAGTGGACCTCTACCTATATTAATAGTAAGGGTGTGTATAATGAGCCAAGATTTTATTCGTGTAAAAGATATGGAGGGCACTCTTCTTCTTTCCCACAAGAACGGGAATTTAGGGTGCACGGTTACAACGAAGGAGATAATTTTTCAGCGGCCGCACTGCAGCTATCACATATTATTTAAAGATATTATCAGCATGATTCCTCATAGTTTAAATACAAAACGGATGACATTTATGACATCCAATAATCCTACGGAAAAGGTAAAAACACAGTTTTCATCCAACTACTATAAAATAGTAGCAGATAAAGTCCGCGTCTATCGCAGATCCGGTATTTATGAAAACGGTGAAACTGATTTTATTGTGCCTCTGCATAAACTTTTCCTAAACTATTTCGCCAAATACACCGATCTTACCGTCGTCGGCTGATATTAAAATAATGATAAGGACTTGTTGAAATCAATCAACAGGTCCTTTTTTCATTCTTGTTAATAAGCTTCTCATCCATTCTTAATCTATTTGACCTAATCCGAACACATCTTGCAGATATAATGGTCCTGTTCCAATTAAGAAAGGAGTCTTATTGAATGAATATTTCAAGCACATCATCAACTCAACTGTACCCAACAAGTTATCCCAATCCCCAAAACAGCAGTACAACAGGGCAAAAAGCCCAGCTTCAAGCAGATGGTGCCAAGTCCAATGAAGGCACCGAAGTTAAAAAGGGCCATCATGGACACCATGGGCATCATGCACGGGCAACAAAGGCACCACAGCAAGTTGAAAACACCTCAACTTATTCAGCCACACCCGCTCAAACACAACAAACCGCCTCATCGACATTTCAATCCAGCACCATCGATTTTACCGCCTAGATAAGATAAAAAGCACACACCCAACCATTTTATCAACTTGTGCGTTTTCACTGAGAAAAACTAATTAAATTCATATAATGTTACACATTATATAGTAAAAAATTAAGGATAGATGTAACAGAGAATTATCTAGTTACATCTATCCTTTTTTTGTACCACAATAAGACCTCTTTTACCAATACATGTATTAATTGTTGTATGGATAAAAATAGAGGGGCTTCCACCCCCCTCTATCCTCCAAGGCATTAACAGCGTTTATCGTTAGTCGTGGATTTTGGGAATCACAGATATTGTATCAACTGTTCTGGAGGAAAGTCCAAATTTAAGACCGATTTGGGACTAGCGTTCAGTTTGGGAATCATATACAATTGGTAATACTACATATTCTGTAAATCAGACATACCTGCACAACCCGTTTGCAAATCATGGATGTATAGGTAGAATATCGAGATGAACCGGGAGAAGGTAAATACCGCCCATGCATCATCATGAGAGAAGAGACAGATCCAGAAACAGAAGAAGATGTACTGATGGTTATGCCCATTACAAGTCAGCAGCCGAAATACTACAAAATACGGGGTCGCCGTGGAAAAAGGGTTTGGCTTTTTTGCCCGCCACACGAAAGTTGCAAGATTCCTTTGGTTGAATGGAGTATATCGGGCCTTAGAGAAATGTCATGGGCGCAGCCGAATCGTGTTTTCACAATGCAAGCGTCCCTGCTTCGAAGAAGACGAGGAACGTGCACAGAATTCAGAAAAGTGTAAATTGAGTATGTCGGGTATTTAAAAAACATTACCTAACTAACCAAACCGAAGTCGAAAGAGAGTGATCAGAAATGATCGCTCTTTTTCATGTTGGCTGTGTTATTGATTTTTGACCAAAAGAAAAACCGCTCCTATTTTGAGCAATTAATTGAACTAACGAATCCCGTTACTTCAATAACCATTCTGTTTTTAGGGAAAAGATTCCCGTTAGCCACCCAAGCAGCGAAGCTGCACCACAGTTTAGTTTCATTTAGAATTTTCTTCAAAATGCTTAAAATGGCTTATTAGCATTATTTTTCCACCCTTAATTGCGCCTACATGAAACTTCACAGTTGAATAATTAAAAAACTCCTTGACTAGACAAAAATATTTTTTTGTTTTTTGTTGACTTAAACCATGGTTTAAGTCTTATCATATTCCTGTCGACAATAAAGGGTAAATTTTGGAGGTCTCCAGATGAAGTATTGTTCAATCAGCGAAGCTTCAGCCAAATTCAATATTCCAGAATCAACGTTACGTTATTATGAAAAAAAAGGACTACTACCACTAATCGAGCGTGATGAAGCTGGTAGGCGGTTATTTTCTGAAGATCAAATTGCGCTCCTTGAAATCGTTCTTTGTTTAAAACACACGCACATGCCAATAAGTGATATTCAGCAATATATTGATTGGGTAGTAGAAGGAGATAACACCATTGAATCCCGACTTGAAATGATGAAGAATCACAAGCAAGCTGTGCTAGCTGAAATTTCGTTGATCACAGAATCCTTAAAAGGAATTGACGTAAAAATTACACGTTATACAAAACGTACTCAGGGAAGAAAAGAAGAATGATACGATGAAAAAAGTATTAGTAACTGGCGCATATGAAGGAATTGGCTTTATTGGCTTTGGAATTGCTAAACAATTGAGTGAAAAAGATTTTCACGTTTTGCTTAGCACTTAGTTTAATACAAATCCAGAAAAGAGGAACTCTAATGAAACTTTCAGGAAATACAATACTTATTACAGGCGGAAGTGCTGGAATAGGATTAGCTTTTGCAGAACGCTTTATAAAAGCTGGAAATAAAGTCATTGTTTGTGGACGACGTGAAAATGTACTTCAAAATGCGAAAGAAAAATTCCCTAGCCTTATTACTCGTGTAAGTAATTTGGATATTGAATCCGAGCGTGTAGCCTTGTTTGATTGGGTAACAGCGAACTATCCAGAAGTGAATGTGATAGTTAACAATGCTGGGATCCAACAACGCTTCAATGTGTTAAAAGCGGATGCGAAGAACGATTGGAGTTATTTCAATAAAGAAATCACAACCAACATTGAAGCCCCTTTCCATCTCTCTATGCTGTTCGCTCCATTTTTTGCAACCAAAGAAGAGTCGACGATAATTAACGTGACCTCGGGGTTAGCTTTTACACCGTTTGCGATTGCTCCGATTTATTCAGCAACAAAAGCGGCGCTGCATTCATTTACAATGAGTCTAAGACACCAGCTTTCTGATACGTCTGTAGAAGTAATTGAAGTTGCTCCACCGGCAGTGAATACAGATTTAGGTGGAGCGGGATTGCATATTCATGGAGAACCATTAGATGCCTTCGCAGATGGAATTTTCAAAGGGTTAGAAGAGGGTAAAAAGGAAATTGGATATGGTACTTCTGTCAATCGCTTACGAATGTCACGAGATGAAGTGGACGAATACGTAGAAAATATGTATAAGGCCACGAAAAACACAATTGAATAACTACTGTTACGAAAAAGGTGCTACCATGGTGTAGGTGCTTTTCCGAAATTTAAATCAAAAGAAAGTTGTTTTCACTAGCATTGGCATATAAAAAAGCGAAACTCGCCACAGTGTTGGCGAGTTTTCTTTAATAAGTGATCCATTCCTTATTCAACTAAACTGCCGGTTAGCGGAATAAAATAAGGAATGTCACAACAGCCCTCTTTTGAAGTATAGATCCCCGATAGTTTAGCGAGATCGGGTGAAAACCTTGGTCGCTTGGGCTGTTTTGAATAATCATTTTCCTCCGCAATTGAGGGAGCCGATAGGCGGTCCAGCACAGCATCGATATCGGCCGCCAGAATCTCATTGTTGATCAATGACAGCATTCTGGGAGCAAACATGATTATGAAATGGTTTGTAAAACTCTAACAATCTCTTTTTCAATAACGGAGTCGTCTACCGTATCTAGATATTCAGGTTTAAGCAATTGATACTGTTTCATTTTGTAAAAATCAGTAATTGCTTGTTTCAAGGTGACATCATACTGAATAGAGAATGATGGTTCCATGAATCGCCGCAGTACAGCGTCATCTTGAACCATAAACAGCACAGCATTCATTCTGTTGAAAATTTTCTGCTCCATCCCAGATTCAAAAAAAGTTTGTAAATTTTTATTTCTATTTTGTTGGGCAGCTGCAAGAGTCTCAAAAAGGTGCGGATAAAATTCTTTGAGATCATTCAAGAACAAATCAGATAAATAAATAACACATATCAACGATTGTAGAAACGTTTTTTGAAAGCGCTCGATAAAAGAGACGGATTCATCTTTTACATCGGAATCAACCTCTTGTAGGAAGTTAATAGCATACTGTACAACCTGTTCGATGATTTCATCTTTGGATGAAAAGTGCTTATAAAGCGTTACTTTGCTAATATCCATATATTTTGCGATATCGTCTATTTTTAGTTGGCTGAATTTGATTCTTCTAATAACAGGTTTTATTTTTTCAATATATTTATCTACACTCACGGGTTTCCTCACTACTTAAAGCCTCCTTGTGATACTCATAAATCATATTATATCAAATTCACACACACCACAAACACTGTTGATAAAATTAATAAAGTTAACTAATTTTATAATATTAGTTTACTTTATTAATTTTTGCTTGTATAATCAGCCCTGTACCTAAATATCCCATACCAGATAAACCCAGGAGGAAAGATAAGTATGCGTGTTTTTATCACAGGAGCAACAGGCTTCATCGGTTCCGCCGTCGTCTGCGAACTCATCGATGCCGGACATCAGGTCGTCGGTCTTGCTCGATCAGACAAGGCCGCCGCGTCGCTGACTGTCGCCGGGGCCAAGGTACACCATGGCGCCCTCGACGACCTCGATAGCCTGCATAAGGGCGCCGCAGCAGCAGATGGCGTCATTCACCTGGCCTTCAAGCATGACTTCTCGGACTACGCCGGTGCGTTCGCAGCCGATCTACGCGCCGTCGAGACGATGGGTGCAGCGCTCGAGGGCTCCGGCAATCCATTTGTGATCACATCGGGAACATTGATGCTCGCATGGTCGCTCCCCCCGGGGCGTCTCGGTACGGAGGAGGTCGCGGTCGATGCCGCAGTGCCCCGGGGCGCATCGGAGAACGCAGCGATCGCGCTGGCTGAGCGCGGAGTGCGATCATCGGTCGTCCGTCTCGCGCCGTCCGTACACGGTCCGGGCGAACATGGCTTCGTCCCGAGCCTAATAGGCATTGCTCGCGACAAGGGCGTCTCTGCCTACATCGGCGACGGGTCCAACCGCTGGCCGGCCGTGCATCGCCTTGATGCGGCGCGCCTGTTCCGGCTGGCGGTGGAATCCGCCCCGGCGGGGTCACGGCTGCACGGGGTCGGCGATGAGGGTGTGCCATTCCGTGACATCGCTGGCATTATCGGTCGCCACCTGAACATGCCGGTGGTCAGCATTTCCCACGAAGAGGCAGACGCCCACTTCGGATGGCTCGGCGCCATGGTGTCAACCGACAACCAGACTTCGAGCGCACTGACCCAGGAACGGTTGGGATGGAGGCCAGTGCAACCAGGGCTCATCAGTGATCTCGATCAGGGACATTACTTCAGGACCTGACCTGAACATGACCGATCCGGTTACGAAGACGTCGCTCCACAACACTGATCAACCTAGATTCAGGACTCATTTGGTCAGAGATCGGGTAGTATCAGCGTAGCTGTCACTATCCCTCCATGCAGAAAGGGTTTCGTTATGTATTTCATAACGAAACCCCTTTTGACGAACACGTATCTTGGTTCTATTCTCTAAATAACGTGCTTCACATAACAGGCTGTTTATCGCAATCTTCACATTAACCAATTTTGATAGCAAATGGATTCGTAGGATTGATAATCTTAATAAGTGTTTCTAAAGGCTTTTGTATTTTGAGGATATTCAAATCATTGACTAGATGCCTTTAGAATTTTAAGTCACTCTTTAGGATATTCGAGGAGGTAAACCTTTATAAAATAAAATTATCAAAAAATTATGGATAATTACAACAAAAAATTATACACTATATTAGTCTGAATAATTCATACAGGAGGTGCTATTCATGTTTTTAACTATTGATGGGTTTTTCAAGGCTTGGACGTTCGAAAGCGCTTCAACACAAAAAATTCTTGACGTGTTAACGGATGAATCGTTGAAGCAATCCGTTAAACCTAATGATCGTACCTTAGGTGGCATTGCTTGGCATATTGTCACTTGCCTTCAAGGTATAATGGGACAAACAGGTTTAACCTTTAATGCACCATCCCATGAAACCACCACTCCTACATCTGCAAACGAAATCGCTGCTACATATCGCCAAGCTAGCCAATCCTTAATCCAAGCAATAAAAACACAATGGACAGATGAAACACTTACGGAAACGTGTAACATGTTCGGACAGTTCGATTGGGCAAAAGGATTTAGCCTTTCTATCCTCATAAATCATCAAATACATCATCGAGGACAAATGACCATCCTAATGCGTCAAGCAAACCTAATTGTTCCAGGAGTATATGGTCCTGCTAAAGAAGAGTGGGACAAATGGCATGGAAACTCATGAAATTGAAAAAGGAGTAGCCCTAACATTTGTACGAAGCATTGGGTAATATATATTTCAAGCTAACAAGCCGATTTTTCCTACGTTAAGAAGGAAGAACGGCTCTTTTTTGTTACGCTATAGATTCCCATTAGCAGAATAAAAACTCTTAAAGTGCATTAAGGAGTTTGATCGAAAAATTGCATATGGTGTTTTTCACTTCGGTAGTAGTTTAAGCGATCATTCAAGTTACCTGTATGAAATTCAAATTTATGTCCGTCTGGATCTGTAAAATAAACAGAACGCTTGTCTTTTTCATCTCTAATTCTACCCGGGAGAATGTTTACACCCAATTCCCTCAATTTAGTATACAGGTGGGTGAACTCTTCTTCCTCTACTGAGAAGGCTATGTGGGTGTATGAATGCTGTATTTCATTTCGGGGAATATTCTTTTCAACATTTAAAGCTAACCATAGTCCATTTAAATCAAAGTAGGCTAAATTTCTCCCTTTAACTAATACCCTTGCATCAAACACATCCTCATAAAACTTGATTGATTTATCTAGATCAGAAACTGAAAAAAGTAAATGATTAATGCCTCCAATTTTCAAAACCCTTCCTCCTCCAAATCCGTTGGTAGCTTCTTTAAATACGCTGTGTTAACTTCAGATTCCTGCCCGTTAGCCACCCATGCAGCGCAAGCGCTGCACCACAGACTATGAAAATTTGGTTTTTTTGTTCATACTGATACTACGGCTGGGAGAGGAAGGTCGATCCGCTATGGACGTTCATAAAGACAGCATTACTGCATGTATTATGCCACCAAAAGGAAAGGAGATTCAAACGTTTTCCACTAAAACGGTGTTTCTACTCCATTTAATCGATTGGATTAAGGAGCATGGATGTACCCACGTTACCATGGAAAGTACAGGTGTATTTTGGAAACCGATTGTGAACTTACTTGAAGCTGAAAGTATAGAGTTTTTGGTCGTGAATGCCCAACATATGAAAGCTGTTCCCGGTCGTAAGACCGATGTGAAAGATGCCGAATGGATTGCCCAGCTTCTTCGTCACGGACTCCTCAAAGCGAGTTTCATACCAGACCGAAATCAACGAGAGTTGCGAGAACTGGTTCGTTACCACCGTAGCATCATAGAAGAACGTGCGAGACAACATAATCGGATACAGAAAGTTTTAGAAGGAGCTAACATCAAACTAGGCTCTGTTGTTTCTGATATTATGGGTTTCTCTTCTCGTGACATGCTTCGTGCCATCGGAGATGGCGAAGAAGACCCTGCAAAACTAGCTAACTTCGCTCGACGCTCTATGAAACGAAAAAAGGATGAACTTCAACTTGCCCTCCAAGGCTATGTCAATCCTCACCAACGTCTCATGATAAAAACAATTTTATCTCACATTGACTTTCTAACCGAACAAATTGAGATTCTGGATCAAGAGGTAGCCCAAAGAGTAAGTTCCTATCAAGAAGATATAGAGCGACTCGATTCTATTCCTGGCATTTCCACTCGAATGGCAGAACAAATCTTAGCTGAAATAGGGACAGATATTGAGAAGCAGTTTCCAAGTGCAGCGCAATTGTGTTCGTGGGCAGGACTTGTACCCGGGCATAATGAAAGTGCGGGAAAAAGGAAATCATCCAAAACGAAAAAGGGAAACAAATATCTAAAATCAGCCTTAGTAGAAGCCGCCCATTCAATAAGAGGTTCAAAAAATTACCTTGGTGCCCTGTACAGACGTACATCGGCACGAAAAGGGAAGAAACGTGCAGCCATTTCTGTCGCCCATGCCATGTTGAGAATCACCTATTACCTCTTAACACGTAAAGAAATGGATATCGACTTAGGAGAAGACTATTTTGACCAACAAAAACAACAATCGATTAGTCTGCGTCCTGGAATAGGGTCTTCCGTACCTGCAGTGGATGGCATCCGTGGCTTATCTTTTCTTACTCCCTCTGTATGGCTTCTGTAATCCCTCAGAAGAGCGTTTGCGTCAACCAAGGGATTACGTTCTCCCTGATAATTGCTAAAAGTATCTAACCAAGCAAAAAACGGGTATTTCAAGGGTACGTCTGATGCCAACCAGTGAAAGAATCATTATAATTTCTTCGGTTGGAGTGGTTAAGGTAACAGCTTCGTAAGCTAGTGTTACTAATTCTCTTTCATCGTCATCGTTTTGTATCTCGAGTTTGGAATCAACTAAGTATTTATTCCGAGGGTAAAGTTCCAATAAATCATTTTCTGAAATTCTCCATCCCTCTTTGTCACTGTTTTTGGTTGAGTTGGGAAACTTCCCGGATCGTATCCAACGCTTAATTGTCTCTTCGCTATTGCCTAATAGCGTGGATACTTCCTAAACTGTGAATTGTTTCATGTAAACACCACCATCACGTAAATTCCAATATTTAATCATTGACATATGATAGGTTAATGTTAATCACTACAATAGTTGTTGTAAATAGCTTGCTTGTTGTTGTAGTAATTGTGGTAGTATATGAGGTCATTTAAGAGGTCAATTAATAAAAAAAGGTATATCACATTGATAGTGACATACCTCTTACGAATATATTGTGTAACATTTAATAAAAATACCTTTATACCAATACCCTCATACGTTTTTATATCTTTAATTTTACAGAGTAGGTATGTGCTTTTTAATTTATACCGCTTTTTTCCTTCCATTAGCCGTTACAAAAAGAACGGCGGCAATGATAAGGAAGGCAATGAGAGAAACCCATGGCCCCGCAAGCGTGTTGTCAGACAGTTTAAGACCGGCAGAAACACCAACGGCAATGATAATCCCCATCAATGCTTCTCCCGCAATAAAACCGGATGATAAGAGAATGCCCCTCTCAAGCTTTTCTTTTAGCACATTCTCATTTTTCTCGCGGCGTTCAAGCCACCCGCGAATAATGCCGCCTAGCATAATAGGCGTGCTGAGATGGATCGGGAGATATAGGCCTACCGCAAACGGCAGCGAACCAATCCCCATTAATTCCACAAGTGCGGCACACGCCATACCGATAAAGATAAGATTCCAGGGAAGGTTGCCCTTCATAATACCCTCTACAACCATCATCATAAGGGTAGCCTGTGGAGCAGGAAGGTTTTTCGAACCAAAGCCATAGGCATTATCCAGCAGCATGAGAACGAGCCCAATCGTTAAGCTTGAAATGAACACACCATACATTAAAGCATACTGCTGGTATTTAGGTGTTGCCCCTACGAGAAAACCGGTTTTTAAATCCTGCGATGTATCCCCCGCCATTGCGGCTGCGATACAAATGACACCGCCAATCGTGATGGCCACAACCATGCCAGTATCCCCATGCAGGCCGAAAAGTTTAAGGATAAGCGTAATCAAAATCAGGGCGGCAATCGTCATGCCTGATACTGGATTGGAGGAGCTGCCCACAATCCCAACGATCCGGGAAGATACCGTTACAAAGAAGAAGCCAAATAGCATAACCAGCAAGGCTCCAGGTATGCCGATTTGAATCTTCGGAAAGAAAGCAAGCAGAGCGATAAGGATTATTGCCAACACAATAATAGTCGGCATTGGCATGTCCTGATTGGTCCGCAGGTTGTTCGGGGCTGTATGGGTGCTGCGGCCTCCGGTAAAGCCTTTGAGGGCAATGGAAAAGGATGAAGCGATAGTAGGCAGCGATTTAATGAGGCTGACGATGCCTCCGAACGCTACCGCACCTGCACCGATGTAACGCAGATAATTACTCCAAATATCCGAGTAATTCAGTTTGCTGATTGGATCATGCGCAGGAAATATAGGATGTGTAACAAATCCGCCGAAATAGCTGATGAGCGGGATAATGCCCAGCCATCCAAGCACGGCACCGGCAAGCATATAGCCCGCAATGCGTGGACCAATAATAAAACCCACACCAAGCAGCGAAGGAAGCGTGTCCATGCCAATGGCGGCATTTTTGAAGCCTTTAATTTCCCATTCAATTTCGGATGGAAAAGCTTTAAGTCCGTCTTCAATTAATTTAAAGACAGCGCCAATGCCAAGGCCGCTAAAAACCATTTTGGCAAGCCCTCCGCCTTTTTCACCCGCAATAAGCACTTCGGCGCAGGCTGTCCCTTCCGGGTAAGGCAGCGTGTTGTGCTCATTTACGATAAGAGCTTTGCGCAGCGGAATCATCATAATCACGCCAAGAATCCCGCCCGCCAGTGCGATAATGCCAATCGTAGTTAAGCTGGGATGAAGCTTCCAGATAAAAAGTGCAGGGAGCGTAAAAATGACGCCCGCTGCCAGCGATTCCCCTACTGAGGTAATCGTCTGGACCATGTTGTTTTCAAGGATGGAGCTTCTCTTCATAATTCCCCGAAGAATCGCCATCGAAATAACGGCTGCCGGAATGGATGCACTCACTGTCATTCCGACAATAAGTCCCAGATACGCATTCGCCGCACCGAATAAGATGGCGAGAACTCCCCCTAGAATAATCGTCGTCCAGGTAATTTCCGGACGCGTTTCATGCGCTGGGATATACGGTACAAATTCCTGGTCAGGATTGTTTGGATGTAGTTTATTGCTATCAGACATAATCCCCCACCTTTCTCAACTTTTTATTAACTAGTGTTGCCCTGTTATTCCTTAATACTCAAATATTTACTCCTCTTTACCCGGTTAACTGCTGCCCACTCTATACTTTAATGCAACGATTGGAAAAAGTTTATACATAAACTTAAATTCGTAAGAGGAATAATTTTATGAAATATACAAGCAGACAAAATAGTGCTACAATAGTAAAAATTAAATTATAGTATTTAGATAATTAGCTGGAGGGATAACAATTGGCTGAGTTGCGAAGCAATATGATTAAAAAGGGGTTTGACCGTGCTCCCCACCGCAGTCTGCTGCGGGCTGCCGGTGTAAAGGAAGAGGATTTTGACAAGCCATTTATTGCGGTCTGTAATTCATATATTGACATTGTACCGGGCCATGTTCATTTACAGGAATTCGGTAAAGTAGTGAAAGAAGCGATCAGAGAAGCGGGCGGTGTACCGTTCGAATTTAATACCATCGGGGTCGACGACGGTATCGCCATGGGACATATTGGCATGCGCTACTCCCTGCCAAGCCGGGAAATTATTGCTGATTCTGTAGAAACCGTTGTAGCTGCGCACTGGTTTGATGGAATGGTTTGTATTCCAAACTGCGACAAAATCACGCCAGGAATGATGATGGCCGCAATGCGCCTTAACATTCCAAGCATTTTTATCAGCGGCGGCCCAATGAAAGCCGGCGTAACGAAAACAGGCAGAAAAATCTCCCTCACTTCTGTATTTGAAGGGGTAGGGGCCCATCAGGCTGGAATTATTGATGACGCGGGACTGCAAGAATTGGAGCAATACGGATGTCCAACATGCGGCTCTTGCTCTGGCATGTTTACCGCCAACTCAATGAACTGCCTTGCTGAAGCTCTGGGCCTTGCTCTCCCGGGAAATGGAACCATTCTTGCGGTTGATCCAGAGCGCAAAGAACTGGCGCGCCGCACTGCGCACCAGTTAATGGAGCTCATTAAACTTGACATTAAACCGCGTGACATTGTTACCGAAAAAACAATCGACAACGCATTTGCGCTTGATATGGCGCTCGGCGGTTCAACCAACACTGTGCTCCATACGCTTGCCATTGCAAACGAAGTGGGCGTCAATTACTCACTGGAGCGGATTAACGAGGTAGCGGAGCGCGTTCCGCATCTTGCCAAACTGGCTCCTGCTTCCGATTGGCACATTGAAGACTTGGCCGAAGCCGGCGGGGTAAGCGCGGTGCTCCATGAGCTATCTAAGAAAGAAGGCGCGCTTCATCTGGACTGTCTGACAGTTACAGGAAAAACACTTGGTGAAAACATCAAAGGCCATGAAATAAAAAACACAAATGTCATTTATCCAATCGACAAACCGCACACAGAAAAAGGCGGGCTCGCTGTCCTGTTTGGAAACCTGGCTCCAGACGGTGCCATCATTAAATCGGGAGCTGTGCAGGATGGGATCAAACGCCACGAAGGCCCGGCTATCGTTTTTGAATCACAGGAAGACGCACTTGAAGGAATCGCCAATGGCAAAGTAAAAGAAGGCCATGTTGTCGTGATTCGTTATGAAGGCCCAAAAGGCGGACCTGGTATGCCGGAAATGCTGGCGCCTACTTCACAAATCGTCGGCATGGGGCTGGGAACCAAAGTCGCGCTCGTCACAGATGGCCGATTCTCCGGCGCTTCCCGCGGCTTGTCCATCGGGCACGTGTCTCCGGAAGCGGCAGAAGGCGGGCCGATTGCATTCATAGAAGACGGTGACCTGATTACGATTGATATCGAATCCCGGGAGATCTATGTTCACCTCTCAGACGAGGAGCTTGCGAGCCGTAAAGCGAATTGGAAAGGATTTGAACCAAAAGTAAAAACAGGCTACCTTGCCCGCTATTCTAAACTTGTGACATCTGCGAGCACAGGCGGTATTATGAAAATTTAGTTTTTTTCCGATAATAATAAGGTGCAGGAAGTTCGTGAAACTTACCTGTGCCTTTTTTCTTTCCTTATTGCTGGAGGGGAGTTGGAGATGGGACAAAAGATACTGATCAATACGTTTAAATGGGGAAGCATTCTGCTGCTATTTTTTTACTTTCAGTTCTTTCCGCCTGAGCGTGCGTATGCTCCCGAGGCGGCGTCTTCCCCCTTTTATGAAGTGATTGCCATTCCCGCTGGGAAAAAACCTGACCAGCTTAAATCAGATCTTAAACACTATATCCAAAAGCGGCATTATCCGGGTGGAAGAATTCCGATTATTTTCGCGGTTCCGCAGACGGCGGGGCTGCCTTTATATGAACCACTCCCTTTCTATCAACCTTCTGCGGTTCGGTATATTGCACGCAGCGGCGACTCTATCACTTTCTTCGATCCCTCATGCGCCTGCGGGCAGGAGCTTGAGATAGACAATGCTAAGCGAATGATTTCCCTTCAGCGTACACGTCTGGAAGAGGCACTTGTAGTGCGAAGCGGTTTGTACCACTACTATGTAACAAAAGGCCATCTCCCAGCAAAGCTAGCGGAACTGCTACGGCCTTTCCCGGGGAATTATCTTTCACAGTTGCCATCCGGCAAAGGAAACTTGCTGCAGCAGAAAAACTTGCTACAGGAAAGCGTACAGCTTAAACAGGGTTTTGAATACCGTTCAGGTCTTTTTAATCCTTCAAACCCATGGTTTAGCCTGCAAAAAGCAGTCAGACTATACCAGCTTGAGGAACCGAATGAGCAGCTTGAACCGATTGAAATTAAAATCTATGAGCCTTCCTATCGGCTACTGGTCATGAGCGGACGAAATATTGTTCGATCATACCCGATTGGTCTGGGAGCGGAGAACCGTACGCCAACAGGTGTCTACCAGATTGTACTTAAAGTCAATCAGCCGCTGTCGGTTAGCAAGGTTTACGGAACGCGCGGGCTGGTTTTAAGCGATGAACGGTATGCCATACACGGCACCAATGATCCTGCCTCAATTGGCAAAGCCGTATCCAAAGGATGTATAAGGCTTGATAACCAGGATGTGGAGGAATTGTACAGCCTGATTCCACTGGGTACTAAGGTGACGATTTCAAAAGAGAAAGCTCCTTCTTATACCAGCACAAACCCTTCTCCCCGTTTTATTCTGCCGGTTAGGCCGGATGAGCAAAACCCCCTCCGCGTTTACCATTGGAACAATTGATGGTAGCGATAGGGGGCTTTTTTTACTTGCAAATGCCGTGGCGGTGGGCATAAATCGCCGCTCTTGTCCGATCCTCAACATTAAGTTTGCTTAAGATGTTACTCACATGCGTTTTTACTGTTTTAATGCCGATAAACAGTTCGTCAGCTATTTCCTGATTGGATTTTCCCTGTCCAATAAGCGCCAGCACTTCAAGCTCGCGAGCTGTGCACTGCTCATGCGGCAGCGACTCATGCTGACGGAATCTCGCCATCATTTTTCCGGCCACCTGCGCCTCCAATACCGGCTGTCCTTTGATGGCCTGGCGTATTGCACTTGCGATATCGGATGCACGCGTTGTTTTAAGCAGGTAGCTGAATGCGCCAGCCTCAATAACTGGATACACCTTCTCATCATCTATAAAACTGGTAAGCACAATGACTTTTCCCGCGGGGTGGATCTCCCGGATACGGCGGGTTGCCTCGATGCCATCCATTCCCTCCATAACGAGATCCATTAAGATAACGTCAGGCTTGAGGCTCCTGGCAAGCTCTACACCCTCTTCACCACTGCTGGCTTCGCCTACAACTTCAATATCTTGTTCGGTCGATAGAAAAGCAACCAAACCCATCCTCACCATCTCATGATCATCGACTAATAGTACCTTTATAAGCTGGCTCATTTGGCACCTCCGCATTTTGCTGCACAAGCGGCACAATGACTTCGATCATTGTACCGTGGCCGGGAGCGGATGAGACATTAAAAACGCCGCCAATTTCCGCTACCCTTTCCCTCATTAACCCCATTCCATAGGAAGAAGACTTCTTGCCGTCTTCCATTGAGAAACCAACCCCATTATCTGTTATCCGAAAGTGGATTTTATTCCGAATGATGTTGAGCGTGACCTCTACCTTGTTTGCTTTGGCATGCCGCAGAATATTAGACAAAGACTCCTGCATAATCCGAAAGATGTGGTCTTCAATACCTTTCGGGAGGTCAGGAATTTCACCAATAGAAAGAAGAATATCCATTGACTGCTTCGCTTTGATTTCGTTGAGGAGTTCCTCAATACCCTGGCGAAGCGGCTTTCCTTCCAGCTGCGCTGGCCGGAGATGCAGGAGTAGCGCCCGCATCTCGGACTGGGCTGCAGCCGCCATTTCTTCCACCAGCTCAGCCTGCCGTCCGGCCATTTCAGGTTTCGAAACAATGGTCCTCTTTAATGCGGCCATTGTCATGGAAATAGCAAAAAGCTGCTGGCTTATGGCATCATGCAGTTCCCGTGCCAGCCGTTGCCGCTCTGCTGTCACCGCTGTATGCTTAACCTGCTCGGCCAATTCAGCATTATGAGTGGAGAGCCGCTGCAGGGAGGCCACCTGTTCCTGAAAGCGGGCTGTCATCTCATTCATGCGCATGCCAATCTGCCCTACCTCATCCTCCCCCAGATAAGGAACCCGCGTAGTCAAATCACCCCGCTCCAGCTTCATCGCGGATTGCAGGAGAATCTCCACCCTCTTCTTCATTAGATTCCCGTAGATATAGCCAACAGCTGTACCGATGATGGCGGCAGCACCAGCCAGCAGTACAAGCATAACAAAAGCAAAAAACATTCCGGGAAATGCAGGGATGCTCCACTGCCAGTTATCTGAAAGCCAGCTTTGAACGGAAAGCATCGAACTGCATTCATACCAGGCAAAGAAAAACAGCAGCAAACCTGCAGATACGGCACCAACACATCCCCAGAGGGACTGGCGCATGAACTGCCATTGGATATTCGGTAACTTTTGCTGTGCCATATGCCTCTCCTCTATAAATACATGACATCAATGTCGCCTATTAGGAGGCTGACGATAATACGCACTTTTTTCGTCGCTGTCTTATACCCCGATGTAGAGAGAGTCGTGCTGCGGTTGAAACCGCCCTGCTTATTGCCAAACACATCAATGTCGCCCAAATTTACATTGGCGGTTAATGTGATATTGAGATCATACGGAACATAAATATCGATATCCCCTACCCATCCGTTAATAAACAGAACCGTTTCCCCTTCATGGATGTAAGCGCGGGAAAGGTCAATTTTCACGTCGCCAATTCCATGCCAGATATTCATATCCTGCAGATCCCAACGACTGCCTGTCAAAAACAGGTTGCCGATCAGAGAGTGCTTCGTTTGCGGAGAATCCAAAGAAAACGAAGTAAAGGAAGCGCCTCCGCTATCACCTTCGGGAGCAACCTGCTGTTCATGCTCCTTTTTCAGGGAACCTCTAGGCGCCTCAGAATTCCGGGCCGCTTCCGGTTGGGAATTGGCGGGTTCAACACGGCTGCGTACGGGTCTCTTAAGGCCTGCCGGCGGAAAGGGCAAACCAGGCGTGAACTGGATTTCTTTTTTCTTCCTTCGCATCATGCGATAGCCTACATATATGATAAAGGCTGAGAAAGACAGCCCAATGAGCCTGCCCATGTGAATATTTAGTAGATAGCCGATTAGGTTGAGAAAGTTAATAAATCCCACCAATAACAGGAAAGCACCGAAAATGCGCCTGCCTTTGCTTAACAGCCTGAAGCCGATCAGCAAAAAAATAAACGGTACAACGATCCGGGGGCCCAAATCAGACACGCCTAGGGCGCTGAAAAGGATGGAAAGCCCGATAATAATAATCATAATGCCTGCGATATGCGTAAAAACTCGGGGTTTTTTCACCACTGGTCCTCCTCCCGGCTGTAAACAGGAAGCCATAGCCTCGGCGTGAATTCCAAGCTATGGCTAGATTCAACTATATCATAAAGCAAAACGCTCTCTCAATGTGAAATAGCTAGGGTCCCTTGGTCTGAGTTCAGCTGTTCTACTCTATTGTTTTACTTCGTTGTTCTATTCCTTTGTTCTGCTCGGTTGTTTTACTCGGTTGTTTTAGCGAGATCAAGAGTCTCTGTGTTCGGATTTGTGCTTTTTAGGCGGGCCAATTCCTGTTCTACGCTTTCGCTTTCGCGCATGCCGGTATACCCCGTACCTGTATACTCATATCTGATAGAGCCGTAAGCGGCTCTCATATGAGCACTCGCCTCCGCCTGCATCTCCAACATGCGTACCCGCTCCTCCATCCGCGCTAATCCCTGTGAGGTGGTTTCTGTATCAAAGGATACAATCGCTTGATTCAATCTAACGGATGCCTGCGCCGCGTTCGCCCGGGCAGCCAGCAACGCCTTTTTATTGCGCATTTCTTCGTATTTTTCCTCAAATTCCTTCAGCTGTTCAAGCAGTTGCTGCGTCTGTGCTTTGACTGCGCCGTACTGTTGCCGGTATTCTTCCAGTTTGGCTTCGCAAAATTGTTTATCCGCGATAGCGCGGCGGGCAATTCCTTCCTCTCCATTCGCCACGGCAAGAGAAGCCTGTCTCACTCTCTTCGCAACCCGTTCCTCCATCTCTTGCACAAGCCTCTCCCACTTCTTTTCTGCGGCTACCTGGTGAGCAGCGGCGGACCTGGCATGAAGAATTTCTCCTTCTAAATCCCTGATATATTGGTTAAGCATCGTGATTGGATCCTCTACTTGATCCAGTACCTCATGCAGCGCACCCATCGTAATATCACGAACCCGTTTTAAAATTCCCATGTCTATCATCCTCCTCTTAATTATTGGCTATTGCTTATTGGTAAAAAGCTTATTTTTTCTCCATAGCTTTGCGGAGCCTGGCTTCCCATTTATCCAGGTCATCCTTAACGATTCCGCGCAATGACTTGGTTGTTTGGCCACCATCAGCAAAGGAAACTCCTGCCGAGGTTCTCCGATTTCGCCTGATTAGCTTCCATCCGGCGTAGACGAGGAAGATAGCGGCAGCTATAGCTAACAACACATGCAGCAGGCCCATAAGTGACAGCAGACCCAATAACATCAGGCCGGCTCCAATCAGCTTTCTGAAGTTGCCGCCCAGTCTGTACAATTTCCAACCGCCCGCGATAACCAAGCCGGACAGGATAACCCTCGCTATCCATCCGACATGAATGCCTAACATATTAAGCAGCAGAAGGCCGCCCAGCAGAACAAGCAGTCCTCCAAGAAGAACTGGATTTTTTAATACCCTCATGGTTTTCCCTCCTATAGAAACCCTAGTGATTCCTTTCATGTTTCAATCATAGCCGTTGGTGCACTTTGCAAAAACTGGCTGAGGGTTGGTTTTCGCCTCAGCCTTAAGGTGGAGACAGCAAAATAAAAAAAAGACCGCCAGGCATCATGCCAGCGATCATCTTCTAAAAATTTAATCTACTCATTTAGTCTCCAATTTTGTATCCGGATATCGGGCTGAGAACTCAATCGAATTCGTCGAACAGCCTGACTGGCAGCTGTTCTTAATCGAGCAGCCGGCACACTTGCCTTCTTTGCTTTTGTTAACGAAACGGAACAGCGTCCACCCGGCGTAGCCGAATATGAGAATGCCAATAAGGATATTGAATACCATAACAAACCCCTTCTCTCCGTATGGATTAATGGAATCCAAGCAATTTTCCGCCCTCGAAGACGACAAGGGCGATAATATAAGCAATAACGAGCGCATAACCGATAGAAAACCATGTCCACTTGGATGAGCCGGTTTCCTTTTTAATGACAGCAACCGTTGCCAGGCATGGCACATACAACAACAGAAATACCATAAAACTGTAGGCGGTAAGCGGGCTAAAATAATGCGACATGATGCCCTGCAGCGCCGCCATATCAGGAGCAGCATAAATGATATTCATGGTTGAAACAACCACTTCTTTGGCGAGGAAGCCTGTAAGAAGCGCGGCGCCTGACTGCCAGTTTCCAAACCCAAGCGGAGCCAGAATAGGGGCAAAAAGGCCGCCAATCATCGCGAGAAAGCTTTTATCCATGGGTACATTAAATCCACTCGGACCTGCGTAACTGAGAAACCAGATAACTACAGAGCCACCGAAAATAAAGGTACCAGCTTTCCTCACAAAACCTTTTCCTTTCTCCCAGGTGCTGCGTCCCAATGTCCGCCACTGCGGCACCCTATACGGCGGCAGCTCCACGACAAACATGGAACCGGACTGTTTGAACAGCGTGGAAGAAAAGATTTTTGCCAAACCTAAGGCTACCACGATTCCCATCACATAAAGAGAAAGCACAATAACCGCCTGATTATGCCGAAAGAATGTTCCGACAAACAAGCTGTAAACAGACAAGCGTGCGGAACAGGACATAAGCGGCGTCAGAATAACCGTAAGCAGCCTTTCGTTCGGCTGCTCAATCGTACGCGCCGCCATAACACCGGGGACATTGCAGCCAAAGCCGATAATCATCGGGATAAAGGCTTTCCCGTTAAGCCCAATCAGCTCCATCAGCTTATCCATAACCATCGCCACCCGCGCCATGTACCCCGAATCTTCGATAAAGGAGATCAGGAAAAACAGGATAAAAATCTGGGGGACAAACACGAGCACCCCGCCTACCCCGGCTACGATGCCTTTTAATATGACCGCCTGGATAAAAGGCGAAGCATGCACGGCAAGCAGCGCTACCTGAAGCATATCGGTTAGCGTTCCGTTTATGAATGAATCGAGCATATCCGATAGCGGGCTGCCCACCCAGTCAAAGGTCAGTTTAAAAGTCAAAAACATGAAAAGCAGAAAAATCGGTACACCCAGGAATTTATTCGTTACAATCTGATCCAGCCGATCCGAAAATGTATATTGGACATCTTTTACCTTTGTTACACATTGGTCCAGGATGCTGTGTATATAATCCGTGCGCACGCCGCGGATATAATGCTGGAGTGATTTTGCAGGCGTTTGAGCTGTAATCTTTTTCTCCGTCTCGCTAAACAAATCGGCCAGTTCTTCTCTGCTGATATGCTGCTCCAGAAGCTCACGGACAAGCATATTGCCTTCAAAGAATTGCAGGGACAGCCAGCGCGCCGGTGGAAGCTGCTTCCCTTCGATTTTTGCGGTTAACGACTGAACCGCTTCTTCCAGCACCGGCCCATAATCAATATCGAGTGGCTGTGCAGTGCGTTGCTCCACGCTGGCAAAATCCGCCGCGAGCACTTCGCATCCCTTACCCGTCCGGGCCACAATCGGTACAATTCGGGAACCCATCAGAAGCTGGGAGAGCTTCGTATCGTCGATCACAATCCCCCTGCTTCTCGCTACATCCATCATATTGAGTCCGATAAGCATGGGCTTGCCATACTCAAGAAGTTGAAGAGTTAAGTATAAATTCCGTTCAATTTGCGATGCATCTATAATATTGAGGATTAAAGAAAATTCTTCGGATAATAAAAAGTGAGTTGCGACGCCCTCATCGCGTGAGAGCGGATTAAGAGAATAAATTCCCGGAAGATCGATAAGATGCCCGGCCTTGTTCTTTAGAACGCCGATCTTCTTCTCAACGGTAACACCGGTCCAGTTCCCAACGTATTCATATGAACCTGTTAGAATATTGAACAGTGAGGTTTTCCCGGTATTTGGGTTACCTGCGAGCGCTACATTCATCATGCAGACTCTACCTGAATTTTTTTCGCTTCACAGCGGCGTATTCCGATCCACTGTCCGCTTGCTTCCAGGGCACAAGGACCTCCGAAAGGCAGCATCCGTTTAATGCTAATGATAGAACCTTCCATGATCCCTAAATCAATCAACCGGCGGCGTACCATATCGCTTACAAGCTGCGTATCTATAATTTTCGCTTTGCTCCCAGGTTTAACATCCGTTAGTACCATTTCTCTCACCTCAAGATAGATAACGATAATTATTATCATTTATGGTTCTATTATATGAGATTAATTCTCATTCGTAAATAGGGAGTATACAGTTAGATGTGAACATTTACGTAAAATAAAAAGCGCCCCTGGAGAAGCGCCTATGAATTCCCTGTGGAATTGATGAACTGCTGTTTAGACAACGAGCCTTCTTTAAGCTGCGATTTTATAATCTTGCCGCCCGGGTTTCTCGGCAATGCCGAAATAAATTCCACAGTGGATGGGACTTTGTATTCTGCCAAACGTTCCCGCACAAACTGCCTTACCTCTTCCTCTCCGATTTCAACGTTAGGATTTGGCACAACAAAAGCTTTAGCCGTCTCTCCATATAACTTGTCCGGAACGCCGACCACAGCGGCCTCCAAAATGCCCGGATGGTTATACAGTACATTCTCAACTTCTACCGAAAAAACTTTTTCTCCTCCACGATTAATCATATCCTTCATCCGATCCATAATGAAAACGAACCCATCTTTGTCGATAACAGCTACGTCTCCGGAGTACCAAAAACCGTCGATAAATGACCGCTTGTTTGCTTCCTCGTTGTTCCAGTATCCCTGAATTACCATTGGTCCTTTCACTAAAAGCTGTCCTGCCTCGCCAGGTGCGCACTCCTCGCCGTTTTCGTCGACAACTTTAACGTCTGCAACCGGAATGGGCCTGCCAACCGACTGCAATTTATCGGGAGAAACGTGCCGCGGCATGATGGTCGTAGGTGACGAGGTTTCAGTTGCCCCATATGCATTCTGCAGTTCTGCTGCCGGAAAAGCTTTCCTCAAGCCTAAAATCGTATCCATCGACATTGGGGCTCCGCCAAACGCGAGGGTACGAACGGCATGATACGTATACTTGGAAAAATCAGGGTGAGACATCATCATTACATAGATGGTTGGCACATTAAACAAAAAAGTGATGTTTTCTTCTGCTAACAGCTGGATATATTTATCCGTTTTATATTTGTCCATAAGTACCGAGGTACCCCCGACCTGAACCATATGTATAAGCTGTCCGACAAGCCCTGTGACGTGAAACAGAGGAACAGCAATCAAGGTTTTGGTCTGGTAATTCGTTTTAAGCATGCACTCATAACTTAAGGCCCCATGTATGACGCCCAAATGGCTGGCGATGGCCCCCTTAGGCACACCGGTTGTCCCGGATGTGTACATAATAAACAGCGGATCTGTTTCGAGGATCTCTGACACGGGAGCCGATGCAGGCTGAAGTAAAATTTCATACGGCGTATAGGTATGCATCTCTGTCGCCACGTTTCCAATTAAAAAAAAGTGGTCAACAGTAGTGATGTCCGCTTTTAATGTTTCAACTTTATTGAAGCATTCTCCTTCAAACAGCAAAACTGAAGCGCCAGAATGGTTCAGCATAAACGATAGCTCTTGCGCTTTTAACCGAGTATTAAGGATTACCGCAATTGCACCGATTCGGGCACAAGCAAACACCAGCACGGCAAACTCGATTCGGTTCCCAACCAGCAGCCCAACCCGATCCCCTTTGCGAACGCCGTATATGGTGGACAGATTACCCGCAACATTCTCCACGCGCCCATAGAACTCCCGATATGTCACCCTCTCTTCTGCCGAAACAAAAGCTTCTTTATCCGGAAAGGCGGTCACTGCCCGCTCCAGCATTTCTATGATCGTTTTCGGCCTATTGGCAAATACCTTCAATTGACGGTTAAAGTGCGTTTCCACTGTGATTTTCATCCCTTACCCTCCTCACGTTTATTTATCGCGCTGTCCACCCGCCATCTACATGCAGCACCTGTCCCGTGACATAGGAAGAAGCATCCGAAGCGAGAAATACGACGGGCCCAGATAAATCGGAAATTTCACCGACGCGCTTTTGCATGGTGGCGTTAATGATTTGCTGGTACCGTTCCGGATCATTCATCCAGCCTTCTGTCATCGGCGTGCGAATATATGCAGGCCCGAGGGCGTTGACTGAGATATTATAGGGCGCCAGCTCTTCTGCCCATACTTTGGTCAGCTGGTTAATGCCCCCTTTGCTTGCAGCGTACGACGTTTGATAAGGCATGCCGATCGTTCCCAGGATAGAGGAAATGTTAATAATCTTGCCATAGCGTTGCTTTATCATTTGCTTGGCAACAGCCTGCCCCACAAGAAAAATTCCCTTGAGATTCACGCCCAGCACAAGATCCCAGTCGTTTTCTTCAACTTCAGTAAGCGGTTTGCGGATGTTCATGCCGGCATTGTTTAGTAGAATATCAATCGACCCGAAGCGATCCACTGTTTCAGCAACCAGCCTGTCAATCTGCTGTTTGTCTCTATAACTAAGCAATTTTTATGCCATCGATGGTGATAAACCGTTCAAAACAAATGTGAAATGCTATCTACTTACGACTAAAACAAAAAAGAGAAAAGAATCAGCCTGCCAGCTGATCCTTTGGCTATCTATTAAACTGATTCGAAAGAGAATCACCGATGAATTTTGTAATCGCCTTCACTTAATGCCCAGTTTCTGAATTTTTTTGACGAGGGCGGACTGGCTAATTCCAAGAACTTTTGCCGTTTTACGCGTCGTTTTATGCTCAGCCAATTGCTGTTCAATCATGTCTCGTTCTACGTGCTCCAACAGTTCTTTCAATGTTGTTTTTCTCGAATCTCGCTCGGTTTCAGGCAGTGAAAAGGGAAGATCGGTTATCTTGATTTCCCGGTGATCCACCGTGATGGCAAGCCGCTCAATCAGGTTTTCCATCTCGCGGATGTTGCCCGGCCACGCATACTGTTCCATAAACATGAGAGTTTCTGGATGAAACGTCTTTTCCAACCCGTATTTCTGATTCATTTTATTGAGAAAAAAACAGGCCAGTGGCACAATGTCGCTGCTGCGCTCCCGCAACGGTGGAATTTTGATAGGGACAATATTTAGCCGGTAATAGAGGTCCTGCCGGAATGTCCCCTTTGCTACCATTTCTTCTAACGATTGGTGAGTGGCAGATAATACACGCGCATTCACTTTTATGCTTTTTCTTCCTCCGACTCTCGTAATCTCCAATTCCTGCAGCACCCGAAGTAACTTGACCTGTAAATCGAGCGGCATGTCCCCAATTTCATCCAGAAAAATGGTACCGCCTTCTGCCTGCTCGAACAGCCCTGGTTTTCCCCGGCTGTCTGCTCCTGTGAATGCCCCCTTCTCGTAGCCGAATAACTCTGATTCCAACAAGTGGTGCGGAATGGCAGCACAGTTGACTTTGATGAGTGGACCCTGCGACCGGCCGCTTGCGCGGTGAATGAGTTTAGCAATAACCTCTTTGCCTACACCAGACTCTCCCAACAGCAACACTGTGGAATCCACCCTGGCCACTTTCTCAATAAGATGAAGCACCCGGATCATTTCTTCACTCTGGGCGATAACACCATCTAGAAGGAGCTGCATTTTTTCTTTCATCTTAAACTCTTTAATTTCATTTATATATTTTTGCGTCAAGGCCTTTGATTGCTGCAGTTCCACCTTCAACCGATTCAACTCGGAAATATCCCGTACATTCGTAACGATGTATTCGATCTGGCCCTGCTGGTTGTATACCGGACTACCGGTGGCCAGCACTTCCTTTCCTCTAACCGTTTGAATAATTGTAAGAGGTTTGTTATAGGTGAGCACTTTTAAGGATACAGATTCGGAAATAATACCTTCCCGCACTAAATCCTTTAGATTTTTCCCGATTAATTCTTCTTTCTGCATCCCTGTAATGCGTGTGTACGCTTCATTCACCATCACGCCATTTCCATTCGCATCCGCCACATAAATCCCATCA
Source organism: Aneurinibacillus sp. Ricciae_BoGa-3 (assembly GCF_028421645.1). GTDB lineage: Bacteria > Bacillota > Bacilli > Aneurinibacillales > Aneurinibacillaceae > Aneurinibacillus_B. Next base: position 1,379,011 of record NZ_CP116887.1, on the reverse strand, counting down.
TAGCTGGATTCAAAGATTGAGGTAAACAGCGTATGTAAGTTGCGCATTCTTCTTCACCACCACTTTTCTATCATTCTTGATATGGTTACTATTATAATATAATTTCCGAATATATAGATACTTCGTAATTTTTTATTCAAATGTATATTGATTTGGTTCGGGTTCGCATGCGTAGTGAATTGAAGGCGATAGCACAACCGGTAGTTGGCATTAATTTTGCTTGAATATACATATAATTTTATATCTTAAGGAGTGATTGATATGTTCGAATTCAGCCCCTCGCCGCAACAGCAAGACATGATAGAAAAAGCAACCGCTTTGATGGATGAATACGTGTATCCCAACGAAAAACATATGGTCCCACACCGTGGATTGCCAGAAGAGATATTGCGACCATTGCAGGCTAAGGTCAAAGAACAGGGGCTATGGGCTGGACATATGCCAGAAGAAGTCGGCGGCATGGGCATGGGCTTTGTATCGCTTGGCCTGCTCTCAGAAATCATTGGCAGAAGTCCGATTGGGCCATATGTATTCGGTTCTATGGCGCCTGATGCGGGAAATGGTGAAATTCTATGGAAAGCTGGCACGCCCGAACAAAAAGAAAAGTATCTTGTTCCCCTTGTAAATGGTGAAATCCGCTCCTGCTTCGCCATGACGGAACCGGAAGTATCAGGTTCCGACCCAACGACGCTTCAAGCTCGCGCTCATCTTGACGGAGACGATTGGATCCTCAATGCCCACAAATGGTTTACCACCGGGGCCATCGGCGCCTCATTTTCCATTGTTATGGCAATGACCGACCCGGACGCCCCGCCGCACAAACGATTTAGCATGTTTATCGTTGACGCTGATAACCCCGGCTTTGAGATTGTACGAGAAGTCCCGGTTATCGGTGACCACTATCCCGGCGGGCACTGCGAAGTCCGCTACACGAACTGCCATGTGCCGAAAGAAAACCTGCTTGGAAGACGTGGAGAAGGATTTGCGCTGGCTCAGCTCCGGCTTGGACCGGGCCGCATTACACATGCAATGCGGTGGATCGGTGTAGCAAAGCGCAGCTTTGATTTAATGGTTGATTACGCCTCTCAGCGCATAACGCGCGGCAAACCGCTTGCCCATTTTCAATCTATCCAAAACTTTATCGCCGATTCCGCCACAGAAATCGAAGCTGCCCGTCTCATGACACTCTATGCTGCCTGGAAAATGGATAAAGGCAGTGAGACCCGCAAAGAAATCTCAATGATTAAATTTTACGGTGCCAAAGTGCTGCACGATGTAATTGACCGGGCGATCCAGGTACACGGCGCACTCGGAATTACTGGCGATACACCGCTTGAAGGCTTTTACCGTGAAGCCCGCACAGCCAGAATCTATGATGGTGCGGACGAGGTACACCGCATGGTTGTGGCAAAACAGGTACTTAAGACCTTCAAAGGAGGGGCAAGTGATGGACAAAAGCAGCGTGAAGCAACAAACAACCAGCGTTAAATGGAAGGAAATTGAACGCTACGTCCGCTCATGCATATCCGGCCTGGCAGATAAGCCGATGCAAGTTCAACCGTTTTCCGCCGGTTACTCTAATCTCACGTACCAAATCTCGATTGGGGACTGGACGGCCGTCTTTCGTCGGCCTCCATTCGGCCACATTCCACCTAAAGCACATGATATGAAGCGGGAATACACCATCCTAAAGAAACTGCATCCCGTCTTTTCACTCGCTCCCAAACCGTATTTGTACTGCGACGACCCGGCAGTATCTGACAAACATTTTTATATCATGGAGAAAAAAAGCGGGCTTGTTCTCGATGATACGCTTCCACCTGAACATCAAGGGGATGAAGCATATGCACGTGCAGTCTCCGGAACAGCGGTAAGCACATTGGCTCAGTTGCACAGCATCGATTATGCGAAGGAAGGGCTCGCTGATATTGGGAGACCGGATGGTTATCTGGAACGGCAGGTTCATGGATGGATAAAACGGTATCAACTGGCCAAAACCGAAGAAATTGCCGGGGTGACAGAAATTGAACAGTGGCTGATGCACCATCTCCCGGCATCGCCTGCACCAGCCATTGTTCACAATGATTTTAAGCTAAACAACATGATGCTTTCTCCGGATGATCCGACAAATGCAACGGCTGTATTCGACTGGGAAATGTGCACGATCGGCGATCCGCTTACTGATCTAGGATGCAGCCTAGCTTACTGGACAGAACCGGGTGAAGCGGAAACCGGGCTTGTGTCCGTCACTATCCAGCACGGCTTTCTTAACCGCCGTGAGTTCGCACACCTGTACGCGGCTAAAAGCGGGCGTGATTTATCGAATATTGATTATCATCTCACTTTTGCCTTTTACAAAATCGCGGTCGTACTTCAGCAGCTTCACTATCGCTGGAAAAAAGGGGAAACGAGTGATGATCGCTTTAGCACCCTCAATATTGGCGTTTACAATTTAATGTGCCAGGCCCACCGGGCGCGAAATAAGGAGTTGCTATGAAAGACATCAATATGGATCAGGCGTCGGATGAAAAAACTGCAAAAACACATGGTTGATCAAAATAAGTAAAGATCTGGTTCCCAATGGTGGAGCGAGGGCGCTCCGTATCGTTCTTCACCACTTCATGGTCGGTGGCCCCGTCGTCGGATTTTTTGTTAACCTTAATTTTGGCTCGGTATATGCCGCAATATGCGCCATGCTGCTTAGAGAACAAAAAAACGAACCAGCGGGCAGCCTGCCAGCTCTGCAAACAGGAAATAAAGAAGAGGCTGTAGAAGGTTAATGCTACATTATAGGGAAAAGGGTGTGGCAATATGAAAACTATCCAATCAGAAGCGATTCATAATGCGTGGAATATGCTTAATGAGCAGGAAGCCATTTCATTCCTTCAGGAGCTGGTGCGCATTAACAGCGTCAACCCGCCTGGTGGAGAGAAGTTTGTCGCGGAAGCTATTGAGAGTCGCATGCAGGCGGCAGGCCTTGTTGTTGAACTAGATGAAATAGCAGAGGGCCGTACGAATTTGTTCGTCTCTCTTCCTGCGAATCAGAATAAGCGTATGGAAAATCAGCCAGAGCGGATACTGGCTTTCAGCGGGCACTTAGATACGGTTCCGATCGGCAGCGTGCAGTGGAAACATGAACCGTTTGGCGCAGAACTAGCAGAAAACAAGCTTTATGGGCGAGGAACATCCGATATGAAAGGCGGTGTAGCGGCGATGCTCATGGCATTGGACTGCCTGCACAGGTCCGGGGTTCAGCTTAAGGGCAGCCTTCGCTTCGTTGGAACCGTAGGGGAAGAAGTGGACTGCCTAGGAGCCAAGCATGTTGTCGCTAAAGGACAAATCGACGATGCTACAGCCATGATTATCTCTGAGCCCAGCGCCAATGAACTTTATTGCGCCCACAAAGGCGCGCTGTGGCTAACTATTGATGTGTTTGGCAAGACAGCTCATGGGTCTATGCCGGAGCAGGGGGTGAACGCCATCCGGGTGATGAATGCTTTTATAAATAAAATCGAAAAGCTTTCGCTTGTGTATGAACCGCATCCGCTCCTCGGCGGACCGTCCATTAACATCGGAACCATTGAAGGAGGGATAAAAACGAACGTTGTGCCGGATGCTTGTACGATGACGCTTGATATCCGGACGGTGCCCGGACAGGTACATCAAGACATTCTGGCGCAGCTTCATACCATTTTGGATGCCCTTTGCAAAGCCGCAGGGGCATCGTATCAAATCGAAATTGCAAACGATTTGCCTTCCATAACGACGCCGGAAGATGATGCGTTCACAATACTTGCCGTAGAAACCGCACAGAAGCACCTGGACAGCCAGCTTACTCCTAAAGGTGTCCGTTATTACACGGATGGCTCCATATATGCGCCGCATCTTGAGATTCCCGTCCTGATTTATGGACCGGGCGAACCGCTCATGGCACACCAGCCGGATGAATGGATTGAGGTCGAAAAATACTTGGAATCTATCCGCTATTTTATTGCCCTTGCTGTTGAATACCTGGGAGCCTAACTTGTATCTCATTCACCTCTTTATATCACGGCGTAACCAACGAAAAGCTCCTGATTACCTTACGGTAAACAGGAGCTTTTATGCATTCTTCACCTTTTGCCGTTCCCTGCGCTTGAGTGTGTAGAGGAGATAGACAACCAAGTAAATCACCAGAATAAGGATGGAGTACCGGTACATTTGAGCGTAACTGGTAATCCCCGCAACCGCGCCGAGGAGCATCCCTCCCCCTCCAATGCCTAAATCAAATGCATTGTAGAACGTCGCATTCGCTGCTCCCCGCCGATTGGGTTCTGTCCGGTTAACCGTCCATGCCTGAAGGGAGGGCTGAATGGAACCAAAGCCGATCCCATAGAAGATCGCGGCCAGAATAAGTAGCACCGTAGAAGAGGCGTACGATAACAAAACTAACCCGATTATACTGGCAAAAGCAGCCGGGAAAAGTACCGAGAAATGCCCTTTCTTATCAAAAATTTTGCCTGAAATGGGACGTATAATAAATACACTAAGGGCATTTACCAGGAAAAACCAGCCAACATTGGCAATTCCAGCTTCTTTGCCAAATAACGTTATAAAACTGACAATGCCACCGTATGTTACGCCCAGCAAAAACACAAGACAGGACGGGAATAAGGCCTGCCGCTCTACCAAGCGGGCAACAAACTTCGCTGGCACCTTAGCTGGTTCATTACTCACGCATGCAGAATCCGGAACCGAAACAAATTGAGCCAGCACCATTGAAACGAGCGTACTCAATAAACAGGCAGCAAATAGCCATTCATAGCTGTAGGATTTGGCTAGCCAGATACCAAAGAAAGGCCCTAATGCCATGGCCAGCGTTGTGCCTAAACCGAAGTAGCCCATTCCTTCTCCTCTTCGTGAGGCTGGAATAATATCCGATGCAATTGCGCCATAAGCAGGTGTAGCGATACCCCAGCCCAGTCCATGCAAAAACCGGATCATGAGCAGCGTTAAAACGGTCGCTGTCCAAAAATAGCTGCCCATCGCGGCGAATATGATCAGATTGCCAATAACAAGGATTCGTTTTTTCCCCATTGAATCCAGTCTTATGCCTACAAACGGGCGGACCACAACGGCAGCGAGCGTTAAAATACCAACAACCAGACCTACCTCCGTGTTGCTTCCGCTATGCTCGGCCACAAAAACAGGGAGCGTGGGCAGGAGCATCTGAAATCCAAAAAATAAAAACAAATTGGATAGCGATAAGAAAATAAATTCTTTCGTCCATAACGGCTCTTTGCCTGGCATATCATTCACCCCGAAATAACGCTAATATTGCTAATTATCCGTTAATTTAGCCGCAAAATAGTCCGACTGCTTTCGTGAACAGTCGGGCCTTTGGTTTTATCTATTCTTTTGTCACACCGGACTGCTGCAGCAGCTCTGCAAACACCGCCGCCATGTCGACGTCTTCCTTCTGATGGTTCATGGCTGCACTGTAGCTTTGGTAAGCCGCAGAAGTGGCCGGCAGCACACTGCCATTATCGCGAGCCTGCTCCAGGATAAGTCCGAGATCTTTGTGCATGTGCTTGAGGGCAAAGGCAACCGGGAAATCTTCTTTCAACAATAGATCCTTTTTAAAAGCAAGGAACGGAGAGGCTACCGCTGCCTGCTGCATCATATCCAAAACGGTCGCACGGTCCAGGAAAAACTTTTCGGCTAATACCAGCGCCTCCGAAATGCCCTGCATCGTAATGCCGAGCATGAGATTGATCACTAGCTTGGCTTTGGAGCCGCTTCCACTCTCGCCAAAATAGTAACTGGCTTTACCCATTGCCGCAAAAACATCCTTAAGTGAATCATAAACCTCTTTATTGCCGCCGCCAAGAATCACAAGGCTTCCGCTCTGTGCCGCATTGGAGCTTCCGGAGACCGGTGCGTCAATCATGGTGATCCCCATCTCCTTCGCCACTTCAGAAATTGAAGCAGACGTATCCGGTGAAACCGTACTCATATCCACAAGCACGGTAGGCGCTTCTATGTAATCCATAATCCCATTGTCGCCGGTAACCACTTGCTTAACAGCCGCATCATTTGACAGCATCGTAATGACTGCATCTTTGCCCACGACAGCTTCTGACAGGCTATCTGCAACCATCAGCCCTTGATCGTATAAGCCTGCCAACCGATCCAGCGAGCGATTGTATACGGTAACTTCGAAGCCAGCTTTGAGCAAATTGAGTGCCATAGGAGCACCCATCGTACCCATGCCAATAAACCCGATTCTTCTCAACTTGAATTCCCCTCTCGTTGCTTGAAATTAAGCTCACGCGTAAGCGTTAGGCGCTGCGTGCAGCTCGACTTCGCTTTTATTTGATGATTCATTCAATAATACAATACCATACAAATAGTAGTTATTAGCAAAGAAGGTTATAAATATATTTTTTTAACTCTACAATTCTTGGACTGGATGAATCCAGCGGTTCACTTCCCGTAATGATCAATGGCACAAGCGAATCGGTCGCATGCAGAGAGCCGTGGCTGGCCCCTCCCTGGTGTACCGGGTCATATTTCGTGACAAATTCATATCCCGGAGCAGAAGTAATGACAATGCATGGCGCTTCATTGGCGTAGAGGGCACCGTACAGGCGGGAAAAGACATCCGGATAAGATCCAAATGTTAGGGTGGGCACACCGGAATCAGGTCTTTTAATAACACCATCTATAACCCCTATGTTTCCTTTTATTCGCCAGGCTCTGCCAAACGGATCTAATACCACCCTGGATTCATCCTGTGCCTTATCCTGCTCAACTGGAGAAAAATAGAGCTTGGCGTGACTGTTTCGAATGTAGACGCCTCCCTGTTCTTTCCACGCGACAATGTCTATGCGTTCATCCGGGGAAAGCAGGCGGATAACTTCTTCCTTTATGCCTTCTTTAAATGGGTATATGTAGCACATTCGTTCGTTATTGCAGATAACGAGATCATCCTGCTTGGGATTTACGTTTCCTTTCGGTGAGATTTTCAAATTCCGAAAAAAGGGCTCCAACTGAATGCCAGATTCTTTCACCGATTTAATTTTTGTCTGTCCATGGTCTCCGGTAATGATAAACGCACACTTGCGAAGCGCCTCATCCCAGCCACCCAGTGCATCAATCAGGCGGGTCACTTGCTTATCCACCTTCCCAAGCAAAGCGGCTCCTTGCTCAGGTTTTCGGTGATAGTAATAATCCGTGTCAGGTAAATAGATTCCCGTAAAATCCGGCAGCTGGTTCTCTTTTATCATCCGGCAAACAATATCAACCGCAAAGCTGTCATTCATCCCGTATTTTTTTAGGAACGACTGATTAAAGCTCCAGGGAAACGGCCTGCCATATGACCGAATAAAAATCCCCAGGCTGCAGACGCGTGGCCCACTAACCATCTGATCCCTAACTTTCCCGAGTACCAGCTTCATAAGGCCTGGCTTGTATAGCAAATGCTTCTCGTCCGCACGATGCGCAGCTAAATTGATGGATGCCGCCGACTTGCCGCTCCTCTCAAGCTCCTCGAATAGGGTCGTCACTTGTCTGCTCATGTGCTTTTCATTTAAGTCAATGAGGACGTTTTCTGCACAGCGGCTCAACCCCTGCCGGATAACCGCCTTGTTTCCATTAATGTAATTGACCACAGTTTGTTCTCTGGGGTTGTACCACATCAGCCCTGGCACCATATGCTCATCCGGGTAACAACCGGCAATAAGTGAACAGTCCGCTGAAGCAGACATGGTAGGAAATACGGTGACGCAGTTATCCCAGTATGTACCCTCGTCTGCCAACCTTGAGAGTGCTGGTACAAGTTTTTTTTGCCGGGCCTCCTGAAAAACATGTGGCATAAAGGAATCAATTACAATCAAAATAACTTTCTTGTTCACATCCTCACCCGCTCTCAACGTGATTATTCTCAGGATGTGCAAGTTAGCGATTTTCTATTAAATGCTTGACCGAATGCATTACCTTCGCAAAACATCCAGTTCCTCCTCAGTAAGTTCCCGATATTCGCCGGGTTCAAGATCTGGATCGAGCTGCAGCTCGCCCATAGAAAGGCGTTTTAAGTAGATTACTTTTTTTCCAACTGCTTCAAACATCCGCTTAACCTGGTGAAACTTTCCTTCGTAAATGGTCAGCTGAATTTCACTGATTGCGCCCTGGCTGATAATTTCGAGTTCAGCGGGAAGCGTGACATATCCGTCGTCAAGCTTCACTCCTTTTTTAAAGGCCTCACCGTCTTCTTCCGTCACTCTGCCTTCTATTCTTGCAAAGTACGTTTTCGGAACATGCTTTCTGGGAGAGAGAAGCTCGTGGGCCAGTTTGCCATCATTGGTCAACAGCAGAAATCCTTCCGTATCTTTGTCCAGCCGCCCCACGGGGAAAACATCAAATACATAGTGTTGTTCCGCTAATAAATCCACTACGGTTTCATCATGCCTGTCCTCAGTAGCGGAAATAACCCCTTGAGGCTTATTCATCATTAAGTAAATAAATTCGCGGTACTCAACCGGCATGCCGTCGACTTCAACGGTTTGGGTTTGTGGGTCTACATGCAGGCTGGCGTCTTTAACCTGTTTTCCATCAACTACTACAACGCCATCCCGGCATAGCTTTTTTATTTCTTTCCTCGTTCCAAAACCCATATGGGCAAGAAGCTTATCCAACCGCACTATCGCTCACCTCTATTCAAAATTATTCCGCCCCTCCATCAATCCAGCGCCATCCAGGCGGATACATATTTTTCAGCATACCGCCAGCCCCTTTAGCCCAGCCAAGCGGAAAATTATCTAAGCAAACAAGATTCCACCCTTTATCCGCTTGTATCATCAGAGTTTCCCCTTTCAGATAACGAATAACATTGGGGTCATCAGGGATAAACCGGACAACCTTAACCGCATCCGAAGCGGTTATGCCCATCGCAAACGCCTGCGAAGGTTCAAACCGTTTCTTTTTGAAAGAACCCAGCAGCCACCCCTGCCGGGCGAGCCGGAGGGAATGCAGCGGGGGAGCTTCTGCAGGCGTCAGGAATAGCCGGTCCTCATGCAGCGTAAGCCGCACTCCGGGATCCTTGAAGCCATTCCAATTCGGAAGCGTGTCCTGCACAAACGCATAAAAGTCCTCCAGCTCTCTCTCATTTATGCGCCGTTCCTGTATGTGGGCCGGCTTATCGCGCTGTTCCCGTTGTTTCTGCAGCAGTGCCAGATAATGGCCTTCACCATTGATTTTATGTGGCCACAGCCGAACTGTATTCTTCAGTTGTTTGTTCCCTTCGTTTGTCCACTCCGGCCTTCCCGCATCCCATCCGGCATGCATGGGGATGGGCATCAACGTGAATTCAGGATGGGTTTCCAGGAAACTGGCAATCATCTGCTCGTTTTCTTCCGGTGCAAACGTACAGGTTGAATACAGGAGCCATCCGCCAGCTTTAAGCATCCGGGCTGCATCCTCCAGGATCGGCTGCTGCATCGAGGTGCAGGCTTCTACCGTGGACGGGCTCCAGCTTTTGATCATATCCGGCTCTTTACGAAACATGCCTTCACCGGAACACGGGGCGTCAACCAGAACACGGTCAAAATATTCGCCAAAAACAGCCGCCAGTTTATCCGGCGTCTCATTTGTCACAATTGTCCGGGTCAGTCCATAGCGCTCCACATTTTTAACAAGCGCTTTGACCCGATTTGGATTATTATCATTCGTCACCAGTATCCCGCTATTCCCCAGCGCTGCCGCAAGCTGGACGGTTTTTCCGCCAGGCGCGGCACATAAATCCAGCACCCTCTCACCAGGGCTGGGATTTAATATCACCGCTGGCGCCATGGCGCTCGGCTCCTGTATGTAGTATAAACCCGCATGGTAATAAGGGTGTTTGGCAGGGCGAAATCCCTGAGGATAATAAAAGCCATCCACTGTCCATGCAACAGGAGACAATTCGGTATTTAGCCGTTTCTTCAATTCCGCTGCATCTATTTTAAGCCGGTTAGCCCGCAGTCCCTGCCGGCGCGGCTGATCATAAGAAGCAACAAAAGCCGGGAAATCTCCACCAAGAAGCCTTTCCATTCTTTCTATAAAAGCTTGTGGTAACTGCATCGCACACTCCTCATTGTTGCTAAACCAGGCTATCCGCCTTCGCTGCATTTATGTAACATATTTAATATTATATCTAAAAAAATAAAGGGAGCATCTGCTCCCTTTAAAAATTATTCGTCAGCGCCTACTTCCTCTTCCTGACGCTTCGGTTTTTCGTTTTCATACCAGGTATCAAGAACCTTGGCCTCAAGAACTTTGCATTCAATATAGTGAATCTGATCTTCTGTAAAGCGGTTTTTCCAGTCAATCTCAAGCTCCTTGGCCATGCGCACAATGGTCAGCAATTCCTGCCAGGCGACATATCGCTTATACCAGAAAAACTGGGGCTGTTCAGCCATATATGGATATAGATCGTCAAATTCGGTGTGTTTGCAATCCAGTGCTCGTTCGAAGTGCTGTTTGGCGCGGGCAAGCTGCTCGTCAAAAAACTGGGACATATCCTTGGCAGTCATTTGTAACCCCTCCTATTCTCCTCTTGCATCTATTATAACAAAAGATAAGTGAGTTGCGAATTTTCTTTTTTCACCAGTTTATTGCCCTGTTTGTGGAATTATACCATTCTGCTGTGCGCCGCGGTGGTGTCTGCCATTGGTAACAGCAGGCGTTCCCTGCGTGTTAACGCCACCGTTCTGCCCTCCGGCAGTACCGCCACTTTGGTCTGCGCCTCCACTGTTCTGGTCAGGTCCATTACTTCCCCCGCCATTTGGATTTTGTCCGGACGGATTCGGGTTCTGTCCGTTTTGCTGTTGGTCATTGGGGTTAGGATTCTGGCTGCCCGGTGTTTGGTTACCTGGATTTTGTCCGTTATTATACGGGTTCCCGGAATTTTGCCCCTGATTTCCATTTTGTTGTCCACCATTGGCATTTCCATTATTGCCCGGATTTTGCTGGTTTGGCTGATTACCCTGTGGCCCTTTACTCATTGTGACAGTCGCGATGTTAGACATGGTGCCTTCCTGGCCTGTCGTTTTATCAACGGGTACCACTACATAAGAGTAGGCTTGATTTGGGTCAAAACTATCGGAGTAGCTGGTTCCGCCAGTCTCACCGACCAATTGTTTATTCGCAATAGATCCCGCAAACTTATAGATCCGGTATGTTACATTGCTTCCAGAACCGGAACCGGACCATGAAAGGCTAACCGTAGATCCGTCAGAGACCGCGGATAGTCCGCTTGCAGCCGGCGCTGTATTCTGTTGCTGCGGCTGCTGTGGTGCCGGCGCAGTATCCATACCAGCAGGCTGCTGAAAATCGGTTACAGGTTTGTCTGCAAGAGACTGTGACATAACTTTGTTAAACAGACGGGCCGGGTAGGCACCACCCGTTGTGGTCAAATAATGGTTCGCGTCCGGCTTGTCATATCCCATCCACACAGCCGCTACATAATCAGGTGTATACCCAACAAACCAGACAAACTGGTCCTGGTGGGTTCCGGTTTTACCTGCTAACGGACGCCCAAAATAGGCGGCCTGGCCTGTTCCTTCATGAACAACACCCTGCAACATTTGGGTCATGTAGTACGCTGTTTGCGGGCTCACTACAGGCGTTGGAGCTTTATCTCCCTGAGCGATGACCGTGCCATCCTGGGTCGTGATCTGCTTAATTACATGGCCAGTCGACATGTTACCGTTGTTAGGGAAGGCAGAGTAGGCCTGCGCCATCTGGATGGCAGAGGCGCCGTACTGCATCCCGCCAACTGCAAGTGCCAGGTTGTTTCCCTCGTTGGGCTGAACAGGAATGCCAAATTTCTTCAGGTAGCTTACCCCTTTATCCAAGCCGATTTTATCCAATGTCCATACCGCCGCCGCGTTGCGTGAGTCCACCAGCGCCCTATACATCGAGATGGGCCCCGCATATCCTTCATCCCTGAAGTTCTTAGGCGTGTAATTGTTGTAGGCTTTATACGTCTTCTTCACATCATACACCGTGCTGTCCGGTGTCCAGCCTTCTTCAAGCGCAGGCGCATAGTCCACCAGCGGTTTAATCGAAGAACCAGGCTGGCGCAGGGTTGTTGCGCGGTTAAGCCCTTTGGTTACATAATCACGACCGCCAACCAGCGCTGTAATCCCGCCTGTTTTCGAATCCATGATAACCATGGAGGACTGTACCTTCTGATCCGGTTGCCCAGCCGGGAAGTTATCCGGGTTCTGGTATTCATTGTACATGGCGTGCTGCATAGTTGGGTCCAGGTACGTATAAATTTTGTATCCGCCTTTGTACAAATCACTTTCATTAATGCCAAGCTTATTAGCGGCTTCCTGGCCAATATAATCGAGATACGCGGTATAAGCCGGGTCATTTTTGTCCTGTGTCGGTTTTACAACATCAACCGGTTCCCTCTGAGCTGCGGCCATTTCATCCGCCGTAATATATCCCTGCTTTTGCATCAGGCCAAGTACAATATTGCGGCGCTGCTGGTTTGCGTTTGTTTCGCCGACCTTAGGCGCATACGTGTTAGGCGCTTTCGGCAGAGCAGCCAGCGAAGCAGCCTCAGCCAGAGACACTTTGTCGATAGGCTTGCCGAAATAATACTCGGAAGCCGTCTCGATTCCATAAATGCCTGGTCCTAAATAAATCTCGTTGAGGTACATTTCAAGAATCTGCTGCTTGGAATACTTTCTTTCGAGATTTAGCGCGATCATAATCTCTTTCGTTTTGCGCATATAAGTCTTGTCATTGGTCAAAAATACGTTACGGGCAAGCTGCTGGGTAATGGTACTGGCCCCTTCTGCCTTGCTGCCCGTTGTGATATCCTTGACAATCGCGCGCCCAATGGAGAGCGGATCCACCCCGTTATGCTCATAGAAACGAGAATCCTCTGTCGCAACAAAGGCATTAATGACTTGCTTTGGTATTTTATCATATGAAACTTTCACACGGTTCTGCGTCGCCAGTTTGGCTATTTCTTTTCCGTCAATAGAATATACAGTGGACGCCTGCATGAGGTCGAGTTTTTTCTCATCGATCATGGAGTTGCCCGCCACATACATTGCGGAGCAGCCACCGATACTCAGGACGATAAAAAGGCCGACAAACAAGAAAATGATTTTCCATGGCCCTTTCTTACGCCTTTTCCTGGTTGTGGTGCCGGACTTGCTTGGCGTGTTCTTTTCCATTTTATTTTTACCCCCTAGTTTTTGCAGCAAAGACATCCATACTTAATAATACTACCAAAAAATCTCCGAAAAGGTTCAGGTAGATTATAGTACCCAACTGACTAGCCTATTTTAACCGCTTTTTATGAGAGAAAAAAGAGAAAAGAGCCTTATTCCGGCTCTTTTTTTCTTTTTACCTGTTTTTAAATGACTCTTTCTCGCGTTTGAGAACAGACATAGCGGAACTGAATTCCTGTATTTCCAGAAGCTTTTCCTTGTAGAGTTCACGGATTTCATCTTCCATCATTTCATAATCGCCCATCCGGTCGCCGGTATAGATTGCAATACCAAACCTACGCAGCAGATCTCTCACCTGCAAAATATTTTTAATCTCGCTCATACAAGATTATCCTTCATAACCTTCTTTGCGATATTCAACCGCTACATCGGTACCAAGGCCGCCCCGGGCATTCCAGGTCGCTTCAATCCGCATATAAAGCGGATCACACACATTGACCAGGTCATTGAGTATGCGGTTGGTGGCATGTTCCTGGTAAATGCCTACATTGCGGTAAGATGTAAGATAGAATTTCAACGATTTCATTTCAATCAGCTTTTCATTCGGAATGAGGATAATTCGAATATCCGCAAAATCCGGCAGCCCAGACCACGGACATACGGAAGTGAACTCGCTGGTAGGAATGATGACTTCTGTCTTCTTTCCTACATATTCGTACGGAATGGTTTCTAGAATATCGACCATAATCGCTGTTTCATCCTGGGTGTCAAAACGTATTTTATTATATTTATTATGGTTATGTTCAACATGGCTCACTTTTACTTTCCCTCTCTTCTGCTATTATTTCGTTTTATAAGGAATCGGATCTACTGCCCCTGCATCTGCAAACCCCTTAAGGCGCAGCCGGCAGCTGTCGCACTCGCCGCATGCCTCTTGTCCGCCCTGGTAGCAGGACGTGCTTAATTCATACGGCACGCCCAGTTTAAGGCCGAGCTGGATGGTTTCCTTCTTCGACAGGTGCTGAAGCGGCGCTTCGATCGTCATGCCACTTCCGGCCACTCCCGCTTTCGTAGCCAGCTGTACGGTATCGCTCATGGAACGGATAAATTCCGGTCGGCAGTCGGGATATCCGCTGTAATCAACGGCGCTCACCCCGATGTAGATCTTTTCAGCTCCCACGACTTCGGCATACGCTGCTGCCAGTGAAAGAAATATTAGATTGCGGGCCGGTACATACGTTGCCGGAATTTCCGACTCCGGAATATCATCGCCTGTCGGCACCTCAATGGTTTCATCAGTCAGCGCACTGCCGCCGATCTGTTTTAAGAAGTCGAGTTTTACAACCCGGTGTTCTTTTACCTTGAAAAAGGCGGCCACTTTCTTCGCCTGCTCCACTTCACGGTTGTGGCGCTGACCGTAGTCGAATGTCAGCGGATAGATTTCATACCCGGCATCTTTCGCAATACCCATGCAGGTTGTACTGTCCAGTCCGCCGCTTAAAATTACAACAGCCTTCTTGCTCACCGCACTTCCTCCTATTCATACACCCCGAAGTTCAGGGTCCCAGATCACTTTATGAATTTGCAAATTCAGTCTTGCCCGTCCGTTCTGCGGCCTGGCTTCCAGCAGGAGATTCACCAGCTTATCAGGCGGCATGGTTTCCCATACCGGGCTGAATAGCGCAGTTGCCTGCGTCGGATGGTCCGCCAGAATGTGAATGCCGTGCTCGAAGTCTTCCACACTGCCAACAACGAATTTCACTTCGTCCCTGTCTTCGAGCCGAGCAAAATTGGGGAGGCACATGTTGTCTGTTTCTCCGCTGGCCGGCAGCTTGTAGTCCATCACAAATCGTGCCTTCCGTCCTACATTCTCATCCTCTGAGCGCAGCCGGGCGAATGGCTCAAGATCGATGGCACCATTCGTCTCGATGTGGATATCCCACACCTCTTCGATTTGCGCCAAATGGTAGAGCAAAGCAAGCGATTTATCGCCGTGCATCAGCGGCTCCCCGCCTGTCAGGCAAATCACGCCATGCGCCAGCTCTTGCACCCTGTCTACAATTTCCCGAATGCTTGCCGTAAAAGCAGGTTTCTCCGGGGCATAGCTGTACCGTGTATCACACCAGGTACAGCGAAGATTACAGTTGTACACCCGGACAAACGTTGTAGGGTAACCGGCCATCTTCCCTTCTCCCTCAACCGTCTGGAAGATCTCCACCATCGGCAGTTTTACCGTATCAAGCATTTCCGAATAGCGACCCTTCATTGCATCCACTCTCTTTTCAGTGTGGCATAGCTGGTCGGCGTTTCATACAGAACCAATTCCTCCAGGCGGGTTCCAAGGTCGGTTAAACCCAGCTCATCCAGCCTTGCCGCGATTTGTTCCCAAATCCACACAATCATATTTTCCGCTGTTGTGTTCATGGGCGGCAGAACCTCATTTAAATATTTATGGTCAAGTTTTTGCTTGATCGTCTCTTCGTATATCTTTTTTATATCCGCGAAATCCACACAAATGCCAATCTCATTCACAAACCCGCTGACGGTGACGATCAGCCTGTACGTATGGCCATGAAGGCTTTTGCATTTGCCCTCATATAAATGAAGGTGGTGTGCGGAGTCAAACGTAAATTCCTTGGTCAAAGCCACACGCCGCTTGTGGTAGCGGAGCTGTTCTGGCGCAATATCCACATGAAGGCGCTGGATTTTCTCCGGAATCGTATATTCGGACATGCCACTCACTCCCGTCTATAAAAATAAAAAAATCCCCTGCACCAGGGGATTCACATAACAAGACTCTGGTGGTCTTTTTAACGTTGGTTTATTCCACACAACAACGTCTAACTCGGATATTATACACGCTTCGTGCCTAACAGTTCAAGTACTTTTGGATAAATGTGCGGATTGCCCGCCAGTATGCTGCTCTTCTCACCGAATGGAATTTCCTTGCCATCGAGCCTCGTAATCGTGCCACCCGCTTCTTCAACGAGCAATTTGCCTGCTCCATAGTCCCAGGCATTGAGAGACAGGCTAATATAAGCATCCAATCTGCCTGCCGCCACGTACGCCAATTCCAGGGCCGCTACGCCAAGCACGCGCATGCCTCTCGAACGCAGGGCAAGGTCCTGAATGTTCGCGGCAAGCCCCGATTTCATTGCTCTCCTATTCCAAATTACGCTGCTAGCCAGGAGCAATTCCTCCATCACCATCTGACGAGGCTTAGGCAGCGGCTCGTCGTTTAAGAAAGCGCCATTCCCTTTCTCCGCATAGAAAAGCTCTTCGCGTGTCGGGTCATAAACGACACCTACCTGCGCCTCCCCTTTGTGGTACACAGCAATGGATACACAGTAATTAAGCTTCTGGTGAACAAAATTGGTTGTCCCATCAATCGGATCGATTACCCATATGGTGTCCATGCCGGAGATATCGTCGGTAAAGAGGCCCTCTTCTCCGAGAATCCCGTGATCGGGATATGCTCCAAGCACGGTATTGATCACAAACTTCTCCACCGCTCTATCTACAGAGGTAACCAGATCCGAAGCAGAACTTTTATACATCACTTCAAGCGGCTCTTCCAGCATGCGTTTGATTAACTTCCCCGCTTCAATAGCGCAGTCCCTGGCCAAAACGCCCCATTGTTTTTTTTCCGTGTTTTGCAATACGCTCGCCTCACACTTTCGTCTCAATTAGTATTATCATAAACAAATCTTACCCAAAAAACCACTTTAACGCTGGCCCTAAGTATTCTCATTTTTGTTATCTGCTTGGCGCGGGCTTCTTTTTCGAATAAAGTTAAAGTAACAAAACATGGGGGAGGATTGGGAAATGGGATTCGATTGGCATCAGGCTTGCCAGGAGCAGTGGAATAAGATGTCTGATAACTGGCAGGCAAACAGCAGGGAGATGTGGGAAGAGGGCAGCCGAAAAAATATTATTCCTGTTTTGACGCGCTACATTCAGCCTGCAAAGGGACCCGTGCTGGATGCTGGCTGCGGGGATGGGTATGGCAGCATGCTGCTGGCACAGAAGGGTTTTGAAGTGACAGGGATCGACCTGGCTGGCCAAATGATTGAGAAAGCCAGCGCGCGGATTTCACCGGATATGCGCCTGTCATTCCAGCAGGGGGATGTAACCAGCCTGCCTTTTGATAAGGAGTACTTCCAGAGTATTATGGCGATAAACGTACTGGAGTGGACTTCTTATCCACACAATGTTCTGCTCGAATTAAAGCGCCATCTGAAGCCGGATGGCATACTAGCGATTGGTGTACTGGGGCCCACCGCCGCTCCCCGCCAGCATAGTTACAAACGGCTGCATGGAAAAGAAGTTATTATGAATACCATCATGCCATGGGAATGCGCGAGGCTGCTCGGTGACACAGGTTTCGAAGTTGTCCATCAGGATGGTGTCTATAAGCGCGGAGTCACAGACGATATGACAAGCCGCCTTTCGCTGGAGTTATGCCAGGCTTTAAGCTTTCTGTGGATGTTTTATGCCAGGCCTGCCATCGGATAACATTTCTTCTTTCGGTCAATTTTAACAAATTTCCGCAACTATCTTCGCTGGTACGTGTAAAACTTTATAGCACATTCTTAAAGATAGAAAGGAAACACGCTATGAAAGGCCAGCGTCTAGCAGCAACCCTAGTGGTGGGGACATGCCTGTTAACGGGCACTACAGGCTGTTCCACAACCTCTACACCCGCCGCAAGTGCCATCCAGTCAAGCCCGGCCAAAGCGCAGGTGGGCAGATGGATCCAGGGGCAAATCAAGGTAAAGAATAGCTCTATTGCGAAATGGAAGCGTGCTGCCGCCAATTCAAAAGCCTCCCTGCAGGATCGAAAAATTGCGGAGTTTATCGCTGAAGCTCTTGCGCAAAATTTTCATGAAATAAGCGGGCAATCCAACAACAAAGACGCGCTGCTGAGCCTGCTTCGCAGCGGCAAAAATCAGCACACGGTTTTTAAAGTTGACAACGTAGACTTACCGTCTTTATCATCTGTTGCCATCAATCAGAAAACAGAATTGGATAACGGACGCATGCTGTACCGTATGACGGGGAGCGTCTTCACCACTGTGCCCGGAAAGCTTTACCCGGTACCCATCACCGTCACACTGACGCGGGGCGGAAAAGTGGATCAGTTGCGCGTTGCCAATGGATAAAGGCCAGAAGGATTACCTGCTGGCCTTTTGCTTTTGGTACTATGCTGACGGGGCTTAGCCAGCTAACACGACTCCGGCATCGCAATATAGCGTTTCACCATTTGTGCAGTTTCGGCACCGGCGACGGATCCGCAGCCGAAGCAGACTGGATGCCCAGCGCCGAAACGAGCTGGCCTGACTTCTCAAGCCGCACTGGTTCTGGAAGTACATAAGAAATCAACTCAGCGGTATAGAACGGACGGTCCAGTGACGCAGCCCATCCGAAAAACGACATGGAAGGTGTAAGCTCTTTGACCTTGCGCCCATATACTGCCGGTAGATTTTCCAGCCCCACCAATTGTTCATACGTAACTCTCGGATCTGCATTCGAAATAATGACTGGTGCGTAGAAGGTGCCTTTGTCTGTCTGGACTCCCTTTACTCGCCCTCCTTGCATCAGTATAGACTGCACTTTCGTGGAGCCGACCACTTCTCCACCGTACGACCGCAGGCGCTCTACCAGCTTCGCCGCCAGCACGCCGGAACCACCTTCCGGACGAAATCCCCCTTCAATAAAGTAGCCCATAATGGGGATCATGCTGCTGGCCGGCGTTTCCTCACCCAGGTCACCTACATATCCAGTCAGCATCGAAAGAATACTTCGCAAAAGCGGAGCTTTTATAAAAGCATCCAGCAGCTCACGCCATGTAGATCGTCTCCATCGTAAGAAATGGGGGTGTGCGGCTGCATAGTTCTGTATCTCTTCTTCCGTCTGCGGAACCAATACGGTTATTCTGTCCGCTGCGAAAGCATCATACATTTCGAAGTAGGCGCTTTTTAGTTCATGAAACAATTTGTGAATGCCAGCCGCTTCATCCGGAAAAAGCGAGGCGAGCCTATCCCGCCACTGCCCAAAATCTGCTGGAATAGAATAGGTGTTGTCGCCGCAGCGGAATTGATACGTATTCCTGACCCATTTGATATCATCGAATAGGTTATGCTTTAGTAAAAAATGGCGAACCGGCCCGTTCTGGCCCAGGCCGCTGATTGATTCAACCCCCGCGTCAAATTTAAAACCACCCCTGCGCGTATAGGTTGTGCATGCGCCCCCATACAGGTAGTGCTGCTCCACAACAAGCACGGCAAGCCCGGTAGCGGCTAACTCAACCGCAGCCGCCAGGCCGCCAATTCCCGAACCAATCACAATAACATCAAACATTTTATTCGCTTGAATTTTTTCCACCTGCTCATTGCCCATCGTATCCATTCTGCTTCCCCCTATAAATGTGTTCCGTCCATACATACCGACCAACGGTTTGTTAATCGATAAAAAAATAGGTCCACCCATTTTTGTCAGGCGAAGATATGGGCCTGAATAAAAAATTGAGGATATTAATCCAGGCCGCCAATTACACGGGCCATCATCGCCAAGAGGTCTTCTTCCCCAAACTCTTCCGACAGGGAGGATAAACTGTTTACGACCCGCAACCCGTACGTCATCACCATTAAAAAAATCGCGGTTTTTTTGACATCAAGACTCTCCGAAATTGCGCCACCCTGTTTACCGATATTGAGCCATCTCATTGATGTCTGGATAGAGTATTCAAATACGTTGTGCAGAATTTCTTTGATTTCCGGCTTATCCTGCTGGCTCAGCAGATAAATAAAGATTTGGTTGGTAACACTTTGGGCTTTGGCTGCCTGCTGGAATAAGCCGCTTGAAATCGCACTCAGCGGATTAAGTAAATCACCACACTGGGCTTTCTCCACTGTTTGCAGAAAACTTGCGTTAATCTCTTCAATTTTTTCCTGGAGAATTAAAGCAAACAATTCGTCCTTGCTGCGTACATAATGATAAATAGCACCCTTGGAAAGGCCGGAACGGTTGATAATTTCCTGCAGGGTGGTCTGACGGCACCCCTTTTCCTGAATAAGTTCTTCTGTTGTAGATACAAGCAATTGAAAGCTGGGATTGTCATTATGAATAACCATGTTTAAACTCCTGTCGATGTTCTAACATTAGAACACAAACCGTCGGTCGGTTTGTCAAGAGTTAGAAAAACATCGTGGGCCATGCCGCTCTCTCCTTTCCCCTCATAGAAGTTTTTTCGGCCGCTTTGTGGAACGTCGGACGGACCGGCATTAGGGAATCTTGGTCAGTGGCAAGCGTAAGCGCAGGCAATGGCCCTAGATTCCTTTATACCGTTTAGGTGCAACATCTGGGTATCTCAATGATGGGGACAGGTTGCCGGTCTTTTTCGCCCTCTGTTCCACACGCTCCATAGGGGGAAAGAAAGGTGCGGACATGGGCCTCACAATGTTTTTCTTGTGTACAAAATAGTTTTATTTAATTACCGTTAATCCTTTCAGGACACCGGAAAGACGGCTGTATGTTTCTTCTACATCTTCTGCGGTAATGTGGCGATGGGTGACAAAACGGATAATACCCTCGCCGAAGTTCGAAGCTCGTACGCCGGCCTCTGTAAGTTTCTCCTGAAACGCGTCATTGGAGAGACCCGATGCCGTAATATCGCACATAAGAATGTTGGTTTCCACCGCATCCACATTCACTTGGAGGCCCGGAATGCTGCCCAGATATTGTGCTAGTTTCTTCGCATTGTGATGGTCATCTTCCAATCGGTCCACCATATGTTCCAGTGCATAAAGCCCCGGTGCCGCAATCACACCAGCCTGACGCATGCCCCCGCCAAGCCGTTTGCGCCATCTGCGGGCCTCAGTTATAAATTCCTTGGAGCCGGTCAGCACAGATCCAATCGGTGCGCTTAAACCCTTGGAAAGACAGATTTGCGCCGAGTCCACATACTCGCCATACTCCTGCGCAGATGTACCTGATGCCACAACGGCATTAAAAAGGCGCGCTCCATCCATGTGAACCTGAATGGATCGTTCCCTCGCCAACAGGTAAAGTTCACGCAGTTTCTCCACCGGAATCACGCGGCCGCCTGCTTTATTGTGGGTATTCTCCACGCAAATAAGGCGGGTACGGGGCTGGTGTATGTCGTTCTCATCACGGACGGCTTTTCGAACATCATCTACAGACAAAACACCGGCTGTTCCGGCAACTGTGTGAAGCTGGATGCCGCCAAGCGCAGCAGGGCCTGCACCTTCATACAGAAAAATGTGGGCATCAGCTTCTAAAATAATTTCCTCTCCCACCCGACAGTGCGTAAGCAGCGCTACCTGGTTTCCCTGCGTACCGCTCGTCACAAATAAAGCATCTTCATGTCCCAGCATTTCCGCTGCCCGTTCTTCAAGGCGGCGAACGGTGGGATCTTCACCGTATACATCGTCCCCGACTTCCGCTTCATACATCAGGCGGCGCATTTCCTCAGTCGGTTTGGTCAGTGTATCGCTGCGAAAATCTATCATCTTCATGAGTCTTTTCTCCTTTTTCTAAGCGGTATTTCTTCAGCTGTCCGCGTTTTCACAGGGCGGTAATTCGGGTGTTCCTGGATAACCCGGCGCATGTTATCGAACCATACGCCAATACTCCTAATACGTTCCAAATCCTTATTCGTAAAAATCGTACGCTGAAAATAGGGCTGCAAATCATACATGTGCTCTTCCATGGTCCGGTCAAAATTGTTCCACTTCATCATTTGTGCCACTTCATCATTATGCTTGATAGCTTCCTGTATCCAGTAATAACTGGACTGGCAGTCACGGATCATTTCATAGGCATTCCGCTGATCCGTTGCATAAATCTCCTCTACAGCCCACTTACGCTCCAGTTTGACATGGGCAAAATAGCTAAAGAAATGGCCCAGCGTAACGATCAGCAGGCCGATCGAAAACACCAGCCCGCTAAAGTAATAAGGAAGCGGAATTTGCATCGAGCTCAACAGCCCAAGACCCATATGATAGACCAGCGAAATAACCCAGCAGGTAATGAGCAGCGGATTTGCCCGGAGCGCTTTTCCTTCAAATTTCTTGACAGGCTTTGTTGAAATCACAGTGAAAGCCTGCAAATATAAATCCAGAAAGATAATACTTATAAAAAACAACCCTACTTCAAGCCCCACGCGTATCGAATACTCGGAAGGAACTTTGATATAATCTACCAGTATGTAAAAGATAGCGATGTAAAAGATTGCGAGAGCAATGCGAAAATAAATACGCCCGTCTTTCCGCTTATCTTTGCGCTTCCGGTATTTGTCGACACGTGAAAGAGTGTTCACTTCATCACCTTCTCCATCTTCTTCCCTATCATTATTTCGATTATTTTCGTCGTTTTCCTGTATAAGATGCTTGTTTTTTATTTTTTTGGTAAGATATCTGCAAGCAATGATAAAGGACTGAACGCACATGCTGTTACCCCATTCATTTATGGAACGAATGAGAAAAATGTTGTCTCCTGAAGATTTTACAGCTTTTATGGCGAGTTATGAAAATGAATCTGTACAAGGTTTACGGTTGAATCCGCAAAAAGTTGCGCAGGAAAATTTTACGGTACATCTGCCTTTCCGCCTGGAGCCTGTTCCCTGGTGTCCAACCGGCTTTTATTACGGCGAAGATGACCGCCCAGGAAAACACCCGTACCATGCGGCGGGGCTTTATTACATGCAGGAACCAAGCGCCATGGCTGTGGTAGAAGTGCTCGTACCTGAACCCGGTGATCGGGTGCTGGATTTGTGCGCGGCACCAGGAGGCAAAACGACCCAAATATCCGGCTATCTCGGTAACACGGGAATGTTGCTCTCTAATGAAATTCACCCTGCCCGGGCAAAAATCCTATCGGAAAATGTAGAAAGATGGGGCGCGCGCAATATCCTGGTCACCAACGAACCCCCGGATAAACTGGCTGAACGCTTCCCCTCCTATTTTGACAAAATTGTCGTCGATGCGCCATGCTCCGGAGAAGGTATGTTCAGGAAGCTCAGTGAAGCGGTGGAAGATTGGTCCGAAAACAAAGTCGCACAGTGTGCCGCCATGCAAAAAGACATACTTGATCAGGCGGCAGACATGCTAAAGCCCGGGGGAGTACTTGTCTATTCCACCTGTACGTTTGCACCCTCGGAAAATGAAAGCCAGATAGCTGCATTCCTTAACCGGCGGAAGGATTTTACGCTGGAAGAATCACCACTGTCTGCTTTCTTTGCGCACGGCGTGCCTGAATGGAGCGACGCAAATACTGTTAACCCGTCTGAGCTTGTGGAAACGATGCGGCTGTGGCCGCACCGCTTAAAGGGAGAGGGCCACTATATCGCCCGCATGCGCAAAAGCGCGGGTGACACAGAAACAGCCGTCCCTGCACAAAAAGATAAAAAGCTGACAGCTGACGTACAGAAGTTGTTTGAAGCCTTCTGTAACGATGCCCTCACCATTCTTCCGGATGGCCGGTTTGAGTTGTTTGGGGATCAGCTGTACATCCTCCCTGATGGAATGCCTTCCCTTAACCGGCTCAAAGTGAAAAGGGCAGGGTGGCATCTTGGAACCTTAAAGAAAGGCCGATTCGAGCCTTCCCACGCGCTGGCCCTCTCCCTAACACCCGGGGAGTGGAAACGAAGCGCCGATTTTTCAGCAGATAACGATGACATACTCCGCTACCTCCGGGGAGAATCGTTAATGGTCGACAGCAGCGAAAATGGCTGGACCGTTGTAACGGTGGACGGTTACCCGCTTGGGTGGGGCAAAATCGTCAACGGCCAGCTCAAAAACCACTATCCAAAAGGGTTGCGGTGGGTATGATACGTTAATACAGCTCCGTATAACTCCTACTTTATCTCTCCACCAGTTGCCTGATAGCTATCAGGCGACTTGGTTCTTACCTCGACCGGACTTTTGTAAGGAATTGTTTGGATTACTTTTTGCTAAGACGATACCCCGGTCCCATTTGCTTGCGCTATTGAATATTAACTTTTCCATATCAAATTAGGACTCCAATAATTTAACAATACCTTATGACATAACGCTGGTAGAAAAATAGTTTGACCGAGGAGAGAGGATATCCACTTCGTTTTGCCGAAATAATTCATCCCTGGATCGTCTTGGAGAGGGTGGGCTTATCGTTGAAGGTTGATCGTCATGTGTAAAAAATGATGAGGGGATGAACTTATGAAACAGGTACGCCGGGAAGCTGAAAAAGGTGAAACAATCATCATTACAAACTCAATGTCACCGTATTTCGGAAAAACTTTCACCGTGTCATATTGCGTAAACGGCTGCATCCATGTAAATACCGTCTTATCCTTTGCTCATTCTGAATATGAAATATTGGAACCAGATGTAGACGACACTACCCGACACCTTGAGATCGACTACCAGCTAATGGTCCTTCATCATGCCATACAGCACGGAGATAGGGAACAAATCGAACGAAGTAAACATATTCTCTCACAACTCACTCGATAATTCTGGATACCGAAAAGTAAAAAAGAGAGGCTTAATCGCCTCTCTTATCTTCCATTCTTCTATGCCGGTGTTTTATAATTAGATATAGGTTTTTTGCCGGGCTTAGGTATTAAATTTTTTAGCTTGTTTTTCAAGTAATCCTTTAAAAGGTCACGTTTCTTTTTTTGCCTTGTATTACGATTCTTCATGGGAAGTCACCACCCTTATTTGACTTTAGAGAGCCGGTTTACCTTTACTGAACGTTTTCAGGGCTGAGGAGCAAAGTAGACTTCTTTTAATCTATTATACAGATACTCCACTTCCTTGTCTTCACGGTATTGCCAGTAAAACTTAAATCCAAACATCCCCGCCAAATAAATATCCGGTCTAAAATTTCTAGACAGGATACTTTAATATTGCAGATCATTATTTCAGCTCTCTATGTTCGTTAACCTCCTAAGCAACCGCCGATATTTCAGCAGGGTATCCTCATCTTCAACCTTGCAGCCCGATTTATAATAGGTAACTTGCCCGGTGCCTTCATTTACGCTGTTCCTCTCTTCCAGAATTCGCTTTAAATTTTTAGCTGTCCCAACACCTCCATCTATGATATCAATGTGCCCGGGAAATACTTCTTTTAAGGAATCTTTGAAGTATGGAAAATGCGTACAGCCGAGAACGATGGTTCCATACTGTTTTAAGTCAAAAGAAGCCAGCTGTTGAGTTAAATAAGACGCTACGGCCTCTTTGCGGAATTCAAATTTCTCGGCAAATTCTACAAGACCGGGTAGAGGCAACGTGTCGACAATATCACGATCGTCTATTCTATGCACCAGATTTTGAAACTTTGTTTCATTGAGAGTTAAACGAGTGGCAAGGACTAAAACCCGCTTACTCCTGCCTTCTGTGATTTCCACCGCTGGTTTTACGGCTGGTTCTATACCAATGATGGGCAGCCTGTATTTTTTCCGCAGATCCTCCACTGCCACACTTGTTGCAGTATTACAGGCAATCACTACCGCCTTTACCCCTTCATTAACAATAAAATCAACTGAATCAAAAATATATTGTTTTACCTGTTCTTTCGGTTTTTCCCCATATGGAACATGCGCTGTATCAGCATAAAAAATATAGTCTTCATTTGGCAAAAACTTCAACGCTTGATGAAGTACCGTGATGCCACCTATGCCAGAGTCAAAAAATCCAATCTGCACTACTTTCACTCTTTTCCTTAATAAAGTTAGTTTTATTGTAGCACTTTATCAAGTTAAACATTAATGTCGTTATTTAAAAAAAAATTTGGAGACACTATGAACAAAGTGGTTTTGTAAAATTGTGATAATTTTACAAATAAGTTAAGGAGATGTTTTCCAGATGAAAATATTGTTTCTTTTTTTCTTGTTTTTATTATTAACTATATCTTTTACTATGATGTTGGATCTGATGATGGGAACCACACTTGCCATGTCTCTAAGAAAAATCCAAAATCCATTCTGGGTCATGACGGCACCGGAATACGTTATCGCTTTTGCCTTGCTATCCACCGTGTTTATTCCACCGGTTGTTTCTTTCGTTAAACAACTGATAAAAAGAAAAACGGGTGTAAAGTCCTGATTTAACCTTTATCATCCGTGCTGACATTAGATGAGGAATAGCCAAATCGTTTACGAATTAGATGAACGGTGAGCAACAATAGAGGAAACGCTACAGCAAAAAGGGGCAAATAGGAATACAGTGTAAGTTTCCCTTCCTCCAGGTGCTCTAAGAAATTGCTTGCTATGGATAGCGATGAAAAAAGGACCGTAATTCCAATCGGCCACAACAGATTTTGTTTCTTCTGCACCTTGAATAAATCCGATGCCACGGTCGCTGCCGCATGACAGTAGATGGATATTTTAAAAAAAGCGCCTATAATTAAAGTGAGCAGGGCAATAGCATCGAGACGCTGCAGGAAATTGGCTATGTTGACTTTTGTGATCGTGGTGAATATTGGAAAGGTAGACCGGCCGTACATATCAGCTCCTAGCACAGAGACTTCAACAGCATGCGTGAAACTTAAAATGATGGCGCTAACGGCTAAAGCGGCTATGCCTGTCTTTCTCCCCGATTTTCGCTTATTTAAATAGGGAAAAACCATCGTAAAACAAATCATTTCACCGAATGGAAACATCAATATATTTGGATAAGCTGTACTTAAAATGGGCTTCCATCCTTTTTCCAATATAGGAAGCAGATTTTTAACTTCGATTACGCCGGAAAAAACCAGAAAAATATTCCCTAACGCACCTAATACGATCAGAATCATCAGGTAGATTTCTGCCATTCTCGCCAACACTTCTATACCTTTAAACAATATATAAACAACCGCCAGGGTCATTAAGCCAGCGACCGCCAAGATCGGCGTCTGGGTATAAGCTGTTGTGATGAGCAGGTCACCGGTTTCCCGCAGATCTCTTGCAGCGGTATACATGAAAAAAGGAATATATAACAAACTCAATGGCCATCCAATGTATTTGCCAAGAATCTTCTGGGCATAGCCGCTTAAAGGGAGATCGGGATATTGACGAAAAAGATAATCATAAACGAGAAATAACAGAATCCCTCCAATGGAGGCAATGAGTATCGACAGCCAGGTTCCTTGTTCTGCGGTTAATCCGATTGGTACAACAACCGCGGTACCCATTTCAAACAAAACGATCAAAGCAAACAATTGACCTGCACTAATCCTCTCTTTTTCCATTTGTCGCTGTCCACCCTCTACTGTTTCTTTTGTCCAATAAGTGTGGTTTCATCTGCCGGGAAGCCGAATGCATTCACCTCGACGACTCCTTGCTTGCAGCAAACCTACCCTTTATCATCCGCAGAGATAGTTGATGTAAAAAGGCCAAATCGTTTCCGGATCAGCTGAACTACGAGAAGCAGTAAGGGAAATGCAACAGAAAAAAGAGGTAAGAGAAAATGCAGAACAAGCTTCCCTTCTTGCATGTGCTCTGGCAAGTTGTTTGCTATCATCATCGAAGAGAAAAGGACGATGATTCCAATCGGCCACAGCAAATTTTGATTTTTCTGCACCTTAAATAAATTCGATGCCACAATTATTGCAGCATAACAATAGATCGATATTTTAAAAAAGTCTCCAATAATTAGCGTGAGGAGTGCAATGGCATCCAGACGCTGCAGGAAATTGGCTATGTTCACCTTTGTGATGGTTGTGAATAATGGAAAGGTAGACCTGCCGTACATATCTGCCCCAAGAACACAGATTTGAACAGCATGCGTTAAACTTAATACAACAGCACTGAACACTAAGGCGGCCATCCCGGTTTTCCTCCCCGATTGGTGTTTATTTAAGTAAGGAAAAATCGTTGTAAAACAAATCATTTCACCGAATGGAAACATGAATATTTTTGGATAGGCTGTGCTTAAAATTGGTTTCCACCCTTTTTCTAATAAAGGGAGCAGATTTTTAACATCGATTACACCGGAAAACAGTAGAAAGATATTGCCTAACGTACCTAAAATAATCAGAATCAGCAGGTATATTTCTCCCGTTCTTGCCAATACTTCAATCCCTTTACGCAGTACGTAAACAACCGCAACGATCATTAAGGCGACGATCGCAATGGTCGGCGTCTGGTTATATGCAGTGGTTACCAACAGGTCTCCGGCTTCCCGCAAGTCTCTTGCAGCAATATAAATGAAAAAGGGCACATATAACAAACTCAATGGCCATCCGATGTATTTGCCAAGAATCTTTTGGGCATAGCCGCTTAAAGGAAGGTCGGGATATTGACGAAAAAGATAATCATAAACGAGAAACAACAGGATACCCCCAAATAAAGCAAGTAGTATCGACAGCCATACACCCTGTTGTCCCGAAAATCCAATGGGTATAACAAGTGCGGTACCCATTTCAAACAAGAAGATCAAGGCAAACAATTGACTTGCGCTAATTCGTTCTTTTTCCATTTCTCGCAGTAAACCTCCCTAGTGTTAATCTTGCCTTTGGGTTAGCATACTTGGTTTCGTCTGCATCCCTGGAAGCCGGATGAATGCATCCACATGCACGTCCACTTTACTTTGGGCAAATACCTCGCTCCATTTATTCTTCATTTTCCCCCAGGCTTTTGGGTCTGCACGTCTTACTTCATCCCCAAAACCGAAGATATCGCTTTTCTCACGCTGCGCAACATCGACAGCCTTCATTACTTCTTTCATGGTCTCCCTTTCCCACTCCTTTTCCAGCTTCGTGATTTCTTCTGGCTTACTGATATCGATTGGACATTTAACCTCCCCCACATTGCCTTCTTCCCGTATATGGATATGGATGATGGGTTTCATCGCTTGGACTTCCGCAGTGACGCCCGTTTTGGATCGAATCAGTTGAATGCCAATGGCATCTTTTTTATCTTTACAATCTACATTTACAACTGTGCTTTTCATTTTATTTTGAATCCATAACGTCCCGCGGGCTTTCTCTCCATCCAGCCAGCGCTTTAGCTTTCCGTTCTTAAAAAGCGCAATTCCTTTGATTTCTAACAGGGTTGGCAGCTCCGTTTTTTCTACATTGGATTTACTTCTGCCTTTTTTCGGATCGCCGACAAGTTTAACCCCGCTAATAATGGGCTGACTTCCCTTGCTTGTTAAGGCTTTCACGACATCGTCAATTTTGATGTTCGCACTCTCCGACCACACTTCTGAAGTCCTATTGATTTTTCCAATCAGCGCATTTGCTGGGATTTTTTCCACCGAAGTAAGGGTGCTTAAAATCGACTCCGCATTAGCGCCTCTTGCCACCAGCACCATGGCAGTGGAACGGGCTTCATGGTTCCTATCAAACAAATCGAACAATTCATTGATTCCTTTCCTTGCCAGGTTTTCACCAATGACTAATATTTGAATATGTGCAAAGAAAAGCCGCCGTGGCACCTTTTGCGATGTTTTGCGAATCGCTTCGAATAAATTTTTTCCTGTTCCCGTAAAGACCGTTACCGCTGTAACATTTCCGCCTGTCCCTCCTCCTATCGATGAAGGCGCTACAGCACTAGGATTGACAACTTGAAAAGAGACGCGATACTCGTTTGTTTTTGGCGCCTGGTCTACCCCCATTGCCACAACAACTGCCAATTCTTTAAGATCTCTGCTATCCCAGCACCCTGGCAACAGCAAAACCATCCCAACAAGTAGAACAGTCGGGATAACCCATTTAGTTCTCATTTTTTCCACCCTGTTCTTTTTCTGCATTTTGATCCGAAGGAGGACGCGGTGGATTTGGCTTCAGCCGAATCATATTATTTTGGCTAACTAAGCGCGGACGTGTGAGCAATGACCAAAAGGGCAGACGAAGCACGGCATCCTTATGATCTTCAGGAATAAACGGAGCTAATGGCGCCATATAAGGAATTCCAAAAGAACGCAGGCTGCACAAATGCCCGATCAGCATAATATTACTGATTGCAATTCCATAAAAACCAAATGTGGCCGCAAACACCATGATCAAAAATCGGAATAAACGAATGGAAATCGCCATATTGAAAGCAGGGGTGGCAAAACTGGCGATTCCGGTAATAGCGACCACGATCACCATCGCTGCCGATACAATCCCCGCCTGCACCGCTGCCTGACCGAGGACAAGCGCCCCGACGATCGACACAGATTGACCAACCGCCCGAGGCAAACGAATCCCCGCTTCACGCAATATCTCAAAGCTTGTCTCCATTAACAAAGCTTCAACAAACGCGGGGAAAGGAACAGCTTCCCGCTGGGCCGCCAAACTAATGAGGAGAGGGGTGGGGATCATCTCCTGATGAAAGGTAACCGCGGCGACATAAATGGAAGGGCCCAATAAAGATATAAGAAAAGCCAAATACCGTAACAATCGAATCGCTATAACAATGTCATATCGATGGTAATAATCTTCTGCAGACTGGAAATATTGAAAGAATGTAGTGGGCGCAATGAGGACGAACGGCGTTCCATCTACAAAAATGGCCACTCGGCCTTCTAACAGGTTCCCAGCTACCACATCCGGACGTTCGGTATTATAAATCGTTGGAAACGGGGTAAATGTTTTATCTTGAATCAATTCCTCGATGTAACCGGATTCAAGAATACCATCAATTTCAATAGCGATAAGTCTTCGCTTTACCTCCTGGATTAGTTTATCGTTGGCAATCCCTTTGATGTAGAGAATGGCTACGTCCGTTTGCGTGACATTGCCGATCTTCATCATCTCCAGCCATAGATTAGGACTTTTAATTCGGCGACGAACAAGTGATATATTTGTTCCGATGGACTCGTTAAAGCTATCTTTAGGGCCTCTAATTACCACTTGTGTTGTTGGTTCCGCGACTCCCCGCGATTCCAAACCTCTCGTGCTGCCGCTGATTGCTTCCGTCCAACCGTCAAGCAAGATGACTGTTTCTCCAGATAAGATGGACAGAATAAGCCCATTCCAATCCTTGATGACTTTTACTTCTCCAGTGGTTAGCGCATTATCTTTGACGAAGTCAAATAAATTTTTATCGGGAACCATGTCTTGAAGTTCCACTTCAGCCGAATCGATCATCAAGGAATGCATGACAAAATCCCCGACCATTTTCTTGTCGGCCAGACCATCCGTATAAACGGCCGCAACTTCAACCTGAGATTTTCCAATCTTAAATTGATGGATAACGATATCTGGACTGTTTCCAAACTCCTGCTTAATCTGATGAAGGTTATCCTTTAAAGCGCCATGAAGGGGAAGCTTGCCTGAAACAGATGGCCGTTCTTCATTATTACCGGGTCCTTTGCTGTCGGTTTTTTGAGTAAATCCATTCAAAAAGAACATAATTGCCCCCTTCTTGCTGAACTGGATTTTATGCCCTTTATTAAGTATTGTTATTATTTCTCATCGAAGGTAAATTTTATTCTCTAAAAAGGCGAAAAAAGATAAGTTAACTATATATTTCCTAACCAAAAAATAGGAATCTTCTATTAAAAACTTGGCTGCCCGAAGCCGCAAACGAAGGTCGACAGCGTAGTTGTTTTGACACACACAATGTGTTATAATAACGGTCTGAGCCGATATTTGCGCTACGTCTATTGCAATCGGGTTGTGGAGCCTGAATGGACGTAATGAAGAAAAGAACCCTTTTTTGGAGGGTTCTTTTTGTTATATAGACTTAGCCGTTATGCGGTTGGCTTGTTCTTTTTTTGAAAATGTCCAATTCACAAGAAAAATCCCGATAAAAATCAGAAGCCCTCCTACATAAACATACCATTCTACTACTTCATCCAGTAACAGCCATCCAGATAATACTCCGAAAAAAGGAGCCAAGAATAGAAATGCGCTCGTTTTGCCGGGGTCTCCTTGATTCAACAAATAAAACCAGATGGCAAACTGTACAATTGAGGCCATAATCGCAAGCCACAGCACAATAAAAACCGAAGTGGGATTAATGATCAGCTTAGGCGTCTCCATGGCCGCACTAAATAATAACAAAAGAATGCCACCAAAAAACATCTGATACGCGGTTAGCACCCAGATATTAAAACGCATACCCCATTTCTTAATCAGTATCGTGGCAATAGACCACGAAATCGCTGCTCCAAGCCCAAGCAGAGTTCCGATTCTCAATTGTAAATGAAGTCCCAGTGTAATGAATACACCCATGAATCCAATAAGAACGCCCAGCCAATGCGAAAATTGATACCTGGATCCAAGGAATAAACTGCTCAGTATCACCACAAGCAATGGATTGCTAAACGTTAATATGGACGATTCACCTGCTGGTATGGTCCGCAAGCTTAGGAAGATACACCCCATTACACCCGCAGTCTGAAAAAGACCAATGAGGAATATTTTGCCCCAATCCAGCGGCTGTTTTGGAAAAGGTTTTTTAATGACGACCAGAGCCATCAATACACCTGCCAGGGTAAATCGAAGCCCGATAAGAAGAAGCGGAGACATATAAGCTAAACCAATTTTCCCAACAGCAAAAGATGACCCCATCAGTGAGGTGGTCAGGATGACTAGTATTCCAGCAACAAGTGGGTTCATGTTCCACTCCCTGTCTTTTTGATTATAAGGCAATTTTCCATATCGCTTTTATTGTAGCACAATTTTATCAAAAAATTTTGAATCATGCAGTTTTATAATAACACGTTCAGGTTAAATAAGAATGGCGGGGTAAAACATATTCATGAAGAAAGCCGACCTGATAATCAGATCGGCTTTCTTGCTTTACCAGCATATTACCTGTATAGATCAAATGTAGTCCAGATTGCGGGGGTTTCTGCACCGATGTACCAGGCTGCTATTCCACCCAGATGATACTGGTTGACGATGTTTTGCCGAAGCTGCATAGATTGATTGTCTTCTAACCAGATTTGATGCTTCTGCCCATTCGCAGTGTATTCTACATAGTTCTGGCAAGCTTTATCGTCCCATACTTTGTGAAGCCCTTTATTTGCTATAATTTTTTCGGCTTCAGCCATGGTACGATCGTAGCTTGTGACTTTGTTGGTGGACTGATTGGTTATCCATTCTCTTGTGTAGAAAGGTACGGCAAGCATAATTTTTTGGGCTGGGACGTCTTTCATCAATAATTGTATCCCTTGAGCAGTCCAAGACAGAGAAGCAACTGAACCGGGGGTAGGGTCGCCATCCCAGTGCTCGTCATACCCCATCATAATGATGTAATCAGCAATCATACCCAATTGGTGCCTATCATAGCTGCCAGACCAGAACGGATCCCCATTTTCACGGGTAACATCCACCGAAACAAGAATTTTATAGGGCTGAAGTGCCTGCTTGAGTTCACTAATGAAAAGGACAAAATTCTGCTTATCTTTCATGTCGATGTTTTCAAAATCAACATTAATACCATCACTCTTACTCTTTACGAGAGAATCGCGCAGGGCTGTCACTAGTTGCTGGCGTTTCTGCGGGTTGCCAATGATTACATCTGTTAAAACCGGATCAAACCTGTTTGCCAACAGCGGCCATACTTTTTTGCCCTGTGCGTGGGCAGCCGAAACATAGCGCGCATCAATTGAGGCAGATAGCACACGCTGACTATCCAACACAAACCAGCTAGGCGATACGACCTTTAAATTCGGGCTCCTATTCTGACCAATATAAGTGTCTGTTGTCCCGCCATAGTTCCATCCCATCATCATCCGTTTTTCGTTTTTAATTTGGATACAAGATTTTTTAATCCAGCCTTTTTCACCATTCAATAACTGAATCTGATAGTAGTAATCTGGAATCTTAATTTTTTGGCCGGGTGAAAGCTGGGTTGAACGAAGGTTATTCGCTTTCACAACATCATTGACATTAACATTATACTGCTGGCTAACCTTCCACAATGTATCACCGGATTTTACAGTATATATCGTCATATGCTGCGGAATGGCAATCTTCTGTCCAGGATAAATACTCGTGGTTTTTAACTTGTTGCAGCTGTTGATCTCTTGTATGCTGACCCCATATTGATTCGCTATGATCCATAATGTGTCACCGGAGTCTACGGTGTGCGTGACAGGGGAAGTAGCATCCCCGGCACTCGATGTCAGAAGTGGATATTCTTCTCCCTTGTTAAGGATATGTACGACTTGAGAGCCTGAATTGGGCAGCGCATAGACATTTGCCGTGTTTGCCTGCACCGTTGCAACAGACAAACTATTGCTTGCCGCATGTGCGGCTGTGGGATTTAGCCCCAGAAAAACAAGGCATAAGGCAGCGATACACAGGTAGAACTTTTTCACTTTATCCTCCTAGTAACCTTGATCAATTACTAGGATAGTTTACTATAATAGAGAAAAGCCGGGATACGGGTACATTATGGTAACCAGCGTATAGAGCCTTTGGCTTTACGATAGCTTCTGAGTTTATTTGGCAAAAAGAATAGCAGAGGCCTTTGCAACTAATACCTGTTGATCATTGAAAATCTGGCATTCAGCGTGAACGAGGTTTTTCCCTTCTTTCACCGTCGTTGCGTGGGCCACCAGGTACTCCCCTATAGCTGCGCGCAGAAAGGACACTTTAAGATCTACGGTCACCACCGTTTGAACACCGCTGCCATCACCCTCAGGCACATTACACATCGCGACATCAGCCAGCGAAGATATGATTCCCCCATGAACCACACCTAGACTATTTAGGAATAAAGGTTTTACCGGGAGATAAATATGTACTTGGTTTTCCGTTATTCTTTCGTACTGCAAGGCCATGAATTCATCAAAAGGCTGTTTTATAAACAACTCCACTCCTCCTCGAAGAAATCTATTTTTTCTGTTTGATAATGGCAACGGTACAGCGGGAAACACAAATCAGTTTATCCTCTTCGTCTACAATTTTGATATCCCACACCATTGTTGTGCGGCCTTTATGCAGGGGTGTTGCCACAGCTGTAACAATCCCATCCCGCTTGCCCCGTATGTGATTAGCATTGATTTCAAGCCCAACCGCTGCTTCATTTTCCTGGTCAATCAAATTCCAGGTACCGATGCTGGCCACTGTTTCAGCAAGTACGACCGAGGCGCCCCCGTGCAGAAGTCCAAACGGCTGGTGGGTGGCGGCGTGAACCGGCATGGTTGCCGTAACCCTGTCTGCTGTTATCTCCCCCATTTTGATCCCGAGCACCCCGGCAATTGTATCTTCATAACTCTTCATTTCCATTTAATCTCCCCTCTCTATCCACTTTTCTACCTATTCTGAATATATCATCCGATATTTAAGTTGTACACAAGGGAATTCCAGAACAGGTTATTGAGACGTTAACTGGACTTGATAGGGCAGCCTCAGTATGCGACGGGGAGTTGATTCAAACAATGAAGAGAGGAGTTTGGAATGCTGGAGGTAAAATAACCATAGGAGGATATAAAGGATATAAAAATGACTAAACAGGCAGAACAGCTTCGCATCATTGAACAATTAAAACAGGCGTTCGTAAGCGATAAACCCTCGCTTTGCTTTCGTAGACTTAAAGCTAATGGTGAGTTAGAAGACAAATTTCCGGAGATTTTTGCGCTGGTTGACATGCCGCAGAACTCTGTACACCATAAAGAAGGAACGGCCTTTGAGCATACCATGCAGGTGCTTGATGTCGCTTCCCTCCTTAGCGGTGGCATGGCACAAAACAAGCGGGATAAATTTCTTTTTTCAGCGCTCGTTCATGATGTGGGCAAAGCCGTTACCCTCAAGTACAATGAGAAAACCGGAGAAGCCACGCACCACGGCCATGAAGCAGCAGGGGTGCCGATTGTCCATAAAATGTGTGATCGATTGGGATTAGAAGACTGGAAGAAAGAAGCTGCGTTTATCACAAAGTATCACATGCATATGCACATTTTGCATGTGATAGGGGCAAAGAAAGTTGCGGATTTAATTAGAAAAATTAAAGAAAACGTAGGGTTGGACTGGTTTATTAAGGCAACAACCGCTGATAAAAGAGGGCGCGTGGCTAAAGGGCTCGATTTCGATCAATATGTATCGCTCGCAGAACACCCCAATGCGGAATTGCTCCGCAGGTATACACATGCATACGAATCAAAAGAAAATCCTGTGGACAAAGTTGCTCAAATCCAGCGTTTGAAAACAGCAGGTACGAATTAATCTCATACATAGCTTACAGGGTAAGACGGTGATGGATTATGAATGAATGACAAAAAAAGAGGGAGCAGGCTCTCCCTCTTAGTGGATATTCTTCTTTTTAAAGTTTCCACCCTTTACATTATTAATTGAGCCAACCGCCAGAAAAGCGGAATCATCAATTTCATCGATAATGGAGCGAAGCTTGGCTTCCTCCAGACGGGTAATGACGCAAAAAATCACTTTTTTATCCTCTCCCGTATAGGCTCCTTCTCCGTTCAAATAGGTAACCCCCCTGCCCAGCCGCGCAAGCAGAGCGTCCCCTATCTCCTGATGCTGGTCTGTTATAATCCACACAGCACGCGACTCATCCAATCCCTGAATGGTTACGTCAATCATTTTAAACGCAATGTAGTAGGCGATAAGCGAATACATCGCATGATCCCAGCCAAAAACAAACCCGGCGCTTCCAAGTATAAAAATATTAAAGAACATGACGGTTTCGCCAACGGAAAAAGGGATCTGTTTGTTAAACAAAATGGCCACAATTTCTGTTCCATCAAGCGAACCCCCGAAGCGGATAACCATGCCTACACCAATACCTAAGATAATGCCCCCAAACACGGCCGCCAGCAGCGGATCAGCCGTAAGCCCGGGAACCGGTTTTAGAAACACGGTACCGACAGACATGACGATAACCCCAAACAGCGTTGAAAAGGCAAATGTTTTTCCAATCTGCTTGTAGCCGATAATTAAAAAAGGCAGGTTCAGTAGAAATAGAAGAAGTCCTAAATTGAATCCGGTAAGATGGGAAAGAATAATGGAAATTCCGGTAATGCCTCCATCGATAATGTTGTTTGGCACAAGAAAGATTTCCAATCCTACAGATACGAGGATCGCACCCATCAGGATAAACAAAACCCGCTTGGCAAACTTGGTCTTTGTGAGCCTTCTATGTTTTTTTCTGTGCTCTTCTATGTATTCCAACGAACAACCTCCTCTTCATATGAAATCTTTCTTCTCGATTATACATTATACGTTCCCATGGATTCTTTCAGCTGCAACATACGTCCCAGCGATAAAATCATGAATGGCTCTCTTATCTTTGCGCAGTTCTACCAATATAAGAAACTGGCAAAATAATGGAAAAACGGGTTCCCCTGCCTTTTTCACTTTTTACGATAATTTTCCCGTTTAATCCCTTTACGATGCTGTAAGAAACCATGGTGCCTAATCCGGTTCCTTTTTCTTTCGTGGAATAAAACGGAAATCCAATCCGCTCCACCTCTTCAGCCGTCATCCCTTTGCCCGTATCAATGATTTCAATGATGAGTTCCCCATTTTCCTCGCTGGCATTAATGTGTAACGTTCCGCCGTTATCCATCGATTCGATACCATTTTTTATTATATTGATCAGACACTGCTTTACTTTTGAAGGGTTTGCCGTCAGGTATGTTGATTCCCTTAGCGTTAATGAGGTGGAGATCTGTACATGACTTAACAGGGCAAATGGTGACATTATATTGGCAACTTGATCGATAATATCTATTACATGAACCTGCTCCCGGCCCTCCACTTCGGGCTTAGCAAAAGATAAATAATCAGTAATAATAGATTGCGCCCGTTCTAATTCCGTTAACATAATTTTCGCGTACTCTTTCCGCTTGTTTTCCTCAATTTCACCCTCACTGAACAACTGCATAAACCCATGTACTACCGTAAGCGGATTTCGAATCTCATGCGCCACCGAAGCAGCTAATTCACTTAGGATGTGCATTTTATCTGAACGGTTTCTCTCCTTTTTTAATTCCTTCTTCTCAAGCATGCTCTTAATTAAATACAGAGAGCACCACATCGTTAAGAGATTAATGATGACGTACAGGATGAATTGTATAAGAGAAGCATCGGTAGTATGTTTGTGGATGATCTGATGGCATGTTAAAACAACAACAAAAATAACAGAAGCCAAAAAAGCCAGCAGTATTCCAGCCATCATTTTTCGTTTCTTTAGTAAGTTGGGGCATCTGAAATACAAGCAAACAATGATAAAAATTAAAAGTACATATTGAAGAGTAGCGGGGTAAAAACCAGCTCCACCAAGGTAGCAGCGGTACACAAGGTAAGTCAAACTAACGAAAATCAAACTCCGATATCCACCATACAAAAAGCACAAAATTGTAGGCACAAATCGGAGGTCATAGATGTACCCTCCTGACAACGTGCGCAGTGGGAACGTCATGCACAGTACAACGCAAACAGCGGCCAATAACGTGATCAATCGTTCATTGCGCGTTTCTTTCCCATCTCTGTCCAGCCAAAACACCTGATAAAACAAGATGCAAATAAAAATGATTAAGGTATTTATAAGCAATTCTTTCATAATTTTTTTCGATTCTCCTGTGTCCTTGTTCCTTTTCTTCTTATAGGTATCGTCAAAACCCGATAAAGATGATAGCGTCAAAGCACATACTTTTAGAGAAACGCTTTCATTGGCTTCGAGAAGGCACTTCTTGTTTTTGATGAACACTCCCCCACTTAGTTCCTTCGGACCTCGAAGTCGGGGTTTCTGATCTCACAAGACGAATGGTTTGGGTCGAAGAAAGGGTTGCCTTTCTTCTCACACCTTGCAGTGTGCCAATCCCACCCGCAGAAGCGATCAGCAACACGAACCATCGGTTCGCGGGCCGCAAACCGGGCAGGTTTGCGAAGTAAACCGTTCATCTTGCTTAGATAGTTTAATGCCATGCGCCGCCAGTTTGTAGGCGAGGTAGGCGTACATTCTTCCAAACGTCCACTGGCTCATACGCCGGTTATGCTTACGGGAACGCGGCTGTTTCTTAGATGATTTTTTCTTG
Organism: Aneurinibacillus sp. Ricciae_BoGa-3; assembly: GCF_028421645.1. Classification (GTDB taxonomy): domain Bacteria; phylum Bacillota; class Bacilli; order Aneurinibacillales; family Aneurinibacillaceae; genus Aneurinibacillus_B. Next base: position 1,339,875 of record NZ_CP116887.1, on the reverse strand, counting down.
CGAGCCGATGTATTGCGCTGAACACCTTCTACATCACCGAAGGTGACATGTTTTATATCTTGTGCGAGTGCCCAGTTTACGAACTGCTTGGTTGTTTTATGCAAAGCTTCATACTTCGGAGTTTGCGTCCGGTAACAATCAAACTTTGGCCGCTTGTCACCACTGCCGCAATTGAGTGAATCTCACCGGGATCAATGGCACAGACGTTAGAACCTGTCGGTTCCGCTTCCTGTTTTCCGTCATCGTAGGAAATCGCAAGTTTCAAACCGCGATCATAGACCAACTCGATTTCTTTCATCCCCTAACTATGCTAATAGCGTTGAGGAAGGGGACTTCTCGCGATCATGTTAAAAAAGTGTTAAACAGAAAACTCAGGGAATAGGATGGTACAGGCATAAAAAATATGCCCAAACATCGGGGGAGGATTGCAAAATGAGTGCACTAATTAGCTACATATTTTTGGGACTGTCTCTGGCCGCGCCCATCGGCCCTATCAATGCAGCACAAATTGATAAAGGAATTAAAAATGGATTCCTGCACTCGTGGCTTGTCGGGGTCGGGGCTATGGTGGCTGACACCCTTTATATGATGCTTGTTTATTTTGTGGAGGTTCGTTTTCTGCACAGTACATTCATGCAAGTTTTAATGTGGTCTTTCGGCTGTTTTATTCTACTCTATACAGGTATAGAAAGTCTGGCAGGCGCCGGTAAAATCATGGCCAGCCATAAAAGTAAAGAGGAATCCCCATGGAAATCGTTTCTTTCCGGTTTTATTATGTCTTTATCGAATCCCCTTACCATTCTTTTCTGGATCGGCATTTATGGTTCTGTTCTCGCTGAAACCGCTCAATCGTATGATTCATCCGAATTAATGATGTACAGTGCCGCCATTATCCTGGGCATTTCAATTTGGGATATTGCAATGGCGGCGCTAGCCAGCAGCTTTAAACGATTTTTGACCAAGCATGTCCTCTCCTGGATTTCCATCGTATCCGGTTTATCCCTAATCGGCTTTGGATTTTATTTTGGCTGGGAAGCTTTTAAAGCCCTGTTCGTTAGCAGGTGACGGATCTTTAGGGTTGCCTTTTCTGCGAATAAACTGCATGATAAACGTCAAAACGCCGATTAAAACAACAAAAATAAAGCTTACATAAAATCCAGGCCGGCTTGTACGATGTGCAAGTGTCCCAATTACTGCAAGCAATAGAAGCGCCATGCCCAAGTAACGTTTAAATTGCCCCCACCCTGTTAGATCCAGCAACCGGCCGGAAGTGACAAGTATAAACAGCCAGTTGTACATAAGAAGTAAGCCGGCCGCTGTGGTGAAATACTCATAAATGCTGCCGGGCATGAATAAAGCCAGCATAATGGACATAACCATGCCTGCTGCGGTAAGCCCAAGGGCAGGAATGGGCCGGTTTCCCATCATTCTTCTGGCGAAGAAAGGGGGAGCGTCCTGATCTTCGGCCAATGTCACAAGCATTGTTGTTATTGCAAACAAGGAGGCAACCATGGTTGAAAAACCAGCAATGATCAATACCCCATTAAAAATTTGGGTCATGTACGGTACATGATAGTTCTCTAAAGCACTAATAAACGGGCTTTTATTCGAATGAAACGCCTTCCACGGGAGAAGCGTGAGAGCCAGGCCAATGGAGAGGACATATACAGTTGTCAGAAGCCCAAGCATCACCTTACCCGCCATTGGCGCTTCTTCAGGTCTGCGCAGGCGAATCGCCATCAATCCAATAATCTCAATCCCGCCAAACGCATAAAAAGCATAAATAAGAGAAGACCATAAACCCAAAACACCTGTTGGGAAAAAAGCTTCAACCGGAAGCCGCGGCTGGTGCGTCCGGCCCTCCAGCACTCCGAACAATGCCAGCGCAGCAATAGCAAGAAACATCAAAATGGCCGCAATTTTAAGGACCGCAAAAAGGTTTTCCAACCTATCAAAACCTTTGGTTCCCGCTAGTAGCACAAGCAGCCCCAGAATGGCATAACCTGTCGCAAATATCCACATCGGAACATTTGCAAACCAGAAGCGGGTGAACAACGACAGTGCGGTGAGCTGGCTGCCCATAATTAAAAGTTCGGAACTCCAATAAACCCAGCCACTGCTGAAGCCCGCCCAGCCACCATACGCCTTCTTCGCGTAAGAGCGAAAGGAACCTTTGATTGGCTCCTCTGCCGTCATTCTCGCCAGCACATCAAATACCACGTAGGTGCCAAAAGCCGCTAACATAAATGATATGAGTACAGCAGGTCCTCCCATTTCAATGGCCAGTCCTGTCCCCAGAAAATATCCGGTGCCTATCGTACAGGCTACACCCAGCAGGGACAGCTGCCACCACTTTAGCGGTTTCTCCGCTTTTTCACCGCTTTTTATGCTGCTCATTGCGCCCTCTCCTTCTGTTCCTTGCCGCATTTTAGCTCCAGTTTATTTTTTTTACCGGCGATTAAATCTATTCGCTCTCTCTTACGCTTAAAATTTGGTAAACCATAATTCCGTAATCACCAATCGATTTATTTTACCGACCCGGACCGGCATACATTTGCGTTTCATTGCGGCTCCCTAGAAGAGAGGCTGGCCTACTAAAAGGAACAAAAAACTCATATGACTTTGTATGAATGAAAAGATCCCGGCTAGGTGCTGCCGGGATCGGGTTTAGAGGTTGTCAACGGGGGGCTGCCAGCCCTCCTTAACATGTACAACTACTTATTTGGCAAAAAAATCGTAAAGGCCGTTCTTAATTCATCAGAGCTGCACAAGATCGTGCCATTTTGCCGCTCGATGATTTTCTTGCAGATATATAAACCGATCCCCGTTCCGAGTTCTTTCGTTGTCACGAAGGGTTCAAAGATAATCGGAAGAAGACTTGCGGGGATAGGCGGCCCGTTGTTTATTATCTCTATTTGTATGCCCGTTTCTTTCTCAGCTGCTTTTAGAAAAATTTTTCGCTCAAGGCTTTTCGTCTGCAAAGATTCAAGAGAATTAACCATCAGATTGATAAAAACCTGGCGCAGTTCATTCTTGTATCCATAAAAGTAAATATCCGGTTCAATTTCTGATACAACTTTAACGTCCCAATCTGCTAAGCCGGGTGAAATAAACGCGATGATTTCACTTAGAATATCGCTCAGCAGGAACTGTTCTTTCTCCTCTTCTAGTACACCCTTTCTGGAAACGAGCAAAAATTGTGTAATCCTATAATTAAGCTGTTGAAGCTCGTGCATGATAATATCAAAGTAGTCTAAGTCCGGGTACTTCTCCATCAGCAGCTTGGTAAACCCAATAACCGCTGTCAACGGATTTCTAAATTCATGCACAAAGCTTGATGATATTTGGCTAAGAATCGTTAATCTTTCTTTATGGGTTTGCTCAACAAATACTTTCATTTCTTCTAAATCTGCGTTCTTCAAATTAATATATCTGGAAAGCGCATTGCTTATAAAGCAGTCAAAACACTCATTTATTTTTTCGATGACAATCTGGAGCTCCTGCAGCGAAAATTCGGAACGGCTAAGATTATTAAAAATCTCACTTCTGCCCAGGTTAATGTTATAGATAAACTCCCCTATGTTTACATCTGCCAGAAGGCGTTCGATCCCTACCTTTTCAGCAAGTGTTTTTACCTGGTCAAGTGAAATCTGAGAACGAAGGTACTGAATGATAAGCTGATACAGCATATTGCCATTATGGTATACTTCATTCTTAAATCTATCGGACTCAGAGATTTTTACTTTCCGCCGCCATTCCGAGACCTGAGTAACCTGATTCTTCTCCAAATAATCAGCAAACCTTTCAATTACCGTACCTGCCACTCTTAATCAAACCTCTCTCATTTAAAACTAAGGTCTCAAAATTAAGCACATTTAGAATATATCATATATTGGTGGGTATAGTTTTATTTTTTTATGTATCATTTCTATGAAGGAGTATAACCCTTTACTAAGAAAATAAATCAGAGTTACATACCCTTTATGCAACAGTTATAAACCTTTCCTTATTGACCTTGCTGCATTGCTTCCATTAAAATAGTCAAGTCATAATAAATTGGGGTAGAGATACATAAGAAATCTGTATATACAGATGGATTTCATCCGATATTATCGGTCATTTAACCCTGCAAGATTTCAGGAAAGGAGATACGCAATGCAAGGCAAAACAAATAGAAGAAATGTAACTATCGCTATGATGGTCGCCACTTTTCTGGCCGCCATTGAAGTAACGATTGTGAGTACAGCTATGCCCAGAATTGTCAGCGACCTGGGCGGTATTAAGTTAATTAGCTGGGTATTCGCCGTGTATCTGCTTACAACATCTGTCACAACTCCGATTTACGGAAAATTATCAGACTTATTCGGACGCAAGATTATCTTTGCGATTGGGACGATCCTTTTTCTCGTTGGCTCGATGCTCTGCGGCTTATCCCAATCGATGCAACAGTTAATCTGGTTCCGCGCAATTCAGGGAATTGGTGCAGGAGCCGTTCTTCCTGCGACATTTACCATTATCGGGGATATTTACTCTTTTGAGGAACGCGCTAAAATTCAAGGCTTCTTCAGCTCGATCTGGGGGATTGCAGGGATTGTGGGCCCTCTCGTCGGAGGATTCTTCGTGGATCAAATTTCCTGGCATTGGATTTTCTATATTAATGTTCCCTTTGGGGTCATTGCCCTCATCATGGTGTGGATCAACCTAGATGAAAAGTTTGAGAAGAAAAAGAATCATATTGATTATGCGGGAGCCGCAGCTTTCACAATTGCGACGACTTCGCTCTTATATGCGCTGCTCACGGGCGGTCAACAGTTTGCCTGGAGCTCCTCGTTTATCCTTGGACTGTTTGCCTTGGTCGTAATTTTTGGTGCACTTTTTGTCTGGATTGAGGCAAAGTCACCGGAGCCAATGCTGCCCCTTTCCCTATTTAAAATAAGAATTATTTCCATCTCGAACATTGCTTCCTTTTTAGTGAGCGCTCTGCTGATTGCGATTAATGCTTATATTCCCATGTGGGTACAAGGCGTTTATGGCGAGGGAGCGACAAACTCAGGATTAATTATGGCTCCCATGTCCATTGGCTGGCCACTCGGCGCTGTATTGAGTGGGCGTTTGTTGCTGAGGCTTGGTGCCCGCACCACCTCACTGCTCGGAACCATCATTCTCCTGCTGAGTTCAGTCTGGCTTGCATTTATAAGCCCGTCAATGCCGCATGTAATGATTGTAATCATTATGTTTGTGTCTGGATTAGGTTTTGGTTTGGCGACAACCGTGTTTACTGTCGTCGTTCAGTCCGCTGTTGACTGGAATCTTCGCGGTGCCGCCACCGCTTCTAACTCCTTTGTAAGAACGCTGGGGCAGACATTTGGCATTGCGGTATTTGGGACGATCTTCAACAGCTCGATGGCGAAGTTCATGTCCGCTCATATACACGGTAACGCCGGTTCACAGAGCCAGGATATGAATCAGCTGTTAAATCCTGAAAATGTGCAGCATATGCCGAAAGCACTTCTGGAACTGATGCGCACGGGCCTTGCTTCAAGCCTGCAAACTATTTTTTACGGACTTATCTTCATTGCGATAGCCGCTCTGCTAGTGGTTCTCTTTTTAGCCCGGCAAGGGAAACAGGAAGAAACAGCACATGCAAAATAGATACGAAATAAAGCCCACATGCTCATCAACGAGCCTAGCGGGCTTTTTTTCATTAACCTTGTTGCTATACTCATTTGTGCTCCTATTAAACCCCCTCACTTTTATCGGTTTTATTTCCCACCGCAACGGAGCGTTTTCCAGGGAGTGCCATACATACTAACAATGCAAGGATGGAGAGACCCAAAACCAAAAGAAATATTTGATGTAATCCTACAGCAACGGCTTCTCGCATGACTTCAAAAGTTCTTTCAGAAATACTTCTAGAAAAGTGAGGATTGAAAAGCTTATTTATATCCACACTCTGTTTCAATACATTATGGTGGGCAGCTAGATAATCGTTTATGTTGTGATTAAATAAGGTACCAAACACAGCAATTCCAACGGTTTGCCCTAATGTACGCAAAAATGTGCTTGAGGCTGTAGCAGCACCCCTCAGTTGCCATCCAACGGCAGATTGGATACATACCGTAAACGTGGTAATGGCAAATCCAAAGCCAAGCCCCATCACGAACATTACGCTTGTAAGCATCCAATACGGCGTATGATTCCCTATAAAGCCTAGCATAAGGGAGCCGATGAACAGAGCTGATATTCCGATAAATGATGTCATCTTTTCTCCCAGCTTCAGCATAATCCTCCCTCCAATGGCAGCTCCCAAGGGCCACCCTATTGAAAGAGGGATGAGCGTTAATCCCGAGCTAGTCGCTCCTTGCCCATGTATGCCCTGTATCCAAAGAGGCAGATAAACCGTAATCGCGATAAGAATGCCACTGACTACAAAACCAGCAAGATTGCATATGGCGATCACGCGGATACGAAATAGAGAGAGCGGCAGCATCGGGTCAGGAGATTTCGTTTGTATTTAGATAAACAGGCTAAGAAAGATGGCTGAAAATAGAAACAAACTTACGATTATGCTTGAACTCCAAGGATATTGGGTGCCACCGGTTAATAGTGCGTAGAGTAATGCCGTTATTCCAAGAGTAAACGATAGAACTCCAGGGTAATCGATATGCTTTCTTTTTATCTCAAACGTTTCAGATGTCCCCGATAATCGTGAAGGTAATCGGAAGAATCGCTCCTGCGCCGATTCCTTGAAATGCTCGAAACCAGATAAGCTGTGTCATGCTGTGGGACAATCCAGAAAGCATGGAACCAAGTAAGAAAAGCATCGTACCTACCGTAAATATGATTTTACGTCCAAAAAGATCGGCCAACTTTCCATAGATAGGGGTTGTTACAGCGGATGTTAACAGATACACCGCTACTACCCAACTAATTAATTGTAATCCGCCAAGTTCACTCACAATGGTCGGCATCGCCGTGCTGACAATCGTACTTTCAATAGCAGCTAGTACGGTTGCAACCATCATAGCAATCGTAACCGTCCGCCTGTTGGCATTCTTCATTTTCATCTTTCCTTTCTCATTTATTAACGGAGGTTAAATCTTGCGTTAATCGGTAACGTTTCACTCATGACAAAGACCTTTTTTTGTACAGACTTAATGATGGACATCTTTGACATCATAGAAATAAGATAAGGGCGGATTTTTTTCATGAAAGGGCTTTGAGACATCTGCATAGCCTCTTGCTTGAGTTGTAATTGATGAACAGTACGAACATCCTCACAACGAATGTCTTGTACTTTCCCTAGCTGATTCAAAGAGAGATCTCCTTTTTGTAATCCTTCGTAAATGACATCCGCAGCAACAATCGCCGTAGCAGTAGATAAGGAAACCCCGATTCCTCCTGCAGGGGACGCGCAATGTGCAGCATCTCCAATTAATAAGCAGCCATCTTTGGCCCACTCCCTCACAAACATCGTTTTTGCCTGCAAAATTGTAAATGATTTAAAATCCCTCAAAGAATCAGTAAATTCTTTAAATGCGGGACTCGCTTCAGCTAATTCCTTGCGAAAATGGGCAATTCCTTTATCCTGTATTTGTTTCCATTCCCCTTTTTTAAAGGTAATGCCTCCTTGAATGGAATCGGGGTACTTCGGTAAAACGAGGCAGAAGTGAGAATCTGTCATTACCAGTTGAATTTGCTTTGGCATTCCTTGGGGCAGCTGAGTAGTAAACCAGGCTACATCGTGATTGTAGTGCTCATATTCCATTTCAAATTGACCGAGCTTCCGGATTAACGAAAACCTTCCATCGGCACCGACTGTAACTTTTGCGTGGATTAGCATCTCTCCCTCTTTTGTTTCAGCTTTGACTCCTACAATGCGTCCTTCTTCTTTCAACAGCTCCTTTACCGAAGAGTGAAACTGTAAATGAAAAGAAGGGTACATTTTCCCTTTATCGTATAGTGCATTCAACAAGATAGGCTGCGGCATCCAAAAGGCATAAGGAAACTCCGGTACTAAATCTGAAAAACGGATGGGCACCAGCACTTTATCCTTGTGGTACAGCCCGCCTTCATCAAGCTTGAGATGAGGATACTGTTCAAGAAACGTCCGCAACCCAATCTGTTCCATCATCTGTACAAATCGTGGATGCATAATCTCTCCTCTGTATTGCCGATCAAAATTCGCACTTTTCTCTAGAACTGTTACATCCACTCCCTGACTTGCCAACAAAAGTCCAAGAATCATCCCTGCTGGGCCCCCACCTACGATACAAACATCGGTATACATGACTTGATCCATCCTATTCATTCCTCCTTATATTATTAGCATGCTAACCAAATAACGCTAAAAAATTTTTCGGTGTTTTAAAAATTCATGTTGTGTAATGCACGTGTTAACAACCGGACTAAAAATAAGCGCTCATCTTCCGTAAAATCTTTAAGTGCCAGCTCATTGACAGCCTTTGCCTCTGGAATCAATATTTCTTCAAGACTTTTACCTTGTTCCGTCAGATACACAAGCATGGCTCGTTTATCGGCCTTATCAACTTGTCTTTGGATGAGCCCGGCTTTTTCCATCCGTTGTAAGATTCCGGTCACCGTGGCCCCTTCCAGCCTCAGTCTTTGCTGAAGTTCTACTTGCGGTATACCTTCACGTTGCCAAAGTACAGCTAAGATGGACCACTGAGAAGGTGTAATTCCATGCACTTTAAATCTTCTCTCCAGTTCATTGGCCATAACGTGCGCCAGCCTGTTCACAAGAAAGCCAGGGCTTTCGAACAAATCCATTTACATCATCCTTCTTAAATTTGTTTCTTTTAACTTGCTTTGCATGCTAATAATATGACAATGGGAAATGTCTGTCAATACAAAGAACCGATTTCCCAATTTTAGTGGAAAATCGGTTTTGTACTTTTATTTACTGCTTCTTTCTTTATAAATGTTCAACGCTTTCTGGATAAAGGTTTGGACTTCATCATCATAAGGCTTGAATTCAGTCGGCATTTGCTCACGATCTGCATACATATTTTGCAGGCTTGCAAGCAAACCTGGATCCCCCTGCGTAAACTCCTCAATTAAAGCAAGCCAGCGTACAGCAAGGTCCTGTGCCTGAGGGCTTGCCGGGTCGCTGTTCACAGCTTGTTTAACCTCTTCAATTAAGTCCTGCCACCTTTTCGTATCCGCTTTCTGCTGTTCAGGTGAATATTCCCGCTTAGCGAGCGCTTCCAGCTGTTCCTCCGAATAATACCTTTTAATCCAGTCTATATTCTTTTCCATTTGAATCACCTCAATAATTTTAATAAATTTTTCCTTGTTGGATTTCAATTCGTGCCGCACACTATCTTCCGCTTCGTTAATGGCTTTAATCACAAGCTCCAGTTGCCGCTTTTTTTCTTCTATAACTTCACGCTGCATCTTTAGCGCTGCTGCAACATCGAAGTCCTCTTCCTGAAAAATTATCCGAATTTGCTCCAACGATAAGCCGATAAATTTAAGTGTGAGGATTTGCTGAAGAAGAACAAAATCCTCTTGACTGTAAAGCCGGTGTCCGGCTTCTGTGTAATGAGAGGGTACAAGCAGCCCGGCCTGGTCATAATATCGAAGTGTCCGAACTGTTACCCCTGCTTTTTGTGCAAATTCACCCGTCTGGTAAAACTGCGTTCTTGCTTCATCCAAGGTATTTCCTCCTTTCAAAAACAGAATAGAGCATGACGTAACGTCATACGCAAGTTATAAAAATCGGCAAGTGAACCTTCACTTTACACAATTCCTTGTGCTAATTTAACAACATATACAACGTGTTTAGATAAAATTACCTATTACCTTCATTTGGTACAGATGGTAAACTGTTTGTTAAAAGAAAATTAATCCCTTTGTAATAGGAGGTGGAACCTATTCTTTGACACATTGACAAATGCTTTGAGCTGAATTATCAATCAACACAAGGAATCTTGTAAACGGATGCATTGCATGACCTGGGGACAATTACAATCAGACAAAGGAATGAAGTGAAAAATGTCATTATTTTCTAAATCATTACAAACAAAGTTAATTATCATTAGTTTACTAATCTTAGCTATCCCTAGTATTATAATCGGCTCGGTCAGTTTTCAAATCTCCAAACAGCAGCTCACTGCCGCAGGAGAAACACAGCTTAAAAATGATACTCGCCTGGTTATAGCAATGATTGATTCATTGCAGGAACAGGTTGCAAATGGGCAGTTGACCATGCAGGACGCCCAGGAAAAGATTAAACAGGAAATTCTGGGAAAGAAGCAGGCCAATGGGCTGCGTCCGGTTAATGCCAGATATGACCTCGGGAAAAACGGGTTCTTTTATGTACTTGACCAGCATGGACAATCACTGGCAAGCCCTACTTCTGAGGGAAAGAATCTTTGGAACGTGACAGCAAAAGACGGTACATATGTGATGCAAAACGTTATCAAAGCCGCCCAGCAAGGTGGAGGATACACGATATATGATTGGCCCTTGCCAAATAACCCCAATAGCTCAGCCTCAAAAATTACGTATTCAGAAGTAGATCCCCATTGGGGGTGGGTTGTTGTGGCAGGTTCCTATCTGCAAGACTTTAATAGCGGGGCTAACCTTGTATTATATTTTCTGATGATTGCACTTGGAATTTCCCTTCTTATTGGAGCTTTCATTATATGGTGGATTGCCCGCAAGATTACACAGCCTATTAAGCAAATAAGCGTACAAGCGGAGAGCGTTGCCAATGGTGATTTGACGATCGAACATCTTGAGTTAAAAAGCAAAGATGAGATTGGCCGCCTAAGTATGAGCTTTAACCGGATGATTGATTCTTTGCGATCCATTGTAACAGAGGTAAATGATTCCGCTATTCTTCTATCCTCTTCATCGGAGCAATTGTCAGCTAGCGCAGAGCAATCCAGCAAAGCGACAGAACAAGTAGCTTATACGATGCAGGAATTAGCGGCTGGAACTGAAAATCAAGCTGCCGGCATTAATCAAACGAATGTAACCATTAAAGAATTAGCGGCGGGTGCCCAGCACATATCTGCAAAATCCGAGGCCGTTTCAACTTCGGCCGTTCAGGCATCTGATACAGCAAAAGAAGGTCATCTATTAATCCAGAAGGTTGTACAGCAAATGGAGTCAATCCGGACCACAGTGAACGACTCAGCACAGGCCATTCGCACGTTAGGTGAGCATGCCAAAACAATTGATAATATCGTTGAGGTCATTACGGGTATCTCTAACCAGACCAATTTATTAGCTTTAAACGCAGCGATTGAGGCAGCCAGGGCGGGCGAGCATGGACGGGGTTTTGCTGTAGTGGCTGATGAAGTGCGAAAACTTGCCGAACAATCTTCTGTATCAGCTAAGCAAATTGGAGAATACACAAAATCGATACAATCAGAAATCCAAAAATCCATGGCCTCCATGGAAACCGGAACACATGAAGTAGCTACCGGCATGCACGATGTCTATTTAACAGGCGAGTCATTTGAAAAAATTCAGGCTGCGGTTGAAGATGTTGCCGTGCAAATTTCTGAGGTATCCGCATCCGTACAACAAATGACTGCGAGTACGGAACAAATTGTCCATTCCATTGATATCGTCACGAAGGCAACGGAGCAAAGTGTGGATGGGGTGCAAACTGTATCAGCCTCAACAGAAGAACAATTGGCTTCCATGGAGGAGATATCCTCATCGGCAATCGCCTTATCCGCCATGGCGCAACAGTTAGATGCATCCATTAATAAATTTAAACTATAGATTCCTTTATACCATTTAGGTGCAACATCTAGGTATCGGGGTGATGGAGACAATTGCCGGTCTTTTTCGCCCTCTGTTCCACACGCTCCATTAGAAAACTAGGTTGCGGCCAAGCTGTAGCGCAGGCAGCGAACCTAAGTCGCACTCATGCCGAGAGGTAAAATCTAAACACCTTTCGGACTGGGGGAAAGAAAGGTACGGACATGCGCCTCACGATGTTTTTCTTGGGTGTTTCGGAACCGGAGGTCCCTTTTAAAAAATCGCTCAAGGCACTTCAACACTGTGAAGCACATCAACTTTACATATAACAAAGCGAAAGGGACCTATCGGTCCCAGCAGAAAATCACATTCATACTAAAGCGCGAAATATACTTTCTGGTCACGACAAAAAAACTGAAACTTTCATGGCGGCCTGCAAGGCCGCCTTACTCATTTCAGCTTTTGCCCTAACTTATGCAGGTTACCCCGCTATCTTATTGTAACGACAATGATTTATCCGATTAGAAGGATAACGGCAGACCCCGAAGGCGATCGATCATCTCATCGATCCGCGGTTCGTCTACCAGAAGCCCAACTCTTACATAACCTTCGCCGTGTACGCCAAATCCCCGCCCGGCAGCCATGACGACATGCGCTTTATCCAGCAGATAATCGGAAAAGGAGACGGAATCGAATCCTTTGGGAATGGGCAGCCAGCAGAAGAATGACCCCTGGGAACGCTGTGCTTCCCAACCGATGGAGGCGAGGCCGTCGTACAGTCTATTGCGCCTGCGTTCATAAAGCTGGGCAAGCTCGCGCACGCAATCCTGTGAAGACGTAAGGGCCGTTACCGCGGCCATCTGGATGCCGCCGTACAACGACACATAGTAGTGGTCCTGGATTTCATTTAGCAGGCGGATTACATCCTTATTCCCCGCCGCAAAACCAACCCGCCAGCCTGCCATGTTGTATGTTTTGGACAGCGTGCAGAACTCGACGCCAACCTCCTTGGCGCCCGGAAGCTCTAGGAAGCTAATCGGCTTATGGCCGTCAAACCCAATTGCGCCATAAGCAAAATCATGGGCAACGACGATATTATGCCGTTCAGCCACCGCGATTGTCTGCTTAAAAAAGGCGTGATTGGCAACGGCACCGGTGGGATTATTCGGGTAGTTTAGAAACATGAGCTTCGCTTTATCAAACGTGGTAGTTGGAATGGCATCATAGTCAGGCAGGAAATCGTGCTCCGCCAAAAGCGGCATCGTAACCATTTCCCCGCCTGAAATAGCCATGCCTGACCAGTAGTCAGGATATCCGGGATCCGGGACAAGTGCGATATCGCCCGGGTTTAACAGGCAAGGGCTGATTTCAACTAAACCTGTCTTGGCTCCAAAAAGAATCGCGACTTCTGTCTCTGGATCAAGGTCAACATTATACTCTTGTTTGTACCAGTGAGCGATGGCCTGCTTAAGTTCAATCCGCCCGGAAAATGGCGAATAGCGATGGTGTTCAGGCTTAAGCGCTTCTTCCCGAAGCCGCTCTACAATGTGGGGCGGGGTCGGCTGGTCAGGATTTCCCTGTCCAAGGTTAATGACATCGTGTCCCTGTGCGACACTCTGCTGCACCTTTCCGACAAGCGTAGAGAAAAACTGGACCGGCAGCCGATCCATCAATGATGAAGGTGTTACTTTTACTGGCATGATACATTCAACCTTTCCGACGGTAAAGATGGATAAACGTGATAGCTAAGGCAAACACAAGAACAACGCCTTTAATAATATCGAAAGCATAATACGGCAAGTTGAGCATCGTCAATCCGTTAAGAAGGATACCGATTAACACCGCGCCAAAGAATGTGCCGATTACGTTCGGTTTTCCCGCGCCGAACACAGAAAATCCGACGAAGACGGCAGCCACGGCTTCCATGAGCAGGGGTGATCCCGCATCAATCTGGCCTGAACCGACACGCGCTGTATACAGGATACCAGCCAATGCTGAGAAGGCTCCAGCCAGTATATAGGCGGCGGTTTTTACTTTGCGGACAGGAACACCCGAAAGCCGGGCTGCTTCCTGGTTCCCGCCTGTTACATAAAGAAACCGGCCCCACCGGGTGTAATTGAGGAAAATATGAACGGCGGCAACCGCCAGAATCATGATAATGACCGGTACGGGAATCCCCGCTAATTTTCCCTGTCCAAGCCAGAGAAAGGATACGTTGAGTGTTCCCGGTGCCGTTGTACCGTCAGGCAAAGGCATGTGGTTATAAACGGAAAAGCCCTGCGTATAGGTTTTATGCACACCGCCAATGATGTACATCGTGCCTAATGTAGCTAGCAGGTCAGGTATCCGGATGTTCACAATCAAGAACGAGTTTAATAATCCGATTACGATACCAACTACAATGGGAATCACAATCACCCAAACAAGCGGCAATTGAAACCATACCATAAGGGACGCCGTAATGACGGTCGTCAGTGATACCGTAGATCCAACTGATAAATCAAACCCATCGACGATGAGCGAAAAAGTAACACCAATCGCAACGAGCGTAACAATAGAAATAGACCGAAGGATATCTGTTAAGTTATCGTAGGTAAAAAAATACGGATCAACAATTGTAAAAAATAGAATGACGGCAATGATAACAGCAAGCGCGCCATATTTATAGGATGCATCCAAAATGCGTGTTTTCAAAGTTGTTCACTTCCCCCGCTGGCGTATAGTAGAATTCTCTCAGCTGTTGCTTCCTCCCGGGATAGCTCTCTTACAATGCGCCCGTCGTACATGACAGCAATACGATCCGAAATTCCCAAAATCTCATTAAGTTCGCAGGAGAAATAAACGACTCCCTTACCTTCCTGCGCCAGCCGGCCAATCAGATTGAAAATGTCCTGTTTGGCGCCAACATCGACTCCCTTGGTCGGCTCATCTAGAAGAAATACATCAGCGGCAGCGTCCAGCCACTTGCTGATGACAACTTTTTGCTGGTTCCCTCCGCTTAAAAAACCTACTTTCTCATCTGTAGTGGGCGTTTTAATGCCTAAATCCTGCACCATGTGCCGGGTGTGTTCCTGTTCCTTTTTTCGGTTAACAAATCCAAGTCTCGTAAATCTCTTTAAAGTAGCAAGCGTGGTATTGGTACGCACGGATTCTTCAACAAGCAGCCCTTCCTTGCGCCTTTCTTCCGGAACCAGCACAATGCCTTTCTCAATCGCATCCTGGGGATTTTTAAGCGCGATCTTTTTTCCATGCAGGTAAACTTCACCGCTTTCCATGCGATCCGCCGCAAACAATATTCGGGACAGTTCACTCTTTCCCGCACCTACGAGGCCGACAACTCCGAGAATTTCTCCCCGGCGGACCGTTAGATTGGCCCCTCGGACACGCGTACCGCGACGCACATTTTTTGCTACAAGGAGAGATTCGCCTAACATGACTTTCTTTTTGGGGATTTCTTCACCCAGTGCTATCCCAAGCATGGCTTCAATAATAGCATCCATCGTAAAATTATCGGCCAAATCATTTTGGACCCGGCTTCCATCCCGCATAACGGTTATCCGATCACACAGTGCAAACACCTCGGGCAAACGGTGTGAAATAAAAATACAACCCACCCCATCCTCTTTCAGCCTCCGTATTACGGAAAATAAGAGGTCAGTCTCCTCGATACTTAGCGGAGCAGTGGGTTCATCAAATATAACAAATTTGGCATTCTGGGCTGCGGCCCGGGCGATGAGAACCATCTGTTTCTCGGATAAAGTAAGCTGTTCGGCCTTTTTTCGAACCGGCAGTGGATAGCCAATGGATTCAAGTACTTTTTCAGCCTCATTGTAGAGGGAACCCCAACCTATCCACTTCTTTCCATGCGGTCCAGCCTGTTGATCCAGCAGGATATTCTCGGCAACCGTCAGCGATGGGACAAGGGCTATATCAACCTCCTGATACACACACTGTATCCCGTAACGCTTCGCTTCAGCCGGCGACTTAATCACAATAGGCTGGCCATCTATATCTAAGGAACCCGAGTCTGCCTGATAGGCGCCAGAAAGTATTTTCATCAGCGTACTCTTGCCTGCTCCATTAGCACCGAGGAGGGCGTGTATCTCCCCTCCCCGGATTTCAAAATGGGCATTTTTCAGAGCCGCAACACCGTTGAACGATTTATTGATTTCATTCATCGTTAACGTGGCCATGGTGTACCTCCTACTTTTTCATCCAGCTAGCGATCCCCTGCTGGCTGCTGCCCCAGTCTTTAATGTAGTTGTGAAGCTGATCGGTCGTTACTTTTTGCTTCGGCAGCTGTTCTCGTGTTATAAGTGATGGTTTAAGCACAATGGTTTGAGGCGTTTGATCCTTGTGGATTTTCTGGTAAACATAGCGAACCTGTACCCGCCCGATATCTTTTGGGTCGACAGCAGCGGAAGCTACCCACGGATTTTTCGGATCCTGAATCATCTGCAAGTCTTCATCACTCATGTCAATCCCATACACTTTGATTTCATTGCGCCCTGCCTGCTGAATCGCACGTGAAGCGCCTTTGGCAAATTCATCCCATGCCGCGAACACTGCAGTGATCTGGCCCTTCTTCGGATATTTCTTGAGAATCGCTTCCATTTGGGACTGCGTATCAAGCGCGGTATTATTAGAGGCTGTGCCGAATGCAGCTACTTCTTTAATGTTTGGATGTTTCTGCTGGAATTGTTTATAAGCAATCTGGCGCCGCTCCATTGGCGCAAAGCCAGCTACCCAAATTTTCACGATGTTACCTTTATCCCCTGAGTCTTTCGCCAATTTCTCAAGTACGGAAGTAGCCATCTGCTTATCGCCCTGTTCAAGAACCGTAACACCCGGCACTTTCAGGTCCGCATCAAACGCCACAACCGGGATACCTTTAGAAACTGCATCCTGCACCCCTTTTTGCAGGGCTTCTGGCGTGCCATGGTCTGTTAAAATGCCGTCAAAATGCTGGGCAACGGCTTGATCAAGGTTGGCCGCCATTTTAGCCAGATCGCCATCAGAAGCAAATACCGTTACCTGGCCCCCGAGTTTGTTCACCTCTTCTTTTACACCGCTGATATATTGCGCAGAAAAGGTGCCAAGATTCATCTGCATGACGAGTGCAATCCGTTTACCGGCCAGTGGTCCACCTGCTCCGGCTGACGCGGTCGCAGAGCCTGACGGCCTGCCGCACCCCGCTACTACCATTCCTGCTAGAAGCAGCAGGCTACTTAAAATAAGCAACGTTTTTTTCTTCATCTTGTATAAGTCCCCCTTTTATATATGAAAAAACCTCTCCTAAAAAAGCAGGAGAGGCCTATCTAACGAAAGAAACCATGGCCTCTCATCTCCCAGGAATCCCTGCAGGAAGTAGCACCTTACCGCGCAGGTTGCGGCAGGTTGCTAAGGCTTCATCGGACCAGTCCCTCCACCTTCTCTTAATGAGAGTTTCAATCTATTTAATTTACTGGTCACCGATTTATTCAGTAAACGCCGGGTCATGAAACGGCTTCGCTACCCAGCCGGCCGGTTCAATAAACAGGCGAACAGCCACAACCTGCCGATTGTCCATTAGCGTAAAGAAGTGCGGGGTATTTTCAGGTACGGAGATGACATCGCCCGCTTCTAATTCCACATCGAAATAGCCTGTTTGCTCATTGCCTTTAATAACGAAAATTCCGTTACCGGCTGCGATAGCGCGCACTTCATCTTCTGAATGCGTGTGTATATCTTTAAATTTAGCGAGAAGTTCTTCAATATTAGGCGTAGCGTCGGAAAGTGAAATCACATCCCACTGAACGTACCCGCGGCGCGCGGCCAGCGATTTAATGTCCTCGTCAAACGCGTTAAGTACTTCCGCTTTGTCATCATCTGTCAGGACAAATTTGCCTTCCAGGTGCTTCGGCAGCTTGCTGCTGTCCCAATGTTCATAGAGCACTTCGAATTGGTCAAGAAACTGCTTAACATTTTCCTCTCCTGAAATCACTTCATTTGTGTTGCGCACTTTAATAACCGCCATGTTTCTCCCATCCTTTCTTATTTGCGTAATAGCTGAAGTTTTATATGGTAATCAAACAAGAACTCGAATGCTTCAAGGTGCCGTTTAGCCGCAAAAGCGCTGTCCCCCCACACATAAATGCCATGATTGCGGATTAACACGCCGGGGACGCGCGGGTCCAGCACCTTGCCGATTTCTTCTGCCAGCGTAGGAATATGGGCAAAATTCTCCACAATTGGAATTGTAATAGACGCATTTTCTTCCCATATATTAAAAGCCTTGATTAGCTCCTGGCCCTGGAAGGTCACGCCTCTATCGTCGCCATACAGCTCTGATACCAAGTTGTTAGCTACTGTGTGGACATGAAACACGGCCTGGCTTTCCAGCACTTTGTTATAAATAACGGTATGAACAAGCGTTTCTGCGGATGGTTTTAAATGGGTCGGTGTTACAGGTCTGCCTGTTAAATCAACCAGCAGAAAATCCTCCGGCGTACTCGCCGCCTTATCCTTACCGCTTGCGGTGATGGCTACCGCTTCTTCCACACGAACCGATAGATTTCCACTTGTCCCCGGAAACCAGTCTCTCCGCGCAAAGTCAGATTTTACGTTGCGCAGCGTGTCAAACGCCTGTTGAATGGATTCAATTCTCATTTTATCTCCCCCCTCGCCGCCTGTTCTGTATGTTGAAGTATCGTAATGACATCATGGAACGTCTCAAACGGCCGGTGCGGCAGGTGTAATTCCTTGCACTTCTGTAGAAGAAAATCCCGGGCAATGGTCCAGTCGGCAAGCCGTGCCCCGGCCAAGTCGGTAATGCTGTCTCCAATGACAATGCGTTCGTACTCCGCCGGATCAAAGGTGCGGATAATAGTGGTTTTGCACATGCCGCAGTCCACATCACAGTGTTCATCGCATGCATGCGGCCATAAAATCTTTACGATCTCACCCGTAAAGTCGCTTCCGTTGCAGTATATATGGTCTTCGGGAATGCCGCACTTCTGCAGTATCGGGTAAACAAAGAAGTCAATGCCGCCGCTTGTTACAAGCAGCCGGATGTTTTCCCGACTACAGAAGTCAATAAAGTCAGAAAATCCTTCGCGAATGCGCACTTGATCAATGGAGAAGCGGACAATCTCTTCTTTCTGTGAGGCTGGCAGGAGAGAAAACATCCGGCCAACCCCTTCCCGGACGCTGATGCGCTGCCCGAGTATGTCGTCTTTTATCGCTTCCCAGCCTGGAGGGTGGAAATGTTTCATGATGCTGATAATGTTGTCGTTCGCTGTAATCGTGCCGTCAAAATCACAGAAGATGACACGCTTTCTGGCGCTGCTCATACCTCGTGCCCTCCCCACTTTTCAATGGCTGCCCTAAGTTCAGGCGAGGATTGTGCCGCTTCTGCCAGCGATTTGCCGGAAACCACCGCAGAAATCGCAGCCGTGAAGGCTTTTCCGCCAGCTTCTGCACCACCCGGGTGGCCATGTACGCCGCCTCCAGCGTTTACAAGCAGATCCGATCCAAAATCGCGGTACAGCAGCGGTACTAATCCCGGGTGGATGCCGGCAGCAGGCGCAGGCAGTGCGGGTTCGTGCACCCCGTTTTCCTCCCGCAGGTTGGAAGCCACCTGCAGCGCTTCATCTTTAGGCATTGCTACTGAGCCGTATGGAGAAGGATAAAGTACAATATCCGCTCCGGCCCAGCGCATTAGTTTCCCCAGCAAAAGCGGCGCTGCTGTACCGTATTCAGGTGATGCGTACATCGCGCCTGTAAATGCCGGATGGGCCATGATCGGAACCGATACATCCGGATCCGCTGCCAGTCGGTGCAGAATGTCAAATCCGTAGGGTGCTACGTTCAGCAGCAGGCAGGATGCGCCGGCTTCTACCATCCGCTTAGCGCGTTCAACAAGTTCGGTCACAGGGCCGGTTAAATTTGGCGCATACAGAACTTTGCGTCCCGTTTTCTCTTCATGTTTTCTGTTATACGCTTCAAAAGCCTTAATCCTATCAAAGATCGGTGCATTGTCATCACGGAAGTAAATTTCATCATCTTTCACCAGATCAACGCCGCCGTTTACCTGCTTTTCATATTCCGCCTGAAGGTCATCCAGTGGAAGGCCAATGCACTGCTTAAAAATGCTCATCAGAAGCGGGCGATTCGGGGCTCCAAGCAGATTTCTCAGCCCTATAATCCCGAACCGAGGTCCTGGAAACTGTTGAAGTATGGGTTCTGGAAGCTCCAGATCAATGAGCCTGATTTTTCCGTCCATCGACAGCTTGCCGAAAACCGTTGTCAGAATGGCGGGAATATCCGCTGTGAAGTTAACCACAGGATACCCGATCCGGATAATGGCCCGCTCGACTCCGTCATCACCCGGCTCAACTTCCCGCACTTCTACTACATGCCCGAGATGTGGCGCCAGCGCCTTCTGCTTCTCAGGGGCGAGCTCAGTCCACGTACCAACTGTGAGGCCGTACGCAATTGCCTGGGCTTTTTTATGATAATCCTGCTTCCCATGTACGAGATAAGAAGCCGTAATATACTCCTCATTCAGGTTTATAGCCTTCAATGCTTTCACCATCCTTGCTGTATACTGAGAAAAACATCGCGGGCCATGCCGCTCTCTCCTTTCCCCGCATAGAAGTTTTTACGGCCGCTTTGTGAACCAACGGGCGGACCGGCAAAACATCTGGGTATCTCAATGATGGAGACTGTTGCCGGTCTTTTTCGCCCTCTGTTCCACACGCTCCACAGGGGAAAGAAAGGTGCGGACATGCGCCTCACGATGTTTTCCTGAGGTGTTTCGGGACCGGAGGTCCCATTTAAAAAATCGCTCAAGGCACTTCAACACGTTAAAGCGAATTATACTTTCTTATACGATCAAAAAGCCCTCTTTTCAGTTCATTCTGAAAGAGGGCATATCACGTCTTGTGTATATCCTTATCTTTCAGAACGTTCACTTCACGTCCTGTAGGAGTTAGCACCTTACTATTTTTTAAATAAAAAATAGCAGGTTGCCGGGCATCATCGGGCCTATCCCTCCGCCGACTCTGGATAAGTATGTCATTTATTCGTGTGGAATTTTTCCGTTGTTGCTAACTGAAGCAATCATAGCGTGAACAAAAGGAAGATGTCAAGAACATTTGCATTTGATAATTTTTATTGACAAAATCAAAAATTCATCATAAATTTTGAAGTATACGCAACGATAACATGCAATCAATTTCAAATCAACTTGCTCTTATCAAGAGAAGGCTGAGGGATTTGGCCCAATGACGCCCGGCAACCTGCCATGATACGTAAAGCGGTAACGCTCCCGATATGGTAAGGTGCTAACTCCAACAGAACACTTTTGTTCTGAAAGATAAGGATTTATGAATGATTTTCGTAAGCCCTCTTTCAGTATGGAAGAGGGCTTTTTGATTTCGTAAGTCCTCAAATAAATTAAACGAGCACGCGAGGAGAGGATTATATGACAGCTTACCGTTCCCTCACAGAGGAAGAAGCCATCGCCTATGCACGCAATATCCCTAATTTATTCCCAGAGGACGCCGATCTCGTAAGCCGCGAAATTGGCGACGGCAACCTTAACCTTGTTTTTCATATTACAGATCGCGGTCCGTCTGGAAAAAGCATTATTTTTAAGCAGGCACTGCCATATGCCCGCGTTGTTGGGGAATCCTGGCCTCTGACACTGGACAGGGCGCGCATTGAAAGCGAAGCGCTGATTCTGCAAAATGAGCTGTGCCCGGGTTTTGTTCCCGAAGTTTACCATTATGATACCGATCTCGCTTTAACCGTCATGGAGGATCTGTCAAGCCATGTCATTATGCGCAGAGGGCTGATTGTTGGTGAGCGTTATCCGGAATTTGCCCGCCATATTGGAACCTTTCTGGCACGCATTCTTTTCCTGACATCCGATCTGGCCCTTAACCCACTGGAGAAAAAACGCAGAGTAAAGCAATTCCTGAACCCTGAACTATGCAAAATTACAGAGGATCTCGTGTTCACCGACCCTTACTTTGATGCGGAAACAAATGAATTTAACCCGCTGATTCGGGATGCAGTAGAAAAGATATGGAACAGCGGCAAACTGAAACTGGAGATTGCTAAGTTAAAGGAGAAATTCCTAACGCAGGCCCAGGCGCTTCTGCATGGTGATCTTCACACAGGAAGCATCATGATAACAAAGGATGACACCAAAATTATCGACCCGGAATTCGCTTATTATGGGCCGATGGGTTTTGATATCGGGGCAGTTATTGCCAACTTGCTGTTAAGCTTCGCCTCCCAGGAAGGGCATATTCAGAACAGCGAGGCACGCGCATCGTACCAGGCTTATCTGCTGCAAACAATTGAGGAGCTGTGGGCCGTTTTTGAACAGGAATTCCGGGATTTATGGCAGGAGAAATCCATTGAACCGAGTTCACATGTGCCTGGCTATGCGGATGATTACATTAGCCGCCTGCTGCAGGACACGGCGGGATTTGCCGGGTGCAAAATGATGCGCCGCGTTATTGGGCTGGCTCATGTGGCAGACCTGGATAGCATTGAAGA
The DNA here is from genome assembly GCF_028421645.1 of Aneurinibacillus sp. Ricciae_BoGa-3. Classification (GTDB taxonomy): domain Bacteria; phylum Bacillota; class Bacilli; order Aneurinibacillales; family Aneurinibacillaceae; genus Aneurinibacillus_B. The sequence goes on along the minus strand of NZ_CP116887.1, from coordinate 1,317,582 downwards.
CTTACAGCTGCGTGCCGACGCAGAAACGCTCGCGCTTTCCATTGGGCAAAACCTGGTGCTCGAACGAACTTCCATAAACAGCATCCACGACATCACCGATCTTGTGCGTCGCATTCAACTGCAGGAGGCCTAAAAAATGAGCCAAACATTTATCACACCCGTAGAATGGCGCGATGATACTGTCCGCCTACTGGATCAGACCCAGCTGCCGGAGAAAACCACATATCTATCTTTATCAACCATTGAGCAGGTATGGGAGGCTATCCGCTTCCTCCAGGTGCGCGGTGCACCCGCAATTGGCATCGCTGCAGCCTATGGTCTCTATTTGGGCGCGCGGACGTTTGACGGCAGCAATTCCGCTGCTTTCGCTGCCCACGTCGAAGAACAGGCTGCGTATCTGGCTACTTCCCGGCCGACTGCAGTCAATTTGTTCTGGGCACTCAACAGACTCAAGCAAGTTGTTACAGCTAAACAGCCGCTTGGATTGAACGTAACTGAGCTTAAACAGGCGCTCTTAAATGAAGCGATTGCGATTCAGCAAGAGGACGAAGAGGTGTGCAGGCAGATCGGCGAGCATGCGCTGACCCTATTTCAAGATGGCATGGGCATTCTCACACACTGCAACCCGGGCAGCCTAGCAACTGCCAAATATGGAACGGCTACAGCTCCCTTTTATTTAGCGAAAGAAAAAGGCTGGGATCTAAAAATTTACGCGGATGAAACCCGGCCGGTACTGCAGGGCGCCCGCCTTACCGCCTGGGAACTCCAGCAGGCGGGAATCGATGTCACGCTCATCTGTGACAATATGGCCGGAATGGTCATGGCAAACGGATGGGTGCAGGCGGTTATCGTGGGGACGGACCGCGTAGCCGCCAATGGTGATGTGGCGAACAAAATCGGCACGTACAGCGTTGCCCTGCTGGCGAAAGCGCACGACATCCCTTTCTATGTAGCTGCACCCCTGTCTTCTATTGACTTGAGCACAGCTACAGGTAAGGAGATCCCGATTGAAGAACGGCCAGACGAAGAAATCACACAAGGATTCGGCAAGCGGACCGCTCCTGAGGGGATTAAGGTATACAACCCGGCTTTCGATATCACGCCTCATTCCCTGGTAACAGCCATTATTACGGAAAAAGGGATTCTTCGCCCGGATGCAGCCGGGTCTTATGAAGAATCATTGAAGAGTCTTTATTAGACGGCCAGCGAAATTTAATTTTTTAAATCCTGAAGCCAAGAAAAAGACCCTCCTGATATGCCAGCAAGGTCAACAAAATATTCATCGGTTAGAAGAACATAAGGAGGCATTCTACCAAACAATACCGAATCTATAATATACTTACAGTAACAGTTTCATGTATAGACTGGAAGGCATGAGCAGCACGCAAAACAATGTCATCCTCGCCATGTCTTCCAACAATCATCATCCCAACAGGCAAACCCTCTGATTTTGCACAAGGAACACTTATTGCTGGGTGTCCTGTAATATTGAATGGTGCAGTATTATAAATCGTTTCTAATGCTCTGGTGACAATTTCCTCTCGTGAGGCATCTGATGAAGGTATTTTTGTTGCCTTCATAGGCGTAGTAGGCATAATCAGCACGTCAAATTCTTGCAGTGCGTTATCATAGGCTTGTTTTAATTTCCGAGCAACATTTTGTGCGATAGCATAATACTTTCCGTTATATTGATCCTGCATATATTGCCCAAGTAACATGGTCATCTTCACTGTTTCTGAATACTCATCTGCTCTTGTTTTGCGTGCCTTTCCATAGGCATCTAGAAGTTTAGTGCTATAGTGTCCCTTCCAATTCGTTCCCATGCCATTTTCTTTGACCATTAAGGACGTAAGACCCTCTATACCAATCCCGTTCCATATGTGAACACCATCACGATGCATGGGAATAGAGACTTCTTTTACCGCTGCTCCACTATCTTCTAAAGAGTAGGCAGCTTGTCTGACCAGATGGTCTACATCCTCCTCGGACAGTCCATCCCAGCCAAAGCCTTCCGTTACGATTCCAACTTTAATGCCCTCAGCATTACCAACAAGTGAATCTGTGTATCGCTTAACTTCTAAACCCGACTGCCTTGGATCTAAGCCATCGTCACCTGCTAGGACTTCAAGCAACAATGCGACATCCTCAACCGTTCTCGCAATAGGGCCGGTGTGATCGATCGTTTGCTCAATGGGAAAAATGCCTGTATAAGGAACAAGTCCATATGTAGGTTTTAAACCATACAAACCAGACCATGAGCTGGGCATCCGAATCGACCCTCCCTGATCACCACCTATTGCCATGTCAACTTCACCCGCAGCAACCAACGCTGCACATCCACTAGAGGAACCACCTGTTGATCGAGTAAGATCGTGTGGATTTAAAACAGGCCCTGTAGCAGAAGTGTGACTGCCTCCAGATAGGCACAAATCTTCGCAAACGGCCTTGCCTACAATTTCCCCACCAGCGTCCAATATCCTGGTTACAATTGTAGCGTCTTCATCAGGTACAAAACCTTCTAGAATAGCTGAACCATTCATCATAGGAACACCTGCTAGACTTATATTATCTTTGAGAACAACAGTTTTTCCAGCTAATTTTCCCGTACTCTTTCCTTGTACGCTCGTTTTCCGATACCATGCATTGTATGGATTTTCTTCGATACTCGGGCGATACCCCGGAGTGCGTGGATATTTTACCGGAAGACTCGGTTCAACCAGCTGATTTAAACGATTATAAGATTCAAGTGGAGCTTTCATCATTTCTTGAAATGAAGATAAATCCTCATCTGTGAGATTAAGATTAAATCCCTCTGCAATCTTTTTTAATTGTTCCATCGTTGGTTTTTTAACAGCCATATATTCTCCTCCTAAATAAAGTGAATTTTAAGAGTACACGCTTACGATCTCTTATTGTTTATTATAAAGCAAATAAGATCTTTATTGAGCAAAATCGTTCGACAGTTCTGATAATTGTCACTAGAAGTTGATAGTATCCTCTTCCAACACGTGATTAATTGGTTTTCCTCAACCATAAGAGGTGCTAATCACCGGGTTCCATTATGAGATATTTTCAATTTGTGCGTTTATTGATTTTTTATTTGTGGTTTTGATGAATATGACCTGGCTCGTAGACTTACTATAGTAAAACAAAGAACTAGAAATAAGAAGCTGGATACTCCTACCATCTCGAAATCAATATTCACCACAGGATAGAAGAACGTAATGGCGTCATAAAAGGAAACCCCGTATGCCAGAACTACAATCACCCATCCTATTGCTCTGGAAGCTGAGTGTCCTATCTTGCCAGATTTGTTGATCATTTGATACGAGAATAGGGAATCAATCGTATCGGTCAACATCATACCGAACATAAAGATTACCCCCACAATTATCGACATATAACCTCCTGAATGAGCCGCTACAAGAGCCCATGCAGACGTTTGAGTCACTGTGTCAGCAGCAAGTGCAAATATACCTCCAATTAGGATAATAAGGAAGGGATTCGCTGTGCCTTTTGCAAACTGCGGAATAAACTTCCCTTTAATTCCGTTAAGCTGAAATTCTTGTTTGCTAGACTTTGTACGCAGGAGATTGTAAATATTCAATGTACCGACAAGAAATAATGAAAGAATAGATACCCAAGTCGAAACGGTATCAAAGTACTGCGGAAATCTAAAGTTCTTGACGAAGATCCCAAGAATGACGGCTACGCCTGCTACAACTAAGCCATGCCCAAACGAAAACAACGCACCTACCCAACGAGCAATTGGACTGCCAACACGCCAATTGTGGCGAATTTGTCCGTCAATAAAGGCTAGATGATCGGCGTCTACTCCATGACGAAGTCCTAATACGAACACAACAAAGATCAGCGATATATTTTCCATGAATCATTCCCTCCTGTGTAATTATACGGTATCTATTGGAATGATTTAGCTTTTGAAATTCCTATTGCCGCTTTGGAAGTGGAAAGAAAGTGTCCATCTTGATATCTATAGATTATGTTAGAGTCCGGAACCACTTGTCCGTTCAAAATGCTGCTTATAAGCTGTTTCCCTATCTCTGGGGTCATATCCTTGTACCATATTCCTTCTGGATAATGAATAACGACACATGCATCTTCACATCTTCCATTACAGCGTGTACGTGTTGTATGAATGAAGGCATCAGCATCAAGATTGGCAATTTGTTCCCGTATGACCTGCGTTACCTCTTCTCCTCCACGTTTTAGACAGCTTGACCCGTTGCATATCAGAAGATGGTGCTTCATACCCTGTAAATTCCATGTAGTCATTCGCTTTCCCCTCCTCTTCCAGGTAAAAACTTTCCTAAAAATAACGGCTTCTTTCTTGGTATGGGACAACGTATTGTTGTCCCATACGTTACATATTTTTATCGTTAATAAAAAACCTCTTCTCGTTCTCCAGTCAGAAATTCATTGGTACGGAGATCAACGTCGTGCTTTTCCACCATACCTGTTTCCATTACAAGTTTCTCCAAAGCTGCTAACCAATGCTCATAGTAGTTCCAGGCAGGGTTATCCTTATGCCCCTTGTTCTCCTTCTCCCACACCGCAATCTCGTGAATTAAGCGAGTTCGGAAATCATCCCATGAGGTATAACGCTTTTGCTCGTACAACGCAAGGGCCATACCAAAAGATCTGCTTTCCCACGGCTCTTCGAATTGTAATTCTCCGTTTTTTCTGGGCGGTGCAGCTTCCTCGGGCATATACGCAAGCACTGATTCAACAGATTTAGTCTCGCAATTTTTCATAGGTTTCCTCCTCATCTCACTGTAGCCGTAGGCGGCTGTACTTTGACGACCCCAATCATGGAGTCTCGCGTAACGATTTGGGCAAGTTCCTCCTCTGTCATTCCTTCAGTACCCTCAGGTCTTTGCGGCAATACCATATATCGCAATTCAGAACTGCTGTCCCATACCCTGATTTCTACTGTATCGGGCAAGTCTAAACCGAATTCTCGAAGTACCTCCCTTGGCTCTTTAACAACCCGGGACCGGTAGGCTGGTTCTTTGTACCATGCCGGCGATAAACCAAGCAGGGGCCAAGGATAGCATGAACATAGTGTGCAAACTACCACATTATGTACAGTATCCGTATTTTCCACTACCTTGATATGTTCTCCCTGCAGACCAAAATATCCCAATCCCTGTAATACAGCCTCTGATTCCTCCAGCAATCTTTGTTTGAAAACAGGATCTGACCAAGCCTTAGCAACGACCTTGGCTCCATGCATAGGCCCAAGATCATGTTCGTAATGTTGTACAACGCTGTCAATCGCATCAGAAGAAAGGATGCCTTTCTCGATAAGCAGTGATTCGAGAGCTTTTGCTCGAGCCGACCAAAATGATTCCGGATGTGGATGGTGATGGGAATGATCATGCTTTTTGTGATCATCAGTCGTCATAAATTTCTCAGTCATAGTAACTCCTCCTCGTAAAAATATTAGTTTGAAGCAGGTTTCAAGTAACTTTCCCAAAGATCGACATACACTGTTTCACTCCGCTTTACTCCCCATAATTCGGTGGCATCAAAACGTACGCGATAGAGATACTGCGGGTTTTCTCCTCTCCCATGAGCGTTATCATCAGGGAAAACATGGGCATCAAACACCGTATCGATGACACCATACTTATCACGCGTATAACGAGGGAATCTTGTATGACCAGATGGATTAAGATTTTTTGTCTTTATTCTTTCCCCCACCTGGAACTTGGGAGAAGACGATACTTTGCGGACTGGAGTCGCGCCAACTTTCATCACTTGTTCTAAAAGATTTACTAATTCTGGATTCTCTCGCCACGGTATTTTAGTATCAGGTTCCATGAGGAAAGTTTGCGTTCGAGTATCGAGTTCTTCTGCGTCCAGTACTCCCTTTTCTACTAAGTTTGTTGCGATGGTCGCAATCCAGTGACTATAATATCCTGAGGTCAGATAATCCACTGGATTCATTCGTTCAATGCCATGTCTGAATTCATCAATGTTAAATAATCCTTGACCCGTCGTTCCAACCATAAGCCCGAAAGCACGCCTTTCCCAATCTTCATAGAAGTAAGGCTCGTTTTCTACTCGAATAATTTCCCCTAATCCATCCATACCTCCAACATCATGGATACCGTTCATTGGTATACCCCCTATATGCGTAATTTAATAGGAATTGGTTCACTCAAGAGATAGTTTCGGAAGAATTTATCTTATTAAATACTCCTTGGAACACTTGGCAACTAATGAATATTGAGTATCTACCATATTTCCAACGTGAAGTTTTCCTACCTGAGTTAACAGTTGATAGGCTTCAATAGGATCAAATCCATAATCTTCCTCCATCCAGAGGATTAACTCCTTGTAAGCTATTCTTGCTGCATCTTCCATTGGGCGAGCGCTGCCGATGACCATAATCTCATCCTTTGATTCAACGCGAGGCCAGGCTACTTTTTTCCCTTTGATTAATTCAATGCGGAATGTCCCTACAGCTGTATGCTCTAGAGCAACTCCACAAAGCTCACCGTCTCCCTGATTTGCATGAGCATCTCCGACGTAAAAATAAGCACCTTCAACGTTCACTGGCAACCAAAGTTTGTTTCCAACACAAACATCAGGGCAATCCATATTTCCCCCATAATTACCTGGAGCTAGTGCAGCAATTTGTTCAATTTCAGGAGCAGTTGCAATGCTACCGTAAAACGGTTTGTATGGAATACCGATCTTATCGTTATACCAAACCTTTCCGTCCTGAATTGGATAAACCCAAACCTTTTCTGGAAGTGATTCATTTAATAGAGCTGTTACATCGGTTCCTGTTAACCCTCCAAAATCCTTAATTAGTGCACTAACGGCAAAGTCTCTAGTAGGCTGAATATCAATGATTTCAACGACAATCGTATCCCCTTTTTCTGCCCCTTTTATATAAAAAGGACCTGTCATCGGATTTAAATAAGGCATATTCAATATTTCACTCGGTACATCCGTCGTTTTTGTGATTTGACTTTCAAAAGCATCTTCTGTATAAACCTTAAAGATCTCTCCCGGTTCAATTTCCGCAATAGGTTTAGAATAAGGTCCGACAGCATAGTTATAAGAACCTGTCTGCTTTAACTCTCGAATCGTTTCAATTTTGCTCATTTTTTTCCTCCTGATTAATTTTTATAGTTTAAGATAACTAATCATCTAAATTTTTAGTTATCATTACAAATGGTTTATTAGACTATTTGACCTCTGATAGCAAATTTTTGGGTTGAGGACCTTCATAAGAATAAGGTGGAACCCAGCTTGTCTTCATATCCGTTGGGAATTTTCTAAAATAATAGCGTCCTCTGGTTCCTGCAGTAATCGAAATGTGTAAAATTGAACCAATAATCATCGATATAAAGGAAGCGTAATAAATAGGGTATACCTCAAATACCCCCATTGCACCAACGATTACAGCAATCAACAAGGAGAGAATACCAGCCGGATTCCAAGAGCGAAGATATTCACGGCGATATTCCACAAAGTCAGATGGAGCTAAATTCATTAGTTTTCGGCAAACATAGTAATCTGTCAAGATTATGAATACCCAAGTATTGGTCAATATTCCGGTAATAGATAAAAATGTACCTGTATATTGCAGGACGTTAAATGCGTAGAAAATAACCCCTATCAGCCAAACTAATAACATCCACCATTGACGTCCAGGACGATAGTTAAATGCCATATCCATCGTATTTGATAAAGCAAGTGAACCAGAATAAAGATTCATTACATTAATTCGAATCTGGGTGATAACAGCGAATACCATTCCAATAAAACCCATTACGAAAGGAAATGCAAACCCTGGATCGGAGGCTAAAGAGTAAGCATTTGTCTTGCCAAGATGCGGAATCAACGTATAAGCCAACATGGCTCCAAACAACATGATAAGAATAGCCGGAACCAGCATACCCAACATAATTGTTGTAGTCCCCTTGTACGTGATGTTTGGCTTAGCAAAACGACCATAATCGGTCGCCATCAGCCCTTGGAAGGCAACTTGGCCATTCGCCATGTTCATAACTGTCCAAATAGAGGCAGCAGTTACCCCATTTTTGGGCATCCAAGATACAGGACCCATAATTGAATAGTTTACTGATAATTCATAAAGACCAATGAGGAAAAGGAGTAGGAAAATTGGAACACCCCATGTTTGTAAAAACTGCATGGAAGTCATCCCTTTCCAAACAAACCATATCGTGATTAAACCAATAGCAGCAAAGATTGCAACACCAGCGGGAGAATTGATCTGGATCCCAGCATAATTTGCAATAGCATGAGAAACGATCGTTCCTTCAAATAAGAAATAGAAAATGTAGTTAACCGCATAAATCAACGATGTAACAGCGGAACCCATGTATCCAAAGCCTAGTCCTCGAGTAAGCAGGCTTAATGATAACCCTTCTTTACTTGCAATCTTCATCGTACACGATCCAATGATCGTTGCCCCAACTAACATGTACAAAATCGGCCAGATAACCGTTGGCCACCCTACCTGATAACTCAAATCCGCACCAAAGCTAAAAAAAAACATAGCTGTGGAATTCCCTAAAAGAACAAGAATTATGGCTGGTATTGGCCAACGATATCGACCCGGTACACGACCAACCGCATAATCTTCAACAGCCTCGGCCTTCGTGATATCTTCTGGGCCTTGAAACCATTCTCTAAACTTGCTCATCATAGACCTCCCTTTTACAACAAATCTACGAAACTGCCTCCTTATTTTGATCAAGCGACATGTTCAATGCGAATGTTCTTTTTGAAATTTAACGCTCATTTCCTTTTGTTCATAAACCTATCCTCCTGTGTATTACATATGTTGCCTCTCCTTTCATATTATTTTTTGAGTTCGTCTCACTTACAATTTGATTATACTTTTTTATTATTTTGATATTAAATGAATATGTAATATTTTCTAACATATTATTCAGAATCGCCAAACATAATAAAACCCGGAAGACGGCTGAATATGGCCGAATTTCGGGTTTTATTAGCTGTTGCTAAAAATTAACATCAACCTTAGTTGAGCGAATCCATTCATTAATTTGTTTTCTAGTTTTATCTCCTTGTTCTGCAAAAGTCCAATCGTATTGCGGATACGCTGCATCTCGGAATGGAGTTAGAGTTCCCATATAAATGCGTAACCCTTTTTCATGTGCTTGTGTAGCAATTTGTTTCATACCTGCAATAATTTGATTTGCATCATAATTATGGGGGGACTTTGCAATATCATTAGTACCTTCCAATAGGATAACATCAATGACACCGGTTTGAGAGAAAACATCTCGATTTAGCCGATCAAGCGCTTTCACCCCGTTCATCGGTAAATCTTGTAATATTCTGTCTTCTGAAATGCCAGCGTTTAAGACAGAAACCGCTTGATTGGGAAATACTCTACAAACGATTAGCGAGGTAATCAGGATAGCGATGGTTTGCATTTAATGTAGAGCGGTCACCATCCGTAATAGAATCACCCAGAGTGACAAAGACGTTGGGCCACTATTTTCTGGTACGTAAACGCTAATCGCTAAATTATCACTATATTTAACGAGGAATGGGATCGGATCACTGAACACCTCTTTACCGACTCGGTTTTTGCTTTGTGTGCATTTTACTCTTAAAGGGACTTTTTAGACAGCCCCATCAAAACTATCAGTGCATTTAGAAGCAAGGGAGCGTTAGTTCCTGCCTATTTTTCAACGAGCCTGTTTTTCAGCTGCCAACAGTGCCTCCATATAGGAAAGTATGTTGGAGCGCAGTTCCGGCCGCGCAATCGCTAATTCTATCGTAGCTTGAATGTAGCCAAATTTATCCCCGACGTCGTAGCGTTTACCCTTAAGTGGAAGTGCCAGCAAAGGGTGATCTTGACATGCTTCCTTCAATGCATCCGTTAATTGAATCTCTGCTCCTTTTCCCGGTTTAATGCGCTCGAGAATGGGAAAAATTGAGGGACTTAAAATATACCTCCCCATGACGGCCAATTGAGACGGGGCTTCTTCTGGTGAAGGCTTTTCCACTAAATCTTGTACCCAATGCGCTTCCATCCCTTTCCATGACACATCCTGCTGAGGGGATACAATGCCGTATTTTCGAACATCCGGCAGCGGTACAGGCTGTACCCCGACTATTTCTGTATCAAACGTCTCATACATATCTATCATCTGCCGGAGCGCAGGTTTTTCCGCTATCATTATATCGTCACCAAGAAGTACAGCAAACGGCTCCTCACCAATAAAATGGCGTGCACAAAGAACGGCATGCCCAAGGCCCTTCGGTTCTTTCTGGCGAATATAATGGATATCCGCCATTTTTGAAATACCTTCCACCATTTTTAGCATGTCTTCTTTTCCACTTTGCGCGAGAGCATTCTCAAGTTCTATAGACTTGTCAAAATGGTCCTCGATCGCCCGCTTATTGCGACCCGTCACCACAATAATACTTTCAATCCCCGACTCGATCGCTTCCTCTATAATATATTGAATTGCAGGTTTATCCACGATAGGCAGCATTTCTTTCGGCAGTGCCTTCGTAGCCGGGAGAAATCGCGTACCGAGTCCTGCTGCTGGAATGACTGCTTTTTTAACTTTCACGTGGTCTTCCCCCTATCGTCTTGTTTTCGGTAAATACCCACAACCGGCTTCCCATGAAATTTACAACCGTACCACATCCTGTGGCTCCTATCTTACTAAGCAAGAGACCCAGCATTAGCCGATCATGCAGCAAATAGAGAAGCCCAAAGGACAGGGATAAGGAAGCGGCATTTATAATCATAAACTTCATAATTTCTGATGGATTGGCCGAATATCCAACCTTGAATGTCCATTTCCGGTTGAGAAAAAAGCTGTTTAACACGCCGGCTGAATACGATCCGATTTGTGAAAGGAGATACGGCAGCCCAATAACTGTCAAAAAGAAAAAGACTGTAAAATCAATGGTGGCATTAGCTGTGCCCACAATGGAAAAACGCAGAATTTGAACAGCATCCCGTTTATTGTTTAACACGCCAGTTCACCTCATCCGGCTGCGGGCGCCCTGCATGTTCCTTATTACGTAGAATATAAAGCGGCCGATTTTTCGTTTCATCGTAAATTCTGCCAACGTATTCGCCCAGAATCCCCAGAATAATGAGGACTACACCGTTTAAGAGAAGCACACATGCCATAACGGATGACCAACCCGGAATGGTATCGGCAGTAAATAACCGCAGAAATAGCGTAACAATCAAATAGACGAAGCTGGAAAAGGAAACGACAAACCCCAGATAGCCGGCTAATTTTAACGGTTTATAGGAAAAGGATGTAATGCCGTCCATTGAGAATCGAAGCATTTTCTTGAGCGGATATTTCGTTTCGCCAGCAAAACGTTCATCCCGGGTGTATTCAATAGCGGTTTGACGGAATCCTACCCAACTCACCAGGCCCCGAACGAAACGGTTCTTTTCCCGAATGCTTCGCATCGCCTCACATACTTTACGATCCATTAGCCGAAAATCACCCGTATCAAGCGGGATATCGATTTCGGCCGCGGCACGCAAAGTACGGTAGAAGAGAGCCGCTGTCCATTTTTTAAACAGCGTTTCGCCTTTTCGCTTTGTTCGTTTTGCATATACAACCTCAAAGCCTTCCTGCCATTTTGCCGCCATTTGCGGGATAAGTTCCGGCGGATCCTGTAAATCTGCATCGATAATCACAACAGCTTCCCCGCAGGCATAGTCCATGCCCGCGGTTATGGCTATTTGGTGGCCAAAATTACGTGAAAAGTCCAGAAGTTTAACACTGTCATCCGCTTCTGCCAATTGTTCAATAATTTGTGCTGTTTTGTCCCGGCTTCCATCGTTGATAAATAATAATTCGTACGGCTCTCCCATTGATTCCATAACTTTCGTGAGCCGCTGATACGTTTCGTTTATGACAGCCTCTTCGTTATAAACCGGAACAATAATAGAATAACGAATCGCTTTTTTCATAGTTAGACCCCTTGCTTCATCATGATCTTTATCATGTTATTTTTGCACATATTCATAGAGGGTTTCAGAGGAATGCCCAAATCCCATCCAGCCCTGGCCGCTGGCTTTTCTAGATTGTGGTTCCATCCACTTGTCAGCCGGTACGATACGGCAGTTGGTCCGGATCCAGTTGGCCACCGCAGTTTGCCGGTTTCCAAAAGAATCTCCTTGTCCCTGGAGCAAGAAATATCGCACCTGGCCGTCCTTTGCCAGTTTTTGCAGTTTCTCAACTGTAAGAACCGGATCCGCTCCCATAAATCCACCCATCGCCATGACTGGCAGATTGGTATCAATCATGATAGGTGCTGCCGACATCGCGTTTAACGTAGCAAGGAAGTATGTGCCTTGCCGATAATTGGCCTTTAAATAGCTTTCAAGTTTAGGGTTTGATACCATTCCATCCCTTTCTTTCTGCATCTTAAGCTCTGGACCCGCAAATGGTTTGGACACCGATCCTCCGTATTGAACCGGCGTCACAGCCCATACCGCTGGAGCTAAGATGAGAGAGAGAATACTCGCGCTGACCGCAAGAGCTGTAATGCCCTTCTTTCCTGTGCCATTTTCCTTCCGCACAGCGAGCATACTAATGAGGGCAATTAATGCCAGTACGCCAATCACCAGCGAAACCATTGTGCCTAATCCCGGATATTTCCATACAACAGATATTGCAAAGCCTGCCGTACATACGAGTGCAGGAGGCAATAACCAGGCTTTTCCTGTGGCTGAAGCGTGCCATTGATTCCACATCTCTTTAAAACCTGCTGCAGCGAGCGCAGCAATACCGGGAGCCAGCATAACCATGTAATAGCTGCTAAATCTGTTTGCAACACTGAAGAAAATGAACATCGTTAAGACCCATACCGTCCAAAAAATGGCCGTCTGACGCTTTCGATCGAGGGGTTCTCTAAGCCGAATACCCCAGAGTAAGGACAAGGCACTAAATAAGACGCCTGGCAATAGCCAGCTTAGCTGCCCGGCCAGTTGCGGGGTCGTAAACAGCCGCAGCAGTCCCGGCCTGCCCGTTTGTCCGCCCCCATTAAAAGCTCCTCTTACATTATGCTGCATCGTTGCGTTCAAATTAGAACCATGGCCGTTCCCGTGTGGCCCCATGGATGATTGGTAGTTGGCATCCGCACCTCTGTGCTCTCCTCCTGCATCCCCTTGTCCGCCTGCCCGATGGTTTTGCTGGGGCCGCATACCGGAAAACCCGCCAACACCACGCTGCTGCCCAACCAATCGATTGATGCCGTTATATCCAATCGCCAGTTCCACCATGGAGTTATTTTGCGTACTGCCTACATATGGACGCTGGTCGGGAGGGGTCGAATCCACAATAAACGACCAGGAAAATGAAACCACAGCGAGCACGACTGTAGCGCAAACTAAGTGAACAATCTTCTTTGTCCAGCTTAAGCGCGGTGAAATCACATAAAAAACATAAAAAGCTGGAAGAACCAGGAATGCTTCCATCATTTTAATGTTGAATCCCAAGCCAACTAGAGCAGCTGCCAACAAGAGCCATTTCAAACTGCTGCGATCCACTGCTTTACTAATGGCCCAGGTAGCAATCAAGGTCGTGAACATTAATAGACTATCAATCTCATTCGTCCTGTCCGCGGCCACGACAATAGGCGTAAGTGCCAAAAACAGTGCCGCCATAAGCCCTGCACCCCGACCGAACACCCGGGCCACAAGATGATAAAGCAAGGCTACCGATAACACACCGGCCAAAGCCTGGGGCAGAAACAAACTCCACCCTTTGAAACCGAAGATGTAGGCACTTAACGTTTGAAACCAAAAACCAACCGGTGGTTTATCAATCGTTATAAACCCTTTTGAATCAAACGAATTAAAGAAAAAATTGTGCCAGCTTTGCAGCATGCTTTTTACCGCTGCAGAATAATAAAGATTTCCATATCCCTCCTGCCCTAATTTGTAGAAGTTAAGAATAATGGAGGTAAGCAGGATCCCCGCCAACGCAATATAATGCCAACTGAATTTAAATTTTCCTTGATTCATAACCCTCTCCTTCATCCATCTTTCATTTTAGATGAAATGACTTTTTCCTTTGTTGTTTCAAGATAAGCATACTCCGGGATTGTGTCAGAATTATGATGTTGAAAATGAAAGCCGATCTCAAACGCGAGATCGGCTTTCATGTAATCTATCTTCTATTTAATAACACCATACTCGATAATTTTCACACTCGGCTTTACCGTAACGGTCGCCTTCGAAAACTCATCCGGCCAGTGATTCTTAACTTTTTTCCACTGCTGATACCTGAAGGCACGCGCATAATCACCAAATCCAACCGGATCAAGTTTCTGTTTCTGCACCTTCGTGATCAGCCCATTTAAGTCCTTTCCGATCTGTTCTGAAATGATCGCAGCTAATTTGTCTTTATTTTTTTTGGTATCCATATTAAATGTACGCTCCGTAATGGATACATCCAGCGTCATCTTTACGTCAAAGGTAAAATGACTGCCATCATGACCCGTTGAAATATTACGGTTAAGTCTAGTGACATCGACCGTTACAAAATCTCTTCCTTTTATGTTTTTAAGAAAATTACTTTTCTTTAATGACGCAGATGGCAGTTGCATGGTAAGGGAAACCGGCAGTTCCTCCTTCTTCTGCAGCATGAGAAGCAGGGCACTTTCCCTGCGATCTAATGATAACTTATAGACCCCTCTATCCGTTAATAGCGCGGTGCCGGTAACAACAAGCTCATCCTTTCCTTTTTTCATTTCTGTGATCGCTGGCGTGATTCCCTCATTGAAGGATTCCCTATGAAATTCATCAATGGTAGTAACATCTGTATGATTGTAACTTTCGTTTACATCGATTAAATTGGTCAAATATTGGGGAAGAATCGGCTTATCTTTAAACTCACTTTGCATAATGGAAGAAACGGACCCCTTTACAGCGATTATACGCATATTCCCCGTATTTTTTGGATCACGATACCATACGTCCATATAAGGCATGGCGCCTTCCTTTTTTAAAAAGTTCTCGCTCAATAAGAGCGCCTGTAATTTTCCCGTTGAAACGATGCCGTTGCTCGAGGCATTGAACACGTCTCTTGCCTGCCTGGTTGTATACACTTTTGATCCGTAGACCTCGTATTTTTTCTTCGCATTCTTACTAAAAATAGGGCTCATCTGATACACAATCAATTGATCATCCCCGTCTATGTCGTACCCGTAAACTAAGGATATCGTTTGCCTCTCAAGTTCACGCTGATCCCAGCAACCTGGCAGGATGAGTAACACACAACAAGCCAGGATGAATGTCACCCATCTAGTCATTTTGCCTTCCTCCCTTTCAAATACGTATAACCCGTTACATATAACAGAAAGACAACCGGAAAAGCATAGGCCACGAAATAACTAGCTACTCCCCACCATTCCCTCAGTGCATCCGTATGCGCTATAGAAGGTGTATAAAAAATTAGAATCAAAACAAAAGAGGCCTGCAAAATAAAAGTAGGTAACTGCCATTTCGTTTTATTAAACAGTTGGTTAATCGCATACGTAGCAGAAAAAACGTAAGGATAAGCTGATGTTGAAAAAACAAAAAGATAGAAAGATAAAAAAACAATTTCGAATCGTTCAAGAAACGGAAAATGAATGGGCTTAACTAGGGTCAGTGTGGGCCATAGAAATTCCGAAATGCCAGTCGGGCTAAAATAAACAAAACAAACCAATGTAATAAGAAGATAAGCCATCAACGTAAGGGTATTGGCGATGACAATTCCTTTCGATGCGGATTGTTTATTTTTGAGATAGGGATAAATGATAAACGCAAGTTCAAATCCGAGAAAAGCAATGCTCGTTGTTTTCACTGCATATAAAACCGGCATCCACCCTTCTTTTAAAACAGGGAGGAGATACACCCAATGGCTATTTTTAAGGGGGATGAGTATCACTACCGCCAACCAAAGCGTAAAGAAAAAGACAAATACAGCATACCGGCTAATGATCCGAATCCCACCGCGAATCAACATATACCCTGGAATGATAAACAAAAGCATGAGTGCATAATCTGGCGTTTTCGGCAAAATCCACAGACGAATAACAAATACGATTGAAAAAGCCAGGGATACAGACGCGAGTAAATAATATAAAATCCAGATAATGATTCCTGCTTTTCCCATCCATTTTCCTGTATAACGTGTTAATAGATCATACAACGTGTCTCCTGGATGCTTGGCCATTAACCGTACAATGCATAGACTTACCAGCGTGGTTATCGCCCACCCGATGATAACCGAAATCCAACCATCGGTACCTGCCACCTGTTCCAATTCTCGCGGAAGCGTAAGCACACCGTATCCGATCTGAGCACTATGAATCGTCAAAATATATTGCAACAAAGAGATTTCATTTTTTCCATCCCTTCTCACGTATTTTCATCCCCAGTTCCCCCATTATTCTCCTGTCGTTTCAACTGTTTAGGCTTAATGGATAAGGGTCGTTTTTTGAACATCCATTGTGGCAACCGAATAAACGTATCCTTCATATCCGAAAGATGCAGGGGCGATATGGGACTGCTATATGGAACACCGAGTGATTCTAAAGACAGTAAGTGAATAACCATAACCATCATTCCAATCATTATCCCAACAATGCCAAATATGGAGGCCAAAAGCATCATGGGAAAACGGAGGAGCCGAATACCCGCCGACATTTCATAGTCAGGAATAATAAAAGAAGCAATCGCCGTTATCGATACGACAATAACCATGACATTGCTCACCAGTCCGGCCTGAACTGCTGCCTGGCCAATGACAATACCGCCTACAACTCCTATGGTCTGTCCAATGGGGGCAGGGAGCCGCACCCCTGCTTCGCGGAGCATTTCGATCACCACTTCCATGCTTATTGCTTCTAATAAAGGTGGGAATGGAATTTTCTCACGCGACTCCCCGAGCGTTATAAGCAATTTAAGCGGTATCACTTCATAATGAAAAGTAATCATGGCGATGTAAAAAGCAGGGGTAAAGATCGCAATAAAAAATCCTGCGTAACGCATGAGACGGATAAAAGAAATAACGAGCGATCTTATACTGTAGTCGTCAATCGTCTGAAAAAAAGTATGGAAGGTCATCGGTCCAATGAGCACACCAGGTGAACGGTCAACTACAACGGCGACTCGTCCCTTAAGCAGATGATGAGCCGTTGTATCCGGACGTTCTGTTACAGAAAACTGTGGAAAAGGGGTAAAAGAGCTATCTTCAATGAACTCTCCCAACTGACCTGTGGTGAGAATGGCATCCACTTTGACGGACTTGATTCGACACTCCATTTCCCGGAGGAATTGTTCATTCGTTACATCAGCCAGATAAAGCATGAAAAGTTTGGAGCTTGCACGCTCCCCAACAGTAAATTCCTTAACTTTTAATTCACGGTTTGGAATAAAGCGACGGATCAGTGCCATATTTTGGCTGGCCGTTTCCGTAAACCCCTGATGAGCACTTTTTAACGATTTTTCTGTCTTTGATTCCTCAATGGCCCGCTGGGGCCACCCTTGTGTTTCCATCTCATGCGCGGTTGGCTCTCCATCAATAAAAAGAATACTTTTCCCATTAAGAAGAGCCTGTTCAACCTCCGACCACGTCTGGACCTTTTTGATTTGGCCAATTGAGACAGCAGACTCCGAGAAATCCTTTTCATTCAATTTTTCGAACATAAGTGGACGAAGAATATCCATATTTATGGAAGTTTTATCTACCAGCCCTTCCATATAAACAAGCGCTGCTTCCTGTCCTGTCTTTAATTGAAATGTCCGTGTAATCAGTTCCGGTATTCCACTGAATAGCACGGATAAATAATATAAGTTTGTGGAATTAGAGGAAGAAATCGTGCTATTTAATACGTTATCAGCCTGTTTCTGCGTAGAAAATGCCTTCCTCCCTCGCAGCCAATTATGAAAAAAACCCATTCGTTCACCCATTTTCTGGTTGTGATTTTATACGGGTTATTATGAGAAATTGGATGTTGGAGTATACGGCAGGCTTATCTGGTAAAATGAAGAAGCACCGCTTCCGGGGAGACTAAACGTGCATCCCTCGGAGCGGTGCTTTTCTTGTTTTCGGTTACTTATTTTTCCTGCGGTAAATTTCTCCGACTTTCTTTCTTCGATTTCTTCGCTGTTCCTTCTCGCGTTCTGCTGCCGCTTTCTTCTTATAACCTGGCTTTACCCGCGGTTTTTTAGCCTGGGCACGCCCGGATTCCTGCCGTTTTTCGCGGTAATCCGCCTTCACATCAGCAGTGGATACGCGCTCATCTTTGGTAGCCTCCCTGGGTCTGCGGGCACGCGGATCGCGTTTGGCGCCGCCAAGAAATTTCTCTTCTGCCCCCCCGCTGATGGCTTTAGAAATCCGGTTAAAAATGATTTTTTGGCGCGGGGACACTAGCGAGATGGCCACACCCTGCTGCCCGGCACGGCCTGTCCGGCCCACGCGGTGGATATAACTCTCCACGTCGGATGGCATATCATAGTTGAAGACATGCGTAATTCCTTCAACATCCAGACCCCTTGCCGCGATATCCGTTGCGACAAGATATTGAAACTTCGCTTCACGGAACCTGTCCATTATCTGCTCGCGCTTTTTCTGGCTCAAATCCCCGTGGAGGGCCTCCGCTTCGATTCCGCTTTCCTGGAGCCGCCGTACCAATTCATTGACGCGCGTCTTTGTATTGGCGAAAATAACCGCTAAATAAGGACGGGAATCCTTAATTAACTGAACAAGCACATCCGTCTTATCGCTCTGGTTGACCACATAGTACGATTCCTTTGTAGTCTCCGCAGTAATTTGCTTTTTCTCTAGACGGACAATCTGCGGCTGATTCATAAAGCGGTGGGCCAGCTTCCGTACGTCATCCGGTATGGTTGCAGAGAACAGAAGCACCTGCTTCTTCTGCGCAGTCTGGATAAAAACTTCCTCAACCTCTTCAAGAAAGCCCATTTCAAGCATTTTATCTGCTTCGTCAAGAACCAGCATCTTAATGCGGCCAAAATGCAGTGTCTCCCGGCGAAGGTGGTCAAGAATCCTGCCAGGTGTTCCCACCACAATATGTATGCTCCCTTGTAACTTGCTGATCTGGCGCATAATATCCTGCCCGCCATGTAAAGATAGCACATTGATATCCATGTGCTTGCTAAGTGCTGTAATATCTTCGGTTATTTGAATGGCCAGCTCCCGTGTAGGTGTCATAACGAGCGCCTGTATATCTTTTTTATCTGCCTCAATCATCTCAAGCATCGGGATGACAAATGCGGCTGTCTTCCCCGTCCCTGTCTGTGCCTGTCCGATTACATCCTGTCCTTTAAGAATTAACGGAATGGTTTCGCGCTGAATAGGCGTGGGTTTTTTATAATACAGGTTTGTGATCCCCTGTAAAACTTCTGGTTTAAGGTTAAATCCTTTAAATGATTCCATTCGTGCCTTCCTTTCTTTAAAAAGCGAACTATGCCTTATTTTACCCGAAATTAAGGTATTAGACTACAAAAAAACCCCTTCCGTGTGAAAAATACGGAAAGGGAAACGTTCACATCTTCGGTGGTTCTTTGCCCATTAATCGCAGTGTCATATTTACCTGCGCAAGATGGTATACCTCATGATCAAATATACGGTGAAGAAGCCAGCCAACTGTCGGGTTTTCTACCGGTTCCCCACGAAATCCATCCGGTATCGTAATCGGCCTCGTAAACTCATCTGCATCTGCTGCGGCCAAATACTCCAGCGTCCCCGCTCTTGTTTCCTGAAGGTACCCCAGTATTTCCGTGATGGTAGGCAGCTGCGCTTTTCTCTTCGGCTGAACATTCCCGCCTTTAAGAAGCCCCTGCACAAACCAGTCCTCCGCCTGGGCGATGTGGCGCAGATAAAAACCAATTGAATTTGGTGAACCCGTGACTTTCTGTTCCAGTTCTTCGGGAGTAAGAGATGCATACGCCGGTAAAAATCGATCCCTCAAATCATTCACAAACGGAAAAAAGGCAATGGCTTTCATCTTTTCCCTCCTGTATGTAACATGATACTCTCCCTTTTATTTTAACATTATTTAGAATAATTAAACTACAACCAAATGTACATGGAGTAGATAAACAATGCGGTTACGAGAATGGCCCCAAGCAGCGGCTTTAAAAGAAGCGACAAGCACACAAGCGAGACAACCCCCACAATTAAACCGATATCCATGAGTACAGGCACCATTTTAAAACTGATTAACGTTTTCATTGTTCATCCCCCACTAATTCGTTTACCTTATAAGTAGATTGTATAGGCAATCGCATTAGGCAGATGTGCCAAAGTTCACACGGTAAAAAAACATCGTGTGCCATGCCGCTCTCTTCTTTCCCCACATAGAAGTTTTTACGGCCGCTTTGTGGAACGTCGGGCGGACCGTCATTAGGGAATCTTGGTCAGTGGCAAGCGTAAGCGCAGGCAATGGCTTAGATTCCTTTATACCGTTTAGGTGCAACATCTGGGTAACTCAATGATGGAGACTGTTGTCGGTCTTTTTCGCCCTCTGTTCCACACGCTCCACAGGGGGAAAGAAAGGTGCGGACATGCGCCTCACGATGTTTTTCTTAGCTGTTTCGGGACCCGAGCTCCCATTTAAAAAATCGGCATTTCAACACTGTGAAGCAACGGCTTTTCTTTTTAACCAAGAGAAAGGGACCTACCGGTGCCTGCAGAAAGGTAAGTTTGATAGCTTAAGGCAAGTGCACTGTGTTCTACCATAAAAAAGAGGAGGCCCATAAAAGGACCTCCTTTCGTACTGGAACTGCTAAACGTGGTTCGCGTTCATTAATGGTTCAAAATTCCCTGCCGTTCTTGTTCATCATTTAGGCCGGTGACAACAATTTCATCGGAGCGTGTCATGAGCGCGTAACGCATACTGTCAAGAAGGGCCTCCCACGAAGCTTCAATAACGTTCGCGGATACTCCTACCGTGCTCCAGTTGTCCTTGCCGTCGGTAGACTCAATCAGTACACGTACTTTAGAAGCCGTTGCATCCTGTTCACTAAGCACGCGCACTTTGTAATCTGCGAGATACATCTCCCGAATCGCAGGGAAGAACGACTCCAGCGCTTTGCGAAGCGCATTGTCGAGCGCATTCACGGGTCCATTTCCCTCAGCAACCGTATGAACGATCTGCCCCTGCACATTAAGCTTGACCGTGGCTTCTGTTGAAATATGATGATCCCCGTGTCGCTCCATCATGACTTTAAAGGATTCAACAGTAAAAATTTCTTCCAATTCGCCCAGGCCTCTTCGCAGCAACAGCTCAAACGACGCTTCCGCCCCTTCATATTGGTAGCCCTGATGTTCCATCTCTTTAATGTGTTGGATAATCTTCCGATTTTCCGGATTGCTCTTATCCAGTTCGATGTTCATCTGCTGGGCCTTAAACAGCAGGTTGCTCTGGCCGGAAAGCTCTGATACCAGCACGCGGCGGCTGTTTCCTACAACTTCCGGCTGGATATGCTCGTATGTTTCAGCTGATTTTAATATTGCGCTCACATGCATGCCGCCTTTATGGGCAAACGCGCTGATTCCCACAAAAGGCTGGGAGTTCGGCGGATTAATGTTGGCAATTTCATATACATAGCGGGAAGTATTCGTCAGATTTTTAAGCTGTTCTTCCGGAACGCATGCGTAATCCATTTTTAACTGCAGATTGGGAATAACGGATACAAGGTTGGCATTTCCGCAACGCTCGCCAAAACCGTTGATGGTCCCCTGAACCTGCGTTGCGCCAGCTGTAACCGCGGAGAGCGAGTTCGCTACCGCCAGTTCACCGTCATTGTGGCAGTGAATGCCGATTGGCACATTTAAATCGCGGCATACGCGCGTGACCACACGCAAAATATCACTCGGAAGTGATCCGCCATTTGTATCGCACAGCGCCACCCAGTCAGCCCCCGCTTGGGCCGCCTTTTGAATCGTAGCAAAAGCATATTCAGGATTGTGTTTATAGCCGTCAAAGAAATGCTCCGCATCGTAAATAACCTCGAGTCCGTTCTCTTTCAAAAAACGAACCGAGTCAGAAATCATGCTTAAATTCTCTTCCAGTGTCGTACCGAGCGCTTCGGTTACGTGAAAGTCCCAGCTCTTGCCGAATATGGCTACCGCTTTTACCCCGCTTTCCAGAATCATGCGAAGGTTGTCATCCTGCTCAGCGGTAACGCCAAAGCGGCGTGTGCTGCCGAACGCTGTAATTTTAGCAGATTGCAGGTTTAACTCTTTAGCCCGAATAAAAAATTCCATATCCTTTGGATTGCTTCCGGGCCAGCCGCCTTCTATATAATGAACGCCCAACGTGTCCAATTTTTTCGCAATTTTAAGCTTATCGTCAACAGACAGGCTTACACCCTCACCCTGCGTTCCATCGCGTAGCGTGGTATCATAAATGGAAATTTGTGTCTTCATGCCCACAGCCCCTCCTAATTTTGTCCCTCTCACTTTTGTAATTGTCAGTCATTTTCTGAATAAGCCATTTTTTCTGGTAAGTATACCACACCCGCTTACACCGTATCCATACCTTGCATAAAATTTGGCTCGTTGTGTTATGATTAAGGGACGATACTCACAACGGAAAGCAGGAAAAACCGCATGACTAGCTTTTATTACGGAACGCCTGAGCCCCTCCACTGGGAAGATGAGATTCTTTTTATTCACTACCTAAAGGACCGGGTTGGCAAAACAATTCACAGCTATGAACATTATTTGATTGATGAAGCCCTCTTGACACCCGTCAACCTGGACTGCTTCAACTGCCATCTGGTCCATGGACAAAATTGTTGTGAAGGCGGCCAGCCCTATTCAATGGAAGGAACGAATCTGGAGGAATTCAGAAAGCACGCTTTCGCAATATTAGAGAGGCACACATCCACTGACAGGATCAGATTAGCACGCCAAAAAGGTTTATTCGAAAAAAGCGCCGCTACCAACTTTTATCCCTCCATCCGCGCCCATGAAGGAGACTGCCTGTTCTTAATTAAAGACAATGGACAGCATGTATGCGCTATTCACCGCTATGCGCTGGAAAACAAATTGGATCCTGGCAGGATTAAGCCCTTCAGCTGCTCGCTTTTCCCGCTTGAACTGATTGAATATGATGGAAAAATCCTTGTAACCGCCTTAACCCCAGAAACCGATTCTTTCAGCAGATGGGGCGATTTTTACCTGGACCGCTATTCGTGTGTGAACCATAAAAACAGGCCGTCCACAGCAGCGGACAGCCATTTTGCAAAAGAAGGGTATACACCTGCCTGGGAATGGAGCAAGGGTTTGCTTCGCTCCTACTGGGGTGAAGAAACCGTCCAGGAGATGGAGAAGGTACTGTATTCGAAACTTCCCCATTGATTGCAATTCAATGTAATCCCTGAGATGGGCTTTAATAGCTTATCCAAGGCTAAATGTTCCCAATATTAATTTCTATTTAGCAAAAACAGCCATTATTTTTTGTAAAGATTCCCTTTTTTAACTGGCTTATTCAAAATAACTATTTCAACGATGCTATTAAAAACTCCCTCTATCGGTGTTGGAACCTTTACGTGGCAACGATATAATTGGTTATTCGGCTCTATTACTCCTATTACCGGAATACAATTTGATGTAAACAAACAACAAACGGAGGATAATTGTATGGATAGAGAGGTGTCAACAGCCTTGTTCAGGTAGCAAAGTGTATAGCAAGAGGCCATCTAACAATATAAAACTGAAAACGATGATTTACCACCGAAAAGTAAAAAATAGTCAATTTAACAAACAAGGTAACTACTTACGTTAATGAATTGTTTAACATTATATTAAAACGGGTATTTACCGACAACTTCCAAAAAGGTGGAAAGTGAGGTGGGACCTGTGAAATATACTGCTAAACAGATTAGGCAAATAAGTGAAGGTAATCCTTCAGAAATTGCCCAGTTTATTACGACCCTTGTTGTACATATTGAAAAACTTGAAACACGCGTAAAAAAGCTAGAGCGACAGCTTGGCTCTAATAGCAGTAACAGCAGTAAACCGCCATCCAGCGATGGTTTCTGCAAACCAAAGAGCCTGCGTACTTCTGGCGGCAAGAGAGTAGGGGTAGTCATCACTGACTACCCCTCTCAATAAACCGTGCATGCGGGCCTACGCACACGGCTTTGACACCACATATTCCTTGCGGAGCATTAATTTCTGGTAAACATCGGTTAGTGTGATAAGACTTCGTTCCTTGAACCACCGTTTATTCATCGCTTTATGCACCATGGGGGAGTTTGAACTTCTCCATTTTCTCATCCTAATGCCCTCAAATTCTCCTTTGTACGAATGTTAGCCTTATATGAGGTTCGTGTTCCTCAGACCGGAGGTTTGCCGCCGGCTTCCTTCAGATTCGACCTTACGGTCGACACCCTTGCCTTAAGCTATGGTTACTACTGCCTTCACCTTCGGGACTTGAACCCTATAGATAATGCCCATGCCGGGCGCACTAACAAAAACGGACGTATCCCAAAGAAATACATCCGTTTTTCACTCACTTACCTGTGATTTTTTTTCTATCCAACTCCCTAGTGGTGTACCATCAATTAAAATATAAGAAGTTGATAATCTTTGATCTGGCTGTATGTACCACTTCTTGTTCATTTTACTTAAAGAATAAATTCTCTTTATTCCTGGATGATTTTTAAATAACACTACTAAATCCAAGTTTGTTTGTGGATTGTTTGGTGGTGGAGAATCCACCTTGACAATTTTTTTCGAATCTAAAATATCTGTAAGACTTGATATAATTTGTGGCTCCTTTGTTTGGACTTCCGCCCTTCCACTGCCAACCAATTGGATGTTAAAAATATTTTCCTTTGTTAACTTCACTGATGGAAGATTCTCTCGTAAATATACATTCTGATCCATTTCATTACGTATAAATATACAATCTTTTGAATTTTCACCTATAATTGCTTTTATAACCTCCCCATTGGAAGTGTAGGCAATTGTTGCACCGGTTTTAGGGTTAGTCAGTGTAAAGGTTGGCGCAGCTTCATAAATTGTACCGTTTAAATTCAGTTTTTTAATAAATCCAGCGGCGGACCAGTCACTTTTTTGGTAGTAAGCTGTTGGCCCGTTGTTACCCGGAAATTTTAGATAGCCCCATATGCCACAACAAATACATAATATTACCAAAAGTGATATTATGAGCCTTGTCTTCAAAAATCCCACCACCTTAATAAAAGTTATGTTAATGGGATACCATAAATTCCTGCTACCGTCTGAAGGTTTTTCTTATTTGTATTAATAGACTTAATAATGCTAGATGGTTCCTTTTTATTTAGCGCGGTTTCTAATTCATCACAGTTACTGTGAATACCATCCGCATATTTTTGCCCTTTTTTGCTGATGATAGCTGGATATATCACTGAATGAAACTCAGCGTGATATTCAGAAAAAATGGTATTGGACTCATCAAATTTCCCGCTTTTCACATCCTGTTCAATAGTAGAAAGTTCTGCCAATGCATGTTGTAAGCTGTCTTTTAGTTGATTATTGATGCTTGAAACGGTCTGCTTTACTGAAGGACTATCGGTACTCTTAGATACGCTAGAATCGGTGTGGGTGTTACTGCACCCGACTAAACCAAGAATTAAGAATGCTCCTAGGATGTTATGTAGTCTCATCATTTTTTCCTCCTGAATTTTTTACGAAAAGTTGAGGGAACGCATAACCATAGCCCTGTTATGCTTAAAACAATCATACAGAAAGCTGATAAGTCTGTGGCCCAAACAAAGGTCAGCCCATCAGTTTTTCCAGAGTGGACTTCAAAGATTATTTGTTGTATTCGAATCTCTAGGGGTGAAGAATATCCAATCCAAGATCGGTGATTTAACAATAATCCTGTAATAGCCATACCGATAATTAAGAACGCACCTATTGTTCCTGTGATTTTATGTGTCACCCTAAGTAGTCTAAACATTTTCTATCCCTAATTTACGATAGGCATAGAAATGCTTGCCGGTTTATTATGTAATAGGTTTTTTAAGTCATTAACAGGTATAGCAAAGTTAATCTGTTCACCGTCATCCAACCCGCCATTCGTAACACCAATTACTTTTGAGTCCAAAGAAAATAATGCACCACCAGATGACCCAGGTGATAAAGGATTAGTTATCTGAATAAAAGACTGACCATCAATTGTCCTTTTGACACTACTGATAATTCCTTGTCCGATTGTTCCTTCCATTCCTTGTGGATTTCCGATACTTACTACTGTTTGTCCATCGCTTAGCTGAGATGAATCACCGAGAACAACATGCGGTAAAGAAACAGCTGGATTAATTTTTAGAACTGTAAGGTCACGAATCGGATCATCGTATAGAACCTCTTGTGAGGTATAAACTGTACCATCAGATAGCTTTATAATAACATTCGGAGATCCTGTTGTAATGTGATGATTTGTAACTATTTCGCCATTAGACGTGAGGATAAAGCCAGAACCGAATTTATTAGAGCTAGAATCATCAGCTGTTGACATAACAAGAACGATTTTATTTTTGTTTGTAGCCACACTCTCTACGTCCAGCTGCTTCGAAGAAAGGATTATTGTTTTAGTGTCACTATTCCATTTGGCAGTTAACCAAAAACTATCTGATAACGGCTGTACTGGAACCATTATTTGATTAGTGGTGGAAAGAAAAGGTGCCTCCACTGTCATTGGTATATCAGTCTTATATAACAGTGTACTTCCTACTTTAAGAGCAATCGTAACATCTTCTTTTGAGATGAATACGGACTTATCTACAACACTCCATTCGACTGATGCTCCAATGGCATTGGCTATAGTTCTTACCGGAACAAAAGCGTGACCTGAGTTATTTATAAATGTGGTTTGATTTGTATAGATTACATTACCATCTAATGTTAAGTTCGTTTTAACTGAGGAAGCGTATCCTGTTTTTGGACATACAAGGGAAAAGATTAGTAATAGAAATACTAAATATCTCATTTTTTACTCCTTGCCTAACAATAATTACTGTTATTTTAAAGAGGACAAAGCTGGGTAAACCCAGCTTTGTTTACTATCATGAATTCCAATTTAATCGTTCATCATGATTTAAGAATGGGAAACTTGAACAATTGTAACCATGATTGGTTGAAATGCCGCGGTAATAATCGTTCGAAGGTTTATTTGAACCATTGTTAGCGTATGTGTCACAGTAAACATTTGCTGTATTTATGCGATCTACTGTATCCATCGCTTCTTGGACACAAAAACTACCATCACTGTAACCAGACAAAAAGTATGGGTCATTATAATAGTCGTAGCCACCAGCAACAGCTTCTTCGCAATCTGAACTGTTCCAAGGGAAATCTGCACCGTAATCCCCTGAAGATTTGTTACAGCTAACATGGTTAGTGTAATCCAAGATTTTCATGTATCCATGGTTAAGGCCTACAAGCTCACCTGGATAATAAGGTCCTACGGTAGCATAAAATTCATGCAGTTTGTTACTAGTATTATTCGTACTTCCTACTAAATTGTGTATGGTTGCAGTGTGTTGAGTACCTGCCATTTGTTGCATAGAGGCGTTACTAGACATGTCCATTCCACTCATACTTTCTGTTTTAGAAGAATTTGACATCCCCGCCATGGAAAATATATCCATATTTTTGTTCATGTTGTCCATCATTTTTGTTGGAGTGGATTTAATCGTAATTGCTAGATTGTTGTCGCCAGCTTTTAAGTTGACATTATCTTCTAACGATTTGGCGCCGTTTTTTTGTAGGATTCTCTTTTGATTTCCCGCATGAGTTTTGGCTGTAAAGTTCCCATCTGCATCGGTTGTTACAATCGTTGAACCGATCGTAAGTTCTTGAAATGGAAGCGGGATGAGAAGATCAACGGAACTGTCAGGATTTGTTTGGAACCTTGAGAGTAATCTATCACGATGTTGCTTCTTTTCGACTTCTGAAACATTTTTATTTGCTTCAGCCTTATCGTATAACTCTAGCATTTTGTTTTTCCAAAAATTTGCTTCGTCATGTGTCATAGCAACGTCTAATTGAGCATGCCCGCTCACATTGGCGCTTTCCGTCACCGATGGAGATGGAACTGAGATGGAATCTGGTGTAGTTGATTGGGCGGATGCTTGGGTCAAAGCAGTTACGAACAATCCAGTAATAACAGATGTGGCCACTAAACCAGTAAATAATTTATTCCTTTTTTTCATTAAACAACCTCCATTAGTAATTTTTGTATGTACATACTTTTTAAATAATTCAATGTTTTCCTTGATATTCCTTTGACGAATACTGTCGAACAAAAAATAAATATATTCTAATAATGCTGAAAAAAGGAAATGATAACCAAGTAGCTAGTATTTAATACTCATTATGTACTCATAATTAAAGCCACAGGGTGGCTGGTAAAATTATTAAAGTGGTATCCCCTTTTTGTCAGAAAGATGAATGTTATCGCTTTCAACTATGTGTGTATTTCTCCTTCAATTTAAAGTCCTCCATTGCTACGATTTTAGGTGTTCGTTGTACATGAACTTGGCGATAATAGAAACAATCAATCTAAAGGAGATCTCAAATGTGCGGTCGATTTACTCTTACAACAGATCTTAATACTATACTTGAAACATCCAATGCGGTCACTGATATTGAAACTTTCACCTCTTGGGTGGGAGCACATTAATTTACTTGCGAATATACCTTTGATACGAAAAAGGTAACAAGTTTAAATTCTCTTCGTCCTCTTATTCAATAAAATGTAGCCGAAAATTCCTTAACGTAGGAAAAATCGGCTTTTTAATTGTCGAAATTTGCTTAGCGTATGTTTTTCGCGTTTTGTTGGTAGGACCCCTTTATAGAATTAATATTGGATAAGCTTTTAGTCCAAGTTTACCTATTCAAAGTTTCTCAGCATTGTGTCATAGTTCTACAGATGAGGCGATTTTTACCTGGACTGCTATTCATGTGTCAACCACATAAACAGGCCGTCCACAGCAGCGGACAGCCATTTTGCAAAAGAAGGGTATACACCTAGCTCATACAGGGCTAACGTTAACGGCGGTCATTTTAAATCCAGGCATTTTACAGGTTGGGTCAAGGTTAGGCGAAACCAATTTATTCACATTTTGCTTATCGCCCCAATGGATCGGAACAAACACAACATCTTCCCGTATCTTCGTTGTGAATTTGCTCCGTAAGACGATACTTCCTCTTTGTGAACTTATCCTTACAAGCGCATCATTTTCAATTTGGTATTTTTGTGCCGTACTCGGATGAATTTCAACAAAGGATTCCGTATTACGCAACGCCAGCGTCTGGCTTCTTCTTGTCTGCACCCCTGTTAGGTAGTGAGACATTACACGGCCTGTCGTTAAATAGAGCGGAAAATCCCCATTGGTTTCTTCCTGCGGGTGGTAGTTTTCCACAGGAACCATAACAGCCCGCCCGTCTTCGTGGGCAAACGAGTCCTCAAATAGCCGCCTGGCACCCGGAAAATCAGGTGATGGGCATGGCCAAAAAACCCCTTGTTCCCTGCGAATGCGTTCATAGGTGATGCCATAATAATCGGCAATTCCGCCGCGGCTGGCGATACGTAATTCGTTAAAGATATCTTCTGATGTTTGATACGGAAAAAATTGAGCTTTTCCAAACACGCTTGCAACTTCACAGAGAATTTGCCAATCATGTTTAGACTTGCCTGGCGGTTTTCTCGCCGCAGGCCGATGCATCACACGGCCTTCCAAGTTCGTGACGGTTCCTTCATCTTCTAAATAGGAGGAGGATGGCAGGATTAGATCAGCTAATTTTGCCGTCTCTGAAACAAACATATCAACGACAACTAGAAATTCCAGTTTTTTAAGCCCCTGTTCAACAAACTCGGCATTGGGATTGGAAACAAGTGGGTTAGATCCCATAAGAAATAACCCGGAAATTTGTTCATTGTGGATTTTTTCCATTAACTCATAGGCCGATACACCTTTTGTTGGGATATCTGCTTCCCTGACCCCCCATACTTTGGCTATATATTCCCGGTGCTGCCTGTTTTCGATAGATCGGTAACCCGGGAGCTGATCCGCTTTTTGTCCATGTTCTCTGCCGCCCTGGCCATTAGCCTGGCCTGTTATGGCACCGAATCCGCATCCCATTCTACCGATTTTGCCTGTTACTAAACAAAGGTTTATAAAATTGTGCACGGTCATCGAACCGTGGGCTTGCTGCTCAACCCCTCTGGCTGTAAACACCATACCTGTCTTTGCTTGCCCAAATTTTGCTGCAGCCTGCCGCATTTGACCGATCGGTATACCGGTGCTACTTTCTATTTCTTGCAGTTCAATGTTTGCAACATGATCCCGCACCTGTTCAAACCCTTTCGTGCGCGCGTTAATAAAGGAGAGGTCGGCATGCCTTTCCTCAATGAGGATCTTTAGCAACCCATTAACGAGTGCAGCATCCATACCGGGTTTTACTTTTAGATGCAAGTCTGCAAGTCTGGCAGTCGCTGTTTCTCTCGGATCGATAACAATGATGAAGGAACCTTTTTGTTTGGCTTTTGTAAAATACGGCAGTATGGTGGGCTGGCATTCCGCAATATTGGTTCCCGCTAAGATAATGCATGCTGCATGCTCGATATCAGCTAACGGCATCGTTAAACCCCGGTCGATGCCAAAAGCCTTGTTTGCTGCAGAGGCAGCCGCTGACATACAGAAACGGCCATTGTAGTCCATGTTTTTCGTCTGTAAAGCAACACGGGCGAATTTGCCTAATAGATATGCCTCTTCATTGGTTAACGATCCGCCTCCATATACAGCTATAGCATCTGCACCCTTTTGCTGTTGTATGGCAGTAAACTTTTCTTTTATCACATGCAAAGCATCCGGCCAGGATATGGGCACAAACTCGCCGTTGACTTGCAACAATGGAGTCTTGATGCGCTCAGCCGTAACAGCATGCTCGTATGCGTTTCTCCCTTTGATGCACAGACGGCCTTCTGATGTTGGATTTTGTGCAGGAATGACTTTATAGGAGATTCGGTCTCCAAGGCGGCTTTCTATCAGCTGCATCTTGCACTGCATACTACAGAAAGGGCATTGTGAATCAAGTATTTTTTCCGTCTCCTCTTTTAGCTGTTTTGACCGAAATTCCTGTAATAAATCATTCATCAAATCACCTTTTTTTCTGATTGTTAAATTCGAAATTAAAGCGTGACGAAAATGTCATTGCCCTCGATCGTTACTTCATACGCCTTAATGCATCCGGTATCTGGCGCTTGCACCACCCCATCGCATAGGGAAATCTTCCAGTCATGCAGGGGGCAAAATACATGGTCTCCCGAAACCATTCCCTCTGATAACGAACCTCCCTTGTGCGGACAGCGGTTCTGCACAGCCCGGACGGTTCCATCTTCCAGCAAAAACAGGGCGATCTCTTGGCCTTGTACGGCAACAGTCTTTCCAATTCTTTCAATTAAGTCTGATTTCTCCGCTACTTTCAATTTCAGCGCTTGCATGTCTCTCATCTCCTCTGCTTAATTGCCGGTGGCAGAAACGGTAATTTTATCAAACATCGAACGTAATTTTTCATCTTCGATATGCTCTTTCCAGGGATCTGTTGTAACCGCTAATGATTCATTCAGCCGTTCAACCAATTCTTGGCGAACAGCGGGATCCGCTAACACTTCCTTAATAGAATCAAGCCCTACACGCTCTACCCAGTGAGAGGTTCTCTCGAGATAGCTGGCATTTTCCCTGTAATATTGCAAAAACGCAGCAGACCATTGCACAACTTCCTCACTCGTCTTCACTTTTACAAACAAGTCTCCGCCTCGCAGGTGAACCCCGCCATTCCCGCCAACATAGAGCTCCCATCCGCCATCAACCCCTACAACGCCGATATCCTTAATCCCAGATTCCGCACAGTTTCTCGGACAGGCTGAAACGGCCATCTTCACTTTATGAGGGGTTTGTAGCCTTTCAAATTTTTTCTCAAGATCAATGCCCATTTGAATGGAATTCTGCGTACCAAATCGGCAGAAATCTGCACCAACACATGTCTTAACGGTCCGCAGCGCCTTACCATATGCATAGCCCGATGGCATATCCAGTTCCGCCCATACCTTTGGAAGATCCTCTTTTTTAATGCCTAACAAATCAATGCGCTGACCGCCTGTAAGCTTTACCAATCTGGCCTGGTATTTCTCCGCGACATTAGCAATTCTGCGAAGTTCTTCCGGATTGGTAACACCGCCATACATGCGGGGAACGACGGAGTACGTGCCATCGTTCTGGATATTCGCGTGGAATCGCTCGTTGATAAAGCGGGAATCGCGCTCTTCCTGATGGTCTTGCGGCCACACCATCCCCAGATAGTAATTCAGCGCCGGCCGGCATTTGGAACAGCCTTCCTTGTTGTCCCAATCAAGTACATGCATCACTTCTTTAACGGCCGTTAAACGCTTGCTCCGGATCGCTTCTACCACTTCATCCCGGCTTAAACGCGTACATGAACAGATGGCATCCTTCTCCGCTGCTTTAAACTGGCTGCCAAGCGTGCGCTTCAATAAATCCTCTACCAGCGGCTTGCAGCCACCGCATGATCGGGACGCGCCCGTGCACCCTTTTACACCGTCTATAGAATCCAATCCCTGCTCGCGTATGGCTTGAACGATGGTTCCTTTCGACACGCCGTTACAGCCGCAGATCAAGTCATCATCGGCCATTTCTGCGACCGTTGTGGCTCCAGCTGTCTCGCAGCTGCTGGTTTGTTTGGCCAATAGCGTTTTACACGCTGATACATCTGCGCCGTCCCGGATCATCTGGAACAATCGGGAGCTGTCGCTTGTATCGCCAAAAAGCACGGCGCCCATAATTTTGTTGTCACGCACTAAAATCTTTTTATAAATGCCATTGAAATCGTCCTGGTAACGCAGTGAACGGGTATCATCCTGATCGATAAATTCACCGGCGGAGAATACATCAACCCCGGATACTTTTAATTTCGTAGAAAGGACGGATCCTTCATACGGTTTCGTTTGTACGCCGCAGATAGATTTAGCTAAAACGGCAGCCTGTTCATAAAGCGGAGCAACTAAACCGTACACCACACCCCGGTGTTCTGCGCACTCACCAACCGCATAGACGTTTGCAATATTGGTCTTAAGCCAATCATTGACCACAATTCCCCGGTTCACCGCTATGCCGCTTTCTTTAGCAAGCGACACATTTGGGCGGATGCCGGCAGCCATGACCACAAGGTCCGCTTCAACGCCAGTTCCATCTGTAAAGCGAAGCGCTTGTACCCGGTCATGGCCCAAAATCTCTTCTGTTTGTTTGTTCATTAAAAACTTCATGCCCTGTGACTCTAATTCCGCTTGAAGCAATTTGCTTGCTGTTGGATCCAGCTGGCGTTCCATTAAGTGATCGCATACATGGACAACGGAAACGTCCATGGACAGGTTAAGCAGGCCGCGAGCCGCTTCCAGCCCTAGCAGGCCACCGCCAATAACCACAGCTTTTTTGTACATTTTAGAAGCGGCAATCATGCTGTTACAATCTTTGATATCCCGGTAAGCGATAACGCCTTCTTTATCCGCACCTGGTACAGGAAGAATAAAGGGATTGGATCCTGTGGCAATAATGAGTTCATCATACGATTCCGATATGCCAGACTCTGTGTAAACACAACGATGGTCTACATCTATGCGGCTGACCCGATGGCCCGCATGCAGCGTAATGTCATTCTCTTTATACCAGTTCCAGTCGTTCAAAATGATATCTTGAATGCTGGAATCACCTGCTAATACATAGGATAATTGAATGCGATTATAGTTAGGATAAGGTTCTGAACCGAAGATGGTAATATCGAATGCGTCACCTGCTAGTTTTGAAATATGTTCGATACAACCCACACCGGCCATGCCATTGCCAATCAACACTATTTTTTTCTTATTCATCGGTGTCACTCCTATGTCTTTGTTTTCTCAATTATAGTTAAATACAGTAAAAATAAAATAAACCATGTCAGGTATCCTGACACGGTTTTTATCGAGCGAGATTTGCCAAAGGAGTATTCAGTTTTGAGCACGGGATAAGACGCCAGAAGTTGGCTGGACTTCTTTTTCTTTGAGGGTAAAGCCTGCAAACGCGATCCTGTTGATGATAAAGCACAATAAACCGAGTGCGGCAAGCAGCAAAAACCCTGGTGAATAACTGTCCATGGTATCCTTCATGAGGCGTAAAACAATCGGGTATATAAATCCACCAACACCTCCCACTGCTCCAACAATTCCAGTAACCGCACCAGTGTTCCCTGATGAAACAACAGACACCATTTTGAACACCGCACCGTTTCCAATTCCGACGATAATCGATAGAACAAAACAGCCCCCTATAAAATATGCAAAATAGGGCGTCGTTACTGCAATCAACAAGCCGCATAACGCCAAACTGCTGAAAACTCCCGCCAGTACTCTGCGGGACCCATATCGATCAGATAAATAACCCCCTACAGGCCTTAACAGCGTGGCGAGAATGACAAATCCCGCCGCTGCAAATCCAGCGTCGATTATTGAAATATGAAAGAGTTCCTGCAGTAAAATTGGCAAATAAACACTAAACGTTACAAACCCACCAAACGTTAAGAAATAAAACAGGGATAGATACCAGGTTTCTTTATACTTCAGGACAGAGAGAGTTTCGTTAAAAGATTTTTTCCCCTCCTGTTTTGTCCCCTCCTGTGTGCCTAACCAGAAAGTAGCAGCTATCAACAGTATAAGAATAGCAAGGCTATAAAATACCGGTATGATGCCCCACTTGTTTGCGGCCAGCGGAATAAAAAAATTCGCAATTGCTGATCCGATATTACCCATACCCACTATACCCAGGACTGTTCCTTGCTTTTCCGACGGGAACCACTTCGAAACATACGTAACGGAAACTGCAAAACTTGTACCGGCCATGCCAATGAACAAAGCGCAGCATACTAATTGAACAAAGGAATGCGCCACGGAACTGGCCAAAATGGGTATTAAAAGGAATAGCAGTAGGTACGTATATACCTTGCGGCCTCCATACCGATCTGCTAGAATCCCGATTGGTATGCGCATTAACGATCCGAGAAGAACAGGAATGGCAATCAGAATGCTCTTCTCCATATTATTTAAGTGATAGATCAATTGTATTTTTGCTGCCAGCGGTGTAAACACTGTCCAAACAATAAACGAGGCGGTCATAGCTATTGTCGATAATACAAGTGCAGCAGTCTGTCCTCTTCTTCTCATATGTTATAACCTCCGTATTCAAAGATGGGGTTATTATAAAAGAAGAAAATAACAGATAGGGCGATTATGTCAGCTTATCTTCCACGAAAAAACCGCATCCTTTAAAAGGACGCGGTTTATTAATGTTGATTATAGCGCATGTGCTCAAGCAGCGAACGCGGGCTTTCATGCGGATGCAGTTTGATTTTTACCCAGATGGTATTAATCAGGAATAGCGTTCCAGCAAGCAGGAACAGACAGTTTATGCCGTAAGCTGCACTTAACACCCCCCCGATGATGGGGCCTAGCAGGTTGCCCAGGAATAGGGCGCTGTTGCTGTAGCCAAATGTGAGGCTTTCCATACCTTGTGGCGCAAACTTCTGAATGAGTGCGTTGACCGATGGAACGAGGCCGCCAAGGCACATGCCCATCAGAAAACGGAAAATCATCAGCGTCCAGATGTCATGTACCACAGCCTGGGGGATAAGGAAAATAGTCGTTCCCAGGAGGCTAAACAACAGAATGTATTTAGACCCCACTTTATCTCCCCATTTGCCGAGCAATGGGGAGAATAACATCGTGGCAATCCCTGAACAGGAAATAACAAAGCCTGCCACCAACGAGACAAACTGCGTGCTATGCCACAGATCCTGCACATACGCAGTCATGAATGGATTCGTACTCATTATGGCAAATTGAATTAAAAATCCTGTCAGAAACAGGGATGGCAAAGGGGAAATCGCCATAATCCGTTTAAAATCGCCGGCTGATTTAACAGCTTTTGTTCCGTTATTAGGGTGAGGTTTGTTGATCTCTTTCACAGTTGCGATGACAAGCACGGTAGCGAAAAACAGCAAAATTCCTGTGACGATAAAGATTTGCCGAAAGCTCATCCATTCCGCAAAAAGCCCTCCGAGCAGCGGGCCGAGAATCGTTCCCGCCACCGCTCCGGATTGCAGAATGCCGAGGGAATAACCGACCCTTTCCTTTGGCGTATTAGTGGAGACAAGAGCAATTGCCGCGGGGATAAAGCCTGCTACCACGCCGTTTAACAGGCGAAGGCCAAGCAGCTGGGCAGGTGAAGTCACTAATCCCATAAACACGGTTACAAGAGCCATCCCAAAACCGGACCGAATGATCATAATTTTGCGGCCTGCGCGGTCGGCAATTTTGCCCCATATCGGGGAGAAGATAAATGCTGTTAAAAAGTTGGCGCCAAAAATTAATCCTGTCCAATTCTGGATTTGTCCGGGGTCCGTCATGCCAAGATCCTGTGCGAGATAAAGCGGCAGAAACGGGACAACGAGGTTCATTGCCGCAGTTGCCATGAATTGAGCAAACCACAAAATATACAGGTTGCGTTTCCAAATCTCCATTCCGACAACATATCCTCTCTGTTTTTTTGTAGATTGCAATACAAAAACAAAAAACCCAAACACGATGTGCAAGGGAAATAATCTGTAACGTTTACTAGATAAAAGCCGCTGCTATTACTTCTTTAACTAAAGTATATAGGAACGGGTACAAAATTTCCAGCTTTTTTGTTAAAATAAGTAAAGATTTGGGTAAAATATACGGGTTGGCTACTAACATACATAGGAGGGGTTTCTATGCCGAAGATAACTGTTGAAGGTTTTGAAACATTCGAAGCGAAGGACGGCCAAAAGCTGGTGCTTGCGCTGGAGGACAACGGGGTACCTATTATGCACCGATGCGGCGGAAATGCACGCTGCACGACATGCAGGGTTGAGGTGCTATCTGGTGATGCAGGTCCTGTGACGGAGGCGGAGAATCAAATTTTAAGCACACGAAATTTCCCGGAACCTAATATCAGGCTATCCTGCCAAGTCCGCTGCCAGGGAGATTTGACAGTCAAACCAGTTATGCTGTCCACCGATTCGGCCACGGATGCCGGCCCTCGGCCACAGGAATAGATGAAGCAAAGCCCACAGCGACGATCAAACCTGTGGGCTTTGTTTCTTTATTTTACCTCTTTTAAATCTTTCAATTCCTTCTTCTCATCGTCCGTAATATCGTCTGTCAGTCCCCGGGTTGACTTCTTAAATTCTCTTAAAGTCTGGCCAAAAGCACGTCCGATTTCTGGGAGTTTCTTAGGTCCAAATACAACAAGCGCTATGATAAGAATGAGAATTAATCCAGACGGTCCGATGTTGCCAAGTCCCATATAAACCTCTCCTTTACTGCCTTTCGATAGATTCATTATAAACGATGCGCCCACCTGGAAATCACAAAAAAACGCCCAAAATGTCACAAATTTAAAAACGTTATTACTTTCCCATCATACAAAGCAGCCCCACATACGCTAAAAACGTGAAGAAAGGGGGCTTCGCGCCGACCATGTGAAATAGGCGATAATGAGCACGCTGCTGAAAAAGAGCGGCTGCTGCCTCGCACTTCTATTAAAAATAAGCTACTATGGATGTGAAACCATGTATTTTATGATCCATTACAGGAGGACCTTGAAGGTGACAGTTGAAGAAATCAAACATTTACTTAATACAGCACGGCACGCCATTTTTACTGGGGAGGCGCTCACGAGCGGAACATCCGCTTTCACCCAGGAAGCGTATATAGAGTTATACGAGGAAAGAACCGAGCGCAACCCTTTAACGGAAAAGAAGTTATTCAGCGATGCCATCTTGCCCCTTCTTCCCCTCTTTCAAAATCAGTGGAGGAAAGCGAATCAGGCAGCCGCTATCATGGACGGCGAAACGGAGGAAGAGCCTGCGGATTTCGAAGATTGGCTGTTGGAGATCTATGATGAAATCAACAGTATAGATACAGAAAAAGAATGGGACTCCTTTGTGCAACGCTTCACAGGAGGAGGCGATAAGAAGTGACACGAAAACGAAAATTATGGACCAGCAGTTTACTGGTTGTAACGCTGCTTCTGTCAGGCCTGGTGGCAGGCTGCTCTTCTTCAAACAGCCAGCTGCCATCCAATGCGGGAAAAATGGTGATGGGCCAAGGTGGAGACAAGCTTGAAACGACGGCCAGTGTGCATCAGCTCCCATCTTTTCTAACCGGTGTGGATCCGCAAATTGTAGAGGTATACAAGACAGCTGCTGCACATCCAAAAGTTCTCGAAAACATGGCGTGCTACTGCAGCTGCGGGCAAAGTGCGGGCCACAAAAGCAACTTAAGCTGCTTTATCCAGCAAATCAAACCGGATGGAAAAGTGGTATGGGATTCACACGGAATCATGTGCAATACGTGCCAGAATATCGCGATGGAAGCGGTTATGCTGCACCAAAAGGATCCTAGTCTGCGCAAGATCCGCCTGCAAATCGACAAAGAGTATAAAGAGGGATACGCCAAACCGACCCCTACGCCGGTACCTGCAGCTTAGTACAAACATCTCATTAGTATATTTCGCCTTAAAGTATTAAAGTCATTTTCTGCTGGGACCGATAGATCCCTCCTTGTTTGTTGACATAGAATTTGATGTGATTCACACTGTTGAAGTTCCATGAGCAATTTTTTAAAAGGGACCTATAGTCCCAAACACCTAAGAAAAACATCGTGAGGCGCATGTCCGCACCTTTCTTTCCCCCTGTGGAGCGTGTGGAACAGAGGGCGAAACAGACCGGCAACTGTCTCCATCATTGAGATACCCAGATGTTGCACCTAAACGGTATAAAGGAATCTAAGGCTATCGCCTGCGCTATGCTTGCCGATAGCCAAGATTCCCTAATGCCGGTCCGTCCGACGTTCCACAAAGCGGCCGTATAAACTTCTACGTGGGGAAAGAAGAGAGCGGCATGGCCCACGATGTTTTTATTGCTTTTTTCCCTGCCAGGTATTTCGATTT
Source organism: Aneurinibacillus sp. Ricciae_BoGa-3 (assembly GCF_028421645.1). GTDB lineage: Bacteria > Bacillota > Bacilli > Aneurinibacillales > Aneurinibacillaceae > Aneurinibacillus_B. The sequence continues at coordinate 1,278,452 of NZ_CP116887.1, read as the reverse complement.
CTAAGTTCCGCATCAATGGCGTTGAGCACTTCCCATTTTTTGCGGCTCCACATAGGTCCGATTAATAGATCCGGCGGGCCATCACCGGTCAGACGGTGCACAATCATCTCCGGCGGAAGGATTTCAAGCGCGTCCACAATCAACTTTACATACTCATCCTTTTCTAAGAACCGAAGAAGGCCGGCTTCATACTGCTTAACCATAGGAGTCTTCTTAAGCAGGTGCAGCAGATGAATTTTAATGCCCTCTACATTTGCAGCGGCCACTGCCCTGGCTGTATCCATCATCATTTCATGCGTTTCGCCCGGCAAGCCGAAAATAATGTGGGAGCATGTACGAATGTTATGTTTGCGGAGCTTCTCAACCGCTTCCCAATAGCAATCCGTATCATGCGCCCGGTTGATGAGAGTCGACGTTGATTCATGAATGGTCTGAAGCCCGAGTTCAACCCACAGATACGTCTTTTCATTTAGTTCTGCCAGCAGTTCTACCACATCATCCGGCAGGCAGTCGGGACGCGTCGCAATGGAAAGGCCAACTACGCCCTCCTGCTGAAGAATCACTTCGTAATAATCGCGGAGTACCTCCACCGGCGCATACGTGTTGCTGTACGCCTGGAAATACCCGATATACTTGGCGTTCGGCCATTTCACATGCTGGCGGCCTTTTACTTCATTGAATTGTGTAACCAGGTCATCACGCCGCCAGCCCGCGAAATCACCTGAGCCTCTGGCGCTGCAGAATGTGCATCCGCCTTTGGCAATCGATCCGTCCCGGTTAGGGCAGGTAAATCCCGCATCAAGCATAACTTTAAATACCTTTTCGCCAAATTGGCTGCGAAGATGGTGGTTCCATGTATGATAACGTTTATCGCCCCAGAGGAGAGGCTGTCGCGTGCTGTATGCTGTTTCAATTTGCATGTAGAATAACCTCCATCCTACAGTATAGCTTACTTAAACACATCTGCAAACAGGGCAAGTATGCCTGCGGCAATAAGCGGACCAACCGGAACCCCTCTCAGAAAAGCCACGCCAAGAATGGTGCCCACCATAAGACCGGTCACCACTTGCGGATGAGCAGTCAAAAGCCCCGTTCCCTTCCCCCCAAATAGGCGACAAAAATTCCCATCAAGAGGGAAAAAATCCCCATGCTGCTGGTCATCATGGTTTTTAGATGATCAAGCGTTATTTTGCCAAGCGCAATGGGCGCAAGAAGCCCCGCGGTTAAAACCGTAATCCCAATTTTAAGCCCGTACTGGTTAATCCAGCCAAGTGCGGGTCCTCCAAAAGGTACAGCCCTTAGTATCACAAGAACCAGTGCCGCAAGCCAGACAGATAGATTCTTTGAGAAGAATCCGAGAGCAATAATCACCGCGAGTATAATATACGTATCCATTCATATGCCCTTCCTTTTTTCAGCAGAAACAAGGGGACACGCCTTCATCATCTGAAGTCCGTGTCCCCTGCTAATCAATGCTTATTTTTTTTTGCGTTTATCCCGGTCTTTGGAGCGGAAATCCTTGCCGCCATCGCGGTCCCTTTTGCCGCGGCCCTCGCCTCGTTTGTCACCCCGGCCGTAATTATCTTTATTGCCGCGATAGCCGCCGCCCCGTCCTTCGTCTTTTCTTTTGAATTTCTTCGTGCGAAGTGGCGCTTCAGCTGTGAGAACGATATCCACATCCGCACTTTTCTTGGTCATAATCTTTAGGGCTGCAGAAACAAGAGCAACCGAATCATAATTATCCAATACTTCTTCAGCCAGCCTGCGGTAATCGCCAAGTCCGCCTTCCTCAACAGCTTCGACAAGTTTGTCAAGAGCAAGGCGCTGTTTTCCTTCCAGTGCCTCCACCATTGTTGGAACCTGGCGGCGTTCCATTTTCTTCTTGGTTAGCTGCTCAATACTCTTTTTATGCTCAATTTCGCGAGGCGTGACAAACGTTACCGCTTCACCTGTTTTACCTGCGCGCCCTGTCCGGCCGATCCGGTGCACATAGCTTTCCGGGTCCTGCGGAATATCAAAATTATAAACGTGTGTAACCCCGGATACGTCAAGCCCGCGTGCCGCAACGTCCGTTGCCACAAGCACTTCCAATTGGCCTTCACGGAATTTGCGCATGGCCACATCGCGCTGGCGCTGGCTTAAATCTCCGTGAATACCTTCAGCGAGGTAACCGCGTTTATTGAGCGCATCGTTGAGCTCGTCCACCCGCCGCTTTGTCCGTCCAAAAACAATCGCAAGCTCTGGTGAATCAATATCAAGCAGGCGGCAGAGTACATCAAACTTCTGGCGCTCATGAATCTCCATATAAGATTGCTTAATGTTCGATACAGTCAGTTCTTTAGCCTGAATAGATACATGTTGCGGATTGCGCAGGAATCGTTCCGTAAGCCTTCTGATTGCTGGAGGCATCGTAGCAGAAAAGAATAGTCCCTGCCTTGTTTCAGGAATCTCGGATAGGATCGACTCGATATCCTCAACAAAGCCCATATCCAGCATTTCGTCTGCTTCATCGAGTACGACCATGGAAACTTCGTTTAAACGGATCGTTTTGCGACGGATGTGATCGAGCAGCCGGCCTGGTGTCCCGATGATGATCTGAGGTTTATTCTTTAATGCGCGTATCTGGCGGCTAATATCCTGCCCGCCATACACAGGAAGAACTTTTACGCGTTTGTTTGATGCAAGTTTGCTCAACTCTTCGGATACCTGGATAGCAAGTTCCCGCGTTGGAGCCATAATAAGGGCCTGAACCGCTGGATCTTCCGGATCAACTTTCTCAATAACGGGAATACCGAACGCAGCTGTTTTACCCGTTCCAGTCTGTGCCTGTCCAATTATATCTAGCCCCTGCAGAGCAAGGGGAATTGTTTTTTCTTGTATTGGTGTTGCCTCTTCGAAACCCAAATCACTAATTGCGCGAATTACAGGGTCACTTAATCCTAATTCATGAAAAGTAGCCAATCTGTATATTTCTCCTTTATTTAACAAGTTATTTTACTACAGCGAAACCATGATTTTCTATAGCATTTGTATAGTATACCCCGATTTCGGGAAAATACATAGAAAAAGTTAAAATAATTTAAATAGGTATCTTGACAGTTTTGGTGTATAATCGAAACGTTGGACTTTTTCTATAAAGGAGTTAATTTGATGAAGTTAAGAGAAGATCTTCGCAATATCGCGATTATCGCACACGTTGACCATGGCAAGACCACGCTTGTAGATAAAATGTTAATACAGTCCGGTACTTTCCGTTCCAATGAGAAGGTGGAAGAACGGATGATGGACAGCAACGACCTTGAAAGAGAACGCGGGATCACCATCCTGGCGAAAAATACAGCGGTTAAATATCACGATGTTACCATTAATATCATGGATACGCCTGGACACGCCGACTTCGGCGGTGAAGTGGAGCGTATTATGAAAATGGTAGACGGAGTACTGCTTGTAGTTGACGCATTCGAGGGCTGTATGCCGCAAACCCGTTTCGTCCTGAAGAAAGCTTTAGAACAAAAAGTTACCCCTATTCTTGTTATCAATAAAATCGACCGTGAGAACGCCCGCCCTGCGGAAGTTGTGGATGAGGTATACGACCTGTTTATCGACCTGGATGCAACAGAAGACCAGCTTGATTTCCCGGTTATTTACGCTTCAGGCATTAACGGAACAGCCAGCCTTACACCTGACAAACAGGATGAGGACCTAAGAGTATTGTTTGATACGATTATCGAACACATTCCTGGGCCTGCTGGTGATTTCGACGCGCCACTTCAATTCCAGGTAACGATGCTGGATTACAACGAATACCTCGGCCGTATCGGAATTGGCCGCATGCACCGCGGGACCATCCGCAAAGGCGATACTGTTGCGCAAATGAAGCGTGACGGAAGCGTTAAACAGGTACGCATCAACAAGCTGTTTGGTTTTATCGGCCTAAAACGCGTAGAGATTGAAGAGGCAAAAGCCGGCGATATTATCGCAGTGCCAGGCCTTGATGAAATTAACGTTGGGGAAACGGTGTCCGACCTGGAAGTACAGGAAGCCCTGCCGCTTCTGACTATTGACGAGCCAACGCTGCAGATGTCTTTCCTTGTAAACAACAGTCCGTTTGCTGGGCGCGAAGGAAAACATGTCACATCACGAAAATTGCGCGATCGTCTAATGGCTGAGCTTGAGACAGACGTAAGTCTTCGCGTTGAGGAAGTGACACCTGAATTATATATCGTGTCAGGACGTGGTGAGCTGCACTTATCCATTCTGATCGAGACCATGCGCCGTGAAGGATACGAACTGCAGGTTTCCAAACCGGAAGTTATCGTCCGGGAAATTGACGGTGTAAAAAAAGAGCCGGCTGAGCGGTTAACGATTGACGTACCTGAAGAGTATACAGGTGCTGTTATGGAATCGCTTGGAGCCCGCAAAGCGGAAATGCTAAACATGATTAACAATGGTTACGGCAGCGTCCGCCTTGAGTTCATCATTCCTTCCCGCGGCCTTATCGGTTACCGTACCGAATTCATTACCCAGACGCGCGGTTATGGTATCTTAAACCACTCCTTCGATAGCTATCGTCCGGTTGTCCAGGGTGCTGTTGGCGGCCGCCATGTAGGCGTACTCGTATCGATGGCAAACGGCACGTCTACCACATACGGCATGCTTGGTATCGAAGACCGCGGTACGCTGTTTGTGAATCCGGGAACCGAAGTGTATGAAGGCATGATTGTCGGCGAGCACAACCGCGACAACGATCTTGTCGTAAATATCTGTAAAGAAAAGCATGCAACCAACGTCCGTTCCGCTACAAAAGACGAAACGGTTAAATTAAAAACGCCTCGCATTTTGACGCTTGAAGAAGCGCTGGAATACCTGAATGATGATGAATACTGTGAAGTAACCCCGCAGTCTATCCGCCTGCGCAAGAAATACCTGAACAAATCAGAACGCGATCGCATGGCTAAGCACTCAAAACTTAGCTAATCCTGTTAGCCAATAAAACAATTTTATCCAAATCGAATTGTCCAGTCTATACAAATATGGTATAGTTTATATGTGTACTACACTATATTTCAATGGATTTTCGCAGGAGGTCAACATGACAGGTAAAGTAAAATGGTTTAATGCAGAAAAAGGTTTCGGTTTCATCGAAGTTGAAGACGGAAACGATGTATTCGTTCACTTCTCAGCTATCCAATCTGAGGGCTTCAAATCACTTGATGAAGGCCAAGAAGTTGAATTTGATATTGTAGAAGGCGCTCGTGGACCTCAAGCTGCGAACGTTGTGAAACTATAATAACAAAAATCGACACCAAGCATCGGCGAATTATCGCCGATGCTTTATTTTTTCCATCCACTCAAGCAGATACTGTACTACGCTTTCTTTTTCAGGTTCGTTAAATATTTCATGGAACAAACCGGCCCATTCATAATACTGCTTATCCTCCACCGGAAGACGCTGCGCCCAAGCCCTGGTTGTAAACGCGTTAACAATCCGGTCATCTCCAGCCTGCATAATGAGCGTTGGGCAAGCCTTATACTCTTCTAGCTCCGATAATGCCAGCTGTATTGCTTTTTTAAGCTCTTTATACCATCTCACGCTCACTTTAACAATAATATGGGGATCGTCCCGGTAACGGTCGGCAATAGCGCGGTCTCTGCTTACCGTATCTGCTGTAATCCCTGCTGGCAGGGTGAAGGATGGCGCCAGGCGATTCATGATGGTGGCTGCAGCCTCAAGAACCGGTGAAACTTTTCTCGCCAGGCCAAGGCAAGGTGAAGACAGTACCACCCCATCAATCGCCGGCTTCCTTTGTTGCATATACCTTGTTACGATTAAACCGCCCATGCTGTGCCCAATTAAAATAACCGGACCCGCCTGCCGCTCTGCTACAGACAGCCAGTGATCAACAGCCCCATAATAGTCCTCGAACCTGTCTATATGTCCCCTCTTCCCAAAAGACCGACCGTGGCCGGGCAAATCTCCGCCAATTACAGTAAACCCGGCCTCATTGAGCTTATGGGACAACCACACATAGCGGGCAAAATATTCACCGGCACCATGCACAATCACAGCTGTTCCCTTTTGTTTTTCGGCCTGTAAAATCTCCGTGTACAACGCCATGTCCATGATCTGCATCCATCCCATCCACACACAAAATTATGTAGAAACGAACAGTAAACCCCCCGCTCAAAGCGGAGGGTAAGCGCTTACTATTATGGTCTATCACTTATAATCATACATCGTTAGATAATCTGCCACTTCGGCTAGTTTGCTTTCTGCTGCCCATGAAACTGATTGAGGAACGTCATCCATACCGGTTGTTCGTACAGTGGAAGATCCTGCGACCACGTAAGGGCTGCCCAGCCGTGCAACTCGCTCCCTGCTTAGTTCCTCTTCTCTGAACGGTATGTCAAGAGAATAGGATCTCATGGTTGCCGTATCCTGCATATTGAGGCGAAATACAGGCTCTTCTTTGCTTCCTTTACGCCTAAATCCCTGCTGTGTCAGAACTTCCTCCACAAGACTCATCGGTTTCGAAACACCCGCTATTGCTTTATTTCTCAGCACGGTTTGTTTTCCTCCTTCTTGTTATACAAATACAAGAACCAGAGACAGCATCAATTCATAGGCTATTAAGTTGTGTAGATATAGTACCATATTTATGAAGGATATAGAAACAGAAAATTTACTCATTTTGTGTAATAATTTAACGTTACCTTGCATATTTAGCAGAATTCTAGCTCTTTTTCGCCTATCCTCCACTTTTTCTTCGTAGAACAATGCTGGGTGTTTGGCTATTTTTTTATTTTTGCCAACAAGGTGTTGCACATTGCGAAAAGACATACTATTATTAAGTCATACTAATTATTCTATTAATGACATACTATTTCGTTTGAATATTTCGCCTTTAAAATACAAACACGGGAAGGATAGGAAAAATGGAGACTCAAATGAACAAAGACTTAAAAGAGATTTTGAGATCAGGAAAGGTATTTTTTAATTTGCCGGTAGGTTCACTTGTCGAATGCGCGATCAAGCAAAACGGCGGCAAACTTACTTCTACTGGTGCAATTACCGCAGAAACGGGGAAATATACAGGCCGTTCGCCTAAAGATAAATTCATCGTGGATTCTCCTTCTGTCCACGACAAAATCGACTGGGGTTCGACAAACCAGCCGATTTCTGAAGAGAAATTCGATCGGCTGTATCAGGATGTTCTTGCATACCTCGAAGGCAAAGAACTTTTTGTCTTTGATGGATTTGCAGGTGCCGATAAAGAATACCGTCTGCCGATTCGCGTGATAAACCAGTATGCCTGGCACAATCTCTTTGCCCACCAGCTCTTTGTTCGGCCTACCGCTCAAGAACTGACTACGCATGAAGCCCAGTTCACGGTAGTAAGCGCTCCAGATTTCGAAGCGGATCCAGCTGTTCATGGCACCCATTCGGAAACGTTTATTCTCGTAAACTTCGACAGGAAAATTGTGCTTATTGGCGGAACCAAATATGCAGGTGAAATTAAGAAATCGATTTTCAGCGTGATGAACTTTCTACTTCCAGAGCAAGGTGTGCTATCGATGCACTGCTCGGCTAATAAAGGAAAAGACGGGGATGTCGCTCTCTTCTTCGGGCTTTCGGGGACAGGTAAAACGACTTTATCCGCAGATCCGGATCGCATGCTGATTGGCGATGATGAGCACGGCTGGTCAGATAATGGCGTCTTCAACATCGAAGGCGGATGCTACGCTAAATGTATCAACCTTTCCAAAGAAAAAGAACCGGAAATTTACGGGGCAATTAAGTTCGGCTCCGTGCTCGAGAATGTTGTGGTAAATGAAGAAACACGCGAAGCTGATTATGATGACAAAAGCCTGACGGAAAACACGCGCGCAGCTTATCCCATTGACTACATTGCGAATGCCTTAATTCCGGGTGCCGCCGGTCATCCAAACGTTGTGGTTTTCCTTACAGCGGATGCTTTCGGTGTGCTGCCTCCTATTTCGAGATTAACGAAGGAACAGGCAATGTTTCATTTCCTTTCAGGGTATACAAGTAAACTGGCGGGAACTGAGCGCGGCGTAACAGAACCAGAAGCCACTTTCTCCACCTGCTTCGGCCAGCCGTTCCTTCCTCTATCACCTAGGGTGTATGCTGAAATGCTCGGAGAGAAAATTCAATCGCACAACGCCAAGGTTTACCTGGTCAATACCGGATGGTCCGGCGGTCCATACGGTGTAGGCAAGCGCATGAACCTCCCATACACCCGTGCGATGATTACAGCGGCTCTGCATGGTGATTTAGACAAAGTAGAGTATAAGGCTGACCCGGTATTCGGCGTGCTTGTGCCTGAAAGTTGCACAGGCGTACCCGCTGCTATTCTTGATCCTCGCAATACGTGGGAAGACAAAGCAGCGTATGATGCGCAAGCTAAGAAACTCGCTGAGCTTTTCGTGGCTAATTTCAACCGTTTCGCGGATATGCCCGACTCTATTAAGAGTGCGGCTCCCAAATCGAACTAAACAGCTCGTGTTTACACCCGGCCCAGTGCCGGGTTTTTTTCTGCAAAAGCACGGTACTTCGCTAGCAAGATGTGGTATAATAATAGCAGGGTTATAACCCTTCACAGCATCTTATGTTGGGCACATAGCTACCCGGCAGCATCTTTCCAAACCCGCAATGTTTGAGAATCATCGTTTATGTATGACCAAGACAGACTAAACGAGGTGATGATGTCCGTGGAAACTGTGAAATTAGCAACAATTATCAATACTGTAATGCCCGAAGTACACCATGTCTTAAGAACTGAAGAACTCAATGCTTTTATTGTATTACGGAATGGCATCCAGAACCTCGACAAACACGATGTGCTTGAAATCGTGGAAGCCACCATTAATAATGCTAAAAGAAGCGCCATTTACCATTAGGCGCTTCTTTCTATGAACAGCTAGTCAATCAGGCGATTTTTCCATATTGGCAGTATTGCTTGAGATTATCTCGTCTACACTAGTAATCTAACCAGAAAGAAAGGAATGATAAAGTAAATGAAATGTATAACCGTTTATACGGATAATCTTACCGAATTATCCGATATTCTTCCTGAATTAATTGAAACAACGCTGGAAGAAAATGAAGAAAAACAAATTGACGGCATTACAGTTTCAGATGCTGGTGAAGTACCGGAGGATTATATTGAAAAAATGAAATCGAAGCCAGAAGTTGCCGTACTCCATACGAAGAAACCTCCTATTACTATTTTACAACACCATAATGTTTTTGAATTACTCTTTCTTTAAACAACTCAATACGCACATTTAAACAGCTTACCTTCTTGGAGGAAAGCTGTTTTTATTTTCCCTTGCCTTTTAAAAATGGTTTATGTATAATTTAGTTCGTTATTTCATTACCACACTAAAGCATTTTTTTGCACGGCATCGGAAATGGATATAAAGATGTGGGCATTTTTAATAATTCCCCTTCTTTTTACTTTAAAGGAGGATTTAATAGAAGTTATGGCAGACAAAAAACTAGGCTTCTGGGTGCTGACTGCCCTTGTAGTAGGAAACATGGTAGGCTCCGGAATTTTTATGCTCCCCCGGTCGCTGGCCGAGGTTGCGAGCCCCGCAGGCGTACTGCTCGCGTGGGGACTGACTGGTCTGGGCGTATTGTTAACCGTTCTCGTTTTTGGCAATCTTGCTCTCCGCAAACCTAACATTACAGGCGGGCCTCAAATGTATGCGAAAGAATTATTTAGCCCGGGTTCGGAGAAAGGGATTCTGACAGGCTATCTCGTTTCCTGGGGATACTGGGTGGCCAACTGGGCAGGAAACGTTGCGATTGTTACGACGTTCGCCAGTTATCTCTCCACTTTCTTCCCTGTTATGACGAGTAAAGCTCCACTCTGGAAAATCGCGGGGGTTAACATTGCAGTGGGCAATGCGGTGACATTTGTTGTATGTAGCGTATTGCTATGGGGCATTCATGTTCTCATCCTGCGCGGCATTGAAGGCGCAGGAAAAATTAACTTTATTGCAACTACTGCCAAAGTGCTGGGTTTTATTTTTTTTATCGTGATTACGCTTTTCGCCTTTCAGAAAAGCTATATGCTCCCACTCTACGCACCAAAGACAGACAGTGGGTTACAGGTTGGATTGTTTGGCCAGGTGAACCACGCCGCCATCGCCACACTATGGGCTTTTGTTGGGGTAGAATCATCTGTTGTCTTCTCATCACGGGCAAAACGACAGCGCGATGTTAAAACATCTACTATACTTGGGTTAATTCTAGCGCTCATTATCTACGTCGGTATTACGCTTCTCGTTATGGGGGCGCTGCCTCAGCAAAAATTAATTACGGCAGAAAAACCGCTTGTGGATGCACTCTCTGCTGTAGTAGGCAGCAAAGGCAGCTACATTATGGCCGCTCTCGGGATCATTTGTTTAGCAGGCACTTCCATCGGCTGGATTATGCTTAGTTCCGAAGTGCCTTACCAGGCAGCCAAACAGGGAATTTTCCCTCCACTGTTTCTCAAGCAAAATAAAAATGGAGCTCCTATCAGGGCCCTAACGCTTACGAATATCATGTCGCAGTTGTTTATTTTTTCAACGATATCGCAAACGATGGCTCAAGCGTATGGCTTTCTTATTTTTATCGCCACCCTTTCGTACCTTGTTCCGTATATCATCTCTTCTGTGTATCAGCTAAAGCTGGCGATTACTGGTGAAACATATGAAGGGCAGCGCAGAAACCGAACCATCGACCTTCTTATTGCGTCGCTGGCTACCATCTATTCCTTATGGGTGATTATTGCGGGGACATCCGACATTAAAACCTTCTCGCTGGGCATCGCACTTCTTGCTGCTGGTCTTATTTTCTACCCGTCAGTAAGAAAGAACCGCCTTTCGAAAAATCAGGATAGTGTGCCAGACAAAGTTGGAAAATCAGCCTAAATCAGAAAAACACATGGACACGCAAAAGCCTGCGGCCAGCCTCCCTTCGGGGAAGGCAACCGCAGGCTCTTTTATTTGGTGATAATTGAAGGTGTACCGTGGAAGTAGTTCCACGCTTCATAGATGCCGCCAGCACAGTGGCGGGTTGCACAGTAAATAGCCGGATGATCCTTTACAGCCCTTAGCTCCTCCTGTGCATTGCCAACAATCACTGCCGGATAACCAAGTGTCAGCATTTCTTTGTCGTTACCCGAATCACCTGCAACCAGAATGTTCGCATCCTGCCAGCCGTGTTTTTGGATCAGATACTCCAGAGCGGCGCCTTTGCCACAGCCTGGTGGAAGGATGTCGACATCTATGCCGCTGCTATAGATGAGCTCATGAGGAATCCCAGCCTCGCTGATCCGTTTCGCAAGCTCAGTAACCGGTTCCCGGGAATTTACAGTGAAGGAAACCCGGTGTGCTGATGGTACATGTTGCTGGATCAGGCCATCTATTGTAGACGCAATTTTCTTAATTTCTTCAGGATACCACGACTGCTCAATCTGTTCCTGCCACTGTGAATCAGGTGTTTTTCCACGCTCATAGATTTCCGTTCCAACATCTGTAATTAATATTTCTGGTTGTGGTAGAGCTTCCTGCTCTATAAGTGAAAGGGCGGATGCCAGATGCCTTCCTGTGCTATAGATGAGTGTGATGTTGTACGTTTGGGCTTCAAAATAACGGATGAGTTCACTTAAAGCTTCCGGATCTCCTACCAGCGTCCCGTCCAGATCCGTAGCCAACAGATGTGTCGTCTTGTTCAGCTGTAAGCACCTCCTCATAAAGTTCCGCCATTCGTTTAGAGATGGTCGGCCATTGATAATCACTTTTAGCAAGTTCAACGGCCTGCTTGCCCATTCTTTGGGCGAGTAAATCATTATTGAGCAACGCGACAATCGCAAGCGCGAGATCTTCCGGATTCTTAGGTTCCACCAACAATCCGGTTTCGCCATCCATCACGACATTCTGCAGACCGCCAACCCTGGAGGCGATCACCGGGCTTCCGCATGCCTGGGCTTCTGCCGCAACCATTCCAAATGATTCATAGTATGACGGTACTACGGTCAAGTTCGCTGCATTGAATAAGACCGAAAGCTCTTCCTGGCTTTTGGGTCCAACAAACTCCACTCGATCCTCAATGCCCATTACAAGACTGCGCAGCTTTTCAGGGAGTGGCAGTTTCGTTTCGGGATCGATATCCTCAGCTTGACCACCAGCTAAAACTAGTTTTAAGTTTGGTGATACATCTTCACGGGCGCAAACAATCTTCATCGCCTTAAGCAAGGTTTCAATCCCTTTCGTCTCCTCAAGTCGCCCTGCATACACAAGAATTGGGCCGTTATAGCCAAGGCTTCGACGAAGCTGCGGACGATGAAAACGCGGTTTAAAGGAAGAAGCGACACCTATCGGAATAACAGAAACCTCAGATGGCGCCTGCGCGAATTCATAAATCAATGATTTTTCATTAACGGTTGTCGCTACAATTCGTGCAGCGGAGCTTAACACAGTTCGTTCAGCAGCAAAACGGATCTCATCGCGCTGCCCTGTGGCCATTTCTTTTGAAATACCTAGCGAATGGGAGGTGTGTACAAAAGGAATGCCATATTCTTTTTGTATTGCCTGTCCTAATAAACCGGATAACCAATAATGTGTATGAACAAGAGCATAATTTTTAAGGGAAAGAGAACTCTTTATTTCTTTGTAGAACGCGGGGAGCATCGTATACATTTTATTCTTCGAGACAAAACCTTTATGCCCGGCCTCAATGCGAATGACACGACAGTTATCGCCAAAATGTTCGATGCGTGGCGTATCTTCATCAGACCAATGTGTGACAACGTCTACCCTCCATCCGATGCGATCAAGCGCAAGGGCAAGTTGTCGAACATAATTATTCTGCCCTCCTGATTGCACACCTCCAAGCTTAGCCAACGGGTCGCCATGGTCCGAAATAAACAAGATGTTTTTTCTCAAATTGATTCGGCTCCTTTCTGCCTGAGGTAATCAACGCACTAACGTGTTATAGATTGTTTACCCGCCCTGTTGAAAGAGTAAACCCATTTCATGCGAATAGTCCTGTCATTTCAGGCCTTTATACCCACAAACATAACCTGGCAAAAAAAACAAATGTTAACCCCCCGCGATTAGAGGTAATAGAGAAAAGACGAACTATCTTAACAGAAGGGAGGATTCATGTTGTTAAAAGCATTGCTCATCTTTGGAATGCAGCTCGTGTTGATGCCAATTGTCACGCTTCGTACGATTCTCTTAGTCAAAAATGAAACGAAGAAAGCATCTGCCATAGGTGTTCTTGAAGCTATTATTAACGTATTAAGCCTAGGTATCGTGTTCGCTGATATGTCACATATCATTAATATAGCCGCCTATGCACTCGGCTTCGGCGGCGGCCTTTATTTAGGAGGAATCATCGAGGCCAAGCTGGCGATAGGCTATGTAACCTTGCAGGTAAGCCTGCTGGATAAGAGCGATGAATTGGTCAACAAATTAAGGCAAGAAGGATTTGGCATTACTATTTTTGAAACGGAAGGGATTAATGCCCGGCGTACCCGGCTGGAGGTCGTAGCGAAAAGAACACGGGAAAAGGACGTCCTCAAAATTATTGAAGACATCGCCCCTAAGGCTTTCGTTGTTTCCTACGAAACAAGAACCTTCAAAGGGGGCTACGTGACAAAGGCTATGAAAAAAGGAAAGAGTTCAGACGCTAAGAATGGTTATGTAAGAAAGACCATGGAAAAAGGAAAAGCTTCAGATTAAAATCCAAATCCTAACAGGGTATATACAGGAGCAAATAATCTTGCTAAGTATATACCCTGTTTTCTATATTTCTTAATCTCTCAAGCCGAGATGTGATGTGGGATTTAATGATGCTTGTTACCCACATGAATACGTTTTACAGAGCTATACAACCTGATACTTCGTTACGCAACCGCTTTCATCGGACTCCTGCTCAATTCTACCGTCTGCAACCAGGTAGCTCAAATGGGAGAGCGTTTCACCAATTGCAAACCGTTGTTCATGCACGCTGAGGATTCGTTCGAATAAAACGTTGGATACCTCCCAGGCTGTCATCTTTCCTTTTAATCGACTGAGAATAAAGTGAAGGCGTTCTTCATGATGCAGCAGCAGCTCCTCCACGCGCGCACCTGCGTCTGAAAAAATAGGACCATGGCCGGGCAGTACCAGGTTGATTGGCATGGAGCCTATCTTTGTCAGGGACGATAAATATGAAGCCAGCGGATTCGGATCACCGTACCCGTGGTACGAGACGTTCGGCGTGATCCTGCGGAGCAAATGATCCCCTCCTATCAACACTTTTTCCGTGGCATTGTAGAAGCACATATGCCCCTCCGCGTGTCCCGGCGTATGAATAGCTTGATAATCCAGTTCACCGATCTGATAGCGCTCTCCTTCCTGTATCTCCTGAAAACGGGCAGGAAGCGGATGTACTTTTGGACGGAAGGCGCGATCGTCATCTTGCAATCGCTGTAGCAAATCGGCAGGCATGCCGGCTGACTGGTAGAACGCTAGATTTTTTTCAAGTCTCTCTTCCGTCCAAATTTCTGCGGCGAGCTCCTGCCCCCTCCGGCTTAAACCAACCGAGGCCCCTGTCCATTCCTGAAGGCTTCCCGCGAACCCCAGATGATCCGGGTGGTAGTGGGTCAGAAGAACATGATGAATGTCATCAGGCTTGATGTCAAAATCCATGAACGCCCGCTCCCAACTTTCCCTCGTTCGCTGTCCGTTCAATCCAGCATCGACGATCTTCCATTGATTGCCCTGTCTGGCCAAATAGGCGTGAATATGATTTAGGCGAAAAGGCAGCGGCAAAGTAACCTGGTACAGACCATATTGTTCTGCTTGCTTGTCTAGCATGGTCACTCTCCTCCTATAAGTAATGTTTTTTCTATATTGTAGCTTCAAACGCTAAAAATCGAAATAAAAAGGTAAAAGTTAACTGCACACGAATACATCTTGACCGCGTTTTTGTTCCTTCTATAAGAGGTAATGACATTGTAATGATAGGAGGAGGCGTAAACATGGACATTATGGAAGTCAAAAAACAAATCGCATTGTTTAATGAAGGTGATAACATCCTTCATGAGGAATTCGGTCCCGGCAAGATTATATCAAAGGGAAAAACCGTTGTAGACGCTGATTTCAACGGTGAGACGAAGAAATTAAACTTGGACGTGCTTGTTAAGTCAGGTAAAATTCAAAAAAATGATTAAAGTTCATCGCTACAATTGGTCGTAGTTAAAAGGATAGATTCAAGCAAATCCTTCTGCTTAATCTATCCTTTTTTGTAAAATATATCAGAGAAGCAACCTAACCTTTCTAGACAGTCGAGCGTTCGATCAAGCGAAAGCCAAGTTCCCGCCTTTCGGGAACCTCTCTTTTCTCGGTAATTTGATCGTGTAATATTCGAAAAGCATTACCGCCTAATTGGAACAACTGGTTATCAATGGTGGTCAGATCAAACACTTCGGCTATCGGTTGATTATCAAATCCGATGATAGCCAGATCTTCCGGCACGCTCATACCATTTTTTCTAGCTTCCATGATAATGCCGGCCGCAACCTGGTCACTGCTTACCAGAAGCGCGGTTGGTTTTTCCGACATCGCTAGCAGTTTATGGACCACAGCTGTGCCATCCTTCATGTGATAGCATCGATAAAACATCCACGCCTCACGAATAGGCTGGTGAATGGAGTTTAGGGCATCTATGTACGCGCTTCGCCGCTTAACACTGCTGGTGCTATCTTTCCTGCTTAAGCAAAAGCCAATTTTTTCGTGTCCTCTCTCAATCAGATAGTTCATCCCCAGTTGAAAGCTCGCATAATGGTCTACATAAATGGAAGAGATGGGTGTATCCCCTTCATCTTCACAGGCAACAACAGGCCCAAATTCAGCAAAGGGCTCAATGTCTTCCCACCGAAGCGTTTTTGAACAGATAATAATCCCATCGATCAGCCTCATTTTAAGCCTATTAAGCGTCTTCATTTCCTCGGTTGAACTGTAATTAGTCTGGAACAAAACTAGCTGATAATTCTCACGCAGTGCTTCGCTCGCAATTCCCTCCATTATCCTCGCAAAATACGGGTGGTTAATGCCCGGGAGCATGATACCGATCATATTGGTTTTGCCTTTGCTCAGATGAACCGCATTCATATTGGGTGAATAATTCAGACGCTCAACCGCCTCTAATACAGCTTCGCGCTTCTGTTCACTTACATAAGGATAGTTATTTAATACCCGGGAAACCGTAGACACAGAAACCCCGGCTATCCTTGCAATTTCTCTAATGTTTGACATCGGCGGCATTCCCCTCCATGTCCATTGTAATCCATTTCACTCGCAAAAAAAACTTTGTGATCCTACTTGACTTGAAACGCGTTTCATACAATACGCTGTTACTGCGGGATGAGTTCATACCCGCAAAGGCCGGCGTGATCAGAAACTGAGCGTCACGGCCACATCCATACACCAAACACACTTCCCCAATAGCTGAAAGAGGATAGTCCAATTAAATGGACCATCCTCTCCTTTAACTTTTCGCAACTTCTTTTTATTGCCTAATATATAAACCTGATTTTCTTGTAAGATCAGTCCTCTTGCCATAGTAATCGTTATATGTACGTAAAAGTTGCGAAAAATTTTAAAGGCAGGGAGAAAGCGAAGATAAGGATTTGGAGAATAGAAATGGTGGTAACTGATGATATTATGGTTATTTGCTTAACAAAATAAAGAGTAAATAGGGCATACGTTTAAAAGTAATTTGTACGCACTTAATAATTTAATTAAATTTCATACAGGGCTAACAAGACTAATCTAAGCTTACCGTATAAAAAGCGGTTTATTCGTCACTCCATACACTAAAAATGACGGCTATCATTACGGTAGCCGCCATCAGAATTTCACATTTTAATTATACATTTCATTTTTTCTATTTAAAAATATATCAATATCTGTTTGTTCCTGCTCACCTAATCCATCAAAATGGTTATCAACATTAACTAATTCATAATATCCCCATATAGCAGTTAGGCTTTCACTTTGTCCAAAATGCTTAAAATACCATTTTTCAGGAAGTGAATTTGATATAACAGAAAACAATTCTGCTGAATACCAATTTGGCATTTTAAAGTCATCATAAATAAGGTAGTATATTCCCTCTTCATAAAGAATTATGCCATAAACTCTATAAGTTGTACCAAAAGAAATACCATCATAAGAAGTTAATGTCTCGTTTCCTTCTCTTACGATTTTTGGACTAAACAAATAACCAGTATTTTTCTCACACCGTAATTCCATCTTTAACACATCCCGATTATTTAAACTTAAAATCATCAAACTTTCCAGTTTTAGTATTGTAATTAAAATGAATATTAATGTTACCTTTTGAAGTCTTTACAACCTTTTGCATTTTTACCCATCCTTCTGAACCTAGCCATCTGGGGTCATTCATGTTTTTTGTCGGGACTCTAGTAGCACCTTTTAAAGGATTGGATAATACTTCTTTCATAGCTAATTGTTCTTGCAAACTATTTGCTGTTGTTCTACCAGTTGAACCTCTTCCTAGTGATTTACTCTTTAGTAAACTATTAAGGTTTCCTGTACCCTTACCAAATAACTTTTTAACCCCTGCTGCCGCTTTGCTATAAACAAATTGTGCTAGTTTGATCCCTTTTGTAATGATTGTTTTTGCTACCCCGTACAGAAGACCAGGACTAATATTACCTTCTGGGTCAACAGCATTCACCGGATCATTATTGACATACGTGTAAAGACTTTCATCTGCTGCTCCATCAGGATCTTCACTAAGAAAACGCCCATCCTGAGGATCATAATACCGGTTTACAAGGTAGTAGAAACCTGACTCTTCATCCTGGTAATATCCCCTATAAGTGAATGGATTATATAGGGTTCCTGTTTTCTGTACCGTTTGTCCCCACGGGTCATATGAATAACTGTCTACAACGTTTCCGGTGGAATCCGTCAAACTCACAACGTTGCCTTGGCCATCATAATTGTAGTAGTAGGTTTTGCCACCCTGAGTCTGGCTGGTAAGCCCCCCGCTGCCATCATATGAATACGTAATCGTTGAGTTTGCAACAGTATCGGTTTGGACCAGCAGATGTTGCTAACCCGGTTTTCGTTTTGTCATAACCCATGGACTGTGTGATTGCATCTGCACCAGTCCGTTACGCAGCCGTTAGATTTCCATTGGCATCGTATGTGTTGTCTTCAATGACCGCCAGGCTTGTGGCATCCTCTACCTTCTTCAATTCGTCTGCTGCATCATAAACAAATGAGAGGCTTTTTCCTAATGAGGCAGCAGGTGTGTAAGACGTAACATTTTCATATGCGTCGTACCCGTAATCGATTTGTCTGGTGGTGCCGGCTGACTGGGGCGTAAAATCATTGGTCGCCGTATACTGGTAGTTCGTCGTTTTACTCGTTGCACCTGCCGAATCATCGACAATGGTTACATTGCCATTGGCATCATAATGCGGCGTTAATATATAGGTGCTGTTCGTTGCAGAACCCGACGCCTTCTGGTCCATATGAGTCAATTCGTCCTGCCAGTTGACCCCACCTTAAATTCTTAAAAATCGTGTCTTGACGATGGGGTCCACTTTAGAGGTAATTAATGATGTCGTCTATATGGAAAGGTCTAATCTCAATCTTTACAGTTTTGTTTTTAATAGTCACGTGCGAAAGCGGACACCCGGAAACGACCTACGGAATGAAAGGGAATGCTAATACAGCGGTTAAGACGTTCATTAGTTCTACTATTTCACTAAATAAAAGCGTAATTAACTCAATAGATCCTGTCGTTCTAACACTAAATTTTAAGGCCGATGAAACTATCAACCTAGAGTCCAGCAGACTGGCTGTTTATCCGATTGGAAAACAAGTACCTTCACTATCTGCTCCAATTCCTGAATGGAGTCATATCTCTTTCAACAAAGGGGATGTACGACAAAAAAAAGTAACGATTTTACCTTCTAAGATAGGACTGCGCCCTGGGTATTATGTGGTCAAAATTGAATATTTATTTGATAACACCGCAGCACAAACATCTGCCGATTTGTTGATTCAATATCCCCCTGGAACAATAAAGATTGGAAAAATCAATGTTAACAAAACTGTCCAAAAAGAAGGATATACGCTTACTTTAAAATCGATCACGATGTATAAGGATAAGGTTATTGTTGATACGCACTTTTCTCCTTCAAGTGTAGGTAATTTATTGCCGAATATGAAGTTGGACGATGGGACCGACTTAAAGTGGTTACCAGGTGCAAATTCAACGAAGTTACAAATGAACAATCAGCAATTTACATTTTCTCCTATCCCTAAATCAGCAAAAAAAGTTACGTTTAGTATCCCTGTTATTAATGTAAAGAAAACTAACGGTACATTTGGGATACCTGGCCCATGGTCAATCACAATGAACATTCCTAAATAATTAACTTCGGGGTTGTCTCGGCTGAATTATCACTTTCCGGACAGCCCCATTCTCGAGTAGTTTGTTAAATTTTAAGTAACTAAAATCCCATCAAGCCTCTGAATAAGCTTTTTATCCACGGGTTTTATATAAAAGCTTGCAGTCCAAAACTGGTTATCGATGATTGGAATTTCCTTCTCTTTCAAAATAAGGTTTTTCCCAAATAATTTTTTAAAGTCTGTATCGCTAACTTCATAAATATCACAGGTGCTATTGCTTGCCCCATCAAGCCCTTGGACAAAACGATTGTTAAAATTAATTTGAGTGCTTCTCTTTAAATTAAGTGAGTCATCCATGTTTTCGTTTCTGTTTGGGAATTCAACAGGTTCCACAGGACTTTCTTTTAGGTGTATCGTTCCTTTTATACCATTAAACGATTGAGAATCTACTTTTGTTAATTTTTTCTCGATCAAAACCAATTACGTCTACCTATATCTTTAAAAAATATAACATCTTTGTTATCAGTAAATAATTCATTAAAAGTAACGTCATCCAAATCAAATAATCCAAAATCAGTCATTTTATTTAAGTCACTGATTATCTGTACAGTTGGCAAAAAACTACCCCTCCTTATAATTTTGCGGGTACATTCTTATGCTTTCCTCTTTTGTCCTGAACATCCCAATGTGGAACCCCATGTCTTCCATTACCTTTTGGCTCAACCCATAATTTTCCGTTTTAATCCAAATATCCTGACCGCCCATTTCTGTATACTTTTTTTGCTCCTCCTTTCGGAGGTATAAAAGTACCTGGAAGATTTTTTTCTGTTAATCTATCAGGCCAGCTCTGCGGACCTCTACTTGAAAATATATGACGCGCAGTATTAGCTACGTAATTTCCAAACAACATAGCTTGATGATAGGTATAAAGAGCACCTATTCCTATTATCCCAACTAATGTCATTTGAGGATTATTTCTTGTGATAGCATAATCCCCATTAGGGTATACAAAGAAAAAAAGGAGCCTCATTCCCCTTCTAATCTATGGGAATTTCAAGTGACTTAATTTTTATAATTACTATCTAATGTGATAGCTATATCATCCGGTATTTTATAGTCCTTATAATTAAGCCCAACCCATTCTTTAACAATCATATTATCAATGGTTAGCCAATTCGGGATGTAAGGTAGATATTCACTAACATTTGTATCATTTTTAAACCCTATAACACACACTCCGTTATCCCTTTCCCCCCATATTGCCCATTCCATCGAAGGAGAAATCCATACAATTGTATAAGAGTTATCAATTATTGAATCAGCTGGGCTTTCATCTGGAGCCAAATTTAAAATGTTCATATAATCATCAGAGGATAGTTCAATTGGGAGTTTAGTCCAATTAAAATAATTAAATTCTTTAAAGTAATAGCTTAATGGATCAGGATTTAACACTGCCATAAGAACAAATTTGTCATTTGTTAGCTTTGCTAGTTGTTTAAGATTATCCCAAAATGTTTCATCCATCGCTGAGTAAAATTCCAGGAAGAAAAAATGTTTATAGTCTTTTTGAAATACTCTGTTGGGTAAATGATTATCTACAAAAAATACTTTTTTTACTAGTGCGTTTAAATTTTCATATTCATCCCTTTCTATCAAAAATGCATCTTTAACATTCATTCTATTCTTAGCCTCCTAGTCTAATTTTCAAAGTTGCTTTCTTACTTCCACTTGGATAAAAATCAGCTGTCCAGCCGGTATGACTGTTTGCTTTTCCGCGCAAAGAATATTTTGCGCCATTTTTAGTAAGAATTATTGTTGTTCCATCTTTTGATACATTTCTTTTCCATCCTCGTTTAATAAGATTCTTTTCAAAAGTATCTTTCGAAACACCCGTGCTCCTATTCTTAACACTTCCCGGTTTTGTTATATCTTTATAAGATGAGGTTTTATCAGAACCACTACTATAAGTGATATGGTAATCCGGTAAAAGATTTCCAGACATGTAACCCAATAACCCGCCTACAGCAATAAATAACCAATCATAACCAGAATATCTTGTTAACGCTTTGTCACCTTCTGGATCAACTTTATTTACAGGATCGTTATCCGTATATATATAGTCATTTCCATTAACGGGATAATCTGGATCACGACTTAGAAATCTACCATCCTCCGGATCGTAATATCGATTTATAAGATAATATAATCCAGCCTCATCATCTTGGTAATACCCACGATAGGTGTAAGGATTATACAAGGTTCCTGTTTTATTAACGGTTTGTCCCCACGGGTCATATGAATAACTCACAACGACATTTCCAGTCGCATCTGTAAGAGCTACAACATCCCCTAATCCGTTGTAATTATAATAATATGTTTTACCGCCTTGTGTTTGGCTAATCAAAGTTCCGTTAGGGTCATAGCTATACGTGATAGTTGTATTGGCTAATACATCCGTTTCAGCGACAATATTATTCGTTGCATCCTCATATTGATATTGTAAATCTCTTGTCGTTTTGCCTGTTCCATCCTTGTCAGTTTTTTCTGTACGTCGGCCCTGGGAATCATACGTATATTGTACAATGCTTCCATCCGGTTTGGTGATTTTCGTTATATTCCCATCCGTATCCCAGCCGTACGTACACCCACTTTTACTGATGAGCTCTCCATTATCATTATACTGATAAGAAGCATTTCCTTCTGCTCCACTGCGGCTGATAAGCTGATTAAGCGCATTGTACGTATAAGTTGTAGTGCCGCTCGGAGATGTTTTGCTCATCCGGTTTCCAATATTATCATACGTATAGGTGGTTATTCCATTCGCATCGGAATAGTTAGTTAATTGTCCTGCATTGTCATACCCATAATTTGTCGTTCCGTTGTTATCGGTTACTGAAGTAATCCGACCATTGGCATCACGGGTATATCCAAAGTTGAAAAGTGTGCTGGTTCCTTTGGATACACTCATGTTGCTAAGCCGGTTAGCTTTGTCATAAACCTTGGACTGCGTGATTCCATCTGCACCTGTCCGTTGCGCAGCCGTTAGATTTCCATTGGCATCGTACGTATTATCTTCAATAACCGATTGGCTTGTAGCATCCTTTACCTGCTTTAATTGGTCAACTGCATCGTAACTAAATGAAAGGCTATGGCCTAAAGAAGAAATGGGTGAATACGCCGTAACATTTTCATTTGCATCATACTGATACCCAATCTGTTGAGTTGAGCCTGTTGACTGTGAAGAAATATCATTTGTACCTGTATACCCATAAGATGTACTTTTATTAGTCGTTCCATCTGCAATGCTTTGAACATTTCCATTAGCGTCATAGTGTGGGGTCAACATATATGTGCTGGTTGTTGATGAACTAGACGCCTTCTGGTTCATTTGCGTTACTTCATCTTGCCAGTTATATTGCTGATTGGTGACTTGACCGTTTGGATCTGAAACGGTTGTAACATTATCAGCCCCATCGTATGCCATTGTTGTCGTTTTTCCAGCTGCATCGGTAACGGAGGTTTGGTTAATTCCATTCGCGTCGTATCCGTAGCTCGTTTTATTTCCATTGGCATCGGTTGTGCTTGTTCGGTTACCGTAAGCATCGTACGTATTGCTTGTAACATGGCCTAATGGATCCGTCACAGAGAGCAAATCACCGTTCCCATTATAGGTGGACGTGGTTTTCTTTCCCAACGCATCGGTAGAGCTAGTAGGGTTGCTATAGGCATCGTAAGTGAAAGAAATCGTATGTCCTTCCGGATCCAACGAACTGATCAAGTTTCCGCTGCTGTCAAAGGTATTGTTCGTGACATTTCCATTTGGATCGGTAACCTGTGTCTTGTTATAGTTCGAATCAAGCCCGTATTGCGTAACCCGATTTAAAGCATCCGAAACCTTGGTAACCACATAGTTACTATTACAATTATACGTTGTTTTATGGCCGTTTCGATCCGTAAGCGACGATGTGTAGTTCGGTATATCATAACTATACGTCGTTCCCGGTCGGTTAGCTCCATCAGTCGGCGCCAACACATCCGGTTCCTGCACTTTACTCAGGGCCTCATTCGTGTAGGTAAAATCAGTGTATCGTCCTTTCGGATCAATCACTTGTGTTAAATTATGGCCGGCATCGTAGTTATATTGCGTTCTGCGGTAATTCGTCGAATCGACATAATTGTCGACTGTCATAAGATTGCCACTGGCATCATAGCCGTAAACCGTTTTTCTGCCGGCAAAGTCCGTGACACTCGAAATCTTTCCATTTGTTCCGTAAGCGATCGTCACTTGCCTTCCCGTTGGATCGGTTATAGAAGTTAAGTTATTATTGTTGTCGTAATTATAGGTGATTCGGTTGCCATGTCGATCTTGAATATAGCCAATGTAGGACGTATTTGCATCCTGATTGTACTCACTCGTCGTAAATCGATAATCAAAATGCGTAAGATTGCCGAATTTATCGCGCAAATCATATCCGGTAAGCTGGCCAGTGGCATCCAGGATCTTGGTTAACGATAAATACTCGCCAGGCGGAGAGGAATATGTACCAGTAACCGGGTCTATTGGAAATACATGCGTAGTGCCATCCGCATCTGTTACAAGCGCCTTTGTTGCACCTGCTTGCCGTTCTACAATCGTATCACCGCCGGTAAAGCACCATCCATACCCCATCGCTGTGTTATCCAATGCTTTCGAGTTGTAGGTCCGGGTGAAGTTAATCCCCATTCCGCCTCTGCCTTTGAGGGAAACATCGGTAGCCTGCACGACATTGTTGCCGGTAGTCATGTTGGTATAGCTTTTTCCTCCAGCCACATCATGGGCATCATACGTCCAATATGGCTCAAGCCCCAGCCTGGCCGTAGAATAATAGGTGACGGCGAGCATGGGGTGATAACTTGTCGCTGTCGGCTCATCACTTGAGTAAAACTTCTTGTAGATATTGGTTGTTTCCGAATTACTCTTTAAAAGAATGCCAAAGTTAGAAGAATTTCGATTCTTATCAATAAAGTCAGTGAGATTCCATCTAAAATAATTGGTTTGCGTCGTATTTTCTGTGACCGTTGTGGTACTCAGGGGAGTGGAATTAAAATCGCCGCCTTTATTGGTCCATGCGGTGGTGCCATCTGTTGTATTCCATGTTACCCCGCTTTCCGTCCACTTTTTTGTCACTTGATACGCACTGATATCGATCGGATTGGCGCTCGAATAACTGGAAAGCCATAAACTCAGATCCGCACTTAAAACATACGCATCATTTGGAATCGAAGACAAATTAAAATTTAACAGCGAACGGATGATATTTGATTTGGTCGTATCCTGATACAGGCCAGCACCCAGCTCTGTGTCAGCTCCACCCGTCGCGGTCGGCGTATAACTGCGAATATTGGCATCAATTCCAGAATTATCGACCGGTTGGATGGTAACGATACTTGGATCGATGACAACTGGATAAACCCGCTGCGCATCCATCAGCCACGCTTGATTCGGAATCACGTCAATGTATAACTGGTTGCCTCGTTGCACGGCATTCATCTGCACATCGTCTGATCGCGAACCTTCCGGAATCGCATCAGGTTTGACACTATTAAAACCTGCGGGGATATTCGAATCATACATAAATGGTTTTTCTATGTAGTAAACAGGCGTACCTGTTTTACTATCTGTGAACGTAAGGCTTCCATCCGGCTCTTGTTTATAGTTGAGCCCTTTCATATTCACTTTGAAAGAGTATTGGGTGGGCGAAGTCGCATCCGGTTTCTTATGGATCACCACTTTTTCTTTCACTTTCTGAGCCCCAACCTGATACTGCAAGTCGGTATCCGGATAAATATTTGGGAATGTGATTTCATTTTTATCAATCTTACCCATTCCCGTTATCTTTTTGGTTAAAAATTTAGAGGGAATCGGATCATTTTGGCTGGAAGGCGTGAGGGATAACGAAGTTTGATCCTTACTTACCTGTACAAGATCGTTAGCGGTGTTGTCTTTGCCGAAATGCACGTGGAAATTGTTTGCTTTATTCACAACGGTGTTCGTTGTGCTGTCAGTACTTAGGGTATTGTCGATGGGAACCCAATTGCCTGTAGAATCTTTAAAATGAATGGGATCCTGATAGATTTCCGTTGTAAAAGAACCATTCGGATTTTCGTACGTTTTAGAATTTTGCTTGCGCAATTTGGGAAGCTCTTCACGCTCTTTTTTTACGGTCGTATTCGTTGGCGATGGACCGGAGAGGGAAGCTGCCTGTGCTGTTGCTGCGAATAAAGAAGGAATAGTGGAAGTAATAAGGGCGATAACAAGTGTGACAGGCAGCCATGCTTTGTGTTTAGACTTCATTGTTCATCTCCTCATAAAATTAGATACAAATTGCTTTGGAATTACGAAAATAAACCGCCCCTCCTATAACCAAATTGTAACTCCGCTGTTGATTATCTAACGTTATGCAAATGGATCAATCAATAAACATTTGTAAGAATTACATAATCTTACCCTGCAAACGATGTTTTTTACAATATTACTGCTAGTTAGTTATTTTTAACCAAATAAAGGGTGTCCCGAATTCGGGACACCCTGTCGGTTACGCTGCTTAATAGGTCTGACTGTTGTTCACAGAATTTGTACTGCTTGATGTGGTAGACCCTTCTGAAGAGGAGGTGCTTGAAGATGAGCCGCTGCCTGAGGACATGCCGTTTGCTCCCCTGCTCATTTTACTGGCAGCATTCGATGCTACATCCATGACATCATCCACTGCATCTTTGGCAACGGATAGTGCTTCAGCGGAATGGTCCTTCGCCTCCAACGCCTTGTCCGCAATTTGCTGGATGGATTTGGATGCTTCTTGGGCAATGGAAGAAACCACCTGGGATTTTTCCTGAATTTTATCCACAAAACCCTGCGGATCATTTTTTAAATCTTTGGCCATCTCGAGCGTGAGATCTTTCACGGTAGACGCAGATCCCGCAAGCATAGAACGGGAAGATTTATCCATTAAGAGAACTGCCGCTGCTCCTGCTGCCGCTCCTGCAAATACACCGAAAAGAAGTTTTCCATAGCCTGAATCCGTTCCGTAATTCATTTCATTCTGCATTGTTTAGCCTTCCTTTCTTTTGATCAGGTAGATTTATTCTTTACTAGTAAATACCCGAATAAAAAGGGGACAAAACAGCGTCTATGCTGTTGATAGCGCCACAGAAGTAGCTTTATTCCGCATCGGTATGCTGGGTCTTAAACTGACTGGTCAAGTTTTGCAGCTCTCGTGCCAGCTCACTGAGCGTTCCAGCATCCGCGGCGATTTGATGGGAGGCAGCTGCCTGCTCCTCACACACCGCGCTTACCTCTTGCGCACCTGCGGAAGCCTCTTCGGTAATCGCCGCAATCGTCTCGATATTCTCCCCGACAAGCCCGCTTTTCTTTTCCAAAATGTCCATCGAACGCACAAGGTCATGGGCCTGGTTGACAGCCTGTACGATAGATTGGTTTATCGTTGTAAACGACATGCCAGTGGTGTGCACAAGCTGCGCACCTTCACTGATTTCAGCCTGTCCTAATTCAATCGAACGAATGGCGGATTGAGTCTGCGCCATCGTTTCCATTACGATTTGTTGTATGTTCAGTGCAGCTGCCGACGTTTCTTCGGCAAGTTTTCGGACTTCACCAGCAACAACAGCAAATCCTTTACCTGACTCGCCGGCACGCGCCGCCTCTATACTGGCATTGAGCGCCAGTAAATTGGTTTGGGAAGCGATATTTGTGATGAGCTGAACAATCTCATGCACTTCATTAGTCTTCTCACCAAGCGTGCGCATCCGAACAACATTTTGTTCCGTGTTGTGGTTGATCTCTGACATCTTCTGAATCGTGGCTGCCGCATCTTCCTGCCCCTTCCGCGATTCTTCCTGTGAACGCTTGAAAATATCCAGCATAGACGCCGCAATTTTGTTCACATGCCCTATGGTGGCGATCATGTCTGCTACTTCGTTGGCTATCTCCTGGATGGACATAGAAATGTCCGTTGTGCCATTTGCCAGCTCTGAAATCGTAACGGCCACTTGTTCGGAGGAATCCTTTGTTTCCCTGCTGGTGATTTCAAGCGTTTCAGAAGAGGCTTTCAGCCGTTTAGAGGCCTCTTTCACATTTAAGATAATCGACTGCATACTGTCAACCATGTCATTAAAATACCTGCTTAAATCGCCCACTTCATCCTTTGTATAAATGTTTGTTTTCAATGTTAAATCGCCCTGCGCTATGCCCTGCGTAAGCATGCTTAATTGGTGTATGGGGCGGACTAGCCTGCTTGCGAATACCACCAGCGCAAGAATAGTAAAAATAAGAACAATAAGCGCGGTTACAAACGATAGCTTGGCAAGGTATGACATTTGTGAGGTGGCTTCGTTAACCGGGGACGTGATGATGATGCCCCAGTCCGTCTTTGCACTTTTTTTGTAGAATGCATATTTGTCGACACCTTCAAAAGTGTACTCGATTAACCCTGTTTCCCCATGTATCGTCCGATTAATGGCATCTGATAGTTCTTTGCTGCCCAGTGTATGTAAGTTTAATTTTAAGATATAGTCATGCTTCGGATGAGCAATGACAATCCCCTGGCTGTTGAACATGTAGGCGTAACCGGATTGCCCGAGCTTTTGTGAATTAACGACCTGCACCAGCTTATCGACGAGAATCGTTCCACCAATAACTCCGGCAACTTTTTTCTCTTTATACAGAGGAGCTGAAACGACAACGGCCAACTTGCCGGATACCTTCGAGATAAGAGGATCCGTAATGACTGTTTTTCCATTCAGGCTTTCTTTAAAATAGGGACGGCTGGAAATATCCATTGATTGCCCCGTAGAGGTTAGTGTCCTGTTTCCAATCGTATCACTAGATACAAAAAGCATTTCGAACTCGCTGTGAGCGCCAAGCTGCTTGAGAAGATAACTGTGCTCGATTTGAAGATTAGGATTGGCTGCCTCCTCAGATAGGGCCATCGTGTGTATGACATCCTGTTTAGACTGGATCCACTCATCTACACTCTTCTGAATAAAATCCAGTTTTCCTTGTGCATCCTGTTGAAAATTCTGTTTTAAAAAGTCTTTGGCCTTATTATGATTGATGTAGGCAATCATCGTGAGGGAAATGACAAAAATAGGAATCATCAAAAATAAAAGTTTAGAGCGCAGCGTTTTCATGAAATTCCCCCATTCTACTTCACAAAAGTTTTACATAATTAATAGAGTGTTCACCCCTAATTCGGGAAAATTTTACCTATTCTTGTTGATTTAATTATAGTAACATATACCTTAAGATTCAACGTTTTCTGATAAAAGTTTAGGATTTTGTAACTATTTATTTTTGTAAGACTAAATTCATGTGAGGTGGTTTTGTGAAGCACAAGCGGATGGCGATTGTCATGACAGCGGCGTTAGCGGGCATAACAGGATGTGGCTCAAGTACAGCGGTCGAGCGAGCGGCTGCGGCAGCAGGAAAGGAGAAAAAAATTGTAGAGGTGTCCACTGTTCATTCGGAAGCAGGAGCGCAGTACACCCGCTTATCCGGCATCCTTCAATCGTCTGAAGAAACCCTCGCTTCCTTTGAGGTTGGCGGCCGTATTGTGAGCACCGAAGCGGCAATCGGGGATAGGGTCAGCCAGGGAACGGTTCTTGCCAGACTGGACAGTTCTGATTACGAACTGCAATCGCAGAAAGCAAATTCCGCTATAGACACCGCGAATGCGGCCCTGCAATCTGCCGGTGCCAGTATTCAATCGGCCCAGGCAACCATCGATGAGACGGCTAATGGAGCACGAGAGCAGGAGCGCGCCCAGGCTAAACTGGCTCTAGACAGAGCCAATGATGCTTACCTGAAAGCGGATAGTGACCGTAAGCGTGCTGAAGCCCTGTACCGGCAGGGCGCTCTTTCACAGAAGGATTATGATGATGCGGTATACAAGACTTCCAATGCGCAGAAAGATTTAGAGAATGCACGCGCGGCCTATTCTCTGGTAATGGAAGGCACCCGCCCGGAAAAGCGCAGAGCGATCCAGGCTGCCTTAGTACAAGCACAAGCCGCCCAGCAACAGGCACAAACCGGGCGAGACCAGGCGGTTTTATCATCCGAGCAGGCGCAGCTTACCCTCGCGAAAACAACCCTGACTTCAAAGATCGCAGGCGTAATTGTGGACAAACAGGCATCCGTTGGCCAGCTCATCACACCCGGCACGCCTGTATACCGGATTGCAAGTATCGATCCACTGAAGGTGCTTCTGCCGGTTCCTGACAGCGAAATTGACAACTGGCACATTGGTGATGCCGTTACGCTCACGCTTTATGGCAAATCCAGATCGGCAAAGGTAAGCAAAATCTATCCTTCAACGAATTCCAGCACAGGAACGATTAACGTCGAAGTACATATTCCAAACCCGGCTGGAGATTGGTATGCCGGTCAGGTTGTTTTCGCAGAGCGAAAACTTAAGGAAACAAAAGGTATTTTCCTACCGGTTGAAGCGGTTATTAGCACAGGGAGCCATCCCTATGTTTTTATCAATAACAAAGGAAAAGCGGTTCAGACACCTGTAACAATTGGCACGCTGGTAAACAACAAGCTTGAAATTACATCCGGCCTGTACGACGGAGCATCTGTTGTAACGAAAGGAGCGGATCGCCTCTTTAACGGCGATGCAATTGACGCCCGTTCAAGTGGAGGTACCCAAAAGCCGTGATTTCTTATGTGATCCGAAAACAGAAAATAACGCTTCTCTTTTTTACCATGATTGTACTGTTGGGCTTTTTAACCTTTTTTCAGTTGCCCCGCCAGGAAACGCCGGATATCATCGTCAATGTTGCTACCGTCGTTACCGTTTACCCAGGAGCATCCCCTGAAAAAGTGGAGCAGAATGTTACGAAGAAGATCGAAGAGAAAGTGAATGAAATTCAAGGCCTGAAGAACATCCGGTCAGAATCCACATTAGGGGCTTCCACGATTGTCGTCGAAGTAAAGGATGGAATTGATCCGAAGACGAAGTTCGATGAACTGCGCAAAAAGGTCAAGGATGCAGAAAAAGATCTCCCGCCGGATGCGAAACAGCCGGTTATAAACGATGATTTAAACCGCACTTTTATCCAAACTTTTAACATTTCTGCGGCCAGCATTGACCAGCTGTACAGCTTGCGTAATACTTTAAAAACGTGGAAGGACCAGCTTCGCACCATTCCTGGCGTATCAGATGTGAAGCTGGATGGACTCCCGGACAAAGAGGTTCGGGCAGAAATTGATACCCAAAAGCTGGCCCGCTATGGACTTTCATGGGGCCAGGTATTAAACGCCATTAAGGCCGAAAATGATAAAGTTGGGCTGGGCAACTTTGACGTGGGATCCAGAACGTATCAACTGTACCTTCCGGATAACTATCATGCAGATGAATTGAATCGCGTCATTGTCTCCCGCACACCGGAAAGTTACCCGATATACCTGCAGGATATCGGCACAGTCAAAGAGACAACCAAAAAAGTTGACTACTATGCCTACCAGAATGGACGCCCGGCGATAACGCTTAGCATAAATGCAGAGGTTGGCAGCGATGTGCCAACGATTCAAAGCAAAGTGGATAATGCTATGACCGGGTTAAAAAAATCGCTACCCACCTGGGCAAAAGTAGACTCGATTTATTCACAAAATGAGCGCGTGCATGAGCTTTTCTCAGATTTAACCCGCGAAATGCTAATCGCGGTAGGGGCGGTGCTGCTTGTCTGTACACTTGGCCTCAACCTCACGACTTCGCTTGTGGTGGCGCTTGCCATACCGATTTCCCTAGCACTTGGGCTGATGTTTCTGCCCTCACTTGGCATTACACTCAACCAGATGTCCATCGTTGGGTTGATCATTGTACTAGGGATCCTCGTGGATGATGCAGTCGTCGTAAACGACAACATTGAACGCAGATTGCAAGTACTTGGTGAAGATCCTGAAACGGCGGCTACACACGGAGCGAAAGAAGTGTCCATTTCAATCCTTACCGCAACACTGGCCACCATCGCAGCCTTTGGCCCCCTGCTGTTTCTTCAGGGGAATGCCGGCCAGTTTATCCGGCCGATTCCGGTTATCATTTCGCTTACCATGCTAGCATCTATGCTGATGTCACTTACGATCATTCCAATTTTCCGAAGATGGCGGGAATCCAGGGCAAGGACTGCGGCCGCAACCATCCCAAGAAAACCGGCCGGGCTTCTCGGGAAGCAACTAGCCTCGCTTACAGGGTGGTATTCCGGGCGATTGATGCCCCGCATGCTTAATAAGCCCTTAAACGTAGGGCTAGCCGGTATTTTACTCGGGACAGCAGCTTACGGCTTAATCCCCCTGCTGCCTATTGAGCTATTCCCGAAAGCCGACCGGGCTGAGCTGCTCGTTAATCTTCGTACGCCGACTGGCAGCAACCTTCAAGCTACCAACCGGGTGGCATTAGAGACCAGCCAATGGCTGTTAAAACAGAAAGGGGTGCTATCCGTTGCCTCTTATACAGGCGGAAGCGCTCCTAAGATGTTCAGCGGCGATACGGGAGCTGGAGACGGAATAGAGGTTGCACAGCTCGTTGTTACAGTAGACAGGAAGGTGGTCCAAACATCGGACGTGGTTTCGCCCTGGACAGCTGCGTTGGAGCCGATGTTCCCTGGAGTCCGAATTACGCCTAAGGAATTAAGCGCCGGCCCACCCGTGGGGGATCCGGTGGTTGTGCGCGTATATGGGGGAGATATTCCAACACTTCGCAAACTTTCCAACCAGATAAAGGAAACGATTGCTTCGCTGCCTGGCACTCGGAATATCAATGACGATTTCGGCATCGAGCGATATGCGCTGGAGTTTCATGTGAAGAAAGATATAATGGATCAGAAGATGGTCAGCTATTCTGATTTATCCCGAACGCTTCGACTTGCCGGCGAGGGACTTACCGTAGACCAGTTCGATGACAGCAGCGATTTAATCGACATTAAGCTGTATGCCAGCAAGAATGACGGCAATGCCCTCGGTGCCATACAACAGTTGACTGTTCCAAATTCCCGCGGCCAGCAAATCCCGCTGTCGGAACTGGTCAGTACCATCCCTTCATTTACCATACAGAATATTCCGCATCGAAGCCTATCACGGGATGTGGAGATTTCCAGTGACGTAAGCGGGCGCACGGCGACAGATGTTATTAGTGAATTAAAACCAAAGCTCTCTGCTCTAAAAATGCCTGAAGGCTACCGCTGGGAAATCGGCGGGGAGACCTCGGAACAGACGGATATTTTTATCAGCCTGGGTAAACTCTCTATTATCGTTGTCTTTCTCATTGTCATTTTAATTGCCATGCAGTTTTACTCGCTTTCCCTGCCTATTCTTGTCATGAGCACCGTTTATTTGGCATTTGCCGGGAGTCTTATCGGTTTGTTTATTACGCAGACACCACTCGGATTCATGACAATGATGGGTGCGATATCATTATCCGGTATCGTTGTCCGAAACGGCATCGTGTTAATTGAGTTCATTGAGGAAGCCCGCCGTGATGGAGTGGAACTTAAACAGGCGGTCATCAGAGCCGGGGAAGCAAGGTTGCGCCCTATCCTGCTAACCACCATGACGGCTGTCGCCGGCTTGACCCCGCTTGCCGTGTCCAATGACGTCTTGTTTCGGCCGCTGGCAATGACCATTATTTTTGGGCTTATTTTCTCTACGGTGCTTACGCTCGTAGTCGTTCCTTCTCTATATACCGTACTCGCACAGCGCAAGATGAAACGAAGCCAGAAAAAAAAGCAGGAACCACCTGCTATTTCATTGTAAACAAGCAAAAAAGCTGCCGGGACAAAAATCCCGGCAGCTTTCTTAACTTAACTTTGTTTGCTTTCAGCAGATCTTTTTCGAACAGCGTGAACAATAAAAGTACCCAGGAATACAGCGATCAGGATACCGAAGAACAACAGGTCATGCAGCTCGAAGCCAAATGCTCCGGCAATCATTTTGACCCCAATGATCGCAATCAATACAAAAGCGGTTGTCTCAAGCTCCGGCACGGCTTCAATGAGCCTAAGAAAGATTTGAGCAACGCCGCGCATCATCAGGATCCCGAGAATTCCGCCCATAAATAAGATCCAGACTTTGTTGCTTACGCCAAACGCGGCAAGCACGCTGTCAATACTAAAGGCGATATCCATCAATTCAACAGCAAGCACAGTTCCCCAGAACGACTTTTTCGTCTCCTGAACATCATCATCCCCGCCGTCTTTGCCAAGAAAATGCTTGAGCGAAAGCCAGAGCAGATAAGCGCCGCCGACAATTTTAATCCACCAAATCTGCGTCAAGTAAACCCCAATTCCAATGGCGATAAAACGGAAAATATAGGCGCCTAAAATCCCGTAGAAGAGAGCCCTCTTCTGTTGGTTCTTAGGCAAATGCCTTACCATAACGGCCAGTACGAGTGCATTGTCTGCTGAAAGCAGACCTTCCAGAATAATTAAGGAGCCAATATAGCCCCAGCTTACAGGGTTGGCCAGCTCTGCTACAAGCTCGTGAAGTGAAAAAAACTGGCTGTACGTGTGTATCAACCCGGCTAAGAATCCATCCATTTAGTAAAATGACCTCCAACTAATATTTGCTATTTATTGTAATACGATGTTACTCGTGAAAAAGGATGCCGGAAAGAGTTACACTACCGGCATCCTTTCTAAGGGTTTCAATCAGCCTGCCTGCAGACCATAATTGGCGCATAGAGCTGCAAGGCCGCCCTGGAACCCGCTGCCGATTGCGTTAAATTTCCAGTCTCCATTATGGCGATACAGCTCACAGACTACAACCGCTGTCTCAATCGAGAAATCCTCACCCAGGTCATACCGCATAATCTCCTGGTTAGTTTCCTCGTTAACGACACGGACAAATGAGTTCACAACCTGCCCAAAATTCTGGCCGCGCGCTTGTGCGTCGTGAATCGTAACGGTAATGGCCACCTTGTCCACGTGGGCAGGAACCTTTGAGAAGTCAATCTTGATCTGCTCATCGTCCCCATCTCCTTCACCTGTCCGGTTATCCCCGGTGTGAACAACCGATCCATTTCCGCCCTGCAGGTTATTATAGAAGATAAAATCCTGTTCGCTCTTTGCCTTGCCGTCTGCCCCCAGGAGAAAAGCGGAAGCATCCAGATCAAAATCAAAACCTCCATCGTAGTGCTTAATATCCCATCCAAGACCGATGATGACTTTTTTCAATCCCGGATTGGTTTTTGTAAGGTCAATGCGCTGCCCTTTACTTAAACTAATCGACACAGCTATCCCTCCTGTAGCGTTCCATGATTAAAAAACGATTAGCCAACCTGCAGGCCATAATCGCGGCATAAGGCGGCAAGCCCGCCCTGATAGCCGCTTCCGATGGCGCTGAATTTCCACTCGCCGGCGTGGCGGTAGAGTTCTCCGACAACGACAGCCGTCTCCACTGAGAAATCTTCACCAAGGTCATAGCGGATTAATTCCTGTCCATTTTCATCATTCAGAATACGCACATAGGCGTTGGAAACCTGTCCGAAGTTCTGCTTGCGTGCATCCGCATCATGAATCGTAATCGCAAAGGCAACTTTCTCGATTGAAGCAGGTACAGACTTCAGGTCTACACTAACCTGTTCGTCGTCGCCATCGCCCTGGCCAGTCCGGTTATCTCCTGTATGGGTGACTGATCCGCCACCGCCCTGAGGATTGTTATAGAAAACAAAGTCTTTCTCGTTCGAAACCTTGCCGTTGGCATCTAAAAGAAACACGGAAGCGTCCAGGTCAAAATCATTTCCGCCATCGTATTTGTTTACATCCCAGCCAAGACCCACCACTACTTTTGTTAAACCCGGATTGGTCTTTGTTAAATCTACTTTTTGTCCTTTTGATAAACTAATTGCCATGATAAAAGGCCTCCTTTAATTGTGTGTTATGTATGGTTATTATTGATATCGCTGGACAACTTCACCCAATGATCCATCATTGGTGCCTTCGCCAACAGCGCCAAACTTCCATTCGCCGTTATGGCGGTATACCTCGCCAACAATAAGCGTCGTCCGGCCTGCATAATTATCCGTTAAGTTAAAGCGCAGCAATTCCTTGCTATTGGCCATGTCAGCCACGCGGATAAACGCATTCTGGATCATGCCAAAATCCTGTTTGCGATTCCGGCAATCATATATATTTACAACAAAAACCAGCTTGTGAATCTGAGCCGGGATGCGGGAGAGCTCGATAATTATCTGTTCATCATCTCCCTCGCCGTCACCTGTCAGATTATCTCCGGTATGACGAATGCTTCCATCTTTGCTCTGGAGATTACCAAAATAGATAATATTTTCCTTCGCAGTTATCTTATTTTGCTCATTGAGCATGATAACTGATGCATCACAGTCAATATTTTGGCCGCCACCGCCAAATAGGCCGCCCAATAATCCGCTACCACCGCGTTTAACCGGGTCCCATCCCAATCCGACCAAAATTTTGGATAGGCCCGCATTCCCTTTTGTTAAATCAATTTTTTGCCCTTTTTGCAGAGAAATAGTCAAGAAAATCTTCCTCCTCTATATGTACGTATTACAAACCAGTTCTTTTTGGAGCGCCAAAATCCTGCAAGCCTGTTAAAAGCCAGCTTGTGTTGTTCCGTGACCTGTGAACGCGTTGACCGATCGCAATATGTCTTCGGCTGCCCGAATTCCTTGCTGCTCGGTAAAAATGATCGACGAGCTTCCCCTCACGCCTAACCCCAGTTGGTAGATTTCCCCATGAAGCGGGCTGATTCCCACATCCGCCTGATGCAGCATGTCCAGATCCAATACAGAATCACCGGCGGCAGCCACTCGCATGGCCCCCGACCGCATCTTTACAAAATCAACGGCATCTCTTTTATTGACCGCTTCAGGGATTACATACAGCTTTCGGCCGTGACTGTACAGCAGCCAGCCGCATGTGCCCAGCCATTGTTGAAATTGCTGCAATTCAAACAGAGGAGCAAGCTCGCGTTCAATGATACAGTAATAGAATAATCCGTCAGCGGACCGGGAAGAAAACACCCAATTCGGATGCATGAGATCTTTTTCGAAGCGGCCCACAATCTCTTCCATACACATGCAACTGTCTTCCAGCCGCTGCTTCATTATCCACTGCCACTCTTCATCGATCCTGCCATCTACCAGCACATGTCCCCCATTGCTCGTGATCGCATACAAAGGTTTAATTTCTTCCCTAAATAGGCTAATGCGCTGGTACTGTTCCAGGGTGCGTGTGGTTACCGGAACAAATTGGATGCGGTCTGCCAATTCTTTAAGCTCAGTTACCGCCTTCTCTGTCATAAAGGAAATTTCCTGTTCCTGCTTGCTTTCTATCAAGCGAACCGGGCGCAGGCTGTCCGTCTCGCCTGGACCAAAGGCTTGTCGTGAATATATCAGTGTCCTGTCGAGATCGCTGGCAAAAATCATGTTTCTCCTCCCCCGATACACTTGATCAACCCGCAGCATGAAAAGGACATATCCGGGTACGTTTCAAGCGGCACCTGGCGTTCATGAGCAAGCTGCAGCACATGGGTAAGGTTATGAACCCTTTCAGGATGGATAAGTATTTTCCACGGGATACGCCGCAGCAGCACCCTCGTCGTTTCTCCAACACCCGGCTTTATGAGGTTAACATCCGGGATGGCGAACTGCCGCCCGATTCTGGCAACATCATCCATACCTTTCCAGCTTGCCAGATCAAGCGGATAATTATTCGCCTGTATTATGGCCTTCTCTATCGTATACGGAAATAACCGGGCAATGGTTTCAACAAAAAAGCCAGAAACATCTTCTTTTTGCAATTCCGTATAAAACTTAGCGCCATGGTAATCATTATGCCCAATAATATCACTGCGGTGTACAGTTCTGCTGATAAGCCCGGACACGGTAGCGTTTAAGCACGCGCTGGGAATTAAAAAATCCTCGCGAGTCCCGTACAACTCCGTACAGTGGCCGGGATCAGCGGCAACAGCAAGCTGCGCTGATAGATTTATGCCGTGGTTTGTTTGAAACAACGAGCACGCTTCTCTAAGTTCTTTTGTAATCGCACCCTTGCCTGTCCAGCCGTCGACAAACTGAATCTGTCGATCAGGGTGCTGCTGAAGAATATACAAAATAGCATTTTCATCGATACCCTTTCCCCGAATAATGGAAACACTATAATGGGGGAGGGAAATGCCAAACCGCAGGTGAATGTAGCGTTTAAACAGAATGCCTATGGGTGTGCCAGCACGCGCCAGCGATACGAGCACCAGATTAGTACCGCGCTGCTGAATGATTCGTTCGGCCGCTACAGCTGCCGTCTCAGCGAGCTTGTGCGCAGTCTGTGCAAGCGATGTGTAGAAAATCTTCATGTATTCATCAGTAGGCTTATATTCCTGAGGCAGCATTTCCGAGTAATGGGCACCCGATTGTACCGCCCTTTCCCTCTCTTCTGTGCTGCTCTCGTTAAGGGATTCGCCGATATTTTTAAGAACGAAAATGGCATCATCCGGCGCATAGCTTCCGATTGGCTGTGGATGAGGCAAAACAGGGTGATTAGTCATTCGGGTAAAGGTCACCGTCTTCATCCCTTCCGCTGTGGCTTAAGGTAACAATAGAAAGACGTGGAATACGCAGAGAACGAAACACCTGGTACAAGGCCTCCATCCTCTGCTGGTCCACCTTTCGTTCCATAAAAAAATAGACCTCGCTGTACATCCCGGGCTCAACGTTGTAGAAATAATGAAGCACCGCGGGGTCTTCCGGATTGGGGTAGCAATAAGCAGTACGGACCGCATAATCTTGCCTGTAAGCTGGATATATCGGGCTTCGTGTGGTGGACTGGTAGAAAACATCTTCGCCCATTTGGGCCGCAATCTGCATCGGAAGGTACATAAATTCGCCTGTGCCCATGCATAGCGTTCTGCCACCGCTGCGAGTTTTCTTTAAGAAAGCTGCCGCATGCGCGATCTCCCTGGCTGTGGTTTTGGATAGCTGCGACGTTAGGCCAAAGCGGCCGGTTGCCTGTACATAGGGAACGCTTTTTTCCGTACCTGCCGCATTGGTTGAGACAAGGGACAACCTATTAGAAAATGAGAGGTTGTACGCATCTAGGGTTGAGTTTTCTTTAATCCCGGAAGAAAGACAGGAATACGGTATAGGGCCATCCAAAATAAGAGAATCTGAAACGTCTTCTGTTGTATTTTCCTGCACCTCTATTTTCCCGGAGATGAGTGAGATGCAACGGATCCGCACGCCCAGCCGCCTCTCCATTGCAGAGAATCGCGCCCTATCCGCCTCGGAACGCCAGTCCAAAAGCGACACAACCATGTACTCGCTGCGCGGGTAGTGTGCATGAAGCTCCTCAATGATGTTCAACGCGGTTTTGCCTGTCGTGATTTCATCATCCACCAGCACAACCGGGTCGCTCCCTGCTAAAAATTTTGGATCAATTGGGTAACAGCGGTGGGATGTTGCATGTGAATGTTCTTCTTCAAAAGAAATCTGCGGCTGAAAATCTTTTATCCGCTCACGTGTAGTATGTATGTACCGGGCTTGTCCAGCAAATGAATCAAAAAATGCAGCCCCCAGCGCTGTGGCCGTCTCGGCAAACCCGATGACAAGCATTTGTTGCGCAAGCTCAAAAGCAGGCGGATCGATAAAATCAGCGTCCGTGTTGCGCGTTTTGGGATGAAGCAGTTTTTGCACAAGAGCGTCCGTCTCAATATCGTCTTTCCCGCATATTTCCTGCATAAATCTGGCCGCAAGAAGCCGACCTCCAGTAATGGGAATCATCGGATCAACCGGAATATGTTTGCCCAGTATTTGGCTGACAAATAAAAACCTGCGCTTTTTATTTTTCCGTGCTGCCATGGAAAACATCACATCCAGCGGAATTGTGTATGGATTGTGCTCCACCTCAACCTCCACGCCAAGACCCGGAAGAATATTATACGTATAGCTTTCTGGTAAGCAGACTGCGTTCATTTTCTCCCTCATGAAACACCCCGTATATTTGTGCCTGCCGCAGCACCTTTTTTGCCCACGCCATATGCGGTTTACTTTCGTTCATCTTATTATGGTAAGGACTTTTACTCGCTCCTGAACTGCTGTACGCCTCCATAATACTGCATGCATCGGCGTACTCCTCGCGGCCGATTATATAGCAAGACTGAACAACTTGCAGCTGGTCAGGATGGATCACTGTTTTTCCTACCAGCCCATTGGCTCTGTCCATTTTAACTTCTTGTAAAAGACCTGACACGTCCTCACCAA
This sequence comes from Aneurinibacillus sp. Ricciae_BoGa-3, assembly GCF_028421645.1. Taxonomy (GTDB): domain Bacteria; phylum Bacillota; class Bacilli; order Aneurinibacillales; family Aneurinibacillaceae; genus Aneurinibacillus_B. The sequence goes on along the minus strand of NZ_CP116887.1, from coordinate 1,238,709 downwards.
AATACTCCCAAACAGGGCCTGCGATCACATATGGATCGGGACCGCGGCCAAATACATTGACAATATCACCGATGCAGTCGCGTATAACCGCCACATCATAAATGGTTATACTGTTACCGCGGCGCAAGCCGAAGATTCCTGATAAATCAGTAGCGCCTATTCTGACATTCAACACCCTGTCCCGGTAAATATCCAACAAATTTTTTATCGCCAGCAGTTCGTCTATTCGTGATTCTTTATAAATAATGGCAGGTGATTCCAAAATTGGCATGGCATATAACCTGCGGGAAATTTGCCTGTTCACATTTTCAAGCGTCTCAAAATAGGCTGCACCGTTACCAGACGAGAATTTTGGGAAAACAAAGCCTGTAAGCAGTTCAAGCTGCTCCTTGCCCAATTGGTTTGCAAGGCGCTGCATTTGCTCCACGCATCGCACCCGGACAAACAAAAGGGGGAGTTCCAGCTCAGTTAATCGTCCCTTTTCAAACGCTATGCCAATTTCTTTTATATGCCTGAGAAGCGTCCCCTCTGCCCCGTCAACCTCCAAGTCCCCTACAGCGTCTTCCAGGCAGAGAACAGCTGATTGGAAACCTTCGTGTCTTCGGGTTATAATGTCGCTGGCAATTCTTGCCCGGTTAGCCGGCATATAGAGCAGAGCTCCGACTGCGTAGGCAAGCGTTTCTTTATCCATGTCGCGGGTATAAGGTAAAGGAGGAATGTAAAACACGTCTTCTAATACACGTGGTGGCAAATAGCCAAAGTATCGCACTGCAGAACCTCCTTTTGCTTTAGTGCACTCTCTGTTAAAATGGTATTGTATACCAGTTTGTAAACTTTTGAAACCCCCCTGCAACCAATTCCCGCTTTTTACGTATGAATATTGAAGAATCAGTGAAGGCAACTCTTACATAGAAAGGTTGATGCAGCGTGGCCGTTCGATTAAGCAAAGGGCAAAAAGTCGATCTAACCAAAACACATCCCGTATTGAGGAAAATTGTAGTAGGGCTAGGATGGAATGCCGGGGGGCAATCCATTGATCTTGATGCGTCTGCTTTTTTGCTTGGACCTTCCGGTAAAGTACAAAGTGATCATGATTTTATTTACTATAACAATCCTCTTGGCGCGAATGGCGCAGTGCGCCACAGTGGCGATAAAAGACAGGGCATTGGCTCAGGCGATGATGAACAGGTTTTTATTGACCTGCATGCCATACCGCAGCACATTGATAAAATTGCCTTCACCATCACCATTCATGAAGCCGAACAGCGCCGGCAGAGTTTCGGACAGGTTGCGCAGGCCTATGTGCGCATTGTTAACGAGGAGAACGGCGAGGAACTCCTTCGCTATGATCTGGGAAAAGATTTTTCGATCGAGACAGCAATCGTGACAGCTGAACTCTACCGCTACCAGGGTGAGTGGAAGTTTAATGCTGTGGGCAGCGGTTTTCAGGGCGGGCTTGGTGCGCTGTGCCGCAACTATGGCCTGGAAGTGGACGAGTTCCCGGCAACGGCCTCGACTTCCTGGCAGCAGCCGTTCCAGGAAGGGTATCAGCCTAATCAGGCAGGCCATCCTAATCAGCCGTTCACAAGCGGCTGGCAATCGCCGGGGGTTCATGACTGGACAAGTTCGCAACCCCCGCAGGCTTACAATACGCCATATGGCGGTTCATCGTCTCCTTCAACGCCTAACGGGAACATGTATAGTGGCGATATGGCCCGCTGCCCGCGTTGCGGCTCCACCCAAATTATCAGCGGCAAAAAAGGCTTTGGCTTCGGAAAGGCGGCTATTGGCGGGCTAATCTTCGGACCTATTGGTCTGTTGGGCGGATTTCTTGGAAGCAAGAAATTAGAATTCACCTGTGCAAGATGTGGCAATAAATGGTCGACTGAAGCAGCTGATTACATGAAATGGATGAACACCCAGAAGGAGCGGGCTCGTGAATTGATAAACCGCTACAAAGGGCAAGATATGCTTGATGCCGTGGTTGCAGGCTGTGCACTCGTGGCGTCTGCTGATGGCGTCATCAGCCAGGTGGAAAAGCAAAAAATGGTCGAAGTTATCCAGCAGGTTGAAGAACTGCGGGCCTTTGATATGGCTAAAGTGATTGACAGGTTCAATCACTTTACCGGCAATTTTCAATCTGATCCAATGCTGGCCAAAGCAGAGGCTATGCGTGCCGTGGGTAAAATAAAAGGTAAACCGGACGCTGCCCGGCTGGTTGTCCGGCTATGCTGTGCGATTGGCATGGCTGATGGCAGCTTTGACCCACAGGAAAAACAAATTGTAAGCGAGATATGCCGGGAACTCTATCTGAATCCGGCAGAGTTTATCGAATAACTCTTAAGTAAGGTCATAGAAAATTTGGTTGTGCGCCTGATTGCAGTGCCAGCAGTAACCTTATCTGTACTATTTGGATACGAAAAGGGCCCCCGGCAGGAGGCCCTTTTCTTAGTTCAGTACTTCTTCTATAAATATAGTAGTTGCTGTTGCCAGATCAATTTCTTTAACCTCAGGTTCTTCAAAATTAAACGAATCCCCGTTTTTTTTCCTGATGACACGAACAATTGGCCGGGATGGCAATCCTTTATGCTGGCCAACTATTACGCCTATTTCGCCAGTATTTAATTTTACAGAGGTTCCTGTCGGATACAGAGCAATCGATCGTAAAAAATTAACCGTGATCGTGTGGTCAAAATGGCGGCCTGCTAATCCCATAATAAATTCACTGGCCTGGTAAGGCATGTAAGTAGGCTCGCTGCTGAATTCCGAAATTAAGTTATCGTAATAATTTGCGACTGCTACAATTTTAGCATATTCGTGTATTTCATCGTTTTTTAAGCCGCGCGGCAAACCGGTTCCATCTACATGTTCGTGGTGCTGAAGTGAAACATGTGCGGACGCAAGGTTCAATTCATGTTTTTTTCGAAGAACATTAAACCCTACCCACGCGTGGTGTTCCTGGTCTTTTTTATCTGTATTTCGCCGTATCGGATCATTTTCTTTGACAACTTTTCCTATATCATGGAAGAGGGCCCCAAGCGCCAGATCCCGCAGCTTATCCGCGTTATATCCCAGATTGATGCCTATAATAGTTGACGTCATGCAGACGTTTAACGAATGAATAAACAGGTGGTTGTCTTTTGTGCGCACATCATCCAGCTGGAGAAGAATGTTTTTATTTCCCACGATTTCGTCGACCATGTTTGTTACCGTCTTGGTTACATTTTTCATGTCGATATTCTTCCCATCCTGCACACATTGCATGGATTCAGAAACCTGAGAAAGCGTTTCCCTTCTGGTTTTCTCCGATACCATATCCTCAATATGCACATCTGCAAAATGCTTGTCTTTTATGTAGAGCATCGTGACGCCAATTCGGCGCAGCTGGGTAATCATCATAGGTGTTAACAGCACATTAGCATGCAGCAGCGTCCGTCCATCACTTGTGTAAATGCTTTTTCCAAGCACCTGCCCGGACTCAACGCTCTCGATTGAAGTATGGCGCATCTATGTCTCTTCCTCCCCTTAAAACCAACGGTCTTTTATTGCCATATTACCATGAATATGAAGACGTTTGAACTACTTATTTATACTGTGTAAAATAAACAGGGCATCAAAAAAACCGACCTGACGAGATCGGTTTAGAATGACATTGATCTTCTTGTATTTATCGTAATACCAATCCGCCTTCTCTCACATACCGTGTGATTTTGCTGATTGATACACCTGTCGCATTGGCGATCTGCATTGCGTTTGCACGGGGATATTCGGCAAGATATTCGCGAATTCTCCGGTATACGAGTAAATCATCCTCCCGCGCTGTTGTGCTGTTTAACGTATTCTGGCTACCCGCTCCCATTGATAATCCCCCTGCTCTATTAGGTATATGTTTCCTCTATTATACTAGCAAGCGGATCAAGGATATATAGAGCGCAAGTCTATGTATCATTGGGCTTAATTTTGTTCCGGTTATCAAACTATGGATTTATTTAACACACGCATGCCCATTTTTATGCTATACTTGCTTATAAAATATTCTAATAACTTTACTGGGTTTCTCTATTATTTTTGATAGTCAAGGGGGTATAAACATGATCCCAGCAACAGGTGTTACGACTACGGTTTATATGATGCAGAGCGGCAAAATTCTGCTGGATACGTATGGAGAATCCTTTGGCTATCTCGAAGAGCCATATTTTCTTCGCATACCAGTAAAGGAAGTGGAAATTGCGACTGAGTGGATATATGGTTCGGAGAGAGGCGTTATTTATATTTCTAAAGACCCTGGACGAAATCCAGCTAAAGAAGAATATGGCTGGTAGAATAATTTGAAACAGCTGTCGTAAAAAAAGCCGGTGCAGAAGCGCCGGCTTTTTCCATATATCATCCTACTATCGATAGACTCTTGTGCCATCAGCCTGATAGAGTTTGTCATTCCTGTATTTGAATGTTTCTCCGCTAACTGTACTAATAAATAGTACATCCGCCTTTGGATCATACTCAATATGATCAATATCGATATAACCGAGCGGCAATTTTGTAATGCCCCCGCTTGCTTTATATTTATATACTTCACTTGTCTGATCATGTCTCATTTCGATATAGAAAAACTCCAGATAAGGTGAGAAGTATATATTTTTTACCTCCCGCTTTGTCCCAAGCCATTCATATACTTCAACAGGATCTTTTCCACCCGGCTGCAGTAAATAGCCTTTAAGTGAACTGTCCTGCACAAAGTATAACAGCGTGTTGGAACGCCCAAGCCACTGCATATAGGCAACCTTCCCCACGATCTGGTTAAAAGAGATGCCCTGCTGTTTGTTTTCAATAAACAAACGATCATCACTCGTTGTGTAAGCAACGTACCTCTTGTCATCCGTTAATGCCGATTTAACCGCGTTAAACGGAGGTGCCATGGCATCTTTCTGTGCGGGGACATCTAGAGGTTGCGGCGTTTTCTTCGCAACCGCTTGAAGCGATGGAGGTTTTAAAAACCGGTCAACCCCGAATAGCGTTCCGAATTGGATAACAGAAAGAACAATGAATAGAATGATCCATATCTTAGCTCCAAAGCGCTTCGTTTGGTTATGGCTCACTGCCCCTTCACTCCATCCACAATGAAACTCGTTGCAACATACCGTTCACCAAGCGGATTTGAAGGAGCTACAAGAAAGTCATTTTTGTAGTACAGCTCTGTACTGTACCCGCCATCGAGATTTCCGGCAATAATTGCGCCGTTCTCCAGCATCACTTCTTCACAGTCAAGCAGGCTTGCACCAATGCCCTGCTGCCCCCGTCCTGACAGTGCCAGAAGCAGGATGGCTCCGTCCTGGCGCTGACCAATGGCAGATCGCGGTGCAATTCCCCATGAATCATCGCTTTCTTTTAAATATGGCTGCCCGTCCTTTACTAGCTGAGGGCCGAATGAAACAGCATCCGAAATGCCAAGCGTCTTTAAATCATCTAATTTATACTTTCCAACAACGAGGGCGCCTTCCTTAGAAATACCGATCATTGGAAGAGCATCGGCAGAACCGGTGGCTCCCCCGATATATTTTCCACGTGAAAAAGTCGGGCCGGTTGGCATTCCGCCGGTTCCATGTCCTTTGATATCATAGAAGCCGCCAGCGTTAATGCCCGCAACTGCCCCCTCCTGCTTCACCATATCGCTCACAGTCTGCCCCACATCATTTAAATATTTTGTGACAGCAACATGCACGCGCTTCGGGTCATTAATAATAAGCAGGCTGCCGGAGTATTTAGATGTTGAAATCGGCACGACTTCTATGCCATTATCATGGACCTGAGAATAGTTATTCGTCTGCATCGAACCAACGCTCATTGCATCAATCGAAATCGGCCGGTATTTTTTTAACGTGGCGGCCGAGTAGAAAGGTTCAATATACTGCGGATGCCGGCTGGTGAGCACAGCCCCGATGACGGTTCTTCTTAAATTCTCAAAAGGGCCGTATAAAACGGCAGCTGCAGTTGAAAGGATAAAATATATAGTTAAACATATCGAACCCAATAATACTTTCCATAATCTTCTGGGCTTCTTCTGCGCCCGCAAAAGAGGAAGGCCAGCATGCATGCCCGCCTCTCGCTGTATTTCAGACATGTATTGAAATCAACTCCCTAAAATGCATCTTGCTTTACAACAAGTAGATAGGCTCCCTATCAAATTATAATGCATAAGTCGATAAACAATCTACGACAATCTGCGACAATCCTTCATAAATTTGTGAAAAGCAGAAAAAAGCGGGGCCAGCAGCCCCGCTTTCTATCCTATCTTCTTCTATAACGTTTTGGCAAACTCCAAAATAATCTTGGCCGTTTCTTCCGGCCGCTCTAACATAACATAATGACCTGCATGATCGACGAAAGCAGGGTTAACACCGTTGTTCACCCGTTGTATGGCTTCTTCGGAACCACGTGGGAGCAGCCGATCCTCTGCACCGTACAGAGCTAGAATAGGCATGGAAATAGACGCCAACGTTTTCTCTCCATCATACGTGCTGCAGCACGCAAAATCACTGTGTACAGCTTGTATTGGATTGCAGGCAATCTCCTGTTTCTCTTGCTGGAGTAAATCCTTATCGGCTTCCCTGCTGTAAGAGGCATAGAAAAGGGATTCCGGAAACGTTCCTTTTTGGAGATCTTCCAGAATTTTCGGGTGAACCGGCAATTTATAATGGCTGGCTGCCAGCACGAGCCCCTCGATATTCGGGCAACGGGCGGCCAATTCTATTCCTACCAAACCACCCATCGAATGGCCAATGATAACGACCTTGTCACCCTGTACCCCTTCTGCAAGCGCTTCGGCATAAGACACGATGCTAGACATGACTGGCAGGTTACTGGCGCCGTGCCCCGGCAGGTCTATTGCCTTTACGCGATCACCCAAAAGGGGGGCCAGCGCCCGCCATTTACTTTTGGTTCCTCCTGCCCCGTGGATGAGTAGATAGGTTATTTGGTCTGCGCTCATTTTGAATACGTATAAAACCCTTTTCCCGTTTTCCTGCCGAGATCGCCTGCCCGGACAAGCTTGCGCAGCAGCGGCGCTGCCCGGTATTTAGAATCCTGCGTTTCTTCAAAAAGCGAATCCTGCACATACAGCAGTGTATCGAGCCCAATCAGGTCGGCGAGTGCCAGCGGCCCAATCGGATGGTTCGCTCCCAGTTTCATCCCTTTGTCTATATCTTCAGCGCTGGCCACACCCTCAGCAAGGACAAAAATCGCTTCATTGATCATCGGAACAAGGATCCGGTTAACGGAAAAAAGCGGGGCTTCTGTTACATCAATGGATTCTTTGCCTAGCGTTTCAACCAGTTGCCTTGCCGTTTCGTATGTAGCATTTTCAGTCTTTTCACCGCGAATCAGTTCCACCAGCTTCATCACAGGAACTGGGTTAAAAAAGTGAACCCCGATTACTTTTTCCGGCCGTGCCGTTACACTGGCTATTTCCGTGATGCTTAGGCCCGATGTATTGGAGGCTAGAACAACTTCAGGTCTCACAACTCCGTCAAGCTTACGAAAAACTTCTTTCTTTAAATCCATATTTTCGCTGACGGCTTCAATCACCACGTCCACGTCCGCCAATCTTTTCCAATCGGTTGTCGTGGTTAATGCGCCCTCCATCTGCTGCTTTTTCTCAGCAGTCAAGCGGCCCTTTTCAATGGAGCGGTTCCAGTTTTTCTGCATTTCTGACAGGCCCCGGTTAAAAAACTGCTCCTGCTGTTCTACTGCAATAACCTCCAGGCCCGCCTCAAGTGCCGCCTGGGAAATACCGAAACCCATGGTGCCAAAGCCGATAATCCCCACCTTTTTCGCCATTCGCTCACTTCTCCCTTTATATGCTGCTTGATTTTTACTTGCTTCGGAAAACCGGTTCTCTTTTTTCAAAGAAAGCGGCCACACCTTCGTTTTTATCCTCTGTACCGCATATCTCGCCAAACAGTTTGGCTTCTAGCTTCAGCCCGTCAGCCAGGTGCATCTCAAGGCCTTTATCCACTGCCTGTTTAGCAGCCTGCACAGCAAGTGGACCACGTTTTATAATCTTACCTGCCCAGGCCTTAGCTTCATCGAGCGCCGAGCCATCTGTAATGGATTCCACCAGCCCAATACGGTAGGCTTCTTCGGCTGTTACCATTTCGGCCGAGAAGATCAACTGCTTCGCTTTGCCAGGGCCTATCAGGCGTGCCAGCCGCTGCGTGCCGCCATAACCGGGAATAACGCCGAGATTTACCTCAGGCAGGCCCAGTTTGGCCTTAGGGGAAGCCACGCGGAAATCACAGGCCAGCGCCAGCTCCAGCCCGCCACCCAGTGCAAAACCGTTAACAGCGGCAATAACAGGCTGTTTAAGCGCCGCGATTTTATTGAAAATGGCCTGCCCGTTGTGGCAAAGTGCTTCACCTTCCTGCTGCTTCATCTGCGGGAATTCCTTAATATCAGCACCGGCAACAAACGCCTTCTCACCGGCTCCTGTGACGATGACAGCTTTTACATCGTCCGTAATGCCGTCAACAATTTCAGAAAGCTGGGCCAGCACCTCCTGATTCAGCGCATTCACCGGCGGCGAATCAATGGTAATAATCCCAATATTATTTTCGAGTTGCCATGTAACTTGTGCCATAAACATCCTCCTTACGTTTGATAAAATATGAATTATAATAATTTTACCAATATTCCTGTCCTACTGCCAGTATCTTCTCGCCGCACACAGCTCCCTCTCGTAAATGGTGCCCGCCAGTGGGATCAATTCAATGTTTTTTCCTGTTTTCGGTGAATGAAGCATCTGCCCTTCGCCGGCATAAAAACCAACATGGTGCACGCTGCCTTTGCCTTCTTGATAAGCAAAAACCAACAGGTCTCCCGGCATCAATTGATCCTGGTTTACCAGCCTGCCTTGGATGGCCTGCTCGGAAGCATCCCGCGGAATGATAATGCCAAAAGCCCGGTGCATCGAATAGGCAAACCCTGAACAGTCGTAGCCAAACGCGGACATTCCACCCCACAGATACGGGAGATCCAGAAACTTTTTAGCGGCGGCCAGAATTTCTTCCCCATCTGGGAAACCCAAATTGCTGTCTGCCGCAAGTACAACGGCGTCGTCGGACCGCAAAAGCCTTACCCCATGAGGTGTAAGAACGTGCAGCCATTCACCCGTCTCCCCGAGCAACGGGAATTCCGTCACAAAGCTCACTTCAAGTTGCGGTGTATTCGGATCCACATAAACCCAGGCCGTGGGGGACGTAACACAGGCTTTCGGAAGCGAGTGAACAACTTTTCTATTTGGCGCAACTTCTTCGGCCAGTTTTACATACTCCGCTTCTGAAACAAGCTGGACCCTGGGCACCCATCCCGGATACCCCCGCTCATCTTTCGCTGTTGGCTGGCAAGGTACCGCAATTCTCACCCACTCCCCGCTTTCTTCCAAAACCGTTACCTGCGTACCATATAGAGCCTGCGTCTGCACGGCATTCCGGTCGTAAAGCGCAATTCTGCCTTCATAGTTAAGCGAACCCAGCCACTCCCTCACTCTGGCTGGAGCCTGTATGGCCTGTTGATCCAGACCACCTGGCGAATCGGGCGCTGTCCATAACGTGGCAACATTCACCGCCACCCGGCAGCTGTTAGTTTGCCTGCTCATTGAATATTTTCACCTCATCCCTTACCCGCTGGACGCCAAGGCCCGGTGTTTCAGGCAGGCGAATGATGCGGCCGTTGTATTCGACCCCACCGGTAAGCGGATCGTGCAGCAGCATGAGAGGCGCATCAAAGTCATACCGCGTAATGTTCTTTTTGCTGGCCGCAAAATGGACACCGGCTGAAATGCCCAGCCGCGATTCAATCATGCTGCCCACCATACACTCTATCCCGCATTCTTCCGCCATATGATTAATAATTTGCGCTTTATAAATTCCGCCGGCCTTCATTAACTTAATATTTATTAAGTCGGCTGCCCGGTTTTTCAGCACCTCAAAAGCCTGCACCGGCGTAAAAATGCCTTCATCTGCCATAATCGGCGTATCGACTGCATCGGTTACCGTTTTAAGCCCTTCTAAATCATGCGCTTTTACAGGCTGCTCAACAAGCTCAATATCAAGCCCCATATCTTCTAGCTTCCGTATTGAGCGGATCGCCTCTTTCGGAAGCCACCCCTGGTTAGCGTCCAATCTGATTTTTATCGCGGGGCCAACGCGCCGGCGTATTTCTTTTATCCGCTTAATGTCCTCTTCAACGCTCCCTTTACCCACTTTAATTTTCAGGGTCGTAAATCCCTGCTTGATGTACGCCTCCGCATCTTCTCCCATCTCCTGCGGGCCATTGACACTGACGGTATAATCCGTCTCAATTTCGTTTCTGTACCCGCCGAGAAAACGGAATAGCGGCATAGCGCTGTTTTGTGCAATCAGGTCGTAAAGTGCCATATCTACTGCAGCTTTGGCGCTGCTGTTGCCGACCATGCAGCTGTGCAGTACATGGAAGACATGTTCATAAGCGAGCAGATCGAGTCCAATTAACTGAGGCTTTATAACCGTGAGCACAGCGGCTTCAATGCTGTCCAGGCTGTCCCCGGTTATGACGACCGTAGCAGGCGCTTCACCCCACCCTGTCATCCCATTCTCACACGTTACGCTTACGATTACAGAATCGGCGAAGTTAACTGTACGGAGCGCCGTTTTAAACGGCTTTTTCAGCGGAATGGATTGGCGGCTGACCTTAATTTCAGCGATTTTCATGTTCAACCTCCTGCGCTATGTTGCAAGTTTTTTGTCCACAACACCCGCATCCATCGCAAGCGTTCTGGCGGCAGTGTCCAGTGCGGCATGTACGCCAAGCGGGACAGAAAAATGCGGGGAGCAGTGCCCGATATTTAATCCCATTACAGTCGGCTTGCCTACAGACACGATATGATCAGCAAATACCTGTTCAAGCGTAAGCGATTCCCCTCTTCTGGAGGGGGCACAGTTGCAGAAATCGCCCAGTATGATCCCGGCCGCATCGCGTAGTTTTCCCGCCAGCCGCAGCTGGTTCAGCATTCGGTCAACCCGGTACGGTTCTTCGTCAACGTCTTCAATCAGTAGAAGCTTGCCTTTGGTATCAATTTCGTAAGGGGTCCCCAGTGTGCTTACAATAAGCGTGAGATTTCCACCAACCAGCATCCCGGAAACCGCTCCTTCTACCAGCACGGTGAACGGCCGCCCTGTTTGGTCGCTGTACGTGCGCTTTTGCGGTTCAAACAGCTGGCGAAAGCCATCTCTTGTTGGGCCCGAAATATCGTTCGCCAGATCAGAAGCAAGCATCGGCCCATGAAACGTGACCAGTCCTGTTTTCTGATAAATCGCCGTGTGCAGAAACGTAATATCGCTGTATCCCCAGAAAATTTTCGGGTTGACCGCTATTAAATCATAATTCAGCCGATCCGCTACCCTAGCTGTCCCATAACCGCCGCAGGCGCAAAAAATGGCCCGGATGTGTTTATCAGCGAACATCCTGTGAAGTTCATCTGCTCTTTCCTGATCCGTACCTGCAAGATAGCCGCGCTTTCTATCCAGCGATTGGCCAAATTGTACATGCAGCCCCAACTCTGTAAAAAAGGACTCGGCTTTCCTTGCCTTTTCCCTATCCGGCCAGCCCGCCGGTGCCACGACGCCAACCGTATCGCCCCGTTTAAGGGCAGCGGGTTTTATGAATGATTCCATCCTAATCATCTTCCTTTACACATGGTGAAAAAAGGGCCCCACTCCGGCTGGAGTGAGCGCCCGGGGAATCGTTTATTTTAATGAAGCCCATTTGAGATCGATGTAGCCAACAGGATGCCTTACAATATCTACGGCATTATCGTTTTGGAGGTACGGAGCCGTGTAGAAATGCAGCGGCATAATCGGTGATTCATCCATAAGAATTTTTTCAGCGTCATGCATTAATTTAAAGCGTTTTGGATCATCAGGCTCATTGTAAGCAGCCTTAATGAGCTTATCGTATTCGGCATTGCTCCAGCCTGTGCGGTTCATCGGATTGCCGGATTGGAAACCGTCAAGGAAGTTAATCGGGTCGCCAAAGTCAGCTAAGAATGTGGAGCGGGAAAGCATGAGCTGCCCTTTCTTCTGCTGATCCTTGAGAACCTTCCACTCCATATTTACAAGTTTCACATCGACACCGAGATTTTCTTTGAACATCTCTTGCAGAACCTGAGCAACCTTTTGTTTCTGGTCGCTCGTGTTATACGTTAAGGTAATGGTTGGCAGCTTAGTAAGGTTATCTTCCTTCATGCCTTGCTGGAGTAGCTGTTTGGCCTGCGCAGGGTCAAACTTAATGAGATCCCCGCCAACCTGGCGAAAATCGCCGCCTGCCGGGTCATTTAATCCAGCTGCAACAAAGCCAGTTGCCGGTTTTTGTTTCTGGCGCAGCACTAAATCCACCAGCTTCTGCCGGTCAATCGCCATATTGAATGCTTTGCGGATTTTGACATTATCAAACGGCTTCATTTTTGTGTTAAAGCGGTAGAACTCCGTGCCGGACTGGTCGGCTACCTTTGCCTTCCCATCTTTGAATAGCTGATCCGCCATATCGGTAGGAATCGTATACGTAGCATGCAGTGCCCCTGTTTGGAAAAGCTGATATTCTGTGTTGGAATCATTGACCATTTTCCACACAACACCATCAAGCTTCACATTCGCGGCATCCCAGTATTTATCATTTTTCATCATCGTCAGATGGTCGTCATGCTTCCACTCCGTAATTTTGAACGGCCCGTTACAGACCATTGTATTCGCTTCTGCCGCCCATTTGCTGTTTTTTTCTACAACTGCCTTATCTACCGGGAAGAAAGCAGGATTCGATACAAGACCCAGGAAGTAACTGAGCGGGTGGGCAAGCGTAACCTTAAGCGTTGTGTCATTTACGGCTTTCACCATCATTTTGTCTGCTGGCGCCTTGCCGCTGTTATACAGTTCGGTACCTTCAATTAAATAGGCGAGCGGCGCCGCTTCTGAAGCTGTTTTCGCATCGGCCATCCGCTTCCATGCGTATTCAAAGTCTTTCGCAGTTACCGGATCGCCATTGGACCACTTGGCGTTTTGCCGAAGCGTAAAGGTGTAGGTCTTCCCATCGTTTGACACATCCCACTTCTCAGCAACAGCCGGCTGCGGTTTATTATCCTTATCGAGGCGCGTTAACCCTTCCATCGCATTGTTTAAAATGTCGTACGAAGGCTCATCGAAGCCAACCGGCGGGTCCAGTGAAGTCGGTTCTTTCTGGTTGTTTAGCATGAGCAGTTTCTGCTGGGCGCTGCTTCCCTTGTCTTTGCCGGCATCCTTGCTGGCTGTGGGCTGGCCGCTTGAGCACCCGGCCGCGATGAGTACAGTCGGGATCAGCAGGCTCAACATCAGCGAGGCAATTTTTTTCAATTTTATTTCCCCCTTATATAAATAGTTCTTGCACACAAATTTTATGTACCTGCAGCCCGCCTGGCTGGATACACCACATTTTTGGCACGTGGATCCTGAAGCCAGCAGGCCACCTGGTGGTGTTCACTGAGTCGGGTGTAATTCGGCTGGTAGTTTCGGCACACCTCCAGCGCATACTCACAGCGGGCTGCAAATGCGCATCCTGCAGGCGGCGCGAACAGATCGGGCGGTGTTCCGAATATAGGAAGAAGCGATTTGTTTCGATCTGCGTCAAGCCTTGGCATCGATGCCAGTAACCCTTTCGTATAGGGGTGTTGCGGATTGCGGAAGATGTCCTGTACGGTTCCTGTTTCTACAACCTTGCCCGCATACATGACGTTCACCCTGTCCGCCATTTTCGCTACCACTCCCAGATCATGGGTGATGATAATGATAGAGACGCCGGTTTTCCGCTGAATATCTTTAAACAGCTCCAAAATTTGGGCCTGTATCGTAACATCAAGCGCTGTAGTCGGCTCATCGGCGATCAGCACAGACGGTTTGCATACGAGGGCGATGGCGATCATAATCCGCTGCCGCATGCCGCCGCTGAACTGGTAGAGATACTGCTTTAACCGCTGCTCAGGATTGGCGATTCCCACCAGATGAAGTATTTCAATCGCCTGTTTTCGCGCCTCACCTGACGAAACCTTCTGGTGGCGGATTATCCCCTCCGTAATCTGCTTGCCAATGGATATCGTGGGATTTAGCGCCGTCATCGCGTCCTGAAAAATCATCGAGATTTCAGAGCCGCGAATATTACGCATTTCCCTCTCCTCAAGATCGACCAGGTCCTCGCCCTTAAAAATTACCTGGCCTTTCGTAATCCGTCCGTTATGTGGCGGGATGAGCCGCATAATGCTGCGGGCTGTCACGCTTTTGCCGCAGCCGGACTCGCCGACGATGGCAAGCGTCTCCCCCTGGTTTAATGTAAAATTCACTCCCCGCACAGCCTTTACATCTCCACCATAAGTAGAAAAAGAAACATGAAGGTCTTTCACCTGCAACAGCGGATCCATCCCATCTACCTCCTCTGTTTCGGGTCGAAGGCATCCTGCAGCCCGTCACCCAGTACATTAAATGAAAGCATCGTAAGTGAGATAAAGAAGGCTGGAAAGAAGAGCCTCCACCAGTAGCCTGATAGAATAACGGGCAAGCCATCATTGGCCATGACGCCCCAGCTTGCGAGCGGTGCCTGCACACCCAGCCCCAAAAAGCTGAGAAAGGCTTCTGCAAAAATGGCTGAAGGAACAGTAAACGTAATCTGCACAATGATAATGCCCATTAAATTAGGCAGCAGGTGCTTGCGGATAATGTATCCGGAACTGGCGCCAAGCGCGCGGGCTGCCATCACATATTCTGAGGCTTTTAACTGAAGCACCTGCCCTCTGATTAGCCTGGCCATGCCAACCCACCCGGTGGCACTGAGCGCCACGATGATGGTTAATAAGCCCGGCCCCATCACAACCATCAGGAGGATAACGACCAGCAGATAAGGAAGACCGTATAAAATATCGACAATCCGCATCATAAGATTATCTGTGAAACCCCCTTTAAAGCCGGAGATTCCCCCATAAGTAACCCCGATAAAGAAATCAATCAACGTGGCCATTAATCCGATGAACAGGGAGATGCGGGCGCCATACCAAACTCGAACATACACATCGCGGCCCAAATCATCCGTGCCAAACCAGTGATCGGCTGAAGGCGCTTCATTGGTGTGCAGCAGCGATTGCTTGGCATAGGTGTAGTGGGAGAGAGACATACCAAAAATAGCCATCAGGGTGAACAAAATGATCACTGCGAGGCCTGTCAACGCCAGCTTGTTTTTGCACAATCGAAGCCAAACATCCTGCCAGTAGGACAAGCCCGGCCGCACGATTTCTTCCGCTGCGTCGCTTTCCTTTTGCATGGGCACAAAAAGCTCGTTTGGTACGCTCACGCTTACGCCTCCTTTCTGTGAAATTTCATGCGCGGATCGATGAAGCCGTATGCCACATCGACGAGAAACATCATCAAGACAAGCAACGCGCTGTAGAATACCGTTGTACCCATAATGACGGAATAGTCGCGGTTGTTAATGCCATCCACGAAATACTTGCCCATCCCGGGTATGGCAAATATTTTTTCGATAACGAAACTCCCTGTAAGTACGTTCGCCACGAGGGCGCCCATCAAAGTAACAACTGGAAGGATTGCATTGCGAAGCCCGTGCTTTATAAGGATGGCAACTGGATGAAGCCCTTTTGCCCTGGCCGTTTCCATATAATCCTGGGTTAGGACTTCCAACATGCTGGATCGGGTGAGCCGGGCAATAATGGCCATCGGGCCTGTGGCAAGAGCGGCTGCCGGTAAGATCACATGCTTCCATGTCCCCCACGTTGCCACCGGGAGCAAGCCCCATTTAACAGCCACGTATTTAATCAAAAGCGTCGCCACAATAAAGTTTGGCACAGATATACCAATGACGGCAAAGATCATAGCCAGATAATCAATAACATGATTGTGCCGCAATGCGGCAGCTATGCCGAGCGCTACCCCGCAAATAACCGCAAAAACAATCGCAACCATGCCGAGGATAAAAGATACAGGAAAGCCACGGTTGATCATCGCGTTTACCGTATCCGAGCTATTCGCGATGGATGGGCCGAGATCGAAGTTAAGCAGTGATTTGAGGTAAGATAAATATTGGACGCCAAGCGGTTTATCGAGGTTGTAATGAGCCATTAAATTCTGAGTTACCGCCTCATTCGTCGTGTGGTCGTTATCAAAAGGGCTGCCTGGAATGGCATGCATCAGAAAAAAGGTAAGGGTGACGATGACGAACAGCGTGACTACCATCGAGATAAAACGCCGTACAAGAAATGAAATCAACTGCACCGCCTCCTTCTAACAAAAAGTAGTTTGCATAGCCAATTCGGTCATAACAAGCATGGCTCTATAGGCTTCAAGAATGTCTTTCGCATGAAAGCGGACAATTGTACTGCCTTCTTCCGCTTCTGTGCCTGGCATAAGGCTTGCCCATTCCGCCTGGCCTGCATTTGTAAATTCAATCGCAAGCAGTGGCTTTTCCGGCGGGACAAGTGGTTTGATCTTATCCCGGTTGTCTAGGGCCACTTTCATCTTCTCACGCAGCAGCCTGCCGCTCTGTTGTGGAGTTAAGCAAAGGGCTGATGTTCTGGATATGTATTCTTTAACGGCAGCGGTATAGACGCCGGGTATGAGCTCCTCCGCCTCAGCGGCTGCCCGGTTATCACCGGCTACGAGCAGGACCGGTACATTATAATAGCCCGCCACATAGGCGTTAAATCCAAGCTCGCCAACGACAACGTCATTAATATAAATATTGCGTACGCCAAAAATCATCGTGTGGCTTAAGACGCCTCGCTGTGACGCCCGGGCATGATACCCGAGAAAAACGGCCCCTGCATACGATTCATTAAGCCCCTGCACCATGGAGAAGGGTTTTACATCACCGGATATAAGCTTTGCCTGCGGATGGATTTTCTCGATAAGCAGGTTGTTCATCTTGGAGTGGCTATCGTTTACCACCACTTCTGTACACCCTTCTTCAAAAGCGGTTTCGATAATATGATTGGCCTCAGCCGTCATAATCCTCTGGCCGCGTTCATAGTTGCGCCTGGTCGAATCAATAAACGTTACATCGTTTAGTCCTGTAATGCCTTCCATATCCACTGACATATATAATTTCATGTCAACACCCTCTTCTGTTTCAGATTTTCACTTTGCATGTTGGCGAATTGCTTAAGTACGCTAAAAAACCCGCCAAATGGAAATACACACGGATGTGTATCCATCTGCCGGGTTTTATTTACGATGTATGCTTGGTGCACACGAATAAATAAAGCAGCATGCAGGCCGCTGTTAGGCCTGTCTGGATTTTAAGGCTTGTTTATATTTTTTCTGCGCGTCTTTGAATGCGACAATAAGTGCCTTCTGAGAAGAGCCGAAATACCGCTGGCGAATCTCCTGGGCGATTCTATCCAAATCGTTCATCGTATGCCCCAGAAAAATCGAGCGCACAAAATCGGATGTAAGCTGGATAGTTGACGAGCAGCCCGCATCGATGATCTTATCGTTCGTACAATCGACGACCAATCCAATAAAAAAAGCATTATACTGCTGGGTTATAGGATTGTTCATAGAAGATTGGGCATCACCTATTATGTACAAGGTATCCGGATTATACATACAAAAACGACCTCACTTTAGCCCGGTTGCCCCTGTGATATATGGGATGAATGGTGGGAAGCACCAGACGCCATATGCCCCGGCAGCCGCTGCAGTGTATGTTTATCTTAACAGAAGGATTATTATTTTGTAAATATTTCTTTTTATCTGTTTTTTATATGCAATCAAATCACTAACGACTTGTACAAACTTTAAAACGTAATCAACAATTAAAAAACAAAATAGAAATGCTCCAAATGTCCAAAAGCGTTGTTGATATAAATCAACACTAAATGCAACTTTAACCCACCATTCACCGCTCACCCTCACCAATGTCTAATTATGATGAGCACCCAACGCTGGGCTAAATAACCTACCGTGTTTAGTACCATCGATCCAACGACTTAAAAACCTTAAACGCCCAGCTAGGCTTTATTTAAGCAGCGTCTGCCCCTTCGATCCCGCAGTCTACGGCGGGTATAGGGGAGTCATTCACTTGCTTCATTTGACCCTAAAGCAGGGCATGAGCAACAATTGCAGAAGCCCTCTGAGATAATTACAAGTAGAATAAAAAGACAAGGATGATCCCTATTGTTCCATTTGAGCATAATAATCCCATCACTTTCACTTCCATAAACTATTGAATTAACTTACACTTTATTAGTATGTATAATTAGATGGACAGGTGCTAGAGGATTGTCCTAAATTTAATAAATTAGTTGATTTGCTTGTCTGTTGCAAGAATGTACCGTTGCATCTATCTCATTTTAGGAATATCTTGGAAGTAACGAAATGGACCAAACGTTGGTATATAAGGGTTAAACATGAAGAGAACAGAGCAAATCCGCCAGCGCGACATACCAGCCTAATATTTCAGGGCACCGCATGCCTACAATATTCATGTGGTCATACGGTTCAAGAAGCCCCATATAATTCCACTTCCCTTTCACTGGTTTGCCCGTGTATCCGATAATTTCGTCTGTGGAGTTCAGCTTAGGTCCATCCATGGAATAGGTATTGACAATTCCGTCATTCGGCCACCATCTTTCATCAATCTCCAGTCGTTCATGTCCCGCTTTTCTTTTATAAGCTCCCATCTGTAAAGAAAAAGGCATAAAGAGCGGGTTCATGCTCGAACGAGGAATTTCATAGCAGCTATACGGCGCGGTAAATGTGTTTTTGGTTGCCCAGGAAAAATAATAGACTTCCGGCTGGGCCTTCACCCAGCTGTTTAATTCGCTTGCGCCTTCTGGACTTAAATCCCATGAGCACAAATCCTTAGTAAACTTCCAGATGCCGCTCTTGTATATGCGGTTCGTATAGTCACGGAAAGACTCCTGTTGAGCTTTTTTTAGATCCCACTGATCCAGCTTAAAGTCATAAAAAGCATGCCTCATCCCTCCTATAAGAGCGGAAACCACAGCGGTTATATGCTGCGCATGAGGCATTACCCCTGTGATCCCGGCAGTTAGAGTGCTTCCGTTGTGAGGGGATGATATAGTAGTCACGCTGTGAACCCAGGGCTTCTTGTGATTATCGAAGAGCGTGGATAATTCTTCTGATGGTGTCTGCTTCTGTTCTTCCGGTCTGCCATTATGCAGCAATTGGACAAGAAGTCGGGCAGTTTGGCCGCCCATGCTGTGTCCAATTATATGTATCTTATTTCGTTCCCCTGTGTGCGGATTTAGTTCACCCCATTCCGGATAGAGGCCTGGGTAGGATCTCCCGTACCGCTGGTGCCCATGCTTTCTTGCATGGGCACTGCCGTAGTCTACCTGACCGCCTTTAATAATCGCGAACAGCTCACATGCCCGATCCCAATTGGAGGAGACAGGTCCTAAGGCCGGCGTGTACGTTTGAAAACCTTTATCATTGAGAAGCTGCTCAATATCATTAAATCCGCCCCAATAGTTAAATTTCCCAAGTTCATCTCTGCCCCACCCTGAAAAACCTGCAATCAAAAACAGCGGGTAGCAGTTGTTGGATGCCCCGTGAAAACAGTTCGTTTTAGCCATGGACCTGCCTCCTTTCTTATACTAAAAAAGGCAGCCTCCGTTTTTCCAGATAGCTGCTTTTCTTGGTGCTCAATCTACATAACGGCTGTGTTCCGGAATCTGAGTACGGCCAAAATCCCTTGCCAGTTCCTCTAATCCATCGGCCAGCTGTTCCCCATGCATCGGCAAGCCATGCCCTGTAACCGCAATGGATGGCCGTAGTGCAGCAAGCTTTTTCACGGATTCCCAAGCCGCTTTCCAGTCTGGTGTAAAATAAGCCGGCGGCCCGTGCAATTCCGGTTTCTGTGTAATTACATTAAAAAGGGATTCCTGCTTTAGCGTTGTAAAAGCATCCCCTGCGATAAGCGCCCGATCGCTTTCCCGGAATAGTGAAATGTGACCCGGTGTATGGCCTGGAGCGTCCACGCCAGGATCGGCTGGAGGATAATTGGACTTACCGGTCAGGTAGGGCATTTCCAATTCGTGTGCATATACCGGCACATCCCAAAGCTTCACCAGCTCCTCAACCGCACCGATATGGTCAAAATGCCCGTGCGTAAGAATGATGGCTTTCGGCCTGAAGCCTTTGCCAAAAATGTTCTCCGCTTCCTCTATAATCTTCTGCGCCGACTTAGGCATCCCTGCATCAACAAGCACCCAGTTATCGCTTTGTCCAGCGTGTCCGACAAAGCACATATTCACAATCTGAATGGTTAAACAGAGTATGTCCGGCGTGGCCCGCTGAACCTTTCCACTCGCTACAGATGTTACCGGAATAAATTTGTCTTCCATAATGGTTCCTCCTATCGCACCCAATTTAGATCTGACCCAAATATTGTTATCCTGAACCGGGTGGATTATAAGCAATCTTCTCAGTTGCTTCTACATTACTTAACCATGCATGGACTCCGGTTAAGACCTCTTGCATAGTAAATATCAAAAACCCGCATTTCCCCTCCTCAAAAGGGTCTGCGGGTTTCGTCATATATTTACTACTCAGCGATTAATGGTCTCCGTGATTGCCTTTGCTCGGGTTCGTGATCACAAACCCCTCTTCCGGAAGGTATAAATAATCAATCTTTACACCGTCCAGCAAGTCAACACCTTTTTCGAGGATCACATCAATCTCTTTATCGGTATGTACGACTTCATCATTGTCTCCAGGAGTGTCTAAATCCAGGCCATAGTGCGCGTGATCGCCATGGGAATGCGTAACCATGACGCGGAGCATCTGGCCCTGTGATTCTTCTTCTTCAAGGATTTCCTTGATTTTCTTTGCTGCATTGCGTGTAATTTTACAGTTCATTTATCTTCTTCTCCTTATTTTTTGCTCTGCTAAATGATCAAGCAGGACAAGCTTCCATCTTATAGTACTATATCTAACCAGAAAAATCCGCATTAATCAGCTTACCCTGTCTGCTCTCCGTTAAAACCATGGTTACCAGTAAAATCCAGATTGTTTAAAAACTCGCCATGTGCAAACGCAAGGCATGTTTTGAACCAGACAGTCTGTTACAATAAGAAAATAATTCGTAATCAGAAAGGGGATAAGCGGCTCTTTGCCGTTATGGCCCGCCGCGCTGCTATGAAACCGACAAACGCTATCCAAAGTAAAATTAATCAGGCTATCAAACAGCTTGAATCCCGATTTCTAGAGCGAGAGGAGCTCATCCGCCTGTTATTTTTAGGCATGATGGGCGGTGAAAACGTGCTGCTTGTTGGCCCGCCCGGAACCGCCAAATCCCAGCTTGCCCGTTCCACAGCCCAGCTTTTTGGCAGTGAAAACTGGTTTGATTACCTGCTTACCCGGTTCACCACTCCAGACGAACTGTTTGGGCCGGTTTCTCTCCAGGAGCTGAAGCAGGACCGGTATATCCGGCAGACTGATGGCTATTTGCCAGGTTCACAGTTTGCATTTCTTGATGAAATTTTCAAAGCAAACAGCGCCATTTTAAACGCGCTGCTTTCCATATTAAATGAGCGAATGTTTTTCAATGGGCGAGAGAAACAGCCCGTTCCTCTCCTATTCTTGATCGCGGCGTCCAATGAGCTGCCGGAAGAAAATGAACAGCTGGCAGCCCTTTACGATCGATTCCTGATTCGCTATGAAGTCACCTATCTGAAGAACATTGCCAGTTATGAATTGATGTTTCAAATGCCGGACGAACCGCTGTCCCCGGTGCTTTCTATTAGTGATGTCGAGTATATCCAGCAAGCCGCCCGCCACGTGCACCTGCCGGAATCGATCATCTATTTCCTTTTCCAACTCAAACAAGCATTAGAGGAAAAGGAGTTTCTCATCTCTGACCGGCGCTGGAGTAAAATCGGGCGACTCTGGAAGACATCTGCCGCACTCAACGGCCGGGATACGGTCTCAATCTGGGATACCGTTTTTACGCCGCACATGTTATGGGATGTTCCAGAAGATTTAACGGTGGCCCAGGAAGTGTTTGAACCTATTTTTCAGGCCGCACTGAAGAGAGAGGTGGAAAAAGAACTTCCGCTGCGCGCCTTTGAGCAAATTGCCGAGAAATGGCAGGATAAAGTAGAGGAACTCCAGTCGTTCCAGTTCAAGCGTGAGATGGGCGAAAAGCTTGGCAAAGAATCTGCCCAGCGCGGCATGTCACAGATTGATAACGCCCGCAGCGAAATTGAAGAAGCGGGACGTCACCTGCGCGACCTGCTTGTTGCCTGGCAGCAAAACGAGAAAGATCTGGCCGGCCATATTTACCGACAGAACTTCCTCCTTATGAATATTGAACGATATACGGTGAAATACACCGGGCTGCGCATCCAGGGCGAACGCATTCTGCAAAGCCTGCAAAAGATTTACCGCACGCTCTTTGACCGCGATATTCCGGGTGCATCGTACGATTATACGCTATAAGAAAGGCGGCGTCATGGCTTATGATAATTCGTTCAACCCGAGTCGACCGGTATGTGTTCGATTCTTACATCCAATCTTCGCGAACAGCACAGGAATGGACCCGTTACGCCAGGTCGCAGGCGGAATGGTTTGACATTGAAATTTTCGCCGACTTCTACCTGTGCTTCTACCAGGCTTCACCGGAAATTGACGGCACAGCTGAGGCCCCGCCCTTCCACCGCTGGATTGTGGACACGCTGCGCCGGCAGTATTTTTATCAGTCCATCCATCCCCGCACGATTGGCTCCGTGAATGCGAGTTTTAATACAGCGCTGAAAGCCCTTATGTGGCTAACAGATTCGTATGAACACGAGGTAAAACAGCGGGAAAAAGACAAACAGGCCCTTTTCTTTGGCATCAATAGCGAGGAGGGCTCGCAAGGCGAACAGTCACTCACCGTGGGCGAGCAGTTGTCGGAGAAACAGCTGCGAAAGCTCGAGTTGGTCGGCTATACCCTTCAGCAGGGCAAGCGCAATGCCGAAGAGAAACAGGCGGCGATGGATAGACGCCCGCTCGTAGCGGAAGAAATCCGACAGCTTAAAAACCAGATTACCGAACTACAGGAAGAGATGCGTACCGAATTTACGAGACGCAATAAGCTTAGGCAGAAGTTAAAAAAGGCAGAAGATGAGCTTGACAAACGGGAGAAACAGCACCAGCGCTTGCTGCGTCAGGAGAAGGAAACCTTTAACCAGATGGAGGAAGAACTGGGCCAGTGGTTGAATCAATCATTGAAGCAGACGCTCTCCAGCGAAGATAGGGAAAGTTTATTCTTAAGCGATCTATTCGAAGCCAGCCAACGACTGGCTAACCGCACATGGGGCAGTGAGCTCGGCCGGTTGCACAGGCAAGCTTTTGAGCAGTATTTGCAGTGGGTCGATCGGCTGAAACGCCATCCGGACCTTCTTGCCTTCCTTGAGGAAGTGGGCCGGAATGTTCATCAGTTCAAGGCGAAACGCAGGCGGATACGGACTCGCCTGATGCCGGAAACGTATGATGACCTCAGGCAGTCGGGCGATATTTCTCACATGCTGCCCAGTGAAGCCATCCTGCTGGCTGACGAAGATTTTGAAATGTATTTCACTGTTAAGTGGCTGGAGCAGAAGCTGATGACCTATCAGACGAGCGGGTATGTGGATGAGCCGCAGAAAGGTCCGGTTATCTGCATGCTGGACACGTCTCATTCGATGCGGGGAAGCAAGCTCAGGCTGGCCCAGGTATTTGTCATGACATTTGCTGCGCTCTGCTTATTAGAGAGGCGGGATTTCTACCTTCTGCTTTTCGGTGCAAAAGGAGAGCTGGTGGAACAGCCCCTGATGCACAGAAAGCCGGATTGGCAGGCATTTTACAGCTTATCCCGGATGGCCTTTGGCGGCGGGACGCACTTTGACGCTCCGCTTAAACGTGGAATTGAAATCGTCCAGCATACCCCCTCCTTTCGTGACGCAGACTTCGTTATGGTCACCGATGGAGTAGGAAGCATCTCTTCCCCGGTTCGTGATAGCCTGGCTCAGCTCGGCAGCACAAAACATGTCCGGCTTCACTCGCTCATTATCGGGTCTGCCCGGCAGCATCTTGTACAGAAGTACGAAATCCTTGGAGTCTCCCACCGGGTACGTTTTGCGGCTAACTGGGAAACGCAGGGAGAAGAAAATCAAGGACTGCTGCTTGATGTTTTCGCTGATGCCGGAGGGTAAAGCTGCTTGCCGCCAAAATAAAAAAAGAGCCATCAGGCGACTCGCTCTGGTGGATGCAGGGAAGTTCCAGGGAATACAGTGGCTAAAAGAGGATGATCCAAACGGATCATCCTCTTTTCTACTGACTGAACATTTTTGTATCATTCAAGAAAAATTTGACTAAACAAGTTCCAAAGAAGAATAGACCTGCTTCTTTATCTTAAAAACCCAACCCGTTCCGCGCTATGTTCATTTTGTTATGCAAAATAATGGTTTAATCTTCGCTTGACCTGCCTGCTCCAGACCAGCCAGCACCAGGCGAACTCATACCTGGCCATCCACTTCCACTTGAACCCATTCCTGACCAAGCCCCACCTGGCCAACCACTTCCGCTTGAGCCCATTCCTGGCCAACTTCCGCCTGGCCAACCTTGCGCTCCTGAGCTTTCCCAACCTGAACCGTAGCCGGCACCTCCATGATGGGATTCCATATACAAGCGGTCAACCATTTTTGTGTGATAATAATGTTTCCTATAAAAACGTTCATGCAATGGCGGATTCTCGTATTTGTATTTTTTTGCTAACAACCCATACAACTCCGCTTTGGTGATATTTTAATTTATCTCCCATTCTATTGCCTCCCGAATGATTTTGTTCGTTACGAAAATATACATATGCGGAGGCCGTAGAAGGTGTATGGGCATGTGTCCATTTATCCTCTAAATCTATTCAAGGCTCTCTAAATCCCGGATGGCAACCAGTAAGCGATTCAACGCATCTTCTAGTATAGTTCTTGGACAGGCGATATTCATTCTTACAAAACCCTCACCGCCCTGGCCGAATATATAGCCATGGTTAAAAGCGATTTTCGCTTTTTTTAACATGAATTGCTGTAGCTCTACTTTACTAAGTCCTAGTTCCCGGCAATCCAACCATACCAGGTAGGTTGCTTCTGGCTGAATGACTTTGATTTGAGGAATATTTCTTTGTAAAAAACGCGTTAAATATGTAAGGTTGCCGTGGAGGTAGGCAATAAGCTGGTCAAGCCATTCCTCTCCTTCCCGATAGGCCGCCTCTAAAGCAACGATGCCGAAAGTGTTTGTATTCTTTAAGTAGTGGCTATTTAATTTTTCAACATAGCGCTGCCTTAGTTCTTTATTTGGGATAATAAGATTTGAAGTTTGTAAACCCGCTAAATTAAATGTTTTACTAGGAGCTGTGCACGTGATCGTTAGGTTGGCAATTTCTTGGGAGAGGGATGCAATCGGTATATGCTTAAAGCCGGCATACACCAAATCAGAATGTATTTCGTCTGAGATAATCAGCACATCATTTTCCAGGCAAATATCAGCAAGTTCCGCCAGTTCTTTCTTGGTCCAAACTCTGCCCACTGGATTATGTGGACTGCAAAGGAACAGCAATTTTACAGAGCAATCGATTTTTGATCGTAAATCCTCGATGTCCATGCTGTAGTGCCGATTGGCAGGATCATAAACCAGTGGATTCTCAACCACGAAACGCCCATTATCTTTAATCATTTGAAACATTGGGGTATAAACCGGTGTTTGAACGACGATTTTATCACCGGGATTTGTGAAGGTGTCTAAAATCAACCTCAATGCCGGCACTACACCCGGTGAAAAAACAACCCAGTCTTTTTCAATTGGCCAATTGTGCCTTTTGGCTAGCCAGTCGCATACAGCTTGATAATAGGAATCAGAACGTGTGGCATAGCCGAATATACCATGTTCCGCTCTTTCTTTTATTGCATCGATAATGGGTGTAGCAACTTTAAAATCCATATCCGCAACCCACATGGGAAGTACCGCTTTATCCCCAAATAAACGTTCTGCGTCATCCCACTTTAGAGAATTGAAACCCGTTCTCACAATCACTTCATCGAAATTGTATTCCATGTTGTTCTCCTCTCTCCTATTTTTAGCGCATGCGCACGAGTGTAAATGAAGAGACACCCCTATGAGTGCCTCCCTATTCATCCTATTCTCTTATTTATACTTTTTCCAGTCTAACTTACTTTCATCTAACATTTCTGCAAAACTTTTATTTTTCTCCCGGAGCCGAGCCTCTTCCAGCCGGCGCTGTTTTTCCTGCTCTTGTCTTTCTGCTTCCTCTTGCTTTAATGCTTTGCTGGTATTTTTTAGCTTCTCAAGGATACCTGCGTCTAGACGATCACCCAGGCCCATCCCTTCCTGTTTTGGCTCTTTTTTAGACTCCTGCGCGCCAGATGGCCTCCGGTTATTCTTCGGCTTACTCACATCAATCGCTCCTTACCCTATCATTTCTATTGAAATAATATCACCCGAAGTAACCGCTGGCAAATAGCCAGGCCCTTTGATTTTTTTTCATTCTTATTGGGACTATTCTAACTATGATAGAATATAGATGAAAAATATAGACAATTCTACATAGGAGATGAACTAAAATGGCCCAGCATTCATTTCGCTTAACTGCAGACTGGCAAGGTGGAAGAAATGGTAAAGGTTCCATTTCAATTGGAAACCTGGCTTCACAGATCTCCGCTCCGGAAGAGCTTGATGGCCCCGGTGTCGGTACCAATCCAGAAGAATTATTAATAGGCGCTGCTTCCACGTGCTATTTAATTACCCTGGCAGCTGTTCTGGAGCGCCGGGATGTGACGATTCGTTCTCTAACGCTGGAAACAGAAGGATTTGTGGGAGATGAAGGCGGTCTTCACTTTGAAAGAATTATACACCGCCCCCGTCTCATACTCGCTGCAGGTTCTACAGATGAACAGTTAAAAACCGCTGTTGCGGCAGCGGAGCGCGCCGAGAAGGCCTGCATGGTTTCCAAAGCTCTCCATGGCAATGTCAGCGTCACTGTTGAACCAGATGTGAGTGTTGAATAAACAGGCAAAAAAAGCAGCCCGTTACCGTTGTCCGGTAGGAGGCTGCTTCTCATTATTAACCAACAGGCCGCAATATCTGGTCCTGCTTCAGGCTCTCAATATAATAAAGCAGTTCTTGCTTTGGTTCAAACCATTCTCCATGGATGAGATAGTTACTAAACCGGTGATGCACTTCTTTTTTCGCCTCTACCGAACCCGTCATTGATGCTAAAAGCTCCACCTGAAAAGGGCAGAAGCATCGGATTTCTTTCAGCCTTTTAACAACGTCAAGGGCGATGCCGATTTTGATTGGGCCTTTTTCACTTTCGCCGGTATAAGCCTGGGCAAAATAAAGATAGGGGCTGCTGCTTTCTTTTTGAACATTTGCAACGGGAAAGTCCATCTTACAACTAGTAAAACACGCAAGGTATTTCTGTAATTTCTCATAGACGTGCTGTTTAACCCTACCTGCACCGATAGTCATCAGCCATGCCGGAATCATTTCATACCGGAGGCACAGCATGCGCTGGGTTTGCACGCCGCCATCGGAACCGCTAACGGAGATAGGAAGCATAGCAATGCCAGCTTTTAGTGCTGCATTTCCCCTTACTTTCTGGGTCTGGCTTGAGAATCCAAGCCCAAGATTTTCACACAAACGCTTAAATGGAACATAGGTTGCTGTTTCTTCCTCACTGTTCTGCACTACGACCGACTGGAACACATCTTCATGAAGCTTTACATGAGACTTCTCGATAATCTTCACGAATGCCTTTCCCTCCATCTCATATCTCTGTTTAAGCTATCTGTGTTTTTTGCATGCAGCCTTATTTAGCTTTAGACAAGGCTTTATATTTATTTATACGCCGGTTAGCAAAAAAATCCTCCATTATGGCCATAAGTTAAAATTTATCCATTGGCCACAACATGGAGTTGGCATCCGACAGCAAGCTGATAACCTGATCAACACTGATTTTTCTACCTCCGAGCGCCTGCTGCAAAACAACTTCATCCAATACGTTCCACATCGCTTTATGGTCAGTGGACACTTCCCATTTGCCCTCCATCTGTTCAATCAATACATGATCAGCGGGAAAGTGGCCTTGTATTTCTTTTATTTCCGGCTGCCCCCATGCGGCTTCTTTTACTAAGAAAAGCGCGGCGCTTTTTGCTCCTGGCTCATAGCACAGCTCGGATACGTGCAACGTGCCATTTGAATCTATATAAAACCGAATATAGGCAGCTGGCTTTTCTTCTTTCGTGGCCAGCAGGAAGTGATCGTCCGTGCCTGCTCCCCAACGCAGCTGATCCTGCCAGTAACCCACTGTGCGAATGCGTGTACCCGTTCTTTTTTCATTAAAGCTATTATAGATTGCGGCTGCCGCAGATGCGTCCTCCTTCGTAAACGGGCGCACTTTATACTCATTTTCCTGGCCTGTTTGATCTGCAATATCTTCCCTTGCGAATCGATAGACAGATACAGGAACCGAAATCCAGCCCAGCTTTTCATAGAAACCAGGAATCTCGGTGTAAAGCAGGGATAACGGAAAGCCATTTTCCTTCATCCATTCCACTTGCTGAAGCAAAATCTTTTTACTTAGCCCCTTTCCCCGGAATTCCGGCAGCGTCGCTACATTCCCTACTCCAGCCACTCTGATTTTGGCCTCCTGGATACGAACTTCAAAGGGGAAGATTTGGGCGGTTGATGCGATTTTCCCATCTGCAAGAGCCACCCACGTTGTATCAAGCAGGTAGGAAGAGTCATGGGCAAGCCTGTTCTCAAAAAAGGACCGTTCCTCAGGGAAAATACTGGCCAAAAGATCCAGCACTTCTGTCAATTCGGTTTGGCTTTGGATCGGCCGCACGATTATTTGTTCCATTGCTGTGCCTCCTTGCGCTATAGGTATTGGATTTTATCAATTTTCCATTCCCTTATTCTCATTTTAGAAAACGTTAGACAGCCCCAACCCGCAAGGAGCTTTGCCTTGGAAGGAAGGATTGTAAGGTTCGTATCTCACGAAAAAAGGGGCACCCATCTTGGGTGCCCCTAACAAACTATTGGTGAAAAGGCACCCGCCTCAGCCCTAGCCCGCTACAAATTACCTTCCGCATCATGCCGGGTGATTTGCGCACGCCGCTCTGTGATCACCTGCTCCACATTATGCTTCGTTATATAGACGCCAAAATCCGGTGGAACCGATACATTCGGATCCTGGAAAATGCGCGCGGCAACCAGCCTGGCCACCGGCGCCCGATAGTGGCTCGCTTCATAGTAATTATGATCATCCAGCGTAACCGAATTGTATCCGCTGAAGTCCCAATAGTCGCCTATATTCGAAACCTGCCTTAAAAAAGCGAGATAATCCTCTCTATTAAGGCTGTCCATGAGCTTGTGGTTATGCGGCGTGATAAACATAATCAGATGAATATGATGGGCGTCGCATATTTTTTTGATGTCAGCGAGGGCTTGCATGTTCTGCTCCGTGTCTATACTCTTGATCGTACGCTGCCTTTTGGCATGAAAAGATGGTTCGTTTTGGATATAGGCTTGCGGGTTAGCCTGGATTAATTTGTCCTGCCCGACAAATAAAATCCGCCCGCTACCCCAGACGTCCTGAACTACCTTATGGGTAGATTCCGGCTGTGTGTTAGCCTTTATCTTATTCTGAAAGTACGTAGACGGTTTGGTTGCTAAATATTCCAGATAGAACGGAAGCACACTCTCACCCTGTACATGTGGATGCAGCCGCTTGCCAAAATCCTGTGTTTCAAATTCGTAAGACGTCATATTCTCGGGAACATCGATCTGCAGGTAAATGTTTTTGAGCGTATAGTGATTGTGCACAAAATAGTTCAGGTGTGCGAGATCCTCATGCAGATTGGCAAGGTGAACGGTTAGATTATAAAACGATGAACCGGGCAGATACTTCTCTATCAGCTGTGGATCTGTCGTTCCAATCCGCGATGATCCCAGCATAAATGAATTATACTTCCCTTTTTTCTTCTCCAAATAGTCTATCTTCGTAAACCTGAGCTGTGTGGCGGGGTTCTCTTTCAAAAAAGGAGAATGAAAGATATCCAACGGATCTACCACATAATTAACGGCAGCCAGCAGAATAAACAATCCGAGTACAGTTGCTGCGATCGTAACATTAAACTTTCGATATTTTCTCACGTAACTTCCACCTGCTTAAAATTGAAAATATAAGAACTCTGAAACCTTCCTCAGCTCAAGCAGGCTGTAGAAAGCAACACACCCGAGCGCCAATGCCCAGCGCCAGTTTGGTTTAAACCGCTGCGCCAGCTCCATTGTATTTGGCAACAGTACCACCCACAGCAGAAGCGCGGCCAAATCAACCATTATCGCTGTGCGGTTCGCCAGAGCGGTGAGAACCGGCAGAGCACTTCCGGCGCCATGCCCCATGCCAAACATGGCCTGCAGGATAGCCCAGGCATCACCAAGCGACTGCGCGCGAAAGAATACCCAGGCAATGACAACAAAAACAAAGGTGACAAGCCAGCCAATGGGCCTGGGGAGCGGGCGCTTAAAAGTGCGCCATCCATGGTTGATCATGAGATAAAGCCCATGCAGTGCACCCCAGATAACAAACGTCCAGCCAGCCCCGTGCCACAGCCCTCCCAGCAGCATGGTAATAAATAAATTACGCATCTTTTTAATTTTACCGTGCCGGTTGCCCCCGAGCGTAATATACATATAATCTTTCAAGAAAGCCGACAGCGTAATGTGCCACCTGCGCCAGAAATCAATAATGGATTCGGCCTTATAAGGTGAGTTAAAGTTAATCGGCAACCGGATATTGAGCATCAGACCGAGGCCTATCGCCATATCCGAGTAGCCTGAGAAATCGAAGTACAGCTGAAAGGTGTAACTGATAGCGCCTATCCATGCCTGCCATGCATTTACATCATGAGCATGTGCAAATACTGGCGCAGCCCAGCCAGCAATTGAGTCAGCAATCAACACCTTTTTCCCAAGTCCCATTATAAAGATGACAATTCCGGCCGCCATATTTTTGTGCGAAAAAACAAAGTTGCGCAGGCGGTGAAACTGCGGAATAATATCGCGATGATGCAGAATCGGGCCCGCAATTAAATGCGGGAAGAAGGTGACGAACAAACTATACGTCAACAGATTGTATTCCTTCGTTTCGCCGCGGTAAGAATCCATTAAATACGCAATCTGTGTAAAGGTAAAAAAGGAGATACCGAGAGGAAGAGCAATATTATAAGGTCCCAACGCCTCGTGGAACCACCCATTCCAGGACTCTATGAAAAAATTGGTGTATTTATAATAGCCAAGCAGGATCAGGTCAATCGCAACCCCAAATAGTAGCAGCGCTCTCTTTCTCCCGGGCTTATCCGCGCGTGAGATATATGTTCCTGTGAAGTAATTAAACAGGATAGATGCCAGCAGTAGAACAAGGTACTTTTTATCCCAATAGGAATAAAATACTAACGAGGCCATAATGAGCGCAACGGTCGCAGCTGTCGTTTTTTTTCTGCTCCCCAGTAAGAAAAAAACACACAAGGTAATAGGCAAAAAAACCAAGATAAATGCATAGGAATTAAAAAGCATAAGGCAGGCCAACACTTCCTTTAAAAAAATCTCATCCAATCTACTATTCTATCATACGGCCAGACACTGTGATTTTTTTATTTTCCTTCTCTATTAGCAAGGACAACCAGGTATAACACTATTAACCTATTACCTTCTATACAAACTGCCTAACAATGTAACCGCTGAAGATGTTGCTTTCTTTTTCTCTGAGTATTTTGGAGCTTCCTGCGAGCACTTCAGCGATGGAATTCTTGTGACCAAGCAGCTATAAAGAAAAAGCAATCCTCCACAAGGTGGCAGGATTGCTTTTTTGAGAGGCCAAGGTTAAGACTGCTGCCTGGGCTCAGGCTTGACGTCTCCGTTCTGTAACCGTTCCCTGGCTCTGTCCGGCTAAGCTTTTCTGCTTAATGCGGGCCGATACAAAGAGAATCGCCATGACAGCCAGGCAAATGATTGAGCTGACCACATTCTGCCCATTCAGCAGAACAGAGATGAAGATTGCAATCAGCGAAATTCCGGTGAAAAGTGAAGTATAGGGGAATAACCGCAGTTTATAGGACGGTTGCGAAGGATACTGCGTACGCAATTTTAACTGGGCGAAAACAATGCCAATCCACACCAGCATAACCGTAAAACCGGGAATACCCATTAAATAATTAAATACATTAGCAGGTGTTAAATAAGCCGCAAGTACCCCAACAAAGAGGCTAACCGCACTGACAACAAGGCCGTACACCGGGACTCCATGCTTGGAAACCCTGGTGAAAATTCGGGGCGCCTCGCCTCCCTGAGCCAGTGAATACAGCATACGGGACGTCGCATACATACCGGAATTAGCCGCTGAAAACACCGCTGTGAGCATGACAAAGTTCATAATATGTGCCGCGCCTTTTAGACCCACTGCGGCAAGCACCTGTACGAAAGGGCTGCCTCCCTGTAAAATGTGATTCCAGGGAACAAGGCCTGAGATGATAAGCAGCGGCAGGGTGTAGAACAAAGCCACACGGCCTATTACACCTCTGATGACGCGGGGCAGCACCTGTTCGGCATTTTTCGTTTCAGAGATCGTTAGGCCGATCAATTCAGAGCCGCCATACGAAAACATGACAACAAGCAGAGAGGAGAACACGCCAGCCCATCCCTTAGGCAAGAATCCACCATTGTCCATAAAGTTTTTCAATGGTGGAGTCGGGCCTCCGGAGAAACCTCCGAATAACAGGGTGCCTCCCAGTATAATAAACAGGACAAGCGCCATGACTTTCACACCTGAAAGCCAGAATTCTACTTCTCCGTAATACTTTACATTGGCCAGATTTACGATCAGCACACACAGTGCCACAATAAAACTCAGCAGCCACAACGGCGCCGATTGAAACCAGTATTGCAAGAAAGAACCGGCCGCCACAATTTCAACAGCCATCACCAGTACCCAGTTAATCCAATAAAGCCAGCCTACAATAAATGCAGCCTGTCTGCCAAATGCTTTTTCTATTAGGTATCGCATATCGGCTTTGGGATAAACACCCGCCATCTCGGCAAGTGCGCCCATCACAACAAGCAGAAGGGCTCCTCCAAACAAGTAAGCAAAAATTACGCCGGGACCTGCCAGGGAGAGTGTATCCCCGCTTCCCTTAAACATACCGGCGCCAATCATGCCACCAATGGCCATCATACGTATATGTCTGGGCAGCAGCCCTTTCTGTAAACGGTCCTTTTCCATTTAAGTTCCTCTTTTCGTTTCGCTTTACTACCAAAAAGCATAACAGCATTAAACTAAAAAAGAAACCGAAAAGGTAAAAGTTTTTATTTGTAAATAATTCAATTTATTTTGTTTATAAATAAAAACAGGTAAGAGAGCCAGCCTCTCTTACCCGCTTACAACAAAAGGATACGACGAACTTTCAGGGTATCCTGCGCTTTTTTTGATGATATCTGCTTTCTTTAATCTATCGCCACGACTACCCGTCCGCGTACTTTGCCTTCAAGAATAGCAGACAAAGTACGTGGCAGATCATCAAGGGAGATTTCGTGGGCAATACTTTCAACCAATCCTTCTGGTTTTAAATCATCCGCCATCCGTTCCCACAATCGTTTCCTAACTTCCATTGGACAGTATACTGAATCGATTCCAAACAAAGAAATTCCGCGAAGAATAAATGGGAAAACCGTGGTTTCGACATTTCCGCCGCCAGTCATGCCGCTTACCGCAACAGCCCCGCCGTATTTGGTTGAGCTGAGCAGATACGCCAGTGTTCGGCCGCCAACCGGATCGACGGCAGCCGCCCAGCGCGGCTTATCCAGCGTTTTTATTTTTTCTGGGCTCACCTCTTCCCGCGATAAGATGGCGCTTGCGCCCAGTTGCTGTAAGTATGCGTGCTCAGACTCCTTGCCTGTGCTGGCGGCTACCTCATACCCTTTCTTAGCCAGCATGGAAACGGCCATACTGCCGACTCCGCCGGTTGCACCGGTGACAAGCACAGGCCCGTTTTGCGGTATGATTCCATGGTCTTCAAGCCGCTTCACGGATAGAGCAGCAGTAAACCCCGCCGTTCCGTATGCCATAGCTTCTTTAACTGTGAGCCCATCAGGTAGCGGCACAACCCAATCTGCCTGCACTCGGGCATATTCGCTGAATCCCCCGTAATGTGATACACCCAGTTCGTAACCGGTTACAAGAACTTTATCGCCCTCTTTGTACCGGCTGTCAGATGAGGCAACAACCGTTCCGGCCAGATCAATCCCCGGGATAAATGGATATGAGGATACAATCCTGCCATTGGGAGTACTGGCCAATCCATCCTTGTAGTTCACACTTGAATAGGAAACTTTGATGGTTACCTCACCCTCAGGCAGATCGTCCATGGTGATTGATTTTACACCTGCCGTGAAATTATCTTCCTGCTTGTCCACGACAAAAGCGCGAAATATATCTTTCATGTAGGTTCTCTCCTTTTTTGACTATGGCTCCTGCACGTGCTAGAGGCTGTGCATAAGCCACGATTCTATTGGTCTATTTGTTAATAATTCTGTTTTTTTTCCTTAATTCCTTCCTTTTTGTCGAGATCAACTGTTAGTTATTCACCAGTATTTTTGCGTTTTATTTGAAACATTTTCCGGGTAATGATAGCAGTAGAAGGGAGCTAAAATGTTTTATTTTTAGTTTAAGAAACACGAACACAGGCAAAAATAAATAGCTAGGAGGTGAGTTGCCATGCATCAGCAAGAATACAGGTTTACTAGTTTTCAAGAGGTTGTTCTTAATAAATACTTTCTGCTGTTGACGGCGACAGGGCTATTTGACACGTTTATCACAGGTTGGGGACTTCGCCACCATTATATCTGGGAAGCAAATCCCCTAATGAGTATAATCTACGGGGAGAATCCCGCATACTTTTATATTTACAAGATTGCTTTTTTCCCGCTTCTCGCAGTTTTGATGAAATACATCAGCCTTAACACGTTTATTTTGTGGCTGTTTCGTTTAGCGGTTGTGCTGTATGTTTCGGTTACCCTGCTTCACCTGAGATGGCTGCTTGTTGTTTTCTGACGAACCTGCGAGATAACAAAAAGCCGGAAGAATGAGAGGTTCTTCCGGCTTTTCTAATGAGGGCCAGCCACAGTAACGCGTATGTGCGTTTCTTTACGCTAAACCCACCTTTCTTATAAGCTGATCAGCGTGGTTCCTGATGGGGATGACTTGAACAGCACATTGTTTTTCACGGTTGCTTGTCCATCTCCATTTATTGTTGTTTCGTTGCCAGTTTTCAGATCCACATACTTGCCATCTTCCACACGTATGACCGTTCCATCTTCCTTCACAAGCAGATGATTAGGCTTAACAGGCTTATTCAGATCCATAATTTTGTTTGAACTTCCCTGTTCATACGTATATACAGAAGTTACATTGCCGCCTGTATCCAGCTTGCCGTAATACAGCGTATCATTTATCACACGAAGCAGTACCGCATTCTTTTCAATTCGGTGGTTTCCTTTTTCATCCCGGCTGTGCAGATAAGGAATACCCTGCTTTACGTCTTCGAAGAAAAGTTCATTCCTGGTCGATGCCATTAGGACATCGTCAATATAGTAGCTGCTGACATCCATCATCTTAAAGTCCCCGCTTGTACCGACATGATAAAGCTTGGAGATACTTTTATTGCCAACCAATATATAAATATCGTTGGTAAAAGGGCTAAACGTCATCTTTTTAAACGTCGATGTAGGCGATACCGGTCCAATCGTTCGGATAGTCCGCACATTATTCGTCGAAAGCATCGCTGTTTTTACTACGAGTTTCTTATCCCAGCCGCTGCCTGTGCTGATGCCAAGCAGCAGTCCGTTGTCCTGGATCCACGTGATGTAGTCTATCTTCCCTTCATTGCTGAGGGTGTACACTTCTTTGTTATTCGTTAAATCTTTTACATGAAGTGTGTTCTGCCCATCAACGTAGGCTGCCAGATTTTTGCTGTCCGATAGGGCCACTCGATCCGTTTGCCCATTGAAAAGCTTAACCGGGTCTCCTGCGGATGTGCCAGTTTGGTTCGAAATTGCGGCTGCTGCCGGTCCATTCGCTCCATTGCCGAGCAGATGATTATAATAAGTGAATACCCCTAGTTGAATTGCTGTTACAATTACCAGAAACCAGATAATTTTCTTCACGTTGCCTCCTCCTATTCCGGCATGACGATAAATGAAGTGGCGACTTTTCTTTCCCCTAGCACATCACTTGGTTCATTAACCAGCTTACCATTATACACCATAGTAGCCGAAGAACCTCCGTCCAGATTTACAGCAGTCACAGCCCCGTATTTCAACATCAAATCCTGTATGTCATGCAGGGTGGCCCCAAGGTTCTGCGGTCCGTGGACGAACCGGCCGTCTGTAACAATGAAAATGATCGTGCCATCTGCCTTCTGCCCAATCGCAGTACGCGGCGCGTTACCCCAGCCGCCATTGCCACGAACCAGCCCCTGACCATCTTTTACAAGAATTGGCCCAAATGAGAGGGCTTCATTGACTCCCATATTCTGCAGTTCCTGCGCTGAGTATTTTCCTGAAATCAAGGAGCCGTTCGCCGTGATACCAATCACATTGCTATTTTCACTCGTCGCATAGTAGTTTCCATCATGAATGGTGGTTCCAAGGGGAATGCCCCCTGTTCCGTGCCAGCCGACATCCTGGAAAGATCCGCCGTTAACACCAGCTACCGCATTGTTATCACGTACCATTTCACTGACCGTTTGGCCAACTTTGCCTATTTGGTTTGTAACCCCTACTTTGATACGTTTCGGATCCCGGACAAGCATAATCTTTGCTGAAAACGTATTATCTTTATAATCATCAATTTGGATGGAGTTATCCTTAATAGCGCCAAAATTACCCAAACTAGCTGCGTTCCCGCTGCTATTCACTAAGGGCTGCCCGGACCCAGCGGCATATTTTGCAATCTCCGCTGCAGAAACCGAATTCAGCGAGAAAAGCGAGATCCATAGCTTGGGATGCTGCGTGGTCCCCAGCGATTGCAGGGCGTAATCTTTTACATTTTGGTAGGGCCCCTTAAAAACAATCAGGGCCGTGGAAATATATATATAGCACAATCCAAGAAAGAGGGAAAACACTCTTCTTCTGAACTTTTTCTTTGGCTTTTTTCGGGGAACTCTTTTCTTGGTCGTTTCTGGTTCCCGTTGAATTGGCTGTTTTATGGGTGGCTTGTACAATAAAATCCCCTCCTTTTCTAGGTATCGTACAACAACGAGTAGTTTATAATTGTTTTCTTAAAATGGGCTGAGAAACATCAGTATGACTTCGTGCAATCACATGCTTACTATTTTATCAGACATCGGGCTCAAATTTAGTTATATAAACATTAAGAAAAATGCTTTATATAGGGAAAATACCCACATTTGCCATAAGAATCATTCAAAAGTTTTACCGCAAAAGATATTAATTCCAACCCAGTAAGGTTTTACTTAATTTCTTAACGGGTATCTTTATAGTGCAAATACAAAATATGACATCATGGAGGAAAATAATGAAGAAGTTAAACAAAGTTTTAGTTACAACCGCTTTAGTTGCCGGTTCATTTTCCCCTGCTGCTGCATTTGCTGCAACAACTAACTCCCCTTCAGATACATTGAGCAATTCGCTATCCAACAGTGGTTCTAACGGGTCTTCTTTAATTCCTTTGGATGGAACAAACCATAATTTTTCTACCTATAAGTTAACACATAGTGGTTTTAACGGGCTCGTTATGCCAACCAATTTAATTTCTGTGGCCAACAAATCCTTTGATGGCATCAATCAAGCTGTTCAGGACTCTGTAAGGTCTATGCAGCCGATTCATCTCACGCTCTCCACCGATAAGCTTGGCACAATGGGATACAGCAATGCCAAGCTTAAGGTAGCTGATTCACCGTCTAACGTACAGCTTTGGGCTAAAAATATAGATGGCAATTGGGTGAACGTGGCCGATAACGGATGGGGTCCAGTAGCTGGCTTTCGACTCAATGCGCAGGCGAACGAATCTGTCGTCCTGTACCTGATGAATTCAGGCAGCTATTCACCTGTGAAATTGCAATTAGTAGATTTGAAAAATCCTGACAAAATCCTAGCAGAAGACGATTTAACATATACCCTGCCTAAATAAGTGAAAAGGTCCGTGCCATTAGGCACGGACTCTGCTGTTGTTATGAAATATTTTTCGTATTTCTTTTTGCGAGAAGGGACAGGCAGGCGTTTGTTACTAGCCGCTGTATCAATGAATCCGAATCTACTGTATGTATGGAGCCATTCGTATTTTTATAGATTGCAAGCAGCACTTCCTGGGAAACAAACACAGCATCCTGCTGATTGCCTGTTAAATAGAAAGCCGCGCTATACACTTTGCCCTCTATGCTTGACAAATACTGCAGTTTAGCAAGCTGGTTCCCACTTAGTGTTTGAAATCCCAGCAGATCACCCATTCAGCCTTCTCCCTCCAAATCTTACATGCTCTTCTGGTCGGATTCGACAAGCAACTAGCAGAAGAATTATAGCGTTTCTTTACAAGATTTATATACATTATAATGTACCATATTCGTTGATGTACCGGTATCATAATTTAGTAAAATAATACAAAAATCGAGTGATTTCGGGATAAAAGCACTATCTTTGCCGTTTTTTTTGTGCATGGTTTCCACATCTCCCCTGAACTCTGGTTTTCACTTCCTTAACCATGATGAAAAAACGCTGCAGATGGGCAGCGTATGTGAAGAAGTTTTACTTTTTTTTAGCCATTTGCTGTTTTCTTTTTACTCGCAGCGCAGTGAGCCCCCTCATTTTGTTGTACATTGATTTATCCTTTAGTTTAGCAAAAAGTGACTGGGCCGGCCCAGTATTTTCCTCAATCATCCATAAAATCCTATATTTATCCACAGCCAAATCAAGGCCAATCTGCCAGTAGGCCTTATATTCATCAAATTTATAGCACGTTTTATAGGCGAGCAGCTTTGCTTCTTCCTTTAATTCCTCAATCTGTTCATTCCCTAACTCAAGAGACTGCTTTAAAGCGTAATTGATGTCAGTCACATAGCCTTTACCGCGCGCTACATTGGTTATGACGCTGCTTTCGCCTGCTACTTTCGCCAGCATCCCGATATATTGCCATTTTCTATTTTCACGCATCATCATTAGCCGT
This sequence comes from Aneurinibacillus sp. Ricciae_BoGa-3, assembly GCF_028421645.1. Taxonomy (GTDB): domain Bacteria; phylum Bacillota; class Bacilli; order Aneurinibacillales; family Aneurinibacillaceae; genus Aneurinibacillus_B. The sequence goes on along the minus strand of NZ_CP116887.1, from coordinate 1,199,355 downwards.
ATATCAAATGGCCTTTGGTTAATCTCGGCAACCTCAATTCCCTGTTGGATAACATAGCGTTTGTCGGCCATACAAAATTTATTGATTCGCATGTACAGGCTATCCAGCGTCTCACATGAAATCGCCTTTCCGCGGATTCTAACGAAACTGTATCCGTTCCCTGTTTTCCACGCTTTAATAATTCCCTGTCCGCCCCAGCCATAATCCGGTTTAATAAAAACAACGGAATAGTTAGACAGGTATGATTCAAGGGTTGATCTGTTGAACAGATCCAATTCAGGCAAGTAAACACGTATGTCCTCTTCTGAAGCAAAAAAGTTCCACAATCCCCATTTCCCCATCTCTCTTTTCCTTTGCTTTTTATCCGCCATGCGCAACACCTCAACCCTTTCTATGCTGTAATCAAAGTATTCTTTCAAGCACAAAAAGTAACCTGGGGTTATGTAAATAGGCAAATTTTTCGAAAGGAGCAGTTTAAAGGAGATTGTCCCTTTAAGGCAGAATTACAGTGCTCTGCAAACATCTATGAGCACAAAGAAAAAAGCCGAAAGTTCTGCTGAATTGGCCGAAATCCCGGATTTCCTTAGTTGGCAGTGCTGAGCCGCTGCTCAACTTGTTTTATTTATTCTCCACCATGCTAAAAAGCCCTGCCAAAGTAACGGCAAGGCTTTTTTACTAATAGCACACACAGTAGGACCGCTGTGCTGCTTGTAATGTCAGAAGTAAATTTAATGGCGTGCCCGGAGAGACTCGAACTCCCAACCTTCTGATTCGTAGTCAGACACTCTATCCAATTGAGCTACGGGCACTACATCATACTGTTTTAATAAAACATAAGCACCCTAACGGGTACTACTGATTTCATTCCAGCACTGAAGATTATTCGACGTAGTAGGAATGAATAATAATGGTGCACCCTAACGGGTACTACTGATTTCATTCCAGCACTGAAGATTATTCGACGTAGTAGGAATGAATAATAATGGTGCGGGTGGAGGGACTTGAACCCCCACGCCGAAGCGCTAGATCCTAAGTCTAGTGCGTCTGCCAATTCCGCCACACCCGCAGTTTTATGGCGGACAGAGTGGGATTCGAACCCACGAGACGGGTTTACCCCGCCTACACGATTTCCAATCGTGCTCCTTCGACCAAACTCGGACATCTGTCCATCTAGAAATAAAGGTTTGCACCTTCAAAACTGAACTGGAAGAAACGATGCGTTAGGAATTCCTTAAAAATTGGGTTAAGCCCTCGACCGATTAGTATTCGTCAGCTCCATGCGTTACCACACTTCTACCCCGAACCTATCTACCTCATCATCTATAAGGGGTCTTACCAGCTTATGCTGTGGGAAATCTCATCTTGAGGGGGGCTTCACGCTTAGATGCTTTCAGCGCTTATCCCGGCCGCACATAGCTACCCAGCGATGCTCCTGGCGGAACAACTGGTGCACCAGCGGTGCGTCCATCCCGGTCCTCTCGTACTAAGGACAGCTCCTCTCAAATTTCCTGCGCCCACGACAGATAGGGACCGAACTGTCTCACGACGTTCTGAACCCAGCTCGCGTACCGCTTTAATGGGCGAACAGCCCAACCCTTGGGACCTACTTCAGCCCCAGGATGCGATGAGCCGACATCGAGGTGCCAAACCTCCCCGTCGATGTGGACTCTTGGGGGAGATAAGCCTGTTATCCCCAGGGTAGCTTTTATCCGTTGAGCGATGGCCCTTCCATGCGGAACCACCGGATCACTAAGCCCGACTTTCGTCCCTGCTCGACTTGTAGGTCTCGCAGTCAAGCTCCCTTGTGCCTTTACACTCTGCGAATGATTTCCAACCATTCTGAGGGAACCTTTGGGCGCCTCCGTTACACTTTAGGAGGCGACCGCCCCAGTCAAACTGCCCACCTGACACGGTCCTCCATCCCGATAAGGGATGCGAGTGAGAAGGCCGGCATAATCAGGGTGGTATCCCAAGGATGCCTCCACCGAACCTGGCGGTCCGGGTTCAAAGGCTCCCACCTATCCTGTACAAATCATACCAGCATTCAATATCAAGCTGCAGTAAAGCTCCATGGGGTCTTTCCGTCTTGTCGCGGGTAACCTGCATCTTCACAGGTAGTATGATTTCACCGAGTCTCTTGCCGAGACAGTGCCCAAGTCGTTACGCCTTTCGTGCGGGTCGGAACTTACCCGACAAGGAATTTCGCTACCTTAGGACCGTTATAGTTACGGCCGCCGTTTACTGGGGCTTCGGTTTACAGCTTCGCGCTTGCGCGCTAACCGCTCCCCTTAACCTTCCAGCACCGGGCAGGCGTCAGCCCCTATACTTCGCCTTGCGGCTTCGCAGAGACCTGTGTTTTTGCTAAACAGTCGCTTGGGCCTTTTCACTGCGGCCCCCTCACGCTTATCACGCTAGCGGGGCACCCCTTCTCCCGAAGTTACGGGGTCATTTTGCCGAGTTCCTTAGCAAGAGTTTTCTCGCGCGCCTTAGGATTCTCTCCTCGCCTACCTGTGTCGGTTTGCGGTACGGGTACCTTACTTCTCGCTAGAAGCTTTTCTTGGCAGTGTGAGATCAGGAACTTCGGTACTTAAATTTCCCTCGCCATCACAACCCGGCGTTACAGTGTACGGATTTGCCTATACACACGCCTCATTGCTTGGACAGACATAACCAGCAGTCTGCTTGCCTTACCCTCCTGCGTCCCTCCATCGCTCAAATGAAGTAGAGGTAGTACAGGAATTTCCACCTGTTGTCCATCGCCTACGCCTTTCGGCCTCGGCTTAGGTCCCGACTAACCCTGAGAGGACGAGCCTTCCTCAGGAACCCTTAGGCTTTCGGCGGAAGGGATTCTCACCCTTCTTTTCGCTACTTACACCGGCATTCTCACTTCCTGCCGCTCCACCCGTCCTTTCGGTCGAGCTTCACCGCTGCAGGAACGCTCCCCTACCCCTGACACCTACGGTGTCAAGCCACAGCTTCGGTACTTCACTTAGCCCCGTTACATTTTCCGCGCAGAGTCACTCGACCAGTGAGCTATTACGCACTCTTTAAATGGTGGCTGCTTCTAAGCCAACATCCTGGTTGTCTGGGCAACTCCACATCGTTTCCCACTTAGTGAAGATTTAGGGACCTTAGCTGGTGGTCTGGGCTGTTTCCCTTTTGACTACGGATCTTAGCACTCGCAGTCTGACTCCCGGATATCTGTAGCCGGCATTCGGAGTTTGACTGAATTTGGTACCCCGCGAGGGGCCCGCATCCAATCAGTGCTCTACCTCCGGTACAGTAAATCCGAGGCTAGCCCTAAAGCTATTTCGGGGAGAACCAGCTATCTCCGAGTTCGATTGGAATTTCTCCGCTACCCACACCTCATCCCCGCACTTTTCAACGTGCGTGGGTTCGGGCCTCCAGTGCGTGTTACCGCACCTTCACCCTGGACATGGGTAGATCACACGGTTTCGGGTCTACGGCTGCGTACTCACTCGCCCTGTTCAGACTCGCTTTCGCTGCGGCTCCGGCTTCTCACCTTAACCTCGCACGCAACCGTAACTCGCCGGTTCATTCTACAAAAGGCACGCCGTCACACAGTTAATGTGCTCCGACTAGTTGTAGGCACACGGTTTCAGGTTCTCTTTCACTCCCCTCCCGGGGTGCTTTTCACCTTTCCCTCACGGTACTGGTTCACTATCGGTCGCCAGGTAGTATTTAGCCTTGGGAGATGGTCCTCCCAGCTTCCCACGAGGTTTCACGTGTCTCGCGGTACTCAGGGTACGTCTCGGAGAGACGGCCATTTCGATTACAGGGTTGTTACCTTCTGTGACGGGCCTTTCCAGGCCGCTTCATCTATGACCGTCTTTTGTAACTCCATGTGAGACGCCCTACAACCCCGGAAGGCGAACCTTCCGGTTTGGGCTTCTCCGCGTTCGCTCGCCGCTACTTACGGAATCACTATTGTTTTCTGTTCCTCAGGGTACTTAGATGTTTCAGTTCCCCTGGTCTGCCTCTACCTGCCCTATGGATTCAGGCAGGAGTACGATCCCATTACGAATCGTAGGTTTCCCCATTCGGACATCTCCGGATTAACGCTTGCTTACAGCTCCCCGGAGCATTTCGCAGTTCGCCACGTCCTTCTTCGGCTCCTGGCGCCAAGGCATCCACCGTGTGCCCTTCATAGCTTAACCTCTGGTTTCCAATCAAGCGTCCTGATCAACGTCGATCTTCTGCGTTGCGTTGTCCCTGCGCTGCTCACGTATCAAAATCATACGCTCCGCTGCTCGGTCCTGCCGCGCCTTGAATCTCTCGTTTCTCATGCCGCTTTCTTTCATGGAAATCCGGTTTCACCTAAAAGGTTATTACAATTGGATTTTCCTATTGCGCATTGTTTCTTCCATGATTCAGTTTTCAAAGTGCAAAATTGACGCCCACGGATGGGCTAACGTCTACGTTGCAACAGTGACGACCAGGACGGTCTAGCATCGTTAACGCAACAGGACGTTGCGCCTGTTAACGATGGCACGTTGCGCTTTTAGTAGACGATCCTTTTTTCGGCAAGGTTGCCGGCCTGGCAATGTCCTACTCTCCCAGGGCGTTGCCGCCCAAGTACCATCGGCGCTGAAGGACTTAACTTCTGTGTTCGGGATGGGAACAGGTGTGACCCCTTCGCCATAACTGCCAGACACTCAGAATGAGTGTCGTTCTACGTTGCTCACAGGACGTGAGCGGTTTTAGTAGAACATCCACTTCCTACCAGGTCGTTCTGCGTTAGCCACAGGACGTGGCTGCATTTAGCAGAACTTCCACCCTAAAACCTCGCGGTTTATTTAGTTTTCCCAGTGTTCCTGGAAAACTGAACAGTGAAAGTGCCAGTGTGCCGATTCTCCATAGAAAGGAGGTGATCCATCCGCACCTTCCGGTACGGATACCTTGTTACGACTTCACCCCAATCATCTGCCCCACCTTCGGCGGCTGGCTCCTTACGGTTACCTCACCGACTTCGGGTGTTGCAAACTCTCGTGGTGTGACGGGCGGTGTGTACAAGACCCGGGAACGTATTCACCGCGGCATGCTGATCCGCGATTACTAGCGATTCCGGCTTCATGCAGGCGAGTTGCAGCCTGCAATCCGAACTGAGAATGGTTTTTAGGGATTGGCATACTCTCGCGAGTTAGCAGCCCGTTGTACCATCCATTGTAGCACGTGTGTAGCCCAGGACATAAGGGGCATGATGATTTGACGTCATCCCCACCTTCCTCCGTCTTGTCGACGGCAGTCTCCCTAGAGTGCCCAACTTAATGCTGGCAACTAAGGACAAGGGTTGCGCTCGTTGCGGGACTTAACCCAACATCTCACGACACGAGCTGACGACAACCATGCACCACCTGTCACCGCTGTCCCGAAGGAAGCCTCTGTCTCCAGAGGGGTCAGCGGGATGTCAAGCCCTGGTAAGGTTCTTCGCGTTGCTTCGAATTAAACCACATGCTCCACCGCTTGTGCGGGTCCCCGTCAATTCCTTTGAGTTTCAGCCTTGCGGCCGTACTCCCCAGGCGGAGTGCTTATTGCGTTAGCTGCGGCACTGAGGATTGGAGTCCCCAACACCTAGCACTCATCGTTTACGGCGTGGACTACCAGGGTATCTAATCCTGTTTGCTCCCCACGCTTTCGCGCCTCAGCGTCAGTTACAGACCAGAGAGTCGCCTTCGCCACTGGTGTTCCTCCACATCTCTACGCATTTCACCGCTACACGTGGAATTCCACTCTCCTCTTCTGCACTCAAGCCTCCCAGTTTCAGGTGGCCCTCCACGGTTGAGCCGTGGGCTTTCACACCTGACTTAAGAAACCGCCTGCGCGCGCTTTACGCCCAATAATTCCGGACAACGCTTGCCCCCTACGTATTACCGCGGCTGCTGGCACGTAGTTAGCCGGGGCTTTCTCGTCAGGTACCGTCAGACCGGGAGGTCATCCCGGCGGTTCTTCCCTGACAACAGAGCTTTACGATCCGAAAACCTTCATCGCTCACGCGGCGTTGCTCCGTCAGACTTTCGTCCATTGCGGAAGATTCCCTACTGCTGCCTCCCGTAGGAGTCTGGGCCGTGTCTCAGTCCCAGTGTGGCCGATCACCCTCTCAGGTCGGCTACGCATCGTCGCCTTGGTAGGCCACTACCCCACCAACTAGCTAATGCGCCGCGGGTCCATCTGTAAGTGTCCGAAAACTTTTCATCCAGAACCATGCGGTTCTGAATCCTATCCGGTATTAGCTTCGGTTTCCCGAAGTTATCCCAGGCTTACAGGCAGGTTGCCCACGTGTTACTCACCCGTCCGCCGCTAACTTTGAAAAGCAAGCTTCTCAAAGTCCGCTCGACTTGCATGTATTAGGCACGCCGCCAGCGTTCGTCCTGAGCCAGGATCAAACTCTCCAAAAAGGTTCGATACTGTTCGCTCATACGAGCTGGTCTTACTTAATAAATCCAGAATTGAATTCTGGGTCAATCGCACATTTGTCATTTCACTGTTCAGTTTTCAAGGAACCCTATCAGTCAGCCACGCAATCAATCAGTTATCAGCGGCGAATTAACTATCTTATAACATTTCGCTTTATCAATCAACAACTTATTTTTCCCAGTTAACCCTGCTTTTATGAAAAGCAGATTACCCTTCAAAAGGGAAGATTTATATAATACTACACTTGAAAATAAATTTCAAGTTTTTTGCTCACCTAACCCCGCTCATCTATTCGACCCCCTGATAAAAACCGTAACCAAGTATTTATTGACAACTAAATTATAAAGAAAACACCGGTATTAATAAAACCGCTTTTCATGCAGAAAAGCGGCTTACATTAAAAGAAATATGGGGAACAAAGGGCTCCGATTTTGTGTTTTATCTTCTTATCAGCAGAGCATGGTCAACTTTAATACAGCGATCCATAATGACATTCAAGCCGTTTTGTTCGGCATGTTTGGCGGCATCTTCATTATAAATGCCAAGCTGGAGCCAAAACGTTTTGGCTCCGATTTTCACCGCCTCTTCGGCTACTGGCATAACCGTTTCACTTCGGCGGAAAACGTTCACAACATCCACCGGCTCCTTAATGTCTGTTAATGAAGCTACAGCCTTCTCCCCAAGGGATTCCTGAATGACAGGATTTACAGGTATGATTTTGTAGCCAGCTCTCTGCATGGCCTGTGCAACCATGTAGCTCGTCCGTTGCGGGTTATCTGACAAACCAACAACTGCGATTGTTTTAGCACTTTCCAAAATGTTCCGGATTTTATCATCGGATGGATTATTAAACATCATCGTGCGAAAACCTCCTATTGTTCCTGTTTTCAACTTCCTGTTTGTGCCCATTCCTCTTTATACGCGCAATTCATCCTTTGCATTCTCAAAAATGATCTTTTCAGACCAACGGCTGATTTACTTGGTCTTAAGGAAGAGTATTGTTATAATTATGATAATACCCAAATTACCTCAAGGAGAGAAAAATGGAGAAGCTACTGTTCTTATCCAAGTTCTTACGTTCGCCAAAACATGTCGGGAGCGTTACTCCCAGTTCTCATTTTCTGGCTAGAGCAATGGTGAATCCTATTGATTGGTCAAAGGCGGAGAATATTGCAGAATTAGGAGCCGGTACAGGGATTTTTACCCGATATCTCCATGAAAATAAACAACCCGGTTGCAAAGTTGTCGTGTTTGAAAGAGATACCAACATGCGTGAACGGCTGCAGTCCATGTATCCTGACCTTCACTATCATGATAATGCATCGGAAATTTTACTTGCAATGAAGTCATACGGAATTGAGCAATTCGATTACATCCTATCAGGCCTGCCGTTTACCAACTTTCCACAAACGTTACGAAATCAGATTATGCAAGGCGTTGAAAAGTCATTAAAGCCGGGTGGTTTGTTTATTGCCTTTCAGTATTCGCTTCAAATGAGAAAACAGCTGGAAGAGCGGTTCGAACAGGTGCGCCTAAATTTTGTACCGCTTAATGTCCCTCCCGCATTCGTATACACCTGCAAAAAAAGTGAAAGCGGGAACTGACCTAAGTGCTTTAAAACCCTATCGTTTCCAAATGCTGTTTTAATTTAGCGGCTGAAGATTTTAGTTGTTCCTCTTCTTTTTCAGAAAGCGGAAGAGGGACAACCTCTTCAATGCCGTTTCTTCCAACGATCGATGGATCCCCAAACATACTCCCTCAATTCCCCTAAATCGTTCTAAGTAGGACGAAACAGGCAGAACGGAACGCTGATTTCATAATATTTCCCCCGTACTTAGATTTTTGTATTTATCCATCCCTCCTCAAGTATAAGGCATACGGCATCAACCACCATACAATAATGGAAAAATTCATACAAAAAACATGAAACGCCATTCTCGCTCTCTTTTTTAAAAAGGCATGAGCGACTAAACCAATGGCGACATTTTTAGACAGAAAAAAGGACGGCTGACACTATGGTCAACCGTCCTCTATCTTGTAAGTGCTATGAATTAAGCGTTAAGCTTTTCTTTTGCTGCATTAGCAAGTTGTGTAAACGCAGCTTTATCATTTACAGCAAGCTCAGCAAGCATTTTGCGGTTTACTTCTAAACCGGTTGCTTTTAAACCATACATGAAACGGCTGTAAGAAAGGCCGTTCATACGTGCAGCTGCATTAATACGAGTAATCCACAGTTTGCGGTAGTCGCGTTTTACCTGACGACGGTCACGGTAAGCGTACTGCAGGGATTTCATAACCTGTGCATTTGCTGATTTAAATAAACGGTGTTTAGAACCGAAATAACCTTTGGCAAGCTTTAAAATCTTTTTGCGGCGGTTGCGCGCAACATTTCCACCTTTAACTCTTGGCATCTGTGTTCCCTCCTAAATCTTTCAAAAGAAAATAATTATTTAACGTACGTTAATAACGAGGCAATGCGCTTTTGGTCGCCATTAGATACAACCGCACCTTTGCGAAGATTGCGTTTTTGCTTCTTAGACTTGTGCACCATAATATGGCTTGTATAAGCATGGCTGCGTTTTAATTTGCCGCTTCCTGTTTTTTTGAAGCGCTTTGCAGCACCACGGTGAGTTTTCATTTTAGGCATCGTGTATATCCTCCAATCCAGAAATGTTACTTTTCGCTTTTTGGGGCGAGAATCATAATCATGCTGCGCCCTTCGATTTTGGGCCTGCGCTCTACAGAAGAGATATGCTCAACTTCTTTAGCCAGCTTCTCCATAACCTGCTGACCAATTTCAGCATGTGTAATCGCGCGGCCGCGGAAGCGAATCGTCAGTTTAACTTTGTTGCCAGCTTCTAGGAACTTAACGGTATTGCGAAGCTTGGTTTGAAAATCATGTTCCTCGATGGTCGGTGAAAGACGAACTTCTTTCATTTCAACCACTTTTTGATTCTTTCGTGCTTCTTTTTCTTTCTTCTGCTGTTCGAATCTGAATTTACCGTAGTCCATGATCCGGCATACAGGGGGCTTCGCGGTTGGCGCAATATTTACAAGGTCTAATTCCTTCTCCTGAGCAAGACGGAGAGCCTCACGAAGCGGAAGTACACCAAGCTGCTGATTGTCAGCATCAATTACACGAACCTCGCGAGCACGAATTTCCTCATTGATTAAGTTTTCTTTGCTAATACCTGCCACCTCCAGAATAGTTATGAACCAAAGCAAAAAGTGCGGGCGCATTGCGCCCGCACACTTATTCCATCAGTCAAGCATTATGGATAGGTACCTGCCAACTCCTACGTCAGTCAGGTGAGAAGCGGGGCGCTTCTGCTTTGGTCGTTTATGAACTTTTATTAGTATAGCGATAAATTATCCACCCGTCAAGTTAATTTCCTTTAAAATCGCACTAGGCTTCCTGCAATAAAAATTTATCCTCAACATATGATATCCCGTTGATTTGCTTGGCTGCCTTTTTGACTTTGGCGGCCATCTCCGAAACATGAGCCGGCATTTTATATCTACCGGGCACACAGTTTACACACGCAAGTGAAATGGAAAGTGTATTTTGTTCCATGGCCTTCACCTGAAATCCCTCTACCCCTATAAAGTGTGAATAAAAATGATCCTTAATATAGTCCCCGTACTCCCTTGCACACCCCGGATCCGTAATAATGATGAAATCATCACCGCCTATGTGCCCGACAAAGCCTTCCTTATCCCCTATTATCCTGTTGGCGGTAGCCAGCATCTGTGCTGTGCGCAGGATAATTTCATCACCCACTTCAAATCCGTACTGATCATTAAAGAACTTAAATTTATCGAGGTCGCAATAAATAACGGAGAAATCCTGTTTTTTGTCTAACCGCTTCGAGATTTCTTTATCAATCCGGATGTTGCCTGGCAGCCCTGTCAAGGGATTGGAGATGGCGGCCATCTCCAGCTGTACTTTGGCCAGCATGTCCAGTAAACTTTGGACTGAAACGACCCCTAGATACTTATCGTTCTCCGTTACAATAATCACATCATACAGATGAAACGATGCCCTATCCATCGCCAGCTTCGCTACTTCATCTATTTTGGTCCTTTTGTCTACGATAAGCGGGCTGTTATTCATCACCTGGGAAACAGACTTCTCATAGTAAAGGGAAATACCGTATTGGCCACCAAGAATTTGATAGATTTGAAAACGCATAATAAGGCCAATGGGCTGTTTATCATTTACTATCACTATGCTGTCTATTTTATTATTTCGCTCAAGGATATGGTGAACTTCCCTGACCAATGTATCCTTAGTGACACATATAGTAGAAGTAAGAATATCTCCTACCTTATTGGTGTACTCTTCGTCATTGATCCTATTATCCTGCTTCAAGCGCTGGATGAAGCTTACAGCTTTCTCCGTAATAGGCAAAAATTCTTTGTTCGGCCGCCCAAGGATAAAACCCTGTCCATAATCCACCCCAAGATTGATGACGGTTTCCAGCTCGCTTTCCGTTTCGATCCCTTCCGCAATGAGCTTGCACTTCACTTTGTTTGCAAATTTAACAAATGTCTCAAGCAACGCCTGTTTAATGGGATCGACATCAATGTTTCGTATGAGAGCCATATCTATTTTTATATAATCGGGGTAAATTTCCGCTATCGCTTCCAGGCTGGAATATCCGGCACCTGCATCATCAACCGCAATCAAGTAGCCTTTCTTTCTGTATTCCTGAATAATTTCGCGAAAAGATTCAAAGTTCTTAATCGCATGCCGCTCTGTAATTTCAAATACGATGTTATGGGGATTTAGCTGGTATTTTTCCATTCGTTTAAAAATCTCTCCCCGCAGCAGGAACGGGTCATCAATGCTGCGGGCATCCAGGTTAATAAATAGCTTGCAGGAAGAATCCAGATATTTGAGGTTATCGATGGATTTCCGCCTGCATAGCGATTCCAACCGAAAAGTCCTTCCTGTCTTTTCCGCAGAGGCAAAAAGTTTTCCAGGTGAATAAAAAGCTGACCCTTCAGGCCCTCGCAGCAATGACTCCCAGCCCAGCGGAGCACCGGTTTTAAGCGAAACAATGGGTTGCGCCACCATGTGGATAGCTTCTGTGTCGAGAATATGGTGAAAAAGCTGCATGTTTTTAAATTCTTCAGACATGACCCCGTATTTAGCCATCTGGCTGGCAAATTTTACGCTTGTGTACATCTCCTTCACGAGATCGTCCCCGTCCATTTTCGCGTATCCAATATGGATTTGAATCGGGTTTATATTGGTATAGTTCACTTTTTTGTTGATGTTGTCTTCTACTTCCCGCTTCAAATTCAGGCAGAGCTGCTTGAAAATTTCGTCCTGATATTCGCCTTCCCAGCCTATATATACGGCATAATCGTCTCCCCACAGCTTCTGAATCGCTATCAGATCTGCTTCATCCCGAAGAACAGAGTGGCTCGCAGCTAAAAGAACACGTTCCAATTGAGATAGAATATGGCCGGCTTCCTGAAACCCGAACTTCGCTTCAATTTCTGACATATTCTTAATGTCCAAATAGAAAAGGACAATAGTCTTAGATTGAGCAAACTGTGCTTTCAAAAGCTTTTTAATCTGATAACGCTGGTCTGTATAAATGAACGGGACTTTATGTTTAAACATCCTATCTACAAAGGACCACATTCATACCCAACTCCCCCTAGCTTTACTCCTATTCATTATGACATGATTCTTTTAATGAATTGTAAAAGTAATGTAAACATTAACCGATTGAGGAGCAGTGTGCAGTCGCAGGGTACAAAAGATTACCCGCATGAGCAAAAAACAGCCCAGAACGGAAAAGCATTGTTCTGGACTGCTGTTGTACACAATTCACTTTTTATACCAAATTAGTATTTTTTTGTATCAATCTCATCGAGAATATGTGCGATTGTGTCATCCACAGATTTAACGCCGAGGTCGCCTTCGCCATAGCGGCGCACGGAGAGGGCGTTGTTTTCCATTTCTTTATCCCCAATAACGAGCATAAATGGAATTTTGTTAATCTGGGCTTCACGGATTTTATAGCCAATTTTTTCATTGCGGCTATCTACTTCCACCCGGATGCCTTTTTCCAGCATTTGCTCTTTAATCCGTTCCGCGTAGGCCTTATGTGGTTCGGCAATGGCAATAAGCTTTGCTTGAACCGGCGCAAGCCATGTTGGGAATGCACCTGCAAAATGCTCGGTCAAAATACCGATGAAGCGGTCAATCGAACCATAGATCGCACGGTGGATAACTACCGGGCGGTGCTTATTGTTGTCTTCCCCTACATATGAAAGGTCAAACTTCTCCGGCATCTGGAAGTCAAGTTGAATCGTTGCGCACTGGTGGCTCCGCTTAATGGCATCCTGAATGTGGAAGTCAATTTTTGGACCGTAGAAGGCGCCGTCCCCTTCATTTACGCGGTATGGAATTTTAAGCTCCTCAAGCACGTTGCGCAGAGAGTTTTCAGCATGCTCCCACAGTTCATCGCTGCCCATGGAATCTTCCGGCCTTGTTGACAGCTCTACAGTATATGGAAATCCAAAAACACCGTAAATTTTATCTACCAGCTCAATCACATTTTTAATTTCGGACTCAATTTGATCCGGACGCACAAAGATATGGGAATCATCCTGGGTAAAAGTACGTACGCGAATCATCCCGTTAAGCGCCCCGGAGAATTCGTGGCGGTGAACCTGGCCGAATTCAGCCATGCGAAGCGGCAGATCGCGGTAGGAATGAATTTTGTTTTTGAAAACAAGCATATGGCCCGGGCAGTTCATCGGCTTGAGCGCAAATTTTGTATTATCTACTTCTGTGAAATACATGTTCTCATGGTAGTGATCCCAGTGGCCTGACTGCTCCCACAGGCGCTGATTCATTACGAGCGGCGTTTTTACCTCTTCATAGCCTCTTTCAACCTGCAGCTGGCGAGCATACTTCTCCAGCTCATTGCGGATGGTCATGCCATGCGGAAGGTAGAAAGGCATACCTGGCGCTTCTTCAGAGAACATGAATAGTTCAAGCTCTTTGCCTAATTTGCGGTGATCCCGTTTTTTGGCTTCTTCAATAAAGTGCAGGTATTCCTCCAGATCAGACTTTTTCGCCCAGGATGTGCCATAGATACGCTGGAGCATCTGGCGGTCTGAATCGCCGCGCCAGTATGCACCTGCTACGCTCATCAGCTTGAATGCTTTGATTTTACCTGTTGCCGGCACGTGAGGCCCACGGCAAAGGTCAAAGAATTCACCCTGGTGGTACATCGTAATCTGTTCATCCTCCGGCAGTTCGGAAATGATCTCAATTTTCAGCGGGTCGTTGAGCTTTTTGTATATATCAAGCGCTTCATCGCGGGAAACCACTTTTCGGGAAATGGGGAGGTTCTCGCTAACGATTTTCTGCATTTCCTTTTCAATTTTCGTAAGCATTTCAGGTGTAATGATTTCGTTTGTATCGATATCATAGTAGAATCCATCCTGGATAACAGGACCGACCCCCAGGCGTACATTTTCATCACCGAAGAGGCGTTTGATCGCCTGCGCCATTAAATGCGCAGAACTATGGCGAATAACTTCCAGACCTTCCGGGCTGTCTTCTGTAACAATTTCGACTTCTGCATCCTCGTGGATTGGCGTTGAAAGGTCTACCACCTTGCCGTTTAGTTTTCCGGCAACGGCCTTTTTCTTTAACCCCGGGCTGATAGAGGCTGCTATTTCTTCAATGGTAACGCCGGCGTTGTATTCGCGCTTTGATCCATCCGGCAGAGTCACTTGAATTGCTGACATGTTTGAAAATCCCCTTCCAGTTATAATAAACCAATTAGAATATCCGGCTGACGCTAAACGAAAACGTTCGCGTACAGCCTAAGTTCCACCTATGTGGATAAAAAATGATTCTTATCCACAAAAAAAAGCACCTTCATCCCTCTAGGGACGAGTGTGCTTGTTCTCGTGGTACCACCCTGACTTCAGCAAAACAAAAAAGTTCTGCCCTCATTCATTCCATAACGGAGGAGCTCCGGCCAACCCTACTATGCGCATAACGCGCAGGTTCGAATAAGCAGCTTAAAGGGGGTAATCGCCATCCTCGCGTTTAGAAAGCTTGCAGCCCCAGGCTTTCCTCTCTGGCAAACCGATTGGATTCGATCGCGTCCTTCTCATCGCTTTTGAATTTCAATATAGTATCAAGTATAGGTACAGTGAATTTATTTGTCAAGTTTGCACGTACTCCTATCCTTTCGTTGAAGGATCGTTTTGACGATTAGAAAAATAAATATAAAAATTTAGAAAATATATATTGATAACGCTTACAAAATGTGTATAATAAAGATAACCCCCTTGATTGGGTTGACACCTCCTGGAATTGAATTAATCTCTCCACTCCTACCTTGAGATCCGTTGCATAACGGGTCTATTTTTTTTGTGCATTTTCTTGTCTTAAGTGAAAAGAGGAGCCGCATATCATACCGGCTCCTTCTCATCCTTGCTTACCCATTCAAAAAAGCGATGTAACAAGTTTATTAACAAGCAGTGTTAAGATAAGCCAAATTTGCGCTCCTATCGTTTTCACTGCCTGAAGTACAGCCTTCGTTTGATCCGAAGTGTTCGTTTGATCAGAGGCCACCGCCTGGCCGTCCGCACTAGCAGAGGGCTGAGGCTGCACATCGGCAGCGACAACAGGCGATGGCACCGGGTGCTTAAAGGCTGCATTTTGAATGTGATGGTTTCCTTTATATCCAGGTATTTCCTGATATTGCTTGCCATATACGGTATCAGCGACAGGATGCTGCATCATCCAGAAATGGTCCTTATGCAGCTGCCGGTCTGTCACATTATAGTAATCATACAGCACGCGGCCTGGAATATCAGGCAGCGGATCATCCCAGGTACAATCCAGGTTATACCAATAGCCATCAATTTTTACAAGGTTCCATGCATGCGGCTGATCACCCGCCGTGCCCTCAACAATCTTAGTTTCAATACCCGCCTTATTCAGCATTTTATAGGCAAGCAAGGCATATCCCTGACAGACGGCTTTACCCGTGGCAAGCGCATCATACGCCGTGTAATTCTTATAAGTAGTATCGTACTGAGTGTTCTGCACAATGTAATCATGAATGGCTTTCTCTTTGCTATCCTGGCTCATTCCGGATCGGATGATCTTATGCAGAATTTGGTCCACTTTTTTATCCACATACTTTTCCTGTTGCTTCGTTGTCCGGTAGTTGTACGTAAATTGGATAGCCATATCACCATTAAAACCTATTGCCTTGTAGCCATGGCTTTTTAGATTGTATTCGGTGTAGTTATCCTCCTGCATAATCTGATCGTTAGCACGCTGGATAAGCATCTCCAGATTTGTGGTATCACCCATATAAGTAATCGTAAACGAAGTGTCTCTGTTATGAATGTGCCGGGCCAGTTCCTGCTTAAACTGCTCAGGACTATTTACGGAACCCAGCGCGTAGGCTGAATTGCCGGTAAACCCGAAAAAAAATGCCAGGATGGCAGCCACCGGTAATATCTTTTTCATTGTATAGCCCCGCATACTTCTCCCTTCTTGAACCTGTGTTGAATGATAAATGTTCTTTCATTCTATTTTATCATATGTAAGAAGAAAAGGAGGTAAGCTTTCATTCCTACCCACCAAATCCAAAATAAGAAAGTTCATTCTTCCCCTTCTTTAAGAAAAAGTTTTGCATTTTCTCATCACCCTTAAATGGATCATTCATAAACATTCTCTACGATAGCTTATAGGAAATGGTAAACATTATCCACGCACTTTGCGGCTGCCTTCTAGGGCGGCCGCTTTGTTTATTGCAGTCCCAGCCACTTATTCTTGCTGTCGATTAAAAACTGCAGCGCCGGGCTTGGTTCGCCCTGCACCTTTTGCAGAAGCCGCTGCGTTTCTGCCATGTCGTCCCGGGTTAATTCACGGTAATCAAGGCTTGTCGTCGGTTTAAGCCGCTGGCTGATCGAATAATATAAATCATGGTTTGGCTTGACCCATAACTCTTTGGTTAATTCTACTCCTTTAATCATTTCCAAAGCCAAACTTTTCAATGCCACATCATGAGTCGAGATGTATCTCTCCAATAAATAGTTAGCCAGCGCAATGTGATGATTGAGCGCTATATGTGTGGTGTGGCCATAATTATCCCGATAGTCCGGAACAAGCAGCCCGCCCGTTTTGAGCTGTACCGCATTGCTTTTAATATAGGAAACGGCATAACGATCCCATTTATCCAGTGCATTATCTATTTCTTCATCGCTTCTGAATCGAATGTAATATTGTAAAAATGTCGCATTGTCCGCGTTTCTTCTATCATCCATATAAGGCGCTTGCAGCTTATAATCGTTGTTTAACCACGTAGATAAAGGCTGGGTCTCCCAGTACCCCTTTGGCGTTTGATTTTGGAGGGAAGCATACGCAAGGTGGGTGGCAATGTCTTCAAAATAAGTCCCGTTGTCCGCGTTATTGAGGAAGGGGAGCGAGCGGAATCCATCCAAATTCGCCGGATTGTAGTAGATGCTGTTCACTGCGTACGGTCTGTATGTCTCTTCATTGGGATAGTAAGCGCCATCCGCACGCAATACTTTATCAAAATCAAAGGAAGCGCTTTCTAATTGATGTATAGCCTCTTTGTTACCCCAGTTTACAAGTAAGTTTGAAGAAAGAATCCCCCATGTTTCATACACTTCTCCCTTTTTTGATGGAAGCTTCCATTCATACATCAGGCCATTTGAACTTTTCGATACTTTTGCGGCCAGACCGGTCTGTGCCACCCGTTTGTAGACAGAGGCACCTAATGGCTGAAAAGCGACAGCAGGCCCAATTCTATAATGAGCTTTTGGTCCATCTATAAACACGGGTAAACTTACATTTGTGCCATCTTTTGGTTTGGCCGCTGGTTGTACGGAACAGTCAGCAAGTGTTATGGCCTGTTTCACTGTAGGATCATTTACCGTTAGCCTAAGCATGACAGGCTGGCCAGCCTTGATTGATTCAAGATGGGCGAAAAAAATACAATCATCGTTCTCCATTTTTGCCTGGGTTAGAGAAAAACCGCCCGACCCCACTTTATAGTTGTACGTGGTATAAACCGCATGCGCATGTTTGCTTGTTATGACCTGCGGTTTTATGCCGGCGGTCCATCCTTGTACCTCAATGCGAAATCTCCCATCCGTTGATTGGCTGACAGGTGCAGCCTGGACAGCTGTTTGTACGTTTAAATCGATCCCAAGCGGTAAAAATACCGTTACTAGCAATTTCGCTGCTACTCCCCAAATTTTGTTCAAATGCAGCCGTCCCCTCTATGGAAATTCCCTATCATTTTTACTCTCTTGTTAATAGTACGCCAACTTTCCATAAACTCCTCTGCACACAATGAAGCATAAATGAAGAGTTTAAAGGTAAATAAAAAAGCCAGTCTTTTTGATGACTGACTTACATCCCCTGTCGTCCACAGGTCTGAATCATTTCAAGGTGATTTGGAATTTAAGAGGTTGGCGGAATCATACTACCGAACGTGTTGTTTTTTTTGAAGCACCGAAACAGCAAACAACAGAAAGTAACGCTCACTTAATGTTAATCTGAGCCAATCCTTTGCTTTGTACCTCATAAAGTCTCCTCCCTCTGTTATAAAAAATAGCGCAGCAATATATTTGAAGTTCACATCAAAGCGTTGAAAACAAGATTATTAATAATTATGAATAATTTATGTAATTATTACCCCTTCTCTCGAAGAACAAACTTTTCACTCCGGAAAAATCGTTTTACAAGTTTCTTACCGATTCAACAGGGAGTCCCTTTATTCTCTCTATTCCGGGCTATCTTTGATGAAATTCAACTTTCATGTTGTATTGTGCAAATAGATAGAATGACAAAAACGCTTATCTATCAGCATCCCTCCATAAAGAGTAAGCTGCTGTAGATAAGCGTAGTCACTACTAGGGCAATGTATCAGGTAAATACGCCATTTCGTGTTGAATCTACCCGCTACATTACGTATGAAGTTTTAACCACATTGTATTAAAACCTGTTGCAATTAGTTCTGCATAACGAAATCTGTTTCCATCGTTTCGCCTTCTTTGAACACCCGCAGCGTCTCGTATTTCGTATTGCGCTGAGCTGGAATCTTGCCAGCCTCGCGAATTAAATCAAGGATTTGGTTGGTATTCACTTTAAACGTGCAGGCGGCTGCTGACACCACATTTTCCTCCATCATGGTAGAACCGAAGTCATTACAGCCATACTGAAGTGAAAGTTTACCCACTTCCGGTCCCATTGTTACCCAGGAAGATTGGAAGTTCGGAATATTATCCAGCATCAGACGGCTGATCGCCACATTCTGCAGATACTGTTCCGGAGTCTGTCTTTCCGCTTTCATATTGGTGTTATCAGGCTGGAACGTCCAGGATATAAACGCAAGGAAACCGTTTGTTTCATCCTGGGCCTCCCGGACACGTAGAAAATGCAGCACTCGTTCTTCATACGATTCGCCAAACCCGATCACCATCGTTGCTGTGGTCGGCAGGCCTACGCGGCTTGCTGTTTTCATCGTTTCAATCCACTCTGTCCAGGAACCTTTCAAGCGGCTAATCTTTCTGCGCGTACGATCATCTAGTATTTCTCCACCAGCCCCCGGAAGTGAGTCCAAACCGGCTTCCTTAAGAGAGCGCAGTACTTCTTCCACAGATTTTCCAGAAACTTGCGCGATTTTTTGAACTTCGGCAACAGACAGAGAATGCATCGTAATCTGTGGAAAACGCTTCTTAATATTTTGCAGCAGATTTGTATAGTACTCCAGCGGCAGATTCGGATTGGTCCCGCCTTGCATCAGGATTTCAGTCCCCTGTACATCGATCGTTTCCTGGATTTTTTTGAAAATCTCTTCATCAGGCAAAACATAGCCTTCCTCGCTGCCAGGCGGACGATAAAAGGCGCAGAAGCGGCAATATGTATCGCATATATTGGTATAATTAATATTTCGTCCCACAACAAATGTAGTAATCGGTTCAGGGTGCCATTTCTCCATCACCTGATTGGCATAGTAGCCAATCTTTTCTATTTCATTGCTTTCATATAAACGGATGCCATCCTCTAATCCCAGCCGTTCGCCTGCCAGCGCACGCTCTAGTATGCGGTCAATCGACATGGTGTATCCCTCCAAACGGTAAAGGTTCTTTGTATACCTCTCTCTAATCGTAACATAATGCCCCCTGCTTGCCTACAGCAGGGGGCGTAACCATTCCATTTATGCTTGAGCAAAGCCAATTTCTTCGTAAACTTCTGGCTTCCAGTAAATAACACACCGCGCAAGCGGCATATTCACTTCCCGTGAACCGTTTGGCCTTCCGTTAAAGTAAATAATTTCCGTGAGAATCACACGTCCATCCGCTACCTGAATTTCCCCCTCAAACCGCTGAACAGACCCATCCATTGTATAAAAGACAATCTCCCCTGAACCCAACGTCCTCATTTAACAGCTTCTCCCTTCGATTTCCCCTTTGATTTCCCCAAGATGCCGCTCTACTTTCTAATTCTGCGGTTGTCGCCATCTACCTTATGGTCGTCCGTATAGTAGCGGATTCGCTCCATAATTCGCATCGCTTTTAATTGTTCCATGCCGGCCTTCTGTGAATAAGAAAGGTGCTCTTGCAGCTCATCATAATTATAATTCGAAGTATATAAAACTGGAAAATTTTCACTAACCCGGTACTGTAGAATCGCTCCGAGAATCTCGTCACGCGCCCATGGAGAGAGCGTTTCTGCCCCGATATCATCTAAGATGAGAACCGGAACTTGCTTGAGTACATCGATTTTCTGCTGGACGGAATTGTCGGAGAAGGAATCTTTTAATTCACGGAAAAAATCAGGCATGTATACCATCAGGGACGCGATGCCCCTTTCAGCCAGCCTGCGGGCAGCAGCCCCCATCAGGTGACTTTTGCCTACGCCGAAGGGGCCATATAAATAAACCCCTTTTGCCCCCGGTTGTCCGGGCTGCACAGTTTGGCTGAATTCCATCATTGCAGCGATTGCTTTTGCCCGCTCAGGGTTAGGATCGATATTCGCAAAAGAAGCAAGTGATATCTCCTTGGGAATGTGATGGGTCTGGATCAACTTTTCCCGTTGCCTCTGCTCCCTGTCCATGAGCTCCAGGCGGCAGGGCCTGTGCTGGGCTTCAATCGATAAGCCTGTCCATTCAAGCAGCGCCTGGTGGCCCTTAAGAAGATTCGCACAATCTGCAAGCCCCGGGCATGCGCGGCAGTTATCTGCCTCGTCACAGGCAAGCTTGATACGGGTTACCGATTGAGTAATATGGCGCGGCTTAATTTCAGAGTGGTTTACAAGCAATTCCTGTACCTCAGGCCTTACCGTCAACTCTTCTACGATTTGTTCAAAAGAATAGCGGTTATTTCTATAGGCAGAGAGAATTTTATTCATTTGCTGCATACTATCATTCCTCTAATTGGTTTCTCCCATGGACTTAAGCAGTTCAGTTATCCGTTGTTTCGTTTGTTCATAGTCTTCATCAGCTGTTTCGTCCACAGTAAACGTGCCGCCGTTTTTATCGAGATCCTTCTGGCGGGCAAGCTGTGCCTTGATAAGCGGCGGCAGTTCATCCTTTCGCTTCGCCTGGCTGCGCGGCTGCCATGTTTTATTGGAGGAAGCAGCAGGCTTATCCGTTCTGGCGTCAGGTTTGGCATTTCCTTTGTACTCACTATAAAGTTGCCTTGCGAGCTTCTGCGCCTCTTCTACTGTTCGGATGTTAGACCGTTTCCAATGACCGGCAATTTTAAAAATGAGCGCTTTAGGCATCTGCCTTTCCTGGGTAAGCATAATATATTCGAGCAGTACATTCACCACTCCATAGGGAAGCTGATAGTCTTCCAGCAGTTCTTCGACAATTTTTTGATCGGACGGCGCAATGCGCCCGCCGTTGTGGTAATGCGCAAGAAGCTGCAGTGGCGATAGAGAGGAAAGCATTCTCCTGTGCTCCTCTTCCCTTGTTAGAGCAGGTTTCCGTTTTCTTGCCGCCTGCCCTTCCTTCGGGCTTTCTTTGTCCGCATCTGTAGATTTAATTTGTGGGGCTTTTCCGCCGTTCATGCCGCGGAACCACTCTCTGGCCACTCTCCTGAGAATAGCCGTATCGATCTGATTGTCGTCTCGGTAGATCCCGGGGTCCTGGAGAAAGTTTGCCAGCTGCAAATCGTTAAGCTGATATAAAAAGGCCAGCTGCTGCAGTGTCTCGCACACTTCGCCTGTCAATAGCTTTTCGCTTTTTAAAGACTTAGGAAGGAGGGCTTCTAGCAGTTCAAAGTCTACTTCTGTTTTCAAATAGATTCGATCAGCCTCTGTGTCCTCATTAAACGCGTCAAGCTCCCCATCATGGCGGACATCCTGGAGGAATTCCATCGTCTCCACTCCGGGTTCCGGGGTGATTTCACGTGGGTGTACGTGGAAGAACACTTCATCGAAACCTTTTGTGATTTTCTCACGGTCAGCATCTTCCGGCAGCTTTTCAATTGCGGAAGTGAACTTCCGGCGCAGGTTGCGGTAATGCTGCTTTCCCACCCGGTTTAAAAGCATAATGCTAAGCGTGTCATCCGAAAAGAAAACATCCGGTCCATAAGGCGGACGAAGCGTATACTCCAAAATAGGCTCACCCGCAGCCTGAATCCGGTATGTATCGATCAGCCCCATGGCTTCTAATTTATATCTAGCTTTTAAAATAATATCAAGCGGCTCGGCG
The DNA here is from genome assembly GCF_028421645.1 of Aneurinibacillus sp. Ricciae_BoGa-3. Lineage (GTDB taxonomy): Bacteria > Bacillota > Bacilli > Aneurinibacillales > Aneurinibacillaceae > Aneurinibacillus_B. The sequence goes on along the minus strand of NZ_CP116887.1, from coordinate 1,177,165 downwards.
AGCGTAACCATCAGGCTGCGGTGCAGCCCTTCTATGGATGCAAAACCGGACAGTGACACATTATGGTAAAGTGTCTGATACAATGAAACAGGAATTACGCCAAGTAACGGCTGGTACAAGTGTATGAGGTATCCAATTTCCGCGCTGCTGATTGGACGGTTCACCCGGATGATAAAGCGGTCATTTGGAACAGTCTGCCCCCATCTCACCTGTTATCATCTCCTTCTATTAAAGTCGATTGCTCTATTATACCATCTATTGGACTGCATATTCTTCAGCGATTTCTGCTAGTATTTCCACATAACGGTCAAGTTCCTCTGCCACAGCCCTTTTTTCGGCCGGTGACATCTTTTTATTTTGCAGCTTCAACCCCATCCACTGCGGAATATGTATCAGCTTTCTCCGCCGGTCCATGAGAGCCCAGGCTGTGAGCAACCATTCCAACAATGATAAGCACAATTCCTGCCCAGCCCCATGCTGATGGATACGATGACTTGAGGAGTAATATTTCTCCTAATACCGCAAACACAATTTCACCCGACTGGGTCGCTTCAACTGCTGCAAGCCTGTGGACATCCCCCTTCACCAAATCTGTTGCAGCAAAAAATAGAACCGTTGCGACTACACCAGAGCTGATGGCTACAATGAGAGATTGCACGACCTGGCCACCACCAGGAGCTCCATTCGTCCATAACTCATAGAATGATAACACAATCCAGAGCGGCAAACTTGCAAGTGTCATCCCTAGCACTCGCTGATAAGCATCAAGCTTACCCTCGCAGACCTGCATCATTTTTCGATTTCCCAGCGGGTATGCGAATGAAGCAATAATAACAGGCAAAATTCCCAGTTCAGCAGCCCTCATAGATAGCCCGGCCGCACTGCCCGCCTGCATAATTCCAACACCGATTAAAATGATGAGCGACATAAGTAAGCCTTTAAGCGGGATCTTCTGCCGCACTCTTTGGATGCCTTCCGGCGTTTCTTTCATTTTATAAAATAGCGGGACAAGCAGTGATCCTGACACAATCGTAATTTGCCACGTTCCGGCTACCAACCAGCCCGGCCCGTATGCTGCGGCGAAGCAGAGCGGCGCATAAAAGAGGCCAAAACCAACAAAGCTCCAACCTATCCACACCCATAGTTTTTCACGCATATGACACAAAAGAGGGCGCAAATTACCCCTCACTCCCACAATCAGCAGGAGAAACGGAACCATGAAAAAATACCGGAGGGAAGCGCTCCAAATCCAGCTGCCCCCGGATAATTCCATCGCCCGGTTTAAAACAAAGGTCACCGCAAAAAAGAAAGAGGCAAGTATTCCATAGACAATCGATCGCAAAACAATACCTCCTGTTAATTAACGCCTTTAATCATTATACTCCCAATATTTAGCTATATGGTAGCGGAGGCCCGAAGCTTTTGCGCCCTTAAAATGAGAAAAACATCGTGGGTGTTTCGGGACCGGAGGTCCCATTTAAAAAATCAATCAAGGCACTTCAACACTGTGAAGCCCATAAACTTTCCATATCAACAAAAACAAGGGGACCGAGTGGTCCCCATCCAAAATCACTTTAACGGTTTAAAGCCACATATAGTTTTTATTCGAAGAAAAAGCCCAGAAATTTGGGCGTTGAATCTGGTACATCGTCTATTGCGTTTTTTTGCTGTTGCGAAGAAGTTCCTCCAGTTCGCTTACAAAAACATTTATATCTTTAAACTGTCTGTATACAGAGGCAAATCGTACGTATGCAACCTCATCCACATCATAGAGGGCGTTCATCACGAGCTCACCGATTTCTTTACTGTCTATTTCAGGTTTTGCGGTATTACGGAGTTCCCGTTCAGTATCATCCACAATCCTTTCAAGTGTTTCAAGCGGCACCGGTCTCTTCTCACAAGCCCGAATCAGTCCCCGCAGGATTTTATCACGGCTAAATTCTTCACGTGCTCCGTCTTTTTTGACCACAATCAACGGTGTTTCTTCTACCATCTCAAAAGTGGTAAAACGGCGGCCGCATGACTCGCACTCTCTTCGCCTTCTAATTGATTTGCTGTCGTTAACCGGTCTGGAATCAAGCACCCTCGTGCCATTATGTGTACAGTACGGACATCTCACACTCATCATCTCCAACTGGGATCATACTCTTTCATAGTTTGTCCTAGTTTGCAACTGGAGTCAAGAGTGCAGGAAAAACATCGCGGGCATTGCCTCGCAATGTTTTTCTTTGGTGTGTTCGGGACCGTAGCTCCATTGTTTTATCATTGAAACCTTTAATGGACTTAAACACTCTCACTACAGCAAAAAAGCTGCGGTTCCCCACAGCTTTTTCTTAAAATTGATGCAGCCGCCGCCAGGCAGCTTGGCCTACACCATGACCCCAATATTTCTCTTCATGTAAGAGGCTTCTGATACATGTTTTGCCAAATCGAGTACCCTGCAGGAATAACCCCATTCGTTATCGTACCATGCAAGCACTTTCACTTGTCGGTTGTTTAAAACCATTGTTGAAAGACCGTCAATAATGGAAGAGTTTTCATTTCCATTGAAATCGCTAGAGACCAGCGGTTCAACCGTATAGCCTAGAATTCCTTTCATGCTGCCCTCGCTGGCTTCAAGCAGTACACGGTTTACCTCTTCGGCTGTAACATCTCTTTTCACGTGAACGACCAGGTCTACTACCGATACGTTGGGAGTCGGTACACGAAGGGCAAAGCCGTTTAATTTTCCTTGCAATTGGGGGAGAACGAGCGCCACCGCGCGAGCTGCACCCGTAGTCGTCGGAATAATAGACTGTGCACATGCGCGGGCACGGCGGAGGTCTTTATGCGGGTTATCGAGGTTTTTCTGATCGTTCGTATAGGAGTGGATGGTGGTCATCATGCCACTCTCGATGCCAAATGCTTCATCCAGCACTTTAGCAACAGGTGCTAAACAGTTTGTTGTGCAGGAAGCATTAGAGATAATATGGTGATTTTTATAATCATAAGCGTCCTGGTTAACACCCATTACAACGGTTACATCTTCATTCTTTCCTGGAGCCGTAATAACCACTTTCTTGGCACCTGCTTGCAGATGTTGTGCAGCACCTTCTCTTGAACAGAACTTTCCGGTTGCTTCAATCACAACTTCCACGTTCAGCTCTTTCCAGGGAAGATTCGCAGGTACCCGGTCTGATACTACGAGGGTTGGTTTTCCATTTACAATAATCGTGTTATCTTTCGTTTCAACTTTATCGGGGATGTTGCCATGAATTGTATCGTATTTAATAAGATGAGCGAGCGTTTCAACTGGATAGCTTGCATTTATAGCTACAATTTCAACCTCCGAATCATGGATAGCTTTACGAAAGACCATCCTTCCAATGCGACCAAAACCATTTATGGCAATTCTAGTAGACATTAAGCGTTCCCCTTCCTCCTATTGATCCACACTATTACATGTCTTTATTATAATAAGTATGACACATTTTTCAATATGTTATTTTAAATTTATGCATTTCCAAATATTTAGTTAATTGACTAAATGGTTGCTGCGCAAAAAAAAAAACCTGCTGCTTCTGCTGCAGCAGGCCCCTTGTCAGGAAAAATCATTTTTGTATATTTTGGCATACCGATCTTTATAATAAAGCACGCGCTGAATATAGTGCCTGGTTTCACCGAATGGGATGCGGGAAATGGTTTCTTCCTTGCCATCCCACGTTCCCTGGGCGAGCCAGCGTGATACGTTCCCCGGCCCTGCATTATACGCTGCTATAACGGCGTAAGGATTGCCGTTAAATTTCTGGTAGAGAAAGGATACATACCAGCTGCCTATGTCAATATTTGTGGCAGGCTCGTCCAAATATTCTACGACCATGGGGGAGAAATTGCCTTCTTTTGCGGCCCATTTAGCGGTTGAAGGCATGATCTGCATCAGCCCAACTGCGCCTTTATTGGATACCTGCTTCTTGTCAAACTTCGACTCGATTTGAACAATGGCCATTACCAGAAATGGATCGATCTTATGTTTAGCGGATGCTTTCGCAATCTCGTTTTTGTAATAGACCGGGTACATGGCTCTCCACAGGAGGGGCGATTCCAGAAAAAGAAAAATGACAAACAGTACAATAAAAAATACGCTGATTCTGCGTTTTTTTTGTGAGATGGGCCGTCCTTTTCTATTTAACTTCTCAGCATTGCTTTTCAATCAGGGCTCACCAATCTTTCAACCAGCTCATCTACCTGCAGCTCCGTGTCAAACAACGTTCCACTGTTATCAATACAATAGTCAGCCCGGGATTTTTTCTCCTCTACAGGCATCTGGGACGCAATGCGGCGGAGGGCCTCTTCGCGGGAAAAGCCATTTCTCTCCATTAGCCGCTCTAGCTGCTGTTCAGGTGTGCAGTGCACAACGACAACCTTTTCCACCATATATTCCAGTTTGGATTCAAACAGAAGAGGAATATCAAGCACAATAAGCGGGACCCCTTCCTGTTCGGCGGCTTCCGTTAATTCCTTCATGCGCTTTCTCACTGCAGGGTGTATGATCGCATTCAAATCCAGCCGTGCCGCCTCATCCGAGAAAACAATGGAACCAAGCTTTATCCGATCAAGCTGCTGATTCTCAAGGAGAATATTCTGTCCAAATCTATCGACGATAAGAGACCACGCAGGCTCACCTGGCCGGACGACTTCCCGGGCTATAATGTCTGCGTCGATAATTCGCGCTTCCCGCTCGGCAAGCAAACGGGACACCGTACTTTTCCCGCAGGCAATTCCGCCCGTCAGTCCAATAATCATTTTACAACGCTCCTTCAAACAGTTTACCAAAATTGCCAAAACACATCGGGGGTCATGCCGCTTTATCAGCCGGGCTGATTTAATTGCGGGGCTGGCACACCGGACAGATATGTGTTCCTCTGCCTCCCACTACAGACTTCTCGATGGGGGTGCCGCATACGACACAAGGTTCACCCTTCCGGCCGTATACCTGTAAGGTATGCTGGAATTGGCCGGTTTCGCCCTGCCCATTAACATAAGACTTTATGGAGGATCCGCCAAGCGAAATGGATTCCCTTAACACCTCCACGATAGCGTGATACAAACGCTCCCAATCCGAGTCCGATAATTCCTCAGGGGTTTTTTCCGGATGAAGGCGGGCACGAAAGAGCGCCTCATCTACATATATATTACCAAGCCCCACAAGTATTTCTTGATTTAATAGCAATGGCTTTATTTTGCTTGTGCGGTGAATCATGCTTTGTTTTAATACTTTCGCTGTAAACGAGGCATCCAGCGGTTCAGGCCCGAGCTTATAAAGCGGCGGCCCTGATTCTTCACGCCCCTTTGCAAAAAGGTGCATCGTCCCAAACGTACGTACGTCCCTGTAACGCAGTTGTGTTCCGTCTGTAAAATGGAAAATGACGTGCGTATGTTTCTCAACTGGTTCCCCAGCCTGGTATAGTCCATAGCGCCCTTCCATTCGCAGGTGGGAGACAAGGACATCGTCATCCAGTTCAAAGATGAGAAATTTGCCCCGCCGGCCGATTCCATGGATGGTCTGCCCGCTCAGCCTGGAAGAAAATTCCATGGAATCATCGGGTTCTTTAATGAGGCGCGGCAGTCCAACTGTGACTGATTCTATTGTTTTGCCTGCCACTAACCTGTTGAGCGTTCTTCGTATGGTTTCAACTTCAGGTAATTCCGGCATTTCAGTAACTCCTTACTATTTGGCTTCATACCAGCTTGGCCCGTAATTAACGTCCACTTTTAACGGAACGGCTAGCGGAAGAGCACTTTCCATCACTTCAGGAACAAGCGCACGCATTTTGTCGAGTTCGTTTTGGGGTACTTCAAATATGAGTTCGTCATGCACTTGCAGCAGCATTCTGCTGGCCAGCTTTTCTTCTTCTAACCGCCTGGCCATGTTGACCATCGCCAGTTTAATCACATCAGCAGCGGTTCCTTGAATCGGCGTATTCATTGCCGTTCTCTCAGCAAAGCTGCGCAGGTTAAAGTTTCGGCTGTTAATATCGGGCAGTATGCGGCGCCTGTTAAGCAGTGTCGTCACGTATCCCTGTTTGTGGGCATCCTCAATAATATTATCCATATAGCGCTTCACGCCTGGAAACACAGAAAAGTATTGTTCGATAAATTCAGCCGCCTGTTTACGCGTAATATTCAAATTCTGGGACAGGCCATAATCACTGATACCGTAGACAATTCCAAAGTTTACCGCTTTAGCCTGGCGGCGCATCAGTGACGTTACCCCATCCTCGTCAACACCGAACACATCCATGGCCGTTCTTGTGTGAATATCCATGTCCCGCTGGAAAGCATCGATGAGTGCCTCATCTTCTGAAATATGCGCCAGTATCCGAAGTTCAATCTGGGAATAATCAGCCGAAAAAATGAGCCAGCCGTCCTCCGATGGAACAAAGGCCTGCCTAATTTTGCGGCCTTCTTCAAGCCTAATCGGTATATTCTGCAGATTGGGCTCCGTACTGCTCAGCCTGCCAGTTGCCGTTACGGCCTGGTTAAACAGGGTATGAATTTTACCGTCCTTATCGGAAATAACCTTTTTGAGCCCTTCAATATACGTGGACTGAAGCTTGCCTAACTGACGGAATTCCAAAATCAGCGGGATAATTTCATGGGCAGATTCCAGCTTCTCCAGCACGTCGGCACTTGTTGAATAGCCTGTTTTTGTTTTTTTATAGACCGGCAGATTCAATCGATCAAATAAAATCTCCCCAAGCTGTTTAGGAGAATTAATATTAAAAGAAACGCCGGCAAGCTCGTAAATCTGTTCTGTGAGCTTTTCCAGCTTTTCCTGAAGCATGACGCCCATTTCATCCAAGCGCTCCCTGTTAACCCGAACGCCGTTGGTCTCCATATCCCCAAGGACAGAAGCAAGCGGAAGTTCTAAGTCATAAAACAGCTCGGTAAGCTGTTCGGTATGCATTTCCTTCTCAAGCTTGTGGTGCAGACTGTAGACCGCGGCTGCCTTGCGCGCCGCATGCTGGCCAATTACTGTCTGAGAAGGCAGGGCCCGCTTGGCGCCTTTGCCGTATACAGCTTCGTCGGAAGGAAGCGACAGGCCATTGCGTCTGGCGATTTCAGCAAGTGTATGATTGGTTTCAGACGGATCAAGCAAATAGGAAGCAAGGAAAGGATCAAAGCAGATGCCTTCTAGCTTCATGCCGTGCCAGCTAAGCGACACCTGGCTCCGCTTTGCATCGTAAACCCATTTCTTTATACTGCTGTCCGCCAACCAATTCTTAAAATCGACCCAATCTGCTGCCACTTCAAACGGAATGTATAAATGGGTGTCTTCATGGGCTGCCGCGAACCCGAGTATCGGAGCTGTGTGGTAGTTGTCGCCATCGAGTTCAACCATTAAGGCCATAGGCGATACGAGCTTACTCTCCCATTCGTCCCTATTTTTCTCCGTTACCACAACGTAATCAAAAGCAGCTGCTTCCGTGCCAGCTTCCTCTTGCGCTTCGGCTGCATCCAGGCCCAATCTATCGAGCAGCGATTTAAAAGAGAAGCGTTCAAATATCCGGGCAACTTGCTGCCTATCATACGGCTGGAATGCAATATCCGCCAGTTTAACCTCAATTGGCGCATTCCTCATAATTGTCGCCAGTTCTTTGCTCATTATGGCGTCCTGCTCGTGCTCAGCCAGCTTTTCCTGTAGCTTCTTGCCTTTTACCTCCGCTTTATGTTCCAATACCCCTTCAACCGTGTGGTATTCATGAAGTAATTTGAGCGCCGTCTTCTCGCCGACACCGGGAATGCCCGGTATATTGTCGGAAGCATCTCCCATCAGACCCTTTAAATCAATGATCTGGGCTGGCGTTAGTCCGTACTTGTCCATAATTTCAATTGGAGAATACAGTTCGACCTCACTGATTCCTTTGCGGGTAAGCGCAACCTGCGTGTTATCGGAGACAAGCTGCAGCATATCTTTGTCCCCGGAAACAATCAGCGTCTTAAACCCTTCCGCTTCTGCTTCCAGCGACAGTGTTCCAATAATGTCATCGGCCTCATAGCCGCCTAGTTCATAGTGCTTTATATTAAATGCATCCAGCAGTTCTTTCATGAGAGGAAACTGTGATGATAGTTCGCCTGGCGTTTTCTGGCGTTTGCCCTTATATTCCTTGTATCCCTCTGTACGGAACGTCACCTTGCCCGCGTCAAACGCCACAAGCAGGTGGGTAGGCTTCTCTTCTTCCAGCAGGCGAAGCAGCATCTGAGTAAAACCATAAACGGCATTCGTGAATAACCCTTCTGTGTTACTGAGAAGCGGAAGCGCGTAAAACGCCCGGTTGGCAATACTGTTGCCATCTATAATGATTACTTTTTTGTCCATCAACACACCTCATCGAATACCTGTTTTTCTTCATTTATCATACCATAACCCCGCATTTCAACAAAGCAGCGGGACTTGATCAACCCTTGCCACATGAAACGATTGCTTATAAAATGAAGGCAATATTCTGCTTTTATATTGCACTCAGGACGGTGTAGATATGGATAATCAACCTGCCCTTAACCCGTATTTGGCTCTATTCTTTGGAGTCGTTGCGGTATCAACCTCCGCTATTCTTGTGAAATTATCAGGCGCGCCTGCCGCAATTATTGCCACTTATCGAATTTTGTTCACGGTCCTGCTCATGCTTCCTATTGTACTGTGGAAGCACTTAAAAGAAATTATGGGAATATCCGGGAGGGATTGGAGTTTAACCGCTCTGGCCGGAGTATTCCTGGCTTTCCATTTTATACTCTGGTTCGAGTCGCTAAACTACACGTCTGTGACCAGCTCGGTTGTACTTGTTACCCTCCAGCCTTTATTTTCATTTGCGGGTGCCTACTTTTTCTTTAAAGAAAAGGTGCGCTGGCTTGGCCTTGTGGGCGGACTCCTGGCACTTCTGGGCAGTATTTTTATTGGATGGGGAGACTTTAAAGTGGGAGGATTGGCTCTCTGGGGCGATGTGCTGGCGCTGCTTGGCGCGGGCATGGTAACCGGCTACTGGCTGTTCGGCCAGAGTGTACGGCAGCGGCTCTCACTCATGAGTTACACATTTGTTGTGTATGGAATAAGCACGCTCACACTTCTGTTGTATGATCTTGTGCTGGGGTATCCGCTATACCCTTACCGGTCTAACGATTGGTATGTCTTTCTGGGTCTCGCTGTATTCCCAACGCTTCTTGGACATACGGTCTTTAACTGGGCAATAAAGTGGCTCAGCGCGAATATCATATCAATGAGTATTCTCGGTGAGCCTGTGGGTTCTGCCATTCTGGCTTATTTTATATTACGAGAAAAAGTTACACAGGTGCAGTTTATCGGCGGGCTTATCATCCTGTTCGGCATTTATCTCTTTATTAAATGGAACAGGCCAAAGGTTACAGAGACTGCAAAGGCTGATGCTTTGGAAGCGTGACGGTAAACGTTGTTCCCTTGCCCTCTGTACTTTCAACCGTGATGGATCCGTGATGGGATTCAACAAGATGCTTAACAATCGCCAAACCGAGGCCTGTACCGCCCGATTCGCGTGAGCGGGCCCTATCCACCCTATAAAACCGCTCGAAAATCCTGGGAAGGTGCTGCGGGGGAATGCCAATCCCCGTGTCCTGCACGGATAGCACCACGTGCTGTCCTTCTTCCCTCGTTTCAATCATCACTTCCCCATCTGGAGGGGTATAGCTTACAGCGTTGCTGACCAGATTTAAAACAATCTGCTGAAGCCTGTCGTGGTCTCCCTCAATTACGATTTTGTCTTCATGCGGAAGGTAAATCACAATATTTTTAGCGCGTGCTTCCTCATGAAGGATGCGTACGGTTTCCTTAATTAGTTCCGGCACGTCCACTTCTTCTAATTGCAGAGGCATTCTCTTCTGTTCGATTTTTGACAGGTCGAGAATATCGGATATGAGGCGGTAGAGCCTGTCACTCTCTTCATTGATAATCGTCAGAAACGAACGGCTGATTTCCACATCTTCCAAAGCTCCGTCCAGCAGTGTTTCCGTAAATCCTTTAATGGATGTGATAGGGGTTTTTAATTCATGGGAGACATTCGTAACAAATTCACTGCGCATCTTTTCCAGCCGGCGAATGGCTGTAATATCGTGCAATACAACGATGACTCCCTTAATTTCGCCTTCCTCGTTCGAATAGGCGGCCAGATTTATGTCGATAATTTTCTCTGTTGGATAATAAATATGGAGCTCTTCTCTAATCTTCTCGCCTGTTTCAAAGCAGCGCCCTATTAACTGGCTTATGCTAAAGCTTCTGCCCACCTCATTATGGCGAAAACCAATAAGTTCATTGGCTTTATAACCGAGCAGCTCTTCCGCAGCAGCATTCACCAAAATAATTCGGTAGCTGTCACTAACAAGCATGACGCCGCTGAACATATTGTTCAGGATACCCTCCAGCCGCTTTTCATTTTCCTGGAGGGCTGAAAGCTGCTGTTCTAAGCTTGAGGCCATAAAATTTACAGCTTTGGCCAGCTGGCCTACTTCTCCTTTAGCATAGGTGGTTACTCTGCTCTTAAATTGTTTATGCGTAATATCACGCGCAACTTTCGTAATCTCTTCAATCGGCTGCGTAATGCTCTTCGTTATTCTTGTGCTGAGCAAACCAAACAGCAGCAAGGTGACGATAAGAACACCGACCAGACTGAGCCAAAGCTTGCGGATCGTTTCCTGTACCGTCGTTATCGTAACTGAAACCCGCACAACACCTATGGTTTTCCCATTAGGCTTCAATGGAACCGCAACATACATCATGTCGTACCGCATCGTTGCACTATAACGAATGGATTGTCCAATGCCTGTCCGAATCGCTTCCCTTATTTCGGGCCGGTTCCCGTGATTGGGCAGCTTGGTCGGGTCATTCTCAGAGTCAGCAAGCACTTTTCCCTGTAAATCTACTATCGTAATGCGTTCCCCAATTTCACCGGTGAACTTAACCATCCGCTGCTGCAGCTGTGGATTATGCAAACCCATGGAAATTACGTCCTCACAAATAATAATGGCTTCCTTCTTTAACCGCTCCTCCAGTATATTGATATACGCGTTCTCGAGCAGCTTGCCAACATACAGCCCAACAACCAGAAGGAGTACCACGATAACAAGTAAAAAAATTGAGGTAAGCTTAGCTCGCAACCGGTGCATAATTAACCCTCTAGCTTGTAACCGAGTCCCCGCACGGTTTTGATATAGGTAGGCTGCTTCGTATCTTCCTCTATTTTTTCCCGCAGGTGGCTGATATGCACATCCACGATTCGTGAATCTCCTACGAAATCGTAGTTCCAGACAGCATTCAACAGTTGGTCGCGTGTCATGACACGGCCCGGATGGGTAGCCATATAGTACAGCAGTTCAAACTCCTTCGGTGTCAGTTCCAACCGATCCCGGTCGAAATAAACTTCATATTTCTCGGGGAAAATTTTGAGTTTGCCAATCGCAATCACATTCTCGTTGTTCGCTTCCTGTTCCTTCTCTGGCTGCTGGCCGCTGCGCCGAAGAATCGCTTTGATGCGGGCAACCACTTCCCGCGGACTGAACGGTTTGGTCATGTAGTCATCCGCACCGAGCTCGAGTCCCAGGATTTTATCGAATTCTTCATCCTTTGCCGTAAGCATTAAAATGGGCGTGTTGATTTTTTCCATGCGAAGTTTTTTACATACTTCCATCCCGTCAAGGCCAGGAAGCATAATATCAAGGACTAAAAGGTCTGGGTTTTCGGTCTCTGCTAATTGAACCGCCGTAATACCGTCCATTGCCTTAATAACATCAAAACCCGCTTTCTGAAGGTTAAACTCAAGCAGAGTTACTATCGATTGTTCATCATCTACGACAAGTATTTTTTTCAAGTTCGACACCCTTTTAACTCTGTAATTTTTCAATATATTTTTCCCTCAACGCCCATCATATCATATTTGGCAAAGAAAAAAGAGTCCGTGAGCCAATCGGCTGCCGAACTCTTCTGTGATGTACTCTTCAATTAAGATAATACAGCCATTACTTTACGAACAGCATCCGCGGACTTATCAAGCTGCGCTTTCTCATCAGAGGTAAGCTCAAGTTCGTATACTTTTTCAATACCGTCTTTACCAAGCAGTGTAGGAACACCAAGGTAAATATTTTCGTAACCGTATTCCCCTTCAAGGTAAGCAATGGAAGGAATAATACGCTTCTGGTCTTTAATAATGGCCTCAGCCATTTGAACAAGCGATGCCGCAGGTGCATAGTATGCAGATCCGTTGCCAAGGAGGTTTACGATTTCCGCACCACCATTTCGTGTGCGGTCAACAATAGCATCCAGGCGGTCTTTCGGAATCAGTGTTTCGAGTGGAATGCCGCCCGCATAGGAGTAGCGAACAAGTGGAACCATTGTATCGCCGTGGCCGCCAAGCACGAAGCCTGTAACATCTTTAACAGAAACATTTAGCTCCTGTGCGACGAAAGTACGGAAACGCGCCGTATCAAGAACACCGGATTGGCCAATTACACGGTTTTTCGGGAAACCAGTTGTTGTGAACAGGGTGTAGGTCATCGCATCTACTGGATTGGAAAGAACGATAATGGTGCTGTTAGGGGCATATTTCTTGATTTGCTCCCCAACTTGCTTCATGATGCCTGCGTTGGTGTTTACAAGGTCGTCACGGCTCATGCCTGGCTTGCGCGCAATACCAGCTGTAACGATAACCATGTCAGCGTCCTGGATATCTTCATAATTAGATGTACCGATTACTTTGCTGTCGAAGCCTTGAACAGGGCCTGCCTCGGCCATGTCAAGAGCTTTCCCTTTAGTTGGGTTTTCCATTTGCGGAATGTCAACAAGAATTACATCACCAAGTTCAGCTTGTGCAAGAAGGAATGCAGTAGTGGCACCAGTAAATCCTGAACCGATAACCGCAATTTTTTTACGAGTGAATCCCATAGTCATTGCCTCCTAGAATTGTCGTAATTTTATATTTACTAACGCTATAAAACAATGAAGGGGAAACACTGTATGACAGTGTCACCGCAAACTTTGATTACATGTTTTTAATGAGTGCATCACCGAACTCGGAACATTTAAGTTCCGTTGCCCCTTCCATTAAACGGGCAAAATCGTATGTCACTTGTTTGGCTTCAATTGTTTTCTCGATAGAATTAATGATAAGATCAGCAGCCTCTGTCCAACCCATGTGACGGAGCATCATTTCTCCGGAAAGAATAACAGATGATGGGTTAACCTTATCAAGACCTGCGTATTTCGGAGCTGTGCCGTGCGTAGCTTCGAAAATAGCGCGGCCGGTTACATAGTTAATATTTGCTCCCGGTGCAATACCGATACCCCCAACCTGTGCAGCTAGTGCATCAGACACATAGTCACCGTTCAGGTTCAGAGTAGCCACTATATCATACTCAGCTGGACGAGTCAGAATCTGCTGCAGGAATGCATCAGCGATGACATCCTTCACGATCATTTTGCCTGCTTCTTCAGCGTCAGCCTGCGCTTTATTTGCTGCATCCTTTCCTTCTTCCGCTGCAATTCGATCGTACTGGGCCCAGGTGAACACGCGGTCGCCAAATTCCTTTTCAGCCAGTTCGTATCCCCAGTTTTTGAACGCGCCCTCTGTGAATTTCATGATATTGCCTTTGTGAACAAGCGTAACGCTCTTGCGGCCGTTATCCAGCGCATACTGGATAGCAGCGCGGACAAGACGACTGGTTCCTTCCTTGGAAACAGGTTTCACGCCAATACCTGATGTTTCAGGGAAACGGATTTTCTTAACGCCCATCTCATCCTGCAGGAATGCGATCACTTTCTTCACATCATCGCTTCCTTCTGCCCACTCAATACCTGCATAGATGTCTTCCGTGTTCTCGCGGAAAATAACCATGTTTGTTAATTCAGGGTGTTTTACAGGAGAAGGCACCCCAGTGAAATACTGAACAGGACGGACACAAGCGTAAAGGTCCAGCTCCTGGCGAAGCGCCACGTTAATGGAACGGATTCCGCCGCCTACAGGAGTTGTAAGAGGTCCTTTAATCGCTACAAGGTATTCGTTAATAGCTGTTAATGTGTCTTGTGGAAGCCATTCGCCGAATTGGTTAAAAGCTTTTTCGCCAGCGTACACTTCATACCAGGCGATCTTTTTTTCCCCGTTGTAAGCTTTTTCAACAGCAGCGTCGAGCACGCGAACGGAAGCATTCCAGATGTCCGGGCCTGTGCCGTCGCCTTCAATAAATGGGACAATCGGATTGTTTGGAACGTTTAATTTCCCAGTGTTATCAACTGTAATTTTTTCTCCATGTACAGGCAATTCGTATTTTTCAAAAACAGACACGTTAACCCCTCCTAAAATATGTATTAGTGCGATATGTACTTCATAAATTACTTCATAAAGCTAAAGGAAAATACCAGGGAGCTACCGAGGATCCCCCTGGTAAAATTAAATCTCACGATGATTACCGCTCGCTTAATGGTACATAATGGGCATGTACAGGCCCAATATATTCAGCACGAGGACGGATGAGGCGGTTGTTGTCATACTGTTCTAAGATGTGCGCTGTCCATCCGGACATGCGACTGATAGCAAAGATAGGTGTGAAAATGTCACGTGGGATTCCCAGGCTGTAGTAAACAGATGCAGAATAAAAGTCTACATTAGGCAGCAGGCCCTTCTCAGAGACAACGATTTCATCAATCTTCTCAGACATTTCATACCATTTTGGCTGGCCAGTAATTTCGGTAAGGCGCTTAGACATTTCACGAAGATGCTTCGCCCGAGGGTCGCCATCTTTATATACGCGGTGGCCAAAGCCCATGATTTTTTCTTTATTATCCAATTTGCTTCGGATATACGATTCAACATTGGAAGGCTCGCCAATTTCCTCGAGCATGGCCATGACGGCTTCGTTGGCTCCACCGTGAAGCGGTCCCTTGAGCGCGCCGATTGCAGAAGTAATGCCGGAATAAATATCGGATAAAGTTGCAACGGTTACACGAGCGGCAAAAGTGGATGCGTTTAACTCATGGTCCGCATGAAGCACAAGCGCTTTGTTGAATGCTTCAATAGCGATATCTTTCGGCTCTTCGCCGTTTAACATGTATAAGAAGTTCTGCGCAAAGCCAAATTCCGGTCTAGGGGCTACAACTTCTTTTCCTTCACGGATTCTGTTATAAGCCGCTACAACCGTTGCGATTTTAGCTTGCAGGCGGGTCGCTTTGCGAAGGTTCGCCTCTTTCGACATATCCTGAGCTTCTGCATCATAAAGCGCCAAAGCTGAAATGGCTGTGCGAAGAACCGCCATCGGATGGTTGTCCTTTGGAAACGCTTTAAGCATATTGATGACTGCATCAGGAATGGATGAATTTTCTGCAAGTTCTTTTTTCAGCTGTTGAAGCTGTGATTCGTTCGGAAGCTTTTGGTGCCTAAGCAAGTATACCACTTCTTCAAAAGAAGCATTCTCCGCCAGTTCATCAATATCAATACCGGCATATGTCAGCACCCCATCAATTATAGAGCTAACAGACGATTGTGTAGCGACAATCCCTTCCAATCCACGAGTAGTAGACATAGCATATTCTCTCCTTTATTCTGGTTTATCTGTTGGATTATTCTTCAAAAAATATCCTCCGACTTTTCCAAGAATACACCTGTACAGGCAAAAAAAGAGAGAGGATACTTTCGTATCTAGTTTCAAAGTAATTATAGATTATTTCAGTAAGTTTGTGAATGTTTCTCAAAAAAAATGTGAAAATATGTTGAACACGAAGTAAACCTTGCTTTTTGACCTTTACTTATCATACCCTAAAAAAAAGAAGCAGAAAAGTTTTTATTCTCACTGCAAAGGAGGGTATATGGATCCTACTATTTATCGTCGATTATTCCAGGTGCTGCGTTTTTTGCTGGCTGCGTCTGTCGTTGTAATTGGGTATAAACTCATCCTGTTTGTGACGCCTTTACTATACCCTTTTATCATTGGTTTCATTATTGCTTACATCATCAACGGCCCGGTTGATATGCTGGAGAACAACAGAAGGTGGCCACGATGGCTGGCGGTTCTTGTCATATTGGCGTTCGTCATCCTCATGCTTGCAGCCGTGCTTACGATTCTTGTCACACAGCTTGTCATCGAAACAGGCAATCTAATTGATACCCTGCCGCATTATATCGACCAGTTGACGAAGTACTCCGCAAATTTTCTTGAACAGGGTGTAAACTCCAGCATTTATGGGAAGTTTGCTCATCTGTATAGCAATTTGGAGGACCCGTATAAGCAAAAAATCCAGGAAAACTTATCGATCGGTATGACAAAAATTGCGATGGCAGGCACGGCATTAACTACGATTATCCTTTCCGGTATCCGAAACTTTCTAAGTTCTGTTCCAGATGCAGCTACTGTTATGGTGATTTCCGTGTTATCCGCCTTTTTTATAAGCAAGGATTATCATCGCATCAAACGCAAAATCCGGGAATGGGTTCCGCTTGAACATCTTCGAAAAGGAGTAATGGTGGTGAACAACCTGCAGCAGGCTCTGATTGGTTTTATTAAAGCGCAGCTCACCATTATTTCAATTACAGCTGTTTTGGTTATTATCGGCCTGCTGATCATTGGTGTGCCTTATGCCGTATCCATTGGCCTGTTAACCGGCCTTGCCGATCTCATGCCTTATATTGGCACTGGTGCTGTATTTATTCCGTGGATCATTTATGCTATTTTTTCAGGGGATTATCACCTGGTTATCGGATTGTGTATTTTATTTGCGACGGTTATTGTGCTACGCCAAATTATTGAGCCAAAGATTGTTGCCAACAATGTGGGCCTCGACCCGCTTCTGACGCTTGTTGCCCTGTTTGCCGGACTTAAGCTGTTTGGTTTTCTTGGGCTGGTCATGGGGCCGGTGCTGCTTGTTCTGTTTAATGCTCTGCGTAAAGCGGGCGTATTCAAGGATACGTGGGATTATATTAAAGGACCGCCTCCACCGGCAGTCTAGAGGGAGTACATATGTATACAGGACACACGATCACATGGGAGAGAACCTTTACCCGGCAAGACGTGGAATATTTCTGTGAACTCTCTGGTGATAAGGGGGAGCATCACCTGATACCAGATGACGATGGACGATTAATCGTACAGGGACTGTTAACCGCAACGCTGCCAACAAAAATCGGCGGAGATTATAACGTGTTTGCCCGAAATATGCAGTTCAACTTTCTTCGGCCTGTGTTTACCGGCGATACTATTACATGTACGGTTACTATTACACAATATGAGAAGCAGGAGACGAGGATTAACATTTCCTCCGTGTTTGAATGCACGAACCAAAACGATAAAAAGGTTTTAGAGGGCTCGTTTGAAGGCATCATTAAAGCCCCCCTTCATGAGTAAAAGGACAGCGAACCCGCTGTCCTTTTACTTATGTTAATTTTATGTGCTTTAAAAAGTTGAAGTTCCTTGAGAGATTGCTTAAATGGGACCAAAAGCGAAGAAAAACATCGTGAGGCGCATGTCCGCGCCTTTCTTTCCCCCTGTGGAGCGTGTGGAACAGGGGGCGAAAAAGACCGGCAACTGTCTCCATCATTGAAATACCCAGATGTTACACCTAAACAGTATAAAGGAATCTAAGGCCATCGCCTGCGCTTGCCGCTGGCCAAGATTCCCTAATGCCGGTCCGGCCGTCGTTCCACAAAGCGCCCGTAAAAACTTCTATGGGGGGGAAAGAAGAGAGCGGCATGGCCCACGATGTTTTTTACTTAAAAAATTGAATACTTCCAGACTGAACCTTACGCCAAAGCCAGCGTTTTATAAAGATTTTTGAAATCCCTCGCGTGTACGGAAAGATAAGAAAAAACCCGATAATATCGGTGAAAAAACCCGGAAGCATGAGGAAAATTCCTCCTGTAAATACGCAAATCCCGTCTAAAATAGCTTCCCCGGGCAGCTGTCCTCTGCTCATCTGCAGCTGGGCCAATTTAAATATTTGTAAGCCTTCCCTTTTGGCAAGCCAGGCGCCTACTACACCCGTAAAGACGCACATAGCCAGGGTGGGAAGCCACCCAAACGCCCTGCCGGCTGTCAGCAGACCCCATATTTCCAATGTGGGAACAACAATGAGTATCATCACGAGAATGCGCATCATCACCTTCTCCTCCCATCATATGCCCTATGATTCATACTGTTTTAGCATAGCATACAATTCCGGCTGCTGCCTTTCAAGGCGAACCGGTTTTAATGAAAGTGAAGTCCAGATATGGTGCGTTTCTCCTGAAGCGAGCAACTCGCCATCGTTTTGCCGAATGATTTCATAGGCAAAAACGAGTCTTACTCCCTCCAGGCGGGCAATTTTTGTGCGGATAATAAGCTCATCGTCATAGCGGGCTGCCTTTTTGTAGGAGGCATGCGCTTCGGTTACAGGCAGCATAAATCCAAGCCCTTCAAACCGCTGATAGGAGAAGCCTAGCTGCCGAATTAACTCCGTCCGCCCCACTTCAAACCAGACCAGATAGTTCGCATGGTAAACGACCCCCATTTGGTCTGTTTCCTGATAGCGGACGCGGACATATGAATCAAACCATGTTTCTTCCGCCATGTGTGCTAGCTCTCTTTCTGTTAGAGTATGCGTGCAAATCCGGAATACACGTGCCCGACTGCTGCGTCAACTGTCACTTCATCTCCATCATGGAACGTTTGGGTCGCACTTTCCACACCTACTATAACGGGGAGGTCAAGGTTTAGGCCAACAACAGCAGCATGGGAAGTAAGCCCGCCCTCTTCAATAATAAGCGCTGCCGCATTGTTGATAATCGGCATCATTTCACGATCCGTACCGCTTGCTACTAGAATATAGCCGGGCTCTAGATCAGCCGGAAGTTGCTGAGTTCCGCGTAAAACAACAACCTTGCCTGTTACGTTTTTCTGTCCAATCCCCTGGCCACGGGCGACAACTTCACCCACAATATGCGCCTTGAGCAGATTTGTTGTACCACGTTCACGTACCGGAACGCCAGCTGTAATAACCACCAGCTCGCCTCGCTTGACAATACCCGCATTCACAGCCGTCCTCACGGCAACATCGAGCATTTCATCCGTAGTCTCAGCCGGTTCTGCAAGAAGTGGCTGAACGCCCCAGATCAAAGCCAGTTTGCGGCATACATGACTATGTGGAGTAACGGCCACAATCGGAGCCTTGGGACGGAATTTGGAAACCATTCTTGCGGTGTGTCCGCTCTCAGTAGACGTGATAATCGCTGCCGCATCCAGGTCATACGCTACATTTGCCACCGCCTGGCTTAACGCGTCAGGAATACTCGTTTGCTTCTTAACCGCTTCGCGGTGGAGAATTTCCTGATAAGCTATAGCTGTCTCTGCTGTTCGGGCAATGCGGTCCATCGTACGAACAGCTTCAACAGGGTACTTACCCGCTGCCGTTTCACCGGACAGCATAATCGCATCCGAACCATCAAAGATGGCATTGGCCACGTCACTTGCTTCGGCACGTGTTGGCCGTGGGTTGCGCTGCATAGAATCAAGCATTTGGGTTGCCGTGATTACGGGTTTGCCAGCATTGTTGCACTTGCGGATCATTTCTTTTTGAACAAGTGGCACCTCTTCTGCAGGAATCTCCACACCGAGATCACCCCGGGCTACCATTAGCCCATCGGATACGGCGAGAATTTCATCTAGATTTTCCACGCCTTCCTGGTTCTCAATTTTGGAGATGATCATGATATCAGCATGGTTCATTTCTAAAATCTTCCGAATCTCCAGCACATCCTGCGGTTTTCGCACAAAGGATGCGGCAATAATATCAATTCCTTCTCTAATGCCAAACGCAATATCCTGGGCGTCCTTTTCCGTAATACCGGGCAGACCAATGTTAACACCCGGTACATTTACACCTTTGCGGCTTTTTAAAGGGCCGCCATTGCGAATTCGGCAGTGAATTTCTGTTCCTTCCACGCTTTCAACTGTCAGTCCGATTAACCCATCATCTATCAGGATAGTGGAGCCAGATGAAACATCGTTAGGAAGTCCACCGTATGTAACGGAGACGCGCTCTGCCGTACCCATGATTTCCTCGGTGGTCAGCGTGAGGCTTTCTCCTTCTTTTAGTTCTACAACTTCCTGGGCCAGCAGGCCTGTACGAATTTCAGGCCCCTTAGTATCAAGCAAGATTGCAATGCTTTTGCCCAGTTCTTTGGCCGCCTGGCGGATTGCCGTGATCCGGGCACCATGCTCTTCATGGCTGCCGTGGGAGAAGTTAAGCCGGGCTACATTCATCCCCGCTTCCATTAATTCTTTTAAGGTCTCGATTGATTCACTTGCCGGCCCTATTGTGCAGACTATTTTTGTGTTTCGCATACGGTGGTACCTCCTAGGAATTTGTTGGAATAGTTGTGGGTTCAGCAGCTAATGCAAACGTGCCAATAGATTTGTATTTATTATACCGGTCGATAATTAACTCTTCGCGGCTCATTTGGGAAAGTTCGCAGAGATGGCGTTCCAGTGCCTCACGTAGGAGATCGCCTGCTTTCGCTGTATCCCGGTGAGCACCGCCCATCGGCTCTTTAACAACTTCATCTATAATGCCCATCTCATGCAGATCCTTCGCTGTTATCTTCATTGATTCCGCAGCGCGCTGTGCCTGGGAAGCATCCTTCCAAAGCAGCGCTGCCGCCCCTTCCGGAGATATAACGGAGTAAAAGGCGTTCTCAAACATAAGAAGCCGATTGCCAACACCAAGCGCCAGAGCTCCTCCACTACCGCCTTCACCTGTAACAACTGAAATAATAGGCACTCCAAAAGAAGCCATTTCACGAAGGTTTCTGGCAATTGCTTCACTCTGTCCGCGCTCTTCGGCGGCTTTGCCTGGATAGGCACCGGGCGTGTTAATAAAACAGATAATAGGGCGGTTGAACTTGTCTGCCTGCTGCATGAGGCGGAGGGCTTTTCGGTAACCTTCCGGATGGGGCATCCCAAAATTACGCGCGATATTATCTTTTGTGTCTTTACCTTTTTGATGTCCGATGACAGTCACCGGTCTCCCATTGAACTTGGCAAGTCCGGCAACAATCGCTGCATCGTCCCCAAAGACCCGGTCGCCGTGAAGTTCAATGAAGTCAGTAAAGATTTCACGAACCAAGTCCAACGTTGTTGGGCGTTCTGCGTGGCGTGCCAACTGCACCCGCTGCCATGGCGTTAAGTTGCCATAAATTTCTTCTGCCAGCGTTTTTGCTCTTGCTTCCAGTTTGACAATTTCATCGGAAAAGTCAATATGCTTCTCTTGCGTGAATTTACGCAGTTCCTCGATTTTCGCGTTTAATTCAAGGAGCGGTTTCTCAAATTGAAGATCAGCCATTCGTAACACTCCTCACCGCGTGCATATCCAGGATTTTCCCAAGAGTATCACGTATTTCTTTACGCGGAACGACCCTGTCCAGCTGTCCGTTTTTCAATAAAAATTCGGCTGTCTGGAAATCTTCAGGCAGCTCCTGGCGAATCGTCTGTTCAATAATGCGGCGGCCAGCAAACCCGATTAGCGCACCAGGTTCAGCAAAATTGTAGTCTCCCAGCGAAGCAAAGCTTGCGGAAACCCCGCCCGTTGTTGGGTTCGTCATAAAAGAGATAAATAAGCCCCCGACGGCGTCAAGCCTTGCCAGAGCCGCGCTCGTCTTAGCCATCTGCATTAAGCTTAGTACGCCTTCCTGCATTCTTGCCCCTCCAGACGCGGAGAACAGGATAAAGGGGTACTCTTTTTCTATAGCCTTTTCAATCGCGCGGGTAATCTTTTCTCCGACAACCGATCCCATGCTGCCCATCCGGAACCTCGGATCCATGACCCCCAGCACAACAGGAAAGCCCATAATCGTTCCCTCCCCGGTCACAACTGCTTCGGCCAAGTCGGTTTTTTCCCGATCTTTTGCCAGCTTCTCTGCGTAATCAGGGAAATGGAGCGGGTTTTCAGATATCATGCCTGCGTCGTATTCAAAAAAGTGGCTTTCATCGAGTGTTGCTGCAATACGTTCAAAGGCGGTCATCGCAAAATGATAACCGCATCCGTGGCAGACTTTTAAATGTTTCTCAAGTTCTTTCGTATAGGCAATGGTTCCGCAGCGGCTGCATTTAACTAACAGGCCTTCCGGAATTTCTTTTTTTCAGAGCGCGTGTCCGTACGCTCCTTATCCACAACCTGACCGGTTGGCAAGGTTGCATACTTACGCTTCTTATAAAATATATCTTTTAACAAAAATAAGCACCTCTCTTAGGGCATCAATGAACGATTCAGCACATCCTGAACCTCTTCCAGTTCACCTTGGGGCACCAGAATTTCACACTGTTTGGATTCACCAACCTGGCGGATTTTCACAAGAAATCCTTCAGCCGTTAATCTATCCTGAATCTTTTCGGCCATTTTGGCAGTTGGGGCTACATAAATGACCGTCCACATAACGGCCGCCTCCTCCTATATACAAGTTCCTCCTCATATTGTAATGCAGCCCGCGTACGGAAACCAACATGAAATTAGGATGGAATGGTTTATAGAATGCTATTCTCCAGGTGGCGAAGCATGTTTGAGACAGCTTTCGCTTCATTTCGTTCACGAATCGCATTTAATATGTCGCGGTGTTCCATGATCGCAATCTCCGGCCGGCCCGCGCGTGAAAGTGATTCTTCGCGGGTTGACTTGCTGTATTCCACTACCGGTACCCAGATTCTATGCAGGACAGAGTTACGGCTTGACCGGCAAATTGCGCGGTGGAACAAGTAATCTTCTTCGGCGGCAATCCCGCCCTCTTTCATTTTTTGTTCTGCCTGGTTTATAATTTTTTCCATTTCGGCAAAATGCCGCTCCCCCGCTCGTTCGCAAGCTAACCGAACCGCGTCAATTTCGAGCAGCTTTCTCATCTCAACCAGATCCCGGCGAGTTTTAAAATCCTTCAGTATATAGGACCCAATGATGTTGATTAGCTGGTTTTGGCGGTAATGCTGAAGAAAGGTTCCTTCCCCGCGGCGGGTGGTAATCAGCCCAAGCAGTTCCAGAGAACGCAGTGCTTCACGCACAGAAGAACGCCCAACTTGCAGGCGTTCCGAGAGTTCACGTTCGGAAGGAAGCCGGTCACCGGGTTTTAGGCCCTCCTCCTTAATAATTCTGTTTATTTCCATCAATATCTCTTCATAAACCTTGTGCTGCTGTTTGGCATCCGTCAACAAACTCACCTCATAGAAGAAAACTATTACAGCTTCTCCAGCACTGGCTCTGCGTTCATGACGCACAACTGCAATTCTTCCAGACTAATCTTTCTGCGGGCAACCCCTGTTTCCATGGCCGCCTGTGCAACAGCAGCTGCAACATTTGGCACTACAGCAGGGTTGAAGGGGGACGGGATGACATAATCCGGGGCGAGTTCTCTGTCGCTTACCAGTTCAGCGATCGCATGTACAGCTGCGAGCTTCATATCCTCATTAATGTCTGTAGCCCTTACCTCCAGTGCTCCACGGAAAATGCCCGGGAATGCAAGCACATTATTCACCTGATTGGGAAAATCTGACCGGCCGGTGCCAACGACTGCCGCACCGGCTGCCTTTGCTTCAACGGGCATGATTTCCGGATCAGGATTAGCCATAGCGAAAATGATCGGGTTGATACTCATAGACCGTATCATTTGCTGGGTCAGCGAACCTGATACCGATACGCCAATAAATACATCTGCACCTATAATAACCTCCGCAAGCGATCCTTGCTTCTTGCCGGGATTCGTGATAGCCGCAACGGCGTCTTTTATAGGGTTCATGCCATCCGGGCGACCGCTATAAATGGCCCCCTTGGAATCGCACACAATGACTTCCTTCACGCCCATGCGCAGAAGTAGCTTCGTAATGGCAATGCCTGCCGCTCCCGCCCCGTTGGCGACAACTGATATTTCTTCCATCTTTTTTCCAACGATTTTAAGGGCAT
The DNA here is from genome assembly GCF_028421645.1 of Aneurinibacillus sp. Ricciae_BoGa-3. GTDB lineage: Bacteria > Bacillota > Bacilli > Aneurinibacillales > Aneurinibacillaceae > Aneurinibacillus_B. The sequence goes on along the minus strand of NZ_CP116887.1, from coordinate 1,153,212 downwards.
TGAGAAGCCCAGCGGCTGTCACGATGGCCGTACCGTGCTGATCATCATGAAATACAGGGATGTTTAATTCTTCTTTCAGCCGCTCTTCAATTTCAAAGCAGTTAGGAGCTGCGATGTCCTCCAGGTTAATTCCACCGAAAGCCGGTTCAAGGTATTTCACTGTCCGGATAATTTCTTCCGGATCCTGCGTATTTAGACAAATAGGGAAAGCATCTACACCTGCAAAAGATTTAAACAGGACCGCTTTGCCTTCCATAACTGGAAGTGCGCCCTCCGGCCCAATATTGCCCAGACCAAGTACAGCGGATCCGTCAGATACAACGGCAACCATATTTCCTTTGGAAGTGTACTCATATACTTGCTGCGGGTCTTGAAAAATATCCTTGCAGGGTTCCGCTACACCCGGTGAATAGGCAAGGCTTAACTCTTCAGCCGAATTCACGCTTACTTTAGACTGTACGCTAATCTTGCCGCGATGCTCTCGATGCAGTTCAATTGCTGCTTCCCGAAGTCTGGACACGCAGTAACACTCCTTTATACATCCCAAATTTTTAGGTGGTCTGACCACTGATTTATTTATGTTCCCATTATACCAAATGTGTCCGGCCTGTAAACCTAAACCAAGGAGCAAAACCTGTGCTATAACAACCTTTACGGCCGATTTTTTATAATTATCCCGCCACTCCCTACAATTTTCTCAATTTTCCTAACTATCTCATTGCTTGGTAAGATCCAATGATCGTTATTAAGCCTTACCGTTTTTTTCGATTCCGCATAATAAAGCAACACCGGTGTATTCCCTTCGCTTTCAAGAAGAATACTTTTCAACGCCGTAAGACTTTGCACATCTTCTTCAAGTTGTCTCTCTACCTTGATGTAGACAACTTGTTCCTGCTTATCGCTCACCGCATCTGGATGAGGCGAATTTAGCGGCAGAGAAGAGGTTTGCGGCATGCCAGCAGCAGCAGCATCGAAGAAACGATTTGCAATAAATTTTATGCCATTTTCCCCGTTCTGTCTGTCGAGCCTGCCCTCAATTATGACAAACTTACCCTTCCTAACTGACGCCATGCCCGATTCGAATACTTTTGGAAAGGCAACAACTTCAATACGCGCATGCCTGTCTTCAAGTGTAAGAAAGGCCATCGGCTCCCCTTTTTTTGTGGTAATGCGTTTCGACTCCGCAATGACGCCTGCGATCCGGATAACCTGATTCTGCTTGCTCTCCCGAACCTGGTGAATCGGCGTAATCGAAGGATGATCAAGCACAGCGGCGTAAGGTTCCAGAGGATGCCCGGATAAATACATGCCTAAGAGTTCCCGCTCCTGTTCCAGCAGCTCACCTTTTGTGTAGGGAGTGACAGACGCCATTAATTCAGGTGGCAGCGTGTGCTTGGATTGCCCCTGAAAAAGCGCCATTTGGTTTTCTGCCCTCTCCTTCTTTAATCGACTGGCCCAATCGGCAAGTTGATCCAACGAAGCTAAAAATGCGGCCCGGTGGCCTGGCAGTTTATCCAGGGCTCCGCATAGAATGAGGGATTCGAGTACCCGTCTGTTCACAATTCGCTGGTCGATGCGCAAGCAGAGATCAGGCAGGTTACTAAACGGACCATTTTTTCTCTCTTCTATCAGGTGGCGGACCGCCTGCACGCCCACATTTTTAACGGCTCCCAGCCCAAAGCGAATGGCTCCATTCTCAACTGTGAAAGCAACATGGCTGCTGTTAATGTCCGGCGGAAGGACTGCAATTGACTTTCGCCTGCATTCCTCCACATATTCAGCCACTTTATCAGCGTTGCCCATCACCATCGTGAGGAGTGCGGCCATAAACGAAAGCGGATGATTAGCTTTGATATACGCCATCCGGTATGACAGAAGTCCATAAGCGGCACTGTGGCTCCGGTTAAAGCCATAGTCGGCAAACCGGACAATCCAGTCATACAGTTGGTTGCCTAGCGCTTCATCATGCCCCTGTTTCAGACAACCGGCGACAAACTTCTCACGTTGTTCAGCAAGCAGTTCTTTTTTCTTTTTAGAAACCGCCCGCCTCAGTATATCAGCCTCACCAAGTGTAAAGCCGGCAACGGCAGAGGCAATCTGCATGATCTGCTCCTGATACAAAATGTAACCATAAGTGTCCTTAAGGATGGGCTCGAGAATCGGATGAAGATATTGGACAGCCCGCTTTCCGTGCTTTGCTGCGGCAAAATCCGGGATAAATTCCATCGGCCCCGGCCGAAACAAGGCCAGAACAGCCACGATATCCTCAAACACGGAGGGCTTGACTATTCGAAGAACGTGGCGCATTCCACCCGACTCAAGCTGAAATACACCCGTGGTGTCCGCTTCCGACAGCAGCCGGTAAGTGGGGGCATCATCGAGCGGAATTTCTGCAAGTGAAATTTGTTTTCCTTCCTGTTGGAGGACGAGCTCCACGGCATGCTCTAGAAGCGTGAGGTTGCGGAGCCCGAGAAAATCCATTTTTAATAATCCTATCTCCTCCAGGTGCTCCATTGGATACTGGGTGAGCGAGTGCCCGTCATGCCCTTCCTGCAGCGGCACATGCTCGGTCAATGGGTCTCTGCATATAACAATGCCCGCCGCATGGGTCGATGCATGGCGGGGCATGCCCTCGACCTCACGCGCCAGCCGAAATAACTTCTCCGCCAGCATGTTTTCCTCCAGCGTCCGCTTCAGCTCCACGCTTCTGTCCAGCGCTTTCTCAAGCGTAATGCCTGGCTCAGAAGGTATTAATTTAGCCAAACGTCCAACAATGGCCGGCGCCATATCAAGCACACGGCCTACATCCCGGATAGCGGCACGGGCTGCCATCGTTCCGAAGGTAATAATCTGGGCCACACGGTCTGAACCATATTTGTTAACGACATATGCGATAACCTCATCCCGTCTGTCATAGCTAAAATCAATGTCAATATCCGGCATGCTAATCCGTTCAGGGTTGAGAAAACGTTCGAACAGCAGCTTATATTGCAGCGGATCGATGTCTGTAATATGCAGTACATAGGCAACCAGACTGCCTGCTGCGGAACCGCGGCCCGGTCCAACTGCAATGCCTCGCTCCCGTGCATAGGCAATAAAGTCCCATACAATTAGAAAGTAATCCGAAAACCCCATGCGCCCAATAACAGCCAGTTCATACTCAAGCCGTTCCTCATGGGCAGCAGAGATCTGATTGCCATAGCGGCTATTTAGGCCTTCGTAGCAGCGTTCACGCAAAAATTCATCCGTACTCTGGTCTTTAAGCGGAAAATGCGGCAAAATCGGACTGCCCAGCGGAATCTCTACATTGCAGCGTTCAGCAATACGGGCGGTGTTATGGATAGCTTCAGGGGTAAACGCAAACAGGTCGTTCATTTCGGAAGGGGATTTCAGGCTGTATTCTCTCGTTAAAGGACGTTCGCGCTGCGGATCGTCAATGGTTTTGCCCTGTCTGATGCAAAGCAGAACTTCATAGATTTCGGATTGCTCCTTGTCTATATAGCGCACGCTGTTCGTTGCGGCAAGCGAAATTGCTATTTGTCTGGCAAGCGAAGCGGTGCGCTGGTTTAACAGCTTTTGCTCCTCTAACAAATGGTCCTGTATTTCAAGAAAGAACGAATCTTTCCCGTATATATCAACAAACTCTGCTGCTGCCAGGCGTGCCTCTGCTTCCCGTCCATCGAGCAGCAAACGGCCAATTTCTCCGTCACCCGCAGCGCTTAAAGCAATAAGCCCAGCAGCATAGCGGCGCAGGTGGTCTTTTGTAACACGCGGTCTATAATCCCCGCCCTCAAGCTGGGCAGCGGATGCAAGGCGCATGAGATTCCGGTAGCCTTCAAGCGTTTCAGCAAGCAATACCAATTGGAAAACCGGTTCTTCGCGTGCTGGCATTCTCATCAGGGATGGCGCATTCGTTACACCTATTTCTAAACCAAGCACGGGTTTTATCCCTTCCCGTTTGCATGCCTGGTAGAAAGGAATGGCCCCGTACATGACCGATTTATCTGTCAGGGCCAGAGCCGCCATGCCCATCTCTTTGGCCCGTTTTACAAGCGGCTCAATTCGTGCGGCACTATCGAGCAGGCTGTATTCGCTGTGTACACGAAGATGAACAAATGAAGGGTGCACTCGTGGATCATCCTCTCACTTCAATTTCTCTTCTATATTATACGCTATTGCATCAAGATAGGAACATATGTTTTGATTTCATAATTAGCAGGCTCATCCCATACATATAACCATATAGATTACGACGGAAGAAGGGACCCAGATGATAAGGATTCAAATCCTGAACCTTCTAAACAATATGATTGGCAACTTCTTTATCGCTTTTGGCATTGTGCTTGGCGGCAGCCTGCTCGGCGGGCTTGCAGCTTTCATAGCCTGCCAGCCGCCTTTAGCCAAAATACAGGATTTATCCGGTCTATTGAAAATATGGGGGCTGGTGGGCGCATTAAATGGCACCTTTGATTCTTTTATGAAAATCGAACATATCTTTTCTGAAGGAAGCATCTCACCTGTTATAAAACAGCTTATCTTCATCATCAGTGCCTTTATGGGCGCCAATACTGCCACACTTCTCATTCAATGGCTTGTGCAGGGAAAATCATGATGCGGGTGCCATCGGGCTCCAGTTTATATAGAACCTATCGTTATCTCGCCATATTTGTTTTCGGAACGCTCACCGGCGCCTGTGCTTTTTTGCTGCTGTTTGGCGAACAGATCGATGCCCTTCATGTTCGGGTCCGACAACTTGAGGGGCAAAACGTGAAATATGTAGAAGAGATAACCAATTTGCAAAACGCCCAAAATAATATGATTCAAAAACAAAAAACTGTGGTAAGGGATATAAAAGTGCTTCTCACGGCCCCTAATGCATTAACGGCTGTTGAGTTGCAAAGGCGAATCACAAAGGAACTTGTTTTTTTAAAAGGACGGCCGCTGGAAAATGTGGCAGAATTCCACGAAGGCATCGTCCGACTGCTTACCAACAGAAAATATCAGATTGGCGGCCACGTGTACATTGCTAATCTTAAAACGTTGATTGTTGCTTCCGCCCTTGAAGTATATATGGACATCAAGCTTGAAAAACGCTAATAGCGTTGAGGAGGGGGACTTCTCGCCGATCATGTTAAACCGTATAAGCTAAAGAATCACAGTTAAGTAAAAGGCACCTCTTCAGGTGCCTTTTATCCTGGATTGGTCCTAAGGTGACCGCCAGAGAAGCAGGAAATTATACAGCAGCAACAGCAGGGCCAGCACCTTCAATCCGTTTACCGTCCGGGCTGTAAGGTGGGCCGTAGTTTCGTCGTCCAGCCCCTTTTTCGAAAGCCGCCTCTCCTGCCACTGCCTGACCCACGGACCGTATGCGAGAACGAGGGTGACAATTCCAAGCCCGAGCATAATTACCTGCCTGTTCATATCCAACACGTATCCCTCTTTCCGTTATCGTTCAATAACCTGCGCGGTCATCATGGCTTTGCCAACTAGGTTGCCCTGATGATAGACTTCCACTTCAACTTTGCCGAATTTCCGGCTTATTTCCATTACCTTGGGGTGGATCTCAATCACACTCTCAATCTGTACCGGTTTCAGGAAATACATGGTAATATTCTCAGGGACCATGTCACCTTTGCGGAACTGGCGCAGCGCCCGGCTCCCCGATTCGGAAACAAGCGTAGTGAGGACCCCGCTTGAGATATTGCCTAGATGGTTTGTCATCTGCGGCGTAACTTCTCCCCTAAAGTAGATCCCGTTTGCCCCCTTCTCTTCCTGAAAACGATTCATAATTAAATCGGGAAAAGTTTCGCCCATCTGTGGCTGTTTTTGGACATATTGAAGCGCTTTCAGTACATCCTGCCTTGTAATAATACCCAGCATTTTACGATGATTGTCTACCACCGGAAGCATTTCAATCCCTTCCCAAACCATCATATGGGCGGCAGAAGCAACGGATACCCGGGCCATAACGGTTATCGGGTTTTTAATCATAATCTTGTCGACAGGTGTTGTATATTCGTGGCCCATTACATCCTTCGTTGTTAAAACGCCTACTACTTTCATCGTTTCATCTACGACTGGAAAACGCCCGTGCCCCACAGCTTCCGCTAACTTGTGCCAGTCTCCTACAGTCTGGTTGACCTTCAGATAATAAGAGCTCTCCTGAGGAATTAAAATGTCTTCCACGAGCATAATTTCCTTCTTAATGAGGCGATCGTAAATCGCGCGGTTAATTAAAGTCGCTACCGTAAACGTATCATAACTGGTGGAAATAATGGGAAGCTGCAGCTCGTCCGCAAGTTTTTTCACCTCGTCGCTCGTATCAAATCCGCCGGTAATAAGAACGGCAGCCCCATGCTGGAGGGAAAGCTTGTGCGCCTGATAGCGATTTCCGACAATAAGCAGGCTGCCAGCATCAACATAGCGCATCATTGCTTCAAGCTTCATCGCGCCAATGACAAATTTATTGAGCGTTTTATGAAGGCCTTCCCTGCCCCCCATAACATGCCCGTCCACAATATTCACAACTTCAGCAAAGGTTAATTTCTCGATATTCTGCTTTTGTTTCTTTTCAATTCTGACGGTACCGACCCGCTCAATAGTTGATACCATCCCCTGCGCCTCGGCGTCCTTGATCGCCCGGTAAGCCGTTCCCTCGCTTACTTCCAGCGTTTTCGCCACCTGGCGAACAGAAATTTTACTGCCTACTTCAAGCTCCTCGATATGCTGAAGTATTTGCTCATGTTTTGTAGCCATTTTCTCACCCTTAACTTTCCCAAAACTGTACTATCTGTATTAGTGTAAGTATAGCATATCTATAACAACAGACATACAAGAAAAACATCGCGGGCCATGCCGCTCTCCCCTTCCCCCCATAGAAGTTTTTACGGCCGCTTTGTGGAACGACGGGCGGACCGGCATTAGGGAATCTTGGCTAGCGGCAAGCGTAGCGCAGGCGATGGCCTTAGATCCTTTATACCGTTTAGGTGCAACATCTGGGTATCGGGGTGATGGAGACAGTTGCCGGTCTTTTTCGCCCTCTGTTCCACACGCTCCACAGGGGGAAAGTAAGGTGCGGACATGCGCCTCACGATGTTTTTCTGGCTGTTTCGGGGGACCGGTGGTCCCATTTAAAAAATCGCTCAATGCACTTCAAGATTATCAAGCAGATCAACTTTCCTTTTGGCTAGGCGCGCTAAATTAAAAAGAGAATGGCCAAAGCCATTCTGTTTGCTGGATAGGAAAGTTTTTTTCTATAAACGTGGGGCCCTTCCACGCATCTTTCTTGCTTTGCGTTTATGTGATCCAGGCCTGCCTATCTTAATATCCTCTTTTTGCGGATTTCCTAAGAGCTGGTACACGCTTGACCCGATAAAAATCAGGGCAAATAACAGCCAGGCAGCGCTGAAAATTAAGGCGGCTGGATGCTGATTGAGAATCGGCAGCCGGGGCAGGGCATAGAATACAAGCAGGATCGTTGCCAGGAGAAAACTTCCATAACGAAAAAGCGGTCCCATTCCTTTTATCACCTCTCTTCATTGTATGCAGGGAGCGTAACAAAAAGTATGGAACCCGATTTAAGTTTTATTTCTTTTTCGTCCACTGAGCAGGGTGATTGGCGACACAGCGATAAATCTTCATGCCTTTCTCAACGAACTTCGCTTCATACTCCGTCATCACATTGCCTTCCGCAAATGGGCTTTCATGGAGATTAAACGTAATGTCCTGCAGCAGAAACTGCTGAGCTGCAAATTCGTTCAGGCTGTATTCAAAGAGCCCTTCATTGTCTGTTTTGAGCGCAATTTTACCTGCCGGATTTAACAACCTTTCATATTTCACCAGAAAACCACTGTCAGTCAAGCGGCGTGCTGCATGGCGTTTCTTCGGCCACGGATCGCTAAAATTGAGGTAAAATTGGTTAACTTCCGCTTCTCCAAAGTAATTTTCCAGGTCATTAATATTTATCCAGAGGAATGCGATATTTTTTAACTGCTTATCCTGCGCCTTTTTTACAGCAGAAATAAGCACTTCTTCCCTAAGTTCGACACCTATATAGTTAATTTCAGGATTGTGCTCCGCAAGTGTCGTAACAAAACGGCCTTTGCCCGTTCCTAATTCAACGTGCAGCGGATGATCATTGCCAAAAAAGGCCGACCACTTTCCTTTATACTCTTCACCGTTTAGCGGAACCAGTTCCGGAAATGTTTCCATGGCTTCCTTTACGCCGGGTCTTTTACGCAGACGCATACGCTAAATTCTCCTTACTATCTTTTTTTCACATCGGTATCTATCTTACGTGTAACATGGACAAATGTCGAGCAGCGTTTTTGGGACTATAACGGTCCCCATTTCAGCAATGAAAACTTTACTACTTTAAAATGTACTTTCCTGTTAAAAAAAAGAGAACCGCTTATCCAGCGGTTCCAAGTAGAGGTATATATTTAAAGGGGGTTTTTCATCGTAGTTATAAGATACCCCAACTATATTACAGTATTATTACAAATCCATTATCAAAATGTTATAACTCGAAAATTTCACCAGGTTTTAACACTTTGCCTTTCAAACCGCGCTTTTCTAGCGATTGCACGAACGCCTCCGCATCCTGCTTGATTACCGGGAATGTATCGTAATGGGAAGGAAGCGTTACCCCAGCTTGGATCCACTCAGCAGCCTGCAGGGCATCGTCCGGCCCCATGGTGAAATTATCCCCTATCGGAAGCAGCACCGCATCTATCGGATGGCGCTCCCCAATCAATTTGAGATCACTAAACAGGCCCGTATCTCCAGTATGATAGAACGTCTTTTCTCCCATTGTAATGAGAAATCCGGCAGGCATGCCCATATAAAGAATTTCCTTCTTGTCATCAAGCACCAACCCTGAACTGTGGAAAGCCTGAGTCAACTTAACTGTGCCAAAGTCAAATTCAAACGATCCCCCTATGTTCATCGGATGCACAGCAACCCCCTGCCAACTCATATAAGTAGCCAGTTCATGCGTAGCAATGATGGTAGCCCCGCTGCGCTTGGCGATTGCCAGTGCATCACCAATGTGATCAGAATGGGCGTGGGTTAGAAGAACATACTGTACGTCAATATCATCAGGTCCTGCAGTAGCAAGACCGTTACCGGTCAGAAACGGGTCAATGATGATTGAACTGCCATTGTGTGTGAGTTGTACACAGGAATGTCCGTGAAATTTGATGTGCATATGTAACCTCCTATATATTTTCCATCTTTTGTTATACATCTGCTTTCTCCTCTATTCTACCAGTCTCTTTGTATCCGGACAATTTGCAAAGCACACCAACACACGCTTCTTATCATACGATGGTATAACGAAACGTAGAGAAATGAGGAACGATAATGGCAGAACAAGCACAGCCTGCCCTCGGCATCCTTGTTGCCGGCCTCTCCATTACAGAAGCAGGACCGTTCGGCATTATCACTTCCTTCTGCAGAGAAGTTGTGCAGGCGTGTCAAGCAAAAGGAAAGGTTGCTTACATTTTTACGCTTGACCAAATTCCTTCCCCAGGTACAACGATTGCGGGCTGGACCTACAGAGGCGGCCAATGGGCATCCACCAGTTTTCCCCTGCCCGTATGCGTCTACAATCGAATCGGATCGCGCGGGATGGAAGCGAGGGAAACTACACGCCAAAAAATCGAGTGGTTAAAACAGCAGGGTGTCATCTTCTTTAATGAGCAATTCCTTGACAAATGGCAGATCCATAAAAGGCTTAAAAACACGGAAATCGGTATTTGTATACCGGAAACAGACGTATTTGACAGTTTAACCACCCTTTTGGCCTACCTAAAAAAGTACCCTGTTGTTTACTTAAAACCGGTGCACGGCAGTCTCGGCAGAAGAATTATCCGGCTCTCCCGTTCCAAAGGGACCTATGTATGTGAACATACATCAGCAAGTGGAGATGTTGTAAGAAAAAAGTTTAACTCGAGCCACGCTCTTTATACATGGATTACAAAGATAAAAGGAAAGCGAAAATTTGTGATTCAGCAGGGGATTCCTCTGATTCGGCACAGAGAGGCAATCGTCGACTTTCGGGCTCTTGTTCAGAAAAACAGGTACGGATCCTGGAGTATCACATCAATGGTGGGCCGCTGCGGACCAGCCAACAGCATTGTTTCTAACATCGCACGAGGGGGAAGGCTTATTACCCTCACGGAATCTCTCGCCCATGCCCATAAATTGCCGTTTAACTCGGAGGATCTCAGCGCACGCATCAAGCAGAAGGCGCTGCAAATTGCCCGTGTATTTGAGCAGCACGTCGAGGGAAAATACGCAGAACTTGGCATTGACCTGGGGTTGGACACTATGGGGAAAATCTGGCTGATCGAAATCAATTCAAAGCCTTCCAAAAATGATACATCCGTACCTTATTTACAGAAGGGACCGCGCCGCTCAGTAACCCGGCTTGTAAATTACTCGCTCTATCTGGGCGGCTACGTATTTCCACGCCGAAAAAAAAGGAGGCAAGGTTGATGAACAAACTACAAGGATATCTAGGAATTCTGGCAACTCCTATTAAAACATCCCCCCCTTTTCCCGAAAAGGCGTTCTATGCCTATCTTTCAGCTGCCGGTAAAAACCTCGGCATTCCTGTTTATGTGTTTTTGCCCAATCAGGTTGATTACACGACAAAAACCGTTATCGGTTACCTTTACAGAAACAAAACATGGGTGAAAAAGAAGCTTCCTTTTCCCACCCTGGTATACGACCGCTGTTCTAACCGAAAAGTCTACGGCAAGTATATTCGCAAGATCAAAACCATCCCATCCATCACGTTTCTGGCCCATGTACTTCCAGGAAAATGGCAAAACCATCAAAATTTAATTCAGCACCCGGGGCTGATTCCATACCTGCCAGCCACCGAAGTTATCCAATCCATGGAGACAGTTAAACGCTGGCTTGATGACTATGGATCGGTCGTAATTAAACCTGTGCAAAATTCGCTAGGCGTTGGGGTTATAAAAGTAACCTCTTTAGTTTCTCATACAGTAGAGGGCAGAGATATGAAGAATAAAATTTTTCACAAAAATTTCTCCAGCCGCACTGCGCTTATTAAATGGTTGAAGGAAGCAATAAGCGGAAACAACTTGATACAGCCCTACCTGGACCTCTCGACACCCGAAGGTGATCCGTTCGACCTGCGCGTACTCGTACAGAAAAATGAAACAGGACGGTGGCAGGAAACAGCCAGGGCAATTCGAGCCGGTGTTTGTGGCGGGCTGACATCCAATTTATGCGGCGGGGGAAAGGCTTATTCAGCAGATGCTTTTCTGCAAAAATATTTCCCCGAAGAGCAACTGGTCACCATCCACCAGAATATCGATTATCTTGTTCAGGAGATACCGCCCTTCATTGAAAGCAAGCACGGAAGACTTGCAGAATTAGGGATTGATATTGGCATTGATAAAAAGGGAAATGTATGGCTCATTGAAATCAATTCCAAACCTGGTCGCGCATCTTTTCGCAAGGTCGATGGCGGAGCATTCTATAACAAAGCCCGGCTCAATCCATTAAAATACGCCTCCTACCTCGCAAGGCGCCGCGCGGCTGAAAGAAGTTGATGGACGTGGTAACATACGGCTGGATCGCTATACATCCGTTTTCCCGGGAGTGGAGCCTCCACCTCCCGAGAACTGCACCCGCTTCTCTGTTGGCGCGCAAGCAAATAAAACTTAAATTCGGAGCGTGGATAAAAACGCTGCGGGTACGCCGAGGCCGCCCCGATCCCGGCAGTATCAAAACAAAAATACACATCAATCCAAAGAAAAACCAGGTACACGCTGGACCCTTTATCGGCATTTTAACAGTGGCAGGCGGTGAAATATTCCGAGGGGTGCGAAGCAATTTTAAGGAAATTATTGAAGCAGGCCGTTCACATGGCGCGTTCGTCTATATTATCCCAATCGAAAATATTGACTGGTCTACCCTCACTGTCACAGGGTATATCTATGACCCGATTCGCTCACGGTGGCTGAAGGAGGCTCTGCCCCTTCCCCACGTGATTTATAACCGTATTCCAAACCGTGAATTTGAGGAGCAGCGTCATGTAAAACAAGCATTGGGCAGACTGGTGCAAATAAAAAAAGCCAATCTATACAATCCTCATTTTTTTGATAAGCGGGAACTATTTTCTATTTTAAAGCGCAAACCTGAACTTCTCCCCTTTCTACCAGAAACGTTGCCATTAAACTCGCTAGCCATCCTAAAAAATCTAATGTCGCGTTATTCCGTAGTTTACCTAAAACCATACAATGGAATGGCCGGAAAGGGTATTTATCGTCTAGAGGAAAAAAATATGCAGTATCTTCTCCAATATCAGGAGAAGCAAAATACCGTCCGCCGGTGGTTCAACTCGCTGAAGGAAGTATGGATTTTTCTCAAAAAGAATAAAAATGATGATTATCTCGCGCAGCAAGGAATTGAACTGGCGACATACAACGAGAAACTGTTCGACATCCGGCTGCTTGCCCAGAAAAACGGCAGCGGCAGATGGAGAATAACAGGGATAGGAATCCGGCTTGCGGGGGAAGGAAACATAACCACACATGTGCCCCGAGGAGGATCTGTTCAGCATCCGGCCAAGATACTTCCCTCTGCTTTCCCAGGGAAATCAGAAGAAGAAATGCTTAAAAATATCCGCTTATTTGCGATTAATATTGCGCACGCACTTCAGGAACAGTGGTCTGCACTCGGTGAGATATCGATGGATATCGGAATCGATAAATCAGGAAAAATATGGTTCATAGAATCCAACGCCAAGCCCGGAAAATTCGACGAACCCGAAATCCGAAGCCTTTCGTTAAAACGCACGATTTTATATGCACAATATCTTGCTGGACTTCGGATGCCTAAAGGAGCGAAATTCAGTGCTGATTAGTGAAGTAAACCCCAGTAGACGCCCTTTAATCGGTTTTTTAACCCACCGGCATAAACAGTTTATCGCGGGGAAGAATTACGCAGCTCAGTTAACGGTCGAAGCGCAGAAGCATAACTGTAAACTTGTTGTGTATTCTCCGGCAGATATTGATGAGGATGAAGGAGTAGTATCAGGCAATCTCTACGATGTTTCAAAGAAAAAATGGCTGCAAAAACGAACCCGCCTCCCGGATATCGTTTATGACCGGTTTAGCTTTATGGGAACACAGGCATTTAAAAAATACGCGGCTTATCGTAAAAAAAGCCGCCTTTTGTATGCCAATAACCGTTTTGCCCACAAGTGGAACGCCCACAGGGTAATAAGCCGCCATCCAAAACTGAGCATGCACCTGCCAGAAACAGCTCCTGTTAAAGCGGAAACGCTGGCGGATATGTTACGCAGGCACAAAACGCTGTATGCCAAACCCGTCAACGGATCAGGGGGCAAAGACATTTTAAAAATTAAACGATCCAGAGAAGGCCAGATTTTGTTCTCAGGCAGAGATGCAAAGGGCACTGTTGTATCTGCTTTTTACCATTCCATTCAGGAGGCCGAAGAGGCGCTGCAGAAATGGTGCCGCAGACGCTTGTTTATCCTCCAGCAAGGACTGTCGCTGTCACTTCTTCCCGGCATGATTTGTGACTGCCGGGTTCTTGTGCAGAAAAACAGGACCGGAAACTGGCAGGTCACAGGAACCATCGGCAAGTATTCGCCACTTGCCCAGGTAACGTCCAACCTTCAGGGAGGAGGGAAGCCAATTGCCCTTCATAGGCTGCTAGAGCCTCATTTCTCTTTGGATGAACAGCAGGCGATTAGATGCCAGCTGCAAGAATTAAGCCTCACCCTTGCCCATTACCTCGAGACAATTTACGGACGTTTTATCGAATTTGGCCTCGATTTTGGGATCGATACCTCTGGCAGGGTATGGCTTATTGAAGTGAACACCAAGCCGAATCGCGAACTTTTCCGGCTTGCAGGCGAAATAGATGCGTATCTGGAATCAATCGCCTGCCCCATTGAATATGCATGCTACCTTATCGAGCAGACCTACTTAAGCGGTTTAGATAAATGGAAACCAGAAATCAAAAACCGGGAGCCTTAGTTCTCTACGGTTTTTTCTGCTTCTAGCAGCTTTCTAAAATAATCCATTACAGCGTGCACATCTTCCAGCAGGGTTATACCTTCTCTCTCGAGTATTTTCTTGTGATATCGATGAAAAGGCTCCGCCTCTTCCCGGATCGACCTCCTCCACGAATCAAGCTGCTCTCGTTCTCTTTCGGATAGCTTATCTTCTATAGATTGGCAAATAAAAGAACGGCAAATACTAGTTTTAAACCTGGGATCAAGTCCACAGCCTTTCCCATCGATAAAAAACTGGCACACTGTATAGGAAAGCTTCTCATCTACAGCAAGAAACCGGGTCCGCGGATTGTGCGACAGGGCATCCGCTTTTTCATGAGGGGATAGCGCCTCTCCGTCCTTCTTGCCGTAATAGGAGGGATGAACCCGCCCACCCGCCATAATTTCATACGGGTGAATCGTGTTCAGTGGATTATGGTAAATGCTTTCGAGGAAATATTTCTCTTCACCGGCACGGATCATGGCATAAATTTCGTATAGCGTAAAAACAGGCTCATAGGCACAGCATCCGATATGGCCAAGCTCATCGGTACGCGGCTGAAAATGCGGTTCAGGGCAACGACGGCATACCGTGGAAAGCAGCTGTTTGTTCTCTCCATCCCAGCTAATGACCTTTTGTTCCATATTACTTCCTCTCTCACTAATGTTTTGCTTGTGCCCATTATACCATGTTATCGGTTTATGCTTTTGAAACCGGGGAATACTCTACATACATTGCCATGATGAATCGTATTTTTATCAAGATTGTGTTTAATTTAGGTAAAGGTTCTGTTAAAATTAAGCGAATGAAAGAATACAAAAAGAGGTGTGTATATGTTCCGACGCTTGTCTCTGGCCGTATTGATAATTATTTCAGGCGTCCTTGTCTGGAATATATCTTATGTAGAGCATTGGCTTATAGCTAACTGGATTTTCCTCGGCGTTCTTCTGCTTGATGTAAGAAAAGACCAGAAGAACATTCCGTGGCTGCGCTTTTTGCCGCTTGGCGTTCTTTTGCTCGGTGGTCTTTTTTATCTCTACCATAACGCCCCGTATGTATGGTACAAGCTTGCAGGATGGGAAATGAAAAATGTCCGTCACTTCTTTAACTGGAATGATTTATTTAAAAGTATTCCTTTTAATAATGGTGCGATTTTTCGGGTCTATCAGCCGCACTGGTTGACCGTTTTTCTGCGCTGGGTTTATGGATACGGTTTCTCCCTGGCTTTATGGATTGCCGTTATTCGAAGCTTTGTCGCCAAAGACGTGCCAAAAATGCTGCGCTATGTGCTATCGTCGCACACGCTGCAGCTTCCAATAATTGTTCCATTTTATACAACCGTTATGCTGCAGGAAGTATGGTTTGTGCTTGGCGATCCGGACGGAATGAATCGCCATTTCACACACAGCCAGGCACTCCTCTGGGTTATGAACTGTTTCCCCAGCATGCACACTTCTGTTTCCTTTGCCATTCTGCTCCTGGCTCTGCGGGAGAGGGGCAAGTTATTTAAATATACGATGGCTACGTACTGCGCCCTTGTAATCTTCTCCACTCTGTACCTCGAAATCCACTGGGTGCTGGATGTCATTGGCGGTATGATACTAGGCTACGTTACAGTTAAAATCGTTGACTTCATTTTCGCAAAAGTTGAAGCCCGCCGTCGTGCGAAAAAGCCGGTAGCACTTAACATTCCCTCTATACCAACCTTACCGGAACGCAATTCTTAAGTAATGCAGCGAAGCCCCTTTTTCACTTACGGTGAAAAGGGGGCTTTCAGTTTCCGCCATTTAATGATGAGGATGATGGACCATTCCCTGAACGAGATTCACGAGATCCGCAATGTATTTTCCGATTACCGGCATCGTATCAAAGTAACTTAAAATATAGCCAACAATTGCGACGACAATGGCCAACCCCATCGTAACGCTTAGCCCTGTGCCTATTCCTGAAATAACATAGTTTAACATTAAACGAAGCGGTTTCTGATACCCTTCAACGTAGTCAACCATGTCGGTACCCTTTAACTTGTTTTCAAGCCAGCGCAGCTGTGCTTCGTATTTTTCCTCAATCGGATCATTTCCCGGAGAATAGGGAGGCGACATCTCCTCCGCAACTTTTTTTTCCGGCATGCCGCTCACCTCCTGGAGGTATGGTTTATCTATTTTTTACACCTGAACGTGAGGATTCAAACGAAAGGTCCAGCCGTTAAAATCGCGGCCTTTAAACTCCATCCAGGCAAAAGCATAGCAGCCAATGAATTCACGATGAGTCCGAGGCAGACAATAATTAAAACGTACACCGCACTGGTAACAAGATATTGAAAAAACCGAATGCGCTCAAACACCATGCGGTAATTATCCAATGAGAAAGCAGTAGGCAAAAAAGTGTTAAAGGGAGGGGTTCTTCTGTATTGTTAATTGAACACTTGTCGATTTCCGTAAAAACAAATAGAACGGGAATACTAAAAATTGAGGTAATCATGAGTGTTGGAGGATTTTTAATGTTAAACAAACTTGGTAGTTATATGCCATTGGTGTTATGTTATTACTCTCGATCGTAACATGGCGATATGGAGATTGGAGCGCGAATTTTTCATGATCTTTTTAATCTCCCCACCAATGGTCCTGCTTTTTCTCTCAAGATATCGCATTATCAACTTTGAATCCTTATTTCCTCTACAAATATTCGATGTAATACTGCCAGAATTCGTTGAGTTGAAAATCCATGATCTTTCAAATGAAAATCAATATTAAAAAGTGCTGCTAGCAAGATTTCAACAGTGTAGGGAACATCCACCGAAGAAGCTTCCCCCCGCGCAACTGCTTCGTTGCCATTTTCGTCATACACCAATTATCGTTCAACGTGCGGAGTTTGATGCTGCGATGGGAGATGGCGATTATTCGCCACAAGAGTGCAGAGAGCCGGATTTACAGCATCAAATTGTTGAAGGTGATTGCGAGGTCGCATCCGGTCTTCAAATCTTATTTACGCCAGGTCATTCACCCGGTCATCAATCGGTTCTTGTTACAACAGAAAAATCGGGTCCCATACTGCTTACGATTGACGTAGCTTACACTAGAGAGAACTTTGAGAATGGTGTCCCGTTCTTAACATTTGATTCTATTTTGGCTTCGAAATCTATCCGGCGAATGCAAGATCTTATTCATGATGTTCAACCATCAAAGATCTTCTTTGGCCATGATCGTGCACAGGCTAAAGAAGTACGAAGTTTTCCTGATTTTGTATAAGGTGAACCCAGTTGAGCTTGTTTGCTTTTTCTCAAGATGACCTATTACTCTAATATATCCTGAATAAGCTATACATCCTCATAGGTAATTATTTTCCAAGAAAAAGCGATAGTCCCTCATCGCTTACGACGAATAATAAACCCGTTATCAACCTTATCAAAACCTACTTTTGGATAATACTCCATGGCATTTGGTGCGGAAAGCAGAATAAGGGCAACCTCTTCACCAATAATTTCCTTTACCTTATCTATCAGTTGTCTGCCAATCCCGCTTTTCTGAAAGGCTTTATCAACAGCAAGATCAGAGAGGTAGCAACAGTAGCTGAAATCAGTTAAAGCTCGGGCAATTCCGACCAATTTATTGTGATTCCAAGCAGTGATAATGATATTAGCGTGATCTAACATCTTCTGAATCCGTTCTTTATCGCCAATCGGACGAGTTATACCACTATTCCCAAATACTTGTATAACGTCTTCTGCTTTTACTGGTTCGTTGATTTTATAAATAATCCCCATTAACACATACCCCCTCGGTGTCTCTGAAAAGAATTGTACTACAGACTGGGGATTAGTTTCCATGATCAAACACCTGACTTATACAAGCCCATACACATAGCGGAATCCAACTATAAGTACAACCGTAAAAACAATAGAATTGCAGATTTCGATTATCCCAATTGTCCTGGGTGTCAGCTGTCGTCCGTTACAGACATAAGCCCTGACAAGGCTGGGAATATAAGCGGCTGACAGCAGGAGGAGGCCTGTTAGTGCGACTGCACAGGGAACAGCGATATGGTAGCAAAGAGATGCCCGATGGAAAGCCATATTGTTCCTTTCCCGGATATGCATTTTCACGTAGAAGACACTTCCTAAAAAAAACAAGGTGCTTAACAGCCATACCAGGACGGAGATGGCATTTATCTGCCCTGTCGCGGCGAAATAGCTGGCGGGCCCGCCAAGTGACATTTCCATCACGGCGCAAATATCGTTTATAAAGGCCCGTTCCTTTTTATGTTTTGCAAACGAGAAATTGATGGCAAGGAAGGGGATCATGGCAACTCCAAACCAGATTAAGGCTGGCCTCGACCAAATGGGCGGCAGTAAAAAAACAAGTGCAGCAGCACTGTAAATAGCGGTCCATCTTGCATATTCACCCGACTTGTTTACACTTTTCACAGCAAGCAACAGCGGATAGGAAGCCAAATATAGAGAAAGCCAGCCAAGAAATAAAGGAATATGCAGCCACACTGCGTGTGAGGCACCGATGCCGGCCAGGAAAGGAACGGCAATCATGGCCCAGGCCCCGTGCTGCTTAGGCATTAATAATTTCATAGCGTTCACCTCGATATAACCATTCTAACGATTCATACAAAGAGGTGATGTGACGAATTTCATACTTGAAAAAAATTATACTTGTGACATTGTTTACATCATTAGGCATCAATATTTCCTAAAATAAAGTCAGAAGATCAGGGTAGGGGCTGATAGAAGTGAAATGTATATGGGGTAGCCTTCAGGATTGCCAAGAATGCTTGTTTCCTTCCAATTTTCCGAAAAAATACAAGGCACACGTTGACGATCACACAAGAATACGGAAAATCGCATGTACGCTGGCCAATTTACTAGAAGAGGTTAACAAGGGATTCCAGACAGGGTTTACTTTTTTGTATGAAGAGATAGAGAAATTCAAGAATGCGTGCGAACATCACATAGCTATTGAAGAAGAGGTAGTTTTTCCAGTTATAGCAGAAGCATGGAACCGGGAAGTGGTTTACTATTTAAAGGAAGAGCATCTTATTATTAAAGAGAGTCTGGCCAATGTCCAGTTTATTACCTCCATCCTAAAGCAAAACGATACAGTCGAACCGCTTTTATGGAAAAACTTTGAGGAAGCGTTATGGGACATCATTGAGCTGCTTCGTGAACACTGGTATAAAGAAGAGTTGTTCTTGCTTCCTCTTGTTAGTAAAGTCTTAGATGAAAACAAACAGCGAATTATTTGTTCTGCTTTCGGCAATTCCTAATCTATTTACAGTCGGCAGATATCGGGCGGGCAATCCTCGCAATCAATCATATCTTTTAGATACTGAAGATCATGAATGGTAATGTACCCATTTTTAAACGAGATGACTCGATTTTTCTTGAGTTCGTTAAGCAGTCGGTTAATTCTCTCGCGCGTTGTACCGCAGAAGTTTCCTAATTCTTGATTCGTGAGTGGGAAATCAATGAAAATTCCGTTCACATCCTCTTTTCCGTACGTATTAGCCATACGAATGAGCGTAGAATACAAGGCTCCCTGCTTTCCGTTCATCATTAGGTCACGAAATTTAGACTGTGTACTGCGATGCACCTGCCCGATCCATTTCATAAATTCAACGGCAAGCGTACCGTTCTCCACAAGTTTATGCTCCAATGTTTGCTGGCTCACAACACCGACAACGCTGTCCTCGACTACAATTGCGCTTGTCATATATTGGGCGTTATCGGAAAACAACCCGGGTTCTCCTACGATATCTCCGGTTTGGCACATCTGGAGAGTCATCTCCCGACCCTGTGCCGTCAATTTGCTAATTTTAATTTTTCCCGATCGGATGACAAATAGATTGCTGGCAGGCTCTCCCTCGTTGTATAAAGCCATGTCCTTTTCAACTTTGCGGTCGAAAGCCAAAGAGTCCAGCAGATCTTTTAACGGTTCAGGCAAAACACTGCTCTCCTCCGTATTGGAAACCTCATTCATGAATACTAACCTCCCTTTTAATAACTTACGGCGGCAATCGTTTGTTTTCCTCTACGGTATTAGCACATAAAAACAGTAAGTATATTATAAACTATTTATTATTTTTTGTGTGCTTAAATGTGTGGTATTTTACAAAAGGGATAAAATGGTTTAATAAAAAGGAGGCATACGCTAAATGGCAGCTATGGAAAATAAAACAGTTATCATTACAGGAGCAAGCAGTGGTATCGGACAGGCAACCGCAAAAGAATTGGCCCGGCTGGGCATGAATGTCGTTCTGGCAGCAAGGCGTGAAGAGAAGCTTGTACGCATACAGCAGGAAATAGAGGGTTCTGGTTATAAAGCGGCGATTAAAACAACGGATGTTACCTCTCGTCAACAGATGGAGGACCTCGCCCGTTTTGCAGTGGATACGTACGGCGGGATCCACGTTCTGGTCAACAATGCTGGGCTTATGCCGCTGTCGTTTATGCGGAAACTTAAAGTGGATGAATGGGATCGTATGGTGGACGTCAATATTAAAGGCGTCCTGTATGGAATTGCAGCTGTTCTCCCACATATGGAACAGCAGAAGGAAGGGCATATTATCAACATATCTTCCGTAGCAGGCCACGAGGTCATGCCAAGCAGCGCCGTATACAGTGGAACAAAATTTGCTGTCCGGGCTATTACAGAAGGACTTAGAAAAGAATTGCCCGCTGACTTAAATATTCGTTCTACGATTATTTCGCCGGGGGCAGTAGCTACCGAACTCACACAGCATATTACGGACGAAGATGTGAAAAAAATGTTTAGCGGGCAGAATGGGCTGATTCCACTCCGGAGTGAAGACATTGCCGCAGCCATTCGTTATGCGGTTGAACAGCCGCCTTCTGTGTCTGTCAACGAAATCATTGTAAGGCCCACAACACAGAATTTCTAAATCATCAACAGACCCGGCAAATGGCCGGGTCTTATTATTTTGACTTAACAGGTTGCCTTTCCAAGCGCGTATGCTGTACCATCGATCTAGAACCGTTTATTTTCATCTTACGCTTTTTTATCATACGAAAAAGAAGGGATTATGCAATGTTTAAGACTGAACAATATAGCGGAACACGAGAGAAGAATTACGAACTCGTTATCAAACAGATAGCCGCTTTAATGGAAGATGAACCAAACAGGATTGCCAATTTGTCCAATGCCTCTGCACTGTTAAATCAATTTCTGGACAATATTAACTGGGTTGGTTTTTATTTATGGGATGGCGCAGAGCTTGTTCTCGGCCCGTTCCAGGGATTGCCTGCCTGTGTGCGCATTCCGCTTGGCAAAGGAGTCTGCGGGTCGGCTGCTGCCGAACAGAAAACGATCAGGGTTGAGGATGTGAACCAGTTTCCTGGGCATATCGCCTGTGATGCTGCCTCCCAATCTGAAATCGTTATTCCCCTGATAAAAGAGGGCAAACTTATCGGTGTGCTGGATATCGACAGCCCTATTACAGGCCGGTTTGATGAGACAGATGAACGGTATCTTGAGAAATTTGCGGAGCAACTTGTGGCTAAGCTCCAATAGCTAGGCTAAACCTTGCTCGCAGCAACCCCTAGCGCGAACATTCCTATTGCATTAAAAAGGTGTGGGTTATCTCTTGTCACATAAAAGCGGCGGTCTCTGAGAGAACCGCCGCTTTCCCGTTCTATTAATTTAAGTTGATCCACACGCTCTTCACTTCGGTATAATTATCTAGCGCATAGCTGCCCATTTCACGTCCGATACCACTCTGCTTATATCCGCCAAATGGAGAGGCCGCATCAAACACATTGTAGCAGTTCACCCAGACCGTACCGGCTTTGAGCTGGCTTGCAACGAAGTGTGCCTTCTTAACATCCTGCGTCCATAATCCTGCGGCCAGGCCGTACTCGGTAAGGTTGCCGCGATGAATGACATCATCCAGGTCATCAAATGGCATGGCAGCAACAACCGGACCAAAAATTTCTTCTTTAGCAATGGTCATACTATCATCTACATTGGCGAAGATGGTCGGTTCAACAAAATAGCCGGCTCCTCGTCCGTATCCACCGCCTGTTAACACTTCAGCGCCTTCACTCATCCCCTTCTCAATATAATTGCCAACGCGGTCCAGCTGCTCCTTGGAAACAAGCGGCCCCATCTGCGTCTGTGGATTAAGTCCAGGACCCTGTTTGATGTTTTCAGCGTGCGATATAAGGTCCGCCACTACATTATCGTAAGCTTTCTTTTGAATAAATAGGCGGGAACCCGCACAGCATACTTGCCCCTGGTTAAACATAATCCCCATCAATGCGCCCGGGATAGCCTGGGACATGTCAGCGTCAGGCAGAATAATATTAGGTGATTTGCCTCCCAGCTCAAGCGAGATTTTCTTCAGCGTATCCGCTGCCTGTTTCATAATATATTTCCCTACAGCAGTAGATCCCGTAAAGGCGATCTTATCCACATCCGGATGGTTCACAAGCGGGGCGCCTGCTGTCTCGCCGAAGCCCGTGATTACATTCAGGACGCCTTCCGGGATACCAGCCTCAAGTGCCAATTCTGCCAGGTACAGCGCTGACAGGGGAGTCTGTTCAGCAGGCTTGAGCACCACTGTACACCCAGTGGCAAGGGCCGCTCCCAGTTTCCACGCAGCCATAAGCAGCGGGAAATTCCATGGAATGATCTGGCCGACCACACCTACCGGCTCATGCCTTGTATAGTTAAAGTAATTGCCTGCTACCGGTATCGTCTGTCCCACTATTTTCGTTGCCCAGCCGGCATAATACCGAAAATGCTCGATGGCGAGCGGTACATCTGCTGCACTCGTTTCCCTGATCGGTTTACCATTATCCAATGTATCTAACTGAGCTAACTCTTCTTTATGTTCTTCCATCAAATCTGCTAGTTTATAAATTAACCGGCTGCGTTCTGCTGCGCTCATTTTGCTCCATGGGCCGCTCTCGAATGCCTGCCGTGCTGCCTTTACTGCTCTATCAACGTCTTCAGCTCCCCCGTCGCTTACGACAGCAAGCACCTCTCCTGTGGCAGGATTTACTGTTTCAAATGTTTTGCCTGAAGCAGCTTCCACCCACTGGCCGTTAATCAATAGTTTCTTTGTTCCTTTTAAAAATTCCTGTAGGTTTGGATGAATCTGTAAAGTAGTTTCCATGGTTCTTCCTCCTCAGATTATTTTTAATGAAACCAAAACTCGTAGAACTGTAAACGCCAAGATGCCTCTGTAATAATGGGAAGCAGATCGGGTTTCTTCCGTATGTACTTCCACTAATTAAGGAAAAACTGAAAACGCTTTCCGTATTGTATTGTATCAAATAATTCCGGAAATGGACAGCAAAAATTCTGAAATATTAATATTTAATAGCAGAAGACTATATTTTGCATTAAAAAAGCAAGCAAGCCAAATGCCTGCTTACTTTTTCTTATAGCTCCTTTTCCACCCTGTACAAGTGTGAAGCTCCCTGCCCATCTTTTTGTGCTGCTTTCCGTTCCTCGTCTTCTGATAGCTGGGTTAGTTGTTTGCTGAACTCTTTCCTGCAATTCTCACACATCACGCCTGTCCGTATAGAAGCGCCACAGCTTTTACACGCATAAGAAAGATTAGGATGATCCATGATTTGCAGCCGCCCTTCCAGAATAAACCTGGTAATCTGACTGATAGAAACGCGAGTAGCTTCGCTCAATTCCATAATCGTACAGCTGCGGCTCTCTTTCTTTCGCATAAATTTATAGCATTGTTGATACTCAGCTTCGATTTCTTTATAGCAGTCAGGACAAATGTCGCGTACACTCTTCAGAAATAGTTTTCCACAGTGAGGACAATTGTTAATTGTTCCTGGTGTCATTTCTTTCCTCTCCCCTCATTAACCGCAATAGAATATATTCCCTATCAATATTATAAATATCCTATCAATCCTTGCAGGTAAAATCCACGCCTAAAAAAGTATTTTTTTGACCATAACTGCATCCTGCCTTTTGTTCCTTTTTTAAAACCGGTAACAATCCGGTTTTGCCTCAGCTTCTGCGGATGTATAATAGGTAAGAAAACATGCGGCTGTTATGGAGTGAATTTTTAAGAGAGAAAGGGGAGGACAATTGGATGCCACTTAATAGTTTGCGTTTAAAGAAAAGTGTAACACCAATTGCGCTGGCGGCGGGAATACTGCTGCAGCCTGGCAGCGCTGTGTATGCTGACACATTGGGTTTCACGGATGTGCCGGCCAATCATTGGGCATGGAAAAACAACACCATTCAGTGGGCCCTGGAAAAACAAATCGCGTCCGGATATCCTGACCATACATTTAGACCAGGTAACAATGTCACGGAAGAAGAGTTTCTTGATATGCTGATTCGATTGTTTCCAAATACGAAGGCTGAGTTAGATACCACGCCAGTACAAGAAGCGAGCCCGTCCCGCTCAGATGTATTGTATAAAGTCGCTTCCAAGTACAATCTGCCGGTTATAGGAGGGATGAGCCAGCAGGATCGAGGCAAACCTGTAACACGGGGACAGGTTGCCCGGCTGCTCGCGGCGACCGCAGGTAAAAACTACAACACAAACAACGCTATTGCCTTTCTTTATGACAATAATATATCGAAAGGCAAGAAAGAGGAAACTATCAAAGGATTTGATAGTGAAGGGCCGATTTCACGTGCCGAAGCGATCCAGCTGTTAAAAAAAATGGATGACCAAAAACTTGATCTGCTAATGCAGATTTGCCCGCAAACGCAAGATCTAAACGCATCGCTTTCTCAGTATGAGAAAACCAGCGAGGAGGACATCCAGAGAAATATCATAGCCGCTAAACAATTTTATCCGATAGACTCTAAAGCTGGCATTTTCGAAGATACATATGGCTACTGGGTTCAAACGCTCTATTCTCTGGCAAAGAAATCTGCCATTTACAATGGTAGATTAAGAATCTATTTGCCACCTCTTTCAGAAGGAACCAAAATCCAGTATCACGTAATAACTGACCAGTGGTATGAAGGCGACATTCCAGGACAGGGCGGGGGGTCGGCTCCTGGTTATCTTGAGTTCCCAGCATCTAAATCGTGGAATTTCATGCTGCTTGTTACGAAAGGAAACGATATATTAGGTGATCTATCCTGCAACTCAGATGGGACGATCGAGGTCAACAATACGGTAATTGAGAAAAAACAATAAGCGGGAAAATGTTACTCCGTTATCCTCTTTTCATCATCAAGTTCTTTAAAAAGATCACAACATCCCACTTTTTTTGATAAAAGTGGGATGTTTTTTCGTATACCTATGTGAATATGCTTCTCTATTTCTTGATTGCTTGGGGAAAGATGGTTCACCCTAGTCTGTATTTGCTGGCGGGTAGAGCAGATAGGCAAAAAACTTCTGCCTGATGTTGTCCAGTGACTTGTTTGTGCTGCTGAAAAAGGCATCGATCGCCCCTTCCCCGTCATAGACAAGCATACTTACCCGGTTTGCCCCCATGATGTTTCCACGATCCAAATACTCATTTAGCAGCTGAATGTTTTCCGGCTTATCAAGGAAGGACCAATTCCACTCAAGCATGGTTCCAGCCCCAGTCTGCCGGGATAGATTATACGTGTCACCCAGCATATCCTCACCCGGATGCTTGTCAGCATTAAAGTATTGATTAGGCTGAAGCCAGGAAAAATCAAATCCCATCGTTTTCCATGATTCAGCATTAGCAGCCTGGTAATAAGGTGCCCAGTAAAATTTGTTTCCCTGATCGTGAATAATGTTAGCAACCGATTGAACGAACTGGCGATCGCTGTCAGGTACCAGCTCATTTACCCAGTAGAATCCTTTAAAATCCAGTGCGCTAGGATGGAATTGTTTCCAGTTGCTCAGCACATCGTTAATAAAGGCCGTTTCCATGCGAAGCTTGCTGTTTGTGTCGACTCCGGTGGGATTTGGCAGCCCCACAATAATGTTTGCCTTGTAGTTGGCGTTGCCTGTATAAGCGCGCACCTTAAGCGCCGCTCTCTCCAGCTGGTCTATTTGGTCACCAGATGCAAAAATGTCTGCGGCATATTTATGCAAATTTAACTGGGCATCCGGATTCGCCGCATCGTAGGTGTCAAACGTGAATCCTCGCTCTTCTTTTCCTGCAGGCCTTACAATAAATGTCTCAAATAGCAATTCCCGTTTATCACCCATGTTGGTGACCATCCGATGGAACAGGTTGCTTTGCAGTGTGCTTGCGGGCGCTGTCATAAAGGTGGCGTTTCCGACGAAGCCATTTTCCGGCGTTTTCCGATCCGTAAATACCGCCGGGTCCGGTTGCACTTCTCCATTCTCGGCATACAGCCAGTAAAAATCACCCTGATACCAGATTTTGTACCAGCTGTCCGTGCTGGCATAAGCCACTGTTTCAAGCGGTATCTCAGTCAGCTTCCCGGCAGCAGGCCATATCAAATCACAGTACCGGTACAAAGATACCGGCTTTACGATTTTAATTTTCTGCACGCCAAGCGCTGATGTTATGTATCCTGCGCCATCGTAAATCCATCCCGGCCCATAATCCGTCCGGATCTGGTACCATTCTTTATTTCTTTTTAAGACCGTGATCCGCTGCGGATCAATATCCATCAGGCTTCCGCTTAATGGATTGGCATCCTTGTAAACAGTCGCAGGATGGTGAAGAAACATATTGACTGCGTTTATCACCCTATCCTCACCCGTTTTTTCTTCCAAAGTGCGAATGTAAACGGTAGAGGCATGGCTGTTTATCCAGACCAGCTTGCCCTTTACCTGCAACGCCAGCCAATCACCCTGTCTTTGCCAGACAGCGTAAGGCTTAATTTGGGATTGTAGATAACCTGCTTCTTTAGCAGACGGTGCTACTTTACCTGATGGTGTTGGTTTACCCGACGGTGTTGGTTTGCCCAATGGTGAGGCAGGCAAAAGGTAAAACGGGGTGCTGCCCGTAATATATGCTTCCTCATACATGACAGGCTTCTCGCCGCTTGCTTGAACTTGCGGCATGGCCACATTTTGCAGCAACAAAACAAGAAATAAAAACGATACGAATACAAAACGACTTCCAAACGGTTTCAAGATTTCTCTCCTCTATTCTCTATCGTTGAATTAATCCATTGCCGATCCGCCGTTAACCGTGGCGTATGCTCCGGTCATAAAGCGGCTTTCGTCGCTGGCAAAGAATGCGATCGCAACTTTACCTGAAAGCGTCAATATTAACATCCCCTTCCACTAATTCTGCTACATAAAAATTGTACACTATTTGTTGGAAAAAAAATATTTTTTAACTGGTAAATTTGTGGTAGGATATGTTCATTGCATTATCCAGAATCAAATGTATGATGCGGTTGGCATGAATTATATGAAATCAGGTGAAATGAAAGATGAATGTTTCTAAACTGGTCAAAGCAACAGCCGTTGCCGCGGTTATTACAGTGGCAGCCACAGGCACCAATGCCTATGCCCTAACTGCTAAAGAATGGACCGCGAAAGTCGCTAAGGATCATCCACACGATGCTGCAGCTTTTACCGCCTCTAAAAAGGGCCAAATTGTAAATGCGGCTAAAGCGGTAAAAACAACTCCGCTTGACGCTTCTGCCTTTGTGTTATCTGTCTACCAGAAAACGACCGGCATCACACTCGCTAAAACAATCTATCAACAGAGCCAGACAGGCGTAACCGTGAAAGACAAAACTGCACTTGTTCCGGGTGATCTTGTCTTTTTTCATTTAACAGGCAGCGGTAAAACCCCAACTTTTGTTGGCATTTATACAGGCAAAGGAAATGTAACAGCCAGAACGACGAAGGGTGTGCGCACGTTTTCACTCAACGATCTTTATTGGAAAAATAAATTTGTGTATGGCAAACGTATTTTCTAAGTTTAAAAAAAGGCAGCCTGTGAACCAAAATGCTGGTTTACGCAGGCTGCTTTTTTCTTTCCTATTATGCTTTACAAAGCCTCCACCTTCTCGATCTCACTTTCGGATAGTCCATATAACCGGTAAATGAGCCCATCGAGCTTCCGCTGTAATTCCTCAATCTGCTCAGTAGCTTGCTTATCCCCTGTAACAGCCTTCTCCGTGAGACTGCGAATTTGCTCCACCAGTTGGATAAATACCTGCTGCTCATCCTTGTCGGCTATTTTCAATGGCAGCTGTTTTATATACACGGTTTTCACCTGTGTAAAGGCTCTGCCGTAACGTTCCTGCGATATTTCACGGTAGATGTAAAAAAACAACTGGGAATTCAACAAGGCCAGCAAATATTGCGGATCCATAGACCAAGAGGTTTGCTTAGGCAATATAATATGGACGGTCTTATCCACATAATGTCGGCTATAATCGATTGCTGCCACAATGCGATCAGAAGTCTGTCGGTAGACGATTTTTGGCGAGGCGGTTAGAAGTGCTTCAGAGTAGCGAAACGTGTCAGTGGCTTTATCCAAAAACGTTTCATAGTTATGCCTCATATACTGCTGGGGCGTTGCAATCGCATACCGGCTCACATTGCGTCCTTTAAGATAAGGGATATCCCGCTCATCTTTTCTGTCTCCCTGGTAGAATATCCGGCTGCCGATCGAACCCTGCCGCTTCTTCCCCTTTCCTTTTGTCCAGTAATTGAAACCGACGTCCTTCACATAAAACATCGATTCTAGCGGCACAACCAACGGCTTGTTTATGATGCTTTCCATGATAGAACTGCCCGGCCGCAGTGGTTTATCGGAGGAATAAACGGCTGTTTGCCTGGAAAAGGAGAATCCTTTTTCCTTCCCCATAAAACTATAATGGTTATACAGGTATGCCTCTCCCCGTTCTATGTTTTCCTCTTTTCTGGCTAATAGAATAGATACAAATACAGTCGGATCATCAAACACCTGATGATCGTTAAAATTGATGAGTTGCAGAACACGGCAGCTGGACGTAATATATGTGCGCAGCGGCTTAAAATAATCACCGTTCAAAAAAGTATTCGGCGTAATGTAATGCAACGTTCCGTTGTTTTTTAAGAGTCTAATTGCCCGTTCATAGAAAGCTGTGTACAAGTCATGATTTCTTTTAAAAGAAGGATACAGGCTCTCGTATTCTTTCTTAATCGTTGTATCGTATACAATGCCATAAGGGGGATTGCCGATGACGATATCAAACTCTCCTTCTATTTCATCAAGCAAGCCATCACCGCATATCAACCGGACCGCTAGCTCCCCAACGTCTATCGCGGCTGCATCATGAATCAGTGTTCGGCAAAAAGAACGCACCCGCCGTACTACAATCTCCAACGCTTGCTGTTCGATATCGACTCCTACTACCGCGCATAAAGCATCCTGAAGAAATTCGAGATACCATTCATCACTTTGACGTCTGACCACCTCGATATTGAGATGAGAAAGGTAGGAAATATGGAGCCGCGCCTTTACGATTTCGTCTAACATTCCAATAATATAGGCTCCTGAACCGGCAGCCGGATCCAGCACTTTTAGCCGCTTTAACGCATTGTGCAATTCTTCTATTTTGTGTTCAACTTCTACGGGTACAGCATCAAATGACGGATAATCACAACATATAAAGGCCCGGATTTGCTTGCTGCCCAGTCCGGTCTGTGCAGCAAGATAGTGCACAACACTTTCCCTGCACATATACTGCACAATCTCACACGAAGTATAAAACGTTCCCCGGCTCTTTCTAAGGGCGGTATCCATGTGTTTCTCAAACACAGCCCCAAGCATCCCAGGCGTGACGGCAGCTTCTTTGTCGCACGGTTCTTCCTCATACATAGTAAAGTTGAAGTTGTCTGGTGTCCCCACACCGCTTGCCATGTAATCTTTGATAATCGTGTTTGCGGTAAATGCTTTCTCCAGCTTATCCAGCGACAAAATAGACTCACCACCCTCCCGAATGGAGAGCAGTTGTTTCTTTATCACCAGGTGGGATGCGGCTTCCCCTCCTATAAAGGAGTCCCGTTTTATCCGCTCTGTCTTATCGTACGTTAATGCAAAGCGGACAAGTGAAAATCTCCAGCGTTTCTCTTCCAGCTTATAAAATGCTATTATCGCTGCATCATAGCCACACTTGCGCATGTAGCTGTGCAATGAAGCTCGCTCGATTTCCCTTGTCACACAGCCTGTTGCTGTTTTATTGAAAGAGACAGCTAAAAAAGCGATGCACTTGTTTTTCTCGTCTTCATAGCTGCCATAATTCGTAACAAACATTTGGCCAAAACGAAATGGCATATCAAAGTGAGCCGATTCATATTTGCGTTCATTAGCTCTCAAGAATGCGTGCTGAATGAATTTTCCGTACTCTACTAAATCAAAAGCCCGTGTAAATATGTTTTCATATCCCGTTACAGTACACACATTTCCTCCCTTTTCTAATTTCCAATATTTACAGTCGATTATATCAAGTACAAAAGCAAACTAACAATACATTTGTGGATTGCAAGTGAACATAACAAAAAAGCACCCTCTGAGAAGTGCCAGAAAGTGCCGATCAAATTTTTGAGCTAAAACAAAGCGGTTAAATGGATTGCTATTTTAATGTAAGTGCAAGGCTTGAGCTCGTTTTTTGCCCTTTTTCGCTTAGTTGAACTTCATACTTGCCCGGTTTTTTAGGGGAAATCCACTCAAAGCTTACTGTCTGTCCCGGCTGAATGGTATTATTGATACGTAATTCTTTATTGATAAAAGTATAAGTGGACTTATCTTTATTAAGTAACATGAAATGAATACCGGAACCTGCTTTAATCGATTCCTTCTCATCCGATAGCTTGCCGCCTTTAATTTCCTCTAAAATTACCGGGAAACCCTTGGACACAACAACCTTCTGAGCTGCCGCTGCTTGATTATTAGCAGCTCCTTGATTAGTTGCTGCTGCCTGATTACCTGCAGCTGACTGGTTACTTGCTGATGGATTACTGGTTGTTGACGAATTGTTTCCGGCTGACGTGCTTTGAGATGAACAAGCAGTTAAGGTTCCGGCCATGCATATTGTTGCTAGCACTGAATACACGACGGTTTTTTTCACGATGCTTCTCCTCTTTCTCGATTGTAAATTCAATCTTTATTCTAGTACAATCTCATTAAAACAAGATGAATAAGCGTTTACACAGTTTGACTCGTCTCCTGCTTTGTACGGTTTGCGTATATCCAATAGACCAAGAAAGCGATAAGGGAGAGAATCGCTCCTGAAATATAGGGGTATCCGATCTGCCAGGCGTACAATATTCCGCCCAGTGGCGGGCCGGCTATTCTTCCCAAAGAGTCAAAGGAGGACATCAGCCCGGACGCCGTTCCCTGCCCGACTGTTGTATGCTTACTGATGAGGGCAGATACACTTGGGCGAATTACCCCATTGCCAAGACCAAAAATGGTCAGGTAGAGGGCCGCGCTGGAAAAACTGTGGGTAAGCAAGATCAAGAGAAAGCCAATGGCAGATACGAATAAGCCGCCTTGTATAACCGCTCCCTCCCCAAATTTTTTAATGAGCCTGCCGATTAAACCGCCCTGGACAATGGCACCCGCAAGCCCCATAATCATAAAAATGTATCCGATCTGCTTTGCCCCTATTCCAGCACGGGCTGCAGCGAAATAAGCAAATGTGGCTTCAAGTCCAGACAATGAGAACGATACAAAAAATGATAGGATATAAAGGAACGCCATTGAACCCTGAAAGGCTGCCCACCGTGACTCCCTATGTTCCTGCCGATTCGCTCTTTTCTCAGCCGGCAGCGATTCTCTGACAGCAAATAAGACAAAGAAGAAAGTGATGACAGCGAGCCCGCTCGTTATAAAAAATGGCGTCTGTAAGTGATGCTCTGCAAAAATGCCCCCAATGGCCGGCCCAAATATAAACCCTAAACCAATTGAAGCACCGATTTTCCCCATCCCTTTACCTCTACTCTCAGGGGTTGTCACATCGGCTACATAGGCCATCGTTGTCGGCATATTAGCCGAGGACAGGAATCCGCCTAAAATGCGGGCCGCAAACAGCATCCAGAGCTGGCTGGAGATGGCGAATAAGAAGAAGGAAATGGCGAGCCCGGCTATCCCAATCAGCATCACTGGCTTGCGGCCAATGCGATCGGAAATTCTCCCCCACATTGGGGCAAACAGCAGCTGCATCAAGGAGTACACCGCCATTAACCACCCCAGCTGAGCAGGTGTGGCACCTATCTGTTTAGCAAAGAAAGGCAGAACAGGGATAATAACGCCGAATCCAACCATAACAAGAAACATAACAGCAGCCAATAGCAATAGTGCCCGTTTGTTTTCCATGTACTGCCCAATCCCCCTATCTTGTACGAATTCCTTTACTAACCCCCAATATGGGACATCTCAACCTTGGGCAGCGAGCGGGTTGTGTGGGACCTTTCTTCCGAGTAATGGTCCTCCCTGTTTCCCCATAACTGACCGATGATCCGGGCCAATTCCTCGTTCGTTTTGTCTGAGCGAAGAAACGACCGTAAATCGTGTCCTTCAGAAGCAAACAGGCACGTATACATTTTCCCTTCGGCTGAAATGCGGGCCCGGTTGCATGTCCCGCAAAAAGCATCGGTCACGGAAGAAATGATCCCGATTTCTTCTTCGCTTCCCACATATCGATAACGGGAAGCCACTTCACCTGTATAGTTCCCCGGAATCGGTTCGAGAGGCATTTCCCTGTTTATTTGTTCGATGATCGCTTTCTTAGAAAAAACCCGGTTCATGTTCCAACCGTTGTGATTGCCCACGTCCATAAATTCAATAAACCGGAGGATGTGCTTATGCTCTTTAAAATAGCGAGCCATTGGCAGCACATCCTGCTCGTTTATGCCTTTTTGCACCACCATATTAATCTTAACCTTCAGGCCTGCCTGCGCAGCCGCTTCAATGCCATCTAACACAGGCTGGACTTTACTTTTTCCGCCATTTAAATATTGAAAACGTTCATCATTTAGCGAATCGAGACTAACATTCACCCGTTTCAACCCTGCCGCTTTTAAATCCTGCGCAAACTTAGGCAGCAGCACCCCATTCGTGGTGAGGGCAATGTCTTCGAGCCCATCGATTTGGCTAACAGACTGAATTAAGTAGGACAAATTCTTTCGGAGCAGCGGTTCCCCGCCCGTGATACGAAGCTTTTTGACACCTAATCCGACGAAAATGTGAACCAGCCTCTCGAGCTCCTCTAACGATAAAATATCCTTGCGTGGAAGAAATTCGTAATCAGGTCCAAAAATGTCAGCGGGCATACAATAGCGGCAGCGAAAGTTACAGCGATCTGTGACGGATATGCGTAAATCCCGGAGAGGCCGATTTCTTTGGTCAACGATTCTTGATGTTGTTTCCACATTAACACCTTCCAATGTTTAATAAAAACGGTTCGCCTATGTTACAATCCGCTCAGGATGCGTGTAAATATTGCAGGACGAATTTCGAATAAAACCTACCGCTGTTATGCCTAAATCGTTTGCAAGCTGGAGGGCTAACTCTGTTGGCGCTGATTTGGAAAGCACAATTTCACAGCCGATCTTAGCTACCTTCAACAGAATTTCCGAGGAAATCCTGCCGCTGAATGCAATCACTTTACCATTAATGGATATGTTGTTTTTGAGGCAATATCCGTATATTTTATCCAGGGCGTTATGCCGCCCAATATCCATTCTTGAAAGGATGATTCCTTTCTCGTCACACAGCGCCGCATTATGCACACCACCGGTAGCATGAAAGGTGGTGGCTTCCGTCTGCATATCTATCATCAGTCGAAAACAGCTTTCAATCGGGAGGCGGATACCTACCTCTGTTATTTTCTTTGCTGTTCTGGCATCGTTATAAAAGTAAAATCCCTGCCGGCTCTTCCCGCAGCAGGAAGTAATATAGCGCTTGCTGTGAAATTTTTGGGATAGTTTGTTTGCTTTTTTTGTTTCAACGTTCACAAATCCGTCTTCCTGCACCCAGATCTCCTTTATATCTGAATACTCCCTTATTACCCCTTCTGAAGCTAAAAAACCGATTACCATATCTTCTATATTTTCAGGTGTACATACCATAGTGGCGAATTCTTCTCCGTCGAGCTGAATGGTGACCGGGTATTCTGTAACGATGGTATCTTGAATCGCCTTAGCTGTACCACCCTCGTAGCGGATAATGTTGCTGGTTGTATCTACAGGATTTTTCATAAATCCAATCCCCCTATACAATCTTATCTTGAAATACAAAAACAGATATTGCAATATCTTCATCAACTTTAATGTCGTTGAATAAATGTATAAGTTTGGAACCTACTAATTCTTCAAGGCCTTCGGGAATTGCTTTTTCATAAACCTGCTGTACCATTCGCGTCCGGGCTGTATGAACCATTTCCTTACCTTCCGGCGTACGGGTGATAAACTTCTCAGTTGGTGTTAAATTACCAGAAAGCATGGTAATGGCCATATTTCCTACAAAGTTGGTCTGAATCCGCTCAGGTCCCTTTCCAAAAAGCTCTTTGCGGACTTTTCGAATAATATCATTGAACTGTGCCTCTTTTTTTACCACTGTAATCCTCCTTGTACGATAACGCTGTTTATCATACTCTAAACAAACAAAAACAACAAGGAAACTGCCGGGTGAGCGACAATTACCTTGTCTATTTTAATGACTAATATTATAATAAACACCGTAGATACGATGAAATAATGATAGTTCCTTGTTATTATTTTATCGAAGTTAAGTCGTGTATATAGCGGATTGGTTCATTAGTAATAATATTGCTAACAGGCTACTCCACTATGAGCAACTCTATCTTAGCAGGATAGGGCTTCTTGTAGTGGAGTTTTTTTTCGTCCACCGCCTGTGCCAAGGCTTGGTCTCAGCTAAGTTGTGGCTAATGGACAGAAGGAGGCAAAAGGTGAGTAGCAAGGTGAGCAGTACTCAAAGAATTACGTTGAACGGCAAAGAATATGACGTGCCAGCGGGGATGACGATACTGGAGGCCATCAACCAGAACGGGATTGAGCACCCTCAGATCTGTTATGTTCCCGAAGTGGACCCGATTCAAACATGCGACACATGCATCGTAGAAGTCGATGGGAAACTTGTTCGTTCCTGTTCAACAAAGATAGAGAATGGCATGAACATCCAGCTCGCTTCTGATCGTGCCAAAGCAGCACAGACCGAAGCAATGGACAGGCTTTTAGAAAATCATCTGCTGTATTGTACGGTTTGTGACAACAATAACGGCAATTGCAAACTGCATAATACCGCCGAACTCATGGAAATTGAGCACCAGAAATATCCGTATGAGCCAAAGGTTAGCCCAGAAGAAGTCGATATGTCCCATCCCTTCTATCGTTATGATCCGAATCAGTGTATCGCATGCGGACAATGCGTGGAGGTCTGCCAGAATCTGCAGGTTAACGAGACACTCTCAATTGATTGGGAAGCTGAGCGCCCCCGTGTCATCTGGGATGATGGAAAAGCGATTAATGATTCTTCATGCGTAAGCTGCGGACAGTGTGTAACGATCTGTCCATGTAACGCTTTAATGGAGAAATCCATGCTGGGTGAAGCAGGCTTTATGTCTGGGATGGAAAAAGAACTGCTCAACCCGATGATTGACCTGGTTAAAGAAGTTGAACCGGGTTACAGCGGAATTTTTGCGATTTCTGAAATCGAAGCAGCCATGCGGGATACGCGCACGAAGAAGACGAAAACGGTTTGCACCTTCTGCGGGGTAGGCTGCTCGTTTGAAGTTTGGACTAAAGGCCGCAAAATCCTAAAAGTTCAACCCGTATCCGATGCTCCGGTAAATGCGATCTCTACATGTGTAAAAGGTAAGTTCGGCTGGGATTTCGTAAACAGTGAAGAACGGATTACGGCTCCGCTGATTCGTAAAGGTGATGAGTTTGTTGAGTCCACATGGGATGAAGCGCTTGATCTGGTGGCTCAAAAACTTGGAAACATCAAACAGACATACGGCAGCAATGCCCTCGGATTTATCTCTTCCTCCAAAATGACGAACGAAGAAAACTATTTGATGCAAAAAATGGCCCGCCAGGTATTCGAGACGAATAATGTGGATAACTGTTCACGCTACTGTCAATCTCCTGCTTCTTGGGGACTGCAGCAGACAGGTGGAATTGGCGGCGACTCCGGAACGATTAAAGATATCGCAGCAGCCGGCCTTGTTATTCTAGTAGGTTGCGCGCCAGCAGAAGGCCACCCGGTGCTTGCCACCCGCATCAAACGTGCACACAAATTACATGGGCAGAAGCTCATCGCAGTCGATCTTCGCAAACATGAAATGGCAGAACGTGCAGATATGTTCATCCGTCCAAAACAAGGAACCGACTATGTGTGGTTAGCTGCGGTGGCGAAGTACATGATCGAGCAAGGCTGGCATGACCAGGACTTTGTTGAACAGCATGTAAATTTCTTTGATGAATATGTACAATCGCTTGAACGGTTTACACTGGAATTCGCAGAAAAAGAAACCGGCATTAAGAAGGAAACGTTAATCCACATCGCTGAAATGATTCGCGATGCTGATGGCACAGCGATCTGCTGGGGCATGGGTGTTACCCAAAACATCGCAGGTTCCCATACTTCTGCGGCAATCGCTAACTTGCTTCTTGTTACCGGAAATATGGCTCGTCCTGGTGCAGGTGCGTTCCCGCTCCGCGGACACAATAACGTGCAAGGGGCTGCCGACATGGGAACGATGCCGAATATCTTCCCAGGCTATCAATCCGTTTCCAACGATGAAATTCGGTCTAAATTTGAAGAAGCATATGGTGTACAGATTTCCGGCACACCTGGCCTTGATAACATTCAAATGCTTGAGGCGATCGACCGCGGTGAATTGAAAGGCATGTACATTGCCGGGGAAGATATGGCATGGGTAGACGCCAACTCCAACCATACCCAGGAGATGCTTGCCAAACTTGATTTTCTGGTTGTACAGGATATCTTCTTGTCTACAACCGCTCAATTTGCGGACGTTGTTTTACCGGGTGCACCGTCCCTTGAAAAGGATGGCACCTTTACGAATACAGAACGCCGTGTTCAGCGTTTATATCAAGCGCTTGATCCGCTTGCCGACAGCAAGCCTGACTGGTGGATCTTCTCCCAGGTTGCGAAACGTTTCGGCTATGACTGGAATTTCTCGCATCCAAGTGAAATTTTTGCGGAGATGGCGAGCTTAACTCCATTCTTCTCCCAATGTAACTATGATGTGTTAGAAGGATGGAACAGCTTTAACTGGGGATCACCAGACGGAACAAATACACCTGTTCTTTTCCTGGACGGGTTTAATTTCCCAGATAAAAAGGCGCGTTTTGCCTTGTTTGATTATGTTCCACCGGTTGAGTATCCGGCAGAATTCGATTTAACGCTAAACAATGGACGCCTGCTTGAGCAATTCCACGAAGGAAACTTAACGACTAAATCCGAGGGAATCAATAAGAAATTACCGAAGGTTTTCGTAGAAATTTCTCCGGAATTGGCAAAAGAGCGCGGGGTTGAAGATGGTGCTCTCGTGCGGCTCTTATCTCCATACGGTTCCATTAAACTACGTGCGCTCATTACAAACCGCGTTCAAGGTAATGCAGTATATGTACCAATGCACTCTGCAAGCCATGAGAATGCCGTCAACCTTCTGACCGGAAATGGATTTGACGTTGTAACCAATACTCCCGCCTACAAGCAAACGAAAGTTCGGATGGAAGTCTTGGAAAACAAAGGGGAAATTCCATTGCCAATGATTAACCCGCGCTATAAGAAGCGCCATCCGCAAAACGGCGTGGAAGTACAACGCAAATGGAATCGTCCAGACTACGTTTCTTTAGTAGATGTTGGGGGGGAATAAAGCATGGCACAACCGATTAAGATGGTACGCAAAAACGTTGACACAGAAGAAATGAAAAAAGAGCAGGCACTGGATAACCTTAGAGATGAGCTGGCAGATAAAGATGAGGCACTGTTCAAGATTATGCAGCTGATCGGGGAATTGAACGACAGCGGAATACTGGAAGCAGCTAACTCGCTGTTGAGTGCCAAGGAAAAAGTAGCTGGAATCCTGCTCGGCCAGGTTTCCCGTAAGCCAATTACGAATTTAATTAACAACCTTATGGAAGCAAGTGCTCTATTAACAGAACTAAATCCTGAGTCGACTAACAAAATCGTTGGCAGCATGAAATCAGGACTGCAGAAAGCACAGGAAGATGTCGAAACCAACAAAAAAGTTGGCGTGTTTGAATTAATGAAAGCTTTGAATGATCCGGATATTAACCGGGCGCTGCGCTTTGGAATGGGCTTTCTAAAAGGTCTGGGCCAGGGACTTAAAGACTAACATGCAAGAGGGTGAAGGCGGTTTTTCTCCGCTTTCACCCTCTTTTTAGTAGACACAATAGATCAGCCGGCTTACCAGCAGCCGGCTGATCTATTGACCGGTTACTAAATTTCTAATGCCCAATTCCCCTGTCTGAAGATTGGTTCCCTGGTGCCATCGCCGGTTAACCCGTCAATATCCAGCTGTGCAGATCCGATCATAAAGTCGACATGGACAAGGCTGGTGTTTGCCCCGTGCTTCGCAAGCTCTTCTTGAGACATCGCCGCCCCGCCCGCTAAATTAGTCGGGTAGGCATTACCGACTGCCAGATGGCAGGAGGCATTTTCATCAAACAGCGTGTTGTAAAAGATAAGGTTTGCATTGGAGATGGGTGAGTTATGCGGCACAAGGGCCACCTCACCAAGCCGCCGTGCGCCTTCGTCGGTATCCAGAAGATGCTTCAGTGTCTCATATCCCATTTCCGCCGTGAAATCGACTACTTTACCCTTCTCAAATGTAAGGCTGAAGTTCTCGATTACATTTCCGCCATAATTAAGCGGCTTCGTGCTGCGTACGGTTCCATTCATCCCATCTTTATGGGGCATCGTAAAGACTTCCTCCGTTGGCATATTCGGATTAAAGGCGATGCCTGCCTCACTGTGTACCGCCCCGCCCTGCCATACGTGGTTTTCAGGCAGATCAAGGGTAAATTCTGTACCTGGCCCCCTGTAAACAAGCTGCTTATACTGCTTCTTGTTGAGGTATTCAACGGTTTTGGCCAGGCGTGCATTATGTTCCTTCCAGGCTTGTATCGGATCTTCCTTATCGATGCGGGTCACTTTAAAAATAATCTCCCATAGCTTATCGACTGCATCATCAGCCGGGATTTCCGGAAACAGCTTATGTGCCCAATCTTTTGTCGGAATCGAGATCAGTGACCAGCACGCCTTATCGGCCATTAAATAGCTGCGGTATTTCTGCATCGCGGATGCGTTTGTTTTGGCTGCTGTCGCGATTTTTTCCGGGTTTACGCCGATTAATAAATCAGGATTGGGAGCATATATTGTCAAAAAAGCTGCCCCGCTCTCCGCCATCTCTTCCATTCCCTTTGCCTTCCACATCGGAAACTCGCTGAAGGCTTCATCCGGTGCATGGTCGTATTTAATGCGGGTAAGCTCCTCATCATTCCACTCAACGTGAACATTTTTTGCACCCGCAGCATAAGCCTGCTTTGCGATTTTACGGACGAGCTCTGCTGAAGAAAGCGGGGCATTAATGACAAGCGTCTGCCCTTTCTGAATGTTTACGCCCATCCGAACGGCCAGCGCCGCGTATTTATCCAGGTTTTGTTCAAATTGATCCATGTTCTGCCTCCCTATCACTGAATGCGAAATAAGTAGATTTCAAGTTCTATTGTTAGTATAGGGCAATTACCGGATCATTCCAAATAACGAGCTGCCTAATGAATTTTAAACAGCGTATTCATGTTAGCCCTCATGTAATCGATGTGGTAAAAATCGTTGGTCATGCTGTCATACACATAGTCTTTTTCCCATTCTTTAATGTTTTGAATAATGAGCTGGATCGCGGCTATAAATGAATACACTTCCTGATTGGTCATCGTGGGGTGCATGGAGAATCGTACCCAGCCAGGTTTTTGCGAGAAATCACCCTTGTCGATCTCACCCATTAAAAATTTCGAAGTCTCTTTATTGATATTCAATAAATAGTGGCCGTACGTGTCGGCGCAGGAACATCCGCCTCGCACCTGAAAGCCAAAACGATCATTTAATAGCTTCGCTACCAAATTATAATGAACATTTTCTACACAAAAAGAAATAATGCCCAACCTTTCGGTGATGTTTCCATCCAGCACATGCAGCTTAGGCATAATGGATAACTTGGATAATACAATCTCTACCAGCTCTTTTTCGCGTCTTTGGATATTTTCTGTGCCCACCTCTTCTTTGAGGCTTACGGCTAATGCTGCTTTAATGGCCTGAAGAATGCCAGGGGTTCCCCCATCCTCCCGTATTTCTACATCTGTTATATAAAGGTGGTCCCCCCACGGATTTGTCCACCACACCGTGCCGCCGCCAGGTTTATCCGGTGTTTTGCTGGAATACAGCCTGGAATCAAATATGAGGATGCCGCATGATCCGGGCCCGCCTAAAAATTTATGGGGAGAAAAGAAGATTCCATCGAGCTTTTCCTGCGGCGAAGGGGGATGCATGTCGATATCCACGTAAGGAGCTGAAGCGGAGAAGTCCACTAGGCAAATGCCGCCATATTCATGCATTTTTCTGGCAAGCTGGTAGTAAGGGGTTTGGATGCCGGTCACATTGGAACAGGCAGTGAAAGAACCAATCTTTTGTGTGCGGTGGGCATAGCATCTAAGCAGCTCCTCCAGCTTTTCCGGACTCACCAGGCCACTGTCGTTTGGCTCCATCACCACCACATCCCCGATTGTTTCCAGCCAGGATGTATGGTTGGAGTGGTGTTCCATGTGTGTCACGAAAATAACGGGCCGCTCAGCTTCCGGGATATGGATTGCATCCCTATATTTGTCCGGCAAGCGCAATCCAAGTATCCGCTGCAGTTTACATATAACAGCCGTCATCCCGGATCCATCCATAATAATGGCATCATGTTTATCCGCGTTGACATGGGCCTTAATCAATTTCTGTGCATGCTGGTACGCCAGTGTTGTGGCTGTACTCGTTACATTTGATTCGGTGTGGGTATTAGCAAAGAACGGCCCAAAGCCATCCGTGATTTTATTCTCGATCGGACGGTATAGCCGTCCACTGGCCGTCCAATCAGCATAAACAATCCGCTGCCTGCCATATGGTGAAAGGAAAGTCTGGTTTTCACCGATAATATGCTTCCTGAATTTATAAAAGTACCGTTCCAGTTCGCCAAAGAATTCGTATGTTTCGCTGCCAATGCGGGCTGTAACCAATGTTGTAGTCCCCCTTTAACCCGGTATCACTATTGCTAGCATATGAGTTGGGCAGACATTGGGTTCAATAAAGAAGCCAGCCTCACACGGCTGGCTTCTAATTGGCTGCTTTACTTTGCCTCAGGTAAGCAGTATCGCTGCTGCAGCTTAGCAAGCATGTCGGTTGTGATCCTGTCAAGATCATACTCGGCTTTAAAGCCCCATTCCTCTTTGGCGGCTGATGCATCAATGGAGTCCGGCCAGCTTTCGGCAATCGCCTGTCGCACCGGGTCCACTTGATAATCCATTTTAAAAGCTGGCATCTGTCTCGCAATGGCAGAAGCTACATCTTCCGGCGCAATGCTCATGGCCGTAACGTTAAAAGCATTTCTGTGTTTTAATCTGTAGGAATCAGCTTCCATCAATGTAATGATAGCGTGGAGCGCATCCGGCATATACATCATATCCATGTAGGTACCCTTCTGGATATAACAGGTATATTTCCCGCGCTTCACCGCTTCGTAAT
This sequence comes from Aneurinibacillus sp. Ricciae_BoGa-3, assembly GCF_028421645.1. Lineage (GTDB taxonomy): Bacteria > Bacillota > Bacilli > Aneurinibacillales > Aneurinibacillaceae > Aneurinibacillus_B. The sequence goes on along the minus strand of NZ_CP116887.1, from coordinate 1,111,431 downwards.
AAATCTCAACCGCGTAATCTGTCGTACCGCCGCCTGGAGGAGTAACATACGAGATCAATCCGGGGAACCGGACGCCTCTCGTATCTACGCCAAACTTATGAAAGTAATAATCGCAGAGCAATTCCCCTGCCACTTTGTTTACGCCATACATGGTGGTAGGACGCTGAATGGTGTCCTGTGGTGTTTGAACTTTTGGCGTGGATGGCCCGAATGCACCGATTGAGCTTGGCGTGAAAAACTGACAGCCCCGCTCTCTGGCAACCTCAAGCGCATTAACCAATCCGCCCATATTCAAATTCCACGCAAACAGAGGCTTCTCTTCCCCAGTGGCTGACAAGAGTGCGGCGAGGTGGATAATGGTATCCACCTGATATTGGGCAGCAATTTCAGCCATCCTTTTTCCATCCGTCACATCCAGAATTTCAAAAGGACCGGAATGCGCGATTTCTTTCGCCCCTAACCGAATATCGGTTGCAATGACGTTATCTGAACCGTAAAATCTCCCAAGCTCCATTAGCAGCTCCGAGCCTATCTGCCCAAGCGCTCCTGTCACCATTATTTTTTTCATGACAATCATGCCCCCTAGATGTCAACTTATCCGAACTTCGTCGAATTTTAGATGATGCCCAGTTCTTTGCCCACTTTTGCATAGGTGGAAAGTGCCTGATCAAGCATCTCTTTCGTATGCGCCGCTGTAGGCATATTGCGTACCCGCCCTGTTCCCTGCGGTACGGTGGGGAATACAATGGCTTTCGCATATACGCCTTCCTGATACAGCCTTTTGCTGAACTGCTGGGTTTTTACTTCTTCCCCGATAATGCATGGCGTGATGGGCGTTTCACTTTTTCCAATATTAAAGCCGAGTTGTTTAAGGCCTTTCTTTAAGTAGTCGCCGTTTTCCCATAAGCGATTTTGCAGCTCCGTGCTGTTCATGAGTATATCAATCGACTGTATGCATGCGGCCACATCGGCAGGCGTCAACGACGTGGAGAAAAGGAACGGCCTGCTTCTCACTTTCAGCCAGTCGATTAACTCCTGTTTGCCCGCAACATACCCGCCAACAACGCCTATGGCTTTGGAAAGTGTTCCAATTTGAAAATCAATTTTAGCGGACAGGCCAAAATGTTTAACAGTACCCGCACCGTTTCCAAGCACACCAGAACCATGCGCATCGTCCACATACGTAATCAAGTCGAATTCTTCCGCAATGGCTGCAATTTCAGGAAGCTTGGCGATATCCCCATCCATAGAGAAAACGCCATCTGTAATGACCATGATTTTGTTATAGAGACCGGATTCTGTGGCTTCCTTCGCTCTTGCCCGCAAATCTTCCATATCAGAGTGCTTAAAGCGGATGACTTTTGCTCTGGATAATCTGCAGCCATCAATAATAGAAGCGTGGTTTAATTCATCAGATAAAATGGCGTCGCTTTGATCCATTACAGCAGATATCGCTGCCATATTGCAGTTAAAACCTGATTGATAGGCAATCGCTGCTTCTGTATGCTTAAAAACAGCCAGTTTTTGCTCCAGCCTCGTATGCAGCTCAAACGTTCCGTTGATCGTGCGTACTGCGCCTGCTCCCACTCCGTATCGATGGATGGCCTCCACAGCAGCTTTCTTAAGCCGTTCATCGGTTGTTAGCCCCAGGTAATTATTGGACGATAAATTGATAAATTCTTTGCCTGAAATTTTTATAACTGGTCCGTTGGAGCTCTCAAGTGGGTCGATCACATTGTAAAGGCCCCTGTTTTTTAAATCGGTTAAATTGCCATGTAAGAAATTCTCCAAAACTTTGCTCGACATCTATACCGCTCCTTTGCAAATAGTAACCGGCTTCTATCTGTGCTTCTACATGTTCATGTAGGTATCAGGTAAACATATGTGCATATGGAAAAAACACATTGAAAGCGCTTAATTACTATATATTTATGCATTGTTACTATATAAATTAACACCATTTTCTTAAAATGTCTATTCAGCATAGACATTTTATTTAAGAAGACAGGAATTAACGAAAAGTTAGAATTCGGCAATTCTCAAGTATTTGAGCTATGATGTATACAAATAGTCGTAATTACAACAGGAGGCCTGTCTATGACTGAAAAATTTTGCAGAGAATCTCGAACGATTAAATCCAGCTTGGTGCTCCCCCCGGATACGAATTATCATGGAACTTTGTTTGGTGGTAAATTAATGAGTTATATTGATGATATTGCTTCGATTTCAGCCATGCGGCATGCCCGCTGCGCAGTTGTAACAGCATCCACCGATTCGGTTGATTTTCTTTATCCGATTGAAACACGAGACGCTGTTAGTCTCGAATCGTATGTAAGCTGGACGGGCAAAAGCTCTATGGAGGTGTTCGTAAAAGTGATTACGGAAGAACTCATGAGTGGAAAAAGAAAAATTGCTGCCACCTCTTTTTTAACTTTCGTTGCCTTAGATAACAATAAAAAACCTGTAACGGTTCCAAAAGTCATTCCTGAAACAAAAGAAGAGATGAAGCTCCATGAGATGGGAGCCCGACGAGCGGAAATGAGGAAAATGAGGAGAGAAGACAGCAAAGAATTGGCCGAATTTTTAACAACCAATAGTCCCTGGGAATAAGTGAGAAAAACATCGCGGGCCATGCCGCTCTCTTCTTTCCCCGCATAGAAGTTTTTACGGCCGCTTTGTGGAACCACGGACGGACCGGCATTAGGGAATCTTGGCTAGCGGCAAGCGTAAGCGCAGGCGATGGCCTTAGATTCCTTTATACCGTTTAGGTGCAACATCTGTGTATGCCAATGATGGAGACAATTGCCGGTCTTTTTCGCCCTCTGTTCCACACGCTCCGCAGGGGGAAAGAAAAGTGCGGACACGTGCCTCACGATGTTTTTCTTGGGTGTTTCAGTACCGGAGGTCCCTTTTAAAAAATCGCTCAAGACACTTCAACACGGTGAAGCACATCAACTGATATTGCATTAACTCAAAAAATCGTGCGGTGCGTGGTCCTCTGCTCCGTTATGTATGGTGCTTGTGTGCATTGAGGGCGGTTTTGCCAACAAATCAAAATAATCCTTTTGCGTTATTGTTCGATAAGGTTTTTTCTTTAATACAGACAGCGTACCATTCGTTTCAAGGACTGCCTGCTCTACTTCCTCTAGATTAAATATTTCTTTCTGCCTTAATCCACTTGTTAAAGCGCTTAACGAATATTTTATTTTCTTCATGTTTTCTTCGAGCAGGATCCCATCCTTGATGATGGTTGTCGGTTCGCCTGAAAACCATTTTCCCAGCTTGCCACTTTTCAATGTAAGGAAGGTCAACACAATCGTTATACTGCCAAATAACACCATGGAAATTAAAAAATAGAGGAACTTTATTTTTATGTTAAATACCATATTTCCAGCGATCGATCCAAGCGTAACCGCAGCAATAAAATGGTAGTAAGTCATTTGCCCGATTAAGTCTTTTCCGATAATCTTTGTGATTAAGATGAATAAAGCAAAGGCAACAAAGCAACGGATAACGATTTCAATAATATCAGACATTTCCGTTCTCCTAATGTTTAGTTGGTTTTTAAAGTTATTATCGGATGTTATCCACTTTTTTAACCGTTATTTGATGCTACGCAATCTAAGCCAATTAGTTGGCTGGCGCCATCGACAATTAGCTTCTTTTCGCTTATCAAGTAAAGAAGCAATTTCACATTCAACACCGTACAACGCAAAAAAGGCTGCTGACAAAAGTTTGCCAGCAGCCTTTTCTATAATTCTTTAATTATAATTTAATAACGTTAGCAGCTTGTGGTCCACGGTTACCGTCAACGATGTCGAAGCTAACGCGTTGGCCTTCTTCTAAAGATTTGAATCCTTCAGATTGAATAGCAGAGAAGTGAACGAATACATCGTCTCCGCCTTCAACTTGAATAAATCCGAAACCTTTTTCTGCATTAAACCATTTAACTGTACCTGTGTTCATGATAGAACCTCCAAATAATTTGTTTAATATGTTACCTTCATATTTCCTGTAAAAATAAAAATTCACATATTATCACGGGCTATATACATTGAAAATATAACCCCTGATAACATGTGAATTATAAAATTCAACCCATAATTTATTTAACCACATCATAACACACTCGATTTAAAGATACAATAGCGAAACCACTTTATTGCCAGAAAGATAAGCAAAAAACTGCATTCCGGTTATGCACCAGAATGCAGCTGTTGTTTTTAGAAGGGACCGTTAGGCTTTTCTCACAACGCTAATCTCATCATTTATGACTTCGATAGCGATTTGTTTGACATCCTCGTTATCAATAACAAGGTCTGCGATTCCGTCCTCCACGTACTGCTGAATGATGCGGCGCAGCGGACGGGCTCCAAAGGCAGGATGGTAACCCAGCTCAGCCAATTTTGCTTTCGCTTCCTCGGAGATCGTTACTTCCATCCCCTGTTCGCTTATGGCTGCCGTAATGTCACCCAGCATCAGATCAACAATTCGAATTAAATCGTTCTTTTCCAAATGGTTAAAGTGAACGACTGCATCGAACCGATTGAGAAACTCAGGCCGGAAATAGGAAGTAAGTGATTCGATCATGGCCGGCTTTGAGCTTTCGGCACCAAATCCGACGGTGATTTTCTTCTCTGCAGTGCCGGCATTGCTTGTGGCGATAATTACCGTATCTTTAAAATTCACGGTGCGGCCCTGGCTGTCAGTCAGGCGGCCGTCCTCGAGAATTTGTAGAAACATGTTCTGTACATCCGGATGCGCTTTTTCAATCTCATCTAACAGGATAATACTGTATGGATTGCGGCGCACGCGCTCTGTTAATTGGCCTGCCTCTTCGTGGCCGACATATCCCGGAGGTGAACCGATAAGTTTGGATACCGAGTGTTTCTCCATATACTCACTCATATCTAAACGGATCATAGAATCCCTGCTGCCGAACAGTTCTTCGGCAAGTACCTTCGTCAATTCGGTTTTCCCTACACCTGTAGGGCCAACAAACAGGAAGGATGCAATCGGCCTGTTTTTCGGCTTCAACCCTGTGCGGCTGCGGCGAATGGCTTTTGCTACCTTGTTGACAGCTTCAGCTTGCCCAATTACTTTCCCTTCCAGGTGAGCCGCGAGATGTTTCATTTTCAATTGTTCGTCATTCTGCAGTTTCTTGACAGGAATACCCGTTTTCCGCTCAATAATTTCTTGAATATCTTCTACAGTAACGGCTGTAGGCTGTGTAGCTGGCTGTGCCTTATCAAGCTGCTGCAGAATACGGTTTTCTTCATCCCGAAGCTTAGCCGCACGCTCATAATCCTCTATAACCGTTGCATTCTTTTTCTCTATAGCAATCTCGGCAAGGCGTGCCTGTAATTCTTCTGTGTTGGCATTTGAGGAGCGAAGGTTAATTTTTGAGCCTGCTTCGTCCATCAGGTCAATCGCCTTGTCAGGGAGAAATCTGTCCTGGATATAGCGGTTGGATAATTCAACGCAAGCCCGCAGAACGTCATCAGAATAAGAAACTTCATGGTAGGATTCATATTTAGAACGAAGACCGTGCAGAATCTCTATCGCTTCCTGAACGGAAGGCTCCTTAACCATTACAGGCTGGAACCGGCGCTCCAGGGCAGCGTCCTTCTCAATTTTACGGTATTCTTTCAGTGTAGTGGCCCCGATAATTTGCAGCTCTCCGCGTGCAAGCGCAGGTTTCAATATATTTCCTGCATCCATCGAGCCCTCAGCAGATCCGGCGCCTACGAGAAGATGAATCTCATCCACGAACAGAATGACATTCTTGCGCTGCTGCAGCTCTGCAATAATTTGCTTCATTTTCTCTTCAAACTGGCCGCGGATTCCGGTACCCGCTACCAGGGATGCCACATCAAGCGTATAAACAATTTTATTCTTAAGCTTCGTTGGAACCTGTCCTTCAGCAATCTTCAGAGCTAAACCTTCAGCGATTGCCGTTTTACCTACCCCCGGTTCCCCAATAAGCACAGGATTGTTTTTGTTTCTGCGGTTGAGAATTTCAACAACCCGGTCGATCTCATCGCTGCGCCCAATTACGGGATCGATGAGACCGGCTTTCGCGGCTTCACTAATGTTTCGTCCGGCGCCATCCAGAATGCGGCTTTGTTGTTGGGCCTGGGACTGATTGTTTCCTTGGGGCATGGATGGGTTCTGGTTATGCATGTCGGCATTATTGAAGAAGTCCTGGAATCCAGAGAATAGGGAGAAGTTATGGTTTGATCCCGCACTTGTTTTGTTAGCCAGTTCGGCATAACAGTCCTGGCAGAGGTACAGTCTCTGTAATTTACCCTGCTGTTGAATATTTAATAACACGTTTGCTTGGTTTTCATTGCAGTTTTGGCAAAGCATAAATTTTTCCTCCTTCATTACGAAAAATTTATTAAATAAATGCTTATATCGAGTAAATGGGAGAACCCCATCGTTGCAAGTTCATTTGCAGGTTCGACCTTTGCAGGTTGGACCTTAACTTTCTACTACGATTGCGGCATCGGTGCCTCATTTTATGAAGACTGTAGCCATCAGTTTGACTTTGACTTTCGTTGACCTATATTGATTATATATTGACTTTCTTTGACTTTCAACACTTATTTTTTGTTAGTTGTACCCAGTCCATTATTTGGCCGGTTCATTCGGTCTGGAAGCCGTTTTATTCAATCCGTTAGGTGGTACCCTAATTTTGAACGAAGGCAGTTACAAGCTTTACAAATCAAATTACATTATTTATAATTATTAACTATAGTTTAATAAGTAGTAAGGAAAGGTGTGAATGTATATGGCAACAGTTGTGGCTAGTACAATAGCCGATATCATGAAAGCACGGAGCAGCGTGAGGGCTTATCAGAAAGGAAAAACCATTCCGAAGGAGACGCTGCGTGGGATTCTTGAATTGGCTGGAACCGCCCCTTCGGCGTGGAATCTGCAGCATTGGAAATTCATTGTTGTGCAAAACGAGGAGAGAAAACAACGGCTGCTTCCGATTGCATATGGCCAGAAGCAAGTTGCGGATGCCTCCGCTGTGGTAATTGTTCTGGGGGATACCCAGGCCAACAAAAATGCTGAAAAAGCATATGCAGGCGCTGTGGAAGCCGGATATATGACCCAGGAGGCCAAGAATACCTTATTCAACAACATCAACCAGGCATACGCGAGAGGACCCGAGCTTGGCGTTCATGAAGCCATCCGCAATGCGGCTTTTGCTGCGATGCAATTTATGCTTGCTGCCAAGTCATTCGGACTGGATACGTGTCCCATGGGCGGATACGACCCGGTAGCTCTCCGCAAAGAGCTGAACATTCCGGAACGCTATACGCCTATTCTCATGATGTCACTGGGATACGCGGAAAAACCTGCCCATGAGACAGGCCGTTTTTCTGTGGATGACATTCTTGTTGAAGAAACTTTCTAATTCAAATGAAAAAGGTGTGGCAGAACATTGCGTTCTCCACACCTTTTTTGTAAAGAAAAATGGCCGGATTAACACTCCTGCCAGATTTTTGCCATGGGATAGACCGCCAGTTGCCTGCCTGTTTTGCAGGTTTTTTCGAATCACTTAACCTATTGCGCCTCAGTATTATCCCGCTCGCTCTTGCATCCTTTTAAGCCATGTGCGAAAAAAGGATGCATTTTTCACACTTTATCGTTTCACCACGGAACGTAACCACTGCTTCCACAAACGGCAGCTCATGTTTGATTGTAAGTGGGATCATATTCTGCGAATACCTGTCCATTTCTGCTCACGAATATCGAGGTCCTCGCGAGACGTATGGAAGAAATAATACTCCCTTCCTGGGTTCTCCTTATGGAGGGCCGTATAGCGCCGAAGCGCATCCATAGAATCTTCATAGCGATCAATGACCGCCAGATCGTCTACAATCCGTTTATTATCCTCGGAATGGGCTTTCAAAGCTTCAAACACAATCCACTCGTCTTGATAGGCCTGTCTGACTTCCTGCCACTTCATGACATCCCATCCTTTCCGCCAAGTTAGCATAGAAAAAAGAGAACCACTTCGGTTCCCTCTCACTAATTCATATCCCTCTATATAAATCCTCATATAACATAAATCTGCATGCTACAGAAATCTTCGATGGCACTTCTTCCCGTCGTAAGTAAACAGGACTCGCTTCTCTTCGACGGTTGTCTCCAGGTGGATCGTTTTGTCCCACAGGGTATAGATGTAGGGGAGCGTTTTCTCGACATATTTGATGTCGAGTTCCATCCCCTCATACTGGTGGGAGATGTATAGTTCCCCATTGCGCAGGTAATCGCCATCCTTGATCACCAGATAAGGAAATCCGCCATTCACCCGGCTTGTGACGAGCTGGTCCCGCACGCTTTCCCATGTTTTATCGGTTATGGTCCAATCGTTTCCCTTCTTGGCGAAAACATACATATCCAGCTTATCAACCAGATCCTTAGTTAAATAGTTCCGCAGGAAAGAAATATCGCCGTCAAGCTCACGAACTTCAAAGATTTTCTCGCGCCCTTTGCCGGGTTCACGGCAAAACCGCTTCTGCTCCTCCTCGGTCGGATTATTCCAGCGCTCCTCAATATCCTCAAAAATCTTAACACCCAGATAATACGGGTTGATGCTGGTGGTAGAAGGCTGCACAACTCCGGCGTTCAGCTTGGCGAATTCGATCGTTTCATCTTCGGTGAGATCCATCTCCCGCAGAATTCGCTGATGCCAGAAGGAAGCCCAGCCTTCGTTCATGATTTTTGTCTCCATCTGTGGCCAGAAGTACAGCATCTCTTCACGCATAATCGTCAGAATATCGCGCTGCCAGTCTTCCAGATTGGGGCTATACTCTTCGATAAACAGCAGAATATCTTTTTCTGGCTCAGGCGGAAACAGACGTTTCTGCTGGGCAGACCGTTCTTCCACTTCCGCCGATTTCTTCTGTTCTTCTTCGTCCAGCATCCAGAGCTCATCATAACGTCCCCTTGATTTAACGGAAGGTTTGCGTTCTGTGTCATTCTCTGCCCAGTTAAAGGTACGCCGCGTAAGGCTGGGGTCAATGTGTTCCTGTATGGCGAGCACCGCATCCAGAAAATCCTCTACGGTCTGTTTGCCGTACTTAATTTCATACTGGCGCAGCCGCTCTGCGGTGGCAGCCATGCTTTCCACCATATCCCGATTTGTTTTACTGAACCGGGCATTATTTTTGAAGAAGTCACAGTGGGCCAGAACATGGGCGACAATGAGCTTATTTTGGATTAAGCTGTTGCCGTCGAGCAGAAAGGCGTAACAAGGATCCGAATTAATAACCAGTTCGTAAATCTTGCTTAACCCTAAATCATACTGGAGCTTCATGCGGTGAAACGCCTTGCCAAAGCTCCAGTGTGAGAAGCGGGTAGGCATCCCATACGCGCCGAACGTGTAGATGATATCCGACGGGCATATCTCATACCGCATCGGGTAAAAGTCGAGGCCATAGCCCCGGGCGATCTCTGTTATCTCGTCGACCGCCCGTTCAAGCTGCTTCATCTCGTCTCCATTCATTCGCTCCCCTCTTTTCCGAAAAAGGTTTTCAGCGCTTTGTAAACCTCTCCTTTTTCACGGATAATGCAGTATTTGAATTTATCATCTTTCATGTTTTTGTACACCGACATTAAGGTTGAGTGTCTGTTGTACTGATTGAACTCTTTATGATATATACAACTCATTAGTATTCCCCTTCAGAATTATTTTTTATACCTTTTTCTTGTAAATTTTATTCTTCAAAAACTCAGAAATGCTTAATCTTAACCTTCCTGGTTCAAATTTTGAGAAATAAAAAATAGCCTCCTACCATTTCGGTAAAAGGCCTCATAATAATTAAATAGCGTTCTTATGTTTTTGCGCAAGAAAGCGACGGGCGAAATTCAGAGCCAGATAACGGGTCTTGAAAGAAGCAACACCCTCAGGCACATTCTGGTCCTTAATGAATACCAGTTCTCCATTTACCTCAACACGTGGTAGCCACGTCTCATGTTGGTCGTTTGTCTTTTCTGCACCTGATACACGTTTCGCGCTGGATCTGTGACCGAGCTTTATATTTTTAATTAATTGAGTTCCTTCATGTGTAACAACTTCGACAATAGTTTTTGTATCACTCTCTGCAAGTCTTTTAATACTATTAAATTTACCTGTGCCTAATAAACATTTTGCAATCACCATAAAGTATGTTTTCTCCCTTCCAATCCGTATATAATTTCTTACTATCTGCATCAATATTAAGAATGACACATGGCTTTTGTATAGGCGGGTTAATTAATAATTTTAACATAAATTTATGCTTTCTGCTCTCCACAAAATCCGTTTTTATCCCATATAAAGGTTCCATACACTGTATAAATGCTTTCACCGTATCTTCGCACTCGTGTAGAAAAACCTAGTTTTCAAAACGGTGCGTTGACCCGCTGCTGTAAGAACCATTGGTGTCCGCTTGCGGCACCCGGCGAGCAAAGCACCAACCACTATTAACGAGAATGCAAGATTAAAAATCCTTTTCATTATGTAACGCCTTCCGAAATTTATCTGTCGATTTTTGTAAATAGGATTTACTAGTGCCAACTATATATGCAATTTATAATAAAATCGAAATCAAAACCACAGAAAGGAGTGCGATTTGTGAAGGGTTTCAAAAAGGTATTTGCCATTTTAATTACAGCAGCCGTTTTAACAGGGTTGTGTTCACCAGCTTTTGCAGATGTTTATGTGCATGGTTATTACAAAAAGAATGGCACGTATGTGAAGCCACACTGGCGTTCGAATCCGGATCATACCGTCGCCAACAACTGGAGTACAAAAGGTAATGTAAACCCGCATACAGGTAAGAAGGGGACCCGTACTTATGGCGGGATGTATGGTGGAAAATCTGTAAGCAAGAAACATTATAAAAGACACAAAAAGGCTGCTTAATGAAGAATCCCCCTCTTTCATCGAGGGGGATGTATTTATTCTTTTATCAAAATTTCATTCGCGCATGTTTCGCAAACTCTTTTGCCTTTGAAGGATTTAATCCCTTCCATTGATCCACAAAATATGCAAGATGGTTCATATTTTTTAAGGACAATAGTATCCTCAGTAACGAAAATTTTGAGCGGGTCTTTATCGTTGATGAAAAAATTTCTACGCAATTCAATTGGAAGAACAACTCGGCCGAGCTCGTCTACTTTTCTTACAACACCTGTCGCTTTCATATGTATCCCCTCTTTCCTTTTTCTGTAATTATAACAGGGAAGGGAATTAATTACAGGTATAATTTTAAAATGTTTGTTAATTTTTTCTTTTGATTGCTACGCTAATGCCGGCTGCGTACCCTGAATGAACGATTTCACTGTTTCTTCCGACTCGGATAAAAGCATGTAATTCGCATATCTATGTGTATACGTATTTCCCTGCAGACTTGATATAACCACCCGAACAAATTCCTCCTGCTTCTCACTGATGATTTCGCCTCCGATTTCGCGCAAGCGCTGACGAATGGAACCTAGCTCATTTGAAAGTGATTTTTGCACTTCGAACAAAGTTGAAATGTAAGCTTTGCCAAGCCTAGCTTTTGCTCGGCCAATAGTTGTAATCTCCCCTGGTAGTACTCGCAGAACTAAGCTATATACAACTTGTTTCTTCACCAGCATTGCAAACTCCTGATACTCTGGAGGATAAAGCATATTCCCTTCTGTGTTTGTCGTCCAACTCATCCTTCACCCCCCCAAAAAAATAAGAACATTTGTTTCTATTTTACCTCAACTAGGTCAAAAATATCATGCTTGTTTTTTCCATGGGATCATAATAAAATCAAAATATACGAACTTACATTCGGTAAATGGAGGGGTACGATGAAAGAGATTTCCGGACAGCAACAGGAGATATTAGCCATTGTGAAGCGTCTCACTAAGGAAAAAGGGTATCCTCCAACTATTCGGGAGATCGCAAAAGTATCGGGTCATGCCTCTACTTCCACGGTTCACGGCTATTTGGATCGGTTAGAAAAACGTGGCTTAATTTATCGGGATCCAACAAAACCCCGGGCGATAAAAATATATGGTGAGGAACGGATGTATGGATAAGATTTTTGATGAAGAGCAAACGGCGAAGGAGATAAAACTTGTGTATGTAAAGCAGAAGATGCTTCGTATATTGAAGGAATCGGGATTAAGCAAGGAAGGAACAATTGAAGATTTTACATAAGATGATAGAAAACCGCCACCTATAAGGGTAGCGGGATAATTTTAAATCGAAGGCTTTTCAGTTTTCGTTTCCTTTATGTTGGCTATCCAGTCAATAAACGCCTGCGCCGACTGCAGGCCAGAATTGGTCTTTGCAGCCTCAATCTCCTTCTGAATTAAAGTGAGCACATCAGAAACATTCTGCGGTGTCACGTATCCTTTTGCTGCTTCTGGAACCGTATCGGAAATGTATTTGGCGATGGCTGCCTTCTGAATCTCCGTGAGGCTTCCCACTTCCACCTCTAGCACACGCAGTGCAGAGTATGCAGCTGCGGGCAGTGGGCTGTTCGACAAGAAATGACATAAATTCACTAAACGATTTGATACTATTGTTGTATAAACATCTTGTAAAAATTTATTTAAAAAAGGGGAAAACCGTTGAAAAGCAGTGACGCAAAACCATGGATCTGAATCCTTTAGGAAGATGGTTGGGTTGCCGAAAGGGGGAAAAAATGAAAAACTTATTGTTGTCTAAAGAAGACCTTCTCAATGCTATCGTAAATTCAATGGTGGAATCTATCGTATTACTTGATCACAACTTAAACGTTTGTTATATGAATAACTCTGCTGAAAAAATGTTTCTTTTAGAAGGTATTGACTATGAAGGAAAGCATTTTTTTGAAGATTTAAATGCATGGGATATACCTATTGAAAGTGAAAAATCTTTGCCAGAAGAGGTTTTCGAAACAGGAATTTCTCAAAGCGGAATAATACGCAATACTAGCACAGGAAAGAGATTATCCGTAAATGCTACTCCACTCAATGATAATGGTAAGAAAAAAGGGGTCCTTCTTTCGATTCAAGATGTTACAGAAATCATGGAAAAAGAACGGGAACTTGACTTGGCATTCGCTTTAACGTTGCCGAACAGCAAGGTGGAGTACAAACTAAAATCAACCGTTGAATATCAGGATCAATACGATCCTAAAACCAAATTGATTACGATTACAGGTGTTATCCAAAATGGTCTCTATCGTCATGTAGTAAATTGCCTTAGACTACTCTCGAATTTACACATACAGGGGATAACTAAAATTATTGGAATAGATAAGGATCAGCTCGTGCAAGCTTTTATCTTTCATGATTTAGGTAAATCACAACCAGTTTTATCTATAGGGGATGTTGTTGATCCCAAAAAGGTTTTCGAAGATGGTAAGTTACATGCTTTCCGTAGTGCAGAATTAGCACAAAACTTCTATAGTCAACATAATGATGTAGTTGAAATTATTCGCTATCATCATCACAGTGAGAGCGAACTTCCTGAAACATTTCCATGGCGATTACTGCCTATGTTCAGATTATTTCAATTGGTGGATGGGTTGTCAGCAGCCATCACCAGAGGTGGTGTAGATGTCAATTTCATTGTACAAGAGTGCCTTATAATAGTAACCGAAATAAATGACCGTCCACAATATAACGGAACTTGGCAAATCGATTTATATACCGGAAAAAGAAACAAGGTATCTGAATGACATAAGTTGATTATTATTTGAGCCTTCGGGAATAAACCCGAAGGCTCTTTCAAATCAGAGGATATAATAGGATACATTGTTCCACTATCGGAAATCAATAGTTCAATAAAACGGATACTCAAGCATAGCTTTGATGTATGCGCAAGTTGCTTAGAGGAGATAAATAAACTTTCTCGTTAAATTAGATAATTAATCTTTAATCGGAGTTTGCTTGATAAATAAAGTCATTTAGAATAAAGCCCTGCCACCATATAGAGATAGGGATGGCGGGGCTTTAAACTTCAACTTAATTTTCTGTGATATCTATCGTGTGGTTTGAGCCGTTCCAATTCACATTTGCTCCGAATGATTCGCTAATAAAACGAAGTGGGATCATCGTTCTTTTATTTATAATTTCTGCCTTCTGCCCAAGTTTTACTATTTTACCGTTTACTGTTGCTGTACTGGAACCAACTTTCAGAATAACGTTCTGTTTCCCTCTTTGGGCTTTCACAGTTCCGCTTTTACCGTCCCAGTTGATTTTAACGCCTAGTGAATCAAAGATTTGACGTAATGGAACCAGCGTACTGCCATTTTTAATGATAGGTTGTTGATCAAATGATAGAGTTTTTCCGTTAAAGGTTACAGTCATTTGAGTTGTTATTTTAATAGTAGGATTAATTGACACAGCGTCGCCCGAAGTGGTTTGAGGGGAGACATTTATTTGATCTTCGGATGTAAATCCCGTTGTAATGCCTATTTCATCTCCTGTAGTAACCTGTTCCTGATTTTGATGTTCATTGTGATGTTCTTCATCATGATGTTCATTCTGTTGTTGCTTATCCTGATCATCGTTCTGTTGTTCACCATTCTGTTGTTGGTTTTCATCCTGATTGTTCTCATTCTGGTCATTATTACTTTGCTTTTGACCTGCTACTTTATTCCCCAGACTGTTGATTAAAACACTATCTAGTAGCTGACTATTGCCTTGTTTAAATGTATTTTTAAATTCACTTACCTTGCTAAGAAAATCGGATGATTCACCTGTCATTCGTAAGTTACTTGATTTAGGCTGTGCCAAAACAGTGGTAGCGCTTAAGACTAAAGATGCTGAAACAATCCCTACAGCTACTCGTTTTTTCATTTTTATTACTCCTTTAAACATATGTATTTTTAATTCTGAATCTTTGTGTTATATCGGCATTTTCAACCCACTTAAAAAGTCAAACGTAACACCTAAATTGTTATTCTGCCAAACGCGTGATAAACTACCTCCATTAATCCATCGGCATTGGAAATGGTTTTTGATGCAACTTTATACATCGTTATACAGTTTGTTTTTTAAATGTAAGGTTTCTCCACACCCTGAAGAGACACAGATTAATATCTGTGTCTCTCGAGTGGTTTTTGCATATAAGTGGGGTTACTTTTAATATAAGTGGGGTTACTTTTAATATAAGTGGGGTTACTTTTAATATAAGTGGGGTTACTTTTAATATAAGTGGGGTTACTTTTAATATAAGTGTTCTCTATTAATTTAATGTTACAGGTATATTAAAATTTTCGCGCGTCCTAGGCTAAGAAACAAAGGAGTAGTAGCTATATTTTCTGCAATAAATTTTTATCCTCTTACGAAAGATATACCGTTAATTTGCTTGGCTGTCTTTTTGACTTTAGCCGCCATCTCTGAGACCTGAAGCGGTGTATTATATCTGCCAGGCAGGCAATTTATACATGCAAGTGAGATGGAAAGTGTCTCTTGGTCGATGAGATTAATTAACCCCTCTCCCCCCTTAAATTGGAAATAGAAGTGTTCCATAATATAGTCGCCGTACTCCCTTGCATAACCCGGTTCTGTAATAATGATGAAATCATCCCCACCTATGTGCCCGACAAAACCTTGCTTATCACCTATTACCCTGTTGGCGGTGGCCAGCATCTTCGCTGTACGAAGAATAATCTCATCACCTATTTCAAATCCGTACTGATCATTAAAGAACTTGAATTTATCGAGGTCGCAATAAATAACGGAGAAGTCCTGTTTATTATTCAACCGCTTGGAGATTTCTTTTTCAATCCGAATGTTCCCAGGCAGCCCTGTCAAAGGGTTTGAAACGGCGGCCATTTCCAGCTGTACTTTTGCCAGCATGTCCAATAAGCTTTGGACCGAAACAATCCCTAAATACTTGCCATTTTCTGTTATAATAATCACATCATAAAGATGAAACGTTGGTCTCTCCATGGCCAATTTAGCTACTTCATCAATGTTAGTCCGTTTGTCTACAATGAGCGGACTTTTATTCATGATCTGGGATATGGACTTTTCATAGTACAGTGGAATACCGTATTGGCCGCCCAGAATTTGATAGATTTCAGAGCGCTTAATCAGGCCAATCGGCTCTTTATCATTCACGATTACTAGGCTGTCTATTTTATTATTTTGCTCAAAGATATGATAGACTTCCCTAACCAGTGTGTCCTTGGTCACACATATTGTAGAAGAAAGAATATGCCCTACCTTATTGGTGTACTCTTCGTCACTCGTCTTATTATTCCGGTTTAAAAGCTTGATGAATTGTTCAGTTTCTTCCCTAATAGGCAAAAATTCTTTCTTAGGCCGACCGAGGATAAATCCCTGTCCATAATCGACTCCAAGGTTGATGAGGGTTTCCAGCTCACTTTCCGTTTCGATCCCTTCGGCAATAATCTTGCACTTCACTTTGTTTGCAAATTTAACAAAAGTCTCCAGCAGCGCCTGTTTAATGGGATCGACATCAACATTGCGTATGAGAGCCATATCTAACTTTATATAATCAGGGTAAATTTCCGCTATCGCTTCCAGGCTGGAATATCCAGCACCTGCATCATCAACCGCTATCAAGTATCCTTTCTTTCTATATTCCTGAATAATTTCACGAAAGGAATCGAAGTTTTTAATCGCATGGCGCTCTGTAATCTCAAACACAATGTTACGGGGGGATAGCCCGTATCTTCCCATTTGTTTAAAAATCTCTCCGCGCAGCAGGAAAGGGTCATCGATGCTTCTGGCATCCAAGTTAATAAATAGCTTGTGGTAAGAATCCAGATATTTTAGGTTATTGATGGATTTCCGCCTGCATAGTGATTCCAACTGAAAACCCCTTCCTGTCTTTTCAGCACTGGCAAAAAGATTTCCAGGCGAATAAAAGGCTGATCCTTCGGGTCCCCGCAGCAATGATTCCCACCCAAGCAGAGCACTGGTTTTCAGTGAAACAATAGGTTGCGCCACCATGTGTATATCCTCTGTGTCGAGAATACGGTTGAAAAGTTCTACATTTTTAAATTCTTCAGACATGATTCCAAATTTAGCCATTTGGCTGGCATATTTGACGGATGTGTACATCTCTGTCACGAGATCGTCACTGTCTATTCTGGCATATCCAATATGGATTTCAATTGGATTTATGTTGGGATAGGTTACCCTTCTGTTTATTTTGTCTTCTACTTCCCGCTTCAAGTCTAGACAGATATCCTTCATAATCTCGTCCTTATATGGGCCCTCCCAGCCTAAGTAGACGGCAAAATCGTCTCCCCAGAGCTTCTGAATGGCTATCAGATCTGCTTCACCCCGAAGAACAGAGTGACTTGCATCTAAAAGAACACTTTCTAATTGAAACAAAATATGGCCGGCTTCCTGAAACCCGAACTTCGCTTCAATTTCTGACATATTCTTAATGTCTAGATACAAAAGGAAAATAGTCTTAGATCGAGCAAATTGTGCTTTTAAAAGTTTTTTGACCTGATAACGCTGGTCTGTATAAATATATGGTACTTTATGTTTAAACAAGCCGCCTAAAAAGGACCGCAATATTTCCAACTCCCTCTATCTATACTCCTATTCATTATGACATCATTCCTTTAATGAATTGTAAAAATCACGTAAACACTTTGCGGATAATCGAAAGTCCAAGTTCCCAAAGAAGATCTTTCGCCTTTATTTAACAAATTATATTAAATCAAAAGGACCAAATTAAAAAGACGCAGACTGTTGTCTGCGTCTAAGAGAAGGTATAAAGGATTGTTGTTCAAAAAAGAGCTATTTCAAATATAAACAATAATAAATATTTTTACAAATTTACGTCCCCGTAGTTTACATGACCATTCCACATCACATTAAACCTCTTTATCCCACTGCTGCGCCATGAGATTTCTATAGCTGCAGATAGTGATTGTTACAGATGGGATAAACCGGATGTTCACAGCGACACTTTTTAGCATTCAGCATGCTTTCGTGTTGTCCGGTTATATTGTTTAATTAAAACAATTATCTATGAATGAGTAAGGGAATTAAATATACAAGACCTACACCAGCTATTCCTAAGCTGCCCATCCATAACCACTTTTTTCTTAGGAGACTTGAAACGGAAGCAAGTATAATGGCAATTTGCAAAAAGACGCTCGAAAGTCCAGCTTTATGATGCTGCTGTATAAGAGCAGAAGTTGCATGTAACTTCTCATCTCGTTGTTTTTCCAATTCTACCGCTTTTTCCTGGATTGACTGTTTATCTTTATCAAATTTATTCACGCTTTGTCTAAAAGTATTTTCGGCACGTTTCGCTTCTGTTTGATTGCTTAAAGCAGGCGTGAGTGTTAAAAGAGACTTTACCACATCATTTTTTACGCTTTTTGTATCATAGTAGGTCCACTGGTCCGATGCCTTCGCCTGGGCTAAGACTGCCTGATCCATTTCCATTAATGAATCCGTCGTTATTTGATTTTCTTTCATTGCACCGAGCGCAGTAAATAATGCGTATACGCTAATTGTTATCGCTATGATATTATTCCATTTGCTTCTCGCCTTTTCTTCACGCTCAAAACGATCTTCTTTTTCCTCCAATTCCTTTAACTGATGTTCTAACGGATTTTCGATACCATAGTTTTCGCTCATTGAATTGATTCCCCCAGTAACTCGGTAATAACCTTTTTTAAAGTAATGATAACAGGAGAAGAAATGAACAAGATGGTTAATATGTAAACTTTTTATTAAGAAATAATTCATCATTTCCTACGCAAGTGATGGTTCATTCCCCTGTATATATGCTTTCACCGTATCTTCACACTCATGCAAAAGCACATAATTACCAAACCGGTGTTTATATGTATTGGCTCCCAGCTGGGACGTAACCACCCGAACAAACTCCTCCTGCTTCTCCTCGACGATCTTCCCTCCAATTGTACGCATGCGCTTTCGGACTGAAACAAGCTCGTTCGTAATTAATTTTTGTATCCCGACAAGAACTGATACATAACTCTTGCCCAATCTCGGTTCTGCTCGGCCAATCGTTGTAATATCTCCAGGCAATACACGCAGAACCAGGCTATATACAACATGTTTTTTGACAAGTTTCGCAAACTCTTCGTACTCTGGAGGGTAAAGCATTTTCCCTGTAGGTTCTGTAGCACCATTCATTTTAACTCCCTCTAAATAAGAACGTTCGTTTCTATTTTATCGCAAAAAGATCAGAATTATAATGCTTGTTTTTTCCATGCAACGAAGATAAAATAAGAACAAACGTTTGTGAATGGGTGAGTGAATTGGAGAAAGTTTCAAAGAGACAAATTGAAATATTGAAGTACATTCAACAGCAAATTCAAGTTGAGGGATATCCTCCAACAGTACGGGAAATAGGGGAAGCAGTCGGTTTGGCATCCAGTTCCACTGTTCATGGCCACCTTGACCGTCTGGAGAAAAAAGGGTTCATTCACAGGGATCCGACGAAGCCGCGCACTATTAAGATCGTAAAATTACCGGCATAAGGTGA
Organism: Aneurinibacillus sp. Ricciae_BoGa-3; assembly: GCF_028421645.1. GTDB lineage: Bacteria > Bacillota > Bacilli > Aneurinibacillales > Aneurinibacillaceae > Aneurinibacillus_B. The sequence continues at coordinate 1,091,945 of NZ_CP116887.1, read as the reverse complement.
GGTTCCAATGGAAAAAGTTGATGTTTTAAGCGAAGAGGAAATGGCCAAGGAGATCAAACTATTGTACGTGGAATTACAGTTGCATAATGTACTTAACCAATCAGGGTTAAGTACAGGGGAGCAGATACAACTCTTGAATAAAATGATACAAACCCGCCAACCTTAAGGCCAGCGGGTTGTGATATGTACACATAACCTTTACTATTTATCAAATCGGACTAAAACAATTCCCGTTAGTTTGTATTTTATAATAATTTTGGTTTGCCTAGTAAATATCCTTGGCCAAATTCTATCCCCAATGTTTTCGCCATGAGTAGGTCCTCATCTTTTTCAATTCCCTCTAAAATCAGTTGAATAGAATTATTTCTACAGTATTCACTGATAGCTTTAATCATCATCTGTTTTTTCTTTGAAACCGATAAATCTCTAGAAAAATATAGATCCAATTTAGCAAAATGAGGTTCAAAGTCAATAAGTGTACTCAACGATGACCATCCTGTTCCTATGTCATCTATAGCTATTAAAAAGCCACAATCTTTTAGAAAAGTGATTCTTTCTTTTAAAAGGTCTGATTGTTCAGAGCCAAATGTTTGCTCAGTTTCATTTAATTCGAACACAATCTGTTGATAAGGCAACATGTGCTCATTCAAAAGTTTTCTTATAAAACAGGGGAAATTAGAATGTACAATAGTTGAAGGGAGTACATTTAAAAACAATAAATCATCTTTCTTGAAGTAACCTGATGAATCATAGGTTGACAGAGCTTTGCAAATGGATCTGGTGTCCAATTGATAAAGCCTTTTTGTTTTTTTCGCTTCTTCAAAAATCTTGTCAGGTGTTCCTACTTTAGCACGTAACAAAGCTTCAATTCCTTCTTTTTCCCCGCCTTTTAGAGAACAAATCGGTTGAAAATAATGGTAAAAGTACTCTTCTTCCACAAACTTTTCAATCTCAGATTGAACTATTTCCATAAATATTCCTCCTTTGTAAAAGCTCATCTAAATAGAAAAAGTCCACCTCGAAAAAGGTGGACATAAACGTCTAGTCAAAATGTGTCTATCTTCTTCGGCAACCCGGCTGTCATGGCAAAATGCTTTAGACCCGCGGCTTTGCGTCCCTATCTTTCAACAGGTTTGCTATTATCGGAAAGTATTTATGTTCAAGTTCTATTGCTTATTTTAGTATAAATAGTAATTAATTACTACTAATTTTGACAAAATTCTATCCGTTAACACAATCTTAGTAAACCTAGATTTACAACAAAAAATTTTTAAATTCTTCCTTGTACTGATCAGCTTTCAAGGAGTTACTTATTAGGTTTATTTGAGTTCGCTTATTATAAAAAGAATTGATAAATATTTCTCCCCTTTTCTTTCGCTTGATATAAAGCAATGTCTGCTCTTTTTAAAAGATTTTTTTCATCATCATTTTCCCGATTTATTGTGATACCGACACTTGATGTCGTTATGAATTCCTTATTATTAATTTTCCAGGGCTTTTGAAGAGACGTAAGTATTCTTTCTGCAACCTTAGCCGCTGATTCTTCTCCACTGATTTCTGATAGTAAAACAGTAAATTCATCCCCACCGATTCTTGCGATGACATCCGATTCACGCAGGCAAGTTTGTATTCTGTGAGCGAATTGTTTCAAAAGTTCATCTCCAACATCATGACCAAATGTATCATTAACTTTTTTAAAATTATCCATATCCATATACATAATGGCAAATTTTCGTTTGTATCGTCTTTCTTCTTTAATTTTTTTCTCCAAAATCTCCATAAAATGCCTGCGATTAGGAAGTTCTGTAAGAGGATCGTGAAAAGCAAGAAATTTATATTTTTCTTCATACTTTTTCTTTTCTGTTATATCTCTTGCTATCGCGGCTATTGCAACTAAGTTACCATTCAAATCATTGATAGGAGAATAGGTTAAACTAACTTGTATAAAGGAACCATCTTTTCTGACACGAATTGTTTCAAAATCTTTTATTGTTTCCCCTTTCTTAATTTTACTTATTAATTCGTCGAGCTCAATCTTTTGTTCTGAAGGGATCGTAGGGAGCTGCCTTCCAAGTATTTCGTTTTCCTTCCATCCGTACATAGTTTCAAATGCTGGATTAATTTGTATAACGTTTTCATTTAAATCTAAAATTTTAATAGCATCAGCTGTATGATTAAAAAATTCCTCTAATTTTCGTTCAGCTTTGTGCAGATCTTCTACTGCTCTTTTAATATTTGTTATGTCCTTTGCTACCCAATATGCCCCCTGAACTTTTTCATCTCTTAGAAGAGGAATTATTTTTACCGATAGATCGATAGAACGCCGATCTTTATGAAGTGCAATTGTTTCAAATTGTAATCCTGTTCCTTGAATCACTTTATCCAAAAAACTTCTGACTTCTTGTACATTATCTGGATCGACTATTTTTTCGAAGGACTTATCCAATAGCTCTTCCTTTACATATCCTAATATTAATGAAACAGCTTCGTTAACTTGTATGATATTTCCGTTTATATCCAAGATTAAAATAGGATCAGGATTATAATCAAACAGTGATTTATAGCTTATACCTTCTATAACCATAATTTTTTCCTCCTTGCTATATGCTTAGTATGTTTTAAGACGTGACTCAAATTTTTATCTATAAATACAAATTAATTTTTATACGGAAACAGCAGCCCTCCTGACCTACAATGGCTGCTGCTTTTTCATTCCTTAAAGATAATATGTTCCTTTCGCTAGATCAACTGCAAAATTTTCGCTTGATCGGCATTATTTGTAACAATGCTTTTGCCGCCTCCCAGTGCTTATTTCGCTTAAGGTGACCGATAAGTTGGTCTAACTTCCACTTTTTTCATTTTGTAAGTGCTATCGTTTGAGATCTTAAATCATAAATGACTTGCCCATTCATTCTTATAACATCAACCATTTTAAAACCCTCCCGCATAATTTTATGAATCCGTCAAACACTAAGACAAACAACGGAGAAGGGCGGTATGTACTATGCCTATCAGTGCTTTATTGAAAATTGGAATTGGATTATTGATGGCCGCATGGGGTGCTCACGGATATCTGGGTTAATTATCAGAGAGAATGGAGTGATTGCATGTTTTTTGTAATTGGAGGAATAGTTAGTGGTGCAATTTTCGGTATCGTAGGTGCTCTTATCAATATTTATGTCGCTACAAAGGGGCTATAAAGTTAACTGTTTCGTGTGATTTTAATTCCTCCCGATGGTGTTCGAATTGCCTCGGACTTTTCTTTTTTCATCTCCTCTTTCATCATTCGTTTGACATGACCAGAGAAGTTAGGGATTTTTGATGCGTAATCATCCTCCCGATATAATCACTATCATACTAATCAAGGGGAAAGTTTGAAATGGAAACGATCCACAATTTGGATAAAACGTAAAAAACCATATCTGCCTACATGGTGGATGTTTTTTTCTGTTCTATATAAAGCAAACTGAGCAGAAAAAGGAAACCATATCGCTATATAAGATTGATAGTTATGATATGTTGTATGTTCCATATGAAAGAAAATTTAATATCAGCGTAGATGGTGTAAAGTTCAATTTAACTTTGGAACAATTGGTCACAGCTATTCAAGATGAGCGGTTTTTACCATCAGAATAAATGCCGGGTTCATTCTCGTTTATTCTGCTAGATATTATCGCGTGTGCATGTAACTGAAACTGATTCCACGCACGGTAGGCAACAGGCGTGGCAAGGCACTTTGACACGTCTATTTTAATAAAAACCCCATTTAATTCCAATTTCTATTATGTCAACTGATTCTTTAGCTTATCCATAAAACCTGTGGCCTAAGATTAATTTACAGAGATCCTGCTGTCTTCCATAATCCAACGCAGCACCCAATTAAAGTTGGCATTAAATACCTTGGTATTATTCATTTAAATTTTATATAATAATATAAGTTACTTAAACAAAATAAGTTAGTTAAATAATACACGGGGTATTAGCTTAGCTGGAAGAGCAGCCGACTCTTAATCGGCAGGTCGTAGGTTCGAACCCTACATACCCCACCATACATAAATTATAAAATCCCCACTACCGGAAAAAAGGGCAGTGGGGATTATTTTATTATTACGTAACATATGCTGGCACTACCGTTGTGCAAGAGGGATTAGAACATTGTTTCAAAAAAATAATATAGCAATTCTTTTGATATAATATATAATGTGATTTTTTTGCAACTTTATCTCACTTTTTATAGTTCCAGGGAGGAACATTCATAACGATTCCAGAGGCTATATCTTATCTGATCATTACTTTGCATCAACTTGGTTATCCATTTAAGGAAATTATGAGAATAAGAAAAGAGTTTGAAACGCAATTAGATTTACATACCAAGGAAGAGGTTGAGATAGAAGCAGCCATTTTGATTGCCAAAATGATTAAAGAAGCTGCAGAAAGTGTTTAATAGGCCTGATCAAGTATTGTAGCGCTGACAATCTTTATTCACGTAAACCAGCAACCTTCCCACTTGGAGATGGCTGCTGGTTCTGCATTACTTGCACAATTAGAACATCAAGTTTTTGACTAATCTCAATAACATCCGGATGCTGAAAGTTAAACTCATGTTTTTTTGCAGTATTTATCATTTGCTTTTTCATTTCGTTAATCTTTTTTGTAACATAAACACACATTTTCTTCATTCCTTTTTTGCTTAATACCACCACTAGGGTATTATTTCCTTTTTGCTGTTTCAACTGCAAAATTTACACTTTACTGAAACAAAAAAAGACCGCCACCCATAAGGGGAGCGGGTTGTTTTTTGGGTTTTATTTTGCAGCTGGTAATGGTTGTGTTCCGGTCGGTTAAATCGGTTGTGTCGTCGGCTGTATTGGTTGTTGTACAGTTTGAGTCGGCTCTGATGCGTAAATTTGTCTGTTATGGTCCAGATCAAAAACAATAGCCGGTTTTTCAGGTTGAACTGGCGCCGTACCTACAATCTGATTCACCTGATCCTTACCTTTCATTACATATTTCTCGACCATTTGCCCAACAATATCTTCAATCGGGCCGAGAAGCGATATGGCCTCATCCTTAAGTGGCCCGAGGTTTTCAACCACACTCTTTACTGCAGCTTCTTTAATTGAATCTGCAGTTTCTTTTGTGAACAGGCTGCTTTGCTTCAAACCAATTACAATCCGGCTATTAAGATCTTGCACCACAGCTTCAGTTAGGCGTTCCACCGTGTCGAGCATGCCGTTCACTTTTGTTGCCACATCCGGCGTTGTATGAGCAGCCACAATGCTTTCTACTTTATTAAACAGACTGCGAATAAGGATTCCTACCATACCGACCAGAACGGCTGTGATGATAGTTTGAGCATATCCTAAAAATACAGTTTGCATGATTATTTTCCTCCTAATTTTTTATATAGGTTATTCACAGCCGCCGCCAAAAGCTCAATCGTCACCGGCTCTCCTGGTTTATGATCGCTTGTGAATATCCCGTTCGCCTTCGCCTGAGCAATCGCCTTTAATCGCCAATCATGCACAGGAGCTGCAGGGGTAGCCCGCTGAATCCTGTTAGCCGCAATGGCGTCCAAATGCTGCGGTTGGGCCTGTTGCATGTCCCACCAGGAAACATGCGTGAACCCAGCCATTTTACACAGCTGCACGAACTTCGCCATATCTGCAGGCTTTGCTGTGAGGTAGCTCTGCCCGGTCGGGGCGATGGGCTTGCCGTACTTTTTATACGCCGCTACAGATGAATTGAAAGCCACTTCTACTGGCCATTTCATTTCGTCCCAGTAAATTTGCGGCATCATCACATCCACGTATTTGGCGTACTCAGCAAAGGGGACTTCATCGGTATGATAATTAGCGATCGCGAAAGAGGATAGCCCTGTCACAACGTCCGGATGCTTCATACGGAAGGTTTGCAGGAACTGACTAGCCTGTATGCTCTTGCCTTTGATCTCAATCTCAGCGTCGAATACATTCCACTCAGCGCCTGCCGAAATCGCTTGTGAGCAGGCATCCACCTCACCCATTGGATCATTTAGGTATTGATAAATCCAACCGCCCACAGTAATACCGGCTGCTTTCAGTGGACCAACAAGCAGCTTAAAATGTTTCATGAAATTCTGGCTGACAGAATCAGCAAGATTACCATTAGCGAACTTTACGATCACACCGTCTATTCCTCTTGTTTTACACTCTGAAATCAATCGGTCAACATTGCCGCCATAGACATTCCATGGCTCCCAAATCCACATGTGTGTACCGTCGTAAATACTCATTAACTTGCCTCCTTGTCTTCTGGTGATTTTTCGCCACCATCCGTCTGCTTCTTTAGTTGAATTAAAGCATTCCGTATAAATCGGGGTACAGGTAGCCCAGCCCTAGTAATGTTTTCAAACAATGACAGTCCCTCATTTGCGATATAAAAATAAATGGCCGTATTCATTAAGAACCCGGCCGAGTTTAATGCAATATCCAATTTGTGCGCAACGGTCACAGCAACAAAGATAAGCATTTTCTTTCCAATTCCTTTGAACCCAATTGAACTAGATAACCTTTGCTCCATCCAGGCTGCTAGAAATCCGGTACAGTAATCGATGATAACCATATATACCAATACGTCCAACAACTGCGACCACCCCCCAAAAAAGTACGTGGCCGCACTAGCCAACAGGCCAAACATCAGACTAGCGGCTTCCCTCATCCCCTCAACTCCCTCACCCCCTTGGGGCAAAATATCAAAATTAACTCCCGTATAAATGTTTATTTTCTGCAAATCCTTAGATTGAAAGTATTTATTCGCTAAGGAGGTTGGGAAAAATGGTTAAGCAAAATAGTGACAATAAAAATTGTAATCAATCAAATAATCAAGATAACGACAACAACGTTCTGAATGCCATTCAAAATGGACTTCAAAATGCAGCAAATGCAACAAAAAACGTATTTCAAAATGTAACTGACACAAATAACAATAACGGTAACAATGGTAATAACAATAAAAACGATCAAAGATAAAATTCTTCTCTTGGTCATGATTGTAGACATCGGGAGCCATTAAAGGCTCCCAAAGTAAAAACGCTTCATCCATTTACGGAAAAGCGTTTTAAATACTTCCTATCTTCCTTAGTAATTTAGAATTTGCCAGATCGCCAGGCGTTGGATACTTTACATCCGGGCAAAGGTTAAGGCCTGCCGCCAAGTAAGCATCAGCCCATAGCGTTGAGCAAATCACTCGTTTCGTCTTAAAGTACGGGATGGCCTTATGCAAAAGATATCGTACAACCTCCCACACAATAAGAAGGTAATCGTACCGGCTGCCGACGTTAACTTGCGCGTATTTCACAATCTGCTGGCGCTGAGTGGCGGTAAGTAAATCACACCGGTATACATCTGAAAAACCGGAATAATAAGCAATAGATTGGTATCCCGTCTTTTTAAAATTCATGGCCTCGATGACCTGATTTTCGTTAACTACTCCGGCGACATGCGAATAAGGGCTATGCATGAATTTTTCAATTGCATAACTTTCCCATCCGGTTCCCTTTGCAAAAATCAAATCACCAGGTAAGAGTTCCATACACTCACCCCCAATAGAGTATATTCGTCAAATTAAAAGGAGATCATAGCGCTGTAATTTCATACGCCTGACCTCCTATATGGATCCATATGCTCTTAGTTTTTTGGCCAAGTAATCGGCCTGCACCTGGTTCATCAGCTGCGTGGTTGGTTTTAGCGCCCCGGTGTATCGCCACTCGCTCGATTGCATAGCTTTTTCCAACGTCAATGTTAAAAGTGGAGCGTAGTTGGCTTTAATGTCGTCAATGGTGGCCTGCTGGTTTGCTGTTGGTGCTGCTCCACTATCTTTTAGAATCACCCAATCGTATAGCATATGGACTGCATACGTAAGCTCAGAAATCAAGTCGTAGGTATCACTAGCGAGCTCACGCTGATAGTATATTTTCATATAGACAGGATTTTGCGGTACAATCCACAAAGACCCGTCCGCGTTCGTCACCGCTTTTACGTCGATGGACGGACTGGATGACCCTTGATTGAGCGTTATAGATGCCTCGGTTAATCCGATACCTGAGAACACAACGGAAAACAAGCCGACGGACTCGTCGGGCTGCACTGCGATAGACGCCTTTCCTGCAGCCGTTTGTACCGTCCCATTCGTCTCGCCTATGGTATAAGACAGCGCATAGTCTAACCCGTCGCTAGTCTCAGCGGTAATCGTTAACGCGCCGCCTTGTGCGGTCTGCTGCGTAACGGAAAGGGAAATCGTTACCTCGGACATTATTCTCCCACCTTCTTAGTCAATTCTTCGACTTTATCGTTTAATTCTTTAAAAGCCTGGATTAAAAGAGGAACAAGGCGAGCATAGTCGACTGACTTATACTCCTCGCCGTCGTTTATATCCATATTATCCATAACTGTGACAGCTTCCGGCAGAACCTTCTCGACTTCCTGAGCGATTACCCCGACTTGCGGCGTGTCTCGCTCCGGGTAGGTTTCGAGGTATTTTTCATTCCAGCGATAGTTAACGCCTCGTATTTGCGTTACTTTTTCTAATGCGTTATCAATCGGTACAATGTCCGTTTTTAAACGTTCATCAGACGTGGAGTAGGTACCGTTAAAATAGCCCTGTCCTGTTGAGGTAATATAGGCGACTTTCGAGAAAGTACCGCCTCCGCCTCCGACTGCGTTCCAAAAGTTAAATCCGCCGTTACCCGTTCCGCCATTGTTCATTAGCTCCATAGCTCCGGAGCCGGACTGCTGATTCCAGCCGAGGTACCACCCTTGTCCTTCTCCTGGCGTGACTGTCCCAACTTGTCCATAACCGTACATATATTTTTCCGTTTGTACACTACCTATAAAGTGAGAAGTTAAAGCGTATACTTTGAACATATCGAGGTTTCCGCCGCCGGCACCTGCGATATTCAATTGCTTTGCTGTGTTAGTGTTTGTATGGGCGGCGCTTGGTTGAACATACTCAATCCAGGCCCCGTCCCCGCCTCCTATACCATTACTTGCAAACCTTAGATGACCGTCTTGCGTAGGCGCGTTAGACGTACCCACCGCTATCTTATTGTCATATCCGACAATAGTCATATTACCGTTTCCATCCTCTAACGTATTATGATCGGTAAAAACAGCACCTGCGCGTAAAGTTAGGGATCCTTTCCCGACCGTTCCTGCTGTGCCCCCTGCCGCTTGAATCCGAACATCGTAGTCATTTCCGCCGACTCCTGTGTGAAAATCGATATAAGGAGTCACGGCGCTTGATCCCTGACTACCTAACTCAATAGAGCCGCCCTGATCGGTAATAAGAGCAGGAGCGTTGGCGCTATTACCATTTTGAGGATCGCCACCATTCCAGCCAATACCGCCTGCCGCAATTACACTTTTTGTCCCATCGACCTTGACTTTAAGCGGAAGGTTCCCGTTTTTATCTAGTACGCTCCAATTAGCACCAGCAGTCAGAGCGCCTGGATTTATTGGGAGTAAATTTCCGAATTGATCCATGCCCAGGCCGTTAGCATTTGAAGGAGCAAGTAAAACAGGACTTGTAGGATTATTTATATTGTTAACCCCACCTAGAACGACTGCGCCATCGACTAGAACGTCTGCCGTAGTATTCCTTGTTGGCGCTGTATAAGACGATGTCGCCTGCCCGGTATCGTTTACTGAGGTAGCGGTTAGTCCGGTCGCTAAGGCTGTCGACGTATTTCCTTTTAGTACGTCATACGTAGCAGCTCCCGCTATGGCTGGCCATGAAATAGCGTTGTAGTTGTTGGCGGACAAAGTCGCGTTTCCGTTTGTAATGGTTGTGACAGGCGATACCTTCGTAGTTCTTCCGTTACGGTCTCTTGCCACTATATAGTAGGAATAAGAAGTCGTAGCCGTTGTACCTGTAGCCGTTACTGTAGGAGCTGCCGGGTCTGCTAGGGCTTGAATCTTTGCCGCGCCCCCTAGTTGATGCAAACCGCAAGTTGGGTCAATCCCTAATCCGAGATTACCTGTCATGGTATCTCCATTTAACTTAACAGCATTATCTAATGTTGTTCTGGGATTGTCATACCAGTTTGCTTTTCCGGTAATTGCTTTGATTCTATTCGTTATCCAAGAAAACCAATTTGTCAGTGTACCGGTTAATCCAGATGGAGCTTGTGATGGATCTGCTGTGCGGTTCCCAATGTTGGTATCCCCAACGGCCCCCGCTGCATTACTCAACTTTTGATCCGCATATTGTTTTGTTACGGCATGCATTGCCTCTGTCGGATCCGCGCTTAGTGTCAGAGGTCCGGTCATCGCCCCGCCAGTTGCAGGAATAGCTCCCGCTGCTTGCTGTTGAGCATCATGGAGTTTTGTGTCGATAATATCCATGTTTTCGTTCACAATGCTTATGTCCGCTGTTTCGGTGTCCAAAGGCATTTTGAGGCCAATATTAGGCGTTAAATCTGGCATCAACTCCACCTCCTTGTTTTCACGTCATCCCACGTATAGTTTTTGAGATTGCCCCATGTCGTGGCTTTTAATTCGCTCCAAACGGTGTAGGTAAAGGCAAACTCCATCACAAGATGGGCCTGCTTGATTTCCTGCAGCGCCTTCTTTAAATCATCAAGATTTGGTGGAACGCCTCGTGTACCGGTAAATTTAACAACGAAACGATATTCCGCCGGATATTCGATGACTTGTACCTCACCGTTACTGTACGCTTCAGCAACTGACTGGATTAGGGCGGGAGTTGTGGTCCCTGATCCACGCGTTTTTCCTAAAATACGGGCCTGTCGGTTTGCGTCTGGCTGTCCGGTTGCTGTATTTAATCCAACGGTTATTTCCCACCGTTCCAGTAAAGCAGAAGACGTTCGGGCGAATATCTCATCAAAAGCTTGTTCAATCATGGTTTCGTTATTTTCAAATGTTTTAGCGAGAACAGACAGCTTTTTTCGTAGTGTTGTATCGTTTTCGGTATCCCCGAAGTAATCAGGCACATCTGGCCAAAGGGTGCGAATGTAATCAAGCATGCTTATATTTTCATCCATGCATTAAGTCCCCTTTGTTAACGTGATATTGCCTAACTCTGCGATTTGATCCTGAGTGAGCACAATGTTCTGAATCGGGGCCGTTAGCGTCATGTCTTTAATTTCAGGAATATCCATGACAATATTGTAAATTTGAGAAACGCGTACCGTTCCGCCAACCCCTACAGTCGCGATGTATTTCTGAATGGCATCAGTAATCGTTTGTTCAAGCGGAGAAACAGAGTCTGTCCAATAGGTGAGTGTAATATCTACCACCACAGCTTGCGGACCTCTTACAAGGACATCCGCACAGGTCGGTTTTTTTGTGTTTACATAGTTTTGAACAGCGGTAATTAGGTCAGTGGATGGTAAACCATTGGCCGATAGAATTACCACATCAGTGGTGCCAGGTCCCCGCGCGAGTTCAATGCAATTGGCTGCTTGCACCCCGGAAACTTCTTTTGCCCATCGAATATAGTCGCTGACGCTGCCGCCGTTTTCCGGATGCTGTATGGTCTCGAGGAACCGAGCGCGCAGCTCATCGTCTGTTTCCGTATCAGTTCCTCCTGAGAGACCCGGAGAAGCAACAACAATGGATTCAACGCCCATGATGGCCACTCCTGACTGAATAAGAAGTGTATTGATGGCCAGGTTTCCATCTGCGCCGATATCAGTAGCCTTTACTGTTACCGTGACGCTTTGCTGCCCCGTAACCATCGTTGCGTCCTGTAAGGTTTCGACTGTAACACTTCGGTCAACGGTAGAAAACACGGTGCCAGCAGGCACCAAAATATCAAAAGGCGCCGGAGTTGACCGTGATAATGTCAAACTTCCCGACGCCTGTGTTCCAATTTTTCTAGTAATCCCACGTTCCAAGACTCTACGATCGAGGTAACTGCCTATGAGTTCATCGCTATCCGCAAAAAATAGATTCAGCAGTCGTTGAAGCATATATTGCTGTTGAGCAGCTAACGCAGCTGCCACTTGCCAAAAAGTACGATTGGATGATCCGGAGGTCCAATCTGTCACAGGAGTATCAGCATCCTCCAAGTCCTGGCGAATGTCATCGATGATTTCATCCTCCGTTTTGAACTGAAAGTCCGGCATCTGTTATCACCCCCTGTACAGTATTTGTTAAATCTGAATTATTGTTATAGCTGTACACAATGAAAAATTGCGCTCGCCTTTGCTCGTTTGTAGTCACAACATCGATACTTATCACGTTAATTCGGTCTTCATATTGTAGACAATCACTTAACCCTTGCTCCGCTTTCGCCGCAAATGTTCCGTCCATCGGATCGCCAAGTATGTCGTATACTGGATTTCCGTAGGTTTCGTCATAAAACAGAGCACCAAGTGGAGTCATAAGCCGGCGTAAGACCGCGGCATCCACGTTCTGGTTATTAGAGACAAGAACGTAATCCCCCTGATTGGATGTTCCTAGATCGGTATCCAGCCTAAAATCAGTGCCTGCCCAATCGTCCGCCATATCATCACCTTCCTTACAAGGTCTTGTTCATTTGCACAGTGGAGCGCTTAATATCGTAAAGATCAGTACGGTATTGTTCGGCATCATCTGGACGCAAGTTGGTGATGCTCGTTTCCGAGGTTGCGCCGCTTTTCGAGATGTTATGGACGATGTTATCGACATAATAGAGCCCGTCGAATCGGCCGGTTCCCTGGGTCGTCACCTTCTTTTCTGCCACCACCTGCGGCATCATTACACTTGTAACACGACCAGTTACTACCTCGCGGCTCCACTCTTTTAGTCGCTTATCAGCTGTTGCTTTGGCTGCTGCAGGAGTTTTTGCCTTAGAATCGTAGACCACTCGTTCCTTCACCTGTCCAACACGAGCAGACAACGATTTGTTTTCTGAACTCGCCTGAATCAACTTCTTTTTGTACCAATGCTTTACTGTTACTTTCGTAATCACGCCAACCGAGCTGTCATCATATTCAATCGCGCAGTTGACCTTACCAGGGACCCTGCTGAATGTTGCTATTGATTTTTCATCCGCTTCTTGCCGTGGCCCAAAATAAAGATTCTTGTCTTTGTCCACATAACAAATAAAGCCCTCACGATCTGCGAGCGCCTGTAGTACATCCCATTCCTTTTTATCTACGATTAGCTGTTGATCAAGGTCTGCTTCGCCCATTTGGCCGACGAATTTGAGACCATATTTTTTTGCGAAGTACTGAGCAACCTGTCCGGACTTTTGATTCTTAAACGCGATTGTATTCTGGGTATCGATCATCCTGGCTGAATAATCTCGGCCGATAAGTGTAACTAGATTCGGATTTCCGAAGTTTGGCTTTACCCCGTCCACTTTACCAGTGAACACATGCGTAAGTTCACTTTTGCTCCAATGGTTCGGATCTTTCACATACCCAAGGTAAATTTTGACCTCCTGCTCCTTGCGGAACCAATCAGATAAGAGCCGGCTATTGTCAAATGCAGCCTCGAACGAATCGGCCGCCATGTACAATGTATTTTCGACTCGCAGCGTACTTAAATCGGTCCAGTGAACATCTACCCCAGAAACTTCGACGATTGCACGCGGGCTAGAATCAGCAATAATCATAAACACCATCTCCTATCAAGGAATGATAATTTTCTTTCCTACAGGTATCTTTCGAGGATTGATTATATGGTTGGCTTTAGCGATTTGTTGCCATGAAACTCCCGTTTTTCGCTGCAAACCAATCAGTGTATCCCCCTGCTTCATCACGAACGTTTTCCCTGACAGCTTTGATAAAGGGGCTGCTTTCGGAGGGGTATTCGCTTTTTTGGGCGAAAGCACTTTCGGTCCCGTTACCGTTGTTTTTATTTCCTGAACGGGTGGGATGTCCTCTACCAATTCGATGGAGTATTTAACCTTATCCCATCGCAGCACTTGCTTTTTAAAATTCCTTATCCTTACGTAAGTTCGTAACGGCCCATGCGAATAGAGTAGGATGGCCCCTGAATGCATTTGTAGCTGTATGCCGGTTGCATAAGCCATGGCACTCTCTCCAACCAATTGACCGTTCCAGGAAATAATTTTTTCTCCTGGTCCCATATCTTGATACTTCGGCCGAGCGCCTGGTATATCGACTTTTGCAATTTCACGACTATCATCAACATTAGCTTGGCGTTCCGGGGGCAACGGGAAAATAAATGAACCTACTTTGCATACATCTGCAGCCATGTTTTTCACCTCACAGGCGCGCGGCCACTATCGGCCAATGAATGTTTCCATTTAAAAAAATGACCAGTACCTCATCCCCAACCTTAAGCGTCCCATATTTCTCTTTCTGAAGAGTTACCTTTGTTTCTATCTCTTTGGCCCCAGATATGGTGACCGATGTTTTCTCACTGTCCGAATAAATAGTGGGGTTATCAGCTTCTACGGTGTTTTCTTCCACATTGGTTTGGTACAACAGGTGGGTGGCCACCGGACACCAGTCCGTCTCCATATTAAAAAGAGGAATCGCTACCTTCGCTTCTGCCTTATCGACATCCAACGAACTAAGGATTCCTGTTTGGGGGAACATCATATTTTCCATTGTTTATCCAAACTCCCATGCTGCTTTCTTTTTCCCTCGTGAAGCAATGTATTTTGGAGAAAGCATTAGCGCCTTTTCTACACCCTCCTCTGCTTCTTTGGCATTGGTCGGGTGAATAGCAATTGAAATCTTACGATTGTCATGGTGTACAGCCTGCTGACGAGGTACGAATTGTTTGTTTGCTGGCTTCGGTTTCGCAGGAGCTGGTGCCATTGCTGCCGAAGATACTGTTCTGGTTCCTATACGTCCGGCTATCCCGCCTACCGCTCCTCCAACAACACCACCTACAGCCGCACCTAATACAGGGTTTACTGGGAATTTGGATCCCCACATTGCCCCTAAATGCGCTCCGGCAACTGCTCCGCCAATGTTGAACACAGATTCGAACGCAGTTTGAATCTTATTTTTGGCTTGCACAATATCCATCATTTCACTTGCGGCTGTAACTGGCCATGCAGCTCTACGCAGGATGTCTTTTGAGGCGTGCCCAATAAATTCGGTTACCTCTTTTGCGGTATCAACCATCCCTGAAAAAGCATCTTTCCAGTCTGTTTGCCCTGTTGTATAGCTTTCCGTTGCTTTGCTCACAACACTGGTGGTCGCTAATCTACCTGCGTTTACCAGTCCGCCATTCGCATAGAACTTTATCTGCTGCATATTTACTCCAAGATGATATCCAGCCTGTTTCCATAGTTCTATCCCGCGACTTCTTCTGTGAGAAGAAAGGGGAATGATAGCCTCCGGTCCTGCTTCCCCGGCTATGCCACGGCCACCGTCGACCCAGTGCGGTGAATTAACTATACCTCCTGTAAATCCGCCATTAGCAAAGAATTTAAGCATAGGGGCGTATGAAGGTGGTTTAGGTGTATGAGAGGAGTAGGGAGCCGTACCTTTCGCTGATCTTGAAGGAGTTATATGCGTTGGGTATGAAATACCAGATGCATCTGCCTTACCCTTGTTATAACCATTCATCACATCATTTTTTAGCTGATTCCATTTGTCTCCCAGCGAAGCAATTGTGCCTGAAATCCACGATGAAGCACTTGAAAACACGCCTGATATCTTTCTCGGCAACTGTGAAAACCACTGAAGTACCGAGTTATAGGTCCGCGAGGCCCAATCCGTTACCGTTTTATACAGACCACTCCACGCTGCAGAAGCACTGGATGGCAGGTTACCCCACCAGGCGGATATTCTTCCCGGAAGACCGGAGGCCCAGGTTTGTACTCTAATTGCTGTTTGTGAAACCCAGTTAGAAACAGAGGTATACATTTGACCAAAGAAAGCGGAGGCTTTTCCGGGTAATTGCGACATAGTCTGAACAGAGTATCCAATGCCGTACCCGATTTTTTGTGGAAGTTGGGAAAAGAAGTTTCCTACAGCCAGCACTGCCATTCCGACTCCGGCTTTTAATGCATTCATTTTTTGAGTAGCGTATTGTTGAACTTGAATAAAAGCATTTTTCGCCTGATTTTGCATGGATTTCCACATAGTATTAGGGGTGGCTTTTGCCGACGGCTTTGTAGATGCGGTTGATCCACCCGATACTGCAGATACAACCTTTTTGGTTGTGCCTGATTGGTCAGATGCTTTGCCAATCTTTTCACCAATGAGACTTCCAATATAAGCTCCAATTGCGGTTCCAATACCCGGTAAGATTATACTTCCTATTGCACCGCCAGCTACTCCGCCTATCGCACTTCCTGCAACTTGACCGCCTTTTGTACTTATTGCATTTTTCCAATTGCTTTGTTTAGCCGTTCGATACAGATCGTATCCGGCCAGCCCTACACTCGCTACAGTTCCAACTATCCCTGCGGCCTTTCCGACTCTGCCAAGACTAGAAAGTCGTTCTAGTTCTAATTCCGTTCTTGGAATAGGGGACCTTCTTTGCAATGTAGAGCGGATGCGTTGGGGCAGCGTCATCCTTTCAGGAGGTTGTGGTGGTCGACTTACTGAAAATCGGCGCCTTTGACTATAAGTAATAGGTTCACGCTGAACAGCGCCGCGCCGGCCACTGCCGCCTACTCGCCTTCCCCTATCAGATGAGGAAGAGATTGAACCATTCACATATACACGGGCAGCATTCACCGACATGCTCGCTAAGCGGTTTCGCGTCATTTGTCTGACTCCGCGTTGTCCCATAGTTGCAGAAGTAGATTTTTTTAAAACAGACAAAGGATTAAATAACTTAGCTGCTTTCAACAACTTTGGTACGATTAGCAAGGTACTAGTTAATGCTAGTAAACCACCAACTGCCAGTGCTGCAGCAGCTGCTACTTTAGCAATCACAGGGTGATTTTGAAGAACGTTTATAAGTTTCGATAGACCATCTGTAAATGCTTTAAGCGCTGGGGTTGCCCATTGCATTAGGGGTTGGCCTATTTGGAGTCCGATTGTCTGCAGCTGAGACTGAGCAATATGGGATTGACCAAGAAACGTACCGCGAATCGTTGCTATTTGCTGATGAAGACTCTTTTGAACATTCATTTGTTGCTTTAATTTCTCAAACATATCCTTATGAGACGATATAATAGCAAAGTCCTGACCTTGTTCCCCGAAAATCTTATTCATTTCAGCAGCCCATTCCAACTCGCCATGGCCTTTTTTTATATAAGCATCATGTTTCTGGGCTAGTATCGGGATCATATCTTCATAGGATTTTAGTTTATCGTGATTCTGAAGAAGGGCTGCACTGCCAAAACCGCTAATTTTATTCGTTAATTTACCCTTTTTATCTCTCTCAAATGTTACGTTATCAATTAATCCGGCTACATACATAGCTTGTAGCTGTTTTTGGCCACCTTTGGTGTTCAAGTACTTATAAGGATTAATACGCTCGGCGAAATCTTTAATATGTGTACCAGCCATGGATCCTTCCATACCGGCGCGAGCCGCCAAACCAGAGGCCACTAGCACGTCATTTTCATTCCAACCCAAATTTTTAACTACCGGCATCGCATATTTAAATGCTTCACCCAGCGATTCAGAGGAAGCGTGCGTAACGTTAATTACCCGGCTCATAGTATCTGCGAATTTAGCCATTTTTGCTTCATTATTGGTTATCCGAGCGTCCTCTGCCATCCTCGCAAAATTATACGCTGTCTGATTTGCTGAGGACGATTTCCCCATACCAACCTCTACTTCTGCCAAATAAGTTGCTTCTGGTACTACTTTCATTAGTGAATCGCGAGATATTCCAGCATGTGCTAATTCCAAGCTAATTCCTAATGTTTCTTTCTGAGAAAATAATGTTTTTTGGGATAGATCCTGTGATAGCTTGTTAATTTCCTGGAGTTTTGAGTCATCAATATTTAATCCATATACGCTTCCTAGTTGAACCATCTGCATTTGTACATCGCCAGCTTGTTTTGCAAGCTCACCTAGTCCGCCAAGTATTTTCCCGCCGGCCCATGCTCCTGCAAGCCCGGCTATTGCCCCTTTTATTTCGTCTGCGG
This sequence comes from Aneurinibacillus sp. Ricciae_BoGa-3, assembly GCF_028421645.1. Classification (GTDB taxonomy): domain Bacteria; phylum Bacillota; class Bacilli; order Aneurinibacillales; family Aneurinibacillaceae; genus Aneurinibacillus_B. The sequence continues at coordinate 1,073,921 of NZ_CP116887.1, read as the reverse complement.
CCTGCTTTGCATTTTGAGCCCACTGTTTAAATGGATTTTGATTTTGAATAGAATTGGATGTAGACCTCGCTGCGCTTCCCATAGATCGCAGTTGGCTATTTACTTGAGTTAAGGTGCCACCCATATTATTTCTTGCCTGAAGAATCAGTGAAACCGTAAAATCTCTGGCCATGTTTTCCCTCCTTTCTTCCTTGTTTGGTTCAACACTCATAAGCTGAATGCTCAAACAAACAAAGGACGCTCAATCCGCGTCCTTCGCGTTTTCTATTTGCTTTGCTTCTTCCTCGCACAACCACTCGAATGATTCCCATATCGCTTCCTTTTGCTTATCAGGCAGCGTTAACCAGCGGTCGTAGTCGATTCTGCCATTGAGCTGGATCCATCGGTAGAGGTCGAGCTGTTCAGCAAAAAAGCGGCAGCTTGCTTAGCGGAAGCCCGTTTTTCCTCAGTCATACCGAACATTTGAACAAACACTTCCGTATAGAATTGGATGTCTCCATCATCCCAGGAGTTGAATACGTTTTTGAAGTTTACATCGGGATCCACTCCATTTACTTTAACCAGACATTTAGCTCGAATGCCGTTCTCTACTTGGATGGAGCCTTTGGTAAACTGCTCATCATTAATTTCAATGGTGTCCATTACGTTTGCGCGATCAAGACCGGTTGGACGGCGAAAATAAACTTGCATGCCACTTGGTAAATTTAAAGGTCCATATACTTTTTGATCTGCCATATTCATTCATCCTCCATATATTAATAGTTTTAGTTCTAAGATTAAGCGATGCCTTCTGCTTTATACGTAAAGTCACTATCAACTACCGCTTTACCAGATTTCATAGTGAGGCTCAGTTCGGGAATGATGACGTTCAATAATTTGATTTGACCGTTCAATCCTTTTTGAGGTGCATCAACCGATGTTGTCATGGTGAAACGAGGCTGCTGAGGGATTTTCACCCCGCGTTGCATGCTAGCCGTTCCATAAACACGCTGAACGATATCCATGTTGATCCAGCCCTTTTTCAGTTTGCCATCAATGGAAATTTCGCCGTCCAGAATCATGCCGATTCGCTCATTCATCTCTAAATAGGTTTCTGTGTCATTTTTAATATTAATGTCACATTCCTGGAATTCTCCTACAAGCTCCGGCCCGTTCGGACCGACAAGAGTAACGGAAACATCATACCCCTGTATTGGTTGTTGGCTCATTCAGCTTGTCCTCCTTTACTTGATCTACTACTTTACTAATAATGCCTGGTGGCACTGCCTCTACCGATTCAACCGGCTCTATTTTCTTTTCAGCCGGTGCCATGCTAATCACATTAATCGGGCATGTTGGAATGCAAAGCCCGCAGTCTATGCAATGTCCTTCAACTTTGACCTTTGCTCCATCTGCTACCAAAACAGAAACCGGGCATGAATCAATACATGCCCAGCACCCGGTACAAAGCTCTCCAATTGTAATCATTTCATCACCTACTATTCATTCCCGACTAAACGGGTAATGCCATGGTCGATAAAATCGGCTGCATAAATCGGACGAACACGGATTTTCGATTTACAAATGCGTGCCTGCACCAACTCAGGTGTGTTAGTAGTGGAGTCGCAGACGGTCGGTTTAAAATCATAGATTTCACCATTGCTTTTCATAATCGCCAGCATGATGTCAATTTGGTCCGCAATAGCTGCCCACAGTTGCGGTGTATTATCCTCTGAAATGGCCCACTGCGTGCCGCTGTAGACTTGCATTTCGATCTTGTCAAATATACGACGGATGTTCACCTGGTTCCACGCTGAATCGCTTGATAGAGTAACACCGTTACGGATACGGAAGCCGCGTCCATTAACCGGGGTAATTGGCATAATGCGGCCTGTGGTTAAGGTTTTCAGTTCTGAGCCTGTCAGCAGTCTTTCAGTCGAAAGAATGCCGGTGATTTCTTTGTTTGACGGACTGTTATGTGCAGCCAGCGTAGCCAAACGACCTGCCAGGTATCCATCTGGAGCAACATAGTTTCCTTGGTACTCCTGAGGTTCAAGCCAAGGATACGGCATAATGGCCCGCATGCTATCCAACGTAGCAACCGTGGAAACAGCATCGTTAGGGGCTGTGCCTTTAGCCGGATTAATGATTACCATCCGCAGGCCTTCCTCCAGTCCAGCATTAGCTGCATGGGTGAGCAAGGCAGCTTGAACCGCTGCGCTTGACTGCTGAGCAGCAAGAACGATGGAACTGTTCGCTGGTTCAACGATCTTCAACCCTGTTCGAGTTCCATCAGGCCCGATGGTACCCAGGATGTCAGCGTCTGCAGGAGCGTTGCCATCTAATCCGCCGGCTAGTGGCGTGGTACTTATGGTCGCCGGGATGGCGGTAGCGCCAGCTGCTTTAGTAAAGGTTATGTCTGCATCCTTAATTGCCTCTACGTTCGACAAATCAATATTGTCGTAACTCCGGCTTTGGGAGCCGGATATCACAACAATTTTGACTGTATTGGCTGTAGTACCGCTGGTTACGGCTAGTTTAATACCACTTGCATTGGTGCCATTTGCCCATGTACCTGGGGAACTTGCCGTTCCTGTTACTGAGTCAGCGCCAGTAGAATCTTTTAGCGTCAATTTTGCTGATGCGATTCCGGTTCCGCCAACACGTACCACATCGAAATCCGCTGCGCCCTGGTTTAGCGCTCCTTGTAAAGACAACCATCCAGCAAAGGCAGGATCATATTCGCCAATCAGGGTTGCTGCCTGATCAGCAGAACCTATTGATATACGCTGATTTACAGGTCCTTTAGGGAACGACCCAACAATACTAATCTTTGATAAACTTACGCCTGGCGTAGGGCGTGGTCCTGTGTTGGATTCATCGATTCCAACGCGAGGAACGATATAATCTAGTGTCACAATCTATCACCTCTCAATATCAATGTCATTGCTAATAGAAAGAACCGTACTCGCCTGTTGGGGGCGCATACGGTCCTCCTGGTACTCTACTTCATATGTGATTTCAGCAATATGAAGCATTAATGTATCCTCTGCTTTGGTGGAAAGATATTCAATCCCACTCACGAAACCGCCAATAACCTGGCCGTTTAACGTGCGGCCTTCGTCTTCTGATAAAGACAATCGGATATTATGGGCAAGCTCACGAATCATATTTTCACCTGTGGCTTGGTCTTCTTCACGAATCCAACAAACAATGCTCATGATAGAAGTGCAGTAGTCATAATCACGACTCCCTGACTCATACCGTTCTCGATTAATGCCTACGCTTATCCCGCTGTCTTCCAACGATATAAAGCCATTTGCTTTGTTCCAATCAATAATTTCTACAAATGTAGGATCCAATTTTAAATAATCATAAACAAGCGTCACAAGGTCCATTATGGCGTTCCTCCTACCAAATAACTTTCGGCAGCTCGAAGAATAAAGGTTTCATCCTCGTTCTGTAACATTAGGTAAGGACGTGCCGGTATCGTTGATTGCTGTCTTCTGATATAACCGTTGCTAGTTGGAATGTACAAAGCATCGAACCGTTTGGGCCTGACCGTTCCGCCAAGCTGATGGATGCGGGCATAAACAAGGGATGAACCGATTTCCACTGATGAATTTGTCGTTTCTCCAACCGTGATACTTTTCTTGAGGTCTCCGGAACGGTTTAAAATTTTGCCACCATGAACATCCTTAGCCACTCGTCGGTTTTCTATGCCTTGTCTACCTCGCTGTCCTGCATTTCTCCACGCTTTAGTACCGCGAGCTTTTTGAATGGCCATGTCCGTATATACCATTTGCGTAAATGGGCTTAATGGCTTCCAAGCTGGTCTTCCACCTACCTCAAAATTTTTAGCAATGGATTGCTGCATAATGTGCCCGATAATCCCCATTAACGGCTTCGTGTTGATGGAACGCCTCGCCAATTCCTCGAATGCACGTTCTACTGCAGGTAACCCTTGCGCTTCAATTACAATGTTCATAACTCACCAGCCTATCCGATTAATCTGTCCCCATCTGTCCATCCGGTCCATGCGAGCAATCGAACGCTCGAGCGGGCTTCTATGCGGCATAGTGGTTCGAATGGCTGGCCTATTGCTTTCAGAAGCGACACCGGTGGACATAGGGAGAATGAAATCTAACTCCCCATGTTCCATTATCCGTTCCATGGTGGTAACAGCCCTTTTATAAAGGACTTCACCATACGTCGTTTGGTCCTTAAACCGCTCCGTAGTGTGCTGGTCCAATATAAAGCTGGCAGCTAAGTCTGCGCATATACTAATGACAATGGGCGGCAAATCACCAGTAATGGGCATATTATAGCGGCGAGAAAGGCGGCTATCTACAAAAGCAACCGCCTTGTTGATATAAAAATCAAAGTAGTCATCCGGCTTTTTCTCAGCTAACTTTGTCAACGGACGTACATCATCCGGTGTACAGTAGGACATGATATTTCACCACCTTACGCTACGGTTGCAGAGACAATCCAGTTCGGGTGGAATACCCGTGGCAAACCGTAAATACCTACGGTGATGTCCAAGAATGGATTGGACGCTTGACTCTTGTCCACGATCATGGAGAATTTACCCGGCTGTGGCTTATCAAGGCCGCCGTTGTGAAGGCTAATCGTTGAGGCAAAATCCATCAATTTTTCACCAGGAGCACCTTCTCCAAGGATGATGAACTTGTTATCCGGAACAAAGGAAGTAAAGTTACCAGATGCGTCACCAAAACCCTGATCATACAATTTCCATTCAAGCCCCGGGAACAGGAAGTTCATCGCTTGAACCACAGTACGAGGCGAAAGGGTGGTGGCGTAAATGGAGCTTTTCAGCAGGTTTTTAATGCCTTCATTGTTGGCAAGCAGCTTCGCTACTCCATGGTTAATATAGACGGTTTTACCTTGCGCACCGGTTCCCCGGAACACCAGAAGTAAATCTTCGATATCTGAAATGATGTTGTGCGTTGGGTCCGACCAATCCAAGGTAGGCTTATTTTTTGCCGGCACTTTATAATCAACCGTATATTTCACATTATTTTCGTTCACGTCGATTTTGCCTCCAACAACCGGCTGCCAACGAAGCCACTCCAAACGTGTTTCTAGGCGAGTATTAAGCTCTGAAGCACGGCGAACCACACGGATACGGCCAGCACGCTGATTGTAGGTTCCTTCTTCACGCGCAAATAGCAATTCTTCTTCATTCATTCGATAGGTTTCTTTCCAGTAACCGGTCGAATAAATTTTCGTGCTTTGGCCGCTCAATGTGACCATAGACGGGGCGCCATTCAAGTTGTGCGCCTTTGTCATGCCGGTAGTAGCTTCAATTACATCCACTTCGATTCGGCGGCTGAATACATCAACCATTGGGCAGAATTCCATCCCAATATATTTGGTTGGGTCCGTAATTGTATTGCGGACAATATGATTAATCTCTTGCGTACTAGGAAACTGCAGCATTTATTTCCCTCCTCTTAAGTAGCCGGGATTACACCGGGATAATTGTCATGTTAGGCAGCGGTTGGCGGACCATTAAATCCTTCTTAGCCAGGTCATCCAGACCGATTAGTTGATCTGTGAAGAATACTCCGCCAACAAAAACCGTGGCAGTTTTCGAAGCGGGTCCGTCTGGAATCGGCTGAGCAAGAATAACAAGGGCAACTTCTGATCCATCCCCTACAAAAACAAAACCGCCACTTGCGACCGCAGTTGTTAATGCAGTAGTGACGGTTATCGTATTGGTAGTTGAATCAATTGCGGTAATGGCACCAACAGTCTGCTTTTGGGTTCCATCGTTCGCCATCACTGTTAGCGAATCGCCCACTTTAAATGGTGTTATATCCTGCACTTTGAGCGTTTGAGCTGAACCGGCAGCAGGAACCGCGGCCTGCGCTGTTAATGTTGTGCGACGAACCGGACGATACAAGCCATCAGCCGTTGTCAAGCCAAGCACTACGCCAGCGTCAAGGTCGCCGGTCAGCGGCGCCAAGCTAATCGGAAACTTATGTTTCGCACCATCCGCGGTATAGGTTATCTGCTTATCGATAAACGTTTCGCTATCATAAGCACCTGGTGTATTCATGTATCCGTATGGATATTGTTGAAAATCACTCATGCATTATCCCTCCTCTTGATTAAAGAATATACTTTCCGTTTTCGATTTTACCGCCACTTTCAAGCACGTCCTGATCGCACAGCTTCACCATTTCTTCCTGGCGCTGTTCAGGCGTAGCGGAAGATTGACCGCCAGCTTGTCCGAACTGTACACGGGCGCTTTCTGGCAGATTATCAAGATGAGCAAATGCGCTATCGATGTAACTCATTTCTTTTCCCTCTGCCAGCTTGATGGTGCTGCTGGTTACTTCAAGCGGTTGAGAAAGAACAAATGTTTTAATCGGGTCAATCATTGCTGGTGGCACGCCTTTACCGATTAATTCCTGCACTTTGGCATTTACTTGTGCTTCCCTTTTATCGGAAAGCACTTGCTCCGTTTGTTTTTGCTGGGATTCTTCCAGAGCTTTTAGCTTGGCCTCCAGGTCCTCACGCTTTTTGCGCTCCTCTTCAAGCAGAGCATTGACATCTGATGCAGCAGACGTTGGCTGTCCACCTGCCGGAACGCCGCCATCAGGATTTGCTGCAGGTTGTGGTGCAGGAGCTGGGGCCGCAGGTGGTGCCACTGGTTGGTCTGATAATTTAAAAGCACTTGCAAATCCCATTGCAAGGCTTCTCCAGAATCCAACTTCATCATTCGTTTGATTTTGGTTGTTTGGCACTTGTTTTTCCTCCTCTTTAAAGTCCATAAAAAAAGCGTCTGGTTGATCGGATAGCACCCTGGCTTCCGGCAGACGCGTTAAAAACGGTTCATTTGTTAAAGAAATGGCCAGCAGAGTCGGCCCCATCTTCTTCCCTGATTCTTTATCGATGTAATCAGGGTCGTATTCAGCACTGGCAAAACGATATTTCTTATTTCGAATGTAATCCTGTACTTCAGGCGTTGTGGGGTCCGCAAGGCCGTACAACACACCTTCTTCCTCCACAATCTCTTTCACCCAACCGAGCGCTTCGACCCCTCCAAATGTTGTGCTATTGGGTTTATCATGACCGACACGAACAAAAGGAGGGCGGCCCAGCACATTGTTTTTAAAGTTTTCAATCATTTGAGAGAACATTTGCTGGGTGCCTTCAAGCTTCCCATATTGCGGATGATTCCAAGTTCCCAGCCGAAAAAACGGGATTTTAAGCATTCCATCCAATTCGTTCACCTCCCTTCAGACATAATAAAAAGCCATTTCAAATGAAATGACTTAATGTCTTCGCCACCATCGCTTCCAGATTTCTATCCACGATTCATTGATCGGGGGTGAGTTTATCCTACCTACAAGCTGAAAATATTCATTAACGCCTGTACAGATGGCACTAGCAAGTTGTTTTTGCCCAGTATGGTTCGTCAGTAGTACTCTGTCCTGTGCATTACTGATATAGCCCATTTCCACGATAACAGTTGGACATACAGACTGTTTTAGCAAATAGTATTTAGCGCCTTTCGGTGGTCGATCTTTAATATTGTAAAATTCGTTAAGCCGGTACTGGAGAATATCAGCCAGCATGTAGCTTTGATTGTTTTTTTGGTATAAAATATCCGCTCCGCGTTCCGATGAATCTCGCGACCAGTTTACATGCAGACTAATCAGGATTTGCGGAGGCAGTTCGACAGCCAAATGTTTTCGCTGCGCCAAATCCCGTTTATGACGCGAAGGATTTTTTAGCCATTTGTTTTCGTCACTAAGAGCGTAATCGCCTGTTCGATTTAAAACGACATGATAGCCGTAGTTCGCCAATTGCCTGTACAATTCTTTGGCTATCTCCAGATTTATATCTTTTTCTAATAAATTTCCATGCAATGTTCCGCCGTCGATACCACCATGACCCACGTCAATCATAATATCCACTGGGATAGAGTGGATATTTCCTACCGCGCCTGCGCTATTACTTTGCCAGCTAACCAACAGAAACGTAAGCAACAGAATTTTTCGAAACATACCTTCGCTCCCTAATGCAGAAAGAGTCAGAATTACCGTTTTACCAAACTTATTCATAGTATTAGTCTCGTTCTGATCCCTATTCTTCAGCTTGTATACTTTCTTTTGGCTTCATCCTGTTCTCCATCCCTTCGGTATAGGATTAACATTGCTCCAATCAAGAAACTGCGGAGTAATTAATTCCGGCTGATAAGAAGAGTATATGGGCGTCAATAACGAACGACAGCGGCCGTGAAGCGGTGGTGTATTCCCGGGTAGTGCCGGATCATCCATCCCCATTATTAATCCATGACGGCTGCGACATTGAGGACTTGTCCTGGCATCCATAACCGCTGAGAACCTTACGTAATCCACATCATTCGCATGAAATGAAGAAAGACGACCGCGATTGTACGCATAAGTCGTCTCTGTAGTAACGATTAATTCAGCGCGGTTCATGTTCACACGCAGTAGTTCGGCAATAGCTTGCTCAGCTTCTTTACGGGGCATGCCCTGGAGCTGGTGAATAGCTATTTGTTTAACCTTTGTGATGATGTCTGATTCCCAGTTACCGGCCAGCACCAATTGCCTAGCTTCTAACGCTCTAATAGCTTCATGCGGTTTGAACCAGGTGTCCTGTTGCCAATGAGGAAGTTCCTCATCATCACTGTTATTATCATCAGCAGCCAAACGAATAATTTTGCGAAACGATGGCTGCCAATCGGCAAGCTTACGGTGGTCGAACCGTTTATGCAGGTAGTGAACAAGTACCTCGCCTGTAGCCTGGCCGCTGGAGAAAGCGTCACGAGAGTTATCCGTAAGGATTCTACCTAGCGTTCCAGAATGTGCAGGATGCCATGAAATGGCCTGCTGATAAGTGTAAATGCTAGGCAGTACAATCAGCTGAGAGAGGGTTGCCTTAAGCCGTCTTAGCGTCTGTTTGTCCTGTTTCATGAGGTCCCGCATCATCTTTCTGTGCAAGCGGGTCTCCGATAACTCCACCGTCCTGGGTGTAACGAGCATACGTGTCTTCTGCGACGGCAGCCACTTTTTCATCTGGCGTCACCACCTTACGCTGCGGAAGCCCCATTTTCATGCGAACCTCATCGAAATCCTCCTGGATTTGCGGATCCAAATAACCGCCGTTAGTAAGAGAAAGAAAACCATCCACCAGTAGCTTCATATCTTCGCTTTCAATTTCATTTTCTACAAACTGTCCATAATTTTTCTGCGGACCAAAATTATAGTCTACCAGCGGCTTTATCAACTGCTCTATTAATGTTTCGGTAACACCTCCATAGATTCCAGTAACTCCGAGGTTAAAAATACCGAAATGGGATTGACCTAACGCATAACTTCCCGACCTTTGCCCTTCATCGAACACCAGGGCAGGAACGAGCATTCCACGTAGAATCATTTTATTGAAATACTGAACCGCTTTTTCAAATGCATCTCCTACTCCTGACCCCACATTAGTCACAGCTTCAGCTTTACTGGCGTTGTTTGGATCGCTACGTAACGTGATCCCCGTTCCGTTTTGTAGGTTCCTTAGGATTCGCTCACCTAATTCCATTTGGGTAACCTGGTGGCCGGGGTTATCCGGATCATCAGCTAACTCATCAGGCAAATAAAGCGCAATAAGTGGTGTTCCGAAACGATCCAACGCGCGGGCCCACATTTTGAGAATCGGGTCCTTCAGGAGCCAGTTCTTCCTGAGTGGCTTTAAGATACTTTTGCCATAGTGGTTGCCGAACCGCTTATTGTACGTATAAAGGATTGCTTTCTCCGGTGGAATGTCAACCGGACTACCCGCATACCTGCGCCACTGGCTGAATCCTTGGTACTCACCGGTCATCGGGTCAACTTTGATATAAACCGTATAAGGATGATAGGTGGCCAGCTTTTCAATGACTATCCTGTTTCCATCCGGTTTCCAAATAATCTCCGTTCCGGAATAGCCCGCCCACAAAGCTGAAAGCATCTCTTCCACCGCCGTATGCAGGTTTCCTTTCATCGATTCAAAGCATTCGTTAACGAAATTAGCGATCTTCGGATTAGATTCGTTTTGGTATTCTCCCAACTTCATCAAGACGGAAGAGATGAGGAACTGGATGCCGACAGCGATTGTTTCATCCGTATCCAGCATTCTTTCATATTCAAATACACTTACATCATCTGGATTGGATATACAGTTATTAAATAGAAAAAACGTAGTGTACAACTGCGAACCTATCTGCCCAATCTGCGGCCTGTAGGTTTCTTCCACGTTCTCACCTCCTCTGGATTACCAGTTGATATCTGCTGTGGCGTTTCTTCCAGCGCCACGAATACCCATAACACCGTTTAATGAATCCTTCGCCATCATAATGACGTAGCGTAAAGCATCTAACGCATGGTCGTTATCTTTAAGTGGCTTATCTTCGCCTTTTTTGGCCGCTTTCTCATCCCACACATAAGAGGAGAATTCGCGTAAAAGGTTTTTGCATTTGCGCATAACAAATAGACGTTTTTTGGCTATCAAATTACTCACATGCCGTATACCGTCCAGAACTGCATTATCTGCTTTCCGGATGTTTGATACACGATCCTTTCGGAGTTGGGCAATAAAAGATGCCGCGGAGGGATCAATCGCAATAAGCGGATATGTTATATCTGCTACGAATCTTTGAAAATCAACACTATACTCCATGTCAGTTTTTTGCCTGCCTATTTCTCTTCCGTTGTAGTAATACTCGTCTAAAACGTACAAGCAACCATTTTTTTGACCAACCAGCACAAAAGCTGTTGGGTTTTTAGTTCCGTAGTCGATTCCGACATAAAAACGCTCAATGTTCTCTGGCGCCTGATCAATAGCATGAACGTCTTCATCAAACATATCGTATATGGTTCCTTCTGCTAGAACCCAAAGACCGAGAATCATACGCTTGTACCACAAGCCTGAATAAGCATTCTTGACATTTTCCTTGTACGTTTCATCAAGCGCAAGGTTATCATCCAAATCAAAGTGCCATACTTTGTATCCCTTTTCTTCTGCCTTATCAATAAATTCCGTCTTGATAAAGTGATAAGGCGAATCAGGGTTTGTAGTCCATATAGCCCGTGATTTAGGCAATGACATACGGTTGATCGCCTGCTTAACAAACGACTCAGGATGCAGTGTGATTTCATCTACGTACCATCCGGCGACTGTCATACCACGAATACGTTCCTCAGCTCGTTCATCGTGTGCGCCTACACAATATGCTATTTTTTTAACTTTCTTGCCAGCTACTTTAAAAGTGAATATTAGTTGCGCGCCACCGCTGGAAGATTTGATATACCGTACGCGACTACGCCCATATATTTTGATAATATCTTCAATTACATTGCGATAAAGTGTATCGACCGTTTTGCCACTCATGAGAAAACGATCATGCGGTGAGGTACGCATAAATTCAACCCAGGCGATTTGAGAAGCTATCGTTTTACCTGATCGCACCGCGCCTTCAAGTATATTGATAAACGCATTAGCGTTGCAGATCACATCTAATTGCTTTAGGCTAAACGGTTTAAATTCAAACGCCATTATTCCTCACCACCGAACATCTTGTTACTCTGTTCAATAGCTTTTGCTAGAGAGTCTAAGCCATCAACTTCATCATCTTCACGCTCTTCAATTTTAGAACGTTCAAGCGCCAGTTTTTCGCGTTCAATCTGCAGTTTCTCTTCTTCCCGGCGATCCTTGTTCCTCGCCAACTGCAGCTTGTCCGGATCATCAGCAAGCAAATCCAGCTGCTTGTAACCGCCACGGTCGAGAATGTCCTGCAGTATGGTTCTGCGTAATTCCTGAGCCTTCACCCAGTTTCCATGCCGCATGATTCGGTCAGTATATAGCCCGATCTCCAGGCGCAGCCTCAAGACTTTTTCTTCCTGTTCCTTTATCACAGCATCCATGTAGTCTTCCTTCAACTCACGAACTTTTTCTTGAGCCTCGTCATGGTCGGCCAGCTGACGATCAATCTCGTGCAGCTGGTTCCACAAAGCCAAGTAGGCAATGCGACTGTCTTCTGACATGCGTTGCCGAAGTCCCGGTATGAGCTGGGCCACCGCTTTTCGGACGTTAGCCTTTGCTAGTAGCTTTGAAGCTGTGATTCTTGCTGAATTGGCAGTATATCCCGCCCTGATAGCAGCCTGTGTAGCGTTAAAATCAACCAGGTACTCATGTACAAAAAGCTGCTGTTTTGGCGGTAAATCAACATCTTCCGCCTTCTCCATGGAAGTTTCACTGGGAGGAGGAAATTTGCCTTTTGGCCTGCTCTTTTTCTTTTTGGAGTACTCCGTATTTTTTGGAATACTACGTCCATCCGATTGGAGTACTCCATTCGCTTTCTGAGACAATCTTTCTAGCCATTTGTCCTTTGACTTCCATCCTCCAATTGTTTTTTCGGGAAGGCTCAGCAGCTCAGCAATGGCTCTATTGGTTATTTCACCCTTCTTCTCCCTGAATATCTCAAATGCCTTTTCTCTTCTGGGATCGCGCTGTCTGGCCATTTACATCCCCACCTACCTCCCTCATTATTAATCTGCTAAAATGTATAAAGTTAAATTCAACATGAAGGTGATCACATTGAGTACTGAAAACCAAACAGAAGAATATAAAGGTTATGACACCAACATTATTTATGATTATAAGGAACAACCTGATATTGTCAGTGGCCGGTGCGATAACTGCGGTAACGCTCACTTCAAAAGTTCTGTTAAAGATTATGTTTTCCTTAGAGAATGCAGAAAGTGTGGTATGAAGAAAAGTATTTGACCCTACTTATCGGTAGGGTTTCTTATTTGTGTAATTTCATAGTTTTCCTCTACCGCGCTTCGCTTGCTTTAGCCTTCCTCGGCCTTGAAACCGGTTAGGTCCCATCGGCCTCGTTGGCTCTATTTTTCCGCTGCTACACTTTGTTAATTCGATATCACTCCTAAAACATGAAGTGAAATAACCCCCATCAATAGGGGATAAGAAAGGGCAAAGTTCGAAAACCAGCGCCATTACTGGGTTTTTTCGAAAAAATATGTTATGCCAGCGTAACATATAAGTTATGCTACCGTAACATATTGGATTCAGCTTCCATCTCCGAGAACATCGCTTTCTGCATTGTCAATAGCTGATTGCTCAAAAAGCTTGATGGCCGTATCCATGCTGGAAGTATCCCCTCGAAAAATAAAATGAGGATTGAGCATGTAATACTTTTCCCGCCCTATCTTAGTGTAGGCAAGCAGCCGTTTTGAATGGCTGCACAGACCATCCAGAACCCGGCCGGCACGCTGACGACTCCATCCTAAAAGTTCAGCTACCCTTTTCACATTGAAAAACATGGCACTTTCATCCTTTACGTACTGGTCATAATCAAGATAAATAAGCAAAGAAAAAAGCAATGACTTTTCGTCATCGCTTAGCTTCTTATTCCGGACCAGATCACGGTTATTGGCATGGAAAACCATTGTGAAGTCGAAGTTCTTGAATATGCGTGGCCGGAACGCTTTAATTGATTCGCCAGGCTTCACTTCCACTGATACTTTTACGGCTTCCGGTGTGTTGTTCTGAAAGGAACGGGTATTTACAGGGTCGCTCATGTCATATCACCCACCTCCAAAAGTGTAATAAAACCAGCTATTTTGATGCAAAAGCCACAACCCATTTACATTGCTCAGTTTTGAACTGTGCTTTATGAGGTAACAAAATTACCAAATACCCAAAAAGGACAATTAGATGAACGATAAATTGGCTCTTCTTAAGAGGATCGAGGAACTTCGCAAAGAATTAAATCAAGCTACAAAAGATAAAACCCTATCTGACCCTGAAATTGTTTTAATCAGTCAATCTTTAGACAAATTACTAACCCAATACCATAAGTTGATTAGTATACAAAATAAAAAGAATTCCAACGGTCGCGCTGGACCTCGCAACTTCTTTTTTGGGTTAGCAGCCCATGCGATATTTAATTGCGTCAAAGAGGGATATTTAAACCCTTTTTGAGTCTTTACATTGTGTTAATATTTGTTTGCTATATTTGTTCCATGAAAATATAACCATCGAAAAGGTAAACTTATCGAAAGATAAGGACACAAAGTCACGGATCTAAGGTTTTCTAATGACTATGATGGCCGGACTATCGAAAGGAGTTTTTATCTTGACTAGAAAACATTATTCGTTAGATTTTAAACGCGAGGTCATAAGGCAAGTCCTGCAGACACAAAGCCCAAGCTCCATAGCTAGAAAACATCAAATAAACAGCTTTATAATATATCGTTGGGTAAAAGAGTATAAAGAAGGAAAGTACAATTCACTATAAAGTTATACTATTTTATTCCAACCCACCGTTCGCCACTCAACCCGACCACATATTTATTTTGTTGAGCAGCCAACGCCAGGCTGTAAGGCCTGGCATACACTTATACATTAAAAAATTATTTCACTTTATCATACAGCGCCTTAAGTTCCGGGAATCGATCAAGACTAACAGGTGCAGAGTGCGCATCATCAATATGTACCACTCCGTCCTCAGCGATCAGATTTTCACCTGCCGCATCGATTTCATAACCACCACGATGCGGTAGATTCGTTTCAACGATTTTGCCATTAACACTTGCTTCTTCAGCGTCGGATCGTTTGTCAACAATATGGATTGTCCCTGATTTGCTCATGTATGCATATTCTGTCATTTGTTTTCATCTCCCTTTACACATGTAATCCGAATACACATAATCTTGCCGGCTAATTTTGTTCCCCATGGGCATGTCCGGCATTTTTCCAACTGCTTCTTATACTCTCTTTTTTCTGCTCTAGTACGGCGTTTCACATCTTTCTCACCCCTTTCAAGCACAACAAAAAACCGCTCCATTTAGGAGCGGCCCCTTCGCTTACTATTGATTGTCACAATTCAATTTTTTAACTTTGTCTATACCCAACGGAAGTAGTGATATATGATACTCATCTTTTCCTTTACATTCAAAATTAACGAAGTTCATTTGAGCAAAATACCTATAAGTTAAGTACGTATTATCTTTTTTATTTAGCAACACAATTTTTGGCTTTTCGCCATTTTTTAAGTAGTGAGTGTATAAGTCTCTTAACATGTTTATCCTACTATTTGTTATCCCTGAATGTTGTTTTAACATAAATCATAACTCCTATCTTCATTTATAAACAGGGATATTTTACTGCATCTTATTGCTTATTTAAACTGAAATTATGATTAATTACGTTTTTCGCCATAAATAGCCACATAGAAGACCTTGAAGTAAAATGGAAAAAGGACGGATCATCTTGGAACGGCCTCTCACTTATTTCTTTCCTGCGCCAAGCATAACACGCCACATACTTCATCCGCAAAAAACGTCCAGAATGTAAAGTAAAGTCTAGTTTGTAAAGCAATGTCCACTTTGTAAAGTTTTGTCCAAAATGTAAAGTTAAATCCCTACAAGGCAAAACAAAAAAGCTGCCCCTCATGGGAACAGCTCTATTTCTTTCGTCTATTTTTCACATTAACACACTTTTAAGAAAGTAATTAATTCGATTTAGAGTTCCAAATTGTATCAAGTCTACTTCTAGCTTCATCAATATCCATCACGGCATGAGTAAGAAAATGCAACCAATTTTCTTTACTTTCTTGCATTACTTTAAAAATCAGTGGCTTCTCATATTTTATAACAGTTACCACTTCTATTGTAGGAAGCGTATCATTACCGGAATTTAGTCTTAAAAATGTTCGCAGGTAGTTTCTGAACTCGGAAACATTCCTTACGTCATCCGGATATTTTTTTAATAAGAAAAGAAACTCCTCTAAGGCAGATATTAATTTTTCATCTTTCTCTCTCATGATTTACCCCCTTGCAACTGGCTAGCATGTCCAAAGACATAAGCTCCTATAGTTTTGCGTCCTTACCTTTCGATAAGTTTGCCCTTAACAATCTGATATATTCTATCATTTTTACAGTTCATTTTTCTATATAATATCCAATCCCAAAATACATTTATATAAAAATATATGAGGAAAGACCCACCGTTATGCCGGCAGGCCTTCCCTCATCTCGTCTTCATATAATGCCCAAGCTAAATTACGAACCATGGAGCGACGAATTGTATCCACCGTTGTTCTGCTGACATTCAGCTGCTGAGCAATTTGATACAGTTTCTCACCGTCCAAAATCCCTTCTGCGAGTGTACGCTCCCTTTCATCCTTGAGAGAGCGAACAGCCTCTTCTAGCTTCTTCACCTTTCGTTCATATCGCTTCATACGTTCCCAGTTTCTGAGAAGCTTCTGCGCCTCTCGATAGGTTACATCTGAGTTGACACCCTGCGCCTTAGGAAGGGATGCTTCTACACCATATTGTGCCGTTCCGGCGCCTGAATACTGTTTTTCTTGCTCCTCATTACTCTGCAGCGTTTGAACCTTTTCTGCCATCCAACGATAATCTCGCAAATCCTGCTCCACACGCTGCACAGCTTCCAGTGCGGGCTCTAAATCAAGGAAGGCAACTTGTCCATCATGATCCCTCAGCTGAGCTACCTGGTACTCGTCCCACTGCTGACAGGCAGTTATTTTTCCTATATGCATATCATGTATGCGGCACATACTAGACTTTCCCCACTGTGTACCTGGGCATTTTGAGCAAACACGTTCCAGAAAAGTTTCATTAGATTGATTCATTGTTCGTCCCTCCCCTAATATCGTTTCTGGCGGATAGCTCCGCCTTTGCTCCGGCTGTACGTTCGTCCTTTGCGCATCATTTGTTCAAAATCACGAAATGATAGATCTTCTTTCTTGGTTTGACCTTTTTTAGGTTTTTTATTTTTGCATTTTGTTTTAGAAGCTGAATTAATTTTGCGTTTCTTTTTCTCACCTGATATATCATCTTTAAGTTTCATTCCGCTTCCCTCCATGGCAAAATAAAAGAGGACACCAACAGACTGCAGGGTATTATCCTGCTAATCTTGTCAGTGTCCTCGTGGGTTCCCAATGTTGGACAGGTTATTTGATTACCGATTTATTTGTCCTTATTTAAGATCTCTGTGGCTTGTCCTACTTTATGGCCGATAGTCTCCAGCCATTCTTCAAGTTCTGCGCGATCTATTAGATGCTGTTGCATAAGAAAATCACCCCCTCACAAAAAACTAAGCTTGCTTTGTTTTAATTTCGGTTATATTAATAAGTTTTTCCATAGATTCGCCTTCATAATCGACCGGAACTCTTACTTATGTTATCACCCCCTATACTTCCTTATTTGGTTAGTTGCTGGAAACACCGTTTTATTGACTAAAATCGTGTTATAATGTATTTGTTGCAAGCTAAGTTTCTAGAGCTTCCGCATGCAACTCTCAATTCTTGCAATGTACATTCTAAACTGTCTTGTTGAATATAGAGTCCATAGCGGTGCTATGGACTTTTTAATTGTCTTTTTGAACATCACGTGTACGTTGTCTAAATTCAACGTATTACTTTTTTATCGTGCTATAATCGATTTTGCGAAACGTGTTAGCACGTTTATCAACTCTTGATATCAACTCCACTTACATTAAAGGGTCCATGGCTATATGCTATGGGCTTTTTTCTTTCCCTTTGTCACGATCCCTAACACTATTGGTAGGGCAAAGCCTTTATTATTTATTCCATAGTGATACAATAATACTGTAATTGGGATTCATTCCATTACGCGTTCAAAATCCAACCTTATCTTTCTCTTTGCCTGTAGTTAAACAGCTACGGGCTTTTTTAATCCCAGGTGACCGCATTCTAAACTCGTGCTATAATCATTTCGTTGATGCGACTGAAGTTGTTTCAACCTTCTCGTTCAACAGAGGCCACGAGTTCTTAGTAGCCTTTGTCTCTTTTACTTTATGCCTGCTCACCAGTTCAAAAACAGAGTCCTTA
The DNA here is from genome assembly GCF_028421645.1 of Aneurinibacillus sp. Ricciae_BoGa-3. Taxonomy (GTDB): domain Bacteria; phylum Bacillota; class Bacilli; order Aneurinibacillales; family Aneurinibacillaceae; genus Aneurinibacillus_B. The sequence goes on along the minus strand of NZ_CP116887.1, from coordinate 1,056,013 downwards.
GTTGGTTAGCTATGGGCTTTTGTTGTTTTTATAGAAGCTCTTTGGAATCATAATGTACCTGTGTAGCCCGCCCCTTTACCGTTTCTACAGAAGTCATCCCATGGCGTACTGCTTCTACAGCTGTAACTTTTCCTTGCGTTCCATCTATAATTAAGATCATTACTTTACCCGGTTCAATTTCTGCCTCAATACGACCATTTTCATCGATAACAACCTCTTTTTTAACTGTATCCATTCCCTGTATCCCCCCGCTCATGGTACAATGTATGTACGCAAACGATGTTTTTCCTCTCTTGGCTGCTACCCAGGAGAGGTATTTTTTTTGCATATATCTGTAAAACAGGCGTATATTTAATTAACCCAAGTCAATTTCGTTCCCCCTTCCTGGTGAAGGGATTTTTTTTTAGTTATCTATTAATGGAGGAATACTAGGTAACATCCTTGAACCTGCTCCCCTTAATTCCCTTCTGTACTGCAAAAGGGTACATTTATTTACTATTGAACATTCCGTGAATATTTTCTCAAAAACGTTTATTACTTTTTTATAGATGCTATAATCACTTTTACTGACCCGAGCAACTGTAACAACACACACCTCAACTGTTGTGCTCTCGTCTCACTAAAGTCCATGGCTACATGCTGTGGGCTTTTTAGTTTTTCGTAACTCCATATGTGTTTGTGAACAATGCGTGAACTTTAATTTGAACATTACTTGAACATTCGTAGTGACTCCATGCGATCATTGACAACAGTTGGTATAATCCTTTTTGTTAACTCTGGTAAGTTAATGTTTCACTCTGTACAAAATCAACTCCATTCTTTTTAGGGTCCATAGCTATATACTATGGACTTTTTTCTAAGCCGTTTTGACTTTAATATTGAAAATTTAGTGACCATTTTCAGAATAAGGCTTCTTATTTTTCAGAAGTGTTATAATATTTTTGTTGTTAACGATGCCGATAGTATTCGTTTTCATCTCCTAATCGAAAGTTTTCCTGACACTAGAGTCCATAGCTTGTTTCAGCTATGGGCTTTTGCTTTATTTGTAGAAATCAATACATAAATCTTGATATTTTGTATTGCCTGATTTGCATATCATGGAGATTAGGTGAACGTTTTCTGATAATGGCTTATAACTTTTGGTTTATTGCTATACTCATGCGTTGTAGCTACAGTAGACAGTAGCTTTTCAACTCCTATTTTCTAGGTTTCATAGTTCTCTACCCTTTTTTGTGTCCACAGCTGTATGCTGTGGCTTTTTTTATTTCCATAGGTCAGTTTTCAGTTTGTATGTTCGAGTTTTAGGTAATACTTAGAATAATCTCTTTACCTAGTTATTCTCCATCCCCCTTACCCTTCTTAATTGAGAAGAAATTTTTTGTTTAGTTTTCTATCCCAGGGGGAATAGTATAGTAACACCTTGCAAACACCCCCCTTTTTGCACCCCTTCTGTATTGCAGAAGGGTTTATTTATTTTCTGCTTAAATATTAGTTTCCTTCAGCCTGTCTGTTAATGCTGCGCGTCTCGCTGAATCCTTCAGGGTATCGTTGTTTTAATTTCTCAATGTTTTTCTCTGCTATCATTTCAAGAGAAAGGTTAGCCGTAGTTGCTATGGTTGCCAGGTACCAGAGAACATCCCCTAATTCTTTAGCCAACTTCTCCCTATCCAAATTATGCCCATGAAAGACCACTTTTTTGAGCAGGTCAGTTACCTCTCCAGCTTCACCGGATATTCCCATCCCAAAGTTTGCAAAACGGAAGTTATCGCTATCTTTTTCACTTTTATTTGCTGTTCTTTCGGCTAATTCTTGATACTTATTGAAATCCATTACTTCGTCCCTCCTGTTTTCTAATGCAGACAACTGGCTCAAATGTATTATCTTTGCACGGCGTAATTCTTTAAGTTGTGCTCTTGTCATTTGTTTCATTCTCCTTCTACAATCCACCAGCGCCCATGAGGACGCCGGCAGGAACCGATTATTTAACGCTCTTACGCAGCTCCATCCTGTTGCTGTTCTTCGCCTTCATCCTTTCCCTCTGAATCATTGTCTTGAGGATTCTCCGCTGGTTCAGATTTTGATTCCTCTTTAGCCTCCTGCTGTGGCTGCTCTTTATCTTGTCTCCATTCATTCCACTTAGCCGCAAGAGGGGCCAGACGCTTACGGTATTCGTCCACCAGCTCGACAATTTTACCAGATGATATCTCCAGTTCAGAAGCAAGCTTCATGTACGATTCACCTTCTAAACGACGCTTGACGATATTGGCGAAATCGTACGGTAAATCATCATAACTAGGTGCCAGGCCGCTAAGGATAAACTCGTCAATGATTTCACGTTCAGCCTGCTCTTTCACTTCCTTCGTCGGAATCTTCGCTTCTGGAAGGCCGAGATCAGCCTCTAGCTGCTCCCCTTCTGGCCTCACCTCATGCACCACTCCTTTATCATCCACCTTGTACGTTTTCATAGGTTCGTCTGTATGAGCGTTGATCTCTACGGTATAGTTAACGACCAACGATTCCAGTGATATGTCCACCCGGCAGCCGATCATCTCCGAAACGGAATCCAACTTGCCTCGCATTTCATTTTCAGAAACAACAAGTAAAATTTCTTTTTCACCGTTTGGCTTTAAATTCACTTTCTTAACTTCACCCTTGAATTCCATGTATGGCATGACTATTTCCCCTCTCATTTAGCAAATGGATAATTGCTGTATTTGCTGTTCCAAAGTCTCAATGCTTACTTCAATCCTTGGCCGCTGGCTGTAAAACTTTGTGACCGTTACGCTGACGATTTGGCTGTCATCTTTCCACATGATGTTTTTTAGTGCATCCTTGATGCCTTTTAGATAATTGTCAGCATCCGGTTTCGTTGTCGGCCGTATCTGCCCGGTTTCTGCAGCTGCTGTTTTCTTCTTGCTAAAGCTTTTAGGGATTGGCCGATACACTTTGACCACAAGAGATAATGGGCCTTCCAGAAGCACTGTAGGGGCGTGATCAGCTGCTGCTAGTTTTATGTAGTCTTTGTACTCCCGGGACTTAGCCGGGTCATACATACGGACATGGCCGTTGATGGTGGTGGCTCGAGGTCTCCCCTGGGCGATTGGCTCGCCATATACTGTGAAGGTAATCATCTGTCTACTTCCTTTCGTTATAAGAGTGAGCTCCGCCGACCTTCCAACTATTTACTTTTCCGACCGTAGTGGTATTTTTAACCCAATCTGCAACCTTTTTTGGAATGATAACAGGCGCTGGACCCCGTCGTTTTCTTTTCTCACTCATTCATCTTGTCCTCCACTTCAATCTCAATGGATTTGGTTTCCGGATTCACTCGCAGCCGTTTCACTGGCTTCTGCAGCATTCCCGCTTTCACCATTTGGCTTCCTAAGCTTCCAAAACATGCCATAATAGATGAACCACTAGGTTTCTCTGGAATTAACACGCTAAATTTCATTTCATCACCTTCCCTCGGCTGGCATCGAGAAACGTTTCAAACTTGTACAATCCCTCAACAGCATCTTCGGTCGAGACAAGACCCAAAAACCGTTGCTGGAAAGCATCCAGCCCCATCACTTCGCCAGTAGCCTGATAATGTTCAATCAGCGCGTTATAAACATGCCATTTGTTCAGCATGGTGCACCTCCAGATCCAGAAATTTTCCGTACTCTTTCAGGAAAGCTAATTCCACTTTTCCAGTCTGTCCATCCCGGTTCTTCGCAAGATCCAATTCCACAATATTTTTCTTCTCCGAACTTTTGTCGTAGTAATCATCCCGGTAGAGGAACATTATCTTGTCTGCCGTCTGTTCGATTTCCCCTGATTCTCGCAAGTCCGACATCATCGGGCGCTTATCCTGCCTCTGTTCAACCTGTCGGCCTACCTGAGCTAACGCAACAACAGGTACACCGAATTCCTTTGCCATGTTTTTCAGTGCCTTTGTATTCGTGCTCACAGCCTCTGCCCGGGTCATCCCTCGTACCGGCGATTCGATAAACTGCAGGTAGTCGATGAAGATGGCAGCCAGGCCATGCTCTTGCTGAACTCTTCGCGCTTTCGCTTTAATCTTGGCCACCGTCTGTCCAGGCTCGTCATCGATGAGAATATTCCGTTCTGCCAGGTCTGCAGCAGCCATGGTGAGCTTGAGGTAATCCTGTTCGGTTATCTCTCGGCCTTCGAGATTGGAAAGGTTGCCGAGATTGTTAATCATCCGAGCCACCAGTTTTTCAGCTGACATTTCAAGCGAGAAGATCGGGATGGCCCCCGGCCTTCTCCCGGCCATATTCAGCACGAACTGATTCATAAGGGCTGTCTTGCCCATCGATGGCCGGGCCGCTAAGATAATCAGCTCAGTCGGTGAGCAACCACCCAGCAGCTTGTCCAGATCCGCCAGGCCGGTTGGGATGCCTGCCATCACATTCACCGGATCCGGATTGTCTAACCTATCACCGATTCTCTCTACGTAATCCATCACAACGTCTCGAACCTTATGCATCGTGTTCCGAACATTGCTGTCACCGATTTTTTCTAACGAAGCTTGCGCATCTACCACAACCTTTTGAATGTCGGATTGGTCCATCGCCTGCCAGTTACGCGCATTGGCAATAAGTTGGTTACCGGCCCTCATAGCGTTTCTTAGCGTTGCCAACTGCTGAATCCGTTCAGCCCGCTGTTTGATCTCCCAAAACGATGCAATTGAGCCCGCAACGTCTGTGATGTGGCTGGCGCTGATGTCTAACTGTTCGAAGATGGGTACCAACTTCACCAGGTTTATCGATTCCGCATTCTGTTCCCATCGCTCGATAACTTCCTGATAGAGTTTCCGGTTCGGTACCGAATAGAACTGTTCTGGTTGCAAGACCCCGGCCACTTCCCCAATCGTTTCGGGTTCGAAAATCATGCTGGCCAGTAGCTCTTCCTCCAGCTGTACATCAGCCGGTATGCTGTATTCTACTTCGCTCAAGGTCCCGTCCTCCCAAATCCTCGACGGCGATAGTCGTCTCCAAGCACCTGAATCCATTGTGTATCCTGTGACAAACGCGACATATTCCGTTCTCCAATTTGTTTCTCAAGCTGCACACCACCGAGGTTGGTGGTGTAAACCGTGTCTTTTCCTAGCCTTCCTTCTACCAACTCGAACACTTTTGATTCTGTCCAGTCTGTGCCGTTCTCAGCCCCGATATCATCCAATACCAGGCAATCAACTTGCTCTATCATTTCCAGCAGTTCCAGTTCACTATGCTCGCTATCCCGGTTGTAGGTGGACCTGATTTTCGTGAGAAGCTTCGGCGTGGAGATGTAAATGCAGGAATATCCTTTTGCAATGAGCCTTTTTTGAATCGAAACGGCAAGATGCGATTTCCCGACGCCGAAGGGCCCGGTCATTAGCAGATTTCTCGAATTCTCTCGGTCAAAGGCATCCGCATATGCCTCACACTTTTCTTTTGCTGCTTCCTGACTACTGTTTACCGGGTGATAGTTTTCAAAAGTAGCCGTCAGCAAATTTTTCGGTATCAGGCTGTTTTCAGAGAAAAGGCTCTGTAGTTTAGCTTGTTTTGCTTCTACGTTCGCCCGCTTGATTTGTTCTACCATCAGCCGGTCCTCTTCTTCACACTGGCGTCTGAATGTTTCTAGCGCCTCAGTAGGGATATTCATACTTGGATTGTAGAGAAGGTCCCTCACGCTTTTCATTTCGCTCTCCTTTCGGCAAATGAACTAGCTTTTTTTCTTTTTCCGCAGCTGCCTCAGCCTTTTTCTGCTTGAATTGCTCTAAGGTTCGGATGTTTTTGTTCAGGCACTCCTGTAGAATTCGTTCCAGGTAGGCCCATGATCGTTTCTCGTAAATGGCTGCTTCCTGAATAGCCGCTATCATAATGGCATCTGGTTCATAGAAATAACCGCCGTCTAACCAATCAATCATTTTGTCTCGAATGGTGTCTGTAAATCTCCCTATCTCCTGTTCATAAACAGCGATTGGATTTTTTTCTTCCTGTGCTTGCGTAGGAGGAGTAGGAGTATTAAGATCTTTTAAATTCTTTTCATTCTTGTTAGTTGTTAGTTCTTTGTTAGGACTTTGTTGAGACTTTGTTGAGACTTTGTTAGTTCTCGGTTAGACTCTTTGTTAGTTGGTTCATCATCACCTTGATAAAGCGCCCAGTTTACAACGGTTATCAGCCTATTTCGCATTGTTGATTCATTTGTTAAAAATCCGTGCTTTTCTAATTTCAACAAAGTGGTTCGGACGTTCTGTATTGAAACGTCAGAGGCGCAATTTTCTCTTAAATTTTCGAGTGATGTAACAAATTGACCAGGCTTTACTTCGTAAATTTCACCTTTAAATTCCCAAGTGTTAGAACGATGATTGGCCAATAAAAGTATGGTCATCATTACATCTCGTTGCTTACTATTCAGTTGTTTATACATGGCACTCTGTAGAATTTTGCGGTGTAGTTTAATCCATCCGTCCATGTTACAAATCCCCTACGCCGGTATAATGCGTTCCCGATTAGACTCGCGATGAACGATGTGAAGCTTGTCCGGCAGACTTTTAGCGACCAACCAGTTATCAGAATTCAGACGTGCAAACAGCATAGCTTCTTTCTGTTTTCGCGTTGGTCTCTTCCCTTGTTTCATAGCCTACTCCCCCTAATAGATTGATAGAGAGGAGCGCACAGGCGCCCCACCCCGGTTTATTCAATACCCTTCAAAATCAGGCATTTGATCCAACTGCCATTGCTGCATTGTTTCTACACGCAACCTGTATATATCGAACATCACGTACTCATCGTTCATCCAGTCATTAATCTGCAGACTATCAACAATGAATTTTTGCACCAACTCAAACTGCTCTTTATCTAACCCGCGCAATGATTGGTTTAGATGACTAAAAGAATCATTCATATGACCAATTATTTCAGCCATAGCATCGTTAGCGTTTATACAAGTTGGACCTGTCATTTCAGCAATGATAGGCGTATATGTTTTTACTTTTGTACAATCTAACATCGTTAACTCCCCTCCAAGGCGCCAGAGACGCCCAATTATTACTCGAATTTCATTTCCATCGCTTGGTCGAGCTCATCCTTTGGCTTTTCTTCCGGCGCCTTTTCAGGAGCCTGTCCACCTTCTGACTCCCGAATATCTTCGGCAGCTGCCGGTTCCAAATCAATCGCATCGCTATAAACACTCTGAGGCTCACTCGTCACATCTTTCCTAACTGTTTCATCCTGAGCTGCCTGCTGCTGAATCTCTATACTGATCGGTAAGTACTTCCACATATGCCGGATGACCGTTTTTTTAGCCATCTCCTCATAATCAGTTTTCCAAGGACCGTTATTGGCTGCCTTTGAGCGCTGTCGGCGTCTTTCTATCTCTTCTGTATCCATCACTTCAAATTGATAACCACCGTCTTTAAAATGAGCCACAGCGTATACGTATTTCATTTCACCACGCCGTCCAGGAGCCGGCTTATGTACCAGCTTCGGATTAAGACCAAGCTCATAATCGAAATCATCTGCTTCATATACCGCATGAGCATAGATGTTTTGAATCTGACCGGATCGGCGTGCCAGGTCAATCATGCCTTTATATCCGATGATGAACTGCGCTTCTCTTCCATAAGGGATGATGTAGCAATGACCGATAAGGCCAGGTTCAAGTCCCAACTGTGCAGCCTGCATAACGGCTCCCAGAAGGGAAGGCACGTTACACTCAAGTAGTTTTGGTGTAGTTCGGATCGTTGTTAAGGCGATACGCCCAAGCCGTTCGGCATTCAGGTGACTTGGTAGTGCCTTTTCAATCTCCGGTGCCATCTTCTTTAAGTAAGCCGCTATTGTCTGCTCCGGTGTAGCCGGCTTAGTTGGTGCGTTTTGGCCTCGTTGCACCAACGCATGTTTTGCATCTTTGTTTGTAGCCATAAGGCTTGTCCTCCTATTTCACTGCCTTCACGCCAAAGCGACGTGAGATAGATGATTTTGCGAATCTTTCATAGATGTCCGGGTGCTCAGCTTTTAATGCTTTGGAATCAATACGCCGACTTTCGATGTTCTTCCATGTCACTACATAATTGCGAGCCAGTCCTGCCTCATGGTTACCGAGCATGGCCTTGAGTCTATTTTCCAATGTCTTCACACGTTCACTGGCGCCCTTTTCTTCTTGTTTCGCTGTCTCCAGCTCCTCGAGTAAATCATCAGCTTCAAGAGGAAGTTCCGTTTCTGTTCCTTCCTCAGCTGCAGGGTGCATTTTCTTAAGCAGATTACCGGATGCCTCCGAACCATCCAGCATCGGGGATACCTGCGCAAGCACGTGATTTTCCCAGAAGTTCTTCTCAATATCGATAAGCTGAGAAATAAGTTCCTCGTCACGTTCTATCTTTTTGTAAACGAATGTATTCCCGCCGACCAAAGCAGCAATCCACCAAGATTGGAACCCTGTGACGGCCATATAGTGTTGGCACTGAATGAGATATTGCATGGGAACCTCATCGCCTTCCCACAAGTCTTTAAGGTAAGCAGAAGCTGTTTTGCATTCTAGGCCCACATTCTGGCCGACGATAAGTCTGTCCACATTGGCAAGCATGAACGGGTAATCAGGATGCTGTAGAACGGCATTACACCGCTTTACCTTGAAGCCGGTTCGAGAGGAGAATTCCTTCGCTACAATGTCCTCTAAAACGTTTCCCCAGTAGGCTGCTTCCCCGGGCTCGTCCTGATCCAACTGACCCATTTTCTCAAGATAAACAACAACCGGTGATTCGTATTTACTCAGGCCGGCAATTGCTGCAGCATCAGATCCGCCGATACCCCCCTTCCGGATTTCAAGCCAGGCGTCACGGCCCATATTTAGCGTTCGAGCCAGTACATTTGCTTGCATTCGATTCACTCCCTATTTGATTTTCAAAGTTCAACCGTGGTAAAATCCTAGTAGTCGTTCTCAAATATCTCTTGTCAATGACCTGTTGCTTCAGGTCATTTTTTTTATACAAAATCACTCTGCCGCATCCCCGTTCCGTACCATGGATCGTACGATGTATCGGGAATCTTCCGATCCAGCTCGTCATAATACTGATCGAATGTATCCAGGATTACCGTGTGCCGGCGCACCCGATCACCAATTTCCTCCGCGTCGTCAATACCCACTAGGTCGATGAGTACTCGAGTAAACACTGCCTCACTGATCGATAGATTCGCCGCCATACGTTTTGAAAGGATTTCAGCTACCTGGTCAGCAACATCTGCAATACGTTTGCCATACACCGTCAGCTTGTCTGCCATCAATCTCATGCATCGACTTTTCCGATGCACCAGTTCGTCTTGCATTTGAATCGTTTCCTGGTGAGAGAATATAGGTTTATGGCAGCCAGCGCATCGCTTTGTCTCATGATCAAATGGAAGTGACTCCATGCCTGGCGGATAGCTTGTCCCTAAATTGACACTCATGTTATTCACCTTCTTTCTCTGTGTTAAAAATTAGAAGCAGCCATGTGTTGATAAATAACTTTAAGTGTTTCGTAGAATTCATTAAGTGGGTAATCATGTTTCATACGATTACACTTCTTATGAGCCCATTTAAGATTTGAAATTGTTGTTCTACCACCTTTCGTTAACGGCTGAACGTGATCCAATTCCGCATCGTTCCATGTCAATGGCAACCCGCAAAGGTAACAGATTTCAGGAGCTCCAAGCTGTTCTCTCAGTTGTTTCGCTGTGACATCACTGTCAGGATATCGTTTTAGATTATGTTGTAATTTTTGCCATCTATAAGTTGGTGATGTCTTCCTGTATTTTTTGTAGTATTCTCTTTCGCATGCCTTGCAATGGGAACGTCTTTCTGTTAATTCTGACTTGAAAAAACTTCCTGGACGTTTTCTGAAGGCAGAGAGAGGTTTCTCTACTTTGCAGCGTGTGCATCTTTTGAAAGTCTCCATATGGTCCTCCTTTCTAAAAAATTTGTAGGCTGTCACCGTATTCTCAGGTCCGCTTATGCGGTCTTCAGGTCGGGTAGCCAATCTCCCGACGACCAGGCGCCGCAATGGGCGCAGGTTTCGACATTTAGCTAGTAATGTGTTAAAATTTAATTACCGATTATTTTTAGGCCGTCTGTTCGCTGCAGGCGGTTTTTCTTTATTTCTGCTTGATGTTCAGATACTGCTTTGAGCATCAACAGCCGAATCTTTTTCGGTATCGCCAGCCAGTCTTTTGTAATGACATGCATCCCGATTCCTCCTCTGTTTCAAAATCAACCTTCCTAAAACGTTCCTGACTTTAAGCGCTCTATGTAGGCTGTATTCAGTTCAGAAGCGCTAATGTTCAAACCTTCCTGAATAAGACCGGCCATTACCATTGCGAAAAGTCCCGCATCCCTCAGTTCAAAAGCTACTTTTATCGGATCAACCTCTTGCTGTTTGTAAATAGGGGATGTTCGGTATTGGCTTAGTGCTTTAAAAGCCTCCTCAAGTTCCTTCAAGGTGATATCCTTTGCCATACCGATATCTGGATCGATATTCAATACATCCAAAACATCAACCACAAAAGCATTTGTTCTTTCTTGAGCTACTCGTAAAGCCATCCTCCAATTCCAGGATGAAAGCTTTTGTTCACTTTCCTCAGTCATCTGCCTACTGCCATTTTCAAATTTTGTGACGGCCGACCTTTCGTATCCTAATATCTGGCCAAGTTCATGCTGACTGATTTTTTTGCTACGGCGAACTTGTCTAATTCTGTCACCGATGGACATTGCTACTGCCTCCTTTGTCACCCTTTTTGAAAAATAGCCATGTTATCATTTACTTAAAGCAACTAAATTAGGAGCCATTTCCGCAACACACAACCAGCGTTCAAGGGCCATCATTTCAGAAATAGTGAGGTTTTGCATGTCCGAATAATTTTGCCAGTAGAACTGCTTTTTTCGCATTTCAGCGACAGTAGATTTAATAGCATCCATTCGGTTCACCTCCCTTCTCACGTTGTATGTGCTCTACGAAGCTGGATGCATATCGTTCTAGTTTGTCAAGTTCTTGGAGCTTCTGAGGCGATGCAGGAAGGTTTATCACTTCGCTACATTTTTCTTTAAGCAGGATCGATGATTCTGCTATTGGGTCAAGCTGGCGTTTCACTTTGTACCTCCTTACTCATTTTTTCTATTTTTTTATTGTGGTTGTACCAGGTAGCCCTGGCCCAAGCTTGCTTAAACATTTGCACTTCCGGCAGAGAGTCGTTATCCCGGTACCACCTGGCTTGTTCTTCCTCTGACATAAACGGAAGAGCTGAACGAATCTTGATACTTGTGTTTCCTATCTTCGTTTCAAAGCAAGGACGGTTTTCCATGGTCTCATTCCCCCTTGCTCTATGTGTATGAGCTCGGAGAGTTTGGACAACCTCCATACTTTTTGCCTCCTTTCCAATAGAGGATGATATTGGTGACCAAGATGCGCAGAAAGTAAATTTGTAGGATTTTTCACCACCATGTCGAATGACTTAGTACGGAAGAACCGGACTTTGGCGAGCTGGTGTTCTTCTAAGTACAAATTGAAAGAGAGTGATGTAATGGCTGAAATTCCAGTTGGTCTTACCCAGTTCTTAGACTTCACTTTAAAAGGGAGTGGAGCTGCTAAAACAAACTTTGTAAGAAAAATAAAGTATCAACCTGATTACCATCCAGCTTTTGATCACTGGAGACAATTGCGAAACGAGATTAAAAAGATTCACGAAAATAATCTCGATATTGCGACCTTAGACAATTTGCTTAACATCGTTGATCAAAAGAAAAAGAAAGGTTATCAAGAAGCGATCAAGCAATATAAAAAGTTTGTTAAAGGCAAGGAAATTGAATGGTTTGATATTGGCAAATCTCATTGGACGTTTGAAAACTTATTAGTTCGCTCTACCCCTGAAATTGGATTGATAATTGATGGAAAACCACACCTTATCAAGCTATATTTCAAAGGAAAAAATGAAAGAATCGATACACATAACATCAAGTCGACTCTGACCTTAATGAGCCATTCAAATAACTCAACCAATCCACCAGAAAATAGCTGCCACGCTGTTTTGAATGTCCAGCGTAATCGTTTGTATCCAAATCAGGAAGTAAACCAAGATTTGCTCTTTGCTTTGGAAAGCGAAGCTGCACAGCTCATTTATTTGTGGGGCCGGGTTTAGGTGTCTAACTCATTTCCGGCATCGTTCATGTATTGGGCACAGTCATCACAAATCCAATCAGTAGCATGCAGTTCATAGTCTCCAGGTTTGTCTTTACAGCAAACACACAGTGGATTGTTATTATCAGCCGTCGTTTGTTCGGCGGCTTTCTCTAACTCAGCAACTCGCGCTTCCAGTTCTGCGATACGCTGTTCAGTCGTTTTCAAGTGATTCACCCCCTTCCAATTTAGGTTGGTTATTTCAGTGGAGATGGAAAAAAATTTAGGCTGAATTAGGCGCCAAACTTCTTCGATTCGTATATATTTTCTTCAAAAAAAATTTCGATAGGTTCGTTTAAAACCAAAGAAATATTTTTGAGAAGTTCAACAGTAATTCTTCGCCTACCTAACTCATAGCTATTATAAGTTTGAACCGGCATTGCAAGGCTTTCTGCCACATGCACTTGAGTAATTCCCTTATGTTTTCTAACCTGGCGAATTCTCTCATGGACTTTAATTTTCCTCACCCCCCATTTATACGAATCGAAGAACCTTATGAACACATAATAATTCTTCATTTCGTATATGTCAATACTTATTTATACTTTTTGTATATTTATTTTATTCGTTTTGTAGAATTGTGTAAAATTCGATGAAGAGGGGTGGTTAAACCGTGACGTTAGGAGAACGATTAAGACTTTTAAGGGAAAAAAATGATTTAACACAAATAGCTTTAGCAAAAAAGTTAAATATCCCCAATCAAAATATTTCGAACTACGAACGAGACTTTAGACAACCAGATTATGAAACCCTTAAAAAGCTAGCTGATTTATTCGATGTATCTGTAGACTATCTCCTAGGCCGCACAGATCATCCTGAAACAAACGTAATTGGCACGAAACATGTTCGTGTAGCAGATAAAGAAATTGAACTCACAGAAGAAGAATATCGGGTGTTTGAGGAAATAAAAAAGAACCCGGTATTATTCCATGACCTAGCAAGTGATCCTGAAAAGAAGGTAAAGGCCCTTATTGCAATGTGGGAAGGCGTTAGGAAAGCCATGGGCCAACTTGAAGAACGGGATGACATAATAGACGATTAACATACATAACTAACAAAACGTAAAAAAAACACGACTCTACAGACTCCTTTTCCTTCTGAAAACGGGGTATTTTTTTAGCTAAAAGGGATGGAAGGATTATGAACTTATCACAATTGTTACCTAAGAAACCGATCAGTTATTGGGAAGAACGTGCAAACAAAGTGCTCCTCCATTTTAACTTTAAACATCCTGACGAAATTGACATCGAAGAAATTTGTTACCGGTATGGAGTTAAAATCATGCCTTTAGACGAAATATTTTGCCCAGAAATGGTGGACAAACCTTTGAATGCTTTTTCGATACCTTCCACAAAGGGCCGCAGGGGAATTATTTTCATTCGCCCAGGCCTTAACCCAATCGATAAAAAAATCTTACTGGCCGAGGAGTTCTGCCATATATACGCTCATCACGTTTCAGAGCTGCTGGCAGATAAGATTTTGCTGGATAAAACAGAGCAGCAGGCCAAAAGAATGTCTGCGTATCTATTGATGCCACGTCAATTTATGAAAATCATGTACGATGAGATGCCTGCTGAAGGCCTTGCCATCGAGGAAATTGCTGATATTTTTCTTGTGACTGAAGAGTTTGCGCAATATCGGTTAGAACTTGATTTTGACCAGAAGGCGATATCGGTTATAAGCCGATGGCGCGGGCAGTATGGAAGTATTGAGTGGATAGATTAATTTGTATTTGCAATTTATGGTCGAGGCGAAGGGCGCGTTGGCATGATAAAGCTGGCTTGAGAATAATGGATATGCAACGGGGATAATAAAAAATAAAGTGTTAGAAATGGAGGAGAAACAAATGCTTGTGGGGTTTTGTACCCTAATCTACTGATTCTGATTGGAATAGAATAGTGCAAAAAGTTTATATAGAGAAAGCGAGCATTTCACCCGCTTTTCGTTTACTTTTTAGATTGTTGACGGATTTCCTTTAGTAATCGTACGATCAATTGTTAATTTAAATCACTTACTTTAAGTAGTCTTAGTTGCAATATTAAAAAGGTGGCATATTAAACAATCGACCTTCATTTCCATCATCATGCAATACTCTTATGATGGTTCCTTCTTCTTTTAACTTCTCTATTGTATTTTCGGAATTTATCTCTGGAGGTAATTCATCCTGAATTGCAGTGAAAATGTACTGGATGTTATATTTACTGACATACTTTTGAATCACACGATAAAAATTATTTTTTTGACGATTATCGAGTCCATCAAAAATACCATCATGGTAAACAAATTTAAAATATTTCATCGGGCTGTATGTAGCTAATAAAGCAAGATCGAATGCTGCACACATAAGTTTTTTATACGTTGTGCCATCGCCTTTATTCCCTTTGGATTTCGTATCTTGGTCTACTATTTCAGGTTTAATATCTACATTATCATTCTTATTGATATCCAAAGTAATAATACCAATATCTCCAACTGACTTATTTATTATAGATGAGAAATGATGCTTGATAGTAGTTAACAACGTATTCTTTTTACCGTAAATCTCTTGTCTTATATTGTAAACTTCTTGAGATCGTTTTGTGAATAAGTCCTGAATTTGCAAGTCTTTATCATGTGTCTCATGTAAACTTTTGATTTTATCTTGTAAGTTTAATATGTCAGCTTTCAAACCAATAATTTCTTCTTGCAGCACTTTATATTTCTCCATTGCATCTGTAGCATTTAAATATTGCAATAGTTCTGCTCTTCTTAGATTAAAACGACTGATTTCTAGCACATTTTGATTATATTTGGAACTTGCTTCCTCAATAATTTCGGATAATATTTCATTTCTTTCTTCTGTTAGTTCATAATGAAACGCTACTAAGTCTTCGTATTCTTTGACTAATTGTTTTTCAAAATATAACCCAATTTCTTTGTAAAATGACTCCAGTTCTTTTAAGTCTATTCTATAATCAAAAATAGACTTTGTTGCATTTTCTATTTGTTTTTTCAAATAATAATTTTCATTTATATATTTTGTAATTTCAGCATCCACCTCCTGTACCAGTTCTTTAGGCTTTTCAATATCACTGGTACTAAAATCGAAACGACTATACTCTTCTTCCTTTTCCTGAAGTTCTTCTAGTTTAATATCTAGAAAAACCCTATATCTCTCAGCTTCCCCCGCTTGTGCATCATTTAGTTTGGCTAATTCATTCCTAACTTCCTGTAACCTTTGTATTTCGGCGTCTATTTCATACTTTTTTATAACGGATTGAGTATCAAATCCCAATAGTTCTATCACTAAAGGCTTCCAATTTATATGTTTTCCTATATGTTTTGAAAGCTGGAAGACATCTACATAACTCTGATTATCCCTTAAAAAATAAGAAAGTGTTTTTCTATAATTTCGATTTCTTAAAACTTCAAATTGCAAAAGGTCGTTCAAGTACTGTATGGATTTTTCAAGCCCCCCTGGAAATCCCATTCACTCTTCGGTAATTCTTTATAATTTCTCTTACCTACCTCATGAACTTTTATCATGACTTTTTCTCTGGATTTTACAGCTCTTCTTATTGTACAAAATCGACCATCTGGTAGTTGAATTTCAAGAAAAAATATAAAAAGTTCAAATTTTTTATAGTTATCCCTTATAAATTGTCCTTTTTTAGCTTCTTTAAGTAAGCAGTAATCAATCAAAGAGGCCAACAAAGACTTCCCTAAATCATGAGTGGATTTTGTTTGATTCTGTGGGTTCCTAACTTCGGCCAGCACAATATTAATTGAATCTTTAAAATTGATAGGTTGAAATAAATCATCAAGATTACTATACAGTTTGCTCAGTTTCATTTTGACACAACCCTATTAAATCGTTATTTTTGTTATAGCTAATTTTTCCAAAACAAAAAAGCATGTCGATTGATAGAATAAAATTTTTGTAATTAGCATTTTTATTCCTGATTTTATACTTAATATATAATTCGTTAAATTGGAAGTATTCTTGCTCAGTTAATATAGATATTAACTTTGCTGTATTGCTTAAAAGAGACTTTGATATATCCATATGCTTATTAGGTCTAATTTTCATCGTTTTCACCAATATCACAATAAAAGTACATAAAAGCGATAAATTTTTTTATCAAATCTTTTTTATTTATTTCAATTCTCCCGTATTTTTGTTGAATTAATTCTATCGATTTTTTCATAAGATAATCTAGAGCTTTGTCAAAATCAGAAAACAATTCTTTATATGCTATTAATGAGCCATTTATTGAATCTACAATATAGAGATAAGCCTCGTTTTCTTTTTCATTATCACTATTCCCCAAAAATTGCTCTATTTCTTCGAAGCTAGGAATTTTAGGTATCAATACCTTCCTATAGTATTCATCAGACATCCCATTAATTTCATTTTTCCTGTTAATTTTTGTTCTCTTACTCTGAATTCTTCCCTCTATGACTCTTTGGTCAATCATGACTCTTAAATCATCTTTGGCATTATAAAAAATATCAATTAAACTTTTAATCTCATCTGCATCAATATTAATCGGTACATCCCCTGATCCAAAAAAGGAGCACCCATTATATATATCTCTGTCAGCATTATAGATGGAAGAATTCGGTCCCTTTGTATTCTGCCACATTTTCACTATCCTCACACTTCATATCCTGTATTATTTATCATTTACACGGTAGTTTGAATCTCCTTCAGCATTAACGATAGGGGAATTTTGACCACGAGTGTTTTGTTTATATTTTCTATTATCTTTATTATTACTATTTACCGATAAGTTACTATTTATTTTTATCACTTTACTAACCACAAAAATAGACATAAGGAATGATGCTATAGAACAAGCGCTTGCGATTAAATTAAAAGTCTCCATATAATAACCTCCACTTTCTGATTGTCTTCACCTATTAATTACGAAATTTTGATCGTCTTTATTCGAAAATAAACGATCAAAACTGAGAATTTTTTACAATTCGAACTCAATACATATTTAAAATTTATTTAACGAATTTTAACGAGAAGCTAATACGCTGATTGATCTGTTCCTCTTAATTTACAACTTGCCTTCTCTACAAAATCTTTGTAAATTGTTGCTCCTTATTAGTTTCAAAAATGTAACCTTCTCAATTTCTCCCCTATCAATATTACTTATACCTGGTTTACCATATATAGGTCGTTTCATCGGATATAGAAACCTTTCACCTCGTTCATTTTTCCATTCATGACTTCCCATATTATATGATATATAAGGAATCCGCATAACATCATTATCTGTATAATTACAAATGTGACCATTTCCAAACTTCAAATGAAATGCATGCGTAGCTATTACCGGAAATGCTCCCGTCCACTTTGCTCCGCCTTTTTTCTTTCCATTTGGGCCATTATGAAATACGGTATCTTTAAATGGTTCTTTTACTGAAATATCAAGTTTCACAAAATAGAAGGGCTGAAAAAAGGAGATTTCCTCTACTTTAACTTTTGAAAACCTTCCATAACATTCAATATCCAAAAACGAAGTAATATTTGTTAAGGGACTTACAAGAACAGAGCTACCATTCGTATATTCTGAAGTTCCTTCGAATTTTAAAGGTTGTCCTTTTTTTCGCAATTCTTCTAGATTCAAATTGAACTCATCTATTTCATTATTATATTCATTCATTAGCCTAATATTATTTCTTGAATATTTCCCATCAAATTCTTTGTTTTTAAAAATACCGACAAAAGAATGTTCATATTTATTGTTACCTTCCAACGTATGAAAAGACCATTTACCTACTCCATCTTTTTCCTCAATGAATTTTTCGTTAAATATTTCCATATCATCCACCTTACCTTATTTGTTTTTCAACGCAAAGTCTTAAATACCTATAAGATTATATAACAGATGATTTAAAATTTGTGTCGAATCTTGTCATAGCATAGTTACTTACTCCTAGTAACAATAATTCAAACATATATTACAGATAAAAAAATCCTATAATAAGATAATGATTTATCTTTTGTTATTGAAAGAACGGTTAAGGGAGGCTCTTAATGTTTATACCAGGCCTGCTGGCCCCTTTTGCAACCACTATAAACGGAGAACAATCTTTATATACGTCGGCTCTCTGATGGTGGTCCTGATAATCCAGAACACTTGGCAGCTATTTGTCCTAACTGCCATATAGAAGCTCATTACGGACAGAATCAGCATACTTTAACGAAGAATTCTGGCTCGTAAGGTGAGAGAAAAGGGAAAAGATATCATTTGAAAAGTGCATCCTTCGTCTCTTTCATTATTCATGAAAAAAAAGAACATGTATTCCTATTAAATAAATTCATACATCTTTCATGACAGAAAAAATGACAGTCTTTTTCTTTCATTGGATGATACAATCATAGCGAGGTGATTCCATGTCACGCCCTATCGGCAAAGATGTTTTTATTTATCTCCGTAAAAGCCGGAAAGACATAGAAGAAGAGAAAAAAGCATTGGATAGTGGGAGACACTACGATACGCTTTCAAAGCACCGTAAAGAACTGCTGGAGCTCGTTAAGCGTGAGCAGCACAATGTCATTGCCATACTCGAAGAAGTTGTTTCTGGGGAGTTTCTTTCTGAACGAGATGTTGCACAAGAAATGCTTCGCCAAGTGGATGAAGGTGCAGTAGAAGCCGTTGTCGTGATGGACCTTGACCGACTTGGCCGCGGTGATATGATCGATGCAGGAACAATCTTTCGCTCCTTTAAGTTCTCTGACACTCTTATCATTACGCCTACCGAAGTAATTGATTGTAATGCTGAAGGTGCCGAATTATTGTTCGGCGTGAAATCCATTATTGCTCGTGAGGAGCTGCGACAAATAACAAAACGTATGCAAGGTGGTCGGCGCCGTTCAGCAAAGGATGGAAAATCAATCAGTCGTAAACCTCCCTATGGTTATGAGAGAGATGAGAATCTAAAGTTGCATCCTCACCCAGAAGAGGCGCCCATAGTACGTAAAATATTCGAGCTTGCTGCAGCTGGTCACGGACGACAGGCAGTTGTAAAGCAACTCGATTTGCTTGGCATTAAGCCGCCAGAAGGCGATATGTGGGAGCAATCCACAGTAAGCTACATAATTAAAAATGAAGTGTATCTCGGCCATATTATTTGGGGAAAGCATAAATACACCAAAAGAAACGGTAAGCGAACCAAAAAGAATCTGCCCCCAGAACTGTGGGTACGACACGAGAATGCACATGAACCCATTGTTACGCAAGAATTATTCGACCAAGCAAATCTGGCCATCCAGGGACGCTACAGGGCCCCTACAAAGGAAGGGCTACAATTATCTAATCCACTGGCCGGAATCATCAAATGCAGCCGTTGTGGACGTGCATTGTATCAGTCCCATAGTAAAGATCGACCAAACCCACAATTGCGTTGTATCACACCAACCTGCCAACCATTTCAAAAAGGAGTTCTGCTTCCTCTGTTGGAACAAAGAGTGATTGATTCGTTAGCATTATTGGTGGAACAAGCTTCGCTTGAACAGAATGAGTTAGCTGCTTCCGCTGAACAAGAAGAGTCTATGATTGAGCGTAAACAAAAACAAGTGAAGAAGATAGAAAAAGAGACTGAAGAACTTCACGGGATGAGAGAAACAGCATTTGAAATGCTAGAAAAGAAGATTTACACCGAGGAGATATTCTTGCAAAGGCACCAGGCCATTAGTCAAAAGCTAAAAGAAGCTGAAGCTAATATTGAGCAATTAAAAAAAGAAATAGAGCTGGAAGAAGCCCAGCTCCAACATAAAGAAAACATTATCCCTCAAATCAAGAAGGTCATCGATGAATACAGAGAAATTGACGACCCAGTTGAAAAAAACCATTTATTAAAATCCATCCTAGAAAAAGTGTACTACACTCGAAATAAAGAATGGACCAAAAAGGATCAATTCGAATTAGAAATTGTACCGAGGCTTCCGATTTAGGAAGCCCTCATGCCTCTTTCCTAAAGAAAGTCCGTAAGGCTTTATAAACCTCCTTTTTTTCACTAACTATACAGTATTTAAACTTCGGATCACTTATTTTCTCAAAGACAGACATTAATGTGGATTTTCGTATAGATCCTGAAGAGTTATACTGGTTTACTTCCCCATAGCCAAACATATTGCTTACGGCCATCAGCTCTTTTACTAGCTTTACACAACGCTCATTGTCAGAGGTTAGGTTGTCGCCGTCTGAGAAGTGGAACGGATAAATATTATACATGACCGGATTGTACCTTTCACCGATGATTTCAAGCGCCTTCCGGTAGGCAGAGGAGCATATCGTTCCGCCGCTCTCCCCTTTAGAAAAGAATGCATCTTCCGTCACTTCTTTTGCTTCCGTATGGTGCGCGATAAACACGATTTCCACTTTCTCATAGCGGGTCCGCAGAAAGCGGGTCATCCAGAAGAAAAAACTGCGGGCTACGTACTTTTCCAGTGCTCCCATGGATCCGCTTGTATCCATCATAGCAATAATCACAGCGTTGGAATGGGGCTTAACAATCTCTTCCCATGTTTTAAAGCGCAGATCTTCATTGGATATCGTCCACTTATGCGTGCCGTTTAGACCGTTGCGGCGGAGGGCTTCAAGCAGTGTCCGCTTCTTGTCGATATTGCCCATTAGGCCTTTCTTGCGGATATCATTGAAACGTATGTCTGTCACAATGATCTCGTCATTATCTTTCTGCTGCAGATTAGGAAGCTCCATTTCCGCAAACAGCATTTCTTCCAGCTCTTCTACCGTAATTTCCGCTTCATAGAAATCATCGCCGGGCGCATCACCTGCACCCTGGCCCTTGCCCGGACCGTCAGTGGGCTCCCCGTCCCTGGCGACAACATCGCCTACCTTCGATTTGCCATTGCCCTGGCCCACGTGCTGGTTCTTGTTGTAGTTGTAGCGGAACCGATATTCATCGAGCGAGCGAATAGGAATTTTCACAACGTCGCGCCCATTGGACAAAATGATATTTTCTTCGCTCACCAGGTCAGGGAGGTTCTTCTTAATCGCTTCTTTTACTTTCTCCTGGTGGCGCAGCTGGTCTTGATTGCCCTTCCGGTGCAGTGACCAGTCCTCACGCGAAATGATATACAAAGGGCGATCTTCCATCACAACTCCCCCTTATCCGCTACCTGTTTAACAGGCTGCCTACATAGCGGAGAAGTTCGTTTGCGCAGATCGGGCAGTATCCGTGTTCATCAATAAGACGTGCGGTTACTTCATTTACCTTTTTCAACTGAACTTCATCAGGCGTCTTGGAAGAGGTAGTGATTTTAACCACATCTTTGAGGTCAGCAAACAGCTTTTTTTCAATCGCTTCACGGAGACGGTCATGGCTGTTATAGTCAAACCGTTTCCCTTTGCGTGCGTAAGCCGAGATTCGGATAAGAATTTCTTCGCGAAAAGCCTTCTTAGCATTCTCTGATATTCCAATCTGTTCTTCTATCGAGCGCATCAGCTTTTCGTCCGCATCCATTTCTTCGCCGGTAATCGGGTCACGCATTTTGTTTCTGTTGCAATACGACTCCACATTATCCAGGTAATTGTCCATCAGCGATTTAGCGGATTCTTCATACGAATACACAAACGACTTTTGCACTTCTTTCTTTGCCAGCTCATCATATTCTTTGCGAGCGACGGAGATAAAGTTGAGGTAGCGATCCTTCTCTTCCTTGGAAATCGTAGCAGTTTGATCCAAACCGTCCTTGAGCGCCCGCAGAATATCAAGCGCATTGATGCACTCCGTATCGCGACGGATGAGGGCACTTGAAATGCGGTTGATAACGTACCGAGGGTCAATGCCGCTCATGCCTTCATCCTGGAACTCATTCTGCAGCTCTTTTACATCCGACTCTTTAAAGCCTTCTACTGTATCCCCATTATACAGGCGCATTTTCTTCAGAAGATCCACACCCTGCTTTTTGGAATCCTTCAGACGGGTTAGGATGGAGAAAATAGCGGCTGACCGCAGCGCATGTGGTGCGATATGGACATGGCCAAGTTCACTCTGCTTGATAAGTTTGCTGTAGATTTTTTCTTCATCGGACACGCGCAGATTATATGGAATCCGCATGACGATAATGCGTGACTGCAGCGCTTCATTCTTTTTGTTGCCGATAAAAGAACGGTATTCCGATTCATTCGTATGAGCGACTATTAATTCATCTGCGCTTATTAAGGCGAAGCGGCCGGCTTTAAAGTTTCCTTCCTGTGTAAGCGACAGCAGGTTCCAGAGGAATTTCTCGTCACACTTGAGCATTTCCTGGAATTCCATCAGGCCGCGGTTTGCTTTATTAAGCTCCCCGTCAAAACGGTAGGCCCGCGGGTCAGACTCTGAACCGTACTCTGTAATCGTTGAGAAGTCGATGCTGCCCGTGAGGTCCGCGATATCCTGCGATTTCGGGTCGGACGGGCTGAAGGTACCGATCCCTTTCCGTTTGGCCTCGGAGAACAACACACGTTCTACTGGCATTTCTTCGATTCTGCCATTATATTCTGTTTCCAATTTCATTGTGCAGTATGGGCACAGTTCGCCTTCAATAATAACGCCCAGCTCGTCGCCTACATCGCCCCGCATCTCGTGCGGAATTAAATGCAGTGGCTCCTCGTGCATCGGGCAGCCTTTTATCGCATACACGGCACCTTCGTTTGTCCGGGAAAATTTCTCAAGCCCGCGCTTTAGCATCGTAACAAGTGTTGATTTACCACCGCTTACCGGACCCATTAATAAGAGAATCCTTTTACGTACATCAAGCCGCATAGCTGCCGAGTGGAAATATTCCTCGACCAGTTTTTCGATGGACCGATCTAGGCCGAAAATTTCCCGACTGAAGAATGAGTACGATTTGCTCCCGTCTTCGTGGTGTTCTATACCCGCATGCTTAATCATATTGTAGACTCGGGAGTGAGCAGTTTGGGTGAGATTGGGATTCTTCCTGACCAGTTGCAGATATTCCGCAAACGATCCTTCCCAGGCCAGCTGTTCTTCTCGCGCCTGATATTCTGTAATTCTCTTTAGGATATCCATTGGCACTCCTCTCCTTTTCTTTGTTCCGGGATAGTTAATGGATTATTGTTGAGTGCATTTCTACTATCCTATTCGACAGAAGCAGCTGACATGCAAGGCTTACACACAAAAAAAAGCCGCCGTTCTGCTGGTAACAGAACGGCGGCTTTTGCAAATTAGAATACCGCGACTACGGCACCCTTGTATTTATCGTTGATGAATTTTTTCACGTCATCGGATTTTAACACTTTAATCAGTTTTTGAATGGCTGGGTTGTTTTCATCGCCTTTTTTAACACTAATGATGTTTGCGAATGTTTTAGCTGCTTCAGAAGTAGCCTTTTCCATTGAGACGGCATCTTGGAGTTTCAGTCCGCCATTTAATGCATTGTTACCATTAATGACGGCATAATCTACATCACTAAGCGCTCGCGGCAAGATGTCAGCTTTCATCGGCTTAATGATAATTTTATATGGATTTTGAACGATATCCTGAGGAGTTAATTCGATAATCTTCTTGGTTGGTGTAAGCTTAATCCATCCAGTTGTTTCAAGCAGTTTCAGTGCACGTGCTGTGTTGGTCGTATCGTCCGGTATAGCGACAACAGCACCTGTTTTAGGCTGCTTCGCTTTTTGCTTGCCTCCGAAAAGACCCATCGGCTCGAAGTGAATGCCGTCTAATGCTGCAATGTGCGTGTTGTGCTTCTTGTTGAAATCATCAAGGTAAGGAACCGTCTGGAAGTAGTTGGCATCAATTTGCTTGTCCTCCAGGGCCATGTTTGGCAGTACATAGTCATTGAATACCTGCACCTTCATGTCGACGCCCTCTTGTTTTAATTTATCCTTAACAAAGTTAAGAATTTCAGCATGAGGCACGGCGCTTGCGCCTACCGTAATGCTTGTAGTCTTGGCGGCGTTATCTGTACCGCCAGTGCTGCTGCCTGCATTATTGCCGCATGCGGAAAGTACGCCCACCGTGAACAGCATAAGGACTGCGATAATCCATTTTTTCATTTTTCTACCCCTTTTCTTTATTATTAGTTAGAAAACTTGGCTGACGCCAAGCCGCAGGCGAAGGTCGACAGCCTTAGCCTACGCTTATGTGGATAGGATGCGCACATACTTTCCTATCAACTAAAAAAGCCCTCACTGGCAGAACCAGGAGGGCTTGTCTTTAAGACTTTACACTCTTATCTGCCAGGAATATTTCCTGCTGGAATTGGCACAGCATTTTTCCCCTTATACTCGATCAGCAAAATCCGCTGCTAATAAGGGTAAAAATCCGCTGCCGGGTTTCATCGGGCCAGTCCCTCCACCTCTCTTGATAAGCCAGCTATGAAGTTTTCATGAAACTTATATTACAATCCGTCATCCAAGGTGTCAACCGATCTACAAATAATAATTCAATTAAAAATTATCTAAAAAGAAATGAATCCCTCTACTCGCCGGCAAATATACCTTTTTCCTCGGACAACTGTTGGTACAGCTCATGAAGCGTGCCCATTCCATCTACAGCATACTGCGGCGTTCCCCGGTCAATTTTATAATCCGTGACAAGGTATGTTTTCATTCCGATTTCCTTTGCAACCATATCCTGCTGCATGTCGTTGCCAATCATGATACAGTTCCCGGGGTCAATGCCAAGCCGTTCACTAATCTCCTGGAAATAGCGGGGATTCGGCTTGCAGTAGTGGGAATTCTCCATAAAGGTGATCCACTCAAAAGAGCTGGCTTCAATTCCTGTCCACTTCAGCCGCTCCATAATCGCCCCTTCTGGAAAGACTGGATTCGTAGCAACGACCAGACGGTAGCCCTGCTTTTGCGCTTCTTTCACGATTTTAATGGCGGCAGGGTGAGGCTCAATATTGCCCCGCAGCAGGGGAAATTCCTCCTCATAGAATCGGTCAAATACCGGCCAGATCTCATCCCGGCTTATGTTCCCAAACTTTAGAAAGTTTTCTTCAAAGATATCCGCATTTGTACGGTTCGGGCTATTGTCTTGCATCGCCACTTTGGTAGCTTTCCAAAGCGATTTCACAAGCAAATCCGGTGCAATCAAATGGCCTGTGTATTCGCCGAGACGCTTCATGTAACGGCCCACAAAAGCTTCCGTATCTATCGTAAGCAGTGTGCCGTCCATGTCAAAAAGAATCGCTTTATGTGCCATATGGTTGGGTCCCCCTTATTTTCGTACAGTTGGAAATCGGCTACTTCATTCCAGGATACCCCACCTGGCGCAGCCCTTCATATAGTACAATAGCGGCTGTGTTGGAAAGGTTCAAGGAACGTGTTGCATCGCTCATGGGGATGCGGATTACGGTTCCCGGATACTGCTTCATGATCTCAGCAGGAATCCCGCTTGTTTCTTTGCCGAACACAAAAAAATCACCATCCCGGTATTCTTCATCGGAATGGTAGGTCTCTCCGTTCGTTTCAATAAAAAAGAATCGCCCTTCCGGATGCTTGCCGGCAAACTCTGCAAATGAATCGTAATACGTAAGATTCACCGCATACCAGTAGTCAAGCCCCGCCCTTTTTAGGTACTTGTCATCTGTCGAGAAACCCAGCGGCTTAATTAAATGCAAATGGGTTCCTGTTGCCGCGCATGTGCGGGCAATATTCCCTGTATTAGCCGGAATGAGCGGTTCGTGAAGAACGATATGAAAAGCCATTCTTATCTCACCTCAACACAATCATAGCATATTCACCCCAAAAGATGAAAAAACAGGTATTGTGTATTCTCTGTATATTCGCTTGAATCTTTGTAACCCCACTCTCTATGCCGGCTGTCTATTGTATGCGCATTCACAAGGGGCATGCCATTCGCATCTTTCGCCACCACTATCGTCGTATGATCCCAGTTCCCATCTCCGTCAAAATCATAGCAGATAACGTCCCCAATGGTTAACGCAGATGCGTCCGCTTTACGTTGGGCAGAAATAACTTCCCCGCCCTCGAGCATCCATCGAAAGCTGTGGGCCACGGCCCAGCTGTAGCTCCATGTATCGGCATCCGTTCCTGTTGCCTGATACCACCAGCCACTGCCCCGATCACCTGTATGAATCATCGCAATTCCTCCAGCATACAGGCACTGGGAAACATAGTTGGTACAGTCATCCGGAAACCTGAGAAACCCCGGGTTTGTATCGTTCCACCAGAGATCGGCATAGCGAACAGCCTCGACTCTGTTGTATGTAGTCATTGCACCCACCCCCTGCTCTACCAGCGTATGCTTACATTCTTAGTTGGTTCTCCATTTTTTCATAATTCAAACGAATCAAACATTTTTTTAGATAAAACTTAGCCTAAGAAAAGTAATGGAGAAAATGTTTCTTTACGGATAGAAATAGTGGTTCAGCTAAACGAATGGGTAAAGGAATGTAGAATCCAGCACAAGGAGGTAATAATATCATGGCTTTGAACTTGACGCAAAAAATTATGACCATCTTGTAGTTCTGCGCAACCATTACGAACATGGGCGCTGAGCTTGGGGCCACCACTTCCATTTTTACAAGCGATGAAAACACGCGGCACTATTTAAAAGCCCAGGGGCGCGAAGGCGATTGGATACCGTTAAGCGCAGATGAAGGCTGCCAGTACGACGAAGTGCTGCATATCGATCTGGACAAACTTGAGCCGCTTGTTGCACGGCCGCATAGCCCGGATAATGTCGCAAAAGTAAGAGAAGTAGGCCCTATCCCCGTCCAGCAGGTTGTCGTCGGTTCTTGCACAAATTCGTCGTTCTCAGATTTGATGACAGTTGCGAGCCTGCTAAAGGGAAAGACCGTACATCCGAATGTATCCATGGCGGTTGCCCCGGGTTCCAAGCAGGTATTCACCATGATTGCGCGCAGCAGTGCTCTTGGAGACTTAATTGAATCAGGGGCACGCGTACTGGAATCCGCCTGCGAGTCTTATATCGGAATGGGTCAATCCCCTGGTTCCGGGACGAACTCTGTGCGTTCCCTTAACCGCAATTTTAGGGCCGCTCAGGAACGAAGGACGCTTAATTACACAAAACGGAGCGCCACAGCTAAAGTCACACCCTAAAAAGAAGAAAGTTTCCTGCAAACATTTTTATAGGATTCATGAATAACTAGAGGCCGGCTTCCACTTTAAAAGCGGAGCCGGCCTGACGTTTTCTAACGGTGGGCAGAAGCATGGACAATAACATCTGCAGGATTCGTTTCTTGAAGAGCATGCTCATGTTTTAGCAAATATTCTTTAATATTAAGCCCGCCCCCGTAACCGACAAGAGCGCCATTGGAACCAATCACGCGGTGGCATGGAATAAAAATCGAAAGTGGATTTTTATTGTTCGCCATACCTATAGCACGCACAGCCTTTGGCGCATTAATGGCAAGGGCAACATCCTTGTATGAACGGGTTTCCCCAAACGGAATTTTCGTTAACGCCTCCCACACGACCTTCTGGAAGGCCGTTCCATATATATCGAGCGGCACCGTAAATTCTTTACGGATTCCGGAGAAGTACTCATCCAGCTGTTCAATCACTTCCATTAGTGCCTCGGGACTATATTGAATTTTATCCGTGTGTAGCCATCTGTTCGCCCAACGGAGCAGCGAACACTGTGTAGAATCACCCCGCCCAAATTCCACCCAGCATAAACCGGCATGAGTAGCGCCCAGCGTAAGCGGACCAAGCGGGCTGTCATAAATGGTGTAAAAAACTTCAGGCTTCACTCTATCCCTCCCCTTAGAACTCTCCCATTATCTTACACTCGCCGTGATGAGAAATGCGAGAAGATTTATTCGACAATTTCCATAGTTGATAGTGCTTTGTCGATTTCCTTTAGCACGGTAGTGTCCTTTTCTGTCAGTTTGACAGCGTTAAGGGCTTCCTGGCAACGTTCGCCGCCAATTCTGCCTAAAGCCCAGGCCGCAGTACCGCGCATAGCAGGACGTTCATCTTGATTGATTACATCGATAAGCGGTTCAACAGCTGAAGCATCCTTAAAAAAGCCTAGCGCTAGCACGGCATTTCGCTGAATCGGCTTCTTTCCCCGCCAGGCAGCTGAAGATGTGCCGAATCGGCGGGCAAATTCCTTTTTGCCAATGGTAAGCAGCGGCTTAAGCAAGGGTTTCATATTTTCCGGATCGGGTGTGAACTCAGCATGATGGGTGAAGTTGATCTTCCTGTTTTTTGGGCACACCTGCTGACATGTATCGCACCCGTACAACCGGTTCCCTACTGCGTCACGAAACTCTTCTGAAATATAATCTTTCACCTGAGTAAGATACGCAACACAGCGCTGAGAATTGAGCTGCCCTCCTTTGACTATAGCGCCTGTCGGGCATGAATCGATGCATAAGGTGCATTCCCCGCATTCATCCACCAGCGGAACATCCGGTTCGAATGGATAGCTGGTCAGCATCTCCCCCAGATACACCCATGAGCCAAATTCCGGTGTAATGAGGGAAGTGTTTTTCCCAACCCAGCCAATTCCCGCCCGTTCCGCGACCGCACGATCGGATAGGACACCTGTATCAACCATAGACTCGGTTACTATACCCGGAATTTGCTCCTTTAAAAACGTTTGAATTTTCTTTAATTTATTTCGCAGCACCGTATGGTAATCGTCCCCCCAGGCCACCCGGGCCATGATGCCCCGGTACTGACCCTTCTCAGACTTTGGCGGCGATTCCATACGGGACGGATAAGCAAGCGCAATGGAAATAATGCTTTTAACCTCTGGCATCGTGACAGCCGGGTCTGTTCTTTTTTCAATGTCTTTTTCCTCAAAGCCTGATTCATAGCCGTTATCTCTGTGTGTATACAGCCTGTCCTTAAGCGCAAGGAAAGGATTTGCACTGGCGAAGCCAATTTTATCGATGCCAATGGAATGGGCATAGTCGATCACTTCTTGTTTTAATGAAACAGCATGAGACTCCGGATGAGGCACACGCTGCTGCTGTAGGCTGCTCATTGTTGCCTCTCTTCCTATTTCTATCTGCGAATGGCTCCGGTGGCCAGTTCATCGCAGCGGTTGTTTAATTCATTATCGGCATGGCCTTTCACTTTGACAAAGTCAACTTTATGAATGTTCATAAGTGCCAGAAGTTCCTGCCATAGGTCTTTATTTTCCACCGGTTGTTTTTTGCTGTTTTTCCAGCCATTTTTAATCCAGTTCTTGTACCATCCCTGTTTGAAGCAGTTTACCAAATAAGCGCTGTCGCTATGCAGCTTAATATTGCAGGGCTCTTTCAGCGCCTTCATCGCCATTACGGCAGCTGTTAACTCCATCCGGTTGTTTGTTGTAACATCCTCGGCGCCGGACATTTCCCTTCTGTGGTCTCCGTATAACAACACGGCCCCCCAACCGCCCGGACCCGGATTGCCAGAACAGGCGCCATCTGTATAAATCGTAACTTCCTTCATTCAGAACCTCTCTTTGTTCGTCATTACTCCTAGTATAACAAATTGATCCCCCTGCTGAAAAAGCATTGTTTTCCTGAAAAAAGGGCGATTATGTTAAAATTAAAAGAAAAAAAGAGGTGGCAACGTGACACGGCTCTATACAATCCATCCTGCTATAAAAGAAAAAGTCCCAGGTTTAAGGCTGGGAATCATACGCTATCATGAAAGCAAGCTTTCTGCAACACCTAAATTGCTGCAAGGTCGCGTTAATTTATTCATGGAAAACATGCGCATGGATTATCTGGACAAGGCTGTTTCTGATGTGCCGGGTGTTAAAGAAATGCGATCGGTTTTCAAATCACTTGGGATGGATCCCTCCCGTTACCGCCCTTCCAATGAAGCGCTTATCCGGCGCATTTTACAAAATAAGCCTTTCAGCTGGGTCAATTCCGGCGTGGATGTAAATAACTTTCTCTCTATACAGTTTGGCCTTCCTGCAGGGCTCTATAACGCGGATAAAATTCAAGGCGACATTATTTTGCGCTCCGGTGAACTGGGAGATGTGTATGATGGTTTAAATGGGCGGGAAATTACCGGAGAGGACAAGTTTTTCCTGGCAGATAATAAAGGAATATTCGGCAGTCCATTTGTCGATTCAGTTCGA
Organism: Aneurinibacillus sp. Ricciae_BoGa-3; assembly: GCF_028421645.1. GTDB lineage: Bacteria > Bacillota > Bacilli > Aneurinibacillales > Aneurinibacillaceae > Aneurinibacillus_B. The sequence goes on along the minus strand of NZ_CP116887.1, from coordinate 1,025,769 downwards.
ACGCGTGTGGATGAAGCAACTGTGGAGCTCTTACATATTTTCTTTATTCCGCCCGCATACAACCGGTACCCTGAGGAACAAATTCTCCGTGGCGCTGCGGAGATGTTCACCAATATTAACGGAGGAAGCTCCGGCATAGACGGCCAGCCCTTTTTGATTATTTCCTGATAAGAACAGGCGGCCTTAACGTTCTATGTTGGAAATAAAAACGTGTTTCCCGTAAAAACTTTTGCGCGAAACACGTTTGTTCGTTGTATCGATTGAATTGGAGATAAGGCTATCACGATATCACTGCTACTTGATCTCCCTTGAGGAGCGTAATACTACATGCTCAAGAAAAATAATAAGCAGTACGCCAATAACCAGCCCATTTCCAGCCAGGTAACTGACAAAAGGCGGCAGGGATCGCAGCGCTTCTACAGGAACAAACATCAGCCCGATACCTGCCATCAGGCCAAATCCAATGACCATGATATTTCGTTCGCTTAACTGAATACGGCCTAAATCCTGCAGGCCAAAGCCCAGCAGCTGCGTAAACGTAACAAACATGACTGCATAACCGACTGGAGAAGGCAGTTCAGCAATCAGGCTGCTTACCGACGGCATTAAGCCCAGAATCAACACCATAATGGAAGCCAGAACAAAAGGGAGCCGGGATGCAATGCGAGATACCTGAATAACACCGGCAGCGATCGATACAGGTACAAGGCCGACAATTCCGCCAACTCCGGACAAGATATGTGCAACGCCAGTGGCAACCCCGCCGCGCCTGTAGTCGCGGTTATCCGGCCTTACATTTACAACATTTCCGACCACGACAATACTGGCTATCAAGTTCGTGAGCAGAATCAGGCCCGTTAGCATCGCGGTAACAACCGTTCCAAGGTGAAATACTGGGCTGCCCCAGAAAAAGAGGTGCGGCAGGGAGAAAAGCGGATGGTTTCCGCTCACAGGCTGCGTCCAGCCGAGAATGCCAAATACAGCCCATCCAATCAACATGCTGATCAGTATGGCGAAACTTCTAAGATATTTATAGCGTGATCGAATCATGACAAAGGATAAAAACACAAGTATTAAGGAAACCACAGATACACCCGCGTTAACCCCGCTCTTTTTTGCGAAATAGCCGATCCCCAGCATCCCTTTCACAACCGGTCCGCTAAGCGAAACAGCTAATAGTATCAAGTAACCACCTGTTACAAGTGGGGTAAATAATTTCTGGATGCGTTCAATGACACCGGTAAGCCCCAGAATCATTAGCATAATCCCTGTTAGGATTAAGCCCATTTCCAGCTCCCGGCCAACCTCTCCTGGTGTCTGGCCCGTAACGCTTCCCAGACTGGCTAATATAACAAAAATCCCCCACCACATGCCGGCGGGTCCTTCAATAATCGGTAGACGGTGTCCGAACCATACTTGGAGCAGAGACGCCAATCCAATAAAAAAGCAGGTCTGCTGCACAAATTGGCCGACCTGAAGTGTATTTAATCCATATAGCTGGCCGATAACCAGCGGTACAACCAGTGAACTGGACAGGGTAATGAAGAACCACTGTATGGCTGCCGTTAAAGTTACTGTTATAGGAGGCTTATCAGCCAGTTCATAAAGATTTTGTGATTTTCCAATTGAATTCACGCTACCACCCTTGTCTGTTATGTATTTTTTATATGTAATCGTTTAAGCTTTCAGTAATTCTTGCAGAGTATGGACTGCAACCTTAATATCATGCCATACTTCTTTTTTTGCTTTTAAGAGGTCATCCCCGCGCTGGCGAATAACGTAGGCCGGATGCCAGGTTGGGACAACCTTGATGCCCTCAAAGTCATATACGTTTCCCCGATGAGGACCCATCGTTTTCTGCTCGGGGAAAAAGAATTGCTGGGCTACTTTTCCCAGCGCAATCACGACCCGCGGGCGAATCAGCTCGAGCTCCATTTTAAGATATTTAGAGCACGCAATGGTCTCCTCGCGCACAGGCGTACGGTTCTTACCTTTCTCATCGCTAACTCGGCACTTTACTACATTTGTAAGGTAAATATCTTCACGATGAATGCCCGCTTTGCTCAGAATCAGCGTCAACAGTGAACCGCTGATGCCTACAAGCGGCAGGCCCCAGTCTTCCTCATCCTCGCCAGGTCCTTCCCCTACAACCATTAGAGGCGTACGGGTGTGTCCGGTGCCGGGAACCCGGCCCTCGGCCCGTTCACAGAGCGCACAGTCGGTACAGGTTAGAATATGTCGGCGAAGCTGCTCCAGACGAACAATCTTTTCAACTGTATGTAAGGCTGGTGAAATATTATCAGGATTGTACCCATCTTTTTTTAAACGCTGGAAAAAATCACCCATTGCCTGTTGGACATTCTTCATAGCACGATCTCCCATTTCCATGGTACTGTTTAAAGTTTATCATACTTTATCGATTTTGCGGGAGGCAAAGGCGCGCCAAAAAAGGAGAGCAGGCTTTGCCCGCTCTCCTTTCTTACCCTTGTCGTGTTGCCGTTCAATCGTTGTTTGCTTTTTCACTCATTTGCACTGTCCAGGCTTTAAACAGTTGGTCTGGCTCGTTAAATTCGTTGAACACAGGCTCGGTGACTTCAAGCATACCGGAATCAATCATCACATTCATTCGTGTGGCAGGACTCCCACAATCCCTGTTTGACATTAGGAAGCTGTGGCTCTCTGCTGCACGCACTGGTTTTTTGCATAAAAAAATCCGTTCATACAAAATGAAAGGACTTTTTTAACCTACAGGAGCACGCTCGTAATTGAAAGATTGTCGATTGTTTCCCTCAAATTCTGTAGATCCTGTTCGAAAACTTGCTTTAATTCCTGCCGATAAATAATTGAGGCAGGGTGGTACAAAGGAAAAATGTGATAAGGTTGCTGAGACAACGTATACCTGCCCTCCTTTGTCATTTGTTGAATCGGAGTGGTTAAGAGGGTTCCGTGCACAGCCGAGATTGCCTGGTCTCCCGTCAATCTCTTCAACGGAATCGAACCTAATGTCACTATCAATTTCGGATTAAGCATTTCAATTTCATAATCCAACCAGATAGCGCACGCTTTAATCGCCTGAGCAGATGGCGGCTTGTTTGACTTTGTAATACGTACAGAGCCGTTTTTTAGTATGGTCTGCTTTTCTTTGTAGGGCCTGCAGCGTGTTGTGTTACCGATATACATTCTGTCTCTGTTTAATCCCACAGAAGTAAGAAAAGCATTTAGATTCTCCCCAGCTTTACCCTGAAAAGGCAGAGCAGATTTCATTTCTTCAGCGCCGGCGCTCTCCCCTATCAACATAACCTTCGCATCCAATCTTCCTGCACCAGGAACAGGCGTTTGTCCCTCTTCTCTCTTTAAACCGTCTTCACATCGAACACATGTCAAAAATTCATCTGGCAGAATCAAGTGATTCCTCTCCTTTTTCCTTTTAACCTTCCTTTTCCCAAATAAATGCCCAATGAAAGGGAAAAACGCGATCCTTCGTCCTTACCGGAACGAAAAACCGCGTTATTTATGTATGGCGTACCAATCGGTACATAATATGGAGCGGGTGATGGGAATCGAACCCACGTATTCAGCTTGGAAGGCTGATGTTCTACCATTGAACTACACCCGCACTATAAATGGTCGGGAAGACAGGATTTGAACCTGCGACCCCCTGGTCCCAAACCAGGTGCTCTACCAAGCTGAGCCACTTCCCGAACTAACTATGTGGTGCCGAGGACCGGAATCGAACCGGTACGGTAGTCACCTACCGCAGGATTTTAAGTCCTGTGCGTCTGCCAGTTCCGCCACCCCGGCACAATAAAATGGAGGAGGCAACCGGATTTGAACCGGTGAATAAAGGTTCTGCAGACCTTTGCCTTACCACTTGGCTATGCCTCCATAATAAACAGTAAAATCGACTTGGTTAGAATGAATATTAATGGAGCACCCTGCGGGTACATCTGATTTCATTCTTTACTAAGTAGTTTATTCGATGTAGTTAGAATGAATATTAATGGAGCGGACAACGAGACTCGAACTCGCGACCCCGACCTTGGCAAGGTCGTGCTCTACCAACTGAGCTATGTCCGCATGAATGGCTGGGGTACCTGGATTCGAACCAGGGCATGACGGAGTCAAAGTCCGTTGCCTTACCGCTTGGCTATACCCCAATGGGGCGATCGATGGGAATCGAACCCACGAATGTCGGAGCCACAATCCGATGCGTTAACCACTTCGCCACGACCGCCATTTTAAAATTGGCAGGGGCAGTAGGAATCGAACCCACACTGGAGGTTTTGGAGACCTCTGTTCTACCGTTAAACTATGCCCCTATTTCAATTATGGTGGAGGGGGACGGATTCGAACCGCCGAACCCAAGGGAGCGGATTTACAGTCCGCCGCGTTTAGCCACTTCGCTACCCCTCCATTATACAATGGAATGATTTAAGATAACAAATTATAAATTTATGCATTTAAAATCAATATCAATGGTACACCCTGTCGGGTACTACTGATTTCATTCTTTGCCAAGAAGTTCATTCGACGTTGTTAGAATGAATATTAATGGTGCCGGCGAAAGGACTTGAACCCTCAACCCCCTGATTACAAGTCAGGTGCTCTACCAGTTGAGCTACACCGGCGAAATAAAAACATACTAACCTGGTCTAAAATACGAGACAAGCATATAACAAGGTGGTGGCTCGGGACGGAATCGAACCGCCGACACGAGGATTTTCAGTCCTCTGCTCTACCGACTGAGCTACCGAGCCAACTTTGCATATACTGTTTTCTCTCGGGTGAGAGATCCGTTTACTTCTTGAATAAATGGCGGAGCCGACGGGACTCGAACCCGCGACCTCCGGAGTGACAGTCCAGCGTGAACTCCAACTTCACCACGGCTCCATATGTTGGTTGCACCCTAACGGTTACTACTGATTTCATTCTCTGCAAAGTAGATCATTCAACGCTGAAAGAATGAATAAATTGGTTGCACCCTGGCGGGTACCACTCATTTCATTCCAGCAAAGTTGTCAATTCGACGTAGTTGGAATGAATATTTTGGTTGCGGGGGCAGGACTTGAACCTGCGACCTTCGGGTTATGAGCCCGACGAGCTGCCAACTGCTCCACCCCGCGATAATCTATGGTGGAGGATGACGGGATCGAACCGCCGACCCTCTGCTTGTAAGGCAGATGCTCTCCCAGCTGAGCTAATCCTCCAATGGTGACCCGTAGGGGATTCGAACCCCTGAATGCATGCGTGAAAGGCATGTGAGTTAAGCCGCTTCTCCAACGGGCCAACAGAACGTGCCTGCTTTTAGCAGAACATTCACTCTAACAAGTGTTTTTATGGCGGACAGAGTGGGATTCGAACCCACGAGACGGGTTTACCCCGCCTACACGATTTCCAATCGTGCTCCTTCGACCAAACTCGGACATCTGTCCATCTAGAATTAAAGGTTTGCACCTTCAAAACTGAACTGGAAGAAACGATGCGTTAGGAATTCCTTAAAAATTGGGTTAAGCCCTCGACCGATTAGTATTCGTCAGCTCCATGCGTTACCACACTTCTACCCCGAACCTATCTACCTCATCATCTATAAGGGGTCTTACCAGCTTATGCTGTGGGAAATCTCATCTTGAGGGGGGCTTCACGCTTAGATGCTTTCAGCGCTTATCCCGGCCGCACATAGCTACCCAGCGATGCTCCTGGCGGAACAACTGGTGCACCAGCGGTGCGTCCATCCCGGTCCTCTCGTACTAAGGACAGCTCCTCTCAAATTTCCTGCGCCCACGACAGATAGGGACCGAACTGTCTCACGACGTTCTGAACCCAGCTCGCGTACCGCTTTAATGGGCGAACAGCCCAACCCTTGGGACCTACTTCAGCCCCAGGATGCGATGAGCCGACATCGAGGTGCCAAACCTCCCCGTCGATGTGGACTCTTGGGGGAGATAAGCCTGTTATCCCCAGGGTAGCTTTTATCCGTTGAGCGATGGCCCTTCCATGCGGAACCACCGGATCACTAAGCCCGACTTTCGTCCCTGCTCGACTTGTAGGTCTCGCAGTCAAGCTCCCTTGTGCCTTTACACTCTGCGAATGATTTCCAACCATTCTGAGGGAACCTTTGGGCGCCTCCGTTACACTTTAGGAGGCGACCGCCCCAGTCAAACCGCCCACCTGACACGGTCCTCCATCCCGATAAGGGATGCGAGTGAGAAGGCCGGCATAATCAGGGTGGTATCCCAAGGATGCCTCCACCGAACCTGGCGGTCCGGGTTCAAAGGCTCCCACCTATCCTGTACAAATCATACCAGCATTCAATATCAAGCTGCAGTAAAGCTCCATGGGGTCTTTCCGTCTTGTCGCGGGTAACCTGCATCTTCACAGGTAGTATGATTTCACCGAGTCTCTTGCCGAGACAGTGCCCAAGTCGTTACGCCTTTCGTGCGGGTCGGAACTTACCCGACAAGGAATTTCGCTACCTTAGGACCGTTATAGTTACGGCCGCCGTTTACTGGGGCTTCGGTTTACAGCTTCGCGCTTGCGCGCTAACCGCTCCCCTTAACCTTCCAGCACCGGGCAGGCGTCAGCCCCTATACTTCGCCTTGCGGCTTCGCAGAGACCTGTGTTTTTGCTAAACAGTCGCTTGGGCCTTTTCACTGCGGCCCCCTCACGCTTATCACGCTAGCGGGGCACCCCTTCTCCCGAAGTTACGGGGTCATTTTGCCGAGTTCCTTAGCAAGAGTTTTCTCGCGCGCCTTAGGATTCTCTCCTCGCCTACCTGTGTCGGTTTGCGGTACGGGTACCTTACTTCTCGCTAGAAGCTTTTCTTGGCAGTGTGAGATCAGGAACTTCGGTACTTAAATTTCCCTCGCCATCACAACCCGGCGTTACAGTGTACGGATTTGCCTATACACACGCCTCATTGCTTGGACAGACATAACCAGCAGTCTGCTTGCCTTACCCTCCTGCGTCCCTCCATCGCTCAAATGAAGTAGAGGTAGTACAGGAATTTCCACCTGTTGTCCATCGCCTACGCCTTTCGGCCTCGGCTTAGGTCCCGACTAACCCTGAGAGGACGAGCCTTCCTCAGGAACCCTTAGGCTTTCGGCGGAAGGGATTCTCACCCTTCTTTTCGCTACTTACACCGGCATTCTCACTTCCTGCCGCTCCACCCGTCCTTTCGGTCGAGCTTCACCGCTGCAGGAACGCTCCCCTACCCCTGACACCTACGGTGTCAAGCCACAGCTTCGGTACTTCACTTAGCCCCGTTACATTTTCCGCGCAGAGTCACTCGACCAGTGAGCTATTACGCACTCTTTAAATGGTGGCTGCTTCTAAGCCAACATCCTGGTTGTCTGGGCAACTCCACATCGTTTCCCACTTAGTGAAGATTTAGGGACCTTAGCTGGTGGTCTGGGCTGTTTCCCTTTTGACTACGGATCTTAGCACTCGCAGTCTGACTCCCGGATATCTGTAGCCGGCATTCGGAGTTTGACTGAATTTGGTACCCCGCGAGGGGCCCGCATCCAATCAGTGCTCTACCTCCGGTACAGTAAATCCGAGGCTAGCCCTAAAGCTATTTCGGGGAGAACCAGCTATCTCCGAGTTCGATTGGAATTTCTCCGCTACCCACACCTCATCCCCGCACTTTTCAACGTGCGTGGGTTCGGGCCTCCAGTGCGTGTTACCGCACCTTCACCCTGGACATGGGTAGATCACACGGTTTCGGGTCTACGGCTGCGTACTCACTCGCCCTGTTCAGACTCGCTTTCGCTGCGGCTCCGGCTTCTCACCTTAACCTCGCACGCAACCGTAACTCGCCGGTTCATTCTACAAAAGGCACGCCGTCACACAGTTAATGTGCTCCGACTAGTTGTAGGCACACGGTTTCAGGTTCTCTTTCACTCCCCTCCCGGGGTGCTTTTCACCTTTCCCTCACGGTACTGGTTCACTATCGGTCGCCAGGTAGTATTTAGCCTTGGGAGATGGTCCTCCCAGCTTCCCACGAGGTTTCACGTGTCTCGTGGTACTCAGGGTACGTCTCGGAGAGACGGCCATTTCGATTACAGGGTTGTTACCTTCTGTGACGGGCCTTTCCAGGCCGCTTCATCTATGACCGTCTTTTGTAACTCCATGTGAGACGCCCTACAACCCCGGAAGGCGAACCTTCCGGTTTGGGCTTCTCCGCGTTCGCTCGCCGCTACTTACGGAATCACTATTGTTTTCTGTTCCTCAGGGTACTTAGATGTTTCAGTTCCCCTGGTCTGCCTCTACCTGCCCTATGGATTCAGGCAGGAGTACGATCCCATTACGAATCGTGGGTTTCCCCATTCGGACATCTCCGGATCAACGCTTGCTTACAGCTCACCGGAGCATTTCGCAGTTCGCCACGTCCTTCTTCGGCTCCTGGCGCCTAGGCATCCACCGTGTGCCCTTTATAGCTTAACCTCTGGTTTCCAATCAAGCGTCCTGATCAACGTCGATCTTCTGCGTTGCGTTGTCCCTGCGCTGCTCACGTATCAAAATCATACGCTCCGCTGCTCGGTCCTGCCGCGCCTTGAATCTCTCGTTTCTCATGCCGCTTTCTTTCATGGAAATCCGGTTTCACCTAAAAGGTTGTTACAATTGGATTTTCCTATTGCGCATTGTTTCTTCCATGATTCAGTTTTCAAAGTGCAAAATTGACGCCCACGGATGGGCTAACGTCTACGTTGCAACAGCGACGACCAGGACGGTCTAGCATCGTTAACGCAACAGGACGTTGCGCATGTTAACGATGGCACGTTGCGCTTTTAGTAGACGATCCTTTTCGGCAACAAGGTTGCCGGCCTGGCAATGTCCTACTCTCCCAGGGCGCTGCCGCCCAAGTACCATCGGCGCTGAAGGACTTAACTTCTGTGTTCGGGATGGGAACAGGTGTGACCCCTTCGCCAATATTGCCAGACAGCAAGATACTTAGTGTATCTCATTTTGTATTCAATTCCAAGAAGAAGTTCCTGGAAAACTGAACAGTGAAAGTGCCAGTGTGCCGATTCTCCATAGAAAGGAGGTGATCCATCCGCACCTTCCGGTACGGATACCTTGTTACGACTTCACCCCAATCATCTGCCCCACCTTCGGCGGCTGGCTCCTTACGGTTACCTCACCGACTTCGGGTGTTGCAAACTCTCGTGGTGTGACGGGCGGTGTGTACAAGACCCGGGAACGTATTCACCGCGGCATGCTGATCCGCGATTACTAGCGATTCCGGCTTCATGCAGGCGAGTTGCAGCCTGCAATCCGAACTGAGAATGGTTTTTAGGGATTGGCATACTCTCGCGAGTTAGCAGCCCGTTGTACCATCCATTGTAGCACGTGTGTAGCCCAGGACATAAGGGGCATGATGATTTGACGTCATCCCCACCTTCCTCCGTCTTGTCGACGGCAGTCTCCCTAGAGTGCCCAACTGAATGCTGGCAACTAAGGACAAGGGTTGCGCTCGTTGCGGGACTTAACCCAACATCTCACGACACGAGCTGACGACAACCATGCACCACCTGTCACCGCTGTCCCGAAGGAAGCCTCTGTCTCCAGAGGGGTCAGCGGGATGTCAAGCCCTGGTAAGGTTCTTCGCGTTGCTTCGAATTAAACCACATGCTCCACCGCTTGTGCGGGTCCCCGTCAATTCCTTTGAGTTTCAGCCTTGCGGCCGTACTCCCCAGGCGGAGTGCTTATTGCGTTAGCTGCGGCACTGAGGATTGGAGTCCCCAACACCTAGCACTCATCGTTTACGGCGTGGACTACCAGGGTATCTAATCCTGTTTGCTCCCCACGCTTTCGCGCCTCAGCGTCAGTTACAGACCAGAGAGTCGCCTTCGCCACTGGTGTTCCTCCACATCTCTACGCATTTCACCGCTACACGTGGAATTCCACTCTCCTCTTCTGCACTCAAGCCTCCCAGTTTCAGGTGGCCCTCCACGGTTGAGCCGTGGGCTTTCACACCTGACTTAAGAAACCGCCTGCGCGCGCTTTACGCCCAATAATTCCGGACAACGCTTGCCCCCTACGTATTACCGCGGCTGCTGGCACGTAGTTAGCCGGGGCTTTCTCGTCAGGTACCGTCAGACCGGGAGGTCGTCCCGGCGGTTCTTCCCTGACAACAGAGCTTTACGATCCGAAAACCTTCATCGCTCACGCGGCGTTGCTCCGTCAGACTTTCGTCCATTGCGGAAGATTCCCTACTGCTGCCTCCCGTAGGAGTCTGGGCCGTGTCTCAGTCCCAGTGTGGCCGATCACCCTCTCAGGTCGGCTACGCATCGTCGCCTTGGTAGGCCACTACCCCACCAACTAGCTAATGCGCCGCGGGCCCATCTGTAAGTGTCCGAAAACTTTCCATTCAGAACCATGCGGTTCTGCATCCTATCCGGTATTAGCTTCGGTTTCCCGAAGTTATCCCAAGCTTACAGGCAGGTTGCCCACGTGTTACTCACCCGTCCGCCGCTAACTTTGAAAAGCAAGCTTCTCAAAGTCCGCTCGACTTGCATGTATTAGGCACGCCGCCAGCGTTCGTCCTGAGCCAGGATCAAACTCTCCAAAAAGGTTCGATACTGTTCGCTCATACGAGCTGGTCTTACTTAATAAATCCAGAATTGAATTCTGGGTCAATCGCACATTTGGCATTTCACTGTTCAGTTTTCAAGGAACTCTATCGGTCAGTCGCTCAATCAGCTGCGACTTTTATATTATATCAAATGACGGATTGCTTTGCAACATTTTTTTATCTTATGTTTTGTTGCTGTCTGTTTGACTCGCTTAACAGCGACAAGAAATAATATATCATAATCATAGATACGAAGTCAATATAGTTTTTAAACATTACATTAGGACTTTGCAATCTACCTAGAAAAAAATGATTGCTGCTAGCTTAAAATAATGCTTTAAATGGACGGTATGAAATAAAAAGTCTGTAAAACCCACAATGTGTGGGAAACAGCCCTTTTTGTATTCGCTTACAAAACTATGCAAACATCCCAGCTTCCGACTCATTCATCTTATAGATCTCATTGATAGATTTACCACGGGCTCTCTCGAGAATAACCAGGCGAATACCAAGCTGCTTTAAAGCATAATTAATAAATCATCCACGCCTGCCCCAAAGGGGGGCTCCTCATAATGCGCATAATTATCTTGAATCATCCCTAATGCTAATTATACGTAACAGAAGCATTCACAATGGCTTCGGGGGACTTATCAGTAAGCAGGCGTTGCATAGCAGAAGGAAGCTCAACGGATAAAATCGATTGTAGCTATCCGACTGGTTTGGATCGATGATTTGCTCGACACCAATCCGGTCAAGAAATGTGCGTACCGCACCACTATCGTTTAATCTATCCCGAAAAAAGAAGGGAATTAATGAATGAGGCCCATACGTATTGCATTCGCCACCACTTCTGTCCGGTTATTAGCGCAAAGCTTCTCAGTTGCAGCGGTAAGGTAGTCGCGCACCGTATAATCGCTTAATTGCAGACGGGCGGCTATCTGTTTGGTGCTTTCCCCAAACGCGGCGAGCTGGACCACTTCGATTTCGCGCGGGCTAAGCGGCCGTTCATATTGCACAGCGGTGAAACTATTTCCCAACATTGCCCGCTCTATAAAAAAGCTGATGTTTTAACCAAATTGCAGGCTGACATACAAGGTTTCACTGGATGGTTCAAAATACTCGCCACCATTATCAAGCAGGGCAGCTCCCATCACCCGATCATCAGAAAGCAGCGGGGTGACGACAAGAGACGTAAGCCCGAATTCTTCAATGTAGTGGGTTGGCAGGCCATTTAAACCCGCTACAGTTGGCACATAAGCCGGCATTTTGGAAGCGAGCAAAAGCGGAGAGAAAGGGATCTGATCCCAGCGCTCACGTATTCGCCTAATCATATCATTCCGCGCGTTGTATGCCGCTATCCCTTAAAAGGCCATTTGATCAGGTACGTATGAAACTAAAGATACCCGTTTAAAATCCAAAAGCTCTGTAAACATAACCGCGGCAGTTTGCAGCATTTCTGTTTTGCGGACACCTGCCATCTGCTCGCAGAGCCGGGCATTTTTCTGTAAAGGGTGGGGTTTTTCCCCTTTTTTCCATAACTCATGGCTATTGCGGAATAAGAGACTACAATATCTATCATTTCCTGAAGTTCCGGCATCGGGTCAAATGAAAGAAAGGACACGGTTTTGACCCATAGTTCGTAATGTCCGGACAAAGGAAGAACAAGAGAGTCGGCTACTGAAACATCCAAAAAGTTAGCGTCAACGAGGATATCCGGAATCGTGCCAGCTGTTTTGATTACCTGAATATTGTTTTCGGACCGTTTAACCAAAGCAACCCAATCAATGTCAGCCGGAAGAGAAAACGACTGAAAACAGAAGCAAATTCCGCCAAAGGTAAGAAATTCTAACGTTATTAGATTACACCGATGGCTTGGGGGCCGAATAATCCGGATATTGAGCGAATTCTTGAGAACCACCTTTTATTTGGAAGGGATATGGCATAAAAGCAAAGATGGAAACGGTAGAAGATGCGCTCCGGGATGCTTTTACAGCCGATAAATCAACGTCTCTCATCGTTGAATGGCTTGCAGGAAAAAGCGGAGATGAGCCGGCGCTATGAACAGGAGGAGCGGTACAGCAAACTTGGGAAGGAAATTGCCCAGGGAATTCGAGAAGGCTTAGAGTTAGTATACAACAAGAAGATTGAGGATTTTGAAACGGAGGTTAGGCAGTTAAATAATAGATTTGCCAGGCTTGTTTGCCTGCTTGAAAGACAGACTAATTATACAAATGTCAGGGATGGATTCGGCTTATTTCCCAATGACTATTTATGAGAAGGACATCCCCTGATGTTCTTTATTGTTTTAAGAGGTTATAAAAGAAAAAATCCGCGGTTGCCGAAACCCTTTCTTTAGAAACATTTCACCGCGGACTATATTTTACACGATCCGGTATCTTTTTTCCGTTCCATATACTGTTGGTATACATACTTCTTGTAGCAGGGAACGTGTCACTAACTTATTCAGAAGAAGCACAAGGTTAATTTGTATGCCTTTAAAATTCGGATGGGCCATTAATTCACTTATGGACCATGATTTCGAATCTTCTCTCATGGTATCTAGCAAAAACTTGCTGCATTTTTCTATTTTTGATATAACGGAAAATTCCGAGGCTAAAAGCAGCAATTCAATACGTTTCTCTAGTGGATCTGTGCTGGTGATTAGTTCTTCATAAAGCTTAAAAATAGAATAATCTATGGAATGTACTTGCTGCCACACCACGGTCTCCGGTATTTCCCCCGCTTCGAGAATGGTCAACCGAGCCCAGTGTTCAAGAGCATGAAATACGCTATTATAAGCATCAAGTAGTAAGCCATTTCTTACGAATTCCTTCGCCTCAAGGTACCGTTGCAGAAAATGGCTAAACTCGATACAAATCGTGCGTTCTTGAAATTTAGAAGGATGTGTTGAAAATTTTTCCCGAAATGTGTTTATGTATTGATAATCGTCATATAACACTTCACCCTGCATAACTAGCTGAATCAGACGGCGGTGCATACGGGTCTCCATTAAATCAGAAAGGTAACGCTTGTCCAACTGAACCATCTGGATGTTGACTCCATTTACCATCATATTTTTCACATCGACCCGATTCTCAGCATCTTCAACTACAGTAATTAGCATTTCATCAAAACCGTCAATAAGGCTACTTTCTCTATTCTGTGGGGCAATTCTAATCATGGATAAAACGGAATCGCTAATGAATATCGGTTGAAAAGCTTCTAAAGGAAACCATTTCATAAAACCCGAACTCCTCTCCCGCTATTTTCGCAAAAAGAATCAATGCTTTTTAACATCTGTGCCATACATTACCTTCGACAGAAATAGGTAAAAAACCTTCTCCTATTGACATAGTGTAAATATTTATATATTATAATAAATGTACATTTCTTTTACTCTTCCTGAGGTACTAACTATATCCTTCTTAACCTTCCCTGACAGGGGGAGGCTTTTTTCATATCAAAAAATCCCGCTGTAGATGTGCCTATCTCCAGCGGGATTTTTTTAACTTCAATGGTTCAACTGACAGCTTCTGCAAGTTCCGTACACTTCCATTCGGTGAGAGGCCACCTTAAAACCTGTAATTTTTGCCGCCACCTGTTCCACATTACTCAAATTTTCGGTGTAGAAATCTTCTATTTTGCCGCATCTATCGCAAATTGCATGATAGTGGGTCTGCAAATTGGCATCAAAACGACTGGAAGCATCTCCATATGTCAGTTCCTTTATAAGTCCAAGATCCTTAAATACTTTCAGATTATTATAGATAGTCGCCACACTCATGTTGGGAAATTTAGTTTCCAGCATTTTATAAATTTCATCTGCTGTCGGGTGTGTCATTGTCTCTATTAAAAAGCTTAAAATGGCCTGGCGTTGAGGCGTTATCCGAACGCCAGAACCTTTTAATTTTTCGATAGCTATTTTTAATTGTTGTCCAGGCACTTGTATGCACCTCTTCCTTCTGGCTGTCTATTGTCAATAGTGTAAGGTTTTAAATACAAGCTGTCAATTTAGTTAAGTAGAGATTTCACTGTATAAAACCTTCTTCGGTATCACTCCGTGTTTGCCGCACGAAGGTATAACAAAGCGGGTATTTTTCTTATACATCAAAAAAACGCTGGGAATCCCACAGCGTCTCATTTATGTGTACATGCATGGTGCGGTCGGCGAGACTCGAACTCGCACGATCAAGGACCACTACCCCCTCAAGATAGCGTGTCTGCCAATTCCACCACGACCGCTTTATGGCGGGCCTACCAGGATTCGAACCTGGGCGCCTGGTACCGGAAACCAGCGCTCTATCCCCTGAGCTATAGGCCCATATATGGCTCCGCAGGCCGGACTCGAACCAGCGACCGATCGGTTAACAGCCGATTGCTCTACCACTGAGCTACTGCGGAATAAAGAAGATTACTTGCACTTTGAAAACTGAATTGGAAGTAACGATGCGTTAGGAATCCCTTAAAAATTTGGTTAAGCCCTCGACCGATTAGTATTCGTCAGCTCCATGCGTTGCCGCACTTCTACCCCGAACCTATCTACCTCATCATCTATAAGGGGTCTTACCAGCTTATGCTGTGGGAAATCTCATCTTGAGGGGGGCTTCACGCTTAGATGCTTTCAGCGCTTATCCCGGCCGCACATAGCTACCCAGCGATGCTCCTGGCGGAACAACTGGTGCACCAGCGGTGCGTCCATCCCGGTCCTCTCGTACTAAGGACAGCTCCTCTCAAATTTCCTGCGCCCACGACAGATAGGGACCGAACTGTCTCACGACGTTCTGAACCCAGCTCGCGTACCGCTTTAATGGGCGAACAGCCCAACCCTTGGGACCTACTTCAGCCCCAGGATGCGATGAGCCGACATCGAGGTGCCAAACCTCCCCGTCGATGTGGACTCTTGGGGGAGATAAGCCTGTTATCCCCAGGGTAGCTTTTATCCGTTGAGCGATGGCCCTTCCATGCGGAACCACCGGATCACTAAGCCCGACTTTCGTCCCTGCTCGACTTGTAGGTCTCGCAGTCAAGCTCCCTTGTGCCTTTACACTCTGCGAATGATTTCCAACCATTCTGAGGGAACCTTTGGGCGCCTCCGTTACACTTTAGGAGGCGACCGCCCCAGTCAAACTGCCCACCTGACACGGTCCTCCATCCCGATAAGGGATGCGAGTGAGAAGGCCGGCATAATCAGGGTGGTATCCCAAGGATGCCTCCACCGAACCTGGCGGTCCGGGTTCAAAGGCTCCCACCTATCCTGTACAAATCATACCAGCATTCAATATCAAGCTGCAGTAAAGCTCCATGGGGTCTTTCCGTCTTGTCGCGGGTAACCTGCATCTTCACAGGTAGTATGATTTCACCGAGTCTCTTGCCGAGACAGTGCCCAAGTCGTTACGCCTTTCGTGCGGGTCGGAACTTACCCGACAAGGAATTTCGCTACCTTAGGACCGTTATAGTTACGGCCGCCGTTTACTGGGGCTTCGGTTCACAGCTTCGCGCTTGCGCGCTAACCGCTCCCCTTAACCTTCCAGCACCGGGCAGGCGTCAGCCCCTATACTTCGCCTTGCGGCTTCGCAGAGACCTGTGTTTTTGCTAAACAGTCGCTTGGGCCTTTTCACTGCGGCCCCCTCACGCTTATCACGCTAGCGGGGCACCCCTTCTCCCGAAGTTACGGGGTCATTTTGCCGAGTTCCTTAGCAAGAGTTTTCTCGCGCGCCTTAGGATTCTCTCCTCGCCTACCTGTGTCGGTTTGCGGTACGGGTACCTTACTTCTCGCTAGAAGCTTTTCTTGGCAGTGTGAGATCAGGAACTTCGGTACTTAAATTTCCCTCGCCATCACAACCCGGCGTTACAGTGTACGGATTTGCCTATACACACGCCTCATTGCTTGGACAGACATAACCAGCAGTCTGCTTGCCTTACCCTCCTGCGTCCCTCCGTTGCTCAAACGAAGTAGAGGTAGTACAGGAATTTCCACCTGTTGTCCATCGCCTACGCCTTTCGGCCTCGGCTTAGGTCCCGACTAACCCTGAGAGGACGAGCCTTCCTCAGGAACCCTTAGGCTTTCGGCGGAAGGGATTCTCACCCTTCTTTTCGCTACTTACACCGGCATTCTCACTTCCTGCCGCTCCACCCGTCCTTCCGGTCGAGCTTCACCGCTGCAGGAACGCTCCCCTACCCCTGACACCTACGGTGTCAAGCCACAGCTTCGGTACTTCACTTAGCCCCGTTACATTTTCCGCGCAGAGTCACTCGACCAGTGAGCTATTACGCACTCTTTAAATGGTGGCTGCTTCTAAGCCAACATCCTGGTTGTCTGGGCAACTCCACATCGTTTCCCACTTAGTGAAGATTTAGGGACCTTAGCTGGTGGTCTGGGCTGTTTCCCTTTTGACTACGGATCTTAGCACTCGCAGTCTGACTCCCGGATATCTGTAGCCGGCATTCGGAGTTTGACTGAATTTGGTACCCCGCGAGGGGCCCGCATCCAATCAGTGCTCTACCTCCGGTACAGTAAATCCGAGGCTAGCCCTAAAGCTATTTCGGGGAGAACCAGCTATCTCCGAGTTCGATTGGAATTTCTCCGCTACCCACACCTCATCCCCGCACTTTTCAACGTGCGTGGGTTCGGGCCTCCAGTGCGTGTTACCGCACCTTCACCCTGGACATGGGTAGATCACACGGTTTCGGGTCTACGGCTGCGTACTGAATCGCCCTGTTCAGACTCGCTTTCGCTGCGGCTCCGGCTTCTCACCTTAACCTCGCACGCAACCGTAACTCGCCGGTTCATTCTACAAAAGGCACGCCGTCACACAGTTAATGTGCTCCGACTAGTTGTAGGCACACGGTTTCAGGTTCTCTTTCACTCCCCTCCCGGGGTGCTTTTCACCTTTCCCTCACGGTACTGGTTCACTATCGGTCGCCAGGTAGTATTTAGCCTTGGGAGATGGTCCTCCCAGCTTCCCACGAGGTTTCACGTGTCTCGCGGTACTCAGGGTACGTCTCGGAGAGACGGCCATTTCGATTACAGGGTTGTTACCTTCTGTGACGGGCCTTTCCAGACCGCTTCATCTATGACCGTCTTTTGTAACTCCATGTGAGACGCCCTACAACCCCGGAAGGCGAACCTTCCGGTTTGGGCTTCTCCGCGTTCGCTCGCCGCTACTTACGGAATCACTATTGTTTTCTGTTCCTCAGGGTACTTAGATGTTTCAGTTCCCCTGGTCTGCCTCTACCTGCCCTATGGATTCAGGCAGGAGTACGATTCCATTATGAATCGTGGGTTTCCCCATTCGGACATCTCCGGATTAACGCTTGCTTACAGCTCCCCGGAGCATTTCGCAGTTCGCCACGTCCTTCTTCGGCTCCTGGCGCCTAGGCATCCACCGTGTGCCCTTCATAGCTTAACCTCTATCGCCTTGCCTTAAGCTTCGAATCTCTTCGTCTGCTTGTCACTGCGCTGCTCACGTATTAAAATACGCTCCGCTGCTCGTTCCCACGCATCCTCGATCTTCTCGCTTCTGACAACGCTCTAATATGGTATCACCTAAAAGTTATTACAATTGGATTTTCCTATTGCGCATTGTTTCTTCCATGATTCAGTTTTCAAAGTGCAATGTGACAGCAACCGTTAGGTTGCCGGCCTGGCAATGTCCTACTCTCCCAGGGCGTTGCCGCCCAAGTACCATCGGCGCTGAAGGACTTAACTTCTGTGTTCGGGATGGGAACAGGTGTGACCCCTTCGCCAATATTGCCAGACAGCAAGATACTTAGTGTATCTGATTTTGTATTCAATTCCAAGAAGAAGTTCCTGGAAAACTGAACAGTGAAAGTGCCAGTGTGCCGATTCTCCATAGAAAGGAGGTGATCCATCCGCACCTTCCGGTACGGATACCTTGTTACGACTTCACCCCAATCATCTGCCCCACCTTCGGCGGCTGGCTCCTTACGGTTACCTCACCGACTTCGGGTGTTGCAAACTCTCGTGGTGTGACGGGCGGTGTGTACAAGACCCGGGAACGTATTCACCGCGGCATGCTGATCCGCGATTACTAGCGATTCCGGCTTCATGCAGGCGAGTTGCAGCCTGCAATCCGAACTGAGAATGGTTTTTAGGGATTGGCATACTCTCGCGAGTTAGCAGCCCGTTGTACCATCCATTGTAGCACGTGTGTAGCCCAGGACATAAGGGGCATGATGATTTGACGTCATCCCCACCTTCCTCCGTCTTGTCGACGGCAGTCTCCCTAGAGTGCCCAACTGAATGCTGGCAACTAAGGACAAGGGTTGCGCTCGTTGCGGGACTTAACCCAACATCTCACGACACGAGCTGACGACAACCATGCACCACCTGTCACCGCTGTCCCGAAGGAAGCCTCTGTCTCCAGAGGGGTCAGCGGGATGTCAAGCCCTGGTAAGGTTCTTCGCGTTGCTTCGAATTAAACCACATGCTCCACCGCTTGTGCGGGTCCCCGTCAATTCCTTTGAGTTTCAGCCTTGCGGCCGTACTCCCCAGGCGGAGTGCTTATTGCGTTAGCTGCGGCACTGAGGATTGGAGTCCCCAACACCTAGCACTCATCGTTTACGGCGTGGACTACCAGGGTATCTAATCCTGTTTGCTCCCCACGCTTTCGCGCCTCAGCGTCAGTTACAGACCAGAGAGTCGCCTTCGCCACTGGTGTTCCTCCACATCTCTACGCATTTCACCGCTACACGTGGAATTCCACTCTCCTCTTCTGCACTCAAGCCTCCCAGTTTCAGGTGGCCCTCCACGGTTGAGCCGTGGGCTTTCACACCTGACTTAAGAAACCGCCTGCGCGCGCTTTACGCCCAATAATTCCGGACAACGCTTGCCCCCTACGTATTACCGCGGCTGCTGGCACGTAGTTAGCCGGGGCTTTCTCGTCAGGTACCGTCAGACCGGGAGGTCGTCCCGGCGGTTCTTCCCTGACAACAGAGCTTTACGATCCGAAAACCTTCATCGCTCACGCGGCGTTGCTCCGTCAGACTTTCGTCCATTGCGGAAGATTCCCTACTGCTGCCTCCCGTAGGAGTCTGGGCCGTGTCTCAGTCCCAGTGTGGCCGATCACCCTCTCAGGTCGGCTACGCATCGTCGCCTTGGTAGGCGACTACCCCACCAACTAGCTAATGCGCCGCGGGCCCATCTGTAAGTGTCCGAAAACTTTCCATCCAGAACCATGCGGTTCTGAATCCTATCCGGTATTAGCTTCGGTTTCCCGAAGTTATCCCAGGCTCACAGGCAGGTTGCCCACGTGTTACTCACCCGTCCGCCGCTAACTTTGAAAAGCAAGCTCTCCAAAGTCCGCTCGACTTGCATGTATTAGGCACGCCGCCAGCGTTCGTCCTGAGCCAGGATCAAACTCTCCAAAAAGGTTCGATGCTGTTCGCTCATACGAGCTGGTCTTACTTAATAAATCCAGAATTGAATTCTGGGTCAATCGCACATTTGGCATTTCACTGTTCAGTTTTCAAGGAACTTCATTGCCCAGTTATCTAATTAACTGCGACTTATTTATTATATCAGACTATCAAACAAAATACAATAAGTTTTTTCCTGTGAATCAACCACTTGAATATTGTTCAACAGCGACAATAAATACTATATCATACACCTAGAAATTAATCAACCATTTTCAGTTTGCCACTAACTGTTATTTTACAGAAAGCAACAGTTGATGCCTCCGCCTTAATAGCAAAGGCATCCGTCATTTATTCCTGGTGCAAAGTAGGCTCCACTTTGCCCAGTTTATTATTTACAAAACGGGCGGCAACAAACAACAAATCGGAAAGACGGTTAAGATAGCGGATGACAATGGGATTGACCTCATCCTGCTGCTGAAGTGAAATGGCCTGCCTTTCCGCACGCCTTGCAACCGTTCGTGCAAGATGCAGAGCAGCACCCGCTTGCGAACCACCGGGCAAAACAAAATTAGTTAACGCAGGAAGATGTTCATCCCAGCCATCTATTGTCTTTTCAAGAAATGCAACGTCTTCCTCGGCTATTTTCCATCCCACTTCTTTTCCTTTAGGAGTCGCGAGCTCCGCCCCTATGTGGAATAGCCTGGTCTGTATGATGTGGAAAGCGGCATGAAAGCTCTCCCATTCAGGATCGCGGGGCAAAACGCTCAGGGCCAAGCCGATGGCTGAATTAGCCTCATCACATGTGCCGTATGCCTCCACACGCAAATTATTCTTTGGCACGCGAACGCCGTACACCAGGCTTGTTTCACCCTTGTCACCGGATTTTGTGTAAATTTTCATTGCCAATCTCCTCCCCCTATTTTCGTCAGCCAACTGTTTAGTACCCTTTACTGCAGTCAATCCGGTTAATCATTGCATTTAGCTTCCCCTTATCGAGAGACTGAAGATTTTGCCTGAAAATCTCCAGTGCACGCTCCATATATAAAGGAGAGCGTCCTGATAAATGTGGGGTCACGATACAGTTATCCAATTCCCAGAAAACAGATGATTCCGGCAGCGGTTCCTCAGTAAACACATCCAAAACAGCCGCTTTAATGCGCCGCTCTTTCAAATGTCGCGCAAGTGCTTCTTCGTCTACCACAGGTCCACGCGCAATATTGATAAGAACCGCCGATTCCTTTAAGGCGGCTAGTTCCTTATGGCCAATTAAATGACGGGTTTCTTCAGTTAACGGAACAATCACAGCGACATAGTCACAGAGCGGTAGAATATCCACCAGATCAGCCTGCCTGTACATCTCGTGACAAGCCTCTTTCGGTGTGCCGCTGCGTGTTACCCCGACCACTCTCATGCCAAAAGCTTTAGCCCGCTTGGCTATTTCTTCCCCAATCGCTCCCACACCCACAATCCCGATTGTTTTACCATACAGCTCGCTTACGCGAACCGTTCTATCCCATTTATGCTCCTTTTGGTTTTCATACAACAGGTTGCTTTCCCTGGCGACCTGAAGCATGACACTCATGGTATACTCAGCCATGGGTATTTTATGAATGCCTCTTGCGTTTGTTACCAGGATATCGCGTGCTTCCAGCTCCTTAAAAGGCATAAAATCGAGACCCGCGCTCAACACTTGAATCCACTTCAAGCTTTTCATCTTCCCTGTAATCTCTGCCGTTAGATCTTCACCATATGTAAGTAAAATGTCCGCCTGATTCACCTGTTCCTCAGCTTGCGCCATATTCCCGAAAAATTCGAACGTATAGTGTGGAAATTCGCTGCGGAGCGCTTCCTGATGGCGATCGTTCATTTTCGCAGTTGAAACAATTTTCATACTTTCTCTCCCTCCCCAACATTTCGATATGCTTATTGTATCTTTTTAGCCACGACAATCAGTTCTGTACTATCGGGTCCAAATTCACTTCGCTGAAAATCACCATACCTGTTTACAACAGTAAAGCCAGCCAATTTCAACAGGTGGTGGCACTCCACAGGAAACATATACCGAATATAAAAAGGCACGTTTACCTTCTCTACAACCACACCTGTGCTGCCCACACGCTCGTACTGGCGGATAATCTGGGCAATTTGCTGATGATGATCATAGCGCGTATAATCCCAAACATACAATCGGTCCTCAGTGCCAGGTATCTCATAAATGCCTCTCGTTGAGCTTTTTTCATCCTGTTCATAAAGGTGTTTAATAGAAGGAACGAAAATATTGAAGGCAAGAATCCCATCTTCCTGCAAATGGCTCCGAATGCTGCGAAGGGCAGCCAGCTGGTCTTTCACCGTAAGAAGATGAAGAAAGGTCCGGTAAGGAATAATCACAGCCGCGAACTTTTGAGGTAGCGTGAAATCCCTCATGTCAGCTTGCACGAATGCAACATGGTTACCCACCTTCATCATTTTCGCTTTCATCCTGGCCTTCTCGAGCATCGCTTCAGACAGGTCTAATCCCACAATGTCAACACCCGCCATCACTGCGGGAATGGTGATACGGCCTGTACCGCAACCAAGCTCAAGTATCGGCCCGTTTGCCTCCCGCGCCATAGCTGTGTAGAAGTCAACATCATGCTCCAAACCGGTTGAAACAATATCATAATAATCAGTCCAGTCGTAGTGGGAGGTGTCCATGGCATCACTCCTCATACCACACAGAAATTAACTCAAGTTCTCCTCTATAAATGCCAGCGCTTCTTCCACATGCCCATCTACTTTAACTTTCCGATATTCTTTTGCAAGCCGCCCTTCTTTATCGATAATAAAAGTAGAACGTTCAATGCCCATGTATTCCTTGCCAAAATTCTTTTTCAGTTTGTATACCCCATATAATTCGGAAACTTTTGCTTCGGTATCACTCAATAAAAGAAACGGGAGATTATACTTTTGAATGAATTTATCATGCGATTTCAAGTCATCCAGGCTTACACCGAGAATAACAGTATCCTTTTTCTCAAAATTCGCCACATTATCACGGAACGAACAGGATTCCGTTGTACATCCAGGGGTATTATCTTTCGGGTAAAAATAAAGCACCACATTTTTTCCGCGGTAATCAGAAAGCGATACATCCTTCCCATTGCTTGCAGGCAGCGTGAAATCCGGTGCCAATTCTCCAACTTTTAAATCAGCCATTTTAATGCCCTCCTAATTTTAGGTTTTCTTTCATCTTACCAAGTTTTGTCTGATAAAACAAAACAAGGAGCAGGTTCGTTATGAACCGGCTCCCCGATAGTTTCGTACACCAAAATTCCAGACTACAATGCCAATCGCAAAAAACACAATGCCCACAACTGGCGTAAGCATCGTATACATATAGTAATCTTGTCTATGAAGAAAATACGCCGCCGGATAAATCCCGACAAACGCAAACGGAAGAATCCAGGTTAGCAAAATCCGAATCGCTTTGTTGTATATGTTGACCGGATAACGCCCGTAGTTCTGAATATTCCATATCATCGGCGAAATTCCAGTCTTAGAGTCTGAGAAAAAGCCCAGAGCCGCAATGGCTACATATACACCGCCATATACGAGCGCCGCAGATAGAACTAGAAAAATAAACACAAACGGATCGTACCATGCAATCGACAAGTGCAGATGAAGGCCCGCATATAGCATAATCAAAATCCCTGTAACAGCCCCGACAAGCGACTGGGGATCCATTGTTTCGAGCATCACTTGAAACAGGTTGTGTGCCGGACGCGTAAGCACCCGGTCCATCTCGCCACGAATAATATATTTCTCCTGAAACTGCCATAAATTAAAAAAGGTCGAAAACACCGCATATGGAACAAAAAAAAAGCCATAAATAAAGATGATTTCATCTCTTGACCACCCCTGCAGGAGAGAAGTGTGCTGGAACACAACCAGGATAAACACCAGATTGGTGGCCTGAGCTACCAGATCAGAAAAGAGCCCATTTATAAAATCCATCCTGTAGGCCAGCCGCATTTTGAAATACTGTTTAAGGTAATCCCAGAATAATGACAGATAAAACACGAACTACCCTCCCTGCACCACAATATTTTTACGCGCCAGCCACCAGAGCAGCTGCAGCAGAATAAGAAGAACAAAGACCCAAATTACCTGAATCGTTATAGCCGACGTGATGGATGCGCCTCTCATACCCCCGGCAAAAATCATACCTGGCAGGTAACTTATGGCCTGAAAAGGAAGATATTTTAAAATTTCCTGAGCCCAGAGCGGGTAGAAGCTAATCGGCAAAAGCAGCCCGGAAAACAAATCGATAACCACCCTTTTGGCCCGCATTAATCCCTCATTATTATAGAAGAAAAAGGTTAGAAGTCCTGTAAGCAGGTTAATCTGTGTATTGATGGTGAAGCTAATCGCGAGGCTTATAGCATACCAACCCCATGTTGCGGCCGATGCGGGAAAATGAATCGGGAAAATAAAGCTGACAATGACTATTCCCGGCACAGAAAAAAAGAACAGCCTGAATATGCCTTCACCCAGTCCCTGCATCATTTTTACCGTCAAATAGTTATAAGGGCGTATCATTTCGATGGCCACTTTTCCCTCTTTTATGTCCTCCGCCATCTCCTGGTCGATGTTGTTGAAGTAAAACGCTCGAGCCATCCAGCTGATCGCCACATATGTTACCATCTGTGCGGCTGACAAGCCCCCCATCTGTCCATGGCCGCCGTAAATCGCGTTCCACAGAAAATAGTAAGCCCCAATATTGATGGCATAAATCACGATTCCGCTGTAGTAATTGACCCGGTATGCCAGCATCGTAAGAAACCGGATGCGTATAATTTCGGCATACATACTAAGCATAGGCATATCCTTCCTCGTATATTTTGCGTACAATCTCCTCCGTGCTGATCGCTTCGATCGATACATCTTTAACTTCATAACGGGCAATGATCCGGGAGAGAAGGTCTGAAACCTGAACAGCATCCTCTACAAAAACAGCACGGTACTCCATATCGCTCTCTTTGTGCCACGTTAGCGAAAGCCCGGCCGTTGCAACCTGCAGTTCATCCAAAGCAACTTCTGCAGCAAATTCAACATGAACCGTTTTCTGGTTGCCCCAGGTTGTCCGCAAATTGTGAAGGCCGCCATCATAAATGACTTTCCCCTCATCAAGCATCACCACACGTGAGCATAGAGCCTCGATATCAGAAAGATCGTGTGTAGTAAGCAAAATAGTCGTGCCATATTTCTGATTGATTTCCTTAAGGAAGTCACGGATTTTTAGTTTGACCAGCACATCCAGTCCAATAGTTGGCTCGTCAAGAAAAAGCAGAGGTGGATTGTGAATGAGCGCCGCTGCCAGTTCACACCGCATCCGCTGTCCAAGGCTTAGCTTGCGAACCGGTTTTGTCAGCAACTCCTCAATATCCAGAACATCGATAACATGCTCCATATGATCTTTATATTGTTCATCAGAAAGCCTGTACACTTTTTTTAGCAGGGCGAAAGACTCCTGAACCGCAATATCCCACCACAACTGGCTGCGCTGTCCAAAAACAACCCCTATTGTATTGACAAACGTTTCCCGTTCGCGGTGCGGATCCATTCCGTTCACCCGGAGATAGCCTGAGGTTGGCATGAGAATGCCTGTCAGCATTTTAATGGTTGTCGATTTACCGGCCCCGTTCTCGCCAATATAGCCAACCATCTCACCCTCGCCTACCTGCAGATCCACGCCATCCACCGCACGCATCAATTTATACTCGCGGTTGAATAAATCACGAAACGCCCCGGACAGGCCCGCTCGGCTGCGATAAGATTTAAACTCTTTCGTCAACCCTTTAGCTTCAATTCGCAGCATGTAATTCTCCCTCCTGTAAAATCATACAACCACTATCATACCTCTTTTATGAAATGATTTCACCAAACCGTAGGCCGCTATGGACATTCCATTTCGCCTTTTTCATCCCTTTGCCTTATATGATAAAGTAATAAGGTATAGATGATAGAGGAGGCGCAAAAGTGAATCATTCACGTTCGGAGCAAATGTATAAAGAAGCACAACAGGTTATTTTAGGCGGTGTTAACAGCCCCTCCCGTGCCTTTAAGGCAGTAGGCGGCGGCGCACCCGTAACAATGGAAAAAGCACAGGGCGCTTACTTCTGGGATGTTGATGGAAATAAGTACATAGATTATCTCGCCGCATACGGTCCGATCATCACCGGACATGCACATCCCCATGTTACTGAAGCGATCATAAAAGCTGCCCATAACGGCACATTATACGGTACGCCAACACCCTGGGAAACAAAATTCGCGCGCAAAATAAGGGAGGCGATCCCTTCAATGGAACGAATTCGTTTTAATAATTCGGGAACAGAGGCGGTTATGACCACCATTCGAGTTGCACGCGCCTACACCGGCCGCAACAAGATTATCAAATTTGCCGGCTGTTATCACGGCCACTCTGATCTTGTATTGGTTGCTGCCGGTTCCGGCCCTTCCACGCTCGGCATTCCAGATAGCGCAGGGATTCCGCAGTCGATTGCTAACGACGTGATCACCGTTCCTTACAACGATATCGATGCTTACGCAGACGCCCTCAACAAGTGGGAAGGTCAAATTGCAGGCGTTTTAGTTGAACCGATAGTGGGGAATTTCGGTATTGTATCCCCTAAGGAAGGATTTCTGGAGGCCGTTAACCGGTTGACACACGATGCCGGGGCGCTTGTTATCTATGACGAAGTTATTACAGCGTTTCGTTTTATGTACGGCGGCGCCCAAAATCTGCTTGGCGTTGAGCCTGATCTGACGGCTCTTGGTAAGATCATCGGAGGCGGACTCCCAATCGGGGCCTATGGCGGAAAAGCGGAAATCATGGAAAAGGTGGCTCCGCTGGGTCCAACTTATCAGGCAGGGACCCACGCAGGGAATCCGGCATCCATTCAAGCGGGTATTGCATGCCTGGAAGTGCTTGAACAGAAAGGTGTATACGAGCAATTGGATCGGCTTGGTACCATGCTGGAAAACGGGTTAAAGCAGGGTGCCCAAGAGGCGGGCGTCCCCGTCGTAGTGAACCGAGTGAAAGGTGCGCTTGCCGTCTATTTCACCGATAAGCCGGTCACAAATTATGATGAGGCCCAGGCAACCGATGGTGAGGCTTTTGCCCAATTCTTTCATAACATTTTAAATGAAGGTGTATGCCTTGCCCCTTCTAAATATGAAGCATGGTTTGTGACAACGGCTCACACGGAAGATGACATAACGCAAACGATTGAATCAGCCAGAAATTCTTTCATTAAAATGCAACAATAAGTATAATTATACATTATTTATTTGTTGATGGGGGCGCATTCTCGTAAGCGCCCTTTTGTTATATACAAATATTCTATTCATTTAAAGGCATTGTCACATATAATAACACAGCAAAGAAAAACTGGGATATAATAACACAGTAATTGATTTCTCTAAAACAAATTCCGAATCTTTCACATGGATAGTAAAAAAACATTCGCTATCAAAAACATTAACTTTCTATTCACAGTTTTTAAACATAGGAAGAAAAGTGTTAATAAAAACGCTTACAAATGAATATTTAATCATCCTACTATTGTACAGATGCTAAAATCATGATATTCTATATTTACTTTTCAGATAGTTATGTTTTATCACATTTTGTCAGATAAAGTTAAATTACAAATAGAAAACATAGTGAGAGATGAGCGCGAAATACTGAGTATTTGGGAGGTGAAGGTCAGGCTTGCTGACCGAAACAATGAAAGTAGCAGACTTCGGAAATTTTCAAAATCACCTGGCTGAAGAACACGACAGCTGTGGGATTGTAGCGATTATTGAAAAAAACGGGATTCCCAGCCGGGATAATATCTCTAAAATTATTGATGCCCTCATCAAAATGGAACACCGTTCAGGCTTTATTGACGGTGAAGGTGACGGATGCGGGATTCTAGCCGATATTCCGAGGGAACTATGGGCGAAAAAGCTAAAAGAAGCGGGCAAATCGTCTGAACTCGCCTACTCACCTTCTTTTGCAGTCGCCCATATTTTTATACCTGTGCGAGGCCATGTTCCTGGAGAGGTAATGGGGGCAATAAGAGAGCTATTCGGTTCCTATAATCTTTCAATCGAACTGGAACAGAAAAGTGCAGTAAACAGCAATATTCTGGGCAAAAACGGCAGAGCGGACGAGCCAATCTTCTGGCAGACTGCTTTAAAATATGAAGGCAAAGAGAAAATTGAAAATGTTTTATTTGAATTGCTGATTGAGATTGAGAAGAAACACAATGTGCATGTGGCATCTCTGAGCAACCATTCCGCAGCATATAAGGTGATGGGAGCCGCCAACATTCTTCCGCAGTATTTCCAGGATATTCAGGAGCCGGAATTTGCTTCTTCGGTGACGGTTGGGCATAACCGCTACTCGACTAACACGCTGTCAAACTTCTATCGTGTGCAGCCTTTTACCATTCTCGGACACAACGGCGAAATCAACACGATCCGCAAGCTTGAAGCGGAAGGCGAAATGCTGGGTGTGGACTTAGTTCAGGGCGGCAGCGATTCACAAAACATGAACCGTGTAATCGAGACGCTGATTCACCGCCACGATCTCTCTTTATTTGAAGCGATGGAAATGATTTTCCCGCCTATTATTAATGAGATGAAAAACCTTCGTCCTGAACTGCAGGATTTATATGTATATTACCGTCAGACATGGGGCCATTTTGCGCAGGGGCCAGCTGGAATCGTGTCCCGCTATGGCAATGAGTGTATTTTTAGTGTGGATGCGCTGGGCCTTCGTCCGGTATGGATGGTTGAAAGCGACACGTCCCTATACTTTTCTTCTGAGCAGGGCGTAATTCCTGCCTACGAAATGGTGAGAGAACCAAAATCATTAGCTCCTGGTGAAAAAATCGGCGTTCAATTAAATCCAGGGAGCCCGGTAACGATTAAGGGCCACCATGAGCTGCAAAGCCTGGTCCTGGAAAGGGCTAAACAAAAAGCTGATTTCACAGGATTCCGCAGCCAGCTGGCTTTCACGAAAGTAAAACCTGCTGCAGCCCCTTATCCTGATCTTGAGGAAGTCACCAATCAGATCTATGCTGGATTTGGCTGGGAGCGGGAACACGTTCAGTTGGCTGAACAGATGGCGGCCAATGGTGCGGATCCAATACGTTCCCTTGGCCATGATGCCCCGCTTGCCGCTATTGCAAATGCAAGGCAAAACCTGCCTGACTATATTAAAGAAAGTGTTGCCGTTGTAACCAACCCCGCAATCGACCGAGAAAGAGAAATGGAGCACTTCTCAACCCGCGTTATTCTTGGGGGCCGCCCATCGTTAAATCCTTCCGGCAAACAGGTATCGGCTGGCATTGAATTGCCTTCTCCTGTTCTCCTTGAAGGAGCTTCTCTCCAGACTGTTGCAGAGAAGCTGGGAACGCTGTCGCTTGAACAGGTTGTAGAGCAATTCCCGGAACAAACAGCTGTCATTTCCACTCATTTTAATGAGGGAGAAACCATTGAACGGGCTCTTGACCGAATTGTGGCAGCTGCCGTGGCAGCCGCTGAAGATGACAATCGTATCATTCTGCTTGATGATGGATTATGCCACCAGGACAATAAGTATTGGATCGATCCGCATCTCATTCTTTCGAAAGTAGACCGGGCACTTAAAACAGCAGTGATCAAGGATAGCAACCTTCGCCGAAACGTAAGCATTGTTTTGCGTTCTGGGGCCATCCGTAACCTGCATGATCTCGCCTTAGCTTTGGGGCTTGGTGCCGACGCCGTATCGCCTTACGTATTATTTGCAACAGTGTACTCGAAAGACGGCGCTCAATCTGTTGATAATTTATTTAACGCGTTGAATAAAGGCCTTGAAAAAGTTATTTCAACCATAGGCATCCACGAACTTCGCGGATATGCCCGCCTCTTCTCTTCAATTGGTTTAAATAGCAAAATAGCTGAAGTACTTGATATTGTTAATTTCTGCGGTAGTGATATGGCTGGATTCTCTTTTAGTGACATGGAAAAGGACAGCCGGGCACGGTATGAAGACTTTAACGATGCGGCAGCACGACCGGCAAAATTGTTCCATCTATGGCCGCGAATTTGGAAATCCATTGGAGAGGTCGCCTCAGGCAGCCTTTCGTACAGAGAATTCGCAGATAAGCTGCTTCAACAGGAAGTGGAGAGTCCATTAGCCATCCGTCACCTGGCTGATCTGGATAAATCAAAAGCCGATAAAACAATCGATGTAGATTCAGTTGACGTTTCAATCGGTGAACACAACCTTCCCTTTTTAATTTCATCCATGTCCTTTGGATCCCAGAATGAAACAGCATTCCGGGCCTATGCCGAAGCTGCTGACCAGTTGAACATGATCAGCTTAAACGGTGAAGGTGGAGAAATTAAAGATATGCTTGGCAAATACCCGAGAACACGTGGCCAGCAGATCGCTTCCGGCCGCTTTGGGGTGAATGTCGAGTTAGCCAATTCATCCAACTTGCTGGAGATTAAAATCGGCCAGGGTGCAAAGCCGGGTGAAGGCGGACACCTTCCAGGCAGAAAGGTTACGGCAAAAATTGCTGCGGCACGTAATGCAACGATTGGATCTGACCTTATTTCGCCGTCTAATAATCATGATATCTACTCAATTGAGGACCTTGCGCAGATTATTACGGAATTAAAAACAGCCAACAATGAAGCAAAGGTTTGCGTAAAGGTGCCGATTGTGCCAAATATCGGAACCATTGCGGTAGGTGTAGCTAAAGCCGGGGCCGACTTTATTACGCTTAGCGGATTTGATGGCGGTACCGGCGCAGCACGCGTGCATGCTCTGCAGCATGTGGGACTTCCCGTTGAAATTGGGGTCAAAGCAGCCCACACTGCTCTTATCGAAGCAGGCCTGCGCGACAAAATTGAAATCTGGGCAGATGGCGGCGTAAAAAGCGGCTTGGATGTTGTGAAATTGATTGCTCTTGGAGCCAACCGGGTTGGATTTGGTACCCTTGCCATGCTGGCTGTTGGTTGTACTACATGCCGCGGCTGCCACCTGGATACTTGCCATGTGGGGATTGCCACACAGATTGATAGCGTAGAAGAAGCGAAAGAACACGGCCTGCGCCGGTTTGTTCCCCGCGTTTATGATACGGCAGTTGAGAACCTGAAACGCCTGTTTGCAGCTATCGGGCAGGAAGTTAAGGAACTTACTGCACAGCTTGGTTTTACACGTACGCAGGATATGGTAGGCCGCGCCGACTTGCTGATCCAAGCGCGCGGACTCGAGGAACTTGATTTAACATCCCTGCTGCGGAGTGCACCATTCCCGTATCAGGAGCATGTTAAAGTTGAATCCCGTGTGCTTGTTGCGGTTGGAGCTGAGTCTTATGAGTCATCTGGCGCTTTCACTTCACCAAATGCTCCGATTAACGAGACATTTACGAATGTTTTAAGTGACCAGCGTGTGCTTGGAAGCCGTTATTCAGGTGCAAGGGTAAAACCTTATCTGGATGGAGGTTATGTTCATCTACCTGAAGTATCCCTTACGTTTGACAAGGGTTCAGTTCCAGGCAATGGGCTCGCTGCTTTTAATGCGGAAGGTGTATCAATCCGCGTACGCGGAGGTGCCCAGGACGGCGTTGGAAAAACCGGATTTGGCGGCCGCGTTAGCGTAATGAAGTATCCAAATGCTAATCGTGAGTTCATTAACGGTTCCGTAGGAAAAAGCTTCTGCTATGGGGCACAGAAAGGTTTATATATTGTGCAGGGCAACGCGGATGCCCGCGCATGTATCCGCCTCTCAGGTGCAGATGTGATCATTGGCGGCGAGCTGAACCAGCCTATCCGGGATGATCTCGGTGGCATTGGCTCCCGTGCGAATATTAAAGGCTTTGCCTTTGAATACATGACCAACGGCCGTGCGGTTGTACTTGGGGATCCAGGTCCTTGGATTTGTTCCGGTATGACCGGTGGTACGGTTTACCTGCACCTTCAGCCGGAACTTGGACTTGACGAGGCTGCCATCCAGCGCCGCATTGCCAAGGCAGCAAAAGTTAGCATTCAGCCGTTAAACCAGACTGGAAAAGAAGATCTCGCGTACCTGCTCGGCGAGTATATTAAGGAACTGGATGCAAGCGGCCAACCAGAAACAGCTGCACGTATTGAAACGCTGCTACAATCTGCAGAACAACGTTTCGTGATGATTACACCTGTTAAAGAACAGGCTGACCCATCAATCGCTACTGAGTAATTTCATTGTATATTAGCTACCAGCTGCAGTTTCTCACTGGTGTGTGAGTTTACCACCGCAAGCAGCCGCCCCTTCCCGGGGTGGTTGCTTTTTCATTTTTCCGTGGTAATATACAATAGATATAGATGCGCCTTTACGTCTTTTAGGAGGTCCTATGAGAGTCGGAGCACGAATCGTTAAGACAGGGATTGCCCTGATCGTGGCTTTATTCGTCTGTGATTTATTCCAGTTAAATACGCCGGTGATTGCCGCAGTGGCAGCTACCCTAAGCATTCAGCCAACCGTTTATCGCACCGTCATACAACTTCGGGAACAATTCGAGGCCAATATTATCGGCGCGGTCATCGGGGTAACTGCCACTTACTTCTTAGGGCCGCAGCCGATTGTGGTCGGCCTGGTAGTGATGCTGGTGATTATCATTAATCTTAAGCTAAAGCTGCATGACAGCCTTGTATTAAGCGTCATTACCGTTGTATCCGTGATGGAGCTCACAACAGGGAACTATTGGCAATTTGCATGGAACCGGTTTTTTCTTAATGTTATCGGCATTCTATCTGCAGCCGTAGTCAACGCTATCTTCATTCCACCGAGGTATGAGAAACGCCTCTTTAACGAGATTCATGAACTTGCCGATAAATTTTCACTGCTACTGCGCACCTTAATAAATAACGAGATGGATGAAAGAGCATTTAGAGAGGAAAAAGAAAAGGTTAAATCCGGACTTAAAAAGGTTGAAACGCTTTTTGATATGTATACGGAAGAGAAAACCCGCTTTCGCAAAGTTACTTACTCCCGTTCCAAGAAACGGGTGCTGTTTAAACAGATGATTACAGTATTACACAAAGAAATGGATATGCTTCGAACTTTGGAACGCCATATTTTCTCTTCTTTTGAAACGACGCACTATCTGTTTCCGATCATCCAGCAGCAATTGACCGATTTAACCGAATACCACAAAAGCATTTTGATGACCTACCAAGGATTATTAAAGGTTAGGGAGTCGTGGCATATTCCAGAGACGATTGCTGAGAAGAACGAACATCTGATGGATGAATTTATGTCCCTATACCCCGCTGATAAAAACGCTGCTGGTCACGAGGATGACAACGGTTGGCGGCATCTATTTCCTATTGTAGCCGAAATTATGGAGTATTCAGTTCAGCTTGAACACCTGGATAAATTGGTTCACTCTTTCCAAACGCACATACCTGAAGAGGAATAAGAAAAGGACCAAGCAAGCGCGGTCCTTTTCTTCGCTATTCTTCTAGATTCTGCACGGTAAACAAACGGTGGTAGGCTCCCTCAGCCTGCATGAGTTCATGGTGCGTACCTTCTTCTTTTATTTCCCCGTTCTCGATCAAGACGATCTTGTCTGCATGCGTAATCGTGGAAAGGCGGTGTGCGACAATAAAGGTAGTGCGATCCTTAGCGAGGTGGTCAAGTGACTGCTGGATGAGGTGCTCTGATTCTAAATCCAGGGCTGATGTGGCTTCGTCTAAAATAAGGATTTGGGGGTTTTTCAAAAAAACCCGTGCAATGGCAATCCGCTGTTTTTGCCCTCCGGAAAGTTTAACGCCGCGCTCGCCAATCTCCGTCCCATACCCATCCGCAAGCTCCATAATAAAATCATGGGCGTTGGCCGCTTTAGCCGCTGCCATCATCTCCTCTTCATTGGCAGCCGGATTGCCCATCAGTATATTTTCCCTGATAGAATCACTAAACAGGATGTTATCCTGCAGCACGATGCCAATCTGGTTGCGCAAACTTGGCATCGTAACATCTCGCACATCATGCCCATCAATGGACAGACTGCCTCCTGTTACGTCGTAAAAGCGGGGAATTAAGCTGATAAGCGAGGATTTCCCCCCTCCACTCATTCCCACCAGAGCAACCGTTTGTCCTGGCTCCACTTCAAGTGAGATGCCCTTTAATACATCATCCCTTTCCTCTGTATAGCGAAAGCGAACGTTATCAAAAACAACATGTCCTGCAACTTTTTTCAATTCCATCGCACCAGGCTTATCCTCAATATCATAGGGCGCATCAAAAAATTCAAACAGCCTATCCATTGATGCTATAGCCTGTGTAAGTGTTGTGGAGGAGTTTATCAGGCGCCTAAGGGGTGCATACAATCTGTCCAGATAAGCATAAAATGCCACCATTGAGCCAACTGTAAGATGGCCATTCAATACTTGATAGCCTGCAAAAGTAATCACAAGCAACGGAGCAATATCGGTAATGGTATTTACCACAGCAAATGTCTGGGCATTCCAGCTTGTCTGGTCGAGCGCCTTCTCTAGAAATGTTTTGTTTCGCTTATCAAACTGCTTCTGTTCATGATCTTCCAGTGCGAAGCTTTTAATCACCGGCACACCCTGAACCCGTTCGTGGAGGTGCGCCTGCAGATTGGCAAGTGCCTGCGACCGAACCCGGGTTAATCTTCGCAGCTTCGTATAGAAGTACTTTACGGAGAAACCGTAGAAAGGAAACATAGATATAGAGATAAGTGTTAGCCACCCATCCATCGATACCATAATGCCAAGTGCAAGTAAGATAGTTGTTAAATCCAGCCAAATATTCATGAGACCTGTATCTACAAATGACTTCGTCTGCTCCACATCATTAATGACCCGGGAAATAATCTCCCCGGCTTTGTGATTGTGAAAGTACCGCAAAGAAAGCCTCTGTATATGATGAAAGGCGCGGTCACGAATATCATAAAGCACCTTGTTAGAAACCTGCTGGGCAAAAAACTGACGCCAGTATTCGACAGGAAAACGGACCACAGTAAAAAGAATGAATGCGCTCCCCATTACGTACATAAGGGTATTTATTTTCTGCTGTGCTGTCTGGTGGCCAAGCAGCAAGTCATCCACCACATATTTAAGCAGCATCGGCAGCACAAGCGGAATTCCAAACTTAAGAATCCCGATAACAATGGTTGCTGCAATAAGCTTCCAGTACGGTTTTACGAATTTCATATAGCGGCGAATGCTATCCACTTAAATCACACCTTTACTAATAAAAAACTCCCTTCCAAAAGAAAAGGAGTTTTAACGATTTGGAAATTGAAGATATCGTTCGTACCAGCGTTCTACAAAACCTGGATGGAAAGGTCCACGTTTCTCCTGGATCCACGTAACCACTTCCTGAACGCCCTGATAAACAAGCTTAATGACATCATCAGGATATTTCATTAAACGGCCATGCAGCGCAAATTCTTCCTTATCAAGAATATTATAACTCATGTCAGGATATACTTTGACATCGAGATCATAGTCGATATATGTAAGAAGGTCATTACGCATGGAAAAAGGTGATCCTATATTACAGTAATAATAAATTCCATCCGGGCGGATCATGGCAATTGTGTTAAACCATTGTCCACGGCCAAATGTACAGATAGCCGGTTCGCGCGTCCGCCATTCCCGCCCGTCTGATTCCGTAACCCGAACATTATCGTTTCCACCAATCAGCACAGCATCGCTTACGTGCAAAAGCAGGGTTTTATCCCAGGAACGGTGGAAAGATTGGTCGTGCTTATAGCTTTCGATGCGTAATGGAGTACCGGGCGACGTCATCGCGCTCTCCTTTCTGTTGCTGTTAGTTGATTTTCTTGCTCAAGTTTATATATTCCTTTACCTCATAGCCGAGCGAATGATAAAAAGGGATAACTTTCTTATTATCCTGATTTACCATAATAAATACACGGTTTACCCCTTTTTCTTTAAAACGTTTCTCTAGAGCTTCTACCAGCTTGCGCCCTACGCCATGGCGCTGGTACGCGGGGTCAACCGCTAACCGGTAAAAATATCCCCGGCTGCCGTCAATCGTTCCAACAATAACCCCCACGACTTTCTCTTCATATTCTGCTATCATTACCAGTTCACTATCCCAGGCCAACTGTTTGGCTAAGGCATCAATCGTTTCTGTCTCTGTCTGTTCCAGTCCTGTATCTTCCCATATTCTTGAAATATGAGCGTAGTCTCCCAAGCGAAACGAACGTATTAGCACGTCTGTGTCCTCCCTGAATTTCGTCTCTTATTATTTTACACTACCTACTATAAAATGTCGCTATGAACTCCTAACCAAAAGTTAAAAGCAGCACGATGCTGTGCTGCTTTTAGTCGCCTTATAAGTTACATGACATCTGATTACCCAGAACGATCTATTGTGTCTGAAACTAATTTCTGGCTAAGCAGTTTTGTCCACTGGTGATACATTTGTTCCACTGCCCCGGCTTTGAACGCCATGCTTTGTTCCAATTCGTTTATAGCCTCCTGCACACGGCCAATGGTGTCATCCAGTTGTTGCAGGGCAACGGGGTTCTCATCCTCTTCCAGTAGAGATACCTGGCGGCGAAGCTTTAAGTCTCTTTGAATAAAGCGGTACATAAGCAGTTTTTCTCTGTCTTTGCCCAAAGAATCCGACATTTCCGCTTCCCATGAGAGAACATCTTCTAATGAGTACATAAACCCGCCCCTCTTCCTTCTTCTAATACTTATCTATATTCACGAATTGACGAGAGAAAACCTGTCATATTTTTGTATTTTTATGTAAGATTTATGGAAATCTATAGAAAGACGCAATATAGCCGTCTCCTGCATGAAAAATCATGAAATCAAGCATGCTATGAAAGAAAATTTTTAAGTGGTTTCAAGCGCAGTTAATCTGTGTAAGGAATGGTTAGGTAAAAAAGTGAAGGGAGGGAACACTCGCTGCCGCGGGCGAAGAGTGAGCCAATGTGTACATAGGGCGAAAATTAGATACGCTGGAAACTGTTCCGCTGCAAGATTGGAGTATGAATGAACTCCTCTACCATCATGACCTCATGAGTAATGCAGTCCATTACCTAAACGCAGAAGGCGTCAGTTTTCACGGAAACATCATAAAGGAGATTGAAACAAGGGGTGGAGTTCCACATGACAGAGGCGGCTGGGATCATAGCTCGCGTGTCATATATGATTAAACCAGGTTAACAATTGGTTAATATACTTTTTAATCTGTATTGTATTGTATTCTGAATATGATGCGATATAATTAATGATGTGCAATACAAGTAAGGAACGATAATTAACAAGGAGGAGTTATAAAGATGGCAAAATTCGAATTACCAGCTCTACCTTATTCTTTTGACGCGCTTGAACCTCATATCGATGCAAAAACAATGGAGATTCACCATGATCGCCACCATGCAACCTACGTGAACAATTTGAATGCTGCTGTTGAAGGCAATGCAGAGCTTGCAAGCAAAAGCATTGAAGATTTAATGAAAAATATCAATAGCGTTCCTGAAAACATCCGTACGGCTGTTCGCAACAACGGTGGCGGACACTACAACCACAGCATGTTCTGGGAAATCATGAAACCAAATGGCGGTGGCGCCCCCACCGGTGACATTGCGAATGCTATTAACGAAGCGTTTGGCAGCTTTGACAAAATGAAAGAAGAGTTCGCTAAAGCTGCAGCTACTCGTTTTGGAAGCGGCTGGGCATGGGTGGTCGTTGATAACGGCAAGCTGGCTATCACAAGCACACCAAACCAGGATAATCCGTTAATGGACGGCAAAACACCTGTACTCGGTCTCGACGTATGGGAGCATGCCTACTACTTAAAATACCAAAACAAGCGCCCTGACTACATATCCGCTTGGTGGAACACCATCAATTGGGATGAAGTTAACAAACGTTTTGCTTCAGCCAAATAAGTGAACGATCCAAAAAGCTTTCCTATCTGGAAGGCTTTTTTTTATTTTTGTTGAAACTAATGTGTTGTGGGTATCGTAAAATATAAATAGGATGTACTTTCGAAAAGGGGGAATGGAAAATGAATATCGCCACGCTTGTCCGAACACAGCAGCGGTATATCCAGCGCGTATTTTCCTGGATGTTTGTCGGGCTCCTGATGACGGCCATTGTAGCTTTCTTGCTTGGGTCAAACCAGAAAGTGATTTCATATTTTCAGCAGCATCCTGGTGTATTTTTTGGCATCGTAATTGCTGAGCTTGTCCTTGTCTTTTTCTTGTCAGCCCGCATCAATAAAATGTCAGCGACAGCCGCGACCCTTATCTTTTTCATTTATGCAGCTTTAAACGGAGTAACTTTCTCGCTGCTGTTTTCTGTATACAGCCTGGGATCTATCGGGGTAACTTTCCTAGTTACAGCCGGCATGTTTGGTGCGCTCGCCGCCTACGGAGCCATAACCAAGCGCGACCTATCAAAAATGGGATCGATTCTCTTTATGGCCTTAATAGGATTAGTCCTGGCCTCAGTAGTTAACATGTTCATCGCTAGCAGCGGGTTAACCTGGATCATCACTTATGCCGGAGTGATAATATTTGCGGGGCTCACCGCTTATGACATGCAGATTATTAAACAAAACGGCACATTTGTACGCGATGAAAATGAAGAAGTGGTAACGCGCTCGGCGATTATGGGCGCATTAATGCTTTATCTAGATTTTATTAACCTTTTCTTTTACCTGCTTCGCATTTTTGGGAATCGTGATTAAGCATCACGAAAGAGGCCGCCCGGTTTTATACGAGGCGGCTTTCTTGTCGTAAAGGAACGTATATTCTGCTTTAACATGTTGAAGTACCTTGAGCGATTTTTCAAATGGGACCTCCGGTCTCGAAACACCCAAGGAAAACATCGTGAGGCGCATGTCCGTACCTTTCTTTCCCCTTGTGGAGTGTGTGGAACAGAGGGCGAAAAAGACCGGCAACTGTCTCCATCATTGAGATACCCAGATGTTTTGCCGGTCCGCCCGTGGTCCACAAAGCGGCCGTAAAAACTTCTATGAGGGGAACGGAGAGAGCGGCATGGCCCGTGATGTTTTTCTCATTGGCTTACATAGGCTGCAATTTTTTTGTGGGAAGCGGAGAACGTATACTTCCCAAGCTCTTGGGTTGATACCCAGGCAGCTCGGCTTCTCGGTGGCTGTATGATCGACTCCTCAATACCCAAGTACTGGCATTGATATACACTTAAATTCCACTTCAGATGGGAAAATACGTGGGTGTCCTCCAGCACGACCTCAGCGGGCACCGCTTTTACGCCGAATGTTTCAAAAAGAAACTGGCTCAGAACTTCCTTGGATGCTCCACCATCTGCTTGTGTATTCGGAAATTCCCACAGGTTAGCAAGCAGGCCTGTCTCAGGTCTTTTGTGCAGAAGCCAGCGTCCTTCCTTATCCTGCACAAGCGCAACGGCCATTTCTAAAGTCTTGCCCTTTTTTGCTTTACTTTTTACAGGAAGCTTATCCTCCATCCCCATCTTTTGGGCCCGGCAGTGGTCAAACACCGGGCATTCATGGCACCGTGGGGAACGCGGATTGCAGATGAGCGCCCCTAGCTCCATAAGTGCCTGATTAAAAAAAGATGGATTTTGCACAGATATAATTCCCCGCACCAGGGCCTCGAACAATTTCCTCGTTTTCGGTTTGGCAATATCCTCTTCAATATGAAAAATGCGGGACAGCACACGCATAACGTTGCCGTCTACTGCCGGCTCAGGCAGGCCATAGGCGATACTTAGAATGGCCCCCGCCGTGTAGGGTCCAATCCCTTTCAATTTATGGATTTTGTCTGGTTCATCCGGAATGATTCCACCATAATTCTCCTGGACTTCTTTAACGGCGGCGTGAAGGTTACGTGCCCTGGAATAGTATCCAAGCCCTTCCCACAGCTTATATACTTGCTCCAGCTCAGCGTCTGCCAAATGATTCACTGTTGGAAACTTATCCATGAAGCGTTCATAGTATGGGATCACCGTATCTACCCGCGTCTGCTGCAGCATAATTTCAGAAACCCATACACGATAGGCATCCCTGTTTTGCCGCCAGGGCAGACTGCGCTGTTCCCGTTCAAACCAATATAAAAGCTTATCCTGAAATTTCCCTATTTCAAATCCCGCTATAATTTGCTCAATCTGCTGTTCCTGTTGTTCGTGCTGTTTTGCCATTTGCTGCGCTTCTCCCCTGCTAATTGGGTTTCATTTAGACCTTTGTAGATTTTATGTAAAATAGCTAAACTTTTTTTTACCGATGCTTTATAATAAAGAATATCAAAAAACAAAAGCCCCGTCAGGTGCTTTTGCAGTTAGAATTGGAGGAAATATTTTTTGGATACAGGTACCCACATTGCAATGGGTTTTGGACTTGCAGGTCTTGCCTATTTGGATCCGGCTGTTGCTGCTTCACCGGGGCTCGCCTCTGCCGTTCTTCTTGGAACGCTTATCGGCTCCCAGGCTCCAGATATTGATACGGTGCTGAAGTTAACCGGCAATGCCCGTTATATTCGCAATCATCGAGGGCGCTCACACTCCATTCCTGCTATGCTCTTGTGGACCGGACTTATAAGTGGAGGGGTTTATCTTTTCCATTCCGGCATTTCGTTCCTTCATCTGTTACTTTGGACGTTGATTGCTGTTCTCGTCCACGTCACCGTCGATCTATTTAACTCGTACGGCACTCAAGCTACCCGGCCTTTATCAAAACGTTGGATATCATTTAACATGATCAATATATTCGACCCGTTTATTATGGGCATTCATCTTTTAGGATTCGTTTTCTGGCGGGCCGGATTAAATCCCGGCATTGTTTTCGCCTGTGTGTACGCCGTGATGATTACGTATATCATTCAGCGGGCGTTAACCTACCGCCACCTTGTAAAGAAAGTAAAAGAAAATCTCGGCGTTGCAGGCCATTATGTTCTGCTGCCTACTCTCTTCTGGACTCGGTGGGGAATTGTCGTGAAGACGGATACCGTCTCCTACGTCGGCGAAATGATCCAGGGACAAATTATCTGGCATGACACTTTTGTGTATAAAGGTGAGAATGAAATCATTGCCTCCGCCAAACAAGATGTGAATGTGCAGGCGTTCCTTTCCTTCACACGCTACCCGTACGTATACGTCACAAAGCGTGATTTTGGGTATGAAGTAAGGTGGATTGACCTGCGTTATCGAACCAAGACGCACTATGCTTTTATGGCGATTGTACACTTAAACGATGATTTAAGAATACTTGACTCTTATGCGGGTTGGGAGTATCGCGAGCATAAAATCGAAGAAAAGCTCATTCTTGCGCTTGATAAATCCTAAACCTCATGAAAAGAAGCCTGCTCCCTTTATCCGAGGAGCAGGCTTTTCTTCACATCTTACTAAAGAATAACTGCGGCTTACTATAGTAAAATTCGTTCGGCGAATAATCCATTCGCCTTCGAGAGAGTAATGATTTATTTCTTCTTTCCAGGCTTTTTGTTGGTCTGCTGCATTTTGCGCGTCATCTGGTTTAATTGCTTCTGATTCAGATTCATCCCCATTGAGCGGGCAATCTGCTGAATTTGCTTCTCATCCATTTGCATGTTCGTCATCTGGCGTCTCAGGTACCAGACTCCTAACGCAAAACCCCCAACCAACCCGATAATTAAAGTCAGGATTGGTAAAATGATATTCCACATACAGGCTCGTCCCTTCTACACGTTAATTTTCCGGCAATCAAATGTAATTTTACTTGGCTAACCGCAACTTGTCAAAGAATTTATATGTGGCTATCCGCCTATGGCCGGTAAAAATGCTGGGTGTAATACGTTTCATATACACCTGCTCCGAGCCGGGAAAAGTTAGCATTAAGAAGGCTCTTTCTGTGGCCTGCGCTATTCATCCATCCAAATACAGCGTCAATGGCGTCTACGTATCCTGTAGCAATATTCTCGCCAGCCTCATGAAATGAGATCCCCTGCTTGCGCATTAAATCAAACGGGGTGCGTCCGTCTGGAAGCGTATGCGCGAAGTAATGGCGCGTAAACATATCCTTGCTGTGATAAGAGGCAGAAGCAGCGGCCTGCTTGCTCCATGATAAAGGAGATATGCCTTTCTTTAAACGTTCGGTGTTGCTCAACAATAGAATTTCCTCTGCTTCATTCCTATTTACCGAAGGCCAATCTGTAGAATAAGAAGTAATGGCTGGCTTCTTGATGTAGCGGTATGTATAGCCAAAATACTTCTTGTAAACAAGCTCTTCAGGCTTAACCACCCTAATGCCCATGAGCTTATTCTTATCCAGTGTATCATAATACGCAATAAGCGCTTCATTTCCTATTTTATAGAGGATACGATCACGGCTGAGATTTGAAAAGGTGAACCCTACATTGAATAAACTCCACTGTGGTTTGGCAGCATATTTAACCTTTTTCTCAACCTGCCCCCTGGTGTAACCTATTTTAACTCCATTATATGTTGCATTTTTATGGTTCGTAAACAACTCAACAACCCGGCCATTGCGAAATCCAATCCAGTATGAATCATAAATCCACCAGAACGTTTTATTTATCCCGTTATACCCATACTTAGGATTACCCAGCTTGGCTTTCACGTGGGCAGAGGGCTCACCCAGAGCAACGCTAAAAGTTGAGGACGAGGTCGTTGTTGCGGATAAAACATGAGTCTGCCCTACCGCTGTCCGGCTTTG
The DNA here is from genome assembly GCF_028421645.1 of Aneurinibacillus sp. Ricciae_BoGa-3. GTDB lineage: Bacteria > Bacillota > Bacilli > Aneurinibacillales > Aneurinibacillaceae > Aneurinibacillus_B. The sequence goes on along the minus strand of NZ_CP116887.1, from coordinate 983,083 downwards.
CTCCGCTGTCCTGCCAAGCTGCCCCCCTACGCTTAAACCTGTGCACGCCCCCAAAGCAAACACCGCTCCGGCCGCCAAAGTAGAAAGTATCCATTTATTAGATTTTTTCACTATAACAGCTCCCCGTAATGTCAAGTACCGAAAAAAGCGCTCCTGAACCCGTATAAAGGTCAGTGAACGCTTCTTCGTGTATCGTAACATTAACGGACATAGGTGTCCAGACTTTACTAAAGTTAGTTCAAAGCTTCTGCCGTAACTGATTACTTAGCAAACGCAGCAGCGGCTGGCTCAGCATTTTTCTTCGCCTGCTCAAGAATCGCTGGAGCTTCATTCGGCATAGCAGCCATTCCTTCAACAAAGATATGGCTGTAGTCGGTAATGCCGATGAAAGCCATAATAGCTTGCAGATACTTGTTCGTAAATTCAAAATCAACAGCTGGGCCTTCAGAATACATCCCGCCGCGAGCTTGGATGTGAATGGCTTTTTTACCTTTAAGCAGGCCTTCCGGACCGGCTTCGGTATAACGGAAAGTTTTACCTGCCATTACGATTGTGTCAATGTACGCTTTAAGAAGCGGTGGGTAGCTGAGGTTCCACATCGGCGTAACGAATACATATTTATCAGCAGATAAGAACTGATTTAAGATTTCATCCATGCGGCCTACTACGCGGCTTTCTTCCGCAGTGAGCTCTTCACCGTGCGCTAATTTCCCCCATGCTCCAAGAACGAGTGAATCAATAAGAGGAATATTTTCGCTGTAGATATCTACCTTTTCGATTGTATCCTGAGGGCTGTGCTTCTTATACTCAGCCAGAAAATGTTCGCCAAGCTGAAGGCCATAAGATAAATCAAGCGGTTTTGGATTTGCAGTAATATAAAGCACTTTTGCCATGTAAAATCTCTCCCTTTGTGTAATATAAGATCATCAGCTAAAATAGTTCGCATTGAACTTACTTAAATATACTTTATTATCTTAAGTAAGTAAAGAGCTAATTTCCTCTTTGCCTGTGATACTTTTCCTATGTATGTTTCCCTGTAGGGGGGTAAAGTAATCGATGTTCATGAAATTTTAACAGAAGTAGCATTGCACAAAGCTGGCTTAAGACAGGTAATGTCCCCCTTAACTGTAATAGAAGACGACGTATTTGTCGACTTTTAAGCTGCACTGTCCGAGCTTTACCAGACTTATCCGACACCATTCAATGAGAAAGAGGCCGAAATGGCCCCTCCAAGTTTCAACTATATAAATCCTTTTTCTTCTAAATAAGTAATTATTTGCTCAACCGACTGTTGAAGTGTTTGCTTGTCGTTTTCCACGATAAGCTCAGGCTTTTCAGGCTCTTCATAGGGCGAAGATATTCCCGTGAATTGAGGAATTTCGCCATTCTTAGCTTTTTTGTACAGCCCTTTTGGATCGCGCTGTTCACATGTTTCGATGGAGCATTTCACGTAGATTTCGATAAATTCCCCTTCGTCAACCAAGCTTCTTGCAAGCTGACGATCCGCCTGATACGGCGAGATAAAAGCTGTGAGTACAAGGGCGCCTGCATCCACAAACAACTTGGCGACTTCCCCAATGCGGCGGATATTTTCCGTCCGATCCTCTGGGCTGAAACCGAGGTCTTTGTTTATCCCATGCCGGATATTATCTCCATCCAGCAGGTACGTCCTTAAGCCCCGTGTATGCAGTTCTTTTTCAAGGACATTAGCAAGCGTTGATTTACCGGAAGCTGATAGCCCAGTAAACCAAAGGATGCCGCTTTTATGGCCGTTTAACTCCTGCCGGTCCTTTTTCGTTACGGTTGTATTATGCCAGACAATATTCTGTGCCATTTCTTCTCCCCCTTACTGAACTCCAACCTTCATGCCTTTAATCAATACATTAACTACTTCCGGGCGGCTGAATTCAGGCGGTGGAGCGATTCCATTGCTCAGCATTTCTCTAACCTTTGTTCCGGATAGAATCAGGCGATCTTCTGTATCGTGCGGGCATGTTTTAGTTGAAGCCATGTTACCGCACTTCTTGCAGTAAAAGCTATGTTCAAAAAACAGCGGCGTAATCCCGAGTTCTTCAGAAGTAAAGTTTCGGAAGATCAACTGGGCGTCGTATGTTCCGTAGTAATTGCCAACCCCTGCGTGGTCGCGTCCGACAATGAAATGGGTACAGCCATAGTTTTTGCGTACCATAGCGTGGAAGATAGCTTCACGCGGCCCTGCATAGCGCATAGCAGCCGGAAAAACAGCGAGGAATACGCGGTCGGCCGGATAGTAGTTCTTTAACAGAACTTGGTAGCTATCCATCCGGATATCTGCAGGAATGTCATCTGCTTTTGTTTCCCCGACCAGAGGGTTGAGGAACAAGCCATCAACAATCTCAAGCGCTGTCTTCTGGATATACTCATGTGCGCGGTGTACAGGATTGCGTGTTTGGAATCCCACTATGGTTTTCCAGCCACGTTTTTCAAACTCAGCCCGTGTAGCAGCAGGATCTAAGTAAAATTGACTGAACTTATTTTTCTCCGGGCGCTTCACAAGCGTAACCGGTCCTGCCAGGTATACATCCGGCCGCGAAAAAAGCTTTTTAACCCCGGGGTGTGCAAGCTCGGTTGTGCGGTAAACATTTTCCGCTTCAACCATTTTATCAGGCGTGTATTTTTCCGTTAATTCCAGCACGCCGTAAACTGTACCACCTTTTGACAGTTTAATTTTTTCTCCGATTTGAAGATTGCTAGCCACTTCCTTCGAAACCGGAAGCGTAATCGGAATGCTCCACACCTGTCCGCCAGCAAGCTTCATTGTATGGACAACAGAATTGTAGTCCTCTTCTCCAAGGAACCCCGTAATCGGGCTGTATGCGCCGATTGCAATTAATTCGAGGTCTGATAGTGCTGTGCCGTCTATTTCAACTTCTTTAGCGATGTTTGAAACATTGTAGGATAAATCAACTCTGTTAATTAATGTGCCGCCATGGGGTTGTAAACTCATTTTTTTAAGCTCCTTTGCTTTGAATGTCTCTTATAAATGCAGGCCGCATTCGGTTTTGCCTTTACCTGCCCACCTGCCGGCTCTTGAATCTCCAGCGTCTTCGACAGGTGACGTGCAGTATTCACAGCCAATGCTCGGATATCCTTTATCATGAAGCGTGTTGTATGGAAGATCAAATGCCCGGATATAATTCCACACATCGTCCCAGGTCCAATGAATCAGTGGGCATATTTTGATCGATTTAAATTTATTGTCCTGGTTGACAAACTCTGTTGCCGCCCGCGTAGGCGATTGCTCACGACGCAGCCCTGATAGCCATGCTGCCGCACCGGACAGCGCTCTGGTAAGTGGCTGGACTTTTCGTATATTGCAGCAGCTATTTGGATCTGTTTCCCACAGTTTCTCCCCATATTGCTTCGCCTGCTGTTCCAGTGTGATCGCAGGCTGGTTCATTTCTATTCGTAAACTGGGATACTTCTGCTTCACGCGATCAATCAATTCATAGGTTTCTTTAAAATGCACATTTGTATCCAGAAATACGATCTTGGCATCTTTTTTTACTTTGCTGATTAAATCAATCAGCACGATGCCCTCTGCGCCAAAGCTGCATGCATAAACGAGTTCATCGCCGAACTGTCCATATGCCCATTTCAAAACATCCAGCGTGTCTTTTCCCGCGAGTTCTTCATTAATTCGTGCGAAATCCTCAACCGCAAGATCTTGATACGAAAGCTGAGCCATATTAAATTCCTCCTCCTTGCTCATGGATGGTACTTTTTTCTCTGCGCACTGCGTTGGACAGACTAATTGTACCAACCGTTGCTACAAAAACACAAACAATAACTATTACTACATAAGGGTTTGGTGTGAGAAATGTATTCACCATAAAATAGGAAACCACAAGCGAAGATACGGGAGACACAATCCAAACCTTCACAATTTGTTTAATAACGCCCTTTTGCCAGAGGCTAAAGCCTTTATCCGCCGTGCCGACCCCCAGAATCGCACAGGTTGTCGCCTGGGTTAACGGCACCGGGATCCCAAAGATAGAAGCAATGATAACCAGTGTACCCCCTGTGAGGGATACCGCGCTGCCCTGGAGAAGGGACAGGCGCGTGATTTTCTTTCCATTTGTTTCAAGTACTTTGCCTCCCATAAAGAAAGCTCCAATTGAAACAAATAACGCTCCCAACCAGATGCCTGTATGCACGGTAAGAAGACGCGCGCCTACAAGCGAGCCTACCGCATTAGCTACATTATTCATTCCGGCAGAAAATGCTTCCAGTAACCCGGCAAAAATCAAAAGCAGGCTCAGCCATTTTTTCCATTTGCCGTTTCCCCGGAGCGCAGGCCATTTCTTTTCTGTTCTCTTTATAAGTTTTCCAAGCAGAAAGGCGGCAATAAACGCGATACAGGGGATAAGGACCCAAAAAAGAAGGATTTCGACTACATTCGCCGTTTTCACTGCATGATAGGCTAATCCGACACCAACAATGGATCCAACCGTTACCTCACTTGTTGACAAAGGAATTCCCAGTAAGTTGGCCATAAAAAGGGTGAGCGTAGCAGAAGCAAGAATTATCGCTACCATCTCAACATTTAGAATGGAGGAAGGGATAATCCCTCCCCCAATTGTCTTCACGACTTCTCCGCCTCCGACAACAGCGCCAAGGAATGCTGCGATGGCTACAAGCAGCATCGCGATTCTTTTATTCGTTATCGCGCCGCTTCCGTAAGCCGCTCCCATTGACGCAGCTGTTCCGCTTGCACCTATATTCATCGCGAAAAACAGCGCAATCCCAACCGCGATATATGTCCAAATCATTTCTCAATCACAAATCCTCTGCCCGGCCCGGCGGTTTTTTCCTTTTGCAAAAACATAGTGGCCTCAATCCTTCCCCTAAGGCCCTGTTGAGCCATCTTTATACGGTTAACTGGCTGAGGAGCGTATCCAATCTTTCCTGGAATGGCTCGACTCCTACTCGGTTAACAAAATCATAAAAGCTTTCATTTTCCTGGCGCTCTTCTTTGAAAAACGCTAGCAGTTGCAAAATGACACGGTTTAGGCTATCCCCAGGGATGCGCCCTTTTAATTTTTCATTAAATTTCGCATTCTCCCAAAGTTTGCCCCCGAGGAAAATATCAAAGGCGTCGATCATTCCGTTGTCTGTTTTCACGAGCGCTCCCTGAAAACCAATGTCTGCGATCTGGCGCTGTCCGCAGGAATTCGGGCACCCATTCATATGCATGCGGATCGGTGTATCAAGCAAAAGGTTTTCGTCAAGGAAGATTGCGAGGTCGCGCAGCCGCTCTTTCGTTTCAACGAGAGCGAGGTTACAGAATTCAATGCCCGTACAGCTAACGGCATAAGATATAAAGTTGTTCGGAAAAGGAGTCAGCCTTTCCAGTGCTTGCTCATTCAGAAGCGCTTCGACTTTATCGTTCGGAATATTTGCAAGGACAATATTTTGCGAGTTGCACGTACGAAGGGAGCCATCCCCATATACATCTGATAACCGGGCCAGTTCCTCGAGCTCTTGAGCGGACATCCGGCCAACCGGAACAGTTAAGCCAACATATGTCAGACCCTCTTGCTTTTGTGCGTGCACGCCAGTAAAGTAGCCGGCATTCCAGCCAACCAGCTTATCTTCGCCTTTTTCCGGAAGTTCTCCAATAAGTTCAATCAATTTGCCCTTAAATTTCTCTGGGCCCCAATCGGCCATTAAGAATTTAAGGCGGGCGTGGTGGCGTTTTTCACGGTAACCGTAATCGCGGAAAATAGTCGTAACCCCGATTGCTACCCGCACAACATCCTCTGGCTTAACAAATACATCCAACTGTTTGGCAAGGTACGGCTTAGCGGACAGGCCGCCTCCAACCCAGATGTGGAATCCATTCACTTCTTGGCCGTCAATCACTTTCACTGCCGGTGTAAAGGCAAGATCGTTAATTTCAGCATGACCCGGATTGTAAATACTTGATGAAATTGAAATTTTGTATTTACGAGGCAGGTTAGAGAAATCGCGATTCATGAGAAAAGTATCAGAAAGCTGCTTCACAAGCGGCCTTGTATCCATTAATTCATTGGGGTCAAGCCCGGCAAGCGGATTGCCGATGATCGTGCGCGGCACGTCGCCGCATGCTTCAAAAGAGGACATCCCGGCATCTGACAGTCGTGAAAATATATCGGGCAGATTATCTACGGTCAGCCAGTGGAATTGAACCGCCTGGCGAGTGGTAATGTCGACTAAATCCCGGCCATAATCCCGGGAAATACCTGCAAGCACTCTTGCCTGTTCAGAGGAAAGAACTCCGGATGGAATGCGCACCCGCATCATAAAGTGGCCGTCTTTTGGACGCTGCTGGTACACACCGGCCCACTTAAACCGATCCATATCATCAGCTGTGATCGATTCGAATCCTGTTTTTGCATAACCGTAAATATCCTCAATAACATCAAGACCGTCTTTTTCGAGTTTTGCATACTCATTTTTATTCAACTTTATTTCCGGGTTATTCGCCCAAACAGGTGTGTAGCTCACTTCAAAACTCTCCTCTCTTTTTAAGCAATAGCTTGGGTCTCCCGGTCGAGCACTACAAGCACTCGTTTACCGATCGCTATTGCCATCCCCGTTTTTCTTTTTCCGATAAATTATATCAGTTTAGTCCGTTTTAAAATAGTAAAAATCCCTTCTTCGGTTATAAGAAGAAGGGCATCCCAACCCTCCCCCTCATCTTCAAGCCGCATGCTACTGGAGTTGGCACCTAACCGGATTAGGTTGCCGAGGCTTCAAAGGGCCAGTCCCTCTGCCTCTCTTGATAAGAAAGAGTTAAATCTTATTATTTTAATCGGTTTTAACTGCTTTTGATATATTGAATTATAAATCGCCGCTTACACAATTGCAATCATTTTTTGAAAAGTTATTTTCTATCCAATTCGGCAACTTGCCGTGCGATTTCCGCAGCCGACCATGTGCCGGCATTTGGTTTGCTATAGAAGCGATCAATTTGCGGTTTGTTCCAGATAGACCAGGTTGAACCATTCATTGAAAAAAGACGGCCTGTTACATCTTCAGGAGGTTCAGACAGGTATAGAAGCAGCGGAAGGAGATCTTCCGGGTTCCCTATTTTCCAGTAATCAGGGATGTCTTCTCCTCTGTCCTTGGCCTGGCGCTGCGCTTTTTCTACATGGGGACGTGTCATATCCGTCAGCGCTGCCGGGGCAACCGCATTAACTCGTATGCCAAACCGAATCAGCTCCTGCGCAAGTGTATACGTTAATCCGATCAGTCCTGCTTTGGCTGCGGCATAGTTAGCCTGTCCGATACATCCTTCAATACCGGCTGAAGACACGACATTGATAATGGAGCCTCCGCTTTCTTTCATATATGGCAGGCTTGCCTGAATACAGTAAAACGATCCATTCAAATGTACATTTATAACATCGTGCCACTCCTGTATGCTCATTTTGTAACTCATTCGGTCACGGACAATGCCGGCGTTGTTGATGAGCACATCCAGCCGGCCAAAACGGCGGACCACGGAGTCGACCATATTCTGTACCGCCTCGGGATTACAGATATCACACGGGATGCCGGCTGCTTCTCCGCCTTTCTGCCTAATAAGCTGGACAACGGATTCAACGGTTTCCCGTACGGTGCCGTTTACAATCACGCTATATCCGCTCCTGGCCATACCCATTGCAAGAGCCCGTCCGATTCCGCGGGTTGAACCTGTGATGAGCGCTATTTTCTTATTCATGCTTACCCCCCTCAGCTGAATCTGTTGTTTCTTGCAAAAACCTATTAACAAGCTCGGATTTATGGATTTTACCGGCTGAATTATACGGCATCGTTTCAACTTGGAAAATTACTTTCGGTATTTTATAGGGAACCAGCCGTTCCCGCAGAATCTGACGCAGCTTCTCTTCCCAATTATCAGGTGGTGCGACAAGTTTTACAGCTGCCACTGATTTTTCACCCCAGTAGCTGTCCGCTACGCCGAGTACGGCAGCCTCCTCGATAAAATCGACTTCATTCAACGCGCCTTCAATCTCTACTGGATGAATGTTAATACCTCCACTGATAAACATATCACTCTTTCTGCCCACGAGATGAAGAATACCCCTGCCATCCATGCGGCCCAGATCGCCCGCACTTTTCCAGACAGGCTCGTTGTTCTCGCACTTATTTAGCGCGCTTGGGAAATACCCTTCCGCCATCATTGCGCTTCTCGCAAATATTTCGCCAACTTCTCCCACAGGTACGACATCCCCGCTATCATTGCGAATCTGGATATCAACGCCATGAAAAGCATGGCCAACCGTTCCTTCATGGCCTCGCCCTGCCTGGACCGAGACAAAACCTATTTCAGCAGCACCGTAGTATTCATAGAGCGTGCTGTGGGCAAACAGCTCTTGCACGCGTCTCTTTAGGGTTATATCCATTTTAGCGCCTGCCGTTATGAGCGTTCGTACAGGGGGATGGGGGGCCGTTTGTGTTTCATTCTGGCTTTGCCACTCCTTTACAACTGCCGAATACATCGTGGGAACCATAAATACACTTGTTATCCTGCCTGTTTGCATCTCTTGCAACGCTTCAGCTGCATCAAAATGCTCCATAAGACGAACACTTCCACCTACCGACAACAGATGAAGCATAGAGATAAGCGTAGCGGAGTAATAGAGAGGGCCAGGCAAAAGAAGGAAGTCTTCCCTTCCCAGGCCAAATTCAGCGCTCATCGCGTAAAAACTCGTTACCCATGAACGATGGGTACGAAGAATACCTTTAGGTGTGCCCGTCGTACCGGATGACAACGCCATATAGAAGATATCTGAATCGCTGTGCGGCATCATGTTTGCCTGCGTAGTGAGATTCTGGTCCTCAACCTCAACTGCAGTATCATGGGCAATAATGGGAGTGCTTAGCCCAAGCTGCCCGGCTCCCGCAACCTGTTGGTCTGCAATAATAAGCAATGGACGGTATTGCCTCACAATCCTCTCCCATTCCTTTTTCTTCAAGGATGGATTAACCGGAACTGCTGTCCCGCCGGCCTCACAAATCGCCAGGAACCATTCGATGAACAGATGGCTATTAGGCATCGCAAGCATAATGAGATCGCCTTTTTGAGGACAAAATTGACTCGTGAGATAAGCTGCCCGTGCCTTTACAGCCCGGGCAAGCATTTCGTAGGTATGGGTTGTGCCTTTCGTTATGAGGGCTGGTTTGGCAGGCTCAATGGTTGCATTTTGGTAGACACCGTCCGTAATTAATTTATGCATGATGCCACCCCTCCCACTTTTTAAACAGGGCTGCAATCCCTAAACCGCCGCCAATGCCCATAGTAGCCAGCCCCCATTTAGAATCTATCTCGGCCTTCATCCCATGCAGCAGACGCGTAACGAGAATAGCCCCCGATGCTCCATAAGGATGACCGAGGGCCAGTGCGCCCCCGTCTTTGTTTAAGCAGGCTTCATCTATGCCAAGCTCTCTAATGCTGGCCAGTACCTGGGATGCGAACGCCTCGTTAAATTCAACCCGATCGAGCTGATCCACTGTCAGCCCATGCTTGCCCAACAGTTTTCTGACAGCCGGCACGGGGCCGATGCCCAGGATGTTCGGATCTACGCCTGCCGCTGCCGCATCTATATATTCAAGCGCGGGTGTCAGGCCCAATTCACGGGCCTTCTTGCCTGACACAAGCAGTACCGCTGCGGCCCCATCGTTAATCCCGCAGGCGTTTCCCGCAGTGACAGTTCCGTTCGGAAGGAATACAGGCTTAAGTGCCTGCAGTTTGGCAAGCGACGTGTCGGGTCGCGGCCCTTCATCCTTTACAGCGACTCTCTCAGGCTCTTTACGGCTGGGTGTAGGAATGGGAACCATTTCGTCGGCAAATCGGCTGCCCTCCATTGCTGTAACAGCTTTTTGGTGGCTCCGAAGCGCAAACGTATCCTGGTCTTCGCGGCTAACCCCAAATCTGGCAGCTACATTCTCCGCCGCGATTCCCATATCCGGGTCACCGATTGTGTCCGGCGCAAACCGGGCTCTGGCAAAAACACGCGGTGTTTCCATGCCATACATATTTCTTGGCTTCTCCATCTTCCATGGTGCCAGGCTGCAACTTTCAACACCTCCTGCGATAACTATGTCAGCTGCCCCTGCCTGAATCATGCAGGCTGCTACCCGGATCGCCTCTAAACCTGAACCGCACTGCATATCTACGGTTAATCCTGGCACTTCAAATGGCAACCCCGCTTCGAGTGCGCTCAGCCTCGCCAGATTGCCGCCAGGACCCACCACATTTCCAAGCACAACCTGCTCGACTTGCTCAGGCCTTAATCCAGTTTCCTTGAGCACTTCTTGAAAGACAGCCGCCGCAAGTTTTTCCGGTTCTACATCCTTTAAGATACCGCCGGCTTTTCCTATAGGTGTCCGCCTGGCACTGATCAGATATACATCGTTCATGAATAACCTCCTGCCTAACCCTTATTTCCTCCATTATAAGGACCTGGATCCTACTTAAGCTAACAAAGTTTCGGTGAACCAACTTGCATGCATGCCAGCGACAGCCCTGGCAGCACGTATCACGTATATACAAAAAAAGAAGCTACCATAACAGCAGCCCCTTCACCTGTTCAAATTATCTGTGGTTGTATTGATAGGAAAGTGACGGTTTCGCTTTCCGCACGGCAACTGCGACGAGTGAAGCGATAATAGCCTTCAGCACGTCTCCTGGAATAAAAGGAAGGGCGCCACCAACCAAAGCCTTGCCCCAGCTGATATGCGTCACAAACTTTAACCATGGAACCCCAACCGCGTATACAAGAATAATTCCAAATAAAACGCACGGAATGAACGATTTGATAAAGTTGAGAGATCCGTGCCTTTCCGTGAACTTTCCGATAAAATAGGCCGCAAAAGGCCAGCTAAAGATATACCCGCCGCTAGGTCCAAATAATGCCCCGACGCCCCCTCTGCCACCGGACAGGATAGGCATGCCTACCGCAACCAGGAGGATGAATAAAACGAGGCTTAGTGCTCCTCGCCGAGCCCCAAGAACGGCTCCTGCAAGCATGATACCCAGCGTCTGCCCTGTTATCGGGACAGCCGGCGGCGGCAGAGGAATCGATATAAATCCAAGCACCGCAACCATCGCCGCAATTAAGGCCATGTATGTAAGATCAAGTACGGAAAATTTATCTTTTTTCAATTGTTAACCGCCCCTTTAAATTAGTTTACATATGTAAAGCATAAAGCGATATTGTTATGTTGTCAATAAAGAAATAAGAATCAATACATTTATGCTACAATGGTTGTAATTCAATTCTGAATTGTGCATAATCCGTTTTTTGCCGAATCATGCCTGGTCTTCCACTGGCATACCGCTTCAATAGGAATAAGGATGAAAGGATCAAAAGAGGAGGCATTTATCAATGGCTTACAAATTTGCGAACGTTAGAACTGAACTGCCCGGACCGAAAGCAAAAGCTCTGCTGGAAAAGCGCAAACGCTACGTTGCCAGAGGTGTAAGCAACGGCATCCCGACATTTATTGATCACGCGCAAGGTGCGCTGGTGACAGACGTGGACGGAAACATCTATATTGATTTTGCCGGAGCGATTGGAACCCTCAACGTCGGGCATTGCCACCCGAATGTAACGCTTGCTCTGCATGACCAGGTAGACAACTATATTCACCCGGGTTTTAACGTGATGATGTATGAACCATACATTGCTTTGGCAGAGCGGCTTGCCAAACTCGCGCCAGGCGGGCACGACAAGCAGGTGTTGTTTCTCAACAGCGGCGCAGAAGCAGTGGAAAACGCAGTGAAAATTGCCCGCAAGTATACGAAACGCCAGGGCATTGTTGTATTCTCCCGCGGCTTTCATGGCAGAACGTTGATGACGATGACCATGACAAGCAAAGTTCGGCCCTATAAATTTGAGTTTGGCCCGTTTGCCCCTGAAGTTTATAAGGCTCCCTATCCGTACAGCTTCCGGCGCCCGGCAGGAATGAGTGAGGAAGCATACGATGATTTTATTTTGGATGAATTTAAAAATTTTCTGGCAGGCGACGTAGCCCCTGAATCCATCGCCGCGGTCGTGATGGAACCGGTACAGGGTGAAGGCGGATTCGTTGTAGCCTCGAAGAAATTTGTGCAGGGTGTAGCGAAACTTTGCAGCCAGCATGGCATTCTGTTCGTTGCAGATGAAATTCAGACAGGTTTTGGGCGTACGGGAAAATATTTTGCGATGGAGCATTTTGACGTCATACCGGACATGATCACCGTGTCTAAATCCATGGGTGCGGGTGTGCCTATATCCGGGGTTATCGGACGCACTGAGATTATGGATGCAGCCAGCCCCGGGGAACTCGGCGGCACCTATGCCGGCAGCCCGCTTGGGTGCCGTGCCGCTCTTGCTGTATTGGATATTATAGAAAAAGAACGGCTTAACGATCGTGCCACCGCTATTGGCGGTAAAGTCATGCCTCGATTTAGTGAACTTGCTGAAAAGTATAGCTGTATCGGGGATGTGCGCGGGCTTGGCGCGATGTGCGCCATGGAATTTGTGAAAGATAAGACGAGCAAAGAACCGGCGAAAGAGCTCGTTTCCCAAATTGTATCGGAAGCAAATAAACGAGGCCTGCTTACGTTAAGCGCCGGCTTGTACAGCAATGTCGTCCGGGTACTCATGCCACTCGTTATTACTGACGAAGAACTTGATGAAGGACTCACCATTCTGGAGGAAGCGATTGAGGCAGCCGTTTCCGCAGCCCTCGCTCAGTAGAACCGGGAAAAATTATCTTTACCCCCCTTTTTAAAGGCGGTTATTCATTAGATTTGTAATGCTTTCGAGAGAAGAAATGGTGCAGTCTATCATCTCAGGTAAATCCTCAAAGTTGCTTTCATCTATTTTACGCCCGAAGTCAAGCGTAATCGTATTTTTATATCGTTCTTCTTTTTTGTCAAGAGGAAGAGCAAATGAAAGTTCCTGCCTGATGCGCGGCCTGAAGGACCATAATTCATCCAGCACATCCTCTATTTCCGAGCATAGATGAATTGTGACAGCTTTGTGGTATATGTAAACAAAAATGGTACACCCGGGCTTGCCGGAATCTTTGGCGTCCATTTCTAATATCTCCCCCGAAAGATCCTGGGTTTCCGCCTTTAAAACGATTTCAGCCGCGAGCTGCTGCGGACTTTCCGTATTGTTTTCTTTTAACTGAAAACCGATCCGGTACTCGCGGGACATATCTGCGAGGTCCACAGCGTCGTGGCGCGACGTTACGAGTATCTCACCCGAAAAGTCCTTATCGTATACCGTACCTTCGAGTGCAATCTTTAGATTTTCAAAAATTGTAGGGTCGAACATATTGTCACTCCGGTTTCGACATCAAAATACCCTTTCTCCGTGCTATATCTTCCTGCGCATTTTGTGCAGCTATCTGATCATAATCTACACGGAGTTTTCCACGAACAGTTTGAACAATTGCGGTAATAATCCCTCCGAAAAAGGTAATCAGAAAAATCATGCCACAAATGAACATCATAATCATCGTTGGGCTTGAGAACATAATTGCCATTCATTTCACCTCACTAGCTTATCCCTAATCTTCATTATACATGATTTTATCCCCCGAAGAAAACTTAGCCCAGCGAAGCTGCAACTGAGCATCCCCATCTGGTCTCTGTAGCGTTTTTGCCGCTATGAGGATAACATAGCTCTCAGTCAACAAAGAAAGGCCGGTTTAGGCACCGGCCATTTTTATAATGCCTATGAATGAGTCGACACTTTCGTGGTGTCTCCAGTTGTTATTTGCGTGCTATCCCCGGTGGTGAGGTTCATGGTGTCACCAGTCGTAACGTTAAGGCTGTCTCCGCTGGTCACGTTAACGGAGTCGCCACTCGTAACGTTAAGGCTATCGCCTGTTGTTACATTCACGCTGTCTCCAGTGGTAGTTCCTCCTGCTTTCGCGTTGTTTTCTAAGTAGTCATGTAGGTTAACCACTACTGTTGCAATCTCCTGTCGGGATGCGGTATTAAGTGGGTTAAAGTGCTTATTTGTATCCCCGACCATGAGCTTCAATTCCATTACTTTTGCTACATAATTTTTTGCGTATTTACTTACAGAACCAGCATCTGGAATGGATAATGTATAAGTGCCTGTTTGTGCTGTTCCAGTAGCTGCCTTAACAAGTATAACCGCAAGCTCTTGACGGGTAATCGGTGCGTCTGGTCTGAATTTGCCATTGCCATCCCCAAGCATTAAACCGGCATTTTTAGCAGCTTCCACATATTTAATGCCCCATTTCGCATTAACATCAGAGAAACTGGACTTGGCAACATCCTGTACATTAAGCTTTAGTAAGTTACTAAGTACTACCGCTGTCTCCTGACGGGTGATCGCCTGGGTAGGATGGAATTTGTTATGGTTGTCTCCTACCATAATTCCCAATTCTTTTGCTTTGGTGATAAAACTTACTGCCCACTGGCCAGCGTCGCCAATATCGTTATAGCTGCTTTGGGAAGAAGAAACGGTAGTGCTAGCTGCTTGAACAAGGGCTGGTGCAAGCACACTTGAAGCTAATAACGTGCCCGCGATGACCTTATGTACATTTTTCAATTATGTTACCTCCATAATAAGATTATATTTTCATGACAAATTAATAATACAAATTAAAACGCAATTTGCCATTGATGAAATGTTGTATGCAGACCCTTATTTTTTCTCTGCATGATATTTACACCAATTGAAATGAATTAGAGAGATAACGTGTGGAAAGATAAACGTATACTAGCTTATCCGCAAAAAAAACAACAATCAGGGGTTTTCCGCTCATGAAACGATATTCCAATCTGGATAAGGTCAAAAGCTATAACAACCTTAAAGATATAGTTCGCTGGAGAAGAGAAAGAAGAAAAAAAGAAAAATTGGCACCTATACCGTTCCGCAGGCTCAGCATAAGGAGCTTTCATTTTTAAAAAGCAACCGGACCCAAACAACCATTACCTGGGTTGGGCACTCTACTTTTCTTATCCAAACGGGTGGTCTTAACATTTTAACGGATCCGGTATGGGCCACCAGAATGGGATTAGACACACGAATTACGGCCCCGGGCTTGCATTTAGGGGACCTTCCAAGAATTGACGCCGTTGTCATTTCGCACGCTCATTACGACCATCTTCACTTCCCCACTCTCCGAAGGCTTGGCAAAGGCATACAGTACTTTGTTCCAGAAGGTTTAAGTCGGCTTTTTCATAAAAAATCGTTTTCCAAAGTAAAGGAGTTGGCCTGGTGGGATAAGATATCATTGGGAGGGGTTGAATTTCATTTCGTTCCCGCCCAGCACTGGACAAGAAGGACTTTAACCGATATTAATACTTCGCATTGGGGTGGATGGGTCATAACCGCCAACAAAAAAACCGTGTATTTTGCTGGGGACACGGGTTACTTTCGGGGATTTAAGGACATTGGTAAAAGGTTTTCTATTGATTACGCTCTTATGCCAATTGGCGCATATGAACCGGAATGGATTATGTCAACTGCCCATACAAGCCCGGAAGATGCGGTTAGAGGGTATACTGATTTACGTGCAAAATACTTTATTCCGATGCATTACGGAACTTTCCGCCTTGCAGACGATACGCCAAGGGAAGCGCTTGACCGACTGCAGCGAGAGTGGCAGCGTTTGAAGCTGAGCAGCCGCCATCTAAAAATATTGAAGCTAGGTGAAACGCTCAGAGATAAGTAGCAACAGAAAAAGCCACTCGCTGTGTTAAGTGGCTTTCTTAATGTTCCTACGTAAACCGAGTACGTCGTGGCCTGGGGCTCCACCAGACAAAGGACTTGCTAAGGATCAGGTATTCAGTTCGCGTTTGGCAAAATCCATATTTTCATTATTTCTTTTCTTCTTTCATAAAGAACGGTATGATCTCCCGCATGATAAATCAACTGGTAATAATTCGGGTCATCCACTGTTTTCTTTACTGGGTTGCCCACTTTTTTCATTAATTCCTGATAACCAATTGTTTTATCAATCAACAAAAAACCACAGATTTTACTCGCTGGTACGACTTGATAGTGACCATCGGCTGTTATATCGTTAAATAATGCCCACTCCTGCTCGGCAATTTGCACCGGTACAAATCCTGACTGGCCATTAATCTTTCCTACTTCTTTCCCTGTCCTGTCCAATAAGTTTTGATACGTATCCCCTACTTTTAACGGAACTCCTGTGACCTGGCCTTGTACCGCCAGTGACATAAAAGCCTTGGTATATGGTTGCAGTTTCCCGTTAGGCTCAGCTGCAGCATTCGGATGATTGGTTACGAAAAAAGTGGAAAGCAGCCCAGCTGCCAGCAAAAAAAGCACCGTAATTAAACATTTCTTCATTTGTGCGCCCCGTCCATCCCTGTAGCGTTCGTATCTCGTCGCTCAGGTGGTTGTTTAAAATAGATTTAATAAGTCTGGTTCAATCAAATACACAATTCCATCAGTATTGCATCATGAAACTTTTCGCCAATTAAAAAGCCTCTTTTAATTCTTCCTTCTTCTATAAAACCCATTTTTCTATACAATTGAATCGCTCTATTGTTTCCATCTCGTACTCGAAGATTGATTTTATAAATTCGCTTTGTATCCCGGGCCCACCCCAGCATAAACTCCATCAGGCGTCTTCCAATGCCCAGTCCCGAATATTCCTGAAGGATAGTAAGGCCAAATTCCCCTGCATGAACGGTTCTTGGCCTCGTCCCGCAGCGAAACGTTAAATTGCCAACTATTTTTCCGTTGATTTCTTCAAGTAAAAACAGCTGGTTGTCGCTTTCATAAAACTTCTCAATTTCATCCGCCTGTTTTTCAATGGATGCAGAATATTCCCCTCTGCCAAACGTTAGGTTGATGCTTTCACCAGCAGCTTGGTTGATTTAATGTATGTATGCTTCTGCGTCTTCAGGGCGTCCCGCTCTTAACAACAGGCCATCGCCATTTTTCAAACAATAAGTTTTCATCTTTCACTCCGCACATTGTTTTGTTTGTTCTTTAATGTTGCAGTGCCAAATCAACCGGTTTGCGTCCAGCGCTTACTGCAGACGTCTGTTGTTAAAGGCCGCGTAAATCATGTTCATTATTATAGCTCAAGAGTTCTATTATTTCATTCAAATTTTTTTAAAATGTTACGCTCCGTACCCTCTTTTGGCTAAATAAAAAAGCCTCGCATTTTAGCGGAGGCTTTTTTCTATGTCGATTGCACTTTCAAAACTGAATTGGAAGGAACGATGCGTTAGGAATTCCTAAAAATTGGGTTAAGCCCTCGACCGATTAGTATTCGTCAGCTCCATGCGTTGCCGCACTTCTACCCCGAACCTATCTACCTCATCATCTATAAGGGGTCTTACCAGCTTATGCTGTGGGAAATCTCATCTTGAGGGGGGCTTCACGCTTAGATGCTTTCAGCGCTTATCCCGGCCGCACATAGCTACCCAGCGATGCTCCTGGCGGAACAACTGGTGCACCAGCGGTGCGTCCATCCCGGTCCTCTCGTACTAAGGACAGCTCCTCTCAAATTTCCTGCGCCCACGACAGATAGGGACCGAACTGTCTCACGACGTTCTGAACCCAGCTCGCGTACCGCTTTAATGGGCGAACAGCCCAACCCTTGGGACCTACTTCAGCCCCAGGATGCGATGAGCCGACATCGAGGTGCCAAACCTCCCCGTCGATGTGGACTCTTGGGGGAGATAAGCCTGTTATCCCCAGGGTAGCTTTTATCCGTTGAGCGATGGCCCTTCCATGCGGAACCACCGGATCACTAAGCCCGACTTTCGTCCCTGCTCGACTTGTAGGTCTCGCAGTCAAGCTCCCTTGTGCCTTTACACTCTGCGAATGATTTCCAACCATTCTGAGGGAACCTTTGGGCGCCTCCGTTACACTTTAGGAGGCGACCGCCCCAGTCAAACTGCCCACCTGACACGGTCCTCCATCCCGATAAGGAATGCGAGTGAGAAGGCCGGCATAATCAGGGTGGTATCCCAAGGATGCCTCCACCGAACCTGGCGGTCCGGGTTCAAAGGCTCCCACCTATCCTGTACAAATCATACCAGCATTCAATATCAAGCTGCAGTAAAGCTCCATGGGGTCTTTCCGTCTTGTCGCGGGTAACCTGCATCTTCACAGGTAGTATGATTTCACCGAGTCTCTTGCCGAGACAGTGCCCAAGTCGTTACGCCTTTCGTGCGGGTCGGAACTTACCCGACAAGGAATTTCGCTACCTTAGGACCGTTATAGTTACGGCCGCCGTTTACTGGGGCTTCGGTTCACAGCTTCGCGCTTGCGCGCTAACCGCTCCCCTTAACCTTCCAGCACCGGGCAGGCGTCAGCCCCTATACTTCGCCTTGCGGCTTCGCAGAGACCTGTGTTTTTGCTAAACAGTCGCTTGGGCCTTTTCACTGCGGCCCCCTCACGCTTATCACGCTAGCGGGGCACCCCTTCTCCCGAAGTTACGGGGTCATTTTGCCGAGTTCCTTAGCAAGAGTTTTCTCGCGCGCCTTAGGATTCTCTCCTCGCCTACCTGTGTCGGTTTGCGGTACGGGTACCTTACTTCTCGCTAGAAGCTTTTCTTGGCAGTGTGAGATCAGGAACTTCGGTACTTAAATTTCCCTCGCCATCACAACCCGGCGTTACAGTGTACGGATTTGCCTATACACACGCCTCATTGCTTGGACAGACATAACCAGCAGTCTGCTTGCCTTACCCTCCTGCGTCCCTCCGTCACTATACCCATGAAAGTGATGAAAAGGCTTTGAAGCAGATTCATTTACTTTCATGGGGCCCCTCATTATATAAAGGGCTGGGCGAAGTAGAGGTAGTACAGGAATTTCCACCTGTTGTCCATCGCCTACGCCTTTCGGCCTCGGCTTAGGTCCCGACTAACCCTGAGAGGACGAGCCTTCCTCAGGAACCCTTAGGCTTTCGGCGGAAGGGATTCTCACCCTTCTTTTCGCTACTTACACCGGCATTCTCACTTCCTGCCGCTCCACCCGTCCTTCCGGTCGAGCTTCACCGCTGCAGGAACGCTCCCCTACCCCTGACACCTACGGTGTCAAGCCACAGCTTCGGTACTTCACTTAGCCCCGTTACATTTTCCGCGCAGAGTCACTCGACCAGTGAGCTATTACGCACTCTTTAAATGGTGGCTGCTTCTAAGCCAACATCCTGGTTGTCTGGGCAACTCCACATCGTTTCCCACTTAGTGAAGATTTAGGGACCTTAGCTGGTGGTCTGGGCTGTTTCCCTTTTGACTACGGATCTTAGCACTCGCAGTCTGACTCCCGGATATCTGTAGCCGGCATTCGGAGTTTGACTGAATTTGGTACCCCGCGAGGGGCCCGCATCCAATCAGTGCTCTACCTCCAGTACAGTAAATCCGAGGCTAGCCCTAAAGCTATTTCGGGGAGAACCAGCTATCTCCGAGTTCGATTGGAATTTCTCCGCTACCCACACCTCATCCCCGCACTTTTCAACGTGCGTGGGTTCGGGCCTCCAGTGCGTGTTACCGCACCTTCACCCTGGACATGGGTAGATCACACGGTTTCGGGTCTACGGCTGCGTACTCACTCGCCCTGTTCAGACTCGCTTTCGCTGCGGCTCCGGCTTCTCACCTTAACCTCGCACGCAACCGTAACTCGCCGGTTCATTCTACAAAAGGCACGCCGTCACACAGTTAATGTGCTCCGACTAGTTGTAGGCACACGGTTTCAGGTTCTCTTTCACTCCCCTCCCGGGGTGCTTTTCACCTTTCCCTCACGGTACTGGTTCACTATCGGTCGCCAGGTAGTATTTAGCCTTGGGAGATGGTCCTCCCAGCTTCCCACGAGGTTTCACGTGTCTCGCGGTACTCAGGGTACGTCTCGGAGAGACGGCCATTTCGATTACAGGGTTGTTACCTTCTGTGACGGGCCTTTCCAGGCCGCTTCATCTATGACCGTCTTTTGTAACTCCATGTGAGACGCCCTACAACCCCGGAAGGCGAACCTTCCGGTTTGGGCTTCTCCGCGTTCGCTCGCCGCTACTTACGGAATCACTATTGTTTTCTGTTCCTCAGGGTACTTAGATGTTTCAGTTCCCCTGGTCTGCCTCTACCTGCCCTATGGATTCAGGCAGGAGTACGATCCCATTACGAATCGTGGGTTTCCCCATTCGGACATCTCCGGATTAACGCTTGCTTACAGCTCCCCGGAGCATTTCGCAGTTCGCCACGTCCTTCTTCGGCTCCTGGCGCCAAGGCATCCGCCGTGTGCCCTTCATAGCTTAACCTCTGGTTTCCAATCAAGCGTCCTGATCAACGTCGATCTTCTGCGTTGCGTTGTCCCTGCGCTGCTCACGTATCAAAATCATACGCTCCGCTGCTCGGTCCTGCCGCGCCTTGAATCTCTCGTTTCTCATGCCGCTTTCTTTCATGGAAATCCGGTTTCACCTAAAAGGTTATTACAATTGGATTTTCCTATTGCGCATTGTTTCTTCCATGATTCAGTTTTCAAAGTGCAAAATTGACGCCCACGGATGGGCTAACGTCTACGTTGCAACAGCGACGACCAGGACGGTCTAGCATCGTTAACGTAACAGGACGTTGCGCCTGTTAACGATGGCACGTTGCGCTTTTAGTAGACGATCCTTTTTTCGGCAAGGTTGCCGGCCTGGCAATGTCCTACTCTCCCAGGGCGTTGCCGCCCAAGTACCATCGGCGCTGAAGGACTTAACTTCTGTGTTCGAGATGGGAACAGGTGTGACCCCTTCGCCAATATTGCCAGACTGCAAGATACTTAGTGTATCTGATTTTGTATTCAATTCCAAGAAGAAGTTCCTGGAAAACTGAACAGTGAAAGTGCCAGTGTGCCGATTCTCCATAGAAAGGAGGTGATCCATCCGCACCTTCCGGTACGGATACCTTGTTACGACTTCACCCCAATCATCTGCCCCACCTTCGGCGGCTGGCTCCTTACGGTTACCTCACCGACTTCGGGTGTTGCAAACTCTCGTGGTGTGACGGGCGGTGTGTACAAGACCCGGGAACGTATTCACCGCGGCATGCTGATCCGCGATTACTAGCGATTCCGGCTTCATGCAGGCGAGTTGCAGCCTGCAATCCGAACTGAGAATGGTTTTTAGGGATTGGCATACTCTCGCGAGTTAGCAGCCCGTTGTACCATCCATTGTAGCACGTGTGTAGCCCAGGACATAAGGGGCATGATGATTTGACGTCATCCCCACCTTCCTCCGTCTTGTCGACGGCAGTCTCCCTAGAGTGCCCAACTGAATGCTGGCAACTAAGGACAAGGGTTGCGCTCGTTGCGGGACTTAACCCAACATCTCACGACACGAGCTGACGACAACCATGCACCACCTGTCACCGCTGTCCCGAAGGAAGCCTCTGTCTCCAGAGGGGTCAGCGGGATGTCAAGCCCTGGTAAGGTTCTTCGCGTTGCTTCGAATTAAACCACATGCTCCACCGCTTGTGCGGGTCCCCGTCAATTCCTTTGAGTTTCAGCCTTGCGGCCGTACTCCCCAGGCGGAGTGCTTATTGCGTTAGCTGCGGCACTGAGGATTGGAGTCCCCAACACCTAGCACTCATCGTTTACGGCGTGGACTACCAGGGTATCTAATCCTGTTTGCTCCCCACGCTTTCGCGCCTCAGCGTCAGTTACAGACCAGAGAGTCGCCTTCGCCACTGGTGTTCCTCCACATCTCTACGCATTTCACCGCTACACGTGGAATTCCACTCTCCTCTTCTGCACTCAAGCCTCCCAGTTTCAGGTGGCCCTCCACGGTTGAGCCGTGGGCTTTCACACCTGACTTAAGAAACCGCCTGCGCGCGCTTTACGCCCAATAATTCCGGACAACGCTTGCCCCCTACGTATTACCGCGGCTGCTGGCACGTAGTTAGCCGGGGCTTTCTCGTCAGGTACCGTCAGACCGAGAGGTCATCCCGGCGGTTCTTCCCTGACAACAGAGCTTTACGATCCGAAAACCTTCATCGCTCACGCGGCGTTGCTCCGTCAGACTTTCGTCCATTGCGGAAGATTCCCTACTGCTGCCTCCCGTAGGAGTCTGGGCCGTGTCTCAGTCCCAGTGTGGCCGATCACCCTCTCAGGTCGGCTACGCATCGTCGCCTTGGTAGGCCACTACCCCACCAACTAGCTAATGCGCCGCGGGCCCATCTGTAAGTGTCCGAAAACTTTCCATCCAGAACCATGCGGTTCTGAATCCTATCCGGTATTAGCTTCGGTTTCCCGAAGTTATCCCAGGCTTACAGGCAGGTTGCCCACGTGTTACTCACCCGTCCGCCGCTAACTTTGAAAAGCAAGCTTCTCAAAGTCCGCTCGACTTGCATGTATTAGGCACGCCGCCAGCGTTCGTCCTGAGCCAGGATCAAACTCTCCAAAAAGGGTTGATGCTGTTCGCTCATACGAGCTGGTCTTACTTAATAAAAATCCAGAATTGAATTCTGGGTCAATCGCACATTTGGCATTTCACTGTTCAGTTTTCAAGGAACTTTCTCAGTCAGCCACTCAATTAGTGGAAACTTATACATTATATCATGCAACATTTTTTAAAGCAAGACTTTTTTCTTGTAGTGAGTCGCTGTGTTGCGGCGACAAGTAATAATTTATCATAACAGCACCAGTTAAAACAATATATAAATATTGGTAATTAGTCTCCACATACCGCCCTTTCCCCTTATTCGCAAAATAAAGAAAAAGCGGCGACTGTATGTCCGCCAACTTCCGAAAACACATATTTAAGTTTAAATTAAGGAAGCCCGAGGTAAATTGACTTATCGAAAAAAGTCGATATATAATATATATTACGGAGCAGTTAGAAATAGTTAAAGCCCGATTCAATAGAAAAAAGGGCTGACCCAATCCACCGTTTCATAAGCATTTACGTATGCTCCAGAAAGCCGGTTTGGTGGGCGGTGACACCTGTTGGCCAAAGGACGTATTACAAAAGAAACGAGGATAATATCACACGCATTGCAGATTTTATTAAAGAGCTCTAACTCAATTTTTCGATACATATCGATTAATTGGTGTTCTCTACTTACATAAATATAAAAAAGGAGTGGGTATTCAGTGAGGACTTCAAAGTTATTTTCCCCCTATACCATTAAAGATGTCACGCTAAAAAACAGAATTGCCATGTCTCCAATGTGCATGTACTCTTGCTTTAAAAGAGACGGAAAAGTAACAAACTGGCACCTGACACACTATACAAGCCGTGCTGTAGGGCAGGTAGGCCTGATCATTCTCGAATCAAATGCCATAGCGGCAGATGGACGCATTTCGTATCAGGATTTGGGAATTTGGAGCAATGAGCATATTCCTGGCTTAAAGCAACTCGTTGGCCTCATCCATGAGCATGGTGCAAAGGCGGGCATTCAACTTAACCATGCAGGACGGAAGGCAGACTTAGAAGAAACGATTCTCGCTCCATCCGCTATTCCTTTTGATAACATGAAAACGCCAAAGGAAGCAACAAAAGAAGATATCCAACAGGTAGTTCAAGACTTTAAGCAGGCTGCACGCAGAGCAAAGGAAGCAGGATTCGATATTATTGAACTGCACGCAGCACACGGTTATTTGATTAATCAATTCCTTTCCCCACTTTCCAATCACAGGGAAGATGAGTACGGCGGAACACCGGAAAAACGCTATCGTCTGCTAGGAGAAGTCATCGATGCTGTAAAAGAGGAGTGGCAGGGGCCTCTGTTTGTCCGTATCTCCGCACATGATTGGCATGAAGGAGGATATACACCTGAAGATTATGTACCTTATGCGAAAAGAATGAAGGAACAGGGTGTAGATTTAATAGACTGCAGCTCAGGCGCGGTCGTTCCACCTGCTACAATCGACATTTATCCGGGATACCAAGTCCCATTTGCAGATAAAATACGCAACGAGGCACAAATCGCGACGGGCGCAGTGGGGCTTATCACAAGCGGAAATCAGGCGGAAGAAATACTCAGGAGCAACCGCGCGGATCTGGTATTTCTCGCCCGTGAACTGTTACGCAATCCATACTGGCCGCGAACTGCCGCAGCTGAATTAAAAGTACCTATTGAATCTCCAGCCCAGTATGAGCGAGCCTGGAACTATTAAGCAGCAGGCCTCCACACTATAAAAACGTTCTGCCTAGCAGAGTCCAGGCAGAACGCATTTGTGTGGATAACTTTATTTTGCCCTTTTGTCATACTGTTGGACGACTTCTGCCAGCGATTCATTGTCAAACGCGAGGAGCACCGACAGCAGCGTATCAGTTGGAATCTCACCTGCTTCTTCTTTCGGAACTGTAATGGCCATCATTTGTTCTAAAGAAGAGGGGATCTTTTGATGGGGATATGCCTGCTGGTACAAAGATGCTGCATCCAATTGATGATTGACGCACCATTGGGCAAATACCAGAATCATGGCAGCTGTATCACGCTCGTATGTCTGCTTAACTAATTTTGTAAATTCTTCTCTTTCGTCCATAATCATTACTCCTTAACTCCTGGCATCAAAAACTTCTCACATGATCATACACTATCTCTTATTGCATTTTGTTAAAAAACTTTAACTAAAAAACAATTGAAAAATTCTGTTTAATATGTTAAAGTTATATTTATATAACTAAAGGAGGGATGTATGATGATGTACGTATGCCTTTCCTGCTGTCAGTTGAAGCATGGCGACCATGAGCGTATCGACTTGAACATCTGTGAAGACTGTGCGCCTGATACAGACGAAGACCGTCTAACTTCCACGATGTCTACTGTACCCCTTTATGTTATAAAAGAGTATTCGACCCCAGACGGTGCTGAACCGGTTTGTTAACAGGCAACCGCCTTCCTTCGGCCAGAAGGAAGGCGGTATTTTTATTTTCTTCCTAATATGGTACAATCTCATAAAAAAGTCCTAATAACAAATGAGGTGCATAATGGGATCCCTTCTACGTTCGATTCCCAATGCGTTTACCCTGGGTAACCTGGTATGCGGCATTTTTTCTATAACGTTTGCAATGAACGGCTTTTACAAAATTGCGGCTGCTTTAATTATGCTCGCCGCTGTTTGTGATGTATTTGACGGCAAGCTGGCGAGGATGCTGAAAGTTGACAGCCCAATGGGTGTAGAACTCGATTCACTCGCCGATATTGTAAGTTTTGGTGTCGCCCCCGCGATACTGTCCCATTCCATGCTTCACCATTCGCCACTGCTTACCATCGCATTTATTGCATTTCCGATTGCGGGAGCATGGCGGCTTGGCCGGTTTAACGTTAGCCCAACAAAAGGATATTACACAGGCGTTCCCATTACGCTCGCAGGGTTGATCACCGCCGTTCTCGCCTTTTTCTCTTTCGCCAGCCCCTGGTTAATGATTATACTTGCGATTTTAATGGTGAGTCCGCTCCGAATTCCGAAACTATAAAAAAAAACGGTTCCTTTCAACAGAGAGGGCCGTTTTTTTGTTGCCTAAGTAGTTGTTTAATATTACAAAGTGATTTACAATCATTTGTAGATATCAACAAATGATTGTAATTATAATTATGATTATACTGTAGGTAAGCGATTATAGGCTAAATATTTTAATAATTGTGATCAAAGTTATTTTTTGTATCATGCAATTTATTTAATTACTAATGTAGGGAGTGAGGATTTATATGAAACGGAATGGGAATCTTGATACACAACTTCACCGCGGGCTGGAAGAGCGGCACATTACCCTGATGTCGCTCGGAGCTGCCATTGGGGTTGGCCTCTTTCTGGGATCCGCATCCGCTATCAAACTTGCAGGTCCCGCAATTCTCCTAGCTTACGCCATTGGAGGAGCCGCAATGTTTATCATCATGCGAGCACTCGGTGAAATGGCGATCGAAAATCCTGTGGCCGGTTCCTTTAGCCGCTATGCACGGCAACATTTAGGGCCTCTTGCCGGATACTTAACCGGATGGAATTATTGGTTCCTGTGGGTGGCCACCTGCATGGCTGAAATAACAGCTGTAGGCGTGTATATGGACTTCTGGATTCCTGGAATTCCACGCTGGATTTGGGCTCTAGCAGCACTGCTCATCATGACTATGGTCAACCTCATCGCCGTTAAAGCATACGGAGAACTTGAATTCTGGTTTGCCCTTATCAAAATCATCACGATAGTAGCTATGATCATCCTGGGCGCCTGCATGATTTTCTTTGGTCTCGGCAACGGCGGCGTAGCAACCGGCATCAGCAACCTCTGGCACCATGGCGGTTTTGCCCCTAATGGCATCAAGGGAATTTTGATGGCCATGCAGATGGTGATGTTTGCCTACCTCGGCATAGAAATGATCGGGGTAACCGCAGGTGAAGTTAAAAACCCAAAGAAAAACCTGGCCAAGGCTATCGACAGCGTATTCTGGCGCATCTTAATTTTTTATGTGGGAGCACTTTTTGTTATCCTATCTATTTATCCCTGGAATGAACTTGACCCTACAAAGGGAAGCCCTTTTGTAATGACCTTCGATAAAATCGGCATACCTTATGCAGCAGGCATTATCAACTTCGTTGTGTTAACAGCTGCATTATCTTCCTGCAACAGCGGGATTTTCAGTACAGGCCGGATGCTGTTTAACCTGGCAGAACAGGGTGAAGCCCCGGGTGGACTGGGCAAATTATCAAAATCGGGTGTTCCAGGGAAAGCCGTTCTTGTTTCAGCTGCAGCCCTGCTTGCAGGTGTGCTCCTTAACTACGTCGTCCCTGCAAAAGTATTTACATGGGTAACAAGCATTGGCACATTTGGCGCTATATGGACATGGGCGGTTATCCTTCTTTCCCAAATAAAATTTCGCAAAAAATTGGGAAAAGCGGCGGTGGACAAGCTCAATTACAAAATGCCATGGTTTCCGTTAAGTTCTTACCTCACGCTTGCTTTTCTTGTGGGCGTTGTGATCTTAATGGCTGTTTTTCCTGATACGCGCATTGCGCTAATTGTGGGACCGATCTGGTTTATCATTCTTATAGCCTTCTATTATGGCAAAGGGCTTCACAGAAGAAAGGACAGCCAGGCTGCTCCATCTTTGGCCGGAAACCTGGAGCCGGTTCACTTGCCGGAGTAGTTTGCAGATGGCGCTTAAGATTATCTCAAGACCCGGGGAGTTCCAATCCTTCGGGTCTTTTGTGTACTTTACACGTTTTTTTATCGAAGAACATGATAAAATAAAAGCATCCAATTACGAGAAAGGGTGGCACGCTTGGACTTATCAAACAAATCTCCGGAAAACATTGAATTTATGATCGAGGAAATAAAAAATAAGCTGCGCGTTGTCAACGCCGCAGCCATTAAACCTTCTCATTTTAACGATGAACAGTATGAGGACCTAAAGGACATTTATGATATGGTGATGAAGAAAAACACCTTCAGTATCAGCGAAATGGAAGCCATTGTTACGGAGCTGGGCAGCCTCCGAAAATCCGAGGAATAATCTATGCCCGCAGTCAGAGGGGGAACAGCACTCCCCCCTCCTCTGCTTAAACAAATACAATGAGCTGGGTGATGTACAAACATGCTGTACGTAATTAAATTTTTCTATACCTTGCTATTTCCGCCAGGGATCTTTATTATCCTGGCATTATTTTTGAGTATGTGGGTGTACCGGAAGGCCAAAAGAGAAGCTGTGCTATTAATGGCGCTTACCTTGTGCCTGTACGCTGTGTCCACCCCTTTGTGCGGTGAAGGGCTTATCCACTCTTTAGAAAGTGCATACTCTCCACCCGTAAAACCTGCGGGTGATGTATTAGTCATGCTTACTGGCGGTGCGACCTCTGATACTCCATCTCCGGCCGGAGTGGGCCATCCCTCCAGTACAACAGCAGGACGCATCCTTACAACAGCGCAATTGTACAGGTCACTCCATATCCCCATACTCGTATCAGGCGGTAAAGTATTACCTGATTCAGGCAATGAAGCACGAATTTCCAAACAGAATCTAATGTCCTTAGGTATACCGGACAATCAAATCATACTTGATGATACAAGCCTAAACACAACCGAGAACGCACAGCATACACAATCGATCATGAAAAAATATGGGTTCAAAAACCCGATCGTGATAACCTCAGCTTTCCATATGAAACGGGCCGTGAAGAACTTCCAAAAGCTAAACGTTCCGATAACGCCTTACCCCACAGACTACATAACAAGCAGGCATGCTGCGTTCAGCGCCGCTAAAACAGAACCTTCATCAGGCGGATTATACCTAACAGCCATGGCGTGCAAAGAATATCTCGGAATGCTCGCACTCAGTCTGTGAAACAAAATATGCAAAGGGCGCCTAATTGAGGGGCGCCTTTTTAGTGCTCCTTATGTTATTTAAATGGCCGCAGGGCGTTTCTCCACACCATATAGGTTATGAAAAGAACCGTAAGCATGATAGGAATAACAACAGATGTTCCCACGAAGGGATAGGCAATCAAACAAAGTATGCATGCAATACCGGCTGATATTTTTCCAACGATAGACCGGACGAGCCTTACACCAGCAGCGGTTCCCAGGATGTAGGTTGCATCCCAAGTGAGTTTGGAATATATACCAACTGACTCATATTGAGGTTAAACAAATATGCTATGAGAAGCCCAATCCCGGCAAATATCCCGACAAAAAGAACTGCCCGTTGCGGTGTGGATCAATCTTCATTTATGTGATCCAGCCACGAAGGCGCTACCTTTTCATGAGCTAACGAATATGCCAATCGGCTAATGCTCGCCACGAATGCATTTGTCGTTCCTAGACAGATGATAAGGGCTATGAACGCCGTTATGATAGCCCCGTTGATACCAACAGTGTTTGACATCACCTGTGCAAGAGAAGCATTGTTCATTGCTTGATCTGCCATTTGCTCTCCTGTGGAATAGGAGTGGGTGCCAACAACCGCAAGAGCGATACCGAAGTATAATACGCCAACAATGACAACTGCCCCGGAAGTCGCCCGTATGATATCATGTTCCGGCCGATGGAATTCAGGAGCAAGACATGCGATAGCTTCCCAGCCAAAGAATGACCAGAATATTAACATGGCGGCCCTACCGGTCGGGGCCAAGCCTGCAGCTGATAAATTCGTATGATTAAAATGCCAGAACCTATAACAGCCCCTACATACAATGCGATACCCTGCCAGACTGAAATGGTTTGCTTAAACGATCCGTCCATCCGCTCACCTGCTTTTATAATGGGTAATTTTTTGTACGCTTACTGCCCTCTTTTTGTCACCTTGATATGAAAGACCAAATGCTATAGACAGAATACAAGGTATTGAACTAAAATTACATACAATATTGAATATTTTTTCGTTTTATTGCAATCGATTCGAATAAGTTTTTATCATTACCCCACCAAAAAACCACAAGTACAACTGAAGCAGGAACTGCCTGGAAGGGGGCAACTATGAAAAGTTTTTTGGTAAATGCCTTTATTCTCCTGTGTTCTTACAGATCCATTGCTGAGCGATCCGTCCAATCTCTTTCATTACCTCTGTCATATCATCAATTGTCGTGGCGGGATTGATAAATACACTCCTCATCCATCGCGAACCATTCAGTGTGGTCAACGAAACAAATCCTACGCCGGAGTTCATCAATTGTTGCTGTATCCATTCATTTAGTTCATCAAGTCGATCGTCATCCACGTTCAACGGCCGATAACGGAAACAAAGCAGATTGAGATCCGGTTTATGGGCCAATTCAAATTGCCCGCTGTCGTACAAGAGAGCAGCCCAGTCACTCACTTTCCGTAAAGTGCCGTCAATTATCTCCGCAAGTCCCGTATCCCCAAGATACTTTCGAGTGATCCATAAACGCAAAGCATCGAACCTGCGAGAGCCCTGAAGGGTCATACTGCCCCTGCTTTCCGGTTGCACCTCTTTTTGCCTTGTCAAATAGGGTGCTCCTGAATAAAACAACTGTTTTAATACGTTGAGGTGCCGAGTTACAATCATTCCCATCCCTTTCGGCTGCATTAACCATTTGTGAGGATCGAACGTAATGCTGTCAGCCGCTTCAATTCCGTGTAACAAGGGCCGAGCTTTCTCACTGAATAAAGCCCCGCCACCATGAGCAGCGTCCACATGCAGCCATATGTTATATTTGCGGCAAATGTCCGCAATGTTCATCAGCGGATCTACACTGCCCGTGCTGGTCGTACCTGCCGTAGCCACTACCATAATAGGAATACGATCGATCGCAATCGCATCCCGAATGGCTTTTTCAAGTTGATTGACATCCATTCGAAACGATTGGTCTGCTGGAATTTTCAACACACTTTGTTCCCCAAGGCCTGTACTTGCTGCCGCTTTTGCTATGGAATAGTGGGCCTGGTCGGACGTAAATAGTACAGGCCGCTTTCGAAGAGCCCAGACACCTTCCTTGCAGTATCGCCCTTCCGTAGCCCGCTGTAACGCCAAAAGCAACCCGGTCAGATTTGCCATGGTGCCCCCACTCACGAGAGTCCCTTCGCCATCTTCATATCCGCAAACATTGCAAAACCATTCGATCACCTCATTTTCGATGTCGGTGGCAACCGGGGACAACTCCCAGCTCAGCATGTTTTGATTGAGAGCAGAGGTAACCCAATCGGCCAAAACAGCTATGTAAAGCGGTCCCGAATCCATATGCCCAAAGAAACGAGGATGAGCAACTTGCATCGATTGCTGCAGAACTCGACGAAGCTCACTGAGTGTCTGCTCCCACGATAATGGCGAGAACTTTTTTGGTCTATCAACAGGTGCGGTGTTTTCGAAAACGGGCCGATTTCTTAGCGTAGAAAAATGATCGACAACCAGTTCGGCTACATCATGAGCCATATTGCGGACTGCCTCAACATGCATTGCCGATGGACCAACCGTGTAAATTTTTTCCGTCATAACTGT
The DNA here is from genome assembly GCF_028421645.1 of Aneurinibacillus sp. Ricciae_BoGa-3. Classification (GTDB taxonomy): domain Bacteria; phylum Bacillota; class Bacilli; order Aneurinibacillales; family Aneurinibacillaceae; genus Aneurinibacillus_B. Next base: position 952,168 of record NZ_CP116887.1, on the reverse strand, counting down.
CCTCCGCTTTGTGAAATGAATGAGCATCAGGAGCATCTCATTCCTTGATCGTCCCTTGAAACTAAATACTTTGTATACTATAGTGGATATGTTTCCATCATAATAACTAACAACGTAGAATTCAAGATATTTTTCCTCTATAGTGGAATCGCATACTTATACGCGAGGTGGCGTCATGAATTTCGGAAAAAATGTCAAGCAGGTGAGAAAGGAAAAAGAGCTTACCCTTGAAGAGCTTTCAGAGCGTAGTGGGGTCAGTCGTTCGATGTTATCCCAAATTGAACGTGAAGAAAAAAATCCGACCTTACAAGTAGCCTGCCAAATCGCAGAAGCTCTAAAGGTTACGCTATCCCAGTTACTGGGGCAACAAGAAAATCGAGAAGTTATCGTCATCAGAAAAGAACAACGCTTACTATTTCGAGACGAGCGTTCCGGTTTTGAACGATATCTCCTGTCACCGTCGTTACCGTCAAGAGGAGTCGAATTCGTTTTGAACGTAATCCCCCCGGGAAAAGAATCCGAAATCTTTCCCGCTCATCAGCCTGGTGTCAAAGAGTATATTGCTGTTGCTCAAGGAAAATTGCGAGTGGATTTAACAGATGACAGGACTTATGAATTGGACGAAGGTGATGCCATCTACTATGAAGCCGATATTGAACATCGTTTTATCAATGTAGGAAATGAGGAATGTCGATATTACTTAGTTATCGACTCTCATCATGCAGGGTAGCGGTTGAAAAAAAAACGGATAATGCAAACATCCCCACTGATGACAGAGGGGATGTTTGCATTAGGGCGATCCTGTAAGCGGATCGCCTCTTTTAATTGCCAGCAAGTAAAGAAACTGCATTTATTTCTGGATACCAATTGTCTTTATCATAGCCCAGTAACTCGGAACCATGGCCTCAGCCGATTCTGCATGGGCGACAGTCAAGGTGAAACGAAATAACGTGCCTGCGATTTCTTGAATAATGATGATCCGGGTTGTTTTATTATCCGAAGCAAAGAAGTACGCTTTAGCTGTTTGGAAAAACGGAGCCGATACGTTCTTCTCTTCATTTACTTGCCCCAACGCAGACAAGTTTTCCTTCGCATTTTCGATGAGCTTTGGAAGACTGGCATCCTTAGACAGCAATTCGATCCGCATCGTATGGCGCTCATCGTAGCTTGTCAAAATAATATCTTTTCCCGGCTCTTCAGCGCTGGCAGTAAATTTTGGCAGTGTATACAAATAGTATCCTTGTGGACTTATAAAAAGTGTTCCTTGTTTTGTTTCCTTCATTCCTTCCTGAATTAACGTAACATCCTTATGCTTAGGCAACGTTTGTGCTTTATTTATTGGGCTGGGCGCCGATACTGTGGAGTCCTTTTTATCCGGAGCTGTTTGCTTCGTTGTGGTATTCTTTCTGTCTTGTTTATTTTCGGGAGTTGTTTCTTGACTATTCTGTTTATTGTTATCGGACGTCTCTGGTTCAGTAGTTGTCTGTCTCGTTTCTGCTGCTGGTTTACTTTCTGTTACGGGTTCTTCCTTTGCTGAACATGCAGCTGACAATAAAAGCAGCATCATAGACACCAGTATTTTTAGTGGGATGTATACACTTTTCATTGAGTTCCCCCATTTTCCATTATTTTGTTTCCCATTCTTTAGACGATGGAGCAAGGAAAAAAGTTTTGTACTTTAAATAGAAAATCTGTGTTATTAAAATGAAAATGCATGAAAAACATAGAAAATCGTTGAATTTGCGAGAAAAGAATTTATGATTTTCGTTTTCATGGGTTTTCAATAGCAATGATATACGGTTTCACGATCGAAAATGAAATTTGTAAAAAAACCCTGAAATCGGGATAATAAAGGTAACCAAAACGTATAAGGGGGAAGCGGAAATGAAGAAAATTGTAGCGAGTTTTTTGAAAGCAATGGACTCCTTCGGCAAAATGATGATAGATGTTAAAGTATATTAATTGATCAGGATATAAGCCAATAATGAAAAACAGAAAAAGATTTTCATTATGACAGAAATTTTATTGCTGTTTCGCCAACATTCTGAAGCCGAAACATTTCAAAGGGTGATTTGATGACTCAGATCGATAAAATATGACCCTATTCTCTCCAGCATGAATGGAATAGGGTCTTTTTACGTTCCCGTTCGATGAATTTTTGTAAAGGTATATCTCTTCTACAATCCTGTCCAAGCTTGGGATTAAGGAGTTGATTACCATTAACAAAATTCAATTTTTAATGCTACCGATTGGTCTGCTTTGTATCGCCTTTGCCTCCATTGTTTTCGTTCATCCGCGCGAAAAGGCTTCCTTTACAGTGCTTACTAAAGATTCATTGCCCAGTCAAGTAACTGGGCCAGACACGATTATCATTCATTTACAGTGAATGATAAAGATCACACCGACGATGAACAGCTGGTGTAATCTTTATGTCTCGGTTCTTTCGGGAGCGGGATCAAACTCCAGGGTGGTCACTTCCGTATAATCACCGCGGGCTATTTCTTTTTTTGTGGCATCCTGATTTAGTTGCTCTTCTTCATTTCCAGGAGCAAAAGTGGGTTGATTGTCTTTGGCTGGTCGTTTTTGCATAGAAGTCATCTCCTTTCAATATAACGATTCCCTCGTTTTAGCTAACTCATCCGTTTGGCAAAAACAAAACGCCCTGCCCTTCTGAGAATGGAGAGTGAAATCTACCAGTTGAGCGTAAACTATACTATGGTATAGGATTAATAGCAACATATTCAGATGAACAGGTTATCATCAACTAAAAAGCAGATCCAACTGTTCCTCTGTTAACTTTTTCAACTCGTGATCCAATTTAAACCCCTTATTTGGTCCACCTTGGGGTTTTGGATGAGCAGGATACCAGATGTCCATTGAATTCTCTCTGCCCTTTTTCAAGGCAAATACCCGAAGCTTTAGCCTTGCTTTATACAATGCCTTTATCACTTCAGTAGACAAATTAGGAACCCCTTGGTTCTGTCCAACTTTTCCCCATCCCAGAATGATTACCTTCACAGTTTCAATCATCTCAAGAATGAAGTGACTATTTCGTCCATCGTCAATGGGAAAATCCGCCTCATCCTCACCAGCTTTTGATCCTTTTACTACCGGGCTCAAATTCACAACCGTTAGGGAACCATAGTTAAGCTCTGGCTTATCTTGTGATAGGTACTCTATTCCACGTTCCTTAATCCAAGCTAATAGTTCATTTCGAAAATCAACATCATTTATTCCATTGGGTAGCATAATAATCCCATTTAGAAAAGACTGCTTATTCATTTTATACCCCCAGAACATGACTTAGTCCGTAAATGCTCCTCCGCTTTAATACATTTATGATCTCTGAAAGAATATCTGTTTCTACGTAAAGATATCCTTGTGGAATGACAAACCGGATTATCTCCTGAAAATTGCTTGGAAAAACTAGTGGAACTTAATAAGCAGATCAAACCATTCGGACAAATCAAACTCTTCATGGATAAATTTTTCTTAATGTTCACATCGTACAATTCGTGGGTTACCAAAACACAATCATAAGTCTGGGCTGAAGCAATGAGCCAGCTATCAGCTACGCTGGCAAATTCTGCCTTAGCTGCATCGGAGTATTGTTGCTGAATCATAGCCCAGTTCATGATCTGACTATAAGAAGCAAATACCTCTGAATTGTCCGTTGAAACAAAATAAGAACTAAACTCGCTATTGACCCAAGTTGTAAGCGTATCAGCAAATGCGTTTTGCTCCCGCTGAATACGATCAAGGCTTATAACCTTTCCCACTTCTGCATTCTTTTTTAGCATCTCCCAAAAAGAGGGGACAATATCGTAGGCGTAGTATCGCTTGTATGCTTCAATAAAAATGTTAGCGTCCAACAAATAACGACTCATACTTCCCCTCCAAAACCAAGGCGTGTCGCAAATTCAGAAAAAGCATTACCCTTTAGCCCTGTGAGTCTGTAGGCTTCAGAATAGAGCAATTTGCCTTCCAATGTAGCCCGAATAGCAGCTTCTGCAAAACGGCGCCCTACACGAAATGCTTGTGTTGCGTAGAAATTCCCGCCGCTATCTCCTTGATCCGTTTGAAGTTCTCTGTTTAATCGGTCTTGGTAGAAATCAAAAAACTCCTGTCTGGTAATGAGCTCCAAGTCCAATGCTCTTCGAGCAGCGATTTCTTGTACCAAGGGTAGATCTTTGGGAACTTTGGCCAAGTATAAGAAATGACGAAGAGCGTTTCCAGAGGATTGCGCGGCACTTTAAGGTCAGCGAAATTGTTCCGCCGCGGCGAGATTACATACCCTCTCGATATTGTTTTCGGCGGGTTGAAGCTTTTGTAAGTCAAAGGCCGCACTATACCCATACCAAATATGGGCTAATTCATGGGCTAATGTGAACATTTGAGCGGCTTTCCCATCTGAACCATTAACAAATATAAAGGGCACAATATTATCGACTAAAACAAATCCACGAAACTCATTTACATCAAGTTTACGACGTGTGTTGTTTCCTACGACCCCGTTTACAATGACCATGATTCTTATATCTTCAATTTTTGAAGTAACATTCTCAAGGCAGCTTGCCAAGTCCGACAAGTCGCTGCCCATCCATTTTGCAAACCCAATGCTGCTCGAATTTCCTCGGCAACCAAGTGAGGATCATCCGACACCTTCCGTTTACCAACAAAGGGCAAAGGGTCATACCCCTGACTGACCAGATATTCCCTCATCCACTCCTGACGTCTTTCCATGGTCTGTACCGTTTCCAATAAATCTGGACTTGGCCTCAATCTATGTTGATCATCCACAGTTCTGTAATGTGGAATCGGTAACTCCTCCACCGGAGGTCGATCCAAAAAGAAATAAGCCAAATACGCCATTTTGAAATAAAAAGTGTACTTATATGGGTAGTATTACCTTTTTGCTGTTGCCTCAAGAGCAAGGGAATATACTTCCCCTACAATTTGTGTTCAGTAAATAAACATTTACTACTCCATCCACCTCAAACCACATTCTTTCGTTCACATACCATTAAAAAAGTCATTCACTAGTCGCTCATTTCCCTAATTTTTTCTCCGTTATTTCTCACTCAATTTTAAAATAAAGCACTGCTACAGCAAACAGGAATTGCGTTCAAAAAAGAAGCATTTTTTATTCCTTTGTGGGCTCGTAAACCCTTCCCGTATTTCTTTCCAACCCTTTATATGACAGGTTTGTTCACGCTTTACCCCCAGCTTTTTAAAAACGGAAAAAGGTGCAAGCCATCAGGATTTCTCCGTTTTTCTCACACCTTTATTCACACGCTTCCCACAACTTTATTTTGATTTTGGCAGGAGTTTGTTTTATATGTCAGGACTTCATTTTGGGGCTACAACTTCCTCACCAACAACGAAACACTTTCGACTTGGCTCGTATGGGGAAACATGTCCACAGGCTGAACCCATTCCAGATTAAAGTCTCTTAATAAATATGACACGTCCTTTGCGAGGGTGGATGGATTGCACGATACATATACGAACCGCTCGGGCCTGGCCTTAAGGACGGCATCCAGCAGCGATCGCTCACAGCCGGTCCTGGGCGGATCCACCACGACCACATCCGGTTTAGCACCCTGGTTCACCCATTCCGGAAGTAGTTCTTCGGCTCTTCCCGTGTAGAACCTCGCATTGGCAATTCCACTTTTCTCGGCATTGCGGCGGGCATCTTGAACCGCTTCCTCTATGACTTCAATTCCCCTGACTTCCTTTGCATCAGGAGCCAGCCACAGGGCAATCGTCCCGACACCGCAATAGGCGTCGACGAGCCGTTCTGTTCCTGACAAGGTTGCAGCTTCTTTAACCGCATTGTAAAGCTTGACCGTCTGCGAAGGATTAAGCTGAAAGAAGGCCCGCGGTGACAGGGAGAAGCTGACAGAGCCCAACGACTCAGCGATTCGTTCTTCACCCCAGAGCGTAATCGTTTTATCCCCAAAAATAAGGGGCGTCTTATTATGGTTGATATTCTGGCTGATGCTGGTTAAGCGCGGCAGCCTGGCGCGAAGTTCGGTGATGATTTCTTTTTTGCGTGGAAGCCTGTCGTCCGCTGTCACAAATGTTAGCTGCTGCTCACCTGTTTCAAACCCGACACGCACAATGATTGTCCGGATCACGCCAGTACGTTTTTTCTCATCGTAGATCGGGACATTTAGCTTCTGCAGCACATCCCGCACTTCAGCAAGCATCCGGTTGGTTTCGGGGTGTTGAATCGGGCAGCCCTCTAAGTCGATTAACCGGTGGCTGTCAGCCGCATACAGCCCTGTGATCACTTTTCCATCCTGCATCCCTGCCTGGAACTGGGCTTTATTACGATAGTTCCACGGGTTGTCCATGCCAAGTATTGGGCGCATCCGCAGCTCGGCTATATTGGTGTATTTCTCAAACGCGCCGCGAACGATTTCTTCCTTCGCCTGTAGCTGCCCCTCATAAGAAATATGCTGCAACTGACAGCCGCCGCATTCCTCATAAACCGGACAGGGAGGCTGCACACGCTGTGGCGACTTTGTCTTTATTTTTTTGATTTTACCCTCTGCAAACGAAGGCTCAACTTTTGTTATCTTAACTTCGATCACTTCCTCAGGAATAGCCCCTGGAACAAATACCACTTTCTTCTTGTAGTAACCGACGCCCTCACCGTTGATGCCCATTCTGCGAATCGTTAGGAGAATCTCCTGGCCTGGCTTAAGGTTGACACCCTCTGCCGCCTTTTTTTCTTGCCGGAAAATTGTGAGGGACGTCCATGCCCGCCCGTTGCAAATTTATCGTTAAAGCCTTTCTTTTCTGGCTTTTTATTCATCTATTTATCAATCCTTTGCCTGTATTAAACTCATTCTATTATAAACGATTTGGTCTTAAAACAAAGAGATGGCTTCTCCTCTCTTCTGTTTTACCGGACTCTCGTTGTATAATGAAGGACGAGGTGAAGAATGAATGACTCGCTATCAAAAACAATCGCTCTTTTTAGCTATACTGGCCACTGCCTGTCTTGCTGGCGTCGGCTTTTCCATCGCCGAACATAATGGCTGGCTCGCGCTGATTCTTCTGGTTGCATCCATTCTGATTGTTGGATTCGGCTTTATGCTGAAAGCCAAACAGCGGAAGAACGGTACGCTCTAATTCTTGTTGCCCCCGAATGGGGGTTTTGTTTATTTTTTGCCCAAGCAGGGTATTTTAACTTCATAACCTACATTAAGTAAAATACTTAATACAATAAGGAGCGAGTGATATGGGAATTCTACGCACTATTGCTTTCGTAGTCCTTGTGTTGTGGCTGCTGGGCTTAGTATTTAAAGTTGCAGGTGCCGCTATCCACATTCTGCTTGTTATCGCCGTTGTGATGTTTATTATCGACCTTATTACAGGCCGAAAAGGGCGGGTTTAGATACGCTTAACTAAGATAGAAGCTACACAGTTTTTCACATCTAAAAACGAAAGCCAACCATACGGGTTTAGCCGATGGTTGGCTTTTTTATTACTGATGATAAAGCAAGCAGGTCCTTGGCTCGTTGTTAAAAGTTAACGGCTCTGAACTTGACTTGGGCAAGAGGGCGCCCTACTATTAAAGTTTTCAAATGAATACTTGAATAACAAAAAACGGATAAGTACAATAAACATATATAAAGAAAGAACGTATTAGAGGGGAGAAGAACGAATGGGCAGCCACCACCATCACCACCATGATCACCACGGCCATTCCCATGCCGGACACAGCCACCACCACGGCCACAATGCCAATAAGAAATCACTGTTGTTGTCTTTTTTGTTGATTACCGCTTTTATGATTGTTGAATTTATCGGTGGTTTTTTCACCAACAGCCTTGCGCTTATCTCCGATGCAGGCCACATGCTGAGCGATTCCATTTCCCTCTTCTTAAGCTATATGGCTGTTTGGATTGCAGCCAAGCCAGCGACCCATACAAAAACGTACGGCTACAAACGGCTTGAAATTCTGGCAGCTCTCTTCAACGGTGTTGCACTCGGGATCATTTCCATCTTTATCTACTGGGAAGCTTTCCACAGGTTGTTTGCGCCTGCCGAAGTTTCAAGCGGCTCCATGATGCTGATTGCCACCCTTGGATTTGTGATCAATATTTTAGTAGCCTTTATCCTTATGCGGGGAGATACGAAGGCGAACCTTAATATGAGGAGCGCCCTGCTGCATGTATTCGGCGACCTGCTTGGATCGCTGGGCGCAATAGTAGCTGGTCTCTTAATCTGGTTGTTCGGCTGGAATATCGCAGACCCAATTGCAAGCGTAATCGTTGCTACCCTCGTTCTTATATCGGGCTGGAGGGTTACACGCGACTCGATAAATGTTCTAATGGAAGGTGTACCTGAGGGCACGAACATCGATGATATGCGAAATGCTCTGCTGTCGATTGAGGGTATTGAGGAGGTTCATGATCTCCATGTGTGGACGGTTACTTCCGGTTTCCCCTCTCTAAGCTGCCACGTAGTCGTCAAAGACCTGTATGATTTCGGCCAAATACTGCGCCAATCCAACTGCATGTTTAAGGAAAAATTCAATATCACCCATACAACGATTCAGATTGAAGACGGAAAAATTTGCGAGGAGGACGATATTTGTGACGAAAAAGGCCACCACCACTGATTCGTCTATTTACGAGGCAGATTCCTGCCATATCTCCCCCACTGTGCGTGATGAACTGCAGGAAAAGTTGCTTGGCCATCCAGCCGAGCAGCTGGCCGGGTGGTTTAAAGGACTGTCAGACAGCAACCGGGTGAAAATTTGCTATGTCTTAACCCAGCATAAAGAATTATGCGTTCATGATATTGCAGCTATTCTTAGTATATCCATTGCCAATGCTTCCCACCATCTCCGCCTGATGCGGCTTCTCGGCATTACCAAGACACGCAAGGACAAAACTACTGTATTCTACTCATTGGCCGACGAACATGTTCGCAGCATCCTCCTGCTCGGGATGGACCATATAGAAGAAGCAGGCCAGCATAACATTTAAGAGAAAACCATCGACAGAGAAGAATCAGCAGGCGAGATTGAACAGCTTTCAGAACGGGAAATACAAGTAGTAGAGCAGACAGTGGATACACTCATTTCTCAGAAACGTTCTAGGCGTACTGCGGCGCAGTAAGTCATCATCAACGATACTTTTAATAAGGCAGGGATCCAGATGACCAAAACAGTGAATCCAAATGGGATACAAATCGCTTATAAAGAACGGGGCAGTGGCAAACCAATCGTTCTCCTCCACGGTTTCTGTGGAAGTTCCGCTTACTGGGATGACCTCGTTCCTCTTCTGGAAAAGGATTTTCGGGTGATCACGCCCGATTTACGTGGCCACGGACATTCATCTGTCCCCGACCAGCCTTATACCATGGAAAATATGGCAGAAGACATCAGAGGGTTGTGTGAATCATTACAACTGCAAGCGCCTGTGCTTTTAGGGCATTCATTAGGCGGTTACGTAACACTTGCTTTTGCGGAAAGATACCCCGATTACTTAATTGGATTTGGCCTCATCCACTCTACCGGACTGCCAGATGATGAGACGGCCAAGTCAAATCGCAGCAAAGGCATAGAGCAAATCAAAGAGAAAAGTATTCAGCCTTTTATTGATAATTTGATTCCGAAGCTGTTCGCTCCCGGCCACCTGAATTCAATGAAAGCGCAAGTGGACAAGGCAAAACAGATCGGGCTCTCTACCGCCCCCGAGGGTGCTATTCATACACTGGAAGGCATGCGGGATCGCAAAGATCGAACAAGCGTGATTATGACTACGAACAAACCGGTTCTCCTGGTAGCAGGCAGTGAAGACCAGGTCATATCGCCGGATAAAGTATTTTCTGCAGATGAGCAGCTCGTCAAGGCAGAGCTTATTGAAGGCGCAGGCCACATGAGTATGTATGAGGCGCCGGACAAGCTGGCTGAAATTATTCGCAGCTTTGTAAACCCCGCTTTATGAAAAGTGATTTGCACTCTACTGAAAAAACCCGCATTCTCCAATAGGAGCGATGCGGGTTTACTGCTTTAAGAGACAGAAGGGACATGCAGGTCTGCATCCGTACTCTTCATGCCGGGTTTTCTGCGTATTTTCCGCCCTAAATCTTTGAAAATCATGTACACCACCGGTACAAGTATGAGTGTGACCATAGTGGAGAAGATGAGGCCAAACGCAACAACGGTTGCCATAGGCGCCTGGGCCTCCGCCCCTTGACCAAAACCGATGACAAGCGGCAGCATCGCAAGCACGGTGGTTGCGGTCGTCATAAGAATAGGCCTTAGGCGGACCGGGCCAGCTTGAATGATTGCCTCGTAGGGTGTAAGTCCTTTTTTAATGAGCTGGTTCGTATAATCGACCAGCACAATGGCATTGTTTACAACAATACCGATCAGCATGATCATGCCGATTAAGGCGTTCACACTTAAGGATCGATGCGTAACAATTAAGCCCAGCATGGCACCAATAAAGGTCGGTGGCAGCGAGAACATAATAATGAATGGACTGAAAAATGATTCGAATTGGCTCACCATAACGAAATAAACAAGCAGGGTGGCAAGCGGCAGAGCAAATCCGAGGCTGTTAAACGATTGATTCATATCTTTTGTCTGTCCGCTCAGCTCAATCGTGTAGCCGTCAGGCCTTGGAAGATCATCCAGCTTCTGCTTCACCTGGCTTTGAACCTGCCCCTGATTGGCATTGAATATATCACTGGATACCGTAATTTGCCGGGTCTGGTTCGTGCGATCAATCTGCGAAGGGCCGGTACCCATGGAAATATCGGCTACCTGGGACAGTGCGACCTGGCCGCCGGAAGAAGTAGCAAGATTCAAGGTTGATAGGTTTTCAATGTTCTGCGTATAATCATTTGGATATTTGACCAATACATCAATGGAACTATCTACTGCACGGAATTGGGTTGCAGCGGTTCCGCCATATGCATTGCGCACCATAGTTTCAATTTGGCTAACGGTTAGACCATATTGGGCTGCCCGAACCCGGTCAATTTTTAAGCTGTATTGGGGAATTAAATTATCCATCGAATTTTGCACATTCCTTGTACCATGGACAGACGTAATCGCCTTCTCGACACTATTGCTTAGATCCTGCAGGATTTTCTCGTCCTGTCCCGATATGACAACTTGAATTGGGCTTCCTCCCCTCCCAAAACTGGTTGTGGCGGCGCTCACATTGATTTTGGCGCCGGCGATCCATCGCGTCTTCTGTCGTACCTCTTCGACAATCTGATCGGTTGAACGCGATCGTTGATTAAGCGGTTTCTCCATGACATCAATGGATGCCCTGTTCGTAGCGGCATTAAAGCCCTGTCCTCCGCTCCCCACCTGCGTAAAAATCGTATCCGCTTCAGGAATTTTTTGAATAACAGCCTCAACCTTTTCTGTGATCTTATTGGTAGTATCAAGGCCTGTACCTGTATCGGTCTGGATGGATACCTTAAATTCCCCCTGATCGGTTGATGGCGCAAGCTCAAACCCTACTAAAGGCACGAGGGCTGCGCTGGCTGCAAAAAGCAGCAAGGTAAGTGTAATCACAATTTTCTTATGGTGTAGCGACCATCTCAGCAGCCTGCCATATCTCTGGCTTATGCGCTCGATTCCTCTCTGAAAGAGCGTTCTTCTCTCTTCTCCCATTCCGCTTTTCATCATTTTGGAAGCTAACATGGGCACAAGGGTAAGAGCCCCGAATAAAGCCGCAATGTGTGAAAAACTCACCGTTAAAGCCAGCGGTGAAAAAGATTGGGATGCAAGCCCCTGAGTAAATGCTATAGGTGCGAATACCGCGATTTGTGATAGCGCGGAAGCAAGCACAGCCGCTCCGACCTCAGCCGTTCCCATTTTAGCAGCCTCTTTCGCAGTGCGTCCATCCTTGCTATAGCGAAAAATACTTTCGATAACAACGATCGCAAAATCAACCAGCGATCCAAGGCCAAGGGCAAGGCCGCCGAGGGTAACGGTATTAATCGTCTGGTGGCCAAAATACATAAGCGAAAACGTACTAATAATGGAGATTGGAATGACAATCCCGATAATCAGCGTGGTTCGGATGCGCTGGAGAAATAAATACAGCACGATAATCGAGAGTACGCCTCCGAGCAGCGTATGTTCTACTACCGTCTGGATTGCAGCCTGAATAAACTTAGCCTGATCAGATACGACCACCATCTTTACGGTCTTTGGCAGCAGGCTCTGGAGTTGTTTAATGGTGGCCGTTACCCCTTTGGATACTTGTACCGTATTGGCATCGGGAGACTTAACAATATCGATGCTGACGCTGGGTATGTGATTGACCCGGGCGAGCTGGGTAACATCGGCAAATGTGTCGATCACCGATCCAACGTCCTTAATGGTAAGACTATCAGCACCGCCATTATTACCCGTGTGAACGGGTACATTTTCGATATCCTGCAGGGAGGCAAACTCGCCGCTCATTTCAAGATTAACCTGCTTGTCACCCTGTTTAATCACGCCGGCATCATTTGTGGCGTTATCCTGCTGCAGCGCCTGAACCACCTGGTTAATCGACAAGCCATAGCCCTGCATTTTCACAGGATCAAGCCTTACCTCGATTTGGCGCTTCTTCCCGCCTACTACGTTGGTAGAAGCTACACCGTCGACAGTGGACAAGCGCGGCTCTACCACATCCGAAGCGTAACGTTTTAATTCAACCGCATCGAGATTACCTGTTAGCGCTACTGTCATAATGGGCGCACTGTTCGGATCCATCTTCATCACGATTGGTGAATCCGCATCCTGCGGCAGCTGCCGCCGGGTCCGATCAATTTTATCGCGTATCGATAGAATGGCTTGATCTAGGTTTGTTCCATAGTTAAAACGGACAATAACCTGGGAAGAATTCTGCCGGGACCTTGAATCCACCTGCATAACATTTTGTACAGTAGCCATAGCCGATTCAATGGGCTTCGTCACCTGCCGCTCCACTTCTTCCGGTGAACCCTGCCATGTGGTGGAAACGACAGCGACCGGAATGGTAACATCCGGATTGAGGTCAACACGCAAAAGCGGAATCGAAATAAACCCTACCAACAGCAGGAGCATCATAATAACCGAAATGGTAGCCGGGCGTTCAACTGAAAAATCAGCTAGTTTCATTGTTGCCTCCCGCCTTTTTTCTGTGATGAGTCGCCGCTCCCTGCTGGTTGCCATTGCCTGTCCCTGTATTTACGGATTTTCCTTCGCTTAAAAATTCTTGCCCTTCTGTAACGAGAACATCCCCGGCTTTTAAGCCTGCTTTGACTTCAACCGTGTCCTTCTTAATGGTGCCGATCTGGACCAGGTGCTGATGGGCGACGTTTCCTTCCACTGTAAATACTTTAGGGCCGTCGGGTGTCTGCACGAGCGCATTAGCCGGAATGACAAGCCCGCGATGTTCATTAATTCCCCCGATCGATGCCTGTGCAATCATGCCTGGCTTAATTCGTCCGTCAGGGTTTGGTACATCCACTTCAATGGCATACGTTTTCGTTGTGCTATCTTCAACTGGATTCACGCGGCTTACGACCGCTTTGTAAACCGCCCCTTTTAAAACAGGCATACTGACATTAAGTGCCGTATGTACGGGAACTTTATCAATGTATGTTTCAGGAACATTCACCATAATTTTTATCGGGTCTAACTGGGCAATGGTTACGGCTGAATTCTGCGCCCCCACAACCCCGCCAATTTCCACATCCCGCGAGACGATAACACCGGAAACGGGTGCCGTGATCGTCATTTCATCGATGGAATGCCGCGTAGAAGCCATGGCCGCCTGGGACTGGGCAACCTGCGCCTGCGCGAGCTTTGTGGAGTTATTATCGAGCGTTGTGCTGTCGGCTAACGCAAGCTGGTACTGTTTTTCTGCCGCCTGATACTTTGTCTGTTCATTTTTATAAGCCAGCTCGGCACTGTTTACATCCTGTTCGGGAGCTGCACCATTTGCATACAGGCTCTGTTCCCGCTGCAACTTCATTTTCGCATCCTCAAGATTTGCTTGTTCCTGGTTGAGCGTTGATAGGGCTGTTGATTTCTCCTTTCCCCAGGCATTCGTAGCCTGGGTGTACGACCTCTGTGCGTCCGAAGCCACTTTATCAGCCTGTGCTTGTGCAACCTGTAAGGCAGCCTGCTGCTGTTGAAGCTGGATCTGCAGGTCTGACGTATCCAGCTGAATAAGTGTCTGTCCCGCCGTAACTGCCTGGCCAGGCTGTACGAATACGCCTGATACCTTTCCCGTTTGCTTTGAAACCACTTTGGTGAGAAGGGCAGGGGTACACTGGCCGTTTAGCGTAATCGTATCGGCTATATTCTGCTGCCGCACCGTTATGACTTTAACCGGAGTTGATTGGCTTGTCTTTTTGTTAAGCGCCATCGTTTGTTGTGAACACCCTGCCATAAGGCTTGAACTTAACGTTAAAATAGGAATGAATAGTAAAAAATAACGCAACCTTCGCATACAAAGCCCCCTCCCTTGTAGGAATATATATCTAGTAAATGATACTGTAACCACATGTCAGAATTATGTCAAAAGAAGAAAAACATCGTTGGCCATGCCGCTCTCTCCTTTCCCCTCATAGAGGTTTTTCGGCCGCTTTGTGGAACGACGTGCGGACCGGCATTAGGGAATCTTGGCTAACGGCAAGCGTAAGCGCAGGCGATGGCCTTAGTTTCCTTTATACCGTTTAGGTGCAACATCTGGGTCTCTCAATGACGGAGACAGTTGCCGGTCTTTTTCGCCCTCTGTTCCACACGCTCCATTAGAAAACTAGGTTGCGGCCAAGCTATAGCGTAGGCAGCAACCTTAGTTGCTCTTATGCCGAAAGGTAAAATTGAAACACCTTTCGGCCTGGGGGAAAGAAAGGTGCGCACATGCGCCTCACGATGTTTATTCTTTTCTTATGCGAACATAAAAAACCCGAATAATAGACTTTTTAAAAGTCCTGTTACTCGGGTTGTCGTTATACTTGCCGCTTTAAGTTTCGCCGGGTTTCATCCTTTTAATATCCCCTCTTCGCCAGGATAAGTCCGCTAATCCCGCCAATTAACGCAAAGGTTATGAGATACGGGAACCCAATTGAAAAAGAAATGCCAAGGATATACGTGCCGACTGCGGCGATGATGTTCTCAAGTCCGTTAAGCAGCCCGGCACCGGTGCCTACGCTTCGGCTCGGGAACATGCGCTGCAGCGAGCTCCAAATCGTGGGCAGCACGACCCCATTCATAGCGCTTGAAATCGAGATTAAAATCATTGCCAGAACAAGATTGTCCGTATGAGTCCCGAGGAACAGCCCGAGGCCGGCAATTAACGTGCCAATCCCGGCAAAGACGGAACGCTTCATAAATTTATCGCTGGCGAACGCGGTTAAAATGATGCAGATGGTCATCAAAATGTATGGCAGCGTATACCAAAATCCCGCCAGGTGTACGGACAGGTGGCGCACCTTCTGCAAATACGTAGGAAGCCAGAAAAGAATCCCATAAAATACGGTCGCCATACCCGACCAGTTAATGAGCAGCAGCCAGAAGTCCAACTTTCCAAGCACTTGTTTCACGGAAACCGAATCCGCCATTTCATTCGATCTGCCTGCCTGGATAAAAGCAAGTTCCTCGGGAGAAACATAGGAACTCTCCTCAGGCCGATCCTGTGCGATTTTTAATACAATCGGTACCATCACAACCAATCCAATCAGTGCCATCACAATAAACGGAGTTTTCCATGTGCCAGAAGCCAGGATCATCCATGTCACAAGGGGGCCTGTAATAATGGGCCCCATCGTCAACCCGAACTCCCAGAACATATTGGCACGCGCATGTTCATGTGAAGGAAACCATGCTTTCACCCATTTTGAATTGAGGGGCCAATGCATCCCCTCACCTAATCCCAGAAGGACGCGGGAAAATACAAGGGCAAGCGAACTCCATATTACGCCTGTAAACAAGGTCATCACCGACCACCATATAAGAGCGAAAAGTGCAATTTTGCGTGCCCCAAACCTGTCACTCAAGTAACCGCCGAAAATATTAGATAAACCATACATAAACAGAAAAAGACTATTGGCCAACGCGAGGCCACCTGCTGTAACAACGCCTTCTTTTACCATAAATGGCCCTGCTATGGAGATGTTCGTCCGGTCAATGTAAGAGACTAACAGCAAAAACCACAGGGCAACAGCGAACCACCACCGAAAATTCGTTTTAGCCGGGCCGACATTCGGCTGGTTACGCAATGAAACATCGTGCGGTGCTTTAATCGACATACTGGATAAGCACTCCTTTCTTGTTCTACGTGTTGCAACCGGTTTCAAAATTCTCTATACAAAAATGTAAACCATCCTCCCCTCCTTTTACTCCTCTCGAACGATTCATGCGAAATTAGTATGACAAGTTAGTTGTACTAATTCGCACTGACTAAACCTTGAAACATACAGCTGAGCCATAAAATTGGAAAATATTATTTCAATTCAAGCATACACAAAACCAATTCGATTGTCTATATCAAATATTCTAAAGTTTCAGTTGAAAATTTTATCTCATTCACTTTATACTTGTATTACAAATTTCTTTACCTTGTTGGTGTCCCCCTATACTATAGAAAAGGGTGAAAATATGATCTATGACTATATCATTATAGGCAGCGGAATTGTTGGCCTGTCCACCGGTTATGCTCTCAGCGAACGCTACCCGGAAGCCAGAATTCTTATTATCGAGAAGGAAAATTCGATCGCTTATCATCAGACCGGTCACAACAGCGGTGTGATCCATTCGGGTATTTACTATAAACCCGGAAGCCTAAAAGCTAAATTCTCAAAAGGCGGCGGCAACAGACTGCGAGCCTTCTGCGATCAATACGGGATTGCCTACGAAATGTGCGGAAAAGTAATCGTAGCAACGGAAGAGGAAGAACTGCCGCTGCTGCAAAATTTATATGAACGAGGCCTGCAAAACGGGCTGGGTGTAAGTTTAATCGGCTCCGAACAGTTGCGCGAAATTGAGCCGCATGCCAGCGGGCTTAAAGCTATTCATGTCAAGGAAGCAGGAATTGTTAACTATCGGCGTGTCGCTGAGCAATTTGCTGCTCTCATCCAAGAGAGGGGCGGCACCCTGCTCTTGAATACCAGGGCAGAAACCATTCGGGAAGATGCAGATGAAATGATTGTGGAATGTGATAACGGGACATTTCGCGGCCGTTTTCTTATCAACTGCGCTGGCCTGCACTGCGATCGGATTGCTGCTCTGCAGGGAATGCAAACCAATATGAAAATCGTTCCGTTCCGAGGTGAATACTACGAATTGATACCGGAAAAGCACGGATTAGTAAAAAACTTAATCTACCCGGTACCGAATCCGAACTTTCCGTTTCTGGGGGTTCACTTCACCCGGATGATCGATGGCCATGTGCATGCCGGGCCCAATGCGGTCCTGAGCCTGAAGCGGGAAGGGTACCGAAAGACAGATTTTAACTTACGGGATTTTGCCGAAGTTATGACATACCCTGCCTTCTGGAAAATAGCCGGGCAAAACATGAGTGAAGGCTGGAAGGAAATCGTACGATCTTTAAGCAAGAAAGTTTTTGTGCGGAATCTGCAGCGCCTGATCCCTGAGATGCGTGAAGACGATTTAATTCCGTCGCAAAATGGCGTACGCGCCCAGGCGCTCACAAAAGACGGAAAACTGGTGGACGATTTTCTCATTGTTTCCAATGAAAAATCCATTCATATTTTGAATGCACCGTCACCCGCAGCGACGGCTTCGATCTCCATAGGCCAGGCGATTAGCGAACAGATTCCCGGGCCTTTGCGATCTCCTATTTTTGCAACATGAAGGAATTCTAAGGAGGATATATGGAAAGAAAGGAGAAAATCTCGCAGAAGATTTCCCGAGAATTGTTGGCCCTGATCGAATCGGGCAAATATCCTCCCGGGTCAAAGCTTCCAACTGAGATGGAATTGGCCGCACAGTTCGGAGCAAGCCGGATGCCAATTCGCGAAGCGTTGAGTATGCTGCGGTCGATGGGTGTTATTTCATCCCAGCAGGGAGGCGGCAGCTATGTGGAAGAAGCTATTCCGTTCCCACTTGGGCAGCACTTCCGGATTCAGCAGGCAGATGCGGACAGCATTACCCATCTGTTTGAAATGCGAAAAATCCTTGAACCTGAGGCGGCCTATCTGGCAGCATTAAGGCGCACGCCGGAAGACCTTAAGCAAATACAGCAAGTGCTCAGGCAGTTGGAACATGACCTGGATACAGCAGACCAAACCGGCATGGAGGCCGACTACGCCTTTCACTGCTCGTTAATTAACGCCACACACAATCCCGTGATGATTCACATGCTTGAGAGTCTATCTTCGCTTTACCACAAGTCACTCTCGATTACGCTTAAGCAAAATATCGGATTGAAGCGCAAACGTCAGATAGTCTATCTGGAACACCAGGCTATCTTCGAGGCTATCGAAAATGAAGAGCCGGAACTGGCCAAAGTACAATGTTCGATTCATTTACGAAACGTGGAAAAGAAACTGGCTCTGCTTCTTAACCCGTAAAAATAATAAAAACTCGCAGGACAGGCGCCCGCGAGTTTTTATTATTGTATAGGAAAGTATATTTCGCTTTAACGCATTGAAGTGCATTGAGCAATTTTTTAAATAGGACCTCCGGTCCCGAAACACCAAGGAAAACATCGTGAGGCGCATGTCCGCACCTTTCTTCCCCCTTGTGGAGCGTGTGGAACAGAGGGCGAAAAAGACCGGCAACCTGTCTCCATCAATGAGATACCCAGATGTTGCACCTAAACGGTATAAAGGAATCTAGGGCCATCGCCTACGCTTACGCTTGTCACTGGCCGAGATTCCCTAATGCCGGTCGGTATTTCATCAGGTACCTCCCTATCTAAGAAAAAAGCGTAATAGACACGCCATCCCCATTATATAATATAGCGTGTTCAAAAACGAACTTGCCAAAACTTGGAGGTACTTATGGACTCATATCTCGTCGCCATCATTCAGGGCGTTGTTGAAGGGCTCACAGAATTTCTTCCCGTTTCTTCAACCGGCCACATGATTCTATCAGGAAGCCTGCTCCATTTTACCGGGGATAAGGCGGAGACATTTGAAATCGTCATTCAGCTTGGCGCCATCCTTGCTGTTGCCATTCTATACTGGCGGCGCGTCCTTGGGCTGCTTGGGATGAATGAAAGAAGGAGCGGGGCTCCGCAGTTAAACCTTGTCCATATCATTCTTGGCATGATGCCAGCGTCCATCATGGGGCTACTTGCACACAGCTACATTAAGAAGGCACTATTCTCACCTGAAACCGTTCTTTTAAGCCTGGTTGTAGGCGGACTTTTGATGATTTTTGCCGAAAAAAAACAGGCGCAAGTGAGAGCGGCGACGGTGGACCAGATTACCTATAAGCAGGCGTTCGGTATTGGGCTCTTTCAATGCCTTGCTCTGTGGCCCGGTTTCTCCCGGTCCGGCGCCACCATTGCCGGGGGGCTGCTGCTCGGAACCAACCATAAGGCAGCTGCCGACTTCACGTTCCTCATGGCGATTCCGATTATGATGGCGGCCAGTGCGCTTGACCTGTACAAGATGATTGGGACGCTGACAGCCGCCGATTTTAATTTCTTTGCAGTTGGCTTTGTCACCGCGTTTGCAGTTGCGATGGCTGCTGTTGTCACATTCCTAAAACTATTGGAGCGCATCAAACTCACACCATTCGCTATGTATCGTTTCATTTTAGCTGCAGCTTTTTGGGCATTCATCATCCGCTAATAACAGACGAAATAGCCCGCAAAACAGTCTGTTCAAAATAGACTGGTGCGGGCTTCTTCGATACTTAAAGGAAGCGGGCCACTTCCGAAATTCCACCCTCTACGTTGATAATCTTTTCAAATCCATTCGCGAGCAGGTACTGCTGGACATGCCAGCTTCGCACCCCGTGCGCGCACATAATGTACAGCGGACTGACTTTGTCCAGCCTATCTATGTAGTGGGGAATTTCATTCATCGGAATGTGCTTCGTGCCTTCCAGATGAACCATCTCCCATTCAAAGGGCTCCCGCACGTCTATAATGCATTCCTTATCCAATTTTCCATTCTTATATTGCTCAGCGAATTCATCAGGCGTTATTGATAAAATATCCATAGCTTTCTCCTATCTCAATATGAAACGATTATAGCCTAAATCCGGCTTAACAAATTACTCACGGCGTACCAAACGGAAAACGCGATAAGCATAAAAAAGATCCCCCGGTCCATGACGGTATATAGCGTTCTTGGTATGCGTATCCCGATCCACTTTCGGGAGGGCCACAACAAAAGCAGTCTTCCTGTTATCATATCTCCCAGCAGGTGGGAGGCCAGACCCGCTGCGGCAATAATGCCAAGTTGTGGATCCAGGCTGGCACAGACAGCATATACAATAAATGCGAACAACAAGGAATGGGTAAAAGTCCGGTGACGGAACTTTCGGCTTATTATATATGAAACAGGGTACAGCGTTCTCCCGAGAAGAGAACCAGGCTGGTCAATATCCGGCAGAAGGCCCACTATGGCTCCTGCCACAATCCCCTTCCAATCTGGCGATACCAGATAGCCGGCGACAGCACCGGCAAGCATATGTGTTTTTCCTAACAATGGTGTCGACTCCTTGCAGCTAAAATGTACATTCATTCCTATATTTTACTATGAATCAGCCGCAATGGAAACACATGTGCGCTTTATTTCTGGCCAGCCAGCGGTTTAAGAAGGGAATGAAGCTTTACAACCGATTCCATTGCGTATATTTTATCCCGTAGCCGACCTGTCTCAAACAGCATCAAACAGGGCACACTTTCCACTTTCCAGCTGCGGGCCAGCTCAGCAATATAATTCACATCGCTTTTGAATAAAGGGATATCAGGTGTGGTGGCGAGCACAATTTCCAGCATTTTTTCCGCTACTGCACAGGTTCCGCACATCGGCGTGTATAGGTAGAGCGCCCAATTTCCCTCGGGGTTATTAACTTTGGCTTCCACTTGAAAGCGGTCTAACTCTTTCATCTTCAACACCTCCTGCTCTCATCGAGCCTTATGGTCCCCACTACAAGAAAAAATACCTTCCTGTTCCAATGGACCATTAAAAAAGCCTCCTCTATTTAAAATAGAAGAAGCTTGGGTAAATTTCCACTAAATATAGGCTGGCCTTACAGATGGATCCCGATAGTTGTCTAGATTTTATTTAGAAACAATAGGAATTAAATGAATTTTTCTTCATTTTGTAATTACTTTTTTTCCATGACCGCAAAGTAATTTCCTTCATTATCAGCAAAGTTAAATACTCTTCCAGAAGGCATATTTACAAGTTCTCCGACTGTGATATTTTTGTCCGAAAAGTCTTTATATAATCTATCGAGATTTTCCGAAAAAAACAATAACGAAGGTGTATGGAGATTTAATTCAGGCTGCATTTTAGCAATAAGTTCCTTACTGTGGAGTACAATACTCGTTGCTGCTTCGTTCGTTGGAGCAATTTCAATCCATCTCATTTGCCCGTTATTTTCTTCAGCAACTAAGCTAAACCCTACTTTTTCTGTCCAAAATTTCAATGACTCATCTTGGTTATTCACATATAACATAATTTGACCGACCTTATTAATCATTTGCTTTTCTCCATTTCTATTAATTTTGGATATTTTCATTTATTGTTTAACATTCCATTTTTTTCCTTAAAATTGGCAATGTCTCAAAATCTTCTTGCTTAATTGCAAGGTCACACTTTTTTATAAGCTTTTTTAGTTCGTGTTCCATAATAATTCCCTCCCCATCACTAGTGTTGCATAAATAAATACAGAATTATCAGATTTACATCTTCCTTAGTTATAAGCCAAAAAGGTAAACACTATAGTAAAGGTCGCTCTGTCCATTTGGTATTTTTATACAGTTAAACCTTTGCAACAACGACTGCTTCATTCCTACGGAATGGTTTGATTAGAAAATCGACGAATCCAAACGGTAGATGTTTTCCATAAAGCAGCTTTGAGCCATCGACTAATCTGAAGGACATTCTTTTTGCTGTTTGTCTCAAGTTGAACCAATACATGCAAACAATATACAATGAGTGCTGAAAAAATTTGATTTTGTATGGCTTTTTTACTCATCCCATAAAATTGCTTGATCATTACGTGCTGCTTTAGCCATTTGAAAAACAATTCAATGGCCCATCTAGATCGGTAGATTTCACTGATTTCCTCAGCACTTATATCGAAACGATTCGTGATCAGGCGAAGCTGGTTTCCTTTGGTATCCACGACTTCCAAAAGTCGAAAGACGTTTTCTGTCCGATTCTGCGTCGTACCGATACACACCATTCGGTCTGATAAAACGGTACTTTCCTTCGGAAGAGAGAAGGAATAGATCTCACGGATGAAGGCATTCTTCTTGAGACGCGAGACAAAAAAGTATCCATCATCGGTCATCCGGTCAAAGCGTTCGTAATCTACATAGCCACGGTCAAACACGTACATGGCTTCTTTATCATCGACCAGCACTTCCAGCTGGCCTCGATCATGCTCCCTGGCTGTTGTAATGATCGCTTTATCCGGGTAGGCCGTCTTTTCATCCATGAAAACTAACCGAAGGTGAAGTTTCACGCCTGCCTTTGTTTTCCGGAACTTCGCCCATTTATAGTGAGTGAGGTTCAAGGGTAAGGTGCTGGAATCAATGACCTTTAATGGCATGGGCTTTACGCTTTTTTGATGGAGCACTTGGATTTTTTGCACGAGATCTAAGAACACACGGGAAAGTATGGCGGGTTCTACGCTATTATTTTTTCGGGATAACTGCGAAACACTAATCGAATCAAAACCTACGGTTTTTTGAAGGTCAGTATCGAGTAAAGCATCGCTTAAAGCGTGTAGGCTTTCCGTCTCTTGTAAGTGTGAAAAAAAGAAGAAGCTTGATATAAGATTCAGTCGTCAGTTTTTTTGTATAATAATCTTGCTTGTGGATTTCAATCTGTTCATCTAGATCTTGAAAATTTATGGGTGAAATCCATTTACCAAATGAAGAATTTCGTGTATTCTTGTCCATGGTGTTGATCCTTTATATTGGATTTGGACAGGAACCACCTGTACTTTCCATTGTAAAGGATTTTTTTATTGTCAAAAACAATAAATTTAAATATAAGGATGATTCTTAATACTAAAAAATAATTAATGCAACACTAGTGCCTCCCCATATAGAAATTAGATAAATTTTACATTATAAATATCTGTTAAACTACCCTTTAAGTTATGAGTTTTATTGCATTAACCTGCCAGTTTAGTTCAATAACAAGGACCTTATCACAAATAGTGGATAAGGCCCTCCTTTTGTTTACAGCTGATAAATATCGCTGTATTTTTCGTTAAAGTATTTAACCAAATATTTAGCCTGCAATTCTTCTCCAGTGGCTTTCACGATTAATTCGCTTGGTGTGTAGAGCATACCGTATTGATGGATATTTTGTTTCAACCATCCTCGAATGTTCGAAATCTCACCTCTTGATAGCTTTTCATTAAACCCAGGCATTTGCTCTTTAATGGTGTAATAAAGTTGAGCTGCAAAAAGGTTACCCAAAGAATAAGTTGGGAAATAGCCGAAATCTCCCCCCGCCCAGTGAATATCTTGTAACGCAGATTCTGCATCTGTTGTCGGTACAACTCCCAGGTATTCTTTCATCTTTTCGTTCCAAACTCTTGGAAGATCTTTTCCCTCAAGTGTTCCTGCCATTAATTCTTTTTCGATTTCGTATCGAATCATAATATGCAAGTTATAAGTCAGTTCATCGGCTTCGGTTCGAATGAGGGAAGGTTTTACGACATTAATTGCTCGATAAAATTCATCAAGGGAGACATCCTCCAGCTGTTGAGGAAAAACGTTTTGCAATTTAGGATACATAAAAGTCCAAAACGGACGACTACGACCTACAAAATTCTCAAGAAAGCGGGATTGCGATTCGTGAATTCCCATTGAAGCCCCACCACGAATGTTTAGCCCTTCAAAAGCCGGATTTACGCCTTGTTCATACAAGGCATGCCCTGTTTCATGAATAACGCTAAAGATTGTGGAGCGTGGGTCATCCTCATATCGGGTAGTAATACGGACATCTCTACCGTTAATCGCCGTTTCAAACGGGTGTGCACTTTCATCCAGCCGACCTGCCTCTGTGTCAAAGCAAAGTAACGGGAGTAAAGAGAGACAAAATTCTTTTTGTTTCCCATAATCAAATGCACGAGCGAAAATATCGTTCCTTGGTTTATTAGGTGCGTTATTGATTTTTTCGAGGAGTGCAATCGTTTCTTTTCGAACCTCAGAGAAAATGGTATCTAATATTTCAACGGTGTATCCAGGTTCAAATGCATCGAGCAACGCATCATACGGATGGTCTTTGTATCCGTACAGTTGGGTGAACTTCCTGTTCATCTCGATAATCTTTTGGAGCGTTGGTTCAAAAAGGGAATAATCATTTTTCCGTTTGGCTTCTGCCCAAATGTTTTGAGCGTTTGTTGTCAAAATAACGAATGCGTTGTACATTTCCGGTGGAATTTTTTTGAACCGGTCAAATGAGCGTTTTCGTACACGAACACAAGCTTTTGTGACTTCGTCGAGCCCCTCATACGTTTTAGGTTCGCTTAAAACCCGTAAGGCTTCTTCCATTTCATTTGATGTGATAAGAGCAAAAATTTCAGAAGAAAGGCTTCCGATGGCATCTGCCATCGTTTCGGAACCTTTTTTCGGAGCTTTTGTTGCTTGGTCCCAGTGGACCAGACTTAAAATATCGGAGAAGTGATTGATTTTTTGTTCCTGCTGTTTAAAAGTTGTAAGTGCTTTTTCAAGGGTTGTCATTTTTTCCTCCTTAATAAGCTGCTAGTTAACTTCCTATATGGTGTTTATTTGTGTCGATAGAAATGCTCCTCTTGTCAAATACTGTGTATAGCCTTATTCTACACCTACCGCTTTATTCCATCCTTCAATTTATTCCGTCCTTTTTACCTTTTTTGCCTATTATCCGTAAACCAAATGTGGAAATATGTGGTTAATGAAAGACCCACATCAAAAAGAGTGCTGTGAACCCCACCAGCAAACAAAAGAAGAACCACAGCTATGTGCAGCTGTGGCTCGGTGTTAAATCAATTCCCATTCCAATGCATGCTGGTAAAGTCGCTGAAGATTCTTTTTCGCAGCCTGAATGATTTGTTGGTCATTTTCTTTAAGCCCGTCGTGTAAAACAAGCAGATAGTAGTCCACCTCTGCTTTAATCGCCTCGGGATCCGGTTCTGCCGGGTTAACGGTAAGCACTCGTTTTAATACTTCTTCCGCCGCCAAGAGACCGTCTGTTCCATCCACAAAGACAATCCGGTACGTGTTTTCTTTGCTAAATATGCCTGCTGAAGGACGGTTTATAAGAACGAGGTAGCTCATATTGTAAATTTCAAGATAGGGAGCGCCCAGATCATAGGCCTCACCATCTGTAAAATAGAGGTCATCGTTTCTCACAGTATAAGTATCATCGGCAATACAAAGGGCCATGGATATGCGGTTATCAAATATCCGGTTTAACCGGCGGTAGATGGCTGCAATTTGCAGTCCGCTATTGTGTATCATGCTGTTCCCTCTCTTCTCTACTCTTTTCGCGTTTATCGCACCCATTTTTCTCTATGGCCAGTATACGCTTCGCTGTAACTCTTTAGAACTTTATATGTGCATTTAATCAAAAAGATTTTCTTTAAGTTGTTTTGTTTCCTTAATCGGGGCCGATCCAACGGCCAGTTTCGGACGCATTTCTGTATTTAATTTCTCCATAATTTCGATATAGCTTTTGCCTGACGTAATCATTCTGCGGCTTGAGTCTTCCGAGGCTTGGATAGCGGCATACAGATCATCGCATGCTTTCTGTATCTTATCGATGCCAATGGACGGCTTTTCAAGCAAATTATTAGTACGGATGGTATTTTCTTTGAGTGAGGCGGCATTGGAGAGCATAATTTCCTCGATGCCCTCATTCACCTTGTGAACCGCAGTAATCACTTTTTCCTGATGGCTTAATGCGAGTTGAATAGATGCCGTAACCGTAACCACGTTCTGCATCATTGTGATGGCGTTGAAGACCGCCTCATCCAGCTTCTCGTTGTTATCAATAATAATATCGATTGAGGCAATAGACTGCTGAAGTAGGTTAACCATCTGAGTCATATTTTTCACCCGGGTTACGACTTTCACCATCGCCTTCTCAATTAGGCCCTTGTTGTTGGTGTACGCTTCTTTCTGCTCTTCTTCTTCAAGCATTTCAAGCAGTTTCTTGCCGAAATACGTACGCTTCTCCAAATCATAAATGCGATCCATCGCGATTTTTTTAATTTGGCGAAGCTCAACAATGTCTTCTTGCAGTTGATCGCGCCCATTGAGCAAGGAATGGTTGATCTCGGTTATCTGCTTTTCGACGGTTTGGTATTTGCGCATATAATTCTGCACCCTGTTCTTGCCAAACAGGCGGGAAACAAATCCCATCCCGCTTTTATTAGGGTTGAGCTCGTCCACGCATCCGCGCAGGCGCAGCAATGTATTGGAAATTTCTTTATTCTTATCGTTCATCAGCTCATTTACAGGGCGCTTTAAAATCTCAAGGGATTTCCCAGCTTCGCGCTGCGTGTTTTCTCCAAGCGCCCCCAGCTGAACCACAATTTTCTCAACTTCCTGCTCATTCGAATCGGAAAGGCGCTGGACAACCGCCTGCGCTTCCGCTTGAATTTTTTTAATATCCTCTTCTTTAATGAGCGCAGCTTGCGTGGTCATACGATCCTCTCCTTATCATTTATCAACCGGATTATAGCGATGAGAAATAAGGGTAGCTTTGCGATCGAGCTCCAGCAGATCGTGCTGCTCAATCGTACCAAAAATCTCATTCAATTTATCGTCGATGCTGCGCAGGCTGTCTAAAATAAGCCTCCTGCTTTTGATTTTATTCTCTTCGGACAGACGAAGAAATGGTTGAATGATACTGCCTAAGTCAGAGGTAGCCAGACGTTTGACAAGGTGGTTCAATTCTATGCTGTTTGTATCCTCGACATACGGAATCAGCGTTTGAATACGCGAGATAATCGCGAGGGTACGGCTGGCGATTTCATTGTCCAGCTTCTGTGCCCCATTCTCCGTCATTACCCTTTCACGAATTTTGGCAAGAGCGAGCATAACCTGCTGAGCGTACTCGGACACAGGTTTCACTTCCCGCTGCATTCCTATATATGACCCTGAGGCAGGTGCAGGCACAAACAGCACCTCATCCCCCTGGATAAACTCCTGAACGGTTTTGGCGCGCTGGCGGGCGCGGTGAATTTTTTTATACCCCCAGGCGAATCCTGTAAAAGCGAAAGCTGGCGGTATCGCCATTGAAACAAAGTGCGGGAACACAGGAGATGTAAAAAGCGCAAGCATGTATCCAGATAAGGCGCCTGCGAATGTTTTAACCCCGATCTCCGACTTTAAAGCAGTCGATAATAAATGTCTCATAAAGCTTGTCCTCCCCTGCCGTTATACCAATGGTCGACAACCATACATGAATGGAAGATGTATATCGTGATGATAGAACAAAGTGTTATATCCTTCATGGTTTATATTTTACCATACGCCCAACTCTTCGGAAAGAAAATGCGGAGCCATGTTCTCCCCTATATTGTTTAAAAAAACCTTAATTTGTTTGTAATCTTCCAGGTGGGGTAGGGAAAACTGTAGTTATATTGTCTTCACCCATTAGCAGTCAGGTTAAACATAATATATAAGAGAGGTGGTTCCTAAATGAGCGATGAATTCATACCTTTCCGCTTGAACGATAAGGAAGTTCAAGGAAAGCCCGGGCAGACGATCCTTAATGCCGCCGAAGCCCAGGATACTTTTATCCCAAACATTTGCTATCATTCTCAGCTAGGCCCCATTCAGACATGCGATACCTGCCTTGTAGAAGTGAACGGTGAACTGGTGCGGGCCTGTGCAGCACCGCTCGAAACCGGGATGAACATATCAACCACTTCACAGATTGTTAAAGAGGCCCAGATGGAAGCCATGTCCCGCATATTAAAGAATCACGAGCTGTACTGTACAGTTTGTGATAACAATAACGGGAACTGCAAAGTCCACAACACAACTGAGATGCTTCAAATGGAGCATCAGAAGTACGAATTTGAACCCAAACCGTACGAGTCAGACTTCTCCCACCCTTTCTACCGCTATGAGCCTGACCAGTGTATTCTATGCGGCCGCTGTGTGGAAGCCTGCCAGGATCTGCAGGTAAACGAGACGCTATCGATCGACTGGAGCCGGGAGCGCCCCCGCGTTATCTGGGATCAGGACGTGCCGATCGATGAATCATCCTGCGTCTCCTGCGGCCACTGTGTTACCGTATGCCCCTGCAACGCATTGATGGAAAAATCCATGCTTGGGGAAGCCGGGTATTTGACTGGAATCGCCTCACAAGTGTTAGAGCCGATGATTGATTTAACAAAAGAAGTCGAACCGGGCTACCGCGAAATTTTTATGGTCTCTGAGATCGAAGCTGCAATGCGCCAGACGAGGATACAACGGACAAAGACCGTATGTACATACTGCGGGGTTGGCTGCAGTTTCGAAGTTTGGACAAAGGATCGCCAAATTCTAAAGATCGAACCGATGGAGGATGCGCCTGTTAACGGGATTTCAACCTGCATAAAAGGAAAGTTCGGTTGGGATTTCGTAAACAGCACCGAGCGGCTGACGAAACCGCTTATCCGCAAAGGCGATACATTTGTTGAATCAACATGGGACGAGGCGCTCGATTTAATCGCCAGCAAATTGTCTGGTATTAAAGAACAGCACGGCCCTCATTCGATCGGCTATATCGCTTCTTCTAAATGCAGCAACGAAGAAAACTACTTGTTCCAGAAATTCGCCCGGGGTGTAATGGGCAGCAACAATATCGATAACTGTTCCCGTTACTGCCAGTCTCCGGCTACTGCCGGCCTTATGCGTACGGTTGGGCTGGGCGGCGACGCCGGAACCATCCACGACATTGAAGCCTCAGACTTAGTGATCGTTATAGGCGCAAATCCGGCGGAATCGCATCCGGTACTTGCAACCCGAATTAAGCGGTCCCATAAACTAAAAGGCCATAAACTCGTGGTAGCCGACCTTCGCAAGAATGAACTGGCAGAGCGTGCAGACATGTACATCCATCCGAAACCAAGTACAGACCTAATCTGGCTGTCCGCCGTGACGAAGTACATCGTAGACCAAGGGTGGGCAGATATGGACTTTATTAACAACAGGGCCAATGGATTCGATGACTACGTTAAATCACTGGATGAGTATACACTCGAGTTCGCCGAGCAAATAACAGGCATAACAAAAGAACTGCTGATTGAGCTGGCTAACATGATTCATGAAGCAAAGTCTGTGTGTATCCTCTGGGCCATGGGCATTACCCAACATACCGGAGCGACCGACGCTAGCACCGCAATTTGTAACCTGCTGCTTGCTACCGGCAACTTTGGTCGCCCTGGTACAGGCGGTTATCCGCTTCGCGGCCACAACAATGTACAGGGCGCGTGCGATTTTGGAACGATGCCCGCTTGGTTCCCGGGCTATGAACCCGTTGCAGACGAAAAGGTTCGGGCACGCTATGAAAAAGCGTGGGGTGTAAACTTGCCGGAAGAACCTGGATACGATAACCACCAGATGGTGGAAGGCATTTACAAAGGCGACTTAAAAGCTCTTTATCTATTTGGCGAAGAAATGTCGCTTGTAGACGCCAACTCTAATTTCGTAGACGGCGCGTTTGAGAAGCTTGAATTCTTTGTTGTACAGGACATCTTCTTCTCAAAAACGGCACAGTATGCCGATGTGGTACTTCCGGCTTCACCAAGCCTTGAAAAAGATGGAACATTCACGAACACAGAACGCCGAATTCAACGTTTCCATAAAGTATTTGAGCCGCTGGGCCAGTCTAAGCCGGACTGGATGATTATCCAGGAAGTAGCAAACCGGCTCGGTGCAGGCTGGAACTATACACATCCAGGTGAAATTATGGCTGAAGCAGCAAGCCTTGCGCCGCTGTTTGCCGGTGTCAGCTATGAAAGACTGGAAGGATGGAACAGCCAGCTGTGGCCTGTAGCGCCGGATGGCACAGACACGCCCCTTCTTTATGAAGATAAATTTGCTTTTCCAGACGGCAAAGCCCGCTTCTTCCCTGTTAAGTGGACATCACCATTTAAAGCCGGCCCCACATTTGATCTGCATCTAAACAACGGGCGCCTACTCGAGCACTTCCATGAAGGCAATATGACGTACAGATCAGAGGGGATTACCCATAAGGTACCAAGTGTGTGGCTTGAAGTGTCACCTGAGCTAGCCAGGGAACGTGGTATTAAAAACGGTGCACTCGTCCGGCTCACTTCACCCTATGGTGTAGTTGAAGTCAGGGTACAGGTAACCGACAGAGTGACAGGACACGAACTTTACCTGCCAATGAATACGCGAAAGGACAACGAAGCGGTTAACAGGCTGACAAGCAGCTACCATGACATCATTACACACACGCCTAGCTATAAAGAAATGGATGTCCAGATGGAAATCCTTGAACCGGAAGGAGAGCCGCCATTACCCCGTGTGAATCATCGATTTGCCCAGCGTGAGCCGCAGATTGGCGTTCGTGTTGAGAATAAATGGGAGCGCTCGGACTTTGAACCGGTAGGCGAAACCATTAGAAAAGAGAGGGATCGCAATGGCGAGGCCGATAAGCCAAATTGAGCGAAAAATACCCACCGCAGCGGAAAAAGGGGCTGAATCGCTCCAGCAGGTATTACAGAGCATCAGTGAAAGCAGCGATGCTATTGTCCAGTTCCTCGACATTTTGAAGGAAGCAAAAAATTCAGGTGCCCTTGATATTCTGCAGGGCATTCTTAAAAACCGCCAAAGCGTGGGGAAAGTTGGATTAGAATTTGTACAAGTCGCAGGCATTCCGGTTATGGCGAAGAACGGTATTCTTGCCGCGCAGTTTCTTTCAAAGGTCGACCCGCTCCTTGTCGAACGTTTATTCAAAAGCATTCACCACGGAATGGAACAGTCTACTGAATCTAAGGGAAAGAGAACCAGCATGTGGCAACTGGCCACATCGCTGCGTGATCCGGAAATCAACGCGCTCATTACGGGAGCCCTTGAATTTATGCGGGGAATGAGCAAAGAATTTACCAAGAAAAACGAAGAAATCAAAAACGAAATGAACGACACACCGTCGCATGACAGATACTTAAAGGAGGCACCTGAATGATTCGCATCTGTGAAATCTGCGGCAATGCGGAAGAACTGGATGAAGGTCTAGAAATTCCAAAGGAGCTTTCCGCAGATAAAGTTCTCCATATTTGCAGCAACTGCCAGGAAGATCGGCAGAACACAATCCAAAATTATTTATCGTAGAAGAACTCCGCCTGGAGCTTTGTTTTGCAGGAATTGCAGAAGGGCCTGCGGCAGGTACTGGTATGAACCTCCGCAGGCCCTTGTATTTAAACCACTCAGAAATCCTATGCTGTTAGAAGAAACGCCTTTTCGGCAAAAATGTTGATGAACTCGCATTGTAAAATCTGTTTTTAATCATACATTTTGTTGTTTAACAAAGAATTTCCATATAATTTCAGATGCATCCGGACCTAATGGATCAGTAAACGAACCTTGTGCATTTCCTCCACACCATGCATGTCCCATTCCGTCGATCATCCATAATTCCATCAATGGACGACAATTTTTATCGTTATATATGTGTTGAGTAAAACTTCTTTCATTTATAATATCCGCCTTCACACCTGAGGGTACAACGCTAGCTTTGCCTATACCACCCTCAACGAGGAAATTCGTTTGTATCCACTGGATAATGACTTGCTGCCCATTAATAGGATGTACAGTGGTATCACAGACTCCCTGAAAAACAATAACAGGCATTCTTTTCTGAAAACCCGCCATTTCATCAAAGGCACTATTACCACAATCAAATGGATCAGATACCCCTTGCAGCATGATATACTTTGCAGCTTCCGCAGTTGGATCAACCGGGATAAATACGTCAGCTGCGTTATAGGCTAGTCCCGAGCAAATGCCTAATCCGCTAAATACATCGGGATAGGTAACTCCCAAAATACAAGCCATTGCGGCACCAGCTGAAAGCCCCACTGCGTACACCTTATTTAAATCAATATTAAAATTACTTTTGACCTCATCAATTATTTTATCAATTAACATAGGATGCCCCTGTCTTCGATGCTGATTGTAATCTAAAAACCAATTCCAACATCCATCAGGATTAGAATCGGCCGGATTAAAAGGATCAAAAAGGTGATTCATGGCAGGATAAAGTACAAGAAAATTTTCCCTTTCAGCTACTTCATTCATCTTCGTACCCCTGGCAAAATCATCTGGATTCTGTTTACATCCATGAAGCATAACCATTAACGATGTGCTTTTTTCTTTGTGATATCTACTTGGTACATAAAGTTTGTAGGTAAAATCCTCATATCTATAATCGATGAAACTTGCCATATTTTTACCTCCATACATAGTTTATTTGAGTACAGGTACTCATATTGCTGTGAGGGGTCTTGATGGATTATTATTGAACACGGGTATACGTTTTACTCTTTTAAACGCAAAAAGATGGTGGGATTTTCCTACTCGATATTCGAACAACATTAGAAGTGGATTTTGGGGAAGCTCAGATAAGGAATCCTGAAATTTTTGTTGGAGGTTAGGGGAAACACCAGGTTGATTCATCTAACTACGGAAGTAGCTCACTTTTGTACAAAGAATCGCTTAATATATAAGGGAACTTTGTATATGTAATATATGTAAGTATACATAGAAAATTTTTTCTGCCCCTTAACATATTTAATAAAGAGACGGATCAAACAGAAGCCAAACCTCCTTCTGATACTCAGAGGGGGGTTTGGCCTTTTACGGTTATTTACAATTGCAGTACCCTTCGTATACCGCGTCAATTCCGTATTTGGTGTTTCAAGTAACCTTCCTTTACTTTTTAGATTCCGGGTATGGTTGATTTCCTTTTGTT
Organism: Aneurinibacillus sp. Ricciae_BoGa-3; assembly: GCF_028421645.1. Classification (GTDB taxonomy): domain Bacteria; phylum Bacillota; class Bacilli; order Aneurinibacillales; family Aneurinibacillaceae; genus Aneurinibacillus_B. Next base: position 919,051 of record NZ_CP116887.1, on the reverse strand, counting down.
GCCTTCCAAACAGCCAGATTGAGCTTTTTAGGGTCTGCCGCATCTGGTTTAGAGAAATCCATTTGCTTAGAAACCTGTGCCATCGGCGCTTTTTGCCCATTGATTGCAGTTAATGGATAGGTCGGTTGTTCAGCCGTATAAGGTGTAACGTTTGGTCGATTCGTGAACGCATTTAGCATCGGAATTGCAGAAGCATCGAACTGGGTCATTGACTTCATTCCCAAAATCATTTCAATGGAGCGATACATCGACATTTGATCATAGAGTGTGCTGTCCACTTTTCCTGTCTGAGTATAAGGACTAATAACGAGGGCTTCCTCACGGTGTGCATCAACATGATCCGCACCATCTTGGGCATCATCTTCCGCTACAACGATCGCTGTATCCTTCCAATTATTAGAATGACTTACCGTATCCACCAATTTTCCGAGTGCATAGTCATTTTGTGCCACATATGCTTGAGGTGTAGGATGTCCTGGTGATGTACCTTCAGTATGATCGTTTGGCAGGTAGACCATTTCGAGTTGTGGTAGGTTGCCATTTTGTTCAAATTGATTGTATTCCTTCGCCCATTCGTCTACACGCTGTACATCTGAAATTTTAAAACTCCAACCTGGATATTGAGGGTCGATGTTGTTCCCCATACTTGGATCATTCGGTGTAGATACCCCTGTCTTTTCATTGAAATTCACGGCCTCGCCGTAATCCCGGAACGATACACCAGATCGCATAGCATTGTTCCATAAATAACCTTGTCTTACTTTTGTTGCTGCATCGTCACTACCATTTTTACGTCCGGAGTAGTGTGCTGGCCAACTTTTTTCCGAATAGTCATTGGATTCAGCTTGCGTCATCCATGGATGTCCTTGCTCACTGACTTCTCCATCTGAATAGAAGTTATCGAGAGTGACAAATTGATTTGCGAGTTTGTGTAGGTTGGGCGTAACCGTTTTACCAAACTGTGTTAAACTTGGGTCACCATTGCCTTTTCCTAAGTCTCCAAACACTTGGTCGTACGTACGATTTTCTTTAATGACGTAAATGATATGCTTAATGGGGGATTTTTGATTAGTACCGCGAGGAATTGGCGAATCTTTTTCACTGGTTAGTTGACTTAACCAACCGCCACCTTTTACGTCATAGACTTTATTGTTTTCTTCAACCTGTTTAGTATATTTTACCAGTTGATTATTATCAGGTACATTAACGAAAGACATTGTTCCTTGCATCATATTTCCAATGTATTGATGCTGGCTGTTTGGTCCTGCTCCTAATCCTTTTGCGTTAAGTACCATTAGTTTTTTACCATTCTCAGTCAGATGAACTCCGGTTGGATACCATGCAGTCGGAATAAGGCCCTTCACACTTGCTTGTCCTTTATCGTGACCAAGATCTACCACGGCAATATCATTATTACCTGCATTTGCTACGTATAGTGTCTTCCCATCCGGGCTAACGGTTAATGCATTCGGTACGCTTCCCGTCGGTGCATTATGGTATGGAGCTAGGGAGATGGTTTGAACGACTTGCTGCTTAGGATCGATAATAGAAACTTCATCGCTGTCTGAGTTTGCTACATAGATGTTACCGCTGATCGGATTTTCAGCTAAAGCATTCGGGTGCAATCCTACAGGGATTGTCTTTTTAACGGTTAAATCCTTTGCATTCAAGACTGTAATGCTGCTCTCTCCCCAGTTACTTACATATAACGTACTTCCATCACGACTGAGAAGAGCCATGTATGGATCCTTGCCGACCGAAGTGGTTGCGGTGACAGTCCCTGTAGACAGATCAATGCTGGAGACGGAGTTATCCAAATTGTTCGCGGTATATAAGAACTTCCCATCAGGTGAGATAGAGATTCCTGCCGGATAGATTTTGGTGTTCTTTTGATTCTTCATAAGGATAGGGGATTGTTCGGAAAGGGAACCTTGATCGAATTTGAAAACACGAATTTTGTCATTACCAGCACCAGATGCATACAATTTCTTTCCATCAGGGCTGAAGATTACACCGAGGAAGAGAGTTTCAGGAGATTGGTAAGGGATTGTTTGAATGACCTTTTGCTGGGCAATATCCACTACCTGTAAGGATTGAGTACCTTGTCCATCGTTTGAAACTACGAGATAATTATGATCGGGACTGATTGCTCCACCCATCGGAAAATCACCCAAACTCAGTTGTTTTCCTGCTGGTGTTAGGGTCCAACCGTGAGGGGTTACGCCTGTCCCATTCACCTGAGGTCCAGCCCCTAAAAAAGAGGCCGCGTAAACAGAACCAGAACCAATAAGTACAGTTGCTAATGCAATGCCGGTAACTAACTTTTTGCGATTTTCCCCATTACCTTTCATACATCTCATCTCCTTAAGTAGTTATTAGTTCTTCCATAGACAACTCTAGCAGGGAAATGTGAATGTATGGTAAATTAAGTATTTCCATTTGTGATTTTTCGGTAATTTTCTTCCTTTATTTATGAGAGTGTATCATCACCTACACTTTAACTAGTGGCTCATGGTTGTGACAGAGATGGAGTGAGTGATGGCCTCTTTTGTATTTATCGCGATACAATGTTACTGCAAATTAATCTCGCTCTTACTCATTGCCTGTAGTTTGTATGCTACGGGCTTTTCTATTTGGCAAACGTAGTTTTGTAAATTGCCTGACCGTTGTCTGAATAAGGAGCAGTTTAAGTTAAAGAAAGAACATGGTGGAAAATGGTTAATATTGTATAATAATAACAATAGGAATAGTTAGGACAATATGGCTGTTTCGGAAGACGTTTTATTTGTTGTGTTAACAAAAAATTTTATTATATTTTTAACATATGCACAATATAACAATAATAATTAATTGATAAACTATCTTAAGTAATAATATAAACGACCGAAGTTAAAAAGGATTGAGATTAATGATTAGGTATATTGAAGGGATTTTGTGTAAGGCTTCTAACAATTCTCCTATGCTCTGTGTAGATAATACTATGCGGATTTCAATAATGAATGGAGAAGCGGTGCAATTAAACTATAATGGTGAATGGATTAGTGGTATACACATAGGTGGAAATATTATCAATTACGGAGGGAAGGATAAACTACGAATTGGTGATAAAATTAGAATTAGAAATAAAGACGCAGCTTATCCAATGACTTTCAAATAGACGTCCAATATCACCAAGCATTATGCTTAAAAATCTCACTTGATCAACACAGGATTTCCCAGAATTACAACAACCCATTTTAAATTGATTTTAACCAGCTCTGTATTTCCGTGGAAGAAATTGTTACACCCATTTGAAGTTAAGGGATTACGTTAAAATTGGTGCAGAAGGGATAGATGAACATGATTCGTGGGCGTGTATTTGGCTTCAATAAACATTCGGTTGTGCCTCAGAAAGATAAGCATGATAACAGGTCGGGTGAAGTCATTACTTATACCATTTCTGAGAATGAATTAGCGAAATATCGGCAGCTTCCACCGGTAAACTATAAAAAACCGATGTCCCTAGCTTGCCGGAAAAAATAACTTGGTCAAAATAATTTCCTCCTAAACCAGCTTGAATCTGCTTTCCTTCTGGTGTCATAATACCTGCCGTGCCTTAATCGCAGCCCTGTAATCCATCCCACCGGTATCGCTTAAGTATCTCCCCGTCAGGTTCCACCCCGATCCCCGGCCCATCTGGCAGTGTAACCATCCCGTTGTGAAGCGTGATAGGAAAAAGTTCGGTAAAGGGATTCTCCATCACATCCCACTCCACGGGCTCAATGGCTTCCCCCTTCATTTTGCTCCATGGAGGCAGGCACGCCATAGCGCATAGCGTAAACAGCCTCGACAGTGCACCATCAAATGTATGAGGCGATACCCGTACGCCAAACGTACGCGAAAGCATCAGCGAGTGGCGAAATGTATCCACACCTGACTCATGCATGATGTCCGGCTGAATGATATCTATGGCCTGATCCTGAAGCAGCGCAGCGAACAGCTCGGCCCCCTGCTGGTTCTCGCCTCCTGCTATTGGAACGCACATCTTTGTGCGCAGCAGCTTGTATTCCTTAACGAAGTTCGGCGGAAGCGGTTCCTCAAACCACATCATTTGCGGAACTTTCGCGAATTCCTGCTCCCAACGCAAAGCAGTAGCCAGATCGTAGCTCTGGTTGGCATCAACCGCTATCTTCATTTTATCGCCGAAAGTCTTGTTAACAGCAGCCAGATGCCGGCGATCCTCTTCAAAGGTCCTGCCGCCTATCTTAACTTTTATCATCGCAAAGCCGCGATCAAGCGCCTTCCCGATTAAATCAAGTGAACCATCCATCCAATGCTCGTCTTCTATGTAACTTTGAAATGATGCATAAACGGGAAGCCGCTCATGCTGTTGACCTCCCCACAAATTGCACAAAGACAGACCCGCAGCTTTAGCAACAATGTCGGTCAGCGCCATACTGACGCCTGCCGCCGCGCGTTTATTCCATCTGGACGCCTCTTTTACGACAGTCAGCCGATCCGTGGCTTTCTTCCCTAGCAAATAAGGAGTAATGCGGTACTGGAAAACCTGCTCCAGCGCCGGAAGCCAATCTATGCATTCTCCCCACCCCTGCACGCCTGATTTAGTCGTAATCCGAATTAAAAAGCAGGTTCGATATCGTTTGTAACCATTGGCGTCCCCATAAGCCTTTGTTAATTTGTGCAGTAAGGGAAAGGTATCGATTCTTTCAATTTGCAGTGGTGCCACCTCTTCCTGCCAGCGATGCTGAGCCAAACTTGCTTCATGTGGTTATACTTTCCTGACGAAGTAAAATTATGCGTTAAAATCAGCGAAGCCCAAGCACTTACATATATATGAATGCCTGCCATCCTAAAAAAACACCATGGGTCGAAGAGTCACCCACGGTGTCGTGCGCTTACAGAGAAGCGGACTTAAAATTGTAATCCTGCGGACTTGTTTTATCCCGTCCCTTCTCCACGCCAAAAGCACGAAGTACAAGGGTGAACACAATTGCAACCACGAAATTAATGATGAGCGCGTAAATCGCAGCATACGCTGAGATAACCGAGCTGCCTATGTGCAGCGGATATACAGAGTTGAAACCTTGTGCCACAGCCATATAAGTGCCAGACAGCATTCCAATTAACCAGCCGATCAGCAGTGCGGACCGGTGGAACCAACTGGTGTATAAGCCGACAATGACCGCTGGCAGCGTCTGCAGAATCCAAATTCCGCCGAGCAGCTGCAGATTAATCGCGTACTGGGTGGGCAGAAAAATAATAAAGAACAGCGCGCCCACTTTAACGATCAGCGATACGTATTTTGCCATATTAGATTCCTGCTTTGGCGTACAGGCCGGGTTGATGTATTCGCGATAAATATTTCGTGTAAATAAATTTGCAGCGGCTATCGACATAATGGCTGCCGGTACAAGCGCTCCGATTGCGATTGCGGCGAAAGCAAACCCGGAAAACCAGTCGGGAAACATTTTCAGAAAGAGCAGTGGCACGGCGCTGTTCGGTGTCTTTGTATTTATGCCCGCCGCTATGGCCATGAAGCCTAAGAGAGCAATAATGCCAAGAATAAAGGAATACGCCGGCAGCAGCGCCGCGTTTCGCTTAATAACGTCCCGGCTGCTTGAACTAAGCACACCTGTTAGTGAATGCGGGTAGAGAAATAGAGCTAAAGCGGATCCCAATGCAAGCGTCGCATACGGCATGTAAGCGGCTGGGCAGAGATTCACGCCTCCAGGTGGCTTATGTGTGGGCAGTACAGCTGCAGCCGCGCTAAAAATATGGCCAAAGCCTCCCAGTTTAACCGGAATGATGATAACAGCCGCAATCACTGTGATATAGATCATCAAATCTTTTACAATCGCGATGACAGCCGGGGCACGCAGACCGCTTGTATACGTGTATAGAGCTAGGATGGCAAACGCGATGATCAGCGGAATCTCTCCCTTAAAACCGCTCCCTGTGATCCCCATCGCCTCCAGAACAGCCTGCATACCCACGAGCTGTAAAGCAATATAGGGCATGGTTGCCAGGATGCCTGTAAAGGTCACAGCAAGGGCAAGTGCACGGCTATCATAGCGGTCCCGGATAAAATCCGCAATCGTAATGTATCCATGTTTTTTAGCAACAGACCACAGCCTTGGCATCACAACAAATACAAGCGGGTAAATTATGATCGTATATGGCACCGAATAAAATCCAAGGGCCCCTTTGCCGTACATGAGAGCAGGAACGGCGATAAACGTGTAGGCTGTATAAAGGTCCCCGCCTAACAGGAACCAGGTGATAAGAGTTCCAAACCGCCTCCCCCCGAGTCCCCATTCGTCAAGATGATTTAAGTCCGCCCGTCGCCAACGGGCTGCATAGAAGCCCAGGATGGTTACAAGCGCAAAGAAAAAGATAAAAACGATAAGTGCCGGCCAGTTCATATAAGAACCCCTTTCCAAAACAAGTTAAAAAGCTGCCCGCCGCTATTAATTCCGAGTAGCAAAATAGACAATTCCAGTTAAAACCGCGCTGATGGCAACCCATAAAAACTGGTACGTGTAGAAGAACGGGATTCCAAAAAACGCTGGGTTATTCGATGCGTAAAAAGGCGGCCAGAGCGTGGCTATAAACGGGATGATCAATAGGAGATACCATTTGTTCCAGGCTGCTTTGGGCTCGTGGTTTTCGTCCATGTAGTTCCCTCCTTTCTGGACAAGGTTACTTGCATGTTAATATTAATAATAGCTATTAATCAGAATTTTTGCATAAGTAATCGTTTCCGTCAATATCCAGTTCATTAGCTTAAGCAATTTGATACTAACCTTCCCTCGGCAAGTGACACCAAAGCAAAAAAAGCTGCCTCCGCATTTAACGGAAACAGCTTATATAATGTATGATTTATTCTTTCTGGGCCAACCCGTATGTCGCTGCGATAAGCACCATCGTAAGCAGGCTTACCAGCGTTCCATAGAGAGGCGATGTGACTACAACGCCAACAAAGATGACAGCCAGGGATAGGAGTGCAAACAAGCTGCCTGCTGGAAAGCGGATGGGTTGGGTTAAGCTCTCCAACTGTGCAAAACGGCTTCGCATGTGTGCCGCAGCAAGCAGCATCCATACAATAAGAACAGAATATCCGGGTATGACCATCAAGTAGTCAAACGTTTTTCCTTGGGCAAAAAAGGCAACAATAACGCCGATGTAAAGAAAGGATGTACTAACTAAAAGCGCCCGCACCGGAACACGCCGCCTCGAAAGCGAGGCAAAAAAGCGGGGTGCCTGTCCATCCAGCGCCTGATTGTACAGCATCCGGGATGCCGCGTACATACCCGTGTTTGTCGCAGACAGAACGGCAGTCAGCATCACGAAATTCATAATATCACCCGCGTACGGGATGCCCATCGCCTCAAAAACCGTCACAAACGGGCTTTGCACAGTTGATAAGCCATTCCATGGGACAAGGCTTACAATAACGAGGATAGGCAGTACATAAAATACCAGAATACGGTAGATTACGGTACGGGCTGCGCGTGGAATAACCCGCTCGGGATTTTCCGTCTCCCCTAGCGTCATCCCTACCATTTCGCTTCCCCCGAATGAGAACATAACAACCAGCATAGCCGATGCCAGTCCTCTTATGCCATGTGGCAAAAATCCGCCGCTGTCTGTTAAATGATGGAGGCCGACGGCAGGGTGGTTGGAATACCCCGTGAACAACAGCGTGCCACCCAGCAGAATAAAAAGAATAAGAACGGCTATTTTAATGCCGGCCAACCAGAACTCTGTTTCGCCGTATATATTAACCTGATAGAGATTAATCGCTGTGATCACAATCGATACAACCAAAGATAAAACCCATAGCGGCACATGATGGAACCAGTACTGCAGAAACACCGCAGCCGCAGCCGTCTCCGCTGCCATAACAAGCACCCAATCAAGCAGATACATCCAGCCCGCGAAGTATCCCGCAAAGCGGCCCAGTATCGGCTCAATTAACTCACGGAAGGTTTTCGCCCCTGGCCTGCGTACCGCCATCTCTGCCAGCCCCTGCATAACAAATAACAGAATAATGCCGCCAAACAAATAATCCAGCACCACCCCGGGGCCAGCCATGTCTATGGATGTGCTGCTGCCTTTAAACATGCCCGCTCCAATAGCGCCGCCAAGTGCAATCATCATAATATGGCGGGCTTTTAGGCTGCGGGCCAACTCTTCTTTTCTGTTCGTGCTCATTGAAACTCTCCTCTATCCTCTACTAAACTAAAGCCATTCTAAGCTCTGGGCTAACTCCTTAAAGGTAACACAAAAGACTTTATGAATAAAGTAACAGACTATTCCTTGAAAACCACCACCTGGATGAAAAAGGCCCCCTCAGAGATGAGGGAGCCAATTTGTTGAGTTTTATACTATTCAACAACTTTCTTCTTTAAAAAGTTGACAGTCAAAGCGGTTACAAGCGTACCCACAACAATAGAAATGATGTAGCCAGGAATATTGCCAACAACCGGGATGACAAAAATCCCACCGTGCGGAGCTGGCAGCGTACACTTAAAAAACATCGAGAGACCGCCGGCCACTGCTGAGCCGAGCATTGTAGCCGGAATGACCCTGCTAGGATCAGCGGCAGCAAACGGAATCGCGCCTTCTGTGATAAAAGTGGCGCCTAGTACATAAGCCGTTTTACCCGCTTCCCTTTCCTGCCGGGTAAATTTACTTTTAAACAGCGTGGTGGCAAGAGCAAGCCCAAGCGGTGGTGTCATGCCCGCCGCCATTATAGCCGCGTGTGGAAGGTAGTTATGATTGGCAATCATCGCGATACCGAACGTAAACGCCGCTTTATTAACCGGTCCACCCATATCGAACGCCATCATGGCCCCGAGAATGATTCCCAGAAGAACGGCATTTCCTGTACCCATATTGCGCAGCCATTCAGCCAGTGCATTGTTGATAAACGTTACCGGCGGCGAAATCACGTATACCATGCCAAGGCCCGTAATCAGAATGCCCAGCAGCGGATAGAGCAGCATCGGCTTAATTCCTTCCAGTGACTGCGGCATTCGGGCAAACAGTTTTTTAAGCCCGACTACGACATACCCTGCAAAGAACCCGGCAATAAGACCGCCAAGGAAGCCAGCGCCGGAAGTAGAGGCTAACATCCCGCCTACCAAACCAGGGGCCAGGCCAGGCCTGTCTGCGATGCTCATCGCAATGTAGCCTGACAGCACAGCTACCATAAGTGCAAAAGCCGTGCCTCCGCCAATATCCATTAAATGTTTAGCGAACGGGAAGAAGCTCGGGTCTTTCGGATCGGCCGACTTAATCCCAAACATAAAGCTAATCGCGATGATGATACCGCCTCCAACAACCAGCGGGAGCATGTTAGAAACGCCGTTCATTAAATGCTTGTAGAAAGCAGGCTGTTTCTTTTTCAGTTCAGCTTTGGCTTCGGCAATATTGCCCGTATAGGATGCAGCGCCGGATTGTCCTCCATATACAGGGCCTCTGCGTTCAGCTGCGCGGGTGAGCAAGTCTTTTGGGTTGCGAATGCCTTCCGCAACAGGCGCTTCGATGACCACTTTGCCAGCAAAGCGATCCATCTCCACCTGTTTGTCTGCCGCCACAACAATGGCAGTTGCTTCAGCGATTTCCTGCGATGTGAGCTGATTTTTTACGCCGCCTGAGCCGTTTGTTTCGACCTTAATGTCGTAACCAAGCGCTTCAGCGGTCTTCTTAAGTGAATCCGCTGCCATGTACGTATGCGCAATGCCTGTCGGACAGGCCGTAACAGCCAGGATTTTAATCAGGTTTTGCTTGGAGTGTTCAACCGTTTCGGATGTTTCTGAATTTTTAGCTCCTGCTTCCGCATTTTCCCGCTCATCAATCAGGGACAAAATCTCAGCCTCAGTGGTTGCCTGCATGATTTGCTGGCGCAGTGTCTCATCCATTAACAGCATCGAAAGGCGGGCCAGCGCATCCAGATGGGTGTTATTTGATCCTTCAGGCACGGCAATCATGAAAAAAAGGTGCGCAGCCTCTCCGTCTAGCGACTGATAGTCGACACCAGATGTTGAACGGCCAAATGCGATACGCGGCTCTTTGACCGCTGTGGTTTTTGCGTGAGGAATCGCAATTCCTTCGCCAATGCCAGTCGTACTCTGCGCTTCCCGGGCAAGAATCGCCATTTTCATCTGTTCTCTGTCGATTAAATACCCGCCCCTGTCAAGCGAATCTATTAATTCCTCAAGGACTCCCTCTTTTGAAGAAGCTGCCAGATTCATCGTTATTGTATCGGATTGTAAAAGTTCCGTAATTTTCATTAGGTATTCTCCCCCTTTTTTAAAATAATGTGAGGCAGGAAGGCTTCTATGCTTTCCGGTGTGCAGAATCCTTCAGAGAGTGCAGTCGCACTTCCGGCAGCTACCGCAAAGCGAAAGGCTGATTCTACATCTTCTTGCCGGACGTATTGGTATAAAAATCCAGCCACCATAGAGTCCCCCGCACCAATTGTATTAATCGGTTTTGACCGCGGAATGCGGGCGATAAAGGCTTCATGATGATTGACCAAAACCGCGCCCTCTCCACCAAGGGAAACGATTACATTTTCCGGTCCCAGCGGCAGTAATTTCCTCGCATAAGTGATCGCTTCTTCAGCGGTTTCAATGGGTACTCCGAACAAATCACTCACTTCCTGCTGGTTTGGCTTAATTAGAAAGGGCCTCTCTTCAAGTGCTTTCTCAAGCGCTGCACCGCTTGCATCCAGAAAGATGCGCACCCCTTTAACCTGGAGCCGCTTCATGATTGTTCCGTAAATCCCCTGGTCCAAACTGCCAGGTACGCCGCCTGATAGCACCAGCGTATCCTTATTTGTTAAACGGGACAGCCGCAGCAGGAGCGCATCCAGCTTTTCCCGGGGAATACGCGGGGAAACGCCGGTTAGCTCCGTTTCCTTCTCTGCGTGGAGTTTGATGTTAATCCGGGAATCTTCTCCAATGCGTAAAAACTCGGTATGAATGCCGGCTTCAAGCAGTTCACCTTCAATAAATCTCCCGGTAAAACCACCTGTAAAGCCAAGTGCCAGGCTTTCCATGCCAAGCTTTTTTAGCACCAGGGAAACGTTTATTCCTTTACCGCCTGCCGTTTTTCGTTCCTTCTGTACACGGTTTAACCCGCCTTCTGTAAAGGCTGGAAGCGTGATATGATAGTCAATCGATGGGTTTAATGTAAGTGTGTAAATCATGCTATCACCGTTATCATCTTAGTTTTTTTGCTGTATGCCTGTTTAACTTCATCTGCGCCATTATCGGTAATAATCGTACAATCCTGTAAATCCGCCACTTTAGCGAATGTTACCTGTGACAGTTTGCTGCTGTCGCACAGAACATATTTTTCATCGGAAAGCGAAACTGCCAGTTGTTTTATATAAGCCTCACCCGGATCCGGCGTGGTAAATCCCATATGCTCATGCACTCCGTTCATCCCAAGAAAACACTTGTCAAAGCGGTACTGCTGAATAGAAATAACCGCGCCTCTCCCGACAAGCGATAAAGTAGGCGCTTTCAAATCGCCGCCAAGCAAAATGGTCCGTACCTGAACACTCAGCAATTCGGTTGCCGTATTTAATCCGTTCGTAACAGCAATAATATCTTTTCCTGCCAAAAAGGGAATCATGTGAAGCGTAGTGGTTCCGGCATCGATAAAGATACAATCTTTCGTCTTGACCAATGATGCGGCATGACGGCCAATTGCCCTTTTTTCCGCATCATACACCGCTGTTTTCTCCGTAACTGTCGGTTCTTCTATTTTATTATGGAAGTGCGTACAACCCCCGTGAACCCGTTTGAGAAGCTTCTTTTCTTCTAATTCACTTAAATCCCGGCGGATCGTAGACTCAGAAGCACCTGTTGTATCGATAATCTCTTGAATATGAAGGACCGATTTATCTTGTAGCATGGAGAGGATAAGCTGATGACGTTCTGGACCTAACAGAACCATTCCCTCCTTTCCTGTGTATCTATAGTCTTATCTTAAAACAAAAAACAACCAAAATCAATCATTAATAATCAAATACATTCATAAACTATCAACAGAGTAAGAAAAACATCGCGGGACATGCGGCTCACGATGTTTTTCTTAGGTGTTTCGAGACCGGAGGTCCCATTTAAAAAATCGCTCAAGGCACCAACACTTTGAAGCACATAAACTCCATATCAAAAAAGAGAAAGGGACCTATCGGTCCCAGCAAAAAATAACTTAAAGCAATATACTTATACGACAAAAAACGATGCCCTTCCTTTAACCGGCCGGGCATCGTTCAAAGATTTGACTATGCAATTTCGCTAAGAATGGCACGCTACATATTGGCTAATGCCATTGAACAGTAAGGGTAATACTCGCTGCAAATGCGTTCGTTATCGAATGCGCACCGCTCTTGATCGAACCAAAAACCTGCTTAACTGCTCAAAAGCATGCAACTGGCTTTTATAGACTTCAGACACCTCAAGTATTTTCTTCAAAATGGATAGAGGGAGAATTTCATCCAGGGATTGGTCAAACATATAAAGGTTGTCCTTTACGATTTTCTCCATAATTTCTGCCAGAGCTTGATGCTCTGGATGACCGTATTCCCCCCGCAAATTATGGGTAACGATCCGCTCATATTTCCGTTCATTAACGGCTCTTTCTAGATCTCTCTGTATTTCAGGCCGGTTGATATGGTGGGTCCAGCCGTCTTCGTAATTCCACATTTCATATTCCGCGCCTACCATCTCCATCGCCCGGGAAAACTCCTTAGATCGAACCGGATTATCCCGATTGGTAACACAAATAACTTTCCAGCCATCTTCCATCAGGAGCTCATTTCCGCCAAAGATCATTTCATCATCCGGGTGTGCAACTATCATTAATTTATTTACAGTCATGTTTGCGATGCCTCCTAATAGAATTTTTTACACAAACGGCAACCGGAACCGACAAGTAAGCTTCATAAATCTTTACCCATATAGAACAGATCGCTATCAGTTAAATAGTGGTACCATAGCGGCTGTGGTGGATGCAAGTCCAAGTTTGGTTATGTGGAGACTTAATCGGGAACTTTTTTTGACATTTTTTTCCTACTATTTTAAACATATACCCGTTAAAATTCTATGTAATGGAAAAATAGCATTGTTATTAAAGAAAGAGGGTAGGAAACGGATTGTATGGATTATCGGAACAAATGCCGATTCACAAGCCGATGAAGTAACCAAATAAAATCTACGATGAGGTGAAGCCTTTCTATGAAAAACAAATACCCTTTTGTTTCCGCACTGCTTGCTGCGAGTATGCTGCCAGCAGGCTCCGTATTCGCAGCATCCGTTTCAATGACACCCGCTCCGGCGCAGCAAGTTTTGGATACGAAAACGAACATTAGCCAGGACTTTAAAACCGTACCTCCTCTTGTGAAAGCTACAATGGATAAGCTATTGAAAGTAGAACCCGAGCTTAAAATAGCATCCATACAAACGGATGACAGTACACATTCGGTTTTCATCTATATGAGTGAGCACCCTACCGCTGACATGAATAAGCAACATGTCCCCGATTTGTCAAATGCTTATATTCGAATGGACAGTAAAACAGGTGAACTTCTTATGTTAAATTTACAGATTAAGGACTGGGCATCTGCTTCACTGCCAACCATCTCTGCAGCCAAAGAAAAAGCGGCCCAGTTTGTTAATCAACTGTTAGCCACGGATCGGAAGGCTATCTTGGGAGAACCCGAATCACACGGTTCAGGCAGTTCAGGATATCAGAAAGAAAATAAAACCTGGGTGAGGTGGGCCCACCGAGACGTTGAGTTCCCCTTCCTTATAAATGGAATTCCTGTGACAGGTGAATCTGCTGTTCACGTTGGAGTGGACGGGGCAGGCCATATCGTGAGCTTTCGCTATTCCTTGCCTGATATAGCTGGCTTAAAACTGAATAAACCATCGGATGTTCTATCGGAAGAGGAATTAAAAAAACGGCTGATAACTGCTGATTCATTAACATTAAACTATACAGCAGCCCAGCCTGCACGGTACAGTGCTGAGAATGGTCCGGAAAATGAACACCCGGCACTGTATTATGATTTCAATTTTTTTGGCCCGATAGACGCTCGGACTGGAAAGCCCATCAGCATGATGACGGGCAATGAAATGAAGGCTGGAGCATTCCAGAATGTTTTAAAAGATGTAACGCTGACTGCCCAAGGCGATAAACTTCCACTCATCCACACGGAACAGGACGCCGCTAACGCTCTTAAACAAATACTTCAGTATGATGTCAGCCAGCTTCAACGCGAGGAACAGCCGGAAGTTGCTCCTGATGTACAAAAAGCAAATGACAGATACATCGACTACGGCTGGACCAATCAGAAAGATACGTTTGTTCACGTAACGGCCTCTAAAAAGACCGGACAGGTCATTAGTCTCAACATCAGCCAGAACCATAATAAGAGCAACAATAATAAGAATCCGGACATTACACAGGAACAAGCCTATCAGCGCGCGTCTGCCATGCTTTCCCAATATGTTGATCCAGCCGCAACAAATCTCAAGGTTGTCGTCCTAACGGCCAATCCGCAGGAAGACCCGCCAACATGGGTAGATACAAGCAAACTCCTGGAAATGGATAATCAAAACAAGCAATATTTGTTTTTGTTCACTGAACTGCACAATGGTGTCCCTGTTACAGATAGATGCTATACGATAGCTGTGGATGCCGCAACCAGCAATGTAGTAAGCTTAACCATCCCGGAAAACATGGATAACGTTGAACTGCCTGACACCAAAAGTATAATTTCAAAGGAGAAAGCTGCCGCCGTTTTCCGTAACCAAGTACACTTTAAGCTGCAGTATATATGGCCAGATTATTTCGGTCAGCGTGCTCCTTCCCCTATTCTCGTCTACATGCGCGATAGCAAAATGCCCGGTTTCAGCTATGTTGATGCACTGACTGGCTCTTATACAACCGTTCCATATCTAACTGAGGAATAGGTTGCCCGTTTTTAGCCGTCCGGTCATAAACCATCGTTCGGAACCCAAATAAGTAAAGCCGTGGCAGATGCCCAACACTCGTCCATGCCCCTCCCCGTATCATGCAAGTAAAGGAGGGGATACCATGGGTTTCTTTGGTGGCGAAGATGTAATTGGTGTTATTCTGGTTCTGTTCATCCTGCTCGTTATTATTGCGTGTTCTTGCGACTGAACAGAATGAATGCTGGCGTCCAGCCTTAACTAAGGCTGGACGTTTCGCTCCTTGTAAGATTTCTTTCAATATAGTCGAAATCTAGGTTTTGTTCGAAGCTATCCAGCACTTCATCCCTTGTTGGTTGCTCCCCAAGCCAGGGAATTGAGCCAAGAACAGGTATGCCGCTGTATTGTGTTATCAGGTCCGCGTTGGTTCGCTCCGGTATGCCTATCTCTGTTTTGCCGACGCCTGACAGAATGACGCCTGCAATCGTAAGTCCACGTTGGCGCGCATACTCAATTGTAAGTAGCGTATGATTAACTGTGCCCAAGTTTGGCCGGGCCACGATGATCAACGGAAGTTTTAATAGACTTGCCAAATCAACGACGAATCCATCCTCCGTATAGGGCACGGCTATGCCGCCGGCACCTTCAACGATGAGCATTTGGTGATGTTCCTTTATTGACTCATATTTATCAACAAGATCACGTAAATACACCCTTTGCCCGGTACGCCGAAGGGCCAGAAGCGGTGCAATCGGCTCTTCTATACTATAAGGGCAAATAAGTTCGGGCTGATCCTCCACCCCTGAGAGAAGTTTGAGCCTCGCCGCATCCCCTTCCGGATTAGTGGATAAATGTCCGCTTTGGATGGGTTTAAACACTCCCATGTCATGATTACGCCGGCGCAACACACCTGCTAAACCACCTGCCACCATCGTTTTTCCTACTTCTGTGTCTGTTGCCGTAACAAAAAAACCGCTCATCGCATAACCCCCAGTTCCTTGCCGACTAATTGGAACGATTGAATCAACGACTGGATATCTTCATCCGTGTGGGACGCCATTAACGTAATCCGAATGCGTGAAGATCCAATTGGAACCGTCGGTGGACGAATAGCGGGTGCAAATATTCCATTGTCCTCCAATCTCTTCGAAAAAGTAACAGCTGCATCCGCAACTCCGATCACGACAGCCAAAATCGGAGTTTGACCATCCAACACATGAAAACCCAACCTGCTCAATTCCTGCCGCGCATATGAACTGACATGATGCAATCTCCATCTTCGCTCCGGTTCAAGCTCCACTATATCTAAAGCTTCAAGCGCACTGGCGATTACGCCTGGCGATAAGGCAGTGGAAAAAATGAACGGCCTTGCACGGTTCAATAAATAATCAATCAACTCTTGCTTTCCCGCAATATACCCCCCTTCCGCCCCCAGTGCTTTCGATAACGTACCCAATTGCACAGCAATTCTATCTTTCAAACCGAAGTGCTCCGCTGTTCCTGTACCGTTGTTTCCCAACACCCCCGTGGCATGGGCATCATCTACCATGATTGTTGCTTGATATTTTTCTGCCAGAGACACGATATCCGGCAATGGCGCTATGTCTCCATCCATCGAAAACACACCGTCTGTCACGATGAGCCGTTGCCGAAAGGAAGTTGATTCTTTCAATTTGTTCTCTAAATCTTGCATATCAGCATGACGGTAAATGACCGTTCTCGCCCGTGAAAGCCGGCAGCCGTCTATAATACTGGCGTGGTTTAAGGCATCCGATAAAATCACATCGCCCTCTCCGACAAGCGAAGTTAGAGCAGCAATATTCGCCATATATCCGGTATTAAAAACAATAGCGGCTTCGGTGCCTTTAAATTGAGCGAGACGTCCTTCAAGCTGCTCATGCAGAAGGGTGTTTCCCGTGGTCAAACGGGATCCCGAAGATCCTGTGCCATATCTTTCGATTGCCTGGCAAGCGGCCCGGATTAATCGGTGATCATCGGCGAGTCCAAGGTAGTTATTTGAAGCAAACATCAGCATCTCATGGCCTTCCACGATAACCCGGTTGGAGGCCGCACTTTCCATGCGCCGCAGTTTTCGATATAAGCCGTTTTTCGTTAGCTCATTAAGCTCTTCATGCAGCTTCATGCCTCGGTCACCTCAGCAATGCCTTGATATAAAATAGCGAGCATTTCATCCAGTTCTTCATAGGTGGACGCCAGGGGCGGCATGAAAACAACCACATTTCCTAACGGGCGAAGAAGCATGCCTAGCTCGCGTGTACGCCTGCAAACACGGGCGCCAATCCGCTCGGTCCAGTCATACGGCTGCTTCGTTTCTTTGCTGACCACCAGTTCCAGGCCAATCATGAACCCTTTCTGGCGAATATCGCCTACATGGCGTAGTTCATGAAAGCGAGCAAGCCTTTCTTTTATGTATGATGATTTTTTAGCCACCTGGGACACCAGATTGTTCTTTCGAAACAGCTCCAGATTCGCCAGCGCCACCGCACAGCCCAATTGATTGCCGGTGTAGCTGTGGCCATGGAAAAATGTTTTTTGTTCCGCATAATCGCCGTAGAACGCATCATAAATTTCGTCTGTTGTGACAGTGATCGCTACTGGCAGGTATCCGCCTGTTAACCCTTTCCCCGCTGTTAATATGTCGGGGCTCACCTGTTCATGTTCACAGGCGAACATTTTACCTGTCCGGCCAAATCCAGTTGCGACCTCGTCGGTGATCATCAAGACGTTATAGCGGTTGCAAAGATCGCGAATCGCTTTCAAATACCCGTCTGGCATGGTGATAATGCCGCCAGCACCTTGAACCGGCTCCACAATTAAAGCGGCCACCTCGTGTGATCGCGTGGCCAGAACCTGTTCCAGTTCTGCTAAATGGCCGGCTGCTGCCTCTTGCGGATCAGCCCCGTATGGCGAACGATAAACATACGGATAAGACACTTTAATAGAAGGAAATAAGAGGCCTGAATAAATGAGGTGAAACTGATCAATCGCGCCAACCGAGACAGCTCCGATCGTATCACCATGGTAAGCTTCTTTCATCGTGATAAAATGCCTTTTTTCCGGAAGGCCTTTATTCTTCCAATATTGAAATGCCATTTTAATCGCTATTTCTACGGCAGTCGCGCCAGAATCAGAATAAAAGACTTTAGACAATCCTGGAGGCATGATGTGTATAAGCTGCTCAGCTAATAAAATCGCCGGTACATTCGCCATTCCCAACAGGGTCGAATGCGCGATATTCTCTAACTGGTCGCGAATCGCCTGATCGAGTTCCGGGACGCGGTGGCCATGGACATTTAGCCAAACGGATGATACGCCATCCCAGTATTCATTTCCCTCAACATCTATCAATTGGCGTCCGCTTCCCCCCGCTATAATAACCGGGTCTTCTTCCAGGTAATCTTTCATCTGCGTAAACGGATTCCAGAGATAGGCTTTATTCTTCTCTGCAAGTTCCTCATAGGTATAAGATGGTTGATTCAATTCCAACACCTCCAGACAATATGTTAACCTAAAAAATATTAAGGTTGACAATTAATAGGTTAACATATGCAAAACGTTCTGACAACTTTAAAAATATTCAATCTCGCCAAACACAGAAGGCCAGCCGTTTCTCATGCAAACGGCTGGCCTTCAATGAAAAGACACTTTTATCTTAAGCTATTGTCTAAAAAACGGCGAAACAATGTTTTGGCCTCTGCAGCATCCTGTGTACCATGAACCAGTACTCTTCCATCCTCAAAAATAACCATGCGAAACGTATCTACTTTAAATGAAACGAGATAGGGGTTTTTCGCAAGGCTTCCCACTCCCTGTTTTGCAAGGTCTTCCGCAAGATGATCAAGAGTGCGGAATGATTTCACAGAGGGACGAATTTGTACCGTATCGCGGCCGCAGAGCACAGCTGTTTTCACATTGTTTTGTTCCTTTAAATAAGGATAGGTGGGATTGTTGCCGCACGAAGGGCAGTCATTATTCTTTAACGAGCCAATCTGAATGGATGCATGCTGATTTTTCCACAGGTCAAAAGAGATCAGGGAGGACCGGAGCGCCGCCCAATCTTCAACCAGAATTTTTAAGGCTTCTGCCGTCTGATAGGCGACAACCATCTGCACTGCAGGGCTGATAATTCCCGCTGTATCACACGTTCCCCCACCCAACGGCACTTTTTCTAGCAGGCAGTTGAGGCACGGGCTTTTCCCGGGGATAATCGTATACGTTAAACCATAACTGCCTACACAAGCCCCATATATCCAGGGGATACGATGTTTCTGTGAGGCATCGTTAATCAACAGCCTTGTCTCGAAGTTGTCCGTTGCGTCTAGGATTAAATCCACGCCGGCCATCAACTGCTCAATTTCATTTGCTGACACATCTTGTACGATCGCCTCTATGTCGACGAAGGAATTAATGGCAGACAATCTTTTTTTAGCTGCGATGGCTTTTGGCATCCGCTCGACAGCGTCCTGCTCGCAATACAATTGCTGACGCTGAAGATTGCTCCATTCCACATAATCTCTGTCAACAATCGTTACCTTACCGACTCCGGCCCGAACGAGCGACTCGGCATTTCCAGTGCCGAGCGCCCCTGCCCCGATGATCAGGACATGTTTGTGCGAAAGTTTCTTCTGTCCTTCTACGCCAATACCTGCGAACCGTTCCTGCCTGCTATAGCGGTCATTCAAACCACACTCATCCCTTCCACAGGGCTGCTGGCGGTAGCATAACGCTTTTTCGGAATTCGGCCTGCTTCGTAACTGAGGCGCCCGGCTTCGATGGCCATCTTCATCGCGGCTGCCATTTTTACCGGATCCTTCGCGCCTGAAACAGCTGTGTTCAGCAGCACGCCATCCGCTCCCAGTTCCATAGCAAGTGCGGCATCAGATGGGGCTCCAATGCCTGCATCTACAATAACAGGCACGGTGGCCTGTTCGATAATAAAGCTGATGTTCAGAGGGTTAATGATCCCCTGGCCGGAACCAATTGGGGAAGCGCCCGGCATGATGGCATGCACGCCAAGTTCCTGAAGCTTTCTGGCGAGTATCACGTCATCGGAGGTATATGGAAGAACGATAAACCCCTCCTCCAGAAGCATTTCAGAGGCTTTCAGCGTTTCAATTGGGTCAGGCAGAAGCGTTTTTGTATCCCCGATGACTTCGACTTTAATCATGTCACAAAGGCCCGAAGCCTTGGCCAACCTGGCAATGCGTACGGCTTCTTCGGCATTTGTGGCGCCTGCAGTGTTGGGAAGCAAAGTAAATTGCTTAACATCAATCATTTCAAGAAAGTTCGGCTGGTTCGCCTCCCATATGTTCATGCGGCGTACAGCAAACGTCAGAATTTGCGCGCCTGACACATCAACAGCTTGCTTTTGAATCTGAAAGTCCGGGAATTTTCCTGTGCCTAACAACAACCGAGAACCAAACTCATAAGGTCCTACTTTTAACATCTTCAACCGCCTCCCACAAAATGTACGATTTCAATACGGTCACCATCCGATAATTGAACGGTGGCATGCGAACTTTTCTCCAGTATCGAACCATTTTTCTCCACAATTACAACCTGGTCTCCCAGGCCAAAAAAACCGAGCAAATCTTGTACAGACTGCACACTCTCTTCAATCTTCACGCTTTCCCCATTGATGGTAAGATTCATCAAATTCATCTCACTCCTGCCTTCACTTCCGCATGCCGATCCAAAGCAAACGGCGCTAAATCAATTCCATCTGTCCGCCTGCCTTCCACTAGATCGGCTACAATCACACCGGTGATGGCGCTTAACAAAATGCCATTGCGGAAGTGTCCACTCGCCACGATTAAGTTCGTGAACTTCGGGTGTCTTCCCAGGTAAGGCAGTCCATCGCGAGTCTGCGGGCGGAGGCCAGCCCATGCTTTCTCCCATTCGGCATCAACAATACCCGGCAGAATACGCATGGCCCGCTGCATTAATAATCGGATCCCTTCAACCGTAACCTTCTGATCAAAGGTGCGCTCCTTTACTGTCGCCCCTACCAGCAGCCGGCTCCCCCGCTTCGGGACCAGATAGCAACCATGGGAAAACACAGTAGAAGTAAGCAGAGGGGTCGTTGTCTTTACTGAAAAACACTCACCTTTTACCGGATAGGTTCCAAGCTCAATGCCCGTCTGCTTTAGCAGTTTCTCACTCCATGCCCCCGAGGCAATAATCACTTCATCAGCCGTTATACAACCGTTATCCGTTTGAACCCCGCTTACTTTGCCATTTTCGATAATGAGCGATGTAACTTCGGTAAACTCTCGTATCTCAGCCCCTCTGTTCGCGGCTGTTTTGGCGAAAGCCTGGGACAGCTCAGGCGCCAGCAGCTGGCCATCATCAGGTATGTACATCGCTCCTGCAATCTCCCCTGTAAGGCCGCTTTCTCTGCTCCGCACTTCTCTGCCTTCCAACCACTCGGCTTTTTGCCCGGCTCTGTGATGGTAGGCGATCACCTCCTGGAATTCCCTCTTCTCTTCTTCCGTGAAAGCAATTCGCAGCATGCCTTTCGTTATAAGATTGGCATCAATTCCACTGCTTTCCCGAAGTTCCTCTACTAGAGAGGCAAAAAGAGCACGGCTTCGAATAGCGAGATTAAAAAGAGGGCCTACTTCTTTGCCCATTTCTACCTGCGCTCCAAGCATTCCACCCGCAGCACTGGAGGCGCGGCAGGCGATCCGCTCTTTCTCAACAACGACTACCTTCAACCCTCTTTTCGCCATCTCACAGGCGATAGACGCGCCTATAATCCCACCGCCAATAATGATCGCATCATATTGTTTTTGCATTTCTTTCTTCCTCCCCAAATAAAGCTTGTGCATATCGCTTGGCCGCTTCCTGCGGATCGCCCGCTTGCAGGATGCCGGATAAAACTGCAATGCCAGAAGCGCCGGCATTCACTACCGACTCTACTTTTTCCGGTGTAACGCCCCCAATCGCCATAACGGGAATCGTGACGCTCTGGGCGACTTGCGCCAGTTCAGCAAGCCCCCGGGGTTTTAAACCGGGCTTTGATTGACTGGCAAAAATATGGCCGAAAACCAGATAGTCGGCCCCCTGCCGCTGCATCCTGACGGCTTCCGCAACGCTGTGGACAGAGCGCCCCACCCGCAGGCGGGGAAAAGCCCCTTTTACCTGATCGGGTTCCAGGCTGTGCCCGGCCAGGTGCACGCCTTTCACACCCAGCGTCCATGCCACATCAACCCGGTCGTTTATGTAAATTTTCTCAAGCGGAACACCCCTGCTCAGCAGATGGTCAACGCCGAGGCAGATCTCTTTTACCGTGCGCTTCTTTTCCCGTATGTGGACAGCTGATACCCACTCGTGCACCGCACCCGCTATTTTTGCAAATGTTTCCAAAGCCATATTTCCGTCGCTGATTAAGTGAAGCTCTCTACTATTCATCACATGCACGACCATACTCCTTTTAGAAAATTAAAAAGCCCACTCATTTCGGAGAATGAGTGGGCCGATGAGCTGAGTCATAGAACTTAAGAATGACACGAAACGGTCTCTCCACTTCCCTCCGCTGGTATGATCCAGTTCAGGTTCAAAGGGTCCGAAACTTCATGTTTCATCTCAGCCAAAGCAGGCACCCCTAGTGAAATTGCGTATTTAATTTAGAATCTACTTAAACTATAACATACTTTTCCAAGTTGTAAAACCCTGTGCCCCTCAAAGAAAACAAACATACTTCAGACGCGCCCGTTCACCACGTAGCAGACGGACGCCTCATGTTTCCTACAGAAGGGCTATTTCCAGTCTGTATATAGATCTGTCCGGCGGTCGCGCCAGGTCGTGACTGTTCCTCGTTCACGCACTTGATAAAGCAGCTCAAGATCGAGGTCAGCAGTAATGATCATATCATGGTTCATTTCGCCTTCTGCCATGATTCCACCCGGCGGGAATGGAATATCATTAGGAGATATAATCGCGGCCTGACCGAAATTGGAACGCATAAAGTCTACGGTAGGCAGAGACCCTACTGTTCCGGTTGTGACGACATACACCTGATTTTCGATGGCTCTGGCATGGCTGCAGTAGCGCACCCGGTGAAACCCATGCCGATCATCCGTGCAGGAAGGACAGAAAATAACATCTGCTCCCCGTGCTTTGGCAATGCGCACAGCTTCTGGAAACTCGATGTCATAGCAGGTAAGAATTGCGATTTTTCCTTTGTCTGTATCGAAGACCTCCAGGCCGGTCCCCTGTTTCATGTTCCATTCTTTTAGTTCCGTAGGGGTAATATGAAGCTTGGATTGTTCGTCGATTCTTCCATCCGGATAAAAAAGGTGCGCGACATTGTATAAATTGTCTCCTTTGCGGACGACATGGGTTCCCCCGATAATGTGCAGGTCAGTCTGTTTGGCGAAGTAAGAGAATAATTCCTTGTAGTCATCGGTAAAATCGGGTAAATCCTGTATCGTTAACGCACTTCCCTGCATGTCTCCAATCGACATAAGCTGGGTTGTGAATAACTCTGGAAAAAGAACAAAATCCGCACCAAATTCCTCTGCGGTCTTAACGTAATGCTCACACTGTTTAGCAAACTCCTCAAAAGAATGGACGGTTTGTAGATAATACTGCACAGCGGATACTCTTAACTTCACTGGACGCCTCCTCTACTGGTACCATATTATTTTATTTTATGTTAACACGAATGTGACGCTAATCCTTAAAAACGCAAAACAAATTCGTTCTTTGATGATCCTCATTTTATTATACGTTCATTCCCTTCCCCTAAACAACTGATGTTAATCCGTCACACTCAGCCGGGCAGATATAAAATTCCATTTGCTGCATACCTATATAGAAAAATAAGTTTGTCCAAGGAGATGCTGCCATGCATAAGTGTTCAACTTGTAAAAATTATGTGGATCATACTGCCGCGGTGGTTAAAGGGAAAGGAGGACTTATTCTCGTTTATTGTCCTTCATGTGCCGCAAAACATGCAGAACGAAAAGCATCAGGGGAATAAATAATAGAAAGGGGCTGTCCAAGCATCCAGCCTGAGCAGCCCCATTGATTCATCCGATTTTCTTGTCTTCTTTCATTCGTGCCAATTCCTGTTCCACGGCCTCGTTCTTTGCCTGTTGGTAAGCGGACGCCGGGTTGTATGGATGGAGAATAGAATGCCCGGCATGCGCTTGTGCCTCCAGCGCCATTATTTTCTCCTCCATGCGGGCAAACCCTGAAGCTGCGCTTTCTGTATCAAAACGCAGTACCTGGTTTATCTGCTGCTTTGTGTGGGCCACATTAGCCCGAGAAAGTAAGTATGTCCTTTTGTTTTTCATTTCGTAATATTTGTCTTTCAACTCCTGCAGCTGCTGGCGCAGCGATTTATTCTGCTCAAGCACCGTATCATACTGCTGGTTGAATTCCTGAAGCCGTACTTCACAAAGTTGTTTATCGGACAGCGCCAGTCTCGCCATTTCATCCTCTCCGCGCTCCACAGCTAATTCAGCCTGACGGATTCGTTTAGTAATCGTATCTTTAGTCTCAGCAATATACAGGCTGTATTTCTTCTCTGTCGCGATTTGACGGGCAAGTGCCTGCTCAGCCTTGGAGATTTCATCCTCCATATTCCGCATATACTGGTTCAGCATGCTGATAGGGTCTTCGACATGGTCCATCGCCTCATTAATGGCCGCCATGGTAATATCACGTACGCGTTTAAATATACTCATTTTAATTCCTCCTCATTTTTTCTTCCTGTCCAGGATGGATTTAATTACTTCTTAATTGATTGTTCCCATTCATCCAGCGGGTCGTATTTGGGGGTCTGGCCAGTCGGAAAACCTTCCATCATCCTGTTGTCAGATCCACATGCGAATAACGTTCCTTGAGCACCTTTGACCATGTGCCATCCTTTATAAATCAAAAGAGCAGCAATTGCCATTGGGATTAAAAAACCAAGGTGCAGAATACCCATCAGCATCATCCCTCCTACTCCCATCAACACCAGCCCGCGTTTTTTCCCTTTCATCCTGCATCTCCCTTTCGTTTAGTGTTCATAAGGTATTGCCTGCTTTGCTTCTCATCCTTATCTTACCTGTGATTGAACCTGCCGATAACGAGCGGCCGGTTGATTTTATCTCCTCCCAGAGGAGGAGGAAGGAGTCATCCCAGGGTTAAGCACACAAATGAACGGCTTCCCCTACGGGAAGCCGTTCTTTGATTGACGCTTATTTAGGTGGTCTTTACATAATCGGTCTTATTTCTCAGACTTGTTTTCATTTGTAGCTTTTTCATTTTCACCCTGTTGTCCGCTCTGATGATTGCCAGTTTGGTTTTTCTTGTCCTGTACAGGTTTTGCGGCCGGTTGAACAGGTTGCCCTGTAATCGGATCAAGGAACAGTTTTTTAGCAGACGGATGTTTAAAGTCGAACATGTTCTCGATACTTCCGGCGACTGCATCAAATGAGTGGTCACCAATGCGCCCTAAATTCCAGTTATCTTCAATAAAGCGAAGAATGGACGACTGGTCAGTTAGCGTATGATCAACGAAATTAGTTTTAGCGTATGGAGATACCACCAGAAGCGGAAGGCGCGGACCGTAACCTGCACGGTTTAAGTATGGGCCAAGTTTTGGCGTACCTGCATTGCCCTGTCCATATAAGGCATCTGTTTCAGGGTCGTTTGAGCCGTTAACAAGTGGATTGTGCATCACATGGTCATACCAGCCGTCTGAATCATCATAAGCAAGAACAACAGCGGTATCCTTCCACTCAGGAAGCTTCTGCAGGTGGTTAATGGTGTCAACAATAAAATGCTGTTCATCAAGTGGATCCGAGTAACCAGCGTGGCCATCCTGATAGTTAGGAGCCTTCAGGTAGCTTACTGCCGGCAGGTTATGAGAATCTGCAGCACTCCAGAAATCCTGCATATCATATTGATGGTTAGCTTGATCGGCATGTCCAATCATAGCCGTAGAAGAAGGCGGCAGATGGTTCGGATTGGATGTTGATTTATAGTATTGGAATGGTTCATGGTGCGGATTGTAGTCCGTTGAGGAGCTTCCTGCAATATTGTTGTGTGTTGCTTTAGGATCGCGGAATCCGCCCTGGAACCAGCCCCATGTAATGTTCTTCGCGTTTAACAGGTCACCAACGTTTTTGCCGTCCATCGCAGCTTGAGCACGAGTCTTGCTTGAAGCTGTATCATAGTACGGGTCAGGGTCGCCTATTACAGTGCCGTTTACCACATTGTCTGTAATATCGCCTTTCTTTTCTCCATTTTGGTAACCTGTAGCTCCGTGAGTTTGACCGGAGATGAGGTTTAGGGCACCTGGTGTAGAAGGACCGAAGGTTGTGTTAAAGGAGTTATCGCTCATAGCGAAGTTTTGCGCATAATTCCACAGTCCGGTAACGGTATTTCCATCGTAATAATTCATAACCATAGTCTTGTCATTTCCACCAGAGGTGTACTCAACAAACTTGTCCATTTTGCCTCCATTGAATGCTTTCTGTTCAGCTGTATACTCATGATCCATGTCAGGTGTTACAGCCTGGGAGCGATCAAGGCGCTTTGGATTCGCGGCATTAGGATTCTTTCTCAGAAGGTCTTTTGTGAGTCCATTAACAGAGGGAGTGTTAGGCTTAGCTTTAAACACTGGTTCGCCTGACGGATTAGCTGCGTTAGGATATGTGCCGAAGTAATGATCGAAAGAAACATTCTCCCCGAAAATAACAACCACATGCTTGATTGGTGTTTTTGTTTGGTTTGATAGGACTTTTGCCTTCGGAGCGGCAGCATTAGCCATAGAGGAAAAACCAAATACGGAACATATGGCAGCTGTGGTTACTACGTTTAATAACTTCTTTTTCTTCATGACTTTCTCCTCTCATACCTGTATAGCCCTGTATAGCGATACAGTAATTGGTTTAAGCATAGAAGATTTTTGTTAATATTCTTTACCGAAATTGTTAACCGGGCGTAAATTATCTATAAATATGACGTTTATATTACATAGAAAAACCCATATTTATCTCCGTCGTAAAACGTTTTTTAACACCAAAAAAGTCCGAGGTGTCGCTGCCTGGTTTAAATGCAGCAACACCTGCGGACTTATCGAGAAATGCAGGGCCGCTTAGAGCCTTATTCTTCTTTATAGAAGCGGTCTCCTGTTCGGGGATTATAATAAACACGGGTCCGCCTGCCGCTCACCGGATCAATGTTGACTTCGTCTGTATATACATACCCGGATGGAATTTCGGTTCCCTGACTGTTTTTGTACTGCCTATCCCAAACAAACCATGAAAGTATCGCGAGGAGCAGCACACCGGCTATGATCATCACAGCCTATGTCCTTTCAACCACAACTGCAGTCCCGTAAGCGACAATTTCACTCATATCCTGCCCAATTTCCCCTGAATCATATCGCATCATAATAACGGCATCCGCACCCATGGCTCTCGCGTTCTGCACCATTCGATCCATCGCCTGTTTGCGGGCGTCTTCCAACATGCTCGTATATTCTTTGATTTCGCCGCCCATAATGGAACGCAGGCCAGCCATGATGTTGCCGCCGATCCCCCGGGAGCGAACCGTTAAGCCGAAAACAGGCCCCAGCACTTCCTTCACCCGGTAGCCTGGTATATTTTCCGTTGTTACTACGATCATCAAAACTCCCCCTTTAAATAGCCTCTACAGCAATATTTGGCTTAGTATAGCATACTAATCGCCTGGTCATCGGATTATTCTTCTTCCCAGTAAAAATAATTGAAGCCAGATAGCAGGGATATTCTATTGGATCTCCTGCTATCTGGCTTTTTTATAGATAAAGATAAACGTTGCCGTCTGCGATTTCGACCTGGTACGTTTTAATGGACCCGGTATCCGGTGCCTGAACCTTGCCATCAATCAAGCTAATCTTCCAGTCATATAGCGGGGTAAAGACATACTCACCCGATACAATTCCCTCCGCTATGGGACCGCCTTTGGGGCACAGGTTTTCCACCGCCCGCACATCTCCGCCGGTAAGACTAAAAAGGACAATCTCTTCATCTGCTACTGTTACGACCCAGCCTTCCTGCAAAGGCAGTTCATCTAACTCCGCTACTTTGTATTTCTTATTCACTTTGGTCTTCATTTCTCCAATCCTCCTTACACCGTAGCCGCGGAATGTTTCTCAAACAAGGCCCGCTTGTGATCATTGTGGATAATTTCTTCCCATGGATCATGCAGAACCGATAAAGCCTCATCCATGCGACTATTCAATTCCGCACGTGCTTCAGCAGATGCCAGCGCTTCTTTGACACACTCAATGCCAACACGTTCGATCCATGCCGCTGTACGCTCACCGTAGCTGGCATATTCCCGATAGTACTGTAGAGAGGCTCCTACCCATTCGATCACTTCTTCGCTTGTTTTAACCTCGCAGAGAAAATCTGCGCTCCGAAGTTTGATGCCCCCGTTCCCTCCTACATATACCTTCCAGCCACCGTCGATCGCGACAACACCTACGTCTTTTATTAAGGATTCCGCACAGTTGCGCGGACAGCCGGATACACCCATTTTGATTTTGGCTGGGCCGCTAATCCGCTCAAATTTTCTCTCCAGGTCTATGCCCATCTGGGTCGAATCCTGGGTGCCAAAGCGGCAGAACTGCTTGCCGACGCATGTCTTCACTGTGCGCAACGTTTTTCCATAGGCATAACCTGAAGACATATGAAGTTCTTCCCAGATCTTAGGCACATCCTCTTTTTTGACGCCTAAAAGGGCGATTCGCTGTCCGCCGGTTGCTTTTACCAGCGGAACCTGATATTTTTTAGCCACTTCAGCGATCTTGAGCAGATCATCCGGTGTGGTTACACCGCCATACATGCGTGGGACGATGGAGTACGTACCATCCTTCTGAATATTGGCATGCATCCGCTCATTAACAAAACGGGATTCTGGTTCATCGGCATGCCCGTGCGGCCAAAGCATGCCCAAGTAATAATTAAGGGCTGGACGGCATTTGGAACAGCCTTCTTTTTCTTTCCAGTCAAGCACGTGCATAACTTCTCTGACTGTCGTCAGGTATTTTCCCTTGATCTGGGCTACCACTTCATCACGGCTTAAATCCGTGCAGGCACACATCGATTGTTTTTGCGGGACGTTGGCAAACTCATTGCCCAGCACAGCCTCCAGTATTTGCGCGATCACCGGTTTGCAGCCGCCACACGAGCGCCCGGCGCCGGTGCACGCTCCAATTTCGGCTACGGTATGCGCACCCTTATCCCTAATGGCATCAATGATGGTTCCTTTCGATACACCGTTGCAGCCACAGATAATCTCTTCATCCGCTAGCGCCATCACGGCAGCCACGTCTGAACCACAGCTCGCACATTCGCTATCCAATACGGATATTCGATTCATTTCCTGTACGTTTACTTCGTCCTTCATCATTTTCATGAAGCGTATGCTGTCAGCGGTGTCGCCGAACAGCACAGCCCCTACGATTCGGTTCTCTTTGATTACAATTTTCTTATAGGTTCCAGCTAGTTCATCATATGCTTTAATTGAGCGGCAATCTTCATCCTCCATAAACTGTCCAACAGAAAAAACATCCACGCCAGAAACTTTAAGCTTCGTATTTACAACAGAACCTTCGTACGGTGTTGTTTCCACTCCGCATAAATGCTTGGCAAGCACCTGCGCCTGTTCGAATAGAGGCGCCACCAAACCATACAATGTACCCCGATGTTCCGAGCATTCGCCCAGCGCATAAACCCCTTCAGCACTCGTCTCTAGCCGATCGTTTACAACAATTCCTCTTCTCACATCAATGCCGCTGTCTTTCGCCAGGCCAGTGTTCGGCTTAATTCCGGCTGCCATTACTACCAGATCGCCCTCTTCCATCGTCCCATCGGTAAAACGCAATCCACTAACTCGGCTATCGCCTAAAATTTCAGCCGTATTTTTCTCCAGGAGAAATTTCATCCCCTGCCCTTCAAGTTCTTGTTGAAGCAGCTTCGAAGCTGTCAGATCGAGCTGTTTTTCCATAACGGCATCCATCAAATGTACAACAGTAACTTCCATTCCGAGATCAAGCAGTCCGCGGGCGGCTTCTAAGCCAAGTAAACCAGCGCCAATAACTACACCTTTTTTATATTGTTTTGCGGCTTTGATCATAGCTTCACAGTCTTCAATATTGCGGAAAGCAATAACCCCTTCTTTATCTGCGCCAGGAACCGGCAGTACAAAGGGCAGTGAACCAGTAGCCAGAATAAGCCTATCATAAGATGCCTGTCTGCCAGCACTCGTTTGGATGATTTTAGCAGCTGTATCAATTACTGTTACCTCTTCCCCTGTATACAGCTCGATATTATTTTCCTGATACCATGTGTAATCATTTAATATAATGTCTTCCATTTTGGATGCACCATCAAGCACATACGATAATAAAATCCTGTTGTAGTTCGGATGAGGTTCTTTTCCAAAAATCGTGATTTCATATTTGTCAGGATTGAGATTAAGAATTTGCTCTATGCAGCGGACACCAGCCATGCCATTCCCGACTAATACTAATTTTTCTCTTTTCATTCGTCTCTTCCCCTCACGTAACTGTTAATGACAGAATAGTTATGTTCTTTTTGATAGTTTGATTGTATAGGAGAAGAGAAATTGTTTGTGTGACATTTTTCACATAGTTGACCTTTATATATGGCGGCTTTGTTACGAAAACAGCATGCGCACGCCTTCATTTTTGCGAAGTTACCCATCACGATTGGGCTATTATGATAGGGTATCCAAAGCATTAAGGTATGTTTCGCTAATGGTGATCTTAGATCATCTTTAAATAAGCAACAAAGAGACAATGTAACCTAAAGTCACATTTTAACAAAAGGTAGTTTGTCTAAGGTAAACCGGGGTAAATATAAAGTGTAAGCCACTACTAATTAAGAAGGGACTGAATAGTTATGAATAACTTATCAGCGACTTCCAAATCAGGGTATGGACTTGCGTTAGAAGGAGGATTTGCTGCGCTGACGAAAGGAACGCTCGTCAGAAATCGTTATACTATCGTATCGATTTGAACCCAGTGACATCAGAGCCGACTTGCTTTTATGAAGCAGACCAATAACCAAGAAAGGACTGACAGCATATGAATAGCTTATCAGCAACTTTCAAGGAAACAGCAGGGTCCGCGTTAGAGGGAGGGTTTGCTGCGCTGGCGACCGGAACGCACGTCAGAAATCGTTTCACTCATTGTTAGCAGCAAAAGAAAAATTTAAAAATCGTTTAATAGATTCCGTTGACTATGTCATAGTGACATAGTAAGGTGTGTCGAAGTGATATACCGAAGTGCGTCATTTGCGACATACCGAAGTGTGTCATTTACGACATACGAAAAAGCCGACCTTAAAAGGTCGGCTTTTTCAGGTTTGCACCTTGAAAACTGAACTGGAAGTAACGATGCATTAGGAATTCCTTAAAAATTGGGTTAAGCCCTCGACCGATTAGTATTCGTCAGCTCCATGCGTTGCCGCACTTCTACCCCGAACCTATCTACCTCATCATCTATAAGGGGTCTTACCAGCTTATGCTGTGGGAAATCTCATCTTGAGGGGGGCTTCACGCTTAGATGCTTTCAGCGCTTATCCCGGCCGCACATAGCTACCCAGCGATGCTCCTGGCGGAACAACTGGTGCACCAGCGGTGCGTCCATCCCGGTCCTCTCGTACTAAGGACAGCTCCTCTCAAATTTCCTGCGCCCACGACAGATAGGGACCGAACTGTCTCACGACGTTCTGAACCCAGCTCGCGTACCGCTTTAATGGGCGAACAGCCCAACCCTTGGGACCTACTTCAGCCCCAGGATGCGATGAGCCGACATCGAGGTGCCAAACCTCCCCGTCGATGTGGACTCTTGGGGGAGATAAGCCTGTTATCCCCAGGGTAGCTTTTATCCGTTGAGCGATGGCCCTTCCATGCGGAACCACCGGATCACTAAGCCCGACTTTCGTCCCTGCTCGACTTGTAAGTCTCGCAGTCAAGCTCCCTTGTGCCTTTACACTCTGCGAATGATTTCCAACCATTCTGAGGGAACCTTTGGGCGCCTCCGTTACACTTTAGGAGGCGACCGCCCCAGTCAAACTGCCCACCTGACACGGTCCTCCATCCCGATAAGGGATGCGAGTGAGAAGGCCGGCATAATCAGGGTGGTATCCCAAGGATGCCTCCACCGAACCTGGCGGTCCGGGTTCAAAGGCTCCCACCTATCCTGTACAAATCATACCAGCATTCAATATCAAGCTGCAGTAAAGCTCCATGGGGTCTTTCCGTCTTGTCGCGGGTAACCTGCATCTTCACAGGTAGTATGATTTCACCGAGTCTCTTGCCGAGACAGTGCCCAAGTCGTTACGCCTTTCGTGCGGGTCGGAACTTACCCGACAAGGAATTTCGCTACCTTAGGACCGTTATAGTTACGGCCGCCGTTTACTGGGGCTTCGGTTCACAGCTTCGCGCTTGCGCGCTAACCGCTCCCCTTAACCTTCCAGCACCGGGCAGGCGTCAGCCCCTATACTTCGCCTTGCGGCTTCGCAGAGACCTGTGTTTTTGCTAAACAGTCGCTTGGGCCTTTTCACTGCGGCCCCCTCACGCTTATCACGCTAGCGGGGCACCCCTTCTCCCGAAGTTACGGGGTCATTTTGCCGAGTTCCTTAGCAAGAGTTTTCTCGCGCGCCTTAGGATTCTCTCCTCGCCTACCTGTGTCGGTTTGCGGTACGGGTACCTTACTTCTCGCTAGAAGCTTTTCTTGGCAGTGTGAGATCAGGAACTTCGGTACTATAATTTCCCTCGCCATCACAACCCGGCGTTACAGTGTACGGATTTGCCTATACACACGCCTCATTGCTTGGACAGACATAACCAGCAGTCTGCTTGCCTTACCCTCCTGCGTCCCTCCGTCACTATACCCATGAAAGTGATGAAAAGGCTTTGAAGCAGATTCATTTACTTTCATGGGGCCCCTCATTATATAAAGGGCTGGGCGAAGTAGAGGTAGTACAGGAATTTCCACCTGTTGTCCATCGCCTACGCCTTTCGGCCTCGGCTTAGGTCCCGACTAACCCTGAGAGGACGAGCCTTCCTCAGGAACCCTTAGGCTTTCGGCGGAAGGGATTCTCACCCTTCTTTTCGCTACTTACACCGGCATTCTCACTTCCTGCCGCTCCACCCGTCCTTCCGGTCGAGCTTCACCGCTGCAGGAACGCTCCCCTACCCCTGACACCTACGGTGTCAAGCCACAGCTTCGGTACTTCACTTAGCCCCGTTACATTTTCCGCGCAGAGTCACTCGACCAGTGAGCTATTACGCACTCTTTAAATGGTGGCTGCTTCTAAGCCAACATCCTGGTTGTCTGGGCAACTCCACATCGTTTCCCACTTAGTGAAGATTTAGGGACCTTAGCTGGTGGTCTGGGCTGTTTCCCTTTTGACTACGGATCTTAGCACTCGCAGTCTGACTCCCGGATATCTGTAGCCGGCATTCGGAGTTTGACTGAATTTGGTACCCCGCGAGGGGCCCGCATCCAATCAGTGCTCTACCTCCGGTACAGTAAATCCGAGGCTAGCCCTAAAGCTATTTCGGGGAGAACCAGCTATCTCCGAGTTCGATTGGAATTTCTCCGCTACCCACACCTCATCCCCGCACTTTTCAACGTGCGTGGGTTCGGGCCTCCAGTGCGTGTTACCGCACCTTCACCCTGGACATGGGTAGATCACACGGTTTCGGGTCTACGGCTGCGTACTGAATCGCCCTGTTCAGACTCGCTTTCGCTGCGGCTCCGGCTTCTCACCTTAACCTCGCACGCAACCGTAACTCGCCGGTTCATTCTACAAAAGGCACGCCGTCACACAGTTAATGTGCTCCGACTAGTTGTAGGCACACGGTTTCAGGTTCTCTTTCACTCCCCTCCCGGGGTGCTTTTCACCTTTCCCTCACGGTACTGGTTCACTATCGGTCGCCAGGTAGTATTTAGCCTTGGGAGATGGTCCTCCCAGCTTCCCACGAGGTTTCACGTGTCTCGCGGTACTCAGGGTACGTCTCGGAGAGACGGCCATTTCGATTACAGGGTTGTTACCTTCTGTGACGGGCCTTTCCAGGTCGCTTCATCTATGACCGTCTTTTGTAACTCCATGTGAGACGCCCTACAACCCCGGAAGGCGAACCTTCCGGTTTGGGCTTCTCCGCGTTCGCTCGCCGCTACTTACGGAATCACTATTGTTTTCTGTTCCTCAGGGTACTTAGATGTTTCAGTTCCCCTGGTCTGCCTCTACCTGCCCTATGGATTCAGGCAGGAGTACGATCCCATTACGAATCGTGGGTTTCCCCATTCGGACATCTCCGGATTAACGCTTGCTTACAGCTCCCCGGAGCATTTCGCAGTTCGCCACGTCCTTCTTCGGCTCCTGGCGCCTAGGCATCCACCGTGTGCCCTTCATAGCTTAACCTCTATCGCCTTGCCTTAAGCTTCGAATCTCTTCGTCTGCTTGTCACTGCGCTGCTCACGTATTAAAATACGCTCCGCTGCTCGTTCCCACGCATCCTCGATCTTCTCGCTTCTGACAACGCTCTAATATGGTATCACCTAAAAGGTTATTACAATTGGATTTTCCTATTGCGCATTGTTTCTTCCATGATTCAGTTTTCAAAGTGCAAAATCAACAGCAACCGTTAGGTTGCCGGCCTGGCAATGTCCTACTCTCCCAGGGCGTTGCCGCCCAAGTACCATCGGCGCTGAAGGACTTAACTTCTGTGTTCGGGATGGGAACAGGTGTGACCCCTTCGCCATAACTGCCAGACACTCAGGATGAGTGTCGTTCTACGTTGCTCACAGGACGTGAGCGGTTTTAGTAGAACATCCACTTCCTACCAGGTCGTTCTGCGTTAGCCACAGGACGTGGCTGCATTTAGCAGAACTTCCACCCTAAAACCTCGCGGTTTATTTAGTTTTCCCAGTGTTCCTGGAAAACTGAACAGTGAAAGTGCCAGTGTGCCGATTCTCCATAGAAAGGAGGTGATCCATCCGCACCTTCCGGTACGGATACCTTGTTACGACTTCACCCCAATCATCTGCCCCACCTTCGGCGGCTGGCTCCTTACGGTTACCTCACCGACTTCGGGTGTTGCAAACTCTCGTGGTGTGACGGGCGGTGTGTACAAGACCCGGGAACGTATTCACCGCGGCATGCTGATCCGCGATTACTAGCGATTCCGGCTTCATGCAGGCGAGTTGCAGCCTGCAATCCGAACTGAGAATGGTTTTTAGGGATTGGCATACTCTCGCGAGTTAGCAGCCCGTTGTACCATCCATTGTAGCACGTGTGTAGCCCAGGACATAAGGGGCATGATGATTTGACGTCATCCCCACCTTCCTCCGTCTTGTCGACGGCAGTCTCCCTAGAGTGCCCAACTTAATGCTGGCAACTAAGGACAAGGGTTGCGCTCGTTGCGGGACTTAACCCAACATCTCACGACACGAGCTGACGACAACCATGCACCACCTGTCACCGCTGTCCCGAAGGAAGCCTCTGTCTCCAGAGGGGTCAGCGGGATGTCAAGCCCTGGTAAGGTTCTTCGCGTTGCTTCGAATTAAACCACATGCTCCACCGCTTGTGCGGGTCCCCGTCAATTCCTTTGAGTTTCAGCCTTGCGGCCGTACTCCCCAGGCGGAGTGCTTATTGCGTTAGCTGCGGCACTGAGGATTGGAGTCCCCAACACCTAGCACTCATCGTTTACGGCGTGGACTACCAGGGTATCTAATCCTGTTTGCTCCCCACGCTTTCGCGCCTCAGCGTCAGTTACAGACCAGAGAGTCGCCTTCGCCACTGGTGTTCCTCCACATCTCTACGCATTTCACCGCTACACGTGGAATTCCACTCTCCTCTTCTGCACTCAAGCCTCCCAGTTTCAGGTGGCCCTCCACGGTTGAGCCGTGGGCTTTCACACCTGACTTAAGAAACCGCCTGCGCGCGCTTTACGCCCAATAATTCCGGACAACGCTTGCCCCCTACGTATTACCGCGGCTGCTGGCACGTAGTTAGCCGGGGCTTTCTCGTCAGGTACCGTCAGACCGGGAGGTCGTCCCGGCGGTTCTTCCCTGACAACAGAGCTTTACGATCCGAAAACCTTCATCGCTCACGCGGCGTTGCTCCGTCAGACTTTCGTCCATTGCGGAAGATTCCCTACTGCTGCCTCCCGTAGGAGTCTGGGCCGTGTCTCAGTCCCAGTGTGGCCGATCACCCTCTCAGGTCGGCTACGCATCGTCGCCTTGGTAGGCCACTACCCCACCAACTAGCTAATGCGCCGCGGGCCCATCTGTAAGTGTCCGAAAACTTTCCATCCAGAACCATGCGGTTCCAAATCCTATCCGGTATTAGCTTCGGTTTCCCGAAGTTATCCCAGGCTTACAGGCAGGTTGCCCACGTGTTACTCACCCGTCCGCCGCTAGCTTTGAAAAGCAAGCTTTCCAAAGTCCGCTCGACTTGCATGTATTAGGCACGCCGCCAGCGTTCGTCCTGAGCCAGGATCAAACTCTCCAAAAAGGTTCGATGCTGTTCGCTCATACGAGCTGGTCTTACTTAATAAATCCAGAATAAAATTCTGGGTCAATCGCACATTTGGCATTTCACTGTTCAGTTTTCAAGGAACTCTATCAGTCAGCCTCTCAATCAGCGACGACTTAACTATCTTATAACATTTAAGTGCATCAATCAACCACTTATTTTTCCCAATTCATTACGACATCATTCAAATCGACGCCTTTTTACTGGCGGAAAATTATCTTATCATAATAAAAGCGAAGCGTCAATGCAAACGTTAAGATATTATATTACCAGCTCGTGCAGCGTTTGAGTGCTGTAAGCAGATTGCGTTAACCGTTGGGATATCTGCAGGTGCCCATTTGAGCTTTTGTAACTGGTGACACTCCAGCCATTGAAACTTTTCGTGTTCTGTTGGATGTACAACAGCTTTACTGTCTGCCAATTCCGCGTAAAACGTGAGCAACCGAACCGTTATACCGGGGTACTGATACGTAAAATCGGCGATTTGTTGCCCTGTCTTAATTTCCACCCCCAGCTCCTCTGCGATCTCTCTTTTTAATGCCATCTCCGGTGTCTCCCCCGGTTCAATCTTACCTCCAGGGAATTCCCAAAGACCAGGCTGGGACATTTGCTGCGAACGGAGTGCACACAAAATCTGCTTGCTATCATTTACAATTACCGCGCCCACCACATTGACTTTGTTCATTAGATTTCCTCCCCTGCCACTGCCCAAATGACCGTGTTACTATAATATTGTGTTTTCTTCTCTAAAAAACTCGCTATAATTTTTTTCGATCCTGCGAAAAAAATAATCCGGAGTTGAATATTTCGCCGAATAAAAGGCTAAGGCGGGTGCATTTCTGTTCGCCATCATATTAGTGTAAAATATACACAAAGAACAGTTCATGATAAGGAGAAAGAAATGCTCCAAAATATAGTTTCTAAAGAAACAATCCGCTTTATCGCGGAAGAGTTTTCTGGAATTATGCATCAGAAAACCCTCAGGCGCGGGTTGGAATATCGGAACAAAGGACTCGTACACAGCGTTACATATGATAAGGCCGTTATTCATGCTTCTGTGAACAACAGCAAAACCTGCGAGGTTGAACTGGATACGGACTTTCTATTGAATAGCGCTTGCACGTGCGGGAACGGCGA
This sequence comes from Aneurinibacillus sp. Ricciae_BoGa-3, assembly GCF_028421645.1. Taxonomy (GTDB): domain Bacteria; phylum Bacillota; class Bacilli; order Aneurinibacillales; family Aneurinibacillaceae; genus Aneurinibacillus_B. The sequence continues at coordinate 881,355 of NZ_CP116887.1, read as the reverse complement.
ATTATGCGAGCACATAGCAGCTGTCTTTTTTTATGTATACGGCCTGTTTTATGACCCTGACATATATATAGAAAGTGTTGCCCAACCTAAACAAGCAGCAACGCTACAAAACCGTCTGTCTCCAGGAACTTCCAAGATATCCTCGGTTCGGGAGACGGATCCGGCTGAGGAGTGGCTTAGCTGGATAGCACAACACTATGCCAAAAATATGGGTACGAATCCGCACCGGGTTTTTTCCCTTATAAAAAATCAACTGACTACCCTGTTGAAGAGCGTCTTTACATGGCAGGAGGAACCAAGGCAGCTATATACACTGTATGCGGTTCTTTTTCTGCTTCATAAAGCAGATCAGGAAAAACAAAAACCGACTTATTCGGATTACTATTATCGTTATCAGTATGTGGATACAGTTGAAGAACTATTAAAAAGACTCTCCTACATCTTGCAGCAGGTGAATTTAGACAATATGCGGAGAAAACACTCGGCACAGATAAAGCCCTTTATTGATCTGCTTGCCAAGGTATGTTTTCCGGAGAAAGAGTCCATGATCGACTGGATCAGTATTTATCGCGGTTTCTGGAATACACTGCTTCGGCGCAGTGATTGGTTTACAAGCGAACAACAGCGGCTCACGAAGGAACTGCAAACCCCCGGCTACAGCCGGAATCAGACCGATCTCCTTCTGCTTGCCCGCGCTCACTTTGATATCCACGCAGGACACGATGAGGAAGCTCTGGAAATGTGGCGGAGGAGTCCTTTTCCTGAGGCCAAACAGTTAATCGAATATCTTCACAGCTTTTACGCTACCGGCCAATGGGAAAGGCTGCACACCTGGCTTCAAGCTGTGGCTCCATACCTGGCTACAGCAGGCTATGACGAATTTCAATTTATCAACATGTGCTGGGTAAAGGTAGTACAAGAACTGGATGTTGAGGATGAATGGATCCATATTTTGCGATCATTTCTGCCGAAAAGAAGCAGGCATTACACGCATTACCTTCTTGAAATAGGACGATTTGAAGAATGGATCGACTACCATCTCTCCATGAAAATCCCGCCGTATGAGATAGATAAGGAGGATTTGCGCAGAGTTGAAAAAGAGGATCCAGCCCTTCTGCTGCCACTCTACCACCAATCGGCGGAACGGCTGATCCAGGAAAAAAATCGCGCAGCCTACAAACAAGCCGTTAAACTGTTTAAAAAGCTACGGATGTATTATAAGCGTCTTAAAAAACCGAAGCTGTGGGATACTTTTATTTGCCGCTTGAAGGAGCGTCATGTCAGGCTGCGTGCTCTGCAGGATGAACTAAAGAAGGGAGGAATCATCGAATGATGGACGTGCACACTCTTTCTGCTGAATGGCTGGACGAGGGTGGTTTTTTTGTCTGGGGTTTCGATCAAACAGGGTATCCTGTGGATTCTTTTACCTTGAAGTCCGATCTATTTAGCTGGGATGCTGATTCCTACTTCGGCACCCTTATTGAAACCATTCAGCTTCATAGAAAAGAAGGCCTGTTTCTTGCTCCCGATACAGCCCTGCGCATATTCGCTGATCCCAGGCCGCTTCAGCATAGAACGATTAAATGGAGTGAACAAACCGATCTCCTTCTTAATACGGCTGGACAGCTAAAGAATCGCCTTTCAGAAGGGCTGTTTCAACCCGACTTCACAAAATGGCAGTCCGGCCACTATGGTTGGAAGCTGCTTAGCCCCATCAGCGATCCGCCTGTTTATTTAGACAGATGGCTGGATGGAATCCTGTCTGCACTTACGGAAAAAAATGAAGCTCTGCAGGCGGTATGGGCCCAGGTAACACAGGCATACCCCCTGATCCATTCCGAGGGAGGCATGTACACAGATTGGACCGAAGAAGAATGGCTGATAGCGATTGGCTGGAAGCACGACGATGTGCCATTTTCCACCTGTCTGCGCATTGACGAAACGGCCGACGGCGAAAGCTGGATGGTATCGCTTATGCTGCAAGACCGTGAAAATAAGGAAAACCTTTTTGCCTGGCCGGAAGACGACATCTCCATTGCACCCCCCTGCCCGGAAAGCTGGTTATTGTACCAGGACCGGATGGATGCAGCGATTCAAAAAATCATGAAAATTCTCCCTCTGGCAGGGCAAATGCTAGATGAAACGGCGCACTATGCGCTAACCAACGAGGAAGCCTGGTGGTTCTTAACCGAAGGCAGTACACGGCTCGTTGAAGCTGGATTCCCCGTCTTCCTGCCATCCTGGTGGGAACAAATTAAGCAGAGGAAGCCACGCCTGAAAGCAAATATCCGCTCCTCTGTCGGCTCAGGCAGACAATCGCTGTTCGGGATACAGCAGCTTATGGAATTTGACTGGCAGCTGGCTGTTGGCGATGTGACGTTATCGGAAGACGAAGTCAGTCAGATTATCGATCAACAAAAACATCTCATCCGCATCCACGGGGAGTGGATTCAGCTTGATGCAGCGATGCTGGCGCAAATTCAGGCGATTATGAAGCGCGTTCGGAAGAATAAGGGGCTCACACTCAGTGATGTGCTGAGAAACCGGCTAGTTGAGCCAGAGGAAGATGTCGAAAATGAACTGCGTTTGGAAATCGAGCTAAACAAACCGCTCCGTAAAATGCTCATGCAGCTCCAGCAGACATCTGAGATTCCGCTCATCAGTGCACCTGACACCCTTGAAGGGCAACTTCGTCCGTACCAGGCGGCAGGCGTATCGTGGCTCCTTTTTCTGCGGCGCTTTGGGCTGGGGGCCTGCCTGGCGGATGATATGGGTCTTGGAAAAACCATCCAATTCATCTCGTATTTGCTCCATAGCAAGGAGGCCAAGGATGGCAAGAGCCCCTCCTTACTCGTGTGCCCTACTTCTGTTTTAGGCAACTGGCAGAAGGAATTGGAGCGGTTTGCGCCCTCTTTGCAAGTGTATGTGCATTACGGCCCATCGCGCAAAAGAGGAGATGCCTTTGTGGAAGCCATTAAAGAGGCCGATATCGTGCTCACTTCATATACGCTTTCGCATTTAGATGAAGAAGAGATGCAGTCCATTATGTGGGACGCGATCTGCCTGGATGAAGCCCAAAACATAAAAAATGCCTACACGAAGCAGTCGACCGCGATCCGCATGCTTCGAGGTCAGCACCGCATCGCCTTAACAGGTACACCGGTTGAGAATAGGCTCACCGAGCTGTGGTCTATTTTTGATTTTATAAATCCCGGCTATCTGGGCAGTCTGCATGAGTTTACGCACAGTTACGTGTCACCCATTGAGCGGACACAGGAGCCCGGGCTAATCGAACAAGTTCAAAGACTCATTCGCCCTTTTCTGTTGAGGCGCGTGAAGAATGATCCAAAAATCCAATTGGAGCTTCCTAATAAATATGAGACAAAAGAGTTTGTTTCGCTGACCGTTGAACAGGCATCTTTATACGAAAATATGATTCAGAATATGTTTGAGCGGATCGATCATAGTTCACCGATGGAGCGTAGAGGCCTCATTCTGACAGCCTTAACCCGTTTAAAACAGGTGTGCAACCACCCCGCTCTTGCTCTAAAAGAAGACTGGGAATCAAATTGGAAGCATCGATCGCATAAAATCGAACGGCTGCTTGATATGGTGAGTGAAGTACGCCAGGAAGGCAATCGCTGTTTGATTTTCACCCAATTCGTACAAACAGGGCGGATGCTTAAGAGCGTGCTTGAAGATGAACTAAAGCAGCCTGTTTACTTTCTGCACGGCGGGGTACCCAAAAATCAGCGGGATGAAATGATTTCCCGCTTTCAAAGTAAAGAGGAATCGAACGAGGAGCCATGCGGGATTTTCATCCTTTCTTTAAAAGCGGGTGGAACGGGGCTGAATCTAACCGCAGCCAATCATGTGTTTCATTTCGACCGCTGGTGGAATCCAGCGGTAGAGAATCAGGCAACGGATCGATCACACCGTATCGGCCAGACACAGCCTGTCCAGGTCCATAAATTCGTGACGCTTGGTACGCTGGAAGAACGGATTGATGAGATGATCGAGCGCAAACGAAGCTTAAGCGAACAAATTATCGGTACAGGCGAGAGCTGGATAACCGAAATGTCTACGGAAGATTTACGGGAGCTGTTCGCTCTGCGCAGAGAATGGGTTGAAACGTAAAGGAGGATGCCATGAAAAGAACAGGCAGGAAGCCAGCAAGTAAAAAGATTGAGGAATCCAAACAGCAAAAAGAAGAAAACTTTGCCGTTATGTACCCCCATCTGAGGAAAGCATCAAAAGAATGGCGTGCGCTCTACCAGGAGATTTCTCGCAAGCTGCAGAGTTAATGTACTTTCCAGCGTTTCTACAGAGGAAGGCGGATAGTTAACAACTATCCGCCTGTATGCTGGTATTAATTAGCCTTGATTATTCATTTAGCTTTTAGATTGAGCTTCATTCACAGCTGTATTCGTTGCAGCTGTGTTAGCCCCTAACGCGTTTGCTGCAGTGTTACCTGCAGTTGTATTCTGTGCACCCGCTTGAAGTTCAGAAGCTAATTCCTGAACGTGCTGCTGCTCCTGGCTGTTCGTTGCATGCGCCTGAGCTGCATTTATACCATGTTGGATGCTGTTATTTTTGTTTGCTGCCATGATTGGATCACCTCCTCGCCTATTAAGGAGTATCCCACACACAGCAAAAAATATCCGTGGGATGCGAGATTGTTTTACATTATTTTACAGGTACTATCCTTTAATGGGCCCTGCCTTCATAACAAGTCCATCCAGTTTGTGCTGCAGCTGGTGTTCAACCCATTTAGCCGTTTCAATTAATCCCTCCAGGTTTATTCCTGTTTCTATCCCCATAGCTTCACACATATTAACCAGATCCTCCGTACAAACGTTTCCCACTGCCTGAGGTGCATAAGGGCATCCGCCCAATCCTCCGATTGAACTGTCAAACCTGCTCACTCCCGCCTGTATTCCAGCCAGCACGTTAGCAAGTCCTAACCCGCGAGTGTTATGGAAGTGAAGGGACAAACAAACCCCTGGAAAGCGATTCGTGATTTCCCTGACGATTTGGCTAACTTGCCTGGGATTAGCAAGGCCTGTTGTGTCGGCTAAAGCAATACCACAGTCACCCAGATTCAGATAAAACTCGATCATTTCTAAAACCCGTTTTAAAGCAATCTTGCCTTCATAAGGACAACCAAAAGCGGTTGCTACAGTTGCCCTAACCTTTTTTCCCGACTCCAGTGCCTCTTTAATTGGAGAAGACAGCCTGGTAAGCGTATCCCAGGTTGTTCGTCCAACATTCTTCTCATTAAATGCATCCGAAGCTGCGACAGCAACATGGATCTCCGTGAGTTTTTCTAAGAAAAGTGCTCTGTTCATACCGCTTGCACTGAGTACTAATCCAGCGTATCGAACACCAGGCACAGTGGGCAATAGCTCCATAATCTGTTCAGCACCGGCCATTTGAGGCATCATATCATCCCGAACAAAGGAAACGCATTCAATTTTCTTAATACCGAGACTTGATAACCTGCAAATTATCTCGACTCGTTTCTCTATCGATAGGATCGTTGCTTCTGTTTGCAGACCGTCTCTCGGCCCCACCTCACAAATTTCGATCATGACCATCACCTGCTTTCTGAAAATTACGATTGCATACAATCATAGGCTGAAACATAAAGTTAATTAAGAAAATAGCAAACATTCAAAGACTATTTGTATACAATATTGCTCGGAGGTGTTTATTATGTCTAATCTTCCATTGTCGGACATACGTGTTCTAGAACTTGGTTCTTACATTGCTGGCCCGTTTACCGGCCGCTTGCTGGCGGATTTTGGTGCGGAAGTTATTAAGGTCGAACCTCCTGACCGCCCTGATCCGCTGAGAAAATGGGGAGATACAATAGATGGCCACGGACTTTTCTGGGCGATTCAGTCCCGAAACAAGAAGTGCATCAGCTTAAATCTTAGAAAACCGGAAGGGCAGGAAATAGTAAAGAAAATCCTCCCCCATATCGATGTTGTTATTGAGAATTTCCGCCCCGGGACGTTGGAGAAATGGAATCTGGGATATGAGATTATGTCTGAAATAAATCCCCGGCTGATTTTAGTCCGCACTTCTGGATTTGGTCAGTCAGGGCCTTACAAAGATAGGGCTGGTTTTGGTTCTGTAGGTGAGGCAATGGGAGGGCTTCGCTACGTTACAGGGGAACCTGATCGGCCTCCGGTAAGAACAGGCATTAGCATGGGCGATTCACTTGCTGCATTGTACGCGGCAATCGGGTGTTTAACCGCCCTGCATGAGCGAGAACGATCAGGAATTGGGCAAGTTGTGGATACTGCTTTATATGAAGCTGTATTTGGCGTGATGGAATCCATTCTTCCGGAATACGTTGTGCTCGGCAAAATCCGGGAACGTTCAGGCAATATTCTGCCCGGTGTCGCGCCTTCAAATATTTACAAAACAAAGGACCAATCCTGGATTGCGATTGGAGGCAACGCAGACACCGTATTTAAACGCTTATGCTGTGCCATGGGCCAGCCTGAGCTGGCTGAGGATTCGAAATATGCAACCCACTCCGCTAGAGGAAACAATCAGAAAGAACTGGATGAACGCATCGAATGCTGGACGAGGACAAAAACATGTAATGAGCTACTCGAAATACTCGTCCACCACAGCGTTCCCTCAGGCCGAATATTTACCGCACAGGACATGGTTAACGATCCGCATTTCCTGGCTAGAGAAATGATCATCAATTATGAACACCCTGCCCTCGGTTCATTTCCTATGCCGGGAATCGTACCCAAACTCAGCCGAACACCCGGTCAAATTCAACATTCTGGCCCCTCCTCCATTGGACAGCATAATCAGGAGATTTTTGCGCAATTGCTTGGTCTTGACGAATCAAAGTTAACTAAACTCGCATCAAAAGAGGTGATTTGATTCATACGTGTCATAATTTTTCCTGCTTTATCATTTACTGAAAGTAATTTGAAAGGGGAGAATGGAGAATGGGAAAACAAGTGCATGCAGGGCCCCGTCTTGACCGGTTACCAATGACAAAGCGCCATTATTCAATTCTCATGCTGTTGGCTGGCGGCGGATTCTTTGATGGCTTTGATATTTATTTAGCCGGATCGGTTCTTGCGTCCATGGTAGCAATGAAATTTTCTACAGTAGCAGGGAATGCTTCTTTCATTTCCAGTACATTCTTCGGGCTTCTGTTCGGGACTCTCATCGCTGCGGCGCTTGGGGATCGGCTAGGCAGAAAGTTCACGCTTAAATATTCTCTTCTCGTATATGGAATTTTTACGATACTTTGTGCGATTGCTCCTTCTTTTGGATGGCTTATTGCTTTTCGTGCAATTGCAGGGCTTGGCCTTGGCTCTGTCATCGTAGTCGGTTATGGAATGTGGGTGGAGTTTACGCCAAAACATACCAGAGGATTTTGGACGGGTGCCCTTTCATTTTTAATTAATCTATCGCAACCAGCTGCAGCATTAGTTGCCCTATATTTTATCCCTGATTTCGGTTGGAGAGTTATGTTTTGGATCGCAGGCATACCGCCTATTCTCGTTTGGGCGCTTCAGGTGAGGTATCTGCCCGAATCACCACGTTGGCTTGAGGAAAAAGGAAAGTCAGAAGAAGCAGAAAAGGTACTTGTACAGTTTGAAAAACATGTAAAAGATCTCCCCCCCGCAACAGTGTACAGCCAAGCCGCCAAATCGCAGCGTAAAAAGGTCATTTCGCTATGGTCTCCAGGTATCCGAACGATTACTCTACTATCCATTATTATCTCAACATTTACCATGACTACCTGGTACACTTTCACCGCATGGATTCCCACTTTTTTCATCAAGCAGGGCTTTTCCGAAGTAAAGACCTTTACTTTTTCACTTGTGATTATGCTCGGCGCTATCCCGGGAAACGCATTAGCTGCATGGCTCATGGATAGAGTGGGCAGAAAATACACACTTGCTGTCATATCTTTGCTGCTTGGAATTATTGCCGTTATGTACGGAGGATCCAAGAGTCCGGTTGAGATTATGACACTTGGATTTATATACGTAATGGGAGGCAATATTCTAATCGCAGTCATCCTGGCAAGCTATATTCCAGAATTATTCCCAACCTCTATTCGGATGACAGGTTCATCGCTTGCCAATGCTTTTGGTCGCGCAGGTACGATTGTATCTCCCTACTTAATTGCTTATCTATTTACTCATGGCGGGCAAAACGCGGTCTTCTGGTCTTCCTGTGCCATGTATGTCATTATGGCTCTAGCCATTCTGTTTCTCGGTCGGGAAACCAAACAGATGAGCCTGGAGGAAATTGAGAAAGAAGAAATCATGGACAACAATTATGAAAGCGGAACCAAGTTTATTTAAATAAACCCATCCCCGGTTCTTAATAAGCCGGGGGTTATCATTTACACTGAATACTCCGAATTATTTAAGAAGAAAAAATATGGTATAGTATTTTTATTAAAATGATGGAGTGGACCTATGTCGGATACATACGAAACCCTGCGCACCTGGATTATACGCGGCGCCCTTGAACCTAACCAACGTCTGCTGGAAGCTCAATTAGCAGACCAATTGAAAATAAGCCGAACTCCTATTCGTGAAGCCTTACGCCGATTAGAAATTGAAGGGCTTATTCGTTTTACCCCTAATAGGGGTGCTGTTGTAAGAAGTTATTCCGTTGATGAAATTAACCATATCTTTAACCTGCGAGTGCTGCTCGAGGGGTTTGCCGCCCAGCAGGCTGCATATAACAGAAATGATCAGCATGGTTTAGAAATTATTTTTTTAATTGAACAATTCAAGGATTTGTATGAACAGGTGAAAACAGATGGCATTTTGGAAGGTCATGTTGATAAATTCGTAGAAATTAACCAAAAATTTCATCATTTAATATGGAATGCTTCTGAAAATCCACAACTGCCTTATATATTAGATCGGCTGATGGTGATCCCGTTGATCTATAAGTCTTATCATAAATATACGTATGAACAGGTCGGAAATTCTTTAACTGCCCACACAACAATCGGAAATGCCGTTATACATAAAGACCCTGTGCGCGCGGAAATCGCAATGAAAGAGCATATACTTGTAGGTAGGGACCACGCCTTTTCCTTTTTAATATAAAAGAGGGCCTGCAAACAGACCCTCTCCATTTAATTTCTCCGGGCAAAATCCACAAATCTAAACTTGTCCGGCCTGTGCCTCGACTCGGTATACTGCATGAGGCTTGCATCGTGGAGGTACACATAATTACGGACCACGACCACCATGTTGTAGATGCCCAGATCGAGATACTGCCTGTCCTCTTCCGTCGCATCTTCCACAACAAATTCCTTCTTGGCAAAACTAATCACAATGCCAACTTCATTCTCCAGGTATTCATAAATGGAGTCCTCGCACACTTCTTTCGTTAAAGTAGGTACAAATTGTTTGTTGAAGAAATCCTTATCAAGGATAATCCGTTCATCCTCAATCACCCTCACCCTGACGACTTTCCATACTTCATCATCTCTAGAAACACTCAATCTGTTCATGAGGAATTTATCGGGCTTTATCAGGGTTAGCTCAGGTACAAGCGTTTTTGATGGTTTCCCCATTTTTCGGGCGATTTCTTTAAAGCTAACCAGCCCTGAAATGGGGAAATCAAGCTTGCTGACATCGAGGACAACGGATCCCTTCCCTTTTATTTTATGAATGTAGCCGTTCTGTGCCAGGAGAAGCAAAGCCTTACGGATTGTTTCTCTGGACGCCCCATAATGTTCCCCAAGATCATTTTCCGAGGGGAGCGTGGTATTTGGCTCGATGGAGCCGTTCTGAATTTGGCGTACAATTTGGTTATAAATCGCCAAATATTTATTTTTCATCGTTTATCACCGTGATCATTGTATCATCTGGCTGATAGATAATAAACGACCGACTCGTACGGGCGAAGATCCACCCCAGTAGAAAGCATTGGGGAGTCCGCATAGTTAGATAGCAGAATCTCACATTTACGTTCGTCTTCTGCTAATTCAGCCTGCGGGTTGAATGTCGCGTCCTTGCCATAGAAGTTGTTAACGACAAGCAGCGTTTCACCGTTATAGTTCCTCGTATACGCAAAAATACGCGGATCTTCTTCAGCCAGCAGCTGATAATCGCCCCAGGTCACGATGTCCAGTTCTTTTCTCAGGCTTATCAGCTTCTTGTAGTGATAGAGGATAGAATCCGGATCGGCCAAAGCGGACTCCACATTAATTGACTCATAATTGGCTGGAATTCCTATCCATGGCGTTCCACCGGTAAACCCGGCCTGCGGGCCGTCATTCCACTGCATAGGCGTACGAGAGTTATCACGGGACCTGCGTTTGATTACCTCCATCACTTCCTCAGGAGACATTCCGTGTTCCTGTTTCAGCCGATACATATTGAGGGTTTCTACATCGCGGTACTGTTCGATCCGATCAAACTTCGGATCGGTCATCCCAATCTCTTCACCCTGGTAAATATAAGGCGTCCCCTGCATCATATGGATTACGGTTGCCAGCATCTTGGCGGACTGCACCCGGAATTCTCCATCATTCCCATACCGGGTTACGACGCGCGGCTGATCGTGGTTACACCAGAATAAAGCATTCCAACCGTTGCCCTGATGCATACCCGTCTGCCACGTTGAGAGGATTCTTTTCAAAGCAAGGAAATCAAATTCCGCCAATGCCCATTTCTCCCCATTCGGATAGTCCACCTTAAGATGGTGGAAATTAAACGTCATGGAAAGCTCCTTGCTCTCTGGATTGGTGTATTGAATACAGTTCTCAAGCGTAGTCGAGGACATCTCGCCTACTGTCATGCTCTCGTACTTGGAGAATACTTCCTCATTCATCTCCCGAATGAATTCATGCACCCGTGGCCCGTCTGTATAAAACCTTCTTCCGTCACCGGGGGGAATGGAGCCATCATCATCAGGAAAACGCTGATCCTTTGAAATCAGGTTGATAACATCAAGTCGGAAACCATCGACGCCTTTCTTAAACCAGAAGTGCATCATGTTATACAGTTCCTGGCGAAGATCTTCGTTCTCCCAATTCAAATCGGCCTGGGTCACGTCAAACAAGTGAAGATAATATTTGCCTGTTTTTTCGTCAAATTCCCAGGCGGGCCCGCCGAACTTGGACTGCCAGTTCGTCGGTTCCTGCCCGTCTTTTCCTTCTTTCCAGATGTAAAAGTCCCTGTAAGGGCTATCCTCAGATTCCCGCGCTTTGCGGAACCATTCATGCTCGGTCGATGTATGGTTGACGACGATATCCATAATGATGCGAATACCGCGCTTATGCCCTTCGGCAAGCAGCCGTTCAAAGTCTTCCATGCTGCCGTATTTTTCGTAAATTGTGTAGTAGTCGCTAATATCATACCCGTTGTCTTTCTGCGGAGATCGATAGATAGGTGTAATCCAGATAACATCGACCCCAAGTTCTTTTAAATAATCAAGCTTCTCTATAATTCCCTGCAGGTCACCAACACCGTCTCCGGTAGTATCTTTAAAGCTTTTCGGATAAATCTGATAGACAACAGACTTCTTCCACCAAGGTTGTTCCATTGTTAGCCTCACCATTCTGTTCTAGTTGTTTAGTGCTTCATATTATTTACTTTCTTCGAACTTTTGCATAAACGAAAGTCAGGATGAACGGAATCACAACGGCAATGGCCATACCGATGAAGAACGGACCCCAGCTTCGTGGGAAAATCGAGAGGAATGCCGGCAGACCGCCAATCCCTACGGATGGTGCCAATACTTTATTCATCGTAATGAACATACCGCCAATTGCTGAGCCGACAATCGCACAGATGAACGGATAGCGGAAACGTAAGTTCACACCGAACATCGCCGGCTCCGTAATACCCAGATAAGCGGATATCGCGGATGTCAATGAGAGCCCTTTTACTTTTTCATCTTTCGTAATGGTCATTACGGCGAGCGCCGCTGAACCCTGTGCAATGTTAGAAAGTGCAAGAATCGGCCATAAGAACGTTCCGCCTGTGCTTCCGATAAGCTGTAAGTCCACTGCGAGAAACGTATGGTGCATCCCTGTAATAACAAGCGGTGCGTAAATCGCCCCATAGATAAGTCCGCCTAATGCGGCGAATGAACCGAACACAGCAACAAGCGCATGCGTAATCGCCTGTCCGATTGCAAACGTAATCGGCCCGATAACAATAAAAGATAGAAAACCTGTCACAAGCAGTGCGATTGGGGCCACAACGAGCATTTTAAACGCATCCGGCACCCGTTTATTTAATGCCACTTCAATTTTAGCTAGTAAGTAAGAAGCGAATAATACCGGCAGAACCTGTCCTTGATAACCAATCTTTTGAACCTGCAATCCGAATAAATTCCAGTGCGGAATGGTACCTTTAGCCAGCGCATCCCCGTAACTCCACGCATTCAACAGCGCAGGATGCACAAGGATCAACCCAAGTACGACACCGAGCAGCTCGCTGCCGCCGAACTTTTTCACAGCTGACCAGCCAATGAGGGCCGGCAGGAAGGTAAACGCCGTGTTCGCGATGAGGTTAATAATATCGGCGACGTCCTTCCAGCTGGCATGAACATCTACAAACGCTTTGCCTGCATAGAAAATGTCCTTGCCTGTTAATACGTTGTTGATCCCCATTAGTAGACCAGCGGTTACAATCGCCGGAAGAATCGGGATAAAAATATCCGCCAGCGTTTTAATAGCACGCTGAAGCGTATTAAGCTTCTTGGCCGCTTCATCTTTCATCTCCTGTTTGGAGGCGCGGCCTACACCGGTAAGGTCAACCATGTCATTGTAGACTTTATCAACGGTTCCCTGGCCGATAACAACCTGGAACTGCCCGTTTGTTGAGAAAAAGCCTTTTACCAGATCGACATTATCGAGCGCTTCTTTATCCACTTTGCCTTCGTCTTTAAGCGCAAAGCGAAGCCGCGTTACACAATGTGTTGCAGCAGCAATGTTTTCCCTGCCGCCAATAGCCTGAACAATTTGTTCAGCTGATTGCTTCGTATTCATACTGCTTCTCCTCCTGCAGTCACACCCAAAACAAAGGACGTTTTTCTGTACTATTGTTTTAAGTGGACATTCATAATTTCTGTATCGCCTTTGGTAACCCGCATATTGGCCTGTTTATCCAGTGATTCAACGCGATCCCCATTTGTGATGATGATCGGGGTTACGGCGCTTTTGGCCTTTTCCTTGATGAAATCAAGATCGAACGTAATAAGTCGGTCTCCCTCCTTAACTTTGTCGCCCTCTTTTACGTGTCCTTCGAATCCTTCACCTTCAAGTGTTACCGTTTCCAATCCAATGTGAATAAGAATTTCCAGGCCGGTTTTTGAACGAAGGCCAATCGCATGTTTTGTATGAAAGAACTGAACGATTTCCCCGTCCACCGGAGCTACAACCGTTCCCTCTGCAGGTTCTATCGCCAAGCCGTCACCCATCATTTTTTGAGAGAATACAGGGTCTGGGACCTGATCAAGATTGACAACTTTTCCGGTAAGAGGCGCTAAAATCGTTTCTTCCGTCTGCTTATCTTTTTTGCCAAATAAATTTTTAAACATGAAATTCCTCCTCTAAACCGCTTTCATTTTTAGAACATGTATATACAAGTTATACTTATATTTTAAGATGTATATACATCTTTCGTCAATTAAAATTATGATTTGTGTATACTTTTTGCAAAAATCGCGTAAAGAATCCCCTCCACGGATTGCGCGGAGGGGACGACTGTGAGATAATTTACTTTTTTTCGTTCAGTGCCGAAAGAGCAAGGTTGCGTATAACCGCATCATCCATCGGCGGGTTGTGCAGGCCTGCGCGCACATCCCTAAACATCCGCTCCAGCGGATACGTCCGGTACAGGCTTGCACCGCCGACAACCCGCATTGCTTTGTCTACGATCGAGATGGCTGAATTCGTCGCTGTGTATTTTACAAGCCCAAGTTCATCAGCTAAGTCGCCCCGTTCGCCAGGGTTATCATCCCAGCGTGCGGCAACCGCGTACATCAGGGTGCGGGCAGTTTTTAGCTCCGCTTCCATCTGTCCGATTTTCTCCTGAATGTGTGGCAGCTCTGCAATGGGCTTCTGTAGGCTGTTCGGCCGATAGCTGCGCACAAAATTGAGCGCGAAATCGCGTGCGGCAACCGCAATTCCGAGGTAGCAGGCCGGAATATGAAGCAGCCAGCCGTTGCCCCGCGAATCGCCTTTTGATTTGCCTGGAATAAACTCTCTTATAAAAGCGTTGGCTGGAACTTCAGCGTGGTCCAGGATGATATCGTGGCTTCCCGTGGCACGCATGCCCAGTGTATTCCACGTTTCTTCAATATGCACCCGATCCGACTTGCGGATTAAAAACTCGGCAACCTTATCTTCTCCGGCAATGCTGGCTGACACAATAAATTGATCGAGGATGGGACTGAGTGAACTGTATGTTTTTCTCCCTGTTATTACCCAGCCACTATCTGTGCGCTCAGCAGTCGTCGCCGGTTTTCCGCCACGGGTAGGGCTTCCGGTCACTGGCTCGCTCGCAAAGCTGTTGATCATAGCCCCGTTCTCCACGACATCCCGGCAGAACTTTGCAAACAATTCTTCCGGCCATGGGCGCGTAATACGTAGGTTCAGCATCAAACCCATATGCCACCCTACAGCCAGGGCAGTCGACCCGTCGCCGCGCGCAATCCGCTCCTGTGCCAGCAGCATCTCGTATAAGGATATTTCTTCGCCGCCGTATTCTTTTGGCGTGGTTAACTTGAGGTAGCCTGATTGTTTTAATTCCTCGAAGTTCTCAAACGGAAAGGAGCCTTCCGCATCATGGATGGGTGCGCGTTCCTTAAACCGCTCCGCTAATCCATCGGCTAATGCAGCCAACTCAGCTTCCCGTTCATTGCGGATAAAATAATCGATTTCTTTCCTTCCCACATACAAGACCTTCTTTCACACTTAAGGTTTTTGTTATTTTGTTTCTTTGCCGATTATGTATTGGGTTATTTAATCCACGATAAATTTGTAAAAATAGCACCGCCCATTTCTTTATAACCTTGCGGAGTCAGATGGATCCCGTCATCGCTAATTAGCGCAGAGAAATCCCCGGCGTTTTTGATTGCAGTGCGAATATCTACCTTTAAAACATCCAATTCTGAAATGAGGCTGTTCAAGCTGCGGTTGTATAAACCATGCCAGTGCTCGATTCCACCGCACATGCTGATCCAGTGGCTGATCGATTTGTCATAGGCGACTGAGATCGCTTTATAGTAACGGACAGGATCAAGCGGTGGCAGCGTAAGGACGATAGGCGTAATTCCGCATTCTTTAATCCTGAATACAATATTCTTCACATTATCCAGATAACGGTCAAGCGGCACTGTTGCCTCGTGTTCCTGTTCAGGATGTTCAGCCACTTCTCCCCAATTAAAATTGCAATCATTTCCTCCGATTCCAATAATGACGTAATCAGGCTCTTCAGAGAGGACATCCTTATCCAGTCGCTTCACGAGCAAATTGGAGTTATCATTAAATACCCCTTTATTTAGCACCGTAACATCCGCTGCAGCATTCTCAGAGAAGAAATTCTGCAGAAAAGACGGATAGTTTTCCTTCACGATGCGCAGACGGCCTTTGATGTACGTGACACCCTTGGTAATACTGTCACCAAAACAAACAATTTTCATTTTGATCCCTGCTCCTGATTTAGGCGTAGTGCGGACTTCTAAAGTTGTCCGTTTATTCTTATTATACCGGAATTACCAAAACTTTTAACTTTGTTTATCAAGAGAAAGCGATAAAGTAATGAATTTTTTTGGCTGAACCTCATCTACGCTACATTCCATCCCTTGCGTCCTCATAACCACAGATTTTAACGGGCATAGTATCACTAACAAACCGATGGGGAGGGATGTTGAAGTGAATCATGATGAGGTAAGAGATTACATTACCGTTATCGATAATGAAGGAGCAGAAAAGGAGTTCGCGGTGGAAGCCATGTTTACCATGGAAGATAAATCTTATGCCCTGCTATCATCGGGTGACGAAACCATAGCGATGCGCATTACCGGCGAAGGAGAAGACCAGCAGCTTGTTGGGATTTCTGACCCTGAAGAGCTGGACGCTATTCTGTCCGCCTATCAAATTGCTGTAGAGGCCGAACCGGCAGAACTGCAATAATACCAACCAAGATACAGTCATTACAAGAACCCCCTGTGGCAATCGTTACAGGGGGTTTTCGCGTGCTTTTAAAAGTCTGACATAAAGTATTTTTTGATACCGCCGAATTGCTGGAAACAGTTTCCCTGACATTATTATGACACATTTGTTTTGTAATCTGGTACGGTATGTATGGGGCTTAATTATTGCTACATTCAAACAAGGAGGATTTGTACGTTGAAAAAAACGGTTTTATGGGTTTTAGTTGCGTGTGTTTTTGCTGCAATACCGGTTATCGCATACAGCACAAGCACCGGCACCAACAATGTAGTCGTGGACACCAGCGTTGGACAGATTACGAAAGATGATTTATATAATGAGATGAAGAAGCAATATGGTAATCAAGTGCTTCAGCAGATGATATACACAAAACTTCTCGAAAAGAACTTTCCTGTATCGGATCAGGAAGTCAACGACGAGGTTCAGCGTTTGAAAAAAAGCTATACGAGCACGGATGCTTTCAACCAGGCATTAGCGCAGAATGGGATTAAAGACGAAACTGAACTTAAGCAGAAGATTCGAGAGAACCTCCTGCAATTAAAAGCCGCTACAAAAGATGCCAAGGTATCCGACGCGGATGTGAAAAAACTGTATGAACAAAATAAAGTACAGGTACGCGCTTCTCACATCCTTGTAAAGGATCTAAAGACGGCGAACGATATTGAGGCGAAACTCAACCAGGGTCAAGATTTCGCCACCCTTGCAAAACAATATTCTACCGACACATCGAGTGCTGCAAACGGCGGCGATCTTGGCTTCTTCGGCAAAGGCTTAATGACGCCGGAATTTGAAAAGGCCGCCTTCTCTCTTCCTGTTGGAAAGATTAGCGCTCCTGTTAAAACGCAATTCGGCTATCATATCATTAAAGTTACGCAGAAGCGCGTTCTTGCGTATGCCGATATGGAAAAAGACCTCCGTCGCCAGCTATTAGAAAAGCAGGCAAAACCGGTCCAGCCTGTTCTGGACGAACTTGTGAAAAAAGACAAGGTTAACATCAAAGATAAAGACCTGGCGAATGCCCTAACTGCCCAACCGGCGGCTACTATGCCTCCGCAACAACCATAATCGATTAGCAGAGGGACTGTACTCTCCCCCACCTGTCACACCCCCGTACGTACCATTCGGTATACGGGGGTTTCTTTATTTGCGACCTTTATAGGAATCGCAATATCACTAGAAAGTAAAAAGCATTGGGACCATCTCAGTGCCGTTTCATGTATACCGTACCTGTCTAGTTATCATGTATGATAGTTACTATATAAGCAGATAAACCAAGGAGGCTAATTGTGAAAAAGAACCAGCTCGGAAGTTCTGTTCTTTATGTGACGGAAATAGGCTTTGGCTGTATGTCCATTGGTACCATAGAAGCACAAGGAATACGGCTCATTCATGAGGCACTTGACCAGGGGATTAATTTTTTAGACACTGCTGACCTTTATGACTTCGGAAGAAATGAAGAGATCGTTGGGCAGGCTTTGAAAGGAAAACGCCAGGATGTGATCTTATCTACTAAGGTTGGCAACCGATGGCATGAAAACAAAGAAGGATGGTTTTGGGATCCTTCCAAAGCGTACATAAAGGAGGCTGTAAAAAAAAGCCTCAGCCGCCTGCAGACAGATTACATAGACCTTTATCAGCTGCACGGTGGGACTTTGGAGGATCCGATTGAGGAAACAATTGAAGCATTTGAAGAATTAAAGCAGGAAGGCCTTATTCGCTATTACGGAATTTCCTCTATTCGGCCTAATGTTATCCGAGAGTATGTACACCGTTCCAACATTGTTAGTGTGATGTCACAGTATAGTATTCTCGATCGCCGCTCGGAGGAAGAAGTACTTGGGCTGCTTCAGAAGAATCAGATCAGTCTTATTGCCCGTGGCCCTGTAGCAAAAGGAAACTTGTCCGACAAAGTATTGAACAAGCCGATTGATAACGGATACTTGGACTATCATGCAGAGGAGATCGTAGACCTCGTCAAACGCTTAAAAGCGCTGTCAACAGCAGATAGAAGTGTATCCCAGATCGCTTTAAGGTTCGCCTTAGCACACCCGGCCGTAGCGACGGTGATCCCTGGAGCGAGCCGATTGGAACAAGTATACGAAAATGTAAAAGCAGCAAAAGCTTTGCCATTAACTGTGGAAGAAATTCGGCAAATTCAACAATGGTCGAAAGCCAACAGGTATGAATCTCATCGTTAAAACATCCCTTCCCTCACCTTGTATCTCATTCAAAAATAAACGCGCATACTTTACAATTCAGGTAGCAAAATAAAAGGAGCATAGGACGGAGGGATAGAATGGAGAAACATAACGAAGCGAGTAAAAAACACAAAATACGCCTAACATCAGTAGAGTTGTCTAGTCTGTGGAATACCTATATGTCAGATAGTGTAACGACTTGTTTTCTCAGTTATTTTTTAGAAAAAGTTGAGGAGACCGAAATAAAACAAGTGATAAAGCTTGCGTTAAATCAGGCTCAGAAACAAATAGAACGTGTAACGCAAATCTTTAAAGAGGACAAAATTCCAATCCCACATGGTTTTGGAAAAGATGATGTGAATACAAATGCTCCCCGTTTGTATTCGGATACGTTTTTCCTTAATTATATCCATCAGATGTCCAGGATTGGTGTCCTCTTACATGGAAATTATTTAACTTTATCAGCCCGCTCAGATATTCGTTCTTTGTATAACGACTTGCTCAACTTCTCGAGAGAAACCCATAACAAAGCAACTGAGGTATTGTTAGCCAAAGGCCTTTATATCCGTCCGCCTTATATTGATGTACCGGACGAGATTCACTATGTGAGGGATCAGAGCTATCTAGGGGGGATATTCCGTGTGGCAAGACCGCTTAATGCCACAGAAATCACCCATTATTATCTAAACATTCAATCCAACAATCTTGCTAAAGCGTTGCTTATGGGCTTTAGTCAAGTAGCGAAGTCCGAGGAACTTCGGGAATTCTTTATCAGGGGAAGAGATTTGTGCAAGAAGCAAATTCAAAAATTTAGTGACCTATTCAGTAAAGACAACCTGCCCGTACCGATGTCCTGGGACACGGATGTAACAGACGCTAAGGATTCCCCGTTTTCAGATAAAATCATGGCGTTTCATGTGGCGTCTCTTATGTCCATTACCGTTATGAATTATGGAGGAAGTATGGCTGTAACCTTTAGGCGTGATCTTGTAGCACAATACGCGACGCTAATGGATGATTTTCTTCGATACGCAGAAGATACAGCCAATATCATGATTAAACATGGATGGCTAGAGGAAATGCCAAAAGCCAATAACCGTGATGAACTTGTAAGAGTGTAGGTACCAAATACGATGAACGACATAAACGGCATAAAAAAGAGTATGAGTAGGGTTGAACCTATTACTCATACTCTTTTTGTCGCGCTATTCCTTTTTATCCGGAATGCGGCATCCGTTCTCGTCACAGATCTCGCCATCTCCGCCCAGAATGGTTAAAGGCTGCTCTTCCTGCCATGCCCTTTGCAAGGCGTCCAGGAACACTTCACTTCGCTGTGCGCCCGAGATCGCGTATTTACGGTTGATCACAAAGAACGGCACCCCAGTAACTCCCAGATCCATCGCTTCCTGTTCATCGGCACGTACGTCCCCGGCAAACGCATCGCTTTCAAGGACTGCCGCCGACTCGGCCGGGTCGAGGCCGACTTCAACGGCCAGTTGCACCAGCGTCTTATGGTCGCCGATATGTCTCGATTCGGTAAAAAAGGCGCGGAATAAGCGTTCACTTATTTCTAGCATTTTCCCATGCTTAGCTGCCAGCAATGTCAGTCGGTGAGCATCAAACGTGTTGGTCAACACCATGGTGTCATAGTTAAACTCAAGGCCGACCATCTCAGCCTGGCGTTTGGTATTGTTGCTGGCCGCAATTGCCTGCTCACGGCTCATCCCATACTTCATGGCCAGCTTGTCGTAATAATTGTAATCTACATCCCGCTCTGCATCGGGATCAAGTTCAAAGCAGCGGTAACTAATTTCGACCTGATCGCTGTGGGGAAAACTCTTTAGCACGGCATCCAGCCGGCGTTCGCCAATATAGCAAAACGGTCAAACATAATCAGACCAAATTTCAATTTTCATGGTTATACACCTCCAGCGTTTTCGTTGATGGTAATCCCAGCGGTCGTGTGCGGACAATATACGACGACCATGCCATCTTGAATCCCTTCATGAAGGACCACTTCCCTGATTCGCGAAGTCACATCCAACATTTCATCACGCTTGGACGTCTGGATCGTGAATTTATGCAGCATGTGCTCTCCTTCCTGCCTATTCCTAATCCGGCTGATTTCTCCTTCATTATAGCATATGCATTTTGTTCAAAAGCACACGAGAAAACACCCGCGAGAGCCAGTCTGGAATGTCGTGCCACCAAAACATTCAAGAGGAGCCGCGGGCGTTTTTGTAAAAATCCAGTTAATGATCAACTGACACTTCGACAGAAAAAAGCAAGGTTTACTCTGCCTTATTTTGTCACTTTAACAGGGGAATCTACTTCTTTGACGGGATAACCATATATGGAGCCGTCTTTGATTTTAATTTGGTTTTCCCAAGGCAGCCTATAATTTCCTGCAGCTAAATCCTTAACAAAAGTATACGGATTCTCCTTGATTCCTCCCGGAGTCGCTACATATCCCCTTGTCCCTAAATTATAAATATTATTCTCCAGACCCCAATCCGT
This sequence comes from Aneurinibacillus sp. Ricciae_BoGa-3, assembly GCF_028421645.1. GTDB lineage: Bacteria > Bacillota > Bacilli > Aneurinibacillales > Aneurinibacillaceae > Aneurinibacillus_B. The sequence goes on along the minus strand of NZ_CP116887.1, from coordinate 860,430 downwards.
GCGGGCTTGATCGGCCAATCTCGGATAGATTTCGGCCGTAACGATTTCCCAGGGGTTGCGATGTCCCTGAACCAGTACAGTGCCATCAAAATTGCAAACTTGCCCTTCTCCGAAATAGTAGAACACACCATCATATCCCGCCAAATTTACCGACATGGTATACATCAAATTATGCCAGGCATTGGAACGATTGGTTAATATCCATTGTTCATTAACCTGGGTGCTATAACCGGAGATACGAATCAGAACATTGGCTCCTTTGTAGGCTGCTTCTCTTGCAATTTCAGGAAACATACCATCGTGGCAGATACAAACGGCCCATTTGCTTCCGCCTGGCCCATCGCAAATGGGCATCCCCAGATCTCCTGCCTGCCACGGCTCAACTGGAACCCACGGATTCAATTTCCGATATTTAAGGATGATATCCCCATTTGGGTCGATGATCACAGCTGTATTGTAGGGTGAACCGCCATCAGGGTTTTTCTCCATGATGGAGAAGACCCCGTAAACTTCAGCCTCCATACAGGCCTGAGCAAATAGGTCGGTCTCAGGTCCGGGAACCGTACATAAAAACTCATCCGTAGTCCATTTTGCTGTATTTAACCCCTGAGTGCTGTATTCGGGAAATACGATTAATTCCATACCTGGATAACCAGCTTTAGTGGAATGAATGGTCTTTACAATCTGGCTAATTTGAAAATCAATGTCAGCACGTGAATTTACTACTGGAACCGGATATTGGATTAAGGCGGCTAAAAAGCCTTCTGTTGGTTTACTCATGCTTCCGATGCTTCCCATGTTAGATCCTCCTATAAATAAATCAATAATAGTCAAAATTTTTTATACGATATTTTGGTTTTCCTTACACATATCGTGGCAATCTTTTTCAAGACTGCAACACAGGGAGCAGATCGTGCCTTCATGATAAGGACAATAGGTGGTGTCTTCCCTTTCATAACTGTAATCACATGCTGAGCAAGTCATCTCTGGCTTTGCATGATCATGAATTTGGTCATGCAAAGAGAACGTAACGACTGCCGGTTGCGCATCTGGATTTTCCCGCGCGATATAATATTTGCCCTTCGTTACGATGGCGATGATGGGAGCAAGTATAAAGGCCAACGCAAGTGAAAGAAAGGGTGAGAAAGCCTGCAGCATCGGGCCAAAAGCTCCGAAATAAGCAATGATTGACACTGCGGAAGCAATAATCATCGAACCAAATCCTACAGGGTTAAAGTTGTAAAGGTGCGCCCGTTTAAATTCAATATAAGAAGGGCTAATCTTGAGGATTTTTTTATTAATGGTTAAATCGGAGACAATCGCACCGACCCAGGCCACCGCTACATTTGAATAGAACCCGAGAACTTTGTTCAGAAAATCGAATACGCCCCCTTCCATCAAACAAATCGCAACCCCTATTTGGAAAAATAGCCAGACTACGCGTCCAGGGTGGAAGTGAAAGAGCCGCGAGAAAAAGTTTGACCAGGACAGTGAACCGGAGTAAGCATTAGTCACATTGATTTTGATTTGGGATAGCAAAACGAAAAACGTAGCAATAGTCAACACGGCGAAGGTATTCGGTATAAATTGATGGAAGGCTATCGTAAACATTTGGATCGGTTCATCTGCGGATTTGAATCCGATATGCGGTGCGATATAAGAGACAAGAAACGAACCGCCGAGTTGTTTAAACGCGCCTAATAACACCCATCCTGGACCGGCCAGCACAACTGCCCAGAGCCATTTGCGATGATTTCTGGCAGTTCGGTTTGGCATAAATCGCAGATAATCTACCTGTTCCCCGATCTGCGAAATGAGAGATAGTACAACGCCTGCCGCCATGGCAAATAGCATAGGATTAAACGAGGTACCGGATGGAGATTCACCCGCAAAGTGAGTCCAGGCGGTCAATGAAGTTGGATCTTTTATGACAATCCCCAGCAAAGGGGCAACCATAAGCAGCAACCAGATAGGCTGGGTCCAGACCTGTAAGCGGGATAATAGCGTCATGCCAAAAAGAACGAGTGGAATTACCAATAATGAACTAACCAGATACCCGATAGCCAGCGGAATGCCAAAGTAGAGCTGTATGGCCTGGGCCATTATCGCCCCTTCTAAAGAAAAGTAAATAAAGGTAAACGAGGCATAAACCAATGATGTTAAGGTTGACCCGAGGTAACCGAATCCGGCACCTCGAGTGAGAAGATCCATATCGATATTATATTTAGAAGCATAATAGGCGATGGGAATTCCCGTGAGAAAGATTATTAACGCTGCCGCTATAATTCCCCAGAAGGCATTCGTAAATCCATAAGAAATGCCAAGGGAGCCCCCGATAGCAAAATCCGCCAGAAACGCAAGACCACCCATTGCCGATGTAGCTACGGCATATTCGCTCCATTTCCGAAAGGATTTCGGTGCATAACGAAGTGCGTAATCTTCTAAAACAGGGTTATTAACCCAGGAATTAAACTTGCGTTTCGCTTTTGGCACATTTTCATAAGGAACGCTAATGTTATCTGAGGTTGCTCTTTCAGACATGTTTGGGCCTCCCTTTGCTTAATATTGAAATTCAATCTAGTTTTTCAGTAAAATCTCCTCAACTTCCACCGGTTTTTCTTCCGGTTGTTCAGGTGTGGAGCGGGTGAGCGATTCACATATTTTTCTCGCTTTTTCAGCGTCGTTCACCCATGTTTCATAGAAAGAGTACGGATTATTTGCGACGCCATTTTTCACAGCTGAATAGCCGCGGTGCGTTAAATTATAAAGATGGTTTTCCGCTGTCCAGTTTTTCCTGGCATTTCGGATGGCGGAGATGGAAAGTTCGGCGTATGTGACTTCGTCAGGCGTCGTTCCGCATTCAGCTAACGTGGTTCCATCGAAATTCACAATGTTTGAATGGCCAAAATAGGAATAGACTTTATCCCGGCCCGCCATATTCGCTACTGCAAAATAGGCTAAGTTCTCCCATGCACGAATGCTGGCCAACTTTATTTGCTGCTCTTTGGAAGGATACATATACCCCTGAATCCGGACAACCAGTTCGGCTCCCTTCATCACCGTGTCACGGACGATCTCGGGAAGATTTGAATCATAGCAAATGTTTGCCCCAATCTTTAACCCTTTAGGGCCTTCCACTACCATGGTTTCGTCTCCCGGGTACCATGGCTCCTTTGGAACCCACGGATTAATCTTATGATAATTAAGGACGATCTCGCCTTGATCATTAATCAGAACAAAACTATTAAAAGGATTTCCAATTGGGTTAAGTTCCCCTGTGATAGAGAATACACCCCAGACTTTATTACGACGGCAAGCTTCCGCAAAAATTGCGGTTTCAGGACCCGGGACGGTTGTGCATAGTTCCTCCCATTTCGTAGGGTGGAATCCCTGAGTTGAGTACTCTGGGAAGATAATCAGATCCAACCCTGGATAGCCAAGTTTGACCCCATCTACAAATTCCGCAATTCGATGGCAATTCTTTATGACTTCCTCCTTCGACTCTAACACCGGCACCTGGTAGTTAACGACGGCTACCCCAACGGTGTCCCTTGAACTCGAGATTGATCCTACTGGCATTTGAATTCCTCCTACTATTCATATTTTTGGTATCTGAGAACAAGTTTGCAGTTCGTGATGTGTGCTCTGAATGTTCTAACAAGATTATGATACAGCCGATAGCATTGTGGAACTTCTGTGTAATATTTTCTAACATGAAATTTCCGCTGTCAGATAATCTTTCATTTTTCTCGACGACCATCCCCAAACTGGCTATATTTAGGGTGACACCTCCCCAGTTATCTCTCAACACACTCCTTAGGAATTGCCGGCGCTTGCCGGCCTTTTTTAGTGGTAGAATATGAGCTGTGTGCCGGAGGACCACAAAAAAATGCTCAAAAGAGGATATGATAGGATAAGAAGCACCTAGCGCAAACAAAGGAGGTTTACCATTGGATCTTGGTTTGTCAGGAAAAGTCGTATTAGTTACCGGAGGATCAAAAGGAATCGGCAAAGCCATCGCCAAAGCGTTTGTAGAGGAAGGAGCCCGGGTTGCGATTGCAGCACGGGGAAAAGAAGATTTAGAACGCGCTCAACAAGAGCTTGGAAACGTGAGCATTTATAGTGGGAATTTAGCCATGGCGGCGGACAGAGAGCAGGTGTTTGACGCACTCATCCGCACGTATGGCCGAATCGATATTCTGATCAATAACGTGGGCGGAAGCAGCGGGGGGCTTGCGATGGAAACGGAGCTTTTCCAGTTTGAGCAAGCGATGCAGTTGAACTACCTCTCCGCTGTGCATTTCAGCCAGTTGGCTGCGGAAGTCATGAGGAAAACAGGAGGCGGCTCCATTGTGAACATCTCCTCCGTCTTCGGCAGAGAATCAGGCGGGAAAATTACATACAACAACAGCAAAGCCGCTTTGATCAGCTTTACCAAGGCATTCGCTGATGAAATGATTAAAGAGGGGATCAGGGTGAATGGTGTTGCGCCTGGTTCCATTCTTCATCCCACAGGAAACTGGCAAAAACGATTGGAACAAAATCCCGAGAAAATCCAGGCATTTGTGAAACAAGAAATCCCGGCAGGGCGCTTCGGAAGCGTGGAAGAAGTAGCCAATGTCGCCGTGTTCCTCGCTTCTGATAAAGCCTCCTGGGTCGTTGGTGCTACCTTAAATGTGGATGGCGGACAATCTCGGAGTAATTTTTGACGAACACTTCTTTTTTGTGCAGATACATAAGGAGTGTTATCATTAAAATAACACAGCTGCTAACTTTAAGTTGACTGGTAATAAAAAAATCCACATGTCTACTAAAGGAGTGTAATCGGCAATGGAATATACTCAGATAGCAAATACAGGCATAAAGTCTTCGAGGATTGGCCTGGGAACGTGGGCCATCGGCGGTTGGATGTGGGGCGGAACAAATGAAGATAATTCTATTAAAACCATTCATACTGCTTTAGATAAAGGCATCAACCTCATTGATACCGCTCCTGTGTATGGATTTGGAACATCTGAAGAAATTATCGGGAAAGCTATAAAACAATACGGCAAACGCGACACGATTGTCTTGGCAACAAAGACTGCTTTAGATTGGAAGAATGAGCGGCCGTTCCGCAATGCGTCCAAAGAGCGAATCACAAAGGAAATTGATGACTCTCTCAGAAGGCTGCAGACCGATTATATTGATATCTATCAAATACACTGGCCGGACCCGCTAACACCGATAGAAGAAACAGCAGTAGCGATGAAAAGCCTTTATGACGCGGGCAAAATTCGCGCGATCGGCGTCAGCAACTTCTCACCCGATCAGATGGATACATTTCGGCAAGTTGCCCCCTTACATACGGCCCAGCCTCCCTATAATCTATTCGAGCGAGAAATAGAAAAAGACGTGCTTCCTTATTGTAAAGAGCACGGCATCACGACACTGCTATACGGCAGCTTATGCCGGGGATTACTATCCGGAAAAATGAGCAGTGAGAGCCAATTTACCGGCGATGACCTGCGTAAAGCTGATCCTAAATTCCGGCAGCCGCGCTTCAGCCAGTACTTAGAGGCGGTCAAACAGTTAGGCCAGCTCGCAAAAGACCGCTACAATAAATCGGTTATTCATTTAGCCGTCCGCTGGATTTTAGACCAGCCCGGCGCAGGCATCGCTCTCTGGGGCGCACGCCGTCCTGACCAGGTGGAAGCGACAACGGATATTATGGGTTGGAAGTTGACCGATGATGATAAAACCGAAATCAATCGCATTTTACATGATAGGATTAAAGATCCTGTAGGTCCTGAATTTATGGCGCCGCCGGCTAAAAACGAATTGTAAGTGTATCACGTGGAACATCACGTATTACCAAACACATAAGGGGATTCCCAAAATGGATATGCATTCAACTAAGAAAACTGCCGCTGTCTCCCCTTCCAGTGAGCGAGCCCCAAAGATGCGGGTTCTTGTCATGACATCTGTAGCGGCAGAAAGGGATGCCGTGCTGCGCGGGCTGCGCGGCTCAAGCAGATTTGAAGTACTGGTGGCGGGCGTCGGTCCCGCAGCTGCCGCAGCCAGTACAGCTTCGGCTCTGGCAACAGCTGAGTATGACCTTGTTGTAAATGCTGGCATAGCCGGTGGTTTTACCGGCCGGGCGGATGTGGGCTCCCTTGTGGTGGCAAGTGAAATTATCGCCGCCGACCTGGGAGCAGAGACTCCGGACGGCTTTCAAAGTCTGGATAAACTCGGCTTCGGCTCCGCGCATGTGCCGGTGGATGCAAGTCTGGCCGCTCGGATCCTACAGTCGTTCCAAGAAGCCGGATTGCCTGTCACTTCTGGTCCTGTGCTGACGTTATCGACCGTCACAGGAACCGCTGAGACCGCTATGGAACTGGCTGCCCGCATACCTGAAGCCGCAGCCGAGGCGATGGAAGGTTATGGCGTGGCCACCGCCGCTCAGCAGCGTGGTGTACCTGTTCTTGAAATTCGCGCCATCTCTAACGCTGTAGGACCGCGCGACCGTTCCGCCTGGCGTATTCCAGATGCATTACACACCCTAGAAGCAGCAAGTGCAGTATTATTGGAGGTATTATAATGAAGATCGCTTTTTCTCCGTGTCCGAACGACACGTTTGTTTTCCATGCTTTAGTACACGGGCTTGTACCCGGAGCACCAAAATTTGACGTCACGTTCGCGGACATCGACATCACGAACAGTCTGGCTACAAAACCAAATGGTCCCGAAGTGCTGAAGATTTCCTACGCAGCGCTGCCATGGGTATTATCTAACTATGCCCTCCTTCCAACAGGCGGGGCATTGGGAAGAGGCTGCGGCCCTCTCGTGCTAACGAAAAACGGTTTGTCCGACACGAACGATCCATCACTGCTTTCCGGCCGCCGGGTTGCAGTCCCAAGTGAGCGATCCACCGCTTACCTGCTTTTTAGATTGTGGGCGGCCCAGAACGTCCCCGGCGGTGTTGGCGAGATTGTGATTATGCCGTTTAACGAAATTATGCCTGCTGTGCGCGATGGGTTGATCGACGCCGGCCTCGTCATCCATGAAGCGCGCTTCACTTATCCGTCGTATGGGTTAAATCTGCTGGTTGACTTAGGCAGTTGGTGGGAAACAGATACAGGCCTGCCGATTCCGCTTGGGGCCATCATCGCCAAGCGATCACTGGACTTAAATTCGCTCGCCGGCTGGATTCGCTCTTCTGTTGAATACGCCTGGGCAAATCCCGAAGAATCGCGCGGTTATGTGCTCAGCCATTCCCAGGAGCTGGCCCCTGAAGTAGCGCAGGCTCACATTGACCTGTACGTAAACAAGTTTACTGCGGATCTGGGCGAAGCCGGTTATGGCGCGATCGAGGCCCTGCTCGGCCGGGCTTCAGATGAAGGGCTTGTTCCGAAAGTGGATTGGTCCCTACTGCGTTAACCACTACCTACTCGTTTTCGAAATTAAAAGGCACCTCCAAATGTACTAGATTACATGAGGAGATGCCTTTTTAGTTACCATTCATATCTTCTATACTAATTTTTCCTATTAGATAAAAAAATAATAAAACAGCCCATTTCCCTATTAATATACTGAATATTTTTAACTATAATAAAAGGGTACATTTACCATACGAAAGGAAGTGTGTATGTGAAAAACAAATTAGCCGCTTGTGTAATCAGTGCAGCACTTGTTTGTCCTGTTTCTATTCCATTGTGGTCGCACACAGTAGCCCAGGCAGCCTTCTCTCCGGTTATTCCAGGTGCTCAAAGCGTCGTGGTAACCTCCTTTAACGGACAAGATGGCAATTGGCTGACAACGAAGAATCCGACTCAGTATGCGGCTGCAACCGTATTTGGCAACGCAGGCCTGGCACCATACAACTGGGGGGAGAAGGACAAGGGAACCGGATGGTATAAGATGAATGACCCTAAACCTGTTACTGGAACCCAGGTCAACGGAATGTTTGGTGATGCAAAGTTTGTCATTCGAGTACCTGATAACTGGAATGGAAAGCTCGTAGTAACAGGAGCTCCGGCCACCCGGAATGAGACATCGACCGATTTACTTTTCAGTGATTATGTGTTGGGTAAAGGGTATGCTTTTGCGGCGACCGACAAAGGAACGCAGGGAGAAATCGATCCGAAAGACCCGTTTGCCAAAGTAAAAGATGCGCTCGTCTCACCTGATGATTCGGTTGCCGAATGGCATGCCCGGTTCAGACAGCTAACCAAGGCGGCACAGAAGTACCTGGTCGACAACTATGGTGACAAGCTGACAGGGAAAGTTAATAAAGACCATCCGATTACAACGTATGCGGTAGGCATCTCCAACGGGGGGTATGTCGTTCGGTATGCGCTTGAACATGACGATCCGAAGCAGACGGGAGAGCCTGCGCTTTATGACGGCGGGGTCGACTGGGAAGGTGTCTTGTGGCGGGCGAAGGAACCTAACCTCATTACTTCGCTAACTACTGTGGTAAACAATGCGGACAAAGCCATATATGGGACAGGAACTGAGCAGCAAAAAGCAAAAGAAGCCCTTTATAAGGCCGGTGTACCGAAAGGATCGGAAACCTTATGGCCGTACCATGACCAGGTGTACTGGTTTGTCACGCTTAATATATACCGGGATGAATTCGATCCGAACGCTCCTGGTAAGCTGAACTGGCGTGATTACCTGAACTTCAGCGCCAACGGGCAGCGTGACCGTTCGAAAGATAGCGCCTTCATCGGCTACGACTATACTAAACGGCCCGGCTATGTTAAGAACAATGTCGAAAAGATTGAAAATACCGGCAATTTGCATGCTCCTTTAATCAGTATTGCCGGGACTTGGGATTCTCTGATTTTCCCGGATGTCCATGCAACCGCTTACGATAATCTTGTGAAAAAAGCAGGGAAAGGAGATTTACACCGCCTGTACATGATTGACAAAGGCAACCATGTGGATAGCCTGGTTTGGAGTAAATCCGATCCGAATAAAGAACTTCAGCCGCTTCTACCGTATGCCCACCAGAGTTTTGACCTTCTTGTGAAATGGGTTGAGGATCATAAGCAGCCTCCAACAAGCCAGACATACCAAACACCTGCCGATACAGTCAAAGTAAAAGATTTGGCTACGGGCAATGATGTTGATCCGTATTAAAAAAAGTATATCCCTGCCGCAGAATTGGCAGGGATTTTTAGCCTCTATAGAGCCCTATGGCGGTAGTGATTAACTAGCTTGTTTATGCGATTTGAATATGGTTTTCTTCATAATGAACCGTCTGTCAATAAAGAAAGCTATCAACAAAGTTAGTAAACCGGTTAAAAGCATATTGCTGTATGTTTCTAGCGGGAACGGTTTGCCTTCAAGATGGATATGATTTGCACGATACTCGAGTCGTTTGACAGCATGCTTGGCAGTTAGAAGGTCCTCTTGCTTAGCTAAGTCTTCCAATGGTGCTTCAAATGCATATCTGTTTGGTGAGTCGCTATGAATGAGGAGAGTCTCATTAGCATTGCCTTTTTCACTCCAAAGTTTTACGTCTGCTGCAGCGAGTGTTTTTGCGTTGCCACCTGGAACGATCATTTTATCCAATTTTGGAGCATTCGCTATTTGATGCCTAGCCACTATATTAAGATGATGTTTTGTCACCACTGGAGCATCTGAGCTCGAGACGGTCAAGACTTGAGTTGTTCCGGTGTCTGCGTAGCTGTCAAATATAGAAGATAATGATATTTCATCCATGCCGTTATACAGTAGTACGCCCATTTGTTTCTTATTCCAATGGAATGCATTGTTTAGTACATATGTCGAAAATTTTATGTCCATGTGGAAAGGGTCTACTTTTGGATTTTGGACGAAGTGGTACGAAGGATAATTAATTTCTTTCGCTATTTTTGCCGCTATGGGTTCTCCTAGTTTTTGAGCTATCATGTACAGTACGGCATCGATACCTGCAGTTTGGCCGGCGGAAGTTATGATGTTTCCTTCGTGAACATACCTTAGGTTCTCTTCCCAATGAGTGTCCGGATATTGCCAGCTTATTCCAGGGATCGCTTGCCAGTGTGTGGCGGCTGATTTACCTTTTAACAAGCCTGCGTCGGCTAGATTCCCTGATCCACCACAAATACTTAGGAGAGTGGTTTTACTGCTGGAATGTTGTTTAATCCATTCACGAGTTGGTTGATATTTCTTTTCATCAACGATCGGCATGTAAGGGACCACGATTATGTCGGGGCTTTTACCTAATAACTTATCTAATTCTTTATAAGAGTAATGCGGTACCACATCCAATCCACCCGATAACGACTTTACACCATGGTCTGGGGCAACGGCAAACACATTAAAAGCGTTTGTTCTAGAAAACAAATCGTATGGAATCATAAAATCAAATACCTCAGTGTCCACATTCGCCAGTAGAACGGCTACTGTAGGTTTAGTTGCATCATACTTTGGTGGATGAACACCTTGTAGGTAAGGAACTGGCTCATGGCGGACTGTCCCGTAAAAATCATTCTGTGAACGCATAAGCCCGAGCATCCCAATCCCTCCCACAAACACAACAAAACTTAGCACATAAACAACCAAACGTAGCAATAATTTTTTCATTTCATTTTCCTCCTCCAATTATTTTCTTTTTACTATACCTTGGTAAGGTATTAAACTTTTAAAAATACGTAGACTACCATCCGGTTGTAACCAATGTCACAACCACTGTGTCCCCCTATAAACCATTTTTAATAATCACCCTCGATAAGGAAAATATAAACCCTCTTTGTGAACGCAATATGAACGAAATGAACGATTTAAAAAATACCGCCATATGGCGGTATTTCGATGATTATTGTCGATTCAAGATACCTGGATCACTGCAGCAGTGTCACTTCGAAAGTTGCACCTGTTCCCAGTTTTCCTGATACTCGAATATCTCCTTTATGAATATCAATAATTTTTTTAACGATTGATAGGCCGAGCCCGTTGCCCTTAACGGAAGGGTCGCGCGCTTTATCCACTTTATGGAACGGCTTAAAAATATCCGCCCGTTCTTCTTCAGGAATCCCGATACCATTATCCGTGATGGACACGATGTTCTGATTATCTTTCATGAAAGCCTCAATAGCAATCTTACCGTGTGCTGGCGTGAATTTGATGCTATTACTCAGTAAATTGGTCCATACCTGATAGAATTGGTCTTCATCTGCATGAACAGTAAGAGGCTCAAGTTGAAGATCGATTTCGATTTCTTTCTGTGTCCATTGAGGCTCAAGCGCAATGACAACCTTGCGCAGCTGCTCATCCAGTCGATACGTACTTACCTTTAACGGATGATTCTCCTGCTGCAGATAGGACAGCCGAAGCAAATTTTGGCTTAATCGGGATAACCTCTCGCTCTCCTTTTCGATGATGGTCAAATAATGGTGACGGCTCTCCTCGCTCATTTTCTTCTGCTGTAGTGCCTTACTAAACCCTCGAATGGAAGTTAAAGGCGATTGAATTTCATGTGAGACGTTCGAAACGAAATCCTGCCGCATTCGATCCAGCTTAGATAGCTCCTTCGCCATTTCGTTAAAACTAACCGTTAAGACACCAATTTCATCCTTGCGTTTGGTAGGCAGCTCCAAATCGAATGTTCCCTTCGCCATCCTCTTAGTTGCTTCTGTCAAACGCACAATGGGATTTACGATATAACGCGCAGCAACGACAATCAGCAAACTGCCGAGAAATAGAATAATCATGTACGTAACATGAATGGAATTCATGATTTCATTCTCCACGGGATTTTGCTTCATGGTGACAAATAACGCGTAAGGCTGCCCATCTACCTGAATTGGAAGGCCGACTAAAGGTAGTGGAGGCATGTGCAAATGAGCAAGGTCTACGTTATCGAAATGGCGAACCTTTTCACCGGCGAGCACCTGCTTAATATCATGAGGGTCAACCTGCATGGGCCACTCTTTTTGGGCAAGGATGGGCTTGCCATCCTTATTGTAAAGTTGAAGAAGGGTATGGGAAATTCCGGACACGTTTTGCATAAACGGTATCAAATCAGCAGATGGTGTCGATTGATAGGTTTGTATCATTTTATTAGCGTTCGTCATTAGAACTTCTTCTACCAAACTTTTAATTCGATCCTGATACAGATAAGAACTAACCATAACAGCGGTGAACAGACTCAACATGACAATGCCGACAAATATGAATACAACACGAGTATATAGCGACTTAATGTTATTGCACCTCCAACCGATAACCAAGCCCGCGGATGGTGACAATGCGGAAATCGGACTCGAACCCAGCAAATCGCTCTCTAAGCCGCTTAATGTGAACATCCACCGTCCGCTCGTCACCTTCATAATCAATGCCCCATATTTGCTCAATGAGATTATCCCGGGTAAACAACTGCCCGGAATAGCTGCCCAGTTTGTACAGCAATTCGAATTCTTTCATAGGAAGTGTCATCGTTTTGCCGTTCTCGTATAGAACCTGATAACTCGAGCGGTCTAACGATATGTTTCCGAGTTTAACGATATTGGAAGTAGAAATGCGATACCGCTTTAGCAGAGCCTTCACACGAAGAACAAGCTCCACCGGATCAAATGGCTTTACCAAATAATCATCCGTTCCAAGCCTAAATCCACGAATTCTATCCTGCGCCTGCCCCTTCGCGGTAATCATCAAAATGGGGAAATCCCCCAGCTCCCGGAGTTTTGTGCATAAAACCCAGCCATCCATGTGTGGCATCATAATATCCAAAATCGCCAAATCAAAAGAATGATTCTCCGCATAGTGCAACGCATCCGCTCCATTCGATTTTTCAACGATGTCAAACCCTTCATCTTTCAAGTACAATGAAACTAACTCACGAATGTGGGCTTCATCATCCACCACTAGTACCTTCGGCAAATTTAATTCTCCCCTTTTATTTCGACTACAAACGGGAACGCTCTTACTTTTCCATTTTGTTTGAATTCAGCCCATATTTTATATATACCAGGCTGCTTGAACTGCGTTTCAAAAATCGGTTCCTTATCATTGGCTGGATGAACATGAAGAAAGTCTTGGGCGTTTTCATCAAGAATGACTACATGCCCCATCGCTCCCAAATAAGGAGATAGATTGGTTTTATCTAAATTGAATGTTAACGTTACGGGTTCGTTGGCCTGGGTAGAACTCAGATTTAGTTTCACTGTTTCTCCGTCTATATTCTGAATAAAATTGTTGTCAGGCTTAAGCTTCTCGTGATTTAATTCTAAATCGTTAGCTGGATTTCCTATCTTATCTTTTAAGAAAATCTTTATTTTGTCTGGATCAGCTTGAACAAATGCATTTACCTCACTAGTCTGCTTATGTGCTGAATCGTCGCTTGCATGTTCATGTTTCGCCGCAGATACAGCCTGGGTTTTATCCGCAAAAAACTGGTCATACACGGCAAAACCACCGATCACTATCGCCACATAAAGAATGGACGCGATTACCCATTTATCAAATATGAGCCATTTACCCATTTCAACCACTCCTCACAATCATAATTGTTGGTGTTGGATTACTGATTCTATGGCCACAATAAACCAGCTTTGTGAACTCAATATGAACTGAACCATAAATAATCGCTCCATCTGATAGGTCCTGTAGGTACGAAAAAAAGGCAAAAGAAAAAGCCGTTCCAGGGTAGAACGGCTGCAGTTTAAAAATATTCAATTTCAAATCAAATCCCCAGTATTTTGATAATAAATAAGGTTGGTGTACTCCTTCATCGACTTGGTTCCTATATGCTTCTCGTAAGTGCCTATATGTAACTTCTAATTGTACATCCGTTTCAAGAAACTTTCGATCCCAATCCGTTAGGTGCATATCGTCAACCCAACGCGTTGGCATTTAGAATCGCTTGTTCCCAACTCGGAAAGTAAAAAAGTGCACTTCTCATGAGGTCTGGATGTGCTTGTTTAACTTTTTTCTTACTTAAATCTCCTCCACCAGTCTGTAATTGCTTAATTTGATTCAAAACCTCATCTGAACTCATACTGACTTCCACACAGGTCACTCCTTTCCCATAATGTAATACTATTTTTTCCAAAATCACCAACACATAGTCTCAAAAAAAACTCGTTATCGAAAATCAACTGTTCCTTAATGGTGCTTAGGGAGCTTTGTTTGGTTCCACTAAAGAAGCTTAGTTGACATTTTCAAACCAAACTGCCCGAGATAAGTACAATTATGTTGATTTATGGCTATACAATTTGTACAATAGTTTTAAAGTTTTAAAACTACTAAAAATAAATTCATTTCATTATCGAAAGAAAAGGAGAAGACATTACAGAATGGGTATGTGAAATTTTAGATGAATTAAAATAAGAAAGAGGCTGCCGAGGCTGCCTTCTTAAGTAATGATCCCTAGTAGTGAAATAGATTTATACCGCAATTGGCGGCAGAGTGCGTCCGGTTTCCAGCAAACTTTTCAAATTGCTCAGGATTGCTGGCCAGCCATTATTATAACCATAAAATCCTTCGCTTTCATCACGGTAATCTGTAGGCAACAAATCTTCATGTTTGAGCGTTAACTTTACAGTCGACTCCATTGGTTGTAGTTCAAAGATCACCCTTGGGGTGCGTTCGCGTACCGTTTTATCCTCCAACCAATTAAAAGTAAAAGAAAGAAGACGATATGGCTCACTCTTTAATACTGTGCCATAGTCTACCACATTCCCATTCTTGTCCACGTAATTAACAGTTGAACCTTCTGCCCAATCAGATTGCACCTCGTGTCCAAACCAATATTTTTTTGTAAAGTCTCCGCTAGTTAGCGCTTCCCACAGCTTTTCCGGTGTCGTAGCAATATAGGTAACATAAACGAAAGTTGTGCCTGTCATTTTATTCCTCCTCAAGACTTTTTTTGAGTTCACTCAGTGCTTCGATGCGATGACTTGCATATTTTCCTATCCAGCGGTCATAAATCTCTCCGATAGGAGCGGCATTTAGATAATGAATTTTATTTCGTCCATGCCATTCAACAATAATAAGATTCGCCTGCTCCAATATAAGAAGATGTTTTGTTACCGATTGACGGGTCATTTCAAGATGGTCACACAGTTCACTTAATGTTTGACCGTTTTTCTTAAAGAGCTCGTCAAGGAGCCGCCTTCGGCTCGAATCGGCGAGAGCCTTAAATATCTTATCCATGTAACAATTATATGCAACCATTTATCTGCATGTCAAATTGTAATCTATGAGTCCATTAAAAAATCCAACGATAAAAAATCATTAATAATTTAACAACGGGAACTAAATATTGCGAAGATATGATAGAACCAGGCAGATGGCTAGCTTATTTTCCCGCATCAGTGCCACATTTTTTTTGGTTTCTGTGGGAGCGAGTTTACCAAAGGAGGATTTATATATGAAAAGGATTTCAAGACGTAAAAAGCTTATGATTGGCGCTTCGATTGCAGTCATGCTTTTAGGTACAGGTACAGCATTTGCAACAGGCATGATCAATCCAGGGCCAAAACCTGATGGAACAGGTATAACTCCGCACGGTTGGACTTTGACGCCTGCAGGGAAGCAGCTAACTTTAGGAGATTTTCCAATCAACTGTGCGTTAAGCCCTGACGGCAAATATCTTGTGGTTACGAACGATGGACAGGGCATACAATCCCTGCAAGTTGTGGATGTTCAGACACAGCAGGTCGTCCAGACGATTCCGTATGCCCCTACTGAGGGATTATTCGTCGGTCTGTCATTCAGTCCGGACGGTTCTACTCTTTATGCTTCTGCAGGTGGAAACAATAAGATCCGTGTTTACCATTTCCTTGCTGGAAACCTGGTGGAACAAACACCAATCCAAATGAAAGATGCCCAAAATACCGACTTTACTCCCTCAGGATTAGGTGTCTCCTCAGATGGTAAACTTCTTTTTGTTGCTAATAACCGGAACAATTCTGTCTCTAAAATAAATGTTAGTGATGGACAGATGGTTTCAACGGTTGCTGTAGGAAAAGATCCATATACCGCCTACCTCAATAAAAAAGGCGATTCCTTATATGTGCCCAACTGGGGAGAAAGCAGCGTTACTGTATTGGATCCGCAAACCATGACAGTCAAAAAGACAATTTCTGTTGGATTACACCCCAATGCCATAACCGAAAATCCAATCACAGGGTTGTTATATGTGGCCAATTCGGACAATAACACTGTGTCAGTCATTGATCCTCAATCACAAACAGTTTCTCAAACCATCTCTTTAACTCAGCCTACAGGAATACTTGAAGGCAATACGCCAAACGCACTGACGGTTAGTCCAGATGGCCATACGTTATATGTTGCGAATGCAGGCTGCAACGATATTTCGGTAGTCGATCTCACAGGTGCTGCTCCTAAGGCACAAGGACTCATTCCGACAGCCTGGTATCCTACTGCGCTTGCGATGACGAAGGATGGAAATCAATTGATGGTGCTGAATGCTAAGGGGCTTGGTGCTGGTCCGAACGCTGCGCACCAATACATTGGCAACATGATGAATGGTACGATGTCATTTGTACAAGTTCCCGATGCACAACAACTTCAAGCGTATACACAGCAGGTAAACCAAAACAACACAGTACCAGGTACATCGCAGTTTGAAACCTATACGAGCTCCACAGGTGAGCAGAATTTTGCTATTCCTCGTAATCCGGCTCAAAAATCGCCAATTAAACATGTGATTTATGTTATCAAAGAAAATCGAACCTACGATCAAATCTTTGGCGACATTAGCAAAGGCAATGGCGATCCATTACTGACAGAATTCGGAGAAGCGAACACGCCCAATCTTCATAAATTAGCCAATCAATTTGCACTTCTTGACAACTTTTATTGTGATGGAGAAGTAAGCGACCCGGGTCATCAATGGGCGGACTCAGGTATATCAAACGATTATTCCGAAAAAACATGGCCGGCAGATTATTCGAACCGGAAACAGTTTAGTGTGGATATTCCCGCTCTTAAGTCTTCAGGAGGATATCTATGGGATGCCGCGCTAAAAGATGGCATCAGTTTTCGCGACTATGGCGAGTACATTAACTACTGGGAAAGCCCAACATCGGGTAAGGGATGGATGCCGGACGATCCAGCTTTAAACGGGTATTACGACCCCCTTTACCCAGGATGGAATCTAGATATTTCAGACATGACGCGTTATAACGAATGGCAGAATGAATTTCATCAATTCGAACAGAATGATAACCTGCCTCAATTCGAAATGGTCTATTTGCCGAACGATCACACCAAAGCGACCACGCCTGGCACTCCAACTCCACAGGCAATGGTTGCGCAAAACGATCTTGCAGTAGGCAGTTTGGTCGATACGGTAAGCCACTCGAAATATTGGAAGGATACAGCGATTTTTATTGTGGAGGACGATCCTCAGGCAGGCGCTGATCATGTGGATGCACACCGCACGGAGGCATTGGTCATCAGCCCTTATACACAAACTGGCAAAGTCGATAGCACATTTTATGATCAAGACTCTATGAATCGGACAATGGAAATGATTCTTGGCATGCACCCATTGAATCAATTCGATGGATCGGCTATTCCGATGCTGAACACATTTACATCTACACCGAACTTCGCACCGTACGACGCTGCGCAGGAGAATATCGCGCTTAACGAAACAAACACCGCAAGCTCTCCTGGTGCCGCACAATCAGCACAAATGAATTGGTCGAGGCCTGATCTTAATTCAGAGGACGCTGTTAACCGTATCGTTTGGCAGGCTACCAAGGGAAACCAGCCATATCCTAAGACGCCAGCTCAACCTTAATGTCCGTGTAATTAAGATGGGTTTTTATTTGTTTTTTGTTATTCAACTATTAGTTCAAAATTGATTATTTAAGAGTTTGATAATTTAATTAAGGGAGAGAATGAATATGGAAGCAGGGGGTTAACACTTTGACGAATAATCCTTCATTTGAAGATGTAAATCAATTACGAAGAAATTTTTTGAATGCATATCATGTATATTGGCTCAAACACGTATTTCTAACATGGCAATGGTGGACACTTTTACTCACCGTAATTTTATTTTGGGTTGTATGGTGGAAGTTCCTTGAGAAGACACGAATCCATGAAATACTTAACTACGGTTTAACTATTGGAATCATTGCGTTCATCTTTGATATGGTTGGAATGAATCATACGGCTTGGGCATACCCCATTCGTTTATATTGGGCTTTCATTCCGCCTTTATTACCATTTGACCTCACCTATATCCCTGTATCTTTTATGCTCGTATATCAACGTTATGGGGAGAGTTGGATAAAATCCATTATAGGTTTTGCAATTGCTGCTGCTGTTTTTTCTTTTGGAGCCGAGCCACTCCTGAATTGGATGGGCGTTTATCAAATTTACAAGTGGAAATACATATACTCATTTCCCATTTATATTTTAATGGCTTGTTTTGTAAAGGTTGTAGTTTATACACTGAACAGAAAACAGAATGGAATGATAAACCCAAAACATTAACATATTCCGGAAAATGTTTGTTTCGCAAAATGGTGAGATAATTGTGATGGGTGGCATTTAGTGGAAAAAGGGGATTACAATCTGTGAATAAAATAATCGGATAGTAATCCCTTTAATTGAACTCGATAAAAAATTAACAATTGGTAATTTAGTCGTCGCTTTTTTCCATCAATCGTTTTAGTTTCAGTTCAGTAGAGGATTCCTCTACTGGGGTATACACACTGCACCGTAAATCCATATCACCTTGTACTTGCAGAGATGTTAGGTTAAAAAGCATTTTCCCTGCTTTAGCATGTCTAAATTCAATTTGAACCTCTGGTGCAATACTTACTTGACTTTCTTGCCACAGAGATTGAAACTCCGGGTGAAGATCGGTCATTTCTTCAAGGAATCGGTTGTACCATTCATCACCCACATATTGACCGTAGTAAGCACGAAAAATAGCAAGAAACCCTTTTACAAAATGCTCCCAATTAACAGCTAATGTTCTCAGTTCTTTTCGTGTAAACACCAGACGAATTAAGTTTCGGTGCTCCCAGGAAATCTGTTCAAAATTCAAAAAAACATGGGCTGATGCACGATTCCATCCGACAATTTGGAAGTGCCGATCTGTGATGATTGTAGGACAATGTTTCAGTTCGGATAGTATTTTCTCTAAAGAAGAGGAGATTTTTATTTGTTGGACTTCTAGCTCAGAAACATTTGGATTCACTTCAAAGCTTAAGTCAAATAGGTACTTTCTTTCAT
Source organism: Aneurinibacillus sp. Ricciae_BoGa-3 (assembly GCF_028421645.1). GTDB lineage: Bacteria > Bacillota > Bacilli > Aneurinibacillales > Aneurinibacillaceae > Aneurinibacillus_B. Next base: position 841,218 of record NZ_CP116887.1, on the reverse strand, counting down.
CATTATTTAACTGTAGGGCTGCTGCAATGGATTCTAACACGGATGATGAAACTTGAATGTCTCGTCCTTGTTCTAACCAAGTGTACCAAGTGGTACTGACTCCTGCGATTTGAGCCACTTCCTCTCTTCTCAAACCTGGAGTTCTTCTCCTAGTCCCCATTGGCAATCCGACAGATTGCGGGTTAATATTCGCACGTTTTGACTTTAAAAATGCAGATAGTGCTTCGTATCTGGTTTGCTTATTCAACGTTCCACTCTCCTATCATAGGAAAAATATCATAGTAGTAATTATACTAGGATAACCAACAACTTGTAATAGGATAATCATCATGCAAAAATATAGAAAGAACCTATTGTGTTAGGAGGAATCATCGTTGGAAAGAGTAGTCATCACTGGAATGGGAGTAGTCTCACCACTAGGAAATGAAGTGGAAAAGTTTTGGAGAAATCTAGTTGAAGGTAAGTCAGGTATTTCTTACATTGATACATTCGATGTAAGTAACCATAAGACCAAAATTGCAGGAATCGTGAAAGATTTTAATGCTGACGAACTTCTTGGACGTAAAGATGCCAAGCGTTTAGATAGATTTTGTCAATTTGCTTTAGTTGCTGCCGAACAAGCATGGGCTGATGCCAATCTAAATATTCATGATATCGACCCAGAACGTCTTGGAGTATATGTTGGCTCAGGAATAGGCGGAATATCGACGTTTATTCAAAACGTCGATATTCTTCGAGAGAGAGGGCCGAGCAGGGTTAGTCCAACACTGGTACCTGCAATGATTTCAAATGCTGCTTCAGCACAAATTAGTATTAAATGGGGTGCAATGGGTCCTACTATGTCGCCAGTTTCTGCTTGTGCCATTGGAAATACCGCCATTGGCGAGGCGTTAAAAGTGATTCGTTATGGAGTGGCTGATATCATTTTTGCAGGTGGGGCAGAAGCAGCCATAACAGACTTGTCTTTAGCTAGTTTTGGTAATGCTACCGTTTTATCCACGAGGAATGATGACCCGACTAAAGCAAGTCGTCCATTTGATGCAAATCGGGATGGATTCGTCATGTCAGAAGGAGCAGGCATTTTAATACTCGAATCATTGTCTCACGCAAAACGCAGAAATGCACATATCTATGCAGAAGTTATTGGGTATGGAGCGAGTTCAGATGCCCATCACATGGTAGCTCCACATCCAGAAGGAAAGGGAGCCTATCTTGCTATGAAAATGGCTTTAAAGGATGCCAGCATTTCTACGGAACAAATCAATATCATTAGTGCTCATGCAACGAGTACAACAGTGGGTGATATATCTGAAACAATAGCTATTAAAAAACTGTTTGGAACACAGGCATATCAGATTCCGGTAACAGCTAATAAATCTGTTACAGGTCATATGTTGGGGGCATCAGGAGGAGTGGAAGCGATTGCGTTAGCCAAAGTTCTTCAAGAAGGCATCATTCCTCCAACAATCAATCAAGAACGACATGACCCCTTATGTGATTTAGACTATGTACCGAACGTTGCACGAAAAGCTGATCTTAAGATAGGGCTATCCAATTCGTTTGGTTTCGGTGGTCACAATGCGGTCATTATTCTAAAAAAGTACGAATAAAATAGGTTGTTCTGCTTACGGGGAACGATTGTTCAATATGACTATCTGCGTCGACTCACATTACTTAAATAAAATAAAAACGCCTAACCACTTTAAGGTTAGGCTAACAACTCGTTAAACTTATTTTTGAAGCCATTCTGTATGGAAAATCCCTTCCTTATCGACACGCTGGTAGGTGTGTGCGCCAAAATAATCACGTTGCGCTTGAAGCAGGTTAGCCGGTAATGTTTCAGTGCGGTAGCTGTCATAGTACGCTAAAGCGCTGGAGAACGATGGCACCGGAATGCCCCGCTGAATAGCAATTCCAAGAACCTCACGCAGTGCAGATTGATAGCTTTCCGCAATTTCTTTAAAGTAGGGGTCTAACAATAAGTTGGCCAAACCATGGTCACGGTCATAAGCATCTTTTATTTTTTGTAGGAATTGTGCACGAATGATACAACCCCCGCGGAAAATCATTGCGATGTCACCGTATCGCAAATTCCATTCATATTCTTCAGAAGCCGCACGCATTTGGGCAAAGCCCTGCGCATACGAACAAATTTTACTCATATATAACGCTTTACGAACCGCTTCGATTATCTCTTCCTTGCTGCCGTCAAACCCTTTTGTTTCTGGACCTTTCAAAAGCTTGCTTGCTTTTACACGCTCTTCTTTCATAGCAGAGATAAAGCGGGCAAACACAGATTCCGTAATAATGGGCAGGGGCACGCCTAAGTCTAAAGCGCTCTGACTCGTCCACTTGCCTGTACCTTTTTGGCCTGCTGTATCTAAAATCACATCCACAAGCGGTTTACCTGTTTCCTCGTCTACCTTTGTAAAGATGTCGGCTGTAATTTCTATTAAATAACTATCTAATTCACCTTTATTCCATTCTGCAAACACTTCATGAAGTTCATTGGCATCTAAGCCAAGAACATGCTTCATAATAAAATAGGCTTCAGAAATAAGCTGCATGTCCCCATATTCGATTCCGTTATGAACCATTTTTACGTAATGGCCTGCACCATTCGGGCCAATATACGTACAGCAAGGATCGCCATTCACTTTCGCAGAAATCGCCTTTAGAATCGGTTCGACAAGCTCATACGCTTCTTTCTGGCCGCCCGGCATAATGGAAGGACCTTTTAACGCTCCTTCCTCTCCGCCTGACACACCAGTCCCAATAAAATGAATGCCGGCTGCTTCTAATTCTTTATTTCTCCTGATTGTATCTTGGAAAAATGTATTTCCGCCATCGATTAGAATGTCCCCTTCCTCAAGAAAAGGTTTCAATGACTCAATGGTTGCATCCGTTGGCGCACCTGCTTTTACCATTAATAAAATTTTGCGTGGCTTTTCCAATGAATTGACAAACTCTTCAATAGAATAAGTGCCGACAAAGTTTTTGCCTTCCGCTTCCGTTTTTAAAAATTCTTCTGTTTTTTCGGATGATCGGTTATAAACACTAACAGAGTAGCCCCGGCTTTCAATATTCAAGGCAAGATTCCTGCCCATAACTGCTAAACCTATTACACCGATTTGTTGTACCGCCATTCGTCACCACTCCTTATGTGATTTAAACACCCTATTTGAATAAATTCTTCTCGATGTCATTTTTTCCTTTTTACAGGGAGGTTTCATTTTAGTGAATTAAAAAGCCAAAATTAATCTATTATTAAGAGAAAAGGGGGAACGATAGATGAAATGCATTGGTATTATCGGGGGTATCAGTTGGGAGTCTACAGCCCATTATTACTCTTCCTTAAATCAAGGTGTTAAAGAGCGTCTTGGCGGGCTTCATTCAGCGAGAATTTTATTATGGAGCGTTGACTTTGCTGAAATTGAAGCTTTACAGAGAGCGGGTGATTGGGAACGGGCCGGTGAGATTTTTGCAGACATAGCCGGCAGGCTTGATCGAGGAGGGGCAGAATGTGTGCTGATAGCTGCAAATACCATGCACAAAGTGGCGAATTATGTGAAAAGGGCTATATCTATTCCGCTCATCCATATCGGCGATGCTACAGCAAAAGCAGTTCTCGAATCTGGGACAAAACGAGTTCTTCTTCTTGGTACTCGATATACAATGGAACAGCCGTTTTTAACTGATCACCTTTCAAATTTAGGTCTAAATATCGTTGTCCCCGATACCGACGACATTTCGAGTGTAAATCGAATAATATACGAAGAATTGTGCCTTGGTCGGGTTATGGATTCTTCCCGTGATTGTCTCATGAATATCATTTCAAGGAACAAAGAACGTGGAATAAAAGGAGTTATTCTCGGGTGTACAGAGCTTGCTATGATTCTTCAGCCCCAGCACCTCGATCTATCCCTTTTTGACACCACAGCGATTCATGTGGAGTCTGCTTTGAATTTCAGCTTACAAATGTAAGATTCTACGGCAATGGTCACAAACAAAGTGGGCATCAATGTTTTTGTGACTTTAAATAGTTCAGGTGAAATTTTAAGATGGTTATACATTTCACTGCTTAAATTGGGATTTTTCTACAACCTGGAAAAGGATGCTTCGGCATCCTTTTTTATTTCCTATTGAACAGCTAAAACCACCAAGAGTACAAATAAAAGTCTGCTAGCAAAAATACGCTTCCGATGAAGTATCCTTAAAACACAAAATCAGAAAAGTTATATAACAACGGTTGACAAAAAAGCATCTGTTATAATACAATAAAAATAAAGATAATTCAGAATATAAACAAATGGAGGATGAAAATTGATGACAAACTTGGAGTTTTACAAAAATCTGCCGAGAAAACAATGCTGTGAGTGCGGAGAGTATTTTGAAGAGCAGGCTGAGTCCTACCTTCAGGAATGTGAGCGTTGCTTCAGTCGTAAACATGAGTAACAGGGTGAGTAAATGACAATAGAAAGAACAGATTAGTACCTTGTTTTTCCCTTAAAATTAGGGATCGACAAGGTACTATTTTTTTGAATTACCTATTTTAGATGCAATCTGAAGAAAAAAACCGTGGTGGTGATACGATGATTCATCATAAAGCGTTCAAATTCAGAGTTTATCCGACTCCCCCTATGGTCAAAAACCATAGTCTGGCCAAGAGCATCTCCGATGCAAGTGGGTCGGTGTTTCGTTCGATGGAGGAATACAAAGCCAGGTGGTACGGCGAAAGGTTAGTATCGCGACTTTAGTTGTGAGAGGTTCAATTCGCGATCCACGGAATCATAATGGGGATAATGATAGAAACAAAAACCCCATTAATCCCCATCGCTACACCCGCAATAGCAGCCTGCAGTTTGCCTTCTGCTGCTGCCTGGGCTGTTCCAATCCCATGGGCTTGCACGCCAAGAGCAAGTCCCCTAGCTAATGGGTTATGGATTCCCATTTTGTTCATTAACCAAGGACCTGTCATCGCTCCCAGCATCCCGGTTAACACCACAAAAACGGACGTTAGAATGGGATCCCCGTGAATGATGGAAGCAACGTCGATCGCCATCGGGGTGGTAATCGTTTTTAAACTTATGGAACGAATAATGTCAGACGACAAATGAAAGCCATCCACCATTATAATCGTAGCTGTTATACTCACGATTGAGCCGACGATAATCCCTGTAAAAGAAGGTAAAATGTTTCGTAATAAAAGAGCTCGATTTTGATATAAAGGGATCGCAAGCCCTACAGTAGCAGGTCCGAGAAAAAAGCTGAGAATTTCCTTCGTCCCTTCATATTGCTTATAGTGAATATGGGTTGATATAAGTACAAAGATAATCAGTAGTGTACTCACAAAAACCGGGTGGGTAAAAGGGGAAGGAACGCGCTTATTTAACAAAAGGCTGCCTATATAAACCACAATGGTCACGATTAGCGTATAAATTGTAATGGCTACATCCATATCATCACCTCTTTTTGAACATTACTCTTGATTGGACTCCTTTTCACGGGCAAAATATTGTGAGATTCTTCCCGTTGTGTAAATTCCAATCCATAAACTTGCCAAAATCGAAACAAACAACAGCCATCCTTCATGCATGAGTAGGTTTCCATAACTCATTAAGCCCACTGCAATAGGGATAAAGAATAGAGACAAATGCTTCAAAAGAAGCGCGGCCCCTTCTTCAAGCCATTGTAGTGAAATGATTCTTGTCATCAATAAAAGAAACAGTAGAAACAAACCAACAAGATTTCCAGGGATAGGAATGTGAAGAACCTTGACAATCAGGTCTCCTACTACATTCAGGACATATAAAATAATAATTTGAACCACTAAGCGTGCCGCAATGATTACTTTTCTTCTCATCTCTCCCACTCCAGTGTGTTTATATAAAACTTTAGGATAGAGCTTGATAGCCCTATCCTGAGAGGAAACCGATAAAGAAATAATGTATTATTTATATTTGGTTTTTTCCATAAAACCGTTTTCCCGCGTTCCATACCTCTTGATTTGTAATTTTCTATCTATTGTTATATACTTCTAATAACCTTAATTTCACAGCGCTTAGTATATAGGAAAAGCAGTTTATACTTTTGTGGTGTGTTCAGCTGTGAACTGTTCCGCTTCGGTTGATCCTGCAAGAGCAACCGTAGAAGATGTCCCACCCGCAATAACCTGGGACACTTCGTCAAAATAGCCTGTTCCTACTTCGCGCTGGTGTCTAGTGGCAGTATAGCCGTATTGTTCAGCAGCGAACTCTGCCTGTTGTAATTCGGAATATGCTGCCATTCCTTTTTCTTTATATCCACGAGCTAATTCAAACATGCTGTGATTAAGCGCATGGAAGCCGGCAAGCGTAACGAACTGGAATTTGTATCCCATTTTCCCCAATTCAATCTGGAATTTGGCAATGGATTCATCATCCAATTTTTTCTTCCAGTTAAAGGACGGCGAGCAATTATAAGCCAGCAGTTTTCCAGGGAACTTTTCATGGATGGCTTCTGCAAAACGCCGAGCCTCTTCCATATTTGGTTCAGAAGTTTCACACCAAATCATGTCTGCATATGGTGCGTAAGCAAGCCCTCGCGCAATCGCCTGATCCAGGCCGGCTTTTGTTCTATAAAACCCTTCTGACGTGCGCTCACCCGTAATAAACGGCGCATCATATGGGTCGGCATCACTGGTGATGAGGTTTGCTGCATTTGCATCAGTTCTTGCAATGAGTACAGTAGGCACATCCATCACGTCAGCCGCTAATCGAGCAGCAACCAAGTTTCGTACGGAAGTTTGTGTGGGCAGCAGAACTTTCCCGCCTAAATGGCCGCATTTTTTCTCGGAGGATAGTTGGTCTTCAAGGTGAACCCCGGATGCACCTGCTTCAATCATCGCTTTGGTCAGTTCAAATACATTTAATGAGCCCCCGAACCCTGCCTCCATATCTGCAACAATTGGAGCAAACCAATGAATGTCATCCTTCCCCTCTGAATAATGGATTTGATCCGCACGCTGGAGAGCCTGGTTTATGCGTTTTACAACGGAAGGCACGCTGTTTGCCGGATATAAACTTTGGTCAGGATACATATGTCCAGAAAGGTTCGCATCAGCTGCAACTTGCCAACCACTTAAGTAAATGGCTTTTAAACCGGCTTTTACCTGTTGAACCGCTTGATTTCCTGTTAAGGCGCCAAGTGCATTCACATAGTCTTCAGTATTTACCAGATTCCACAGACGTCTTGCACCCATGCGGGCCAGTGTATACTCAATTTGAACCGATCCCCTAAGCTTGATAACATCCTCAGCTGAATACGGTCTCTCAATTCCGTCCCAACGGCTCTCTTTCCAATTTTGTTCTAATTGCACAGCGTAATGTTCTAACATTTCTCATCCACCCTTTCTAAATTAATGTATATATTTGTATCCAGGGAGAGTTAAGAAGTTTTCAAACTTATCGTCAAGTATAAGCTGAGAAAACAACTCACTCGCCAACTGGTACTTACCGGAATGATAACGTTCTTCTCCTATAACTTCTTCAATTTTGTCCAGCTCTTCTTTGAGTATTTGGTCAAATAGCTGAGCCGTGACCTTCCGTCCATCTTCAAGGATCCCTTTTGGATGGCGTATCCACTGCCAAACCTGCGCTCGGGAAATCTCTGCGGTAGCGGCATCTTCCATCAAGTTAAAAATAGGTACCGCACCGTAACCACGAAGCCAAGCCTCGATGTATTGAATCCCTACGCTGATATTGGTACGAACACCTTCTTCTGTAATGGAACCTTTAGGGACGGCAAGTAAATCTTTCGCTGTAACCTGTACATCTTCCCGTTTGTTTTCAATTTGATTTGGCCTCGGCATGATGCTGTCGAATACTTCCATCGCTACAGGAACTAAACCTGGATGCGCCACCCATGTTCCATCATGGCCGTTTCTTGCTTCTCGCTCCTTATCTAAGCGAACTTTGTTAAACGCCTCTTCATTGGCTGCCGGATCGCCCTTAATGGGGATTTGAGCCGCCATCCCACCAATGGCAGGAGCATTTCGACGATGACAAGTTTTAATTGTTAATTGCGTATATGCATCCATAAAAGGTACAGTCATCGTAACAGAGGCTCGATCGGGCAGGATGACATCCGGTTGGTTGCGAAACTTCTTGATGTAGCTGAAAATGTAATCCCAACGCCCACAGTTTAGCCCCGCTGAGTGCTCACGTAACTCGTAGAGGATTTCATCCATTTCAAAGGAGGCCAGAATCGTTTCAATGAGAACGGTTGCCTTAATCGTTCCTTGTGGAATCACCAACTCGTTCTGTGCCATAACAAACACATCATTCCACAATCTTGCTTCCAGATGGCTCTCCATCTTAGGAAGATAAAAATAAGGACCCGATCCATTCTGCAGTAGAATCTCCGCATTATGGTAGAAATAAAGGCCAAAATCGAACAGACTCCCCGATACAGGTTCTCCATCGATTAATACATTTTTTTCTTCCAGATGCCATCCACGCGGGCGAACGATGATGGTTGCCATATTTTCATTCAACGAGTATTGCTTGCCTTCGGGATTAACAAAACGAATGGTTCTTCGAATCGCATCTCTTAAATTGATTTGGCCTTCGATTGTATTGCTCCAAGTAGGAGAGTTTGCGTCTTCGAAATCCGCCATAAACATCTTAGCGCCGGAATTTAAGGCATTAATGACCATTTTTCGGTCACCTGCAGGTCCAGTAATCTCTACCCTTCGATCTTGAAGGTCAAGTGGAAGAAGCCCAATCGTCCAATCACTGTTTCGTATATGTTCTGTTTCCGGCAGAAAATCCGGCATTTTCCCTGCATCAATTTCTTTCTGCCTCTCTTCTCGCCTTTCCAAGAGAGAGATTCGTCTGGAATTGAAAGCTCTTTGCAACTTGGCTATCATGGCTAAAGCCTCAGGGGTAAGAATGTCGGCATAAGATTCAGAAATCGTTTCAAGAACCTCTACGCCTGCTACATCGGTTGTTCTGTTCATGAATTACATCACCTCTCCGTCATCTTTTTCAATTCTGTATTATATAACATTTAATTTATCTAAATGTATTATATAACAGTAATTTTATTTTTGACAAGTGGATGTATTAAAAATTTTTTATTAATTAAAAATTGTTTAAGAAGGCTAGATGTGTGAGGGTTTTAAAGAGGTAATGATTCAAATTAAATAGATAAAAGAAAGCCTACGTATTCCGTTAATAACAGAAATTCGTAGGCTTAGTTCTAGATCGATTTAAACAACAGTATGTCTAATGGAACTTTTTCATGGTAACCCACTTCACCAAAAGGCTGAGCAGCTATATCTGCCGGCTTTCGTGCGACTAATCTTCCATGGTGGATAAATCGCCTGTTGGTAATCCAAGCTCCCATGCCTTCAATACGCGGCGCATAATTTTACCGGAACGTGTTTTCGGCAGTTTGTCACGCACTTCAATTTCACGAGGTGCTGCATGCGCAGCAAATCCTTCTTTTACAAATTTTCGAATTTCCTCCAGCAACTCATCTGAAGCCTCATACCCATTGCGAAGCGCAATGAATGCTTTAATAATTTCACCACGAATCGCATCCGGTTTACCGATAACACCGGCCTCTGCAACTGCGGGATGCTCCAGAAGCTTACTTTCCACTTCGAACGGACCGACACGTTCGCCTGCGGTCATAATCACATCATCTACACGTCCCTGGAACCAGAAGTAGCCTTCTTCATCCATATATGCAGAGTCGCCCGATACATACCAGCCCTTGAGAAGAAAATACTCCTCATATTTAGCGGAATTATTCCAAATCTTACGCATCATAGAAGGCCAGCCGACCTTAATAGCCAGGTTGCCCATTCGGTTCGGCGGTAATTCGTTGCCCTCGTCATCCACAATGGCTGCTACGATGCCTGGAAATGGTTTACCCATAGAGCCTGGCTTAATCGGCATACTCGGGTAGTTACAGATAAGCTGACCGCCTGTTTCAGTCATCCACCATGTATCATGGATACGCTTGTCAAATGCTTTCATTCCCCAGTGTACAACTTCCGGATTTAACGGTTCTCCTACACTTAGAATATGACGGAGGGTGGATAGATCGAACTGCTTCACCACTTCATCACCCGCACTCATCAGCATCCGGAATGATGTCGGTGCACTGTACCAGACTGTTACATTATATTTCTCAATCGTAGAATACCAGTCCTGCGGGCTGAAACGGCCGCCGCGAACCACGTTGGTAGCCCCATTGAGCCACGGACCGAATATGCCATAGGCTGTGCCTGTTACCCAGCCTGGATCGGCCGTGCACCAATAAACATCTTCTTCTTGTAAATCCAGTACCCACTTCGCTGTCTGATAGTGCTGGATCATCATGTTATGAACATGAAAAACACCTTTTGGTTTACCCGTTGAACCTGATGTATAGTGAAGAAGAAGTCCATCTTCACGATCTACCCACTCAATTTCGAAATCAGCAGAAGCTTTGTTCATCTCTTTTTCATAACTTACCTGGCCTTCCTCCAGGTTGCCATCGCTGCCAATAAGAATCACATGTTTGAGAGCCGGCAAATCTTTAACCGGTACCCGAGGTAGCTGGTCCGGAGTTGTAATGATGGCTACCGCTTCGCTATCTTCCAGACGGTCGCGCACAGCCCCCTCCATGAATGCTTCAAACAACGGGCCGACGATAGCGCCGACTTTCACCGCACCAAGAAGGCTTACATAAAGTTCAGGTGCACGCGGCATAAAGATAAATACCCGATCCCCTTTAGCAATTCCTAGATTGCGCAGCACATTACCAAATTTATCAGATAGCGTTTTCATTTCTGCAAATGTATAGGCTTCATCGCGCATTGCATTACTATAATAAAGGGCCACCTTATTTTCATTGGCTGTGCCCACATGCCGATCGATTGCTTCATGTGCCATATTAACTTTGCCCGTCTCATACCAAGAGAAGTTCTTTTCAACTTCTTTCCAATCGAAGTTTTGGTAGGTTTCCTCGTAGTTTACTAGATTGTGTGTACCTTGAAAAATCAGAAGTGTTGCCGCCTTCAATCTGCTCAACTCCTAATGGGGTATTTTACTTGATTTTGAACTTACTTCTGCTGGTAAATACAATTAAGTTATGCAGTTTTTTGCAAGCTCTCCCGATTGGCTTTGAACTCGCCAACAGGAAGAATATCTTGGTTAAATAGTGGATTTAAAATACCCGCCGCCGATCCATACCAGGCCGCAAAAGCAGTTGCTATCCCAAAATACCCGGCAATGGGACCGGAAATAATTTTGAATTCCGTTAAATCCAATAAGATGAAAGTGATAAGCAGCAGGCTAAACGTTATATTTAAAATACGATTTAAACGGAAAGTGCCAATCCACATATAGAAGGTAAAGATGGTCCACGCAACTAAAAACAATCCTGTTGCTATGTTTGCATCAGTGCCAAATTTTAAAACCCCGGTCAATTCGAAATATACCATAGAAGATAAGGAGACCCAAAAAGCACCATAGGATGTAAACGCTGTTGCGGCAAAGGTGTTGCCTTTTCTAAACTCCCACATTCCAGCAAGCAATTGAGCCAGACCACCATAGAATAGCCCTGCCGTTAAAAATACAGCTGCGATAGATGGAGGAACAAGGTGAGCATTCACACAGCTTAAAACAAACGTAGTTAGGGCAAAAGCAGCCAACCCTAGTGGGCCGGGATCCGCAATGGAAACTTTCTTCTCTATCATATTTCATCTCTCCTATCAGAAATTTTTCTCCAAACAAAGAAAATGATTGCTTATTTAGTAGTTCATTGGGCCCAATGTAGACTACATATTTTAATATACAACAGAATTTGTGCAAATTCAACTGTATTATCACAAAATAAATTAATTTCAAAATTATTATACTACATTAGTTTATTGGTATATATCTTTTTAAAAAAGTGATAGAAATGACATGAATCCGAAAGAAAAAAGTAGATAGCGGCGTGTTCATACAACATAAAGATGCCGTGCCCCCCTTAGGGTAACACGGCTATTATTTGTTTGATAATTTTACTATTAGTACATGTTGCGGCGCACTAAGCTCCACAGCCAGTTGAAGACGATGGCACCGATAGCTCCGGCGATGATGTTATATCCGGCAAAAACCCACAGCCAGTGACCCAGCAGCAAGTCCCCGAGCCAGCCGCCAATGAGCGTGGCAAGCAGCGATGCCCACCAGTCTTTACCGGCTACTTCGCCTGTCATCAGGAAGTTCATGACGCCCCACACAACAATACTAACGATGGCCCACATAACCCAGAACACCTTTTAAGCACTTCCTTTCATTTGATGATAGCGGTTTAGTTTGAAAACAGGTTCTGACCAGCCTTCTGCGCAGAGTAGTTAGCCTTCATCTTTATCTGGGCTTATGCCAATAAGAAAGCGCTTTATACTTTCTTATCCGCTATAGGAGGTGCAGATTGTTTTCTACCTGTTACCATCATATGTAGTGCCAGCAAAAGTGCTACATATGTATTCGCAATTATGCAATAATCTGTGCCTGATTTTAGCAACTGTTAACCCCTTTTTTAAGAACCTGCTTGCCATAACACAAGACTCCTGTTCAGGTTTCAACAAGTATTACCGCAAATAAACTTTGCTTGTACGCTGTTGGAAATCCTATAATAGTAATCAAAGAAACCAAACGGACAAAGGAGATGGATCCAAATGATAAAAGTAGGAAAGAACGATCCATGCCCCTGCGGCAGCGGTAAAAAATACAAGCGCTGTTGCCTTGAAAACGATAAGCACAACAATGTAACCCGAATTGCGCCCGAGAGTGACGGGGAAAACAAGTGGCTTTCTGATGTAGACCCTAAACAGATCGATTATGCAGCGCTTGCGGTTTTAATTGAAGAGGAATTAAATTGGATGAATACCCTTTATCAATTAGTTGGAAAAAGAATCTTAGACAATATGATTGCTGAATACGATGCTGCAGCGATTGCGACAGGTATTTTCTTATGGAATGCTTATTCATTAGAGAACCAGCCGATAACTCGAAAGGTGGATGTGTACCCTGCCGCTGTTGAATATGCAATTGCCCAGCTTGCCGGCAGAACCGATGTAACCCAGGGAATGCTTGCTCAGAAGTACAATTTGTCTGTCGGTACGATTTCCCAACGTGCCAATCAACTGTGGGAGTTTACTTTAAAACAGGCAGAAGAACGAAAGAATGAAGGTATCGACGACCTTGCAGAGTTTACTGGTAGCCCGGAAGAATTACTTGCCTATTATAAACAGGGCATGATCGCAGGAGAGCGGGAGCTGGGACAGGCTTTTTTTCAGGAGAACAAAGGCCATTTCTGGGGATTAATCGAAACCCGCCCCTATATGCAATCCAAAGCAGGTTATGCCAATTGCCTGCTATACATGGGCAATACAAAAGAAGCAATACAGCAATGCAAAGAACTGCTGGAATTAAACCCGAATGATAACCAGGGCATTCGCTACCTTTTGCTAAAAATTTATATGGAAGAGAACAAATACGACGCAGCTTTAAAACTTATAGATGCGTATGAGGAAGATGAGACCGCCATTTTTAACTACAACAGGATTTTGATAGAATACGGGAAAAATGGAATCACACGTAAGCTTACTTCCCTTTTGCAAGACGCCGTCGAGCAAAATCCACACGTAGTCGATTATATACTAGGTAAAAAGCGAATCCCCGAAGAAGTTCCCGAATTCATTGGCTTTGGCGATAAGACTGACGCTGTTTCCTATGCCCAGGAGCACGTTATGTTATGGTGGGAAAACCCTGAACTGATGAACTGGTTGAAGAAGCAAACATCAGCAAGTGTATCTCGAAGAAGCAAAAAGTGAATGTGGCAAAAACATAAAGAGGATGGAACCAAAGGATGAGTTATGGATTATCCCAAAAAATTATCAAATTATTATGCGGCGCAACTTCCTACCAGCGAGGAGAAGCGTACTACAGATCACATCGGGTTACCAGGCTAAATTACGACCCGGAGAATCTGCGGTATGACGCCGTTGTCCTGGGCAGCAAACGGTACAACGTCCACGTCTTATTTGATGGCTTTGGCAATGTGCATGCGGAGTGCAGCTGCCCTGCCTACCATACCTATGATACCTATTGTAAGCATATTGCAGCCGTGCTTCTCGAGATTAACGAAGATGATGAAGGAAACAAAAATTCCCAGGAAACTGCGGTCTCAAGTAAAGATTTACAGTTGACGAATACCTTTCTATCGCTCTTTGACAATACGTCCGTTTCTCCCGCAGCCGAACCATCTGGGCAAAGCAAGCAGCTGGTTGACGTAGAGTTTATCTGTAATGCTAACAGCTTACCGTCGGGGAAGAACATGTTTACGATAGAGATGAAAATCGGCGCCAAGCGTTTGTACGTTGTCAAGAAAATTAAGGAATTTCTATCTGAAATCGAGAGCCAGACGCCCTATGTTTTCTCTAAACACTTTACCTTCGATCCTACCGAACACGCCTTTAAAGACACGGATTGGGCCATTATTCAACAGTTAATCGAATTAAATAAAAACGAAGAAGCTTATCGTCAAAATATGAGCTACTCTCCCAGCAACTTTATGATCGGCAATGAGCGGGCCATATTCATTCCTCCAATTGCATGGGAGAGGTTGCTGCTAAATTTATCGAATTCAAACGTTAAGCTTGAACACAAATCCGAAAAGTATGACCAAATCAAAATAATAGAGGGGCCAATTCCTCTCGGTTTTAAATTAAATAAAACTGCATCCAAGGGATATAAATTGGTTATCCAAGGGTTGGAGGATATAACCGTGATGGAGAACTACGGGTATATCGTGGTCGGAGGGTATTTGTGGAAATCCGATCAGACCCAATCAAAAAGACTGGCGGAACTAAAAAAAATGTTTCAATATATGTCACACTCCCAAACACTGATTTCGCCGGATCAAATCCAGCCCTTTATGGAGAAGGTAGTCCCGGGGTTAAAAAAACTCGGCACCGTTGACATCGCTGCGCAAATCTCAGATCGGATTGTAAGTCCGGCTTTACAGGCCAAGATTTATCTGGATCAAGAGGATGAACGGCTGCAAGCCAGGCTGGAATACGTATACGGGGATATCATGATTGAACCTATGCGCCCTAACAGCGGAAATAGCAACCGTTCAGACCGCATTCTTATCCGGGATGCCGAGCAAGAGAACCGGATTATGAGATTGTTTGAAGACTCTGCATTCAAAATAAATACCAGTGAACTTTACATCGATGAAGAGGAATCCATTTATAACTTTCTTTATCATGTTGTTCCTCAATTACAAAAACTTGGGGAGGTTTATATTACCCCGGCATTGAAATCGGCCATTCACCAGACATCCCGTCGGCCGAAAGCCTCTGTAGATGTCGATTCTAAAACGGAGTGGTTGGAAATCCATTTCGATCTGGAAGGCATCGAAGAACAAGAAATTCGCAATATCCTCTTATCCGTGGTGGAGAAAAAGAAATACCACCGCTTGCCAAACGGCTCATTTCTGTCATTAGAGGAAAACGGGTTTCAGGAAATGGCGCAGCTTATGGACAAAATGTCTGTCCGAAAATCAGAGATCAAAGGAAGACGAATCCAGCTGCCGGTGGTTCGTGGATTTTCTTTATTGGATGCAAGCGAAAAAGCCCACAGCATTAAGTTTGGAAAATCGCTCCGCCATTTGCTTGAAAACTTGAGAAACCCGGACAACCTGGATTTTGCGATTCCGGAGAAGCTAGCCCCAGTGCTGCGGGATTATCAAAAATTTGGCTTCCAATGGATGAAAACTCTTGCCTACTACCGCTTCGGGGGCATCCTGGCCGATGATATGGGACTTGGCAAAACTCTGCAGAGCATTGCCTTTATCCAATCGGAACTCCAGGAGAAGAAACCAGACGGACTGCCGGTATTAATTGTATCTCCAGCTTCCTTAGTTTATAACTGGAAGAACGAATTAATAAAATTTGCGCCTGATTTGAAAACCTTAGTAGTCGCTGGTGACAAGAAGGAGCGCAGCGAATTTTTAAGCGATGTGGCAAACGTGGATGTATTGATTACGTCGTATCCTTTGCTGCGCAGAGACCTGGAGTTGTATGAAAATCAACGTTTCCACACTCTGATTCTCGACGAAGCACAGGCGTTCAAAAACCGGACGACCCAGACCGCACAATCCGTCAAAGCTATCCAGGCCAAGCATCGTTTTGCCTTGACTGGAACGCCTGTGGAGAATTCGCTGGATGAACTTTGGTCGATATTCGACGCGATATTCCCTGAACTATTCTCCAGTAAAAAGGCGTTTTCCACGCTTTCCCGCGAACAAATCGCCGTACGGGTACGCCCGTTCATTTTACGCCGAATGAAAACCGATGTTCTTAAGGAACTGCCGGAGAAAATAGAAACGATACAATCACCCGATTTATCCAAGGAACAGAAAACATTATATGCAGCATACCTATCGAAGCTGCAGCAAGAAACCATCGAAGACTTACAAGCGGATGGCTTTCAGAAGAGCCGGATGAAAATTCTCGCGGGGCTTACCCGATTACGCCAGATATGCTGCCATCCTTCGTTGTTTGTGGAGAACTATCGCGGCAATTCAGGAAAGTTGAACCAACTAATGGACCTTATCGAGGAAGGTCTTCTCGGCGGAAGACGAATGCTCATTTTTTCTCAGTTTACGGAAATGCTGGGGATCATACGGCGGAAACTCGAAGAAAAAGGCTTATCCTGTTTCTATCTGGATGGCAAAACGCCCTCTTTAGAACGGGTGGAGCTATGCCGGCGGTTTAATGAAGGAGAAGAGAACATCTTTCTGATTTCTTTAAAAGCTGGTGGAACCGGGCTTAATCTGACCGGAGCAGACACCGTCATCCTGTATGACTTATGGTGGAATCCCGCGGTCGAGCAGCAAGCCGCAGACAGGGCGCACCGCATCGGTCAGAAAAATGTCGTGCAGGTTATCCGGCTCGTTACAGAAGGCACAATAGAAGAAAAGATGTACGAATTACAGCAGCGAAAAAGGGATTTAATTGACCAGGTAATCCAACCGGGTGAACAAGCATTGTCCACCCTGACAGAAAAAGAAATACGGGAATTGCTGATGATTGGATCGTGAGAGGGTTGCTGTTAACCCTCTCGTTTTTGTTTGTGCAAGTCCCTCGACGCAATCTTGCTACGCATATACTTAATCGAAATATTCCCCGAAGTAGCCTACAATATTTTGATGATCCATCCCCAATCATCGTGTATAAACACCGCAATCTATATAGCCGCCTCTTTGGCTGGGAGGAAGAACTGGCGCAGGCAGAACAACACCACACCTCCGAATAGAAGAGCTGCAAACAAAAACTCCACCCGGTTGTTAAGTTTGTAAAAGAGCGACCCAACCATTGGCCCTCCTGCCATGCCCAGGTACCGAAAGAAATTATACACGCCAATTGCGGTCGCACGATTGTTTTGAAAGGAACCAGCAAGCAGCGTGGTCTGCACCGGAAGCGATAAGCCCAGACACAGGCCGAACAGGGAGATGCTAGCAATCAGCATCGCCAGCGAAACCGGAGATACAAGGTCAAACAGCACGGTTGCGGCCACATTTAGAGTAGCCGTCACAATCAGATACTTATGGTTATTAAACCTGCCCTGAAGCCGGCCGCCGAAGAAACTGCCTGCGACCAGGAACAGCGACATCGGCAGGAAGACCAGTCCTTTCTGACTTGCAGACAGACCATAGAAGCTCGTAAGAAGCTGCGGCAGAAAAACCAGGAAATTATAGAAGGTATAATACTGCACAAATCCCAGAACGATGACGGCCGAACCTCTCCGATCAGATAAGACGGACGAGAAATCCCTTACGCTGAATCGTTTTCCTTTTCCGATTTCCGGCTTCGTCTCGGGTAAAAATCTGGCATTGACGGCCCACATTAGAAGGGCTGTCACGGCCAGCACCCAGAACACGCCGTGAAAACCGGCTATTTCGCCTACGAATCCACCGACTACAGGACCTACCACCGGACCCAGCGCAACAAGCATCTGAAATGTTCCCATGGCACGCCCCATCTGTTTGCCTTCAAACAGGTCGCCAATAACCGTTGTTGCAACAACCGAACCTGCGGCGATTCCGGCAGCTTGCAGGGCACGGAAAATTAAAAGAAGCGAGATCGATGGGGATAGTGCAGCACCAATGGAGGCCACTACATACACCAATATACTTGGCAGAAGTACTTTGCGCCTGCCATATTTGTCCGTAAACGGGCCGTAGATAATCTGCATAAGTGCCAGTACAAAGGTAAAAATCGAAATTGTCAGATTTACCAGAAATCCAGATGTCTGAAACTGCTGCTGAATCTCCGGCAGCATCGGTGTATAAATCGTCTGCGTAAACGGTCCAAAAAATGCCGCAAACGAAACAATATAAACTATCAAGCTTTTCTTCATAAGCATCAACCGCCTTTCCCGGGGAAATCCACTAACTTACTAAAGTTGAGGAACATGTACTTTAATAAGTAGAACCATAATTAACCTACCTATCTTATCATGAACATCTCTATTGACGTAAGGGCAAAAAAAGAAAAGCCACTCCGGGAGTGGCTTGATAACAAATACGCTCTATTGCCAGACTGTGAAGAGTCCTCTCGTCTCAGTTTATCTTACCTCATCTTTATCAAAGATTGTCGCGATCCTGCTTCTCGCTTCATGAATGTCCATCACCGCATGCGTCAGAATATGCAACCAATTTTCTTTGCTTTCCTGCATCACTTTAAAAATAATAGGCTTATCATTTTTCAGAATCGTAGTAACTTCCATGGTAGGGAGCGAATCCCTGCCGGAATTTATACGTAGAAAATTTCGCAAAAAGTTTCGAAACTCAGAAACATATCTCACATCGTCCGGGTATTTTTTTAATAAGAAAAAAAACTCCTGTAATGCCCCTGTTAAGTTGTCTTGTGTATCCTTCATGTGTTCCTCCTGGCAACTGGCTAGCATGCCTAAAGACATAAGCCCCTATAGTTTTGCGTCCTTACCTTTCGATAAGTTTGCCCTAATCAGTCGGGTATATTGTACCACTAAACACATGCTTAGTGAGTAAAATTTATTATGAATTAATTCGCATTTCTGCACAAAGGGCATTAACACCATCAATTGTGTTTAATTATTCAATACAATAATGAATTATATTAATTACTAACGGATTTTTTCTAAAATAATTTAATTATGATATTTACTTTATTAATTTTTGATTATATAATCGACTCAAATAAAGCGAAAGGAAATTGCCATGCCCTATTCCGTTTTGACTAACTGCCCGGTATGCAGCCATTCATTGCATGTGACAAAACTGCAGTGCCCGCATTGCCAAACAACAATTGAAAATACGTTCACATTATCAAAGATTGGTTCTTTATCAGCAGAACAGTTGCAATTTGTGGAGACATTTCTGATCTGCAGAGGAAACATTAAAGAAGTGGAGAAAGAACTCGGTATTTCTTATCCAACCGTACGCGGAAAATTAAATGAGATTGTCTCGGCTCTTACAGATGATAAGAGTACGCCGAAAAGACCTCAGCGAGATGCCAAGAAAGTTGTTTCCCTGTTGGAGAACGGTGACATAACGGCTGAAGAAGCCATTCAATTATTAAAAGATGTATAGGGGGATGTATGATGAAGGAAGAAATCTCTAAGGTACTGGCGATGGTCCAAGAAGGAAAAATCAACACGGATAAAGCGGCTGAACTGATCAACGTCCTAAAAGAAACAGGATCAGTCCCGGCTGCTTCTCATGGCTATTTAGATAAAACGCTAAAAATACGCATCGTTTCAAAAGAAAACGACAACGTCAGTGTCAACTTACCGATTAAGCTGGTGAAAGCCGTGTTAAAAGCGGGGCACGGCATCGCGGTGAACGTACCCCAGGCAGAAAAATACGTAAAAGATTTAGACATTGATTTGCTAATCGATGCGATTGAAAATGAATTAGATGGGCAAATTGTTGATATCCACTCGGCTAATGGCGACACTGTAGCAGTTACTATTGAGTAGGTTTTATATGATTAAAGTTAAAATTCAAACCGATAACAATCGCAAATTTACCATTCCGCTACCCTACAGCATGCTGCGCGTGTGTGCATCCATCCTATCTTCTAAATTTGTATGGAGGCTGGCAATTAAAGGGGGCTACCACCAGATGGATAAGTCGCCCTTTCTCATTGCCCCACCAGATCCAAAGCTGATTAAACCTCTGCTCGCTTCCGTCATCCAAGAATTACAGCAGCGAAAAAACCTTATACTTGTGGACATCAAATTGCAGGATGGAACCCAGGTCATGATTAAACTATAACTATTTTAGTGGGCAAATACATGCTTTCCAATTCTTACAGTTCTTGGCCGCGACCAAATCCACCGAGAAGTCGCGAGTTTCGGATTGAAATAATACAACGAATGCCGGGTAGGATCCGCTCCGTTAAAGGCAGCCAGTGCCGCCCGGTATGCTTTGAAATTTGGCGTTAAATTATATTGCCTATCAGCGACCGCGGTAAATGCCCCCGGCTGAAAAATGACGCCTGGTATAGAATGAGGAAAGTAAGGCGATTTGAGCCGGTTCATCACCACTGCCCCAACAGCTACTTGCCCCCAATAAGATTCCCCGCGTGCTTCCCCGTAGATGAGGTGGGCAAGCTGGTCGATTTCGCTTTGCTTGCGGGAACCTGCATGCTGGAGTTTTGTCCATGTAGCCGGACCAACCCGGCCATCGGGCCTCATATGGTTGTCTCGCTGAAACTGAAGTACCGCCTGACGGGTCTGTGAACCGTAAAAACCAGTAACGTTGGTATGAAAATAACCGAGATTTTGTAAGCGGAGTTGTACATATCGTACATTTTGGCTTTTACTGCCGTATGTAAGTGTAGATGCCTGAACCTTAGTAACTTGTCCGATAGAGAAAAATAAGCAACCAGTAATAACGAACAATGAGAAAAACAATCGTGTGCCCATGTGATACACGAACGCTCCTTTCTCAATTTTTTTATGACATTATTACAACAACCCAGCTATTTTCCTTGTTACTATTCTCCAATGAGGTCATGCACTCCCTTGCGTAAAAGCCAGAAAGGGAGCATAGATGCAGATAATTATGAGTTTTCGATCAGTACACACAACGGAATCTAGCATTACTAGTTTTATGGTCGGATACACAACAAAAGTCGATAGTCTTATTCTATCCACAATTTGAACAATTACTCCTTTTAAATGTAGATAAACTTTAACCTTTCAATCTGTACGGCAAAGATGAACTTCTGGGTAAATGCATCATACAATACATCATGAACTCCAATACAAAAGGATGGATGTCTATGCCTTCATTTGTCGGAAGTATAAACATAGTAAGCATGGATCACAGCTCAATCGTTAATCTCAATGAAACTGAAATCCTTTGTCCGAAAAGCGCTTCAAAATCCTTTAATGGATCAGGCGGCAGTAATACTGTGAACATACTCAATATCTTGAACGGCCCCAGTGTCACCAATAACAACGATCCCCATTTTGCGGATGCAAATGTTAAGGATCTGTAAAGGGTGGTTATGAATGCCTTCCATCGTTGGAGCGGTAAATATTGTTAGCGTCGATCACAGCGCAATCGTCAACTTTGGTGATGCTTTCGTTCTGTCACCAAAAAGCACTTCAAAAACGTTTGCCGGGGCAGGCTCCTTCAATACGTCTGAAACAATAAAATTGGATAATCGTTTCACTGCTACCAATGTGAACGACCCGCATTTTGCGGATGCAAACATTGCAGGCACTTTGTAACTATGTAAGGAGGGGAGGACAATGCCTGGTCTAACGGTTCATCAAAGTATTGTGATTACCACAGTTCGCGTCAACGAAATGACCAACTCTTCCGTTTTACAAATCGGAAGCGCCGGCATAATAAAGCCTGCGTCTACCGTACACAATGCAACGGAACAAAAGGCAGGCAAACAGGAGGGATCTTCCGCAAAAACCGCAACATCGCAGGCCATGCAGAATTTTTCAGTGCCGCTGCCCCCTCCGCGATAACTCTTATATAAATGAAATTTGTCATGGGCTAACACCTAGATACAAATTTGCATAGGATAGAAGCAGAGGGGGCCGGTTATATGCACCAGAATGACATGCAATCATTTTATCAACAGATTTATGCCCATATTAACTGGCAGGCAGAGAAAATAAACGAATTAGAGCAGAAGATTCAGCAGCTGCAGAACCGCGATACGGAACGGCAGGAAGCACCCACCCACCAGCTTGAGCAAAGGATCCAGCAGCTACAGCGTGAATTTGCCCAACAACAAATCCCCATTTATCAACTAGAGCAGACACTTCAGCAGCTGCAGCATGAAGTGAATCAGTTAAAAAATCAGCGTCCAGTAATTGTGGAAAAAATGGAATATAAATTCGACCAGTTAAAAGTTGAAAAACTGGAAGGAACGTTAAACATTGGAGTCACCCCGCAGAGTTTAGGCAACATTGACGAATTAGCCATCCATGACACAACGGCAGAGGATGTCCCCATTCAGCCTCCTCCTTCGCGTCTTTTTCAGCAGATCAAAAATCAGGTGGGCCACTATATAAATCGGGAATTGCCTAAAGAAATTCATGCTTTAGAGAGAAAATACAGATACAAATTACATCAAGAAGCCCGTGAGTTTATTGTTGAAGATATTAACCAGCAGATGGACAATCGTATCCATTACTATCTAAATGATACGAACAGCGATTCCGTCACCGGCAATCGGGAATCAACGAAGGACATTATTGTAAAAAAAGTAAAGAGAGACGTGCGGACCGCAGTAGAAAATTATATAAGTAAACTATCTAAAGAGGGGAATGGTATTTCATGAACATGAAGGTAATCAACAAAGAGATTTCAGTGGGCAACATCAAAATTATTGAAATTTCCAGTTCTTCCGTATTGTTAATAGGCGACACGAGGACTATTACGTGTGCCTCGATATCTGAAGCGCCACCGGAAGTGCCCGCAAAAGTTCCTCCTCGGTAAGGAGTATAGAACGATGAATAGAATATCAGCAGTCAAGAGCATTAAAATTGCAGTGGTTGCAGAAAGCGCCATTGTCTTAGTGGGAGATGCTGTGCATGTTAGGCCCCGTTCACAAGAGATCGAGGTACAACAGGGGAAGGCCACTTTTATCGGAAATGAACCGAAGTTTTCCGACTATCCTCTGTTTAAGAGGCCCATTCCCCAACCCATTGTGGATGAGGATCTCCACATGAGTGTCAAAAATAAATCTCCCTGGATTAACGTAAAAAAAGTCCACATTGTGGATATTGCTGCATCCGCTATTTTTCAAGTGGGCTCAAACAAATCGGTTCATACCGACGATCGAAAGAAAACCATTCATGAGTGAGTCTATTGTGTGGGCAATTCTCCTCTGTGAACATATCCTGTAGGGATGTTAAATCTGAGGAGGAGGCCACAGATGGCAAACCATATAGAGGACATTTTTGTCCCTGAAAATTTACAACGAATCGGGCTGATACTTACCGTTATTGGTGTGATCTTACTAATCATAGGCTTTGCGGATGAATGGTGAGGAGGACCTGGCAATCATCGCATTAAGTGGGTTCAATCTGGTTTTTGCCTATATTTGGAATAAATAAGCTCTTTGTGTACGCCTGCGCATAGACTATGGAGAACGAATCCATAAATGAAGGTGATTGTATGCAAGAACGTCAACCATACTATTCTTATGTCCCCTGGGAACAGTGGCACCACCACCATCCCTATGGCACCTGGCAGCAATGGCACCATATGTATCCTTATGTCCCCTGGCAGCAGTGGCACCAGCATTATCCTCATGGCACCTGGCAGCAGTGGCATCAGCAAAATCCTTATGTACCCTGGCAGCAGTGGCACCAGCACCATCCCCATGGTACCTGGCAGCAGTGGCATCAGATGTACCACCGGTAAAGACACAGAAGTTGCCGTAGACAATACCATGCATCTGGCAAAAATTTGACGTTTAACCATAAAAGCCAACGCAAACGAAATCAGCTGCCTGGAAGGAATCAGGCGGCTTTTTTGGATTGTCCATGGAGGAAGCATTTATCTAATTTAGGCAACAGCCCAGCACTTGTCTATGCCTACCTACGTAATATGAAGTGTAATCAATTACGTGATACACGGGAGGTCATAACATGAGCTTTTTTGGTGGAGAAGAAGCTTTCGCGGTTATTCTGGTTCTGTTTATTCTCTTAGTTATCATCGCTTGTGCGTGCGACGGTTGTTAAGGGCCAATAATTTCTCTGCATTGAAAACCAATGCAAGAGGCCGCCAATCATGGCGGCTTTTTCTATTAAACGAGACAGGTAAATTTACATAAAAAAACATATAGAGCGTAATCCGAATAAGATGCCAGTATCACTAAGCTTAGATAGCGGGGGAAAAGAACATGGCAAAGAGACCAATCATACAGTTTGGCGATCCGATACTCAGAACAGTAGCCAGCCCGGTTCCCCGAATAACATCGAAAATTTTACAACTCCTTGATGACATGGCCGATACCCTGTACGCGGCCCGCAATGGCGTGGGATTAGCCGCCCCTCAGATCGGTGTTCTTCAAAGAATCATTGTAGTCGATGTTGGACAGGGATTAATTGAACTGATAAATCCTGAAATTATCGAATGGCATGGGCAGCAGGCTGGCCTGGAGACTTGTTTATCTTTTCCAAAGTTTGCGGGACTAGTAAAGAGAGCCAAATCCATTAAAGTAACAAGTCTTAACAGGAAAGGAGAGAAAATTTTCTTCCAGGCAAAAGGTGCACTTGCCCGCTGTATTCAACATGAAATCGATCATTTAAATGGCGTACTGTTCGTTGATCATGTACAGGAAAAGGAACTCTTCCATCAGCGAACACACCAGAAAATCAGCCTCCTTGATGTGATTCGCCTAACCAAAGGCCAATAAATGCTAATGGGAAAAAGCAACGACTTTTGTATCCACCAGAAAAGAAAATAGGCATCCGACTAGCACCTATCTGGTACAACTGCCATAACCTGAATTATCTGTTAGGTATTAACCTATTGGAAGAGACAAAATTAAACAGAAATGAGGAGGAGAACATGTTTCATCATCACAAATGCCACTATCATTTAGCAAAATGCAAATATCACTATGAAAAATACGTGTTCCACATGGAGAAATGCTGGCAATATGGAATGGGTGAAGCACAGCCCACGTATCCAATGCAGGCACCATTTGGTCCGTCCGCTGTATCACCAGCATACAGCGCACCCACAGAAAACGTACCAATGAACGTGCCGTATGGGCCATCAGCAGTATCGCCTGCGTACATGGGACCGACAGAAAACGTACCAATGAACGTACCGTATGGACCATCAGCAGTATCGCCTGCGTACATGGGACCGACAGCCAACGTACCGATGAACATACCGTTTGGTCCGTCCGCTGTATCACCAGCTTATGGGGGACCGAACGCGCCGATGTATTCACCTTATGGCCCGTCCGCTGTGTCACCGTCGTATGCCCCGCCAGGATCCTCTATGTATCCAAAACAAGGTACAGGCGAGAGCTCGTAATAATTTTTGAAAACCCGATCCGGCACGACCGAATCGGGTTTCTTCCTACTTAACGTATGGGGGACTCATTGTAACCATGGCTCCCAGATTGCATGCAGGATCGGTGAAAGCTAATCAAATAAAAGGGAAAAACGGAAACAAAAATAGAAAAGGAAAGAAGACTCGATGAAAACGTCTGAATGGGCGCCTAAAAAAACGTTCCCCCTGAAAATCTTCTCCCTATAAGTTATTAGCAACAACCTCTTGCCGCTGTAGTTATTTGTTCCGTTTTGTGCCCTAAATATCAAGCAATGTACGCGCACCCGGACGGTTGCAAAGGCTCAAATGACCCAATTGCCTGCATGTGTTGGACTTTGTTATAATCATGGTTGTGCATAGTTACTTAATAGGAGTGAATCCTGCAATGATAAAAACCCTCTTCACGAGCAGCATTGGGCTTATGCTCGTTTTTTTGTTTTTGCCCTTAACCTGGATTTTCGTACAGGAAACGCCAGGGGATTTGATCCAGCAACTTAGCAGCCCCATCTGCATTCAAGCGCTCACGTTGAGCCTTGAGACAACAGTTATCGCCGTTCTTGTGATTTTATGTTTCGGCACGCCGCTTGCCTATTTAATGGCCAAAAGAGCTTTTCGGGGAAATCATGTACTGGAAGTTGCTCTCCAGCTGCCCATTGTTACTCCCCCAGCCGTGGCCGGTGTTGGCTTGTTGCTAGTCTTTGGCCAAAGAGGCATATTCGGCGGCATGAATCTGTCATTTACTTCTACGGCCGTTATACTGGCCCAAATTTTTATGTCCGCTCCCTTCTATATCGCGGCCGCCAAGCAGGCTTTCGAGTCGGTGGATGATCAATTGTTTGCTGTTTCCCGCACGCTGGGCGTAACGCCATGGAGAACGTTCTGGCGGGTTGTATTTCCCTTAGCGATGCCAGGGCTGCTTTCCGGGACTGCACTGAGCTGGGCGCGGGCCTTAGGCGAATTCGGCGCCACGATGATGTTTGCGGGCAACCTGCCCGGCAAAACCCAGACGCTTCCCCTTGCCATTTACACAGCCATGGAATCCGACCCGCATGTGGCAATCGCCATTTCCGCGTTACTCTTAGGACTGGCTTTTATTCTGCTGCTGTTCGTTGGCGCCATTGATAAGCGTGCCAGAAACATGCTTTCCAGCAGCTAGAAACGAGGAGGAACGCTCTTGTTAACTTTTAAATTGAAAAAAAAATTACGCGATTTCACAGTGGACATCGATTATTCCATGCAGGCGAAAACCCTTGTGCTTATCGGGCATTCAGGCTGTGGTAAAAGCACCACCCTGCAGATGCTGGCGGGTCTGGTGCAGCCCGATGAAGGCCGCATCGAGTTAGGCGAGTCTGTTTTTTACGATAGCGATAAAAATATCGATCTGTTTCCTGAAAACAGGAACATCGGATACGTGTTTCAAAATTATGCCCTATTCCCACACCTGACCGTTAAAGAAAATATCGCGTATGGCATCCGGGATTTGCCGGAGAATGAGCAAGGCCAGCGTGTGCGTGACGCAATGAATCTGATGCGCCTGCAGGCTCTAGCCAGCGCGAAGTCCGCGATGCTGTCTGGCGGTGAGAAACAGCGCGTCGCATTAGCCCGTGCGCTTGTGACGAATCCAAAACTGCTGCTGCTTGACGAACCGTTATCGGCGTTGGATGTATCTACCCGGTCCCATGTACGCACCGAACTGAAAGAGCTGCTGCACGCATTATCCATTCCCGCCATTGTCGTCACCCATGATTACGAAGATGCACGTGTTTTGGGCGATCAAATTGCGGTTATGGACAGAGGGGAATTCATTCAATCAGGCACTGCTGAAGAAATCGCCAAGTATCCGGCGAGCCCTTTTGTAGCCGAGTTCACAGGGACCAATATGCTCCCCTATCAATCAGGCGTTGCCGCATTTGATCCATGGCAGACGATTATTTCCCGGGTGAAAACATCCGCAGTGTATGAATGGAGTGGGATTGTTCGGGATACAGCACGGTGGGGAGGATTTGTCCGACTCTTTATCGAGGGACCGCATCCCTTTCAGGCCGACATCTCGCTTGAAGAATTTGAAAAGCAGAAATATCAAATTGGGGAAGAAGTGTATGCGAGTGTCTCAGAGGCACATGCACGATACTTACCGGATGTAAGCCTGCAAACGAAAGCAGTAGAAATTAACGCCACGCCTGTGAGCTACTCGCACCAAAAGAAGAAATTGAACTGGAATTTTGGGCTTGCAGCGATTATCGCAGGTCTTGTATGTATAGCCGGCATCAGCAGCTTGTCCGCGAACGGCGGCAGGAACACGCCTGCACAAAATAAAGCTGTCGCCTTTATTGCGGCGAATGCCACCGAACCGTTTAGAGAAGTGGCGGGTATCATTGAGAAGGACAACCCGCATGTTAAGATCGAATCCACTTTCGCCGGAACACAGGTGCTGCGCACCCAGATGGAAAACGGGGCTAAAGCGGATGTTTTTCTATCCGCGGATTTGTCTCATATCACGGCACTGCAAAAGGAAGGATACGTAGGAGATTTTAAACCCGTATCGCGGGGCCATGAGGTATTGGTCGTACAGAAGGGAAATCCAAAACACATAGGGTCCATCCATGATCTTGCCACGAAGCAGCTAAAAGTTGTTATTGGGGTCGAGGCAGTACCGATTGGAAAATACACGCGAAAGGTCTTCCACAACGCAAGCAAAGACTTCGGGGCACAGTACCCTGTTCAAGTCCTCTCACACGTTGTATCCATGGAAACCGACGTGAAGCAAGTACTGCAAAAGGTAGCACTGGGAGAAGCAGATGCTGGAATCGTGTACCGTTCTGATGTCACGAAACGATTTGCGGGCCAGGTGCAGATTATCGATATACCGAAAAAATATAATGCACCGTCGACCAACTATATTGCAGTACCTAAGAATGCCCCTCACCCCGATTTAGGAAAGAAGATCATGGCCTTTATGCTGTCTTCGCAGGGACAAGCCATCTTTAAGAGATACAATTATGATCCGATCAATCCGTCTTAACTAACATGGACTGAAGCCCGCTGCCTTGATCGGCGGCGGATTTTTCTCGTTTAAGTAAAGTGTAAATTTTGCAGTTGATTCGGGTGCAGGTAAATATTAACTTTATAAAGTAATAAACAAAAAAAGGAATGAGTAAAATGGCCGTCTCTGTTGCAACAAAGATTTGCGAGATGAAAAAGCAAATGATACATGTAGCAGAAGAACATGATTTTAACTTTCAGCACCCGAAAGTCGTGGAGATTAGCCAAAAACTTGATCTTCTCATTGTAGAGGTCATGCAAAAACAGCAGCCAATTCAAAATTAGAAGAGGCTGCTGTTTTTGTGCTAACTTATGAGTGCTTGCTTGGGCCCTTAGCCTTCTTTAATTAATTTCGCAATGATAATCGCTGCTTGCATTTCAATATCTTCATTATTATACAATTGTAATTGCTTTTCATATTCTTTCCTTATCCTTATAATTTCCTTATAAGGGTAACCTAGTTGATCCAATGTAATGATTAAATAAGATATCGCCTCTGAAATGGTCACGCATGTCCTCCCTAGATGTCCTAAACGATATAAAGTTTTTAAAAAATTACATTATGTATTATATCAAAAGAAATGCTTAGGGATTTGATTGGAACAATGTACCAATTTCTATATTCCATTGTGAAACCAAGGTTGTACACAATAACACAAATGCAACTTTTTTTATGAGCTACAGTTTAAACTGTCCAGTTAATAGTTGAAGTTCTTCGGCCATTTTTGACAAGGAACTTGCAGATGCCGAGATCTCTTCCATCGACGCTAATTGCTCTTCTGTAGCAGCTGAAACGGTCTGTGTTCCTGCTGCCGTTGTTTGAGACGCTGTTGTAATTTGGCCCATCACAAGTACGACTTGATCCGTACCTGAGCTGATCTGTTGCACAGATGCAGAAACTTCCTGGATTTGTGAAGTGACCTCCTGTATAGCGTTTTGTATATGTTCGAACGATTCACCTGCCTCTTGCACCGATTCGATGCCCTCCAAGAATTCTTGCGTTCCTTTTTCAGAAGACGCAATGACGTTTGAAATTTCATTTTGTATGGTATTGATCAACTCTCCTATATGTTTTGCTGATTCCGAAGATTGCTCTGCAAGTTTTCGAACCTCGTCGGCTACAACGGCGAAACCACGACCATTTTCGCCTGCCCTTGCTGCCTCAATTGCCGCATTTAAAGCCAGCAGATTGGTTTGATCAGCTATGGATCGGATGACCTCTATGGCCTTGCCTATCATAGTTGAATGTTGTCCTAATCCCTGTACAGAGACAGCTAAATTTTCTATAATTTTACGCATCTCTCCCATTTCATGAACTGTTTTTCTGATTGATGTATTCCCTGTTTCAACGATAGTAGAAGCTTCTTCCGCGGTAGATGACACACTTTGTGAATGTTCATGAATATGTTGTATTCCTTCTACCATTTGATTGATGATATCAGACGATTCTTCGACATGATGGTTCTGACTATCTGTTCCAATGGCTACCTCTTGCATCGTGGTTGCTATATTTTGTGTGGCTTGTTTCACCTGTTCTGCACTCGCACTAAACTGTTCGGAAGTTGAGGCGACACTTTCAACATGCAGGGAAACCTGCCCGATTAAATTTCTTAGATTTTCTACCATGGTTTTAAAGTCACGCGCTAATCTTCCAACTTCATCCTTGGTTTTTACGATAATGGGCTCAACCGTTAAATCGCCATTTGAAATGCGTGCGGTTTGTTCTGCAATGGCAACAATGGGCTTTGTAACACGGCTCGCAAAGAACCAAACCAATAGTGCACCTAAAACTAAAGAAATTCCAAGGGTTATCAGAAGTATATAAAGCACTTGATTGGCCCCCTGATTGAAATCCGTTACATATGCTCCTTGGCCAACCAGCCAACCCCAGTTCGGGTCTTGTTCAATATACGAGATTTTCGTAGCTAACTGATCGGAGTTTGGCAGTTTATATTTATAAGTAACAAACCCGCCCCCATTTAGACCCTTATTAACCAATTCCTTTCCGTACATGACTCCATCTGGAGATTGGGCATTTGATATATTTTTCCCTTCATTATTTGGATTCATAACAGATACAGCAGTGCTGTTGATTGCAAAAATGTATCCGGTATCTCCGATGGTTAAATTCTTATTAACGGAACGCTTATTGTCAGGTCCCTTTGGCCCTAGTATTTGTTGACGAATTAGTTCTTGAGCGTCCTGTAATGAAATCTTTCCTGCTTTGACTTGTTTGTTCATCGAATCAATCATGGCAATAGCTAAATGGACATTCAATTTTAATTGCTTTTGTCCCTGTGAATTTAATTCAGTTTTGGAAATGTTGTACCCTACAGTACCAATAACAACACCCGGAATAGCCAGAATAAGCAAACACATGATGATGAGTTTGGTACGTAAAGACTTGAATCCGATTCCTTTTTTGAACATACTTGTCATTCTCCTTGTCTCCATTAAAAAAAATTTGTCTATTTTGTGTCCTATGTATTTCAATAGATGTATCGGGCTTATTTTAGGGGCTTGAAACTGTAAATTTTGCAGTTGCTTATGTTTCAAGTATAACGGCGCTAAATGGTACGTATGTAAATTGTTCTTTTTGGTAACAATTATAATAATCTCTTTACCCAGTTATCTCTCTCCCCTTACCCCTTCTTAACCAGAAGGGGCTTTTTTTTGCGAAATACAGTCTGATTCGTCATCAACATCATCATCTCCATACAACGCATCAGCAAGGATATTGAAGTAAAATTTTATCGAAAGTACAAACTTATAGTAAAATAAAAATAATGGGAGTTGATTTTTTTATTCACTGGAGGGGAATTGTTCATGGCTAAGATTGCAAAAAACCTAACAGAATTAATTGGTAATACACCCTTGTTAGAGCTTTCCAATTATAATAAGGCAAATAGCCTTGAAGCTAAAATCGTTGCCAAGCTCGAGTACTTTAACCCCGCCGGAAGTGTGAAAGACCGGATTGGCTATGCCATGATTAAAGACGCCGAGGATAGAGGGCTCATTAACCAGGATTCTACTATAATTGAACCGACAAGCGGCAACACGGGAATAGGCCTCGCCTTTGCGGCTGCTGCCTTAGGCTATAAATTGGTGATTACCCTGCCAGAGTCCTTTAGTGTAGAACGCAGAAAGCTGTTAACAGCTCTTGGAGCAGAGCTTGTGCTAACGCCTGCTGCGGAAGGGATGGCAGGTGCCATACGGAAAGCAGAAGAATTAGCTTCCAAAATACCCCATTCTTTTATCCCACAGCAATTTAAAAATCCTGCGAACCCAGAGATTCACCGTCTAACTACTGCTGAAGAAATATGGCGGGACTCCGAGGGCGCAGTTGACATCTTTATTGGGGGAGTCGGAACGGGCGGAACCATTACCGGAGTAGGTGAAGTGCTGAAACAAAGAAAACCTTCGGTACAGGTAGTTGCTGTAGAGCCATTTGACTCACCTGTTCTATCAGGAGGCAAACGGGGAACCCACATGATTCAGGGCATCGGCGCCGGTTTTGTACCCGATAACTTTAACCGGGCAGTCGTGGACGAAATCTTTCAAGTCAAAAATGACGAAGCACTAAATACGACGCGCCAGCTGGCCAGAAGTGAAGGCCTCTTAACGGGAATTTCCTCCGGTGCTGCAGCATTTGCCGCTACTCAAGTTGCGAAGCGGCCTGAAAACAAAGGGAAAACCATCGTTGTCCTACTGCCGGATACCGGAGAACGTTATTTATCCACTCCTCTTTTCGAGGAAGAATAAAGCAGGCCTACAACTTTTATGTCACTAACTGAAGTGCAAAATTATAAAGCTGCAGTAATCGGTAAGTGCAGCTTTATAATTTATCCGGTACTAAGAGCCCCGTTTTATCAACATCGTCTACTAAAAGTTAAAAGTCACAAATTTAAACGTTAAATAAATAGCTGTCAAAACCCCAATCGACAGAGATACGGAGAAGAACACTCCCCACAGAAATGCCCTGATAAGAGACATCATAACACCTGCCTTTTTTCTAACAGTATTGCCTGTTTCATAATATTGCTAATCAATGCTGGCAATCAAAAAAAACGCCTTTTCCGTTGTACGGAAAAAGCGCAATATGGTTTTACTCATCGAAATAATAGATTGATAGCCGCAGTTAACATGTCAACAAGTGTTTCAAACGCATAATCTACGTCCAGACGCTCCGTCCACTTATGGGCATCCCTGCCGACCGGCCCGATATTTAAGACAGGCAAATTAAGCTCCCGCAATTCTTCTAAAGGTAATGTGTACCCTTTGCCCCAAAGCGGCATATTCGAAATCAGTGTATGCAAGGAAGATATGGGCTGCGATAACCCCGTATAACTTAAATCAGATATACCAGCAAAATAATTTTGCTTATAGAGGACGACGTCATGTTTCTTCTTCGCATACCTAATCATTTCATCAACCACTGACTGAATATATGCATCCATTCGTGAACTAACTGGCGGGTAATACGGCGGCGCAAAGAACATCACAATCATGGGAGCAAGTTCCTTACATAATATGGCCATTTTATCTACTAGACGAATCGTAGCCTCACGATCATCGCACTCTTCCCTGTTCGCCATTGCCGCAGCCTGAATATCAGCCATTTCTTCTTGCCCATATGTTTTCACCGCATATGCCATTAATTCATCGAAGGTTAGTACGTTAACATGAATGGTTTCGGGCGTACAACCCGCCAATTGGGCAAACCTTCCCGCCTGTTTAGCGTAGTGTTGTTCGATGCAAGCAGCCGCTGTTTTCATAAGGCACCGCAACTGATCTACAATTTCGTCCATCGATTTTTCGAACAAAAACAAATTAAATAAGGCAACCGCTCGATGTGGAATTTGCACCGAATATTCTTCTTTTAAATCTCTTAGTAAAAGGTTCGTAGGCGGTGGCATTACTTCTCTATCCACTACTTCGCAAAACGCGGTATTTAATTCAAGTTCACTCGTAATCTGAGATGCCATGTAACTTGCATTGAGCCCCGACAGCGGCTCCCCCACATGTGTCTCTTTACCATAACAAAGAAACCCGGGAAGAACTTTTCCAATGGAACCTGTATAGATGTATTTACCTGCATCTCCAGGGTAGCGGGCAAACATCGGCTCAGAATTCAAACATACTTTGTAGTCCAACTGATGTTTTTCCGCCATATCTAACAAAACGGGAACGGCCTCTCTCATTCCCACTGAGTTTGCTTCCTCATCACAAACAGCCAGCATCAACACATTTCCATCAAAGGCTCCAAGAGTGGCCTGCTCAATGATGGACATGTGCGATACAATGCCGCACTTCATATCCATTGTCCCTCTGCCAAATAGCCAATTCCCCTGATCGATATCCTGCTGTACATCTAGGGGGACATCTGCTTTGCGCATGTAAAAAGCCTCTGTCAATTTATCAGTATCAAAAGCTAGTGAGCTCCACCTCCCGTAATCCTGAATATCCACCACATCAAAATGGCTGACAAGGATAACGGTGTTTTTTACATTGTCATGTTTCTTTACAAGAGCGGTTAGAATGTTACGTCCATCCCCTGTTGAGTGAAGCTTTAAATGATCCCTGTTCTCCTGAAAATATGAAAAAGCGCGTAACTCCTCTTGAATAAAGTCTGCTATTGCAATTTCAGCCTCCGAACCTGTAATACTTGGAATTGCAACAAGTCTGGAGAGAAGCTCGATTTTTTGTTTTTTGGTCTGCCACTTGCCCGTAATAGAAGCCCCCATGCGTTAAGCCCTCCCATTTCCGTATTGCTGAACCCCCCCTATACCTTTCCTATACTCCTTGAAATCTCTGCTGCTGCAGCTTTCACCTTTTCAATAAGCATGGGCAGACGCTCCTCAGTAAAACGGAACCCCGGTACACCAATACTTAAAGCTGCGATTGCTTTGTTGTTGTATCCGATTACAGGTGCTGCAACAGACGCGGTATTTTCCGTCTTCTCACTTTGGCTTACAGCATAGCCATTTCTTTTTATAGTAGACAGCTGATTTAATAGCGTTCTTTCTGCTTCAGAAGAAAGCTTGAGTTGGGCTATCGTTCGCGCGATTTGATCTTCCTCCATATTCGCAAGCATGGTTTTATTCGGGGCCCCAACATGTAAGGGAATGCGAATGCCCAGATTTTCTGCAAGTATAATTTTTAAGGGGCTATCAATTTTTTCAATGACAATCCCGTCTGTGCCGCTTGCTATGTTTAAGTAGATGCTTTCTTCAACTTCACTTGCTAAGCGCTCCATCACAATTCTAGCAACCAGCCTAAAATCGATTTTATCCAGCTGGCGCAGGCCAATTTCCATCCATTTAAACCCTGCCTTATAAAGCCTCGTTTGCGGTACTTGAACAACAAGCCCGTGCTGGATTAAAGATTTGAGTAACCTGTGAAGTGTTCCAAGAGGTAAGGATGTTTCCCGCGCCAATTCAGATATAGGCCATTCGCTTTTGGAGCCTTCTGATGTAAGAAGATCAATAATTAACATGGCTCGGTCGATGGATTGGTTCATGATACTTTGCTTGGCCTCTTTGCTTTCGTTCTCTTTCTTTTAAGCGCGTTTACATCAAAACGCATTTCAAGCTTGTTGACAGCAAATGTAAAAATCAATACCAAAGCGAGGTAGTATAAACCCACCACAATATACGTATTCATTTGTTGAAAATTCGAAGCCGCTTCACTTAGTGCTGAGCCCCATAAATCTTGCATGCCTACATAGGCCACCAGAGAGGAATCTTTTAAGCCAATAATAAACTGGTTGCCTAGCGGGGGGATGGCTACTTTGAACGCCTGTGGCAGAACAATTCTTCTCATCGCTAACGGATAAGGCATGCCCAGAGACCGTGCTGCTTCCATCTGGCCACGGTCAATCGACTGAATCGCCCCGCGAAAAATCTCTGCGATGTATGCCCCGCTATGAACAGCTAACGCTAATGCACCGGCCCAGAATTGCGAAAGGGTAATGACACTAGAAATGCCAAAGTACAGAATAGCAATTTGCACGATGAGCGGTGTTCCTCGTACAATAGTGATATACAAATTCGCAATATAGTTCAGCGGACGGCTATGGGAAAGTCGGAAAAATGCAAAAACAAGTCCGATTCCACTCCCTAAAAGAAGTGACGTTATGGTTAGCTTGAGTGTAAGAAGGACAGCCCCTAGAAAAACACTATAAGTTGATAAGAAAATATCAACCATGTCGATCACCTCTCATCATGTGGACAAAATAGATCGCCGCTAATTGAACATTCGCCTCGTTATTTCTTTTCGCCCAGAATATTGCGGCCGAACCACTTGTTACTTATCTTATCGTAAGTACCATCCTTAATGATTTCGTCCAGTGCTTTATTTAACTTATCCTGGAGTTGTTTGTCCTCTTTCCTTATTGCTATTGCCTGGTTATCATGCGTAAGCGGTTCGCCTACATCTTTGATTTTAGCCTTTCCTTCTTTTATCATACGGAGGCCAACCATCTGATCGGTGATAACGGCATCAAGTCGACCTGTAGGAAGATCCATGAGTGCCGTCAGGTCACTATCATACTCCATTACGTTCGCTTTATCTGTGAATGTCAGGGCTAAATCTTTGTAAGGACTTGCTTTTACTACGCCGATTTTCTTGCCTTTTAAATTCGAAGGGGTTTTTATATCGTTATTGCTGTCGGCCACAAAAATTTCAGAGCCAGAGCGGTAATAGGGGTTTGTAAAGTTTACAACTTTTAAGCGCTCAGGTGTAATCGTCATACTTCCCAGAATGGCGTCATACTTCTTAGCCAGCAATCCCTGAACGATCGTCTCCCAGGGATTTGTTACCGGCGCCGCCTTCATTCCCATCTTATCCGCTAGGGCCTGGCCAATCTCTACATCAAACCCGGCAAGCTGTCCATTCTCCTTGAAGTTAAAGGGTTTGTACAGCCCGCTCATCGCATAATGAAAATCCTGCTGACTCCCATTGGACTCTGTTTTTCCCGCTGAATCCTGTGAGCCACATGCTGCTAAAAGAACAGATCCCGCCAGCATCGTAGTTACTAACAAATCCCACCATTTTTTGTTCATTCTTTTATCCCCCTTGTATCACAGCTAGATTAATTCCCTTCAACACCTGCAAAGAACCAAATGATGTTTCCGGGATGTGGAAACTGTTTCTGTTTTAAGAATATTGTATGAGTCCTATCCACTTTTATTACTATAACGTTGGCAGGGGGGTTAATTGTTCATGCATGTCAATCCCTTTTATGTATGAACTGAATAGAAATGACATAGATATGATTTATATACAATGGTATGAAAGGCAGGAGAAAGGTATATACGGTGTACCACTATGGCAGATCATCTTTGTCGGTATCTTGATGCTTGCTGACTCCAGTTATTATTTCTTTGTGGAAAGACGGATGAAATGAGCATATGCAACTGTTTGCTGTCTGCGTTTGCCCATTTATTCAAACCTAATTTTGTCAGGTTAAATTTACTGCGCCGATAATGCCAGATACGTAAAGAATGCAAACAGCCGTCCTTTGATAAAGGACGGCTGACTGTTCGATTAAGAAAGTTCTCGATGAAGCTAGTTAGTGAACGAATTTTTTTCACTGTCGTTGGAATGGATATAACGATTTCTTCCTGCGCCAAGACCAAACAGCAATAGAAGAATGGACGCGATTTCCAGCATAACAAGAGGAACATTCCAATTGTGCGTTACATCATGTAACAAACCAAAAAGGGTTGGTCCTATCGCAGCCAAAAGATATCCGATGGATTGAGCCATGCCCGATAACGCTGCCGCCTCGTGTGTGTTTTGGGTGCGAAGGGCAAAAAACATCATAGCTAAACTAAAACTTGATCCGACTCCAACACCAATCATGATAAACCACAAAGGTGTCCAAGTAGAATTTCCAGAGGCTATGCCAAATATTCCGAGTAAAAATAGGCCTGCGCTAATAGCAGCCAGCGTTCGTTGACTTGCCATGCGTGCAGCTATTATCGGTACAATAAAAGTCACCGGAAGCACAGCAAACTGCATCAATGACACCATCCATCCTGCGGCGTCAGCACTAAATCCCCGCTGACGAAGAATTTCAGGAAACCACGAAACAATAGTATAGAATAGCAAAGATTGCAACCCCATAAATAACGTTATTTTCCAGGCTAGATTTGAACGCCATAAATGAACGGTTTTCGCCTCTTTCTCGACTTCCCGTGATGCAACTGATTTACGGTGAAAACGCATCTGTGGCAGCCATAACAAGAGAGAAACAACGGTCAGAATACCCCAGCACCCAAGTGCTCCAGACCATCCCATACCCATTGTATGAGCAATAGGAACGCTTATTCCCGAAGCGATTGCCCCACATAAATTCATCGAAACAGAATATGATCCTGTCATAATTCCAACCTTTTTAGGAAACTCTTCTTTAATCAAGCCGGGCAGCAATACATTACATACGGCGATGGATAGACCGAGCAAGACTGTACCCGTCACAAGTGTGCCTACTCCAGATAGAGACCGCAAAATAATGCCAACTGCCAGTAAAGCTAAAGATACAAGCAATACGGGTGCCATCCCAAAACGTTCGGCGATTCTGGGTGCAAACGTTGAAAATACTGCAAAAGCAAGCAAGGGTATCGTCGTTAAGCTGCCTGCCATTGTGTTTGAGATGCCTAGACTATCATGAATAGATCCTACTAGCGGCCCGACTGATGTGAGTGGCGATCGCAGATTTGCCGCAATGAATAGGATACCCAGTACAAGCAGCCACCCTCTTCCTTTCATAGACAATTGTGTAGTAGACTCTGTTTTTCCTTCTGTAATCACTCTTTTTCCTCCATATTCAGTTGCAGTTCTTCCCGAAATTTTTCAATGTATTGGTATACAGCGACAGCTGCTTCATTTGGATCGCTTTCAATGATCGCCTCCACCAGGTTTTGATGGATGCGCTGGTGAAGGTGAAAATCCGAAATAATTTCGATCAAACCATGTACAGACAAAGTTAAAGCATCTGTCATATGTTCGTAGAGGTCCATAAGAACGCTATTGTGAGTGGCTTCGATGATCGATTGATGCAATTTGATGTCATATTCCATGTATGCCCTCTTATCATTAGCTTCCAGGGCCTCATCACAGGCTGATAGATGGGAACGTATCCTTTTGATATCTTCAGATGTGCGACGTATTGCAGCGAGATACGCAGCTTCCCGTTCAAGGGCATGGCGAACATCCAGAGTCTCTAATATATTTGACTGTTTGATACGCCGCTTCAGCGCAGCTCCCAGGGGACTTGCTGAACACACATAAGTTCCATCCCCTTGTTTAGCAGTCAATAGACCCGCGTGAGCCAGCGCTCTTATTGCCTCTCTTAACGTATTCCGGCTTACCCCAAGTGAAGCAACTAATTCCGGTTCAGCTGGGATGCGCATGCCCACAGGCCATTGGCCAGTCTCAATAAGAGATTCAATTTGTGAGGCAACTTGTTCTACCAGCGACAATCGATTCGTTTTATTTAAATACAAATGCATTCCTCCAAACATCGGATGATTGGTTTGTTGGTAGTATAGTTTATGTGTATGAGGATGTAAACTATAAAATTATTTTTTAAATTCTGCTTTTTTACGGAAAACAAAAAGCAGCCGTTCCACAATTAGAGAAGGCTGCTTGGTGATGAATTTAAATTTGGTCCTGATTTTATCTTCAGGTAAGAACGACAATGATTACCTCGGTTTCCTATATAATGGATAGTCAACTTCTGTCGGTATTTCAATCAAAAAAATTCTAAGTTCTTGATTTTTCGCTTGAATGGCCACCTCTGCGCCCTGTCCTGACTGAACGATGATGAAATCTTTGTGTTCAAAACTGTTCGATTGGCTTGTATCTACCAAATAGGAGCCGTCGCCCCTAATGGCTAAACCAGCCAGTGTGCGATTCGGCGAAAGACTATGGCTATACACCGTGCCAGTTGTAATGATGACATCCCACATCTGAGCATCTATGACAATTTGGTTTGGCGAATTTTCGCAATAAACACATTGTTATTAGAAAGTTGAAATTTACGGAAGTAAAGCATAGGCTCCAGGACCAATTAATGCGACACCCAGTGCAACGGCAATCAGCATCAGATTGTATTCATATCCGTTTGCTGTTGCCCAGTACCCATTTTTCCCATGAACAGTAAAGATAGCAACTAGCATGGTGATTATAATAAGAGCAGCTCCAACGGGTGTCAGGAAACCTGTCGCAAATAGTAGGCCCCCTAGCAGTTCACCTGCACCGGCAAGAAATGCCATGAACACTCCCGGTTTTACGCCAATCGATTCCAGCCAACCACCGGTTCCTTTCAATCCGTATCCACCAAACCATCCAAATAGTTTTTGCGTGCCGTGCCCCATAAAACTCAATCCTATAACCAGACGAATAATTAAAAGTCCAAGATTCATCATTTTTACACTCTCCAAATATTATATTTAATTCATATATCCTGAATCCGAGATATATCTGCCAAAAAATTTACGCCGTCGTTTCCTCAATACCCGGGTTATTGAGGAACAATAAAGTTAAAGTTTAAAATTGGTCACTTTAGCAACAGCGCAATATCTTTATTTAATATATCTTGAATTCGAGATAATTATAATATGTTCATTGAATGCTGTCAAGACCATAAATTATTTTTTGCCTATGAAGAGATATGCTGGGTTGAACTCACTCGCATTTTATGCGAGTTTTTTTACGTCAAAGGATGGACATGTCTATTTTTTACTCACCTTCCTTGGTCAGCGGCAAATAAATGGTAACGGTTGTACCTGCCTGCAGGGCGCTTTCGATCTCCAGCCGGCCGCCATGCAGCCTTACCAGTTCTTCACAGATTGCAAGGCCCAGCCCGCTTCCACCCTTAACGCCAGTGTCGGATCCTTTATAAAACTTTTCCGTTACTAGGAGGACTTCTTCCGGCGCAATCCCGCAGCCTGTATCTTGCACGCTAATGCAGACCGTTTCGTCTATCCGGCGCGCGCCTAGGGCAATGGTGCCCCCGCGTTCTGTCCATTTCAGCGCGTTATCAACTAAATTAATGAGAACCTGTTTCAAGCGGTCCCGGTCAGCTACCAGTTCAATGTTTTCCTTTGATTCATCGATTTCAAGCGTAAGCGAAATGCCAAGCCGGCCTGCCCGCGGTGTCATCTGCCGGGCAACATCCGACAGCAGCCCGTGTAATACAAAAGGAACCAGTGACAGGTTTACACGGTGTGCCGACAGGCGAGAAAAATCGAGCAACTCCTCGACAAGCCCGGTTAATCGGTCGGTTTCTGTTTCAATAATATCCAGACCTTCCCGAATTTCATTTTGTTTATCCAGCGGACCTGTCCGAAGGGTTACCGTCCAGCCTTTAATTGATGTAAGAGGTGTGCGGAGTTCATGTGAAATCGATGAAATAAACTCATTTTTCAGCTTATCATGGCGGCTTATTTCCTCGGCCATATGATTTAATGTATCGGCCAGCCGTCCCACCTCGTCCTCATATCGTTTTTGTGCACGCACAGAGAGCTGGCCGCGCGCCATCGTTTCCGCTACTGCCGTCACGTCGGCAAGCGGGGCCGTAATCGTACGGGACAACAGCATGCTGGCTGCCAGTACGGCGGTCAAAAGCCCCGCACCGACACTGCCGAAGAGGAGATAAATACGAGACAGGGTTTGTTCGGTGGGCGTAAGCGAAGAAATAACCCGAACAGCGCCCCGTACACTTGTGCCAGCCAGAATGGGCCGGGATACCGCCATAATCCGATCTTTCGTATATTCCGCAGCACCCATATAGACTCCCGGCCGGCTAGCGAGAGCTTGTGCTATATCAGGCGAATGCTCGCTGCCGCCCAGTGTAAGTCCGGCCGAGTCTTCCACGACTTTTCCGTGGTTGTCGAGCACCTGAATTTGGGATAACACAAACGGGATGTTATAAATGAGTTCAGTCGATCGCTGGTGCAGAGAACCTTCATATAAATAGTTCGCAAAAACGCTCGCGGCCACATTCGCCTGCTGCTTCAGCATAGCTTCCAACTGCGTATAATAGTAATGGCGAACGCCAAGACAAAGAAGGATTTCAATGGTGACTACCGTACTGGCAATGAGTACACCGTAACTGGTGAGAATACGCCTGCGAATCGTCTTCATGTTCTCTCTCCTGGCACAAACTGATAGCCAAGTCCCCATACGGTCAATAAGTAACGCGGAGTGGATGGTGCTTCTTCAATCTTTTCCCGCAGACGGCGCATATGGACATCCACTGTTTTGTAATCGCCGAAATAGTCACATCCCCATACAGCATCCAATAATTCATCCCGGGAAAATACGTGGCCGGGATGGCGCAGAAACCATGTAAGGAGCGCATGCTCTTTCTGCGATAAGCGCAGGAGCGCGCCACTTTTATGGATAGTCCGGGCTGCCGGCTGAAAAACAAACGGCCCCTGGGCAATGATGGGTTCGGCTGCCGGCTGAACGTTGGGGTTTAACCTTCGCAGCACCGCACGCAGGCGGGCAATCAACTCGAGTGGATTAAACGGCTTGGTGATATAATCATCAGCGCCATACTCTAGCCCGGAGATTTTATCAGCATCCTGGCCGCGCGCCGTCAGCATGATAATCGCCGGATTGTATCCGGCTTCGCGGATCGCCTGGCAGAATGAGAAACCGTCCATTCCAGGCAGCATCACATCCAGGATGATGGCTGCTACATCCGGTGTATGTGACAGCAGCTGAAGCCCTTTTTCTGCTGTATCGGCTTCCAGCACGGAAAAACCGGCGCGTGTTAAATTAATACAGATAAACCGCCGGATTGGCTCTTCATCTTCAACCACCAGAATATAGGAT
Organism: Aneurinibacillus sp. Ricciae_BoGa-3; assembly: GCF_028421645.1. Classification (GTDB taxonomy): domain Bacteria; phylum Bacillota; class Bacilli; order Aneurinibacillales; family Aneurinibacillaceae; genus Aneurinibacillus_B. The sequence continues at coordinate 798,705 of NZ_CP116887.1, read as the reverse complement.
TCCACCACTCAACACCCCTTTCTTTCACTTTAAAGGAGAGAGCTTCTGTAAGGCCTGCCTGCTTTTTTCCACCCAGCGCTCCTGCTGCGCTTTATCGTATGGATCTATGGTTTTCTTAGCCATAAGCAGAACCTGATTATAACAAGCGCGTGCCTTTGCATCCTCATGCTGTCCTTGGGCTGCCTTACCCATATAGTAAGCGGCTTCCAATATAGTGGGAAACGCTGCCGGCTGGCCGGCTCCCGGTGTGGTGCGCTTATCTGCGAGAGGCTGAAGTATCTTTTCCGCTTCTTTAAATGAGCCTGTGCCGATGAGGGCAATTCCGCGTACAATCGTAAGGTTCTCAATGTAGGATTGCTGAGCGGGACTCACTTCTTTAGCGGGGAACTCACGCCTTGCCCGATCACACACAGCAAGTGCCTTCTGGTATTCGTCAGCTTTTACATATGCGTCCGCAAGATAATAATAAAGCAGCGGACTTTTCACGCTCTTGCTTTCTTGCCCATTCCCGCTGGATAAGCTTTCATAATAGGAGGCAACTTTTTTAAAGTAGTACGGATATACGTCTTCTGCAGGCACAAACCGCCCATTCTCATAGCGCAGTACGTCCACGATGTAGAAAGTGCCTGTGTCTTTTATCCAGATGCCCAGTTCGCTTTTTCCGTCTCGTTTGCCCACTTTATCAGGCATATCCTCAAGTTCCAGCCGGTTAGCCATCACACTGGCAAGAGGTCTAAGCGTTGGATTTTGCCAGGAATAAGCGACAACAGATTCACCGGCGGATCCACCGACAAAATAACTCACGAGTAATTCTTTCTTGCCATCACCTATCAGATCAGCCTGTGTAAACGAATAAACGCTGGCTGCTTCCCCGGTAAGCTCAAACATTTTTTTCCATTGAGCCCCGATCTTCTTTAACGCAAAAAAACCGCCGTTATAGCCATTGGTTTTGGAGGCAATCGTACAAAGGAGTTCCGGTACACCATCCCCGTCTACGTCAAACTGGCTGACAGCTGGCAGGTTATCCTGATGCTGCCCGGCAATGAGGCGATAACCTGGCGGAATAAACGGCTGGGCAATCTGCTGCCTATCACGATTGCCAGACGCTTGAACATTTGCCTGGGGAGCGGTTACTAATGTTTCAGGTGATGGAAAAAGGCTGCATCCGGATAGTATCAGGCAGGCGGCCATCGCCGCAATTCGCGTTAGGACTGGACTCATGATTTTTTCCCCTCTTTATTCTCTCTATATCATAGCGAATGCAGCGTCTTAAACGGTTACAGAAGGATTACAAGATAAGGATGGCGATTTAATTTAAACGGAGATAGGCTTATTGTAATGCAGTTAGGAAGAAAATGGAATAAAAAGTTATGTAACTTCTTCGTAACTTCTGCTGATTTAAAACCACTTATAGTAAAGCTAAATTCGGAAAGGAAAGAGGGAGTCAAATGAATACGAAATGGAAAATTGCCCTTGGTTCTATTTTGGGTTCTGTTATTATCGGAGGTTCTGTACTGGCGGCGCCTGCGCTAAACTTATTTATTAATGGGGTGCCCTTTGTTGCCAGTCAGCTGGAATTAAAAGTTGAGAACGGCAAAGTATACGCGCCAATTGATCGGATTGCAGCGGAATTTAAAGGAAAGGCCGTGTATAATGCCAGCAAACACGAGGTAAGGGTTACCCTGCCGGAGGCGGCTAATTTACAACACCAGGTGCTGCGGTTTGAAGACGCATTTAGGGCCAGCAAGCCCCAGGATGCGCTCAACACATGGGTAAAAGGGGTGCAAGAGCGCAACGGTTCGCTTCAATATGCCGTGTTCTCCCCTGACTTGCGGGCAAAAACATTAACTCAGTTTAACGAACATTACTGGGTTACGGGTGGCTCCAGCCCGCATATGGGCGCGGTGCATGCTCTTCAAACGAAAGTGGTGGACAGCAAAACCACTCAATATACATTTGATTACGATTTGACTGCGCAGGGAAAAACCATCGGTACAGGCAAAGCCATGGTAACCATTAAGAAAATGTCTACAGAGCGGGGGGAAGGATGGTTTATTACGAACATTCAGCTGAAAAATCCGAGTGACACAGGAATCATGATCGGCGTAGAGAAATTAAACTGACCTGCGACGACATTCGAATCAACATAAACAAATTCCGTACTACGCCTTCAGAAAAATAAGGCTCCCATAATTAACAGGGAGCCTTATGCTGTCGTAGAGTATTACTTCTCTTTCCAATAAACATTCTCCCGTTTATGTTTAATTGCAACGATCCAAACACCCGATTTTTCTTCATTAACCTCAAATACAAGGATGACTTGATAAAGCCCGAGCTTTGCCCAATAACCTTTCAATATGCCGGAAGGTATTTGTTTGGCGGAAAGAGTAGGCATAAAGGACAATCGAGCCTGGGCATCCAGATAAATTTTTTCCTTCACTTCAGGTGGATATGCGAGAATGCCAGCTAACTCATCTAAGGCTGTTTGCGACCAGAATACTTTATAAACTTTGTCCACGCTCAAATTCCCTCATCTTCATGCGAAGATACTCGAGGCCCGCTTCTTGCCCATAAACACGTCCAGCTTCTCGATCTGCGCGGCTTTGTTGGACTTGTCGAATAAGTCCCTCATCTTGAGAAAGTTCTTCTACATTCAATTGTTGGATAGCTGCACGTTCTCGCTTCATGTTTAAAAACCCGATAAAATCAAGAACTTCTGCGGCATCTTGCTCAGGAATTTCGTCAATCATGCGTTTCAATTGTTCGCGGTCCACACTCATACATAACACCGCCTTTCGGTCACTGTTTCCATTATATCACAAAGGAAACAAGTTCTAATCCCCCATAAACGGATTGTATATAACAATAGCAATATACATGTCTTGGCATACTGGGCCGGAATTTCCCATCATTGCCGTGTTTATGTATTCTAGACACAACAGCGCTATGCAAAACACAAATCACCACGGTTTATTGGTTCATGGTTTAGCTGCCATTCGTAGCTGCTGAAAATAACTCATAACCTCGCCGCGTTCCAATTGCTCATTCAAAGCCAGTATTACCAAACAAAGCAATCCTTGTCCACGAACATATTCGTCCACTTGTGTGTTTTCAATAAGACGCTGGATAGGTAATATTTCGCCTTCACAGACGGATGCCAGGATCCTGGCCATACCTTCAGTAATCGTATCGCCAAAAATTTCATCTGGAATTTCATCAGGCAGGCTTAAAATATCTATCAATAAGGGATATAGCTCTTTTACTCGGAATTGTGCTAACAAATAAACGGCATATATATGATTGATAAGGTTCTGATCTTCAATGAACGTTGCAGGATTAGCTCTCACCTCTTCCACAATCTGAATAAGATAAGGAATAGCTTCATCTTTTCTCTCGATAATTTGTTGTAGTTCATTTCGAGGAAATTTTCCATTGTTATATTCAATAGATTCAATTAGATGTTTCATCGGTAGATAGTTCCTTTCTATTCATATGCTATCTATCTAATTCATTCCCATATCGTTACCACGCAACTTGTAGATGTTAAGTTCGGAATGCGCAAAGAAGTGTCATTTTCAATTAATTCCCCATGTTGAACCTTAATCCACTTTCACGATCCCCACAACTTTACTTCTCGGAACGGTTGGGTCGTGTTGGACAACAAAAGCTTTCGTAAAACGGTTTAAATACGTTTCTTCGTGCGACTTCGGCGTTAAAATGATTAGTTTACGTTTTAGTTCCTGCACATACAAATCAAACACTTTTACTTTGCGATTTTCGTCCAGCGCGCTGTCAAATTCGTCAAGAACAATGAATCCCGGTGCGGTTTGAAGATTCTGCAGAAGTGCCAGCGCAAAAAGGAGCGAGCTGAGTGACTCTTCCCTGCCGGACACCCCTTTTCCAACTTTTCCGCCGCGCGCTTTAATGCTGACATCCTCCATCGAACCGCGGTGGCCTTCTTTGCGAGCTTTAATATACAGTTTAAAATGGGTGCGCGCACGCCGGTCCTCATACGATTCCCAGCTAATATCCCCTTCAAATTGAAAATGGCTCATATACGACTTAAACCGCTGCTGCAGCTCAAGCACACGCATGTTGATGGTTGTTTCCAATTGATCCTTTAGCTGTTCCGTGCGTTCGATGTCCTGTTCCAGCAGAATGTTTGTCCGTTTATATTCATTGTCCAGGCGTTCATATTCCTGTTTAACGGTCTCGTAATTTTCAGGTGCGGCCGGATCTATGCCATGTTCCGTCCTCGCCTGGTGCAGTATCACCCGGCCTCTTTCCCGATCGCTCTTCAACTGATGAAGCGAGGCCGATTTATCTAAAGATACATTCGCGATGGTTTCAGAATAAATGTCCGGGATGATGTTATTTAGATCCGTTAATTCTTGTATAACTTGTACAAGTTCTTGATCGGTTGTTTCGATCTGGTCTACATAGTTTTGCTTTTGTCTCGATTTGGACGAAAGGTCATGTTCAGCCATTTCCAGCTCATTCTCTATAGTTCGAAGTTTCCGCTCAGTCTGGCCGACTTTCCTTCCCAGTTCGTCGAGTTCTTCTTCAAGGTTGGACAGCTTAACCTTTCGTTCTCTTAGAAGGGCTTTTTGCTCGCCAGATTGCTTTCGGAGTTCGTTCAATTCTTCATACTTGCCTTTCATCTTGCCATACTCTTCGTATACGGCCGCTTCATCGCGTAATACTTTTTCTAAGTTTTCTTGCTCAACTTGCAGGCGCATCAACTGGTCTTTTTTCGTTTCTAATTGTTTTATTTCATGTTGGATATTTTCTTCGTTCTCAGCTTCTTCTTCCCATTTCTTTTTCCGGAGCACGCGCTCATGTTCATTCGTCATGAACGCTTCCGCTTGCCGAACTTGGTGAATAATGCTATTGAGTTCCTGTAGAGTCTTGGTATCAGCCTGGATTTGCCGGTCTAGTTCAGCGAGCTGCTGAGTGAGCTTATCGATTTGCTGTACCACATCCTGTTTGCGGGCCCTTATTGCCTTTACACTCAAAATAAATCGGTCTTTTTCCTGCGGACCGCGAATGCCCACCGGATCGGTTAAGGTTCCATCTTTAATAGAAAAAGCTCCGTCTTTGAAAAATTGCTCCACCCACCAGAGCGCTTTAATCGCGTGCGGCAGCTCTTTTTCAGGAAGCCCTTCCTTCACCTTTAAATGAAGGGCTGGCAAGCTGTCAATAAGCCGGTCCGGTACGACTTTCATGAGGGGCACATGGTACAGATCGTTTGGTGGATTCACCTCTGTTCCATTGAAAAAAATCGTATATTTGATCGCATTATACAGCCGCTCATCACTTAAACGGGCTGTCTCGTCCAGCTCAATTAATTCACGCAATGGGTAGGCTTTTACTTGATGTGAACGAAAAAATCTCATTGACTCCAACTGGCGGACCGACAAATCACGCCCCTCTTCAAGCAAAGCGAGTTCTTCTTTTAACTCTTCGAGATTTCGGGACCGATTTAATTTACCATCTTTGTTGGCTGCAATTCTTTTATCAAGTGTATCGATCGTTTGTTGTACCGTGTGGCTGCTTTTATACTGTCGCAATCTCTCAAGATGTTCTGCTTCTAATCTTTGATCAGTTGCCACCTTCTCTTTGAGTGTGGCAATGATTTTTACCTTGTCGTGCCACGCCTCTTGCCGCCCATCCAATAAAGATTGCGTGCGCTCAAACTCACTGTTGGTTTTCACCTTTTCATCTAAAAGGTTTTCCAGTGCAGCTTTCACTTCTTCCTCTGTTCTGGTCAGCTGGTTTTTTCTTGACGTGATCGTCTCTAATTCTTTCTCCAGCTCTTCGATTCTGGTTTCAATCTGCTGGATACACCGGCTCATTTCTTTTAAGTTCTGCTCTTCTTCTTCAATCTGTGCTTCCCGTTGGTCCTGCTCACTCTGTAAGGATTGCAGCAATTCCTTTGATTTCTCCTGTAGCCCCTTTTTCAACGCCAGTTGATCTTTCCCCTCATCAATCTCCTGGGCCAGCTGCTCCACAATCTCTTCTATTCTCTCTTTTTCTTTTTTAAAATGAACCTCTAACTGAAGCAACGATTCAATATAGAGTTTTCCGCCGTCATGCAGCCGTTTCTGATTATCAAGAAAACGGTCTAATGCCGTTTTTTTCATGGATAGCTCGGATTTCATGAGTTTTACATTCGTTTCGGCTAACCGGAGCGTTTCCTGTGTCTCTTTTAATTTCTCCGTGCTCTCTTCCCAGTCTCGCTGGATTTTATCAATGCCATGCATTTCACTAAAAATACGGAAACGCTCCTCCGGGTTCATGACCGCAAACTGATTCACTTCTTGCTGATACCAGATCAGATAGAATAGATCCGGGTCGATTTTATATTTATACTGTAGATCTCTCTTGTAAGCTGAAAAATTGTAATAGCGATCCCCAGACGTGTAGGTGTTTGTCTCCTCCCATTCATCCATTTGTTCACCGATTGAAATGGAAAACTCTTTTTTAAGCGGCTGTCCGGGATCCTGGGACATTTTTAAGGTAAACTCAATAAACGCCGGCGCATCAATTCTCATCAGCCCGTCGTTCTTAAAAAGAAAGGAGATGCTTGCTTTCCACGTTTCATCGGCCGCTAAATTGCGGGATTTTAAGCCCTCAACATCGACTTTGGCGGAATATAAGACAGCTCCCATGCAAAAGGTAAGGGTTGACTTGCCTGCCCCATTTGGCCCGGTGATCATCACATGGTTATCTATGCCGGATAAATCTAGTAAGGTAGGGGGATAATCACGGATCCCTGAAAAAGTAAGCCGCCATGGAATCATTCGTCTTCCCCTTTCTGATAAAGATTATAGCGCCGGAAGAATTTCAAAACTTCTTCTTTATTTAATTGATTGGATTGGCTGAATTCCGTTGCACGCCGCAAAAACGAATCCGAAAACATGTGTACGCCTATGGCTGTAAGCTGGTAGGCTTTTTCCTGTGAATCGGTATCATATTCTTCAATGGCGCCAATCTTTTTGAGCGGATCGATATTCAACAAAATGCGTTGATTGGCTTTGGTTGTTTCATGTCCAAAAGCGTTCAACAACTGATCAAACAGGGTAAATTCATGCTGTAATACTTCCTGCTGGTAAAACATATACAAAAGAATCGATAGACTTTCTTTGGTTAACGTACTGCGGGCGGCTCGGGCCGGTACTCTCATTAACGCTACGACTTGATCGCGCCGTTGATCGTAAATCACTTGAAAATAGCGGCTCACAGCTTGATTCACCCGTGCTAAGAAAGAGTCAAATTTATCATTATTGCCCTGAATATGAAGCTGTTTTTCAACTTCTTTTCTGGAAAGGCCAAAGTTTCCTGATCGGATGGAAGCAGAGGACGAGAAAAGTATATGCATAAAGGCCAGCTCCTCTTCCTCTGACAGGATGCCTTTTAACGACTGCATCACATTTAATGGATTCACATTTAATGGGTTCACATTGAACTCATCATTTTTGGCATCCCCCAACTGCTCCTGCTCATTCACTCCGATCCCTTCGTTTCCGGATGATATTGGATCCATCTTCACGATTCATCCACTCCCATTTTCTTTCGTATGCTGGCATCTGCTTTCCCTGCTCCGGCTGTTTTATCGTAATTTTTTTATTGCCGACCAAAGCAGAAATGGCCGTGAGTGCATTAACAGCATCACTCCACTGAGACGAAGTAGCTTCAATGATGACTTGTTCCATTGGTGCTTCTTCTTGTTTGTCTAAAAACAATTCAATCGCTTCCGTTTCAATCATTGCTTTCGTCAGCAGCCAGTTGGACTCACCCATCCATTCTTCCATTTGGTCTTTGGAAATTTCCTCTAATGAATAGACGATTTCTTCTTCCGTTAAATCTATAGGTTCCACCAGTGGCTCATACGTTTCGAGATAATTCACCGCATCGTCTATCGCAGCCGCAGAAAGAGGGGCGGCAAACTTAACCGGAATCCATAACCCATCAACGGCATCCTCTTCGTACTGGCCCTGTTCCATAAAACTTAGTAATTGAAAAGCATTGGGAACATCGGAGTCAAGAGGCGGATCAAACATTTGAATGATGAACTCGCGGACTTTCTCCGGCTGTATCGTTGAGGATAAGGGGGTTTTCTGCATATGGGTAAACTTTAAATATTTATTGATCATCCCGAGGCTTAAATTCGTTCCTTCTGCCAGAACAGCCGTTCCTTTTTGCATCAAATCGGCAAGAATCAGACTGTCTTCTACCGTTTGAAACTGCCGAAAACGTTCTTGCAATTTCACTTCTAAATCTTGCATTAACTGATGAATGATTTCGAGCTGCGGCAGCGCATTGCGATCGGCCAGCATTTCCAGTTCGCGCTCTTTCATTAATTGAATGGCATTTTCAACGTTACGGATCATGCTGGCAATCTTATTGCCGCCGGAAATCCCATGATCGTCATAAGCTTCGCTTAATTCGGCATCACGCCTCGCCTGAAACAGGGAGCGGCCTATATCATCATGCATGTAGTACGCCAGGGAGTCGTTCGCCATCCGAATCAACGCATCCATCATCCGTTTGCCGACATCCCTCATCTTCAGCTGCCGCGACTGTTTCGATATCCAATTGTACTTCACCAGAACGTTGACGATTTGCTCGACTTTCTTTTTCGAGGGCGATTCCGGGTCATGATAACGATTTCGATAGCGGTAATAAACCATTTCGGCATTTTCTATCGGGTCATCCAGGCCGAGCGCTTCTTCATTGATTAATTGAATGATGCGCAGAAAGCGAAGAATTTCAGCCGGCGATTGAAAGGCATTTTGTGAACCTAAATCGCTCAACACACCTGATAAAGACGCAATATCCCGCATCGACTGCATGACCTCGGGAGACGATTCACCCGTTTGAAAAATGGAGATTAAAGGCCGATCCACTTTCTCCAATCTTCTACACCCCCTGTTACTTGTTCCTGTTCCGCTTGGTGATGTTTTAAGAAGGCCAGCATGTAATCCTCATATTGCTGCCAGTTTGTGATCACTTGATGGTTATGGGTAATCCATTTAACGTTAAGAGTGCCGTGTTGTGAAACGGCCGTATATAGCTCTTTTGCGATTTGCAGGCCGTCCGGATCATAATCACTCCAGATGATGACTTGGTGAAGTGCACTATTTTTTAAGAGCTGGTGTATGCACTGCTTATGCGACGTTCTCAGGTGGCCATCCACACACAGAACAAGCGAATTCGTTTGTTTGATAAAGTCTTTTTCAGCAGTGAATCGCGTCAAAACCGCCCGATTTTCAACCAGCCACAGTGTGGCGGCTGTCGTTGCATATTCCTCTTCAGCGATCGATAAATCGGTCAGCGCATGTACAGGGCCAAAATGATAGGACGAATAATGACCTTCGATCTCGCCTGAAAAATACAACGGCGTGATTTTTCCCAGGCTGGTGAGCCCAAGATAAGCCGCCGGACACTGTGCCCATTCTTCCAGCGTGGCGATATATTCTTCTTTGTTCGGATCAAATTCCTTTGAGCCGCCGATTTTCTTATAATAACTGGCCCCGATTTCTTTCCAGTCAAAATCTGTTTTCGTAAGGCACAACTGTAAGAAAGCTAATACAAAATGAAGAAATTTCAATCGTTTTGGTATGGACCACTTGTATGGGAAAAGCGTTGAAATCTCCAGTTCGTGAAGGGCTAGCCGATTCAGTTGATCGATAGTGGTTAGCAAAGATTGAATGCCTTTGTTGCGCCTGGGTGAAAAATGGTGTTCAGGTGTATGTTCTAGCGATGCTGTTCCCAGTTTCCAGGACTCAAACTGTTGTTCAAGTGCGTCCTTCTTTTTCTGAGCTTGGACTTGCTCATAGTTGTACAAGCGATAGCCCATTCGGAAATGCATCGAATCGATCGTTTTGCCGTCGTTTTTAAAGCGAATTTCTTTGATGATCCAGCCGCTCTCCATCCATCTCAGTGTAGTCGGATCATGGTCATCCAATTTTACTTTTTTTCCTGGCGCTAATTTCATGTTCTTCAACTCGTCGTCGGGGCTTTCATCATCACTATTCGTGACGTTAGAACCTAGCGTGAGCACGCCGGTTATCCGAAACGTTCTTTGCGTTTGTTTGATTATGTTTACTTCCGTAAATGGAGAATCGGAAGGGGATGGATTTATGAGTTCAAGCTGTTCAGTACTTTTTAAAATAAATTTTTCTATATAAGCCGCAGTAGATGGATCCAGCATACCCATTCCTCTTTTTCACTTTTATATCTATTATAGTAGCAGAATGAACCTGTTAGATAGAATGGAAATATTAGAATATTAATAGAGAGAAGTGCGAAAAGCATTTGCAATCAAAAAAGACACGGAACAACCATTCCGCGCCTTTCACTTTGTATAATAGTCAACGAGGCGATCCATCTATAAGATCGCCTCGTTTTTCGTAGCTCAGGGAAGGTATGTAAAATATGGGGGTGCTTTAAATATAGCTTATGGATGTTAACTTTATGTTACGGGTGCATTAAAATTTTGCTACGGTTTCTACAAACTATTTATGGGGAGCAAACATTCAGCAACTTCGTTTTTTGGAGAATTGACCAAGTTGGAAACCTGATAAGCTTCCATCTCCTTGGCATCATAGGGGACCAGGAAACGTTTAAGCAAGTCCGTATCCTTCACATCTCGATCCAGCCATATCTTCTCTTGTTGTTTTGTAAGAATGACAGGCATCCTGTCATGAATGGATGCCATCAAGTCATTTGGCTTTGTCGTAATAATCGTACAGGAATAGACTGGTTCCCCGTCCCCTGACACCCACTTATCCCATAGGCCAGCAAAAGCAAAAGGCTGCTCACTTTTCAGGCGGATCCTGTGTGGGCTTTTTTTGCCGTCCTCCCTCTTCCATTCATAGAAGCTGTCTGCGATAACCAAGCAGCGCTTATTTTTAAAAGAGTGTTTATAGCTGGGCTTTTGGTCAATGCTTTCAGCACGGGCGTTTATCATTTTATAGGCAATCTTCGGATCTTGTGCCCAGTAAGGGATAAGACCCCATTTAAGATAGCCAAGCCTATTCTCTTTCCCGTTATTTATCAGCGTAAGAATTTGCTGGGACGGAGCGATATTGTACCGAGGGGTATAATCTTCAATTGCGGTTGTCGCTTGGAATCGATCTAGCAAAACATCCAAAGGTGTAGTTAACGTAAATCGGCCGCACATAAGGTTTCTCCTTTAGTGTTTTCTTTACATTGTACCCATCTCCAGCTTACAGCGAACGATACATTTTACAATATAATTATACACAACGAAGCGATCCGTAGGGATGATCGCTTTTTTTGGTAGAAAAAAACGCAGACTGCAGTCTGCGCCTAAGAGAAGGTTGTTTGCTAACAAGGGTCTATTTGAATATAACCAATTTGTATTAAGTAAATATGACAGGCCTTTTATAAATTTATGCTCTCCCTGTTTACATTGTTTACATTATCATTTGACATGAGATTGAATTCTTTTTCTGCTACTTTCATAAACAACACTTCATTCCCATGGAAAGTGTTCTTTTCTGTGCTTATATTTTGATAGTCTGGGGTAAAATGAAAAACGATTTTAGTTGTATCTTTACCAGAAATATTTACCAATATATCATGAATATCAATTGGGGATTGACTGATAATGTCAAATAGATGAAGCTCGTTTTCTTCCTGCTTATAGATAACAATAGCCCGCTCTTGATCTAAATAATAGATATCTTGACTGAAAACATGAACACAATAAAACATCAATACATCCACTGAATTGTCTGTGCCAAAATAAGAGCTAACTGGAATTCGTTGAGAAGCGAATTTATAGATAAAAGCCAATACTTCATCATTATTGCCATCCAGCTTTACACCGACAGTATATGCGAGATATTGGATGAGGAATCCGAACCCGTTATTTCGGTAGGGCATAGCATGGGAGGACTTGTTATAACCCAAACGGCTGAATATTGTCCTGAGAAAATTCAATTGCTCTTTTATGTATGCGCCTTTCTTCCAACGAACGAACAAAATTTGTTGCAAATACTGGAAAATGACAAAAAAGATATTCCTCCAGCAGTTGTCATTAGTGAAGATAAAACCTTATTAAAACTTGAAAAGCATCTTATAAAGGATACGTTTTATGGTGAATGCTCCGAAAATGATAGTTTGGAAGCTGAAGAAAAACTTTGCTTGCAACCACTATCACCCTTTATCACACCTGCTCGCGTAACGGAACATAATTTTGGCAGCGTTCCTCGTGTTTATATTGAGACGCTTAAAGATAATGCAATCTCCACAAAGTGCCAACGAGAAATGCACACCAAAACACCTTGTCGACAAGTGCTTACTATGGATACAGACCATTCACCATTCTTTTCCCAACCAGAAGTATTATTCTCGCATTTGAAAAATTTAGGCTCGTGAATTGGTATTGAATCTTCACAGCTATATGATAAAGGCTCCCGGACGGGGAGCCTTTGCTACTTCATTTACCTTCATTCTTCGGATGCACAAGCTTTAGTCTTTTTGATGTTCCGAAAACCCACTCTTTAAAACAGTAGCAGGCTAATAGTAGATTAGAGACAATAAACCAGATGAGCAGGATATAAGTGATGACAATAAAACCACCTTCACTCAATGCCATTTACGATTCCCCCCTCATGGAATGCCTGATGATATTGAAAGTTGTGATCAGGTGAAAATAATGTACCGATTAACGGGATGGCGGCAGCAATAATATGTGAGATTAAGTAACCTACCCACAAAGGAAGCACCGGTTCAATGAGTCCCGCCCCAGGAAGTACGGCAAAATAGAGGGCTGAAAGCGTACCTATCACCAATCCCCAAAAGGCTGCCGTTTTATTCAGTCTCTTGATGAACACAGATAAAACAAATGGCCACGTCATCGCTAGTGTTAATGCGCCTACTGCGTAATTGAGGTACAATATCGAGACTTGCGCCAGGCTAAATGCCGCTATACATAACCCACCGATGATGACGACACCACGTGCCACTTTCATTTCCTGGCTTGCTGCCATGGGAGCATTTTTTCTAATATAAGGAATGTAAATATCTCTTACAATGAGCGTCGACAATGCATTAAGGCAGGAATCTGTAGTAGACAAAATCGTGGCAATCATGATGACGGCCATGGCATAGGCTCCCCAGCTACCAAGCAGCTGACCCACAACCGCAGGAAAGACCTCCGAAGGGTTCACATTAATTCCCTTAGCCAAACCGATCATCCCGATTAGACCTGCAACCGCAGGAATCGGCAGCCATAAAAATGTCGTGCCAAGAATCAGCTTCGATTCCGTTCCTTTTTTGCTTGCATATACGCGCTGCCATACACTCTGATCAATAATCGCATAGTTAAGAAAAGAAAGAATGCTAACGAATAGCCATCCCGTAATACTTTCTTTCGTATACAGCAGCGTTGCTGTTTTAACAGAGGAATGCGCCAGTCCCTGGTAGATTTCACTCGGCCCGCCTGCTACCCACAACGTGGTAGGGATGATGATCGCCAGCAAAAGAAGCAGCATAACAAACTGCACAACATCTGTTCCGATGGATGCCCTTAACCCGCCGATTGTTACATAGGTGGTAACAATGAGCGCGCCTAATATAACGGCAGCTGCATGAGGAATGCCAAACAAAACATTCATGACAAGCCCGATGGCAGTAATCTGCAGCACTGCCCAGAAGAAGGATTGCAGGATACCCACAATAGCGAAAACGAGATGGGCTTTTTTTCCCAATCTCAATTTCATGAATTCAGGCAATGTACTGATGGAAGGGGCTATCTTGCGTACCCTCTTAAAAATAGGCCACCCAAGCAATAACGCGGACAAAAGAACCGAGAAACTATACATATAAAAACCAGCGACGCCAAACTTGTAGGCTCCTTCTGCTGCCCCCATCAGGGAACTGCTCCAAACCCAAACGACCACTAAAGAACTCATGGTCATAGGCAAGCTCATACTTTCACGTGCAGCTAAAAAATCATCCAGATTATTTTTACCCTTTCGCTTCATAGCTATAGAAATTAAAACCATAATAATTCCAAAAACGAACATCGTGATATACCCAATGGCGCTATTTAGCATGACTTAACCCCCTTGCTTAAAATTTCTCCATTTATCGTTGTTAGTTCTCCTTCACTCCAACCACTCAATTGGAACGAAACATATTTGCCCCATGCTTGCATGTCTCCACCCTCTCCACAAGGAGGGCCATAGCAATAGAAAATCTCCTTATTTAGAGGGTCAAGAATTTCCGAACTGACGGTTCCTACTGCATCACCATGATTACAGGTTGAACTTCCCCAAGCAGACGTATGTTCCTGTAAATGATGGTTGCAAAGTAAAGCCTGTAAAAACTCAACTGCACCTTCCCGTTTGCCTTCACTGAGCCTATGCATCCCTGATTGATAGCGTAGAATGGAACAGGTTTCCGCTACTTCCTTATCATTAACAAAAGGAAGATTCATAAAATGGTTCGTGCGAATCACGACAGTATCCGGGTTCCATTGAAAATGCTTCTTCTTTGGATGAATTTCGCTTACTAATAGATTGCCTTGATCATCAGCGAAAAGAAAATTGCCGTGAGTTTGCACAGGCTCATGCCGTAAATAGTGTTCAATCTCTTGCAATGATTGGAAACCACTCAAAATGTGATGGCCGAACTCTTTAAAACCAATGCCTCCCTGGTAGAATTCCGGACTGCAATCGACATAGGCAAAAGTAAAAGCAATTCCTCTATCATTTATTCCTCTCGTAATCATACTGGACCATGGCAGGTTATCATCAGGACAAATAAGTTCTGTCCCAACGAACCGACCCTTATCCCCTTCAACCACTCGCACTCTCGTCCTGGTATCCCATGGATTATCACTGTTGGACGCCAAAAGATAATTTTCTCCGTTTCGAATCGCCACAATCGTACATCCTGGTATCAACATTGCACCTCCATCTGCTATCAGTGAAAAAGAACCAGCCTAGGGGTTCTTTTTCACTCGCTTATTCGTCTCATTAGAATGGCTGCCAACAGATGCTTCCAGCGGAAATTAAGCTTTTCAAGCTTCATTTTGTTCTATTGGATTCAGTTGCTCGGGCACGAACTCGCTTTGCTTCAACCGCATCAAGAAGAAATAAGAGACTCCACCGACTGCGATCCCTAAAAACCAGTTATAGGTGTAGAGGCTTTGCAGAGACGGAACCACAAGCCCAATCAAGGCTACAATTACACCTAAAGCCATTGCGATAAAGGCCTGCGGGTTCCACCCGTTGCTAAATGTGTACTGCCCTTCTTTTACGAAGAAACTATTGAGGTCATATTCACGGCGCCGTACTAAATAGAAATCTACAATCATGATTCCAGACACCGGTCCTAACATACCTCCGATGGCGCCTACGATATTAAAAATAGTGCCCGCGTTATTAAACCAGAGCCAGGGAGCAAACAGTACACCAATCGCTATCGAGATGATACCTGCACTCACAAAATTGAGCTTCTTAGGAAATAAGTTTATCAAGTCGTATGCAGGTGACACGACGTTTGCCACTACGTTAACAGAGAGAGTTGCAATAAGCAGGGCAAACGCTCCGAGCAGCACCACCACAGGGCTCTTAAATTGGAGCAACAGCTGGACCGGATCGGTTATTGGCTTGCCAAAAGCGATAATCGTTCCTGCCGTGATCATGATGCTCATCACAGCGAAAAAGGTCATCATCACGGGTAACCCCACTGCCTGGCCGATGACTTGATCCTTCTGGCTGCGGGAGAAACGGGTAAGGTCTGGAATGTTCAACACCAAGGTAGCCAGTACACCGATCATCCCGGAAACAGAAAGGAAGAAACTACTCCAGAATGACCCTCCGGAAAGCTTCGCCGGCACCGAAAATAAAGGCCCTACTCCGTGCGCAATATTTATGGCCCACCCCACCAAACCTAAGCCAAGCACGATAACGAGCGGTCCCGCCCACATTTCAAAACGCCTGACCCGCTCCATCCCATGGGAAATCACCCAGGCATGCAGCAGCCAGAACACCCCGAAGGCTATCGCATCGTTAAGGCCCATCCCCAAAAAGGTATGGCTGCCAAGCGAAACCCACCCGGGAAATAACACACTTAAGACAGCGCCAACGGCTTTACTGCCGGCATACGCCTGCACGGCAAACCAGAAAATGGCGACAAACGCACGAATTAAGACCGGCACATGCGCCCCTTTGTGCCCGAATGAGGCTCTTATCAAAACCGGGAATGGCAAACCATATTTCGCACCTGCCACGCTGTTGAGCCATATGGCCGCGATCAACGCTACGTTTGAGAGAGCCACAGCGCCTAATGCCTGCCATACATTCATACCCATCGCAATTAAACTTCCGGCCAGTTCATACGATACGATGTTGTGGATCATTCCCATCCAGATCATGGAGTAGGATAGCCAATCCCAATTCCTCTTTTCTTTTGGAATAGGCGCAAGATCTTCATTGTATAAGGAAGGATCTGGATTGACGATAGGGTTTACAGTTGAATCCATCAATATTGCCCTCCCTTATTTATTTAGGAACGTGGGCCAATCGGTCTGGAGCGGGTCTCACAGCCGTCCTATGCGGCTGTTAACTGTAGCCCGTCACTTTACCCCGTTCACTTTTAGCCCTTCCTGTTTATGCTCTGGCATACCTGAGCAGCGTTTCTGTAAGCAGCTGTGTTCCTTTTGCGATATCTTCCGTATCGGCCCACTCTTTTGGACTGTGGCTGATCCCTTTGCGGCACCGGACAAAAATCATGCCGATATCGGTAATCTCGGCGAGGAGCATAGCATCATGCCCGGCCCCACTTATCATATGAGGGGCATCAAGGGATAACTTCTGGCTGAGCTCTGTCATCGTCTCAATCACGTGGGACGCGCAATTCATCGGTGGAACCTCCATCATCACCTGGACGTCATGCTTTAGCTTTCGCTTATCACATACTTGTTGAATAAAATCCTTCACTTTATTAAAGACATGATCTCTGCGCACGGGATCCGTATCACGAATATCGAGGGAAAACTCGATCGATTCCGGTATCACATTGGCGCCGCCTGGTTTGGCTGTAATGCGACCCACCGTGCCAACCGTTGGTGCCGCCGGATCTGCGCTGCATATCCCTTCAATCGCGTGAATGATTTCCGCTGCACCAACCATCGGGTCCTGCCGCATATTCATCGGTACCGTTCCGGCATGCCCTGCTTCCCCTGTTATCCGAATGTTGAGCCATACAGGTCCGGCAATTCCCGTTACAATGCCTACCGCTTTGCCCGCCGCCTCCAGATAAGGGCCCTGTTCGATGTGCATCTCCAGATACAGGCCAACCTCTCCTTTTTTACGGATCGATTCAGCCATGCGGTCCGGCTGCAAACCAAACTGCTGCAGCGCTTCATACCGCGTAATGCCGCCCAGGTCGGTATGCTGCAGATCCTTCTGCTCGATTCTGCCGACCATTCCCCGGCTGCCGAATAACCCGCCATTAAAACGGGGGCCTTCCTCGTCACAAAACGCGACAACTTCCACCGGATGTGAGAGCGCTATGCCCGCTTCCTGCAGGGCCCGCACCCCTTCAATGGCGCCGACCACACCGATGATGCCATCAAACTTTCCGCCGTTTGGAACCGAATCAATATGGGAGCCTAGCATCACCAGGGATGCATTCGGGTTTGTTCCTTCTTTGCGGCCGATGAGATTGCCAAAGTTATCCAGGCGGACTTGCATTCCTGCCTCTTCCATCCATTGTGTCACCAGTGCCTGCGCCTGCCGGTCTTCTTCGGAAAGCGCCATACGGTGCACGCCTCCATCCGCCGTCCTCCCAATCTCCCCTAACCGGGTAATATGTTCAGCGATTCTTTTTGCGTTGATTGCGTATGTGGTAACCATCGCGTCCTCCCGCCTGTGTAGTTAAAAGAATCCCCGCGAGGAATGAACCGCGCAGGGACTGTCGCTGCTGACTTTACTTTCGTACTTTACTTGTGGCTTCGTAATCAATTTCTCCGCTGTCCATGATGATGACGCCGTATTTATCACGCGCCGTCTCCCTGGAGATGTATTCATCCAGCACATCTGCCAGAACAAGTTCTGCATCCCGCTCCATTGGATTTCCGTATCCGCCGCCAGACGGTCCAACCAGCTGCAGGGTATCTCCTTCTTTTGCACGCCTGTTCGGAATCTTGGAAGGCAGGGCTTCTTCCCCTTCGATGCCTGGATTTAAACTGAGGCTGCCAACCTTGCCGTCTTCGCCTCCGCTAAATCCCCATGGCGCATGGGCATGGCCCTCTCCTTCGACAGAGAAACTGCTTGGAGCCAGGAAGGAAACCTCTCTTACGGAACCGAGGCCGCCCCGCCATTTGCCCGCACCGCTGCCGTCATTACGCAGTTCATAACGGTTAATGCGCAGCGGATAATGGGATTCAATGTCTTCGATTGGATTATTTCGCGTATTGGCGTACAGCGTATCCACCGCATCCATGCCGTCTTTTCCAGAACGGCCGCCGTAGCTGCCCTCCATAATATCCATGTACACCCAGTAGTCTTCGCCTTTCAGGCCGCTAAACGCGATAACATTCAAGTTGCCTACACCCGCGCTTACCTGGCGCGGCACAACCTGACTCAGCGCTTTCATTAACGTATCCGCCACGATATTGCCGGAACCGAACCGCGCGATCGTTGGCGCCGGAAAAATCGGATTGCACAGCGTCCCTTTAGGAGCCACGATGCGCACCGGACGGGTAAGGCCGGAGTTCTGCGGAATCGTGCCATAGATGGTGGAGTCGAGCAAAATCGAACGCAGTGTTAAGTAAATGGCGCAATCGACCGTACCTTCGAGCGGCATATTGATCGGGCGATCGTCGATTTGCGGCGCGGTTCCCGTCAAATCAATCGTCATGTCACTGCCATCAATCGTGACGGTCACGGCAATTTTCAAGTTGCGTTTGGCAGGGTCCGGGCTGTCCAGATAACCGTCGAGGAAGCCTTCTGCCGCATATACGCCGTCCGGCAGTTTCTCAATCGCACTGCGCATCATCGTTTCAGAGTAGCTCATCAGGTCATCGCTCGCCGCCAGCACGGTTTCCAGCCCATACTTCTCCACAATCTCCAGGTAGCGCTGGGCGCCGATTTTAGCTGCCGCAATCTGAGCCTCCATATCGCCGACCACCATGTCGCTCGCCCGTATGTTATCGCGCAGCATGTGCCATACGTATTCGTTCTTGCGCCCTTTGTCATACACCTTGATCGCTTTAAACTGAAGGCCTTCCGCATAGGCGTCGACCGCATCGACAATGCCGCAGCTGCCGGGTGTTAAGGCCCCCACATCCAGATGGTGTGCAGTGGTCACCGAAAATCCAATGAGCTCGCCTTTATAAAATACAGGTACACAAAAGCCGATGTCAGGTCCATGCGAAGCGCCGTGATAGGCGGAGTTATGCATGATGACATCACCGTCCGCGAACTCATCGCCTCTTTCTGCCATAATTTTTCGAATTCCGCGCACATAGCCAGGAATGGGTCCGGACTGCAGCGGCGTGCTGTGGCTGGACTCGCACAGCTGCTGATTGTTGACGTCAACCAGTGCACAGCCAAAGTCCTCGGATTCCCGAATGATGCTTGAGTATGACATGCGAGCAAGCTTATGGCCCATCTCAATGGCTACATTTTCTAACGCGCCGCGAATGACCTGGGCGGTAATTGGATCAATCTTTTTTCCCTGTTCAACCGTCTTCACGTTATCTCACCTCAACTTTAATAATGATGTTGCCGCTCTCTTCCACGAACGCTGTGCAATGTGGAGGAAGCACGGTCGTCGTATCCTTCTGCAGGATAATGGCCGGACCCGCTACCTCGGCGCCAATCGGCAGATACTCACGTTGATAGAACGAGGTTTCCAATGTCTCAAGCTCTCCATCGACCTTAAAAATGGCGCTGGCCTTCTTAATCAATGCGTCCTCCAGGCTGCCCGTCCCCATTACAACCGGCTGCCCAATCTTCGGCATCAGCCCGATACCCGTCACCCGAATATTCACAATTTCAATCGGGCTTTCCAGGAAGAAGTGGCCGTACTCTGATTTGTGGAATTGATGGAACTGCTCCCATGTCTTCTGGATGCTTTGTTCAGTGAGTTCGCCATCCGGCAGATCAACCCGGAGTTCATAACCCTGTCCGATGTAGCGGCAGTCGGCCATGCACAGCACTTGAATTTCTTCCGGTTTGACGCCGTCCGCCTGCAGCTGCACGCGAATTTGCTCCTTTAATTCAGTAAGATCCCGGTTTAGTTGTGCATAGTCAATCTGCGTATTGAGCATAAACTCGGTTTTAATGACGTCGTATTTCAAGTCTGTGGTTAGCAGACCTGTGGCTGACGTAATGCCAGGATGAGGCGGGATGATAACCTCCGGAATGTTGAGAATCTGCGCCACCTCTACCGCATGCAGCGGACCTGCCCCGCCAAACGCAATCAGCGAAAACTCACGCGGGTCGTACCCTTTCTGCACGGTTTTCGCCCGAATGGCATTGGCCATGTTGTTGTTTAAGATGGTGAGGACACCCTCCGCCGTCTCCGGTACGCCGAGCTCCAGCTTATCAGCCAGCTCCTCAACTACCTTAAAGGCGGCATTCGGGAAAATCGACATCTCCCCGCCGAGGAAGTTCTCTTCGTCCAGTCGGCCGAGTACCACGTTGGCATCTGTAACGGTTGGTTTCGTGCCGCCGTGGCCATAGCACGCCGGACCCGGACGTGAACCTGCGCTGCGCGGACCGACTTTAAAGGCGCCGCCCTCGTCCACGTAGGCAATACTGCCGCCGCCTGCCCCAATCGTATGGATATCAATCATCGGGACCATCACCGGATAGCCGGCAATCCACGTATCCCGTGCTGACGATTCACCATATCCCTGCTCCGTAATGATGCCGATATCCGCGCTCGTGCCGCCCACATCAAACGTAATCAGCTTATTGCGCTTAGAAAGATTGCCTGACCAGGAGCCTCCCAGCACCCCGGCGGCCGGACCTGAAAGCAGCGTATTGACCGGCTTTTCTGAAACCGACTGCGGGGTCGCCACGCCGCCATTGGAGCACATAATATGCAAATCCGCATCGATCCCGGATTCTTTTAAACGCGTCTGCAGGTTATCGATGTACAGCTTTACTTTCGGGCCGACAAACCCGTTAATGGCTGCAGTCGTAAAACGCTCAAACTCCCTGAACTGCGGGGATACGCTCGCAGAGGTCGTGACAAAAGCTTCCGGATACTCTTCCTGAATGATTGCCCGTACCCTGTCTTCATGCTGGGGGTTAATATAGGAGAAAAGGAAGGAAACGATAATCGATTCTACACCTTCCGCTTTAAGCTCCCGTACCGCTTCGCGAACCTCCTGCTCGTTGAGTTCCACCAGAACCTCACCGGTAGGGGGGACAAGCCGTTCGGTTACAACTTTGCGGTGACGGCGCTGCACCAGCGGACGGTCCTGCCAGGGGATCTCCTGCATAATGGAGTAATTCTGCGGCCGTTGGTGGCGTCCAATATGTAAAATATCCCGGTAGCCTTTCGTGGTGACCAGCCCGGTTTTCGCGCCATCGTATTCAAGAATCGAGTTGGTCGCAATCGTTGTCCCGTGGAACACCCGATTAATTTCAGCCTTTGGAATCTGCTTTCGCTGGCATAACTCCTCTATTCCCTGCACAACCCCAATGGATGGATCCTCTAACGTCGTCGGCGTTTTATGAATCCACGTTTCTCCCGAATCTGTATTGGTAAAAACAATATCAGTGAAAGTCCCTCCTACATCAACACCGAATAATTTCATGATGATTGCTCCTTTCCCGTTGGGATTTTGGTTTAGGAATAGAACTAGCAAGTATCATGCCAAGTTTGCTTTCCCTATTTGTATAAGGTTTCATCGCTGCTTTCTTGTGTCCATAAAGAAAAAGTTTGCAATCTTGCAAACTTTTATCTGATAATTCGATATTGTATTAACATAAATCTCCCTGCTTATAGCTATTTGCGTATTTGCTATTTTAATTGCAATTCTGCAAACACAATGTTGTACTTTTTAACTTTTCTGCTAATTGTAGAAATATCCACGCCTAATTTTTCACTCACTTCTTTTAAGGTGCGCGATTGATTTACAGCCTGCTGCAGAATGTTTCGTTCATATTGGGAAAGGGCTTCTTTGAGTGTCAGGCCTTCCCGGTCGGGCGGGTTCTCCAGGACGGCATTCAGCATCTTATCCGGCAAATCCTGCATGTGAATGTGGTCGTCCGGTATGGTTACCACCAGCCGCTCAACCGTATTCTGCAGCTCCCGCACATTACCGGGCCATGGATAATTCAAGAGCATCTGCATCGCTTCCTTCTGCAGTGCCTTATTCTTATTGTATTTATCGTTATAGAGCCCAAGAAAATGTTCGACAAGAAAGGGAATGTCTTCTTTTCTATCGCGTAAACCCGGGATGGTAATCGGAATGACATTGAGGCGGTAGTACAGATCCTCACGAAACGTTCCTTCCTCCACCATCTTCTC
Source organism: Aneurinibacillus sp. Ricciae_BoGa-3 (assembly GCF_028421645.1). Lineage (GTDB taxonomy): Bacteria > Bacillota > Bacilli > Aneurinibacillales > Aneurinibacillaceae > Aneurinibacillus_B. Next base: position 776,166 of record NZ_CP116887.1, on the reverse strand, counting down.
TAAATTCCGGTTCGTCGCCGCAATGAACCGGACATTGACATCAACAGGCGCCGTATTGCCCAGAGGGGTGATCTGTTTCTCCTGCAGTACCTGTAAGAGTTTCACCTGCAACTGCAGAGGCATCTCTCCGATTTCATCCAGGAACAGCGTGCCCTCGTTGGCGCTGACAATGATGCCTTGCTTTCCTTCCTTGTTTCCGCCTGTAAATGTGCCTTTGGCATACCCGAATAGCTCCGACTCCATTAAGGTCTCCGGAATGGCCCCGCAATTGATTTTTAAGAAAGGCTTCGCCTTGCGCGGACTCAGATTGTGAATGGTGCGCGCCAGCACTTCCTTTCCAACCCCTGATTCACCCAGAATGAGCACCGTGGAATCCACATCAGCCACCCGCCCGGCGAGATCGTACACTTCTTCCATCACTTTGGATCGGACAACAATGCGATCCTCTCCGTGCCGCCCGATCCGAACCCATTCGGATTGGTAGTGGCGCATCATCTGCCTCATCTCGTCCAGCTTCTTAGCCAGCTTGTCCTCTTCGGTAACGTCCCGGGAAATATTGATTACCTTATTCATCGAACCATCCTCGTTGTAGATGGGATACCCGGACACCACCAGTCGCCGGCCCGATTTTGTCGTTTGGGCCACGGTGACTTTTCTTCCTTCCTGGATGACGCGTTTCGTGGAGGACGTACTAACCACGCCCTCCTTCTCCATGACATCCACGGGATGCCCCACCAGATCCCGCTCTTTTACACCCAATACCTTCTCACAGCTGGCATTCACGCGCAAAATGGTGCCATCCTTATCCGTAATGGTCACCAGTTCGCCAACAAGGTTCATAATGGCTTCCAGCTCCTGCTTCAGCTCGGTAAATTGCGGGGACTCTTCGGCCAGCTGGTTCAGTATATGGTCTTGATAAAGGAGAATAAGGCCAGCTTTGCTGCCGTTTGCTAACGCGAAAGGAATTTCAACCAGGACAAGAGGGGTTCCGGCATCCGTCATATCATGGGAAACAGAAGATGTATTCGTTTTGATGGCTTTAATGACCGCGGTTGATGCGAAAAGGGAATGAATAAATGCTCCCTGCATCTGATCGGGCGTGCGGCCCAGTATCTCTCTGGCAGCCTGATTGCTAAACGTGATTTGTCCAAGCGCATCCGTCACAATCAGGCCAAAGGGAAGGAAATCCATAATCTTCTCAGTATAAAACAGCAACGGACATACACCTCCTGCAGGAATTTAACTTTGTCGCCGGGATAGACGCCAACACCACGATGGCATGGGTTGCAATTCAACAACAATGTTTGCAGTTTTTCCTCTTACATTTTTATCAATAATAGAGTGAATGTTTAAAATTATCAATAGAAAAAATTGCATGCTTGCAAACGTGTGTCCTTCTTTTTTCTGTATTTTTCGCTGTTATTCCCCTTTTTGACTCCCTTTTAAGCTTGGCATGTTTCTTGCTCAAGCTGTATGTGAACCAATTTTTTTGAAAAAGGAGGGTTTGTCATGAGCCAGGAACAAGAAACAGGAATGAGTCTCAAGTCAAAAGAATTGATGCCTACCGGGGCCGAACAGCGTTCGATGTCCAACATGGCGTTTCTGATGCTCTGGATTGGCATTGCCGTGCAGCTGGTTACCTTTATTGCGGGCGCCCAGCTGTATCCAGCCCTGTCTCCGGCCGAAATCCTGCTCACCTGCCTTATCGGGAACTTTGTGGTGGCGATTCTCCTCACGCTGATGGGCGACATCGGCATCCGCTATGGCATTCCGTATGCGGTGTACATCCGGGCCTGCTTCGGCTATCTGGGCACACACATCCCTGCAGCCATACGGGCCATTCCCGCTGTGTTCTGGTTTGGTTTCCAGACATGGATGGGAGCCTTTGCACTCAATACGATCATGAAAGTGCTCACCGGCTATTCCAATCTGACGCTTCTCATCATTGTGTTTGGCGCCCTGCAAATCATCAACACCGCCATGGGCATGGATGCCATCTCCAAGTTTGAATGGCTGGCATCACCAAGCCTTCTGATCATCGGTGTCGCGATGCAGATCATGGTCATGAATGCCCACCATCTGACATTGGGCAGCATCTTTTCCATGCATGGCAAAGGCGGTATCTCCATCGGTTTCGCCATCGCTGTGCAGATGGGCACGTACATTACGATGGCCCTTAATGCGCCCGATTTTACCCGCTTCTTAAAAGTCAGTCCGAACAACCTTGGGGGCTCCTGGTGGCAGGCGAACAAAGGCAGCTTCTTTGGCCACAGCATCGGCCTGGTGGCATCGATGCTCCTGTTTACGCTGATTGGTCTCACGAGCGGCATCGCCACAGGCAACTGGAATCCGGTCGAGGTGATTGTACAAACGGTTGGACAGAACAGCCCGCTTCTGCTCCTGGTGTGCCTGGCGTTTATCATTCTGGCCCAGTGGTCCACAAACATCAGCGCGAACCTACTTCCACCTGCTTATATCATTATCAATTTCTTCCCACGCAAAATTAACCTGGTTACGGCGTCGATCATCGCCGGCGTCATCGGATTACTGATTCAGCCCTGGAATTATTCCGACCAGATTCCTACCATTCTTGTGATTATTACGGCTCTCCTGGGGCCAATTGCCGGCATTATGTTCTGTGACTACTACTTACTGCGCAAGCGGCAGCTAAACGTTGAGGAACTGTACAAAGCCGGCGGCCAGTACCGGTACTGGAAGAACATCAATCCTGCCGCCCTGCTTGCCTATCTTCCCGCTTTTCTCTTAGGGTTCTTCTTTCCGGATTATGGCTTTATTAATTCGTTTGTCGTATCCATCGTCGTCTACTATCCGGCTATGAAGTACTGGATTGTAAAAATCTATCCGCAGCCTGAAATTAGCGAACCGCCGCTTACCAGCGAAAAAATAACCAAGGAAGAAGGGATCGAATATGAAAATTAAAGTGATTAATCCGAATACCACATTGGCCATGACCCGCGGGATTGAAGCCGCAGCCAAAAGCGTTGCCAGATTTGATACGGAGATTGTTGCGGTGAGCCCTGACATGGGCCCGACTTCTATCGAGTCTTATTATGATGAGTATTTAGCGATACCAGGCGTGCTGCAGGAAGTGCAAAAAGGTGAGCGTGAAGGATTTGATGCCTATGTGATCGCCTGCTACGGCGATCCGGGACTGCAGGGGGCGAGAGAAATCACGAAGGCTCCCGTGATCGGCATCGCAGAAGCCTCAATGTATATGGCCTCGATGCTGGCGGCGCGGTTCTCAATTGTGACGGTTCTGCCCCGCATTAAGACGATGATGGAAGAACTGGTTCACGGCTATGGCATGGGTCACCGCGTGGTAAACGTGCGGACTACGCCGATGTGTGTGCTGGACTTTGAACGGGATCCGGAAGGCGGCATGAAGATGCTGGCAGAGGAAGGCCGAAGAGCCGTAGAAGAGGATCATGCGGAAGCGATTCTACTGGGATGTGCCGGGATGGCGGAATTCGCGAATAACCTGGAAAATGAACTGGGCGTCCCTGTGATTGACGGGGTGGTTGCCGCTGTGAAGTTTGCGGAAGCGATTGTGGACTTAGGAAAGACGACAAGCAAACTGAAGACATATAAAGCACCTGAGCCTAAACAGTTTACTGGTATGTTTGGTAGTTTTAGCACAGCGCCATCGCAAAAAAATTAAAGAGTAAGAATGCAGGTACAATAGTGTATTGGAGTAGAATTACAGACGCGAATGCCCAGAAGGTTGGGTTAAATCGCGCCAGTTTTTTCACTGATACTAGCAAATCTGAATCCTTTTTCACAAGTAATTGGGGACGCGAATAGAACGCGTCCCCAGCCATTTTATTCAAAAGTATTCTATAATTAAATGTTAAAAAACATTACCGAGGTGTGAGATTATGCAACGGGAAGAAGTTCGGAGCATTTACCCTGATCAGTATGTCCTAGAACTCAGAAAAAAATCTTTCTACAGGTGCCGCTAAGATGCAGGTCAACTCTACATAAAACTCAATGGAGACGTGTATTGCACTCGCTCCTAACCAGGCCGTTATCATCCATTGGTGATAGCCTTTCAAATTCATCATGGTTCGAATTCGACGCACACACGTGCAATGTCATCTTCAGCCTGTTTATCATTTTTTACAAAATGGGTATAAAAGTAGTTTTTATTTCAATACTGAGGCCACGTAAAATTATTCCTATAATACTCCTCTTTCAACCTTTTCAAATCATGTTCCCACTCCGCAATCGCGTACGCGTACTTGGTCCTACCTCCGATTTGAGATTTACGTAAGCGTACGTTTCGGGCAATGGTATATACGATTTCTTTCAAAGGCATTGTCGATATTCCTTTTGACACGAGAATATCCCAGCGTTTCCGACGAGTGAGGCCTGTAATTTGATAACCCAGCCTATGCAAATCGGTTTCCGTCCGAAAGTTTCCTTGCTGGCTTGAGCGGCCTTCGGATTCCTTAGCTTCCGTATTTGGCCAAGAGAAATAATCAGTATTGGAAATGAGCGGCTTCACCGAAGTCGGTGATACCATAGCTTGTTTAGTTGGCTGTGAAGAAGCTATTGTTTTTTTAGGATTTGGCGGATAATCAACCGGATCAAGTTGAACAGTGACCCGATAAGGCTCTATTGCCCGATAGAGCATTAATTTCATTTCATCATAAGCAAATACTCTATTGCAGGAATTGCAGAGTAACAGTTCAAATAAGATTCTCTTTTCGATTGTTTGTTTGCCCTTCGCTGTTCCTTCCACCACAAAATGCTTCTTTTGAATTACGGAACCGGGACAATGCGGACAATAAATCGTTTTATTTTTCACCTGCCAGATGGTTTTTGCCGTTGCCTCTGTTAGTAATGTTTCCGTTCCCGCTGCGGCCTCCGTGATCGTCTGAATCTCTTTTCTCAACTTCCCCCAGATCTTCTCTTTTTCCGTCCCGCAAAATAGCTGCCCTTTTTCCAAAAGTGTTTCCATTGTCTTTAGGGCTTGTGCAGAGGGTGCTTTTGAATCTCGTAGAGCATAATATTCTTGATATAATTGAATTTCCGCAATGGTACTCTGGTTAAGGTATCTTAAGCTATCTTTGGATACTTTGATCAACTTAACATCTTGATCAACGTAGTGTGCATACCATAAAAACTGGGCAAACTGTTTTTCGTCCAAATTCGCATCCAAAAAAGGCCATTCCGCTTCCAGAAGCAACTCAAATAAGGACTCGAGAAATGAAAATAAATCATAAGCTAGCAAACATCGAATATACGCGAGAATAATATTAGGTGAGTTCGTCTCGATAATTGTTTGAGTTATTCGATCATAATTTTCCAGTAAGTATAGATGAATGGACTCTTCAAATGGCTTCTCTATAGCCGCGGCAACAAACTTCAAAGTGTCGAAATACAATTCATCTAGTGCGTCTGTCTCATCTGATTCGGCGGAAAAGATGCGATTGATTAATGATGTGAAGAGAGATTGAATTGTCTCGCCATTCATATTGCCGCCCCAATAGGGGTTCCTTAAAAGATGCTGAAGTCCGGCTGCGACATGAGAGAACTGTTTAAGCGACAAACTGTTTTTCATATGGTGAAACACTTTGGGAATACTCTCCATGCTATAAAGTTCCACCAGCCCATCTAAAAGCCTCACTATAAGATCATCATGACCGTGCTCATAAATCAGCTCCCAAAGCAGTTCATTTTCCGAACGAGTTTGCCGATACAATAAATCTAGTTGTTCAAACGAACGTTGAAGTTGCTGTAGGCTTAGGGAAAATTGATTTGATAATTCTTCTTTCCTCATCAACATCTTCTCCATTGCTCTATTTGTCCTTTACTGATTCCTAAACAATTGTATTTCGACATCAAGCAAGTATTTCCTTGTAGATAATGGTAGGAACCAAGGGTCTTACCATTATCTACAAGAAGTATAGTAAAGTGCATTGTAATCATGTGTTGCTAGGATAAATCTTGTTTGGATAACTTATTTACTGTGAAATACATTCGGCAAAAATCCTTTTATTTGCTATTAACGAATGATAATCCGATGAACGGTCCAATATGATTGTACCCTCTCATTGTGACCGATGAATGTAAGCAAACATACGTTCATGTTTCTTAAACACTCACAAATCAGCTGTTCCGCGAGTTTTCGCGCCGCATTTTAGATACGCAAACCTCTGCGTCCCATCCGGAGTAATGTTCTAAAACAGGATATTGGCCCATCAAGGATGACCCTTCGTAAATCGCAAAGGCCACTTTGATATCCGGCTTTAACTGACGGTTTCGTGAATGAAGCACTTGGAGGATGTTTGAATCTGATGGCATCATCTCAAGTTCATTCAGCGGGCCTAGCAGTCGTTCGGCTTCCGCCACAAGTTCCGGTTCCGCCACGACGAACAGTCCGATCATGAGGAGACCGTCCTCCAACATGGATTGCGGATTCGGCATCCATCGGATGGCGTTCTTTGTATCGCCGATACGTGAGAGGGTCCAGCGGGCAACGCTGTTTTCTGTAAGCGACATCTGGTGGCTGACATTCGTGACCCCGCCGTCATAGGGATGGGTTTGACCGATTAGAGCATGAGCTGTTATCGTTGCCATTATTACATCAACTCCTCTTGATGAATAGGATAGCCGAAACGGGAGACAAAGCGATCCACCAGCCCGTTATAGTATGCTTCTGACACGACGGGCCGTGCGCCCCGCAAAATTTCTTCCATGTAAGTAACGGGCGGCGCCGTTTCTTCCTCCTTGTTCACCACCACGAATGTTAGCGCCTCACAGGTTGAACCGTCCCGCATCCGAACGGAAACAACAACCGGGCGATACAAACCTAATAATACACCTTCTCTACCATACAGGTATCCTTTAACAGCTTCTACCGGGATATCGTATACCTTTCCTTCCGTGCTGCCGCCCGATTCGACGATATCGGCACGCCCACCGTCCTCCGCCTTTCTGGTGAACTGAAGGTTGAAGCCATCCAGGACGCCCCTGCCATTTACATTCTGAAAAAATTCCTGAACCCCCGCTTCCTCCATCCTTTTCATGTCCATGCAGCTACCATATGCGAAGTAAAAAATCTTCGGTTTCTGAAGCATATGGTACAACTTCCAATCGCCTTCCTCTATGTTCGTGAAACCGCGCTCGAAACGATCGCTCGCATATACATAAGTCCATGCCAATACGGTGCCGTAATCCGTTTCTATCGGAATATTCACGCGTTCATAATGATTTCGGCAATCGCCCGGACCATAGTAACCCTCCAAACGGTCAAGATGGAGCATCGTTTCGTCATCCACTGCATATACCTCGCCATTCACCCGGCATTCCGGATTTTGAATTAGGGCAGGGTAGCCATAACCGGTATCAACCAGCCGCCCGTTCATTCTTGCCGATAAGGCCACTCTTGTAGAGCCGGCCAAGTAATGATAGTTGCCCTCTCCTTGACGCAACGTCCCGTAAACAAAGACATGTTCCATGATAGAACCTCCTTTAAATAGTGGTTGTTTTGTTTTACACCTTTATTACACCACAAAGCCTGCCACAGATTTGTAGCAGGCTTTGTGGTATCTTCTTATTTCGGCCAAACCGATTTTATAACAAGGAGTTGAGCACCGTTCCACTGATACTTGTTCTGTTGGCGCACCATAAAATCTGGGAATCCGTCGGAACGCAGACTGTTTAGAATACGGTCAACCGTAGTACGAAGGCTGGTCGATTTGATAGTTCTGTAGATATTTACAAGCCAATATTCATCTGGTGGAGGTGTTTTTGCAGTAGCGAGGTCTTTTATAAGCTCTGCGAAATCATCCGTAATCCTGCTTGAAAATCCATCATACCAAAGCAGCGGACCTTGATCAGTTCCAAGGTCAAGTACGAGTTCTTTTGATTCATGGCAAAGCTGATTATATTCGTCATACGATAATGGAACCGGTTCCGCCCCATTCTTATGCAGCATAAAGGGCTTTCGCTCCTGCGGTGTCATTTGAAGCAGATAATATACCGCTTCATACTCAGACTGATACTTTCGTGCCGAATCCAGACTTCGCCCCATCTCCAAGTAGTTTTGGGCTTTCTCTATATTATGAAGAGCAAAGCTGCATCTCGCCGCCTGATAAAAAGATTTAATCTTCCGTCCACGGTCAATGCATTCACTCAAAAGCGCCTTTTCAAACCATTCGAGTGCTTCTCGTTGACTGTATTCTAGGATTGCCACATGCCCAAGATGATAAGCTGCGGCAGCTTGTATCGAAGACGTAGTGTCCGATTTCAGTACCTCAAGAAAGTACGGTTTCGCCATATGCGCATTCATCATTCGTTCCTTAATGTCAGTCCCCCTATCCAAATAAAGCTTCGCCAGATTACTTTGCGCAAGTATCCGTTCCTCTCCGTCCAAGTAAGGTAGCCACTTTTGAATGATTTTAATGCTTTCTTCCCGAACCTCATCTTCAGACAGATCGGTTCGTTCGTCCAATGCAAACAGTTCATCGTCGAAGTTCATAAAGGGTGCACCTCCAAATTGATTTACTGTTTTCTACTCTTTCTAAATATTCCGTAACCAAATCTTTTGGCACCAACCATACAGCTTCAATGAAATATCAATCGTTTTATCCCAGTCATATCAATATTCACGCTGGCGGATTCCCCCCAGACTTTGAACACTTACACTCTTAATCTCTCGTTTACGTAAAATTAATCCATTACACATGTACTTCTTTAATTAGAACTTCTTCTGAACTGGCCAACATAGCTTTTATGAGTTCCATGACGAGTTGTCCATCGACCAACTTCTTGTTCTTAAAATATACGCGTCCGAATCTATTTAATCGGTCTTTGTTTCACCTATTATGACATCTGAAACAGTGCATGAAAAAAGGAACAGATGGGACTCACCTCTGTTCCATCTTATAATTTTCTGAAAGACTGAACAAAGTAAATTTATCCTTCGCGCGGCAGCAATCTCAACTTCAATTATTAATTTCGTTTCCCTGTGCCATAACTTCCTGGAAGTCGATAATCCATTGCATCAATATAGTTCGTACTATTTTGTCTGCTATTTCTCTTGTTACCTTTATTTGTTTTTTCTTTAGGTAAACTGATTATCCCATCAGCAGGCCCAATCGGAATGTGAGTAGTATCTTTTCTTTCTCGCTTCTTCTTCACACTTTTATTATTAGACTGATTAACATCATGTGGTACAACATTTTTATTTTCAATTGATTTCTCTGGATGAGCTTTTTTCCGAGCTGCTATTTTCGTTTTTGGTAGAAGCTTATTTTTTTTATTTGAATTGAAAGAATCGCTATAAAGCCACCGTAAATTATAGCGCATATCCGGAAAAATATTTTTAGTTGTAATTCTACCTCTATCCCTTGCTGCTATCCCCCTAATGAATTGAATTCGATCCCTTTCAAATGGAACAGGAAACAACTCCCCTGTTTTTCGATCCTTGAGACACATAACATCACTGAAAGATACACCATCAAAAGTAAGATCTGCCAACCGGTAGAACGAAAAGGTTACTTTCTTACTTCCGTTTATTGAGACTTCCTTTATCATCCTAAATCAGCCCCATTCTTAATGGATGAAAGCAGCAATATTATTGAGCCGGTGCGATGTTATTTGATGAATAACTTATAGAATTTTGCTCGATTAAATTCCTTATCCCAAGCTATTCAACATATCCCATAATGAATTGCCATTTCTCGGACAATGTAACTCCTTTCTCACCTTCTTATCTTCGGGCGACCACTCACGGAATATCATACTTTTTTTAAGCTTTTGAGACTCCTGAGAGAATACCGATATGTTCAGTGATTTGATACTCATCGTTCTTCTTTTTGCTTACTATTAGACTTTCTCTGGTGGACTGTTCATTTCAGTCCCATTGTTTTCTAACCTATTTATCTTCCCTATAACTTGATAAGTACTTCTTCCGTTAATAATGACTTCAGTACAAACCCAAACGATTTCGAAATCAGCATTTATAGTCAACTTAAACTATGGAGGTTCAATAAGGCTTAATTTGACTTAGATAATAAGTTATTTCACGATTAACCGGGTATTCGTGTTAAAAAGATGAAATCCTTTAAAGCTACCATCTACTGTGCCAAATTCGCCCTGTTTAAAGTTCTCTTTTTAAATTTCCTGATGGCTTATTAAAGACATGTTTATATTTTTGCTCAAAGAATTTGCAGAGGATCAGAGAGAGGAAACTTGATGAAGTGGAAATCTCATACGTGGGTTGGCTCTAGGAGGCGATACAGGAAACGGTAAGCAAGGGGAGAATATATGTAAAACCCCTATTTGTAGAAGAAAATCAGGAATAACGTACCTTCCCTTTGGCGTGTAAAAGAGATTATGGCCAGGTGCAACAACTATGTGGATAACATTATTCTGACACCGTTGAGGTCGAACAAACCCAGTGTGGAGTTAAAAACACCTTTATCATTGTTAGGAGGGTTTGTCATGAGCCAGGAACGAGAACGGGAATGAGTCTAAAGTCAAAAGAGTTGATGCCTACCGGGACCGCACTGTGCACGATTTCGAGCATGTCGTTTCTGATGCTCTGGATTGGATTGACGTACAACTCGTTACATTTATTACAGAGGCTCAGCTGTCTCCAGCCCTGTCTCCTGCCGAAATTTGCTGACCTGCTTAATCGGGAATTTTCTAGTGGTGATTCTCTTCACGCTGATGGGCGACATCGGCATCCCTTTGGCATTCCGTATGCGGTCTAGATCCGGGTCTGCTTTGGCTATCATCTGGGCACACACATCCCCACGTACATTATGATGGCCCTGAATGCGCCCGATTTTACCCGCTTCTTAAAAGTCAGCCCGAACAACCTGTCAGGCTCCTGGTGGCAGGCGAACAAAGGCAGCTTCTTTGGCCACAGTATCGGTCTCGTGGCATTGATGCTTTTGTTTACGCTGATTGGCCTTACAAGCGGCATCGCCACAGGCAACTGGAATCCGGTCGAGGTCATTGTGCAGACGGTCGGACAGAACAGCCCGCTCCTGCTGCTGGTGTGCCTCGCGTTCATTATTCTCGCCCAGTGGTCCACCAACATCAGTGCCAACCTGCTTCCACCTGCTTATATCATTATCAATTTCTTCCCGCGCAAAATTAACCTGGTTACGTAAGTAGATTATTCAACCTTATTTATTGATTTACATTATTCCTAACAATTATATTTAACTAGTGCACTCAATAATAATACCAGTTCTTATAAGAGCGTCTAAGTGCATGGCTAATCTTTCTGGAACTTTACCTCCTTTAATAAAAACACCCAGTTCCATGTTTCGTTCCATAGCTGCTCTAGTTAAGTTAGCGCTGGTTATAAAAGCTTGATAACCATCAGAAACAGCACATTTCGGGTGGACTGCACCTAAAGTTCTATTTTTTATTTGATCCCAAACATAAATATTTGCACAAGGAACTACGTCCCTCATTATCTTTATGGAATCATTATTAACTCTACCACCCTGTTCATTAGATGTTTCTAACAGTATGTCAATTTTTACATTCCTGTTAATTGCTTTTTGTAATGAGCTAATTATTGATGGTAATTCATAAGCAACAAAACTAACTATAAAGACCCTGTTTACCGCCATGTCAATGACTTCCTTTAAAACTTGCTCTGTGTGTCTCACTGGGACTAAACCTGTATCTGGTCCTGTCCACACTAATTCAACCAAACCTTGACGTGCAACCGAATTTGATGCAGTAACTGAAGCAGATTTCAAAGCTGCGGAAATTTCTCTTGGTGTAATACCTTGTTCTTTTTCCCAGGCATTCTTTAACTGGATTAACATTTGCGGGTTAACATTTAGACCTCGTCTAAATGAAGAATTCAATAACTCGGATGCCGAAGAAATTTTAGCCACTTTCTTAGCCATATATTCAATCCTGTCGGGATGTAACTCAAGCCCCATTTGAGAAATAATGTTCCAAAGATCATTCATTAATCATGTAACTCCCTTTAAAAAAAGCAGCCCCTTGGTAATCAATTGTATTTACCAAAAGTGCTCTATCTAAATAACGATTCCCACGTTCGCATGATGTTTCCGCTACAAATGAACATGCGTGGCAAGAAGCTGAATGAAGTGATCGATCTTCACTAGGATCATGTTCGGAACACATGGGATCTGACGAACAAATTGTTGCCCTATTTAGTGCCTGCTCAATCAGCCTACCTAAATTCTCTGGCTTTCCAAGTTGTACCAATCCACCTAGGGTACCATCAGAATCAGCTGCTGCAGTATAAATTAAAATTCCAGCCATTGATGTTTCTTCAGAAGCATATATTCTTTCCCTTATGCTGGCTTCATTATAACCGCATTCTAAGGCTAGTTCTCGAATCAACAAGTGGGCAAATGTATGTAACATTGTAAATCTTATTCCTGGAAAACCCACGTTTGGATCTAATTTACGAGCATTACGCCAACCTTTATGCCCATTCAAAAGCATAATGCTTCGTTTTTTTACAGATTCTTGAGTTTCCCATTCTTTCACTATTTCTTCTTTAAATTGAATAAAAATACCTTCTCCATGAACTTCACTTGCAGGAACCCATTTTGGATTGCCTTTAGTAAGTTTGGCTATATGCGGTCTTTCTTCCTCATCCATGGATTCTTCAATTGCCTCAACTCTTGTATAGCCAATTAATGCATTGACCTCCCTAAGACGTTCTAAAAGCAGTACATTTTCAATTTTATCACTGTATTTTGTTGGGCAATCTACCTTCCTGCTTAGGAAATGTGGCCAATCTGTAAGTGCTCTCGAAGATGTTAATACCTTCCATTCAGGTTCTTTAATATCTGTTTCTGTTACATACTCTTCATTGACATTTCCATCTTTTTTTGACTTTATTGCGTTCCAAACATCCGCAGGGCTGTATTCACCTATACCTGGCAAAGCACCGCTTTTCGATAATGTTTTAATAGCGATTTTAGCTTCAAGTTCTGACTCAATTTCTTCAAAATATTCCCATCCGTCTACAATTAATTGATTAAGAGGATTCTTTTCCATAGGAATAGCTAGAGCTGATAATGTTATTGGGAACCAACTGTTTGTTGCCCCGAGTAACACTGCCCTTGCCTCCTCATCACAATTCTGATCAAAGGTATCTAAATGGGGATGCCGACCCCGGCATGCAGGTAAATTTTGTTGCCCTTCTTCCCCAAAAGCATGAACAAGTGATTTGCTATCTCCACACAAATCACATTTCACCCATAGATTTTGTGTTTGAAGTGAGGCTCCACTTTCGAAGAAGCGTAGTGTTCCTCTACATGAAGATTCTCCACCATGCACAAACCAATGCCATGGAAAATCATCCAAATGACCATTTTTACACGCTAATAAAAAGCGTGCTGGTACAGCATCAGAACGATTACCCTTTTCACAGTTTGTATGGACAAAATGGGTTTTTTCAGGACGAAAAGGATTTGATTTAATATTAAATAACCCTGAATCATACTCTGCTAACAAACCACACTTAACGCATCTTAGCCATCGTGGAAAAGGTCTTACTGGAACCCCTATTTTGCCCTCTGACGACAGAGGGCTTGCGTTTTCATCTCTTTTAAAGGGCGGAACACGCAATCTTTCAACCTGCTGACCAAGAACTCTCTTAACAGCAGCAAGTAATCTAGCCTCTTCGACTGGAGAGCACTGTTCTTCATCCCAACGTTGTAACCCCATAGTAATTACTGATAAATTTGGTAGATCAATCAAAGCCCCTGGTCCATATGTCCATAATAGTTGAGTTGGTCTTACATCACCGACTTTATGAGTACTCATATTCTCTCCCTCCTATCATCTTTTTCTTTGTCTTTATTACGTCTTTTCCAATTTGGCCCTTCTGGGAGAGTATCTACATCCATTATTAACTGTACACCAGGCTCTACTTCACGCATTGACATAGGAACTGTGAACTTATCCCATGAAACAATTCCTGGTTTTTTTAATAATGGTGCTATATCTCCTTTTTTCCTTTCAGACTCATATCCCAATCTTCGACCTGATCTATTTGATTCTTTTTGCCATAAATCAATTCTATCCTTTACCATTTCCTCAATCTGATCTGCAATTGACCTATCATTTTTTATATTCCACCCCCTGTTAGAAATAATTTTTCTTACGCTCACAGCTTCATGTTGAGAAGAACTATTCAATTTTTGTGCGCCAATATTCGGATTCAACTTATCATTTAATAGCCTAATTAAACTTACCATTGTTCCCGTAAGTCCACGATCTAATGCCCTAGGAGCAAATGGAGTAACGGACTGTGCTTCAACATGCTTATAAAAGGTTGCATGATAATGTTCAAAAGTTTCATAATGTGAAAGGTCTCTAGGACGTGACCATGTCAGGACTGTAAAAACTATTCCAGGGAATGATCTGCCTACACGGCTAGTTGACTGAATATATTCAGCTGTGCCTTTTGGTTGACCATTTACTACCATTAATCCAAGTCGGTTTACATCTACCCCTACCGAAAGCATATTTGTTGCAAGAGCAATGTCTAGGGCTTGAGTCTCGCCCTTTTTCCACTCTTTTTTAAAGGCAATTTCAAGTTGATCAAGTTTTTGGGGAATATCCTTACTAGAAACACGTGATGTTAATTCATCGATATTTTTGACTGATCTTTGACTTAAGCCTGGTCTCTCAACTTCACTCATTTGTACCCTATAAGATCGAGTTTGGACATCGTCCTCAGCAAGTCTTCGCATACCTCCTAGCTCACGTAATGAGTTAAAATAACCAACAAGTGTCATATATGGATCTGCGGCTTTACCAAAGTGCTTAAATAAAGTTTGTGCAGATGTTAGTATAGCAACATATACTCTAATTAAAACTCCCGGACGAGAGCTTCCTGGTGAGCAAATGCCTATATATCTACGTCCTGGATTATTATTTATTGGTCTTTGAACAGAAAAAAAGTTGTCTTCGACATCTAATCCTTGTGGTGGGAATACGGATACTTGACGTAAAAACACGCTTTCAACTTGCTCTTCTGCTTTTTTTACTGTTGCAGTTGAAGCAACTACCTTTGGTCTTATCTTCTTCCCTTTATAATCCCAAGTAGAAAGAGAATCTATTGCAGTTTCATAAAGACCTACCATAGTACCTAATGGACCACTAATTAAATGGAACTCATCCTGTATTATTAAATCTGGTGGGCGCAATTGAGAAACCTGTTTCACTCTTGTTGCTTCAAGCTTACCTTTTTTTTGGTGATTCCCTGTACAATCATCTGAATCTGGCAAAACAAATCCATGACGTGGGCATTCTTGATTTACATATCCAAAAAGGTTTCTGATTTCACCTCGCCATGCCATCATCGCAAATTTATCAACAGTACCAATTAACATTGTAGGTGGATTTTTATAAATTTCTTCATCAACTACAAGGACCGGTAATCCATTTTCTTTTGATTTTGCATGACTGAAATCACACCTACCATATTTATCACCACAAAAAATAAGTGTCCTTCCGACTTCTTTGTCTACACGAATATCGCGCCCCGGTGAAATTTCACTGCCGCACCATGGACAACTTGTCAGTTGTGCTGGAGTTGACCCATTACTATGTTTTCCTTCCCTTTCTTTTTCAATTGCCTCATGGCTCTGTTCGGTTGTATTAGGTGTAACCTTCATACCTACCCATAAACCAATAGTAAACGGTTCTCCCCCCCATATTTCAGGATTTTTTTCCTCAATACTTCCATCGCACATATAAGCGTTGTTGCTCTTTGAAACTGTTGTAAAGTCAAGAGTCTTAATGTATAGCGCATTATTACCGATAATCCACGACTGGCATCTAGCCCACCTAGGTTACCCTGTTTTCTACGAATAGCCATGGTAAATGCTGCTACGCCTAAATAAGCTTCTGTTTTTCCCCCACCCGTCGGAAACCATAATAAATCAGCAAATGCCTCAACTGATTCAGTACGATCCTTATGTGTAGGGTTCGAAAGTGCAGGGATTGATAACAGTAAAAAGGCTAACTGAAATGGTCGCCAAGATCTGTTCTTGGGGATATTCACGGCTTCAAGGTTGACCTTATCTCCTCGTCTTCTTTTAAGTGAATAGATACTCCGAATACGTTGTGAAGCCATCACTTTATTTGCAAAACGAAATGCTTCCAATGCATCTTTATCCCTAGAGAGTACTATAATACCTTCACGGAGTCTTTTCAGAATTTCCTCACATTTACTCATTGCTGCCCATGCAACATCATCAAATCCTTTTAACTCTTTTCCTATTCTACTCTTTTGTTCTTCAATCCAATTTTGATAATCATCTGTTAAAATAGATAAAACATCAGTAAGATGTGTTTGTTCCAATGTTGCTAAATTTTCCATATCTAAATAGCCTTCATTAACCATTTTCCGCATAGCAACACGGTCTTCTGGATTTAACCCAGGTGTTTCAGTTACCGGAATTTCATAACTTGGAATAACAGAAGTTCGTATTTCTATTGCGTGATTTTTATCATCACTTGCAACCTTTGAATGAACTGAAATACCATGACCAACTGCAAATTCAACTTGTTTACGGTAAATCATTTCAAGCGTTTCTCTTTCATCATCAATATCATCATCTTTTAAAACTGGCCTTTTCCTAAAAACTGCTTTCCCCTTAGGGTCTGTAATTATTATTTCCGGTTGGAAAATCCAAGCTTTATCTTGATTATGTTCCGGTTTTTCTTGTGTATTGACAAGGAAAAGCGTTACCAATCTATCCCCGTTCTCTAAAGGAGGGTAAACTGTGCCTTGAATCAAAACTTCAGGGCAATCTTCATCAACAATTAATGGTTTAATTATTCCTTCTTTTAACTGCAGACTCTCTATACCACCTGAGGGGATTCTCTTCCATGCTCTAAAAGGCTTGCCATTGTTATCCTCTTTTTCACTTTTCTCTCGTATGTACCTTCCCCAACTAACACTAATATCTAACTCTTTAACTGAACCTTCTACACAAAAGGTTAATCCAACTGAAGATGGAACAAGTGATTTATTTGATGAAACATCACGATTCCCATTTGACTCTTCATCATCAATCCTTCCACTTGGGCCAGAAGGATTAATAGAAGATTTTGCAACTCCAGGATCATCATACTCCTCCTGGAATGTTTCTTTTGGGGCAAGTCTACCAACCAAATATCGATCCCTAACACTCATTCCTATAATCTCTTCATATGGACCATTTGCTGGGCCAAGTAAATCATCTCTAACCGCATTTTCCAATAGGTTTCGAATATAAGCTTGTTCCTGTATAGATTCTCCAGATATCGTTGGAAAAGTAGAAAAGTCTGCTCCTGTAGCATCTCTGAAAATACTTTCAAATTCAGTCCAGTCAAGACGTTTAATAGATACATTATCATTACCAGTTATATAATTTATTTCCAATCTGCTTTTGGCATCTATGGGAATATAACTGTCAAAATAAAAAGTTGTTTGAACAAAAGTTGATCGCTTTTGATACAATCTGGCAAAAGCGACGATGACAGGAACTTCATTACTCTCTCTATATATTACAATTGAATCGCCTTTGTGTATTCCTTGACACTCCGAGCCTTCAATTCCCAGTGTCAAAGTAAAATTATTAATACACTGTGTACTGTTAAATTTGACAATCCAAGCATTTTGAGTCATTACAGTTTTTTTACTTTCAGATTCGATATTTAGTTTTTTTCCATTCTCTTCACTCACTTTTTTATCCCCCCATTATTTTATAAATTTTTATAACCATGTATAAATTATAGGTTTCACATCAAATTTGTAGTCAACTTAATTTTTTATTCAAACAAATTGAGTTGAATTTCACCTTTTTTTGAATTTGGAAGTGGCTTTCTTTTTTTAGATTTTGTTTTTATCTTACTAGCAAACTTACTTTCTTCCTTACAAAGTTCATGATTCAGTTTCAAAAGTAGTTGTATTACTTTATTCGCTGTATCTTCTGAAATAGTATAGCGAATACCATACTTTGTCTCATAGAAATTATGATTTAACTTTAGGTCTTCCCAACCATATGCCTTTGCAACAGCCTTATCCAAATCAACATGTAATTTGCGTAATTTTTTTATATCATCTGATTGTTCCCCAGGATTATGAAAACGGTTGTATGTTTGGGTTAAGCCCTCATTTCTACTCAACATTATTTGTTGTCTTAATTTATGATATTTTTTACCAATAGATTCTAAACTTTCGTAAATTAAATGCAGAAAAGGAAAGGTATCAAAACTGTCAGAAGGTGTGTATCTTATATCCCTTTTCATAGATGAACTTTCCCGTCGGACCCAAAGCTCATGGAATGAACATTGTAATGCTGAAAAACTAGCCCAAGATGGTAAATCAAGTACAACCACAGCATCACTAAATACCTGATTTGTATTTACACTCGTTATCATTACATACTTAGTAACTCGAGAAATCGCGAAAACCTGATCTTTCTCTTTTATTTGATTATAAAGTTTATCTCGTTTTCTCCAATGTTGCCACCAATTTTTTCTGTCTTCTTCATTTCTACCTTTATCTCTTTCGGGCTTTACAAGTTTTCTTAAACGTTCAAGTAATTCAGGCCATTTTTTATTACATTCTTCCAAATCTAAATCTTTGAAGTTAATTGTCCATCTACTAGCTTTTTGCTTTGGATGAGAGTTGATATCTTCTCCACTTAAAAACGGAAAAATCACTTCCTTATTTTCTGATCTAATCTTAAGATAATAATTGACTTCATCATTTGAGAGTATAAAGCCTTTCCCCCTTAAAACTGACCCCTGATAACTCTTATCTTTATTAGCACTGAGACTTTTAGCTTCTCCCCATCCCTCTTGGTCATCCAATGCAGGTGAAATAGATTTTACAATATTACCATCAAGAACTTTTAATCCTTTCCAATCTCCTTTGTGTCCTACCACTAGTGCAGCTGTCACAGACGCTTTTCCTGGCCATGTAAATGACGACCATGCATGCCGAATCCTAATTTTATCGTTTACAACAATATATGAAAGACCTGTTCTTGCTGTATCACCTTCACCTATAGTTTTGGTAGCCAACAACCCAAATTCACCTGAAACTTTAAGTAATGCGGTAGCTCTTAGATAGAAAAAAGAAACTAGATCCGCATTCAAACTAGCATGAGGCCAAGATGTAGATAACCATTTAACATAACCATCTCCAAGTGAGCCCCTCATTCTTCGTCCACCCATAAATGGAGGATTACCTACGATTGCATCAAATCCACCACCATCAGTTGTAAATACTTCTGGGAATTCCAATGGCCAGTGGAAAGGTTTACGTAATAACTTGTTATTTTTTGATGCCTGTAATAATGAATCAAGTGTTCTTTTTTTCAGGTTTTCTCTAATTATTATGTTCCCTTTTATTAACTCCCACGCTTCAGAGGATAAAGTATCTAACGCTCCGTTTAAGTATCGACTATTATCACCAAATCTTAAAGCTTCCCCCATCATTGCATCTGCAATTAATTCAATATCTTGCATTTTTTTCTAGCTTCTTGATCAAGTTTAACCATTGCCTTAACATCGTTTATATCAATAATATTTATTCCACGAATACTCTTACGAAGTTTTATAACTTTGTTAACTGTTTCTTCTATTTGATTTCCAAAAATTCTTAACTGCTGCTCATCCTTACTTGGGAACAAACTTAATTTTTTTAGTTGATCAATGTCGTAAATACCTAAAAGACTATCTCCATATCGAAAATTATGGTCCAAAAATCCGAATGGACGGCCTTTTGATAATGTAATTAACCATATTGATAGTTTAGTAAGTTCCACAGCCATTGGGTTTAAATCTACACCATACAAACATTTTTCTGCCACAATTCTTCTTGCAATTAGAAGACGTTCATCCGTTTGTGTCGGCATTAATTCTTTTTCAATAGCTCTAGTTATGTTTCCGTGAATTGATACAACTTTACCCTCTTCCTCTTCTAATGCCCATGCTTCAATTAAACGTTGAGCAAGCCATCGACAAGCTTGGACAAGAAAAGCACCAGACCCCATAGCTATATCACAAATCTTAAGATTTAGTATTTCTGAAGATGATTTAATTCTCCATTCCTCACGTTTCATTCCTTCAGATGGTCCATTATAAACGAGTGGCTCTAATGTGGTGGATATAATAGATTCTGTTAACGATTTAGGGGTATAGTGAGTACCCGTTTCTCTACGCTCAATACCTAAGGTTACAATAAACGAATTTTCCCGATAAACAATATGAGAACCCCACGCATCAGTTCTTAGTAACTTCATAAATGGACGAATACGTTCAGCTAAATCTAAATCTCCCCCGCATGCTTTAATTAAACTTGATAACTCATCTTCATTTAAACTTTTGTTTATTGAATTACGTATGGCTGAATCGGATCTTTCAGTTTTTTCTTTAATTAAATTAATCAGAATCCCATCACTCTTATTAATTGCTTTTTCAAGTAAAGATAAAGGAACATTTGGATTTTGAGCTTTTTGGGATCCGATTAAACCCAATGTTACCTCAGGAACACGTACAACAGTATATTCTAGAAGCCCTTCATAAACATGCCCAATTTGTTCAACATCAAGGCCCTTATAAGATAGAAAAATTGCTCCACCATGTTGTTCTAGAACTTGAAGGGAATTTAATAATAGTAGTACAGTCCTGTTGTCAATAGGTATAGGAGTTGCTAAATCTTTTGTCCAGTCACTACCTTTTTGTCTACCTTCTAGGAACGGATATCGATCTGGGTCAAACAATGTGCCACCTAGTGGAGCAAGACGAAGTGATTCATGTTCTACCCCTGCATAAACTACACGAAATAGTGTAAGTAATCTTGTCCACGCATCGTGACGTCTTTCCAAAACTTCGGGACCAAACCTATCCGAATCCTCAGATAATTGACTTTTCAAACTGGATAAAGCATAAAATTGATCATATACTGGGTCTCCTAGTAATAACAAGCCACGCTCTTCGGCACAAAGAATAAATACTAATCGCATCATTACAGCCAAACCAGCCTCGTACAACTCTTCAGGTGTAACGTTTTTTAACAACTCACGATTCCTATCTTCATCAGCCTTATCTAGTGCCTGTACAAGCACCTCTACCGCCCTACGAACCTGTTCTCCCAAAGTTTCCGTGACATCTTCTTGAGATTCTAATGATTCTAATAGTAAAGCATCTATTTTCTCATCATCAGGTCCAAAAAATCTTCGAACACTTAACAATGATTGAAATGCTTTAAGTGTAGCTGGTTCTTGAAACCATAAACGGGAATACCATGAAACATGTCCTGAGATATCTTCAGTTGGTGTATGGACAAACATCCACTGTTCTCCATTTGTTACTAATCCAAGAGGTACTCCATGACTTTTACACAACATTGTCATTCGTTCCATTATTGAGATATACCAACCCTCATTATTTCCTAAATTAAATAAATCCTTTTTTGGTTCTTGAATTGAAATAAATAAAAGTGGTTTTTCATTTTCATCACCCCTTACTAAATAATCGGGATAGAACCTGTTATTACCATCAGGTTGTAGTAAGTAATAAGGGTCTTTTATCTCTTGATTAAAAAACAAAACTTCATCATCATATTCAAGAACCTTTGTTAAAACAAGGTTTACCCATTCCAAATGTAACTCAGATAGTTCCGGGTCATCGTTTTCTACAGATTCCCACCATTCTTCATAGGCTGAACGTAAATGTTTACGTGTATTGGTTTCAACAATATCCAAACCTTGTGGAAAAACTTTATCTAGAACAGGAACAGACAAGAAAGGTCCTGAAATCTCAATCAAGGAAAACCATTCATGGTGTCGAGAAAAATTTTTCATTTTTTATCATCTCCTTTTAATAGAGATTCTGGTACTAGAAATACAACAGCGACAGGAAAGGTCCGGTCGATTAAATTCGAATAACGATCTTGTACTGTTGCTATTTCTAATTTCTTTTCTTCAGGAATCCTAGACAATCTTGCTCGCAAAGCGTTTACATCACGTCGAAGTTGATTCCTTTGGTCATCGGGCCAAAATTCAAATTGTAATTGTTCAGTCTTTTGCTCGTTAATCTCTCTTTCAATAATTTTCTCTAAGTCATCCAAAATTGTTGTTATATCCTCTATTTCAGCTTTTTCTCGACGCTCAATATTGTTTTCTAAAAATTTCAAACGATCTTGAGACCGCGCTTCCACTGTCGAAATGATCGCTTCTTCATTACTTTCAAATCTTTGTTTTAGAAAATCGAATAAACTAATGCTAGGCTCAATTGGTATAGATGAATCCAATAGAAATTCAACTTTACTTACCTTGGATATACGTGTGAATCCTTTTTCTTTGAGCAGACCTCCTGTAAGTGTTAATTCCTCATGAATTCTATGATGATCCCCACCCGTTATTACTAAACGTGACTGAATAAGAACTGCTGGATTTTCCAATTGTTTACTTGGTACAGTTCTAACTGAGACGCGGTTTAACTTTTTGATATCATCCAGCTTCCATACCTCTTCACGTAATAAGCGTAGACACATTTGAACCAGTTTATGATTTAAGTGAGCAAGAACTATATCGTCCCTGCCTTTTGCAATATCATGGTCAAATGTGATAGGTCTTCTTTCACCAGTATGTGGGTGCTCAAGCCCTTCTGTCGCCCTTCCCCAAGAACCAGGTAAAGTTGGAACTTCAAATACTTTTCCCTTCGGCACACCATGCAAATTGACAGGTACTAGATTTGGTTTATCTGCAAGTTCTAAAGCTATTTTTACAGTGTTATATATATTTCCTGGAGAAAGATGAAAGTCTTCCTTTGCCTCCAAAAGCTTATCGTGTAAACGAGAAATTCTTTCATTCAATTGACGTTCGGCTCTAATGAATTTCCTACTTTTTGCTGCTTTAGTCTCAGCAGCATTTGTATCTAATGTTTTTCGATTTCCTAACATCGCTTCTTCTATTTGTAGTGCAATAACAGCCCCAACACTTCCAAGGTCCTCACGAATTCTATCTACCTTCAAGGCTGCACGCATCAAAAATTCATGATCACTTACTACCTTAGAATTGTTCTTATGGTTAGTTCCACCCTGACTAAAACCTTTACCGACTGGATGCCAAATATAAACAAATTTTTCCTTTTGTCCATGTCTATCAATTCTACCATTTCGCTGTTCCATGACATTTGGATTCCAAGGAATTTCCACATGAATTAGGTAATTACAATGGTTTTGAAGATCAATTCCCTCTGACGCAGCGTCAGTTGCTAATAAAATACGTACCGGAGAAATATTCGGATCTGCCTGAAACGCAGCTTTAACACGTTCACGTTCTTCTGTTAGCATACTTCCATGGAGAAACATTAAGCGATCTCCACCATACCCATTGCTCGCTAATATTTGATGAAGCCATGCATGTGTTGCTCTATACTCTGTGAACAAAACAACCCTTTTGTTGTTCCACTGATTACCATTTTTTAGATGTGCTCTTAACCAATCTAGTATTGCCTCAGCCTTTGAATCTGTTCTATACTTTGCTGTTTCAGCCCAATTTGAAAGCTTATCTAATATCTGAAGTTCTTTATTATTTACAGGATCTACATCTTCACTAACAATTTCAATAACCTCATGTAATGCATCTTCTAACTGATAATCATCCGAATAATCATCTTTAGTACGTAATATCGCATTATGAAGGATACGGTTTCTCATTGAACTATTTTCTCTTTTTTTTACGCTCCCGTTTTCTAAACTATTCCTGTATTTTGAAAGTGTAGTTGCAAACGCCATAGGCGATGAAAAGAGTCTTTTCTTTAATAAAGTATGTATAAAATCTACACCATATTTAGTTTGATTCACATGCCTATTTCTATGATTGATAAATTCCTGGAGCAAATTATGGATTTCTATTTCCTCAGTTGAATAATCTATTTCTAGTCCCTCAAGTTGTCGAACAGGGAAAACAGGTAACCCTTTTTCGTCAACTATATCATTTTTCAAACGCCTAACCATTACCTGTTGTAGCTTGTTTTCTTCAGGCATAACAGTTCTAGCAAACCGTTGATCATCAAGTAACTCAAGTAATGAAGTAAATGATTCTTGGTATCCATTGTGCGGAGTAGCACTTAAGAATAATCGATGATTAAAGTGGGGAGAAATCATACGAATTAATTTGGTTCGCTGACTCTCCACTGCATAATTTGAAGCTCCTGATGGTGCTACATTATGAGCTTCATCAATAACCAAAATATCAAACTTCCGAGGATAAGTTGTCTGTGGTGGTAGAATATCTTTTATTAGTCGTAGACCCTCTCCATTTTTCATCCAATCCATTGAAGTAATTAATCTAGGAAATGAAGTCCATGGATTTGTATGTATACCACGTTCTCTTCTCAATTGTTTTACATAATCAGTATCTACTACACGAAACTCAAGTCCAAATTTATCTTGCATTTCTGATTTCCACTTCAATTGAAGAGAGGCAGGACATATAATCAGGACGGATCTTGCTCTATGACGAAGTAGCAGTTCCTGGATAACCAAGCCCGCTTCGATTGTCTTACCTAAACCTACATCATCTGCTATCAAAAGATTTACTCTGGCCATATCAACAGCTCTTACTAATGGGTCAAGTTGGTAATCCTCAATTGTAATCCCACTACGAAAAGGAGCTTGTAGAAAAGATCTATCTGCATTTGTAGAGGCCCCCCAACGTATTGCATCAAGAAATGCGTCCATTTGATCAGATGAATCCCAACCTGTTATTCTAGGGAGTCCAGCCTTTTCAATTATTTTTGCACCAGGTTCTAATTGCCAAATTATTTGTAATTCCTCACCATTTGAATCTTCATCAATTGAAGTTAGAGAAACAAGATGTTGAGATTTAGTATGTTCTAGTGATGAACCCTGGACTTCGCTTACAACCCACTGTCTCCTTCGAACTTCAACCAGCTGCCCTGGAGATGGAACAGAACGACTATAAATGTGGTCTTCCTTTACTTTTGATTTAACCATTTGCCATTTGCTCCCTAAAATATTTTTGTACTGTTTTTATATTCTTACTTACATGGGAGTGAATACTTAATCCAATAACTTCTCCAAGTTTAACAGGAACAGCATTACCAATTAATCTACCAATACGTTTCTTAATAATAGGCTCTCCTGGTGGAACAAATTTATAGTCTCTTGGAAAACTTTGGAATATTGCTCCTTCTCTCAAAGAGATAGCTCTATCTTGCTCTGGGTGTCCAAATCTTCCATTCCCATAACCAAAGAATTGAGTTGTCATGGTTGGAGCTGGAGCATCCCATCGCATTCTCCCATAAACACTAGGGTAAGTTTTTCCTGTATCTTTTTTATGGCAAGCTGCCTGAAGGTCTTTATCCCAGTCTCGCCAAGTCCCTCCTGGACGTGATGCTTTTATTCGGCGCAAATTAATTGGGCTTAGCGTAGGTGTCTGATGTAATGGATCATTTTCATATACTTCTCCTGCTTCAATTGGGGGTAGATTCCCAATTGCATCACGAACAGTCATTGGTTCTTCACCAAATATTTCAGGTGATAATAAATTGATTGGTCCAAATTTTGAGGCTAATAATACCAACCTGTTTCGCTGCTGAGGAAGACCATAGTCAGAGCAATCTACAATTCGATAACTTACAAAATAATCTAATTGCTCTAACTCATTCACAAAATCCTTAAAAACATTTTGATCTACTAAATTTGGTACATTCTCCATTGTTACCAATTCTGGATTAATCTCCTTAATAAGTCTTGAGAATTCCATTAATAACCACCAGCGTTTATCATCCTGACTGGCTTTTTGGTTGTAAGTTGAGAATGTTTGACAAGGTGCGCACCCTGCTAGTAAATGAATTCCGTTTTTACGGAAGAATCGACTTACATCCTCTGATTCAAGTTCCTGAACAGACTTTAGAAAGAACTTTGCCTTATTATTTGCCGTGTAAGGAAATTCACATGCAGGATCAATGTCAATTCCTAAACGAACATCCACTCCAGCCCTTTCTAATCCATGAGTTAACCCTCCTGCCCCACAGAATAAATCAACTGCATATACTTTTCTTTTAGGTGTAATTCCTTTTATATTTTTTCTTAAATCTATTTCTTTTACTGCCATTAGAGCTCCTTCCCCCTAAAAAATACATCAGCTTTCATAATAAAATTGAAATTATAAGTCAAGATAAACTAACTGATTTGTCTTTTTCCAGTTCACTCTTCTAAGTAATGAATAATGAGATAGTGATCCTTAAATCTTTTAATGATAATAATATTTTACTAAATGAGAGAGTCATTGTCGTTATCAAATAATAGCCAACGACATTTTACGAACTTCAAACAAGACAACACATTATTCAAAGAAATTTCAAACACCCCAAAAGTCATTCTAAATATTATGTAGTTTCATTAATATCTTAAATTTTTTCATAAAAATCTACTCCCAAACATGAAACCATTAATAAACTGTGGCAAAGAATTCCTTGTTTCAAAAAGTAGGTTTCACATTTTTCAATTTCTAGTACTCACATATTATTTCTATTTTAAGCTGTTTACATTACATAACAATGTAGGCAAGACTGATCCGTTGCTATTCAATATATTTGAGA
This sequence comes from Aneurinibacillus sp. Ricciae_BoGa-3, assembly GCF_028421645.1. GTDB lineage: Bacteria > Bacillota > Bacilli > Aneurinibacillales > Aneurinibacillaceae > Aneurinibacillus_B. The sequence continues at coordinate 749,538 of NZ_CP116887.1, read as the reverse complement.
GAAAATATGGGGTGGGGCACCGAACTTTATTAGTCGAAAGCTTAACTACACCTACTACTTCCTTAAAATTTTTTATAATTTTTTTACCCTTATAGGCCATTTTTTATGAAATCAGACGAAATTAAGAGATATTTAAAGGAATTCATTAATTAAAACGTTAAATTTAGGATCACCAGTTTCATCTATCATTGTCAATCACGCGAGACAGAGACATATTGTTTTAGGAGTTCTTGGCTATAATTATCACAAAAAATCAGCTGAGGATACTATAGATAACATTGGGTCTAGACCCCATCTTAATGAGGGGGAACTCCAATGAATATCGAAAGAAATTTTTAATGAACAGGCAAACATTACACTTCATGATACTTTACAGTCTGTAATAAATGAGATAATTGACAGATTGGTAGACAATTATTATTCTCAAGATAAGGTGAACACTACTACATCTCATTTAGAAGGGAAAGAAGCTTTATGAGATATGCAGTATATGTTAGGGTTTCGACCAATAAAGAAGAACAAAAAGCTTCTCTAGGAAATCAAAGGGATCTATTTATGCCGATATATTTCTGATAAGGGTTGGGACATTCATAACTTTTATATTATGTTGAAAGTGGAACTACTGAAAAACGTCCAGTTGCAACAAACTAATTGCTGATGCGAAAGCAAAAAAGTTTGATGTAATCTTGACGAAAGAACTCTCACGTTTAGCTCGTAACGGTCGCTTATCTTATGAGATTCGTGACATCGCTGAACAGAGTAAAATTCATACTATTACCTTAGATAATGCAATAAACACATTAGAAGGTAACGGTCAAATGTTTGGTATTTATGCATGGATGTACGAACAGAAGTCGCAAAGGACAAGCCAACGTGTAAAAGCAGCCTTAAGAAGCCGTGCACAAAGAGGATTTTTCAAAGGATCTAACCCTCCATATGGTTACACTGTCAAAACGGAAAACTTTATGTAGGTTCCGACGGAACACCTGATGTGATAAGAGGAATCTTTCGCGACAATGTTTCTGGTAAGGGCTTTGATCGTATAGCGAGGGAATTGTATGAAGGCGGGTTTCCAACACCTGGTCAAGTGGCTGGTAAGAAAAATGCTACTGATAAGTGGCATGTTTCAACAATTATAATAATTCTGGAAAATCCGCATTATACAGGAGATCTAGTCCAGGGACGATCTACGACGAGAAGTGTTACAAATAAAAATCGAGACCAAGTTGATATAGAAAAACTTATTATTGTCCCCAATACACATGAGGCAATTATATCGAAAAGCGATTTTGAAGCTGTTCAACAATTAATGAATAGCAGAAAAAGGACCCGTCCTCAGGCAGAAATGCATCTGTTTACTAACACTGCTTACTGTGCGGATTGTGGACGTGGAATGCACTTTAAAAAGAACCGTAAGGGCTATATGTGCGGAAACTACAACAAACATGGTTTAAAAGCATACAGTGATCATTTAATTAGAGAAGCTGACTTAAATTAGCAATTCTCAATGACTTAAAAAATCTCGCCTCAATTTTGGACAATCAAGAAATTTTGCAAACCCTTGAAGCAAAACTGAACCAACAGAAAAAAAAACTCAGAAAAGCAAATTAGAGCCTTTGAGAAGGAATTAGACGGACTGAAACAACGGAAAAAGAAATCTCTTAATTTGTTTATTGATGAAAAAATCTCAAAGGCAGACTATGATGAATTTGTTAGTGATATCAATGACCAAATTAATAATATTAATTATAAGATTGAGCGATTGAAATCTTCACTTGAAACTAATAACGATGAATTAGCATTCAATGAAATTAAACAACAGTAGATGCATTTATTCAATTTCAAGAATTAACTTCCGAAACACTTCACCGCTTTATTGAGAGAATTGAAATAAAAGCAGATGGGTTCTAGAATCTTTTATCGATTCTAGAACCCATCTGCTCTTTATTTAATCAATTTTATCAACGCACAGCACTCCACATGTGTCGAGACAGTAAAAAGGATATACATGTGTTAGCTTTTTTGAGGCCTAATTGCATAGTCATTAAACAATATTAATTTAAATTCATCTTTGTTTAGGTTAGATATTACTTTCCTAGTTTCTTCATCTTTTAGTGTAATACCGAATATTACTTGGCAGTTATCCTTTAAATTGATTAACGTTTCAAAAAGGTTTTTCATATCGTCAATGATTACACTCTGCTGATCCGGTTCATCAAATATTAATATATTAGGGTGATTTCCATTAAATTTATTTGATGTTTGCATTAATGCTAAAGTAAATGCCCAGATGGCTCTAATATTATCACTTGCTGATGAATCAAACTTCATATCAAACCCTTCCGTTGAAGGCAATAATTTATTATCACTAATTTGTATAGTAGACATATCTAATATACTGGAGTATCCGAATTTCCCCAAATTAAATACAAAGAAATCTCTCAGACTCTTTAGAGTTGTTAAATCCGATTGAGTAAATTTATCATTGGGCAAAGAATTTTTGCTTTTTAATAATTCTCTCCACTGTTCAGATAAACCTTTAAAGATAGGTAATTCTAAGTTAACAATGTTTATGTTTTCTTCGAGTAAATCAATTTCACTTTCTATCATTAGCTTTTTTCGAATAATTGTTTCAGATATATTTTCATCATTTGAATAAATATCATTAACAATTGAGTTAGCAATCTTTCTGAAAGATACTATTTTTTCCTCCAGATATATCAAATCCTCAACAACATTTTCTTTGTTACGTTTATGGGAATCAATTGCAAAATCCATCATTTTCTTTTGTGCTTCTAAATGTTTTATATTCTCTTCTATAGTCATAAAGTCAAACTCAATATTCTGAGGTAACAAACTATCATGAATTTTCTGCTGACATGTAGGGCATATATTTTTATTTATTAACCACTCTTCAGAGGAACCTAAATTTTTCAACTTTAAGGCATCTTTGTTGTTTAAAATATCTTTATTAATAATTTCTAGACTATGTATTATTGACTCTATACTTCCATTCGCATAAACCAATTCATTGCGTTTATCGGTTATGATTTTCTCGTACTTACTGATTTTATCTTTGATAGATAATAATTCATTTTGTAAATCATCTACATTATCTCCGACTTTTATATTCTTTTTATTCAGCTTTTCAATATTATTGTGTAATCCCTCAATATAATCTTTTGCAATAATTTCCTTTCCGTCTTCCTGAACTATAAATATACTCAATTGATTTGTGAATCTTTCGTCTAACACCGTAGGTAGTGATGGAACTCCATATATTTTACAGTTTGCTTTCTTCAGTACCTCGCTTATATTCTTATACTTTTCTTTCCATGTATTTATTAACTCCGTTTCTAAAACCTTATACTTCTGACTCAATTTTTCATTCTTTAAAGAATCTAAACCAATAAGGAATTCTATTATTCTTTTTTTAGGATCTTTGACCTTAAAATACGTTGGTAATGTTGCAAATAAATCTGCCCATCCTCTTTTTTGTTCAATAAAAATAGTTGAAAATACTGTTTGAAGGTATAGTTTCCTATCTACCTCATCGTAAGTGGGGACTTCGGGTAATTTCCAGTTTATAAACTTTTCAAGAAACATATGGAAGCCTTTTATACTTGTTGCTGAACCCTGGGAATGTAAATACATATCTTCTGAACGTATGATTCCCTTATCTAGTTGGATCATATCGCCGAAATATACCGTTATTAGATTTGAATCAAAATTCTTTTTATTGGCAGCTCTATAAATAGTTATGATATTAGAATTTCCGTTTTGTATTTCCAAAAAAAAATTCGATTCTAACACCGGAATTTCCGCACCTTTATACTTTAAACTCTTTTTAAAAACTGGTTTTAATGATTTCTCTTTTTTTCCACCAATTAATTCCTCTAAGCCCAAACAATAATAAAATGCTTCAATACACGAGCTTTTCCCCTGGGTATTCCCATAACTAGCAATGAAATTAACTCTCTTATCAAATTTTTCATCAAAACCAAAATCACCAGATGAGGTTTTTACATTTATTCTTAATCTATTTATTCTAAACATCCGAACCACTCCAGGTTGATATTAATTGATTTATTCTATCTTCAGTGAGTTTTAACCCAATTTGTTCGAGGTTATTTTTCTCAAAAATGAACAAAGATTTATCTTTAATGACTTCAACAATATATTCTTTTCCTTTTTCAGTTAATTTAAATAGCCCATTTTTTTGCCTTAGAATTATACCCTCAGCAAGTGCAAAATCAATCGCCCTATTTATCGCTGGATCAAATCTGACTAAAATTATTGATTTCTCGCTTCCTTTTAAAAATAGAAGGAGTTTGTCCATTTCACTTTTAGAACTTAACGCTGTTGCAACTATGTGAACCTTTTGCAATGAACAAGCTTTTCTTCCACAACAGTAGAAAAGTATTAAGGCTATCTGTGATACCTTATAAATTATTCTGTAGCTATAAGGGACTGGACCTGGTCTTTTAGTAAAACTTACACCCTTCACTTTATCTGGTATTATTGAGCTCATTCTTCCACTCCTATATCATCTGAAGTCCATAGGACAATCAGCTAACCAACCGCTAACCAAATCATTTTTTAATTCTGCTACAGATGTAATCGTCATTATTTTACCAAAAGCTTGACTTAACTTAACCTCAAAATCTTTCAATATTTCATTAAATAGTTCTCCATTGATAGATCTATCTAAATTCATATCACATTTTACTTGTGCCTCTATTTTAAATGTATGAGATATATTAGTTATACTCTCATACAACTCTGGATTTGATATTCTTAATTGGTTTAAAATCTCAATTCCCTTTGTATAATAACTTACATAGATACTTATTAAACGATTAAATCGGTCTTCATCAAGATCATTACCTTTTGATGTCATTATAGCCTTCAGCTTTCTTTTAATATTATCTACCTTTTCAGATTGACAATCACTCCAATTAATTTCTCCGGTATGTCTGTATGAAAAGTCATATTTGAAATTATTTTCTAGGTTTATTAATGTATTTATTTCCTGAAAAAAATCTTCTTCAGTTTTAATTAAAATATTAAAGTCTTTATCTATATAATCTAAACCATTATTATTTTTTGCATCGATCACAACTTTTTTCTTATCAGTACGGTGCTTTAAAATTCTCTTATCCCTATATTCTGGTACAACGAAATGCCATTCTTTGACGTTTACAATTCCAATGCTTTTTAACCCTTCGCCATTACTAATTAATTTATTTATGTCTTGGGTCATTTTAATACGTTGCTTTTTATAAAGTTCATCATCAGTATATTCTTTTTCAGGGTAATAGCACTGATATACAATGCCACTATGAGTATAACCTTCTACTCCAAAGTCACCTTTGTGTGTAGGAGGTACTTTTTGATATCCTTCATCCTGATACCTTATTCTGTAACAACTATCACAAATCACTTCCCATAAATCCCCACTTAACTCTTTGTTCATTAATTTCAACATATTACCATTGGTCCTCCTATATATATTTAAATCTAATTTCTTTACTTGGCGTAGCTTCTAAAGCAATTACATCTATAGTAAAAATAGAAGAATCATTTTCATACGTAACATCAATTAAATTAAAGGGTCTATAAATTTTTAAGATATTGATTTTTGTCCTACCGTAGTATATAAATTCTCTTTTTTCAAGGAGTTCTTCTAACTCCAATAAATTCATAATAATCACTCCATTATAAAACATATGGACTATGTAAATCTTACCATATAATAGTATCTATTTGTTGATAACACTCATTTTAATAACACTATTATTTGTACAATTTCTAACTAATCACCTTGCGTGTTTTATCAGATATGCCGACCATAACATCTTTCTTTTTTAAAATGCAGAAATATTTGTCGTTGAATTACAGTTATATGGTATATGTGCTATTTTAATTGTTCAATCAATTGAAGATAAAGGACATAACCGCTATCATGGAATAAAAAGGGAAGTGATAACATGAACGTAGATGAAAACGGAAAAATCAAGCTGCCCGACTCGTTCGCAGAAAAGTTAGACGGTCGCCCAGTTGAACTAAAGATAGAGAACGGAATGATTGTTTTATCAAAAGCGGAACCTGATTATCAATTAACGTTGCGTCCGAAAAAGAAAGGGGATGCATCATGAAAAAATACATAAAAGTAGCCCGCTCACTTATTCTACTCGGTGCACATGTTGCTTAGTAAACTTTCCGGAAAAAAAGTAGCGAGTTCTTGATTCCAAACATTCTGCTTGAATATGAACCTCCTACTAGAACGTAGACTGCAGTCCTTTTCTATTTGGCAAACAAAAAAGAGAATACGAGAAAATAAGACATGAATTTTATTTATGATTAGGAGTGAAGCCAATGAATCTTCATGAGATATTAAATTCACTTTCTTATGAAAGACCCGTGTTTTATTCAGAAGCAGATTTTCAACATGCACTAGCATGGGAAATACACAAGAAACACCCTCAATATCAATTACGACTTGAATATAATCCACATGTTTTTCAAGGAAGAACTCATATAGATATTTGGGTAAGAACTGATGAAGGTATTAATATAGCAATTGAACTAAAATATAAAACAAAGAAAACAAGCATTACTTACAATAATGAGATATTTAATTTGCAAAAACATGGTGCTCCGGCAAATAACAGATTCCTAGTAGTAGGGGATCTGCAGCGAATTGAACATACTGTGAGAGAATGTGAACAAACGATAGGATATGTAATAATGTTAACAAATGACAATGGATATTGGCGGGAATGGAAAGAAGGGGAAACAAAAGACAGAGACTTTCGTATACAGCATGGTAGACTTCTTACAGGAGTTTTAAGATGGAAAGAGGACACGGCTCCTAGTACTATTAATAAACATGGGGAATCCTTAACAATAAGTGGTCGCTATCACCTTGGCTGGAAAGATTATTCTAATCTCAGTAATGTTAACCATGGCTTATTCAAATATTTGTTAATAGAGGTTAACAATTTATAAAGTTTAATCCAGTATTTTAATTTGTCCCCTATTTTTCCTCCACTCTCATTCCACTCTTCAATATAAATACAAAATGCGTTGGCGAGAGAATCTCAATCTTCTCTACCAACGCATTGAATATGTCATCATCAAATTGTTCTAGCAAGCCCTGCTTACTCTGAATGGTCTGGATAATTTCCTGCACCCGTTGCTTGTACTGTTCTTTCCCATGCTGTTCCTTATCCAGTTCTAACCGTTTCATCCGTAATTCATCCAGTTCCTGCGACATCCGGTTTTGCTCTTCATTATAGACTTCTTCATCAATCTGCCCTCGAATCTGTAGTTGCACCAAACCTCTAAGCTCAGATTTTATCTGTTCCATTTTAGCTTCAGTGTCTTGAATTACGGCAGCTCCTGCTTGTTTCGCCAACACTTTCTCAATGTTATTGTACAGGGTTTCTATAAAGCCATCCTTATCTGCTTTTATTCTATTGAATGTCCGAACAAAAGCTTCCTGTAATACTTGTTCGTCCACTGCTTTCGCATCACATGAATCTTTTCCTTCATTAATATAGGTTTTGCATTGCCACACAATTTTCTTTGAAGCATTGTTGCTGTTCCATGTTCGGCGTTTATAGATATTCCCGCAATTTCCACAGAACACTTTTCCGCTGAAAGCATATTTACTGGAATACTTTTGCCGGTTTCCTTGTAAGTTTCCCTTCAACAATGCTCTCCGTTCTTTCTCATCTTGTACTTTCTCAAACATTTTTTTGGAGATAATCGGTTCATGGTTCTCTTCTATGTAATACTGTTGTTCCTGCCCCGCATTTTTTACACGTTTATGGGTAAGAAAATCAACCGTTACTGTTTTCTGTTGTAATAAGGCTCCATAATATTTTTCATTGGTTAGAATCTTTGTGATGGTTGAATCCCACCATTTTTTATTTCCTGTTACCGTTGTAATACCGTCTGCTTCAAGCCCATTTGCAATAGCCTGATAGCTTTTTCCCTCTAGGTATTCCTGATAAATTTTCCTGACAATCTTTGCTTCTTCCTCATTTATAACTAACTCTCCATTTTTATCTTTGTCATAGCCAAGGAAGCGTGCGGTATTGCAAAATACTTTTCCGTTTTGAAATCCCTTTACTATCCCCCACCTTGAATTCTCTGAGATATTCCGGCTTTCATCCTGTGCAATGGAGCTGAATATCGTAAGGAATACTTCTCCGGCAGAATCCAATGTGTTGATGTTCTCTTTTTCAAATAAAACCGCGATCCCTTTACTCCGTAACTCACGCACATATTTTAGTAAGTCCATCGTGTTCCGTGAAAAGCGGGATATCGACTTTGTTAGGATTAAGTCTATTTTGCCAGCTCTTGCGTCTTCTATCATCCGTTTAAATTCTGTTCGATTTTTCGTATTGGTTCCGGAAATGCCTTCATCAGCGTAGATGTCTACGAACTGCCAATCCGAATTACTTTGGATATGATGTGTATAGTGATTCAATTGATTCTCATAGCTTTCCTTCTGCTCTTCCGAATCGGTGCTTACCCGACAGTAAGCTGCCACTTTTTTCTTTACCTTTTGAAATTCCCCTTCCATTGTTTCGGCTGATTTCACCGGAATAACTTTTACTACTTTGGCCATTCGTATCACGCCTCCCTCTTATATTCTGATTACACACACATGGTATAATTGGTGTACCAACCAAGCAAGTCATTTCTTTATTCTTCCAATTAATTAAATGATCGTTGATTCTCCCGATCAATTGCCATAAATTCCTCTTCGGAAATGAGATTCATCCTCTTTAATTCATGTAAAATATGTAAGCTAAGCAAATAATCTGTTCTGTCTTTATTCATTCTATCCCCCTCCAGGATACAAATTTTTAAAACAAATGTACTGATATAAATTGCTGTTGGTTTTTGACCAAAAGAAAAAACCGCCCATAATTAGGCGGTTAATTGAACTATCGATTGATCTCCGTTAGAGAAAAATAAGCTATTGATTTCATCAGATAGATAGTCGAACCTGATAGCTAATAATTTTTTACCTTTTCCTTTTCTTTTTATTTTTTACTTTTGCTTCTATCTTGATTTATTTCTTTATCAGAGGATCTAACTTAAGGGTCTTTTACGCATAGAAAAGGACATTACCCCAATTCGAAGAATTTTTCAAGTGGACAAACCACTAGGTCCTAAAGAAGTTACATCAGCCCATAAGTGAAATAAAAGAAATTGGGGCGCAAATTGGCAATAAATCATAGCAGGCTTCCGTTAATTTTTTCACTATATTTTAATCTTACTATTTTAATCTTACTATAACATGGTTTTAAAAAAGCATGTATCTTTGTGTTGATACAAGGAGAAATAAAATAAAGTTGTTGAAAAACTGTAAAAAAGGAGAAATAGTTTGGAAACGAATCAAAATAATTTAAAAATTTTACTTAACAAGGTGCCAGAAGTTACTATCTTCTTTTGGATAATCAAGGTTTTATGTACAACTGTCGGTGAAACATTTGCTGACTTCATAAATTTCAACCTTGGTTTGGGTTTAGGTAACACTACCATCATTATGGGAATAGCATTTTTTATTGCATTGTTTTTTCAATTTAGAGCAAGGAAATACAATGCAGGCATTTATTGGCTAACGGTTGTGCTTATTAGTGTATTTGGAACTTTGGTAACTGATAACTTAACGGACAATCTTGGGGTACCTCTTTAAACAAGTACCGCAGTATTCTCCGTACTGCTCGGATTAACGTTTCTTTTTTGGTATCTTAGTGAAAAAACACTCTCGATACACTCAATTTTTACCAAAAAAAGAGAAGTTTATTATTGGCTCACCATCCTTTTCACATTTGCACTTGGAACAGCAGTCGGTGATTTATTCTCCGAACAACTAGGTCTTGGTTATCTACGAACAGGAATATCCGTAATTATAATCATCGCTTGCATATTCTTGGCGTATAAAGCGAAACTTGATGCAATATTAGCTTTCTGGATTGCGTATATTCTTACTCGCCCACTTGGAGCATCGTTAGGAGATTACTTATCTCAGCCAAAAATTAATGGTGCATTAGGTTTAGGAACAACCATTACGAGTGTCATTTTTCTTGTAGCTATTTTAGCAATCATTGTTTTTCTTGCTGTTACAAAAATTGATACAACAAAAAGTGAAACGGCAGAAACAAACCAAACAAACGGAAGCAAGAAAAATGTTCTGTTACAAACCATTGTGACACTGATCTTTTTCTTAGCTGTTGGTATTGGCGGTTATGTTCAATTAAACAATAATGTCGCAGGATCATCCGATTCTACACAAGCTGTGCCAGCTTCTTCACAATCTTCATTGGCTGGACAATTAAATGATTTTGTTAAAATCGAAAATGATATGCTAAATGCAGTAAACAAAAAGGATTTTGCTTCAGTAAAAAAAGGTGCGGATACTTTGGAACATGATTGGGACGCAGCGGAGCCTAAGCTTCGAAAAATAGACGGCACAACTTGGGCCAAAATCGATGGAACCATTGACGTTGTATTAGCAGCAGCTCGTTCTGGAAACCCGGATGCCAACCAGAATAAAACGGCACTTAATAATTCACTTAGTGTATTAAATGGAGCAAATAAAATAGCAGCAAAAGCTGCTTCTTCGCAAGCTACTGTAGCTGAAAAATCGCAAACTGTTGCTTCCAAAAATAAATTAGCTGGACAATTAAATGATTTTGTTAAAATTGAAAACGATATGCTAAATGCTATAAACAAGAACGACTTTGCAACGGCAAAAACAGATGCAGACCAACTAGAACATGATTGGGATGCAGCGGAGCCTAAGCTTCGAAAAATGGATGGCGTAACATGGACCAAAATCGATGGAACCATTGACGTTGTATTAGCAGCAGCTCGTTCTGGAAACCCTGATGCTAACCAAAATAAAACGGCACTTAATAATTCGCTTAGTGTCATAAACGGAGCAAATAGTTAAAAAAAAGAAAAACCAGCTAATTGACAAACGGCTGGTTTTTCCTTATTGAGATAGGAAAAAAACTATTTTTCAACTTGGATTAAAAATACAAACGAAAAAGTAAGCTGAATTATGTTTTGGATATAATCGTTGGATTACCGATTAAATAGCCTTTAAGCCAATTGATTTATCAATATACAAGAGCCGATTACTCCGGTCATAACATCTTAATGTGATTGTATAAGGATAGCCTAAACATTTAATGGTGCAGCTTGTATCATTTATAATCGTAAGCGTGTATTTCGTAGTTGGCGTCGTTCCAGGTATGACTTCAAAATCGAATTGGCTATTCGGTACATCAAAACCATTATTTTTTCTGTTCCCCACAAATGTTCTGGTTGCATTGTTTGCTATCGAGACACCAATGGCATTCACGATATCTATTGTATAATTGTCTTGCGGTGAAGAAACGATGGTAATCGCAATGCTACTGGTGGCAGGCTGATCCAAACCATTATCTATCCCTAATGTTGCCGTTATATTGACGTTTCCGGTATTTAAGAACGTGACGAGTCCATTGGCATCCACTCTAGCTTTTGTTGGATCGGAACTAACAAAATTAATGACTGGATTTGTCAAAGCAGATAGGGTTCCTCCTATCGTGGCAGTAGCTACCACATTAAGCTGAAGCGTTTGGGTTACGCCCATTTGAATGGCACTTCCATTCGATATTGCCAAGCTATAATGAGCCAATAAATTCGTATCAGCAATTTCATTAACCTGGTCATCGTTGCTTCCGAGCGAGACTTTTTCACAATAAAGGGTTCTCAAACCCGCATGTTCCGTTGTAAATCCATCCACTTTCCATTTAGCACCCATCTTGAGAAACTCTAGATTAATGGCAATCTTTTTTGCTAAATCGGTATCCTGAATAATGGCTTTCAAATTTCCAGACCAAACACTGATGGTTGCAGATGTGGAAATGGATTGTGTAGCCGGTTCAAAAATGGCGGGAAATACTTCTACTCTGTTATTTAAAATCATTTTAAAACTTTGTTCTACTTTTCGAATCCTACTTCTGTATGTTTTAAAAGATTGATGTTTATTCACCTGACCGATAATAAACCAATCAACATTTTGGTATTGTATCCTGTCACCTGTTTTAAAGAGAAAGTCCGTAATCATTTCCTTATCATCTTCATAGTTAATCTCGCTGCTAGCATCTAGTAGTAATGCCTTTGCAGGTATTCCATTGTAAATAATATCCTCGCCTTTTTCAAAAAGGAGAAAATCGAACATGTCATCCATTAGAAGTGGCATCTGTTACACCTGCCTTCTTACCTTGTATAAATAGATTTCCATATAATCACTGTATGTTTTTATCTTCAAAACCTTATAGATGAATCCCTCAATTTTTAAAAACGTTGATAAATCAATGAGCGGCTCAATATAATCGATGAATAAACATTTGTGAATATCAAATTTGAGTTTTTCAACTTCTATATATGTAGTCCGTTGTCCTTGTGGCTCTTGAACGTCTCCTACAATTTGTTTCATGGCTGTGTTTGTAGGGCTACTCCCTAGTATTTGTATAACGGTATCATCAAACATAGGACACCACCTTACGATAATACGATATTCGGCAGCGGTAATGTAACCCAAATGCTTGGAGGAATCGCTTCTTCTATGTACGTTTTACTTCTCGTTCCTTCAGTCATGTCTTTAAGCCCTAAAGACTTTTTATTTTGATAGAAGTATAAAGCCAATTCTGCTGTCTGATTGGTTAAATCTACAGCAAAATAGTCCTCTTCGGTCATGACACAGTATTTTAGTATGGCATTTTTAGCTTTTGTAAGATAGAAATTTAAAAGGACGTCATTACTGGTATCTGAACTGTCTATCTGCAATAAAATCTTTACTAAACTTAATGGATCATTCATGACATCGCCTCCTAATTAAATAGATAGGAAGGGGCGTTGCACCCCTTCCCTGATATGTAGATTATGTATAGGCAATTTCTGCAAGCACAGCATATTGGGGCATCACAATTTTTGCACCGGAACAAATTTGCCCCATTGCGATATCGCTAAAGCTGTTAGCATTGTATTGACTCTCGATCACTTTATTTTCTGCAAATCCTGTAACATGTGCCAGCGTGCGTCCGGCAACAAACGCTAAACATTCCCATGAATCATTGACGCTTGCGACCTTTTTAATGGGGACATCCACCGACTGAACGATCGTCAAGTTACCGACGGTTGTCACATAGCCATTGATAACATTACTAGCTTGTTCGTAGGCTAATCGGATTGTATTATCTTTAGCAAGCAACCCTGCAATTCTTGGAGGGAGGACAACCACTCTGCCAGCCACGGGTATTTCTAATTCTGTCATTTTCACGTCTAAATCAATCAGGTAATCATAAATATCGGTTTTATCTACGGATGTTTTAGGGATGATGTGCGCGGAATTCACAATATCGGTATACTTAGACAACACAAGCTTGTCTGCATCCCTCGCAATTTGAACGCCAATATCATACAACGACTTTTCGAACATTCCGGATGGCATACCCTCTGCAATATCCTTATGTTGGATTTCGAATTTGTAGTTTTTGTCTCTTTCGATGGTTAGCAATAAAGCTGTAGAATCTAACTGGTCTGCCTGTCTGTTTAGAGGATTGGTTTGTGTATCATACAATGTAGGCGGCACTAACGTATTAATTCGTACCGTAGTACCTAAACCCTTTACCTCGCCTTCATATTCCGTCGTACAAAACTGTCTAACGATGGACGCGTTCCTCTGTGCTAAAAGCACCTCTCTTGATACGGTTTCTTGTAAAAAATTATTAGCCATTTAAATCACCTATTCCTTTCAATTTTTATTTGATTAATCCTTGCTTATAGGATTCCAGAACCTTCCCTTTATTTTTGCTGTACCAGTCCAGGTTATTTTTGTTCTTATCATATTCTGCTTGCGTAATGGTTTCCGTTGCTAGCGTATGATTATGTGATGGCGGAACGTATGAGCCTTCTTTTAAAATCGAATCTCTGACAGACTGGGTATAAGCTTGCAAGGACGTATCCAGTGCAGATAAATTATGTAAGGTAGATTCTTCATCTTGTCCCAAGAAATAATTCACTAAATCTAACGGTAACTTCTTCTCAGTGGCTACTTTTAACGCTTGATTCGTCAACGTTTCTCTAGTCTTTTCTCTTTCTAACGCTTCAAATTTATTCTGTAGCTCCTGGAGTTTTAAGTCCTTGGGGTCCAGTTCTGGATTCATTTTTTTGATTTCTTCCTGAACCAGCTTGGTAAGATTGTTTTGCTTGAATGTTTCTATGCCCTTCGTCACTTTACTATCCGCATAAGAATGGAGATACTTTTTCCCCTCTTCATTTGACTCTAAGAAATTTTTAACCCCATCAAGTGAAATTAATCCCTTCATGTAGCCTTTCACTTCTTCATTATCCTTGTTTGCTTCAAAATAGCTTTTTACCTCATCAAAATTTTCAATGGCCATCCTTATCCTCCTTTTGCCCTTGACAGTTTATATAAGCCTATCAAGTTCCTAGTATTTTGTAATTTATTCTTTAACGTCTGTAAATTACCAAAAAAGACAATAAAAAAAGACATGGTTTCCATGCCGTTTCTGCTCTTACGCTTGTCCCCTGCAGGACTATTTTGTTTGTTTGCGTCTCTTATTGCTTATTCGTCACCTATTACTCCAATATTAAAATTGGGGACATCACTCGGAACGCCATTATCCGGTACAGTATCGTTATTATCATTACCGTTAGCTTGGTCATAGGGGTTAACAAAAGCATCCGCGTTAAGGTTATTTTGACGTTCTGATTTGATTTTCTGCATTTCAAGTCGAGGATTTTCCACAAAAGGTAAGAGAGACAATTTCGTTTCTTGACTTAACTCTACCCCTCCTAATTGCGAAATCATATTGCTCAGCATGAGTAAATCAGTCGGAACGTTTGGTGTAAATCGGATATCAACGTTTTTGTAATCATAGCTTTTATTGTCTCTAATTTTTAAATACTGAAAGAGAAACTTCAATCGTGTACTTATGATATCCGCTATACTGTCACTCATTAATTGGCAACGTTGTTCCAATGTGATAAGCCTTCCCCTCAAGGCAAGAGAGCTGGTGTTGCTAGTTGGCTGCTGGGAGAAGTTGATATGGCCTGTACACTCATATATTTTGTCATTTAACTCTTGCAGAATCGTTTTCAAAAAGGCATCATTCAATTCTTTTATTAAAAAATCAATATTGGCATCCTTGGGAACATTAATAATCCCTTTGCTATCAAAGAATTGGATATCTTCTTCTTTAACAACCGCTCCCGTAATCTTTAAAAATGAACTTCTCAGGTCTGAGTTTTCATTTACCCCGTTACTGAGCGTTATGTTAAAACTGTCATTCAAGCTTTTAATCATATCGAAAATTGTCCTGTTAATATGGCAAAAGGCAACGGGGACTCTTCCAAAAATATTCACGTTTCTACTTACTTCTTGATAGGTGTTATTAATATACGTAATAATCTCATTTGGCGTATACACATCAACGTATTCATTGAAGTCAAAGGGTTTTCGGTAAAAATGAAGAAACAATGTCACCACATTATTTTCATCAATCACCGCATAGCCCGTCTTGGGGTCCACAATTCTTGCACAAAATTCTCCATCTTCATTGATATAATAAAGCTCAAAAACCTTTCCGTAGATGCCCAAATCTGTACATAGTGCTTGATTATGCTTTCTACTCCAATGCGCCAAGTTGTAATCAATGTCCATAATGATACTTTCATCACCATTTTTAGGGATGAGAGTAACCGGTTTCCCAAGAATATAGCTCGTCTCTTGGTCGATAAATATGCCAACGAAATTACACTGTGCGATTTGATTACTTCTCCTGTCCTGCGTTTTATAATTTTCCTGAATGTCATGCCTGTCCTGATAATAATTATATTTCTGCTTGTTAAATGGCAATTCACTATAGAACTTTGTGCTACATAAATTTAAGGTTTCTATCATAATTC
This sequence comes from Aneurinibacillus sp. Ricciae_BoGa-3, assembly GCF_028421645.1. Taxonomy (GTDB): domain Bacteria; phylum Bacillota; class Bacilli; order Aneurinibacillales; family Aneurinibacillaceae; genus Aneurinibacillus_B. The sequence goes on along the minus strand of NZ_CP116887.1, from coordinate 733,530 downwards.
TTATCACCTCCAAAATTTAAAACAGTAAACTTCGATCAAAAAACTTAATGCCCTTTACTCCCTGAATCAACTGAACTGCCCCATACAAGCTATCTGGCGCATCATCGTATTTGCAGTTCTTGTTATAATCTTTCACCTGGTTGTTATAGCGTATATTATCCCGATTGAAGAGAATATGCCCCTTTTTAACATCCGGCTCCAGGCTAATAATTCGCTCATGCTTTTGTCCTTTGCTGTTTACACTTTCCACTTGAACATACAATTTCGCTTTCCATAGCTCCTCTTCAAACTTCTGTTTCATATAACTCTGCGCCTGTATGGTTTCGAATCCTATCTTACTGATTGGATACACGTTCAACTTTTCGATAGCTACTTGAAACAAATCATCGGGTAGCAGCTTAAAAACATTGCCATCAATGACATAGGATTGCTTCGTTTTTCTGTGCTGGCCTAGGATCGTTATTGCCGAGTAGTCATTCCGTTTTCCCGCTTTTATGGCCGGATCGATATACATGACTACCTCCATCTCGTCAAACTCCGGCAACCGATCCCAATATTGAATCTGTTGGAATATGTATTCATCTGTAGAGCGAGGGTCATTTTGCAGTTCCTTATAGAATGACTTCTCACCCATCGCTTGCTTCTTGCACATGAGATAGTAATAGTCCAAATACTCATTCCACAATATCTCAGTTCCTTCAAGCATCTCTTCTTTATGGACATAAAAAAACGACAGGGCTGTGTTGATCCTGTCTGCATCCTGCAAATTATTATATAGGGCTTCCCACTCTGCCCATAAGTCATCTCGTTCGGAAAAGCAAATGACTGCCGACTTTTTAATGCTGCGAGCTCCCGGTATTTTTCCCTTTAATAAATCCGCCATCAAATCTTCTTCATTTAATATGGTGCCGCAGATTAGAATATTGGTATCCCTTGTTCCGATTGGCAACACAACATCCGTAAATGTGTTTTTAACGGCCTCACGCTTTGTTTCAGACTTTGCCGTATCATCTTTAAGCAAATCATCCAGCAATACAAGCGTTGGTCTATGCTGTTTATAGTGGATGCCACGGAGTGACCCATCGATTCCTCGAATCATAATGCAGGAATCCAACCCGCCGCTGCTCCTTATCCAGATTTCATTGTTGTTCCATCGATTCCCTTTCTGGATGCCAAAGTCCTCAATCAGCAGCTGATTGTTCTCCAGCTCATCTTTAATCATATCGAGGAACGGAAGCGCAATCTGCTCAGTAGCCGAAATGATTAAGGTGAATTGTGACTTGTCGTAGAGAGTGGCATATAGCGGAAATAAAAAAGAGTTAATCGTGCTTTTGCCATGTTCCCTTGGCAGTCCAAAAGCATTGATTAACCCTTTATTCGATAACATATATTTAAGTTCTGTAAACAATTCCTGATGAAACTTGCCAAACCTCCGGTCAAAGTATTTCGGGAAGTAGCAGAGAGCAAAAAACTCGATATCCATTTCACCGATCAGCTTACGGAGTTCAGAAAAGGTGAATGTTTCTGCGAGTTGTTTGATTTTATCATTGGAGAAGTGTTTTTGTAGATAACATTTTAATAAAACATTATTTTTCTGAAACTGTTCTTGAATTTTTACCACCTCCATGTAATCAAAAAAATAAGGCTGCTACAATTTAAAATAGCATCCTTAGTGTAGTCATTGCAAATTGTTCATGTCGATCCCTAACATTTTCATAATAGCAGCAGCAACTTCATTCTTCTTTTCGTTTGAAATTTCTCCAACTACTTCAAACATATCCTTTTTTAAAATAGGTTGAGTTAATTGAACTTGAGCCATACATTTTTCCTTGACATCATCCTTTTTTTCATCTCCATCATTTGGATATAGAATCACATCAAACTTTTGCTCAAACTCAACGGTAGTTGTTAATGGTGCAACTCTTACAATAAGGTAGTCTTCATCATTATTTTCAATACAATTCTGTACTACGACGACTGTACGGGATGCGTAATAAGTTCGATCATCTTCAATCCTATCACTAGGTAACAACCTTATTAATTTATCCCGCAATTTCCAAATTTGGCCGAATTTAAATTCCCTGTTATCTAATAAATCTCGTCTAGCATTATATTTTTGAGCCATCCATTGCCCTCCATGTTGTTTCTTTAGTACTCCCGTACGAATCCACAACAAAATCGCAAAATTTTTCAATATTGCTATCGGTGGGCCTAAAGACTTTCTTATCCTCAATTTTTTTGCTTGCAATTTTTAAGTCATGTAGTGAAAACTTAAACACATTATTGTCCACAGTTTTCCACCCCATTTCAATGGCATGTATCCCATAATATTTTTCCATCCATTCATCTTCTATAACTTTATCTGATCCTTCATTCTCCGCAATATCTTGTCTCGCTTTTAACCACGGTAATTCATTATGGTTAACTTCTCTTAATTCTTCAGCACTGTATCCAAAGTATTTATCAATAATGTTATCAAAAAATTCACAGATATTTTCCCCAAACTTACGCTCTAATTTATTTATATGCTGGTTAAGGGGAAAATTCCCTAGTTGAATATTATTATAACCAAATACTGAATATTTATTGTATATGCGTCTTACCACCGCACCATGTCGCCACGCTTCTATTTCTTCATCAAAAAGCCTCTCATGATACAAAGCTAAATACCATGCTTGGCAATAGTACATTAATTTCTGTAATTTTAAATTTGAGATAGGTATATTGTCAATGTTCGATTTTGCAATTAAATATTCTGCAACATCGTTAGTATTAAGTTGAATCACGATCCTTCACCCCTCTTTTTCCATTATATCGTAAACTATCATATAATAATATAATTTGCGGCCGCTTTTTACACCGCTTAGTAAAATTTGGGGGTTAGCCTAAGCCAAAATTAACGTGTAAATCATTAATTGAACTTTTACGCACAATTTTATCAAAAATTTTTCTGGAACCTTTGCTGGCGGCCTAATTCTATTAAATAGAAGTACCCCTCCCCTTAGAACAAAAAAAGAGCGGTATCTCTACCACTCCACGTTCTCCAAGGCTTCAGCCATATCCTTTTGGGTTGTTAAGGTGTATATATTCGTTGTGGATACATTATCATGTCCAAGTATCTGCTGGATGGTTGTCAGCGGTACACCTTGCTTGACCAAGTTATATCCAAGCGAGTGCCTTAATTGATGTGGATGTACCTTTACTTTCACTCGGTCGCCATATTGTTTTAATATCAAGTTAATCGCATTCCGTTGCAAGGCTCCTCGTTGTCCAATTAGCAGATAATCCGAATCACTCTCCGGCCTTACTTCTAAGTAGTTAGTGATGGCTTTCCGAGTATCTTTATTTAATGGAAGGGTTCGTTTGGAGTTTCCTTTACCTTTTACGATTAGAAGCCCTTTTCGTGAAGTCATTTGAATATCAGTTAGCTGAATATGTGTGAGTTCACTTACCCGGATGCCAGTACCAAGCAATAATTCAATGATACAGATATGCATTCTGTTGCCTGAGCGGTGGATATCACTTCGTATCTTCCATAATTCCTTGTTCTCTAGCCCTTTATACTGCTTTACATCCTTATCCTTTACCGTTTTAATGGCCATTTCATCAGCAATATAATTCTGTTCCTTCATCCATTTCAGGAATGAGTTCACACTGGCTATCTTACGGTTTATCGTGACAAAGGATTTATACTCGCTTTGTAGATGCTTCTTGTATTGTACCGCATCAAACTCAATAACTTTCTCAAGCCCATGCTCCGTTTTGCTGCTATACCATTCAATAAACGCCTTTGTATCCCGTATATAGCAGGAGACCGTATTCTCACTCTTGTCCTTACTCTGCAAATAGGCCGTGAACTCGTTGATATACCGCATATTCAGCACCATCCTTTCAATCACATGGTACGATTAGTGGTAAAATAAGTCAACGAGAACTCGATACATAACGGTCATTATGTTATGAGTTTAGGCAGTTTTTAGGCAGAATTAGCAATGAATCTAGCGTTTATCTACCGAATAACTCAATACATAATCTTTATGCTTCTATTGGTTGGATACGGATGGATAGGATAGCGTTCAGGCAGTATAGGGCTTTGTTATGGATTAGCTGAGTATGGTTGCTATATAGTTAGCTACAATAGCAGCCATCTATGCAGAACAAAGCGACATACACTACAGAGCTGAGCAATATTACTCCTGTTCCGGTTCCTCGAAGCCATCTTCCGTTTCACATTCTTCAATAATACTGTATTCGCCTTCGATTACTTCATCCTGCGCTTCTTCTTCAATCATTTGTAGGAATAGCTTCTTTCGTTCCAGTTCATTTTGCTTCGTATCAAGTACAATCTCTTTTCGTTCGCTATACTGTTCCGGCATACGGTTACGTAAGAAGAAGCTAATTGCCTGGGCAGAAGGAGGAACATGCCTTTTTACCTTTTCAATACGAGTCCGTTTTTTCCCATTTTTATCTTCTTCGACAACAGTTTTAATTTCTTCATATTCATAACCAGTGCAAAGTTTTAAAAGTGAGTTTTCTACACGGGCGTTGGTAACGGATCTTCCCACAGCAATTATCTCATTTAGTATAGGATACTTTTTTAAGTATTCATAAAATGTACCTTCCGATACATCTAATCGTATCCGTATCTCATCATTCGTTACGCCTTCTTCACACCATTGTTTAATCTGCATTAATCTCGGTTGCACATGGGTTTCCCACAAACTTGGTCTCTCTAATACCTCTGCAAACTCTGGATACTTTTTCTTATAATCCCTCAACGTCCAAACATGAATATCTAATTTGGCAGCAATCTGCTCATCCGTAAATCCTTCACGTACCCATTTGTATATATCCGCAAATCTTGGCTTTACATGCGTATCGTACTTGGTTATTTGCGGCTTTGCCAATTCACCTCACCTCCAAAAATTTAGATGCATTCAATGAGTCATATTTAACTGTTAAATACCTAGATACAAAAAGACCCCACAAGTTAATGTGAGGTCTGAATCAGTTATCTAGTCGGAAATTATGCGAAAATGATTAAAGGTGCTGTCAATTAGCTTTGATCAGCACCCATACAGTTGCCCTTACGGCTCTAAAAAATTATTTGTTTCAATTAATCTGCCTTAAGCTCAATATAATAGTAACACTTAATTATTCTTGTTGTCAATATTTACTATCCAGATTTTTGAATATTTTTTTTATTTAATCTGTCTATTCTATCTAGTTCTATTAAAGCGTTACTTACTTCATCTAGACTTTCCTCACTCTTTTTCTTTAGAACATTATAATCTTCTTTAAGTTTATTATGTTCCTCCTGTAATTTTTCATATTTCCTAAATTCCCTTGGCATAAAAAACTGAAAAATAGAATTCTTAATTTCTTTAAAGATAGACTTATCATCATTGATATTTTTCATACAGCTCTGTTTTTTCAACAATCTTCCTGCATTTATTGTAGATGCATTACTTAAAAGAATAGCACAAGTCTCATCAAATCCATCCTCATCTTTTTCTACTTTCCTAAAATATTTAATTCCAGTTTTATTTGACTCAGGATGATAAGCTGAATTTACGATATCGTTCGAAGTAGTAGTTGGGACTACAAGCAATAAATTACCTACTTTCTCCAAAACCACTACTGGATGTGGGTAGGAACTTTCTAATTTATAAGTCATACCTAAATCCGCAAAAAATATATCACCTATATCAACGGGAACTAAACACGTTGTAAAATTTCTTCTTATCATCCAATTTTGCAAACTTTTTGTCAAGTTCGCCAATTCGTCTTCTCTTAATTCTCCTGCGTAAGCAATAAAATTAGATAGGGAAAACATAAATTCACCAAGACTATCGCTCGACTCTTTTGCTTTTCTTTTTTTTGCTAAAGGATTATCTAATACTTTATCTAGATTGCTAAAATCTACATGATTAGGTCTATTAGTGGCATTACCCATTATTTATCTTCACCTCCAATCCCGTCTTTTAACATTCGACAAGATTAGAGGAATACCTTTGGAAATTTACTTTATTTTCTATTTAGATTTTTAAAATCTTAATATCTATATTCCTCTATCAAACATAAAAAGAGGCTATCTCTAGCCCCTATTTCATTTACTCTCCTACCTCGGCCTCATAAAAACACTCTATATCGTCAATCACCTTCTGGATCAATTCATTGTCCACTTCGGCTTCCTCTTCCCCCAGCGAGCAAATCTTATCCAGCTGCATCCCCTTCAGGAATCGAATCACCATATTCACTTTTGCCTGACCCATGCAACGAACCCCCTTATCAAGTTTGTCACATGTTACCTCTCACCTACTAACGAGTCAACGACTTCTGAATACGTACACTGTCGCCCACACGTTGGCAATATACCGATTCTTAATCTTATTCTTAACTTATCCCCAAACTTCCACATTAAGCCGACACAGGCGAAGAAAAAGGGGAGACTACTCCCCAGCTATTGTTTCCACCTTTTCTGGCTTGCTATATCGAAAGGCTGAATTTCCTTTTAGATTTTGCAATAGGAGCTTTCTGGCTACCTTATATTCATCCCCGATCATTCCCAACCGTATCAACCAAGTTCTGAATGTGAATTTTTCATTATCCGTATCCTTTACCTTGGCCGAAGCATATTGTAGTGTTTTCGCATACTGATTAATTAATGTTACAAGCTGAGTGTACGCTTTTATCCTCTCCGGCTCTCTATCTTCTTTTACAAATTTGAATACGATTCGGCTATGAGGAACATCAATGTCTATCCATTTGCACATTACGTCCTGAGTAGCTGTCTTGAAGTCGTCTAAAGTTGCAATCTTCCCTTCATTTACAGCCCTGATATATTCATCATTTATAATATTCTCTTCCATCTCTATGGCTTTCTTAATCAGCATCTGCTTACTATATATCATGTTTATGAGGTTTCGTAAGGTACTCCCTGTATGTCCCTCCAATGAAACGGATATTTCAAATCCTGTTATTTCTTCTGCTTCCGGCTTATTTTCTTCAATCGTTCCATTCAATAGTTGCTCAAACTCTACTTGTTTACCTTCAAATGTGGTAATATTTCCAGCTCTATCAATGATGTATGTTTCCTCTGCTGTCTCAATTTGATAATTACAGCTTGGAACTCCTAAGTATGTAGGCTTCACACCAAAATGTTCACCCAATATTTTTACCATTTCTTTTCTATTCACAAAAATCCCTCCTGTGTTCTAGTGTGTTAACATTCATCACTCAAAACACAGGTGAAAGCAAGTCACATTATTGTTCAGATATTACTTCCCTATATGTATACTTTTGTCCATCCCGGATCAAATATACCTCGCTATCACTATCTACCTGCCCAATATATCGCTTCACAATTACGTCTGCATATTTCTCGTCTAATTCCATCGTATAACAAATCCGATCCGTTTCCTGACAAGCAATCAGTGTACTCCCACTCCCACCAAAGGGGTCAAAAACTAAGTCTCCAATCTTGCTGCTATTCTTAATCGGATAGCAAATTAACGGTATCGGCTTCATGGTTGGATGATATTCATTTCTAAATGGACGATCAAATTGCCAAAGTGTCGTCTGCTTCCGATCACTATTCCAATAGTGCGCTCCAGTTGGTTTCCAGCCATATAACACTGGTTCGTGTTTCCACTGATACGGACTTCTGCCCATCACCATTGTTTGCTTTGCCCAAATACAGCATTGTGACAATTTAAATCCACACTCTACAAAGGCCTTCCTAAAATTAAGCCCTTCAGAATCAGCATGAAAAACATAAAGAGAACCACCATCCCCACAAGCATCGAACATATTAGAAAAAGCTCGATAAAGAAATTGATAGAAGCTATCATTATCCATTTTATCGTTTTCAATTTTTAAGGCCTCCTTTGTTTTACCCGTGTAATTCACATTGTAGGGCGGATCGGTCACAATCAAATTGGCTTTCCTTCCATCCATCAACGTTGCAACATTATCTTTATCTGTACTATCTCCACACATTAGCCGATGCTTACCTAACAGCCAGACATCCCCTTTTTGCGTAATAGGATTATCTGGCAGCTCAACTTCAAAGTCATCTTCTTCTACTCCTTCTGTTTCTTCCTTTAATGAATCCAAAAGCTGCTCCGCTTCAGAAAAGTCAAAGCCGGTTAATTCGAGGTTATAATCCTCCATTTTTAATTCATCCAATAAAACAGCTAAAGCATCAAAATCCCATTCTCCTGTAATTTTGTTCAGAGCGACATTCAATGCTTTCTCCTTGTTCTTATCCAGGTCAATCACTACACAATCGACTTCTTCATATCCTAATGCTTTCAGTACCTTGGCTCTCTGATGGCCGCCAACAATAGTCATATCACTGTTGACGATAATCGGCTCCACATACCCAAACTCATGGATGCTATTTTTTATCTTCTCAAACTCTTTATCTCCCGGTTTCAAATCTTTTCTCGGATTATAATCAGCATGAACCAATTGCTCGATTTTTATCTTTTTGAATTCCATAATGTATCCCCCTCACAAATAGAAAAAGAGCCTCCCGTATTAGAGAAGCTCCAACTCCACATCATTTTCTGTACTTGCCCATAACTGGATATCTTCAATTTCCCAGCCATCTGAAATTTTAAGTGTACTCTTCACTTCAGCAAAATTCGCATTATCCAGCGCAATCGTATCCTCCGTTACCTTTTCCAGAATCCCTTCCATCTCAATGGTGTCTAAGCCACAATCCTTATCATCTTTCAACACATTGAACAGGATCAAGTAAATATCCTTGCTCAAACTCAATAATTGTCTAATTGATGGAATATGCTTCTGTATCCGGCGATCTTCAGCCTTTTTAACCTGATCGATTATAGAGTAAATTTTCCGTTTCTCATCATGAACCATAAGCTGATAAGTTTTAATGTGATTATTCAATGCCTTGTTAAAGAACTGGATTTCTCGGCTCTCTTCATCAACAGATACATATAGTCCCAGCTTATTTTCATAACTGATATAATCCAGTTGACATTTAAATTGGTCATAGTCCCCAATATCAGCATGTTCAGCGAGCTTCATACTGATTAAATTAGAACCATAACTGTCATAGCTGTAATTTTGCAGGTGAATGGTAGCCATTGAGAAGTCGATATTCCCTTTTAAATGTTCCGGCAATACTCGAATAAACTCATGGATTTTCCCCTTAGCAAAGCGCTTAATTTGAGACATTTTCTGTTTACTGTTCATCAATATCCCTCCTGTTTATTAAATGTAGGCAATAAAAAAAGAACCACTGTGAATGGCTCTTCTGGTACCTTAACGGTAGGATTTAATTTTGTTCATTATCATAGAAATGAGATAGAAGGAATAGCCAATTTACTGCAGGCCTGATAGAAAAGATTTTTACCCCCTTATTTTGCATACAAGCTCTATATAGAGGTTATATACATTTTTGGGGGGTATCGATTAATAGTCGCTTAATCTCAATACTCTCCAAGCTTGTTTATATTTTTGCTTCTTTCCATTCACGATTCTACTAGTTTCAAATTGGTCAATAATAAAATTCAATCCAATTCCCTTTAACTTTCCATTAAGTGTATCAATGTTTTTTAACAGTCTATTGTTATTTCCATCCCGCACATTTACCTTTTCGATTAATTCCGTCCTATCTTTAGCCTGTAGCATTACCTTTCCAACAATTCCATCTAGGTAATTTTCCAATACTTTATTTTTTTCTACCTCTTCAATTAATGTATAGTCATATCCATTCTGCTCATCGAAGAATCCAAACTTGACAGCCAGATACTTGCAATATCCGAAATCACCATACTTTATCATGGCTTCTACTTCTGCGATATCCAGTAGACATTTGAAGTACATCAACTCATTAATTTTCAGAGTAGCTTTATCACTTTCATCGGCAACAATATCTGTATATACAATAGTCCACTTATCATATTCTCTCGGGTACTTTTCAATATAATCTTGTATGTTATTGTTCCTTAAATACTGTGCCATTTCAAGTTTCTTACTTAGTTGAGTTACCATGCCACCCAACTGCTGATTCGTTATAGTTTTGATATGCAAATAAATACCATCATCTTTGCTTCGTATTCTCTTCCTGCCTATACACTGTACGAGCGTTCCAGTATCCTTTACATCACACACGATATGTTGTAATTCTTCATCTATAATATTGACTCCAGCGTCCATACAAGTTGTTGTAATAAGAATCAGGTCATTGAACTTCTCTTCTTGGAGCATTGTATTAATTTTTTCTTGGTCAACATATTTATAATGCCTATCGCTTTTTCCACAATTATACATAGCGTAATCCTTATACTTCTTATATAATTCAAATGCTTTTCTTGCCGATTGAATAAAAAAGATCGTCTTAATATTCCTCTCAATCACTTCTTCTATGAAACTTTCTAAGGTATCATCCCTATTGAAGAAAGTTAATTGCTTAATAAAATTAAAGTAAATTTTCAATTCGTAGTTAATGGTTTCCATCTTCTTATAGTTAGCAATATATCGTGTCATATAATCACCCGTAGCACTCATGAAAATTCTTATTTTATTGCTAAGTGCAAGGATGGTTTCTAACGACATATCGGTTGTCTTATTGAATGCCGCATCACTCATGAAGTAGTGAAACTCATCGCAGACGATATATTGATAGGGACTAAAATCAAAGGTTTCATTTTTCTTGTATTTCGCTTCAATTGATTGATAAGTTTTAATTTCGATTACATCTGTTTTTTTGTCCTTCTCTACTTCTGCTTGAAACTGATCAGTGCAATTTATTCTGTGTATGAGCATGAGAATCTTTTTATGATGATGTTTGGCATGAGCGTAAAGGATATTTTTTATGAAGTGACTTTTCCCAGCCCCTGTACCTGCTTTTATCGTGATTATATCGCCATTATTCCAATTTTTAATTTGATCGATTGTAACTACTTCACTTACCCGTGAATGTTCTCCAAACACTGTCTCCATTTGTGTTCTGCGCTCCCTTTACCAATTACAATCGATTTTTGAACTCGTTGTATCTCCCCATAGCTTCTCTTAGCTGCGGTGAATCCTTAAATATATAGATTCTACGACCAGAATCCTTTAAATCAACCTTTTCATCGACTTTATGAAATCGATTAAACATTAACCAGCCTGCCATTCGTTCCTGTGTAATGACAATTGTATTATTCACAATTATGATCTCCCTTTTCATATAAATAATGGAAACGTTACATACCGCAATATTTCCACCGCAGGGGGCGGTAGCCCCCCTATACAAATAAGGATCAGACCATATTTAAAATAACTGATAAACTCTTCTGATTAATTTTCTCAACCTGTACCTTAAATGGTTGTCCCACATAACTTTTCAGGAAAATACCTTCCGTTAGGTTCGCATAATCCTCCTGCCTAATTCCACATATATATTCCCCATCCAAAAATACACCGATAAAATTTCCGTTCTGATCAAGTGTGATAATCTGGTCATCAATTTTTGCTGCTACCGCATGACCGTCTTGAATATTACCGGATAACCGGCAGGCATAGTTAGTCAGCCTTTTTAATTCAACTTTTTCCTTTGTAGAAACGGCAGCATTACTTTCTGGAAGCTCAATTTCCGTTTCTCTCTCATTATCAAAGTCAATAAAATGATAGCCTAACATCGAAAAGAGACGATACTTGCCATCCTTTAATTTCGTCTTAAACTGGACATCTTCAATCGAAGCGGCTCCATTCTCTACTCGTAAAACACCTGCATATTCTTTTTCCCGGCGATTTAACTGTGGAACTTCCTGAACATCGACTTTGATTTTATCTTCGTGGGCCTTCAAATTTGCCATAATCCCTTCTGGCGCTACAATCCACGGGAAAATATATGATTTTGTACGACTGACCCACGTACTGTTATCTGAGCGATTCTTGCTGAAAATATACTCAATGTAGGCACATACACTGGCTAAGACACTGTCATCATCGCAGACTTCCCGGCACTTATTACGGGTATCATCGTATAATTCTTTATATAGTTTACCGATCCGATCCAACTCTTCTTTATCTTCATCTCTCATTCGAAGTCGGTTAATCTTCTGCTCTTCCTTCCACAGATCACCTTTCGCTTTGGAATATGCATTATAAATCGGGGCTATCTTTCTCGCCAGCTCCATAAATGTATCTTGGTCAACTTTGTCCATATCTGTAATTAAATCCATCGTACTCGTATCCAAGTACTCAATATTAAAGAGACTCTTTGATTCGTTTCTCTTTCTCTCCAGCCACTCATCAATATTCATCGCTAAATTATTTAATGGACTGTAAATTTTCCGATACTGCGATTCACGGCCACCATAAATGAATTTCTGGAAATAGGGTTTCTTATTTGCGGCTTCTAACAATACGTCAGGAATGACAGGCCTTGTGCCTTTTTTAACGGAGTCGATAAACTCTGCCTGTAATTGTTTACAGGTCGCAATTTCTAATTCCCGACTTTGTAGATTACCCTGTTCCAATGCCAGCGACTGAAAATAGGTGTCTATATTTGTAACTAACGCCGTATCGTTAGATAAATTCTTCCGTTCAAATTCTATGACATTCTCTATGTTATATTCTTTAGCCTCAGCGGTCGTTTTATCGTCATCGTTTACAATCACAAAATCATCTATCACAGCGTCCAGGATAGTCTTGTTATCAATCAAAATCGATTTGTCACCGTCAAAATCGCAGCCAGATAGTTGCGCCATTGTTAAATCTTTTCCAGAGTTAAATTGAATCACATTATCTAAGTGCTGAACGTAAGCATTTCCGCTATCCACTAAATTGGCTTTCTTGACTTCATGCCAACTCGTTAGTGGATTACGCATCATCACATACTGACCAACTTTTCCTTTGCAATAAAACTCATTGGCATCCAAAAAGCCATGTACGTTATCTTTATCGCCATGTGTCATCCACTCTGCCAACGCTATACAGTCTCCAGTTACAAATTGGTAATTCCCTTTTACTGGAATGCGTCCAACAGCTAATTCAGTAAAAGCTTTCTCAATTTGCTTCCGAATATAAGCCTGTACCCTTGGATCAAATATCATCCGTTCATTTATATCAATCGCTTTATGAACATCGCTGACTAGGTTATCCTCATATTCTTCCCGGTCGATAATCATATGCAAAAATGCTTTAACAGCTGCAGCATCGCCTTTATTTAAAATATCTAGATAGAGATTCCCTGCAGGTTCCACTAATTTCCGAAGCTCTTTATAATCTAATGCAAGCGAGTTGATAAACTGATACGTTAGGGGCGTATAAATATCTGCTCGATCAGCCGACTTTGCATAGTTGGCGATTCCAATATATTCATGCCCGTACTTCTTCAACAAGGCAACATAATCATCTAGACTACTAAAAAGCCAGGTATTTTTCCCATCTTGTTGAGTTTGTAACTTTGCCTTAAAACAACTCTCCGTCATAATAATATCAATGTCCGTAATATCGATATCGTTATCCCACAAGTCCTTAATATGGGTGACTTCCTGTTCTTCAAACCAAGTTTTCAAATCAAATCGAATCATTAATCCTTTTACATATGGCATCCGAATTTGAAAGGCATTACTGGTATAAGAAAGCCCTAATGCATCTGACACTTTCTTTGCATACTCGAAACTCATCAACCCCTGACCGTCATGGGGAACGATCTGATTTTCATGATTTTCGATTATTTTGACTTCATATCCTACACTGAACTTATTTATGATTTCCGGGATTTCTTCCGTTTGCTCTTCGGTATAAACCGGATAACGCTTATTCTCATTTCGGAGTAACTTCCATCCTGCAGGCGATTCAATTTGCTCTAATTGTACTCTTCGATTTTCTCGTTCCCAGCCGCTTTTTGATTTCGCTCCTTCTCCAACATAATGAGGAAACTTTGCAAGATAGGCATCATCAAATACAGCCTTTACTTCTTCCCATTTCTGTTTACATTCTGCTTTTCTGGCTTCTTCAGCTTCCGCTATTCTTTTGTACTCTTCGTAGGCTGCCTTATCTTCTTCCTGTAATTCATATCTCGCTACAACCTTTACATCCTCAATCAGCGTCTTTTCTAAATCTTTGACTATACAAATTCTTGGCAGACCTTCAACAAGATTGATACTACTTAACGTCAAACCGATAGCTGTTTCATATTTGGAGATGATGGTTTTGGTCGGAACTTTCCCAAGGGTAATGGTCTCTTTTAAACGGTCATGTACATCTTCCCGGATAAACAAGGTGCGTTGATTCATCGCCATATTGCTTGATTTTCCAAAGCGAATATATTTCTGCTCACCGATAAAAACACCTTCACGCATGATGCGTTCGTAAAGAGCAAGCTGCTTTTCATCATTTTGATCTATTTGGTCAGCTTTCAAAATAAATAATTCATCGACTGCATTCTTTGCTCCATCGCTGTCATCATATGTTTTTTCCAATAGACGATACAACGTGGCATATAGAATATTTCCGCTGTTTGGATATTCAATTGCAGTTTCTAGCGAAAGTGTTAGTCTATCATATTCTTTCGAAATATTTTGAAACCGGTATTGCTTAATGGTATATTGTCTGCGTTTTTGTGCCATTTATATTTCCCCCAAATTAGCTACCGATAGTAAAAAAGAACCGAAAGCATAAAAGCTCACAGTTCCATTATCACATTATATTACCATTTATTCAAAATATTTCTTTTATATATCTGACCTGTTAAGAAGTTCTTTTAATGCCGCCAACTCTTCTCTACTCAGCGTAACGCCCTTACCCATCTTTTCTCGCTCAGGGGACCATTCGCGAATATCGTACTTCGGTTCACGACCGTTCCAACTGATGAGGTTAAGTTCTTTTTTCCAGCCTTTTGTGGATTCTGAAAGGATACCGATATGTTATGTCTTTTCAAATTTAATGTCTGGCATAGTGAACTTCCCTTTTCGCAAGTTTAATTAAACCTGTATCAAACGTTATAATCTTCTCCTACCTTTGCTACTGGGAACAATTGCAAATCCTCAACCTTCTCATTTCCATACATTAATTCTGCTTGTCTCATCAAAACTTCTAAAGCATGCTTCACCTGTTTTGGTGTATAGTCAGATTTTTTAGTAGACGCTTAATAGATACCTCTTTCTGATTGAACACAAAAAATAATTGAAGGATTTTGGGAGTTTAAATAGCTTAATACGGTAGATATTTTTGCATGCTTGGAAATATAGTGCTGTCTTATTATAAAACATAAAAATGGTCATCAACAATAACTTACGCTGTTCCCAAGCGTTTGTGAAAAGAACCAAGGTTTAAATCCTCCTTAGCTCTTTTCTAACACTATTATTTACCTAAAAGACTGATAAATTTACTCAGTTCTTCTTTGGCTTCATCTGTTGTCCCTTTCAACTCATTCAATAGCCCAAACAAATTATCATATGAATTCGCAATTTCTGCTTTAACTTCTACCAACTCTTGAGCCACTTGTGAAAGTGGAATAACTTCCTCTTCTTCAAACCTGTCGACATAACGTTGAATGTTCAAATTGTAATCATTTTCTTTGATTTCATCCAAAGATGCCACATGAGCATATTTCTCAACGTCTTTACGGTTACAGTAAGTTTCGATAATTTTGTTGATGTTCTCAGCAGTGAGTTTGTTTTGGTTCTTGCCTTTTTCAAACTCTTTTGAAGCATCAATAAACAAAATATCTTTACTCTTGCGAGCCTCGCGACCTTTGAACACCAGCACACATGTTGGGATGCTTGCGCCATAGAACAAGTTAGCTGGCAATCCAATAACAGTATCTAATAGATTATTGTCTATGATATTTTTGCGGATTTTACCTTCAGACGCACCTCGGAAGAGTACCCCATGCGGCAACACAATAGCCATTGTTCCTGCTTTATCTAAATGATAAAGTCCATGAAGAACAAAGGCATAATCTGCCTTAGATGCAGGTGCTACACCATAACCCTTGAAACGTGTATCTTTTTCTCGATCAACGTCTTTTGTATCCCAATTCTGAGAATATGGGGGGTTTGATACGACCGCGTCGAACTTCAAAGGAATTTGTGTGCCATCTTTTTCTGCAAATGGCCAGTCAGCATCAAGTGTGTCTGCGCGTTTCAATTCCATATTGCGATAATTTACCCCATGCATCATCAAGTTCATGCGAGCCAAGTTATAAGTTGTAGTATTCAACTCTTGACCGAAAAACTCAACGCTTCCTTCTTCATTACCATTTGGCAATTCTTTTTGAACTGTCAAAAGAAGTGAACCTGATCCCATTGTAGGGTCATATACACGGAATTGATTGCCAGTACCAGCTGCATCAATCGTAACAATTCTTGCTAAAGTTTTACTAACTTCATGAGGTGTATAAAATTCCCCACCTTTTTTACCAGCATTGGCAGCAAATTGCCCAATCAAATACTCGTAAACGTCACCCAAAATGTCACGGCCTGAATCGTCTTTGAAACTAAACTCGTTAATCATCAAAACGATATCATTCAAAGCCTTCGCACGTTCGTTTGTACTTGAACCTAGACGTGTGTCCCCAAGGTTAACATCTGAAAATACATTAGCAAAGTCCGCTTCTGCGACTGCGTTACGTTTGGCATTTGTATTGAATGAGTCAAACATGTCTTGGAAGTCACTAGCTTTGATTTTGTGATTTTCAATTTTTGATACGATTTTGACCCAAGTGTAGGCTGGGTCAATCGCATATCCGATACCTTTACTGATTTCTTCAAGGTAATCTTCTTTTTCAGTGTCATCTGTCACTTCGTAGTACTCTTCTAGATCATTGGCTTTTAAGTATTCATCTTGGTTTTCTGATAAATAGCGATAGAACATAAATGGCAAGATATAGTTCTTGTATTCACTTGCATCCATTGTCCCACGCAGTTTGTTAGCCATTTCCCATAGCTTTGATGTAATATCTGTTGCATTACTCATTTGTGTAATCTCCTTTTCTTATATAAACATTTGTTGAAGTAGTGATTTCTTCAAATTTTTAAGCGAATTTAACTCACGCTGATGAAGAGCAATAGTGTCGTCTAGTTGTTCGAAGAATTTACCAATTTTTATTTGCTCATCTTTAGAATTTGGCAATACAACATCTAAACTCAAAAGATTTTCTGGTTTAACAGATTGACGTTTTGTAACAGTTCCTTCTTCATACTGTAAAGCTCGTTGTTTAAAGTTTTCGCTTTTTAATATTAATTCAATGAATGATGGAATTTCATCCGTTTCAAATGTAACGTAAATTGGCGATATTACTCCTTGGCCATGTTTATTTCTATCAATTGCTCCATATTTTAAGTTTGAAGGATTATAGACAATATCATTATACTTTGTAAGCAGGTATGTTTTTTTAGTAGAATCTTTTGTCAAAAAATCTCTATTATTAGTTTTTCTTTCACTACGATCAATAACTCCTTGGCCAGCTGCAAAGGCTAAGAGTGGTACTTCTTCAGATATTTTCTGCTTCACTTTTCTTTCTTTTAAGATATTATCTAACTTACGCTGTTCCCAAGCATCAGTAAATCCTGCAAATCGAATTTTAGGAACATTGGCTCCATCTTTCGGAAACATTTTTTGAAGCAGACTCTTTTTCGTCTCCTTCAGCAGTTCCAACTTACGCTGATGAAGAGTGATAAGGTTGTCGAGGTTTTTAAAGAAAGTACCTATTTCCTTCTGTTCTTCAATATTTGGTAAAGAAACATTAAATTGTTCTAACTGTCTCATACTTAAATTCGGTTGAGTTCCATGAGAACATTTATCAAAAACTTGAGTTTGTAGTGATCTTGTCTGCAACATGTTATATAAAAAATATGATTCAGATTTATCCCCGCATCTCATAGCTGCAAGTGGTGACCAAATATTGAATCTTTCATATGTCTCAACTATGGCTGTTTTTCCAACAGTAGAACCTGATTTTACAAGATAAACATCATGAAATTGCGGGCTATATTTTTTACAACATTGGTCATTATATTTTTCTGTAATAAATCCTCTTCTTCTTGCAAAGTCAATTCGATTATCAACAATAGCATCAACTGATATAAACGGTATTCCGTCTTCCACAAGTTCTGGAGTTTCGTGTGGACCATCAGTAATAGGTTGGACCAACATTTCTATTAACTTACGCTGTTCCCAAGCATCTGTAAATTCTGCGAATCTGATTTGAGGTGATTTTATTGTTTTATCGCTCATTTCTGATTTCCTTTTGTAGTCTGCATAATTTTATCACTTGACTATTCTCCCTTCTTAATTTCGTCGGCCATTTCGTAAAATGCTTTACGGAATTCAATGCGATATCGTACCCAAGTTAATTCTGCGATCTTTTTAACTGCAATTTCTTTATAATCAGCTTTTGCGTCATTCATGATTGCGGTTAACTCACCTTGTTTATCCATATCCTCTTGACCTAACCGGTGTTTTTTTATCAACTTTTCAAGTTCCTTAGGTTTAGTGCTGTTGTCAAGCCCCCAAGTGCGGATGAAATTCGTTACTAGTTGGATATTCGTTTCCTTTTGTGCTTTATCCATGGCTTGATTCATTTTTTCAACACTTCGAGGTGCTGGATAACTATCAAATTCAAACTCTTTTGAGAAAATTTTAGATACAAAGTTGCGCATCTTAGATTTTTCTCTTTCATTGTCTGACTTGGCAATTTCAAGATGGATTTCATCAAGTGTATTTTCAGCTTTCGACATTTCGTTCACGTGAACTTCATCAGCCATTCGAGCAATCAAATCAATCAAATAATCATAGTTGATGGTAACATCGTGAATATGAACCATAGAGAGATTGACTTGCGAAATATCAATGTCTTCTCGCCTTGCACGTCGCTCCTTCAACTCACCGGCGATTACAGTTGTTAAAATTACTTCCTGCTCTTCAGTAATACCTAATCGTTCATAGAACTCTTCAGGATTATCATAGGCAGAAATAGGATTTTTGTCATCATCTTCGGTATATTGTTTCAACTGACTAAGCAAGCGATTATACTCTTTCAAATTCTCAAAGACTTCATCTTGTGCTTTTTCACTTGGTGGTAATTGCACAAAATCATCTGTGAGCGTTGAAAGCTTCTTGATGACTTCTTGCATCTCAGCTTGGACCTTGCTGAACGGTTTAGAAATGATACCAGACTCTTCGTTACCTTCTTTCAAATCTTCAAGAGAAAGCTGTTCGTCAGCAGATGCACGATTTGAATAAATAGCAAAAGCCTTATTCATTTCATACTCATTTTGCTCCGGCCAACGATAATTCACGACATTTCCCCAAGGCTTATCGACAAAATTATGCATTCTGTTTGTACGTGAGTACGCCTGAATTAAGTTCCCACCCTTAAGCGTTCGATCAATATAGAGCGTATTCATCTCAGGAGCATCAAAACCGGTCAAAAGTTGATCAACAACGATTACCAAATCTAAATAGTTACCATCATCAGCTGTCTTGTTCAAACGTCGTGCTAAGTCTTCTGTGTAGGCTTTAACTGTCGTCATTTCAAAAGCTGTGCCAAACATTTCGTTATAGGCTTTGATGGCTCTGTGCAAGTTTTCGTTCGTTTTCAGTTGATGAATACTATTGGATGTATCTGCCGAGAAACTCACCGCAACTTTTAGTCTTTTATCTGCTAGACGATTCGCATTCTCTTCCGCAAACTTATCGAAGTATTCCATCGCTCTTGGTGTACTTGCTTTATTACCACCAACATGGACTGTAAACAAGGCATTATACTTACGGTCATTTGAACGTTTCTTCCAGTTATCGAATATGTCCTTTACTACTAAGTTCACATGTTCTGGGCTATAGTCGTAAACACTACCACGAACATTATCATCGATATCATCTTCGGTGGGATCTTCGGGAGCCTCGATCGTTTCCTTGAATTCAACGTTAAACCCTAAGACGTTTTTATCCGCAATAGCTTCTTTAATGGTATATGCATGTAGTAGTTCACCAAAGATTTCTCGTGTTTCAGGGAATTTTGGTGTACCGGTATAACCAACCCAAGCAGAATTAGGAATAGCTTTTCGGATTGTTTCGAGCATACCTTCATTTTCAGTACCGTCACCAGTTGAACGGTGGGCTTCATCAACGATAAAAAGAATATTTTCATTAAGTGGCTTGAAGCTGTCCCTTGCTACATAACGCGACATTTTTTGAATACTTGTCACAATGATGTTCTTATCGCTTTTCTTCGTTAGTTTGCGATGAAGGTCTGAGATATTGGCTGTGTCACCCACCACACCAGTTTTCCCTTCAAAACCCGCAACAGGATCATAGGCTTTATAGGCATCAGCTGTTTGGTTGGTAAGCGCGATTCTGTCAACCAAGAAGACAACTTTATCTACATTAGATAGTCGGCTTGCAAGCCACGCTGTCTTAAAACTTGTGATTGTCTTACCTGAGCCTGTAGTGTGCCAAATGTATCCCAATTTACCATCATCATATTTGAAGTCAAATTTTCTAATTTTATCAAGCACACGCTTTGTTGCATAGACTTGATAAGGACGCATGACTTTGATACTTTCTTTGTTTTTCGTACCATCAAGTACCATGTAACGTGTTGCCAAGTCATGAGCCATTGGAATTGACAACACTTTATCGGCAAACGTCTTCCATGAACGAATAGGGCGAGCATCGTCTTCATTTTGCCAGTTGAACGCAAAAGCTCGGTTAAAGCTTTTGAGTGGCGTATTTGCCATATAACGAATATCAAACTGTGTCATCGCAATTAGAATCTGCAAGGTTGAAAAGATGCCACTGTATTGTTTTTCAGCAATGTACTGTTCCATCTGGTTCAAGGATTCTGTAGTGCTGTGAAGAGCCTTCTTTAATTCGATTTGAATAATCGGTAAACCATTAATAAGCAACGTCACGTCAAATCGACGGTTAGGCTTACCATCAATAACTTTTGGCCGCTTTATTTGGTTTACCACTTGATAAACAGTGTTTCCACCGCCAACTTGAGCTTGGTCGAATACTGTCAAAAACACATGCTTACCATTGTCAAGGTCAACTTCGATTTCAGAAACACCGTTAACACCATACAAAAACTGTCCGGCATGGTAAGGTGATTCGATACTAGTGATGATTTTCTTCACCTGGTTAAATTCAGTGACAGACAATGGTTCATCTAAACGAGCACGATTGTTTTGTTCAAGGATTATTTTAAAGTTATCCCAGAGTTGTTCGGTTGTTTTGATGTCTTTTTTGTACTCCCATTGTTTTACTCCACCGATTTTGGTCAAATAATCGATGACTTCATTTTCAAATGCTAATTCCGATTGACTTTTCATTTGATTATTTCCCCTCTAAGTTTCCTTCTATTATTGAGCTCGCAAACTGCTCAATCAATTCTCCGTACTTGTTTAACTTGCTTTGTAACTTCAGTGTTTCTGCGTAAATAGTGCCTATTTTCCTCTGTTCCTCAAGCGGAACAACAGGAACGATAATTTCCCCAAGAGCACGAAGCGGAATTCTTAGAACGGGTCCATTCCCCTGTAACTCCCTTTCTTTTTGTCGCCTCACATCTTTGTAAGCATTAAACAAGAAAAGAAAATATTTCTTATCAAGTTGTTCGCTATCAAACTCTATTTTTGTGAAGTTGAGAGACAACACCTTACCAACATTATTTTTACCGACCATTGTTGCAAGCTGTAATGAGTTACTGATAACAACATCACCTTCATTTAACGATGGGTTATTTTGAGATAAAGATTTTGCCTCATCTTCAACAAATACGTCCTCATGATTATAATCAGCTTCAAAAGACGCCTGATCATAATAATTTATTACTTGAGTTCCAAACTGTTTTTGCGCCCTTGTTGGATTTATACCTGGAACGAATGTTACGAACTCTTTTAATCCTCTTTTCTCCAAATTAATCACCACCAAACTATAAAAGGTATTTTTTGAAATATTTCTATATTACATATTAAATCACCTCGAATTTGTTTTGTCAAACGATAATATGAAATATTTTTATATTTCTTATTATCGTTCGTCAAAAGCCACCTGAAACTATTCTGCAAGCCATGTTTTTATTTCACTATTATGTAAAAAGTTTCCTCTTCCGCCAAATTGCTAAACCATCTCCGTAAAATTCCACGACTCTTTTCTGCGTAAAAGTAAGACCCCGGGGGTCAAAAAATCCCCCGAACCATTCGTCCGAGGGAACATAAAACACACTTCTATATTTAGTTAAAAACCATTTAACCTATTGCCACCAACCTATTTCAAATATAGCTTTACCACGCACTCCACATGTGTCGTATGCGGAAACATATCCACAGGCTGCACCTCAACCGTTCTATAACCGCCATCCTCTAGGATGCGTAGATCACGCGCGAGGGTTGATGGATTACACGACACATACACAACCTTCTCTGGCTTCATATCAATGATCGTCTGCAGGAGCGCCTCATCACAGCCCTTCCTTGGTGGGTCGACGACCATCACATCAGCACGGTTGCCCAGCGTATACCATGCAGGGATCACCTTTTCCGCTTCCCCTACCTGGAACTCCACATTGTCCATGCCATTCAGCGCAGCATTTCGCTTCGCATCTTCGATCGCATCCGGCACAATTTCCACGCCGAACACCTTCTTCGCTTTCTGGGCAAGGAACAGCGAGATCGTCCCGATGCCGCAGTACGCGTCCACTACATTCTCCTGACCGGTCAGACCCGCATATTCCAGGGCTTTCGAGTACAGCTTCTCCGTCTGCACCGGATTCACCTGGTAGAACGAACGCGCGGAGATGGCGAACTTCACATCGCCGATCGTGTCATAGATGTATTCCTCGCCCCACAGCACCCGGGTGTTGTCGCCGAAGATCACATTCGTGCGCTTCGTGTTGATGTTCTGCACAACGCTTTTGAGGTCGGGGATCTCGCGGGCCAGCTCTTCCACCAACGCCTGCTGGTGCGGCAGCTTATCGGAGTTCGTAATCAGCACAATCATCAGCTCGCCGGTCGCAAAGCCAACCTTGGTTACCACATGGCGCAAGACGCCCCTGTGGCTCCCCTCGTCATACGCCGGAATCCCGTATTTACTCGCGATTTTCTTCACCTGATTCACCAGAAAGTCGCTCTTCTCGTGCTGGATCAGGCAGCTTTCCATGTCGATGATCTCATGCGAGCGCTGGGCGTAGAAGCCCCCGATCAGGCCGCCTTCCTCTTCCCCGATCGGCACCTGCGCTTTATTGCGGTAGCGCCATGGATTGTCCATGCCGATCGTCGGGTGAACAGTTACGCCTTCAATTTTGCCGATGCGGCGCAGGTTGTCCTCCACCAGCTTGCGCTTGAAACTTAGCTGCGCTTGGTAGTCAAAGTGCTGCAGCGTACAGCCGCCGCACCGTTTATAGATGGGGCATGGTGGCTCGCGCCGGTCCTCACTGGCTGAGACGATGTCTAACAGGCGCGCGTAACCGTACTGCTTCTTAAGCTTGGTTATCGCAACCGATACCCGCTCTCCGGGGAGGGCGCCCGGCACAAACACCGTATAGCCCTCAACGCGTCCGACACCGTTTCCTTCATGCGACAGGTCTTCGATGGTCAGCTCGATCTGCTGATTTTTTTCGACCGGCAGATCAAGAACCGCTGCCTCATTGTTGTGTTGCTTTCGTTTATTTGCCAAGGATGTTCACCTGTATTCGTTGGATTTTCATCGATGCCGTTAACGGATGAGCTGGATGTGGCGCGGCAGCGCGGTAAACGTGCACGGCAGCATGCCGCCCAGTTCCCCGTCCAGGTTAAGCTCCACCTCGTTCGGTGAAGTCGCCGTTAACTTTTTCGTCTGGAAGTACATCACTTTCGGATCTTTGACGTGCTCGCCCTTCATTAAGAGCGTAGCGATTCGTATGTAGTCCGGGATCGACGCTTTCTTTAAGATGAGGCAGTCAAACAGCCCGTCATCGAGCTTCGCGTTCGGCGCCATCCGCTCCATGCCGCCTACCGAGTTGCTGTTGGCGATGAGAAAAAGCATGATCTCTTCATCTATTATTTGCTGATCGGTTTCGATTCGAATCGGAATCGGCGAAAGAAAAGGAAGTTTCTCGATTCCCTTCATATAATAGGCAGCCTGGCCAAGCACCGTTTTGAGCTTGCTGGGCACCTCGTACGTCAGCGTGGTCAGCATGCCCCCGCCCGCAATGTTGATAAAGTACCGGTCGTTCATCCGTCCGATATCGATGGGAAAAGGCTTCCCCTTCGCAATCACCTGTACAGCCCGCATAATGGAGCGGGGCAGCCCGATCGCCCGCGCAAAGTCATTCGTTGTGCCGGCCGGAATGATGCCCAGCGCTGGCCTGTATTTCTGTTCGGCGATGCCGTTGACTACTTCGTAAATTGTCCCGTCCCCGCCGGCCGCAATCACCAGGTCAAACCTGTTTTCTACCGCGCGGCGGGCAGCCGCAGTGGCATCGCCTTCACGGGTTGTGGCGTGGCAGGACGTTTCATACCCGCCGGCCTCAAGCGTCATCAGGATTTCCGGTATCCTTTTGCGCACTTCTTCCCGTCCGGCCGTTGGGTTGTATATTAAACGCGCTCGTTTCATCTCTTTATCCACCCTATTTCGCTTCAAAATTTCACTATGACTATCATACCTGCTTTTTTTCCATTTTAAAAGCTGTGAACAGGGTGGCGGCGTATCTAGGCACGGGAGGCGAGCGGCATACCGGGGATCATGAGGGAGACTATGGTGCCGTACTTCTCACAGCTGCGCACGTCCATCTCCCCTTCATGGAGTCGGATGATCTTGTGAGCGACGGATAAGCCCAGGCCAAAGGAGGATTGCTTGGTGGTGAAAAGGGGATCAAAAATTCTGCCGAGTGTGGTTTTGTTCATACCTTTTCCGTTATCCCGAAACACAATATAGGCCTTTCCATGGATGAGACTGGTCTGAACCGTCAGCAGCAGTTCTGCCTTGTCCCGGGCTTCCAGTGAATTGTTAAACAGTGCCCACATCACCTGCATGATCTGGAGCGGATCAACGACGATCGACAACTCATCGAGTTCGGCGGCGAAGTGGCAGGTGATGCGAATTTCTTCTTCGATAAACTGCCGGGCAGCCATGCGGACAAATTTAGTAAGAAGGCGGTTAAGCAGCACGCTTTCTTTGTTGAGCGACAGAGGCTTTGAGAGAAGGAGGAAGTTGCTGATGATCTGGTTGGCCCGATCAAGCTCGGGAATTAATAGATTGGAGAATAATTCTTCATACCCCTTCCCTTCCTCACACGCTAACAGCTGCAGATAACCGCGTACTGTCGTTAACGGATTTCGCACTTCATGGGCGATGCGCGACGCGATCTCACCCATTAATGCCATGCTTTGCTCCCCCATATCTTCCGCGTCTTTCACCTGATTCATTGACCTCTCCCCCTTGGATTTATATGCTGTACAGCGCTGCAAGAAATAATGGGAATCGAGGACCCCCATTAAACCCTCACAATGTATCGATTTGATACTTTTTTCCTTAATTTTACTTTATTTGGCGGCTTTGATCAATTGATTTGCAACACCTTGTCACACGTGATTTTTTAGATTCGCCGCTAAAGTATAATAAATCGCAAGAATAAATAAGGATGGGATGGCCGTGTTTGGTGACAGGCTGCGGTTGCTCCGCCAGCAGAAAAATTTAACGCAGGATGAAGTGGCAAAAGCGCTGAGCATTTCACGGGGCGCGTATACGCATTATGAGATTAATAAGCGCCAGCCTGATTTTGCCCTGCTTCAGAAGATCGCGGATTTCTTCGATGTGTCCACTGACTTTCTGCTTGGGCGCGTAGAGGAGAAGAACCCGATGCCCGAGGTACTTCGCGACCCTTCGCTGAATATCTCCTACTATAAGGGCTACGAGAGTCTGTCCCCGCAGGAGCAGGAAATCGTGAAAGAGCAGATTCGCCACACTATTGATGCGCTGCAGAAGCTAAAGAAAAGCAAATAAGCAATAACCTCTCCGTCTCCTGACAAATGAGCGAAGGGTTATTGCTTATTTTAATTTCCTATACTATAAAGCCCGGTCCAGCAGGTCCATAATGTGGACGGCTTCCATCTCATCCTGGACGCCTGCGCGGATGATGCCCTGCTTCATCTGCAGGAGGCACCCCGGGTTTGCGGTAACGATAACGTGGGCCTTCGTCTGCTTAACGTTGACCATTTTATCGTCGAGAATCTGCATCGACATATCAAAGTTCGTAATGTTATAAATACCGGCTGAGCCGCAGCAGCTGTCGGCGCCCGATAGCTCGACATACTCAACGCCCGGAATGCTCCGGATGAGGTCACGCGGCTGGTTGCGGATGCCCTGGCCGTGTGCCAGGTGGCAGGAATCCTGGTAGGTCACGCGCAGCGGCAGTTCCTTTGTGAACGCAAGCTGCGGCAGCTCGGCCAGCAGTTCGTTGGCATCCCGTGATTTGGCCACAAAGGCCATCGCCCGTTCTTTCCACTCGGGATCGTCATGGAACCAGTGGTGGTATTCCTTCAGAGCCGCTCCGCAGCCGCCTGCGTTGTTTACGATAAAATCTACGCCGGCTTTCTCAAACGCTTCAATGTTGCGTTTGGCGAGCTCGACTGCCCCGTCTTTTTCCCCGGCATGCGCGTGAAGCGCACCGCAGCACACCTGGTCCTCCACGAATACCACCTCGCACCCTGCCTTGACGAGCACACGGGCGGTTGCCTGATTGGTCTCATAGAACATGACGTCCATGATGCAGCCTTTGAACATCCCGATTTTGAGCGCTTTCGGTTTATCTTCCGGCATCATAACCTTCTGGCGCTTCTTGCGTTCCGCAGGTGAAGCGATCTTATCGACCGCCGCCTGCATCTCGGCCATCGGGCGCGGCAGAACATTGATGAGGCCCGTCTTCTGCGCCATCGTCTGCAGGCCCATGGACTGTGCCGCCCACAGCGCCGTGCCCAGCTTATCAATGCGGTCAGGATGCGGGAATACTTTATTGAAGATAATGTCGCGAATAAACGGCGCTTTCTTCTCTTCCTTCTTATTCGTCTCCACCACTTCACGCGCAGTTTCCACCAGGCTTCCGTATGGCACGCCTGCCGGACAGGCTGTTTCACAGGCGCGGCAGCCGAGGCACAGGTACATGTTGTGCTCGAATTCATTGTCCACTTCGAGCTGTTCCTGGGCCACCCCTTTCATCAGGGCAATCCTGCCGCGCGGGCTCGCCATCTCTTTGCCTGTCTGGCGATAGGTTGGGCAGGCAGGGAGGCAGAAGCCGCACTGCATGCAGTTCATAATTTCATCCATATCAAATTTTTTCAACAGGCTTGTATTCGTTGACTCACAGGCTGGTTTTGTTTCCGATTCAATTGTGGCTGTGTTCGTGTCCGCACGCATGACTGCTCACCACTACCCTTCTTCTGCTGCTTTTCGCAAAAATTTTGCCCGGATTCATAATGCCGTTCGGGTCAAATGCTTCTTTAATGCGCTTCATGATTTCGATGCCGTTCTGTCCCACTTTAAGCTCGAGGTAGCCGGCCTTCGCCATGCCTACTCCGTGTTCACCGGTTATCGTGCCGCCGAGCTTGATGGCCGCGTGGAAAATCTCTTCGAAAGCCTGCTCGACGCGGTGGATTTCTTCCTGATCCCGCTCGTCCGTCATGCAGGTTGGGTGCAGGTTTCCATCGCCTGCGTGCCCGAACGTGCAGATGTGGACGCTGTGTTTTTTCGCAATGACGTTGACCTGCTCCACCATTTCTGCCAGCCTTGCGCGCGGCACGGTAGCATCTTCCAATATGGTAGTCGGTTTCATGCGGGCCAGCGCTGACAGAGCCGCACGGCGGGCCGCCATCAGGGTGGCCCCTTCTTCCGCTGTCTGGGCGGTGCGCACTTCGACGGCCCCCTCCGCCCGGCAGATTTGCGCGATGCGCTCGACATCGCTTTCGACCTGCAGCGGAGTTCCATCCTGTTCAATAATGAGCATCCCCTGCATATCTAACGGCAGGCCGATTTTTGCAAAGTCTTCGACTACAACCATGGTGGCCTGGTCGAGGAACTCCATCGTAGCCGGGATGATTTTCTGGGCAATGACGCGCTGCACGGTGCGGGCCGCGTCCGTTAAATCGTTGTAGTAGGCCACAAGCGTCTGCTTGGCTGACGGCAGCGGCAGCAGCTTCGCCGTGATTTCGGTGACAACCGCAAGCGTGCCCTCGGAGCCGACGAGCAGCTTGGTAATATCGTAGCCCGCTACGTCTTTCGCGTTTTTGCCGCCTACGCGCAGCACTTCACCATTCGGCAGCGCCGCCTGCAGGCCCATAATGTAATCTTTGGTTACGCCGTATTTGAGGCCGCGCATACCGCCTGCGCATTCGGCCACATTGCCGCCCATGGTGGAGATGCGCATACTGCCCGGATCCGGCGGGTAGAACAGCCCCTGCGCTTCCACTGCTTTATGCAGGTCAGCCGTAATGAGGCCAGGCCCAAACGTTGCGGTCAGGTTCTCCTGGTCAATTTCTTTGAGCTGGTTTAAGCGGGTGGTGACGAGCACGATGCCGCCGTCCACCGGAACCGTGCCTCCGCATAAGTTCGATCCGGATCCGCGAGAAGTGATCGGGATTTTATATTCGTTGGCGACTTTTAGAACCGCTGCAACTTCTTCTACGGATGAAGGCAGCACGACCGCATCTGGCATCGCCTGATACAGTGGCGTCGCATCGTATGAATACGTATACAATTCATTTTTTGAATCAAGAAACCAGTTTTCTCCGACAATTCCGCGGAGCTGGCTTTTCACCTCTTTATCCATTTCTACATCCTCCTCGCCTATTCGGCAGGTCATCTGATGAATTTAATAATTACTCTACCACAAAAGCTGAAAATTTTGTAGTATAAGATAAATCATATTCTTTTTTGTCCAAAGTATATTTCACTTTAGCGTGTTGAAGTGCCTTGAGCGATTTTTTAAATGGGACCCCCGGTCCTCAAACACCCAAGGAAAACATCGGGAGGCGCATGTCCGCACCTTTCTTTCCCCCTGTGGAGCGTGTGGAACAGAGGGCGAAAAAAACCGGCAACTGTCTCCATCATTGGGATACCCAGATGTTGCACCTAAACGGTATAAAGGAATCTAAGGCCATCGCCTGCGCTTACGCTTGCCGCTAGCCAAGATTCCCTAATGCCGGTTCGCCCGTCGTTTCACAAAGCGGCCGTAAAAACTTCTATGAGGGGAAAGGAGAGAGCGGCATGGCCCGCGATGTTTTTCTCAACTTTCTTTAAGTAAGTGTATGCACTGTGGACTAGCTGATAAAAAGCGTATAGTAAAGGTAGTGAATGTGCCTGTGCACCTTTAACATAACGGAAGGAAATGGACATGCGATGAGTTTAATCAAGAAGAGTTATGAGGTTGTGGCGGAAGACCTGGAGAAGATGATCGAGGAAGGGATTATGAACCCTGGCGAGAGGATCAAAACGATCGACAGGCTGGCCGAGCAATACGGGGTGGGCAAATCGACGATCCGGGAAGCGTTGAGCCAGCTCAAGGCCCGCGGGCTGATCGAGTCACGGCAGGGTGAAGGCACCTATGTGAAGAGGAGTGCCAAAGTGGCGCTTACCACGCTTCCTCCTCTTATTGCGGGAAGCGCGAAGGAACTGACGTATCTTCTGCAGGTTCGCAAAATGATTGAGACAGGCTGTGCCGAACTCGCCGCACAGGCGCGGGAAGCTGAGCATCTGGCCCAGTTTGAGGAGATACTCGAGAGTATGGCTGTGTCGATTGAAAATGAAGAGATGAGCCGCATCTATGATATCCAGTTTCATAGAATGATCGCCACGTCTACAGGCAACCCTTATCTGATTAAAATGATGGAGAGCCTCTCAGACGCGATGAATCATACGATTCGCGACACCCGCAACCTGTGGCTGTACAGCCGGCATGATTCCGGTGTGCGGCTGTTTCAGGAACATTGCGAGATTTATGCCGCGATTAAGGAGCAGGACGGGGCAAAAGCGAGGGATCTGGTAACCCACCATCTGCGCCGGGTCGAAGAAGCGCTGGACGGAAGCCGGGAACCTTAGGATGCGGAATGCCTGGCTTGGTGGACTGTTACTGTGTGGGCTGCTGTGAAATCCACGCTTCGTTACTTCTGTATATAGGGTGCGGCAGTCTCCTCAATCCAGCGGGCGATCCGTTCATCCGGCAGATACGCCTCTCCGCTGTACAGATGCGGAATGCCTGCCAGCTTAGCCGGAATCGCCTTCTTTGTATAATAGCCTTCACTTAAAAACAGCGGGATGACGAGAAGCCTGCCCTTATCGGCGGCAGCCAGAGCCTGCGCGCGAATGGTGTCCGGGTGGATCGTGGCATACACAGCCCCCTTAAAGCCGAACTCACGGTGGAGATGGGAAGTTATCCTGCCGAGCACATGCTGCCACTTCTCCTGAAACCCAGGCACATCGCTGCCATGTGCGGCAACCATGAGGACTTCTTGTCCAGCGGATAACGATAGACGCTTTATCCTCTCACGCAGGATATCAAGGATAAGCGGATGATCATCCATTGGCCGCGTCCAGTGCACAGGGACCGACAGAGGCAACGGCTTAAGATCGGTGTCTACGGATGGTTTAGCAAGGATGCGCAGCGCATACTGTATTTCGTCCAGATGCGTGCTGCCTGTCGATACAAAAAGCGGCACTGCAATAATCCGGTCAACCCCCTGCCCTTCCAGGCTGCGAATGCCGTCATAAATACCCTCCCCATCCGCCATCTCCAGAAAGGCGAACGCCACGGGCGTATCGATATGCAGTTCGGATTTCAGTTGCTCAATATATTGAACCCAGCCAGCATTCCGCGAGCCGTGGCAGATCACAAGCACACCTGCTCCCATAAACCATCCACTCCTATCCTCTTAAAGGCCAAACCATCTTTTCCAGAATGGCGCCTTCACCTGCCGCTCCAGCTGTTCGATGCGGGCCACAAGTTCCTTCTCCCGCCTCTCAAAATGTTCCCTGTACCGGTTCATTTCTTCCATTACATGGAGCATCTCCTGCATCACATCCTGCACCTGCTTAAAAACAGTGGAAGCGGACGCAAGGAGAGCCTTCTGCTGCTGCAGCGGATTCATCTGGTTGATCTTGGACCTGCCGCTGAGCGCGGCCTCTATTTGAATCACATTTAAGTCTTTCTCAAAAGCATGCTGAATAAAGCGAAAAATATCCAGCGAGTTTTCATAAAAACGCCGTTTGGGCCCCGACCCGACAGTGGGTATGAACCGTTCGAATTTATTGCGGTAGAACAGAATCGTCGTTTCTTCAAGGCCCAGCACTCTGGATACATCCGAAACAGATAGGAGTTTTTCCTGGCTCACTTGCGCTCCCTCCTTATTTCTTAAGAATAGCACATTTTGTGCGCCCCTTATATGCGTAAAAAAACCACCCTTTTCACAAAAGGTGGCTTATCTGGATTTGCAGAAACCATCGTTCCTTGTTAGTTCAACAGGCTTATCTTCTGATAGAGTCTGCTGGATTGCTGCCCGGTTCATCCAGCGCTTGCTGTACGGTGCCAAATGTTTGGATTAAAGATAAATCCATTCCGAGTCGAACCACCATTTGAGCAATCTCAGGGCTTACTCCCGTTACAACAGAACGAACCCCAAGCAAACCAAGAATAGCGCTAATTTTAAATAGATAGTCGATGGTCGTGGTATCCAGTGTATAGATACCGGAAAAATCACTGATCAAACACTCGATATTCTTCTCTTTTATTTTTAAGGGCACTTGTTCTAAAAGATATTTTGCTCGCTTTAAATTAATGGAACCCACCAGAGGAAGTACGGCAATCCCTTCGTGAATAGGCACTAATGGAGCCGATAACTGGTTGATTTCTTCTAGTGCTTTTTTGAGTGTTGTTTCGGTATCTTTTCGCTTTGTGATATCTCTGAAAACAGATTGAATCGCTCTTGTATCCCCAAACATAAATGGGTGGCAATTCAATTCTACGTGAACAGGTGTGCCATCTAATCTCACTATTGTTTGTTCAATAAGCTCACCCGGTTGATTTTCTACCATATTTTTTCGTATTCTTTCTTTAATCATTGCCTTAGAGTCTTCTTGAAAAATATCCAATACACAAGCCCCAATAATATCTTCCCTGGCAGCCCTTAAAAAATTCGCTCCTGATTGATTGATATACAATACTTTATGATCCGCATGTATGACAATGGTTTCTTCGGAAGATTCAACAATTTCACGATACATTTTTTCACTTTTAACTAATTGTTGACAGGCTTCATCTTCGGTATTTTCCATAAAAATTTAATACCTCCTATAGCGGGCTCTATCTCCATAACAGGCTGAACCGTCACCATACTGTTCAGCCTGTTGTCTCTTGCTGTGAGGTTTGCTGCACCAATCGTCACTAAACAACCTGTAAATTCATCTTAAACAGGTGCTGAATAGCGAAGGCTACCCCATGTTCGTCATTGCTTTTGGTGACTTCGTGTGCGTGCTCTTTGATAAAGTCTTTTGCATTTCCCATGGCAATAGAAAAAGTAGCCGCTTTAAAATGCTCGATGTCATTCTCTCCGTCTCCGATGGCGTATATTTCGTCAAAATGTATACCGCTCAATTTTTCGTACATGCGAATAGCCAGACCCTTCGACGCCTTGTTACTTGTAAGCTCGATCCGTTTCTTGTGGGCTTCTATCGTAGCCGTAAAAATCTGAGAATCAATATGTTTTTTTACATCGTATAGTCTCTCTTTTTCCCCATCGGTTGAAAAAATAACTTTATAAATTTTAGGCTCGGATAAAGGTTGATAAGATGCCTCTCCCTGTAATTCTTCCGCCAGCACCTGTCCATTTTCAGTGTGAATTTTAACATCGAAACCTAAGTGTTGTGTTTGTTCCAGCGCTTCTTTCACATCTGCTAACGAAAGATAAGTTTCGTGCAGCAATGTCTGTGACTGGTCATAAATTTGTGACCCGTTATAACAGATCATTGGGCAATTTAGCGTCATAAGCTGTGGATATTTTAAAATTTGCGGTAGAGAGCGTCCGGAATTGAGGATCACATGAACCCCGTTTTGTTGAGCCAACTGAACCGCTCTTAAATTTTCCGAGGTAGGCTCGGCATCGGAATTAAATAACGTTCCATCTAGATCAAGCGACAAAAGTTTCATTCGATTCATTTCCTTTCCTGTTGTTATTATAACGTAAGCAATCGGGAAAGTTTAATCTATTTGTGCTGATTCGGGTTGGCAAATATTCTTTGTAAACCATTAATCGGAAAATCGAATCAAAAAAAAGAAGGAGCTGATCCTTATGATCATAACCACAAGAGACAGATCCCTGCTTCTACTTAAGGTATATTCTTGTTCTTATGTATGGCATTTACGAATTTAAAGGAAGAACCAGATAATCATTTAATGCTTGCTGTAAAGTCCCTTTCAAACGTGCCGTCCCCGTAAAGGAGATGCCTTCCCGTATCATTTCCCTTACAACTTCAGGGCGTAATCCTGTAATGACGGCTTCGGCTCCCATCATTGAAATCCCATCTATTATTCGCAATAATTGATTCGCTATAGCAGGCGCCATCTCAGAAATCCCGGAGAGGTCCATCATCAATATATGAATTTGTGATTTTGCTATTTCCATTAATACTTTTTCCTCTATCATAGCGATACGATAGCAATCAATGTCTCCAATTAAAGGCAAAACACATATTCGTGAAGAAACCGGTATGATGGGAACCGATAGATTTTCAACCAGCCTTTTTTGAGCGTCAAGCAATTCATCCTTAAATTTTGAATAACTGATAAAAAAGTTATTCAGAAACTGGTCTATTTGCTCATTAATTTTTTTCTCCAAGGAATAGAAATCATCATGAGAAACCGATTTATGGCTTAATTGATCATAGCGATAGAGAAAATTCCACAGGGTTCTTCGAATCGCGTGAACCCATTCCAGCTTGAGTGCTAACGTTAACGAATGCTTCGCCCATGATATACCTTCTTGCTTAGCAAAAGCTACCAGGTTCTCTTCTTGATACCCGACAACGTACAAGACTACCTTATGCGCGTTACTTAAAAGGTCAATATTACCCGTTAATTGAATTTCCTCAATTTTATCCCGAACATTTTCCGCTTCTGATAACAGCTTATCCTCAAATGATTCTCTATTTTCTAAAAGGAACTCCTTTACATCCTGTCCTTCTTTAAAAACTAAATTCAATATAACCACTCCCCTAGATTTACGCACTAGTCCATATTTCTTATCCCCATCTTCTTAAGATACATCCTTTTACCACCTGGATACAATATTGAAACAGATGTTTTTCTTGAGTTTTTCGGGACCATATCCCTTTAAAACATCAGTTCTGATCGTAAAACAGGAAAGATCGTAAACGCCAGAATAATGGTGATGATGGCTGCCACAATCATCGCTATACTTGCAAATGTGCCTTCCAACTCCCCCATCTCAAATGCCTTTGAGGTTCCTGCCCCGTGTGCGCTCATTCCAAGCATGAGTCCTTTCGCTGTTGATTTCTCAATACGGAGCAACCGAATCAGCGAAGGGCCGACAACCGCACCTGTGATACCGGTAATAATGACAAAGACCGCCGTAAGGGTGGGAATCCCTCCAATGTTCTTTGAAATGTCCATGGCAACAGGTGTTGTGATGGAACGAGGTACCAAACTAGTGGTGAGTGCTGTACTCAGATCCATCCACAACGCATAGAGGAATGAGGATACGATGGCAGATGCAGAGCCAGCTGTCACGCTGAAGATAATTTCAGACAGGTGTCTTTTCACCAGATTTATGTGTTTGTACATTGGTACCGCAAACGCGACAGTTGCAGGTCCCAACAAATAGGTCAAACATTTAGCGCCATTAATGTATGTATGATAGGGAGTGTGTGAAAGCAGCAATAACACAATGAGAACAATGGGGCTGATTAAAATAGGCGATAGCAGAACGTTTTTCCAGCGTACGTAACATGCCTTGCTAAGCCAATATACGAAGCAGGTGATAGCGATATTAACGATGTTTAGCACGAGACTCATTCAACTCACCTCTCCCACGTTTCGCTATAAATTGAGCAGTAAGACCGGTGAACGCCATAACGGTCAAAGTACTCAAGAAAATGACTGCAATTAACTTAACCCCTTGTGAGCTTATCACCTGCTGGTAATTGACTACGCCAACTGCCGAGGGTATAAAAAAAAGGAGTAACTCTGCAAGAAGCCAGGTAGCCCCTCTTTCTATCCATTCAATTTTAACAACCTTAAATTGAAGCAACAAAAACAGGAGAACCAATCCTACAATGCTCCCCGGCAATGGGATGTGCAGGTATTTCGTTATCAGGTTCCCCAACAGATAAAGGACGGTTAACAAACCAATTTGTGCGAGGGCTACAAAGATATTCACGGGCACTATTCCACCATTCTAAGCAACAGATTACCTTTAGAATTTACGATAAAGGAGCCGCTTATTCTACAGCGGCTCCTTACATTGCTCGTTCAACGACGACGTTATTTACTTGTGGATTGCGTGTGCTCCCGAATTACTACTTCCGTATTATAGGGTCTTTGCATGAAGTTTTCGGGATTCTCAATAATTTCAAATCCAAACTGTGCATACAAACCCTGTGCATCCTTCGTAACCAACATAAAACGAGCACCTTTTAAATAAGGTTGTTCTGTAATTATGTTCATTAACCATTTGCTTAGACCCAGTCCCCGGTAATCGGGAAGAATAAAAACATCTGCCAACCATGCAAATCGAACAAGGTCAGAAACAACACGGGCAAACCCCACTTGTTTTAGGCTGTCTGAAGCTGGGATACGCTCATATACGCCAAAGCATACGGTAGAATTTTCAATCATTTTCTTTACTAACTCGACTGGGATATCTTGACTCCAATAAGATTCCTTACTTAGAAAGTGAAAGATCATATCAACATCTAAGTAACGGTTATCATTTGAAATCGTAAATGCATCGCCTCTTGTCCATTGTTGAGCATTTATAGCTGGCATCTAAATCCCTCTCCTTTTATAACCTTTCCTTTTTTGGGGAATCGTTTGTTATAAATTCTGTATTTTGTTGGCGAATCCTTTATTTGAACTTACTGTGAAACATTGCTGCGCGGCCCGCTACGTTCCATCTTCGCTTTGATCAACATGAGTGCGTAAATCTGTCCCCGGTCGGGCAAAATATGTTCCGGGACGGCGCGAGCGAAACAGCAGCGCTTCCCTAACACAAAACGAGGGAGTGAGATGGATGGCTGAGAATAACAATCGCAATCGCAATGCTGGTGCTCGTGGACGCAATGAAAACAACATGGCTGGTACCGATGCTGGTGAGGCTGTAGGAACCGTTGGCGGTGGCGTTGCAGGTGCTGCTGTGGGTTCTGTTTTTGGGCCGCTTGGCACCGTTGCAGGTGGCGTCGCTGGTGCTGCATTAGGCAACCAAGTTGGCGAGGGTGTCGGATCGAACAACAATGCGAAAAACGCGCGTGGTGCTCGCGGTTCCAACCAGACCGAGCAGAATCAATAGCGCTAGCCCCATCTACTTTCAAGGAAAGGCAGGGTGCAGGAGCGATCCTGCACCCTCGCTTATTGCATAAGGATCGTATAAAGTGGGATACTGCTCTCCCTTAGCTACGCAAACTCCCCTCCAGTCTTGACGGTTCCCGATAAGGACCGACGGGAATTTGGATCAGACTTGTTTTTCCTTGCGAATCCATTTTATATATCTGATCACACGTACTCACATCAAAACCAAGGAGCGGGTGTCCCCCCATTCCAACGGCAGAAGCCGCTAACAGTAGTCGTTGCACGAGCATGCCCGCTTCCATCTGTTGGATTCTATAACCCCTATACCCCAGTGCCCTTATAAGATGATCCTGATCACCTGCTACATGGAAGCAGAGCGGTACCTGAAACAGATTTACATTGTCCGCAGACATTCCGTATTGCAGCTGGAGCCGATGATCGCCGAGACGCAGTTGCCGTAATGTATGAGTTTCACTGTCATAGTGGTACGCACCATCCGAAATGCCTTCGACGCTATACAAACAGCCATACAATGAGACCCGGGACTTAAGGATATCACTTGTTTTATCCAAATCATTGTGATACAGGAAGGAAGCCATCGTCTCCTGTAAGAGAGTAGACAGCTGATTTAGGGTAACCTTGCCTGAAACGAAATCCATGCTTGGTGAATATCGTCTGCGGCAAACCGATGCCAGATCATACGACAACCGCTTCACCTCGGGCAACACAATCGTCTGTCCCTCAAAGTTCATGCTCTTTTGGCCCTCGATTTGCTGAGGCGGCCCTAATGAATGAATCACGGAAGCTTCATTCATCTTGATGAGCATTGGAAACTCTATCACCTTCCGTGAGCGGAGGAAGTGATCAGGACGGATTGCTGCCAACTCTCGAGTCAATTCTGTATCAGAGACAACCCCGTTTTCTTCATTCCCATTGGCAAACCACATGCTCGCAGGTTTCAATGACAGCGGAATAACCGCATACACACTCTCCTCCTGTTCGCATAACCCGAGCAAATGATTCATAGCCTGATCGAGGAATTGAAAATAGACTCCGGATTCGAAATCAAAACGTTTCGCCACTTCCAACAGCTGTCCGATTAACACGCCGGCATCCAGACCTTGCAGACGGTAGGCAAAGTTGCTGTATTTATAGAAATTCTTCCAAAACATGGTTGATACAAAAACGGTACCAAAACAAGCAGACATTTGGCAGCGATTGCCAAGGGCCCGGGCAAGGTAAGAGTCAAAATTGCCTTCTCTAAGCATCACCAGTCGGTGGTGGGCCACATCATAGTGGTAGACCCCGGAAGGCAAATCATCGATCTTCAAATAAATGTACAATTCGTTTGGATACAGTGCCCCACCGGACGGAACAAACCTCCGATAAGACTGCATGAAGCTTACATCTTCCATGGAATCCATGGGAAAGGCTGTTTGGCAGACTTGAGTAAGCCCGAATACGTACCAGAGAAAATGGCCAAGCTCCTGTAATTCGGGCTTTGCGGGAAGTTCCCGTCTCTGGAGAGTGAGCGGTACTTCCTGAGATAATGGAAATCCAGGCAAGCCACGGTACAGCTTATACGGAAGAGGTGCGTCTTCCCAATCTACTTCCCAATCAGGCGGCCTTGCCTTATCCGTGTCAAAATGTAAATCATGCAAAAATGCCTCAAGGCTCATCCTTTTTCCTCCTAGTCAAGACTTATGGAAACGGATGCGGGTGTGGATTTAGCTGTTCAAACGTGAGGGGTTTCTTCGCATACCCAAGTTGCTCGGGTACCCTTAACACCCTTTTCAGCCCGGTTAGACGGGTAAGGTGATAGCCAAATGTCATCGGCAGCATCCCTGGAATCAGCACTTTCACACAATACAATCCATTCCGTTTGATTTCCGGTGAGGTTTGATCCACCACAATTACATCAAGGTTCAATCGTCGGAATACCTGAAGGATGTCCTTTAGATCATCGGTCAAGTCTTCATGTCTCTCCTTCGACTTGAATTCCTCATCAAACGTTCGAAACGGACGGTTTTCATCTAACAAAAATTGCAGGCGTTGCTGTGCTTGAGGCAAGCTGTACAGCATAGAGTGATCCTCCATCTGCTGTACCAGGGACGGATCGTGGTACATTCGCACACACTTCTCCTGATTCGCTTCAAACTTCTCGTCAAACGTCAGCATCATGCCGGCCAACTCATGGATTGCGCTTTTCGCCGCCCGTAGCGGGTCCAAATGAGCACCGGCAGCACAGATTAGATTTACTCCTTTTGGTTTCCTATTCTTAGCCAGCGCCCAAACACTTGGAATGCCGTTCTCCATCGTCGAATTGTACAAATACACATCACACCCTGCCACCGCACGTAAACGTTCAATCATCAGCATCAACTCTTTGTCGTTTGCGGAACAAGGGTCGAGGCGCGGGATGGGCAGCTGTGCATACCAGGTCAAAAGGAATGAATCACGCTCCACCACTTCCATAATGCCGTAGAAAATAGCTTCCTCCAAGCTTCCGCCTAACGCACATCCATTGGATGTCTCATAAACAAAGCCATTTCCACAGCCTAGGCTGTAATAAGCGAGCAACTCGGGAACTAGGATCGGACGCTCCTGCATAAACGAATAACCCCAGACCCAATCGATCGGTTCATCAGGGTTAAAAGGTTTGAACGGAAAACCAGGTTTCGAATACTGTTCTTGCGCGTGCACCCCAACCTCAACGGGGTTAAGCGCCTGGCCTGCCAGATTCCGGAAACTATCATGGATTACGGTTCGTTTTCCACGGGGGGCCAAACCGCAATGCCGCTCCAAGCCTTCCAAAATAGCAGTGAGCTCGCTTATCGCATAAGAATGAGTTCGGCCAGCTGTGCCCTCGTCCCCCATTAACAATGGCAGATTTACACTTCCATCGGCAAACGGTGACACCAGGTCGTACATTTTGCCATTCAAAATGCCCGTACGATGATCCAGGTAATCGTTGGCCAAAACTTTATTCAGGTCATCCAGTGAACGGCAGCGGTAGCTGTCACTGCTGATCTTGGGGCTCGGTTGCAGTGAAATTCGTGCTTGGATCGATGAGTCGTCAGGCAATCTGCCACATACCGGACACAATGCATCGGGTAAAAAGAAGTGGCATGAGCTTGCCAGTGTTTTCATATTGATTAAAAACAACTGGCCTTCCGACTGGGCTCGGCTGCCCCGCAGCACCCTCTGCACCTCTGCTTCCACCAGGTGGGCGACATGGAGAAGTCCCGTTCGAGATGCCCACTCATCACGAGGCACCCCTCCGTCCACTGCCAGCTTCTGCCGCAATTCCAACATCTCTCTACGATCGCGGCCTGCTATAAGCTGGCGCATGTCTGCACACTGCGAACACCCCGGCGTACCCGGGCGAACCAGCGGGCCTATCACAGCCTCGCCAAATGAAACGAATGCTCTCAGCCAGGGGATGCCGATAGAGCGCAACACCTCTTCCGCCTGTTGATGAATAGAGGGGTGCCAGGCGTCGTGCAGCACTAAAACCAAATCCGCCGCAGGTACCCCTTCCTCGAAATCGAGCTGACGAACAACCTGATATAAGGCGGCCAGCTTACCAGACACAAGATCCGCTAACAGCCCATCTCCAATCACCACCACAACGCTCACTGGGATTCCTCCCCTCGCAACAACACCCCAAACGCCCCTGCCAGTTCCTCTTTTATAAACGGTTCCAACGTTAGATTCACGACCATCATCCGCTGCTGCTGCCGTTTCAGGACCTCCAAGGCCGACTGCAAGGCCTGCGATTGTTCTGTCTCTTCATAAGCGGGGACCACAAGGCTTAGCGGTTCATTTTCTTCCAGAACCACCGATGACACGACCAGCGATTGATCTGGAAGGCAAGCTGGGTTTTGTGCCTTTAAAATCGCATGTTGCAAGGATTTCCGCAGTGCGATGGTAAGATTCAAACCTGCACTGCCGTACCAGCGCCCGTTCGTGCCAACCCACACC
The DNA here is from genome assembly GCF_028421645.1 of Aneurinibacillus sp. Ricciae_BoGa-3. GTDB lineage: Bacteria > Bacillota > Bacilli > Aneurinibacillales > Aneurinibacillaceae > Aneurinibacillus_B. The sequence continues at coordinate 693,029 of NZ_CP116887.1, read as the reverse complement.
ACAGGAAAGCCGTACACTTCCTCACCTAATGCGATCAATGGTGTTCCCTGCATGGTTGTCAGTGCTTGCAAGTAAAACCGGCATTGTTCATCTTCTATTGCGTCTAACTTCACTTGAAAGACGAAAGGGTTCCGATCCGCGTATCGCTTTCCCAACTCCTCAGCCAAATACCGTTGCAACCCGCGGCTAACGCCTTCCGCAACCGTTTCCCCCACTCCGACCCCGACAAATTCATGCGGTTCTACCCTTCCTCCAGCTGCTTCCTCGTATGAAGGAAGAGTCGAAACGATCCGACGGGCCATTCGCGACACATACGCTTCAAGCCCAGCTAACCCAGCTTCCCGCCGTGCACCCTCATGCGTAAAATCTGTACAGATAATCTCTGGCAATAACCCAGCTGGCCCATCGGACAATGGGTCCACCGCTTGAACGCGGCACTGAGCCAACGGAAGCTGCTGCAGGTCTCCCTCCTCCCAACTATGTAAAATCCCTGATTCCATCGATGTCAATTGGCTGAAGTAGGAAAGCAGACGACTTTGCTCTGGTTTATTCGAGCTCTGCTGGAGCAGAAGATCGGGATCGGAAACCCATTGGGCGGCCGCCAGCCCGGTCACCAGCGGATGGGGCAAAAATGAATGCCAGTTTCCTTCCAATGTCTCCATATTAAGCAGGAAGAATTGATTTTTCTGTTGTGATTCGGCCACTCCCGCAGTCTTTTTAAACAATTCAAACACGATCACATTAGCCAACATCGCTCCCGCGGTGGTAGAGAATTTGTGGAATTGCTGATCTTTATAAAGTGTGGATTGATGCATGCGCCGCCAGGCCGATTCCCAACATCCCTCGGAATCCGGATGCACCAGCGGACCTGCGATACCGACCTGCTGCAGGCATATGGCAGGTAGGAACAATTTCTTCTCTTCCCTACAAATTGCATGCAGAAGCTGCAGTTGCTCTACATGCCCCTCCTGCGACACATACAAAATGGAATCAAACGGCTGCACAGCTTGCCGCCACGAACCCATTCCCTTCTGCTGCAGCGTGGCCTCCTCTATCTCCACCTCAGGGTCCGTTTTACGGGCGTGTGCTTCCAACTCCATTAGCCTCTGGCGGTTCGTCGGCAGAGAGTCGGTTCCCATCACATGAAATTTGGGCAATCCGGATTCGAGTAAAGCTGAAACCAGCGAGGCAAAAAGGGGACCTGAGCCGACCGCCAACACTTTGGCCTGACGATAGGTTTGAAAACGGTATGCACCCGAGTCGCCAAAACTATCTAAAAATTCAATCTGAGAAGCGTACCTTTTGACAATATCGCCTGTCAAGTGATGTGTACGATCTTGGCTGACATCCCTTACAAAGCCGTTTTGATACAGAATTTGTGCGATTTCATACACTCGATCTCTATGGGGGGCCGGTAATCCGTCTGTCAGATCCTTCAACGTGTATTGTCCGTTAAACATCGGTATCAGTTTTTCGATCCACTGATGGATTGCGCTGCCTTCTATACGAAATGAGCCTACGTTATTCCGAAAATATACAGCATTATTGGGATCAGGGAGAAAAAACGTATCTCTTTTTACTTTGAGACGGGTAGAGGGGGCTAAATTTACCATTTCACTCCTCCTTATGATGAGCGATTATAAATCTTCACTATTGCTTGCACTGTAATCTTATGTACGGCTAATTGTCCGTTATGTCTAGAAGAGCCCCTGCGTAACTGCAGAGGCTCTTCAGTATTAACGATCATAGGGTTTTTCAAAAAATTAGAAACAACGGAAGCAACTAAAACAACGGAAACAGTTGAAGCAATTAGAACAACGGAAACAGCTGGAGCAATGAAAGCAGCGGCCGCATTGCCGAGCTTGATCACTGTTTGTTGCACTGACAGGATCAAAAGGCATCATCTGACTTGCCTCGAAATTACCAACATTTAATCCTTGAAGATCATTTTTAAAATCGTCCACCCTTATTACCTCCATTTAATACTTATTCGCACCGGTACTATAGCCAGCGACTGATTGTATAACCCAAACAATATCAGAAAAGAACTGCTCCACCGGTGAATCCACCAACTACTTCGAATGCTTTCCCCAACAAATTATGTAGCACACCGGGCTAATGTTACTGATTAAATTGCCTACCCCGTTTTCGAATCATAAATAACTAAGAGAACTCATTAAATAACAACCTCGCCGAAACGTCTTTTAATACGTTGATGATTGTTTTAGGACTGTTCTCAACTAAATCATAAAAAAAAAATGGGCCTGTAAATAGCACACATCTAGGCTAATTCCCATATTGTAGACTGTGTAATGACAGTAACCTATTCTTTAACTTTCGTATTGAAAAATTAGTAAATAGGAGGATGAACATGTATCATCACGACCACCACGAAAAATATATGCATCATTTAACAAAATGTAAGTATTACTATGAAAAATACTTGTACCACATGGAAAAATGTTTGCATTATGAATTTGGTGATATGTACCCGACACAGCCAATGTATGCACCATCGGCTGTATCACCAGCGTATGCTCCAGAAGCAAATGTGCCGTTCGCACCCTATGCGCCATCAGCCGTATCTCCTGCTTATGCGCCAGAAGCAAATATGCCGTTTACACCCTATGCACCATCAGCCGTATCTCCCGCCTATGCTCCACAGGCAAATATGCCGTTCGCACCCTATGCGCCATCTGCTGTATCTCCCGCCTATGCTCCACAGGCAAATATGCCGTTCGCACCCTATGCGCCATCTGCTGTATCTCCCGCCTATGCACCGAAAGGAAAAGATGAAAGCAGTTCATAATCCAATAAAAATCCGATCTAAGATACTCTTAGATCGGATTTTTCAGAGTATTGAGGAACTATTCAAAATGAATTATTATAAGGTTTTATGAATTTGTATGCGTGTTTTTTTAGTATGGATAATATCTGCCGTGTCTCTCCTTGCACCTCGTTGGTTGCCGGGAGAGGTCGACAAAAGCTTTTTTATATTCGCCATAAAACGACAGACAATTCTTGTAATTATCTGATATACTCCATTTACTACTATCCGGGAGACGATCATAATGGCATGTTATGGAAGTAAAATATGTACGTGTAAACGAAGGATTCAATGGTTTGGGGTCGAAAAAGATTGTAAAAAAATTCATGAAATAAGATGCCCGAAGTGCGGAACTGCTCATAACATCATATCTACGTATGACATTAAAGAATTTGATATGCAAAAGACAGATATCTACCAACATTTTTATTAGCGAAAGATAAAACACGTCCAAATTTGGATTTTCACAAGCGGGTGAACAGGAGCTTGACGACATCACAACTTTATAAAGTGGTCACAATAATTTAATAAAGCTCAGCTATATTAAAAGTACCCTTGAAAGCAACCTTCTTTCTACTTGGCGCAGACAAAAGTTTGTGTCTTTTTTTTGAAGTTAGATGCTTTCTACATAGTTCTATCGAAGAAAAAGACTGGGATTTACATTATTTGTTGAATAAAGCCGAAAATATCGGGTTGATTATTAATATTAAAAATTATACATTAATTGAGTTGGTATTATATATAAAAGGAATGAAAGAATAATGGATTGTTCGGTTAATGCACAAATTATAGAACTGAAGAGGTTAATGACAAACGTAGCTCAGAAATATAATTTCAACTTCCTGCATCCAGAAGTCATTGAAATTAGTCAAAAGCTTGATGTTTTAATTGTTCAGGCATTAAAAGAAAAGCATCCTGTCCAACTTGGGAAGGATGCGACTTATAATTTTATGAACATTACAAACGGACTGTCTGTATTTCTTCTTTTATCAACATAACAGTTTAACCGACTGATATTTGGTGGTAAAACACTTTCAATTACGGGAGAATGGGGTATGAAATAATGACAAATGCGCACATCATTGCATTGCATAAATTAGGGTACTCTCAATTGTTGTAATCTCCCCTGGTAGTCGCAGAACTAAGCTATATACAACGTGTTTCTTCACCAGCAATGGAAACTCCTGATACAATGGAGGGTAAAGCATTTTGCCATGTGCTTCTGCAACCTCCTTCATTTTACATCCCCTCCAATCAAGATAAGAACATATATTCTTTTATTGATAACAATAAGTTTCCAACTATTACTGAGTTTGCGAGAAGAGCAGAAATCGCACCTGTAACACTCTATCATTTGTACTCGGATTTAGCTGTCTTGTGATATTTTTGTGCTTTTTTAAATTTGGCTTCGGAGCAATTTCCGATGGCATTTCTTTAAACTGATAAGTTTCTTCCTCATGTTAATTTTATTTGTCTACAGTCTAGGACCTCGGAGAGGTCTATGTTTATGCCATTTTTGGACTCACCCATGTCTAATTAGCTATCTTCTTTAAATTCATTGCAGCATAAGTAAGCATCGCCTGCATGGACTACTTTCAGTAATGTACTGAAATCCATACAGTAAAAACTCCTTATAAAAGAAATAAACGAAAAATTAAAACTTATTTAATCGAACTAATGTAAATAGTTTTATCTTTTAAATAACACCACAATATAAATGCAAAAACACCATCTACAATTACGTTGAGTAATATAAACAGTTTGAAATTCCATATGTCCATTTTAATATCCACATGGAACCTACCAAAAACGGACCGATATTAAAAGGAAATTCCCCAAATTCCCCGCCCTTAATTTGATACTAATAGAACATTTCTAATCATATTCTTATAAAAGAAAACAATAAGAAGGAGTGTAAAATTAGTTGATAAAAGTTAAGGTTAGTTTACAACCCATTATTAGTAAGATAAATTTACCCACTGTTTTGAAAACAACTATACTTCCGGGTGACTCAATTGAAAGATTATTTATTGCAACCCAGGTAGGAGAGATCTTTTACATAGGAAACGGAGTTATAAGGACTTTTTTAGATATTCGCCCGCGAATCATAAAACTAGGTGTTTTTGGTGGTGGATATGATGAACGGGGATTGCTAGGGCTAGCGTTTCATCCCGAATTTTATTATAACGGTCTGTTTTATCTTCATTATTCAGTGGCTGGAACACAAGGTCCAGGTGCTCTTCCTGAACCTTTTAAGCCTAACCCGTGTGATCCCAGAACCTTAAACCTGAAGTGGATAAATAGAGAAACTCAATATGATCATATTGATACAGTTGAAGAATGGATTTTACAATCGAATGGTCAACCTCAAAAACGACGGACATTACTTAACTTAAGAAGACCATTTTTAAATCATAATGGTGTCAATAGCTTAAACTTTTCACCTGAAACAGGAAAACTTGTTTTAACAACCGGGGATGGTGGATCAGGCTATGATCCATTTAATTTAAGTCAGGATGATATGGAAATCGCTGGTAAAATAATTGAAATTGATGTAGTTAAGAATACATTTGTCTATAATCCGCCCGTAGTCACACGTTTTAATGAACTTCCGGCACCTATTCAGGAAACACTTACGGTAATTGCCAAAGGGGTTCGCAATATACCAGGTATTTCATTTCAAAGGTTTTATAATCAGTATATCAAATATGTGGGAAATGTCGGACAGGATTTGGTAGAGTCGATTTTTTCATTCGTTCATTATAAACCAATCCCGGTTACTCAGCTTATTCAAGCTTCTTTAATGACATCTGAACCTGACCAAGAAGGATTTATTAACTTTGGCTGGCGAGGGTGGGAAGGTGCTTTTCCTGCTTCGATTATAAGTGGCTGCTCTGTAAATCCGACTTTGAATGAGAAAACAATTGCATATTACAATGAAGCAGTAAAAACTTCAGTGAAGCGTCTTCAGCCTCTAACTAGTTATTTTCATAAAGATCCCCGACCCGATAAGTTTGGAGGAACTGCACTTACAGGAGTCCAGCCATATATGGGGAATGGAATACCCGATTTAACGGGAAGCGTTGTGTTTACCGATCTTGCCCAGGATGAAGAATCTCAACCTCCGGTTAGAGGGGTTTTAGCTTATACCAGAGTAAGAACAGATTGTAAACTAAATGATTTTAGTGTTATTGAAACCGATTATAATTTTGGGTCTCAATCAGCTTATTATGTTAGTTTGGGAACGAATCTGGATCAAACCAGACTATATTTAGGGGTTCATGGCTCTATGAAAGTGACTGATTTTAACCAAGGTACTGTTTTTGAAATTGTTCCATGATTCATAACTATAAAATTCGACTTAATACCAGATCTGCTTCGTTAGTCGAATAAGAAAAAAGATCGCCCCAACGATCAGCCTTGTGTTCAAGCCCCCTATAGTTTAAGTACATTATTTCACAAACTTACTTTAGGAACCGTTAAGTTCACAACTCGTTATGCCAACAACGAGTAAACGATTTTGCAGCGATTTGTAGAACTGACCCTCTATTCGGTTGGAAAGTACATCTTTTACGTTTTAGCAGAGTTTTTTTGTACAATTATTCAATATATAGACTGAACTAAGGGGGATCCAAATAATGAAAAAAAGTAAAATCTTTCTTGGAACAGTGATTCTTGCCGTTGGGTTGGTACAAGTTGGATGCAGTACCGGTTTCCAGGCTTCCCAGAATCAAAATCAACCAAGCCAAAGTTCAAATAACAACATGAACATGGACCATTCGAAGATGAACATGCCCAATGCGGACAAGAGTGGTAATCAAGCAAAGTCAAATGATACCTTACAAAAAGTTTTTACCGCTGAGTTAAACGGATTTACGAAAATTGAACAAGACGCTAAAGCTGGAAACGTTAATAAAGACCAAGCCTTAGCAGATCAACTGCATGAAGTGTTTCATGCTGCCATACTTGCTCCATTAAAGGACAAAAAGGGCAATACCTATGCTGAGAATATTTACGCCAAATATGATGAACTGCAAGATGCTGTGAAAAATCAAGATAAAGAGAAAATCTTAAGTCTTGTAAAAATCAACCGTGATAACTTATATGCAACTGCGAAAACTTTAGGCGTCTCAATAAAATAGTTATTTATCGTATGCAGAAGTGGAGATCACGTATATGAACATGGGAAACGTGGGACCCAATTGGATTTATTTTATTGGCTTTACAGTTGCTATGCTTGCCTTTATAGGTTCCTTTCGTCTTTAAAAAATGGTTAAAAGATGAATGATTGTTGTGATACCTTTTCAGCTTAATAATTATCATAAACAACGAAAACGTCCTCCATTTGAGGGCGTTTTCTCTTCCACCCCAGCTACCGTATTTATACGAACTTGATAAAAATGGTATGTATTTGTCAACTCAAAATTCCCCCACTTAATCATTTAAAATTCCCCCGCCTAAGTTTTCCGTTTAGGCGCAGGAATGTCTATTTTTCCATTAGAAAGGGAAGTATTCCAACTTGGTTAGTAATTCATTCATCAACTTTCGGTTTCCGCTACACCAGTTGCTGCTTTTCCAGCCATTCCTTGGTTTGTTTCATTCGATAGGAATTCCCGTTCATATTGACAAGATAAGCCTGGTGGGTAAGCCGGTCAATCATGGCTGCCGTCATCACGGGATCCTGGAATATTTCCTCCCATCTCTCAAATGATAGGTTTGTTGTGATGATGGTGGATTTCTGCCCCGCACGGAGAGAGAGGTGCGTGAACAATAATTCCGCCCCTTCCTTGTCGAAGGAGATATATCCCATCTCGTCAGCGATGACCAAGTCGTATTTCTCAAAGCGTTTCTGGAAAGCCCGAAGGGTCCTCTCGGACCGGCACTCCTTGATTTGGTTGATCAATAGTGGGACGGTCGTGAACCAAACCTTATAACCCTCTACACACGCCTTCATCCCTAAGCCTATTGCCATATGTGTCTTTCCGGTTCCGGGGTTTCCGGCTAGGATGAGGTTCCTGCCTTCCTTGATGAATTCAAGGGTCTTCAAACGCTTGTATTTCTTTTGGGCATCTTCCGGCAAATCATACACCGATAGATCCTCCAAATGCTTCTTATAAGGGAACTCAGCCCTCCGGATCCTGTTGTATTGCGCGGAATCCTGTCGGGAGTCCCACTCTTTTTGCAATAAGGCTGCCAGGAATTCCTCATAGCTCGCATCCTTTTGATTCGCCTCTTTGATCAGTTCCTGGAAGCACTGGCGGACGATGGGGAGCCTAAGATCCTTGCTGTAATTGAAGATTTCTTCCGCCCATTCCTTCTGTTTGCTCATGCGATGGCCTCCTTGTTCCCTACTTCTTCCGTCTTGAACAGGGCATCGTACATTTTCAAATGTGCTTTCGATTGTTCACTGATGTCCTTTGTTTCCTTTGAAAGGGCAGAGTCAAGAGGCTTTATCTCTCTGTTTTTGGCACAAAGAATCTTTATCTTATCCGTCGTCACATGGCTTGCATTGATCTTTTTGAGTTTCGTGATGCTCTGTTCAATCTCGGCTATGCTTGATTCTTCCTTCAAAAACTGCATCAACTCTATAAATTCCTTCTCCCGACTGCTATAATAAGTCGTATAAATTGATTTTATCTTTTTGTCTGCCTGTTGTAATGCTGTGCTACCAGCTAATGCACCAGGCTTTTTCTTTAGTGTTTCAAGATAATGCTCCAAGTGCACACTCCATTCATGGCATCCTGTCAGGCGAAGATGCTCAGCTATTCTTTTTTCTTCGTGGAAAAAAATAATCCGGTTTGAGTAGGCTTTCACCTTTACAATTTCGCCAACCAAATGATCGGGGACCGAATAATGGCTTTGATCAATTACTACCGTCGAATACTTGTCGACACGCACGTTTTGGATTCGTGCGGCATCGAATGGAGGGGGAAGGGGGAGGAATTCATCTTGCTCGATTTCCAGACACTCTTCGGCAGTATGGTTTTGTTGGGATGGCTGGGATTTTCGGTTTCGCCGCTCACAGACTTTCATTAAGTATTCATTTGCTTCTTCCAAAGATGCAAAGCTATCCTGAAAAGCAAACGCCTTTCTTCGAACGACCTCAACGCTCCGCTCAACGTGTCCTTTTTCATTTCCTTTCCTTACATTACAAAAGCGATGTCTGAATCCATAATACAGGGATAGCTTCATTAGCCCATCGGTAGGTTCCTTTTCAGTTCCGACAAACCGTTTGACGGCGACTCTCATATTGTCGTAGACCATGGTTTGGTAAACACCGCCGGTGTTCTGGAAGAAGAGGGCATGTGCTTCCTGGAAACACTCCATCTTCTGGGTCATGAACAGGTAGGCCATGCGATAATTTCCAAAAGCCGAAGTGAAAACAGCCATCTGCAGCTTACGCCATTTTCCCGCTATTTTGACCTTCACTTCGCCCCAGTCGAATTCACATATATCACCGGGTAGATAAGTGCCTTTTATAAATGCTTCCTTTGTTTTTTTCTCCAGCTGCCTGATGGTCCGAAGGACGGTACTGTAAATGACTCCGATATCTTCTGCCTCTAGCGCTTCAAAAATATCAATAGGTTTTTTTAGTTGTTTTCGCAGCCCTTTCTTCCGCTTTTGTTCATTTTCTTCAAGGTATCGTATTATCTTTTGTTCTATTTCCTTCGTCATCACTCGCTTTTGACGAATGCCCACCTTATACTTTGGGGCCTCCACAAGTTCCTGGATCAATTCTCCTGTATGTACAGAATCACCACATTGTTCCACTTCAATCTTTTTATTCTCATATTCTTTTATATATTTGCTTACCGTCTTGCGGTCAATCCCTGTCTCTCTTGCAATCTCCCTTTGCGACTTTGCCTCCCTTAAGTACATCAGTAAGACTTCCTGTTTCTTTCTCAACGTAATCAACACTCCAGGCTCCCCACATTATGAAATAATATCTGTAGGGTTTAATTATATAATGGGGGAATTTTCGGTGACTACGGTGGCCCACTTTTAGATTACTAGATACAATGGTAACCATCAAAAAACCGGCTGACCTTTCGGCAGCCGGTTTTCTTTGTTGAACTAAACCAGCTAATAGGATGTCAACATTTTTCTATTAAAACTGAAATATTAACTGGTATACTAAAAATACACATGCTGAATAACCCTCCAACAATGAATGGAAGGTTTATCTTCAATTAACATTATTAAGTTATTTAGCAGAGATCGATGAATGATTCCTTACGTTTCAAAAGGGCATAAATCCAGTGAAGCAGCTTGTTGGCACAAGCAATAATGGTAACTTTAAATGGTTTTCCTTCTTGTCGTTTGCTGTCATAGAACTCTTTGAGTTTTTTATTACGTGAGCCTTTGATTCCACACAGAACCGCCATATACAAGTTGTGTCGTAGTCTACTTGACCCTCTTTTTGTGATGCGGTTGATTGTCGCAGTAAACTTTCCGGACGAGTGAACGCGTGGATCAATACCAGAGAAGGCAACCAATTTTTTAGGGTGGTTAAACCGATCTATCTCACCAATTTCAGAAAAAATCGTGGCCGCGATTTTTTCTCCAATGCCTGGGATAGATAGGATAATCTCATATTCTTCAATTTCTTTGGCAAGGGCATCTATCTGTTTATCTAGCTTCGATAGATGCTCTTTGTATTGAAGAAGCATGTTGGCATACATATCTAAACAGATTAAATGACTTTCATATCGTGCTTGCCAAATGGGTTACAAGTAGCCGCGGATATTAGATGTTGCGTTTTTTCTTTTGCCCAGTCCTCGGATCTTCCCTTACATAAAACAGAGATCCGTTCTTTTAATTTCGTTTTGTTCGTGCTTAAAACAGTATTTGCAGTAGGGAATTCCAACAGGATATACAAAGAAACCTTGGAATACAGATCTCCGAATACGCCTCTATATTCAGGAAAAACTTGATCTAAGATGGCTTGAAACTGCAATTTCGCCTGAATAAATAGGCCTGTTAACGATTCGTGTTGCCTAGTCAGAATACGGAGATTTAAAAACTTTTCACCCCGTTTCTTATAGGGTTCAAACTCCTCTTTGTAGTAGAGCTCACATAAATGATATGCATCCGCTGCATCGGTTTTGACTTTCCGTAAACTCGATGATTTCTTTACTTGATAAGCAAGGATAGGATTTACAAGAATATACACGTAATTATGGTCCTCTAAGAACTCAATAATTGGAATATGATAGTGACCTGTAGACTCCAAAACAACCGAAGGTTGTTGGGCAGGATAGCTCAATAACTATCTTAATTTTTAATCAAAGGAGTGCTAAATCCGATTGCTTTGTTCTCCTTTACTATTGTTTCGATTTGTTTTACTTGTGCTTTTTCGCATTCTACAATTAGAATAATCAAAGGAAGTATTTTTCTTTCAGGTCTATTTCCGTTTTTAGTAAATTTAATGATAAGCATGTCCCAAAAAAAACCCAATAAAAAACCAAATAAGGCGGTAATTATCCCCCAAACAATAGGTCCCCATTGCAATTTAAATCCCACACTTGTTCCCACAACACCAAAGGCAGTTGCTAATGCCATTGCCTTGTCAAAGAAAGAAAAACCATCAGAATCATGGATGGAATCGAAGACCTTTACACTTTCATCCGATTCATCAATGGGAACAACAAAAATTTTTTCCTTATCCACACCATCTTGTTCTAATTTAGAGATGACTAACTCAATGGAGGGTGAATGTTCAAATAAAGAAAAGACTTGCATATATCATGACCACCGATTCATTTTGACTTTGAATTGAGGATGTTGGTAAACCCTTTTAAGATAAATTCGTTGTTCTCTTATATAAAGTTTATTATTTTCAACGGTATTCACGTAAGAATCATACGCCGCAAAGCCGTAAATCGAAGGCAAAAATAAAAGCCACTCCTTATCGAAGACCTGTGTCGCTTTTTGAAGCTCACCCATAAAAATGTAGTTCATACCTTCTACAAAATGTGAAAAATAACTGATAATAATCATCCAAATAAGGACAAAAAAAGCAGCTATAATTCGGTGGATATACAGTTGTCCCATCCCAGGCATAATAAATGACCACAAAAGTGCCATAATTGGTTTTCGCTTGTCTAAGTAATTGATTTCTAAAGCTCCAACAATAAATGAGTTGAAACGGTGGTTCTCTCTCTGTGCTAAAAGTGTAATTTTATTCATATCCACAGTGGTTCGATAACTATCCCAGATGCCAAAGAAATATGTGGGAAGATATAACATGAGCCATCGAGTATCTAAAACTTCTTTTGCTTTATCAAATTCACCTATGAAAGAATAAGCAATGGATAAATTGATGTGAGCATTCAAATTGATCACCATTTCCCAAAGAAATAGTGCCATACCTCTTAAATATTTCGACAATAAAAGATGTCCGAAACCTGGGTATGCCATTGACCACCACGCAATAATGTAAGGGTTTCGTAAATGCACTTGTGTTGTACCCAATTGACTTATGTGTGCAATATATCTTCTGGCAGTATTATCATTAGAGTAATTTTTCATTAAGACCTCGGTTTTTAAATGTTACTATCTGTAATATTTCCATTGTCTATTCCTAAAATGGCAAAATGATTAAAATAAAATTGCTTATCAGTTGCTGATAAGATGAATTGAAGTATTTGCCAACTAATTTAACTAATGGGATACCGATTGCTTAATAAGGATGCTTCGGCAGCTTTTTTTGCTTTCGGTAAAGGAAACTGAACTACCTAGTCTTTTATGAATCCTGTCTATTTGTTGTTAAATCTTTAAAGTAATTCACCAAGAAAGTGGAAAATATTAGATGTAAAGTCGCAACGCCTAAATACACAGGGAAGGAGTAAAGCGTTGTCCAACCCTTATATGTGAAAACATGAAAATAAACTGCTAGCCGTTCGAATAAAACTCCAGCAACAGCCATAAGAAATATGTACAAAGTAATTTGTAACCCTTTTGGTTTAAATTTATCAAATAAATAGACCGCAAGATAAGCGTATGGCGTGTACATTAAATAACCAACATCAGCAAAAAATTCATACTTTGGCTGATCGTTAATATCATATAAATCCAAGGGAGGTACTGCAATCGCATGATCGATGATTTTGGCAATGCTCATTCCGAATAATATTATCAATATTGTAATGGCTTTCGGGAATCTTTTAGGAAGGAAAATTACCCATAAAAAGCCCAAAAGGTTTATGAGTATAAACCATTCGTTTCTTGTCGAAGTGTAGAGGGAAAGGTAATATCTTATCAATATACTTAAGAAGGGGCACGATCAACATTCAACTCCTTTCTCAGAATTTTTCTAAACCAAATCCAGTTTATATAAACAAAAAGCAAAATAACGGTCCATTCCATAACAGACCACCATACTTTCCAATGAACATGGTGATATATATTAAATAAATCACCAAGATATTCTATGCCAACAAATAAGCATAAGCTTACTGATAATAATAGTAATTTTTGTAGTAATGTCACCGACAAAGAAATATTGGACTTGAGTCAATATTTTGGACACAAAAAAGTTAAGTTTTATGCTGATCGTTTGATTTGATCTTCAATGGCTTGTGGGGTTTTGTACCCCAAGCTGCTGTGTATTCTTTTTCGGTTATACCAGCTTTCAATGAATTGAAACATGGCAAGTTTAGCAGAAGAATAGTCTATGTATTGGATATGATTTACTTCTTCCTTCTTCAAAATAGCATGGAAAGATTCGATACAGGCATTATCATAAGGGCATCCCTTTTGACTAAAGGATTGCACGATCCCAAGGGAATGAACGAAGTTCATGAACTGATCACTTGTATATTGGGAGCATAAATCAGAGTGAAGAACTAAGCCCTTAGCGGGCTTCTGGGCATCATAAGCGTTTGTAAATGCTTGTAAGACCAATTGAGTCGTCATAGAACGGGAAAAAGAATATCCTACAATTTTCTTTGAATGTAAGTCTAAAACGGATGCTAAATAACACCACCCATCCCTGAGAGTATGGATGTACGTTATATCGGCTACCCATTTCTCATTGATTGTTGTAGTAGAAAAATCTCTTTTAAGAAGATTATCTAACTGTACTACCTTTTGTTTTGAAGGATAAGGCCGGTATTTCTTTTTGGTAATGGAGCGAATGTTAGCCTGTTTCATTAATCGTTGAACACGCTTGAGGCTCAGTTTAAAACCATTCTGCATTAATACATGATGAATTTTGGGAGCACCATACCGTTCCTTACTGTCCAAGTGGATTTGTCGGATTTTCTTTGTTAGCTGTTTATTTTCCCTCTCACGAGAGGATTCTGTTTTGTGTAGCGATTGATAATAAGTGCTTCTGGGAATCTGCAGCACTACACACATCGCTTGGATCGGATACTGTTCTTTGTATTCATCAATAAAATTGGTAAGCTCTGAATCCTCTACTTTTTCGCGAATATGGCCATAGCCTTTTTTTAAAATTTCAAGTTCCTGTTTTAACCGAAGGTTTTCCTTTTGGATGGCCGCCACCTCCTTTGGAGTGAGGGATTCTTCCCCTGTTCCGATTGGAGTCAATTCTTTGACCCATTTATAAATCGTCACTTCAGATACGCCATATTCGCTGCTTAATTCCTTTGCCGAGTTACCAGCATGATAGAGATCTACGATGGTCTTCTTAAAATCATCATTATACTTTTTGGCTGGATTCTTTTGTTTCATGTCGGACACATCCTCTCAATTATTATTCTAAGGACTTAACTAAGAGGTGTCCATGAAACTATACTAACTCCAGTTGAATAACCAATACTTACTTTCATTTCGCGAAATTAACCTCTGCTCAAACAGGCGTTATAAAATTAAGCTTTTTTCGCAAGAATTTTTGTTATTGCTGCAAAGTTTTACTAGTGAAGACTTGGGCATGTGTTGTGCACACCAATACACGGCTTTTATCATAGTGTAAAATTGCTTAGTTAAGAGTTTAAACCCAATATAAAGGAGTGTTTATTTTGCACGACCATTTACTTCAGGCTGCGGGTCATCAATATGTCATGGCGAATCGTTGTGAACGATTGAAAAATGCTTGTGCTAGTAATCCGTTGCTATGGCACCAATATGCCGAATGTGAATTTTATCATAAATTTCTTGCACACCATTATCAAGCAATGCACCATGGGGCATCTCCGTATTAATTTCTCATTTAATGCTGCTTCGGCAGCTTTTTTAATTTACTAAGCTAAAGGGGATCGATAGTGCAATTACCGTTTTTATCAAAAGACCGGTTTTTCTTTTGGTCAAAAATCAACAATAAACGATAACATAGCCATTTCAAAGGCTCTGTTAAAGTCACTTGTTGATTTTGGTATTCAGCTAAGGAGGATAGCTTAATAATGATGATACCACTTACTTCCTCTATTCATTGCTGATATATAAGCTCCTCATTCTGAATAATCATGCATACGAATATAAGTATCCCGGTTCATGTTGTAGATTTAGGCTGAGTAAGCAAAGCAAAAGATTGCACCTAACAGAACGACCTGTCCAGTAGGAGGGAGCTTTTCGCAAATAGCTTCTGTCAGATTTACTTGGTAAGTAAAAGGCCGCTCAAACTGAGCGGCTTTTTCTTCAGGAGGGAGAGGGGGAGCGAAGGTTTTAGAGATAGCATCTGTGAGATTTACGCATTCTCAGTTATACCCATTAGTTTTCGCAACCTTCAGTAATAATCACGAGCAGAACGAAAATAACAAGAACGAAGCGAATGCTTGTAAAGAACATACTATCACCTCCCATGTTCAATGGAGTGAACTACACTTCATGCGATGGAGGAATTGAAAGTGTTGGAGTATCAAAAAAAGGAGCGAATGGTTTCTGCTATTCAAAATGTAGTTTCCATATATACTATGATTTCCTTTTATCTTTGTTATGGACAAGTGTTGAAAAGACTGTGTTTTGGGGTATATACTCGATACCCCATGGAAAAATCAGCATTTATTAAATGAAGAAAAAGAATGGAAATAACCACCTACGAAATCGCCTGAAACGACGGAACCGCCTGAAAGGACCTCTAAAGAACTCTTCCCCTTGAACATCTTTTGCTTTAACATTTACATTCTTATCAACCATTTGAGCAGAAGGATCCGTCACCGTATAAAAGTTTGGTAGTAATACTGTAACACCCTTGTTACCTACGTTTTCAATCTTTCCATAGAAGGCACCGGACTTTGTATGGATTAGTGTCCATTTGCCTACATTTTTACTCAACTCTTGTCGAAGATTGGCCATCTAGCATCCTCCTTTATTGATGAATTACTACAAATTACGCAGATTAACAATTACTTGTCCTAGTTGATGGCCTGTTTTACTTTAAAAGAGCGAAAACAATTTCAAAAAAAGGATGGACAAGTGTTTAAGTATTTCCCATATCACAGCAAAGCACAATGCCAGTAGTAATTATTATTAAAGGATACCCTATGTTATCTGTGTAGGCGACAAAGAGAAGAGAGGTTCCGCCTCGGTGCGGAATAGGGTATTGCCTTAACACTTGTTTACATCCTTATGCATAGTTTGTTATTATCCGAGCAGGATAAAGAGAATCAGAATCTCCCCGAAAAAACTCATTCTTGCCTCCCAAAAAAACCTCTTTTGAGGTTTTTTGTTTTATTGGTACGTCCATTTGTAGGTTCTTCACCAATTTTTAGAAAGTAAGGGTGTTCGTCCAATCTCGGCCGCTTGAATCTACATAGTATGAATTGTAGTTCAATCAACTATATATGGGAGGTAATATTATGGGATTCTTTCGTGAAGAAGGAATGGCGTTCATTCTGGTTCTGTTTATCCTCTTGGTTATCATTGCGTGTGCATGTGAATAATTAACCGGGAATATAAAGAGAGCTCACCTAAACGGTGGGCTCTCTTTACTGTACATTCTCAATGTTATCGGACGTAATCCCTTTTACACTGCACTCGTAATATTTTGATCAGCAACATGGGACTCGTTAGTATTTGTTGAACTAACACCATTAAAGTTTTCCATAAAAATAGCTGTATTACCGGAACCTGAACCTGAATTTGTTCTTGCACTACTTTTGGGGGCAATAATAAGCGATTCATCCAATATTATGCTTGCACCGTGGTCCATGGTTAATATCTTTAGAAATCCAACAACTGACGACAAGAGATCACCCCTCTCATAACGTTATCGCGTTGCGTAATCTTCTTCTTACACTGCACTCGTAATATTTTGATCAGCAACATGGGGACGATTAGTATTTGTTGAACTAGTTCCATTAAAATTTTTCATAAAATCGGCCGTATTACCGAAACCAGAACCCGAATTTGAAGATGAAGAGGTTTTAGGAGAAAAAACAGCAGTTTTTTCCGCAACAATTGTTGCACCATTATCCATGGTCCCTATAATAATACCTCCAATGAATGAAGGCAAAGTCATCACCCTTTCTAACAGGATTTTAATTATACTATGATGAGATTTGCCCAGGAGTTAAAGGTTTAATTTTGTTCGTTTTTAATTTAAAGACGCATATCAATTTTCTGGATTGAAAAAGTAAGACAGCTCTGTAATGCATTGCACGGCTTTCTCATCGTACTTTGACAGTGTTTAATTTTCGGAAATACATTTTTTGGGCGAACGTACATGGTGTTTCCGAGCATAATCTGTAGCGAATGATGGGCTAAAAACAAAAAGGAGTGTTTTTTATGCATCAATATCCTTATTACGGGTACCCATATCCTGTTGAGTATCATAGTTATCCGTATTTAGAACAAGAAACCTTGGGAGTAACTGCACCTGTTGTTCACCATGGTTTAAAAGAAGCACAAAAAGTCTCTTATTCCCACGCACTACAAGAAGCAGTAGCTATAAGCTACTTAATGGGAAAGGGATATAACTTTCTAACAGCATGGCAAATTGTAGAGTCATGGTGGAAACGAGGAGGCTTCAGGGAGCAAGAGGAAAGTTAAAAAGCTCAGCAACTAAATGTGTTGATATATGATAAATGAGTTTAATTCCATGGTTTTTTATAACGGACATTATATCCTCCCTGTAACTAATCAAAAGAACAGAGTACCTGAATAAAGTCAGTTCCTTCTTGAACTAACGGGGATCAATAGTGCACTACGGCTGCTTCCGCAGCCTTTTTTCTTTGTTCAACTCCCTCACTCAAATAGAGATTGCTCACGAATGCTCGCTAATTCGCAGGATTTCATTCCACTTGATAGCATTAGAGAAGAGGAGTGAAGAGGGTTAGGACCGTTTTAGCAATATGAGGGCAGAGGAAACAGAGGATCGTGTTAAAATCCCATAATATTCCACATGATGCACGCATTCTCCACTCTGTCGCCAGAGGCTTTCCCTCCCATATCTCAACGGGTCATATTTATACGCCCTCTCATTGCTTCGTCATGCCTATCCAAGGGGTGGAGGCCGGTTTTGCTATCGGAACGGGTCACTGCCCTTTTGTTGAACACATCCAGTACTCCGTGCTTTCTTTGATATCCTGCGAATAAGCCAACCTTCGGAACAACAATGGTAATTTGATGACAATGTTAGACTGCTACTGGTGTAACCGGTAATACCCTTGCTGGGGTATAAGTTGATCCATTACGAGCTATTCCAACTAAGATACGGGCTAGTTTACCACACAATTTCATGATGGATTTCATTTTCTTTATTTTCTTCTCCTCTCATTGATAGCGTGTAAAGTCTTAAATTCAGGGTTATTCATAACCAGGCTCATCGTCGCTAAATAGAGAAAACGCTGGAGGCGTGACCTTCCTCGTTTAGAAATCACAACTTGTCCTTTCCACTTACCAGAGCTCGCCTCAACGAGATGCAAACCCGCATGGCGTAAGAGAGAGTTACCGTGAGCGAATCCACTTAAGTCTCCAGCTTCTCCTAAGATTCCAGCCAGTGTAATGTCACTAATCCCTTTAATGGCAAGCAATTGCTTGGCGAAAGGAATTTGTTTAAGCACGTCAGCCACTTCTTGTTCAACTCTTTCGAGTTGGGTTGTTGCCAGATCGTATTCCTCTAATAATTGCTGTAAATGAAGTTTATAAGCATCATGTGCTTGTTGGGTACCGATTGAATGTTTAGCCAAATCAATAAGTGAAAGAGCTTTTTTAATTCCCGGTTGTCGTTTCATCAGTGATATCCATTCCGTTAACGATATTTTGAGGCTGTAATGAACGCAACTCAAAAGGTGTGGGAAATAAGCGAAGGGTTGCGATTGCCCCTTTACCTGACGACGTCTTTAAACACTTCTCGGAGTTCAGGAAAAACAACATCCACCCAACGATTTAATTGGTTGATTGGACTGACGAGACGTTTGACAATTACGTCACGGTTAGACATAAGGACCCGAAGTTTTTGGAATGATTCCGAAGTTGAACGAACAAAAGCATAGTAGCCATTCTTAACCATATCGGCGATCACGAGAGCGTCTTTTTTATCACTTTTTGATTGGGTATTATCTCTATTTTCTTTATTCTTTTTTACAAGGTGGGATTGACTGTCACTACATCTATTTTTTGCTCTGATAGCCATTTTCAAAGGGCCATCCAGTAATGACCGGTAGGTTCCATTCCCACAATAGCGGTGTCAAGGCTGTTAGTACGTTTCAGTTTGTTGATCCAATCCGATAATCTAGTAAATCCTTCTTCATTATTTGTAAAAGTCAGAGGAGCACCTACCACTATGCCTCGATAATTTACAGCTCGGGCCACGTGAAAGTGTTGTGCAATGTCCACGCCGACAACAAGATGATGATCGGAAATTCTTTCAATAACTTCATAGTAGGGCTTCCTCCTTAAGATGAGTAGGTTGATTTGTGTGTACTCTCTTCATACTTAGGGGCTCTGTTTTTTTCAAAGCTGGTAATAACGCTCTACAGGAATGCTATAGAGGGAGGATAATCGAATAACAATATTAATTTAATTACCTACGTTCGATAATGTTTTATATGTCAGCTAGCAATCGAATTGGTTTTAAATCGGTTGCTTTGTTTGAAAATTCTAATGCAAATAGGAAGGCTTTAGAAATGGATCCCAAATCATAAAACTTCCGATAAGGTCTAAAATCCCACTCAATAAACTATACCAACCTATACTCATTCTCATTATCCAATCTATCTCATCCGAATCAATGGAACGAACTCTATCCCCGCTTCCTGATACATCAGAAGTAATATTTGTATCCTCTACAAAAGGTGTTTTGTTTAAAAATGCTACTCTTGGGTATAATAATGGAAGCAAGAATAACTTGTTATAATGTGAGATTTTTACACGCTAGGAGGCAATAAATTTGGAACGTGGTAAAGTAAAATGGTTCAACAGTGAAAAAGGCTTTGGATTCATTGAGGTTGAAGGTGGAGAGGACGTATTTGTTCACTTCTCAGCGATTCAAGGGGAAGGGTACAAATCGTTAGATGAAGGGCAAGAAGTTGAGTTTGAGATTGAACAAGGTCAGCGAGGACCACAAGCAACAAACGTCCGTAAAGTCTAAGGAATCAAGCGATAGACAGACTCTATTTTAGGGTCTGTTTTGTATTTTTGCCAATAAAGTAAAAAAACCTACTCGAGAAGAGAGTAGGGTATAAACAAGTAAAGTTAAATGGTTCCTATCAGTATCGCACTATTGTTGAAAATAAATACCTCTGTGTTATATCCAATTTTATTTTTTTAAACAGGTTCCTCTTCTTAGCTATATACAGCCACTCTCTTAGTAACTCCTTATACAATTTGTTTACTTTACCATTTAATAGAATAAAGCGTTATTTAAATATCAAATCCACTTGTTTAACGGGGATCCATAGCTCAATAACTAAAAGCGGATTTTTCTATGGATAGCTTTTGATTCGAAATGGATCATGATGGAACCTTATACACCGTTATACAGTTTGATTTTTAAATGTAGGGTTTTCGACAGCCTGAAAAATCCGATCTAAGAAACTCTTAAATCAGATTTTGGTTGTTGAGAAACCGTTAATAAATCACCTACAACTTAAAAACCGACCTTCCTATAAAGAAGGTCGGTTTTTAAGTGAGTTCAATTATTTTGTTGAGATTCCATTCACAATTTGAGTCAGTGCCTCGGTGATTGGTGTACCTGGACGACCTAGAAGTTTTTCGAAATCATTGCTCTCGATTTCTAGTGTGCCTTCTCGAATGTCTTTCTGGATGTCGACAAGCATAGGAATAAGGAAATCTGGTACGCCAGCACCTTTCATAATATCGGCATAAGTAGCGTCATCAACCTGCTGCACAGGTACTTCTTTACCCAATACAGTGCCAAGAGCAGATGCAAGTTCTTCATGAGTCAATAACTTACCAGAAAGCTCATAAATTGTGTTTTCGTGCCCGTTACCAGATAGTACCGCTGCAGCAGCCTTTGCGTAATCTTGTTGTAGTGCCCAGCCTACCTTGCCATTTCCTGCTGATGTCACCCAAGGAGCTTCTGCTAGGACACCTTGAATGCTTGAAATTTCATTCTCCAAGTACCAGTTGTTGCGTAAGAAGGAGTAAGGAATGCCTGTTTTCAAGATCGCTTTCTCTGTTGCCTGATGCGTTGGAGCAAGGAAGTTTTTACTTTCCTTTGCGTTCGCTAAGCTAGTATAAGCAATAAATTTAACTCCAGCACGCTCTGCCGCAGCAACCGCATTTGTGTGCTGTCGAATTCTTGTTTCATTGTCTCCATCCGCAGAAATAATTAATAAGCGATCGATACCTGCAAAAGCAGTATCCAATGTTTCTGTACGGTCGAAATCTCCTTGACGAACTTCTACTCCACGAGCCCGTAATCCTTCCGCTTTCTCTGGATTTCTAACACTGACAGCCAGTTGATTTGCCGGTACAGTTTTTAATAAGGTCTCCACAACTTTTGATCCCAATTTTCCTGTTGCACCTGTTACTAACATTTTCATTGCTTACTCCTCCAAATATGTTTTGTTTTAGTAATTATCGTTATAACAGACTTGGTTACAACAAGATTATTAGAAAACTTGGCTGACGCCAAGCCGCAGGCGAAGGTCGACAGCCTTAGTTGCCCTTATGTGTAAGGATACGCATATACTTTCCTATCCACTAAAATAAAAGCTCTTAAAGAGCTCTCATTTATTTGAACCTTGCCGTCAGTTGGCTCAAAGTCGTTTGTGCCAACCTTTGTTCCATAGCGGATTGAGCTTCTTTCAATTCAGATTGGAGAACCAACTCAATGTTTCGTCCGACTGGGCATTGATAATTGGGGTGTTCATGAATGCGAAATAATTGGTTCTCTTCAGTTACATTCACAGCCCGATAAACATCAAGAAGCGTAATTTGTTCAGGATTCTTGAGTAAAGAGGCGCCTCCTACTCCAGCACGTACTTCCAATAAACCCGCCTTCTTTAACATTCCCATAATTCTTCGAATGATGACAGGATTCGTATTTACGCTGCTCGCGATGAAGTCCCCGGTACAATCGTTCGAACTGACAGCAATCAAGGAAAGGATATGAACAGCTATAGAAAAGCGGGTGCTTATTTGTTTCACATGCACCACCACCGTTGTAACTATTATGGTTATATCCGTTGAAAAAGTCAAGTTCAATGACTATAGGAATTATTTTATTGATATTTTTTTTACCGTCGTCGAAGTGAAAAATTACGGGATGAAGGTTCTTTACCTGTATTGTCCGCTGGTATTACTGTATAAATGCCCAACACCAGAGCCATTCCTAAAAGCCCAATCGTCAAATATGTCCATCTCCACGAACTCACTTGGGCAAAATAACTTCCGAGCGGCACTCCTAAAATCGTAGAAGATGTCATAGCTGCCATAATAATCCCCATTACACGCCCTCGTTGTTCATACGAATAATGATCACTGATGTAAGCAAGTACATTTGGTTGAAGCATCCCTGCTCCCATTCCAGTAATAGCTCTTAGCAACAGCAGTGTGTTAAAGTCACGTCCTATTCCTAGTAGAGCGGTTCCGAGTCCAAGAAATAACATTCCCGAACAAATCATTTTTTTTCGTCCACATTGATCAGAAATTGTACCAAATAACGGAGCACATATCATATAAACAAAAGCATAAGCTGTAACCAACAACGCACCCATATTCATTGAGATATGAATAGATTCTGTCATCAGTGGAATTAGCGGAACCGTAATAATGGAGTCTAATCCGATAAAGAAAGAACAAAGTGCTAAAATAGAGAGAATAGGTTTTTTCTCTTTAACTGGATGCAGCTGATGCTCTATATCAGACATGTTTAATCCTCCTTCTATAATAGAGGCTGAAGCCCTTTCTTTATACTCTGATGGTTGCAAGCGTTAAACCTGCATCCACATTTAGTGTAGCTCCTGTAATGAAGCGGGCCTGCTCAGATGCGAGAAATAGGACCGCCTGTGCCACATCTTCGGGATTCCCTGTTGTGTCAAGAGCATTTAATCCTTCAGATAATTCATGCATTTTATTAGCAACTTCCACGGGCATTCCGGCAGTTACATTGAAATCGGACTCTATCACGCCAGGTTGAATCAGATTTACTCGAACACCACGTTTCCCCCAAGAAGCAGCCATTCCCTTTGTTAATGCTGCTACTGCTCCCTTACTCGCCATATAAACGAATTCATTTGCAAAGGGTCGACCCACTACTGCTGAACCCAGATTTACAATGTTTCCCGATGTCTTCTCTAAATGTGGTAATGCAAGTAATGAAAGCTTATAAACAGCCTTAACGTTGACATCAAATATTTGATTAAACTCTTGGTCTGTAGGTGTTCGGCCAAAAACTCCCATTCCAGCATTATTCACCAATACATCTAATTGACCACATGTACTGAGTAACTTTTCTAAGGCTAATTTCAATTCTTGATTGTTTGAAACATCTGCTTGGAGAGGAACAGCACGCCCCGGAAGAGGTTCAATTTGTTGAACAAGTGATTTAATCCGTTCCACACGGCGTGCGAGAAGACCAACAGTAGCCCCTTCATGAGCGAAAGCTAAGGCCGTACTTCTTCCTATCCCTGCACTTGCTCCCGTAATTAAAACAACTTTATTTCTAAACATTTATTTACCTCCTAATTGTTATGTCGTTTATAATTAACCAATTAACTAAACTAGATGAGGAGACCTTTGGATAATTTATCCAAAGGTACATTAATTAATAATTGAGTAGATATTGTGGAATATGTAGCGGTCTGTGTTCATTTTCTATTCCAAAACTCTAAAAATAATTTAGTTTTCGTAATAAAGTTAAAAACGTAGATTGCTCCTCTGTGGTTAATGGTTCTAGTGCAGTGGCTATAGTTTCTTCATAAATGGGCCATGCACGCTCAAGCACTTCTTTTCCTTTTGAGGTTAGATAGACTAATACACGGCGGCGGTTTGATAAATCAACTTCACGTCGGACCATATCTATAGACTCTAGTGCTTTTAACAACCCACTTATGTTGGCTCGTGTAACCGCCAAATCATCTCCCAGTTCAGAGGGGATTGCACAACCTCCAGCATCATGTAATGCAACTAAAAGACAAAGACGTCCTAATGTTAGATGTAATGGCTGAAGTTTCTCTTCGAGTTGACGGACTAATGTTGCGTTCGTCTTATATAAAGTTAAGAATAACTGAACTTGCTGAATAGGATTTGAAAATGGACCCCATTTTGGAATGATAGCTCACCACCCATATTATTAGCCGCTTAACTATTTATAAATGAATCTTACGCCATCATTTTCCTATTGTCAAGATCAAGACCTATTCAATTTGATAAATTCTACACCGTTAAAATACTAACAACTATTTCTGTGATGAATTATTGTTTGGCCTCAAAATATTCAATATCATTTCTATAATGGTCGTATGCCGCTTTGTATTCCATAACGCGGGCTACCTCAGAAATGAAGGTTTCGTTATAACCGGCTCTTCTCAACAGATGAAAGCCCATTTCCATACCAGAAGCGATACCACCTGCGGTTACTATTCTGCCAGTATCAACTATTCGGGCCCGACTTATTTTGCAAGCAGGTGCTATCTCAGCAAGTCGATCGATCGGCACTTTACCCATTTCCGAGGCTTCGAAATGATCGGGTTCTTTACGGTTTGTTGCGGGAATGCCATCCAAGAGTCCCATTCTGCCGTAAATCCATGAACCTGTACATACACTTGTAAGTAGAGTTGTTTCGGGAAGAGACCGGATGAATTGATGTAGCCGTTTATTATTTGTTTCTTGCCGTGTGCCAAAGCCGCCGGGTATTAGAAATGCATCCATATCAGGCATATCATTGAAACTGTAGTTGGGATATACAGTAAGACCCGCTTGCGTCTGAACAGGTTTCATTGCGTCTGCTAGAAGAAAAGCATCTAATTCTGGGTCAAATCTTCTTGCAACTGAAAATACTCCGTATGGACCTGTGTAATCAATAATTTCTGCATCCTTGAAAACGTACACACCTAATCTAAATCCCTGTTTTTTGCTCATGTTTTTTCCTCCTTTTGCATTCAACATAGCATAAAATATTTCTTTCTCCTCTACAGGAATTAAGATATCATGAATTTAATGATTTTACTTATGAATACATACGATATAATCTATTTCGATTCTCGATATCAAAGGGGTTGTTTACACTATGATTGAGTTATTAGAAGGGAGATTTTTTAAAACATTTATCGCGGTGATTGAAGAGAAAAACTTTAGTCGAGCCGCAGATAAATTAGGTTATGTTCAATCGACCGTAACCACTCATATTCAGTTATTGGAACAAGCTTGTAAGCAAAAATTATTCCATCGATTATCCAGGGGTGTAAAACCTACAGAAGCCGGTTTGAAACTTGCTAAATTCGCGTACCAATTTATTCATTTAGGTATGTCTTTAGAGGAAGCGTTGAACGAACTGGATCAGCCCCATGGAACCGTACATATTCGTATGCAAGAATCTTTTTTCTTAACACGAATGTCTTCGCTTATTCAAAAATTTATAGGTCACCATCCAAAGGTTAAATTAAGGCTAGAAACAGGATTTCAGCAAGATATTCTTAACCGAGTTTTAGAACATGCTGTTGATTTTGGTATTGTTCCTCGAAATCCGCAACGGAATGATCTCATTTTCTATCCTTTAATAGAGGAAAAATTAATTTTTATTGCCTCTAATACATTGGCACAAAAAGTTGAATCTAAAGGATTAGATACTCTAGATGATGAAATCGTAATAAGTTTCGGAACAAGCTGTTTATATCATACACAAGCTAGTAAGCTATTACAGGAAGCTGGAATTCAAAGAAACAGTGCACTTGAGTTTCCCAGTATTGAAATGATTAAACAGTCTGTGAAATGTGGAATTGGTTTTGCATTAATTCCAGAAATAGCTGTCAGAAAAGAACTTGAAGAAGAAGAATTTAAAGTGTTACCATTATGTCCGCCAATTTTCTCTACACACGGACTTATTGTCCATAAAGATAGAGAGTTAAGCTTTCCGGCAAAATTATTCAAATCCCAAGTAATCAACCATTTCGTCTAAATGTTTCCGAAGAAAAATCAACATTTGGTTAAATGCGTTTCTAGCTGATTCTTCGTTATATTCAGGTGAGAATGGATCGCAAAATCCATGTTGCCCATTAAACTTATTAACCACGACGTTATCTCATAACATTGTTCTTTTACTTAGATGCCAGTTTGTTCCAAATTCATCTTCATTAACTGTGCAATTTGCTTAGAATTTTCATCCCCTTGTAATTCTAAAGCATTTATAACTCTTTCTTGTCTTTCCTTTGAATGGTTTTGACTTAACTTCCATTTACCTTCCAGTTTTGTTATTTGAATTTTAAATCCCACAACCGCTTTAGATAGGTTGTCAATGAAAGAAGGATCAACCAGATCCATATTCCACGGATTAGGCATTGAAGATTCATATCGATTAACTGACTCAGCAAGAATTTTAGCTAGTTGGTTGTTATCCTCAACCAACTCTAACTTTCCATAAGCATGAACAGCTACATAATTCCAAGTAGGAACTGCTTGATTTGTTTCGTACCAGGAGGGTGAAATGTATGTATGAGCACCATTGAAAACTACTAAAATTTCATTTGTAATTTCTTTCCAGTGTGGATTTGCTTTTGCCATATGACCATATAAACACTCCTCTTTCCTGTCTAATAATAAAGGTAAGTGAGTAGCAAATGGAGTGTTATCTTTTTGAGAAAATACGATCGCAAAGCTATGCTTCTCCATAAAATCATAAATGGCTTCTTTTTCAGTAACCTCAAATGATGACGGGATATACATATATTGATTACCTCCTAAAAAGTTTATATGAATATATATACAATAACACAAATATTTAGACAGGTGTTTGATATTCATCCATCTTTACGTCGGAGTTGTTTTCAATCTTTAAATGTATCTTTCGTCCACCCACTCTATTTTGTTCTCTTCGTGTCCTCTACATCAAATACACAATACACACAATCCCCACAACAACAGGAATCAATAGAACTGATCCTACAAAAGGATAAGCCGCGAAGCAAAGCCCGCATGCAATTCTGGTTTCATCGCAACCAGTTTCGCTTGCTTCCCTGTTAATTCGATCGGTGCGATTAACAAAATCGGTCTCTCCTTTTCCTTTGATTATTAATGGATTTCATAGACCAACCAATCACTTAAATGTCCACCCAGTTTGTTATAGAGGGCTTGCGCCACAACATTATCCTTCGCTGTCTCCCATTGCATATAGGCAAAGGAATGCTCACGGATGTATTTCAAACAATGGAGGAACAGAGTTTCCCCAACCTTTTGACCTCGCGCTTCTGGATGGACAAACAAATCGTTCAGAATGGCTACCCTTTTAACTTTAAGAGTACTAAACGTAAAATATAAGGTTCATTCATTCTCCATTCATTCAAATTTTTCGATTTGGTGCATGGTACACAACGACACGCGCTTTCTCACCTGCAACAACCTTGCCAGGTCGCTCAACAGTACAGAAAATTCCCTTTCGTCCAAATTCGCAAGGTACAAAGCGTGTGGCGAGTTTCGGACTGTCCCTATACATTTCCTGAATCACTTCGCGAGATTGGCTACAAGGAAATTTTCTCCTTCACAAACCAAGCTAGCTCCACTCGGGAATAAAATGCAACTACCAGGTGGTAACAAAACTTTCGGGAGTGTTCCCAATACAAACGGATTCAACGATCACTTCATGCGATTTTCACATCCTATCACCCCTACATTCACTTTCTATTTTTGATAAAATGATTGTAATATGGAATTGACCTGATACGAAGTGTCAGTTTTGATGATGTGTATGGGGACAGATGGGGGACGGTTATGTTTGAAATCACACCTACATTATATGACTCTGCAAAGGAACCGATCTATTTGTAACTCTACCGATATTTTACGGGAGAGATTCATGCAGGCCGCATGGCTGCTGGCACTCAATTGCCATCCGTTCGCAAGTGTGCTGCTAATCTAAAAATTGCACGAAACACGGTCGAAACAGCATACCAACAATTACTTGCGGAAGGCTACGTGGAAAGTAAACCTCACAAAGGGTTGTATGTGATCGCATTGGAGGAGGAATTCAACAAAGCCTTCGGTGCAAATTCTTTTCCTGTTTCAAAACAAATCTTTCAAACATCCACAGAAATCATCTATGATTTTCGTCATGGAAATATCGAACTGGACGCATTGAGTGTCGTCAACGAAGCGAATCCTACGCCAGAACTCATCAATTGTTGCTGTATCCATTCATTCCTTAAAAAGCTTTAACCAGTGAGGGTGTTTATCATTTTCATAGACCCATACGATCCAAATATCAAACGATTTGCCAATTAAGTTATTGATTTATAAGCACCTTCCCAACCTTTATGATGTAAAAACTGAATTGAATATGAATACCGTTTGAATGGAGAATCTTTATGCTCTTTTTACATTTTTCAGAACACCTCTCATGAATAAGTACTGAACGTTTAATATATAGGAAATGGGGATGAATAATGACCTTTGAGATTTGGATTTCATTCGTTTTCGCTTCAATGCTGATTATTGCAACACCAGGACCAGTTGTAACTTTATTGATCACTACGAGTATCAGTAGGGGTAAAAGTGCTGCACTTTTTATGATTCCCGGTACTTTTTTAGGTGACTTAACAGCTATGCTTATGTCATTTGCTGACGTAGGTGCTATACTGCTGACCTCTCCAACCCTTTTTACTGCGATGAAACTAGTTGGAGCGGCCTATCTCATTTATCTAGGTGTACGTATTTGGTACGATTCTGACCGTAATTTAGCAACTAAAGAAAAACTCTACGCTAAAAAAAGTATCTGGCAGAATGCGCAATAAGCCAGTTGAAAAAGACAACTGTGATACTATAAAGCTATTATTTCAGGTGGGAGGAGAGGTAACACATTAAAAATCGAATTGAAACATTCACGGGCTCAAAGCATTTTCGGCTGAATCACGTCGCTGAGGGTGTATTTGCAGCAATCTCGGTCCCTGGTACCGGCTCTGTAGGGAATGCAGCAATCATTGATCTAGGTGATACAACGCTTGTGGTGGATACCTTCAACACAATATACGCTGCAGCGGATTTACATGCAGCTGCAATGTACCTCACGGAAAACCCAGTTTCCTATGTATTCAACACACATTGGCACAGTGACCATACGAGCGGGAATCAACTCTTTACCCCCCAGGCCCAAATAATTTCCACATCTATCACACATGAAATTATGGCCACATTCGGAAAAAACAGGTTAGCCCAGCAGTTGTCAAACCCGGAGCCGATTTATCAGGCTATCGATGAAGTCGAGGAGAAAATCAAACAAGAGACGGACGAAAAGTTAAAAAAAGAAATGCAATGGGAAAATGCTAGTAACCGTGAGTACATGAAAATACTCCCCAATTTGGTATATACACTACCAACGATTACCTTTGATCAACGGATGAGTATTATGGTAGTGATCGGACCGTACAGCTCATCACGTATGGCGGCGGTCACACGCAAAGTGATGCTTTCGTGTACCTGCCTGAAGAAAAAACTGCCGTAATGGGAGATCTGGTGCTCTCGAAGCATCACCCTGTAATGATGAATGCAAATCCCCAGGTATGGATAAATATTTTAGAGCGAGCCGAACTACTTGGTGTAGAAACTATCGTACCAGGACATGGCGAAGTTTGCTCAATAAAAGCACTTCATGAGGTGAAAGCTTACATAAACGATATCGTGGCATTGGTGGCGGAAGCCGTTCAAAGTAAGAAAAGCATTGATGAGATTTCAGTACCAAAAGCTTATCAAGACTGGTACTTTACTACATATTTTAAATCAAACTTGAAAAGAGTTTATGATTTGATCACTAAATCAGCGGATTAAAAAGGGGGTAAAGGACACAAGGCAAGCACAGCATCTTTGGGGAAGTTGTTTCTAACAGGGTGTCTCCTTTTACAATTTCGACTATAATGAGCATTTTTGGTTTATTTATGTTCCTACCTTTTTCAATCATGAAGCAATTAAGTTCCTAAAGGCTCTTTTTTGTTAGTTATATGGAAAGCCTCCCTAAAATCAAAGTCAGGGAGGCTTTTTCCATTTATTTAGTGAATCGGTATTTAATCTTACATCTCATCCAGTTTTTCTTTGAGTATTTTGTTTACGAGGCCGGGGTTCGCTTTTCCTTTGGAGGCCTTCATAATCTGGCCGACGAGGAATCCAATGGCCCGGTCTTTACCGGCTTTATAGTCGGCTACAGATTGCGGGTTGGCGTTCACGACTTCCTCCACCATTTTCTTCAGTTCGCCTTCATCGCTGATCTGGACAAGGCCTTTCTCTTGTACGATCTTCTCCGGAGACTTTCCGGTTTCAACCATTTCTTTAAAGACGGTCTTGGCGATTTTGCTGCTGATGGTGCCTTTTTCGATGAGTGTTACCATTTCGCCCAGCCCCTGCGGCGTAATTTTCACGTCTTTGAGTTCGAGCTGGTTGGCGTTCAGGTAGGCCATCAATTCGCCCATCATCCAGTTGGATACAACTTTTGCGTCTGCCCCGGTCTTCACCGCGGTATCGAAGAAGTCAGACACATCCTTCGACATCGTAATAACGCCCGCATCATAGGATGGGAGGCCATACTCGGAAACATAGCGGGCTTTACGGGCATCCGGCAGTTCCGGAATGGTTGCGCGGATTTCATCCACCCATTCGCGGCTTATTTTTAATTTAATCAGGTCCGGATCCGGGAAGTAGCGGTAATCGTGCGCTTCTTCTTTGCCCCGCATCGAAAGGGTACGCTGGTTGGCATCGTCCCAGCGGCGTGTCTCCTGTACCACTTCGCCGCCTTCACGCAGAATTTCCGCCTGACGGTATTCCTCATATTCGAGGCCCTTCTGCACGTTGCGGAACGAGTTCATATTTTTCAGCTCAGCGCGGATACCGAACTTCTCCTGGCCGACAGGGCGCAGGCTGATGTTGGCGTCACAGCGCAGTGAGCCTTCTTCCATTTTCACGTCAGACACTTCGCAGTACTGCAGAATCGCTTTGAGCTTCTCCAGGTACGCGCGCGCCTCTTCAGGAGAACGAAGATCCGGCTCGGATACAATCTCAATGAGTGGCGTTCCCACCCGATTGAAGTCCACCAAGGATGTACCGGCGCCTGCGTGGGTCAGTTTGCCCGCATCCTCTTCCAGGTGGAGGCGGGTAATCCCAATGCGTTTCGTTTCCCCGTTCACTTCGATTTCAATCCAGCCATGCTCGCCGATCGGCTGGTCGTACTGGGAAATCTGATAGGCCTTTGGCAGGTCCGGGTAGAAATAGTTCTTGCGATCAAACTTGCTTTCTTCTGCGATCTGGCAGTTGAGGGCCATCGCCGCTTTCATGGCGAACTCTACCGCTCTCTTGTTAAGAACAGGCAGAACACCCGGATGTCCCAGGCAGATCGGGCATGTATGTGTATTAGGCGGCGCACCGAATTCAGTCGAGCAGCCGCAGAAAATTTTACTATTGGTAGAAAGCTCGGAGTGGACCTCCAGGCCAATGACGGTTTCAAATTCCATTTTCATATCCCTCCCTTACAGCTCCGGGCGCGCCTTGTGATGCTCCGTGTTCTGCTCATATGCATGGGCCACACGAAGAATCGTCGTTTCATCAAAGGCTTTTCCCATAATCTGAAGCCCGACAGGCAGGCCATTGCTTGCGAATCCGCACGGAACACTGATTGCCGGAATGCCGGCCAGGTTCACCGGAATGGTGCAGATGTCTTCCAGGTACATCGTGAGCGGGTCATTGACCTTCTCCCCGATTTTGAAAGCAGTCGTTGGAGCAGTCGGCCCAATGATTACATCGTACTTGCCGAACACATCGTCAAAATCGCGCTTAATAAGCGTCCGTACCTGCTGCGCTTTCTTGTAGTACGCATCATAATAGCCCGAGCTTAACGCGTACGTACCCAGCATTATCCGGCGTTTTACTTCAGCGCCAAGCCCCTTGCTGCGTGATTCGCGGTACATCTCAATCAGGTTCTCCGCATTGTCAGCGCGCACGCCATAGCGCACTCCGTCATAGCGGGCCAGGTTGGAGGATGCTTCAGAAGGTGCAATAATGTAGTAAGTCGGCACGGCGTATTCCGTATGCGGCAGGGTCACTTCCTCCACGATCGCGCCGAGGTCCTCAAGAACTTTCAGAGCCTCTGTTACTTTCTCCTTCACTTCCGGATCAATACCTGTTCCCATCAGTTCTTTCGGCACGCCGATGCGAAGGCCCTTGACGTCTCCGGTCAAAGCCGAGATGTAATCAGGAATCTCCACATCCGCTGAAGTGGAGTCGAACGGGTCGTGAGCGGCAATCGCCTGCAGCACGAACGCGGAATCTTCAACGTTTTTCGTAATCGGCCCAATCTGGTCAAGCGACGAAGCGAACGCCACAAGCCCAAAACGGGAAACTAAGCCGTATGTTGGCTTTAAGCCGACTACCCCGCAGTATGCGGCTGGCTGGCGGATGGATCCGCCTGTATCAGAACCGAGCGCATAATACACTTCACCTGCTGCAACCGCCGCAGCAGAGCCGCCGCTTGATCCGCCCGGTACATAGTCCAGGTTCCACGGGTTATACGTGTTGAAGAATCCGGAGTTCTCATTGGATCCGCCCATGGCGAACTCATCCATATTCATCTTGCCGATCGTAACAGACTGGGCCGCATGGAGGCGGTCCATAACCGATGCATTGTAGATGGGATTGTAGTTAGAGAGAAGCTTGCTGGCGCATGTAGTGCGCAGATTTTCCGTTACAATGTTATCTTTAATCCCTGCAGGCAGGCCAAAAAGCAATCCTTTCTCCTCGCCGCGGGATTGCTGCTCGTCCAATTCCTTTGCCCTGGTGCGGGCGTTGTCCTCATCAAGGGTGATAAACGATTTTACTTTCCCGTCAACCTGTTTGATTCGCTCGAACGAAGTATCAACCAGATCATGCACGGTGATTTCGCCTTTATCAATCTCTGTATGTATTTCCATTAAACGTTTTTCAAACAAAGACACCTGTATGTATCCTCCCTTCTATTCCATAACTGCTGGTACTTTAAATTGGCCGTCTTCTTCATCCGGCGCATTGCGAAGGGCAAGCTCCCGCGATACTGAAGGACGTTCGATATCATCGCGCATTACGTTGTATACATCCAGCACATGGCTGGTGGGCTCTACATTCTGTGTATCAAGCTCATTCAGCTTTCCCGCAAACTCCAGGATTGCGTTCAGCTGCTCCGTATATTTAACCGCTTCTTCTTCTGTTAAGTCCAAGCGGGCCAGTTTTGCAACATATTCTACTTCCGTACGTGAAATGGCGCTCATTTTTCCACCTCCTGTTATGCATTACCATTAAAGACTCTGGAATGTCAATATACGTAACATGATACCAGAGAAGAAGGGGCGCCGCAACTAAGCGGCCCCTGTAAGCGGAAGAGCAATGCGGACACATGTTCCGTCGTTTTTCACGCTTTCGATTTCAATTTGCCCTCCATGCCGGAATACAATTTGGCGGGATACGGCCAGGCCAAGCCCCGTTCCGTTCACTTTGCGGGTAAAGAAAGGATCGAATGCTTTATCGATTTCATCGTGCTCGAATCCGCATCCGTTGTCGCGAATCTCGATGACTGCGTGATCCTTGTGCATACCGAGAGAAACCTGCACTTTTCTGTTACTTTCGAGACCGCCTACCGCATCAAACGCATTGGAGATTACATTGATCAAGACCTGGGTAATCTGTTCGCGGTCCATTTGGCAATGAAGCGCCATCGGTGCATGGTTAACAAAAGAAAGCGATACGTCTTTCAGAATGGCCTGCGGCGTCATAAAATCCACCGTATAATGGAGAAGCTCCAGCAGGTTGTCCTTCTTTAAAACAGGAAAAGCTGGCTTGCTCATCATCAGAAATTTGGTAATAATCTGATTGATCCGGCCGATTTCCGGAAGCAGGATTCGCTCTGTAATTTCTCTTTGGTCAAAATTGTGATCCTGCAGGCTCAGCTGTAGAAATCCCTTTAATGAAGTTAACGGATTGCGAATTTCGTGGGCAAACCCTGCGGCAAGCTCCCCGATTTGCTGGTACCTATCCATCAGTTCCATGTGGCTTTTTAAGCCGGTTATTTCCGTCTCGTCTCTTAGTATCATAAGAGCACCCATCACATTCCCGTTAAAATTGCGAATGAGACGTGTTGTGATAAGGAGGGTGCGCGGCTGTCCATTGATTGTGACTTGCAGCCTTCTTCTGAGTTGTTCTTCAGCGTTGTGCAGGGTGGATATCAGCAGGCTTTCTTTCAAATCGGTTTCGAAATGTTTATGGAAAATATGTTCATAGTCCTGCCCTATAAGAGAATATTGTGAGGTCTCAAGTAAGTCGGCCATTTTCTGGTTCAAATTGATAATTTGCCCTAGCTCATCGACCATTAAAATGGGATCTGATATATAGTCAAGCACCATGTTGGTCTGGACGCCGATAAACCAGTTGGCATTTATATCTTTGGCTGGCCACAAGATGGTCAGCATTTTATTTCGCGCGCCTTCTACACCAGATGAAATAGCAATCCGATTCAGAAAGATAAACTTCTTGTTTAAAACGCGCTGGCTGTCAATGTACATATCTTTAGGATCTTGCGGATCGGAATCAATGAGAAGCCTGGCATCCTCACCGTACAGTAATGTAAGGAGTTCGTGTCGGGGGATGCCAATAACGTCGCTGTGCGATAACTCGGCTGCTTGAAGGAAGGCCTTATTCACATATTCACAGTTCATGTCCTCATCAAATAAAATAATGGCATAAGGAAGTTGGTCTACGATTTCTGTGAAGAAAATAGAGGAAATATGCGGGTAAGTTGAACTCTTATAACGCGTATACACCGTATTCATTCTGGCAGCCAAATAGTCGGTGACCGGCAGGAGCCGCTGCATAAGATCATGGTATTGATGTACCGTACCTAGTTGATCCTTGATACATTCAAGCAGCTCTCTGCGAAAATGCGACACGGCAAGCATCGCTTGCGATAGGGTTCCTCCCCGCCCGAAAAATAATAGGGCGATCTGATCGATCTCATTGAGGAGCGCCGTCTCTTCTTCTGCTGAATAACTGAAATGCGTTTGCATTATTTTATTCAACATGGGTTGAATAAACGGAGAAAAGTCCAGTTTATCTCGATTATCTGTATGATAATTATGCTCATAAAAGTGAACCGATTGCCCCCACTCCATTAATCCTACCTCTTGGATGTCTTCCATAAAAATTGACAGCCTCCTAGCTTAAATGCTGTATATTTTTCGTGAACTACTCTCCATTAAAATGGAGAGCTTCTGCTGGGCAGACCGTATGGCCTGATTACAGATGACCAGCAGAACTTTTCACGCTTCAACGATGCTTGCCTTGCCGCCAAAAAGCGGTGTGGTCTGTTGTTCTCTATCGAACTCCCACGTTGCCGCAGCTCCAAGGTCTTATGGCATCTCGACATGCACACCCCGTCGTTCCAACGGTGAAAAATCGAATCGATCCGTTAGGCTCCGAGCTTTCGGAGTCCTTCCTGTTTGATATTGATGGCTGCGTTTTTATCTCTGTCATGCTTCTTTCCGCAGGACGGGCAGACCCATGTTCGTTCATCCAGGGTAAGGGAAGCTTTTTTCGCATCGCAGGCTGAGCGGATCCTGCTTGACGCATAAAAGCGGTCGATGACAACCAGGATGCGCCCTTTCTGTTTGGCTTTATAAGTCAAAAAGGTACGGAACTGGAACCATGCCGTATCCGCAATATGTTTCGCCAGCCTGCGGTTTTTAGACATTCCACGCACATGCAGATCTTCCATGCAGAGGACTTGGTTTTCGTCCGTCAGCTTGCCCGACCACTTATGCTGGAAGTCTTTTCGCTGGTTCGCCACTTTGGCATGCAGCCTTCCGATTTTCTTTTTCTGCCGCTCGTACTGGTTTGACCCTTTTCTCATACGGGAGAGCCGTTTCTGTTGGGTGCGCAGCTTCCTTTGCGCAGTGATCAAATACCGGGGGTTAGCAATCGCGGTTCCATCTGACAGGACGGCAAAGGTCTTGATCCCCATATCAATCCCCACGGCATCATCGTTCGTGTCATTCTTTTGTATAGCAGGCGCATCCATCTGTAAGCGGACAGACGCATAAAAACGACCGGCTTTTCTGCGAACAGTAGCAGCTTTGATCACGGCTCCCTTTTTAAAAAGACGACGCAGGCGGCGGGCAGACCCCTTGCATGCAACCCCACCGAGCTTGGGCAACTGAAGCGAAGAAAAATCACCATGGAAGCGAATATTTCCATTGACCGCATTGGAGGCCATGCTTTGGAGCGGTGGGTCAAAAAAAGGTTGTACAAAAACCGGCGACAGCCAAAGGACTTACGGATCAACACTTCCTGCTCTTTGGTTGGATAGAGCTGCACAATCAGTCCGAACGTTTGTTTGTCTTCCTGCTTGGACCGTTTCTTCCGTCCCATCCTGAGCCCTCCTTTCTCTGCCTCTAGCAAATGCGAACATACGTTTTATTCGATATTTTTTCTTGCATGAAAAAAAGAAAAAAGGGTGATTCATTTCCCCATTAAAATGCGGAAGGGATTCTTACTCATTTTTCCTAAATTATACACTTGTAAAGAATTAAATTAAATACTCGTCTTATAATTCAGTCGTATTTTGTCTAATTGTAGTATCGGAACAATCAAAAAAAATCCCATTCTTTTTTCGAATGGGATTCTAAAATCGGTACTTTTTATTCATTTATCCACGATATAAACGTATCTTCATCAATGACCTCTATGCCCAATTCCTCAGCCTTCGCAAGCTTGGACCCCGCATCCTCACCGGCTACGACCAGATCTGTTTTTTTGCTCACACTTCCCGAGACTTTTCCACCCCGTGCCTCAATTAACGCCTGCGCTTCCTTGCGGGAGAGCTGTTCCATCGCACCAGTTAACACGACCGTTTTTCCACTAAAGCGGGAATTCTGGTCAACATCCTGCGGACGCAGCCCTTTATATTCCATATTCAAACCAGCTTCCTTCAGGCGCCCAAGCAGTTCGTCCACTTCAGGCTTCTCGAAGTACTTGTGGATGCTTTCCGCGATTTTGGTGCCAATCTCGTGGATGCTCACGATTTCTTCTTCTGATGCCGATCGGATGGCGTCCATCGTCCCAAAATGCTGGGCAAGCAATTTTGCTGCCTTTTCGCCGACGAAGCGGATTCCCAGGCCAAAAATTAGGCGTTCGAGGGAATTCTCCCTGCTCTTCTCAATGGCGGCCAGCATATTGTCTACAGACTTCTCGCCCATCCTCTCCAGCGCTAGAAGTTCAGCGCGCTTGAGATAATAGAGATCCGCTACGCTGTGGATAAGCTGATGTTCATAAAGCTGCGATACAACCCGTTCACCGATGCCTTCAATGTTCATCGCGTTGCGGGAAACAAAGTGGATAATGCCTTCCTTAATCTGCGCCGGGCATTTCGGGTTAATACAGCGCAGCGCCACCTCCTCATCCAGGCGGACGAGTTCGCTGCCACACGCCGGACAATGGGTCGGCATCGCAAAAGGTTTCTCGTCACCGGTTCGCAGCTCTGCCTTCACCGCTACAACTTCCGGAATAATGTCGCCCGCCTTCTTAACGACCACATGGTCCCCAATCATAATGCCTTTCTCGCGGATAATGTCTTCATTATGCAGGGACGCCCGCTTCACGGTTGTACCGGCGAGACTTACTGCATCCAGCAGAGCGGTTGGCGTGACTGCACCTGTCCGGCCAACAGTCAGCTCGATATCCCGCAGAACAGTTACAGCCTCCTCTGCCGGAAACTTGTAGGCAATGGCCCAGCGTGGGCTCTTGGCTGTCGTTCCAAGTTCATCCTGATACGCAAAGCTATCAACTTTTACAACCATTCCATCTATATCGTAGGACAGCTCATTCCGCTTGTCCGTCCAGCCTTCGATAAACGCAATGACGCCTTCGATCCCGGTGAACTCCCTGCGTTCGGGATTGACTTTAAAGCCGAGTTCTTCCATTAAACGAAGCGCATCGCTGTGGGCAGCGACAGGCAGCACTTCTTCGCTTACCATTGAATAAAGAAAAATGTCGAGGGATCTCTCGTCGGCTATCTTCGGATCCAGCTGGCGCAGCGATCCCGCTGCCGCGTTGCGGGGGTTCGCAAACAGCGCCTCCCCCCGCTCAGCCCGAATTTCATTAAGCTTCGCAAACGCCCGGCGCGGCATAAAGGCCTCGCCCCGCACTTCCACTGTGTAGGGCTTCTTGAGCAAAAGGGGCAGTGAGCGGATAGTCCGCAGGTTCTGGGTAATATCCTCACCTGTTGTGCCGTCGCCGCGTGTGGCCCCTCGGACAAACCGGCCGTTCTCATACTGCAGCGAAACCGCAAGCCCGTCGATCTTTAGCTCGCACACGTAGTGCACCGGAGCGTCGGTTCCGATACCCTGGCGAACGCGCCGGTCAAAATCACGCAGATCCTCTGCATTGAATGCATTGGCAAGGCTGAGCATCGGAATGGCATGCTGTACTTTAACGAAACCCTCAAGTGGGGTACCGCCAACCCGCTGAGTTGGTGAATCAGGGGTGAGCAGTTCCGGAAATTCGGTTTCCAGAGCAATCAGCTCACGGATCAGCTGGTCATACTCCTGATCCGATATTGTTGGATTGTCTTTTACATAATAGTTGAAATTATGTTCTTCAATGATGCTGCGAAGTTCTTCCACGCGTGCAGTAGCTTGCGAAAGATCCATACAGTGTCGCTCCTATTCGTTAGACTTTCTCAACCGGTGCAAATTTCGCCAGCAGTTTCTTGACACCGACCGGATCGGGGAACGCAATCGTTAATTCAAGATCTGCTCCTTCCCCCTTGGCCATAACAACCGTGCCAATCCCCCACTTCTTATGGGTAACCTTATCGCCGGCTTTCCAATCAAGCGACAGGTCGGCTCCTTTAGCAGGTGTTCCGCGCAGCGCCGCATGGCCGGCACCGGATGATGAATAGCCAGCAGATACTGCGGGCGTCCCCATTGCTCCGGTTCGCTGCCCTATAGAAGGTGAGTAGCCTGTCCTGCCGTTTCCACCAGCCCCGCTGCCAAATGCGCCCCGGGAGCCGCTTCCCCACCTGTCCTGCACGCCGCCTTCCGCTTCGATCAGGTGTGGCGGAATCTCATCGATAAAGCGAGATGGGGGATTGGCCTTCGTCTGGCCGTACAGCGTGCGCATCATGGCCCGGGTTAAAAACAACTGCTGTTCAGCCCGGGTAATCCCGACATAAGCAAGGCGGCGCTCCTCTTCCATTTCAACCTCTTCGAAAAGAGCACGCGAATGCGGAAAAATGCCTTCTTCCATCCCCACAAGGAACACGACCGGAAATTCAAGGCCTTTGGCGCTGTGGAGCGTCATCAGCACGACCGAATTATCTTTATCCTCTTCCACATCTCCAAGCGAGTCGATATCCGCCACAAGCGCAAGATCCGTCAGGAAAGCAACGAGCGATTTATCTTCGCTTTTGCGCTCAAATTCCATCGTAACAGACAGAAACTCTTCGATATTCTCCATGCGTGTCCGGGCTTCTATCGTCCCTTCCTTGAGCAGTTCTTCTTTATAGCCTGTCCTTTTAATAATTTCTTCCGCCAATTCGGTCACACTCAGGTATTCCTGCATCTGTTCAAGACTTGTAATAAGCTTTGCAAATTCCGTAACGGCTCCTGCTGCGCGGGATGTGAGCCCAATCTCATCCACTTCCTGGATTGCCCGGTACATCGACAGGCCCTGTGATGCTGCATAGGCGGCGATTTTCTCCACCGTTGTGGCCCCGATGCTCCGCTTGGGCACATTAATAATGCGCGTCAGGCTGATATCATCATCCGGGTTGGAAATGAGGCGCAAATAGGCCAGCATGTCTTTGATTTCCCGTCTGTCATAGAATTTCGTGCCGCCGACAATCGTATAAGGAATGTTGGATTTAACGAGCACATCCTCCACCACGCGCGATTGTGCATTCGTTCTGTACAGAATGGCGTAATCCTGGTAGTTGCGGTCTTCCCGGGTTCCTTTCTGTATTTCACCAACAATATAGTAAGCTTCCGTATGTTCACTGTCCGCTGTGTAGAAGCGAATCGGATTCCCTTCGCTATTTTCCGTCCATAAATTCTTCGGTTTGCGGCTGAGATTGCGGGAGATAACCTGGTTCGCCGCCTCAAGAATCCGTTTGGTGGAGCGGTAGTTCTGTTCAAGCAGGATGGATTTAGCGCTTGGATAGTCCTTTTCAAAATTCAGGATGTTCGTAATGTCGGCGCCGCGCCAGCGGTAAATAGACTGGTCGGAGTCCCCCACTACGCATATATTTTGCGAACCCGCCGCCATCATCTTCACGAGCAGATACTGGGCCCGGTTTGTATCCTGATACTCATCCACGTGAATATATTTGAACTTCTTCTGATAAAACTCTAGTACCTCCGGAAACTGGTTAAAGAGATCAATGGTCTTCATAATCAGATCGTCAAAATCCAGCGCATTGTTGCTTTTCAGTTTCTTCTGGTACGATACATACACCCGGTGTGCTACCTGTTCAATCGGCCCTAAGAGGCCCTGGCCAAAACGTTCCGGATCTTTCAGCTCATTCTTAGCGCCGCTGATCAAACCCAGGATGGCACGCGGGTCGAATTTTTTCGGGTCGATATTCATGTCTTTTAGCGCCTGCTTCACGACCGTTAACTGGTCGCCTGAATCCAGGATGGTGAAATTGCGGCTGTACCCGATCCGGTCAATATCCCGGCGCAGAATCCGTACGCACATCGAGTGAAACGTGGATATCCAGATATCTTCGGCATCCGGGCCAACAATGGCTGCGATCCTGTCCTTCATCTCACGGGCCGCTTTATTCGTAAACGTGAGGGCCAGTATGCTCCATGGTACAACACGCTTTTCTTTAAGAAGATAGGCGATGCGCTGGGTAAGCACACGCGTCTTACCGCTCCCTGCGCCCGCAAGGATAAGCAGCGGGCCTTCCGTTGTAAGCACCGCTTCCCTTTGCTGGGGATTGAGACCCTTCAGCACATCATCTGTATTCATAAAAATCGTCATCACAGGGCTCCTTTCCCGTTTGGTTCTGTTCTCTATTATATAAGAAAAAAGCGAACAAACGTATGCTTTTTTGCATTCTCTTTGTAAAACTGGCAAAACCGCGGTGTCCTATCTCCCGCGGTTTTTTTGCGTCTATTTATTATATCGTACATTGTAGGGCAATTCAAAAGCCGGCCGTCCTATTCTTTAATTTTTTTAACGGCCTCAACTGTGGCGAGAGCTGCTTCCAGATCGGTATACAGGCTGTTTCCGACAACGATGGTGTCAGCCCACTGTGCCATCTCAGCCGCCTGTTCGGCGGTCCGGATGCCGCCCCCATAAAAAATCCGGCTGTTATGCACAACCTGCTGGGCCGCTTTTACAAGCGCAGCGTCTCCGTATGTACCACTGTATTCAATATAGAAAATGGGAAGTTTGAGCATCTGATCCGCCATACGGGCGTACGCCTTCATTCGGCCCTCGTCTAGCTGCGTGTCAGCCGCCGTCAATCTCGCAGCCGCCGATTCAGGGTTGCCAATTACATACCCTTCCACCATGACTTCATCCCAGCGTATAAATGGTCCGTGCTCCTCCAGCCCCCGAGCGTGCGCCCCAAGTATCCATTCCGGATTCTGCGCATTTAAGACAAGCGGGATAAAATAGCCGTCAAAACCTGGCACGACAGCCTCTATATTCGATACTTCAAG
The DNA here is from genome assembly GCF_028421645.1 of Aneurinibacillus sp. Ricciae_BoGa-3. Taxonomy (GTDB): domain Bacteria; phylum Bacillota; class Bacilli; order Aneurinibacillales; family Aneurinibacillaceae; genus Aneurinibacillus_B. The sequence continues at coordinate 650,957 of NZ_CP116887.1, read as the reverse complement.
CATACAAGGCAGCGCATACCGGCGTACCCGGCCCAGCAGCTCAATCGTATTGTCAAACGTTACGTTCAACGTACCGCCAATGATAATGGCATCCGTTCCCGATTCACAGACTGACTCAAGAGCCTGGTCACTGAGTTCTTTCTCAGGATCCAGTTTAAAGACGTGGCTCCATTTCTCGATTTCCAACGAATATCCTCCTCCGGTAAAGGTTCATTCTTTACTCCATTAAAAAAGCCTCCAGATGGAGACTATAGACTGCCCACTTGCTTATCTTCATGCCTGCCTGCAGATGCGTCATCAGCAAATAGCAAAGATAGGCCGGATCATTTATTTTCATTAAGCTCCTGTATGCGTTCAAGGGACATCAGGTAACCGCCATTCCCATAATTCAAACAGCGCTTCACACGCGAAATGGTAGCTGTGCTCGCCCCTGTTTCCTGTTCAATCGTGCTGTATGTCTGTTTATCCCTCAACATCCTGGCCACTTCCAGGCGCTGTGCCATGGATTTCATCTCATTAACCGTGCAGAGATCATCAAAGAAAAGATAGCATTCTTCCATAGAATCCAGCGATAAAATGGCTTCGAACAACTGCTCCAGTTCTTTTCCCTTAATTTTATCAAGCTGCATATGGATCCATTCCCCTCCAGTATAGCCCGGCAATATCCTTTACCTCAGCAATACTTTGCAATTTTTACGAACTAAAGTGTTTCTCACTTTCTATCATAGGGGAAAGGTATCCATTTGACAAGGAATACGTATTCTTAGTGAAAAGAAAGGTGTGCAGCAAGAGTTGGGTTGTTGGGTACAATATTGACCCACGTATGGCCGGGATATAGCGACACCTCCTGGCCATTTCGGTAGGCACGAATGATTCCATGCTTTTGTTCCCACGTTACTTTTACCGCTTTACCCCGTTGAAATAAATAGCCTTCCCCCGGACCGGTGGTATTCACCTCCAGCCTACCGTCACTGTCAACAACTTTATGCATCGTACCCACCACAAGCACATTGGTAGCGCTCAACTGTCGCCCTGTTTCCTTATCGATATGCGGCTTGCCATCCGTCGTGCGCAAATACTGCTTGCTGCCAGGATCGTATTCGTAGCCGCAGTGATTCGTGCTTGAGTAGGTGATCGCGATGGAAGAGCCGGGTGCTCCTGAGGCTTCTTCCGTATCCTTTTTAAACGTAAAAGTGGGGACTGCAGCCTCAGTCGGATAACCTTTTTTCACTGCGCCTTCCCGCAATTTACGGATACTTGTGTACAAGTTGTGGGGAGCTTTGCGGAAATCGACCCGCCAGTATGCCTTTGGGTAGCTATAAATCTCATCCATATCGGCATAACCGCCGCTGCGCAGCATGTGCAGAGCAGCTACACTGCCGCCAGCATGCGAGATAATCGGGTCAAATCCGCTGGAGAGATTGATATTATAAGGGCGGATGCTTCTTACAGGTCCTACAACATCGGGAGTTTCGCTCTGGTAAAAAGCCATGAAGCGGCTGATGTAGCCTTCTTCAAGTGTTTCATACACCATATCCGCTTTATCCAGCCCGGACTGCGGCCTGGCCTTGGAAAAATTATTCACCATCACCACGATAACGCGATCTCTATTGACAGACGCCACGGGAAGGCCCGTCAACGGCGCTGTATGCTGCACTGCGCCTTGTTTTACACCGGACTGGACCGGAACAGCAGGTTCGGCTTGGCCTCGCGGGGATATGCTGGCGCCGCAGCCTGTAAGAGCACTGCCAAGAGTGGCCGCCAATGAAGCGGACAGCAGGATGCCGGTTATACGGTTCATCGATTACCTCCTGGGTTTTGAATTTGATCAGTAATCCTTCAACTCTAGGATATCTCTGTCACCTTTTTTGTAACCGTTTTCCATGCTCTGTGATATAATTATTGAATATTTAAATAATACGGGACAGGGGGATTTTATGACACGGAGGAAGGCAAGCGCATTGTCAGGGAGCAGCCGGATCTGCTGGAATAAAGAGAAAAAAGAAGACTTCGATTCTGGAAGTCTTCTTTTTGTGTACAAAATAACGGTTCCAGGCATCACTCAATTCACGCCTACCGACATGAGCATTTCTTTCCCGAATAATTAGCATACTGAAAGACACAATAATTTTATTGAATGCTTTCGTTCAAGTTTCCCGCTTTATGCTGTTCAACGGTACCAGTAAATAAAAAAACTTGGCTAACGCCGGGGCGAAGGTGAAAGTCGATGAGGTTACTAATCTGCCTTTTTTTAGTTGGCGTTTTATTTTGCGTTTGTTCGCAGCCAGCATTAGCTAAAAACGAAATATACATTAATCTATGGGATAGAACATTGAAGGTACAGGACAAAGGTAAGGTAATCAAGACCTATCGTATCAACCCAGACGCACAAAATATTCGAGCAATAAAACAATACCGGATCGGCCCTGGAACCAAGGACACACCAACTCCTGTTGGCATTTTCACCATAGTGGTTAAGAAGAAAAATTGGTATAACGGTTTTGGATCAAGATGGATGCAGCTGAGTGTCCCGTGGGGAACGTTCGGCATCCACGGGACAAATAAGCCGTATTCTATTGGTGGGTATGTTAGCGAAGGTTGTATCCGTATGTATGATCAGCAGGTTGAGGAACTATATGAGCTTGTGGATATCGGTACGAAGGTAACAATTGATGGCCCATTAACCGGACATCCAGATGTAACATACCGTGTCCTTGTATGCGGTTCGAGAGGAGCACTCGTAAAACTTGTGCAGCACCACCTTCAAGCAGCGGGTTTCTATAAGGGCGAATGCAACGGTATATTCGATCAATTAACTGAGAAAGCCGTTGTGCTTTATCAAAAACAACAAAAACTTCCTGTTACCGCCCAAATACACTATGAAGATTTGCTTCGTATGGGAATAATTGAATAAATGTTGAGATATTGGGTTCCTGATCATTATCTCAAAACTTTTTCAAGATGCTTAATCGTTGGTGTAATTGAACCAAAGAAAACAGCTTCCCTATAGCGTCGGGAGGGATCACTACTTTTTACATATCCGGCAGCACCAGCATGCATCATCTCGGCATTTGTTGTTTGCATCGCCAGATATGTGCTTTGAAGTCTTAAACGAAATACATCCTTCATTTTCTCACCAAGAGTATACGGATTTTTTGCTAACCGGTACAATTTCTCATCAATCACTTTAAGTTTCTGTTTAAGATCGTCTAAATTTACAGGTAAATACTGATTTATTTCGCTTTCGTTCCTAAACAATTCTATGGACCGCAATGACGCTTGTATTAACCCCAGGAGAATCGCTGCTTGCTTTAAAACAAATTCCGGTCTTACTTGATTTATATAGTCCCTGGCATGTTGGGTTATTATCCATTCAGATGGGATCATAACTTCATGAAATTTACAAGCATAAGTTGCTGTTCCGTTCATCCCTAATAAATTCTTGCGTTCTACTAAACTAAGTCCCGAAATGGTACAGGGCACAAAAGCCATGACCTGGTTCTTGTCATTAGTCTCCGCAACTATGGCGAACCAATTATTGGAGCCTAAATTTGAAACAAACGGCAATTCACCAGAAACCTTATAGCCACTAGTTGTTTCCCTGCCTTTTAAAAGGATCGGTCCCATTCCCGCAAAAGACTTCATCGCATTTGATAATCCAGTGCTTCCAAAGATTGTACCGTTTGTTAAGCCGTGCAGCATCTTTTGTTTAAGATACTCATTATCACATTGTGCAACTAATTGGACAGCAACAGTATGGCACCAGACGACAAAGGCTGTTGTCGCGCACCTTTTCCCAACACTTTCAATTAATTGAATCGCATGGAACAGATTATCGTTTGCGTCGTTGTTGTTTAGTGTAAAAGCGCCGACATCCCCTAATATTCGCAACATATCTCCAGGATAAAGCCCTTCTTGATCAATGCTTGTGACTTGTGGAAGTAGATGTTCATCTAATACATTTTCTATATCTGCTTGGTTAAATGGCAAATCCATTAATATGTTTCACATCCATCTGTAGATATCTTTCTTTACATTGTATCAAAAAGAAAAACAGCAAACGACTCTCCTGATCTTATTCAATGTTTTGCTGGTTTATTAGTTCGATCTTATCGTCGTGCCGAAGCGTTTCGTTATGGCTATAAACTTGTTTTATTGAAAAAGAAGCGTATAATCGGTTTGGGATATTAAATTTATCTAAGTGGAATGCAATCAAAAGGTTCTTTTGTTTGCATGCTACTTATATTTTTTTGATGGAATGACCTGTTGGTATGTATGCTAATCGATTACTCCATCACAGCAGACACCTGAAGTGTTTGTTTGTGATGGAGTTTTTTATATCATTTTATTTTCGGGGGAACTCATGGTAAAAAAAGATCAACTTATTTGCCTTATGGATATTCCGGATGACATTCGCGCCAAATATAACAGCTTTACGTTTCCATCGGCCACAGAAACAAAGAAAGCAGCTGATTATCTAGGAGTTGATCCATCTCATTTATATTTTAATCCGTATGGGCTACATGCACCTTTTGTCTATTACAAATCGGTTGTACTCGTGGAATTGCCGCAAGCACTGACCATTAAAGACTTAGAACTGAGCAAAATGAAAACAAAAATTAGGCAGACTCACGCAAGCCTGCAAAAATTTATCGACCGCAATGAGTGGAAACGGTTATTTTTGTTTATGGATCATCGAATCGTGTGTTCCGTTTTTGAGGAGTTATTTTATCAAATTCCAGATGATCAAAAGAAAGAAGTCTATTTAGCTATAAAAAATCGGATAGGAGCTTTTCCTCTGACGAACAAGGAAATCGAGCTGCAAATGGCATCCTTGCCTGGCGTTCAGTAGAGAAGTTTTGTATCAAAGGAGTGATTTATCTGTGAAACAACTTTCTAGAATGCAGACAGGGCTGCTCATCGTTTTTCTCGTAATCATGTGGGGGGTTAATTGGCCCTTATCAAAATTTGCACTCTCTTACACGCCGCCGGTTCTGTTTGCAGGAATGAGAACATTTATAGGCGGAATTCTTTTGCTATTTATTGCCTTGCCTAAATACAAACAGATACGTTTCAAACAAACCTGGCCCATGTATGTTATTTCGGCCATTTTCAATATCATTTTATTTTATGGCCTTCAGACTGTAGGGCTCGTTTATCTGCCTGCCGGGCTGTTTTCTGTCATCGTATTCCTTCAGCCAGTATTGCTTGGCATTTTCGCCTGGCTTTGGCTTGGTGAGTCCATGTTCGGGCTGAAAGTTCTTGGCCTGTTTCTTGGATTTGCCGGAGTCGCCACGGTCAGCGCTAAGGGATTGTCTGGCCATATCTCCATTATAGGAATTGTGCTCGCCCTTGGCTGTGCATTAAGCTGGGCCATTGGAACCGTATATGTGAAGAAGATAGGCAGCCTTGTAGATTCAATCTGGCTTACCACCCTTCAACTTATCATTGGAGGCCTGTTCTTGATGGGTACTGGTTCGGTCACGGAGAGTTGGTCGAGCATTGTCTGGAATGTGCCTTATACCGTAGACCTGCTTTTCATTTCTATTTTTGTTATTGCCGCAGGCTGGTTGGTATTTTTCAAACTTGTTGGTTCAGGAGAGGCAAGCAAAGTTGCCTCCTATACCTTTTTAATTCCACTGGTTGCACTGATAACAGGTATCCTCTTCTTTAACGAACCATTTACGATTTATATTGTAATCGGACTTATTTTAATTGCAATCAGCATTGGCCTTGTTAATTCAAAACCCCGGTCGCGGTATGCAGCAAACAGGCTCCAACCAAAAGAAGAAACCGTATAACATTCATATGCTTGGAGATGCCAATGCATGTAACAGGTGATTTGACATCGTAATACCTGGTCAGCCAGTTTTTCTGGTTGGCCATTTTTTATTTGGATGTTAAAAAGGGACCCACCCAAAATCAGGTGACTCCCTTTTCTACTCAACTTATAGCCCTGTTTGGCCTTGTTTGCTTAGCTCACCGTTCTGTTGTTTGCGTTTGAAAATCCCATCGATTGAAAGCATAAAGCTTCCGTTCAAAGCCAGGTAAAGTGCTGTCGCTGCCATCGATAAATCAAGTTCATATTTATTAGCGTTACGATTTTCAACCGCAACTCCTTTGTAACTTACTTTACGTGAGTATAATATCGTATATAACTTATGTTAGTCAAGTATCTAATTAAAATATAGTATATTGAGATTGTTGAAAGTAACTGGTGTATGTTTGGATCATAGGTAATTGTTCACTTATGCGCGTTTAGTCGGAATTGAAACCTCGCCATTTTTTGTTAGCCGTTCATAGGAATCGATTCAAAAACAAAAGGAGCTCATCCGAAAGGTCATTCACCTTGACGGACAGCTCCTTTTGTTGTATTAAGGTTTACATTAATCTACCCCATAATGGCTTTCATAATGTCTTCTGTTTTTCGAATTCTGCCTATACGCGGGAAAATGTATTCAATAGAATAGCGGTGCTCTTCCAATGATGAAGCTGTCATGGCATCCTCAATAAAAATTTGTTGATAGCCAAGCTGAAAGGCTTCCCGTGCAGTAGTGTCAACACCGATACTTGTCGAAATGCCACATAAAATGATGGTATCAACCCCTCTCCTTCGAAGTTGCAGATCAAGTTCTGTCCCATAGAAAGCTCCCCACTGCCGTTTCGTTATCAACACACTTTTAAATTTGTTGATTTCAGGAACGATTTCAGCCCAATTTTGTGGGGGGTGTGTACTCCGCGGGGCTTGATCGATAATAGGACGCAATGGAACTTGTCCAAAATCCACGTTGACAGCGACAACAAAAGCTCCTTTGGACGCAAAAGCTTGAGCAATTTTCGCAGCATTCTCAACAACTAATGAACCACTGTGTGGTGCAGTTTGCATCCCTACGATTCCTTTTTGCAGATCAATAATGACCAGGGCTGTCTTGTTTAGGTTTATTTCCATAATGAATCACTCCTTAAAATAAAATCAACGTACATTCTTAGGCGGGTGAAATGTATTTGTTAACTTTGCTCCATTTACATCATTGCCTGCCTTTTCAAAACATAAATTAACAGTTTGTTCATTTCAACGTGTCCGATCAAAAAAACACCCCTGAAGAAGTTTCAGGGGTTATAGCAAGTTAGTATTACAGGTAAACGGTTTGTCATTGTCACTATACTTGTTGTATATGTCAGCAATAAGTCAGACAAAAAACCAATAAATTTTTTATTCTACTTTTTTGCAGTAGCCGCGTTTGTTGTTTCCGGGGATGTGAGCTTGTCGTAGAACTCGGTGAATTTATCCCGATCCTCACTATCTCGCAGCGCCATCGCTACCCGTGGATGCTCGTTCAATACACCAGAAATCATATAAGGAATAATATAGCCCCACTCCCATTTTTCGCGCATGGCAATCATGTGGTTCTCAATAAGGCCGAGTACTGGCTTCAACTCGTAACGCGGATTTTTGAGATAGCTGACAAGAAGTTCTGTATTGCAATTACCTGCTGCGCGTCCCATGCCATACACGGAGGAATCAAGGAAGGTCACACCGTTTTGCACACCGACTAATGTGTTTGCGAACGCAAGCTGCATATTATTGTGCATATGCATACCAAGCTGTTTATTCGGCAAATGAGTTCGGAACTTATTTACAAGGCGCTCGGTGTTTTTTGGATCAAGGCTGCCGTAGGAATCGACAACATAAACGACATCAACCGGACTCCGGTTAATTTCTTCGAACGCATCAAGTAATTCCTGCTCATGTACATTTGAAAGCGCCATGATATTAAGGGAAGTCTCATAACCCATGTCATGAAATTTTTGAACCAGATTTAAACCCTTTTCTACATCCCGTATGTAGCAAGCCACACGAATCATATCCAATACACTTTCCTCGCGCGGCAATATATCATTCTCATCCACTCGTCCAATATCGCACAGGGCAGACATTTTTGTGTATTTCTTTTGTGGGAAAATCTCTTTTAGGAATCGGTCATCCAGGAAACGCCACGGATTGGGTTCCGTTGCATTTAACAGCTTTGGTGAATTCTTATAGCCTAACTCCATATATTCTACACCGGCAGCGCTTAACCCATCATATAGATCTTGAACAAATTCAACGCTAAAATCCCAATTATTCACGAGGCCGCCGTCCCGTATGGTACAGTCTAAAATTTTATTATTGTTAACAGACATTTCGATTCCTCCTCCTACATCACTTTAACACTTTTATGCTTTTATGCGCTAAATAAATTATACACAGATTGTTCCGTTCCAAACAAGTATAAGTTTTTTCTTACGTGACAAATGCCCATTACTGGAACAAAAAAAGCTGCCGAGGCAGCGTTATTTAATGATGGATTTAGCTTAATAACAAATTCGTCCTTTTGCTTTCACTGACTACATTTGTTTAGCAATTTCAGTTAGATTATCAGTAGAAGTCGCCACAGTGCTTACACCATTTGTAATTTCTTCGATGACAGTGACAAGCGACTGCAACTCATTGTCAATTCGAATGCTTCCGTGTTTGATTTCTCCCATGGACTTAATCACCTGATCAAAGAATTTATTCAGTTGACTTATCCCCTCAACTCCATTTAATACCAAACTATTGGCTTGAGCTACTGACTCATTGACTCCTTCGATTCCCTTGTTGGTTTCAGAAATGAGTGTAGTTACATTATCTAAACTGCGTTTCGTTTGTTCTGCTAGTTTTCTGACTTCATCGGCGACAACCGCAAACCCTCTTCCGTGTTCGCCAGCCCGAGCCGCTTCAATGGCAGCATTCAGAGCTAATAGATTGGTTTGGTCAGCAATGGACGAAACGATTACAGTCACATCTTGAATTTTTGCAGATGTTACTTTCAGTGTTTCTATCTGTTCATTGACTTCGTTCATCCTTAGTTCAATCTTGCTCATAGCTTCCATCTGCTCACTGAGACGTTGTTGGGCATCTAAAGATTGTTGCTCCGTTTCTTGTGCAGACGTAGAACCAACTTGTGCGAAGGAGACTACTTGTGCAGATTGTGCCGACACTTGTTGCAATGAAGCACTTGCCTGTTGTGTGATAGCAGCAAGTTATCTTCTATGTATGGCTGCAATAATTGAACAGCTGATAAATCATAAGTTGTAAACTTAGTCATTTGCAAAATTTTGCTGACATTGCTGTTTGACTCTATAGAAATGGCAACATTTCTTTCATTTTGCTTGATTCGATCAAGTAGGTTTTCGTAACTGTTTTCATTATTTCTTAACAACTTGAACATGATTATCCCCCGATTAACAATATTTCTTCTACTTCTTAAGCGTGTACTTATCATTGAGTTAACACTTCGTTATTTACAATGCTCTGCCTTATCCATAAAAATTTCTGGTGGTATCGTGTTTCAGCACTGCCAATAAAAAAAGCCATTCCACCAGCGGAATAGCCTTCTAACTTCATAACTATTCGGCAACCTGGCAATCATAGTCCTTTAGAACAGTAGACCCACGGCTTTGCGTCCCTGCCTTTCGGACAGGTTTGCCTTTATCAATATGCATATAGTAATAAACTAAATACGATAATACTAATTTAATCTGTATTGGAATGCAATTGTTTTTTTGTTAATTATTTGCTAAAAGGTGGATGGACTTTTTACCCTCAACCTTTCGCTTTTCGTTCAGATCGGAGGAGCGGCGGGCTAGCGTATTCGCTGAATTTTATTTCACTTCCTAAAATTAGATATATGTCCAAGCTGAATAATCCTTTGTACATAATATGGAGCATCAAGAGTAAGGAGGAATAAATAAATGTCATCAACCCCATTTAACGCACAAAACACCGCAATTGGTGAATGTGTGGCAACCCCTGTAACACCCACACCCGTTATTACTACCGGCACGCCAACGGTTAAAGTGCCAGTCGTTTTAGCGGAAGTATCCGTGCAAGTACCCATGCACGCTTTAATCACTTTTCCGATTGGTCAAAATATTCTGTAAGTAAAAACAATTAAAAAACGTACGAAAGTAACGCAAGCTCGTCTTATTCAACCTAGAACAGGAATCGGTACACCAAAACTATTTCTTTCTGGATTTGTACGTAAAAATATTCAGTACGCTGCGAATCCAATGGTTGAACTTCCCCCTACGCCATTAACCATGACTACTGAACTCTTATCGACTATAAACTCTTTAACCGTAGATGTTCCTTTTGACTGCGTGGCTCCTATTACCAGTTTCTTAACTCCACCAGTTGGCCCGTTTTTAAATACCCGCAATGAATTTGACTTCCTGGTTTCCAGACCTCTTGGCACGGGATTCCCTGAAAAAGATACCTTAATGTCAACAGATCTTTCCCAGTTCCACCAGGAAAAAAGTACAGAGTTTTTTAATGAACAGGTATTTGTAGAACTTATCAGTGCTGATATTACTGAATGGGATGAATCATTGAACCGTGTGCCTATACCAGGTCTGTCAGGGGCCCAAGCAGTAGAAGAAGGAACCTTTACGCAGATGTCAGAAAAAATGGTTCTTATCGAAGTAAAGATCCCCTGTTATTCAAAGGGAGCCTCGTTTAATTTCCCTTGAAAAACTGTTAATGCTTGACCAGTCATCAACACCGATCTTCTACAAGTTTGATTTTAATGGTTCATCCACGTTTAGAAGCCTGATATGCGGTCAAATTGTCTTTCCTATGAATAAGCCATTGTAATCCGATGAATACTACTTTTATCCAATGTGAAAGGAGCTAAAAATGGACGTACAAAAAAAGCAATTCGTACATAACCCGACAACAGGAGAAATGATGGAAGCCAGCACGTATTCTGGTAAAGAGTTGTTTTGGAAAGAAGATATATTCTGGAAAGAAGAGTTAAACGAAAATATAGTTAACAAGGATACATCGGATCGTCAAAAATGAAACAGAAAACTTCTCGTATCAATCAAAGGGCTTCCATTTTGGACAGCCTTTTTCAGTTTAGAGAACCGATCGTTCATAAAGTTCATGCTTGAAAAATTGATAAAGCTTTGAGTTCGCCAGATTCAATGGATAATCTGATGTTTTGACGAGGATGCCGGAAATCATGTCTATGGGACTGCCGCTGATCGTCCGTACTGTAGTTCCTATAGGAACAGTCTTCAATAGAATATTGGGCACAAGGGCAATACCTAATCCGCTTTCGACATAATATTTCAACGCCATCATACTCCCTATCTCCATTGTATCTAATGAAATGTTCCCTGATTCCTGCAACATCATCTCCAGCTTTTTGCGGTACGGACAGGTTGCTGAAGTAATGAGCAGACGATGTCCCCGAATATCTTCCGGTGCAATTGCCGCTTTTTGAGCAAGCGGATGGTTCTCTGGCATCAAGACAACAAACTTTTCTTTAAATAAAGGTTCAAAATAAAGAACAGAGTCCAGATTAGGAGCCGAGCAAAGAGCTATATCAATATCCCCTTTGAGAAGTTGTTCACTCAACGTTGGCGTATTTGCGATGTTCACGGAGATACGGATTTTCGGGTAGCGGAATAAAAACCTCTTCAAGATATCAGGTAATCGATAGCTGGCAGTTGGCTCCGTCACCCCCAAACGGATATTTCCAGATTCACCTAATCGAAAATCAGACAAATTTGTTTGCAGTTGCTCCATATTCTTTACAATTTGCAAACTTTGTTCGTGAAATAGTCTTCCGGCTTCTGTTAACCGAATTTTTTTCCCGCGTTCGATCAACTGAACACCCAAGTCGGATTCAAGTTTTTGGATTTGTATCGTGACTGTGGACTGAGCATAATTCATTTCTTCGGCTACTCGGATAAAGCTGCCGTAATTCGCTAACAGTTGAAACGTTTTTAATAGTTTAAGATCCATCTTCGCACCTCAGTTCCACAGTTCAAAAATTTTGAACACAAACTTTAATTAATTCAATTATACAAATTTTGAAGAGCAGTATACAATTTCTTTATATCATAGTGCAACAGAAGGAGATGACTGTATGGATTTAAAAAACAAAGTGGCTCTCGTTACCGGCGGCGGCACTGGGATCGGCAGGGCTACATGCCTCGCCCTGGCTAAACGGGGTGCAGCCGTTGCAGTGAACTACTCGCGTTCTAAAGCCGAGGCGGAAGAAACGGCACAAATCATCAATTCCGAAGGTGGGCACGCAATAGCCATACGAGCCGATGTTTCCCAAGACAAGCAAGTAAGGGAAATGGTGGATACCATTGTGCAACGATTCAGGACTATCGACTTTCTCGTAAATAACGCCAGTATTACACAGCATATTTCGTTTGACGATTTAGAAGCGGCAACGGAGGAAGTATGGGATGAGCTTTATGATGTTAATGTGAAAGGAATGTTTTACTGCGCGCGAGCCGTTTCCCCTTTCATGAAAAATAATAAACAAGGAGCGATAGTCAATGTCGGCAGCATAGCGGGACAAACAGGGTTAGGCTCCTCGCTTCCATACGCCGTATCCAAAGCGGCAGTTCATGGTCTTACTAAATCGTTAGCACATGCTCTAGCTCCAGACATCAGAGTCTCCTGCGTTGTACCAGGAGCCGTCGCGACAAGATGGTGGGCTGGAAAGGAAGAACAAATGAAGAGGTTAGCCCCTAATCTTCTGTTGCAGCGTATTTCAACACCCGAAGATATTGCTCAATTTATCTGTGCAGCCTTGGAACAAGAAGCGATGACGGGGCAAATCATTACTATAGATAGCGGACAAACGTTGTAACAAAGGTGGAACTCGCCAAACCGAAGAAATAGTGGATGCAACAGACTGTGAACTGTGGGTTCTCCAGGCCATCCAAGTCCTAATGCAGTAACAGTAATTCCCAGCTGACATGCCGATAAATGCCCATCTAAGTTATCGAGGATGCGCTGTACGGCAATAGCGGATCTATTGCCTTCCATTGCCAATTGAAAAGGATATAGAGTGAGTAAAAGTCCTTATATGTGCCTATGCATGGGCATAATAGGGCTGCTGACAAATGTCAGTAGCCCTTATTTCATCTTCTTTTTTTACCTTCCGGACTGTAAACGTTGAATACGATCCTCTAAATCAGGATGACTTGCAAATAAAGCTAACCATCCTTTCTTACCGTTAATTTTTAACGCGGCAAGAGATCGCTGTTCTGTGTCAACAAGTGTCATTGTCACCATATCTCCGTTTGCGATGTGGGCGACTTCATGAGCTAATACACCCGTCACAGCGTCATCATCCATTCTTTCCAGAAGTCCACGTGACACAGCAACAAGAGAACGATTTTGGGTCGGACCAGTCGCAAAAGCATTAACTTCCATTGAATTATAGATACCAACTTCAGGCATTACCTTTAGCCCTGCTTTACGAGACAATTCATATACTACATCCAAAAGCGCACGCTCATACGGATGTAGTGGTCCGTTCAGATCAACAACATGAACGCCCATAACCCATTTAGCCATCACCCGTGAAAGAGCAAGGGAGATAAACGCCCCGGAGCAACCAACCACAGCGCTAAACACTAACAATGCGTTAAAGTTCATTCCTTTTGAGGTAATATAATTCTGGACACCAAGGAGACTAGTCACAATACTAATTGTGACAATAACAAGCACATTGACCAGTAAAAACAATCCAATTCGTTTAAACATGTTTCTCCCTTCCCCTTATATCTTCTATATCTACTTGTTAGAAGTAGTAAAATATATACTTAAACACCTACAATTTCCTTTGAAATGCGCCGTTTACGTACCTGCCAAATGACAAGACAAGAAAGTATACAGTTTAAGGATCAATCAAATCTACCGATCGGTTTGAAAAGAATGCTAAGCACCCCTTTTCCGGATTGATTTTTTAGTGAATATTTTTCTTTTTAAAATTTGCACCTTTAACATCATTAATCGAACCAACAGCGAGAAATGCCGTTTCATCAACATCATCAATAATTGATCTTAATTTTGCTTCCTCCAGCCGAGTAATTACACAGAAAATAACTTTTTTATCATCTCCTGTATACGCTCCTTCTCCGTTTAAATAAGTAACACCACGCCCCAAACGGGCAAGTATGGCATCTCCAATCTGTTTGGGTTTATCACTAATAATCCAAATAGAACGAGATTGATTAAGCCCCTCAATGGTTATGTCAATCATTTTAAAAGCAATATAATAAGCTATTAACGAATACATCGCATGATTCCAACCAAAGATAAAGCCGGCACTTCCAAGAATAAAAATATTGAGAAACAATACCGTTTCACCCACAGAAAATGGGCTTTTTTTATCAAATAAAATTGCTAAAATTTCAGTTCCATCTAATGAACCACCATTACGAATAACCATCCCTACCCCAATTCCTAGTATAATACCGCCGAATACGGCAGCTAAAAGTGGGTCTGTGGTTAATCCAGGCACTGGTTTAAGAAGAGTAGTTCCAATGGACATGATGACAATTCCGAACAAAGTAGAAAGAGCAAATGTTTTCCCGATTTGTTTGTAGCCTATAAAGAGAAAGGGAAGATTAAGAAAGAAGAGGAAGAATCCTAAACCGAACCCAGTAAGGTGGGATAACATGATAGAGATACCCGTGATACCTCCATCGATAATGTGGTTAGGAATCAAAAAAATTTCAAGTCCTACTGAAAACAGCAGAGAGCCTAAAAGGATACCGACCAATCTTTTGCCTAGTTTTAGCCTCCCTCTTTTTTTTCGCTGTATCTGTGCATATTCCATTGTATGTTTTACCTCCAAATCAATGTGAAGTTAATATGTTAGTGGCGTCTGACAACCTCATAATCTAAATTGACAAAGAATTGTTCGATACCTCCACGGATAGGCCAATGTCATTTTAGTGCCATGAGAGATGGGCTAACAGCGAGTTTGCGGTCGATACCCTCTGGCTACTACTTCCTTCTCCATTGGGGAATTGTAATGCCCATGCCGAGGCATCAAAAAAGGTTGTGGAATCTCTCCCCAACCTTTTACCTTTTGTGTTATACGACCATAATATCAGCTTCTATCCCTGTTTGCTGATTAAACTGCAGATCAATCCGAAGTCGATCAGGAATAAAATTATGGTATTCCGCAAGGTAAGTTGCTATACCATCAATTATATTCTGCTGGGTTAAATGAATATTTTCAAGCCCTTTTCTTACATCTCTAGCATCAGCCAGAAATCCGGTGGTTGGGTTAAACTGAAGGTCTACGTCCATATCTTGAGGGTCTGTATTAACTCGCTGTGCAGCAAACACACAACAGGCATCAATTACATCCTGTTCAGTGAAGTGTATATTCATTTTATACTTCTCCTTTTATATATGTTATATAATCAAGCGCGCTTAAAGAAAAGTTTGCGTGCAATGAAGAAGATGACAGCAATTATTAGAATATCCATTAATAACCCAAAGAATGAGGTGCCCATACCTCCTCCGCCTCCACCAAACGGATGAAACATACTTCCGAGCAATGCACCGGCACCAAATGCTGCCGCATGTGATAAGATTCCACGAGTCTTGCTAGGTGCTGGTGCAGAATTATAGGCTTGTGACCGATTTACGTTTGAAGACGGACTTTTATAACCGGAATGATAGGTTTGAGCGTTTGACGGTGTATGTGAAAAACTCCCGTTGGAATGAGAACTTTTTGAAAGTGAAATACCTGAATGTGAACCACTTGAATGTCCTCCGCCAAAACTGCCTGCATATGCAGTTATAGGGCTGATCACAATCATTGCGGATACTAAGAATGGAATAATTTTTCCTCTCACGTAAAAAACCTCTTTCTTTTGTAGTAATGATTCAATAGTTACTACGTATGGAATATCAAAAAGATTCTTTAATACTGGTGTAGATGTGAATTTTTAGTGAACACAGTGCCAATTAAAAACTGAACGTGATAATCCCAAATGGTACTAAGCTATATTGCTCGTTAGTTTAATAAAACACTATAGAAATTACCACAGTTCAATTCGTTTGCATTTGAAGCTTTAAGCGCGTTATTTAACTAATGAATTAATGATGCTCTCAAATTATTAACGCCATTTTCCAAATAACCCTTTAAACAAGTTAACACATATACCCAGCCTTCTTTTTCCCCTATCATTTTGTTTACTATTTCGGGGTCATCTTTTTTCAAACCTGATTCGTTTACTTCAATTTTATTTACACTATTGGGTAACAACGAAAGCATACTTATTTTGTTAACAATATCAGCTAATTTCGGACTTACGATTCTGAAATCTTAACACGGTGGCAACAAGAACTTAATCGTTTAGTAGTAATGTAAGTATGTGTTTTAAAATACATATATTGAGGTGTTCTCATGAAGAAAAAAGGCTTATCTTTGTTAGTTCCAGTCGCTCTTGCTTCCTCACTCCTTGTTTCACCAGTGTCTGGTTTTGCATCTCCTGCGGCTGATGCAGTTCATAATACTCATCATGCCGTACAACGTGTTCTATTAATCAGTGTCGATGGAATGCATGCAAGTGACCTTACAAACTATGTGAAAAACAATCCTCATTCGAATTTGGCTGCTTTAAGCAACCATGGAATTACGTATACGAATGCATCGACTTCAAAGCCATCTGACTCATTCCCTGGCTTGCTCTCTATGGTAACCGGTGGTTCTCCTAACTCAACAGGCGTATTTTATGACAACAGCTATGACCGAAAACTTCTTCCTCCTGTTGTAAGTAAAGCAGGGGACACCCCTGGAACGAACGTTTTATATGACGAAACAATTGACAAGGATTTAAACAAAATTGACGGCGGTGGCGGCATTAATCCCGATATGCTCCCGCGTGACCCCGTGACAAAACAGCCGGTTTACCCACATAACTATGTGCGTGTAAATAATATTTTCGAAGTCATTAATGCTTCCGGGAAACATACGGCCTGGGCAGATAAACATCTTGCGTATGATCTATTAAACGGACCATCCGGTAAAGGTGTTAATGATTTGTTCACACCTGAAATCGCTGCCAACGGAGATGCTACAAAAAGCATTGCTACAACGGAAGCAAACGATGATTTAAAAGTGAAGGCCATAGAAAATGAAATTGATGGAAAAGATCATACGGGAACCAAATCAGCTCCGGTTCCTACCTTGTTCGGAATGAACTTCCAAGAAGTAAGTGTTGCCCAAAAGCTTCCTGGAAACGGCTATACCGATAGCAAAGGAACAATGAGCAAGGGTCTGGCAGGGGCGATGCAGCACACAGATGAATCCATTGGAAAAATCGTAAACGAATTAAAGAAGCAGCATCTTTATGATTCTACAACGATTATGATAACTGCTAAGCATGGTCAAGCTCCAATGGACCCGGCTAAACTGAAAATAACAGATGAAAATTTGATTACAGAAGGTGTCCCTTCTGACGAAATTGTTCAAATGACGACCGATGATATTGCAATGATTTGGTTAAAGGATCAATCGAAGACAGCTTCTGTAGTAGCGACGATCGAAAAAAATAAACAAAAGGCGAACATCAAAGATGTATATTCGTATGTAACATCTCCTTCCCAGTGGCTCTTTAATAATCCGACTAAAGATTCCAGAGTACCGGATATCGTTGTTCGTCCTAACGAGGGTGTAATTTACACAAAACCGGGCAAAAAAATTGCGGAACATGGTGGTTTCAGCAAAGATGATACCAATGTAGCGTTATTAGTGTCATCTGCGGGTACGGAAAAAGCTAAGCAAGATACCGCTCCAGTTCAAACCACTCAAATCGCACCGACGATTTTAAAAGTACTGGGATTGAACCCTAACTCACTTCAAGCTGTAAAGAAAGAAAACACGCAAATTTTGCCTGGAGTTGTTACTTCAACTACTGGCAAGGATGATGAAAAGAGAAACAATCAACAATAATACACTTTAACCAAGAAACAAATTCCATCGATATGGTATAATTAATTCCGCGCTTTTGACAAGTTAACCCTTATTTAATGATAGGGGATCCATTTTTGAAGAGCAGTGTCTTAACACTGCTCTGTCTTTTGTTTTCCAACGAATAAGATTTACAAAATTTGAATCTGGAGAGGACAGATACAAAGGGGAAAGCAGAGGCGTCGATGGCGCATAAAAAAATACACATCTTTCAGCAGGGGGAAAGGAATGGAAATAAAGAAAGAATACAACACACGAGCGATCATGGCATCGTTGCTCATCTGCGGTTTCGTGGGAATGTTCAGTGAGACGGCTCTGAATATAGCGATTAGTAATTTAATGCACGTGTTCAAAATTTCGGCCGCAACCGCACAGTGGTTGACGACAGGGTTCTTGCTGACTCTTGGTATTTTGATGCCGGTAAGTGGATTGCTGCTACAGAGGTTTACGACGAGGCAGTTGTTCATAGGTTCGCTAGCAAGCTCAATTTTCGGTACATTGATTGCGGCACTGGCGTTCAATTTCGAAATGTTGATGGTCGCTCGGGTTCTACAAGCCTTAGGTATGGGATTATTGATTCCGCTCATGTTCAATACGATCCTCGTCGTGTATCCACCGGATAAGCGAGGGGCCGCCATGGGCTTCGTAGGACTTGTCATCATGTTTGCGCCAGCAACCGGCCCGACCGTGGCAGGTTTATTGATACAATATTTAACATGGCACTATATCTTTTGGCTGTCGCTGCCATTTTTGGTCATTGGGTTGTTGGTAGGACTAAAGTATTTGGAAAACGTCACCGATGTCACGAAGCCCCGTATCGATCTACTGTCCGTGTTATTGTCAACAATCGGATTTGGAGGAGTTGTCTTCGGCTTCAGCAAGGCGGGCGAAGGCGCGCAAGGCTGGAGCAACGCGGTCGTGCTCACTTCGATCGTCATTGGGCTAGTCGCGCTCGTGCTGTTCACTCTGCGGCAGGCTTTTATGCGCGATCCGATGATGAATCTGCGCGTGTTTAAGTATCCTATGTACATTGTGGGGCTGCTTATCGTGCTATCGTGTATGATCATCATCTTATCGAGCATGATTATTCTGCCAATGTTTCTGCAAAACGGTATGAGACTGTCCGTGTTCGCTACCGGGCTCATGTTGTTACCGGGTAGCGCGCTGAACGGCATCCTATCGCCTCGCATGGGGCGTTTGTTCGACAGATATGGACCGAAGTGGCTCGTTATTCCAGGCCTCGTTATCGTAGCAGTAATGTTATGGTTTTTCTCCAACATATCGCCGGTATCTTCAATGGCTTTTATCGTAGTGCTGCATATCGGACTAATGGTTGGCATTTCCATGGTGTGGATGCCTGCTCAAACGAACGGTCTAAACCAATTGCCGCCGGAGCTATATCCGCACGGCACGGCAGTGATTAACACGCTGCAGCAGGTTGCAGGCGCAATCGGTACAGCAATCGCGATAAGTATCCTTACAGGCCACATGCAAAACTACTTGCACAACACCTCTCAGCCGACCAAGCCGGCCGCATTAGCAAACGCAATGACGTTCGGATCACAAAACGTGTTCTTGTTTGCGATGATCGTCACACTAATCAGTCTGGCCATAGCGTTCTTCATACGCCGCGTCGTAGTCAACCGCGCAGCGATGAACTCGACTCATTGATGTTCCTACGGGAGCCTGTAGGCTCTCTTGTCTTAGCCTAAACAATTTCACCTTACAATTCTGCATATCCGCGGAAGCGCCACTACCGGGGATCTTCTTGTCTAACGGGGTCCGTTTTGAGGTGCAAAATTAAAATTCACATGGAAAATGGAGTGCAAATTGGCAACAATTTGACGCTTCATTTTTTCTTTATACACTGGGCTTTTGGAGTATTTTTCGGGTAAATGGATTTATTGTAAATTCGTTAGGTCTAAGAAGAAAATAGTGAACCTTATCATGGTTTTTTCATCTTACTATTTTAATCTTACTATAACGTGTTTTAAAAAAAACATGGATCTTTTTAAAGATTGAGAGAGAAATAAAAAAAATAAGTTGTGAGAAACAACTATAAAGAAAGGAAATTGTATGGAAGCCAACCAAAATAAATTTTTACTTAGCAAGGTACCAGAGGTTACTATTTTCTTCTGGATAATCAAGGTTTTGTGCACAACTGTCGGTGAAACATTTGCTGATTTCCTAAATTTCAGCCTTGGATTTGGTTTAACTCTCACTACAATAATTATGGGAGTAGCGTTTTTCGTTGTATTGATTCTTCAATTCAGAGCAACTAAATATGTTCCAGGCATTTATTGGCTAACGGTTGTACTTATAAGCGTATTCGGAACGTTGGTAACTGATAATTTGACAGACAGTATGGGAGTACCTCTTGAGCGTAGTACAGTAGTTTTCTCCGTGCTGCTAGGATTAACTTTTCTTTTTTGGTATCTTAGTGAAAAAACACTGTCGATACACTCGATTTATACAAGAAAAAGAGAAGTTTTCTATTGGCTTACCATTCTTTTCACATTTGCACTTGGAACAGCAGTCGGCGATTTATTTTCCGAACAACTCGGTCTTGGTTATCTTTACACAGGAATAACAGTGGTTGTTATAATAGCTTGCGTATTTTTGGCATGGAAATTGAAACTTGATGGGGTATTAGCGTTTTGGGTTGCGTACATTCTTACTCGTCCACTCGGAGCGTCATTAGGAGATTACCTATCTCAACCAAAAATTAATGGCGCGTTAGGTTTGGGGACAACAGTTACGAGTGTAATTTTTCTCATAGCTATTTTAGCGATAATCATTTTCCTTGCTGTTACAAAAATTGATATAACAGCAAAAAGTGAAACAGTAGAAACAAACCGAGCAAATGGAAACAAGAAAAATGTTTTGACGCAAACCGTTGTGGTACTCTGTATTTTCTTAGTTGTTGGTATTGGCGGTTATGTTCGGTTAAATAATATAGCATCGCCAACAGATTCTCCACAAGCTACATCAGCTTCTGCACAAGCTAAATTAGCTGGGCAATTAACAGATTTTATTAAAATTGAAAGTGATATGCTAAGCCATGTAAACTCAAAGGACTTTGCTTCAGCGAAAAAAGGAGCTGACGATTTGGAACATCAATGGGACACATCGGAGCCTAAGCTTAGAAAAATAGATGGCACAACATGGACCAAAATTGATGGAACTATTGACGTTGTATTAGCAACAGTTCGTTCAGGCAACCCTGATGCCAGTCAGTGCAAATCTGCACTTAACAATTCGCTTAGTGTCTTAAACGGAGCAAATAAATTAGCATCGAAAACCGCTTCTCCAAAAACCACATTAAACGGAGCAAATAAATTAGCTGGACAATTAACGGAGTTTGTTAAAATTGAAAATGATATGCTAAACTATGTAAACTCAAAAGACTTTGCTTCAGCGAATAAAGGGGCTGACGATTTGGAACATCAATGGGACACATCGGAGCCTAAGCTTAGAAAAATGGATGGCACAACATGGACCAAAATTGATGGAACTATTGACGTTGTATTGGCAGCAGTTCGTTCAGGAAACCCTGATGCCAGCCATTGTAAATCTGCACTTAATAATTCGCTTAGTGTCTTAAACGAAGCAAATAAATAAAAATGGAAAACGTTCGTCTGAAAACAGACGAACGTTTTTAGGTTGTCCAGAATACCTGCAATGACATACTCCGATGTACTGACCACGAAGCTCATGAAAGCCAGCATGTAAATTTTCCAGGTGTTTCTCATATTTTTACTATTTCCCTCCTCTACAATAGGGGGAGTTATGTCCACATGGGTAAATGCGTTTCTCCACGGTCCGTTGCAGGTGCAGGAGTAACAGAAAGTGAAGATATTTCATTACGCCATTCTGGAGTCATCTCCACATTGATAGCAGCGAGTGAATACTCAAGTTGTTCTAAATATCTTGCCCCGATAATCGGTGCTGTTATGGCAGGATTGGACATAACCCAGGCAACTGCAAGCGTTGCGGGGTGTATGCCATGTTCGGCAGCATATGCATTAAATCGGTCAGCTACAACAAAATTCATTTCATCCCCATAGCGATCTGAATATCTTTTTTCTTCAACTAATCTTCCTTGCTCTGGTCGTTTATTCACTCCATATTTTCCTGTAAGAAGTCCAGCTCCTAAAGGACTGTAGGATATAACGCCAATTTGTTCGGAAACGGCGAGAGGCAAAATTTCGACCTCAGCTTGACGTTTAACCAGATTATACATGGGTTGTATTAATTCAAAACGGGCAAGTTGTTCTTTTGAAGAAATTCCCAATGCCTTAGTAATTTGCCACGCCGCCCAATTGCTGACCGCCGGATAAAGAATCTTACCTTGTGCTTGAAGGTCATCGAGGGCACGAAGTGTTTCTTCCATAGGAGTATTCTCATCAAACATATGCACAAAGTAAAAATCAATACGGTCAGTTTTTAAACGTTGCAAGCTATTTTCAACTTCAAGCATGATATGACGACGGGATAGTCCCCCGGCATTAATGTCTTTTCCCATGGGATAAAAAACTTTTGTAGCAAGTACAATTTCATCCCTGCAATCAGCCATACACTCCCCTAGTATTTCTTCAGACCGCCCTTGGCTATAAACGTTTGCCGTATCAAAAAAGTTAATACCAGCTTCACGACAACGCTTAAATATAGCTTTAGATGTTTCTTCATCAGCATTTCCGCCAAAAGACATCGTACCAAAACATAAACTTGAAACCTGAATTCCTGTTTTCCCTACTGTGCGATATTTCATAATAAACCCTCCTTATGCAATAATATTTACCAACATAGCGTTATTTTTTGAAAACTTCTTTTGCAACCATAATGGCAGACATCGCCTTTGTCCAACCAGCATAAAAAGCAAGGTGAGTAATTACTTCAATAAGCTCTTCTTCTGAAAGATCCCATACATCTCCAAATAAAACATCATCATTTAATTGTACAAGTTTTGGTGCAACATCTCCGATCATTTTCTGTGCCGGAGTAAGTTCTTTTGAATTTGACATTTCTATTCCTTCTTTCATTTTAATTTACTTGGATTCAGCTAAATTTGATGCCTGTAAAAAATCAATATTGATTGATTAATCAACATCTGTCTATAATTTATAAAAAGAAACAGGATGCTTGCAATCGTTAAATCAACGCGATTTGTTGACTAATGAACAAATCATTCTAAAGTGTTGATTATTTAAGGGAGTTGGTGACCCAACAATGTCTAAAGTCGATCGAAGAATACTCAAATCTCAAGAAGCGATAAAAAAAGCTCTTATTGAACTGATGTCTGAAAAACATTTTGACAACATTACCATTCAGGATATTTCCGAAAAGGCAAATGTAAACCGAGGGACCATCTATCTACATTACTTGGATAAATATGATTTGCTGGATAAGCTAATTGAAGAACATATTAACGAACTACGGAAAATGTGCGAATCGGCATGTGAATTGGATTGGATAGATGCGACTCTGATCTTCTGCGAACACTTTGAACGTAATTATTCATTCTTTTCGATGATGTTAGCGAGTAAAGGAGCCCCTTATTTTCGTAACCGATTTCTTGGCTTTCTTCTCGAGGAGTTTAGGAAAGAGGTGGATGTAACCAAAGGAAAAAACCAGGGATTAAATGAAGATGTTATCGTTAGGTTTGTTTCTTCAGCTTACGTAGAGGTAGTGGAATGGTGGTTCATGAATGGAAAGCCTTTCCCTCATCAAGTCTTGGCAGAACAACTGGGGACATTGTTAGAAAGGAATCTATAGATTCTCCTACAGCCTCTTTTGTTCCAATAAGAAACAAATAATGGGTTAACCAATTGAATTGGCTAACCCATCTTTTATCAGAACCGTTTCAAGATGATAGTTACAAGGTAGATATGTCAATTACAAATCGATAACGCACATCACTACGGAGAACACGCTCATACGCTTCGTCTACTTGGTCAGCACGGATCACCTCAATT
Organism: Aneurinibacillus sp. Ricciae_BoGa-3; assembly: GCF_028421645.1. GTDB lineage: Bacteria > Bacillota > Bacilli > Aneurinibacillales > Aneurinibacillaceae > Aneurinibacillus_B. The sequence goes on along the minus strand of NZ_CP116887.1, from coordinate 627,148 downwards.
TTAGGGGCAATGCCCTGTTGAGCGGCGAAATCGAGCATCTCTTGTGTTTCCCGAATTCCCCCAACGAGTGAACCTGCAATGCTACGACGACCCATGATTAAGGAAAATACCTGGTAGTTATCTGGCTCAGGTGGTGCCCCGACATTTACAAGTGTTCCATCTACGCGAAGCATCGATAAATAGGCATCAACGTTAAGATTTGCAGACACTGTGTTTAAGATGAGGTCAAAACGACCAGCCAACTCAGTGAATGTAGCGGGATCACTGGTTGCAAAGTAATCATCTGCGCCAAAACTCAGTGCTTCACTTTTCTTATTCATAGACCGACTCAAGACAGTTACTTCAGCACCCATGGCATGCGCAAATTGGATCGCTACGTGGCCAAGACCTCCCATTCCCACAATGGCAACCTTCTTACCTGGGCCGGCGTTCCAGTGTTTCAAAGGAGAGTACGTGGTAATGCCTGCACACAATAGTGGACTTGCCACATCCATACCCAGACCGTCTGGAATACGGACAACAAACCTTTCCGTTACAACTATTTTTTGGCTATATCCACCGTATGTTGGATTACCATCGTAGTCCAATGAATTATATGTCGATATAACTCCTTTTGTACAAAATTGCTCCTCACCACTGAGGCAGTATTCGCATTCTCCGCAGGAGTCAACAAAGCAACCAACGCCAACGCGATCACCAACAGCAAATTTTGTAACTTCTGTACCTACCGCTGCCACAACTCCGGCGATTTCGTGACCAGGAACCATTGGGAAGATTCCGCCACCCCATTCATCGAATGCACTATGAATGTCGGAGTGGCAAATACCGCTAAACTTAATATCTATTAAGATGTCATGTGGTCGTAATTCTCTCCGCTGAATCGTGGTCTGTTCAAATGGTGTTTTTGCACTTGGGACACTTAGAACACGAGTGCTAGTCATGTTTTTTTGACACATAAGAGACAACACAATCCTTTCTTATTAAAACTGAAAAATTGGGATGAACATTATCGATTTTCGCATATCCAGTTACCTATACATAATAACATTGATACAATAACGAACATCTGTCTATAATTTTAAACAGAAACAGAATGCTTACAATGGTCAAATGAACACCATTTGTTGATTATTGAACAAACCAATTAAAATTGTTGATTATCTGTAGGGAAGTGTTGCATCATGAATTCGTTCAATTTCCACCTTCCACTATCCAGGCTTTATTGAAGTGGTGTAATTACGGTAGCCGGGGTAGAACGGTCGATTCCCTGGGACACCATCCCGTCGCTAAAACTGTTCACCCCCTACTTGTAGAAACCATGTTTTGGCTGGTTGGGACAAGGATCTCGCATCACTAGCGATGCTGTGGAACTGCAAGCAGTACATAGGGGTTACCGGCAAATAAAAGATCTAGACGCCTACTATCATCTTCGAATCAACGGGGCATTATCAGGCTGCTGTGTTCACGCCCCTTGTTATACGATGGAATTATGGGAATAATGGTAAACGTGGTTGCTTCGATATAAAGATGTTAAACGGCGGGCTGGACTGGGAAAGGAACAAACGGATAAAAAATAATAGTATGGAGTTGACTAATAATGACATTGCGATTGAACCCTTATTTAATGATGAATGGAAATGCAAAGGAAGCTATCGAATTTTACGAAAAAGCATTAGGTGGCAAAGTCCTCTTTAGCCAAACTTTCGGAGAAATGCCGGAAAACCCCGACTATCCTTTACCGCCAGATGCAAAGCAACTTGTGGCACATGCAACGATAAAAGTCGGTGAAACGGAACTTATGTTTTCTGATACGTTTCCAGGGCAATCTCATCAAAGTGGAAATCAAGTTACAATCTGTATTTCCACTAACGACTTGGAAAAATCGAAGCAGATTTATGAATCCTTGCAACAAGACGGTCAAGTGAACATGCCACTGCAAGAAACACATTTTAGTCCTGCATACGGAATTGTCACGGACAAGTTCGGTGTAACCTTCCAAATTTACACTGAGAGCCAAAAATAAATTATTGTTACTGACTCTGTTCTGTCTGTACTTGGCACTTTATTCTAAATTGCCATATTGCGTACATTTTATCGACTTTGATGGTTGAATCTACATTATCAATACTAAGTATCCCCTACCCACTACGGCTACGGCACTGTTCCCATTGTTTGCAACAGTGCCGTTCTGCATTTATGTGGGGTATCCCGTACTATTAAAGGACAAGGACTTTCATATGCCCATCTAGTTCGTTTTCACAACACATTTTTGGCATATGGAATCTTACAAATCACAAAAGCAACGAGGCAACAAGTAACCACACCGGCTGGAGCAACAATCAAAAATTTCACTATCTCGGGAAGCCTGACTATGTGAAGTAGCATCGTCCAGGCGATGACGATTGGTGGGTGAATGATGTAAACCGTATAAGCTGTGCTTGATAGTGCTTGCGTAAGTGTGTTACTAAAATTCCAACGTCTCTGAAAATAGAGCAGCAACGATAAACAGATGCCAAAACAGGCGAACGGCTCCCACATTGCATAAATAAGCGCTTGTACGTTCATTCCACCGTTTATGGCCAAAGTCCCATTGAGAGCCCCTGTTAAAATCAGCCCTATCGGCAACAAGGGAATAACACAAATAGCGACCCACTTCCAGACTCTTGCAGTCCTCTCGGGGATTTGGTCTAGCCAATGATTTCTATAAGTAACAATACCAATCACCATCATTAAAATATATAAAGGAAAATAGCCAAGTTGTAATTCAAGTGGACCCGTACCTGTCGGATACTTTAAACGCACGACAAATGCAATCAGTCCAAAGAGAATGGCGGTCAATAATAGTATCTTCCCGCTTGGAAAAGCAAATTGGAGTCTGCCGTTCCTGCGTGGTTTGATTAACTGGCAGATTAACGTATAGATTACCGCAAAGTAAATCAATGTCTCAATAAACCACGTAGGTCCAAAAAATGCCTTTTTGAAGCCAAACACAACCTGTTCATAGAACACGGACAGAGTCTCGCTATTTTTGAAATACAGATACCAAATTATAGGTGGATCAATGGCAAAGTAAAAGATTAAGAGCGGAATTCCGAGACGAATTAAGCGGTCTACTATAAACTTGAGTGGTCCTTTGCGTTCGTAGGAACCCGGCGTAAAGTATGCAGACAAAAAGAAAAATAAGCTCATGAAAAAAGCTTGACATACAGCGGTAAATATCGTCAAAACTACCATTGTTGGAGTTACACCGAGACTTTTGCTAAAGTCTTCGTAATACCATGAACCTGCCCCTCCATAGGCAATCGACGTGTGAAAAACGATAACTAACATCGTTAAAAATATACGTAAGTTATCAAGATAATATAGCCGCTTCAGAACTGTTCCCCCAATCGATGTTGAACTCGTTACCACGTGTCGTTACACTTATAGTCATATTTCTCAAAATGGTACCATGTACCGGTGGGGTGATTTTTTGCTGTTCCCATCAAATCTCCCAACATAAGAATACCATAAAATAAATGACGACCATTGACCAAGAAACTCACCACACATAAAAAAACAAAGCGTTCAAAATTGCACAATTCTTTGTACGCAATTTGAACGGTGAAACCTCTTACATATTTTATTTTCAAGGTGTAAAGTGAATAGTAACCGAAGACTTCCATCTGATTTGATGCACCAACCGTATAATTTTGCACATTCAACAAAAGGGGTCCATGATGTTACTAGACGAACGCAGCACCCTCATTCTATCTCAATTCATTAACTCTTCATCGTTTATACCGATTAATGAGATCACCGAGAAACTTCACATCTCTAAACGAACGGTGTACTACGATATTGAAAAAATTGATTACTGGTTAAAAGAACAGGGCTTCCCACCTGTGCAGTACGTCCGCGGAATGGGATTTTATGTAACGGAAGAGACAAAAAAACAAGTGTCTTCCATCATTCAAGTCGTTAGACGAAGTCAATATTATTATTCAGACCAAGAACGCAAGGCCCTTCTCGCTATCTATCTTCTTTCAGGAACAAAGGGGCTTTTTCTTAAGGAATTAGCTGAAAAAATAGGGGTCAGTCGTGGCACCACGAACACGGTCTTAAACAAAGTGAAGGAGGAACTTCACAACTTTCAATTGTGGGTATCCTTTCATCGTAAGCATGGGTATCTAATTGAAGGCGATGAAAGTAATAAGCGAAAAGCGTTGGTTCATTATTTATCTCAGGTATTATCAAAACAAGGATGGAAAACATTGTTGACAGAGATTCACCAACTCTTAGATATGAAACTATCGAAACCACTTTCTTTGCAAGATCCGATGACACCGATGCTACAAGAAGAACAAGTTTCGTTTGTTTATCAGAAGATAGATAAACTTGTTCAAGAGGTAGGAAGACACATCACAGACGAAATGCTTCTCCAGCTCTCTGTTCGTCTTATCATCTTCAGCAAACGGTTCAAGCACGGAAGACGCGTAACGATGGATGAAGATGAAAAAAATATACTCCAATCAACACCGGAATATAAGGCAGCTAAGAAAATCAGTGTGGAATTAGAATCCATGTTTTGTACCGAGTTTCCAGAAGATGAAATTTGTTATATCACTATGAATCTTTTGGCAGCCAAAGTCAACTATTTCAACCCGGATTTGCGTAACCCTGAGGATGATATGACGCATTTGAAAGCCATTATTCGCAAAATGGTGGATGATTTTCAAAAATACGCTTGCGTCTTTTTTCGTCATCGAGACGAGTTTGAGCAAAAAATGCTCATTCATATAAAACCCGCCTATTACAGAATTAAATATGGGTTAGAGATTGAAAACCCACTTATCGAGACCATTCAAGATAAATATAAAGAAATCTTTGAAATCACAAAAAAGGTGATGCATTATTTCGAAGATTTCATCGGGAAAACCGTCAGCGAAAAAGAAATCGCCTACATTGCCATGCATTTTGGCGGGTGGATGAAAAGAGAAGGCACTAATATGATGCACCGTAAAAAGGCGATGATTGTATGTGGGAATGGTATTTCAACGTCGCGCATATTACAAGGCCAATTGGAGAGCTTGTTTTCTACCATAGATATTGTTTCCACTGTTTCGCTTAGAGAGTACGAATCACAAGAGTTTGAGGTGGACTTTATTTTTTCAACGGCTCCCATCCAAAAAAAGCATTTACCAGTCTTCATCGTTAGTCCTATTTTAACGGATACAGAGAAAGAAAAACTTCTGAGTCAAGTGAACCATTTGGTGCAGAAAAAGAATAGAAAAACGCATTCACCATCCGTTAAAACTTTACTAGATATTATAAAAAAACATGCAAATATCCTAGATGAAAGGAGATTAAGTGACGAACTGTCCGAATATTTCTCGGCTGAAAGACAGTGGATAAAGGAGAATCGAAAACCAATGTTAAATGAACTACTTACCAATGAGATGATCCAATTTAAAACGGAAATTAAGCAGTGGCCAGATGCCATCCGCATAGCTGCAGAACCGCTGTTAAAGCAAGGATTTATTAAACCACAATACGTAACGTCTATGATTCAAAATGTGGAGGAATTAGGTCCCTACATTGTGCTCGCACCAAAGATTGCTATTCCACATTCAAGACCTGAATTTGGAGTGAATCAATTAGGAATGAGTCTTCTTTGTTTAGAGAATCCTGTTGCTTTTTCAGATGACCCAAAACATCAAGTACATTTAGTGATTGTCCTAGCTGCGATTGACAATGAAACGCATTTAAAAGCTTTGTCACAGTTATCTGCCTTGCTAGGAAACGAAGATAATATAAACAAAATTTTAAACACTAAATCAAAAAACCAAATTCTAACGTTAATCAATCAGTACTCATCTAATTAGGAGGCATTAAAATGAAAATTTTAGTAGTATGCGGCAATGGATTAGGTAGCAGCTTTATCATTGAAATGAACGTAAAAAAAGCCTTACAAGAATTAGGCATTGAGGCTGATGTGTCTCACACAGATTTGACCACAGCTAAATCCGAAGTCGCCGATTATTTTATCGGTTCCCCTGAAATTATGGAACAACTCAACGATGGAAAGCGTGTGTTAATTAGTCTTAAAAATTTATTGAATTCAAATGAGATTAAGCAAGCACTGCAAGATAATATTAAGGAGGGTTAACACATGTACATTCTTCATGTCATTATGAACGACATTTTAGGTACACCTGCTATTTTGGTTGGTTTGTTTGCCCTTATTGGTCTTCTTCTTCAGAAAAAAGGCATTGCTGATGTCGTAGCGGGGACACTTAAAACGATTATGGGTTTTATTATTTTAGGAGCGGGTGCTGGTGTACTTACAACCGCCCTGGGTTTTTTCGAAAAAATGTTTGAAAAGGGTTTTCACATTCAAGGGGTCATTCCAAATAATGAAGCGATTGTAGCCCTAGCCCAAAAATCCTTCGGTTCTGAAACCGCGATGATCATGTTATTTGGTATGATTGCGAATATTTTACTTGCTCGTTTTACCAAATTTATACATTTTCCTCACCGGTCACCATACGATGTTTATGGCTTGTATGATTGGGGTTATTCTTTCCACAGGTGGTTTGTCTGGCGTAAGTCTAGTTGTCGTGGGTTCTATTCTATTAGGGCTTTTAATGGTGTTTATGCCAGCCCTCCTTCAACCTTATACCCGTCAAATTACAGGTTCAAATGATATCGCACTCGGTCATTTTGGTTCCCTGGGTTATTTCGTCTCAGGTACCGTAGGAAAATTCTTTGGAGATAAAACCAAATCCACTGAAGATATTAAAGTACCAAAGTCTCTCGGATTTCTTCGGGATACTTCAGTTGCAGTTTCTCTCACCATGACGATTATGTTTTTAATCGTATCCTTCGCTGCTGGTCCTTCTTACATTGAAAAAGAATTAAGCGGAGGTAGCAACTTCCTTGTATTCGCTCTGACGCAAGCCATTACGTTCGCTGCTGGTGTATACATCGTACTTGCAGGTGTTCGCATGCTGTTAGCAGAGATTGTACCTGCATTTAAGGGGATTGCAGATAAAGTGGTGCCTAATGCGATTCCAGCTCTTGATTGCCCAGCGGTATTCCCATTTGCTCCAAATGCTGTGATTGTAGGATTCTTATTTAGTTTTATCGCAGGCATTATAAGCATGCCTATCTTAGCCCTGTTAGGTCTTAAAGTTATCGTACCAGGTCTTGTTCCTCACTTCTTCACAGGAGCTGCGGCCGGGGTTTTTGGTAATGCAACCGGCGGACGTCGTGGTGCTATTTTAGGTTCAATGGCTAATGGGTTCATGATCAGTTTTCTACCTGCTCTCCTTCTCCCTGTGCTCGGTTCACTAGGATTTGAAGGAACTACATTCGGTGATGCAGACTTCGGAATGATTGGTCTCATCCTAGGAAATCTAATTAAAACAAGTACCATCATAATTTACGTCCTTCCGATCATTCTCATTCTATTCGCCTTCCTAAGTGGAGGAAAGAACAATATAGCTAATAAAGGGATCAATAAAGCATCATAAAACTGAATACAACACCTCCTCGTGATCCACCAAGAGGGGGTGTTTTTTAGTCCACTAAAACCCTGTCACCCTTACTTGTCGGTTGGGAAATTACCAAAAACTCAACATTATCATTTGACTTGTTAAACATTTGATGTGGCATTAAAGGAGGAACTTCTACTCCCTCTTGCGGATGTAAAATAATCTCTTTACCATCTACCTCAATGGTTGCTGTACCTGATAAAGCAAAGAAAAATTGGCGTGCGTGTTGATGATAATGTCTTGTTTCCGAAGTATTAGGTGGCATACATTCATGAATGACACTTACATCCTGATTTTTCACTAAATGCCACCCATCACAATTACCTCCCCATATATAATGTTCAGCACTGTGTTTGCTTATTTTCATTTCCATATCTCCCATCAAATAAAATCCGGGCTTTCCCAGACATCATCATAATACTTGAATTATACTGCAATCTTATTACGCTAGCCTATAACACCATGGTACCCTATTTCAAAGGTGGGGTTGGAATAATTATTAAGGTTTATGATAAACTAAATTTGGAATGGAAATTGTTTCAAAGAGGAGCAAAGATAATGACAAACCGCAGTAAATTCATTGGTTATGTTGGTACTTACACCAAAGGTGAAAGCAAGGGCATATATTGTTTTACTTTAGATTCTACGGAAGAAAAAATAAAAGATATTAAGGTCGCTGCAGAGTTGGAAAATCCTACATACTTAAATCTAAGCAAAGACAATCGTTATCTTTACTCTGTAGCAAAACAAGGGGATGCTGGTGGTGTGGCCGCTTTTTCTCTTGATGATTCAACAGGAGAGCTTAAGGCCATCAATAGCCAGATGCAAGCAGGATCGCCGCCATGCCATGTAAGCGTGGACAGTGAAAATCGATATGTTTTTAGTGCGAATTACCATAAAGGATCTGTTGAATCCCACTTAATTGACCAAAAGGATGGATCCGTTGAACCTGCTGTTTCTGTAATCAAACATGAAGGTTCTGGCCCGGATCCAAGGCAGGAAAAACCTCATACTCATTTTGCCGGGGTCACACCCAACGAAAAATACGTTGCGGTTGTCGAATTAGGCACGGACTCGCTTATTACGTATGAGGTAAACGAAGAGGGCAAATTAAAAGAAGTTAGCCGTTTAGCCACCCACCCAGGGAGCGGTCCAAGGCATCTCGCTTTTCATCCAAATCATAAATTTGCCTATATCATGACAGAGTTCAGTTCTGAGGTTATCGTTCTAACTTATGATGCTCAAGATGGCCATTTCACAGAACAGCAATATATTTCTACCCTTCCTGCAGATTTCAAAGAAAATAATCAGGGCAGCGCCATTCACATTTCTGCTGACGGCCGCTTCGTCTATGCCGGAAACCGTGGCCATAATAGTATCGCCGTATTCCGTGTTAATCAAGAAACTGGTGAACTTACCTTTGTGGAGCATACTTCCACTCAAGGTGACTGGCCAAGAGATTTTTCTTTAGATCCAACCGAAAAATTCATAGTGGCTTCCAATCAAGAATCCAGCAGCCTTGTATTGTACGCGAGAGATGAACATAGTGGGAAATTAACGCTGTTGCAATCGGATATAAAGGTTCCGCACCCTGTTTGTGTAAAATTCTTAAACGCATAATCGGATTGGACGGAGAGCGATAAAAGCCCGGGAGATATCAGATGTGGTAGCTCCCGGGCTTTCTTCTTATTTTGATCTCGCTTCACGTTGAACCTGTTTAGCCGCTTCGTTTTTCAACTGAGTTTGATTGGCGGTTTTTTTGTGGCTGTTAGGGATAATGTTCTGCGTTGCATATATCTGACCATTTTTGTCATATAAGGCTCCATCTTTGTATACCCATTTTTCATGATTCTGATCCGTTATATAGACAATATCCTTCTTGTCATCGTAGCTAAGCTGGGAGATTTTGATGTCTTGAACAGGCAGCGGATTGAGCCCTGTTGAAAAGGTATACTTGTACAGCTCAATATTTTGCCCGTCTCTCATTTCGACATAGAAAAATTCCAGGTAAGGGGAGAAGAATATTTTCATTACTTTGCGATCTACACCCGGCCAATTATAGATAAGCTGTGGCTCTTTATGTTGCGCCTGGAATAAATACATTTCCTGGCCATTATTTCTCTCTACCATATACACCAGTGTATTTGACTGGCCCAACCATTCCATATAGATATTCCCTTTTATCGTTTCTTGATAAAGAATTCCTTTGGCGTCCTTGATCACGAGCGCCTCTTCATGGCTATTAGGAGGGCTTGTAATGTAGGCAACGGCTTTGTGATTCGGTGTAAATACATAGTGCGTAACGCCCTTTGGAATTTGCACTGTTTGAGAAAGAGCATCCCCAGCTGTTACGGTTTGTGCATTTGCCCTCTCGAAAGCAGGGGGTTTTAAGAAACTATCAATCTGCTGCAATACGAGAAACTGTAAAGCACTAGCACCTATAATTGATCCAGCCCAGATCATTACCTTTTTGTACTTTAATAGAAATCGTTTACTGTCCATTTTGCGCTCCTCTTGAAAACATGTTGTAACGTCAACAACAGCTATACCTTCTAATCTTTCTATTCATTCGCTATCGGGCATAAAAAAACCACACAATACACCTTTAAGAGTGAATGTGCGGTACTTCACTATGCGCAGAAAAGAATTTTTCCTAATACCTTGCGTAACATTATAACACAATCACAGAATATTGACAATGCGCATGCAAGAGGGCGACTGTTTATGGGTTCCTTTGTTTATCTTTAGCAATAGATAAAATAGCGATGGTAGTTAGAATGCATAGTGTCCCTAACCAATCAGCCAAACCAAAGGGGACATGGAGCCATATCACAGATAAAAAGGCCGCTGATAACGGCTCGACACAAGCTAACAAACTAGTTTCAGAAGCACTGATATATTTTAGACTTTCTAAATAACAATAAAAGGCAATAAGTGTTCCAAATACTACGATAAATAGGACGGCAAAAATTGAAGGAACGGACCAATGCCCCTCAAACTTCCAGGGGGGATGGATAAAGCTAAAACCGACGCCTCCTATTAACATCCCCCACCCCACGACAAGGGTTGAACCCCATTTTGCAAGAAGTTTATGGGGCTGCAGTGTGTAGAAAGCAAGTGAAACCGCAGAGGCAAGCCCCCAGAATAAGGCCCATCCGGAAATAGATAGACTGTGGAAACTTCCATGGGTCACAAGAAAAAATGTACCAACCACCGCTAACAGAACAGCTGCTATTTCTTTTACGCTAGGCAATCGTTTCAAACGTACGGCTACATAACACGTAATGAGCACAGGTCCTAAATATTGAAGGATGGTGGCTGTGGCTGCATTTCCATATTTGATGGCCGCAAAATATGTATATTGGACGGCAAGCATTCCGAGGATACTAAATAGAACAAGACTTATTCGTTCTTTTTTCTGTTTCCAAATGACCCATATACTTTGCTCTTTTTGTTTTCGATAGGCTAGTGCCAATAAAATAATGCCTGATAATAATAAGCGGACCACGACCAGCCACTCCGGACTAAACCCCTGCTGCTGAAACAAGAACTGAGCCACAGTCCCTGATATTCCCCATAACACAGCTCCTGTGAGTACGAGAACAATTCCATTTGTTCTTGAATAAGACATCGCTATATTTTGAGAACCCATCTCTTCTCCCCGCTAACGTAACGGATTCGTACAGCCTGACAGAAATACTTCAAGGAAGTTCCTGCTACTTGGTTACTGGTTACGTTTATTTTCAATACTTCTGTTACTCACGGAAATTATTATACCGTATTGTTGCTTAGATTTGTGTAACTATTCTGTCCGTTCGTAGAATTAAAAAACCGGCCGAGGCAGCTGAAATGACTTGTGTTTCGCCAAGAGCTCACTGTGCGTCGTGAAAAATAATACCGAGACTGTACCTTCTTCCTGAAGTAATCGTGCTAACGCCGTGGCGCAGCATTGTCTTATAGTAACCGCGTGCGCCCGGTACTGGCCGGTAATTTGTAGGAAAGATAAGCCCAGCGCCTTGATCAATGGTAACCACATGCCCTCTGCTTTGGGCTCGCGGGCGTTGTTCCATCAGCAGAAACTCGCCTCCGGTGTAATCCCTATCTTTTTGATTTAAGACGAATACCACTTGAAACGGAAAGAACACTTCGCCGTACAAGTCCTGATGCAGGCAATTGTATCCCCCGGTTTCATACTTTAAAATTAACGGTGTCGAGCGTAATTGGCCCTGCTGATGGCACTGGTCAAGAAACTGCGAAAGCGAAGCCGGATACACAGCATCCCGCCCAAGTTGTTCCAGCCAGTGATTAGCCGTTTCAGCAAGTTCGGGATAAAAACCTTCACGAAGCTGCTGCAGCAGATCCGGAAGAGGAGCTTGATAATATTTGTACTCGCCGATCCCGAAACGATATCTGGCCATATCAACCGTATTTCTAAAAAGGGATTCCTCCTCATACGTCTGGATGATTTCACTGCATTGATCAGCATCCAATAAAGTTGGAATCAGCGCATACCCCTGCTCGTGTAAGGTGTGCTGCAGTGAAGTCCAGTCAAGGGCAGCCATTCGCTGTGCAAGGCCATTAGGCATATCGTAAACTCCTTTTGCAGTAGATGCTTGAGATATCGGAACTGGATACGTCCGTTTTTATGTTAAAACTAAATACATACGGTGTTGATGAATGGAGGATCATGATGAAAGCGACTAGAAACTGCGGGATCTGCGTTGGTGATGTATCCTGGGAAGATGACGGGCAAGAATTAAGGTTGTTTCTGCCGACAGAATTTAGCTTTGCCGAAAATATTAAATACTTATCCAATGCCCCAAACGAGTGCTTATGGCGCATTAAGGATGGGCGGATTTATAAAGCGCTGGCGATTGGAGACGAAACGCCTGTAATTGAACTGAGCTCAAAAGAAGAAAATGTGATGGCCATTCACTTCATCGGGGATACAACACCTTCCAGTAAATCAGTACGGGCAGCGGTCGTTCAGTATGTCTGGGAATGGTTCGATTTAGATACCAACCTTCTGCCGTTTTATCATCTGGCAAAAACCGATCTGCTGCTGCACAAAGCCGTCGACTCATTCTATGGGTTGCGCAATATGGGCATACCTGATTTATTTGAGGCGATCTGTTGGGGGATTATTGGCCAACAAATTAACCTGGCGTTTGCCTACACGTTAAAAAGACGCCTGGTGGAAACATTCGGCCGCCATGTGGAATGTGACGGGCAGCAGTACTGGCTATTCCCCACCCCGCACGATATCGCAGCATTGAAGGTGGAAGACCTGGTTGCATTACGAATGACAGTAAAGAAGTGTGAGTATATCATTGGCGTTGCACGGTTGATGGTTGAAGGCAAGCTATCCAAAGAGCTATTGGTGGGTGCAGGTGATTATAAAAAAGCCGAAAAGATGCTACTACAAATTCGCGGCATTGGGCCATGGACAGCAAATTATGTTTTGATGCGCTGCATAAGAATTCCTTCGGCCTTTCCCATTGATGATGTCGGTTTGCACAATGCGATTAAGCATGTAATGGGTACTAAAACTAAACCGACGAAAGAAGAAATCATACAGTTGTCCGCCAGATGGACAAACTGGGAATCGTATGCCACTTTTTATTTATGGAGATTGCTCTATTGAGGACAGCTTCCAGGCCATGACCGCTGTTTCCTGCATAATAAAATGCCTGCCCCTCATGGTAAAGAGGGCAGGCTTTTGTTATGAAAGATAAGCTTCTTTGATTTGGGCGTTGGACAACAGCAGGCTTGCATCGTCTTCCAGGATGATTTGGCCTGTCTGAATGACATAACCCCGGTGGGCAATATGCAGCGCCTGGTTCGCGTTCTGCTCAACGAGAAGAACGGTCATACCCTCGCTGTTCAATTCCTGGATAATATCAAAAATCTGCCGAACAAGAATGGGAGCCAGCCCCATTGAAGGCTCATCCAGCATCAAAATTTTCGGTCGTGACATAAGCCCGCGTGCAATGGCCAGCATTTGCTGTTCTCCCCCGCTCATGGTTCCGCCTTTCTGGTCGATCCGTTCCTTAAGGCGCGGAAAATACCTGAAACACCGATCCATCTCCGATTTAATCCACTCTTTATCCTTTATGCTAAAAGCGCCCATTTCAAGATTTTCCCGCACGGTTAGTTTTGGAAAAATCCGCCGGCCTTCCGGCACATGGGCGATCCCCATCGCAGCGGTCAGGTGCGGTTTCGTATTCGTTATAGGCTGTCCGTTAAACTCGACTATGCCTTCCTTGGCCGTTACCTGCCCGCAAATTGCTTTGAGTGTTGTGGACTTCCCGGCGCCATTGGAACCGATAAGTGTAACAATTTCACCTTCGTTAATTTCCAGAGAAATGCCCTTTAAAGCATGAATCCCGCCATAATAGGTGTTGATATTGTGCAGCCTCAGCAATGCCATTATTCCTTGTCCCCCCCTACGATGCTTCACCAGGTCCCAAATACGCCTCAATTACCCGCTGGTTGTTGCGGATTTCTTCCGGTGAGCCTTCTGCGATTTTTTGCCCGTAATCAAGCACATGAATATGCTCGCTTAAGTCCATGACCAGCTTCATATCGTGCTCGATTAAAACGATGGTCAGATTCAGTTCGCTGCGCATTCTGCGGATAAATTCCGTTAATTCCACAGTTTCGCGGGGATTCATGCCTGCGGCAGGCTCATCCAGCAACAGGATTTTCGGATTCATGGCAAGTGACCTCGCAATCTCCAGCCGCCGCTGCACCCCATAAGGGAGACTTGCTGCCTCCGTGTTGGCAATGTCTTCAATGCCCACATATTTTAAGAGACGGTACGCTTCTGCCTTTACCCTCTCCTCTTCCCTTTTTACGTGGGGAAGATTAAACAGGATGCCAAACAGCCCTGAACGAAGCTTCGTATCCATCCCAATCATCACATTCTCAATGGCTGTCATCTCTTTAAACAGCCGGATATTTTGAAACGTCCGTGCAATGCCTTTAGCTGCCACCTGGTCGGGCCTATTGCCTCTGATTGATTTTCCATCTAATAGAATGTCGCCTTCATCCGGAGTATAAAAGCCGGTAATCATATTAAAAAACGTGGTCTTTCCAGCCCCGTTCGGGCCGATGACAGCCGTTATGGTCTGCCCTTCGATCGCTACGCTCACGTCCTTGATAGCGGTCAGACCTCCGAAACGCTTGGTTATGTTCGTTACCTCAAGCAGCGCCATCAGCCTGCCACCTCCTGTGGATCTTTACTGTCGGCCAATACCGCTTCACTAGCACCGCTCTGTTTTGAAATTTTATCTATGTCAAGCTTTTTCCGTTTAGCCGGAATGAGTCCATTCGGCCTGTAAAGCGCAAAGAGGATCAGCAGGATGCCGAAAACCAGGCGCTGGAATTTTGACGGGTCCAGCTGGTTTGGAATGTTAATAAGGCCAGCCACACGCAGTTCATTTAGCCAGTTGGAGAATTCCTTAAGAACCTGAACCTGAAGGACGGTCACGAGAGCGGCTCCCAATATTACCCCGGGAATGCTGCCGCTGCCCCCCAGAATAACCATTACAAGAATACCGATGGACTCCATCATCGTAAAACTGGTCGGGTCAATAAACGTCTGCTTGGCCGCAAAGATTACCCCCACGATACCTGCGAACGACGCACCCGTTGCAAATGCAAGCAGCTTCGTGCGAACGAGTGGAATTCCCATCGCCTGGGCCGCCAGCTCATCCTCGCGAATGGCAATCCACGACCTGCCAAGCCGGGAGTTTTCCAGTCTTTTATTCACAATAACAATGATCGCTATCACAACGAGAACTATAAAGTAAAAATAAAATGGGCTATCCATTTTCACACCGAAAAGTTCAGGTGCCGTAATTGGGGTAATCCCCTGCGGTCCGTTTGTGATATTGATCGGTTTATCCAAATTGTTGAATACAATCCGAATGATTTCCCCGAAACCTAACGTAACGATCGCCAGATAGTCGCCTTTTACCTTAAGCACTGGAAGTCCTAACAGAATCCCGAAGACAGCTGCAATCAACAGGCCTACAATGAGGAAGGGCCAGAACCAGACGCCTGAAAGCGGAAAGTGAATCAGGGAAGCAGGTATAAAATGACTGGCCTGCGTGGTAGAAAAGATGGCGTACACATAAGCGCCTGAAGCAAAAAACGCTACATATCCGAGGTCAAGCAGCCCAGCGAACCCTACCACGATATTGAGGCCAAGAGCCATGGCAACATAGATCCCGACCTGCGTGGCAACCTCCATGTAGTACCGGTTGTCACCAGCGACCATTGGAAGGAGCACAACCATGGCAATAACCCCAATAAGAAGTTTCACCTTCCCAGGTACCCGTGAGGCATAATAAAGAAGCAGAAGTGAGAAGAGAAGCATCAGAAACGGGGTTACAGACCGATCCGAATAATAGAGCCAGCCGGTTGCAACTGCTATATAGAGTAGAATTCCCCCATACTGGACAGGTGCGTGTGAAAACAATTGTTTGATGGGTCCCATGGTCATCACCTACACTTTCTCTTTCACTGCTTCACCGAAGAGACCTTCAGGTTTAAACAGCAGCACGATTATTAAGATGGCAAATGCAAACACGTCCTTGTATTCGGCCCCGAAATTACCGTGTGTCAGCGGCCCCATGAACGCCGCACTCAGCGATTCAAACAGGCCAAGCAGAATACCGCCAAACATTGCGCCTTTCAGGTTGCCTATCCCTCCGAGCACGGCAGCGGTAAAAGCTTTTAATCCCAGCAGAAACCCGATATAAGGGTCGATTGTCCCATAATATTGGGCATATAACACGCCTGTGGCGCCGCCAAGGCCGGAGCCAATAAAGAACGTAAGCGCGATGACGCGGTTCACATTAATGGTCATCAACGAGGCGGTTTGCTGATCCTGCGCCACAGCCCTCATCGCGATGCCCCATTTGGTTTTGTTGACAAACAGCGATAAGCCTATCATCATGACGATGGTAAGGACCATAATGATAATGGATTTTTCCTGAATGGTGATGGTGCTTGATATTTTGTATGCTTTCTTAAATAGTGTAGGGCCTGTCAGGTAGAAAGCGTTTCGGGCCATCCCTTCTGTAAACCGCACCAAATCCTGCAGCAGAAAAGAGACACCAATAGCAGATATAAGAACAACCAGCCTGGGTGCGTTGCGGAGCGGCCGGTATGCAACGCGCTCGATGCTTACTCCCAGTCCACCGGTCAAAATAATAGCCGTTATGAGCGCTATCGCCAGCGACACAAATGGATTAATTCCACCAAGTATGCCTGCTGACTGCAGCAGCAGTAAAAGTTCCGTTCCGATAAAAGCTCCCACCATAAAAATTTCTCCGTGGGCAAAGTTAATCAATTCAAGTATCCCGTAAACCATCGTATAGCCGAGCGCCACAACCGCATACAAAAACCCTAGTGTTAATCCATCGACTAACACCTGGGGAAGCATGGAGGCAAACATTCCGTAATCCATATCTTTCCCTCTCTTCTCTGAGGAGCTGGTCTATTTTAAAAGAAGGGGCGACCCGCATGTAATCGCCCCTTCCCCCTATTTGATTAATCATTTACTTAATAGCGCTTGCCGAGATCGTTTTCACATATTTGCCTGGATACGTTCCATCAGCAAAGCTGTAGATGAACACATCGGCCTTTTCGTTATCCCCTTTGGAATCAAATGTTACCGTTGTGAACACACCTTTGAGATCTTTTGTTTCAGAGATGGCTTTGTTCAGCTGTTCGCGTGTTGGCTTTTTGCCGCCATTTTCTTTCGTAGCCTTCTCAAGGGCCGCCAGCACAACTTGTGCAGCGTCGTAACCATAAGAAGAATAAGTGGCAGCGTCGATGTTGAATTTCTTTTTATAATCAGCGGCAAACTTTTTGCCTGGCTCTGTCTTGGTTGCGTCACCTGCTACAGAAGTGATAATCGTTTTCTTCACATTCTCCACGCCCGCGATTTTCAGAAGTTCCGGGTTGTCTGTTCCGTCACCGGAAAGTGTGTATCCCGTATAGTTCTTTTCCGCTAATTTTTTAATTAAAAGACCGGTTTGGCTGTACATGCCGCCAAAGTATACGGCATCTGGTTTCTTAGCCATAACTTCGATAGAGATCGGGCCGAATTCTTTTTCTTTTGCGTCAATTCCTTCATACCCTACTACTTGAATGCCTTTTTTCTCGGCAGCTGCTTTGAAAGCATCCGCGAGGCCCTGACCGTATTTGGTTTTATCGTGAATAACAAACACAGTTTTGACTTTGAGGTTTGTAGCCGCATATTCTGCACCTGCTGGCCCCTGTACACTGTCGCGTGCGCAGATGCGGTGGAAAGTCTTCCATCCCTGCTCTGTTAAGTCAATGGCTGTATTAGCCGGCGACACGACCGCAAGCTGGCCGTTTTCGTATTTCGGGCCACATGCAGCCGCAACACCTGAATTCAAGTGGCCGACCACAGCAAGAACGGTCGGATCAGATACAAGCATTTCCGCATTGGATACCCCAATTTTCGGATCGCCCTGGTCATCCTGCGGGAATAATTGAATATCAAGCCCCATTTTCTTGAATTTATCCTTCTGTTCAGAAACAGCGAGTTCTGCTCCCATCTTGATGGAATCGCCCATTGCTGCATAGTCACCTGACAGCGGGCTTTGCGTTGCAATTTTGACCACGTTGCCTCCATCAGAAGAACCGGATTGGGCGTTGCCCGCCGTAGCCGCATCCTTCTTGCCGCAGCCGCTGAGCGCTACTGTGAGCACAAGCAGCACAGCTGCCAGCATCATGAGTGAACGATACTTCATAAATTAACCCCCTCTTAAATTGGTTTGATGTTTGTCTGTCTACAATCTATTATGAAAAATTTTTTCAATTTTTTCAATATAAAAAATAATTTTATTAATAAAGTTTCATTTGATCATATTAGTGCAAATTTTGCACATCAATACGTATAAAAAAAGCACATTGATCATCCGATTGACGAATGAAAAAAGTGCTCTTTTTGTCGCTTAGAGATGGTGTAACCGGGCAACCTTAGTTTGATCAATATTTTATGCGTGTATATGTGCTTAGTTTCGATAATGCATAAAAGCATTAAAGCGGAGTTAATTCTTTCGCCGGAAAAATAATTTCACCTGTTTTTACGTCCATCACTCCCTCTGCAGCCAGCCGTACAGCCGGCAGATGGAATGCGGTCATAAAGAGCAGGGAATAAATCGGATCGATATGTTTGTGCCCCCTCTCACGAAGCAGGGCGACGAGTTGTTTGGATTCCCGAATCACCTGATTCATCGGATAATCGGTCATAAATCCACCCAGAGGAAGGGAAAGAGCATACAAAACCTCGCCGTTTTCTACCATCACAATCCCGCCGCCTATCTTGATTGCCTGGTTTACTGCTTGCGCCATTTCCTCCGGATGATCACCAATAACAAGAATATCTCCTGAAGCTGTGTAGGTGCTGGCAATGGCGCCAATTGTGCGGGCAAACCCACGGACAACCCCGGAGCTCACCCTCTTGCCGCTCCTGTCGATAGCAGCTACATACTGGTAAAACTCTTTATCCTTTATGTCAATGTTACCGTTGGAAACCGGTAGTATCTCATTATTACATTTAGTAATAACCGCATTCAGCATGCGAATGACCGGAAACCCTTCTTCTTCTGCTTCTGCCTTAATTTGAAACCAACCTGCATCTGCATGCCAACTGCCGTCAATCGATGATAGCCCCCAACTCTCCCAGTCTGCTTCTGGAAAAGGATGCACTAGCTTTCCTTCTTCACTATGTATTTCACCGTTAACCATTACCTTTACCGGTGTGGGATCCTTAAGATCGCGGAGAAACAAAATATCCGCAATTCTACCGGGGGCGATTCCGCCTATTTCATCATCCAGCCCGTAATAGACAGCCGGATTGAGCGTAGCCAGTCGGTAAGCGACTGCCGGATCAAGCCCTTCGTCCATGGCCAGCTTTAACAAGTAATCCGTTACGCCGTGCTCCAGAAAGGGCGGCGTTGAACCATCCGTTGTGAACATAATGCGCTCCCATGAGCGAATATCTTCTTTGAGCAAATCAGAGACTAGCTTTGGAACATCAGGCCGGATGGAAGAATGGCGCAAGTGTGCGTACAATCCAAGACGCAGCCGCCGCACCACCTCTTCGCCGGTCATGGCTTCATGACAGGCGGTTACGCCAGCAGCTGTAACCGCATTCAACGTTTCCGTCGATGCTCCAGGGTGATGCCCCTCTACCCGCAGACCGTATTCTTTTGCCAGGCGCATCCCTTCAACCTGCACATCATCTCCCTCAAGCAATGGTACCCAATCGGTCAGCTCGCCCGCCTGAATGGTTCTTGGGTGCTCCATGATGGCCCGGATATTATCAACTGTGTAGCGTTTAATCAGTTCCGGGTTTCTGGATTGGGGATCAAGCTTGGCCCACCAGAAATTTTTCACAGGTAGCTGCATACTGTAATCCATTATTTTCAATACATGTTCTAACTTGAGCGTATTATGAAAAACCATCGTGTCCATCATAATGGAAGTTGTTCCGCGGGTTAATGCATATTCTCCGAGCGTTTTGACATTATAAAACTGAAAAGGATGGGAGTGTGGTTCGATGTATCCGGGAACAAGAACATACGGCTCGGCTTCAATGATAAGTGTGTTCTCGTCTATAAGCGGTTCCTTTTCGCCGACATAGGCGATTCGATCGTTATATAAAGAAACCTGCTGCCTTAGAACCTCCCCAGTGTACACGTTTAATACACGTGCGTCTTTAATCCATGTTGTTGCCGGCTGCAGCCTGCGTGATACATCCATTAACATTCTGATGCCTTCCGAACCAAGCGGGCGAAGCGGTTTTCGTATCATGCCTGAGTCTCTCCTTTTTATTTAATCGTAACATTGTGAAAAAATTTTGTCATCTTATCTAGCTTAATGCAGGGAGGAACACTTATGAGAAAAAACGTTGGAACGATTGATGCCATGATTAGAATTGTAATCGGATTAGCTGGCCTGGCCTGGGTAACAGCCCGCATTGTACGGAAACCACAGAACATATCCCCTATTATGTGGGCCGTCCTATTCGCCATGAAGGTGGCCGAAGGTATTGTGAGATATTGCCCGATGCTTGCCGTATTGCAGATCGATACGCGAATTGACTCGTATAATCCGGGTAAAAAGCCGTACCGCATTGCAAGATATGCACGGAATCGTTCATGAGAAAAACATCGCAGGCCATACCGCCCTCTCCTTTCCCCTCATAAGGTTTTTACGGCCGCTGCGTCTCACGATGTTTTTCTTGGGTGATTCGGGACCGAAGGTCCCATTTAAAAAATCGCTCAAGGCACTGCAACACTGTGAAGCACATAAACTTTCCATATCAAAAGAGAAAGGGACCTATCGGTCCCAGCAGAAAAGAAGTTTAATCCTTTGAAGCCAAATATACTATGTATACCAGAACTAAAAACAGGCATGCTCGCGAGTACACGAGTATGCCTGTAAAAAGGAGGTCGCAGTATGAACCGATTGCTGTGGGAAGTTTTTAGCGACAGATTCTATGTTATCCTAACGGTTGCGGCTACGATTGCCATCGTCGCATACCTGTGGGCTAAGTATAAAGATAAATCACGCAGCCGCTATAAATCATGATCGGCTAAACTCTTTTGTTTTTTGCCTGACGCAGCGCCTTATCTCCAATATCGCTGCGATAATGCGCCCCGTCAAAAGAAATCGAACGGATGGCCGTATAAGCCCGGTCCTGGGCCTCATATAAATCGCTGCCTATTGCCGTAACGCCAAGCACGCGCCCGCCTGCCGTTACGATCTCACCATCTTTGGAGGCGGTGCCAGCATGAAAAACCGTTACGGTATCCGTGTTATTCGGCAGACCTTGAATGACGTGGCCCTTGTCGTAAGGGCCCGGGTAACCGCCTGAAGCCATGACGACGCAAACGGCCGCTTCCTCCCGCCACTCTATTGTCGGAAGCTTGTCAAGGTTGCCTTCGATTACAGCGAGAAAGATTTCAGCCAGGTCGCTTTTCAGCCGCGGCAGCACCACCTGTGTTTCCGGGTCGCCAAAACGTGCGTTGTATTCGATAACCATAGGGCCTTTTTCGGTAATCATCAATCCGGTATATAAGATACCCCGAAAAGGCCGCCCTTCTTGCACCATAGCCCGGGCAGTGGGCTTGACAATCGTTTCCACTGCCTTTTGAACCACTTGTTCATCAATATGGGGAACCGGGGAATACGTGCCCATTCCACCTGTGTTCGGGCCTTTATCGCCGTTGAAGACCGGCTTGTGATCCTGGGAAGGCACCATAGGGATAACCGTTGTGCCATCCACAAAGGAAAGAATCGTCATCTCTTCCCCTTGCAGGAATTCTTCCACCACCACTTGAGAACCTGCCTGGCCAAATGCGCCGTCCTGTAGCATATACCGGATAGCATCCACTGCTTCTTCAAGCGTTGCAGCAACCACTACGCCTTTACCTGCAGCCAGTCCATCAGCCTTGATGACGATTGGTGCCCCTTGCTGTTTGATGTAGGCGAGCGCTTCTTCATAGTCTGTAAAAGATTGGTATGCACCTGTTGGGATGCCGTATTTCTTCATTAAATCCTTGGCAAATGTCTTGCTGCCCTCAATGAGTGCGGCATTTTTGCGCGGCCCAAACACAGGCAGCCCGCGCTCCTCGAAATAATCAACAATGCCATCAAGAAGAGGATTTTCCGGACCGATAACGGTCATTCCAATGTCTTCGCGATTTACCAAATCAGCCAGCCCCGCGAAATCTTCTGTGTCGATAGCTTCACACCGCGCGATGGACGCAATGCCAGCATTGCCTGGCGCACAGTATACTTCGCTAACAAGCGGGCTCTGGTTAAGCTTCCATACGAGGGCGTGTTCGCGCCCGCCGCTTCCAACTACGAGCACCTTCATCCAGTTCTCCTCCTTCTCACTACCATAAATAAGCGATGTTTTGCCACCCGCGAGTCTTGAGTTTTTTGTCAGTGTTTAAAATGCCGTACCCCTGTAAACACCATGGCGATGCCGTGTTCATTCGCCACTTTAATGGAATCTTCATCCCGAATGGAGCCGCCAGGCTGGATAATCGCGGTAATACCGGCTTTAACCGCTTCCTCCAGCGTATCAGGCATTGGGAAGAACGCATCCGAAGCCATCACACTTCCCTTCGCTTTGTCGCCAGCCTGTTCAATCGCAATGCGCGCCGATCCGACACGGTTCATCTGGCCTGCTCCGACACCGATTGTCATATTGTCCCGGCACAAAACAATCGCATTGGATTTCACATGCTTTACAATTTTCCAGGAGAAAAGAAGCTGCTCGATTTCCTCTGCCGTCGGCTTGCGGTCAGTTACAACGGTTAAGTCCTGCTCCGTAATCTGCTTCACATCTTCCGACTGGATCAGCATGCCGCCTTCAACGCTCGTTAGCTTATAGTCCGCGCTGTGTTTCGCACTAACATCTCCGAGCTCAAGCAGACGCAGATTTTTCTTTGCTTGCAGAATTTCAAGCGCTTCATCGGTAAATCCAGGGGCCATAATAATCTCAAGGAAAATTTCTTTTAAGGCAAGAGCTGTTTCCCTGTCAATCGTCCGATTGGCTGCAATAATTCCGCCAAAAATCGAGACCGGATCAGACTCATACGCTTTCTGGTACGCTTCATAAATGGTTTCGCCAATGCCGACACCGCACGGATTCGTATGCTTAACCGCTACGACTGCCGGCTGGTTGAATTCTTTTACAATGCCAAGGGCTGCATTGCCGTCATTAATATTGTTGTAGGAAAGCTCCTTGCCATGAAGTTGCTTTGCCGTAGCCATGTTGCCTTCCACTGCCAGCGGAGCGCGGTAAAAGGCAGCTTCCTGGTGCGGATTTTCTCCATAGCGTAAATCCTGGACTTTCTCGTATGTAACGGTATAAGTCTCCGGCATATCTTCGCCCGCGTGCTCGGATAAGTATTGCGAAATTAAAGCATCATATGCTGCGGTATGCCGGAAAACTTTTGCTGCTAATTTGCGCCGCGTCTCATCACGCACACCGCCTGCCTGTATTTCCTCAAGTACCGTACCGTAATCGGCAGCGTCAACAACCACCGTTACAAATGCATGGTTCTTAGCCGCGGAGCGTAGCATCGTCGGCCCACCGATATCAATGTTTTCAATAGCTTCTGCAAAGTCAGTTCCCGGCTTGCTGATGGTTTGTTTAAAGGGATACAGGTTCACCACTACGAGTTCAATCGGAGTGATTTGATGCTCGGCTAGCTGCTGCATATGTTTTTCATTATCGCGAACGGCTAGAAGCCCGCCATGAATGTTCGGGTGCAGGGTTTTTACACGCCCGTCCATAATCTCCGGAAAACCGGTTACCTCAGATATGCCTATGACATTCACACCGGCTTCCTTTAGCAGCTTGGAAGTGCCGCCTGTTGAAACAATCTCTATCCCTAACTTATCCAGCTGTTGTGCGAATTCAACAACACCTGTTTTATCTGATACGCTAATGAGCGCGCGTTTCACTGGAATCATGATTTTTCCGCTCTCCTCTGTTCGTGAAATATGTCGCAACGTGTAAGAACCCTCTTATACGCCAAGACGCACATGGCCGCTTGCAATGGACTGGATCACTTCAGGCAGCAGCCTGTGTTCCTCTTCGTGGATCCGGGCTGCAAGCAGCTGGTCTGTATCGCCAGGTTGTACCGGAATTGGGCGCTGAGCAATAATCGGGCCGCTATCCAATCCTTCATCTACAAAATGAACCGTTATCCCAGTTATTTTAACACCGGCACGCAGCGCCTGCCCAATTGCATCTTTTCCCGGGAAAGCTGGAAGCAGGGAGGGATGAAGGTTAATAATGCGCCCGCCATAAGCTTGTAGCAGCGTATCCCCGATCAAGCGCATATACCCCGCAAGCACGACGAGCTCAATGCCACGCTCCTCTAACCGCGTTAGGATTTCCACTTCATAGGCGGCCTTATCCGCATATTCTTTCGGGTTAAACGCGAAGAACGGAATACCGTAGCCGGCGGCTCGATTGGTAACATGGGCGCCGGGCTTGTCACATACGAGGAGCGCCACTTCCACATCTGTTAGAGTTTGCTTGCGAATCGCCTCCACGATCTCAGCAAAATTGGAGCCGCTGCCTGAAGCAAACACTGCAATTTTCATTATGGGGCCACCCCGCCTACCTCAACGCTGCGACGCCCTGGCACAATGCGCCCAAGCAGGTATGCTTTCTCGCCCGCTGCTTCAAGAATCCGAATCGCTTCCACCGTATCCTCATTCTTAACCACAGCAATCATGCCTATACCCATATTAAATGTGCGAAACATATCAGCCATAGAAATGCTTCCTTTATCCTGAATAAGTGAAAATACAGGGGGGACCGGCCATGACCCAAACTCTACTCTGGCCGAAACATCGGCAGGAAGAACACGCGGAATGTTGTCGTAGAAGCCGCCGCCTGTAATATGGACGAAGCCTTTCACCTTGACTTGTTCCATCAGCTTTAAACAAGCTTTTACGTAAATGCGAGTCGGAGTCAGTAGCACATCCCCCAGCCTGCTCTCAAGCTGTTCTACTTCATCTTCCAGCGACAACCCGGCATCTTCGAGCAGAACTTTTCGCACAAGGGAGAAGCCATTGCTGTGGATTCCGCTGGATGCCATCCCGATCAGTACATCTCCCGGCTCAATTGTTTTCCCGTCAATGATTTGATCCCGATCCGCCGCGCCTACACTAAAGCCCGCGATGTCATATTCATCCGTCTGGTACATTCCCGGCATTTCTGCCGTCTCACCGCCAATTAATGCGCAGCCAGCCTGTTCGCAGCCATCTGCGATCCCTTTTACAATCGCTTCAATGCGCTCTGGCACAACCTTGCCGCACGCAAGGTAATCGAGGAAAAACAGCGGTTCCGCACCTTGCACAACAATATCATTCACACACATGGCGACCGCATCGATCCCGATTGTATCGTGCTTGTCCATGCTAAAGGCAATCTTGAGCTTCGTGCCAACTCCATCTGTTCCGGATACAAGCACGGGATTCTTATATTTCTTACTGTCCAGCCCAAATAAAGCCCCGAATCCGCCCAAGTCTGTGAGCACCTCCGGGCGGAAGGTACGCTTGACATGCTTCTTCATCCGCTCTACGGCTTCATTGCCGGCGTCAATATCGACACCCGCCTTTTTGTAAGCTTCGCTCATGAGATTTCCTCCCCAGGCTATTTAGCCACACAGTTCTTTGTGTCTTCGTAGATTTCAGTCGGGTAGCATCCGTTAAAACAGGCCAGGCAGTGCCCGCGATTGGGCTCATTATCAGGGCGGCCAATCGCTTCTATCATGCCCTCCGGCGATAGAAAGTATAGCGAATCTGCGCCGATGAACTCGCGGATTTCCTCAACGGTTTTATCAGCGGCAATCAATTCTTCCCGGCTGGACGTATCAATTCCGTAGAAACATGGATTTTTTACCGGCGGAGAGCTAATGCGAACGTGCACTTCTTTGGCGCCCGCCTCCCGCAGCATGCTGACAATGCGCCCGCTTGTTGTGCCGCGCACAATGGAATCATCAATCATGACGACGCGCTTGCCTTCCACAACTTTTCGAACGGCGCTAAGTTTCATGCGCACGCCCCGTGCCCTCATTTCCTGATTAGGCTGGATAAAAGTCCGCCCAACATACCGGTTTTTAACCAGGCCCAGTTCATAAGGAAGCCCCGCTGCTTCTGCATAGCCGATGGCCGCAGAAATGCTTGAATCTGGAACGCCCGTTACCACATCGGCTTCTATAGGCGCTTCCTTCTGAAGCATACGGCCAAGCTCTTTACGTGCCTGGTGTACGTTAATGCCGTCGATATCGCTGTCAGGGCGCGCGAAATAAATGTATTCAAAAGAACAGATGGAACGCTGCGTCTGGCCGCTGAAACGTTCAGAGCGAATCCCATTCTCGTCAATGATAATCATTTCGCCCGGCTCTACTTCGCGCAGGTAGGAAGCCCCTACTACTTCAAATGCACATGTTTCCGACGCGAGCACATACCCATCACCCAGTTTTCCAAGCGAAAGTGGACGAAGCCCGTTTGGATCAAGTGCTGCAATAAGTTTATCTTCCGTCATAATCAAAAGAGCATACGCTCCTTTAATCATCCGCAGAGATTCTCTAACCGCTTCTTCTATTTCATAGCCCGATCGTGCAATGAGATGGGCTATTACTTCCGTATCACTTGTCGTCTGAAAAATTGATCCCTGTCTTTCCAATTGATGCCTGACCTGTTCTGCGTTTACCAGGTTACCATTGTGTGCTAACGCGAGGCTGCCGTTGTTGTATTTAAACACAAGCGGCTGGGCATTTTCAATTCGGCTGTCTCCCGCAGTCGTATAGCGGACATGGCCGATCGCAGTCCTGCCAAATATCTTGCTAAGCTCATCATTGCTGAACGCTTCTGTCACGAGTCCCATCCCTCTGTGATACGTGAACCTTTCACCATCTGAAGCGCAAATACCTGCGCTTTCCTGGCCACGGTGCTGAAGCGCATGGATGCCATAATAGGTTAACTGGGGAGAATCAGGGTGGTTATACACCCCGAAAACCCCACATTCTTCATTTAACTTATCCCACAAATCGTCGTGCTCTCTGTTCATGCCATCTGACATGCGATCGCATCCTTCCACGCCTTTTTGAAATCAGATACCGGTGCGCTAATAACCTCTTGTCCATTGATCGCGATGTGTGTCCCATTTCCGCCGACCTGTCCGAGCTGTGTGCACATCATGCCGTTGGCCTGTGCAAGGGCAGCAAGCCCGGAGGCGTGCTCCGGCTTCACGCTGACAAGAATACGGGACTGCGATTCGCTAAAAAGGGCAAAATCCGGCCGCAGATCAATGGTCCAGTCAATCTTGGCGCCAAGCCCATGTTCACTCGATTCAACAAGGGCAGAGGCCAGGCCGCCTTCCGCCAAGTCATGGGCTGAAGCCACCCATCCGTTCTGGATGGCGGTTAAAACTGTGTGCTGAAGAGCGTGCTCTATTTCGAGATTAATCTGTGGCGGACGGCCGCTGATCGAGCCCGTCACGTATTTCTGATACTCCGAACCGCCAATTTCCGCTTTTGTTTCACCCAGCAGGAAAATAACATCACCGGCATTCTTGAAATTCTGTGTGGTGATATGGTCCGTATCATGAACTAATCCAACCATCCCGACGACAGGCGTTGGATAAATCGCCTCGCCGACTGTTTCATTATAAAGGCTCACGTTTCCGCCAATAACCGGCGTGCCCAGTTTCAGGCAGGCTTCACTCATTCCATCCACAGCTTTCTCAAACTGCCAGAAGATTTCAGGTTTTTCCGGGCTGCCAAAGTTGAGGCAATCGGTAATCGCGAGCGGCTCCGCGCCTGAGCAGACGACATTGCGGGCCGATTCAGCTACTGCGATCGCTCCGCCAACCTGCGGATCCAGGTAAACGTAACGCCCGTTGCAGTCGATGCTCATCGCTAAGGCTTTGCGTGTGCCCCGAATCGCTATAACAGCAGCATCCGAACCAGGCCGAACAGCCGTATTCGTCCGAACCATGTAATCATACTGCGAATATACCCATTCTTTGCTTGCCACTGTAGGTGCAGAAAGTACGCCCAGCAGAGCTTCTTTGTAATCTGCAGGCTCTTCAATAGCTAACGTGTCGGTTTCTGCAAACTCTCCGTAGTAGGAAGGTTCCGCTGATGGCTTGTGATACACAGGCGCATCTTCAGCCAGGCTGTCTACTGGAACTTCAGCGGCCACTTGACCTTCATGAAGAAGGCGAAGTTTGCCATCATCGGTCACACGGCCAATCACCACGGCATGCAGGCCCCATTTCGTAAATACCGCTTCCACTTCCGCCTCGCGTCCCTTTTCCACGACGACCAGCATCCGCTCCTGCGATTCAGAAAGCATCATTTCATACGGCGTCATGCCTTTTTCCCGCTGCGGCAAGAGATCCAGATTCAGTTCAATCCCGTTTCCTGCTTTACTGGCCATCTCTGCACTGGAAGATGTAAGGCCTGCTGCGCCCATATCCTGAATGCCGGCAACTGCACCCGTCTCAATTAACTCCAGGCAGGCTTCCAGAAGCAGCTTCTCCATAAATGGATCGCCTACCTGTACAGCCGGACGTTTGGCCTCCGACTCTTCGCTTAACTCTTCAGAAGCAAATGTGGCGCCGTGAATGCCGTCCCGGCCTGTTGCAGCGCCTACATACATGACAGGATTTCCGATTCCCTTAGCCACGCCTTTTTGGATTTTGTCGTGATCAATAAGGCCTACACACATCGCGTTCACGAGCGGATTGCCCTCATAACACGGATCAAATACGACTTCACCGCCAACGGTTGGAATACCCATACAGTTGCCATACCCAGCAATTCCTGCTACTACATGCTCAAATAAATATTTGACCCGCGCGTTATCTAATTCACCGAAACGCAGGGAGTTAAGCATGGCAATTGGACGTGCTCCCATTGAAAATACATCGCGGATAATACCGCCAACACCGGTTGCGGCGCCCTGGTACGGTTCTACAGCCGATGGATGGTTGTGGCTTTCAACTTTAAATACAACCGCTTGATTGTCGCCGATGTCCACAATGCCAGCGCCTTCTCCAGGACCCTGCAGGACGCGCGGGCCTTTCGTTGGAAAACGGCGCAATACAGGCTTGGAGTTCTTGTAGCTGCAATGCTCGGACCACATAACACTGAACAACCCGGTTTCCGTATAATTCGGTTTACGTCCGAGTATTTCAATGACTTTGTCAAACTCTGCATCGGTGAGTCCCATCTGGCGGTAAATTTTCTCCTCAGCTATCTGCTGTGCATTAGGCTCTTTGTGCTGCACCGTTTTTCTCCCTCCAGTTGTGTAAAATCGAAGCAAACATCCGCTTGCCATCATCAGAACCCAGCCATTCGTGCACCGCGCGCTCCGGATGCGGCATCATCCCCAGTACGTTGCCCTCTTTATTTATAATTCCGGCAATATTGTCAACAGATCCATTTGGGTTTTCTTCTGCATAGCGAAAAACAATCTGGTTATTTGCGCTCAGTTCAGACAACGTCTGTTCATCGCAATAATAATTCCCGTCGCCGTGGGCAATCGGAATATTGATGATTTCATCTTCCTCATATTCAGATGTAAAGATGGTGCCGCTGTTTTCTACGCGAAGCCTGGTGATTTCACAGCGGAACTTCAAATGGTCATTGCGGCGCAGCGCTCCCGGAAGCAGGCGGGCTTCCGTTAGCATCTGAAAACCGTTGCATATTCCCATCACAAGTTTGCCTTCACTAGCAGCTTTTTTAATGCCATCCATAGCTGGAGCAAGACTTGCCATCGCGCCTGGACGAAGATAATCCCCATAAGAAAATCCGCCCGGAAGAAAAATACAATCAAACTTCGAAAAATCAGAATTGGTATACCAGACATATTCAACCGGCTGCTGCAGGCAGTCTTCTACTGCTTTGTACATGTCAATATCACAATTCGAACCCGGAAAGACGACTACTGCACAATTCATGGCTTATCCCTCCGTCACCGTAAAGTGATAATCTTCGATAACTGTATTGGCAAGCAGCTTCTCACACATTTCTGTTAGCCTTTCCTCTGCGGCTTCCTTATTGGCGGCCTCCAGTTCCACTTCCATGTAACGGCCAACTCTAACATCGCGTACTTCGTCAAAGCCCAGGGAATGCAGGGAGCCTTGAACGGCGTTTCCCTGCGGATCTAATACAGATTCTTTCAGCGTGACATATACAACAGCCTTAAACATGCATTTCTCCTCCTAAGCGTTTTAAAATTTCTTTATAAGCATCTTCCACGCCCCCAAGGTCGCGGCGGAAGCGGTCTTTATCGAGTTTTTCATTAGTGGTGGCATCCCAGAACCGACACGTATCCGGAGAAATTTCATCAGCAAGTAGAATCTCGCCCTCAGGTGTGCGGCCAAACTCCAGTTTAAAATCGATCAGCAGAATGCTGCGCTCCTTCATGTACGCGTTCAGTACCTCGTTAACCTCAAGGGCCATCTGCCGCAGCTGTTTCCTGTCAGACTCGGAAGCTATGCCCAACACGTCAACGTGTGAATCATTGATCAGCGGGTCTCCTAATTCATCGTTTTTGAAATAAAATTCAACAACCGGACGGGAAAGAGGCGTTCCCTCTTCCATTCCAAGGCGCTTTGCGAGTGATCCGGCAGCTACATTGCGGACGACGACCTCGATCGGAATAATCTCTACCTGGCGGACAAGCTGTTCAGTGTCAGACAACTCCTGGATAAAGTGGTTTTGGATACCCTTTTCCTTCAGCATGCGGAAGAAAATGGAGGTGATCCGGTTGTTAAGCTTCCCTTTACCTGTTATCTGCGCTTTCTTCTGGCCGTTAAATGCAGTTGCGTCATCCTTATATTCCACCAAATATACGCCTGGCTCCGACGTGCGGTAAATCCGTTTCGCCTTTCCTTCATAAAGCATCTCCTGCTTGTTCACCTTGTGTTCCTCCCCGTTCGGTTGTTTTGTTTATTTCAACTCACCTATTAACTTACAGACCAAGACGATCAAAAATGGTATCTACATGCTTTAAATGCCAGCTGTAATCAAAGCATTCAGCGATCTCTTCCGCTGTGAGAAGCTGCTTAACCTTCGGATCCGCTTCAATAATGCCGCGGAACGAACGCTGTTCTTCCCAAGCCTGCATCGCACGCGGCTGAACCGTATCGTACGCTTCTTCGCGGCTTAATCCTTTATCGATCAGCTTAAGAAGAACGCGCTGTGAGTAGATAAGGCCGAACGTCCGATCCATGTTCCGCTTCATATTTTCCGGGAATACGGTTAGGTTTTTAATGATGTTGCCGAAGCGATTCAGCATGTAATTAATAAGCTGGGTGGCATCCGGCAGAATAACCCGCTCAACAGATGAATGGGAGATATCCCGTTCGTGCCAGAGCGGCACATTTTCGTACGCGGAGAGCATATGTCCCCGCAGCACGCGGGCAAGCCCGGAAATATTCTCGCTCCCGATTGGGTTGCGCTTGTGCGGCATCGCAGATGAACCTTTCTGTCCTTTCGCAAAAGCCTCTTCTACTTCCCGCGTCTCACTCTTCTGCAGTCCGCGCACCTCTACAGCAAACTTATCAAGGGAGGTTGCGATAAGGGCGAGCGTCGCCATATATTCCGCGTGGCGGTCGCGCTGCAGCGTCTGGGTGGAGATAGGAGCTGCTTCAAGCCCAAGTTTCTCGCAGACATACGCCTCAACAAACGGATCGATGTTGGCGTATGTGCCAACTGCGCCGGAGATCTTTCCGAACGCAATATTTTTCTTCGCGTGGCGGAATCGGTCAAGGTTGCGCTTCATCTCTTCATGCCAGAGCGCCATTTTTAAGCCGAATGTAGTGGGTTCTGCGTGAACGCCGTGTGTGCGGCCCATCATGACGGTATATTTGTGCTCCTGTGCTTTTGACTTGAGAATATCGATAAAGCGTTCCAGGTCTTTTTCAATGATTTCGTTCGCCTGCAGGAGCAGATAGGAAAGCGCCGTATCGACAACATCCGTGGAAGTCAGACCGTAGTGCACCCATTTCTTCTCATCGCCCTTAATCGTCTCGGAAACCGCGCGCGTAAAAGCAACCACATCATGGCGCGTCTCCTGTTCAATTTCGTAAATGCGTTCGATGTCAAATCGGGCATTTTGCCATAGTTTCTTAACATCCTCTTTCGGAATGACACCCAGTTCTGCCCATGCCTCACAAGCATAAATCTCAACTTTTAACCAGGCTTGAAATTTGTTTTCTTCCGTCCAAATGGCCGCCATTTCTGGGCGTGTATACCGTTGAATCATTGTCCAACCTCCGTCGTCGTCCAAATTTCTAAAGTGTCGATTATTTGCAGCGCTTCTTCAACCGACTGGGCCGGTACGTTGAGATGGCCCATTTTCCGCTGCGGTTTGCTTTCTTTCTTCCCGTATAAATGAAGCTTTACCATATCAGGTAGTTCGTTAACCCTCTCCAATAGCGGTTGGAGGTGCTCACCAAGCACATTTACCATTACCACAGGTGTAAGCAGCCGTGTCGATCCCAGGGGCAATCCGCAAATGGCACGGATATGCTGTTCAAACTGTGAGGTCACACAGGCGTCCATCGTGTAGTGTCCCGAGTTATGCGGTCGGGGCGCCAGTTCATTCACCAATAGGTGACCCTCTTGCGTCACGAACATCTCCACAGCAATCAGCCCGATAACATCTAATTTGTCCGCAATTTCTTCCGCAAGCCGCTTTGCATCCGCTTCTAATGTATCAGGTATGCGGGCAGGTACAATTGACAGATGAAGAATATTGCGGCGATGGACATTTTCCGCTGCCGGAAACGTGCGAATCTCACCGGACAGGCTTCGGGCCGCAATAACCGAAATTTCTTTTGTAAACGGGATAAACTTCTCTAGGATTAAATCGGCTTTAAAGACAGAAAGTTGCTCAAAAGCATTACGGACTTCCTGCAGGGTGTCAATAACCTTCTGCCCTTTGCCATCGTAGCCGCCCGTGGCCGTTTTCATTACCAGAGGCAAGCCAAGTTCGTGCGCGGCCTGTTCCGCTTCTTCCACGCTGTTTATCACCTGAAAAGGTGCCACAGGAATGCCGATCGAATTTAATGTTGTTTTCTCCCGGATGCGATTCTGCGTTATCCGCAGCAGCTCGCTCCCCTGGGGTACAAAAGATTCTTTTTCGAGGATCGCGGCTGTACCTGCATCTACGTTTTCAAACTCATACGTAATGACGTTGCTGTGGGCGGCCAAATCTGCTGCGCCTGTTCTATCATCATAATTGGCTACAATCTGGTGGTCTGATACCTGTCCACCTGGCGAATCTTCCGTCGGGTCCAGCGTAATGAAGCGGTACCCCATTGTTCTGCCCGCCAGCGCCATCATTCTTCCCAGCTGCCCTCCGCCAAGAATGCCAATTGCAGCACCCGGCGGCATAATGCGGCTGGCCGTATCCTTTTTTTGTTTTTCATATGAGCGGGTCCGCCTCCAGCACCTTTTGTTTTACCGCTTCCCGTCTGTTCTCCAAATTCGCGCGAACCGCCGGGTATTTAATCCCTAGTATCTGCGCAGCCAGCAGGCCTGCATTCACAGCACCCGCCTTGCCAATTGCGACGGTGGCCACCGGCACACCGCCTGGCATCTGTACAATAGAGAGAAGCGAATCGAGCCCATTCAATGTTGAAGATTTAACCGGCACGCCAATAACAGGCAGCATGGTTTTTGCGGCTACCATACCTGGCAGATGAGCGGCACCGCCTGCTCCCGCTATAATAACCTCAATGCCCCGTTCGGCTGCCGTTTCCGCATAACTAAACATTAAATCAGGTGTTCGGTGGGCGGATACGACTTGTTTTTCATAGGGGATTTCTAACTCATCAAGAATCGCACAGGCCTCTTTCATCGTCTCCCAGTCCGAGACGCTGCCCATAATGACGCCTACAATCGGATTCGCCATGATCCCTGTCCTCCTTTATGACACTCATAAAAAGCTCTTATTTGAATAGCAACCCATATGCTGTCCTATTCATAAAAAAAGCCCAAACGGTAGATTTCCCCTTGCGGCGTGAGAAACCTACCGCCTGGGCTTTTCCCCCTACGGTGTAGCGCTAATTTGCACCTGGCTCGCTTGGACCTGCCGGCTTAGCTGCCGCGGAACCCTAGAGCCACTTTCTACTTACTATTGAATTGCCTGCATATCCCCTGATTTCACCTTTAGTGTACCAAGGGTGCACGCAAACTGTCAATATCATTTCCGAACATTATATATAAAATTTTGATTAACATTCGCCTTTAATCTGTAAAACAAACATCCCAGCCCCTATTACAGGTAGCCGGGATGATTTGATAACCCCGATTGTCGTTTATCAGTCACATGCGCAGGCGATGATTACGAGCAGGATGAAGAGTACGAGAATTACCGCGATCTCTCTGCCTTCACCGAAGAAACTCATGCTGGTCAGCTCCCTTCTTATCAAATGTGGTACAGACTATTGAATCAATCGCAGGAGCACGCTATGATTACAAGCAGGATGAAAAGAACCAAAATTACCCCAATTTCTCTTCTGTCACCGAAAAAACTCATGCCAATCTCTCCTTTCGCTGATTACCCATTTATTTACGAGGTTGTATCGCTTACGCTATCACTGTATGCCCTATCCCGGCGTTACGCCTGTGCTCCTGCCCATGCCGTGGTAAGTTGATGCGGGTGCACCTATCAATCACAGGAGCAAGCAATGACAACAAGCAGGATGAACAACACCAGAATGACCCCGATTTCTCCAATTCCATTGCCGCCACAGCTCATGTAACACACCTCTTTCTTGGTTTTTAATGTTTCCTTTTGCGAATAAAGAATTTTGAGTGATGCTCATGCTTTACCATATGCCCTGCGCCCCTCCGCTGTTTGGACGAATGCCTATAATTGACATAAAAAAAAAGACGCCCACCTATTTGGCGGGCTATCCTTCTCTATCCTGGTATGTTTTTTGTATAGACTCAATCTCAGGAAGAACATCGAAAAACAAGTTGACCATATTCGGATCAAAGTGAGTTCCGCTGCCTTTGCGAATGATACTATAGGCAGTTTCATTAGAAAAGGGTTCCTTATATGGCCTGCTGCTCGTAAGGGCATCGAACACATCCACAACCGCTACGATTCTACCGCTCAACGGAATATCTCTGCCGGACATTCCATTAGGATAACCGGTTCCGTCGTATTTCTCATGATGTGTCAGCGCAATCTCACTTGCCAGTCGCAGAAGCGGAAATTCCGTATCCGATAAAATTTTATATCCGATGGTTGTATGCTCCTTCATGATTTCAAATTCCTCGGCTGTGAGCTTCCCCGGCTTCAAAAGAATATGGTCCGGTACACCTATTTTGCCGATGTCATGCATCGGGCTTGCATCCACTAGCAAATCAACTTCCGCGGGGTGCAACCCATAAGCCCGGGCAAGCACACCTGTGTAATGGCTGATCCGTTGAATGTGGGCGGCTGTTTCAGGATCTTTAAATTCAGCGGCAGAGGAAAGGTGCTGTACAATTTTGCGGCTGCTTCTGGCTAATGTTGCGTTTAAGTTCTTTAAGTTCTTAAAAGCTTTCTCCAATTCCGCTGTCCTCTTCTTTACCTCCACCTCAAGCCGCTGGTTCGCTGAAACAAGCTGTTTATAAAAATGTCTGGTCTGCAGCAAGGTTTTAACTCTTGCAAAAAGCTCGACTCTATCAATCGGCTTCGTTAAGAAATCATCGCTGCCATATTCAAGAGCCAGAAGCCTGTCGTCCCGGCTATCCAGGGCGGTAACCATAATAACCGGGATAAACCTATCTGTCCGGCTCTTTATTTTCCTGAGTACTTCATAACCATTCATATCTGGCATCATAATATCCAACAGAACTAGATCGATATCGTTCTCTTCAATGATTTTCAGCGCCTCCCTGCCGCTCAAAGCCGTATAGGTATTATAATGCTGAGCCGAAAGCAGCTGATCTAGGATATCAAGGTTGAATAATTCATCGTCTACCAGCAGAATGGTAGACTTCTCAATGTCCGGTTTCATCAGTAATGACCCGGATGCCGTTATCTCTAATCTCATATGAGTTACTCCCCCTCCATGGCATGCACCGCCATTACATAGCCTCTGTCCCCTTTTTCTACTGGACTTTCTATTTCAACCGGAATTTTAACCGTAAAACACGATCCCTTCCCTGGATTACTTTTAACCGTTAGGCTGCCGCCCAACACATCGGTAAGCCCCTTCGTAATCGCTAGCCCAAGACCTGTTCCACTGTATTTGCGGGAAAGGGAGCCATCCAACTGTTTGAATGGTTGAAAGATTTCATCGATTTTCTCCTCAGGTATGCCTATTCCCGTATCTTGTACTGTAATCTGCAACAAGCCCTTATCACTGGAAACATCTATCGTTATGCATCCCTCTTCTGTAAACTTAACCGCGTTTGACAGAAGGTTCATCATCACCTGTTTAATTTTCTGTTCATCACTGTATAGGAAAAGGTGTTCCTCACCAGTAACCGTAAAAGTAACGGGCTTGCCGCGGAGCAGGCCGGACGTATTATGGATACAGAACTGGATCACCGAATGAAGCGAAAAACGCCGCTTCTCCAGCGGTATGCTTCCAGAATCCATTTTGGAGAAAGAAAGAATATCGTTAATAAGGGCCTGCAAATGGGAACCGCTTTCCTTTATTCTCTCCAAGTTTGCCATCTGTTTGTTCGTTAGCGTGTCTTTCAATGAATCGATTAAAATTTCGGAGTAACCAATAATCGCATGAAGCGGAGTCCGAAGTTCATGGCTGGTCGTGGATAAAATCTGGCTTTTTAGTCTTGCGGCTTCCTGAGCGGCCTTATGTTCCCCTATCAATTCCTGGACGTACTGGCTATTTTTTATTGCGATGCCAAGCGAACGGCTGAACAACTCTACCATCTCTTCATCTTCTTTAGTAAACTGAACCGCACCGACTTTATTCGTTAAATAAAAGCTTCCGATTACGTTGCCTTCATACAGAATTGGCACCCCAAGAAATGATTCCATCAACGGGTGGCCGTCCGGGGCGCCGGCAGCTTTGGGGTGCCGGGCAACAGAAGAAGTGCGCACCGGGTGCTTCACATTTGCAAGGTGGCCCAGGAGACCTCTGCCCTCTGGCAGACTCATCCCTGGCATGCCATCCCAGCCTGCGTAAATAAAACGAGCTATTTTCCTTTCTTCCGTAAAAAGGGCCAGAGCCGCATATTTGGCCCCAATGACGTCTCTAACGGTTACGACGACATCCTTTAAGAAGTCATCTTCCAAGTCGAGATTCTTATACAGCTTTTCTGACACCTCCTGCAGAGACCGAAGCTGGATTTGCTTCTGCTTGAGCTGTTGAAAATAGAAGCGGCGGATCGTCATAATTAATAGAATAACCGGGACGCCGATAATGAAACTGACAGTGACCGCCCGGTTTAGTACATCGGTAAGCGTAATCGCATTCCCTATTGTTTTAGCGATGATATACACAAACAGTGTGGTCGTGACAAAAATGCCTGAAAGGGCGATAGTGATCGAGATAGCTGCGCTGCGCGACCACGCTGCCAGATTCATATACACCGCTGAACCATGCCGGTACGAATACTTATAGACCTGAACAAGAATTCCAAAATAGAAGGGTGAATACGTTGTCATGACAACACCAATACAGGTAAAAAAGGAGAATAGGGCCAGCTCAGACGTCCTGAAGAGCTGGTAGGATAGAAGCACAGAAATAACGATAAAGAATGACGCACTCCAAACAATAAAGCCGCGGGAAAACCAGCGCAGTGCTTTTTTTCCCTTGATCCATGTCCACATCTGCTATGATTACATCCAGCATTCTATTAAACCGGCGAAAAAACAGGAGGCTGAAACCACTAATCAACAGCAGAAAGAGAAAAGATACATAAGGCTGGATAAAAACGTTTATCAATAATTTAACGGTTAATAAGTTAGCTGAAAGCGCAAACATAAAACTGAAAAATAAAGGTACAGCGAGACTCGCAGCAAGCCAATTACACAACTTTTTTCTCATAGCTATCCCTCAGTTTTGGCTTCGTTCTATTACATTATGGCTAATTATAAAATGAATTGAATAATAAGTACATTATTTGTCAGAAAAAGGGGTGTGCAAATTTTGCCTTTGTCAGAGTTTGTTAATATTTAGGGCCAGCTCGTGTAATAGATACACAGCAAAAAAGCCCGCTCTCTTAGAACGGGCCCTTACTATGGAACTACACGTTTAAATCCGTATAAATGAATCGTATTAGGATAAGCACGGTTAATACCCACATCATCCAGTGAACTTTATTTTTGCCGCCTGCAAAATTGCTAGCTGTGGCCAGCACCACATAGAAGATAATGCCAAAGGAGATTCCATTTGCAATCGAATAAGTGAGCGGCATCATGATAATAGTTAGGAATGCGGGAATAGCGTGTACCATGTTATCCCAATCAATATGACGAACCGCACCCATCATCAACACACCGACGATAATAAGAGCTGGCGCAGTAGCCTGTGCCGGAACGATCAGGGCCAGCGGTGCCAGGAAAAGGGCTAAGATAAACAGGATTCCGGTGGTTACTGATGTAAGACCGGTCCGTCCACCCTGCGCAACGCCGGCTGCGCTCTCAACAAAAGCGGTAATGGTACTTGTACCAAGCAATGCACCCAGACTCACACCGCCAGCATCGACGAGCATAGCCTGGCCAATTTTTTTGCGGGAGTCGGGTTTGTCCAGAAGACCTGCTTTTGCGGCTGTACCTGTAAGCGTCCCAAAGGTATCAAACAACTCAACAAACGTGAAGGTAAAGATAAGCGTCAACAGTCCAGTGCTGAATGCACCCTTAAAATCGAGCTGGCCGATAGCCAGGTGGCTGAAGCTTGGAATCCAGTGGGCCTTGCTCAATGAAGCCAGATCGGTAACTCCCATTGGTATTCCAATTATTGTCGTTACAATAATACCGATTAAAATGGCGGCTTGCACACGAGTTACCATAAGCACGCCGGTAATTAAAAGACCAATTAAAGTTAGTAGAATTGCCTTATCCTGTGCAAAATTCCCGAGTTGGAGAAGCCAGTCATTGCTGTTAATGAGGGACAGCGGTTTTGCCGCATCCTTTCCTATATAAAAGACACCGATTATGCCACTTGTTTTAAATCCGATAATGGTGATAAAAAGGCCAATGCCCACTGTGATGGAATTTCGGATGGATTCAGGAACAGCATCAAGCAAAATCTGGCGAATTTTCGTTAAGGTTAAAATGATAAAAATAATGCCTGAAATAAAGACAGCTGCCAGTCCGACTTGCCAGGTGATATGCCCGCCGGAACCTAAAACTACAGCAGCAAAATACGCGTTCAAGCCCATTCCGGGCGCTAAAGCCAGCGGATAATTCACCAGAAGACCCATTAATAGCGTAACCAATCCTGCACCAACCGCGGTTGCTACAAATACAGCATTGAAATCCATGCCAGTCGCCCCGCCTGCTGTCAGGGTAATAGGGTTAACGATCAGGATATACGCCATCGCAATAAATGTCGTGATACCTGCCAGTATTTCTGTTCTTACATTCGTTTTGTTCTCACGCAGCTGAAAGAACTTATCCATTGTGTCTCCCTTTCTTTCCAAGTAACTATTTGTTAGCCATTGGTCAAACGTTCGGCTTCTTCCTTGCTTCAATCGTTTGACCACAATCTGATAAGGCCATGACTTTCTATAGATAACCGTGTAAAAACAAAGGATGATAAGACTTTAATCACTATCACTTCTCTGTAACACAGGTAACAGTTTATCAAGCCTTTCATCCTATGTCAATAACAAATCCGAACAATATGTTTATATCAAACTTATTCGTTCGGTTATTATTCAGCTTTTACTCCCACTCAATGGTTGCGGGCGGCTTAGACGTAATGTCATACACGACCCGGTTAACATGGGGCACTTCATTTACAATGCGCACCGATATTTTCTCAAGTACTTCGTACGGAATACGGGCCCAATCGGCTGTCATGCCGTCAATGGAGGTTACCGCACGAATCCCAATCGTGTAGTCATACGTCCGGTAGTCCCCCATCACACCCACACTGCGGATATCAGGCAAAACGGTGAAGTACTGCCAGATCTCCTTTTCCAGTCCATTCTTTTTTACCTCGTCCCGCAGAATATAATCGGATTCCCGGACAATCTCCAGCTTTTCTTCTGTGACTTCGCCCAGCACCCGGATGCCTAAGCCCGGACCCGGGAATGGCTGGCGCCAAACGATGTCATGCGGAAGCCCGAGCTCTTCCCCCACTTTACGCACTTCATCTTTGAACAATTTATTTAACGGTTCAATCAGTTTCAGCTTCATGTCTTCCGGCAGTCCGCCAACATTATGATGAGACTTAATCGTCTGTGCAGTCGCCGTACCGCTCTCCACGATGTCAGTATACAACGTTCCCTGAGCCAGAAAATCCATATCCTTTAATTTTCCTGCCTCTTCCTCAAAAATGTAAATAAATTCATTGCCGATGATTTTTCTTTTTTTCTCCGGATCAGCCACACCTTTTAATTTGGTTAGAAAACGTTCGGCTGCAGCGATTTTTATTACGTTCATGTGGAAGCCCTGGGAGAATGTTTCCATGACACTTTCCGCTTCGCCTTTGCGCAGAAGTCCATGGTCGACAAACATGCAGGTTAACTGATCCCCAATCGCTTTATGAATCAGCACAGCTACAACAGATGAATCCACACCGCCGCTTAGTGCACACAGCACTTTTTTATCGCCAACGTTCTCTCGAATCTCGCTGACCATCATTTCAATGTAGTTTTCCATCGACCAGGTTTTTTCGCATCCGCAGACATCAAACAGAAAATTCTTTAGCATCTCATTGCCGCGAACGGAATGGCGCACTTCTGGATGGAACTGCACGCCGTAAAAATTCTTTCCAGGGTGGCTGATAGCCGCTACCGGGCATGACTCATTGCTTGCATCAATCTTGAACCCTTCCGGCACTTCAATAACCTTGTCGGTGTGGCTCATTAACACCGTTTCTATATCATCCATGCCTGTAAAGAAAGGCGTCTTATTGTGGATGTTGATAGTGGACTTTCCGTATTCACGAATGTTCGCCCTTTCAACCTTACCCTTAAGATGATGGGACATCAACTGCATCCCATAGCATATACCGAGGATCGGCACCCCCATATCGTAAATACGCGTGTCCGAATGAGGTGCATTTTCTTCATATACACTTGCCGGACCACCTGAAAAGATGATGCCTTTGGGATTAAGTTCCCGAAGTTTTTCTACCGTTATATTATAGGGCACCAGTTCACTAAATACCCCGAGATCACGCACGCGGCGTGCGATAAGTTGATTGTACTGGCCGCCAAAATCCAGTACCACGATCAGGTCGTTCGGCTTGTCCATTTCGTAATTCCCCTCCAAAGTGTGATTCTCTACCTCTATTGTTAACAATTATCACCCATAAAAACCAAAAGCCGGCATACTGTCTCCCTGAAACAGGGACAGAATACCGGCGTGATAGACTTAGGCAGGTTCTGATCCCGTAGTCGAACAATTTACGGTTGTTCGGTAGAAACTTCCAGGCCATATTCCTGACATTATACGAGTAGATTGAGTACCAATTTGTTGAATTGTGACGAAAATAGTTTACCAGAAGAATTAAGCTTCTACAACCCTAACCGTTGTCGAGACGAAAAAAGGACCCCCCGCTTTTGCAGGAAGTCCTTTTGATGAAAGGGTTGATGCCATCCCCAGAGGGATTACATCATGCCCATGCCGCCCATTCCGCCCATGTCAGGCATCCCGGCGCCAGCGCCTTCTTTTTCCGGCTTATCAGCTACAACTGCTTCAGTGGTGAGGAACATAGCCGCTACAGAAGCTGCATTTTGCAGAGCTGAACGGGTTACTTTAGCAGGGTCAACGATACCAGCTTCGATCATGTTCACCCACTGCGCAGTAGCAGCGTTGAAACCGATGCCGATTTCTTCTTTCTTAAGGCGCTCAACAATAACGGAACCTTCAAGGCCAGCATTCGTTGCGATCTGGCGAACCGGCTCTTCGAGGGCACGGAGCACAAGGCGTACGCCTGTTGCTTCATCGCCTTCAACTTCAAGGCTTGCAACTGTGTTGTATACGGATACGAGGGCAGTACCACCGCCGGCAACGATCCCTTCTTCAACTGCTGCGCGAGTCGCGTTAAGAGCATCTTCAATGCGAAGTTTTTTCTCTTTTAATTCTGTTTCAGTAGCAGCCCCTACTTTAACAACGGCTACACCGCCGGCTAATTTAGCAAGGCGCTCCTGCAGTTTTTCTTTATCGAAATCAGAAGTAGTTGTTTCGATGTTAGCGCGAATTTGATTGATGCGAGCTTCGATGTTTGCACGTTCTCCAGCACCCTCAACAATTGTTGTGTTCTCTTTCGTTACAACAACTTTGCCAGCCTGGCCGAGCATTTGCAGTGTAGCGGATTTCAGATCAAGTCCAAGATCTTCGGTAATTACCTGGCCGCCAGTTAAAGCTGCAATGTCTTCCAGCATTGCTTTGCGACGGTCGCCGAATCCAGGAGCTTTTACAGCTACAGCATTGAACGTGCCGCGAAGTTTGTTGACAACGAGAGTAGCAAGTGCTTCGCCTTCCACATCTTCAGCAATGATAAGAAGAGCTTTACCCTGTTGTACCACTTTTTCAAGAACAGGAAGCATCTCTTGGATGCTGCTGATTTTCTTGTCAGTAATTAGAATGTAAGGACTGTCGAGAACAGCTTCCATTTTGTCTGTATCTGTAATCATGTAAGGAGATGCATAACCGCGGTCGAACTGCATACCTTCTACTACATCAAGTTCAGTCGTGAATC
The DNA here is from genome assembly GCF_028421645.1 of Aneurinibacillus sp. Ricciae_BoGa-3. Classification (GTDB taxonomy): domain Bacteria; phylum Bacillota; class Bacilli; order Aneurinibacillales; family Aneurinibacillaceae; genus Aneurinibacillus_B. The sequence continues at coordinate 584,158 of NZ_CP116887.1, read as the reverse complement.
CTTTAGATTCTTCAACGGTGATAACGCCGTCTTTGCCTACTTTTTCCATAGCTTCTGCAATTAGCTTACCGATTTCTTCATCAGAAGCAGAGATGGCAGCAACTTGAGCGATAGATTCCTTACCTTCGATTGGCTTAGAAATTGCTTGGATTTCTTCAACTGCTCTGCGAATAGCTTTTTCAATACCTTTGCGCATTACCATCGGGTTAGCGCCAGCTGTTACGTTTTTCAAGCCTTCACGGATCATAGCCTGTGCAAGAACAGTTGCAGTTGTTGTACCGTCACCAGCAACATCGTTTGTTTTGGTTGCAACTTCTTTAACAAGCTGTGCACCCATATTTTCAAATGCATCTTCCAGCTCGATTTCTTTGGCGATGGTTACACCGTCGTTAGTAATAAGCGGAGATCCGAATTTTTTCTCTAGAACCACGTTCCGGCCTTTAGGCCCGAGTGTTACTTTAACTGCATCTGCAAGCACATCCACACCGCGAAGCATTGCGCGGCGAGCGTCTTCGCTAAAACGAATATCTTTTGCCATCTTGAATTTCGCCCTCCTAATTATGTAGGTTTTTTACTCTTGGACGTTCATCTATTAAATGTAGTTCTCAGTGGATTAGTCAATAATCGCGAGAATATCGCTTTCGCGCATAATGAGAAGTTCTTTTTCATTGTATTTAATTTCAGTTCCAGCATATTTAGAGTAAATAACTTTGCTGCCTTCTTTAACTTCAAGAGCAATGCGCTCGCCGTTGTCATTAACACGGCCGCTGCCAACTGCAACAATTTTACCTTCCTGTGGCTTTTCCTTAGCCGTATCCGGTAAAACGATACCGCTTGCAGTTGTTTCTTCCTTTGCGATAGGTTCAATAATTACACGATCACCTAGTGGCTTTAACACTGAAAACAACCTCCCTGTAACATGTTTGATTGTTTGTTAGCACTCATTCGATTCGAGTGCTAACACAATTATTATAATATCCACTTTGTTTCCATTTTGCAAGCCCTAGGCTGCAAAAAAATTTCCTTTTCCATTATGACCCCTCCCATGCATGTTCTATACACGGCAAACACTTTGTTATGAAGCGCGGCATCCATATAGAAATTTCTATTTGTCCCATTTAATGAGCGCCTCATTTAAATCGGAAAGGGAAGTTTTTCAGGCGACAATTGAGACAAGCGAGGTCCGTTTAAAGTAGCCAATTGATCGAGAAAAGCTTTTGCTTGCGGATCCAATGCCAATTTGTTTTCCTCCTCAAACGTTTTATCAAGATCTAGAAAAAAAAGGCCGCCAGTAAACTTTGGCAGCATGTCCCATGTGATTAAAACCGTTGTGTATTTTGTTGTGTGTTACACAAGGCTATACCCGACAGTTATTTCTTCTTCTTGTTGGCTGAAGCTGCATTTCTATCTTCTTCTCCAGTACCCGATTCAGAAAGCTTGGCGTGATTTTCCTGGTTTTTATTAACTGCTGAAACGCCGATACTTTTATCCTTTTCAACAGCAGGAGACATCGAATGCTCGGTCTGGGTTTCCTGTTTCTTGTTCATTGGTGAAACAGCGATGCTTTTATCCTTCTCAACAGCAGGAGACATCGAATTGGTGATCTGGGTTTCCTGTTTCTTGTTCATTGGTGAAACGGCAATACTTTTATCTTTTTCAACAGCAGGAAGGCCAGAGTGCTCAAGATGAACATGTGGCATTGAATCTGTTCGGAACGTGTTGTTGCTTATCTCTTCCACAACAACAGGCGCGTTGGAACGTTCAATTCGAGCTTCTTCCTTCCTCACGATGTCCTCTACCTGCTTTGTTTCCTCAACGATGCGTTTTCCAATAATCACTTCCTCAACCACTACAGGCTTTTTCGAGACCTCAATCCGTTCCTCAATAATTGGAACACGTATGATTTCGCTCTCCGACGTAATCGGGCTTCCATCGAAATTATCATTGAACACAGGATGCCGCTCCACATACACCTCTTCACGGGTCACCGGAACATGAACGGTTCTTTTTTCCTCCTTCACTTCTTTTCGCACTTGGAGTTCACCGACCATCACGCGCTCTTTCGTGATATCGATGCGTTCCTCATGGAGGCGAAGCGCTCTCTGCTCTTCGGCCCCGAACCGTGCCCCAGAAATGCTGCTGTATACTGGGCTTGTACCGCCATGATCCGTATCAAGCATTACAAGAATTTTTCCTTGATCGATTTCAGATTCACACTGTTTCGCCGTAAATTCCGGCACTCCCATATTGACGAGTTTGTTTGTGAGGCTAACGGAATGGCTGCCCATTATCCCTCCTGTCATAATGGTCAGAAAGCTGTCCATCATAACGTCGGTTACGGTACTTGCAGGCATGCCGGCTTCAACCTTTGCTCCTGTTTTAGCTGCCACCATTGGGAGGTTTCTTCTGTTTTTTGACATTACCAGGATATCTGTTGTATCATACCCCTGACTCTTCAAACCATCAATGGCCTCAATAGCTTCGGGCTCAGAGTTAAAAGTTCCCACAATAGCTTTTCCCATTTCCATTACCTCCTAAGATTATTGATCTTATAATAGTAATTTTGGAAATAAACTTTATATTTATCCCCTCTCATCTCTACCTCCTTATTTCATTTTTAAATCCCAGGAAAAGTTAAAAAAATGTAAATATTTAAATTATGATCATTGGAAAACTTAAGGTAGCCAAGCCGCAGGCGAAGGTCGACAGCCTTAGGTGCGCTTATGTGTAAGGATACGCATACTTTCCAATCCACTAAAAAAAGTGCACCGCTTATGCGGAGCACTCTTAATCACAATTTCCAATCTGCTATTCTTCATTGCTGGAGCCGGGCATTTTACGCCCATCATCTACAGCATCCAATTCCTTGTCCAACTCCAGATCTTCCTTTAACTGTTTATCATAGACAACCCGTGACAGCATGACGCTTAGTTCGTAAAGGATGATAAGCGGGATGAATACACTGAGATGGCTGATCAGATCCGGTGGTGAAATCATCGACGCCACAATAATAAGCACAATATAGGCGTATCCGCGAACTTTTCGCAGGCGGATAGGATTGAGGATCCTCAGCCTCGTCAGAAACATAACTACAATAGGAAGCTCAAACAACAGCGCAAACGGGAGAATGATGTTAAACATAAAACTAAAATACTGAGCAATGCCATATGTCGTATTGGCACCAAGATCGACTGCGAATTTCTTCATAAAGCCGACGATCATAGGAAACAGCACATAATAACCCATGAGGAGCCCAGCTATGAATAGCAGGAACGCCGGGATGATGAAAGCTCCTGCAGCTTTCCTTTCCTCCGGGCGAAGGCCCGGTGAGACAAACCGCCAGATATGATACATCATAAACGGGGACGTAATCACGATCGCAATCACAAAAGCAAATTGCATGTATACGCGAAGTCCGTCGCCAAGCCCAAAAACGTTCCAGGTGAATCCGGCCGCAATGGGGGCCCGTTTAAAATATTGGATCACAGGGCCTGCGACAATAAAACCGGCGACAAGGGCTGCCACAAAAACTGCAAGAACCCATATAATACGCCTGCGCAGTTCCGATAAATGTTCAACCACCCGTAATTCTGGTCCCTGCTCGCTCATCGATGGCACAACCTCTTTTCGTCAAAAAACGTTAAATATTAATATTTTCGTTTTTTCCCTGAATGATGTTAAGAGCGGTTGGAATCTGGTCAACTATAGCAAGGAAGCATTCTTCCACTGCGGGAAGGCTCCCAGGGAGATTAATGACAAGCGCATTGCTGCGTGTTCCAACAATTGCGCGTGTTAGAAGCGCGCGGCGTGAATTCTGCATGGCACAGCGGCGCATCTCCTCAGCCAGGCCCGGTACATGACGATCAACAACTAGAGCTGTTGCCTCCGGTGTGACATCCTCTGGACTTAATCCTGTACCGCCAATTGTAATTAAGAGGTCTACCCTCTGGCGATCCACCATTTCAATCATGTTTTCCTTTAGAAACTCTATATTATCCGGACATAGCCGATGGTCGCTGACTTCCGCATTGAGATTGTTTTTTAGAAGCGTTTCCAATATTGGGAAGCAGTCGTTCTTTCTCTGTCCTTTATAAACGGAATCGCTGGAAGTAATAACCCCAATTTTCCACATTTATTAAACCCTCCGCTCAACTCTGTATTCAATAGATAGTAATCTATATTGTACAATAATGCTGGGCATCTGTCTGTCCTTCCTGCCTAAATGCCGTGTCGAAATTTTGAACAATTATACACCGTTTTTTCCGTGACAAGGTGGTTAACCACTATATCATGCGTTTCAACCGGAAGCCTACCGACTATTTGCATTTCAAAGCAGGGAGCGATGCGATCAGGCAAGTCCTTTAGTCCCTCCAAAAACCTGTCGTAGAAACCTCCGCCATACCCCAACCGTTCCCCGTTTCGCGTAAAAGCGACACCAGGTACAATCATAACATCGATAGGCTCACCCTGCCACATCTCAGCATGGGCCGGATCCGGTTCCCTGATGCCGTAGGGGCCCGGTATAAGCCGATCCCATCCGGTAAAACGAAACAGGCGCATTCGTTTTTCATTTATGTATGTCTTGGGGACGTATATTTTTTTTCCAGCTTCCGCACATGTGCTAATGAACCGGTCAATATCGACTTCACCATTAAAAGGGAGAAAAACAAATACGCTGCCGGCGCACGTAACCTGTTTGAGGCTAAGCAGCGTGTCAACGATGGCCTCTGAACGACTTGCTCGTTCATCTGCTGTGAGCGCTTCCCGTTCTTCTATTATTCTGGTTCGAATCTGCTGTTTTGTATCCATGGATTATCCGTCTCCGATTGGGTTGGTTTCTTATTTTCACTATATAGGATACACTGAAATTGGACTATATGACGAGGTGAAACCTAAAATGATTTTATTACAGGCATTAAACATAGGAAAATCATTCAGCGCTAACCCGGTGCTGTCAAATATAAATCTAGTACTTCAAACAGGTGAAAGAGTAGGCTTAGTCGGCGTGAATGGAGCCGGCAAATCCACATTGCTAAAGATCATTACAGGCCAGATGCTGGCGGATACAGGAGAAATCGTAAAAGCGAAGGACGTCACACTTGGCTACCTCGCGCAGGACAGCGGGCTTGTTTCGGATCGGACGATCTGGCAGGAACTTATCACCGTATTTGAGCATTTTAAAGCGCGGGAAAATGAGCTCAGAGATCTGGAGAAACGCATTGCAGATCCAGCTGTGATAGCCAATGAAGCCCTGCATGAGAAATTAATGAACACGTACTCACACCTCATGGAGGATTTCAAAAATAAAGGCGGTTATCAGTATGAAGCGACAACACGGTCGATTCTCCACGGGATGCGTTTCTACCCTGCGGATTATGACACGCCAATCAACCAGTTAAGCGGCGGCCAGAAAACCAGGCTAGCGCTGGCTAAGCTACTGCTGATGGAACCGAATGTTCTTGTACTGGATGAGCCGACCAACTATCTCGACATTGAAACACTAGGCTGGCTGGAAAAGTATCTGCAGGGCTATCCCGGTGCGGTGCTCGTTGTCTCACACGACCGTTTCTTCCTCGACGCACTTGTCAATGTGATTTATGAGTTAGAGCGCACCCATGTTACCCGTTATACCGGGAACTATTCCAATTATCTTCTGCTTAAAGGCGAGCGGCTGGAACAACAGATTCGGCAGTTCGAGAAACAGCAAAGCGAAATTTCACGAATCGAAGAATTCATCCAGCGCAATATTGTCCGTGCCTCCACAACCAAGAGGGCGCAAAGCCGGAGAAAAATGCTGGACAAAATGGATGTGATGGATAAGCCGCCCAGCGGCTTAAAAAAAGCATCTTTTCAGTTTGACATCGATAAGGTGAGCGGCAATCAGGTCATCACTCTTCAGGATGTGGCCGTCGGTTATGAGAATAAGGTGCTTGCACAGGGTTTATCGTTTCAAATTGCCCGCGGTGAACGGGTGGCATTGCTCGGGCCAAACGGACTTGGAAAGTCAACGCTGCTAAAAACGATTGTAGGGCAGATCCCACCACTGTCAGGAGCGATCCAATTTGGAAGCAGTGTAACGCCAGGCTTCTATGACCAGGAACAGGACAATTTAAGCCGCGGCAAACAAGTTTTACATGAATTATGGGATGACTATCCAACGATGCCGGAAAAGGACGTACGCACCGTTCTGGGTAATTTTCTGTTCAGCGGCGATGACGTGCTGAAGAAAGTCGGGGAATTGAGCGGTGGCGAACGCGCGCGCGTATCCCTTGCCAAGCTGATGCTCCAGAAAGCAAACCTGCTCATTCTGGATGAGCCTACCAACCATCTCGATTTGTTCAGCAAAGAAATTCTTGAGGAAGCGCTTGAGGATTACCCAGGCACCATTCTATTTGTATCCCATGACCGTTATTTCCTCAACAAAATATCGACCCGCGTGCTGGAGATGACGCCATCCGGCGTTGTATCCTACCTTGGCAATTACGATTATTATCTGGAGAAAAAACAAGAGCTAGAAGAAAGTGAATCCTCCAGTTCCGTTGTTGAGAATGCTGGCGCACCTGCTGGGGATTCCGATAAAGTAACGAATAAAGAGAAGTTTCAGCATGGTAAAGAACAGAAGAAGCTTGAAAGGCAGCAGAAACGCCGCATTGAGGAACTTGAGAAGCAGATCGAACAAATGGAAACTCGTATCGAAGAAATAGAAGCGGAGCTGTGCAAGCCGGAAGTATTTCAGGACCATGAACAGGCCCTACTGCTTAATCAGCAGCTTGAGGAAACCAGAGCCTCACTTGATGAACGGTTCGAGGAATGGACGGAACTTCAGGAATAAAGCACCAGGTATCGACCCCTAACTATTAAACAGCTATGGTGTCGTTAATGGCGTGCTTATTCTTTTGTCGCCATGCCCCGCTACTAAAAAGTACAGTAACGGAATGACCGCGTACATGATCGCAAGCGCGGCAGCAATGATCCCCGAATCATTTGTGAATACAGCCGTTAAAGCGCCAAGTCCAATGCCCCTCACCCCGTTCGTTAAATCCGGCTTCGTCTCTGCTATCCTCCTAATGCTGCTGGCCTGCTTAACCAGCAGCCACAGAATGACGCCAATAGCTACAAGAAAAACTTTGCTCCAAGGAGAATGCAGGGTGAGCCTGAGGTTCATGTGTATTTTACGCTTCACTATCCTGCCAATTTCTGCCCAATTTCCTCCTGTAAGTTCGTGAACAGCCCGCCCGACATGGGACTGCCGCTCAGCGGAGACGATATCATTCACCATAAACAATAGAACCGAAAGGACAACGATCCCGCCCGCAACAATGAGTTTCCGCTTAACGTTCGCGCTGGCTGGCGCATTCCCTGCATAGCGCAACATAACGTACGTGTAGGAAATGAGAAGGACAATGATGCCGCCTGCCTTTGCACCGCCTTCTGGCCAGGCCATATACAATATTTGGATTAAAAATACACCTGCCGCCACCGCCCGAAACAAAGCCCCCTTTTGCTCCCGCTTATTCCGTAAACGGTGAAATTCTGCTGCCAGCGATACACTCAATAGAGTAGCTCCGACGAGCACCCCCATGTACTCATTTCCGATGCCGTAATACCTGGCGCCAATCACCGGGTCAAAACCAAGGTAGGATCGCTTAATTAACGTCCCTTCCCCCACCCCATCGATAAGCAGCGGAACCCAATTTAATAGGCCAATCCAGAAGAAGCAAACAGTAAAATCAGCCTTCCTCAGCAGGTAAGCCATCAGCATGGAGACTCCGGCCACTAACAGGAGGGTAACAAATGAACCGGATGGTATAAAAACCAGCGGCAGAAGGAGAAATACAAAAGGTACCAGCAATAGAGCGGGCATGCACAGCAACAAAAAGGGCTTTAGCCTAGAACAGAGACTGCTGAGCCTTCTGTTATTGACCGCAAGCAAATAAAAGGCAGCGGCCAATATAACGAGCAGGACTAATGCTGTGTACGGATATAACACATTGGATCGGTTTGCGTAAACCCTGTCTGTTCGCTCTGATTCCATCCAGAAGCTATGGTGGCTAACTGACACAGATTGACGAATGGGCTGCCCTTTCATTTCAGCCGGAATTGCCACGTGCAGCCATTCCAGCACGGACGGGGCTATGTCAATATTAGCCAGTAAGCCCGGCTGGCGTGTGGTTGCCGATAAAAGCACGCCAGCCCTCCTGTTTGGGTGGTCAAGCAGGACCACAGGCCCCATTAGTTTCTTGCTCTGAATGGCCTCTTTTGGCAGTGAAGAAGAGAAAAAAAGGACTTTGCGCGGAAAGGCCTGATTGCCAGCTATCCTGTTCACAAACTGCATCATTTCATCCACACACTGGTCGCGAAGCTGTTCGTATCTCTGGCTGTTCACTTTGTCCCGAAACATTTCAAGCCGGGTTAAATCGCCCAGCTCAACGGCAATTACTCCAATCCCCTGAGCAGACCACTTATCAATCTGCTGTTCAATCTGTGCATAGCCCGTCTTTTTTCCGCCGGGGAAAAAAGGGGCAGGCTGCAAAACCTGCTCACCCACTTTTCCTTCAGGCACTTGCCCTTGCCGATCCATTACAAGGATGGGCGCGAGCCGGCTTATCCGGCTATCACTGTCCCCGTTTCCGATAGCGGCAGTTTTCACACCGCTGCGCTTTAACGTTTCACCCAATAAGCCAGGGATAGCCCCGGTATCGTCGTCCCTGTTTCTTTTGAGCAACGCTTCTATATAAGGAAGCAGGACACCCGATGAGGCTACTTCTGTGGATAACATGTTAATGCCGGATAATTGCTGGTATAAAGCTAACCCCATATTGTCCTGCTTATTTGTGCCGTATGCCTGCCGGGCCCATTCAGAACCCGCCGCCCTGGAACCTGCACTGATCGTGACAGCATTATGTATATCCTGCAGACCCGCCTGGGTTTTCATATTCATTTCGCCAATGAATGCTGTGCAAAAGCTGGATTGATTTTGCTTGCGGTTTTCCGCCCTGTGGATATCTTCAAGTGAGACCTGCCCGCTCATGATGAGAATAACTTGTGGAGGGGTACTTTTTTTCGAATAAACTGTCGATTGGCATAAAAAACTGGTCAAAAAAGAAAAGGCAAGAAAAAACAAAACCATTTTTCGATATCTCTTATTCACTCCGTTCTCTCCCTTTTCCACAAATCCACACCTTTATCCACAACAAAAAGTGTATGATGTCAAGATATCCACTGTTTTATCCACATTATCCACATATTGTTGATAACTTTATTCACTTATTGCCCACAGCATTCCCCAGCAATCGACATAAAAGATCTGCTTTTTTGGTTTGTGGGTAAATCACGGCTAGTTTTCCCCTTGTTTCACGAGCCTATTCTTTCTCAAAAACAAAAAACCCGCCTTCCAGAGGGAAAGCAGGCTTGCATGCTACGTTTTTCTTAGCTAAGAGGCAGGCCCGGAACACCGTTTAAATCCAGGTCAGCCAGGTTTCCTTGTTGATATTCGATAAAACCCGCAGCCGCAATCATGGCCGCGTTGTCTGTGCAAAGGGAAAGCGGAGGAATAATTAAATCAATGCCTTCCTTGCCTGCGCGGTCTGTTAAAACTTGCCGAAGCCCCTTGTTAGCTGCAACGCCCCCGGCAAGGAGAAGCTGCTTCACCGGCCGCTCATGGATCAGGCGGAATGTTTTTTCCACCAGCACCTCAATCACGGAAGCCTGAAAACTGGCAGCCAGATCAGCAGGATTAACCATTTCACCCCTCTGTTCCGCGTTGTGCAAGACATTGAGGACGGCAGATTTTAAGCCGCTAAAACTAAAATCATACGTACCTTCCATCCAGGCGCGCGGCAGGGGAATAATGGGATTTCCTTCGTGTGCCAGCCGGTCGATATGAGGTCCGCCAGGATACGGCATTTTTAAGGAGCGTGCCACTTTATCATAGGCTTCACCTACAGCATCATCGCGCGTTTGCCCGAGAATTTCATAGGAACCGTGTTCTTTCATATAGACCAGTTCCGTATGGCCACCCGAAACGACCAGAGCAACCAGCGGAAACTCCAGTTCTTTTACGAAACGGTTGGCGTATATATGACCTGCGATATGATGGACACCTATCAATGGCAGCCCACGCGAAAAGGCAACGGCCTTCGCTGCCGCAACGCCTACCAGCAGCGCCCCCACCAGCCCGGGACCGTATGTAACGGCTATCGCCGAAATATCTTGAAGCGTACAATCTGCCGTACGCAGCGCCTCATCAATAATCGCTGTAATGTTTTCCACATGATGGCGAGAAGCGACTTCCGGTACAACGCCGCCGAACCTTCTGTGGCTTTCGATCTGCGAGGAAATGATGTTCGACCGTATGAGGCGCCCGTCCTCTATTACAGCAGCAGATGTCTCATCACAGCTTGTTTCAATACCAAGGATGAGAGCAGGCTTGCCGGCCGCCAAATCTTCCTCCCTGCGCTTACGAGCTTTTTGATTCCAGATACTCATTGTCATGTAAATTCACCCACATTATAATTGCGTCTTCATTGTTATCCGTGTAGTAGCCGCGCCTGACCCCGCCAGCTTCAAACCCCAGCTTCTGGTAGAGATTCTGCGCCACCGTGTTGCTCTTCCTGACTTCCAGCGTCATGGCCTGTGCTCCCTGCCTGCGCGCAAAAAGCATCATTTCCCGCATAAGACGCTCGCCCAGGTGGTGGCCGCGAAAATCAGGGTGAATCGCCACATTCGTAACATGCGCCTCATCAATCACCAGCCACATGCCGGCGTACCCGATAACCATTCCTTCATATTCAACAACCTTATATTGCGCAAACAAATTCGTATGCAGTTCGTTGTAGAAAGACTCATACGACCACGGGATGGTAAACGACAGAACTTCAAGTTCATATACCTGCTCCAGATCCCTGCTTTCCATTTTGCGGATTATCGTTTTCTCCTGCTCCATTCGGGTGCCTCCTACTTCCGGCTGGCAAGCCACTTGGCCTCAGCCTCTGCCATCTGCAGATAAGACGGGATGAAAGCCTGTGTATCTTCTACGCGTCCTTCCCGGTACGCTTTAAGCCCCGCTTGTGCCAGATGGGCGGCCCGGGGCAATTGGTAGGATGCAGGGGCAAAAACAGCTTGATCGCCTAATGCAGCCACTGCTGCTTCCCGGTGAATGGCTAAGTCATCGCCAAGGAAAAGCACCTTTTCTCCCGTTTCCTTAAGCTCACTTAGCATGTCTGTAAACAGAACAATTCGATCGGGCGATACGCTCTGAATGGAGCCATTTATCCATCTGTAAGCACCGGTAAACACCTGTCCCCTTCGCGCGTCAAAAAGCGGTACAATGAGTCCCTGAAAAAAAGTTCCGTTATATGCCAGCGTTTCCAGGCTGGATACTCCAACAAGCGGAATCCCGAGTGACCAGGCCATGCTTTTCGCTGTTGAAACACCAATCCGGACACCTGTGTATGAACCAGGACCTCTTGCGGCCACAATTGCCGACAGCCCGGACGGTTCCAGCTCAATTTCATCGAGCAGCTGGCTAATCATCGGCATGAGTCTAACGCTGTGATTTTTTTTCAAGTTGGTCGCAAATTCGCCCAGTACTGCATCTTCTGTGATGACGGAAACGGCTAGCACCAGATTAGACGTATCAATCGCCAGTATATTCATTTTTTATCGCCTCGCATAATTTTTCATAGCGTGCCCCGATTGGCAGGAAGGCAATTTCCCGCTGATCTCCGTCCAGGCGCAGAATGGTAATTTCACATCTGTCAGGGGGAAGCTGTTCCTGAATCATCTGGGGCCACTCCACCACGGTCACGCCTTCACCGTAGAAATATTCGTCAAATCCAAGATCCTCGAACGAATCTTCCATCCGGTATACATCCATGTGGTAAAGAGGCAGCTTGCCCTGGTATTCTTTAATAATCGTGAAGGTTGGGCTGTTTACAACCCGCTCAATGCCGAGCCCGCGGGCCAGCCCCTGCGTAAAACTTGTTTTGCCCGCTCCGAGATCCCCTGTCAGGGTAAGGACATCTCTAGGCTGCATGAGGGTTCCTACCTTCTCTGCCAGACGCTGGGTTTCTTCCACCGATTCTGTGATCACGCTGTATTCTTTCTCTTTTTTCACCCGATCACGCCTCCTCGCCGTACGATTCCTTAAAATGATTATACCCTTTTTTTGCAAGGGCGGATCGGCTCCCGTCTGAATGCCTCATTTCTACCTGAGGAGCCTGATTGTCAGCCGCCAATTGTTCCACAAAGCCTATCCAGTAAAGAGGCAGACCCGCTTCCCTAAAAATTCGATCCATTTCGGACTTTTCATCTGCTGATAGGCATCCAATTAACTGATAATCTTCTCCGCCATAGAGCGCCCAGTGCAGCACATCTTGCGCTTTGGATTCTGCATACACACGTGCAGGTACACTGAGCGGAATGCTTTGCCGATCCAGGACCATTCTAACGCTGCTCGCTTCGGCTATTTCCCAGGCTTCGCTGGCCAACCCGTCACTAATATCATTAAGAGCAGCCCGGATGCCCAGACTGGCTAGCAGGCGGCCTGCCTGAACCTGTGGGTACGGACGGCAGTGCCTTTCGACAAGAGGCTGAACCGCTTCAGGTACATGGGAAGGGAAGCAATCTTGTTCCAGCAAATAACCCAAGCCAGCAGCTGAATCTCCCACTGTTCCTGTTAAAAAAACCAGGTCCCCGGGTTTAGCCTGGGAACGCAAAAGCGTTCGGCCTGACTCGACCTCACCCATCGCTGTAATGGAAACAGTAAGCCCGCCGGGTGAGGCTGAAGTGTCCCCGCCGATTAACTTCATGCCGAAGGCTTCAGCAAGTGCCGCCATTCCGCTATACATCTCCCCCAGCTCTTGTTCGCTCCAGCCGGAAGACACACCGAGCGAAACCAGGTAGAACAGCGGCAGTCCACCCATGGCAGCAATGTCACTGACATTAGAAGCCAGGGCCTTGTATCCAATATCGAAAGGCTTCATCGTATTCCTTTTAAAATGAATGTCCTCTACCATCATGTCACAGCAGACCACCCAGTCAAATTGGTCCCGTGCGCTGACAATGGCGGCATCATCCCCTATGCCTGTCCGGATTCTCCTCTCAATCGCGCTTCCACGCGGACCGCCGGAGGGCTGGCGAGAGGCGAGATACGAGATTAGCGCAAATTCATCCCTGCGTTCCATTGGCTTCCTCCATTTTATACAGTTTCAAGGGACCTTTACATCTGCCGCATACGTATTTGGACGTATCCATCCGCCTCTTGCGCATATATTTCATCCCGCAGTTCTGGCAAAGCATCATATAACGTGCCGGTGTCCGCACCGGTTCAGGCTTCACCGAGCGGCAGTAGCGCGATCCCCCCACTGTCCGAAGCAGGTTTTTGAAATCAGCGTCCGCATGCTTATACCCTCTGCCGCCGATGTGAAGGTGATAATGGCAAAGCTCATGTTTAATAATGCCATCCAACTCATCCAGACCATACATCTCGTAGTGCTTCGGATTAAACTCAATATTATGCGTTTTTAACACGTACCTGCCTCCTGTTGTTCGTAGGCGGTTGTTAAAATACGCTTTATGAATAAATGGTTTTTTGAAGAAGTCATGCGAAATTTGTTCAACTCTTATCTGTAATTGTTCATTTGTCACTAGCTTTCCCCCTCGCAATCAAATGTAGCATTTTTTCCTCTGTCACATAGAATATAGAGAGGGGATTCGGTGACAGGAGGGAAACAGTTATGCCGCACTGGCTTCAACGACAAATCATGAAGGCCTTTCTTGCAAGAAACAGGCGGCAGGTACTGCTGCTTAATGATTGCTGGTTTTTATATCTTGAAAAACAGGGAAAGCGCACATCATAACGCTTCCCTGTTTTTTACCTTTTTTTATTGGGCTTCCGGTCCCAGCATGGTTAAACCTACGCGGCCTTTCTGGATATCTACGTCTTTGACCCATACTGTTACAATATCGCCAACCGATACAACATTCAGCGGATGCTTGACATAGCTTCGGCTTAACTGTGAGATGTGGACAAGTCCGTCATTTTTTAAGCCGATATCCACAAAAGCGCCAAAGTCTACAACATTGCGCACAGTACCTTCCAGCTCCATGCCTTTGGCCAAATCTTCAATATGCAGGACGTCCTTCTTTAGCACCGGCTTGGCCAGCTCCTCACGCGGGTCCCTTCCCGGGCGAAGCAGGCTCTCCACAATATCCGTCAAGGTTGGCACGCCGATGTCTAACCGTTGCGCCATTTCTTCTATATTAATATGGGACAGTTTATCCTTTGCCTCTGGAGTCGTAATGCCAGTAGCCTCAATGGCAAGTTCTTTAAGCAGCACGGCTACTTTATCATAAGACTCTGGGTGTATCGGCGTGGTATCCAGTGGATTATCACCGTCCGGAACCCGTAAAAAGCCGATGCACTGCTCATATGTTTTTGAGCCCAGCCGCGGAACATGTTTTAATTGATCCCGGGTTGTATACTTTCCGATTTCTTCTCTTTTTAACACGATATTTTTAGCCACCTGTTTCGAGACACCGGAAACATATTGCAGCAGGGAAGGCGAAGCCGTGTTTACATCTACACCTACATAGTTTACAGCAGATTCTACGACAAACTGCAGGCTGCTGGATAGTTTGTTCTGCGATACGTCATGCTGGTATTGCCCGACACCGATTGATTTTGGATCAATTTTAACAAGTTCCGCCAGCGGGTCCTGGAGTCGGCGGGCGATAGAGACTGCGCTCCGCTCAGATACATCCAGGTCAGGAAACTCTTCGCCCGCGAGCTTGGATGCCGAGTATACACTGGCCCCCGCTTCATTCACGATAATGTAGGAGACTTCCACATCGATTTCCTTGAGAAGATCGGCTGTAAACTGCTCCGACTCCCTTGAGGCCGTTCCATTGCCAATCGCAATGATTCCAACCCGATACTGGTTAATGAGCCGCTTCATTTCAGCTTTTGCTTCTGCAATCTTATTCTGCGGCGGAGTAGGGTATATCACGCGCACCTCAAGCAGCTTGCCTGTTTCATCCACGACCGCAAGCTTGCAGCCGGTCCGGAATGCGGGATCAAGTCCCAGAACAGTTTGTCCGCGCAGCGGGGATTGAAGCAGAAGTTGGCGAAGATTCTCCGCAAAAATATGTATCGCCTGCTCCTCCGCCTTTTCTGTTAAAACGTTGCGAACCTCCCGTTCAACGGCGGGGGCTATCAGGCGTTTATAGCTGTCTTCCAAAATGTTCTTAATGACAGCCGACGCAACAGGTTCGCGGCGCAGGTATTTTCGTTCCATGTACTGCAGAATAGGCTGCGCGTCCATGTCAATTTTTACCCGAAGAATGCCTTCTCTCTCCGCACGGTTAATGGCGAGTGTCCTGTGGGGCGCCACTTTCGCAACAGGCTCTGCATACTCATAATACATTTCATAAACTTTCTTGCCATCAGGCTCTTCTTCCTTTTTCAAGGTGACAAGCTGACCACGTTTTAACGTGAGTTCACGGATCCAGCTGCGGATCTGCGGGTCATCGGCTACCTGTTCGGCAATAATATCTCCCGCTCCCTCGGTGGCCTCCACCGCGTCTGTAACACCTTTCTCTGGGTTCACATACTTAAGCGCTTCGTGCTGCACGTCACCTTTTCGGGCTGTGAGAATAAACTGGGCAAGAGGCTCAAGCCCCTTCTCCTTCGCTACAGTAGCTCTCGTTCGGCGTTTTTGTTTGAATGGCCTGTAAAGGTCTTCTACCTGCTGCAATTTTACTGTAGCATTGATTTGCCGGGTTAATTCATCCGTCAGTTTATCCTGTTCAGCAATGAGGCGCAGTACTTCTTCTTTTCTCTGTTCGAGCTGGCGCAGGTAATCCATGCGTTCCTGAATATCCCGAATCTGGTTTTCGTCCAGCATACCGGTTGCTTCTTTACGGTAGCGTGCGATAAAAGGCACAGTGCTCCCCTCATCCAGAAGCTGAACCGTTTGTTTTGCCTGGCTCAGGCTAATATGCAGTTCATCAGCAATGATGGCTATCATCTTATCTAACTCCATTGGCTAACCTCCCCAAAGATCAATTCCCTGCTTACAAAGCGAAAAATACATTGGCCAGCACCAGGCTCCAGGCGCTTCCACTTGCCCTGGTTGCCCTCATGTAGATAAGAAAGTTAAACATTCTTATTTACATGAGGGCAAGAAAAAAAGCCACCGTATTACACAGCAGCCATGGTATATTACGCTATAAAAATGCTCTAAAAATCAATAAGTCCTAGACTAATTTGTAACGCTTCGTTAACCCGCTCCATCATTTCCTCATCAAGATGGGTGATCTTATCGGTCAGCCTCTGCTTATCTATCGTACGAATTTGTTCCAATAGAATCACAGAGTCACGGTCGAATGCATATGCCTTTGCGTCTATTTCTACATGGGTGGGCAGCTTAGCCTTCTGAATCTGTGCCGTAATGGCTGCGACGATTACGGTCGGGCTAAATCGGTTTCCTATATCATTTTGAATGACGAGAACCGGCCTTACCCCTCCTTGTTCAGATCCTACAACAGGAGACAAGTCCGCAAAGTATACGTCGCCACGCTTTACGATCACATACTACACCCCGCTAACTAAACGTCCCAAAGTCAAATCAGCTTCCTCTTCCGCCTGGAAAGCCTCGCAGCAAAGATTTAGATTAATGTTAGCCATTTCCATGTATCCACGCTGCATCGTTTCACGGATCTGGCGTTTCTTACGCTCCTTCAGATAAAGCCTCATCGCCTGTCTGATGAATTCACTGCGATTCGATTTTTCCTTTTCCACTAATCCATCCACTTCCTGTAAAAGATGATCCGGCAAGCTGATCATGATACGCTTTGTATCCATTTTAGACAAGCCCATCGCACCTCCAACAACACTGTCACAAACATTTTCTTTTTTGTGCCATTACCGCGTTTGAGATATTACCATTATGTCGTAAGCCATGGAAAATTATACTTTCCATTCAATCACTTACAAATGGTAATTCGACTTTCTCTTTAAATATTCGAGCAAACCCGGCAAATTCCTGCCAACCGCCTCTTTTTTAAGAGAAAATTATTCTTACTGATTGTAACATGATTACTAAACCGTAACAACTGATTGATAGGCAAATTTTTATGGCTATTCTTTACATCATCCAAGCAGGATGCGGTTGGAGAGAGATATCTGCTTGCCATTCTCATAATAAACCCGGGGAATTCGTTTGCTGACCATACAGGTCACTTCATAGTTGATTGTCGAAAGCCAATCAGCCATTTCGTCTACAGATATCATACTATCGCCCTGCTTGCCAATCAGCACCACCTCATCGCCAGGCTCGACACCCGGAACTTCTGTTACATCAATCATAAACTGGTCCATGCATACCCGCCCGATGACTTTTGCCCGCGTTCCTTTGATAAGAACTTCACCCCGGTTTGAGAGAAGCCTGTTGTAACCATCCGCGTAACCTACCGGCACGGTGGCCACTACTGTTTCCTTCTCAGCCGTAAACACAGCTCCGTAGCTTACGCTTTCTCCAGCTTTAATGCATTTAACGTGTGTCACGTTGGCTTTCCAAGAAAAAGCCGGCGATAACCTCATTCCAGTGCTTTTCGTATAAGGCGACGGATATTGGCCGTATAAACTGATTCCAAGACGTATCATATGCCGGCTTTCTTGTGGATAGAACATAGCAGCAGCACTATTGTTGCAGTGAATGAGTGGTATGTGCCACTTTAACTGATCAATCCGGTTCAAAAACGCGTTAAAACGTTCCTGCTGGACTCTAAAATAGCTTGTATCTTCTTCATCAGCCGTTGCAAAATGGGTAAACAGCCCATCCACTTCTATACAGGGCGCAGCCTTGACTATCTCATACAGCTCCACAAGCTCCTCTTCATCGCGGATTCCGATGCGCCCCATTCCCGTATCCAGCTTAATATGCAGGCGGGCCTTCCTGTTAAGCGAGTTCGCCACCTGTACAATACTGTTTAGGCTATCCTTCCGGTAGACCGTCATTGATATATTGTTTTCGACCGCTACTTTAATGGCGCGCTCAGGAATCGAACTTAATATGAGTATAGGCGCGTCAATTCCACGCGCCCGAAGCTCCAGGGCTTCATCGAGAAGCGCGACCCCCAGATAGGCTGCTCCTTGCTCCAGGGCTTTAGAGGCCACCTCATACGCCCCATGCCCATAGCCGTCCGCCTTCACAACGGCCATTATCTTTACATGTTCACCTATATGCCTGCGGAAAATACGCAGATTTTCGCCAATGGCATCCAGATCAATTTCAGCCCACGCGTCCCTGTAAAACTGCTCCATCACCTTTACCTTCTTCCACCTTTTTGCCGTTTAGCTATTTGCTCATCCAGCTCATTCATAAAACGCCTGGATGCCATAATCGTATGCTTTTTGCCTTGTGCCGTATAAACTGAACTCCACATATTTTTCCTTTCCAAATCTTGAAGTGGCAGCCGGATCTCCTTATTGAACATCCGAATGACAAGTTCAGTACGGGTGATCTGGTATACCGGGTGAAGCACCGCCTTATAAATGGCAGGTGCAAACCCTACAATAGCCAGTGCGGCCGCCGTTGCCGCGACAATCCCTGTTGTTCTATCTGACCTGAATAGCTGAAGCAGTCCGAGCATGACAACAATATAAACCGCACTTTCCACCAGCTTTAAAACAAAAGGCCGGCGCAGATAAATATCCCGGTAGCCCGCTTCTTCCGTCAGAATGATATTCTTGTTTTTATTCTTCTCCATTTGGCCACCTCACTTTCCTTACATTATATAAAGAAAACATAGGGTAGCCAAGCCGTAGGTTCAGCAGATTAAATGAGCTGCACGGTTGTCGATACATCATTTGCGGCTTTTATGTTAAAATGCGGCAAATAGTGCTATATAGCAAAAAAACAGCCCAATACGGCTGTTAGATGTCGATGTATATGGTTGTATATGGTGGGCCTAGGCTGACTCGAACAGCCGACCTCACGCTTATCAGGCGTGCGCTCTAACCAACTGAGCTATAGGCCCCTAATTTTTTAACGGGCCCCGCAAAAGTATTCTGAAGTAGCTACGAAGCATCTACTTCACTTTTGTGGATTATGTGGAGCGGGTGATGGGAATCGAACCCACGTATTCAGCTTGGAAGGCTGATGTTCTACCATTGAACTACACCCGCAATAAAGATGGTCGGGAAAACAGGATTTGAACCTGCGACCTCCTCGTCCCGAACGAGGCGCTCTACCAAGCTGAGCCACTTCCCGATAAGAATAAATTAACGCAACGAAATTATTATATCACTTACTCATTTATTCGTCTACACCAATTAACTTGTTTACATAAATTCCCATCGCAGTCTGTCCACTAAAGATAGATGACTATATTTAGGTACATGCCCATTCCCGGCTTTATATCCTCTCATACTATAGCATAGGGAAGCTAAAAAGGAGATGTTTTGCTGAATGGCTAAAAAAAAATCAAATAAAAGGAGACCGGTACCCCCTGCGACTTTAATTAAACTAGGCCAAATCGAAAATTCTATTCTGAACCTTGAATCCTCCCTGCAGCAGACATTGGATAGACTGGATGCCCTGCAGCACATTTCTGATGATATAGAGATAATTAAACAAAATACCACTAGAAAGAAACGAGAAAAAAAAGGCCTTTTCTTTCATTTAAAAGGGAGAGAGGACGCTGACAAGGAATCTCGTACTGAACGCAGAGAAAAACGGAGAAAAAGGGACGTGGCAGAACCTATTGAGGAATCGAATGATGTATCTTCACTTCTGCAGAGTCCAAAAGTTAAATCCCTGCTCAATAACAGCGGCTCTGGAACAGATTTAAGCAGCCTGCTTGAAAAAATTGATCTCTCTAAATTAGGCAAACTCCTTCTGCAAGAAGAGCAGCCTAAAAAGCCGATTAAAGCTGGGCCAAAGAATTCAATGATGCCACCAGTGAAAAAGAAGGCTGCCAGTGTTCCAGAAGACAAAGAAGCTGACCTGGGTTTAGACCTCGGGAATATTATGGAATTGATGCAAAATCCGATGATCCAATCGATGATTAAAAAGGTGCTCTGAATGAGAAAAACATCGTGGGCCATGCCGCTCTCTCCTTTCCCTTCATAGAAGTTTTTACGGCCGCTTTGCGTAACGGCGGGCGGACCGGCATTAGGGAATCTTGGTCAGTGGCAAGCGTAGCGCAGACAATGGCCTTAGATTCCTTTATACCGTTTAGGTGCAACATCTGGGTATCTCAATGACAGGGGGAAAGAAAGGTGCGGACATGCGCCTCACGATGTTTTTCTTGGGTGTTTCGGGACCGGAGATCCCATTAAAAAAATCGCTCACGGTACTTCAACACTGTAAAGGACATAAACTCCATATTAACAAAAACGAAAGGGACTTAATGTTCCCAACTCAAAACACTTTATCACTTTAAGGTGACATATACTTCCTTTACCCACAAGCAAAAAGCGCTTATTCTGTAGAATAAGCGCTTAATTTCTGTGAATGGTACCGATGGTCGGGGTCGAACCGACACTCCCGAAGGAACACGATTTTGAGTCGTGCGCGTCTGCCAATTCCGCCACATCGGCACATATGGCGTGCCCGGAGAGACTCGAACTCCCAACCTTCTGATTCGTAGTCAGACACTCTATCCGATTGAGCTACGGGCACATATTTGATTTCACATGAATTCTTTATATTATATCATTCTTTTAGTGCTTTGCCAAGCAGTTTATTCGACGTCGTTAGAATGAATAAAAATGGAGCGGACAACGAGACTCGAACTCGCGACCCCGACCTTGGCAAGGTCGTGCTCTACCAACTGAGCTATGTCCGCATACAGCGCACTCTGTCGGGTACTACTGATTCGAATTCAACTGAGAAGATAATTCGACGTAGATGAATTCGATATTAATGGTGCACCCTCCGGGTACTACTGATTCGAATTCAACTGAGAAGATAACTCGACGTAGATGAATTCGATATTAATGGTGCGGGTGGAGGGACTTGAACCCCCACGCCGAAGCGCTAGATCCTAAGTCTAGTGCGTCTGCCAATTCCGCCACACCCGCACATGTTGTTGCCCTTTTTCTTTTGGGCCCCATAAAAGTATTCGGACCTACATCATAGCGTATGCTTCACTTTTATGGGTATAGTAGTGGTGAGCCATACTGGACTCCGATGCACAGGATGTGCGAGGTTCTGCGTTGCAACACGACGTTGCGCTTTTAGCAGAACTTCCTCTCTGGTGAGAGTCCTGTTTGCATTATTTACAAAGTATGCAGATGATCATACTCATCACCTTTAATTGAATGTGGTGAGCCATACTGGACTCGAACCAGTGACACCCTGATTAAAAGTCAGGTGCTCTACCAACTGAGCTAATGGCTCTTCGTTAAAAAATGGCTGGGGTACCTGGATTCGAACCAGGGCATGACGGAGTCAAAGTCCGTTGCCTTACCGCTTGGCTATACCCCAAAAGTGGTGGAGGGGGACGGATTCGAACCGCCGAACCCAAGGGAGCGGATTTACAGTCCGCCGCGTTTAGCCACTTCGCTACCCCTCCAAAATACATGGTGGCTCGGGACGGAATCGAACCGCCGACACGAGGATTTTCAGTCCTCTGCTCTACCGACTGAGCTACCGAGCCAACTTTGTATGTAGTTTTTCCTCTCGGGTGAGAGGACCGTCTACTTCTTAAACTAATGGCGGAGCCGACGGGACTCCGATGTACAGGATGTGCAAGGCTCTGCGTTGCAACAGGACGTTGCGGTTTTAGCAGAGCTTCCTCTCGGGTGAGAGTGCCGTCTACATTATTATTTATTAATGGCGGAGCCGACGGGACTCGAACCCGCGACCTCCGGAGTGACAGTCCAGCGTGAACTCCAACTTCACCACGGCTCCATAACTAATTCCATTCAGATACATCGCAGGTAAATTCGATATTATGGTGCACCCTAACGGGTACTACTGATTTGATTTTAACTCCGAGGCTTATTCGACGTAGTTAAAATCAACATTAATGGTGCCGGCGAAAGGACTTGAACCCTCAACCCCCTGATTACAAGTCAGGTGCTCTACCAGTTGAGCTACACCGGCCCATATAAAATCATTTTTATGATAAATGGTGGAGGATGACGGGATCGAACCGCCGACCCTCTGCTTGTAAGGCAGATGCTCTCCCAGCTGAGCTAATCCTCCAAATGGTGACCCGTAGGGGATTCGAACCCCTGAATGCATGCGTGAAAGGCATGTGAGTTAAGCCGCTTCTCCAACGGGCCAAATGGCTCCGCAGGCCGGACTCGAACCAGCGACCGATCGGTTAACAGCCGATTGCTCTACCACTGAGCTACTGCGGAATAAATTGAAGATAAATTACACCTTCAAAACTGAACTGGAAGTTACAATGCGTTAGGAATTTCTTAAAAATTGGGTTAAGCCCTCGACCGATTAGTATTCGTCAGCTCCATGCGTTGCCGCACTTCTACCCCGAACCTATCTACCTCATCATCTATAAGGGGTCTTACCAGCTTATGCTGTGGGAAATCTCATCTTGAGGGGGGCTTCACGCTTAGATGCTTTCAGCGCTTATCCCGGCCGCACATAGCTACCCAGCGATGCTCCTGGCGGAACAACTGGTGCACCAGCGGTGCGTCCATCCCGGTCCTCTCGTACTAAGGACAGCTCCTCTCAAATTTCCTGCGCCCACGACAGATAGGGACCGAACTGTCTCACGACGTTCTGAACCCAGCTCGCGTACCGCTTTAATGGGCGAACAGCCCAACCCTTGGGACCTACTTCAGCCCCAGGATGCGATGAGCCGACATCGAGGTGCCAAACCTCCCCGTCGATGTGGACTCTTGGGGGAGATAAGCCTGTTATCCCCAGGGTAGCTTTTATCCGTTGAGCGATGGCCCTTCCATGCGGAACCACCGGATCACTAAGCCCGACTTTCGTCCCTGCTCGACTTGTAGGTCTCGCAGTCAAGCTCCCTTGTGCCTTTACACTCTGCGAATGATTTCCAACCATTCTGAGGGAACCTTTGGGCGCCTCCGTTACACTTTAGGAGGCGACCGCCCCAGTCAAACTGCCCACCTGACACGGTCCTCCATCCCGATAAGGGATGCGAGTGAGAAGGCCGGCATAATCAGGGTGGTATCCCAAGGATGCCTCCACCGAACCTGGCGGTCCGGGTTCAAAGGCTCCCACCTATCCTGTACAAATCATACCAGCATTCAATATCAAGCTGCAGTAAAGCTCCATGGGGTCTTTCCGTCTTGTCGCGGGTAACCTGCATCTTCACAGGTAGTATGATTTCACCGAGTCTCTTGCCGAGACAGTGCCCAAGTCGTTACGCCTTTCGTGCGGGTCGGAACTTACCCGACAAGGAATTTCGCTACCTTAGGACCGTTATAGTTACGGCCGCCGTTTACTGGGGCTTCGGTTCACAGCTTCGCGCTTGCGCGCTAACCGCTCCCCTTAACCTTCCAGCACCGGGCAGGCGTCAGCCCCTATACTTCGCCTTGCGGCTTCGCAGAGACCTGTGTTTTTGCTAAACAGTCGCTTGGGCCTTTTCACTGCGGCCCCCTCACGCTTATCACGCTAGCGGGGCACCCCTTCTCCCGAAGTTACGGGGTCATTTTGCCGAGTTCCTTAGCAAGAGTTTTCTCGCGCGCCTTAGGATTCTCTCCTCGCCTACCTGTGTCGGTTTGCGGTACGGGTACCTTACTTCTCGCTAGAAGCTTTTCTTGGCAGTGTGAGATCAGGAACTTCGGTACTTAAATTTCCCTCGCCATCACAACCCGGCGTTACAGTGTACGGATTTGCCTATACACACGCCTCATTGCTTGGACAGACATAACCAGCAGTCTGCTTGCCTTACCCTCCTGCGTCCCTCCATCGCTCAAATGAAGTAGAGGTAGTACAGGAATTTCCACCTGTTGTCCATCGCCTACGCCTTTCGGCCTCGGCTTAGGTCCCGACTAACCCTGAGAGGACGAGCCTTCCTCAGGAACCCTTAGGCTTTCGGCGGAAGGGATTCTCACCCTTCTTTTCGCTACTTACACCGGCATTCTCACTTCCTGCCGCTCCACCCGTCCTTCCGGTCGAGCTTCACCGCTGCAGGAACGCTCCCCTACC
>NZ_CP116887.1:355000-557500 GCF_028421645.1 Aneurinibacillus sp. Ricciae_BoGa-3 | reverse complement strand
TCTAATCCTGTTTGCTCCCCACGCTTTCGCGCCTCAGCGTCAGTTACAGACCAGAGAGTCGCCTTCGCCACTGGTGTTCCTCCACATCTCTACGCATTTCACCGCTACACGTGGAATTCCACTCTCCTCTTCTGCACTCAAGCCTCCCAGTTTCAGGTGGCCCTCCACGGTTGAGCCGTGGGCTTTCACACCTGACTTAAGAAACCGCCTGCGCGCGCTTTACGCCCAATAATTCCGGACAACGCTTGCCCCCTACGTATTACCGCGGCTGCTGGCACGTAGTTAGCCGGGGCTTTCTCGTCAGGTACCGTCAGACCGGGAGGTCTTCCCGGCGGTTCTTCCCTGACAACAGAGCTTTACGATCCGAAAACCTTCATCGCTCACGCGGCGTTGCTCCGTCAGACTTTCGTCCATTGCGGAAGATTCCCTACTGCTGCCTCCCGTAGGAGTCTGGGCCGTGTCTCAGTCCCAGTGTGGCCGATCACCCTCTCAGGTCGGCTACGCATCGTCGCCTTGGTAGGCCACTACCCCACCAACTAGCTAATGCGCCGCGGGCCCATCTGTAAGTGTCCGAAAACTTTCCACCCAGAACCATGCGGTTCTGGATCCTATCCGGTATTAGCTTCGGTTTCCCGAAGTTATCCCAGGCTTACAGGCAGGTTGCCCACGTGTTACTCACCCGTCCGCCGCTAACTTTGAAAAGCAAGCTTTCCAAAGTCCGCTCGACTTGCATGTATTAGGCACGCCGCCAGCGTTCGTCCTGAGCCAGGATCAAACTCTCCAAAAAGGTTCGATGCTGCTTGCTCATACGAGCTGGTCTTACTGATAAAATCCAGAATTGAATTCTGGGTCAATCGCACATTTGGCATTTCACTGTTCAGTTTTCAAGGAACTTTACGGTCAACCACCTAATCAGCGGCGACTCTATTATCATATAACAATTTGGTTAGTTTGTCAACAACTTTTAAAAATTATTCAAGCCGTTGTTGAAAGTTTGCGCCTTACAGCAGCGAATAAAAATATATCACGAAGAAATATATAATGTCAACAGCTTTTTTTCTCAAAATAAAACTTGGCTAGCGCCAGACCGTAAGCGAGTGCGCTAGCCTATGCTGCAATTGTGTAGATAAACCCAGCTTTTTTATCCAACAAAAAAAGGGCAGTGCTGCACCCCATTTATACTCCTGCTATTTCCCAACTTGATTGAATACTGACTTGGCCACCTGAACCATTTCATCAGATGGGAGATCGCCGTATAATTTATATTCCACGTTATCGTTATTCCAAATCATCGTTTTAACTTGGTTACCAGTCAGGACGCCAATGGTATAACCTAAATCAACTGGCTCACCAGTTGCAAAGCTGACAGGCGTGGCATGCGCCCTATTCTCAACGAGAGAAAAACGGTATTTCCCTGTATACCTTTGGACAATCTGAATGCCATCCTTATCTACCGACTTCGTTGTATCAGCAAGCGTGACACCCTTTGGCAGATAGTCTGGTTCAATCACTCCAAAACTGTCCGATGAACTTTGAACAGAAGAAGCCATGGCCGGGGCAGAGTCAAGAATTGCGGCCTGCATATTTCTCTCTTTATCAAAAGCATCTTTATCGAACGCAGGGTTCATTTGAAATTCGGAATATACTAATGTAACCATAGGGTTCATGTTCGTATCGCGAACTTCAACCTTAATCGGATCAAGCGATTTATTCAGTGTGATCTTCTGGCTTGTAAGCGTTCGATTTTGGTAGTCGGCTTTAACCTCAAACGAATAACCGTCTCCCTCCGTCTGAAAATGCCGCGCTGTATCAGTGGTAATGCTGTTGACCAATGATTCATATAAGTAAACCTGTCCATGCTTCTGCGGCCACTCACTTTGAAAGCGGAAACTCTTGTTCAAATGTGGGGTCAGGACAAAAACGCCATCCTTATTCTTCAAAATAATTTGGGTAATATCACGCTGTTTAGAGGTTAAGGCAATCCGATAAAGGTTTGGTTTCTGATACCATACTTCCACATCGTATTCTTGAGGAATTTTTCCGGTTTGAAGCGTTAATACTGCTTTGGATTTGTATCCCAACATTTTGTCGACCCGGCTCGATAAATCTTTTGTTATAGCGTTAGCATCTTTGGGGCCGCATCCAGCTAGAGTAAAAAGCAGCAACAATAGCAAAGTGAGTGAAACAACTTTTTTCATGTCTCCAACCCCTTCGTCTTTCAGATTCGACAAAGGAGGGTTTCCCATGTCAATTTCCTGGGAAATATGTGTGTGGCATTTTTCCCGCTTTTACGACTTCTATCGCAGGTCCAATGGCCTCAATAACGTCTCCAGCAAGTGTTGCGAACATTGACCGTTCACCACAAATCATTCCGGCAAGACCATGGATATAAACAGCAAGTTTAACAGCGGCCTCCACATTGTCCATCTGGGCAATCATGCCGGCGATTATACCGGTTAATACATCGCCCGAACCGCCCTTTGCCAGTGCAGCACTGCCAGTAGGATTGAGGTACGTGCTTCCATCTGGAGCAGCTATGATGGTGAATGCGCCTTTGAGGACAAGAATTACACCATGCTTTTGCGCAAAAGAACGGGCGAAGTGAATGCGATTGTTCTCTATTTCTTTAACGGTTGTGCCGTAAAGCCTGGACATTTCCCCTGGATGAGGAGTCAGTATAATCGGCCCCTTTTTACGCTGGAGAGCGGCGGGATTTTCCGACAATAGATTTAGAGCGTCTGCATCGAGAATGAGCGGAACGGAGGAAGAACTGATAATGTCCTCTATCCATTCACTTCCACCTATCCATTGGCCAATTCCAGGACCGACCGCTATTGCGTCATAGGCATCTGCATTCAATTGTTTTGCGCTGTCCTTCGCAAAATAACCTTGTTCCGCCGGCCAGGCAGAAAATACCGGTTCATTAATTTTCGCACTAACCACAGGCAGAATTGTTTCCGGTACAGCCATCGTGAGAAGACCGCACCCAGAACGCAAACCCGCAGCGGCGGAAAGAACAGGTGCGCCCGTCATTTGAGCGGAACCGGCCACGATAAGTGCATGGCCGTAAGTTCCCTTATGGGAGAAGCGTGGCCTTGCAGGAAGGGATGCTTTAACCATCGGACCCGTTATCAGCTTATCTTTGAGGAGTAGCTGTTGGCCAGCCTTAGCCGGAATAGAAATATCGGCAATCACTAGCTCACCTACATGATAGGCACCCGGGTACATAAACTGTCCCCATTTAGGATAAGCGAATGTAACGGTCAGATCCGCTTTTATTGCATGCGTGTCTGCCACTCCCGTATCGCTATCGACTCCTGTAGGCATATCTACAGCTATCACACACCCATCACATCGGCTTACTTCCTTTCCAATAAAAGCGTACGGCTCCCTTAAACTTCCCTTAGCTCCTGTTCCAAGCATCGCATCCACAGTAACCTGAGCGCTTTGGAGATCTGCAGATAAAGCGTCTAACCGTTCCTCATGTACAGCAGAAACATTAAACCCGCATGCCTGCAGAATCTGCAATTGAGTCCTGCAATCCTGGCTCAGCTTCCTCTCTTCTCCCACCAACCATACCTGCACCTGACGTCCTCGGTTTAACAGGAGCCTGGCGATCACCAGACCATCTCCTCCGTTGTTTCCAGGACCGGCCAGTATCACCACCCTGCCTGAAGGCCATCGGTCCTCAATTTCCTTGACAACCGCCGCTCCCGCGTTCTCCATTAAAACCAGACCCGGAATCCCAATTTGCGAAAAGGTGAAACGGTCAATATCACGCATTTGCTGCGCACTCACCACGTACACACAGTTCCCTCCTAACACGATATATATGTATGTCCATAAAAGACGCGTTATGCAGACAAGTATTACAGCTTTTCCACAATAACCTGGGCGATAGCATAGTCTCTGCTATGCGAGATAGAGACGTGAAGCCTACACCTCTCCAGTCCCACTGTTGCCGCCAAAACTTCCTGGGATACGGTAATACCCGGTTTACCATTGTCTGCGCGGAGTACATCTATATCTTGAAAGGAAAGCACACCTCCAATTCCTGTTCCGAGCGCTTTTGAACAAGCTTCCTTGGCTGCGAACCTGCCGGCTGTATATTCTGTTTTTCTCGCCTGCTCAGCCGGCATTTGCTGGATTTCAGCTTTCGTCAGCACGCGGCTGATAAACGCCTGTTCCTGCCGTTTCAAAATTTTTTCGATGCGTTCGAGTTCAACAATGTCAATACCTGTCCCCACAATCATTTGAGCATGCCACCTTCCTTACTAATTACCTCTATTATACCTTTGCCTTCCCTTTTGAAGCGAAGAGTGTTTAAGCGTTTCAAAAATCATTCTCAGGGTAAAAGAATAGTTGTGGACGAACAAGAATCTGACATTACTGGAGGAGGAATACGCTTATGGCAAAAGTCGCCGTAGTACTTGGTGATTTGTTCAATGAAGATGAATACATGAAACCCAAGCAGGCACTTGAAGATGCTGGCCATGAACTCTCTGTAATCGGAATTGAGGCTGGAAAAGAATTAAAAGGTGAAAACGGGAAAACAACTGAAAAACCGCAATTTGGAATTGCCGATGTAAACCCGCATGATTACGATGCCCTATTTATTCCGGGCGGCGGTTCCCCTGACAGACTGCGTGCAGATGAAAGAATGGTTTCCTTCACAAAAGATTTCCTAAAACACGAAAAGCCTGTGTTTGCGATTTGCCATGGTCCTCAACTGTTGATCACCGCTGACGGGGTGAAAGGCCGCAAAATGACTTCATGGAAAACCATACAGGTCGATCTAAAAAATGCAGGGGCAGACGTTGTTGACCAGGAAGTTATCGTAGACGGGAACTATGTAACAAGCCGCCAGCCGGCTGATATACCAGCCTTTATTGAGAAATCTCTGGAGAAGCTGCAATAGCACCATTGAAAAAGGCCGATTCGCATGAATCGGTCTTTTTCAATGTATACGTTTAATTTTCACCGCAATATTCTTTTATTCCTGCATACATGCTGTCCGCAACTTTTTGTTGGAAGGCTTCATCCATCATGTTGCGATTGTTCTCAGGGTTGGTAATGAAACCGACTTCTTCAAGCAAGGCGGGCATTTTGGTGTATTTGATCACTTGGAAACCTGCTGTTTTGACTTTTCTATCCAGAAATCCAGTTGCCTCGACAACATGCCTATGGATCATCTCTGCAAATCGCCTGCTCCTATCCGTGTAATAGTAGGTTTCCGTACCGTTAGCCGATGGAGTTGCAGAGTTTGCGTGGATGGAGAAAAATAAATCAGCATGATCATCGTTGGCAATTCTAACTCTGTCTGTTAGCGAGGGGAACTCGTCCCCATGCCTTGTAAGTATGACATGAAACTTCGGATCTTGTCCGAGATCTGCAGCCAGTTTATTCACCAGAGAGATTGTAAAATCTTTTTCAAGGGTTTTATTTACACCAATCGCCCCCACATCTACCCCGCCGTGCCCGGCATCCAGTACAATTGTAACTTTATATTTGCTGGATAGCGGGGTACCCGCAGGGGCCAGATTGCCACCTGCCGATGGAGATGGTTCCTGACCCGGAACAGATACTGGTACGGATACCGGTGCGGAAACAGGTTTTACCACCGGAGTAGATGGAGCGGCCGGCAATTGTATATCCTTAAGCTTAACCGATATGCCGTCATTAGAAGACTGCGTGGAATAATTAGCCTTCCCATTCAGTTCCATCACAACTCTTACGACACCCGGGGCGTATTGACTAAAGCGCACTGCTTTGATTGCAGGGTTATTTGCGTTACCCGCAACCTGCATCGTCTTCATTACTAAGGCATTTTGCATATCCAATACGATGCGATTTGGTGCGCTCATTTTGAAACCATTAAATGAGGTTGGCCCATCTGTTTTAATGGTAATGCCGTCAGATTTTTTAGATATGCTTAAGACGTTTATTTGTTTCTTATTTACGCTAAATAACGTTTTTTCATCATTCCAGCTTCCTTTTACACCTTCCAGATCAGCAAAAGCCGTCACAGGTATGACAACCGCATCATCGATTATTCTGTACCCGTTTTGTACAGCATTAGGTTTAAATGTACGCTGATCGGCCCCCTTTGAAAGGATTATATTTTTGCCGTTCTTTGTTATTTTATAACCCGCCTTCTCCGCGACACTCTGCGCAGCTGCGTAATATCCGCCGTTGAGACGGTACACGTTGATAGACAATGGCTTGTCCATAATTTTAAGGCTGACCGGGCGGTTGATAACAATGCTCTGCGTATCACTCTCCCAACCCACCACCGTTCCCAGCAGTTCGCCTAGCGATCGGAACGGAAGATACGTTCGGCCTTGAATAATCACGGGAGCCGTGT
This sequence comes from Aneurinibacillus sp. Ricciae_BoGa-3, assembly GCF_028421645.1. Lineage (GTDB taxonomy): Bacteria > Bacillota > Bacilli > Aneurinibacillales > Aneurinibacillaceae > Aneurinibacillus_B. Next base: position 551,136 of record NZ_CP116887.1, on the reverse strand, counting down.
CCAGCCGTTTCATAGCGCTGTTTACCTTTGCATCTTTAGAATTTACCACAAGTTCTACCGTTCTTCCCGCATTTAAAATCGTCACCCGCCGGGACTTGGCATCCCATTTTACGTCCAGACCTAACTCGTCTTTCACGAACATTACGGGAACCATTAGCCGCCCGTTAATCGTTTGCGGTGGCGGATCGGATTTTATTAATGCTCCGTTCACCCACATCTGAACAGTTGATGCTAAAGCGCTTCCGCTAGTAAAAATTAAACCAATCAAGAGAAAAAGGAACATCCCTACATACTCGCCGAATTTTCTCATTTCATACCTTCTCCCCTTAAACATCCAGGTTTCTACTCCTTACTCTATGTTTCGGCGGGATACGACTATCTTTTTATATCCACCGCAGACAAAAAAACAGATGCAGCCGGGATAGCGGCCACACCTGTTTCATTTATCTTTATCAAAATAGGATATCTTAAGTTTCTTTAAATCCTTACCATCTTGTAAATAGCGCATCGCTTTCGTTACCACCATCACAACCATCTGATGCGCCTCAACCATGGTATTTTCCGAAATGTCTATATCTGAATGGAGAACATCCGGGTCATTGGGTGAATGGGCAGTATCTGCCGAGTTTCGGATATTGATAATCATCTGCTCGATGTCTTCCTTCGATTCCTCTACGCCTAACTCTGCCAAGACCCAGCCCAGTTTCCTGCGCGCATGCCCGATTATCGCCTCAAGTGTTTTAGAGAAAAGAAGCATGCGCAGCTTTTTATCTCGCTTGACGTCTTCCGCCAGGCGCATGTAGTGCAGAGCATTCTGAATTTGTACGGATCGCAGCGATTCTTTTAAAAAGTTGATGGTTGTGCTCGTTATTTCCCGCGTCTGATGAGGACTGTAGCAGATCCATTCTCTTTCAGATCGATTTTCTATTATTTCTTCCTGATCCTCAGCCCTGTATGTAACCCGGTCAATCTCCGGAGTGAAACCGACCGCGAATCCAATATAATCCCGGGTGACTTCTTCAATATCCGACCATGTTTTTTTTGCCTCTTGAAGATTTTCAGCATCAAATTCTATCTGGAAAAGAACTTTTTTTCAAGATCAGCGATTCCTCTGCAGGTTAACTCATGTTCTAAAATATGAAGCGTAATTTTGCCCTCGTCATAGTCGGACTCCTGGTCATGAATCGCATTCAGCCAGAGGGACGCAGAACTGCTTACCGCTGTAACAACAAACCGGGACAAGCTCTTCACCTTCTTTGTCAAATGATACGCCTATGTTCTTCTTACCCTTTATTCCTGGAAATTACCCTTTGGTATTTTCCTCGCATCTCGAGTTAAAGAAAAACAGCCGCATTAATAAGACCAGAAGCGGTATGAGCAGGCATCCCCCTCCAACAGAAGCTACCATAAGCCACAGCCCCATTCCGGTATTTGCTTGCCCAGATTGAATCGTTACATATGGAAACAGCAGATACGGCATATGAGAAGCTCCATATCCGAAAAAGGCAAAACCAAATTGAAGCATTACCATTATAAAGGCCGTTCCCCACGCTTTTCTCTTCCATATCAAATAAATAGCCGCTATAAAACATACAAAAGAAAGAACGAACAGAAATTTTAGACCGAGCATCATTTGAAAGTGCAGCGGGTTATGGATCTGCAGCGTGGAAAAAACAAGCAGGCTGGCAAAAATCGTGGGCCCGCTCCACCACAGAGCAAATCCGCGAAAGGCTTCTAAAGCTTTCGTGTCTGCGGATTTCGAAGCATAGAAAGCAAGGAAGGCTGCGCTAATGAACAATACGCTTACCACCGAAAGCAAAATCACAGTCCAGGTATAAGGGCTCGCAATAAGATCCCAGAACATGAAGTGAACCTGCCCGCTTTGCGTTTCTTTAATGAAGCCTCCCTCTGAGATGGTCAGCACAGTAGACAGGACAGCTGGTATGGCCAATCCTATCATACTATGTATAAAACGATAAGGAGACGTTTGCTGCAATCCGCGGCTTACCCCTATATAAAACATAGCCCGAATAATAAGCAAGCCCACTACTGAAGCCCCAGGGATTAATAAAGCTTCTCCATAGTAAAATACGGCATTTGGAAAAAATTCCACCAGGCCAATAATGGACAAAATGAAAAAAACAATCGTCAGCTCCCATATTGTTGGAAGATACCGGTCGATAATTCTGCCAATCGTGTAGTCCTGACCCCGCCATTTGCTAAAATAAGAAAAGAACCTGGCCCCAAAATCTATCGATACTGTTAAAACATATCCATACAGAAACACCCCAAGGATAATGATCTTTATCAGCGGATATGACACCGGATATCCCCCCTGTACCTGATAATCCTTATCTCTATTCAACTATTGATTTTTGATCGATGAGTGCTTATCTCGATTAAGTATAACAATTTTTTCACTATGTATATATGGATAAAATTTGTGTTATTTGTTACAATGCTGTGTCAGCTTATGGATTAAAAACTAGGCTGACACCAGCCGCAGGCTCGGATCGATAGCCTTAGTTACGGTTATGTTTAAAGATGCGCATATGATGTCCTATCCATAAAAAAAAGCCAATCCTTTTGTAGGATTAGCTTTTATGTAGTATAGATCAAGGACTTGCTTTTTCGCCGCTGTGAGGTGTTTGATCTTTCACTTCATTGCTAAGGATCATGATTTCAACGCGGCGGTTTTTGGCTCGATTTTCTTCATTGGTATTAGGGACGACTGGGTGATACTGTCCGTACGCACCAACCGACAACCTGGTAGGGTCAAATTTGAAATCCGTCACAAGGTAGCGTATTAAGTTGGTAGCCCGAGCAGTAGAAAGTTCCCAGTTTGAAGGATACTGCGGCGTCTGGATAGGCCGATCATCCGTGTGCCCTTCAATTCGAACCGGGTTGTTTATCGTATTGATAATGTTGAAGATATCTTTTATAACAGCTTTTGCCGCCGGCTGGAGTGAGGCATCGCCATTAGCAAACAAGATAGTTCCCGTTACTGTCACATTGATACCGTTTTTGTCCATGTTGATGTTAAGATTATTTGCGATGCCTTTTTGTTTGGCGTACTTCTCAAGCTTTTTCTTTACTTCTTCAAGCTTCTTCTGCTCGTCCTTCTGCTTGTTTTGCCCTGTTGCCCCCACTTTCGCTTGTTGCGTCATGGCTGAACCTGGCGCAGGCATAACGAGAGAGGCACCGGAGCCTTTCACAGAATGAAACGATTCTGCGAGCGCCTGAAATTTGGCCGCGTCTACCGAACTCATTGCAAACAAGATAAGAAAAACCACAAACAGAAGGGTTATAAAATCTGCATAGGATACCAACCATCGTTCAAGGTTGACGTGATCCTCATGCTTCTGCTTCTTTCTGGACATCGGCTATCTCACCACCCGCATTTCGAACGCCCTCAGGAAGGAAGACGAGTAATTTTTCCCGTAACGCTACCGGGTTCATTCCCTGTTGTACACCTATGATGCCTTCTAACGCAATGGTTAGATAGAGAGATTCCTCTTTGGATTTTCCTTTCAGCTTCTCAGCGAATGGGAAGAAAAACAGGTTAGCAAATGCTACACCATATAAGGTCGCAAGGAATGCCGCACTGATCTTAGGCCCCAATGCTTCCGGATGGGATAATTCAGTCATAATAATAACCATGTGCATCACCGTGCCCATGATACCGATGGTCGGGCAATAGCCGCCAGCCGCTTCAAATACTTTTGCTCCACGCTGGTGCCTTGCTTCCATAGCTGAAATGTCAAATTCCAGCATCTCACCGATCACAGTCTGGTCAACCCCGTCAACTGCGCTTCTCATTCCACGCGCAATAAAAACATTATCAATCTGCTCAATTTCATTCTCCAGCGAAAGCAATCCCTCACGCCTGGCCTTTCCCGCCAGATTCTCCATCATATCAATCAATCCCATGAAATCCATCGGCTTATCGTTAAAAAGCTTCTTGAATAACTTGGGAATGGTTTTTACCTCTTTCATTGTAAACGATAGAATAACTGCTCCTGCTGTAGCGCCAAGCACAAGTACAAATGACTCTGGACTCCATAACAGGGCCAATGTTCCGCCCCCATACATAAAGCCAAAAGCTACAGCAATGATGGATACAACAATCCCTATAAGTGAGGTTTTATCCATTTACATCCCCTATTTCTCTCTAAAATGTCTGCTCCTATATATATATCGGTAAAATTCCATCAAAATCAAGAACCATTTTAGCAATTTACTTTCCGATGCACAAAAAAGACGCCTCTTCAGGCGTCCTCTGCAAAATGTATCGCGTATAGATATAGCCGCAACGGCCCGATCGATAAAAGCGAAGTGACAGTTTTTTAATTCCTCATTTTATACGAAATATTCTGAACCTTCAACTTCCCATTTTCCTTCGTGAGGATAGCGGTCTCCACGTGGGCATCTTCAATCCACGGTCCCTCTTCCCTGTTAAACGGCTGCGAAACTGCGATCGCGTTATCAGATAACTTGTATACACTTGTCTTGTTGTTCCAGGAAAAATTAGGTATGAAAAGGTACATATCATCCGACCCGGGTACCAACCATTTTCCCTTTTGATCGCCGTACGTAAGCCGGACCATTCGTTCTTTAATAAAACGTGTTACGAAGGAGCGGCATAGATACTTGCCCAGATTCGCCTTTACGGTCTCGATTGGCATAGGTGTTGACAAGCCCAATTGAGCCTTCTTCGCATCCTTTAGAATTTGCTCAACTCTTGCCTTTGTACTCTGGCTCGCTACAGCAGCGTTTGCAAGAGGCTGGTACTGCATAAGGGATATGCTTGCCACCGCAATAACAGGCCACAACAGACTGAATCGCTTCATGTGATGCCTCCCCTTTCTCCAGTTGGCGTCTTAGGCAATGTTCGATGCTTTTCTTTACCCACAATTGCCGGAAGTTAATAGGACCAGGTAAAAAAAGAAGAGTTTCCTTCCTTGGAAGAAAAACTCTTGCTATGTGTCTACGGGTTTGACTGAAGCAGATCCTGAATATATTTTTTTGTTTCGTCAGGGCGTGGATCGATTACTTGGGCTCCACCTACAGTCTTTTCGCGGAGAATGGATGAAGGCGGGATCTGCTCCGACGCTATTGTAGCCATGTCTACACTGTAACCCAGTGCTGCCAACCGCAGCATGTCGCTTGAACTCATATTGGTTTTAATATAGGGTGACATGGCACTAAGTACTTCTGGAAGCTTCCATATTCCCGTTGCGCTTTTCAGTTTGGTGCCCAGTGCCTTTAAGAAATTGCGCTGGCGCTGCGTTCGGGTAAAGTCGCCCATTGCATCGTGGCGAAACCGAACATACTGAAGTGCTTTATGTCCATCCAGATGCTGATACCCCTGTTTCAGGTGAATGTCGAAGTATCCTCCATTATCATACAGAGTGTAATCCATGTTTTTCTCCACATACATATCGACTCCGCCAACAGCATCAACGACTTTTTCAAAACCGCGGAAGTCGGTTACGACATAATAATTTATAGTTAAACCGGTCAAATTCTCTACTGCTTGTGCTGCAAGTTCAGGACCACCTAATTCATAAGCTGTATTAATTCTGTTGTTTCTGTACCCGGGGATGGAAACCCAGGAATCCCGAAGAATAGAAAACAGGTGTGCTTTTTTAGTTACCGGATCCACACTCGCCAAAAGGATCGAATCTGAACGAGTGGTTGTCTCTCCATCACGTTTATCAACACCTAAGAGCAAAACATTTACCCGTTCATTTCCCACCCATTCAGGGAGAGATGTAGCTGTTGCGGGCTGCTGGATTTTGTTTGTGAAGGAGTACCAGGAATAAGCATAATAACCGGCAACCCCTGCAGCTGATAAAAAAACCAGTGTCAAGAGAGTGAGGATAACCCGTTTCAGCTTCATTATTCAAAATCCTTTCCTCAACAGTGAAGTATCGTCACTCTTATTATAGCCTAATTTAATCGGTTGCCCTAACTATTATCCATAAATTTCCCGAAATAAAATGGACGGGCTCGACGCCCGTCCAACTGCTCTTTAAAATAATGCTTTGGCAATGAATCCAGCAACGATCCCCAGTACAATCACACTTACCATTAAAAACAGCATAACTTTGGCAGGAAGTGCTTTGCGGACCATCAGCATAGAAGGCAGACTGATAACCGGCAGGGTTATCAAAAGAGCCGCAGCAGCACCGGTGCCAAGCCACATGGACAACAGTGCCTGAATAATCGGGATCTCTGCTGCAGTCGGGATGACAAAGAATGTTCCGGCTATAGCGAGCCCGGCAATCAAGGCGATGCTGTCCTGGCCTCCCAGCCCACCCGCTGGGAACAGCCATGCCCGGGCAAACGCAAGGAGCAGAACGCTAATAATATAAACAGGTACAATACCAATAATCAAACGCCATAACGCCTTAAACCAGCGCGAAGCCAAGCCGCGGTTCTGCTCTTCCTCATCCTCTGTGTTGGGCACAGCTAAAACTGAATCATCTACCATCTCACCACCCGCTAAGCGGTTAGCCAGATAACTCACACCAAATACCAGAATAAGGCCGAATACAAGCCGGAGGACAGTAAATTTCCACCCCAGTACAAAGAACATAAAAATTAACACAGCAGGATTAATCGCTGTATTCCCGAACCAGAAAGCGACCGCTGCACCTACTGAGCTTTTGCATTTGCGCAGGCCGATTACGATAGGCGCTGCACAGCACGTGCACATCATCCCAGGCAGGGCAAGCAATCCACCGGTCATAGTGGACAAGAATCCTGTTTTGCCAAGCGCACGGGTTACCCAGTTTCTTGGAAGCAATACCTGGATGAGGGAAGCTACGATGACGGCAACAAGAAGCGCCTTCCAGATTGCCAGAAAATATACACGAGCATATCCCCAGGCTGCCGCCCATGAAGAGGATGGTAAACCGGCCAGAATAGACTTTCCAATTGAATGCTTGCTTGATGCGATAAATATTTTAGCAAAATAGGGCTGCCATTTAGCCCAGAATAAACCGATGGCAACCAAAACAATAAACAACAGCACTTTTTTCCAATTTTGTACCGGCTGCTGTGCTGAATCAGCCTGATTTTGCTGCACGATGATTCCTCCTATTTCCATTTGAAATGTTGCGCTTTTACATAATACACACCGAATTGGGTTCCGTCCATACGAAGCAGCCGATAGTCCCCGTTGTCCTTCTTCTCCGCATGCAGCGGTACAACGCTCATCTTTCCGCGCTGGCTTTGCAGGCCCATAAGGAGGCCGTTACGTAAATCTTTTTCGGGTACAATCAAGTCGTCCGTTGCTGAAACCGGCGTAATTACAGGGTAATTGGGATTGTGGCCAACCGCACGGACCGAGCCACTTAACGCCCAATCACTGCCTGTTACATTCCGAATATGGTTTAGAAAAAAGACGTTAACAGGCACTAGCCTTTCTTCCGCTCCGAACAGATATGCAGGATAAACGCCGTTGAATTTATGCTGCTGGCTGCCTACCTTCACAATCTGTTCAGCCACCGATCGATCCATTTGGCTGACACGCTTGTAATCCTGTATGTCGGCGACACCTGCCAATATAAATACGAAGGTTAAAAAAGCGGACAGTGCCCCGTAAATCGCCCGGGCAGCCGTTCCGCTCCCGAACCAGTCAAGTAGCGCATCCACCATAACAGCAAGGCCAACCATAGATGGAAACACATTGCGCAGCGCCAGGCCGGTATCCTGAATCAAGAAGAAAGGGATAAGCGGCACAACTGCGGCAATAAGCCCAATTAAAAGCCTTATTCCTATCTTCTTGCTGCCCTCTTTGCTCCGCTCTAATTTCCACGCTGCATACCCTACACCGACTGAAACAGCCACAATTGTCAGAATATACGTATAGGACTTTGTTTCAATCAGCATGCGTATCGCAGAGGGAAAAGCTCGCGTGTAATAATCGGAATGCACCGTATAGGCAATGTCGTAAAACTGGTGAAAAACGCCAGCAACGTGCAGCCAGAACGGATCCTTTCCTATGAGGTTGCCCCGCTGGGCGGCATTGCCTCCTGCCTTAAATAAAATGTAATAGCCAGCAATAAGTGCGGCATTTAAAACAGGCAGGGCAAATACATGCCACTTCTTAAACTGCTTTTTCTTCCACAGAAGCAGCAGGAGCGAGGCAACAAAGCCCAGCGCAATAATCTGTTCATAGAAACAAAAAGAAACCAGCTGGAAAAACCAAAATCCGAAGATATACATCTTTTTTTCTTTTTTATTCATGCTTTCTGTAAGCAAGTATAAAGAAAACAGCATAAAAAACAGCCCGACAACGAGACGGGTTGAAGCTGACAGCCAGTAGGTCGCTTCATTTCCCAGGGGCATCAATCCAAAAATAAGGGCCGCAGGTATGCCAAGCGGAATGGAAACATTGGTGAAAATACGGTAAAGCAGATAGCAGGAACCTAGATGAAGCACAGTTATCACGATAAAAGGGACGGATAGATCAGGCCAGAATGTACCCCACACCGCGACATCAAAAAAAGACGCTAGGGGTCTCGTATGATAGCTATAGTTGAAAAAAATCTGAATAGGGTTCTTATACAATTGATAAGCTCCATACTGGAGCCAGTCGTCCAAAACAGGATAATATTTAAACTTATCATAGCCAAATTTTAATGCCATGGCTGTGGCAAATACAACCCAGAATAATACCGACTTGTTGTTTTTATTCATCCTATCTACCTCTCATGAAAATCGATCCGTGTATAGGGGAACGTTCATAATTTATGTATGAAAACCATCAGAAAGACAGGCAGGGCGGGCGGCCCTGCCTGTCTTTTCCATCTTATGTCCGGGCATCCTGATTTAATGCCTTCTTTAAAAAATACGATAGCCTAAACTCTCCCTTAATAAAGTAATAAATACTTAGGGGCAGAAGAGCAGCATACTGAATAAGATGCAGAAGCACTGCGAGCAATGCCATATGAAGAGGCACAACATGGAATAGCGATAGTGCGTACGTGGCCGCATATTGAAAAACACCAATTCCGCCCGGCGCTGCTGGGATGAGCATAATCATATTGGTTAGCACAATGACAACCAGGCTTGCCACCCAGTATTTGACACCGAAAAGGCCCACCGACATAAGGCCAAATACCGTTGAGAGATAAACACACCCCCATGAACATCCCAGGTAGAACAGAGTACGCACAAGTACAAGCGGTGAACGAAGCAACGAAAGACGCTCCAAAAAAGCAAAGCCTTTCTTTAGAATGCGAGGTACGCGCGGGGATGCGGATGCTGTTTTCCTATAGTGGATCAACAGTGCCAGCGCCGCACACCCTATAACCATTCCGGCAAGCATCACATTGCGCACAAGCGCCAGTTTAACCTGTACAGCCGGATCGAACTGTATAAAGAAAGCAACAAATACGGCAAGCAATATGAGAATACATACATCAAGCAGCCGCTCCACGATTAGGTTAATCCCGGCAACGGCATAATAGCTCTTCTTCGTTTGGCTAACCGTAACCACCCGCACAACTTCTCCGATGCGAAAAGGCAGCAGCATGTTGGATCCGTTACCCATGCATACCGATGGAAAGGCTGTTTTTTGTGGAATATCCGGGGCCATTCCCCTGCTCCATGCCAGAGCGCGAAACCATTGGCTAACCATAAAAGCGACAACGGCCAGCACGACATACGGGTATTGCACGGGATAATGAAAAATCCGCGAGACACTTAAATGGCCAAGATTTTGATAGGCCAGAACCAGAAAAAGGACAGTTACAATGATACCTGCCGCAAGCTGAATATATTTACCCTTCATGGCTGACTTCTTTCCACTTAGAATACACGCCGTTCCAGTCATTCATACGCACATGAATCGCATCCTGCGCCATTTTAAGGGAATCCTTGACAATATTGACCTTTGAATCACCTGAATGCCGCAGATTCACAGGAATCCTTTCGATATGACAACCGTATTTACGAGCGAGGAAAAGCATTTCAAAATCAAAACCAAATCCCTGTATCGTAAGCTGCGGGAAAATCGCATTTGTCGCGGCGCGCGTAAATCCTTTAAACCCGCATTGCGTATCCGGAATATTTAAGTGAAGAACTGAATTAATAAACAGGGAAAAAGCAGTTGATGCAATTTTCCTGGAAAGCGGATAAGGAACATCCGACTTCTCCTGATATAAATCACGCCCCCCGATGACGAGGTCGGCTTTCTTTGCGTAAAATACAGCCAGCGCTTCATTCATGCTTTCAAGCGGGTAGGGTAAATCCGCATCCATAAAGAAAATGTACTTGCCTCCTGCAAGCAGCATTCCCTGTTTTAGCGCCATTCCCTTCCCCATATTCTGGCCAAGAGATGACACATGAAGATTAGGATGCCCAAATCCCTGCACAATTGAAACGGTTTGATCGCTGCTTCCGTCATCCACGACTATAACTTCATAGCTTTGAAAGTGGTTGTCCATGAAAGGCATAACCATTTGCAAAGTATGCGTAATCCTTTTTTCTTCGTTATAGGCCGGAATGACAAGTGATATTTCCATTCCAGAACACGTCCTTTTCTCCCGACTTTAGCGAGAACTTTATTGGCTTATATCATAGTTAAATATTATAAACAATATAGGGTCCTTTTGTATATGGTATTACCTACTATACCATATTTCCTGCTTTTTCTCTCTAAGTGCTTAGGTACTTACCGTATTTTGTCTGGGTTTCCTCCATCTTAATGGAAAGGAAATGCGCTCATTCGAACAAAATAAAAAAACCACGGTTTGAGATGGAGGTGATTTGGGTGTTAAAAATGCTGCTTGCCACAGCTCTTCTTTTTTCACAGCCACTAATTAATGAGGAAGTAACGCAATCCCACCCAAACACAAGGGCATACTGGGAATCCACAGGAGGCGTTGTGTGGGAGGCTAAAACAAAGGAGAAGCTCATCGCCCTAACATTTGATGACGGGCCGCATCCGGTTTATACGCCCCAGATATCCCAACTGCTTGAAAAGTATAAAGCCCGCGCAACTTTTTTTGTAATTGGGCAGCGTGCTGAATCGTATAAAACCTTGATTCAGGATCTTAGTAAAAAAGGAAACGAAATCGCAAACCATACGTTCAGTCACCCACGCCTTGGCAGGATATCCAAAGACAAGCTTCTGGATGAAATCAAAAGAACGGATGATACGATTTATTCTCTAACGCATAAGCACACACACCTCTTTCGTCCTCCCGGAGGCGTATACAATGAGAAAATTATTACGACCGCCCGCACAACATCCCATCTGGTCGTGATGTGGTCATGGACACAGGATACAAAAGATTGGTCTAACCCGGGAGCAGCGAAGATTGCAAATAAGGTTATCAGCCATGCAAAGCCCGGTAACATTGTATTATTTCACGATTCCGGTGGCAATCGCCTGCAAACCGTTAAAGCTGTTGAGCAGATTTTGCATGACCTCACCGAGCAAGGATATAAATTTGTCACGGTAAGTGAGTTGCTGCACAAAACGGGGAAAAACGTCCCCGCACACAGATAAAGAGGAAATCGTCGCCGATTTCCTCTTATTTTTTTAATCTCTAATGTGGATAAGCCAAAACCTCGTTTTCTTGTCCCAGCCAATATCCCACGGTACTCGATATCGGTCTCCCGTATGGGAATTCACCAGTGGATAACCGTTATCGTCTTTTCCCACTACGACAGAGAAATGGTCAACATCGCCATTCTTCATTTCATAACCGATTAAGTCACCTGGCTGTAGCTCGGCTACCGCTCCGTGCGGGTACTTCTCAGTAGGTTTGACCATGCTTTCATAGTAACCACGGCCAATCAGCCTTCCATATCCGCTGTATAGGAGAAAATTCTTGAGCCCATCTGTTTGCACCCAGGCGACACTTCCACCCGCTCCGGAGTAATAATGCCAGCCTCTTCCCATAGGCAGGCCGCCGCCTTCTTCCTTATCACCGAGCACCTGCGATGAGAAATTTGTACAATCTCCCCCCAAATACGTGTAATCTTTATACTTTTTGTTGTACAAATGATTATTCCCTGCACCCCAGGCAGCACCTGCGTATTTATTTGCATACTCTACAGCCTTCTCCCTGTTGTACCGGCTCTGGCCGCTTTTTTTAACTGGAATTGCCTGCGGAGCTGCAGCTGTGCTCTGGTCCGTTTTTTGTTCAGATGGCTCGGTTGGAATGTATCGGGTATCCTCATCGATGGGGTCGAGGTACCATTCCCGCAGCACTCGCCAGCTGCCATCAACTTTTTGCAGTGAAATGCTGTGTCTCGTTCCAATCCCCATTTTCTGTGGAGGAAGGTTCTTGCCAGGGTACACATAGGATAAACATAAACTTTCATGCAGGTAGGCCTTGGCCCTGTCGCCCTTAACATCTAACCGGAATATCCGGATGCTGCTGCTCGCGTCGTTAAATCGCAGCGCCCTCTTTTCCCCCCATGCATGGATGTAATTGGTTCTCCTCTTTTCTTGCTCGAGAGCATACCCGCTAGCTCTTGTCTTCATATAAAATTTAGCAATGGTCTCGGGTTGATTCGTAATCAAGAATTTTGTACGGGTTGCATACAGCATGTTTAAAAAAGCCTTAACCTCTTCCTTTCCCTGTCCCTGTTCCTGTCCTTTATTTACTGCGTAAACAGGCTGTACCAATAGAGAAATTAGCAGCATGTATGCAAGTAAGAAGCGAGTACATTGACTAATCCATCGCCGCATCGGGAAGCTCACCTCATTTTAAATAATGTGCCTCCCTTATTATGAAATTGTTGCCTCGGCTTTATGTATAGCAATCAGGAACAAGACGGGATGTGAGATTGTATTTTATTTTTCTGTCTCACCCGGCCAGCCAAGCATGCCGCCCGTCATGTTTTTCACACGGAAACCCTGCTCGGCCAGCCATTCTGATGCCCGGCTGCTTCGGCCTCCGCTGCGGCATACCATGATGTATTCCTCATCTTTATTAAGTTCGCCAACACGTGACGGAATTTGCCCCAGCGGCATGGATTTAGCTCCAGGAATATGTCCGGAGCTAAATTCCTCATCCTCTCTAACGTCAATAATATTTAACTTACGATTATCCTTTAGCTTCTGATGTACGGTTTCCGAAGAAATTTCTTCATACTGGCTCATCATTTACCCTCCTGTAACTGGTTAAAAGTTGGATTCCGGCAGCCCGGGAAAATGTAAAATGGAGACCGCTTACCCCATTTCACTTCTTGATTGCCATTTTCGCACATGCGACTGCATCGGGCAATATGCGGTTATCCAAATGGGTTTTCCGCTTGGCTTTTTACTTTATTCTGTATTTAAATTTTTAAGATCCAGCTCCGCCTGGGGCGTCGTATCCGCCTTTAAGATATTACGAATAATATACAGGGCATGCTGAGTATCTTCTTCTCTATTGGAGGCGACACAATCCTGAGGAATATAACTGCCCAAATCTAGCGGAAACGTTTGGTTTCGCGATCGTTACGCAATCTTGCTTTATCTACCATGCAAGACTATCATTAAATAAAATGCTAATCGCTAGAATGTTCAGTCGCAACCATGCAGCAGCCATAACGGACAAAATGGAGGATACTGATGGAAACAATACGCAATGTTTACTGTGTCGGGCGCAACTACCGCCTGCATGCTGAAGAACTTGGCAATGCCGTTCCTACTTCACCAATGATTTTCTCTAAACCGACCCACGCGCTTGCGCAAGCAAATGGTGACGAGATAAGCATTATCGGAAGCCGGGGGGAAGTTCATTATGAGGCAGAACTCGTGCTTCATATTGGCAAAGCGTATACGAGCGGCATGGCAGTTGATGAGGCTGTAGATAAAATGGCCCTCGGAATCGATTTTACGCTGCGGGATGTACAGACGGAATTAAAAAAGAAAGGTCATCCGTGGCTTCCCGCAAAAGGCTTCCGGAATTCCGCCGTTCTTACATCTTTTGTAGCATTTCCGGGTAGCGGGGCATGTAAACAAGCCGATTTCTGTTTGCTCCGCAATGGCCAGCAAGCACAACGCGGAAACATCCAGGATATGCTATTTGATTTTTCGACCATTCTTTCCTTTATCCACGAAAACTTTGGGCTGGGTGAAGGAGATATCATTTACACAGGGACACCCGCCGGTGTAGCAGCAGTAGCGGACGGAGACAGATTGGCTCTGTTATGGGGAGAAAATCAACTTGGCGATTGCATTATCCGCCTTACATAAAGCAGCAGAGAAAAACATCGCGGGCCATGCCGCTCTCTCCTTTCCCCTCATAGAAGTTTTTACGGCCGCTTTGTGAAACGACGGGCAGACCGGCAAAACATCTGGGTATTTCAATGATGGAGACAGGTTGCCGGTCTTTGTCGCCCTCTGTTCCACACGCTCCACAGGGGGAGAGAAAGGTGCGGACATGCGCCTCACGATGTTTTCTTGGGGGTTTCGGGACCGAAGGTCCCATTTAAAAAATCGCTCAAGGCACTTCATCACTGTGAAGCACATAAATTCCATATCAACAAAAAAAGGGGCCTAATCGTTACAACAGCCCGTTTGATCGTCTGTGTTCAGGCTTTGGGAGGCAAACCTAAGGAAAATAGCTGACCATTTGTCTTCATTCGTATAGTGAATAAATAGAGCACCATCCTGATACACCGCATTGTTTTCAATCCACTTCTCCTTCAAGGTATTACCCTGATTCATATGAATATCATGAATCCCCTTTAGCCCAAGGAACCTTCTGCGCAGAAATTTCAGCCGAATTTGCCTTTCCTCTTCATTCGGAATCCCAACAGGGCATTTATATCCTCGTGGAAGGTGCGGGTAAGCATCTCCAAACAAGTACACATCCGCATTGCCGTTCTTTGCTTTCAATATTTGGTCATGCAAAAATTCATTAAGATCGTTTACTTCCTCTTCCTTCCCATTCATCTGCGTTGTCGGTAACTCCTTGAATACGGCATCGAGCCTATGCGCGGGGCTTATATTAAACAGGTTGCTGCGTACATAATCTAACGCGATTCCGCTTTTCTTTCGCGATTCCAGGTCGAAGTCGAGAACAGTGAGGCCTGGCGGAAGCTGTTTAAGTTTTTCGAACGAGAAATTTTTTGCATGTAGAGGATCGAAGTTCTCTGTAAAATAACAATATAAATTTCGGCTAAAACTCTTTCGTTTATCTCCCGACCTTACATTAATAATGACCTCAATACCGCGTTCATCCTCTGAGGCACTTTTAACCGTAAAGCGATAATGGGGAGTATCTTTGCGATCCGGCTTGCACACAATTCCGCCGCTCAAAGTCTGATTGCCGCCCTTTTTTGGTGTTTCGCACTGAATATTATCTATGGTGGCTCCATTTCCCCTGAATACGGAATAAAGCGGTAACGCCATAAGAAGTCCCCCCGATTAAGAAGTAACGCACTGATTTTATATTCCCAAGTTTCCTTAATTTGTATACACCGTATTTCCTCCTTCCTCGACACCGCACCACTTAAGCATCGTGCAGGCTACTACGGCAGCACAGTCAAAGACCTTGTCAAGTTCAATGTATTCGTTAGGGTAATGCGCCATGCTCGTTACACCCGGCCCGAAAACGATTGCAGGCGTACCTGCTGTCTTCGCCAGCAGTCCGCCATCTGTACCCCAGGGGGATGCTTCAATCACAGGCTCTTCCCCCAGAATATTTCGGTAGGAATCAACGAGGGCATTCATTAACGCATGATCCTGTTCAACAGCCCCCGGCAGCCATTGGGCGCCGAACCATTCGATTTCCGGTGGATTCTGCAGCAGCCATTCATCCTTTATCCCTGCGAGCGCCTCAGCGAGCATCTGCTTCGCATCACCCATTTCTTCTTCCGGCGCTACCCCCATCCGTCCCTTCAGTTCAACTCTATCGGGTACGGAGGAAGGCCATTCTCCGCCTTCAATGGTGCCAATGTTGATGGGTATTGGAATAGGGATGGATTTATACAGCGGATCGCATATCCGATCGTTTCGCACCTTTTCCAGTTGGCGTACGGCTTCCACTACGAGCATGGCCTTCTCAATAGCGCTTACCCCTTCATAGCGGGTGCCGCCATGGGCGGACCTTCCTTTGATGCGGATTTTAAACCACATGGAGCCCTGCTGCTTCGGAAAGACTTTCATCTGGGTTGGCTCCGGAATTATAGCAGCGTCTGCTTTGTATCCGCGAAGCACCGTTGACAGGGTGCCCGAGCCCCCGCTTTCTTCTTCCACTACACTTTGAAAAATAACATCTCCCTTAAGCTTAACACCCAGTGCTTGAAGAGCTTCAATGGCAAAAAGCATGGCAATGTTTCCGCCTTTCATGTCGGTTACGCCTCGTCCGTACATCCGGCCGTCTTCAATCTTTCCACTAAATGGGTCATCTCTCCACTGAACACGTTCTCCTGTAGGCACGACATCAATGTGGCCGTTTAATATAAGGGACTTGCCACCGCCGCAGCCCTTCCACAAGCCCACTACATTGGGGCTTCCGTTAAATTCCGTACGCGGAGAACAAAAATAAGGATGCTTCACCAGCTCCTCAAGCCCCTGTCCTTCGTCTTCCCATACATCTACCGCAAGCCCCATATCAACCAGCTTATCCGCCACTATCTTCTGTGCACCCGCTTCGTTGCCCTGCGTGCTGGGCTCCATAACCAGCCGCTGCAGCAGATCGATTGCGTTTTGCCTGTTTTCGCTCATCCACTGTTTTATTTCATGTTCGATGCTACTTTTCATAATTAACTGGCACCTCCGATAGTAGGAATATCGCCTTCCAGAATAAGCTGCCCGGCCGTACAGGCCAGAACCTGTTCTACTGTATACGGATGCATCACCTCTAGTAGATGAAGCCCATCTTGCTTAACTTCCATCACAGCCCGCTCCGTAATAATCAAATCGACACAGCCAACCGCCGTCAGAGGAAGCGAGCACCGCTGCAGAATTTTGGGTTCGCCGGCCTTGCTGGTATGGTTCATCAGCACAATCACTTTTTTGGACTTCTGGGCGAGCTCTATCGCACCGCCCATGCCGGGGACTCGCTTGCCTGGCACAATCCAGTTGGCCAGATCCCCTTTCTCACTTACTTCAAGCGCACCGAGGATGGTAATATCAAGAAATCCCCTGCGGATCATGCCAAAAGCTAGGGTGCTGTCAAAATAGGAAGCACCCGGAACGATGGTAATGGGAAACCCGCCTGCATTGCACAGGTTCTCGTCTTCTTTGCCGGCAGCCGGGCTGGGCCCGGTGCCCAAAATACCGTTTTCCGCATGAAACATCACGCCATAGCCATTCGGTATGTAATCCGCGACAAGAGTTGGGATGCCAATCCCAAGGTTTACGACCATGCCCGGTTCAATCTCGCGGGCTGCCCGCCTGGCAATCAACGTTCGCTGTTCGGCTCCCACGCCCATTTCCAGTTCACCCCTTCACTTTTGACGATGTAATCCACATAAATGCCCGGCGTAACAATGGCTTCCGGATCCAGCTCGCCTGCCGGGACAATCTCATCCACTTCAGCTATCGTAATGTCCGCTGCCATCGCCACGAGTGGATTAAAGTTGCGGGCGCTCTTGTCATAGATAAGATTGCCGTACTCATCCGCTTTTTTTGCATGGATAATACCGACTTCCGCAGTAAGAGCCGGTTCCACCATATAGACCGTGCCCTCTATATC
Organism: Aneurinibacillus sp. Ricciae_BoGa-3; assembly: GCF_028421645.1. Taxonomy (GTDB): domain Bacteria; phylum Bacillota; class Bacilli; order Aneurinibacillales; family Aneurinibacillaceae; genus Aneurinibacillus_B. The sequence continues at coordinate 533,473 of NZ_CP116887.1, read as the reverse complement.
TATCTTCTGTTTGCCTTCTTCAACGATCGTGCCCAGTCCAACATCAACAAGTATGCCACCTAATCCCATGCCTCCCGCGCGAATTTTTTCTGCCAGCGTGCCCTGCGGGTAGAAGGTGACCTGCAGTTTGCCCTCTGTCATCATGCGGCCGGCATTGGGGTTAGAACCAATATGGGAAGTAATAAGAGACTGCGCACGCCCTGCTGTCACCAGGCGGCCAATGCCGATATCAGGGAAACCCGTATCATTGCCAATCAAGTGGAGATCCTTCACCCCTTTTTGGAGGATCGCATGGATAAGTGTGGGCGGATTTCCGACTCCGCCAAATCCCCCGTACATGAGGCGTGTTCCGTCCACAATATGCTGGATGGCTTGCTTCACTTCCACAACCTTTGATGTGAATACTTGAATAGTCATACGTTCTCCTCCAATCAGACTGTCTGATCAGTTCCGGGTCCGGACCTGTCAGCTAGTTCAGCCGCTAGTTCACAGATAGACTGATCAAGCAGACTGATAAGCCGATCGATTTGTTCGCGCGTAATCACAAAAGGAGGCGCAACAATGGTGGCATCTCCCGCCTGGCCGTTTATCCCGCCTGCCGCGTTGTAGATTAACAGTCCGTTCTCGAATGCTCTGGCTATTAGGCGGTCCGTAAAGGAAAGCGAGAGATCATACGGTTGCTTGGAATGCTTACCCTCAACAAATTCAAGCGCACAAAGCAGCCCTTTGCCGCGTACGTCGCCTATACAGCTGTGCTTTTTCTTAAGCCTATTCAGTGCTTCCAGTAAATACTCACCCATTTCTTTTACGTTGGCGATTAAATCGTTCTCTTCTATATACTCCATTACGGCAAGCGCAATAGCAGCAGATTGCGGGTTTGCGCTGTACGTATGCCCCGACATAATCGATTTGGAACCATTATGAATGACCTTCATAATCGTGTCGCTCACCAGAACGGCAGCCATTGGCGTGTAACCTGCACTCATGCCCTTGCCCAGTGCCATAATATCCGGTACCACTTCCCAATGCATGATGCCAAATTCTTTTCCTGTCCTACCAATGCCTGTCATGACTTCATCGGCAATAAAAAGAATGTCATACTCGGCGCATATGTCTTTAATACGCTTGTAGTAATCAGGCGGCGGGGTCACCGCGCCCCCTGCAGCCCCAATGATGGGCTCGGCGATAAACGCTGCAATATGTTCAGCCCCCACTCTATGAATCGCTGTTTCCAGCTCAGCTGCACACTGCAGCCCGCAGCCTGGATACGTCCTGCTATAGGGACAGCGATAACAATACGGCGGCTCAATAGACGGGCATTCATGGAGCAGCGGCACAAACCGTTTCCGTCGCAGAACATGGCCAGACATCGAAAGGGCACCCATCGTAATACCGTGGTAGCTCATCCAGCGGGAGAGCACTTTGGTTTTGCTGAATCTCCCCTGCTCCTGCCAGTACTGAATTGCAATTTTCATAGCGGTCTCCGTTGCTTCCGATCCACTGTTTACAAAAAACACGGAATTTAAGTTTCCAGGAGACCATGCAGCAAGTTTGGCCGCGAGCTTTTCCGCCGGTTCACTTGTGAATTGCGAGCGGTAGCTAAACGAAATTTTCTGCGCCTGTTCAAACATAGCATCTGCTACTCTTTGTACCCCGTGCCCAATATTGGCGGTAACGGCCCCAGAGCACCCGTCCAGGTACTCTTTTCCAGCTGTGTCGTATAAGTAGATACCCTGTCCGTACGATACGGTTGGATACTCTTTACCCAGCACCGGCTTTATTACATGCCCTTGGATATTCACGATCTTTCATCCTTTCCGCGGCGATATTTTAGGAGAGATATCAGGTTCATTCATTGATACAGAAAAATATTCGAATTTTTCAATTAATAAAAGGTATACTTTTTATACAGGAAGTATATTCATGGGGCGGCCCATTAAATGCGGGCGGGTTTTGACAGATCTTTCACCCACAAACTCATGTCTTCATATTTATCAACTATTCTGCAGTTCTTTGTCATCCGGCCACTGTATAGATATCCCAGCTGGTGAAAAACCGCATTCATGCCGAACGACAGGGCCCGCGCAAGCGAATAGGCGCAAAAAATCTGGCGAGTGCGAAGCTCATTCTCGAGCGCAAGAATAAGAAGGCGCATCAACCCGTGCTTTCTGTGTTCTGCAAGCGTCGCACAGTCCGTCATTTCAGCATTGTGATACACCTCGTTAATTTCGGCCGATGCGGCGCTTACAATGGCATCTCCTGTCTCTATCAAATAAACAACCGTACCTTGCTGCATAATCTTCCGGATGTATTGCGGGTCATTCATAGGGGTGGGGTACACCTGAAAAACCAAATTGTACAAATTCGCCAGCCTATCGGCATCTTGTTCGACGGCCATCCTCATGCGATAAGGAGCCGTCACCACATCGGAGTTCCGTTTACCGGGGAGCTCTAAAACCTGCTTAAGGATGTGATCCTCCTGTATCCAATAATCACTTGTTCTTCTCTCAGGGCTGAAGTATTTCGCCATACTGTAAGCATCGCTTCCATTGAAATACCCTTTAAAGATAGCTTCCAGCATATAACCCCTGGAGAGAAAATACATCAAGTCTTCCTGGCGCGACTTGATGAAAATTTTTGTAAAGGCATATTGCGCGCACATATCCTGTGCTTTGCTATCGATGGACGCAAGGCTCCCCTGGTAGTCATCCACCCGTAATCTCTCATTAAAAGTGTCCAGACAGACATCCATAGTAAAATCAGGCCCGCTCTGCACACAGTTCGTATAATAACCATTGCTTATGGCCGACATTGATACGCCTCCTGAACCTTGGGATTTATCTTATTCTTTATGCAAATTTAGTGCCATACAGGCATATCGACCATTAATTTTATTAAATAAGGGTGATTACACGTGTCTACTCTGTCAGCTCTAACGTCCGCTCATTTTGAATGGCTGCTTGGCATCGTAAATGTGGGGGTCCATATTATCAGCAGTGATGGCACGACAGTCTTCTACAACAAGAGAATGGCTGAGATTGACGGATTTGAACAGGAAAATGTAGTGGGCCGTAACATCTTCCATCTGTTCCCTTCGCTGACAAACGAAAGCAGTACGCTAATACGCGTCCTCCATTCGGGTGAGGAAATTGTTGATAAAGTCCAGACGTATGTAAACAGCAAAGGCAAGCAAATTACGTCGATAAACAGCACGTATCCTATTAAACAGGCCGGGAATATAATGGGTGCAGTTGAACTGGCGGAGGACATTACCCGGGTTGTACATTTACATGACCAGGTGTTGCAGCTTCGCCAGCAGCTGGTCCAGAAGAATACCAGAGGCAAGAAAAGTGAATCCACCGGTTACCAGTTTTACGATTTAATCGGAGAAAGCCCGCTGTTTGCCCGGGCAATCGCGCTAGCAAAAAAAGCAGCTCGCTCTGCCTCTCCTGTCCTGATCACGGGAGCAACCGGAACCGGAAAAGAATTAATTGCCCAGAGCATTCACAATGCCGGTATCAGGCGGAATAAACCGTTTATCGCCCAGAACTGTGCCGCGATGCCGGGTGATTTAATGGAGGGACTGCTGTTTGGTACAACAAAAGGTGCCTTCACAGGTGCAATAGACCGGCCGGGAATTTTTGAACAGGCAAACGGGGGCACGCTGTTACTTGATGAGATAAACAGCCTGGACCTGCAGCTGCAGGCGAAACTTCTGCGCGTTTTGCAGGATGGAAAAATACGGAGAATTGGCAGCATGAATGAGCAGGCGGTTGATGTCCGCATTCTGGCAGCTATGAACATCCCGGCGAAGGATGCGGTTAGCGGCGGCATTATCCGCAGCGATTTATTTTTCCGCCTGAATGTGGTCAATATTGAACTTCCTCCCCTTTCCGAGAGACAGAAAGATATTCCGCTGCTGGCTGAGCACTTTATGAACAAGTTTAACGAGGCATTCGGCCTACAGGTGAAGGGTTTTAGCGACTCTGCGATGAACCAGCTACTGGCGTATCCCTGGCCAGGAAATATCCGTGAACTCAGCCACTCTATCGAATCAGCTTTCCATATGCTTGAGGCAGGCGAAGAATGGATAGAACCTGAGCACCTCCCCTTATCCCCTGTAATATTGGCAACCATGCATCCAGAAAAACTGTTAGATTTCATGCCGCAAAGCTCAATTGCCACCCCTATCAACCTGACTGAGATTACGGAAAAAATCGAACGCGAAATCATTCAGGATGCGCTGCGTCAATGCGAGGGCAATATCAGCCGAACCGCAGAGTTCTTACAGGTAAAGCGGCAGTCGCTGCAATACAAGCTAAAGAAATACCGCCTATAGCCAAATTTTTTGCGCAGGAAATTTTTAACCTGCCGAATATTTTGCAGGAATTTAATTTAGTTGTCTGTACTCGCACCAAAAGAGAGGGGATATTCCTTCTCTTTTTTTATATATAAGCGGCTAAAAACTGGCACGAAAATTGCTATTGTAATAAGCAAATAAAACCATCTTAAGGAGGTTCCCGTACATGAGCTTACTGGAACGAGACGTAAACCAGCCTGCTGGAGCCTGCCTGCCGACCCCTGTCATATCCCGCGACTTCCACCGCGTACTTTTGTGGAAAGATGTAACGGATGAACAATGGAATGACTGGCTCTGGCAGTTAACCCATACCATAAAAACAGTAGAAGAATTAAAACAAGTAGTGAATCTTACCCCGGAAGAAGAGGAAGGCGTGCGCATCTCAACACAGACCATTCCACTAAATATTACACCTTACTATGCCAATCTCATGAATCCCGACGATCCCCGCTGCCCGGTACGCATGCAGTCGGTACCGATATCTGCTGAAATGTTGAAGACGAAATACGATTTGGAAGACCCGCTGTACGAGGACGAAGACTCTCCGGTTCCCGGATTAACCCATCGCTATCCTGACCGCGTGCTTTTCCTGGTGACAAACCAATGCTCCATGTACTGCCGGTATTGTACGCGCCGCCGCTTCTCAGGCCAGGTTGGAATGGGCGTTCCGAAGAAACAGCTTGATGCGGCTATCGCCTACATTCGAAGTGCCCCTGAAGTACGAGATGTGCTGATATCTGGCGGAGACGGCCTCCTAATTAATGACACTGTGCTTGAGTATGTGCTAAAAAACTTGCGGGTGATCCCGCATGTTGAAATTATTCGGATCGGGACCCGCGCGCCTGTTGTGTTTCCGCAGCGCATCACGGAGAATCTGTGTAATATTTTGAAGAAGTACCACCCTGTTTGGCTGAACACTCATTTTAATACGCCGCTTGAGATTACACCCGAAGCCAAAAAAGCCTGTGAAATGCTGGCGAACGCAGGTGTCCCCATCGGTAATCAATCGGTTATTCTGGCTGGAATTAATGACAGCGTACCAATTATGAAGAAGCTCATGCACGAGCTGGTAAAAATCCGGGTTCGGCCGTATTACATCTATCAGTGTGATTTATCGGAGGGAATCGGCCATTTCCGGGCGCCCGTTTCAAAAGGGCTGGAAATCATTGAAGGGCTGCGGGGGCATACATCCGGCTATGCCGTTCCGACATTTGTTGTAGATGCGCCGGGGGGCGGCGGAAAGATTTCGCTGCAGCCAAACTACATGATTTCGCAGAGCCCGGAAAAAGTGGTGCTGCGCAACTTTGAAGGTGTGATTACTTCTTATCCTGAGCCGAAGGGTTATGTCCCGGGCCGGGCTGACGCCTACTTCAATGAATTTTATGGCGTTACGAATCCTGCGGAGTCGGTGGGGATTTCCGCTATTATGCGTGACGAGCAATTCAACCTGGTCCCTGAGAATCTGCGGCGCATGAACAAACGGAAAAACTATCAAGCAGCCGCAGAGCATTCTTCGTTGAAAGACCTCCGGGAAAAGCGCGACCAGATGAAAGCTAAACTTGCAAAAGCAAAAGGGCCTGATCACCAAGGATAAAGGAGGAGACCTATGGCATTGTGCATTTGGTGCGAACAGGAAGCAGGCGAGGGGATAAAGGATTGCTACTGGATTACACCGGATGGCAGGAAGACAGTTGAGATTCTGCAAATTCCGGCAATCGTCTGCCACAATTGCAGTGCCTATATCTCTGAGGAGATCACGCAGAAAATCGAAGATGCACTGTACTTGAATGATATAACACAACTGGGGCTGAAGTTTACTTACGAACAGCTCATGAATGCGCCGCGTGTGAAGCTTCCGCGGATCGAACAGAGGGGTTCTTAGTATTTTTCCTTTTACTTTTAAGAAGAACACCCGCTTGACCAATCAATCATGTCTTACGGGTGTTCTCATCTTAGTGTTTATTTAGATGGTTAAGGGATCGGCGTCAGCTCCGCTTGTTGAATAATTTTGTCACCCTCCTGTGGTTCAAGCCACCTCTGGCTCTCCAACTGTTTCACGGAAGCCTGGACCTTAGCTACGTATTTTTGATGCGTTCCAACTGCTCCATATATCTTTTGCAGGGTTTCGCTTCTGAAGTCATCCTGATGACCAAATGACCAGGCAAATGGATACCCCGGTTTGGCGGTGGCAGACTCGTAGTAGGTTGCGGTGGGCACATCGACACTTGGGCTTCTTACGCCTCCAAGTACGTTTCCATATTGGTCCTTCACGAACGAGGCATTAATGGTTTCACCGAAAAGACTAGTTTGCTTGCCAACGCCCTGCTTTACACTCAATGGTTCAGCATGAGGCGGACGAATTCCTTTAATAACCCAGCGTTCCATGTTTGCGAACATCGCTGGCTCGATGTATTGGCGTGGCATAGTATTTGCTTTTGGTTCAACGCCCCCGTAGGCATAGGGTACATCGGATGGCAGGTTACCTGCTTTTAAGATGTCCGCCTCCAATGGCTGATAATTCACGATGAAGGCGGGACCATGAGGAGCACCTGTGATTTCATACATACGGTAACCGGCTCCAGGTGCGTCACTGTCTGGTCTTCGCCACAGATAGCTGCCAAGCTGAAATACGTCGCCCTGTGAATCGATCCGCATAAAAGGTACATGTTTGCTTGGCAACTGACTACGTGGGTCGTTTACACCGGTGTCCGGTACGCTTTGATTAATCGGTACCGTCCTACCAGCCCCGGAAACCGATACAAACCCATCATAAACCGTGTGTCCATTTTTAAGCTTTGCGTTTTCTGCAAAATCTGCTGCATATGTGTTTAGAAAAAATCCTGTTTGTGACTCGCCAGTTGCAAAAACGTATTTCACGTCATACGCATGAAGCGGATTGTTAGTGCTTTTGCTTCGAATAAGGGCCCCCGTTTGGCTTAAAATATCCCAAACAAGACCGTTCTCGTATAGCTTGGAAAGGTTCTCATCGTAGCCTGTTTCTCCAGGAAGTTTACCGCTTGATTGCTTATCAGGAGGAAGCGGGTTCGCCATTGAAAGCGGGGCATAGCGCTTTGCATCGATGCGTTTCAATGAAGCGATTACATTCGGTTTAACAGTTAACGCCACCCAGATGTCACCGTCGCGCAGAACCTTCTCCTGTACGGTCGGCCACTCAACTTCGACGTCCCAACCTCTGGATGGGTTATTCAGCTCCACCCATACGTTTCCGCTGAACTTACTCGGGTTGTTGGGGCGCCTGATGACCATACGGGTAGTATAAGGTGCGTTTGGGGTTCGAACCTGTGGTGTTGCCGCGGTGCCATTAGCTCCCCAGTCGTACACATTTGCCTTCCCACTGATAAAATACTCATCCAGACGATAGCCATGACTTGCCAGGTCAGTCCCGCCAACAGTGAATGGATGCGAATTATATGTGACGGGTATAGGACCTGCTACCTGTGGAATGGTTGTGACATTCGATGCTGACACTGCCGCCTTCGTAGACGTGGCAGACCCACCCAAACCAAGCGTCCCAACAGTAGCCGTCAACATCAGGCAGCCGATCACCTTAGTCCATTTCAAATTTCGTGAAAAATTATGAGCCATGTTTACCTCCTTTGATAATTTTATAAAACTAAGAATTCCAACAAAGTTACTTTCTTGACACAATTGTAATCGTTTACAAACAAAAACGCAAAGTGAATTTCATAATATTCCGATTTATATGATTAAAATTCTAATCAACACCAGTAGATACGATATGACCGAGGAGATAAAACAGTTGGAAAGAACAAGAAGAGAGGCAGGAAATATTCCCGCCTCCCTTTTGTTTTTTACATCGCTTTCGCAAACAATGCAATCACTTCATCTTTGTTGGCTGCCTCGGATTTGTAATACCGCATGCATCTTTCATCGCATTCTCGGCCAATAATGGGAAATCCTCTTCTTTTACGTTCAGCTCCGCTAGACCGGACGGAATTCCTACATCAATCGAAAGCTTTTTAATTGCCCGAATAGCAACTGCAGCTGCTTCCACTGGTTCTATGCCTTCCACGTTCTCTCCCAAAGCTCTAGCAATATCCACAAATCGTTCAGGTACTACTTTTGCGTTATACTCTTCCACATGCGGAAGTAATATCGCATTGCACACGCCATGCGGCAAATCATACATACCGCCCAACTGGTGGGCCATCGCGTGAATATATCCAAGACCTTGCATTGTTGAATGCCATTCCTGCCAATACCCCCGATTGTAGCACTTGCTGTTTTATAAATTTGAGTTACTTGTGTCTGGAGAAAGAACATTATCTGACAGTTATATGTCGGCGTGACGTCCATTACAATTTCTATTCGTATAAGAGCACACAAAGAGCAAGAGAAACGTTGCCCTACTTCGTTTCTGGCACATCTGGCAGCGGGTAGGTTCATAGTTTACCAAAATGCGTGTTATCGGACTTAAGGGATGTAAGAAAGCAGTTGCCCCGGCTTATAGGGAACTACTTTAATTTATTTTTTGAATCTATCTGACGTTTAAATTATTCGTCATCTTCATCTTTTCCAACGACGAAATCTCCATAACGGAAGAACAAGGTAGGATCAGCAGTAATTAGTCCTGAACTACCACCAAATATTCCTGTTCCTCCAATTACTGTGATTTCTAGCTTCCCATGTTTTGGGCGATCTTCTCCTACCTCATAATCACCGGTAGAAGTCACGCGAAGGGCATGATTTTGAAACGCCGCAATTGGGATTTCTAGTCGAAGACAATGGTGTGGATGTATAGGTGTCCTTCCGAAGCCTGCGTTGACTGCCACCTCATTAGTCTCTTCCGGTGTTGTTGTTGGAGGACTACTTGGAGGGAGGCATGTTTCGATTGATAAATCGGCTTGCAATGTCCGGTTAGTTGGATTTTTAATAATTATAATAAGGAGGTCATTTGGCCCCCCATTGTTAGTCACTCTAGAAACGTAAAATGGCCCGGTAGTAATCGTTCTCTTATGATGTTTATGATCATTTTTCTTACTCATCGATAAAATTCTCCCTTCTTAGATATTTTCTTATATAATATTCGGTTGTCCTTATAGTGGTGCAGACAAGTATCCTAACGGTTCGTTGAAAATCTTCCGTAGCTACCTCAGAGCATTAGTTATGACTATATAACACAAACCGCCAAAAAAACCACGGCTTCGGCTACTATACCGGGCCGATGGAAGGCGAGGATAAACTAAAGATATATATTAAAAACAAAATGGACAGTTCTAGGCTAATATCATGCTGTTAATCCGTTAGCAAGCTTATCCCGTTCTCCATCCTGTAGGTAAAGGTTTAACTTTACTCCAATCAAGAGATTCCGGCGTAATCAACTCTGGTTGATAACTTGAGTATATAGGCGTCATAGAACGACAACGGCCATGCGAGGCGGTGTATTTGCAGGTAAATCCGAATCATCCATCCTCATAATCAAACCGTGCGGGGTTTCTGCACTGCGGGCTGGTACGGGCTTCCATAACCGCTGAGAACCTTACGTAATCCACATCATTCGTATGAAATGAAGAAAGACGACCGCGATTGTACGCATAAGTCGTCTCTGTGGTAACGATGAGTTGGGCGCGATTCATATTTACACGCAGCAGTTGGGAAATTGTTTGCTCCGCTTCCTTACGGGACATTCCCAGCAGCTGATGAATAGCTATTTGTTTAACCTTTGTAATAATATCGGATTTCCAATTACCCGCCAGAACCAATTTTCTGGCTTCCAACGCCCAGATATCTTCATGGGGTTTAAACCAAGTATCCTGTTGCCAATATGGCAGATCCTCATCATTGTTGTTATCGTCATTAGCTAGGCGAATGACTTTGTGCAACGTCCCGCCTACTTTTATCCTGTCGTCGATCCCCCAGTTTTTTAACACTACTCTTAACCGACGACCACAGCAATTTGCCCTCTAGTGATAAACATCACATACACTCCCCTGTCCCTGCGCTATCATTACAGCATAAGAACAAATGATACATCGATTCAAACACGGGGAGGCTTATATAATGTTTTGTTATCAATGCGAACAAACAGCAATCGGGGGATGCAAGGTAATTGGTGTTTGTGGTAAGAATGAAGACATCGCAAGTCTACAAGATACCATGATTTTCGCGCTGAAAGGTATTGCGGCCTACGCAACACACGCTCGCCAGCTTGGCTATTCGGATCCGTTCGTTGACGCTACGACACATGAAGCTCTTTATATGACGCTCACGAATTCCAACTTCAACAAGCAGGAACACATCGATATGGCGATGAAAGTTGGCCAAGCAGCCGTCAAGGTTATGGATTTACTGGATCGTGCGCATACTTCACATCTTGGCATTCCGCAACCGGTGCAAGTCACCCAGAATAAAGTCGAAGGGAAATGCATCGTTGTAACCGGACATAACCTGTTCGCCCTTGAGATGCTTCTCAAGCAAACAGAAGGCAAAGGCATCAACATTTATACGCACTCTGAAATGCTTCCGGCTCACGGCTACCCTGAACTGAAGAAATATCCGCACCTCAAAGGCAACATCGGGAAAGCCTGGTATGACCAGCGCCGTCTGTTTGAGGAATTCCCTGGCGCCATCCTGGCCACAACAAACTGCGTAATGCCGATTAAAGGAACATACGCTGACCGCTTCTTCTCTTATGAAGTAGCAGGCCTTGAAGGCGTACAAAAAGTCGAGAACGATGACTTCACGCCGCTTATTGAAAGAGCTTTAGCTTTACCTGAAGCAAACATGGAATCTGATCAGACGCTTACAACAGGTTTCCACCATGAGACCGTTCTGGGAATCGCGCCAGAAATTATCGACGCGGTTAAAGCAGGAAAAATCAAACGCTTCTTTGTTATCGCAGGCTGTGATGCACCTGGCAAAGGCGGCGACTACTATCGTGAGCTGGCAACTTCCCTACCTCCGGAAACGGTAATTCTGACAACTTCTTGCGGTAAATTCCGCTTTAACGATGTGGATTATGGAACCGTTCCTGGCACCGACATTCCACGCTATATTGACCTTGGCCAGTGCAACAACTCAGGTTCGACTGTTAAAATTGCGCTTGCTCTTGCAGACGCGTTCGGCTGCAGCGTTAATGAACTGCCAGTAAGCATTGTGCTTTCCTGGTTTGAGCAAAAAGCAGTAGCCATCCTGCTCGGCCTGTTCAGCCTCGGCATTCAAGACATCCGCATTGGGCCTAAAGCGCCTGAGTTTATCACACCTGGTGTACTGAACGTTCTTCAGGAAGCATTCGGCCTTAAACTAATCGATAATGCGCAAGACGATATGGCTACTATGCTTGCATTATCTGCAAACTAATAAGTTTACACAAGGCAGCACCCGGATTGGGTGCTGCCTTTTTTTTGTACCAGAATGACCCCAAGTATAAAATGATGACACTCTTAGAAAAATATACAAAGTAACGCATCATCGCTGAAAGGAGCAACAATCTATGGCAAAAGCGAAAGCTAAAGCAAAAAATAAAAAACTAACCCCTACTCAGATTGAATACCAATCGTTTGCGAAACAGCGTGAGCCTGCACGTCCTGTCTTTAAAAATTGCCTGCGCGCCTTCTTTGTCGGCGGCTTTATCTGCCTTCTTGGCCAGTTTATTCAAAGCTTTTTTATTCATTTCTTCAACTTTACCGAAAAAACGGCGGGAAATCCGACAGCTGCTGTGCTGATTTTCATAGCCATCCTGCTTACCGGGTTAGGTGTGTATGATAAAATCGCGCAATTTGCGGGTGCCGGTTCTGCCGTTCCGGTTACCGGATTTGCCAATTCGATTGCATCGTGTGCAATTGAGCACCGAAGTGAGGGATACGTACTCGGAGTTGGCGGGAATATGTTTAAGCTTGCCGGCTCTGTTATCACGTTCGGCGTCGTATCCGCATTCGTAATCGCTCTCATAAGATGGGTAATTCGCACATTGGGGGTTGCTTAAATATGCTGCAGGGTCATCAGACATGGGTGTTTAAAAACAGACCGGTCATTGTGGCGTCTTCAGCGATTGGAGGGCCTACAGAAGCGAAGGGCCGGCTGGCAGACGACTTTGATCTACTTCACGGTGATACATGGCTTGCGCAGGACAGCTTTGAAAAGGCAGAAAAGGTTCTGCTGGAAGAGGCCTGTGACAAAGCCATTGAAAAAGCACATCTGCGCAAAGAAGACATCGAATTTCTTTTTGCTGGCGATCTCATGAATCAGATTATCTCCAGCAGCTTTGCTGCGCGGACACTCGGAATGCCTTTCCTGGGGATTTTCGGTGCATGTTCGACGTCCATGCAGGGGCTCGCCCTGGCAGCCCAGCTCGTCGACAGCCAGGCCGCCAACCATGTGCTTGCGGCTACAGCGAGCCATAATTCAACAGCAGAGAAACAATTCCGCTATCCGAATGAATATGGCGCGCAGAAACCGCCCACTTCCCAGTGGACAGTCACCGGAGCAGGTGCGGCCGTTGTAAGCCAGCGGGGATTGGGGCCGCGCATTGAGTCTGCAACCATTGGCCGTGTTATCGATATGGGAATTAAAGACCCGTTAAATATGGGTGGTGCAATGGCGCCCGCAGCGGTAGATACAATTGAAGCCCATTTGCGTGATTTAAACCGCGAGCCGCACTATTATGATCTAATCGCCACGGGAGATTTAGGTTCAGTGGGCCACCCGATTGCCCGCGATCTTCTGAAAAAGCACGGTTTCAATGTTCCCGAGGAAATTCTCACCGACTGTGGTCTTCTCATTTATAACAAGGATCAGCAAGTTTTCGCAGGTGGGAGCGGATGCGCGTGCTGTGCAACGGTTACATACGGCCATCTACTCAACCGTGTACGAAAAGGCGAACTCAAACGCATTCTTGTGATCGCTACAGGTGCGCTCCTCTCTCCGCTTAGCTACCAGCAGAAGGAAAGCATTCCATGTATAGCCCATGCAGTATCCATCGAATCCGAAGAGGGGGTGTAAGCGATGATCTATTTGTGGGCATTTATCATCGGTGGCCTTATTTGCGTGATTGGACAGCTCATGATGGACGTAGGCAAGTTAACGCCCGCACACACCATGGCCATACTCGTTGTTGCTGGTGCTGTTCTTGATGGGCTTGGGCTTTATGAGCCGCTCATAAAGTTTGCAGGTGCGGGTGCCACGATTCCGATTACAAGTTTTGGAAATGCTCTTGTGCATGGCGCTTTTTATGAGATGGATACACATGGATTAATCGGGATCATTACCGGTATTTTTGAAGTTACAAGCGCTGGAATTTCTGCCGCCATCATCTTCGGCTTTTTAGCGTCGCTTGTGTTTAAGGCAAGAGCTTAACCTTAAATCCCGCGTTAAGCAATTAGAAAACGAGGAGCCCTAATACAAAGGCTTCTAACCAGCCCGGTGAGGTGAGCTTTTGCTCACCTTGCTTCATTTGCGGTAAGATTCCAAGCGTATAAGTGCGTCGCAATTTGCACATGTTATGCATGAACAAAGGAGGGATCTTAGTTGATATGGATTCTATGGTTATACCTATTAAATACGTTTTTTATGCTAATCGTTGCGATCCGTGAGGTACGCAGGCCGGCCAAGGCCTTGAATTGGCTAGCGATAGGCCTCATTTTGCCCATCTTTGGTTTCATACTCTATCTCAGCACAACGAATCCCGCGCGTATTCGTCGAGAAAGACTGACATCTCCCCATAATCAGCAGTACGCGTTGCCTGATTCATTTAGCCACTCATCCTCGGTCATCGCTCATGCTTTACGGTTTTTGACCGTACATGGACTTCGGACCAGTCGAGTCCAGGTACTTACCAACGGCATTGAAACCTATGATCAACTCATCGAATCGATAAAGAACGCACAAAGAACGATTGAACTGGAATATTTCATATACCGTGATGACCAAATTGGTAGACGCATCACAGACATGCTAATCGAACGTGCCGCGGCCGGTGTGCAGATCCGCTTTATAAGAGACGGTTGGGGGAGCCGAAAATTCCCACGTTCTCAGATCTTACGGATGATGGATGCAGGGATTGAATGCCGAACGTTTTTCCCTCCGCGCTTCCCTTGGTTATTGTCCAATTGGAATTACCGGGATCATTGTAAGATCGTTGTAATCGACGGAAAGGAGGCTTTTACGGGTGGTATCAACATTGGGTTTGAGTATACCGGATTGAAGCCGAACGTAGGGTTCTGGCGCGACACCCATTTGCGAATCGAAAGTGAGGTTGCTCGCGATTTGCTTGCCATCTTCCAGGTTCATTGGAACATCGCTTCGCCGGAACGAATAAAGACGAGGACTCGCCGGAATACAAGAGCTAAAGATATGCGATCAGACAAAATCACTCCAGTCGGAAGGGCTGCTTTTTCCGGATGGTCATCAGAATGGGGGGCGGAGTTGGGCACCGTGGATGGTACCAGCGTTGACACTGTTCCCGCCAAATCGGAATTGCACAAAGTATATGTACAGACATTGGAAGGTAATCCTGGAATTCCCACTCCAATCATCCGGGAGGCTTACTTCATTTGCCTGACACAAGCGACCAAGAGCATTGACTTCACCACTCCCTACTTTGTACCTGATGCAGATATCATTATGGCGTTAAAAACAGCCGTGGGACGCGGTGTCCGTGTTAGATTGTTGGTTCCACGCCAAGTCGATCTCTCAACTCTGATCGTAGGCGCTGCAAGCCGCACCTACTATGGAGAACTAGTAGAAGCCGGGGTCCATATCTACATGTACACCAAAGGTATGTTGCACGCGAAGATAATGGTTATCGATGGGGAGATTTCCGAAGTGGGCTCCGCAAACTATGATCTGAGAAGTCATCGCCTAAATTATGAGGTGTGTGAAATCGTATACAGTGCCGATGTAGCACGGGAATTAACGGAGCAATTCGAGTGTGATCTCACTGATTCCATACCGTTGACTATGGAAGATATACGGCATCGTCCCCTTTCACAGCGCATTGTCGATCAAGGGGCTCGCCTGCTTTCACCGTTGTTGTAGCCCCCCTGCATGCGGTTTTTACTGCATTATTACTGGTATATATCTGTTTACCATGCCAGAATTCAGCAGGCTGTAAACCGCGTTTTTTTAGAATCAATTGTGTTTAAACCGAGGGCTTGAGCGCATACTACTTCTTGGGGAGGTGACAACCATGACAGTATCCGCTCAAGTTAAGCAATGTCTTGCCAGCTTAAAAAGCGCCCAGGCCAGCCTGGAAACTTTTGCGCTCAGCACGCAAAACCAGCAGGCAAAGCAACTTTTTACGCAAAGCGCGCAAAACACCAAAGGCATTATCCAGGGCCTGGAATCCCGCGTTCAGCAATTGGAAAACGAGGAGCCACAATACAAAGGCTTCTAACAACACGGTGAGGTGAGCTTTTGCTCACCTTGCTTCTTATTAATGAGGTGAACTTATGCTGCAAATGGCAATCCGTGCAACATGTGCACTCATCGTTCTTTTTGTGATCACACGTATCGGTGGAAAAAAACAACTTGCCCAGCTAACCTTTTTCGAATATGTAGTGGGCATTACGATCGGTGATATCGCCGCGTTTGTGTCTACGGACATAGAATCCGATCTTGTTCATGGCTATACCAGCCTGGCAATCTGGGGATTGGTTCCACTATTGATTGAATTTGTTTCCTTAAAAAGCAAATGGGCACGCAACCTGTTCGAAGGAAAAGGAAGGGTCCTCATTAAAAATGGAAAGATAATGGAAGATAACCTGAAGAAAGAACATTACTCAACCGATGAATTATTAGAACAACTGCGCCTGAAAAACGCTTTTAAAGTAGCGGACGTTGAATTTGCCGTGCTGGAGACAAATGGTGATTTGAGCGTTCTTCTCAAGAAAGACGCCATGCCTGCAACTGTTTCCGACCTTGGCCTTGTTGTGCCGCCTGAGCGGGAGGCGCAAACCGTCATCATGGACGGCAAGATTATGGATGAGGGTCTTGCGACTGCTGGTTTTAATCAGAAATGGCTTCATACTGAATTAGAAAAAACCGGCTTGAGTTTGGATAATATCTATCTGGGCCAGGTGGACACATTCGGCCAGCTGTATGTGGATGTATACGATGATAAGATTAAAGTTCCTGCCCCCTCCGTAAAGAAGCTTACCCTTGCCACCCTTAAAAAGTGCCAGGCAGATATCGAGCTATTCGCCTTAGCCAGCAAGTCAGAGAGCGCAAAGCAAATGTACACAGACGCAGCGGACAAACTTGCGCAAACGCTGGAGCGCGTGACTCCATATTTAAAATAAAACGGTGGGCATTGCACATGCCGCACCGTTTTTTATTTCAAATATGGATTATGCTTTTATGCCAGGTACCGCAACCAACTTGCCATCCCGATAATCAATCGCTACATGCGAGCCATTTGGGATATCTCCGGCGATAAGAGAACGGGCCAGTAGCGTTTCAACATGGCGCTGCAAGAAACGCCGGAGCGGCCTTGCGCCATATACCGGATCATACCCTTCAGCGGCCATATGGCGTTTAGCTCCCTGTGTTAGGGAGAGGGTGATTTTGCGGTCAGCCAGACGCTTCCTTAAATCCTTAATAAGCAGATCCACGATTTCCCCTATTTCATCTTGCGTCAGCGGTTTAAACAGAATAATATCATCCACCCGATTTAAAAATTCAGGCCTGAAACTCATTTGGAGTTCATTCATTACTTTCTCGCGGGTTTCTTCGTTGATTTGTCCATTTACAGCTACTCCATCGAGCAGAAATGCTGAGCCGATATTCGAGGTCATAATAATAATGGTGTTTTTAAAATCGACTGTCCTGCCCTGTGAATCCGTTATCCGGCCATCATCCAGCACCTGAAGCAGAACGTTAAACACATCAAAATGGGCTTTTTCAATCTCATCAAACAAAATCACGGAGTAAGGTTTTCTGCGCACCGCTTCTGTTAGCTGGCCGCCTTCTTCAAACCCGACATAACCGGGCGGCGCTCCTATAAGCCGTGATACCGTATGCTTCTCCATATACTCACTCATATCTATTCTAACCATGTTATCTTCCGTATCAAACAGCACTTCTGCCAGTGTTTTCGCCAGCTCTGTTTTCCCCACTCCTGTTGGACCGAGGAATATGAACGAGCCAATTGGGCGGCGAGGATCTTTTATGCCGGCCCGCGCGCGCAGAATGGCCTCGGTCACACGTTCAACCGCTTCATCCTGCCCAATAACACGCCCGTGTAGGATGCTCTCCAGCTTTAGCAGCTTCTCCCTTTCACCTTCCACAAGTTTAGAGAGAGGAATCCCTGTCCAGCGGGAGATAATACGGGTTATCTCATCCTCCGTCACTTCCTCACGAAGCAAAGAATTTTCACCTTTCCGGCTGTTGTAACGTTCTTCTTCCTGCGTTAGCTTCTTCTCAAGCTCAGGCAGCTTTCCGTACTTCAGTTCAGCTGCCCTGTTCAAGTCATAATCCCGCTCAGCCCTCGCTATTTCCTGGTGAATTTGTTCCATTTCCTCCCGCAGCTTGTTGATATGATGCAGCGCATTTTTTTCGTTCTCCCACTGCGCCATCATCCCGGAAAATGTCTCTTTTAAACCGGCGAGTTCTTTTTGCAGCTCAGCCAGACGATCCTGGCTTGCCTCATCGGTTTCCTTTTTCAGGGCCGCCTCTTCAATCTCAAGCTGCATCACCCTGCGGGATACTTCATCGAGTTCAGCGGGCATCGAGTCAATTTCCGTACGGATTAACGCGCACGCCTCATCCACAAGATCGATTGATTTGTCCGGCAGGAACCGGTCTGTAATGTAACGGTGAGATAAAACGGCTGCCGTTACGAGGGCGCTGTCATGAATTTTCACACCGTGAAACACTTCAAACCGCTCCCGAAGCCCGCGCAGAATGGATATTGTATCCTCTACACATGGCTCGTCCGCCATAACGGTCTGGAACCGCCGTTCTAATGCGGCGTCCTTTTCAATGTATTTTCGATACTCATCCAGCGTCGTCGCTCCGATACAGTGCAGCTCCCCGCGCGCAAGCATGGGTTTTAACAGATTTCCGGCATCCATTGCCCCTTCCGCCTTGCCAGCTCCAACAATGGTATGGATCTCATCTATAAACAGAAGGATTTTGCCTTCGCTCTTCTTAACTTCCTGTAGGACGGCTTTAAGTCTCTCTTCGAACTCACCCCGAAATTTTGCTCCTGCTATAAGCGAACCCATATCCAGTGCAAAAATCCGCTTGTCACGCAGCCCCTCCGGCACATCCCCGCGCACGATCCGGTGAGCCAACCCCTCCACGATAGCGGTTTTACCAACCCCCGGTTCGCCAATAAGCACTGGATTATTTTTGGTTTTCCTAGAAAGAATGCGGATCACATGCCGAATCTCGCTGTCCCGTCCGATAACAGGGTCAAGCTTGTTCATTTCAGCTTCCTTTATTAGATCGTGGCCATACTTCTCCAACGCTTCATAGGTCGTTTCCGGCGTCTGGCTTGTCACCCGCTGCCCCCCTCTGACTTCATTAAGAACGGTTAAAAATCGATCACGTGTTATTCCATACCGACGCAAAAGTTCCCCTACCGTCGTACTGCCCGATTCGGACAGTATGGCAAGAAAAAGATGTTCAACCGAAATGTACTCATCATTCATGTCCTTTGCTTCATCTTCTGCTTTTGTAAGAATGACAGCAACTTGCTGGCTGACATAAAGCTTGCCCGATTCGCGCCCAGGTCCGGAAACACGGGGTTTTTGTCCCGTGGTTTCTTGCAGTTGACGAATCATTCCCTCAAGCGGAACGTCCATCCGGATTAACAACCGGGGAATGAGGCCGTCCGGTTGTTCAAGCAGCGCCAGAAGCAAATGCTCCCGATCAATTTCAGGGTTGCCGTAACGCAGCGCTATTCCCTCAGCCTCATGGACGGCTTCCAGTGATTTCTGAGTAAGGCGGTTCATATCCATTGTAAAGGCTCCTTTCCCTTTCATTCCTTTGGGGTGCTTCCGGCCAGCTTTAACTCAGGTGATAACCCACCCCTATTGTCCACGAATGATATTTTTAAATTCATCCAGTGTTGTATATGGAAAAATACAGTTTCGGTTTAGCGCAAATTTATTGGCGCCAGGATAAACATTTCCGGCGTTGATGGTAAATGCCATATGGAATCCCAGATCTTTTACAATTTTGATAGTGGTATCATTATACTGACCGTATGGATACGCGAAGTAAGCCGCATGCGTTAAAGATTTACAGACAGCCAGGTCCTTTTTTACCGCTTCCGGCGGCTTAGACAACAGGTAACTGGTCCCAAGCCCGCTTACCCGGTGAAAATGATGGGCATGGGCCTCCACATCAAACACGTCATGGTAGCGTGAAATCTCCGGCCAGCTGATGTAATTTAATTTGTCCGGATTAAATAATTCCGGCTTCTGTCGCACATCTTCTGTAATAGCAAAAATAGTTGCATGGTCATGATACCTTTTTAAAATAGGGTAGGCGTATTTATAATTGCTTAAATATCCGTCATCAAACGTGATGGCTACGCTTTTGGCGGGGAGTGTTATTTTTTTATCCAGGTAGCCTTCCAACTGGCGAAGGGTAACGGTTGTAAAGCCCTCATTATGCAAAACCCCCATCTCTTGTTGGAACTGCTCAGGCGTTATCACTTCCTCGTTGTAGCGAAATTTCTTATTCTCCCGGTCCTCCAGGATGTGGTGGTACAGCAGAACCGGTATTCCAGCCTGCGTGGTCATAGGTCGCATTGCGAAGTCTGCTTGATAAATCACGCCTGTTGACCATTCAAATGCCTGGTTCCATTGTTTCCACAGGAAGGTACCCAATCCAGCCAGAATAAGCAGCATCAAGAGAAACCCTTTAGTTTTTTTCATCACCCTTCTCCTTACCCGTTTGAAATCCCTCTATTATTTATTATAACCATCCCGGTTTTTCGGTCAAAAAAACCTCCCGTTTTGGGAGGTTAACGCAGGCTATAAAGTTTCCATTCTAGCGGTTTCTTTGGGCTGCCGCCGAGGGTTACGGGACAGCAATTCGCGCAGCGTTGAAAGATTGAGCACAATAATGCCGGCAAGGGCACATACTGCTCCACAGGCCGATGTCCAGGTAATTTTTTCTCCCAGAAAAACAGCCCCAACGATCATGGCGATAACGGGCGCAGCATATGTCCATGTGGAAGGAAACGTTGAGTTGGTCCGTTGGATAAGCCAGTAAAAAATTCCGAGTGCTCCAATGGAGGCAACGATTGCGAGGTAAATCAGGGCTGCCAGTGACAAACGGGTCCACACGATATGCCTGGTATCCTCAAAAAGAAGAGACATGACCAGCAGGCCAATACTGGCAAAAAGCATCTGGACCCCATTAAATACGGATGGCACAACCCCTGCCATTACTTTCTTGGATCTGACTGCTCCCCAGGCATAAAATATTTCGGCTGCAACAATCACCAACTTCGCGACAACGTGATACGCCCCCTCATCCGCATGGCTAAATCCAACAATGAGGCCGATACCGACAACGCTTAGCGCGCTCCCTGACAGCATATGCGGACGAAACCTGGTTTGGCCGGCCCCAACGCTGAGCATAAGCGTAAAAACCGGACCTGTGGCAACGAGGAGCGCGGCGATTCCGGAATGAATGTACTGTTCTCCCCAATAGAGGGCGGCATATGGAATAGTCGTCATGAGTAAACCAATACCCGCAATATCCTTAAGTTGTTGCGCTGTAAGCCCCTTGAGTTTGCCCCGCTGCCTGAAATAAACAACCATAATCGCTCCAGCAAGGAAAAAACGAATCCCTGCAAAAAAGAATGGCGGCATCCCGCCTGTCATTCCCATTTTTATCGTTAAGAAAGTCGTCCCGAATATGAGGCACATTACGATGTATCCAACTATCATGCCAACTCTCCCCCTGTTTTTTCTTTCCATCCTAGCAGACAGTCAAAAGTTGCGATACTATCGTTATAGAATAGGGGTATGACTCCTGGTTATACCAAATGCTATTTTTCAGGGAGGGAGGGAAAAACATGTTTACCCTAAATCAACTTCGTTATTTTACAGTGGCTATCGATAAGGGCAGCTTAAATCAGGCGGCGAAAGAACTCTTTGTCTCCCAATCCGCGCTAACTAAACAACTGGCAAAACTGGAAGAGGGCCTGGAGTGCAGGCTGTTTATTAGGAAGCCTTCTGGAATTGAAGCGACAGAGGCAGGGAAAGTGCTGTATGAGAAAGCGTTACGTATTCTGGCGGAAATTAAGGATACAGCGGAGGCAATAAAACGTTTCGCCGAACGGGTGCCATTCCGGATCGGTGCCCTTCCCAGCCTGGCAAATCACTATCTGCCCCGTCTTCCAGGATACAAAAAGAGCGTTCAACACCCTACAGAAATTATGGTTAAGGATACAACAGCAGAATTAATAACACTGCTGCAGGAAAAACAGATTGATGCTGCTTTCGTTCAGGATTATGAAAGCCACCCTCAACTTATAACACTTCACCTATTTAAGGAACCCTATACTGCAGTTCTGCCAGCTAGCCACCCGCTTACTACTAGGGATTCTTTAAGCTTTGACATGCTTACACAGCATAACATGATCCTCCATAAAGACCCCTGTGACATTCGTACTTCGTTTCGCCGCCACTGCAGCGAGTTGGGCATTGAGCCTAAGATCAGCTTGGAGCTTGATTTCAATGAATCTATTCTGCCTTTTGTGTCAGCGGGGTATGGGGTTTCTATTCTGCCGAAAATTTCAGCTGATTCTATTCAAGATCCTTCGCTGTGTGTAAAAGAAATTAAGCATGATCCTTTCTTCCGCACGATAAGCGCTTTCTTCCATGCGCAAGCACAGCCGCATATTCTGGAGTTGCTTGCCGGCGGAAACCTTTTAAACCACTAAGAAGCCCCCACGAACGAAGGCGCGGAGGCTTCTTAGTCGCTTCTTACTCGTAAAAAAAATCTCTAACAATGAAATGTTCTACAGTTTCGTTGTTTGCATACTCTTGTTCTGTGGTAAAGGTTTCTGTTTCGATTATCCATTTCTGGGAAGGGGTTATGTTTATGAAGGGAAAATTAGGGAAAATATTACTTACTGCTGCAGTTGCCTGCAGCCTCTCCACTACGGTATACGCTGCGGGTTTAAAAGACATTAATATCCCGTGGGCCAAAAGTGCCATTACAAACATGGTCAACAGCGGTGTGATTACCGGGTACAAAGATAACACTTTCCGTCCCAACAATCAGATCAGCCGGGCGGAATTTGTTACACTCGTAAACAAAGCATTCAGCAAATACAACGAGAATGCGGATGCAAAATTTAGTGACGTTTTCAGCTATCAATGGTTCTACCATCAGGTAGCTTCCGCAAAAAATGCCGAGTACATAACAGGGTATCCAAACAACACATTCGCACCAAATAAATCCATTACCCGCGCGGAAGCAGCTGCGATGATCGCCCGTCTGCTGCAGATTAAAAACGCTAAAATTGACGGAGCCAAAAAATATACCGATATGAGCAAGATGTACCCCTGGGCAATCGGCAGCATATCCGCCTTATCTGAGAACGGGGTCATGACCGGGTATACGGACCGCACCTTTAAGCCTGCCCGCTATATTACGCGCGCGGAAGCCGTTGTAATGGTCACAAAAGCTAAAAACCTACCGGCTACATCGGCACAATAAGCACAACAAAAACATCGCTGGCATTGCCCCGCGATGTTTTTGTATGTTTAGGCAGTGGGAATTTCTTCAACCCGTATGCCAAAAATTTGCGGGGGCGCCACGTTAATCATCTGCAAATAGACCGTTAACTCCCCCCGATGATGAATCTCATGCTCGGCCAAAGTGTGAAACACACGCCATACGCTGACAGGATAACCCTGCAGCGTATTTCTTTTTTGTGTCAAAACTTCATCGGATAAACGAAGGAATTTTTCTATGCATTGCTTATGAATTTGCTGCTCCAGGGAAAGCAGCTCCTTCTTGGTTCCAGCTAAACGGCTTTCATGCCCCGAATAGTGCCAGTTTCCCTCGCAGATCACGCCAACAAACATCTTTTCCGACATGATAATATGCCTTGCCAGGTCCCCAAACGTGAACTTCCCTTTAACAGGTGACCACTCCAACTGATCATCCGGTATTAATGCAAAATAATTGCGGGTGCGGTTCCTTATTTTACTTATAAAATCTGCATAATCACCAATGGTAGTAAGCATAGGTCCCTCCTTGGTGGATACTGATCGGCCATTTTTTCTATCTTACTTTTTGAAGTGAAAAAGATCAAGTAATAATCAGAAAATTAAGCAAGTAATGCAAATGCCTATCAGTCTATAACCCGCATATTGCTATCAACCTAAGCATTAATTTTCCATGTGGAGCATACAATCTGAAAATGTAACCATAACTATCGATATTCTAGTATTTAACGCCCCTCTGCAGTAGTCATCATACAACCGGTCACGAAAATGAATCATGAAGGGAGAATAGGATGATACTAAGAGGTTGTGCTACAAAAGGAGCCATTTCATTTGTGTTGGTAAGTTCATTGTTCACTGTTGCTTGTGCTGAGGGAAATACGATGAAAGAAAAAAAGGATAAGCCGGTTTTGGAGGGGACGGCTATAGATGGAACACAAAAACTAAGCGCTGACTACCAGCCAACGCTTATTCAGAAAGAACCCGGAATAAAAGAGGAACCCGCAAGTCTGGAACACAAACTTTTGATTATGGAGAAACAAAAATATTTAAGAAGAAAATCTAAGGCTATTAGCGAAACAGTTGCGCATCTAAAACCCAAACAAAGAACATTGAAATCGGATCAAACTGTTACCGCGACAACTGAAACTGCAAGTCCAAAAAAAAGGGCATCATCAAAAAAAACCAGCATGTATTCATTTGTAGCGAATATTTCAGCCTATACCGCATCTGCTGATGAAGGAACTGCAGGCGGAAGAACCGCAAGCGGCAGAATAGCCACAGAGGGACGAACCCTTGCAGCAAGCAGACATCTTCCATTAGGAACAAAAGTCAGAATAGAAGGGTTACCTGGTACTTACGTAGTTGAGGACCGTGGAGGAGCAATCTCTGGAAACAACATAGACCTGTTTGTGGGCTCAAAAACTGAAGCTAGTAAATGGGGAAGGCAGAACCGAAAAGTCTACATTTCCGAATGGGGCAGCGGAAAAGTGGACTAGCCAGCCGGTCTGCTGATTAACATATATTGCAGCCAAGTACGAAAGAACCCGGACTGCCCAAAGGAGCTGTCCGGGTTCTTTTCAACAATTTTTCAGCAATAAAAAGACGCCCCTGGGGAAGGCTACAAAAAGTGATTTTTTCTCAGAATGGTAAAACGCAAAAGGGAGTTTTTTTGTGAAACAGGGAATGCTCGACCGACAGGCCAAGCTTCTGCTGGCTATGCATACGCTTTATATAACGTCAATGGCCTTATCGAATACATTTGTGAATGTGTATTTCTGGAAAATGAAAAAAGATTATATAGCCATTAGCCTGTATAACCTGCTAAGTTTCGTAGCGATCCCGCTTACCTTCTGGGTCGCAGGCTATATCGCAAAACGCTTAGACAGGGTTTACAGCATTCGAACTGGCATTGTCATCGCCGGCCTGTTCTTTTCCATCGTTCTTCTGCTTGGAGAGCGAGCCCATGAATTCATGTACGGGTTAGGGGCCCTGCTTGGCGTTGGATCCGGCTTTTACTGGCTCGGATATAACGTTATGTACTTTGAAATAACGAACAGAGAGAATCGTGATTTATTCAATGGGACGAACGGGCTTCTCAATTCAACAGCTGGAATGGCGGCTCCCTTCTTTGCCGGTTGGCTGTTGAGCAATGTGATTAATGGTTATACGCTCATCTTTTCACTTTCGCTAACCATCTTTGCAGCCGCCGTCCTTCTAAGTTTCTTCATTCACAGCAGGCAGTCCAGGGGGCAATTTACGATGCGCAAAGTGTGGCAGGATACCATACAGGAGACAGATTGGTATTATTCCATGCTCACTCATTTCTTCTTAGGGCTGCGGGAAGGTGTTTTGCTTTTTCTTATCAATTTGCTTGTGTATGTCGTGTCGGCAAAGGAATTCTCTCTGGGAATTTATGTTTTGGCTACTTCAGGCACTTCACTTGTGGCATTCTACCTTGCAGGAAAATGGATGAAGCCGCATATGCGACAGCGGTCCATTCTAATTGGTATTGTGATGTCCTCTATCGCTGTACTTCCATTGTTTATCGGACTCAATTTTGGCACCCTTATTGTATACGGGATTCTCAGTTCTGTTTTTTTCCCGTTGTTCAATATTCCCATTGTTTCCACTACCTTCGATCTGATCGGATCAGATCCCGCCAGGGTTGAACATAGGGTCGAGTACATCGTGTTCAGGGAAACCTTCTTAAATGCCGGACGCATTCTGAGTGTCAGTGCGTTTATTGGCGTTGTCGCCCTAAATGATGAACCGGCCATCTTTCCGTATATTCTGCTGGCTGTT
The DNA here is from genome assembly GCF_028421645.1 of Aneurinibacillus sp. Ricciae_BoGa-3. Lineage (GTDB taxonomy): Bacteria > Bacillota > Bacilli > Aneurinibacillales > Aneurinibacillaceae > Aneurinibacillus_B. Next base: position 507,628 of record NZ_CP116887.1, on the reverse strand, counting down.
AATGCAGTCATGCTCCTGTCTGTTTATACAATGGGCAGAATTTACGGTCAAGAGGGATATAAAACGCGAAAACGTGCCAAAATATAAACGCACTTCCAAGTTCTGTGCGGGAGGGAAAGAACATGAGTGATAAATTCTTGTTTGTATACTTTGACAACCATGATGCCGCTGAGCGGGCTGCCCACAAGCTGGCGGAACGTGGGGTAATATCCATTAAAATCGACCGCATCAAGGAGCATAAAAACGGTACTATGGTGCTTGAGGATGTGCTGCCCTCCGAAACAGTGGACGGAACCATTGATGTTGTGAACGGCCGGGATATTCTGCTGACAGCATCCGTAGAGGACTCGCTTTATCATGAGGCCATCAACATCGTCAGAAAGGCCGGAGGCGTCGTATAAGAAAGACATCACGGAAAATAAGCCCCCTTCTCCAATGGCAGGATGAAGCGGGCTTATTTCGTTGCACAATTCATGACTCGAGCTCTTTTTTCAGTGAAGCGACCAGCTCAGGTGACAAAGTTGTGGTCGATTGGTAATTTGCATGGTTAACCGTTGCGATTACATCGCCTTCATATGCTTTGAATGAAGAAAGCTGTTCTGCTGTAAAAGGCAGCCGCAGGTAGTGAACGGATTGCGTGTAATTCTCATCCGCTTCTTCTTCACTGTCAGGCTCATAGGAAGTGATAACCGTGTCCCCAAAACGCAATTCTACGCTGTTCTCGATTCCAATAATGGTTTTATTGAAAGCGCGCAGCTGTTCCTGATTTGGAATTTCAATGAAGAGCGTCAGGCTCAATTCATTATCATCCGGGAGCAAGTCATTATAAACGGACAGCATATCCTCCAGGTATTCTTCCCGTTCAATCTCTTCCGCTCTGATCATTTCCTGAATTTGATACCACACCGTCAGCCGCGTCTCAAATAATCCGGACATCCGCTCATTTAATGTAAAACGGCGGATCTTCTTCTCGGCGATCACACGCTGAAGAAATTTTTCATGCACCTGTACATATTCTTTATAGGGCAGCAGTTCATTTCTTGCTATTTTTTTCATCGATTTTACCACCTTTTACACTTGTATTAATTAAGCGGCCAGAGGCCCAAATGCCTGCAGGCCGAAATACTGAAGAAAGGGCGGAGACTTCCCCACCCTTTCCTGTATGTGCTACTTATTCTTCTTCGCCAAGTTTAGCAAGGATTTTCTTAAATGTATTGGCATGCGCTTTCTCAGACTTCGCCATAACTTCAAACCATTCAGCGATTTCGTTGAAGCCTTCTTCGCGAGCTGACTTTGCAAATCCAGGATACATTTCGGAGAACTCATACTCTTCACCTGCAATAGCGGATTTGAGGTTGTTCTCAGTCGTACCAACCGGAAGATCCGTTACAGGGTCTCCTGCCCCGAAACGAAGAAGCATATCAAAGTGTCCATTGGCATGTGCAGTTTCGCCATCACCAATGCGGCGGAATGCATTCGCAATATCAGATTGGCCTTCAGTATCCGCTTGTTTAGCGAAATAAAGGTAACGGCGGTTAGCCTGGGATTCACCGGCAAATGCCGCTTTTAGGTTTTGAAGTGTTTGCGTATTTTGCAGTTGTTTGCTCATTATTATCTCTCCCTTTCTTATTTATAACTATTATAAATATGATTTAATTATAGATAAGTTATGGAAAATAATCAAGGGGGATACAAAAAAAATCATCGTGAGAAAGCTGTTTTTGTACGCAACTGCGGAAGAAAGAATATAATGGCCAGACTTGCGACGGCCAGGATGAGCACGCCGAAATATACAGCATGCAGAGAACCATGAAGCGCTTGCTGGATCACATGCAGGGTGGCTGGCAGCATTGCGTTCTTGCCAGTATGCAGCAGGCCGCCCGTTATTTGATCAAGCGGGATATGCAGGCCGTGCAAGCTCAATTCATTTTGCAGGCGATTGTTGAGGAGTCCACCGAATAAGGCGGCACCGATTGTATTTCCAAGAATGCGCATAAACATGTTCCCTGCCGTAGCCGCCCCGCGTGTTTCCCAGTCTACACTGCTTTGGATTGAAACGATAAATGTAGTGGAAGCAAACCCCATGCCTACACCGATTAACAAGGCACCTGCTCCTGTTATATACAAGCTTTGCTGCGGGTGGATGCTTAGTAGAATAGCGGCGCCTGCGACAAGCGAACATCCGCCAATCAGCGCATTTTTTCGGAAACCGATTTTCATCATAAGTCTCCCGCCTATCGCTGAAGCGACTGGCCAGCCAAATGACATGGCAGAAAGAGTAAACCCGGCAACAATGGGAGAGTACCCCATTACGCCCTGCACATAGGTCGGCAGGAAGCTGGATACCCCGATCATCACCGCCCCCGTTGTAAGCGAGGCAAAATTGGCTACCGCTATTAGCCGGTTGCGCCAAATACGCAGCGGCATAACGGGGGCATCCGCCCTTGTCTCACGCAGCCAGAACAGCGCAATAGTCACGACAAACACAACAGCTAACAGGATGATGGGGCCAGATGTCCAGGCGAACCTGGTTCCCCCCTGGGTGAGAATAAGAATAAGCGAGCTGACCCAAACCATGAGCAGAATTGAACCGGCGTAGTCAATCCCTGGGTTGTGTTTTTCAATACCCTCATGCAAGAATAGTGAGATACCGACAATGGCGGCAACGCCCAGCGGGATATTCAACCAGAAAACCCAGGACCAATGAACATACTGTACAAACACTCCTCCAAGGGCCGGTCCAACAATTGAAGAAATTCCCCATACACTTGATAAATAGCCCTGGATCTTGGCCCGCTCTTCTAGCGTATACATATCCCCTACAATAGTAGAAGCAATGGGCTGCACCGCTCCTGCACCAAACCCCTGAATTAAGCGGAATAGGATAAGCGCAGTCATCGTCCTGGCAAAACCGCATAGCGTTGAACCCACCAGAAAAACCGTAATCCCTAAAATAAAAACAGGTTTTCTGCCAAATAAATCAGACAGCTTGCCATATATGGGAATGGTGACTGCCTGCATAAGAAGAAATACTGAAAACACCCAGCTAAAGAGGGAAAACCCACCAAGTTCAGCAACAATATTGGGCATAGCTGTGGCCACGATCGTGCCTTCAATGGAGGCCATAAACATAGACAGCATAATGGAGATAAGGACGGCTTTTCGATTCGTTCTTTTCTTCATCGCTTTCCCTCCTTCTCCTGCTGCTTCTGCTGCGGTTTAGTTTTAGTCTGACCCATTGTGTTATACTTCTAAACAGATCCGGCAGCCATTACTAAACAATTATCGAAAACGATAATGTAAAATAAAAGCTGCTGACAAATGGAATGTCAGCAGCTTTTCAGGGTGTTAGGTATGCATGGGTTGTAAAACCTGCGGATGCCTAATACGTTCGGCGGGTCATGCCACGCATAAGCAGACTCACAATGGCTACCAGAACCACCGCACCTATGATGGCCGGAACGACGGCAAAACCGCCAACAACGGGACCCCAGTTGCCTAGGAGCGCGGAACCAATCCATGCTCCGATAAAACCTGCAATAATATTACCAATTATACCACCTGGAACATCTTTTCCCATAACTGCCCCAGCTAACCATCCAATAATACCTCCTACGATTAAGGACCAAAGAAAACCCATCTGTTTCATCCTCCTTCATTTATAAATTGTGGGTTGTTATGTTATATATATACCTCCTTTTTTAGGCCTTCACACATCTGTCAGTTATTAAGTAACCCGTAATCCTTTGCTAAACAAAAAAATGAGCGACAAGGTAAGCGATACCCTGATTGCTCATTGGTTCGTCATTTTTATTTTCATTTTACATGCTGGCCTTTATTTTCGCTGATCTTATTTTGGTAAAACGATTTGCGTACGTAGATGCAACGTATGAGTCGGGCTTAATCTTCGCTTCAAAACCAATAGCCTGAATTCTTCCCACCATTTCTTTAATCAAATCTTTTGTTGCCCCGCGTGTGCCAATATCCAAATGGACAGCCATAGTAAAGTCAGCACCCTTATCCAGATAAGGCAGTACAATATCGGTGCATGCATTGATGATTTCTGGAGTAAACTGAAATGCAATCTCTTCACTCAATGAGGTTTCCAGCGATATCTTTTCACGCAGGCTTTTAATCGGCCGCGGTACAATAAAATCCCGGAGACATCCCCAAGCCCCTTTGCCCAGCCTGTGAACGAAAATCGCGGAAGTAAATTTAGTAAAGCCGCTATATACTTGGGAGTCCGTGCCAATCGCCATAGCGTAATGGGCAAGCGGCTCCGTCTCCATGAATTGTTGAATACGCTGAACCACTTGTGCAAAATTGTTTAACTGCTCACTGGTATTATAAAAGAAACTCTGCTCAGGACAGGATAGTGCGCTTCTCATCGATAGACAACCTCCTGATTCAGCTTGTTACTATTATTGTATGTCTTTTTGCGGCAGAAAAAGCTAACCAAATATTAATACTTTGTAAAGCATTTACCACTGAGAAAACCATCGCGGGCCATGCCGCTCTCTCCTTTCCCCTCATAGAAGTTTTTACGGCCGCTTTGTGGAACGACGGACGGACCGGCAAAACATCTGGGCATCTCAATGATGGAGACAGTTGCCGGTCTTTTTCGCCCTCTGTTCCACACGCTCCACAAGGGGAAAGAAAGGTGCGGACATGCGCCCCACGATGTTTTTCTAGGTATTTTGGGACCGGAGGTCCCATTTAAAAAATCGCTCAAGGCAGTTCAAACTGTGAAGCCACATAAAGTCCATATCAAGATAGAGAAAGGGACCTATCGGTCCCAGAAGAAAATAACTTTAATACTGTAAAGCGAGATATACTTTCTACGATAAAAAAAACTGCCCAGGCTAAAGCCTGGACAGCTTCTTCTACTTTTTGTGGAAATTGGGGGGCCGCTTTTCCACAAAGGCTGCAACGCCCTCAGGAAAATCCATGGGATCCACATACTGCGGAAAACCCCGATGTCCAAACGCCACTTCAGTAAAGGGTACACACCTCGCTACGGATTCTTTGGCAGCTTGCAAGGAATTCGGGGAGCCTTTCTGAATGGATTCAGAAAGCTGTAAAACAAAATCATTTATTTCTTCATCCTCTGCTACATAATTAAGCAGACCTAATTCATAAGCTTCCCGGCCTTTAAAAAATCGACCCGTAAAGAGAAGATCCTTAGTCCGGCTGGGCCCGATTAAATTGACAAGACGCTGGGCAAAACGCTGACTGATCGTGATGCCAAGACGGGCAATCGGAATACCTAGCGCCGCCTGTGGGGTGCCTACCCGCAAATCACAGGACAGGGCAAGCTCCAGTCCCGCTCCAAGGGCAGGGCCTGTAATCACCGCAATCGTAGGAATACGGAGATACTCAAACGTTGTGATGGCCTCCTCCATGTAACCGAAAGCTGCATCCGCATCCTGGATGGACATCTGATGGAAGGCCTTAATATCGGAACCCACTGTGAACTGTCCGCCTTCCCCGCGCAGGATAACGACTTTAATTTTTTTGTTATCTTCAATCTTGCGTCCGATATCAGCAAGCGCACGCCACATCTCCGGCGTCATCGCATTCTTTACTCTCTCCCTCTTGATGGTGACAATGGAAAGGCCCGCTGTTTCCTGCCATACAATACGGGCTCCATCACCAAATCCTACGCTCTCTACTTTCAAAATATCACCTGTTTCTGCCTTAATCCTTTGGCACAATCATGACCGGGCAAGGGGCTTCACGGACGACTCCATTGCTTACGCTTCCCAGAACGGAGCCTAACACCCCGCCCAACCCGCGTGAACCCATTACGATACAGCGGACAGCGGAATCACGGGCTTCTTCAATTATTTCTTCCTTCGGACCGCCGAACCTTGTTTTAACCGTGTAATTCACGCCTGACTGCTTGAGAATCTTATCCGCCTGCCCAATCTCTTCCTGGCTCTTGTCCGCTTCGTATTCTTTAATCTCATCGTCGGAAACAAACCGCTCTGTATGAATCGCGGTAAAATCAGGTTGAACATTTAGTAGGATAATTTTTTCTTTGAAGGCCTGTGCCATTCCAATTGCTGTTATCAACGCATGATCGGCATGCGCCGAGCCGTCTGTAGGTACTAATATATCTCTTGCCATCTGCCTGCACTCCAATCTTTTACTCTTTTATTTCCTCAAACTCATGGACCCACATGGGCATTTGCGGCAACCATGGCATGCCAGGATGCATGGAAAGGATGTAATTTTTGTACGTTTCAACGTCTTTATATCCCTCTTTTTGCGCATCGGCATCGGTTAAATCGCCAATGTTTTGGCGGTACACGTTCGTCACCTTAAATTTACGTCCGCCAAGTTCCATAATCTCTCCAGGGTCGGCATATCGGCCGTTTCTGCGGTTCGCTGTTTTACTGCCCGCCAGCACCAGGGTTACATCCTGTTTGTTGGTCACCAGCTGATCAATCGATTTTTCTTTCGGCGGGAAATCCCCGTTCATCTGAATTCCTCCTGTACCCTGTTTTCTATCCAAAAAGTGCTAAAAGCGTCTTCAAGAATATAGTATCCTCTTTTTAACGTGATTTTCAACATTTATCACTAGCGCGCGGTTATCCATGGTACACAGGAATGGTATACGCTGCGTCTTGAATCCATTTATGGTTTATATAATCCCGTCCGTTAATTAAAATCCGATCGCCAAAAACTTCAATATAAAGACCCTCACTTCTTTTGCCGGGTGCCGGCTTATTATTCGCAGTCCATGGTTCCCATACGGAAGATTCGTTCACCATTGTGAACGAATCCTGAACAAGTGTTTTTGGCAAACCCAGTTCCCAGTGCGTATGCCCGGTGAAGAAAACGACCTCCGGGTGTTTTTCAAGAATACTTTTTAACTCCTGGTGCTGGATGATCGCGCGATCGTTGCCATACCCATTTGTGCCGGACACCGTATTGGAGAGTGGCTGGTGGAGAAAAACAAAGACAGGTTTGTCGCCAGTTCCTTCATTGAACCGAGCGCGCAGCCAGTCGAGCTGTGCATTAGATAAATAAGCATCTTCCCCGTATTTCGGATCGGACTGCCGGTACTTCTCGGAACCCAGAAAGATAAAATGATAGCCTCGGATCCATTCATCGTAGTAAACCTTTTTTTGGTGGGCGAATGCCAGAAATTGCTGAATAGAAGCTTTTTCCGTTTCCCCATTCGGAAAAGTGGCATCCTTTCTCTGCCCGGCTTTATCGAACCAGGCTTTGTGGAATTCATGATTGCCGATGGTATAAAAAACATGAGCAGGGCGTGGATTTTTGCTCATTATGTTTGCGAGTAGCGCATAATCAGCAGGCATTCCTTCTGTGAGATCACCATTGACGATGAGTGCGTCCTGCTTCGGGTCGAGCCGTTTTATATCCTGCAGAGCGCCTTTTAATTTTTGTTGCGAAGTTGTATCATGAGTCTGGATATGTATATCACTGATAACGGAAAAGCGAATTCCTGGGTCGTTCGCAGCAGCTGCTGTGGGGATTAGGCTGGTTGCTGTGAGAAGTAAACTTATGATGCCAACTTTTATCTTTTTCAAGCCAACCACCTCCATGATGCTTAAAATGTTAGCATTTGTCATTACCCCCAATCAGGACAGGACAAGCATGTTGTGCCCGGTTTATTCGAGTTGAAAGTATAAACAGAAAGGAAGCATTTTTCGTGTCGATTATTTATTGCCTTGCTCCCGAAGAATACTGGCAAAACTATAAAGAAGAAGCCCAGTACCTGCCCCGTGATTACGAACAGGAAGGATTTATTCATGCCACAAAGGGCGACGATTTACTCGTCAAAGTAGCGAATCGTGTCTATCCGTCTTATGATGGAAACTTAGTTTTGCTTGTAATTGATGAGAACCGCATTGGGTCCGAGGTTAAATATGAACAGGCCAAGGACGGGAACCTGTACCCTCATATCTATGGTCCGCTTAACATGGACGCCATTATTCAAGTCAAACACATGGTCAAAAGAAACGGTGTGTGGGATCTGCCTGCGTTTTAAGCCACTTGAAACAACAAGCCCGGCAACCGCTTCACAAGAAGCAGGTGCCGGGCTTGCGCCTATTTATTCAAAATCATCCGGGTTCTTTTCTTCCGGTTCCTTCTTGTTTGCCACGCCTCGATTCTCTACGCCGGGCTCCAGATCATCTGGATTTATTTCTTCAAACTCATCATCCTGCATGAGATGCCTGCTGTTGTCCTTGCCTTTTTCCATCGCATATCCCTCCTTTTGCATTTTGTCCGTCTTCTATATATTCCCCTTTTATAGAGAAATGAACATTAAAAAAGGCAGAAGCATAGAGAGTATGCGTTCTGCCTTTTTTAATGTTGTTAACGGAATGCGATATGGTGGTTTAATTTTTTCTGTAATTGCTCTTTGGTGATGTCACTTGCTTCTTTAAGTGACGGGTCTTCTTTAATTGCGTTATTTACCAGATCAAGATAAGTGACATAGTAAAAACTACGCGGATCTTTTAAGATGACTTCATTAAAAATTTTCACTTCTGCTTTTGAAGCCATTTCACTGCTTTTAGACTGGTTACTCACTGCAAATGCCTCCTTTAATGATAGCTAAAGTAAAGCAGAAAAAGGCGCGAGAATCAAGTATTGGGGTTATTTTTGTTTAAAAAAACTTCTCTATCGCTTACTTGGAATCCTGCTTATGTAATATCTTCTAAAGTAAAAGACGGCAGACCCGCAAAGGGCCTACCGCCTACAGTTTGGAACATCTTTATTTAATCACGCGGCGAGCTGTCCAGTAGTTTTTCTGATACCAGCTTCCGTTTAGGTTGCTGATGCAGACATTTGAGGATGGGTTCGCCATTTGAAGAATCTTGCCGTTGCCCATATAAACCGCTACATGGGTGGAATGGCCTAACGACTTGTTCGTGCTGAAGAAAATAAGGTCTCCCTTTTTCAGCTGGCTTTTTGGCACATAGGTGCCCAGGTGTTCTTGTACCTTGTTTGCTCTGGAACCCAAATCGATTCCATTTTGCTTAAAGATATAATACGTAAACTGGGAGCAATCCAAGGAATAAGGCGGGTTGTAATGATGGTTATAATGGGCGCGTCCCATTAAACTCTCGCCCGTTCGGATAATTCTATCTGCAAGCTGGTTGCTGTTAGAAACATTGACAGCGCTTCCGTTGTGCACTTTCACTGTTGAGGCCTGGACTGCCTGAGGAGCTGTCAATCCTCCTAATAAGAGACCTCCGGACAATAAACCTAGAGCTATTGCTTTTGCACTTCTTTTGAACAAAAGATGTTCCTCCCTTTCAATACGCCGCCGAGGTTAGCTGACGGGTTCGGTCGAAAGGACGCCCGATCACCTAATGGTGATTTCACCCCAAATATAGGATCCCCCGGTTCATTTTTTTGAATTAGGCGCTTCTTTTTTTGTGTCTATGTAAGGGTAACGTAAATGAAGCAACAAAACATTAGTAAAGCACTGGGTATATAGGAAAATCCCTGCCAGTTATTTGGCAGGGATGAATATTTTCGGTATGAAACTGTTAAATCATAACGTTAAATTGCTCGCTCAATACGATGAGGTGCACGTTTTCTAGTATTTATTGTACCGATCATCGACTTCTTCTGCGATTTTGCGAAATTGTTTTGTTTCCTCCACAATCGGGTCCTGCTGTGCCTGAATGCGAACTTCGTATCGGTGCGGAAGATTATCGACGGCGGCTTTTTCCGGGTCTGCTGTCTCCATCTCGCCTTGCGTGAGCATCTGGCTTACTTCTATTTCAAGTTTTTTCTTATCATCTTCAAGCTCATTTTTATCGTCAGCAAGTTTACTTTCAATGTGATCAGGTTTGTTTTTATCATCCATTCGCAGTTCCTCCCATCAACAGGTCGTGTTTCCTTTAATCTTCCCCATACAACAGAAGGTCAATCTCCGTCCATTTACGCATTGGTGAGAGCCTGATAAACAAGCCATACATTTAGTAACAATACAAGGGTTCCGGATACCGCTGCAAGGATGGTCGTTTGTTTCTTATTGGCCAACACACCCATAATATCCTTGCGCTTCGTAAAGTAAATGAGTGCAATAATCGGCAAAGGAAGAACGGCGCTTAACACAACCTGGCTGATAACCAGCGTCTTATTGGGGTCGATTCCTAGAGCCACAATGACAACAGTCGGCAACATCGTAAGTAGACGTCGAAGCCAGAGAGGAATCGTAAACCCGACAAACCCCTGCATAATAACCTGCCCGGCCATCGTTCCGACAACAGAGCTTGAGATTCCGGATGCCAGCAGCGAGATTAAGAATACGCTGGCTGAAGCCGATCCAAGCAGCGGGGTTAACGTCTGGTAAGCCGTTTGAATATCCCCTACCTGGCTGTGCCCGGATGTATTAAACACCGCAGCCGCCATATACATCATGGAAAGATTAATAAAACCTGCGAAAGACATCGCGATAATGATTTCTCTCGTGCTGTACTTCTGAATTTTAATCTTTTCTTCATCATTGCGCGGAACAACCCGGCTTTGTGTCAGGCTGGAATGAAGATAGATAGCATGCGGCATAACCGTGGCACCTATTACCCCAACCGCAAGCATTAGGCTTGCATTGCTGCCTAACCATGGTACAACACTGTGATAAGCTATTTGCGAGAAGTTAGGCTTTGAAAGAACCGTTTCAACAATATAACAAAGGCCGATCAACAAAGCGAAGGCTGCGATAAACTTCTCAAGCGGGCGAAAACCAAATCGGTCAAGCATGAGTATCAAATAGGTGGCGATCCCTGTTAGCACTACAGCATAGAGGAGCGGGATGCCGAACAGCAGATTCAACCCAAGCGTGGCCCCAAGAAATTCAGCAAGGTCCGTGGCCATAGCTGCAATTTCGGAGAAAATCCACATGACAAAAGACAGCCACCGGGGAAAATGCTCCCGGCAAAGTTCAGGCAGGTTTTTGCCCGTTGCAATCCCAACCTTTGCGGACATATTTTGCAGCAGCAGAGCCATCAGGTTGGCCAGCACGACTACCCATAGCATCTTATACCCAAACTGCGAACCGCTTTGGATATTTGTAGCAAAATTTCCTGGATCAATATAAGCGATAGAAGCAACAAAGGCAGGACCAATGAACGGAAGAAGCGCACGCAGTCCTTTCGTCTTGCCGACAATCGCCGCCCTCGCTGCCTCAACTGTTTTATCTGTTGAAGCTATCGAGTTATGCAGAGAAGCCTCCGCATTAGAAATCTCACTTCGTAACATTGAAATCACTCCTTTTATGTTAATGGATTTTCTATGTTTTTCGCAGGCGAACAAAGTATGTGCATGCGAATGTTTTTTTCCTTAGGGAAACTTTATATCCTTATTATATGCCAATATCCCCTGTTGTCACAATAATTTCTCATTTAATTTTTTATGGAAGCAGGGGAAAGTAAAGGCGACTATTCCTCCCGATGTTTTTCTTCCATTCGAGACGTTGTAAGAATAACACTGCGTGTGATAGATTCAACTCATACGTTTCACCTGACGAATGGCGGGTGATCGAAATAGAACGCGCGAATTATCTTGGGGGTCCAGCGAGGCGCTATGAAAAAGCTGTCGGGGTGAGTTAATTGAATACAGAGTACTTGCTCAGTTTTATTGAAACGGTTAAAAGTGGAAGTATTTCAAAAGCTAGCGATAAGCTAAATATGACGCATACCGCACTTAGCAAACAAATCAGAAAGCTGGAGGAGCATTTTAATGTATCGTTATTTAACCGTTCCTCTTCAGGTGTTGAGGTAACAGAAGCTGGACGGATACTGTATTCACGTATCCGTCCATTGTTACACGAATTAGAACGAATTGAGAAAGAGTTGCTGAAATTTAAAGAGAAGAAAACAATTTCACTGGGGACGTTGCCTAGCTTGGCTGCCTATTATTTACCGCAAACCATTATTTCACTAAAAGATAAGGGAATCGAGGTCCGTTTAGTTGTGAGGAATACATCCTCCGAGTTACTCAATTTACTTGAAAGCGGAACAGTAGAAGCTGCAGTAATGGAACATGTTCCAACTCACAAATCATTCTGGGCTTATAATCTGTTTCATGAACCTTTTTACGTTATTTTGCCTAAAACTCACGTGTATTCTGATAAAACTTCTGTGTCAATACATGAACTCGCAAGTCAACCACTGGTGGTCTATCCTGCAGCTTGCAGCATAAGAAAAAACTTACAACATATGTTTGAAATTCACAATCTTATACCTATGTTTGACACCGAAGTTGAGTTCGGCGATTTCATTCCCGGCTATGTTGCTGCAGGTGCGGGTCTTGCCGTACTTCCTAAGATTTCAGTCAAGCATTTAGGGCATCCAGCATTAAAGGCACTCCCTCTTTCACATAAGGACGCACACCGCTCCATCGCATTAATTACAAAAACCGCTTCTACTGGTGAATGGGTTACCAGGAATATTAAACAAAAATAAATCCAGCTTGGCAGATCTTTTGGGGATCCGCCAGGCTGGATTCGGAACGTTCATCTATTCAAATACACATATCAGTTAAATCGTCTCCTCATTTCCAAAAATCCGGAATGAAACATAAGGGTAGTGGCCGTAACGCTGCGCTACTTCTCTCTCGAATAAGGTCATCCGTTCAATAGTCCGATTGTTTTTGAGCAGGCCACCATCAAGGATTCGAAAAGGGGCAGGTTTGAGTAAGCCCATCACTTCCCTGCGTGCTTCTTCGTCATCTGATGTTACATACACATCGCTTTGCAGTCCATGATTAATCGGGGTTTGAAGAACTTTAAAAAAGGTATTTTTAAAAGCGCCTACCACTCTTGTATTGGGCAACAGCTTCTGGACTTCTTCTGCAGCTGAGGTACCCCACTCTGTCGTAAAATCCGAAAAATCATCAGTAAAAGGATTTACAATATCCACTAATATTTTGCCGGCGAGTTTTTCTTTGTTTTCCGTGATAAATGGCAACAAATCTTTATACCAGAGAGAATGAATAATAACATCGCCATTCAATGCAGCCTGATAGGTTGCTGGGACTACTCCTTCACAGTTTAGTTCCTGAATCAGGCTATTCACCTTTTCCACTGATCGGGAACCCCACACAATCCCGTTAATAAAAGGAGACAGCACTTTAACAAGTCCCTGTCCCATACGGCCTGAACCTACTACACTTAGCTTCATTTCGACATCCCTCCTTGGCTTTATGGTCTAACTTTATCAGCCAAAGGGATCCGGCGGAATGTCCACTATGTTTCAAGCTTGAAACAAAAAGTTTCCGCCGTAAAAAAAGATAGGCCTCCAGTATATTAACCAGCGGCCTATCTGTGTGAAGCAGCTATCTAACCTCTATCACCAAACGCGCAGCCGCATCCTTAATAGACGGAGCGTGCGAAATGGCGGTAATGACCGATACGCCGTCGGCGCCAGCAGTCATTACTTCCTGTGCATTGTCTGGATTAATGCCTCCGATGCCGACAATCGGTATATTCATGCCATTTTGGCGCAACAGCTTAATAAGGCGCGTACCCTGTACCGCTTTCACATCTTCTTTGGTCTGCGTGGCAAAGATCGGTCCCAATCCCAGGTAATCTGCGCCATCCTCGATTGCTTTTTGGGCTTCCTCAAGTGTATGCGCCGAAACGCCAACTATTTTATGGCTTCCAATCCGTTTTCGGACGTTTTCCGCAGGTTCATCTTCCTGGCCAATATGCACACCGTCCGCGTCAAGTTCAATGGCTAAATCAATATCATCATTCACAATGAATGGCACGGTATTCTTCCGGCAAATCTCTTGAAGCTGTTTCGCCAATCGAAGCTTATCCTCTCCAACCAGCGAACCCTTTCCTTTTTCCCTAAACTGAAATAAGGTTATGCCCCCATCGATTGCTTCCTGCAGCACTTCCAGCGGGTTCTTGCGGCAGTTTATACTACCCATGATAAAATAGACTTTAAGATAACGCCGAATCGTTTCGCTGTCTATTCTGGTCAAATAGTTTCTCCCCGCTTTCTCCGCTGGAATGCCCAGTGGTTTGTGGGCCCGTGCCCGGCCCCTATCTCAAGGCTGTCTTCAATGGCTGCTTGAATAAAATCTTTTGCCGTTTGGACCGCATCGGTCACCGTATTCCCTTTCGCTAGCTCCGCCGCGATAGCTGCCGAGAATGTGCAGCCCGTGCCATGCGTATGCCGGGTGGGAATCCGCCTGCTCTCCAAATAAATAAATTCTGTGCCATCGTAGAGCAAGTCAGCCAGATTATCGCTTGCTTCATCATGTCCGCCCTTGATTACCACATACTGTGCACCCATCTGTTTAATCACGCTGGCTGCTTCCTCCCGGTCTGCCAGGTTTTGAATGGCCATCCCCGCAAGGACTTCCGCTTCTGGTATATTGGGGGTGATCACCATCGCCAGAGGAAGCAGGTGCTCAATAACGGCCTTCACAGCCTCCTGCTGCAGCAAAGGGGCGCCGCCCTTGGCCACCATTACCGGGTCCACCACCAGATTGCGCCAGCCGTATTGCTTTATTTTATCCGCAATTGTTCTAATGATTTCACTGCTGAACAGCATGCCCGTTTTTACAGCATCCGCTCCCAGGTCTTCCCCAATGGAGTCAATCTGCCGGGCCACCGCTTCAATCTCCAGCGGGTACACGCCCTGCACGCCTAGCGTATTTTGAGCGGTGACAGCCGTCAGCGCAGACATTCCAAATACATCTAGCTCCTGGAACGTTTTTAAATCCGCCTGTATTCCGGCTCCGCCGCCACTGTCTGAGCCGGCTATCGTAAGTGCTTTATTAACGCTCACTTTCCTGTTCAATCCTTTCTCGCCGTTCCAATATGTCGCTTGAAACTTTGGCCAGCTGGTTTAGAAATTCAATTTGAAAACTTCCGGGCCCCTGTTCTGCAGTTTGTTCCGCGGCGAGTTCAGCCGCTACGCCATAGTAGGCAACTGCTTCGGCTGCTGCATACAAAGGCTCTTCAGCCGCTGCAGCGAACGCGCCAATTACGGAACTCAGCAGGCAGCCGGTACCTGTGACTTTCGTTAAAATGGGGTGGCCGTTGCTCACGGTATAAGTCGTTTCCCCATCGGTGATGACATCTATCTTTCCGGTGATAACGGTGATGCAGCCCAGCTTGCGGGCTGCTTTTTGCGCGAGGGAAATAGCATCCCCCGCTCCTTCTCCGGCGTCAACACCTTTAATGCTCCACTCTACGCCTATGACATTCGCCACTTCCGCTGCATTTCCCCGCAGCACATTAACCTTAACTTCCTTTAAAATACGGAGCGCAGATGCCGTGCGGTAGGGGGTAGCCCCTGCTCCCACCGGATCAAAAACAACCGGCACACCATTCTCATTCGCGGATTTGCCTGCGATAATAATCGATTGTACGACACTTTCATCCAGTGTTCCCATATTCAACACAAGAGCCCCCGCTATTTTGGCCATATCTGCAACTTCCTCATGCGCATAAGCCATCACAGGTGAAGCTCCCAAAGCGAGCAGGCCGTTAGCCGTAAAATTCGTGACGACCACATTCGTAATATTATGGACCAGCGGGTTCAGCTGGCGAACTCTATCAATTGTTCTCATCCTCTATTCCTCCGTTTTGCTTAAAAATTTACAAACGCGTCACTAGCTTTGACAGGCGTTTTTACCACTTTGTTGTCGTATAACCACTTGGCCACTTTGTCCCAGGAGTTTGCGTCCTGATAGCCAAACGGTTTGCCTTTGGCATCCATAAGCGGCAGGAGAATTTGCAGGCTTTTTGTTTCCACTTCTTTATCCAGCGGGGAAGATTTATCTTCGTGCTGCAGAAGAATGGATAAACCTTTATCCGGATGATCCTGTACATACTTCTGCCCTTTGGCAACGGCGGTCATAAATTTCTTAAACACATCCGGTTTTTCTTTTAGTTCTTTTTGATTGCCGACCAGCACGAGCTCATAATAGTCAGGAACACCATAGTCTGTCGGCTTGAATACGCGCATAGGGTGGCCCTGTTTGTCAAGCAACAGCTTCTCGTGGTTAATGTATCCGCCAATAAGTGCATCGGCTTTATTGGTGGCCATCGTTGGAATGAGGTTGAACCCTACATCCTGCATTTTTACCTGAGTGGGATTTCCCCCGGCAGACTTCACCATTGTATCCACAATCGCCTCATCCAGCGGAATAGAAGGATAGCCAACTGTTTTTCCCGCAAGGTCTTTAGGCGATTTGATTGGGCCATTGGCAGGAACCATTAGATAGTTTAGCGGATGGCGAACAACCGCGGCGAACGATTGGACCGGAATGTTTTCTCCGCGCGCAACCAATACTTCCGGTTCATAGCTAAGCGCCATGTCTATCTGGCCTGCCGCAACCAGCTTCAACGGATCATTTGTATCCGCCGGCATTTTAATATCTACATCCAGACCTTGCTCTTTAAAATAACCGTTAGCCTGTGCAGCATAGAGAAAAGAATGCACAGCGTTTGGATACCAATCTAGCATCAGACTAACCTTTTGCAGCCCGTTTGGCTGAGTCGAACCAGAAGTTTTATCGGGAGAAGCCTGGTTTCCAGCACTTCCGGAACTGCATCCTCCCAGCAAAAATAGCGATAGACATAAAAGCGCAATAATTCCTTTTTTCATCTCTCATTCTCCTTTTTTACACCGTAGAAGGTGCTTCCTCATTGAAAATTCTTTTTCAGCAACAGCTTCTCTAATACAGCAATGAATAAAAACAGCACAATGCCCAATAGCGAAAGCAGAAACACAGCCGCAAATACCGCATCCGCCTGCATGTTGCCTGACATTCGGCGGCTGAAGTACCCCAGCCCTTCGCTTGCTCCAAGCCATTCTCCAATCGTTGCGCCCACTACGCAATACACGACAGACATTTTAAGCCCGGAGAGAAACGCCGGCATAGCCATTGGAATTTGTAACTGCTTGAAAATATCCCACCGGTTTGCGCCCATGGTCAGAAGCAGCTCACGATATTCCTCCCCACCCGATCTGAGGCCGTCATATGTACTCACGACGACCGGGAAAAAAGCGGTCAATATTGTAACGGCTATCTTACTCCAGATCGAGTAGCCAAACCACATAATAAAAATCGGGGAGATGGCGATGAGCGGTACGGTCTGTGAAATAACGATAAATGGATAAAGGATCTTCTCTAATACCCGGAAGAAATGCATGCCTGCTCCAAGAAGCACACCCCCTATAACCGATAGAGCAAACCCAATGACAACTTCCTTGAGCGTAGCAGGCAGATGCTGCTGCAGAAGCAGATCCCTGTTATCCAGCAGGGATTGCCAGATAGCGGATGGGGCGGGAAGAATAAAGGGTGGAATCGATCCTCTGCGAACCACCCATTCCCACCCGCTAATAAGGACCAGCACAGCAAGCAGAAAAAGGCCGTAGTCTTCCATCCACTTCTTCCAGTTAACTTTCATCGTCAATCAGCCGCTCCAATTCTTTTCTCATCTCAATAAATTCCGGTTTATAGATGAACGCGGAACTCCTGGGCCTTGGCAGGCTCACCTTGCTTTCGCGTACACCTGAACCACCGGAACCAGAGAGCAGGTAGATCCGGTCACTTAACAGAAGGGCTTCCTCCAAATCATGCGTAATAAAAACAACCGTTTTTTGCAAATCTCCCCACAGTTCTAAGAGCCAGCTGTGCATTTTGCGTTTGGTTAAAGCATCCAAAGCGCCAAACGGCTCATCCAACAATAAGAGGTCCCTGCCGGTCACAACGGTTCTTAAAAAAGCTGCCCGCTGCCTCATGCCCCCCGATAGCTGGTGAGGGTAGGCTTGCTCGTATTCAGCCAGGCCAAAACGCGCTAACCACTCCCGTATCTCCTGGGTCTTCTCCCGCTTATCTTGTTTTGTGAGAGCTAAGGGGAGCAGCACATTATCCATGACTGTTTTCCATGGCAGCAGCAAATCCTTCTGCGGCATATAACCCACTTTGCCAAGCCTGCTGTCGGCCCGCACGCCGCCCAGCCAGATTTCACCCTGATCAGGCTCTATTAGCCCTGCTATTAACTTAAAAAGCGTACTTTTGCCTGAACCGCTGGCGCCTATAACGGATACAAACTCACCTTCCTGCACATCTATTGATAGATCTGAAAAAATCGGCTTTGCGCTTCCCACATCCGAAAAAGCATACGACAAACCTTGCAGCGAGAGCATCGGTGAATTAAATTGGCCAGTCGCTACCATCGTACACCATATCCCAAAACATATATTCAAAGCGTGAAGTCGTCAGAAAGTGCTCTTCAAGCAACTGAAGCTCACGCTGCGGTTTGCCTTCTGCCAGCCTGTCTAGTAAATCAATCAGCCAGGACGAAAGCGTTCCAAATTCTTCGGAAGCATACATGCGGACCCAATCACCATATAAGGCATGCCTAGTGGAATCTGGATAATCTGCAGCCAGCATCTTGCCAATCTCCCAATAACTCCACATGCAGGGCAGGAGAGCTGATACAAGTTCTGCCAGCGATCCGTTGTACGCTACAGATAGCATATAGCGCGTGTAAGCCAGGTTTATCGGTGTTGGTTTTGTTTGTTCCAGCTGTTCGCTCGTAATGCCAAATCTGGCGGCATACTGGCGATGCAGATCCATTTCACCGGTGAGCGTTTCATGGAGCAGCCTGGAAAAGGCCGCCATCGTCTCTACCTCACCTGCTTTTATAGAACCTAACGCAAAAAGCTTAGCATAATCGATTAAAAAAACGTAATCCTGTTTCATGTATCGGATAAACGATTCAACAGGAAGCGTACCATCTCCCATACCTGTAACAAAAGGATGCTGATGGGTCTGTTTCCAAATGTCACTTACACGTTCATAGAGGACCTGTGTAAATTTCATTCTTGCTCCTCCTTCTCCGTATTGCACCATCGGGCAATAAACAACGCCAGCACTTTCGTGAAGTCCAACAACTGACGGATTTCTACCTTCTCATCTACTGCATGGGCATCTTCAAGTTTGCCGGGACCGAAGATGGCTGTCGGAATGCCGGCCCGCCCTAACCATCCAGCATCGGTAACGGTCGGCGACATGCCAACTTCCGGCTTCTGTGTTAATAGCTTTTCATAGGAATCAGCTAAACAACGGATGCCCGGGTGCCCGGGATCAATTTGTAAGGAAGGAAAAATCTCGCCACGGTCGACAATCATGGATCTGCCGCCCCAAATAAATTCAGGCGGGTTCTCCCGGAGCCATGGATCAGCTGCCGCAACACAACCAATGTGCTCCTCAATTTCTTTAATGACGTCTTCATAGTCTTCATTCGGGTAGAAATGAACGGTAACCCATAGCGCACAGCGGTCCGCAATAAAAGCAGCATGCCTTCCGCCTTCAATCACCGCCGGATTAATCGTATTGCTGCCTGGTGCAAAGCCCGGATAGTTTTTTGTGACCGCCCAGTGACGCTCCAATTCCTGAAGCCCTCCGATGATTTTCGTCATTTTCTCGATGGCGCTTGCTCCTTTGACACCGCCGCCGGCATGGATCATCTTGCTGCGGATTCCATCGTGGAAGGTTTCCTTGCTCTGGATAACAATCCAGCCAGTAATGACGCCGCCCTGCCCCTGTATATGTAAATCACTTGTATCAACGACGACAGCAAAATCCGCTGTATAACCCCGCTCGGTGCAGGACAGTGTACCTGCTTCGCCAGCTTCTTCGCCGATAACCGACTGGAATTGTAGATCGCCCTGAAGGGTGACACCTAGTTCCTTTAAAATCTTGACTGCCATAAGTGCTGCAGCTATTCCGCCTTTCATATCAGCAGCCCCCCGCCCATAAAGATAGGGCTCCACTACATTTGCCGCAAAAGGCGGGGCTGTCCACTCCTTGTCATCCCCTACTTCCGCGACATCCACATGCCCGTTTAGAATGAGGCTCTTGTAGTTTTCTGAAGATTTACCAGGAAGAACGCCCACAATATTCGGATCCCCGGGGTACACATCCCACTTATCTGTCTTAAAACCCAGATCACCCAGAAACTCTTCAATAAATTTCTGGATCTCATTTGTATTGCGCGCAGGCGGGCTCACGCTAGGAAACCCAATGAGTTTTGCCACCAGCGCAATCAGTTCGTCTTTTCTGGCTTCTACGTTGCTTGCGATCTTTGCAAGCAGCTCGTTAGATTGGATATCCATAGGCCCACTCCCTGTAAAAAACAAATAAAGCCCACTCACATCCGGAGAAATGAGTGGGCTGGTCATCTGTCATAGAAATTAAGAATGACACGAATCGCTCTCTCTACTTCCCTCCGCTGGTATAATCCAGTTCAGGTTCAAAGGGTCTGGAACGAAATGTTCCATCTCAGCCATGAGGCCCCCCCAGTGAGATTCGAGTTTGCTTATTGTGTTCAAAATCTATTTAAAACTATAGCACAGAATTAGAAGATGTAAAGCCAGTGCGGTTGTCAGTTCATACAGCTGGACCCGTATTTTTCCGTACCGCATCAAGGAAAACTTCCGATGCTTTCGTATGGAACGGCGTTGCCAGCGTTACCAGAGAGAATTTGCGGGAAACAGGAAGCCCGGACACATTCAGCATTTTAAGAACCCCCATCGCGATTTCTTTTCTAACCGTCCAGTATGATAGTAAGGTAATACCGATACCGGCCTCTACTGACTCTTTGATAATTTGTGTACTGCCAAGTTCCATCAGGCTATCTGGTTGGATGTGAAACGTCCTAAACATCTTGTCTGTCGCCTCCCTTGTCCCTGAGCCCTCTTCCCGGACAATCCACGTCTCATTCGTTAAGTCCGTAACCTCTATCTGATGTTCATTCAGCAACGGGTGGTTCGCGGAAGCCAGCACAAACATTTGATCATCTGCAAAGGGTTCGATATGCAGCCTGTCATGTTGCAATTCCGCTTCCACAATGCCAACATCCAGATGATGATTTAGAACGAGCTCTGCTATTTCTTTTGTATTGCCAATCTTCACTGTAGGCTTAATCAGCGGATACTCCCCGCGCATGTTCGCAATGATATACGGCAAGATGTATTCGCCATATGTATAGCTTGCCCCGATCGACAATGGGCCGCCAGCTGTCTGTAACATATCATCAACTAAAAAATGCATGCGCGTGTAAAGCCCCAATATTTGTTTCGCGTGATGATAAACAATTTCGCCTGCCTTATTTACCCCTACATATTTATTGCTGCGATCGAGCAACTTGGTTCCTATCATTCGTTCCAGCGCTTGAATGTACTGGCTGACCGCAGGCTGTGTCATATGCAATTCTTCTGCCGCCCGTGTGAAGTTGCCCTTCTCCACTACCGTTATATAGACCAAAAGCTGTTGATCCATCCAACTTCCCCTCCTTTACATATATTTTCTAAAGGCAAACCCGCTAATACGTGGAATCAAAATAAACATTTTCTCTCCTTGATTCATAAAAAGGAATTGTACACTGGCTTCAGCACACAATTCCTTTTTGCTTCATGCACACAGCAATCTTCTTACAGAACTTTTCTTATCGTAAAAAACTGGACAAGCAGATAAGGACCCTGCGGCAGGCTAAGATTTAACTGCCACGCTCCTAACCCCCTGAGCCTGTATTGGTAGACAAGCTGCATTTTTATACCCATACTTCTTGGGTCTTCGAACCAGACAATATGGTTTTGGCCCGATTCATCAACATACTGAAAATAAGGTGACTGATATTCCTGGGAGTACTGGATAGGAACGCCATATCTGATAGCAAGATTTACAATATCCTGCACAGCTATCGCTCTTCCTGGGTTATCAGGGCTATATGGAATAGGCCAGTCATAGCCATAGAGCGGAACCCCAAGCAAGAGTTTGTCTCTGCTCACATTATTTAAGGCAAATTGTACAGTCTGCCTCACATCATTGATGGGCGCTACCGGGCCAGGTTCACTACTCTGCTCATGAAAATCGTATGCCATCAAAAACATCAGGTCCACAACGGACCCAATGGCACCAAAATCATACCCCTGCAGCCACGGCACATCTTCCCCGGTCTTCGCAGGAACTGCTACGGTTAAAACGAGCCCCGCAGGTCTGAAACGATCACGAAGCTGCCGCAGAAAATCTGAATAGTAATCGCGATCATATGGGGCTACCTGCTCGAAATCAATACATACCCCAGCATACCCTTTGGATGTTACGATATTAAAAATATTATCAATAAGAGTCTGCCTGAGTCCGGGGGAACGAAGTACAGTCGTGACCACATCACGATCAAAGCCGGTTGCTGTTAAATTGGTAATGGTAGCTAGAGGGGCGACGCGGACGCCTTTGGCCGTATCAATCGCTGGCTGATCATTTAATTCACTGAGGGATCCATCATAACCAATATGATATTCAAATATCCCGATATACGTAGAATAAGGGGCGAAATCTCTAATAAGCGCCCGGTCAAGCTCTGGAGTTTGCAGAACCGTAAAGCCCAGCGTCGTAACTTTATAATCGGGGTACCGCGGGATAACCACCTTCATGCCCGGCTGTAAGCTGTTTACATTCAGCGTAGGGTTAGCGGCAATTAAAACATTAACAGGCACGAAAGTCATTTGGGAAATGCTGTATAGACTATCGCCAGGCTGCACCGTGTATACCGATAGATTGATTACTAAAGCCAGCCCTGGAACCACCTCCCCAGTAAGCAGACCATTAACAGCTCGAAGTGAATCTACCGTAGTACCGTATTTTGCGCTTATGGAAAATAAAGAATCCCCGGGTTTTACTGTATAGATGAACATCCTGATCCTCCTTTTTTCTATACAGTATGTGGCCGGTCGCCTATGTGATAAGAGAAAAGCTGATGTTTTTGAAGCAGCGATCAAAGATTAGTTAGATTTGATGTTATGCTTTTTTTCCAAACTTTGTTTGGGCCCAGCTGTCCAACTTTTTAACATGCTTTTTCCCTAAGGTAGCCCCATACAAAATCAACAGCACAATCACTAGCGTAAATACATCAAGTTGTCTTGTACCAATAAAGTTAACAATCCCCATAATCACCTGTGGAATGACCCCTGTAATGGCTAACAATATAACGCTCACTTTAAACCAGAAAGCAGACTGTATTGCGTATCTGGCATAAAACATAAAAAATGTGGAAGACCAGGCCAGCACCTCAAAGGCGGCCAGGATAGCCCACTTATTTTGCAGCAAAACATTCATTTCATAATACTCCTCATGGAAACAATTAGATTCATGTAATGAAGACATAGGGGACGATTTCCTCGCCTCACTGGTTGCATAAAGAGAGACAAACCCTTTGTATTATCTTACACGAAACTTATTGAAAGCGTCACTTTCGCAATTACAATTTGTTAAATTATGCATGGCTTCCATCTTATAGTGGTAATACTAACAGTGGCTATCAAGGAGGATCGACCACAGCATCTAGGAGGTAAACAACCATGGAGACCAATAAAACCGAGCGGTATGCTAACATTATTCCCATGGCAGAGCTGGATACGGGGGAAAAGCGGCTTAATCCTTTTCCCGTCTACAATCGTCTGCGGCAGCAGACTCCTGTTCGCTTTGATGAAAACCGAAGCTCCTGGGACGTCTTTCGTTATGACGATGTGCATCGTATCTTAAAAGATCCCGCTACGTTTTCTTCGCGGCGCAGCCTTGATGTTCGCAATAGAGAAACGATCCTGACCATGGATCCTCCACGCCATAACCAATTGAGAGCAATCGTGAACAAGGCCTTCACACCCAAAGTTGTTTCGGATTTAACCCCGCACATTACATCTATTGCAAATGACCTGCTTGACGCGGTACAGGCCAGCGGGAAAATGGACATGGTGCATGATTTCGCTGTTCCGCTACCGGTTATCGTGATAGCTGAACTGCTTGGCGTACCGCGAGAAGATCGGAAATTGTTTAAAGAATGGTCGGACATTCTCGTTAAAGGTCCTGAGGACAACACAGATGAGGGATTCAACGAGGTACTGGCTGAGAAAGAGAAGGCCTCTGATGAACTGGCTGATTATTTCTCTAAAATTATCGGTCAGCGCCGCGAACAACCACAGGAAGACTTAATTTCCATCCTTCTATCCGCTGAAGTAGAAGGCCAAAAACTGGGCCACGAAGAAATCCTTGGCTTCGCTATTCTGCTGCTGGCCGCCGGAAACGAAACAACCACCAATCTCATCACCAACGCAGTTCGACGCCTTACAGAAGATCAGGATCTGCAAAGGCAGCTACGGCAGGACCCTGACCTTATTACGAGTTTTATAGAGGAAGTGCTGCGATTCTACCCGCCGGTGCAAGCGATAGGCCGGGTTGCCACAGCCGACGTGGAGATCGGCGGCAAGCAGATCAAAGCGGGTGATCAGGTTGTCACCTGGGTTGCATCCGCCAATCGTGACGAAGATAAGTTTCCAGACCCTGAAACGTTTATTGTGGATCGCAAACCGAATGCCCACCTTGCATTTGGTTTTGGCATTCATTTCTGCCTTGGGGCGCCACTGGCCCGCCTTGAAGGCCAGATTGCCATCCGAACCATTGTGCAGCGCATGAAGGAAATACAATTTATCGAAGGGACAGATCTGGCGTACATCCAAAGCCCCTTTGTTTACGGAGTCAAACAGTTTCCCATAAGGTTTAAGTAAAAAATGCCCGTCTCCATTCAGGTGGCGGGCTATTCTTGTGTCAACTCCTCCAAAGTTTCTTTCCACCGCTCTAGAACGGAAGTGGACTCCTTCAAATTAATTTGCACACCGGATACAATATCCGCATATTTCGCAGTGTCTTGCCGAACTGCTGTGACGGTTGCGAAAAAACGTTCCCGGGGGTGTCTAGCCCCGGTCAGCTCAGGCAGCCTCTGAAGCGAAAGGCGGACATAGTAAACCTTACCGGAAAAAATGACTACAAGAAGTGCTCTCCCTGTACGAATCATATTCTGCGTTGTGGTCGTGCCCGGCCATAATGCCAGCCTAAGATCACCCCGGCCTAAAGCAATTACTTCACCTACGCTTACCATTGCCGTGTGCGGCCACATATCCTCCGTAACAGTTTGCAGCATCATGGCTTCATGCTGTTTTGTTTCTAAGTCCTTTCCATTTAGAAGCTCATATAGTTCCATTGAGATCTCTGTATTCATTAAGCGCTGTCCCCCCTTCTCTTTTTGCTGATGCATGCAAGTAAGGCTAGCCTTCTATTGTGAAAGACTAGCCTTATGCAAACGTGTTGATTTAATTGTAGCGAATTTATTTGTTTGTGGCGAGTTTATTTGTTTGTGGCTATTTTATCAGGAATCGGCGGAACATGGGCGGCAAGCGGAATATCCGCAGGGCTTACCTTAAAGACCTTCCGGTACTTGTCTGGATTCGTAATGGTCTCAGGTTCCGATGAACGCCAGGTAAAGATGCACACAGGGCACAAAGTGAATGGGAAGACAAATTTCCAAGCGCCTTCATCCGTTTACAGGAGATAGCCAAACATGATTTACTTGTAACATAATCGGCGAGAAGCCCCTTCCTCTACGCTATTAGCGTTGGTGGGGGATGATTAGCCCGTACATACGTTTGCGTTCATCAATAGATTACGAAAAAACAACCGGTAGGTAGGAGGGTGTATAAGTGAAGACAAAGATTCATTATGCCTGGATTATTCTGCTTCTTGCTTTTTTTGGTTTATTGGCCACCCAGGGCGCCCGTTTAGCTTTTGGCGCGTTTATTGAACCATGGCAGCACGATTTTGCTGCTGATCGGGGAAGTATCTCCTTCATATCCACGATTAGCTTTATTGTATATGGCCTCTCGCAGCCATTATTCGGAAGACTTATTGAAAAGGTCGGCGTGCGCAGGATATTTTCTTTTAGTGTGCTGTTGGTCGGAATTAGTTTCTTTTTAACGAAGTTCGTGACTTCGACATGGCAGCTCTACATATTGTATGGGATATTAGCTTCCGTAGGGGTTGGCGGAGCCTCTGGCGTGGCTGCATCTGTAGCTGTCACAACGTGGTTCCATAAAAAACGGGGACTGGCCTTCGGAATAATTGAAGCAGGTTTCGGAGCGGGGCAAATGATTATGGTTCCCGCTTCCCTCTACCTGATTGAGGGCCTGGGCTGGCGAACAGCGGTTGTCCTACTGGGTCTTTTTCTCAGCTGTATCGTGTTTCCCATTCTCCTTATTTTCATGCGCTCAACGCCTGCTGATATTAGGCTGCGCCCGTTAGGAGAAGAAGGCCAAAATGGAGAGGTACATAGTAACCGGACTGAAAAAGCCACAAACTTACCGTTGCTTTCTCTATTGTTTATGAAGCCTTTTTGGGGTCTTGTTATCCCCTTTTTTATATGCGGGATGACCACAACCGGTTTAATGGACACCCATCTTGTACCCTTCTGTTATGATCAAGGATTCTCAACCGACATGACCGGGATGGCCGTTGGTGTATTGGCGGCTTTTAATATTGTTGGATCATTGTTTTCAGGCCAGCTTGCAGACCGCTGGGATAACCGCTTCATGCTTGTAGCTTTGTATATGCTTCGCTCTGTGTCGATATTGATTCTGCTGCTCAGCCACCAATCCTTCTGGCTGCTTGTATTCTCGGTTATATTTGGACTTGTCGATTTCGCGACCTCTGTTCCTACCCAGCTGTTGGCTGCCAAATATTTTAAAAATCATTCGGTTGGTTTGATTCTTGGCTTACTCTCTATGGGACACCAGATCGGTTCAGCGGTTGGAGCCTATCTTCCCGGCATGCTCTATACCCGCTCCGGAAACTATCACCTTACTTTTATTATCGCTATCCTGCTGCTTATTCTGGGTTCACTGTTCACTCTGCTGCTTCCGAAACAGTATAATACAATAAGTGAAAAGATCATGGAGCCGGTAAACACAGAAACCAGTGTAAGCTGAACGTAAAAGAAAAACATCGCGGGCCATGCCGCTCTCTCCTTTCCCCTCATAGAAGCTTTTACGGGCGCTTTGTGGAACGATGGGCGGACCGGCAAAACATCTGGGTATCTCAATGATGGAGACAGTTGCCGGTCTTTTCCGCCCTCTGTTCCACACGCTCCACAGGGGGAAAGAAAGGTGCGGACATGCGCCTCACGATGTTTTCTTCGATGTTTCGGGACCGCAGGTCCCATTTAAAAAATCGCTTTACGGACTTCAATACGTTAAAGTCCTATACGATAAACAATCAACACAGCAAGTTTGTCTTCTCCTACCGCATATGCTTCTCGAACTGTTGCCGCACTTCTGCCGGAATCGTTTCTGCCTTATGTAAAGCCTGATTAAAATTCACATAGGTTGATATTCCTTTGGCGCAAAGCGCGCCTTGCTGAAAAAGTTCTTCCTCGACTACAAAACTAGAATTGCCGACTTTGCTGATCCATGTGCGGATTTCCACATCCGCTCCGTAAAAGACCTCTTTCACATAATCCACATTCATATTAACTATCACTGCTCTCCAGTTTGTAAAAGAGAGATCCGGGGTTAATATCCGAAAGATTTCTTCTCTTCCGGCTTCAAACCAAATCGGTATCGTCGTATTATTAATGTGTCCCACGCCATCTGTTTCAGAAACCCGCGGCCGGATAATTGTCGTAAACATACACTGCCTCCCTTCATTTTCTCCTGGGGGTGAAGATTCCTAATTCATATTTTAACAGAAAAATCAGGAAAATGAGGAAAGTTTCCGGAACAGTCGTATGTTTTGGATTCCGATTTGCCACCAGGCATTGCACTAGCTTGATTTCGCCTTATGGCTCGCTTCCTGCAAAAATCGGAATGGACAGATTAAATAAAATACACCTATGGCCCCCAATAAAGTGGCACTAATGGTAACTGTTATGGCCTCGTTGAATAACTCTGCAAACCAGCCTCCCAGGATAGGGCCAATGATTACCCCAATTCCCTCCACGCTTGATAAAATTCCCCATCCCATTCCTTGCTCTTCACTGGGGACATTCTGAGACATAATGGCATTCCATGCAGGAAGTACAGCAGCATAGGACAGCCCTGCCACTACGGCCCACAGTACAGTAAAGTAAATAGAAGAGCTCAGCGTCAGTGAATAGAGAGCAACCGCACAGGCTCCAAACCCAAACACAAGAAACCATTTTCTGCCCCACATGTCAGATAGCTTCCCCATCGGAATGAGCATCAGAACGGCACTGATTCCACCCGCCATCAGAACATAGGAGTATTCACTATAGCTTAGTCTTAAATAGCGGGTAGCGAAATGCGGCAGAATCGGAACAAGCAGTCCGGCAGCTGTCGTTTGTATGATCATGCCGGGAAGCAGTGGCCGCATAGCTTTCAACCGTTCGCCCAAAATCCTAAACTGGGTGGAGATCGGCATTACATCCACCTTAGCGGAACTCGCATGTTTTATTTGGGTCGACACCCCCCATCCTATTCCTAATAGGATAATTAAAAGCCAGTATGAAAGGGTGTAGCTTAAATCGATTAAGAAATTCATGATAACAGGTCCCAGCCCAAGTCCAACCAGCCAGAAGGTATATAACAATCCCATATTTGTAGCCCTATTCTCTTCATTCACGTTGCTTAAGCAAACAATCCATATTGGTGAGATCCCGATTCCATAAAAAGCTGAAGCTGCGATGAGCTGCCAGGCCTGGTGGCAATAAGGAATAATGAACAATCCAACCAGAGAAATAACCAGCCCGATTTGGACGATTAGGCGGAAGGGAAAGTGATCCAACAAGTAGCCAATCACACTTTTAGACAACGTATCAGCCAGATAGTGCGCTGTTACAGCAATACCTACCGCGGAAACACCTAAATGGATCCGATCAGCGGCATACGCGGGTAAATAGGAAAGCAGAAAGGCGCCACGAACAAATTCAACAATAAACAAAACGGCTATGCCCTTTAAAAAGTCTACAGATAGATGAATTCGGTTTAGTTGGCTAATCATGGATTTCACATTCCTTCCATCTGATCTATATAACAGCCACAACTTGGGGCTATCAACTTCCGTTTTACTATGGGTGTCCTCTTTCACTTCCTTTGGGCTTTCTTCTCGTTACACAGAAATAGCTAGCGTTCAAACGAGGAAAGATACTCATCAATAAAGTTTCCCAATATGGGTTTCAGTCATGTATAGAGAAAATCATTTGCGACATTTCACCACTTTTTCACCTTTTTATTGTTTAATGAAAGATATAGAATAACCATAACAAAAAAAGAAAGGTGAAATTCGTTTGAGTCAAAATCGTCGTGCCTTTATACCGGTCATTCTGGTTACGCTTATCAGCGTCCTCCTTATCGCTTACTTTTTTTATACAACATCCAATGCTCCGCGGCCTCATCAGGGAATACATCCGCCAAATGGATCGCATGGCATGCCTCATCCGGATGGTAAGAAGGGGTTTGACTTCACCCTATTTGGCAACATTGCCATTGCGTGTGGAGCTATCAGCTATTGGTGGTTCCTATTTAAGAAAAAGCTTGCTTCTCCTTCTAAACCGTTGAAGAAAGTAGCAAAAAGGCTGTATTCCATACATACATACACAGGTTGGGCTGCGTTGGTTTTCATCATTATTCACGGCGGCTATTATTTAATCACAGATTTTCACAATTCAAAGATTTTCACAGGACTCGCTGCCTTCCTTCTTTTACTAGCGCTGGCCCTTTACGGCTGGCTATATAAACGCGTACGAAATAAATTTATGCGCACATCCCATTTTATTTTGGGGCATATATGGCTTGTAGCGTTGTTAATTCATACTGGCGGTTTCTTCATCTTTATGGTGATCGTTACTTTAGCGTTATGGTTAATTGTACGGTGGGTTGATTTATCAGCCAAAAAAACAGTATCACATTAGACTCTATGACACAGTGAATCCTCCGGGAGCACTGTGTCTTTTAAATCTTTTCATTGCTGATAAAATGCGGTCAAATGTATCAATCAAGAAAACAGTAAACATTGACATGCGTTATGTTATGCAAATTTTACATCATCTACAATGCAAACTATGCAGTATAATAATGTTCATTAGGTGATAGTACCTTGGTTTCCCAAACAATTTTGCTTCCAATTTACCATTAAACCTAGGGAGGCGGTAACATGGAAAAGGAAATTACGGACTTGAAAAAACTCTTAGTGACTACCGCGGCAGAACACAATTTTAACTTTCAACACTCCGAAGTCTTAGCGCTTAGCCAGAAACTTGATATCTTGATTCTGAAATTCCTAAAAAAAATATGAACGCCAATAAATAGCACGGCCCATTTAAAAAAGCCAATTTCCTAAGTTAAGTGGAAATTGGCTTTATGTATTGGCGGAATACGGTGTAGGTTTTCTAGTTGGGATAGTAAATAAGCATGCTTATGCTGGTTAGTGTTTCCCCAGAATTATGATAGGCATGCTCCCTGTCCGCTCTAAATCGGATAGAGTCCCCTTCCTTAATTGTATATTCCTCGTTATTCACACGAACAGTCAACTCGCCACCGAAAACCGTTATAAATTCTTCTGTGCCCTCTGTATGTGCCTCAGCGCTCAAATACCCGCCTTTGTCTATCTCTACTGCATACACTTCAAAGCGTCTGCCCTCTTCAAAAGGAAAGAAGGGATAAAGCCGATATTTACCATTGTCTTCTATAAGAGGTTCAATATCACTGCTACTAACCACAACAGTATCCGGCTGTGGATTATTGATAAGTGAAGTAAAAGAGATTTTTAAACCTTTAGCAATTTTCCACACGGTTGTGATTGTAGGGCTGGACTCGCCGCGTTCAATTTGCCCCAGCATCGTTTTGCTAACCCCTGTCATCTCAGATACTTTTTCAAGACTCAGCTTCTTATTTTCCCGCATCATTTTTAGATTTTTTGCAATGACAAAGTTTATATTCTCCAAACTATCACCCTCTCTTGTGCTATATAGCGTACATATTGTATGATTATAACGTCAGACGTTAAAACGTACATTTGTGCAATTATAACATATTATAAGGAGGTTTCATGAACATTGAATATTGCCGCCTTTTTGTCTTACGTTTTGGTGACAACTTTTACACCGGGGCCCAATAACATTATGTCGATGTCAAATGCAAACAAATACGGTTTCAGAAAGACGCTTAAGTTTATCTTTGGGGTATCTGCCGGGTTTGCTGTAATCATGCTCTTATGCAGTTACTTTAATCTTATCCTGTTTAAGTACATACCAAAAGTGGAGCTCGTTATGAGTATTATCGGGGGGGTTTACATGGTATATCTTGCCGTTAAGATCATGACCAGTAAATCCCATGATGAGCAGGACAACAAGCACAAAAACATCTCTTTTGTATCTGGTCTCGTTTTGCAATTTATTAATCCAAAGGTTATTTTGTACGGTATAACGACCATTTCAACTTTTATCATACCATCTTACCGATCGAGCTTCAGCCTGTTGCTTTTCTCATTATTTCTTGCATTTGTCGGCTTCCTGGCCACTTCATGTTGGGCCCTGTTTGGCGCTCTGTTTCAAAAGTTCTTAGCAAAATATAGGAAGCCATTTAATCTTGCCATGGGGTTGTTGCTCATTTATAGCGCCCTATCGCTCTTCTATTAAGTGAAAGCAAGAGATAAAGGTTCTAAAGCAAACAGCAAAACCCTCAAAATAACCAAAGGGTTAATCTGAGGGTTTTTTCTTATCGGAACAAACTGCTGGCATTTAGGCCAACCACACCTAGAATAACCAGCAGCAGGCTGCCAATTTTTAAAACATTTACGCTTTCATTAAAATACAAAATACCAATCACGCCGATAAGGGCCGTTCCAACTCCGGACCAAATGGCGTAAGCGATCCCTATTTCAATCTTCTTCAAAGCAAATGTTAAAGAACTAAAAGCAAGGATGTAGAAGAAAAACATGAGGATGGACGGCAGTAATTTCTGAAATCCCCCTGACAATTTCATGCATAGTGTCCCAGAGAGTTCAAACAAGATGGCCAAACTTAAATAAAGCCAGCCCATTACGCTTCACGCGCTAACAACCAACGGTCCGGATGATTGGTACAGATTGCAATGCGCTCATCCAAGCTGGCAATGCGCTTCATATCCTGCGGCTCATCAACAGTCCACGCAATAATATCAAGCCCGCGCTCAAACGAA
This sequence comes from Aneurinibacillus sp. Ricciae_BoGa-3, assembly GCF_028421645.1. Lineage (GTDB taxonomy): Bacteria > Bacillota > Bacilli > Aneurinibacillales > Aneurinibacillaceae > Aneurinibacillus_B. The sequence goes on along the minus strand of NZ_CP116887.1, from coordinate 475,589 downwards.
CTGCGCACCAGGTTCTCTGTTAAATAGTCATAACCCATGGACAACGCAGATGCACCGGTATAGGCCAGAAGTTCCTCCAGCAGAACAGGGTAACCGTAGATTAGCAAACCTGTTTTGATAGCGGGGGCAATTTGGGTAAATGTCCGCATTGTTTCATGGTTAAAGCTCGTGATGACGATATCCGATTCCATATCGTACCGTTGTACGAGCTCCACAACCTTGTTTTCGATAGCAGGATACCAGTCCCCTGCCCGTTTGATTTCCAGATTTAACTTCGCCTTCCCCCTGGCTTCAATCAGAACCTCTTCAAGGGTGGGAATGGTTTCACCCGTGTACGCCGGATTAAACCAGAAACCCGCATCCAGCTTTTTTAATTCTTCCAGAGTAAAGTCGCCAACTTTTCCTGAACCATTCGTTGTCCGATCCAGGATATAATCGTGAATAATAACGGGCACACCGTCACGGCTCATTTGAACATCCACTTCAATCATGTCAATTTCCGGATGATTGGCTGCCATTCTAATGGCCGCTAACGTATTTTCTGGTGCCTGGCCAGACCATCCCCGGTGAGCAATACACTTGTTATTTCGCATACTAACCTCCTGTTAAAAAGAGACTGCTGTCGCAACAGCAGCCCCTTAATGTTGTGTTATCTTTGCAGCAATTGTGTGCCTTTGTCTGCGGCATCTTTCAACGCATCAGCAGGGGAAGCCTGACCAAGAATCGCTTTCTGCACATCATTCATAATCACTTCTTGCAGCTCCTTATAACCAGGTGAAGCTGGACGAGGCTGCGCGTGTTTCAATTGATCAACCGCAACCTTGAATTGTGGATGCTGGGTGAAGAATTGTTTCATTTCTGGACTGTCGATAGCAGATTGGCGCACAGGCATATACCCTGTTTGCTCGGATACTTTAATCGTTTGCTCTTTGTCTGTCATATATTTAATGAATTTCCATGCGGCATCTTTCTTCTGTGATTTGGCCAGCATAACCAGGTTGGCTCCGCCAGCAGCTACGCCATAGTTGTCTTTTTTCGGTAAAAACGCAGTTCCTACGTTGAATTTCGCCTTATCTAAAAGCATATTTAAGCTGCCTGTTGAATCAAAGATCATGGCTGCTTTTCCATTGATAAAATCATTGTCTGCAGCTTCCCACGCATCATATTTAGCTCCCGGAGGCATTTTCATGCTTCCTTCGGCAATCATATCTTTCCAGTAGGCGATTGGCGCAATCCCCTGCGGTGTGTCAACCAGAGCTTGTTTTCCATCCTGGCTCAATATTTTTCCGCCGTTTTCAAACACCATCGCTTCATAGAACCAGATATCAATAGGAGTGGAGAATCCCCATTCCTGTCCCTTCTTGGACAGCTTCTGCGAATACGTTCTTAACTCATCCCATGTTTTCGGTCCGTTCGGATCTAAGCCTGCAGCTTTTAGTTTATCTTTATTAATGTACAGCAGAGGCGTAGAACGGTTAAATGGAATACCGTACAATTTGTTGTTCCAATAAGAGTTGCCTAGAAGTCCTGGAACGAAGTCCTTTTGATCCGTTCCGTTTTTGCCTGTGAGGTAAGGTGTTAAATCCTCCAGCGCGCCTTTATCAGCAAAAGAAGCCATGGAAGCAACCTCGATTTGTGTTACATCAGGCTGGTTGCCAGCAGCGATTGCGGACAAAACCTTTGCATGGTTGGCATAATAATCGCCTTGAAAAGAAGCGTTGACTTGAACTTCTTTTTGCGAATGGTTAAAATCGTCCACCATTTTCTTAACGACTTCTCCATTCTTGCCGCTCATCGCATACCAGAAATTGATGGTTGTGGGGCCATTGGCTGAACCGGCTGAGCCCGATTGTGAGCCTTGCTGGCCAGCAGGCGCACAACCCGCCAACATCGTTCCAGCTACCAAAACGGAAGAAAAAATAGATAGAATTGCTTTTTTCACGTGGATACCCTCCAAATAAATGTTATTTAACACCTGAATAAACAAATGCTTTGATAATCTGCCGCTGCGCAAAGAAAAAGGCGATTAAAATCGGAACAACCAGAATCATATTACCAGCCATGACAACGTTCCAGGCCACTCCCCCTTCCGATGATTTTAATCTTGCAATTCCTACAGGAAGGGTTCTGACCATATCCTGATTCGTCATGACCAGCGTCCAGAAATAGTCGTTCCAGTGATAAATGAAACTAAACAATCCAAATGTGACAAGAACAGGACGTGCCATGGGGACCATGATCTTCCATAGAATTTTCCACTCACTTGCCTGGTCCAGCCGGGCTGCTTCTATTACTTCTTCCGGCACCTGTTTAAACGTTTGCCGAAGCATAAAGATTCCAAAACCGCTTGCGGCATACGGTAAAATAAGAGGCGCGTAGGTGTTGATTAATCCCCATCCACTCATCTGTATAAAGACAGGCAGGAATGTGATCTGGGGCGGAATCATGAGTGCAATAAGCGTAAGGCCAAATAAAATCTGCGCACCCTTAAATTTAAACCGGGCAAATGCGTATGCAGCTGGAATCCCGGTTAGAAGCTGCAGGATAAGAATTGATAATGTGACAAGCACACTGTTGATAAAATAGGTCATAAACGGCCCGGCCTGCCATGCCTGGGCAAAGTTTTCCCAGTGAAAGGTTGAGGGAATCCATTTAGGAGGAAACACAGTGGTTTCAACCAGGCTTTTAACTGAAGTCAGTATCATCCAGACAAAGGGAAACAGAAAAATCAACGCCACAAGTGCAAAACCTACCCACTCTATACCTTTTGCCGATAATCGAAGTAAGCTCATCTTTTTCACCCCCCAACTTAACGATAATGGACACGGCTGGATAAGAATTTAAAGTGAAACAGCGTCACAATGGCCACCAGTATAAGAAGGATAACGCCGGCAGCCGAAGCGTAGCCAATTTTAAAGAAATCAAAGCCGTATTGATAAATGTAGTAAACCAGCATATTGGTACTGTTCACGGGACCACCCTGTGTCATAATCTGCACCGTATCAAACACCTGGAAGGAGTTGATGGTATTGATAATAAGAAGAAAAAATAATGTCGGCGATAGCATCGGAATGGTAATCCGCGTTAACTTCCTCCACCACGGCGTCCGGTCGATCAGTGCCGCTTCATAAATTTCTTTCGGAATGCTTTGCAGCCCGGCGATAAAAATCAGCGTGTTATAGCCGATGTGTTTCCACACATTCACCAACACAAGCGAATATAGAGCCGATCCGGTGTCAGCTAACCACTTGGACGGCGGAAGCCCAACTAAAGAGAAAACCCAATTTAACAGCCCATACTGTGGATCCATCATCCACATCCACAGAAGCGAGATCGATACGAGTGAAATAATATAAGGCGTGAAAATAGCACCCTGTAAAAACCGGTAGATCCATCCTTTTTTGTTTAGCCAAAGAGCGAAAAGCAAAGACAAAAAGATAGAGATGATGACGGTAAGAATGGTATAAACAATTGTGTTAGAGAACACTTTCCAGAACTCATCACTGTGAAATAAATCTTGATAGTTCTGCAGCCCAACAAACTTCTTTTCAGGGCTTATCAAATCCCACGATGTAAAACTCAGATAAATCATGTAAAAGATAGGATAGATAAAAAATAGCAGAAAAATGACCATGGCTGGCGTGGTATACAGATAAGGAGTCCAGCGCCTCATCTTCGGCTTCCCCCTTCGTCAAAACCGCAAAGAGAATCCATTGGAAGTTCGACTTTTACATGCGCTCCATTCGCAAACGGCAATTCCCCGTGAGCTTTAACGACAAAGCGTCCAATGGAAGAGTCAATGTAGAAAAGTGTTTCCGACCCTAACATTTCTCTGGCTGCAACCGTTCCCTGTACATATAGCGAATGCCCATTTGGCCGTGAATCCTGCGCATCCTGAATATGCATGTTTTCCGGACGGATGCCTACTTTTGCCGCACCGTTGAGGTTAACGCCTACTTGTTTGGCAGAAAAGATATTCATCGGCGGGCTTCCAATGAATTGCGCTACGAATTCATTAGCAGGTTTATGGTAAACATCGGTCGGCATCGCCGCTTGCTGAATGACGCCCTTGTTCATAATCACAATCTGATCGCCTAACGACATGGCTTCCACCTGATCGTGCGTTACGTAGATAAATGTAGCCTTGAGCTTCTGATGCAGTTCCATTAATTCAAAGCGCATTTGCTGGCGAAGCTGGGCATCCAGATTCGATAATGGTTCGTCCATCAGGAAGACCTTTGGTTTTTTTACCATGGCTCTGGCGAGTGCTACCCGTTGGCGCTGCCCACCGGATAGCTCGGATGGCTTCCTTGATAAGTAATCGGTGAGGCCAACCGTATCCGCCATCTCCTGAACCATCGCTTCCCGGTCGGCTTTAGGGACCTTGCGATTCTTTAACCCGAATTCAATATTTTCCTTGACCGTCATGGTAGGATACAGCGCATAATTCTGAAATACCATCGCAATATCCCGTTTGCCGGCGTCAAGTTGATTCACCTTCTGGCCATCAATCAGGATCTCTCCGCTAGTAGAATGCTCTAGCCCGGCAATCATCCGCAAGGTAGTGGATTTTCCACAACCAGAGGGTCCTACCAGAACTGTAAAGGAGCCGGAGGGAATGGTCAGATTGATATTTGGAATCACGTCTTTTCCATCAAAAGTCTTCTTAATATCTTTCAAAACTACTTGTGACAAGATGCTTCCCCCTCACTCTTTTCAATACGTTAAATTAAACAGAAGCGTTTGATATAGCTTAGCTGTCGCCATTTATATGAACTCCCCATAAAGCTGGATTCCCGGTTGAAACCGCAATGGCCCCATGTTTTAAAGGTTCTTTCATCTCTTCCGCTGTTGAGATGAGACCACCGGTAATAATGGGTATATCCGTCAGCGTTTTGACCTTCTCAATCATCGTAGGTATAATGCCAGGCATCAATTCAATGGCATCCGGTTTGACGGTATTGCACATTTCAACTCCATGCTGCAACGCATCCGAATCAACCAGAAAAACCCGTTGAATCGTACGCAAGCCAAGCTTATTCGCCTGCTTAATTATCGAGCTCTTCGTGCTGATAACACCTGTTGGTTTCACATAGGAAGCTATGAAATCAAGCCCTTCCCGGTCCACCTGAAGTCCGCCAATCTTCTCCAGGTGAAGAAAGACAAACCGGCCTTTTGAAAGGAACAAATCTACATATCGCTTAATGACACCGATATTTCCCGTGAGTAAGAATACACCGCTCACATCGTTTTCAAGTGCCCTTTCTAAATGCTTATTATATTTAATCGATGCGATTTTTCTGTGTGTCTTGATTTGCTCGTACAATTCTTGCTGATTCACAGAAAGCCCAGCTCCTTCTATGGACAAAAAATAAAGAACCCATAGTAACAGAAAAAGCTCCAAACAAGCTTCACTCATACTATAGGTTCTCCAATTTCTCCGCCCAAAAGTGTATCTACTTGTCACTTATAATAATAGTCTGCATATGTTAAGAGAATTTATGAGAAATATAAAGTAAAGACTTCTTTTCTATTAAGAAGTTGTAAAATGTAGACCTAAAAGGTTGATCACTATACACGATTTTCTATTCCTTCCATTTGCTTATTGCTTTCAGAGCAAAACACCGATTAGGCATAAATCACTTGGTTTGTGAATAATAGAATTAAGAATAGACCAGAAGAAGGAGTTTATAAACCATGAAGAGATTACCCGCTGTCCTCTGTACACTGCTATTATTTCCGTTAATCATTTTAAGCGGCTGCAGCAGTACTTCTGTAACGAAAACAGACAAACCCTTAACGCTAAATCAGCAGACAGACTTCAAATCACCAAACAGCCACCCTGCTTTATCGTCACCAGCAGTAGCATCAAAAGCTGTACATGCCACCCTGAGTGAGAATGATAAACGTTTTATTAAAGGAATAAAGGCTTCACTTCACCACGCACAGCAAGTGATCAGCCAGCTAAAAATAATAGTTTCCACAAGCCAGCAGACAGATGAATTAGATGCGGCCCAGGAGAATATGAATTCTGCCAAACGCGAGATTCTTTATATTTGGAACCAGATCCATAATGAATACCAGCCTGATGGAACGAATCTCAAAAAGATAAAAACTGCATATGAGAATATACTGATGGACTATAGAAAGGGATTAAGTATCCAAATTCAGGGGATAGAAACGACCGGCGGAACCCGGGTTATGGAAGGACTTCAATTAACAGACAAAGCAGAGGAAGATTTAAATAAGCTTTCCACAACGATTATCAAGCTTGGTTAAAGTAAGGCGTAAGCTTCTTAGTGAGTTGCAACGCAGTAATTACTACAAAAATTAAGCAGAAGTACCCCTTTCGATAGCAAAGGTAATAAAAAGGCGGCGCAACGGGTAAAGATAAATAACCAGGTTATAGGAGGGAAAAAGATGAAAATACCAGCTAGGTTTATCTTTTCCGCATCTCTAGTAGCGGGTTCGATATTTTCCAGCGTTACATTTACTGCAACCCAGGCAATGGCTGCCTCTGTTGTACAAGCACCAACCGCACAACAGTCCGCAAGCAGCGAGCAGTTTTTACAGCAAACCCGCCAGCTTGCTTCTAAAGGAAAGGTATCCAACAGCGAGTTTGGATTAGGAACGAATAAGAGTGTAATCCTTAAAAAATGGGGACAGCCTGACTATCAGGACACCTGGACTATCAGCTACACAAATCGCGGCGTTATATTTGATATCGATCCACAAAGCGGTGTTGTGAACGCGATCATATCGCGGGATCCTAAAATAAAAAAAATTCCCACCTCTGCCGTAAAAAAAGCGCTCGGCTCTCCTGCTTATGCCGACCACGGAATGGGCCATGTAAATCTCGTGTATGACAATACAGGAACAGGAGTCGGGAAAAATGAAATCATTTATCACGGCGCTTCCGGCTCTCCTGAAGCAGGCTATAACTTATCGTATATTCAACTCTCAAAAAAGTAAAAGCGTAAATGCCAATCGGTGTGGAAAAAGGCATCCGAATAATTCTATTTGGATGCCCACCTCGGAGAGGTGTACTTAAGACTATAGACAAATCCAAAGAAAACTGATTTGTCTATAGTCTTTTTTGTAATTTAAGTTTATTGGATGATGCAAATGTTAACGAAAAATACTGCAATTGTGACCCATTAAACAATTACAGTAGAACAACTGGTGCCTGACTGCCAATTTCATTGCCAATTCTCTTTTTCGCTTTTGCCAAATAATACATGAGTACAGTTGATATCTTACGACACTATTCGAATATCCAGATTCCATACTGCATAAAGATTCCTTAGCAGAAAATACTCCTTTATTCCCTGTCCACATGGTCATCACTCGACACGGAAAGGAACGATAACGTGATTAAGGTCTTCCTTTCAGGTATTTTTGCGTTCATTGCAACGAATGTTGATGACCTTTTTATATTGGTCACTTTATTTTCTCAAACAAATGATAAACTCCATAAAAAGCACATTGTTGTAGGTCAATATCTCGGCTTCTCGGCATTAATATTGGTAAGTTTACTTGCATCTTTAGGAGCATTATTCATCCCGAAACAGTGGATTGGTCTTTTAGGCTTTCTTCCCCTTTACATGGCTTACAAACTTTGGAGAGAGCATGGAACCGAGGAAAAAAAGGAAGATGATCTGAATCTTGAAATACAAGATGGTTTGAAACCAACTTCCTTTTGGCGTGCATTTATAAACCGAAACACTTATAAAGTTGCTACCATTACGTTTGCAAACTGCTCAGATAACTTTGCTATCTACATACCTATTTTTTCATCTGCTTCTCTTTGGGGACTCGCCTTTATCGTTTCCGAGTTTATGTTATTACTTGGAATATGGTGTTATCTCGGCTTTTTCTTTACCAAGCATCCTGTTGTTGCAAAAACGGTTGAAAAATACGGGCACATTTTACTTCCATTTGTGTTAGTCTTTTTAGGGATTTACATCATTATTAGTAGCGAAACCTTCAAATTGTTAGGACTATAAAATTATTGCTACTGTAATGGTAGACTTTTTTCTATGCATAAATCGACTTTAAAATTTAACAGAGTTAGGGTCATTAGTAAAACAATATGAAGAACTACCTATCGAGCACCAGTTGAACTGGAACTGCAACGACCAATCCTTCTTGGACTTTTTCCTTCACTTCTGGAATTATACTTTGAATCGTTTCTGCCTTGCCGACTGATTCAATCATGATAGGAACATGAGAGGAAAAAGAAAAGATAGACTGCTTATGGGTAACATGATCTTTCCCAAATCCCTCTATTCCTTTGCTAACCGTAGACCAAATTAGCTTATGATTCCTTAAAAGTTGAAGAATTTCTTCGTGCAAAGTACTGATTTGTAAGGTTTTGACGGTTTCTCTGTTTATTACAGATTTATGGCTCCAAAATAAAGAAGGCATAGGTGAAATACCCAAACCCTCTTGCATTCACTTACCTTCTAATATTTAATAATCGCAAAGCATTAAATGTGACAATTAAAGTTGCTCCCATATCTGCAAAAATCGCAAACCAAAGTGTAAGCCAACCTGGAATTAGTAAAAGTAACGCAACAGCTTTAATTACGAGTGAAAAAGAGATGTTTTGTTTAATGATCAACAGAGCCTTTCGACTTAATTGAATGGTAAACGGCAATTTTCCCAAATCATCTGCCATCAAAACGATATCTGCCGTTTCCAATGCCGCATCCGTCCCGGCCCCTCCCATCGCAATTCCAACCGTTGCCGTAGTAAGGGCAGGAGCGTCGTTTACTCCATCTCCAACCATCGCTATCTTGTGATGTGTTTTTTTCAACTCTTTGATGGCTTCCAATTTATCTTGGGGCAACAGTTCTGCCCTAATGTCTTCAATCCCCAACCCATTACCAATGACATTAGCTGTGTCACGATTATCACCTGTTAACATAACCGTTTTTTTTATGCCAGCAGCACGAAGTTTTCCTATAGCTTCTTTGCTTATTGGACGTACTTCATCAGCTACAGCAATAATGGCAAGTATAGTTTCTTTTGTCCCCAAAGCCATAACTGTTTTTCCCTGCTGTTGTAACTGTTCAATTTGGTGTTTGACCTGTACGATCCCTTTTGGAAGCATTTCCTCAAATAAACGGGGACTCCCAATAAAATATTCTTGTCCTTTAACGATTCCCTTAATCCCTTTGCCAGTTAGCGATGCAAAGTCTTCAACCTGATAGTCCGCCTTAGACAGCTTCCTTGCGTCGGCTTTACGAATGATAGCCGAAGCTAGTGGATGTTGGGAGCCCTTCTCCAGGGCTGAAGCAATCGATAAGAACTCATCAACATAATCGTTTTGCAACGTAATAAAGTCGGTAACCTCTGGTATTCCTTTCGTTAGCGTGCCTGTTTTGTCAAAAGCCACCGCTGATAAGGAACCCATTTCTTCTAAGTGAATCCCACCTTTGATAAGAACTCCATTTCGAGCTGCATTCCCAATCGCCGTTACAATGGCTACGGGTGTAGAGACAACTAAGGCACACGGACATCCCACCACCAATACAGCTAATCCTTCGTAAATCCATTTACTCCATTCACCATGGAAAAATAAAGGAGGCACCAGAGCCATCGCTAATGCCAGGACGATAATAGCAGGGGTATAGTATTTAGCAAACCGATCCACAAAAGCTTGCGAGGGAGCACGCTCAGCTTGTGCCTCTTCAACAAGATGAATGATTTTTGCAAGTGTCGTATCCTCCACCGTCTTGGTCACTTCCACTTCAAGAAGTCCTTCTTCATTTAATGTCCCAGCAAATACTTCATCGCCCATTTTTTTTGAGACAGGTGTCGATTCACCTGTAATTGCAGCCTGATTCACAGAGGAGTGACCTTTAACCACTTTTCCATCCATAGCGAGTTTCTGACCTGGTTTTACGATCATAATGTCGCCTACCCTCATGTCATCGACAGGGATAGAAATCTCCTTGCCGCCCTGCCTTATCACAGCTTCTTTTGGTGCAATGTCCAATAAAGTTGTAATGGATTGACGGGATTTTTCCATAGAAAAAGCCTCTAAAGCTTCACTGATAGCAAATAGGATAACAACCGTTGCCCCTTCTTCCCAATCGCCTATGGTAATCGCACCTAAAATCGCAATGGTCATTAAGGTATTCATATCGAACCGAAAGCGTAAAAGGTTTCGTATTCCTTTTACAAATAGGGTATAGCCACCGATAAGTATGGAGGCAGCAAATCCTAATGAAGCAACATTACCAGCAAACTGATTTTGAATGAACCAGGCTAGTATTAGAAGAATGAGTGACAACCCAATCCGTATATACGTTTTGTTTTTCCAGAAAGGTACTTTTTCAACAACCAGATGCTTTTCAGGTGTTAATTTCAAGTTTTCAAAAGAGCCAGCTTTCTCAAGTTCCTCAAGAGTGGTGTCTCCGAAAACGGTTATTTTGGCGGCGCCAAAATTAATTTTCGCATCTGTAATGCCAGGTAATTCTTTTACGTTCCGCTCAAACTGAGCAGCACAGCCCGTTCAAGTAAAACCTTGCACCCGATATACTTCCTTTTTCACTTTCTTGGTTGCTGTCTCCATTTAGGCACTCACCCCCTCATTCGAGTTAATGGATAATGATACAAGTGTCTTTATTTGTTCATTAACCAGTGAATAAAACACCAATTTACCTTCTTTACGGTAAGTAGCAATTCCACTATTCCGTAGTAGACGAAGGTGATGAGAAGCCGTAGCTAAAGTAGAACCAATAATGTTGGCTACATCACAAACACATAGCTCTTCTTCTTCGCACAGTGCATGTATGATCTTTAATCGCGTTTCGTCGCCTAATAGTTTAAACAGTTGCGAAACATGTCTGAGGTTATTCTCTTCGATTTTGGCTTTTACGCGATTCACCTTGTCTTCGTCATAACAAAATACTTCGCAACAATCGTTTGCCATGGATTCACCCCTTCACTCTAATATCCTTTTGATTATTAGTATATAGGAAGGCCGTACTCAGTCAAATAATGATTTGAATGTGCAATCCATATATACACAAACCATGTAAGCCTTGTTTTTTTCGATACCTAGCAAAGAGAAAGGCTCGCAGTGCATTTTATCGATCATAAGCACCACAAAAAGCAGCTGAATCACATATCTATTACCGGTGAATAATAATCCGATCCACGGTGAGAATAGACAATTCAAGGACGTTATTAGGGTCATGGTTACTGCTGATTGGATATAGCTCCAATGTCTGTATGTTTTACGGCAGAATCATCTTTACTTCCAATTGCCTGACCTATGGTTACACTCGCCGCGGTAGCAAAACCAGAACCAATTGCTGGTATCTACGGTCTCCCCTATTTAAAGAACTTATAAGCAACTGTTGATAACCATACAACCAGTACTATCCATACGAGGATAATTAAGCTGCCCACAAACCAGTTTTTCGGCTTCCCATTTTTCATCATTTCCCCAGCTTTAACTTTACAATCCGAAATAATAGGTTCCGGTATCAATTTAATAGCTAACATGATACCTAATGGGACTATTATTACATCATCTAGATAACCTAATATTGGGATAAAATCCGGAATTAGATCGATTGGACTGAAAGCATACGCGACGACACAAACAGCAATTACTTTGGCAACCCATGGTGTCCGTTTATCCTTAGTAGCTAAATAAAGTATAAAAACCTGCCTTTTTAAACTCTTGGCCCATATCTTCAACTTTTTAATCAAATGCTTTCACTCCTTTGAAGTAATTAGGGAACCAGAACATACAGCATTCGCATAAATTTAAATGGATGAATCAATTTCATAATGGCTTCCTAAAAACTTTAATACCTACAGAATTTTCATATTCAATTTTTTAATACGACCGGAGGTCGTTTTCTGCTAAGCAGCTTTAACGCTCAATTTGGCGTTGATACGGTTTACAGCTAATTTAGAAGCATTAAATAATAGACACAGGAAAGCAACTTGGACTTTCGCTAATTCTCCAGAACGATAGCGGATATTATTCAGTTGAAAATACTCTTTTAAGTACGCATTTACTCGCTCAACAGAAGTGCGTTCTTTGTAAAGTTCTTTCCATGATTTGCTTCCACGAGCGGGAGCTGGATAACGACGTAAATCCGCTGTTTTTTTGATTTTCATGCTCTTTTGACAAAGCGTGTCGTGAGCGAGCGGACAGTCCTTACATTCCTTAGGTCTTGTATACTTGAGCGTTTTGTATTTTTTATCATAGCTGTCATAACGGTAGGAATACTCACGAACACATGTCGGTGCAAAATACTTATCGACACCGATAGGTGGCGCTTCGTTCCGCTTGTTATAGGCGATAATCCCATCTGCTTTCATACGATAAATCTGCTCATAGATCGGATTGTAATCATACCCGGCGTCCGCCGTCACTTTCGTGATGGTAAGCTCAGGAAAACACTCAGCGACTCCTTTTAACAGGGGAATAGCCGCTTTCGCATCATTCATGTTTCCTGAGGAAAGCAGATGGCCGAGGATGTATTGGCTTTTTGTTTCTACAGCTAAGTGAAGTTTGTAGCCATACCAAAAAACGTTTTTATTTTCCGAGTTCTTCTTAATTCCCCACCTAGGTGCGTTTGGCATTTCTTTTTGAAGCTGACCGAAGGTGTAATCTAATTGTTTTTCGATTTTTTGTTCAAAAATAGGCAGATTGTTTTGGATTTCTTCCTGCTCTTTTTTCCAGGCCTCATAGTCTTCTTTCTTTTTGCGGCCTCGTTTTGTAGGTTCTTTGACAACGGGTTGCTCTTCCGCTTCTTCCTTTTGTAGAGCTTGTTCCCGCGCCTCTACATGCGTAGCATCAATGGCAAGGTGGTCACCATGAATGAAACCTTCTTCCGTTGCTCGATAAAGAAGTTAATGATTCATTTCAGCCAATACATTTGAGGTTTTAATTTTTCGAATCAAACGGGAAAAAGAAGCTTCAGATGGCACCCGATCCGAAAAAGAAAAACCACAATCCAGGCGGAAAAGAACATCTTGTTTTAAACGGCGAACAAGAAGTCCCATGGTTGGGATTCCTTCTAAAATACGGGCCAGCATCGAATAAATCATCGCCGGATAATTAAGCGACTGTGGAGCACCTTCACATGTTTTCTTAGACGTAATTTTAAGCAGTGGCATAATATTAAGGCCTTCAAAAATCGCCGTGTAGCGTTCGGTAGGTTCTAAATCTAATAAATCTTGCAGGGAAAATAAATGTCCTTGACGAATAGAGTACATGAGGAGACCCACCTTTCTCATTGAGTTGTCTGAGCAACTACTCTATTCGAGATTTGGGGAGGTACTCCTTTTTTTCATGTCAATTGAACCTTACGGTTCAAGGGATTTGAGTTATGAAATTGATTCGGATAAGTGCCATACAGTAAACATGACGAAACTCTTCATAAACCAAAACAGATAGCGTATATTATTTAACGGAACGTATCAGTTAAATTTCAGCATTAACTAAGTTAACTTGGTCACCTGATTAACTTGGCTAACCAATCAATCTAAATATCCGACCTTGTTGGAACCATTGAAAATGCGGTGAATTATTAGCTACTGAACAAAAAATAGGAGATGGTTAAATGGTTCCCGAATGGAAAGAAGCAGAAAAAGCTTTAAATCGTATTGAGGTGATAGCAAACGACAATAATCAACCTGTCTCGGTATTCGGGGATATAGAGAATCTACATTGTATCGGTATTGGAACCGACGCAGCAGTTTTTCGATTTGATAAGGTTCCTGCTTATGCGTTTAAAGTTTATACCTCTAAAGCATTGTCAAAAAAAGAAATTGAGGAAAATGTTTATATTAAATTAGAAGATTCAATGCATTTTCCTAAATATTTTGGATCAGGCTCTAACTATTTGGTTTTGAGCTATGAATTTGGGGTCACTTTATATGATTGTCTCTTACAAGGAATTCATATCCCAAAACAAGTAATTGTTGATGTCGAAAATGCTCGTCAATTTGTACGTAATAAGGGTTTAAATCCCCGTGATATACATTTAAAAAATGTTCTATTACAAAATGGACGGGGTAAAGTTCTTGATGTATCAGAGTATGTTCAAACCGGAAATGATTATCGATGGGAACATTTAGTATGGGCTTACGATCAATTTTATCCTTTGATAGATAGAGTTCCTATATCCTCATGGATACTAGAAACAATTAAACACCAATATTATAGGATGGACACCGCAACATTAGCTTTAAAGGAATTTTCTCAAAGAATGAAAGCGCTTTTCTTAAATAATAAAAGAGGATGAATGACATGAGTTTTCTATGATAATGATAATCTTTATCATTGACAATGATTATCAACTGCTATATCATTGAGAAAGATTCTCACTTATACTTGGTAAGGGGTGAAAGGAAGTACTTAGATACATAAGTCTATTGTTTGATTCACTAATTAGGAGGGGAAATTTTGTTATCTAAAATTCTTAATGTCAAGACCGTACTTATAACCGTTTGTTTATTTTTGCTCATAGGTGTTTTAATATGGCAAGCAATTAATTTTAACGGAACACCTGACCCTACTGCTAAAAATATAACACCTGGTGCCGCGGTGTTAAATACAGCTATTCTTGTGTTTCGGGAAGGATTAGAAGCTATTTTAGTTTTAGCTGCCATCATCTCAGGTCTAGTCCGTAAAAAGCAGGACAACTACTGGAAACCGATATCTGCAGGAGCAGGGGTATCCTTTCTAGCTACAATCGCTACCTGGTTTATAGTAGTAGCGATTATTGCCTCGGTGAATGCGTCGGAGCTCAATATTCAAGCCGCAACAGGAATTCTTGCCGTTGTCGTTCTATTAATAATAATGAACTGGTTTTTTCACAAGATTTACTGGCAGGGTTGGATCAACCTTCATAATCGGAAAAAACAACAATTAGTTGGAGATCGAAATGACAATGTGGAGAAAAACACATTTTGGTCCCTTTTTTTACTTGGTCTTACATCGATTTATCGCGAAGGTTTTGAAGTCGTTTTATTTCTTCAAAATTTACGGTTAAAGGTGGGACCCACTGTGATTTTGCAAGGTGCCTTAATAGGTTTAGCCTTAACACTAATCGTTGGCGCGCTTACCTTTTTAGCTCAACGCCGCCTCCCTTACAAAAAAATGTTAGTGTTTACAGGAGCTCTCTTAGTGGTAGTTTTAGCAGTTATGATGGGTGAAACCGTGCAGGAGATGCAATTAGCCGGATGGATTAGCACAACTGCCATACGTATTCAAATCCCTGACTGGATGGGAGTTTGGTTCTGCATATTCCCAACTGTAGAAACTTTAACCTCGCAAGTTGTGGCTGTTGTCTACGTTGTGGGTTGTTATATGGCTGCCCATTATTTAACAAAAAAGAAAGCAAATAAACAACTAATCAAAACAGCTTAATGAAATCATCGAACACAGACAAATATTAAGTACAAACTGGTAACTTTTGAAGTTGCTGGTTTGTGCTAACTATGATATTTGTTATTTCACATCGATCTATCTATTATTAACTATCATAGGATACTATTACACACAGGTGGCTAATATGCATATTTTATTTTTTGCTCCTTATTTTAATCAGCCCAGAGGAAACTCAACAACGATCAAGCGGCTTGTCCATTTTCTGCAACAGCAGACCATCAACACTTCAGTTATTCCTTATTTGGAGAATGATAATTGGCATCACCCTGATGCTGACATCTACCACATTCTCCATGCGACCCGATTTGTACAGTGGGCAAAGAAGCATGCGATTGCCTTAAACCGCCCTTATGTTGTTACGATGGGTGGCACGGATATTAATATTGATTTGCAGACTGGCATGGATGACGATGTATTCTCCTTATTAAATGACGCCAATTATATTACCGTTTTTACACAGGATGCAAAAGAAAAGGTAATCAAGTTAAATCCAGGGTGGATCCACAAAACCGTGCTTATCCCCCAGGGGATTTGGGTTCCCTGGCGTATAACTGGTAACAAAGAAGAATTACTCCCCCGGATTCTCCTGCCAGCCGGTTTGCGGCCTGTAAAAGATGTGCTGCATGTTCTTCCGGCACTTGATAATTTGATTGATGAGTACCCTCGTATGCGTTTTACAATTCTGGGTGCCAACCTGAATGACGGGGTATATAAGCAGGTACAAAACGAGAGTCAACTGCGTGATTGGATGAATTATGCGGGTGTTGTTCCTTACGAAGTTATGAAATTATGGTACGAGCAGGCCCAAATTGTATTAAATACTTCCATTTCTGAAGGACAATCACTGGCTATTATGGAGGCCATGGCGATGGGCCGGCCTGTCATTGCGCGAAAAAATGCAGCCAATATGCAGTTGATTCAGCACGAACAAACAGGCTGGCTCTATGAAACCATGGATGAATTTGTACAGTCTGTCAAATCCATTGTAACAAATGCGTCTTTACGTGATAAGGTTGTTCAACAGGCCAAAGAATGGACTGTTGAACACTGCTCACCTGAGAAAGAGGCACAGGCTTATATGAACTTGTATCAGCTTTTATAAAAACAGCTCCTCCATCAATCTGTTATGGTAAATCAATCAGCATAAAGCGAGCATCCGAACTTGCTTTAAGTTTTAGCTGGGGTGTATCCGTAATGCGGGCAGAATCACGCCTTTTGAGTGTGGAATCGCCATTAACAGTAAGCCCGCCTTCAATGACAAACAAGAAAATATGGCGCCCTTGTTCCTGTGAAAATGTAAGCTCTTTGCCCTGTTCTAAATCGGCCAAATAAATGGTTAAATCCTGATGAATATTAGCAATATCGGGACCGGAAGAGTGTTTGGATACAATAGGAAGCAAGGCATTATGCATCTTTGCAACATCGAAGGTCGTTTGCTCATAGGAAGGGATGAGCCCTTGTTGTTCCGGCAAGAACCAGAGCTGAAGGAAATTTACCTCTTCCTCTTGAGACGGATTGACCTCAGAATGAACAACCCCTGTACCTGCCGACATTCTTTGCACGCCGCCCCATGTTGTTGTCGCCGTACCACCTGAACTGTCGGTATGTTTTAAATAACCTTTTAGCACAATGGAGACGATCTCCATCTCCCGGTGCGGATGTGCACCGAACCCATTCGAGGGCGCAACAAAGTCGTCATTTAATACGCGGAGCGGGCCAAAACTCATATTGTTTGGATCATAATAATCAGCAAACGAAAAACTATGAGATGTTTTTAACCAACCATGGTGAGAAGTAAATCGTGATTCCGCAGGATAAATTGTTATCATTACTAACGCTCCATTCATTTAAGAGATTTATTGTTTCGATCTATTTCCAGCTTAAGATATTCGTTAGTTCATTAGGTTTACCTCAAGTCATTCGCATAAAAACCAAGTTTCTTTAGCAGCGTAATCAAGGTTTGTTTTTCCTCTGGATCCAACCCTTGAAATATCTCTTGAATTGCTTTTTCGTGCTTAGGAAAAATTCCCGCCATGAGGTCTTTCCCCTTTTCCGTAATAGCAGCATAGGTGACCCGTCTATCTGTTGGACACGGTTTTCGTTCCAATAGTTTCTTTGCTTCTAATTTGTCTACAACATACGTAATGCTTCCGCTTGCCAGCAGCACTTTCTTGCCAATATGTTGAATCGGCTGGTCGCCTTTATGGTACAGCAATTCAAGCACAGCAAATTCAGTCGGATTTAATTCATAGCTTCTAATATCTTCCGTTACCCGATCAACTACGGCACGATTGGCCCGTGATAACACAATAAATAATTTTAAAGAGAGACCTGTTTCATTCAAATTGTTCTCTTCACTCATCATGCACCAAATCCTTTAATTAATATATCTCGAATTCGAGATAATTATAAAACGTTAAATTATAACTTGTCAAGATAAAGAATCATGTGTGCCGTTCTTCTATTATTTTGGCAAATACAAACGGTTTGTATGCAGATTCAAGATATGTAGACATGGCCAATACAGGCTTATTCCTATCTTACTTTTCCACCAAACTTTTGAATTTCGTGCGCAGTTCATTCGGGCTAACCAAACCGATTGTTTTACCAACAATTACACCTTTGCTATTGACAAAATAAGTGGTGGGAATGGCTTGCACTGAAAACCGCTTGGATACATCATCCGTCTTATCAAGCAGAACAGGAAATTTCACATTAAATGCATTTACAAAGGCGTGCACATCGTTTAAATCATCCTGTGAACGTAGATTTACCCCGTACACTTGGACTTTATCTTGATACTGGCTATATAGCTTCGTCAACTCGGGTGCTTCATCCCTGCATGGTCCACACCAGGAGGCCCAAAAGTTAATAACAACGGGTTTATTTAGATTTTTAAGGGAGTATTTTTCCCCGTCTAACCCATCCAATATAAAACGGGGTGCGCGAAAACCAATTTCGGCTTTTTCTGTTACAGGAATAGAACTGCTGTATGATGGCTTCTCTACAACAGCTTTATTACCTGCAGGATGATTTCTATACATAGCTGCGCCAACTAATACAAGAAGGATCATAATAGTGAAAAAGCTCTTCATAACTATCACCCACCTTTCCTATAAATGATAATCCTTTTAACGAATGTTAACCTTCTGCAAGCGCATCGCGTTAAGACAACGGAGTGCTCACCGCCCTTGAATCGGATCCCTGTAAAAATTACACTAAATAATAAAGGGATCATGAACATGATATAGAAATCAATGGTACTTCCATCTCGCAAATACCTTCAATTAGTATGTACGATATCATACGATTAAAATAATCATGGAGTTGGTATTCGTTGACAGATATCAGTATATGGGTTGCCTTCGTATCCAACATTTCTCTCATATAACACTGGTGTTTCGGTAAGTGATATTAAAAACACAGGGTTAGCAAGTCGAAAAGCACTGAACCATACTTTCTTTTTCACACTTGGGTTCTCCATTCCTTTTTATATCATGTCATTCTTTATTGGCAAAATGAAGTGGATAAATCGTTACAGTGGGCTGATAATGAAAATAGGAGGTGTGACGATGATCCTTCTATCTGTTCTTCTTTATACGAATCAATTGTCAACCATTACGAGAACATTAATTCGGCTTTATGGAGGTTTTCTGGATTCTAAAGCTTAGTTAAAAACAAGCGGGTATATACCCGCTTGTTTTCCTTCACTATTTTATCGACTTTGGAGAAAGTATGGGTTAATGGGCTTACTTGGTATCGTAACCAAAATTGTGAAATGTAGCCTGCCCCTCTGGAGAAAGCATGAGTTTCATCAATTCCTCACCCAATTGAGGGTGTGGAGCATTTTTAGGAACCGCTATATAATTGGTCGCAGTTACATTAAGCTCTTTTGGAATTTCTATAATATCCACTTTCTGCAGCAGCTTTTTGGTAACGTCTGTTCGATAAACGATACCTGCGTCTGCTTCCCCCATGGCAACCTTTTGAAGAACTTCTTTTACATTGGTTTCCATCGAAACCACATGGGACATGGCTTTTGCTGAAAAATCATTCCCGTAAACAGAGTTTGCCTTGTTGAATATTTTACGGGTATATTTGCCTACTGGTACACTATCCACGCCAATAATTAACTTTAATTGTTTGGTTCCAAGATCTTGCAATGATTGAATTTTTGCATTTGTTTTAGGAATGATAATTACGGGGTGTGTCTTGGAAACAATTTGAAAATTATCTAAAAGCCCTTCCTGTTTCATTTTTTGAACATGAGATAGATCTGCGGATAAGAAAAAGTCAGCTTTAGCACCTTGTTCTATCTGAGTTTCAAGAATTTGAGTCCCCGCAAAATTTGGGATAACTTGGACCCCGTCTTTATCTTGGAATGTCTTTATCAACGAACTCATAGGATCTGTAGCGTTAGCAGCAACAAATGCTACCATTTGATTAGTTGAGCGGCTTGTTTCAATGGACGAACATCCAGTAATTGCTGTTGTTATAACAACGGTAGAAAGAATAGATAAGGTCCGAAAGTGATTAGATTTGCTTAATAAAGAAGTCATTTCAATGTTATTCCCTTCTGAAGAGATGTAAATCAATCATATAATTTAATCATTTCATTCCTATCTAAGATTATCAACTAAAAGTTATCTAACTAATTTTGATATGGAACAAACTTCACCAGCCTCACCAAGTGATCAGTGAGGCTGTTTTTGTACACGTACTTAAACATACTTGTGTATGTTCAGTGCTTGTATACCACGGATTATTCGCCCAAATCAACGTTGTGGTACACTTGTTGAACATCATCTAAATCTTCTAATGCATCGATCAGCTTTTCAAATTGGGCCTGCGCATCCTCTGGAAGTGTTACCTCATTCTGCGCAAGCATGGTCAGTTCTGCTATTGTAAACTCTGTTATTCCAGCATTTCTCAACGCTTCTTGTACAGCATGGAACTGATCAGGTTCAGCATAAACGATAACCGATTCATCTTCTTCTAAAATGTCCCGTGCGTCTACATCTGCTTCCATCAATATGTCAAGCACTTCATCTGCTGTTTTACCTTCAACACCAATGACAGCTGTTGCATCAAACATATAGGCGACAGAACCATTTACCCCCATGTTACCGCCATTTTTACTAAATGCAGCACGCACATCTGATGCAGTACGGTTCACATTATTCGTCAGTGCATCCACAATTAACATGGATCCATTTGGCCCGAAACCTTCGTAACGCAGTTCGTCATAGTTTTCTTCTGCACCACTTTTCGCTTTTTCGATGGCACGGTCAATAATTGCTTTCGGTACACTGTACGTTTTTGCACGCTCAAGGACGACTTTTAAGGCCCGATTTGATTCTGGATCGGGTTCACCTTGCTTTGCTGCTACATAAATTTCTTTTCCAAACTTTGCGTATATACGACTCGTATTTTTATCTTTTTGCGCCTTTTTTTCTTTAATATTGTTCCACTTACGGCCCATAGTGTTCCACTCTCTTTCAACTGCATTAAATTAGAAATATGAGACAAGCTAAACTATATTATACCCCAAAAGTACATTATATTGCGAGTCTAATCCTCGACGTTAACTGATTCCTACGATTCTCTTAAACTTTCTCTGGCTGGTATATGGATAGATAGCAATCCGGTTCAATTCAAATTTCGGACTGCCAGGATATACTTTGCCTGGCCGGGTTGTAAAGGCAAGATGGAAGCCTTCTTCTTTTAAGATATTTAAAGTATTTAAATTGTATTGCCCGTACGGGTAAGCAAAATACACGGAATGCGTTAATTCCTTTACGGTATGGATATCGTTTTTGACAGCTGCCAGTGGCTGTGCGATCATAAAACTCTTCTTACCAAGCAGGCGGTGGAAACGATGTGCGTGAGCTTCATACGTAAAAACATCACTGTTTTTAGGCAGCTCAGCCCAGCTTACATGGTTTAAAATATCTGGATCATACTTTTCCGGATCTTTCCTCATCAGTCCTGTTACCAAAAACATCGCGGCTTTAAAATGGTAACGTCTCAGCACCGGAGATGCATATCTAAAGTCGGATAGGTAACCATCATCGAAAGTTAATACTACACTTTTTCTGGGCAGCTTAATCCGCCTATCCACATATTGTTCCAGGGTTTTAAGGTCTATCGTTTGATAGCCATTATCATGGAGGATTTTCATTTGTGCAGCAAATGCTTCAGGTGTGATAACAGCTGCATTGTTTCTAAATTTTTTATTTTCATCGGCCTTTAATAAGTGATGATACATCAGAACAGCCACACCCGGAACTGAAGTATCAATGGAGCCTTTCTCATAAGGCTCTGCTGGAATATAAGGATTATGGTGCTGACCAATACGGTTAGCGGCCGTATTATATCCTTCAGATTGAGACGGAATAACAGGACTGCAAGCAGAAACCATAACCCCCATGAATAAAACAACTAGTAATAATCCTACATTTTTCAATTTCTCTATCTCCATTTCTTACAAGCGACTTATCCCCTTTGACTCATATTAATAAATGAAGGTTAAGAATTAATAAGAAATGGATAAAAACCTTTTCTTGCAAGAAATAAAAAAAAGAAGCCCATCGTTGATGATAGGCTTCCTTCTTTATGCTATTCGTTATCGCGCTGCTTGCCGCGGGAACGCCCGCCCTTTTCGCCAATTTCTTCGTAGAATTCTTTATCATGTTTTCTTGCGGTAGTCTCGCCGCCTTTGCGGCCAGCCTCTTCCCTGCTCATCTTAGGTCCGTCATTGTCGTCATTTCTGGAACGTCTTCCACGCCGGCTGCCATTCTCGTCATCATTATCGTTGCGGGCTCTTCCGCCTCTGCTGCCTATCTCCTCGTAGAAATTTCTGTCATGAGTTTTCGCAGTGGCTTCACCGCCCTTGCGTCCTATGTCTTCGTAGAACTCTCTGCCGTGAGATTCAGCGGTGGTCTCGCCACCCTTGCGCCCTATCTCTTCATAGAACTCTCTGCCGTGAGATTCAGCAGTGGCCTCGCCGCCTTTACGCCCAATATCTTCGTAGAATTCCCTGCCGTGAGATTCCGCTGTAGCTTCCCCGCCTTTGCGTCCTATCTCTTCGTAAAAATCCTTATCATGAGACTTTGCCGTCGCTTCGCCACCTCTACGTCCACGTTCTTCCATGCTCATATTCTCGTTATCGCGATCATTATTTCTGGCCATCTTGCATCACCTCTTCATAGTTGTTAGTTTAACAGCCTACTTTTTATTTCCCCTTTAGGCGATAGACGAAACAAGAACAGCAAAAACCCGCCTAAAAATAGGCGGGTTCTTCT
The DNA here is from genome assembly GCF_028421645.1 of Aneurinibacillus sp. Ricciae_BoGa-3. Lineage (GTDB taxonomy): Bacteria > Bacillota > Bacilli > Aneurinibacillales > Aneurinibacillaceae > Aneurinibacillus_B. The sequence continues at coordinate 452,855 of NZ_CP116887.1, read as the reverse complement.
CGAAGTCTCGTTGGATAAAAAACTTTTTAGTTTTTGGATACAGGATAAGGTTTATCGCCTTTGGTTGCTTTCCAAAGGACCTTATTGAGCTGGTCTGATGGAGCTGAGTCCTGTTTGCTAAAATCCATTTTTGCTGAAGCCTGCGCACCCGGTGCATTCTCGCCATTCTTCTGATTTAATGGGTACGTCGGCTCCAATGCGGTATACGGTGTATTGTTCGGTTTGGTCGTAAAGGAGTTGAGCATTGGAGTAGCAGCTGCATCATATTGTGTCATCGGGTTTAACCCTAAAATCAATTCCATTGTACGCAGCATCGCAGCGGTATCGTAGAACGTGCTGTCTACTGTACCTTTTTGTGTATAAGGGCTGACCACGAGTGATTCTGTACGATGCGCATCCACATGGTCATAACCGTTTTGCGCATCATCTTCCGTTATAAAGATAGCCGTGTCTTTCCAATATTTAGAATGGCTCACTGCATCCACTAGTTTACCAACAGCCAGGTCATTTTGCGCCACCATCGCTTCAGGTGTCAGTGCGCCAGGTTTTGTTCCGGCGGTATGATCGTTTGGAAGGCGCACAATTTCCAATTGTGGCAGGTTATTATTCTGCTCAAATTGCTTAAATTCCTTTTCCCATTCCTGTTCCCGCTGAACATCACTATAGTTAAAGCTCCAAGAAGGATAATTCGGGTCATAATTGTTTCCAATGCTTGCATCATTAGGTTTCGAGATGCCAGACTTTTCACCGTTCACCCAATCCGTAAATTCTCCGTAATCACGGAACGAAACACCGGAACGCATTGCATTGTTCCAGATATACCCTGCCTTAGAAGAGGCAGCTGTGCTCTGTCCTTCAAAGTCATAGCCACGGTTACGCCCGGAGTAATTCGCCAGCCAGTTCTTTTCCGTATAGTCATTTGCTTTTGCGGCAGTTGCCCAGTTATGGCCCTGTGCGCTTATTTCGGCATTGGCATAGAAATTGTCCAATGTAACAAACTGGTTCGCAAGCTTGTGAAGGTTAGGGGTAACATTCTGGCCAAATGAAGTTAAGCTTGGGTCACCATTTCCCTTCTTCAAATCACCAAATACCTGGTCATATGTGCGGTTTTCTTTTAACACATAAATTACATGCTTGATCGGAGAGTGCTGTGAAGCAAATCTCGGAATAGGCTGCTTGTTATTGCCACCCTCATCGTTCCCTTGCTGGTTGTTCCCTGTCTGATTCTCTTGGGAGCGCACTCGGTTATTCGCTTGTACTTGCTTTGTATATTTTTGCAGCTGCCCCTGGTTTGGCACATCGATAAACGACATTGTCCCTTGGATCATGCTCCCGATGTACTGTTTCTGCACATTCGGGCCTGCTCCGAGGCCTTTGGCATTGAGCACCATGAGTTTTTGATTATCGCTCATATAAACGCCGGTTGGGTACCAGGCAGTAGGAATCAGACCTTTAACCTGTGCTTTTGTATTCTCTTTGGTATTGCCAAGACCAATAACAGCCACATCGTTGTTTCCAGCATTTGCAACATACAGTGTTTTTCCATCCGGACTTACCGTCAGTGCATCCGGTTGGCTTCCTGTCTGCGCTCCACGATAAGGTGCCAGGGAGACAGTCTGAACTACTTGTTGTTGCCCCGGATCAATAATGGATACTTCGTCACTGTCGGAATTCGCTACATAAATAAAGCCATTTACAGGGTTCTCAGCAATTGCATTGGGATGCAATCCTACTTTAATCGTTTTTTGAACGGTTAAACTGTTCGGATCAAGAACACTGATGCTGCTCTCTCCCCAGTTGCTTACATACAGCTTACTGCCATCATGGCTAAGAAACGCTGTATACGGGTTTTTGCCTACAGGAACAGTGGCGGCTATTTTGCCAGAAGCGAGATCGATCTGCGACACAGAATTCGCTACGTTGTTTGCTACATACAGGAATTTGCCATCATTAGATATAGACAATCCTGCCGGGTAAAAATTAGTATTGCTAGAATCTTTCAGTAAAATAGGAGATTTCTCTGTAAGCATGCCATTATCAAAAGAAAAAGTGCGGATTTTGTTGTTTCCACCGGCGGAAGCATAAAGTGTTTTGCCGTCAGGGCTAAAGGCAACACCAAGATATAAGGATTCCGGTGATGTATAAGGGATCGTTTGAATCACCTTTTGCTGTTTAACATCTACCACTTGAAGCGATTGTGTTCCCTGTCCATCATTTGACACCACTAGGTACTTGTGATCCGGGCTCACTGCACCACCCATCGGGAAATCACCTAATGTTTGCTGCGTTCCGGCTGGTGTCAGCATCCAATCGCTAGGTGTAACTCCGGTGCCATCTGTTTTCGGACCCGCCACGTTTGAGGCAGAATAGGCCGCAAATGCGGAACCAGAGCCAAGGGCTAACACCGCTAAAGCAGCAACTGTCACCTTTTTTGCCTTGTTCTTCATCAATCTCACATCTCCTTAGTATGTAATCAATTCGCGCATCACTTACAGTTGCAAGTGTACTTTTTGTATATAAAGTTAAAATAAAGAAGATATTACGAAATCGTAAATGCAGCAAATTTACTGAATATTACCCAGAATGCTTCCAGTAAGAAAGATGTGTTCCAACTGTCGAACTAACCCGCAAGGCTTATATGTTTTAGTTAACATCGCTTCCTTGCCTTAAGAAATTAATCATAACTTAATAAATATCGCATAAATATACAAAACATTTATATTAACCTAAAATTAAAGGAGTATTTATATTATAGGTGAGTGTACTTCAATTAAAAGAAAGGGTGGAAACGATGAGTCAGTCTGCAGAACACGCAAAGACGAGCACTTCTTCTCTTTCAGTAAAATTTGCCGAGACAGCCAATGAATTGGAGCAGGCCTTTCGCTTACGCTATAAAGTATTTGTAGAAGAAGCTGCTAATCTCTCGTTGGCGAATGAGTCCGCGGTGGAACAGGACGCTTATGACACGTATTGCGACCATCTTATTGTTACAGATTTGGATTCAGATAAAGTGGTAGGAACGTATCGCTTGTTGCCAGGGGAACGGGCTGTACAAAACATCGGCTTCTACTCAGAGACGGAATTTGATCTATCCGGTTTTCAACATCATAAGCCATATACGCTTGAACTGGGACGCAGCTGTGTGGATCCGTCGTATCGTGACGGCAAGGCCATCCAGATGTTGTGGAAAGGAATTGCGGATTATATAAAACAACATCCGTTTCGTTACCTAATAGGATGCGCAAGCCTACATGCCATGCCCCCCGAACAATTAAATGAGCTTTACAGCTTGCTGAAGCACAAAGGAATCATAACGGACCGCTTTGGCATTCTTCCCCGGGAAACCCATCGCATTCACAATCTGCAAGTAATCGAGACGCAATATAAAGAGAAAGAGGTGTACCGCAGATTGCCGCCGCTCATGAAAGGCTACCAATGGCTTGGTGCCGAAATCGCCGGTGAACCGGTATATGATCCCACCTTTCATACCGTGGATTTCTTTATAATTCTGGACCCTGCAAAAATTACAAGAAGGTATCAGAAGCATTACCAAATCTAACAGGCTTTTTAGCAGGAGGGATAGTCGTGTACAAGGGTATCGGAAAACTTACAGAAAGCGAAAAACGCCTGCATATTCTGCGTTATTCGCTTTGTTGGATGCCCCGCTGGCTAATCGTTTTTTTCTGCTACATAGCGGGTGTACTGTTATATAGTTGTGCTGTGCAGGTGAGAAAACGTGTGCTGCAAAACTTATCAGATCTAGCAAGGAATGCATCACCCACCCAAATCCGCCATTACTGCCGCACTTATTTCTATCATTTATGTATAACGATGTATGAAATTCTGGTTGATTCGCCGACTCTGGATTCTACAAAAAATTGGAGGTTTAAAGCAGAAGAGGAATCCTGCCTTGAGGAGGCGCTTCAGCATGGGAGAGGTGCGATTTTATTCACCTCCCACACCGGAAACTTTTTTTACTACTATTGGTATCTCTCAAGAAAATATCCCTGCTTAACCGTCGCCACTGCAGGAAGTGCGGAATTGCGCCCGCTGTATCTTATGTTTGAGCAACTCGGCTGCAAGGGATTAGACTATGATGCCGTGCCTCCTCTGCAATTGCTCCGTACATTACGGCGTCATCTCGAGGCAAATGGTGTGGTTTTGCTGCTTGGTGACTTCTGGCGCCCGGCATTTCCGCCGGCAAGGTTTTTCGGCCGAAACACACGAAGCCCTAGCGGAACCGCGGTATTAGGAATTGAACAACGGGTGCCGGTGGTCCCCTTCTACGGTTTCCGGATGCGTGGATTTAGACACGTGATAAAATTTGAGAAGCCGCTATATCTGGATGATATGTTTAATCGTCATGAACGGACAGAAGCAACCAACGCGTTAAATAGGATCTTAGAAAAGACCATAACCGAAAACCCCGCACAGTGGTTTTACTGGTTTAATGCGGATGAGCGTTGGGAAACAAACCAGACACAGATGAGTGGCTCCCATAATCAATGAGCAAATGAATGGAGGAAACAGAATGGACACGGGAAGCCATCTGTTGTGCGGTGTTACGTTAGCGGGCTTAGCCCACCTGGATCCTTTCGTCGCCAATCACCCTGGATTCGCCACAGTTCTTATGATCGGCACAATAATGGGTTCCCATGCGCCGGATTTTGATATGGCCGCAAGAATCAAGGGATTTGCGGCGTATATCCGGTATCACAGAGGAGTCACCCACTCGTTTCCGGCTTTATTTGCCTGGCCTCTGCTTATTGCCGTTGTATTAGCTAAAGGGTTCGGTGTGGAAGAACAATGGATGACCCTTTATTTATGGACTTTTGCCGCTGTGGTCATACACGTTGGGCTGGATATGCTGAATTCTTATGGGGTACAGTGTTTTCGGCCCTTCAGCAGGAAGTGGATCCACCTGGACATTCTGGCCATTTTTGAACCGGTTTTGTTTTTGCTCCATGCGGGTGGATTGATATTCTGGTTGTCGCTGCATTACAGTCCCGCCCCTATTTTTGTTGGCGTGTATGCGGCCAGTTTTTCCTACATTGGTCTGAGAGCCTGGCACCATGCGCTTGTCTTGCAAAAAGTGGCAGCCTGCCTCGCAATTACGGGTATCATTCAGGTGCTGCCGACGTTTTCCTGGTTCCATTGGAGATTTGTACTGGAAACAGAAGCTTGCTTTTATACCGGTCAAGTCGTACATGGAAGGGTCACGCTTGAGGATGTGTATTCGAAACAAAAACGCAATGCGGTCATTCAAGCCACGCTGGGAACCGATGGGGTGCGGGCTTTCTTGGGATTTGCGCAGCGCATCCATGTTACGTGCAGAGAACTGCAGGATGGGTATGAAGTGCGGTGGAGCGACGTCCGCTTCTGGTATAAACGCAAGCTCCCTTTTGGTGTGGATGTGAAGCTCGACCGTAATATGCGCGTCATAAAACATACGCTGGGGTGGCGGAAAAAGGTCTGGGACCCTCCCTTCGTGTAATTTTTTAAATAAAGTTAGATAAAGGGTGCCAGGGGAGATGCTACAATGCATACTCGTTGCCAAGGGCATCCTTTATCTCGTTTATCCTTCGGCGGGTGTATTCATAACCCGACGTTACGCAGTCCGTTATTTTTGAAAAATCCAATATACCGATCGCGCTGGCTTCTGGCTGCAAAATAATATCTGCCTTAGTCATTAACTGCTTTGCCTGAGACGCAAGATTCATGCTAACAGCGCGGGATACGATAGATAATAAGGAATCGAATGATGTTTTAACAGGTTCCACACACACTAAATTGACAGCAATCACTTTGTCTGCGCCAAGCGCTTTCACAGCAGCAATCGGACAATTATCGATGATGCCCCCGTCTACTAGAAACCTTCCCTGGTGAATAACCGGTTTAAAGAGAGCTGGGATGGATACACTGGCTAGAACGGCATCCGCTACACTCATATTGGTAATCATTTCTGCACCCTGACAGGGAGTGACTAAAGGGCGGGAGGAAAGAATCATTTGTCTCCCCTGCATTAAATCTGCCGAAAGCAGTGCCACAGGCAATTTCAATTCAGACATCCCGCAATCATGGGTTAAGCGCGAAACAAAATGATGAAGTTTTCTGCCTTTGATCAATCCCCGTACTTTTACATCGCGGATGAGCAGCCTTTTAAAGAAGTTCCAGTAGTCGAAATCAAGGAACCTCTTTGATAGTGATGGTATCAATTCAATTAATTGTTCAGGTGAATAGCCATAGCCATATAAGGCGGCGACAACGGCGCCTGAGCTTGTCCCCGCTATAGAGTGTATTTCAATTCCCGACTCTTTGAGTGCCTGCAATGCACCCAGGTGCGCACATCCTACTACCCCGCCCCCACCTAAAGCAATACCGACTTTTGTCATATTATAAATCCCTCGCCCAGGTAAATAATTTGTCATTAAATTATTTGCCAAAGAAGAGCCAAGTATTCCTTAAAGTTCCGCACGGTTTGGACATCTATCCCTTTCAAAGAATCAACATGCTTCATATGCTAACAGAAAAGTAATAATGCGAAAGGAACCAAAGATTATGGTCACGAGGTTAGGACGTGATTAGTTGAATATCTTCATTATTGCTCCTCCCGTCTATACGGTTTCTGCTTCTTCTGGAAGCTCGGTTGAAATTTCTATTTACCAGATAACCAAGCGGACAGCAAACTGCCACAATATCACTGTTTTCAGCAGAAAATCTAAAAAACTACCAGAAGTTTCGTCGGAAGGGAACCTCACCATTGTTAGAATTAACGGGAAAACTAATTATTTACAAAAGGCAATTAGTTACGCCCATGAGCATAATTTTGATTGTATCCAAGTGGAGAACCGCCCCGGGTATGTTCTTGAACTTCGTAAAGAGCTGCCCAATACACCGATCATTCTGGTTCTTCATTCCCTTACATTCCTAAACAAATTAAGTACAAGTGATCAAGACCTTGTGTTACAGACAACAGATGCCGTTATTTGCAACAGCAACTTCATCAAGGAATATTATATTCAACAATTTCCCCATTATGCCAATAAATTTCATTGCATTTACCTTGGAGTGGATACCGAGCGTTTTACTCCTCCTACTCCAGAAGAAAAAAATAAATTATTGTCCAGGTATTTTTCAAACTATGCATTTAATGTGCTTTATACAGGCCGAATTGTGCCCGGTAAAGGTATTCACATTCTGATTAGCGCGGTTGCTAATGTTAGGAAACAGTACCCTTTTATACGACTGATTGTTGTAGGGCCTTCCATCAACAAAAAGTATAAGAAACAGTTGAAAATCGAGGCACGGCAGGCAAAAGTTCCTGTTGAATTCTGGAATGCAGTAAAACCCTCAGATATCCATCGCATGTACTGGCTCGCACACTGTTTTGTTTGTCCCACCCAGTTACCGGAAGCGTTTGGCTTGGTAAACGTGGAAGCGATGGCGTGTGAGCTTCCTGTTATCGCTTCCAGGCGCGGAGGGATACCTGAAATTATCGATGAAAACAGCGGTATATTAATCGACGATTATGAAAATCCTCACGCCTTTGCCAGAGCCATCCTAAAAATTATCGCTTGTCCCCAACTTGCTGATTCATTTGCTAAAAAAGGAAGAGATGTGGTTTTGCAGAAATTTGACTGGGACACGACAGCAAATCGATATCTTCTCTTTTATACTAATTTCATCAATCAGCGTTCGGCGCCACTCTAAGGATATGCGGTCCCTTGATGATCAGGAGACCGCTTTTGTAATTGAAAAAAATATTGATGAAATGACCCTTTCGCATCCTTTCAATTTGCCTTTGACGACATAACATATAGTAACGCTTATGGAAAGGAGGACAAAACTATGGCGGCAAGGCGTTATGAAGATGGAATTAGGGGTGAGTTGAAGCGTCTACAGGGAGAGCGTGTTCTCATCTTTCTTGAAGGTATTCAGGTGGAGGGCACCTTGGAGGAAGTAGGCAGAGATATTGTTACACTGCGGGTAGATGCAACTGATCCAGTTAAAGTCAGTACAAGTAGTAAAGATTTGAAAGAGATGGTGTTAGCTAAGATTAGAATCAGAAAAATTCTTGCTGTTGGTCCTGGTATGACTTCTGCAAATCATTAATTTAAGCTTTGATAGGCTCGGATCTTTATTGTCCCGGCCTATCAAAGCTTCACTCGGCATGAACCCGAAGTTCATCTTGTCTCCTTGCATGAAACGATGCTGTTCCAACTTGTTGACCTTTTTATTCTGGTCAGTTCTATTATTAACAAAAGCTGATTAAATATAGAATAACAAGAATTCGATGGGAGTTGTTCACATGCAAAAGATGATGGCATTTTTAGTTGTTGTTATGCTTGTATTATTCGTTCCCGTTATTTCGTTTGCTAAAACTGTACAAGCCTCCTATATGAAAACATCCATTCAGATTAATGTTGATGGTCGACCGGTGAGCCTGCGCCATCCGGTTGTTCTAACAAATAAAGGTATCGTAATGTTTCCGGCGAGGTCCGTATTAGTAGCCTTGAGGGCAAGACTATCGTGGGATCCAAAAACAAATACATTAACCGCAATAAAAAATCACACCACGCTAAGGCTTAAAGTTGGGGATAACATCGCCAGATGGGACAACGACAACACTATGACACAACAAGCGCCCTTTATAGTGAACGGAAACCTTATGGTCCAGGGGCAACTGCTCATTGATGCATTCACGGCCAGTAACGAAGTAGACTTGCAAAATAAAATTATTCATCTATCAACTGTACACTCATACTCTAATAGTTATAACAATACGCTCTGATGTAACTTATCTTACGGAGTATTCACATATACCTTATATTATGTTCGTCTTCAATTAGTAAATTGACCGTCTCCGGCAATGGACAGGCTAGCCATTGTTGGAGACTCACTTTTTTCTGGCTGCTGTAAAAATCCTTCTCTGCCTCCTGATTTTCTGCTAAAATAGCAATATAATTGTTTTCCACCACCTATTGAATCAACAATACCCACACACTCCCCCTACTGCACGGCGCCACTGAAAAAATGCTTACATTTCATTGATTTTTCACTATTCTCCCCTAAAATTCATAGCTAAGTTAGACGATGTTATCTATGTACTTTTGTCTATCAACCAGCGCTAATATATAAATGCCGTCCACCATCCACGGGATATCTACCAGACAAACAAGAATAATCACATTCCAAAGGGTGTATTTAAGTGAAATTTAAAAAGAAACGCTTTATAACGAATCTGCAAAAGGGAATATTCCTCTTTTTTATTTTTTCAATCGCGGTTGTCCTTCTTTTTTTGGCGGCCTTGCAAAAACCTAATTTCTTGAATAATGAACAGGGTAAAGCAACGATCAACGCTGCGGTTCTTCGTTACCAACCTGTACTCCATAAATTTGCAGTGAAGTATGGAGTGAGCAGCTATGAACAATTCCTATTGGCTCAAATGATGCAGGAATCCGGTGGCCAGGGCGGTGATCCGATGCAGGCCAGTGAAAGTTTAGGATTGCCGCCCAACACCATTACCAATCCCGAACAAAGCATCGAAACAGGTGTACGGCACTTCGCTACTGTTCTAAAGCTAGCTGACGGCGACTTAAAGCTAGCAACTCAATCGTATAATTTTGGTATAGGATTTATCCAATACGCAAAAGATCATGGGGGCTATTCAAAGCAAAATGCAGTAGCCTTCTCGCAGATAATGGCAAAAAAGTACAGTTGGAAAACTTATGGCGATATCGATTATGTTGAACATGTATTCCGGTATTATAACAGAACAAACACGCATTTATCCCAGACAAAAACCTGACTACTCTTTGTCCCCTATCGGCAAATAGCCAGCATGATACTGTATTACACGGTACATTGCCGGCTATTTGCGTTTTATTATTTCCATTGATATACATAAAATTAAGAAATGAAACGGAATAACATTGATACTTGGGAGAAAACCGATCATCCACCCAAGTTGGGTAAAGTATCATTATTGGAAAAAGTAAACGAATTGGTATAATATACTGATAGCATTATGAGATACCAGCTTTTTTAGTTAGAATCTAAAAAAGCAATCTGATACAAGAAAAAGGAGCAGAAATGAAACCAATCATTATCACAGCCATTTTAAAGCCAAAAGAAGGCTTCCAAGACCAATTGTTATCCGAACTCAAAAAAGTTCAATTGGCATCCAGGGAAGAAATTGGTTGTATAGAGTACAACCTCAACCAGTCTGTTGAAGACGATACATTCGTTCTATATGAAGTATGGAAAGACAACGAAGCATTAGATCGTCATGCTGGGTCCAGCCATTATCAAGAATACCGAAACAACATCAAAGACTTCGTTTCAACCAGAGAAGTGTATAAGATGAAAACCATCAATTAAAACACGGACACACGAATGCTGGATGTTTGTGCCTTTAAACCCCTAAATACTAGTCAGGCGTAGGCGGTTGGTATTCAGGGGTTTGTTGCATTGTGTCTTCTGCCCCATTCCATGGTGAGTTCCATTTATCACCAAAAATAAGTTGATTTAATGTCCTTCTTTTTTCCCAATTCGCCAATTCTAACAACGGTTTTTCAGGATAATTATCCGTGTAACCAATCGAAATGAGCGCAATGGGATCAATATGCGGTGGAATTTCTAATATGTCACGGATGTCATTTTTTTTGTAAAAACTAACCCAGCCCATGGCTAATCCTTCAGAGTAAGCCGCTAACCACATATTTTGAATGGCACAAGCGGTTGAAAGAATATCTGTTTCGGGAATGGAATTACGGCCTAAAACATGCGAGCCGCCTCTGGAAGGGTCGCATGTGACACAAAACGTGATGGGCGCTTCTTTCAAACCTTCAACTTTTAAACGAAGGAACTTACTTTCCTTTTCCCCTTCGTAATGAATGGCCAACGCCCTTCTTTCTTTATCAGCGGCCCAGGCAAGACGTTCCTTAATTTCAGTCGAGGAAATCACAATGAAGTTCCATGGTTGCATAAATCCGACCGAGGGTGCGTGATGAGCAGCATCTAATATTTTATTAATAGTCTCTTCAGGAATCGCGTAAGGTAAAAAACTTCGAATATCCCTCCTATTGTATATGGCTTTATAAACGGCTGCCTTTTCCATTTCAGAAAACATGTTGTCCCCTCCGTTGACTCGAAAATTAAAAACATATGTTAAAACCCCAATCTCTTCAGATCGGGGTTAGTGTCATTCCTTTTACCCGTTTACTAGTTCACAAGGGCACGTAGATCATTTTGTATATAAATTTAAAATTTATAGTTTATAACATCTTTAATCGCATCATAACAAAAATCTGTCGAATTAGCTATACATGAGCTGCATGAAGTTAGCTTTGCCTTCTTGTCAGTTGTCTTTACCTATCTGTTTCACTCGCTTTTCTTAGACTCGTGTTCACAACTTCCGCATTGCCAAGGTATTCAGACTGCCACCCGCTCTTTACACCCCAAGCATAGAACAGCAATGATAAAACGGCAATAACGATCATATCTACCCCATATGGCAGCACATTGATACCGCCAAATTTATTGCTTCCAATATATGATATGATTGTCATAAACAACAGATAGGTGATAAACCACACACCAGCTTTAAACTGACTGCCAAAATTATTCCACCCACGTTTTCCCTCGAAGTACAGATATATCGGCAGGCCAATAAGCATAATAATCATGACTTGCCCTGTTAGCGGCCAGCGAGCCCAATAGAGAATTAACGAAGCAAAAACAAATCCCACAGGCGCAATAGCAGCCATTCCTTTCAAACGAAGAGGCCTGTGAAAGTTTGCTGCCGATTTACGGAGTGCCATGACGGAAACCGGTCCCGTAACATACGAGATAACGGTGGCTACCGAAATGATTTCCGCGAGCGCTCCCCAGCCTCTGAATATGAAAAGGAAAAGAAAACAAACCAACAGGTTAAACCACATTGCTGGACGAGGAACGCCATATAGTGGATGAATGTGCCCAAAGATTTTTGGAAAGTGGCCGTTTTGCTCAAGTCCATAAATCATTCGCGCTGTTGTAGCAGTATAAGTAGTTCCAGTGCCAGATGGTGATACAAACGCGTCCACATACAGCAGGATCGCAAGCCAGTTTAAGTTGAGGGCCAGAGCCAGGTCTGCAAATGGCGAATTAAAATTTATGTGGGACCATCCGTGTGCAAGAACATCAGATGGCACCGATCCGATATAAGCGATTTGCAGGCAGACATATATTACTGCCGCAATCAAAACGGATCCAATAACCGCAATGGGTATCGAACGGCTAGGTGTGCGCGCTTCTCCCGCCATATTAATCGGGCTTTGAAACCCGTTGAACGCAAAAACAATACCGGATGTCGCCACAGCAGTCAGCACGTTTGCCCATCCGTATGGAGCAAAGCCTTGTCCGCTTGTGAAGTTGCTGGAATGAAACCCGGTTAGCACTAGACCAAGAATAGTAGCCCCTGGAATGATAAATTTAAACACAGTAATTAGCGTGTTCACCCGGGCGAATAGCTTAACAGTCCAATAGTTTAGTAGAAAATAAATAATAACAAGCAAGGCAGCAAGCAATAGCCCTGGAAGGGTAAGCTGGCCGTTCGCTGATAAACCGTGTGTCCACTTGGCCCATGCCCACGGCCATGAACTCATATACTGGATAGAGGCCACTGCTTCTACAGGAATAACAGAGACAATAGCAATCCAGTTCGCCCACCCTGCAATAAACCCAACAAATGATCCATGAGAGTATTGGGCGTAGCGGACCATCCCGCCTGCTTCGGGAAACATAGTCCCAAGTTCAGCATAAGTCAGTGCAATAAACAAGATAACAACCATGCCAATCACCCAGGCCCATATAGAAGCAGGTCCGGCTATTTTGGCCGCTTTCCAGGCACCAAACAGCCAACCTGAGCCAATGATGGAGCCAAGACCAGTCATCGTCAGTGCAAATGTTCCAATATTTCGGTGCAGGTTCTTCACAACGTTCCCTCCTTTTTTGATGTTAAGAAAGTTTACATGTAAACATTATACGTTTCTTTTGTTTACAGCACCAGTACCATATTGGAATCCCAACTTTTACAAGGTTTCATAATAAAAGCCAGGCGCTGCACCCGTGAACTGATGATTTGTCGGAATTAATGCTTTTTTTTCACTGATTTCGTAGCCATGGGTAAGACTTGATCAAGCCATTTAAACGCTATTTGATGTCATCATATCTCCCATGGTGGCAATAAATAGTTGAATATTCAATTTTCCTTGCAGCAATCGAGCGATTGGTTTCATTCGTACTCTGCTCAAATACTGTCGGTGCGTTCAGGACTAAGAGGCCTTTCTCCACTTAGCGGTTGATCATTACCACTCTCGGACCTCTCCATAACCTTTGGAATGGCCGTTTTCCACACTTTCTCTAAAATCGTTACAGGTTGTTGGATGATCTCTGCTCCATTTACGCGGATAATCAATTGTTCTTTTCCGACAGCCCCTAACTCAACAATAAAAATCCCCTGTGATTTCGCCATTTCCGTTAGTTGATTTGCAAGGTTTGCAGGTATCGTTAGTAGTATCCGGGATTGCGATTCGCTAAATAAATAAATGTCAGGGCGAAGGTTGGTTGATAGGGTTATCTCTGCGCCTACGCTTCCGGCAATGCAGCTTTCCGCAAGCGCAACCGCTACGCCTCCTTCCGATAAATCGTGAGCGGATGTTACCATCCCCGCTCGGATTGCGTCCAATACAAACCGCTGAATCCGATATTCCTCGTCTAGATCTATCTGAGGTGGACGTCCTTGGATTTTACCAAGAGTCAGCTTTTGATATTCTGATCCACCTACATCTGACTTTGTTCTGCCAACCAGATAAATCCGGTCACCTTCATTTTTAAAACCCTGTGTTGTGATATGGTCAACATCCTCTATCAGGCCGACCATACCTACAGTCGGTGTAGGATAAATGGCGACACCATTGATTTCATTGTAAAAGCTTACATTACCACCGATAACGGGTGTATTTAGCTTTCGGCAGGCTTCGCTCATACCATCTACAGCCTGTTCAAACTGCCAAAAGATTTCAGGTTTTTCAGGGCTTCCAAAATTCAAGTTATCCGTAACAGCTAAAGGTTCTGCACCGGAGCAAATCACATTTCGGGCCGCCTCAGCGACCGCAATGGCTCCTCCCTGGTAAGGGTCTAAATAAACATAGCGCGCATTGCAATCCGTAACCATGGCCAATGCTTTTCGTGTATCCCTGATTCTAATTACGGCAGCATCGGAGCCCGGGCATACTGATGTATTTGTGCGCACCATATAATCGTATTGATTGAAAACCCATTCCTTACTGGCTATTGTGTGGGTTCCAAGCAAATTTAGAAGCGTTCTGTTATAATCTTCTGCTTCAGGTAATTCGGTGGCATCAATGGCGGCGAATTCATCATAATAGGAAGCAACCTTCGAAGGCTTGCAGTACACAGGAGCATCAGCTGCCAACTTGTCCACTGGAATTTCTGCTGCGACCTTCCCCTTATGAGTAACACGAAGCATAGGCCCAGCTGTGACTTTTCCAATGACAGCTGAGTGAAGCCCCCATTTGTCAAAGATTTTTTTCACTTCTTGTTCCTTTCCTTGCCGCACGACAACGAGCATTCGTTCCTGTGATTCTGACAGCATCATCTCGTACGCTGACATTCCCTTTTCACGTTGGGGAAGCCGATCAAGATTGAGTTCAATCCCATTTCCAGCCTTGCTCGCCATCTCCGAACTAGAGCTCGTTAAACCAGCCGCTCCCATATCCTGAATGCCTTCCACATATCCTGAAGCAATCAGTTCCAGCGTTGCTTCAAGCAAAAGTTTCTCCATGAAGGGATCTCCCACTTGAACAGCCGGACGTTTTGCTTCAGATTCCTCACTTAGTTCTTCCGAGGCAAATGTAGCCCCATGAATTCCGTCTCTGCCCGTAGCGGCTCCTATGTAGATCACGGGATTTCCAATCCCTTTTGCAACCCCTTTTTGTATTTGATCATGCTTTATCAGTCCTACACACATAGCGTTCACCAGCGGATTTCCTTCATAGGAAGGATCAAAGTATACTTCCCCGCCTACTGTAGGAATGCCTATGCAATTTCCATAACCTGCAATTCCTGCTACTACGTTTTCAAATAAGTACTTAGTCCGAAGATTATTTAGTTCCCCAAATCGCAAGGAATTTAGCAGAGCGATAGGCCGCGCTCCCATTGAAAAGACGTCACGAATGATCCCCCCGACACCTGTAGCCGCCCCCTGATAAGGTTCGATCGCAGAAGGGTGGTTATGGCTTTCAATCTTAAACACAACCGCCTGATTATCTCCAATATCCACTACGCCTGCACCTTCTCCAGGTCCCTGAAGCACTCGGGGACCTTTCGTTGGAAAACGGCGGAGCACTTCCTTGGAGTTCTTATAGCTGCAATGCTCGGACCACATTACACTGAAGACTCCAGTTTCCGTGTAATTCGGATGTCTGCCAAGCGTTTTCACAGCCCTTTCATATTCCTCGTCTGTTAGGCCCATTTGCCGGTAGATTTTTTGTTCCTTTATCTCCTGAGGAGTGGGTTCTTTATGCTGCACCGTTGCGCTGCCTCCAATACCTTAAAATTGATGTAAACATCCGCCTGCCATCCGTAGAACCTAACCATTGATGAATAGCCCGTTCAGGATGGGGCATCATTCCCAGAACATTTCCTTCTTTATTAACAATGCCTGCTATTTCCTTAATGGAACCATTCGGGTTTAATCCTTCATAGCGAAAAACAATTTGACTATTCTTTTCGAGCTGTTGAAGCGTTTCGTTATCGCAGTAATAATTCCCGTCACCATGGGCAATGGGAATTTTTATCCATTCTCCTTCTGTGTACTCCAAAGTAAAGGGCGTTTGATTGTTTTCTACCTTTAAATCAACCATTTTGCATTGAAATTTCAAACTGATATTCCTGCGAAGAGCGCCTGGAAGGAGGCCTGCCTCGGTTAAGATTTGAAACCCATTGCAAACTCCTAAAATTAATTTGCCTTGTTCGGCCATGCTTTTCACCTGTCCCATAACCGGCGTTAAGCTGGCCAGCGCACCAGGCCGAAGATAGTCCCCGTAAGAAAACCCCCGGGCAAGAGAAGAGCATCATACTTTAAGAGATCGGTTTCCGTATTCCATACATACTCCACCGGTTCGGCTAGGCAATCCTCTATCGCTTTATACATATCTATATCACAATTGGAGCCAGGAAACATAAGGACAGCAAATTTCATCACCTACACTCCTTTCATTTCGAGACGGTATTCTTCAATGACAGTATTGGCAAGAAGTTTCTTACACATTTCTTCAATCCGCTCGCGCGCGGTTTCTTCTTTGTCAGCATCAATCTGTAAATTCATGTACTTGCCAATCCGTACCTCTCCCACCTCATCAAAGCCTAAGGAATGCAGGGACTCACGGACCGCGTTTCCCTGAGGATCTAAGACGCTTTCCTTTAACGTAACGTATACGGTTGCTTTAAACATTTTCTTGCCCTCCCAAACGACGCAGTATTTCCCGATAGGCCTCTTCTACATTTCCTAAATCTCTGCGGAAACGGTCTTTATCAAGTTTCTCCATTGTATTAGCGTCCCAAAAACGACAGGTATCTGGAGAGATTTCATCAGCCAAGATAAGCTGCCCTTCCGGTGTTTTCCCAAATTCCAGTTTAAAATCGACCAGGATTACCTTTCGGCCCGCAAGGTACTCCTTGAGAACATCGTTTACTCTTAGACTTATTTCCTTTATGTGATTCAGTTCTTCTCTGACTGCTATATTAAGAACCGCTACATGATCATCATTCAAAATCGGATCACCTAACTCATCGTTTTTGTAATACCATTCCACGATAGGTTTAGAAAGCGGGGTTCCTTCTTCCCAGCCTAATCGTTTGGCCAGAGAACCGGCAGCAATATTTCGGGTGACAACTTCGAGCGGAACAATCGTAACTTCACGAACAATTTGCTCCGTGTCCGAAACCGTCTTCACAAAATGATTTTCGATACCCTTTTGCTTAAGCAGGCTTAAAAAAATAGCGCTTATTTGGTTATTTAGAGCACCTTTGCCTGTGATTTCTGCTTTTTTGGCACCGTTAAAAGCAGTAGCATCGTCTTTATATTCCAGCCAAAAAAAACCGGGTTCGGAAGTTCTATACACTTTTTTCGCTTTGCCTTCATACAGCTGTTCACGTTTTTCCATGCTTATTTTCCCCCTCACCATATTCCCATCTGTTGAATTTGTTCAATTGCTTGCTCAACAGAAGAAGATAAAAAATTTACGTGACCCATCTTACGTTTTTTTCGGCTCTCGGCTTTACCGTATAAATGGAGCTTAGCCGTGGAAGGCAGCTCGTCGATTTTACTCATTACGGAATCAAGATGCTCACCCAAGATATTAACCATAACTACCGGGGTTAACACGGAGGTGTCGCCCAGTGGCAAACCGCACACAGCCCGAATATGCTGTTCAAATTGGGATGTTATACAAGCCTCCATCGTATAATGGCCAGAATTATGCGGCCTTGGAGCTAATTCGTTTACAAAAATATCCCCATCCTTAGTAAGAAACATTTCAACAGCAATCAACCCTACAACTTTTAGAGCTTCAGCCACTTGCAAAGCCATTTTTTCTGCCTTCTCTGCTTGTTCTTGGCTAATTCTCGCTGGAACGAGTGTTTGATGCAAAATATTTTCAACATGTATATTCTCACCTACCGGAAAGGCTTTTACCTCCCCTTGTAAATTCCTGGCCACAACGACCGATAGCTCTTTGTCGAAAGAGATAAATTGTTCGACGATCAATTCGAGCCCTGTCTGTTGCGCCTGTGCAAAAGCGGAAGGGATCTGCTGTTCATCGCGAATTACCCACTGGCCCTTTCCATCGTATCCACCAGTGGCTGTTTTCATTACACAGGGTACCCCTAAAGCCGCAACTGCGGTTCGCAAATCCTGCTCTGTTGTGATAATTCGAAAAGGAGCTACCTGTATATCCATTGACTCGAGGGTAGTTTTTTCTCTAACCCTGTGCTGCGTGATCTTTAGGAGCCCACTACCCTGAGGAACAAATGCATTACTTTCCAACTGGGCAGCGACTTCTGCGTCCACATTCTCGAATTCGTATGTGACCACATCGGATAAACTCGCCAGTTGTTTAGCTGCATTTACATCAGAAAAGGAGGCGGTAATTTGACTGTCCGCTACTTGCCCGCTTGGAGAATCATCAGTTGGATCCAGTACAACAAAACGATAGCCCATTTTCCGCCCGGCAAGTATCAACATTCTTCCTAACTGTCCGCCACCTAAGATTCCGATAGTGGCCCCTGGCCTAATCAATTTCACTTCAAATCCCCTCCCTCCATTACACTCATGCGAATTTTTTCCCTGCGTTGTATAACTCTCTGCTGTATTTCGGTATATTTAATCCCCAGGATTTGCGCTGCCAATAATCCCGCATTGATGGCTCCGGCTTTTCCAATTGCAACGGTGGCGACCGGGATTCCACCTGGCATTTGCACAATAGAAAGCAATGAATCCAGGCCGCTCAAAGCAGAAGACTTTATGGGCACACCAATAACCGGTAATTCAGTTTTTGCAGCCACCATGCCTGGCAGATGGGCAGCGCCCCCTGCACCTGCAATAATCACCTCAAGTCCTCTTTCTTTAGCACATTCTGCGAATTGAAACATCAAATCCGGCGTTCTATGAGCAGAAACCACTTGTTTCTCATAGCCAATTTGTAATTCATCGAGCACAATACATGTTTCTTTCATCGTTTCCCAATCCGACGTACTGCCCATAATAACCGCAACCCTGGTTTGCATCATTGAACACTTCCTTAACTGTTTACTTACCTCGCTCCCTACTTAGTTAATTCTTAAATTAGGATTTGCTACTCACTCCATTTATACTTATAGAATTTGGCCAAAAAAGTTAGGACAAATTGATAAATTCTTTTTTCGGGTAAAGAATAGGACAAAAAAGTATAAAGAGCGGAGGGATATTGTGTTTTCAGAGATAGCGGAAGAATGTGGGGTATTTGGTATATTCAATCACCCTAAGGCGGCCGATTTAACCTATTACGGGCTACATGCGCTGCAGCACCGCGGCCAGGAAAGTGCCGGTATTGTAGCTAGCGATGGTGAAAGGTTCAATTATCATCGAGGAATGGGATTAGTTACAAAAGTATTCTCACGGGAAATTCTTGACCAACTAAAAGGAAATAGAGCGATCGGGCACGTCCGGTATTCCACTACAGGTGAAAGTTTATTGCGCAATGCCCAACCGCTTGTTTTCAAATATCGTGAGGGCGATCTCGCTATTGCTCATAACGGAAATCTGGTGAATGCGAACTTTGAACGAAAAATCCTTCAGGAACAAGGAAGCATCTTTCAAACGACAACGGATACGGAGATTATTGCCCATCTGCTTGCCCGTTCAGCCAAAAAGTATATGGAACAAGCAGCACCCGCTATTCTACAACGTATTGAGGGAGCCTTTGCTCTGCTGATGATGACTGAAAAGAAAATGGTAGTGGCATTGGACAGACACGGCTTACGTCCTCTTACCCTTGGAAAAATAGGCGATTCGTTTGTGGCTGCTTCAGAAACGTGTGCACTGGACGCGATCGATGCAAAGTTTTGGCGTGACGTGGAACCGGGGGAATGGCTTGTTATCGATGAAAATGGAATACAAACAGGGCGGTTTGCATCCCAGGAAAAACAGTCACTATGTTCATTTGAATTTGTTTATTTTGCCCGGCCAGACAGCAGAATTCAAGGGAAAAGCGTTTTAGCTACCCGCAAAGAACTCGGGCAAATCCTTGCGCAAGAGCATCCGGCGGACGCTGATGTTGTTATCGGGGTTCCCGAATCCAGTTTGCCGGCGGCTATCGGATATGCAGAGCGATCTGGAATCCCTTACGAAATGGGGCTTATTAAAAATCCATACGTCGGCCGCTCATTTATTGAACCAACCCAAGAGCTGCGCGAACTGGCTGTACGCCTTAAATTGAGTGCTGTCCGGGATGTATTGGAAGGAAAAAGGGCCATTCTGGTTGACGATTCGATTGTAAGAGGGACAACCAGCAAACGAATTGTACAGCTTATCAGGCAAGCGGGAGCGAAGGAAGTCCATGTGCGGATTAGTTCCCCGATGGTTCGAAACCCTTGTTTTTATGGAATTGATATGCCGACAAAACAAGAATTATTTGCGCACAAAATTACAGAGACGGAAAGAATGGAACATCTTATCGGGGCGGATTCATTGGCTTTTCTAAGCAGCGCGGGACTGTTGCAGGCGGTAGACGTTGACATGTCCGAAGTTCCAAATCGCTGTATCGCTTGTTTTAGCGGTGCTTATCCTACCCAATTGTATCTAAAATAGTCTCCACAGCCTAGGGAACGCTCCGTATAATGATGGAAACTGACGTGAATCCTAAAATGCGGGATTTTCCTGCAGCTATCTTGTAAGAAACAGGAGGGAATTCAAATGAAATTACGTGACATTATGACAACTGAGGTTCAAACCTGTTCACCGCAGGATTCACTGGTCCAGGTGGCCAAAATTATGTGGAAGGAAGATGTGGGGATTATACCGGTTGTGGAAGGCAACAAATTGGTTGGAGTCGTTACAGACCGTGATATCGTACTCCGCTGTGTAGCTGAGGGTGATGATATTAGAGCGACTACTGCACAAAAGTGTATAACTACAGATATGATCACAGCCACCCCTGATATGGATGCGCATGAGGCGGCAAGGTTAATGGGAGAACATCAAATCCGCCGGCTGCCGATCGTGGAAAACGGCCGTCTATCCGGTATTGTCGCGATCGGCGATATGGCTGTTGTCTCCATTCATGAAGACGAAGCAGGGCGAGCGCTTTCAGGAATTTCTGAGCCGGACGTGCCGCACCATTAATTTTCCGTCCATGCCTTTTATTAAACATCAATGAGAAAAACATCGTGGGCCAGCTCTGTTCCATACGCTCCACAGGGGGAAAGAAAGGTGCGGACATGCGCCTCACGATGTCTTTCTTGGATGTTTCGGGAGCAGAGGTCCTTTCTAAAAAGTCGCTCAAGGCACGTCATCATCTAAAAATTCACACCGTTATCATGGTTCGCAATTCCGCCACTACCGTGTGAAATGCATCTGCAAATCGGTGAATGTCCGTTTCCGTTGTATTGCGGCCCAGGCTGATTCGCACAGATCCATGTATATAACGGGGGTCCACCTGCATCGCAACCAGTACGTGAGAAGGTTCAGCGTTTGCGGATGAGCAAGCTGAACCGGCTGAAACATGAAATCCCATCCGATCCAAATTCAATAACAGTGCTTCTCCCAGGACATCCGCAACACAAATATTCAGCACATGTGGAAGCGTATGTGCATTACCGCTGGTGATGATGATTTCAGGAACATTGTGAATAAGCCGCGAAAGCAGTTTATCGCGCAAATCGCGCAACCTAACCATTTCAGAAGCCATTTCATCTATCGCTAAACGCACTGCTACAGCAGAACCATCGATTGCGGGCACATTCTCTGTTGCTGATCGCAATCCACGCTCTTGCCCCCCACCAAACAAAATGGGCTTTACTCGTGTGTGGCGATTAACATAGAGCACGCCCACCCCTTTTGGCCCATACATTTTATGCGGGGAAAAACTTAGCATATCCACCCCAAGATCTCGTACATTCACGGGAACTTTGCCAACAGCTTGGACGGCATCCGTATGGAATGTAATCTTATGCTGTTTGCATAACGCCGCGGCCTCAGCTACAGGCTGGAGCGTTCCTACTTCATTGTTGGCCATCATTATCGAAACCAGACAAGTCTCATTCCGCAAGGCATATTGTAAATCTTCCAGGCGAACCACACCTTCATGCGATACCGGCAGATAAGTGACCTCTGTTCCCTTTCTTTGTAGCTCACGGAAACATTCGAGTACTGAAGGATGTTCAATCTGGGTAGTGATAACATGTTTAGGACTTTGTTTGAGTCTCTTTAACATACCCAAGATGGCCAGATTGTTTGCTTCGGTTCCACTGGCAGTAAAGAAAATTTCCTTCGGTTGTGCGCCAATGGCAGATGCGACCATTTCTCGCGCGGATTCTAACCGCTTCTTCGCTGAACGCCCCCGCTCATGCAGGCTAGATGGATTGCCGAATTCACACGCAAAACTGTCCATCATCGCTACCAGAGCTTCCTGTCGCAGAGGAGTGGTTGAACAGTAATCAAGATAAGTCGTATGGTCCAACATTTATCCCCCCTCAGGCAATTTGCAGCATACGATTCAATGCGATTCTAGCATGGTGGGCAATCTTTTCTGAAACCGTAATCTGGTTGACTACCTCACCCTTCAAGATGGTTTCCAACACCCACAGCAAATGCTGCGGTGATATTCTATACATGGTAGAACAAGGACAGACGATAGGATTCAGTGACAAAATTCGCTGTTCAGGATGTGCCTTTGCAAGCCGACTGACTAAATTGATTTCTGTGCCAATCGCCCAAATGGTATCAGGCGGCGCGGCTTCGACCTGAGAAATAATAAACTCTGTAGAACCGCTTAGGTCGGCTGCGTTTACGACCTCGTGGGAACATTCTGGGTGTACCAGCACCTTAATAGTCGGATATTGTTTGCGCAATGAGTCAACATGGGACATATGAAAACGTTGATGTACGGAACAAAAACCTTTCCAAAGAATAACTTTCACATCCTCTGGTTTTTGTCCGGGCAGCCATTCGAAAGTCTGGCTTGCCTGGTTGTATACAACCATTTGTTGGTCAGGGATTTCCAGCGCTGTTGCTGTATTACGTCCCAAAAATTCATCAGGGAAGAACAGGATTCGTTCTCCCTGCTCAAAGGCCCAGGTTAACATCTTCTTCGCATTCGATGACGTACACACAGCTCCTCCATTAGCTCCGCAAAAAGCCTTCAAATTGGCAGCAGAGTTTACATACGTGATCGGAATGGTGGTTCCTCCAAACAAATCCGTTACCTCTGTCCAGCAATCTTCAACCTGTTCCATATCTGCCATATCAGCCATGGAACAGCCTGCGTTTAAATCTGGAAGTATAACCTTCTGCGCTGAGCTTGTTAAAATATCCGCTGTCTCGGCCATAAAATGGACACCGCAAAACACAATAAATTTTGCCTGTTCAGCCTTTTCTGCAAGCCGCGCGAGCTTAAATGAGTCTCCAGTGAAATCGGCAAACTGGATGACATCATCCCGTTGATAATGGTGGCCAACAATTAATAAATCTTGTCCAAGCTGTTTTTTAGCCTGCAGGATTCTCCCATACCATTCATTTTCCTTTAGATTCATATACTCTGCAGGCAGACCGGTCTGGATATGGTCAGACATCATATAACCCATGTAAATCCCTCCGATGGTGGTATTCAATGATCGCTTAAGCGTATTTTTTACTGCTGTTTATGATAGAAAGCCGTGTATTTGCTTTTTTACAAATAAATGTGTCGAGCTTCTCAAAGGACGGATCGTGCGCTGGAAAGTCCGCCCGATAGTGAGCGCCGCGGCTTTCCTCACGAAGCAGAGCGGATTGCAGAATGAGCATGGCTGTCTGCATCGCAGCTGCACGGGGATTAATCTGATTCATCGCCTCCAGCTGTCCCAGCCCCCATTGCAGCATCGCTTTGTCCCGCACGATTCCTGCGGATTTCCACATGACCGATTGAATCTGTCTCAGCATCTCACTATCGATGGATTCAAATTTCTGTATATCCGAATCAACGTAAGAACTGCCTGCTTGTTCGGACAAGTGACTGCTTTGCTGCAAATGTTCGGCGAGTTCATGAGCCATCACAATACATTCCAGTAAAGAATTACTCGCAAGCCGGTTTGCTCCGTGAATGCCCGTACTCGCGACTTCACCAATTGCGTAAAGGCCAGGTACATTCGTCTTGCCGGTTACATCTGCCACTACCCCTCCCATAATGAAGTGGGCTGCGGGTGTTACGGGAATAGGCATTTGTAAGGGATCTACCCCATGTTTTAAGCAGCCCTGATAAATGGTTGGGAATTTACTGTGGAATCCAGTGATTTTGGATGCATCAAGAAATATTCGATGGCCGGCCTGCTGCTGCTCATAGATACACCGGGCTACCTGGTCCCGGGGCGCTAGGTCGCCCTGTGGGTGATCGCTCATAATCTGTTTCCCGGTTTCATTGATTAAATGCGCACCCGCGCCTCGCACGGCCTCAGAGATGAGAAAACGCGGATTTGCCTCCATCTGCAAAGCAGTCGGATGAAATTGAATGAATTCCAAATTTCGCACATAAGCCCCTGCCTCATACGCAAGCGCAATGCCTTCACCCGTTGCCCCGACTGGATTTGTCGTATATTCAAATAACTGTCCCGCTCCACCGGTCGCAAGAACTGTGGCTCTTCGCCCTATCAAAAGCTGTTCCTGCGTATCCAGCTGAACAGAGGCTCCAAGCACCTTTCCTTGATTAAGATATAAGGAGGAAACACGGGCTGGAGAGAACCTTTGAATATTTGGGTGCTGGTTGATTTGTTCCGTGATAACTTTGAGCACATTTGCACCCGTAGCATCTCCTCCCGCATGAAGTATTCGATGTCTGCTATGCGCGCCCTCAAGTCCTAAAGACAATTGCCCTGTGTCATTGTGGTCAAATGTAACGCCAAGCTCCATCAACCAGTGCATCAGTTTTGGCGCGCGGTGCACAATGGCTTGCACAGCTGCTGCATTGGATAACCCGTCACCGGCGGCTAATGTATCGGCCAAATGTAAATGGGGATTATCCGATTTATCCATAGCGGCTGCAATCCCGCCCTGTGCGGCCCACGAATTACTCTTTGTCGGAGATTCCTTGGAAACAACGGCTACGCTGCCAAACTGGGCCAGGAGGTAAGCGGCTGTGCTTCCGGCAAGCCCACTGCCAATGATCACAAAATCAAACTCTGTAGTACACATGCTGCGCCTCCCATTTAACATCTATTTACCGGGAACTTCAAAAACAATATCCAATCCAACGTCAATACTTACCGCCGAATGGGTCAACGCGCCCATTGAAATATAATCTACGCCTGTACGCGCAACATCAGCTAATCGCTCCAGCGTCATATTGCCTGAGGCTTCTAACGGTACTTTGCCCGCTGTCATTTCAACCGCTTGAGCCATCGTTTCGCAATCCATGTTATCGAGTAGAATCAAATCAACAGTATAATCAAGTGCTACCTTTAATTGTTCCAGGGTATCCACTTCAATCTCGATTTTTGTAGACAAAGGAACTCCCTTTCTTACACGTTCAATTGCGTTTGAAATGCCGCCGGCCAGCAACACATGATTATCCTTAATCATCACCATGTCATCCAATCCGAAGCGATGATTGTAGCCTCCGCCCATGCTTACTGCATATTTTTCCAGGCCGCGCCATCCTGGTGTGGTCTTTCGGGTATCAAGCAGTTTTGTTCGGGTTCCTGCTAGCTTATCCGCGGCTTCTCTTGTTTTTGTTGCAATCCCTGTTAGACGGCCAAGAAAATTCAGGGCCGTCCTCTCC
This sequence comes from Aneurinibacillus sp. Ricciae_BoGa-3, assembly GCF_028421645.1. Lineage (GTDB taxonomy): Bacteria > Bacillota > Bacilli > Aneurinibacillales > Aneurinibacillaceae > Aneurinibacillus_B. The sequence continues at coordinate 427,284 of NZ_CP116887.1, read as the reverse complement.
CCTGTTAAGATCGAACGTGCAGGGCCGGACAACACACATACCAGAGTTTTCTGTTCGGCCATAAAGCCATCCTCCACCATTTGTTTCACTTGAACGTTAGGATCTAACTCTTTAAAAACAAAATCAATTAACGGCAACCCTGCCACACAACAAGGCTCTTTGACATATACATTCGCAGTAGCATTTGCGGTCTCATCTATAAGAAGGTTGGTCGTATAATCTCCTCTACCAATGTCTTCTTGCAAAGCCATTCGTATAAGAGAATAAATTTGGTCTGTAAGAAACACTGTGAAAACCCCCCTTAAACTAACACAACTATATATACATGTGTATATACACAGTAGTATACAACTATTCGTGTAAAAGGTCTAACCTTTTGTGATTTTTTACACAAGAGTTGAATTCAACATAAGCATTCTGCGTTCGGAACCATTACTCTCATTCCATCTGATGGGAGTTTTAAACATGAGTATTAAATTCAGAAGTCCAATTTATGTCGGGTTTTCTAACATCATTTTTTAAAGAAAATGATTTTTTTATTAAAATGTTAAAGTTTAATTACGTTTGTTACATACTAAACGTATTATGACAGATTATTCATTATCAAAATTTTCCGTTGAATCTATAGATCTTAAAATATATGATAGGTTTAGTAACTACTCATGTAATGAAATATAACACAATAATTTCGCAGAGGGGATAAACATGGTAATGGCCGATTCAGTATTTATGTTTTTGTGCACAGCTCTCGTTTGGATTATGACACCAGGAATTGCACTATTCTACGGTGGCATGGTAAAAAGTAAAAACGTGTTAAGCACGGCGATGTACAGCTTTGGATCAATTGCAATCGTTTCTATTATCTGGATTTTATTTGGTTACTCGCTAGCGTTTTCTTTACACGGAAATCCATTTATCGGGGGTCTAGATTGGGCGGGATTAAAAGGCGTAACCTTTAAACCTAATAATGAATACAGTGCAACGATTCCCCATAATTTATTTATGATGTACGAGCTAACCTTTGCCATTTTAACCGCAGCTCTAATTTCGGGGGCCTTCGTAGAGCGTATGCGTTTTACCGCTTTTGTTATCTTCACGACCTTATGGTCAATTTTGGTGTACTCTCCTGTAGCCCACTGGGTTTGGGGTGTTGGAGGATGGATTCGTAATCTCGGAGCAGTTGATTTTGCCGGAGGAAACGTCGTGCATATTTCATCTGGAGTTACCGGACTGGTGCTTGCGATCGTTCTTGGGAAAAGAAAAGATGCCGTCTCAACGACTCCTCACAACCTGCCGCTTACCATATTAGGAGGATCCTTAGTCTGGTTGGGATGGTTTGGCTTTAATGTCGGAAGTGCCTTAACCCTTAATGAAGTGGCTATGTACGCATTTATCAATACGAATACAGCAGCAGCTGCCGGAATCATTGGCTGGTTATTAATTGAATGGCTGGTCCATAAAAAACCGACCATGCTTGGGGCCATATCCGGTGCAGTTGCGGGCCTTGTGGCAATCACACCTGCTGCGGGATTTGTTACGCCGCCTGCCTCTATTCTTATTGGATTCCTTGGAGGTTCAATTTGTTATTGTGGAGTTTTCTGGGTTAAGGAAAAATTTGGGTATGATGATGCTCTTGATGCGTTTGGATTGCATGGAATCGGCGGAACATGGGGGGGAATTGCCACCGGTTTGTTTGCCACAAAATCCGTCAATTCAGCCGGGGCAGATGGATTATTTTATGGAGACCCAAGCTTAGTCTTAAAGCAACTGGTTGCGATTGTTGCAACATATCTATTTGTTGGGATAGTATCCTATATACTTATTAAAGTGGTAAAAGTCTTCATTCCAGTCCGGGCAAATGAACAGGAAGAATCTCTCGGATTAGATATTACACTGCATGGAGAAAGAGCGTATCACGAATCATAATTTTTCCTAAAAGGGTGATCCTATGAGCGAAGTGCTGACAAAAATTGAAATTATTGCACGTCCAACAAAATTTGAAGAGTTAAAACAAGCCCTGGCCCAAATCGGTGTGAGTGGAATTACAGTAACCCACGCTCTTGGTGCGGGTTTTCAAAAAGGGTATACCGAAACTTACCGGGGCAAGAAGTTGGATGTAAACATGTATGAACGGATAAAGGTTGAAATCGTCGTTTGCAAGGTTCCCGTACAGCAAGTAATTGATACAGCACGAAAGGTGTTAAATTCCGGGCAGCCGGGCGACGGCAAAATTTTTGTATACGAAATCGCCAATGCCATTAAGATACGTACCGGTGAAGAAGGTTACGACGCACTGCAAAATACGAACTAGAATAACTTCTACCGAATAGACTTAAGGGGAGGTATCTTACCTCCCCTTTTACCCTTTTCCAGCTCAACTAAATAATTCAATCAAACACCTGAATTCCATTCTTTCTCAATTCCGCAATCGCATCTGGTAAATGGTCCAAGGAATCAGATTCAATTGTATGCAAATGGTAACCTCCAGTTAAGTTGGACAACAGCGTTCCATTAGAAGGGGAGGCTTTTTGCAGGAAAAATTCAACATCCCGCCTTGAAGAGAGAAGCAGCGATCCGCGTAATTCACCATATAATGGGTGTTCCACTACAACATCCTTTATACGAAATCCATAATCAACGAGTATTTCTAACTCCCGGCCAACCAATTCAGGAGGGTGGTACACAGACAACACATGCTGTTTCCTCGTTAGAGCAGCGTTATTCTTAAGATACATATATCCCCGGGGGGTAGAAACAATGGGTTCTCCTTTAGCACGCAGGATTGCGATATCATGGACTACCACCTGCCGCGTAACCTTGCAGCGATCTGCTAATTCTGAACCAGAAACTGCCCCATCCGTTGATTCCAATTCGGTTAACACTCGATTTTGCCGTTCGGTATAATCATTCATTTGAAGCCCTCCTGAAACCTATCCTACCTAAGGGTTACTTCAGAATCAAGAGGAACACCCTTTGTCTCCGGCCCCCAAAACACAACACTAACGGCACCAATTAACGTTACAGCCAGGAACAAACCAAAAATTTGGCTGAACGAGAAATGGTTGGATACGGCGAACCCTACAAATAAGGGCCCCAAAATACCTCCTATGCGTCCAACAGCAGCTGCAAAACCAGTACCAGTTGCCCGAATGGAATCCGGATAGTGTTCCGGTGTATAAGCATACATGGCCCCCCAGGCTCCTAAATTGAAAAAGGAGAGGAAAATCCCTGCTGCCACGAGGCCGGACAACGAATGTGCTGCGCCAAACGCCCAGGCACTTACAGCGGTCCCAATCAAGTAAGTGACCAATACAAATTTTCTTCCTATCCGTTCTACGAGCCAGGCGGCACTAAAATAACCGGGAAGTTGGGCCAGAGTCATAATGAGGAGGTATTGAAAACTTTTGATCAGTGAGTATCCCTTTAGGACCATCACAGTAGGAAGCCATAAAAACATGCCATAGTAGGAGAATACGACACAAAACCATAGTACCCACAGCATACTTGTTGTTCTAAAATATGGCTTGGACCATATCCTGCCCATCGATTGTTGAAAAGAAGTTCTGCTCGTATTCTTTTTTGTCTCTGGCAATGAAGAACGAAGAAATACCGTGTAGAGTGCAGGAATTGCGCAAATGATAAGCACAGTTCGCCATCCATAATGGGGAATAACAAAATACGCAAGAAGCGCGGACAGAATCCACCCCACCGCCCAAAAACTTTCCAAAAGTACGACTGCTCGGCCCCTCGATTCCGTAGGTTCATTTTCTGCAATATAGGTGGATGCAATAGGTAGCTCAGCCCCAAGCCCCGCGCCAATAAAAAATCGCAGTAACAAAAAGATAGATAAGCCGGTGACAAATGCGGACAATCCACTTGCTACCCCAAAGAGCAATATGGAGGCGAGAAGGATCGGTTTTCGCCCCAATTTATCAGCAAAAACACCAGCAACCCCTGCTCCGACAGCCATTCCTAATGAATTCATACTGCCAATCAACCCCACCTGCTGAGGCGTTATATGCCATTCCTTAACTAAAGCAGCTGCAATAAATGATACAATGCCAACATCTAGTGCATCGAACATCCAGCCCAAACCTACTGAAAAAAGAATTTTTTTATGTTTCACAATAAGTCCACTCCCTAGCACAATTGATGTATATACAGCTAAATATACATGAATAAAAGGTTTTTGTAAGCTATTTTTTGTGTAGACTTAGGGTATGCTTTTACCGCTACCCGATTTCTCACTTTTTATTCTTTTCCTTTGTCTTATTTCTATACATTCTCGCATATTGCATTAGACCTAAGTTTCAACTGGATGAGTTAATTTGCTGCCTTTGGCTGAGTGGCAAATCGATATAAGCAAAAATTAATTTGACAAATTAGACATTATTCAATACGCTAATGATATAAATAAATATGCGGGAGCTTGGAGAACCAGGCTGAGAGGATAGCTATTCTGCTATTGACCGTTGAACCTGAACTGGATAATGCCAGCGGAGGAATCACCTACATACTTACATTTTGTACACCATTTGTATGTAAAAACCGCCTATTTCCTATGGCGGTTTTTTCTATATTTGGTGTACCCTCCGCCTCCTCAAAAGGTTCATTTAGATCATCACACTATTTACCTTTTCTAATCTAGGAGGAATCCCATGCCAAAGACAACTGATACCGAACAAAAAGCCCTCACTGTATCGAGTTTCCCTGGAAGTCAAAAAGTCTATGTACAAGGCTCTCGCCCAGATATGCAAGTGCCAATGCGTGAAATTAAATTAACTCCCTCTTCTAGCACATATGGAGAAACTGAGAATTCACCCGTCCGCGTCTATGATACAAGCGGTCCTTATACGGATCCTTGTTCTCAAGTTAACATTCGAGAAGGTCTCGCCCCCATACGAAGAAATTGGATTTTGGAACGGGGAGATGTAGAAGAATATGAAGGACGCAAGATAAAACCGGAAGATAATGGTCTGCGATCTCTTGATTCACAAAATAACGATGCATTATTTCCAAAAACCAATAACCAGCCTTTACGGGGTAAACAAGGCCACAATGTAACGCAACTACATTATGCACGTCAAGGAATTATCACCCCTGAGATGGAATTCATCGCTATTCGCGAACAAATGTCTCCAGAGTTTGTACGTGAAGAAGTGGCCAAAGGCCGCGCCATCATTCCATCAAATATAAATCATCCAGAAAGCGAACCGATGATTATCGGGCGCAACTTTCATGTAAAAATTAATGCAAACATCGGAAACTCGGCAGTGAGTTCCAGCATTGAAGAAGAAGTAGAGAAAATGACCTGGGCAACGCGCTGGGGTGCAGATACCATTATGGATCTATCTACCGGTAAGAATATCCATACAACACGCGAGTGGATTATCCGGAATGCACCCGTGCCAGTCGGGACTGTACCCATCTATCAGGCGCTGGAAAAGGTGAATGGGGTTGCAGAGGACCTAACATGGGAAGTCTACCGGGATACATTAATCGAACAAGCCGAGCAGGGTGTAGACTATTTTACTATACATGCAGGTGTTCTTCTACGTTACGTTCCATTAACAGCAAAACGTGTGACAGGGATTGTTTCGCGTGGGGGTTCCATAATGGCTGCCTGGTGTTTAGCCCACCATCAAGAGAATTTCTTGTATACACACTTTGAAGAAATTTGTGAAATCATGAAAACCTATGATGTTGCCTTTTCACTTGGGGATGGCCTGCGACCTGGCTCGATTGCTGATGCCAATGATGAAGCGCAATTTGCAGAATTAGAAACGCTTGGCGAGTTAACGAATATCGCATGGAAGCATGATGTGCAGGTGATGATTGAAGGCCCTGGGCATGTTCCGATGCATAAAATCAAAGAAAATATGGATCGTCAGCTTCAAGTGTGCCAGGAAGCCCCATTCTATACACTAGGGCCCCTTACTACGGATATTGCTCCCGGGTATGATCACATTACTTCAGCAATCGGTGCCGCAATGATTGGCTGGTTTGGGACAGCCATGCTATGTTACGTTACACCAAAAGAGCATCTCGGATTACCAAACAAAAACGATGTACGAGAAGGTGTAATCACATATAAAATTGCCGCCCATGCAGCAGATCTGGCCAAAGGGCATCCCGGTGCACAAACGCGGGATGATGCCTTATCAAAAGCTCGTTTTGAGTTCCGCTGGCGCGATCAATTTAACCTGTCTCTTGACCCGGAAAGGGCATTAGAATACCATGATGAAACGCTGCCGGCAGAAGGGGCTAAGACTTCCCATTTCTGTTCGATGTGCGGCCCAAAATTTTGCAGCATGAAGATCACGCAGGATATTCGGGAATACGCTAAAGACAAAGGTATTGCTCTTGATTCTGCAGTCGAAGAAGGGTTTAAAGAAAAGGCTTTAGAATTTAAGGCTGGAGGAAGCGAAATCTATAAATAATCGTAAAATTTCGCTGGAGGAGGATTTCAAATGAATAGACCCCTTCAAATAAAAGAGGAAATTAAAAGATTAAAGCACATGATTCAACAACTTGAACAAGAGTTGTCATCTATTCAATTGGGCTGCGATCATGAATATCAAAATAGCCCTCTTAGTAAAACTTGTCCTCTATGTCAACATAGTGAAAGCCTATATTATTAAGGATTGCTTCAAAAACAGAGTAGTCGGGGGCGTTAAACCCCCGGCTTCTCACACCCTGGTAAGTTCTTTCATCTGACTTTGTACGGCATCAAATGTATTATAAAGCAGCATGGAGATGGTCATAGGCCCTACTCCTCCAGGTACAGGTGTAATATAGGATGCAATATGCTTAATCGATTCAAAATCACAATCGCCAAAAAGCCGATTTTCCTCCCGATTAATTCCAACATCAATAACTACACTTCCTGGCTTGACCATATCAGAGGTGATCAAGTGTTTTTTCCCGACCGCGACAATGAGAATGTCAGCCATTGTTGTTATTTCTTTTAAATTCTTCGTATAGACATGGCAAACCGATACAGTGGCGTTTTCATTTAAAAGCAATGCTGCCATTGGTCTGCCAACGATATGACTGTGACCAACGATCACGGCATGTTTCCCTTGTATTTCAATTTTATACCGTTTTAACAGACTTAAGATTCCAAATGGCGTGCAGGGGATAAATGCTTTTTTTCCAACCTGCATCCTTCCAACGTTTAAAGGATGAAATCCATCAACATCCTTTCGGGGATCTATCGCGTCAATCACTGATTGAACGTCTATATGTCGAGGCAGAGGGAGTTGTACAAGAAGTCCATTAACTTCCGGATCTTTATTAAGCTGTTCGATCTTGTGTATTAATTCCGCCTGTGACACATCCTCCGGAAACCGAATCAGGAATGAACGGATCCCTACTTCGGCGGCAGCTTTCCCTTTTGCTTTTACATAGGTTTCGGACGCAGGATCATTGCCCACTAATATAACGGTTAATACAGGTTGGGAAAATTCGCGATTAAACTTGGCAACCTTTTGCTTTAGTTCACCCTTGATCTCAGCAGCTACTTCGCGTCCACTCATGATTATTGCGCCCATATTTAACACTCCTTTGATGAACACAGCGTAAGTAATAAATACATGCCACACAGGCCGAGCGGTGAAAAAACTAATGTTCTCGGACATGATTTTGGATCAGTTATATTAGTTGATTCCCTCTCGTTTCTAATCCTATCCCCCATTGCGAAAACCTGAAATTTTTTTCCGAGAGAGGTTTGCTCCGTGCTAAGTTGCGCACAAAAAAACTGCCGAATAAGCATCGGCAGTTTAATAAAATTCGTCTTTCCATCCCAGCTAAACAAAGCCACGTTATCGGTGATTTACTTTTGTCATCGCAAGGGTACACATAATTCCTACGACTCCAAATAAGGTGCCGATCCACATCACGAATGAAAAAGCTTCGAGAAATGATCCTGTAATACCTGATCCTTTATACGTGAAGTAGGAAAGCAACAAATCGAATAACGATCCGCCTACAGTTATCCCAGCCATCATACCGATGTATCGAAATGTGGCCAAAGTTCCGGAGGCCACACCTTGTTTAGGGCGTGGGGCTGCTCCTAAAATTGCAGAATTATTTGGAGCCGCAAATGTACCTGTTCCGAGACCAGCTAGAAAGAGTCCGATGATAAGTATCCAGTGGGATACGGCAACAGATGAGAGCTTAGCCATGATTCCGAACAAAACTAGACCTAATGTACTGAAAAGCATCCCTGCTGTAGTTAAAATACGTGGCCCTATACGGTCTGATAATGTACCGGCAATGGGAGCACAAACCGTCATGATCAATGGTGTGATACTCAAGTACGTTCCAGTCGCTAAAGCTGAAAGCTGTAGAACATGATCAAAATAGAATGGGAGAAGGAACATTGTGAGAAAGAAGCACAAGTAATTCAATGCCGCACCCAATGTTCCAAAACCAAAGTTACGTATCTGGAATAGCCGTAAATCAAGCATTGGATCTGGTTGTTTACGCTCAATGTGTACAAAGCCCCAGGTTGAGATTCCGAAGCAAACCAACAAAATCGTGATTAATAATGAGCGGTGTTGTGTGATCGCATTTGAATTCAAGAGTAAGGTGCCTGTCGTCATACCAATGATGAACAAGAAAAACCCCTTCAGGTCCAGATGTTTCTGCTGTTCCGAAACAATCCCTGGGACAGCCCACATTCCAAGCACGAGTCCTGCCAGGCCAAAGGGAACCGTGATGAAAAAGATAATTGGCCAGCCCCATAATTGAGTGAACCAACCTCCAAGGACAGGCCCCAGCGATAGGCCAATATAGGTCATTATCGCTTGAATACCAAGAACCCGCCCTCGTTGTTCTGCCGGAAACGTGGTCGAAATCAGTGCGGGGCCGACAGACAAGATCATTGAACCCGCAAGTGCGAGCAATGCCCTGCCCCATAAAAGAGATACATAATTTCTTGAAAACCCACATAGCAGAGCTGCACAAGTGAAAAGAGCAAAACCAAATAGAAAAATCCGTCGATGTCCCCACACATCAGACAGCCTTCCAACAGGCAGCAGGAACAACGTCAAGACCAGGAGATAAATCAGTACGATCCATTCAGATTGGCTTAATGTTAGATGTATTGCCCGCTGGATCACAGGCAAGACTGTATTGGTAATGCTCGTATTCAGAGACGACAAAAAAGTCCCAATACCAACCGTCCAAAGAACATACCAACGCCGAGCATAAAGATCTGTTGAAGTTTCCATCCAAAAGCCTCGTTCCTATTAGGCACCCTTTGATCTTCGTAGGTGTTGTGCCTTTAATTCTTTCCACCACTGATTGTAGCAATAGACAAACCATATGTGAAATATCTATAATATCTACCATATATACAAATTATATATAGTTAGGCATAACGAGGAGGTCAGGCTGCTAGATGGATTTGAGACAACTTAAATACTTTTTGGTCATTGCAGAGGAAGGTCAAATCACACGGGCGGCAAAACGGTTGCACATGGCACAACCTCCGCTTAGTCACCAGTTAAAGCTACTGGAACAAGAACTCGGTGTACAGCTGGTAGAAAGAATGGGGCGTACAGTAAAGCTAACCGAAGCCGGCCGTACTTTGCAACGTCGTGCAGAGCAAATGGTTGGTTTGATGCAGAGAACCGTTTCTGAAATGGAAGAACACCATGCTGGGGTTCGTGGGACATTGTCTATTGGGACCGTACCATCAACCGGTGTCACACTCTTGCCACAACGAATCCGCTCTTTTTATGACAGCTATCCCTCTGTCTACTTTCAGTTATGGGAGGGTGACACGCATCGTATCATGCAACTATTAGAAAGCAGGGTCATTGAAGTAGGGCTGGTACGACTGCCCATTGAAAGCACAAAAATGTACGAAATGGTACTGTTACCCATTGAGCCATTGGTTGTTGCTATGAATACCACTGGTAAACACGGAGGCGATGATACCCCCATTCGACTCTCCGACCTTGCTAATTTTCCAATGATGCTATTACGTCGACAACATGGAATGTTCATTTATGAACAGTTTATGAAAGCTTGTGAATTCGCCGGTTTTCAACCCCACATTCTCTGCGAAAGCGATGACATTATGACACTTTTGGCTTTGGCCGAGTCTGGCACTGGCATCACGATTGTACCAAAGTCGGCGATGAATCTTCGTTCTACCACTACTCTGCAGTTTCGAGAAATCATTGAACCCTCATTGGAATCCACGGCTGCTGTGGTCTGGTTGCGCAATCGATTCCTATCTACACCGGCACGCCGATTTGTAGAAATGTTTTCTATATAGAGACACGGGATAATCGTTTTCTTTCGCTTGATACATAAGTTTCGGATGATTAACATTCACAACAACAGGAAGATGGAGCTGCAACTATTACTGATTTTTCCGTAGTTTTTAAGAGCTTCTCGATGGACTGGATCTCTTTATTGTCTTTTATATCGATAAATTTCCAAGATTCACGTGCCTGTTTTTCTATTTCTAATTGTTTATGCCTTGCCATGCTTTCCAAATAATAATGATTCAATGACATGTTTATTCACTCCTCACTCTATGGAAAAATTATTTAATCAAAAATAATTGATTAATGAAGCAAAAAAAATTTAGTTACCCTTGTTAGGTAAAAAAACACAACAAAGTTCATTAGAAAGAAGATGGCCCATTTCTTTTTCGTTTAATTGATAATAACTCCACGTCCCTATCGTCTCTTTCTCAATGAGATTCGCATCAAGCAAAATTTTTAGGTGATATGACAGCTTAGATTGTTGCATATCTAAAACGCCGGTAAGATCGCATACACAGGTTTTTCCTCGTTGGCATAATTCATACAGGATATGAAGACGTTTTTTGTCTGCCATAGCCTTAAACTTGGCTTCGTATTGTTCAAAAGTGCTTTCAAGGGAATCACTTAGCAATGGTAATGGTATCTTCATGTGTTTCATCCCTCATTTCTTTATAAGCAGCGGCTTAATTTACTCCCACAGTTGGCAATCAATAGCCGTTCCCCCAATGCATGCATCAAATTTATTTGATTTAATGGTAGTATATGTTAAGATAACCGATTATGCAACATCTAATAAAAAAAAATTGTTGTTGATTTCTATATAAGTTAAGCGTAATATAATCATGCATTTATATAAAAGGTGGTGAATATATGAAGCGTACGGTTGAAGAAATGTCAGAACTTCTGAAGCTGGCTGCTGATAAAACTCGACTGACAATCTTGTCCTACTTAAAAGAGAAAGAACTGTGCGTTTGTGAATTAGTGGACTTGGTTGGAAGTTCACAGCCAGGGATTAGTCAGCATTTGCGTAAGATGCTTAACGCAGGGCTTCTGAAGGAACGCAAAACTGGCACATGGGTGTATTATCGCTTGGATACTGAATCGCATCCGTATATTATGCAGATTCTTGACTATGTCCCTTCCCAGAAGGAAAGGCTCGCCCAGTATCAATCGACTCAAGCGAATGCTTGCTGTGAGACTGACTGCGAGTAAAAAATTTATGGAAGTGGAGAGACAGCAACATGCAAACTTGGATTTCAATTGTGATTTTTGTTATGACCTTAATTTTTGTTATTTGGCAGCCGAGAGGTTTAAACATCGGTTGGTCTGCCCTTGGAGGAGCTATCCTTGCTCTGCTTTTCGGAGTAGTATCGTTTCATGATGTTATGACCGTGACCGGCATTGTGTGGGACGCCACATTTTCGTTTGTAGCTATCATTTTAATTTCCCTTATTCTTGATGAAATTGGTTTCTTTGAATGGGCTGCTTTACATATGGCTCGTTTAGCCAAAGGCAACGGAAAGAGAATGTTTGTTTACGTTGTATTCCTTGGGGCAGCTGTTGCTGCGTTTTTTGCAAACGACGGAGCCGCTTTAATTTTAACGCCTATCGTACTGGCAATGGTACGTGCATTGAAGTTTAAGGACAAAATGATCCTGCCGTTTATAATGGCGAGTGGATTTATTGCCGATACGACATCGCTGCCCCTTGTTGTAAGCAACCTGGTGAATATCGTATCAGCCGATTACTTTCACATCGGATTTTTACAGTATGCAAGCAGGATGATTATTACCACTTTGTTCTCGTTATTCGCGAGCTTACTTGTTCTGTTTCTTTATTATCGAAAAGACATTCCAGACAATTATAATGTTTCCCAGTTAAAAAATCCGGCGGATGCCATTAAAGACAAAACTCTTTTTCGTCTATCCTGGTTTATTCTTGGTGTTTTGTTGATTGGCTATTTGATCACGCAATTCTTCCACATACCTGTTTCCGTAGTCGCTGTCGTAATTGCTTTCATTTATCTCATGCTGGCAAGCAAAAGCCCTGAGATTAAAACATGGAAGCTTGTAAAAGGTGCCCCTTGGGCAGTAGTTGTTTTCTCCATCGGTATGTATGTGGTTGTGTATGGACTCAAAAACGCAGGATTAACGGATTTATTAGGTCAGCTTATTCAGTCGGTTTCTGACAAAGGATTATTTACCGCCACCATTGGAACCGGTTTTATCGCGGCTATTCTATCTTCCATTATGAATAACATGCCCACGGTTATGATTGATGCTTTGGCAATCCATGGCACCCATACACAAGGGGTCGTTCGCGAAGCCCTGCAATACGCAAACATCATTGGGTGTGACCTGGGACCAAAAATAACGCCAATTGGCTCTCTTGCGACCTTGCTTTGGCTCCACGTCCTTTCACAAAAAGGTGTCAACATTACGTGGGGCAGATACTTCAAAACAGGTATTCTGCTTACCATACCAACCTTGTTTATTACACTAGCTGGTCTTTATATCTGGCTACGAATCATTTCATAAAAGGAAAGGATGATTATCCATGTTAAATCCAACATTTCGCATGCATGTCGCAATTAATGTAAAAAGCCTGGAGGAAAATCTTAAATTTTATCGTGCTTTTTTTGGTGAAGAACCAACGAAAGTCAGAGACAATTATGCAAAATTTGAACTGAACAATCCTCCCCTTCATTTCTCCATGAATGTACGTCCTTATGATAACAAAGGAGCATTAAATCATATGGGATTCCAAGTAGCGGATACAGAAGCTGTCATCGCCATGAGAAAGCGTTTTAAAGAAGCAGGAATTGCTACACTTGATGAAATGAATACAACTTGCTGCTATGCCGTTCAGGATAAAATTTGGGTTGATGACCCAGAGGGCAACGCGTGGGAAGTATTCTATACAAAAGAGGATTCAGAATTTGAATCAGCAGATGAACCCCTTGTTGCAGGCGTTTGCTGTGCCCCTGAACCTGTCGTAATTCAGTTTGGAAACCTTGGCAACTTCAAAAAATAAACGGAAACATTAAGGAGATATCATCATGGCTGAAAACAAAAAAAACATCTATTTTCTTTGCACGGGAAATTCCTGCCGGAGCCAAATGGCAGAGGGATTTGGTAAGAAGTATTTATGTGACAAATATGATGTGTACAGTGCAGGGATTGAAGCACATGGTTTGAATCCCAATGCGATGAAGGCGATGTTAGAAAAAGGAATCGATATTTCCAAGCAAACGTCCGATATCATTGACCCAGAACTATTAAATAAAGCTGACTATATTGTGACGCTTTGTGGTGATGCGAATGATAAGTGTCCGATGACGCCTCCTCATGTAACACGCGATCACTGGGGTTTTGACGACCCAGCCAAAGCTACCGGTACAGAAGAAGAAAAATGGGCTGTATTCCAACGTGTGCGTGATGATATAGAGGCTAGAATTAAGCGTTTTGCAGAAGAAGGTAAATAAAGAGGAGAAACTATAAACGAAAATCGCAGACAATGCGAAAGCGTTTGTTGAGAGCTTGGTACCCAAACAGCACTTAGCTTTTATTTATTGGAAACTTTGAATTTTATAGGTGGTTTACTGATTTTAAAAAATAAAAAAGCAGTATCCTCTGCTTATGCTAGTTAACGATCAAACGTTCATAAGCTGCGGATACTGCTTTTTTCAGGTTGGATTGTCATCCTTTATACAACATTATACCCCTGTTCCTCAATTGCTTCTTTCATTTGGCCAGTTGATACTTTTGCATTGTCAAACGCAACGTCTACTTTACCCTCTTTGAGATGAACGGAGACTTTGCTTATACCATTTAACTCTTCTAGTGCTGTTCGCACAGCTTTTTCGCAATGACCACATGTCATACCTTTAACATTCAATGTGATATTTTCCATGTAAAATCATCCTTCCTTAATGGATATTATATATATTGCCTAATTGCCTAAATGTAAATAAGAAATCAGGTATGCTTATTAAATAACCACCTCCTTAACAAGCTTGTCACAAGAGGTTAATCTGTTTATTTCATTAGTTTGTTCATGGTCTTTAATAGTTCATCGATGACTTCTTGGTCACCCTCTTGGATCCTTTCAATGACACAACTTTTCATGTGGCCCTCCAAGAGAAGTTTTCCAACGGAATTAAGAGCAGATTGTACAGCGGCAATTTGATTTAAAATGTCATCACAATATACATCTTTCTCAATCATTCCCTTTACGCCCCGAATCTGTCCTTCAATTCGATTTAAGCGGCTGACTAAATTTGTTTTCATTTTATTTGGATGATGGCTTTTTCTTTCGCTCATCTGAATTGCTTCATCTTGGCTAATGTTTTCGTTGGAATGTTCCATTGTTTATCTCTCCAATGTTTTTGTTGCCCTACATAATCATTTTAATTGGCTCGTGGCGAATGCCTGCCTTACAAAGGGAAGACAACTTAGGGCACAATGTAGATAAAACGTACTAGTTTACTGATTTTAGTGTACCCATGTTTTATTATTATTTACTAGCACTCCAATTATAGCATACCCCTGTACCGTATGCAAATAACAAAAAGATGTTCCTTAATTATGATTAATGATTTCCGCTCTCTCTTAGATCAGGAGCAACAAGAAAAAAGTTGCCGATACAAGTCCATTAAAATAGTTCCGATTAATCATTAAAGATCCAAGATTATAATTTCAGGTAAACCTATCATTTATGGAATGACCCAATTGGGCGATCTCATCATTTCCTGTCACCGGGACCCGGGTTGTATACCGCCCCTCCGCGATTTCACTGGTGGATTGTTTCATGTCAATTAGGGGCCTAACAATCATACGGGAAATGACAAATAAAAGACCACCCATAACAAGAACTGTCACAATTCCTGTTAACATTAACATTCCCTGCAATACTCGTACAGCTTGGCGAATGGGTGCTGTTGAGGAGAACATTACGACTTCGCCAATCGTTGTGCCGTTCTGTAAAATGGGAGAGCGGGAAACAAGAAAAAGTTTGGTATCCCAATTCTTTTCTATTGTGTCCTCTTGTCCTTCTTCTTTACCGGCAGCCACCTTTAAGTAGCTTCTTTGTAGGGGGGAAATAGGAGCAGAACTGTCTATTATCCTCCCCAGTTTATTCAGAAGGACCACCGTAAATTTCGACCCTTTTTCCATCCGGATTACATGTTCAACGGTTACAGGGAAGAAGTGGTCACTCAAAACAGATGCATGACTGTGCCCGCGCTGTACAAGCTCTTCTGTTACATGAGAAAGATAGAAATTTAGAAAAAGAGAATATAAAATGTTGCCGACCGAAAAAATAATAATCATAAAAACAGAAAGCAGCAATAATCCAAGCTTTAATGCAACACGCTCCCGGAAACGTTCTAAAATGGCGGTTGTATTCACTGTAATTTATACCCTACTCCCCATACTGTTTTAATAATGTTGTGGGCAGGAGCCCCTTTGGCCCGTAATTTTTCCCGGAGATTTTTCACATGCGTATCCACCGTTCGCTCATCTTCAATATTTTGTTCCCCCCATATCAAAGCCAATAAATCTTCACGACTAAAAATACGCCGCGGGGATTTCAACAATATATAAAGAATCTCGTATTCTTTAGGTGTCAAAGATAACAGCTGGTTGTCAAAAAAAGCTTCACGTTGATAACTATGCAATGTGATCCCTTGATGCGTCAGCAGGAGTTCATCGTTCTTTGCTTGTTGATTATTTTTGCTCGTAGTTCTCCTGACTACTGCTTGCACTCTCGCCAGATCCATGACAGGCATCATAACATCAAGTAATATTAATATGTAGGTATCCCTCTCGATCTTCTCGATAGCTTCTTCCCCCGAAGATGCCCGATCTGTACGGTATCCAGCCTGACGCAGACAAATGGAAAGGAGCTGTTGCATCGGTTTCTCGTTATCAACAATCAATATTATCCCCTTACCTTCCATCATAACACCGCCTTTCATTTAACTTTTTCAAAATGAGCTCATACTCTACCACACTAATTTCGCCCTTGGCGAATCTCTCCCGGATACTATTAACTTCATTATCCTGTGTATATCTTTTATTGGATGGACCTTGAATCCACTTTATAATCAAATACACACCAAGCAGCAGAAAACCCCACTGGAAAAACATTCAAACGAACATGCCAGCTCCTTGGAACCCCATAAACATGATTAGAAGGCCTCCTTTAAATAGAAATGCAATAATAAAGCTTGTTTATCCCTACTATTTGTTATATCCAAAAAAGCGAAGGAAATGTGAAGGTGCCTTTTCATCACACTTTCTTCATTTGTATTTCTTACACTTTAAATAGGGAGGGATGAATCATGTTAAATTGCTTGCAGAATTTCGGCATGGGTGGGGTAGGAATGATTGCTTGGATGCTCTTTCAATGGGCACTCCTACTTGGCGTTATTTACTTGACTAAAATCAATAGGAGCCAGCCTTGTCTAGCTGGCTCCTATTGATCACATTGATTTAGAATATTGTTTCTCAGAATAACTTGAAGTGCAACGATTTAACGTATGTTAACCTTTTGGAGCCGCAGCGCGTTGAGAACAACGGAGACCGAACTCAGTGCCATTGCTGCTCCAGCGACCCACGGGGCCAGTAAGCCTACTGCGGCAACCGGAATCCCCAGGGAATTATAAGCCAGAGCCCAGAACAGGTTCTGTTTGATGTTCCCCATTGTCCTGCGGCTGATGTAGATGGCATCCGGGATGCTGTTTAAATCACCTCGCATGAGCGTTACATCTGCCGCCTCCATGGCTACATCGGTGCCTGTTCCAATCGCCATTCCAATGTCAGCAGTAGCAAGAGCGGGGGCATCGTTGATTCCATCCCCGACCATGGCAACCTTTTTTCCGTGAGCTTGCAGTTTTTTCACTTCTTCTGCCTTTCCCTCAGGCAGAACTTCTGCCAGAACCTCATCGATGCCCACCTGTTGAGCAATCGCCTGCGCGGTTCGCTCATTATCACCCGTGATCATAATAACTTGAATGCCCATTTGTTTTAATCGTGC
Source organism: Aneurinibacillus sp. Ricciae_BoGa-3 (assembly GCF_028421645.1). Taxonomy (GTDB): domain Bacteria; phylum Bacillota; class Bacilli; order Aneurinibacillales; family Aneurinibacillaceae; genus Aneurinibacillus_B. Next base: position 409,960 of record NZ_CP116887.1, on the reverse strand, counting down.
TACAGCTTCTTTTGACGTTTCTTTAATGGTATCGGCAACAGCAACAATGCCAGCATATTTACCATCAATGGCGATTAACATCGCTGTCTTTCCTGCGTGCTCAAGCTGTTCCATTAAACTTAGTTCCTCGTTTAACGATACATCATATTTCATCATCATCTTCCGCGTACCGGCTAGGATTTCCTTCCCCTCAACAACGGCCCGTATCCCGTAACCCGGGATTGCCTCAAATTCATCCACTGCTGGGATTTTGATTCCTTTAGCAACGATACCTGTGACAATCGCTTGAGCCAGTGGATGCTCTGAATTCTTCTCAGCGGCACCGACCCACCGTAAAAATAAACGTTCGGCAATGCCGGATACGAGTACATCCGTTAATTCCGGTTTTCCTTTGGTGACTGTTCCGGTTTTATCTAAAACGATGGCATCTATATGATGCGTGGACTCCAGATGCTCACCACCCTTAAACAGAATGCCGTATTCAGCGGCACGGCCCGACCCAGCCATAATAGAAGTCGGTGTTGCCAGACCGAGCGCACAGGGGCAGGCAATGACCAGAATGGCAATCGCTTTCTCTAAAGCGCCCGCAAAATTTCCGGGAGCCGCCCAGAAATACCAAATCAAAAAAGCAATGAGCGCAATTCCCACAACGATAGGAACAAAAATACCTGAAATAACATCGGCAATCCGTTGAATTGGCGCTTTGGAACCCTGCGCTTCCTCTACAACCTTAATGATTTGGGCAAGGGCTGTTTCTTTGCCCACCTTCAAGGCTTTTATTTTAAGAACACCATTTTTATTGATGGTCGCGCCTATAGCATTGTCCCCCGTTCTTTTCTCAACAGGAAGGCTCTCACCTGTCAGCATCGACTCATCCACGGAAGAAACACCCTCGATTACTTCTCCATCTACAGGTACCTTCTCCCCGGGTTTAACAAGGATTACATCCCCCACCACGACTTCCTCAATAGGAATGCTTACCTCCTCGCCATTTCGGAGAACTAGCGCTGTTTTGGCCTGCAATCCCATTAGCGTCTTAATCGCTTCCGAAGTTCTCCCTTTAGCAAGAGCCTCAAACAATTTGCCTAGAATGATTAGCGTAATTAAAATAGAACTCGTTTCATAATACATTTCAGGTAAATGATGAGCATTTACGCTTCCCGTCCACTTTATGGTTAAATACAGACTATAAAAGTAAGCGGCAGAAGTTCCTAAAGCAACCAGCACATCCATATTTGCGCTCTTATTACGAAGCGCTTTATAGGCGCTGACGTAAAACTGCCTTCCAATGATAAACTGGACGGGAGTTGCCAACGCCAGTTGAACCCACGGGTTCATAAACCATGTCGGTACCCAAATGAAAGACGTGAAGGAAAAGTGGCCAACCATTGCCCACAGTAAAGGGATGGAAAGAATCGCTGACATTAGCAATTTTCGTTTTTGACGTTTAATTTCTTGCTGGCGCTGTTCCCCCGCACTAACCTGATCTTTCTTCGGTAACGCTTTGTACCCAAGTTTCTCTACCTTTTTCACCATTTCTGAAACCGAAACGGAACCCGGGAGGAACTCCACATGCGCTGTTTCCAAAGCAAAATTCACGCTGGCATTCGAAACACCGGGCATTTTATTCAACCCTTTTTCTATACGATTAGCACAAGCGGCACACGTCATGCCTACTAGTTGCAGATTCACTTCATCCTTGGCAACGCCATAACCCAGCTTCTCAATGCGTTGTTCCATTTCAGGTACATTTACTTGCTGAGGGTCATATGTGATCGAAGCTTTTTCCATCGCAAAGTTAACATTTGCTTCTTTTACACCTTCTATCTTGTTTAGGCCCTTTTCTATGCGATTTGCACATGCCGCACAGGTCATTCCGGTAATTTGAAGGGAAGTTTGTTTTATTTCTTTATCAGTGGTTTGCATGATTTCCACCTCTTTCTATATTAAATTCATGAATTCTTTAAGAATTACATAAGGATACTTCTTTCATTCCATATTTTTATACTATACCCCCCTTATGTATATGTCAAGAGTTGTCACATCCAAACCTATGATGATTTTCCCTTTTTCGAGCTATTTTTATTATTAACAATGAATTTGAAGAAAGTGTGAAGAGACAGGCTTATAAATCAAGAAGAAAATAAGGAGAAAAAATGAAGAATTTTTGTTGAGGATTTTATGTAAGATAGAACATGGTTTAATGGGACATTCCCCTGCTTTATTCAATACTTGTAATTAAAAACCATAAAAGATCAAACAGACAGAAAGAGGTTGAGAACATGAAAGCCGTTTTGTTCAATGCTTTATTGGCTCTTGTATTTTATTGTTTCTGCCTGTGGCAATTGCATCGATATAGGAAATTCATACCCGGTATGACGGGGATGACAATATCCATGTGTTTAGGAATGGCCGCTGGACTCGTGGGGGGATATCTACCTCTTCTTTATTATCCAACTGATCTATTTACTTACTCCCTATTAGGCATTTTCGCTGGGGGGTTTTTAGGCATACTTTCCGGAACTCCACTAGGATTAGTTTGCGTATTAGAGGGTTTCTTTGGCGGTCTTATGAGCGGTATGATGGGAGCTATGCTGGGCGATATGATTTCGCCCCCTCAAAGGGAATTTTTATTTTATATTTTTCTTGTGCTATTATTTTGTACGATCTCACTTGCTATTTATCTTATTGTGCACGAACTTTTCAAGCGAGAAATACCTACTAAACTAGGCGTTGTTGCAAATCCCTTCTATCCTATATTCCTTTTGATAACTCTTTTCCTGATGTTCCCTCACAATTCTTTTAAGCTAGGCCAACCTACACCTCCCCCTTCCATTGTTATTGAAGCAAGGGAATTTGCTTACTCTCCCAATGTAATTAAATTAGCAAAAAGTGAACCTGTAAAAATTACATTAATTAATAAAGGGATACAAGAACATGATCTAGAAATCAAAAGTATTTCCTTCTCACAATTACAAATAAATGAGCATTCTGGGCATGTCCATCACAGCCATAATGAGAGGAATTTTTTACATATCCATGCCAATCCCGGGCAACAATCCGAGGTGATATTTACTCCTAATTCTGATGGCACCTATGTGTGGTTCTGTACCCTCCCCGGTCATAGAGAGTCTGGCATGACAGGCACTCTTATCGTAAAGGGCTAATTTATCGTTCTTCACATTACCTTCAATTATGTACGATATCCTACAGATTAAAATAAACATGGAGTTGGTATTCGTTGATAGATATGAGTATATGGGTTGCCTTTGGAGCCGGTTTTTTATCCTTTGTTTCTCCTTGTTGTTTGCCACTTTATCCTACGTTTCTCTCATATATAACTGGAGTTTCGGTAAGTGAGATCAAAAACACAGGGTTAGCAAGTCCGACAGCACTGATTCATACATTCTTTTTCACCATTGGGTTCTCCATAATATTCTTTGCTCTTGGTTTTTCCACAACTTTTCTAGGTGCACTCTTTAAACTAAATCAAGACCTTATACGTCAAATAGGCGCGATCCTAATTGCCGTAATGGGTCTTGTTATGGCAGGAATTTTTACTCCGAAGTTTATGATGAAAGAATATAAGATGCATTTTACCAATCGACCTACAGGCTATGTTGGTTCGACTTTAATCGGAATAACGTTTGCCGCAGGGTGGACACCTTGTGTTGGCCCTATCCTCACAGCAGTTCTAGGTCTAAGCGTAGCAAACCCTACACAAGGTATATGGTACATGATCGCCTATACGCTTGGGTTCTCGATTCCTTTTTATATCATGTCATTCTTTATTGGCAAAATGAGGTGGATAAGTCGTTATAGCGGGTTCATCATGAAAATCGGAGGTGTTACGATGATCCTTCTTTCTGTCTTGCTTTACACGAATCAAATGAGTGCCATAACGAGAACTTTAATTCGGCTTTATGGAGGGTTTTCTGGATTTTAATCATCCCAAAAAATAAAAATATTATTTTTTATCAATTTTGCTTATGAGCATTTGCCACATTCCATATCACATGGCGAATAATTTTACAGAACCATTAGGTGGAATGGTCACAACCATTAAATATGTCTAAAAAAGCCTGCAATAAAACAAAACAGTCTTTAGGTGCAAAACAGTAACAAAAAAACATGGATAAAGATTTTTATTCCTCTCTATTCAGTAGTGGACGATCGGGCAAACCCACCTTCACAGAACCCATGAAACGATAGGACGTACAAATGTATTTAATGTTCATTAAGGTTTAACTGCTCTGTAAAAGTTGACCGTTGACTTTCTTATCAAACTAACAGGCAGTATACCGTTATAAGAGGACATAGTTCCTAATCCTGATTCTATTCATAATTTAAAATTAGGTACCTGAACCAGTGTAAAATACTTAGTGAAAAGAATCAGGGGTGTTTATTTTGGAAAAACAAACAAGGAACGTATACATACCACAACCGATAAGGGATGGTGCCGGATGGTGGGATTTCGGACCACGGGATATTTGGCGAGACCTTGAGAACCCCGATATGTTGGTTTCGCCTGCTACGGATGCCGGAACGCTTCCTAACCTAAAGTTTTCTTTCTCCGATGCCTATATGCAGTTAAATCATGGTGGTTGGTCACGGGAAGTTACAGTAAGACAACTTCCGATTGCGACCACCATTGCTGGTGTGAATATGGCTCTGACTCCGGGTGGTGTGCGTGAGTTACATTGGCATCAACAAGCGGAATGGGCTATCATGCTTGTGGGGCGAGCACGCATTACAGCAGTTGACCAGAACGGGAGAAACTTCATTGCTGACGTAGGCGTGGGAGACCTATGGTACTTTCCTCCTGGAATTCCGCATTCTATTCAAGGGTTGGAAGAAGGTTGTGAGTTTTTACTGGTCTTTCCTGACGGTAATTTCTCTGACCTCAATACTTTATCTATCTCCGATTGGTTCTCACACACGCCAAAGGACGTACTATCGGCGAATTTCGGGGTTCCAACAAGTGCTTTTGCCCATATTCCAAACCATCAGCTATACATTTTCCAAGGAACTATTCCTGGTCCACTCGAAAGTCAGCAGGTAGCAGACCCTCAAGGCACGGTACCAAAAACCTTTAAACATCGACTACTTGCACAAGAGCCGATTGTAACTCCGGGCGGGAGTACTGTGCGAATAGTCGATTCAACCAACTTTCCTATTTCCACTCAAATTGCCGCATCGTTGTTGGAAATCAAACCAGGCTCAATGAGAGAAATGCATTGGCATCCAAACAATGATGAATGGCAATATTATATCTCAGGTACGGCTCGCATGACGGTTATGGCACCAAATGGTACTGCTCGTACTTTTGATTATCGTGCTGGGGATGTAGGATATGTACCACGTGCCTTTGGTCACTACATCCAAAACACTGGTAATCAAAGTGTGTGGGCTTTGGAGATGTTTAAGAGTGACCGCTTTGAAGATATTTCACTGAATCAGTGGATGGCTCTTACTCCTCATCAACTCGTACAACAGAACCTAAATGTAGGACCGGAATTAATGAACGCATTGCGAAAGGAAAAACAATATATAGTACAATATCCGGGATTCTCTTATTACCCAAGAATGGATAGATAAGTGTTTTAGCCGCCTCATAATATCCAAAAGTTGATGGTAAAAGATGTCCAGAATCTGCTAGATACTTTGACCAAATCCGAAACAAAAGGCTGTCAATGCTGTAAAGCGTTCTTTAAAATGAAAATACATAGTTTTGCAGATCGGTTACTCTGAGGCAACTTCAGATGGAGTGGAGGGCATGATAGACTTGTATGGTGAAGCCAGTCCTTGAGACTACTGGCTTTCTGGCTTGGTAATCATTCCCGCAGAGGCTCTGTGTCAAGTCGCTAATATATTGTTTCTGGCATTTAATTGATGAATGTCTGGCAGTATATTTAGTAATCTTTATGAATTATTTCTCAAAGAAAAAATGTATAGATACTAATATTCATACATTTTTTTGAAGTAGTTGTTATTAAACAAACGTTGCAGTTTAGTTCAAGAAGAAAAAATCGAGTAGGAGGGGGTGATTAACCCCCGACCTCTCACACCACCGTACGTACCGTTCGGTATACGGCGGTTCATTATGTACTCCGCAACGAGTCATATCGTTCTGCCAGACTCTTAAGCTGAAGCGATTCGAAGAATCGATTATTCAACGTTCGATCCAGGACAGGACTGTTGGAAATACGCCAGTATCCCTTGCGGGAATTACCCCACTCGAAGGCTTTTGCTTTAGGAACACCTAAAGCGATAAGCCTTTTTACTTTTGTACGGGGAAGTTTCCACTGTTTCCATAGGCACATCCGCAATCGTCTGCGAATCCACATATCAAGACTTTTGAAAACACTTGGCGTATCTGCCAGCGCAAAGTATCCCAACCATCCCATGAGATATTGATTGAGTTCCTCGATTCTATCATCGATAGCCATCGGACTCTTCCGGGACGTGATCGCGCGGATTTTCTGTTTAACTCTTTTCAGAGATTGGGGAGCGATGCGGACTTTCGGATTGACATGGAAGGTAAAGCTAAATCCTAGAAATTTGCGTTTCCATGGACGGTCTACCGCACTCTTTTCCTGATTCACTTTAAGCTTGAGTGTTTCTTCAATAAAGTTGGTCACCGATGCTTTCACCCGTTCTCCCGCTTTACGTGTACGAACGTAAATATTACAGTCGTCTGCATAGCGGACAAACTTGTGTCCTCGCTTCTCCAGTTCCTTATCCAGTTCATCTAATACGATGTTGGAAAGCAACGGACTTAGTGGACCACCTTGCGGCGTGCCCTCTTCCGAATCTCTGACAACTCCATGTATCATGACACCCGCTTGAAGAAATCGACGAATCAAGAGAAGAACCGTTTTATCTTCTACTTTCTCCGCTACCTTCCTCATCAACCGATCATGATTCACTTTGTCGAAGAATTTCTCTTTAGCGATATAAGATAGACCCATAGGATCATCCCTAGACAAGATCGTGAGATCTTGTAAACTAACTTCAGAGAGGTACACATCTTATGGAATCTATCATCGAGGATTATCGAGAATATCAAACCATTATTCGAGGATATACGCCAAAAGTGGTGAAAGCTACTTGGCGGGAACTCAAAAAGCTAGCTCAATATCTGGAGAACTTATCCATCAACTTTCAAAACGTTCAACTCGTTCACCTGGAGAACTACTGTATTGAACGTACAGAAAGTAAATCTCTTGGATACCGAAATGTAATCATTAGTCAACTTCGTTCTTTTTTTAATTATTTAGTGCAGCAAGAATTACGTTTAGAAAATCCTGCTCGTCATCTAAGGTATACGAATCTAGATCTTTATCAATCCTTACCTGAGATCGCTTCAATAGAGGAAATTCAAGATTGCCTAAAGGAATTAAAAAGGCAAATCGACAGTTGTTTGAGCCGTCGTCAATTCGACCCTATCCGAAAGCGTAATCTGGCCTTATTTGCTCTTTTGTATGCCTCCGGCATTCGAGCTGGAGAAGCAGCAAACTTACAGATCAGAGATATTCTATGGGAAGAACAAGTTCTCATCATTCGAGAAGGAAAAGGGCGAAAAGAACGGCGAGTTCCCGTCGTTAATGAGATATTAGAATTACTTCAGATTTATTTAGCTACGCGTAATGATCTTGAACCTAACGCACCGCTATTCTTAACCTGGCGGAAAGAAGCGATGGACAACAACTTAATAGGTGCTACCTTTAGGAAATATCATGAGATGTGGGAAAAATCCCTTCGCCCCCATCAACTACGCCATATTTGTGCAAGTCATCTGTATCAACAAGGAGGCAATATCGTACAAATCAAAGACTGGTTAGGCCATAAACGGCTGACAACAACCCTTCATTATACTCGGATTCAAAACCCAGAGATAGAAGCAACACTGGAGTCACACCCTATCAACGAAATGTCTTGTTCATCAAAACCCAAGTTGGAAATTGTTAACGTATCTAGCCAAAATAAACCACTACGTCGAAAATATACGATGACTCCCATAGCTGAACCTCTTACAGGAAAATTAGCAGAACAAATTCAAGAATTCCTTCGAACTGCAGAGGGTATGAAGAAATATTCGAAGGGTACGTTAAAGGAATTTCGTTTTAGTCTTACTCGATTTGCCGTAGGCTGTCCACATTGTCTGGAGAAAGGAATTGAGGTGTTACGTGCCGTAGACATCATTCGCTGGCTTAGTGCTCGTAGACAAGCCGGAATCTCTCCTTGTACGATAGACAAAAATCTATCCCACCTTCGCTCATTTATGGCTTACGCCATAGACCGTGGCTGGAGAACTGAAAATCCGATGGAGGCACTTAAAATGGTACCCAAACAACCGAAAGAACAAACCTATTTAACGGAAGAAGAGATGCTACGTATACTTTCTGCACCTGATCGCTCAACTAACCAAGGTTTTACGGACTTTATTACTCTTTTGGTACTCTATGCAACAGGGCTCCGTGTCGGAGAACTGAGTGCTCTAAACATCGAAGATGTGGACCTAAAAGAAGGCTGGATTCATGTACGAGAAGGAAAATCAGGTGATCGTCAAACAGCTATTCCTAAAGCAGCTATTGGCGACTTAAAAAAGTATGTTGGACTCTATCGCAAAGCCAAATCGGGCCCTTTCCTATTGAATCAAAAAGGAACTCGTATTAAACCATGGACCATAACAAGGCGTATACGAAAATATTCCGAAGCTGCTCATATTGAAAAGCCTGTTAGCCCTCATACCATTCGTCATACTTTTACGGCTCATCTTATCCAACGAGGTGGAAGAGTAGAAGCTCATAGCTAAAGCACTTGGACATAAGTCATTAAAAGAAACCACCCCCTATGCTCACGCCGATTTCGAGGATATCAGAAAAGCCGTTAGCCTACTTCGCAGAAATATTCCACCCGTGTCAGGAGAGAAAAAGCATGAATAATGAAGCCATTCTTAGAGAATTTCTCGACTATACCCAATTTGTTCGAGGTTGTCGTCCTAAAACCGCCGATGCCTACGCCATCGATATGAAAGTTTGGCAAACATTTTGTAGAAATGACTACCCACAAATGGACAATCCCTCCAAAGCTAAAATGGTTGTGGATTATATCCGCTACCTTCGTGTTGACCGTAAGAATGGTTCTTCTGCTGTGCAACGTAAATTGGCCACCCTTTCAGCATTTATCGACTATCTCATTCTTATGGAGATAATAACTCCTAAACAAGATGAACGAAAAAAATGGCCGAAACTTCTCGATACACCGGAACGACTTCCAGTGGTCTTAGAAAACAAAGAAATTCAACAGATACTCACCCAACCAGACACCACAACTATTTTAGGCCGCCGTGACCGGGCAATCCTTACTTTGATCTACTCAGTTGGACTACGAGTAAGTGAAATCTGCTCCCTCCAGCTACGTAATGTCCATTGGGAAGAGAAACGAATTCTGATTCAAGGAAAGGGGGGACGGGAGCGATATGTACCACTGGATTCAATCGTTGAAGACGTCATTAAGGATTACCTCACTTCTAGAACTAGCACTATTTCTGAGCTCTTTGTCAGCAAAAAGGGAGGTGCGCTAACTTCTCGAGCTATTCAGTTTATGGTTAAGAAATATGCGGCACGAGCTGGTATCGATAAGAAAGTCACTCCCCATAAATTGCGACATACATGTGCTACTCACCTTTTGCAAGAAGGCGCTCATTTAGTGGCCATTCAAAAATTATTAGGCCATAAGAGCCTAAATACGACTCAAATTTATCTACACATCACCATTACAGACTTAAAACAACTTTCTCAACGCCATCCGATGCGTAAAATGCGTACTGTCATAGGCTTATGCGGTAAACCAGTAACTTGTTTTCAAGCACCTTACGGTGCCCGAACGGGTACGTAATTCTGAAATACTGCGATTTAATTAGAAAAACATAGATAATAAACGTTAATTAACTTAAATAGGCGAGGGCCACTCTAAATTAATATCGCTAAATTTCTCCAGATCCATGTCGACCACCCACCTATATCCCTGCTGCATGTAGCGCTTCGCTTTCCTTACGGCATCATGTCCTCGCCTTGCAGGGCGGAATCCATAACTATGGTCAGAAAAGCCAGGGGCAAAGAGAAGCGTCAATACTTGCGCAAGTGCCTGTTGAATGAAACGGTCGGTCACGGTAGGGATGCCTAACTGCCTCACGCCGCCGTTCGGTTTCGGGATTTCGACCCGACGGACTGGGCTCGGTTTATAGGAGCCCATCTCGATGGAACGGCGAATGTCATGCCAGTGTTCCTTAATATGTGCTCGTAGGAGTTTAACTGACATACCGTCCACGCCATGACTTCCTTTATTCCGTTCCACTTGCTTTAGGGCAAGTAAGAGATTGTTCCGTGACAGCAATTGTTCAATCATAACGTATACTCCTTGCGTGAATGAAAGGCCCAATTTGTGCCGAACGCACACTCCGCCCTTCTGAAGTTCCCCGTGGATTCACCACTTCTTCCTTCAGATAAGTCCTTTCGGATTGTCTGCCTTCATCGCGTGTCTTCGAACGCCTTGTCTTTCATTCTCCATAATGTTCAGCCCTTCCATGGTTTGTCGTCACAACCCATGTACTATGGCTTCTGCTGACTTCTGTCTGTTCAGCTTATCCTCACGGATAAGGTTGCCAAGGGAACTCGGCATGTCAGACAGATCTCCCCGGGTAAGAACATTATCTTCCCCTCCATCTATCTGCCTCATTTACTCTCATTCGCCTTCGGCAGTATGGACTTCGTCTTGTTTAGCAGACTCATCCAACGAATGTTAGCCTTATATGAGGTTCGTGTTCCTCAGACCGGAGGTTTGCCGCCGGCTTCCTTCAGATTCGACCTCACGGTCGACACCCTTGCCTTAAGCTATGGTTACTACTGCCTTCACCATTCGGGACTTGAACCCTATAGATAATGCCCATGCCGGGCGCACTAAAATAACCTGAGTCCATATCAGGACTCAGGTCGTATATTTGTGCTTTTTAATTTACGGTCTACTTAACATTAGTAGTCTTTGAGAAATGGAAATTAATTGTATCTTCAACTTTATTTAAAATGCCTTTATATGCTTTTGTATCAAGATAACCGATGCTTCCAAAAAGTAAGTGTTCTACAGGTTCAATACCAACAAAGTCGAAAATACCAGTATCAGACGTGATTTTCAATCCATCAGTCATACCAGACTTATCGTAAATTTCTTTAGGAGTACCGAATGTACTCGGTTAATCCAATAAGAAATCGTTCGATGAAGATGTGAAAGAGGGGTGTACCTTGATGACAAACAAAAGAATGAATCCTAAGGTTGATGCATATTTCACTGAGGGTTGCATGCGTTGCCCTCTGGGAGGGACTCCTAACTGTAAAGTCCATAATTGGCAGGAAGAATTGAAGAAACTGAGAATGATCCTTCTTGACTGTGGACTGACTGAAGAATTGAAGTGGTCTCAACCTTGTTACACATATCAGAAACGAAACATAGTTTTAATGAGTGCATTTAAAGAATACTGTGCGATTAACTTTATCAAAGGTTCCTTATTAAAGGATGCCAATGGTATTCTAATCAAACCTGGAGAGAATACGCAGGTGGGGCGTCAGATTCGGTTCACCAATGTTCAAGATATAGTTGAGATGGAACCCACCTTGAAAGCATATATTTATGAAGCCATTGAAGTGGAGAAATCTGGTGTAAAACCAAATATTAAAAAGAATCCAGAACCAATTCCTGAAGAACTTCAAAAGAAATTAGATGAAATACCTGCCTTGAAAACTGCTTTTGAGGCATTGACGCTAGGACGGCAAAGAGCATACATTCTTTATTTTTCAGCAGCCAAACAATCAAAAACTCGGGAGTCAAGAATAGAAAAATGTATGCAGCAAATTCTCAATGGAAAGGGATTAAATGATTAGTATAATATTCTGCTTGAACTAACGGGGATCAATAGCGGAGGAGTCAGTGTACTGGCTCCTTTTTTCGTTGTTCAGCTATTGGGCAGTTTAGCGTAATAAATCCGGAAGGTATTTTTTGGTATGTAAAGAATTGACTACGTAAGATTAAATTACAAGATAGGGGCGAGATTTATCAATGAAGATTGCTTTTATCCTTTTTGACCAGATGACTTCTCTCGATTTTGTGGGTTTCTATGATGGTATTACTCGATTGAAAACTATGGGAATTAAAGATGACCTCCATTGGGATTTATGTGCCTATACTGAACAAGTAAATGATGATCGCGGAATTACATACAGTGTAAATAAGGTGCGTTCAGATTTGTCAGCTTATGATTTGATATTTATCCCTGGTGGGATGGGAACGAGAACATTAATTCATGACACTGAATTTATTAATTGGCTGAAAACGGCTGAAGTAGTCCCTTATAAAGTTTCTGTATGTACGGGTTCTCTCCTTCTAGGAGCTTCTGGATTCTTAGAAGGAAAAAAGGCAACGACTCATCCTAACGCTCTCGACTTGCTTGGATTATATACAGAACACGTTCAATCCCAGAGGGTTATAAAGGATGGAAACACTATTACTGGTGGAGGGGTAGCAACTTCAGTGGATCTCGGACTATATTTATGTGAACTTTTTGCTGGAAAAGAAGCGGTAATGAAAATCCAAAAACAAATGGATTATCCATATTATCATACGGATGTAGTCACACAATAGCTCTAACAACGAGGATCGTTACTAAATACCGGCTGCTACGGCAGCCATTTTATTTACTATGCTAATTGGCAGGTTAGCTTAGGTAAAACACAAAGAAAAGAGGCACTTCAGGAGTATCTCTTTTCTTTCTTTTATTTAGTTACTTTATCGGTAGTTTCTACCGCAAACCAACCAGTCGTGGCTTGAATGACATTCCATAGCTTTTCAGGAATATCCAGTTGGTCTAGTTTTGATATCTTCAGTGCTGTTTCTATTTCATCTTCACGTCCATTTGCGACCAACTCGACCCAATTGGGATTCATAATTAACGCCTGACCTATGGCAATTAACGGTAAGCCTAATTCGAAAGCTTTCAGTGCATCATCTGGAGTTCTCATGGAACCAGCAGCCATTACAGGCACTCTCCCGTTCGCTCTTTCGAGAATTAGTTCAAGTCGTGTTTTTTCGTTCTGGCTGGTTTTTGGTTTAGATGATACATCATCTAATGAAGCATGGATGTAATCTAAATCTTGCTCAATGAGGCGGTCAATTAATTGGTACGTATCTTCCATTGTTAATCCGCCTTCTGTTGATGATTCTTCAGGGGAAACCCGATATCCTAACATAAATGGTTTGGTAGCATGTTTTTTAATGACATTTTTGATTTCATTAATGACTGCAAGCGGAAACCGTAGGCGATTTTCAAGTGTTCCTCCCCATTGGTCCGTCCGTTGATTAGTCGCGGGAGACCAGAAATTTTGAAGTAGAAATCCATGCGCCCCATGTAATTCAACACCGTTAAACCCTGCTTCAATGGCTCGTCTCGCCGTTTCTCCAAAAGCATGAATCATATCCAAAATTTCTTCGTGGGATAGTTCTCTGGGTAATATTTCAGCAGCAAATAGAGTGGCCTCCGTCTTCACTGCGCTTGCGCTTACCACCTCTCCATTTGGAATAAGTTCCGTCACAGCTTTATTACCAGCATGGAAAATTTGGAGTAGGGCAGGGGACCCTCCAGTTTTCGCAGCGTTAGCTAATTTCCGTAAACTTGGTATAAATTTATCATCGTACGCAGCGAATTCATCCGTAAAACCTTGTCCGTTTGGAGTAACACGAGTGCAACCCGTAATAACAAGCCCAACACCATTTACTCTGCGGCTATAATACTTTACTTCATCATCAGAAATAGTACCGTCCTCGTTGCTTGACCAAGTTGTCATTGGAGCCATGACTAACCTGTTCTTAATACTCACTCCACTTCGGAATGTGAAAGGCTCGAATAACTTGCTGTATTTAACGTTCATTTTTATAACCCCTTTATTTGTTTATTTCAGTTAACCTTATCCACGGGCAGCTCCCGTAATAAACCACACTTTAATCATATATGTTTACCTACTTCGTTCCTTAGAGTCTCCAGTGACTTACATGTGATTTACGGTGATTTAAAATTTCTTCTATTAGTTGTTACACTTTATTGTAAGTTATTGTTGTTACAACAAGTCAATTTTATATTCTTATATGTGGGAAGCATTATTATATAAGGGTTATTGAATTTTTTTATCTTTTTTGGTATGATTTTAGTTATAGTTACTATAACTAAAATAGGGGGACGGGTAGATGTCATATTCGATGAAATATGTAGTTGATCATTTAAATATATCCGCAAATACTCTTAGATTTTATGAAACTGAAGGGATATTAAACGAAATCTCTCGTGATTCCAAAGGTCGTAGAATTTATAGCGAAGAAAACATCGAGTGGATTAAATTCATTCGTTGTCTAAGGGAGACAGGAATGCCAATTTCAAAAATAAAGGAATATATAGACCTTTATGAATTAGGAAATGCTACATTCCTGCAAAGAAAAGAGATGATGATGCAACACAAATTAGAGGTACAAAATAAAATAAATGAAAGTCTAAAATATTTGGAAATAATCAGTTATAAAGTAGCTACGTATGAACTTCAAGAAGAAGAAGTTATGAAAAATAATATCAAATGTCACCTGTAATAAAGGGGTTGCAGAAGCAACCCCTTTATTGAGTTCGTCGATTAAAACTGATTGTAGAGTGATCAGGAACCGGCTCGGCTATGTTGAATCATAAGAACCACCGATAAGCCACATTCGTTAGAATTTCTTTTTCTAGTTGGCGTTCGGAGTGTATTCCGTAAAAATAGCCGATAAACATCATCTTAAAAAGTGTGACAGGGTGAATCGAAGGTCTTCCGTTGTTTTCACAATAGTAGGAAGATAGTTTCTCCTCAATGAATGAAAAATCGATAATGTTATCTACTGAACGTAAAAAATGGTCCGAAGGAACAAGGTGTTCAATGGAAGTGGCAATGACTTCATCTCTATTATTTTTTTGCTTCCTCGCTGTCTAGCGTGAAACATATATGTTAATGATAGAGCTATCATACTTTTTACAAGGGGAATAGCTCAATGAAAACTAATGAACAACAAGACTTAGAAATGTATCAAGCAGCTTTACAACTTGAATATCCTTGGTATGTCATCCGCAAGGAATTTGATTTGAACAATGGTCGTTTGGATATTTATTTAGATTTTGACCGTAAGGGCAACTTTCCCTGTGCCACTTGTGGTGCAAAGAACCAGCCCTTCTATGACATCGTGGTAAAGGAACGTGTCTGGCGACACTTGGATTTCTGGCAGTATACCTCTTTTCTGCATGCTCCTCTTCCGCGTGTACGTTGCGAGCAATGCGATAAAGTGAAAGCTGCTTCTGTTTCTTGGTCTCGCCCAGGCAGCGGCTTTACGGAACTCTTCGAGTTTCGGGTATTAGAACTGGTAAAAGAAATGCCGGTGAATGCGGCTGCTCGTATTATGCGCGAACATGACACCCGTTTATGGCGTACTCTTCGCTTCTATGTCCATAAGGAACTCGAAAAGCAAGATTTGTCAAAGGTAACGAAAGTGGCCATTGATGAAACATCCTCTAAAAGAGGACATCAATATGTGAGTTTAGTTGTTGACATACAACAGCGAAAAGTCATCTTTGCTACAGAAGGAAAAGACGCTTCTACACTGAAGCGATTTAAAGCTGAATTAGAGACGAAAAATGGAGCAGCAGAACAAATAGAAGAATTCTGCAGTGATCTATCTCCCGCTTTTATTCAAGGAGTGAAAACGCACTTTCCTAATGCAAATCATACCTTCGATAAGTTTCATATTTTGAAGCTGATTAATGACGCGGTCGATGAGGTGCGTCGACAGGAACAAAGAGAAATACCGGAACTAAAAAGAAGCCGGTATGTTTGGCTTAAAAATGAAAAAAATCTCAATGTAAAACAGAAAGAGCAGCTCATTCGCTTAAAAGAAATGAATCTGAAAACGACGAAAGCGTATCATCTAAAGCTGGCTTTTCAAGATTTCTGGACAAGGCCCGCCTTACTAGCCGATCTTTATTTGCAAGAATGGTACAACTGGGCTGTTCGCTCCCGGCTTGAAGCGATGGTTCAAGTAGCGAAAACCATTAAGCATCACAAACAAGGCATTTTACAATGGTTTCAGTCGAAAATAACCAATGGTCTCTTAGGCATCAATAGCCTTGTTCAAGCTGCAAAACGTAAAGCACGAGGCTATCGAACGATACAAAATCTTATGACGATGATTTACCTAATCGCTGGAAAGTTAGAAATAGCCAAGTAAAGAAAAAAGGACAATTACCGGTATGAAAACAAGCATCATTCGCTCGTCCAACCAATAACAGTCCCTGTCCTACTCCAAGTATGAACAGGATAAGAAAAACATATACCGGGTGGATTCAAGCGGATTTCGTGAGTTCAACCAATAACAGTTCCCTGTCCTATTAATCTTTTAAATTATCTCTAAATCATGGTAATTAGCGAAGAGCCAATGTTTTCTGGTTTGGATACAAGCTTCATTTAGCTGCGGAAACAAAAAGTCAATATATCTTGGTTCACTTGCTCTCTTCAGGAAATATGAATGATGCGAAAGCTGCTATCCCCCTGTAAAAGGAGTGGCTGAGCGTTTTCCCGTTCTTAACATCACGAAAGTGATGGCAGACGCTGGATATGACTACAATCCGATCTACGAACAGATCCATCGCATGAAGGCGGATGGTATTATTGCTTATAATAAGCGAAATTAAGCGCCACCTATCGGTATTGACAAGCATTTTTCACCGACATGTGTACGGGAGCATTCCTATCGTTATGACAGCTATGATAAGAAATACGAGACACTCAAATATACAAGACCGAAGGAATGCAGAGAATGTCCACTAGCTCATGACACGTTATGTCAAAAAATCATTAAAATCAAAAAGACAAAGGATTTACGGCGTTACCCTGCTCCTGCAAGAGGAAGTAAGGCATGGAAAGAACTTTATAAAGAGCGTACTTCTGTTGAACGAGTAAATGCCTATTTAAAAGAATATTTCCAGTTAAATAACATCCGATACCGTTCTGGAGGTCTTGCAAGAGTTCACACTGATTTAATATGCTTACTGTTCAATGCCTGTAAAATTGCCGTTAACCGTATTAACACCAAATTAAATTGCAAAGCAGCCTAAGCTATTACGACGACCTACGGTCGTTTTAAAATCAAAATACTGAAATTCTGGGAGCCTTAGCATCTGAACAAAAAATAATTATGAAATTGATTCAATTAATATTCAGTTTTAGATATCCCAAGGTAATTGCTTATTGTGGTAACGAGGATCAATAGCGGAGGAGTCAGTGTACTGGCTCCTTTTTTCGTTGTTCAACTATCGGGCAGGATAGCTGAATAACGATGATAACCCACTACGAAAAAAGGAACAGATTGTCTTAGACATCTGCTCCTTTTTTATATTCTATCTGGGATTCACGCCGTCGTGGGCAAGGGATTCATACGTTTAAAGTTTGTTCATATTTGCCCCTAAGGCGCTTTATATCTTCCTTGGGTGGAAAACCAAACATGCGAGAATATTCACGGCTAAATTGCGTGGCACTTTCATAGCCTACCTGAAATGCAGCATCAGCTGCATCAATTGGATCGGATAATAACAGGCGCCTAGCTTCCTGCAACCTGAGATGTTTTTGGAACTGAATTGGACTCATTGCGGTTACCTCTTTAAAGTGCCGATGAAGCGTAGCAACACTCATATTAGCTATCTCTGCAAGTTCCTCAATCCGAAAAGAACGATTATAGTTGTCCATTATATGGTCAATTACGTCACTGATTTGATTGGTGGCACTTCCATCTATTGCTATTTGTTTCAGCACACCCCCATGTTCTCCTTGTAGCACCCTATAGATGATTTCTTTTGTGACTAGAGGTGCAATTACCGGAATATCTTTAGGGTTGTCTAGTAAACGCATTAATCTGGTTACCGCGTCTAGCAGAGGCGGTTCTATCCGGCTGACATACATACCTCGCTTAGGATTTTCCTTCTTGTCAACTCCGATTTTAGAATCACGTAAAACGTCTAGGATTTGAGTCGACGTTAATTCAAGTTTCAGAGCCAAATACGGAACCTGGGAAGAGGCTTGTGTTACTAGTCCAGTAATTGGTAAGTTAACGGATGCAACAAGGTAATCGGCTGGACCGTACTTATAACACTCCTCTGCGAGCAATATCTCCTTGTCACCCTGTACTACAATGCATAAGGAAGGTTTATAAACTCCGTAATTTGGTCCGGTAACACTAGAGTAACGAGACAAAAATAAACAGGGAATAGCAGTCGCGTGAGCACCGTCCCGACCTGTATTACGCTCAATCAGTTTGGTGAGTTCAACCTGCTGTGTATTTATTTGTTCAGACATGGGAACCTCCTTGCTCCTTCACTGTTGGTGGTCCAATTATAATCATATTTACCCGTTAAGTAAATCTTCGTGATAGGATCAGGCAATCATTTGATACGATTGTGATACCAGTATCTGTTGAATCTATTGGATAATAAAGATGCTCAAGTTTTTGTTCACACTTTATTGTTGATCGCAAAAGATTGGCAACGAATTCTTAAGAAGCATCCACAATGCACAAACTATAAAAAAGGAAGGGAAGATAAACATGCAAATACGTAAATTAGGAAAAAGTGGTTTGGAAGTTTCCGCTATCGGGCTAGGTTGCATGGGAATGAGTCATGGTTATGGTCCCGCATCGGACAAGAAAGATATGATCTCGCTGATCCATGCGGCAATTGACCGCGGTGTTACTTTCTTCGACACAGCTGAAGTTTATGGTCCTTATGTGAATGAAGAGTTGGTAGGTGAAGCACTTGCCCCATTCAAGGGAAAGGTGGTTATCGCAACTAAGTTTGGTATTCAAATGGTCGATGGTAAGCAGGTGTTGGACAGCAAGCCAGAGCAGATTAGGCGATCCGTTGAAGGATCCCTCAAACGCCTGAAAGTAGATACCATTGACCTGTACTATCAACACCGTGTTGACCCAAATGTGCCGATTGAGGAAGTAGCTGGAGTCGTACAAGACCTAATTAAGGAAGGTAAGGTTAAGCATTGGGGACTGTCTGAAGCTGGGGTAGCAACAATCCGCCGGGCACACGCGATTTTGCCGCTCACTGCCATTGAAAGTGAATACTCCATGATGTGGCGAAATCCTGAAGAAGAGCTGCTACCTACCCTTGAAGAACTCGGAATCGGCTTTGTTCCGTTTAGTCCGCTGGGCAAGGGCTTCCTTACCGGAAAAATTGATAAAAGTGCAACATTTGTTAAGTCCGACTTCCGCAGCATTGTGCCACGCTTCAAACCGGAGAATCTAGAAGCCAATCAGGTCTTAGTTGAACTGATAAAGAAGATTGCTGAGGGGAAAGACGCAGCACCGGCTCAAATTGCACTTGCATGGGTGATTGCCCAGAAGCCATGGATTGTTCCGATTCCCGGCACACGCAAAATGAAGCGCCTGGAAGAGAATCTTGGCGCTGTGGACGTCAAGCTGACTCCAGAGGAACTAAGTAATTTGAACGATGCGCTCTCCAAGATCGAAATTTCGGGAGATCGCTATCCGGCAGAATATGCAAATAGAGTGGGTAAATAACGGAAACTTATATTAAAAAAACTGGAGGATTTCATATGCAAAAAGTAACTCTGAACAATGGTGTTGAGATGCCGATACTAGGCTTTGGTGTTTATCAAATTCCAGATGCAGATGAATGTGAACGAAGCGTTTACGATGCCATTAAGGCCGGCTATCGTCTGATTGATACAGCCGCCTCTTATCTAAATGAAGAAGCAGTTGGCAGAGCAATCAAACGCAGTGAAGTACCAAGAGAGGAATTATTCATCACTACAAAACTCTGGGTTCAAGATACCGGCTATGAGCGCACAAAGAAAGCATTCGAAAAATCACTACAAAGACTACAATTGGATTATTTGGATTTATACCTCATTCACCAACCGTTTGGTGATGTTTTTGGCTCTTGGCGGGCTATGGAGGAATTGTATCGTGAAGGCAAGGTCAAAGCAATCGGAGTGAGTAACTTTCAGATGGACCGTCTGCTCGATTTAATGCTTCGCAACGAAGTCATCCCTGCCGTAAACCAGGTTGAAACACATCCTTTCTGCCAACAAATCGAAAGTGCAAAACTGATGAAAGAAAACAATGTTCAAATCGAGTCTTGGGCACCTTTTGCTGAAGGGAGAAATGACCTCTTCCAAAATGAAGTTTTAGTATCTATAGCTGAAAAGCACAAAAAATCTGTTGCTCAAGTAGTTTTACATTGGTTGACCCAAAGAGGTGTTGTTGTTATCCCAAAATCTGTTCGTAAGGAAAGAATCATCGAAAACTTGAATATCTTCGACTTTGAATTAAGCCAAGAGGATATGGAGAGAATCACTACGTTAGATACGGGAAAGAGCTTGTTCTTTTCGCATAACGATCCTGAAATCGTGAAATGGATGGCTACCCGAAAACTTGATATTTAATTAACATAACAGAATGAAGTGCGCTGAAGTCCAAGAGGCAAGCCAAGCAGGCTTGTCTTTTTTAGCATTCGGTAACTTTAGAATCACCAATTGGTGATTCCGTAAGTGGATTATTTATATCAGGAATGGGTATACGACATGTTGTTTTCGGAGGATTACTATTCTTTATTTTGAACTTAATAACAATGCCGCAAAACGAACTGGACAAAATTCCTAAACCACAATGTCACAATTTACTAAATGATGGATAGTATAGGTTGAGAGTTACCCTGTTACAGGGGCTTTTTTATGCCCCTTTAAGATGTTATTGAACTATTGGGGATCTATAGTTCAATAGCTAAAAACGGATACTTCTTAGAATGCTCTTGATCCCCGTTAGCACAACAACTAAATCCATTTTAATTGCCTAATATCAATCATTTTAATATCCCAATAGAAATTATGGACGATATCCGATATAACGTTCAAAAATATTTAGTACGTCCAATAGACAAACGTCTATACGGCTTTTTTATCTTTTGCATATGGTTAACTTTGTAACGAATAAATTCATTTAAAGGAAAGTGACTTTACTCAGTTGTTTTTCTTATTTTCTTCGTTGTGTCCTTCATACCATCTGCTGGTTACGCTGCTGTCACAGCTTATTCCTTTAATAAACGGAGGTTGTAAAAATGGATGATTTTCAAAAAGAACTTCAAGGGTTGAAAGTTTCTAATTTCCAGGTGGGTCCGATGATTCCTGTTAGCTCTCAAGACCAATTCTATGATTCTACTCGACAATGCGGCGGTGGCGGTCGTTGTGGTGGTGGTGGCGGTCGCTGCGGCGGTGGCGGTCAATGCTTTGGCGGCGGTCAATGCTTTGGCGGCGGTCAATGCTTTGGTGGCGGTCAATGCTTTGGTGGCGGTCAATGCTTTGGTGGCGGTCAATGCTTTGGTGGCGGTCAATGCTTTGGCGGCGGTCAATGCTTTGGCGGCAGTCAATGCTTTGGTGGCGGAGGTGCACGTTGTGGCGGTGGTGCCCGTAGTTTCTAGTTTCATAAAGGAAACCTTGGTTGCCTAAGGAGAAGAGCCCTTCAGTTCTGTTATAACAGTAAACATATTTGATTTTATTAAGATCAGATAACATTCAAATGGTAAAGCAAAGAGCCCACCAGGGTTCGGGTGGGCTTTCTTCTTTATCCCAGATAACTTGGTTAATTATATTAAGTAATCCATGGACATAAATAGCAATTATCAAATGAATAAAAACGGTAAGAGAAACAGAAAAGGGAAAAAGAATCGGTGGAAGCGTCTAAATGGACGTCTAAAGAACCGTTCGCCTTGAAAATCCTCCGCTTTAACATCAATATTCTTTTCAATAAGCTTCATGGATGGACTGACATCATAAAAAGATGGGATTAGCATCGTCACTCCCCGGTTATTTACGCTTTCAATTTTTCCATAATAAGAACCAAATTTTGTATGAACCATTTTCCATTTACCTACGTTTTTAACCATCTCTTGCTGAAGGTTTGCCAACTATGATTCCCCCTAACTATCGATAATTTGTAGCTTCAATATAGGATATGAAAAAAAGCCATTCTTGTCCTAGTCTATTAACCCCATTTTGACTCTTCCATCAATGTAATCCCTTCCATATACTCCTACAGTTTTATTATTACCTATCTAAGATCCACTATTTCTTAGGAAAGTTCTGTTCAAATTTGGAAGTATAAGTAAAAATTGGAGCTGAAATAATCGTATCACGCTAAAGATCCTCGTTAATTGAACAATAAGAACCGCTATATCGATCTCCATAACGCTCTTCCTGAATTTCCTCTAGCTCAGCAGTTGGTGAAAGAGTTAAATGAAATTCTCCATAAAGCAGCCGACTCCCATAGAAAGATTGTTCCTGTGTATGCCTCCTTTTTTACATCACGAAAATAAGCTGTTATTTATCGATGGGTTACATCCCAACTATAATGAACATCGATTAATAGCAGAACCATTAGAAATTTAGATGATAAACCCTAAGGCTTCTGCTCCATGCAAGTAATATCATCCGTCCCTTATTTAAAGAGGAAGAGGATATGGCTTCCGGTATTAACAACAACAAATATATGTTATCTCGTGCACTTCCCCCTTAGTTATCCAGCTTTTGTTATGTTATCGGATATAAATCCAAAAATGAGTCTACTGAGCACTTGTCCACAACAAAGATAAAACGAATCATATGATACATGGAAACTACATTTGAAATAGCAAAAACGAATTTCTTTTGATAATCCATTACTGGTCTAACCTTCTCTCCATCGCATGAAGTGTAGTTTACTCCATTCAACATCGGAGGTGATAGTATGTTCTTTACAGGCATTCGATTCGTTCTTGTTATCTTTGTTCTGCTTGTGATCATTTCTGAAGGTTGCGAAAGAGGTTGTGACCGATAATGGGTAAATCTCACAGATGCAATCTCTGAAAACCCATAGACCTCCCTCCTAAAAAAGCCCGTTCAATTTGAACGGGCTTTTGCTTACCAAGTAAATGTGACAGATGTATCTCCCAAAAGCTCCCTACCACAGGAAAGGTCATTCTCTTAGAAACAACCGTTGGTGCCGATCGGGTCCAAATGTTTTTGAACATAATTTGTGTTTATTCAACTATTCTGCCCAATAGCGGAATAAAAAAAGGACTGCCGAAACAGCCCCTTTTTGAAGTATAGATTCCAAATGCATCATGATGCCCTTTACTATTTAAATTTGGGGTTCTCGAAAACATGTAAAAATAAGCGGGTCTAAAACCCGCTTATTTTTAAGAACTGTGCTTTATTCTGTCGCCATCATTTTATCACTATGAGGCTGGGTGACTATGAACCGACAACCTAAGAGTACCCCGTACCGTGCAATTTCCTAGTGCAATGCTTGCTTTTATACCTACTATCAGTAAACCCGTTTGGTTTATGCAACAAGTTGCCCCAAAAAATTTTTAACCAGCCATAACAAAACAGTTAATTTTTATTCCTTCACCCCTGCTTTATCAACTCCAGCCGGTGTTTTATACCCTACATAGTGGACCACCGTGGCCATCCCTGTACTTGCATGATGCAGGTCATGGCAGTGGAACATCCAGTCACCCGGATTAGTCGCATGGAAGGCAATTTCAAAGGTCTCGTTTGGCTTTACATTCAGCGTATCTTTAATAATAGGCGATCCTTTTAACGGCACACCGTTTTTGGAAAGAACGATAAACGAATGACCGTGTAAGTGCATGGGATGATTTGCCTGTCCTTTGTTTTCAAAGGTTACTTTTACCCATTCATTTTTGTTTACATTTAACGGCTCGGTGTTAGGGAAAGACTTGCCGTTTATCGTGTACTTCATCCCCATATCAGAACTGGGATCCATTACATCTTGGAACACCATTTTAAACTGTTTGTTAAATTTTTTAGGGATTTCTATTTGGCCTTTTCCGTAATTTGTAACATCAAACAACTGAGAATTCATCTGGCCACTTTGGGCGACTTGGTTATTATCCTGATTCTTAACCAGAATTTTTATATCTTTTGCGGCTGGCCGCTGGGTGCGATCCATTATCGCGAAACTAGTTGAAGGCACGATAAACTCAACATCGTATCGTTCACCGGGGGCGACTGGTAATAATTTATTTTTTATGTCTGCCGGTTGTTGAATATCCTGCCCGTCCGTCGCAACTACCTTATAGGAGACATTTCCGAAATCCATTAAGCGTAGTTGATACCCAGCATTAATAAAACGCAGTTTTACTTTATCCCCAGTTTTCACCTGAACGGGTTCAATTAAAGAACCCGATTTACCGTTGACGGTAAACAAATTATAGGAAGCCATATGATCCATATTCATCTTACTTTCCATTTGTTGCTGGGACATATTTTGCATACTGTCTCCGGACATGTTGTTCATGCCATCGCTTGACATGTTGCCCATATCACCATGAGACATGTTCTGCATTTGAGAATGATCCATGCCATTCATAGAGTGGGTATTCTTTGAAGTGCCTGTTTCCCATTCATCGAGTATGACGGTATAATCTTTGTTTACTTGCGGTTCATCTTTCTTTTCAACGATAAACGCCCCATAGAGCCCCTTGTCTATCTGGTGAACACTATCGACATGGGAATGGTACCAGTACGTTCCCGGAACAGTTGCTTTAAATTTATACGTAAAAGTTTGGCCCGGTTTAATTGAATTCTGTGATACTCCTGGAACACCGTCCATTTCGGACGGTACGGGATAACCATGCCAATGAATCGTTACATTCTTCTGCAATTCATTTTTTAGGTTCACCACAACTTCCTGTCCCTGTTTCACCCGAATTTCCTACTCGGAACAGTTCCGCCATACGTCCATACAGGCATCGTCACACCTTTTGCCAACTCCTGCTCGGTTGCTTTGGCTACCAAGTCAACGGTAACTTGATTTCCTTTATCTTTGATGCTGGCCAACGATTTAGATGTTTCTGTTACCGCTGGCTTATCATGCGACGCCTTTGCAGATAGGACTTCAGCTTTTGAACCACATGCCGCTAAAAGTAAACTTCCTGCAAAAACGGAAGCGATTAGTAAGCTATGTTTCTTCACTTTTCCTCATCCCTTCTTCTCCTGTTCTTTTCTGGTTTCTATTTCTGTTATACCAAAAGGTTGTGAAGAAACATTGAAGTTCAGCTAAAGACACAATTTTGTTAAAGATGGCAGTATTCCTAGATTTTTTTATTAACTGCTTCAACAGCAATAAAAATATCTTTAAAGTATCGTTCAACACGGAGCACTTTGAATCCGGCCATTGTTACTTGTTGTAGGCTATCACGGTTTAAATGGCACCCGTGACATAATCGCCTCCATATTGGCGTCAGACAGTCCTGCAACCGGCCCAAAAATGGATTATTATTCAATCTTACATGTTCAAAAAATAGAACAGTTCCGTCTGGTTTGCAAACCCGCCGAATTTCCGAAAGAGCTTTTGATGGATTTGCGATTGTACAAAGAACCAATGTGCCCACAACCGTATCAAACGTATTATCTGGAAAGGGAAGGGCCTCTGCCCCAGCACTAATAACTTCAATTGGTATTTGGACAGTGCTTACCCTCTTTAAAGATCGTTCCCTCATGAATAATTCCGGTTCAATCGCAACAACCTTTTCAACTTGTTCATAATAAGGAAAGTTATTTCCCGTTCCCGAGCCAATCTCGAGTACCGTACCTGACGCGTTTCGTATTAGCTTTCTTCGAATATCCCGTAGGCCCCTGCGCTCTAAAGGCTCCATAAATATATCGTAAAACCTAGTAAACCATGTCCCCATTATCTCCACTCCCGTATGGTGTATGGCTTTTCTTTTTAATGTTTATTTCATTCTTTTTCATCTGGTACGTGTTGATCATATTTAACTTCTTATTTCTTCTTTAGGAATAGGAGACGCAGGAAGTGCCACCATATTGTACCCTTTGCTTCGCAAATACTGAATAACTTTTGGAAGCATTTTAACGGTTTGTTTCCGTTCGTGCATTAAAATAATTGAACCGGGTTTCACACCATCGTGCTCGATATTACTTAGAATTTTCTCTGGATTATGTGCTAAACTCCAATCCAGACTATCAACCTGCCAAAACACGATATACTCGCCGATCCCTTTGGCAACTTGTTTTGTATACTTATTTACTGAGCCATATGGCGGGCGCATGTAAACAATTTTTTCACCGATTTTCTTTCCAATCAGGTCGGCTGATGTGGCCAAATCCTGTTGTTGTTGTTCAGCATTTTCCTTACCAAGGGCATCATGATGCATCGTATGAGAACCAATGACATTTCCCTGCTGGATCATTTGATGACCAAAATGGCCCAGATCATTTGTAATCTGGTCTTCAATCCAAAAGAACGAACCATGGACACCATTTTGATGAAGAATGGAATCAATCTCTTTGGTATAAACTCCAGGACCATCATCAAAGGTCAAATATACCGTTTTGTTATCCTTTGTAGGAATGTTATCAATTAATTTACCTAGTGGTAATGCAACATTCCCTTGTTCAGTAACGGTTATCGGTACTGGGGTCTTTCTGTTATGAAGCTTGTTCTGTTGTTCTTTATTTGTGTCTCCCTTTAATGTATCTATATTTGTAGGGCTGGCGGAAGATGTGGCTGCATGGTTAAAAATAAAATTGATGATAACAATAAGTGCCAAACAACCAATTGCAGACCATATTAGGACTGCTCTTACTTTTGGTTTCAACTTTTTTCCCCTTTTCTTCTTTTCTGTTTACTGTATCGTACACTGATTTTGTTAAGATAGAATTAGAATAAATGTTCAATACAATCCATATACGATCGACATTATAAAACAAGAAGGATTCCATCTGGCGTTTACAACCCATCCAGGAAGAGTTTATCCGGGCAGCCCTCTATATGAACTGCCTCGATATGCAGTGTATCCCTATACGAGCCTTAAGGGATTCAAAAAAATCATTGGTTTGAAAGCGAACTTATTACGAATAGACACCACGTCCCTGCAAAACAAGTCCAGGCATGATTAACCATCGCAAAAAGAACCAGCCCACCATGTCCCATGCCATTAGCTGCTTCAATTTCAACCATGTTATCCACATCGCCTTGCTGTTTGTTGGAAATGCAATGGCTTCCACCGACGATGTATACATGGTTGTAAGGGCTGTGCTGATATTTGTGAAGCATGCGCCGATGAATTTGGAAAGCACAAAGCCGAACACTGTCAAAAATGCGCGGATGCATGTCGCAGGTGTGCTGTTTCCTGCCGGAAAATGACCGCATAAGACCACCCTAGTAAAAACTCCTGGTTGGTTGTTATCCATCCAGGAGTTTTTACATACAAACAAAATGATATCTGCGGGAAAACTGCTTTATCCAACGGAATCCTTCGAGGTAATCAATTCTTTTTTGATACTTTCCATTCCATAACGACTAATGAATTCATTAAATTTCTCTTTCTTTAATCCATGCTGCTGATACAGGGTGATCAATTTCTTAACGAACTCAGGCAATTCTTTCTCGCTCACCTGTTGCATCAATAAGTTTCCTGTGCCCGCTTTTAATGTTTTCGGTGTACCCCCAATATAAATGTCAAAGGATTCCTTCCGCTTTACAATCCCTATATCCTTTAACAATGGTTCTCCGCAAGCATTGGGACATCCAGAGTAGCCGACTCTCATGCCGAAGGGAGTGGAAAGCCCAACGATTGCCTTATTTACATTCCGCGCTGCATTTAACCCTTCAATTTCTGCGCCCTTGCATAAATTACATACAGAGAGATTCTTCACAACCGAACCAGTTTCGTATACGCATAATCCTTGCTTAAGCAGCTGTTGCTTTGCATCTTCTGCCTCCTCTACATTTACTTCAACAACAAGTTGTTGAAAAGTGGTGAGCTCAATTTTGGCATCATCTCCAGCTATTTTTGCAATTGCAATTAAATCCTCTGAAGTAAAAACCGATCCACCCACTCTTATTTCTGGGCTTACTGCTAGAGTTACTTTGCTCAATCTCCTCATCCTTTCTTCTTTATTCTAAGAGAAGGGGCCTAAATAACTTCCCGCTATTAGCAAATATATGGGCTTATGTGTAGATTCAGGTCATGTGCCGGGGCATATGATGGAGTGTTAAAAAAACGATTATTCACACCGTTGGAACATGTAATTTTTCTTTCAAGGAACCATTTCTTACAATGATATTAGTTATCCTGCTCGTAGCTTAAATTTAAACTGTGCCTTATTAATTTGTCTAAATCACTTCTGAGCCCGTCTTCATATGGTAGTGGTATAAGGGGGTGGATGAAAAATGGCAACAACAAGTGCCGTAAAAATTGGAGCAAGGTGTATCTTCAAAGTAAATGGACGCTTTTTTCTGATAGCCGAAATAGAAGCAAAAACCACTGGAGTTGAAATTGAACCTGACGTTATCATTAGACTAACCAACGACCAAGCTGCACGACTCCTTGCTGGTGGTATTAAGCGATGCCAAATTAGTAGTACAAAACCGACTGCAAGTCCAGGAACAAAAGTTGAATTTAAATGTATCTTTATCGATGGCAACAAAGCATTTTCGATATTTGATGTTGAAAATAGCACCAGGGACGATGCGGTATTAGTACCTATTACCGTACAACGTGCTAAAACACTAATTGCAAGAGGAGTCCGTCGTTGTACAGTAATTCGTAGTAGGATACAATAGTAAAGTAGCTGGTCTGGTTCTGCAGGCGAGCTTCTTTATTTTCTCAGATTCTCCCCCATGTAGAACGCATATGCCCGATTCGCTTTTTGTTGTGTCAATGTTTGATTCGCGTTTATTGCTCAGATTTATTAATCGATAAACGCCGGTCTAAATAACAAACACTCGAAATCAAGTGCTAATCCACAAAAAACGCCAACCGTAGCAGATGACGTTTTTTGTGCCCTCTTAGATTTTAAAAATTGAATCACTAGGTTGGATTTTCAGATGACCTAACAGGTAATTTTTGTATCTTAACTTTGCGTCCCTGCAGCCATTCATAAATAATAGGAATCACAAGGAAACTATTGAGGGTTGAAGTAATCATTTCACCAATGACTACAATCCCAAGTGTTTGGGAAATGACAGTATCCGAGCTGTGTGTAAGTGCTAACGGCAGAAGAGTCAAAATGGTCGTTCCAGCCGTCATGAAAATTGGACGAACCCGGGATAAGCTTCCTCGGGTAATAGCTTCACGAAGTTCCATTCCCTTCAATCGATTACGCTCAATTTTATCAATCATAACGATACCATTGGTAACCATAATACCTACAAGCATCAGTACACCGATCAACGCAGACAGGTTCCATTCTCCTCCAAAGAGAATGAGGCTCAATACAACCCCACTCAATGCCAATGGGATACTTAAAAGAACAGCTAAAGGAGCTCTTCATCCTTTAAAGACAGCGCTGGTAATCAGCAGGACAAGCAGGACAGAGAAAGCCAAAGCTATTGACATTTCAATAATCATTTGTGTAACCTGTTCTGAAATTCCGCCTAATGAGAACGTAACGCCTTTAGGTAGCGGTGTCTGTTCAAGGGTTTTCTCTACTTTAGCAGACACACCACTCATATCGTTTGATGTAATCTGAGCTGTCACCGAGGTAAATGGCTGCCCGTCACGCTCTTGCATAGAAGAAGGTGTGTGATTTGTGGAAATGGTTGCAAGCTGATCTAAGCGAATTTTTTGTCCGGTCTTTCCAGTTACTGTCTCAGCACCAAGCGAAGCGATAAGTTTGGATGGCTCTACGGCATTTATGGTTGCACCAGTGCCTTTTTGCTGTAATTGATCCAGATACATATCACCCGCAATGGCACGAGCGCTCGTCGTAATGGAGAAGTCTGTCGGCTGGTTGAAGTAACGATTGAAAATGTGTGTAATATCATCAGTTTTACCTCAGCCTGCTGAATTTTATTTTGATCAAGAGTAACTGTATACTTAGGCATTCCATTTGTCATGTCGACTTTTCCATCTACACTGAGTCCGGAAATGTGCAGATAAATGTCAACAGTGGTTTAAAAATGCTTGTGGCAAAGAACACCCAAATTTAGAAGAAGCTGATTGGCTTAAATGTTTGCAGACCCTGTTAATTCAAGGAGAGGAATTCTTCAAGGGAATCCGTAGAGAATTAGAGTCATTGAAAACGGAAGAATTTAAAGAAGTTGTGTTAGAGCAATGGCGGGAATCAAAAAATATGATTCGTCAGCCGGATAGTCTTGATAACGTACTACATATTGTAGCCTTGGAAATGGGAAGAACCGTAGATGTTGGAAACTATCGCAAAAAGAACGAAAGCAGGTGGTTAGAACGGATTAGACACAATATAATATCCCCTCAGGACCCTAACTTCGATTTAGAAGCTCGCTATGTAATTGAACGACACCTGTTAATTGAAAGTATTGGCAACTTACCAATTACTGTAGAAGATCTCCTTGAAGAACTTGAAATCCCGCCTGGGGAACAGGTCGGTGACTTGATGCTTAAGGCGTTGGGTCACTTTATCTTGGGGATAAATTCCAAATCCGGTTTATTAAAAGAACTTCGGAAAGAAATCCAGTAAAAATACCAACCATTGAACTTTTCAGGATTAGTCCCTTCCATCATTTTAATGGGAGGGACTTTTGGTTTTACCAAGCAAGGGTGAAGATCGATGCCTAAATCTTATTCCAGATAAGCTCCCTTTAGTTTAAGAATACCCAGCCAAATTTATCTTTTTTCCACAAATAGTAAAATAAATGTAGTTAGTCGGCCTAATAGTAATGATAAAATAAACCAATTTTACTAATACCTACTCCCTTACATAATTTATTTATAAGTTTATTTTGTAATGAGGATTGTTAACTACCTGCCTTTTGTTAAAGAAACAAACTGCCAGCGATCCAGCGATGGCAGCCCGGCAGTTAAAGTAACGCGCCCTTTAATTGAATAAGAAAAGCATTATTTGCTATGAAGTAATGCTTTTCTTATTATGTTGTATAAAACAGACAAGAATAGTACAAATCTATTTTACATAATGTTTTTTAAAATCTGGGTGGATAGAAAATTTGCGACGTAAATTGATGAGGTTTTCCCCAAAACTTTCCTCTAAAAGTTCTCTATGTTTCTCCATAATTTCCATGAGATACAAATCATGAATCATGACTTCTGTAATTGGCATTACTAAACCTACATGCATTGTCCATGCTGCACGGCTATCTTTACCCAGCGAGACAATACCTGCTACTACTTCTGAATCATCTCCACTAATAACAAGCCATCGTCCACCATACTCTTCTGTAATTTCATGACCCATATAATGAAGGTAAATATTAGCAAAATCAGAGACAATTTCCCCATAAGCAATAATCGTTACATTGACCCCTCTATTTGCTGCCTGTCTTAGTTCAGACTCCAATTCTTCGAATTCCTCTTCCCAAATCTCTAAGAGAATTCTTTTTTTAGCAGATAATATACAAGCTTTTACCTTATCGAGTATTTCATTGCGTCCCGTGATATTCCAGATATTTTCACGGTCATTTGCAGAACGTTCAAACTCCGCTAATGATTTTTCTGCCAGTTCAAAATTCTCTTCTGCTTTCATTCGACGGTTTTTAATTAGCTCCTTTGCAGGAACAGGAGTATACTGTGGTGTGTTTCCGGGACTAACCAGAATATCTCCGCGCATGACGAGACTGTCCAGAACTTCATATATTCTTGAACGTGGTACACCGGAATTTTTTGCTACTGCATAGCCGGTTAATGGTGATTCTTCCAATAGGGTAAGATATGCTTTCGCTTCATATTCGGTAAAATTTAGATTTTTTAATGTTTCTAAAATGCTTTCTTTCATAAATCCTCCAATACAACCTTAGTCGCTACCTTTGTAACTAATATTTTAGCAAAATGTGTTGATTTTTTCCAAGGGCATCTGATACACTTATATGAGTAGTTACTTAAGTAGTCACTATCAAGAGAAGAAGGGAGAAATAGTATGGATAACTTACTAACATACATCTTAATAGCTGCAATGATGGTTATCATACCTGGAGCAGATACTATGCTACTTGTAAAAAACACACTCAGCTATGGTCCAAAAGCCGGACGTTATACGGTTCTTGGAATGGCAATGGGACTTTCGTTTTGGACACTGATTGCGATCCTTGGCTTATCTGTTGTCATTGCAAAGTCCGTCATTCTTTTCAGCACCATCAAATATTTGGGAGCCGCCTACTTAATTTACTTAGGGATAAAAAGTTTTTTTGCTAAAAGCGTGTTTTCTTTAAAAGAAATTCAGACTCAAGCAAATACACCTACGAAGTATTCAAATCGGCATAATAAAGATTCCTTTATGCAAGCGTTACTTAATAATATTCTTAATCCAAAGACTGTTTTAGTTTATATAACAATCATGCCACAATATATCAATTTGAACGGAAATGTAAACCAGCAATTGATTGTATTAGCCTTTATCCTAACCTTACTCGCTGTATTGTGGTTTCTATTTCTTGTTTATCTAATTGATTACGCAAAAAAATGGTTGAACAACTCCAAATTCCAGAAGGCATTCCAAAAATCAACTGGCTTAATTTTAATAGGTTTTGGCATAAAAACAGGAATTTAAATTCATTTACTTAACACACCTAATTTGATTCTCTCCGTTCAGAAAATTGAACGGTTTTTTCTGTTTATCATCGTTTGTTTTAACGTGCAACTAACATCCTTGTTCAATTAACTGGCCCGATACAAAAAGACACGCATTTATCTATGCGTGCGTCGATTTCGATTAAATATTATTTTTAGTAGCTTTCAAAAATATTTACTATAAAAATCATGTCTCAACTTTCCGCTGAGCTGCGCATATATTTTTGTAGTCTCACTCTTCTCATGACCAAGTAAGCTTTGGATTACTTCAAGAGGTGCAAGATACAAAATCCTTGGTGGCGTGCGCACTTAAATTACTTTCACTAAAAGGTTCACTTACATAAAACGCTGAATAATTGCCATTCCTATAAGCCACTTTTCTCAAACTCCTTTAGTCGATAATAATTTACTTCTTTAAGATGATTTTCTAACATTACTATGATAATTTTGGATGGTTCCCTAAACTTAACTTTACTGATTTTGAACGTCCAAAGCATTACTTCTAATAAGTCATGAGGTTTTGCATCAAAATCTCTATGCCTTGTAATACCCGATCCCAAAAGAGGGATTACTACAGTTGATTGATTATAAAGAGTGTTTACTTCATTCCAAAAATGAATTAAGCAATTTTCATATTCATTTAATTTCAAATTTGCCTTATTATCCTGATCAAATTTAGAAAATGCGACTAAAAAATAATCTTTATCTTTAAAGATACTACCCAATTCATATTTGTAACTACTTACGTTAATGAATTGTTTAACATTATATTAAAACGGGTATTTACCGACAACTTCCAAAAAGATGGAAAGTGAGGTGGGACCTGTGAAATATACTGCTAAACAGATTAGGCCAAATAAGTGAAGGTAATCCTTCAGAAATTGCACAGTTTATTACGACCCTTGTTGTACATATTGAAAAACTTGAAACACGCGTAAAAGAGCTAGAGCGACAGCCCGGCTCTAATAGCAGTAACAGCAGTAAACCGCCATCCAGCGATGGTTTCCGCAAACCAAAGAGCCTGCGTACTTCTGGCGGAAAAAAAGGTGCCCCGAAGGGGCACGACGGACGTACACTTAAAATGGCCGACAACCCAGATGAAATTAAATGGCATGAACCTCATACATGTATGCATTGCGATCATTCCCTTGCCGAAACACCAATTGAAGGTTATAAACGGAGACAGGTAGTTGACATTCCTCTTCCACGCTTGATATTTACAGAACATAGAGTAGCGATAAAGTGTTGTCCAAACTGCAATATGAAACAACAGGCTGCATTCCCTGGGAATGTGAAGGCGCCTATTCAGTATGGCGACAGCTGGAATGCGTGGTGCGCCTATTTGAACAGCTATCAACACCTTCCTCTCGAACGAATCAGCCAATTGTTTGAAGACCTCACTGGACACCGGCCAAGCGAAGCTACCCTACTGTCCCATCTCGAAAAACTTTCGATTCAATTAGAGCCTATTGAAAGGCTGATCAGGCAAAATCTTCTGGATAGTAAATTGGTTCATGCCGATGAAACAGGCATGCGTATCGAAGGTAAATTGCACATGCAGATTCTCTTACGAGAATCCCTGAAAGAAAGAAAAAAGGCATTAGAGGCCGAAAGGCCGCTTAATCCTGAAGCAATCTCGAACATAGAAACCAGATACGATGAAATTCTAAGCCGGGGTGCCAAGGAATGGCGTCCTCCTCTGAAATCTGCTGAATCGGGAAAAAGAGGACGGAAAGCCAAGAGCAAAGCGGCAAACCTAGCTGAAAGGTTCATCTTGTACAAAGCCGACATATTGCGGTTTCTTCAGAATGCTCTTGTGCCTTTTGATAACAGTCAGGCAGAGCGAGATATCCGAATGGTAAAAGTAAAAGAGAAAGTATCAGGTTCCTTTCGTACGCAAAAAGGCGCTATTCAGTTTGCGCGTATTCGTGGTTTTATTTCCACTATGCGAAAACAGGGAAGGAATCTACTTGATTCTATAATTTTAGTTGGTCGAGGTCAGTTTTTTTTAACTGACCTGAGTAGTTACAACTGGAGAGTTATTTGGCGTGCCTATTTTTAGTATACATCACTCTTTTTAAAAATTTATATAGAAATATTGACAACCTATTAGCTGGTTTAGTTCAATAACTCCAGTCTAGTACTTTATTTTACAGTCTACAACTTTATTTTCTTTGAACATAAAAAACTATTTAATTTGAACAGCTATTGTAAAAAAGGCTGTTATTGTGTATTCCACACAAATAACAGCCTTAGTAAATATCTTTTTTGTCAAGCTAACAACTTTTTTGTCTAGTAAAGAACTTTATTGTTACCTCACAGCTCCACAAAACCAATTTACCCCAACCAGCAGTTTATTCAACCGTTACAGACTTAGCCAGGTTGCGTGGTTTATCCACATCACAACCGCGGTGAAGTGCTGCATAGTACGCGATAAGCTGGAACGGGATAACCGATACAATCGGTGTTAACAGTTCATGAACAGCCGGAATAACAAAGCGGTCGCCATCCTGCTCTAAGCCTTTCATGCTGATAATGCATGCGTTAGCGCCGCGGGCCACAACTTCTTTCACGTTGCCGCGGATGTTCAAGTTAACCGCCTCTTGTGTTGCAAGCGCAAATACCGGTGTATCTGTTTCGATAAGAGCAATCGTTCCGTGCTTAAGCTCACCGCCGGCAAAACCTTCGGCCTGAATGTAAGAGATTTCTTTAAGTTTGAGTGCACCCTCAAGGCATACATAGAAATCGATGCCGCGCCCAATGAAGAAAGCGTTTCGGTGGGACAGGTACTCATCCGCAATTTTTTCCATTTCTTCTTTATTGTCGCACAGGGCTTCAATGGCATTCGCTACGATGCTCAGCTCGTGAATCGGATCGAAATCAAGGGCGATGCCTTTCGCACGGGCTGTATCAACAGCAAGAATAGCAAGAACCGCAATTTGTGCTGTGTAAGCCTTGGTGGAAGCAACGGCAATTTCCGGTCCCGCATACAGCGGAAGCGTGTAGTTGGCTTCACGCGAAAGCGTAGAACCTGGAACATTCGTAAGGGTCAGCGCCCGGTGGCCTAGCTTTTTCACCGCTACAAGCACCGCGCGGCTGTCGGCCGTTTCCCCACTTTGGGAGATAAAGAGAAAGAGCGGCTTCTGGCTTAACAGCGGCATGTTGTACACAAATTCACTTGCGATGTGAACTTCAACCGGAATGTTCGCCAGCTTCTCGAGAAACTGCTTGCCGACGAGACCTGCATTGTAGCTCGTTCCACAAGCGATGATGTAAATGCGGTCAGTATCAAGCATCGCCTGGCGAATGGAATCGTCCAGCTTAATTTGGCCATCCGCATTCTCATATTCCTGCACAATGCGGCGAATGACAAATGGTTGCTCATCAATTTCTTTCAGCATATAGTGAGCATACGTGCCTTTTTCAATATCGCTGGCATCAATTTGTGCAGTAAACGGCTTCCGTTCAACAACAATGCCGTCAAGGTTTTTAATAACAGCTTCTTCTTTTGTAACAACCACATACTCCTCATCCATCAACTCAAGGAATTGGTCGGTTACCTGAAGCATCGCCATTGCGTCGCTCGCCACAACATTGCAGCCTTCAGAAAGGCCAACAAGAAGCGGGCTTTTGTTTTTTGCAACAAGAATGACATCTTCGTTCTCGTTATCGAGAAGTGCTAGGGCATATGAACCTTTTAAAGCCTTAAGCGTTGTCCGGAATGCTTCTTCGACCAACATTCCATCCTGTACGAATTTCTCAATAAGTTGAACGATAACTTCCGTGTCGGTTTCACTTGTAAAAGAATACCCTTGCAGGTACTCCTGCTTGAGTTGCTCATAATTCTCAATCACACCATTGTGAACGAGCGTAAGGCGTCCGCTTGCACTGCGGTGCGGGTGAGCATTGACGCGGTTAGGTACCCCGTGGGTAGCCCAGCGTGTATGGCCGATACCGACATGTCCCTCAACGTCTTTGTCCACAATTTCACGCAGCGCGGCAATGCGCCCTTTTTCCTTAAATACATGAACGCCATCTTCATTCAACACCGCGATACCTGCTGAATCATAGCCGCGGTATTCCAGCCTTTCAAGGCCTTTCAGAAGAATTTCTTTTGAGTCATTATTCCCGATATATCCGACGATTCCACACATAAACGTTTGGACCCCTTTCAAAATAAAGACAGGGGGATGTTCTGTTACACCTCGAAAAACAGGCAACCAGAAAATGAGGGTCCAGAATTCTCTCCCTGTCCCTCCAGTTTGTATAGTTGTATCTCCTGCTGATGCCGTTTATTCATTTCTGGCAACGACAAATAAATATAGCCATCTATATGATGAACTGTACTGTTCCTTTGTACGGCAGGTCACCCTGACGTTTTGTAGAACAGTCCTGCGGCAGCAGTTCTCTGCCGGGAGGTATCCGCCGAAGTTTCGATAAACCTCCTCCTCGTCAACCATTCTCTTGTCCGTCCGTGAGCAATGGTCCAGGCGCTTTAATCAACAATTTAGCTTGCAGTAAGTTACTTTATTCTACTACCACCGATCATCCCCTTTCAATCAATACAGATACCTTACCATAAACCAATACGGTCTACAACAGGTTATGCAAAAAATCCAAGAAGGTTTCATGAAAATCAAAAAGGGCTGTCTCAACCA
This sequence comes from Aneurinibacillus sp. Ricciae_BoGa-3, assembly GCF_028421645.1. Classification (GTDB taxonomy): domain Bacteria; phylum Bacillota; class Bacilli; order Aneurinibacillales; family Aneurinibacillaceae; genus Aneurinibacillus_B. Next base: position 372,577 of record NZ_CP116887.1, on the reverse strand, counting down.
TGATTTTTATGGTGATTGAGATTAGCCCTTTTTGCGATAAGCGAGAAAAATAGATTATTTCTTCAACGCTCTGTAATGACTCAGGACTTTTTGGGTAATCCCGCTTTCCTCATCAAGCCCGCTTACTTCTTTAAGTACAAAAGGAACGCCATTTTCCTTAATCATGGCCTGCAGTTTTACAGCTTCTTCGTCTTTCTCGTAATCAAAGAGCAAGGCCGCTGCCATTGCCTTAGCCAGATTCGTATAGGGGAGACCTGCTTTGTCCGCTTCGGTTGCCGGGCGTACAAGACGGTCATTCGGCCCAAGCTTGCGGAGAGGCGATCGGCCTACTCTTGTCACAGCATCATTCAAGTATGGATTTTTGAAGCGATTGATGATTTTGTTTATATATTGCTGGTGCTCGTCTGGATCCAAACCATATTGCTTGATCAAGTAAGCGCCGGTTTCAGCAAGTGTTGCCTGGACTTGCTTAACGATGTCTTCATCCGCTAACGTTTGGTCAATGGTCGGCTTGTTCTCCAGATATCCAAGGTAAGCAATGACAGCATGGCCTGTATTAACTGTAAAAAGCTTTCTTTCAATAAAAGGTGCAAGATCTGAAACAATCTTCATTCCTTCAATTGGTGGAATGCTTTCCCTTGACTCCACAACCCATTCATAATAAGGCTCAACTAGAACGTCTAGGGAATCTTGATTGTTTTGGATTGGAACAATGCGGTCAACGGCCGAGTTAAAGAAATAAACTTTTCCAGCCAGATTCGCTTTTGTTCCTTCATCTAAGTTATCTAAAATATACCCCTTTAATAACTCGGTAGCCGATATTTGATTTTCGCAGGCAATCACATATAATTTTTCCTCGCTTGTCTTAACTCTTTCCGCCAGGCCTTTTGCAATCAATGGAGCAATGCGAGGAAGGATATTTGGACCAATGGCGGTTGTAAGGTAGGTTGCATTCCTAATCGCGTCAACCACTTCGTTTTCCTGTGTCATATTGTTTAAGCCTGAAACATTTTCTATAGTCATTGCTTCATGTTGGTCTGTAGCGAGCTTAACTCGATACTGCTTTTGCTCATTTAGTCGGTTAATTATTTGCTCGGCGATATCCACAAAGGTTACATGATAACCCGATTGTGAAAAAAGCGCTCCGATAAAACCTCTTCCAATATTCCCTGCTCCAAAATGTACGGCTTGTTTCATTTGTATCAGTCCTTTATTAAGTTAGTGTGGAGATAGTCTAAGAAGATTTCTTCTAATCTTGTGCGAATCATGCCCTCATTCGATGAGGAATAGATCATCTTTGCTTCATTAGTCTCAATTAAACTTGTACTTATCAAGCTTACTATTTCCTGCTCTCTTGCACTTAATTCCTCAGGCGCGAGCATTAATAGCAGGCTTCTCATGTACATAAGTTTACCATCCATGCCTTTTATCAGGCAGGGCTTATCCAAATGGGAAACTTGGAAAATGAGCTCGTGAACCTTGTTATGCCGGCAATGGAAAAGGCCCATCCCCGTATGGGGAATTCCCAGCCCGCCTTTTCTTTCCCTGTCCTTTAACGCTTCAATCACGTCGTCGGCATCTGATAAAAGCTTTTCCTGCTCCGCCATTCTTACCATGTCTTCAATCACCAGTTCGTGTTGTTTCGCAGGAGGCATCCGATACACACGAAAGTTATCCAGAATAGCCTGGATGCTTTGTTGTACATCCTTAAGCTCCTGCAACACTTCCGATATGCCTCTATCGGATGGCGGTACTTGTTTGTGTACTGATTTTTTATAATGCTTATTTTTCGTTAGATTTTCAATGTTTTTCTTTAAAAATCGCCGGATTGTTGCAATATCTTCCTCACTCAACAATGGGGTGACCAAGATATAATCGATGGCAATCAATGGGAGCCGAACAGTGGAGATAATGATATCATAGCGATTTAAATTTCCCTGCTGCTGAATTTCTTTGATGGATTTAATTTCAACTGATTCAATCTCCAAGAATTCTTTTTTAATTCGGCTGGCCAACATTTTCGAAGTGCCTATACCTGTTGGGCAGACCACAAGGGCTTTCATCGCCAATTCCTCTTCCCGCATGACTAACGCTGAGCCGAAATGAAGGACAATGAAGGCTATCTCATCATCGGGAAAATAATCAATCTCTTTAAATTCTTTTTCAACACTGTTCCTTACAGCCATAAATAGAATGGGATACTTCCGTTTTATATCCTCTGTTAACGGGTTAAACAGGCCCATTTTTTGTTTGATCCGGAAAAGTGAAGGTTCCATATGGGCAAGGAGACCCTGAAACAACGAAAAATCCTTAGTTAAATCAATATGTAGCTGAGAAGAAACATGTTGGATCAAGTTCTTTATCATCTGACCGAGCACGACACTGTCGTATGGCACAGCATCCGCCGCTTGAAGCTTCGAGCCTTTAAGTATCACCGACAGATAGCTAATGTCGTGGCCGGTGAACGTTATGGAAAATGTTGATTCAAGCTCTTTACATATTTTCATGATAAGGCCATGTTCATCCCTAAGTTCGTTCGTATTGCCTGGATCTTCTTCCAAAAGAAATTGGGCTTTTGTCCTCTGCATCGTAATACAAAGATGTACAATCAGCCCGATGTAGTCGCTATCTGCAAGGCGGGACTGACCGCTATTTATCGTATTATTTACCAGACGGTCAATCGCAAGAAGATAGTCGGGAAGAAAATAGTGCAAGATCCTTGCATCAGAGCATTTTCCTTTTTCTAACAAAAATAAGCTTTCAATCAGTTCTTCATTAAAATAAAGCAAGAAATAACTTGCCAACGCTTTTCGTTTGTTTGCTTCCGCCGCGTCCAGCTTAACTCCTACTCCTCTTTTTCTTGTAAGCTCTACATTAAAATTATTTAGCCATTCACTCAATTCATCCAAGTACGTGGTTAGTGTTGTAATGCTTACACCGAGATGAATCGCTAAAGCCTGGATTTTGTATTGCTCTTCTTCAAGCAACGCTAAAAGCAGCAACAGCTTTCTTTCCTGAGAAGTTTGATTGATTGGCTGGCTGCCCATTAAGTACTGGATCAGCCGAAATATTTGTTCATTCTTTCCCTCAATCACAAGCCCTTCATCTGTATTTCGGGTTAAACGTAGGTCAAACTGCTGGAGAGTTTTTTTCACGGTTTTTAAATCACGGTGGATCGTTCGAACACTGACATTTAAAAAGGTGGCAATGGACAAAGCCGTGTGTTTTCCAGATGTTTTGATAATTAATTCAATAATTGCTTTTTCCCTTGAGGTTATAAACATGCTACCAACTCATTTCTGGTCAATTAACCTAAAGAAAACTTGGCTAGCGCCAAACCGAAGGCGCATGCGATAGCCTTAGTGGCGCTTATGTAGGTAAGAAAGTTATACTTTCTTATCTACCAAGAAAATAGTGAATAGAAAAGCATGAGGCACGCTAATCTATTCACTAATTTTAAATTATTTATTTTTTATCATTGATAATATCCATTAATTCTTTAGCTGATTTAGCAGCAACCATCTTTTCAATGTTGTCCATATCCGAGCATGTTACCGCTATGCCAGACAATATCTCAAGATGGGTGCCATCTTTGCCGGCAATGCCGAAAATCAAACGTACTTTTTGACCATCGAAGTCGACTCCATCTGGTACTTGTAAAACGGTAAACCCAGACTTAAGTACATCCTTCTTCGCTTCTTCTGTACCATGAGGAATTGCAACATCATTTCCCATATAAGTGGATGTCAATTTGTCCCGCGCAATCATCGCCTCGATATAGCTTTCTTTAACGTATCCCGCATTTACCAGAGCTCTGCCAGCGAAGCGAATCGCATCTTCCTTATTGGCGAACGATTGGTTTAAAAATACATTCTCTTCACGAAGCAAATCGTTGTCAGCTACACCAGCATCAACGCCTACATCATCGTTAACACCGGGTACACTGGCTTGAGCCTCCTGAACGATTTCGTGAAGCTCATCATTTCCGTGATTTTTAAGCTGATCGATTAATTTGTCGTATTCAGGGCTTGATAAGAAGTTATCAACCGAAACATGATAAGCATTCGGCACTTTGTTCTGAGCCCTTGGTGTTAACTCTTCCTGTGTAACAACAATCTGGGCATCAGAAGGAAGGTTACTAATCGCTGTATTGGTGACTGAAATATTCAAGCCTGCTTCCTTGACCTTTTTGCGAAGAAGGGACGCACCCATTGCACTCGAACCCATGCCAGCGTCACAAGCAAAAACAATTTTGTTGACATTTTTAGGCATCACACCTGGATTGGAAGCAAATACGCCTGCCACAGAACTTTTCTTCCCTTTCATTTCTTGCATCTTCCTTGCTGCATCTTCAATGTTTTCATCTGTTTGCTTGCTTGTTTTTAAAATGATTGATGAAAGTACAAAGGATACAATTCCAGCTACCAGCACTCCAGCAAAGTTAGCAATATAGGAACTTGCATGATGTGGAGTCACCGCAGCAACCGCAAGAATACTGCCAGGAGATGCAGGTGCGAATAAACCGCCGCCTAGAAGAACCAGTGTGAATACTCCGCTGATCCCGGCTAGGATTACCGCAAAAAATAGCATAGGACGCATCAGGATATAAGGAAAGTAAATTTCATGAATACCGCCAAAGAATTGGATGATGGCAGCACCTGGTGCCGATCTCTTGGCTGAGCCTTTACCAAAAATACAGTAAGCAAGCAATACACCGATACCAGGTCCAGGATTTGCTTCAAGAAGAAACAGAACCGATTTACCTGACTGTTTAACTTGTTCTACACCGATTGGTGAAAGCACACCATGGTTTATCGCATTATTTAAAAACAACACTTTAGCAGGTTCGATTATGATACTTGTCAAAGGAAGCAGTCCTGTTCCAACCAGCCAATCAACACCATTTACAAGCCAGCCTGTAAAAACGTCAACAGCTGGGCCAATCGCTACAAAGGAAAGGATAGACAATAGTCCGCCAAGAATCCCTGCAGAGAAATTATTAACCAGCATTTCAAAACCAGCTTTGACTCTTCCTTCAATAAGTTGATCAAATTTCTTAATAACATATCCGCCGAGCGGACCCATAATCATGGCGCCAAGAAACATGGGAATGTTCGCACCTACAATGACCCCCATTGTTGCAATAGCCCCGACAACGGCCCCACGTTGATCGTGTACGAGCTTACCGCCGGTATAGCCGATTAAGAGCGGCAGCAAGAAGGTAATCATTGGGCCGACCATTTTGGCAAGGCTTTCATTTGGCAAGAAACCAGTAGGAATAAATAGTGCAGTAATTAATCCCCACGCTATAAAAGCCGAAATGTTCGGCATCACCATTGAACTTAAGAAGTTACCAAACTTCTGTACAGCTACTTTTATATTTGATTGAGCCATATAGTAGTCCCCCTTCGTTATTTTCTATCCTTAATTAATGTTAAGGTACAAAGTAAACGTATTCAATAAATAAGAAAGCTAACTTTGTCGCGACAAGAAAGACAAAACTATTGTATCTCAAAAAAAAACACGCTTCCATCTCTATCATTACCAAGTAGCCATCAAATATATCCAAATGTTATACTACCCTTTTTTACTCATTTCTTTTAAAAAACCAAAACTCCCTTGTCGGTATTATTCCAAGGGAGTTTGTTTTCAAATATGAGTGATGCTCTATAGGCACTTTTTTTAGTGCTTGTGTAAAAATTTACACAAGCTCTCTGCGAACCACGTCCGCAATCTGCTCCACATATACCTTTAATTGCTCCTCATCAGGGCCTTCTGCCATTACCCGCACAATGGGTTCTGTGCCTGAGGGGCGCACTAGTACACGCCCATCCCGGCCAAGCTTTTCTTCAATTTCTTGAATAGCTGCTAGCACCCCTGTGTTACCCTCTAGTTTCGATTTATCCGCTACCCGTACGTTAACAAGAATTTGCGGAAACTGGCGCATTGTTGCAGAAGCTAATTCCGACAGCGGCCTGCCATCCGCCGCAAGCACATCCAGCAGCTGCAGACCTGTCAGCAGCCCATCACCTGTCGTGTTGTAGTCGAGGAAAATAATGTGACCGGACTGCTCACCGCCAATATTATAACCGCCACGGGTCATTTCTTCCATTACATACCGGTCACCAACAGCCGTCTGCCTGGTTTCGATGCCGGCATCCTCCATTGCACGGTAGAAACCGATATTGCTCATCACAGTGGAAACAACGGTATCCTTTTTCAGTCTGCCGGCTTTCTTCCACGCTTTGGCACAAATGGCCATAACGAAATCACCATCTACAATGTTGCCTTTCTCGTCTACGGCAATCATCCGATCCGCATCGCCGTCAAAGGCAAGACCCACATTCGCACCATGCTGCACAACGGCCTTTTGCAGGTTTTCCGGGTGGGTGGAACCGCATTCCCGGTTAATGTTTAGCCCATCCGGATTGCAGGCAAGTGTGATAACATCCGCTTCCATATCCGCAAACAACGGCGCCGCAAGCGAAGAGGCAGCACCGTTTGCACAGTCTACTACAATTTTAAGCTTATCGAACCGGTTGCTGACAGTTGTTTTTAGGAACTGCATATATTTCTGAGCGCCTTCCTTGTAGTTCAGCGCCGATCCGATGCTCCCGCCAACCGGGCGTGGAAGTTCATCTGCTTGTGCGTCAATTAACCTCTCTATTTCAAGTTCTTTTTCGTCGAGCAGTTTAAAACCGTCTCCGCCAAAGAATTTAATTCCGTTATCTTCCACCGGATTGTGAGAGGCTGAGATCATTACGCCAGCATCCGCATCCAGTACGCGGGTTAAATAAGCAACCCCGGGTGTGGATATAACGCCAAGACGGATAACTTCAGCACCTATCGACTGAAGCCCGGAGATTAGTGATCGCTCAAGCATCTGGCCTGAAATCCGTGTATCTCGGCCTACAACTACCTTTGGACGTTCATTTATGCTGTTTTTTGTGACAACATAGCCGCCACAGCGGCCAAGTTTAAAGGCTAATTCAGGAGTTAGCTCCGTATTGGCAACCCCTCTTACTCCATCTGTTCCAAAATACTTACCCATAAAGTTAAACTCTCCTCTCAGAAATTAGCGCGAAGCCACCTGGTCTTTAATCCGAATCACCGCTTTAAGATTTGATGCGTTTACGACTCTTACTTCAGGCGGCACACTTACCTTAACATTTTCCGTATATTCACCAGGCCCCAGCTGGCTTGCATCTACTATTGCCTGCATATCTGCGCTTTGCAGCTGGGCGAGTTGCTGGTCTGTTCCTTCTACCTCGATCGTCACCTTGCCGGAATCTGGCTGCACAATTTGTACATCCACATTACTGGCAGCCCCGATGATCTGGACGGGCACGTCAAAACTGCTTTTTTTAAGGTCGGAGATGGAGGCGCGTTAGCAGCCGGTGAACCTTCATTTTTCACACCCGTTGGTGGAGGTGCTACTTCAACCGTCACTTCCACTACCTTCGGGTCAATCTTTGTGACGCTCCTATCCGGAGGCAGGCTTACCTGGAGGGTTTGGCTGCCAGTCAACCCGCTCACATCGATTGGCGCCGTTGAATAGGAATCCATCTGGTTAAGTGTATCCGGAGACCCGTATACCTTTATTTGGGCAGGAATAACATTAATCGATTGTATGGCATAACCGGCCGGAGGGTTTCCCTTGGTAGCAACTTTCACGGGAACTGATTTATAGGACGTAGTGAGCGGAATTTTTACATCCACCCTCTCCGGATAGACCTTTGCCTCAATTGGCTGTCCATGCTTATCCAATACACGCAAAGTCGCATGTGTCGCAATATCGGTTGATGCATCTTCTACGCTCACCACAGCTTGTACAAATCCTACATCGCTAACTCGGCTTTCCGCTACCTGCACCGTTACTTGCTGCGGATAGATGGAAGGCTGTCCAACGATGAGGCCGTTTTGGGCTTTGCCAACTACAGATACCCTGACGTTCTTGGTCACATTGGCAATCGCTTCAACTGTGACGGGAACAGTGGCCGGGGTAATTGCCACCTGGAGCCCGGCGGGGAATCCTTCCGGTTGAACGGGAACAGTATACGAACCCGTACCGTAATTGTGCAGGTCGATATACACATCGGACTTACCTGACATAATGGAAAAAAGTGCCAATTGTTCAGGGCTTCCCTTTATCTCAACCTGTACTTTTGCGGGGGCCTTCACTACATATTTCTTCTCATCATAGCGTACAGACAGCTCCATATCGGTTGTTTGCGTTACCAGGTGGGAAGAACTGCCACTGACTCCCGGCAGCGACGTCTGAGGCCGATCGTTGTTCACGACCATCCACAGCATAATGGCAATGATGACAGACAGTATTTTCACTACGGTGTTGTTGTTCAGCCATCTATCCATTGTTTTTCACTCTCCGCTGCCAGAGTGCGGAACCCGGCTTTCCCTTAGATACCAATTTTTCTTGAAGGAAGGAGCTTAAATTCTCCTTGCTCAAATTCCGGATAATTTCCCCATTCATCGCAATGGAAACCTGGCCTGTTTCTTCCGAGACGACAAGCGTGATGGCGTCTGACACTTCAGACAAACCAATCGCTGCACGATGGCGAGTGCCCAACTCTTTAGAAATCGTTGGATTTTCGGAAAGAGGAAGATAGCATCCAGCAGCCATTACGCGATCCTTCCGCATAATGACCGCACCATCATGCAGGGGCGTATTAGGGATAAATATGTTAATCAGCAGTTCAGAACTGGTTTTTGCCTCTATTGAAATACCTGTTTCAATATAATCGCTAAGTCCCGTCTCCTGCTCAATAACGATGAGAGCGCCAATTCTTCGTTTAGCCATGTAAAATACAGCTTTGGCTGTGCTTTCAACAAAATTGATGACAATCTCCTCGTCCGGCTTTAAACTGCGTGAGAACAGGCTGCCACGTCCAAGCTGTTCCAGCCCACGCCTCAGCTCAGGCTGAAAAATAATTAATATGGCTACAACCCCGTATGTAAGAGCTTGGTTCATTAACCAGTGCAGCGTTTGAAGCTGTAGATATGAACTAGCCACCATCAGGACCACAATAACCATAATGCCTTTAAGCAGTTGGAGGGCTCTTGTACCGCGCAACAGCATAATAACTTTATAAATGAGATAGGAAACAATTAAAATATCAGCCGCATCCGTAATATAGCCAATAAAATTACCGGTAAAATCCTCCACCTTCATGATACCCTCCTTAATGCTTGGGGAGGTGAATTGGTTTCCCAATCCCAGCAGTCAATTCTATATTAGTATAACTTTTTTTGCAGATACACGCAAAAAAGGACACGGACAGCCCCGTGTCTCTTTACACGTTTTATTTCCCGCTAAAAAGGTAGCCTGCTTCGGTTTTAACTGTATACCATACCCATTCAAGCGCTTTGTTAATTTCCTGAACTTCTCCGGAGATGTGGGCGGTTGATGCCTGAAGCACTTGTCCGTCAATCGCTATAACATTCCCGTTGACGTCTCCATCCACCCTGATTTTTCCGTTTCGAACCACGATATCCCCGTTCACTACCTGTCCGGCAGGAACAATCACCGTATGATGGTTCTCATCGACAGTCAGATGCTGCATGCGTGGGGCTGAAAATTCAAACTGACCCTGGCCATGCGTCCACGCTGACATCATGCTGCCCGCCATTAGAACGACAAATAAAGTAGCAGCTACGAGGAATGGATGGTTTTTCAGTTGTCTTTGCCAGCTGAGCTTCGTCCTTTGCCTAGGCAACCTGGCAATCACCTTTTCCGTAAAACCTTCCGGCGCTTTCGCCTGGGATAGCCCGCGCACAAAAGCAGCGGTCTTCTTAAGCTCATGTATATGCTGGCTGCATGCTTCACAGTGCGCAAGATGGCGGCCCAGCCGTTCCTCTTCGTTCTTAGCCATGCCGCCATCCAAATATAGGTGAATCAGGCAAACTGCTTCTTTACAGGTCATCGTCTTCCCTCCTTTCGCTTACTGGAACCGAAGTTTTTTCCGCAAAGCTTCCCGTCCTCGGTGAATTCGGGTTTTGATAGTGGATATAGGCAGGGAAATGGCTTCGCTAATTTCCTGTAAGCTCAGATCCTCTATATAACGCAGAATCATAATCGCCCGATAATTTGGGCTCAACTTCATAATTGCAGACTGCACTTCTTCCTGCAGTTCATCCGTAATAACTGTTTCCTCGGGTCCTTGGTTGGCGTCAGGCAGCCTATCGTGCCAGTCCAATCCGTCTGAACCGGTTACTTCGGCATCAAGGGAAAAGGTCTGTTTTCTTTTCCGGATTTGGTCAATGCAAAGGTTCGAAGCAATCCGGTATATCCAGGTGGAAAATTTATAGTTCGGGTCATAGCTTTGGATGTTTGCGTACACTTTGAGAAACGTCTCCTGCGCAACATCCTCAGCCTCCTGTTTATTCCCGAGCATACGATAGGCGATACGATAAACCCTGTCTTTATATAAGTCAACAAGCTCGGCAAACGCCTCCCGGTCACCCTTCTTGGTACGCAGAATAATTCGCTGCTCGGCTAGGTCCAATGATTCCACATCCCTAAAATCAGTTTCCTTTATGGTAATACGGCTAATTCGCTTATTGAGTTTCATAAAACTTAAAAAAGAGAAAAGGATGCCCTCTTCTCTTTTCTATACGGATTTAATTATATTAGTTTTTCACCAAATAAGGAAACCATTAATTCAACGGCGATCTCAGCTGTCTTATTCATATTATCCAGAATTGGATTTACTTCCACAAATTCAGCACTAGTCAGAACATTTGCCTCAGAAAGCATTTCCATAGCCAACTGGCTTTCCCTGTAGGTGATTCCCCCAATTACAGGCGTTCCAACCCCTGGCGCGTCATTCGGATCCAGGCCATCCAGATCAAGGCTAAGGTGAACGCCGTCAGTGTCCGTCGTAACGATCTCGAGTGCCTCTTCCATCACCCTCGTCATCCCCAGCCTGTCAATCTCATGCATCGTATAGACTTTTATTCCCCTCTCCTTAATGAAGCGCTTCTCTCCTTCATCAAGTGAGCGAGCCCCGATAATCACGATATTTTCAGCTTTCACTTTGCAATCAATTCCGCCAATAGATATTAACTTCTCATGCCCATGGCCCATACTAACCGCCAAGGGCATACCATGGATATTGCCAGAGGGGGAAGTGTCCGCGGTATTCAAGTCACCATGCGCATCATACCAGATAACCCCTGTGCTCTTCTTATGCTGGAGTACGCCAGCAAGGGTTCCCAGTGCTATGCTGTGGTCCCCTCCGATAATCAGAGGGAAATGGCCCAAACTCATTTCTTCGGCCACTTTATCCGCCAATTCCGTTCCTAGCCTTGATATTTCTTCGAGATACTTTAGATTCGTACCTGCCGTGCTGTAATTTCGCGGGCGTCGAACTACAAGATCACCCCGGTCATGAATGGTGTAACCGATTTTGCGAAGCCGTTCAACCACACCCGCATACCGGATGGCGCTGGGCCCCATGTCTACTCCCCGCCGGTCCGCTCCGAGATCCATTGGTACCCCTATAAGGGATATATTCGCATTTATAGTAGGATTCATCTCTATATAGGCCTTCCTTTCTGTGTCATCTAATGCTATTTTACCGTCTCACTTCCGGCTGACTCAACTCGACAGTTTTGTGAATCATTATACATTTGCTAACATTCTTTATAATAGGTATAAGAGGCGTGTTTTTCGAACGTTTCAACTATCAATGTTTGGGGTAATATAATAAGCTAGCATTATCACTGGTCGATAAGGAGCACTGTTATGATAACTTTTTCCTCCGTTTCAAAGAAATACGACGATGGCACGCTTGCCGTTAAATCACTGGATCTAACCATTAATGAAGGAGAGTTCTTTGTTCTCATTGGTCCAAGTGGTTGTGGGAAGACAACAACGTTGAAAATGATAAACCGGCTGATTGAGCCGACACAAGGAATGATTACCATTAAAAACAAAGATATATATTCCTATGACTTGCAACAGCTTCGTTGGAATATAGGATATGTACTTCAACAGATTGCCTTATTTCCACATATGACGATAGCTGAAAATATCGCCGTTGTGCCGGAGATGAAAAGGTGGGATAAAAATCAAATCCGTAACCGAGTCGACCAACTGCTGGATATGGTAGGACTTGAACCGGAGACCTACCGCAATCGGAAACCAGAAGAACTTTCAGGCGGCCAGCAGCAAAGGGTAGGCGTCATCCGAGCCCTGGCAGGTAATCCAGATATTATTTTGATGGATGAGCCGTTCAGTGCCCTCGATCCAATCAGCCGTGAACAACTGCAGCAGGATATTCGAAATCTCCAGAAAGATATTAAAAAAACCATCGTCTTTGTGACCCACGATATGAACGAGGCACTAAAGCTGGGGGATCGGATATGTTTCATGAAGGATGGACAGGTTGTTCAGTTAGATACACCTCAGAATCTGGCAATGAATCCCGCAAATGACTTTGTAAAGGAGTTTATAGGTTCACAACAATCACTCTGGCTTACACCCGTTGAGCAAATTGGCGAGACCGCAAGTTTGATTGGTTTCCATGGGTTGGGCCAGAATGAAGCGATTATTCCAGCCTCCCTCCCGTTGCAGGAAGCGGTGCCGCTTTTTGAGAAGTATAAGGTGGACCTCCTTTATGTAGAGAAGAACGGACAAGTCATGGGCACCCTTTCTTACAAAAATATCGTAGAAGCACTGGCAGATAAACCGGAAGGTGGAACGGAGCGTATTTGATGAGTGATTTACTCCTTGTATTTCAAAAAAATAAAAGTATTCTTTTACAAACAATCTGGGATCATCTACAGCTTTCATTAATTTCTTTGCTGCTGGCTGTTCTTATAGCTGTTCCCCTGGGGTTATATCTCGGACGAAGGCATAAAATTGCAGAAATCGTGATTGGATTTACTGCGGTATTGCAAACCATCCCCAGCCTGGCCCTTCTGGGTTTCTTGATACCTCTAATTGGAATTGGGAAAATTCCTGCCGCAATTGCCCTTACAATTTATGCTCTTTTGCCTATTCTCCGCAATACATACACAGGTATTAGAGAAATAAATCCCGCTTTAATTGAAGCGGCACAAAGCATGGGAATGAATAGGCTTCAACTGCTGCGAAAAATACAGCTTCCGTTGGCGATGTCCATGATTATGGCCGGTATCCGAACTGCGATGGTGCTTATTATCGGAACCGCTACCCTGGCATCCCTAATTGGTGCAGGGGGGCTTGGCGATCTTATCCTTACAGGCATCCAGCGGGCAGACAATGCCTATATCCTGCTAGGTGCAATTCCTGCTGCTCTGCTTGCCATACTTTTTGATGCGGCTCTCCGGTTTACCGAGAAACGCTCCCGCACCACATCCGTAAGACCTCTGGCTTTGACGCTTCTATTGTTTTTTGCGGTCTCTGTCGCTCCGCTGCTTGCTCCGGCTACACAGCCTTCTATTGTAATCGGAGGAAAACTTGGCGCGGAGCCGCGGATCTTAATTGAAATGTACAAACAGCTGATTGAGCAGAATACAAACCTGACAGTCCAATTGAAACCCAATATGGGGGGAACGGACTTCCTTTTTTCAGCATTAAAAAGAGGAGACATCGATATTTATCCGGAATTCAGCGGAACTGTCATCACAGCTCTTCTTAAAGAAAAACCGGTAAGCACGCGGGCAGATCGGGTGTACGAGCAGGCGAGAACAGGGTTAGCGAATACTTATCACCTGACTTATTTAAAACCCATGAAATATAACAACACCTATGCGCTCGCTGTGACAAAGAAAGTGGCAGATATGTACCACCTTCGTACCATATCAGATGTAAAGAATGCTGCAAGCTCATTAAAAGCTGGTTTCACTTATGAATTCAAGGATCGCCAAGACGGTTATCAGGGGCTAAAAAAGGTATACCAGTTTGAACTTCCATCGATCAAAACGATGGACGCTGGACTGCGGGCGAAAGCTATTCAAAGCGGAGATGTAAACATTATTGATGCGTATTCCACCGATGGTTATATGATCGCTTATCACCTTGTAACCCTTGAGGATAACAAGCATCTTTTCCCGCCTTATCAGGGGGCTCCTCTGCTTAATCAGAAAACGATACAGAAATATCCGCAACTGGAGCCCATTCTCAACCAGCTCCAAGGGAAAATAACCGACGATCAAATGAGAGAAATGAATTATCGGGTTGACTTTAAAAATGAGGACCCTGCGGCAGTCGCAAGGGACTTTCTTCAAAAGAATGGATTACTTAAAAAGTAATAAAAATATACAAAGCATCGTAGACCAAGCCGCATAGGTTTCCCATGCGGCTTTTCTTTGCTCCTCCGACACCATACGTGCTGTTTTTCACGAAAAAAGACTTTGCTACTCACTTACAGTTTCTTTTATAACAACAAAAAGCCGGGAGATTGTCCAGGCTAACGTTTATATCCTAAAAAAAATAAAAACCCCTGTTAAAAGGAGCTACTAGATGGAGCGGGTGATGGGAATCGAACCCACGTATTCAGCTTGGAAGGCTGATGTTCTACCATTGAACTACACCCGCAGTTTATTTAGTTTCTAATTGAAATATGGTCGGGAAGACAGGATTTGAACCTGCGACCCCCTGGTCCCAAACCAGGTGCTCTACCAAGCTGAGCCACTTCCCGATTAATACATACATGGCGTGCCCGGAGAGACTCGAACTCCCAACCTTCTGATTCGTAGTCAGACACTCTATCCGATTGAGCTACGGGCACCTATTCATGGAGCACCCTGCGGGTACCACTGATTTCATTCTTCGCCAAGAAGTTTACTCGACGTAGTGAGAATGAATAGTAATGGAGCGGACAACGAGACTCGAACTCGCGACCCCGACCTTGGCAAGGTCGTGCTCTACCAACTGAGCTATGTCCGCATAACTATGAAGCTGCTCAATGCAGTTAAATTAATTAATGGTGCACCCTACCGGGTACTACTGATTCGAATTCAACTAAGAAGATAACTCGACGTAGATGAATTCGATATTAATGGTGCGGGTGGAGGGACTTGAACCCCCACGCCGAAGCGCTAGATCCTAAGTCTAGTGCGTCTGCCAATTCCGCCACACCCGCACATGTTGTTGCCCATTTCTTTTGGGTCCCATAAAAGTATTCGGACCTACATAAAAGCTTATGCTACACTTTTATGGGTAAAGTGGTGAGCCATACTGGACTCCGATGCACAGGATGTGCAAGGTTCTGCGTTGCAACACGACGTTGCGGTTTTAGCAGAACTTCCTCTCGGGTGAGAGTCCCGTTCGCATTATTACGAAGTCTACAGATGATCTTACTCATCACTTTTAATGAAAGTGGTGAGCCATACTGGACTCGAACCAGTGACACCCTGATTAAAAGTCAGGTGCTCTACCAACTGAGCTAATGGCTCTTCGTTAAAAAATGGCTGGGGTACCTGGATTCGAACCAGGGCATGACGGAGTCAAAGTCCGTTGCCTTACCGCTTGGCTATACCCCAATAAAGTGGCCTACTTCTTGAGTTGATGGCGGAGCCGACGGGACTCCGATGCACAGGATGTGCAAGGTTCTGCGTTGCAACACGACGTTGCGGTTTTAGCAGAACTTCCTCTCGGGTGAGAGGCACGTCTACTTCTTGAATTAATGGCGGAGCCGACGGGACTCGAACCCGCGACCTCCGGAGTGACAGTCCAGCGTGAACTCCAACTTCACCACGGCTCCATATATTAGTTTCGCCCTGATGTGCACCACTGATTTCATTCTTTGCAATGAAGAATATTCGACGCAGGAAGAATGAATATTTTGGTTGCACCCTGGCGGGTACCACCGATTTCATTCTTTGCAATGAAGAATATTCGACGCAGGAAGAATGAATATTTTGGTTGCGGGGGCAGGACTTGAACCTGCGACCTTCGGGTTATGAGCCCGACGAGCTGCCAACTGCTCCACCCCGCGATAATCTATGGTGGAGGATGACGGGATCGAACCGCCGACCCTCTGCTTGTAAGGCAGATGCTCTCCCAGCTGAGCTAATCCTCCAAATGGTGACCCGTAGGGGATTCGAACCCCTGAATGCATGCGTGAAAGGCATGTGAGTTAAGCCGCTTCTCCAACGGGCCAACAGAACGCTGGCATTCTTTATTAGATAAATGACATGCCTGCTTGCAGCAAAACTTCATTTTTAATGGTGCTCCCGACAGGAATCGAACCTGCGACCTCATCCTTACCATGGATGCGCTCTACCGACTGAGCTACAGGAGCATCTGGCTCCGCAGGCCGGACTCGAACCAGCGACCGATCGGTTAACAGCCGATTGCTCTACCACTGAGCTACTGCGGAATAAATTGAAGATAAATTACACCTTCAAAACTGAACTGGAAGGAACAATGCGTTAGGAATTCCTTAAAAATTGGGTTAAGCCCTCGACCGATTAGTATTCGTCAGCTCCATGCGTTGCCGCACTTCTACCCCGAACCTATCTACCTCATCATCTATAAGGGGTCTTACCAGCTTATGCTGTGGGAAATCTCATCTTGAGGGGGGCTTCACGCTTAGATGCTTTCAGCGCTTATCCCGGCCGCACATAGCTACCCAGCGATGCTCCTGGCGGAACAACTGGTGCACCAGCGGTGCGTCCATCCCGGTCCTCTCGTACTAAGGACAGCTCCTCTCAAATTTCCTGCGCCCACGACAGATAGGGACCGAACTGTCTCACGACGTTCTGAACCCAGCTCGCGTACCGCTTTAATGGGCGAACAGCCCAACCCTTGGGACCTACTTCAGCCCCAGGATGCGATGAGCCGACATCGAGGTGCCAAACCTCCCCGTCGATGTGGACTCTTGGGGGAGATAAGCCTGTTATCCCCAGGGTAGCTTTTATCCGTTGAGCGATGGCCCTTCCATGCGGAACCACCGGATCACTAAGCCCGACTTTCGTCCCTGCTCGACTTGTAGGTCTCGCAGTCAAGCTCCCTTGTGCCTTTACACTCTGCGAATGATTTCCAACCATTCTGAGGGAACCTTTGGGCGCCTCCGTTACACTTTAGGAGGCGACCGCCCCAGTCAAACTGCCCACCTGACACGGTCCTCCATCCCGATAAGGGATGCGAGTGAGAAGGCCGGCATAATCAGGGTGGTATCCCAAGGATGCCTCCACCGAACCTGGCGGTCCGGGTTCAAAGGCTCCCACCTATCCTGTACAAATCATACCAGCATTCAATATCAAGCTGCAGTAAAGCTCCATGGGGTCTTTCCGTCTTGTCGCGGGTAACCTGCATCTTCACAGGTAGTATGATTTCACCGAGTCTCTTGCCGAGACAGTGCCCAAGTCGTTACGCCTTTCGTGCGGGTCGGAACTTACCCGACAAGGAATTTCGCTACCTTAGGACCGTTATAGTTACGGCCGCCGTTTACTGGGGCTTCGGTTCACAGCTTCGCGCTTGCGCGCTAACCGCTCCCCTTAACCTTCCAGCACCGGGCAGGCGTCAGCCCCTATACTTCGCCTTGCGGCTTCGCAGAGACCTGTGTTTTTGCTAAACAGTCGCTTGGGCCTTTTCACTGCGGCCCCCTCACGCTTATCACGCTAGCG
>NZ_CP116887.1:185000-350000 GCF_028421645.1 Aneurinibacillus sp. Ricciae_BoGa-3 | reverse complement strand
GGCATAAACCCTTAAAAGGAAACCAAGTATTATTCCGTTTACAAGCAGGCCAAATGCCGGATAGATGCCAAACAAAAAGATGCCGAGTCCAAGCATGCTTACAGCCGCCATTAAGTTATTTTTAAAAAGTACCCAGAATGTATACAGGGGGCTTTGTACGTGTTCAATATCCCTCGCAATGCGGTCAATTCCCCTGAACAGATTGCTCGCGATATGTTTAATGATATCTGCACTGACGTAACCGATCAGCACCCCTATTACCATTAAAGCAAAACCTAAGCTGATATATCCTTTATTATCCCGAATAATGCCGCCCAATCTTTTTAGCATCCGCCTATCTTTTCCCCTTTCCGCCTCACTCCTCTTAAGATGATACCACAATTTCTTGTATATGCACCGCCAGACAAGTCATATCTCGTCCCTGTCCGCATACATATTTAGTGGACAACACTTAACCGGGGGGTGTAAGCATTGTTTTGGATATTTAACGCCAGACGTCTTAAACAGTATCTTATTATCTTTACTGCCGCATTATTCGCTGTCGGAATTGGCTGGGCCGAACGGGAAAATATTACAATCTTTACGACAGGAAAAACAGGCCCGGCCGCATTTTACAAAGCTGATACTCAGGAAAAGAAGCTTGCTCTTACCTTTGATATCAGTTGGGGCGAACAGCGTACAGGCCCCATTCTCGATATACTTGAGAAAAAAGGCGTTAAAAAAGCGACCTTTTTCCTTTCTGGACCATGGAGCGAAACACATCCGCAAATCGTGCAGCGCATCAAAGACCTGGGTTATGAAATCGGATCTCACGGACAGAAACATGTTAACTACAGCGGGCTCAGTGACGAGGAAATTAAAACCCAAATCGGAAAAGCGGACGAAATTCTAAAAAAGATTACCGGTTCTTCACCTAAACTTATTCGTACTCCCAATGGGGACTTTGACAAGCGTGTACTGCGGATTGCAGACTCCATGGGTTACAGCGTTATCCAGTGGGACACGGATTCAAAGGATTGGTTAAATCCCGGTACCGACCAAATCGTACAGAATGTCATGAACAAGGCACATCCTGGTGACGTGATTTTGCTGCATGCGAGTGATACCTGCCAGCAAACGCACCTGGCGCTTCCAACCATTATTGATCAACTGCGGGCTAAAGGGTACCAGTTCGTCTCTGTTTCAGAATTGATGTCCGGTACGAATACCAGTACAAAAGAAATTCAATAGAGAAAACCGAGGGTAGCCAGGCGACAGACACCGGTGAGAGCCTTAGTATCCTTTTTAGAAAGTCAGCATGTCTTATGTGCGTAATAAATGCCCGGATCGCTTTTGGCGCGGTCGGGTTTTTTGCTATCCACAGCTTCAGAAGCACGATCGGCCATTACGGAAGAGAAAACGAACCAACATCGCCCAATTAATTGCCTTCTAGCTGCCGCAATAGGTGCGGTAAAACCCAGATTTTTGAAGCCATCACTGCGGATAAACATACAACCCCTTTCACACTCTATAGGTAACTCACAGCATGAAAGGTGGTCAGTTCATGTCTATCCACAAAAGATTAGGTCATTTATATAAAATATGCGCTATTTCACTCCTGGCCGTCGGATGCGGCACTGCGGGTGGCGGCACACAATCTGCCAGTCCAGATTACAGAGAAATGAAACCCATGGTAGTCGATATCTTGAAAACATCCGAAGGAAAGCAGGCCATCCATGAAGCTATGCAGAGTCCTGGTGGAGGTGCTAATAAAGGCGGCATGTCAGCAAAAGGGATGTCTTCTGGTGGCGGTGGTGGCGGCGGTGGCGGCGGTGGCGGCGACCAGGACGGCTCTCAGGGTGGTGGAAGCGACGAGGGAAGCAGCGGCGGCGGTGGAAAAGGTGGCAGCCAGGGTGGCGGTGGCGGCGGTTCTTTAGGCGGTCAATCCGGTGGTATGGGAATTAGTTCCACGGATGCCCAGATGCAGATCCAGCAGCTGATGGCAGATCCCAAATTTGCATCGACCTATGCAAAGTCCATGAAGGATGAAAACAAAAAAATGTTAAGAGTTCTGCTGAAGGATCCTGAGTATCAGCGTATGATGATGGAAGTTATGCGAGATCCGGAATTTGAAAAAACTCTTCTTGAGACAATGAAAAGCCCAGCATACCGTCAGCAGACCATGTCTGTTATGAAGGAGTCATTACAGAGTCCAATGTTTCAGGCAGATATGGTTAACCTTATCCATAAATCCCAACAGCAGATGTTAAAGCCTCAGCCTGCTTTAACCCAGCAAACCGAGGGTGCCGGTGGCGGTAAAGGCGGTAAGGGTAAGGGTGAAGGCAAAGGCGGCGGTAAAGGTGGCAAAGGCGGCGGTAAAGGCGGTAAGGGTAAGGGTGGAGGCAAAGGCGGCAGCCAGGGCGGCGGAGGGTAAATAAGTTCCTTTAGGATAAAAAATTAAAAACCCTGCTTTCCTTTGTGGAGGCAGGGTTAACTTTTACCGTTTTATGATTATACGAGCACGCTGCACTTCTTGTCGACTTCCCGTGCAAGATCCATGTAAACTTTACCGATTGTTTCATTCTCCTGATAAACAGAAGGGCCATAGCGCTCCTCATCACGCATGGGCTCAGGCTGACCGATTGGAATTTGGGCAAGAACTTGTGTACTTAACTGTTCAGCTAGCTTATTTCCGCCACCGCTGCCAAAAATCGGATCCTTCTCGCCATCCTTCGTGACATAGTAAGACATATTTTCTACTACCCCAAGGATTTCATGGTTCGTCTTAATCGCCATAGCTCCGGCTCTGGCGGCTACGAATGCTGCTGTGGGGTGCGGGGTGGTAACAATAATTTCTTTGCTGTGCGGAATCATCTGGTGCACATCGAGTGCCACATCACCGGTTCCAGGGGGTAAATCGAGAATCATATAATCTAACTTGTCCCAGTGAACTTCACTGAAGAAGTTGCGGAGCATTTTGCCAAGCATAGGACCGCGCCAGATAATCGGTGAATTGTCTTCCACGAAGAATCCCATTGATACCACTTTCACACCGAACCGCTGAACAGGCATGATGGTATTGCCAACGATACTTGGACGCTGGGTAATCCCCATCATGTCCGGAACGCTAAAACCGTAAATATCGGCGTCGATCACTCCGACTTTTTTGCCAAGGCGGGCCAACGCGACTGCAAGGTTGACCGTTACAGTTGATTTACCCACCCCGCCTTTACCGCTCGTAATTGCGATAAATTTTGTCTTAGATTCAGGGCCAAGAATAGGTGAAATGCTGCTTAAGCCAGCGCCATGACCTTGAACCGCGCCACCAGCCTCTGCACTTCCCGGGTTTTCACCCCGTATAATTGCCGACACGTTCGCTCGTTCTTCATCCGTCATCGTTCCGAAGCGGACAACTACTTGTTCTGCTCCCAGCGCTTTAATGGCGTTTTCCACATCTTCCTGAATTTTAACTTTAAGCGGGCAGCCTGAAATGGTAAGAATAACATCAAGCTCCACTCTATTATTCTCAATCTTAATGTTGCGAACCATTCCCAGCTCAACAACACTTCGATGTATTTCCGGATCTTCTACATCTTTTAACGCTTCCAACACTTTCTCTTCTGTAATCATCCATTTCACCTCTTTAGCAATATGCGGTGCCTCTTGCCATATTATATCATGCCAGTATCCTTCCACTCCACCTATTGGGCAGTCTGTACTCTTTCTCCCGAATAAAAGCGTAGGATTCCCTGATAAATCGCGTTGGCCATTTGTTTCTGGTACTTTGTGTCGGCCAGGAGACCCGCCTCTGTTTCATTTGAGAGAAATCCGACTTCGACCAACACAGCCGGGACTTGCGCGGTGCGCAGGATATATATATCATTCTTCTTTTTTGCTTCTCTGTCTGTGTTATTCATCACACGTCGAATTTCATTTTGAATAAGCTGTGCACAGCGTCCGGATTCTTCGATGGCCGGGTTGTAAAAAGTCTGCGCCCCGGACCACTTTGGAGAAGGTATCGCATTTAAATGAACGCTTACCAGGAGGTCAGCATGGCTTTCTTTAACAAGTCTGGCCCGCTTTAAGAGGTCTTCTGTTTTTCTCCTGCTGAGGCCCTTCGTCCCCGGGCTGGCCAGATCGTTATCCTCTTCTCGTGTCATAATCACAAGTGCTCCCGCTTGCTGTAAAAAATCACGCGTGTAAAGGGCGATCGGGAGTGTTACTTTCTTTTCTACAAGTCCTTGTTTACTTACAGCTCCCCCATCCGGTCCGCCATGACCCGCATCAAGTACAATAATTTTGCCTGATAACGGCAGAGACCACACTGACCATGATTCATCAATCGGAATCTTGTATGTAAACAAAGCAACAAGTGCGCATAAAGCGGCGATCCAGGCGAATGCCTTTCGCTTCATCCGTACCTCCCCTTCCTGCATTGAGACTACGATAAACCATATGGTACAGCCTCTCTAATTATGCCTTGTAGAAAAGAAAATGCGGACTTCCCTTGGGAAAGTCCGCAATTATTATAGTAAACGCAGCTTGCGTAGCTTTTGGCCATAAGTAAATCCCTTGCGAAACCACTTGGCCGCCAGGTCTTCTGCTATGATTGAGATAGAATACGCATCCCACTCCCCTAAATACCGGTTTATGTGGAACTCTGCAGCAAGTGTGCAGAGTTTATCAAAAAAGATCCCCGATACGCTCTGTTCGATTTCTTCCTCCGTACGCTTCAGCCGATATTGTTTGCTCGCCTGCGCACCCAGATAAAAAAACTCCGAAAGAACCTCAAGCAAATACTGTTCAACCGTATACCGCTGGAGCAGTGTCATATGGCCAACGGAGTGGCTCACAATGGACCGGTAATAATCTTTTACTTCTTCCCGGTCAATCCCATGAACCACCCTTTCCTTAAGCAACTCGACCTTATTTTGTGACCACTGTTCGAAAGAAACGATGTTATCCATTTGATCACCTTTGCTCTGTGCTGGCATCCTATTTCATGTGTTCCCGTTTCGCAAAAGATCCATACACGGAGAAAAAACACCGCAAGCACTAAAACTGTCGGTGGTTCATTATGTACTCCGACGCCTAAAACGAGGGAATCTACATTGAGCTATGCCTTATGGTGAAAATTATTTTCGTGGTCAAAAGCTTTTTTCAAAAATAAAAAAGACCCCCAACCAAAATGGTTGAGAGCCTTTGAAACGTTGATAATTAACGTTTTGAGAACTGTGGTGCACGACGAGCGGCTTTAAGACCGTATTTTTTACGTTCTTTCATACGCGGATCGCGAGTTAAGAAGCCAGCAGATTTGAGAGCCGGACGCAGTTCAGCATCAGCTTCAAGAAGAGCGCGAGCTACACCATGACGGATTGCACCGGCTTGACCTGTAGTACCTCCGCCATTTACGTTAACATGCACATCGTATTTGCCTTCGAGTTCAGTAAGAACGAGCGGCTGTTTTACGATAAGCTTAAGAGTTTCTAGACCAAAGTATTCGTCCATTGGACGTTTGTTAATAAGAATTTGGCCATCGCCTGGTACGAGACGTACGCGAGCAATAGAATTCTTACGACGACCTGTTCCGTAGTATTGTACTTGTGCCACGAATATATCCTCCTTTTATTACCCGCGAAGTTCCCATTTTTCAGGTTGCTGCGCTTGGTGCGGATGTTCAGTTCCAGCGTATACGTTTAACTTTGTTGCTAATTTACGACCGAGACGGTTTTTTGGAAGCATGCCCTTAATAGCCAGCTCCAGAACGCGTTCAGGTTTTGTTGCAAGCATCTGGCCTGCAGTCGTTACGCGAAGACCACCCTGGTAACCGGAATGACGGTAGTATTTCTTGTCAGACAATTTTTTACCAGTGAAAACTACTTTGTCAGCATTAATAATAACTACAAAATCTCCAGTATCAACGTGCGGTGTATATTCAGGCTTTAACTTACCGCGAAGAATTGAAGCAACTTCACTGGCAAGACGGCCAACAGTTTGACCTTCAGCATCAACTACATACCATTTACGCTCTACTTCGTTTGGCTTAGCGATGTATGTCGTGCGCATTACTTTCCCTCCTAAGGTGAATACAATTTCCAATTAAAATTCAACTTCGTTCCGATAAACCATATATTTTAAAAACCACAAGTTTCGGGGCTAGTGGGTATTTAAAATACCAAAGAATATATTACTATACAGGCCATACAGAGTCAAGAAAAAAATCACACACCAGGTCACGTTGACACAACCTCTCACAGGCGGCGCTTTTCTTTTTCCTTTATGCGTATATCGTCTGGTTCCGCGTATTGAATGTCCCATAAATAGAGTCCGTGCGCAGGCGCATTTACCTTCTTAATTAAGGCGTCTTTAGCATCCAGCATTCGTTTAACATTGTCTACCTGCATTCGCCCTTTCCCCACCTCGAGAAGGGCACCTGTCATCATGCGGACCATGTTATACAGGAAGCCGCTGCCGCGGTAGGCCAGCCAGATATCCCGCCCCTGAGCCGGCAATGCAGTGTCGCGCAGCGTCTCCTCGATTCGTATCTCATAAACTGTGCGCACGCGATCGCCCGTTCTGGTGCGGATTGAGCTAAAAGAAGTAAAATCATGGGTACCTGTCAAATAAGAGGCAGCCATTCGCATTTTCTCTAGATCAAGCGGACTTCTCACATGGCAGGCCCAGTCCCTGAGAAACGGATCCGCTACTCTCTGGTTCAGCACCCGGTAGCGATACGTTTTCTCAATGACATGATAACGAGCATGAAAAGACTGGGGTACATCCAGAGCCTCCAGGATGACAATATCATCTGGCAAAAAGGTATTGATCGCAAGCGGGAGACGATCAGCGGGAATGCTGTGAGACGTACAAAAGTGCGCTACCTGCATCCGGGCATGGACACCTGAGTCCGTTCTGCCCGAAGCTACAAGTACAGCCTCATGACCGAGAATCCTGGCCAGAACCTTTTCAATTTCCTCCTGAATACTGGGACCATTCTTCTGGCGCTGCAGTCCATAGTAAGCGGTACCCTGATAGCTAAATGTGAGTTTAATTTTTCGCCATTGCATACGATCTGCAGCCTTTCCTTGTTGTTCTTTATTTAAACAGCGATTCGAAGATACATCAGAATGCCGCTCAGGATAATGAGAATCAGGATCAACCCTGTATCGCTGGTCTTCCACACAAGCTTGCGATATTTGGTCCGTCCTTCTCCCCCGCGGTAGCCTCTGGCCTCCATTGCAAGGGCCAAATCCTCTGCCCGGCGGAAAGACTGCACAAACAAAGGAACAATGAGCGGCACAATGCCCATCACTCGCTTGCCAATAGAACCGCTTGAAAAAGAGGCGCCACGCGATATTTGCGCCTTCGCGATCTTTTCTGTTTCCTCCAGCAGCGTCGGGATAAACCGCAGTGAAATTGACATCATCAATGCCAGTTCATGTGCGGGGAAACCAAAGCGATTCAATGGGGAGAAAAGACTTTCCAGGCCGTCCGTCAACTGGATAGGTGATGTGGTCAGCGTTAGAATCGATGCAATCACCATTAGGAGTATAATACGCGCAGAAACAACAGAGGCTTCTTGCACACCCTGCATGTGGATCTCGATAAAACGCCACGAAAATAATAGAGGGCCCTGCTGATTAGTCAGAACCTGAACCAGAATGGTAAGCACGATAAACCATAAAGCAGGTTTGAGCCCTTTTAACACATACATAATCGAAAGGCGTGAAAGAAGAATCCCAATCAGGCAGACAGCGGTCACAATTAGGAAAGAGAGCAGTGAACCAGCTAAAAAAATAAGGATAATAAAGACAAAGGCAAATACAAGCTTAGCCCTGGGGTCCAACCGGTGTATCGGAGAATGGCCTGCAATATACTGGCCTATTGGGATATTCCCGAGTAAACTCATCTCCCCTCTCCTCCTTTCCTCATGCGGCGTGAAAGCTCGTCCACCAGCACGGCCGTGTCAAAAATATCATGAGGAATAGGGGACAAATCCGGCCGTACAGCCGCCTGCATTTCATTAAACCGCATAATAAACCGGGTGATTTCCGGCAGTTCAAGCCCCGCTTGCTGAATTCGTACCGGGTCTTTGAATACTTCCCCCGGTGTTCCTTCCATCCACACGGTTCCTTCATTCATCACATACAGGTAGTCGGCGTAGTGTGCTGCATCTTCCATACTATGCGTAACAAGGATCGTTGTGCGCTTTTCTTCTCGGTGAATCCTGGTGACCATTTCCAGAATCTCGTGATGTCCGGACGGATCAAGTCCAGCGGTGGGTTCATCCAAAACGAGAATTTTTGGATTCATCACAAGCACCCCCGCCAGCGCAACACGCCTCATCTGGCCGCCGCTTAAGGCAAAAGGAGACTTATCAGCGTATTCTGCCACGTCTAGCCCAACCAGCCCCAGCGCCTCTCTCACCCGTGCAGAAATAAGTTCCTGAGGGACATTCATGTTCTTCAAGCCAAAAGCTACATCTTTTGCGACCGACTCCTCAAACAGCTGGTACTCTGGATACTGAAAAGCAAGGCCCACCTGCTGGCGCAGCCGCTGAAGTCCTTTCTGCCTTTTGACAGGCAGCTTAAAATCCCCCACCTGAAGCGTACCCTCTGTCGGCTGCAGCAGGCCATTAAGCAGCTGAATAAGAGTTGACTTGCCGGAGCCTGTATGGCCAATAATGGCAATATAGCTGCCATAAGGAATGTGAAGCGAAACATTTTTTAAAGCCCGGTGTTCAAACGGAGTGCCTTTTCCATATGTATAGCCTACTTGATTAAGCTGGATGTCCATATCGCTTGCAGCACCCCTTCTGAAGTAGTCTCATAGCCTGGCAGTCGAATTCCGATTGCCCCCAGGCGAAACTTCAGATCGCATGCAAAAGGAACATCAAGGCCAAGCTTACGAAGCCAATCAACCTGCTGATAGAGGACCTCTGGCGTTCCCTCTCCCACAATCTGCCCCTGATCCATTACGACAATACGATCGCTGTTTAACGTCTCTTCTAAGTAGTGTGTGATCTGTATGACCGTCATACCAAGGATCTGGTTCATTTTCCTGACTACCTCCAACACCTCAGCGCGGCCGCGTGGATCGAGCATGGCGGTGGCTTCATCCAACACAAGAATGTCCGGTTCAATGGCCAACATGCCGGCGATAGCCACGCGCTGCTTCTGGCCGCCAGACAGCTTGTTCGGTTCATGAAAACGAAAATCCGTCATATCTACTTTTTCCAAAGCATCCAGGATACGCCCTTCCATTTCATCCTGTGGAACACCCCTATTCTCCAGGCCAAACGCAATATCATCTTCGACTGTTGGCGCAACAAACTGATTGTCGGGATTTTGAAAAACCATGCCAACTTTTTCACGTATATTCCAGATGTGTGATTCATCCGTTGTCTGATAGCCATTTACTTCTACAGTTCCGGAAACAGGCAGCAGCAGGCCATTCAGCATTTTAGCAAGTGTAGATTTCCCTGAGCCGTTATGGCCGATTATTGAAAGAAATTCCCCTCGTTCAACGTGAAGCGAAACTCCCTTTACAGCCAGGTTCTCCGGATGGGCAGGGTCATAGCCGAATGCGGCATTATTCATGCTTACTATACTTTTTGCACCGCTCATACGATCACAACCTATCTCACAAACCTTTTTATACACAAAAAAAGGGTGATTCCCTCACCCTTTCTTGCGTCAATGCATGCAATTAAACTAACTCAATGTATACCATTGGAGCGCCGTCGCCGCGACGAGGCCCAATTTTCAAGATGCGCGTGTATCCGCCTTGACGCTCAGAGAAGCGAGGTGCAAGCGTATCAAATAATTTTTGAATTGCATCCTGATTCGTTTCCTTATCAGCTACTTCTTTACGCACAAAAGCGGCTACTTGACGACGAGCGTGCAGGTCACCGCGTTTAGCCAAAGTAATCATCTTTTCAGCAATTGAACGAAGTTCTTTTGCTTTAGATTCAGTCGTTTCAATGCGCTCATTGATAATAAGGTCTGTAACCAGATCGCGGAACAGCGCCTTACGAGCACTTGTATTACGGCCTAATTTAGATTGTGCCATTTGAATTTCCCTCCTTTAGACCCTTAAGTTGTAACGTTTCTGTATACTAATCGTCTTTACGCAGACCAAGGCCAAGTTCTTCCAGCTTCTCCTGAACTTCTTCAAGAGACTTGCGGCCAAGATTGCGCACCTTCATCATATCTTCTTCTGTTTTTTGCGTGAGTTCCTGCACCGTATTGATACCGGCACGCTTCAGGCAGTTGTAAGAACGAACGGAAAGATCAAGTTCTTCGATGGTCATCTCAAGCACTTTTTCTTTCTTATCTTCTTCCTTCTCCACCATGATTTCTGCTTCCTTGGCTTCATCGGTAAGACCAACAAATAAATTAAGATGTTCGGTCATAATTTTGGCGCCAAGGCTTACCGCTTCCTCAGGGCGAATGCTTCCATCCGTCCAAACTTCCAGCGTCAGCTTGTCATAGTTTGTAACCTGTCCCACACGCGTATTCTCTACCTGATAGTTTACACGGCTAATCGGTGTGTAAATCGAATCAATCGGGATAACGCCGATAGGCAAATCACCCGTCTTGTTCGCATCAGCTGAAACATAGCCTCTTCCTCGATTCGCAGACATGCGGATGTGAAGGCGTGCATCGTCCTCTAACGTAGCAATGTGTAACTCCGGATTAAGAATCTCCACATCGCTATCCGCACGGATGTCAGCAGCTGTAACAGGTCCGCCACCCTCTGCATCGATTTCAAGCACTTTCTCTTCGTCCGAATGGATTTTGAGAGAAAGAGTTTTTAAATTTAAGATGATCTGGGTAGTATCTTCTACAACGCCTTCGACCGTGGAGAACTCATGAAGAACACCATCGATTTGGACGCTGGTAACAGCTGCACCCGGAAGTGAAGAGAGGAGGATTCGACGCAAGGAGTTGCCCAGAGTCGTACCGTATCCTCTTTCCAGAGGTTCAACCACAAATTTACCATAAGTAGAGTCTTCGTTAACTTCTACCACTTCGATCTTTGGCTTTTCTATTTCGATCATCAATCAAACCCTCCTTCAAAACGTCGAAAATTCCGGACGGGTCATAGGGTCCACGACCGGAATTCCCCATAGGCGGTTACCACTGATACTTAAGGCATACGTAAGCCCCGGGGTCCCGTCTAGCAACCTTCAACCCGAAAGCTGCATCTATCTGTTCCCTTAATGACCGCACGTAAAGCGTGTCAGTACCTTAGTATTGCCATGTGTATAACTTCTTAAACTGCTAGTTTATGCAAATTTACACTAAATTATACACGACGACGTTTTGGAGGACGGCATCCATTGTGAGGAATAGGAGTTACATCTTTGATCATGTTAACTTCTAATCCAGTGGCCTGGAGAGAACGGATAGCGGCTTCACGGCCGGATCCTGGTCCTTTAACCAGAACTTCAACAGATTTCATACCATGTTCCATTGATGCTTTAGCAGCTTGTTCAGCAGCCATTTGAGCAGCAAACGGAGTGCTCTTACGAGAACCTCTAAATCCAAGCCCACCAGCACTTGCCCAAGAAATTGTATTTCCATGGGGATCCGTTATAGTAACGATGGTGTTATTAAACGTAGAGCGAATATGCGCGATACCAGTTTCAACGTTTTTACGGTCACGGCGACGAGTACGAGTCGCAGCTACTTTTCTTTTCGCCAACTTCATTTACCCCCTTTACTTCTTCTTATTAGCAACGGTACGACGTGGACCTTTGCGTGTACGAGCATTTGTTTTTGTGCGCTGTCCGCGAACCGGAAGCCCACGACGGTGACGAACGCCACGGAAAGAGCCGATTTCAATCAGGCGTTTAATGTTAAGAGATACTTCACGGCGAAGATCCCCTTCAACCTTGATAGTTTTGTCGATGTACTCGCGAAGCTTAGCTGCTTCATCTTCGGTCAGATCGCGAACACGAGTATTCTCATCGATACCAGTCTCACTCAGAATTTTATTAGCAGTGGAACGTCCAATGCCAAAAATATACGTTAACGCGACAACTACGCGTTTATCACGAGGTAAGTCGACTCCCGCAATACGTGCCATATTTCGTGCACCTCCTTATAAATTAGCCTTGTCTTTGTTTATGTTTCGGGTTTTCACAGATTACCATGATCTTGCCTTTGCGGCGAATGATTTTACATTTCTCGCAAATAGCCTTCACAGATGGTCTTACTTTCATTTGGATAACCTCCTGTCATCTTCTAGAGAATAGAAAATATTAGAGGTTGGAGGTTCGCTGCACCTCTAACTTCTTGTTTTCTAACTCTATTTATAGCGATATGTGATTCGCCCGCGGGTCAAATCGTAAGGCGATAATTCGACAGTTACTTTGTCCCCTGGCAGAATTCGAATAAAGTGCATACGAATCTTTCCAGAAACATGTGCGAGTACTTTATGCCCGTTCTCCAGCTCTACACGGAACATCGCGTTCGGTAGAGGTTCAATAACGGTACCTTCAACTTCGATTACATCTTCTTTAGCCATGAAGGTTATTCTCCTTTCTCCAGCACTTCAGCTTTTTTTAAAAATAGCTGGTCGAACGTGAGTCCCACCCGCTATCATAACACAAAGCCCTATCAAATGAAAAGAGCCGGTGCTACACTTTGGTGAGTATATCGTAGCCGTTCTCAGTAACAACAATCGTATGTTCAAAGTGAGCGCACATCGAACCGTCTACTGTTACAACCGTCCAACGGTCTTCCAGTGTTCTGACGTGGCGGCTTCCCGCATTCACCATCGGTTCAATCGCAAAAACCATTCCCGGTTTTAGCCGCGGCCCACGGCCTGGAGGTCCAAAGTTTGGAATTTGTGGGTCCTCATGTAAGTTTCGACCAATTCCATGCCCCACATACTCTCTAACAATAGAAAACCCCGCATTTTCGACATGAACCTGAATAGCATGTGAGATATCGGTAAGCCGTGCATCCGGTTCCGCCATCCTGAGCCCCTCGTAAAGAGATTGTTCCGTGACATTCAGCAGCCGCTGATTGTCCGGTGCAATCTTCCCGATGCCATAGGTCCAGGCTGAATCTCCGTGATACCCATCTACCTCAGCCCCAATATCGAGGCTGATAATATCTCCGTCTTTTAATTTGCGGTTACCTGGAATGCCGTGAACGAGTTCTTCGTTGACTGAGGTACAAATACTACCTGTAAAGCCTCCGTAACCTTTGAAAGAAGGTTTAGCTCCATGCTTTCGTATGAAGCGATCTGCGATCCCATCCAATTCTTTTGTAGTAACACCTGCACGGAGCGCTTTTTTAAGCTCCTTATGGGTCAAAGCAACAATTCGCCCGGCCTCTCGCATGATGTCAATCTCAGCTTTGGATTTGCAAATGATCATTAAGATTGACCTCTTAACAACTTTGCAATATCTTCAAATACTAAGTTTATATCCTGTTGTCCGTTAATGTTACGGAGCAAACCTTTTTCATCGTAGTATTTTAAAAGCGGCGCAGATTGTTCGATGTTTACATCGAGACGAGTCGCAACGGTTTCCTCATTATCATCGCTCCGCTGGTACAGTTCTCCCCCGCATTTATCACAAACGCCTTCCTGCGCGGGCGGATTAAACACAACATGATAGGTTGAGCCGCAGCTTTTACAGATGCGTCTGCCTGTCAAGCGATCCAGCAGAATGCTGCGATCAACATCGATATTGATAACATGGTCAATTGTTCGGCCCAGATCCTTCAACGTAGCATCTAGTGCTTCAGCCTGGGGCAGGGTACGTGGGAATCCATCCAACATAAATCCCTTCTCACAGTCAGGCTTCGCCAGGCGTTCCTTTACAATTCCGATTACAACTTCATCCGGAACAAGTTTTCCTTCATCCATATAGGATTTAGCTTGTAATCCCATCGCGGTTTCTTCCCGGATGGCTGCGCGGAACATATCCCCTGTCGAAATGTGCGGAATCATGAATTCCTCAACGATTCGCTCTCCTTGTGTTCCTTTTCCAGCTCCCGGCAATCCCATTAAGATAATATTCATCTCTACCCCTCCATACGTCGATCAAATGAACAGCTGAGTATTACTTAATAAAACCTTTGTAATGTCGTTTTACTAACTGGCTTTCAATTTGCTTCATGGTATCCAACGCAACACCGATAACAATGAGCAGCGAGGTGCCGCCGATTTGAATCGATTGTGGAAGCTGACCTGCAGCTGTAAAAATCATTGGAAGTACAGATACAGCGGCCAAGAAAATTGAACCTGCTAAAGTAATCCGATTTAAGGTTCTGATAATATACTGAGCTGTTTCTTTGCCCGGACGTATACCAGGAATGTATCCACCGTTCTTTTTCATATTGTCTGACATCTGCTCCGGATTCATCTGTACGAATGTATAGAAGTACGAGAATGCGATAATCAGTATGACATACAATACCATCCCAGTCGGCGATCGGTAATCAAAGATTTTCTGAATCCAAATTGCAACCGGATTGGTGCTCCAGAACTGAGCGATAGTAGGCGGGAATACAATCAAGGACATGGCAAAGATGACGGGAATTACTCCAGCCGTATTCACTTTCAAAGGAATATGCGTGGATTGGCCACCATACATTTTTCTGCCGACTACCCTTTTAGCGTATTGAACCGGCACTTTACGAATGCCCTGCTGGACATAAATGACGGCAATTACGATGAGAATCACGGCAATGAGAAGGCCGAGCATTTTTACAATGCCCATAAACACATCTGATTGGCCTGTAAACTCTGTTGCGTAAATGTTTCGGACTCCATTCGGGATTGCAGCTACGATACCCGCAAAGATAATAATTGAAATTCCGTTCCCGACGCCCTTCTCGGTAATCTGCTCACCAAGCCACATCAGGAAAGCCGTTCCTGCGGTCAGAACGATAGCAATCATCGCATAGGTCGTAAAACTTGGATTAATAACCAAACCATTGAGGGTCCGGTTAAATCCTATTGACAAACCTACTGCCTGAATCAAGCCAAGTATAATCGTTCCGTAACGAGTATACTGGGCAATTTTCCGGCGGCCGATATCGCCCTCTTTAGCCCACTGGGTGAATTTCGGAACAACATCCATGGATAAGAGCTGCATAATAATCGAGGCGGTGATGTAAGGCATAATCCCCATAGACAGAATAGAGAAGTGCTGCAAAGCACCGCCCGAAAATGTATTGATAAACCCGAACAAATTATTGGACTTGGAAAGATTCTGCAGTACGGATACGTTAATACCCGGTACTGGTATGAAACTTCCAATTCGAAAGACGACAAGCATCAAAAGGGTAAAAATAACCTTTCGACGCAAGTCGGCAATCTTAAAAACATTGGCGATGGAGCTAAACATCAAATCACCTCGGTTTTTCCGCCTGCAGCTTCGATTTTCTCAACAGCTGATTGAGAAAACTTCTGGGCTTGAACCGTTAACTTAACGTTTACTTCTCCATTTCCTAAGATCTTTACGCCATCGCGTACATTTTTAATAACGCCAGTTGCAAGAAGCAATTCAGGTGTTACAACTGTATCAGCTTCGAATTCGTTTAGGCGATCAAGGCCTACAATCGCATATTCCTTGCGAGTAGGATTTGTAAAGCCGCGTTTTGGCAAACGACGATACAGCGGGTTTTGACCACCTTCAAAGCCAGGACGTACACCGCCGCCTGAACGGGCATTTTGTCCTTTATGGCCGCGACCGGCAGTTTTGCCGTTGCCGGAACCAATGCCGCGTCCTACGCGTTTGCGGGTGTGACGTGAGCCTTCGGCTGGTTGAATTTCGTGTAATTTCATCGTTGCACCTCCTCTTTGTAGCGAATTATCTATTACTCAGCGATCTCTTTAACTTCTACCATATGAGCTACTTTGTTCACCATGCCGCGAATAGCAGCATTGTCCTGTTGTTCAACAGATTGGTGAATTTTACGGAGGCCCAGGGCCTTAATAGTAGCTTTTTGTACTTCCGTACGACCAATCAAGCTCTTCTTGAGGGTGATTTGTAGTTTAGCCACGATTCATTCCCTCCTAACCTAACAGCTCTTCTGCAGTTTTACCACGCAGTTTCGCAACTTGTTCAGCAGTCTTGAGACGGCCGAGACCTTCTAATGTAGCATTAACCATGTTGATAGGGTTGTTAGAGCCTAAAGACTTGCTTAATACGTCACCTACACCTGCAAGTTCAAGAACAGCACGTACAGGGCCGCCGGCAATAACACCTGTACCAGCAGAAGCAGGCTTCATGAAGACTTTACCTGCGCCAAAGCGTCCGTTCACCTGATGAGGAAGAGTAGTTCCTACAAGGGGAACTTTAATTAGATTTTTCTTGGCATCCTCAATAGCCTTGCGGATTGCATCCGGAACCTCTTGGGCTTTACCCATTCCAGAGCCTACATGGCCATTGCGGTCGCCTACTACTACTAACGCGCTGAAAGCGAAACGGCGTCCACCTTTAACAACTTTAGCAACACGGTTGATGGCAACGACTTTCTCTTCGAGCTCGAGGTTGCTAGCGTCGATACGCATTGGATTCCCTCCTTGTATAAGGATTTACGTTCTTAATTTTATTAGAATTGCAGGCCAGCTTCACGAGCTGCGTCTGCGAGTGTTTTAACACGTCCGTGATAGAGGTAGCCTCCACGGTCAAATACAACTTCAGTAATGCCTTTTTCAAGGCTGCGTTTAGCAATCAGGGTACCAACTTTAGCAGCGGCATCCTGGTTTCCGCCATGTTTTACCTGTTCTTTAAGCTCTGGATCAACAGTGGAAGCAGAAGCGATGGTCACGCCTGCCACATCATCAACCAGTTGAGCATAGATGTGTTTTGAAGAACGGTATACATTTAAACGTGGCGCTTGAGCCGTACCGTTAATTTTCTTTCGCACTCTTAAATGTCTTTTCTTCCTTGATTTGTTTTTATCCTGTTTAGAGATCACGTCTAATTCACTCCTTTCGTTACACCTTTACGCGATTACTTCTTACCAGTTTTACCTTCTTTACGACGTACATGTTCGCCTTGGTAGCGAATACCTTTGCCTTTGTATGGCTCAGGGCTGCGCACTGCACGAATTTCAGAAGCAATTTGGCCTACGCGCTCTTTGTCGATACCTCTGACAACGATTTGTGTTTGAGCCGGAACTTCAAACTCAATGCCATCTTCCGGAGTGATTTCAACAGGGTGAGAGTAACCTACATTTAAAGTAAGGTTGCTTCCTGCTTTAGCTGCACGGTAACCTACACCTACAAGTTCGAGTGTTTTCGAGAAACCGTTTGTTACGCCTTCTACCATGTTCGCAATTACGCTGCGAGTTGTACCATGCAGAGCGCGGTGTAATTTACTATCAGAAGGACGGGAAACAACGACTTCGTTGTCTTCTACCGCTACGTGTACTTCGTTGTGAAGCGTGCGGGTTAACGATCCTTTAGGTCCTTTAACCGAAATAACAGTGCCATCCAGTTTTACTTCTACTCCTGCTGGAATAGCAATTGGTTTTTTACCGATACGAGACATTTTTTGCACCTCCGTCCCTTTTTAAATTGATTACCAAACGTAAGCTAAAACTTCGCCGCCTACTTGCTGTTGGCGTGCTTGCTTGTCGCTCAGAACGCCATTAGAAGTAGAGATGATTGCAATTCCTAATCCGCCCAGAACTCTAGGAACCTCATCTTTCTTCGCATATACGCGCAAACCAGGTTTGCTAATGCGTTTTAATCCGTTGATTACTCGTTCGTTATCCATACCGTATTTAAGGAAAATACGGAGAATACCTTGTTTATTATCCTCAACATACTCAACGTCACGGACAAAGCCTTCTTCTTTCAGAAGATTTGCGATGTCACGCTTAATTGTAGAAGCCGGAACTTCTAACTTCTCGTGACGAACCGTGTTAGCGTTGCGAATGCGTGTAAGCATATCTGCAATTGGATCTGTCATCACCATATGTTTAACCTCCTTCCCGTTTACAGGGGTTTACCAGCTTGCTTTTTTCACTCCAGGCAGTTGGCCTGCATAGGCCAGTTCGCGAATGCAAATTCGGCAAAGTTTAAATTTACGATATACAGAGTGTGGACGGCCACAACGTTCGCAGCGTGTGTACTCTTGTACTTTAAACTTCGGCTTACGGTTCGCTTTTACAACCATAGATTTTTTAGCCACGTGTTTCCCTCCTTATCGATTCAAATTCCGAAACTATTTAGTGAAGGGCGCGCCCAGTTGTGTTAACAGTTCGCGGGCTTCTTCGTCCGTATTAGCCGTAGTAACAATAACGATATCCATACCGCGGATTGCGTCAACTTTATCATACTCAATTTCAGGGAAAATCAATTGTTCTTTCAGACCAAGTGTGTAGTTTCCGCGTCCATCAAACGCTTTGTTGGAGATACCGCGGAAGTCACGTACACGAGGAAGAGAGATATTAAATAATTTGTCTAAGAAATGATACATGCGCTCACCGCGAAGCGTAACCTTCACGCCGATCGGCATGCCTTCACGAAGGCGGAAGCCTGCGATTGATTTCTTAGCGCGCGTTACAACCGGTTTTTGACCTGCGATAAGCTCGATATCTCGAACTGCGCCGTCAAGAACTTTCGGATTGGATACAGCTTCACCTAAACCAACGTTGATAACAATTTTGTCGATTTTCGGAGCCTGCATAACAGATTTATAGTTGAACTTAGACATTAAAGCAGGAACGATTTTCTCGTTATATACTTCTTGCATTCTTGCAGCCATCTCTAAGTGACCTCCTTTCGACCTGACTACTTATCAAGTGCTTCGCCAGATTTTTTTGCAATGCGTACTTTCTTTCCGTCCACAATTTTATGACCAATACGAGTTGGTTCGCCTGTTTTCGGATCCACGATCATTACGTTGGAAGAGTGAATTGCACCTTCCTGCGTAACGATTCCGCCTTGTGGATTAGCGGCGTTCGGACGAGTATGTTTCTTTACCATATTCACACCTTCAACCAGCACTCGGCCAGTTTTTGGGTAAGCAGCAAGAATACGTCCTTTTTTACCTTTATCTTTTCCGCTGATAACGACTACGTCATCACCGGTTTTCACGTGCAATTTTTGACGTTCGGACATGACGGCACCTCCTTGTCGAACATAATCTTTATATTAGGGAATTACAGTACTTCAGGAGCCAGGGAAACGATTTTCATGAAGTCTTTATCGCGAAGTTCCCGAGCAACAGGCCCGAAGATACGAGTTCCACGCGGGCTCTTGTCATCTCGGACAATTACCGCTGCGTTTTCATCGAAACGGATGTAAGAACCGTCTTTACGGCGGGAGCCGCTTTTAGAACGAACGATAACAGCTTTTACTACATCGCCTTTCTTGACAACGCCACCTGGTGTAGCTTGTTTTACCGAACAAACGATAACATCACCAATATTAGCGAACTTACGACCAGAACCGCCGAGCACTTTAATGCACATTAATTCTTTTGCACCAGAATTATCTGCTACGCGTAAACGTGTTTGCGTTTGAATCACGGAGAGTCCCTCCCTTCAGATGTAACTGAACGAATCTATAATTTATTAGATGATTACGGCTTTCTCTACTACTTCAACCAGTCTGAAACGCTTATCTTTAGAAAGCGGACGGGTTTCCATAATTTTTACTAGATCGCCGATTTTTGCAACGTTTTGCTCATCATGAGCTTTGAACTTTTTGGAGTACTTCACTCGCTTGCCATACAACGGGTGATTTTTGTACGTCTCAACAAGAACAACGATTGTTTTATCCATTTTATCGGATACAACTCGACCGAGAACTACTTTACGGTTGTTGCGTTCTGCTGCCATGTTTGCGACCTCCTCTCTTAACTATTAGCTATTCCTAATTCGCGCTCACGAAGAACGGTTTTGGCTTTTGCGATATCCTTACGTACCTGACGAATACGTGCAGGGCTATCCAGTTGACCTGTTGCTAATTGAAAACGGAGGTTAAAAAGCTCTTCTTTCAAAGAAGTAACTTTTTGTTCGATTTCGGCAGTGGTTAAGTCGCGAATTTCATTAGCCTTCATTTACGTCACCACCCAATTCTTCCCGTTTCACAAATTTACATTTGATTGGGAGCTTATGCATAGCGAGACGCATTGCTTCACGAGCTACTTCTTCTGGAACACCCGCAATTTCAAACATAATCTTGCCTGGCTTAACGATTGCTACCCAGTGTTCTACGGAACCTTTACCGGAACCCATCCGCACTTCTAGAGGTTTTTGTGTAACCGGTTTGTCAGGGAAAATTTTAATCCATACTTTACCGCCACGTTTCATGTAACGAGTCATTGCAATACGGGCAGCTTCAATTTGACGGTTTGTAACCCAAGAAGCTTCCAGAGCTTGAAGGCCATATTCACCAAAGTTTACGGTTGCGCCGCCTTTAGTTTGACCTCTCATTTTTCCGCGATGCTGCTTACGGTGTTTAACACGTTTAGGGATCAACATAATTATTGGCCTCCTTCCTCAGTGTTTCTCTTCTTCGCTTGAGGAAGAACTTCTCCGCGATAAATCCACACTTTAACACCGATTTTTCCGTACGTAGTATCAGCTTCAGCTGTACCATAATCAATATCGGCACGAAGTGTGTGAAGAGGAACTGTACCTTCGCTATAGCCTTCGGAACGAGCGATATCAGCACCGCCAAGACGTCCGCTTACCATAGTTTTGATACCTTTAGCACCTGCGCGCATAGTGCGCTGCAGAGATTGTTTCTGCGCACGGCGGAAAGAAATACGATTTTCTAACTGGCGAGCAATGCTTTGTGCAACAAGTGTAGCATCCATATCAGGGTTTTTAATTTCATTGATATTGATGTGTACTCGTTTGCCAGTCAGGCTAGATAATGCTTTGCGAAGTTTTTCAACTTCTGAACCACCCTTACCGATTACCATGCCTGGTTTAGCAGTATGGACAGTTATGTTTAAGCGGTTGGCTGCGCGCTCAATTTCTACAGTAGAAACAGAGGCGTCTTTCAATTGGTCTTTCACATATTGGCGAACCTTCAGATCTTCATGTAAGAGTGTAGCATAATCTTTATCTGCGAACCACTTGGATTCCCAGTCACGGATAATGCCAACCCGAAGTCCTACCGGGCTAACTTTTTGACCCACGCGCTATCCCTCCTTATTTTTCAGATACAACTAATGTAATATGGCTGGTACGTTTATTAATCCGACTCGCACGACCCATTGCACGAGGACGGAAACGTTTCAGTGTTGGACCTTCATCAACGAAAACTTTGCTGATTACGAGGTCATTAGAATCTAAATTTAAGTTATGCTCAGCGTTTGCTACAGCAGACATCAAAACTTTCTCGATAACCGGAGAAGCTGCTTTTGGTGTGTGCTTAAGGATAGCGATAGCTTCACCAACTTGCTTTCCGCGGATCAGATCGACAACGAGTCGAACTTTACGAGGAGCAATGCGGATATAACGAGCAATAGCTTTTGCTTCCATTTGGGTACCCCCTCTCTGGCGTTCAATGAAATAACTTAGCGTTTTGTTTTCTTATCGGAATCTACGTGGCCTTTGAACGTACGAGTCGGTGCGAATTCACCGAGTTTGTGGCCAACCATGTCTTCCGTTACGTATACAGGCACGTGTTTGCGGCCATCATACACTGCAAATGTGTGTCCGATGAAATCTGGGAAGATTGTAGAGCGGCGTGACCAAGTTTTGATAACACGCTTGTCACCTTTCGCGTTCTGATCTTCGACCTTTTTCATTAAATGGTCGTCAACAAAAGGTCCCTTTTTTAAGCTGCGTCCCATGTACGAACCTCCCTTCGTGATAGAAGTGCGGTTTCTATCGACCGCACCTTGTGTTCATTATTTTTTACGGCTGCGAACGATGTACTTGCTGGAATGTTTCCTCTTCTTGCGTGTTTTCGCACCAAGAGTTGGTTTACCCCAAGGAGTCATTGGGCCACTGCGACCGATTGGAGCGCGGCCTTCACCACCACCGTGTGGGTGATCGTTCGGGTTCATAACAGATCCGCGGACTGTTGGGCGAACGCCTAACCAGCGGGTACGGCCTGCTTTACCGATCGTGATAAGCTCATGATCAAGGTTTCCAACCTGGCCGATTGTTGCACGGCATTCTTTGTGAATCATGCGGGTTTCGCCAGAAGCAAGACGCACGATTGCGAAGTCGCCGTCTTTACCAAGAAGTTGAGCTTCTGCACCTGCAGAACGAACAAGCTGTCCGCCTTTGCCAGGTTTTAATTCGATGTTGTGGATAACCGTACCAACCGGAATGTTTTCCAGTGGAAGTGCGTTACCTACTTTGATGTCTGCATCCGGTCCGGACATAATAACAGTACCTACTGTTAAGCCGTTAGGAGCCAGGATGTACCGCTTTTCACCGTCTGCATAGTTAATGAGTGCGATGTTAGCGGAACGGTTCGGATCGTATTCGATTGTAGCAACTTTGCCTGGAATACCATCTTTTGTACGTTTGAAGTCAATAACACGGTACTTCTGTTTGTGACCGCCACCGTGATGACGAACTGTGATTTTACCCTGATTGTTACGGCCTGCTGTCTTAGACTTCGGAGCAAGCAATGATTTCTCAGGAGTTGAAGTTGTGATCTCTTCAAAAGTAGACACAGTCATTTGACGGCGACCAGGAGAAGTCGGTTTATACTTTTTAATTGCCATTTAATTTCCCTCCTTCGCTCTGTCGTTGATTAAACACCTTCAAAGAATTCAAGAGCTTTACTATCTTCGCTTAATTGAACAATTGCTTTCTTCCAGTCAGAACGGTATCCAGAATATTTGCCTACGCGCTTCGGTTTACCTTTAACACGCATTGTGTTCACGTTGACAACCTTCACATCGAAAATGCGTTGAACCGCATCTTTGATTTCGGTTTTGTTTGCACGCAAATCAACTTCAAATACGTATTTGTTGCTGGACATCATGTCAGCAGTACGTTCGGTAATAACCGGGCGCTTGATAACATCACGAGGATCTTTCATCATGCAAGCACCTCCTCAACTTTTGCCACTGCGTCCTGCGTAATGAGCAGTTTGTCATGATGGAGAACATCAAGTACATTGATTCCATCTGCAGCAACAAATTTTACACCAGGAATATTGCGAGCGGAACGTGCAACCGCATCGTTGTATTCACCAGTAACAACAAGAACTTTTCTGTCGATATTCAGGCCGCTAAGTACGCTGACCATTTCTTTTGTTTTCGGTGCATTCAAGCTCAGTGCATCGAGAACGACGATTTCATCATTTTTTACCTTAGTAGAAAGAGCGGATTTAATTGCCAGACGGCGAACTTTCTTAGGCAATTTGAAAGAATAGCTGCGTGGAGTCGGTCCGAAAACTACACCACCACCTACCCATTGTGGTGAACGAATGCTACCCTGACGAGCGCGTCCTGTTCCTTTTTGTTTCCAAGGTTTACGGCCGCCACCGCGAACTGCTGAACGATTCTTAACAGCATGCGTACCAGCGCGTAAAGAAGCTTGTTGCATGATTACAGCGTCTGCAAGCACAGAAGCATTAGGTTCGATACCGAAAACGGAATCCGCTAATTCGATTTCGCCCACTTGTGAGCCTGCTTGATTAAACAAAGTTACTTTAGGCATTGGGAGTCCTCCTTTCCTGATTATTTGCCGCCCTTAACGGCACTCTTGATTGTTACGAAACTATTTTTAGGGCCTGGAATAGCACCTTTAACGAGTAGAAGATTACGATCTGTATCAACAGATACAACCTGCAGGTTCTGAATGGTAACTTTCTCTCCACCCATACGTCCAGGTAATGCTTTACCTTTAAGAACGCGGTTAGCAGCGATAGAACCCATTGAACCAGGACGGCGATGGTAACGTGAACCGTGCGCCATTGGTCCGCGGCTTTGTCCGTGGCGTTTGATCGCACCAGCAAAACCTTTACCTTTTGAAGTTCCGGTTACATCAATGATGTCACCTTCTGCAAATACATCAGCTTTCAGCTCTTGACCGACTTCGTATTGGGATAAATCCACATTGCGAAGTTCACGTACGAAGCGCTTAGGTGTTGTTTTAGCTTTTGCCGCATGGCCTTTTTCAGGCTTGTTAGCACGAATTTCCTTTTTGTCAGCGAAGCCGATTTGAACTGCTTCATATCCGTCAGTCGTTGCGTCTTTCTTTTGAAGAACTACGCAAGGACCTGCTTCGATTACTGTTACAGGAACAACAATGCCTTCAGCGGTAAAAACTTGAGTCATCCCAACTTTTCTACCTAAGATTCCTTTAGTCATGAGAGCCACCTCCTAAATAAATATTGTTGTTTATTTTAAACGTTCGTTTAAATTCGATAGTTGTTTCAAAGCTTACAGTTTGATTTCGATGTCAACACCAGATGGTAAGTCAAGACGCATAAGCGAATCAACAGTTTGCGGTGTTGGATTCACAATATCGATTAAACGCTTGTGTGTACGCATTTCGAACTGCTCACGAGAATCTTTGTATTTGTGTACCGCACGCAGAATCGTGAAGATTGATTTTTCAGTAGGAAGCGGAATCGGGCCAGATACCTCTGCACCTGAACGCTTCGCAGTATCAACAATCTTTTCTGCGGACTGGTCAAGAATTCTGTGATCGTATGCTTTCAAGCGGATACGAATTTTTTGCTTTGCCATTGTAGTCCCTCCTTTTCGCCCATTTTAGAAACGGACAGTTCTCAGTGGAAAAAACCTGACGCCGGCCATGGCATCGGAGCCGGGTGTGTCAGCAACCTCCCACATCATCGCGTCCATCGACCAATGTCCCTCATTATATCGAATCATAACGTGGGACGCAAGGTTTTTCTTCGTTGTTTTGAATAAACAACTCAGACCTTGTATATATTAACGTATTCATGAACAAAAAGCAAGCGAATACCTAATTTTTCTGTTCAGGTTTACGATTTCCCTGATCGAGCCATACCCGGCCATCCTCTACACGCTTTGTAAGCTTATTTCTGTCAAGCGACTCTAGAAGCGGAATCATGAATTTGCGGGAGAGGCCGAGTATTTCGCGCACAACAGCAGGTGTAATCGTTTGTGACTGTTCCGTTTTGCTGCGGAGCGTTTGAACGCCTTTATCCCACTCCGCTTTATAGATATAGAGGTCGTCCTCCAGTTGCAAAATCTCTGTTCTGTTAAGAAGCAGCGCTTTTAAGTCTCCCGCGAGATGCTCAGCTATGCTGTGTTTGTCCATAAGCACGGTCCATGCCGGCGGGGTCAACCCAGCATTGCGCAGTTCTCTTAGAGCGTCCTCAATCGCAGAGCGCCTCGATGCAGGAAAAGAAGGCGAGAAACCGGTGAGGCAAATCCATTCCTGAGACTCCTTTATCACACCTGTGCTATCCATTTCTTCTATTATATAGCGCCACAATCGATCCGGAAGATTCTGAAACAAAGCACTCTGCAGAGAAGCTTTCTTCATCCCCGGACGCATGGGGTGTTTGGCGTGGTACTCGGCAAGCTCATGCTGTATCTGTTCTTTCCAGATGTCCAGCGTGTGGGCTAGCACCACAAATGGCTGGTGTGCCGACTGTTCCAACCGCCCCCCTAGAAGACGAATCTCTCCCTCTTCAGCCATCTTAAGGACGAGTTGCTTCATTTCTTCTTCGTTTACTGCAAGCTGTTTGGATAATCCTTGTATATCCGTATA
Source organism: Aneurinibacillus sp. Ricciae_BoGa-3 (assembly GCF_028421645.1). Taxonomy (GTDB): domain Bacteria; phylum Bacillota; class Bacilli; order Aneurinibacillales; family Aneurinibacillaceae; genus Aneurinibacillus_B. Next base: position 324,345 of record NZ_CP116887.1, on the reverse strand, counting down.
TAAAGCTCGCTCTAGAACCTGTACAAGCAGTTCCGCCGGTTCCCCTTGCGCTAGCTTGTTTAACCTGTCTGCCGTAGCCTGTCCGAAACGGTGGCGACTGGCATACGGATCAAGCACCTGCCCCCCGCCAATTGTTTCAGCCGGTGAAAGCCTGCGTACGATAAAAGGCTCACCTTTCTTGGCGGCTATGGGCTCCTGTAGCTCCAGCTGGCATGCAGCTGTCTCACCATGCTGCATCGTATTTCGGTCGTAGAAAATAACCTTGCCAATCACTTCAGCTGTACCAATATGGAGGCGAACCCGGCTGCGTTGTTTGAGCGGAAGCTCCTGGTTTGGCAGAGAGGATAATAGGACATCGATTCTCTGTGTGGCCTTAAAATATCCGGGTGACGCCAGCGTCATGCCTCTGGCCGCCGTGTCAGTTCCCGCGATATTAATGGCTGCACGCTGTCCGGCAAACACCCCATCTACCTGCCGGCTGTGCTCATGCAGTTGCCGGACTCGCACAGTCATTCCCTCAGGCAGAAGTTCCAGCACATCCCCTTCAACCGCTTTACCTTCGTATACCGTACCTGTAACAACCGTACCCGCCCCTTTTATATGGAAGGAACGGTCGATCGGCATGCGAAAAGGCGCCTGGCTGCTGCGCGGCGGTATGCGCTCCAGTTCACGCTCTATCATCAGGCGGAGCTCGCCTATCCCCGCTCCGGTTTTTGAGCTGACAGCCAGCATAGGAGCCCCCGCCAAAAAAGTGCCGGAAGCCCACTCTGCGGTCTCTTGCTTGACGAGCTCAAGCCATTCATCATCCACGGTATCAGCTTTCGTGAGCACGATGATGCCGCGTTCGATGCCTAGGTAGCCAAGAATATCGGTGTGTTCTTGTGTTTGCGGCATGACGCCTTCGTCGGCAGCTATCACTAAGACAACGAGATCAATGCCTGCGGCGCCCGCAATCATCTGCCTGATAAAGCGCTCGTGGCCCGGAACATCCACGACTCCAATTGTTTTACCGTCCGGCAGCTTGAAGGGTGCGAACCCGAGCTCTATGGAGATACTCCGTTCTTTTTCTTCTTTTAACCGGTCCGTATCTATCCCTGTGAGCTGCCGGGTTAACGAAGTTTTTCCATGGTCAATGTGGCCGGCGATGCCGATTGTATGACGCAAACCTTCACTATTGTCTATCATATGTCATCCCTTTCCCTGGCTGCATAATGAAATGCTGACCGTTCACTCCTATTTAGCATAGAATAATCCATTTATAAATGAAAGGGAAATGAGGCTGCATGATCTCTGAAACCTTTAGGGGTTCACAACACGGTTTTGTTGACGTATAATTTGCTTCGGGCATGGCGATACAGAATTTCATAGCAATATGGGGGTGGATGGGGTGCTGGTGCCCTCCCCGGTCTTCAAAACCGAGTGAGCGGCTCGTGTAGTCGCTGGTGTGTTCGATTCGCACCCACTCCCGCCAATTCTTATATAACAAGGCTTCCCTCGACTTCCACACTTGGAAAAACCTATAACCCAGAGGCACATGAAATTTCAAATTGGTGCCATTTTGGTGCCATTGTGGTTTTTATTTATTTTGGAGCCCATCCTCTATGCTTTCTTGCTCATTTCATCAAGCAGGAAATCAAATTTTTGAGCAGCCTCTTTTTGCATATTAGGGAGAACATGAGAGTAGGTATCAAGAGTGATACCTATAGTGGAATGCCCTAATCGTTCAGAAACTACTTTAGCGTGTATGTTTTGCTGTAATAATAAAGTTGCATGGGTATGACGCAAATCATGGAATCGAACTTTTGTTACCCTCGCTTCATTTACCATCTTCTTAAATGCTTTGGTCAATTCTGACGGCTGTATGTACTTACCGTTTCCCTGAGTAAAAACTAACCCATAATCTTGATATATATCTCCGAACGCTAGCTTGCTTTTATTTTGCTGTATTTTATGATTTTGGAGCATATTAATGAGTGCGGTTGTCATAGTAACAGTGCGTCCTTTTCCACTCTTAGGCTCCTTAAATATAATTCCTGTTCCTACAATCATCTGTAATGTTTGTCTAACACGGATAATACCATTGCTTAAATCAACGTCTTTCCAACATAATCCCAACAGTTCTCCTCTTCTCATTCCCGTATGAATAGCTGTAAAGATGATAGGATAATATTGTGTTGACTGATACGCAACTTGTAACAGCCTTTTTATCTCATTTACACTAAGTGGGTTTATTTCAACTTTTTTGGGCTTAGGGGGATCTACCACTTCTGCCACATTTCGTATAATCTTTTGCCACTTTACAGCATCCTTTAATGCCTTTGAAATTAACCGATGATGATGTTTAACTGTACGGGCTGATAAGCCACCTTTACCATCATATCGTCCGTCTTTGAGTTTTTCTGCATAATAACTCTGTAAATGAAAAGGTGTAAGTTTTGAAAGCTTAAAATGCCCCAATGCTGGAATAATGTGTGCATGGATCATGGAACAATACCCTTCATATGTCCTTTCCGCTGTATTAATTTTTGCATAATGCTTTAACCAGAATTGAAGATATTCACCAAGAGTAAGTTGATCATCTTCTACGTAAACCCCTTTATTTAAAGCAGTCTCTGCTTCAGCAAGTTCTTTAAGTGCTTCCCTTTTTGTTTTAAATCCTCTCTTCTTCTTCCTCTTCCGTTTGCCTTGCTGATCTTTACCAAGCTCCAACATATAATACCAAGTACTTCCTTCCTTATGTACTGAACCAGCCATATAATTAGCACCCCTTCCTATATTTTTCTGCTGGACAACAAATAACTTGCAATGATATTATATGACTAAACTTAACATTAAGTAAAGTACATTGTATTATACGGAAAGGAAAACACAATGAATAAAAATCTTAGTCGAATCCGCAAGCTTAAGGGGATAACTCAAAAACAGCTTGCCGACTATTTAGAAGTATCTACAACCGCAATCAGTCTTTGGGAAACAAATCCGAATGAAAAGATACCCAAAGATCGATTGGAAGAAATTGCGGAATACTTAAATGTTAGTGCTGAGGATTTCTTTACAGAGGAATTAGATGAGGAGCGCATCAAAGAAAACGCAAGAGAGGAAAAAATAAAGGCACTATTGCAGGAACAAGGCAAAGCCTCGGCGTCTGCATTATTAGAACAAGCAACGCCAATACTGAACTCAGCTTTACAGGTAAATAAAAATACGGAAGTAAGTCCTCCCGATAAGGAGCAAAAATCGAAAAAAATACAAAATGACAATACAAGCAGCAAGAAAAAGTCACAAGAATTTTCTGCCTTAATGTATACAAATGAACAGAGAACAAAAATTTTACATTCGATTTTAGAGACAAATGATGAAGTGATCTTAAAACAGTTAGACTCTTTTTTGAGTTATCTTCAATATGTACAAGATACTAAACATTCTTGATTAAGGTGAACTTAAATCGCCAGTTACAAATAAGTAAAAACATTATGTAGAAGGGGATACATCATGAAAGAATTTGACAATTACCCAAACACTTTAACCGTGAAGGACATCCAGGAAATTCTTCGTATAGGGCGCGTACAGGCCTATGAGTTAGTCAATTCAGGGCAGTTCCATGTAGTACGGGTGGGAAAAAGAATTCTTGTCGCTAAACGCGTATTGTTACAATGGCTGGAGGGAGTAAATGTTGGAGCATGATCGCCTCAAAGCATAAATTGCTTGCAAACATAAGCTAGTTATTAGATACCTATGCTTTAACGACGAAAAGGGCCTCTGAATACCTTGCACAGGAATTCAAAGACCCTTTTCTCTTTTATTCAACCCCTACACGATTACAACATCAGGTTTGTTGTACACCGCAACTGACCATAACGCCTAAAATAAACACAGGGGGGCGGTATGAAAATCCCCCAAATTTATTTTGTATTAAAACGTACTTCTAGGGATTAACAATCTCTGTTGACAAAAATTTTAGGGTTGCAACATAATGGTTAAAGTAAGTTATAGGACTCGTTCTGTTTCTCCTATCAATCCATGTTAAGAAATCAGCCGGGGTAGTATTTAAAGGATAATGTCCGTGGCGTGTGCGAACTAAGGTTTCAAATTTTTGCTTTGAGTTAATAGACATATGAGATAATGCGTTTCTTATTATCTTAGTATCGTTAATATCCGCGATTTTAAGTTTTAGATTTAAAAAAGTTCCGCCATTCTCAAAAAAGTCACCTGCAGTTTTTATGATTTTGTCTGTATTTGTCCAATCGGGATAAGAATTATTTCCTCTTATCATCTCGTATGCATGGATTTCATCACGGGGATTTACATATCGAATAAGTTTATTCCCGTTAGCACCTTCAAAATCAAGACAATATTTAACAAAGACTTTCTCCAAAAAATCTTCCCAACATAGAAATAATTTCATAAAAGAATACTCTACTACTAAATCCCTCATGTTCTTGTCAAATATAATTGGGCCAGTTTGAACTCCTTGACTATAAAGTTCTTGTCCGTTATAGGCATACTTCTCATTTTCATCACATGCTAATAAAAACTTATCGTGGGTTTGTTTTATTGTAGCCATATTGGATGAACGTCTAACTAAGAAGGTATTCTGTTATATAATTTACCATGAACTCACACCTAGTTCTTCTGGATGGTACATCGGTTGTAGCTTTAGTTGTTGAATTGTAAAAATCCTGGTATTTTTCAGGAACAGGATTCATGGTAAGAATGTCATCTATGTTGGATAATGCACTTCTAACTTTTGCGTAGTCATTTGGTTTTATCGGCACAGACGAAGCCAAAAGACCCTCGATGCCAAAATTAAGATGATAAAGAGCTACAAATAAACCATAGAACACAGGAACACGGGAATAATTTGTTTCTTTTAGGGTTCCTTCAAAAATATCACCTATTAAATCCATTGTTGATTTAAAATTTTCCTCAATAACATCTCTTTGTTCAAAATTTTCATCATACTTAATGTAATATTTTTCGACGTTCTTTTTTGACTGAATACCATCTAACATTGCAACTAACAAGTCAGAAGTCAATTCTGCTTCAGCCATCCTCATTATTTTAGTGCTAGTAAATAATTCATTATCGAACCAGAACTTAGAATACTCGAAACTCAATCTATAAACCAATTGTTTAAAGTAACCAAAGTATTTAGCATTGAATAGTTCTTGTTTATTAAGGGATACAGAATAAGTATTCAGTCGAGCAAATATGTCCAAAATGTCTCTATCCTCTAGATCTAACAGCAAATCGACCGCAATTTCATATTTCAAAATATCTCCCTTTACTTCTTTGGGTAATTCAGAATAGTGCATTCCACCATACTGTTCATTGTGAACTGTACTTATGGTAAATCCATCTTTAAGGAAGTTTAATATTGTACGGATACGTTGCTGTCCATCTACGATTTCCCTAATAGTTGTTCTTGTTTCTGCATTAGTTATTTGTCTTATAAAAATTTTTGGAAGAGGCTTTCCTCTAATTATGGTATCCATTAAATAAGACTTCGCCTGAGGCGACCATACAGAACGACGTTGAAATTTTGGGGAGATTTCCAGTTGCTTGCGTTCCTCCCATTCAACAAAATCATTTATACTGTATGTTCTTGAATCATAATCCTTCATGTATTTATATTCTCCTCTTGAAAAAGACATAAGTATCGCTCCTAACCAAAATTATATACTCCTATCTTTTCCATCACAATACTGAAATAGAACAGGCCTTTGCTTTCTATATATGTAAAGAGTGGTCTTTTTAAGCCAATTTTTAGATGCATATAATCTCATAACAGCGAATATGCGTAGCAGTATAAAAATTGCTCAATGGTTTTACTGTCACCAACATATGTTAAGATATAGAATGTTTAAGTGGATTAAATTATGATAACATTTTCTAAGGGGTGTTCTCATACTTCCAAACGATAATTGATTAGCAAAATAAAATAAACCAGTCCTGACGGCTGGTTGTAGAAGATAACAGAGAATAAATCTATTACAATTAAGAACAATATTCAATTCAGGAAGCGCTTATGTTTCCTTTATAATAAAATCATTTACAACACAGCCATATTTATTATTGGTTTTTAAGTTATATGTTTTAAATACACCTAACTCCTCTATTTTCTGAACCTTGTCCCAGTACAAATCGCTTTTCCCCAGATTAATAAGACGCTGACATCCTAATAAATGGCCCCAAAATTCCACTAAGTTTCGCTGAGGAGAATATTGCCTCCTGTAGCGATCATTTGGTTCTCTATTTTTTATCATGTCCTTTGGTCTAATTCCATTTTCTATTCTCAGTTCTTCCACCTCCAACATAATCTCCTTTGGTATTCTATCTTCAAAACATCTCATTTTGTTAGCCACATCAACAGCCTTGTTTAGGCATGCTTCTTTTCCAAATATACCAATTTCCAAAAATTTATAAACGCTGGAACTACCATGAATACTGACAACATAATTTAATTTTCTTCCATCTTTATATTTTACCCACTTTTCACGAAGGACCGATAATATTCCAAACCTCAGTAAAAGATGATGTAAATCACGTGCTAAACGTTCTGAAGAAGATGAATAACCTATTTCAATATGAGCATTATAGTTTCTCTTGTGGCGATTTTTTTTTGTCTCATCATAAATTTCATAAACAGATGACGCCCACCCATCTGTTGAAAACAAGCGGGATAAAAACAAGGCGATATTTTCTCTTCTTAAGGTAAATAGAAATTCAGGAATGGTTTTCTTCAGTGCATTCTTGCCAAATAAGTCAGTTTCCTCAAGGAGCACACGCACCCCATTTTTATATCTCGTTTTAGGGAAGTTATCTCCATTGACAATATTATAATCAATATCCTGATTACATTCATATTGTATTACCTTTGCATCACCAAACATGTTAACAACACTTTTAAATTCCTCGACTATTTTGTCCGTAGCGTTCGAGAAGCGCAATGTTGCGGAAGTACAATTTCCATCTCCAATCATGTACGCTAACAAGATTAATTTATGCTTAACCAATTCAATTTCCCCAAAGTAGGGAAGAACCCTGGGGACAGCCAGATAATCACCAATCCTAACTTTATCAACTTCACACCAATCATTTACATTTAATAGAGATGTATTCTTAGCTAAATCTATTATCCTACCAGATCTCATTGTTATACGCACAATTTTCTCTAGACCATGCGGAGTAATTTTCAAATTACAGGTATTCAATTTGTATTCTTCTGTTAACCCAACAGCGATTGATGTTCTCTGGCTGAATAATTCACTTATTTCAACCAACTCTCCTATATTAGGATTCAACACTCTCATCCAGTCTGGAAAACCCATTATATCCACCCTTATGAATTATTTTTTATTATCATCTCCAATCTTTCAAATGTGCATACTAAGAAACCCTATTGGGGTTGAGGAATTGAGAGGTGTATCCGCTGAGCAAAATTAAACATTTTTTAAGTTTGTGCCAGTTAAGACTGAACACTTTTTACTAGCAACGGACTGCTTGCTTTGCATGGAGTAGCGTGTACGATAGTCTGTTTTATCTTGCGAAGTTCCTATGAATTGCAGCTTTGCTGAAGAATTATCCACGCAAGGCTCCATGCCAAGCAGCAAAAACAGCATTCTATTTCCAGTCATATTTTATTAACTCTGATTTAGAAAAAAGTGTTCATTTTTACTGAACGGTTACAAGAGGTTAAATAGCCAAGTAAACTATGTGTTTCTTTTATAGTCGTCAGCAGCTCAAAATAAAAGCCACATTCTTGGACAAGGTGGTTCACAACTATACTCATAAGAATGTGGTATTTAATATATTGATGTATAATTAATAATGAAAATACAGAAAAAAATTTATTTATGTAAATCTTTTAACTCAAGGATTCGTACCTTCTCATTCAGTTCATCAATGATTTTATATAATTCTTTCCTCTCTCTCTTTAATTGCTCAACTTGTTGCTCTTTATTAATCAGAATTTTTTCAAATCGCTGTGTACACATTTCTAATCCCTCAGCAAGCTCCACTTCTTCGCCATGTCCCACCTCATAATGCAGAACCCTGTTTGTAAGGGGAACTGCAGGATAGCCCAGAAATGCATTTATTTCACACAGTTTCACATATTGTTTTATTATCATTCCTTGAAAATTATGCAATCTTCGCAAGTCCAAATCCGTAAACAGAGTTGTTGTATCCCCTACATTAGCTTTCATCATCACAACTTCTAACGCAGCCTTCGCAATGATTAGTTGTTTAAATTGCAACCATCCCTTTTCTTTTACTGTCCCAGTAGACGTAAATACATATCCAAGTAATAACTGCAATTTATTAATAAACTGCCTCACCGTCCCCCTATGTTTAAACCAACTCCATATGTCATCTTTTTGTTTTTCTGTTATCTCATCAAGCCAGGTAATCTCAATCACTATAATAAGCCTCCTATTTACTATATTTCCGAAAAGAGAATGGAGCCGTCAGGCGACTACAAAAATATAACTTCAACTTCCGAATATCACTTTTCTTACTTCAATGTGAGCTGCTAAATGATATAACCCTTATCAGCATGTGCTGAAGTATCACAGTATAAAGGTAACATGTTTTAATCAAACACCAGCTCTCTAATATTCTTCTCTTCACTTACTCACTAAGATTTTTCTAACTTATGGCTCACACGTTTTTTCCCATCATATAGGCAAGTTCACTTTTCCAAAAGATTAGAACGATCCCCATTTACTTTCAACTACCGTGAAATTTCTACGTACATGTACCCCCCTGCCACGGATAAATATAGAAATGCAGAGAAATTGCTTAATTACCCTACTTTTATTAATGTACACCCAAGCAAAAAAGAATAAGGAGTATGCTTATTATCATCTCTCAAAAAAGTACAAAATGATTTACCTTGAAAATATTTTATATATCCATAGAAAATAGAATTATAGGAAATAGAAAGTTCTTACTAATTTCCATCTACAAAAACTAAAACACGAACAGGCAAGCATATTACACAAACGATTTGTGTCAGTTTTGTGAGCGATTTTTAGTTGAGTTTAAATACCCCAGGTTTGCCGGTATATATTATATATAGGCACTTTATTCATTACATTTTCACATCAATCAAGTAACATGCAACCTGATTCTCAAAATTGAAATAGAGTATGGCAAAATCTCATGCTGCTTGATGGTAAAACAAGTTACTGGTGACAGTAAAATGACATGTCAACATACAAACTACATACGACAACACGTAACAGTCCACATGTCACACCTATATATATCCACGGGGGAGTCTGCACTTTTTTAGTCGGCATGAAACCGAAGGGGTGTAAGGGGCAGTGGAGAAACACTGCTCTTGAACGTTCCTATCCAGCGCAAAAGGGGCTAATTCTTACGTGTAAAAAATCCCCACCTCACATCACTTTAATCCCCTTAGCCAGGATTACTTACCATGAAAAAGATAAAACCCGCTAGAGACCTTACAAGGCCCGCGAGCGGGTTTTTATAGTTACTCTTATAAAGTTACACACTTTCCATTATTGCTTCAATTACAGGGCATTTAATTATGTCAGCGGTATGCAACACCACATAGTTAAGATTTCCTGCTGTTCCGTTGAGTTGAAGTAATATCCTTTATGTCCCTCGTTCTCGTTTGACTTCTGAATACTATCACAGTGTATTATCATCCCCGCATTACGTAAAATGTTTAAATCTGCTCGTTGTACAACACTATACCTTTAACGACCATGAGACTATAGATTTCATGCTCCTTAGCTATACAAGTGCTGTAAATATGTGTAATACAAAACTTCTCACCCCGAAGGAGCTATATAGTTACTTTTTCTTAGAACCACGCTTTTCTCTTCTCTTCTTGATAAACATGTAATTAGAGTATTTCATCATACTTTTATACTTTTCCAATTAATCGTCATTCTCCACCCCTCATACTTCCCAATTATCAACTGTGAGCAATCAATTTCTGTGGTTTAAAGTTCAATCCAGGCCCTATAATAAAGGGGGTGGGGCTTCGAACGATGCTTATTCATTGAATATACATAAGTTACCGGGACACAGAATTTTTTTAAAAACATCTCCCTTATAGCATTTTTACATAATAAGGAAATAAGTGCAAAATGGAGTTAGTCATTACTGATATCAAAATAGCCTACCGAAATATTGTTGTTTGTAAGTTTAATAAATCTATCGATCTTCAAACCAACATCCTGTACTTTCAGATAAAATTCTAGTTTCATTTATCTAAAATCCCAAAAAAATCAGCCTTATGACTGACTCAAAATTTTGTTTTTTATAAATTGCTTTAGCTAACTTTTCGCCTCTACTTTAGAGTATATTTTTCTTCTTCATATAATCGTTTTATTACAAATGTTTGGCAAAGTTTGGTACGGCATATTTTTAATTTGAGCCATTGCTTGACGTATTCCTAATAAATCCACTTCTATCCTAATGTTGGTTTGTTTGGTCAAAGTTCTTGTTGGTGGAAGTTCACTCAATATCCCACATCTTAATACTTATCTATATCAAAAAACACTTTCTTATTTAGTACTCGTATTGCATAAACTGCTCAACTGACAGTTCTTCTAGAATACGACCATTCGCCACCATATATATAAATGTCTGACCAATAACCGCTTGCAAATCATCCCAATCTATCAACAAATCATGTTTTTGCTCTTTAAGCAAAATGAAGCGTGCTTCTCCATCTGCGGATTCACTATAAAAATCAACTAGTCCATATGCTTCAAATGTCTTTATATTTGTTCTACCCTGTTGATATTCGTATGATTTAATCGCATCAGTATATTCAGAGGGAAACAGTCGATAAGCCCCTTTTTCAACGGGAATAACTTCTATTTCCGCTAGCTTACGAGTTGGTCGTAACTGAATACTCCGTTCCCGTTCAATTTCCTCAAGACGCTCTTCACGACGCTCTTCTAATTCTTCCACCTGGCTCATTGTCTGGTTAATAAGTGCACTATTCCGATTATCGACATTATCAGCATGATATGTTTCCAAACGTTTCGTAAACGTTTCGTACTGTGCTTCAAATGAGCGATGCAAAAACTGACTTTTTTTATTCAACTGCTCTTCCCGCTTTGCTTTTATAGCAATAAGCCGTATCCGCGCTTCCTTAATCGCCTGCAAAGTAAAGTCAGTCGGAGAACTTGTATCGGTAATACATAACACACCTTCAAAGGACTTTACAAATAACCAGTATGGATCAAGCGTTAAAAAGGTCCCGTTCTCTCTTCGTGCTAAATGAAGCAGTTCACGAGATAATTCACGACCTGTACCATCCATAATTGTTATTTCATGAATCTCAACATCTAGTTTCTCACTCACTGGATACTGAACAGAATATCGCCCCAAAGCTGTCTTTTCCATTTCTTTTTCCGTCAGCGATAACGCCAGGTTAAATAAAGGATGGTCGTTATGTAAAAGTTCAATTTCTTCGCTTTCTTTTTGCGTAGAACCTGTAAAACGATATGAAGATTCACTTTTCAGCAACATTCCTTTTCGACGCGCATACTCTTTCATATTCTTTGGAATTCGATCGATTCGGATTACTTGATTATCGGATGATTGATGTAATTTAATCCGTGTTTTAGAAAACGCATCGACAGTAAATTCTACAAACACACGCACAGGTAAGCTTTTGACGACCAAATCATTATATATACGGCGCATGCCTGGCAAATCAAAACTCGTCTCATCCATTCGCTCTTCCTTGGCCAACTCTAATAAACGTTGATGTTCTTGAGAAATCATTCGCTCCATTTTTGCAATAATATCATCTAAGTGCTCCCGATTTACCACAGCAGTTTCCATCAGTGTTGCCAAGTCAGCCGATTGATCTTCAAGTACCTCTCCAATAAAGTCATAGACAAGCTCTTGTCCAAGGTCCTGGCGCATCTGCTCCATTTTGTCGAGCAGACGAATCATAACATCGCCTTCTCGTGTATTTCTGGCCACAAGATTGAAAATAAAAACTTCATTTTTTTGTCCAATCCGGTGAATACGCCCCATTCTTTGTTCCAAACGGTTCGGATTCCATGGAATATCATAGTTAATCATCTGATTGCAGAACTGCAAGTTAATTGATTCGCCCCCTGCGTCCGTAGCAAGCATAATTTGACACTCATCTCTAGCAAATAATTTTACTTGTTCACGCCGTTGATCCATATTATACTGGCCTGTTATTTTCGCAATCTGATCTACATACTGCAGCAAGCGGCTCTCTAGACACTGTAATGTATCCGTCGATTCTGTGAAAAGCAGGATTTTCTCTCCCTTCTTCAACAGTCCATTTTCGCCAAACAATGTCTCTTCTAATTGTAGGTATTTCTTCTCTACACCAAGTGCACGAAGCGCAGATGTTTTTTCAATAAGGCGACTTAATTCATCAATTTCAATTTGCAGCTCATCAAGATTTAATGCGTCCGTTATCCCTTCTGCTTCCTCCTCGATTTCCTGTTGTTCTTCAACGGTTACTTCCTCATACTCATCAACAGGTACGAAAACTTGATGACTTTTCAATTCATTTTTCATTAATTCTTCTAGTCGTTCCCGACGTCGTTCAAGTGAAAGATGAATGGCATCAATCGATGAACTCAAACGCCTTTGCAGCAGCATCATGGCGAAAGCGGTACTATTGTTATTATTATTTTTCGCCCTATTAAAGTGGAGCCGTACATAATCTGTTACCTGCTCATATAAATCCAGTTCTTCCGCTGAGAGTTCAAAGCCGATCGTTTGAGTCGTTCGTTTCGGAAACAGCGGTGTACCATCGAAATTCACCATATTTTCTTTAAGACGACGAATGACGAAAGGATTGCTTTTTTCTCGCAGCGTTTCATCGGAATGCAAACTGGAGAAAATTTCATGATCAATCAACTGCATCAAATGACGAAAATTCTCTTTATCCCCTTTGTGCGGCGTTGCTGTCAAAAGAACACAATGCTCCGACTGACGTAAAATTCCTTCTCCAAGCTGATACAACTTTGTACGCTGCACTTTACGCTTTTTCTTTCCGTGAGTATATGCCGCCATTTTATGCGCTTCATCCACAATAATTAAATCAAATTTCGCCTCGTATAAATATCTCTTTACATCATCACGTGCTGCCCAATACATGGATGCCAGACATTTCGAATGCTGTTCAAACGGATTGTTTCCATTCGCCTCTTTAAGCGTTGAACGTGTAATAATAACAAAGTCCTCACCGAATTTCTCTTTCAATTCCTCCTGCCACTGTCGAAGCACGAGAGGAGGAACAAGGATCAAAATACGTTCAGCACTCTTACGGGCTAAAAGCTCACGAATAAGCATTCCTGACATAATCGTTTTCCCTGCCCCTGGATCATCCGCCAACAAGAAACGAACCTGCGGAAACTGAAGCATGCGACTGTATACCGCTTCAATTTGATGGGGAAGTGGCATGATTTTTTTGTTTCCACGTGTCATAGACAGAGAATACTGTTGATCCACCTTTAGTACATAGTAGCGTACGTAGTGCTGAAAATCCTTTATATCCAATAGTGTTGATTCGGTATGAATCTGCAGTCGATCTAATCGTTCAATTTCATCTTTTTCTAACAACGTTTCATAGTATGTATGACTATTACGCCCAATTGCTTCTACGATATAAAGCGTTTCTGCTATGAGTTCGCATCGCTTAATTTCAACACTCTCTGCCCAATACGATCCCTTTACAATTTCTCCAACTGCTAGCATTCAAACTCACCTCTTTTCTCCTGTATGTAAAAACTCCCTTATCCCTGAAGATAGGTGCATTTAATCTAATACAGCACATCGTACATTCGAATGGTGAACACATCTTCTCTATACATCACAGTTTGAGGTGCTGAAACATCTTCCATGCGCAGTTCGCAATCTTCTCCCATATGATATGGCCGTTCAATCAGCGTAAAGATTACCTCCTGATGGCGTTCCGCCGCCTCACCTGTGTGATCAAACATAAGGGAAACTTCATTAGAAATTCGCTCGCCATTTTGATAAAACGCTACTCGTAAATTGCGCGGAGCAAATTCGCCTTCTGCTTTTTGTTCTTGGAATAAGGTTACCTTCATTCGGTAATTTGTAATAATTCGGTCTCGCATGGCGATGCGCACATCGACACGCTGTTGGTCTTTTTTTCTTCCTTTTCCAAATATTTCACGATACTCAATGACAGGGATAATAATTTCTTGCGGCAACGCACCTCCGTGGATAAAGCGGAGCCCGCCTCCACCTGTAAATCGTTGTAATCCATTGGCAATTACCGCTTCATACTCATAAAGGCCGATATAATCTAACGATACACGTGCAGCATTCTCAGGAATTTGCAGATCTTTCCCAATCGCAAAGCGGCGGTTACCATCCACAATATTTCCTCGTACTGCTTCTGTTTTTGCATCGGCTTCAACCTTACGCAGTTGAAACAAAAATCCGTGATCACTCGTAATAAAAATACGCTTTGCCTGATAACGAGCAACCACTTTTTGCACAGCATAATCCAGTTCGTCCAGTGTGTCGCTTACAGCTTGATACGTACGACGCTCTGATTTCTGATTATCTCCAGTCGCATCAATACAATCATGGTATAAGTAGCATACACGTTTTCCTTTTAGCAATTCTTCGCCTTCAGAAACACTTGTATTTACCAAATCCATTAAGCTATAAGCAACCGACTGAGGTTCATATGCTTGTAGGATTTTTTGACGGTTGCCTAATCCCCGTGAATTCTTTCCATCAACTAACACATCTCCATTTTCTGAAAGGCCAATTTCATTATTTGGTAACAAACTCGCCATGCCCAGCTGTGTATACGATGGAATACTCGCCTGCATCCCTGTTACGAGTGCTTGTCCATTCACCCGCTTGTTTAAGCGCTCAGCAAGTTCTACCCCTGCTTCATACCGCAGCGCATCCGAAACAATCACAAATACACGAGTTGTCGGCTCGTTTTGTAAAATCGGTCTCACATACTGTCTGTAAAAAGAGCGCTGCTGCACAATCTCAGGAATCGACCATTGGCTGGCTAGTTGCTGTATCACGATTTGATCTGTATCAGAAGCCATTGCCTGTAAATATACATTTTCATACCAGTTTGTTAACCGTTCAATCATCTCTTCTATCGCATGAATTTCCAAAGAATGAATTCTTTCATGTGGTGTATCATTTTCTATAAAAGCCGTAAGTAAGCGGCGGTATGTTTGATCGATTTTGTAAGATACATTTACATAGTTTGTAAACCACTCAAATCCATTCTGAGTTATTTTTGTACGTTTACCTTGTTCTTTTAATGTCCATAACAAAAACGCTTCTTCTAATACACGGTATAAGCGGGAAAAAGGAACTTGTTCGCCCCAATACTTCTTTTTACGGTAGGCAATCCGCTCACTCCATATCCGAATATCCGCCATATCATGAACCAGCTCGTACGCGGCACGTTCAATCAACTGCACATCAATAGCCCAAAATGTATCACATCTCTCGTACTGTTCATACGAAGCCTGGCCAATAATCTGCTGCACATTCCATTCTCTTTGAGCATCACAAATATATCCTTCAAGAATTTCTACATGATCAGGTGTTGCACGTAACCAATCATCAATAAATAAGCGGCACGTATTCGGCAGCGTCGAACGATACTTCTCTTCTAGCGATGGGAGTGCAAGCATTGCCTCGGTAGCAAAATGGCTGAATAAGAGTGCATAAAAAAGTGGACGTAACGACTGAGTCTGCTCCATATCTCGAAGTCCAAAATAGGGAAGGGAAAGTTCCCAAAACCGCGCCACAGTAAAAAACTTTTGCATTCGTTTATACGCCTCGTTGGTTTCCTCATCCAATCCTTTTACCAATACATGTTGCACAATATCAGGGAGATGAATAGACTGCGCCCCAACTAGCACAGCCATCATTCCTAATTCAAACTCTTTCGCATTTGGCTGCTCAGGCAAAAGGCGGGACAATTTAGCAGCACGACGCTGATCATTAAAAAACACGCGATTCGCCTCAATAATCGGACGCATAATATAATCTTCTACACCATATCGTTCAATGAGCATAGCAATGTCATCCGCCTGAAATTCTGCGCTATATAACACCATATCCAGCAATAAATTGTCCTTATCTGCCGGTTTTGGAAATGACGCATATACAACATATGATTGATCAGGGGAAACAATTTCTAGCTCGTACTTCGTGCGAAAGAAGTTTATTTCATTTAACTCCCACAATTTGATATGCTCTTCTTCAAGTCCTGCTTTGATTTCTTCTATTTCACGCTTTGGATTCGAATCGTACCAGAACACAATGGCACGCTTTTTCGTTACAAGCTCACTTTTAACTTTATCAAGTAAACCATTTAAAATATCCATATTATATCGCCCATCTTTTCAAACAAAATTCCACTAGATTTTCCGTTCGTTTATCCACGTCCTGTTTGGTAAATGTATAACCCTTATTCTGGATATACGCTCCTAATTGATTCGTCATTTCATACCTGCTTTTTACGTATACACCATTCTGTACTTTTCGCTCTGGCGTACTGTTTGTTCCTGACGTATTTAATGGCTGCTCAATAGCAGTTAAATTTCCGATCTGATGGATTTTCGTTACATACTCTTCCTCGTTTGCAAATCCGCGATTCGGGAAGCTCAACGTATGTTTTTGTGAAAAAACATGTTCCACAGAAAATCTTAGCTTATTATCTGTATTAAATGCAGCTAAATCGTTCATTGTATATCCAGCCTTTTGCTGAGCTATTAGCAGATGCTCATTATACTCAATAAAAATATGCTTTAGTCCAACGTTACCGTATATTTGACCTTCTAAACGACTTTTAAATTCAGCATTTCCCATGAAACGCTGAATAAAAGATAATAAGCGTTCTTCAATCTCATCAGCGGAAATTACCTTTGCATCATGCGCCAGTAAAGCCGTATCTTTTACAGGATCTGTACCTCGTACTTTATACACCCGCAAATCAGCAATTTCAATCAAATCGAGAAATGTATTAAATCCACCTGGTAACAAAGAATCTAGCAACTGACGCTCCTCTAATCGAACAACGAGCGGGTATAAAAACGTCGACATCCCCAAAACAGAGAATAGTTTAAAATATTTTTTATCTGTCATTACTTTCTTCATCACAGACAACATATGATGAAAAAACATTTGTAAATCAGAAACATAATCTACAAGAAATGCTTCCAACTCACTTGGATTATGCTTCTTATCCTTTAATATATTTTTCAGGAAGATGTCCAGTACAAAACGGGAAGTCGCATTAAAATCAAATTGCCCTTGACCACCCTTATACTTATAGGCAATATATTGATAACGCAGCAATGTATCTTCAGTGAAGTTCTTTTGACTAATTAACGCTATATTGGTCTCTGAACCGATCTCTTTAATTTCAGTATAATTTTGATAGATTTCACCAAAAGAATGATTGATAAAATCATCCAATTTTCCACTTAGCAGACGGTTGGAATAATAAATCAACAAACTTTTCACTTTATCAATAATCGCTAATGGTTTTCCACGATCATTGACCGTCTGGAAAATTCGAATCGCTTTTCCAGCGTTATCTTCTACAAACTCCATCACTTCCAGGTTACGAATACAGTTCAAAAATGCATTCTCCATACCTTGATTCTTAATCGCTTGTACCCGAGATTGGATGTGTTTATAAGCTGTTTGCAACAATTTCTGACTATTATTAACTGATATAGGATTTTTATCTTGTAACATGTCACGAAAGAACCCTTTATTCTCTCCAAGTAAAGACAAAATCCATTGCCCATTCGAGCAAATAAATCGATCTTCATTAATGATCTTATCCTTCATCGAGGAAAGTGATTGAATCGTTGCATTTAAGATCATCGTTAGTGTTGTTAAACGTTGCTGCCCATCTACAATATCAAAATAATTGGCATCTTCTTTCTTAGATAAAATAAACGTACCAATATAATGCCCAGACTGTAATTCCATCGCCTCTAATATGTCATCAAATAAATCATCGATATTAGAGACCTCCCAAGCGTAATTCCTTTGGTATGCAGGAATACCAAACCGTTTCCCTGTAAAAAACATTTCAATTGTTTTCTGCACCTACTCTTCCCCCAAACAGGGGTAGCAAAACACCACCCCTTTATACAATTATCTCTATTTTAACGCAGCAAGTAGCTTACCAAACTTCGCATAGTTGACCGCTACTCCGTTATCTAAATCAAGCTCGATTTGCCGGTTTGCATAATCACCAAGCAATTTATCAAATTCAACAAGTTCCTCTTGTCGTTTTCGTAGGCTTGTCAGTTCTTTATCCAGCTTCTTTTTCTCTATTGCTGGCAATGATGGATTTGTCATCGCATCTTCCAATCGCTTTATCTCATTGGTGTACTTGATTTGTAATTCCTGCAAATACACGAAACGCAAAGTAGCCAGTGTTTCTTTCGTATAACGATGTAAATAAATCAACGCACGCATCCCTATTTGCTTTCCAGAATCGACGAGCCAGTAAATCGGGCGTTTTTGATACGTCTGCACATGGTCTTTATAAAACTCATCCAGGAAGTAGCGACGTAAACGCTCGACTGCTGTTTCATTTCTCTTTAAAGTTAGTGATTCGGCCAGCCAGTACAGGTTTTCCTGTACTGGCTCTTCCCCGAATGTCACTTTTAAAAATTCATGCAAGCGTAAAATCACATCGTCTTCAAAATAAGCCCGATCGTTCAGAGAGAGAATCCCATAATTTTGTGGAATAAAGGTACTATACTTCGATTCATCCCACTCACTACCTGCGTGTGCTAATCCGTCTACATCTATTGAATAACGTCCCATTGCACAGCCGATGAAGTAAGATAAGAACGTCTTAGCATCACGCTCCCGCTCAGCTCGACGAATCGTTACTTCTTCATCTGGAACTTCAGGGGTTAACTCATTTTTAAAGCTATATAATTCAATAAAAATCCGATTTAATTCTTCTTCGTTTTGCTGAAGTTGACGGAACTGATTTTCTGCATGAGCTTCCCAATTCGAAAAAGCTTCTGCTAATATATTTACATTGTTACGGTATATTAAAAATGGATGACGCTCAAAATCCCATGATGTTTCAAAGGAATCATAATTACATCTCGACGTACTTATGTTTATATCCACCAACTTATTAACTAAATTAATCTCATGCTTATTTAAAGAAGTAATTATAGGTAGATTAGAAACAACACCAGTATTATAGTGCAGTCCTGTTGCTACCATTTTCAAAAGCAAATCACAAACCGCAGAATTCATAAAAGATAATAAAAATTTGAATCCATATTTATTGTCGAGAAAGATAGTTGGTCCTGTAATATCAAATATAATTCCTTGGTTTTTATAACGAACACTGATTTTTCCTGTCGTAACATCTGACCAAGTAATTCCTTCACGAAAGTAATATTCTTTATTCCAACAACTGCTATTTTTCTTTTCTATTAATCCTTTAGCCAGTCTTTCTTGTTTATCACTAATTATATCCGCACCATTATTTTCCCAATTGACTACATACTCTTGGTTACCATACCACTTTTTAAAGGTTCCCCCCTTATTATAAGGAAACCATTTCTTCTTGCTCGCAAAGGCTTGTTGTTCATTCTCATAATTAGCCCCAAATTTTCCGTAATCAATTTCATGCCATAGGCGTAAAAAACGGTTATTATCACCTGTTTGCAACCCTACCTTTGCTTCTGCCACATCACTTAACCTTGAGCTATTCTTAAATATTTTCCGCACTTGCTCTGAAGCCCAGTAGGCAATTGGTGAGTTTGGAATATCTTCAAAGCCCTGCTGATTTATAAAATATACATGTTCATTAGACAAGAATGCTCTTTCCTTCTCTTGTGCTACTGAATAATCGACTAAGCGATAGTAACAAGCTTTATAAGCAGGTAGGAATACTTTTCTTATTACATAACTTGTACTTTGAACTACTTCTCCACCTATCTCCTCAAAAGCTCTTTGTCCTAAGTGAAGCATGGAGTAAATCGTATCACGTTTTAACAAATTCTTTCTTACTTTTTCATAACTATTTAAAAACATCCATGACTGCTGATTAATCATGGAAGTAAAACCGAATTCCCTTGTGAAATTTTGGCTTCTTTCAATAAAGGTTGCATATAAGTCAGCTTTATAATCATTATAAAATTTTTGAATGAAATTCTTTAATTCTTTATTCATTCCATTTTTGCTTCCCATATAAGGAGGATTTGTTACAACCACATCATATTGACTTGATAATAACTCTGTTTGCCTTACAAGCTTTTTCACACCATCTGACATTTCAACCTTCTCAACATCAAACAGCGTTGCCGCTCCCTGTTCTTTCACTTCTTCAATCCTCTGATACACTGCCCCAAAATCAACAGCTTTTGGTTGTAAAAGTGATCCATAGTTTTTCGCATCATGGTATGTGTCAAATAATTCTTTTAACTCGCATGCTTTTGTTTCATCATCAGGATACAAAAACTTCGCCATTACTTCTGTATCCATACCGTTTGACTCCTGGACCGATATCACATTTGGCTGAATCGCTTTACGGGAAATGCTGCGCGATTTCTCTCTTGCTTTCATTAAAAGCGCAAAACCTGCTAATTGTACTGCCCTATCATCCACATCAAGTCCATAAAGATTATTTTCAAGAATAAGACGTGGAATCTCTCTTGTTGGATATCCCTGTTCTTCATACATCGCATACAACAAATCAAAGGCATATACCAAAATATGTCCTGAACCACAAGCAGGATCAATGATTGTCAGCTCTTCTAGGTTTATATGAGCATTGCAAAGTTTATCCAATTTCGCCTGTATTTCAGGTTCCTGTTCTGCTGGCTCAATATAATATCGCATCTCGCTTTTTAACGGCGATTGTGGATATGTCTCCATCCACAAGTGACCGAGCGAGTTTTCCACCATATATTTCACAATCCAGGCTGGCGTAAACAACTGAGTAGCTGCAGGGATATTTTCTTTCATAATTTTCTTATTCTTTTTCAGTCCTGCAAACACTTCATCCTTCTTCTCGGAAATATAGAACTGATACAGCCAGCCAATGACTTCAACTTCCTGAAAACTCTCCGTTAACTCTTCATTTTGTACAAGTTGGTTAATGAGCGAATCGGCTGCTAATAAATAATCAGGAAGCAGTAGTTCCGTGTAATCATTTAGCTTTTCAAACAGAAACGGCATAATCTCACTTAATTCATTGCACTGTGCAATGAGCAGTTGGCGATATGCTTCTTCCCGTTTCCCCTGCTGCAATAAATCCGTAATCTCACCCTCATCAATGCTAAACCCAACCGTACGATATTCCGTTATCAAGTCAGGGTCAACTTTCCCTGATTGGACGCTGGACAGCACCCGTACATGAGACGGGAGGTAATCATGTAGTTCCATATAGCGTAGAGCAATGATGCGGTTAAACCACATATAAGCAACTTCTTCGATTAACTGGTCGTATCCTTTCTTTTGATACTCCTTCACTAAGGTTCGCAGGGCATTTCGATAGAATAGGGCGTATCTTTCATTATGGATCTCTACATAGTCGCTTCCTTCATATAATGTAGGAGCCCCTTCGGGAGTAATTCCGAAGGTATTGGCTCGCAGCTGTACAAGCTTACGCAATTCAGTTCGTGCATACGCAGCAAATTTTTTTAGCTCTGTTTTATTCATACTTCTCACCTTTTCAGTTGAATCGTTGCATCATGTAAGATTGTAATTATTTTTCTTTCCACTCTTTGAAGTGCCATTTTCAGTTCATATTCATTCGTAATGGTTGCTTCCGAACCTGCGAAGAACGTCATTAGTTCTTCTCCAGTAAGCTCGTGTACGTTTTTTTCACGAATAAGATTTGGTTGGAATGTTTCATCTTTAGATGTTTCATCATTACCTTTTTTTTCTTCCTGTTGACGGCGAACAATGCTACCAACTTTCCCATGTAAGGCTTGTCGTCGTTGCTGTGCGACCTGCAAATAGGCATGCAGCTTAGACACACTGTTTGTTGGCTTTACATGTACATCTAATTCATTTTGAAGCGCTTCCTGCCCTGTCTGAATGACAGTTGTTATCTCTTGATTGCCCTGATAAACAGAAACAAGCTGCACCAAATCTGCCTGAATAACAGCGAATTGCTCTATAATGGTCGTTCGTTCGGCTTCTGCCCGTTCATCTAATTTTGTTCGCAATTCATTAATGAGTTGAGGAAGTCTCGGAATGTCGCGATACGGATTTGAATTCATTAAAATAGATGTCACTTGCTGTTTTACGTTTTGGACTGTTGAGTCTGCTCCTGCCCAAATTAAATCAGCTTCATGATCTTTCAAGAATGAAATAGCATCATCAAAGTGCTGGATAGGAGTTTTCAAGTAGAATGACTGTAAGCCCTCCACGTCGTTCATCCAGCCTTCCACATCTTCTTCTAGCTCAATGAATTGTTTAACGATCTCTTCGGAGCTTCTGGTCGCCATAAAGTTTTGTATAGATGTCTCGAGCTTTTGCAATTGTATGCCACCTGGATATGTGTAAGTTGCATCTTTTATTCTCTGACGCCGTTCTTTCATCTGGCGAATCGGTTCAATAAATTTTTTGTTCATTTGCTCACGAACCAAATTTGCTACATCATCATACGTTTCGCCAACCGTTGTCTGACCGAAAAATTCTCGTAACAATGCGCTTATTTCTTTGCGAATGTATGCAGGCATCTCTACTTGTACTTCAATACGCACACGATCACGCTCTGTCGTCTTTAGCAAACAATCCACAAATTTATGGTTTGTAGCCTCTAGGATGCCTCCGTTATACAATAATTTAATTTTTTTATCATGCTGCAAGTCTGCGAGCAAGGTAGCGATATCATGCTCCATCCAACCGAATGGTATCTTGCTGAAATGCTCCATGACATGCTTTACAAAAACCTTCTCATCGTAATTCGTTTTGTCCTCCAAATAACGCCAAACTTCATCATACGCATTTTTGTTTTGATTTCCATCTAGCAATGAGGCAGTTCCCTGTTCCGCAATCTTTACAATCTCTTTCTTCACGTCTTTGAGTGGAATGGACTTTTCAATATATCCGATTTTCGAATAAGTATTCCGTACAAGCATTTCAAATGCATTGCTCATTTGTGTCTGAATGTCGCCACTAAATGTCCGCTCCTGTCCCTGGATATAAAACACCGCATGCTTGCATGCTTCTTCTAACTTCTCTTTAGCTTGCTTTTCAAACTCAACTACCTGTTCTTGTTTTGTATCTAAAATTTTATTTTGTGTTTCAGTCGTGTTTCCACCTCTTTTGCGGCGTACATACGAATTGACTTGCTCGGCATACTTTTGAGCTTGTTCAGCAATAGCGGTTGATTCCTCATCAAGGCACATAATTAATCGTCCTTCATTCGCTTCCAGCATCATCGACTGGGGACTTATGCCTCCCGTATATACTTGCAATGTTAAATCGCTTGCCATATTTCCTTTTATATAGCCGTCAAATCGTTTGTTAAAATCAAATGGGTATATATTTTGATACGTATATTTCGCAGGCACGAATTTCTCAAAGAAAAATTTCCCTAAGCGCTCCGTTACAATACTCGGATTAATGTCTTCGTTGCGAATTTCACGATTAATTTCTTGCTCCTCATCACTTAAGAAGGAGTAGGTTTGGTCTGCATGCTGTTCAATTAAATTGGCGCGCTGTAAACGCTGCAACGATTCTTTTACTTTTAATTCAAGTGGTGCTCGCTCACAATCAATCGCATCAATTAATAACACCGCAACATTCTCCGCTACCGTTTGAATATCGTCAATGCTTTTGACCATGTAGAGGGTTTTTAAAACGTCGACATCAAACCATTCAATATCTTCATGGTTCCTTGCCCTGTCTTCCGCTTTTGCGATCGTACTTTTAATTGGCGTTTCCAAAAATCCCTTAATCGGCTCATAGAATTGTGCAAAAGTAGCCAGATTTGTTGCCCCTTCATTCGCCAATGAACATACAACTGCCTGAAAAGCTTTCAATAGCGAGCGTTCTCCGTGCGCTAAATGCGCCCCGCCTTCCCCTTGTGTACGAATCTTATTGAACACCTTTTGTAAGAGTTCTACTTGATACGGAACAAATGGGTACAGCGAAACAAACTCATCCCGTGAACGATAAGCCGAACGAAGAAGTGTGGTGTTCGGCTTAAATGATAAACGATTGCGAATCATTTGCTCCTGCACATCATATTGAATACCTAGTGTTTTCACCGCTACATCTCTCTTCTGAAGAAGGCGCTTTTTAATAACTTCGTCCGTATTAGAGCTGGATAAATTGATTTTTGTCGCAAAGCGCCCTTGAATTTTGGAAAAGTCATTATTGCTATGCAGCTTTGTAACAGCTTCAATCTTTTCTTGTGAAGTGACAATGACCCAAGCTTGGCCATTTGCATAGTTACCCAAGTCTTCAACAACGGTTTGTAGATTCAGCATCAGACTTGAATTTTGTCCTACATATTGACCAACTTCATCAACTAGAAAGATTAGACTGTAATCATTGCCTCGGCTTTTGCAATAATCGCCTACCATTTTGGCGAATTTTTCTGAACTCATATCGAATGTTTTTGCAGCACTATTTAATAATTCTTTTGCAGTTTCTTCATCATAGCCAATGTTAATCAGCGCTGTGACAATCGCTTTACGCTTTAGCTTGATTTTCAAACGCAATTCTTCCCATGGGATGCCTGAAACAGTAAGTGCTTCTTCCTTCAAACGTTCATATTTGCCATCATCAGCAATTTGCCGTTCAATATCTGCAATCCATAATGTATCGGAGAACCCAAGCTGTGTATTGAATACACGCAAAAAAACTTCTACGATTTTCTCTTTTTCACTGCTAGTAGTAGACGATTTGGAATCAATGTTAAAGAGAATAGCATCACTTGGTTTAGAAGCACATTCTTTCATTTGCTCTAATAGAGACGCATTTTCTGTTTTGCCATGGAAGTATTCAAAAGGTTTTTTTTCACCAATTTCTTTATTATCCAGCAGATAGGAGAGAATTTTTAGGAAGTGGGATTTACCTGATCCGAAGAACCCTGAAATCCATACTCCCATATTCGTCGTTTGTTGCTTAAACGTACGCATATAATTACTGTAAAATAACGTTAAATTCTCTGTTCCTTCTTGAGTCATCACGTATTCTTCAAGTTCATTTTGGATAGTGGAAAGGTCACTCTGCCCTGCTTGAATAACGCCATTTATTTCGCGGTGAATGTCTTTATAAAATAATTGCTCAATACTTAATGTATGCTGCATACATAATTTCCCCCTACTTATGAAATGCGTGAAAGCTGATACTCGTCTTCTGTATGATGAATACCATATAAATGAAGTTGTAATCCTGTAAATTTGCCTGGATAAAACAAAATAACAGGCTTACGAAACGATAACTCGCTGAGACGTTTTAATGTCTTGCTGGCACGTATAAAAGGATGGACACTGCCGACTCCTGTCATAAATACAATGTCAGCGTCTCCTGCTTTTTCAATAAACCCTTCGATATAATCGTTTGTTTCCAATGTGGGGCCGATTGCTTCCCACAGCCCATTCACTCCTTCTTCGTCTCCTAATCCTAACAGATCATCAATATCGTCTTTAAAAAGTTCAAGCAACAAGTGATATAGATTCACTTCGGCTACATGAAGAGATGGACGCTGAAGCATGTATTTAATATAGTCACGAACCATGAGTTCATCTTTAGCATCATAGTCAAGAACATAATGAGGCAAATCACTTCCAATGCCGGTCTGATTTACAAAGTCGTGTTCTTGAATTCTTTCAAATAAATGGTCTAATCTTTCTTGAAGGGTACCCATCCTTGAATTTCTCCTATTTTCTATTTGTTTAAAGTGACAAGAAGCAGCAAAGGAGCCTTCTCTACCGTATATTCTTTTAACTCTTTGCTGATGGGAATAGGCGTGGCAACATACCATTTGTCTTCCTGCATCAGCAGGCCACACTCCGTAAAAAACAACAGCATAATTTGACGCAACTTCTTCTTGGTTTGTTCGGACCAGGCGTAAACAATTTCACTTTCTTCTTCTTTTCGTTCAAAAAAAGCCTGGATTGATTCATTCGTTACAACTTTCCGTTCGAATTCGTAAGCATACCGTACGACTTGAATCACAAAATCGAGTGGAAATTGATATGTTTGCAAAAAACTGTATAAAAGAATTGCTTGTTCATCAAAGCGAGAACTATGTAAAAAGAAATTAGCTAATGTTCCATCTATTACCTTTAAACGGCGAGTAACCATTGCTAACGTACTTTGAATTGCTCCCATACTACGTTTTTGAAACAGATTTTCTTCAATGATTTTTTTGCGAATATTATCTTCACTTGTTCCTTCGAGGCGTAGAGATAACATCATTTTCATTTCCGTTTTAAAAAGTCGTTCTGATGTAAAGCCCGAAGAATAGTTTTCCATATATATCACTCTGCCTTTACGCTAGGTTCAGAGCATTATCTGACCCCATATACCATAAATGTATTTTACCATATTATTGAATAATTTCTTTGTGTTAACTTTTTAAATTCAAAACCATAGACATAGAAGAAATTAATTATGCAACGACAGTATCGGAACATAGGAACTAATTACTGACTATAAAACTTCAAAACAGTGAGATGTTTGGTCGATTTAACATTTCACACTTATCCTTTGAATATGTAATGAAACGAACGCCTTCTTCGATTTTTGGGAAAAACCGTCAAATCTGATTCACCAAAGCAATATAAGTTTCGGCTTCCAATCTTTATATTTGTATTTGCTTTTTATGTCCACTTTAGTATTATCACGTATGCTTTAATTCCACCAATATTAAAGTAACTAATTAACAATCACCATCCTTTTATTTACAACTGAAATTAAATAAAAATTATTTTAAAGCTCATAAAACAAGCCCATAGCTAATTCAAAAAACATTTTTTTAAATGGAGAGTTAATTATTGAGAAAGATGGAGTTTAATTGAGGAATTTCATGATAGATTTCGATTTGTTATTGAAGTTCATCTGCTACTCATGTGTCAACGGTTTAAATTAATCCTTACAATCAGTCGTACGACAATACAAAAACTAGCATTCCCAGTACAATAAAGTTAACAAAAGGAGATACATCGGCCCATATAGCACCGAATGGATTATAGAGGGGTAGTAGATGTTCTCCTTTTGAAACCAATAATTTTTACGGTTCAAAATAATTACCTTGATATTATACTGATTATTTTCACCGTTAACTAAGGAGGATTAAGTAACATGTCAGAAAATTTAATTTACACACGAATTATCGCTAGTGGCAACCTCATTGAAGAATTTACTTATGAATACCCTATTGTCTGCAAGAAAACCAGTCATGGTGGTAGAAAACACTTTCATGAGCAAGCAAGTACCAAGGAAGAGGAACACCGTAAAGTGTCTGTTAAAAGAGCGGTCACTCGTCTCAAACGTCTTCTTTCAGCTAACTTTCGAGCAAAATACAATTTCATTACACTTACCTTCTCAGATGATTGTTCTATTAACGTTCAGAACCTTCAGGAGTGTAAAAAAGAATTCGACAAGTTTAAAAAAAGAGTATGTCGCTTTTTAACAAAGAATGGTCACAATTCAAACTTTAAATACATTGGTGTAACTGAATTCCAAGATGCACATAATCGAGAAGCCATTCATTTTCACCTTGTAACAGATTTACCTTTTATTCCTCAAGAGAAATTACAAGCGCTTTGGCAAAATGGTGGAGTATGGGTTAAAAATTGTCGTTCTTCTGTAAGCACAAACCATAAAATCTCCCACTATTTATCAAAAGGAATCTTAGATTCACGCTTAAATGGACATCAGAGATACATGCGTAGTCATAATCTTGTAGAGCCAAAAGTTTTATATGGTAGGGAAGCTGAGGAGTTCCTTGCGCAAACAGGTATTAAAAATTCACAACCAGAACATTCGGAATGTTACATTAATAATTATCAAGGAAAAACTGTATACAGAGCATACTTTATCCCCAATAAAATTCGGAGGTCGCAACAATGAAGCAGCTACATGATTATCCTGATGTTTTAGACGTAATAGATATTCAGCGAATTCTAGGCATCGGTCGTAGACAAGCTTATGAGCTTGCAAAGTCTAATATATTTCATACCGTCCATATAGGCAAAAGAATTAAGATTCCCAAATATACTTTTGTTAAATGGCTCCAGGGGGAATTGGATACTATACATTCATTTAAATAAGATTATTGAAAACTCATAATGAATCTTCTGAAAATCCAAATCAAGTGAAACCAATAAAATATTACTATTAGGGCTCTATATCGATGATTAGATAAGAGCCTTTTTTTACAAAAACCTGTGGACGCATTAGTGTATTAGCCAATTTGTAACTTAAGTATTTATTCAACTGAACTATGCCCCCTTTCAACTCACTTATTGTCTTATTCTCTTTCTCCCACTGGATAAGTTCGTACTTTTTCCTCACACCCACAATTCAAACAAACGTAAAAGGTAAACAGGTACCCGAAATAATAGCAAAACGTTAGGACTATAAATGGAATAAAAATTAGTCATGGTTACGATTAACTGCAAGGTAGTAAATATTACTGACTAATTTTTCTGCCTTGAACTTATTATTAAGGTTTAGGTTCTTCTCTTTAGTAATGATAATTGCCGAGATCTTTAGTGATGGATTCATTGCTTCCTCTTCCTGACTGGATGTGGAAATAATCGCTTTGAACACGTGTCGGCCCGATGTGAAGAAAAGTGGACAAACACTTATAAAATCAGTTTTAACATAAATAGCAATTACAACTATGATAATTAACAACGAGACTGTTAGGTTTATAACAGATGCATAATCTAGAGACACCAAAGGTAAAAGTAAGGTGATAAGGAAAAATGAATAATCATTTACACTTAGCTTTTCATACTTTCTAACCGCATATGTAGCACCTGCTCCTTGTTGTGTCAATTCTTTTTCAAAATCTTTAAAATACCAATTTGTTACACTCCTATATATAAGTAATGAAAATATAATTATTAGAACTATAATAATAAAATCAAATAGAACCTTATTTATATGTTTGCTCAACCACAAAGCAAGATAGGTTTTTTTAAAAAAATCATTACTATCAATAAAACGATAAATCATAATTAGGTAAAGAGGTAGGTACGCCGTTCCCCACAAAACTGTTTGTTCTCTTTTCCCCCACATATCTACTCTCCTTTCTAGAGCGAAAGGCTAATTACTTGTTATTATTTCACTCATAAGATAGTGCTACTTTAATGCTTTCAGTTAAGAAGGATTTTACAATCTTATCTGCAAAGAAATTGATTAATGGAGTTGGGTTATCTCCTTCGTTAAATCTGATCTTGTACTGATCAACGTCAATATATTCAAATAGTTGCCATAGTGTTCCGAATTTCTCAATATATTCTCTTCTTTCATCTGGATCTTCTGGTGCTAATCTTTTTATTTCGGCTAACTCGTTACATCTTGCTTTAAACTTATCCTGTAAGGCGGATAGTGTTTCAGGTTTGATTTGTGCTAATCCTCTTGAATATACATAAGTTTTACATTGTTTTTCGAATTCACTCTTGTTTGATCTTTCATCGTTAAAGAATGGCATAGAAATTATTTCTGTGAGGTTTTCATCTCTTAATTTATTTATATGGTCTCTATAGTCAAAAGCATGCTCAAAATTTGTAACGTTTAATATAAAGATATAGTCTTGTAATAAAATGAAATCAAAATTGCCGCCCACATCTACAATTGTATGGTCAATAAACTGAAATTGATTGGAATTTTTAAAAACGGCTTTTTTTCTGGCGCTGCTTTTTTTAGCCCCTCTATAGAATGAAAAGAAAACCTGTTCTGTCTGATAAGTTAATTTAACAATTTGAAAATTAGTATCTTTCTCTTGAAACAAGGGATCAGAATTTCTTACTGCTGCTAACAATTTATCTTTTTTACCCTTCAGTTCTGCTGATTTAGAAAGATTATACTTGGCAATTTGATCTTGTTTTTTAATTTCATGATTGTAATCGCCAACATAAAATAATTCCTCACCTTCTGGACCCTTTGTCTTTAAAGACTTTAGCGACTTAATGATATGCTTTTTAAGCCAATCTTTTACTTCAATAGCAAGTGATATCTCCAACGATTGGTAGAATAGATCAGATTCCTTTTGTTTTCTTACTAAGCTTAAAGAGATATCTATTTCAGTTAATTGAGCATTCGAAATTTCACTTAATTTGTAAAGCAAATTGTTAGTGTTGTTAATGTCCATTCAATATCACTCCTCTTCTTACTTTTTTTCTATACAATCAAAGGAAATCCCTCCGTATTTGTTGAAATTTGTACAAACAATATGATTAATCGTTTGTAAAAAATAGCACCTATCAATTAGGATAGGTGCCTCTTTGTTTCTCCTTAACAATCGTAATGCCGCTTTTGTCCTTAGAACTTCCATAGCTTGATAAACGTCCTACAGTCAACCATAAGCATCAAACAGACTTATTAAACCGCCTATTAGTCAAATAAAAAAGCTGCTGAAGCCCCTTATTAAACAATCGATTCCCGTGCACCAGCCTTGCCTTTATTCTAATAAGAAGGGAGATGCTTATCTGTCTACCAAACATCACTCAGAGGCTCAGCCCTTTTTTAAAAAGTGTTTTTCTGGTGCTACTTGCTCTTTTTTAGATTTTGAGCTTTTTTTATTTTATTGGGAATTCAACAAACGGGATATCAATATCAACGCTTTGCTTCCATAGAACCATCCTAAAAAAAAATAAAAATAGCCAGTCGTGATTGACTGGCCAACATTTATAGCTTTATACCTCTTTTAAATTGGTGTCCTTTTTGGTGCCATACTAAGAATAATTATATGAAAATCACAGTTACAGCAAATCATCAAAAGAGTCACTACCCTTGATATATAAGCACTCTTTAACACTTTGTGTAACTACTCATTACACCCTCTTCATAACTTCAAAACCGAGTGAGCGGCTCGTGTAGTCGCTGGTGTGTTCGATTCGCACCCACTCCCGCCAAAAACGTTGATACATCAAGGTTTATGCGACCTTGTTAAAATATGGTGACTCTAGGCGTTTTTCAGGTAGACCGTGTATGTAGAATATTTTAGACCGTGTGTGCTTCCTTGGTATATGGCGATCGCCTATCCATCTAAGGAGGTTTTTTTATGTCTGGTCAAGCAAAAATGAAGGGTCGTAAAACGGTATCTCGAAGGTTAACCGAAGATATCGAAGAGGAGATGCCAACCCCTACGGAATCTCTTACGGATTTATTTGAGATTTTTATTAAAGCTAAAGAAATTGAAGGTCTAAGGGAACGTACGTTGATTGATCATAAGACGCACTTTAAATATTTCAATACCTACCTTAATGATTTTCATCCGTCTTTGAAATGCGCTAGCGAAGTAACAACTGAAATTCTCCGCAGCTATATTCACTTTTTAAAACATGAAAAAGGAATATGGGATAACCATCAATGGTTGGCTGACAAATATGCCCATCAAAAGGGTCTGTCTCCTGTGACGATTAACGTACGGCTTCGATCACTCAAATGCTTTCTGAAATTTTTATTCGATGAGGGATATTTACAAGAAAATCCTGCAGCAAGGATCAAATTACTGAAAACAGAAAAAGACACGATTGAATCTTTTTCTGAAGAGCAAATTTCGAAACTACTCAAACAACCCGATCAAAGAACTTTTGCCGGGTTTAGAGATTACGTTTTGATGTTATTTATGCTGGATACCGGTATCAGGGTAAGAGAAGCGCTAAACTTGCAAGCAAACAATTTTAGCTACGAACAAAAGACCATAATTGTACCTGCACATGTTGCTAAAAATAATCAGGCGAGAATTTTACCTTTATCACAAAGAACAGCCAAATGTATTAAATTATTAATTAAAGAAGATACCATTTTTGAAGACGTTGCCGAAATATTTTTCTTACTAATTATGGAGAAAAGTTAGACCCAAGTGTTATCCGACAACGTTTAACTGATTATGGGAAGAAAGAACAAATTACAGGAGTACGTGTTTCGCCACATACTTTTCGTCACACGTTCGCAAAATATTATATTTTGAATGGTGGCGACGCTTTTACCCTTCAACGATTATTGGATCACAGCACGATGAATACGGTTAGAAAATATATCCAAATGAATAACGAAGACATTAAAATTCAACACAATCAGTTCAGCCCCATTAACCACTTATCCATTTAGAATAAATAAAATTTCAAAAAATAATTTGCTTGTAGAAAAATTAAACATTTGCTTAATTTTATTTACCCGGTAAGGGAGAGAAATGTTCTCTGCCTTGTCCCGTGTATATCTAACAATAGGGGGCTTTCTTCCCGGAAAAATTCTTTCCAAGATAATATTTTTAATATGTAAATAAAAAACCAGCAAGATAAAAACTGATTACCTTATTTCCTAAATTTCTAATTTGATATTCACAAGCAAATCAAAAGGTATTTTCACTTGATTCGACCCAATAACTAGTTTTTTATTTACAGTATCCAATTTGATTATTGCACCAATAACCGTCCTCAATTTGTAATCAAACCAGTATGTAACTTGGATCGATAAATTGTGCATCATGGCATCACTAATTTTGAAAGATAATTCATTGAACCGTTGTTGATTCAAGATAGGTTTTTCAACTTTCTCCTGGTTTTCTTGTATTTGTTTTAATGCCTCAGAATGCTCCGGTAACATAAACGAAGTTTTCCATTTGATATTACCTCCATCCCTATGCTCGTTCATTTTAGTCCTCCTCTATAACAGAAACGTATGTTCCTATTATAGATCGATGAGAAGAAAAACTTCAAAATAATTTTTATACTAAATCTTATTGAGAGCCGACAACTACATAGTAGTAGCGCACCTTTTATTAAACCATAGATTCCCGTCAGCCACCCATGCAGCGCAAGCGCTGCACCACAGACTATGAAAATTTGGTTTTTTTGTTCATACTGATACTACGGCTGGGAGAGGAAGGTCGATCCGCTATGGTGCCATAGAGCCAACCGTTAGTCTGACTCCAACGACCACGGTGCATCACAGATTGTCGTTCCCTTGCGGGAAACACTCATGGGAGATTAATCCTACTCTGGTTGTTGCACCAGCCTCCAGTCATGTTAAGCCGTAGAAAGGATGTTTTTTCCATGGAAGTCCTCATTGAACGGGCATGCGGTATGGACATTCATAAAGACAGCATTACGGCATGTATTATGACACCGGAAGGAAAGGAGATTTAAACGTTTTCTACCAAAACCGTGTTTCTACTCGAGTTAATCGATTGGATTAAGGAACATGGATGTACCCATGTTGCAATGGAAAGTACGGGTGTGTTCTGGAAACCGATTGTAAACTTACTTGAGGCTGAAAGAATTGAGCTTTTAGTTGTTAACGCCCAACATATGAAAGCACTTCCCGGTCGCAAGACCGATGTGAAGGATGCGGAATGGATTGCCCAGCTTCTTCGCCATGGGTTACTAAAGGCTAGCTTTATACCCGATCGAAATCAGCGAGAACTACGAGAACTCGTTCGCTACCGCCGCAGCATCATCGAAGAACGAGCAAGACAACATAATCGGATTCAAAAGGTTTTAGAAGGAGCCAATATCAAACTGGGCTCTGTTGTTTCTGATATTATGGGCTTGTCTTCTCGCGATATGCTTGATGCCATCGGAGATGGAGAAGAAGATCCCGAGAAACTAGCCAATTTGGCGCGGCGCACGATGAAGCGAAAAACGGAAATAAATATCTTAAGTCAGCTCTGGTAGAAGCCGTGATTTAGGAGAAGATTATTTTGACCAGCAAAAACAACAAGCGATTGTACAGTATTCGGTTCGAAGACTCGAAAATTTAGGTTATACCGTGACCATTACGGAAGTTTCCTAATCAATTGCAAATACCACAAACATAGAATTTAGGCGCTGCACTCTTTTTAAAAAATAAATGAGCTGCGTCTTCTTTAGTGTTGTCTTTTTCCAAGAGTTACACAACTAATTTTCATGGGAGCGGAACAAAAAGGGATTGCCTGAGAAGCTTCCTCTTTATTAATTCCGATACTCCCATATCCCCAAGTGCAATATTCTCCTTCAGAGATGCCTCAGAAACCAACCCACTTCGGCTTGTTCTTTGGTTATTTTGGACAATAGGACTCATTTAACTTTTTTCTTTTAGGTGTGTCGTCTTCCCTTGCCATAATAAAACATAATCGTCTCCTTTTAGTAGCTTGTACAGGTTATTTTGTCACTTCTTCTTATTGAATTATCCTGCCAGCTAGAGTAAAACAAGAGCCATGTCGGCTCTTAAAAATATCGTTTATAAAGTTACATAAATTTGAGTGGTTGATGCCTTTTCATGTCCCAGCATCTAAGAACGCCCTTTTCCTATATAATAGAAAAGAAGATGCGCTTATGTTTGAGAAATCAAAAAATCATGAGTGTGTGGGCGTATTTCATCAATTTACTTATGAAACTTTTAATTCTGATAGATTCCCATTCGATTTGTCCATGATGATTCCGCGAACGTTCACATTGGATGGAACAAGTGAATGATTTCGAATAATCTGGACACTTGTTTGTACACCATCCATTATCGTTTTGCTGCCCTCTAACCATTCACGCATAGAGGTCTCAGGAAATTCAGGCATACAAGTTTTAAATAGATAATCTAATACTTCTCTTTGTTCTCGTAATTCTTCTTTTTCATAAATTTTGTCCAATACTTCTTGCATATTAACTACATTTGTTGGTTTGCCTTTTGTGCCGACTACATAAATTTCCTCAACGTTTTCCTCATACACCGAAAGGATGATATCTCGCATGAGATCACTATAGGGTTCTGTGATAACAGGACCATAAATTTGTAACACTAACATATCATCAGAATGGATATTGAACGCTTTTTGTACCTGTTCTATTGTGTTATCCATTCCTATAATAAATAAGCTTTTATTTATTTGCTCCTTAATCATTTTATTCACCCCTATAATAAAATTATATGAATCAATTTATGAAAATTGGGCTTCCAAATTCTTTGCAAATTTAAAAACCATGAGTCGTTCTCCCGTATTTGTACTAATATCGGTGTGGAAACTGACGACCTCTTCACCTGTAATCGTGAAGATGATTTCTTTTATTTGTTCGATCCCCGATTCTACCAAGCCATTACGGTTCTTTTTGACGGACAACATTCCATCTTTATCTTTGCATAAGGAATATTCAGCGGGAGTTAAGACATGATCCAATTGAACAATAATCATGTTTCGTAAGATATCGGATTTTACAGCTACCGCTCCAACGCCCAGGTAATTTTTTTCCCATTGTGTTAATGCTTTACTGATTTCAGCTTCTGTAGCGCCTTTCGATTTTCTTATACTTATTTTCTTATCCCTCTTTGTTAATACTTTACTGATTTCAGCTTCTGTAGCCTCTTTTGATTTACTCATACTTATATTCTTATCCCTCTCTCATAGAATTGACCTAATCAAGGAACACATTGGTATAGTATTGGAAAAACCAATCCTTTCTATCCCTGCTCCCGGTCGATTGGTGGGAAAGATGTCATGACCAACTTTCCCAGTTTCCTTCTGGTTCTATGCATGCAAGCCGAATCCATCCGTTTTGGACTTTTTGACGAAATTCAGGCACTTGTTCCAACAACCGTTCCACGTACTTTCTTGGCGCTTGAATCACCACCAACAAACGCAATGGTTCATGGTACAT
Source organism: Aneurinibacillus sp. Ricciae_BoGa-3 (assembly GCF_028421645.1). GTDB lineage: Bacteria > Bacillota > Bacilli > Aneurinibacillales > Aneurinibacillaceae > Aneurinibacillus_B. Next base: position 288,511 of record NZ_CP116887.1, on the reverse strand, counting down.
TTCATTATCCGATTGTGCGACAGACTGCCAAGGAAGTCCCGTCAATAAGTCACTGGCGTTCCCCTGCATAACACCAATCCCAGAGGTTACGGTTTGAGTCGCTTTATTCCCGCTCCCGTAATAATGAGGGGCAACGGTGGATGCGTAATATTGCAGATTAATCCATTGAGCAACCGTTACCGGACCTGTAATGATGTTGGAGAGCAACGTGCCGGTCCTATCCTTTTTCCAGTCGTAGGTTTGGAGAAACGTTCTTCCATCCAAGTTGCAATTTCGGGTAAGTGCACGACTTCCAATGATAAAGGAGGCGTTACGCGCTAACCCCCATTCTGGCCGTATCTCACTCCAATCCTCAGCAAAGCGCTCTGCCTCCGCATTTGGATTTCTCAGCTGTGTGCGAATGTTTGGTAAGCGTGAGAGCCGTTCTGCATTTGCCTTCTCACTCACCTTTTGCATCGTAGATTCAATTTGATCGAAAGCTTCTTGCGCTGCAGGAGAAAGTGCGGGAACATACAGCCAACGTAACGTATCCAATGATGTGATATGTTCGGCAGCCGCAAATAGGGTATCATCGGGAATTACAATACCCTCAGTTTTAAGTGCTTGCCTGACGCTTGGCAGATTGCATAAGGTCGCAAGTACCCGGGCATTGAATCCACTTGACGTCCCTCCACATGCCCCACAATCCAAAGATGAAGCATAAGGATTATTGGTACTGTGGCTACCGTGACCGCAAATAACCACCAAAGGAGCGAAACGCTCGGTAAGCCCCATCATTTTTAGAGCTTGCCGTGCATAGTACACTTTTTCTTTCTCGGAAAAACCAATCGTTAACTCCGTTCCCGTAGTGTGTATCTGACTGAGTGTGAGTTCTGTTGAAGGTTTACGGAGCCATGTTTTCCGAAGTCTGCGCAAGGAAATCCCTATGCCCCGTGGAACAAAGCATCGTGCCAAGGTCTGTAAACAAAGCCAAGGTCCGCTAATCTCCGGCAGTACGAGACTTGTAAACATGTTGTGTTTCATTGCGTCAAACGTAAAACTAAGAGAATTAGCCGCCTGTTGTCTCTGAAGATAGGAGTTATATTCCTTATCATGTGACATTTCTTTGACTTTATGTTTGGGCTTAAACATCACTGGTAACGAGTTATGGGTGTGTTGGTTCCCAAGTGTGCAGGTTTCTATCGGAAGCCCGAAAAAGCCAGCTGTTCCAAAGGTTTCGAACGGACCTGCCTGTTCAAGGTGGCGGCGAAAGGACTCAGAACGTGTATCAATACAAAAAACAAATTGAGCTAATGCAGGCGGCGTAGGTTTGGTTTCTGTGTGTGCTCCAGATGTGATCCTCTTCCTAACATTTTCTTCGTAGGTTTGTTCCCAAGCTTCCAGCCAAAGCCGATTCCGTACCGTTTTATCGAAACGATAAGCAAGGTTCAACCGTGCTTTTAATTCGGAATCGGATACCTTCGCCCATTCGTGAATTGGCAGGTCCCCCCATTGTACACAGGCAGCAATCAATGATTCCAAAAGTAAGGGTTCCTTCGTTCGTTCCTTCGACAAAGGAAGATACCGTTTGAGGAAGGCCCACTCCATGCAAATTCGAACAGCCAAATATTCCAAAAGCAGGGAGCTTTCTTGATCATTTTGTTGGGAACGCCAAAGCATCATCCCCGCCCACCCGGGCATGGTAAGCAAATGGGCCTCCAGGTAACCTTGTATATTCGACTCAGGGATTTCAAGTTTCAACAAAACTTCTTGTAATGCCCGGTCCGCCTCACTTGGTAGTCCTTTCAGTTGTTTCCGTACGCCGGATGATATGGCTGGGTCAAACTGAACAAATCTCTTCCACGCCTGATAGAATCCTTTTTCTCGTTGGGGCATGGACCAAACCGCTTGAGATTCATCCAAGAATAATTTGCACCACTTGATACAATGGCGATCGAGATTGGAAGCTACCTCTGTAATCCCATCCTGTTCCAAACGCTGACTGTAGGTTCGTACAACATCTGGTTTTGTAATCTGAGGGTTAAACCAGTTTAGTCGTTTTGCCAACCGTTTCACCTCAGGTGTTGTCAGAAGTTTCGAAGATGGCGCATTTAGTAAAGCAGTCAGGCAGAACTGTTCGGCAACTTTTCGCGGTAGGTTTACCGACTGGGAATCAAGCCATTTTTGAAGACCCATTTCAAGAAACGACATGTGAATCTCGCCATGATTCCACGCAGAATGGAATACGAAATCGCTCGGATATATATCTACATCACACGTCTCTTTGAATCGTCGTGCCACTTGCTCAAAAGAGTGCCGCTCCAATCTCATCCACGGGTGACGTGCCGCAAATGTTTGTATAGGTCCAAGAGGTGCGATAACTTCACTCGCGGATTTGACATACTGCTCAATTTCTCGAATTTGGAAATCAGATTTCTTTTTTACCTGCACTGGTTGGGCAGTAGGAATCACATCTATTACCTCCTCGTTAGGGATTTTATTAGATATGTTGGATGGATCTCGACAGAATCGTTTTGAGGTTCACTCAGATGCACAAGCCATAAATAAAGAATGGCAAAAGACGTTGATGACTGCCGACGAACGAACCACGATCCTATAAAGCCTCCAAGGAACAATAGAAACACAAGCAAAATACCCGATAGTATAGGCGGTTGCAATCCTTTTTGTATGGCTGCCTGTAACAGTAGATAAAAGGCGTTATGAGTCATGTAAAATACGACTGCAACTCCTGCAAATAAGGAAGCCCCTGCAATACGCCCAATGCGGCCATATCCTTGAGCCACAAGTTTTGTCCATGCCAATGATACAGACCAACCTAAGAATATGGCACTTACCAATTGATACACGTCACCGCGGGACGTAAGCCAAACAACTATACCTACGATAAGCCCTAATACAACGCCAATGACGTTCCAAAAAAGGGAATATGGTGCATAGCGAGATAGGGGTTTATTGTGCTCAATTGCAGAACCAGCTCGTAAGAATAAAGTTGCTTTGAAAACTCCGTGTAATATGGCGTGAGCAATCGCTGCCCAATATGCACCTAATGCACACTGAATTAACATGAAACCCATTTGTGCCATTGTAGATCCTACGAGTTGTCGTTTATAGTCCACCTGAACCAACATGATTCCGATCCCCATCAGGACTGAAAGGCTACACCACACGAGCAAAACCATCTGTGCCGCACTGTCGTTAAAAATTGGAGCAAAAAGGGTCAGCAGAAGTCCTCCGGCATTCACAATGCCCGCATGCATGACAGCGGAAATTGGTGTGGGAGCCACGACCGAATCTAACAACCAGCGTTGGAACGGCCATTGAGCAGCTGGGATTATGACAGCTACGACAAGAAGTAGATTGATAGATGTCCTCTCCCATGAACTAAACTCTGCAAGACTGGTTGGAGTTAGAATAAGTGACACCTGCCAATGGCCTGTAACATGCGCCATCCAAAGTATCGCGACGAGCAAGATAAGCCAACTCATTAAAAACAGTCGCCCGGAAAGAAAAGCTGCATTTCGGGCTACATGCCACTCTTTTTTCAAACGGATGAGCCACGTGAGTCCAAGAAGTGTAGCTCCCCAACAGGCCAAAAGCCACCGTAGATCGTCACTCAGCCAAGCAACGGAATCCGCAACCGTAGTGAAGGTAAGAAGCGCAAAATAGGTTCGATACGAACGATCACCTAGTAAGTAATGAACCGAGTAACGCTGTACAAATAAATTAATGGTAAGAACGAACAATGCAATAAGCCAGGATAATGAATCAAACTGCCAAGGACCCAAAAAGACATTTCTATGATCAAAAACAAGAGCTAATAAGGCAACTATTGGCGGTAACGATATAAGGCCGATATGAATACGAACAAAATTTACGGGAACACGAGGGTAAAACAGAAATATCGCGCTAAGCAAAGAAACTGCAAGTACGATAAGAAATGCGATTGGGAATGAAACAAAGCTAAGGCCTACCATCCGGTTTCCTCCCTTGCAAGAATTAGATGAAAGCAACAAAAATACTAAAAGCAGAAATAACCATTCGTATCATTTTAAAAACATTCCTTCCTTGTTTAGCCCCTTTTTTTCAAATAAAAAAACCGACAAATCCAGAATTCATGGTCTTATAACCATTAATCTCTGAAACTTGTCGGTTTACTGTCAACTAACCAATTGGTTTTTTGAAAAGTCTACCTAATTTTCTATATTGAATTGCATTCGAAACTCCGCAAATCTCTTAACACCATTCATAATAGATTTCACGAATAGAGCATACGTAAGGATTTCACTTAATGATTCTGTGCCTATATTCTAGTATTTATTCTATACCCCGTCAAGGGTTGAAGTAAATCTTGTCCTGTTTTGATTTCATACTGAAGCAGACGTTTCCGAAAATTCGTAAGGGTATTTATACAGACACGTTCTTTTTCAATATCCTGAATCCCCAGTGCATAATGGAATCGAAAATCGAAAGCGAGTGATTCAAGTAATTCCTCGTCCGTCAGTTGATTCATTTCTTTTAAAAGAAGGAGGCTACTGTAAACAGAGCGACTTTTTATGCGCACTTTGCAGATAAATTCGCAATCCTTGAATCTAAGATAAATGAGTCTTTTATAGCGATCATAACTCCCAGAATAAGTGGTCATACAGTATTAAATGAAGAAACTATTGAGAGTATTTTTCTGGCTGTATGCGATTTTCACAAGGATCTGAGCACCTTGTGCAAAAGAAGCTATAAATCGCTTGGAGCTGTATTCGAAATTCAAATAAAGGAAAAAATTCAAACGATACTCCTCTCCTTTATAAACAAAGACAAGATGCTTTCGAGTCCAAACGCGCAATTATTAATAAATACAGCTTCAATCATGTTAAGTTGGGGAATGTATGGGGCAGCTTATGTTTGGAACAATGAGGGGCGTCTAATAAATGCAGAATCATTCGTTAAACAGACCATGCCATTAATAATGAACGGAGCCAAAGAACTGCTGACCTAAGTTCTGTCGCTATTGCATTATCCTTCCTTACACTTCAAATCGAGTAGGAGGGGGTGATTAACCCCCTACCTCTCACACCACCGTACGTACCGTTCGGTATACGGCGGTTCATTATGTACTCCGCAACGAGTCGTATCGTTCTGCCAGACTTTTAAGTCGAAGCGATTCAAAAAAGACGCCCCAGTATCGGGACGCCTTTCCATTCAATTTTAGTAGTGGGTCTTATTTAATTCAGTTATATACGAACTATAAAGGTTTTTATTTGTCGTGTATTGCTGTTCGTAATAATTAAGTGTAGATTTCTGAGAAAGTGCTTCTGAAAAAATACCCTGCTTATCGGCTGCTACATACTTGTTTAGTGCGTCTTGTTCTACCGCCATAGCCGCTACTGCACGTTGAAAATATACGTTAGTCCATCGGAAAGTAGGCGGCACATCTTCCGGTCTGTATGCCTTACCGTTATTCTGACGCGTTACAGCTTCCCATGCTTTGCATAAATCGTCGAGCTTCGTCCATTCGTCCCGCACTCCTGGATATTCATTTTGTGGTATGTATTGCGCCCCCGCCTAGTTTCTTTCCGCTTGAGTGTAGGCCTGCTTTGTCACTGAAGATTTTGCAGAAGATTGAGTTTTGTACGGCGTATACGACTTCTTCAGCTTGTTAAGTTCCGCTAGATAGAGATTCTTGTAAGTCTGGTAGTTACGTTCCCCAAGCACCAGACGGTTATATGCGTCAGCAATCTTAGCCTCGTTTCCTTGTCGAACCACCTTATCAGATTCATCCTTAACATAGTCCTCAAACGCCTGTTTTTCAAACCTTTGCGTAAAGTAACTGCCAACAGCGTTCCTATACGCTTGGTCTTCGCTAGTGAACGATTGTTGTACGGTGGCTGCCGAAGCTGATTGAGATAGCACAGCGTAAGGGGCCGTGATACCGGCTGTTAATGCAGCTGTTAATACGATCTTTTCAAGTTTTTTATAGTGTCCGTCTCCCTTATGTAGGCTTTCATCTGTTAAAGACGCTATGAGTTCGGTATTTGTCGCGTGGTAAATGAATCCAACCATACAACCCCTGGTACATAGTCGGCATACTCAAAGTTAAAGATCGCTTTCGTGGGTTAGTGCCTCATCAGGCTCTAATCAAAGTTCCAGTTTTTTACACGGACATTAGACCATAAAGGTATTTATCTATTCTCTTTTCTTATTCCGTATAACAGCGTGCTTTTATATTATCGGCCTGACTGTTATTCCGAGTAGTTACGGGTTCGTATAATCACAACATACTACCACTTAATAGACGTAAATGGTCGGAAAGAATCGTTCAAAGCTTGGAAGGTATCTGGATTAGAACGGAGGTTCGCAACTGGAGTCAGCGGAAGAAAAGCGGAGTAAGTCGGGCGACTATTGTACGGTTGTGTTCCGGGGGTGTGTTCATGCCGGATATGAAAACGGCTGCCAGGGTAATCAAAGCGCTGCGGGAACTGGTGAATCCGAATGTGTCTGCTGATAAATTCTGGTGCGTTTAACGTTGAATTACTAGCTGAATCAACTAGCGCTAACCCCATGGTTTAGCGCCGATTGCGCAATTTTAGTAACCTTGAACAACGGGCAATTACTTTTGACATCACTCTGACACATAAGAAATGTACTATAGGATTATCACTTACACATATCTCCGGAAACCTCTGTTGATTCAGGGGTTTTTTGAGTTGATTTTCAGGTTAAGGTACATTAAAAACAAAAAGACCCTCCTTATCAGGGTCTTTTGGTGAAAGAAACGGTAGTACATGGGGATATCAGGATGTCCTGAAACACAAATTTAATGTTACAACTAAAGTGTTATTAATGTACTTTGATATCGTTAAGAATTTGTTAATCCTTAACCTTCTTCTCCAGTTTCGTCTTACGCCGTTCCCACGAAGATCCTTCGTTCACGTTCCGGGCCATCGCATCATTAACGACATCCAGCGCATCCTGGTAACGGCCTAAGCGCTCGCATATAAACGCCAGCTCCTTAAACGCAGGGTAACGGGGAACTGGTGCATTTCTACCTAATCCCCCTGCTTTACAAAACTTTACGAAGTAATCATACAGCGCCATATCCTTTTGCAAATAATCGATAAGAGTGTCCGCATATGTCAGATCATCCTTCGTAAGCCGCTTATAATGCTTCCAGGCGATCATATACGTAAAATGCAGCTCGATATCGTCTCGCGCTTCTATCGTTTCTGTAATGGCCCATTCGATCAGCGCTATCTTTAAATTATTCTCAGTAGTCCACGATGCTAAATCGGCTAAGAATTGATATCGCGTACGACTGGCACGCAAACCCATGAGGACGTAATCCGTAATGTCCATATCATCCGGTAAACAACCTGACGTATATTCGCACATTTTACGGAAGCTCTTTCGTTGCTGTTCCGTAAGAGTTAGCCACCAATCGGATAATCCGTGGTAAGCAATCATTCCCTTCGGATATGTATTGCGTGTACAAATGCTTAAACCCATGCTAACGCCCCCTTTATACATGTTACCAGTTAAAGGAATGCGTTATGATAGCGTCATATTTCGTGTTAGGAATAATAATTATGCCTCCAACCGAATTAACGGCGCAGCTATTCGAACACAATAAGCAGTTTTTCTTCCGAATTAACTTATCCACCCACCAATACCATGTGCCATTTGGTCAAAGATACTATGATATTTGGCAGACCGCGAGAAACTACGATCTGCCAATTGTTTATCCTTTAAGATCCCTAAACCCCACAAATCGCTTGCTACTCTCGTCCCACAGCCGGTATCGAAGCGCCTGCAGACTCAAACGAAGTCCAATGGTAGGAACGTCATGCAGTGCGGCGTTGCTCTCGTGTATTTGCTGCAAGTTATAGTTCGACACCTGAGGATCCAGATGATGAATATGGTGGAAGCCGATATTCCCCGTCATCCATTGCAGGATTTTGGGCAGCTTATAATAGGAACTCCCGCGCATCGCCGCACTTACGAAATCCCACTCATGCGCACGCTCATAATAGGTATCCTCGAATTGATGCTGCACGTAGAAGAGCCATATGCCCGCAACGCCGGACAGGTAGAGGATCGTCCCCTCCACAAGTAGGACCTCCTTCAAGCCCAACGACCAACAGAGCAGTCCCATCAAGCCGGCTAGCGTCGCGTTCGTTAGGTACGTGTTCATGTGCTCTTTGCGTCTGGCGCTCTTCCGGTTCAAACGGTATACAATCAAGAAAATAAATACCGGTCCGAGCCCGAACATGACAAATGGGTTGCGGTATAAGCGGTATCCTAGACGCTTCCATGGGGAGAGCGCCGCGTATTCCTTCGTAGTCAGCGTCCATATGTCGCCTGTGCCTCTACAGCCTAAATTTCCGCTAGTCGCATGATGAATGGAATGCTCATTTTTCCATTGTTCATAAGGGAAGAAGGTGAGGATCCCCGTTATCGTTCCGATGATCGTATTCGCCTTCTTCCCATCGAAGAACGACAGATGACAGCAATCATGGAATATAATGAAGATTCGGATCATGAATCCGGCTGCCGGAATTGTAAGCGCCATTGTGATCCATATTGAAATAGACAGACTTACATAAGCGAGACCCCACAGCAGGATGAAAGGAACGATGCTATTGACCAGCTGCCAGACGCTCTTCCTCAAATCTGATTTACCGTGAGGAGCCATGTCCTTCTTCCATCGGGTGTATTCTTGTAGTGATTTCATTGTAACCCCCTTTTCTTGGAAACCATTCTCAGCAATGGATTTCCCTAAATTGCATAGAGGTTTCTGACCTTTCGGTTCGAAAAGGCAATGTAAACGAGGCAGCCAAGCAAAAGTCATCCACCCCAAAAAGTGAAGATAAATGAAGAAATTATGAGATACCATCCCTTTCCTTGCTTGTGTGATTCTTTAAATTGCTCAGATCGTCTACTTTTCTCTGCAACTCTGTTTGTTGGAATAAAAATTAATCATGTCATCAATGGTCGAAAATACGACACTGACGTTCGAATCATGTGTATTTATTTTGATAAAAAACCGCCTGTGTGTATAAGTAAGATTCATACTTCCTATACACCAAAAAAAGGCTGCTAACATTGTTGTTAACAGCCTAACCATTTACAGTTTATAACTTCACAACATTTTCAGCTTGAGCTCCGCGATTGCCTTGAGTAATGTCAAAACTTACTCGTTGGCCTTCTTCAAGAGATTTAAATCCATCACCAGTGATTGCAGAAAAATGTACAAACACATCTTCTCCACCTTCAACTTCAATAAAACCAAAACCTTTTTCTGCATTAAACCATTTTACTGTACCTGTGTTCATTAAGAACCTCCAATAGATATATTATAATATGTTTTGATATTAACCGTAGAAAATAAAAATTCACATATTATCACGGGACATATACATCGATATATAACCCCTGATAACATGTGAATTATAAACATCAATACATATTTAACCTTTAAATTTATTATAGCATATGTATTTCCAAATATCAACAAGTTCAACATTATTTTGCTCCGTCTTTCTGATGTGCCTGCATCACCGATTGGATAAATTACAACAGTATCGTGAATATTAACAATTGAGCAATATCAATCTTTCGCCATTGCTCCTCTCCCATTCAGCGTGTCAGACTTTGGCACATCTTTTTTTTCAAATTTTAGCATATGTAAATACTAATTTTCAGTCATTCTCCAAACGACAATTCCAAAATTATTGATGTGCCGGGCACCGGATAGACAAGTCCCATACTACGTAAAAAATCATAAGACAACTGCGTATGTGAAAGCAAAACTACATTCATCGTTACTTCTGCTATTTATTCATCCCCTACACTTCCCCAATTGGCTAGTTTCTGGAAACACTGTTTTATTTTCCTAATCCATGCTATAATGAATGAGAAGCGGAAATACGTGGTTTATTCATAGCACTACGCATGCAACTGTTGATTTTTTTCTAAACGTCCAACCTGAGTAATATTTACCATTCTATACAGCCCAGAGCGGTGCTTGGGCTTTTTTAATTTGCAGATGTTTGAACATTTTATGACTCTTATCTGAATGTGGATTATTAGTAAATTTCCAGGAGTATAAAGTTTGTTGTTAACGATTTCAGCGCTAACAGTCGTTTTCTTCTGCTAATCGGAAATTTTTCCATGCGAGTCCATAGCGGTGCTATGGGCTTTTTTATTTGACAAAGTCTTTTAATGGACGTCCCGATAAAATATTCGTTTACAAAGGTACACCTTTATAAATAAAAACGAAATCAGATGAAATCAAGGTTTAAAGAACCAATAACGACATCAAAGTAGAAGTAATTATCCCCATTATAAGTTTCTAATTAAGTTTAATTATGAAGAATGCCAGCCCAATTCAAGCTTTTTTTATAAGTAAGATTATCGAGCATACCAAAGCAGCTATCTGGGAAGATAAGTTGCATATGCTTACATTGGAAAATACATTGCTTGTTTTTAACGATAGAGAATTTGAACCATTACTTCCATGGAATCAAAGGTATCGTATAAACATGGATAAAATCAAAACGGGCGATATACAAGAAGGTGCTGAAGTCATCTGTGATTTAATGCATATGAATGAAACAAAAAGGCTGAATACAAGCGAAAGAAGAATGCTGGACAATGCAAAGGACATTTTAACTAGTGAACTAGCGTTAGTCAAAGGATTCACTGAAAATCAGGCTATTGATTTTTTGAATGAAGAGGTTTATTAGCTGTCGGGATCTTGAGGGATATCAAAATTGTAGACATGCGTCACCCCCGAAACATCAATTCCTCTGGCAGCAACGTCTGTTGCTACTAAAATTTCGTTGCTTCCCTCACGAAATTTCTTCATCACAACATCCCTCTCATTCTGATTCAGATCCCCATGTAAGCCATCAGCCATGTATTCTCTCTTATTTAATGTGTCATTTAATTCATCTACCCGCCTTTTTTGTTCGTCCGAATACGATCGTCAATTCCGGGTTTTCAACGTCCAACAAACGGGAAAGAACATCAAACTTTTGACGCTCGCTTACCTCATAATAAACGTTATTAGTTCGCCGATATACGATGCCGTTGCTGTTCCTCGTGTTGATTCACAAGTTGATAAAAGGTAGTTCGTGAGATTTATACGTTCTACGAACTTGTTTTGCGGAAGCACATACAGCTACATCATTAAATAAATCTGCCTATGTAAAAACCAACACTTTTTGCTGTTGGGTGAAGTTCGTATGCTTTTTGGAATGCTTCTTTGCTGTCCTTTGCGTTAACCTCCACGAATGTTCTACGCCCTCTTTCAAAATTTACGATAAGGTCAAATGTCATTTTGGAACCTCCTGATTATATTTTGCCGCCTCAGACACGAAGAGACCGAACCACGTCTGATTCAGTCTAGAGTCTGCATAAATCCGTACAGTATATGATTTTATCACGTATCGCAAAAACCTAATCAGACTACAACGATTTAACGTTGCTTCGTGTTATTCTTCGATAGTGGTGTGGAGGTCTTATCCACGATATTATCATGACCAGATGCTGATGAAAGTATGCAAGTGGAGATTTCCGCTATATCTCACTAAAAATAAAGCATTATTGGCGGTTGAAATCGTTGAAGATATTATTGACCGAATTAAATTGGAAGTTCCTAAAGAAGAAATAGAACAGGGATTTATTATCTATGCTGAATTTATAGGTTTTTTAGGAGATTCCGGTGCTAGCAATGAGAAAGAATTACCAGAAGGACTTACTGAATGGAGCAAAAGGATGGGAGGACGGGAAGCTTCTCTAAGGGGAAGAATTTCAGAAGTTGTTGTTCTCTATCCAACGATTCGAGTTGTCTTTGTTGAACAATTACTAAAATCAGCATAGAGCATGGACTTTCCGCAGAGGAAGTCGCTTTTGTTATTAAACGGATTGGTTACATACTCGACATAAGCATCAATGAAACCATCCTCGCATTTGAACGTCTCAAAGAAAAGAAGGAACGTATATTCATATATACATAGAAGGTCTTGCCTTATGCTATGGCTACTACTGCCGTCACCATTCGGGACTTCAACCCTATAGATAATGCCCATGCCGGGCGTACAACGAAGAAGCCCCGAGCGAATAACGCCTGGAGCTTCCTTGAATCACAGTAGAGAGAGTCGACGGAGATGACCCATCGTCAGTACTAACAAGCAATGTAAAATCTATCCAGCTTTTTCACGTCACTTGTTACCGCCAGCACCGCGCACGTTTTGCGCATAGTTATCGACACCCGCACCTGCCTGGTTACCCAATGCAGCACCAGCTACGGCACCCGCAATAGTACCAAGCGGCCCAAAAAAGGAACCCACGATGGCACCCACAACACCTGTACCCACGGTTGCTACAGTTTCAGCAGAGTTGCCGTCAACAGCGTTCGTCGCATTGGGGCCTCCAGCATCGTTCTGATTGCGATTGTTGTTTTCAGCCATCTATCTCACTCCTCGATCTGTGATAGGGAAGTGCTGCTGGTTTGCCAGCGCAGTCCCGGAACATATTTTGCCCAGAGGGGATTGATTTACGCACTGTGGGTCCTTAACCCTTTCTTTTAGACAAGTTTCAATCCACTAATAAGGATAAGCACTGCTACGACGGCACGCAGGGGTCTGGCGGGAATTTTAGATGATAATGTACTGCCGAGGAGTACCCCTGGGATGGAACCTAACAGAAGATTACCCACAAGCATATAGTTTACGCTCCCTAAACCAGCGTGGAGTATCCCCGCAACCGATACCAGGAGGAATGCATGAGCAATATCCGTCCCCACTAATTCTGATGTCTTCATTCGATACAGATACACCATAGCAACGGCAAAGAGGGAACCGGAGCCAAGCGAAGTAAGACCAACAATAAAACCGAAGACAGCTCCAATGAGGATGGTCATACCCTTCTTTTCTTCTAACGGTTTTACTTGCCACATGTTAGGTCGTAACTTTTTGTCAAAAAAAGTTCGTATTACAATGGCCGTGGCGACCAATACCAAAACGTAACCCAGTGCATGTTTGATAACTTGCTCTTGATTATGGTAAAAAGATCCGAAAAGTTCCAAAGCTCCTATAGCTAAAACAACACCAGGAATACTCCCTAAAGCTAAATATTTAACCATCTGGACATTCACTGTTTTTTGTCTCCAATGTTGAATACCTCCGAACAGTTTTGTGATGGAGTTATAAAAAAGATCCGTTCCGACCGCGATAGTAGGATTAATTCCTAGTAATATTAAAACAGGAGTTAAAAGAGCAGCGCCTCCTACTCCCGTCATGCCCACCAAAAATCCTACCACTAGCCCCATAACCGCAATTCCGATACTCATATTTATATCCCCCATCCGAAAACCAAGTAATTTCATATGATTATATGCTATAAAATGATTTTCGTAAACAGCAAAGAATCAAAATATTATATGCAACCCAATAGAAAGGGCGCCTGCCTACAAAAAAACCGGCGATTCACCATCAAAAGAGTGAATGACCGGTTTACTGTTACAAAATATTAAAAACGGTACACAAGAAAATACATCAACAGCATGTTAATAATAAACACTGGAATTGCTGTAGGTATTTGTGCTTTAACAACAGCATTTTTGTCCTTTAATTCTAAAAGCATTGCAGGAACAATGTTATAATTCGCCGCCATAGGTGTGATCAGCGTTCCACAATAGCCTGCAAACATACCTAGGGCAGCCATAATCGCCGGGTTTCCACCATGCATGTGCACGATTAGCGGTACTCCGATTCCTCCAGTAATTACTGCAAATGCAGCGAAGGCGTTGCCCATCACAACAGTGAACAGCATCATGCCCAAACAATAAGCCGCTACTGCAACAAACGAATACTGGGTCGGGAGAAGATTTCCAACAATTCCAGAAACCACGTTGCCTACTCCTGATTTAGCAAAAATACCTCCAAGTGCTGCCAACATCTGCGGGAGTATAACAGCCCACCCGACCGCTTGAAGCAGACGACTCCCTTCATTTAAAGGAACAGTGGCTTTTGCTTTAGTGATACGTAGTGCCGCTACAAATGCAATAATCGTTGCTACTGCCAGGGCAATTATCGTTACCTTTTTAGGATCAACAAGCCAAACCGAACCAAAGTGGATTTTATCAAGTGTTAGGGTACCAATAATCGTAAAAACAGGGATAAACAGTGCTGGAATAAAAACTGTATTCTTTAATCGCTGTGCGTGTCTTTCACGCTCTTCAATATCTGCCTCTTCCTTATTTGACTTTGTTACTCTGCCGAGAGAGGCAATGACCACCATAATCAATACAAGGTAACCTACATAAAGTGGCGGAATTTGGTTTCCGAATAAAAATGTAATAGCGAAGATGCTCCAGAAAACGGTTGAACCCACACGGTTGGGATGGTTCTTATCAAGTGCTACCCGTATGGCAACAAAGGCAACAATAATACCAAGTAAATAGTAAATGGCATCAAGGGTAACTAAATGCATTATTGTGCCTCCTTTACGTTCACCTGATCCTCAGCATTCGATTTGGAGAAGGCAGCACCCGCTTCTTTAGCAATTCGCTTATCCAGCCTATAGAAACGAAACCAACTAACAAGTAAAGCCGTGATTGCAGTGGGAATTCCCCAGAGTGCCATATTCCATATTTCAACATTCATACCAATTGAATCAAAGAAGCCTTTCATCAGCAATATGCCGCCTGTAGCAATGAAGATATCTTCCCCAAAAAAGAATCCTGTATTTTCAGCCGCAGCAGAATATGCCTTGATGTCATTCTTTGTCTTAGTTGAAATTTCACCAAATTGTCCTACTGCGGCTCCTTCCGCCATCGGTGCCACTAATGGGCGTACAGTCTGTGCATGACCCCCAATGTTAAGACCTATTGCTGCAAACACCTCACGGATAAACAAGTAGGTCAACAGCACACGACCTGTTGTTGCGTTTTTTGCTTTTTGTATCAACATCTCCGCCCTTTCTTTTAAACCGTAACGCTCAAGAACCCCAATCACAGGTAGTGTCAAAATAATAGGGAGAGACATATAACGATTATCAATAAAGAATTTCCCGAACAATTCGATGATATCATTAAAGGACATGCCCGCCACCAGCCCTGTGACAATCCCAGATACCATCACAACCAGTAGTGTGTTAAACCGAAATGCAAATCCAAGTGCCACTACAAGAATTCCAATTAGCTTAATCAATTAACTGTTCCCCTTCTGTATATCGTACTCGAATTTAATAATATACGGTCTTCTACCCACAATTTGCACTGCTTTTCTATTCATACACCTTCTTTAAAAGTAATTATTACAGACGAACTACTTTGTATAATAATAAAATTAATTGATTAAAAATACAATATATCTTAACTATTTTCTATAAATCCCCATAATGAGGAATAACATTGCTATTTATATTACCCATGCGGGGCGCACAAAAAAGACCCTAACATCGTTAAAAGATGTTGGGTCTTTTTTGTTATTTGATTCTTATTGATTGTGGTGCTATTTTATTGAAAAAGAAGCTGAGATTTATATGTTCGCTTATTCGCCTTTGCCTTCGGTGTCGTGTACCAGCTGCTGCTCTTTCGGTTCGATCTCCGTATCCGTAGTGGCGTTTTTCACTTCGGTGATGGTGCAGATCACTTCTTCCGGATCGGTATGCAGCGTCACACCGGTAGGCAGTGTCAAATCGCCCGCGTGCATGGTGTCGCCTACAGCGAGGTTTGCGATGTTGTGTGTGATCGATTCCGGAACGTTAGTTGGCAAGCAACGTACTGCGACTTCACGCGTTTGTTGCTGAACGATGGCACCTTTGCTTTCCACCACTTGCAGGCCGTCTAGCACAACCGGCACTTCGGCGTTTATAGGCTCGTTCAAGTTGACGGCGTGCATGTCGATGTGCAACGGACGGTGCTTCATTATTTCATAGGCAATTTCGTTAATCATGGCCGAAACATGCTCGCCTTCCAAATTCACATCAACAAGAATGTTGCCGTGGCCATTTACCTGTCTGAACGAGTTACCGGTGATGTAGATCGCTTGTGCTTCTGTTCCTTTACCATATAAAACGCCTGGCACATGACCTTCTCTGCGCAGACGGTTGCGTTCGCCTTTGGTCAATATGGTGCGCGGGTGTGCTTCTAATTGAATGCTGTTCATCATAAAATCCTCCCATTTGTATACTGCCTTGTTGTACTTTATTATGATACTCCTAATATGCAATTAAAAAAACCCAGGCCGTCCGCCTGAAAAGAAGCTGGAGCTTTGAATGTACAAATCTGACATTTGTTAGAACCGGACTGGCAGTTTACTTTTGAAATAAATCATATCCGGTAAAACAGAATCACTTGGAGACCGAATTTGGTTGATATAGAATAAGATAGATACCCTGCTGAATTCAAGTTACGAATATGAAAGGTGATGCATGATGAAAAAATACATAAAGGTAGCATGCTTGTTACTTCTTTCCGGTTCACTTGCGGGATGCTCACAAGCTGGCGCAAATGGGCCAAATAACAGCGGAGCGAGCCAACCGTCGAGCGGATCGGCGGCCACTTCAAATGCGATACAATACGCTTTTACCCGGGCGCATCAACAGCCAGATAAGCTACTTGAATCGGTCATGGATTCAACCAACCAATCGCTGGATATCGCCTGTTACAGCCTCACAGAAAAAGGAATCGTAAACAGTATCGTTAGTGCCAAGCAACGGGGAGTCAAAGTTCGGTTAATTACAGATCGGGATTCCACGCACAACAAATCGCAAGCTGCAGCCATACACAAGATCCTGGCCGCCGGCATACCCGTTAAGGAGAACAATCACAAAGGTCTCATGCACCTGAAGATTACGATTGCAGATAGTAAGACACTTACTACCGGCAGCTTTAATTATACGAATGCAGCCAGCCAATATAACGATGAAGTTTTGATGGTTGTCCACGATACAAGTTTGGCAAAACAATGGGATGATGAGTTTGATGCCATGTGGAATGATACTGCAAATTATGAGGATGTTCGAGTGAGATAACGTTTGTAGGAAAGGCGACCGTCTCCGGCCGATGTAGCCGGGGCGGACTATTCACTCGTCTATCAAGCCCAAATAGGGTTTTTCGGGATCACGACCAAACTAATCTACCTATCATAATTTATTACAAAAATCGCGCAATCCAACAAGATTGTGCGATTTATTGTGTGAATTGTCGGACAATTTTTATACAAAAATTCTGCCTATTGCCTTATACTTAAAACACAAGTTACCACAAGCAAAGCTGATCACGCCGTTGGACATAGAGAAGGATCCTGTTCAATTTAAATAAGGAGGATGAAGCTCATGGTACATGCAATGAAAATGAACTGGCTTCTAAACAAATGCCTTATGAGATACCATGAATTATTTTTATTTATACTTACATCCCTATTAATGGTGTTTCCTTTGACCATTAGACATTTTGGAAAGCTGACAATTAAAAACGTTGCCGCTGCGGCTTCTACGATAAATGTGCAATTGTTTCCCGACTCCTCATCCGTGCTATCAAGAAGGCTCAGAAAGCAGATAAAGTCAGCGAAACGACTGCTGAAAGCTTCTGCTGAGAAGGATGCATATGGATAAAGGCAAGAATGGAAACGAAGGTATTCGATAGCAAATGAACAAAGGACACGCTGCTAGCCCGCCGCTTTCGCTGAACGTGATCACCAAACATGACAGGGAGGAATAAACGATGAACACCAACCTTGAAATGGAAGTTTTCACTTACTATAAAGAAGGTACACTCCAAATAATTGGTTCGCAACAAACGGACGAGCCTTGCGAGCAGCAGCAAACCTCCCCTCACATAAGCGTGATCAACAAGACCTTTGCCATACACAGTGATGTTAGCCCACATATAGGGTACAACACCCATGAGCTTGCTGTTAGGCCGAAGATAGCTTTCGAGAATGAAAGCGACATGATAGCGTTGCCAGTGTGGACAGCCGGGCAATCTTATGAAACCCTTTCGCTTCCTATGACAGAGTGGGATACAAGTTAAAGGCAAAGTCTGTAAGATCTCCCTCTCTTTTCCGCGAAGTCAATAGAAAGATGAAATTTAGAGAGCTATGAATCCAATCGAATAAAAACGGTATTCGTTCCGGTATTAAAAAATACCAAGATGAATACCGTTTTTTTATTTGATGTCCGAACTATTTGGCCACGTCCAGCAGCACTTTTCCTACGCTTTGTCTGCTTTCGACCCAGTGTTGCGCCTGTGCAGCCTCTTCAAGCGGAAACCGCCGTCCGACTTTTATCCTTAAACGCTCATCCGCTATAAAGTTAAGCACCTGAACAGCGGCATCCTGCAACAAATAGGGCCGTCTGTTCCGTGTGGTGCCCAGGCTAAACCCAAGAACAGAACGGCAGCTCGAATGCAGATCATTTGAGTGATATTGCGCGGCCTCACCGCTGGCATTCCCGAAGTTTACCAAACGCCCGTAAATTGCCAGGCAATGCAAGCTTTTCTCTGAGACAGACCCGGCAATAGAGTCCAGAATGACATCTGCCCCCTCCCCATCGGTTAGTTGGTTTACCTTATCAGAAAAATCATCCTGACTGTAACAAAGGACATGATCCGCGCCGGCCTCTAAAGCTGCTGCAGCCTTATTCTGACTGCCCACTGTTCCAATCACCTGGCCCGCCCCTAATAGTTTCGCCAGCTGGATCGCGGTGGTCCCTACCCCACCTGCGGCGGCATGAATAAGAACCGTTTCACCAGCTTGAAGCCTTGCTACATCCGCAAGCAGCTTGTATGCCGTAAAAGAGACAATGGGACAGGCCGCAGCTGTGTCAAAATCTACGTTATCCGGAATCGCAAAGGTAAGGTTCTCATCTGCAGCCACGTACTCTGAATACGAGCCGTTTTTCGGGAAAGCAATCACCCGTTGTCCAACTTTCAAATGCTTGACTCCTGAGCCGATCTTCTCGATCACACCTGCCACGTCCAATCCAGGAATAAAGGGAGGCTGCCCTGTTCCATGATAGTTTCCGTGGCGCGATTTAATATCAGCGAAATTCACACTCGTTGCCGCAACACGAATGAGCACCTGGTTTGAGCCTGGGGAAGGTGTATTTACATCCATATATTTCAGCACTTCAGGCCCACCAAAGTCCGTGACGAGTACTGCTTTCATTTAGCGATCACTCCCAACAAAAATGAAATTTCTATATGTACTAAACTATTACAGCCCTGACGGAAATATCCTTCCCGAATCTTCTCATCTTTTCACTTTGGGTACTCGCATAATTCCACAATGGCACTGCTTCTGGATGACAAGTGGATGTATATAAGGCGTCTCCCCCTCACGTTAGTGCGAAGCGTTTCCTCCATGAACCTAACTCCCTTTTCTTTTGCCTCCCGAATGGCCTCGTCTAAATTCTCCACGCGATAGGCAACATGGTGTACGCCCGGCCCTTTTATTTTCATGAATCTAGCAATGGGCGAGTTTTCATTCGTTGGTTCCAGCAATTCTACTGTCATCCCTCCTACTGCCACTACGGCCACATGCACCTCAACTCCAGGCGCGTCACTTGTATAGCGATCTGTTACTTTACCACCCATGATTTCTGTATAGAAGGGCAATGCATCGTCTATTCTTCTGATCGCTACTCCTAAATGGTCAAAATTTGAAAACATCTGTTACCCTCCTTTTAAGTTCCCTGTTACACTCATTTAATCAAATTCGCGCGTTAAAATCATTAAAAAAGCTACCCCTTAAGACAAAAAAACACAGTGACCAATCACTGTGGTTTTTTGCCTTCACTTTATGATAAGGCTTTGATATCCCGCTTTCTACCGGAAACAGGTACCGGCTCAGACGAAGAAGCTGATGATTTTTTGTACATCCATTTATAAAGCACAGGAATCAGAAGCAGGCTGATAAAGGTTGAACTGATCATTCCTCCAACCACCACGATTCCGAGGGTTTGGGAAACCACGGTATCCGTTCTGGAAGAAAGAGCAACCGGCAGCAACGTTAATACAGTGGTTAATGCGGTCATCAGGACAGGGCGCACCCGGGACAGGGTGCCTTGTAAAATGGCTTCTTCCGGAACCATTCCGCCTGCCATATTGCGCTCTATTTTATCTACAAGGACAATACCATTGGTCACTACAATTCCAACCAGCATTAAAATGCCAATCAATGCGGCAAGGTTCCAGACCTCTCCGAAGAGAGCCATCCCCCACACCGATCCAATAATTGAGAGCGGGATGCATGAGAGAACGGAGAGCGGAGCCTTCCAACCGCGGAATACCGCAGCCACAATCAGCAGAACGAGCACCACAGAAATCGACAACGCGATGGCAATTCCCATAATCATTTGCTGCACCTGCTGCGAGATGCCTCCGAACGAATAATTTACCCCTTTAGGAAGCGATATGCCCTGTAAAACATCTTGCACCTGCTGGGTTACCTTCGCCACATCCGGCGAAATGATATTGGCGGTAACGAGTGCAAAAGGCTGCCCATCGCGATCCCGATATACCGACAATTCATTCCCAGGAGCGGGAGAGACCAGTTTTTGTAAGGAGATGGTTTTGCCACCCTTTGTTTGAAAGGTCTCGTTCGCCAAGAGCGCAAAGGCATCTTTACCTGTTCGTTTTGCAACAGCATCCACATCCGTATTCAATGTGAACGGCACATGCTGCCCATCAACCAAACCATCCAGCTTGGTTCCCTGTGACAGATAGGGCTGAATCCTGTTTAAAATGTCGTCTACTTTAATCCCCGTACGCTGAATTTCATCCTTGTTAAGAGAGAGATGGTACGACACACTCGTTTCTTTGTCATTTTCAGCACCTGCCACGCTCAACCCCGGTACCAGCTGCAATTTACTCTGTATCATTCGGGCAGTGTTATCAAGCGTGCGCGCATCTGCTCCTGTCAACACCACTTTAAGCTGTGAGTCATCGCCTGAAATATTTTGATTGGTCACAGTGTACACGGCCTGGCTGCTATGAGCTGTTAATTGATGCTGCAAATCAGCAATGAGTGCATCAACATTGACGCTAGGCTTCACCTTTATAGCGACATTGGCTTCCGTTGGAGATTGGATCCACCCTCCCCCCGCATCAAATACATCGTCAAACTGTGGAATAAAGGAGGAACCAAGCGCAGAAGAGAAGGTGTCAATTTGTGGATTCGATTTTAGCAAATCCTCTACCCTTTTCACCTCGGTATCAACGGCCGATAGAGAACTCCCCTCGGGCAACGCTACCTTAATGGTGATTCCTCCTGGACCACTCGTGGGCAGCACATTAACAGGAAAAGAGGCAGCCTCGATAATCGTTCCCGCAAAAATGACCAAGCTTAAAGCAAAGATCCATTTTCTACGCGGGAAAGCCCACAGCAATAGTCGTTTGACCATAGGTTCAACGGTAGCTGAATGTACCTGAAATTCCCGCCACCCTACACGAGCCATCGCTGGAACGGCGAGGATTGAAACGAGAAGCGATACAACTAACGCAATCACTACCGTCCAGGCAAAAGCCGAAAAGCTGGATTGAATAATGCCTCCAACCAACGAAATAGGAAGGAACACCGCAATTGTCGTTGCCGTTGATGATACAATTGCGGGCATCATTTCCCGAACAGCTCCCGCTAAGTCATGAAGATTGATTTTACGGTCGGACTCCTGGATTCTTCGGTATATATTGTCAAGAATGACGATCGAATCATCCACAACCCTCCCCATCGCCACCACCAACCCGGATAAAGTAAGGATGTTTAACGTAATACCCATCCCTTTCAGTACAGCAGTCGTAGTCAGCAGACAAATGGGCAGCGATAGCGCAATTAATAAAGTAGCCCGTACATTTCTCAGAAACAAAAAGACACTTAGCATTGAAAATACACAGCCTAACAGCCCTTCCCGAATCAAACCGTTAAGCGAGGACTGAACGTCCGCACCGCGATCCAACGCAATCGCGAGATGAATGCCTTGTGGCAGGCTACCCTGAAGCTGCTGAATGCGTTGATGCACGTGGTCCGAGACGTCCATAATGTTGGACGAAGGATTTTTCAGAATATCTAGGATTACACTCGGCTTAGCATCCGTGCGCGAAATGGTCTGCAGGTCAACCATGGATGGAGATACATCCGCTACGGCTGAAAGAGGAATCGCTTTGCCGTTGGCACCATGAATCACTGTTTGTTTTACATCTTGCTCACTAACCCCCCAGCCCGTGACCCGGACAGAAGACGAGCTGACGATATTGCCCTGTGGCCACACCGTGTTAGAGGACGTGAGGGATCGTTGGACGTCGTTTAACGTGAGTCCGGCCTTCTCCAGATCCTTCATGCGGACTGTCATCACAAATCCATTACTTCCTGCACCGCTCACGCGTATGTCCCCTACCCCAGGCACACTTTTAAGTTCATTGACCACATCGTTTTGAGTGGACGTACGAAGCGTATTCTCTGCCGCCTGGCCCCCGTCGCCTATAAGGCTTACCCTCATAATGGGGAAGGAACTGGTGCTTAACCTGGTGACAAGAGGCCTGTGTACACCGGAAGGCAGCGCAAGACTGCTTAACGCCTGTGTCAGCTCGCCTTCCGCTTTTTCCATATCATAGTTATATGGAAAGTATAGGCTGCAGAGCAAGCCGCCATTAAAAGAATTTGACTCCACCGACTGCAGCCCTTTTATATTTCTTATTGCCTGGTTTACTGTACCCGCTATACTTGTTTTCACTTGATCAGCCTGGTAATGGTCTGCCTGAACACTAACCATAAGCGCAGAATTATTGATAGGGGGCAGATAATCGCGTTCCATCTGATAAGCAGACATTCCACCCCAACCCAAAATTAGTAAAATCGATACGATAATAAGAACCGAACGTTTCATCACTGCTTCAATAAATAGTTGCATAATGGAACCGGGTCCGATACGAAGCCCAGGTATGGCACATCCTTCCCTATTTATTTCTCCTATATCATTAGTAAGTATAATGAAAAATTGTAAAACTAATGTAAAGAGAAGATAAACATTTGGATACCAAAAAAAATATCCCCTTGTATGACGCAGCAGCAAGTCTTCCTCCTGCTTTGTGCCAAAGGGGATCGTGAAGAATAGATGGGGGGGTGTATAGTACAAACACTTATACATGTGTTTTCGGCTTCAACCGTCTATTGTATGCCTTGCGCATGCCTTTTCTCGCACGTTTTACCGCAAGCGCATGAAAATGAATTTGGCTGTTCACACGCGTCTCCCCCTCAGCAGGGACAACATGTGTATACGAGCCATCAGTGTTCAACTGTCTGGCCTTTATATTATCCTGCAAATAAACCACCAGAATATCTTTCAACCGCTGCTTTAACCGCTTCGCTTCAATCGGAAAGAGAATCTCAACACGCCGTTCCATGTTTCGTGTCATCCAGTCTGCACTAGAGAGGAAAATTTGTCCATCGCCGCTATTTTTGAAGTAATAAATGCGGCTGTGCTCTAAAAACCGTCCGACAATGCTGCGAACCCGGATGTTTTCACTCACCCCTGGAATACCAGGGCGCAAACAGCAAATGCCGCGAATAATCATATCTATCTGCACACCAGCCGCTGAAGCTTTGAAAAGGGCCTTTATGAGCTTTTTATCCGTTAAAGAATTCATTTTGATAATAATATGGCCGGGGCTTTCCGGCGTACTGCCCGCAATTTCATTGTCGATCAGCTCAAGAAGCTTATTTCGCAGCCCTTTCGGAGCAGACGCTATCTTTTTCCACTTAGGTGTCTTGGAATACCCAGACAGGTGATTAAATAAGTACGAGGCATCAATAGCAAAATTCTCCTTACATGTGAACATGCCAAGATCGGTATACAGCCGGGCTGTTAAATCGTTGTAGTTACCGGTCGCCATATGCACGTAACGGATCAGTTTATCGCCTTCCTGCCTTACGATCAGTGTAATTTTCGCATGAGTTTTTAGCCCGACTAACCCATAAATAACATGGCAGCCTGATTGCTCCAGTTTTTTTGCCCACTCAATATTTCTTTCTTCATCAAAGCGCGCTTTCAATTCCACAAGCACGGTGACCTGCTTGCCGTTATCCGCCGCTTTAGCAAGGGCATTGACAATGGGTGAATCCCCGCTTACACGGTATAGCGTTTGTTTAATAGCGAGCACGTTCGGATCGTCTGCCGCCTGGGTTACAAAGTGAATCACGGGATCAAATGATTCATATGGATGGTGCACAAGGATATCTTTGCTCGCAATGGCCTCAAAAATATTATTCTCCCCGATAAAATCGGCTGGAGGCTGCGGCCTGAGGTCCACATACCGCAGGTGGCGGTAGCCTGGCAGCGACGAAAACTTCATAAAGAAAGTTAAATCCAACGGCCCGCTTACTTCATAGATGTCGCTTTCTTCGATCTGCAGAGATTCCTGAAGAATGTGCTTCATGTAATCGTCCATCTCATGCGTAATTTCCAACCGGACGGTAAATCCCCATTTACGCTTCTTGAGTTCCTCCTGGATTTCTTCTAATAGATCCTCTGCCCCTTCTTCATCCAGCGTGATGTCAGCGTTGCGCGTAATCCGGAACGGCTGCACCGAAAGAATGCGATTTCCTTTGAAGAGGAAGTCAGCATAGTGGCAGATCACGTCTTCTAACAGGATAAAGGCCGCTGTTCCCTCTTCGTCAGGCAGCTTAATGAAGCGGGAAAGAACAGAAGGAACCTGCACAACAGCAAATAAAGTCTTGCTTTTCCCCTGTTTCTCGCTTTCAAGCATAATGGCTAAATTCACGCTTTTGTTTAACAGGAGCGGGAAAGGACGGCTGGCGTCTACTGCCATTGGCGTGAGGACCGGGTAGATGTGGTCATAGAAATAACGGTTTACAAACCTTGTCTGTTCCTGGTTTAACTGTTCGGGTTTGAGAAAAACAATTCCATGTTCAGCAAGCAGCGGCATAATGTCATTTTGCAATACGTGGTATTGATGGGCAACAAGTTTATGGGCTTCCCGGGAGATGGCGTGAAGCTGCTGTTTCGGCGTCATCTGCGCTTTATTCTCAGGTGTGGTAATCGAGTGCTTCTCCTGATTTTTCAGAAAAGCTACCCGCACCATAAAGAACTCATCGAGATTTGAACTGGTTATGGCAATAAACTTCAATCTTTCAAGTACCGGATTGTTTTGGTCTTGAGCCTCTTCTAACACCCTTCGGTTGAACGCCAGCCAGCTTAATTCACGGTTAATGTAATAATCGGGATTATCGAGATCCACCTCTGGTGATCTAACATGTTCCTCCATGGTTAACTACCTTTCCTATCGGTATTCAAATGTCCCTCTTTCCAGATAATACCCAAAACCTAGCCCGATGACTAGAATTGCCGGTACCTTTAATGAAGTTTCGTAGGGATTCTAATGGCCTGTTTCTTTAAAAATTCATCATTTATTACATTTAACGGCTCCGTCCTCTTCAGGAAGTCCTCCGGTGCAATGTTTGTATTATAAGTTAACGGAGAGGCCATGATGCCTCTGGTATGGTCTGTTCTATCTACTTCCTTCTCCTCCCTGGCTGTTTCTGCAACTTCATTGCGCATGGAAGAAGCACTTTCTTTAATTTGTTCCGTCAGGGCCATTATAGCAGACAACCCTTTAACGGCAGCCTTGCGAACAGCTTTTCGTGTTTCAGGGGATGCATATAAGACAACAGCCGCAGTCGTTAATGCGATGCCCCACGGCGATTTGGGAAGCAGCTTGTTAAACATGATCATGATCCTCCTTAAAAACATTAGTAAAAAACATTTTGCATGTATTCCTTACTTTTTATACATAGAAGCGAATTCGTATATCTTTTCCCGGCCTAACACATACTACACGATATCATTTCGAGCTTGAGAGAAGGGGGAGAGATAAAAAATTGGCCTTTATTGCGTTTAAAAACCGATTTATCCACTCTTTGCCTGGCAGATTGCGGATAGAGGTTTATGGATTAAAAGCAAATCCGAGTTTTGCCCATAGAATAGAAAACTTTTTTCAGGAAAACATGTGCAGCGTCACCCTTAAGGCCTCTCCTTCTACAGGCAGAGTACTGCTTACGTATGATACAGCGAAGGTGTCAGCGGAAACACTGTGTCAGCAGATTGGGCGGTTAGAAGAGGCCTATTATATGGAGCAGCACCCCGAATGCAGACTCAGCATGGATGAACAAGCTGTACAAGAAGCCGCAACCACTCTCACTTTCGACATGGATGCAGCTGAAGCAGCAGAAATTCCAGAACAATTTCGTGCGGTCCCTGTAGAGGAGCCAGAGAAGAAAGAAAGGCTTCCGCTGGCTTTGACCGCTTCCGTCGTTGGTTTAGGTGTGCTGGGAGCCAAACAGCTCCTGATGGGAAAATCACCACTGGCTCACCACGTGGGGCTTTTTTCTGCGGCTGGCATTCTTTCCGTTCTAAGTGGATACCCCATTTTCAAGAAGGGTTTTGAGCGGTTTTCCAGAGAAAGGCGCATTAATGAAGACCTTGTGTTAGGAGCCGCAGCGTTAAGCTTCGCTTTGGTCCGGGAAAATTTAGTTGTATTAGCTAGCATTAGCGCCATTCAGTATTTGAGATGGCAACGTGATAAGCAGGAACAGACTGATGCAGATCCGGCGTTGTATTTAACAACCCAAACCAAAACGTACGCAAACCGTGTAACCAAGCTGGGATTTGGTGTGGCAGCCGCCAGCCTGCTACTGACACGCAGCCCGCTTGTCGCGCTTGGGGTTTTACTTGCGGCCAATCCAATGCCTTGCCTGGCAGCGGAAGAATATACGTGGAAGACAGCAGAACTTCGCGCACAAGAACAAGGGTTGCCACTCCCTGCAAGCGCTACGTTATGCCAGATAGCTGAGTCAAAACAACTGGTTGTAGAAGATACCGAATTGTTATTTTCAGGAAAAGAAGAAGTGCTTCATTGTACCACCCGGGAGGACGAATCGGACGTGTGGCATCTCGCCGCCAATCTCCTTGAGAAAACCAATCATCCGTTAAAACAAACGATTCTCGCCAAAACCGATCATGCAAAACGAACCAAACGATCGGTCCATCAGCTTAAAGAAACAAAAGAAGGAATTACCGGAAAAATCAACCGGCAGGATGTGCTGTTCGGTTCAAAAGGTTGCATGCAAAAGCACAAAATTCCGCTTGATGAATACGAATTCGAAGCAAAAGCACTTGAGAAGCGGGGGGAACAAGTTTATTTTCTCGCCTCACAGGGAAAATGCCTTGGTATCATCTCATACGCAGCCCCTTATACGCCTAAAAAATATGCGGTGGATCTTGAAAATGCGCTTCAGCAATTTCCGGATCGGCGGGTATGTTTCTTAAGGGACTCCATTGGCGTTTTGAGCAACCACGGTGCAGAAGCACAAGCCAGCCTGCTCGTTACAGCAGACCACCTGGCTCAAATGCAGCAGGAAAACGTGCCCTATTTAATGGTCACAGCTGAGCGCTATGCATCCGGGCAACCAAATGGCACCATTCACATTGATGAATTGGGTGATCTTAAGAACGCCCTTGAATGCGCGGACAAAGCGGAACAACTTACAAAGCAACATCGTAAGTGGACAGCTTTATGGAATGCAGCAGGGACCGCGCTGGTGATACCCGGCAGAATTGCTGCTCCTTTCGCGAACCTGATCGCTGATGTTGTGAAATTATTATGGATTAGCAGAAGCGCAAGTCAGCTAAAAAATAAAACGTCCAGGCTAAAAGGCGAAAAACTCGCAGGCAGCACAGCCGTGTCAAAGAAACAGGATATGGCGTGGCATGCAATTTCTGATCAGGAATTGCTGGCGCAGCTGCACACGGATAAGCAAAGCGGTTTAGATACGGGCAATATCAAGCAACTTCAAGCTATTGTCGGCTTAAATCGCCTTCAAACGATGGAAAAGTCTCCGTGGTTTGTTAGATTGATTAAACAATTTAAGGAATTTACGAATCTGGTGCTGCTGAGTACGGTAGGCCTTTCGTTTGTCTCAGGGGATATTTTCGACGGCGTAGCCATGTTAGCCGTACTAGTTGCCAATGCAGTAACAAGTACCATCCAGGAACAAAAGGCCGAAAAGGTTGTGGAGGAATTAAATCAATTCCAGCCTCCGATTTGCAAAGTCATTCGGTCCGGAAGCGAGCAAGAGGTATCTTCTGAAGAACTGGTGCCAGGCGATCTGGTTGTACTGGAAGCAGGAGATCTGGTGCCCGCCGATATCCGAATCCTGTCCGAATGGAATTTGGAAGTCAATGAATCCGCATTGACCGGGGAATCTATGGCTGTAAAGAAGGCTGCGGGCGTACAACCCGCTGCTGCTGTGCTCGCTGATCGGACAAATATGGTGTACATGGGGACCAATATCACGCGGGGAAAACTGACGGGTGTTGTCGTGGACACCGGTATGAACACGGAGATTGGCTATCTAAGCTCGCTGTTAAAAGACGAAGAGCATGAAATGACCCCTCTTCAGGAACGGGTCACATCCATTAGCAAGAAATTTGTTAAGGGTGCCTTTTGTGTCGGCGCCATCGTGTTAGGTGTCGGATTATTGCGGGGAAATACCATTCAACAAATGATCTCCACATCCGTAGCGCTGATCTCCTCCGCCATCCCAGAAGGATTACCGGTGACGATTACGATCGCTTTAAGCGCCGGCATCCGCAGAATGTCCAAGCGAAACGCCGTCATTAGAAGGCTATCCGCACTCGAAACACTAGGGCGCGTGTCCGTTATTTGTTCGGATAAAACTGGAACATTGACGAAAAATGAAATGACTGTGACCCGGATTGCAACCGTTAATGAAGAATGGACCGTTACGGGCGAGGGATACGCGCCAGAAGGAGAAATTATCCATCAGAGCAAGGAGAACTCCCCTCTTAATGAAGATATCGAACAGCTGATTCGTATCGGGGTGCTCTGCAATAACAGTGAAGTCAACCAGGAAGAAGGCAGATGGTCCATAAAAGGCGACCCTACTGAAGGGGCTTTACTCATTGCTGGCGGTAAAGGCGGTATGTATCCGGACCAATTATCACACTGGGTACGCAAACGGGAAATTCCGTTTGATTCTTACCACGGTACCATGAGCGTCATTTGCCATGAAGCGGATAAAGAAGATGAATGCTATATCATCTCGAAAGGATCGGTTGAAGCAACGCTAAAGCGCTGTGATTTCTATCAGAAGGAAGGCAAAACCTATCCGTTAACGCAGGAAATTCGCGAAAAAATTCTTAAACAAAATGAATCATTTGCTGCGGATGCTCTTCGTGTACTGGGGTTTGCATACCGGCCGCTTGACCAAGCTGAAACGTGCGAACAGGCCAAAGACCAGGGCCTAATCTATGTCGGCATGGTTGGCATGATCGATCCGCCAAAACTCGAGGCAGCGCAGGCGATCGTAGAAGCCCTGCAGCTGGGTGTCAAACCTGTCATGATTACAGGGGACCACCCGATTACAGCTATTGCGATCGGGCGCCAGTTAGGCATCTACCGTGAAGGTGACCGGGTGCTTACAGGCTCCGAGTTAAATGAGTTGCATGATGAAGAATTGGAAAGACTAGTTTCTACTGTTTCCATTTTCGCGCGTGTCTCGCCAGAGCATAAACTGCGGATTGTACGAGCCTATCAAAAAACAGGGCAGATTGTAGCGATGACTGGCGATGGTGTAAACGATGCACCTGCGATTAAAAAAGCAGATGTGGGCATCGCCATGGGTAAGACCGGCACCGAAGTAACAAAGCAAACAGCAGACATGGTATTAAAAGAAGACCACTTCGGGTCCATTGTCGATGGCGTAAAAGAGGGCCGCACCATCATCAGCAACATTCGAAATGCGATTGGGTGCCTACTAACCGGAAACTTGGCTGAGATTATTGTCAGCAGCGTAGCTGTCATTGCTGGTCTCCCCATTCCGCTCGTTCCGGTGCAAATCCTGTTAATGAATTTACTTACAGATGCGCTCCCGGCAGCAGTGCTGGCCGTTAATCCTGGTAATAAAGAACTCGTAACAGAAAGACAGGATATTGTGGACGGAAGCCTCTACAAAAAGGTTATCGTCCGAGGAGGCATTCTTGCCATTGGAGCGCTTGCACTGTTCGCGAGCAGCTTATCGATGGGTGCATCGCTGCCTGTAGCCAGAACGATGGCCTTCGCTACGCTAGTCGCCGGGCAGTTAATCCAGACGTTTTCATGGAGGCAGGAGAAAGGGCAGCCGTTCTCCCAATGGATTCGGGATAAATTCTTCATTGGTGCCTTAGGCATCTCCTGGCTGGCATTCTTCTCGGTGATTTATGTGCCCGGAATCGCGCAGGTATTCCATACGGCGCCGCTGCAGCTTCATCAACTGCTTCAAGTATTACTTGTAGGGGGTTCAGTAAGCCTGCTGTCCAAACCATTAATTAAACGTACGGCAGGCTTGCAGCCTCCATTATCCATGCCTGTTGTGCAGGCGGCTTAAGGAAAGGGGACATCATGAACGTAAACATTGAACGAGTTGTTGTCGGCGCTGCGTTGCTTGTCGCTGCTCCCGTTCTCCTGCCAATTATTAGAGAGGCGGGCAACATCGGGGCAAAAACAACAGCCACAGCCTGGTCAGGCTTGCGTACAACTACGCGCAGGATGAAAGAAGAATTGGAAGATATTGTAGCGGAAGCACAGTTTGAACGATTAAAAAAGCGCGTAGAGAAAGAAATTTATTGACTGGAGGAGTAGCATATGGAAGTGCAGAAGGTGGACCACCACCTCCAACAGGCGTTTGCTCATTTGAGGGAGGCACTTAGCGTAAGCGTTACAATGGTGCTGAACAAGCAAATCAGCAAAGATGATATAGGAAAAAGATGGGAAGTATTCTTCCGCGAGTTTTTTGACATGATAAAGACAAAAGGAAAGGAAAACAAGTTAAACCTCTTATCGTGGATTTCCTTCTCTAAAATTTGGCGATGGTGAACCGGTTGTGCAAGCTTGTGCTAAACCAGGTACACAACTAAATTTTGCAAAAACGGGTTTGATTGAACATGACATGGAGGGAGTTGAAGGAATGAATCGAGGAACGTCTTTATGGGCTGGTGTCATCTCAGGCGGTTTGTCCCAGATGCAGGATACAAATGCCTTACGCAATGGCCAAATGTCGACAAAAGAGTATGCGGCCCATACAACCCGCAATGTCACCGTTGCAGCAGGCGTCTATGCTGGGATGGAGTATGGCGGCATTCTCGGATCTGCTGTTTTGCCGGGAATTGGAACGATTATAGGCTCTGTCGTTGGCGGCCTTGTTGGAGATAAAGTGGCACGGGTAGTTGGCATGCAGGCGGGCAATCTCGTCTTTAATAGGCCATCGATGAACCCTACGAATCAAATGCAAGGGAATCAAATGGCTGTGCAAAATAACTCATTCATGGTGAACAATCAGTCTGAGGCACAAGCCCAGCAGGAATAATGTAAAAAAACCCTGCACCAAACCGGATGAATCTCCATATACTAAATTATTAGTTTTTTACGGAGGCTTTTCATCAAGGAATGTCTAGTAAGGGGGAAATTTCAGATGAGAGTAAAAGTTAGAATGACACCGGCGCGCAGACTCATGCTTAAACTGGTAAGGAAGGTTATCGGCTAGAGTTACCCCTTGACGTAATCACATTGCCTTATGCATCAAAACAAAGAAGCACGCTTATCCGATTAGGGATAAAGAGTGCTTCTTTTTTGTTACGGTTAATGGTGATTAGCTGGCTACTTCCACAGTTCACGCAGGTACTCAAGCGATGTCCGGGCATACCAGTCCGGGTCGGCACTGCGTTTGTCAAATCCAATCTCCATTGTAAGATACCCATCGTACCCGATCCTTTTCAAAGCCTGGATAAGCCCCTTATAGTCGCACCGCCCCTGCCCCGGAGGCATCCGGTCAGAATCCGCAATATGGATGTGGGCTAAGTTATCTTTCATTTTATCCACGTAATCAACAGGGACTTCATTGCGATACATGACATGGAACGTATCAAACATAAGTTTTACATTCTGTCGGCCAGTGGCCTGAAGCAGCTCAATCGCGTCGTCTGCACTCTCGATTAAGTTGCTGTCTGCCGAAGTGGGTTCAATGACAATCGTAACACTCAAATCTTTTGCATAATCGGCCATTTCCTGCAACCCCGCCCGCGAGTATTCTTTTGCCTGCTGCTGTGTGGTTCCATGCACAATCCAGCCTGCAATATAGAGGACAGTAGGACACTCTAAGTCGTGCGCCAGGCGGATAACATCCTTGTAGTGCTCCACAGTATACTTTCGTTCTTCCTCTAACGGCGAAGCTGGATTCATGCCAGGCCCACCTCCTGGTGCCGGGAGCATGCTGGAGACTTTCAATGATTTGGACTGAAGCAGCTGCGAGATTTCCCGTCTGCGCTGGGCTGATAAGTAGGCAGGCCAGGCGTGGGGGCTTGCACAGCCAATTTCAAGGGCATCATACCCCATATCCGATAGCCGCACGATTACGTTATCAAGTGTGTAAGATGGAACCCATGTTGGAAAACTGCCATATACCCACGTGTTAAAGGATATTCCCTTCATAGTCCGTCCTCCTTCTATACTTTTTATGACCAGGTAAAAACAGCTTTCTCAGTTTTGCGTTGATCAAACATGCGGAACGCCTTCTCCGCTTCGTTGATAGAAAATCGGTGAGTGATTAATTTCTCAACAGGTATTTGTTTACGCACAATAAAATCTGTGATTTCTCCCCACTCATGAATCGGAAAATACCACGACCCAATAACATTAATTTGTTTCCTTATAAACTGATCAGATGGCTTAATTGTTGTCTCCTTTGCCTCCCCAATAAACGCGCCCCGTCCATGGCGCCGTAAAACGTCGAAGGCCTGGTTATGGCAGATAGGTGAACCTGTGCAATCGATAACGGCATCAGGACCCGATCCATTTGTCAATTGCAGAATCTCATGCACGACATCGGCCTCTTTTCCGTTTATGACATGATCCACACCCAGCTCTTTCGCTAGCTCTAGCCTGTGGTCCACAAGGTCAACCGCGATGACTTTGGCCCCTGCAGCCTTGGCTATAAGCACGCCGGCCATCCCCATTGGGCCCAATCCAAAAATAGTGAGTGTGTCGCGCCCGGAGATGCCAAGCCTTTTTTGCGCATGATAGAGCGTTCCCACTGCATCAGTCGAAACAGCCGCCACTTCGAAACTCATTGTATCCGGAAGCGGCAGGCAATTAATCTCAGGTACAACAATGTAATCGGCATCACCGCCATGAACGTCGAACCCTACACATTTCCACTGTGCACATAACATTCTGTATCCGGAGAGGCAGTAGCTGCAAGCCATACAGCCAATCGCCAGGTACACAGCCACCCTGTCACCGGGTTTAAGGGTTGTCACCCCTTGCCCTACCGCTTCAACAATTCCGGCCGGTTCATGACCGGGTATGACGGTTCCTTTGCCTGCATCTTCACTCCCGACAACCGGGTCTGCATTGCCATAATATAAGCTCATGTCGCTTCTGCATATCGCGGAGGCTTGCATCCTGATTAACACTTCTCGTGGGCCAGGATTCGGGGTGGGAACTTCTCGAACTTCAACCTGCTTGTTTCCTGGGAAGTATACGGCCTTCATCTCATTTTCCTCCTCGAAATAAGTCCTTTTAGAATCATGCATCCCTAAATTAGTTTTCCGTTGCGGGCACTTCTGTACTCTCCGGTAATCTAATGAAGATCATCAATATTGCACTGATAAAGTAAAGAATCGCGAATATCCACATGACCCCGTGCACCCCTATGCTACCGATAAAGGATCCCACGATGGCGGGCGATATAAAGTAAGACAATCCCGCACCAAAACTAACGACAGCCATGGCAGACCCTTTCTTGTCCGGTGCAAGCGACGTTACAATAGCCGAGATTGGCACGTACCCTGTAAGAGCCGCCCCATAGAAAATTCCGGCAAGGGTAATCAACCACAAGTTACGGCCGAAAAACTCGGGCATATACAGCAATATTAAAGAAGCGAGGCCACATCCAACGCTTCCTATCCACATGACTGTGTTGCGCCAGCCGAGCCATTTGTCGCTGATATACGCGATAACAACGTCACCTGCAATATTGGCCAGCCACATCGTCCCCCAAATCTTGAGCCACTGCTCGGTGCTGATGCCATATTGGGAAGATAAGTACAGCGGAAAAAACACAGGCAGCGCACCAATTCCTGTTGTATTAATCGTACGGACGATCCCACACAGTGCCACTTTTGGTTTTTCGATGCAAATGGTCAATCCGCTTATTAAACTTGAGAGCTTTTCTTTGGGATTGGCTGGCTCATCACTGACCTTTCCTTTAACAAGAAAAATGCCAAGCAATCCGCCTACAAGCACCCAGATCACTGCACTCCATAATGTACCAATAGGTCCAATCCACGGGATCGTGTAGGCCGGATAGTAGCTTCCAATAACATTTACTCCCGCAATCCAGGCCGCCCAGAAGATTCCAATTGCCGTAGCCAGCACATGTTGCGGACTGCGGTACGTCACCCATACTAAAAACGAGTAGCAAAATAAGGGATAGCCAAACCCGCGTATCGCGTATGTTGGTAGCATAACCGCATAATTATTTCGCTGAATGCCGTAGATGATAAAAAGCACTTCACCTACCAGCCAGATCACCATTCCTGCCGCCATTACTCTTCGGGGCCCCCATGCTTCTGTCAGCACTCCGGAAAAGTACGACGCAACGGCTAACACCGCTCCGTATACCGCAAAAAGCGTGGCGGATTGCTGGACGGTCAACCCACGCTCAATAAGGTACGGAGACAGCCATCCCTGTTCGAGTCCATCGCCAACCATAAAGATAACAGTTGCGACATAGCCCCAAATTAGTTCAGCTGGAAGCCCCATTACCGTCTTTCTTCCGCCACCTGAAACTTCATTCATGTCATCATCACCTCATTTGCCGTTATACGTGAGATTTTGCTGCTTAAGCCAAACCCTGCATATCCTCCGAAGCACATCCCATTTATGCCCACCACATCTCGCCGGGGGCTTCACGAAGGATCGAACGCTTGAGCATGTCCACCGCCTTCGAAAACCCTTCCCTCACTGACGCCAAAGCATCTTCATGTTCGATGCTCAGTACATCGTCGTACCCTACGACACGCAGCATACTGATAATCTGCTTCCAGGTCGCTTCTTCCATGCCGTAACCCACACTGCGAAATGTCCAGGAACGGTTGGCAATGTCGCCATACGGTTTTGTATCCAATACGCCATTGCGTTTAATATTGGTGTGATCCAAATAAACGTCCTTTGCATGCGCATGAAAGATTGCCTGATGGCTGCCAAGCAGCTTAATAGCCTCCACTGGGTCGATGCCCTGCCAGAGCAAGTGGCTCGGGTCAAAATTGGCCCCGATGGAGCTTCCCACTGCCTGCCGCAGCTGCAGCAGCGTTTCCGGGTTATACACCATAAAACCAGGATGCATTTCAAACGCAATTTTGCCCACATGATGTTGCTGCGCAAATTCAGCTTCAGATTTCCAGTAGGGTATAAGCTTTTGTTCCCACTGCCAATTAAGCACTTCCAGGTAATCAGGCGGCCAGGCACAGGTTACCCAATTGGGGTGTTTCGATTGCTCTGAATCACCCGCACAGCCCGAAAACACGTTTACGCAACCTACCTCTAATTTCTCAGCCAGCAGGACTGTTTTGCGCCAAGTCTCATGAAATGCCAGTGCGGCATCTTTTTGCGGGTGCAGCGGATTTCCATGGCAGCTTAGTGCGCTGATGCGCAAGTTTCGCTTAGCAATAGCCCTCTGAAATGCTTCCAGGTTTCTGTTATCTTCCAACAGAGCCGCCGGATTACAGTGCGCATTACCGGGATAATTTCCTGTCCCGAACTCCACCGCTTCCAGCCCAAACTCCTGGACAATGTCAAGTGCCTCTTCAAAGGGTTTGTCCTGGTAGAGGACGGTTAGTACCCCAATTTGCACGATTAATCCTCCTTATCGCCTATATCCACCCAACTCTGTGTTCGACTGCTGTGCAAAATGGCCTCTGTAACACGTACACAATGGTAACCATCCGCAAAAGTCGCAAAATCATGTTTGGTGCTTTCAGAATCCTTCCTGTCAAGAACAGTACGGTAAAATGTCTGCATCGTATTGCGCACGCTGTCAGCCCAGCCTTCGTTATGTCCGCTCGGGTAATGCACGAAAGGCTTAACCTGCGGGTCAACCAGGGACGGGTCTGCCATCAGCAATTCATCTGGTCTATCCCTATGGCCAATCCACAATTGTTCGGGTTGCTCCTGATTCCAATATGCAGAAGTTTTACTCCCGTTGACCTCGAAACTTAACCGATTCTTCCGGCCTGCACTCACCTGGGACACAATGAACATGCCGAATGCGCCTCCATTCATGCGGAACATAACGGCAGCGCAATCTTCCGTCGATATGGGAACGTCCTCATAGGCTGCCTGGTCGCTGCTTGCGGACTGAAAGGTCTGACTTTTATCTTTTGGCTTCTTACGTACCGGAATTACGGTCGTTAAATCCGCGAATACAGATGTCATGCGCTGGCCAGTCACATATTGAATGAGATCCACCCAGTGAGAGCCGATATCGGCCACTGCACGCATCTTTCCGCCATACCGTTCTTCCAGCCGCCAATTGTAATCCGTCTCATAAAGCAACCAATCCTGCAAGTAGCCTCCGTGAACCAGGTTAATTTTTCCGAGCTGTCCGCTGGAAATACTTGCTTTTACCTGCTGCACCATGGAATAGGCGCGATAGTTGAAGTTAACGGCATGCACCACGTCGTATTCTTTTGCAAGCTGGAGTAATGATGCGCACTCTTCGCTGGTCATGGCCAACGGTTTTTCTGATAAAACATGCTTACCCGCCCGAATAATCTCGCGGTTGATCCCGTAGTGTAAATAATTGGGGGTACAATTGTGTATCACATCAATCGTTGGATCTTCAACAATATGCCTGTAGTCTCCATAGGCATTGGGTATCCCCAGTTCCCGTGCTTTCTGTTCCGCTCCAGCCTGACTGCTTCCCGCAATTGCAGCGATATCAGCCCAACCCAAACGTCGTACAGCTTCGACGTGCACCGGGCCAATAAATCCAGTACCGATAATTCCAACTTTAAGCTTGGGCATGAATACCACTCCTAATCTATCTATATTTTGTCCCTTTTTAACCTCGGAGACAGAACCCGGCAATTAAGCCATATATTATCCAATCAAGGAAACATTAATGCGTAATTAGCAACTTCGGCTGGCGCCAAACTAGCGAACGCCGGCAATCTTAGCTTTACTTTTCGATAACAAAGGTTTCTTACCTACTAAAGCAGATTTGCTCAAAGCAAAACAGCACCTCCTAAAGAGGTGCTGCTTAGTACTTAATTCTTAATGACCAGCGCGCTAAAAGAAACAGGGCCAACGACATCCGCTCTTGTGCCACTTGTTCTGTTTTCTGCGGTTAATACATATTTGTGGGTGCCAGCAGCAAGATTCCGATCAATCGCCTGGAAACTTACCGTATAATTTTGCTCGGATCCCGCGGATTCGATGCCTGACTGTGTGCTGAAAATTTGCTTACCATCGCGGAAAACCCGGAACAGAATTTGAGAGATTCCTGTTACTCCGCGAACACCTACCGTTGCCACTAGTTCCACCGTATTGTTGCTTGAGTTCGTTGGTATCATTACACGCAAGCTAGCCAGACCAAGCCTTGTTGGAGAAGTAGTGATAGGTGTGGAGATTGCAACATTAAATGTGCGGCGGGGTTCTGTTGCCTTATAGTCGATAATACGTTTCATTTAGCTCACCCCCTTTACTTTTTGATAATCCATAGTTATGTAAAAAGGGAGTGGCTAGCTTGGACATAAATACTGATGCAAACAAACAATTATTTAAGCAACTGTTTAAGTTGTTCCGTATGACCAGATTCGATAAGATCCAGCACTTGATCAATTATTTTATCGATTTCGCTATTGCCCTGTTGAAGAATGGATGCCAAGCGGGCAATTCTGATTTGTTTGGCCCTCTCCAGCTCAAGCTGTTCCAGCTTCCTGTTTCTTTCATCTCAACGCATCCTTCCGGAATAATATATGTCAATTACAGTCTTTGACATATATTATGTCAATGCCCCTCCGATACGCACAACTCTTATCTCCATCAGGTACAGAACATGGGTATGTCCGATCGGTATATACGGAAAAGGAGAACAGCTATTACCTGTTCTCCCGATTCTTGCTCGTTATTTATTCGGAACTGTGCTGCCTATTTTTAATGGAAGATAGAAAAAAGAATAATCGCAAGTAAGAGGCCAATCGTGGTAATGACGACGCTAACCATAGCAAGCGGCCAATAAGCGCGTTTGTGCGTGTCTTTTGCAATGGAGCGGATAAGCGTAACAACATACCCATTATGCGGCATAGCATCCAGGCCGCCTGAGGCAAGTGCAGATATACGGTGCATGGCGCCTGGATCAAGACCCATCTTCGTGTAGATAGGCGCAAGAATGGGCAGGGCTATTCCCAGACCGCCGGAAGCAGAACCAGTGATGCCGGCAATAATGGTTACGGCAATTCCAAGCCCAAGATATGGGGACCCGGGCATATGGGTTACCACGTGAATCACGTCTTTAAACCCTTGCGTTAACGCCACAACTGAACCAAAACCTACAACCGCAGAAGTGTTAGAGATCGCCACAATGGATTCTGATGCACCGTCCGCCAGCGAACCCCAGAATTCCCGAATGAAACGGAACATAAGCAACCAGGCAATCACAATGCCTGCCACCATCGAGTAGACTGCTGCGATAGTAGAGTCCACATGAAATCCATTGGTCATCACCGCCAGGCTCACAACCACAACGATCAGCGGCATTACCGCCAATCCGAAGTGAGGCAGAGAAGTTTCAGCCACATGCAGAGACTCGGCTTGGGCAGCTGCCAGTTCATGGACACCGCCCTGCATATTCACAGCCTGGTCTTGAACGGGATACTCATCATATCGCTCACCCCGTGCTACTGCTTTTTTTACCGTAGACATGAGGTACATACATCCTGCCACCGCAATGCCAAGAGCAATAAGTATGCCGATCACACCACCAGCCCATGGGGTTGTGTGAAAGAACTTAGTAGGAATGAGGTTCTGAATTTCAGGAGATCCGGGCATGGTCATTGTAAAGGATACCGAGCCCAGAATCATGGCAGCCGGGATAAATCTTCTTGGCAGATTTGCACTTCTAAACAGCGAAACCGCTAAGGGATAAACCGAGAATCCAACCACAAAAAGCGATACGCCACCATACGTCATAATTGCACAGGTTAACACGGTTGCTAAAACCGCCCATTTCTCCCCTAAGAATTTCATTAAAGCGTTCGCAATGGAGTCCGCCGCCCGTGTATCTGACATAACTTTCCCAAATACAGCTCCCAAGAGGAATAAAATAAACCATGAGGCAAAAAATCCGGTGAATCCTTTCATGTAAGCTTCCGTTAGAACTTTAGCTACATTGAGACCTGCTGTGATCGCTACAAAGGAAGACGATATAATAGCGGCAATAATAATGTTGATTCCACGCATAGTCATCCACATAAGCAGTCCTAATGAAATAATTAACAAAATAATTCCCATTCTCCAATACCCTCCTTTGATAAATTGTATACGCTTACTTAAATTAGCAAAAACAATGCCAATAATATTTACTATTGTCACTACCGCTACATCCTTTGTAAAATGTAACGGTTTGATTTGTTTTTGAATTTTGATGGAAACAAACGCAAAAAAAATCGTCCAGATTTCCGGAAAAAATTCCATCAATTTGGACGACTTCGCTGTACCTATTAACCCGGTCCCTTTTGTCTTATAACCACAAAAAAGCCGATGGTTGAAAGAACCTGGCTTTTTCTAGACCTACACGGTCTGGACGTACTTTTTCTTGTATATAATTGCTGTCTTGTTCACCAGCGCCGTTAGCTGCTCACGCAGAACTTCATCAATGGTAAACAGCACGCCGTATTCATAATCCCCCTCTTCCCTGTCTACCCGCCAAACATTATAGCCCATAAGAGTAAGAGGTTCTTTGTTTAACTCCATCTTAAATTCCAGCACAATTTCATGAGATACCGGCATTTTAAGATCTGAAAAATAT
Organism: Aneurinibacillus sp. Ricciae_BoGa-3; assembly: GCF_028421645.1. Taxonomy (GTDB): domain Bacteria; phylum Bacillota; class Bacilli; order Aneurinibacillales; family Aneurinibacillaceae; genus Aneurinibacillus_B. Next base: position 248,351 of record NZ_CP116887.1, on the reverse strand, counting down.
TTGAGACCACCTCCGCTGATATTATCGACTTTAACCAGCGTTTCTTTGCTTTCAATACGCTGGTCTTTAATCTGCACAATACTCATTTCAGCATCAAGAGGCTCTTTAAGCTGTAGACGAAAGAAATGCCGTTTATTAGTAGGGTTATCTGACATGGTATCGCTTTCCCTTCCCGCTTAGTTCTTTGGATGTTATTGTTTTAGACTCCACACATTCTATGATACTAACTATTATATTAAGCTTTGGTAAAAATAGAAATGGTTATCAGTAAATTTACATGCTTTTTGCACAAAATAAAATGAAAATGAACCGCCGTTTTTTGGTTTTTGGGCAGACAACATCTTTTTCAACGACCATTCCTGGCCGCAACTCCCTGATTACGACGAGATCCATAATACTCCCCCCATTTTATATTTGTGAAAAAAATCACACCATTTTACCTATTATACAATGTATTTATAAGGTTAGGAATACTGCACCTATTTATCCTCATGAACAAGGTAAAAACCTCCAGTTATTTAGGCTAATAAAAGGTCCGCTTCGATAACACAATAAAAAGAACGGAGGTGCCAAAGATGGAATCCCAACCACAATCCAAAATCAGCGGAAAAGAACTTGTAGAGGCCTGGAGCCAAACACTCCCGGGCATTCTTAATGCAACGGATTCTGTAAAAGTAACGGGCGACCCGAGGAATCCGCGTACGGTACAAATCCATATCGATACGGCGGGGCATACCGGTTACTCCTTTGACTTTTCCTGTTCCTACATGGATGACCGGGAAGTGAAAGTAGATTTTAGAAAAGGCCGCAAGGAGGGAGAGGCCATTTTAGATGGTTCTGCTCCTGTTAACCATTTGCTGGACGACTACATTCGGCATATTCACGAATGTGCGCAGGCATTGCAAGAAGATACACACCAATAAGGGGGAACGAACGATGGGTAAAAAAAATAAAGTGAGCCACGATAAGAATTTGCAGAACGTTATAGAGGACCTCGAAGTGATGCCTGTTAGCGGCCTGTATGCAAGAGAGATTCAGCAGGACCGCAACGACAGACGCCACCAGGATGCGTTAAATCACGAAGAATAGAAAAAGCAGGGCGCATGCCCTGCTTAATCTTTTTGCAGAATTAGTTTGCTTGTCTCATATGCGCTGGAGAATGAAAGCTCCGAAAGCTGCCCTTCACCCTGGCACCAGTCCCCTGTGAAAAACACGTTGCGATAATCAGGAAAATACAGCGGCATCGGATCCTGAGTCATCGTCCATTTAATTTCCTGGGCGGCTGCACGTTTCGACACCCGCGGCACAACCAGTTGATCTCGCCATCCGGAGAAGTGTTTGTCGTAAAGCGCTTCAATTTTTGCATGGTATTCTTCCATTTTCTCTTTATCTTTTAAATCGTCCTGTGCAATATACGCAATAGCTTGCAGCAGCTGGCTTCCTTCCGGTGCGCACGAACGGTCATAATGGGAGATATCTGTAATAAAGATTCTATTCTGCTTATCGTAAATATACGTGTACGGCACGTCAATTCTTTCCCGTAGACCTACATCATACACATAAACATAGCTCGGTTCATAGTTTGAGTACTGTTTAACGGAGTGTTCGATTTTCGTACCAACGAAGACTTTGTCCAGTTCTTTTGGCGGAATAGCAAATACAAATTCTTTGCCGGCAAAGTTTGCTTTATTCGTTTGAATTCCGGTTACTCGATCATTGTCAGCGGACACAGACTCAACCTTTGTTTTCATATAAATTTCACCGCCGCTGCTTTCAATTACCCTGATAAATTCATCAATAAGTGCCTGCCAGCCGCCTGCAATGTAAGCTACTGGTTTGTTAGTCGTAAATAGCCGTTGATAATAGTTAAAGAATACATCTGATGGAATTTTTTCAGGTTCTTTGGTGAAGAAATTGGAAGAGGCAAGCGTAAGCATCATCTCTCTTACGTCTTCATTAATATGATTCTCTTCCATCCATTTGGCGATCGAGAGGTGAGGGTGGCCTTTCTCAAGGCGGAGCAATGTTTTGAATATTTCAAAAGTAAATTTAATTTTTCCTGTTCCTTTGATAACAGCCGTGCGAAACAGTCCCTGGATATTGGCAGGCACATCGGTTAACTGGTCGCCAATGTCATACTTCGCTTTATTGGGTTCGAAGTCCTCCCATCCAATATTAATGCCAATCTCCTTTTTCAGGGTGCGCAGCACGGAAGTGTCACGACCGTAAATGGCATGCGCACCAAAATTGAAGGCAAAATCCTTTATTCTGAGCGTTACCGCTCTCCCTCCAAGGTTTCCACGTTCCACCAAAGCCACTTTCTTACCTTTATGCGATAATATTGCGGCAGCAGTCAGTCCAGCCAGTCCACCGCCCACTACGACGACATCATAGTGTTTTGTTTCTCGTGCAGTTTCTACAGTATTCTCCATACCAGTCTCCATTTAACTTAACATCTCCTATATCTAGCTGAATAATCTGTGGCTGTTTGCTTCTCTTTTATGTACCACGTTTCTACGCCACCTTCTATTATAACGTGAGATAGCCTTAAAATGGCTATACGAAAGTTCTGGAAGCGTTTTTTTCCCACAGCGATACTTATTTTAGTAGAAAAGTTTGCAGTTGCCAAGCCTTGTTCTATTAATTCGCCGTGAAGCAGGACAAACGATTAATAGATAGTGTATAGTAAAGTGGGAATAAACAGAAAAAGGGAGGCATCACTGTGGTTGTTGATTTGCAAAGTGTTAGCTGGAGGCGTGATCAGGGATATATTTTAGAGGATGTGTCCTGGAAAATCAAAGACGGAGAGCATTGGGCTCTTATCGGACTCAACGGGTCAGGTAAAACCACACTGTTAAATATGATTAACGGCTACATATGGCCCACACGCGGAAAGATAAGTGTGCTAGATAAACGGTTTGGGGAATATGATTTGCGCGAGCTGAGGAAATCCATTGGATGGGTAAGCTCCTCGCTGCAGGAAAAACTCCACAGCAATGAAAAGGCCGAAACCATCGTGCTAAGCGGTAAATTTGCAAGTATCGGGCTCTACGAAGAACCCACAGAAGCAGACTATGAAAAAGCAAGATCGCTTCTCCATACCCTTGGGTGCGGCTCATTCATGACACGTTCCTATCAAACCCTTTCACAGGGCGAAAAACAAAAAATCCTTATCGCCCGGGCACTTATGGCCTCTCCTAAACTTCTCATACTGGATGAGCCGTGTACCGGGCTTGATATATTCGCAAGAGAGCAGTTACTGACTACTATTGAGCATATTGCCAGGCAGCCCAATGGCCCCACATTGATTTACGTAACCCACCATGTTGAAGAAATTGTACCTTCCATCACCCATGCTCTGCTGTTGAAAAAGGGGCAGGTATTCGCATCCGGCACAACAAGTGATGTGTTAACAAGCGCAGCCCTTTCCGATTTCTTCGAAAGCAGCATTAACCTCAAATGGGAAAACGAACGTCCGTGGCTTCAGCTTATGAAAGAGTAAAAGCGGTGATTTGCTCACCGCTTTATTTTGTCGGCAGCTGGCAGCTATCTTCTGTACAGTTTCCAACAGGGATAATCGCACGCCGCGCGGCAATCCAATCGTAAACATGCTGGCCAAATCCGAAGGCGATGCCTGCTGCGATAAAAGGAGCGAAGATCCAATAGGCCGGTACCCGTAACGATGTCTGCAGAACCGTATAAATGCCTTCGTACTCCTGTCTGTCGGGTATCGCAAGGCTGCAGATGCGCTTTTCCATATCTTTTCCCGTTATGTGATAGCGGTTAACCAATTCCTCATCCCGAAAAGAAACAAACTCGATACGATGAAACCAATCCAGTTTATGGGTCTTGCTCGCGGCGTCACGGCACAGCGGACACCAGCCATCATAGAAAACGACTAGTTTTTTTGTACGGGGTGCTGCTGTTGTGTTCACATTAACCGCCTCTTTTAAATGAATGATGCGTTCACTTCATTCTGCTCTTATTTTGCCCAGCTGTCCAGCTGATAAACGTAAAAGCTTGTCGTTGCCAGGAGAGGTTGGCTCCTGCTTGTTTAGTTTTTATCTGACTCTTTCAATGCGGCACTTACATCATCGAGCAGGCCTTTCATCTCACGGGTCAGCTCATTGATAATATTCTCAACATCCTTGGAAGATTTGGCACTGCTTTCTGCAAGCTTACGAACTTCAGAAGCTACGACTCCAAATCCCCGGCCATGATCTCCGGCACGGGCCGCCTCAATTGCAGCGTTTAAGGCCAACAGATTTGTTTGGGAAGCGATATCCTGCAGTACACCCACAATCTTAAGAATATCGGTTGATAGATTCGTTAAAACAGACATTCTCTCTACAATATCTTCCCCGCTGCCGCTTATTTTATTGCCTAATGACCGCCTTGCCTCCTCTTGCTTCTGCAACATTTCTCCCACTCTCCAATGCGAATAAAATACTAATTATATCATTTGTTACCATTCATTATATTTGGTCACTAGGCCTCTGTACACCTGTTGCCGAAATATTTTTACCGGCCTATAACCAAAATAAGACACCCGGGAGGCGGGCGCCCTATTCAGACACTTCTCTATTTGCATTTCTACCCTTGTTGACGATCAAGGCGAGGCCATTCTGGATCAATTCTTTGTTTTCCGGGATAGCTTGAAGCTGTTGCAAGCAGGCAAGCAATTCCTGTCGTTCATCCGCGAGCCAATCTTTGTGGGTTAGCAGTTCAAGAATTTCTAGCCGAAGCAGCCAATCATTCGGAAATTCACTTTTTAGCTGTTTACTAACGTACAGGATTTGGGCTTTTGCCTTATCCGGCTCAGCCTGCTGGCTGCGCAAATTGCGTATTTGCCCGTATAGCGCGTGCAATTGCGCCTCACGGGGCGATATCTGGCGTCTTTTTGTGGACAGGGAGGACTTCTTTTCGGTATGGGCGGGGAATTTCTCCTTATCGGCGGCACCCGCAAACACCGAAATGATTTTTTGGCCCACCGCCATATCATATATGCCCCAATCAGGTTGGAAAAGCACCTGCCCCTGGTAAGAAACTGTACAATCAAACAGCCCGATAAGCATGATTTTACCTGCCTGGCGTTGGACATAAGATACGGTGCCTGTTACTTTTACGCCTGATTCAAATGGCAAAGCCACCTTTTTTCCTTCTATAAGGTTCCACTTCTGAACCTCTGTTTCCGAGAAGTCTTCGATCGCACACGGTTCCCCTGCCAGCCTGCCGACCGGTGAACCATACCCTTCTTTATGATCATCCTTGCCGTGCCCGGCAAGTTCAACATTCCTGTATGCCAACGCAGTTGGACCTCTATATTGTAGATAGGCCGCTTCGCCTTGCGCATCATATTCAATACCCGCCAAAACCCCTGTTACCTGAAGCCCAGAGCTGTACACGGCGGTTGTAAAATTCTCCGATTGAAGGGCCATCTCCAGGCTTTTTGTGGCTCCAACCGAACAGGCCAAGCGGCTCTCCAGCTCCTCAACGGCTTGTATCAATTCACCAAAGCTGCGGCAGACGAACAATTGTGGCTGGTAATCCGTTATGTCATAGCCAGTTTGTATGCACGCATCAAGTGAGAAAGGGAGCTTCGCAACATCCGGCTGCAGGCAGCGCTTACTCTCCCCTACAGAGGAGAGGAGGCCTGCTCCATAAATCCGCGGCTGATCGACATCCCCTGTTAACCCGTATTCCACGGTCCACCAGTACAGGCGGGATACCATCTGTATTTCCGAAACTTCTGTTAACGCATCCTGAGCCTGCACCAACCCCTCCTCCGCCTGCCGGATCTGTTCTGCGCTGGCTTCAGGGTCTTCTTTTAACATGGACAGTAGGCGGATGGCTTCATATAGCACATAATCTTCTTTGGTTGATAGAGCCTTGGCGCCCACCGATCCGATTTTTCTTAAATAGGCAGCGTATTCTTGGTTTTTAATAATCGGCGCATGGCCTGCCGCTTCATGCAAAATGTCTGGCGCAGGCGTGTAGGCTATATGTTCATTCGTTCGGATATCGGCTGCTATCGGCAGAATGCCGTGCGCCTGAAAGTCCATGAAGGCTGCAGATGATAAGAAGCCGTCGATGCTTACAGCACCCCAGCCATGTTTGGACAGGCATTCATTCATCCATTCGATGCGTGGAATCGATTCAATGCCAATCCCGGTTGACTTTAAACCATCCACGTAGGCTGGGTGGGCCTTATTTTCAAGAAAAGCCCTGTTCTGCCGCATCACATAACGCCATACGGCCTGGTCAATCGGTGTATATTTATCATAAGACTGTTCAACTACAAATTCCTGTAAGTGTGACGGAACATGCACCATTGCCATGGCTCCTTTCCAATGTAGCTATGACTCTAACGACGGGCTGTCAGCCATACCAGCTGTTCATATAAGCCGGGTCTTCCCATTCAAGCGCCTGCTTTACGACTAACAGAGGCCGGAATGTATCAATCATCACGGCAAGTTCGGCTGTTTCTTTCTGACCGATGCTTTCCTCCACCTTTCCCGGATGAGGACCATGCGGCAGCCCGCTCGGATGTAACGTAAAGGATCCTTCCTTAATCCCTTTCCTGCTCATAAATTCCCCATCGACATAGTAAAGAACCTCATCGCTATCTACGTTGCTGTGCGTGTAGGGGGCAGGAATGGCCTGGGGGTGGTAGTCAAACATTCTAGGGACAAATGAGCACAGCACATAGTTGTGCCCCTCGAAAGTTTGGTGAACAGGCGGTGGCTGATGGACCCTGCCAGTAATGGGTTCAAAATCATAGATGCTAAAAGCATACGGATACAGATATCCGTCCCATCCTACAGCATCTAACGGGTGGTGATCAAAGCGGTAAGCCGTAAGCATGCCATGGGCACGGACTCTTACCTCAAAATCACCTTTTTCTAAGTGAGGTTCTAACTTCTCAGGCGGCCTAATATCCCGCTCGCAATACGGAGAATGTTCAAGGAGCTGGCCGTGTTCATTTCGATAACGCCTGGGCGTGGTGATGGCAGACCTGGATTCGACCACGAGAAAACGCGCGTCGGGTGTTTGCAGCATAACCCGGTAGGTGGTGCCGATTGGAAGGACAATATAATCACCTGGCCTAAAAGATAGCTCGCCAAATACACTCTCAATTTTCCCGGAGCCTTCATGGACAAACAAGAGCTCATCGCACTCGCCATTCCGGTAAAAATAATTCATTTCTTTATTGATTGGACGGGCGATGCCGATCGCTATGTCTTCGTTAGCCAGCAGAATTTTTCTGGCTTCGAGAAAATCTCCGCCTGCAGGGCAGTTCTCAGTTAAGAAATGGCGATGCTTCAGTGGTCCCCTGTCTTCAAACTCATACTGAATATCCTTTATTTTCGTGACGCTTTTCACCCGGGTTGGGGGTGTATGGTGATAAAGCAGAGAATGTATGCCTGAGAAGCCTTTTGTACCCATTACTTGTTCGTAATAAAGCGACCCATCCGTTTTTCTGAACTGTGTATGTCGTTTGTTCGGAATATCCCCCATCTTAACGTAGAACGGCACGTATCTCCCCTCCCTTGCTGGTCAGTAGAATCCTTTTATTCGTTAAACAATTCGGGCAGCAAGCACACCTAACTTGTCGACTTCCAATTCAACGAAATCACCCTTCTGCAGCCAAGCGTGCGTCTCCTCACCCAGTTCAAGAATACATCCCGACCCCACTGTGCCTGAACCGATAACATCACCCGGGTACAGCGTGCATGAATCCGATGCTCTTTCAATAAGCTGGGCAAATGAATAATAGATGGTATTTAAATTCCCTAGGGAGAGCTGCTTCCCGTTTATTCTGGCTTTCATTTCCAGTTCGTAATGCTCCCCCTTACGCACCGCTTCCAGTTCATCTCTGGTGACAAGATATGGACCCATCGATGTAGCGAAATCCTTCGCTTTTGCCGGGCCAAGCCCCACTTTCACCTCTTCCCGCTGTACATCCCGCGCACTCCAATCGTTAATGATAAAAAAACCTTCGATATAATCCAGCGCATGCCTGCGCGCGATATCTCTGCCTTCCTTTCCTATTACGCAGCCGATTTCAAGTTCATAATCCAGTTGATTCGTATAAGCCGGTTTTTCTACGGGTTCCAGGTGCCCTTTTAAAGCCTGTGTATTGGAAAAATAAAAAACAGGAAAATTGTACCATTGTGGAATCATGCCAAGGCCCCTGTTGGACCTGGCTGTTTTTACGTGTTCTTCAAACGCGTAGAAGTCGCGAAAGCCCGGCGGCTGCTGAACAGGCGCACGCAGAGTGGTCTGATCAAGGGATATAGACTTTAGCATGGGAACTGGCCCCTGTACCGCAAAGTCATACAGCCACCGCTTATGATTCTCTTTCAGACATAAAAAATCAAGCAGGGTTACGGGAGGGGCCACCTCTTCCCCTCTCATTTCACACAGGTGGCAATATGTTTGTTCCAAGTCATATACTTGGCCGGCGTGGAGCCAGCCACCGCGAATGGCGCGTTTCTGTGGGTGATAATAACTTACAAGTTTCATTATTAAATATTACCCCGCCGTTCCTGTTCGCGTTCTATCGATTCAAATAAGGCTTTGAAGTTGCCATCGCCAAAACCAAGCGCGCCTTTCCGCTGGATAATCTCAATAAATAGAGTGGGCCGGTCAACAATTGGTTTGGTAAAAATCTGAAGCAGGTATCCCTCATCATCCCGATCCACAAGGATATTTAATTCTTGTAGCTTTTTCAAATCTTCATCTATTGTTCCGACCCGGTTAGCCAGATCCTCGTAATACGTATCAGACGTATAAAGGAATTCCACCCCGTTGTCCTTCAGCGCGGTAACCGTCGAAATAATATCATTCGTGAGCAGCGCGATATGCTGTACACCTGGTCCATTATAGAAGTCCAGGTATTCCTGAATTTGTGACTTTCTCTTTCCTTGCGCCGGTTCATTTATCGGAAACTTAATGCGGCCGGTTCCGTTCATCATAACCTTGGACATGAGTGCAGAATACTCGGTTGAGATATCCTCATCATCAAAATGCTTAAGAATTTTAAAGCCAAACACCTGAGAATAATAGTTGACCCATTCCTCCATCCGCTCTACATTACCTACAATATGGTCGATCCCAACAAGTCCTGTAGATACCGACGAAATCCGGAAGTCGGAGGCCTGATATCCTGGGAGGAATGCACCTTTATAATTCTGGGTTTCGATGAGCGTATGAACGGTGTCGCCATACGTACCGACAACTGCCTTTTTCAAATATCCATGTTCATCGCTCTCTGTCGATGGTTCCCGAACCGCAATCGCTCCCCGCTCTATAACAGACTGATACTCTTCTTCTACATTTGAAACCTTTAAGGCAATATCCTTTGCTCCTTCTCCGTGCTTTTTGATGAATTCGGCTACAGTTGTACTCTCGCTTAATGAACCTGTCACAATAAGCCGAATCTTCCCCTGTTCCAACACATAAGAAACTAAATCGCGAGAACCGGTTTCCAATCCCTTGTAGGCTTTGATTTGGAAACCATAAGCCTTTGCAAAAAAATAAGCGGTTTGTTTGGCATTGCCTACATATAGTTCAATATGGTGAATTTCCTGCACGGGGAAAATATCCTCGCCCGCAAAATTTTTCACGTTGAAGAGCTCTTTTTCCATTCTAACTCCTCCTTCAACTGATAAATAAACATGGTTACTCATACTATTCAGAATTAATTCTTCAAGTTTACTATATTCGTTGTTTTTATTTCTTGCAAACGCTTATACTAACGCGTTTTTTCGCTGCTCCATTAAAGGTTAAATGAATGAAGGAAGCTGGAATAAAGAAATTAGCAACCTGGTGGACGCGAAGGCACAGGTCTATACATCGTAAGCTGCTTATGTTGAGAGGGAAGCAGAGCTTTCCGATCCAATAAAAAAACACCCTGTTCAACTAAGAACAGCGTGCTTATTTAACGTATGTATGGTGGGCCTAGGCTGACTCGAACAGCCGACCTCACGCTTATCAGGCGTGCGCTCTAACCAACTGAGCTATAGGCCCCTAATTTTTTAACGGGCCCCGCAAAAGTATTAGGAAGTAGCTACGAAGCATCTACTTCACTTTTGTGGGTAGTAGTGGAGCGGGTGATGGGAATCGAACCCACGTATTCAGCTTGGGAAGCTGATGTTCTACCATTGAACTACACCCGCATCGAAATGGTCGGGAAGACAGGATTTGAACCTGCGACCCCCTGGTCCCAAACCAGGTGCTCTACCAAGCTGAGCCACTTCCCGAAATTACAAACTGATTTAATACATAGATATGGCGTGCCCGGAGAGACTCGAACTCCCAACCTTCTGATTCGTAGTCAGACACTCTATCCGATTGAGCTACGGGCACATAAGGATAAAAACAAAAAAAAGAAGATATTCTTCTTTTATAAAGTAACATGGTGCCGAGGACCGGAATCGAACCGGTACGGTAGTCACCTACCGCAGGATTTTAAGTCCTGTGCGTCTGCCAGTTCCGCCACCCCGGCACATTAGTACACCTTGTACGGTACTACTGATTTCATTCTTTACACATGGAGCGGACAACGAGACTCGAACTCGCGACCCCGACCTTGGCAAGGTCGTGCTCTACCAACTGAGCTATGTCCGCACAATATTAGAATCATTCTTATCACTTTTGATTAAAGTGGTGAGCCATACTGGACTCCGATGCACAGGATGTACGAGGTTCTGCGTTGCAATAGGACGTTGCGCTTTTAGCAGAACTTCCTCTCTGGTGAGAGTCCTGTTCGATTTATTACGAAGTCTGCAGATGATCATTCTTATCACTTTTGATTAAAGTGGTGAGCCATACTGGACTCGAACCAGTGACACCCTGATTAAAAGTCAGGTGCTCTACCAACTGAGCTAATGGCTCATTTATGAAGATAACTCGACGTAGTTAAAACGTTAAAATCAACATTAATGGTGCACCCTAACGGGTACTACTGATTTCATTCCAGCGAAGATGTCAATGCGACATAGTTGGAATGAATATAAATGGTGCCGGCGAAAGGACTTGAACCCTCAACCCCCTGATTACAAGTCAGGTGCTCTACCAGTTGAGCTACACCGGCAACATATTAGTTAAAGAATGGTGGAGGATGACGGGATCGAACCGCCGACCCTCTGCTTGTAAGGCAGATGCTCTCCCAGCTGAGCTAATCCTCCAAATGGTGACCCGTAGGGGATTCGAACCCCTGAATGCATGCGTGAAAGGCATGTGAGTTAAGCCGCTTCTCCAACGGGCCAATGATAAGTTTTTATGGCGGAGGGAGCAGGATTCGAACCCGCGTGGGCTTGCACCCTAACGGTTTTCAAGACCGCCCCGTTATGACCACTTCGGTATCCCTCCACATCAATGGTGTACCCTGTCGGGTACTACTGATTTCATTCCTGTACTAAAGATTATTCGATGTAGTAGGAATGAATAATAATGGTGCGGTCGGCGAGACTCGAACTCGCACGATCAAAGATCACTACCCCCTCAAGATAGCGTGTCTGCCAATTCCACCACGACCGCAAAATATTAAGTTAGTTAAATGGTGGGCCCTGCAGGACTCGAACCTACGACCAATCGGTTATGAGCCGACCGCTCTACCAACTGAGCTAAGGGCCCTCAAAAAAATTCAGAAATGATTTGCACTTTGAAAACTGAACTGGAAGAAACAATGCGTTAGGAATTCCTTAAAAATTGGGTTAAGCCCTCGACCGATTAGTATTCGTCAGCTCCATGCGTTGCCGCACTTCTACCCCGAACCTATCTACCTCATCATCTATAAGGGGTCTTACCAGCTTATGCTGTGGGAAATCTCATCTTGAGGGGGGCTTCACGCTTAGATGCTTTCAGCGCTTATCCCGGCCGCACATAGCTACCCAGCGATGCTCCTGGCGGAACAACTGGTGCACCAGCGGTGCGTCCATCCCGGTCCTCTCGTACTAAGGACAGCTCCTCTCAAATTTCCTGCGCCCACGACAGATAGGGACCGAACTGTCTCACGACGTTCTGAACCCAGCTCGCGTACCGCTTTAATGGGCGAACAGCCCAACCCTTGGGACCTACTTCAGCCCCAGGATGCGATGAGCCGACATCGAGGTGCCAAACCTCCCCGTCGATGTGGACTCTTGGGGGAGATAAGCCTGTTATCCCCAGGGTAGCTTTTATCCGTTGAGCGATGGCCCTTCCATGCGGAACCACCGGATCACTAAGCCCGACTTTCGTCCCTGCTCGACTTGTAGGTCTCGCAGTCAAGCTCCCTTGTGCCTTTACACTCTGCGAATGATTTCCAACCATTCTGAGGGAACCTTTGGGCGCCTCCGTTACACTTTAGGAGGCGACCGCCCCAGTCAAACTGCCCACCTGACACGGTCCTCCATCCCGATAAGGGATGCGAGTGAGAAGGCCGGCATAATCAGGGTGGTATCCCAAGGATGCCTCCACCGAACCTGGCGGTCCGGGTTCAAAGGCTCCCACCTATCCTGTACAAATCATACCAGCATTCAATATCAAGCTGCAGTAAAGCTCCATGGGGTCTTTCCGTCTTGTCGCGGGTAACCTGCATCTTCACAGGTAGTATGATTTCACCGAGTCTCTTGCCGAGACAGTGCCCAAGTCGTTACGCCTTTCGTGCGGGTCGGAACTTACCCGACAAGGAATTTCGCTACCTTAGGACCGTTATAGTTACGGCCGCCGTTTACTGGGGCTTCGGTTCACAGCTTCGCGCTTGCGCGCTAACCGCTCCCCTTAACCTTCCAGCACCGGGCAGGCGTCAGCCCCTATACTTCGCCTTGCGGCTTCGCAGAGACCTGTGTTTTTGCTAAACAGTCGCTTGGGCCTTTTCACTGCGGCCCCCTCACGCTTATCACGCTAGCGGGGCACCCCTTCTCCCGAAGTTACGGGGTCATTTTGCCGAGTTCCTTAGCAAGAGTTTTCTCGCGCGCCTTAGGATTCTCTCCTCGCCTACCTGTGTCGGTTTGCGGTACGGGTACCTTACTTCTCGCTAGAAGCTTTTCTTGGCAGTGTGAGATCAGGAACTTCGGTACTTAAATTTCCCTCGCCATCACAACCCGGCGTTACAGTGTACGGATTTGCCTATACACACGCCTCATTGCTTGGACAGACATAACCAGCAGTCTGCTTGCCTTACCCTCCTGCGTCCCTCCGTTGCTCAAACGAAGTAGAGGTAGTACAGGAATTTCCACCTGTTGTCCATCGCCTACGCCTTTCGGCCTCGGCTTAGGTCCCGACTAACCCTGAGAGGACGAGCCTTCCTCAGGAACCCTTAGGCTTTCGGCGGAAGGGATTCTCACCCTTCTTTTCGCTACTTACACCGGCATTCTCACTTCCTGCCGCTCCACCCGTCCTTTCGGTCGAGCTTCACCGCTGCAGGAACGCTCCCCTACCCCTGACACCTACGGTGTCAAGCCACAGCTTCGGTACTTCACTTAGCCCCGTTACATTTTCCGCGCAGAGTCACTCGACCAGTGAGCTATTACGCACTCTTTAAATGGTGGCTGCTTCTAAGCCAACATCCTGGTTGTCTGGGCAACTCCACATCGTTTCCCACTTAGTGAAGATTTAGGGACCTTAGCTGGTGGTCTGGGCTGTTTCCCTTTTGACTACGGATCTTAGCACTCGCAGTCTGACTCCCGGATATCTGTAGCCGGCATTCGGAGTTTGACTGAATTTGGTACCCCGCGAGGGGCCCGCATCCAATCAGTGCTCTACCTCCAGTACAGTAAATCCGAGGCTAGCCCTAAAGCTATTTCGGGGAGAACCAGCTATCTCCGAGTTCGATTGGAATTTCTCCGCTACCCACACCTCATCCCCGCACTTTTCAACGTGCGTGGGTTCGGGCCTCCAGTGCGTGTTACCGCACCTTCACCCTGGACATGGGTAGATCACACGGTTTCGGGTCTACGGCTGCGTACTCACTCGCCCTGTTCAGACTCGCTTTCGCTGCGGCTCCGGCTTCTCACCTTAACCTCGCACGCAACCGTAACTCGCCGGTTCATTCTACAAAAGGCACGCCGTCACACAGTTAATGTGCTCCGACTAGTTGTAGGCACACGGTTTCAGGTTCTCTTTCACTCCCCTCCCGGGGTGCTTTTCACCTTTCCCTCACGGTACTGGTTCACTATCGGTCGCCAGGTAGTATTTAGCCTTGGGAGATGGTCCTCCCAGCTTCCCACGAGGTTTCACGTGTCTCGCGGTACTCAGGGTACGTCTCGGAGAGACGGCCATTTCGATTACAGGGTTGTTACCTTCTGTGACGGGCCTTTCCAGGCCGCTTCATCTATGACCGTCTTTTGTAACTCCATGTGAGACGCCCTACAACCCCGGAAGGCGAACCTTCCGGTTTGGGCTTCTCCGCGTTCGCTCGCCGCTACTTACGGAATCACTATTGTTTTCTGTTCCTCAGGGTACTTAGATGTTTCAGTTCCCCTGGTCTGCCTCTACCTGCCCTATGGATTCAGGCAGGAGTACGATCCCATTACGAATCGTAGGTTTCCCCATTCGGACATCTCCGGATCAACGCTTGCTTACAGCTCCCCGGAGCATTTCGCAGTTCGCCACGTCCTTCTTCGGCTCCTGGCGCCAAGGCATCCACCGTGTGCCCTTCATAGCTTAACCTCTGGTTTCCAATCAAGCGTCCTGATCAACGTCGATCTTCTGCGTTGCGTTGTCCCTGCGCTGCTCACGTATCAAAATCATACGCTCCGCTGCTCGGTCCTGCCGCGCCTTGAATCTCTCGTTTCTCATGCCGCTTTCTTTCATGGAAATCCGGTTTCACCTAAAAGGTTATTACAATTGGATTTTCCTATTGCGCATTGTTTCTTCCATGATTCAGTTTTCAAAGTGCAAAATTGACGCCCACGGATGGGCTAACGTCTACGTTGCAACAGCGACGACCAGGACGGTCTAGCATCGTTAACGCAACAGGACGTTGCGCCTGTTAACGATGGCACGTTGCGCTTTTAGTAGACGATCCTTTTTTCGGCAAGGTTGCCGGCCTGGCAATGTCCTACTCTCCCAGGGCGTTGCCGCCCAAGTACCATCGGCGCTGAAGGACTTAACTTCTGTGTTCGGGATGGGAACAGGTGTGACCCCTTCGCCATTATTACCAGACATGGTGGAGGTAAGCGGGATCGAACCGCTGACCTCCTGCTTGCAAGGCAGGCGCTCTCCCAGCTGAGCTATACCCCCACATCTTATTTAGTTCCAGGTGTTCCTGGAAAACTGAACAGTGAAAGTGCCAGTGTGCCGATTCTCCATAGAAAGGAGGTGATCCATCCGCACCTTCCGGTACGGATACCTTGTTACGACTTCACCCCAATCATCTGCCCCACCTTCGGCGGCTGGCTCCTTACGGTTACCTCACCGACTTCGGGTGTTGCAAACTCTCGTGGTGTGACGGGCGGTGTGTACAAGACCCGGGAACGTATTCACCGCGGCATGCTGATCCGCGATTACTAGCGATTCCGGCTTCATGCAGGCGAGTTGCAGCCTGCAATCCGAACTGAGAATGGTTTTTAGGGATTGGCATACTCTCGCGAGTTAGCGGCCCGTTGTACCATCCATTGTAGCACGTGTGTAGCCCAGGACATAAGGGGCATGATGATTTGACGTCATCCCCACCTTCCTCCGTCTTGTCGACGGCAGTCTCCCTAGAGTGCCCAACTGAATGCTGGCAACTAAGGACAAGGGTTGCGCTCGTTGCGGGACTTAACCCAACATCTCACGACACGAGCTGACGACAACCATGCACCACCTGTCACCGCTGTCCCGAAGGAAGCCTCTGTCTCCAGAGGGGTCAGCGGGATGTCAAGCCCTGGTAAGGTTCTTCGCGTTGCTTCGAATTAAACCACATGCTCCACCGCTTGTGCGGGTCCCCGTCAATTCCTTTGAGTTTCAGCCTTGCGGCCGTACTCCCCAGGCGGAGTGCTTATTGCGTTAGCTGCGGCACTGAGGATTGGAGTCCCCAACACCTAGCACTCATCGTTTACGGCGTGGACTACCAGGGTATCTAATCCTGTTTGCTCCCCACGCTTTCGCGCCTCAGCGTCAGTTACAGACCAGAGAGTCGCCTTCGCCACTGGTGTTCCTCCACATCTCTACGCATTTCACCGCTACACGTGGAATTCCACTCTCCTCTTCTGCACTCAAGCCTCCCAGTTTCAGATGGCCCTCCACGGTTGAGCCGTGGGCTTTCACACCTGACTTAAGAAACCGCCTGCGCGCGCTTTACGCCCAATAATTCCGGACAACGCTTGCCCCCTACGTATTACCGCGGCTGCTGGCACGTAGTTAGCCGGGGCTTTCTCGTCAGGTACCGTCAGACCGGGAGGTCTTCCCGGCGGTTCTTCCCTGACAACAGAGCTTTACGATCCGAAAACCTTCATCGCTCACGCGGCGTTGCTCCGTCAGACTTTCGTCCATTGCGGAAGATTCCCTACTGCTGCCTCCCGTAGGAGTCTGGGCCGTGTCTCAGTCCCAGTGTGGCCGATCACCCTCTCAGGTCGGCTACGCATCGTCGCCTTGGTAGGCCACTACCCCACCAACTAGCTAATGCGCCGCGGGCCCATCTGTAAGTGTCCGAAAACTTTCCATTCAGAACCATGCGGTTCTGGATCCTATCCGGTATTAGCTTCGGTTTCCCGAAGTTATCCCAGGCTTACAGGCAGGTTGCCCACGTGTTACTCACCCGTCCGCCGCTAACTTTGAAAAGCAAGCTTCTCAAAGTCCGCTCGACTTGCATGTATTAGGCACGCCGCCAGCGTTCGTCCTGAGCCAGGATCAAACTCTCCAAAAAGGTTCGATGCTGTTCGCTCATACGAGCTGGTCTTACTTATAAAATCCAGAATTGAATTCTGGGTTAATCGCACATTGGCATTTCACTGTTCAGTTTTCAAGGAACTTTATCAGTCAGCTGTTTGTTTAGCAGCGGCTTACTTATCATATCAATTTGGCGTCTTTTTGTCAACACTTTTTTATATTCATTATGTTTAACGAATTGTTTCGGTCCGAAAAGACGTTTATTAATATACCACGCCTCTGTGCAATCAATAAATAGGCATTTGGGCCTATTTTGATGTTAGACCTAAATAAAGAACAGCCTCAGGCCACTACGCTTACCCACAATTTACAAGGATAATCATGTATACTAAACCTTAAACAATTGTTTAATCTTATGAATGGAGGTTTCCCATGCAAATCATCGTTTATTCAGCTCCCGGATGCAGTACATGCGAAATGGTAAAAAACTATTTAAAAGATCAAGGATACGATTTCGAGGTGAGAGACCTGTTGTCCAACAGGGAATATCAAAAACAGGTAGAAAGCTATGGACTAATGGGGATACCTGTGACAGTTATTAACGGGCAGGCTGTAAAGGGCTTTAACCCTGAACAAATGCATTCCCTTCTATCTGTTAACAAGTGATCCCCCGCTTGAGCCACCCCAACAAAACAGACAGGAAGCCTATGAGCTTCCTGTCTGCTGTATAACCCATTACGTATTCAGATCTGCAATGCTGCCAGTAGCGATGTAGAGGGTCCATTCTCCGATGTTTGTCGCATGGTCTCCAATTCGCTCCAGAGACTGAATTAGTTTGATAAGCTGGAGTCCCTCTTTAATATAGGACGTGTTCTTTTCCAGGCTAACCTCCAAGTAATCAAAACACTGGCTAAAGTGCCGGTCAATCTGGTCATCCATCTCATCAAGCAGGCGAGGGCTGCGCGTGTCATTGGAGTGCAAGGTTTTAATACTCACATCCATAATCTCTTTCACTTTTTTAGCCATCTCCGGTATTTGGAAAAGCGGAATACTGAAAGGCTTTGCTTCCAAACGAACGACTACCTTGGCAATCTCTACAGCAAGGTCACCGATTCTCTCCAAGTCCGTAACGATTTTCAAATAAGAACCAATCGTTCTCAGATCCGTAGCAACCGGAGCCTGTAAAGCGATAAGGCTAAGGCTCATTTTAAAGATTTTTTCAGCCAGTACATTTAACTTCTCATCCCGGACAATCACACTTTTCGCCAGATTAAGATCGCTTTCTTCAAACGCCTTCCAAGCCTGGAGAAAACCATCATTGGCTATGGAAGCCATTAGGCAAACTTCTTTTTTTAAATCGACAAGCTGCTGTTCCTGCATAGCATCATCCACCATTCTATTTAATTCCCAAGCCTCTATACGTTCAAGTTATTCATTCTGACGCGTAGCCACATTCCATTATCGTACATTAAGTTTGTTAATCTTATGTTAAATCCTTGTTAATCTCTAATGAAGTAACTGCCTGTGATGTGTTTCCTTATATGAGACATGTTATGTTACATTTGTTAAAAAAGAACTGCCATGTAAGGCGGATTATAGTAAACTGTTATATAGAATGCTGGATAAGCCGTATACAGCGCGGCACATGGAGGATTGCATGAAAACAAGAGGTAGGCCTGATTTTTTACTTCTTACGTTAACATTTATTCTTGTAGGATTCGGTCTGGTAATGGTTTACAGCGCCAGTTCAGTATATGCACTCTACGAAACGTTTACACATCATGATTCAACTTACTTTATGAAGCGGCAGATTCTGTGGGCATGTTTGGGGCTTATTGGCATGTTTGTGACGATGAACGTCCCTTACACCTTCTATAAAAAGAAATTCGGCTCCATAATGGCGATTACTTTTTTTGTTTTGTTTGCTGTTTTAATTCCGGGTATCGGATCGGTACATAAAGGTGCCCGCAGCTGGTTTGACTTTGGCCCCGTTTCCCTCCAGCCGGCTGAGTTTGCTAAAATTGCCATCGTACTCTATCTTGCCGGTATCATTGCGAAGAAAGGCGAGAAATTCCGGGAATTTAAAAAGGGATTTATTCCGCCAATGGCAGTCTCACTTGCATTTGCGGTCGTGATAGCGGTGCAGCCGGACTTCGGTTCTGCAGCTATTCTGATGCTGACTGCTGTCTCGGTCCTTTTTGCAGGGGGGGTAAACTTAAAACATTTATTCGGTTTGCTCATTCCAATAGGTGGAGCCGGCTTCCTCTATGTCTTTACTTCACCTTACAGATGGAGCCGGATCGCGAATTTTACGAATCCATGGAATGATGGATTTAACGGACTGGGGGCAGGATACCAACTGGTTCATTCATTTTTTGCGCTTGCACATGGAGGATTAACAGGTGCAGGGTTAGGCAAGAGTATAGAGAAATATCTTTACCTTCCCGAGGTTCAAACCGACTTTATCTTTTCTATCCTTTCCGAGGAACTGGGTTTTATCGGTGCATTTATCTTTATCATTGTCTATCTTTTTTTCCTCTGGCGGATCCTAACGATTACGCTGCGGGTGAAAGATGTCTTCTGTAACCTGGTGGGCATTGGCGTGGTCAGCATGACCTTTATCCAGGCTTTTATTAACATTGGCGGTGTGCTGGGTGCAATCCCGATTACTGGTGTGCCCTTGCCGTTTATCAGCTATGGCGGCTCCTCGCTCCTGCTCAACTTAATCAGTATGGGTATCGTGTTAAGTATCTCTCGCGAAACGCATAAGGAGAAGAATACAAAGTTACAGAACGCTGAGCGGAAAACCCAGTCCTCGATTCAACTGGTCAATGGAAAGTGAGAAAACATCGTGGGTGTTTCGGGACCGGAGGTCCCATTTAAAAAATCACTCTCCAATAAACAAAAAAAGGGATATAATGCTCCCAACTCGAAATACTTTATCATATTAAGGCAACATACACTTCATCTACCATAAAGAAAACCGGCTCCCATAAAGGGATGCCGGTTTTTTTATGCTGTACAACTTATGGATCTACAATCTGATTAATAGCCAGCAGGATGGTACCTTCTTGACTGTGATGGATCGTTCGGAAGTCAAGAATGAACCAATCATCCTGTACACGACCTATAATAGCCGGTTGATACCTGCGGAACGCTTTTTCCAGCGAAGCTGTGCTCATGCTCGCACAGCGGATAGCTGCTGTCCAGGTGGGCAGTCTCACACCTGGCAGGGTTCCACCCCCCACTTCGGACTCGCCTTTACAAATTCGCACTTCAATATGTGTCTGTTCTTTCAGCCGTCCGGCAAATGCATACACCCTGGCTTTGATCTCGTCTGCAGGCGTTAAAATTGCGCGCAGAGTGGGAATTTCTTTTATTGCCAGCTCCGGCTTCAAATAGGCAAGCAGTGTAGCTTCAAGGGCTGCCAGCGTTACTTTATCAACGCGCAGTATTCGGGCAAGCTGGTTTTTCTTTAATCTGTTAATAAGTTCACTCTTACCTGCGATAATTCCAGCCTGAGGCCCCCCTAGTAGCTTATCGCCACTGAACGAGATAACGTCCGCACCCGCTTTTATTACTGCTGAGGCCACGGGTTCCTGGCCAATGCCATGTCCCGCCAGGTCATAAAGCACTCCGCTTCCCAGATCTTCATACACAGGGAGTTCCCTGCTGTGCGCAATCTGTACGAGCTCGGGCAGTCGGACTTCTTCCGTAAAACCCGTAATGGTGAAATTGCTCGTATGTACCCTCATTACAAGGGCTGTTTCTGAAGAAATGGCCCTTTCATAATCATAAGGATGCGTCTTATTGGTTGTTCCAACTTCACGCAGAATCGCGCCGCTCTCCTCCATAATTTCTGAAATGCGGAAAGAACCGCCTATTTCAACAAGCTGTCCGCGAGAGATGAGAACCTCCCGGCCTTTCGCCAGTTCACGAAGAATGAGGAATACGGCCGCTGCGTTATTATTTACGACCATAGCGGCCTCAGCCCCCGTAATCCGGGTAACCAGATGCTCGACCAGTTCATGCCTGGAGCCGCGGCTGCCTGCCGCCACATTGTATTCGAGGTTGCTGTAGGATCGTGCCACCTGTACCATTTGTTCCACCGCACGCTCGGATAGTACAGCACGCCCCAAATTCGTATGCAGAATAATGCCGGTTCCGTTGATGACAGGAACAATGGAAGGCGTATGCAGTTTCTCTACAGCTTCCTTTAGTTGCATCACCCAATCATCAATATTTTGATGGCATTCCTGGGGTTCGCCTTCTCCACTTAACAACCTTTTGCGTTCCTGTTCGATCAGTTGCTGGGCAAGCGCAGTCACTTCCTCCGCGGTGTAGCTGTATTCTTCCCGCCAATTTACAATAGCAGGATGGTAAGCCAGCTTATGAACAGAAGGCAGGCTGCGCATGCGGTTTTGCTGCTGATTAGTGAATCCACTCATTATTTTTAACTTCCCTATGTTAAAATGTTACCTGACAACAATTTTACCGGGCTGTTCATCCGAAACGGCAGCTATAATAGCCGCATCTGAAATGCCTGCTTCATGCAGATCAGCAATCAGTGAGTCAGCTTCCTGCTGCGGTACACTAAGCGCTAGGCCGCCGGAAGTGACGGCATCACAAAGTATCCATTGATCCACCAAATCCATTGTTTCGGGATAGTGTACATTTGGCTCCAGCCACTCATGATTCGCTTTCGTTCCCCCGGGAACGGACCCTGCTTCTGCGAGCTCTCTTGTCCTTTTGAGAACCGGGACCTCATCGGCATAAAGGGTTATGCCTGTACCGCTTCCCTCCGCCATTTCTTTCAGATGGCCAAGCAGGCCAAAACCTGTTATATCGGTGGAAGCATGGATGGTATAGCCGGCAGCGATCTCTGCGGCTTTTTTGTTTAAAGCGGCCATTACATTTGAAACCTTGTCAATTTCGTGTTCGCTTAATAAATTTCGTTTGATGCCCGTGGTTTGTATTCCAACCCCAATCGGCTTGGTTAAAATAATGGCATCCCCGGGCCGGGCTCCGTGATTCGTCCATATTTGTTCAGGGTGGACAAGTCCGGTAACCGCCATGCCGAATTTTGGTTCCTGATCATCAATAGAGTGCCCTCCAATAATAACGGCTCCTGCTTCCATCACTTTATCTGAGGCACCTTTTAGGATAGAAGCCAGAATTGATGGGTCTAATTTCTTGATAGGAAAGCCAACAATATTAAGGACAGTTATCGGTCTGCCTCCCATTGCGTAGACATCGCTCAATGCATTGGCAGCAGCGATTTGTCCGAAAAGGTACGGGTCATCGACAATGGGTGTGAAATAATCGACTGTCTGAACAAGTGCGGTGTCTTCATTTACTTTATATACACCGGCATCATCCGGAACGTCGAGTCCAACTAATACGTTAGCGTTAGCTGATGATTCTTTAGGTAAATGGCACAAGACTTGTGCCAGGTCGGCTGGGCCGATTTTGCAGCCTCAACCAGCCTTGCTTGAAAGTGACGTCAGTTTAATTAGTTCCTGGCTCACTGTACCACTCCTTTCCTGTATCTTTTTTTACTATACCATATAACACAACCAGTTAAAAAAGGGAGCTGAATTAGCTTTGTTTTCTAGAGAAATCAACATAGAAAAATTACTTGAACAACGTGATCATTTTACCCTGATAGATGTCCGCAGTCCCGGCGAGTACACAGAGGCAAGCATTCCGGGTGCGGTTAATATCCCCCTCTTTACAAACGAAGAGAGAGCAATAGTCGGAACCACCTATAAACAGGAAGGGAAAAATCAAGCGAAGTGGAAAGGCATGGAGATAGTTTCCCCAAAACTGCCCAATCTCATGGAGGAAATTAAAAAACAGGCCAACAGTGAACGCCAGCCCGTCCTTTATTGCTGGCGGGGCGGCATGCGAAGCCAGTCGATGACAGCCTTCGCCCTCATGTCAGGGCTGCCCGTCATCCGCCTGGAAGGAGGGTATCGTGCCTATCGGCAGTATATAACAGAACACCTGAGCGAAGATATAGCGCCAGACAAAGCTTACGTGCTTCACGGACTTACTGGTGTCGGAAAAACACGAATCCTAAACAAACTTAAGGAATGGGAAGAACCTGTTCTGGATCTGGAAGGATATGCAGGCCATCGCGGTTCGGTTTTTGGAGCGGTAGGGATTCAGGAGAAAAACCAGAAAATGTTTGACAGCCTTCTTTTTGATGAACTCATGCAATATCAGCAGCAGGGAATCCACTATGTATTCATGGAAGCCGAAAGCCGGAGAATCGGAAGAGTTGTTGTGCCTGACTTTATTATGGACGCAAAAAGCAAAGGCGTGCAGTTCCATGCGACTGCCCCTCTTGATATACGCATTGACAGAATATATGAGGATTATATTACACCTTACCAGCATGAGGAATGGTTTACGAAACAGGTAATGGATGCGTTTAATTCCATTGGCCGAAGAATGGAGACATCTGCCCGGAATGATTGCTACCGTTATTTAGTGGAACGGAAATACAGACAATTTATTCGCACCATCCTGATCAAATACTACGACCCCCGTTACTCCTACAAAAAAGAAGAATACGAAGGGGAATTCACTGAGATCGATGCTACGTCGATTGAAGAGGCAGCCATCCAGCTGCGAGACTTTGTACATCATTCCACCGAAAACAAAAGCTAAAAACCAAAGTTAAAAGAATGAAAAAAAGGACCCGCATAACCCCGGATCCTTTTTTCATCGCACAAAGCGAAATTATTTAATGATAGTTGCAACAGCACCTGCACCAACAGTACGTCCACCTTCACGGATAGCGAAGCGAGTACCTTCTTCCATAGCGATTGAGCTGATGAGTTCAACAGTGATCTCAACGTTATCGCCAGGCATAACCATTTCAGTGCCTTCTGGAAGTTTAATGATACCTGTCACGTCAGTTGTACGGAAGTAGAACTGAGGACGGTAGTTAGCGAAAAAAGGAGTGTGGCGTCCACCTTCTTCTTTAGAAAGAACGTAGATTTGAGCTGTAAAAGTAGTGTGAGGCTTTACAGAACCTGGTTTTGCAAGTACTTGACCACGTTCGATATCAGCACGGTCAACACCGCGAAGAAGCGCACCGATGTTGTCACCAGCTTGAGCTTGATCAAGAAGCTTACGGAACATTTCTACACCTGTAACAGTTGTAGTTTTAGGTTCTTCAGTAAGACCAATGATTTCAACTTGGTCACCAACTTTAACCACACCGCGCTCTACACGACCAGTTGCAACGGTTCCACGACCTGTGATTGAGAACACGTCCTCAACAGGCATAAGGAAAGGTTGGTCAACTGCACGTTCTGGGGTTGGGATGTAAGAGTCAACAGCATCCATGAGTTCATTGATGCGTGCAGCCCATTCGCCAGTTGGGTTTTCAAGAGCTTCTTTAGCAGAACCCTTAACAACCGGGATGTCATCGCCAGGGAATTCATATTCAGAAAGAAGGTCACGAATTTCCATTTCAACGAGTTCAAGTAATTCTTCATCGTCAACCATGTCACATTTGTTCATGAATACAACGATGTAAGGTACGCCTACTTGGCGGGAAAGAAGGATGTGCTCGCGAGTTTGCGGCATAGGGCCGTCAGCAGCGGACACAACAAGGATTGCTCCGTCCATTTGAGCAGCACCAGTGATCATGTTTTTAACATAGTCAGCATGTCCTGGGCAGTCAACGTGTGCATAGTGACGGTTTTCAGTTTCATACTCAACGTGTGCAGTAGAGATTGTGATACCGCGCTCGCGCTCTTCTGGAGCAGCGTCGATTGAACCATAGTCCATAGCTTTAGCTTTACCAGACTGAGAAAGTACAGTTGTAATAGCAGCTGTTAAAGTTGTTTTACCGTGGTCAACGTGACCGATAGTACCAATGTTTACGTGCGGTTTCGTCCGCTCATATTTTTCTTTAGCCATTTGGAAAAAAGCCTCCTTAAGGGGTAGGTTAAGAAATTAAGTATTTTTACAAGAAAGGTTTAAACAGTATGGTATATCCCCTACACATTTTAAACCTTTCTTGATAGAAAAATAAAGGGGTTAATGATATAAATTAAACGCCTTTAGCTTTTTTGATGATTTCATCAGCGATGTTTCTTGGCACCTCTTCATAATGGTCGAAGTGCATGCTGTAAGTACCGCGTCCCTGTGTGCGGGAACGAAGAGACGTTGCATATCCGAACATTTCAGAAAGCGGGATGAAAGCACGAACTACCTGTGCATTACCGCGAGCGTCCATACCTTCAATGCGTCCACGACGGGAACTTACGTCACCCATGATATCGCCCATGTACTCTTCTGGAACAACAACTTCAACCTTCATTACAGGTTCAAGAATAGCTGGGTTCGCTTTCTTACCGGCTTCTTTTAATGCCATAGAGCCGGCGATTTTGAACGCCATCTCAGAGGAGTCAACTTCATGGTAGCTACCATGAACAAGTCTAGCTTTGAGGTCAAGAATTGGGTAGCCTGCAAGAACACCATTAGCCATAGCTTCCTCGATACCAGCCTGAACGGCAGGAATGTATTCACGAGGAATTGCACCGCCGACAACCTTGTTTTCGAAGATATAGCCAGTTCCTGGTTCGCCTGGTTCGAATTCAACCACAACGTGGCCGTATTGGCCTTTACCACCGGATTGTTTAGCATATTTGGATTCAACTTTCGCTTCTTGGCGGAATGATTCCTTATATGCAACCTGAGGTGCACCAACGTTTGCTTCTACTTTGAATTCCCGCTTCATACGGTCAACAATGATATCGAGGTGAAGCTCACCCATACCAGAGATGATGGTTTGTCCGGTTTCCTGGTCCGTATACGTTTTGAAAGTCGGATCCTCATCAGCAAGCTTAGCAAGGGCCATACCCATTTTATCCTGGTCAGCCTTTGTTTTCGGCTCAATAGCAATTGAGATAACCGGCTCTGGGAATTCCATAGATTCAAGGATTACAGGGTTCTTCTCATCGCAAAGAGTGTCCCCTGTAGTTGTATCTTTAAGACCTACGCCTGCAGCGATGTCACCAGAGTAAACCATCTTGATTTCTTCACGGTGGTTTGCGTGCATTTGCAGGATACGACCGATACGTTCACGTTTCCCTTTAGTAGAATTCAGAACATAAGAACCGGATTCAAGTGTGCCGGAGTAAACGCGGAAGAAGGTTAACTTTCCAACGAATGGATCCGTCATGATCTTGAACGCCAGCGCTGAGAAAGCAGCCGAATCATCAGATTCACGTGTGGTTTCTTCATTCGTGTCCGGAATAGTACCCTTGATTGCCGGAACATCAATTGGTGCTGGAAGGTAATCGATAACCGCATCCAGCATCGGTTGAACGCCTTTATTCTTAAAGGCAGAACCACAAGTTACCGGGAAAAATTCAACGCTGATTGTCGCTTTGCGGATCGCTTCTTTGATTTCTTCGTTCGTAACTTCTTCGCCTTCAAGATATTTCATCATCAGTTCTTCATCGAATTCAGCAACCGCTTCGATTAGCTGACCGCGAAGTTCTTCTGCCTGGCTTTCATATTCAGCCGGGAAACCATCAGTAATTTCAATATCTGTACCGAGGTCATTTGTATAGATGTATGTTTTCTTTTCAACAAGATCGATAATGCCGCGGAATTGGTCTTCTGCACCAATCGGTAATTGGATTGGATGAGCATTAGCCTGCAGGCGATCCTTCAGCGTACGAACAGAATAAAGGAAGTCCGCACCGATTTTGTCCATTTTGTTAACGAAAACGATACGCGGTACACCGTATGTTGTCGCCTGACGCCATACAGTTTCCGTTTGTGGTTCTACACCTGACTGTGCATCAAGTACGGCAACCGCACCATCAAGAACACGGAGGGAACGTTCTACTTCAACAGTGAAGTCTACGTGTCCTGGTGTGTCGATGATGTTAACGCGATAGCCTTTCCATTGGGCGGTGGTAGCAGCGGATGTGATTGTAATACCACGCTCCTGCTCCTGCTCCATCCAGTCCATTTGCGAAGCACCTTCATGTGTTTCCCCGATTTTATGAACGCGGCCTGTATAGAACAGAATCCGTTCAGTAGTCGTGGTTTTACCAGCATCGATGTGAGCCATGATACCGATATTGCGGGTTTTAGCTAAGGGGAATTCGCGTCCCATTGAATATAGCCCCCTTTCAGATTTGAAGGATGTGGAACTAAAGCGGCATTAGGCCGCCTTAATTCTACCAGCGATAGTGAGCAAATGCTTTGTTAGCTTCAGCCATTTTGTGAGTGTCTTCGCGTTTTTTCACGGAAGCACCTGTGTTATTAGCTGCGTCCAGGATTTCATTAGCCAGACGCTCTTCCATTGTTTTCTCACCGCGTTTACGGGAGTATTCAACCAACCAGCGAAGTCCAAGCGTTGTACGGCGTTCAGGGCGAACTTCAACCGGAACCTGGTAGTTAGCACCACCTACACGGCGAGCGCGTACTTCAAGAACTGGCATGATGTTTTTCATTGCTTCTTCGAACACTTCCATCGCTTCACGACCTGCGCGTTCTTGGACAATATTGAAAGCACCATACAGAATTTGTTGAGAAACTCCGCGCTTTCCGTCAATCATCATACGATTGATTAAACGAGTTACTAATTTACTGTTATAAATCGGGTCGGGTAATACATCACGACGAGGTACTGGGCCTTTACGTGGCATTCATTTCCCCTCCTTTGCTTGCAATTTTAATAGATTGTAGATGCGATTCCTCACACGATTCCTTACGCTATTCCTTACGCTTTAGGAGCTTTAGGGCGTTTTGAACCGTATTTAGAACGGGATTGCATACGATTTTGCACGCCAGCTGTATCTAAAGCACCGCGTACGATTTTGTAACGTACACCTGGCAGGTCTTTTACACGACCGCCACGAACAAGAACCACGCTGTGTTCTTGAAGGTTATGGCCAATACCCGGAATATACGCTGTTACCTCGATACCGTTTGTTAAACGTACACGAGCATATTTACGTAAAGCTGAGTTTGGTTTCTTCGGTGTCATCGTACCAACACGAGTACATACTCCACGTTTTTGAGGAGAGTTCACGTTGGTCAGCTCTTTTTTCATACTGTTGTAACCTTTAGTAAGAGCTGGTGATTTAGATTTGTATTCTTTGCTTTCGCGACCTTTGCGCACGAGTTGATTAATTGTCGGCATCCGTCGCACCTCCTTCCAATACTGTACAGTTTAAGACCACAGGTCCTGGTGGTTCATAAAAGTGCAAATGAAAAGTTTTTGCTGCTGTGTGCCCGCTGCAGTGAGTGCGAACCGGCACACAGACCTAAGCAAAAACATCTTTTAGAAACATATACTATTTTATAGCAACCACCGCTGCTCCAACATCTATCCCGCACGCCTTACCGAGGCGGTGCATGGAATCAACGTAATGGATTGGCAGACCCTTCTCTTTGCAGATTGAAACAATTTTGCTTAAAATTTTTGCATCCGCATCTCTCGCCAGAATAACTTCTGCTGCTCTGCCAGCTTCAATGGCTCGCTGCGTCTGCTTCGTGCCGATTATAACGGACGTTGCCTGCTCTACTTTTTCATAAGACATTTTCATATCCTCCAAAGTACAGGTATTAGGCACACTTCGATATAATACCATCTGAAAGAGTCGGTGTCAACCATTGCTTAAAATTACTTTTCAACCATTACATCCTCAGGCGTTTCATTCATCGCTGCCAGTCCCTCGGCCATCTCTTCGTTCTGCATCAGGCGATGAGAGAGCTTAATGTTGCGGTACTGGTTCATACCTGTACCAGCCGGTACCAGCTTACCAATAATAACATTCTCCTTCAGGCCGAGCAGACGGTCAATTTTTCCTTTGATCGCTGCATCAGTAAGAACACGGGTGGTCTCCTGGAAGGATGCAGCTGACAGGAAGGAATCCGTCTCCAGCGATGCTTTCGTGATACCAAGCAGAACAGGACGCGCCACAGCCGGGTTTTTGCCATCAAGCAGCGCTCTGCGGTTCGCTTCTTCAAACTGATGAATTTCAACAAAAGAACCTGGAAGCAGATCGGTTTCGCCATTATCAACCACGCGAACTTTGCGCAGCATCTGACGGATCATAACTTCTACGTGCTTGTCGTTAATTTCTACCCCCTGCATACGGTATACCTTTTGCACTTCCTGCAGGATGTAGTACTGAACGCCACGCATACCGCGTACTTTCAGCATTTCTTTCGGGTCAACCGAACCCTCTGTTAATTCTTCACCAATATCTACTTTGCTGCCTACGCTAACCTTGAGGCGGGAACCATAAGGAATTTGATACACCTTATTCTCCGTTTCACCGCGCACTTCCACCTCGCGACGGTCCTTGCCTTCACGGATATCGATGATTTCCCCTTCAATTTCCGTAATGACAGCCTGACCTTTAGGATTACGCGCTTCGAAAAGCTCCTGGATACGAGGAAGACCCTGGGTAATATCGTCCCCTGCAACCCCACCGGTATGGAACGTACGCATCGTAAGCTGTGTACCTGGTTCCCCGATGGACTGGGCAGCGATAATACCTACAGCTTCCCCGACATCAACCTTTTTACCGGTTGCGAGGTTACGGCCGTAGCATTTCTTACATACTCCATGCTGGGTCCGACAGCCGATAACGGAACGGATATTAACGGTTTCGATACCCGCCGCGATAATTTCGTCTGCTATCTCTTCGTCAATCAGCTCATTGCGGCCAATGATCACTTCACGTGTTTGCGGGTGGCGTACCGTTTCAAATGAGTAGCGGCCAACCAGACGGTCATACAAGTCCTCAATGACTTCATTGCCGTCTTTAATCGCGCGCGCCGGAATCCCTTTGTCTGTTCCGCAATCTTCATCACGGACGATAACATCCTGTGCCACGTCTACAAGACGGCGAGTCAGATAACCAGAGTCCGCTGTACGGAGGGCTGTATCCGCAAGACCTTTCCGGGCACCGTGTGTGGAGATAAAGTATTCCAACACCGTAAGGCCTTCCCGGAAATTCGATTTAATCGGGAGCTCGATGATACGGCCGGACGGGTTCGCCATAAGACCGCGCATTCCTGCAAGCTGTGTAATCTGCGATACGTTACCGCGGGCACCTGAGTCAGCCATCATGTTAATGGCATTGAACTTATCGAGCGATGCCATCAGCACTTTGGTGACATCGTCCTTCGCCCGGCTCCAGATGGAGATTACCCGGTCATAACGCTCATTCTCGGTGATCAGTCCGCGGCGGTATTGCTGCATAACCTGATCAACTTTTTTGTCCGCATCCGAAAGAATTTCCTGTTTTTCCCGAGGTGTCGAGATATCTGAAACGGCAACCGTAATACCGGCCTTTGTCGAGTATTTAAAGCCGTTCGCTTTGATTTTATCCAGGATTACTGAAGTCTGTGTGGTACCAAAACGGCGGAAACACTCGGCGATGATGGTTCCCAGGAACCCTTTCTTAACGGCTCCCACTTCAGGCAGTTCTTGAATAAACCCTTTGATATCTACGCCTTTATCGAAAATAAAGTATTTATCAGGTACAAGCTTCTGCAGGTTATTCTTCGTCGGTTCGTTAATAAACGGCAGTTCAGGTGGAAATATTTCGTTAAAAATAAGTTTTCCCACCGTTGTCACGAGCAGAGCGTTCTCCTGTTCTGGAGTAAAAGATGTCTTGCCCAGATTTTTAGCCGGTATAGCAATGCGGGTATGAAGGGTAATATGCTCGTTTGCATAAGCCGATACAGCCTGGTTAATGGTCGGGAATAGTTTGCCTTCATTCGGCGCCTTGCTGTTTTCCATGGTTAGATAGTACGTTCCCAGAACCATGTCCTGAGAAGGTGTAACAACCGGCTTCCCGTCTTTCGGGTTCAGGATGTTCTGCGCAGCGAGCATTAACAAGCGGGCTTCAGCCTGTGCTTCAGCCGAGAGCGGCACGTGAACAGCCATTTGGTCTCCGTCGAAGTCCGCGTTGTAGGCCGTACATACGAGGGGATGCAGGCGGATTGCACGCCCCTCGACAAGCGTAGGTTCGAATGCCTGAATGCCCAGTCTGTGCAGGGTGGGGGCACGGTTTAACAGCACCGGATGTTCTTTAATAACATCTTCGAGCACATCCCACACCTCAGGGTGAATGCGTTCAACCTTCCGCTTGGCAGATTTAATATTATGAGCAAGCCCTTGAGAGACAAGTTCTTTCATAACAAATGGCTTGAACAGCTCAAGTGCCATTTCTTTCGGCAGACCGCACTGGTACATCTTCAGGTGAGGCCCTACAACAATTACCGAACGTCCGGAATAGTCAACGCGTTTTCCGAGCAGGTTCTGACGGAAACGGCCCTGTTTACCTTTCAGCATGTGGCTGAGGGATTTAAGCGGACGGTTGCCCGGTCCTGTGACAGGACGGCCGCGGCGGCCGTTATCGATAAGTGCATCGACAGCTTCCTGCAGCATCCGCTTCTCGTTCTGCACGATAATGTCCGGTGCCCCCAGATCAAGCAAGCGCTTCAAGCGGTTGTTCCGGTTAATTACGCGGCGGTATAAATCGTTCAGGTCAGACGTTGCAAACCGTCCGCCATCCAGCTGTACCATTGGGCGCAGCTCAGGAGGAATAACCGGCAGCACATCGAGTACCATCCAATCAGGGTGGTTGCCGGAGTTCCGGAAAGCTTCCAGCACTTCAAGACGTTTAATGACACGGCTGCGGCGCTGGCCTTGAGCAGATTTTAACTCTTCCTTCAGGTAATCAACATCTTTATCCAAGTCGATTTCTGCCAGAAGCCGTTTTATGGATTCGGCACCCATGCCAGCCTGGAATGCATTGCCATACTTCTCACGGTAGGTACGGTACTCCTTCTCGGATAAAAGCTGCTTTTTCTCAAGCGGCGTTTCACCTGGTTCGGTTACCACATAAGATGCAAAATAAATGATCTCTTCAAGCGAACGCGGGGACATGTCTAGCACAAGCCCCATACGGCTCGGAATTCCTTTGAAATACCAGATGTGGGACACAGGGGCAGCTAGCTCAATATGCCCCATGCGTTCCCGGCGTACTTTCGCGCGGGTCACTTCTACGCCGCAGCGGTCGCAGACTACGCCTTTGTAACGAACACGCTTGTATTTACCG
Organism: Aneurinibacillus sp. Ricciae_BoGa-3; assembly: GCF_028421645.1. Lineage (GTDB taxonomy): Bacteria > Bacillota > Bacilli > Aneurinibacillales > Aneurinibacillaceae > Aneurinibacillus_B. Next base: position 216,429 of record NZ_CP116887.1, on the reverse strand, counting down.
CAATGGCATTCCCAGTCCTTCGTTGGACCAAAAATCTTCTCGCAGAACAAGCCTTCTTTTTCCGGCTTTAATGTCCGGTAATTAATTGTTTCAGGTTTTTTAACTTCCCCGTAGGACCAGGAGCGGATCTTCTCCGGTGATGCGAGGCCGATTTTCATATACTCGAAATTATTCACATCTAACAAGGCGCATACCTCCCAATACTTCCCGGTTTAATCCCTTTACTCTTCGGTTCCGCTTAAGTTAAGGCTGAGCTTCTCGCCGGCTGCATCATCATCTTCATCGATGTCGCGCATTTCAATCTCCTGCTCATCTTCTGAGAGGATTTTTACGTCCATACCCAAGCTCTGCAGCTCTTTAATTAAAACCTTAAAGGATTCCGGTACACCAGGTTCCGGTACATTTTCCCCTTTAACAATGGATTCGTATGTCTTCACACGACCCACAACATCGTCTGATTTAACCGTAAGAATTTCTTGCAGCGTATAAGCTGCCCCATAAGCCTCAAGCGCCCAAACCTCCATCTCACCAAAACGCTGGCCGCCAAACTGGGCTTTACCACCGAGCGGCTGCTGCGTAACAAGCGAGTATGGTCCCGTTGAACGGGCGTGAATTTTGTCATCAACCATATGTGCCAGTTTAATCATGTACATGACACCCACGGTTACGGTACGGTCGAACGGCTCGCCTGTGCGTCCGTCAAACAGAACCGTTTTACCGGTGCGGCTAAGTCCCGCTTCTTCCAGCGCATCGAACACGTCATCTTCACGGGCACCGTCAAATACCGGCGTTGCAATGTGAATCCCGAGTGCGCGGGCAGCCATGCCAAGATGTACTTCCAGCGCCTGCCCGATGTTCATCCGTGAAGGTACGCCCAGCGGGTTCAGTACAACCTGTACAGGCGTGCCATCCGGCATAAACGGCATATCTTCTTCAGGCAGAATGCGTGCGATAACCCCTTTGTTACCATGGCGTCCTGCCATTTTGTCACCCACGGAGATTTTACGCTTCTGGGCGATGTATACGCGAACCAGCTGGTTTACACCTGGCGGGAGTTCATCCCCGTTGTCGCGGGTAAACACTTTAACATCCACAATGATACCTGAGCCGCCATGCGGTACACGAAGGGAAGTATCACGAACCTCACGAGCTTTCTCACCGAAGATCGCATGTAGAAGTCTTTCTTCGGCAGTAAGTTCCGTTACCCCTTTAGGCGTTACCTTACCAACGAGGATATCACCGTCATTGATTTCGGCACCTACGCGAATAATGCCGCGTTCATCCAGGTTTTTCAGCGCTTCTTCCCCGACATTTGGAATGTCACGGGTGATCTCTTCAGGCCCAAGCTTCGTATCACGTGCCTCTGACTCGTATTCCTCGATATGGATAGAGGTATAAACATCCTCTTTTACGAGTTTTTCGCTAAGCAGGATCGCATCCTCATAGTTATAACCTTCCCAGGTCATAAAGGCTACGACCACATTGCGTCCAAGCGCTAATTCGCCAGCCTCTGTTGAAGGACCGTCAGCGACGATGTCCCCCACTTCAACAAATTCACCCTTTTTAATGATAGGGCGTTGATTGATACAGGTTCCCTGGTTAGAGCGTTCAAACTTATGAAGCTTGTATTTGTCAATGTCTCCCATGATCGTTCTGCCATCTACTTCTTCCTGGCGGCGCACCCAAATCTCGCGTGCGGTTACGCGCTCGACCACACCAGCGTTGCGGACAACGATGGCAACACCGGAGTCTTTGGCAGCCTTATGTTCCATACCCGTTCCGATAAACGGAGCTTGTGGAATAAGAAGCGGTACGGCCTGCCGCTGCATGTTTGATCCCATGAGGGCGCGGTTCGCATCGTCATTTTCCAGGAATGGAATCATGGCGGTCGCTACGGATACAACCTGCTTAGGCGACACATCCATGAAGTCTACTTTATCTTTAGGGACCGTTACGATTTCACCGCGGCGGCGGCAAATAACGGTATCGTTAATGAACTCGCCTTCCTCCGTAATCGGAGCATTAGCCTGCGCGATGTTGAAGACATCTTCTTCATCTGCTGTAAGGTAATTGATTTCATTCGTGACACGGCCTGTTTCCGGATCAATCCGGCGGCGTGGTGTTTCAATAAAACCATATTCGTTTATTCGTGCATAACTTGATAGTGAGTTGATAAGACCAATGTTTGGTCCCTCAGGCGTTTCAATCGGGCACATCCGGCCATAGTGAGAATGGTGAACGTCGCGCACTTCAAATCCTGCGCGTTCACGGGTTAAACCACCAGGTCCCAGTGCAGATAAACGCCGTTTATGTGTAAGTTCAGCCAGCGGATTTGTCTGGTCCATGAACTGGGAAAGCTGGGAACTCCCAAAGAACTCTTTAATAGACGCGATAACCGGTCGAATATTAATAAGAGCCTGTGGAGTAATGGCATTGGCGTCCTGAATAGACATCCTCTCCCGAACTACCCGTTCCATACGGGACAGACCGATCCGGAACTGATTCTGCAGAAGTTCACCAACTGAACGCAGACGGCGGTTACCCAGATGGTCAATATCATCTGTAGTTCCAATGCCGTGTAAGAGGTTCATAAAATAGTTGATAGATGAAACAATATCTGCAGGCGTAATATGTTTAACGGTCTTGTCGATAATACCATTCGCCATAACCTTGATAACCTTGCCATCTTCTATTGGAGAAAAAATCTTAATAGCCTGTAGGCGAACTTCATCATCCAACACACCGCCGCGAGGGCGAACGTTAACAAATCCAACGTTGTCTTCCAGATACGGAAGGATTCGATCCAGCAAACGCCGGTCTACAACCTGCCCGGCTTCCGCAATAATTTCACCGGTTGCCTCGTCAACTAGCGTTTCAGCAAGACGCTGGTTATAAAGTCTATTTTTAATATGAAGCTTTTTATTAATTTTATAGCGTCCTACATTTGCTAAGTCATAACGCTTTGGATCGAAGAAACGGGAAATTAGCAAGCTTTTTGCATTTTCTACTGTAGGAGGCTCTCCAGGACGGAGCCTTTCGTAGATTTCAATCAGCGCTTTCTCCGTTGAATCTGTGTTATCCTTTTCAAGTGTATTTTTAAGGAACTCATCTTCACCGAGGAGGTTTAGAATCTCAACATCTGTTCCAAAACCCAATGCACGCAAAAGAACCGTAACCGGTATTTTCCTTGTACGGTCGATACGAACATAAATAATATCCTTGGCATCCGTCTCGAGTTCCAGCCATGCGCCCCGGTTCGGAATAACAGTCGCCGTATAAGCCTGTTTTCCGTTTTTATCTATTTTTGTGCTGAAATACACGCTAGGAGAACGAACAAGCTGACTGACAATAACACGTTCAGCACCATTAATAACAAAGGTACCCGTTTCTGTCATAAGTGGAAAATCACCCATAAACACTTCTTGTTCCTTAACTTCTCCCGTCTCTTTGTTAATGAGACGAACTTTCACGCGCAGCGGTGCCGCATACGTAACATCCCGCTCTTTGGATTCATCGACAGAGTACTTCGGTTCACCGAGACTATAGTCAATGAACTCAAGCACAAGATTACCTGTGAAATCCTGAATCGGAGAAATGTCTTGAAACATTTCCCGCAGTCCTTCATCAAGGAACCACTGATACGATTTTTGTTGGATCTCAATTAGGTTTGGTAATTCCATTACCTCTTGAATTCTAGCGTAACTGCGACGCTGGCGATGACGTCCAGATTGAATTAGATGACCTGCCAACTCATTCACCTCTCAAACCGAGTTTTTGCACAAAAAAGAACAAAGTCTCCTACTATAGAAGACTTTATTATTAATTTGAAGAACCGGTACGTAATATTATATAATGATTAACAAAAGGTAACACTTACATACCTGCTCGTAAAACCTTATTTTAACGCGAAAAAAAAGGTTGACTTTTTATGCAATAATAACATCCCACTTAACATTTCGGTGGCATTATATAACGATATCACAATTGCAATATCAAGTCAACTGTTCCGGCCGTTTATTCTTTTATTGCTCTGAAAATAGCATATCCTTTTTTTCTCTCGACTTCTTCAACTTCTGCAAACAGTTCCTGCAGCCTGGCAAACGCCGATGGAGCTCCCTGCTTCTTCTGGATCACAACCCACAACGCTCCCCCGCTTCTTAAATGCTTATGGGCATCTTCAAAGATAGCATGTACAACTTTTTTGCCAGCTCTTATGGGCGGATTGGTAATAACCACATCAAAACGTTCATTTTGTGCCAGTGATTGCAGCCTGTCGCTAACAAGGGCCCTTGCATTTGTAATTCCATTTAATTCAAGATTCCGGTTGGCAAGAGATACGGCACGTTCATTAATATCTACCATTTTCACATTCCCGTGTGGAGTAAGTACAGATGCAGCCATTCCCATCGGGCCATAACCGCAGCCGATATCCAGTACATCCATCCCGTCCTCGATCTCCATAGTTTCAACTAGAAGCACACTTCCAAAGTCAATCCTATCTTTCGAAAACACTCCGCGGTCCGTAATAAAACGAAAATCTCTTCCTCGCAGCGTAAACGTAAATGTCTGCTCACGGCTTTCTGTTTCCGGCTGATTCGTATAGTAATGCTCCATCAAAACACCACTCTTTTACATTCATTTGTTCTATTATAACCCTGTTAACTCTATTCTATATAACACAAAAAGCCTGGTGCAGTTCATGCACCAGACTCTCAGCAGCAAACGGAAATTACTTAACTTCTACAGATGCGCCAGCTTCTTCAAGCTTAGCTTTGATTGCTTCAGCATCTTCTTTAGAAATGCCTTCTTTAACGTTAGCAGGAGCGCCATCAACCATAGCTTTAGCTTCTTTCAGACCAAGGCCAGTGATTTCACGAACAACTTTGATAACGTTGATTTTAGATCCGCCAGCGCTAGCAAGAACAACTGTGAATTCAGTTTGTTCAGCTTCAGCAGCACCGCCAGCAGCGCCAGCAACAGCTACAGGTGCAGCTGCAGTTACGCCAAATTCTTCTTCAATTGCTTTAACAAGATCGTTCAGTTCAAGAACGGACATTTCTTTAATCGCATCAATGATTTGTTCTTTACTCATTGTTATTAGTCCTCCTAACAGGTTTTTAAATTAAGCCCCTTGGCCTTCTTTTTGGTCACCAACAGCTTTAACAGCAAGAGCGAAGTTGCGCATAGGCGCTTGAAGTACACTAAGCAGCATAGAAAGTAAACCTTCGCGGTTTGGCAGGCTTGCGATCGCTTTTACTTCAGCAGCATTCATCACGTTGCCTTCCAGAACGCCAGCTTTAATTTCAAGTGCTTCGTTTGCTTTAGCAAAATCCGATAATACTTTAGCGGCCGCCATTTCATCTTCCATGCTGAAAGCAATGGCTGTTGGGCCAGTAAGGTATTCATCAAGACCAGTTAATTCTACTTCTGCAGTAGCACGGCGAGCCAGTGTATTTTTATAGACTTTGAAATCCACACCTGCTTCACGGCAAAGTTTGCGAAGTTGAGTAACCTGAGCTACGTTTAAACCGCGGTAATCAGCAACCACTGTGCTTTTGCTGCTGCGGAATTTATCGACAATCTCACTTACGGCTTGAACTTTTTCTTCACGTACGGACATTTTTACACCTCCTGTAGCATGAGATCCTGTATCAAAAAAAGCCTCCGCAGACATGCGAAGGCTTCGAATTTATATTCTTCAGCACCTCGGAAGGATATTAAGCAAAACGCACCTTCTGTCTACGGTAACGGACTATTCTTTTATCAACAAGAAATATTATATCAATTAACAAAGTTAATGTCAAGAAATTATTTTACTGCGTTAACGCGAACGCCAGGGCCCATTGTAGAGCTTACTGTAACGTTCTTCATGAATATGCCTTTTGCAGCAGCTGGCTTCGCTTTATTCAAAGCATCTGTTAAAGCGTTGAAATTCTCAACCAGTTTATCCACATCAAATGAAACCTTACCGATTGGCGCATGAATGTTACCCGCTTTATCTGTACGGTATTCGATTTTACCGGCTTTAATTTCATTAACAGCTTTTTCTACTTCGAATGTTACAGTGCCTGTTTTAGGGTTTGGCATTAAACCTTTAGGTCCAAGCACACGGCCCAGACGGCCCACTGTACCCATCATATCAGGTGTAGCAACAACAACATCGAATTCGAACCAGCCCTGCTGGATCTTATTGATGAATTCATCGTCGCCTACATAATCTGCGCCTGCAGCTTCCGCTTCTTTCGCTTTATCGCCTTTTGCGAATACGAGTACGCGCTGTGTTTTACCTGTGCCATGTGGAAGAACAACCGCACCGCGGATTTGCTGATCGTTTTTGCGAGGGTCAACACCCAGGCGGTATGCAACTTCTACTGTTTCGTCAAACTTAGCTTTAGAAGCATTTTTCACAAGTTCAAACGCTTCGGGTGCATCATACTGAACCGAGCGGTCTACAAGTTTTACAGCTTCTTTATAATTCTTGCCTTTTTTAGCCATTTTTGTATCCTCCTCATGTGGTAATAGCGGTTTTACCTCCCACGAAACGGGGCTGCGCTGCCAACACAAAAACCCGTTGCACACACAACCCCTTCGGTAGAACCATTTTTATTAAGCCGGGAATTAGTCTTCGATTGTAATACCCATGCTACGAGCTGTACCTTCAACCATACGCATAGCGGATTCAACGTTTGCTGCGTTAAGGTCCGGCATTTTGAGCTCAGCGATTTCGCGAACTTTGTCACGCTTCACAGTTGCAACTTTCGTTTTATTAGGAACGCTCGAACCGGATTCAATGCCTGCTGCTTTTTTCAGCAGTACGGCAGCCGGAGGAGTTTTAGTAATAAATGTGAAGGAACGATCTTCGAACACAGTGATTTCTACAGGGATAATAAGGCCTGCCTGATCCTGTGTACGCGCATTAAATTCCTTACAGAAACCCATGATGTTAACGCCAGCTTGACCTAAAGCAGGACCAACCGGTGGTGCCGGGTTTGCTTTACCTGCAGGAATTTGAAGTTTGACCATTTTAATTACTTTTTTAGCCATGTATTCCACCTCCTAAAAACAAACTCAATACCTTCTATGTTAAGAGAAACGTAAACAAATTTGAAAATACCATATGGGGAAATGTATTTCAAGTCTATTTATAGCTTAGCCACTTGAGCAAAATCAAGCTCAACCGGTGTCTCTCTTCCGAACATATCAACAAGAACTTTGACTTTGCGCTTGTCCGCCTGAATTTCTTCAATCGAACCAACCATATTGGCGAATGGCCCTTCTTTAACTTTGACCATTTCCTTTAGCACAAAGTCAAAACGCGGAGCTGTTTCTTCCACGCCCATTTGTTTCATAATCGATGCAACTTCTTCAGGAAGCAAAGGTGTCGGCTTCGAACCAGCACCTGCCGAGCCTACAAATCCGGTTACACCTGGTGTATTCCGAACAACGTACCAAGAATCATCGGTCATAGCCATCTCCACGAGCACATAGCCCGGAAAGACTTTTTTCGTTACAACCTTCTTCTTGCCATCACGAACCTCGGTTTCGTCTTCTGTCGGAATCATGACACGGAAGATCTTATCTTCCATACCCATCGATTCTACCCTTTTTTCAAGGTTGGTCTTAACTTTATTCTCATAACCTGAATAAGTATGAACTACATACCAGTGTTTTTCCATGATTTGAGGACAAACAGGTGTCCTTAACCCCCCTAACGATTATTTCCCTGCTTTAACCAGGAGTCCAAGCAACTGGGAAATACCTAAATCAATAACCGCGAAGAAAGCCGCAAGCAGCGCAACTGTCACAAGAACAACAGCGGAGTAAGACAAAAGTTCTTTCCGCGTTGGCCAGGTAACTTTCTTTAACTCGGTGACGGCTTCTTTAAAGAAGGCCGGTCCGCGTTTGAGTCTTTCAATAAAACTCATAACGCACCCCCCATTACATTCAAGCTCATCGAACTAGCGAGTCTCGCGATGAAGAGTATGGTCGTTGCAGAATTTGCAATGCTTCTTCATCTCAATGCGGTCTGGATGCTTGCGTTTATTTTTGTTTGTGGTATAGTTGCGTTGTTTGCACTCGGTGCACGCTAAAGTCACAATTACCCGCATGATGTTACACCTCCCACAGATTCAGAAATGGCCTATATGCCGTTCCATTATGATAGCATCAAAGTATAACCGTGCTGACACGGCTACCTCCAATACTTTATCACAATGGAAATTTAGTGTCAAATATATATTTGTTTTCAATGGGTTTAAAAAACATATGTAAAGAGGCCAACTATAGTCCAGTCTTGACGGTTAACGCGTTCTTAATACCCCGCTTTAAAGCCGAGATGGCTCTTTTTTTGCAAAAGAAAAAGCAGGGCATCCCCCCTGCTCAATTAAAAGCTATACTTGTGAAACTTCCCGCACTTCCAGATACCGCTCAAGCTTGCGTTTGACACGCTGCAGCGCATTGTCAATCGATTTGACATGACGGCGTAAATCGACAGCAATCTCCTGATAAGATCGGCCGTCCAGATACAGCAGCAGAACCTGCTGTTCTAAATCGCTTAAAAGTTCACTCATTTTATCTTCAATGTCATCATATTCTTCCTGGTTAATAATCAGCTCTTCAGGATCTGTTACCCTGGTTCCACAGATAATATCCAGCAAAGTACGATCGGAATCTTCATCATAGATTGGCTTGTCCAGGGAAACATAAGAATTCAATGGAATATGCTTCTGCCTGGTCGCCGTTTTAATGGCCGTAATAATCTGGCGTGTAATGCACAATTCGGCAAACGCTTTAAAGGATGCAAGTTTATCGCCGCGGAAATCCCGAATTGATTTATACAGGCCAATCATACCTTCCTGCACAATATCTTCACGATCTGCTCCAATTAAAAAATACGATCTTGCTTTTGCCCGAACGAAGTTTTTGTACTTGTTAATCAAATACTCCAGTGCATCACTATCGCCCATACGTACAAGGTCTACAATGTCTTCATCGTAAAGCATTTCAAATCGGTTGTGATCAGTGCCCAAACATCATCCCTCCGACCTGCCGCATCAGATAAGGACATTATACATTATGTAATCTTCCAACGTCAACCAAATCAATGTTCGCCTCTGCGCCACTTTTCAAAGATCTTTTGCACATGATCATCCAGGACAAGCCCTCTTCCTTTTGGCTTTTCCTTAGCTTTTTTTACCTTCTCGCCGATATCCGCCTGCGCCTGCTTAACATCGATCCATAACTCCCGAACAGGTTTGCGCAATGCGCCATAGCCAAACGTCACATGCTGTTCCGTATTATCGGATGTGGCCACGTAAATCTGCCGCTGGCGGTGGGATAATTCCCGCACCAGTCTCTCAATCATCTCATCCGCTGTTTCCTTTTCTTTTGTGTAGCGGATGTCTAATCGGAACTGCTTAATCTTTCTGCCGATCCCCTTCACATTATAGGCATCAAACACGACAATGACCTTTATTCCTGTGTATGCCTGGTAATCAGCAAGCATAGACAGAAGTTCGTTTCGGGCCTCTTCCAGACTGTTCTCTTTATGCTCTTTAAGCTGTCCCCAGTCTCCGATTACATTATAGCCGTCAACGATTAGGATTTGTTCCATTTCCCCTAAGCCCCTTATCTAGCGGGACAGTGGATGCCGCTGCCTGTATACCTCATACATTAATAACGCGCCGGCGACTGAGGCATTAAGAGAGGTGACATGGCCAACCATCGGCAATTTCACGGTAAAGTCGCACTTTTCTCTCACCAGGCGGCTCATTCCCTTGCCTTCGCTGCCAATAACCAGCGCAATCCCCATATCCATTCTCGCCTCACGAAATTCCTCCTTACCAGATGCGTCGGTTCCTACCACCCATATATTTTTCTCTTTAAGATCATCTATCGTCCGCGCGATGTTCGTTACCCGTGCTACCGGAACGTACTCGATGGCGCCTGCCGAAGATTTCGCAACGGTAGAAGTAAGCCCAGCGGCACGCCGCTTTGGAATAATAACCCCATGGACACCGGCTGCGTCAGCCGTCCGCAGAATGGAACCCAGATTATGCGGGTCTTCCACTTCATCAAGAATAACAAGAAAAGGCGGTTCTCCGGACGCATCAGCCCGCCGCAGAATATCATCCAGTTCCACATAGTCATAAGCCGCGATATAAGCCAAAATTCCCTGGTGGCTTTCCCCTTCCGCCGCCTGGTCCAGCTTCTTGCGCGGCACAACCTGCACGGTGACCCCTGCTTCCTTTGCAAGCGCCGTTACCTGGCCGGTAACTCCCTTCTGTGAGCCTTCTGCAATCCAAATTTTATTAATGGAGCGTCCTGAGCGGAGCGCTTCAAGTACAGGATTCTTTCCCACAATATATTCACTCATGAATTTACTCCTTGTTCAATATTAAAGCGGGCAATTCTTTTGCTACCTGCCCGCTTCTACCCATTCAATCGCATCGTTTAATATTTGATCCAGCCTCTCCTCCTGCTGCGTCAGGTAAAGAAAACCAAGGAGGGCCTCAAAGCCCGTACTCAACCGATAATCCGCTACTTCCGCGTTTTTCGGCATGGTGGCGGATTTTGCATTCCGCCCTCTTTTTAGAACAGCTATTTCATCTTCTTTGAGTTTATCCCATATGCCATGAACGATGGAAGCCTGCGCTTTAGCTGAAACATAGCGGACCGCCGCCCGCTGCATTTGATTCGGCCTTACCTCTCCTGCAGCGAGCAGGTGCTGGCGAACACGCATTTCCAGGACGGCATCGCCCATATAGGCCAAAGCCAGCGCATTTAATTGGCGGGGATCTCTGTTCATTTTATCCTGTATCATTGCTTTACCCTGTCTTCCCTTAAGCTTTGCGATGCCAGCGTATCCCCTGTGGTGTGTCCTCCAGTACAATACCCATTTCGGTGAGCTCGGCGCGTATTTCATCCGCACGCGCAAAATTTTTCTCCCTGCGCGCCCGGGTTCTTTCAGCAATCAATGCTTCGATTTGATCATCTGAAGGGCCTTTGTCTCTCGAATTGTGAGCCCCAAAATCTATGCCAAGCACACTGCCGAGTTCAACGAACAAAGCAAGATAAGCTTCGACAAAGGATTTGTTCACTGTTCTGCGGGTTAAACCCTGATTCGCTTCACGCACAGCATCAAACAGAACCGTTATGGCATCTGCGGTATTAAAATCATCATCCATTTCCTCAATAAAGCGGTCTCTAAAAGTTTGAAGCGCATTTTTCTCCTGGGCATCGAGTTCCCCTTCAACTGCGGACCCCAGCCGGTACTGCAGGTTTCGCACGGAATTATCAATCCGCTCGATGCTGTTAGCCGCCTGCGTAATTAAATCCCGGCTGAAATTTATCGGGTTGCGGTAATGTCCGCTCAGCATAAAGAAGCGGATAATCCGCGGCGCGTACTCATCGCGTAAATCTTTTACGAGGATAACATTTCCGATGGATTTGGACATTTTTTCATTCTCTATGTTAATAAAACCATTATGCATCCAGTACCTTGCCATCGTATGGCCTGTAAGGCATTCGGATTGGGCAATTTCATTCTCATGGTGGGGAAATGTCAGATCATGCCCGCCGCCGTGAATATCGAACGTTTCTCCTAAATACTTCAGGGACATGGCTGAGCATTCAATATGCCATCCAGGACGGCCTGCACCCCATGGGCTGTCCCACGATATTTCCCCTGGCTTAGCCGCTTTCCATAAAACAAAGTCAAGCGGGTCCTTCTTATTTTCATTTATTTCGATACGCGCCCCTGATTTTAGATCCGCAATATTCTGATGGGATAGCTTGCCGTATTCCGGGAAGGATGCCGTCTTAAAATAAACATCTCCAGCCGCTTCATAGGCATGGCCTTTGTCAATGAGCCCCTGAATGAAAGCAATGATCTCCGGGATATGTTCGGTTACCTTCGGGTGCAGATACGCCTCTTTCACGCCAAGCGCACGGACATCATCCATATAAGCCGCAATGAAACGCTCGGCTAATTCGGGAACCGTCTCACCCGTTTCTTCGGCTTTTCTAATCAATTTATCGTCTACATCCGTGAAGTTCTGAATAAAGGTGACCTCATAGCCGCGATAGCCAAAGTAACGGCGCACCACATCGAATACAATAGCGGGACGGGCATTTCCTATATGGATATAGTTATATACGGTTGGACCGCAAACATACATTTTAACTTTTCCCGATTCAATCGGAATAAACTCTTCCTTTTTTCTCGTAAGCGTATTGTATATCTTTATTTTACTCATGCGATGCCAGCCCCTTTGCTTCCTTGAGATGTTCAATTTCCTGCCTGAGATCGTCTATTTCCTGCTGCAGAAGACGAAGCGTTTCAGCAACCGGGTCAGGCAGATTAACCTGGTCAAAGTCCTGTTGTATGCGGACCCCATCCTGAATAATGATCTTACCCGGAATCCCAACAACTGTCGAATTAGGCGGAACCTCCTGCAGGACGACCGAACCCGCCCCGATTTTAGAATTATCCCCAATTTTCATAGAGCCAAGAACTTTTGCCCCCGACGCAATCAGAACATTGTTCCCGATTGTGGGATGCCTTTTCCCCTTTTCTTTCCCCGTACCACCGAGCGTAACTCCCTGGTACAACGTTACGTTATCGCCAATTTCACATGTTTCACCGATTACAACACCGGAACCGTGGTCGATAAACAGCCCTTTTCCAATTTTAGCACCGGGATGAATCTCAATGCCGGTGACAAACCTGGCGAACTGTGAAACCATTCGGGCCAATGTATATAATTTGGTTTTCCAAAGCTTATGACTGATTCGATAAAACCATACGGCATGCAATCCGGAATAAGTCAGAACAACTTCAAGGGCACTTCTGGCTGCCGGATCCCGTTCCATTATACATCGGATGTCCCGCCGTATTGTCTTGAACATGCGCCTTCTCCTCTCGGCTATCATATATTTTTCTATCCACAAAAAAACGCCTCCACAGCCTATTAGGCTTCAGAGGCGCTGTCGCGCGGTTCCACTCTGCTTTATTTCAACTGCATGCATTGCACTTATCTGGTAAGCCTGCAGAAAAAATATATCTTGAACCCTTAACGCGGGAAACGGAACCCTATACTTACTATTCAAGGGCCCGGCTAACGGAGGCATTTCCGGGAATGATCAGCAGGTCACTTCCAGCCAGTGATGACCCTCTCTGGGCTTCTCTTGTTTCCCGTACTTCTTCCGGTCACAGCCGTTCGATAAATTAGATTAGGCTTTTAAAATTTCCTGGTAATTGTCCGCAACGTTGAGAACGCGCCCCGCTACTTTTTCCCGGCCAAGCAAATAAAGGGACTGGCCAAGATCCGGACCGTGCGTTACACCTGTTGCCGCCACACGGACAGGCATGAATAATTTCTTGCCCTTATGTCCCGTCGCCTTCTGCACATTCTTCAGTGCAGCTTTAATGGTTTCCGGAGTGAATGCTTCCTCAGCTGTAATCTGTTCGTGAAAAGCCCGCATTACTTCAGGAACTTGTTCTTCTCCCAGTATTTCCTTGGCCTCTTCATTATATTCGAGTTTATCGATAAAGAAAAGGGACGCGAGCTCAACGATTTGTGCACCATACGCCATCTGCTCTTGATAGAGGGCAATGACTTTCTCCGCCCATTCTCGCTGTTCAGGCGAAAGTACTTCTGGAAGCTGGCCGGCTTTCTGCATATGGGGCAGCGTCAGTTCCACAATCCTTTCAAGCGGAGCTTCCTTGAAATAGTGGTTATTCATCCAATTCAATTTATCTATATCAAATACAGAAGGAGACTTCGATACGCGATCAAGCGTAAAGCGCTTAATCAGTTCCTCTCTACTGAATATTTCTTCTTCCCCTTCAGGAGACCAGCCGAGAAGCGCCAGGAAGTTAACCAGCGCTTCAGGCAAATAGCCAAGTTCGCGATACTGCTCCACGAATTGGATAATCGATTCGTCACGCTTGCTCATTTTCTGGCGATCCGGATTTAAAATTAGGGACACGTGAGCGAAATCCGGCGCTTCCCAGCCAAAAGCCTCGTAAATCATCAGCTGGCGCGGCGTATTGGAAAGATGTTCTTCACCACGGATAACATGGGTAATTTCCATCAAATAATCATCGATCGTTACAGCAAAGTTATAGGTGGGTATGCCGTCCGGACGTGCAATAACGAAGTCGCCGATTCCATTCGACTCAAATGCAACTTCTCCGCGAACATGGTCATGCACAACGTATTCCCGGTCCGCAAGAACGCGGAAACGGATAGAAGGAACCCGGCCTTCCGCCTTATAAGCAGCAACCTGCTCAGCAGTTAAATGGCGGCACTTCCCGGAATAGCGCGGCATTTCCCCGCGGGCCTTCTGTGCTTCCCGTTCAGCGTTAAGCTCATCCTCGGTACAGTAGCAGTGATAGGCCTTGCCTTCCTCCAGCAGTCGATTCAAATGGTCGGTATAAATATCCATCCGATCCATCGAACGGTACGGCGCATGGGGACCGCCTTTATCAATGCTCTCATCCCATTCTGTACCTAACCAGCGCATGCTTTGTATCAACTTGGCTTCCGCATCCTCTACATTGCGCTTGCGGTCGGTATCTTCAATCCGAATAATGAATTTGCCGCCGTGGTGGCGTGCAAAAAAATAGTTAAAAAGTGCGGAGCGAGCACCGCCTATATGTAAATGTCCGGTTGGGCTTGGTGCAAACCGTACGCGTACTTCTTTTGACATGGGAATTGCCACCGTCCTTTTATTAATCAAACTGTTTTCAAGTGTCTATTATAGTCCTTCCTTCTGCAACAATACAACCGCCATTGAAGCAATTCCCTCTTCACGCCCGGTAAAGCCTAGCTTTTCTGTTGTCGTCGCTTTAACATTAACCCGGTCCATGTCAGCTTGCAAGGTCTTCGCAATAATGGCGCGCATCTTTTCAATGTGAGGGGCCATTTTCGGCTTCTGTGCAATAATGGTAACATCCAGGTTACCCAGTTTGTATCCTTTTTGCCCGGCAAGCTTCCACACTTCCTCAAGGAGAATCCGGCTGTCTGCACCCGCAAATGCCTGATCTGTATCCGGAAAATGCTTCCCGATATCCCCAAGACCGAGCGCTCCTAGAACAGCATCTGTAATCGCATGGAGTGCCACATCAGCATCCGAATGGCCCAGCAGTCCTTTATCAAACGGGATCTCAACGCCGCCGACTTTTAAAATCCGTCCTTCTGCTAATTGGTGGACGTCAAACCCCTGGCCTATACGTATCATTGATCTTCTCCTTTATTGTTGCCCCGCCTCATAATTGTTTCGCCCATGGCCAAATCTTCTGGAGTGGTTAACTTTATGTTGGTATAATCCCCTGCTATCACGGTGACGTCTTGTCCCAATCTTTCCAGCAAGGAGGAATCATCCGTTCCTGTATATCCATCCGCCCGTGCCTGTTCATGGGCATGAAGAATGGCAGGAAGACGAAAAGCTTGCGGCGTCTGTACAGCCCACAAGCTTTTTCGGGGAGGAGTTGCTACCACTATCCCCTTGTCATCAACCTGCTTTATTGTATCCTTCACAGGGACAGCCAGCACGGCTGCATCCGTCTTTTTCATAGCGGAAACCAAATCCAAAAGCGCTCCTTGTGTAACAAATGGGCGTGCCCCGTCATGAATCAGCACGAAATCAGACGCAATCAGTTTTGTGAGACCACAGTATACGCTGTCCTGTCTCTCTGCACCGCCTGGTGTTACCTGTACCTGGGGAAAGTCTTTCAAAAGACGTTTTACATGCTGGATATCTTCTTCAGAAGTCACCACTACGATCTCGCTCCAGTTGTCCATCGAAGCGAAGATTTCTACTGTATGGAGCAGTACAGGTTTGCCAGCTAGTTCAATAAACTGCTTTTTAACCTGTCCTCCCATTCTTTTTCCGCTGCCAGCCGCAACGATAACAACGCCTATATGCATATTCGAGAACGCCTACTCTTACCTGAAATTTTTATAACGCTTTTTCCATTAGTTTCGGTTTAGCAAAAATCATGCGTCCTGCCGATGTTTGAAGTACGCTGGTTACAATCACATCTATAGTCGAGCCGATGTAGTCTCTTCCGCCCTCCACGACAATCATCGTTCCATCATCCAGGTAAGCTACACCCTGTCCGTTTTCCTTTCCGTCTTTAATGACCTGCACATGCAGCAGTTCTCCCGGCAGCACAACCGGCTTCACTGCATTAGCCAGATCATTAATATTTAAAACAGAAACGCCCTGGAGTTCACACACCTTATTCAGGTTAAAATCGTTCGTTACAACTTTGCCTTTCATAACTTTGGCCAGCTTAACCAGTTTGCTGTCTACTTCGCTGATGTCTTCAAAGTCTTGATCGGTAATGATAACCTTTACCTTTAATTCCTTTTGAATTTTATTCAAAATGTCGAGGCCCCTGCGGCCCCTGTTCCTTTTGAGCGCATCAGAAGAGTCTGCGATATGCTGGAGTTCTTCCAGAACAAACTCAGGAATAACCAGGGCGCCTTCAATGAACCCGGTCTTACAGATGTCCGCTATGCGTCCATCAATAATGACGCTCGTGTCCAGAATCTTATATTCAACATTGGATGGACTCTGTTTCTCTTCCTTCTTTTTTTCCCTGTTTAGTCTTCCAATCGAGAAAACAGACATAATTTCATCCCGTTTTTTCAGTCCCACTTGGAAACCAATATATCCGCATAACACGGAAATAAGTAAAGGAAGCAGTTTTGCAACAACAGCAATCGGAATGTTGCTAATAGGGAGGAAAAGTAAGAAAGCGACTATAAGTCCAATAATTAACCCCATAGCTCCAAATAGAACATCAGTGATCGGAAGTTTAACTAGCGTATCTTCACTGCGGCGTATGAACGTAACCAGGTAATCGGTTGGCCAGGCAGTCAGCAGGAAAAGAACCACTGCGCCCAGGATAGCGCCGATATATTCCGGGCCTGGTACCCTGCCGAAATGAAGCAGCTTGTTGAGCATGGTAAAGAGATCCGCTCCGAATTGATACCCAAGACCAGCTCCGGCCAATACAAAGAATAATTGAATGACTCGTTTTAACAAAAATTCACCCCCTCTTCCTCATTATAGTCATATCTACCAATTAAAAACCTATTTTAATCAAAAAATAATAAAAAAGCTTCTCAATGAGAGAAGCTCCCGCATCCTTCTCTAGCTATTTACGACTTCATCGAGCAGATGAATTGCCTGATCCTGGTCGATATCTTTAACCAGCACAAGCTCACTGATTAAAATCTGGCGGGCATTATCCAGCATCTTACGCTCCCCGGTGGATAACCCTTTCTCTTTCTCTCTTCTCATTAAATCGCGAACCACGCCTGCCACCTGATAGATATCTCCTGTTTTCATTTTGTCCATGTTTTTTCGGAAGCGGCGGTTCCAGCTTGTAGATAAATCGGTTTCTTCTTCGCTTAAGATCGTTAACACCTTATCAAGTGCATCCATGTCGATAACAGAACGAACTCCCAATTGCTCCAATTTAGCCATAGGGATCATCACCTGCATATTTCCTACAGGCATCTTCATCACATAATACTTCTGTTTTTGCCCTAGGACTTCTTTTTCTTCAATGGCTTCAATTACACCTGCCCCATGCATTGGATAAACAATCTTGTCGCCAATTCGAAACAATCGATCCACCTCCAACAGAGTATCCTTTTTAATTATATAATAAATTCATATAATTAGTCAAAGTAAATTCATTATCTTATCACAACATAAAAAGACATGTCAACATGAAAAAAGAGCAGAGAATGATCTCCGCTCTTTTTTAGGAATTCATATATTCTTCATCTGACTTCTGCCGGGATTTCTTGCGCATAAACCGCTCCACATTTTTCTTTAACCCATAAAAAGCGTACAGAATGAGCGGAACAAACACAATCATAGGGAACTGGTGAGGGAACTTAAAAGCAAATACAGCAACGACTGCAATAATAATAGGAGTCATCCAGTAGGCTGAACGTGGAATGCCTACCTTCTTAAAGTTTGGATATTTAATATTACTGACCATCAGATAAGACAGCCCGACCATGCCTGCGATTAAATAAACCGGCGGAAAAGCATTGTGGTAAAGTGCTAACGTCGCCAGCACACCCCCGGCAGCTGTGATGGGGAGGCCAACAAAATATCCGGTATTGCCGCTTGTGGCGGAATTAAACCGAGCCAATCGAAGCGCACCGGCTATCGGAAACAACGCAGTTAGGATAATACCGAACCAGCCCATATCTTCCAGCAGAACAACATACATAATAAGCGCCGGCGCTACACCAAACGTTACGATATCAGATAAAGAATCCAGTTCTTTGCCGAAATCGCTTTGAACCTTAAGCATACGCGCCAGGCGGCCATCCAGCCCATCGAGCGCCATTCCGATAATCACCATAATTGCAGCATAATTAATATAAAGCGGTTCTCCGTTGAACGCCATCATCATGGCAACAATTCCAAGGAACAGATTCCCCAGGGTAAACAAGTTAGGAATTTGCTTTATTACCATTTCATTTATTACCTCCTAAAGACCGTTTAACCGGCATAACCCGGTCTGCCCCTCTATTGACCATCCAGATAATGACTTATTCTATCTGCTTTTAAATATGTCTGTCAATAAACACCTGTTCCTGAATTCTTTTGAGGCCTTCTTTGATGGCGCGGGCTCTTACCTCCCCAATCCCTTCTACCTCATCCAGTTCTTCAATCGTTGCCATCATAACCTGAGGCAAGCTCGAGAACTCTTCGATTAAATTCGTTACGATTGAAACGGGAAGGCGGGGGATTTTGTTGAGAATGCGGTAACCCCTTGGAAACACGGGTTCATCATACAGGCTGGCATTCCCATTATAACCGAGAATTTTAAGAACATTTAGAGACTCAAGCAGTTCGTCGCCAGAGAGCTTATGCATGGCAGACAGCACGTCGTCCGGGTCTGTAGATTCGCCGGATTTGCAGTAATCTTTAATCAGCAGATACGCATCATCCTCTACAGTTGCAACTAACTCTTCCATTTGCATGCTGATGAGGCGGCCTTCTGTACCTAATTCATTAATATATTTTATAATTTCCGATTTTATCCGCAACACCATCTCAATCCGCTGCACAACAAGCGCTACTTCGTGCAATGTCACCAATTCCTCGAACTCAAGGGCCCCAAGATTGGTCATGGCTTGATCCAGAACCGATTTATATTTTTCCAGTGTCTGAATGGCCTGGTTTGCTTTGGTCAGGATGACCCCGATATCCTTCAAGGAATAGCGGTAGGGACCGCGGTAAAGCGTGATTACACTGCGCCTTTGTGATATCGATATGACAAGTTGACCTGTCTGCCTCGCCACCCGTTCTGCTGTCCGGTGGCGAATACCGGTTTCGGTCGACGGTATAGAGGAGTCTGGTATAAGCTGTGTATTTGCATAGTGAATTTTTTTCAAATCTTCGCTGAGTATAATGGCGCCATCCATTTTAGCCAGCTCATAAAGGTGTGCGGGGGTAAGCTCACAGTTGATCGAGAATCCCCCATCTGTAATCTGCTGCATCATGGGTGAATTGCCCACCACTATCAGCGCCCCTGTTTTAGCCCCCAGCACATTTTCCAGCCCTGCACGCAGTGGGGTCCCTGGTGCGACAAGTCTGAGGACTTCCTGAATAAATTGCTCACGTTTGCTTTCCGTTGACATGTTAACCTCCCAGCGTTTCTCGCAGAGCGTCGGAAACCGTATGTACGCCGATCACTTCCAAACCCTGCGGATATTCCCAGCCGACTGCGTTCTTTGCGGGAATGATGACGCGCTTAAACCCCAATTTCTGGGCCTCTCTTACTCTCTGCTCAATGCGCGATACGCCTCTGACTTCTCCGGTAAGCCCAACTTCTCCTATAACGACATCATAGGGATGGGTTTGCTTATCACGAAAACTGGAGGCAAGGCTTACCGCAATGGCCAGATCAACCGCAGGCTCATCGAGACGTACTCCTCCTGCAACGTTAACATACGCATCCTGATTTTGCAAAAGGAGTCCTACTCTTTTTTCTAAAACAGCCATGATCATCGCGATACGGTTGTAATCGACTCCGGTCGCCATTCTTCGCGGAGTGGCGAATCCGGTCGGTGTGACAAGTGCCTGCAGTTCAACCAGAACAGGCCGTGTCCCTTCCATGCTTGCGACGACGGTTGAACCAGCTACACCAAGCGAACGTTCAGATAGAAACATTTCAGAAGGATTGAGCACTTCAGCGAGCCCGTTCTCAACCATTTCAAAAATGCCGATTTCATTTGTAGAGCCGAATCTATTTTTAACGGCGCGAAGTATCCGGTATGTGTTATGGCGTTCCCCTTCAAAATACAAAACGGAATCTACCATATGCTCCAGCAGGCGCGGGCCGGCAATCGCGCCCTGCTTGGTGACGTGACCGACTATCATAATCGCGATTTCTTTTGTTTTGGCCAGTTTCATTAGATGGGCCGTACATTCGCGGACCTGAGCCACACTTCCCGGCGCTGACGTAATGTCAGGATAAAAGATCGTCTGGATCGAGTCGATTATAACGACGGAAGGCATCATATCCGTAATCTGCTGCTCAAGTAGCAGCAGGTCTGTCTCTGCCAGAACGTACAGATTTTCACTGTTGGCTCCCAGCCGTTCTGCGCGCAGCTTAATCTGGCGGGCCGATTCCTCCCCGGATATATACAACACTTTATTTCCGTTTGCGGCCAGCTGCTGGGATGTCTGCAGAAGAAGCGTTGATTTTCCGATACCGGGGTCACCGCCTACAAGCACGAGAGAACCGGGGACTACCCCTCCCCCGAGCACACGGTTTAATTCGCTCAGCTTCGTATCAAGGCGCGCTTCTTCTTCCCCCACAATGCTTGTAATAGACGATGGCCGGGCTAAAGAGCCCGATACAAGCCGCGTAGATGAACCAGCCCGAGATTTTTCCTCTAACTCTTCCACCAGTGTATTCCAGCTACCGCAACCCGGGCATTTGCCCATCCATTTCGGTGATTCATACCCGCACTCCTGGCAGACAAACTTCGATTTATATTTTGCCATTCTCCATGTTCACATCCTGCCTTTATCGCATAAAGAAAGACTCTCCTGAACGTGATGTTCAGCGAGAGTCATGCTGTTTATTTCTATTATATATGATTTTATTAATGTTGGGATACAGATTCTTCCGGTCTCACTTTGGCCACTGTAAGCTGACCGTCTTTTTCATCGATTTGCACGGTATCGCCTTTTTTAATGTTTCCTGTTAACAACTCTTCAGACAGCCGATCCTCTATGTGGCGCTGAATGGCGCGACGTAGAGGACGGGCACCATATGCTGGGTCAAACCCCTCTTTAACAAGGAATTTCTTGGCGGAATCCGTCAGAACAAAGTCGATGTCCTGTTGATTCAAGCGTTTGCGAAGCTGCTCAGCCATAAGGAGAACTATTTCACTGATGTGTGATTCTTCAAGCGAGTGGAACACAATGATTTCGTCAATCCGGTTGATAAACTCCGGACGGAAGCTGCGTTTCAACTCTCCAAGCACACGGCCCTTCATTTCTTCATAATCCTTGCTGCTGTCAGGCGTTGTGAAGCCAAGCGATGCATTTTTCTTAATCATCTCAGCGCCAACGTTTGACGTCATGATAATGACCGTATTGCGGAAATCAACAGTCCGGCCTTTAGAGTCTGTCAGGCGTCCGTCCTCGAGAACTTGAAGCAGGATGTTGAAAACTTCCGGATGTGCTTTCTCAATTTCATCCAGCAGGATAACGGAATAAGGCTTACGGCGAACTTTTTCCGTTAACTGTCCCCCTTCATCAAATCCCACATACCCTGGAGGTGCACCAACAAGGCGGGAAGTGGAGTGCTTCTCCATGTACTCCGACATGTCAATCCGGATGATGGCATCTTCGGCACCGAACATGGCTTCCGCTATCGCTCTCGCCAATTCCGTTTTACCGACACCTGTTGGTCCAAGGAAGATGAACGAACCAATCGGTCGTTTTGGATCTTTGAGGCCGGCGCGGGCACGGCGGATCGCGCGGGAAATGGATTTAACTGCATCTTCCTGGCCGATTACACGGTTGTGTAGAATGTCTTCCATTTTTAACAGGCGTTCTGTCTCTTCTTCTTTTAATTTATTAACAGGAATACCGGTCCAGTTCGCAACAATCGTAGCAATGTCCTCAGGGGTAACTTCAGAATCGGTCTGCCCCTGCTTCTCCTGCCACTCATTCTTCGTGCGTTCTAATTCTTCGCGGATTTTCTGTTCCTTATCGCGAAGAGCAGCGGCTTTCTCAAATTCCTGACTCTGGACGGATGAATCCTTTTCTTTTCGAATTTCCTCCAATCTCTTCTCTAAATCCTTGAGATTTGGCGGAATGGTATAAGATTGAAGACGAACTTTAGAAGCCGCTTCGTCGATTAAATCGATAGCTTTATCAGGCAGGAATCGATCCGAGATGTATCGGTCGGATAAATAAACAGCCTGTTCAAGAGCTTCGTCAGTAATGTTAACCCGGTGGTGCGCTTCGTAACGGTCGCGCAGGCCCTTCAGAATCTGAATGGCTTCCTCTGGTGTAGGCTCATTTACCTGGATAGGCTGAAAACGTCTTTCAAGCGCCGCATCCTTCTCGATGTATTTTCGATACTCATCAAGTGTGGTGGCGCCGATGCATTGCAGTTCGCCACGGGCCAGAGACGGCTTGAGAATGTTGGAAGCGTCAATCGCCCCTTCCGCACCGCCGGCACCAATCAATGTATGAAGCTCGTCGATGAATAGGATGACGTTGCCTGCCTGGCGAATCTCATCCATAATTTTTTTCAAGCGGTCCTCAAATTCACCGCGGTATTTCGTACCGGCTACAACTGTACCCATATCAAGTGTCATTACCCGCTTGTTGCGGAGCGTTTCAGGAATTTCGTTATTAATAATCCGCTGAGCGAGGCCTTCAGCAATCGCGGTTTTACCAACCCCAGGCTCCCCGATAAGCACCGGATTGTTCTTAGTGCGGCGGCTTAATACCTGGATAACACGTTCGATTTCTTTTGCACGGCCGATAACCGGATCCAATCCGCCTTCACGAGCAACTGCAGTCAGATCGCGAGCGAGGCTGTCAAGCGTAGGCGTGTTGGCCGCGGGATTGCCGCTGCTCTGCTGATGGGAAGACATCGCCTCGCTGCTGCCTAGCAGCTGCAAAACTTGCTGCCGGGCTTTGTTCAGGCTGACTCCGAGATTATTTAGCACACGTGCAGCGACCCCTTCGCCTTCACGAATGAGTCCAAGCAGAATATGCTCTGTGCCTACATAGGTGTGCCCTAGTTTGCGCGCCTCGTCCATAGAAAGCTCGATGACTTTTTTGGCCCGCGGTGTGTAGTTGATATTGCTCGGCTGCTCTCCACCGCGTCCGATTAGGGATTCTACTTCTCCTTGAATTTTGTCAAGACCAAGCCCCAGAGCCTGCAGTGCTTTCGCTGCAATCCCGTCTCCCTCGCGGATGAGACCGAGTAGAATGTGCTCTGTACCTATATTTTTGTGTCCGAGACGAACAGCTTCTTCCTGAGCAAGAGCCAATACTTTCTGGGCTCTTTCCGTAAAACGACCAAACATCATAACAGACACCTCCGAATAATTTATGAGTTCAATGCTTGCTGTAAACGTTCGCGGATGAGGCGTGCACGCCGTTCATCGCGCGACCCCGGTGTTAACTGCTGCCCCGCAAACTGTTGTAAGAAACCAGGCTGCGTCATAATCATCAGTTCATTAATGGCACCGGCATCTATTCCTTTAATTATCTCAAGATCAATTCCGAGGCGCACATCTGAGAGCCGCTGCGCAGCTTCACCCGTTTCGATTACCCGTGCGTTAGTCAGGACACCGAATGAGCGGCATAAGCGATCCTCTAATTGCAGCCGGCTGTTTTCAAGAAGCAGTCTGCGAGCGTTTCGTTCTTGATCGATGATTTGTCTGGCAACACTGTACAAATTCGTTATAATTTCATTCTCTGACTGCCCAAGTGTGATTTGGTTGGAGATCTGGAATAAGTTGCCGGTAGCTTCGCTTCCTTCACCATAAAGCCCTCTTACCACCAAGCCTACGTGGGTAATCGCTGAAAGAATCCGGTTGATCTGCTGCGTCATCACCAGCGCAGGCAAGTGCATCATTACCGAGGCACGAATTCCTGTCCCTACATTAGTCGGACAGCTGGTAAGGAAGCCTCTTTCTTCATCAAAGGCAAAATCCAGATGCTTCTCAAAAGCATCATCAAGCTTATTTGCAATCTCCCAGGCCTCTTTTATTTGCAAGCCCGGAAATAAGCATTGGATTCTCATATGGTCTTCCTCATTAATCATGATGCTAATGGATTCATCCTCACTCAGCATCGCTGCACCCTTGCGGGATTCACCCGCAAGATTAGGGCTAATCAGGTGTTTTTCCACCAGCACCCTTTTTTGAAGGCTGCTCAGTTCATCCATTCTTATCAGTTCAAAACTGCCCAGCTCCCTAAAAGATGGATCTTTGACTGCTTGTTGGATTTTTTGAATGATTTGTTCCGACTGTGAATCGGTAGCCAGCATTGGGAAGGGCTGTTCTCGAAGATTGCGGGCTAACCGGATACGGCTGCTGATTACAATATCCGCATCTGCGCCATCTCCATTCATCCAATCACTCACTGCATTAGTAATAAACTTCTGGAAAGCCACTTCGTTTCCCTCCTACAGTTCAGCAATTTTATTCTCTAACCCGCGGATGCGATCACGGATTTTTGCCGCTTCTTCAAATTCTTCATGCTCAATGCACCGCTGGAGGCTTTTCTTCAGTTCTTCCACTTGTTTTTTTAATTTTATGCTTCCACCGGATCGTTCGGGAACTTTTCCGCTATGATGTGTGTTTCCATGAATGCGGCGGAACAAAGGATCAAGCTTACTTTCAAAGGCAGAGTAGCAGTTGCTGCAGCCAAAGCGTCCGCTTTTTGAAAACTGCTTGTATGTGAGGCCGCAATTATTACAGCGGAGAGTTTGTTCCTGGTTTACATGAAGTTCGCCTGCCGATTCTCCATTATGATTAAGCAGGCCGGATAGAAGATTGTGTATGGAGAAATTATTCATCGCACCCGGAAACATTTCACCTTTGTCCTGCGCGCACACTTCACAGAGATGCGATTCGGTTTTCTCTCCGTTGACGATCTTTGTAAAGTGGAGTGTCGCCGGACGTTTCTTGCATTCCTGGCAAATCATAAACGCTCCCCTCCTTGCTCTTGCAGAGAATTCATATGCAATGTCCTAATAAATAAAAAGTACAGTGAGCATCGATTTTAAAATCTCTGCCCGGTATAAATCGCGTACGGCTGCAGGCAGGCTAGAAATCGATCGGCCTGTCGCTGTTTTCATCAGCCGCATTTCGCGATGGCTGATTAAACCTTCTTCAAGCATCCGGTCAATAATGTTGTCACACGCTGCTGCTGTGATCCGTTCGCCTATTATTTCCATTAATTTATAATAAAAGCTGTCCTTGTCAATAATATCAACTTTGCGTATCCGAATGTACCCGCCGCCACCTCGCTTACTCTCTACCAGATAACCTTTTTCCACCGTGAAACGTGTACTGATTACATAGTTTATTTGGGAAGGGACGCAGCGAAATTGGTCTGCCAGTTCGCTTCGCTGGATTTCAACCGCACCATTGCTTTGCTGTAATATATTCTTTAGATGTTGTTCAATGATGTCGGATATATTTCTCATTCGGGCACCTCCTTTGCACAGCCTTTTGACTTTGACTTTCTTTGACTTTATTATAATACTAATTATTTAACGAATCAAGCCTGCTATCTATTTTTTCACAATCATTCTGATTTTATGCTTTATTTACCTATATGTAGAATACCCGCTTTTATAGGTTTTTAACGCTAAAAGAAGCGACATATTTCTCTTGAACATGAAGATAAGTTGTCCGCCTTATTTCGTCAGCAAACGCTGTCGCATTCTAAGCCTTATTTCAAAATACGCTGTTTTTGTAGGATAATACAAGCGGAAGGACACGGCAAAAGGGTACGATTTTTGCTTACTAGACGTATGTATCACCTTCACTCATTTTTTGTTTCTTTATCCTTAACTTTCCCGCAGATTCATAAATAAAACAACACAGGCTTGTTTAAACGCAGCTCCACTGTTACGCTATTACAACAAATAAAAAAAACCGGGCGTGTATGCCCAGTTTTAATTAACCAAAACGCCCTGAGATATAATCTTCGGTACGTTTGTCGCGTGGATTGGTAAAAATTGTTTCCGTTTCATCAAACTCAACCATTTCACCCAGAAGGAAGAACGCCGTGTAATCCGATACACGCGCTGCCTGCTGCATGTTGTGGGTTACCATGATAATGGTATATTTCTTCTTAAGCTCCATTACCAGTTCCTCAACTTTTTGGGTCGAGATAGGGTCTAAGGCCGAAGTTGGTTCATCCATGAGAATTACGCTTGGTTCTACCGCCAAGGTTCTGGCGATACAGAGGCGCTGCTGCTGGCCGCCAGACAGGCCCATTGCGTTCTTGTTCAATCGGTCTTTTACTTCATCAAAAAGCCCCGCCTGGATCAGGCATTTTTCTACAACCTCATCCAATTTCTTTCGATTGCGGATGCCATTTAGTCGCAGGCCAGCCGCGACATTTTCATAGATAGACATGGTCGGGAACGGATTTGGCTTTTGAAAAACCATCCCGATCTTGTGGCGAACATTTACGGGATCCACGTTGGAGCCATAAATATTTTTCCCATCCACAATGATTTCACCGCCGACTTTTGCTCCTTCAATGACTTCGTGCATCCGGTTTAGCGCCCGTAGAAAGGTTGATTTTCCGCAACCTGAAGGACCGATAAAAGCCGTCACCTTATTTTTCTCTATAGACATGTTTATATTGTGAATGGCCTGGAAATCACCATACCATAAATTTAGATTTTTAGCTTCAATCATGGTTTGCTCCACCTCTATCCATTATCGCTTTCTTGTCAGTAAGCGAGCGAAAATGTTTAATAGAATTACAATAATAATAAGGGTCAACGCACCTGCCCAAGCCTGGTCTTTCCATTGTTTGTATGGAGAGATCGCATAGGTAAACACTTGTACAGGCAGAGATGCAATCGGTTGGCGCAAGGTGGTACTCCAGTACATGTTGCCAAAGGCAGTAAACAGCAGCGGAGCCGTTTCACCGGATATACGGGCCACAGCCAGCATAATCCCGGTGATAATTCCACGAAGGGATGTAGGGAGCACAATAAACAATATGACGCGCCACTGAGGAATTCCAAGGGCAAGTCCGGCTTCCCTAATACTGTTAGGCACAAGCTTCAGCATTTCTTCCGTCGTTCTGGTTACAGCAGGAATCATGATAATGGCAAGTGCCACCCCTCCTGCGTAAGCTGTAAATCCACCCATTGCAAGCACCATAAAAGTGTATACAACAATACCAATGACAATAGAAGGAACACCCAGCAAGATATCTGTTAAGAAAGAGACAACTCTTCCAAAGCGATTGCGGCCATATTCGGAAAGAAAAATACCCGCCATTACTCCAAACGGGACACCAATAATAGAAGCAATTCCAATCAGAACAAATGTACCAACAATGCCATTTGCCATACCTCCGCCCATTTCACCAGGAGGTGCAGGAAGGGCCGTGAAGAAAGCAAGGTTTAGACTCCCAATACCTTTTACCACCACATACCCAAGAATGCTGAACAGCGGTGTAAGT
The DNA here is from genome assembly GCF_028421645.1 of Aneurinibacillus sp. Ricciae_BoGa-3. GTDB lineage: Bacteria > Bacillota > Bacilli > Aneurinibacillales > Aneurinibacillaceae > Aneurinibacillus_B. Next base: position 188,679 of record NZ_CP116887.1, on the reverse strand, counting down.
GCAAGGAGCGTAGCAAGTATAGTAAGAACAATCATGATCGAGTTAACAGCTTTGCGCCGCTTTAATGAAGTCGACTTCGTCTCCATTCGGTACACTTCCTGTCTTTCTGCGACATTATCCATTATTTAGCCTCCTGTACGCCTCGGGATGTGGACCACACTAAGAGGCGGGCCAGCATGTTTACCACGAGGGTAACACCGAACAGCAGTAACCCGACTTCGATTAAAGCCGAAAGATACAAATTGGAAGAGGCTTCGGTGAATTCATTGGCGATAACACTTGCCATTGTGTAAGCCGGATCAAAGATTGACTTTGGAATCTCGGGGCGGTTTCCGATAACCATGGTTACGGACATCGTTTCGCCTATTGCCCGGCCAAGTCCAATAATCATGCCACCCATAATTCCTGACCTTGCATACGTCAAAACCGCTTTACGAATCATTTCCCATTTGGTTGCACCAAGCGCTAGCGCGGCCTCTCGCTGTGAATCCGGTACAACAAGGAGAACTTCACGGGAAATAGCAGCGATGGTTGGAATAATCATAATGGCAAGAATCACACCCGCCGTAAAAATCCCGACTCCGAACGAAGGTCCATTGAAAAAAGGAATAAATGTTCCAAGTGTATTGATAAATATAGGAGCTATATGGTCACGAACAATAGGTCCAAGAATAAATATACCCCATAGACCATAAATAATCGAGGGAATAGCAGCTAACAATTCAATTAAAAAACCAATTATATTTTGAAACCATTTCGGTGCGATTTCGACAAGGAAAATGGCAATCCCTACACTTATCGGTGTTGCAATTATCAAGGCCATAATGGAAGAAACAATCGTTCCATAAATAAAAGGCCATGCCCCGAATTGTTCCGAAACGGGATCCCATGTCCGGCCCAAAATAAAACCTAAGCCGAATTTATTTATGGCCAGACTTGATCCTTTGTACATTTCCCACAGCATAAGGACAAGCAAGCCGATTATAGCCAGGCCAAAGAAATAGGCTATTCCTTTAAATACCTGGTCACCATATCTTCTTTTCAAGAGCTACACTCCCATTTCTTAAATAAAGCTATACTCATGTAAAACGAGAACTTATGTTTTTTCTGCTAAACGTGTGAAAGAGCCAATCGTAATATCCACTGATAGAATAAACGGCAAAAAACTCTAAGAAATAGAGTTTTTTGCACGCTTTGTTTAAATCTATCTACGTTGTTGTTCTATTTAAGAACAGCAGCTCCATTTGCTTTAACTTTTTTAAGTTGTTCAATATCTAAATCCTGGATTTGTTTAGGCAGCGGCGCATATTGCAATTCTGTAGCATATTTTTGTCCGTCTGTAACGCACCATTTAAGAAGATTTACAACTTTTTCAGTCTTTGCTTGGTCTTTGTTATCAGCATAAACTAACGCCCAAGTTGTACCTACGATTGGGTAAGAATTCTTGCCTGATTCATTAACAAGAGACACTTTCATGTCCTTCGGCATATTTTTTAAAGCGCCTGCTGCAGCAGCGGAAACCGTATCAAGAGATGGGGAAACGTATTGGCCATCCTTGTTTTGCACTTGAGCAGCCGTCATGTTGTTTTGAAGAACATAGGCTAATTCAACATAACCGATAGAGCCAGGAGTGTTTTGAATTTGTCCAGCAACCCCCTCGTTACCTTTCGCACCTGTACCTACATTAGCCCACTTAATGGATTTACCAACTTGTTCTTTTGTCCAGGAAGCCGGAGCAGCTGCATTGAGGTAGCTTGTAAAGATGAAGGAAGTACCAGAACCGTCAGAACGGTGAACTGGGAAGATATCTTGAGCAGGGAGTTTTGCACCCGGGTTATTTTTAGCAATGGAAGCATCATTCCATTTTTTGATTTTTCCATTGTAGATATCGGCAATATTTTGTGAAGTTAATTTCAGATCTTTAACACCTGGTAGGTTATAGGCGATTGCAACACCGCCAAGCGTTACTGGGATGTGAAGAACTTCAGCTCCAGCAGATTTCGTTTCACCAGCATTCATAGGAGCATCGGATGCGCCGAAGTCAACTGTTTTTGCGATTAACTGCTTGATACCGCCGCCAGAACCGATTGATTGATAGTTTACTTTTATGTCAGTGTGATCTTTTTGATATTCGCTAAACTGCTTAGAGAATAATGGATTTACGAAAGTTGAGCCTGCGCCGTTAATTAATGTAGCGTTCCCGCCACCCGCAGCTCCAGTTTGTGCACCTGGTGTAGTAGCATTATTACTACCGCCTGTGTTTGGCTGCGAGCTTTGGCTACCGGATGAGGAACATGCTGTTAAAGAAGCTGCTACAGCTGCAGATACAACTAAAACGCCCATTTTTTTCATATTCACTTTGAAAAATCCCCCTTAAGATTTTTAATGAATCTCTTGCGTGCTTAATCTCATTTCCTACACTTTTTCTTTTGGCGCCTTCATTCGCCTTTTTTTGACTCGCATGAAATAATGACTACGCGATACATAATAAAAGATGTTAGGCATGTACACAATACGATTTACACGATCTTTATTTTATCTTTACATAACATTTACACCATTAAATTTGTTGATTTAACAAGGTTTTTGTCGTTTCGCGCGATCCTTTATTTATACAAGTTGCACCCGTTTATGTATGAAATGTTAAGATAATTTTAAGATAATGTTAACGAATCAGACCATGTCTGATGTTATTTTAATAGAGTCAAAACTTTTACATTACCTGGTTCAGTTTACATATCCTACTAAGGTAGGATGGTACTCCATAGGATCATATAGCTAGTATCAGTGTTTTTTATGGGACCAAGATATGAGATGGGCGGCAACGGCGTCTTTTTAAACCATTTTTTACACACAAAAAGGCCTCTACCTAATTTGGTGAGGCCTTTTCTTACACTTTGAAAACTGAATTGGAAGTTACAATGCGTTAGGAATTCCCCAAATATTGGGTTAAGCCCTCGACCGATTAGTATTCGTCAGCTCCATGCGTTGCCGCACTTCTACCCCGAACCTATCTACCTCATCATCTATAAGGGGTCTTACCAGCTTGTGCTGTGGGAAATCTCATCTTGAGGGGGGCTTCACGCTTAGATGCTTTCAGCGCTTATCCCGGCCGCACATAGCTACCCAGCGATGCTCCTGGCGGAACAACTGGTGCACCAGCGGTGCGTCCATCCCGGTCCTCTCGTACTAAGGACAGCTCCTCTCAAATTTCCTGCGCCCACGACAGATAGGGACCGAACTGTCTCACGACGTTCTGAACCCAGCTCGCGTACCGCTTTAATGGGCGAACAGCCCAACCCTTGGGACCTACTTCAGCCCCAGGATGCGATGAGCCGACATCGAGGTGCCAAACCTCCCCGTCGATGTGGACTCTTGGGGGAGATAAGCCTGTTATCCCCAGGGTAGCTTTTATCCGTTGAGCGATGGCCCTTCCATGCGGAACCACCGGATCACTAAGCCCGACTTTCGTCCCTGCTCGACTTGTAGGTCTCGCAGTCAAGCTCCCTTGTGCCTTTACACTCTGCGAATGATTTCCAACCATTCTGAGGGAACCTTTGGGCGCCTCCGTTACACTTTAGGAGGCGACCGCCCCAGTCAAACTGCCCACCTGACACGGTCCTCCACCCCGATAAGGGATGCGAGTGAGAAGGCCGGCATAATCAGGGTGGTATCCCAA
>NZ_CP116887.1:107500-180000 GCF_028421645.1 Aneurinibacillus sp. Ricciae_BoGa-3 | reverse complement strand
GGCTTTTGTTTTGAGTGCATTTTACTCTTAAATGGACTTTTTAGACAGCCCCTTGAACGCTCTATTTATTCCTCTTCTTGTTCATTTGCTGAGCGTTCTCTCATGAGAGGGAACAAAAGAACATCCCGGATAGACGGAGAATCTGTTAAGAGCATAACAAGGCGGTCAATCCCGATTCCCAGTCCACCTGTCGGCGGCATGCCATACTCAAGCGATTCAAGGAAATCTTCGTCCATCATATGCGCTTCATCATTACCTGCTTCACGTTCAAGCAATTGCGCTTCAAACCGCTGACGCTGATCCACCGGATCATTCAACTCGGTAAACGCATTTGCGTGTTCTCTGGCAACGATGAAAAGTTCAAACCGATCGGTAAACCGCTCATCTTCCCCATTTTTCTTGGCAAGCGGTGAAACATCCACGGGATGCCCGTATATAAAGGTAGGCTGAATAAGTGTTTCCTCCACAAAGTGCTCAAAGAACTCATTTACAATATGCCCGTATTTCATGCCCGGCCTTACCGGTACGTTATGTTTTTTGGCCAGTTCATGCGCTTCTTCATCACTCATCTGCGGCCAAAAATCGACACCCACGGTTTCCTTAATGGCATCCACCATATGAATTCTCTTCCACTGCGGCTTCAGGTCGACTTCTTTTCCCTGGTAATTAAAAGTGGTGGTACCGAAAACATCCTGTGCGATATGGGCAATCAGTTCCTCTGTAAGCCGCATAATGTCACGGTAGTCCGCATAAGCCTCATACAATTCAATCGAAGTAAATTCAGGATTATGGCGGGTTGATATGCCTTCATTCCGGAAAATGCGGCCGATCTCATACACTTTTTCAAGTCCGCCTACGATTAACCTTTTAAGGTGAAGCTCTGTGGCAATCCGCATATATAAGCGCATATCCAATGCATTATGATGCGTAATAAACGGACGCGCTGCAGCTCCACCAGCTATGCTGTGCATAGTAGGTGTCTCCACCTCAAGGTATCCCCGCTCATCCAGATAACGGCGCATAGATTGAAGAATATGGCTGCGGGCGATAAACGTATCTTTAACCTCAGGATTCATGATTAGATCAAGGTAACGTTTCCGATAGCGGGTTTCGACATCCTTTAACCCGTGGAACTTCTCTGGAAGAGGCCGAAGCGACTTGCTTAGCAGGATAAATTCACTTGCCTTAACGCTTGTCTCTCCTGTTTTTGTCTTGAAAACCACGCCTGTCAGACCGACAATATCGCCAAGGTCACACATTTTAAAGACGTTATACATCTGCTCGCCCACCTGATCCTGGCGCACATAAATTTGTATGCGTCCGGTTTGGTCCTGAATGTGAGCGAAGCCTGCCTTCCCCTGGCCCCTCTTTGTCATAATCCGGCCGGCAATTTTCACTTCTACGCCCTTCGCTTCGATCTCTTCCTTATCAAGAGAAGCAAGCTCGTCCAGAATCTGTTGTGCCGTGTGCGTGCGCTCGTACCGTTCGCCAAACGGGTCGATTCCCATTTCGCGTATGGCCTGCAGCTTTTCACGCCTTATTTGTTCTTGTTCTGTTAATTCCTCTTCACGGGCCATGCTTAAATTCAACTCCTCAAACCATTTATCATCCTCTAACTTATTAAAAGCTCCTACGATATCGAAGGAGCTCCTGTGAGTGCATCATTTGTTAACAATAATATCCAGAATCTCATAACGAATAACGCCAGCAGGCACGTTTACATCAACGGTTGAGCCTTTGGACTTGCCAAGAAGCGCAATGCCTACTGGTGATTCATTGGAAATCTTATTCTGCATAGGATCAGACTCCGCAGATCCCACAATAGTATACTCCATTTCATCCCCATACTCCAGGTCTTTTACGCGAACAGTTGAACCAACACTTACAATTCCGGTGTTTACATCGTCATCAGAAATAACCCGGGCATTGCGCAGCATTTTTTCAAGCGTAATGATACGGCCCTCAATAAAGGCCTGCTCATTTTTGGCCTCTTCATATTCAGAGTTCTCGGAAAGGTCGCCAAAGCTAATCGCTTCTTTAATCCGTTGAGCCACTTCCCGGCGTTTAACCGTTTTCAGTTGTTCAAGTTCCTCTTCCAGCTTCTGCAAACCAGCCGCGGTTAAAATTACTTCTTTTTCCGTCATTGTACATTCCCCCGTTAAAACTCGTTCTAAGAGCTCGTCAATATCTCCGTAGAGTTTATGTCAATTGCTCCAACTTTATGCAATAGATAGATGAAACTGCCAGTGAATTCACTGGCAGCCTTCTTAACAGTATGAAGGTATTATATGGTAGGTGCAGTTTGTTGTCAAATTTAATTAAAGAACAACTTCCGCCTGCCGCTCCTCAAGTTTAGCCATCTTCTCTGACATTTTTGCTTCCACCCTGTCTACATAGGCATGCAGGAGAGCTACCATTCCTTCTCGCGTTTCCTGCTCGTTAACCTGGTCACGAATTTGGGCCGAAGCCGGCAGCCCTTTTAAATACCAGGCCGCATGTTTGCGCATCTCCCGAACGGCAATGTGTTCGCCCTTAAGTTTAATAAGCCGGTCCAAATGAAGAATGGCTACGTTAATCTTTTCCCGCGCCGTTGGATCGGAAGGAAGCGTACCGTTCGTTAAATATTCGATAGTCCGGTACAGCATCCACGGATTGCCTAATGCCGCCCGCCCGATCATAACGCCATCACAGCCGGTTTCATCCAGCATGCGTTTGGCATCTTCCGGGGTAAACACATCCCCGTTCCCGATAACAGGGATGGAAACAGCCTCTTTTACCTGGCGGATAATATCCCAATTCGCGGTTCCTGTGTACATTTGAACACGAGTACGGCCGTGGACAGCTACTGCCTGCCCCCCAGCCCGCTCCACTGCCCGGGCGTTTTCCACTGCGTATACATGCTCATCGTCCCAGCCAATCCGCATTTTTACTGTAACCGGTTTGGAAACGGCCTTAACAACCGCAGAAACCATTTCCTCAATCTTGCTCGGCTCAAGCAGCCAGCGGGCTCCTGCATCACAGCTCACGATTTTCGGAACCGGACAGCCCATATTTATATCAATAATATCTGCATTTGTATGCTGATCAACGTATTGCGCCGCTTCAACAAGCGTTTGTTTATCCCCGCCAAAAATCTGAAGGCTAAGCGGTTTCTCACGTTCATCTACATACAGCATTTCTATCGTCTTCTTGTTTCCGTGTACAATCCCTTTGTCGCTGACCATTTCCGCACATACAAGGCCTGTTCCGAATTCCTTCGCGATTAAGCGAAACGCCGGATTGCAGACACCCGCCATCGGAGCCAGTACAACATTATTCTTTAATTCAACATTTCCTATTTTAAGGTTAGCCATGTTCCCACCTTCCAAACATAGCCTGCATATTCCAGGCGTTATATTCCCATAAACCTATTGCAATATAGTCATCCCATTATATTAAAACATAGTGGCGTCATTAATCAACTATTTTGCCCACACCAAGTGTTTCCATTGTTTTACCCCCTCATTTCCTTCCATGAAAGGAAGGAGAGAAGCGGGCGTGATTCCACCGTTTAAGGGAATACAAATGTCAGGTGCAATTTCCGCCAGTGGCACAATGACAAAGGCTCTCTCTACCATCCTGGGGTGAGGAATCTGAAGTTCTTCCCACTTCAGTTGTTCGCTGTCATAGAGCAATATATCAATGTCAAGTGTTCGGGGGCCCCAGTGGATATCCCTTGTTCTTCCCAGGCTTCGTTCAATATCCTGTGTTTTTCCAAGCAAGTCCTTAGCAGACAGATCAGTCTTGCCTAGTACCACGATATTGAGAAAAGCAGCCTGCTCAACATAGCCGACAGGAGCCGTCTCATAAATGGACGAGCATACTTTAATGCTCACCCCGCTGTCCTCTAGCCTTCGGACAGCTTCCGCCAGATAGTATTCTCTGTCGCCTATATTGGATCCAAGCCCCAGATAAACAGTATGCATACTACGATTCTCGCCCAGAACGGCTACGTTTAATCTCCACTGCAACCGATTCGTAATGACCGGGAATAGGCGGATCGGGTTTGATAACGCGAACAAGTGTCTGCTGAATTAAGGGGAATTCAGCAAGAATTTTATCGGCTATCCTTTCAGCCACAGCCTCCACTAGCTCATACCGTTCTCCCTCTACAATTGCGCGGACGGCTGTATAGATGTCTGCATAATTAACCGTATCTTCTAGTTTATCACTGTGGCCAGGCTTTGCTAAATCCAGGAATAGTTCCAGATCCACATAGAAGCGCTGACCGAGTGTGTTTTCTTCTTTAAACGCCCCATGGTAGCCATAAAACGCCATTCGGTTGAATAGTATCTTATCCATATTCTACTCCTCGTTTTCCCGCCAACCGTTAAGCATAGAATCCATCATTCGACAAAGGCGGGTAATGGGTTTTACATCATGCACGCGTACAATCCGGCACCCTCTCTCAATCCCAAGAACAACCGTTGCAGCAGTTCCTTCCATTCTTTCCTCCACAGGCAGGCCAAGCGCATTTCCGATAAACGTTTTCCGGGAAGTGCCGAGCAGAACGGGGTAACCAAGCATGACCAGGCGGTCCAATTTATACATCATCTCTAAATTGTGCTTATACGTCTTAGCGAACCCGATCCCGGGATCCAGTATAATGTTTTCATCTCGGACACCGGCTTGCCGTGCTATGTAGATGCTTTCCTGGATATCCTGAAGCGCGTCCCGCATAAAATCCGTATATTCTTTATTATTTCGGTTATGCATAAGAATGACCGGGACATCTAGTTCAGCCATTACCTCTGGCATTAGCGGATCTGCCTTGGCCCCCCACACGTCATTTACGATATGAGCCCCTGCACGAATCGCTTCAGACGCCACCTTCGCTTTATACGTATCAATGGAGAGCACCACTTCTATTTCCCGGGAAAGCCGCTCAATTACCGGGATAACACGTTGTAGTTCCTCTTCCTCCCCTACCGGTTCGTGCCCAGGCCGGGTCGATTCCCCGCCAATATCGATAATCTCCGCACCATCTGCCACCATCTGCCGGGCATGCTCAAGAGCTTGTTCGATCGTATTGAATCTGCCGCCATCTGAAAAAGAATCAGGCGTTACATTTAAAATACCCATTACAACGGTCCGCTTATCAATTGGTAGTGTATAAGGTCCAGCGTTAATAACGCTCATCGCCTACTCCTCCCTGCAAAATAAATTGGCATGGACAAACGACATTCACTTATTCAAAATCCCTCTGCGGTAACGATTTAGAAATAAGTCTGTATGGTATCCAATTGTACCTCTGCCGATTTCCTGCCGTTTGGTTTGTCCATGCCCTGTAACATAGCTAACGGAATTAACCGGTACAATCTCCTGAACTGCATTTGTTAAAAAGATCTCATCTGCGGCGAGCAGGCTTTCCAATGAATAATATCCCTCTTCAACACGCACGCCCATTTCTTTTGCTATTTCCAGGACGTAAGCCCGGCGGGTACCCGGAAGAATGCCCGTTTCAATGGCCGGTGTAGAAAGCGCACCCTGGGAAACAAAAAACAAATTGGATACAATTCCTTCAGCAAGAAAACCTTTCTGTGTTAAAAACAATCCCTCTGCCAACGGATCGGAACCTATCTCACGTTTCGCCAATCGATTGTTCATAAAATGGTGGGATTTGAAACGCCAGGCCCCTTCAGGCTTATTGCGCCTCGTTTGCAGAACCTGCAGCCTTTTTCCCGTTCGATAAAAGTCCGGTGGAAATACAGGAAGTGGTTTGGCGAAGATCAACCAGGAAGGGCTTTCATATACCCCTGCGTACGGACCAATGTCTCCTTTACCTGCTGTTAAGTCCACGCGGATATAGGCATCCTGTAAACGGTTCGCTTCCATTGTTGTATGAATAGCATTCTCCAATTCGGCTTCACTCATTGTTAAAGCAATGCCGATTTCCTCCGCAGCAAGCGCCAGCCTTCTGTAATGATCTGAAAAGAGAGCCGGCCTTCCCTGATATGTACGTAACGTCTCAAACAAACCAAGTCCATAAAGAAAGCCGTGATCAAAGGGTGAGATCACAGCATCTGCCGCTGAAATGATGCGGCCATCCATAAATATATTCATCGTCTAGTTCAAGCTCCTGTGGCGGACGTTTCGCGCCCCTGACAGCGAGTTAGAAAATTGTGAAGCAGCTGCTTTCCATGTTCAGTCATAATGGATTCGGGGTGAAACTGTACACCCTCAACTTGCAGCGTGCGATGGCGCAATCCCATAATCTCGCCGTCAGCCGTTTCTGCCGATATTTCTAAACAATTCGGCAGGCTTTCCCTCTCTACAATCAACGAATGATAGCGTGTTGCCCGATAAGGTGAAGGGAGCCCCTCAAAAATGGTCCGTCCGTCATGGTGGATCGCAGAAGTCTTCCCGTGCATTAACTTCTCTGCCCTGATTACCTTTCCGCCGAAAACTTGAGCGATGGATTGATGGCCCAGGCATACGCCAAATATAGGAATTTTTCCAGCGAAACGCCGAATAGCCTCCAAGCTTATCCCTGCTTCATTTGGCGTGCATGGCCCCGGCGAAATCACAATGCAGTGAGGGTCCAGTTTCTCAATCTCGTCACATGTTATTTTGTCGTTGCGTACCACATGTAGTGCTTCCCCTAATTCCCCAAGGTACTGGACAATGTTGTACGTAAATGAATCGTAATTATCAATCATTAGAATCATTGCTCTTCTCCTCTCAACTTATACTTTGCTGCGCTCAACTTGGCTTAACGAAAGGGCTCGCCATAAGGCTTCAGCCTTCTTTAATGATTCATAATACTCCGCTTTTGGGCTGGAGTCAATCACAATCCCTGCCCCAGCCTGGACATAGGCTTTGCCATCTTTTGCAATAAGTGTCCGGATGATAATGTTGCATATCGCATCACCTGAGAAACCAAACAGGCACATAGAACCGGTGTAAGGGCCCCTCTTTACAGGTTCTAGCTCTTCAATAATTTCCATTGTCCGAACTTTAGGCGCTCCCGTAATGGTGCCCCCGGGAAATGTACTGATGATAGCATCATACATATCCTTACCGTCTGCCAGTTCACCAATCACATTTGAAACAATATGCATAACATGGGAATATTTTTCCACAACCATTAGCTCATTTACTTCAACTGAACCATACTTGCTAACCCGGCCAATGTCATTGCGTTCGAGATCAACTAGCATAATATGTTCCGCTGCTTCTTTCTCGTTCTCCAGCAGTTCTGCCACAAGTAAATTATCTTCTTCCCCGTCTTTTCCTCGCGGGCGGGTCCCGGCTATGGGCCTTGTGCTGAGGCTGTTGCTTTTAACCTGAATAAGAAGCTCAGGAGAGGCAGAAACCAGCTGAAATTCAGGAAACCGAAGCAGGCCCATATAAGGAGAAGGGTTTATCCGGCGCAAAATGCTGTATACCTGTTCTGCCGATACATCCATGGTTTTGGCTTGCCGCACAGACAAGTTTACCTGAAATACATCACCTGACGCTATATACTCCTGGATTTTGCGTACAGCTTCCTCAAATTCTGGTTGATCGAAGGACTTTTCAATTAAACGCTCCGCAGTGGAATCTACCGCCTGCTCCGCGAGCTGACTGTCAAAATCCGAAATTGCCTCCTTTAGCATCTGTTCCATGTAAGCAATTCGCTGTGCCCCTTCTTCGAAACCAGACAAACGCGCGTTCTCTCCCACATATACAATTAGATAAATGTCACCTGTCAGCTGATCAAAAGCATACAGTTCATCTGCCATCATCAGATAGACGTCCGGCAGTTCCAAATCATCCTTTGCCTTAATTGGTATTGCCTCATAATACTTAACCATATCGTAACTAAGATACCCAATCGCGCCTCCAGCCCAATCAGGCAGCGAGAAACCAGCAAGTTCGGATGAATGAGGTGAAGATGGATGGTCCATCCACTCCCGGATAATGGCCATCGGGTCTTGCTTACTTGTATAAGCTGGCATTCCGCTCACTTTAACCTGATTGTTTTTGATTTGAATGGTTTGTCCGGGGTTTGTGCCGACGTAAGTGTATCGGCCTGAACGGCCGCTTTCCATAATAAATCCGTAAGGCTGGCCCCTAGTAATCCTTACATATAATGACCATGGATCCACCGATGACGAGCTCACCTTTTCCCATACCGGCACACGCTTATACATTAGTAGCCACTTCTTTACCTGTTCCCGATTGTTTACCATGAATCCCCACCCTGTATTATGCAGTCTAGCCATGTAAGGCCTATCTAGTAAAAAGAATACTTTCTATTTATAAAAAAGAAAACCCTCTGGCGCATTAAATCGGCAGAGGGTTCTTATAAGAGGTATTACTCTTCGTCAAATTGATATAGCGGTGTGCTTAAATAACGTTCGCCGTTACTTGGAATAATGACCACTACATTTTTGCCAGGGCCTAATTCTTTGGCCAATTTGCGCGCGGCATGAATAGCTGCACCGGAAGAAATGCCGCAAAGAATGCCTTCCTGCTTGGCAACAAGACGGGCCATATCAAACGCTTCATCATTTTCAACCTGAACAATATCTGTGTAGATCTCAGTATTCAGTGTTTTTGGCACAAAGCCTGCACCGATACCTTGAATCTTATGAGGGCCTGGTTTTCCGCCGGAAAGAACTGGGCTTGAGGCTGGCTCCACAGCAACGATTCGAACATTCGGATATTTTTCCTTCAGCACTTCCCCAACACCTGATATCGTTCCGCCGGTACCAATGCCGGAGATGAACGCATCAATGCCGCCGATTTCTTCACCTTGGTCAAGAAGTTCCTTCCCAGTGGTTTCACGGTGTACTTTAGGGTTTGCCGGGTTTTCAAATTGCTGCGGCATAAAGTAGTCGTCGTGCTCATTAACGAGTTCTTCAGCTTTGCCGATAGCTCCTTTCATGCCTTCGGCTCCTGGAGTCAGAACAAGTTCTGCTCCGTAAGCGCGAAGCAGGTTGCGGCGTTCCATACTCATTGTATCTGGCATAACAAGCACTGCACGGTAGCCTTTGGCTGCAGCCACCATAGCAAGTCCAATTCCGGTATTACCGCTTGTAGGTTCGACGATTGTCATACCTTCTTTAAGCTTGCCGTCCTTTTCTGCGGCTTCAACCATGGAGAGGGCAATCCTATCCTTTACACTGCTGCCGGGATTGAAATATTCGAGCTTAAGATAAATGTTTGCTTCGTTTTCATCTGTAACTTTGTTTAGTTTCACAAGGGGTGTATAACCGATTAAATCGGTTATGTTTTGAGCTACCCGCATTTAAGTCCCTCCCACAATCCTGACTATGTCTATAGGATTTTATTTAAATTATACCAACTTCTTTTTTTTCAGTCAATTATAACTTCCGCGCCTCTGTTCGAAGTTCCTCTAATTCCTCTCTAGAAACATGGTAAACTTCCTTGCAGAACTGGCAGGTCATCTCCGCTCCATTATCTTCCTCGATCATGGCCGTAAGTTCTTCTTCCCCAAGGCTGATTAACGCTCTCTCAATTCGATCGCGGGAGCAGTGGCAGTCGAAAACTACATCATGTCGATCAAGAATGTTGGCTTCCTCGCCAAGCACCTCTTCTAGTATCTGCTCAGGCGTTAACCCTTCATCCACCAGTGTTGAAATTGGGCGGGTTGCAGCCAACCTGTGTTCAAGGCGCTTAATCATATCTTCCGGTGTATTTGGCAAAACCTGAATAATAAAACCGCCGGAGGAACGAATCGTATTGTCATTCTCAACATATACGCCCACACCGACAGAAGAAGGGGTCTGCTCAGACGCCGCAAAGTAATACGTGAAATCTTCACCTATTTCCCCGGAAACAATGGGGCTGCTACTCTGGTACGGTTCCTTTAAACCAAGATCTTTCGTGACGATGATTGTGCCGTCCTTTCCCACCACCCGGGCAACATCTAATTTTCCTTTATCGTTTAAATCATAATGCACATGTGGATTGGTGACATAACCGCTGACTTTCCCCTGTGTATCGGCGTGAACGACGACCTGCCCGACAGGTCCGCCACCGCGGACTACTATTGTTAAACGTTCTTCACCTTTAAGCATAGCTCCCATCATGGCGCCTACAGATAATGTTCTTCCTAAAGCTGCGCTGACTATCGGCCAGGTGTCAAGCCTGCGCTGTATTTCACGCAGCGTATCCGTTGTACGCACAGCAAATACGCGCAAAAAGCCGTCAAATGCTGTACCTCTCACCAGATAATCACTCATATTCTCTTCCTCCTCCATTATATCATGGTTAGTTTACCACAGTTAGCTGTGAACATTAAAAACCTGCCGCACATGACCAGCAGGTTGAAAGTGAAATACGATTATTTTTTATTTCGCTCATAAATAAGGCGGAGCCCTTTAAGGGTAAGCCAGGAATCTACCGTATCCACTTCCGCTGAATCGGTTTCTACAAGAGACGCCAGACCGCCTGTAGCGATGACCCGGGGATTGGATTTAGTTTCCTTCTTCATCATGCGCACAATGCCATCGACCTGCCCGATTAAGCCGAACACGATTCCGGATTGCATCGCGTGTATGGTGTTTCTGCCTATTACACTGGGCGGCTTCATTAATTCAATGCGCGGAAGCTTAGCTGCACGGCTGTAAAGCGCCTCTGTTGAGATGGATATCCCCGGTGCAATCGCTCCCCCGTGGTAGCCACCTTCCTCATCAATAAAACAGAACGTTGTGGCTGTGCCGAAGTCTACGATAATAAGCGGCGTGCCATACTCGTGGATGCCCGCCACCGCATTAACAATCCGGTCTGCCCCGATCTCCCGGGGATTATCCGCTTTTATTTTAAGGCCAGTTTTAAGTCCAGGGCCAATAACCATCGGCTTAAGGTTAAAATACTTCTCACACATTCTTTCCAAAGGCGAGATAAGCGGTGGAACAACAGAGGATATAATCGCCCCTTCCACCTGGTCAAAGCTAAGGCCCTTATCGGTAAAAAGGTTCTTTACCAGCATGCCGAATTCGTCATCCGTTTTCGTGCGGTCTGTTCCAATTCGCCAGTGCTGCGTTAACTCATTACCCTCAAAAACACCAAGCACAACATTCGTGTTCCCTACGTCAATTACAAAGAGCATGGTTCCCACCTACCGTTTTGTCTTGTTTAAATGCGCAGCAGGAATGCGGTTACATGGGCATCCATAGCTGCCTTTATCATGCCAATAATCAGTATAATACCGTTAAACCTCTAAAAAGTATAGTGAGAAAAACATCGTGGGCCATGCCGCTCTCTCCTTTCCCCTCATAGAAGTTTTTACGGCCGCTTTGTGGAACGACGGACGGACCAACATTAGGGAATCTTGGTCAGTTTCAAGCGTAAGCGCAGACAATGGCCCTAGATTCCTTTATACCGTTTAGGTGCAACATCTGGGTATCTCAATGATGGAGGCAGTTTGCCGGTCTTTTCGCCCTCTGTTCCACACGCTTCACAGGGGGAAGAAAGGTGCGGACATGTGCCTCACGATGTTTTCCTTGGGTGTCGGACCGGAGGTCCCATTTAAACAATCGCTCAAGGCACTTCAACACTGTGAAGCACCTAAACTATCCATATAAACAAAGAGAAAGGGACCCATCGGTCCCAGCAGAAATTAACTTTTATACTTTAAAGCAAAATATACTTTCTTGTATGACAAGAAAAAAGCCTCCATCAAGGAGGCTTAATGCTTATTCTTCCCGATTGGCTTCACTGTCGATCCCCGGATATGGCGGGGTATCGTCAGCCTTGCCTGTAATTTGAACCTTTACATCACCGGTTGTTGATTCTTTGCTAATATCTATTGTCTTGCCATTGATTTCGCCTGTCTCGATAATGCTGGCAATCTGCTCGGCATCCAGTGTTTCGTGTTCGAGAAGAGCCTGGGCGATTGCGTGCAGCTTATCAATGTGTTCAGTAAGGAGCTCTCTGCATCGCTCATAACAGTCGCGAATAATGGTTTGGATCTCCTGGTCGATTTGGCGGGCTGTTTCATCGCTGTAGTTGGGTTCTCTGCCAAAATCACGGCCCAGAAACACCTGTCCGCCCTGGTTGTTTCCAAACTGCATAGGCCCGAGGTTGGCGCTCATTCCAAATTCCATAACCATTCTGCGTGCGATGCTGGTAGCACGTTCGAAGTCGTTATGTGCACCCGTACTAATTTCCTTCAGGATAATCTCTTCTGCCACACGGCCGCCAAGCAGTCCAACAATTTTATCAAGCAGGTCAGACTTTGTCTGGAAGTACCGGTCTTCCCTCGGAAGCATAACGGTGTAACCACCCGCGCTACCACGTGGGATGATGGTCACCTTATGAACCATATCCGCATTCTTTAAGAAATAGCCGACGATTGTATGGCCGCCCTCATGGTAGGCAACAAGGCGCTTCTCATCCTCGCTGATCACGCGTGAACGCTTCTCAGGTCCCGCAATTACACGGTCAATCGCTTCGTCAACTTCTGTCATTTCAATTTTCTTCTTATTGCGCCGCGCCGCAAGAAGGGCCGCTTCGTTTAGAAGGTTTTCTAAATCAGCGCCTGTAAATCCAGGTGTGCGGCGGGCAATTACATCCAGCTTCACCTCAGGGGACAGCGGTTTGTTGCGTGCATGTACATGAAGAACCGCATCGCGTCCCTTGACATCCGGCCGGTCAACCGTAATTTGGCGGTCAAAACGTCCCGGACGCAGGAGGGCAGGATCCAGAATATCCGGCCTGTTTGTGGCGGCAATGATGATAATGCCTTCATTAGCGCCAAATCCATCCATTTCGACCAGAAGCTGGTTGAGCGTCTGTTCACGTTCATCGTGTCCACCGCCAAGCCCTGCGCCGCGCTGGCGGCCAACCGCATCAATCTCATCAATAAAAATGATACAAGGTGCATTCTTCTTCGCATTCTCAAACAAATCACGAACACGTGAAGCACCGACACCGACAAACATTTCAACGAAATCTGAACCACTAATGCTGAAGAATGGTACCCCGGCTTCACCTGCGACCGCACGGGCCAGAAGTGTTTTACCTGTACCAGGAGGGCCTACAAGCAGAACCCCTTTCGGAATACGGGCACCCAGTACGGAGAATTTACGCGGGTCTTTCAAGAATTCAACAACCTCAACCAGTTCAGCCTTCTCTTCATCTGCACCTGCTACATCGTTGAATGTAACCTTCTTCTTCTCGTCATTGTATAGTTTGGCTTTGCTCTTACCAAAATTCATCACACGGCTTCCGCCGCCCTGTGCCTGATTTAGAAGGAAGAAGAACAGAATGAAAATAATTACGAAAGGAATAATCGACGTAAGAAAAGTAAGCCAGACAGAATCGCCTTTTTGCTCTAAGTACTCTTCTCTATTTAGGTGTGCTTCTTCTATTTTTTTGATGAGATCGCCATTGTCATACAGGGGACCATTTGTATAGAAGAAGGAATTGTCTTTCATTTTCCCTTCGATATAATAAGTACCTCGATCAGGGCGAATCTTCAGTTCCGCAATTTTACCCTGGGCCAGGTCCTGTCTGAAAACATTGTAGGGTATTTTTGCTGTCTCCGTACCCTGGTTGGTGATGAAATTAAAAATCCCAACGGTTACCAAAATGATTAGCAGATAAAACCCTGTATTTCGAAAAAAACGATTCATTCCTTACCTCCTCTCGCGCTCAAAAACACCGTCATTATTTTACCATAGCACAACCTGCCCAACAACTTACCTATTTAGCTGTATATTTCGGGTTTTAGGATTCCTATGTAAGGCAGATTGCGGTACTTCTCGGCATAGTCCAATCCATAGCCGACCACAAAAGCGTCAGGGATTTGGAAGCCGCAGTAATCAGGGGATAGATCAACTGTGCGGCGGGCCGGTTTATCCAGCAGGGTCACTACCTTAACGGAGGATGCATTGCGGCGATCAATAACGTCAATCAAGTAGCTCAAGGTTAACCCGCTGTCAATAATGTCCTCTACAATAAGGACATCACGGCCTTCAACTGAGGTGTCCAGATCTTTCATAATGCGCACGACACCTGAGGATTTAGTGGAGGCTCCATAACTCGATACAGCCATGAAGTCTATCTCAAGCGGAATGTCTATTCTGCGGATTAAATCAGTCATAAACAGAGCTGCGCCGCGCAAAACACAAATAACGAGCGGGTTCTTTCCTTTGTATTCAGCAGAAAGAATACGTCCCAACTCGCGGACTTTTACTTGAATTTCATCTTCTGAAAATAAAACCTCTTTTATGTCATTTTCCATTCTCTGCTTGCCCTCCTAAGACATAAGCGACTATTCTACTGCAATATATAAAATGCCCTCCCCAACTGTATCGGGCAGATACTCATTCGAGCGCTTCACTCCAGGGATCCACAATATCCTGCTTTCATCAGTAATAATGGGCAATGTTGCTCGTGTGTTTCGCGGAATTTTCTCATCAATAAAAATATCCTTTACCTTTTTGCTGCCATCCATGCCCTTCACCGTCATCCGGTCGCCTTCGCGGCGTGTCCTTACGTATAGCTTACCCCTAATCTGAGAAGAATCAAACACCTCATACATACAGCTGGCCAGTTTGCCAATGGATTCATTCGTACCATAAAAGGCATAGACGGTACGGCCGATTTCCGGTATATATAACCGGCCTGGAACATTCAATGTGTACGTATATTCTCGGGTCTGATCGCCTGTTATGGATGAAAAAATGACCTGTTCGTATTCCCTGTAGACCTTCATCCCATCGGCCAGCTCAGTTTGCGCAGAAGGATGGCTTCCTTCGATCATTTTTCTTATTTTTTCGATGTGTATAAAACCCGCTTCATCTGGTTTATCCAATAGATAACTTAATATTAGTTTAATCATCCTCCTTTGTAAAGCAATGGGACAGCGAAGAAAGCCTGGACGCTGTATTATAATTTTATGCGGTTTTCTCTCGTCTATGATTAACCTTAATTGCGTCTCTGCCTGCGCCGTCATATAGGCATTCTCATCGCGAACCACTTCACTTAGGTGTAGAAACGAATTTGCCAGAGACGGATTCTCCTCTTTCATCAGGGGAATCAGGTTCAACCGAATTCGGTTCCGCAAATATTTCCCTTTAAAGTTGCTCGGATCCTGCCGGGGAATGATCGCATGCGCCTCACAGTATGCGTTAATTTCATGCCGTGTAATCTCAATCATCGGCCGAACGATTTCAACTTGGCCAACCATTCGTTTAAGGGGAATTCCGGCAAGCCCTTCTATGCCCGTCCCCCTGATAAGGCGTATTAACATGGTCTCTACCTGATCATCTGCCTGGTGTGCTGTTGCGATTTTTGTGTAGCCTTCATTCTCTGCAACGGTTTGCAAAAAGTCGTACCGGACTTCCCGGGCAGCTTCCTGTGTGCCCATTCCCGTTTCCTGCATAATTAACGGGACATTAATGGATTCCACATAGCAGGGAACATGGAGCATCCTGCACATCTGCTCCACATACAGGCTGTCTTCTACTGCATCCTGGCCGCGAAACTGGTGATTCAGATGGGCGGCGCCTACCTGCCAACCGTACTTCTTCCGGAGCGATGCTAATGCATGAAGAAGGGCAATGGAATCCGGTCCTCCAGAAACAGCTGCCAGGATTTTATCGCCCTCTGTGAATAATTGGTGGTCCTTAATCGTTTTTTCTAAGATATGCAGCAATTCATTCACCTTCATATCCTTACCGTATTATTGTATACGATAATTCGTTTTCGAAGTTTCATTTTTTTTACCTTCTTCATGCTACCTTATTATGCTGCAAAAAACGAGATCTTTGCAAATCATGCCTTCTTAGTTTTATTCTGTTGCTTAGCAGCGTAACAGCGCAAAAATAAAAAGGCAGGATGCCGGGCCCTTGGCACACTGCCTCGAAAAGTTTGTTTAACTTACGTATCTTGGCCTGTTGATTGAAGGCGCATTTGGTACGGGGATGGTTGCCCAGGCGGGAGAATACCGGTCAATTCTCGTTACCATGACAGTCATATCATCTATGATTTCGCCATAATGGTGGCGAATAACAAGCTCCAGCAGTAAGTCTGCTATCTCCTGTGGATCATTCGTCTTTATCTCCGCTATTTTCCGCTTCATCCACAGGTTTTTATTCTCCACATTACGCGCCGCGTCATAGATGCCATCTGTCATCATAATTAGCAGATCACCCGGCTTCAGCTGGCAGCTGACTACATCTACATCAATGTCGTCAATGATGCCAATCGGCAGATTGTTTGCCGAAAGAGGTATGACTTCGTTCCCCCTTTTTATAAAACTTGGCGTAGAGCCGGTCTTAATAAATTTTGTTTTGGCTGTGTGAAGATCCACTAGCGCAAGATCAACCGTTGCATATATCTCGTCTGGAGAGCGGAGGGACAATACGGTATTTACCGATTTAATGCTTAAGGTTTCCTCCATGCCGGATTCCAGCAGTTTCTCCAGCAAGTCCAATGTAGTAGAACTCTCAAGGTATGCGCGCTCCCCGTTCCCCATGCCGTCGCTCATGGCCAACGCCATCTTCCCGTTTCCCAGTTCCATAATTTTAAAGCAGTCGCCCGATAGAAGCTGCCCTCCTTTTGCAGCACCAGCTACTCCCGTTTCAATTTCAAATTCCTGAGCCGATCCCAGGCACATGGTACAGAAGCCATCCGCAAATGCCTGGCAGTTCTTTTCTTTTACAGTAATTTTTTCACCGACTATATCAGATAGCAGCGGAGCAATCACCTTAACGCATTCGTCACGCCCATTGCACGAAGGCTGGCTGATCTCAATATCTACTTTTCCTTCCTCAAGATTTAAAATATCTACATTACGTATGGAAAGCCCCATGCTCTCCAGAGATGACAGTATTTGTTCCTCTTGCAGGTGTAGATGAATCCCCTCCTTTTGCACTTCGCTGGCAAAATTCTGCATGACTCTTGAGACACCGGCGAGTTGATCGGCAACCAGCAGCCGGCTTTTCGCAATTTGTTTGTTAATGTCAGCCTGATTCTGCTGGCGGGCATACTCCTGTTCAATAACCTGGAATACGCGTTCTTGCTTAATACACTTCTTCAGCCAGTTTTTCGGTGCTGAATAAACCGTTATCTCCCCTTCCTCTTCCAGTGTCTTCATCATCTCGGTCATCTCCTGATACGTTGAGTCAAACTGTCTCTCCCAGCACTGATCTTTTTTCCAGCAGCGCTGGCACGTATGGCGGGTGACCTCACTTAAGAAATAATCCTGTTTTTTCTCGGTATCTGAGTGATCGCCTATCTGGGTGTTGAATGTATCGGAAAGCTGGGAGAATAACTTAGCGAATTGATTCATCTTGCCGGCCGTTACATCTCTAATACGCCTAAGGTACTGCTGCTGTGAATCAATATTCTCTTCTGTACCCGGGATAAAGGAGCCGATCCAGTTAAGAACCCCTCTCGGTGTAAGGAAGAACATCACGATCGCGCTCACTGTCTCGAAGGTCGACTGCATGATCTCACGCTGTTGGCCGACGTATACCGTTAAAATAGAGGAGCCTATTAAAAGCCCAATGCCAACTGCCAGTTTATTGCCCTCCCTCAGGAGTCCGGCAAGCAGGCCGGAAAAAGCAAGCAAGCTAATTTGATAAACCGCATCGATATTGGCCAGGCTTAACACCAGCCCTGTTACGACGCCTACCGCTGAGCCAACTGTTCCCCCGCCAACAGCCGCAAACAGCAATACAAGATATCGGGACAGTACGTTATCCACCGCAACATCTTGAATGAGCCACCCTACCGTTCCAGTCATTACGGAAGCCAGGAGGATAATTAAGCAGATAATTTCTTCGCTTTTCAGCTGGTTCCGGCTCCTTCTTGATGTAACGATTGGAAGCGCCTGCACAAAGATGAGCGTCAGAATAAGCCCAAGAACCGAATCAACTCCATTCATAAACAGTTGATACCATGAAAATTGGTTTGTGATGTAATCGGCGCCCATTCTGCTCAGGAGGACCGCGAGAAACGCTATAATCGGTGCATAGTTGATTTCTGACTTTTTTCTGTGTTCCATAAAACCCAGCATAGCCAGCGCGAGGGCGATTCCGAAAAAATTTGTGCCAGCGATTTGTATCGATTGAGTGGCTCCCCCCACAATAAGCGAAACGGCGATCAAGGCGAGTCTGTTTTTCTTTATAAAGAACATCACTGTGAAAAATGGAATGGAGAAAGGGGATAACTCCTGCAGAATCACAGCTCTCCCAAGCAGAAACCCCATCGCGACATGGAGAAGACTCCACTGATGTGAGACCACCCACATCCAGTCTCTTAATCTTGCACCTGCTTTATGAAAAGATTGTGCCGCCTTGTTGGTTGAAACGGATTCACTTGGAATCATGATCATTCGCCCCTTTCGTTTTGGTGATCCTTATTTAAACACATGGCAAAATGAAAATTTGTCAAAACAACGGGCGATGTTAAAAGAATTTTCCGACAAATTAATAATTTGATTTACATCCGGTCTAAAACAAAAAAAAGAAACAGAAGCGGTTGCCTCTATTTCTGCCCGGTGTCTGGCGTGAGGAAAATGACTTCCCCTTTTTTGGATAAAAGAAGATTTTTCCGGGCCAGTTCTCCAATATATTCGCTGTTATTGAGTTGTTTTACTTTTTGTTCCAGCTGTGATTTTTCCGCCTTCGCCACCTCTGCCTGGTGTGTTAGGTCGGACAGCTTACTTTCCTTGTCTGCCAGCTGTTTACTCTGGGAAAAGTATGTGAATGCGCCCCACACGACAAAGACGGCTACCACGAACAGCAGGAGACGCATTCGCCGCTTTAGCCCCTGGTTACCTGTTGAAGACACCTGCATAGCATCAAACACCCTTCACTGTTGTACGTTAGTTTACTCACATTCTCTTACGTTTTACCCAGTTCGTCAAGGCATTCTTCGCTCGCGCCCATAAGCGGGTAACCTGTAACCACTGCTTTTTCCCCGGCTGCCCCAGCCGCTTCCAGAGCATAAGGCCGAGCCAGCGAAACGGGCGGAAAAGCCAACCCGCTATTTTGAGCAGCAGTTTAGCGGTAAACAGCAGGATGGATACAACCAGCCGGTAAAGGGATACCAGAGGAACCAACACCAAATACTTCAGCATCATCAGGAGCCTTCCGTACAGCCATACAATAAGTGCAATCATTTTACCCAGCAGATATAAATAAGCAGGCTGCAGGAACAACAGATACGATATCGCCCCAATGGCTATACCGAGAAACACATAAATACGGACGATGCCTTCGTTTACCCGGAGGAGCGTGCCAAACACAAGAAATATACAGCTTACCCAGAAAAGAAAGTCGCACAGCCAGATTACCCACCCGGAAAGTCCGCTTTTTCTCTCCAGTGTACGGTAAGTATCGAACAGCATACCGATTCCCATGCCGCAAAACGCCATTGAAAGCAGCGTTAAGGCCTGACTTGTGATGGTCACCTAAATATCCGGCCAAATAACCCTTTAGCCCTCTCCCCCTGATAGGATTCATCGATGTATTCCATTCCGAATACCATACCTTCAATGGACACCTGTCCGTCTTCCAGGCTGAGGTTTTTCATGTGCAGGTTCTTCCCTTTTATCGTTAGAAAACCGCCTTCCGTCTGTAGCAGGAATTCCTCGTGGTCAAAACTTTCCACTTTGAGGACACCGGTTATGTCTAGCTTTTTCCGGTTAATCATGACCACATCATGACGAATGGTCTTCTTCGGCCCCGTCTCCATCATGGCACATCCTCCTTTTTTGTACCATGTTATGGCGGACAACTCTTATTTAGAACAAAAAAGGCGGACAGGTTACACAGCCTGTCCGCCTTACCCAGCTTACCAGATGGTTGCATCCGGCTCGCTTGCCTTTTCCCGGGCGAGGAACTCTTCTTTTATGATCGTATATAGCGTCGCCGCCTCGTCTTTTTTTGAGGTATCGAGCAGTTTCTCTACCCGTGCGGTTACTAGCTTATTGCCGTACCGTACAGCAAGTTCGTCCCCTACTTTTACTGTTGAGCTCGATTTCGCGGTAATGCCGTTAATGCTGACGCGTCCCTGGTCACATACCTCCTTGGCCAGCGTGCGCCGTTTAATCAGCCGGGACACTTTAAGAAATTTATCCAACCGCATATCTTCTCCTCCTTTTCCTATTCGTTTTCCTTTTGCAGTTGCTTAGCTTCTTCCCACCAGGCATCCATCTCATCAAGCGTTGCATCCTTGGAGGTCTTTCCCGCCTCATGCAGCTTGCGTTCAATATAAGAAAAGCGAAATTTAAACTTGCGGTTTGTTAAAGCAAGGGCTTCCTCCGGGTCAATTCTCATAAAACGGGCGAGGTTGATAATGACAAACAGCAAATCACCAAGTTCTTCCTTGCGGTGTTCATCTGTCTGTGCTTCCCGCAGTTCTTCCCACTCTTCCTTTACCTTATCATACAAGTCCGTAATCGTTTCCCAGTCAAATCCGAACTCAGCTGCTTTCTTCTGAAATTTATAGGCGCGGGAGATAGAGGGCAAATCCCGGGGAACGCTGTCCAATACAGAGGAAAATTCCCTGTCCACTCCCTTTGCCTTCTTTTCCTCGCGCTTGATATCCTGCCAGTTAAGCAGCGCTTCCTCCGCAGACTCCGCTTTCCGCTCTCCAAATACATGTGGATGCCTTCTGATTAATTTCTCATTTAATGTCTGGACGACATCATACACGGAGAAATAGCCATCTTCCTCGGCCATTTCCGCGTGAAGCATGATTTGAAGAAGCAGATCACCCATTTCCTCGCACATAGCGTCCGGGTCCTCATCATCTATGGTCTCAAGCACCTCATAGGTCTCCTCAATAAGGTTTTTTCGGATAGATTGGTGGGTCTGCTCACGATCCCAGGGGCATCCTTCTGGACTGCGAAGGATTCGAATGATCTCTTTTAAACGCCAAAATTGTCGATTTATAACGTTATCTTGCATCGTTTGCGGTACAAAAAGGGTAGTCAGATTCGTGAATTCATCATAACGGTCCAATTGGTATAGTGGAATGGAATGGATTTTCTCTTCCCCCGCCACTCCTGCGGCATTAACAATGGTCACAGGGTACTCATCCGGGTACACTTCCATCAGCGTAAGCTTCACATCAGAAGCGACAAACCGGTCATAAACCTGACAGATAAGCGTATGTATGCCTGGCTGAAGCTGCTCCGCACGCAGGCTTGTCGCATCGAGCAGCGCGAATCCATCTGCAGGATCCATATACAGCGCAGTAAAAATTGGATCCAGAAAGCTTTGTCCGCCTTTAATATCCACGACGATTCCTAATTGCGGAGCTCTCTGCAGCAAAAGCTGCACCGTTTGCTCCGCAACAAGCGGGTGCCCTGGCACCGCATAGACAATTTCTTCATGCTCGGATGCCAGTTGTAGAAGCCTTGCTGCAATGTCTTCATATACGTCCGGAAACTGATCGTGGGCTTCATATACTTCGTCAAAACTTTTATAAGCGACCCCTTCAGCCGCGAGCTCAGCTGCAGCAGGATGATGATCAGTGCGCATGTACAAGTGCTGCGCATTTTTTAACGTCTTATATAAACCGAGCGGTAGGCCTTCAAGGCTGCCAGCTCCCAATCCCATTACCGTAATTTTATGCAAACGGAAAATCCCCTTTCAAGATTAATCGTGCAACAGACGCAGTCGTGTTAAGAAAGGGATCAGCTTTCTGCCAGCTGAAGTACCTTCAAGATCGGTTCGGCTTACTGTGCCGGAAACAAACAGAGCAATTCCATACATGGCGACCCCTGCAGTAACAGCTGCTACACTGACAGCTGAATAATAGAGGCGTTCGGAATGTATCCAATCTACGAGAACCTGTTCAGATGCCCGCATCGCAACGAAGGCAGCCAGCCCCATCATCGCTACTGCTAAAATTGGCTTCACAAAAAAGCGTTTCGCACTAAACCGCATGCCGGTATAAGCGAATATCGCGTACAAATTTAAGAGAGCAGATACAGCAAAAGCGGTTACGGTAGAGAAGGCCGCTCCAGAAATCCCCCAGAAAGGTATAAGTACCAAATTTAAAATAATCTTCAACAAAGCCCCAAGCGCAAGATTGCGCACAGGAAGAAGAATTCGTCCCATACCTTGCAGAATGCCGGATGATGTAATGCCTAAAGTGGAAAAAATGGTTGTGAAAGCCAGCACAATAAGCGTTGATGTGCCGCTTTCGTTTTTATAGAGCATAATGTTAACAGGTCCCGCTACCACTGCCAGCCCTACGGAACAAGGCAGTCCAATAAGAAAAGTCAGTCGAAGGGCCAGTTCAGAACGTGAGGCGATGAGTCGGTGCTGGCCGCGCGCCCGTGCTTCCGCAATAGCAGGTACAATCGAAAGCGAGAGTGCGGTTGCGAAAAAGGCACCAAATTGTACAAGCGGCTGCCCGCGATCAAATATGCCCTTCAGGTTGTAAGCATCCTGCTGGCTGAACCCTCCGTACAGAAGCATATTCACAACAGTGAAAGAATCAGATAACTGCATAAGCGGCAGGACAAGTGAGCCCATACAGATCGGAATGGCATAATAAACAATTTGCCGGATAATACTTCCGGTACTTTCTTTTGCATATGAACGGTTGTCATCCGTCTTACTTTTCATGGTCTCGTGCTCAATGCGCCGGTTGCGTCTAAGATACAGCAACATGATGCAGAAGGAAACCAATGCTCCCGTGACAGCTCCAAAAACAGCGCCGGATCCGGCAAGATACACATCCCCGGTCGTTTTCATAAAATAGTATGCCAGAATAATAATGGTCATAACCCTAACAAGCTGTTCAAAGATCTGGGACACGGCTGTGGGCATCATATTATGGTGTCCTTGAAAATAGCCGCGCATCGCTGCCATTATCGGTACCAGCAATAATGCAAAGGACACGCTCCGGATTGGCATCGTCAGCCTGGAATCCCGCATCCACGCTGCAATAACAGGTGCACCGATCCACAATAAAATAAAAAAGAACACCCCGGTTATACTGAGTAGCACAGCAGCCACAACAAAGATGCGGCGGGCGCCGTTGGCATCACCTACCGCGAGTTTTTCCGCCACCATTTTGGATATAGCGATAGGGAACCCAGCTGTCGCAAGAATGAGCAGGGCGCTATACAACGGGTAAACCTGCGTGTATACATAATACCCTAAATCTCCTGTAATATTTTGATAAGGGATGCGATAGACAACCCCTAACATTTTCGATAGAAGTGCTCCAGCGGCAAGTATTGCGGCCCCCTTAACAAAAGATGCACCCTGTTCTTTGGACACACTATTCCCCCCTCTCCTTAAAACTATCGAAATTATAACATAAAAAGAACCCTCTCCATGAAAAAAAGCTTCCCGACAGAGACCCTGCGGAAAGCTTTTATATTACTGCTCCATCTGTTTAGCCAGGAAGCCGGCAGCTGTCTCTGCCATCTTAAGCTCAAGTTCTCCCATGGACTGATCATTTCGGTTCAGCAGGATGACGGAGCCAATTGGATCCCCGCCCGCAATAATCGGTGCAACAACATAGGAAGAAAACTGCTCATCATGGTCTCTTATGACTTCATAATTTCCGGCATTGGATTCCAGCACCGGTTTTCTTTCTTCCATGCAGTTCTCCACAACTTGGCCGACCGATTTATCCATGTAGTCCTTCTTGGATGCACCGGAAACAGCGATAATGGAATCACGATCACTAATTAAGATAATATGATTAAGGTTTTCATACAGGGATTCGGCATATTCCTTGGCGAAATCGCCTAGCTCCCCAATTGGAGAATATTTCTTCAAAATGACTTCTCCATCTCGATCCACAAAGATTTCCAATGGGTCACCTTCTCGAATCCTCAGGGTGCGTCGGATTTCCTTAGGAATAACCACACGCCCCAGGTCATCGATACGGCGAACAATTCCAGTTGCTTTCATCTTGTTGCCTCGCTTTCTTTGGAGTAATCTCATGACTGCAACTAACTTGTTTGTAGTATTTATCCCCAACACGGAGAATATTCACCATCATGATATACATTATTCCTACCACAAGAAAGAGCTGTTCCTACTGGAGGAAGCAGCTCTTAGGTACAATTATTTTTTTGCCGGCTGCTGTGCAGGAGCCGGCTGGCTGCCAGATGGAGCCTGGCTGCTTGGAGAAGGTGCAGGTGCCTGTCCAGGTGCTGGCTGGGCAGGTTGCGCTGGTTGGGCTTTGATCATGGATGCAGGAATATTCGATTGCTTAATAAGGGTTTTGACATTCTTATCCAGGAATTGCGACTGCTTGTCCTGAGCCATATACATTTTAATTTGCTGCTTCACCTGGTCATACGGCTGAACGGTCCGTTTTTCCACGCGAATAATGTGATAGCCATATTCGGTTTCTACCGGGTCGCTAATCTTATTAAGCGGAAGGGTCATAACTGCCTGCTTAAACTGCGGAACTGTGCTGGCAATTTGCATATCCTTGTACAGTCCGCCATTCGCCTTGCTTCCCGGATCGTCTGAGTTCTGCTTAGCCAGCGCGGCAAAATCAGCGCCGGATCGAAGTTCCTTCAGAAGATCGTCGGCCTTCTTCTTCGCATCTGCCTTTGAACGGCCCTTCGTATCATCAATTAGAATGTGGCGTACGTCAGCTGTTGTGAGCTGGCCAGAAGCCTTAATTTCTTCATATTTTTTCCTCATATCAGCATCTGTGATGTCTTTAGAGAAGTACTGTTGTACCTTCGACTGCTGGAGGAAGAAGTCCTTTAACTGCTGTTCGGTCACATTCTTAGAAGCATAATAATTCTTCAGGTCCTGCGTTTTCAGAGACTGCTGGGTAAGCGTCTTGAACTGATTGAAGTTCTTGTCAGCCTGCTGCTTAATTTCAGATGTCTCCGGAACCTTTGCGGCAACGTAATTGCTCATTACCTGATAATTAAGGACAAATTGAAGGGTATCTTTCTTGCCGGCATCAATTTCCTGGGCAAGCGTAGGATCACGAAATACCGCTTTTAAAGCGTTGATAAAACTTTTATATTGAGTCTCAGTAATCTGTCCCCCGTCATATTTGGCTACGATGTTTTCCTGTTTCTGTGGTGTACCGCCGCAGCCAGCGACCAGGGCGGCGACAAGGCCCAATATTAACATAAAGGACCAGATTCGCTTATTTCGCAACATTGGATGGTTCCTCTCTTTCCTTGTCCTTATTCAACTGTTCAAACTCCTGAAGAAAATCTTCCATAAGAAGGATAGCTTCTTCAGGTTTCAATCCCTTAACTTTAACAGTTATGGCTACCTGCTGTCCAGTTTTGGAAACACTGATTCTGCGCTGGAACTTCGATGTCAAATCGAAAATCCGGCTCCAGTCCACCGCAGACGTCCGGTCTTCGTGGAACAGTATTTTAATGTCCTGGTCTTTCTGCGAAATCTCCACAATTCTATTGCGAATCGCATACGCACGGAGACGGGCAACATACAGTAGATTTTCCACGCTTTCCGGGAGCGGTCCGAAACGATCCTGCATTTCTTCTCGCAGCTCCTGGATCTCCGCCTGCGTACTTACAGCGGCAAATTTCTTATACATTTCAATTTTCTGCTTGCCATCCTGGACATAGTCAGAAGGAATGAATGCATCGATTGTAAGAGAGATCTCAGGCTGTATCTCTTCTTGCTTCTTTGGTTCGCCTTTTAATTCTTCGATGGCTTCTCTCAACATTTCACTGTATAAGTCAAAGCCGACAGAGGCAATGAAACCGTGCTGCTCAGCACCAAGCAAATTGCCGGCTCCGCGGATGGATAAGTCCCGCATGGCGATTTTAAACCCTGATCCCAGTTCAGTAAACTCTTTGATAGACTGGAGCCTTTTCTCCGCAACCTCCGTAAGTACCTTGTCACGCTGGTACGTGAAATAAGCATAAGCAATTCTATTGGATCGTCCGACACGGCCGCGCAGCTGATACAACTGAGAAAGACCCATCCGGTCGGCATTTGTAACGATAAGCGTATTTACATTCGGGATATCCACACCCGTTTCAATGATGGTGGTACTCACCAGCACGTCGGACTCCCCTTCAAGAAAGCTGAGCATAACGGATTCCAGTTCCGTTTCGCTCATCTGCCCATGTGCGATAACTACCTTCGCTTCCGGAACAAGCATGCGGATTTGGTCGGCCATTTTTTCAATGCCTTGCACCTGATTGTATAGAAAATAAACCTGCCCCCCACGGGCCATTTCGCGCTCGATGGCCTCCCGCACAAGTGCACCGCTGTACTCCATCACATACGTTTGCACCGGGAACCGGTTTTCCGGCGGGGTCTCAATAACAGACAGGTCACGCACCCCCAGCATAGACATATGCAGAGTCCTTGGAATTGGTGTGGCTGTTAAGGTGAGAACATCCACATTTGTTTTGAGCCTCTTTAACTTTTCCTTATGTGTTACGCCAAAACGCTGTTCCTCATCGACAATTAACAACCCAAGATCCCGAAAAACCACATCCTTGGAAAGCAGGCGGTGGGTACCAATGACAATATCCACGGTTCCTGCTTTGATTCCTTTTATCGTCTGGGTCTGCTCCTTCTTCGAGCGAAAGCGGCTGATTACTGCAATATTTACCGGATAATCGGAAAAACGTTCTCTAAATGTTTCATAGTGCTGCTGTGCCAAAATCGTGGTGGGCACAAGCACGGCAACCTGCTTCCCGTCCATGGCGGCTTTAAAGGCAGCGCGGATGGCAACTTCTGTCTTGCCGTAGCCCACATCTCCGCAGAGCAGGCGATCCATAGGACGCGGAATTTCCATGTCTGCTTTGATTTCGCTAATGGCCCGCAGCTGATCCTCTGTTTCTTCATAAGGAAACATCGCTTCAAATTCCCGCATTTCATCAGAGTCCCGGTTAAAGGCATAGCCCTTCGCCTCCTGGCGCGCGGCATACAGCTTAATTAAATCCTGTGCGATGTCCTGTACGGATGCCCGGACGCGGCTTTTTACCTTCTTCCAATCGCTTCCGCCCAGCTTGTAAATTTTTGGTTCCTTTTCCTCACTGCCGACATATTTCTGCACCTGATCGATCTGCTCAATTGGCACATACAGCTTGTCGTTGCCTGCATATTTAATATGAAGATAGTCTTTATGAATACCATTAATATCAAGGGTTTCAATCCCAAGATATTTTCCTATTCCGTGGTTCACATGAACAACGAAATCCCCAACCGCAAGCTCCGTATAACTTTTAATCCGTTCTGCATTGCTTAAATTGGTGCGCAGTTTAGATGCTTTCCGTTGTTTTTTGGTGAAAACTTCGCTCTCTGTTACGACGACGAGATGCTGAATCGGCAGCTCAAAACCGGTCTGCAGGTTCCCGAGTGTTATGACAGGCCTGCCGCTCTTAATGGCTTCTTCATTATTTAAAACAATATCGGCCTCGATCTGATAATCTTGAAAAACTCGCTCCAGCCTGCGCGCCCGCTCTTCATCCGCAGCGCAGAACATAACCGTGTAACGATACTTCTTCCATCGTTCCAGTTCGGCTTTCAGCACGTTCATCTGGCCATGGAAATTCTGCATCGTTTTACAGTTGAAGTTTACGATATTTTGCGGATTTGTTTTGTGTACTTGGCGCAGGAATAAGGAGATGTGCAAAATCGGCCGCTTTTTCGGTGCAATGATGGAGTCGAGCGGATAAGAAATTTGAACATCCGGCACAAACTCACCCTCCTCAATAAGGGCTATTTTCCACTCATTCTCATCCTTATCGATTTGGGCAGCCGCCTCCATAATGCGAGAAGGCTCATCCACAACCAAAAGCGGTGCTGTCCCCATATAATCTAGCAAACTATGCTGCTCAGGATAGAGCAAAGAGCTGTATTTATAAAGGCCAGGGAAGCTTGTTCCAGACTTTAGCTTTTCTATCTCTGCGCCAACCTTTTCAACAATTTGTTCCTTAACCTGGGCATCCCGGATTTTTTTGAGGGATTCGCCCATTACCTGTTCGAGCCGTTCGGAAGCTTTTATAAATATTTCCCTTCCCCCGAAAAACTCGCGGGCCGGTCCTATTATAATTTCACTCATCTTCTCAACTGAACGCTGGTTGCTAATATCGAACGTTCTGATAGAGGAAATCTCCACATCAAACAATTCAATTCGTACCGGGTGATTCATATAAACAGGAAAAATATCAATAATTCCGCCGCGGACGCTCAACTCCCCCCGCGCTTCCACCATCTCTACCCGTTCGTATCCAAGCGCAACCATCTTCTCCAGAAAAAGCTCCAGATCAATTTCCTCTTCAACGGCCAGCTTAATTTGCGCTTCTTTCCACTGCTCGACAGGTACAACCGGACGCCGAATTCCGGCATATGGAATAATGAGTACACCACGCCTGCCCTTGGCTAGCTCGTTCATTACCTCAATTCGCTGGCTTAGTGTTTCAGGGCTTGCAACCGATACTTCGGAAAGCACCAGTTCGTTAGCCGGATATAGCCACAGCCTGTCGGACGGGATAAGCTGATTCATATCATCGTAAATCTTCTGCGCTTGATACATGTTATGGGTAACGATTACAATAGAACGGTCAATTTTTTGATAAACCGCAGCGAGAAAAAGCTGGCGGGCCGAACCGCTTAATCCAGACGCGAGTTGCTCGCGCAAGCCTTCGCGGTAGCCGCTTACAATCGCCTGAAATTCATCGTCCGCGAAAAATCTCTCTAGTAATCCCTGCACTCCGACTCCTCCTCTCTGTTCCACTTCACAAATGAAAAATAAGCCTTAGCACATAAGCCAAGGCATCGTATGATTCCATTTCGTCATTTATTGTAAAGGGTGCGCTAATTCAGGATGCCGATTCAGCGCTTCACTACAATATTCACAGGCAATACGGGCTGTGATGTCCCCATTTGTTTCATAGCTAATTATATGAGTCCGTTCCTCAGGGGTCAAGGAATAGAATCCAAGGCTAGCTTCCGTTGCAAACGGATGATCGAGCATGGCAAACTGCGATCTGCAATGGGGGCAGATGTATTTGATTGTCATAAATTTTATGCCTCCTGGAACTTCGTTATGCTTAACAGTATCTCCAGAAGGACTTTTCTCAATACTATTGATTAAATTGATTCATAACCCGCAGAAAGGAAATTTCGGTCCAGGCCTTTGCCGCTTCCGCTGCCCGTTTCACGGCATCTTCTACTACTGGCAAATCGTCAGGGGTAAAGGATGACAGTACGTGATCGACTACCTTGCGGCCTGGCTGCGGCCGGTCAATCCCAATCTTTACCCGTTTAAATTCTTCAGTACCCAGATGTGAGATCAAGGACTTCATCCCATTGTGCCCTCCAGAACTGCCCTTTGTGCGAAGCCTGATCTTGCCGCAGGGAATATCCATATCGTCAAAGATAACCAGCAGATCCTCCTCTGGATTCACTTTGTAGAAGTGGAGGAGCGGCCCTACACATTCCCCCGAAAGGTTCATGTAAGTGAGCGGTTTTACGAGAATCACCTTCTCCGATCCAACCCGGCCCTCTCCCAGCAGCCCTTTAAACTTGCCTTCGTTTAAGGAGATATTCCAATTACGAGCCAACTGATCAATTGCCCAGAAGCCTACATTATGTTTTGTCTTTTCATATTCTCTTCCCGGATTTCCCAACCCCACGATAACTTTCATCGTTACACACTCTCTTTCCTATCCACCGAAAAAAGGCGCAACCTTCCCGGTTACGCCTTTTTGTTTTCAGCCAACTTATTGTCCTTGTTCGGCGTTACTTACATTGCCGCTGTTTACTGATTATCTTCGGCATTCGTATCTTTACTTTCATCCTGCTTGGCATCTTCCATCTCTTCCGAGTCCTCAGGTACGGGTGTTGTATCTGCAGGTACCACACTGAGCACCATTTCCTCCGGTTCGTGGTTAACCGTCACACCTGAAGGAATAGAAAGATCCTGCACAACAATAGAGTCCCCAATTGCCAGATTATCCACCGACACGGTTATCGCATCCGGAATCGCACCTGGCAGGCATGCAATGCTAAGCTCCCTGAGTGTCTGCTGCAACACACCGCCGGCTTTAACCCCCGCTGCTTCACCTTGAACCACAATATGAACCATGGTTTCGATTTCCTCGTTCATATTGACTTGATTGAAATCAAGGTGGAGAATCTGCCCTTTTAATGGTTCCTGTTGAACCTCTTTAATGAGCACATTATAAGAATTGCCATTAACATTTAACGAAATGATATGGTTAATACCCTGCTGGCGTACGACTTGAATCAAATCTTTCTCAGTTACAGCTAGAGGCTGGCTTTGTATATCGCTTCCATACAGTACAGCAGGGATTTTTCCCGCTTTTCTCAGTTTATTCGTTGCAGAGCGCTGCGTCTCATGTCTTCTTTCTGCTTTTAATTCCATTGCCATTTGGTGTCATCCTCCTGTACGGTACATGGTCATTATTTACTGTACCCCAAACAGAAGAGGGCAAATCCTATTTTTAATCAAAAAGTTTGCTTACAGACAGCTCTTCATGAACACGAATGATGGCTTCGCCAATAATAGGTGCAACCGATAGAATTTTAATCTTTTCAATATGCTTTTCCGGTCCCAGTGGAATCGAATTCGTTACGACTAATTCCTTGATGCAGGAATTCTGAATGCGTTCAATGGCTGGTCCCGATAATACCGGATGTGTACAGCATGCATATACAGCTTTTGCCCCGGACTCAACCAGTGCATTGGCAGCCAGCGTTACTGTTCCTGCCGTGTCAATCATATCATCAATAATAATGGCCGTCCGGTTCTCAATGTTGCCTACAATATTCATAACTTCGGCCACATTCGGTTCCGGTCGGCGTTTGTCAATAATAGCGATCGGGGCTTCTAGGCGTTCCGCAAGTTTGCGTGCTCTCGTAACGCCGCCGTGATCAGGTGATACCACAACGATATCTTCCAGGCTTTTTTCCAGAAAATACTTTCCGAGTATAGGAACGCCAAGTAGATGGTCGACAGGAATATCAAAAAAGCCCTGAATTTGAGTAGCATGAAGATCCATCGTAATGACTCGGTGGGCGCCGGCTGTTTCGATTAGATTTGCTACCAGCTTGGCTGTAATCGGATCCCGGGCCCTGGCTTTGCGATCCTGGCGGGCATAACCGTAGTAAGGAATGACGACATTTATGCT
Organism: Aneurinibacillus sp. Ricciae_BoGa-3; assembly: GCF_028421645.1. Taxonomy (GTDB): domain Bacteria; phylum Bacillota; class Bacilli; order Aneurinibacillales; family Aneurinibacillaceae; genus Aneurinibacillus_B. The sequence continues at coordinate 148,895 of NZ_CP116887.1, read as the reverse complement.
TTTGGCCGATGCTCGTTTGAGCGCATCCACCATAACGAGCAATTCCATTAGATGTTCATTGACCGGTGCACTTGTAGATTGAATAACGAACACATCCGCACCACGTACGCTTTCGTTCAGTTTAATCTGAACTTCGCCGTCACTAAAATGAACGACCTGAGCATTCCCCATTGGCAGCCCAATATGGTCCACAATTTCTTTGGCCAGTGCCGGATTGGCATTACACGTAAATACTTTCAACTTCGGATCGCGATAATTCGCCATGCTACTCTATGACCTCCACAAAAGTTATTTCTTTTTTGTAAGTTTCTTCGCGTAATCTTCTTTATTTGTCTGGCGTTCGCGGGCTATTGCAAGCGCCTCATCCGGGACATCCCTTGTAATCGTTGAACCGGCTGCAATATACGCGCCTTCACCAACCGTTACAGGGGCAACCAGGTTCGCATTGCACCCGATAAACGAATTGTCTTTAATAATCGTTTTATGTTTATTTACACCGTCGTAATTTACAGTTACAGTGCCGCATCCCACGTTCACCCCGCTGCCGACTTCTGCATCGCCGAGATAGGTAAGATGGGAAACTTTGCTTCCTTTTCCCAGAGATGTATTCTTGATCTCCACGAAATCACCAATTTTAACGGATTCCCCGATATGGGAATTAGGGCGTATATAGGCAAAAGGTCCAACCGTTGCTTCATCATCAATCTGGCTGTTCATCAAGACAGATTGTTTAATTTCAACGCCATTGCCTACCCGGCAGTTCATAAGCTGTGTGTGCGGCCCAATCACGCAGTCTTCGCCAATAACGGTTCCTGATCCAATGATCGTACCGGGATAAAGGACCGTGTCACGGCCGATTTCTACTTCTGTCTCTATATAGGTGGAGGACGGGTCAATGATGGTTACACCTTGACGCATGTGGCGGGTAAGGATGCGTTCCCGCATTAATGCTTCTGCCTTAGCCAGCGCCACCCGGTCATTAACGCCTACCGTGATTTCTTCTGTTATAAAACCCTCAATGCGCTCCCCTTGTCTGCCGAGGATCTCAACCACATCAGGCAGATAGTACTCACCCTGCGCATTGTCATTGCCAACTAGCTTTAGTGCGGCGAATAACTTTTCATTATCAAAACAATAGGTTCCCGTGTTGATTTCACGTACCTTCCGCTCATCCTCTGTTGCATCTTTCTGCTCTACAATACGGGCGACTTCGCCGTTGTCTGCACGAATAACCCGTCCATACCCGGTGGGATCTTCCATGACGCGGGTTAAAATTGTAGCTGCAGCATGGCTCTGTTCGTGTGTTCGGATAAGAGCGGCCAGCGTATCAGAACTGATTAACGGTTCATCTCCGGAGACTACAAGCGTTGTCCCCCGCTTTTCACCTAGAATCGAATCCGCTTGCATAACGGCATGTGCAGTACCGAGTTGCTGTTCCTGCATGGCGTACTCGATTTGGTCACCCAGCTGCTGCTTCACCTTATCGGCTCCATGACCTACGATGACAACGATCTCATCGGCCTGCAGTTCTACCAGGTTATCAACAACATGCTGTACCATAGGCTTCCCGCAAACCGGGTGTAATACTTTGTAGAGTTTGGACTTCATCCGGGTTCCCTGGCCGGCAGCCAGGACAATCGCAAATTTTTCTGACATGGCGACCTCCATTTATCATGACGATAAGTTTCCACACTGACTATATCTTAATTAAGGGTTGATTTCAAGGTGCAAAGAAAAAAGGGACCTCTAAATATTAGGCCCCCTTGCACAACCGTTACGCTCCCTCTTCTACTAATTCTCCCTCTGAGGTTTCTCCTACCCGTTCGTACTCAGCCAGCACTGCGGCTTGAATCTTCTCGCGAGTAGTCGAAGAAATTGGATGCGCGATATCGCGAAATTCTCCTTCGGGTGTACGCTTGCTTGGCATTGCCACAAACATACCATTGTTGCCATCAATAACCCGGATGTCGTGAACCACAAATTCGTTGTCAATGGTAATGGAACAAATCGCTTTCATACGCCCATCCGTGTTAACTCGGCGGAGTCTTACGTCGGTCACTTCCATGTCTGCACACCACCTTTTTCCAGTTATCAAGAGCTTGATAAGTGTAATTCTCCAAAGGGTAGTGAATTCCTCCTAAAGGGATAAAAAATTTCCACTTTTTTTAAAAATACGTTTTCGGTTTCACACAAATGCCATATAAACAGCGGTTTAGGAGCAATAGCACCGCTTATACTATAATGCAGCAATCACTTCGATTTCAAGAAGGGCGTCTTTAGGCAATTGGGCAACCTGCACCAGAGAACGGGCAGGGCGGTGATCCTTAAAGTACTCTCCGTAAATGTCGTTTATAGCCGAAAAGTCATTCATATCCTTTACGAACACCGTGGCTTTGACCACCTTATCCAAGCTGGTTCCTGCCGCGGCCAGAACGGCTTTTAAATTAGCGAACACCTGGTGAGTCGCTGCTCTCACATCATCCGCAACCAAATCGCCTTCTGCCGTAAGCGGAATTTGGCCGGAAGTAAAGAGCAGGTCGCCGATTTTTATTGCCTGAGAATAAGGGCCAATCGCTGCTGGCGCGTGTTTTGTTGAGATCGTTTCCATTTTCGCATCCTCCTTATGTACTTTCTATTTAGTGAAATAATTGCCCAGCTCCAGGCGGACTTCTTTGTCTCTGGTATCCACTTCTGTCATGCTTAGCAGGGAAACATAGTCATCTACAAGAAGCTCAGGTACATTCGCCGTCTCCATAAAAATGCCGATCCCGGCGACCTCAGCCTTAAATTCTTCCAGAAGATCAATCATGCCCCTAACCGTTCCGCCTGCTTTCATAAAGTCATCAATAATAAGAACTTTTGAGTGTTCCGGCATGCTCCTTCGGGCCAGTGACATGGTCTGAATTCGTTTGCTTGATCCAGAAACGTAATTAATGCTTACCACCGAACCTTCTGTGACCTTGCTGTAACGGCGAACAATCACCACGGGAATGTTCAGGTACTGGGCGGCCGCATAGGCAAGCGGAATGCCTTTAGACTCTACAGTCATGACGATATCCGCACCTGATTCCGCGAAAGCGGAGGCAAAGATTCTACCGATCTTCCCCAGGGCTTCCGGATTACCGAGCAGATCAGCCATATAGAGGTAACCGCCCGGTAAAAGCCGGTTTGGGGACTGCAGCATCCCGCATAGATCTTTCATGGTACGTTCAGCTTCTTCCGGACTGGCTTTCGGAATGTATTTAACACCGCCGGCAGCCCCGGCTACTGTTTTCAGCAGGCCAATACCTTCTAATTCAAACAGCTCTTTTATAATCGATAAATCTTCGCTAATGGATGATTTAGCCGATCCATATTGATCGGCAAAAAAAGTTAAAGGGATCAGTTTATGGGGGCGAGCGAGCAGGTGCTGAGTCATATCAACCAGTCGGGCGCTTCTCCGCAGTTTCTTCATTTTATTTCCTCCGTATTAGAACACTTGGCTGACACCAAGATGTGGCGCAGGCGGGCAGCCTTAGTGGCACTTATGTGAAAAAGAAAGACCAAACTTTCTTTTTTACGAAAAAGACGAATATTATGAAGTAATATACCACTTTTGTACGGATTTATGCAAGAGCTACCAGTTGTTGCCTCCCAACACCCTCACAGCGAATACATCTTTACAAAATCCTCTTAGTCCGTTATAAATTCGGTTTGCCCTGGATTCTTTATCCGTAAGGGCAAATACCGTTGGACCGCTTCCGGACATTAAGACCCCATCTGCACCAAATCGCGCCATTTTTTCCTTTATTAAACGAACTTCCGGGTACCGTTCCAATGTGACCGATTCGAGGTGGTTGCTTAACGATTCGCACACTGCCAGGAAATCCTTTCTGTATATCGCTTCCATCATTTGTTTGGACTTGCCGGTATCCTTGAACTGCTCCGCCTTCAGTGCCCCGTATACCTCGGCGGTTGATACGCCTATGGGTGGTTTGGCCAGTATGACCCAGCAAGGCGGAGGGGAAGAGAGAAGTTCGATTCTCTCCCCTCTCCCCTTCGCTAAAGCTGTTCCGCCGTAAACACAAAACGGTACGTCCGACCCTATCCGCGAGCCCAAATCAGCCATTTCCTGCATATTCATTCCTAAATTCCACAGCTGATTCAAGCCCCGAATCGTGGCCGCTGCATCGCTGCTTCCCCCAGCCAATCCAGCGGCTATCGGAATTTGCTTATCTATGTAAATCCGCACGCCCTTGTCAATATTAAACTGCTGTTTTAGGAGCATGGCAGCCTGGTATACATGGTTTCGCTCATCAAGCGGCAGGAAGCATACAGAGCAATCCAGTACAATCTTATTTTCATCAAGCGGCTCAATCGTCAGGCGATCCGCCAGATCAATGGTGGTCATCACCATTTCAACCTCATGGTAACCATCCGGCCTTTTGTACAAAACATCAAGCGTAAGATTAATTTTGGCCGGGGCTTTCACCATTAAACGCACATTTTTCACCTGCTTTTTTCTCCCATTCATTTTTCCGCTTTGACCATTGTAGCATTAAGAGCAAAGCCCCTGCAATGTATGCAAGAAAAAGGCCAGGAGCTTCTCTCCTGGCCTTACGGGGTGTGAGTTTATCTCATATTTTGCTGCGCTAAAGCCTGTTCCGCCAATTGAATGGCGCGCTTTACCATATTCCCGGCATCACGGGTTGTAATACCTCCCCAACCTTCCTTCTGCAAGGTATCGTAAAATCCCAGGTCCTTTGCAAGCTCATACTTAAACTCTTCAGACATGATGCCTCTTCTTCTTGACATAGATGCATCCTCCTTTGTACCCCGTTTCGTTAGTATGCCTTAGACACAAATAAAAACAGCAGGATATTGTATCCTACTGTTCGAGCGGAATGCGTATGTGTTCTTCGTTGCGGCAGATGGTAAGTTCAACTGTTTCGGTTAAAATATCCGCATAGCTATAGGACACGCGTTCAAAGGTATGCTTGTCCTCATCAAGCTTAACAATAAAAACAGACGGATATGTCTCTTCGAGGATACCCGACCTCTCCACGGTCTTGCGACGGCCACCATTAGCGCGGAGCAAAATCCGTTCACCAAGGTGACTATCTAAACTACGTTTAATATCTCTTAACGTATTTCTCGCCATTCAGACCACCTCACTGTATTAAACTATACCACTCATATTATAGTATGTCAAGCGGAACATAAAATTATAGCAACCACAGCAATTAGTTGTCAATAAATTTTTATCTGTAAAATTCAACAAAAAACGGACAGATGTGACCGCCCGTTTTCTCGCGATTTGCCTGCTTTTTCACTGTTTCGGAATGCCAAAGCGAAAACACCCCTTTGTTTCAAGCCCACCAACCCCATCTAACCCTGTAATGGTATTTTTAATCATGTCAAAAATGTTCACAGATTGTCGAATGGAAGTGTACGCTATTTTCTCCGCTATGTACACGGGATCAAGGGTATGGATGTTTATTCGTTTCGGTGAGCTGGCGAAATTAGCCCCAGAAAGAAGAATCGCTTCAAAAAACGATTGGCACGCACCGGCAAAAATGACGAGGTTGTCTTTGCCGGGCTCGTATAGTCTAGCCTTCTCCACAGCCTGAATAAAGTAGCGCGAATTGCGGTAGCTATCCAGGTTATTCGCCGGGCCCCGCTTCGCCTGTAAGGCATCATGGCCTGTTATTACGAGTATATCCGGCCGGTGCTTCTGAAGCAGCTCGGTGACCCGGTTCGGCATATCCTTCTCCGCCATATAATAACCGTCCACCGGTATCTTTAATTCCTCATACACCTGCAGACATCTCTTGAGATAAGTAGAGTCCCCATCGAGGTGCAGAACCCTTCCAGGCCAATCAAATGAACCGCCAACCTCCTCCGAATGGTTCACCAGACGCCATTCGCTGCGGTCGCGCATCCTGTTCCTATCCTGCTGTATGAGCCGAACCGCTTCCTGGGCCCTTTGCCTGTATTTCTGCGTGCGTGTCTCAACCTCATGGGGATCCAGTTTAACCAGATCGGATAGCGGCGCGTCGGCCAGCAGCCTATATTCAAAGCCCAGCAAAAAAGCGGAACCTGTCTCAGGATGCATCTCAATAATTTGAAATAGCATATCCTGCCCGTAAGACTTCCTGGCCACAACATCCCCTACCTTAAAATGAACCATCAATAAAAACCCCCTCTCCCTGCCAGTGTATGCCCGGGCGGGAGAAGGGGTTCATATGCTTACAGGCCGCCATGGCGGCTAATCAGATTGCTGAGCTCGCCAAATTCCTTAATGGAGAGTGTCTCCCCGCGGCGGGCCGGATCAATCCCGACTTGTTCAAGAATGGACAGCATGCCCTCTTTACGCTCTTTGCCAAACAAGTTATTAATCAGGTTGTTAGAGAGTGTTTTCCGCCGCTGCCCAAAACTGGCTTTGACTACCCGGTAAAACATGGCCTCACTATCAACGTCCACGGCCGGTTTCTCCCGGATTCGTAACCGGAGCACTGCTGAATCAACGTTTGGCTGGGGAATAAAAACGCTGTGCGGGACAACGGTTACAATATCTGACTCAGCATAAAACTGTGCCAGCACCGTAAGCGCCCCGTATGCTTTACTGCCGGGTGAAGCAGCTAGACGCTCGGCCACTTCCTTCTGAATCATCACCACAATGTTCTCAAGCGGCAGGCGCTCTTCCAGAAGCTTCATTAGAATAGGACTGGTAACATAATACGGAAGGTTTGCCACGACACTTACCCTGCGGCCATCAAACTTGTCCTGTATTAAGGAGGCCAGGTCCATTTCAAGAACGTCGCCATGAACCACTTCCGCGTGTGGATACGGGGAAAGCGTATCCTTGAGAATCGGCAACAGACGCTGGTCAATCTCAATAGCAACGACTTTACCCGCTTCACGGGCCAGCCGCTCTGTAAGCGCTCCGATCCCTGGCCCTATTTCGATCGCACCCTTCTCAGGCGTGAGTTCGGCTGCCTGCACGATCTTATCAAGGATATTAAGATCAACCAGAAAATTCTGTCCGAGGCTTTTCTTAAAGGTAAACCCGTATTTTTTCAGAATTTCTCTCGTTCTGGTTGGCGTCGCGATATCGCGGTTGTTCATTTGTTTTCCTCCTGTGCTTCAAGCCAGGCTAAAGACGCAGCAAATTCCTCTCGGGATACTTTCAGCATAAGCAGCCTTTTGTGCAGCTGTTTGGCATTTGCATACCCGATTCCCAGCTTTTCTCCAAGCCGAAATCGCCTGTCTCTGGCCTGGGCTCCACCAACTAAGCCTGCCTCAATTAAATCGTCCATTGTAATCTGTTCTTCAGGCGCATCCGCTTCCGTGCGGACTTCAGCCAGAGCCCGTCTGATTGCTTCATCCGTGGCATACTCCACACCAAGGTTTCGTTTCCCTCTGCCTTCATCCCGCTTAATAAAAGCGTGTTTACAGCCCGGAACGTGCTGGCTGACAATCTTGCGGATTCTCTCGCCCTGAAAATCAGGATCCGTAAAAATAATAACGCCCCGCGTCTGCTGCGCCCGGCGGATTCGGTCAAGTACGCGGCCAGAGATAGCTGAACCGCCTGTTTCTATTGTATCGGCTTGAACGGCCCGTTTGATAGCCACGGTATCCGATTTGCCTTCTACCACGATAATTTCTTTAATCATTGCAAGAACCTACTCTCCTTATAAACCAAAAAGAACAGGGAAGGCTTCCTTCCCTGTTATATCATACCATTATTCTGGTTTATTTGGGCCTATCACATACACCTTTTTTCGCTGAACGCCAAAGTCGCTTGCATCCTGTTCCGAATTGAAAAACAGGTCAATGTGATCCCCCTGGATGGCGCCACCGGTGTCCTCAGCCCTTCGAAAACCATACCCTTCAATATAAACCCACCAGCCAAGCGGAACAACACTAGGGTCTACTGCTATGGTTCTTCCTTCCGTCAATTTTGTTCCTGTTTTTGTAATCATCCGGCCCGGGTCATTGGGTGAATAACCGTTCGATGCAGGGTCAGATGAATAAGCTGTCATGGTAATGTCCAACACTTCGCGCGGGGTGAAGGATAGGCCGCTGCCATCTCCCGCCAGCATTGCTGCACGCCGGGTTGACACCTCACTGCGTGAAGCCGTTACCATGTTTGCTGTACCAAGTGCCATGATTCTGCTTTTAGGCTGTACAAGCACTCGTGCATCAAGAAGTTTTTTTGAGGTTGGCTTTCCATTCGTATAGACTACTTCATATCGCTCTACGGCTTTGCCCGGCTGTCCGTCTTGTATCACTCTCGACTGTCCCCGGGCTAACGTGCCGTCCTGTTTTTCTTCTGTATTGAAGGCTATTGTTTTCTGCATTGGTACAATTTTTTGGCTAATCCGACTAACAAAAATAACTGAATTATCTTTCACTTCCTGGTTGAGCGGCGGCTCAACTTTATCAAGCGGGTTTAACTTAATTCTCTGCTCGTTAAGCACCTCCTGAATGGTTTGTCCTTGCGTATAAGCCAATCGTCTGCTGCCTGCTACTGTGAGTGTCACGGGTGTTCTATGTGTAAAAACAACCTGCATCCCGTTATGTAGCGGTGTGGACAACCCGGGTTGAATGAAATCATGTGAATCCGGGTGAATCCCCTGATCCTTTAAAAACTCCTGCAGTGTTTCCGCTTTGGTGTCCACAGCCATCTGCTCACCATTGCAAACAAACTTTATCTCTTTTTTCTGTAAAGCATTAAGTAGGAACCCAAGGCTCACGGCAACAATCATCGCACCAGCTATGTACAGAACCGTCCTTGGGCGCCTCTTTACACCAAGCTGAACTAAACTGTTTTTTAAAATCATATCTGCCTCCTTAGTGGTCGAGTGCCATTGTAGAACATATCCCAAAACTTTGTCAAACCAGTAATTTACAGACTGTTCGACACTTTTTTCGTTTTTTCAATAGGAATATTGTCCTGGTTAGGCGCTCAACCCTTGTCATTACTAAGGTGGCTGGTATGGATATATTTTACATAAGGTCTAAATTTGGAATAATTTTTTCGCGTTTTTCGTCGTGATTTCAGCCAATTCTTCGAACGAAATATTTTTTAAAGCAGCAATTTGTTCGGCTACAAAGCGGACATAACCGGTCTCATTTCGCTTTCCACGATAAGGTTCCGGTGTTAAATAAGGGCAATCCGTCTCGATAAGCAGCCGATCCAGCGGCACCCTCTCCGCCACTTCTTTAGGCTTCCTGGCGTTTTTAAATGTTACAGGTCCTCCGAGGGAGATGTAAAAATTCATCGCCATGCACTGCTCCGCCATCTCAGGACTGCCTGAAAAGCAGTGCATGATCCCGCCTACTTCTTCAGCCTTTTCCTCACGAAGGATGTCCAGTAAATCCTGATGGGCATCCCGATCATGAATGATGATGGGCAGGTTAAGCTTTTTTGCCAGGCGAATCTGCTTGCGGAATACCTCCTGCTGCACATCCTTAGGGGAGGTATCCCAATAATAGTCCAAGCCGATTTCTCCAATTCCTACTACTTTTTCTTCATCTCTGGCCAACTGCTCAATCCATTCAAGATCCGCGTCTGTCAGCGTTTTTGCATCCTGCGGGTGCCAGCCGATAGCCGTGTAAATAAAATCATAGTTATGAGCCAGTTCAAGCGATGTCTCGATGGTTTCTCTGTTATAGCCGATGTTGCAGATGTACGAAACCCCATTTTCCCGGGCCCGCGCGATAACCGCTTCCCGGTCTTCCTCAAATTTCTCGTCATTCAAATGGGCGTGTGTATCAAAAAGCACGTGCTAATGCCTCCTTTGACGATGCTGTCTACTCGTTTTATTCTTATTTGACAATGGCCCCGTTAGGCATGGAGTCAGGAACGGTTGCAAGCGTCAGCTTATCATTCACAGATGCGGCCAGTATCATGCCATTCGAATGCTCCCCGCGCAGCTTCACCGGTTTAAGGTTAGTTACACAGATTACTTTTTTACCCACAAGCTCCTCTGGTGTATAATACTTAGCTATCCCCGAAACGACCTGGCGCTGTTCATAGCCCAGATCCAGCTGCAGCTTCATCAGCTTATCCGCTTTCGGGATTTTTTCCGCTTCCAGTACCTGCGCTACACGGAGTTCCACTTTCGCGAAATCATCAATACCTATTTCCAATTTGCTTTCCGGCTTGTCCGTTGCTGAAGGCTGCTGTCCGCTTAATGCTTCCTGTTTTTTCTTGTTTTCCTCTGCCTGTTTCCGGGCAGCCGCCGTTGTTTCATCGATCACCTTAATTTCCTCTTCAAGATCGAGGCGCGGGAAAATAACGTCTCCCCGGTTTACCTTCAGTCCGCCCGGTAATTTACCCCATACTTTTGCAGACTCCCAATCCGTTAAACCTTCGCCTTCCTGGATGCCCAACTGCTCCCAGATTTTTTTAGGCGTCTTTGTCACAAACGGCTGCAGGGCAATGGAGATAATGCGAATGCTCTCTGCCAGATTATACATCACGGTACCCAGACGGCCGCGTTTTTCCTCGTCTTTAGCAAGTGCCCATGGGGTTGTCTCATCAATATACTTATTGGTCCGGCTGATAAAATCCCACAGATGTGCCAGCCCATTTCCGAAGCGCATCTCATCCAGGTTCTCTTCGAGGCCCGCAAGAGCTTTTCGGGCAGATTCCTTAAGGTCATTATCCAGCGGTTCCTCATCAGAAGGAGAAGGAATGACCCCGTCAAAATATTTCTCAATCATGGCTACAGTGCGGCTTACCAGGTTGCCAAGATCATTGGCAAGGTCGAAGTTCAACCGCTGAATGAACGCTTCCGGTGTGAATACGCCGTCCTGGCCAAAGGCAATTTCACGAAGCAGGAAATAGCGGATGGAGTCGGAGCCATAACGGTCAATTAAGAATTTCGGGTCGATAACATTCCCCTTCGATTTAGACATCTTTCCATCGGGCATGAGCAGCCAGCCATGTCCAAAAACTTTTTTCGGGAGCGGAAGATCTAAGGCCATCAGGATAATTGGCCAGTATATCGTATGAAAACGCAGAATGTCTTTGCCAATCATGTGCACATCTGCCGGCCAGTATTTTCTAAACTTAGAGTCATCTTCTTGCAAGTATCCAAGCGCTGTAATGTAATTAGCCAGTGCATCGATCCACACGTAAATGACGTGTTCCGGGTCAGTTGGATGTTTGATCCCCCAGTCAAATGTGGTACGGGACACACAGAGATCTTCCAACCCTGGCTTGAGGAAATTGTTTACCATTTCGTTGCGGCGCGATTCCGGCTGGATAAATTCCGGATGTTCCTGAATATAATTCATCAGGCGATCCTGGTATTTCGACATGCGGAAGAAGTAGCTTTTTTCCTTAACAAGCGATACCTCCCGTCCACAGTCCGGGCATACATATTTATCGCCTTTTTTTGCCTGGTGCTCGGTCCAGAAGGCTTCGTCCGGCACACAATAATATCCTTCATACTCTCCTAAGTAGATATCTCCGTTCTCCAGTAGCTTCTGAAAAATCTTCTGAACGGCATCCATATGCCGCGGCTCCGTTGTCCGGATAAAGTCGTCATAGGAGATATCCAGGCGTGCCCACAGGTCTTTAATCCAATCCACAATCGGATTGATAAATTCCAACGGCTTCTTGCCTTCTTCTGCGGCACGGCGCTGCAGCTTCTGACCATGTTCGTCCGTACCTGTTAAATAGTAAACATCATACCCACGCAGTCTTTTATATCTGGCAAGTGCATCACAAGCAATCGTTGTATAAGCATTTCCAATGTGAAGCGTGTTACTGGGATAATAAATCGGCGTCGTGATATAAAAAGTTGGTTTGGCCATTTGTTAAACCCTCTCTTTCCACTTTTTCATTAGATTCAAACTTTTATTCAACCAAAAAAAGCCCTCATCCCTGCTGGGACGAAAGCTTCGTGGTACCACCCAAATTCCCTGCCACCCAAGTTAGGTCTGCAGGCTCAATCCCTTAACGCGGGCCACGTCGCTTCCTTATTCGGCTTAGGGCCAAGCTCGAAAGCGATCGCTCAGGGGCCATATTCATCTGCTTTTTCCTGCCGGCTTCCACCCACTCCAGCTCTCTGTGAAGAAAAAGAAACAGATTACTCTTCCCGTCATTGCGGCAAATTATGTTAGCTAATATTACCACTTCATTAATATCGTATTCAACTGCGTCGATTAACTTCATTGCTGAATTCGAATCAGATGTACCCGCAGGGTGATTCACTCTTATTCTATACAGAAACACCCTATCCTCGTCAAGTGGTTGGAGTGATAAACCTATATTTACCTTATCGGCATGGTATTTCCTCTGTAAACTTTCAGAATTTAAGGGAAATATTTGCTTCAATTTAAAGGGTGCAAAATTTACACTAGCTGTTGCCAGGCTGCTGAACGAAAGTGGAAACTGCAATAAAAAACCAGTGTTTTCAAGGGTTCGTCGGTAAATATTGGTCTGGTCTTTCCTGTGTGTCTCCTTCGCCTTCATTTGTCCCTAACCATATGGTAGTAAATGGGTTGACTAGAATTGGAAACACTGTTATTATAGTGATAAATATCTTTTGTCGAATTTTGGCGAATTAATGGCGATAATTTCTTAAATAGGAATAATGAGAGGAGATACTATTTCAATGAAATCCACAGGAATCGTACGAAAAGTAGACGAATTAGGCCGGGTTGTAATCCCGATAGAATTGCGCCGTACGTTAGGAATTGGTGAAAAAGACGCGCTGGAAATTTACGTGGACGGCGAGCGAATTATGCTTAAAAAATATGAGCCGGCATGCATTTTCTGCGGCAGCGTTGAGAACACGGTAACGTATAAAAATAAAATTATATGCGGGGACTGCCTTGAGCACATGCCAGTGCCGCAGCACGCATTATCATCTATATAATAGAAGAAGTCATTACTTGGCTGCGGCAAGCCGCAGGCGAAAGTCGACAAACTTCGTTACTCTTATGTATATAAGAAAGCCGAGAAGACAAAGGCCACTTCCCTTTGTTTTCTCGGCTTTCTGCTTTTTCCATGCTGCGACTTGTTCTGTCTCCGATGGCCCTACTCACCGGTTTTGTGATACTGGTTGTAAACTTCCCGCTTGGGGACACCCCGGTCATCTGCCGCGGATTTAACAGCAGCCTTCGTATCGAGGCCCTGTTGGAGGTACGCCTCAACATGATCGATAACCGTTAGTTCATCCCACCATCTCGATTGCTGATCACCTGCCAACTCCCCGCTGTTTCCCGAGACGATGACTGTGAACTCCCCGCGCACTTCTTGCTGCTCTTCCAGAAACAGCCGGACTTCGGCGAGGGTGCCACGAATAAACTCCTCATACCTTTTCGTTAATTCCCGGCCAAGAGCAGCCTGCCTGTTCCCAAATGCTTCTTCCATTTCTTTTAATGTTTTAGTTACCCGGTGTGGCGATTCGTAAAAGATAAGCGTTTCCGGGTACTTGCTGAGCCGCTCTAATTCCTGCCGCCTCTGCTTATTGTCACGCGGAAGAAAACCGCGAAAAGCGAACCGGTCTGTTGGAATACCCGATACGATAAGGGCGGAAAGGCCTGCATTAGCGCCGGGAATCGGTACAATGGTTATGCACTCATCCACTGCCATTCGAACTAGATCTTCTCCCGGATCGGATATTGCCGGGAGGCCGGCATCGCTGACTAGTGCCACCTGTTTGCCTTCTTTTAACAAGCGGATAATCTCGGGGCCGCTCGCATTCTTATTATGCTCATGGTAGCTGATTAAACGCGTATCAATCTCGAAATAGGTAAGCAGTTTCCGGGTCTGCCTTGTGTCCTCTGCAGCAATAATATCCGCTTCTTTGAGCGTGCGAATCGCCCGCATTGTCATATCTTCCAAATTTCCGATTGGAGTAGCCACCAGATAAAGCGTTCCGCTCTCAATTACAGGGGAAAAACTTTTTTGTATAAACATATTAATCCTCCGTCTTATTCCCATAGTAAATGGAGTATATCTCTTCACAGTACTGCCCGTCTTCCCCGTAAACAATGAGCGGCGGAAGAATCTTCATGTCCGGTTTGCCATCCCTAATGCCCTCAATTAAAAGCATATTAGCATCCGCCCCCGCGCGCGGGTGGACAAACCTCACCCGCTTTGGCTCGATCCGATATGCACGCATAATGCTTATAATATCTGCCAGACGGCCGGCTCTATGTACGTATGCAACCTTTCCGCCTGACCGTACAAGCCTGCAGCTTACCTGGATCATTTCCTCCAGCGTTAGCAGGATTTCATGCCGGGCAATCGCAACATGGCTGCTTTTATTTTTATCACCGCCCACTACCGGCATGTATGGCGGATTACATGTAAGAAAGTCGTACTTCCCATTTCCCAGAAAAGATACCGCTTCTTTTACATCACCATGGTATACGGTAATTTGCTCGTGCAGCTTGTTTAGTCTGATGTTGCGGCTGGCCATATCATACAACCTGTCCTGAATTTCGACTGCATCAATATGCGCCGCAGTTCTTGTGCTTAAGAGAAGGGGAATCACACCATTTCCCGTACACAAATCCACAATTCGCCCTTTTGGAGGAATGCCCGCAAACCGGGCAAGCAGCACAGCATCCATGGAGAAACAGAAAACCTCATCGCTTTGGATAATTTTCATATTTTTAGTGAGCAAATCATCCATTCTTTCCCCGGGATTAAGGCATACGCTGTTCACCTTACCATTTCCTTTCTAAAAAAGCGACCCGCCTAAACGGGTCGCTCCGAGATTCATTGTTTATTAAGAAACGACAGGCAGAAAAGACAGTCCCCTTCGGTACGCAGGCTTCCGTAATGCAGATTGCATATGTGAAAACCTTCCTGATAAAGGCGAGCTAAATTATCGTAGCCCTCCCCGACAGCCGGCTTTTTCTTTCTGCTGCCTTTCGAAGTGTTTTTCTCCTGTTTTCCCTGCTTTGTTATTTGCTGCTCCCTCTGCTGCAGCCGCTCTCTAAGGTGTTGATTCTCGATTATGAGGTTTTGATTCTCTTCCAGAAGCTCAATCACTTGTTTCTTAATTTGTCCGAGTTCTTGATACAGGTTTCCTACCTGCTCTTCTATTGAAGAAACCTGGTGAAATATGTTCTGCTTATCCACAACTCCACCTCAATATCTACTCCACCTTTTCAAGTACGCTTATATCCTCCAGAGGAAAAGAAAGAATTCGTTGGGCTTCATACAAATCAACCTGAACTTTGCGCTCCAGGATATTTACGCCGGCAACCCGGCCGTATCCCATAGCTGTTACCACTTCCTGGCCGATATCCGGCAGTACTTCTTTGCCACTCTCATAGTTATCATTCTCATATTTCAAGCAGCACATGAGCCTTCCGCATAAACCGGAAATTTTTGCAGGATTTAGTGATAAGTTCTGATCCTTAGCCATCTTTATGGAAACCGGTTCGAAATCACCAAGGAAGGTGGAACAACAGAGTATGCGCCCGCATGGGCCGATACCGCCAAGCATCTTGGCTTCATCACGCACACCTATCTGGCGAAGTTCAATGCGTGTGCGAAAGATTGCAGCCAGATCTTTTACCAGTTCACGGAAATCCACACGTCCATCCGCAGTAAAGTAAAAAATAATTTTGTTTTTGTCGAACGTATATTCAACATCAACCAGCTTCATATCCAGCTTATGAACGGCAATTTTCTCCTGGCAAACGCCGAACGCTTCATTCGCCAGCTTCTTGTTGTCCGCAACCTGCAGATAATCATTATCATCCGCAATACGCAGCACTTTCTTTAGGGGAAGGATGACATCCTCCTCCTCCACCTGCTTATGCCCAATTACAACCTGCCCGTACTCAACACCGCGCGCTGTTTCCACAATAACGTAATCATTCGTCTCAATCTGGAAATCGCCTGGGTCAAAGTAATATATTTTACCCGCTTTTTTAAAGCGGACACCTACAACATCGTATAAAATGGTTATCCCTCCTGCAGACGAAGTACCATGTCCTCTAAGGATAACTGCAGATTAGCATAATGGCTTAACCTGTTTTTCGTTATCAAGACTGTACCCATTCCGTTTACAAGACGCCGCTGACCCCAGCGGACAGTATGTCTTGCAATGGTCTCCATCTGATCTATATTCGTAATGCGGGATTCTCTTCCCAGCAAGTAAAGCAGTAAATCACGCAGCCACACCACAAGTAGATCAAGAAACAGGTCTATTTCATCAACAGCCTTATCAGCTTTCAATAATTTATCATGAATGGAAACAAGAGCATAAGAGCCCCGTTCCATAATGTCCTCAGTCAATTGTATCACTAGAATTCTAAACTGTGCAAACCATTCTGCTTCACATAATTCACGGGCTTTAACTAAATTAAAAGAAACCGCTGTTGCAGCGCGGGCCAGACCGGGCCGCACACCTTCTTCTTCCAGCCGGGCAACAATGGATTCCTCCGGCAAGGAAGGAAACGCAACAACCTGGCAGCGGGAAAGAATGGTGGGTAATATGTTGCTTGCCTGTTCAGTAAGCAAAATGGCGACGACACCTTTTGGCGGCTCCTCGAGGAACTTAAGTAGCCTATTGGCCGCTTCGGTTGTCATCTTATCTGCTTCTACCATTATATAAACTTTATGCTGCGATTCCATCGCACGATAAGAGAATTCTTTCTGTAACTCTTCAATTTGCTTAATTTTAATGCGGGTTCCTTCCGGAGCAACTCTGTGCACGTCCGGATGATTGCCCGAGGCAATACGCCGGCAGTTTTCACATGTTTCGCAGCTGTTCCCGTCCCCGCGCTGACAAAACACCGCTTTAGCCAGTTGGACCGCCATATCACGCTTTCCTGAACCGGCCGCCCCTGCAAATAAATAAGCATGAGCGAGCCGATCATTTTGAATGCTGCGGTGCAGAAACTCCGCAATCTGCTTCTGTTCATAACAATCCTGCCACATGCTATCATCCTCTGTTTCTTCTGTTAGCCTGCTACATGTACATGTTAACAAGCAGGCCCTTGATTTCTCCGACTGTATCCAGTATGTTGATGCCTTTCTTTTCTTTATCCAGAACGGCGTTCGTCACATCTGTTAGCTTTTTATCTACTTCCGTTATAATTTTATAGACTTTACTGCGTCCGCGGCGGCTAAATCCATGTCGTTCTTCCAGGGCCACTCCGTTTTTTACGGCTTCTTCCATAAAATTCTTAACAAGAGACTTATAGTGCTTTAAATCCTTAATCGTGCGCGAACGGCCCAGCCTCTCACCCTGCATATCGATCTGCTCAATCAGTTTGTTCAGCTTCTCCACATCAAGCTGCTGGCTGCGCTTATTCATTACTTCTTCAAAATCGACATACTGGGGGAGAACCTTCTGCTTCTGTTCGGGCCCCTGCGTTTTGTCGATTGGCATGTTTTCCCCAATACGCACAGGCAATCTCCTCTCTCCATGAATGGTATAGTCAGCCAAGTTTTCTACTATTATCGGAAGGATTGTTCCGGACATGCACCCTCAGGCAGTCTAATCCCGTTTGCCTATAAAACGAACCAGATCTTCGAAAATCCCCTTCTGAATCGCTTCTATTTCACGGTCGGCACCCACAATTACCACTCTGTCCGGCTCCTGCCTGCATAGGGAGGCAAACCCTTCTCTTACGCGGCTATGATAGTCCAATGGCTTTCGTTCTATCCGATCCAGCCCTTCGGCTCCAAACCGGGCTTCTAGCCTTTCACGGCTTTTCTGCATCGGTATATCGAGAAAATAGGTGCGATCCGGACGAAGGTTGTCTGCAGCTATCCGATTGACGCCTATTACCTGGTCAAGGGGCAGCTGGAGCCCATAGCCCTGATACGCGATGCTTGCATCGACAAAACGGTCACACAGGACGATAGCCCCTCTATCAAGGGCAGGCTTAATTTTTTCCCTGACATGCTGTGCCCGGGAAGCGGCATACAGCAGGACTTCCGTCATGGCCTGCATTTCTGTATTTTGCGGATCTAAAATAAGTGTACGGATTTTATCGCTGATGGCCGTTCCGCCTGGCTCCCGTGTGACAATTACATCATAGCCTCTTTCTTTTAAGTTTTGATAGAGCAGCTGGATCTGGGTCGTTTTTCCCGATCCGTCCATCCCTTCAAACGTGATAAAAAATCCCTTCATGATGCCTCCTATACAAATCACCGATTCAGCTATTCTATTAACTGCTTGTTTGCCACTCTCTTACAGCTGCTGCTTGCTTACCTGTCATTGGCCAGTACTAATAGGCCTGTCATATTCTCATCTTGTCCCCCCTGGAAAATACCGCCCGCGTGCTTAATCAGCCTTATTTGCTGGATATGTGCGGACGTAATTTTTTCGCCGGGGAGCAAAAGCGGGATGCCGGGTGGATACGGGATGATCATTTGGCCGCAAATCTTCCCGGCCGTCTCATCAAGCGCAACCAGGTTATGCCCGCTTTCAAATGCTTCCTTCAATGAAATTCGTGGATAGGAAAGCTCCCCCACTTCAGGTACCGGAAAATCTATTACCCGGAAACCATCGGCTGCTGCCGATTTTTTATCTAATATTTCATCTAATATAAGAAGCGCTTTACGCAATTGATCCATATGATGGCTGGTAACAGATAGCGGAAAAACGATCACTACATTGTACACATCAGCCATCTCCGCAACAATACCGGCTTCTCCAAGCCATTTAAGCAGTTCATATCCACTTACGTTTCGGAATCGGCTGGATAGTACCCATTTAAATGGATCCACGGAATGAATATGTCTGGATACGCCAGACCAAATTAAAAGAGAGCTCAGCTCATCTGTTAGTTGCTGTCTCATCTCGTTGAGCAGTACAAGCGACTTAAAGATAGCCTCCCGCCCCTCTGTGACAAGGTATTTCCGGGCAAGGTCAAGTGAAGCCATTAACGGATAGGAAGGGCTGCTCGACTGCACCATTGATAGTGTTGAAACCAACCTTTGCCGGGAAATTCGTTTGCCCTGTATATGAAGCATGGAGGCCATGGTCATAGCCGTTAACATTTTATGTGTAGACTGTACAACAAGATCAGCGCCCGACTGAAGCGCGGATTTAGGAAGGCTGTCGGCCTGCCCGAAATGAGCACCGTGCGCCTCATCCACGATGAGAGGTATCTCTGAATCGTGGGCAATGTGAGCTATTTCCTCGACATCGATACCCATGCCATAATAGTTTGGATTTGTAATCCACACCGCTTTTGCCTCCGGGTACTGCTCTAGCGCGGTGCGGATGCTGCTGGCGGTAAGGCCAGCAGCCACCCCGGTTTCCTTTTCTGTATCAGGGGTAATATAAACAGGCCTGCTGCCGGCAAGAAGAAGGCCATTAAATACGGACTTATGGGCATTCCTCTGTACAAGTACTGTATCGCCTGGACTGCAGATGGTAAGGGCTGCTGCCAGGTTGCCTACAGTTGAACCGCCAATTAAAAAAAAGGTCTCGTCCGCCCCAAAAGCATCTGCAGCCAGCTGCTGGGCTTCCCGAATGACGCCGGATGGGTGATGAAGATCATCCAGCCCCTCAACCTCTGTTGCATCAATGGCTAACACTGGCGCAAATAAAGCCTGTGATTCCGGTTCGAAAACCTCCCCATCCTTATGCCCGGGTACATGAAGAGATACATTTTGTTTTTGTTTGTATAGCTCAAGCGCTTCATACAGCGGAGCGCGATTATGCCCTAACATAACATCCCTCTTTTTTGATTATACCTACTATGATACAGCATTTTGGGCAGAAAAAAACCCTTCCACATTTATTGGAAGGGCCTATGCATTCTGCTTGAGCCATATCTGGCGCATTTGCTTAATAAAATACAGATATTTATCTTCATTTACTTCTGTTGTCACCATTTCCTGTTCACAACTGCGGCAAACAAAAGCAGTAAAAATAAAGATTCCTTCTCTATCTTTTCTGCCGCAAACAATACAATGATCTTCCCGTTCCATTTTCCTCATCCTTTTTGGTTTTATGAGCAGTTATTCCCCACCGGCTAGAATTTCATACATAAAATCAAAAGGTTTCAAAAATTTCTCGTCCAAAAGAAATATAACGGCAGCCAATCGTTGTTATTTCTTCCGGTTCATAAAGGCCACAGCAATCGATAATCAGCGGAAAGGAGTGTTTTCCTTGAAGGTGAGTCTCCCATTCAGCCAGCATCAGCTGAGAAAATTCTTTATGCCGCTCTACTATTACGAGAGCTTGAGCAGCATTGAGCGTCTGCCACTTTCCGAGAGATAAATCCAGTCCGGTCATTCGCTTTGTCTTTGTTTCCGGGCAATAGATTTGAACCTGGCACCCCATTTGTTCCAGCCTATTCCTAATCTCGCCTACACATGTACCGCCGGCTTGCCAGATAGCTATCACCGGCTTGCTTTGATTATCCATAACAACATGCTTTTCCACCATCCGGCAAATCCAGCCTGCAGGAACATCGTCGGCACAAAAGAACTGTTGTCCGATCTGAGGATGCAGCCCTAATCCACGCAGAATGGTAACCCAGTCATACTTTGGCAAGTCAGGTAAACCGGCCAATTGCTGTATGTGCGCTCTATTGGTAGATTCATTTATGTATAAATAATTGAGCATCTCTGCTTCACGCGGGGACATCAACATTACCGGGCAACCAGAACGCACCAATTCCCGGCGCAAGTGCTTAAGCGTTTTTCCCTCTTCAGTTGTACCGATAATAAAAGCCGGTGGATTCCATTCAATTGATTGCCCGGCAGCCATTTTTAAGCCAAGCAGCGGAAAGGATGCGACAGAGATTTCGATGTTTCGATCCCTAAACAGCTGCGTTATGCGTTGCACGGTACCCGGCAGAAAAGGGCGGGCCAGAAGAAGTGTAATAGCATTTGCCGGGCTTTCCTTGCACTTTGGCATCCACTGATTTAGAAAATGATGCAGCTCTTCTTCTGGTGCCTGTTGCTGTTGTTCAAAAGGCAGCGAACCTACATAAAGCAGATAGGAGAATTCGCATTCATTTTGCACTTGTTCTGTGGAGTAAACAAAGCCTTCATCCCTTAGGGAGGTAAAAAAACGAACCGCCGCTTCTGCATATGGACCACTCCCTGCTATCATCCAACGGGTTATGAACCCCCCCATTCTGCGTCCCCCCTATATAGCCTTAACGGCCGATGTAGATCTTTCCAATTGCGTGTTTTCTAATAGATAAATTGTATGCAATAATAGAAAACAGAATAATGCAGCACGAAAGGATATACCGTGACATGAGAGAAAAAAACTCAAGCAAATTGGACAAAAACCATACCGTATACAGCCACACGCTCTTTTATCGCTATCGATGGGGATTTATTATGATAGGCATACAGGCTGTTGTGCTTGCCAGTTCGTTTCTTTTTGCTAAGCAGCAGCTTGGTGCAACTAATACTATGATGTTTCATTCACTAGGTTTTATTCCAATCCTGTGGCTGCTTCAAGGCTTATCCTTCTTTACTTTTTGTTATGCCGCCGCTTTATCCCCCCGCTGGCATATCGATGCACTCGTTTCCCCATGGGGAGGTTGGAGAACCCATAATTTTCTTTCCATCCACCATTATCAGCAGCTCGAATGGTCTTTCTTCATGTTTGGCATAGCGGGTAGTTTATTTACCGCTGCATGGGTAGGCATGGTGTACGGTTTTTTTATGTTTAGCTTTCATTTTGCCCTAAGCATCCCACGAATTCTTACGATATTCCGCTTACAGAAATGGAAAAAAGCGAATTCACAACTGGTAATCAAACATGAGCACCTTGGAATTGGCCTGTATTCCATCTAAAAATATCTCCTAGTATGTGAAAGCCGGTTTCCCCTTAAAAAGGGTAATCGGCTTTTTCGTATTTAGCAGCAAAATTATTAAGCTAACGAGAATCGAATCTATAGTTCAATAACTAAAAGCGAAAAAAGTCCCCTGCTTAACTAGCAGGGGACTATTATTGGTTACACTTTGAAAACTGAACTGGAAGTAACGATGCATTAGGAATTCCTTAAAAAATTGGGTTAAGCCCTCGACCGATTAGTATTCGTCAGCTCCATGCGTTGCCGCACTTCTACCCCGAACCTATCTACCTCATCATCTATAAGGGGTCTTACCAGCTTATGCTGTGGGAAATCTCATCTTGAGGGGGGCTTCACGCTTAGATGCTTTCAGCGCTTATCCCGGCCGCACATAGCTACCCAGCGATGCTCCTGGCGGAACAACTGGTGCACCAGCGGTGCGTCCATCCCGGTCCTCTCGTACTAAGGACAGCTCCTCTCAAATTTCCTGCGCCCACGACAGATAGGGACCGAACTGTCTCACGACGTTCTGAACCCAGCTCGCGTACCGCTTTAATGGGCGAACAGCCCAACCCTTGGGACCTACTTCAGCCCCAGGATGCGATGAGCCGACATCGAGGTGCCAAACCTCCCCGTCGATGTGGACTCTTGGGGGAGATAAGCCTGTTATCCCCAGGGTAGCTTTTATCCGTTGAGCGATGGCCCTTCCATGCGGAACCACCGGATCACTAAGCCCGACTTTCGTCCCTGCTCGACTTGTAGGTCTCGCAGTCAAGCTCCCTTGTGCCTTTACACTCTGCGAATGATTTCCAACCATTCTGAGGGAACCTTTGGGCGCCTCCGTTACACTTTAGGAGGCGACCGCCCCAGTCAAACTGCCCACCTGACACGGTCCTCCATCCCGATAAGGGATGCGAGTGAGAAGGCCGGCATAATCAGGGTGGTATCCCAAGGATGCCTCCACCGAACCTGGCGGTCCGGGTTCAAAGGCTCCCACCTATCCTGTACAAATCATACCAGCATTCAATATCAAGCTGCAGTAAAGCTCCATGGGGTCTTTCCGTCTTGTCGCGGGTAACCTGCATCTTCACAGGTAGTATGATTTCACCGAGTCTCTTGCCGAGACAGTGCCCAAGTCGTTACGCCTTTCGTGCGGGTCGGAACTTACCCGACAAGGAATTTCGCTACCTTAGGACCGTTATAGTTACGGCCGCCGTTTACTGGGGCTTCGGTTCACAGCTTCGCGCTTGCGCGCTAACCGCTCCCCTTAACCTTCCAGCACCGGGCAGGCGTCAGCCCCTATACTTCGCCTTGCGGCTTCGCAGAGACCTGTGTTTTTGCTAAACAGTCGCTTGGGCCTTTTCACTGCGGCCCCCTCACGCTTATCACGCTAGCGGGGCACCCCTTCTCCCGAAGTTACGGGGTCATTTTGCCGAGTTCCTTAGCAAGAGTTTTCTCGCGCGCCTTAGGATTCTCTCCTCGCCTACCTGTGTCGGTTTGCGGTACGGGTACCTTACTTCTCGCTAGAAGCTTTTCTTGGCAGTGTGAGATCAGGAACTTCGGTACTTAAATTTCCCTCGCCATCACAACCCGGCGTTACAGTGTACGGATTTGCCTATACACACGCCTCATTGCTTGGACAGACATAACCAGCAGTCTGCTTACCTTACCCTCCTGCGTCCCTCCGTTGCTCAAACGAAGTAGAGGTAGTACAGGAATTTCCACCTGTTGTCCATCGCCTACGCCTTTCGGCCTCGGCTTAGGTCCCGACTAACCCTGAGAGGACGAGCCTTCCTCAGGAACCCTTAGGCTTTCGGCGGAAGGGATTCTCACCCTTCTTTTCGCTACTTACACCGGCATTCTCACTTCCTGCCGCTCCACCCGTCCTTCCGGTCGAGCTTCACCGCTGCAGGAACGCTCCCCTACCCCTGACACCTACGGTGTCAAGCCACAGCTTCGGTACTTCACTTAGCCCCGTTACATTTTCCGCGCAGAGTCACTCGACCAGTGAGCTATTACGCACTCTTTAAATGGTGGCTGCTTCTAAGCCAACATCCTGGTTGTCTGGGCAACTCCACATCGTTTCCCACTTAGTGAAGATTTAGGGACCTTAGCTGGTGGTCTGGGCTGTTTCCCTTTTGACTACGGATCTTAGCACTCGCAGTCTGACTCCCGGATATCTGTAGCCGGCATTCGGAGTTTGACTGAATTTGGTACCCCGCGAGGGGCCCGCATCCAATCAGTGCTCTACCTCCGGTACAGTAAATCCGAGGCTAGCCCTAAAGCTATTTCGGGGAGAACCAGCTATCTCCGAGTTCGATTGGAATTTCTCCGCTACCCACACCTCATCCCCGCACTTTTCAACGTGCGTGGGTTCGGGCCTCCAGTGCGTGTTACCGCACCTTCACCCTGGACATGGGTAGATCACACGGTTTCGGGTCTACGGCTGCGTACTCACTCGCCCTGTTCAGACTCGCTTTCGCTGCGGCTCCGGCTTCTCACCTTAACCTCGCACGCAACCGTAACTCGCCGGTTCATTCTACAAAAGGCACGCCGTCACACAGTTAATGTGCTCCGACTAGTTGTAGGCACACGGTTTCAGGTTCTCTTTCACTCCCCTCCCGGGGTGCTTTTCACCTTTCCCTCACGGTACTGGTTCACTATCGGTCGCCAGGTAGTATTTAGCCTTGGGAGATGGTCCTCCCAGCTTCCCACGAGGTTTCACGTGTCTCGCGGTACTCAGGGTACGTCTCGGAGAGACAGCCATTTCGATTACAGGGTTGTTACCTTCTGTGACGGGCCTTTCCAGGCCGCTTCATCTATGACCGTCTTTTGTAACTCCATGTGAGACGCCCTACAACCCCGGAAGGCGAACCTTCCGGTTTGGGCTTCTCCGCGTTCGCTCGCCGCTACTTACGGAATCACTATTGTTTTCTGTTCCTCAGGGTACTTAGATGTTTCAGTTCCCCTGGTCTGCCTCTACCTGCCCTATGGATTCAGGCAGGAGTACGATCCCATTACGAATCGTGGGTTTCCCCATTCGGACATCTCCGGATCAACGCTTGCTTACAGCTCCCCGGAGCATTTCGCAGTTCGCCACGTCCTTCTTCGGCTCCTGGCGCCTAGGCATCCACCGTGTGCCCTTCATAGCTTAACCTCTATCGCCTTGCCTTAAGCTTCGAATCTCTTCGTCTGCTTGTCACTGCGCTGCTCACGTATTAAAATACGCTCCGCTGCTCGTTCCCACGCATCCTCGATCTTCTCGCTTCTGACAACGCTCTAATATGGTATCACCTAAAAGGTTTTTACAATTGGATTTTCCTATTGCGCATTGTTTCTTCCATGATTCAGTTTTCAAAGTGCAATGTGACAGCAACCGTTAGGTTGCCGGCCTGGCAATGTCCTACTCTCCCAGGGCGTTGCCGCCCAAGTACCATCGGCGCTGAAGGACTTAACTTCTGTGTTCGGGATGGGAACAGGTGTGACCCCTTCGCCATAACTGCCAGACAGCAAGATACTTAGTGTATCTCATTTTGTATTCAATTCCAAGAAGAAGTTCCTGGAAAACTGAACAGTGAAAGTGCCAGTGTGCCGATTCTCCATAGAAAGGAGGTGATCCATCCGCACCTTCCGGTACGGATACCTTGTTACGACTTCACCCCAATCATCTGCCCCACCTTCGGCGGCTGGCTCCTTACGGTTACCTCACCGACTTCGGGTGTTGCAAACTCTCGTGGTGTGACGGGCGGTGTGTACAAGACCCGGGAACGTATTCACCGCGGCATGCTGATCCGCGATTACTAGCGATTCCGGCTTCATGCAGGCGAGTTGCAGCCTGCAATCCGAACTGAGAATGGTTTTTAGGGATTGGCATACTCTCGCGAGTTAGCAGCCCGTTGTACCATCCATTGTAGCACGTGTGTAGCCCAGGACATAAGGGGCATGATGATTTGACGTCATCCCCACCTTCCTCCGTCTTGTCGACGGCAGTCTCCCTAGAGTGCCCAACTGAATGCTGGCAACTAAGGACAAGGGTTGCGCTCGTTGCGGGACTTAACCCAACATCTCACGACACGAGCTGACGACAACCATGCACCACCTGTCACCACTGTCCCGAAGGAAGCCTCTGTCTCCAGAGGGGTCAGCGGGATGTCAAGCCCTGGTAAGGTTCTTCGCGTTGCTTCGAATTAAACCACATGCTCCACCGCTTGTGCGGGTCCCCGTCAATTCCTTTGAGTTTCAGCCTTGCGGCCGTACTCCCCAGGCGGAGTGCTTATTGCGTTAGCTGCGGCACTGAGGATTGGAGTCCCCAACACCTAGCACTCATCGTTTACGGCGTGGACTACCAGGGTATCTAATCCTGTTTGCTCCCCACGCTTTCGCGCCTCAGCGTCAGTTACAGACCAGAGAGTCGCCTTCGCCACTGGTGTTCCTCCACATCTCTACGCATTTCACCGCTACACGTGGAATTCCACTCTCCTCTTCTGCACTCAAGCCTCCCAGTTTCAGGTGGCCCTCCACGGTTGAGCCGTGGGCTTTCACACCTGACTTAAGAAACCGCCTGCGCGCGCTTTACGCCCAATAATTCCGGACAACGCTTGCCCCCTACGTATTACCGCGGCTGCTGGCACGTAGTTAGCCGGGGCTTTCTCGTCAGGTACCGTCAGACCGGGAGGTCTTCCCGGCGGTTCTTCCCTGACAACAGAGCTTTACGATCCGAAAACCTTCATCGCTCACGCGGCGTTGCTCCGTCAGACTTTCGTCCATTGCGGAAGATTCCCTACTGCTGCCTCCCGTAGGAGTCTGGGCCGTGTCTCAGTCCCAGTGTGGCCGATCACCCTCTCAGGTCGGCTACGCATCGTCGCCTTGGTAGGCCACTACCCCACCAACTAGCTAATGCGCCGCGGGCCCATCTGTAAGTGTCCGAAAACTTTCCATCCAGAACCATGCGGTTCCAAATCCTATCCGGTATTAGCTTCGGTTTCCCGAAGTTATCCCAGGCTTACAGGCAGGTTGCCCACGTGTTACTCACCCGTCCGCCGCTAACTTTGAAAAGCAAGCTCTCCAAAGTCCGCTCGACTTGCATGTATTAGGCACGCCGCCAGCGTTCGTCCTGAGCCAGGATCAAACTCTCCAAAAAGGTTCGATGCTGTTCGCTCATACGAGCTGGTCTTACTTAATAAATCCAGAATTGAATTCTGGGTCAATCGCACATTTGGCATTTCACTGTTCAGTTTTCAAGGAACTCTATCAGTCAGCCACTCTATCAATCGCTTATCAGCGGCGACTTATATAATATATCATCTTTCAAAAACAGAGTCAACAACTTTTTTCAATCCGTATCATAATCTGTGGAAAAAGAATAAGCTCACCGGAAAGTGAGCTTATTTAGCGCAGCAAACCTCACTTCGGACCAGCATCATTATCACATGCAAAATAGCTTAATTAATATGAGCGTTGCAAGCCCCGGCAGCCCAAGGAATCCAGCAACTGTGGCCGTGACGGGATTTATGGGAATAGCAAGCGAAAAGGACTCCCCCGCTAAGTTCACTAGGAACAATAGAATGCTTCCGATTACTAAATTCCCTACAATCCAACCAATCCACTTCACAGGTCTCCAACCAGACAAGGCAGTAAAAAAAAGTACTGCACATGCAATTAAAACAATGCTTAATACAGTAAAACTGTTCAATTCAAAAGCTCCCTCCTAATTAAGATAGTTTACCGGAAGAAGTACAAACAGACCGTAATGGTATTGTTTAATGCATGGAACAAAATCGACGCCCACAAACTTTTATAATGATGGCGAAGCCAGCCAAGAATCAGCGCCATCGAGAATAAAGGCATGAACAAAACGGGATCCACATGGATAATACCAAAAATCAAGCTCGACCCTAAAATGCCAAAAAAAGGGCCAAACTGTTGAACCAACGCAGTTTGCAGAGCGCCTCGAAACATGATCTCTTCAGCAATCGGAACAAAAAGGCCAACCAGAAGAACTTCCACAATTCCAGTAATCAGATTCATGTTCTTAGCCTGTGCTACTTGTCCTGATATCTGCTGTTCGCGCCAGGAATCCAATTCTAAATGGAACAAGTGGGATAGAGGCACCGTCACAATAAAATCCAGCACAAAAGCGGTAAACAAATAACACACTACGACCGCGCCAAGAAGCTGGCCGATTTTAACAGGGCGCACGAATCCAATATCCCCCAATCTGCCACGGAAAATCAACAACCCTGCAGCCGCCATCATAAACTGCGGCAGAAAAGAGGATAAAAGGCCACCAATGGACTGATCTGAGAGAGCATGGTCCAGATGAAAAGTCTCCATTACAATGTAGACAAGCTGAATAAGAGCATAGCCTATTTGATAAAAAGCAAAATAATAAACAGCATCCCGAAGCGATACACCTTCGGCCAAATCCAGCCATTTACCTTTGCGGGATCTAATATAAGAAGGGATAAAAAGTAAAGCAGGCAGCGTGCTTAAGATAGCTGTAATAATAAGCAGAACAACTCCAGTCCCATTCATATGTTCGGAGGACTGCACCTTCCAATTCCCTTTAGCTGTAGCTACCCACATCAAAGAGGAAAACTGTACGCCAATGCTGCTTGCATAACCGAGGACTAACAGTATCCCCGTTATTAAAGCTATTCGGTTCCATCGCTTGTTTATATACATCCCTTCACCTCTCATTTGGTACAAACTTATGCGAATTTGATGGGAATGAGAACTCTTTCCAAACTGTTTCACCGAAAAACAAAAAACGGCGAATTCAGAAGCAGCAGTCCCCGCTTGAAGCTGGAAAAATCGCCAAAATGAATCCCCGTTTATTTAAAAAGCCGGTATCTATCGCCTGTTTGATGCAAATGTTGTTGCGAACTGTTTTTATCCGCTCCAGAAGCTACAGTTCGCGTCTTCCTTCCAGCGCCTTAGATATTGTCACTTCATCCGCATATTCCAAATCTCCACCAACCGGCAGACCATGTGCGATGCGTGTGACGCGAATGCCAAATGGTTTAACAAGGCGGGAAATATACATGGCCGTCGCCTCCCCTTCGATGGTAGGGTTGGTTGCAAGAATAAGCTCTTTGACCTCTTCATCCTGAAGGCGTTTTAAGAGCTCTGCAATTCGGATATCCTCCGGGCCGACTCCGTCCATAGGCGATATCGCACCATGCAGAACATGGTAGTACCCGTTGTACTCTCTTGTTTTTTCCATGGCGATTAAATCCTTTGGTTCCTGTATCACGCATATCATAGAGCGGTCACGTGAATGATCCGTGCAAATCCGGCACGGATTTACATCCGTAATATTCTGGCATACCGAGCAGTATACAAGCTGCCGTTTGGCATTCACGAGTGCTTTTGCCAATTCTAGCACATCGTCCTCTTTCATACCCAAAACAAAAAAAGCCAGGCGTGATGCCGTTTTGGGCCCAATACCTGGCAGTTTCATAAACCCGTCAATTAATTTTGCTATTGGTTCAGGATAGTACACAGAGTTTCTCCATCCTTAGAATAATCCCGGAAGGTTGGCCCCGCCCGTGAATTTCCCCATATCTTTCGCAATCACTTCGTCCGCTTTAGCAAGTGCCTCATTAATAGCGGCAAGCACCAGATCTTGAAGCATTTCAACATCATCTGGATCAACAGCTTCCGGATTGATTTTAACATCGAGAATTTGTTTATGGCCATTAGCTGTAATGGTTACCATACCCCCGCCAGCTGTTCCCTCTACGGTCTTATCCTTTAACTCTTCCTGTGCTTTTTGCATCTGCTGCTGCATTTTCTTCATTTGTTTCATCATATTTTGCATATTCCCGCCACCAAACATACCATTACCTCCTAGTCTATAATACGAACGAGATCTTCTCCGACCAGTTTCAACGCTTCTTCAATAAGCGGATCACTGGACGGTTCCTCCTTTTTTTCCTCGGACACTTCTTGTTCTGTGGAAGGCGTAACGGAACCGCTGATCTCCCTCCACTGGTTTTCCATCAAAGTATACAATTCAACAGGGCGATTGATAACCCCTTTTATAACTTCCTCAATGAGCTTTTTGTTGTCTTCCCGCGCCGTTGTCTCACAATGGATTACCGTTTTAAAGCCCAAAACAAGGCCATCATCGGATAGAGCCACAGGATGGCCATCCTGGAGCCACGCGCTAAGGCTAACGCTGCGCTGTTTAACCCGGGAAAGTACATCAGGCCAGATCGATACTAATTTTGAAACCTGCTTTGGATAAGACTGAACCGCAATTTCCCGTATGCGGGCAGTTGGTATTTTCACCGTGGACTGAAGTTTCTTAGGCTCCCGCTTTTTAGCCGCGGTTGAACTATGCGTTTCTGTTGTAGGTTCTCTGGTCTCAATTTTCTTAATGTGGTTCTCCAATGACTGAATCCGCTGCACGAGCTGTTCCAATGTACCGGCATCCACGGCTGGACTTTCAATAGAACGAGCTGCATCCGGGGCAGAAGATGGGCGAAAACCATCAGCAGCATCTTCCGTCTGGCACAGTTGGATGAGTACCAACTCGAGAAGCACACGCGGATGATTCGCCCACTTGATTTCATTTTGCGAGCGGTTTAGCTGTTCAACAATCGTAAACAACCGCTCTCGCTGATACGAATCACCCAGCTCTTTGAACGCAGGGTCAATGGCAATTCGGTCCTGAATTTCCTCGAGTCCCGGCGCTGTCTGATAAAGCAGCAAATCCCGAAAATAAAACAACAGATCGTCCAGGAACTGCTCCGGGCTTTTCCCCCGCTGTACAAGCTTGTGCACCACATCCACTACTTCAGCGGCGGATCCATCCCGAACATAGCGGGCCGCCTCTGCGAGCAGTTCATGGGACACCGCACCTGTAATAGACAGCACATCCTCAAGTTCGACCCTTTTTCCTCCAAAGGACAGGGCCTGGTCAAGAAGACTCAACGCATCCCGCATCCCGCCTTCAGATAAACGCGCGATAAACGTAAGCGCCTGTTCAGACACATGCAAATCTTCGGATTGGATAACCTCACTCAGCCTGCTCACTATAGCCGCACTGCCAATTCTGTGGAAGTCAAAGCGCTGGCAGCGTGAAACAATGGTTGCCGGCAGCTTATGAGGTTCGGTAGTAGCGAGGATAAATAAAATATGTGCAGGAGGCTCCTCCAGCGTTTTTAACAGTGCGTTAAACGCTTCCGTTGTCAGCATATGAACTTCATCTATAATGTATATCTTAAATTTCACCTGAGAAGGTGCATATTTTACTTTATCTCGAAGATCCCTGATCTCATCAATCCCGCGGTTAGAAGCAGCATCAATTTCAACAACATCCACAACGGATCCGTCTGTAATCCCCTTACATGCATCACATTGATTACAGGGTTCTTCAGCAGGGCCGTTCTCACAGTTTACAGCCTTGGCCATAATTTTAGCTGCGCTTGTCTTCCCAGTGCCCCGCGGGCCGCTAAATAAATACGCATGGGAAAAACGCTGCTCCCGAATGGCGTTCTGCAGTGTGCGTGTCACATGTTCCTGTCCGACAATATCACCGAATTTTTGAGGACGCCAAACACGATACAATGCTCGGTAGGCCATTTTGTATCTCCATCTTTCCTATATTAAATCAATTGCCCTTTAATTATAACATTATTTTATCTTTGTGAGAAACGAACCGGATATTAACAGGATGGAAGGGTGATATAGAACGTTGTACCGTTGCCTTTGGACGAGACGCGTATGGTGCCCCCCATATCGTGTATGATTTTCTGGCAAACTGGCAGCCCAAGCCCAGTACCTTCTTCTTTTGTAGTAAAAAAAGGATCGAATATTTTATCCAAAAGATAAGGCGGAATTCCATGCCCTGTATCCTGGACAGCGATTTCGATCTGATTTCCCACCAGCGAAAAACGAAGAGTGAGCACCCCTTTATCTTCCATGGCTTCTATCCCATTCTTCGTCACATTCAAGAGCACCTGTTTCAATAATTCGCCATCTCCAATAATGGAAGGAAGGGCTTCCGAACTTTCCACGACAACATCAATGCCGTGCAGAAGGGCTTCATTCTTCACAATTGGCAGGATCTCCTTAAACACCTGTTCCACATCAACAATCTGATACTGCACCTGTCTTGGCTTGCTGAGGAGAAGAAATTCACTGACAAGGTCATTAATGCGTTTGATCTCCATCAGCATAATTTTTGTGTACTCTGTCTCCTTCACTAAACCCGCTTCCGCTAGAGATTTCTGCATCATCTGTAAAAAACCATTTATAGAAGTAAGCGGGTTGCGAATTTCATGCGCTGTTCCTGCCGCAATCTGGCCAATCATCGCCAGGCGATCTTTGCGTTCAATTTGCTGGCCAATCGAATGCATATTTGAAACATCCTTAAACAGATAATATCCGCCTGCAATTTCACCGTTCGGCAATCGGAAAACATCTGAGTCCACAATCAATTGAAATCTTTTTTCCCCATTGCGCCAGGAATGCGCATGGTTGCGCACAGTTACCCCTTCAAGAATAGACGGCGATATAAAATGATCGCGTACATCCGCAAAAGCTTCGGTAAACGTTCTGTTTATAATATGCTCCTTTTTAACCCCTAGAAGTTCACACGCTTTCCAGCTAACTTCATAAATAACGCCTTGCTTATTAAAAATAATAATGCCCAGATTAACATTCTCAATAATCTGATTATAGAACGGTAGGAGGAAGCCCTCTGTTTTATTCTCTTCAATGTTTGTCATGAGAAGATAGTGGTACACCTGCTCCGTTTTTTTAGCTTCACTATATATAATTAAATTGCATGTGCATGTCCTGCCCGTCTTAAGTTTCAAAATCATGCGGGGAGCCTTTTGGCTTTCCTGCGCAATGGTTTTGCACCCGGTCATCCAATCGCGAAAGGAGTCACGCGTCAGAAAAAGATCGTTGTATTTTTTCGTTTTAATCTGTTCATACGTATGCCCGGTAGCCTGAAGCAGAATGGCATTCGCTTCGACTACATTCCCTTCCCCGTCAAACAGCGCCGCTGCAAACGGAACGCTATGTAGGTGCTGTTCAATTTGTTCTCTGCTAAGCTCTAACTTAAAAGAAGAATGCGGCATATCTTTCACCTCGCGTTGTACCACTTAGGACCCAACTAACATATTCTGCATTTTTTTTAAAAATCCTTTTTAATAATTAAAAAGCCCCTGACATAAAGTCAGGAGCTTATAAAAATGTTAGCCGCACACCTGCCATTGATACGTCCATCCAGGCGTACCCGCGTAGTTAGCTCAAACCAGGCAACCCTGCGGCACACGAGAAATTCCACTTATGGCTGCTTCCTTCCGGACCTGACCAGGTTCATGGGTTCCCATTGCGCAGGACCCGGTTCTCAACACCACTTTCACAAGTCGGACCCTACATGAAACGCACCTCCGACAGGAATTCAACCCCGCTATAGCGGATTGCGGGTTACAGGGCACCGCTACCTCCCCGTCTAGTGCGACAAAATTATAAACAAGTTTTATAGCGGTTCATCACCGCTTACTTATAATAACAAAAAGCAGATTGCAAAGCAAGATGGTGGGGATATTTACTATATCCCACCTGTATTATACCCAGCGGCACATAAACTATCCGGCAGCTTCCACGCCTGGAACTTTTCCCACTCATTCATCCCACGCATAAACAGGTATTAAACTTCACAGATTATGTAAAGAATCCATACTATAAGGACTGGAGCTGAAATACCCATGGCACAGAAAAATAAGATAAAAAATATCGAACTGGATAACCGCAAGCTGATTAACGAGTTGGAGAAGACCCCTTACTCCACAAACCTGGTTGAAGAAATTGAACAGGATGAAGTGAACTATCGCGATACTGGGGTGCGGGACGAAGACAAATAGGAAATAGGATACTGCGTTAAAAAAGGACGCCAGGCCTGGCGTCCTTAATCTTTTTATAGGTATGGCGGAGATGGAGGGATTCGAACCCCCGCACGCTTGCGCGCCTAACTGATTTCGAGTCAGTCCCCTTGAGCCGGCCTTGGGTACATCTCCATATGAAACGAAAATAATTATATCACATATCGTTTAGCAAATCAATCGTTTTGATATTCGTCAAAGTTTCCTTCAGGGTTATCATTGATTTTGCCAAACTTTGGACCTATAATCATTTTATAATTTATACTGACTAGTCAGTACAAAATATAGAGGTGACATCATTGCGAGCAAAAACAAAAGAACTTATTTTTCAGGGAGCCCTCAAGGCATTTGCGGAAAAGGGCTACAATGAGACAACCATGGATCAAATATCGGAACTATGCGGGGTGGCGAAGGGTACCCTGTATTACAACTTCAAGACGAAAGAAGATTTGTACATATTTGTTATGGAGTCAGGCGTTGAGCGATTTATCGAAAAAATTAGAGATTTCGTTGAAGTGATCAGACCGGATGATTTTCGCCAGCGGGTTATCCGGCTAATCGAAGCACACTTGGAATTTTTCCAGACCGAAACAGACTTCTGCCGGCTCCTCCTAAGCAAAGCATGGGGAACCCAGGAGCGCCATTATACGATTCGCCATGTACTGCAGAAATACTTCGAGTTTCTTGAGTCGCAATTACAGACCGCCAAGGATGCGGGGAAGCTCCCATCTATTATTGATATCCGCACGACAGCAAGCAGCTTTTTCGGTATGCTGGCCTTCACTACAATGAGAACGATTGCATACGGACAATCGCTGGATGAACCGGCGGTCCGCTATAGTGTGCAGAGCCTGGCTTTACATGCGCTGGGCATCTTCGAAGAATAAACACAGACATAGAGATAACCAAACAATGAGAGGTGCAAGGAAAAAAAGGGATGAACCTGCCAGTGCAGCTAATCATCCTTCTTTTTTCGTTTTTCCCGAAGGGCACGAAAAAAGTCTTTAAGCAGCAGGCCGCATTCTTCTTCCATCACTCCCTGCGTAATTTCGACCTGATGATTGAAACGCGGATCCTGCAAAAGGTTCATTAAGCTTCCTGCACACCCCGCTTTCGGATCCATTGCACCATATACAATACGGGGAATCCGGGCTTGTACGATTGCGCCTGAACACATTGGGCATGGTTCAAGCGTCACGTAAAGGGTGGTATCCAAAAGGCGCCAGCCTCCAAGCGATTCGCTCGCCTTCTTTATCGCCATCAATTCAGCATGGGCAAGCGGGTCTCTCGCTGTTTCTCTTTTATTGTAACCACTGCCTACTATTTCGCCATTGCGTACAATAATGGCGCCAATTGGGACTTCGCCGATCGCGGCTGCTTTCTTTGCTTCTTCAATGGCAATCGCCATATAATCGTGATCCTCCAACGTAGTCATGCTGTTCGGCATAGCGGCCTCCTTTTCCCCATTATACAATGTTTCTTTCACCCATTATCAATTAAGAACCCCAGGAGATTCATTGCGCCTGGGGTAAAAGTTCAATATCCTCTTCCAGTTCGGCCAAAATAGTAATGTACATGGCCACGAGCCAATGCCGTTTCGCCATTAAATTCATGATAATGCCCCCCACCAGGCAAGGGAATAGCGGGACCTGTAACCCCACGATAATAATGTACATGACCGTCATCAAACGATGTATTTCCTTCATAATAATGAACGTGACGATCAATTCCTCCAGGATTAACTGAAGTGACCCCGCTCATTCGATGACGGTGTCCAAAGTTCACGGATGTTATCGTAGCGTAGGGGTGTCTGTGTGGAGGACCCTGTCTAGTTCCCCAGTTAATTAATTCAACATTGTGGGCGTGAAAGCCAGCTTTTTCTGTCATTTATAAGCCCCCCTAAAATCCAATCTACGTTCAGTTAATGCAGGGGTTATATAAATGGACACGGCTAATGCTTAATTTCAGATTTTTTTATGCATCATGAAGCAGTTTATGGCTGAACGGCATCGTTTAGTTCATTAATCATAACTAATGCCTGGTAATACTGGTGCCGGCTTCTGTTTAACTTCGCGAGCCTCAGCAGGTTAGCCAAATCATCAACATACCATTTAAGCTCCGGCAATTCATTCATTTGATTAGCTTCCTCAGATATATCCTTAATGGTCTGCAGCTTCCGGGCAATGTCCTCGTCTTCCATTAAGTATACCTGACTGTTTTTTAAATCCTCCACATTGGCAAAGTGTACAACCCCTTTCCCGGAAACACCTGAGTGGCTGATTTGTTTTATCCATGCTCTTACAGCTGCTTTACGCTGAACAGGAAGTAGTTTCGCGTTATTCAAGCGTTGAACCATTATTCCATCGCTTATTTTGACACCCTGAGTGGACGGTGGGCGATACGGCTTTTTGAATTCTTCTGCAATTTTCAGCAGATTGCCCCCCGTGTATCCAAACAAAGCTTTGTCCAGCTTAATAAATTTATCCATCGCATCATCCAGCAGCACCGGGTCGCTGCGCAACTGGGCCTGATTTAACAAAGGAAAAACGCCTATCACATATTTTTTAAGGTCGGAGGAGTTTGTATTCGTTGTTATGTAGCTTGCATACGTCCCAGCGTCGCGGCTGATGGCAATAATCTGCTCTCTGGATTCATCAAAGTCCCCTGAACGAATTTCTTTTAAGTATCCTACCGCCAGCTCCCTAATCACCATAATAATTGAAGCTTTCACTTCAACGGATGATGGCCTCTGAACCCCTGTCCATTTTCCGTCTGAATCGAGGGTGGCCCGTTGCTTCATAAAGTATGCTTTACCGCTCTGAAACTGTATATCATCGGGGCCAACTTTACCGCTTTGCAGATAGGTTACCCCTTCACGCAGATTCGCTACAATACTGTCTAAAGATGCTGGCTGCGGATGGGATATCTGCACTTTTTTTGTCTCTTGCGGTTTATCTGCTATACGTTTTTCAGGAATGCACCCTCCCAGCAACACTTCCCCCGCCAGTATGGATGTGCAAATGATTATGCCCCCAGCATAATTTTTCAACCATAAGACCCCTTTCGTATACCTCTCACTGCCTACTTTATCTCAATCGACAGCAAATTTTAACCCCAAAGCGCTGTAAAAAACACCCTGTTAGAGAAAGCAGGGTGTACGAAATTACATAAAACGCATATATTCATAACGTTTTTCTTCTACTTCTTTCATCATTTTAGCTACATGATTGTCGCGTTCGATTTTGTTGATGTCGGGATGTGCATCACGTTTTGCTACTGTAATCGTGAAATAGATCAAGTCGATGGTAAACATGGATAATTCCTCCCAAGTAAATTTGTTTGTTTACGTTAAGCCTTTCTCCTTGTATAACCAGATAAGCAATGCATTTGTTCGAACCATATGGTCATCCTCCTTTCATGGTTTAAAAATGCAAAAACCCTGGGATAAAAATCCCCGGGTTTTTACATCGAAATATATAGCCCACCCGGGATTGACAGCCCAGGATAATTACGCCTAATGGGTAATTTGGAAGGCAACCTCTTCTTCAAGAACAAAGAGGTGCACCGGGGCCGAAATGATAAACATATGCATCTTGTTTGGTTGTATGTGTCAAACGTTGCATAATTTTCGACCTCCAATTTCCAAAATTATCTACTTGAAATTATATAATTTTTCCAAATAGAAGTAAACACTATTTTTTTGAAAATTTTAACTAAAATTAATCTGTTTATTACATACCCTTTTTGGTTAATTCCATCTCAACTTGCGCGGTTGCTACAAGGCTGTGTGGATAAAAAGAATGCACGGCTCCATTCTCAAAATACACCGTATAACTGCCTCGCTTCTGGATACATTGAATCGTTCCTACCTTATTAAAAAACCTGTTTTCGGTTTCTATAACTTTTACCCTCTCGCCCCTCTGGAACAAGTAACAGGGATACATGGCTTCACTTCCTCTAAATCAAATTCTATTTGTGCATGATGGTAGCTTTACTATATCTGCTTTTTACAAGTAAACCAAACGGCTTGGAGCCTGATAATAAACGAGTTAACCGTTTACATCTTGTTCAATTTAAAATTAGCTTTACTTTTCATAATCCTTATGTAGTAATAATCGTTCTAAATATTGCTGTGAGTTTTAATAAGAAAAATCCATTGTTTAATATTTCGAAACCCCGGGTAATTCATTAACATAAGCGGGAATAAGCGAGACGAAAAAGATAATGCTTCGTCCATTATCAACCTCAGCTCAGTGTTTCGGCTTATAGCCAACTTCAGCACGTTTATAACTACAGTTTTTAAACGTGCGAGGAACCCCAAGCTATGAATGACGTATATAGGTTCCGATAAAAAGTGTGAGCCTTTCTGGCTTGCACTTTTTATTGTTTTTACGCAATAAAAAAACCTTTTTCTTTGTGAAAAAGGTCATGATTATTATGTATGGTGGGCCTAGGCTGACTCGAACAGCCGACCTCACGCTTATCAGGCGTGCGCTCTAACCAACTGAGCTATAGGCCCATAATGGCGGAGAAGGAGGGATTCGAACCCTCGCACGGTTTAACCCGTCTACTCCCTTAGCAGGGGAGCCCCTTACAGCCACTTGGGTACTTCTCCACAATATAAATTGTTGGTAGCGGCGGAGGGGATCGAACCCCCGACCTTACGGGTATGAACCGTACGCTCTAGCCAGCTGAGCTACACCGCCAACATATAAAAAATGGTCGGGAAGACAGGATTTGAACCTGCGACCCCCTGGTCCCAAACCAGGTGCTCTACCAAGCTGAGCCACTTCCCGAATGTTGCAAAAAGATAAATCAATATAAATGGCGTGCCCGGAGAGACTCGAACTCCCAACCTTCTGATTCGTAGTCAGACACTCTATCCGATTGAGCTACGGGCACATCTGATTTCATTCTTTGCAAAGATGTCCATTCTACGTAGTTAGAATGAATATTAATGGAGCACCCTGCGGGTATCACTGATTCGAAATCAGCATGAAGTTAATCGACGCAGTTGAATTCGATATTAATGGAGCGGACAACGAGACTCGAACTCGCGACCCCGACCTTGGCAAGGTCGTGCTCTACCAACTGAGCTATGTCCGCATATGGTAAAACCTACCCAGTACTAGTGATTCCATTCTCTGCAAAGGAGAATATTCGACGTAGTTAGAATGAATATTAATGGTGCGGATGAAGGGACTTGAACCCCCACGGTGTTGCCACCACTAGAACCTGAATCTAGCGCGTCTGCCAATTCCGCCACACCCGCATTAATTACTCCATAAGGAAGTATTGACAACTAAACATTAAATAAGACATACCTTGCCATCAATTGCAATACTAATGACTCACAATTGACTTCGATACCGGATATGTGAGGGTTTTAGCCCTATTCTTTTGGGCCCCATAAAAGTATTCGGAATAACATCGAAGCATACGCTTCACTTTTATTCTGCAAGTGATCATACTCGTCACTTTTGATTAAAGTGGTGAGCCATACTGGACTCCGACGCACAGGATGTGCAAGGTTCTGCATTGCAACACGATGTTGCGGTTTTAGCAGAACTTCCTCTCTGGTGAGAGTCCTGTTCGAATGATTACAAAGTCTGCAGATGATCATACTCATCATTTTTAATTAAAATGGTGAGCCATACTGGACTCGAACCAGTGACACCCTGATTAAAAGTCAGGTGCTCTACCAACTGAGCTAATGGCTCTTAAAATGGCGGAACTGACGGGACTCGAACCCGCGACCTCCGGAGTGACAGTCCAGCGTGAACTCCAACTTCACCACAGTTCCATAATAAGATGGTGACCCGTAGGGGATTCGAACCCCTGAATGCATGCGTGAAAGGCATGTGAGTTAAGCCGCTTCTCCAACGGGCCGACAGCAGATTACTGATTCCTTTGAAAACTAAAGGTTTGCACCTTGAAAACTGAACTGGAAGTAACGATGCGTTAGGAATTCATTAAAAATTGGGTTAAGCCCTCGACCGATTAGTATTCGTCAGCTCCATGCGTTGCCGCACTTCTACCCCGAACCTATCTACCTCATCATCTATAAGGGGTCTTACCAGCTTATGCTGTGGGAAATCTCATCTTGAGGGGGGCTTCACGCTTAGATGCTTTCAGCGCTTATCCCGGCCGCACATAGCTACCCAGCGATGCTCCTGGCGGAACAACTGGTGCACCAGCGGTGCGTCCATCCCGGTCCTCTCGTACTAAGGACAGCTCCTCTCAAATTTCCTGCGCCCACGACAGATAGGGACCGAACTGTCTCACGACGTTCTGAACCCAGCTCGCGTACCGCTTTAATGGGCGAACAGCCCAACCCTTGGGACCTACTTCAGCCCCAGGATGCGATGAGCCGACATCGAGGTGCCAAACCTCCCCGTCGATGTGGACTCTTGGGGGAGATAAGCCTGTTATCCCCAGGGTAGCTTTTATCCGTTGAGCGATGGCCCTTCCATGCGGAACCACCGGATCACTAAGCCCGACTTTCGTCCCTGCTCGACTTGTAGGTCTCGCAGTCAAGCTCCCTTGTGCCTTTACACTCTGCGAATGATTTCCAACCATTCTGAGGGAACCTTTGGGCGCCTCCGTTACACTTTAGGAGGCGACCGCCCCAGTCAAACTGCCCACCTGACACGGTCCTCCATCCCGATAAGGGATGCGAGTGAGAAGGCCGGCATAATCAGGGTGGTATCCCAAGGATGCCTCCACCGAACCTGGCGGTCCGGGTTCAAAGGCTCCCACCTATCCTGTACAAATCATACCAGCATTCAATATCAAGCTGCAGTAAAGCTCCATGGGGTCTTTCCGTCTTGTCGCGGGTAACCTGCATCTTCACAGGTAGTATGATTTCACCGAGTCTCTTGCCGAGACAGTGCCCAAGTCGTTACGCCTTTCGTGCGGGTCGGAACTTACCCGACAAGGAATTTCGCTACCTTAGGACCGTTATAGTTACGGCCGCCGTTTACTGGGGCTTCGGTTCACAGCTTCGCGCTTGCGCGCTAACCGCTCCCCTTAACCTTCCAGCACCGGGCAGGCGTCAGCCCCTATACTTCGCCTTGCGGCTTCGCAGAGACCTGTGT
Organism: Aneurinibacillus sp. Ricciae_BoGa-3; assembly: GCF_028421645.1. Classification (GTDB taxonomy): domain Bacteria; phylum Bacillota; class Bacilli; order Aneurinibacillales; family Aneurinibacillaceae; genus Aneurinibacillus_B. Next base: position 108,145 of record NZ_CP116887.1, on the reverse strand, counting down.
TTTTGCTAAACAGTCGCTTGGGCCTTTTCACTGCGGCCCCCTCACGCTTATCACGCTAGCGGGGCACCCCTTCTCCCGAAGTTACGGGGTCATTTTGCCGAGTTCCTTAGCAAGAGTTTTCTCGCGCGCCTTAGGATTCTCTCCTCGCCTACCTGTGTCGGTTTGCGGTACGGGTACCTTACTTCTCGCTAGAAGCTTTTCTTGGCAGTGTGAGATCAGGAACTTCGGTACTTAAATTTCCCTCGCCATCACAACCCGGCGTTACAGTGTACGGATTTGCCTATACACACGCCTCATTGCTTGGACAGACATAACCAGCAGTCTGCTTACCTTACCCTCCTGCGTCCCTCCGTTGCTCAAACGAAGTAGAGGTAGTACAGGAATTTCCACCTGTTGTCCATCGCCTACGCCTTTCGGCCTCGGCTTAGGTCCCGACTAACCCTGAGAGGACGAGCCTTCCTCAGGAACCCTTAGGCTTTCGGCGGAAGGGATTCTCACCCTTCTTTTCGCTACTTACACCGGCATTCTCACTTCCTGCCGCTCCACCCGTCCTTCCGGTCGAGCTTCACCGCTGCAGGAACGCTCCCCTACCCCTGACACCTACGGTGTCAAGCCACAGCTTCGGTACTTCACTTAGCCCCGTTA
>NZ_CP116887.1:80000-102500 GCF_028421645.1 Aneurinibacillus sp. Ricciae_BoGa-3 | reverse complement strand
ATTACACTAAGGATCGGATCGATAAACATCCAGCCCGTTAGTTGGATAATAAGTCCACCAAGTAAAATTCCTAGATAGGAGAATACGTCTCCCAGAAAATGAATTAGAGAGCTTTTTACATTAATATTGTCTTCACCCTGCTTGAGGACCACCACAATTAAGAAAGTGCCCAGGGCCCCGATTCCAGCCAGCCACATCATGCCAGCCGAGTGTACAGAATCAGGATGAAACAACCTCAGCACAGCACGATAACAAATAAACAGTGATATGACGATCAAAGCCAGCCCGTTAATTAAAGCGGCCAGGCTGCCAAAACGATGGTAGCCATACGTGTGTTTTTCATCCGCAGGTTTCATGGTCTGCCGCACCGCATACCAGCTTAGCAGCAGCGCAAGCAAATCACTCAGCAAATGCCACGCGTCGGACATGATGGCCAAACTGTTGGTAAGGTACCCTCCTACTAACTGGCAGCAAAACATTAAACCAGTAATTAGCGCAGCGAAGCGCAGGCGGTTTTCGTTTTGTTTTTCCGAAGAACGTTCAACCCCTGACACTAAAATCCACTCCTCTTCTATGACTTCTCCAACGTTATAATCCCATTTCATTTTCTCACAGTAAAAAGGAGTAAACAAGAGAAATAAAGAGGTATATAAAGATAATCGATATCAATTAGCTATAACGATTTCTTTAAGAACTTATTTTTGTTTGTTCCGGTTTTTCCGCATTTTTGCCATCCACCATTTCACGAATTTCTTGCATTTCCTGGTACATTTTTTTAATGGTTTCAAACTGTTCCATAATAGCCTTGTGATCCTGCTTGGCCCTTTCCTCTGATTTTTTGCCTAGAAGAGCTGTTCCAACAGCCAGAAGTGGAAGCGTCACTAGCTGAATCACGTTTGACCAGTACATCAGTTTATCCATTTGTTTTGGAAAAACGAGGGGCAGCAAGGAATATAAAAGAAACACGTAGAACGCCCACATTGTTCCTAACGCAAGAGTAGCATGCTTCGCCACGAACTCATTAAATCGTTTAATCATACTCTGCACCTTCTTTTATTAGTAGACTATTATCCTCTTACCCACAGGCTGACCGACAGGAACAAACAACGATACGATTGCCTCCAACTTTATAGATTAGAAATGAATTCCTTCATCTTTCATGGCTGATGCTGTTGTGTGAAATGGATGCTATTCCTTTTCAGAAAGCAAAATAAAACGGCCCGTCTATTACAGACCAGCCGTGTTTTTCGCTTACCTTGTTTTTTTACGATACTCTGTGTACAGGCTCAACACTAAAGTCGCCACAACCAGGATAAGAAAAAGCCAGGATGCCTCTTCCGGGCTAACGCCGTTCGTCATCAATACTTTCGTCAATACCATTGACAAAACTAAACCAATGCCCATCCACCAGTCATCAACTATTAAACCAATTACGGTTTGTGCAGCTGATTTCATTCCCATTCACCTACCCTGCAATTTTAGAAGCAGCGCCCATTTTCTTCATTTTTTTATAACGTGAGATAACCAGCACACTTAAGGCTGATACAACTAAGAGACAGGCTATGATCGTTAAAATCGATACGTCCTGATGCCACCAGCGGAGATTAACCCCTCACCAACCCAAAACACACCAAATCCACTGAGCATCAAACCCACGATAAATTTCATTGTATTTTCCGGGATTTTGGTTAGTGGTTTACGAAGTAAGATGCCGGCCAAAACAACCGCAGCCAACCCAATTATGCTGCCAAATATGGCGGAAGATAAAGAATGGGCAGCCAGGCCAAACGTTAACACGATAAAGACCGCCTCCAACCCCTCCAGAAATACGCCATTAAAAGAAGTGGCGAATCCCATCCAATCCATTTTGCTGGACCTGCCCCCGTGGCACGCTGGTGATCCAGCTCCTTCTGATAAGCTTCAGCTTCAGATGCAGCGCCTTTAATCCCGAGTAGCGCAGAATAGCTTTACGCAGCCACCGCATGCCAAACATCATCATGAGAATGCCAATAATCAGCTGAAACAGACCGACATTAACCAGCCGCATTAGTGGAGTGCCAAAGGCGGAAACCAGAACAGCCAAAACTATGAGAGCCAGACCCATTCCTGCGAGAGAGCTTTTCCATCCTTTAACCACTCCAACAGCCAGTACAATCGTGAGCGCCTCAATAAACTCTACGGCTGTTCCAAGAAAACTGGCCGCCATCACATAAATATTCATATCCGCCCAAACTCCCTCCTTTTTCTTCAGCGTATCAAACTAAAATGCGCGGCATTTCTCATTCGGAAACAGTAAATGAACCCGTTGGCCCCGCTCGAATTTAGCCGCATGCAGCACTTCAACCGGCTCGGAATAACCAGGGATATCGATAAAATAGCGGTACCGGTTGCCCTGATACGTGCGAAGCGAAACGATCCCGGTATAATTCTGGGAGTCGTCTTTCCCTGCACCGCCATCCAGCGATAGCTGGATATCATCCGGGCGGATAAACCAAGCAGGCTTGACTTGGCCATCCCGTATCATAATATTGGCGGGCCCCATAAATTTCGCAACATATTCGGAAACGGGCTGCTGGTACAACTCCTCAGGGGTTCCAAACTGCTCGCATCGCCCTTCTTTCATAATGGCGATTTGATCAGCCACACTGAGGGCTTCCTCTTTAGCCCCCTAGTGAAGTTGGACACTATGAGTGGTTCTTTATTATACTTATAGTGACAGAGGGGGAATACAACCATGACGAGAAAAAAGTATTCACTAGATTTTAAGAAACAAGTGGTGAAAGAAGTAAAGGAAACGGGCAGTATTACGGCGGTTGCTCGCCGCTATGAACTATCCGTGAACATGGTCGGACGCTGGAAAAAGGAAATCGAAACAGGGAAATACGGAGATGTGGATTTCGCTACCTTGCCATCTCTCGATGCCGAGACGTTGTCCCAGGAAAATGATCAGCTTAAACGACTGCTTGGTGAAAAAGATTTAGAGCTGGCCATTTTGCGTGATTTAATAAAAAAAGAAAAACCCTCACTTGCTGAGAAGCTTGAAGTAGCTGAACACTACATACTACAAGGCTATCCGAAACGGTTAGTTCTACGTTTTGCCCAGATTCCACGCTCAACCTACTACTATCATAAGAAACAGGAAGGGCAGCCAGTGGAGCCAGTGAAAAGTGAGGGACGTGAAGCACCGGGCTATTCCGTTCAACAGGACGGAACGAAAGTTTCAGATGAACAAATCAAAGAATGGTTAATGGAAGCTGTTGCAGGCGATGGTTTTGCCTACGGGTATCGTAAGCTTACCGTGCTTTTACGCCGTCAATATGAGCTTATTATTAACAAGAAAAAAGTATATCGCCTATGTAAGGAGCTCGATATTTTAAGACCCCAGCGGAAAAAGAAAACCATTTATCCGCGAAAACTAGCTCGAAATCGAGTGATCACGGATTCCAATCAACTGTTTGAAACGGACATTAAATACGGCTATATTGAAGGAGAAGACCGCTTTTTCTTCATACAATCCGTGCTGGACATCTATGACCGCTCGGTCATTGCGTACCATATGGGACTTGCATGCGAAGCGAAAGACGTGGTACGAACGCTTCAACAAGCGTTGTTAAAACGGCAGCTGTTTGACAAAGACAACAAGCCTGCGATTCGTTCTGACAATGGGCCACAGTTTATTTCCCATGCATTTGAGGCGGCCTGCGAATCATTTGGGGTTATACATGAGAGAATTCCACCCAGAACACCAAATATGAACGCACATATTGAGTCTTTTCACCGGATTTTAGAAGATAACTGTTTGTCCCGTCACGAATTTCAAAGCTATAAACAGGCCTACGAAACAGTTGTTGACTTCATGACCTTCTATAACGAGAGACGGATTCATTCAAGCATAAAAGACTTGGCACCGAATGAGTTTTACAGATTGAACCAGGAATGGTCGATTAAAATTAAAGAAATACGTGTGTAATCAAGTAATTCTACGTAAAAGAGAGATTAAGAGTGTATGTGTCCAAAGTTCGGGGGTTAATCCGCTTCCATTTGGTCATGCGTCACATAGACGACGGTCATATCCAGCTGCTTAAAGATTCGCACCAACTCAAAACGCATTTCTTCACGCAATCCGGCCATCACTGACAAATAAACAACGGGAAACAGGCGAAAGGCCATGGCCGCGATCAGACCGGCGGGCGTAAAGAACCAGTCTAACGACCCGTCTTTAAGCGAAAACAATCCACTTAGAATGCCTTTCTGCTGCATCATTAAAACCCATCCCTCAGCCACAAGGTAGGAAGGCGTAAAAAAGATAATCCACACGACTAAGTTGATAAAACGCTGCCCATAAACCCACTTTCGGTGGACAAGCACAGCAAGAAATGTCCCAATTACTGCAGACAGCACCGAAGCACCTCCGCCAAATAGCAGCGCATCAACAATCGCTTTATAGGTGTAGCTTGTTTTCAAAACTTTTGCAAATGACGAGAAAGATAGAACTGAAAACCCTGTATCAAAAAGCTGCGGGAACATACTTTGCAGCAGAATGGATGCAAATGGGTAAACGATCAAACCCAGCAGCAGGAGTATGCTGGGCCAGATTAAAACCAGCTTCTGAACCCGGGCTTTTCCTCCCTTATTTCTGAACAATGTTCTCAGTGAACCACTGTTTGATCTCATTCTCGTGCTTTGCGCTGTAAGACGCATCTAATTCATTCCACTTAATTCCGCTCGGACGAATGCCAGCTTTCCCGGGTGCACCCTTAACAATCGACTCATAGTTATTATCCCCATCACTACCCGCAGCAAGAATTTTTTGCCCCTCCTGGCTTAAAGCGAAGTTAACAAATTCTTTCGCGACTTCTGCATGAGGCGCTTTACTATCAATTGCAATGTTGCTGCTGAGCGTGGTCACACCAGAAGCGGGATACACAATCTTAATCGGCGCACCACTCTTCATTTTGGCAATTAGAGCGGAATCCTGTGCCAGCGCATATTTCACGTTGCCTTGTATGAGGTCTGTAATCGTTGGCCCGTTTGAGTCAAACATGAATAACCTTACTTTTGCCCAAATAAAACTGTAAAGGCCCCGCATTAAAGCATTCTTTCGCATGTACGTTATGGTGTACGATAGTAAGGTAGTCAATACTCATTCTATTTTATGGGAGGGTTCTCAATGATTAGAAGCTTGCAGGACACCACAACATTACATAATGGCATTAAGATGCCGAAATTTGGTTTAGGCGTATGGCAAGTAAAAGATGGCGATGAAGTGGTTAATTCTGTTAAGTATGCCATTAAAGCAGGTTATAAAAGCATTGATACGGCCGCCATCTATAAAAATGAAGATGGAGTCGGCAAAGCAATTAAAGAAGCGGGCGTTCCAAGGGAAGAATTGTTTATCACAACAAAAGTATGGAATGCAGACCAGGGTTATGACTCTACACTAGCGGCATACGAATCAAGTATAAAACTGCTGGATGTTGACTATGTTGATCTTTATCTCATTCATTGGCCAGTGGCCGGTAAATACAAAGATACATGGAAAGCACTCGAGAAATTGTACAACGATGGAAAAGTGCGCGCCATCGGGGTAAGTAACTTCCACCAGCACCATTTGGAGGATCTGCTTGCTAATGCAGAGATAGCACCAATGGTGAATCAAATTGAACTTCATCCCTTGTTGAGCCAAGTAGAATTAAGAACCTTCTGTGAATCAAAAGGAATCAAAGTAGAAGCCTGGTCACCATTGGGAAGCGGAAAGTTACTTGATAACCCTGTTATTAAAGAAGTGGCTGACAAATACAATAAGACGGTTGCACAGGTTATTTTGCGGTGGGATCTTCAGCACGATATTATTACCATTCCTAAATCAACCAAGGAGCATCGTATCATAGAGAATGCAGCCATTTTCGATTTTGAATTATCCGCTGATGATATGGCTATAATTGACGGATTAAATAAAAATGAGCGTACAGGTTCAGACCCCGACAACTTTAATTTTTAACGAACCGCGAACCCCTAGCCGTCTACGTCTTCTGCGGCACCGACATGAGGATCCTCGTTTATATAACTGAGGATCTTTTTTTGATGTACAAAATCATTGACATAAATTAATCATATTTGACACGCCCCGCAGCCCAAATCAATCCATTGGATGAGTATAAGCAAAATTCCCTCGACCGGTTTATTCGCTCTGCGGAGCTGATCGCCGACTTTGTGGCAGAGGCTTCGACATCTATCGAAGATGCTTTTAAAATAATGCATGCTGTACGGCGCAGGGACACCGTTTGGACCATAGTTTTTTCACAAACGAAACCTTTACGCAATTATTTAAATGGAAGATAACGGGCGAGATGATCGACTTCTACACTGAGTATCCAGAACAGTGAAAATATCCAAAAGCGAATTGCTCTAGTACGGGGCTATGTTTTATTTGGTGATCAGGATTACAAAAAACGTTTCCTACAAACTACGGAAGAGAGTAAAGCCTATCAAGAAAAACTATTGGCTTTAAGCTCTTCTCAAGAAGCCAAAGATCCATGCTGAACAAACGAGTAAAGCAACCCAGCAAATTGCAGCAACCATGCAGGAAATAGCAGTTGGTACAGACAAAGAGGCTCAAAGTGCCGAACAGACCTCTCAAACCGTTAAGGAAATGTCTATCGGCGTCACTTCTTCCGCTCCTTCTTTATCTAAAATGGCAGAAGAATTACAAATGCTTATCGGCAAGTTTAAAATCTAAAAATTTACCATCAAGTTGGTAAAAGCCGGATTTCCTGATTTACAGGAATCCGGCTTACTTTTTGTTAGCTGGCTAATTCCACTTACAGTTACTGAGTGAATCCGCCCTGCATCATAGACCCGCCAAATCCAGCTTGTTGCATGCTATTTTGGATGGCTTGTTGTTGAATGTCGCTTGCAATCTGTTGTCTTACCTGCTGGCCATTTGTTCCAGCAAATCCAGGCTGCAATAAAGCTTGCGGGCCTGCAAAGCCACCTTGCATCATGGAACTAGAACCACCGAAGCCGCCTTGCATCATAGAACCACCAAATCCAGCTTGTTGTTGAATATCGCGCGTAATATCTTGTCTTACACGCTGTGCATCTGTTCCGGCAAATCCAGGTTGCAGAAGGGCTTGCGGTCCAACAGATCCACCTTGCATCATAGATCCGCCGAAGCCGCCCTGCATCATAGAACCACCGAAACCAGCCTGTTGCATGCTATTTTGTTGTGCCTGTTGTTGAATATCGCGCGTAATATCTTGTCTTACACGCTGTGCATCTGTTCCGGCAAATCCAGGTTGCAGAAGGGCTTGCGGTCCAACGAATCCACCTTGCATCATGGTCGGCTGCATCATGGATCCGCTGACGCCTGACATCGTAGAACCACCAAATCCACCCTGCATTCCGCCATAACCAGCTTGTTGCATGCTATTTTGTTGCGCCTGCTGTTGAATATCGCGCATAATATCCTGTCTTACACGCTGTGCGTCTGTTCCGGAAAATCCAGGTTGGAAAAGAGCTTGTGGTCCAACGGATCCACCTTGCATCATTGACCCGGAAGCACCAAAACCGCCTTGCATCATAGAACCGCCAAATCCACCCTGCATTCCGCCATAACCAGCTTGTTGCATGCTATTTTGTTGCGCCTGCTGTTGAATATCGCGCATAATATCCTGTCTTACACGCTGTGCGTCTGTTCCGGAAAATCCAGGTTGGAAAAGAGCTTGTGGTCCAACGGATCCACCTTGCATCATCGACCCGGAAGCACCAAAACCTCCTTGCATCATAGAACCGCCAAATCCACCCTGCATTCCGCCATAACCAGCTTGTTGCATACTGCTTTGTTGCGCCTGCTGTTGAATGTCTCGTGTGATCTCTTGTCTCACGCGCTGTGCATCCGTTCCGGCAAATCCAGGTTGGAAAAGAGCCTGCGGTCCAACATATCCACCTTGCATCATCGACCCAGAACCTGCAAAGCTGCCAGCTTGCAGACTAGGCTGAGCAAATTGCTGTGATTGCTGAAATGACTGTGCTGCTGGGAAATTCTGTTGTGGCATTTTGTTTCCTCCTTGTATTGTTATAAAAATACAGGATTAGAATGCCCACGATATTTCCTTGTTATACACCATCATTTTGAATACCTATACTAAAACTTAGTAAATTGCACGCAGCATGGTCACAAAAGGCGAAAACATTTGAAACGGTTAAGTTCGAGCGCATTAAGATTGAGCTCTGAGGACACAATATTTTTTGTTGGGCGGTCAGCTGTGGCATTCCTCTACTCAACCAAGCGGAAAAAACCGTTTGGTTGAGCTACTAGCTGCACTAACCCTTCAATAAAAACTGATTGCCATCTTCATCTTTAAATTGTACAAATGTACCCCATTGCATGGTATTTGGCTCCCCTAAAAACTCAACGCCCTTGGATTTTAGTTTCTCATATGTACCCGTTATGTCTTCGCATTCAAAAACAATGGATGGTTTCATATTTTCCCAACCCTGCATTATGGACCTTGGATAAATAACCAAATGAGACTGTGCGTCTTTTGGCGCGACTTCCAGCCAGTATGCATTGGGGCCCATCGGATACTCCGCCTTTACTTCAAATTCCATTTTGTTTGTCCAAAAATCTTTTGCCTTCTGTTGATCTTCAACATAAACGGCAACGGTTGCGATTCTGTTAATCATATTATGCCTCCTTCAATTGTCTTACTTCGGTAGTTTATCAAGAATCAAGCTGTTCCTCTTGTAAAAAACGGCATGTCTACTCCATTATACGAAAATTTTCAACGATGTAATCGTAACATGTTCATTAAAATCATGAACAGCCCAAATCTCTCCGATACAAATAACCCCGCAGCCACACGGACCGCGGGGTTATACATAAATAGATTAGATGCCAGAAGGCCGCCGCTCTCTTATTTGATGAAAAATGCCTGTGCCAGCGTTACAGCCCCCGTTATCACAAGGAGGACCATGCTGTATTTCATCGTAAAGCGGAACAGTTCACCCTCTCTGCCAGCAAGCCCAACCGCACCTGTGGCAACAGCTATAGATTGCGGGGAAATCATTTTTGCCATCACACCGCCAGCCGTATTGGCTGCGACAAGGATAAGCGGCAACACGCTGATTTGTTCAGCGGTAACGAACTGCAGGTTGCCAAATAAAGCATTGTTCGATACAACCGAGCCGGTTAGGAACACGCCAATCCAGCCCAAAGCCGGGGAGAGGAATGGAAACAGGCGGGCTGTGGATGCGAGAGCGAGCCCCAATGTAGAAGACAAGCCAGAGTAGTTCGCTACAAATGCAAACCCAAGTACCATCATGATAGTCACAATAGGCTTTGTCAGTTCCTGTACCGTTTCTTTTAACGTGGCCCAACCTGTCCGCATATCCACATGCAGAATCAACATCGAAAGCACCGCGGCTATGACAATCGCTGTACCAGTTGCTGAGAGAAAATCCAGCTTCAACACAGCCGCATACGGTGTCGGTTCACTGACGATGGGCTGTGCCTTGATCACCTGGTTATGCAAGCCAGGTATGTTGATATTAATGATTGTGGATTGTAAAGCTCCCCCTTTGTCAAAGAGCGACTTAAATAGTTTTGAACTCCAGACCGTTACCATTACAGTTAACATAATAAATGGAGACCACGCTTTAAGCACTTTCGCAACGGTTAATCGTTCTGCAGCGGAATCCGCCTTGTTAACGGTGCTCTTCCCTTTTGGCTGCCATAGACTAACGAACAGGGCAAGCGCAATCATGCTTACAATCGACGAAATAATATCGGGCAGTTCAGGCCCCATAAAGGTCACCGTGAAATATTGGGCAGCCGCGTAGGTGATGGCCGAAACGAAAGCGGCAGGCCACACTTCACGCAGGCCCTTCCATCCGTCCATTATCGCTACCAGCAAAAAAGGCACAACGAACGAAATGACGGGCAGCTGCGTTCCAAGAAACTTGCTAATCGCCAGCGGGCTAATTCCGCTTACCTGCCCGGCAACAATAATCGGGATACCCATGGCGCCAAATGCGCCAGAAGCGGTATTGGCAATTAAGCATAGGCCGGCAGCTTTGAGTGGGTTGAAACCCAGGCCAACCAGCAGGGCCGCTGTAATGGCGATTGGCGCGCCAAATCCGGCAGCACCCTCCAGAAAAGCATTAAAGGAGAAGGCCACAAGCAGCATCTGCAGGCGCGGATCATCGGTAATCGAAACAATAGAGCGGCGTATGATGTCAAACTGGCCGCTTTTTACCGACAGCTTATAGAGAAATACGGCGGCCACTACAATATAGCTGATCGGCCATAATCCATAGGCAAATCCATATCCGGCTGCGCTGGCTGCCATAGGGGCCGGCATATGATAGAAGAAGATTGCGATGAGAGCCGAGATTGCAACAGTCATCGTTGCAGCCACATAGCCTTTCATTTTAAAGAGCGTAAGGGCAAGGAAAAAAAATACAATAGGTAGTGCCGCGATAATAGCTGATAACCAAATATCTCCAAGAGTGTCATATGTTTGTGTCCAGTTCATGGCCTTTCACCCCAATTATTGAAAATTAAAAGTAAGGCTGCATTGCCTGTTTTAACACGTTAGCTGAATGCTGCAGCTTTGCAGCCTCGTCCTCTGCCAATTCAAGCTCAACAATTTCCCGGATACCGTTCCGGTTAATAATGGCTGGAACCCCGATGTAAATGTCTTGCAGCCCGTAGTAGCCGTTAAGAAGCGTCGAGACCGTAAGAACGGAATTCTCATCGCCTAAAATTGCCTTCGTTAAGCGGACAAGCCCCATTGCAATGCCGTAGTAGGTGGCCCCTTTACGATTGATGATCTGGTAAGCGGCATCGCGTACGTTGATGAACAATCGATCCAGCTCCTGCGGCATCTCCGGCTTGTTTTTGATGCATTTCTGAATGGGCCGGCTTCCTATGCTTGTATGGCTCCACACCGGCAGCTCCGTGTCCCCGTGTTCTCCGATGATATACGCGTGAACATTTCGAGGATCAATGGAGAAGTATTGGCCGAGCAGGTAGCGAAAACGTGCCGTGTCAAGAATGGTGCCGGAACCGATGACACGCTCGGAAGGAAGACCCGAAAATTTCCACGTTGCATACGAGAGGATATCAACAGGATTCGTAGCAACCAGGAAGATGCCATCGAACCCGCTGGCCATGACCTCCCCTACAATGCTCTTAAAAATTTTTATGTTTTTATCAATTAAGTCTAACCGCGTCTCACCCGGAGCCTGGTTAGCCCCGGCCGTAATGACGACAATGTCCGCATCATGGCAATCTTGGTATGTGCCCGCCCAGATTTTCATGGCCGAACTAAATGGCAGCCCGTGATTTAAATCACTTGCTTCACCTTGGGCCTTTTCTTTATTCACATCTATTAATACGAGTTCATTCACAACACCCTGATTAAGCAGAGAGAACGCATAACTTGAACCTACAAATCCTGTTCCGATAAGCGCTACTTTCGTTGTGCTGCGCAGTTGTATCATGATAAGATCCCTCCAAGACTTCTTGTGATTTATTTCACAAACATAGTATAACATCTACTCCGAAGGCATTATGTGACCTTTTTCACATGATAAGGCTTGCAAAAATGTCCGTTTAGACAAATTTTGTTTATACTTGACTATAGCAGTGATGATATTAGCATGGAGAGGGGAAAATTTGATGAGTCAACTGGCAAAAACGCCGAAACCGCCTTATTATGCGGTTGTTTTTACCTCCGAAAGAACAGCCTGGGACAACGGGTATGGAGAAATGGCAGAGAAGATGGTTGAATTAGCCTCCCAGCAGCCTGGGTTCTTAGGTGTGGAAAGCGCTCGTGAGAATGGCCTGGGCATAACGGTTTCGTATTGGGAGTCATTGGAGGCCATTAAAAACTGGAAGGAAAATGAACTGCATCAGATCGCTCAGACGAAGGGGAAAGAGCAATGGTATCAGCGATATACAACGAGGGTGTGTAAGGTTGAGAGGGACTACACTTTTCGAGGTAGACTGCTAATCAGTTGTTTGGGCAAGCAAATCTTGATAAAAAGAAAAGGGGCTGCCTCACTTTCTAGGGCAGCCTCTGTAGAATCTCATTTTATTTTGTTTTCCATTAGGGCGGCAATGATTCCTCTTTTTCCGGTTTTGTTATATTAGCTTTGCTTTTGATACGCAGCATGTAATACAGATAGCAGGCTGCCATGAATGGGATGCCGCAATAAAGGCCCCTCCCAACCAATAAATCCAGCCGACTGTAAATCCGGTTGCAGGCCCAATGAATTTAGCGGAGTATTCCTGGAAGGTACCAATGATGGCTTCACGAATATTCCCTCTCTATGAATCAGATAGCATCGATTAATGCAAATAAATTATGCACCGGGTGCAAAATCAATCATATTCCGCAAAAATAAATGGCACTTTAACATAAGTCATGCGGAAATTTGAAAACCCGAACAACAGACGTTTAGAAAACATCCAATGTTCGGGTTCTAGTTTGAGTGACCCTATCCCTTGTATTACGGCTGTTTTGACAGCAAAAAATCTAAATTATGTTGAAGATGCAATCTCATATGATGTTCAGCAGCTTCCCCGTCCTTCATCATAATCGATTCATAAATCTTCTCGTGCTCCTCACACAGGCATGGCCGTGCTCCCACCTGGTGCCTAAATAATAAAATCAGAGATTTCATCTGAGAGATGATATTGAGCATATAATTGTTGTGGCTTGCCTGCATAATGGTATCATGAAAAAGTGTATTCGCTTTCATAATTTCCTCAGGCAAGCCGTTTCGCGACTGTGAAATACAGTCAATCAGCAGCAAACGTTGTGAGTCGGACATCTCAACTGCCGCATGTTTGGCGGCATGGCCTTCGACTAGCATCCTCACCTCGTAAATATCTTTCATGTCTTCTTTTGTGGGCTGCACCACTCTTTTGCCTTGGATAAGTCCCTCCTGTTGCAACCGCCGAAGAGATTCACGGATAGGTGTACGGCTGACCCCTAAGGACGAGGCAAGTTTTTCCTCCACCAGATTTTGCCCAGGCGGGATTTCTCCTTTTATAATCATGCTTCGGATTACTTCATACGCTTGATTGTACACATGGTCTGTCTTTTTGATACGTTCCATCATCCCACCCCATTAACTAGCGTAACTTTCTTATCATAAGCATTTTTTTAAATAAATGATAGACTTTATTTTGTATTCAGTATACATTAAAGTTTATAAAGAGTTAAACTCTTATGTAACACCAATTTATCCATCAAAGTGTATACAGAATACAGAATACGAATTAAAAAGCAAATGGGGGAGTTTTGATGTCTAACTATGAAATCGCTGTCATCCCTGGGGACGGTATTGGGAAAGAAGTAATGGACTTTGGTGTACAGGCCCTGCATCTTGCTGCAGAGATTCACGGCGGGTTTTCCTTCAAATTCGAACAGTTTCCCTGGAGCTGTGAATACTATCAGCAGCACGGCACAATGATGCCGGAAAACGGAATTGAGATTTTAAAAGGTTTTGATGCCATTTTCCTGGGCGCGGTTGGACTGCCGGAACAGGTACCTGATCATATCTCCCTGTGGGGGCTTTTAATCGCGATTCGCCGGGAAATGCACCAGTATATCAATTTGCGTCCAGTCAAGCAAATAAGAGGTGTTACCTCCCCACTGGCATCGCCAAACGGGTTTGATATCGTCGTTGTTCGCGAAAATTCAGAGGGCGAATATTCTCCAATCGGTGGAAGAGCGGGATATGGAGCGAACGAAATCGCCATCCAAAATGCCGTCTTTACACGGGCCGGGGTTGAACGAGCGGTTCGCTATGCTTTTGAAATAGCAAAGAAGAGAGAAAAAAAATTTGTAACGAGTGCCACCAAATCGAACGGGATCATCCACTCCATGCCTTTTTGGGATGAGGTGTTTAATCAAGTGGGGCAGGACTATCGTGAAATCGTCCAACAATCGACACACATTGATGCCCTCTCCGCTTTTTTTGTCACAAAACCGCATACATTAGATGTGGTTGTCGCATCCAATCTGTTCGGCGATATTTTAACAGATTTAGGTGCCGCCATTATGGGCTCGATTGGGATCGCTCCTTCCGCTAACATTAATCCGGATAGAAAGTACCCTTCTATGTTCGAACCTGTTCACGGTTCAGCGCCCGATATCTATGGAAAACAAATCGCCAATCCCATTGGGCAAATGTGGTCAGCTAAAATGATGCTTGATTTCTATGGCTATCAAGAAGTGGGACAACTGCTATTGGATGCAATTGAAGATACATTGGAAGCAGGTATCGCTACACCTGATCTGCGCGGTACAGGTACAACCGCGGAAGTTGGCCAGGCAATATTACAAAACTTCAAAGCAAAGGGGAAATAATCCATGCAATCTTCTAACGCTCCTAAATTAGAGACCCCCCAGTTGGCCCCTGCTGTTCAGGGGGCCGGCAGCCGCTATTCCACATTATTTGGATCCTGGGCGGCCTGGCTGTTTGACTCGCTGGACGCTACGATATTCGGGTTTGTCATGATGGCGATCGCTGCTACCTTTTCGGTGGGGTTAAAAGACGTCGTCTCCACCGTTGCCTGGTTTTTGCTGGCCACTGGAGTAGGCGGGTATTTCCTGGGCGGCATTTCTGACCGAATCGGGAGAAAGAAAACCATTGCTTTAGCCGTCTTTATCTATGCTACCGGCACGCTGTTGTGCGGGTATGCCACAAGTGTTGGACAATTGAATATTTACCGTTTTGTCGTTGGGGTAGCAGTAGGAGGGTTATGGTCAGCAGCCGCCTCTCTCATATCTGAAATATGGAAGCCGGAAGGCAGAGCCAAAGCCATTTCGATTATGCAGACTGGCTGGTCGGGAGGAAACTTGTTGGCTGCTATCTTTGCATGGACATTGCTGGATCATCAGAACCCTGAATCCTGGCGCCACTTGTTTCTTTACGCAAGTATTCCAGCGTATGCGACTTTAGTATATGTTCTCGTATTCGTCAAAGAATCGCCAGTCTGGTTAGCGAACCGGGAATACATCCAGCAGCAGGCGAAAAAAGCGAACCTGTTTGAAATCTTTAAACCCCAATATCTAAAAAGCACCTTGTTGGCCCTGCTGATATCAATTTTAGGCATGTATGGTTACTGGATTATCACAACATTCGCTCCTTCTTATCTTGTAAAAATACTAAACGTAAAAATTGACCAGGCACCAGTATTTCTTATTTGGTCTGGTATTGGCGCTATGGTTGGATACCTTGCATACGGATATTTAGCGGAAAAAGTAGGCCGCAGGATTTCTTTCTGTATCTTCTTTGTAGGCATGGCCTTAATGGTCCCAATCTTCACATACACGTCAAGTCATATGCCATTAACAAATGGGGTGCTGCAATTTACTGCCAGCAACGTCGCAACATTAGGCATCATATCCGCCTTTTTAGGCTTCTTTACAGGGTATTTCAGCGGGTTCGGAGCCTGGTATTCTGAACTATTCCCGACGAGTATCCGGTCAACGGCATCCGGTTTCTGTTTTAACTTCGGACGTGTAGGGGCGATTGTTGGAATCAAAATGGTGCCTGTGCTTATTCCGGTGCTTGGGTTTTCAATGACCATGTCTCTTGCCTCTGTTTCCTATGTATTGGCGGCCATAATGGTATTTACACTTCGGGAGACAAAGGGAACCGAATTGACCAGCGGCAATTGACATTAATTTCAGATTTGTATACAGTATACAAAAAAGAATTAATAAGGAGAGAGCCAGCATGAATAAACGAATTGGATTAATCGTCCCGAGTTCAAACACGACCATGGAAACAGAAATACCTATGATGCTTCAGTGGCGCATGAAAGAGATTCCGGAAGATACCTTTACGTTCCATTCCAGCCGGATGAGAATGATGCATGTTACAAAAGAAGAACTAAAAAAGATGGATGTAGAAAGTGACCGCTGTGCCGTGGAACTTTCCGATGCCCGGTGTGACGTCCTTGCTTATGCATGTCTCGTTGCAATTATGTGCCAGGGACCAGGGTATCACATGGAATCCGAACAACGGCTATTTAACGCGACAAAGCAAAACGGTGCGCCTACTCCTATTATCAGCAGTGCCGGTGCGCTGGTAGATGGAATTAAAACCATCGGAGCAAAAAAAGTGGCAATCATTACGCCGTATATGAAACCGCTAACTAAGCAGGTTATTGACTATATTGAATCTAGCGAAATAGAGGTAACAGATTCTATCAGCCTGGAAATTGCGGATAACCTAGAGGTTGGACGCCAGGACCCGCTTCGTTTAGTAGAAATCGTGAAAAATTTAGATACCAGCGAGGCAGATGCGGTTGTGTTATCAGCCTGCGTTCAAATGCCTTCTCTCCAGGCTATTCAAAAGGTGGAAGATGCAATTGGCAAGCCTGTGCTGTCCGCGGCGGTTGCCACCGTGTATAAAATTCTTCAATCTCTTGATCTCAAACCTGTTGTTCCAAACGCAGGCCATCTGTTATCTGGCAAACTGTAAAGGAAGCAAACCAAAAAGCGACTTTCTGGCAAGTCACAGAAAGTCGCTTTTTTTAATGGTAGTAGCTAAACTAAATAAAAATGGTTGAGGAGGTTATCCATTTGTCACTGAAAGGAAAATGCGTAGTCGTCGTCGGTGGTACTTCTGGCATTGGATTCGCCACTGCCAGGGCATTTCTCAATGAATCCGCTCAGGTCATTATCGCCAGCCGTTCGGCTTCCCTTTGTTAGAACGGCTTACTCTTATGCGACATTAATTCTTTGTTTGCTATCCTACGCGCCTTCGGAATTTCAATTAATGCCTTATAAGCTTGTTCGATACCTTGTTTTAGAAATGAACTGTCCATGCCATATGTAAAGTAATGAACCCCATGTTCCTTCCAGCGGTTAATGAAATCTGGGTGAGGCGCATGCATCCCGACCGGCTTCCCTTTTTCTTTTACTTTGTAAATGAGCTCCTTTATTGTGCGAACCACCACCGGGTGATCGAGTTTTCCCGGCAGTCCAAGCGCCTGGGATAAATCAAAAGGACCGATGTAAAAGAGATCAATGCCTTGCACTTCTATGATTTCATCAATATTTTGAATGGCTTGCTCCGTTTCAATTTGGATAATCGTAGTGACCCGTCTATTTTCATTTTCGATAAATTCATCGATGGCTAGCTCACCATACCCATCCGCCGCACACGATCCGCCAAGGCCACGTTTACCCAGCGGGGCATATTTGGAGTACTCCACGATGGCCCTTGCTTCTTCAGCCGTCTGAATCTGCGGAACCATAACGCCGTCTATTCCTAAGTCAAGCACTTTCGAGATAAAGGCAGCGTGCTGCGAAGCTATCCTAAGTACAGTGGGAATGCCCTGGCTTGTATAAATAGGCACGATCGTCCGTAAATCGGCTATATCTATCGCACCGTGCTCCATATCAATGCTGACAAAATCTATGGCAGTTAACGAAATAATTTCAGCAACCATGGAAGAAGGAATCCGCTGCCAGATGCCTACAGCATCCACGTTATTTATGATTTTATCTTTGAGCATAGTAGTTCGCCCCTTTCATCCTGAGCTTACTGGCCGCTTAGTCCAACACCGTAACAAGCGTCCCGATTTTCTCAATGGATACGGCAATTTCATCCCCGGACTTTAACCATTGCTGCTGGGACTCTGGATACCCTAGAATAACGCCATCCGGGGTGCCTGAGAATATCACATCTCCCGGCTTAAGCGTCATATAACGTGAAATGTAACTAACAATCGTTGCACAGTCAAAAATCATATCTTTTGTATTGGCAGATTGGCGCAACTCGCCGTTAACCTTGCATTTTATTTCTAACTGGCCCGGATCACCAATTTCGTCTGCTGTGACAAGATATGGACCTATTGGGGCAAATCCATCACAGTTCTTGCCTAACAACCACTGTCCGGTTCTAAATTGAAGATCACGTGCGGATAAGTCATTTCCAGTTGTATAACCAAACACGTAGTCGAGTGCCTCTTCCTCAGTAACATTACTCGCTGTTTTACCGATTACAATGGCTAACTCCGCTTCATAGTCAAATTTTTCAGCATCCGCAGGAAGGGATACGATCTGCTTATGGCCGGTTAACGCATTATTGAACTTGCTGAAGAGGATCGGGGATGTAGGAATATCCATTTTGGATTCTTCTGCATGGTTGATGTAATTGAGGCCCACACAAATAATTTTTTCCGGCGTCTGCACACATGGTCCAAACTCGATGGTATCCGGTTCTATAAATAAACCAGGGTTACCGCTTGAAACCATCTGATCAACGGCACGCTCGAAATTTTCAATGCCTTCTTTTCCACTCTCTATAAGGTCATCAATTGTGCTAGGAAAGACCTGGTCCCATTCACTGGCCGCCTTTTGAATATCGATAACCCCATTCTCTCTCAGAACTCCTAAAGTAAGTTGATCACCTTTTTTAATATGAAGTAATTTCATAATTTTTTCTCCCTTCCTATTTTGGAGACTCGCTGACCTGCGAATAGGGACAGCGAGCCGCGTTTATTTTTCAAATGCACAGAGGATGTTTAGTGTGGTGCGTTAAACATTTGCTTTTTCAGGGTGCAGCGGGTTGCCTGTAAGCTCTGCAATTAATGCGGGGTCAAGACCGGCTTCCTCAGCAAAGCTTTGAAGCTCCTGTGCCACCGTTTGTGGCAGTATGATGCCTTCCGTCAGGTTTGTTTCTTTGTTATTCGCTTCGATTTCTCCCGGCAAATAGATGGCAGCTGCCCCCGGAGCCAGCGGGGTATTCTTCATGTATTGAATATACCGGTCAACGGAAGCTTTGAACAGCTTGGGATCCATAAAGGCATCCACCCGTATGGCCATGAAAAAGTGGCTAATATCATTCGGATTATCAAAGTCGCGGTACATCGAGTGAATGTCTGTGCCTACTGCCCCGTTGCTCA
Source organism: Aneurinibacillus sp. Ricciae_BoGa-3 (assembly GCF_028421645.1). GTDB lineage: Bacteria > Bacillota > Bacilli > Aneurinibacillales > Aneurinibacillaceae > Aneurinibacillus_B. The sequence goes on along the minus strand of NZ_CP116887.1, from coordinate 83,557 downwards.
ATAGAGCAGAGAGAATATCCACAAGAATTGCTAATCCATAGCCTTTAGGCCCCCCTACCGGGAACAAGAATCCACCTTGCACAACATCATCCGGGTTCGTTGTTGGCTGCCCCATGTGATCGACGGCCCAACCTTCCGGTATAGCCTGCCCTTTGCTTTTAGCCGCCAGAATTTTTCCAAGTGGTACCACGCTTGTCGCCATATCTACAATAATCGGCTTTTCCTTATCAGATGGAATCGCCATGGCGATCGGATTGTTGCCGACTTTAGCTGCAGCTCCACCCGGTGGCGGCATTAAAGGTTCTACGTTACTGACGACAAAGCCGATCATATCTTTCTCCAAGACCTGTGAAGCCCAGTATGCGGCAGCGCCAAAATGGTTGCTGTGGCGAACCGAAACAGCTGACAGGTTAGAATTTTCCGCCTTTTTTATGAGCAATTCAACAGCCCGTTGGGAAACAACCTGCCCAATCCCGTATCCTCCATCCAGAACTACCGTACTATCCGTTTCATGCACAATCTTTACTTCGGCATTCTTCGCAATAACCCCTCTACCCATCCGCTGTAAATAAATCGACATTCGGATTACGCCGTGGCTGCTTACCCCTCGCAAATCCGCATCGACTAATGATTCAGCTACAATATCAGCATCTTTGTCAGGGACACCGGCCTTTCGCAAAATGTCAGAGCAAATCTCTGTAAGCGATTTCGAATTTATTCGATAAAAAGTACTCATTAAGATACAACCTCCGTTTTCGTATGTTCTGCCTGGCGGTGCGGGTTGTCGTTCTTCAGGAATAAAGCATAGATCAGCATGGCGATTCCGCCGATGATGCCGGCAATGACCAGCGCTGAAACGAAACTGTGCATGCGATCAGCCAGAAAACCAGTGAGTATAGGGGCAAACCACCCGGCAATGTTTCCGGTAAAGTTTTGCATGCCCGCTAGTGTACCTTCTGTTCCTGCCGGGGCGATATCCGCCACGATTGCCCATGATGATCCATTCGCAAACATCATGCCACCCATTGAAAGAGAGATAAACCCGATAGCGAGGGGAGCGCTTTCAACAAAAGCCGCAGGTATAATAAATAAGGAGAACAGCATGCCTGTTGTCATAATCGTTTTCCGGGCACTTACCGGGTTCCATCCTTTCTTCACTAATCTATCCGAGAGGTATCCGCCAAACAGCGCACCCGCAGATGCTGCCACCCAGGGAAGAATAGAATTAAAGCCTGCTTTGATTAATGTCATATGTTTTTCCACAACAAGATAAGTGGGAAGCCAGGTTAACATTAAGTAGAGCAAGTAATCCTGTGCAAATAAACCGTATAGAATACACCACACATTCCTGTACTTTAACAATTCATACCAGCGGACATTCGATTTTTGGACGTCTTTCGTTTGAGCCTGCCCAGTAAGGATGTAATCCAATTCCTCTTTGTTGACGACAGCGCTTTCAGCAGGACGGTTACGAAACATGGAAACCCAGAATAAAACCCAAATAATGCCTAGCGCTCCTGTGATAAGGAAGGATACACGCCAGCCAAATGTTTGAACAATCCAGGCTACCGCCGGTGTCGTGAGACCAGCACCAACCGCAATGCCTGTCGTAAATAAACCATTGGCAAAACCGCGCTCATGAGTGGGAAGCCAATCCGAAATGACGCGTGTGTTCGTTGGAAAAGCCGGCGATTCTCCGATTCCCATTAGCGCTCTGATTCCAATAAGTGCGCCAAGGGAACGGCCTACTGCGGTTAAAGCGCCAAACACAGACCACCAGATAATCGCGACAGCGTATGTTACGCGTGCCCCTAATTTATCTACAATGGCGCCTACAGGAATTTGCATTAACGTATACGTCCAGAAAAATGCAGAGCCTAATATTCCAAACTCAACCTTTGAAAACGATAAATCTTTCATAATAGAAGGACCTGCTACGCCAAGATTGGAGCGATCCAGGTAATTGATAGACGTGGCAAGAAAAATCAAAATCACAACGCCCCATCTTTTGTTCGTTTTCTTCATAACCCACCTCTTCATTAATAGATAATGGATGGCCTATCCCCGGTTAAGTGATTGTGATACATGGGTAGCTGCGAGATAGCCTTGCTTATGCTTCATTCTGCTTGGTATATAACTCAGTAAAAATTGATTTTGTCTGCTCTAAATGCTGAATCATGGCCTCTCCAGCTGTACCGTCCTTTAATCCCGCCAGAATTCTCTTATGCTCTGTTATAACTTCATCTCTTCTTGTTTCACGATGCAGCACCCGAACGCCAATCCGTCGAATTAAATCTGAAGTTTGTTCAAAAACATTTATGATTTGTTTGTTATGCGTTAGCTGATAGATTACCCGGTGAAACTCTGTATCCAAATCCATAAATACAAGATCATCCTGTTCGAGCAGGCTCTTTTTCATAGATGAAACGAGGCGCTCTAGTTCGCTTATATTTTCGGCATCCATATTCGTTAAAACTTTATTTATGATAGAGGTTTCGAGGATGATGCGAAGCTCAAAAACATGTTCGATATCTTCCAGCGTTATCGGTTTTATGTAATTTCCCTTATAGGGGATACTATACATCCACCCCTCTGCTTCTAAACTTTGAATGGCTTCCCGAAATGGTGTTCTACTAATTTTAAATTGCTCCATTGCCCTTCTTTCTGTAATCACTTCATTATCTTTTAGAATGCCTCGAATGATCGCCTCCTTTAAAATTTCATAGGCCTGGATTTTTAATGGTTTGGGTGACGCTAAATATAAATCCACCTGGTGCCCTCCATCCTTAACAGCTGATATATTCTCTGTAATATATAATATATGATATAAAATATTCTGTAAATAAGAAATTGAATTTTAAATTAGAACAAAAAATAAGAAGAAGGCTTTTCTCCCTAGCTTTATTACTCTAACCAATTTATTAACTTTAACTAAACAACCGAGGAATACCCTAGGAATGAATTTTGGATAATTCAGATGCTTGTCACTGTCTCAACGGAAAGGAGGAGCAGCTTCAATCATTTGTAATGGATCCTGGCATAAAAATAGCCCCTGCTTTTAGCAGAGGCCCCTATCTCATACGGTTTGCACCTTCAAAACTGAATTGGAAGAAACGATGCGTTAGGAATTCCTTAAAATTTGGGTTAAGCCCTCGACCGATTAGTATTCGTCAGCTCCATGCGTTGCCGCACTTCTACCCCGAACCTATCTACCTCATCATCTATAAGGGGTCTTACCAGCTTATGCTGTGGGAAATCTCATCTTGAGGGGGGCTTCACGCTTAGATGCTTTCAGCGCTTATCCCGGCCGCACATAGCTACCCAGCGATGCTCCTGGCGGAACAACTGGTGCACCAGCGGTGCGTCCATCCCGGTCCTCTCGTACTAAGGACAGCTCCTCTCAAATTTCCTGCGCCCACGACAGATAGGGACCGAACTGTCTCACGACGTTCTGAACCCAGCTCGCGTACCGCTTTAATGGGCGAACAGCCCAACCCTTGGGACCTACTTCAGCCCCAGGATGCGATGAGCCGACATCGAGGTGCCAAACCTCCCCG
>NZ_CP116887.1:0-75000 GCF_028421645.1 Aneurinibacillus sp. Ricciae_BoGa-3 | reverse complement strand
ATCGTGGCCAGTTCCACACATAACCGAACAGTGATACTCAAATGTACCCGGCTTGTCTGCGATAAACTCCGCAGTCTGATTCCCTTGGAGATTTACATTATACTCAGGAATCTGCAGCCCATGATAACCATCAACACTTGCCAGTGTAACCTTAACTTTGTCCCCTTTTTTGACATGAATCTCTTTTTTATCAAACGCAAAATTCTTTGCTGTAATCTTAACCACTTCTGTTTTGCCTGTAAAAGCTTTACTGCCTGAAGATGGGGCAGTTGGAGCAGAGGAATTATCAGGCTGTTTCGTACTAGTCCCACAAGCGCTTAACATAGAAACCGTTAATGCAGAAATTGCAAATAAAATCGCCGTTTTCTTTTTCATTCTAGTACCTCCATTCGTCACAATCACCAAAAAAGTTGTTCTACTTTACATACAATCGATAAAGTTTTAAAGATATAAACTCTAAAAATCTACTACCTATCATTGTATCCGCCTTCGTTTATTTTAAACTTTTATTTATCGTAAACCAAACATTAGCTGCCAGCAATCCTAGTAACAGAAAACCCAGCCATTGAAATTGTACATAAATAAATAACGCGACCAAAGCAGCTAGCCCTCCAAAGATGATCTGCTGTTTGTAGGTGACAGGCGAAGTAGGGGGATCAGTCAGCATAAAAAAGGCTAAGAATAACGTCGAGTTTACATAAGGTGTCCGTAAAGCATCTAACGCATCTCCAACATTAAATAGGCCCATAAATAAAACTACCAGAAAATAGACACCCAGAAAAGCAAAAACAAGTGGGAATTTATTAATCCGTTTGGTGATCATAAATCCGCCTACTAATAAGAAAACAATACACCATCCCGGTAATTCGGGAAGTGCGGCCCACCAGCTTTGGCCTGCTGACAAAAAGCAGGCAGCAAATAACCCAAAAGCTGCCGGATTGAAGATCGGCTTCCTTTTTAGCTTAAACAAGTGCTTAGAAATAATGCCAAACATCGAAGTTACAACAGTTAAATACCAAGGAGTTGCGGGGCTTAGTATAATACCGATAATCAGTCCGGTAATAACGGATCCATCCGGAAAAATGCGTTTTCTGTTTTGCCGAAGGGCGAAGAGCACATCTAGCAGTACCGCAGTAAAAACGGCAATACCTACATTTTTGAAGCCTGCAAAATCGTTAGAGCCAAATCCAGCTATAACACTCAGGATGAGGACCACCATAAGAACATAGCCTTTTGGGGTCTTCAAATAGGACGAAGGGAGCCAATTGAAGGTCGGTTTGGGTTGACTTACTAAACTCATAACAAATAGTTTTCCATCTCTTTCGTAAAGTGTACATCCAAAGAGGGTGAAATTAAAACGCCCCCTAATTCCGATTCTTCTAATAGCTGGATTCCTGGCTCTTTACCTAGAATGAAAACGGCCGTAGATAAGGCATCTGCCATCATTGCAAAAGGGGCCAACACTGTACAACTGACCAATTCGTTTTGGGGTTCGTTTGTTTTTGGGTTGATTAAATGGTGAATATGATCGTTCACGGGACTTTTTCGTTCATAGCTGCCCGAAGTGCAAACTGCCATATTAGAAAGTTGTACAGAGCATATCGTTTCATCCCGGTTCAGCGGATGTTGGATGCCAATTTTCCACAGTTCATCCCGTTCACTGGTCCCACTCACAAATACATCCCCTCCTGCGTCAATAACAAAACCGTCAAAATGAGTCAACGCTCTTGAAGCCAAATCAACGGCGAATCCCTTTGCCACCGCTCCAAGGTCCATAATTAAGGGTTGCTTCAGACAAATGGTTTTGTTTTTTTCATCCAGGACAATGTCCTTATAACTAACTGATGAATTCGATTCCCATACCGAGATGATGTGCTCACCCGTTAAATAATGACGGTTAAATCCCCGCTCCTCCATTGCTTTCCCTACTGTAGGGTCAAACGCCCCCCCTGTAAGATTGGCAATTTCAATTGCGAAATGAATGGCATCAAATAATAGAGGGTTGACTGCCACAGGGATATTTATTGTTTGTGATAATTGCATAATTGCGCTTTGTTCATCAAAGCGGCTGCATAACGTTTCAATTAATCTAAATGCTTCAAAAGCCTTTGCCATCGATGCCTGCGCTTGTTGTTCTGAGTAAGAAGAGGAAATAACGGTAATCGAAACAGTGGTATCCATAAAAAGAACCGTCTTTTTAAAAGTATCTCTACGCAATACGCATCCTCCTCTAACCACTCATGGCTTGCTGAAGGGCTTCATCTACAGCCGCCTGAAAATCCTCTGTACTTCTTGTTGCACCCGATACCACGTCTACATTTGAGCTTTGTCTTCCCACCACTTGCCTGGGTAAATCACTTACGTAAGACTCTGGATAGCTGGTGGTACAGTTGGTGATTTCAACAGTGCTTATTTTTCCATTTTTAATGCTGACAGCTACTTCAATCGAGCCAATATGGTTGCTTCCCTGGCCATGATAAGTTCCGTCCCGATATTTAGCCTTTGTACCTGAAGAACCGATAGAAGAAGCTGCAGGCACCGTTTCTGGCTGGACAGATGAGGCACCCGTGATTTTTTGATTGATTGCTGTGACTTCTTTGGTGTGTAGTTCTGTAACAACGTACCCCGAAGTATATATAACGCCAACTGCTACCGAGCAAACCGCTATCAAACGGTTACTCATTTTATTACCATTATGGTTTTTGTTTGCTGACATGCAATTTTTACCCGCCTAATTAGTACAATTTAATTTCTTCGTAAAATGATACATGTTGAGAATGAAAAAATAGTGAAACCAGTAGCTGCAGCTTGAACATTTTTGTGGTGTAGATACACACCTGCTGGTTTATTGGCTACTTATAAAACAAAGAAAAATGGAGATTCTCTAAGAATGGCAATTCTTTTAGCACTTTATTAGGATAGGAAGGCTGAATTTGGTTATTATACAATTTTATGCGTGTTTTGTTTTTTAAAATCGCCCACTTATAATGAGTTACATGAAAACAACTACAAATTCGGCTTAATTCCGGATATCCGGAAGCGGAGGAACCAATCAATTGGGGTTAATCCTTACTCGTTGTAAGGAGGGATGAGAGTATACTCTTTCGCCATCCTACCCGTCAGCTAACTTCGTCAGCTAAAGCGAAGGAGGTCTAAGGACCATCCAAAGGAAGGGCTTTTTTTATTTCGCCTGCTCTTTCCTGTGCTATGGTCTTTTTTATATGCCAAAAAGGGGGCGCTAAAAGCAATAAAAAATGCGAAGGGATTAATAAATAACGACGATAAGCAGAAAATAAAAAAACTGATAAGTAGTAGGAGCTGGAAACACAATGAAAATCAAACATTTTTTATTCGGACGCCCACTTTCAACAGAAGCACTTCAGGATGAAAGGATGCCAAAGTGGATGGCGCTTCCCATCCTATCTTCCGACGCCTTGTCGTCCGTTGCGTACGGGACGGAATCGATATTAATTGCCCTTGTTTCTTATGGTGTAGCGGCCAGGTGGTTCAGTCTCCCCATCGCACTGGTTATTGTGCTTCTGCTTTTTACCCTGATCATCTCATATCGGCAGGTTATTAACGGGTACCCGAAAGGTGGCGGCGCTTATGCGGTAGCAAAAGAAAACTTTAATCCACTCCTGGCATTAGTTGCCTGCGCGGCGCTTCTAGTCGATTATACGTTAACGGTAGCCGTATCTTCGACAGCAGGTGTCGCAGCCATCACATCGGCCTTTCCACAGCTCGTACCCTGGAACGTTGTACTCTCCGTACTTGGTGTTTTACTTGTAGCGTTTATCAATATGCGGGGCTTGCGTGAGGCCGGTACCATTTTTGCCTTTCCAACCTACTTCTTTATCCTAAACATTTTTGTACTATTGATTGCAGGTTTGTTTCAGGTGCTGATGCATGGCGTTCCTTCGGCATCCATTCCTATGCCGGCACACATTCCGCAAGGGGTGACGCTCTATGTCCTACTCCGGGCGTTTTCATCCGGCTGTTCGGCTTTAACAGGGGTCGAGGCCGTCTCCAATGCGACGCCCGCCTTTCGTGATCCTACAGTGAAAAATGCCAAGGGCACTCTTTTATATCTGGGTATTTTGTTATTTATTATGTTTCTTGGCATTACCCTCTTAGCAAATATGTATGCTATTGCGCCATCGCCGACAGGAAATCCAACCGTCCTAGCTCAGGTGGCGGCTCATCTTTTTGGCCATTCATGGCTGTTTTATTCCGTACAATTCTCAACGGCCCTTGTTCTGTTCCTTGCAACGAATACGGCCTTCTCCGGTTTTCCGCTACTGGCTTCTATCGTAGCACAGGACGGTTATATGCCCCGGCAGTTCTCTGCCAGAGGTGATCGGCTTTCGTTGAATTTTGGCATTATAGTACTTTCACTTATGTCGATTCTGTTGATTGTCGGATTTAACGCCAAGACAGATGCCCTTGTTCCCTTGTACGCGATTGGTGTCTTTCTTTCCTTTACCATTGCGCAAACAGGTATGGTTAAAAAATGGATGAAAGAAATGCCCGCTGGTTGGAGGGCGAAAGTATTTATCAATGGCCTCGGTGCCATCATGTCCTTTTCCGTTGTTATCATTTCCCTTGTAGAAAAGTTCTCCGCAGGAGCCTGGACCATTGCCATTATCATCCCGGTTCTTGTATGGGTCATGTTTAAAATCAAACACCATTATGCAAGTGTTGCCAGACAGTTAAAAATGGACATTGATGAACCACTTACGCTGAAGAGAACACTTATGATTGTTCCGGTTGGAGGCATTAACCGCGTGGTTCGAAATTCGCTTGAATATGCATTAGAGTCAAGCCCGGCAGAACAAATTGTCGCGTTCCATGTCGCTCTTAATAAAGAGGAAGAGGAAAAGTTCAAGGAAAAATGGAAAGCATGGGATATAGACATCCGGTTAGAGACCTTTTATTCCCGTTATCGAAGCATTAAAGGTCCTCTGCTCCGATTTATTGACCAGGTACAGCGCCGGGCAGGCGATAAGTTCGAGATAACCGTCGTACTCCCAATATTTATCACGAGGAAGAGGTGGCAGAGGGCTCTGCATAACCAATCCGCCTACTTTATTGAGCGGGCGCTGTTGAGACGAAAAGATATTATCCTTGTTAAGGTACCTTTTCATTTACATTCGTAACGCTATTTTGTACATCATGAAGAACCGTTTCTATTTCGGAAACGGCTCTTTCTTTTGAGACCTTATATTAAACCCTCTCGTTTCAAACAGGTTTAAGGAAGGAAGGAAGTAAATAAATGCAAAATCCCCTCCAAAAAGGAAGGGATTGATGCAAATTAAACAATACTATTTGGATAATTCATTATACCAGACCGAGTTAAGATTTAAAAGTTTTTGATTTAGCCTGCCCCTAGTCTTTTATTTTATTAACGAAGAATGGTTTGGTGCTTGATGTTGTGCAACACAGGCTTTATTGGGAATATCATTATCAAAACAAAATATTTAAAAAACAATTTTTATACAAATAACTTGAATTATAATCATTAATTATGATACGATATTAAATTTGCTATTATTTTTCATGTGAGGTATCCTTAAGGAAGGTACTTAGTGGAGGTGGATTTTTTGTTTCAAATTGGCGACAACATTGTTTATCCAATGCATGGTGCAGGTGTAATTGAAGCCATAGAGGAAAAGGAAATCCTAGGAGAGAAACAGCGGTATTATGTAATAAACATGCCAATTGGTAAGCTTCAAATAATGGTTCAGATGGGAAAGGAATTAAATGTAGGTTTACGTTTGGCCGTCGATATACTGACATTAGAAAGCGCATTGCTCGTTTTTCATAATGAAGAGTCAAATCCGTCACTCCCTTGGAACCAAAGATATCGCATAAATATGGATAAAATGCGAACAGGCGATCTACAAGAAGGTGCTGAAGTAGTTCGTGATTTAAAGCGCAGAAACAATGTAAAAGTGCTTAACACAAGCGAAAAAAGAATGCTCGATAATGCATGGGGAATTTTAATTAGTGAACTGGTACTAGTCAAAGAGTGCACTGAAAAGCAGGCATCTGATTTTTTAAATCAACAAGTAAATAGATAAGAACGCCATGCTAAAAAGTTCTTTCAAATTAAATAGATTTTTTATAGTAAGAGAACAAATAGCCTCGGGCTATTTTTTTTGTTGCTTTTGAGCAATATTAACCATGCTAACCTCTCTTAATCGTTCTACAAACTGGTGCATTTTTGCACTTCTAATGGCTAACCTTTCTGCTTCGTTTGGGAATTGCTTTAGCGATCCTTGAGCTAATTTAGCAAGTTCCCTAGCTTTATTTTCAATTCCTGTATTGATATCAAGTAGCGTGTCAACATACATCTCGTCTTGTAACCACTTAATTAACTGCACCTCTGCTTCCGTCAATAAAACTCCATCTATTTTGGTCAACTGGTAACCTCCTCTCGATTATTCCTATTAGCAATTAGAAAACTTAGCTATCACCAAGCCTTTGGCGCAGGCAGTTAGCCTTCAAGTTGCATCTGTGTGTAAGAAAGGTTCATACTTTTTTATACATCAAAAAGGCTGCTAACATTGTTGTTAACAGCCTAACCATTTACAGTTTATAACTTCACAACGTTTGCAGCTTGAGCTCCGCGATTACCTTGAGTAATGTCAAAACTTACTCGCTGGCCTTCTTCAAGAGATTTAAATCCATCACCAGTGATTGCAGAAAAATGTACAAATACATCTTCTCCACCTTCAACTTCGATAAACCCAAAACCTTTTTCTGCATTAAACCATTTTACTGTACCTGTGTTCATTAAGAACCTCCAAAAGATATATTATAATATGCTGTTGATATTTACCGTAGAAAATAAAAATTCACATATTATCACGCGACATATACATCGAATATATAACACCTGATAACATGTGAATTATAAACATCAATACATATTTAAGCCTTTAATTAAACATAACATATGTATTCCCAAATAACAACAAGTAAATATTATTCTACTCCGTCTTTAAATACTATCTGATGTTTACTGCACCACACATGAATCACTAGAATAACTAAGCATTATGCCCAGTTTGTTTGATGCTTGAATGTAAACGCGCGGTCTAATTACAATGTTGGTTAAATTACGGAAATTGGTAAATACTAATGCCCGAGTAACTTGTTTTTCATGGTGTTCCTCCTTTAACACGTTATCGAACAACCTCATCTCTTCCATAATGGTTAGCCATTTGTAAAATTCCCGTATAACACAAAAGGGGAATCATTTTTTTAATAGAAATAAACGGTAGGAGGTGAAAAAATATGAATGCTATCGAAAGCACACTTCAAAAAATAAATCAAAACCGCAATTTAGTCCGAATCGAATATGGAGTTAATTCTTATGTAGACGGATATATCACTTATTCTGATAGGGATTTTATCTACTTAAAGGAAGATAGCGAATCTAAATACCCGGAAAGGGAAAACATCTTTCCCATGTCATCCATTAACAGGATTATATTATTAAACACTGATGACGACAAAAAAAATACGCAAAAACCGGGATTCCTGTAGCCATTAGAAGCGTTAATCCCCTTAAAATTTTTGGGAAATAACAAAGAAGCCATCTTACAAGTAGATGGCTTCTTTGTTTATTAAAAATCATATAAGAACGAAGTTAATGTAACATTTGATTGGATTGGAATCAATACAGGAGTCTGAACCATGCCCCATACAATTTTGCACTATGTATTAGTTGCACCCTAACGGGTACTACTGATTTCATTCTTTGCCAAGGTGATTATCAACGTAGGTTGAATGAATAATTTGGTTGCGGGGACAGGACTTGAACCTGTGACCTTCGGGTTATGAGCCCGACGAGCTGCCGACTGCTCCACCCCGCGATAATAGCTCCGCAGACCAACTGCTTTAACAACTGACCTACTTACAGATCAAACTCTTTGCACCTTCAAAACTGAATTGGAAGGAACGATGCGTTAGGAATTCCTTAAAATTTGGGTTAAGCCCTCGACCTATTAGTATTCGTCAGCTCCATGCGTTGCCGCACTTCTACCCCGAACCTATCTACCTCATCATCTATAAGGGGTCTTACCAGCTTATGCTGTGGGAAATCTCATCTTGAGGGGGGCTTCACGCTTAGATGCTTTCAGCGCTTATCCCGGCCGCACATAGCTACCCAGCGATGCTCCTGGCGGAACAACTGGTGCACCAGCGGTGCGTCCATCCCGGTCCTCTCGTACTAAGGACAGCTCCTCTCAAATTTCCTGCGCCCACGACAGATAGGGACCGAACTGTCTCACGACGTTCTGAACCCAGCTCGCGTACCGCTTTAATGGGCGAACAGCCCAACCCTTGGGACCTACTTCAGCCCCAGGATGCGATGAGCCGACATCGAGGTGCCAAACCTCCCCGTCGATGTGGACTCTTGGGGGAGATAAGCCTGTTATCCCCAGGGTAGCTTTTATCCGTTGAGCGATGGCCCTTCCATGCGGAACCACCGGATCACTAAGCCCGACTTTCGTCCCTGCTCGACTTGTAGGTCTCGCAGTCAAGCTCCCTTGTGCCTTTACACTCTGCGAATGATTTCCAACCATTCTGAGGGAACCTTTGGGCGCCTCCGTTACACTTTAGGAGGCGACCGCCCCAGTCAAACTGCCCACCTGACACGGTCCTCCATCCCGATAAGGGATGCGAGTGAGAAGGCCGGCATAATCAGGGTGGTATCCCAAGGATGCCTCCACCGAACCTGGCGGTCCGGGTTCAAAGGCTCCCACCTATCCTGTACAAATCATACCAGCATTCAATATCAAGCTGCAGTAAAGCTCCATGGGGTCTTTCCGTCTTGTCGCGGGTAACCTGCATCTTCACAGGTAGTATGATTTCACCGAGTCTCTTGCCGAGACAGTGCCCAAGTCGTTACGCCTTTCGTGCGGGTCGGAACTTACCCGACAAGGAATTTCGCTACCTTAGGACCGTTATAGTTACGGCCGCCGTTTACTGGGGCTTCGGTTCACAGCTTCGCGCTTGCGCGCTAACCGCTCCCCTTAACCTTCCAGCACCGGGCAGGCGTCAGCCCCTATACTTCGCCTTGCGGCTTCGCAGAGACCTGTGTTTTTGCTAAACAGTCGCTTGGGCCTTTTCACTGCGGCCCCCTCACGCTTATCACGCTAGCGGGGCACCCCTTCTCCCGAAGTTACGGGGTCATTTTGCCGAGTTCCTTAGCAAGAGTTTTCTCGCGCGCCTTAGGATTCTCTCCTCGCCTACCTGTGTCGGTTTGCGGTACGGGTACCTTACTTCTCGCTAGAAGCTTTTCTTGGCAGTGTGAGATCAGGAACTTCGGTACTTAAATTTCCCTCGCCATCACAACCCGGCGTTACAGTGTACGGATTTGCCTATACACACGCCTCATTGTTTGGACAGACATAACCAGCAGTCTGCTTACCTTACCCTCCTGCGTCCCTCCGTCACTATACCCATGAAAGTGATGAAAAGGCTTTGAAGCAGATTCATTTACTTTCATGGGGCCCCTCATTATATAAAGGGCTGGGCGAAGTAGAGGTAGTACAGGAATTTCCACCTGTTGTCCATCGCCTACGCCTTTCGGCCTCGGCTTAGGTCCCGACTAACCCTGAGAGGACGAGCCTTCCTCAGGAACCCTTAGGCTTTCGGCGGAAGGGATTCTCACCCTTCTTTTCGCTACTTACACCGGCATTCTCACTTCCTGCCGCTCCACCCGTCCTTCCGGTCGAGCTTCACCGCTGCAGGAACGCTCCCCTACCCCTGACACCTACGGTGTCAAGCCACAGCTTCGGTACTTCACTTAGCCCCGTTACATTTTCCGCGCAGAGTCACTCGACCAGTGAGCTATTACGCACTCTTTAAATGGTGGCTGCTTCTAAGCCAACATCCTGGTTGTCTGGGCAACTCCACATCGTTTCCCACTTAGTGAAGATTTAGGGACCTTAGCTGGTGGTCTGGGCTGTTTCCCTTTTGACTACGGATCTTAGCACTCGCAGTCTGACTCCCGGATATCTGTAGCCGGCATTCGGAGTTTGACTGAATTTGGTACCCCGCGAGGGGCCCGCATCCAATCAGTGCTCTACCTCCGGTACAGTAAATCCGAGGCTAGCCCTAAAGCTATTTCGGGGAGAACCAGCTATCTCCGAGTTCGATTGGAATTTCTCCGCTACCCACACCTCATCCCCGCACTTTTCAACGTGCGTGGGTTCGGGCCTCCAGTGCGTGTTACCGCACCTTCACCCTGGACATGGGTAGATCACACGGTTTCGGGTCTACGGCTGCGTACTGAATCGCCCTGTTCAGACTCGCTTTCGCTGCGGCTCCGGCTTCTCACCTTAACCTTGCACGCAACCGTAACTCGCCGGTTCATTCTACAAAAGGCACGCCGTCACACAGTTAATGTGCTCCGACTAATTGTAGGCACACGGTTTCAGGTTCTCTTTCACTCCCCTCCCGGGGTGCTTTTCACCTTTCCCTCACGGTACTGGTTCACTATCGGTCGCCAGGTAGTATTTAGCCTTGGGAGATGGTCCTCCCAGCTTCCCACGAGGTTTCACGTGTCTCGCGGTACTCAGGGTACGTCTCGGAGAGACAGCCATTTCGATTACAGGGTTGTTACCTTCTGTGACGGGCCTTTCCAGGCCGCTTCATCTATGACCGTCTTTTGTAACTCCATATGAGACGCCCTACAACCCCGGAAGGCGAACCTTCCGGTTTGGGCTTCTCCGCGTTCGCTCGCCGCTACTTACGGAATCACTATTGTTTTCTGTTCCTCAGGGTACTTAGATGTTTCAGTTCCCCTGGTCTGCCTCTACCTGCCCTATGGATTCAGGCAGGAGTACGATCCCATTACGAATCGTGGGTTTCCCCATTCGGACATCTCCGGATTAACGCTTGCTTACAGCTCCCCGGAGCATTTCGCAGTTCGCCACGTCCTTCTTCGGCTCCTGGCGCCTAGGCATCCACCGTGTGCCCTTCATAGCTTAACCTCTGGTTTCCAATCAAGCGTCCTGATCAACGTCGATCTTCTGCGTTGCGTTGTCCCTGCGCTGCTCACGTATCAAAATCATACGCTCCGCTGCTCGGTCCTGCCGCGCCTTGAATCTCTCGTTTCTCATGCCGCTTTCTTTCATGGAAATCCGGTTTCACCTAAAAGGTTTTTACAATTGGATTTTCCTATTGCGCATTGTTTCTTCCATGATTCAGTTTTCAAAGTGCAATGTGACAGCAACCGTTAGGTTGCCGGCCTGGCAATGTCCTACTCTCCCAGGGCGTTGCCGCCCAAGTACCATCGGCGCTGAAGGACTTAACTTCTGTGTTCGGGATGGGAACAGGTGTGACCCCTTCGCCATAACTGCCAGACAGCAAGATACTTAGTGTATCTCATTTTGTATTCAATTCCAAGAAGAAGTTCCTGGAAAACTGAACAGTGAAAGTGCCAGTGTGCCGATTCTCCATAGAAAGGAGGTGATCCATCCGCACCTTCCGGTACGGATACCTTGTTACGACTTCACCCCAATCATCTGCCCCACCTTCGGCGGCTGGCTCCTTACGGTTACCTCACCGACTTCGGGTGTTGCAAACTCTCGTGGTGTGACGGGCGGTGTGTACAAGACCCGGGAACGTATTCACCGCGGCATGCTGATCCGCGATTACTAGCGATTCCGGCTTCATGCAGGCGAGTTGCAGCCTGCAATCCGAACTGAGAATGGTTTTTAGGGATTGGCATACTCTCGCGAGTTAGCAGCCCGTTGTACCATCCATTGTAGCACGTGTGTAGCCCAGGACATAAGGGGCATGATGATTTGACGTCATCCCCACCTTCCTCCGTCTTGTCGACGGCAGTCTCCCTAGAGTGCCCAACTGAATGCTGGCAACTAAGGACAAGGGTTGCGCTCGTTGCGGGACTTAACCCAACATCTCACGACACGAGCTGACGACAACCATGCACCACCTGTCACCGCTGTCCCGAAGGAAGCCTCTGTCTCCAGAGGGGTCAGCGGGATGTCAAGCCCTGGTAAGGTTCTTCGCGTTGCTTCGAATTAAACCACATGCTCCACCGCTTGTGCGGGTCCCCGTCAATTCCTTTGAGTTTCAGCCTTGCGGCCGTACTCCCCAGGCGGAGTGCTTATTGCGTTAGCTGCGGCACTGAGGATTGGAGTCCCCAACACCTAGCACTCATCGTTTACGGCGTGGACTACCAGGGTATCTAATCCTGTTTGCTCCCCACGCTTTCGCGCCTCAGCGTCAGTTACAGACCAGAGAGTCGCCTTCGCCACTGGTGTTCCTCCACATCTCTACGCATTTCACCGCTACACGTGGAATTCCACTCTCCTCTTCTGCACTCAAGCCTCCCAGTTTCAGGTGGCCCTCCACGGTTGAGCCGTGGGCTTTCACACCTGACTTAAGAAACCGCCTGCGCGCGCTTTACGCCCAATAATTCCGGACAACGCTTGCCCCCTACGTATTACCGCGGCTGCTGGCACGTAGTTAGCCGGGGCTTTCTCGTCAGGTACCGTCAGACCGGGAGGTCTTCCCGGCGGTTCTTCCCTGACAACAGAGCTTTACGATCCGAAAACCTTCATCGCTCACGCGGCGTTGCTCCGTCAGACTTTCGTCCATTGCGGAAGATTCCCTACTGCTGCCTCCCGTAGGAGTCTGGGCCGTGTCTCAGTCCCAGTGTGGCCGATCACCCTCTCAGGTCGGCTACGCATCGTCGCCTTGGTAGGCCACTACCCCACCAACTAGCTAATGCGCCGCGGGCCCATCTGTAAGTGTCCGAAAACTTTCCATCCAGAACCATGCGGTTCTGAATCCTATCCGGTATTAGCTTCGGTTTCCCGAAGTTATCCCAGGCTTACAGGCAGGTTGCCCACGTGTTACTCACCCGTCCGCCGCTAACTTTGAAAAGCAAGCTTCTCAAAGTCCGCTCGACTTGCATGTATTAGGCACGCCGCCAGCGTTCGTCCTGAGCCAGGATCAAACTCTCCAAAAAGGTTCGATGCTGTTCGCTCATACGAGCTGGTCTTACTTTAAAATCCAGAATTGAATTCTGGGTCAATCGCACATTTGGCATTTCACTGTTCAGTTTTCAAGGAACTCTATCAGTCAGCCTCTCAATCAGCGGCGACTTAACTATCTTATAACATTTTACCTTATCAATCAACAACTTATTTTTTCCAATTCATGTTGTGTTTAAACAAAAAAAGTAGCCATTGAATTGATAGACCTAAATAATATCACTTTTTATGTACATGTGCAATAATAAATTTCTCGGTCAACTCAAGTTAGAACAAGGGAAGGCCATCAGTTTCAATACTGTTATGATTGTGACGAACCGATTAAATTCTGAATGTTTTAGAAGATGTTGACCAAGTTCTCTTGGATAAGTTGAAACAAAAAATAAAGGATTTAAATGGTAATCCCAATTGTATCCGGATGTTGAAAGTTTAAATCATACTCTTTTGCTGCATTTATCATCTGCTTTCTCATCTCGCTAATCTTTGTAGTGACAGAGACGACCATTATCTTCATTCCCTTTTTTGTTTAATGCCTAATAAAGTTAAAATTTACTTTTACCCTAATCAATGCAAAATTTACATTTTACTTTAATAAAAAATACCCGCCACCGATAAAGGTAGCGGGTTTGATTGCACTTGTATAACCTTTGCATTTAATGACAGCCATGCGCCCTACTTCTTTTTCATGCTGGTTTCCCATGTAATTTGAGGCTCAGACGGATGCGGGTCATTTGCCTTGAGGAATTGCTGCAAACCTGCCAAGTCATCAGTGTTTATCATATCAACACCTGCATTCAAAAGTTCATGCCAGATAGCTTCTCTTTCAGGGGAGGAGCTGTCTGGAGTAGCCCAGAAGCGAACTTTCTGACCCTTAGCATGAGCTGCGGAAATGATGCTATGGAGTTTATCTTGTTCCTCTTTAGGCATTTGCCCTTTTCCCATCCAGGTAAATTGGTTTGTCCAGTTGTCACTGATGAGGGGAATAAACTGATTCGAAGCATTTGAACCCAGATCGCTCATACGTCCGTCATAGGCTGCATATCGAACAGGTTGATTCTCCATAAGCGTACGCGCACGGTTGCCTGAAACAATAACGGTTATGGCACCAGGTTTCACCCCTGAAGGCGTGAATTTTGTAATCATACTCTGATAACGACGAAGCTGTTCATCTAGAACGCGATACGTAGAAGCGGCCTCAGACTTAACATCAACCAGCAGGGTTACATCATGCTTATAGTTAGGATAGACCCATCCATGATTACCGTTGACTCTTTCTTTCAACGGATCAAGATAAAGGGATTTTAATGTATGTTCTGGACGTACATCTTTGAGATCGTGGGCAACAAGTAACTCTCCGTTCACAAGCCAGACGTCGGCTTCAACGCTTGTAAATCCATGCGCTATTGCATCTGTTAACGGAAGCGTATGCTCGTAGTCATTATGAGCATGGGTTCTCGCAAGAGGTAAAACCGACTCTTGGTGTGAAGAGGTAGAAGCAGCAGAACAAACACTTGAAAGGGGCATTATACATGCGGCAAATACCAAGGTTAACGCCAACAACAATTTTTTCATAGATTTTTCACCTCTGAGTTAAAATTATTTTGTGGAGTTCAACCGTTCGACTATCATACTATACTTACACCGCTAAAATTCAAAGACGATATGTAAAAGAATTACAATGCTAATAAATATTTTACAACCTCTTCATAAGAGCTTTTACATTTTTACACTCGCAACTGGTATTAACTCCGTCACCGAAGTACGACCATCCTCCAAGCCCCAGCGAATGCCATTGGTGAATGGCTGCATGTAGCAGCCATTCTATCCTGTAATTTTTTGTAAGTTAAATATGCCGCGATACCAAGAATAAATCCCCGTTCACTTTACAATGCACGGGGATTTTCTTTCATTTTTATCTAACTTTAACAGGCTTTCAGGCCATCATTTGTTCCCTTTGGCCATTTTTCTAAGCGTTAGTGCTGATGATTGTCATTGTGATTGCCGTTTGGATTGCCCTGTTCTTCCGCATCCCCGTTATGTTTCGTAGTTGGTATGCCTGGCAATCCGCTGATATAACCAATCGCACCGGAACGTTTATTATCAAAGTTCTCATTGATATGTTTAATAACTTCTGCCTTCAACTCCTCAGGCATTTTAAATTTATCAAGCTCATCCCCTGGATGCTGGAAATTACTCATCACATATTTAAAACCATTTAGATTATCCACTGCCTGTAATCCGGTTGCTTCACCACCTGCCGGAACAGAGAGAATGCGGGAGAGCTTACCTGTATCCACGTTGTATGCCCATACAAAGTTATTCGTATGCATTCCGCTGTCTTCACCGATAAACAGGGTCCGTAAGTCTTCAGAGAAGGAAAGGTTATCTGTATTGGCCACTTTATTCGGGTCCGCCGTATTCCCTATTGCATCAGGACTTGCAAGATCTTGTCCCACAACCAATCCTTTGATCGTGGATGGAACATATTTGCTCTGAATCTCTTTACCGGACTTATCCTTTTGACTCGCTTCCATCTTAAGTTCATACGTTACGCCCGCTTTGATTTTTGGCAGTTGAATATCATCCTGGGCTTCACCTTTTGCATCCTTTTCCATGCCGCCTTCTACATAAGACATAGCTATGTATAGCTTATTGTCTTTTGCGTTTATTGTTACGCCTTCCATTTTATTGAATTCGGATGTTGCACCCAGGATTGCGCCATATCGTCGGGATTCCAAAAAGGCAGCGGCTTTTTCCATCCCGGGTTTTATCTTTAACCATTCCAGCTTTCCACTTGGATACGACTTGATCTTAGTGAAGCCTGGAGTATCCTTCTCAGCCGTTTCGAATATATCACTAAACTTGATCCCTTTATCAATAAATTGCTTCACTTCGTTATCCGTTGCATGACCAAGCCGAATCCATTTCAGATTTGCCGAACCGCCGTTTTGATCAGAAGTTTGCATCCATTTGGCCGCATACAAAGTACCAGCAGATAAATCCTGGGCTTTATCTGCTACATACATAAACATCATCGTGTTGCCGCCGTCATCGCCAAAAAGAACAGTCTTTTTGTCAGGTGCAACTTTTCCTAATTCATGTGAGAAGCGTCCCAAGCTATAATGTTTGACAACACTTGTTGACTGATCAGCATGTACAGTAACTTCCGGTATATAACCGTATGAATAAGGATTACCTACCTTTTTTTCGTCTTGAAAATAGTTTTTTGTAAAGGAGGAGACATAGGTTTGGGATGAATCCTTTTCGTAAGCACGTGCATCCGGTTCATACTCTTCACTGCTAAGATGCGTATTCCATGGTGTTAAAGATCCATTACAAGGAATCCAAAGCCCTCCTACTGATGAAAAATCAACTTTTTTCAAATCGGTAACCCTGAGTTCGCCTGTGTTTTTGTTTTGGTCAATTGTGCTTAAGCCCATAGAGGCCGGTACAACACCATAGGCACTTTTACCAGCGTTATCGCTTGTTATGTATTCATAATGCGTAATGAGAGAAAGAGGATTTCCGCCCTTTCCAGTCGGAGCGGCCCCATTTATTTTCATTAAGCTATTTGAGTCCGGGCTATCTGAAACAAAAGGAACGGGGTTCCCGGGAACACTGTTATCCATAATTGGCTTTCCGTGTACATCGAGGGCCGCCCCTGCCTGGACTCCGTTTATTTTCGCTGTTGATTTCATCAACGTTTTATAAGCGAGAGGAAATATTTTTTTCGTTCCATTCGTATAGGTAACCTGAACTTTGGCCGTTGAGTAAACCTTAGCCATATCTTCAGCCGTAGCGGGTGCATTCATGCCCACAAATTCAACAGATTTGACTTTCGCCGATGCATTATTTGCCGCCTGTGCAGGTGAAACTGCTGGTACTAAAACAGCCATACTTAAAATAGAAACAATTATGCCTTTTTTCTTGAACGTTTTTTTATCCATGAGACAAACCCCTTTTCTTCCTGATTGAAGTATTTTTACTTTTCCATAAATTACTGTGTATGAACTTCATTATAGGGAATGTCCATTAATGCAGTATTAATGTTAAATTAATCTTTTGTTCATTTAATGTTAATTATTTTCTAATTTAATTCTAATGAATTTATCGTTTTATTTTTGTCTCCATAAACGCGAAAAACGTCTCCTTTCATCGCTTATCACTTAGATAAGAAACAAAAGGAGACGTTTATGAATGTTTTCATAGTGAGCCGTAGGGGACTCGAATTCCCAAGTGCTGGCGGGAAAGCCATGTGAGTAAGCCGCTTTTCCAATGGACCAGGACATAAAACAAGCCCCTGCTTTTTAGCAGAGGCCTCTATCTCAAACGGTTTGTACCTTGAAAACTGAACTGGAAGTAACTATGCGTTAGGAATTCCTTAAAATTTGGGTTAAGCCCTCGACCGATTAGTATTCGTCAGCTCCATGCGTTGCCACACTTCTACCCCGAACCTATCTACCTCATCATCTATAAGGGGTCTTACCAGCTTATGCTGTGGGAAATCTCATCTTGAGGGGGGCTTCACGCTTAGATGCTTTCAGCGCTTATCCCGGCCGCACATAGCTACCCAGCGATGCTCCTGGCGGAACAACTGGTGCACCAGCGGTGCGTCCATCCCGGTCCTCTCGTACTAAGGACAGCTCCTCTCAAATTTCCTGCGCCCACGACAGATAGGGACCGAACTGTCTCACGACGTTCTGAACCCAGCTCGCGTACCGCTTTAATGGGCGAACAGCCCAACCCTTGGGACCTACTTCAGCCCCAGGATGCGATGAGCCGACATCGAGGTGCCAAACCTCCCCGTCGATGTGGACTCTTGGGGGAGATAAGCCTGTTATCCCCAGGGTAGCTTTTATCCGTTGAGCGATGGCCCTTCCATGCGGAACCACCGGATCACTAAGCCCGACTTTCGTCCCTGCTCGACTTGTAGGTCTCGCAGTCAAGCTCCCTTGTGCCTTTACACTCTGCGAATGATTTCCAACCATTCTGAGGGAACCTTTGGGCGCCTCCGTTACACTTTAGGAGGCGACCGCCCCAGTCAAACTGCCCACCTGACACGGTCCTCCATCCCGATAAGGGATGCGAGTGAGAAGGCCGGCATAATCAGGGTGGTATCCCAAGGATGCCTCCACCGAACCTGGCGGTCCGGGTTCAAAGGCTCCCACCTATCCTGTACAAATCATACCAGCATTCAATATCAAGCTGCAGTAAAGCTCCATGGGGTCTTTCCGTCTTGTCGCGGGTAACCTGCATCTTCACAGGTAGTATGATTTCACCGAGTCTCTTGCCGAGACAGTGCCCAAGTCGTTACGCCTTTCGTGCGGGTCGGAACTTACCCGACAAGGAATTTCGCTACCTTAGGACCGTTATAGTTACGGCCGCCGTTTACTGGGGCTTCGGTTCACAGCTTCGCGCTTGCGCGCTAACCGCTCCCCTTAACCTTCCAGCACCGGGCAGGCGTCAGCCCCTATACTTCGCCTTGCGGCTTCGCAGAGACCTGTGTTTTTGCTAAACAGTCGCTTGGGCCTTTTCACTGCGGCCCCCTCACGCTTATCACGCTAGCGGGGCACCCCTTCTCCCGAAGTTACGGGGTCATTTTGCCGAGTTCCTTAGCAAGAGTTTTCTCGCGCGCCTTAGGATTCTCTCCTCGCCTACCTGTGTCGGTTTGCGGTACGGGTACCTTACTTCTCGCTAGAAGCTTTTCTTGGCAGTGTGAGATCAGGAACTTCGGTACTTAAATTTCCCTCGCCATCACAACCCGGCGTTACAGTGTACGGATTTGCCTATACACACGCCTCATTGCTTGGACAGACATAACCAGCAGTCTGCTTGCCTTACCCTCCTGCGTCCCTCCGTTGCTCAAACGAAGTAGAGGTAGTACAGGAATTTCCACCTGTTGTCCATCGCCTACGCCTTTCGGCCTCGGCTTAGGTCCCGACTAACCCTGAGAGGACGAGCCTTCCTCAGGAACCCTTAGGCTTTCGGCGGAAGGGATTCTCACCCTTCTTTTCGCTACTTACACCGGCATTCTCACTTCCTGCCGCTCCACCCGTCCTTCCGGTCGAGCTTCACCGCTGCAGGAACGCTCCCCTACCCCTGACACCTACGGTGTCAAGCCACAGCTTCGGTACTTCACTTAGCCCCGTTACATTTTCCGCGCAGAGTCACTCGACCAGTGAGCTATTACGCACTCTTTAAATGGTGGCTGCTTCTAAGCCAACATCCTGGTTGTCTGGGCAACTCCACATCGTTTCCCACTTAGTGAAGATTTAGGGACCTTAGCTGGTGGTCTGGGCTGTTTCCCTTTTGACTACGGATCTTAGCACTCGCAGTCTGACTCCCGGATATCTGTAGCCGGCATTCGGAGTTTGACTGAATTTGGTACCCCGCGAGGGGCCCGCATCCAATCAGTGCTCTACCTCCGGTACAGTAAATCCGAGGCTAGCCCTAAAGCTATTTCGGGGAGAACCAGCTATCTCCGAGTTCGATTGGAATTTCTCCGCTACCCACACCTCATCCCCGCACTTTTCAACGTGCGTGGGTTCGGGCCTCCAGTGCGTGTTACCGCACCTTCACCCTGGACATGGGTAGATCACACGGTTTCGGGTCTACGGCTGCGTACTGAATCGCCCTGTTCAGACTCGCTTTCGCTGCGGCTCCGGCTTCTCACCTTAACCTCGCACGCAACCGTAACTCGCCGGTTCATTCTACAAAAGGCACGCCGTCACACAGTTAATTTGCTCCGACTAGTTGTAGGCACACGGTTTCAGGTTCTCTTTCACTCCCCTCCCGGGGTGCTTTTCACCTTTCCCTCACGGTACTGGTTCACTATCGGTCGCCAGGTAGTATTTAGCCTTGGGAGATGGTCCTCCCAGCTTCCCACGAGGTTTCACGTGTCTCGCGGTACTCAGGGTACGTCTCGGAGAGACGGCCATTTCGATTACAGGGTTGTTACCTTCTGTGACGGGCCTTTCCAGGCCGCTTCATCTATGACCGTCTTTTGTAACTCCATGTGAGACGCCCTACAACCCCGGAAGGCGAACCTTCCGGTTTGGGCTTCTCCGCGTTCGCTCGCCGCTACTTACGGAATCACTATTGTTTTCTGTTCCTCAGGGTACTTAGATGTTTCAGTTCCCCTGGTCTGCCTCTACCTGCCCTATGGATTCAGGCAGGAGTACGATCCCATTACGAATCGTGGGTTTCCCCATTCGGACATCTCCGGATTAACGCTTGCTTACAGCTCCCCGGAGCATTTCGCAGTTCGCCACGTCCTTCTTCGGCTCCTGGCGCCTAGGCATCCACCGTGTGCCCTTTATAGCTTAACCTCTGGTTTCCAATCAAGCGTCCTGATCAACGTCGATCTTCTGCGTTGCGTTGTCCCTGCGCTGCTCACGTATCAAAATCATACGCTCCGCTGCTCGGTCCTGCCTGAATCTCTCGTTTCTCATGCCGCTTTCTTTCATGGAAATCCGGTTTCACCTAAAAGGTTTTTACAATTGGATTTTCCTATTGCGCATTGTTTCTTCCATGATTCAGTTTTCAAAGTGCAATGTGACAGCAACCGTTAGGTTGCCGGCCTGGCAATGTCCTACTCTCCCAGGGCGTTGCCGCCCAAGTACCATCGGCGCTGAAGGACTTAACTTCTGTGTTCGGGATGGGAACAGGTGTGACCCCTTCGCCATAACTGCCAGACCTACAGGATGTAGGTCGTTCTGCGTTAGCCACAGGACGTGGCTGCATTTAGCAGAACTTCCACCCTAAAACCTCGCGGTTTATTTAGTTTTCCCAGTGTTCCTGGAAAACTGAACAGTGAAAGTGCCAGTGTGCCGATTCTCCATAGAAAGGAGGTGATCCATCCGCACCTTCCGGTACGGATACCTTGTTACGACTTCACCCCAATCATCTGCCCCACCTTCGGCGGCTGGCTCCTTACGGTTACCTCACCGACTTCGGGTGTTGCAAACTCTCGTGGTGTGACGGGCGGTGTGTACAAGACCCGGGAACGTATTCACCGCGGCATGCTGATCCGCGATTACTAGCGATTCCGGCTTCATGCAGGCGAGTTGCAGCCTGCAATCCGAACTGAGAATGGTTTTTAGGGATTGGCATACTCTCGCGAGTTAGCAGCCCGTTGTACCATCCATTGTAGCACGTGTGTAGCCCAGGACATAAGGGGCATGATGATTTGACGTCATCCCCACCTTCCTCCGTCTTGTCGACGGCAGTCTCCCTAGAGTGCCCAACTGAATGCTGGCAACTAAGGACAAGGGTTGCGCTCGTTGCGGGACTTAACCCAACATCTCACGACACGAGCTGACGACAACCATGCACCACCTGTCACCGCTGTCCCGAAGGAAGCCTCTGTCTCCAGAGGGGTCAGCGGGATGTCAAGCCCTGGTAAGGTTCTTCGCGTTGCTTCGAATTAAACCACATGCTCCACCGCTTGTGCGGGTCCCCGTCAATTCCTTTGAGTTTCAGCCTTGCGGCCGTACTCCCCAGGCGGAGTGCTTATTGCGTTAGCTGCGGCACTGAGGATTGGAGTCCCCAACACCTAGCACTCATCGTTTACGGCGTGGACTACCAGGGTATCTAATCCTGTTTGCTCCCCACGCTTTCGCGCCTCAGCGTCAGTTACAGACCAGAGAGTCGCCTTCGCCACTGGTGTTCCTCCACATCTCTACGCATTTCACCGCTACACGTGGAATTCCACTCTCCTCTTCTGCACTCAAGCCTCCCAGTTTCAGGTGGCCCTCCACGGTTGAGCCGTGGGCTTTCACACCTGACTTAAGAAACCGCCTGCGCGCGCTTTACGCCCAATAATTCCGGACAACGCTTGCCCCCTACGTATTACCGCGGCTGCTGGCACGTAGTTAGCCGGGGCTTTCTCGTCAGGTACCGTCAGACCGGGAGGTCTTCCCGGCGGTTCTTCCCTGACAACAGAGCTTTACGATCCGAAAACCTTCATCGCTCACGCGGCGTTGCTCCGTCAGACTTTCGTCCATTGCGGAAGATTCCCTACTGCTGCCTCCCGTAGGAGTCTGGGCCGTGTCTCAGTCCCAGTGTGGCCGATCACCCTCTCAGGTCGGCTACGCATCGTCGCCTTGGTAGGCCACTACCCCACCAACTAGCTAATGCGCCGCGGGCCCATCTGTAAGTGTCCGAAAACTTTCCATCCAGAACCATGCGGTTCTGCATCCTATCCGGTATTAGCTTCGGTTTCCCGAAGTTATCCCAGGCTTACAGGCAGGTTGCCCACGTGTTACTCACCCGTCCGCCGCTAACTTTGAAAAGCAAGCTTCTCAAAGTCCGCTCGACTTGCATGTATTAGGCACGCCGCCAGCGTTCGTCCTGAGCCAGGATCAAACTCTCCAAAAAGGTTCGATGCTGTTCGCTCATACGAGCTGGTCTTACTTTAAAATCCAGAATTGAATTCTGGGTCAATCGCACATTTGGCATTTCACTGTTCAGTTTTCAAGGAACTCTATCAGTCAGCCACTCTATCAATCAGTTATCAGCGGCGACTTAACTATCTTATAACAATTTACTTTATCAATCAACAACTTATTTTTTCCAGTAAAAGTGGTTTTTATAAAAGAGCAAATCGATCTTTAAAAGATAGATTTATATCATATCACGTTTTAGAAGTAATTACAATTGAATTATTCCGTTTAAATCGGTTGTTTATCACCGTACAAATCCATCGCAATTGCACTTCTAAAAAGATAGTAGTTGTAAAAGCAACCCATTTATAATTGGATACACATCTCTGCACCATTCATATATAGAAAGATTAAAAGGCGTGAATGGTAAACCTTGATTACAGGGATAAGTACAATTTGGCAAATATAACGAGAAGTTTAATGGAGAAAATACATGATATAGACCGTAAATAAAGCATGATAAAACCAAGTAAATGACTGTTTATCGATACACTTAGTGACTTGCATAAACTGAAGCCCTCATTTCTTGATGAGAGCTTCAGTTGAGACTTTTAAAAATCAATAATAGGGATATCCATATCCGCCGTCTGGGTAACCATATCCATATCCGTACGGATAACCGTAACCGCCATATGCACCTAAAAGTAACGGAGTAGCTAATAGAAAGGGAAGGGCAACGGTAGCCGCAAACCCAAGACCCCCATGAAACCCGTGTCCATGAAACGGTCGATGTCCAAATCCAAATACACGTTCTCCGGAGCTGTGGGCGACAGGTACAATACTATCTGTCCATGCAAATGGTGGGCTTTGGTTATAAGACTCCTGTGTATCCATGTTTTTCATCCTCGCATTCTAAATTTACTTTGATAACAACATAATACGAAATGAATAGGTAAATGCCTTTGCCTGCACTTAAAATGTGCTTTTGCCTATTTGCTGCTTTTAGGAATCCTTCTTTTTTGCCCTTTATTAAATACCCACAGTCGGCTTCCTATATAATTCACAGCTACACCGCCTACACAGGCTGCGATCTTACTAAACAAAATATTGATTTGGCCAATATCACGTGTGATAAAAAGTATACTGGAAGAGACAACTAGCGAAACCCCGTTTACGAATATAAACTTGAAAATCTCCAATCGATCCGGCTTTTGTTTTACTTGGAACGTCCATCGCCGATTTAGGAAATAACTATTAATAACGCCAGCCGAATAGGAAACTGGTTGCGCTAACAGATACGGTATCATAGCCAAAGACAACACAAAAAATACGGCAAAATCAACTGCCGTATTTAAGAGACCTACAACACAAAAACGCAGCGGCGCATTCGTCTTAGGTTCGAAGTTTAACATTAGCGTTCACCCTCAGATACCTGTGGTTGATGAACATTTTTTTGGCTCCGCAGGATATATAATGGCCGATTTTTCGTTTCATCGTAAATTCGCCCAACATACTCCCCTAGAATTCCTAAAATAGTCAGAGTGATACCATTTAACAGTAGCAAGCAGTCCATTATAGATGTCCAACCGGGGATGGTATTCGCCGTAAATAGCTTTAGATACAAAGTAACAACCAGCGCTACAAAACTCGCAAAAGAAATAAGAAAGCCTAAATACATAGCTAGTTTTAATGGCTTATAGGAAAAGGATAGAATGCCATTCATAGAGAGGCGAATCATTTTCTTTAGCGGATATTTCGTTTCTCCAGCAAACCGTTCATCTCTAACATATTCGATAGCCGTTTGGCGGAATCCTACCCAGCTGACAAGTCCCCGGACAAAGCGGTTTTTTTCCCGAATGCTTCTCATCGCTTCACAAACTTTACGATCCATCAACCGAAAGTCTCCCGTATCAACAGGAATATTAACCTCTGTCGACGCACGAAGTGTACGGTAGAATAGAGCAGCGGACCACTTTTTAAATAACGACTCCCCTTTTCTCTTGATTCGCTTGGCATAAATAACTTCGTAACCTTCTTTCCATTTCTCTACCATTTGCGGTATTAGCTCAGGGGGGTCCTGTAAATCAGCATCAATGATAATAATTGTGTCACCTAGAGCATAATCCATTCCGGCAGTTATCGCGATCTGATGTCCGAAATTACGCGAAAAATTTAGCAGTTTAACATGATTATCTTCCACAGTGATTGTTTCAATAATTTCGGCTGTTCGATCCCGGCTCCCATCGTTAATAAATAGCAGCTCGTAAGGTTCTCCTATTGATTCCATAACCTTTGTTAACCGACGATAGGTTTCGTTTACAACAGCTTCCTCATTAAAGACTGGAATAATAACGGAATGGCGAATGGCTGTTTCCATGTGAATTCTCCTTCTGTTTTTTTACATATTCATAAAGCACCCATGAAGATTGCATATCTCTCATACTTGAATCTTGATCGCTCCACTTAGTAGATGGAATTACACAACAATTATCTCTTATCCAATTGAGTACAGCTGTTTGTTGATAGGCAGGGGGATTTGCCGGAATTAAAAAATAACGAATCTCATCCTTGCTGGCCATAGTCCGCAACTTCCGAACACTGAGAGCTGGATCACTCCCCATAAATCCTCCCATCGCCATAACAGGCAAATGGGTATGCAGAAAAATTGGGGCAGCCGACTTGGCATTCATAGTTGCAACCAGGTAACTTCCTTCTCGATAATTTGCCCTTAGGTAATTCTCAAGTTTAGCGTTAATAGCCATAAATTCGTGTTCTTGATTGTATTGGAGCTCTGGACCCGCAAATGGATAGGAAACGGCCCCTCTATATTCAATAGGTGTATAACACCAAATGGCTGGCGCCGTTAATACAGTGATAACAGCGGATAATAGGGCCAGAATAGGCGGCCTGCGCTCACCTGTTGCGTTTATAGCCAAACCTATTAAAGCCAGCAAACTTAAAATACCAACGATAATGGTAACCGGTATTCTCAGTGAGGGATACTTCCAAACCACTGAGATTTCGAAGGCTGTGTTGCACACCAGCGCAAGAGGCAGAAGCAAAGCCCTTGCAGTTCCTGCACACCATTGACGCCACATTTCAATAAAGCCAGCACCGGCAAGCGCAGCTATACCCGGTGCCAACATGACCATGTAATAACTGCTAAAGTTACTTGCAACACTGAAGAAAATTACCATAGTAAAAACCCAAACCGACCAAAAAATTACCGCCTGTCTTTTTTGATCAAGAATACCAGCTAAACGTGTTCCCCATAGTAATGCGGCAACACCAAATAAGAGCCCAGGTAAAAACCAGCTAAGTTGTCCATTTAACTGCGGAGTGATAAACAGCCTTAAGATCCCGGGTTTACCTATTTCGCCCCTTGTTAAAGAGCTAGGAGTTGTAGAGGACATCCCAGGAAAATGTGGAGAGGTGCTATATGATGTGCTGAAAGCTGACGTATAACTTGTATCGCTATTGCCGTTGCGTCCATTACCTTCTGTTTGACTCCATTGTTGTTGATCCTGTGAGAACCCTAAATGGGACCACAAATTCAATCTTCCCCATTGCCGATGCTGGCCTACCAGACGATTTATCCCGTTATATCCGATTGCGAGCTCCATCATCGAATTAGTATGCGTACTTCCAATATAAGGTCGTTGATTTGGAGGAACGGTATCAACGAGAAACGACCAGGAAAAAGAAACAACTGCAAGTACTACTGTAGCGCATAATAAGTGAGCAAGCTTTTTCGGCCAAGATGAAGTAACGGATTTTACATAGAACAAATAAAAAGCCGGTAGTATGAGGAAAGCCTCCATCATTTTAATGTTGAATCCCACTCCAACCAGAAAGAATGCGAATAAAAGCCACTTTATACTGTCCCGCTCTACTGCTTTATTAATTGCCCAGGTCGCAATGAGCGTGAGAAACATGAGTAGACTGTCAACTTCGTTGGTCCGATCCGTCGCCACAACTATAGGGGTAAACGCTAAGAAAAGAGCCGCTAGAAGTCCCGCCCCACGGCCAAACACATTGGTTACAAGGCGGTAAAGCACAGCTACTGATAATAAACCGGTCAGAGCTTGAGGCATGAACAAACTCCATCCTTTAAACCCAAAAATATAGGCACTTATTGTTTGAATCCAAAAACCAACTGGCGGCTTATCTATCGTAATAAACCCCTTTGGATCAAATGAATTAAAGAAACAGTTATGCCAGTTTTCCAGCATACTTTTTACAGCGGCTGCATAATAATCATTTCCATATCCCTCTTGTCCCAATCTATAAAAATTAAGAATAAAAGAAGACAACAGAATTACCGCCAAAACAAAATGATGCCATTTCAGTCTTCGTTTTATTTGGTCCATTGAATCGCTCCTAAATTAACCAGTCTACATAGTGCAGCTGTATAGTCGTGGATTTAAAAAATTTTGCCCTTTACTCTATCCACAAATCAAAACGGGTTGCGACATAACGTTCCCAAGCGAATTAGAAGGAGGGAAAACAATCATAATAGAGTTCCATACTGTGGCCACCATCAAGATTATCCTTTAGCTTTATTAAAAATCTATAAGAAGCTTTATCATTACAGTTAATGGATAAGCTACCTTTCCATTACAGGATGTATATTTAATAAAATGTTAAAAAATATTTAACTAAGAGTTTAGGGTTACTAGATAATATTAAGCGTAGGGTTTAAACTCGGCATTTTATTTGGAGGATCCATACATGAAAATTATCATTGCTGGTGGAGATGGCTTTTGCGGTTGGCCAACCGCCCTTTACTTATCCAAACAAGGACATGATGTTTCAATTTTGGATAATGGTTTAAGGCGTGAATGGGATAAAGAACTGGGGTCAAACTCCCTGACCCCTATTGCATCGTTAGAAGAACGTGTAGCATGCTGGCGGAACTTAACAGGGGAAACTTTACACACTTTTATTGGGGATTTGACGGATTATACGTTTTTAAATCACACATTAAATCAGGTGCGGCCGGACGTTTTTGTCCACTTTGGCGAGCAACGCTCTGCTCCCTATTCGATGATTGACCGGGAACACGCTGTATTTACACAAACCAACAATGTAGTAGGCACGTTAAATGTTATTTACGCCATCAAAGAAATTGTTCCTGACTGCCACATCATCAAACTGGGGACGATGGGTGAGTATGGCACACCAAATATCGACATTGAAGAAGGGTATATAAAAATCCAGCATAAAGGAAGGGAAGATGTATTACCGTTTCCAAAACAGCCAGGATCTATGTACCACTTATCCAAAGTGCATGACAGCCATAACCTCATGTTTGCTGCACGAGCCTGGGGTTTACGGGTAACCGACCTTAATCAAGGTATCGTTTACGGTTTGCATACGGATGAAACGAAATTAGACCCAATTTTAGTGAACCGCCTGGATTATGATGGAGTATTTGGCACCGCACTGAATCGTTTTCTTATCCAGGCTGCGATTGGCCATGATCTTACAGTATATGGAGAAGGCGGCCAGACACGTGGGTTTCTGAATATCGCGGACACAGTGCGATGCATAGAGATTGCTGCATTACACCCTGCAGATCCTGGTGAATTTCGAGTATTCAACCAATTTACGCAAGAATTCTCAGTCCTTGATTTAGCCAAAAAGGTACAAAAAATTTCAAAAGAGGAAGGCTATCAAATAGACATCGCACATATTGAAAATCCGCGGTTCGAAAAAGAAACCCATTACTATAAAGCGTCCCATACAAAATTGATAGAGTTAGGCCTTTCACCCCATTTGTTAACGGACGAAATATTACGCGGCATCTTCCGGACAGTAATTCAATATAAAGACCGTGTATTGCGTGACAATATGCTGCCAAAAATCAAGTGGTAGATAAGGAGCACGGTCGGCATTATGAAGATTGCAATTGTTACTGAAACTTTTCTGCCTTCAACGGATGGTATTGTTACGAGAATTTGTGAAACAATTAAATGGTGCATAAAAGAAGGCCATGAGATTTTAGTTATTGCCCCTGATCTGGGCGTAACAGAATTTGCAGGCGCCAAGATCAAGGGTATTCCTGCCCACAACTTCTTTGTTTACCCAGAAAAAAAATTCTCTTTTCCATCCCGTAAAGTAAAACGGTACCTGGATGAGTTTCAGCCGGATTTAATACATGTTCTAAACCCGGCGCTTTTAGGGGCGGCGGGAATATTCTATGGCAGTCGCGGCGGGTGGCCGCTTGTGGCATCGTATCACACACGATTACCGGAATATGCTGATTATTATCACCTGCCTTTTTTAAAACCTCTTCTTTGGTGGTATCTGCGAAACTTACACAATCAAGCGGATTTGAATTTGTGTACATCAAAAACCATGCAAACGGAACTTCAGAAACGGGGTTTTCAAAATGTACAGGTTTGGGACCGAGGTGTTGATACAAAACGTTTTGGACCGCACCATCGGAATGAGAGCATGAGACAACGGCTAACCAAAGGAAGGACAGACAAAACTTTACTGATGTATGTAGGCAGACTGGCGGCGGAAAAGGAAATTGCTAAAATACGCAATGTATTAGAGGCTTCAAAAGATTTTTGCCTGGCAATAGTCGGGGATGGGCCCTATCGCTCTGCATTAGAGGAACATTTCAGGGGGACCCAAACAATATTTACCGGGTTTTTACATGGCTTAGAATTAGCAGAGGCATATGCTTCTTCAGATATATTTATATTTCCATCCACGACCGAAACATTAGGCTTAGTTCTGCTTGAATCGATGGCCTCCGGATTGCCGGTCGTTGCCGCACGCAGCGGCCCAAGTTGTGAACAAATTCAGCATGAAAAGACGGGTATCTTATTTGAACCAGACAATCCTGATTCTTTAGTAAAATCAGTTTTGAAACTACAAAATAAAGAGCTGCGGGCTGCTATTTCTGTATGGGCCCTCAATTCGATTAATGAAATGAGTTGGGAGAAGCCATCTTATCAGCTTCTTAATTACTACACGCAAGAGTTAAATAAATTTAAGTCAATAAGTTCAAACACTAGATGGAATGTGTAATGGATGAGGGCTGGTAAATGAAGAATAAAAGCAACTACAACTGTTTTCAAAGGATTGTTCGTGTATTTAAATTAAATTTTCTTAAACTGCTTCGTTCTCCAGGAGGAGCTAAGAAAGTATCGTTGGGTTTTGCAATTGGATTTGGACTGGAAATGCTCGTAATATCTACCGCTTCTTTGATATATATTCTGTTCATCCCTCTAGTAAAGCTATCAAGAGGGTCTCTCCCTTCTGCCATTATCGGAAATGTTATAGGTAAGCTATCATTTCTCCCTTTACTTCTGCTTCCCTTTGCCAGGAGAATCGGAAAATGGATTTATCCAATGAAGGTGAAGCACGTGGGAAGACTTCATATCTCTTTTTCCGAGCTGCTCCATTTAGACTTTCATGGCATAATTAGCGTGTTGCAGGGTGGCATTCATATTCTTATTGGCATGTCCATTTTCGGATTGATTTTAGGATTCATTTCTTATTTCGTGGTGTATTACTTTTACGAGAAACAAAAGAACTACCGTTTAAAGCAAAGAGTATCTTCTGACAAACACATATAATTTTCCGTGACGATGGATCAATGCAGAAAGGGCATTCAACTCCGTCGAGTGATTCGCCAACAGAGGGGTTGCTCTTTTTGAACAGCTCTATATTTAAATTTAAATTGTTAACGTGTCTTTTTAATGATATTATTCAATTAATTGTTAACCTTTTATTTTTATTGGTTAACAATTAAAAGGATGGACAACCAAAAGTATACCATTGTAATGGAGAAAAATCGTGATTATATCATATGAAAAAGGAACGAGGTGGTACATTTGTACGATAGAATGTATAGTATCCGAATGCGAGCAGCTGAAGGAGGTCCTCATGAACAAGGGGGTTTACACATTTCGGGTGGAGAAACACTGGTGCCAAAGGTTTTGTTAGAAGAGACTACTAAAAACATGCTTCAAAAAGCGTTGAATCACAGTCGCGGAGACGCTGATTTCATTCAGGTAATCGTTGAGAAAATATCATCTAATGAAGTAGTATCGTTAGCTCCTTTATCTGTAACGACAGAAGCAGTAAAAAGTGTAGAAGAAGGGCATCATCGTTCTGTAGAAATATTACAAAGTTTAGGTGTCTCCAACAAAGCGATTACAAATGGGATGGGACTGTTGAAAAGCACTACGAATTTCCGTGGAGCCGTGGTACTTAGTGCTTCGAGTGGAGAACGACTGGATGATAGAGGTTTACGTGGAGTACGAGCAACTCGAATGGGGTGGAGCCACGAAGGATACGCCCGATGGTCCGCCTTGTATGCAGAACTTGCCTCCCCGCGTATAGCTGAAGCAATAGTTTTGGCGACCAAGGTTGCCCATGCCCCTTTTATGATTGCTGAGCTTTGCTGGTCTGATGATCCTGAATACATCACAGGGTATATATCTTCTCAGCAGAACGGTTATGTGCGGATTACTCATTTAAAAGAAAAAGGCGATTTTAGCGGGGGCAGAGTATTTTATGTTTCAGATGATGTACAGATGGAACATTTTATCGATTTTTTAGAACAGACAGCGGTGTTGTTGGTGTGAATTCCGTTAGCAGAATATATTACTTCAATCGAACAAAATGTAAATATGTTAATACCTTGTACATTACCGAACTGGACTCGCATATCATATTATATGGGGTGGGTAAGTTAGTGCCGCCTCCTTACTTCAACTAACTTACCCTATTTTGAACTCGCAGTGATGCGAGTTTTTCTTTTTTTAAACACATCAGCATAGTATGTAGATAAGGCAGGGCAAGTGTTAGGCTATCTTCCTTTTCAGCGAATGACTACTACGTTCAAAGTAAATCATCCCGGACATCACCTGTAACCGGATGGTTCCGGTGCAGAAAAATTAGACGCATTACTTTTCTCAAAACCTGAAACGGGGCCGACCTAAAAGCAGATAACAAAATAGTCTGCAGAAAATTGTGCTGTACATTAAGTTGGGGCTAAGAACGAAAGATAAAGAAGTAGCAGCTATACCTTCTGCAATAAATATTCATCCTCTACAAAAGATAGACCGTTAATTTGCTTGGCTGCCTTTTTGACTTTAGCCGCCATCTCTGAGACCTGAAGCGGTGTATTATATCTGCCAGGTAGGCAGTTTAAACACGCAAGTGAGATGCAAAGTGTATCTTGATTGATGGACTCAACCCTTAACCCCTCTCCCCCCTTAAATTGGGAATAGAAGTGTTCCTTAATATAGTCCCCGTATTGCCTTGCATATGCCGGATCTGTAATAATGATAAAATCATCGCCGCCTATGTGCCCGACAAAACCTTGCTTATCACCTATTACCCTGTTCGCGGTGGCCAGAATCTTCGCTGTACGAAGAATAATCTCATCACCTATTTCAAATCCGTACTGATCATTAAAGAACTTGAATTTATCGAGGTCGCAATAAATAACGGAGAAGTCCTGTTTATTATTCAACCGCTTGGAGATTTCTTTTTCAATCCGAATGTTCCCAGGCAACCCTGTCAAAGGATTTGAAACCGCGGCCATTTCCAGTTGTACTTTTGCCAACATGTCCAATAAGCTTTGGACCGAAACAATCCCTAAATACTTGTCGTTCTCCGTTACAATAATCACATCATACAGATGAAACGATACTCTATCCATCGCCAGTTTGGCTACTTCATCAATTTTGGTCCGTTTGTCTACAATGAGCGGGCTTTTATTCATGATCTGGGATATGGACTTTTCATAGTAGAGTGAACTACCGTATTGGCCTCCAAGAATTTGATAGATTTGAGAGCGCATAATCAGGCCAATTGGCTGTTTATCATTCACGATTACTAGGCTGTCTATTTTATTATTTCGCTCAAAGATATAATGGACCTCCCTGACGAGTGTGTCCTTTGTTACACATATTGTAGAAGTAAGAATATCCCCTACCTTATTGGTGTACTCTTCGTCAGTGGTCTTATTATTCCAATTTAAATGCTTAATGAATTTTCCAGCCTCCTCCCTAATAGACAAAAATTCTTTGTTGGGCCGACCGAGGATAAACCCCTGTCCATAATCGACCCCAAGGTTGATGAGGGTTTCCAGCTCACTTTCCGTTTCGATCCCTTCCGCAATAATCTTGCACTTCACTTTGTTTGCAAATTTAACAAAAGTCTCCAGCAGCGCCTGCTTGATGGGATCGATATCAACGTTTCTTATGAGAGCCATATCTAACTTTATATAATCAGGGTAAATTTCCGCTATCGCTTCCAGGCTGGAATATCCGGCGCCTGCATCATCAACCGCTATCAAGTATCCTTTCTTTCTATATTCCTGAATAATTTCACGAAAGGAATCAAAGTTTTTAATCGCATGGCGTTCTGTAATCTCAAAAACAATGTTATGGGGGGTTAGCCTGTATCTTTCCATTTGTTTAAAAATCTCTCCGCGCAGCAGGAAAGGATCATCGATGCTGCGGGCATCTAGGTTAATAAACAGCTTACATGAGGACTCTATGTATTTAAAGTTATCAATGGCTTTCCGCCTGCATAGTGATTCCAACTGAAAACTCCTTCCTGTCTTTTGAGCACAGTCAAAAAGATCTGCAGGCGAATAAAAGGCTGATCCTTCGGGTCCCCGCAGCAACGATTCCCACCCTAGCAGAGCACCGGTTTTCAGTGAAACAATAGGTTGCGCCACCATGTGTATATCCTCTGTTTCAAGAATATGATTGAACAGTTCTATATTTTTAAATTCCCTAGACATAATTCCGAATTTAGCCATCTGGCTAGCATATTTGACGGATGTGTACATCTCCTTCACGAGATCGTCACCGTCTATTTTGGCATATCCAATATGGACTTCGATTGGATTTATATTGGGATAGGTTACCCTTTTGTTTACTTTGTCTTCTACTTCCCGCTTCAAGTCCAGACAAAGCTCCTTCATAATCTCGTCCTTATATGTGCCTTCCCAGCTTAAGTAGACGGCGTAATCGTCTCCCCAGAGCTTCTGAATCGCTATTAGAGCTGCTTCACCCCGAAGAACAGAGTGACTTGCATCTAAAAGCACACGTTCTAATTGAATCAAAATATGACCAGCTTCCTGAAACCCAAACTTTGCTTCAATTTCTGACATATTCTTAATGTCCAAATAGAAAAGGACAATAGTCTTAGATCGAGCAAATTGCTCTTTTAAAAGTTTTTTAACCTGATAACGCTGATCTGTATAAATAAACGGGACTTTATGTTTAAACAAGCTGTCTAAAAAGGACCGCAATCATTTCCAACTCCCTCTATCTATAATCCTATTCATTATGACATGATTCCTTTAATTAATTGTAAAAATTACGTAAATACTTTGCACATTAGTTTCTTGTAATAGGACCAACATATCAATCTAAATAAAACCCAAAGCCGATTAATTGTCTGATTGGCTTTAGGTTTAAATGTTGTTTTCGTTTATATTATTGTACTTGGGCTACCTTGTTATAAGATAAAATCTCATTCAGTATTTCTTTTAAATATTTGACAAACACTTCGTGATTTTCACTCATTGGAAAATGACCAATTCCTTTCATTTCTACAAATTTTGCCCCTGGTATTTGATCAGCTGTACGTTTTGAATCCTCAGGAGTAGAAAAATAATCAAATTCGCCTGTCATTAAGTAAACAGGACATTTATTTGTATCAATAAGGTGTAGCTTACCACGAAGGGCATGACCCACACTGTAGAAATAAAGATCCCCTTTAAATACACCTGGCGCTCCTTGGCTATAGTACCACCAGGTTAGACGGCGATCTTTTTCAGGGCTTTGTGGAGCCATCAATCCCCATACCCCAGATGCACAAACCTCACCGCCATGCTGTGAGGATGATTCCACCAATCTATGTAAAAGCCCGGTCGGCTGCCTATACAGGGATCGTCGCTCTAAAATATTCTGGGTTACGTTTGCACTCCAATGAAGAAATCCACATGGAAGCATTCTTGCATTAACTGAGGAGTCCATTCGTGTCTCTCCTTTTATGTATAATAACAACCCAATTAATGTGTTATTTTAAACATCAATAGTCAACAGAAAACTTTCGTCTTTATTCAACAAATAATGTCAAATGAGAAGAAAACACAACTAAAAGGACACAGACATTGGTCTGTGCCCAGAGAAAGAAGGTGTGTTGCACAAAGGGTACTTTTAATATAACTGAGCCGTATTAAATGGATGTGACCACTGTATTAAGAAGCGATGTCCAGTTTTTTAATTTTGCTCCGCCATCTTCCAGTAATTCCTATCACAATCAGTGCGAAAAAATCTGGCACTTTGTTCTTATTATCATTCTTATTCAACATAAAATCTTTGCTATATGTAACCAAAAAAAGGGCCAGATGTTGTCCGGGCCCAGGGAAGGTTATTTAATAGGGGGTGGTTATCATGCATTCAAATAAAACACACTGTGTTTCATTTGCGTAACAGCGATATTAAAAAAGAATGGCCGTTTGCAGCCTGATACTTATTTGCCATTAGGACCAAAGCTGAAGCCTTAAACAAATCGGGCAATAAGCTTGTAATATTTGTCCAAACATTTTGCATTAGTTTTGAATGTAATATTATATACCACGTAAAAGGGGGTGTGATTTATATGTCTCATGATAAACCACGATTGTTAATTACGGAGAGTCTCAGTACAAGATCATTAGCAAGGATACTCGATGACTTTGAAGATACAAATGTTCCTATTACTGTTGTCTTGGATGACATAACTCTCATAGGCACTGTAAAAGAGGTAGAAAGGGGGCTACTAACTTTGACGGTTATCTCTGGTGGGCCTCCCGCTGCGGCGCCAGAATATGTTCCTATTGAACCCTTAGCGTTTATTCCTATTGATAAAATTTTATTTGTTGAAAACATCGGACCAAGTCGTGCCTGCTGACGCACAAAAATAAAAAGATCCCCTTTAGAGGAGATTTTTTTGTAGAAAAATAACAAACGTGACATAAAGAGTTTTCCATTTACCGAATCCAATAATGGGTGATAGTAATGGATCAGTCCAACCCAAAATAAAGACCTACAACGACCGGTGTGATCGTTGTAGGTCTTATTCATGAAGGGTAAACTTTAGTTTTAGATCCACAACATTCCAAGAGAAGGGACTGAAGGTTTATGAACAACTTATCAGCGCCTTCAAAAGATGTAAGAAGGCTTGCGCTAAAAGGAGGATTTGATGCACTGGCGATAGGAACACACGTGAGGAATCGTTTTACTCTCGATTAGCAGTACCCGTCAACAACATTAATGAAATGCACATAAAAAATGTTCCAGAACCAGGAAGATATCGTTTTATGTAATTGAATGGTGCCGAGGACCGGAATGAACCGGTACGTAGTCACCTACCGCAGGATTTTAAGTCCTGTGCGTCTGCCAGTTCCGCCACCCCGGCAATTTTAGGGTGGAGGAGGCAACCGGATTTGAACCGATGAATAAAGGTTTTGCAGACCTTGGCCTTACCACTTGGCTATGCCTCCACCTATGAATGGTGGGCCTAGGCTGACTCGAACAGCCGACCTCACGCTTATCAGGCGTGCGCTCTAACCAACTGAGCTATAGGCCCATATGGGGCGATCGATGGGAATCGAACCCACGTATTCAGCTTGGAAGGCTGATGTTCTACCATTGAACTACACCCGCACATTTTTTGCCCTTTTCTTTTGGGCCCCATAAAAGTATTCGGACCTACATCAAAGCATATGCTTCACTTTTATGGGTATAGTGGTGAGCCATACTGGACTCCGATGCACAGGACGTGCGAGGTTCTGCGTTGCAACACGATGTTGCGCTTTTAGCAGAACTTCCTCTCTGGTGAGAGTCCCGTTCGCATTATTAAGAATTCTGCAGATGATCATACTCATCACTTTTGATTAAAATGGTGAGCCATACTGGACTCCGATGCAGAGGACGTGCGAGGTTCTGCGTTGCAACACGACGTTGCGCTTTTAGCAGAACTTCCTCTCTGGTGAGAGTCCTGTTTGCATTATTTACAAAGTCTGCAGATGATCATACTCATCACCTTTAATTGAATGTGGTGAGCCATACTGGACTCGAACCAGTGACACCCTGATTAAAAGTCAGGTGCTCTACCAACTGAGCTAATGGCTCTTACATAATAAAGCTAAAATGGCTGGGGTACCTGGATTCGAACCAGGGCATGACGGAGTCAAAGTCCGTTGCCTTACCGCTTGGCTATACCCCAATTATAATGGTGGAGGGGGACAGATTCGAACTGCCGAACCCAAGGGAGCGGATTTACAGTCCGCCGCGTTTAGCCACTTCGCTACCCCTCCAAATACATGGTGGCTCGGGACGGAATCGAACCGCCGACACGAGGATTTTCAGTCCTCTGCTCTACCGACTGAGCTACCGAGCCAAATTTGCTAACTTTTTTCTGTCGGTGAGAGGCACGTCTCTTCATTGAATGCAATGACCGGAGCCGACGGGACTCGAACCAGCGACCGATCGGTTAACAGCCGATTGCTCTACCACTGAGCTACTGCGGAACTATATGGTGGAGGATGACGGGATCGAACCGCCGACCCCCTGCTTGTAAGGCAGATGCTCTCCCAGCTGAGCTAATCCTCCAATAATGCGACCGTAGGTGATTCCAACCCCTGAATGCATGCTTGAAAGGCATGTGAGTTAAGCCGCTTCTCCAACAGGCCATGACGTAAAAAAAGCCCCGAAGGATCTTCCCGGAACAATTTTTTTTACACTTTGAAAACTGAATTGGAAGTAACCATGCGTTAG
Source organism: Aneurinibacillus sp. Ricciae_BoGa-3 (assembly GCF_028421645.1). GTDB lineage: Bacteria > Bacillota > Bacilli > Aneurinibacillales > Aneurinibacillaceae > Aneurinibacillus_B. The sequence goes on along the minus strand of NZ_CP116887.1, from coordinate 37,767 downwards.
GAATTCCTTAAAATTTGGGTTAAGCCCTCGACCGATTAGTATTCGTCAGCTCCATGCGTTGCCGCACTTCTACCCCGAACCTATCTACCTCATCATCTATAAGGGGTCTTACCAGCTTATGCTGTGGGAAATCTCATCTTGAGGGGGGCTTCACGCTTAGATGCTTTCAGCGCTTATCCCGGCCGCACATAGCTACCCAGCGTTGCTCCTGGCGGAACAACTGGTGCACCAGCGGTGCGTCCATCCCGGTCCTCTCGTACTAAGGACAGCTCCTCTCAAATTTCCTGCGCCCACGACAGATAGGGACCGAACTGTCTCACGACGTTCTGAACCCAGCTCGCGTACCGCTTTAATGGGCGAACAGCCCAACCCTTGGGACCTACTTCAGCCCCAGGATGCGATGAGCCGACATCGAGGTGCCAAACCTCCCCGTCGATGTGGACTCTTGGGGGAGATAAGCCTGTTATCCCCAGGGTAGCTTTTATCCGTTGAGCGATGGCCCTTCCATGCGGAACCACCGGATCACTAAGCCCGACTTTCGTCCCTGCTCGACTTGTAGGTCTCGCAGTCAAGCTCCCTTGTGCCTTTACACTCTGCGAATGATTTCCAACCATTCTGAGGGAACCTTTGGGCGCCTCCGTTACACTTTAGGAGGCGACCGCCCCAGTCAAACTGCCCACCTGACACGGTCCTCCATCCCGATAAGGGATGCGAGTGAGAAGGCCGGCATAATCAGGGTGGTATCCCAAGGATGCCTCCACCGAACCTGGCGGTCCGGGTTCAAAGGCTCCCACCTATCCTGTACAAATCATACCAGCATTCAATATCAAGCTGCAGTAAAGCTCCATGGGGTCTTTCCGTCTTGTCGCGGGTAACCTGCATCTTCACAGGTAGTATGATTTCACCGAGTCTCTTGCCGAGACAGTGCCCAAGTCGTTACGCCTTTCGTGCGGGTCGGAACTTACCCGACAAGGAATTTCGCTACCTTAGGACCGTTATAGTTACGGCCGCCGTTTACTGGGGCTTCGGTTCACAGCTTCGCGCTTGCGCGCTAACCGCTCCCCTTAACCTTCCAGCACCGGGCAGGCGTCAGCCCCTATACTTCGCCTTGCGGCTTCGCAGAGACCTGTGTTTTTGCTAAACAGTCGCTTGGGCCTTTTCACTGCGGCCCCCTCACGCTTATCACGCTAGCGGGGCACCCCTTCTCCCGAAGTTACGGGGTCATTTTGCCGAGTTCCTTAGCAAGAGTTTTCTCGCGCGCCTTAGGATTCTCTCCTCGCCTACCTGTGTCGGTTTGCGGTACGGGTACCTTACTTCTCGCTAGAAGCTTTTCTTGGCAGTGTGAGATCAGGAACTTCGGTACTTAAATTTCCCTCGCCATCACAACCCGGCGTTACAGTGTACGGATTTGCCTATACACACGCCTCATTGCTTGGACAGACATAACCAGCAGTCTGCTTGCCTTACCCTCCTGCGTCCCTCCATCGCTCAAATGAAGTAGAGGTAGTACAGGAATTTCCACCTGTTGTCCATCGCCTACGCCTTTCGGCCTCGGCTTAGGTCCCGACTAACCCTGAGAGGACGAGCCTTCCTCAGGAACCCTTAGGCTTTCGGCGGAAGGGATTCTCACCCTTCTTTTCGCTACTTACACCGGCATTCTCACTTCCTGCCGCTCCACCCGTCCTTCCGGTCGAGCTTCACCGCTGCAGGAACGCTCCCCTACCCCTGACACCTACGGTGTCAAGCCACAGCTTCGGTACTTCACTTAGCCCCGTTACATTTTCCGCGCAGAGTCACTCGACCAGTGAGCTATTACGCACTCTTTAAATGGTGGCTGCTTCTAAGCCAACATCCTGGTTGTCTGGGCAACTCCACATCGTTTCCCACTTAGTGAAGATTTAGGGACCTTAGCTGGTGGTCTGGGCTGTTTCCCTTTTGACTACGGATCTTAGCACTCGCAGTCTGACTCCCGGATATCTGTAGCCGGCATTCGGAGTTTGACTGAATTTGGTACCCCGCGAGGGGCCCGCATCCAATCAGTGCTCTACCTCCGGTACAGTAAATCCGAGGCTAGCCCTAAAGCTATTTCGGGGAGAACCAGCTATCTCCGAGTTCGATTGGAATTTCTCCGCTACCCACACCTCATCCCCGCACTTTTCAACGTGCGTGGGTTCGGGCCTCCAGTGCGTGTTACCGCACCTTCACCCTGGACATGGGTAGATCACACGGTTTCGGGTCTACGGCTGCGTACTCACTCGCCCTGTTCAGACTCGCTTTCGCTGCGGCTCCGGCTTCTCACCTTAACCTCGCACGCAACCGTAACTCGCCGGTTCATTCTACAAAAGGCACGCCGTCACACAGTTAATGTGCTCCGACTAGTTGTAGGCACACGGTTTCAGGTTCTCTTTCACTCCCCTCCCGGGGTGCTTTTCACCTTTCCCTCACGGTACTGGTTCACTATCGGTCGCCAGGTAGTATTTAGCCTTGGGAGATGGTCCTCCCAGCTTCCCACGAGGTTTCACGTGTCTCGCGGTACTCAGGGTACGTCTCGGAGAGACGGCCATTTCGATTACAGGGTTGTTACCTTCTGTGACGGGCCTTTCCAGGCCGCTTCATCTATGACCGTCTTTTGTAACTCCATGTGAGACGCCCTACAACCCCGGAAGGCGAACCTTCCGGTTTGGGCTTCTCCGCGTTCGCTCGCCGCTACTTACGGAATCACTATTGTTTTCTGTTCCTCAGGGTACTTAGATGTTTCAGTTCCCCTGGTCTGCCTCTACCTGCCCTATGGATTCAGGCAGGAGTACGATCCCATTACGAATCGTGGGTTTCCCCATTCGGACATCTCCGGATTAACGCTTGCTTACAGCTCCCCGGAGCATTTCGCAGTTCGCCACGTCCTTCTTCGGCTCCTGGCGCCTAGGCATCCACCGTGTGCCCTTTATAGCTTAACCTCTGGTTTCCAATCAAGCGTCCTGATCAACGTCGATCTTCTGCGTTGCGTTGTCCCTGCGCTGCTCACGTATCAAAATCATACGCTCCGCTGCTCGGTCCTGCCGCGCCTTGAATCTCTCGTTTCTCATGCCGCTTTCTTTCATGGAAATCCGGTTTCACCTAAAAGGTTGTTACAATTGGATTTTCCTATTGCGCATTGTTTCTTCCATGATTCAGTTTTCAAAGTGCAATGTGACAGCAACCGTTAGGTTGCCGGCCTGGCAATGTCCTACTCTCCCAGGGCGTTGCCGCCCAAGTACCATCGGCGCTGAAGGACTTAACTTCTGTGTTCGGGATGGGAACAGGTGTGACCCCTTCGCCATAACTGCCAGACAGCAAGATACTTAGTGTATCTCATTTTGTATTCAATTCCAAGAAGAAGTTCCTGGAAAACTGAACAGTGAAAGTGCCAGTGTGCCGATTCTCCATAGAAAGGAGGTGATCCATCCGCACCTTCCGGTACGGATACCTTGTTACGACTTCACCCCAATCATCTGCCCCACCTTCGGCGGCTGGCTCCTTACGGTTACCTCACCGACTTCGGGTGTTGCAAACTCTCGTGGTGTGACGGGCGGTGTGTACAAGACCCGGGAACGTATTCACCGCGGCATGCTGATCCGCGATTACTAGCGATTCCGGCTTCATGCAGGCGAGTTGCAGCCTGCAATCCGAACTGAGAATGGTTTTTAGGGATTGGCATACTCTCGCGAGTTAGCAGCCCGTTGTACCATCCATTGTAGCACGTGTGTAGCCCAGGACATAAGGGGCATGATGATTTGACGTCATCCCCACCTTCCTCCGTCTTGTCGACGGCAGTCTCCCTAGAGTGCCCAACTGAATGCTGGCAACTAAGGACAAGGGTTGCGCTCGTTGCGGGACTTAACCCAACATCTCACGACACGAGCTGACGACAACCATGCACCACCTGTCACCGCTGTCCCGAAGGAAGCCTCTGTCTCCAGAGGGGTCAGCGGGATGTCAAGCCCTGGTAAGGTTCTTCGCGTTGCTTCGAATTAAACCACATGCTCCACCGCTTGTGCGGGTCCCCGTCAATTCCTTTGAGTTTCAGCCTTGCGGCCGTACTCCCCAGGCGGAGTGCTTATTGCGTTAGCTGCGGCACTGAGGATTGGAGTCCCCAACACCTAGCACTCATCGTTTACGGCGTGGACTACCAGGGTATCTAATCCTGTTTGCTCCCCACGCTTTCGCGCCTCAGCGTCAGTTACAGACCAGAGAGTCGCCTTCGCCACTGGTGTTCCTCCACATCTCTACGCATTTCACCGCTACACGTGGAATTCCACTCTCCTCTTCTGCACTCAAGCCTCCCAGTTTCAGGTGGCCCTCCACGGTTGAGCCGTGGGCTTTCACACCTGACTTAAGAAACCGCCTGCGCGCGCTTTACGCCCAATAATTCCGGACAACGCTTGCCCCCTACGTATTACCGCGGCTGCTGGCACGTAGTTAGCCGGGGCTTTCTCGTCAGGTACCGTCAGACCGGGAGGTCTTCCCGGCGGTTCTTCCCTGACAACAGAGCTTTACGATCCGAAAACCTTCATCGCTCACGCGGCGTTGCTCCGTCAGACTTTCGTCCATTGCGGAAGATTCCCTACTGCTGCCTCCCGTAGGAGTCTGGGCCGTGTCTCAGTCCCAGTGTGGCCGATCACCCTCTCAGGTCGGCTACGCATCGTCGCCTTGGTAGGCCACTACCCCACCAACTAGCTAATGCGCCGCGGGCCCATCTGTAAGTGTCCGAAAACTTTCCATCCAGAACCATGCGGTTCTGCATCCTATCTGGTATTAGCTTCGGTTTCCCGAAGTTATCCCAGGCTTACAGGCAGGTTGCCCACGTGTTACTCACCCGTCCGCCGCTAACTTTGAAAAGCAAGCTTCTCAAAGTCCGCTCGACTTGCATGTATTAGGCACGCCGCCAGCGTTCGTCCTGAGCCAGGATCAAACTCTCCAAAAAGGTTCGATGCTGTTCGCTCATACGAGCTGGTCTTACTTAATAAATCCAGAATTGAATTCTGGGTCAATCGCACATTTGGCATTTCACTGTTCAGTTTTCAAGGAACTTTATCAGTCAACCACTCTATCAATCAGTTATCAGCGGCGACTTAACTATCTTATAACATTTTGCTTTACCAATCAACAACTTATTTTTTCCAATTTACATTGTTTTTATGAAAAGCAAGTTATCCTTTTAACGGGCAGATTTACATAGTACCACGCTGAAAACTATTCATCAATATAAAAATTGGTTTAAGGATCCCAGGTGAGATAATGGAACGATTTGGACTTTAGTTGAAAATGAAGTTTCCAGAAGGTGAAGCACCATTAATTCTGCAAGATAATTAAAAAATCCAAATTGTAGACATTGAATTACAGGTAGATAATGTGCTTGAATCTTATGAAAGGTTAAGAACGTCTACATAATCATCATTTATCACTTTACGGCTTCATCCTGCGAATAATTGTGATCCTTTTCCAAGTAATCAACCATTTCCTTTTGACAGAAGTCGAATTGATCATAAGTGGTCTTTTGCATAATAGCTTCTTATCTAAATTATCAAACTCAGATACATAACTGCCTGTATCACCGTCTGCCATCGGTCCAGAGTAATTAATTATTTTTACAATCATATCTGATACAGCTATTAGGAGATTACGAACGTGATTGCGGGGTACCCAACTGACAAGTGAAGTCTCCTGTAATCGTGGAATCCATCCACCGCCGTAAGAATTTCTATCGATGCAGGGAGACTTTATCTTGAACCGAATGACAAACGGTTTGCACTCTTGTAAAGGCATGGAAATGTAAGTTGTGGTTAATAATAAATTTCAAGATAAACCAAGGGAGGGTGTTAGAAATGGGATTAATAAAAACCATAAAAAAAATCCTGAATCGAACTCCGCCTCATTCAAAAAATAAAAGCTCAGATCAAAAGAATCCTTTAAAAAACAGGATTCAAGAAAATTTTTTAATGGTTAAAGAAACATTAGGAAATAGTTCCGATTTGGTTTCCCGAGAGATTCGAATCGGAAAAACCAAAAAAATGAAAGCTGGGATTCTATACATAGATGGTTTGACGGATGCCAATGCCGTGAATAACTTTATCATGGAAACGCTAATGATTAATATGGGGGAAATAGAGGTAGGAGAAGCGTTTTTTTCTCATCCCAATCAATTACAACTCTTAAAAGATGCCGTTCTTACGGTGGGTGAAATCCAAGAAGTGCGGGATTTTGAAACGTTATATACATCCATGTTATCTGGAGATACAGCTATTTTATTGGATGGATATTCCCAGGGGTTTACCATCAGTTTAAAAGGAGGAAAAGACAGGGGAGTAGCGGAACCGACTACTCAAACGGTTATTCGTGGCCCGCGTGATGGATTTACTGAAAACATACGAACCAATACGGCCTTGATCCGACGCAAAATCAACAATCCAAACCTTTGGTTGGAAACTAAGAAAATAGGAACCCAAACCAAAACGAATGTATCCATCATGTATATCAAAGGGATTGTGAATGACAAGATCGTGGAAGAAGTTCATCGTAGATTAGACAGAATTGAGATAGATGGAATATTGGAAAGTGGGTATATTGAGGAACTAATTCAAGACGAGACGTTTTCTCCGTTTCCTACAATTTTTAATACGGAACGGCCGGATGTGATTGCGGCGGGCCTTTTGGAAGGGCGAGTGGCCATACTGGCGGATGGCACCCCCTTTGTGCTATTAGTTCCAACATTGTTTGTAAGCTTCTTCCAAACGGCGGAAGACTATTATCAGAGGGGGGATATCGCAACTCTGATACGGATGATACGGTTTTTAAGCCTTTTTATTGCTTTACTAGCTCCATCTCTATATATTGCCATTACCACTTTTCATCAGGAAATGATTCCAACCACGCTTCTCGTTAGTTTAGCAGCTCAACGTGAGGGAGTTCCGTTTCCTGCTTTTATTGAAGCAATCATAATGGAGGTCACCTTTGAAATTCTGAGGGAAGCAGGGATACGAATGCCAAAAGCGGTAGGACAATCGGTATCCATCGTTGGCGCACTCGTTATTGGTACTGCCGCAGTAGAGGCTGGCATTATATCGGCTGCGATGGTAATTGTGGTATCCATTACGGCAATTTCAAATTTTGTTTTTCCTGCTTTTAATATGGCCATTTCCATCCGTATACTGCGCTTTGGTATGATGTTTTTAGCTGCTTCCTTTGGTTTTTACGGGATTACTTTAGGTTTAATTGCGATGGTGCTTCATCTATGTAGTCTTCGTTCTTTTGGGGTTCCCTATATGTCACCTTTTGCACCGTTTAATATGACGGACCAAAAGGATGCGATCTTTCGTGTTCCTTGGTGGGGCATGTTTTCCCGCCCTCGGCTAATTAGTCAAAAAAATATCAGGCGAGAACAAAATCCACCCACTGCCAAGCCAGAGCCGGATCAGCGTTACAATCAGGAATAGGAGCTAAAAGATGAAACGGATTGGGCTTCTATTGATTATTTTCCTCTTGTCTTTGATTTTTCTTACAGGTTGTTGGGATCGGAGAGAATTAAATGAGCTGGCCATTGTAACGGCAGCAGGGATTGATAAAGTCGGGAATCAATATGAAGTAACCGTTCAACTTGTAAATCCTTCGGAGGTGGCACCCCAGAAAAAAGGAGGGGGAGGGGGAGGTCAAGTTGCTGTAACGACTTATCAAGCTAAGGGGGATACCCTCTTTAAGGCTATCCGTAGAATATCTACGATAGCCCCCAGACAGCTCTACTTCTCCCATCTTCAAATGCTGGTGATTGGAGAAAAAGTGGCAAAAGACGGAATCAGGAAGGTACTGGATCTGTTCTCTCGAAATTATCAAGTTCGAACCGATTTTTATATCGCGATAACCAGTGAAAAAAAGGCCAGTGACATTCTTAAAATTTTAACACCCGTCGAGAAAACCCCCTCCCAGAACATGTACACTAAACTGGAAACATCAAATAAGATATGGGCCGCAACAGGAACGAAAAAACTCGATGAGTTGATTAGTGATTTAATAGCGAAAGGAAAGGATCCAGTGTTAACCAGAATTAAAATTATAGGAAGTGAAAAACAGGGAAATATCCAGGACAATTTAAAGGCCATCGATTCTCCTGCTCGTTTGGAGTATTACGGAGTGGGAGTATTTAAAGAGGATCAATTAGTCGGGTGGTTAAACGAAGATGAAACAAAAGGATGGAATTATCTCAGAAATGGGGGAGTCAAAGGAACGGTTGTCGAGTTCCCCTGCCCGAAGAAAGAAAAGGCAAAAGCGAATGTGGAGCTTATTCGAACCAAAACGGAGACGAAGGGGAGAGTAAAAAATGGGAAGCCAATCATTGATGTTACCTTTCGCGCTGAAGGCAATGTAGGCGAAGTGCAATGCGAAGACTTAGATCTAACCCAAACAAAAACGATTCATGACTTAGAGAAGCGAACAGAGCAGGATATCCGAGGGAAAATTGAAAAGGCATTGAAGAAAGCTCGTAAACTAGAAGCAGATATCTTTGGATTCGGCGAAATCATTCATCGGGCTGACCCAAGGTCGTGGAAAAAGATGAAGAATCATTGGCGAGAGCAGAAGTTTGCCGATACAGCCGTTCATGTATACGTAAAGGTATACATCCGTCGTGTAGGATCTGTCAATAATTCCTTTTTAAAGAAGATGGAGTAGAACCAAATGGTGGCAGGTATGGGAATTCTAGTTATTGTAGGGATCATTTTTATTTTCGAATTTCCAAGACTGTGGGAGAAAAAATGGAAGAAGGAAGTAGCCGTATTTTCGATTCTTCTCCTTATAGGAACCGGTTTAAGTATCGCACAAGCGTTTCAAGTCCAACTTTCCAATCCAATAGATTGGATTTCGGCTGTTTATCGACCCATCTATCACCTTCTCGCAGGGTGGTTGAAGTAAGGAAAGGTGAAAAGATGCTGGAAAAGGGAATGATCGGAGTAAAGCAATTGTTCATATATATCATCATGTTTACAATAGGCAGCTCGATTTTAGTAGCCCCATCGGGTCTTGTCCGTGATGGGAAGCAAGACGGATGGATGGCCTCAATTCTGGATATGGGGATCGGCTTGCTATTCGTATGGTTATATTATACATTAAGCCAACGCTTTCCCAAACTGACCTTAGTGGAGTTCAGTGAAGAAATTTTTGGGAAATGGATAGGTAAGGTGGTCTCCCTTTCTTTTTTGCTCTATTTTTTCATCTTGGCCTTTTCTCTGCTTCGGGAAATTGGCGATTTTATGACTACGCAAATCTTGCCCAAAACCCCGATTGAATTTATTTTTATGACTTTCCTGGGGATTGTTATTATGGGAACAAGACTCGGACTGGAAACGCAAGCGCGAGCAGCCGAGATTTTTTTTCCTTGGATCTTCCTACTTTTTTTGATTATGGTTGTGTCTATGTTGCCGGAAATCCATGTTGAGAATATGCAGCCTATGTTGGAGGGAGGGATCAAGCCAGTGATTTGGGCCACATATCGCAATCTTGGTCTCCCTTATTTGGAGCAGGTTGTTTTTTTAATGGTTTTTCCTTATGTCCATCGTATAGAAAAGGCTAGAAAAGCGTTATGGGGAGGCACCTTGTTTGGGGGGATGATGATCACCATCGTTACATTGTTATCCATACTGGTTATTACCCCCGATTTAACGGCAATCCAGATCTATCCTAGCTATGTATTAGCCAAAAAAATCAGTATCGGTCATTTTTTTGAACGAATCGAAGCGGTTATGGCAGGAATTTGGTTTCTCACCCTCTTTTTCAAACTGACCCTTTGCTTCTATGCAACCGCTTTAGGGGTAGCGCAAACATTGAAGCTAAGAGATTATCGGTTTCTCACCTTTCCTTTAGGGATGCTGCTCCTTGTTCTATCTATTGTGGGGAGTCCGAATATTATTTATTTCCAAAGGTTTATAGCCGAAATATGGACGCCTTATTCTATGACCTATGGTTTATTTCTGCCTTTACTCTTGTTAGGCGTGGCGATGTTTCGAAAAAAATGCTCCAATTGATCGTTTCTGCATTTCCGCTTCTTTGTCCATTTTATTCGTACAGAGGAGGGTAATCGGATATCCATTAGCAATTTTGTTCTGTTTGCATCACTTTTTTTGGAAATAAAAAAACAAGGGTCACGAGAACCCTTGATTTTACTGGATTATGTATGGTGGCCCCGAGAGGAGTCGAACCTCCGACGCACGGTTTAGGAAACCGACGCTCTATCCACTGAGCTACGGAGCCATTTTAGATAAGTCACAACAAATATTATATCGAAGAACTAAATCCAATTCAACCCCTGATACTTTCCAGTTGTTTTAAGCCATTAGTATGTTCAATTCGGCATACGCATCATGTATCAAGTCTGCCTTTCCATTCAAATTCTGCTCTATTTTGCGTGCGATCTTAATACGATAGTGGTAGCTTAATTCTCGACGACAGGAGAGATTAGACATGGCACCTATAAAGCGTACCATTCGCTCACCCCGGGGAACATCCCTCCATACAAAGGGCTGGCAGCAGGAAGCCGCCCTTCGTATGCTGATGAACAACCTTGACCCGGAAGTGGCAGAGCGGCCGGAGGATTTAGTGGTGTACGGCGGCATTGGCAAGGCAGCGCGGAACTGGGAGTGCTTGGATAAAATCATATCCTGCTTAAAAGAGCTTGAAAATGATGAAACGCTGCTCATCCAATCCGGTAAGCCAGTTGCCATTTTTAAGACCCACACCCAGGCACCCCGCGTACTGCTGTCGAATTCGATGCTTGTTCCTGCCTACGCGAACTGGGATACCTTCCACTCCCTCGATAAGAAAGGTTTGATGATGTACGGGCAGATGACAGCAGGCAGCTGGATTTATATTGGCACCCAGGGCATCCTGCAGGGAACGTATGAGACGTTCGCCGAAGCAGCACGCCAGCACACCGGCGGAACCATGAAAGGCACCCTGACGCTGACCGCCGGGCTTGGCGGCATGGGAGGAGCACAGCCGCTTGCGGTGACGATGAACGAAGGCGTCATCATCGGAGTCGAGGTTGACGCTGCCCGTATTCGGCGGCGAATCGATACACGCTACTGCGATGTAATGGTGCATGACCTGGATGAAGCTTTGCGGCTTGCAGATGAAGCGCAGAAGAAAGCACAGCCGCTATCCATTGGGCTTGTCGGCAACGCAGCCGAGGTTTACCCCGAATTGGTAAAGCGCGGTATAACACCAGATTTTGTAACGGATCAGACTTCTGCCCACGACCCGTTAAACGGCTACATTCCAGCGGGGTTCACAATGGAAAAAGCGGCTGAACTGCGGGCATCGAATGCGGCGGAGTATGTGCGGCTGTCGAAGCAGTCCATGGCAGTACACGTACGGGCGATGCTGGATCTGCAAAAAGCAGGCTCCGTTGTTTTTGATTACGGAAACAACATTCGCCAGGCTGCCTATGACGAGGGCGTCATAGATGCATTTGACTTTCCCGGTTTTGTACCGGCTTATATCCGGCAGCTCTTTTGTGAAGGAAAAGGACCCTTCCGCTGGGCAGCATTGTCTGGTGATCCGGCAGATATTTATAAAACCGACGAATTAGTCCTGCAGCTTTTCCCGAATGATAAACATTTAAAGCGCTGGATTACCTTGGCGCGTGAAAAAGTAACCTTCCAGGGGCTTCCGGCCCGAATTTGCTGGCTGGGTTATGGCGAGAGGGCTAAATTTGGATTGGCCATTAACGAAAGGGTGGCTTCCGGGGAAATTAGCGCTCCGATTGTAATCGGCCGCGACCACCTGGACGCCGGGTCCGTAGCATCCCCGAACCGCGAGACGGAAGCCATGCAGGACGGAAGCGATGCCGTTGGCGATTGGCCAATTTTAAATGCGCTTGTCAATACTGCAGCAGGTGCAAGCTGGGTTTCCGTCCACCACGGCGGCGGTGTCGGAATGGGTTATTCCCTGCATGCCGGTATGGTTGTGGTGGCGGATGGAACCAAACAGGCCGCAGAACGGCTCAAGCGCGTACTTACAACGGATCCCGGGATGGGTGTGGTGCGCCATGTTGATGCCGGCTATGAAAAAGCCATTCAAGTAGCACATCAACGCGGCGTCCGGATACCGATGTTAAATACACACCAGGGGGAGAGCCAATGACAGCGGGAATCCCCCTTTTTATCCGGCATGCCAGCCAGTTGGTTACGCTGGCAAGCGGGTCACAACAACCTGTAACAGGCAGGCAAATGAGCGAACTATCCATTATAGAGGACGGGGCAGTTTGGGTAGAGGATGGCCTAATCCAGGCTGTGGGGACGGACAGCGAACTTGCCCGGCGCTATCACGAAAGACTGGGTGAAGCCGAAATACTTGATGCCTCAGGCAAGATTGTTACCCCAGGTCTGGTTGATCCGCATACGCACCTGGTGTATGCGGGAAGCAGGGAAATTGAATTTGAAATGCGGCTCAACGGCAAAACCTACATGGAAATTATGAGGGCGGGAGGCGGAATACACAGCACAACCCGTGCGACCCGTGCCGCTTCTGAAAAGGAACTCATCCAGCAGGCAACAACCCGGCTGGACTCCTTGCTTAAACACGGCGTCACAACCGTTGAGGCAAAAAGCGGCTACGGATTGACACTCGAAAGTGAACTCAAACAACTCCGCGCCGCCCATAAATTGAATGAAAAGCATCCTGTCGATATCGTTTCTACTTTTATGGGTGCCCACGCAATACCAGAAGAATATAAAACCAATCCGGATGATTTTGTCCAAATAATCGTATCAGAAATGATACCTGAGGTTGCCAGGAGCGGCCTGGCCTCCTTTAATGATGTATTCTGTGAAAAAGGGGTGTTCACCCCTGAACAGGCCAAAAAGATTCTTCGAGCCGGCCTTTCTTATGGTCTGCTCCCCAAAATACATGCGGACGAGATTGAACCGTACCAGGGAGCCGAGCTGGCAGCAGAGCTAAAGGCAGTATCGGCGGACCATCTGCTGCGCGCTTCTGATTCTGGCATTCAGCAGATGGCGGCCTCAGGAGTAGTTGCCGTGCTTTTGCCGGGAACAGCCTTCTTCTTAATGACAGAGCCGGCAAACGGGCGGAAAATGATAGAAGCTGGCTGCCCTGTCGCGCTGGCAACGGACTGCAATCCAGGCTCTTCCCCCACTGTTTCGATGCCTCTTATGATGAATTTAGCCTGCTTAACAATGGGCATGTCACTTTCTGAAGTGCTAACTGCTAGTACCATTAATGCGGCTCATGCATTAAAAATGGCGGATCGAATCGGCAGCATTGAACCGGAAAAGCAAGCTGATCTTGTAATGTTCGATGCCCCAAATTATGCTTTTCTTCAGTATCACTATGGCGTAAACCTTGTCAATACGGTGGTCAAAAATGGCCGCATTGTCATTAAAAAAGGGGTGGCTATGTATGACGTATCCCTATCCGCTTCTTAAACCACCCTCTTTTCATTGGCTTCGCGATCCCCATGTCTCTGAACCCAAGGTGCATGAGTGGATTCAAACGCTCCATCCGGATGAACCAATTGATTGGAGTAGGTACGATGTTACCATTCTGGGGGTGCCGCTATCCCGCTCCTCTATTAGTGCCTCTTGTGCAAGCGAGAATCCGGATGTGATGCGTGCAGCATGGAAATTTTTTAATCCCTATCATTTGGATTACGATGTCGATTTCACTGCGATGCAGGTTGTGGATCTCGGGGATGTCAGACAGCATGTGACAGATATTGCTCGGTCACACCAAAATATAAAAGAAGCTATGATCCAGATGCGGCTTTCTCATCCCCATGCGCTGCCGATTATGCTGGGGGGTGACCATTCGGTTACAGCCATGCTTGTTAAAGGATGGAAAGAGAGTCATCTCGGTGAGAGAATCGGCATCCTTCAATTCGACACTCATTTTGATCTGCGAAGCCTGGATGACAATGGTCCAACCAACGGGACACCCATTCGCAATTTAATAGATAGCGGCACCGTTAAAGGCTCAAATGTATGGAACATTGGGCTGCACGGGTTCTACAATGCCCGCTCGCTAAAAGAATACGCCGATCAAATGGGTGTTCATTATGTCACGCTTAACCAGGCCCGCAAACAGGGAATAGCCTCAACTGTCGGTACCGCTCTGGCAAATCTCAGCCGTGAAGTGGATACCATTTACCTTACAGTAGATATGGATGTGCTGGATATAGGCTGTGCACCGGGTGCTCCCGCTTCCACACCCGGCGGGATGCAAACGTATGAGCTGTTTGACGCTGTATACGAGACCTCTTTGCATAAAAAGGTCAAGGCAATGGATATCGTTTGCTTGGACCCCATGAAAGATGTTGCAGGGTCAACCATAAAAGCTGGTGTCCATACGATGCTTACATTTTTAACCGGATACTATATGCGCATCCATTCCTCGTCTGCTTCATTGTAATAACAACCAGGCCAGAATCGCGGCATTATTTGATTAATATCATGCCATAAATCATGGAAGCGGCGATTACAATGGCCGGGTTGATCCGGATCCTTTCCAGCAGGATGTAGGACGCCACGCTAAGAATGATGGTATGAATCCACCCTGCACCCATTACCGCATGCTGGAAAAATTGATAAGCCAGTACCCCAAGCAATACCGCGATAATAGGGCGGATCGATTGCGTCATGGACTTAACCTGAGGCGCATCCTTAAACAGGTTCATCGATTTAAGCAGAATAATCATCGCAATAGCCGTGGGGGCCACTGTAGCGATAAAAGCGATAATGGCTCCAGATACACCGGCCACCTGATAGCCAATGTAGCCGCCTAGCTTCGTGTTAATCGGGCTTGGCAATGCGTTTGCAAGTGCGAGCGTTTCCCCGAACTGCTGGACCGTCATCCAATGATAGTGGCTTACCACCTCATTTTGAATCAATGGGATGCTTGAGGGGCCTCCCCCATAACCCAGGATATTTGCAATAAAGAAGGCCCAGAAAATTTGTAAATAAATCATGGGATTAAACTCCTTTATTTAAGGAATCTTTTCGCTTAGCGCGCTGAATCCTGGTGGAATATACGAAAGCCCCAACCAGTGCAAGGCCAACGAGAATACCAGGATGTATGTTGAAGAATACGAGTGCAATAAGAGAGATAACTATAATCGACACGATCCCAATTTTGTTGCCAGCGCCTTTCCACCCCTTCATTATAAACTCGTACGCAAGAACAGCCATCATAACGCCTATTACAGGCTGGATGGCCTGGATCATTCCATTAACGTAGCTGGAACCCTTCAGCTTATTTACGAAGCTGAGCAGGAATATCATGGCGATTAAAACCGGGAAAGAAACCGCGATGATCGCAATGAAAGCGCCAAGCCAGCCTTTTACACGATAACCAATGTAGCTGGCCATTTTAGTTGCGATTGGCCCGGGCAACGCATTACCAAGCGCTAAATAATCAGCAAATTCCTCAGCTGTTACCCACTTATAATTTTTTACACACTCTGCATGAAACAAAGGAATCATCGAGGGGCCGCCCCCATATCCGAAAATCCCGATTCGAAAAAAAGCAAGAAAGAGCTTCCAATATTCCATTTGGTTCTCCTTTCAATACAATCATATTATTCATGGAACATTCTAATAATTATGCGGTCGGCTGAGGTAAAACCCATTCATTCCATTAAAGATTAAGGCATCCAACCGTGTCAGGTTGAATGCCTCTTTTTGCAGATAAGACGATTGTGCCAGCACCAACGAATGGTGCAAGCCAAAGCTTTCTCCTACGCCTTCTTCTCAATTTTCGCGACGCCACCCATATACGGGCGCAGTGCTTCTGGAATCACTACGCTTCCATCGGCTTGCTGGTAATTCTCAAGGATAGCTGCCATGGTGCGTCCGATTGCCAGGCCTGAGCCATTTAATGTGTGTACAAATTCTGGCTTGGCTTTCGGATCGCGGCGGAAACGGATGCCGGCGCGGCGGGCCTGGAAGTCTTCGAAATTACTGCATGATGAAATTTCCCGGTAGGTGTTATAGCTTGGAATCCATACTTCGATGTCATACTTCTTGGCGGCGGTAAAACCAAGATCCCCTGCACACATATTCAGTACTTGATAAGGAAGGTTCAACAGTTGGAGCACTTTCTCTGCATTACCTACCAGACTTTCGAGCTCATCATACGAGGTTTCTGGTTTAACGAATTTAACGAGTTCTACCTTATTGAATTGATGTTGGCGGATAAGTCCGCGTGTGTCCCGGCCTGCAGAACCCGCTTCTGATCGGAAGCAGGCACTGAACGCTGCATAGCGAATCGGCAATTTATCTCCGGAAAGGATCTCATCCCGGTGATAGTTGGTAACCGGCACTTCCGCTGTCGGAATTAAGAAGTAATCCGTGTCAGCGACTTTAAAGGCATCCTCCTCAAACTTGGGCAGCTGGCCGGTACCTGTCATGCTCTCCCGATTCACGATATAAGGCGGAAGAATTTCTTCATATCCATGCTGCATGGTATGCAAATCCAGCATATAGTTAATGAGCGCCCGCTCCATTTTCGCACCGAGCCCTTTGTAAAACACAAAGCGGCTGCCCGTTACTTTAGCGGCTGCTTCAAAGTCCAGAATGCCAAGTTCGGTTGCAATTTCCCAATGCGGTTTCGGTTCAAAATCAAACTTGGTGGGCTCTCCCCACTGGCGAATCGGCACATTGTCATCTTCTGTCAATCCTGCCGGCACACTCTCATGAGGCACGTTTGGAATCGACAGCATAATTTGCGAAATCTCTTCTTCCAGAACGCGGATTTCTTCGTCAAAATCTTTAATTTTAGTGGAGACTTCCTTCATTTCTGCAATTAAATCAGCTGCATCTTTCTTCTCTTTTTTCAGTACAGCGATTTGCTCAGATACAGTGTTGCGCTTATTTTTCAGCTGTTCACTCTCTGTTAAGAGCGCGCGGCGTTTTGTATCAAATTCAGCGAATTTATCGATTTCGTTTAGTTTCTCACCGCGGTTTTGCAATGCTTTCTTCACGGATTCAAAATCGTTGCGCAGTCGTTTTACATCTAACATAACTGGAATTCCTCCCACTTCATATTCTCAAGTAAAGTAAGATACTTATCTTTTTTAAACATAAAAAAAATCCCCTCCCCAATCAGGGACGAGATTACCCGTGCTGCCACCCTACTTCAGCATACGTATGTATGCCCTCAAGCCCAAATAACGGATGGGATCCGTCCCGGCTTATCGCCGTCAGCTCAGAGATGGATTCTGCAGCACGCCCGATCGGTTCTCACCATCCACCGACTCTCTGGACGAACGTTAACTGCCTACTGGTTCTCGTCAAAGCCTTTACTATCTGTCAAACGTTTGCTATTTCCTACTTTACTATAGATACAACGAATATGCAAAAAATAAAAGAGGTACTTTTCAAAATCGAAGTACCCCTTTATTTGTATAATTATTTAATAGAAACGCCACGATACTGCTCAACCATACTTAAGAAATATTTGTGCATGCGGGCGTCTTCTGTTAGCTCAGGATGGAAGGAAGCGCAGAGCAGATGATCCTGGCGGGCCGCTACAATCTCATCCTTATAGCGGGAGATCACTTCTACCTTATCGCCAACATTTAAAATGAGCGGTGCACGAATGAATACCGCGCGAAAATCGTCCGCTACACCTTCCATCACCAAATCCGTCTCAAAGCTTTCACGCTGGCGGCCAAACGCATTGCGCTCAACTTTAATATCCATAAGCCCAAGATGTACCCAATCCTGGCCGGCAATTTCCCTCGCCAGAATAATGAGGCCCGCACACGTTCCGAAAATTGGCTTCTTCTGAGCGGAAAATTCAAGAAGAGCGGTATCAAAACCGTATTCTTTCATCAGTTTACCGATAGCTGTACTTTCCCCGCCTGGGAGTACCAATCCATCGATATCAACCAGCTGAGAAACCTTCTTAACCGGAATCGCTTCTGCACCAGCCTTTTCAAGCATGCGGATATGTTCAGCTACAGCACCCTGTAAAGCTAAAACTCCAACTTTCATGGCTATTACCAGCCGCGAACAGCCATGCGTTCATTCTCAAGCAGGGATGCAACATCTATGCCTTTCATAGCTGTACCGAGATTTTTGGAAAGCTCGCTGATTAGTTTGTAATCTTCATAATGAGTGGTGGCCTGAACAATCGCACGGGCGAATTTCTCAGGATTGTCCGATTTGAAAATACCAGAACCTACAAAAACTCCATCCGAACCCAGATGCATCATAAGCGCCGCATCAGCAGGAGTAGCTACTCCGCCAGCTGCAAAATTAACAACCGGAAGTTTGCCATTCTCATGCACATATTTAAGCAGTTCAATCGGTGCACCGATGTTTTTTGCTTCAGCCATTAACTCATCCTCAGACATGCTGGCAACTTTGCGAATTTGGCTCTGCATCATGCGCTGATGACGGACAGCTTCTACGATATTACCCGTTCCCGGTTCGCCTTTTGTACGGATCATGGAAGCTCCTTCACCAATACGGCGAAGCGCCTCTCCAAGATCACGTGCACCACATACAAATGGCACAGTAAAATCAGCTTTGTTTATATGGAACACTTCATCAGCAGGTGTAAGCACTTCTGATTCGTCGATGTAATCAACACCCATTGCTTCCAGTACTTTTGCTTCTACAAAATGTCCGATACGGGCTTTAGCCATAACCGGAACAGACACAGCCGCCATCACTTCTTCTATGATTGTCGGATCCGCCATACGGGCAACGCCGCCAGCTGCACGAATATCAGCAGGAACACGTTCAAGTGCCATAACAGCTACCGCACCGGCAGCCTCGGCAATCTTTGCTTGCTCAGCGTTGATTACGTCCATAATAACGCCGCCTTTTTGCATTTCAGCCATGCCGCGTTTAACGCGTGTAGTACCTTGATCTGCCATTTTTAAATCCCCCTACCGCCTTATAATTCTGAAAAACTAAAAATCAATACATCAATTTTACATAAAATGACGGAAAAAGACAACAAACAAGGTTCTTTATTCGCCGTTTATGTAAAATCTTTCGTCTTATTTGGAGAACAAATGCCCAATCATATGGCCAAGACTTCCAAACAGGCTTCCGATGCCATGGAAGAGCGAACGGAAAGCAAGCCGAATCCAGCTTCCTTTGTCGACATCGTTTTGCGCAACAAGTGTGCCTCCTGCCTTTTGCTGATCCGCTGGCGTCAGGAAATCTTCCGCTTGGCCATTAGGGCCGACAACCATTACGGAACCAATGGCCTGTCCTTTTTTAACTGGAGCTTGCAGTGTCTGCAGGCTGCCCTTCAGCTGGTATTTATTCTCTTCGCCAATTTGTATAGGATAGAGCACATTTTGGCTCGTTACTGCCGGTACTGTTGTATCTTTACCGCTCTGAACAGGAGCATTCTCGCTTCCTTTTATAGAGGTCCCTTTGTTCGCGAGGGGCTGCATCTTGTAATTGCTAAACCCATAATCGAACAGCTTCTTTGTTTCGCCAAAGCGGGACAGCATTGAGTCAGCACCCATGACAACAGCAATTAGGCGAACACCATTGCGCTGTGCTGTTCCTGTAAAACAAAACTTTGCCTCATCAGTATGCCCTGTTTTAAGTCCGTCAACTCCCGGATAAGCCTGCACAAGTCCTGGAAGCATCCAGTTCCAGTTATCCATGCGGAATGGGCGTGCACCGGTGCGGAACATTTTTTTCGGAATCGAAGTTGTTTTTAAAACATCCGGATAAGTGGTAATAAGTTTTTTAGCGAGTATTGCAGCGTCCCGGGCAGACATCATATTGTCGCCATTAGGAGCAGGCGGGGCGAATTTGCCAAGCTCTTTTACAGGAAATCCACTTGCCGTCGCAAAGTGTGTCTGTGTCATGCCAAATTCCTTGGCCTTTTTATTCATTTCTTTCACAAAGTTTTCTTCTGTGCCAGCAATTGTTTCAGCAATTAAAACCGTTGCATCGTTGGCTGAATAGATTGCCATTCCTTCGTACAATTCCCGCAGCGTATGTTTTTCTCCGGAAGCAAGAAGTACAGCTGAAGAGGATCCCCCAGCCTTAGCTATGTATGCGGCATAATCATCTGCCGTAATGACCTGATCCCAGCTTACTTTATGATTTTGGATAGCCTGCCACAGCAAATACTCGGTCATCATTTTGGTCATACTTGCCGGTGGAAAAGCTTGGTTTTCATTGTACTTATAAAGTATTTTCCCTGTCGAGGCCTCGACCAAAATCGCAGATTTCACCTTAAGATTCAGCGCAGGTGCCGCAGCCTCTGCTTTTCCCGATTGAATGGACATCAATGGAATTGTCATGAGCAGGCAGGCCATAAAAACGGCTAACATTTTCTTCAATTTTGTTAAGGGTATGGACAACTCCCGCACCTCCATGCTTATTTTACACCAATAATGATTCTACCATAAACACATGAAAAAGACAGGGAGTTTCTTCCCTGTCTTTTTCATGTGTTTATGTCAAATTTTTGCATGATCACCATTAAGAAAGCGAATAATTTGGCGCTTCCTTCGTAATCTGAATGTCATGAGGATGGCTCTCTTTCAGGCCGGCATTGGTAATGCGGATAAATTGAGTCTTGGTTTGAAGATCATCAATCGTTGGAGTACCGCAGTATCCCATACCTGCCCGGAGTCCGCCTATAAGTTGATACACAGTATCGACTAAAGGCCCTTTATAAGGAACACGTCCTTCAATTCCTTCGGGTACCAATTTCTTCTCGCTCTCGTTTTCCTGGAAGTAACGATCTTTACTGCCTTCCTTCATGGCGCCAAGTGATCCCATGCCCCGGTATACTTTGAAACGGCGACCCTGGTAAATTTCTGATTCCCCTGGGCTTTCCTCACACCCGGCAAACAGGCTGCCAATCATCACAGCTGTTGCTCCGGCTGCAATAGCCTTTGGAATATCACCAGAATACTTGATGCCTCCATCCGCAATAACCGGTACATTGTACTGGCGGGCAACGGACGCACAGTCGTATATGGCAGTAATTTGTGGTACGCCGATACCTGCCACAACACGGGTTGTACAAATAGAGCCCGGTCCAATTCCCACTTTAATGATGCTGGCACCGGCTTCAATAAGATCCTTTGTTGCTTCTCCTGTTGCCACATTCCCTGCCACAATGGTAAGGGTTGGGTATTTTAAACGAATTTGCTTTACCGTATCAAGCACACCCTGCGAGTGTCCATGTGCTGTATCAATAACAAGCACATCCACGCCAGCATTTACAAGTGCTTCTGCCCGCTGAAATGTATCCTTCGAAACACCTACCGCTGCCCCGCAAAGTAAACGACCGTGTTTATCCTTCGCCGCATTCGGAAACTGAATGGCTTTTTCAATGTCTTTGATTGTGATAAGCCCTTTGAGCTCATTATGATCATCCACTAGCGGAAGCTTTTCGATTTTATGGCGCTCTAGAATAAGCTCGGCTTCCTGAAGCGTCGTCCCTACTGGGGCTGTCACAAGGTGATCTTTCGTCATCACCTGTTCAATAGCCACAGCGTAATCATGGACAAATCGCATATCGCGGTTCGTGATGATCCCAACTAACTGATTGTTTTCATCCACAATTGGAACCCCGGAGATTCGGAACTTAGCCATTAATTTCTCCGCTTCAGAAACAGGCTGGTTCGGGTGCAAGGAGAACGGATTTGTTATAACGCCTGATTCTGAACGTTTTACCCGGTCAACTTCCTCTGCCTGCTGCTCAATCGTCATGTTCTTGTGGATAATACCGACTCCACCTTGCCGGGCCATGGCAATTGCCAGGGCAGATTCGGTAACAGTATCCATTCCTGCACTCATTAGCGGGATATTCAGCTTCACATCGTGGCTTAAGCGAACTGAAACATTTACATCGCGTGGCAATACTTCTGATTTTCCCGGAACTAACAATACGTCGTCAAATGTTAAGCCTTCTTTATTGAACTTATTTTCCCACACAAGTATTACCATCCTTTATATGATAATTAGACCAAACGCCATTCGTCTATATGATGTTAACGAACAGTTTAACAAAACCACTATTTTACTGTCAAGAATTACTGAAAATAGTTCGGGAATTTACGTATAGAATACATAATAATTAGAATAATAACACCCAAATATATCTATTTACGAAAATTATGCGAAAGGAGGGAGGGGATGCTGGACTCTGTTCATACTATAAGATGTGAAAATCCTTTGGAAAAAATGTGGGACAGTTTTCTTTTTTTTGAGAGTGAATCTACAACTAAATCCTTCCTTGGATCTGTCTATGAACGTTCTCATCCGGAAAAAGCTGCTGTACATGCGTTTCAGAATACATCCAAATTCATTTATTACATTAAGCAGGCCCGCCAATACTACCGTTCAGCTCAAACAAGTGACATTCTTGTCAGGCCGCTTCTTTTGTATTACGGCATGGTCAGCTTAATTAAGGCATTTCTTGTTACCCGTGATCCGGACTATCCTTCATCCTCTAAAGTACTCCAGCATGGCCTTACAAATCGAAAAATAAAAAAAAGCTTCTATTCCTTTGCAGAGGAAGAAGTCAAGGTTCAAAAGGATGGTCTGCTGCCGCACCTATGCAAATTTATCAATCAAACACCACTGGGCGACAAATACAAAGTCCAAGACTTGTTAGCAATCATTCCTGAGCTTCAGACTGCTTATCGCCAACTTTATAAAACGCCTACTTTGGTGGAAGTTATCGTAACTCCTGAGTCTGGCACTTCTAAAGGCTGTACTCCCTTTTATCTGCCTGAAAGTGTGCTGGATTCCCTTCACCTTACATTAAATGGCTTTATTCACTATATAAACCGTTGGAATAAGGGTATGGGTTCTTTTAAAACCACAGGAACAGAGATTTATAGCCGGCTTGTTAAGTGTGAATGGCACCATCCCAATGGGATAGACCCCTCGCTTAATGGACAAGGCTTTGAAAACCCGCTATTTATTGCAGACTTTAAAGGCAATTTTTACTTCCGGTTAAACAACGAAATTCAAATAGATGAAATCATCAACCATTACATGGTCATGTATGTTCTGGGAATGATGTGCCGGTATGAAACCGAGCGGTGGGGAGAAATCATTTTTTCTTTTGCGTCTGAGGACATGTATATGATTCACGAATTTTTATCTGCTTCGGCCCGGAAATTTCCCAACATGATTTATGATTTGTTGTTAAACCAGCGGCATATTTTCCTGGTAAATTAAGAACAAACCGTAAATTAGCAAAAAGCCCCTGCTTTTTAGCAGAGGCCTCTATCTCAAACGGTTTGTACCTTGAAAACTGAACTGGAAGTAACTATGCGTTAGGAATTCCTTAAAATTTGGGTTAAGCCCTCGACCGATTAGTATTCGTCAGCTCCATGCGTTGCCACACTTCTACCCCGAACCTATCTACCTCATCATCTATAAGGGGTCTTACCAGCTTATGCTGTGGGAAATCTCATCTTGAGGGGGGCTTCACGCTTAGATGCTTTCAGCGCTTATCCCGGCCGCACATAGCTACCCAGCGATGCTCCTGGCGGAACAACTGGTGCACCAGCGGTGCGTCCATCCCGGTCCTCTCGTACTAAGGACAGCTCCTCTCAAATTTCCTGCGCCCACGACAGATAGGGACCGAACTGTCTCACGACGTTCTGAACCCAGCTCGCGTACCGCTTTAATGGGCGAACAGCCCAACCCTTGGGACCTACTTCAGCCCCAGGATGCGATGAGCCGACATCGAGGTGCCAAACCTCCCCGTCGATGTGGACTCTTGGGGGAGATAAGCCTGTTATCCCCAGGGTAGCTTTTATCCGTTGAGCGATGGCCCTTCCATGCGGAACCACCGGATCACTAAGCCCGACTTTCGTCCCTGCTCGACTTGTAGGTCTCGCAGTCAAGCTCCCTTGTGCCTTTACACTCTGCGAATGATTTCCAACCATTCTGAGGGAACCTTTGGGCGCCTCCGTTACACTTTAGGAGGCGACCGCCCCAGTCAAACTGCCCACCTGACACGGTCCTCCATCCCGATAAGGGATGCGAGTGAGAAGGCCGGCATAATCAGGGTGGTATCCCAAGGATGCCTCCACCGAACCTGGCGGTCCGGGTTCAAAGGCTCCCACCTATCCTGTACAAATCATACCAGCATTCAATATCAAGCTGCAGTAAAGCTCCATGGGGTCTTTCCGTCTTGTCGCGGGTAACCTGCATCTTCACAGGTAGTATGATTTCACCGAGTCTCTTGCCGAGACAGTGCCCAAGTCGTTACGCCTTTCGTGCGGGTCGGAACTTACCCGACAAGGAATTTCGCTACCTTAGGACCGTTATAGTTACGGCCGCCGTTTACTGGGGCTTCGGTTCACAGCTTCGCGCTTGCGCGCTAACCGCTCCCCTTAACCTTCCAGCACCGGGCAGGCGTCAGCCCCTATACTTCGCCTTGCGGCTTCGCAGAGACCTGTGTTTTTGCTAAACAGTCGCTTGGGCCTTTTCACTGCGGCCCCCTCACGCTTATCACGCTAGCGGGGCACCCCTTCTCCCGAAGTTACGGGGTCATTTTGCCGAGTTCCTTAGCAAGAGTTTTCTCGCGCGCCTTAGGATTCTCTCCTCGCCTACCTGTGTCGGTTTGCGGTACGGGTACCTTACTTCTCGCTAGAAGCTTTTCTTGGCAGTGTGAGATCAGGAACTTCGGTACTTAAATTTCCCTCGCCATCACAACCCGGCGTTACAGTGTACGGATTTGCCTATACACACGCCTCATTGCTTGGACAGACATAACCAGCAGTCTGCTTGCCTTACCCTCCTGCGTCCCTCCATCGCTCAAATGAAGTAGAGGTAGTACAGGAATTTCCACCTGTTGTCCATCGCCTACGCCTTTCGGCCTCGGCTTAGGTCCCGACTAACCCTGAGAGGACGAGCCTTCCTCAGGAACCCTTAGGCTTTCGGCGGAAGGGATTCTCACCCTTCTTTTCGCTACTTACACCGGCATTCTCACTTCCTGCCGCTCCACCCGTCCTTCCGGTCGAGCTTCACCGCTGCAGGAACGCTCCCCTACCCCTGACACCTACGGTGTCAAGCCACAGCTTCGGTACTTCACTTAGCCCCGTTACATTTTCCGCGCAGAGTCACTCGACCAGTGAGCTATTACGCACTCTTTAAATGGTGGCTGCTTCTAAGCCAACATCCTGGTTGTCTGGGCAACTCCACATCGTTTCCCACTTAGTGAAGATTTAGGGACCTTAGCTGGTGGTCTGGGCTGTTTCCCTTTTGACTACGGATCTTAGCACTCGCAGTCTGACTCCCGGATATCTGTAGCCGGCATTCGGAGTTTGACTGAATTTGGTACCCCGCGAGGGGCCCGCATCCAATCAGTGCTCTACCTCCGGTACAGTAAATCCGAGGCTAGCCCTAAAGCTATTTCGGGGAGAACCAGCTATCTCCGAGTTCGATTGGAATTTCTCCGCTACCCACACCTCATCCCCGCACTTTTCAACGTGCGTGGGTTCGGGCCTCCAGTGCGTGTTACCGCACCTTCACCCTGGACATGGGTAGATCACACGGTTTCGGGTCTACGGCTGCGTACTCACTCGCCCTGTTCAGACTCGCTTTCGCTGCGGCTCCGGCTTCTCACCTTAACCTCGCACGCAACCGTAACTCGCCGGTTCATTCTACAAAAGGCACGCCGTCACACAGTTAATGTGCTCCGACTAGTTGTAGGCACACGGTTTCAGGTTCTCTTTCACTCCCCTCCCGGGGTGCTTTTCACCTTTCCCTCACGGTACTGGTTCACTATCGGTCGCCAGGTAGTATTTAGCCTTGGGAGATGGTCCTCCCAGCTTCCCACGAGGTTTCACGTGTCTCGCGGTACTCAGGGTACGTCTCGGAGAGACGGCCATTTCGATTACAGGGTTATTACCTTCTGTGACGGGCCTTTCCAGGCCACTTCATCTATGACCGTCTTTTATAACTCCATGTGAGACGCCCTACAACCCCGGAAGGCGAACCTTCCGGTTTGGGCTTCTCCGCGTTCGCTCGCCGCTACTTACGGAATCACTATTGTTTTCTGTTCCTCAGGGTACTTAGATGTTTCAGTTCCCCTGGTCTGCCTCTACCCGCCCTATGGATTCAGGCAGGAGTACGATCCCATTACGAATCGTGGGTTTCCCCATTCGGACATCTCCGGATTAACGCTTGCTTACAGCTCCCCGGAGCATTTCGCAGTTCGCCACGTCCTTCTTCGGCTCCTGGCGCCTAGGCATCCACCGTGTGCCCTTCATAGCTTAACCTCTATCGCCTTGCCTTAAGCTTCGAATCTCTTCGTCTGCTTGTCACTGCGCTGCTCACGTATTAAAATACGCTCCGCTGCTCGTTCCCACGCATCCTCGATCTTCTCGCTTCTGACAACGCTCTAATATGGTATCACCTAAAAGTTATTACAATTGGATTTTCCTATTGCGCATTGTTTCTTCCATGATTCAGTTTTCAAAGTGCAATGTGACAGCAACCGTTAGGTTGCCGGCCTGGCAATGTCCTACTCTCCCAGGGCGTTGCCGCCCAAGTACCATCGGCGCTGAAGGACTTAACTTCTGTGTTCGGGATGGGAACAGGTGTGACCCCTTCGCCATAATTGCCAGACACTCAGGATGAGTGTCGTTCTACGTTGCTCACAGGACGTGAGCGGTTTTAGTAGAACTTCCATTTAACAGACACGCATAACATTATATAATCTGCAACGCGTTATGTCAACATAATTCTTAAAAAAAAGGGGTAAATCACAATAAAAAAAACCTTGAAGCTCAAGGGTTTTTTAAATAGATATGGTGGAGCCAATCGGGATCGAACCGACGACCTCTACACTGCCAGTGTAGCGCTCTCCCAGCTGAGCTATGGCCCCAAGTTCCTGGAAAACTGAACAGTGAAAGTGCCAGTGTGCCGATTCTCCATAGAAAGGAGGTGATCCATCCGCACCTTCCGGTACGGATACCTTGTTACGACTTCACCCCAATCATCTGCCCCACCTTCGGCGGCTGGCTCCTTACGGTTACCTCACCGACTTCGGGTGTTGCAAACTCTCGTGGTGTGACGGGCGGTGTGTACAAGACCCGGGAACGTATTCACCGCGGCATGCTGATCCGCGATTACTAGCGATTCCGGCTTCATGCAGGCGAGTTGCAGCCTGCAATCCGAACTGAGAATGGTTTTTAGGGATTGGCATACTCTCGCGAGTTAGCAGCCCGTTGTACCATCCATTGTAGCACGTGTGTAGCCCAGGACATAAGGGGCATGATGATTTGACGTCATCCCCACCTTCCTCCGTCTTGTCGACGGCAGTCTCCCTAGAGTGCCCAACTGAATGCTGGCAACTAAGGACAAGGGTTGCGCTCGTTGCGGGACTTAACCCAACATCTCACGACACGAGCTGACGACAACCATGCACCACCTGTCACCGCTGTCCCGAAGGAAGCCTCTGTCTCCAGAGGGGTCAGCGGGATGTCAAGCCCTGGTAAGGTTCTTCGCGTTGCTTCGAATTAAACCACATGCTCCACCGCTTGTGCGGGTCCCCGTCAATTCCTTTGAGTTTCAGCCTTGCGGCCGTACTCCCCAGGCGGAGTGCTTATTGCGTTAGCTGCGGCACTGAGGATTGGAGTCCCCAACACCTAGCACTCATCGTTTACGGCGTGGACTACCAGGGTATCTAATCCTGTTTGCTCCCCACGCTTTCGCGCCTCAGCGTCAGTTACAGACCAGAGAGTCGCCTTCGCCACTGGTGTTCCTCCACATCTCTACGCATTTCACCGCTACACGTGGAATTCCACTCTCCTCTTCTGCACTCAAGCCTCCCAGTTTCAGGTGGCCCTCCACGGTTGAGCCGTGGGCTTTCACACCTGACTTAAGAAACCGCCTGCGCGCGCTTTACGCCCAATAATTCCGGACAACGCTTGCCCCCTACGTATTACCGCGGCTGCTGGCACGTAGTTAGCCGGGGCTTTCTCGTCAGGTACCGTCAGACCGGGAGGTCTTCCCGGCGGTTCTTCCCTGACAACAGAGCTTTACGATCCGAAAACCTTCATCGCTCACGCGGCGTTGCTCCGTCAGACTTTCGTCCATTGCGGAAGATTCCCTACTGCTGCCTCCCGTAGGAGTCTGGGCCGTGTCTCAGTCCCAGTGTGGCCGATCACCCTCTCAGGTCGGCTACGCATCGTCGCCTTGGTAGGCCACTACCCCACCAACTAGCTAATGCGCCGCGGGCCCATCTGTAAGTGTCCGAAAACTTTCCATCCAGAACCATGCGGTTCTGAATCCTATCCGGTATTAGCTTCGGTTTCCCGAAGTTATCCCAGGCTTACAGGCAGGTTGCCCACGTGTTACTCACCCGTCCGCCGCTAACTTTAAAAAGCAAGCTTCTCAAAGTCCGCTCGACTTGCATGTATTAGGCACGCCGCCAGCGTTCGTCCTGAGCCAGGATCAAACTCTCCAAAAAGGTTCGATGCTGTTCGCTCATACGAGCTGGTCTTACTTAATAAATCCAGAATTGAATTCTGGGTCAATCGCACATTTGGCATTTCACTGTTCAGTTTTCAAGGAACTTCATCGTGCAATTGTTCGTTGACGACTAATAAAATATATCATATTCGTAAATAACGTGTCAACCTTTTGTTTTAAATTTTTCTCATGAGTGTCAGCCCCCTGAAACACTCCCTGACTTTAAGCCAATCAGACTTTCTTTCATACAACAGTCCATTTACTCATATACAAAAAAAAATAAGCAGATTTCTCCGCTTACTTTACTTTATTCATCGTCTTCATTTGTCTCTTCTGTCTCAATTTCGTCGGTTTCTTCATCCATTTCAGGATCCTGGGTTTCTTCTTCCAAATGTCCTTCCTCTTTATAAGCAGGCTGCATAACTATTTCGTCCTCCGACTCTTCGGAAACATCAATCTTCGCTACTGTTGCTACCTCTTCATTGGTTCCAAGCCGGATTAGTTTAACCCCTTGTGTATTGCGTCCCATGGAAGAGATGTCGCGTATGCCCAAGCGGATAATAATGCCGGATGAAGTAATTAGCATTAAATCGTTCAATTCGTTTACAACCTTAAGCCCAACAACACCACCGTTGCGTTCGGTTAGATGCATTGTTTTAATACCTTTCCCGCCTCTTGTTTGAATGCGATAGGAAGAGATCGGCGTCCGTTTTCCATAGCCGCTTGACGTAACGATTAACACGTCATCTTTTTCATCCGCTATATCCATATCAATGACCCTGTCGTCACCTGATAATTGAATGCCTTTTACCCCTGTAGCCGTGCGTCCCATTGCGCGTACATCCTGTTCAGGAAAACGAATAGACATACCCTTGTGGGTGCCCATAATGATATCCGACGTGCCATCAGTCAGGCGTACACCTATTAACTCATCATCTTCCCGAAGATTAATCGCAAACAGGCCACCTCGTCGGATATTGTTAAAGGAAGTCAAATCAGAACGTTTTACAATCCCCTGTTTCGTCGCAAAGAAAAGGAAGTGGTTATCCGTAAATTCTTTTATCGGAATGACCGTTTGAATATATTCGTTCTGTTCAATTTGAAGCAGATTAATAATTGGCGTTCCCTTTGCAGTTCTGCTCAAATCAGGAATTTCATACGCCTTTAAGCGATATACTTTCCCTTTATTAGTAAAGAAAAGAAGATAATTATGGGAATTGGTTGAAATAAGATGCTGAACGAAGTCATCTTCCACAGTTCCCATGCCTTGAATTCCCCGTCCGCCGCGTTTTTGAGCGCGATAGGTATCAACTGGCAGGCGTTTAATGTAACCTTTATGTGTCAGTGTGATAACAACCTCTTCTTGTGGAATCAGATCTTCATCTTCAATATTTTCCATATCAATGGAGATATCTGTTCGGCGCTCATCAGAAAATTTACTGCGGATTTCCTCCAGCTCTTCCTTGATAATCGTAAGAACCTTGCCTTCATCTTCCAGAATAGCCCGCAGTTCAGTGATCAATTCTTTTAATTCATTGTATTCACCTGTCAGGCGCTCAATGGATAGGCCTGTTAAAGTCTGAAGACGCATATCCAGTATCGCGTTTGCCTGATCTTCTGAAAATCCAAGTGGCACTTCGCGTCCGCGCAAAGGATATGTTTCAGCCATTAAATATCCGCGTGCCTGCTCTCTATCATTCGCTGAGCGAATAGGCCCTTCCCGATCAACTAAGTCATCGACAATATCAATGGCTTTTAGCAGGCCCTCAACAATATGAATGCGCGCCTCCGCTTTACGCAAATCAAATTCCGTTCTCCGGCGGATAACTTCCTTCTGATGTTCAAGATAATAATACAGCATATGCTTGAGATCCAGGACATGAGGCTGACCGTTTACCAAGGCAAGCATATTGATACCAAAGCTAGTCTGCATAGCGGTATGCTTGTAGAGATTATTAAGCACCACCTGTGGATTTACATCACGACGAAGCTCAATTACGATCCGCATGCCAGTCCTGTCAGACTCATCGCGCAGATCGGTGATACCATCCATCTTCTTATCCCGAACAAGCTCTGCAATTTTTTCAATCATGCGCGCTTTGTTCACTTGGTAAGGAATTTCAGTCACAATAATTCGGTGTTTACCCTTGTATTCCTCAATTTCTGATTTCGCCCGGATAATAACGGACCCGCGTCCTGTTTCATACGCCCGGCGAATTCCTGAGCTCCCCATAATGGTGGCTCCGGTCGGAAAGTCAGGTCCAGTAATGTGCTGCATCAAATCGCGGTTTGTGCATTCAGGATTTTCAATTAAGGTAAACACGCCATCAATGACTTCACCAAGATTGTGCGGCGGAATATTTGTCGCCATTCCCACGGCAATTCCTGCTGAACCGTTTACAAGCAGATGGGGGAAACGCGCTGGAAGAACGAGAGGCTCCCGTTCATTTTCGTCATAGTTCGGCCCAAAATCCACAGTGTCTTTGCCGATGTCCCGCAGAAGCTCCAGGGTGATTTTGGACATACGGGCTTCCGTATAACGCATGGCAGCTGCAGAATCTCCATCCACTGATCCAAAGTTCCCGTGTCCGTCCACCAATTGGTAGCGATAAGAGAAATCCTGTGCCATTCTAACCATTGTCTCGTATACCGCTGAATCTCCGTGGGGATGATATTTACCAATAACGTCCCCAACAATACGGGCAGATTTCTTGTGAGGCTTATCAGGTGTAACGCCCATTTCATTCATCGCATGCAGAATACGCCGATGAACAGGCTTTAAGCCATCCCGCACATCTGGAAGTGCACGAGAGACAATAACGCTCATCGCATAATCAAGAAAGGAGTTGCGCATTTCTTGATTTATGTTTATATCAATGACATTCGATCGTTGTTCGGCCATTGAGTGTACCTCCGTCTTTCATTTCTGCTTCTATCAAGCTAAAAATAGTAAGGATAGCAATACGATTTATTATACCATTTATCCCCCGATACACACAAAAATAAGCCCTCCCTTTAGCAGGAAGGCTTATTTTTTATATATCTAAATTACGAACATTTTTTGCGTGTTCTTGTATAAAGTCGCGCCTTGGCTCAACTTTATCACCCATTAATGTTTCAAACAGTTCGTCGGCTGCCATAGCGTCCTCAAGGGCTACCCTCAGAAGTGTCCGGCTCTCCGGGTCCATGGTGGTTTCCCACAGCTGTTCCGGATTCATTTCCCCAAGTCCTTTATACCGCTGAATGTTTGGTTCCGGTTTCGCATTCATTCCCTGACGGACCTCCGCAAGCTGACGATCATTATAGGCATATCGTATCACTTTACCCTGCTGAATCTTGTAAAGAGGCGGCTGGGCAATATACACGTACCCTGTCTCAATCAACGGGCGCATGTAACGATACAGAAAGGTCAGCAATAGCGTACGAATGTGGGCACCGTCCACATCGGCATCTGTCATGATGATCAGTTTATGGTAGCGGGCCTTTGAAATATCAAAATCTTCTCCGATGCCGGTACCCAGTGCTGTAATGATGGCTCGGATCTCCGCGTTCGAAAGAATTTTATCCAGGCGGGCTTTTTCGACATTGATAACCTTTCCACGCAGGGGAAGGATGGCCTGAAAATTCCGGTCGCGCCCTTGCTTAGCGGAACCGCCGGCGCTGTCTCCCTCAACCACATACAACTCACTGATGGAAGCATCTCTTGAAGAGCAATCTGCAAGTTTGCCCGGCAATGAACTGAATTCCAGTGCGTTTTTGCGGCGTGTAAGCTCTCTTGCCTTCCGGGCAGCTTCCCTCGCACGAGCGGCCATCATGGATTTCTCCATGACTTTCTTCGCCTCCTGGGGATGTTCATTCAAATAGCGGGTAAATCCTTCGCCAAACAAGGACTCTGTAATACTGCGGGCTTCGCTGTTGCCGAGCTTAGTCTTTGTTTGGCCTTCAAACTGAGGATCCGGTATTTTAACGCTGATAATAGCCGTTAACCCTTCACGGACATCATCGCCTGTTAGGTTGCCATCCTTTTCCTTTAGAAAATTATTCCGGCGTGCGTAGTCGTTGATTACGCGTGTGAGGGCGCTTTTAAAGCCTGATTCATGCGTACCACCCTCGTGGGTATGAATATTGTTGGCATACGAATAAATATTGCTTAAGAAAGAATCATTATACTGCAAGGCAATTTCCACAGTGAGGCCGTCTTTTTCCCCCTCAAGGTAAATGGGAGGCTCATGCAGCTTTTCTTTGTTCTTATTTAAATATTCTACGAAGGATTGGATACCGCCTTCATAGTGAAATTCCTCAACCTTGCCGGTCCGCTCATCATGCAGTGAAATCCGCACGCCACGGTTTAGGAAAGAAAGTTCCCGCAGGCGTTTTTGAAGAATCTCATATTCAAACACAGTGGTTTCCGTGAAAATCTCCGGATCCGGACTAAACGTGACTTTTGTACCGGTCGATTCAGCCGTTCCCACCACTTTTAGTTCATCTATCGGGCCGCCCTGTACAAAATTCTGCACATACCGCTGGCCGTTGCGTTTGACTTCAATAGAAAGCGAGCGGGAAAGGGCATTAACGACGGAAACGCCAACCCCGTGAAGGCCCCCGGACACCTTATAACCTTCACCGCCGAATTTCCCGCCGGCATGGAGTACGGTCAGAACGGTTTCAACTGTAGATTTACCTGTTTTCTCATGAACTTCGGTAGGAATGCCCCGCCCGTTATCCGTTACGGTCACACTATTATCTTCGTGAATGTAAACATGAATATCATCGCAGTAGCCGGCCAGTGCTTCATCAATGCTGTTATCGACAACTTCCCATACAAGATGGTGCAGCCCTCTGGCACTTGTGGATCCAATATACATACCAGGGCGTTTCCGAACGGCTTCAAGCCCTTCCAGCACCTGTATTTGACTGGCACCGTAGTTACTTTCTTGCTTCGTATCCATCTAGCTTCACCTGCTTTCCAAACTACTGACAAAATTAGCGCGTCTTTTTAACGTAAGCGAAGAAATGGGGGACATATACACGTTATCTTTTGTTATTACATAGGACTTGCACTCTTCGTTTCCGAAAGTCACCAGACGCCCCTCTGCATCAGCTGTCTCAATAAAC
This sequence comes from Aneurinibacillus sp. Ricciae_BoGa-3, assembly GCF_028421645.1. GTDB lineage: Bacteria > Bacillota > Bacilli > Aneurinibacillales > Aneurinibacillaceae > Aneurinibacillus_B. The sequence goes on along the minus strand of NZ_CP116887.1, from coordinate 4,180 downwards.
TGACGGGTAATCTTGGATGACTTCGCATGGGAATCAAGAATTGTAATAACATCTGCGGAACGTACAACAATATCACCGCCTAAGTGGATAAACATCCCTTTCCTCCTTACGCCTCCTGCATGACCGTCCCGCCGCTTACCCGGTACAGGGCTGCCTGCTTGAGCGTTTGATGGTAAAGACCCTCTACTCCTGTGGTTGTCACAAAGGTCTGCACACGGTCTTTTATATTATTTAAAAGATGGGACTGCCGGTTTGCATCCAATTCCGACAATACATCATCCAGCAATAACAGGGGGTATTCACCAACTTCCTGGTGAATCAATTCAATCTCAGCAAGCTTTAAAGACAATGCCGTGGTACGTTGCTGTCCCTGCGATCCATACTGCTGGGCGCTCGTACCATTAATGTGAAAGTGCAAATCATCCCGATGCGGGCCGGCAAGGCTTATGCCCCGTGCAACTTCCCTGCTGCGCAGCCCGGTCAGATGCTCGTAAATAGCTGTTTCCGCTTCCTCATTCGACATCGAAACCTCATAGGGCAGGGAATTCTCATAGGAAATAGAGAGGCTTTCCCTCCCTTGCGTAATCTGGCCGTGAATTTCCCGCGCCCACTCTTCAACTCTGGCCATAAACTGAAATCTTTTTTGCAAAATCTTCGCAGACAGCTCAGCTAACTGTCTATTGTATATATCCAGCAAATCAGCCAGCTTAGGCTTTTGCTGCATTTCTTTAAGCGTCTGATTGCGCTGCTGTATCACTTTTTGATACTGGGATACATGATAAAGATAGGCCGGAGACACCTGACCAATTTCCATATCAAGAAAACGACGCCTGGCGTTCGGGCTTCCCTTTACAATGCCCAGATCCTCTGGAGCAAACATGACCACATTCATCGCACCGATATAATCGCTGAGTTTGCGCTGCTCCAGACTATTAATTTTCGCCTTTTTTCCTCGCGCAGTCAACTGAATTTGCAGGGAAAGGGGACCGTGCTTTTTTTCAACAAGGCATCCCAGGTTGGAGTAAGGCGCATCCCATCCGATCAATTCCTTATCTTTACTTGTCCGGTGTGACTTAGCCATCGCAAGCACATAGATGGATTCAAGTAAATTGGTTTTCCCCTGGGCATTCTGCCCGATAAAAAGGACGATTGGGTCGGTAAAGGAGAGCGAGGTGCTCTCAATGTTGCGGTAATGCTCCAGCTTTAGTGTTTTTAAAAACAAACCGTATCTCCTCTCCGGTTACTCGGCTGTCCGCACTACTACGAACGAGCCGAACCCCTCAACATCCACACTATCTCCATTATACAGTTTTTTGCCCCGCCTGTTTTCGTTTTCTCCGTTTACTTTTATCGGGACTTCTGCGAGAAAGGGTTTGGCCTGGCCGCCTGTATCGATGATACCTGCCAGTTTCAGAAATTGACCAAGCTGAATGTATTCGGTTGTTATTGCAACACTGCTTCTCTCCATGCTTTCCTCCTATTGATTGGTTCTAACAGGGAGGATGAGGTGAAGAATCCATTCATGATCCGTTGGCCGAATAATAAACGGGCTCATGGCGCCTGTAAAACCAATTTTAATATCGGGGCTGTCAGAAGCCCGAAGCGCATCCAGCATATATTTTGCGTTAAATGAAATCTTCACTTCTTCTCCTTCAGTGGAAGAGGGGCTCACTTCTTCTGTTACCTTACCGACTTCGGGTGTATTGGATGAGATTTCAACCGTTCCGTCTTGTTGGGTGAATAGGCGGACTACATTATTTTTTCCATCCTTTGCTAACAAGCTTGCCCGTTCAATGGCCCCAAGAAACTCTTTTGTCGATAAAACTATCTCAGTTTTAGTATTCTGGGGAATGATCCGCGCTGTATCAGGGTAAGTGCCATCTAAAATACGGGAATAAAATAGAATATTTCCTATTTTAACTAAGATCTGGTTATCTGTAATAACGATGTCTACAGGTTTATCGTCATCCGGTAAAATTCTGCTTAATTCGGTTAGGCTCTTCCCTGGAATGACGATGTTGTCAAAGGATAAACCTGCGGATGATTCAACAGAAGCTTTACGGGTGGTAAGGCGGTGGCTATCTGTCGCAATAAAGGTCAGCTGGCTATCTTCAAGCTTCCACATAACACCTGTTAAGATCGGTCTCGTTTCATTTGTAGCCACGGAAAAGACGGTTTGTCGAATCATGGTTTTTAGTAAATCAGCTGGCAGGCTTAACACCTGATCTTCTTCAATTTGGGGCAGCCGAGGATAATCTTCCGCGTTCATTCCATTCAAGTTAAATTCAGAACGGCCTGAAGCAACGGTAATAACAAAGCGTTCATTGGTCGAGATTTTTACCTGGTCTCCTGGAAGTTTTCTTACGATCTCGCCAAATACACGTGAAGGAAGAATAATGCTTCCAGTTTTAATGATCTCAATAAGCTGCTCGTCCCCAGACTCAGCCTGAACAAATTGCTCTATAGAGATATCCGAATCACTGCCTGTTAGTGTAATGCCATCTTCATGTGCCACAACTTTAATACCTGTTAAGACTGGAATTGTGGTTCTGGATGTTACGGCTTTGCTTACCGTGCTTATAGCATGAGTTAACAGGTCTCTTTGAATGATAAATTCCATATTGTCCCCCTTAGGTATAACTCTCGTATTTTTACATATACTTATATATTTTATTCTTTATTTTAAACCTAGTAATAGTAATAGGGAATGTGAATATGTGTATAAGTTTCAGGAGACAAAGAAATAAAGCCTATACACATGTGGATAAGTTTGTGTACAGGCTATTCGTTTATCATGAACTATTCACAAGTGGATAAGGGCTGTTTATTTACCTTTTTTAATAGAATCAATTAAATCCTGGATGGTTATTTGAAGCTGGCGATCATTTTGCAGCGCCTGTGTGATTTTCTCATGTGCGTGAATAACGGTTGTATGATCCCGGCCGCCGAACTCTTCCCCGATTTTAGGAAGAGAAAAGTCAGTTAGCTCCCTGGATAAATACATGGCGATCTGACGCGGAAAAGCAACGGACTTTGTTCGTTTTTTAGCCTTGAATTCTTCCATTTTTAAGCCGTATTTTTCACCAACCGCCTGCTGGATACCCGCAATAGTCACGACGCGCGGTTTATTGGATGGAATAATATCCTTCAATGCTTCTGCAGCCAGCTCACTGTCAATATCGCGATTGATTAAGGACGAATAGGCGACAACACGAATAAGCGCGCCCTCAAGTTCGCGAATGTTTGTATCGATCTGGTTCGCAATGTACACCATTACTTCATTTGGTATATCAAGATTATCGGCCTTAGCTTTCTTGCGGAGAATGGCAATTCGTGTCTCCAGATCCGGCGGTTGAATGTCCGTAATGAGTCCCCATTCAAAACGGGAGCGCAGGCGGTCTTCCAGCGTAGGAATTTCCTTCGGAGGCCGGTCGCTTGAGATAATGATTTGCTTGCTTTCTTCATGCAGCGCGTTGAATGTATGGAAGAATTCCTCCTGGGTTTGCTCTTTGCCGGCAAGAAATTGAATGTCGTCAATTAATAAAATATCGACGTTCCGGTATTTATTGCGAAAGCTAACCGTCTGATTATCACGAATGGAATTAATGAATTCATTGGTAAACTTCTCGGAGGAAAGATAGACAACCCTGGCGTTCGGGTTGTGTTCGAGAACATAATGGCCTATTCCATGCATCAGGTGCGTTTTCCCCAGCCCTACACCCCCATAAATAAAAAGAGGATTGTAAGCCTTTGCAGGCGCTTCCGCTACCGCGAGGGAAGCTGCATGTGCGAAACGGTTGCCTGTTCCAATGACAAATGTATCAAACGTGTATTTTGGATTAAGGACGGTCTTGGGAAAGTCATCACTGCCTCTTTTTTCTTTCCCTTTCTGTGCCATATCACGCTCTGTAACATCTTCCTCTGTTCCCATTGTCGGTATAACGAATTTAATGGTCATATGTTTACCGGTTACTTCATAAAGTGTTTCTGTAATGAGATCCGAATAGCGCGACTCGAGCCAATCGCGAGTGAATTCATTAGGTGCGGTGATGAGAAGGGTGTTGTCATCTAGCGCGGTAGCCTTAGTTGATTTCAGCCAGGTTTCAAAGCTGGGTTTGCTTAGTTTGGTTTGTATGTTCGCTAGCGCGGTGTCCCAAAGTTCTTTCACATTGGTGACCAT